>NZ_CP107881.1 GCF_036013725.1 Kribbella sp. NBC_00482 | reverse complement strand
TGGCCCTTAGCATTTGTGGAGGGTCGGCGGCTGCCGCTGACCAGGACGTCACCTCCCGCTGCCGGCGCGGTAACGTTTGTCCGATTACTGCTCTTCAGCATCGTTAGGAGTCACCGTGGCGACGCCACCTCGCAATCCTCGGTCCGGTTCAGGGGACCGTCGCGGTTCGTCCGGAGGCGGCGGCCGCTCAGGCGGTTCCGGTGGCTCCGGTGGTGGACGTTCGGGCTCCGGTCGTTCGAACTCATCTGGTGGTTCGAACTCGGGCGGTCGCTCGGGCTCGGGCTCTGGTTCCGGTCGTTCCGGTTCTGGATCCAGTTGGTCTGGTTCTGGGGCCGGTCGTTCTGGTTCTGGTGCGGGCCGTGGCGGGTCGGGAGCCGGCGGCGGTAGTCGCGGAGGTTCTGCGGGCCGTAGCGGTGGGGCGCCGAATCGGCGGGGCGGGATTGCCGGTGGGCGTTCGGGTGGCTCGGGCGGTTCGTCGTACCGGGATCGGGATGAGAGTTCGTCCGAGAACAGGCGGGGGTTTGCTGGTTCTCGAGGTGATGACAAGTCTGCGCGGGATCCGTTCGGTGGGCAGATGTCCGGCCAGGGTGGGCGTGACGATCGGTCCGGTGGGTACCGGCGCGACGATCGGGGCGGTTCGGGACGCGGGCCTGGTGCGGGACGCGGCGTAGCCGGCTCTCGGCGAGACGACCGCGGCGGCCGTGACGATCGCGGACGTGACGACCGCACCGGATACCAGCGCGATGACCGCGGTGGTGACGACCGTGGTGGATACCGCCGGGACGACCGTGGTGACAGCCGTGGCGGGTACCGGCGCGATGACCGTGCGGGCGGTGGACGCGACGATCGGGGACGCGAAGATCGCGGTGGTTACCGGCGTGATGAGCGTGGTGGCGACGACCGTGGTGGGTTCCGTCGGGATGACCGTGGCGGTGACAGCCGTGGTGGGTACCGGCGGGATGACCGTGCGGGGGGTGGACGTGACGATCGTGGGCGGGATGACCGCGGTGGGTTCCGGCGGGACGAGCGGTCGGGGGATGACCGTGGGGATGCTCGGCGGGGTGCCGGCGACTCTCGGGGGCGTGGGCCTGCTGGGGCCGGTGGGCCTGGGCGGGGTGCGTTCCGGCGGGACGAGCGAGGCGACTCGCGTGGGCGTTCGGCCGGGGATTCGCGTGGGCGTTCCGGAGGTCGGGACGAGCGCGGTGGGGCGCGTGACGAGCGGCGTGGGGCCGGCGGGCGCGACGACCGGCGTGATGAGCGGCGGGGTGGGCCTCGGCGGGAGGATCGTGAGGAGAAGGTCGGGCCGCGGCGGGAGGATCCGAAGATTCCGGAAGGGATCACGGGTGCTGAGCTCGATCGTGGCGTGAAGGCTGAGCTGCGGTCCTTGCCGCGGACGTTGGCGGACCTGGTGGCGCAGCATCTGGTGGCGTCGGGGCGTTTCCTCGACGACGACCCGGAGCTCGCGTACCAGCACGCCCGGACCGCGCGGCGGTTGGCGGCTCGCCTCGGTGGTGTGCGGGAGGCCGTGGCGATCACGGCGTACCTGGCTGAGCACTACGACGAGGCGCTCACCGAGTTCCGTGCCGTACGGCGGATGACGGGTAACCACGAGGTCATCGCGATGATGGCCGACTGCGAGCGCGCGCTCGGGCGGCCGGACAAGGCGCTGGCGTTGCTCAAGGACAAGCACGTTCATGACGTGTCGGAGGCGACCCAGATCGAGCTGCTGATCGTGGCGGCCGGGGCGCGGCGTGACAAGGGTCAGACCGCGGTGGCGGTCCAGATGCTCGACGTGCCGGAGCTGGCGAAGCGGACGCGGGCCGAGTGGTTGCCGCGGCTGCGGTACGCGTACGCCGATGCGTTGGCGGAGGCTGGGCGGACCGATGACGCGCTCGTCTGGTTCCACCGGGCGGCCGGCGTCGACGGTGACGGGGTGACGGGTGCGGCCGAGCGGGCTGCCGAGCTCGAAGGTCTCGAGTTCACCGACCTCGACGAAGACGACACCGCGGACGACGAGTACCTCGAGGACGAGGACACCGACGCAACCACGGACGCGGACACCGACGAGGACGCGGACACCGACGAGGTGGACGACGCCGACGACGTTGACGAGGTGGACACCGACGAGGACTTGGACGACGAGGACCTCGACGACGCCGAAGAGTCCGATGAGGTGGACGACGACGACTCCGAGGACGGCGACGAGGTTGTTGGGGAGTCCAAGGGCGGCGAGGAGTAGGGCGTGGAGGGCGCGGTGGGGGACCAGCTGGTTGGGGCGCTGGTGGGGACTGCGCTGGCCAAGGGTGCGCGCCGGCTCGAGAAGTCTGTCGGGATGGTGGAGAACGCCGAGGACGACGCCATCCACCAGGTCCGGGTGTCCTGCCGGCGGTTGCGGAGCGATCTGAAGCTGTTCCGCAAACTGCTGGCCGGCGACTGGGCGACCGAACTGCGAGCCGACCTGGCAGCACTCGCACAGGCCTGCGGTGAGGCCCGGGACCTCGAGGTGATCGCGGCGCTCGTCCGCGAAACCGCCACCAGCGAGGACAACCAGGACCACGTCGACACGATCCTGACGAAGCTCACCCTCGGTCTGGAACGCGCCGCGGCCCGCTCCGCCGAGGTGGTCCTGGGCGAGTCCACCAAGGACCTGCTCACCACCATCGACGCCGTCGCAGCAGCTCCCGACCTCAACGCCAAGGCAGAAAAGCCCTCCAGCGAGGTACTACCGCAGCTCCTCCAGTCCGCCACCGAGAAGTTCACCCAGGCAGCCGACAAGCTCAAGCCCTGGACCTCGGACGACGACTGGCACGAGGTGCGGCTGCTGGCGAAGCGAGTGCGGTACGCCGCCGACACCAGCGCCGCCGTACTCGGTGACGAAGCACGAACGACCGCAGCGCACGCAGCGACGTACCAAGAGCTCCTGGGCCAACACCAGGACCACTGTGCTGCGGCTGACGCTCTGACAGCCATGGCTGTCGACGCGGCGGCTCAGGACGACCCAGAGCTCTCCTACACCCTCGGGCGGCTCACAGAGCGCCACCGGGCCGCCCGCAGGCCCCTCCGCGAGCAGTTCCTCAGCCTGTACCACCGCCCCTGACTCAGAGCGTTCGGAACAGCAGCCCCACCCGTGGCTTCGGGCCGAACGATGTGGCCTTCTGCGGCAGTACGACGCCCTGCGCGGCCGAACGCAGTACCTGGTCCATCCTGGGCGCCGCGAGCTCCACAGCGAGCTGCTGAGGGCCAGCCAGCGCCAGTGCGTCCGAGAACGTGTGATGGAAGCTCAGGTCTTCCTCGACCACGCCCCACGCCGGAAACAGCACCGAATGCAGCAGCGCGACAGTGGGCGTCTCGGAATCGGTGTGGAGCGTCAGCCAACTAGAGCCGTCCGTGATCGAGACGCGGTTCTGGTCGCCCTCCACTCGACCAGGCTGCATCTGCCACCCAGACGGCGTACGTGACTGCACAGTCATCAGGTCAAGACCCGGTACGACACGGTGGATCGGGTCCAGCGTCAGCGGGTGCCGGATGTAGTCGACCAGCATCGCCAGACCGACCTCTGCGGTCTGCCGGCACGGCTCGCGCAGCTGACGCTCCAGGTACGCCGCATACCGGTGGTGACCGTCCGCGATGACCGCCTCGTGCTTGGCCAGCTCCAGCTCGATCGTCTCCAGCACCTCTGGGTCGTCGATCCGCCAGATGCGGTGCTCGGCGCCGTTGTACGTCTCGGCCTCCACCCACGGCTCACCGGACCGTGCCGCGTCCACAGCGTCACTTGCCGCGCCACCGTCGGCGTACGCGAGCAGAATCGGCTCAAGGTCGGCGTCGGTTGCCTCCATCAGCTGCAGCCGGTCGTTGACCCAGTGCGGCATGACTTCCTCGTGCGGCAGCACCACTTGCCGCGTCGGGTCCAGCCGCAGTGAACCGACCAGTCCGCACAGTAGGGCGCTCCCCAGGCGCTGCTCGTACACGTACAGCGCGGGCCGATCGTCCTGCACCACCACGCCGTCCCGCTGCCACCCGGCGAGCCGGTGTGCGGGTTCGTCGTACCGGCCGCGCCCGAGGTCCGGATCGCGTGGAAGGATGAGCCTCACCATGTTGTGCAGATCAGAGTCAGTCAGCCGCCGGACGATGGCGGGTTCCAGCACGTCGTACGGCGGTGAGGTGACGGCGCCGAGCGCGCTGACCTTGCCCGCCACGAACCGCCAGGCACGCAGTGGGTCGAGTCTCAGCACCCCCCGAGGATCCAGCATGCGCGGAATCGTACGGGGTGAAGCGTGAGCGCGGAACGCACAGCGCCGCAGCCGCTCTCGGCGTGTGACGAACCGCTCGCGACCCGGTACGACGTGGCGCTCCTGGACCTCGACGGTGTCGTGTACGTCGGTCCGGATCCGGTCCCGGACGCGCCGGAGAACCTCCGCAAGGCCGCCAAGGAAGGCATGCGGATCGGGTACATCACGAACAACGCGAGCCGCCCGGCCGCGGTTGTTGCCGAGCACCTCGCCTCGTTCGGGCTGGACGTGATCCCCGAGGACGTGGTGACGTCGGCGCAGGCGGCCGCGAAGCTGATCGCGAGCGAGTTCCCCAAGGGGTCCCCGGTACTCGTGGTCGGCGGCGAGGGGCTGATCGTCGCGCTCGAGGAGTACGGGCTGACGCCGGTGCGGACCAGCGACGCGCGGCCGGTCGCCGTCGTACAGGGCTTCCACCCGGACGTGAACTGGGTGATGCTCGCCGACGGCGCGCACGCGATCCACGAGGGCGCGAAATGGTTCGCGACCAACCTCGACCTGACGATCCCCACCGCGGCCGGCAAGGCGCCCGGGAACGGCACACTGGTGCAGGCGGTCCGGGCCGCGGTCGACGTGGACCCGGTCGTTGCCGGCAAGCCCGAGCCGCCGCTGCTGGAGACGAGCATCGAACGGCTGGAAGCCAAGCGCCCGTTGATGATCGGGGACCGGCTGGACTCCGACATCGAGGGTGCGAACGCGGTCGGGATCGCGAGTCTGTGGGTCGCGACCGGCGTCAACGACGCGTACGACCTGGCGCGGGCGCCGAAACACCAGCGTCCGACGTACATCGCCGCAGACCTCGCGGCGCTGGCCGAGAAGCAGCCTGGCGTGACCGTCAGCGGTTCGAAGCACACATCTGCCGGCTGGACCGCCGAGGTCGTGAACAACGCGGTCACGGTGAAAGGCGAGGGAGCGCCGTACGACGGATTGCGCGCGATCCTGTCCGCGGTCTGGGCAGCCGTCGACGCCCCTGCCGAACCGACCAAGCCTGCCAAGGCCACCGCCCGCGGCCGCCGGTCGCGTCCCAAGCCAGCGCCGACTGCCGAAACGATCGCCCTGGACGCCGCCCTCCACCGCGTCGGACTCGACAAGTAGCCCCGCGAGCGCGGGGTGGGCTGGTGTTGCGGCGGGGAGGCGATACCGTTGCTGGGAACGATGCGAGGAGGCAGTCATGGTGATGGACGCTGTGCGTGGCTACGTACAACTGGCGAACGGGTTGACCGAGGTCACCAAGCAGAAGGCCCAAGCGGCTGCGAAGGCGTTGCTGCAGCAGACCGGGGCGGACGCGCTGACGACCAGGGCGAGTGACCTGGCCGACGAGATCGTTGCCACCAGCAAGAGCAACCGTCAACTGCTGCAGGCGATCGTGTCGAACGAGGTCGAGGGCGCGGTCGCGCGGCTCGGGTTCGTCCGCTCCGAGGAGGTTGCGGCGCTGACCCGCCGGGTGAAGGCGCTCGAGTCCGAACTGGCCGAGGCCCAGGCCGTTCCGGCGCCTGCGAAGAAGGCCGCTGCCAAGAAGGCCGTGCCGGCGAAGAAGGCTCCGCTCGCCAAGAAGGCTGCGGCGCAGAAGGCTGTTGCGAAGAAGGCGGCCAAGAAGGCTCCGGCGAAGAAGACGGCGAAGAAGGCCTGACATGACCGAGCATCCCGGCGAGCAGTTCCCACCGGACGTGGACCCGGACGTCGAGCCTGCTTTCGACCCGTACCAGTCCGAGGAGACGCAGGCGCACCCCGACTACGACACCGAGCCCGGTGCCCAGGATGTGGCCCAAGAGACAGCGGAGCACGTGGATCCCGCCGCGGTCGAGTTCGGCCCGGAGTTCGCGCGCGCCCCCGGCCAGGAGCACGAGCACGCCTTCGAAGCAGGCTCCGCCGGGGACCCGGCGTACGAGGCCGAAGATCCGACGAGCGAGCAGTCCACCCAGGAAGAGGGTGGTCATCCGTTGGTCGAGGAGACCATGGCTCGGCTGGATGAGTTGCGGGAGAAGCCGGTGAGTGAGCACGGCGAGGTGTACGCCGACATGCACGACCGGCTGCAGACCGCCTTGGTCGAGGCCGACGCCGAGCAGGGCGACCGGAACTAGCGGAAGAGCCGAGTGGCCAAGGGAGTCAAGCGGTCGCGGCTCGATGCCGAGCTGGTACGGCGTGGGCTCGCGCGCTCCCGTGAGCATGCGAGCGAACTGATCGCCGCCGGCAAGGTGAAGGTGTCCGGGAGCGTGGCCGGCAAGCCCGCGACCGGGGTCGGTGCGGATGCCCCGATCGTCGTCGACACGTCCGAGCACGAGGACCCCGGCTACGCGAGCCGCGGCGCGCACAAGCTGATCGGCGCCCTCGAAGCGTTCCCGGCGGTCCAGGTCAAAGGCCGCCGTACGCTCGATGCCGGCGCGTCCACCGGCGGATTCACCGACGTACTGCTGCGCAACGAGGCCGCGCACGTGATTGCCGTCGACGTCGGATACGGCCAGTTGGTGTGGGCGTTGCAGACCGACGAGCGGGTCACCGTGATGGACCGGACCAACGTCCGGACGCTGACGCTGGACAACATCGGTGGTGAACCGGTTGATCTCGTGGTCAGCGATCTGAGTTTCATCTCGCTGACGCTTGTGCTGCCGGCGCTGCTCGGGGTGGTGAAACCGGACGGTGAGCTGGTGCTGATGGTGAAGCCGCAGTTCGAGGTCGGCAAGGACCGGCTGGGCAAGGGCGGCGTGGTCCGGGAGCCCGAGTTGCGGGCGGAGGCGGTCCGGAATGTCGCCGCCAAGGCGCACGACCTGGGCTGGGGAATCGCAGGCGTGGCGGCCAGCCCGTTACCTGGACCGTCAGGAAATGTCGAATACTTCCTGTGGATACGCCGGGAAGCACTGCCTCTCGATGAGACGATGCTCCAAACAGCGATCGAGACCGGTCCACAGTGATGAGGGGGCAGGGTGGCTGAGCACGAGCCGCGGCGCGTGCTGCTGGTGACGCACACCGGCCGGGAGCAGGCGGTCGAGGTCGCGCGTGACGCGCACCGGCTGCTGACCGGCGCCGGGATGCAGGTCCGGCTGCTCGGCGGTGAGGCCGAGGAGCTCAAGCTCGACCCGGTGGAGATCGTCGACGACCCGGAGAAGGCGGCCAACGACGTCGAGCTGATCATGGTGCTCGGCGGCGACGGCTCGATCCTGCGCGGCGCCGAGCTCGCCCGCCCGCACGGTACGCCGGTGCTCGGGGTGAACCTTGGCCACGTCGGGTTCCTGGCCGAGGCCGAGGTCGACGACCTGGAGCGGATCGTCCAGGTGGTGGTGGACCGCAGCTACACGGTCGAGGAGCGGATGACGCTGGCCGTCGACGTACGGCTGGACGACGAGCTGATCTTCGAGACCTGGGCGCTGAACGAGGCGAGTGTCGAGAAGGCGGCCCGGGAGAAGATGCTCGAGGTCCTGGTCGAGGTCGACGATCGCCCGTTGTCCCGCTACGGCTGTGACGGCGTCGTGGTGGCGACGCCGACCGGGAGTACGGCGTACTCCTTCTCGGCCGGCGGACCGATCGTCTGGCCGGAGGTCGAGGCGATCCTGATGGTGCCGCTGAGCGCGCACGCGCTGTTCTCCCGGCCGATCGTGGTGGCCCCGACGTCGCGGCTGTCGATCGAGCTGGTCCCGTCCTGGCGCGGGCGCGGCGTGTTGTGGTGCGACGGCCGGCGGATGGTCGAGGTGCCGCCCGGCGCCGAGATCCAGGTACGGCGGGGTTCGACGCCGGTCCGGCTGGCCCGGGCCCACGAGGCGCCGTTCACCGACCGGCTGGTGGCGAAGTTCGATCTCCCGGTGCTCGGCTGGCGTGGGGCCGCCGAGCGCAAACGCAACGGAAACGGACACTGACAATGCTTTCGGAGATCCGGATCACTGGGCTGGGCGTGATCGAGGACGCGACGTTGGACCTCGACCCGGGATTCACCGCGGTCACGGGTGAGACCGGTGCCGGCAAGACGATGGTTGTGACCGGGGTGAACATGCTGCTCGGCGGCCGCGCCGACAGCGGTCTGGTGCGGCACGGGACGCGCCGGGCGCGGGTGGAGGGGCGCGCGAGCAACGTGCCGCGGGCGATCGTGCAGCAGGCCGAGGACCGTGGCGGCGAGCTGGACGACGACGAGCTGCTGATCGCGCGCGAGCTGTCGTCGGAGGGTCGCTCGCGGGCGTTCCTCGGCGGCGCGTCCGTCCCGGTTTCGGTGCTGGGCGAGATCTCCGGGGATCTCGTCGCGATCCACGGGCAGGCGGACCAGTGGCGGTTGCTGCAGCCGGCGCGGCAGCGCGAAACGCTGGACACCTTTGCGGGCAAGCCGGTTCTGGTGCCGCTGCAGGAGTACGCCGCCGCGTACAAACGGCACCGTGAGGTCGAGGCCGAGCTGACCGAGCTGACCACCCGCGAGCGCGATCGCCTCGCCGAGGCGGACCTGCTGCGGTTCGGTCTGAACGAGGTCGCGAAGGCGGAGCCGTTGCCCGGCGAGGACAGCGAGCTCGCGGCCGAGGAAGATCGCCTCGCGTACGCCGACGGTCTGCGTACGGCGGCCACGAACGCGGCGGACGCGCTGGCGTCGGAGGATCTCGAGTCCACCCGGCCGAACGACGTACTCGGCCTGCTGGCGTTGACGAAACAGGTCCTCGACGGTGAGCGCGAGCACGACGCGAAGCTCGCCGAGCTGGCCGACCGGGCTGGCGAGCTCGGCTACCTGGCGGCCGATCTGGCGCAGGAACTCTCGTCGTACGCCGCTGATGTCGACACCGATCCGGCGCGGCTGGCTGTGGTGAGCGAGCGACGCTCGTTGCTCACCAACCTGGTTCGCAAGTACGGCGCTGAGGACGGCACCGTCGACGAGGTCATCGATTGGACCAAGCGGTCGGCCGAGCGGCTGGCCGACCTCGACGGCAGCGACGAGCGCGTCGAGCAGTTGACGGCCGAGGTGGCCGAGCTGGACGCGAAGCTCGCAGAACTCGGCCGGCAGATGCGGGACGCCCGGGTCGAGGCGGCCGCCCGACTCGGCGTCGCGGTGTCCGAAGAGCTGACCGGGCTGGCGATGCC
Organism: Kribbella sp. NBC_00482; assembly: GCF_036013725.1. Taxonomy (GTDB): domain Bacteria; phylum Actinomycetota; class Actinomycetes; order Propionibacteriales; family Kribbellaceae; genus Kribbella. The sequence continues at coordinate 9,005,086 of NZ_CP107881.1, read as the reverse complement.
GCACGCGAAGCTGTCGGTCGAGGTGCACGAGACCACGGCCGGACCGTTCGGTATCGACGAGGTCGAGTTCTGTTTCGCGGCGAACCCGGGGAGCCCGGCGCGCCCGCTGCAGAAGGCCGCGTCCGGTGGCGAGTTGTCGCGGGTGATGCTCGCGCTCGAGGTGATCCTGTCGGACACGCACCCCGTGCCCACGTTGGTGTTCGACGAGATCGACGCCGGGATCGGCGGCCGCGCCGCGGTCGAGGTCGGCAAGCGGCTGGCCCGGCTGGCCGAGAAGGCCCAGGTGATCGTGGTGACGCACCTGCCGCAGGTCGCCGCGTTCGCGGACCGTCATGCCGTCGTCCTGAAGAGCGACGACGGATCGGTCACCACCAGCGGCCTGGTCGCTCTCGACGACGACGCCCGGCTGAAGGAACTCTCCCGGATGATGGCCGGCCTGGAGAACTCCGATGCCGCGCAGGCGCACGCCGAGGAATTGCTCGCGTTGGCCGCGGAACGTCACAAACCGCGGAAGAAATCTCGTTCCAAGGGATGATTTGACCGACAGTCACCGTTAATTCGGTGCGTGAACCGGGGCCGGGCCGGGTAAATGGCCCGGGAAGGGGCTCTTGACATGGCAGGATGAGGGTGCGATGAAACTGCCCAGCCTGCGGAGAGCACGACCCACTGAACTACCCGGCGTCACCGGAGTGGTCCGGCTGGATCGACGTACCAAGAATCTCACCAAACGGCTCAAGCCGGGTGAGATCGCCGTCATCGACCACGTCGACCTGGACCGCGTCAGCGCCGAGGCGCTGGTCGACTGCCGGGTCGCGGCGGTGGTCAACGTCGCCGACTCGATCAGCGGCCGGTACCCGAACCTCGGTCCGGAGATCCTCGTCGAGGCCGGCATCCCGCTCGTCGACGGCGTCGGCCGCGAGGTCTTCTCGGTCCTGCACGAAGGCGAGCAGGTCCGGCTCGACGACGGCACGCTGTACCGCGGCCACGAAGCGGTCGCGAAGGGCATGACCCAGGACAGCAAGTCGGTCGCGGAGCTGATGGACGACGCCCGCGCCGGGCTGTCCACCCAGCTCGAGGCCTTCACCGCGAACACGCTGGAGTACCTGCGTCGCGAGAAGGACCTGCTGCTCGACGGCGTCGGCGTACCGGCGGTCCACACGCAGATGGAGGGCAAGCACGTCCTGATCGTGGTCCGCGGGTACGACTACCGCGAGGACCTGGTCGCGCTGAAGCCCTACATCCGCGAGTACCGGCCGGTGCTGATCGGGGTCGACGGCGGTGCGGACGCGCTGGTCGAGAACGGGTTCGTTCCGGACCTGATCCTCGGTGACATGGACTCGGTGAAGGACGAGACGCTGAAGTGCGGCGCCGAGGTGGTCGTGCATGCGTACCGCGACGGCCGCGCGCCCGGGGCCGAGCGGCTCGAGCGGCTCGGCGTGGACTCGATCGAGTTTCCGGCCACCGGCACCAGCGAGGACATCGCGATGCTGCTGGCCGACTCCAAGGGCGCCTCGCTGATCGTCGCGGTCGGCACCCACAACTCGCTGGTGGAGTTCCTCGACAAGGGGCGCCCCGGGATGGCGAGCACGTTCATCACCCGGTTGCGGGTCGGTGCCAAGCTGGTCGACGCCAAGGGTGTCTCCCGGCTGTACCGCAGCCGGGTCTCGACGTTCCAGGTGGTCGCCTTGATGGCGGCCGGCCTGTTCGCGGTCGGGGTGGCGATGGTCGCCATCGGGGCCGACGACGTCGTCTGGTCGATCCTGCGGGCGCGCTGGGGCGACTTCGTCTACTGGATCCGGGAGCTTTTCACGTGATCGACTTTCGCTACCACATCGTCTCGATCGTGGCGATCTTCTTCGCCCTGGGCGCCGGTGTGGTGCTCGGCGCCGGCCCGCTGAAGAGCACCGGCAAGGATTTCGTCGCGAGCCAGGCCGAGAAGGACCGTCAGCAGCTGGCCGACGCCCGCGCCGAACTTGTGCAGGTGAAGGCGCTCGACAAGTACCGCGACGACTACGTCGCCAAGGTGACCGCCGGGATGACCAACGGCAAGCTGACCGGCAAGAAGCTCGCGATCGTCACGATGCCGAACGCCGACAACGACCTGACCAACAGCGTCCAGGACGAGGTGGAGAAGGCCGGTGCCGTCGTCACCACCAAGGTCGCGCTGGACGCGAAGCTGTTCGACACCGGTCAGCGGCAGCTGGTCGAGTCGCTGGTCAACCAGCTCGTCACCGCGGACATGCAGATCCCGAAGGACAGTACGACGTACCAGCGGGCCGGGCTGCTGCTGGCGCGCGGGATCGCGGCCAAGGAAGACGGCAAGACCGGCGACGCGGACTCGACCAAGGTGATCAGCGGGATGACCGGCGCGAAGCTGCTGTCGCTGAAGCCGTCGCAGATCAAGGACCGGGCGACGCTGGTCCTGGTGATCGCGGCGAAGCCGCCGACGCCGGTGCCGGACAACTCGACGTACACCGACAGCGTCGACTTCGTCGAGGGCCTGGACACCGGCAGCGGCGGCGTCGTGGTCGCGGGGATCCCGGCGACCGCGGCCGACGGCGGACTTCTCAAGGCCTTGCGGAGTGACTCCGAGGCCACCAAGATCGTTTCTTCGGTGGACGTGGCCGACATCCCTGCCGGACAGGCGACCGTCGTCTTCTCGCTGGTCGAGCAGGCGGAGGGCAAGGCGGGGCAGTACGGCGCGATCAACGCGAAGAACGGCGTCGCGCCGTCGGCCGTACAGACGAAGGACAACTGACGTGGGAATTCTGAGCGCCGCCGTCGCGGCGGCCGCTACTGCCGGGCTCGAGCGTGCGGCGGAGAAGCTGCCGAAGGAGACGCGGGAGCCGTTCGAGCGGACCAACCACCGCGGTGAACCGGTGACGCTGCTCGAGGGTCCGGTGGCGGTGCTCGGTGCGCTGGCCGGCGTCGCGGCGTCCCGCGGCAGCGGCAAGGTGAAGGCGGCCGCGCTGGTGGCCGGCGCGGTGTCGGGCGCGGTCGGTGCGTACGACGACCTGCGCGGGACCACGCAGGCGAAGGGTTTTCGCGGTCATCTGAGTGCGTTGAAGCGCGGTGAGGTGACGAGCGGTGCGGTGAAGATCCTCGGGGTCGGCGCTGCCGGTCTCGCGGCCGCCGCGTTGCTGCCGCGGAAGTCGCGCGGTGTGAAGGCCGTCGCCGGGGTCGTTGCCGACGGCGCGTTGATCGCCGGTACGGCGAACCTCACCAACCTCCTCGACCTGCGGCCCGGCCGCGCGCTCAAGGCCGTGACCGCCCTGAACGCACCGCTGGCCGTCGTGAACGGTCCGGCCGGTGCCGTCGTCGGCGCTGCCGCGGCGTCCGCCCCGTCGGACCTCGGCGAACGCTCGATGCTGGGCGACTGCGGCGCGAACGGCCTCGGTGCCATCACCGGTACGGCGCTCGCGGCGTCGCTCCCGCGTCCGTTGAAGACGCTCGTGCTGGCGGCCGTCGTCGGCCTGAACCTGGCCAGCGAGAAGGTCAGCTTCACCAAGGTCATCGCCGACACCCCGGTTCTCGACAAGATCGACCAGTGGGGCCGTCGACCCAGGTGAGCCGGCTCGCCCGCGCGGCCCTGATTGTTGCGGCCGTCACCGTTCTGGCGCGGGTTGTCGGCTTCGGCCGGTGGTTGGTGTTCTCGAAAACTGTCGGCGCGGGCTGTTTGGCTGAGGCCTACACGACGGCCAATCAGCTGCCCAACATTCTCTTCGAAGTGGTCGCCGGCGGGGCGCTGGCGGGTGCGGTCATTCCGGTCCTGGCCGGTCCCGTCGCCCGCGGCGACCGGGCGGCGCAGGGGCGGATCGTCGGGGCGTTGCTGTCCTGGTCGTTCGTGCTGCTGGCCCCGGTCGCCTTGCTGGCCTGGGTTCTGGCGGGGCGGTACACCGACGCGATGCTCGACCCTGGTGCCGACTGCGCGAGCTCCACGGCGACCGCGACCCGGATGCTGGCGATCTTCGTGCCGCAGGTCTTCGGGTACGCCGTGGCAGTGGTCGCGACCGCCGTTCTCCAGTCCCACAAGCGTTTCGCGGCCGGGGCGTGGGCACCGCTGATCTCCAGCCTCGTGGTCGTCGGCACCTACTTCGTGTTCGCCGGTACGGCCCCTGACGCGGACTCGGCCTCGCGAGGCGCCACCGACCTGCTGGCCTGGGGTACTACGGCCGGCGTCCTCGCGCTGGCCCTCACAGTGCTCGTCCCGATGCTCCTGCTCCGCTTGCCGATCAGACCGACCCTCAGGCTGGACCCGGGCGTCGGACCGGTACTGCGGAAGCTCGCACTCGCGGGCCTGGCAGTACTGGTCGCGCAACAGCTCACCTTCGTCGTCACGACGTACCTGGCCAACCACCGTGGCGTTGCGGGCAGCATTGCCGTGTACACGTGGGCCAACGCGGTGTACCTCCTGCCGTACGCAGTGCTGGCCGTGCCGATCACCACAGCGGTCTTCCCTCGTCTGGCGGCAGCGTTCGAGGCAGGGGAGGGTTTCGACCGCTACGCCGCGGCGTCCACCCGCGCGGTGATGCTGGCCGGCGGTGCCGGCGCCGCACTGCTCGTCGCTACGGCGGTACCGGTCGCCAGGATCTTTGCGTACGACGACGGCGCGGTGCAGGAGGCCAAGGCGACCTCACTGGCCAACGGACTCATCGCGTTCGCACCAGCTGCCATCGGGTTCGCCGTACTGATGCATGTCGGCCGGGTGCTCTACGCCCGGCACTCCGGGCGTGAGGTGGCCGTGGTGACATCCGCGGCCTGGATACTCGTGGCTGTAGCCGGTGTGGTGCTCACGACTCGCTGGGACGCAGTACCCGCGCTGGCTGCCGCGATGTCCGTCGGCATGGTCGCAGGCGCCGTCCTACTGCTGCTGGTCCTGCGTCGTGAGGCTGGACCAGCTGTACTAGCGGGAGTACCACGTGCCCACCTCACTGCACTGGCGGGCGCTGTGCTGGCCGGTGCAGCTGGCTGGGTGGTTGCACTGCCAGCTGGGGACGGTGGAGTAGGCAAGGCTGTGGCGTTCTCCGTCCTCTCCGGGCTCGCCGCCGTCGTCGTGTACGCCCTGGTCGTGCTTGCATTGGATCGCGCGGACGCTCGCGCACTCGTACGACGGGAGAAACCATGAGGATCGGGCTGCTGCTCGCGGAGTCGCGGGGCGGCATCGGGCAGCACGTTGCCTCGCTGGTGCCGCGGTTCGTCAGTGCGGGGCACGAGGTGGTGGTGTGTGCTCCGCCGGGCACGGCCGAGCACTTCGAGTTCGCCCCGGCGACCGTCGTCTCCCAGGCGGCCGGACTGCGTGAGTGCGACGTCATCCACGCGCACGGCTACCGCGCCGGCATGACCGCGCTGCGGGACAGGTCCCGGCTGCGGCCGCTGGTCGTCACCTGGCACAACGCGGTGATCGCCCCCGGACCACGAGGACTCGTGATGCGGATGGGGCAGCGGCTGGTTGCCAGAGGCGCTGACCTGACTCTGGGGGCGTCCAGCGACCTCGTGGACCTGGCCAAGAGCCTCGGCGCCCGCAACGCGCAGTTGGCACCTGTGGCCGCTCCGGCGATGCCACGGATCCGTGCACGACGTGCCGCCGTACGGCGGGAGCTGGGACTCGGCGACCAACCCATGGTGCTCACCGTGGGGCGTCTGGCGCCACAGAAGGACTACCCGACCTTGCTGTCCGTCGCTTCCCGCGTACACGAGTCGACTCCGGACGCAGTGTTCGTGGTCGTCGGTGACGGACCGCTGCGGGACAACCTGCAGGCGCGGATCGACGCGGAGGAGCTGCCGGTCCGGTTGCTCGGTCACCGCAACGATGTGGCCGATCTGCTCGGTGCGGCCGATGTGTTTCTGCTCACATCGCACTGGGAGGCGCGTGCCCTCGTCCTGCAGGAGGCGATGCAGGTCGGCGTACCGGTGGTGGCCACCGCGGTCGGCGGCGTACCCGAGCTGGTCGGGGACAGTGCTGTACTGGCGTTTCCCGCTGACGCGGACGGGCTGGCGGACGGGGTACGGGCCGTCCTGGCGGAGCCCGACACCGCGAACGCTATGCGGACACGCGGCCGGGAGTTGGCCTCCAGATGGATGGACGAAGACGCGGTGGCGAAGAATCTGCTCGACATCTACGCGGGTCTCGTCGCGACCGGTGGTTGACAACAGGTAGGCTGAAGACCCGTGGACAGGGCTTCCAATTCGCAGCAGACCAAGCACGTATTCGTCACCGGTGGCGTGGCATCCAGTCTCGGTAAGGGACTGACAGCGTCCAGCCTCGGCAGTCTGCTGACGGCACGGGGCATCCGCGTCACGATGCAGAAGCTGGATCCGTATCTCAACGTGGATCCCGGCACCATGAACCCGTTCCAGCACGGCGAGGTGTTCGTCACCAACGACGGCGCCGAGACCGACCTGGACATCGGGCACTACGAGCGTTTCCTCGACCGGGACCTCTCCCAGGTCGCGAACGTGACCACCGGCCAGATCTACTCGAGCGTGATCGCCAAGGAGCGCCGCGGCGAGTACCTGGGCGACACCGTCCAGGTGATCCCGCACATCACCAACGAGATCAAGGAACGGATGCTCGCGATGGCGGGCCCGGACGTCGACGTCGTACTGCACGAGATCGGCGGCACCGTCGGCGACATCGAATCGCTGCCGTTCCTCGAGGCGGCGCGGCAGGTCCGGCACGATGTCGGCCGCGACAACGTGTTCTTCCTGCACATCTCGCTGGTGCCGTACATGGCGCCCAGCGGTGAGCTCAAGACCAAGCCGACCCAGCACTCGGTCGCCGCGCTGCGGTCGATCGGTATCCAGCCCGACGCGATCGTGTGCCGCGCCGACCGGCCGATCCCGGACAGCGTGAAGCGCAAGATCTCGCTGATGTGCGACGTCGACGTCGAGGCGGTCGTGGCCGCGGTCGACGCGCCGTCGATCTACGACATCCCGAAGGTCGTGCACGCCGAGGGTCTGGACGCGTACGTCGTACGCCGGCTGAACCTGCAGTTCCGCGACGTGGACTGGACCCGTTGGGACGAGCTGCTGCGGGTCGTGCACCACCCGAAGGACGAGGTCACGGTCGCGCTGGTCGGCAAGTACATCGACCTGCCGGACGCGTACCTGTCGGTCGCCGAGGCGCTGCGTGCGGGCGGGTTCGACAACGACGCCCGGGTGATCCTGCGCTGGATCGCCTCCGACGAGTGCGCCACGCCCGAGGCCGCGGCCCGGTTGCTCGGCGACGTCGACGCGATCTGCATCCCGGGCGGGTTCGGGGTGCGCGGCATCGAGGGCAAGATCGGCGCGATCCGGTACGCCCGCGAGCAGGGCGTCCCGATCCTCGGGCTCTGCCTCGGCCTGCAGTGCATGGTGATCGAGGTGGCGCGGGACCTGGCCGGTCTCGACCAGGCGAACTCCAGCGAGTTCGACCCGGATGCGGAGCAGCCGGTGATCGCGACGATGGAGGAGCAGAAGCACATCGTCGACGGAACCGGCGACCTGGGCGGAACGATGCGCCTCGGTCTCTACCCGGCGAACCTGGCCGACGGCTCGATCGTCCGCTCCTTGTACGGCGCCCCGTCGGTGCAGGAACGGCACCGGCACCGCTACGAGGTCAACAACGCGTACCGGGACAAGCTGGAGACCGCCGGGCTGGTGTTCAGCGGACTGTCGCCGGACAACGAGCTGGTCGAGTTCATCGAGCTGGACCGCTCCGTGCACCCGTACTTCGTGGCCACGCAGGCGCACCCGGAGCTGCGGTCGCGGCCGACCAAGCCGCACCCGCTCTTCTCCGGGCTGGTCGCGGCCGCGATCGAGCGGCAGCGCGAGTCCCGGCTCCCGGTCGAGGACCCCAAGCCGGTGGCCAAGAAGACCGAGAAGCCTGCCGCCAAGGCTGAGACGGTCAAGGCTCGATGACCGACTACCCGGAGCTCCGGTTCGGCGCCGGGCTGGCTGATCAGCCCGAGCGCTGGCCGGTCTCCGCCTCGGAGACGGTGCACGAGACCGGCCGGGTGATCTCGGTACGCCGGGACACCATCGAACCGCCCGGCGGTGAGTCGTTCGTCCGCGATGTCGTCGTACATCCCGGAGCGGTCGGCGTGGTCGCTCTCGACGAGAACAACCGGATGCTGCTCGTGCGTCAGTACCGGCACCCGGTCGGCTACAAGCTGCTCGAGGCGCCGGCCGGGCTGCTCGACGTGCAGGGGGAGCAGTACCGCCTGGGCGGTGAGCGCGAGCTGTGGGAGGAGACCGCGACCAAGGCCGCCGACTGGCGGATCCTGGTCGACGCGTTCACCTCACCCGGCCTGACGAACGAGGCGGTCCGGATCTTCCTGGCCCGCGACCTGTCTCCGGCTCCGGAGTCGTTCGAGCGGGTGCATGAGGAGGCCGACATGGAAACCGTCTGGGCCCCTCTCGTCGACGTCGTCGGCGCCGCCCTCGCCGGCCACCTCCAGAACCCCATCCTCATCATGGGTGCCCTCGCCGCCTGGACCGCCCTCAACGGCCCCGGCTTCGATACCCTCCGCCCGGCCGACTCCCCCTGGCCGGCCAAGGACCACACCTGAGCAATCCCGGATCTGGATGCCGGCATCGTTACCTGCCGCACATCGAGAGTGGTCCATCTCGTCGCTAGTGTCCTGCGGACAACCGACGGCGAGCAGAAGGAGATCGGTTCGTGAGCACGTCGCAGCCATCGCATGGTGCGAAGACAATTCTCGACAAGCTCGTGGTCAATGTCATCGATTGGGGCGAGCTCAAGGTCCATCGCAACACGGGAGGCGTGTCGTTCGACGCGTCGACCGGGCCGCTGGGTGCGGTGCGACCCGACGGGTCGATGGTGTTCGACAACGCGATCGGTCGCGCCTTCGAGGCCGCGGCGGAACGACCTGACTCCCTCAGCTCTGACGAGGTGACCGAGCTCCGGCACGCGATCCGGGTTGTCACGTTCACGGCGCTGGACAAGCGCATCGAAGCCCGGGAGACCGAAGGGGGCGGACCCATCAAGATGGCACTCGACGTCGGCGGCGAAGCGGACCGGTTCCTGAACGACGGGCTGCGGCACGCGGACTGGGCCGTCAACGGTGACCGGATCTGCTACCGGCTCAGCCCCGAGCTCGGGTCGAGGCTGCGGGACGCCCAGGAGGGCGAGGCCGAGCATCCGGTGGCCCGGGACGCCGCCCTGGCTCTGGCCGTTCAGTACGGGCGGGCGCTGGGCGAATGGCCCGACAACGCGGTCCGCGATCTGCTCAAGGCGCCGCGGGAGGAGATCTTCGAACGGGTTGTCGACGCGAAACTGGCATCTCACCTGCGCGAGAGGTTCGAGCCGACGCGGGAGGCGTTGTCGGACCTGCGCGCGCGACTGACCGACGACGTCCGAACGGAGTTCCAGCGACTCGCCCAGGAGCCGCATCTCAAGACCTCCGATGTCCAGGGAAGAGTGGCCGCGGTGTGCGACCGCGTCGACGACTCGGCCCGAACCGTCAAAGAAACCCTCAACGCCGTACCGCTGCAGCAGCCCGACCGGTCGTCGGCAGCCTCCACCACCGACCGCGCCCAGCCCGCTACCAAGCACCGCTGGGCCGGATTCGGCCGCTGACGCCCGCGGTGTAGGCAGAGGGCGGGACCTTGACCGTGGGGACCGGCTGGGGTATTTGTTGCTGACAACGATGTCACTCCGCCCCGTTCCGACGTCGAAGGTTGGTTCCGCTCATGCGTCGTTCCGCCCTGTCCCGCCGCGCGAGCTTCGTGCTCGCGGGTGTTCTGATCGCAGCGCTCGCGCCCACTGCCCAGGCTCTGCCCACTCCGTCTCCGGCCGGTTCCGGCGGCCCTCCGACCACCGCGACTCCGCCTGATCCTGTGGTTGGTGGTTTGCGTACGCCGGAGGTGGTCGGGAGTAGCCGGATTACCAGTAGTTCTTCGGATCCGACTGAGCAGGTGGATCCGTTGGTGGGTACGACGAATGCGGGGAACGTGTTCCCGGGGGCCGTGGTGCCGTTCGGGATGTTGTCGTTCAGTCCGGAGACGAGTCGGGGGAATGCGTACCGGACTGCTGCCCCGGGCGGGTACTTGTACTCGGCGAGCAAGATCCGTGGATTCAGCCTGACGCACATGAGCGGGACCGGGTGCGCGGGTGGGTCGGGGGACATCCCGGTCTTCCCGTTGGCGGGTGAGGTGACGAGCTCGCCGCAGAGTGATGCGAAGGACGAGCTCTACGCGTCGACGTACAGCCATGCGAACGAGGTCGCGAAGCCGGGCTACTACAAGGTCGGTCTCGACTCCGGGGTGAGTGCGGAGCTGAGTGCGACCACGCGGACCGGGTCGGCGGCGTTCACGTTCCCGGCGGACAAGGCCAAGACGCTGATGTTCCGTACGTCGAACTCCGAGGTCGGATCCAGCGACGCGCAGGTCAGCATCGACGCGGCGCACCGCACGGTGAGCGGGTCGGTGACGAGCGGGAACTTCTGCGGCTACCTGGCCAGCGTCGGGCAGCGCAGCTACTACACGCTGCACTTCGTCGCCGAGTTCGACCAGCCGTTCAAGAACCAGGGCACCTGGACCGACACCACGGTGACCCCGGGGAGCACTCAGGCGACCGGCGGTACGACGTACGGCGCCGACGGGTGGATGCCGCCGAACAAGGGGTCCGGTGGGTACGTCGGCTTCGACCATGACAAATCGGACAAGGTGACGATGCGGATCGGCATCTCCTATGTGAGCGCTGCCAACGCGCTGGCGAACCTGCGCGCCGAGAACCCGCGCGGTACGTCGGTCGCCGTCACGGCCGCGAAAGCCAAGCAGACGTGGCGAAAGCAGCTCGACCGCATCGAGATCACCGGCGGTACGACGGACCAGCGCACCACGTTCTACACCGCGCTGTACCACGCCCTGCTGCACCCGAACGTGTTCAGCGACGTCAACCGGCAGTACTGGGGTTTCGACCAGAAACCGCACTACCTGTCGCGCGGGCAGCAGGCGCAGTATGCGACGTTCTCGGGCTGGGACGTCTACCGGTCGCAACTGCAACTAGTTACATTGCTCGAACCCGACCGCGCCGGAGACATCGCGCAATCGTTGTTCAACCAGGCCACGCAGAACGACGGCATCTGGGACCGGTGGACGCACGCATCTGGCAGTACGGCGGTGATGACCGGCGACCCGTCCGCACCAGCTGTGGCCGGCATCTACGCCTTCGGTGGAACGAACTTCGACGCCCGCGGCGCACTGCGCTCTCTGGTGAAGGCAGCGACCGTACCGACCGCGAAGGACCTCAGCTCGGCCGGCAAGCCGGTCATGTCGATCGGGCAGCGGCCGTCGCTCGACAAGTACCTGGCACTGCACTACATCCCCACGAAATCCAACGCGTGGGGCGGTGCGGTCGAAACGCTCGAGGACGTGACTGACGACTTCGCACTGTCTCAGCTCGCGCAACGGACCGGCGACAAGTCGACGTACCAGAAGTTCCTCACCAGGTCGCAGTACTGGCAGAACGTGTTCAACCCGGCCAACGGCGGCTACATCCAGAACCGGGACGACAACGGTGCTTGGCCCGCGTTCACGCCGTCGACGTACGACGGGTTCGCTGAGGGCAGTAGTGCGCAGTACAGCTGGATGGTGCCGCACAACCGGGCCGGTCTGGTCGACGCGATGGGCGGCACCGACGCCGTGAACCAGCGGCTGGATGCGTTCTTCAAGAACCCGGACGGGACCTGGGCGCTGACCGGTGCAGGTGAACTGCACGCCGAGATGGACAACGAGCCGTCGATCAACACGCCCTGGATCTACAACTACACCGGCCGCCCGTACCAGACGCAGGAGACGTTGCGGCAGGCAATGAACCAGCTGTGGAACACCAGCACCGGCGGGATCCCGGGGAATGACGACCTCGGTGCGATGTCGTCCTGGTACGTGTGGACCGCACTGGGTCTCTACCCGGACGTACCGAGCCGCGCGGAGCTCCAGGTCGCGGCGCCGCTCTTCCCGCGGGCCGTGATCCACCGCGACGGCAAGACCATCCGGATCAACGCTCCGGGTGCGGATGCGCAGTACGTGCAGTCGCTGAAGGTGAACGGGAAGACCTCGACCAAGCCCTGGTTGCCGGAGTCGTTCGTGCAGCGTGGTGGGACGCTGGACTTCACGCTTGGTACGACGCCGAACAAGGCCTGGGGCGCGAAGGACGCACCGCCGTCGTGGCGGACCGGCGAGATCCCGTTCCAGACCTCTACGGACACCAGCCGCGTAGTCATCGCTCCTGGCACCACAAGTGCACCCGTAGCTCTGCAGGCCCACCGGCTGAGCGGTACGGCGCAGGACGTCAGCTACACGCTGCAAACACCTGCCGGTCTCACAGCAACACCTGCTACCGGCACGTTCCACGTCGACAAGGTCGGTAGTGCGTCAGTGACGATCACAGCTGCCACTGGTACGCCGGACGGCCGCTACCCCATCACAGTGCAGATGAAGGCGGCTGACGGAACCGCCTTGCCACAGGTCGGTTTCACTGTGGTCGTGGGGCAACCGAACTCGTTCTTCGTACTACGTGAAGGTGTGGGCATCTCTGATGACAACAGCGACCACACCGACGCGGACTACGACGGTGGCGGCGTCAGCTACTCACGGCAGGCGCTGGCGGCGGCCGGTCTGACGGCAGGTGGCACAGGTACCGTCCAGGGCCTCAGCTTCACGTGGCCCGACGTGCCCGCCGGCGAGCCCGACAACGTGCCGGCCGACGGACAGTTGCTCAACCTGGACCTGCCCGCCGGTACGACGACGCTGTCCTTCATCGGCAGTGCGGTCAACGGCAACCAGGAGACGACCGCGACGCTCAACTACGCGGACGGTACGACGTCGCAGATCGACCTGTCCTTCAGCGACTGGACCTGGGCGGTGGCGGCGACACCCTCCACTACGGCAACGTGATCGTCGCAACCACGCCGTACCGCAACGAATCGGGCGGCGGACAGGACAACGTCACCACGCACATCTTCGCCACGGCACCTGTGATGTTGACGCAGACCCCCGTGAGCATCACGCTGCCCAAGAACCGTGACCTACGGCTCTTCACCATTGCGGGAGGGAATTCTTGATGAGGAAGACCATCGTGATCGCGGCACTGACCGTGCTGACATCGGCCAGTCTGCTGGTCGCCACAGCACCGGCCGACGCTGCCGGTACGCCGCCGAGTACCAAAGGCCCCTGCGGCTACACAGTGACACCGGACGAGCCGCCTGCCCGTCCGGTGTCACTGCCGCCCGACCCGAAACACACACCGGACAAGGGGATCGTCAGAGTCGTCGTCGCCACCAACCAGGGGCCGATGCTGCTGTCACTGGACCGGGCGAAGGCGCCGTGCACGGTGCAGAGCTTCCTGCACCTGGCGAAGAGCCGGTTCTACGACTTCACCACCTGCCACCGGCTCACGCTGTACCCGACGCTGAAGGTGCTGCAGTGCGGTGACCCGAGCGGTACGGGCGCGGGCGGGCCGGGCTACTCGTACAAGGACGAGCTGCCCACCGACCTGCCGAACTGGCCGGACGACACGACCGGGACGCGGAAGGTGTACGCCCGCGGCACACTGGCGATGGCGAACGCCGGCCCGAACACCAACGGGTCGCAGTTCTTCCTGGTCTTCGGGGACTCGCGGCTGCGGCCGGACTACACCGTCTTTGGCTCGGTCGACCGCCTCGGGCTCGCCACGCTCGACCGGGTGGCCGCCGGAGGGATCGCACCGACACCCGACGACCCGGCACCGGTCGACGGCCCGCCGGTGCGCAAGACCGACATCATCGTCGCGCGGTCACTCGGCTCCCACTGATCCAACGGCCTCGCCGCCGTCCTCCGCGAGGGCGGCGGCGACCAGCCGGATGTTCGCGGTGAACTCGTCGGCGGGGACCTTCGGGAGCATGTCGTCCCAGGCCGCGATCATCGCGCCGCGGAGTTGCATCATGCCGACGGGGCGGGCGAGGAACCAGAGGTGGAAGTGCTCGCTGCCGTCACCCCAGCGGTTGAAGTGCGTCCGGCCCACGCTGTCGATGCTCTGGATCGCTTTCGCCACGCGCTGGATCATCGAGCCGAGGGTGGCGGTCAGCTCAGGCGGCAGATTGTCGAGGCGGTAGTGCTCGTGTGGCTCGAGGAGCGCCACGAGCGGCAGGCCGGTCGGCTCGAACGCCTTCAGTGACCACTGCTCGTCGCGCCAGATCACGGACCCGTCCGGATCCGTGCACTTCGGGCACGGCTGACCGCCGTCCTCACCGCGTCGCGGCGGTTCGGGCAGCACCGGATCGGCCAGCGGCACGACCTGCAGCTCGCCTTCGAACGGGAAGAACGGCGATGTGAGCAACGGTTCGGCCGACATGCGTTCGCCGTACGGCAGACGGCGGTGGTACTCGGAGGGCAGCTCGGTCATGGACCGCACTCTGCCGGAGAATCGGACCATGCAGAAGCCGGAGTTGGCCGAGTTGCTCGATCTCGAACCGCACCCGGAGGGCGGGTGGTACCGGCAGACGTGGCGTTCTCCGGTCGAGTTCGCGCCGGAGGGGTACGACGGGACTCGGGCCAGCGCGACCGCGATCTACTTCCTGCTCGCGCCGGGGGAGGAGTCGCGGTCGCACCGGGTGCGGTCGACGGAGCTCTGGTTGTGGCACTCAGGCGGGCCGTTGACGTTGGAGTACGACGATCGGACGGTCACCCTCGGGCCGGACGTGCGCGCCGGCCAGCGGCCGCAGGTGGTGATACCTGCGGGCGCGTGGCAGGCGGCCCGGCCCGTGGGTGACGAGGCGGTGCTCGTGTCGTGCATCGTGTCACCGGGCTTCGACTTCGCCGACTTCACGATGCGATAGACCCGCTACATCTGCGGTACGGCGGCGTCTCCAGTGGTGAGCTCCGGCAGGTGCTCGCGAACCATGTAGCCGCTCGCGCCGATGATCCAGACCGCGGACAGCAGCAGCGGGACCGTGGTCATCAACATGCCGCCGGCAACGAACGTGCCGCTGTCGGCGAACACGCCGAACGCGCCGATGAACGAGACCACGGCGGCCAGCAGGCCGAGGTAGCCGAGCCAGTTCGGCATCACGTGCGTGCGCAGTACCCCGATCCCGGCCGCGGCCAACGGCAGTGCGGCGGCGAAGCCGATCATCGTCGTCATCACCGCGCTGAGGTCGTACATCGACCTGGTGATCGCCGCGTCCCGGCCGTCGATGCCGAACGCGGTCGCGGCGGTCAGCCCGGCGTTCACGAAGATCGCGCCGCCGACCAGCACCGAACCGGCCAGCAACGCCAGGTGCACGTCGCTGCGCTCGGCCCGCTCACGGATCGCCTCGGCGAACGCCGCCGAGAACCAGATGACCAACCCGGCCGCGGCAGCCCACATCAGCGAGCTGAACAGGATCGTGGTCCGGTGGTCGGAGAGCCAGCTCGAGATCGTACTGTCCGAATCACCGACCGTCGGAGCATTACCGGGCAGGAACCTGCCCAGCATTGCCAGGACGACGAAGGCCAGTCCGGCGAAGCCGCCCCATCGCAACTCATGTCGCTCAGTCATGGGGAAACACCTCCAAAACGCACCGCGCCATGTGGTGCGCCTACTGCTGATGTTCCCCCGTTCCTGGCCGGAATCAAGACCTATCCGAGAACGGTTGCCAGGGCCTCGTAACCGGGGAGTAGGTCGATGCCTTCGTGGCCCAGTTGCTGGATGGCGACGTGGTCCGCGCCGGCGTCCAGGTGGGCCTTCAGGCCGGCTGCGATCTCGACCGCGGAGCCGTGCAGGACCATCGCGTCGACGAGCCGGTCGCTGCCGCCGTCGGCGAAGTCGTCGTCGGTGAACCCGAGTCGCTTGAAGTTCGTCGTGTAGTTGCTCAGCTGCAGGTACGGCGCCAACCGGTCACGGGCCGTCGCACGCGCGATCTCCGGGTCGGTTTCGAGCACGACCATCTGCTCCGGAGCGAGCAGCACTCCGCCGCCGAGGGTGCGGCGCGCTTCCCGGGTGTGCTCCGGAGTGGTGAGGTAGGGGAGCGCTCCGGCCGTTCGCGCGCCGGACAACTGCAGCACCTTCGGGCCGAGCGCGGCCAGCGCCCGCCGGTCGGCTGGCACCTTCGCGTCGTCGAGCTCGTCGAGGTACCCGACGATCGTCTGGTACGGCGACTTGTACTCGCCGGTGGCCTCCCGGTGCCCGATCCCGACGCCGAGCAGGAACCGTCCCGGGTGCTCGTCCTCCAACCGGTGGTACGACGCCGCGACGTCGGCCGCGGGCGACTTCCACATGTTGACGATGCTGGTGCCGACGGCAACCGAACTCGTTGCGGCCAGCAACACCTCGGCGTCGCGCAGATCGGCCTCCGGCGAGCCGCCCAGCCACAACGCGCCGTACCCCGCCTGCTCCAGTCCCGCCGCGAGCTCCGGGCCGTAATGCTGGCCGCCGTGCCAGATCCCGTACCGTCCCAGTTCCATCGCCACTCCGTGCTCCTTCTCGTCGGACGTCCCTCACCGTGCAACCCGGGGCGGGCGGGTGCCATTCCAAAGCATCCCTGACGCCTACGAATGCCCGTCAATGATCGTTGCCACGTCAGCCGGACTCAGAGGTGCGCAGCGATCTCCGGAATCCGGTCGCGAAGGTCAGCCAGCCGCCGTTCGCTACGCTCCGGTTCGCCGACCCGCAGGAGGTTGAGCATGCCCGGATCACCCGCGACCTGGCCCTCGCGGATCACCCGGGCGGACCGTTGCGCGAGGAGCGGCGCGGCCTCGAGCAGCTCGAGCGGCGTGAACACTCCGCCGTACGCCTCGCTCATCAACCGGATCCGCGCGGCCTGGTACGCCGGGTCCATCGGGATCGCCAGCGGGGCGGTGTTCCACGCGGTGAACGCGATGTCGTCGAGTGGTACGCCGGGGCCGGCGAGGTCCCAGTCGATGACGCCGCTGAAGCCGTCCGTGGTGCCGATCCAGTTGTAGTACCCGTAATCGTGCATGCAGATGATCTGGTCCGCAGCGAGTTCGGCCTGGCCTGCTCGCCACGTGATCACACCGGATGGGCGGTACGAGGCAACGACCTGGTGATACCGCGCGAGCCAGCGCATCGCGTCCGCCAGCACGTCGTCCGGCACGTCCGGGGTGTACGCCGTACCCGGAAGGTAATCGAGAACCTCCCGTCCGCGTTCGTCGTACCCGTGCACCCGCGGTACGCCGGGCAGCCCGGCGTCGGCCAAGTAGTTGAGCAGTGCATGAATCGCGGGCGTCCACGGCCCGGTCGCGCGGCGTACCGTGTCGCCGATCCGGACTGCTCCGCCGACGTTTCCGCCCGGTAGTTCGACCTCGTCCTGCATGCCGACATTTTTGCCGTAATGCTTCCATTGGATTAATGCCGGGGTACTCGCAGAGTGTCGC
Organism: Kribbella sp. NBC_00482; assembly: GCF_036013725.1. Lineage (GTDB taxonomy): Bacteria > Actinomycetota > Actinomycetes > Propionibacteriales > Kribbellaceae > Kribbella. The sequence continues at coordinate 8,987,731 of NZ_CP107881.1, read as the reverse complement.
GTGACGATCAGACCATCCGGTCGGCTGGTATGAACCCCGCGGGCTTACACTCGGCAGCGACCTAGCGGCACTCCCCTCAACCGCCGGGCCGCGGACACAACGACGTGGGCCGCACACCTGGAGCGTGAAAGAAGGGCGAGTTGTGAAGGTCGGAGTACCGAAAGAAGTCAAGAACCACGAGTACCGGGTGGCGATCACCCCGTCCGGTGTGCACGAGTTCGTGCGCAGCGGGCACGAGGTTCTGATCGAGCAGGGGGCGGGCGCCGGTTCGCTGATCCCGGACGCCGAGTTCGTCGCGGCCGGGGCGCGGATCGTGCCGGAGGCGGACGATGTCTGGGCCGACGCGGAGCTGGTGCTCAAGGTCAAGGAGCCGGTGGCGGAGGAGTACCACCGGATGCGCAAGGACCAGGTGCTGTTCACGTACCTGCACCTTGCCGCCAGCCAGGACACGACCGACGCGTTGCTCAAGGCCGGCATCACCGGTATCGCGTACGAGACGGTCCAGCTTCCGGACGGCACGCTGCCGTTGCTGGCGCCGATGAGCGAGGTTGCCGGCCGGCTCGCGCCGCAGTCCGGTGCGTACCACCTGATGGCGCAGGGCGGCGGCCGTGGCGTGCTGCTCGGCGGCGTGTCCGGCGTACACCCGGCCCGCGTGGTCATCCTCGGTGCCGGTGTCTCCGGGATGAACGCGGCCGCGATCGCGCTCGGCATGCAGGCACAGGTGCAGCTGTTCGACCGCAACATCGCACGGCTGCGGCAGGCCGACCAGATCTACCAGGGCCACCTGCTGACGATCGCGTCGAACGCGTTCGAGATCGAGAAGGCCGTCCTCGAGGCCGACCTGGTCATCGGCGCGGTGCTGGTCGTCGGTGCGAAGGCGCCGAAGCTGGTCACCAACGACATGGTCAGCCGGATGAAGCCGGGCAGCGTGCTCGTCGACATCGCGATCGACCAGGGCGGCTGCTTCGAGGACTCGCGTCCGACCACGCACGCCGACCCGGTCTACCCCATCCACAACTCGTTGTTCTACTGCGTCGCCAACATGCCCGGTGCGGTGCCGAACACGTCGACGTACGCGCTCACCAACGTGACGCTGCCGTACGCGATCGAGCTGGCGAACCTCGGGTGGCGGGAGGCGCTGAAGTCGGACCACAGCCTGGCGCTCGGCCTGAACACGTTCGACGGGCAGGTCACCTACGGTCCGGTCGCGGAGGCACACGACTTGTCGCAGCTGAAGCTCGACGAGGTGCTGGTCTGAGCAACATCGCACGTGCGGTCAGCGCGTACCTCGACCACCTCACGGTCGAACGCGGCCTGGCCGCCAACACGTTGGCGTCGTACCGGCGTGACCTGCGCCGGTACGGCGGCTACCTCGCGGCCACGGAGATCGACGACCTCGGCCGGATCACGGAGGCCGTGGTCGGCGACTTCCTGATGCGGCTGCGCGAGGGCGACGCCGACCACCCGCCACTGACCGCGTCCAGTGCGGGGCGGACCGTGGTGGCGGTCCGTGGCTTCCACAAGTTCTGTGTGCGCGAGGGGCTGACCGCAGTGGACCCTGCGGCGGCTGTGAAGCCACCTGCGCCGCCGCAGCGACTGCCGAAGGCCCTGTCTGTCGACGAGGTGACCAGGATCCTCTCAGCGGCCGCTGGCGCCGAGGCGGAACCTGCTGTGCTGGCAACGCGCGATGCGGCGTTGCTGGAGTTCCTGTACGGCACAGGCGCCCGTATCTCGGAGGCAGTCGGGCTGGACGTCGACGACATCGACCTGGACTCCAACGCCGTACTGCTGCGCGGTAAGGGCAGCAAGGAGCGGGTAGTACCTGTCGGCACCTACGCCCGTGAAGCGCTGTCGGCGTACCTGGTCCGTGGGCGCCCCGAGCTGGTGTCACGCGGTCGCGGCACCCCTGCGCTCTTCCTGAACGCCCGCGGCGGACGCCTGTCCCGGCAGAGCGCTTGGACGGTACTGCGTCGTGCTGCCCAGCGGGCCGGGATCTCGAAGGAGATCTCCCCGCATACGCTGCGGCACTCGTACGCGACACATCTGCTCGACGGCGGGGCCGACGTACGTGTGGTCCAGGAGTTGCTGGGACATGCGTCCGTGACGACGACACAGGTCTACACGCTGGTGACGGTCGACAAGCTGCGCGAGGTCTACGCCACCTCACACCCGCGGGCGCTCTCCTCCTGAGGGCTACCCCGGTGGGTCGAATGCGCGGACGGTGTGCGATCATCTCGTCACGGCCGGTGATCCGGGGAGGGTGATCGGCCGAGTTCGGAGCTTTGTCGACAAACAGCCCCACCCCGGTGCGGAGTGGCTGGTTGAGAGTGCTTGAATGCACGCTTACAGTCGCTGGGATCGCCCGTATCGGTTGAAAGGTTTGACGAGTCATGAACGAGTCGACATTCCCGGGCACCGAACACGTGATGGGCCACCTTCCGGTACCGGAGCCGGCCCAGCCGATCAGCATGCCACCGACGACCCCACCCAGCAGCCCGCCGCGGCCGGCGCCCACGGCGCCGCGGGGCCTGCCCGACAACTATGCGGAGATGCCGAAGCCGACGGCCAAGCTCACCGCGGAGGACCTGGCACCCGTGAACGACCCGAACGGTCCGCGTCACAAGATCGGCCCGACCGGCCGGCCGCAGCCGGACCTGCCGGTGCCGCAGCCGCCGACCAAGACCGGCCCGGCGCAGGTCATCGCGATGTGCAACCAGAAGGGCGGCGTCGGCAAGACCACCACCACGATCAACCTCGGCGCGGCGATCGCCGAGACCGGTCGCAAGGTGCTGCTGATCGACTTCGACCCGCAGGGGTCCGCCTCGATCGGCCTGGGCGTCCAGCCGCACGACCTCGAGCTGTCGGTCTACAACCTGCTGATGCAGCGCGACATCACCCCGGACGAGGTGATCCAGCCGACCCGGGTGGAGAACCTCGACCTGATGCCGGCCAACATCGACCTGTCCGCGGCCGAGGTCCAGCTGGTCCAGGAGGTCGCCCGCGAGTACACGCTGCAGCGGGTGCTGGACCCGATCATCCCGCTGTACGACGTGATCCTGATCGACTGCGCCCCGTCGCTCGGGCTGCTCACCGTGAACGCACTGACCGCGTCGAACGGCATCGTCGTACCGCTCGAGTGCGAGTTCTTCGCGCTCCGCGGCCTGGCGATGCTCACCGACACGATCGCCAAGGTGCAGGACCGGCTGAACCCCAAGCTGGAGATCGTCGGGATCCTCGGCACCATGTTCGACGGGCGGACGACGCACGCCCGGGAGGTCCTCGACCGGGTGGTCCAGGCCTTCGACGAGCGCGTCTTCCACACCGTCATCCGGCGTACCGTCAAGTTCCCCGAGACCACGGTCGTCGGCGAACCGATCACGACGTACGCGCCCTCGTCCCAAGCGGCTACGCAGTACCGCGACCTTGCCAAGGAGGTGCTGGCGCGTTGTCCCGCCGGGTGAGCCTGCCAGGTGCCAGTGAACTCTTCGGGGGTGCGGCACCGAAGCAGACCAGACCCGAGAAGCGCACCACCACCGACGGACCGTCATCGACTGTGCGGTCCAGTACCGCGGTCGTCGACGACCGGAAGTCGAGTGGTCGAATCCGGCACGACACGAAGATCACCGTGTACGTGACGGAGGAGGAGCTGCTCGGCCTGGAACAGACCAGACTCGCGCTACGCGCGGAGCACGGCCTGACGGCCGATCGCGGCCGGATCGTCCGCGAGGCGATCGACGTCCTGCTCGCCGACTTCGTCGACCACGGGCCGGACTCGGTGCTGGTACGGCGGCTGAAGGCGTCGGAGTGACCGTGTCCTCCTCGGACTCGTTACCGTTGGACCTCGGAACCGACGCTGCTCCGGCTGTTGCCGAGGGCAAGGGATTCAGTGTTCACCTGGTGAACTTCGAGGGGCCGTTCGACCTGCTCCTGCAGCTGATCTCGAAGCACAAGCTGGACATCACCGAGATCGCGCTGTCGGTGATCACCGACGACTTCATCGCGCATATCAAGGCGCTGGGGTCGGAGTGGGACCTCGACCAGACCTCGGAGTTCCTGCTGATCGCGGCGACGCTCCTGGACCTGAAGGCCGCGCGGTTGCTGCCGAAGGGCGAGGTCGAGGACGACGAGGATCTCGCGCTGCTCGAGGCTCGGGATCTGCTGTTCGCGCGGCTGCTGCAGTACCGGGCGTTCAAGCAGATCGCGGCGCTGGTGCAGGAGCGGATGGCGGTCGAGTCGCGTCGGTTCCCGCGAGCTGTGGGGGTGGAGCCGCGGTTCGCGGAGTTGCTGCCTGAGGTGTTGCTCGGGCTTGATCCGGCCGGGTTGGCGGCGCTGGCTGCGAAGGCGATGGCGCCCAAGGACGACGTACCTCCAGGGGTTTCGCTCGCGCACCTGCACGCGCCGGCCGTCACTGTGCGGGAGCAGGCGGAGGTGATCATCGACCGGCTGCGGCGGCAGCGGAGCACCACGTTCCGGTCGCTGGTGGCTGATTCGCCGGACACGGTCACTACGGTGTGCCGGTTCTTGGCGTTGCTGGAGCTGTTCCGGGAGGCGGCTGTCACGTTCGATCAGGTGACGCCGTTGGGGGAGCTGACGATCCGGTGGACCGGCACCGACGAAGGCGAGATCGCGGTCAGCGACGAGTTCGACGAGGAACAGAAACCCGCCGACGAATCGGGCGAGGCGCCGGTCGTCGACGACGAGACGCATTTCCTCGAACCCGGTGAGATCCTCACCGACGAATCCGACATCCACCAGCCCGCCCCAGACGAATCCGAGACGGCAAACCAGTGACCAACTCCCACGAGCCCCCCACCCCGGAGGACACCACCTCCACCGAGGACCGGCCGCCCACCTCGGAGGACCCGACACCCACCTCCGACGCGACCACCACCCCCGACACCGTGGAGGAGTCGGCAGGGTCTGGCGAGGAGGGTGGGGAGGATTTTGCACCCGAATCGGTAGGTAATCCTCCCCAACCCGACATGACGGACGAGGTGACCGACGAGGCGGATGAGGAGCATTTGCCGCCGGGGCAGACTTCGGTGCCGGTGGGGGATGAGGTTGTTGTTGACGACGAGACGATGCGGCGGGCGCTCGAGGCGATCCTGATGGTGACGGACGAGCCGTTGCCGGTGCTGACGATGGCTCGTGCGGTCGGTCGGCCGACGGGTGATGTGGGTACGGCGCTCGAGGAGTTGGCGGCGGAGTACACCGAGCAGGGGCGTGGATTCGACCTGCGTGAAGTGGGCGGCGGCTGGCGGTACTACACCCGCGTCGAGGCCGCGCCGTACGTCGAACGCTTCGTCCTCGACGGTCAGCAGGCTCGCCTCACGCAGGCCGCGCTCGAAACCCTCTCCGTGGTCGCCTACAAGCAACCGGTCAGCCGGGCTCGCGTCTCCGCCATCCGTGGGGTGAACGTGGACGGCGTGATGCGTACGCTCGTCGCCCGCGGTCTGGTCGAGGAAGCCGGCTCGGACACCGAGTCGCAGGCGACCCTGTACCGCACGACGACGTACTTCCTGGAACGCATGGGCATGCAGTCCCTGGACGATCTGCCCGAGTTGGCGCCGTACCTCCCCGACATGGACGACATCGAGGAAGAACTAGCCGCCCAAACCCTCCCACCAGCTCCCCCAGACGCGGCGGAAGTTTCGGACGACGCCACACCCCCCGCACCCGACACCACCTCCACCGAGACAGACGACCCGTCCGACGAGGTGTACGCGGAAGGCGCGGAGGTGGGTGAGGTCGAGGTGAGCGAAGCCCCGGCTGCAGGTGCGACCGACAGCACCTTCACCGAGGACACCGAGGACGCGGACGCAGAGGATGAAGTAGACGCGGACGCCGCGGGTGAGGCGTCGGATTGGTCTGCGGAGGACTCGGAGGACGGGTCGGCTGAGGTGGCTGACGGCGAGTTTGGTGTGGAGGCGGGGGTGCGGGATGGGGGATGACGGTGGAGTTCGGTTGCAGAAGGTTTTGGCTCGGGCGGGGGTTGCCTCTCGGCGGAGTTCGGAGATTCTGATCGAGGAGGGGCGGGTCGAGGTCGACGGGCGGGTGGTGACGGAGTTCGGGGTCCGGGTGGATCCCGAGACGGCGGTCATCCGGGTCGACGGTGCGCGGATTCCGCCGGTGAGTGCGAACGTGTACCTCGTCCTGAACAAGCCCCGCGGCGTCGTGACCACGATGTCCGACCCGCAGGGCCGCCCGTGTATCGCCGACTTCGTGGAGGACCGGCCCGAGCGGCTGTTCCACATCGGCCGGCTCGACACCGACACCGAGGGTCTGCTGCTGCTCACGAACCACGGCGAGTTCGCGCATCGCCTGGCGCACCCGTCGTACGAGGTCTCCAAGACGTACGTCGCCGAGGTCGAGGGCAACGTCAAACCGGTGGTACTGCGCGCGCTCCTGGACGGTGTCGAGCTCGACGACGGCCCGGCCCGCGCGGACACGGTGAAGATCATCTCCACGGTGCCCGGCCGCACCCTCGTGGAGATGTCGCTCCACGAGGGCCGCAACCGGATCGTCCGCCGGATGTTCGACGCGGTAGGTCACCCGGTGAAGCGGCTGACGCGTACCGCGATCGGCCCGGTCCGCCGAGGCAACCTCCACACCGGCGAACTCCGCGAACTCGACCCACCCGAACTGGGCCAACTCCTGGACCTCGTCGATCTCTGAGGCCTACTCGCCGAACAGCTGCTCGTATTCCTGGTTGTCTTCGAAGCGCCGGGAGTACGCCGCCTCGTTGAACGTGCGCGGTACCTTGCCGAGCGCCTTGATCACGGTCGCCGTGCCGTTGGCGTGCCCGAACTCGTACAGGTACGGCGTACCGGTCTCCTTGTCGACGCCCAGCACGATTGTCTTGTTGCCGCAGGTGATGCCGTCCGCGACCAGCGCCTCGAACCCTTGCCAGGTGGAGCGCCGCACGACCTTCACCACCGGCTGACCCGTGAGCGGGATCCGGATCGTGTAGAGCGCTCCGGCGCGCGTGTTGGCGAGGAACGTGTCGTACGTCGCGGTCTGGCTGATCAGCGTCATCGTCTTGACCGCGCTGTATCCGGCGTACGTCGTCTTCCGGGAGAACGACGTACCCTCGCCGATGTTCCAGCGCACGATGTTGTCGCCGAGGACGGCGTACATGTTCTGGCGGATCAGTGTGGTGTCGCGATTGAACCGGGAGCTCTCCAGATAGCGGACATCGCCCCAGCCGCCGCCGATCGGGAACCGCTTCACGGTCGCCGGATCGACCTCGCCGGCGAACCCGTTCACGGTGTAGGTCAGCAGGTTCAGGGTGGACCCGAGGACGACGTACTGCCGCCGGCTCTCACCCGTCCGCTCGGCGTTCGTCTGTGTGCCGATTCCACTGGCCACTCGGAGCTGGTTGTCCGGCAGCAGGTCCTTGCCGCCCCAGCTGCTCGGGCTGGCGCCCGGCGGGGTCACTCCGTACAGGCCCCGCAGGATGAGGTCCCCTCCGCTGGTGGTCGATCCCAGCGCCATCTGACAGAACGGCACCTCCGCTGTGTCGGTGGTAGCTGCTGTTGCCGGAGCTGCCTGAACCAGTGCCCCGGCTGCCATCGCCAGCCCCAGCAACCCCGCAGCACGCTTCCTTCTCATCTCGCTCACTCTCCGTACAGTTGGACGTTGGCTTCTGAGCTGCCGGGGTAGTGCCGGAAGTAGGTCTTGTCCTCAGGCGCGGCGAGCTGGTCGCCCACCTGGCCCAGGCCCTTGATGACCGTTGCGGTGCCGTTGGCGTGGCCGACGGCGTACAGATAGCCGCGCCGCGTGTCCTTGTCGATGGCCAGCAGCAGCGTGCTCTGGTTGCCGCACTTCTCGGCGATGAGCGTCTCGAACCCCTGCCACGTCGACGCGCGCACCTTCTTCACCACGGGCTTGCCGCCCACAGGGATGCGGATCGTGTACAGCGCCCCACCACGGGTGTTGGCGAGGAAGGTGTCGTACGTCGCGGTCTGACTGATCAGAGTCATCGTCTTCACTGCCGAGAACCCGGTGTACGTCGCTTTGCTGCGCCAGACGGACCCCTCCACGGTCCAGCGCGTGACGACGTCGCCCTGCAACGCGTAGGTGTTGGTACGCGGCTTGGGCCCGAAGTACGTCGACTGCTCCAGGTAGGTCTGGTGGATCCAGCCACCGCCCACCTTGGCCTTCTGGACCGAGTCAGGGTCGAGTTGACCGTTGGCCGTGGCGTAGCTGAACCGGTAGAGGTCCGTCCCCATCACCACGTACCCCCGATCCAGCATGGCGGCCGGCGGATCCGGCTCCCAGCCGACCGAGGTCGCGAGCCGCACCTGGTCCACGGGGAACAACGCCTTCGGCCCGACGCTCGGCGGTGAAGCCGTCACGGGCGCGGTCGCGGTGATCCGCTGGAACTTGTGATCGCCCTGCACGGTCACCGTGCCCAGCGTCATCGAACAGGCCGCGCTCGCCTGCCCGCCCGCAGCCTGCACCGGTGCCGGCACCAGCGCCGCTGCCGTCATCGCCGCGCCCAGCGCACCCGCGGCGATCCGCCATCTGGTCATGCAGCCCCCTTCGAGGAGTCGTGTCATCCACCTCGATGCCGACTATCCCGAAAAGGTTAGGGATCGATCGAAGAACTCGCGGACCAGTCGCCGTACGACGGGTACGCCGCAGTGCGACGCACCGACCAGCTTGGCCCGCGCGGCAGCCGTCATCAGGCGGGCGGACTGCAGCTGTGGTGCGAACGCGGCGTAGTCCGTCCAGATCCAGTGGTTGGCTTCGGACAACTGCACCCGCCGTACCGGACCGCCGTGTGAGAGCACAGCCGACCAGGTGCGGTCGAAACGCTCGTCCCGGAACCCGTCTGTCCCAGCGAGCAGCAGCGGCCTGCGAGTGCCGTGTTGAGCGATCGGATAGAGCTCACCGTCCAGCGTGTCCAGATAGCCCTCCAGATTGGCGGCTGCGCGGACCTGTGGGTGCTCCAGCGACACTGCGGCGGTCGCACCACCAGCTGAGTGCCCGTAGACACCAACACGACGCAGGTCGATCGACTGGTGCAGATCCGGCAGGTGGTCGAGCACGAACCGCAGGTCGCCGAACCGCGTGTCCATCATCAGCCGCGACCGCACCGGGTCCGTCTGCACGTCCGGCCCGATCTCGATGGTCCGTAGGCGCCCGTCCGGGAACACCACCTCACTCGCCTCACCGGGGTGGTCCAGCGTGAGTACGACGTACCCGTGGCTGGCCAGCTCCTCCGCCACGGAGGTGCCGATGGTCCGCGGGTCTGCGCCACCTGGGCTGTAGAGCAGGGTGGGGCGTCGTCCGGGCAGTGGCGGTGCGTCGACGTACGAGTGCGTCAGGGTGGCGGCCCAGTTCACGCCACTGGTCGGGAGCTCCGGATGGAGCACGCCGGCATCGAGACCCTTGAAGACCTCGGCTGCGGCCGGTGCGAGGTGTGGAGCGCGCTGGTGCCCGCGTACGACGGTGGCGGGGTAGAAGACCGTTAACGCGATCTCACGGGTGGGTGCGCCGTTCCAGGGGTCGAGACGCTGAGAGTCGACCAGTGCGCGGGTCGTCGTACCGACAGGCCAGCGGCCGGTGGGAGCAGGCAGACGGAGTGTCAGGTCGGTGGCCGCAGACGCTGAGAGTGGGAGAGCACTTGTCAGAGCGGAGGCGGCGGTGGCGGTGAGGAAGGTTCGTCGTCTCATGTCGACGACGCTGGCACGCTGCACACCGCGGGTCGGCCGAACCACGAGCATCTCCACCCGGACTTACAGCTCCGGGTGGAGATGCTGTGGCGGTCAGGCGCCGGTCAGCTGGGTGCCGGCCGTGTAGTAGCGGAAGTACGAGTCCTCGGACGGGAAGGTGGTCGGGACCTTGCCGAGGCCCTTGATGACCGTTGCGGCGCCGTTGGCGTGGCTGACGGCGTACAGGTAGCCCGTGCCGGTGTCCTTGTCGATGCCGAGCAGCAGGGTGCCGTAGTTGCCGCACTTCTCGGCGATGAGCGTCTCGAAGCCCTGCCAGGTCGAGGTGCGGATCTTCGTCACCACCGGCTTGCCGGAGCCCGTGGGCACCTGAACGGTGTAGAGCGCGCCACCGTTCGTCGTCGCCAGGAACGTGTCGTACGCACGGCCCTGTCCGATCAGCGTCATCGTCTTCACCGAGCTGAAGCCGCCGAAGGTGGTGTAGTACTTCCAGCCGCTCGGGGTGACCGTCCAGCGAGCGATCAGGCCGTCGGTGAACTGGTTGATCAGCGAGTAGACGTTCGACCGGCTGTAGCCCGCCACGGAGTACCGGCTGAGTTCGACGTACTTGTGCAGCTCGTCCCAGCCGCCACCGACCAAGGTCTGCTTGACAGTGCCCGGTACGACGGAGACTCCGGTGCCATCGGTGATGTAACTGGTGCCGTACATGCGCGGACCGAGAGCTACCAGTCCAGTGCGCTGCTCGCCGGCCGGTACCACCAGCTCAGTGCGCACCGAAGTGGGCAGATGTGCCTGCCCGTCCGGGTAGAGGTTCATCGGGCCCAGACGCCGGACAGTGGCGGAGGGGGTCGCCGTGATGGTCTGCAGCGTGTGGTCGCCACCAGGGGTGATCGAGCCGAGCCGCAGCGAGCAGGCAGCTGCGGAGGCGGCTGGTGCCGCACTGGCAGGTGCAGCCGCGAACCCGGCTGCGAGCAGGACCCCGGCGGCGAGGACTCGCCCGTATTTGATCATCTGAAATCCTTTCGTCAGTGGCCAGATGCGGGCGGACGGCCCATTGTTGCGGGCATCAAAGGGATAACGCCGTACGACGGCGCGCCTGAGACACCACCCGGTTGTCGGAGGTGCGCCGTAGTGTGGGTGATGTGAACCGGCGAATCTTCGGTCTGGAGAACGAGTACGGCGTCACCTGTACGTTCCGCGGGCAGCGGCGACTGACCCCGGACGAGGTGGCGCGGTACCTGTTTCGGCGGGTCGTGTCCTGGGGGCGGAGCAGCAACGTCTTCCTCCGCAACGGGGCGCGGCTCTACCTCGACGTGGGCTCCCACCCGGAGTACGCGACCGGGGAGTGCGATTCGGTCACCGACCTGATCGCACACGACAAGGCCGGCGAGCGGATCCTCGAAGGCCTGCTGGTGGACGCGCAGAAGCGGCTGCACGACGAAGGCATCTTCGGCGACGTCTACCTGTTCAAGAACAACACCGACTCGGCAGGCAACAGCTACGGCTGCCACGAGAACTACCTGGTCAGCCGGCACGGCGACTTCGCGAAGCTGGCCGACGTGCTGATCCCGTTCCTGGTCACCCGGCAGCTGATCTGCGGCGCCGGCAAGGTGCTGCAGACGCCGCGCGGCGCGGTGTATTCCGTGTCGCAGCGCGCCGAGCACATCTGGGAAGGGGTCTCCAGCGCGACCACCCGGTCCCGGCCGATCATCAACACCCGCGACGAGCCGCACGCGGACGCCGAGCGGTTCCGGCGGCTGCACGTGATCGTCGGCGACTCGAACATGTCCGAGACCACGATGCTGCTCAAGGTGGCCAGCACCGACCTGGTGCTGCGGATGATCGAGGCCGGCATCGTGATGCGCGACCTGACCCTGGACAACCCGATCCGGGCGATCCGCGAGATCAGCCACGACATGACCGGACGTCGCGAGGTGCGGCTGGCGAACGGCCGCGAGGCGAGCGCCCTCGACATCCAGGGCGAGTACCTGACCAAGGCGCGCGACTTCGTCGACCGTCGGGAGCTCGGGACGCCGGCCGTCGAGCGCGCGCTGAACCTCTGGGAGCGCTGCCTGAAGGCGATCGAGTCCGGCGACCTGTCCGGGATAGAGCGCGAGATCGACTGGGTGATCAAGTACCGGCTGATCGAGCGGTACCGGTCGCAGAACAACCTCGGTCTGGCCAGCCCACGGGTGGCGCAGCTCGACCTGGCGTACCACGACATCCACCGGCCACGCGGGTTGTACTACCTGCTCGAGCGCCGGGGCGCGGTCACCCGCGTCGTCGACGACCTGCGGGTCTTCGAGGCCAAGTCGGTGCCGCCGCAGACCACGCGGGCGCGGCTGCGCGGGGAGTTCATCAAGCGTGCGCAGGAGCGGCGCCGGGACTTCACCGTCGACTGGGTGCACCTGAAGCTCAACGACCAGGCCCAGCGGACAGTGCTCTGCAAAGACCCCTTCAAGTCCCACGACGAACGCGTCGAAAAACTCATCGCCAGCATGTAGAAGAAAAGAAGGGCTGGGCGGGCGCCCACGACGAACGCGTCGAAAAACTCATCGCCAGCATGTAGTCGTCGACTAAATGAAGTGCCGGGCTGTTGGTCCGGCTCTAGAACAGTCGTATGACGATCGAAGTTCGGCCGCCGGTCAGTCCTGCCGAGACGAAGGAGTACCTGCGGGTCCTGCCGTACGTGAACGGCTTCCCGCAGGAAGAGCCTGAGCCGTCGGCCTGGTACGCCGGTAGCGCGGCCTGGCCACCACAAGTCCAGAAGACACCGGCGGAGCTGGAGCAGTACGCCGAGGAGCTCCTGACGGACTGGTTTCGCCCACAGGCAGCGTTCGTCGACGGCAAGATCGCAGGAGCCTCGGCGACCGTCTCAGTACAGGTCACCGTCCCGGGCGGACAACAGGTAGCCCTTGGCGGCGTGACAGCGACCGCCGTGCTGCCGACGTACCGGCGGCGTGGTCTGCTGCGGAAGATCATGTCGGCGATGCTGGACGACTGCCGCGAGCGCGGTGAGTTCCTGGCCGGGCTGAGCGCCAGCGAGGGCATGATCTACGGGCGGTACGGGTTCTCGCCCGCGACGTTCCAGCACCGGTGGGAGGTAGGGCGTACCGACGTCGCCTTCCGCTCCGAGTTCACGGATCCCGGTGCACTCGACCTGGTCGACGGAGCGGAGGCGGCGAAGGCGTGGCCGGTGCTGCACGAGCAGGTGCGGGCCGAGCGGGTGGGAGAGATCAGCCCGCTGCCGGGGAAGTGGGAGGGGCTCGATGGGCTGCCGGCGGACGGGTCCGGGCCGGCGCATCACCTCCTGCATCGCGACGCGACCGGCACGGTCGACGGCGCCGCGATGTTCCGGTTGCCCTGGTCGCCGGATCCGGAGCGGGCCGGCGTACTGCAGGTGGAGGCGTTCGAGGCGCTGACGTCGGATGCGTACCGTGCGTTGTGGGGACTACTGCTGGACTTCGACCTCACGAAGCACGTCGTGGCCGCGAGGCGACCGGTCGACGAGCCGCTCCGGTGGATGCTGACCAACCAGCGAGCGCTCAAGCTGACCCGGACCCGGGACAACCTCTGGCTGCGCGTTCTCGACGTACGGCGTGCTCTCGAAGCCCGCACCTATGCAGCAAGCGATTCACTCGTGCTGGACGTGTCCGACGACCTGTACGGCGCCGGTCGTTGGCGGCTGGACGCAGCACCGGACGGAGCCGTCTGCACGGCAGTAAACACAGAGCCGGACCTCAGCCTCAGCGTGAACGAGCTGGGCTCGCTGTATCTCGGCGGAGTCCGCGCAAGCGAGCTCTCGTACGCCGGACGCATCGTGGAGCGCACACCCGGCGCGGTGTCGCGCCTGGACGCGCTGCTGCGACCGGATCGCGCGCCGCACAACGCCGTCGGTTTCTGAGCCCTGTGACTGTGCCTGTGACTGTGCGTGGTGTGACGCAACGGTGACGCACGCGCCCGATCACCCAGTTGAGTCCGCAAGCTAGGGTGGTCCGCGTTGTTGACCGGAGGCAATCGGCGCACACCCGCGCCGGGATGGTTCGAGGTGCTGGTTTCGTGCGCAAGTTGTTGAGTTTCGTTGTAGTCGCGGCGCTGGGGGCGTCCCTGGTGGCGTGTGGCGACAACGGGTTCGGGGCCGGCGGTATCAAGGTGACCTCGGACTTCGGGCAGAAGCCGACCATCACCCACAAAGAAGGTGAGCCGGAGAAGCAGCTGGTGACCGAGGTCCTCAAGGAGGGCGACGGTCCCGAGGTGAAGAAGGGCGAGTTGCTCACCGCGAACTACCTCGGCCAGATCTGGCGCGACGGCAAGGTCTTCGACAACTCCTACGACCGCGGCGCGCCGTCGTCGTTCCCGATCGGTGTCGGCAGCGTCATCGGCGGCTGGGACGAGGGTCTGGTCGGCAAGAAGGTCGGCAGCCGCGTGCTGCTCTCGGTCCCGTCCGACAAGGGCTACAAGACCGACGGCAAGGAAGAAGCCGGGATCAAGGGCGACGACACCCTGATCTTCGTCGTCGACCTGGTCGCCGCGGCCGGCAACGACACCCAGCTGAACGCCGACCCGGTCACCCCGTCGACGCCGACCAAGATCCAGGTCTCCGGTCCGCTGAACGCCGCGCCGAAGGTGACGGTCCCGGCCGGCACCAAGCCGCCGGCGAAGCCGGGCAAGCCGGTCGTGTTCGCGCTCGGCAAGGGCAAGCCGATCGAGAAGGGCGACCAGTTGGTCGGCCGGTTCGTCATCTACGACTACACCGGCAAGAAGCAGGCCAGCACCTGGGACGACCAGCCCGCCACCCAGCAGAGCCCGGCGCAGCCGGCCGCGCCGACCGACCAGCTCCCGCCGGTCGGTCCGACCAACGGCCAGGCAGGTCCGCTCGACGGCTTCGCCGGAATCCCGATCGGCAGCCGCGTGCTGGTCGAGCTCCCGGCGTCCAAGGACCAGGCCGGTAAGGCCGTCAACGCGTTCGCCGTGATCGACGTCCTGAACGCCTTCCCGGCCCCGAAGCAGACCGGCCAGTAGTAGCGCACCGCTGACGGACCGGCTTCCCACCTCGGGAGGCCGGTCCTTCGGCGTTTTCAGCGGGTACGCCGGACCGGACGCCCGCTGAACCAACGGTTGGCGTCGGCGTGGAAGCTGAGGACGATCGCTGTGATCACCGCGGTGAGGTGGACGCAGCGGATCGCGCCGAAGGCGATGAAGGACGCGGACCAGTCGAGTGCGCCGAAGTCTCCGTCGCGGACGAACCAGTCGACCGGCCCGACCGCCAGCGAGGCGATGCCGACAGTGCCGAGTAGGCCGGTGAGCAGCCAGCGGGACCAGCGGACACCGGGGCGGAAGTAGCGGTCGATGACGACGAACAGGCCGCCGTACACGATCGCGCGGAACGCGATCTGGACGAGCAGGCCGAGGACGGACGAGCCGTCGGCGATCGCGCCGGCAACTCCGAGCACGGACTCGGCGACACCGGCACCGACGGCGGTGAACCACAGGGTCGTCGCGCCCCGGACCGCCAGCGGCGGCTGGGGGCGGGCGACGTCGTGAATCGTGAGATCGCGGTGCCTGGTGCTGTTCATACCACCACTGTCGCCGCGAAACGCCTCCGGATCAGGAGTGCTGCGACCCCACTCCAGGTGGACCTGGATCCACCGCTCAGCGTTCCAGACCGGGCGTGCGGTCGGTCGGCCGGACCGCCGCGGTCTCCTGTACGGCGGGTGCCGGCGTCGTACCGCCCGCCACGGTCGACTGGGTGCGGCCGACGTGCTCGTAGAACGCTTCCTGGCCCGCGGCGTACGCCATCACGTCGATGTCCTGCGGCAGCCGGAGCGCCTCGTCGAAGACCCGGGCGTGCGCGGTCACCAGCAGAGTGCGGATGGTCGCGTCGCCGCCGCGCACGTACTCCGGGCCCTGGTAGAGGAAGTACTCCGCCTGCACGAACGCCAGCCGGGCGTTCCGGTCCGCGAACAGATCGGTCTCGCCGGCCGCCCGGCGTCCCTCGAGGTCCGCGAGCAGGCCGAACGCTTCGCGCTGCAGCGCGTGCCGGTCCCGCTGCTCCCCGGTCGCCGTCACGTAGAACCCGGTGATCGCCCGTGGGATTCCGCGAGAACTCGCTGCGGTTTCGCCGCGGAGCAGTTGGTTTCCGTTGATGACCTCGCCGCTGGGGACAATGACCTTGTTCTGAAGTACTTCGGCGTTCGGCGCCTCCGCGTCGAAGCGGGCCTGGATGATGCTTCCGAGCAGGGCCGACTGCTTGCTCCCCGGAGTACGGATGCCCCGCACGATCGTTCCCGTCTCGAGGCTGATCACGCCGCCCTCGGAGCGCAGCCCCGGGCCGAAGCTGTCCACCATCGACTCGGACTCGGGGATCGGCATGCGGTAGTGCTCCAGCTCCGCGTCCGGGCTGCGGCCGTCTGCCTGCTGCGCGAGGTGGAACCGCCACTCGGCCAGGTTCCGGTAGAGCTGGACGAAGGCGGCAGATCGCTCGAACGGCGTCGTCGCGGCGTCCAGCCGCTGGTTGAGCCACGCGAGCGACTCGTTGGCGGCCGCGGCCTGGAACTTGGCGAATCCGTTCAGCTGGTCCCACAGGCCCGGGTTGTTGGTCTTCTTGATCAGGTCCGGCGTCGGGAAGCTCGCTGGGGTGATGATCACGGCACATCCACCAGTCCGGCCGCATGCCTCCCCGCGGCGGCAGCAGCCTCGAAGTAGGCGCGGTCCTCGTCCAGGGTGCGGCCCATGGTCGACAGCTTCACGGGGGCCGCTTGCAACGCGTCGTACAGCCCGTCGACCCCCACACGCACCACGCGGTGTCGTGCCTTCAACGGCTCGGCAGCATCCCGTACGGCGTCGCCGAAGTCGCCGGAAAGATCCGGTACGACGACATCGGCCGGCTGGAGCGCCACGCGGCCGTACGCGGTGAGGCTGTGATGCGAGATGCCGCGGTGACGTGGACGCGGGTCCGCCTCCGAGATCCGGAGCGAGGCCACGGCGCGGCCGCCCAGTGTGCCGATCGCGTTGACCGCCTCACCTGACTGCACGCCGGAGAACCCCCAGCGAGTACCTGTGCCCAGGTTGCCCGGGCCCTGAGTGATGACGACCAGCTCGGCCGACAGGACCTGTACGGCGGTCAACAGCCCGGTGTGGACAGTCACCGCCTCGCGGTCGCCGCCGTACGCCTGGCCGACCGTCACGGTGCCACTGAGCCAACCAGCGTCGCGCAGGGTCGCAACACTCCGCGAGAACGCCAGCGGCAGCGCACCGCCGTCCGTCATCACGTAGACGACCCGTGTGGTCGGTCGCGCCTCGTACACGCCTGCCAGCACGGCCGGGAGTGCGGAGTGCAGGTCCGCGACGACTACCGGCGTACCGAAGAGGTCGTCCGCGTCCCGCAGTACGTCGTGGTCGGGGGAGTCCTGCTCGTCCGCACCCAGCACCATGGCCTGCAAGGGCGTGTACCGCGCCTTCACCAGGTGCCCGCGCTCCGGCGGGTCCTCCGGCAACCGGTCCGGTACGGCGACCACCAGCGCGTACCCGCCTGTACCCAGACCCCGGTCCAGCGCGCCCACGTTGAGCAGCACGCGGTCACCGACCACCGGCGTACCGACCAGGTCCGGGTAGGCCAGCGCGCGCACAGGCTGCTCGCCGACCATCACTGTCAGTTCCAGCGCACCGGCCCAACTCCGCCCGACCTGCGCCACCACACCGTCCCGCCACCGAATCACAGCCAGACACTAGGGCATAGCCCCCAACCCCACGCCTACTGCGCGGCACTCGGCGGGCACCTCGCCGAACGGGAGCGAAGGGAACGATGACACCACATCGACCCCTCCGCTCCCGCTCGCCGAGGCACTCCGCCGAGCACCTGCTCGCTACGGCGTGGGGTTGGGGGCTATGCCCTGGCTCGAACCGGTGTTCGAAGTTTCGGTGCGGAAAGGCGGGTTTTGGACGCCTGGAGGCCGTAAGGTGGTCGGGTGTCGGCGCGGAAGAGTGAGCGACTGCTCAACGTGGTCATCTGCCTCCTGGTCGCGCGCACCTATGTGACCAAGGAGCGGATCCGCGAGGTCGTCGAGGGGTACGCGGGCCAGACCGACGACGCCTTCGAGAAGATGTTCGAGCGCGACAAGGACGAGCTGCGCGACCTCGGCATCCCGATCGAGATGGGCACGATCGACAAGTTCTTCTCCGACGACGTCGGCTACCGGATCCGCCGGGACGTCTTCGAGCTGCCCGAGGTACACCTGGAGCCGGACGAGGCCGCCGTGCTCGGTGTCGCCGCACGGGTCTGGCAGCACGCCGGCCTGTCCGAGGCGACCACGTCGGCGGTGCTGAAGCTGAAGGCGGCCGGGATCCAGACCGACCAGTCGGCGCTCAGCGCGATCGAGCCGCACGTCGGGGCCTCGGAGCCGGCCTTCGACCCGCTGTGGGCCGCTGTCGTGGCGCGGCAGGCGGTGCGGTTCCAGCACCTGCGCAGTGGCGCGTCCGAGCCGATGCGGCGGACGCTCGAGCCATGGGGGATCGTCTCCTGGCACGGCCGCTGGTACGTCGTCGGGCGGGACCGCGATCGCGAGGCGACCCGGATGTTCCGGATGTCCCGGATCGGCGGCGATGTGAAGACGGTGGGGGAGCCGGCCGCGTTCACTGTGCCGGAAGGTACGGACCTGCGGTCGCTGGTGACCGAGCTGGCCCCGCCGCGGCCGACCTCGGAAGCGAAGGTGCGGGCGCGGACCGGGTCGTGTGTGAGCCTGCGGCGCCGCGCGAACGCCATCGAGCCGTACGAGGAGGGCTGGGATCTGCTGCACGTCCCGTACGCCGACTCCTCGGTGCTCGCCGAGGAGATCGCGTCGTACGGTCCTGACGCGGTGGTCGAGGGACCCGGCGACGTGCTGGACGGTGTGCTGTGGCGGCTGCGGACGGTGGCCGGCGCATGAGTAATGCACGTGACCAGGTGCAGCGGTTGCTGGCCTTGGTGCCGTACCTGCGGGAGAACGACGGTGCTCGCGTCGACGACGTCGCCAAGGAGTTCGGCGTACGGCCGAAGCAGATCATCGCTGACCTGAAGGTGCTGTGGTTCTGCGGTCTGCCGGGTGCGCAGATGGGCGATCTGATCGAGATCGACATCGAGGCGGCCGAGGGCGACGGGGTCATCCACATCAACAACGCGGACTACCTCGCGCGACCGCTGCGGCTGGCCGCGGCCGAGGCGCTGGCGCTGCTGACCGCGCTGCGGACGCTGCGTGAGGTGACGGGCGGTCCGGACCGGGACGCCGTCGACCGCGCGATCGCCAAGCTGGAGCGGGCCGCCGGCGAGGCCGCGGCGGCGAGTGAGGGTGCGGCCGCGCACGTTCACGTCGAGCCGGCCGCGCCGGAGATCGCCGAGATCGTCAACCGCGGGCTGGCCACGAAGCGGCGCTTGCACCTGACGTACGACGTACCGTCGCGCGACGAGACGACCGAGCGCGACGTGGACCCGATGCGGCTCGTCGTGTCGGAGGGCCGCACGTACCTGGAAGCCTGGTGCCGCCTGGCCGAGGACGTCCGGCTCTTCCGCCTGGACCGCATCGCCGCGGTCAAGCTCCTCGACCTGCCGAGCGAGCCGCCGCCGGAGGCGACACCGCGGGACCTGTCCAACGGCATGTTCCAGCCGTCGGAGCGCGACCTGCTGGCGACCCTTAGACTCGCTCCGCCGGCCCGTTGGGTCGCCGAGTACTACCCCAACGAGTCCGTCGAAGAGGGCCCCGAGAACTCCCTCATCGTCAAACTCCGCGTCGCCGACACCGCCTGGCTCCAGCGCCTGGTCCTCCGCCTCGGCGGAGCCGCCACAGTCCTGGACCCGCCGGACCTCACCACCCAGATCGCCGCCACGGCCCGCGACGCCCTGTCTGCGTACGACGTCTAACTCTTGCTGAGCTGCTTCTCGAGTGGGGAGCGGAACCGGGGCGTGACACGGACGCCTGCCAGCCAGGTGGTCCAGCGCGCGGCTTCGGACTCGACCAGAGCCGTGGTGTCCGCGCCGACATCCTCTAGCAGTTGGTAGCGGACCTCGCCGGACTCGGGCTGGCCCCAGGCACCGATGATCCGGCCGTCGGACCAGATGCTGGGGCCGATGTTGCCGGTGTTGTCGAACAGCTTCGACTTGTGCGGACCCAGGAACCACTCGCGTTCCTTCCAGCCCATGGGCGTCGGGTCGAGACCGGGCAGGAACGCCACCCACGGGTCGACAGGGATCTCCGGCGCCTCGTCGCCCGGGAGCACGTACCCGACCTGACCGTCCAGCTCGACCTCGACCGCCTCGACAGCCGTCAGCGCCTTCCGCGTCTGGCCCAGCGTCCACCCGGCCCACCACTGCAGATCAGCCGTCGTACCTGGCCCGAACGACGCCAGCCACGCCCGCGCAAGCGTCACCCGCGCCTCCTCCGCAGCCGGCTTGTCGCCGAGCCCACCGGGCAGCCAGTCCACAGCAGGCGACCACTGGTGCTGGCCGCTCAACCACGTCCCCAACGGGCGCCCCCGCACGATCCGTCCCTCAGCTGCCAGCTGGAACAACACCCGGCTGGTGACGTACGGCTGCGCGGCGTACGTCTTCCCGACCGCCATGCTGAGCCGCGTCCGCAACCGCGGCTCGTCCGCAGACAGCTCCTGCGCTGTCGCGGACCCCCGCAGCGCCAGCGCGGTCGCCGTCGACTCCTCGACCGCCGCCAGCCACTGCCCGCAGGACTCGGCCCCGTCCGCGATCCCGGACTCGGCCAGATGCTTGACGAGCAACTTCCGCTGCTTCACGGCGATGTCGTCCGTGCACGCCCCTTGCACCACAGGCGCGAACGGCGTCGGTACGACGAACACCGTGCGCCGCATGCCCAGCATCCGGATCAGCGAACGATCGTCGTACAGTGCACGCTCCGTGCTCGCGACGTCACTCCCCGGCACCCGGGCGGCGACGCTCAGATGCACCGTGGCCGGATCGGTCGCGTGCAGAGCCACCATCGACGCGGCCGCCTCGACCGGATCGGCCGCCTCGCAGCCCGCTCCGAGCCGATGCCGCCGCCCGAGCCGCGTCCGCCGCTCCTCGACCCCGATCCGCACCATCCACGACCCCTAGCCTCGCCCCGAACCACCGTGAAACCACTGTGCACCCCACTGTGCACCCACTGTGAACCACTCTGAACCCGCAGTGAACCAGCTACTTGAGCTCCGCCGTACCACCCTGCGGGACACTCGGTTTTACCATCACGTTCCGACACCGTTGTCCACCGAGACCCACCGCGGGACGTGGGCGCCGGGCCGGAACCGGCTAGGCTCCTGGGTATGTTCTGGTTCCTGCTCTTCCTCGCGGTGGTGGCGGTGTGGCTCCTGGTCCTCGCCCTGCTCGCGCTGAAGATGTGGGGCAAGGTCAAGGCACTGACGCGTGAGTTGGTCGCCGCCCAGTCCAAGCTGGATGCCGCGCAGTCCGAGGCCGGGTCTGGACAGACCCGTGAGGACGCGCACGCTCCGGCGTAGTATTCGGCCACGAACTCAGGCTCGAGTCCCGAGCTGAAGGTGAAAGGGAGAGATCGACATGGCAGCACCGCTCATCGGTATGCCCCAAGGCGCCGAGTGGCTCGTCATCCTCGCGATCGTCGTGCTGCTGTTCGGATCGGCCAAGCTGCCGGCGCTGGTGAAGCAGCTCGGCAAGTCGAAGAAGATCTGGGAGGAAGAGGTCGGCCCCAAGAAGAAGGACGGGGAACTGACCGAGGAAGCCTCGCAGCCTCCGGCGCAGCAGGCCGTGCAGCAGACGCAGGCCCAGCCGGCTCAGCAGCCGAACCAGGTGAACGGCCAGGCGCCGGGCGACGGCCTGCCGCCGACGCACACGGCCAACTGAACCGA
This sequence comes from Kribbella sp. NBC_00482, assembly GCF_036013725.1. Classification (GTDB taxonomy): domain Bacteria; phylum Actinomycetota; class Actinomycetes; order Propionibacteriales; family Kribbellaceae; genus Kribbella. The sequence goes on along the minus strand of NZ_CP107881.1, from coordinate 8,966,198 downwards.
ACGCCCTCCTTGTGTCGATGGTGAAGTTCGGGCGGCGGAAAGAGAACAAGGACAGCCACCCGAAGGACCCAGAGGGTCGGATGACCCTGCGCGAGCACATTGTCGAGCTCCGGAACCGGCTGCTCATCAGTGTGCTCGCGATCGTGGTCGGAACGGTCGTCGGCTGGATCTTCTACAACCAGGCCTTCGAGTTCCTGACCAAGCCGTTCGTGACCAGCGTGGCCGAGATGGCCAAGGACGCGGGCCAGGCCAAGACGCCGCAGCTGACCTTCCCGGGCGTCGGCAACGCGCTGACGTTCCGGATCAAGATCTCGGCGCTGATGGGTCTGGTGCTGGCCGCGCCGGTCTGGCTGTACCAGTTGTGGGCGTTCGTCGCGCCCGGACTGCACCGCAGCGAGCGCAAGTGGGCCTACATCTTCTCGGCGCTGGCGACCCCGCTGTTCGCCGCCGGCATCGCGGTCTCGTACTGGACGCTGCCGAAGGGTATCGAGATTCTGCTGGGCTTCACCCCGCTCGACATCCAGAACCTGGTCGAGCTGCCCGACTACCTGGACTTCGTGCTCCGCACGATGCTGGTCTTCGGTGTCGCGTTCCTGATCCCGCTGGTGGTCGTGCTGCTGAACATGGTCGGCGTGGTGCCGGCCGCCGCGCTCGGTAAGTTCCGGCCGTACATCATCCTGGTGATCTTCGTGTTCGCCGCGGTCGCGACGCCGTCCGGCGACCCGTTCACGATGTGTCTGCTGGCGATCCCGATGTGCCTGCTGTTCTTCGTCGCCGAGATCATCGCGCGGTTCAACGATCGGCGTAAAGCCCGCCGTGCCGAAGAACTCCTGGCCGACTGATGAGTCGGAGAATCGCGCTGGTGGTCAACCCCACCAGCGGTCGAGGGCGTGGTGCGCGGATCGCGCCGGCGGTTCGTGAGCGGCTCGCGGCCGCCGGTCTGACGGTCGACGTCCACACCACCACGTGTGCGGAGGACGTCGGGAGGATCGCCGCCGAGGTGGTTGCCTCCGGGGCGGACGCGGTCGCGCTGATCGGCGGCGACGGCACGATCCACCTCGGCGCCCAGGTGCTGGCGAACACCGGGATGCCGTTCGGCGTGATCCCGGCCGGTACCGGTAACGACTTCGCCCGCGGTCTCGGCGTACCGCTGAAGGATCCGGCCGCGGCGGCCGATCTCGTGGTGGCCGGCCGGACCCGGACGATCGACCTCGCGGTCGCCAAGGACGAGTTCATCACCACGGTCGTGGCGGGCGGATTCGACTCGCTCGTCAACAAGCGCGCCAACGCGATGAGCTGGCCGAAGGGCAACGCGCGCTACACGGTCGCGACGTTCATCGAGCTGCGCACCTTCAAGCCCCTCGAGTACGTCGTGACCGTCGACGACGAGGTGATCGAGACCAAGGCGATGCTGGTCGCGGTCGGCACCGGACCGACGTACGGCGGAGGCCTGCAGATCTGCGCCGGCGCCGAGCTCGACGACGGTCAGCTGGACGTCACGATCATCCAGCCGGTGTCCCGGCTGACGCTGCTGCAGATGTTCCCGAAGCTGTCCAAGGGCACCCATGTCGGCCATCCGGCGGTGCGGACGCTGCGGGGCACCTCGGTCCGGATCGAGTCGCCGGGCATCACGGCGTACGGCGACGGCGAGGTGCTCGGCCCGCTGCCGGTCGACATCGGTATCGCACCGGGCGCCCTGACCGTCTTCGCCTGAGACGAAAACATTAACGTCCGAGGTATTCTCCTTTCCGTCCTCCGTCTGATAGGAAAGCTTCCTAACAGTTCATTCCTCGGACGCCCCTCGGAGGACCACATGGAGTACCGCCCCTCGCGCCGGACCACGCTGCTGCTCGGCCTGTCGCTCGCCGCCGTGCCGGCCACCGGGCTCGCCGTCTCCCGCTACGCGCCGCACGCCGACGCCGCGGTGCAGGCGACCGGCCTCGACGACCCCGCGAAGAAGGAGATCGCGATGCAGATCGTGTGCAGCGCGGAGAACTCGTCGCTGGACTGGAAGTCGCAGTACAAGTACATCGAGGACATCGACGACGGCCGCGGGTACACCGCGGGCATCATCGGGTTCTGCTCCGGGACCCACGACATGCTCGAGTTGGTCGAGCTGTACGCCGACCGGAAGCCGGGCAACGTGCTGCAGAAGTACCTGCCGGCGCTGCGTGACGTGGACGGCAGCGACTCGCACGACGGCCTGGACCCGAACTACACCAAGGACTGGAAGACCGCGGCCAAGGACTCGGTGTTCCAGCAGTGCCAGAACGATGAGCGCGACCGGGTGTACTTCAACCCGGCGGTGAGCCGTGGCAAGTCCGACGGGCTGCGAACCCTCGGGCAGTTCTGCTACTACGACGCGATCGTCATGCACGGTGACGGTGACGACGCGACCAGCTTCGGCGGCATCCGCAAGCGGGCGCTCGCCAAGGCGAAGCCGCCGGCGCAGGGCGGTAACGAGACGACCTACCTGAACGCGTTCCTGGACGCGCGGGTCTGGGCGATGAAGCAGGAGGAGGCGCACAGCGACACCAGCCGGGTCGACACCGCGCAGCGGGTCTTCCTCCGCAACGGCAACTTCAACCTGAACACCCCGCTGGACTGGAAGGTGTACGGCGACCCGTACCACATCGGCTAGTCACCCTCCCGAAGCGCGCAGCCGGGCCCTCCTCGGACCACCAGGGACGAGAGCCCGGCTGCGTCACGTCGGGCTCTCCGATCGATCCGTGCGGGGATCGAGTTCTGCGCGTTGGCGGAGCATCGAGAGGCTGGTGGCGAGCTGATCGAGGACCGGTGCCGGGAGGACGGAGCCGAGCCAGGTCTGCAGTTCGGCCTCGACGGTCGGGGTCGCGGCGGCCAGGATCTCGGCGCCTGCTGGGGTCAGTTCGACCAGCGACGAGCGGCGGTCGGACGGATTCGCCGTACGTCGGACGCGCCCGGCGGCCTCGAGCCGGTCGACGGCCTTGCTGGTGGCGCCGACCGTGATCGCCATCTCCCGCGCGAGGTCGTACACCCGCGTCGTCCTGTGTCCCGCGATGAACCGCAGGAACTCGAACTGACCGAGCGGGAGCGCGTGCTCGGCCTTCAGCCGGGCGTCGAGCACGTTGTAGAGCCGCGTTTCCAGCCGGACCAGGTCCGTGAACAATGCTGTGAGATCAGTCACGGAATTAGATTCCTCGGAATGTAGTTGCAGAGAACTATATTCCCAGGAATCTATCACCAGGAGACGGCGATGAGCGCTGAAGAACGTGAAGCGGCACGCAGCATGATGGACAAGGGCGAGCTGGGTCAGACGCCGGAGCAGCAGCGGGCCGGGTTCGACGAACTGTTCGCGAGTCGCCCGCTCGGTGACGACGTCACGCTCGTCGAGCGCACGCTGGGCGGCGTACCGGCGCTCGATGTGCGCGTCGCGGGTGCCGATCAGGACGGGGTGATCCTCTACCTGCATGGTGGCGGCTACATCATCGGTTCGGCCCGGACCGGCGCGAACCTCGCCGCGCCGCTGTCCCGTCGTACGGGCGTTCCGGCGGTCTCGCTCGAGTACCGCCTGGCGCCAGAGCACCCGTTCCCGGCGGGGATCCACGATGCGTTGGCGGCGTACCGGGAGCTGGCCGGTCAGAACGTTGTGATTGCTGGCGACTCGGCTGGTGGTGGGCTCGCGTTGGCGGTGCTGCTCGCGGCTCGCGCGGAGGGGTTGCCGCAGCCTGCCGGGGCGGTGCTGTTCTCGCCGTGGACCGATGTGGCGCTGACCGGGCCGAGCATCGACTCGCGGGGTGACTACGACCCGCTCTTCAGCCGCGCCCACATGGCTGAGTCCGCTGAGCTCTACCTGGGCGGCGCAGACCCGCACAACGAGCTGGCCAGCCCGGTGTTCGCGGATCTGAAGGGCCTGGCGCCGCTGCTCGTGCAGGTCGGTTCGGCGGAGGTCCTGCTCGACGACTCCCTCCGCCTCGTCGCGCGGGCCGCGGAGCAGGAGGTGGACGTCAGCCTCGACGTGGTCGCCGGTGCGCCGCATGTGTACCAGTACTTCGCCGGCCTGATGCCGGAGGCCGACGAGGCGCTCGACCACGCCGCCACCTTCATCAAGAACCGGCTCCGCGACAAATCTGTGGGTGGCGTCGCATAGATTGGTCGCATGAGCACTCCGTCCGAGAAGTACGCCACATTCCGCTCGGACCAGGAGCATCCCGCGGTGAAGGAGTTCCGGGCGCTCTACGACTTCGAGCTGGACGAGTTCCAGCTGCGCGCCTGTGCCGCCCTCGAGGACGGCCACCAGGTGCTGGTCGCGGCGCCCACCGGGTCCGGCAAGACGCTGGTCGGCGAGTTCGCCGTCCACCTGGCCCTGGAGCGCGGCCAGAAGTGCTTCTACACCACCCCGATCAAGGCTCTGAGCAACCAGAAGTACGGCGATCTGGTGAGCAGGTACGGCGCGGACAAGGTCGGCCTGCTCACCGGTGACAACTCGGTCAACTCCGAGGCCCCCATCGTCGTCATGACGACCGAGGTCCTCCGGAACATGCTGTACGCCGGATCGCAGACCCTGCTCGGCCTTTCGTACGTCGTGATGGACGAGGTGCACTACCTGGCCGACCGCTCCCGCGGCGCGGTCTGGGAAGAGGTGCTGATCCACCTGGCGGACTCGGTGTCGGTGGTCTCGCTGTCGGCGACCGTGAGCAACGCGGAGGAGTTCGGCGACTGGCTGGAGACCGTCCGCGGCAACACCGTCGTCGTGCTGGAGGAGAAGCGGCCGGTGCCGCTGTTCCAGCACGTCATGGTGGGGAAGCGGCTGCACGACCTGTTCGCCGGTGAAGCGCCGACCGCGAGGGTCGGCGCTCCCGCGAAGGCGTCGAAGTCCGGCAACCCGGCGAAGGAGGTCAAGGCCGATCTCAGGGATCTGGTGAACCCGCAGCTGGTCCGGATCGCGCGGGACGACAACCGGATCTTCCGCGACGACTCGCGCAAACCACGCCGGCGTCGCGACCTGCCGAAGGGGCGGCCGGCCCGGACCCACTTCACGCCGTACCGCTCGGACGTCGTAGAAGAGCTGGATGCCGGCGCACTGCTGCCGGCGATCTTCTTCATCTTCTCCCGCAAGGGCTGTGAGGACTCTGTCGTGCAGTGCCTGCGGTCCGGTCTGCGGCTGACCAAGCCGGCGGAGCGCGACGAGATCAAACGGGTGGTCGCCGAGCGTACTGCGGACCTCCCGGACGAGGACCTCGGCGTCCTCGGGTACCACGACTTCGCCGAGGCGCTCAGCCGCGGCATCGCCGCGCACCACGCGGGCATGCTGGCGGCGTTCAAGGAGGTCGTCGAGGAGCTGTTCGCGCGCGGCCTGATCAAGGTCGTGTTCGCCACCGAGACGCTTGCCCTGGGCATCAACATGCCGGCGCGCACCGTCGTCCTGGAGAAGCTGTCGAAGTGGAACGGCGAGGCGCACGTCGACATCACGCCGGGGGAGTACACGCAGCTCACCGGTCGCGCCGGGCGGCGCGGGATCGACGTCGAGGGGCACGCGGTCGTGCTCTGGCAGCCCGGGTTCGACCCGCGGGAGGTCGCCGGCCTGGCGAGCACCCGTACGTATCCGCTGCGGTCGTCGTTCTCCCCGTCGTACAACATGGCGGTCAACCTGGTGCGTCAGGTCGGGCGGACGCGGGCGCGGGACATGCTCGAGTTGTCGTTCGCGCAGTTCCAGTCCGACCAGGCCGTGGTCGGATTGGCGCGGCAGGTGCAGCGCAACACCGAGGCGCTGGAGGGGTACAAGGAGTCGATCGAGTGTCACCTCGGCGACTTCCTGGAGTACGCCGCATTGCGCCGACGGATCGGTGATCGCGAGGCGTCGGGCTCGAAGCGGCGCAAGCTCGACAGCCGGGTCGAGGCGCAGGAGTCGATCGAGAAGCTCAAGACCGGGGACATCATCCGGATCCCGGCCGGCCGGAGCGCCGGCTGGGCGCTGGTGCTCGACCCTGGCTTCCGTTCCGAGCGGGAAGGGCCGCGGCCGACCGTGCTGACGCTGGATCGGCAGGTGCGGAAGCTGTCGATGGTCGACTTCCCGAGGCCGGTCGAGGCGATCGGCACGCTGCGGATCCCGCGGAAGTTCAACCCGCGCAACCCGCAGCAGCGGCGCGAGCTGGCCCAGGTACTGCGGACGCGGACCGACCTCCTCGGTGAGGACGGGCCGCCGTCGCGGTCCCGCGGCAAGGATGTTGTGAGCCACGCGGACGACCCGGAGCTGCAGGAGATGCGGGCGCAGCTGCGTGCGCACCCGTGCCACGGCTGCTCGGACCGCGAGGATCACGCCCGCTGGGCCGAGCGCTACTTCCGGCTCGACCGGGAGAACCGCGACGTGCAGCGGAAGATCGAGCAGCGGACGAACACGATCGCCCGCCAGTTCGACCGGGTCTGCCAGGTGCTGGACGCGTTGCACTACCTCGACGGCGACAAGACGACCGAGGCCGGCGACCGGCTGGCGCGGATCTACACGGAGCTCGACCTGGTCGCGGCTGAGTGCCTGCGGCAAGGAGTTTTCGACGATCTCACCGTGCCGGAGCTGGCCGCGTGTCTGGCTGCGCTAGTCTACGAGTCGCGGTCGAAGGACGAGCCGACCTCACCGCGGTTGCCGCGCGGCGACGTACAGGTGGCCGTGGAGCGGATGGGGTCGATCTGGCGCGACCTGTCGGCGCTGGAACGCGACATGCGGGTCGACTTCCTGCGGTCGATGGACCTGAACTTCTGCTGGCCCGCCTTCCGCTGGGCGTCGGGCGCATCCCTCGCGGAGGTCCTGTACGAGTCCGACCTGGCAGCAGGCGACTTCGTCCGCTGGGTCAAGCAACTCATCGACCTGACCGAACAGATCGCCGACGCCGCCGGCGCCACCCCACTCCGCAAAACAGCCCGCTCCGTCGTAGACCAAATCCGCCGCGGAGTCATCTCCTACGCCTCCGTGGTCGAGTAGACCTCTTGGGTGGAAGAATTCCTTCGGTGCAGTATGTGTTGTAAACCCCTGCCTTGAAGGAGAAGACGTTCGTGGAGTTGTCGCGCCGGAATCTCGGGAAGTTGGCTGTCGCGACTGGTGCCACCGCTGCGGTGGGTACCGGTGCCGGCTATCTGATCGGGCGGCCTGCTGATGCTGCTGCGACCTGGAAGACGACCGGGACCGCGGTGCCGGCGTTGGCCGGGTTCGACAATCAGATGAAGGCGTTCATGCAGGCGCGCGGCGTCACGGCCGGGCAGGTTGCCGTGACGTACAAGGGTCGCCTGGTGCTTGCCCGCGGCTACAGTACGTCGACCGCGCTCGCTGTGCAGCCGACGTCGTTGTTCCGGATCGCGAGCCTGTCCAAGTCGTTCACCGCGGCCGCGATCGTGAAGCTCGTGCAGGACGGCAAGCTCAGCCTGTCGACCCCGGTCGCGAACATCCTCGACATCACGCCGGCGAGCGGGCTGACCCGCGACTCGCGCTGGTCGACGATCACGTTGTGGAAGCTGCTGCAGCACCTCGGCGGGTGGGACCGGGACGTGTCCGGTGACCCGAACTTCAAGGACGCGATCATCTCGCGCACCCTCGGCGTACCGCTGGAGCTGCAGCACGCGGACGTGATCAAGTACATGGCCGGGCAGAAGCTCGACGTCAACCCTGGGACGAAGTACGCGTACTCGAACTTCGGGTACCTGCTGGCCGGCCGGGTGATCGAGAAGGTCAGCGGCCTGAGCTACGAGAACTACGTGAAGCAGAAGCTCCTGGCGCCGTTGAAGATCAAGCGGATGGCGCTCGGCTACACGATCGCGAAGCACAGCGGCGAGACGTCGTACGACTCGCAGTACACCGGACCGACCGTGCTCGACATGACGGGCAAGACCGTGGCCGCGCCGTACGGCTCGTTCAGCATGCGGATCCAGGACGCGAACGGCGGCTGGATCGCGAGCGCGCCGGACCTGGTGCGCTGGGCGAAGATGTTCGACGCGTCGTCGAGCGTCCTGAACAGCACGTCACTCGGTCACGTGTGGGCGAAGCCGTCCACCGGTGTGAACGCCGACGGTTGGTACTACGGTCTCGGCTGGCAGATCCGCCCGGTCACCGGCGGCACCGGTCGCAACACGTGGCACACCGGCAGCATGCCCGGCACGTACACGCTGCTCGTCCGCACCTCCGGCGGGCTCAGCTGGGCCGCCCTCGTCAACCGCCGCGACGACACCAGCGGCAAGTCGTACGGCGACATCGACGCAGCCATGTGGACCGCCGCCAACGGCGTCAAGTCCTGGCCCACCCACGACCTCTTCCCCCAGTACTTCAGCTGACCCTCTCGACCGCAGTGCCACAGGCACCCGTGGCACTCGAGTCGTGGATCTCGGCGCGCAGCACAGCCGGGGTTATCCCCTCGTGTGCAGGGTTCTCCCTTCGTGTATCAGTGGAGAACCCCCAACGCGAGGGGATAACCGGCTGTCCTGACATATCCGTGGGTCAGGTTCGGCCGGGTAGTGCTGGTCGGTAGCCGCCGAGGGTGAGCATGGCCAGGGCGATGAGGGCGTCGGGGGATTTGAAGCCGAAGGCGATGCGGGTGATGAGGCGGATCTTGGTGTTGACTGCTTCGATCCGGGCGTTGGACAGGCCGTGCTCGAGGCTGGCGTGGATGGCGGGGAGGTGGCGTTTGATTCGGCGGCCGAGTTCGACGAACACGCCGATGCGGGATCGTTGGGCCCAGGCCAGCCAGGCGGTGAGGGCGTGCTGGCCTTCGATGCCGCCGAGATTGAACACGTGCCGTAGGCCTTCTTTGAGTAGGTAGGCGCGGTGCAGACGAGGGCTGCAGGTGGCGATCCAGGCGAGCTGGGCGGTTTGGTTGCTGGTGAGGTCGTTGGGGTTCTTCCACAATGCCCAGCGGGACCGGGCGATGGTTTGGGCGTCCCCGCGGGAGGCGTGGTAGCGGCCCCCGGCCCGGTCGCCGATCTGGTGGGTGCCGCCGGCGGCGCGGCGGGCGATCGTCCAGGTCTCACGCCGTACTTCGTCCAGGCATTTGGTGGCCCAGGACACGACGTGGAACGGGTCCGCGCAGATCACTGCTTGCGGGGCACGTGCCCGCACCACGTTGGTGATCCAGGTCGCGCCGTCGGCCGACACATGCGTCAACGCGGCGGCGCGATCGGGTCCCAGGGCGTCGAAGAACCTGCCCACGGTGGCGGCGTCGCGGCCCGGCTGCGCCCACACCAGCCGCCCGGAATCGTGGTCGACCACGACGGTCAGGTACTTCTGGCCCTTGCGGTAGCTGACCTCGTCGATCCCGACCCGGGCCAGCCCGTCGAGCCGGTCAGTCACCGCGTCGACGTCGGCACACACCCGGTCCACGATCGCCCCGACCGTGCGCCACGCGATCCGCATCAACTCCGTCACCGCGGTCTTGGAACACACCACCGCCAGCCACGCCACCTGGTCATCAAACGCGCGAGTATGACCGGCTCCATGCCGCGCCCACGGCACCCACGCCACCACCACCCCATGCACCCGGCACCGCACCCGCGGCGCCTCGGCCTCCAGCACCGTGCGCACCGTGCCCAGATCCAGACCCCGCCACCACCTGCGGCCCTCACCCCGGTCAAACCACGGCGACCGCGCCCCACACCGCCCACACCGCCGGCACGCCCCCTTCACCGGCCGAACCGACACCACCACAACCTGCTCAGCCTCAACGAACTCGACGTCCTCAACCACCGTCTGATCAACCCCCAGCAACCCACGCCATAAGCTGACGTTCCGCACGCCGTTCTCCCGTCCACGGTTCCTGTTCCTCGACAGCTCAGAAACCTAGACAGAGAACGGCGTGCGCCAACACAGCCACGCAGACCCACCCACGGATCAGTCACAAGAGCCGGATAACCCGTCGTCTGCACGACGGCGCGGGCGACGTCCGGGGCGGCGGGGAGTGGGGACATGCGGCGGGGAGTGGGGACAGGCAATAGCAGGTGCCGACTCACGATTACCTGTCGCACGAGCCCGGGTCGGGCTGGTCGCCACCCACTCATCGGACCGTCTCGCTTGGGTTCCGTGGAGCGTTAGAACATCAGTGCGCGGAAGTGGGGGGTGCTGATCTGGGTTTCGCCGGCCATGTCGGTGAGTACGTCGCGCAGGGTGTCGACTGCTTCGTCGCCGAGGCGTTTGCGGAGCCGGCGCTCGTAGGTCTGGTGGAACTTCCGGGCGGCGGCGAGGGCTCCCTTGCCGCGCTCGGTGAGGTGGAGCAGGCGGGCGCGTGCGTCGGTCGGGTCGGGGCGGCGTTCGACGTACCCGCGGCGCTCCATGTCGTCGACGATCTGGCTGGCGCCCTGTTTGGTGATGTGGAGCCGCTCGGCGAGGCCGGTGATCGTGGTCGGGCCGTCGTTCAAGGTCCTGAAGACGAAGCCGTCCGACCGGCCCTGGTCGTCGTACCCCTGGGCGGCCACCTGCTCGCGGAGCTCGCGGACGAACTCCTGCTCCGCGAGTAGCAGGAGGATCCCGATATCAGGCTTGCCCGAACGCGTCATACGGGTCATGATAGTCAAGCTGACTTGGTCAAGTCAGCTTGACTAAATGGATGGGGAACGCAATGCATGTCATCCCTGCGGCCGAGGCGCCGCGGTTCCAGTTGCCGGGCGTCGAGTTCACGGTGTTCGCGTCGCCGAGCCTCGGGTCGGCCGGGCTGTGCGCGTGGCGGCTCACCGTCGACGTGGGGCACGGCGGCGACGCGCCGCACACGCTCGACCGCGACGAGATCTTCACCGTGCTGAGCGGATCGGTGCAGCTCGGCCCGGACGCCGACAAGCTCGGTCCTGGCGACTCCGTCGTGGTCCCTGCGGGTGAGCCGATCTCGCTGACCAACCTCGGCGAGGACAAGGCGGAGCTGATCGTCGCCATCACGGCAGGTTTCACCGGCTACATGGCCGACGGCACCACGGTCCAGCCGCCCTGGTCCAAGTAGCAGTCAGCAGCGCCGGATCGGTGCGGTGTACGTCGTCTTGCTCGCTGTGGCGACGTAGTAGTCAGTGACCCAACTCCCGTCACTCAGCCGGTCCCAGACTGCTGTGGTGCCGACCCTCGTGCCAGGCGCCTGGCAGGTGACCCACGCCAGCGAGCCGATCGGCAGAGTGCTCGGGTACGTCGAGTAGGCCGTACCCGGGCCGTGCCGCCGGGACAGGCTGTTGATCGTGGTCTGGAACGGGAAGCTGCACCCGGGCAACGGCGCGCTGTACCCGGGCTTGTTCGGGGTCCGCACGTAGTAGTCGGTCACGTAGGTGCCGTCGATGAGCTTGTCCCACACCGTGGTGGTGCCGACCTTCGGTCCGAAGGTCTGGCAGACGATGCGGAGCGAGGTGTTCGCCGCGATGGTCGAGCGGACCGGGTAGGCGGTCGACGGACCGCTGTACGAGTGGACCGTCGTACGGACGGTGTACCTGTAGGCAACGCTCGCCACCGGTGCGTCGAAGCGGTCACTGTCGATGTTGAGCGTTACGCCGCCGTGGGTCTCGTTGTGGTCGCCCTGGTACTGCTTGCCACGCTGCCCGACCGCCCAGAACGTGTTGGGGATACCAGCCCACCCGGTGAGCAGACTGCTGTTGTCCCAGCGTGCGATCCACAGTGCGTCCGGCCGGGCGTACGACGGGGAGTTGTACGCCGCAGCGAGGTCAGGCGCCCCTGAGCTCAGGTTGGCGTACACGCCGGACAGGTAACGCTGCAGGTGCAGTTGCTTCGTCCAGGCGGACAGGTAGTGCAGTACGGCGGAACGGCAGACGGCGTTGGTGTTGTCGTAGTTCTCCATGTCGTTGTAGAGCGCACTGCCCGGCAGGAGGCCCAGTGCCTTGGCCTTCGCGACCGCGTCGTCCGCGTCCCGGACCGCCTCGCGGTTGGACGCGGTCGTCGACATCTTGTACGTCCGGGTGCCGCAGGGTGCTTGAAGTCCTAGATAGATCGGGACGAGCCGCCATCCCATCGCGGTGACGGACGCGACCCACGCGGGGGTCAGTTGTGGCTGGGCACACGACCGGTTGACGCCACCGAAGTAGATCCCGATCGCCTTGTACGGCGAGGCCTTCCACGCGGTCATCTGAGCAAGCGTCGGTGCCGTACACGTGTCGAACGCAAGCCCGGTGAACCGAGTCGCCGTCGTACCGGCGTTGTAGGTGATCGGCGTCGTCGGCTCGGCAACCGCGGGCGCGGTAGGGCCGATCAGTGACACCCCGAGAGCTGCAACGAGAACCTTGACCTTGAACATGGCGGCCACCCCCAGTCTCAGTAGACGCTCAGGAAACCGCCGGCGCCAGCCCTCGAAAGATGATCGCCAGGCTACGGCCGCGCAGGTCCGTCGACCAGGCTCGCTGCTGCGCCGCCTGTGCCGCCGCGGTCAGCAGCGCCAGTACCTCGTCGACCTGTACCTCGGATCGCACGGCGCCGGCGTCCTGCGCCTGATCGAGCAGGCGCTGGAGCTCGCCGGTGAGGCTGCCGAGCGCATCGCCGACATCGAGGTCGTGGGCCAGCGCAGCCACGACGGTCCGGGTCCGGACCGATTCGTCGACGACCGCTGTCATGAAGTCGAACAGCGTCGACCCGGCGGCGAGTGCGACCAGCTGCTGCAGGGACTCCTTCATGATCGCGACGATGAGCGCGTCCTTGGTCGGGAAATGCCGGAAGACCGTCCCGACCGCGACGCCCGCACGCACGGCGACCTGTTCGGTAGTTGCCTTGGGCCCGTGTTCCGCGAACGCCTCGGTCGCCGCGGTGAGGATCGCGGCGCGGTTCCGCCGGGCGTCGGCGCGGGGAGTCATACGGCCTCCGGGGTGGAAAACTGAGTGGCCACTCACTATAGTCACCTGAAAGATGAGTGGTGACTCAGGTTATGGAGGATCGGGATGCCGGATCTGCACGCTGTGATCGATCGGATGGGTTCGGGCTGGCTGGGTGATGTGGCCGCGATGGACGATCTGCTGGCGGACCAGGTGGTGATGGAGGTGCCGTTCGCGCCGGGCGGGCCGCGGAAGTGGGTCGGCCGGGACGAATGGCTGGCCTTCGCGGTGCCGGCGCGGGCGGGGTTCCCGATGCGATTCGACCGGTTCACGAAGCTGGCGGTGCATGAGACGGCAGATCCCGAGGTGGCCGTGGTCGAGTACGAGTTGGCGGGGGAGATCGTCACCACCGGGGAGCGTGGGTCCGCTCGGTTCATCGGCGTACTGCGGGTGCGGGACGGGCGGATCGCGGGGTGGCGCGAGTACCAGGACACGTACGCGATCCAGCACGCGCTAGGTTGAGCTCAACGCCGATTCTGGGAGGACGGATGCCTGAGATCGTGGAGGTTGGGGAGCGGCCGTACGTCGCTTTGCGGGGCAAGGTCGCGATGGACGGGATCGGGGCGTTCGCGGACCGGATGGGCGAGGTGGTCGACTGGCTCGCCGCCAAGGAGATCGCTCCGAACGACGCGCCGTTCTTCAAGTACGACGTGGTCGACATGGAGGCGGGGCTGGTGCTCGAGATCGGGTTCCCGGTCGACGACCTGCGCTCCGGCGAGGGCGAGATCGTCACCGGCGTACTGCCGGCCGGACGCTACGCAACCGCCACGTACCACGGTCACCCCGACGGTCTGGTGGATGCCACTCGCGATCTGCTCGCCTGGGCCGAGGAGCAGGGCCTCGAATGGGACGCCGACGGCGCCCACTGGACCGCCCGCCTGGAGATCTACCGCTCCGACCCGCGCGAGTTCCCCGACATGAACGACTGGGACACAGACCTCCAGTTCAAGCTGAAGGACTGAGTGCCGACCGTCCTAGCAGGCGTGGCCCGGCTTGAGCCTGAGCGGATTCGTCACGTCGCCTCGCCGCTGATCGAGCTTGGTTGTGCACTCCATGTGCTGGCCGAGCCTGCCCACCACGACCGGGTGGACTGGGCTGCGTCGCTCTCGCTGTCCGCTGAGCTCCGCGAAGAGCTGGTGCAGTGGAGCTGGACTGTGCGCGCCGTACGTGCCCGCTTCTTCGCCACCAGCGCCGCCACCGGCCTGCCCACCTGGTCCGACGAGCTCTCCGCCCTCCGTGGACGCCCGCCCGAGGAGGTGGCTGCGGAGCTGGTCCGGCCGTTGCACGGTCGCCCTCTGAGCAGCCGCTCCATCGACACGGACGCCGTACAGCACTGGGCTCGCAGCCGCGGCCGCTCGGTCGCCGCACTGGTCGAGGCTCTTCTGACCTCACCTGAGGAGCCGGTACGCCGTTTCCTCGACGTACTGGATGCCTGCTGGCACGAGTGGTTCGGGGCGCTCTGGGAGGAGTCCCGGGACTCGCTGGCTGCCCGTGGACGGCAAGACCGCGACCTGGCCGTCCGGGACGGTGTCGGGACCATGCTGTGCTCGCTGGACAGTGCGGTCGACCTGCGAGACGCAGACAGCGTCGTCGTTCAGAAAGTGCAGAGCAAGCGCATCGACATCAGCGCCCGCTCGCTGTTGCTTGTCCCGAGCAACTACATCGCACCGCACCTGTTCGTGGGTGAGGTCCCCGGTGAGCCCGTCACGATCATCTACCCGGCCACGGGCCGCGCGGCCGCCGTACCGACCGCGCAGCAGATCCGTGCCCGGCTGGATGCGCTGGCGTCCCCCGACCGCCTGCAGGTCTGCCGCGCCGTGGCCAGTGAGCCCCGCACCGCCGGTGAGATCGCTGCCCTCTGGGGCCTCCACCCGACACAGGTCACCCGCCACCTCCGAGCGCTCACCCGAGCCGGCCTGGTCACCGCGGAACGCCAGGGCCGCTTCGTCGCCTACCGCCTGAACAACAACGCCCTCACCACCCTCGGCACCGACCTGCTGACCTTGATCATGCGCTGATGGACTGACGGAAGTCTGCAGTCCACCAGCGACGCCGGGGAACCGCTTGTTGGATGGGCAGCTGTGACCTCTTCTCTTTCGCCTGCCGTTCGGCGGCTGATCGCCGCGACGCTCGTCAACACTCTGGGGAACGGCGTCTACGCAGCAGTCGGTGCGCTCTACCTGACCCGCGCCGTAGGGCTGTCCGTTGGTCACGTCGGCGTGGGGCTGACGATTGCCGCGCTGGTCGGGCTGGTGGCGAGTACGCCGCTCGGTGTCGTCGCTGACCGGCTAGGACCCAACAGGGCGTACATCGGGTTCCTGTTGCTCCAGGCCATCACGATGACCGCACTGACCCAGGTGCGGTCGTTCGGGTGGTACGTCGCCGTAGCGGCGGTGACTGCGATCGCGGACTCGGGCCAGCGTGGCGCGAAGGGGGCGTTGATCGCCGGAGTCGCACCGGCCGATCAACGGGTGCGGACGCGGGCGATCCTCCGGGTCGTCACGAACATCGGCATGGCTGTCGGAATGGCAGCCGCCGGTGTGGTGCTCGCGGTCGACCGGCGCGAGGTGTACGTCGTCGCGCTGCTGGCGAACGCGGCGACGTACGTGGTGACGGCCGGGCTGGTGCGGTTCGGGATGCCGGCGGTCGCGCGAGTGCCGGCCGCGGCGGGGCCGTCGGGGCTGACGGCGGTGCGGGATCGCCGGTTCCTGATGTTCGTCGGGCTGGACGGCGTACTGAGCATGCATGGTGCGCTCGCGCAGATCGGCATCCCGCTGTGGGTGGCGACTGAGACGGATGCGCCGCGGTGGATGATCTCCGTGCTGCTGGTGCTGAACTCCGCTGCAGTGATCCTGCTGCAGGTACGCATCTCGCGCGGCACCGAGCGCCTCAAGGGAGCTGCCCGGGCCGGGCGACGGGCAGGAGTGCTGCTGGCGATCACCTGCCTCGTGCTGGCGCTGAGCGACACGACGTCCGGTGCGGTGACGGTCGGTCTGCTGATCGTGGCGGCGCTGGCGCATGTCCTGGGGGAGATGCTGCAGTCCGCGGGCGGGTGGGGGATCAGCTTCGAGTTGGCGCCACCGGGTGCACAGGGGCAGTACCAGGGCGCCTACGCGATGGGGCACCAGATCGGCGACCTCGTGGCACCGCTCCTCATCACTACGGTCGCTGTGTCCTGGGGCTGGCCGGGTTGGTTGCTGACGGCAGGTGTCTTCCTGATCGCCGGCCTCCTGATCCCGCGCACTGTCGCCGGTCACCGCGCGAACACAGCTGAGCGCGACCTCGTGGTGAGCTGATTCGTTGGCGAGAATGCCTGCATGGATCTGCATCTGCAGCTGGGAGGGGGCGGGCTCGCTGAGCAGATCTATGCGCAGTTGCACGAGCGGATCAGTGCGGATGTCTTGCCGGCGGGGACGGTGCTGCCGTCGTCACGGGAGCTGGCCGGTCGGCTGTCGGTGTCGCGGGCGACGGTGGTTGCGGCGTACGAACGGCTTGCCGCGCACGGGCTGATCCGGTCGCGTCCCGGAGTCGGGACGGTCGTCACCGGTCAACGTACCTCCGCGCCGGCCACAGCGACCGCGTCGCCGCTGCGGCCCCGGGAGATCTGGAGCGCCGAGCAACTCGCCGTACCCGATCTCACGGTGCCGGCTGCCGAGTTCGACTTCTCGCCGGGCGTTCCCGCGCGGACGCAGTTCCCGTTCGCGCGGTGGCGGGCGTTGCTCAACGACCAGTTGCGGACTCGGACCGACGTCAACTACGCCGATCCGGCGGGCTCGCCCCAGTTGCGTACGGCGCTGGCGCGGCATCTGATCGTGAGTCGTGGCGTCCGGACCGCGCCGGAGCACCTCGTGATCACCACGGGTGCGCAGCAGGCGTTCGACATCGCCGCGCGCGTCCTGCTCGAGCCGGGCGACACGGTGGCGATCGAGGACCCTGGTTATCTGCCCGCCTATCGGGGATTCGTTGCCCATGGCGCTCAGGTCGTCGGCGTGCCGGTGGACGCCGAAGGGCTGGTCGTCGACCGGATCCCGGCCGGGACGCGGCTCGTGTACGTGACCCCGTCGCATCAGTTCCCGCTCGGCATGCCGCTGTCGGCCGCACGCCGTACGGCGTTGCTCGCCTGGGCCGCGCGGCACGACGCGGCGATTGTCGAGGACGACTACGACTCGGAGTTCCGGTTCAGCGGGCGCCCGCTCACGCCGTTGCAGGCGGCCGACACGGAAGGGCGCGTGCTGTACGTCGGGTCGTTCTCCAAGACGTTGCTGCCGGCACTGCGGGTCGGGTTCCTCGCGGTCCCGGCGACGCTGGGGGAGGCGGCACGGCAGGCGAAGTTCGTCGCCGACTACGGCACCGGCGGGCATCTGCAGTCCGCGCTCGCCGCCTTCATCGAGAACGGCGATCTCGCGCGCCACATCCGGCGGATGCGGCGCGCGTACGAGCGCAGGCACCACCTGCTGATCAGCACCCTGCGGGAACACTTCGAGGGCGTACTCGAGCCGATCGAGTCCAGCGGCGGCACGCACATGGCCGCACTCCTGACGCCCGGGCAACCGCCGGACACGACCCTCGCCGCGCGCGCTCTCACGGCGGGCGTCAACCTCGGGACCGTCTCGCGCTGGGGGATCGAGGGCCCCGGCCCGAACGGGTTCGTCTTCGGGTACGGCGCGATCGCGGCCGACCGCATCCCCGCCGGGCTGGCCGCACTGCGTCGCGTTATCTGATCGAGATTGGACTGGCGCAGTGCGTCGCGAACCGGCACCTCCACCGGGCCGGGTCCGTTCCTAGGCTGCCGCGGACACTCACCACTGGAGGACCCGATGAGATCCCTGCGCATCGCCGCGGTTGCCCTCGCCATTGCCGGCGTGGTCGCCGGCTCGTCCGTCGCCAACGCCCATCCGCGCTGCGAGGAGGTCGAGGCGACCATCTACGACAAGGTCGTCGACGTCGGCTGCCCGCCGCCGACCCAGGTCTGCGTGGCAGGCACGTTCCGCGGCGAGGACGGCTTCAACGGGACGAGCGTGTTCGTCCTCGGCTCCCGGGGCGAGGCGCCGCCGACCGCGCCCGCATACCGCCCGGTCAGCGGGACGATCACGTACACGTTCAAGGACGGCTCGACACTCAGCGCCCTCGAAACCAGCATCGGCAACGTCGACACCACCACCGGCACCGGCCACGCGGGCGGCACCCAGGAGTTCACCGGCGGCACCGGCCGCTACCAGAACGCCACCGGCTTCAGCTACCTCAACCAGCACTGGCAAACCGACCACTTCGTCACCACAATCCAGGGCGAAGTCTGCCGCCCGCGCCGCTAAGCGGCTTGGGCTTTGAGGAGGTCGCGTAGGGCGCGGGCGGCGGTGAAGCCGGCTCGGTTGGCGCCGATCGTGCTGGCCGAGGGGCCGTAGCCGACGAGGTGGATGCGTGGGTCGGCGACGGTGGCGGTGCCGTTCATGCGGATGCCGCCTGATGCCTCGCGGAGGTGCAGCGGAGTGAGGTGGGCGAGGTTGGCGCGGAAGCCGGTCGCCCAGAGGATGGTGTCCACGTGGAGACGCCTTCCGTCAGCCCACTCGACGCCGTCCGGTGTGATGCGGGTGAAAATCGGGTAGCGGGTGTAGACGCCGCGGTCCCAGGCGGCCTGTTCCTGCGGGCGTAAGTGCAGCCCGGTCACGCTGACAACGCTCCGCGGCGGCAGGCCGGCGCGTACTCGCTCCTCGACCCGAGCGACCACCTGTCGCCCGTACTCCGGCGTGAAGTCATCACCCGTCCGCCACTCCGGCGGCCGGCGCGTGACCCACGTGGTCGTCGCAACCGCGGAGATCTCCGCGAGTAGCTGCACAGCTGACGCTCCGCCACCGACAACCAGGACCTGCTGCCCGGCCAGCTCAGCAGCGCCGCGGTAGTCGGCGGTGTGCAGCTGACGCCCCTGGAACGTCTCGATCCCCGGGTACCACGGGATGAACGGCCGGTCCCACGTCCCGCTCGCGTTCACTATCGAGGCCGCGCGATACAGACCGCTGGACGTGTCCAGCTCGAACCCGTCGTCCACCGAGCGGACGCTCTCGACCGCTACAGGTCGCAGTACCGGCAGGTCGAACTGCTTCTCGTAGTCCGCGAAGTACGCCGGCACGAACTCGTTGGCTCGTTCAGCGCCGGCACTGGACGGCACCGGTACGCCGGGCAGGTTCGCGATCCCGTGGACGTCGTGCATCGTCAACGAGTCCCACCGGTGCTGCCAGGCGCCACCCGGTTCCGCGTTCCGATCCAGCACAACAACCTCGTCGTACGGCGTGAACCCCATCCGCACCAGGTGGTACGCAGCCGACAGGCCCGCCTGCCCCGCTCCGATCACTGCTACTTCCAGCACACCAGGAGCAACGCCGGACCCGGCCCGCGTCTTCCCGGCTACCGTGGACGACCATGGATCTCGGCGCGATGTATGGCGTGAAGATGGACTGGTTCGTCAGTTTCGCCGCAGTCGCACGGTACGGCGGGTTCTCCGCCGCTGCGAAGGCGGTGTACCGAGGCCAGTCCCGGATCAGCGAGCACATCGCGGAGCTCGAACGTGCGCTCGACGTACAGCTCTTCGACCGCACGGCCCACCCGCCGCGCCTCACTCCCGAGGGACGCGCGCTGCTCCCGCAGGCAGAGGAGATCCTGCGGCGCGTGCAGAACCTGTCCGCCGGGGGAGCCGTCCGCTTCGGCGCCTACCCGAGCGCTGCGGCCTGGCTGTTCCCACAGGTCGTACGACGGCTGCCGGACAGCGTCCGCCTGCTGCTGGTCGAAGGGCCGAGCGTGGACCTCGAGGCCGCGCTGGTCCGTGGTGACATCGACCTCGCCATCCGCCCGGTGCACCCGCTGGTCGCGGACGAGTCCCTGGTCCATGAGGTCCTCTGGCGCGAGCCACTCACCGCAGTCTTTCCGGAGCGCCATCCGCTCGCCGCCCACGAGTCAGTCGGTCTCGAGCAGCTCGCCGAGCTACCACTGATCTCGATCGGGGAGAGCGACGGCCCGCGCCAGTTCGAGTCGCACCTGGCGTTCGCCTCGAAGGGCCTCAGCCCCGAGTCCGCCTTCCGCACGAACCAGCCGCAGACCCTGCTGTCGCTGGTCCGCCACGGCCTCGGCGTAGGCGTCACCAACGAGCTCGCAGTCAGTACGGCCAACCTGGACGGCGTCCGCCTGGTTCCCATCCACGACGCGGGCGTGGAACGTCAGGTCGCGCTGTTCACCCGGCGCGACCGCCCCGCGTCACCCGCCCTCGACACCGTCATCGAGGCGGTCCGGAAGGTCAGCGGATGAACTGGTCCACGTAATCGGCGCCGAGACCGTTTGCGCCGTAGTGATCCCGGCAGAGCTGGATCTTGGTGAACGTGTCCTCGTAGCCGGTCTGGTTGCCGGCCTCGTCGACGTAGATCATCGCGCCGGAGATGTTGAAGAACGTGATCATCTCGGTGCACTCCTCCGGAACGCGGAGCGTGTGGATCTCGCCGGGCGGTTCGTACACGAACGAGCCGGCGTCGGCGACCCAGTCGTGCTCGTCGTACTGCCACTTGCCCTTGATCACGTAGCCGAAGACCGCGCTCGGATGCCGGTGCCGGGAGACGATGCCGGCCCGGGTGACCTTGAGCAGGTTGCACCACTGGCCGGTGACCGTGTTCAGCATCAGCGGCCGGAACCACACGTCCGGGGCCTGCGGCACCCAGAGCCGCTCATCGTCGGGCACCGCCTGCACAGCGATCTCTGCCGGGACACCTGCGGATACCGGGATCATCGAGTTCTCCTCACATGCTCTGGTAGCCGCCGTCGACGGGTACGACGGCGCCGGTGACGAAGCCCGCGTCCGGGCCGGACAGGAACGCGATCACGCCCGCGACCTCGTCGGGCGTGCCCCACCGGGCCATCGGCGTACGGGACAGGATCCGGTCGGAGGCGACCGGGTCGGACTGCAGCGCGGCGGTGAGGTCGGTGGCGATCCAGCCGGGTGCGACCGCGTTCACGCGGATCCCGTCCGCCGCCCACGCGACGGCCAGCGACTTGGTGAGCTGCACGATCCCGCCCTTGGACGCGCTGTACGCCGGAACCTGCGGTCCACCGAAATAGCTCAGCATCGACGCCACGTTGACGATGCAGCCCCCGCTCGTTGCGAGCAGGTCGTGCGCCGCCTCGGCTGCCCGCATCGCTCCGGTCAGGTTGATCTCCACCACCTCCCGGAACACGTCCGGTCTGTGCTCGTCACCCCGCCGGATGATGCCGGCCGCGTTGACCAGTACGTCGAGACGCTCGAGCGACCCGATCAACTCCTCCACCGACCCGTCGACCCGCAGATCCAGCTCGACCTGCTCAGGGCCTGCGCCGAGGCCCGCCCCGACGACGTGCAGTCCGTCCGCGGCGAACCGCCGTACCGCGGCCGCACCGATCCCGCTCGTTCCTCCGACGACCAGCGCGGTCCGTGTCATGCCGCCCAGCCTGACGGTCCCTCGTGCGTGCGGCCAGCGTCACCCGGAAACCGGATCAGCCCGATCCGCAGGCTCGAGATGCGGGTAGGGATGGTCGGGGGAGCGGTTCTGGAAGGAGAGGATGCCGGGATTGCGGATGGTGCCGGCCTCGATCTCGATCGCCCGGCTGATGGTGGGGTCGGCATGCCAGGCGGCGGGACCTTCGAGCACGGTGCGGATGAACGGCAGCAGGGCCTCGCTGATCTCCCAGGTCGCCGAGTTCCACAGGTACGACGGGCTGTGGTCGACGCCGTAATACGTGATGTTGTCGCCGACCACGAACGTCGGGTCGTCGAACCCGGTCGGCCGGGCCCAGCTGAACCCCATGCCGAGGTCGCAGGAGACGTCGACGATCAGGCTGCCCGGCGCGAACTGCGCGAGATCCTCCTCGATCAGGAACGTCAGCGGTGCGTCCGGGTTCTGCAGCACACAGTTCACGATCACGTCGTGCTCGGCCAGGAATCCGGCCAGCGGCACCCGGCCGTCCTCCAGCAACGCGTGGCTGCGGCGGGGATCGAGGGCGGCGCCGGGCTCGACCTCGTCCTGGTCGTACTGGACCATCCGCGCCGAGTGGATCGGTGAGCCGACGGCGGCCACATCGCGCCCGGTCAGTACGTCGACGTCGTGCACACCGTGCGCGTTCAGCGCGGTGACGGCTCCTCGGGCGGTCGCGCCGAACCCGATCACCACGGCCCGTAGCCGGCGGCCGTAGTCGCCGGTCGAGCCGATCAGCTCGAGCGCCTGCAGCACTGAGCAGTACCCGGCGAGCTCGTTGTTCTTGTGGAAGACGTGCAGGCTGAACCGGCCGTCGGAGGTCCAGTGGTTCATCGCCTCGAACGCGATCAGCGTGAGCCGGCGGTCGATCGCGAGCTGCGTGACTTCGTCGTCCTGGACGCAGTGCGGCCAGCCCCAGAGGGTCTGCCCGGGCCGCAGCCCGGCGAGATCCTCGGGCTGCGGCTTGGGCAGCACCACGACATCGGCGACCGCGATCAGCTCGTCCCGGGAGACCACGCCGGCCACCGATTTCGCCAGGTTCTCGTCGGAGATCCCGAACCGCTCGCCGTACCCGGCTTCGAGGAAGATGCGCTGGCGCAGATCCTCGTCGATCCGCTCGAAGTGGTGCGGATGGATCGGTAGCCGATGTTCGTTCTCCTTGCGGGAACGACCGATGACGCCGAGCGTTAACTGGTCCACGTAGGGCCCCTTTGGTTACTGCCTGTTCTAGCACAGTGCACCGCAGGGCTGGTTCAGTCTGCGCTGGTATCGATGCGGTGGTAGCGTCTGCCGGCCATTCCGCCGACCACGGCCGCGATCAGCGTGACCAGTGCCGCAGCGGCCACAGCGATGAGCCCGCCGGTCGTCAGCGCCTGGTCCGCGATCGGCACCGACGGGAGTTTCATTCGGTCCAGTACGTCGTACTGCGTGCCCGCCAGCGCTGCCAGCCCGGCGGCGACCGCGGTGACGACGACACCGACCAGCCAGACGCCGATCCCGTGCAGGGCGCCACCGGATCCTGCGAGCCGGCCGGCGACGTACCCGCCGTGGTAGTAGGCGAACGCCAGGATCAGCAGCAGGACCGCACCGGACACGATCCCGATCGTGCCGGCGGTGTTCGCGCTGCTCGTGGCGTCGTACCAGTCGAAGGTGGCCGCGTAGTCGACGGCCGCCGCGATCGCGCCGGCGATCCCGGTCAGGAGCGCGACCAGGCCCATCGCGACCAGCCAGCCGTAGAACGTTCCGCCGCCTGTGGAGCGCCTGTGTACCCGGTCCCGGACGGGCGGGGCGCTCCGCTCCTCCTCGTACAGCTCGGACGGGCCGAGCTTGTCAACACGTGTGTCTTCCTGATGCTGCTGCTGGGTCATGTCAGCTTCTCCTCGTCGGACAAGCCCCGTGTACCTCCCCGGTACCCGGCGAGAAACCGACGGACCCGTTTACTCAGAGCAGCTGGTCGATGCGGTCGTGGTAGCGCCTGCCAGACTTGCCGCCGAGGATCGCGGCCAGCAGCGTCAGGATCAGCAGGGTGGCTGCTGCGGCGATGCTGCCGAGCAGAAGGGTGTTGTCGGCGAGTGTCACGTTCGGCCAGTTGATGTCGTCGACCAGGCCGTACTGGCTGTCCAGCACCCAACCGGCGCCGCCGGCGAGCACTCCGACGAGCACAGCGATCATCCAGACGCCGAAGCCCTGCCGTCCGCCGTCGAAGCGAGCCAGCCGGCCCGCGACGTACCCGCCGATGTAGAACGCCAGCGTCAGCATGAAGATCGAGACACCTGCCGCGGTGAGCGACGCCGCGCCGGGCTGGGCCTTCGCGTCGCTGGTGGTGTAGTCCAGGATCTCGGCGGTGCCGAGCGCGGCCGCGGCCACGGCGGCCATCAGCAGCACCGACATCGAGATCGCGATCAGCCACCCGAAGAACGCCGCACCGAACTTGAACCCGCGGTACGAGAGCAGGTCCGGATCGACGTCCGGCTCAGCCGCAGCTGCCGGGGGCGTGCGCAGCGGCTGCTCCGGGGGGATCGAAATCGTGCTCATCGCCCGGCTCGCGGCGGCGCGCGCTTCCTCGTACTTCTGCGTGCTGGCGTCGCCGGCGGGCGTGGTGATCGTGGCGGTGTCGCCGGGGTACTGCTGACTCATCTCCGCAGGCTCCTCACAGGTCGGTTCGGGGCGGTCCCTACCCGTCCGTACTGCGCCTGACACGGCCGGAGCGCTGATTTAACCGACTCCTGGGGTGTCCTCACTCACCGTCGCCGGGTATCGGCGCGGAGTGAACACCAGTGAGCCGGCCGGCCGAGGCACAGTACGGGTCTGTGACGAGCCGACCAGGAGCAGGCACCGCATGTCAACCGTTTGAGGATCCAGTTCCGCCAGTGTTGTCACGGTGATCGCCTCCTTCGGCCCGCCCACGTCGCGTCCGACCACGACCGGCGTACCGGGGGAGCGGTGCTCCAGTAACAGGTCCCGGGTCGCCTCCACCTGCCAGGTACGGGACCTGGAGGCGGGGTTGTAGATCGCTATCGCCAGGTCTGCCTGCGCTGCCGCGGTCAGGCGCTGAGCGATCACCTCCCATGGCTTGAGCCGGTCCGACAGCGACAACACGCAGTAGTCGTGTCCCAGCGGCGCTCCGACCCGGCTGGCGACCGCCTGTGCGGCTGTCATGCCAGGCAGCACCCGTACGGCGATGTCGGCGTACTCCGGCTCCGCTGCGATCTCTGTGACCGCACTGGCCATGGCGAACACACCTGGGTCACCGGACGAGACCACAACCACTGTGGAGCCCTTGCGGGCCAGATCGAGTGCGAACGCGGCCCGCTCCGACTCGACGCGGTTGTCCGAGCCGTGCTTACGCTGACGGGCCCGGTCCGGCAGGCGGTCGACGTACGTCGTGTAGCCGATCACGTCGTCCGCACCGGCGATCGCGGCGCGTACCTCCGGAGTCATCCACTCCGGCCCGGCCGGTCCGAGGCCGACGACGGTGACGGAGCCTTCGGTGGCGGTCTTGGTCACCGGGGCGGCGAACGTGTTGTTGATGGGGCTGGGGAGGAGGGCGAGGGAGAAGTACGGGACCTCGTCCGGGTCGACCTCGTTGAGCGGTGCTGTGCGCTGGGCGTCGGTGGTCGCGCGTTCGACGTACCAGGCCTCGTCGGCGCGACCTGCGAGTTCGAAGGCCTCGCGGACCCCTGCGAACGTGCGGCCGAGCTTCATCACGGCGGCCGCGTCGGTCGAGCGGAGGCGGTCCGCCAGTACGTCGGGTGGCAGGGTGCCGGGCAGGACCGTGAGGATCTCGTCGCGCTCGCAGAGTGGGCGGCCGAGTACGGCGGCTGCGGCGCTGACCGAGGTGACGCCGGGGACGACCTCGCACGGATAGCGGTCCGCGAGGCGTTTGTGCATGTGCATGTACGAGCCGTAGAACAGCGGATCGCCCTCGGCGAGGACGACCACGTCCCGGCCGGCGTCGAGATGCGCGGCGAGTCGTGCGGCGCAGTCGGCGTAGAAGTCGTCCATCGCGCCCTGGTATCCGCCGGGGTGGTCGGTCGTCTCCGTGGTGAGCGGGTAGACGAGGTGCTCCTCGAGCTGCCCGGGCGTCAGGTACGGCGCGGCGACCGACCGCGCGATGCTCCGCCCGTGCCGCGCGCTGTGGAACGCGATCACGTCCGCAGCCCCGATCAACCGAGCCGCCTTGACCGTCACCAGTTCAGGATCCCCAGGCCCCAGCCCGACCCCCCACAACCGACCAGTCACTCTGTCTCACTCGCAATCGCGTTGATGGCGGCGGCGGTGATCGCGCTGCCACCCCGCCTTCCTCGAACGACGAGGTACTCGAGCCCGAGCTCGTTCGCTGCCAGGGCTTCCTTGGACTCTGCTGCGCCGATGAACCCGACCGGAATGCCCAGCACCGCCGCCGGACGTGGACCGCCGCCCGCGATTACCTCGAGCAACCGGAACAGCGTCGTCGGCGCGTTGCCGATAGCAACAACTGCGCCTTCCAGACGATCCAGCCAGAGGTCAACGGCAGCAGCACTCCTCGTGGTCTCCAACTGCTGAGCCAGCTCGACCGTGCGCGGGTCCTGCAATGTGCAGATCACCTCGTTGTCCGCCGGGAGCCGTCGCTGGGTGATACCGGCCGCGACCATCTGCGCGTCGCACACGATCGGTGCGCCGCTCTGGAGCGCAGTCCGGGCGTTCTTCACCACGTTCGGAGACCAGGCGAGATCGGCGACCAGATCGGTCATCCCGCACGCGTGAATCATCCGTACGGCGACCTGTGCCACGTCGGCCGGCAGCCCGTCGAGCGCCGACTCAGCCCGGATCGTCGCGAACGACCGCCGGTAGATCTCCGCGCCGTCCCGCTCGTACTCGAAACTCACACCCGTTCCCCGTCCACCAGATAACCGTTGCCTACCGCAAGAACATCCACGAACTCGCCACCCGGCTTCCCGCAGCGTCGCTCACAACCCGACCAGTGCACCCGCCCAACCACTCGCGCCATCCCACCTACCAGCCTGGTCGCGTCCGCGCGCACATCTGCCAGTGCCTTCGCACACCCCGGCTGACCTGCGCAGGCCGTGACACCTTCCCAGATGGAATCGGGTGTGGTCACCAACCCGACCTCTTCCAGACCAGCGCTACCCGCCGGCACCACAACAGAGCGCCACGGCGTGATCCGAACCTCATCACCAACCCGCGCCAACGCAGCAGCCTGCTCCTGCGTCAAACTCCCGAGCGGAACCGTGACAACGAGAGCCGCCCCATGCACTCCAGCAACCACCCGCGTGGTCTCAGTTGGCAGCGCCTCAGTCGCCCGCAGCCCAAGCCGTTCCAGGACCAACTCCTCGCCGCCGGCGAGCTCAGCGATGCGCCACTCCTGGTCACGCACTGCCAGAAACGCCTCAGCCGCAGCCAGCATGAGCTCCGGCACCACGTCCCACTCCACCCGCACACCACGGGTCCCGAGGCTCAGCAAGGCAGTCCGCTCGTCGACCGCCCTCACAGTCACATCGGCTGCCAGCTCGGCCAGATCCCCGCGTCCATCGTCCAGCGCGAACAGGAACCGCCCCGGCAGGTCAGCCAGGGCCGGGCGATCACACAGCGCCTGGTCCAGGGCAGCGGCTACAGGAAGTACGTCGTACCTCGACTGCTGGTCCAGACCGGAGAGTGGTGACGCCAGGATGTTGCGGACGCGTTCGTGGGCGATCGACGGCAGCAGACCGGCGGTAAAGAGCCGATCCGACAGGTCCCGCGGCCCGTCGGCCTGCAGTCCGCGGAGTTGTACGTTGCCCCGCGACGTGAGCTCCAGCCGCCCGTCACCCAGGTCAGCGGCAGCAAGACGCAGTACGTCGAGCTGCGCCGCCGTCAGCCGTCCACCGGGTAGCCGGACGCGTGCGAGACCGCCGTCAGCCGCTTGGTGCACTGCCAGCACACCAGGGCATCGATCGACTTCAGTCCTCGCCACAGCCGTGATGCTACGTCCCCGGAACCTGGTGTGTTCTGGCCCACAGCAGGAACCCGACCGCCAGCAGCGCGCACCCGCCCCCGGCCACCATCGCCGCCTGCACCGACCACGCGTCCACCACGAGCCCACCGAGTAGCGCCCCGGCCGACAACACGGCCTGGAACGAGGAGGTGAACCACACGGTCGCTGCCTCCCGCGACTCGGGTACGGCCTGCGCGAACATGCTCATCGAGCAGACCGGTACGCCGCCGTACCCGAGTCCCCAGACCACGAGGAGCAGCAACGCTCCCGCCGTACTGCGACCCGCTACTGGCATGAGGAGGGTCGCTGTGGCGATCAGTGCGGCACAGGTGGCGAAGGTGATGAGGAGGTTGCGCGCTGCCCACAGACCCGCGATGACGTTGCCGACCAGGCCTGCGGCACCGTAGACGAGCAGGAACAGGCCGATGAGCTCTGGACGCACCACCTCGCGCAGGAACGGCGTGACGTAGGTGTAGGTCGCGAAGTGTGCCGTGACGATCAGACAGGTGACGATGAGGGCGGTCCGGCTGCTGCGGAAGGCCTTGCGGAGTACTGCGGCGTGGGTGACCTGCAACGGTGGAAGTGGCGCGACGGTGGTGCGCAGTGTGACCAGTGCCAGTAGGGCGAGTACGCCGAGCGCTGCGAACGACGTACGCCAGCCGGCGAGCTCACCGACGAACGTGCCTGCTGGTACGCCGAGCACTGAGCCGAGGGGGACTGCGGAGAAGATGACGGCTGTCGCTCGCGGCGCCCAGCGCTCCGGGACGAGCCGTCCGGCGAGACCCGCGCCGATCGACCAGAAACCGCCGATGGTCAGGCCGACGAAGAACCGGGCCACCAGTTCGAGCCAGAAGACCGGTGCCGCTGCTGCGAGGAAGCCTGCCACGGCCAGCAGGACCATGAGGGCACAGAGCATCAGGCGGCGGTCCAGCCGAGCCGTCGCGAGCGTGACCACAGGTGCGGCGACAGCGG
The DNA here is from genome assembly GCF_036013725.1 of Kribbella sp. NBC_00482. Taxonomy (GTDB): domain Bacteria; phylum Actinomycetota; class Actinomycetes; order Propionibacteriales; family Kribbellaceae; genus Kribbella. Next base: position 8,937,971 of record NZ_CP107881.1, on the reverse strand, counting down.
CCACGAGCCCCGGCATCGTCATCAGCCAGCCGGTGCGGCCCGGGGTCAAGGCGAAGTCGGCGCCGATCGGGCCGAGCAGGCCGATCGGGAGGATCTCGGTGGTGACGATCGCGAAGATCCCCAACGTCACCGCGCCGACCCCGAACCACTGGACGGCTCGAGGTGCGGTCTGCGTTGTCAGAACAGTCATATCTCCCAGGCAACTGCCCGCAACGCCGCCCGGCTCGCGATTTCGCGACACCGCGCTCGCCGGCCAGCAAGCCGTCGCTTTTCCGCGAGCGAGGAATGATCTGGCTCGGGATCATCTCTGGGTAGATGATCCGAGCTAGTCTCGGAGGTATGGCGCAGCTTCCGGAACGTACCGTGCCCGACCTCACCGGCTACCTCACGCACGCCGGTCACGTCCTGGAGACGCAGCTGTCCGCGGCGCTGGCGGAGATCGGCCTGACGCTGCGGATGCAGTGCGTACTGCGGCACGCCCTCGAGGCCGAACGCACGCAGATCCAGATCGCCGAGCTGTCCTACATGGACAAGACCACGATGGTGGTCACCGTCGACGCGCTCGAGAAGGCCGGGTACGCCGAACGCCGGCCCTCCGCGACCGACCGCCGCGCCCGCATCATCGCCGTCACCGACGCCGGCGCCGACATCGCCGCCGCAGGCCAGCAGATCGTCGACCGCGTCCACGCCGAGGCCCTCGAAGCCCTCGCCGCCCCGCATCGCAAGTCCTTCGTCGACGCAGTAGCCACCCTCGTCGAGGGCCCCCTCGCCACCCCCGTCACCGCCCAACCGGTCCGCCGCTCCCGCCAGCGCGCAGGCTGAACTAGCCCGGCAGGTACTCCGTCAGTTCCTGCCAGGACAGCTTGCTGTCCTGCGACTCGGCGTGCGGCTCCCGGAACAGTTGGACGTACGACGCGATCTCGGCCAGCACCCACCAGACGTCGAAGAGCTCCAACGCCGCGGCCCGTGGGCTGACCGGGCCTGCCTCCGCCTGGTAGGCCGCGAGGACGTCGGTCGGCCCGCCGAGGACCGCCTTGAGGTCGCGTTCGCGCGGCGCGAGCCGCACGGTCCCCCAGTCGATCAGGCGCATCCGGCCGTCAGCGATGCGGAGGACGTTGGCACTGTGCGGCTCGCCGTGCGTCACCACCCAGGCGTCGTCCGACGCCTCGATCTCGCGGACCAGTGCGTCGTACCGCGCGAGCTCGCCGTGAACGTGGTCGAGCGCGCCGACCAGCCGCAGTCGAGTGAGCTCGGCGTACGGGCCCGTGGACCACGGGCGGTCGAGGTCTGCGAAGAGGGTGTCCCGGGCTGGTATGGCGAAATCCCAGCGCTGCAAGGCTTCCGGGGCTGATGCCGTGTGGAGCCGGCCGAGGATCCGGGCGATCTGTGCCCGCTCCGCCGGATCGTCCCAACCGCCGTCTGCGGTGCTCCATCCGTCGAGGTAGGGCAGGACTACCAGGGACCACCCCGGCAGCACCGCGCGAACCAGCCGACCGGATCGATCCGGCAGCGGCGCCACAACGAACTCGTAGCCGCGGTCGGCAAGCTCCTTGGTCGTCTGCATGGCCGCCTCGATCACCCGCCCACCGGCCCGATCCGCGGTGACGAACCAGCGCGGCTCGTCGGCCTCGGAGGCGATCCAGTGGTAGCTGCCGAACCCCACCGGCGCGTAGGTCACGTCGTCGGCCTGGAATCCCCAATGCTCCTTCAGGATTCCGGCTACCAATTCCCGCGAGATCTCGGTCGGCTCGTCCCTCATCCGGCGACCCTAGGCGCGGCCCCGCGCAATGGGCAGCTCATTTTCGAGAGTCATCCGATAAAAGATCGTCTGCTACAGAACTATCTGCTATGGTCTTTTCAATTCGACGGACTGAGGAGAGAGCTGTGGCTGTGGTGGAGTCGGTGGGGGTACGGGCGCGGGGCAAGGCGCTCGTCGTCCTGTGCGTGATGCAGTTGATGATCATCTTGGACGGGACCGTGGTGACGGTGGCGTTGCCGACGGTTCAGCGGGAGCTGGGCTTTTCGCAGGCGGGGCTGGCGTGGGTGATGAACTCGTACCTGATCGCGTTCGCCGGACTACTGCTGCTGGCGGGGCGGATCGGGGATCTGATCGGGAGCAAACGAGTCTTCGTCGCGGGGCTCGGGTTGTTCACCGCGGCATCGCTGCTGTGCGGGGTGGCGGGCAGTGCGGAGGTGCTGATCGCCGGCAGGTTCTTGCAGGGTGTCGGTGGGGCACTGGCCTCGGCAGTGATCCTGGGAATGATCGTGAGCCTCTATCCGGCTCCCGGTGAGCAGGCGCGCGCCATGGGTGTCTACAGCTTCACAGCCGCCAGCGGTGCGTCGATCGGCCTCATCTTCGGTGGTGTGATCACCCAGACCATCGGCTGGCACTGGGCCTTCCTGATCAACGTCCCGATCGGTGTGGTCTCACTGGCGTTCGCCGTACGGCTCCTCGCGCACCAACCTGGACTCGGCCTCGCCGGCGGTGCTGACGTACTGGGCGCCGTACTGGTGACCGCAGGTCTCTCCCTGGGCGTCTACACGATCGTCCAGACCGCAGAACCGCAGGCGACGCTGACTCGCACGCTGGTGCAGGCTGCTGCGTCGATCCTGCTGCTGGCTGCCTTCGTCGTGCGCCAGGCGCGGATCAAGAACCCGCTGCTTGCCCTGCGCATCTTCCGTCGCCGTCAACTCACCGTGGCCAACGGTGTGGTCGTACTGCTCTTCGCAGCCGGCTTCGGTTTCCAGTTCACCACCGCGCTGTACGTGCAGCGGGTCCTCGGCTACGACTCGCTCACCACCGGCCTCGCCTTCCTGCCCGCGCCGCTGATGAACGCGCTCATGTCGCTGTCCTTGGCGCCGCGGCTGACTGTCCGCTTCGGTCCGCGCAAGATGCTGATCGCCGGACTGGTCGTGTTCATGCTGGCGCTGCTCTGGATCAGCCGTGCACCAGTAGACGGCTCGTACGTCGTCAACGTCGGACCAGTGCTCGCAGTGATGGGTGCCGGCATCGGTGTGGCCATCCCAGCGTCGATCATGCTGGCCATGTCCGGTGCGGACGCCAGCGACGCCGGACTGGCCTCAGGACTCAACAACACCGCCCAGCAAGCAGGTGCAGCCGTCGGCACCGCCGTACTGGCCACGTTGGCCGCCTCCACCACCTCACACCGCCTCACCGAAGGCGCCGGCGACCTGCTCGCACTACGCGACGGCTACGGCGCCGCCTGGCTTGCAGCAGCCGGATTCGTGCTGGCAGCCCTCCTGCTGTCGGTCAGCCTGCTCCGGCGGACGGCTAGTGTTGGCGGCCGTGAGTACGTCGAGAGATCCTGACCGGCTGGTGCTGTTCACGGACGCGGTCGTCGCGATCGCCATCACGCTGCTGGTGCTTCCGCTGGTCGACCTGGTGCCTGAGGTGAAGGCGGAGGGCGGTGACGCGGTCAGCGTGCTCAGTGAGCACCGCCAGGAGATCTTCACGTTCCTGCTGAGCTTCGTGGTGATCGCGAGCTTCTGGCTGGGGCACCACCGGCTGTTCGAGCACATCCGCGCGTACACCCCGGCCATGATGCGGGTGAACCTGCTGTGGTTGCTCACCATCGTCGTGCTGCCGTTCCCGACCGAGATCATCGGTGCCTTCCCCAGCGACCGGTTCACCGCCGGTCTCTACATCGGCACGATCCTGGCGCTCAGTGTGTGCCAGTCCGCCCTCGCGTGGATGGTCCATGGTCACCGGGAGTTGGAGAGCCCGGACAACCCGGTCGGCAAAGAGGAGCTGGCGAGCTCCCTGATGCTGACCGGGTTGACCATGGTCGCGTACCTCCTGGCGTCACTGGTGCCAGGCGTGCACTTCTACGCGATGTTCCTGCTGCTGTTGTCGCCGATCATCATGCGGGTGTGGAAAGGCCGCTCCAGAACCCGCACTGGTGCTCAGCAGTCAGATTGACTCGCTGAACGCCGCCCTGGTCCGTCGGTGCGAGTGAGAGCCCGTTGACGGCCTTTACGCCGGTCGGCGACCAGTGCGGCCGGTCCGGTCCGTTCGGGTTGCCGGTCCGCGCGAACGCCGTCCAGTAGTCGATCATCTGGTTCGACAGCCTCTGCTGCGTCTCCGACATCGGGAAGTCGTTTCCGCCGAGCCGGAACAGGTACGGGAGCTCCATGGCGTGGGCGGCTCCCAGTCCGGGCGCAGCGATCGGGGAGTGCTTGTCTGCGAACTCGTACGCGTACACCGGGACCTTGCGAGCTGCCTGCTGGTCCGTCGCGACCTGTGTGCACGACCAGATCCGGTCCGTCGTCACGGCACCCCACGCTGCAGCAGGCGACTCGTAGCGCGACTGCGGGTACTGCCGCAGTACCTGAGCCGCCTTCGACGCGCCGACCATGTTCTTCACCAGCGCCGGGTAGTCCTTGATGTCCCCGAACGCGGCCAGCCAGCCGTTCGCTTCGTCGTGGTTGTTCCCGGAGATGATCGGCACCCGGTGGAACAGTCCGGCCTTCATCGCCTTCGCCGGGCTGAACGGTACGACGGGAGTCCCGCCGTACCCGATCTGCGTGAACTGGAGCAGGTCGTCCACCAGCACGTCGGACTTCAGGCCGCGCAGGCAGTCGAGCGTCGTGCAGTGCTTGCTGTCGGCCCACTCCTTGCCGTTCGCCTGCACGCGGCTGACCGGGACCCAGGGCGAGTCAGCGGACTGGCCCGGGTACTGGCTGTTGTCGGCCCAGTTGAAGGCGCACGAGCCGCTCTGCATGATCGCCTTCGCGAACAGGCTGGTGGAGGTCGGGGAGGTCAGCTGCGCGCACACGCTCATCCCGCCGGCGGACTCACCCGCCACCGTGACGTTGCGCGGGTCGCCGCCGAACGCGCCGGCGTTGCGCTGCACCCAGCGCAGGGCGGCCTGCTGGTCCTGCAAGCCGAACGTGCCGGAGCCCGGTAGGCCCGGGTACCCGAAGAAGCCGAAGATGCCGAGGCGGTAGTTGACCGTGACAACGACCACGTCACCGCGGGCGGCGAACTTCGACGCCTCGTAGCTGCTGCCGGCGCCGGAGAAGAACCCGCCGCCGGGGATCCACACGACGACGGCCCGTGCTTTCGCGGACGGCTTGGCGGGAGTCGTCACGTTCAGATACAGGCAGTCCTCGGCGGTCGAACCGTCCGGCGCCTCGGAGTTCGCCTGCTGCGCGCACACGCTGCCCGCCTTGGACTCCCGTACGCCGGTCCACGGCTGCACCGGCTGCGGCGCCTTCCACCGCAACGCACCCACCGGAGGAGCCGCGTACGGAATCCCGTCATACACCAACGCATCCCCGACGGACTTGCTGGCCACCCGCCCGCTATCAATCCGTACAACATTCTGCTGCGCCGCTTCACCAGGTCCGGCCAGGCCCACCAACAGCCCCACCGGCGCCAACGCGGCCGCCATAGTCACCAAGAGTCTCTTCATGCCAGGAGCGTCGCCCACACCACTCCAATCCGACTTCGGTCCAGCGGCCAGAGCTCCTAAGACTTTGGTCTACCTGGTCGCCTCAGGAGGTAGGTGTCCATGATCCAGCCTTTCCTTTCCCGCGCCTCGGTTCGCACCTTCTCGATCTCGGACGCGACTTCCCGGAGCGGGCCGGAGATCAGCAGTTCGTCGGGCGTGCCGAGGTAAGCGCCCCAGTAGATGTCGGCGTCCTGATCGACGTGCTCGGTGAACGCGGTCTGTGCGTCGAGCATCACCACGACGTCGTCCACCCCCTCCGGCCACTCCTTCGCGAGCCGTCGGCCGGTGGTGATCTGGATCGGCCGCCCGACCTGGTTCAGCCCGACCCGGTGCCGCGCGGCGAGCGTCGAAACGCTGCTGATCCCAGGAATCACCTCGACCGAGAACGCGAGCTCGCCCCGCGCCAGGATGTCGTCCAGGATCGCCAGCGTGCTGTCGTACAGCGACGGGTCGCCCCACACCAGGAACGCCCCCACCTGGTCCTCGCCCAGCTCGGTCGCGATCAGGTCCGCGCACACGTCGGCCCGGCGCCGCCGCCAGTCGTCGACAGCCTCGACGTACGCCGACGTCGTACGATCCCGCTCCGGGTCCCGCCCGACGACGACCCGGTACTCCTTCGACGTCGCGTACCGCCGCAGGATCTCCGACCGCAGCTCCACCAGCTCCTGCTTGACCTCGCCCTTGTCCAGCACGAAGAACACGTCGACCCGGTTCAGCGCCGACACAGCCTGCATCGTCACCTGCTCCGGATCACCGGCGCCAACCCCAACAACCACAATCTCCCGCATGCGCGGCAGCCTATGTCAGACGGTCAGTAGCAGTCCGGCCGCGATGACGGATCCCACAACGGCGCCGCCGTAGCACAGGACCACGATCGGTACGGCGTACCGCTTCAGCTGCAAGCCGTCGTACAGGGTGTAGCGGAAGCGGTGCGCCCAGTGGAACAGGGCCAGCGTGCACAGGCCGAACAGCACCAGGCGGGTCAGTGGATTGTGCAGTACGGCGTACAGGTGGGCGTGGGACGGTGCCGACAGCAGACCGGTGGCGAATGCGATGCCGAACAGGAACAGCAGGACCGGCACCATCAGTGCGGCCACCATGCCGCCGGAGCTGAACAGCATCCACAGCAGGGGTTCGGGGGAGCGGCGGCGGTTCATCGCAGCACCAGCCACGTGACGGCGGCCGACAACACCAACAAGGCCAGGTAGTGCCCGGCGACGATCTGCCGCGCCGGCACCCGGCTCCCGCGCACCTTGATCACCATCGCCCGCGGCGCCAGACCGAACCACGTCACCACGTGCAGCAGCACGAACAGCATCGCGAGCACGTTGATCGCGACCACCCACCACTGCCCACTCCAGTCGAGGAAGCGCTGGTACGACGCGGCGCCGTCGCTGATCGCATTCACCAGCAACAGCAGGAACACCACGAACCACGCGACGAAGACGCTGCTGAGCTCACGCAGTACGAACAGCACGTACGCACGCCGCTCGAGCCACCAGAACAGGTGAATCGGCCGCTGGTAGACGCTCACTGCTTGCTCCGCGGCATCAGCAGTTCCTTGATCGACTGCGTCGCAGCGGTCAGCTTGTAGCGCTGGATCGCCCCGGCCGGATCCACGCCCTTCGGGCACACCGCGCTGCATTCACCCACGAAGGTGCAGGCCCAGACCCCTTCCGGCGAGGACAGTACGTCGCGACGCTCGTCGGCGCCCTCGTCGCGCGAGTCGAGGTTGTAGCGCTGCGCCAGGGCGATCGCCGCCGGGCCGAGGAAGTCCGGTTCGAGGCTGTAGACCGGGCAGGCCGAGTAGCACAGCATGCAGTTGATGCACATGCTGAATTGCTGGTACTCGTCCATCTCCTCGGGCGTCTGCAGGTACTCGCCTTCCTCGACCGGACTCTGCACCTCCCGGACTATCCACGGCTTGACCTTCGGCAGCTTGGTCATGAAGTCGTCGATGTCGACCACCAGGTCGCGGACGACCGGGAAGTTGTGCAGCGGCTCGACCCGGATCGGACCGGGGGCGTAGTCGGTGAGGAACGTCGCGCAACTCAACTGGGGTTCGCCGTTCACCGTCATACCGCAACTGCCGCAGATCCCCATCCGGCACGACCACCGGAACGACAGCGTGCCGTCCAGGTGGTCCTTCACGTAGGTGAGGCCGTCCAGGATCGCCCAGTGCTCCCGCAGCGGGACCTGGTACGACTGCATCACCGGCTCGGTGTCGACTCCCGGCCGGTACCGCGCGACTTCCAGCGTGATCTCGGTTGCCATCGCTATCTCCCGTACACGCGTTCGCCCGGCGGCCAGCGGGTGATCGTCACCGGCAGGTACCCGACGCGGCTGGATCCGTCCGGTTGGCGCCGTACCAGCGAATGCGCCAGGAAGCGTTCGTCGTCGCGGGCCGGGAAGTCGGTCCGCTGGTGCGCGCCGCGCGACTCCTCCCGGAGCGCTGCGCTGTCGATGATGCACTCGGCAACATCCAGCATGAATCCGAGTTCGAGCCAGGCGATCAGTTCGGTGTTGAAGTCCGTGCTGTGGTCGTCGATCGCCGCGTGCTGGAAGCGCAGCCGCAGCTCCGCCAACTCGTGCGCGGCCTTGGTCAGCGAGTCGCCGTCCCGGTAGATCCCGGCGCCGTTCTCCATCGTGGCCTGCATCTCGGTCCGGATGTCCGCGATCCGCTGGTGGCCCTCGACGCGCCGGCCCAGCTCCGCCGTCAGCCGGCGCTCCTCGTCCCGGCCCTGCGCGATGATCGACGCCGGCACTTCGCGGTGATAGCGAGCCGCGAACACCGCGGCGGCGCGACCGGCCCGGTTGCCGAACACCAGGCACTCCGGCAACGAGTTCGAGCCCAGCCGGTTGGCGCCGTTGATGCTGACGCAGGCCACCTCGCCCGCGGCGTACAGGCCGTCGAGCGGGGTCTCGCCGCGAATGTCCGTGTGAACCCCGCCCATCATGTAGTGCACGACCGGGCGCACCGGGACGAGCTCAGTCACCGGATCGATGTTCTGGTACTTCGAGCACAACTCCCGCACGAACGGCAGTTTGGCGTCGATCAGCTTCGCCCCCAGGTGCCGCAGATCCAGGTTCACGACCGGCCCGTACGGCGTATCGATCGTGCGGCCCTTCTCCACCTCGTGGACGAATGCCTGCGACAACCGGTCCCGTGGGCCGAGTTCCATGTTGCGCAGGACCGGTTCCGGTGTCGGCGTACCGAGGTCGTAGTCCTGCAAGTAGCGGTAGCCGTCCTTGTTGAGCAGCCACCCGCCTTCGGCCCGGGCCGCCTCGGTGATCAGGATCCCGGTGAACGGCAGGCCGGTCGGGTGGTACTGGACGAACTCCATGTCCTTGAGCGGGGCGCCGGCCCGATAGGCGAGAGCCATCCCGTCGCCGGTCTTGATGTTGGCGTTCGTCGTGAACGGGAAGACTCGTCCGCAGCCGCCGGTGCAGAGGATCACCGCGTTCGCTGTGATGGTCTCGATCCGCCCGGTGGCCAGTTCGATCGCGACCACGCCGTACGCGCGTCCGTCGTCGACCAGGATCTTGGTGACGTACCACTCGTCGTACCGGACGATGTCGGAGTACGAGAGCGCGGTCTGGAAGAGCGTGTGCAGCAGATGGAACCCGGTCCGGTCGGCCGCGAACCAGGTGCGCTTCTTCTTCATGCCGCCGAACGCGCGGACGGCGATCTTCCCGTCCGGTTGCCGGCTCCAGGGGCAGCCCCAGTGCTCGAGCCGGAGAAGCTCCCGAGGAGCCTCGGCGACGAACGCCTCGACGGCGTCCTGGTCGCACAGCCAGTCGCTGCCGGACACGGTGTCGTACACGTGCTCGTCCAGCGTGTCGTCGGGCGCAGCCACCGCTGCGGCACCGCCCTCGGCGGACACTGTGTGACTGCGCATCGGGTAGACCTTCGAGATCACCGCAACGCGCAGTGCCGGGTTGGTCTCGGCCACCGCAATGGCAGCTCTCAACCCGGCACCGCCACCTCCGACCACGACCACATCGTGATAGTCAGCCATGGTCAGGCTTCGTGATCGCCGCTGTGCTCGTCGGCCAGGATCTTCCCGTCGTGCCGCACAGTCCGGATCCGGACACTGCCGTCATGGAACTCGTGCCGCATCTGCCGGCACCCACAGGCGAACAGCACGTCGTCGAGCCGGAAGCCCTCGAAGTCGTCTTCCTGGCTCCGGTCCGCATCTCCGAGCCGCCCACAGGGCGCACGTTCCCCAGTGAGATGCGTCTTGGTCCCCGTCATTCGCCCACCTCCTCGCCCTCCGAGGTGTTCGTGACTTACATCACACCTCGATAGTGCGCCTACCGGGCGAGGACGGCAATGGGTCAGTCCTTGGCCTGGCGCCACTCGCGTTCGAAGGGCAGCCGCCAGGCGCGCGGGGCAATCAGTTGGTGGATCGCGTTCGGGCCCCAGGTCCCGGCCTGGTACGGCTTGACCGGCGGCGGGTCCTCGAGCAGCGGCGCGGACCGGTCCCACAGCGATTCGATGCCCTCGGCCGTGGTGAACAGCGTGTGGTCCCCGCGCATCGCGTCCAGGATCAGCCGCTCGTACGCCTCCAGTACGTCGCCCGCGCTCCCGGTCTCCTGGGTGGAGAACTGCATCGACAGCTTCTCCAGCCGCATCCCCGGACCGGGCCGCTTGCCGTAGAACGACAGCGACACCCGCGACGAGTCGGCCAGGTCGAAGGTGAGGTGGTCCGGACCCTCCGAGCCGACGCCGGATCCGGCCGGGAACATCGTCTTCGGCGCCTCCTTGAAGGCGATCGAGATGATCCGCTGGCCCTCGGCCATCTTCTTGCCGGTGCGCAGGTAGAACGGCACGCCGGCCCAGCGCCAGTTGTCGATCTCCACCTTCAGCGCGATGAACGTCTCGGTGTCCGAGTCCGGCGCGACGCCTTCCTCGCCGCGGTAACCGGAGTACTGCCCGCGGACCACGTCGCCCGGGTTGATCGGCAGCATCGACCGGAAGACCTTGTTCTTCTCCTCCGAGATCGCCCGCGGCTCCAGGGCGGTCGGCGGCTCCATCGCGACGAACGACATCACCTGCATCAGGTGCGTGACGACCATGTCCTTGAACGCGCCGGTCGGCTCGTAGAAGGTGGCGCGCTGGTCCAGGCCGAGCGACTCCGGGATGTCGATCTGCACGTGGTCGATGAAGTTCCGGTTCCAGATCGGCTCGAACAGGCCGTTCGCGAACCGGAACGCGAGGATGTTCAGCGCGGCTTCCTTGCCGAGGAAGTGGTCGATCCGGAAGATCTGCGCCTCGTCGAACGTCTCGTGGACGAAGTCGTTCAGATCGATCGCGCTCGCCAGGTCGTCGCCGAACGGCTTCTCCATGACCACCCGGGCGCGTTCGACGAGGCCGGCGTCGCGGAGCATCGCGATCACTGCCTGCGCCGCCTTCGGTGGCACCGACAGGTAGTGCAGCCGGCGCGCGTCCGGGCCGAGCTGCTCCTCGGCGGCCTTCACCGCGGACGCCAGTGCGTCCGGCCCGGCGGTCACCGGCACGTACTCGAGCCGGTCGGCGAACTGCGCCCATTCCTGGTCGCTCATCTTGTGGGTGCCGAACGTCTCGACCGCCTTCCGCGCGCGCTCGCGGAACTCGTCGCTGCTCAGGTCCTCGGTGGCGGTCCCGATGACCCGCACGTCCGGTGTGAACTTGGACTGCTGCAGGTACGCCAGGCCTGGCAGCAGCTTGCGTTTCGCGAGGTCGCCGGTGGCCCCGAACAGCACGATCACATGCGGCGCCAACGGCTCCGGGTCCCGTCGTGACGGCCGCGACCCGGGCGCCGGATACGCAATGGTCTGAGTACGGTCAGGCATTCAGTCCTCCCGAGGACGCCACCGGAGCCAACCCTTCGAAGTCTAGGTGCCTCCGGTGACGCCCAGGCGCAAGAGGGTGTCTGAGGACCCTGCGCCTACTGCGCGGCACTCGGCACGGCACCTCGCCGCACGGGCGCAAAGGCCACGATGCTCCGCATCGAGACCTTCGCCCCCGCACGCCGATGCACCGCACCGAGCACCTGCTCGCTACGGCGCAGGGTCCTCAGACACCCTCAGGCCGATTGCCAGAGACCGAGAATGTTGCCCTCCGGGTCCTTGAAGTACGCCGCGAAGCCCATGTCGCCGACCGGCAGCTTCTCGCCGACCCGTTCGCCGCCGAGGCTCTCGATCGTCTTCCAGGCCGCGTCGATGTCCGGTACGTCGACCGTCAGCATCGGCCCCTTGAGCTCCGCGGTGCGCTGGAACATCCCGCCGTTGATGAAGCCCGGCTCGGCCGGCATGGACTGGTCGTTCACCGGTCCGGTCGACGCCATCGTGTAGTCCATTCCGGGCATCTCCATCAGGTTCCACCCGAACGCCTCGCGGTAGAACTCCCGCGCCCGCTCGCCGTCGTCGTACGGCACCTCGAAGTGCACGATCCGCCCTGTCATCGCAGCCCCTCCCGTTGGTACGCCACTACGACCCGACGCTAGACCGGGTACGCCGTACTGCCTAGACGTCGTACGCCGCAGTGGCTTTCAGCAATTCGGACAGGTCGCTGCCGGACGAGATCTCCTCCGGTGCGGCACCGCGCCGGAACAGCCGGGCGCCGGCCGGGATGCCGTCGAGAGTGAGTGTGTCCGCGTGCAGCCGCAGCCACGTCCCCTCCCGCAGACCGAGCACCGGTACGTCGTTCTCCTCGAGGAACTCGGTGATCCGCAGCTCCCGCGTCTCGCCCTGGTGCGTCGACTGCGGGTCCGGATCGAGGTAGTGCGGGTTGAGCTGGAACGGCACCAGCCCGAGCGTCTCGAACGACGGCGGCTGGACGATCGGCATATCGTTGCTCGTCCGCAACGAAGGCCCCGCCAGGTTCGTCCCCGCGCTCGACCCGAGGTACGGCGTCCCGCTGCGGACGCGATCGCGGATCACGTCCAGCTGTCCGCTCTCCTGCAACGTCTTCACCAGCCGGAAGGTGTTCCCGCCGCCGACGAAGATCGCGCTCGCCGACCGGAGTACGTCGGGATCGGTGTGGGCGCCGACGACGGACAGCCCGAGCGGTTCCAGAGCGGTCCGCACCTTCGCGGTGTAGCCGTCGTGGTCGGCGAGCGCGTACGGGACGAACACCAGCTCGCGGACGTCGCGCAGGATGTCGCGCAGAGCGTCCACGGCGTGCTCGAGGAACGGCCGGCCGTGCGTGGCGGAGTTCGAGAGCAGGAGCAGTTCCACAAGATCCCCAATACTGGTCAGCGACGGCGTGTGCGGGCCGCCGGCGTACGGTGCGCGAGCAGGTTGCTCAGTTCTTCGGTTGCCTCCAGCAACCGTGGGACGTGGTCCCGGATGTCGCCGGGCAGTTCCTCGGACTTGCCCTCGACCACGGTCAGCGAGCCGATCGGGCGGCGGCCGAGCCGGACGGGTGCAGCGATCGCCCGGGTCGCGGCGTCGTACTCGCCGTCCGAGAATGCCCAGCCGGTCTGCACGGTGTCCTCGAAGACCCGCTCCAGCGAGGCTTCGTCGACCTCGGTGAGATCGGTGAACCGCGCGAACGGCCGCCCGGACAGCAGCGCGCGGCGTTCGTTGCGGTCGAGGAAGGCGAAGTACGCACGGGACGTCGCGCCGGCGTGCGCCGGGTACAGGTCACCGACCAGCGGGTGACTGCGCAGTGGACCGCCGCCGCCGTCGACCGCCGCGATGCAGCGCACGTGGAAACCGTCCGGGATCGTGAACGTCGCCGTCCGCTCGGTGTCCTGGGCCAGCCGCTCGAGCACCCCGTCGGCCAGCGCGGCCAGCCCGCCGGTGCGCTCCCACAGCGCCGCCATCCGCCACATCGTCGGGCCGAGGCTGTACCGGCGGCTGATCGGGTCCGGGCGGAGGAATCCCCGGAACGCCAGCGCCGCGAGCAGCCGCTGGGCCGACGACTTGTCGATCCCGAGCTCGTCGGCGAGCTCCATCACACCCCAGTCCCGGCGCTGCTCGGAGAACGAGATCAGGATCTGCAGCGCCCGGTCGACGGTCTGCAGCGGTGATCGTACGTCGTCATCCACGCGCAGAAGAGTAACGCAATGGCCCAATTATCGATCTCCTCTCTCATATAACGGGAAGTCGTTGCAGATGTCGCGCGTTCTCCTCGAATCTCTTCGGCATGAACCTCGTCCTGCGCCGCGTGGCCGCGATGCTGCCCGCGCTGATCGGCGTCGTGGTGTGCATCTTCGTGCTCACCCGGGTGCTGCCCGGCGATCCGGCCCGTACACTGGCCGGCGATCAGGCCGACCCGAGCGTGGTGGCGAAGATCCGCACCGACATGGGCCTCGACCGGCCGCTGCACATCCAGCTCGTCCGGTACTTCTCGGACCTGCTGCACGGCAACCTCGGTTTCGCCTGGCACACCGGGCACAGCGTGGCCTCCGACTTCGCGTCCCGGCTGCCCGCGACCGTGGAGCTCGCGCTGGTGGCGCTCGTGATCGCGCTGCTGGCCGGCGTACCGCTCGGGGTGATCAGCGCGACGCGCCGCGACCGTCCCGTCGACCACGCCGGCCGGGTGTTCTCGTTGCTCGGTGCGTCGATGCCGCTGTTCTGGCTCGGCCTGATGGTGATCGTGGTCTTCTACAACAAGCTCGGCTGGGCGCCGGCGCCGCTCGGCCGGGTGGCCGAGGGTATCAACCCGCCGACCGGCATCACCGGTCTCTACCTCGTCGACTCGCTGCTCACCGGCGACGTCGTGGCGTTCCGCTCGGCGCTGTCCCACATCATCTGGCCGGCGCTCTGCCTGGCGACCGGCAGTACGGCGATCATCGCGCGGATGACCCGGTCCGCGATGCTCGAGGTGATCGGTCAGGACTACGTCCGTACGGCGGTCTCCAAGGGCCTCAAGCCGTCGGTCGTGACCCTCAAACACGCGCTGCGGAACGCCGCCCCGGTGATCGTCACGATCTCCGGCCTGCAGTTCGGCCAGCTGATGGGCGGTGCGGTCATCACCGAGACCGTCTTCACCTGGCCCGGCATCGGTTCGTACGTCGTGCAGTCCGTGCTGGCCACCGACTACGCGCCGGTCCAGGCGTTCACGCTGGTGGCCGCGGTCGTCTACCTGGCGGCGAACCTCGTCGTCGACCTCGTCAACGCCCGCCTGGACCCGAGGATCGCCGATGCCTGATCTCAAGTCCCGCCCGACGACCACCCTCAGCCTGCTGCTGCGCAATCGCCTGGCTGTCGTCGGCCTCGTCTTCATCGCCCTGTGGACGCTCGGCGCACTCCTGTCCGGCCTCTCGCCGTACGGCGCAACGCAGCCCGGCGCCGGTGCTCTGCTCCAAGGGCCGTCGCTGGCGCACCCGTTCGGCACCGACAACTTCGGTCGGGATCTGCTCACGCGGGTGCTGGCCGGCGGCCGGATCTCGTTGTGGACCGGCCTGATCGCGATCGCTATCTCGCTGCTGATCGGCGTACCGCTGGGCGCCTTCGCGGGGTTCGTCCGCGGTCGCGCCGGCGGTCTGGTGATGCGGTTGATGGACATGCTGCTCGCGTTCCCGTCACTGGTACTCGCGATGGCGATCGCGGCCGCGCTCGGCCCGGGCATGGTCAGCGCGATGGTTGCCGTCGGCATCGTCGGGATCCCGGAGTTCGCCCGGATCGTGCACGGTCAGGTGCTGTCGCTGCGGGAGCGCGACTTCGTCGAGGCCGGGCACGCGATCGGCCTGCCGGGGAGCAGCATCCTGATCCGGCACATCGTGCCGAACGCACTGGCGCCGATCCTGGTCCGGGCCACGCTCGGCATGGGCTACGCCATTCTGACCGCCGCCTCGCTGAGCTTCATCGGCCTCGGCGCCCAGCCGCCCGACCCGGAGTGGGGCGTACTCATCTCGGACGGCCGCGGCTACATCATCAGCGGCGAGTGGTGGATGACCACGTTCCCCGGCCTGGCGATCGCGACCTCGATCCTCGGCTTCAACCTGCTCGGCGATGGCCTCCGGGACGTCCTCGACCCGCGCCTGCGGACCAGCAAATGACAAGGAGACCCCGCATGAAGCGGACAGTTCTCGCCCTCGCCGCGGCGACGGCCCTCGCGGTTTCCGGCTGTGCCGCGAACGCGAACAGCAACAGCAACAGCAGCGCGAAGGAGGACGCCGGCGACACCTTGGTCGCGGCGTACTCCGAAGGCGGCAAGACGCTCGACCCGGCCGAGGCGAACGACGTCACCTCGGACACCTTCGTCGTGGCGGCGTACGACCAGCTCGTCACCTACGCCCGGACCGAGGACGGCGGGAAGCCGAAGGCGAAGACCGACCAGATCGTGCCGATGCTGGCCGAGTCCTGGAAGGCGAGTGCGAACAACACGTCGTACACCTTCAAGCTGCGGGCGGACGCCAAGTTCCAGGACGGGGCGCCGGTCACGGCGGACGCGGTGGTGAAGTCGTTCGACCACATCAAGGCGTCCAGCTCGGCGAGCTTCCTCTACAAGATGGCCGGGATCGCGAAGGTCACCAAGGTCGACGAGCAGAATGTGAAGATCGACCTGACCGCGCCGAACCACCTGTTCCTGCAGATCCTGCCGATGTACTCGTTCTCGATCATCGACATGGACAAGGTGGCGCAGAACGGTGGCGCCAAGTGGCTGGCCACGAACACGGCCGGCTCAGGCCCGTACAAGATCACCAAGTGGGACCCGTCGACCGAGGCGGCGATGGCCCGCAACGACTCGTACTGGGGTGACAAGCCCAAGCTGGGCCAGGTGAACGTGAAGTTCATCGCCGAGGCCTCGAACCGGGTCCAGCTGCTCAAGAAGGGCGAGGTCGGCCTCGCGCTCGAGGTTCCGCCGAAGGACGTGCAGTCGCTGAAGGCCGCCGACGGCGTGATGATCGACTCGCGGGCCGGCAACAAGATCCTGTTCTTCGCGATGAACAACAAGATCAAGCCGTTCGACGACCCGCGGGTGCGGCAGGCGGTGTCGTACGCGATCCCGTACGACAAGCTGCTGAACGACGTGATGAAGGGCCAGGCGTCCCCGATGAAGTCGTCGGTGGCGAGCTCCACGCCGGGCTTCAGCGACGCCGGCTACACCTACACCCACGACCTGGACAAGGCCCGCGCGCTGCTCGCCCAGGCCGGTCTGCCGCAAGGCTTCAGCTTCGACTTCACGCTCGGGTCCGGCTTCGACGACTGGAACGACGACGCGGTGCTGATCCAGGCCGAGCTGGCCAAGATCGGCGTGAAGATGAACATCAAGAAGATGGCGCGGCCGCAGTTCCTGGAGGCGCTGGAGACCAAGAAGGTGCAGGCGTACATCACCCGCTGGACGTCGTTCGTCAACGACCCCGGCTACCACCTCGGCCTGCTGCTCACCAGCCAGGGCTCGAGCAACTACGCCAACTTCTCCGACCCGGTGGTGGACAAGGCCTGGCAGCAGGCGGCGACCGAGCCGGACCTTGCCAAGCGCAACAAGCTGTACGGCGCCGCGCAGCAGGAGATCAACGTCAAGGCGCCGTGGGCGTACCTGTACGAGTACAACATCGTGGTCGCGCACCGCGCCGGCCTCGACGGCTACACGTCGTACCCCGACGGCATCGTCCGCTTCTTCCAGCTGAGCGTGACGAAGTGAGCTGGGAGGAGACCGTCCTCGCGGAGATCGAGCGGACCGCGGACGAGCTGATCGAGCTGGCCGGTGATCTGATCCGGATCTCGAGCGAGAACCCGCCGGGGGACTGCACCGAGGTCGGTGAGTTCATCGCCGCCGTACTGCGGAAGGCGGGCGTCGAGGTGGAGATCCTCGACGCCGGCCAGGGCCGCCTGAACGTCGTCTCGCACCAGGGTGCAGCGTCCAATCAAGGTGCGGGGGGTGATCGTCATCTCGTGCTGGCCGGCCACTCGGACGTCGTACCGGTCGGTGACGTGAGCCGCTGGAGCTTCCCGCCGTTCGCCGGTGACGTGGTCGACGGGTACCTGCGCGGCCGCGGCGCGAGCGACATGAAGGCCGGTCTCGCCGGGATCATCCACGCGTACGTCGTGATGCACCGGCTCGGCGTACCGCTCGGTGGACGCTTGTCGCTCGCCGCGGTGCCGGACGAGGAAGCGGGTGGTCCGCTCGGCGCGGACTGGCTGCTCGACCAGGGCGTGCTGGACGGCGCGACCGGTGCCGTGATCGCGGAGCCGGCCGAGCGGACGCACCCGACGATCGGGCAGAAGGGCAGCAACTGGTTCCGGCTGACGGTATCCGGCCGGCCCGGCCACGGAAGCCTGCAGCCGTTGCACGGGACCAACGCGAATCTCCAAGCAGCGAAGGCGATTCTCGCGTTGCAGTCGCTGTGGGAGATGGTCCCGGACGCGCCGGCCGACGTACGGGAGCTGATCGCGCGGTCGCAGGTGTTCGCCGAGGAGCGGGAAGGATACGCGGCGGGGATCGGCGCGGTGTTCGACCATGTGACGATCAACGTCGGGAAGATCACCGGCGGGTCGGCGACCAACGTCGTCGCGGACAAGTGCGTCGTCGAGATCGACACCCGGGTTCCGATCGGTCTGAGCCGCGCACAGGTCCTGCAGCGGGTGGACGAGCTCTTGGCGGAGGCCGGTGTCGAGGCGACTGTGGAGCCGCTCGGGTTCCGCAGCGAGCCGAACTGGACTCTGCCCGACGACCCGATCGTGGTCGAGCTGGTCAGTGCACTGCGCGAGCTCACGGGTGAGCCGGCGGAGGGCGTGCTGCAGTGGGCGTCGTCCGATGCGCGGACGTTCCGCAGCCACGGCATCCCGGTGCTGCAGTACGGCCCGGCCGAGTTGTCGACAATCCACGGGTTCGACGAGCGCGCTCCGGTGGCGGACGTCGTACTGGCGGCGAAGACGTACGCGCTGACCACACTGCGCTATCTGGGCGTGGCCGATGAGTGATTTGTTGACCGTCGACAATCTGACGGTACGGATCGATACCTCGCGCGGACCGATCACGCCGGTCCGCGAGGTCAGCCTGCGCATCCCTCGCGGGAAGATGCTCGGGCTGGTGGGGGAGTCCGGGAGCGGTAAGAGCGTGACCGCGATGACGATCACGCGGCTGCTGCCGCGGCGGTCGGTGCACGTGGCCGGTGGGCGGATCGAGTTCGACGGACGGGACCTCACCAACCTGTCGGACCGGTCGCTGCGGGCCGTGCGGGGCAAGGAGATCGCGACGATCTTCCAGGAGCCGATGACCGCGCTCAACCCGGTGCTGACCATCGCCGACCAGGTCGCCGAGCCGCTGCGCGTGCACCTCGGGCTGTCCCGCCGGCAGGCCGCGGACCGTGCGGCCGAGCTGCTCGACATGGTCGGCATCCGCGATACCGCCCGGGTACTGCGGGACTACCCGCACCAGCTGTCGGGCGGGATGCGGCAGCGCGTGATGATCGCGATGGCGATGTCGTGCGAGCCGAAGCTGCTGATCGCGGACGAGCCGACGACCGCGCTCGACGTCACCACCCAGTTGCAGATCCTCGAACTCGTGATGGATCTGCAGCAGAAGCACGGTACGTCGGTGTTGCTGATCACCCACGATCTGGGAGTGGTCGCGCAGACCTGTGACGAGGTCACGGTGATGCACAACGGCCAGGTGCAGGAGACCGCACCGGTCGAGCAGATCTTCGAGGCACCGCAGGCGGACTACACGAAGCGATTGCTGAGCTTCCTGCCGTCGAGCCGGCCGCGGACGCGGGAGCCCCGGCCGACGGACGAGGCACCGCTGCTGGAGGTGTCCGATCTCGTCAAGGTGTTCCCCGGCAGGCGTCGTACCGAGCCTGTGACCGCCGTTGATGGGGTGAGCTTCAGTGTTGCGCCGGGCCGGACGCTGGCGATCGTGGGGGAGTCCGGGTCGGGGAAGTCGACGACCGGCCGGGCGTTGCTCCGGTTGCACGAGCCGACGTCCGGGGCGGTGACGTTCGACGGCGTCGACCTGCTCGGGCTGTCCGCGCAGGAGCTGCGGGCGATGCGGGCCCGGATGCAGATCGTCTTCCAGGACACGTATGCGTCGCTCGATCCGCGGTGGACGATCGAACGCACGCTGGCGGAGCCGCTCCGGTTGCATACCGACCTCGAGGTAACCGGGATCCGCGAGCGCCTGGTCGAGGTGATGGAGCTCGTCGGGCTGGAGGCCGAGCACCTCGAGCGGTTCCCGCACGAGTTCTCCGGTGGCCAGCGGCAGCGGATCGGCATCGCCCGGGCGTTGCTGCTCAACCCGTCGCTCGTGGTCTGCGACGAGCCGGTGTCCGCGCTCGACGTGTCGGTTCAGGCGCAGGTGCTCGAGCTACTCAAGGACCTGCAGGATCGGCTCGGGCTGGCCTACGTCTTCATCTCGCACGACCTGTCGGTGGTGCGGTTGATCGCCGACGACGTACTCGTGATGAGCCGCGGCAAGGTCGTCGAGCACGGCACGGTCGACGAGGTCTTCGCCGCGCCGAAACACCCGTACACCAAGGCGTTGCTGGCCGCGGTGCCGTCGCCCGATCCACGGGCGCGCCTCGATCGCGCCCAGCGCCGCGAACTCGTCGAAGCCGGTACGAAGGAGGCCGTCGCATGACCGTTTTGGGCATTGTGACCATCGGGCAGTCGCCGCGTAGCGACATGGTTCCAGAGATGCTGCAGTGGTTGCCGTCTTCGGTCGAGGTCCGCGAACGCGGTGCTCTGGACGGACTGTCGGCCGCCGATCTGGAGGCGCTGGCTCCGGAGCCGGGTGACGAGACGCTGACCACCCGGCTGCGCGACGGCTCGTCGGTGGTGATCGGCCGGGCCGGGATTCTGCCCCGGCTGCAGAACGCGATCGACATCCTGGAGTCGGGAGGAGCGGACGTCGTACTGATCGTCTGCACCGGCGACTTCCCGCCGTTCCGCCACAGCCGTCCGTTGCTGCTCGCGGGTCCATTGCTGACGGCGGGCCTGTCCGCGCTGGCGGGTGACGCGCTGGTCGGGGTGGTGTGCCCGCTGGAGGAGCAGGAGCAGCAGTCGTACGAGAAGTTCGAGCACTTGGAGCAGAAGATCAAGGTTGCGTGGGCGACGCCGTACCAGCCTGGTCTGACCGAGTTGGAGGACGCTGCCCGGTCGTTGGCCGCGGAGGGCGCGCAGCTGCTGGTGCTCGACTGTATGGGGTACACGCAGGAGCATCGTCAAGCAGCCGCGACCGCGTCAGGGCTTCCGGTGGTCCTGTCCCGATCGGTCGTTGCACGTCTCACCGCGGAGCTGACATGACCACTCCTACGAAGCCGCAGACCAAGCACCCGCGGGCGTTCGAGCCCGCGACGCTAGCGCTGCTAGTTATCTGTGCGGCCGTCGGCTCGGTCATCGGTCTGCAGATCATCACCACGCTCGGCGTCACGCCGAACACCGCCCTGATCGGTGTCCTGGTCGCGGTCGCGCTCAGCCGGGTGCCACTCGCCGTACTGCGGCCGTTCCGGTCTGTGCACCGGCAGAACCTGGTTCAGTCGACGATCTCCACCGCGACCTTCGCTGCCGCGAACTCGTTGCTGCTGCCGATCGCGATCCCGGTCGTCCTCGGGCGGCCCGGGCTGGTCTGGCCGATGCTGATCGGCGCCGGACTGGCGATGCTGATCGACTTCGTGATGCTGTACTGGCTCTTCGACTCGAAGGTCTTCCCGGGATCGGGTGCCTGGCCGCCAGGAGTCGCCGCGGCCGAGGCGATCAAGGCCGGTGACGAAGGCGGCAAACGGGCCGCGCTGCTGGGCGCCGGTACGGCGGTCGGCCTGCTCGGGTCCTGGCTCGGCGTACCGATGTCGGCGTTCGGCGTCGCGTTCATCGGGAACGTCGTCGCGCTCACCATGTTCGGGGTCGGGCTGTTGGCACGGGGCTACAGCACGGACCTGTTCGGGGTGGACATCGCGGCGCACTACATCCCGCACGGGCTGATGGTCGGCGCCGGTCTGGTCGCGTTGATCCAGGCCCTCGTGGTCGTCTTCCGCGGTCGGAGTACGCCGGAGCCAGTGGCGGAACGTACGACGTACACCCGCGACGACTCCACCGCAGGCCGCGGTCTCGGCAAGGGCTTCGTCCTGTACGTCGGAGCGGCGATCCTGCTGGCGATCACCGGCGGACTGATCGGCGACCTGGGAGTCGGCGAGCTCGTGCTCTGGGTGCTGTACGCCGCGGTGTCGTGCATCATCGCGGAGTTCATCGTCGGATTGTCGGCAATGCACTCCGGCTGGTTCCCGTCGTTCGCGACCTCGCTGATCTTCCTCACCATCGGCATGCTGCTCGGCTTCCCGCCGATCGCGCTCGCGCTGCTGGTCGGGTTCATCGCGGCCGGTGGGCCGGCGTTCGCGGACGCCGGGTACGACTTCAAGGCGGGCTGGCTGCTGCGCGGCCGGGGGAGCGACCCGGCGTTCGAGTTGGCGGGGCGGCGACAGCAGTTGTTCGCGGGCCTCATCGGGATGGCGGTCGCGGGCGTGGTCGTCGCGCTGACCTACCACGTGTACTTCGACCGCGACCTGTTCCCGCCGATCGTGCAGGTGTACGCCAAGACCATCCAGGCGGGCGCCGACGAAGGACTGATCGGCAAGTTGCTGCTCTGGGCCGTGCCCGGCGCGATCATCCAGGCGGTCGGCGGCGCGAAACGCCAGATGGGCATCCTGCTCGCCACCGGCACGCTGATCGTCAATCCGATCGCCGGATGGACGGTGCTCGCCGGGATCGTGCTGCGCGTCGCGTACCGCCGCTGGAAGGGCCCCGAGGCGGAGTCGCAGATGACCATCGCCGCGGCCGGCTTCATCGCCGGCGACGCGTTGTGGGGCTTCGGCAACAGCCTCGTGAAAACCAAGTTCTAGTCCCCTCTTTCTTTCCTCAAGGAGTTTCCAGATATGGCATGGCGTGAAGTACTCGACCTGTACGACATTCTCGACGACGCGGCTGCTTCCGGTGCGGCGGTGGCCGACTGGTTGCGGGCGCACGGTGTCGACGACGTCAGCGTGACGGCAGTGAAGGGTGACAAGGGCAGCACCGACTTCGTCCGGGCGGTCATCCCGGGAAGCCGGGGCCGGATCGCCGGCGGCGACGCACCGACGCTCGGGATCATCGGGCGGCTCGGTGGACTGGGCGCCCGGCCGGAGCGGATCGGGTTCGTCTCCGACGGCGACGGCGCGCTGGTCGCGCTCGCGGTGGCCGGCAAGCTGGGCACGATGCGGCAGCGTGGCGACCAGTTGCCGGGCGACGTCATTGTCGCGACGCATGTCTGCCCGGACGCCCCGACCCGCCCGCACGACCCGGTGCCGTTCATGGACTCGCCGGTCGACGTCGACGCGATGAACCGGCACGAGGTCGAGGACGCGATGGAGGCGATCCTGTCGGTCGACACCACCAAGGGCAACCGGGTCGTCAACCACCAGGGCTTCGCGATCTCGCCGACGGTCAAGGAAGGCTGGATCCTGCGCGTCAGCGAGGACCTGCTCGACCTGGCGTCGCAGGTGTCCGGTCGGCTGCCCGTCGTACTGCCGCTCACGATGCAGGACATCACGCCGTACGGGAACGACGTCTACCACATCAACTCGATCCTCCAGCCCTGTACGGCGACGTCCGCGCCGGTGGTCGGCGTCGCGATCACCACCGAGACCGCCGTACCCGGATGCGGCACCGGCGCCACCGACCTCACCAGCGTCGAGTCGGCCGCCCGCTTCTGCATCGAAACCGCCAAGACGTACGGCGACGGCACCGTCTCCTTCTACGACGAGGCCGACTTCACCCGCCTCACCGCCCGCTACGGCACCATGCACCACCTCCAGGGCATGGGCTGAGCAGCTATTCAGAGAGTTATTCAGAACAGAGTGGCTGGGTGCCTGGCTGACTCACTCTGTATCTGCGGGTCTGCTAGTACTACTGCCCGAGCTGGGGAGGATTTTGTGCCCGATTCGGCACAAGATCCTCCCCAGGTCAGGTTGTGCACCCGGGCTGACGCGATCGGATTCAACGCCTCACCAGTAGAGCCAACCGGTCAGCGTCGCGAGGCGCTTCGGCAAGCAACTCTCGCTGTTCATCCGACGGCGCCGGTCAGGGAGCGCTCGTACTGCTTGAGCGACGTCAACGCGCCTATGCATGGCAGACAGTTTCTCGCGTTCCGCTCTCTGGCTACCTCACCCTCGCCGGGTTCGTGCTGATCCAGGACGTGGGCTGAGTCTTCTACGGTAGGGGTGTCTGTTCTCGCTCGAACCGTTCGTCGGTGGGGTGTAGGCACTCTGGAGGAGGACCGTGAAGTACTTGCTGATGATCTGTGGCGACGAGTCGGCCGCTGCGCACGCCAACGACGGGTGCGGCGGCTGGTCGGAGGAGATGGAGGCTCGTGGGGTCATCGTCGGTGGCGCCGGGTTGCGGCCGCCGGACGAGGCCACCACGGTGCGGGTGCGGGAGGGGGAGCTGCTGCTGACGGACGGGCCGTTCGCGGAGACGAAGGAGCAGATCGGCGGGTTCACCCTGATCGACTGCGCCGACCTGGACGAGGCGATCGAGATCGCGTCGAAGCACCCTGCGGCCGGCTACGGCACGATCGAGATCCGGCCAGTGTTCGAACCGCCGGTGTGACGTTCGAGGAGATCTACCGGCAGGAGTGGGGCCAGGTGGTCGCCACTCTCATCCGGCTCACCGGCAACTGGGAGCTGGCGGAGGAGTGCGCGCAGGAGGCGTTCGCCGCGGCCCTGGAGCGGTGGCCGAAGGACGGCGTACCGGATCGGCCTGGTGCGTGGCTCACCACGACCGCACGCAACCGTGCGATCGACTGGCTGCGCCGCGAGGCAGTGGGTGCACAGAAGCTGCAGGAGGTGGCTGCGATGACGCATGACTCAGAGCCGCCGTACGACGTACCGGACGACCGCCTGCGGTTGATGTTCACCTGCTGCCATCCCGCACTGGCGATGGAGGCACGGGTGGCGTTGACCCTGCGGACACTGGCCGGTCTGAGTACGACGGAGATCGCGAGGGCGTTCCTGGTGCCGGAGACGACCATGTCGAAACGGCTGACCCGCGCGAAGCAGAAGATCCAGCACGCCGGCATCCCGTACCGCGTCCCACCCGCACACCTCCTGCCGGAGCGGACACCCGCCGTACTGGCTGTCCTGTACCTCCTCTTCAACGAGGGGTACTCCGACGTTGTCCGGAGCAACCTCAGCGGTGAAGCGATCAGACTGGCCAGACTGCTCGTCCAGCTCATGCCCGACGAACCTGAGGCCGCGGGACTGCTCGCACTGATGCTGCTGCACGATGCGCGCCGTGACACCCGCCTGGCACCGGACGGCGCACTGGTCACGCTGGACGAGCAGGACCGCACCCAATGGGACAACACACGTATCACTGAAGGCGTGGACCTCCTGGACTCCGCACTGCGCCGCGGCGAGCCCGGCCCGTACCAGGTCCAGGCCGCGATTGCGGCCTGCCACGCCACCGCCCGGACCGCAGCCGACACCGACTGGCCGCAGATCGCCGCCCTGTACGCCCAGCTCCCGCAGACTCCCGTAGTCGCTCTCAACCGCGCGGTGGCGATCGGCATGGCAGACGGCCCAGCTGTCGGCCTACGCCTGGTAGAAGAGCTGGCCGCCGGCCCCTTGCTCGGCTACCACCTCCTCCCAGCCACCCGAGCCGACTTCCTCCGCCGCCTGAACCGCCGTGCCGACGCCGCCACCGCCTACCGCGAGGCCCTGACCCTGGCCACAACGGACGCCGAACGCCGCTACCTGGAAAGGCGGCTGGCTGATTCGCTCATTTGAAATGCCCTCCCGCGCGTACTGTGGAAAGTGGGGGAGGGGGCGCAATGGTGGGGGAGACCGATTGGGCCGCGATCGGCGGTGAGTTCAGCCGGCGCGAGCTGACAGCACTGACCACGACACTCGAGAGCAACGGTGCGCTGCGGGAGGTCGTCGATCACGCGCTGGCCAAGGCCGGCAACAGTTCCGCAGAGTTCGAGCAGGCCTGGACAGCGGCGGGTCGGCAACCCGGAGCGACGCTCGTACTGGCTGCGTATCTCTACGCGCGGTGTCAGGCGGCGTGGGAGCGGACGGGCAACTACGAGGGAATCAGGGCGACGATCGAGAGCGCCCGTACCGGATGGGACCTGTGCGACCGGCCGCTCGGCTGGGAGGACCAGGCCACCGACCTGTTCCTGAAGCACGCCGCATCCCTGCCGGACTGCATGAACGCCGAGGGAGCGATCAACTGCTCCTGCCCGGTGGCGCTGGAGGTCCACGCCGCCGCGGTCTCGGAGGCCAACGCCGAGGTCCTTCGAGCGATTCGGGGCCTTGATCAACCAGGTGCCGAGAGCTTCGTGAAGTTCCTCTCCGAGATCGTCGAGAAACACTTCGTGACGTACGACGCGATTGCGGCGGTCGCCCACGGCGTACTGGGCTGGATCCTCGAAGGACCTGCCGCCGTCGACGAGCTCGAAGCGTGCATGACGCGGCTCGAGAAGGCGGAGTCCAGCCCGCTGCTGGCTGATGACGTCTACGCGTCAGAGCTGCGAGCGCACCGGTACGCGTTGCAGAGCCTGACCGAGCACACGCCTGGACCGGGGGTGCCGGAGCTGACGATCAGCGAAGCGCGCTTGGTCTACTGCTATCCGTTCGCCACCCCCGCGCGGATCAGCTGGGAGGACCTCGCGAAAGCGCACGCCCTGGCAGGTGCGCGGGACCAACTCGACGAGAAGCTGCATCTGTCCGACATCTGGAACAGCGACATCTATCAGGGCCGGGTGCTGACCTTGCCGCCGATCAACGTCCGCACGACAGCCGGCATCGATCTTCGCCATACCGTCGAGCTCCGGCTGAGCAAGTTCGGCAATCACTACATCAGGATCGAGTACGGCAACGACGGCGACGAGCTCGGACTGCACGAGATCTACCAAGGCCTGCGGCGGGCCTCGCACTCGATGGGCGACGAACAGGTCGCCTGGCTCGACGGCGGTGGGACCGAATCGTGGCAGCGTCTGCACGAGTTCGCGGACGAGGTCCACAAGGACCTGGCCGAGCAGGTCGACAGCGTGGACCCGGGCGAGTGGCACGCGGACTTCGGCAACGACTTCAACGTCGTACTGGAGATCCGCAAGGCGCAGATCGGCGGCGCGGACGGTCACGTGCGCGAAGCGACCGGTCAGGACATCGTCGACACGGCCGGACAGTTGCTGCTGAATCCGGTCACCGGTTACGCGACCGCGCTGGAGGAATGGACCCGTCGGCCGATGCCGGAGACGGTGCGCAACCTGATCGGGGACGCCGGGTACGACACCGACCTCGTCGCCAGGACCGACAACACGACACTGGTCGTGCTGCCGGGCAGTCCGAGCTGGGTCTATCTCGGCCAGGAGGAGAAGGTCGAGTTCGTTGCCTCGCTTCCCCCACTCCTGAAGCGGTGGCGCCGTGAACTGCGAGCGACCAAGGACGCGCTGGCCGCGTCGTTGACGCCCGGACGCATGGAGGAGACCAGGCGCGGGCAGGTAGAGGCCGACCGCCTCAAACTGGCCGGCCACGTGGCCGATGTCCGGTACTGCCTCGATCAGTTGCACAGCAACGCGTTGTGCCGGCCGGCGGTGCACCGTCGGCTGGTCGACAGGTTGTACGAGGCGGCAGGCCTGCTCCGGTACGAGGACGAACTCGAGGCCGAGATCCGTGAGGTCGAGGCACTCTACGAACTCGTCGCTGCGCATGTGAGCGTGGTCGAGGATCAGAAGGCGCGGGCGGAGGAAGTCGCGACCAGTAAGTACCAGCGGAGTATCCAGGTGATTCTGGGGTTGCTGGCGGCGTTGTCGCTGGTCGGGCTGTTCGACGCGATCAACCAGTTCGTCAAGGCGCCTGTCGCGGAACGGGTGTCCGTCGGCTGGGCCTCGGTCGAGCTCGGGTTCGTCTTGCTGGCTGCGGTCGCGATCGCTGTTGCGTTCGCGCTGCTGGGACGCCCTGGAGGCAGACATGGCGGCGATTCCTGACCTGGAGTTCGTGGACTCCTGGCAGCTGAAGCCGGAGCAGCTCGGGCGGCTGTACGACGAGGTGCTCGGCCCGAGCTTTCCCGTCGACGAGCTGATGCCGCGCGACAAGCTGCTGCCGCGGCTCGCCAAGGAGGACAGTGGAGTCTGCTGCCGCGCGGCGGTCGACCCGGCCGGGCGGGTCGTGGCGGCCATCATCGCGGACACCTACCCGGCGTCCCGCGTCCTGCTGCTGTCCTACCTGGCTGTCCTTTCGGAGCTCCGTGATCGCGGCGTCGGCACCGGACTGGCGAGCGACGCCGTACCGCGCTGGATCGCCCGCTACCGGCCGGCGCTGGCCGTCGCGGAGGTCGAGGACCCGCGCCGCCACGTCGCCAGCGACTCCGCCGGGTACGGCGACGCAGACTTGAGGATGCGGTTGTACGACGGCCTTGGCGGACTGATCCTGCCGATCCCGTACGTGCAGCCTGCCCTGACCGCGGGAGCGGACCGCGTCCGCAACCTGCTGCTGATGGTGTTCTATGCCGCCCCCGAAGTGTGCCCCGATCAGCGGCTCGGCCCGGAACTGTTGGTGCGGTTCCTGACCGACTACTTCACGGCGTGCGAAGGCAGGACGCCCGTCGACGCCGAGTTCACCGCGCTCCTCGACGCCTGCCAGCGCCCGGACGGCATCCCACTCGTGAAACCGTCCGAATATCTGTCGGACTGAGTGTCTGTCCCGGCCGAACCCGTTCGTCGGTCGGGTATGACGGACATCAGGAGTGCTGTGGCGGGAGAGCGGTCCGAGCTGGCTGAGCTGCTGGCCGGGCTGTCGGTAGACGACTGGGACAGGCCGACGCTGTGCGCCGGGTGGCGGGTGCGGGAGGTGGTCTCGCACATCACCATGCCGTATCGGATCTCGGTGCCGCGGTTCCTGGCCGGGATGGTCCGGGCGGGAGGCAGCTTCAACCGGTACGCCGACCGGCAGGCGCGGCAGGATGCGGTGGAGCTGACGTCGGCGCAGCTGGTCGAGTGTCTGCGGCAGAACATCAACCACCCGTGGAAACCGCCCGGTGGCGGGTTCGAGGGCGCGCTGTCGCACGACGTGATCCACGGCCTCGACGTGACCGTTGCACTGGGCATCGACCGGCAGGTGCCGTCCGAGCGGCTGCGGATCGTCTTCGACGCGATGAGGCCACGCCACGCCAAGTACTTCGGCGTCGACCTGACCGACGTACAACTGCAGGCAACCGACCTCACCTGGACCTACGGCGCCGGCACACCGCTCACCGGCGCGGCACAGGACCTCCTGCTGGTCCTCAGCGGCCGTAGCCTCCCACCGAACCACCTCTCCGGTCGCGACGCCGACCGCTTCACCGCTGGAGTGACCCGATGATCATCTGTCTCCCGATCGAGGACCGGCCGCGCTCGTACGCCTTCTACCAGGAGGCACTCGGCCTGACCCCGGTCGGCGAACCGGACGAGGACGGCATCCCCGAACCCCTGCAGTTCCAGCTCGCCGCCGACGTCAGGATGATGCTGATACCGACCGAAGGCTTCGGCTGGGTGCTGGGCGATCAGCCGGCCGCGCCTTATGGGCGGAGCGAGTGCATCCTCAGCGTGGAGGTCGACAGCGAAGAGGCTGTCAGCGCTCTGGCTGCCAAGGCGGTCGCCGCCGGGGCGGTAGAGGTGACGGCACCGACTCGCAAGCCGTGGACCTACATGGCCACTTTCACCGACCCCGACGGGCATCTCTGGATGGTCACGGCTCCTTGAGCTCGAGCGCGTAGTCGCCGTGGGTGGCGGTCCGGAGGATGACGCGGTTGGAATCGACCGTCAGGTCCGTGATCGGGTCGTCCACGTACAGCCCGGCGACCCGGGTGCCGGCCCCCGGATCCCACACCGCGACGTTGCCGCCGGTCGATCCGGTAACCAGCACGGTCCGCCCGTTGAGCGATCCGATCGCCACACACTGGACCGCTGAGGCGCGATCCGCCGCGTTCTCGATCCGCTTCCCGTCCGCGATCGTGTACATCCGCGCCCGCCCGCCGCACGCCACAGCGACGATCGCGCCGTACCCAGGAACGTTGCCCAAGGCCACAGAGGTTGCCTGCTCCAGGTTCGGCTTGACGTACAGCAGGTCCCAGCCCTGCTCGAGCACGTACGACGGCAGCTCGACGAACGGTCCGGCGATCGCCCGCGGGCGCTCGCCTGCCCGAGCCAAGGTCCGCCGGTCCCAGACCCAGACGGCGCCGTCGACCGATCCGGTCGCGATCACCGGCACGCCGTCCACCTCACCGGCCGCCGCGACCGACTGCGGCCAACCCTCCGGCCGATCCAGATCAAGCGACCGACGGCGAGCCTCGTCCCGCGAGAGCCCCTCCTGTTCTTTGCCAAGCTCCTCCGGGACCTTCGTCGGCACGAATCGGTCGTAGCGCCACT
This sequence comes from Kribbella sp. NBC_00482, assembly GCF_036013725.1. GTDB lineage: Bacteria > Actinomycetota > Actinomycetes > Propionibacteriales > Kribbellaceae > Kribbella. The sequence continues at coordinate 8,908,184 of NZ_CP107881.1, read as the reverse complement.
GCGTTGTCGAGGTACTGCGAAGCCGCGAGAGCGTGACACCGTCGCGATTCGCGTCGTACTCGAGCTGCTGCAACTGCACCAGGGCGGTGTCGTCGTAGTCGGGCGCCGCCGCGACGATCGGATGTCCGCCGACCAGGCCGATCGCGATGGCCCGAGTGCGTTCGTCGTACGGCGATTCCTCGACGTGCCTGTGCCCTTCGGTGAACCAGAACAGGCTTCTCCCGATCCCTGCGGCGACCACGAACGGTGCCCCGATCCGGGCGCCGGCCATGACGTCCTGCAGACTTCCGTTGTCGAACTGGATCGGATCGGTCCGCCAGCCCTCGCGGCCGTCAGCGGGGTTGATCAGCAGAATGCGATGGGCGCGGTCCGGGTCCGGCTCATCCTGCACGGCCAGGAGCACCAGCGCGCCGTCGTCCTCGACCCCGAAGCCGCGAACGTCGAGGGCCTCGAGTGCCGGCGGAAGGTGGAACGGCCGCAAGGTCACGGCGTCGACCATCTTCAGCGTGCCGTCGATGTCGATACCGGCGATGACCTGGTGCCCGTCGACCCGGCCGACCCCGATGGCGTGACCGAGGCCGACGTCCGCCGCGGCGATCCGTTCCTTGCTGCGGGCGTCCCACACCTCGACGATCCGGTCGTACCCGGCCGAGGTCACCACGACCGGGCGACCGTCGATGATGGACATCGCGACGGCGGTCGCCCGGTGGCCGAGCGAGATCATGGACATGGCATCCGGTACGCCGGTCCGCGGATCCCACAACTCGATCCGGGTGTCGACCGCGATGGCGACCACGGGAAGGTCGTCGACGTGGCCGAAGCCGAGACCACGGACCTTGCCGGTCGTGCCGTACGTCGACTCGAGATCCGCTCGCCAATCGAGGCTGCCCTCGACCATCCGCAGCCAAGGCGTGGTCGCGAGGCGGCCGACCGCATCGCCCAGTCCCGTCATCGAGGGGCCCGGGTACTCCTTCAACCGGGCGTGCAGCTGCCCCGGGAGCTGGGTGCGGTCGCGCGTGAGAGCAGTCCGGCTCCGGCGGAGGGTCCGCTCCATCACGTCGACGGGCTGGAACGTGGTCATCCACCGGACGGTCGCGTCGACGTCGTCGCGGGACGCGTCCTGTTCCATCACGAGCTTGGCCGCGGTGATCACCGCGTCGGTCTGGTCGACGCCCAGCAGGTCGACCGCGCGGGTCAGCCAGCCGGCATCGGTCACCAGATCGACGACCGCCGCGGACGCCGGTGCGATCCGGTCCGCATCGGCCACCAGATGCTCGGCGAGGTAGCGAACCGCGTAGAAGTTCGCGTCCGCCCAACCGTCCAGGGCCGACCGTTGCCGCTTCGCCAGCGCTCGCGCGATCCTCCGGTGGCCGGCGGCGTACGACGGCTGCACGTGAAAGTGCTCCACGAACGTCTGATGGGCGAGCCGGTAGGTGCTCTGCCCGTGCTCCCCGTCGAGCATCACGTACGGCGCCGCCGCGACCAGCAGGTTGTCGAGGTCGGCCTCGCCGGGTGGGCTCGCCGTGAACGCTCCAGCCGCTGTGGCCCAGATGCCGTCGGCCCGAGGCAGGCCCCGGCCGCGGGCATGGGCAAGGGCTTCCAGCAACGGACGGAAGTTGCGATCGGCAACTGTCAGCCGGTCCACCGCGGTCGCGAACAGGCCGCGGTGGTCCTCTTCCAGCAACTCTGCGAGCTCGGGCTGCGCGTCAGCGGTCAGCAATTCGGGCCGGGCGAGGATCTCGTGCACAGCCAGCCGGGCGTAGAGGAAATGCCGGTTGTGCGCCCCGACGCTCCGGGCCGCCGCGGCCGCGGTTCCGGGGTCGATCGGCAGCGAGGTCAACCGATGCTCGACGTACCTCGTCACCGCTTCGGCATCGAGTTCCACCGTCACGGTGGCGGTCGGTGTGAGCGCGTCGAGCAGGTTGGTGTCGTCCGGTTCCAGCAGGTCCGGTCCTTCGTTGGTCGAACGGCGGGTGCCGACGACGACCCGGCAGCCGGGGACCTCGGACAGTTGCCGCAGTACGGCGGCCACCTCCAGCGGATTCTGGGCCTCGTCCAGCGCGTCGACCATGACCGTGCGGTCCTCGACCACCGTCCGCAGACCTTCGATCGTGGTGGAGGCGTCCGGCTCCCCTTGGAGGTCGGCCGCCAGCCGGTTGATCACCTCGGCGGTCGTCAGACCGGTGAGCAGGACCGTGGCGTTGAAGACGTCGTCCGGCGGTTGCTCCGGCGCGGCCAGCCGCTCGACGCGGCGGGTGCGGATCAGCAGCTCGCGCAGCGACGGGTTGCTGTGTACGACGAGGTTGCCCAGGACGGCGGACTTGCCCGAGCCGGCCGGCCCGGTGACGGCGAGCAGCCCGGAGTCGGTCGTGCGCAGCCACTCGGTGATCTCCTGATGCTCCCGGCTGCGCCCTTCGAAGTACCAGGTCGGCTCACCGAGCTCCGCCCCCTGCGCCTTGGGCACGAAGAACTTGCGCTGGTCCTGCGACAAACCGGCAAGGAACGCCTCCAGCTCGAGATAGACGTCCTGGGTGGCGGTGACGCCGGCGCTGAGTGGCCGCGGCGGCGGGGTCAGCGGCCGGGCCTGGCCGAGCCCGACCCGGATCGACAGGCCGAACGCCAGCCGGTTCTCCAACCGGCCGACCAGGTCGTCGACCCGGATCACCTCGTCGTTGGGCGCGAAGGACTTCAACGCCTCGTCCAGAGCCTTCGGCACCGCCTTGAGGAAGCCCGATCCGGTGCCGCCGCCACCGAGCAGCGCGAAGCGCCCAGCCGGATTCGTCGTGGACAGGACCTCCGTCGCGAGCAGTTGGACGAACCGCTCGGCGCCGCAGGCCTCGATGACGACCAACGTCCACGCCCCGTGGTCGTCGCTCCGGTCGGCCCATTCGTCGGCCAGGTGCTTCGCCAGTTCCTGCGCGTGATGGCCGGTGCCCTTCTTGCGCTGCGTGCTGTTGTACGACGCCAGCCAGGCATCCTCCGTGTCCGACTCGCCATGGCCCACCCAGACCAGGACAGAACTCCGCGGCCCGTCCCGATCCGCCCAGGCGCCCAGCTCCTGCTGCACCCAGGCTGCGTCCGGCCGGCCGTCGGTCCAAGGGTGCACGACCCCGCCGTACGGTGTGAGCAGATCGGCGATCGCCTTGGCGTCGTCCTCGGCCGGGATCGACTCGAACGGCCGTCGTACCGCGGTGTTGTAGGCAGCGATCGGGATGGGGTAGATGGTGAATGCCGGCTCGCTCACTGGTCCGCCTCCTCGGGTGGGACCGCCAGGACCTGTTCGGTGACGGCCGATGCGCCGCCACCTTTCACCTCGACCCGGTAGACGCCTGGGTCCCTGAGGACGAACGATGCGGTCAGCACCCCGTCGCGACGCTGCAACTGCGGCACTGCGGCCTGCCAACGGCTGAAGGCGTCGACGACCCGGCACGACGTACCGGTCGCGTCCGCGCCGGACACCGTGATCGTGAGCGGCTCGTCGACCGACACCACATCGGGTACGTCGATCCCGATCTCGCCGGGGCCGAGCGGCGGACCGGCGGTGTCGTTGGTCAGGACGTCGCGCACGTGCGAGATGGCTTCCTCGGTCGCCGCAACGGCGCCGTGGGACTGCGGGAGTGTTCCGGGCGACAACCCGAACCCGGCGGCCGACCGGCGGAACACCGTGCCGTCGCCGCGCAGATCCAGCCGCTCCCTGATCACTCCGGCCGGATCAGTCATGCACGTGTGCATGAGCGGCGTCAGTACGCCGTCGCGTATCGACAGACTCTGCATCGTCGGCTGCTCGACGCCGACGAGCAGCCGCAGACTGCCGGCCTCCCCTTCCATGAGTTTGTCGTGCCGCAGAAGGGATTCGTCGGCAAGTTCCCGGTCGCCGCCGAGACCCGCGAGGTCGCTGGGCTCGAGCCGCCGGGCGGTCGCACCCTCGTCGACGCACCGATAGAAGGGCAGCAGGTCGTACAGCCCGGGCATGTGCTGGACCAGTTTGCGCAGCCGCTTGCGGGGAATCGGCAGGCCATCGCCCGAGCTCAGGATGTACGCCGACTTCACGGAGCCGTAGTACGGCGTGCCGAGCGTGACCGTCGTACGGACCTCGGATGCTCCGCCGAGCACGTGGTTGAAGTACCGGGCGACCAGGCCGCCCATCGAGTGCGCGACCAGGACGACCTTCGCGTCGGCGCTGCCCGACGGATGCGCCCGCCACTGGGACAGGTGCCGGTCGACGAGGCGCTCGAGCTCATGCGCGTTGTGTTCCACGGACAGTCGCCAGTCGTACGGGAACTCGCACAACGCATCCGGATGTGCGAGCACCCGTCCGATCCCGGTCAGCAATTTCGTGTACGGCTCGAAGCCCTGCAGCACCGGCGCGAACGCCGGGAAGCGCAACAGTCCGGTGGCACGGACGCGGCCTGTCCGGCCGGCCCGTTCGTCCTCCGTGACTGCCAATCGTTTGAGCGCTCTCCCCGTCGTCCACGCGCTGACCCACCAACTCGCGTCGTCGAGTCCCCACAGGACATCGCCCGTCTCGACGTCTGCCAGCGAACTCCCCATGATGCCCGGGATGACGATGACGGCATCCCGGGACACGGCCCCCACTGCGTCCATCCGAACCCACCCCCGGATTCAGTCTTGATCCGGGTCGGGTGAATTACCAGACCGTGGCGGGGTGGCGAAGCTTGGCCGCCCTGAGCGCCTTCTTCGTGGCTGATTGACGGCGGAACAGGCGGCCGCCGTACCGCAGCCATTCGACCTGTCCGTCGGTGCCGCGGACGAAGTTGGCGCGGACGTGGGTGGGTGTGCCGTCCGGGTTCTGTGCGAGCACGTAATCCTTGCGGTAGAAGGCGAACCTGAACACAGCCTGTCCTCCCACGCCGGCGAGCAGTTCCCCGCTGTCGGCGGTGAGGTCCAGACCGAGCTCCTCCGGCTTACCGTCGAAACCGATCTGCTGAGACACGTACGTGCCTTCGTAAGCCGCCAGCTTTTGAGGCGGCAGCTCACGGGGTACGGCGCGCAGGTTGCTGACGCCGGCGAACTCCTGCAAAGCCCAGTCGTCCGCGAACAGCTCTGCCACCAGCGACGGCCCGCTCTCGGAGTTGGTGAGCAAGGTGATGGCGAAGTCCCGCTGCGGTACGAACAGGAAGCCGGAGTGCTGACCCGACCAGTCCCCGCCGTGCTGCACCACTGTCGGGCCCTGAGCAGTCGGGCGCAGCATCCAGCTCACACCCACCCCGTTCAGCTCGACGAACAGCGTGCCGCCCGGACCCGGGTGTGACTGCATAGCGAGCCTGCTGCGGTTGCTCAGCAGCTGGGGGAGTTCCCGGTGTCCCAGGTGGTACCGCGCGTACCGGAGCTGGTCCCGTGCGCTCGACATCAGGCCGCCGATCGAGTGCAGCGCCCGCGGCATCGCGTCGAACGACGGCTCGACGACCGGCTTGCCGTCGACGATGTTGTGCGACGCGGCGACGCTGAAGCCGTCGAGCTCACTGTGGAAGAACCGGCTGTGCGCGAGCCCGAGCGGATCGACGACCAGCTCGCGGGTGGCGGTCTCGTACGGCTTCCCGGTCACCACCTCGATGATCCGCCCGGCTACGCCGATGGCCGCGTTGTTGTACGAGAACACCTTCCCGAGCGGCGTGAGCTGCGGGACCTTCGTCATACCGGCGACGTACTGCGCGAGCGCTTCGTCACCCTGTCCCGTGTCCTCGAAGTAGTCGCCCTGCCAGCCGGGCGAGTGGTTCAGCAGTTGCCGGACGGTGACTCGTGCCGCGACCGACGGGTCCTGTGTCGCGAAGTCCGGCAGGTACGCGCGGACCGGCCGGTCGAGGCTGATCCGGCCGCGTTCGACGAGCCGCATGATCGCGGTCGCGGTGAACGTCTTGGAGGTCGAGCCGATCCGGAACACGGTGTCACCGGAGACCGGTTCGCCGGTGTCCACGCTGGTGACTCCGAAGCCGCGGACGTACTCCCGGCCGCGGTACCAGACGCCGAGACCGACTCCCGGGATCGCGTACTTCGCCATCCCGGCCTCGATCTTCTCGGCCAGCCGCCCGATCGAGGCCGGCTCTCGAAGGCCGGTCGCCGTGGCGGGCAGGGTGGACAATGCGGCGACCGGTACGGCAGCGGCCGCGGACTTGAGCACGGTACGACGGGTGAGCGACACGTCAACGTCTCCTCGGGCGAATGGGAATGCTTCCGATGCCGCTATTATTACCAACATTGGTATCAATGGATACCCTGAAAGAACCCTGATGGAGAGCCGATGGAGGAGTCGCCGACCCCGGTGCTGGACGTTCTGCTGCACCCGATCCGCTGGCGCATCGTGCAGCGGGTGCTGGGCCGCGAGGTGACCACCACGGACCTGAAACGCGACCTGCCCGACGTGCCCGCCACGACGCTCTACCGGCACGTCGCCGCGCTGATCGACGCCGGCTACCTGACCGTGGTCCGCGAGCGGAAGATCCGCGGTACGACGGAGCGCACGCTCAGCCTGGACCAGACCAAGGTCGGCCGGATCGACGAACGCGAGGCGCGGGCGATGACACCGGACCAGCACCGGCAGGCGTTCCTGATGATGCTGACCCGGCTGGCCGCCGACTTCGACCGCGTGGTCGAGAGCGGTGACCTGTACCCGCGGATCCACCAACTGGGCTACTCGCAGCTCGCCCTCTACCTGAGCTCGGAGGACATGGCTGCGTTCCGGTCACGCTTCGCGGAGCTGGTCGAGCCCTACTTGGCCGAGTCACCGGGCAAGGACCGCATCGTGCTGTCGATGTTCTCGTTGCCCGACAGCTGATCCAGTCCGTGCTCCCCGGGGGAGGGACGGCCCCCGGGAAGCACGAGTCAGTGGCGTCGGAGGCGGAGCTGAGCGACGTCGAGGTAGCCGGACGCGAAGCCGGCCTCGCTGTAGGCCAGGTAGTACTCCCACGCCCGCCGGAACGACTCGTCGAAACCCTCCGCCTGTACGACGTGCCAGTTGGCGACGAACCGCCGTCGCCACCGGCGGAGCGTCTCCGCGTAGTCCGCACCGAACCTGTGGTCGTCGTCGACGGTCAACGTGGTCTGCCGCGCCACGGTCTCGTCGATCGCGCCGCGGGACGGGATCAGGCCGCCGGGAAAGATGTACTTCTGGATCCAGCTGTACGAGTTCCGGGTGGCGAGCATCCGGTCGTGGTCCATCAGAATCGCCTGTAGCGCAACCCTTCCACCTGGTGCGAGCAGCTGGTCCAGAGTGCGGAAGTACTCCGGCCAGTACTCCTCACCGACCGCCTCGATCATCTCCACGCTCACAACGGCGTCGTACGAGCCGGTCACCATGCGGTAGTCCTGCAGCCGCAGGTCGATCCGGTCGACCAGACCGGCATCAGCAACGCGTTTCTGCGCCAGCAGCAGCTGCTCGGTCGACAACGTGATCCCAGTGACCTGGGCGCCACGACGAGCGGCAGCGATCGCCAGCGTTCCCCAGCCGATTCCGACCTCGAGTACTCGGCTGCCGGGACCCACGGCGGCCAGGTCCAGGATGCGTTCGACCTTTCGGGACTGGGCTTCCTCGAGGTCCTGGGCAGCCAGCGGTACGTCGTGGTCGAACAGTGCGGAGCTGTACGTCAGGCCAGGGTCCAGGAACGCCCCGAACAGCGCGTTGCTGAGGTCGTAGTGCGCACTGATGTTCTCCCGGGCGCCGGCCGGTGTGTTGCGCCGGAGACGAGGGATGCGCCGGTCGACGACTCGCCGGAAGCGCAGGAGGTACGGCGGCACGAGCTGCGCGACACGTGCCGCGAACGGCCTCAGCAGGTCGCCCAGGTCGGTGCCGTCGCCAGCAGTCCAGTCGCCGGCCATGTACGCCTCGCCGAGACCGATCTTCGGGTTGTGGGCGAGCCGTTCGAACAGCGAGCCCGGACGGACGATCCGCAGTACCGGTGCGTCCGGTCCGCCGTCACCGCGGACCGTCCCGTCCGGGTAGACCGCGCGTACGGGGACCTGGTCGAGAGTCCTGTCGACGATCAGCCGGGTAATCCGGGCCCTCAGACTGCTCATCGAAGTCCTTTCTGGAGCCGGTGCACCGGGCGTTGTGCGACAGGTAGGCGGCGCGCCCACAGCCACACCCCGTTCAGCCGGATCAGCAGGGACACTCGCTGCGGCATCAGCGGCATCCGTACGGCGGCAGCGAGGGTCGCCCGGCGCGTAGCAGGGCGCGGTACGCCGTCGAAGCTCGCTCCGAAGACCGTCTGGCCGTCGCGCGACAGGCTCACCTGGACCCGGATCCGGTCGTGGTCCAGCTCGAAGCTCAGGCGGTACTGGCCGGAGACGTCGTTGAACGGCGAGACATAGAGCTCCTTCGAGGTCTCGGTCGCGCCGCTCGCATCCGGGCGGAGCAGGTAGGCGTGGCGTTCGCCGTACGTGTTGTGCACCTCTGCGACGACGTACGGGCTGTCGATGCACCAGAAGACGGTCAGTGGGTCGAAGACGTGGCCGAAGGTACGGGCGTTGGCCAGCATGAGGACGCGGCCGTCGTACGTGATGCCTTCACTGGCGAGGTAGCGCCGCAGATCGGCCTTGATCGTCGGACCATGGCCGCCGAGATGGTCGCGGGCGTCGAAGCGCGCGAGCGGGCGCAGGTACCAGGGCTGGCGCGGTACGTCGTCGAGGTCGACCAGCCATTGGTGCACCCGGTACCGGAACGCGTGGCGGATCGGAATCCGCCGCCCGTGCCGGACGAAGCCGGTAACGATCGCCGGGAGTGTGGGGAGCACACCGGCGACCGTCACCAGCGGACCCCGAAGGACTCGGCCGCGGCGACGCCGGCGCGACAACCGTCCTCGTGGAATCCCCAGCCGTGATACGCCCCTGCAAACGCGATCCGGCCGGTATTGAGGGCTGCCAGCGCGCTCTGCGCGGCGACTGCCTTCGGGGTGTAGACGGGGTGCTGGTAGTCGATCCGCTCGATCACCTTCGCGGGATCGACCGTCGCGGCACCGTTCAGCGTGACCAGATAGGTCTCGTCGGTCTCCAGACCCTGCAACCTGTTCATCCAGTACGTCGTCAGCGGCGCACCGGAGCCAATGATGTAGTTCCAGGAGGCGCGGGCGTTCTTCGTTGCCGGAAGCAATGAGGTGTCGGTGTGCAGCACCGCCGTGTTGCGGCTGTACTCGAACGGTCCGAGCGCCGCCTTCTCCGCGGGCGATGCATCCGCGAGCAGGTCGAGCGCCTGGTCGGCATGGGTCGCCAGAACCACCCGGTCGAAGTCGGACACAGCGCCGTCGGGGCCGATCACCGTGACACCGTCCGGGTGCCGCTGGACTGCGCGGACGGGACGGTGCGTGCGTACCGCGCCGACCCGGTCGGCGAGCGCGTCGACGTACTGCCGGGAGCCGCCGGTGACGGTCAGCCACTGCGGCGAGCCGCTGACGGAGAGCATGCCGTGGTGGTCGAGGAACCGGAACAGGTAGCGCGCCGGATAGGCCAGCGCCGAGCTGCCGCCGCAGGACCAGACGCAGGACACCACGGGTACGGCGTACTGCCGGACGAAGGCCGGGCTGAAGCGCTCGGCCTCGAGGAACTCGTCGAGCGTCGTGAGGTCGTCGTCGCCGGTCCGGGCCAGGTAGCCGGCGGCCCGGCGGTGGAACCTGCGGACCTCGCCGAGCAACCGGAGAAAGCTCGGGTCCACAAGCCGGCGCCGCTGCGCGAAGATCCCGGCGACCCCGCGCCCGCCCGCGAACTCCAGGCCGCTCGCCGGGTCGCTGATGCTCATGCTCATCTCCGTCGGCTGGGTCCGGACATCGAGCTCGGCGAACAGTTTGCGGAGCAGGGGATAGGTACGGGCGTTGTGGACGATGAACCCGGTGTCGATCGCGAGCCGGCGTCCGGCCGGGTCGGTGACGTCATGGGTGTGGGCGTGTCCGCCGAGCCGCGGTTCGGCCTCGAACAGCGTGACGTCGAAGCGTCGGGCGAGCAGGTAGGCGGCGGTGAGACCGGACACGCCGGCGCCGATCACAGCGACGGACTCGGTCATGGCAGGGCCTCCAGGCTGTCTAAGGTCTGTCTAGAGATTAGACAGACGCCTAGCTCTTGTCAAAGGTCTGTCGAAGGTTTGTATACTGTGTGACCGTGGAGACTTCGGTGCCGGGCGGACTTCGGATCGGTGCGCTCAGCAAGCGCGCGGGGGTCAGCGAACACGTCCTGCGCGCGTGGGAGTCGCGCTACGGCCTGCTGTCGCCGAGGCGCTCGTCAGGTGGCTTCCGGCTGTACTCCGACACCGACGTACGCCGAGTCCAGCGAATGCGTGCGTACCTCGCTGAGGGCCTGTCCGCGGCCGAGGCTGCCCGCGCTGTGCTGGCTGAGCCGGCCGCTGCGGCGCCCCAGCCTCTGGACCCTGTCGTCGCACGGATGGCCGAGGCCAACGGTGCTGCGAGCCTGCGGGCCGCGCTTGACCTGCTCGACGAGCGGGCCGCGCACGTCGTACTGGACCAGCTGTTCGGTGCGCTGACCATCGAGGCGGTGATCCGCGACGTGCTGATGCCGTACCTGTACGAGCTGGGGGACCGGTGGAGCCGCGGCGAGGTGACCGTCGGCCAGGAGCACTTCGCGAGCAACGTGATCCGGAACCGCCTCGCTGCGCTGTCGCCGGGCTGGGGCGGCGGCCGCGGCCCGCAGGTCCTGCTGGCCTGTCCACCCGGTGAGCTGCACGACATCGCCCTGTTGTCGTTCGGCCTGGTACTGCGACGCTCGGGCTGGCGTGTGGTCTTCCTCGGCGCCGACTCGCCGACCGGTGATATCCAGCGCACGGCCGACGCGCTCGGCCCCGACCTGGTGATGCTGGCCGCCTCCGACGCGTCCCGCTTCGACGCCATCCGCCCGGAACTCGTCCAGCTCGCGCAGGGCCGACCGCTCGCGCTGGCCGGTCCCGGTGCCTCCGCCGAACTGGCAGCCGCCGTCGGGGCGCAGTACGTCGACGACGACCCGGTTACAGCCGCAGAGCGATTGGAGGACAGCCGATGATCGTCATCGAACGTGAAGTCGCCGTCGCCACCACACCGGAGCGGGCCTTCGACTACCTGGCCGACTTCCGCACCACCGAGGAGTGGGACCCCGGTACGGTCCGCACCGTTCTGGTGGCGGGTGACGGCGGCGAAGGTACGACGTACCTCAACACGTCTCGCTTCAACGGCCGCGAGACCGAGCTGACCTACGTGGTCGAGGAGTACGCCCGCCCGGCCCGGATCGTCCTGCGCGGTGAGAACCGCACGATCGTTGCCCGCGACACCATGACGTTCCGCAGCGAGGCCCACATCACCCGGGTCACCTACCACGCCGAGTTCCAGCTCAAGGGCCTCGCCCGGCTCGCCGAACCCTTCCTCCGCAGGTCCTTCGAGCGCCTCGGCGAAGAGGCCGAGGAAGCCCTCCGCAACGCCCTGGGCAAGCTGGCCGCATGAGCCGCGTCCTGGACACCCTGCTGGACCGCACGGTCGTCCCCGGCTACACACGTCTCGGCTACAGCCTCCGCAGCCGCAGCTGGCCGGCGGACGATCCAGCACCCAACTCTCTGACCGGCAAGACCACTGTCGTCACCGGAGCGCGCTCCGGCCTCGGAAAAGCAACCGCCGCGGGCCTCGCACGTCTGGGTGCGACGGTCAGACTCGTGGTCCGCGACGCGGACCGTACCGCCTCGACGCTCGCCGACCTGCGCCGCGAACACCCCACCGCCGAGTTCATCGTCGACGAGTGCGATGTCTCCGACCTGGACGCCGTACGCCGCTACGCCGCCGGACTGAGCGGCCCCATCCACGCCCTGATCCACAACGCCGGCGTCATGCCATCACGCCGTACGCAATCCCCTCAAGGCCACGAACTGACGCTGGCCACCCACGTACTCGGTCCACTCCTCCTGACCGACCTCCTGCGCGAGCACCTGAAGGATGGTCGGGTCGTCTTCGTGGCGTCCGGCGGCATGTACACGCAGCGGCTCCCTGTCGACGACCCGGAGTTCCGCAACGGCACCTACCGCGGCGCAACGGCGTACGCCCGCAGTAAACGCATCCAGGTCGCGCTGACCCCGGTCCTGGCCGCCGAACTGGCCCCCACCTTCATAGCCACCATGCACCCCGGCTGGTCCCAAACCCCTGGGCTGACCGACTCCCTCCCGCTCTTCACCAACCTCACCCGCCCGCTCCTCCGCACACCCGCCCAAGGCGCCGACACCACCGTCTGGCTGGCCGCGACCAACCGAACGCTGCCCACAGGCAACTTCTGGCACGACCGGCAGATCCGCCCCACCCATTACCTACCCAGAACCCAAGAATCAGAGGCCCAACGCCAACACCTATGGGCCTACTGCCAAGGAGCAGTAGGCCTGTAGCCACCCCGGAATGCACAACGGCCGACCCAGGGTGCGCGGTGTTCGCGCACTAGGATCGGCCAGATTGGTTGCGCCCCCGGCAGGATTCGAACCTGCGCACCCGCCTCCGGAGGGCGGTGCTCTATCCCCTGAGCTACGGGGGCTCAGGAACGTGCAGAACATTAGCAGCATGTTCCTGCCATCTCCGAATCGGGGGCTTCGGCGTGGGGTAGAAATCTGCGCATGCGCAAACTGGGGATTTCTCTTGTTCTCGTGCTAGCCGCCCTCCTCCTACCCACCTCGGCCCACGCCGTCACCGGATGGCATGTCGTAGGGTCCGACAACGCCCGTCCGCTCGACGAAAGTCAGGGCCTCGCCACGGTGACGCGTGGCAGCACGACGCAGTACCGCTACACCGGTCTCGGCACCATTCCGGCCGACCTGTTGATCAGAGGCTGGAACCACATCGGCGACCCGGGCGCCGCGCAGGGCTGGTACGTCGAGCCGTACCAGCGTGACGACCGCGGCGGGAAGCTGTACCGCGTGCAGTCGCCCTCTGGCACCTGGTCCAACTACGTGCACGCACTCGAGTCGTGGGAGGCGAGCAACAACAGCTTCGCCGCTGTGTCCCCGGACGCGCAGTGGATGGTGACGGGGGAGTGGGGAACCATGGACCGCCTCCTCGTCCTCCCGATGCCGGGCGTGGCCGCGACGGACCCGTCGAAGAACCTGCCGTACGCGTCAGCGATCCGCCTCGACCACCAGGTCCGCGACGTGCAGGGCTGTGACTTCGTGACAGCCACTCAGCTTCTGTGCTCGTCCGACGACCCGGACGGCAGCCTGTTCGGTACGACGAAGCCGTTGCTGCAGGTGGACCTGACCGGGCCGGTCGGCTCGGCCGATGTGACCGGCCACGTCACGTCCCTGGGCCAGCTGCCGCTGCAGAGCGGCTGTTCCGGCGACTTCGAGGTCGAAGGCATCGACTACTTCGAGGGCGACGGCACGCTGCGGGTGATCGTGATGTCACCGGGGATCTGCATCGGTCTCGACAGCAAGACGTACCGATTCCAGCGCTGACCCCTGTCGATCGTCGTACGGGGGACCCCTGAGCGGACCCTGGAACACCGCCCGAGTGGGATCAGATCCGCCGTCGGCACCGTCATAGTGGACGTAAGCCCAACGGTGGAAAGGAAAACGGTACTCATCATGGCTAGCTCTCTGGTTCGCCCGTCCGACGGTCGCTGGATCGGCGGTGTCTGCGCCGGACTGGCTCGCCGGTTCGGTATCTCTGCCAACACGATGCGCCTGATCTTCGTGATCAGCTGCCTCCTGCCCGGCCCGCAGTTCCTCATCTACATCGCGCTCTGGATCCTGGTCCCGGAAGAGCGCTGACCCCGCTCGCCGGCCGTCGCGGCGTACCTGGCAACCTGCTCTTCATGAGAGCAGGCAGGTGGCGCCGGACGGTCGGTACGGCGGCGGCGCTGCTCCTCGCGAGCAGCGTGGTGGGTGGTTGTCAGGTCGGCCCCGCGCCGCCGGCGGCCGCCGATCTCCGGACCGGCGCACCGCCCTGGGACGCTCCCCGGGACGCGGTCTCGTACATCGACAAGGCCGGGTTCGAACGGCTCCCGCTCGACTTCTCCGGTCCCTCGCCGTACACGCTGAACATCGCGGTCACGGTCGACGGCAAGCCGGTGCAGGTCCCGGCCGGGATCGGCGTCGACAAGCTCCGCGCCGAGCAGGCCGCCGTCCACACCCACACCACCGACGGCAAGGTCTGGGTCGAGGCCAAGACCGCCGCCGAGCGCCCCACCCTCGCCCAGTTCTTCACCCTCTGGGGCCTCCGGTACGACGCCACCTGCCTCGCCGACGCCTGCACCGCCCTGAAGGTCACCGTCGACGGCAACCCCGCCCCCTGGAACACCCCGCTCACCCGCAACAGTCACGTCACCGTCACCGTACGTCGCTGATCCGCGCGAGCACCGGCGTACCGGGCTGTGGATGGTGAGTCAAGGGTTTGGGGGGCGGGCCATTAGGCTGAGCCGGTGACCCCGGAACAGCTCGCTGAGAAGATCCTGCAGGCCCTGGCCGCGCTCGCCGCCGACGGCGCCATCACCGTCGAGGGCGGGCTGCCGCGCGAGCTGAAGGTCGAGCGACCCAAGAACCCCGAGCACGGGGACTACGCGACGAACGTCGCCATGCAGCTGGGCAAGCGGTCCGGGATGAATCCGCGCGTGTTCGCCGAGCTGCTCGCCGCCAAGCTGCAGGGCGACGAAGCCATCACCGCGGTGGAGATCGCCGGGCCCGGTTTCATCAACCTCCGGGTCGCGGCCGACGCCCAAGGCAAGGTCGCGCAGTCGATCCTCGACGCGGGCCCGAAGTACGGCACCAGCGACAGCCTCCAGGGGCGGGCGATCAACGTCGAGTTCATCTCGGCGAACCCGACCGGCCCGCTGCACCTCGGCCACACCCGCTGGGCTGCCGTCGGTGACGCGCTGGCCCGGGTGCTGGCCGCCGCGGGCGCGAGCGTCAGCCGCGAGTTCTACATCAACGACCGCGGCAACCAGATGGACAAGTTCGGCGCCAGCCTGCAGGCCGCCGCGCACGGGCACAAGATCCCGGAGGACGGGTACCACGGCGAGTACATCCTCGACCTGGCGAAGCAGATCGCCGAAGAGGTCCCGGACATCCTGACGCTGCCCGAGGACGAGCAGGTGATCGCGTTCCGCGAGGCGGGGTACGAGCGGCAGCTCAAGGAGCAGCAGGACCAGCTCGAGCATTTCCGGACCAAGTTCGACGTCTGGTTCTCGGAGCGCAGCCTGCACGAGCAGGACGGCGTACCGCACGCGATCCAGAAGCTCCGCGACCAGGGGCATCTGTACGAGGCGGACGACGCGCTCTGGATGCGGACCACGGACTTCACCGACGACAAGGACCGCGTCCTGATCCGCTCGAACGGCGAGCCGACGTACTTCGCCTCCGACGCGGCGTACTACGTGAACAAGCGTGAGCGTGGTTTCGAGACGTGTGTCTACATGCTCGGCGCCGACCACCACGGGTACGTGAACCGGCTGAAGGCGATCGCGGCCTGCGCCGGCGACGACCCCGAGCACAACATCGAGGTCCTGATCGGCCAGCTGGTGAAGATCCTCAAGGGCGGCGAGGAGATGAAGCTGTCCAAGCGGGCCGGTACCATCGTCACGCTCGCCGAGCTGGTCGAGGAGGGCGGCGTCGACGCACTGCGCTACACGCTCTGCCGCTACCCGACCGACTCCCCGCTGACCCTGGACATCGAGGAGATGACCCGGCAGGCCAGCGAGAACCCGGTGTACTACGTGCAGTACGCGCACGCCCGGCTCGCGTCGATCCTGCGGAACGCCGACGAGCTCGGCATCAAGCTCGACGAGTTCGACCCGGGCCTGCTCAGCCACGAGCGCGAGGGCGACCTGCTCCGCGCGCTGGCCGAGTTCCCACGGGTCGTCGCCACCGCCGCGGAGCTGCGCGAGCCGCACCGCATCGCGCGATACCTCGAGGACACCGCGTCCGCTTTCCACAAGTTCTACGACAGCTGCCGCGTGCTGCCGCGCGGTGACGAGGAGGTGGAGCCGGTGCACAAGGCTCGCCTGACCCTGGTCTCCGCGACCCGGACCGTGCTCGCCAACGGGCTCGACCTGCTCGGCGTCTCCGCACCGGAGCGGATGTGAGGGCGCACGAGGCGGGCGCGCTGCACGCCGACATCGGCCACAAGGCTCCGCAGTGGCTGCGCGCCCCGCGTGACCCCAACGACCTGGTCACCGCGCTCTGGTCGCACACGGCCAAGAAGAACGGTGAAGGCGCCCTCGAGGTCGGCGGCGTCGACGTCCGGGACCTGGTCGCCGAGCAGGGCAGTCCGGCGTACGTGCTGGACGAGGACGACTTCCGCGCCCGGGCGCGCGCGTTCAAGCATGCCTTCAAGGACTTCGACGTCTACTACGCCGGCAAGGCGTTCCTGTGTACGACGGTCGTCCGCTGGGTGATGGAAGAGGGCCTGAACCTCGATATCTGCAGCGGGGGTGAGCTGGCCGTCGCGCTCCGGGCCGGCGCCGACCCCAAGCGGTTGGGGTTCCACGGCAACAACAAGTCCGAGTCCGAGCTGGCCCGGGCGCTGGACGCGGGCGTCGGCCGGATCATCGTCGACTCGCAGTACGAGATCTCCCGCCTGATCCAGCTTGCCGGCGAGCGCGGCGTCGTGGCTCCGGTGATGATCCGGGTCACCGCGGGCGTCGAGGCGCACACCCACGAGTACATCGCGACCGCACACGAGGACCAGAAGTTCGGGTTCTCGATCACGTCGGGCGCCGCCTTCGAAGCCGTTGCCCGGGTCAACGAAGCGCCGGAGCTTGAGCTGCTCGGCCTGCACTCGCACATCGGCTCCCAGATCTTCGACTCGTCCGGCTTCGAGGTCGCCGCGAAGCGCGTGATCGCCCTGCACGCAAGGGTTTCCGAGGAGCTCGGCGTCGACATGCCCGACCTCGACCTGGGCGGCGGCTTCGGCATCGCGTACACCACGCAGGACGACCCGTCCGACCCGGCGCAGCTGGCCACCGAGATGGGCAAGATCGTCGAGCACGAGTGCCGCGCCTTCGGGGTCGAGGTGCCGAAGGTGTCGATCGAGCCCGGCCGCGCGATCGTCGGCCCGGCGATGTGCACGGTCTACTCGGTCGGCACGGTCAAGGAGGTCGAACTGGACGCCGGCGCCGCCCGGACGTACGTGTCCGTGGACGGCGGGATGAGCGACAACATCCGCACCGCGCTGTACGACGCCGACTACTCCTGCACGCTCGCCAACCGGTACTCCGACACCCCGCCGACGCTGGCTCGGGTGGTCGGCAAGCACTGCGAATCCGGCGACATCGTCGTGAAGGACGAGTTCCTGCCCTCCGACGTCCAGCCGGGCGACCTGGTCGCCGTCCCCGGCACCGGCGCGTACTGCCGATCGATGGCGAGCAACTACAACCACGTACCGCGGCCACCGGTGATCGCGGTCAAGGACGGCCACATGCGCGTCGTCGTACGCCGTGAGACCGAAGACGACCTGCTTCTCCTCGACATGGGGGCCGCCGAATGAACGACACCGTGAACGACGACAAACCTCTCAAGGTAGGCCTGCTCGGTTGCGGAGTGGTCGGCACCGAAGTGGTGCGGATCCTGACCGAGCAGGCGGACCATCTCGCGGCCCGCGTCGGCGCCCCGCTGGAGATCGCGGGCATCGCCGTACGACGTCCTGGCCGCGCCCGCGACATCGCCGTCGACCCGGGTCTGATCACCACCGACGCCCAGGCGCTGGTGTCCCGCGGCGACCTCGACCTGGTGATCGAGGTGATCGGCGGTCTCGAACCCGCCCGCAGCCTGATCCTGACCGCGCTCGAGCACGGCGCCTCGGTCGTCACGGCGAACAAGGCGCTGCTCGCCGAGGACGGCCCGACGCTGTTCGCGGCCGCGGAGAAGTACCAGCGCGACCTGTACTTCGAGGCCGCCGTCGCCGGCGCGATCCCGATCCTGCGGCCGCTGCGCGAGTCGCTCGCCGGTGACGACGTGACCCGGGTGATGGGCATCGTCAACGGCACCACGAACTTCATCCTCGACAAGATGGACAGCACCGGCGCCGGCTTCGACGAGGCGCTCGAGGAGGCCAAGGCCCTCGGGTACGCCGAGGCCGACCCGACCGCCGACATCGAGGGCTTCGACGCGGCCGCGAAGGCCGCGCTGCTGGCCAGCCTGGCGTTCCACACCAGGGTCTCGATCGCCGATGTACACCGCGAGGGCATCACGGAGGTGACCGCGACCGACATCGCCTCGGCCCGCGAGATGGGCTGCGTGGTGAAGTCGCTGGCGATCTGCGAGCTGGACGAGGCGACCGATTCGGTGAGCGCCCGGGTGTACCCGGCGATGATCCCGCTCACCCACCCGTTGGCCAGTGTTCGGGACGCGTACAACGCCGTTTTCGTGGAGAGCAAGGCAGCTGGACGGCTGATGTTCTATGGTCGTGGTGCCGGCGGCGCCCCGACGGCCAGTGCAGTCCTCGGGGATCTGGTGTCCGCCGCGCGCAACCGGCTCAAGGGTGTGCCGGGGGTCGGCGAGTCGTCGTACACCCAGCGAGCCGTGCGGCCGATGGGTGACGCGATGACCCGCTACCACGTGTCGTTGGACGTGGCCGACAAGGCCGGTGTGCTGGCGGCGGTGGCCCATGCCTTCTCGGAGCACGACGTGTCGATCCAGACCGTCCGCCAGGAGGGCCGGGGCAGTGACGCGCAACTGGTGGTGGTCACCCACACCGCGACCGACGCCGCATTGTCCGCAACCGTGGAGTCCTTGCGGGACATGGACATCGTCCGTGAAGTCAGCAGTGTGATGCGGGTAGAAGGCGAGTAACGAACATGGTGCACCAGTGGCGTGGCGTGATCGAGGAATACCGTGACCGGCTGCCGGTCTCGACCGATACCCCGGTCGTCACGCTCGGCGAGGGCGGGACGCCGCTGGTGGCCGCGCAGTGGCTGAGCGAGCAGACCGGCTGCGAGGTCTGGCTCAAGGTCGAGGGCAACAACCCGACCGGCTCGTTCAAGGACCGCGGGATGACGGTAGCGATCTCGCTGGCCGCGCAGGCCGGTGACAAGGCGGTCGTCTGCGCCTCCACCGGCAACACCTCGGCGTCGGCCGCGGCGTACGCCGTCCGCGCCGGGATGCTGCCGCTGGTGGTGATCCCGGCCGGCCGGATCGCCAAGGGCAAGCTGGCCCAGGCGGTCGTGCACGGCGCGAAGCTGGTGCAGATCGACGGCGGGTTCGACGACTGCCTGCGGATCGTCCGCGAACTGGGCAAGAACTACCCGGTCGCCCTGGTGAACTCGGTCAACCCGGTCCGCCTGGAAGGGCAGAAGACCGCGTCCTTCGAGGTCTGCGACGCGCTCGGTGACGCGCCGGACCTGCACCTGCTGCCGGTCGGCAACGCGGGCAACATCGCGGCCTACTGGAAGGGCTACCAGGAGTACGCCAAGGACAAGCTCGCGACCCGGACCCCGAAGATGTGGGGTTTCCAGGCCGAGGGGGCGGCGCCGATCGTGCGCGGCTCGATCGTGGAGAAGCCGGAGACCGCCGCGACCGCGATCCGGGTCGGGAACCCGGCCTCCTGGACGCTGGCCGAGGCCGCGCGGGACGAGTCCGGCGGCCGGATCGAACTGGTCACCGACGAGCAGATCCTGACCGCGCAGCGTGAACTTGCCGCCCGCGAAGGTGTCTTCGTCGAGCCGGCCTCGGCGGCCGGGGTCGCCGGGCTGCTGCACGCCAAGGCGCAGGGCTGGTTGCCGGGCGGTTCGACGGTAGTGATCACCGTCACGGGCCACGGCCTGAAGGACATCGACACCGCGCTCGGCCACGTGGCCTTCGAAGAACCCCCCGTCACACCGGCGGACACCGACGCCGTTGCCCGCATCGCCGGCCTCGCCTGATCGCCATGGGTGACCACAAGCCCTGTGATCAGGTCCGCGTACGGGTGCCGGCAACGAGCGCCAACCTCGGCCCTGGCTTCGACGCCTTCGGTCTCGCTCTCACGTTGTACGACGACCTTGTCGTCACCCCGTGCGGCTCCGGAGTGACCGTGGAGGTGACGGGGTGCGGCGAGGGCGAAGTACCGCTGGACGAGTCGCATCTCGTGGTGCGGTCGATCCGGGCCGGACTCGAGGCACTGGGTGCTCCGGTGCCCGGATTCACCTTGCGGTGCGAGAACCGGATCCCGCACGGTCGCGGTCTCGGGTCGTCGTCGGCCGCGATCGTCGGCGGGCTCGCGGCGGCGTACGCGCTGGCCGGCGAACCGGTCGATCGCGAACGTCTCGTCGTACTGGCGAACGAGCTCGAAGGACACCCCGACAACGTCGCCGCGGCTGCCCTCGGCGGGCTCACAATCGCTTGGACGGAAGGCGAAACCGGCCGCGCGGTTCGATTGGAACCGGCGGCTGGAACGGCTGTCGTTGCTTACGTACCGGACAATCGCGTGCTGACCAAGGAGGCGCGCGGACTGCTGCCGAGCGTTGTTCCCCACACTGATGCGGCGGCCAATGCGGGGAAGGCTGCTCTTCTTGTCGCCGCGTTGACCGGGCGGCCGGAGTTGCTGCTGACCGCGACCGAGGATCGGCTGCATCAGGAGTACCGCGAGCCGGCCATGCCGGAGAGCCTCGCGCTGGTGCACAAACTGCGGGGCAGTGGGCACGCGGCGATCGTCAGCGGCGCCGGTCCGACGGTCGCCGTACTCGGGGGTCACGACGGGAAGAGCGCAGGTCAGGACCTGTTCTTCCGCGGTACGCCGGATCCGCCGGACGGCTGGACGAAGTACGAGTTGGGGATCGATCCAGTCGGAGTACAGGTCTGGTCGATGGAAGCCGGCTGATTTCGGGAATGTCAGGTCGCTGACACGCGTTGACCGGTGCAGTCGGCAGAAGGACCCGTTGAGGTGCTAGTCTCGACTCACCCGATCCCCTCCAGGTGATCGGTGTGCTCTCGTCACGATCCGGGCTGTGCTCCCGGCACCCTGTGTTGTGTGGCGACCCTCCTGTGGATGTGACCTTGCGCCGCCTGCGTCGGAGATGTCCGGGGGGACTCAGATCGAGCGAGAGACTCTTGTACACCACGTGCCCGTTGTGCGGCCGTGGGTGGAATGAAATTGGTCGATGAGCCGTGTCGGACATCGACGATCCGTGTGGGAAGGACCTCACGTGACAGAAACTGTTGAAGCCTCTAGCGGAGCTGACGCCGCGGCGACCACCGCGACGCGTCGCCGGAAAGCCGGAGGCGGCCTCGAGGGCATGCTGCTCCCCGAGCTCAAGCAGCTCGCAGGGACGCTCGGCATCAAGGGCACCGGCGCACTGCGCAAGGGCCAGCTGATCGAGGCGATCAAGGCCGCCCAGACCGGCGGGTCCGCCGGTTCTTCCGCGGGCGGCTCTACCAGCGGCTCCAAGGCGAAGGCAACGCGGTCGACGCAGCCGACGCTGGACGAGGCCGCAGAGGTGCCGGCGGCCAAGACCGCGGCGCCCGCGAAGCGCGAGGGCGGCAGCCGCCGGACCCGCGCCGCCGCCCAGAAAGACCCACAGAAGGACGCGACCACCGACGCCGCGCCGAACGGCGCTGCCCCCGAGGCCGCGGTCGAAGCGCCGGCCGCGAAGGTCGCGCAGCCGGAGACGGCTGCCCCGAACGGTGCCCAGAGCGGTGCCGTCGAGCGGGTGGAGACCCGCACCGAGACACGCACCGAGGAGCGCGCCGAGGACCGCGAGGGCCAGGGCCGCACCCGCGAGCGGAGCCGCGACAACGCCCGCGAGCAGAGCCGGGACAACACCCGGGACGGCCGCGACGGCAACCAGAGCCGCGACCGCAACCGCGACGGCAGCCAGAACCGCGAGTCGAGCCGTGAGCAGAGCCGGGACACCAACCGGGACAGCCAGCGCGACGGCAACCGTGACAGCAGTCGTGAGAGCAGCCGTGACGGCAACCGGGACAACCGCGGTGACAACCCGCGGAACCGGCAGGATCGCCAGGACAGGCAGGACCGTCAGGACCAGAGCGACCGGGGCGAGGAAGGTGAGGGCCGTCGCCGGCGCCGCCGGGGCCGCGACCGTGAGCGCACCCGCGACGGCCAGCCCACCAGCAGCCGTGACAGCGGCCGGGACAGCGGTCGCGACACCAGCCGCACCCGCGGTCGCGGCGAGCGGTACGACACCGAGCCGACGATCAGCGAGGACGACGTACTCGTCCCGGCCGCCGGCATCCTCGACGTACTCGACAACTACGCGTTCGTCCGGACCAGCGGCTACCTGCCCGGCCCGAACGACGTGTACGTCGCACTCTCGATGGTGAAGCGCTACGGACTGCGCAAGGGCGACGCGATCACCGGTGCGGTGAAGCAGCCGCAGGAGGGCGAGCGCAAGGAGAAGTTCAACCCGCTGGTCCGGATCGACACCGTGAACGGCGCCGACCCGGAGATCGCCAAGCAGCGGCAGGACTTCAACAAGCTCACTCCGCTGTACGCGACCGAGCGGCTCCGCCTGGAGACCGAGCCCGGCGTGCTCACCACCCGGATCGTCGACATCGTCAGCCCGATCGGCAAGGGCCAGCGCGGTCTGATCGTCTCGCCGCCGAAGGCCGGTAAGACGATGGTGCTGCAGGCGCTCGCGAACGCGATCACCACGAACAACCCCGAAGTACACCTGATGGTCGTGCTGGTGGACGAGCGGCCCGAAGAGGTCACCGACATGCAGCGCACGGTCAAGGGTGAGGTCATCGCCTCGACCTTCGACCGCCCGGCCGACGACCACACCACGGTCGCGGAGCTGGCGATCGAGCGTGCGAAGCGGTTGGTGGAGCTCGGCCACGACGTCGTCGTACTGCTGGACTCGATCACCCGGCTCGGTCGCGCGTACAACATCGCGGCGCCGGCCAGCGGCCGGATCCTGTCCGGTGGCGTCGACTCGTCCGCGCTGTACCCGCCGAAGCGGTTCTTCGGCGCGGCCCGCAACATCGAGGACGGCGGCTCGCTGACCATCCTCGCGACCGCGCTGATCGAGACCGGCTCGAAGATGGACGAGGTGATCTTCGAGGAGTTCAAGGGCACCGGCAACATGGAGCTCCGGCTGCGCCGCGAGTTCGCCGACCGGCGGATCTTCCCGGCCATCGACGTGGTCGCCTCCGGCACCCGCCGCGAGGAGCTGCTGATGTCCAAGGATGAGACCCAGGTGGTCTGGAAGCTGCGCCGGGTGCTGTCCGCACTCGACGGGCAGGCCGCGCTGGAGCTCCTGATCGGCAAGCTCAAGGAGAGCAAGTCGAACATCGAGTTCCTGCTCCAGGTCAACAAGACCACCCCGTCGACCGGCAGCAGCCACAGCACCACCAACGGCGACTGAACAACCCTCGATTACCGGTTTGCCGCCTCCGGGTGGCAAACTGGTACGTCGGTTCCGGTTCACGTTCGCACCGTGCGAGCGACCCGGGGCACCTGAAACCTAGGAGACTGTCTTGAAGAGCGACATCCACCCGACGTACGTCGACACCACGGTGACCTGTACCTGTGGCGCCACGTTCACGACGCGCTCGACCGCGGAGAACGGCGTGATCCACGCCGACGTGTGCTCGCAGTGCCACCCCTTCTACACCGGCAAGCAGAAGATTCTCGACACCGGTGGCCGGGTGGCCCGCTTCGAGAAGCGGTACGCCAAGAAGTAGCTTTCCAGCCGCGCGCCGGTTCCGCCCTGTTACGGGCGGGACCGGCGCGCGGTTTGTGTTGTGAGCAGGTTTTCCGAGAGGAGGAGTGCGGCATGTTCGAGGCAGTCGAGACGCTGAAGGCGGAGTACGCCGAGCTGGAGCGGCAGATGTCGGAGCCGGAGCTGCACTCCGACCAGGCCAACGCCCGCCGGGTCGGCAAGCGGTACGCCGCGCTGGCGCCGGTCGTGCGTACGTACGACGAGTGGCTGCAGACCGGGGACGACATCGAGGCCGCGCGCGAGCTGGCCCACGAGGACTCGACGTTCGCCGAGGAGGCGGTCCGGCTGACCGCGCGGCGTGAGGAGCTGGCCGAGCGCCTGCAGACGCTGCTGGTTCCCCGGGACCCCAACGACGACAAGGACGCGATCCTCGAGATCAAGGCGGGGGAGGGCGGCGACGAGTCTGCGCTGTTCGCCGGCGACCTGTTGAAGATGTACCTGAAGTACGCCGAGTCGCAGAACTGGAAGACCGAGGTGCTGGACTCGGCCGAGTCCGACCTCGGCGGGTACAAGTCGATCACGGTCGCGGTGAAGGCGAAAGGTACGCTGGAGCCGGGTGAGACGCCGTACGCGAAGTTGAAGTTCGAGGGCGGCGTGCACCGGGTCCAGCGGGTGCCGGTGACCGAGTCGCAGGGGCGGATCCACACCTCCGCGGCCGGCGTACTGGTGCTGCCGGAGGCCGAGGACGTCGACGTCGAGATCGACCAGAACGATCTGCGGATCGACGTGTTCCGGTCGTCCGGTCCGGGCGGGCAGAGCGTGAACACGACCGACTCCGCGGTCCGGATCACCCACCTGCCGACCGGCATTGTGGTCTCGATGCAGAACGAGAAGTCGCAGCTGCAGAACCGTGAGCAGGCGATGCGGGTCCTGCGTTCCCGCTTGCTGGCCGCGGCCCAGGAGGCGGCCGACCAGGAGGCGTCGGACGCCCGGCGGTCGCAGATCCGGACCGTCGACCGGTCGGAGCGGGTCCGCACCTACAACTTCCCGGAGAACCGCTTCTCCGACCACCGCGTCGGTTACAAGGCGCACAACCTCGACCAGGTCCTCGGCGGCGAACTGGCGCCGGTGATCCAGGCCCTGACCGAGGCCGACCTGGCCGCCCGGCTCGAGGCCGTCGATTCGCAGTGAAGGTTCTACTCGCCGAGGCAGCCGAACGGTTGCGCGAGGCAGGGGTTGCTTCACCGGAGTTCGATGCTGCCGAGTTGCTTGCGTTCGTGACCGGGTCCAGCCGGTTGCACCTCAGCGAGCCGACAGCAGAACAAGTTGCTGTTTACGACGCCTTGATCGCGCGACGGGCTGCGCGGGAGCCGTTGCAGCACCTGACGGGTACGGCGGCCTTCCGGTACCGGGAGTTGGCGATCGGGCCCGGGGCGTTCGTGCCGCGCCCGGAGACCGAGGTGATGGTCGGCTGGATCCTGGAGCGGATCGCCGGCGTTAGCGATCCGTTGGTCGTCGATCTGTGTAGCGGGTCGGGGGCGATCGCCGGCGCGGTCGCGACCGAGCGTCCGGACAGCACGGTGCATGCGGTCGAGCTGTCGTCGGACGCGGTCGTCTGGGCACGCCGCAACCTGGAAGGCACGGGCGCGATCCTGCACGAGGGCGACATCGACGGGTGCCTGCCGGAGCTCGACGGTCAGGTGGACGCGGTGATCTCCAACCCGCCGTACATCCCGTTGACCGCGTGGGAATCCGTGACGGCCGAGGTACGCGACCACGACCCGGCCCTGGCGCTCTGGTCCGGTGACGACGGCCTTGACGAGATCAAGGTGGTCGCCGCGACCGCGGGCCGGCTGCTCAAGCCGGGCGGTTGGTTCGCCTGCGAACACGCCGACGTACAGGGCGAGTCAGCCCCCGCGGTCTTCGCCGCCACCGGTCTCTTCACCGAGGTCCGCGACCAATTGGACCTCGCCGCCCGTCCCCGGTTCGCAACTGGCCGCCGGATCTAGGCCTGGCCAGGTCCTGTTCGCGGATCCGGCCGATCGCCGGTGCGTCGGGCTGCCGGCGCGTGAGCCGGCAGACGACCGAGAAGTGATCCGCGCCAGGGACCTGCACGACCTCGACGTCGCGCGTGACCAGATCCGGTGTCGAGAACAGCCGGTCGATCGAACGGCCGTCCGGGGTGGTGGCGGGCGGCGGGTCGCCGAACGCGTCGACCAGACCGAGCGTCTCGCCGAAGAACTCCCGCGGGTTCGGCATGTTCAGATCACCCGCCACAACCGCCCGACGGACACCGCGCGCCGCCAGCTCGTCCCGCAGGTACGCCGTCATCTGCGCACCGAACTCCCGCCCGGGCCCCTCGCGATACGTGTACTCGACCGCTGAGGCGCTCCGGAACATGTGGATCGGGCACACCTGCCCGCCCACGATGTCGACCTCACCGAGCGCCCCGAAGTCACCCCTCGCGACCAGGAAACCCTTCGGATGCGGGTCCATCGGCTCACCGGTCCGCCAGTGCAGGAAGTCGATCGACGGGTCCGGCAGGTCGATCCGCTCCAGCTCGGTCAGCGGGTACGTCGACGCGATCCCCACCCCCAGCCGCTCCACGCCGGGGATGTGCGAGTCCGAGAACCCGTGCCGCAGGTTGTACGTCTTCCGCCCCGGCATGGCCGCCGCGGCCAGCCGTTCGAGCTGATCGCCGTCCGGGTCCAGCTCGGTCACGATCAGCACGTCCGGCTGCAGCCCCGCGAGAGCCTGCCCGAAGTCCGCCGTACGGTCGGCATCGTCGTATCCGTCGGGGCGGACCAGCCGGCCGCCGGCGACGTTGGCGAAGGCGATCGAGATCATTCGTAGATCACCAGTTCCGGACGAGGCTTCAGGGCCAGGACTTGGGCGGGCGTCATCAGGGGACCGTGGCGGGTGTCCTCGGTGTAGAAGAGCTTGAAGCCGGCGTGGACCGACGGCGGGAGGGCCGTGGTGAGTTTGGTCCACGTCTTGAGCTTGTCCGTGCGTGCTCCGATCCCGTCGACGGACTTGATCGTCACGACGCCAGGATGCGGCTTCAGTGCCTTCTCGTCGGTGACGATCCGCGGCGACAGTTGATGGAACACGAACACCTTCTCCGGCAGGCCGTTCGCCTGCACCAGCCCCGAGAGGTACGCCGCGATGCTGTCGAGCTCCGCGCCCGTCGTGTGCCCGAACACCTTGCCCGGTACCTGAGTCGGGCCGACCGCCCACTCGGGGTCGAACGCCAGCCCGACGTCCGGTTCCTTCAGCCACCGCTCCAGCCGCTGCACCTCGGGCAGGACCTTCGCCCGCCCGGGCTGGATGTCGAGCAGCAACAGCATCTTGTGCTTCCGCGCGACCGTCAGGTACTGCTCGATCTTCGCGTCGTCCAGCCGCCCGCGGTACATCCCGTCCTTGCCGCGCGATCCTCGCGCGACAACCGTGATCAGCTCCATCACCGGCAGCGGCGTCCGCCCTGCCGCGTAGGCGCGTGACAGCTTGTCCAGCTTGGCCGCTTTCGCGTCCAGGTCCTTGTCCAGCGGCCCCAGCGCGGGCGAGCCCGGCAGTCCGACGTAGGCGACCAGTTGGTACTTCGGGAAGATCACTCGCCCACCACGTGGCAGTCCGTCCGGTGCTGGGGGAGTGGGGGTGGGAGGCGCAGTCGTCGTCGGAGGTGGTGCGGCTGGTGCGGGCTTGTCGTCGCTGCAGGCCACAAGACCTAGCAGTACGACGGCCAGCACCCCACAGACTCTCCGCACTGCACCAGCCAATCACACCTCAAGCGGCGGCGGCGGTCCGCTCGAGTCCACTGGCTGCCCGCAGCACAATCGACTCCGGTCCCTCGTCGAGCGCTAGCTCCAACGCGCGCGCAAAGTGCGGTCGTGCTTGCGTCGGATCGCCCTTCGCCAGCAGCGTCTCAGCCAGCCGCAGGTACGCGTTCTGCTGCGATTGCTTCGAGTCGCTCTCCAACGCCAGCTCCAGCGACCTGCGTCCGACGTCGATCGCCTCGGCCCACTGGCGCTTCCGCGCGTACGCCGTACCCAGGAACGCGTACGTGTAGATGAGGCTGTAGTCGGCTCCACGCTCCAGGCCCAGGTCCCTGGCTGTCGTCAGAGCCTGCACTGCGTCGTCCACCCGGTCCAGCTCGAGCAGACACTCACCGATCCCGTTCAGCACCTCTCCCCGTACAGCGGGATCCCCCAGCTCCAGCGACTCCTGGTACGCCGACAGCGCCCGAGTGAACTCTCCGCGGTCGCCGTACGTCACCCCCAGGTACGCCAGTACCCGCGACGCGATACCGACCTCACCAGCTTGCCGAGCGACCTTCAAGGCGTCATCGAGTACGCCGAGCGCCTCGTCGTCGGGATCCAGTTTCGCCAGGCTGTAGCCGATCGACGCGAGCAGCCGTGCCCGCAACGCCAGGTCCGCGTCCTGCGGCAGCCTGTCGCGTGCGTCCTGCAGTGTCCGCAGACTCGCCTCAGCGCCACGGCGGTACCGGCCGAGGCTGCCGATCGACAACAGCACCCGTACCTCCACCGAGGCGTCCGGAGCGGCCCGTAGCGCGAGCTCCAGCGCCTCGTCCATCTCGTAGACCCGGCCGCGCTGGAAGAAGCAGGACGCCACCGCCAGACCGAGCCGCCATGCATGGTCCGACGCCCCACTCGCCTCGGCGAACCGGATCGTCGCCAGCACGTTCGCACCCTCTGTATCGATCCACTCCAGCCCGTCGGACGCCGACGTGAACTCAGGCAACCGCACCGGCACCGGCTCCGGCAGCGGTTGCAGCTGGCTGCTGAAGATCGCCGTACTCGCGGCAGATGTCGCGTAGAGGTAGTAGTCGAGCAAACGCCGTACTGCGTCCGGCTCCGGGCCCAGCGTGCGTGCGTACTGCCGCAGCAGGTCGTGGAACTGGAAACGGCCAGGATGCAGCTGCAACAGCAGGTTGGCGTCGACGAGCTGCTCCAGCAGGTCCTCGGCGTCGACCGCGTCCACATCGGCCAGCGCTGCAGCGGCGTACATGTCGACGTCCTGGCCGGTCATGGCGCCCAGCAAACGGAACAGGCGCTGCTGGTCCGACGGCAGATGCTCGTAGGACAAGGCGAACGCGGGGGAGACCCCACCGCTGTCCGTGCTGAGCTCGGCCAGCCGCCTGTCCTCGGCGTCGAGTCGTTTGCTGAGGTGCTCGATCGTCCAGCTCGGCCGATGCCGCAGCCGCGAACCAGCCACCCGGATCGCTAGCGGCAGGTGCCCGCACTGGCTGACTACCCGTGCCGCGGCGGCTGTGTCGCCGGCACGGTCCGGTCCGACGATCTCCGCCAGTAGCTCCCGTGCGTCCTCTGGCCGCAGTACGTCGAGCGCTAGCCGAGCAGTAGCGTCCAGACCGGTCAGCTGCCGTCGACTGGTCACCAGCACGCCACACTGCGGGCTCCCGGCCAGCAACGGCCGTACTGCGGCACTGTCGGGTGCATTGTCGAGCACTACGAGGATGCGGCGGCCTGCCAGCTCAGAACGCCACAGTGCGGCGCGCTCCTCGAGCTCAGCCGGGATGCGGTCCGCCGGCACGGACAGCGTGCGCAGCAGGCGATCCAAGGCCTGCAACGCGGACACCGGCTCGTTGCCGGGAGTGTAACCGTGCAGATCGATGAAGAGCCGCCCGTCCGGGTAGACGTCCGCCAGCTGACGTGCAGCGCGTACAGCGAGCGCAGTCTTGCCAACACCGGCCATGCCGTCGATCGCAACGACCGCAGGTCCTGGCGTGCGCAGTGCGTCGACCACCTGGGTCAGTACGTCGTCACGGCCGACGAACGCCGCACCGTCGTACGGCAGCTCGTCGCGGAGCACCGGACGGGCAACCGGCTCGTCGTTGCGCAGAATGCGTTCGTGGATCGCCCGGAGCGCCGGACCGGGCTCCACACCGAGCTGTTCGACCAGCTCCTCCCGTGTCCGGGTGTAGGTGTCAAGCGCTTCGGAACTCCGGCCGCTGCGCCAGTAGGCCAGCATCAGCTGTCCGGCGAACTGTTCACGCAGGCGATCAGCCTCGACCAGCGCAACCAGCTCCGGCACCAGGTCGCCGTACCGGCCGCGCTCCAGGTCGAGGTCGATCCGCTCCGCCAGCACCTTCAGCCGGCGCTCCGTCAGCCGGTGCCGCTCGACAGCGACGTAGTGCCCGGGCAGGCCGCCCAACGGCTCACCCTTGAACAACGCAAGGGCATCCGACAGGTTCGCCGCCGCCGTGTCGAGGTCGTCGGTTGCATGTGCGGCACTGACGAACCGCTCGAACCTGGTCAGGTCGAGCGCGTCCGGAGCGATCCGCAGGGTGTACCCGTCGCGCGAGCTGACCAGCACGTCCTTCGGCAGCAACTGCCGCAACCGGTAGGCGTACGTCGGAACGATCCGGGTCCCGCTGCTCGGCGGCGCGTCGTTCCACACCAGCTCGACCAACTCGTCGGCCGGAACCACCTGGTTCGGACGGAGCGCCAGCACCGCCAGAAAGGCCTGCTGGCGCAGCGGCCCGAGCTCCAGCCTCCGATCGCCCGACCAGCCGCGCAGAGGACCAAGCAGGTCGAGCCGCAGGTCCTCTGTCACGGACAACAGTCTGTCAGCTACACCGCGTTCTCACCTAGGTAGGTGTCGATCTCGGCCACCAGGGCCGACTTCACCGAGTCTTCGGCGAAGGACACCTGGACGGCGGTCTTGGCCAGGTCGGCGACACCGGCCTCGTCCAGGTCGAGCAGCCGCGCCGCGACGGCGTACTCGTTGGTGAGGTCCGTCCCGAACATCGGCGGGTCGTCGGAGTTGATCGTGACGACCAGTCCGGCGTCGACCATCGCACGCAGCGGGTGGACGTCGTACGAGTCGACCGCGCGGGTGGCGATGTTGGACGTCGGGCTGACCTCCAGCGGGATCCGGTGCTCGCCGAGGTACTCGACCAGCGCCGGGTCCTGCATCGTCGACGTACCGTGGCCGATCCGCTCGGCCTTCAGCAGCCGCACCGCGTCCCAGATCGTCTGCGGACCCGTCGTCTCGCCCGCGTGCGGGACGCTGTGCAGCCCCTCGGCGACCGCCGCCTCGAAGTGCGGCTGGAACTGCGGCCGCGGTACGCCGATCTCCGGCCCGCCGAGCCCGAACCCGACCAGGCCCTCCGGCCGGATCTTGGTCGCGATCCGCAGGGTCTCGTCGGCGGCCGGAAGGCCGGCCTCACCGGAGATGTCGAAGATCCAGCGCAGCACCAGGCCGAACTCCTTCTCGGCCGCGACCCGCGCGTCCTCGATCGCCTCGCAGAACGCCTCGGCGGCGATGCCGCGGACCACCGAGGTGTACGGCGTCACGGTCAGCTCGGCGTACCGCAGGTTCTGCTGCTCGGCCATCTCGCGGGCGATCTCGTAGGTCAGCAGCCGGACGTCCTCGGGCGTCTTGATCAGCTCGACGACGCTCAGGTAGATCGTGATGAAGTGGGCGAAGTCGCTGAACTTGAAGTACTCCGCCAGCAAGGCCGGATCCGTCGGCACCGGCGACTCGGGGTGCCGGGCGGCCAGCTCGGCGACGATCCGCGGCGACGCGGACCCGACGTGGTGGACGTGCAACTCGGCCTTCGGCAACCCGGCAAGGAACTCACGCGACACAGTCATGCGGGGATCTTAGGGAGTTCGGCGGCCGGGTGCCCGGAAAGCTGACAAGCGTTTGTCAACTACGACCCGGTTAGGGTCGGGGCCCGCGTGAGTGGCACGATTCACTCCGTGAGTGAGCGCTTCGACTTCACCGGGGACGAACTGGCACCGGCGTACCGCGCGGCTGTGGACGCCATCGAGGCCGGCGACCTGGTCGTGCTGCCGACCGACACCGTGTACGGGCTTGCCGCCGACGCCTTCAAGGCCGACGCGGTCCAGCGGCTGCTGGACGCCAAGGGACGCGGCCGGGACATGCCGCCGCCGGTGCTGATCTCGGTGGTGGAGTCGCTCGACGCGCTCGCCACCGATGTGCCGGACAACGGCCGCAAGCTCTGCGAGGAGTTCTGGCCGGGGCCGCTGACCGTCATCTGCCACGCGCAGACGTCGCTGATGTGGGACCTGGGGGAGACCCAGGGCACGGTCGCCCTCCGCGTGCCGGACCACGAGAACACCCGCGAGCTGCTGTCGCGGACCGGGCCGCTCGCGGTCAGCTCCGCGAACAAGTCCGGGCAGCCGGCGGCGCTGGACGTGTACGACGCCGAGGAGCAGCTGGGCGAGTCCGTCGCCGTGTACCTCGACGGCGGCGAGGCGACCGGAGGACAACCGTCCACCATCGTCGACCTCACCGGCGACACCCCCCGCGTGATCCGCATCGGCGCCCTCACCCTCGACCAACTCCAAGCAGTAGTCCCCGAAGTCACCCCAGAAACCGACGAAAACCCCGCAGAAGACCAGCCGGCAGAAGACAAGCCGGCGGACGAGAAGCTCGCGGAGGACAAGCTCGCGGACGAGAAGCTCGCGGACGAGAAGCTCGCGGACGAGAAGTCCGCGGACGACAAGCCGGTGGAAGACCAACCGGCGGAGGACAAGCTCGCGGACGAGAAGCTCGCGGACGACAAGCCGGTGGAAGACCAACCGGCGGAGGACAAGCTCGCGGAGGACAAGCCGGCTGAGGACAAGCCCGCGGACGAGAAGCCTGCGGAGGACACGCCTGCGGATGAGAAGTCGGCGGATGTTGGGCCAACTGGGGAGTCGGTTGTGGCGTCCAAGGAGGACGAGGGTAAGACCGATCCTGATGTGAGGCCTGCGGACTAGTGCGCGAGTACCTGCTGGTCCTGTTCGTGGCGATGGCCACGACCTTCCTGCTGACCGGCGTGGCCCGGCAGATCGCGCTGCGGTACGGCGCGGTCGCGAAAGTCCGGGCCCGGGACGTGCACAAGGTCCCGATCCCGTACTTCGGCGGCCTGTCCATCCTCGGCGGCCTGATCGCCGGCTTCGCGGTCGCGTCGAGCCTGCCGTTCCTCGGCAACAGCCTGCAGGTCGCGCACGACGCCCGCGCGATCCTGGTCGGCGGCGTGGTGATCTGCGCCGTCGGCGTGGTCGACGACCTGTACGAGCTGGACGCGATCACCAAGCTGGCCGGCGAGGTGCTCGCGGTCGGCGTACTCGTTGTCCAAGGCATCCAGTTGTACTGGCTGCCGCTGCCCGGCGGCGTGATCTCGCCGTCGCCCGCGCAGCTCGCCGTCCTGACCGCGGGCATCCTGCTGGTGTCCTGCAACGCGGTGAACTTCGTCGACGGCCTGGACGGTCTCGCGGCCGGCGTCACCGCGATCGGCGCGACCGCGTTCTTCGTCTACTCGTACCTGCTGAACGTCCACGAGAACCTCGACCGCGCCACCACCTCGACCCTGATCACGGTCGCGCTGGCCGGCGCCTGCCTCGGCTTCCTGCCGCACAACTTCTTCCCCGCCAGGGTTTTCATGGGTGACTCCGGCGCCCTGCTGATCGGCCTGATGCTGGCCGCGTCGACGATCAGCCTGACCGGCCAGATGGACCCGAACGCGGTCCCGTACGAGGTCGGCGGCTCCAGCCTGCTGCCCGCGCTGCTCCCGCTGGTGCTGCCGATCGCCATCCTCGCGATCCCCGCGCTGGACCTGACGATGGCCTACGTACGCCGTACCAAGGCCGGCCGCTCACCGTTCGCCGCGGACAAGCAGCACCTGCACCACCGCCTGATGCAACGCGGCCACTCGCACCGCCGGGCCGTCCTGCTGATGTACCTGTGGACCGCCTTGATCGCGTACGGCGTGGTGGTCCTCGGCCTCGTCCTGACCTGGTGGACCGCCCTCGTCGTCCTGGCCGTCGCGGTCACCGCGGTCCTGCTCACGACCGGCCTGCCGCGACGATCCGGGAAACCGCTCGCCAAAGTCTGAGTACCGGCTGAGAGGGACCAGACCACTCGCCGGTGTGGCCTACCGATAAGGTGTGGCTGTACAGCGGCAGGGGCCTCGTTTTGCTGACCATGCAGACTTTGTGCTAGTTTTCACAAGCACCAGCAAAGAACAGCGACACCCCTGACCCCGCCCACCCGACGAGCTGGCCGCGAGACCAGCACGCCAGCAGGACGGAACCACCAGATGGCTCCTTCGGCCCCCAGCCCGAAAATCGCCGGACAAGCTACCAAGCACCCGGCGTTGGTGATGTTGCGCGGCGCTTTGGTCGCCGCCCTGGTCGTCGGCGTGAACGCCGCCGCCGTGTCCACGGTCGCCGCCGGAGTTCCCGGCCTCCTGGGTGCGCTGCTGGGACTGCTGACGGTCGTCGTGTTCTCCGGCGCCGGCCTGCTCGCGCTGCACCTTTCCCGCAAGACTTCCCCGACCATGCAGCTCGCCGTCGCGATGGCGTCGTACACGGGCCGGATCGCGATCTTCGGCGGTCTGCTCGCGCTCGCGCTGAACTCGGACGGCCTGGCCAGGCACGTGAATCTGACCGTGCTCGGCCTGGTGGCCATGGTCGTCGTGATGGGCTGGATGGCCGGCGAGATCTGGGCCTGGTCCCGGCTCCGCGTGCCGATCTACGACCTCGACAAGGAGGTGACGGCGTGAGCACCCTGGGTAACGTTTCGCCTGCTGTGGTGGAGATTACTGGGGCCGATGTGACCGTCGATGTCACCAACTGGTACGTTTCGGGTGCCAATGAGCGAGCATCAGGATCCGAAGCCATCACCCCCGAATTCGGGCGACGGCTGGCGGGTCCTGTCCTACTTGATCGGCGGTGTCCTGGTCTACGGGGGCATCGGCTTCGGGCTGGATCGCCTCTTCGGCACCGAATTCTTGCTTCCGGTGGGCATCGTCCTCGGTGCCGGGCTCACCATCTTGATGTTGCACTTCCGGTACGGGTCGCGGTCCTGACCTCGGATCTGATCACTACGATCTCGACCGGGTCTGACGTTGTTGACCGCCCCCTGAGCTGCACTGCCCTGAGCCGCCCTGCCCCTGACTTCCAGGCGTCCGACTTGAGCACGACGCGAGAGGAGACCCGGTGACCGCCGGCGTTCCGACCGAGTTCATCCCACCCGGTCCACAGAACTTCGAGACCACTCCGATCATCCACGGTGTCGACTGGTTCACCAAGCCCGTGCTGGTGGCCGCGCTGTCCGTCGTGGTGATCGTCTGGTTCTTCTGGGGTGCGTCGCGCAAGGCCGCGATCGTGCCGAGCAAGCTGCAGTTCGCCGGCGAGCTCGGCTACAACTTCGTCCGGAACTCGATCGCCCGCGACGCGATCGGCAGCGCGGACTACATGAGGTTCGTGCCGTACCTGACCGGCCTGTTCTTCTTCATCCTGCTGAACAACGTCGCCGCGACGATCCCGCTGATCCAGTTCCCGACGTTCAGCCACATCGGCTGGGCGTACGTGGCCGCGGTCATGAGCTGGGTCATCTACAACGCGGTCGGGATCAAGAAGAAGGGCCTGTGGGGCTACTTCAAGCACCAGACCATGCCGGCCGGTGTGCCCGCGTGGCTGATGCCGCTGATGATCCCGATCGAGTTCATCTCGAACATCCTGGTCCGGCCGATCTCGCTGAGCCTGCGGTTGTTCGCGAACATGTTCGCCGGTCACATCCTGCTGCTGGTGTTCGTGCTCGGCGGCGAGTACATGGTCCTGCACTCCGGCAGCATCGCGATCGGCGGCGTCGGCATCGTCACGCTGCTGATGGCGCTGGCGATCGCGGGCCTGGAGCTGTTCGTGCAAGCCATCCAGGCCTACATCTTCGTCGTCCTCACCGCGCAGTACATCGGCAGCGCGATCGCCGACGAGCACTGACCCGCACCACCCCGCAGTACCCCTAGACCGGTAGTAACGGAATCCCGGATAGCCGCTATCCGTACTGAAAGGAAACACCGCAATGGTGAGCAACATGGCTCTCGCAATCACCGGTGACATCGCCGTTCTGGGCTATGGCCTCGCTGCCATCGGCCCGGGTGTTGGCGTCGGCCTGATCTTCGCCGCCGTGATCAACGGCACGGCGCGTCAGCCCGAGGCTCAGAGCAAGCTGCAGTCGATCGCGTGGATCGGCTTCGGCGTCACCGAGGTGCTCGCGATCATCGGTATCGCCCTCGCCTTCGTGTTCAAGGGCTGACCCCTTCCCCCTGACTGACAGGACCCAGACATGCTGACGTTAGTTCTGCCGCTGACAGAGGCCGCGGACGAGGCGCCGAGCCCGCTGCTGCCGCACACGGCTGAGATCATCTTCGGTTTCGTCTTCCTGGTCCTCTTGGCCATCGCCTTCGCCAAGGTCGTCGTACCGAAGTTCGAGAAGGCGTACGCCGATCGGACCGCGGCGATCGAAGGCGGGATGAACGAGGCCAAGGCGGCCCAGGCCGAGGCGAAGGCGGCTTTGGACAAGTACAACGCGCAGCTGGCCGAGGCCCGGCAGGAAGCTGCGAAGATCCGCGAGGACGCCCGCGAACAGGGCGCCCAGATCATCGCGGAGATGCGCGAGCAGGCGAACGCCGAGGCCGAGCGGATCGTCACCCACGCCCGCGCGCAGATCGACGCCGAGCGGACGCAGGCGGTTGCCTCGCTGCGCGGCGAGGTCGGCACGATGGCGACCACGCTGGCCGGCCGGATCGTCGGTGAGTCGCTCGAGGACGAGGCCCGGCAGCGCCGGACCGTCGAGCGGTTCCTGGCCGAGCTGGAAGAGTCGGAGTCCGCCCGTCAGGCTGTCGGAACGGACAGCTGATGCGCGGCGCGTCGAACAATTCACTCGCCCGGGCCGAGCAGGCCCTGGCGGGTGCGACCCCGGCCGAAGGCCTGGGTGGCGAGCTGTTCTCGATCGCCAAGCTGCTGGACGGCAGCGGCGCGCTCCGGCGCGCCCTGACCGACCCGGCACGGCCGGCCCAGACGAAGTCCGCACTGGCCGGGCAGTTGTTCGGCGGCAAGATCTCCCCCCAGGCGTTGGAGATCCTGTCCGTCGCGGTGTCCGGTCGCTGGGTCAGCGGCCGGGATCTCGGTAACGCTCTGGACCAGCTCAGCGTCGAGGCCGAGGTGGCCTACGCCGACTCCCGGCGGAAGCTCGACGAGCTCGAGGACGAGCTGTTCCGGCTGGACCGGGTGGTTGCTGCCGAGCGTGCCCTGGCCGAGAAGCTGGGCGACCGGGGCATCCCGGCCGAGCACCGGCAGGAGCTGATCCGCGGACTGCTGCAGGGCAAGGCCGACGCCACCACGGTGCGCCTCGCCGAGCGGGCCGTGGACGGCCGCGGCCGTTCCTTCGCGGCGTCGATGCGGTCCTACCAGGTCGCCGCGGCGGCCCGGCGGAACGCCAGCATCGCGACCGTGCGGGTGGCCACCGACCTGACCGAGATGGAGCGCACCCGGCTCGCGGCGGCGCTCGGACGGCAGTACGGCCGGGACATCCAGCTGAACGTGATCGTCGACCCGCACGTGGTCGGCGGCGTCCGGGTGGACATCGGCGACGAAGTGATCGACGGAACCATCGCGGCCAGGCTCGACGACGCGCAACGGCGCATCGCGGGCTGAACCCCCTTAACGACATACAGCGGCGCTAAGGGTCGGGAAAGCCTCTTAGAGCCACAACAGGCCAGCAAGGGTCAAGGAAGCAGGAAACACAATGGCTGAGCTCACGATCAGGCCGGAGGAGATCCGGGACGCCCTGGATCGGTTCGTCACCGAGTACCAACCGGCCGACACCGCCGCCGAAGAGGTCGGCACCGTGGTCGACGCGGGTGACGGCATCGCGCACGTCGAGGGCCTGCCCTCGGTGATGACCAACGAGCTGCTCGAGTTCGAGGACGGCACCCGGGGTATCGCGCTGAACCTCGACGTCCGCGACATCGGTGTCGTCGTCCTCGGTGAGTTCGACGGGATCGAGGAGGGCCAGCAGGTCCGCCGTACCGGTCAGGTGCTGTCGGTGCCGGTCGGCGAGGGCTACCTCGGCCGGGTCGTCGACCCGCTGGGCAAGCCGATCGACGGCCTCGGCGAGATCCAGGGCATCGAGGGCGACCGCGCGCTCGAGCTCCAGGCCGCCGGCGTGATGCAGCGCCAGGAGGTCCGCGAGCCGCTGCAGACCGGTATCAAGGCGATCGACGGCATGATCCCGATCGGCCGTGGCCAGCGCGAGCTGATCATCGGCGACCGCAAGACCGGTAAGACGGCGATCGCGGTCGACACGATCATCAACCAGAAGGCGAACTGGGAGTCCGGCGACCCGAAGAAGCAGGTTCGCTGCATCTACGTCGCCATCGGCCAGAAGGGCTCGACGATCGCGTCGGTCCGCGGTGCGCTCGAAGAGGCCGGCGCGATGGAGTACACCACCATCGTCGCCTCCCCGGCGTCCGACCCGGCCGGCTTCAAGTACGTCGCGCCGTACACCGGCTCGACGATCGGCCAGCACTGGATGTACCAGGGCAAGCACGTCCTGATCGTCTTCGACGACCTGACCAAGCAGGCCGAGGCGTACCGCTCGATGTCGCTGCTGCTGCGCCGCCCGCCGGGCCGCGAGGCGTACCCGGGTGACGTCTTCTACCTGCACAGCCGTCTGCTGGAGCGCTGCGCGAAGCTGTCCAACGAGCTCGGCGCCGGCTCGATGACCGGTCTGCCGATCATCGAGACCAAGGCCAACGACGTGTCGGCGTTCATCCCGACCAACGTCATCTCGATCACCGACGGCCAGATCTTCCTGCAGTCCGACCTGTTCAACGCCAACATCCGGCCGGCCATCGACGTCGGTATCTCGGTGTCCCGGGTCGGCGGCGCCGCGCAGGTCAAGGGCATGAAGAACGTGTCCGGCTCGCTGAAGATCGACCTGGCGCAGTTCCGCGCGATGGAGGCCTTCGCGATGTTCGCGTCCGACCTGGACGCCACCTCGCGGCGCCAGCTCGACCGCGGTCAGCGCCTGGTGCAGCTGCTCCGTCAGCCGCAGTACTCGCCGTACCCGGTCGAGGACCAGATCGTCTCCATCTGGGCCGGTACCAAGGGCCACTTCGACGACGTACCGGTGAACGACGTGCTCCGCTTCGAGCGGGACTTCCTGGACTACCTGCGCCGGGAGAGCAAGGTGCTCGACGGGATCCGTGAGTCCGGGCTGTTCGGCGACGACGAGGCACAGGCCGTCATCGAGGCGCTGAAGGCGTTCAAGCCGACGTTCCAGACCTCCGAGGGCACGCTGCTCGGCACCGAGGCGGAAGCCGAGGCGATGGACGAGAGCGACGTGGAGCAGGAGCAGATCGTCCGGCAGAAGCGGGGCTGATCGACCGTGCCAGCCAATCTGCGGGAGCTTCGTGATCGCAAGGCCTCGGTCTCGACGATCAAGAAGCTCACCCGGGCGATGGAGCTCATCGCGGCGTCCCGGATCGTCAAGGCGCAGCAGCGCGCCCAGGCGGCCGGTCCGTACGCGCGTGAGCTCACCCGTGCCGTGTCGGCGGTGGCGACGTTCTCGAACGTCGACCACCCGCTGACCACCGAGAAGGAGAACCCGCGCCGCGCCGCGGTCTTGCTGATCACCTCCGACCGCGGTCAGGCCGGTGCGTACTCGGCCAACGTGATCCGCGAAGGGGAGCGGCTGAACCAGTTGCTCCGCGAGGACGAGAAGCAGATCGTTCCGTTCGTCACCGGCCGCAAGGGCATCGCGTACTACACGTTCCGGCAGCGCGAGATCGCGCAGTCGTGGTCCGGCGAGTCCGACAACCCGAGCTTCGCCCGGGCCAGGGAGGTCGCCGACGCGCTGATCGAGGCCTTCCTGACCCCGACCGAGGAGGGCGGCGTGGACGAGATCCACATCGTCTTCACCCGGTTCGTGTCGATGCTCACCCAGCGCGCGGACGTGATCCGTCTGCTGCCGCTGGAGGTCGTCGAGGGCGAGGAGGCGCCGGCCGCCGACGACGTCCTGCCGCTGTACGAGTTCGAGCCGTCGGCCGAAGAGGTGCTCGACGGACTGCTGCCGAAGTACGTCGCCAGCCGGATCCACTTCTGCATGCTGCAGGCGGCGGCGTCGGAGCTGGCCAACCGCCAGCGGGCGATGAAGTCGGCGACGGACAACGCGCAGGACCTGATCGAGAAGCTCACGCGGGACCTGAACCAGGCCCGCCAGGCCCAAATTACCCAGGAAATCAGCGAGATCGTCGGTGGCGCCAGCGCGCTGGCCGACGCGAACGCCGGGAGCGAGTGAGAGAGATGACTGCCACGGTTACCGAGAAGAACAACGAGGCGGGTGCCACCGGCATCGGTCGCGTCGCCCGGGTGATCGGCCCGGTCGTCGACGTCGAGTTCCCAGCGGACGCGATGCCGGACATGTACAACGCGCTCGAGGTGGACATCACCATCGGCGACAACACCCAGACGATCACCCTCGAGGTTGCGCTGCACGTCGGCGACAACATCGTCCGGGCGATCTCGATGAAGCCGACCGACGGCCTGGTCCGCGGCGCCGAGGTGCGCGACACCGGCGCGGCGATCTCCGTGCCGGTCGGCGACGTCACCAAGGGCCGGGTCTGGTCCGTGACCGGCAAGTGCCTGAACCAGGACGAGTCCGAGTTCGAGATCACCGAGCGCTGGCCGATCCACCGCAAGGCGCCGGCCTTCGACCAGCTCGAGTCGAAGACCGAGATGCTGGAGACCGGCATCAAGGTGCTCGACCTGCTCACGCCGTACGTGCAGGGCGGAAAGATCGGCCTGTTCGGCGGTGCGGGTGTCGGCAAGACCGTTCTGATCCAGGAGATGATCTACCGGATCGCCCACAACTTCGGTGGTACGTCGGTGTTCGCCGGCGTCGGGGAGCGGACCCGTGAGGGCAACGACCTGATCACCGAGATGGACGAGGCGGGCGTCTTCAAGGACACCGCGCTCGTCTTCGGCCAGATGGACGAGCCGCCGGGCACCCGGCTGCGCGTCGCCCTGTCGGCCCTCACGATGGCGGAGTACTTCCGCGACGTGAAGGAGCAGGACGTGCTGCTCTTCATCGACAACATCTTCCGGTTCACCCAGGCCGGTTCCGAGGTCTCCACGCTGCTCGGCCGGATGCCGTCGGCCGTGGGGTACCAGCCGAACCTGGCCGACGAGATGGGCGTGCTGCAGGAGCGGATCACGTCGACCCGGGGTCACTCGATCACCTCGATGCAGGCGATCTACGTGCCCGCGGACGACTACACCGACCCGGCGCCGGCGACCACCTTCGCCCACCTCGACGCGACCACCGAGCTCTCCCGTGACATCGCGTCGCGTGGTCTGTACCCGGCCGTCGACCCGCTGACCTCGACGTCGCGGATCCTCGACCCGCAGTACATCGGCCAGGAGCACTACGACGTGGCCGTCCGGGTGAAGCAGATCCTGCAGAAGAACAAGGAACTGCAGGACATCATCGCCATCCTCGGTGTCGACGAGCTCTCCGAAGAGGACAAGATCACCGTCGCGCGGGCGCGCCGGATCGAGCAGTTCCTCTCCCAGAACACCTACATGGCGGAGAAGTTCACCAACATCAAGGGCTCCACCGTGCCGCTGAAGGACACCGTCGAGTCCTTCAAGAAGATCGCCGACGGCGAGTGCGACCACATCGCCGAGCAGGCGTTCTTCAACGTCGGTTCGCTCGACGACGTCGAGCGCAAGTGGGCCGAGCTGCAGAAGGAAAACTGACATGGCCGATGATTCCGCGAAGCACCTCGAGGTAGCCCTCGTCGCGGCGGAGCGGACGGTCTGGCAGGGGCAGGCGAGGATCGTCATCGCCCGCACCACCGACGGTGACGTCGGTATCCTGCCCGGCCACGCGCCGTTGCTGGGCCTGCTGCAGGGCGGCACCGTCCAGGTGCGGACCGTCGACGACGAGTACTTCGTCGCGGCCGCGCCGGACGGGTTCATCTCGGTGGCGAACGACCGGGTCTCGATCCTGGCCGAGAACGCCGAGATGGGTCACGACATCGACCTCGAAGAGGCGCGTCGCGAGCTCGATCAGGCGATGGCGGCCGGCCTGGCCGACGCCGACGCCGACGAGGTGCGACTCGCCGAGGCCAGGGTTCGGGCCGCCGAGCAGACGTCCTGACCCGACCTGCCATAATCAAATATCGTTAGTACGGTTCTCCCGGGGTGCCCGGGGCAGTACCGAACACGGGCACCGGAAATGGGGTCGGCAAGGTATGAGGATAGTCCTCGACGTCATCGGGGTCTGTCTGCTTGCCGCCGTACTGTTCATCGTTATCGTCGCGTTCCGCCGTCGCTGGTTGTCCAGGGACGGCGGAACTTTTGATTGCAGCCTGCAGCTCGCGCAGAAGGAACACGGCCGCGGCTGGGCCCTCGGGCTGGCCCGGTACGTCGGCGACGACCTGCAGTGGTTCCGCGTCTTCAGCCTCGCCTGGTGGCCGAAGCTCGTCGTCAACCGCCGCCAGCTCGAAGGCATCGCCACCCGCCGCCCGATGGGCAACGAGCCCCTGGTCACGTACGCCGGCCACGTCATCGTGGACGCCGACCTCCGCGACCGCACCGTCCACTTCGCCATGACCGAAGAAGCCCTCACCGGCGTCCTGGCCTGGATGGAATCCGCTCCACCGAGCACCCAGACCTACCTCTGAGTCATCGGACGCCCAAGGCCTGGAGCAGCATCGGCAAGGAGGCGTGCAGCTCGCGCTGCCAGTAGGCCCAGCCGTGCGTGCCCGGACCGTAGAAGTTGGTCGTCAGGTGTTTCGCGCCGACCCGCTTCAGTTGGGCCGCGAGGGCGTGGTTCTGGCGGTTGAAGTCGGCCTCCAGTGCGTCCGTCTTCCCGGGCGGGTCGAACGGTCCGGCGGTGCCGTCGCCGCAGGAGAGGTAGACGGGCAGCGACTTGAGCCGGTGCGCCAGGTAGTACGGGTCGTGCGCCTCCCAGATCCGGCGCTGCGCGACTGGGTCTCCCCAGACCCGCAGCGGGTCGTTGCCCTGCCCGGCGAAGAACCCCATG
Source organism: Kribbella sp. NBC_00482 (assembly GCF_036013725.1). GTDB lineage: Bacteria > Actinomycetota > Actinomycetes > Propionibacteriales > Kribbellaceae > Kribbella. Next base: position 8,865,755 of record NZ_CP107881.1, on the reverse strand, counting down.
ATCCGGTTGATCGACTCGTCGTTCAGCAGCGGATGGGCCGAGCCGGAGTACGCCGCGGCCGCGCGGAACATGCCGGGATGGCGAGCGGCGTACAGCAGGGCTCCCTGGCCGCCCATCGAGAGGCCGGCCACGACGCGGTTCGAGCTTGCACCCCAGCCGTGTTCCAGGAGGTGCGCCAGTTCAACGGTGTGGAACGTGTCCCACGCCGGGTCTCCGCCGGCGCCGTAGTTCCACCAGTCGCTGTACCAGCCGTTCCAGCCGGCCTCGGGCATCACGACGAGGACCTTGCGCAGGCTCGGGATCTTGGCGATGTCCGTGCCTGACCATGATGTGTAGTCCCCGCAGCAGCCGTGCAGCAGCCAGAACGTCGGCCAGTGCTGACGGCGGTCGGCCGGGTTCCAGCCGTCGGGCGTGAGCAGCCGGACGTTGACGGTCCGGCCGCCGAGCGCCTGGGACCGCACGGTCAGGTCGGTCATCCGGTCGGCGACCTGCCGGACCGCTACGACCTCGGCGCCGTGTGGTGCGCTTTGGACAGTCGCTGTGGTCTGTGGGGGTGCCGCCTGCGCGGGTGCGAGGGGAGAGACGCCGAGGAGCAAGGCGGCGACGATCGAGGACAGCTTCGTGTACACGAGCAACCTCCGGGGCGGGGGGACCACCTGAAGTTGAAACCATTCAGGGTGGTTACTCAAGACTGCGCCCGGTCGCGTCGATCGACGGCTCGTGATCTGCGCCGAACGGTCGGCTAATTCGGTGGGCGACGGCGTTCGGCGCGTGCCATCATCTCCGCCATGGAGACATACTTCTTCCGCGTGGGCTAGCTTCCGCTGGCCTGTTCGAGGTTTCCCGCGGTCAGCGATGCGGGAGTGACCGGTTGGTTGTTCCCGGGTGCTATCCGGGAGATTCTCCATGCAGTTGGTGCTGGTGCGGACCGTCACGGGGTTGGAACGGCTGGCGGCCGAGGAACTGGCCGTCGCAGGTCATCGAGTGGTCGAGGTCGGCAAGCGACAGGTTGTCGTCGAGCCCGCGTCCGAGTCGATCACCGAATCACCGCCACAGTTGGCGGACGACCTGTTCGTTGTGTACGGCGTGACGCCGGATCCTGGGCGCGCGAAGGCCGGAGTAGGTGCTGCAGTGCGTGCGTCCGTGCAGCAGGCACCGGTTGATCCCGGGGCGTTCGCGGTATCGGCGTCGTTCCAGGGAACGCGCAACTTCAACCGCTACGACGTCGAGGACCTGGTAGGCGAGCGGCTGGCTCGGCTCACCGGCGGGCGGTACTACTCGCGACGACACGGCGTCGCGCCGCCAGACGAGCGCTCCGAGTGGCGCGTCGTACTGGACGGAAAGACGCTGTGGGTCGGCCTGCGCCCGTACGGCGCACCACTGCATCGACGGACGTGGCGCCAACAAACAGTACGAGGAAGCCTGCACCCACCCGTGGCCGCCGCAATGGCCCGACTAGCGCACCTCGCACCCGGACACCACGTCGTAGACCCGTTCTGCGGAGCCGGCACGCTACTCCTCGAAGCCCACCAACTCGAGCCAACCGCGACGTACGTCGGCCTCGACCGAGACCCTGCCGCGATCAAGGCCGCTCGCTGCAACGGGTCCCGAACTCCCATCACCTGGCGCACCGGCGACGCACAACACCTGAACGCTCCCGCAGACCGCATCATCACCAACCCACCCTGGGACGTCCGGCTCCCCATCGGCGACCTCACGCCGTACACCCGCCGATGGCGCCAAACCCTCCACCCCAACGGCCTACTCATCACCATCCTCAACCACCACCAGACCGCCCACCTGACCACCGACTGGACGATCCACGCCCAACACGCCCTAACCGTCGCCGGCCGCCACCCACAAATCCTCGTAGCCGCACCCCGCACCCGCCGCGGCCCGCAGATCGGTGGAGGGTTTCTGGCGCCATAGGAGGAAAACCCTCCAAGAACAGTCACCCGCGTTTCCTTGAGTCGTGGATTTCGCGCGGCCTAACGCAGCCTCGATCCACGACTCGACGTTCCAGTGGCCAACCAAACGCCACGACTCGGCGCGATCTCGGACACAGCAGGCGTTCCGCGCCGGAGTCCGAGGAGCGCCGTCGGGACAGCCGGTTATCTCCTCGCGTACAGGGTTCTCCCGTCGCGTATCAGTAGAGAACCCACAACGCGAGGGGTTAACCGGCGCCCGATCCGGGTCGGGCCCGAAGAGCGGGGAAACAGCGGTTGTGGTGACCGGGGACAGGCAATGGTGACTGGGGACAGGTAATACCAGGTGCTCACCCACCGTTGCCCGTTGCACGATCCCGGACTGGGCTGATCGCCACCCACACATGCGGCAGGAGAGCCGGATATCCCCTCGTGTGCAGGGTTCTCCGTTCGTGTATGCGTAGAGAACCCATAACGCGAGGGGATAACCAGTCCCGTGCCAGGCCGGCCGAACCACCCGATGCGTCCGGGGCTGAAATGCTCCTGGGTTCGTCACGGTCTTGACATGTGTGCTTAACGTTCGTAGGTTCCTGCGCATACGTAAGAGCAGAGCTCAAGTAGCTCATATATGAGTGCTCATACGTATGAACGTGCAGCCGCTCTAGTTCTGGGGTGAGGGATATGCGCAGTCGGTGGCGGGTCTTGTTAGTGGTTGGTGCGGTGGTGCTGGCTGGGTGTTCGGGGCCCGCTAGCACGCCGGCCGGTGGTGGAGGTGCGGCGGGTGCGGCGGTCGTTTACGGGAAGACCGACGGCGGTACGACGTTCGTCCGCAACTACAACGTGATGGGGCCGGCGACGGACAAGGCGCCGAACATGGAGCTTGTCTACGAGCCGCTGATGCGGGTCGACTACGGCGACGGCGGCACCGTCAAGCCGTGGCTCGCGCAGAGTTGGGTGTTCGCGGACCAGGGCAAGTCGCTGACGATCAAGCTCCGCGACGATGCCACCTGGTCGGACGGGCAGAAGTTCACCGCAGACGATGTCGTCTACTCGCTCGGTCTCCCGATCGAGAAGCCGGACTTCAGCATCGCGGGCGTCACCTACAAGTCGGTCACGAAGGTCGACGCCACCACGGTGAAGGTCGTCTTCGCCGAGCCGTCGTACGCGACCCTGAACCAGTTCGCGAACATCCTGCTCCCGATGGTCCCCAAGCACATCTGGTCGAGCCAGAACCTCAACACCTGGACGAACCCGGATCCGATCGGCACCGGCCCGTTCACGGTGAAGGAGTTCAAGCCGCAGCAGATCACCCTGCAGGCCCGCTCTGACTACTGGGGCGGCAAGCTCCCGATGACGACGTACAAGATCATCCCGACCAGCGCCGACGCGCTGAAAGCTCAACTCCTGAAGGGCGATATCGACTGGGCGTCGGCGAGCTGGCCGAACGGCGAGAAGGAGTACGTCGCCAAGGACCCGGACAAGCACCTCTACCAGCTCTACTCCAACGGCGGCGCGATGTCCGTGCTCTTCAATACCGCGAAGGCACCCTTCGACGACGTCCATGTACGTCGTGCGCTCGCCCTCACCATCGACCGGACAGCGGTCGTCACCACGCTGCAGCGCCCCGGAACCGAGGCGGGACCGACCGGTCTTTCCGAGCAGTTGTTCGCCGACTGGCTCGACCCGGCGTACAAGGGCAAGGTCCAGAAGGTCGACGCGACCGCGGCGAAGGCCGAGCTGGCCAAGGGCGGCTGGACGGTCGAGAACGGCGCGCTGGTGAAGGACGGCAAACGGTACCAGCCGAGCATCCTGTTCAACGCCGACTGGGGCTGGGGCAACTACGCCGACATCCTGATCAACACCTGGAAGCAGACGCTCGGCCTGCAGGTGAAGGGCGCCGGCCAGCCGAGCGCCGGGTACTACGACAAGCAGAACCTGGGCCAGTTCGACCTGGCCGCCGCGTCCACCGGCGGCTCCGGGGTGTACGGCGTCTACCGCTTCCTCAGCAGCCAGTACCTGACCCCCGTCGGCAAGTCGGCCACCCTGAATCAGGGCCGCTGGAACGACCCGCAGACCGACGCGATCGTCGCCGCGATGCAGCGCACCGACAACGTCGACCAACTGAAGGCGCTCGGTCGGCAGCTGCAGAAGATCGTCGTCGACAAGACCCCGTTCAGCCCGATCTACAACAACTTCTACTTCGTCGACATCAACGCGACCCGCTGGACCGGCTGGCCGACGCCGGACAACTTCGACCACATCCCGTTCGTCGGGATGGGGCCGGACACCATCCTGACCATGCTGAAGCTTCAGCGCCGAGGGAGCTGACGATGCGGTGGGCGTTCCTGGCCCGGCGGCTGGGGTTCTACCTGGCCGCCGCGGCCGCCGCGATCGGCCTCAACTTCCTGCTGCCCCGGCTGATGCCCGGTGATCCGTCGTCGGCGATCGTCGAGGAACTGGAACGCGTCAGCGGCCAGCAGGTGCCGGCCGAGACGCTGATGTCGATCCGCGCGATCTTCGGCAACCCGCACGCCAACCTGGCCGAGCAGTTCGGCGACTACCTCCGCCAGTTGTCGCACGGCGATCTCGGCGTCTCCGTGGTCAACTTCCCGGTCCCGGTCGCCGACCTGGTCTGGCAGGCCCTGCCATGGACCCTGCTGCTCGTCGGTACGACGACGGTCACCGCGTTCGCGATCGGCACCCTGCTCGGCGTCGTCGCGGGCTGGAAGGCGGGCAGCCGTCTCGACGCGATCCTCACGCCGTTCACAACCTTCCTGAGCAGCGTTCCGTACTTCTGGGTCGCACTCCTCGCGCTCTGGGTGTTCGGCTTCGTCCTCGGCTGGACCCCACTGTCCGGCGGGTACGACGCCGACCTGCCGCAGGGCTTCACCCTCGCATACGCCGGTAGCGTGCTCCACCACGGTGTGTTGCCAGCAGCAACGATCGTGTTCTCGGCCTTCGGCGGCTGGCTGCTCGGGATGCGGAACATGACCGTCACCACTGTCCGCGAGGACTACGTATTGCTGGCCCAGGCGAAAGGCCTGTCGCCGAGGAGGGTGATGTTCAGGTACGCCGCCCGGAACGCGATGCTGCCGAGCTTCACCGGGTTCGCGATGGCTCTCGGCGGTGTCGTGGGCGGCGCGCTGCTCACGGAGATCGTGTTCAGCTATCCCGGCATCGGCTATCTGCTCTACGAGGCTCTCCAGAAACGGGACTACCCGATGATGCAAGGCGTCTTCCTGCTGATCACGCTCGCGGTCCTGCTCGCGAACCTGGTCGCCGATCTGGCGTACGTCCTGCTCGATCCACGCATTCGGGCACGGGGGTGAACATGCTCAAGAGCTGGAAGGTCCGCTTCGGCCTGGCCGTGCTGGGCTTCTTCGTGCTGCTCGCGATCTTCGGTCCACTGCTGCCACTAGACCCGCGCGCGAACGACATCGGCGCGATCTCGCAGCCGCCGAGCACGCATCATCTTTTCGGCACCACCCAGTTCGGTCAGGACGTCCTCGCGCAGACCATCGCCGGCGCCCGCGGCTCGATGCTGGTCGGGATCCTGGCGGCCGCGATCGGCACGCTGATCGCGATCCTGGTCGGCGTACCGGCCGGGTACTTCGGTGGCGCGATCGACAACGGCCTGAACTTCCTCACGAACCTGTTCCTGGTGATGCCGGTCCTCCCGCTGATCCTGATCGTGGCGGGCTACGTGCAAGGCACCGGCCCGTTCGTGATCGCGTTGATCATCGGCCTGTTCGGCTGGTCCGGAGGCGCGCGGACGCTCCGGGCGCAGTCACTCAGTCTGAGCAGTCGTGACTTCGTGCTGGCGATGCGGATGGTCGGGGAACCGCACCGCCGGCTGATCTTCTTCGAGGTCCTGCCGCACCTGACCGGGTGGATCTCGGCGATGTTCCTGCACGGCATGATCGGCGGCGTGATGGCGGAGGCCGGTCTCGCGTTCCTCGGCATCACCGACTCCGGGTCGATCAGTTGGGGCACGATGATCCAGGCCGCGCAGCAGCAGAGCGCCGTACTGCGAGGGTTCTGGTGGTGGTTCGTGCCGCCGGGGTTGTGTATCGCGCTGATCGGTACGGCGGCGACGCTGGTGAACTTCGGCGTCGACGAGGTGTCGAATCCGAAGTTGCGCATGGCCCGCCGCTCGGTCGTCGTACGCACCCGGAAGGTGGCCGAGGCATGAGCGTGCTGACAGTGGAAGGCCTGACCGTCGACTACGTGACGGGTGATCGGCCGGTGCGGGCGTGTGACGACGTGTCGTTCGAGTTGCGGCAGGGCGAGATCCTCGGCGTGGCTGGGGAGTCGGGGTCGGGGAAGTCGACGCTGATCACCGCGCTTACCCGTCTGCAGCGTCCGCCGGCGGTCACAACGTCGGGCCGTATCGAATTCCACGGCACCGACCTGGTTCCGTTGCGTCCTGAACAGCTCCGGAAGTTGCGGTGGACCTCGCTGGCGATCGTTCTGCAGAGTGCGATGGACGCCCTCAACCCGGTGATGCGGGTCGGCGCGCAGTTCGTCGATGTACTGCGCTCGCATGACAAGAGCCTGAGCAAGGCCGACGCCTGGGCGCGCGCTGCTGAGCTGCTCGGGATGGTCGGGATCTCGGCCGACCGCGTCCGCGCGTACCCGCACGAACTGTCCGGCGGCATGCGCCAACGCGCCAGCATCGCGCTCGCCCTGGCCTGCGGTCCCGAGCTCGTGGTGATGGACGAGCCGACGACGGCCGTCGACGTGGTGATGCAACGCCAGATCCTGGCGCAGGTACTGCGGCTCCGACGTGAGCTGGGGTTCGCGGTCGTCTTCGTCACGCACGACCTGTCGCTGCTGCTGGAGCTCGCCGACCGGATCGCGATCATGTACGGCGGACGCATCGTCGAGATCGGCACCGCCGAGTCCCTCTACACGAAGCCCCGGCACCCGTACACCCGCGGTCTCCGCGACTCGTTCCCGCCGCTCCGCTCGGAACTTCGCAAGCTGACCGGCATCCCCGGAAGCCCGCCGGACCTGCGCAACCCACCGCCGGGCTGCCCGTTCCACCCCCGCTGCGCCGACCGCTTCGACGGTTGCGACGAGCAACGACCAGAACTCCTGACGATCGAGGATCATGCCGTGGCCTGTCGCCTGTACCCGTCAGGAGAGGATCAAGCATGAGCCAACCCGTTCTCGAGGCCCGTGGGGTCTCGAAGCATTTTGCCGCCGGGCGGTCGACGGTGCGCGCGGTAGAGGATGCGACGCTGGCGCTGCTGCCGGGCCGGATCGTGGCGCTGGTCGGGGAGAGCGGTAGTGGCAAGACCACGCTGGCGCGGTTGCTCGCGCGGTTCTACTCGCCGACGTCCGGTGAGATCCGGCTGCACGGCGAGGCGGTGAAGGGCAAGTCGCGCGAGTACTACCGCGACGTACAGCTGATCTTCCAGGACCCGTTCGGGTCGCTGAACCCGCTGCATCGGGTGCGGTACAACCTGGAGCGGGCGGTGAAGCTGCATCACGCCGTACGCGACAAGGCCGACCTCGAGCAGCGGGTTGTGGAGCTGCTGGAGCGGGTCAGTCTGACGCCGGCGGAGCAGTACATCGACAAGTTCCCGCACGAGTTGTCCGGTGGGCAGCGCCAGCGGGTGGTGATCGCGCGGGCCTTGGCGGTCGAGCCGAAGGTGCTGCTCGGCGACGAGCCGATCTCGATGCTGGACGTGTCGATCCGGCTCGAGATGCTCAACCTGCTCGACCGGCTGCGGGTCGAGGACGGTCTCGCGCTGCTCTACATCACGCACGACATCGCGAGCGCACGGTATCTGTGCGACGACATCGTCGTGATGTACGCCGGCCAGATGATCGAAGGCGGCCCGAAGGAGGACGTGATCGCGAATCCGCTGCACCCGTACACGCAGCTGCTGATCGACTCGTCCCCGGATCCCGAGCGCAGTGACCGGAACAACCTCTTCGACGCCGAGGATCTCGGCGAGCCACCGAGCCTGATCGACCCACCAAAGGGTTGCCGGTTCCACCCGCGCTGCCCGGTCGCGATGGACGTCTGCCGCACCGAGGCGCCACCCCGGACCGAACTCCCGAACGGTCGATGGACCCACTGCTGGTTGCAGGAGAAGAAATGAAAGCACCACGACAATCCGATGTAGCCCGGCTGGCCGGGGTCTCGCAGTCCGCCGTGTCGCGGGTGGTGAGCGGGGAGGTCGACCGGATCCCGGTGGAGACCCGGGACCGGATCCTGGCCGCGGTCAAGGAGCTCGGGTACGTGCCGAACGCGGCCGCGCGGAACCTCCGCAACAAGCGCAACCGGCTACTCGGCGTCCACACCTTCGAGTCGGTGTTCCCGCATGCCCGCGAGGACTTCTACTTCGAGTTCCTGCTCGGGATCGAGGAGCGGGCCGAGGAGATCGGGTACGACCTCGTGCTGTTCACCTCGACCGGGACGAGTGACGGGAGGCGCCGGATCTACCGGGACGGCACCAATCGGCTCAACCTCGCCGACGGGACCGTCCTGCTCGGCGCCGCGACCGATCGCGAGGAACTCGCCCGGCTCTGGCACGACGGGTACCTGTTCGTCCACATCGGCCGCCGCGAGGTGCCCGGCGCGGAGATCCCCTGCATCATCCCGGACTACGTGTCGGCGGCCGACCGGATCGTCACGTCACTGGCCGAGCGCGGCCACCGGCACCTGGCGTACCTGCACTCGGGAATCGACCAGGAGGCGTACGCCGATCGCCGGACGGGATACCGCGCCGCGGTCGAACGGCTTGGTCTGCACGACCGCTCGCCGGGTCTGCGCGGCGAGCCGGGGCTGACCGAGGAGTGGCTGGACGAACTGGCGTCCGGGCCGGAGACCGCGGTTGTCGCCGAGAACATCGGGCTGGCCGAGAGCCTTAGGACCGGGCTGGCGGCCCGCGGCCTGAGCATTCCGGAGGACGTGTCGGTGGCGGTGCTGGAGGGCTCGGGCGACGAGCCCGGCCACCGCTGGGACTGCCTGGTGATCCCGCGCAAGGAGATCGGACGGATCGCGATCGACGCCCTGGTGGCGCGGGTCGAGGACCCGGACGAGGAGCCGGTCAGCCAGTTGGTGGCCTGTGATCTGGTGGCCGGCGAAACCGTCGCCGCGCCCCGTACCAAGGGGGAGTGATCCGGTGGAACTCGATACCGATGTGCTGGTGGTCGGCGGCGGACTGGGTGGCGTCGCCGCGGCGCTCACCGCGGTCCGGCTCGGTCGCCGCGTCGTACTGACCGAGTCGAGCGACTGGCTGGGCGGTCAGCTGACCAGCCAGCTCGTACCACCGGACGAGCACCCGTGGATCGAGCAGTACGCCGCCAGCGGGTACGCCGAACTCCGCCGGCGCATCCGGGACTACTACCGGCGCAACTACCCGCTGACGCCCGAGGCCGCCGCGGATCCGCTGCTCGATCCAGGCCTCGGCATCGTCAGCCGCTTCTGCCACGAACCGCGAGTCGCCGCGGCCGTACTGGAGGAGATGCTCGCACCGTGGGAGGCGTCCGGACGCCTGATCGTGTATCTCGACCACGAGCCGATCGCGGCGTCGACGACCGGCGACGAGATCGAGGCCGTGACGCTGCGGGATCTGAGGACCGGCGACCAGCGGATCGTGTCGGCGACGTACGTCGTGGACGCGACCGAGCTCGGTGATCTGCTGGAGTTGGCGAACGTCGAGCACGTGATCGGCGCGGAAGGTCGTGATCAGACCGGCGAGCTGCATGCGCCGGACGTCGCGAATCCCCTTGATCAGCAGGCGTTCTCGTGGTGTTTCGCGCTGGAGCACCGGCCGGGGGAGGACCACACCATCGATCGGCCGGCCTCCTACGAGCACTGGCAGGATACGGTCGCGCCGTTCTGGCCGGGATCGCAGTTGTCCTGGACCGACGTCGTACCGGTGACGTTGGAGCAGCGGGAGTGGAAGTTGCTCGACGCGAACCCGTCACAGCGAGCGCCCTTCTCGCTCTGGCGGTACCGCCAGATCCTTGCCAGCAGCAACTTTGTCGACAAGGCGATCCCGGACGTCACGGTGGTCAACTGGCCGCAGCTCGACTACTGGGACGCACCGCTCCTCGGGGCGGCTGATCCGGCGGCCGCGTTGGCCGCGAGCCGTGATCTGTCGCTGTCGTTCCTGTACTGGATGCAGACCGACGGCGGCTACCCCGGTCTCCGGTTGCGCCCGGACGCCACCGGTACCGCGGACGGTCTCGCCAAGATGCCGTACATCCGGGAAGCGCGCCGGATCCAGGCCGAGTTCACCGTGCTGGAGCAGCACGTGGGCGTCGAGGCGCGGCCGGACGATGCGGGGAGTGAGGTGTTCGCGGACACCGTAGGGCTCGGGCGCTACCGGATCGATCTGCATCCGAGTACGGCGGGACGCAGCTACGTCGACATCGAGGCGTACCCGTTCCAGATTCCGCTCGGCGCGCTGATCCCGGTCCGTGTCGACAACCTGCTGCCGGCGAACAAGAACATCGGGACCACGCACATCACCAACGGTTGTTACCGCCTCCACCCGGTCGAATGGAGTATCGGCGAGGCGGTCGGCGCACTGGTCAGCTTCTGCCTGACCGAAGGCCTGTCACCACGCAAGGTCCGTAACGATCCCGCCCACCTGGCCGACTACCAACGCCTGCTGGCCGACGGTCTGAAGATCCCGCTGACCTGGCCGGAGGAGATCCGCACCCACCGCGACTGAAGGGACGATTGCTGTGCTCCGAAAGTCTTTGGCCGCCCTGTGTACTGCGTTGCTGTTCTCCGCTGCGTCACTGGTGAACGCATCGGCGCAGACCACCGCCCTCCCCGCCCTGCACACCGAAGGCAATCGCATCAAGAACAGTGCCGGCACCAACGTCACCCTCAAAGGTGTCTCCGTCATCGCACCCGAGCAGAACGACGTCTGCACCGACTGCAACAACAAGTCGATCAACGACCTGATCGACATGACGGTCTCGAACGGCTGGAACTCCAAGGTCCTCCGCCTGCTCGTCACCGAGGCGATCGGTAAGGACCTGAACGCGTACGACGCGACGTACATCAAGCCGTACGTCGACCACGCGGTCGCCAAGGGTCTCTACGTGATCATCGACCTGCACCTGGTCCGCAACTACGGTGACGCGGCCGGCGCCGTACCGCAGGCTGACGTGAAGGGGTTCTGGGACTTCATCGCGCCGCGGTACGCGAACAACCCGAACGTGCTGTTCGAGGTGTTCAACGAGCCGATCGCGCCGGACAACTGGGCCACCTGGAAGTCGTACATCCAGCCGGTCGTGAACTCGATCCGGTCGGTCGCGTCGAACGTGATCCTGATGGGCAGCCCGTCCTGGAGCACCCGGCTGAACGGCGCGCTGACCGACCCGATCACCGGCGGCAACATCGCCTACGTCTACCACCTCTACCCGAACCAGGGCCCCGCCACCGCGGCCAATCTCGATCCGAAGTTCGGCACCGCGTCGGCGACGCTGCCCGTCGTACTCACGGAGTTCGGCTGGGATCCGTCACCGTCCGCGGACCAGGTCACGGCCGGTACGACGTCCGGCTGGGGACTCCCGCTCCGCCAGTATCTGGACGCGCGTCCGCAGATCGGATGGATCGGGTGGATCTTCGACAACTTCTGGGCGCCGGTGTGGTTCGACAAGAACTGGAACTTGCTGTCCGGCGAGTACCAGGGCGCCTTCATGCGCGACTGGCTGGCCGGGGCTCCGGCGACGTCACCGTGCTCGAGTCACCTGGCTCGCGGGGCGACGGTGACCGCGTCGTCGACGTACGACGCGACCTCGGGCGCGCCGAAAGCGGTTGACGGGTCGTGTGCGGACAGCGGACGCTGGATGTCGGCCGTCGGCGACACGGCGCCGGTACTCACAGTGGATCTGGGGACCTACAAGGATGTGAGTCAGGTGGACGTCTACAGCGGGTACGGGTACCCGAACGTTGCCACTGGCACCGTCCTGACCGCGTTCAAGGTCGAGGGCCACACTTCCGCCGGCTGGGTCCAGCTGGGCAGCTACACCGCCAACACCCGCGCCCTGGTCTCGACCGTGGTGACGTCCGCGGCCATCGACCAGATCCGGCTGACGATCACCGACCCGTCCAGCATCACGCCCGACATCGCCCGCGTCTACGAAGTCGCCGCTCACTAGGAGGGTTCGCGTGATTCGTTCCCGACCGGTTCGCCTGATCGTCGCTCTGCTCGCGAGCGCCCTTGTGCTGCCCGCGGTTCCGGCCCTGGCGTCGCGGGAGGTGAAGCTGGAGATCCTGTCCAGCCGCCCGGACAAGGTGACCGGCGGCGATGCGCTCGTGCACGTCGCCGTACCGGATGCCGACGAGCCTGTCCGGGTGACGCTGAACGGCCAGGACGTGTCGTCGGCGTTCACCGAGGACGGCACCGGTCTGACCGGACTGGTCGGGAACCTGCGACTCGGCTCGAACCTCCTCCGTGCCGAGACGGAAGGACGGCGTACGACGCTGGAGGTGCAGAACTATCCGCGGCAGGGGCCGGTGTTCTCGGGGCCGCACGAGCAGCCGTTCTTGTGTGAGACGGCCAAGTTCACGATCCCGGTGATCGGTGGGACGCTCGGCGCTCCGCTGGACGCGGACTGCACGGTCAAGCCGCGGGTCGACTACTTCTACCGGACCACCGCGGGCCAGTTCGTGAAGTGGCCGGCCGGCGCCACGTCGTACCCGGCGGATCTCGCGAAGACGGACTCTGGTGATCCGTTCATCGTGCGGATGGAGACGGGGAGTGCGAACCGGGCGGTCGTCCAGACGAGCATGCTGCACGACCCGTTGCGTTCGGCCGCGCCGACTCCGACGCGGCGTTCGCACAGCTGGAACGGCCGGGCGATCTTCACGCTCGGAGGTGGGTGCGCGGGCGGCTGGTACCGGTCGGGTACGACGACCGGCGGGGTGACGGACGCGTTCCTGCTCGGTCGCGGGTACGCGCTGATGTCGTCGTCGCTGAACGTGTTCGGCCAGAACTGCAACGACCTGACCGCGGCCGAGTCCGCGATGATGACGAAGGAACTGTTCGTCGAGCACTACGGGCGGCCGGACTTCACGGTCGGCTTCGGGTGCTCCGGCGGCTCGTACCAGGCGCATCAGATCACCGACAACTACCCGGGGATCTTCGACGGCATCATCGTCGGCTGCTCGTTCCCGGAGGTCGGGTTCGGCACGGTCTCGTTCATCAGCGACTCGTGGCTGCTCGACTCGTACTTCACCAGGTCGACGGTGCCGTGGACGCAGGAGCAGAAGCGTCAGGTCGCAGGTTTCCAGACGTACGCGACGCTGCCGAGTATGGCGGTGAGCGCCGGCCGGATCGACCCGCGGCTCAACTGTTCCCACCTGCCGGCGGAGCAGCGCTACGACCCCGCGACGAACCCACGGGGCGCGCGCTGCGACGTCTTCGATCACACGATCAACGCGTACGGCACGGACCCGTCGACCGGGTTCTCCCGGCGGCCGCTCGACAACGTCGGCGTGCAGTACGGGCTGAAGGTGCTGAAGTCCGGGGTGATCACGCCGGCCCAGTTCCTCGACCTCAACGAGCGGGTCGGCGGGTTCGACGCGGACGCCAACCTGGTGCCGTCCCGGACCGTGGCGGATCCGCAGGCCACGCGGACGGCGTACCGGACCGGGCGGCTGACGAACGGCGGGGGAGGGCTGAAGGACGTGCCGATCATCGACTACCGGGCGTACTACGACACCCAGTCGTACGGCGACATCCACGTCCGGTACCACACGTTCTCGATGCGCGCCCGGCTGCAGAAGGCGAACGGTACGGCGGCCAACCAGGTGAGCCTGCTCGAGGACGCGACGTACGGACTGTTCAGCACCGCGAGCCCACTGGTGCAGCACGCAGTTGACTCGATGGACAGTTGGCTGACTGTGTTGACCGCGGACACCACGTCGCGGCCTCGGATCGACAAGGTCGTGGCGGCGCGGCCGTCCGGGCTGGTCGAAGGGTGCCGTGCTCCGGAGGGCTTCGTCGCGCAGCCGTTGAACCGCGATCCGGCGTCGCGCTGCGAGAAGCTGTTCCCGTCCGCGTCGTTCCCGCGTGAGGTGGCCGGAGCGGGGGTGGCGGCGGACGTGATCAAGTGCAAGCTGCGGGAGCCGGTACGGTCGGAATACCCGGGGTTCACCGACGCGCAGTGGAGCCAGTTGCGGACGATCTTCCCAGGCGGCGTGTGCGACTGGTCGAAGCCGGGGATCGGGCAGCAGCCGTTGGCCGGGACGTGGATCAGCTTCCCAAGCTGAGAAATGCGCTGTGGTAATCTCGACCTCGCAGGCGCGGGTTCGAACCCGGTCGTAGGGCGCAGCGGCAGCAAGCCGAAAGGGCAAGGCCCACCTACTTCAATTCCGAAGAGGAGCGCCATGCCCAAGCTCGAAACCTACAAGAAGCAGGCGAAACTGCTCGTCCGCTGGCACCGCGGAGAAAATTTCTCGATCGGCGGTCGCATCCGACAGCTCGAGCGCTATCGCACGTTGTCCGACCGCGAAGCACTCGCGCTGAAGTTTCCGCTCACCGAAGCCCAAGAGATCATCGCCCTCGAAGCGGGCTTCGCCAACTGGGCCGAACTCAAGGCGAGCACGGAAGCGGCCCCGCCCACCAGCGAGCAGCCGGAGGCTCAGGACACGGCAGTCCTGAGCGCCAAACCGGTGCTGTACGTCGCCGACGTCGATGCCTCGGCGACGTTCTATCGGGACCAGCTCGGCTTCCGGATCGACTTCTTGCACGGCAACCCGCCGTTCTACGGATCGGTGTCGCGCGACGGCGCGACCTTGCACCTGAAGCACGTCGACAAGCCGGTGTTCGCGGTCGGTGCCGCCCAACGCGAGGAACTCATCATGGCGTTCGTCGAAGCGCCGAACGTCCGCGAGCTTTACACGGAGTACCAGGCCGCGGACGCCGAGATCGTGCAGAAGCTGACCAAACAAGCGTGGGGCGGCACCGACTTCATCGTGCGCGACCCGGACGGCAACGCGATCGCGTTCGTCGGCTAGGGCTATTTGGGGACTCCCAAGCCGAACCTGAAGGTGTGTTTCTGCGGTTGCAGGTCGTGCGGCGGCAGGATCGGCGCGCCGCTCGTCGGACTGCCGAGGCCGTGCTGCAGGGCATCCAGCGTGATCCAGACCCGGTCGCTCGGGCGCAGGTCCGCTGGGTGTTCGGCGGCGGCCAGGTCGGCTGTCGTCCAGCGCCGTACCGTCAGGGCGAAGTGTGGATCGCCGGTCAGCCGGAGCTTGCCGGCCGACCCGGAGAGCTCGGCCCAGCGGACCTCACCGCGGGCGCCGTTCTCCTGCGGGTACAGGTACGGCACCTGGAAGTCGTCGATCGTGCTTGTGTAGCGGCCGATCCGCGCTGCCGAGCGGGAGTCCGGGTATGCCTGCCCTGGCCCCAACCCGAACCACGTCAGGCCGTGAAAGCCCGCCGGGACGCCGAAAGTCACGCCGAGGCGAGCCCACGGGACCATCCACTCACCCAACGGCTCCACCTCGACCTCCGCCGTCAGCCGCCCGCCCTCGGTCCTCCAGGTGTACGTCGTCAGCACCCGAGCGTCCGTCGCCGCGGCCCCCACCATCGTCGCCACAACCAGCTCATCACCTGAGGCCTCGACGGACACGGTCCGGTACCGCAACCGATCCAGCCCGGCGTTCGCCCACCGGGTCTTCCGATCCAGCGTGGTGGCATCCCACGTCCGAGCATCATGCTGCGTAGGCGCCCGCCACAGTTCCAGCGGAACGTGCTCGATCGCCCACCCATGAACCGATACCAACCGCCCGGTCCGCCCATCAAACTGCCCCGGGCCTACGACCACGTGCCGTTTGAGGGGCTGACCCCCGAGGTGGAGCGCGGGCGCGGTGGGGACAGTGGTGAGGTTGGGCGGCGCGAGTTGGGTTTGGGTGAAGGTGAGCTCGTGGCCGGCCGGGGCCCAGGGGGTGTCCTGGGCGAGTACGGCGCGGATCGTCAGCCAGCGTTCGCGGTTCTGGAGTGCCGGGAGCTCGGGAAGTTTCACGGTCGCGGACTGACCTGCCGGGATCACCGGGAGGTCGAGGGGGCCGCGGGCAACTACCTCGCCCTCGTCGGCGACGTCCCAGTGGAGGGACAGGTGGGAGATGTCCAGCACGTCGTACCTGTTGGTGATCGTGAGGACGTCGCCGGCGACGGACAGGCGCACCGGCTCGTAGACCTTCTGGACCTCCTCGAGCACCGGCTGCGGCGTCAGGTCGGGGAAGACCAGGCCGTCGAGGACGTACGTACCGTCGTGCAGTTCCTCGCCAAAGTCACCGCCGTACCCGTAGGAGCCGTCCGCTCGCAGGATGCCGTGTTCCATCCACTCCCAGAGGAACCCGCCCTGGCAGCGTTCGTAGGTGTCGAACAACGTCTCGTACTCCGGCAACCCACCAGGACCGTTGCCCCCGGCATGCGAATACTCACACAGCACGAACGGCATCGAACGCCGCCGCGCATCCAGCACGGGATCCTCGAGCGGCTTCTCCGCGCGCTTCCCGATCGCCTCGACCTCGGCGTGCGACGCGTACATCCGGCTGTACACATCCACATCCGCACATGTCAGATCGCCCTCGTAGTGCAACGGCCGTGACGGATCCCGGTCCCGCGTCCACGCCGCCATCGCGGTCAGGTTCGACCCGACGCCGGCCTCGTTGCCCAGCGACCACATCACCACGCACGGGTGGTTCTTGTCCCGCTCGACCGTCCGCCGCATCCGGTCCAGCGACGCGTCCAGGAACCGCGGGTCGTCGGCCGGGTTCCCTTGCCAGTCGAGCAGCATGAACCCGTGCGACTCGTAGTCGCACTCGTCCATCACCCAGAACCCGAGCTCGTCGCACAACTCCAGCAGCCGGGTGTCCGGCGGGTAGTGGCTGGTCCGGATCGCGTTGATGTTGTGCCGCTTCATCACCAGCAGCTCTTCACGCAGCCGCTCAAGAGGTACGGCGCGACCGAACACGGGATCGTGCTCGTGCCGGTTCACCCCGTGGAACAGGATCCGCCGCCCGTTCACGCGCAGTACGCCGTCGACGATCTCCACCGTCCGGAACCCGATCCGCAGCGCGACCCGTTCACCCGGCAGCTCGACTACCGCGTCGTACAACCGCGGCACCTCGGCCGACCACGGCTCGACGCCTGGAATCGTCACCGTCTCCCCGCACGGCACCACCACGTCCAGCTCCGGGATCCGCACCACCGCACCCGGCGCCGACTCGACGCGGAGCACACCGGAGCCATCCAGGTAGTCGGCGTGTACGAAGACATCGGCGTCCACCGGCCGGGCGATCAGCGTGACGTCCCGGAAGATCCCCGGCAGCCACCACATGTCCTGGTCCTCGAGGTACGAACCGGACGACCACTGGTGCACCCGCACCGCGAGCACGTTCCGTCCCGGCCGCAGCACGCCGCCGACCGCGAACTCGGCCGGCAGGCGCGAACCGCGCGTCACCCCGAGCTCGACCCCGTTCAGCCAGACCCGCGCGCACGAGTCCACTCCGTCGAACCGCAGTACCGTCGAGCCACTCCACGACTCCGGCAGCTCGAAGGCCAGCCGATGGTCGCCGGTCGGGTTCTCGTCCGGCACGTACGGCGGGTCGACCGGAAACGGATACTTCTGGTTCGTGTACGCCGGGTGCCCGTGACCGTGCATGGGCCACGACGAAGGCACCGGCAACATGTCCCAGTCCGAGTCGTCGAAGTCCATGTCCTCGAACCCGGTCTCGCCCACTGATGGCGACAGCCGGAACCGCCACTGCCCGTTCAGACTGATTCGAGGCGCATCCGACCGAACGGCCGCCCGCGGCGGCAGGGCGCCGTACCCAGGACCCGGATCCTCCCAGTAGTTCACGTGTCCTCCTGGATCCACACGGTCATCGGCCCGACTTCGCGGTTCGCCCAGGCGTAGTAGGGGATCGCGGTCAAGGCGCCGTCGCGCGTCGGTACGTCGATCGTCGTGACGCCGCCGAGCAGGTCCGGCTGCTCGCGCTCGATCAGCTCGCCCGCCGCTACAGCCGCCGAATCGAGTACGACGTCTGCGTCCTGCTGCTCGAAGCAGTACACCAACGGGCCGCGCTCGATCGCGATGCAGCCACGCACCGAGTCGATCCGCTCGTCAGGCGTCGTACGGCGGGCCGCGACCGGCAACTCCAGTACGACCTCGTCACCGACCTCCCACACCCGCCGGAGCGGTCCCTCGAACCCGTTGACCGTCAGCCGATGAGTCTCCGCCCACGCCGGGATCCGCAGACCGAGAGTCCACGGCGTGTCCGGCGTCGAGGTGATCCGCACCCGGACAGTCCCGTGCCACGGGTACTCGGTCTCAACATCGAAGCCGATCGGACCGACGGTGACCGACGCCGGCGCATACAGCTGCACCTGCACCCCGTCGTCGTCCGAGGTAGCGACCAACTGATCCAGCGACGACAGCGTGCGCATCACGTTCGGAGGGCAGCACGCCGTACCGAACCAGGGCTGCCGTCCACCCACCGCGGACCGCTGATCATCGGCGAAGGCGTTGTTCCGCACCTTCAGCGTGTTCACGTAGAAGAACCGGTCACCTTCGAGCGCCACCCCGGAGATCACCGCGTTGTAGAGCGTCCGCTCGATCAGATCGGCGTACTTGCTCTCACCCGTCGCGAGCAGCAGTCGCCAGCTCCACTGCACGCTCGCGATTGCGGCACAGGTCTCGCAGTACGCCGCATCCGGCGGTAACTCGAATGGGTCGCCGAACGCCTCGCCGTACCATCTCGCACCGACGCCACCGGTCAGGTACGTCTGGCTCTCGACCATCGTCGACCACGTCGCCTGCAACGCGTCGAGCAGTTCGTCGTCACCGGTCTCCACCGCGACATCGGTCGCACCGGACGCGAGATAGAGCGCCCGGACCGCGTGCCCGGCGATCGTGCGGACCTCGCGCACCGGCAGGTGGTCCTGGAAGTACGCCGGACCGTGGTGACCCGGGGGAGTGAGCAGCCCGCGCCCGCGCGCCTCGACGAAGTACGACGCCAGCTCGAGGTACGCCGCCGTACCGGTCTCGCGGTAGAGCTCGACGAGCGCCATCTCGATCAGCGGATGCCCGTCGACGCCTTCCAGCCGTCCCGGACCGAACGTCTTGCACAGGTGATCGGCGAAGCGGCACGCCACGTCGAGCAAGGTGCGGTCCCCGGTCGCCCGCACCTGCGCCACGGCCGCCTGCAACAGGTGGCCCGCGCAGTACAGCTCGTGGCCCTTCTCCAGGTCGCCGTACCGCTGCCCGTCGAGTGCGAGCCGCGTGTAGGTGTTCAGGTACCCGTCGGGGTCCTGCGCTGCGGCGACCAGCGCGCTCGCAGCGGACTGCCGGCCGGCGAGGTCGTCTGACGGCTCACGGGCCTGCTCCCAGGCGACGGCTTCGAGCCACTTGTAGACATCGGTGTCGGCGAACAACTTCCCGGCGAAGCCGCCGTTCTGCTCGTCCGCGGCCCGGCGGAAGTTGCGGAGCGTGCCGACTTCTTCGAGGCGCTGAGCCGCGGCCGGGATGGTCCTCTCCCGGTTGATCCGCTGCCGCTCCGGCCAGAACCCGCCGGTGAGCGAGGTGGAGCCGAGGGGGAGTGAACGCAAAGGCATGGTGGCTAGACAACACCGTCGCGGACGTCGAGGCAAGACTTTGTGCAAACGATTGCGGCCACGAGAATCACTTCGTGCAAACGATTGCGGTTTTGTCGGTGTCACGCTCTTGACATCGGCTCGTAACCTCCGTGACCATGAGGGCCGGTCGTTCCATTCGGACGTGACTAGATATTCAGACTGCGCGGTTCAGCAGCCGCCCACCGCACCCGATTGCGAGGCATGGACGATGACCGAAACTCTTCCCGGCGAATCCCAAGGCTGGTCCAGGCGTGGATTCGTCGGAACCACTGCGGCCGCCATCGGTGTCGCGTCGCTGGGGATCACGCCGACGGCGAGCGCCAAGACCGTCAAGACGGCCGCCGGCGCGAACGTGAACGACGACCGGCTGCCGGCCTTCCCCGGTGCCGAGGGCGCCGGCAAGTGGGCCAAGGGCGGCCGCGGCGGCTCGGTGTACGAGGTGACCACGCTGGCCGATTCCGGACCCGGCTCGCTGCGCGAAGGCGTCTCCGGCTCCGACCGCACCATCGTGTTCCGGGTCTCCGGCACCATCAAGCTGGAGAGCCAGCTGCTGATCTCCGGTAACAACCTGACCATCGCCGGACAGACCGCGCCTGGTGGCGGCATCTGCCTGTCGGGTCACGGCACCGGGATCAAGGGCAGCGCCCACGACATCGTGATCCGCTACCTGCGGTTCCGGCTCGGCGACCTGTACGAGATCGCGGACGACTCGTTCAACACCAACGTGCCCGGCTCCGTCAGCCCGGAGATCCGCAACCTGATCATCGACCACTGCTCGTTCAGCTGGGCGGTCGACGAGTGCCTGTCGCCGTACGGGAACTACGACGTCACCGTCCAGTGGTGCATCGTCTCCGAGGGCCTGGCGCTGTCGGCGCACCCGAAGAACCGGCACGGGTACGGCGGGATCTGGGGTGGCGAGCGGAACACGTACCACCACAACCTGGTCGCCCATCAGGGCGGACGGCAGCCGCGCTTCGGCTACACCGAGGGCATCAACCTCGAGGTCGACCACTACAACAACGTGATCTTCGACCACGGGTACACGTCGATCTACGGCGGTGAGTGGGCCAACGGCATCAACATCATGAACAACTTCTACAAGCCGGGCCCGACCACGCTCGACGAGGTCGCACCGGTCGTGGTGAGCGCGAACCGCGGCGGCCAGTGGTACGTCGCCGGCAACCAGGTCGACGGCCACCCGGACGTCACCGCGCACAACCGCCGCGGCATCCGCTACCCGATCGGCGGGATCGTCGAGCTGGCCGAGCCGCAGCCGATCCCGGGCCGCGGCGACCTGCAGTCGGCGAGCAAGGCGTACGAGGCGGTGCTGGCCGGAGCCGGCGCGATCCTGCCGAAGCGCGACGCCGCCGACGCCCGCGTCGTCGAGGAGGTCCGCAACGGCACCGGCCGGCTGATCAACTCGCAGAAGCAGGTCGGCGGCTACCCGGAGCTCGTCCAGACCGAGGCGCCGGTGGACTCCGACCACGACGGCATCCCGGACTGGTGGGAGAAGGCCAACGGCCTCGACCCGAACGACCCGTCGGACGCGCAGAAGATCGCCCCGAACGGCTACACCTACCTGGAGAACTACCTGAACTCGCTGGTCCCGGACCCGGTCGGCAACCCAGCCGTGCGGATCACCAGCCCGGCGCAGAACACGCCGGTCGCCGGTCGCACCGCGCCGACCGTGACGATCAAGGCCGACGCGTCCGCCGCGAAGGGCGGGCAGCTCGCCAAGGTCGAGTTCTTCAGCGGTGACCAGGTGATCGGCACCGCGACGCAGGCGCCGTACCAGGTCCAGTGGAAGAACGTTGCCGACGGCTCCTACTGGATCACCGCGCGGGCCACCGACAAGAACGGCGCTGCGACCCAGTCGACCGCCGTCCAGGTCCACGTCAACCGGCAGACCGGTACGACGGGTTGGACCTCGGCGTCGATCGGGAAGCCGCCGGTGCCGGGTTCCGGCAGCCTCGACGGCGGAGTGCTGACGATCAAGGGGTCCGGCCGGATCTACGGGCGGACGAGCAACTTCCACTACGTGTACCGCAAGCTCCAGGTCGGCGGCGCGGGTGCGGTCTCGCAGATCACCGCGCGGCTGGACCAGATCAGCAAGATCGCCAACGGACTCACCGCGGGCCTGATGATCCGCGACTCGCTGGACCCGACCGCGCCGTACATGTACGGCGGTATCGGCTTCGGCGTCGCGGGCGGGTACGGCACGGTCAACGACAACGCGAGCGCCGCGCCGACCGCCACCGACGACGGCGGCATGAAGGCGCAGGCGATCCGGATCCAGACCGACGGGTCGGTGCCGAGTGTCGGCCCGTGGCCGTGGGACGACAGCTACCTGGACCCCACGAAGGTGTACTGGCTGCGGCTGCTCCGACGCGAGCGTCCGCAGGCCCGGGAGGTCGAGTTCGAGGCCTTCATCTCCACGGATCAGGTCAAGTGGGACCGCTTCGGCTACGAAAAGATCATGATGCCGAGCCGGACCTTCTACATCGGTTTCGCGATCGACGGCGGCCGGGTCGACAACGCCCTGGTCGACTACGGGACCGCGCAGTTCAGCAACATCACGCTCGAGCAGCAGTGAGGTAGAAGACCATGTCTAAAAGATCAGAACCCGTGATCGACCGGCGCAGGCTGCTGCAGGGCGGCCTCGGCCTCCTGGCCGTGGCGACCATCCCTGGGTGCGGCTTCTTCGACACCAAACCGGCCGGCTCCGGCGCGCAGGTCGCGGCAGCCGGCGAGAAGGAGTCGCCGATGCTGAAAGCCCTGGTGGACAAGGGCTCCCTGCCCCCGCTGGCGGACCGGTTGCCGAAGAACCCGCCGGTGATCAAGCCCCTCGCGGGCAAGGCGCAGTACGGCGGAACCTGGCGGTCGGCGATGCTGACCCAGGAGGACACCCAGTGGCTGTGGTACGCGATGCGCTACGAGCCGCTGCTGCGCTGGAAGCCCGACAAGGTCGGCAAGCCCGGGTACGACGAGATCGAGGCGAACGTCGCCGAGTACACGGTCGATGCCGAGAGCAAGGTCTACACCTTCACGTTGCGCGAGGGCCTGAAGTGGTCCGACGGCAAGCCGTGTACGGCCGACGACATGCTGTTCACGATCCTCGAGGTGCAGTGTGACGAAGGCCTGCACCCGGACGGTCTGTACGACGCGTTCACGTCGCCCGACACCGGGAAGATCGCGAAGATCGAGAAGGTCGACGCGCGGACCGTCAAGCTGACCTACACGTCGCCGCAGCCGTCGCTGCTGGTCCAGATCGCCGACGCGATCTTCGAGCGTGAAGGCGCCTACGGGATGCTGCTGCCGAAGCACTACTTCCAGCAGTTCCACCTGAAGTACAACAAGAACGCGAACGCGCTGGCGAAGAAGGCCGGCGTCGGCAGCTGGACCGATCTGTTCGCGCAGAAGCAGAACCCGTGGACGAACGCGGAGCAGCCGACGCTGGCGCCGTGGAAGGTGACCACACCACTCGGCAAGGGCTCCGCGGTCACCCTGACCCGGAACCCGTACTACTGGAAGGTCGACGACGCCGGCCGGCAGTTGCCGTACATCGACAACTGCCGCGTCGAGGTCGTCCAGGACGCGCAGGTCGAGCTGCTCAAGGTGATGAACGGCGAGTTCGGCATGCAGTACCGGAACTTCGGTACGCCGCAGAACAAGCCGGTCGTCGCGTCGAACCGGGACAAGGGCGGCTACAAGATCTTCGAGGTGCCGACCCAGCTGACCAACACGATGGTCCTCGGCCTCAACATGACGCACAAGGACCCGGTCAAGCGGGCGCTGTTCTCGAACAAGGAGTTCCGGGCCGGCCTCTCGCTCGCGATCAACCGCAAGGAGGTCATCGACGCGGTGTACGCCGGCCAGGGTGAGCCCTGGCAGGGCGCGCCGCCGAAGGACTCGCCGTACTACAACGAGCAGCTGGCCACGCAGTTCCTGGACTTCGACGCAGCGAAGGCGAACCAGCACCTGGACGCGGCCGGGCTGACGAAGAAGTCGCCGGCCGGCAAGCGGCTCGGCGCGGACGGGAAGCCGGTGTCGGTCGCCGTACTGGTGAGCGAGTCGTTCCCGGACCACGTCGAGGCGATCGAGTTCATCAAGAAGCGGTGGGCCGCGGTCGGGATCGAGCTGCGCACCCAGGCGGTCAGCGAGGACCTCTACAAGGAACGGGTCAAGGGCAACGATCACGACGCCGGGACCTGGACCTGCGGCACGTTCGTCCTGCCGACCGGCACCGGCGGCGACCACTACTGGGTGCCGACCAACGACGGCAGCGCGCGGTACGGGATCGGCTGGGCGCAGTGGTACCAGTCGAAGGGCGAGGAGGGCATCAAGCCGCCGGCCGAGGTACAGAAGCAGATGGAGCTGTTCACCCAGGCGCGGCAGGAGCCGGACCCGGCGAAGACGCTCGAGCTCGGCAAGCAGATCCTGCAGATCGCGGCCGACCAGTTCTACTACATCGGCGTCAGCTCGGTGCCGAACACGTACGGCGTCGTGAAGAACGACTTCCACAACGTGCCGGAGAAGATGAGCGAGTCGGTCGCCCCGGGCATCGTCCACCCCGAGCAGTTCGCGATCGGGCAGTAATGCTGCGATTCGTGGCCCGGCGGCTGGTCTGGATGGGCATCACGCTGGCGGCGATCTCGTTCGTCACCTTCGTGGTCATCAAGCTGCCGCCGGGCGACTACACCACCACGGTGATCGCGAACGCGGAGGCCCGGGGACAGGACATCCCGGACTCGCAGATCGCCGAGCTGAAGCGGCACTACGGGCTCGACAA
Source organism: Kribbella sp. NBC_00482 (assembly GCF_036013725.1). Lineage (GTDB taxonomy): Bacteria > Actinomycetota > Actinomycetes > Propionibacteriales > Kribbellaceae > Kribbella. The sequence continues at coordinate 8,841,411 of NZ_CP107881.1, read as the reverse complement.
GCCGTTCCTGGTGCAGTATTTCACCTGGATCAAGGGCGTGGTGCTGCACGGCGACCTCGGCCAGTCGTTCGCCTGGAACCAGTCGGTCGCCAGCCTGATCGGCAACCGGGTGCTGCTCTCGATGGTGCTGTCGATCGCGAGTCTGCTGTTCGTCTGGTCGATCGCGTTCCCGATCGGCATCTACAGCGCGCTGCGGCAGTACTCGGGCGGCGACTACGTGGCGTCCTTCCTCGGTTTCATCGGGATGGCCGTCCCGGAGTTCATGCTCGCGCTGGTGATGATGTACATCGGGTTCCGGTACTTCGGCCAGAGCGTCGGCGGACTGTTCTCACCGGAGTACGCCGACGCGGCCTGGAACCTGGGCAAGCTGCTCGACCTGATCTCCCATCTGTGGATCCCGATCGTGGTGGTCGGGGTCGCCGGTACGGCTGGACTGATCAGGATCACCCGGGCCAACCTGCTCGACGAGCTGCACAAGCCGTACGTCGCGACCGCCCGCGCGAAGGGCCTGCCGGAGTGGAAGCTGCTCCTCAAGTACCCGGTCCGGATGTCGCTCAGCCCGTTCTTCAGCACAGTCGGCTGGCTGCTGCCGGGTCTGATCAGCGGCGAGACGATCGTGTCGGTCGTGATGAGCCTGCCGACCAGCGGCCCGCTGCTGCTCGGCGCGGTGAAGAGTCAGGACATGTACCTGGTCGGCAGCTTCGTGCTGATCCTCAGCACGCTGACGGTGATCGGCACGATGCTCAGCGACCTCGCACTGGCCTGGTGGGATCCGCGGATCCGCGCCCGGTTCCAGAAGGGATAGATCTGAATGGTCCAGCAGACCGAGGCGATCGCCCCCGATACGCAGCACGAGGCCCCGCAAGAGGTCGTGAAGAGCCTGCGCGACCACGGCGCCCTGCCGCAGTGGCGGCTGATGTGGCGGCAGTTCCGTCGGCACCGGCTGGCGCTGATCGGGTTGATCGTCCTGATCCCGATCTACTTCATCGCGGTCTTCGCCGGCTTCTTCGCGCCGGCCAACGCCGACACCGCACACACCGCGCTGCCGTACGCCCCGCCGCAGCGGGTGCACATCTCGGCCGAGCACGGGATGTTCGTGTACGGGTACTCGTCCACGCGGAACCAGGAGACGTTCGAGCAGACCTTCACCGTCGACAAGTCGAAGATCGTCGACGTCGGGTGGTTCGTGCGCGGCGACCAGTACTCGATCCTGGGTCCGATCAAGTCGAACATCCACCTGATCGGCCCGACGAAGGCCGGTGAGGCGTTCTTCCTGGTCGGCGCCGACCAGTCCGGGCGGGACCTGCTGTCCCGGCTGATCCACGGCGCCCGGGTGTCGTTGTCGATCGGTCTCGTCGGCGTGTTCGCGAGCTTCCTGCTCGGCATGCTGATCGGCGGCATCTCCGGCTACGTGGGCGGCCGGGTCGACAACATCATCCAGCGGATCATCGAGTTCATCATGTCGGTCCCGACGTTGCCGCTGTGGATGGCGTTGTCGGCGGCGCTGCCCGGTAGCTGGGGACCGTTGGCCAGGTACTTCGCGATCACGGTGATCCTGTCGCTGATCGGCTGGACCGGACTGGCGCGGGACGTCCGCGGCCGGTTCCTCAGCCTGCGCGAGGAGGACTTCGTGATGGCGGCCCGGCTCGACGGCGTCGGGCGGACCGGGATCATCTTCGGTCACATGGTGCCGTCGTTCGCCAGCCACATCATCGCGTCGATCTCGATGGCGGTGCCGCGGATGATCCTCGCCGAGACCAGCCTGTCGTTCCTCGGCCTCGGCCTGCAGCCGCCCGCGGTCAGTTGGGGTGTGCTGCTCGAGGGCGCGCAGAACATCCGCGCGGTCGCCACCGCCCCGTGGCTGCTGACCCCGGGCCTCGCGGTCGTGGTCGTCGTACTCGCCATGAACTTCGTCGGCGACGGTCTCCGCGACGCCGCGGATCCCTACAAGTGAGGACCTGACATGCAACCTCTTCTCGAAGTTCGCGAGCTCAGGACCCACTTCGAGCTCGGTGACGGCGTGGTCAAGGCCGTCGACGGCGTCAGCCTGTCGGTGCCCCGTGGCCGCACGCTGGCCGTGGTCGGTGAGTCCGGCTGCGGCAAGAGCGTGACCGCGCGGTCGATCCTGCGGCTGGTGGAGAAGCCGGCCCGGATCGTCGGCGGCCAGGTGCTGCTGTACGACGAATCGGACGGCGCTTCCGGCAAGGAACCGCTCGACCTGCTGGCCGCGAAGGACAAGCGGCTGCGGCAGGTCCGGTGGGCCGATATCGCGATGGTGTTCCAGGAGCCGATGGCGTCGCTGAGCCTGGTGCACACGATCGGCGACCAGATCATCGAGGCGGTCCGGCTGCACGAGAACGTCGGCAAGCAGGCAGCCCGCGACCGCGCGATCGAGATGCTCGACCGGGTCGGGATCCCGGACCCGAAGCGCCGCGTCGACTCGTACCCGTTTCAGCTCAGCGGCGGCATGCGGCAACGCGCGATGATCGCGATGGCGCTGTCCTGCCGTCCGCGGCTCCTGATCGCGGACGAGCCGACGACCGCGCTCGACGTCACCACGCAGGCGCAGATCCTCGACCTGCTGCAGGATCTCCAGCAGGAGTTCGGGATGGCGATCATGCTGATCACGCACGACCTCGGGGTCGCGGCGCAGGTCGCCGACGAGGTCGCGGTCATGTACCTCGGCGAAGTGGTCGAGCAAGGGCCCGCGTCCGCCGTACTGAGCAGTCCGAAGCATCCGTACACGCAGGCGCTGGTGCGGTCGGTGCCGCGGTTGGGTCTGCGCGGGAAGGACCGGCTGGTCGCCGTACGGGGAACCGTGCCGCCGCCGTACGAGCGTCCGTCCGGATGCCGTTTTCATCCGCGGTGCGACTCGTTCATGGCGGGGAAGTGCGACGTGACGGTGCCTGTCCGGGTGCGGAGCGACGAGATCGATGTCGCCTGCCTGCTGTACGGCGAGGAGGAGCAGCGATGAACCTGCTGGAAACCAAGGGCCTGACCATGCACTTTCCGTTGCACGGTGGGTTTCTCGGGCGGAACCGCGGCTTCGTGAAGGCGGTCGACGGTGTCGACCTGTCGATCAAGGCCGGCCGGACGCTCGGCTTGGTGGGCGAGTCGGGCTGCGGCAAGACGACGCTCGGCCGCTGCATCGTCCGCGCGTACGAGCCGACCTCGGGCAGCATCATGTTCGACGGCGTCGACCTGGCGCCGCTGAGCGAGAAGCAGCTGAAGCCGTACCGCGCGCAGGTCCGGCTGATCTTCCAGGACCCGCACTCGTCGCTCGACCCGCGCAAGACGCTGCGCGACATCATCGCCGAGCCGCTGCGCGTCCAGGAGTCGGGTTCGCGCGACGAGATCGACGACAAGGTCGCCGCGCTGCTGCGCCGCGTCGGGCTGCGCGCGGAGTACGCGCACCGCTACCCGCACGCGTTCAGCGGCGGCGAGCGGCAGCGCGTCGTGATCGCGCGGGCGCTCGCCACCGAGCCGCGGCTGGTGGTCGCGGACGAAGCGGTCAGCGCGCTCGACGTCTCGGTCCGGGCCCAGATCCTCAACCTGCTGCGCGATCTGCAGGAGGAGTCCGGCCTCACCTACCTGTTCGTGTCCCACGACCTCGGCATCGTCGAGCACGTCGCCGACGACGTCGCGGTGATGTACGTCGGCAAACTCGTCGAGAGCGCGTCGACCGAAGAGCTCTACTCCAAGCCCCTGCACCCGTACACCGAGGCGCTGCTCAGCGCCGTACCGGATCCCGACCCCGCGTCCCGCGGGCAACGCGAGCGGATCAAGCTGCTCGGCGAGATCGCGGATCCGTCCAAGGTGCCGGCCGGCTGCCCGTTCCATCCCCGGTGCGGGTACGCCGAAGCCCGGTGTGCCTCCGAAGTCCCGCAGTTGCGCGAGATCGGTGGCCGCAAAGTCGCGTGCCACCTTGCCGAGCAGCTGGATCTGAAGGGTGTCCTCACGGCCACCACCGCCCCGTAAGAGAGGTCTTCTCATGTCCGAAGGAAACATGTCCCGTCGTGGACTGTTACGCAATGGCGCTCTGATCGGTGGACTCGCCGCATTCGGCGGTGCCCTGCAGACGTCCCCCGCGGCCGCCAGTTCGACCAGTGCGATCCCGCGCGCGGCTGCACAGTCCACGGCCGGTGTCGTGGACATCCCGAACAAGTACAACGTGCCGTTCTCGGTCGCCGACGACGAGCTGTTCGTGTTCGCCGCCAACTTCAAGCCGTTCGAGCTCGGCGGCAACGACGACGGCCGCGAGGCGCACCGGTACTTCGACGCCGTGTTCGGCGACGCCATCCGGGCCAAGTTCCCGAACATGAAGGTGAAGTACGCGACCTGGGACTACCCGATCCGGTACGAGGACATCGCCAAGGCCGGCCGGGTGCCGGACCTGATCCTGGAGGACCCGCGGCTGCGGATCGACCGGGACCTCGAGCCGCTCGGCTGGACCCAGGACATCACGGCGCTGCTGCAGGGCGCCGGCATCGACCTGACCACGCTGAACGTCGGCTCGGTCGAGCAGGTCAAGTCCCGCTCCGACGGCGGCCTGTACGGCGTCCCGCTGTGGATCGACGAGAGCCTGCTGTTCTACAACAAGCTGATCTTCGACAAGTTCGGCGTACGGTACCCGACCGCGGGCTCGACGTACGACGACGTCTACAAGCTGGCCCAGAAGCTCACCCGGCAGGTCGGGATCGACCACTACAAGGGCTACATGCAGCACCCGGACAACTACCTCGCGATGAACCAGCTCGGGCTCTACCCGTTCGTGCCCGGTTCGAGCGAGCAGCCGGCGCCCGAGGACGTCAAGGTCAACCTGACGAGCTCGGAGTGGAAGACGGTCGCGAACAACCTGCACCGGTTCCTGATGATCCCGCGGAACAACTTCACCACGGTGGACGACTTCTTCAAGGGCGACATGAGCTTCCCCGGCCACCTCGCGATGGCCGTGAACAACCTGTCGAAGCTGAACGCGTACGCGCTCAGCTCCTACTACGTCGAGGAGGACGACGCCGAGCAGTTCGCCGAGTGGGCCAAGAGCGTGAAGATCGGCGTCACCTCGATGCCGGTGCTGTCCCGCGGCTCGAAGACGATCTACCAGCCGGACACCCGCGCGGCGTTCATCCCGCCGCAGTCGAAGCTCCAGGACCAGGCGCTGGACGTGGTCAAGTACCTGGTGTCGGAGGAGATGCAGACCCGCATCTCGTCGTACGGCATGAAGGCGGTGCTGAAGACCGACGCGGTCGTGAACGCGTTCGGTACGGCGATCCCGGAGCTCGCGGCCGTCGACACGTCGGCCGTGTACTGGGGCGAGAACGCGGTGATCAAGAACTACCAGAACACCGAGTACTGGGACATCCCGCTGTACAAGGTGTTCCGGCAGCACGTCCTCAAGGACGGCATGGACGTCAACTCGTCGCTGCTGGTCACCGAGACGCAGGACATCCCCGACTACATCAAGGCGCAGGTCGCCCGCGGACTCACATGGTGAACGACCCCAGGTTCGACGGCCGCATCCGAGAGGGTGCGGCCCTCCTGCCCACCATCCATCCGGGCGACAGCCACGCCGCGACGCTGGTCGAGACGGCGAACGGCGACCTGCTGTGCGCCTGGTTCAACGGCCCGGGGGAGGGCGAGCCGGACACCAACATCGTCCTGTCCCGCCTCCCCGCCGGCACCGACACCTGGCTTGAACCGGTGCAGCTGTCCTCGGACGCACGCCGCTCCGAACAGAACCCTCTGTTGTTTGTCACTCCGGAGGATGATGTCTGGTTGCTGCATACGTCCAACGAGCCGCATGACCAGTCCACCTCGCGCGTGATCCGGCGGGTCTCGTCCGACGGCGGGCTCTCGTGGGAGCGGAGCGAGGTCCTGTTCGACCACCTCGGTTCGTTCATCCGGAACCCGGTTGCTGTGTTGAGCAACGGTGATTGGTTGCTACCGGCGTACGACTGCGACAAGACCGCCGAGCGCACCGTGATTCGGTTGAGCACCGACCGAGGCGAATCGTGGTCGGTGATCGAGCTGCCGGACGCGGTCGGCCAGGTGCAGATGAGCGTGGTCGAGCTGTCGCCGGGCGAGCTCGTGGGGTATTTCCGCAGCCGCGCCGCCGACCGCATCTACCGGTCGGTGTCGAAGGACAACGGCCGGACCTGGACCTCGCCGGAGCGCACCGCTCTGCCGAACAACAACTCGGCGGTCCAGGTGCTCCGGCTGGACGACGGCCGGCTCGTCATGGTGTTCAACGACTCGTCGGCGGAGCGCGACCAGTTCCGCTGGGTCGACGACGGCAAGGGCGGCGTACGCCGGAAGACCCTGCGGACCCCGCTCACGCTGGCGCTGTCCGAGGACGACGGCGCCACCTGGCCGTACTGGCGGAACCTGCAGGTGCAGGACGAGGAGTACCGCGAGAACGAGTTCGGCTACTCGTACCCGACGTTGCTGCAGACGCGCGACGGGCGGCTGCACGTCGCGTACTCGTACCTGCGCAAGACCATCAAGCACGTGATCCTGGCGCCCGAGTGGATCCAGGCAGGAGACCGATTGCCATGAGTATCGAGAAGTGGGGCCTGCACGAGCTCACCCTGTCCGGGCCTGCTGAGGGAAATCCATTCGCTGTGGACTTCCAGGTCACGTACCAGTTCCGGAACCGGATGGTGACCGTCGACGGCTTCTACGACGGCGACGGCACGTACCGGGCACGGTTCTCGCCGGACCGGGAGGGGGAGTGGTTGTACATCACGTCCAGCTCCGCGCCCGAGCTCGACGGGCAGCGCGGGACCTTCGTGTGCACCCCGCCGGGGCCCGGCAACCACGGTCCGGTCGACGTACTCGGCAGGCACCACTTCTCGTACGCCGACGGCACGCGGTACGACTGCATCGGTACGACGTGTTACCACTGGACGTACGAGTCGAAAGAGCTCCAGGAGCTGACCCTGGAGTCGTTGCGCTCGGCACCGTTCGACAAGGTGCGGATGTGTCTGCTCCCCACGGACGGGATGCGCCCCGACCGCACGCCGTTCGCCGGAACGACACCCGGTTCTGTCGACGTGGATCGGTACGACCCCGTGTTCTTCCAGGAGTTCGAGGCACGGGTGGCGGACCTGCTGGCCCTGGGCGTCCAGGCGGACCTGATCCTGTTCCATCCGTACGACCGCGGTGTGTGGGGGTTCGACCGCATGACGCCGGCGCAGGACGCGGCGTACCTGCGGTACGTCGTCGCGCGGCTGGCGGCGTACCGGAACGTGTGGTGGTCGCTGTCGAACGAGTACGACTTCAACCACGAGAAGACGATCGCGGACTGGGACCGGCTGCTGCAGCTGGTGCAGCGGTACGACCCGTACCAGCGGCTGCGGTCGATCCACAACGGGACCAAGATGTACGAGGTCTTCACGCCGTACGACTTCGGCAAGCCGTGGATCACCCACCAGAGCGTGCAGCACTGGGACGGCGCCGAGGTCGCCGCCTGGCGCGACTGCCCGAAACCGGTCGTGATCGACGAGATCGGCTACGAGGGCAACGCCGGCCGCCGTTGGGGGAACCTGACGGCGGACGAGATGGTGCACCGGTTCTGGCAGGGCATGGCGCTCGGCGGGTACGTCGGGCACGGCGAGTCGTTCGTCGACCGGGAGACTCGCGCGTGGATCTCGATCGGCGGCCGGCTGTACGGCGACAGTCCGGAGCGGATCGACTTCCTCCGGGCCGTGTTCGCCGGGCTGCCGCGGCAGTCGGACGGTGAGGTCGACGCGGACCGCTGCGTCCTGCACTACCTCGGCGACCGCCAGCCCTCCGCTGTCGAGCTGGACCTCCCGGACGGTTCGCCCTTCCACTTCGACCTGATCGACACGCGGGCGATGACCATCACCCCGCTGGCCGAGTACTCCGGCCCGAGCCACATCCCACTGCCCGCCACCCCGTACCTCGCCCTGAGAGGGACCCGATGACGTCAGTAGCACGCTGGGACGTGCTCGAACTACCTGTGCCTGGTCCGACCGGCGTGCTGTTCCACCACACGTCCGGCGCCACCGCGTACGCCGAACCGTTCCAGTCGGGTGACGGCTGGCTCGTCCGCTACAGCCCTTCTCTGGAAGGCACTTGGTCGTACGACGGTGGGACTCTGGAGTGCACACCTGCAACCTCACGCGGTCCTGTCCGTCGCTCCGGCACCACACTGCGCTGGGCGGACGGCACGCCGTACCACCCCCTCACGACGGCCTGGTTCGGCGACCCGCACCAGTGGGCCGCCGCCCGTCCGGCGCTCGCGGCCTCGCCGTTCAACCGCGTCCGGTTGCGGCTGTCCGACGGCATCGAGGAGCAGGTCCGTGACCTGCTGGCCGCAGACATCGTCGCCGACATCGTCCTGCCGCCTGACTCGTCTGTTGTCCGTACTTTTGTGAACCGGCTGTCCGGCTACAGGAACGTCACCTGGTGTCTGGAGTCGGCTGACAAGTCGCGGGAGCTGGCTGAGCTGATCGCCGAGCTCGACTCCAGCCACCACCTGATCTCGATGCATGAGGCAACCGACCCGGGACCGCCCTGGTTGACCCACCTGAGCATCCGCCTGGAGAACCTCCGTGGTGTGTCGGCACTGCGCCTGGCCTACGCCAAGCCTGTCTTCGTCGACGCGTGTGGTCACGAAGGGAACGGCACGACCCCCGACACCAGCCTCCGCCCTGAGGAGATGCTGACCCGCATCTGGGAAGGGACGGTTCGCGGGGCGTACGTGACGCACGGCGAGTGGTACGTCGACCCGTCGTCCGTGAGCACGGTGCCGTGGTCAGACGGGGGCAGCCGCCCCACTGGTGTCGTCGTGCAACGGTTGCGACTGTTGCGGGAGGTGTTGGACGAGCTACCCGACGGCGTGGAGCCGATCGACGACTACCGCGATGCGCCGACGCTCGCGGTCCCCGGCTCGTACTACCTCCAATACCTCGGCGAACACCAGTTCCCCGACCGCACCTTCTCCCTACCGGAAGGCGAATACGACGTCGAAGTACTGGACGTCTGGAACCACGCAGTACGCCGTACTCGCGAGAGCGTCGCTGGTGCCGGCACATTGACGGTTCGGCTGCCCGGAACGCAGTACCAGGCCATCCAGATCCGCCGGACGTCCTGATGCCCGCCCTGACGTCTGGACCGCGCCAGGCCTCGCTGCGTCGTACACCAGACGGCGTGGTGCTGGAGCTCGGCCAGGTCGACGGTCCGGCCTACCTGGAACGCCCCCTGGGCGATCTCCTCACCTGCTCGGCCGGTCGCCCCTGGCAACCCAGCCCGCTGGCGTCTCCCGATGGGTGGTGGATCTCGCGGCGGCCGGGGGAGCACAGGGCGGGCTGCCGGACCGGACCGCTCGCGGTCGAGGTGCGGTTGGCGTTCGGCGACAGCGACCGGCTGGACCTCGAGCTCCGGTGGCGCAACACGAGCAAGCGCCGCGTCGCCGACCTCGCTGTCGGGTTGCTGCTCGACCTCGGCCGGGTGAAGGACAGCCAGCTCACCGTCCCCGGTCTGATCTACAACGACAACCCGTCCGCCGACCCGGCCCGCGCCGTACCTCGCATCGGCCCGACCCCCGGCGGCGGCTTCGTCGCCGAGGAGGACCGGCTGCCGATCCCCGGCATCAACCTCGAATGGCGCGAGGGTCGCGAACGCCGCTGGCTGTCCGTCTTCTCCCGCCCACAAGCCCGCCGCTCTGGCGACGGCCAGGTCCGGTACGGCTCGCTCGGCGCGATCCGGCAGGACGGTCCGGTGATCGCGGCACTCAGCGGCGTACTGATGTTCGACGGCAAGCAGGATGTCCGGTACGTCAGCAAGGCCGAGACCGAGGCGACCGACGACGGGTACCTCACACTGCGCCCCGGTGAGGTCTACACGCAGCACCTCGTCCTCGATTGGGGACCACAGAACCTCCGCGGCCACGCCTTCCGGAACCTCGTTGAGAGTGCCCGCGCACTCTTCACCGCCGCTGGTGCGGACGGGCTGGCTCTCGACGAGCTCATCACCTTGAAGACCGTTGCACTAGACAACCGGTGGTATCAGTCCGGGACGGTCGCCGGGTACACGAAGTTCAGCGACATCCCCGGCAATGGGCCGCGCAAGCTTCGGCACTTCCTGTACGGCTGGACCGGTCAGGCGCTGAAGCTCGCGTGGTGTGACGCGCAGGTCGGCTTCAACACGCGGGACCGCTTGCGCATCGACCGCTGTCGCGCGGCCGTCGAGTTCTACCTGGCCGGCAGCCCGACACCAACCCCCGGCCTGCGCCACAACGCGTACCAGGTCAGCACCCGCCGCTGGACCAGCTTCCGCGCCGGCAACCGCCCTATGGTGTCCAGCCGCGCGTACGGCGAGACAATCAGCGACCTTGCCGACGTCATCACGCTCTTCCGCGACCACGAGGAACCCGTCCCGCCCTCGTGGCTCGACGCCCTCGAGGAAGCCATAGCTTTCCTCCGCGGTGCCGCTCAGTTGGCTGATGGGACCTTTCCGGTGGGGTGGCGGCTCGACGGCACCCCGGCTGCGACGACGGTCTCCGCGGCGGGCATCCCGTGCGTGCTGGCTGCTCTGAAGGCGTCGTCGGTCCTCGCCTCCACCGAGCTGTTGGCGGAGGCAACCACCTGGCTGTCCCGGTACCACGACCAACACGCGCGGACCTTCGACCGCCCGTTCTCCCGCTCCACCCTGGACGCGGCCTGCGAGGACAAAGAAGCCGGCATGTACTACTTCATGGCCGCCCACGAACTCTTCCGCCGCACCGGCGACCCGCTCTACGCCACCTGGTGCGAAGTGGCCGCTGACTGGCTCCTCACCTGGGTGTACGTCTGGTCCCCGGAACAGGACGAGGACTCACCTCTCCACACCGCAGGCTTCAACGCGATCGGCTGGCCGACCGTCAGCGTCCAGAACCATCACCTGGATACGTTCTTCCCGACGTACGAACTCCTCTCCTTCGGCCTGACCACCAACAACCCGTCGTATGTGAGCGCCGCCCGAACCACCCTCCAGGCGTTGACCCAAGGCGTCGCCACCGCCCCGAACGACTGGAACTTTCCCCTCCCCGGCGAACAAGGCGAAGCCGTCTTCCAAACCCACTGGCAACGCCGAGGCCACACCAACACCTGGAACCCCAGCTGGGTGATCGCCGTCCCCTTGGCCAACGCCCTCCGAGTCCAGTCGCTCGAGCCGGCCGATGCCTGATCACCTGATCACCAGGTACGGCGCCCGCACCGACGTCGATTGCACTGCGGCGATTGCGCGGGCGATCGATGCGTGTGCGCTCACCGGCGGGCGTGTCGTCGTACCCGACGGTGAATTCGTCACCGGGCCGATCCGGCTGCGCAGCAACGTCGAACTCCATCTGTCCGCCGGCGCGACGCTCCGGTTCCACACCGACTCGTCGGCGTACCCGATCGTCCGCACCCGCTGGCAAGGAATCGAGTGCTTCAGCCACTCACCTCTCATCTACGCGTACGACGAAGCAGACATCGCGATCACCGGCACCGGAACCCTCGACGGCGGCGCGAGCACCGACAACTGGTGGAGCAATACCCGCCCGCGCACCGACTGGGAACGTCTACTCCGCATGGTCGAAGCCGACGTACCCGTCGAGGACCGCATCTTCGAACCCGGTCACGGCTTCCGCCCGAGCTTCATCCAGCCGCACACCTCCCGTCGTGTCCGCATCGAAGACGTACGCATCGTGAACGCCCCGATGTGGGTAGTACACCCGGTCTTCTGCACCGACGTACTCGTCCGCGGCATCACCGTCGACTCCCTCGGCCCGAACAACGACGGCTGCAACCCCGACTCCTGCGAGAACGTCGTCATCACCGGCTGCTCGTTCACCACCGGCGACGACTGCATCGCCATCAAGTCCGGCCGCGACGCCGACGGCCGCCGCGTCGGCCGCCCGTCCCGCAACATCCTCATCGAGTCCTGCCGCTTCACCGCCGGCCACGGAGCCCTGACGATCGGCAGCGAAGCCTCCGCCGGAGCATCCAACATCCACGCCCGAGACCTCCACATCACCAACCCCGGGGTTGACCATGCGCTGCGGATCAAGACGAATTCCTCGCGTGGCGGCGTGATCGAGAACGTCACCGTCGAGAACGTCGTCGTCGACGCCGTCACCACCTCCGCGGTCCTGATCACCACCCGGCACGCGGAACCGGAACAGTTCGGCGGCCACGCGCCCGTCGTACGCGACATCACCGTCACCAACCTCGCCGTACGCTCAGCGCCCCGAACCGTCGAGATCCACGACACTCCCCAGGCACCGGTCGAATCCTTCACCCTGACCACCTCTGAAACTCCGTGAACAGATCGACCTCGCCCAACTGCCCCGGCTTCAACAACACTTCCAAACCATCAAGAGCCGACACCGCAGAAGTCACCCGACACAGATGCACCCCCGGCGAGATCGGCACCGGAGACCCAGCGAGCTCGAGCGCACTGACCTCGAGCCGCCGCAACACCTGACCAGACGTATCCCCGCCGGCCACAACAACCCGCCGTACCGCCAGAGGCGCAGTCACGCTCCGAACGACATCCGCCAGAGCAAACGGCACCTGCTCGAGTTCGTTGGGACCTAGCTCATTCGTGTGTACGACGACGCCATCAGCACCCGACGAGAAGGCGTCCACCGCCCGCGCCGACGCCTTCTCGTCGAGCGGCAGAACCGTCCATCCGGCAACCCGCGCATGCTCGATCTGCTCGGCAGTACGCCGCGACTGACTACCCGACACCACCAACACCGGCCCACCCACACCTGACTGTCGCGAGCCAACAGCCCCACCACCGGGCCGAAGCGCCAGCCCCAACGCCCGTGACAACCCACCCGACCCAATCGCAAACCTGACCTCGCCCACGGGCGCGTCCCGCAGGATCACACTCCCGAGCATCCGCAGATCCTCATCCGTCAACGCATCAAGCACCACCGCCCCAACCCCACCGCGCACAACAGGAAAGTGGGCGGTGAGGTTCTGGTAGGTGGTCAGGTGGAGGGCTGTTAGGGGGAGGGCGGTTTGGTGGGAGAGGTGGTCTCGGAGGTCGGATTCGTGCATGGGGGTGGAGGGGTGGGTGGACATGGTGGGCTGGCGGTCGAGGCGGTGGATCGTGCCGGCTTCGGCGGCGAAGTGGTGGCTGAAGACGGTGTAGCGGCCTAGTTCCGGTTGTGCGATGAGGATGGGGACGATCGCGGGACCGCAGACCTCGCGCCCGATCTCCAGCGCGCGCCCGATACTCCCGCGGGTGGGTGAGGAGTCGGCGGTCGAACACACCTTGTACTGCAGTACGCGCGGCCCAAGATCCCGCAACGCTTCCAGCACCGGACGCAGCTCGACCTCCTGTTCGTCCGGCGGCAGCGATCGTGCGAGCCCGGCGATCCCGATCACGTCGTACCGCTCGGCCAGCTCCCGCAACTCAGGTGCCGACGGCAACGTCACCAGCAACACCGCCCGCAACCCGACCCGCGCGAACTGCACCATCGCATCCGTCGACCCGGTGAAGTCGTCCCCATAAAACGCCGCCTCAACCATGCCTAACCCCGGCCATCAGGACCTCCGGCGTATGGGGAGCCGAACTTGTCGAGGGCTTCTTGTAGTGCGGGGACTTGTGTGGCGGCTGTTGTCAGGTCGGTGCCGGAGGTGGCTGCGGACCAGGCGGCTCGCATTGCGGTGACGCCGGCGCCTGGGCCGGTCGGGTGGCCGTGGATACCGCCGCCGGCGAGCACCAGGAGATCAGTTGTGTTGGTACGGCGGTACGTCTCGGGAGCCAGCCCAGGCGTCTGGCCGGAGGACAGTACAGGCAGCGTTTCGTAACCTCCCAGCAGTGGAGTGCGGACAGCGGTGATGGAGCGGAGGACCTCCTCGTCGGTTTCGTAGAACTTGTTGGACAGCCCATTGGTGTGCAGGTGATCCGCCCCGGCCAGCCGGGCGAGTTTCGACCAGGCGACGTAGTCGATGCCGAGCTGCGGCGCCCGGGTGTAGACGCCGGTCATCGCGCGATGCCCATGAATAGGCAGGGCGCAGCGTTCGCGCAACCAGGCGAGGGCGCTGAAGCCGACGAGGTTCACGCACACCATCACGCAGGTGCCGCCGGCCGCGTGGACGAGGTCGTGGTTGGCGGCCATGCGGTCGAGGTCGTCGGTGATGTTGAACGCGTACATGGGACGTCGGCCGGTGCGGGCGGCGGCCTTGTCGAGTTCCTCGGTGACGACCGCGACCCGGTCGGCGAGTGGTGAATGCGGCGGGTTGCCCATCAGCTCGTCGTCCTTGATGAAGTCGATGCCCGCCTCGGCGAGCTCGCGGACGACGAGCCGGAGTTCCTCGGGTGGCAGCCCGATGCTCGGTTTCACGATCGTGCCGAGCAGGACGCCGTCCGGCCGGTCGAGCATTTCGCGGGTCCCGCGGACGCCGTACTGCGGGCCGGGATAGCGCTGGGCGAACGGCGCCGGGAGGTCGAGGTCGAGGAGCCGGATGCCGACGAGTTGCCGGAGCTCGAACAAGTTGCCGGCCACCGCCGCGAGCAGGTTGGGCAACGACGGCCCGAAGTTGTCCAGCCCGAACGCGATCCGCACCTGAGCGCTCCGCTTCACGGCATCCCGCGAGCGGGTTGTGCCCGGCAGGTCCGGGTTGCCGGTGGGCGGTAGTTCTTCGACCGAGAGGACGCGAGCGGCGAAACGTTCGCGGAGCTCCGGAGTTTCCCGGGCGACGGCGGTGAACGTGCCCGTCGACTGTTCGCCGGCGATGGCTTCGGCGGCTTGTTCCAGTGGGAGGTAGGTCTCGACCAGATACGTAGCGACGACCTCTGCAGCGCTCATTGGGTCGGATCCTCCTGTGCTCGGGGTTCGACCAGTCTCCGCCAGGAAACCTCAAGAAAACAAGGCGGATCTGCCAGCCTGTGGATAGCCGGTTGACTTCGGGAGCGCAGGAGGCAAAGGTTTACCTCATGGCGACGATCCCTGCGACTCTGCTGCTCGAGGACCGGGCCGCGCTGGCGATGAACGCGGTGACCGGCCTGGCCGACGACGACCTGGACGGCATCCCGTTCTTCAGTGCGAACCTGCTGGCCCGTCCTGCCCGCATGGACCACGGCGACTGGGACTACGGCTCCAGTCACGGACGTCTCACCGACGCGATCCTGCTGACCCGCCAGATGACCGGCGGCAAGGACTGGGACCCGCGCTGGGACACGATCGCCGACCGCTACCGGCAGCGGCTGTTCGCACTGCTCGCCGACGACGGTCTCACCTACCGTCAGACGCACCCGAAGGGTCACTGGCTGCCGAATGCCAACCTGATCGACCAGCGCGCCACCCTGCTCGCCATGACGACCGCGGTGGTCGCCGCGGACGATCCACAGGCCCAGCGGGCCGCGGACCGTCAGGTGGCCGCGCTGAAGCGGATCGCGATCAAGGAGCGCGATGTCTGGTTCTACCCGGCGTCGGAGTACACGAAGGACGGTTGGCCGTCGTCGAACGCGATCGACCTGCATCTCGCGCCCGACCCGGCCTCGTTCTCCGGGCGCCTGATCATGCCGCTGCTGCGCTACCACCAGGCGACCGGCAACACCGACGCGCTGGAGCTGTGCGAGTGGTTCGCCCGGCTGATCGTCGAGAAGAGCGGTGTCTTCAATGCCGACGGGAGCTTCAACCCGGCCCGTGCGTACCGCAGCGGCCACTTCCACACGCGGGTCGGCACGCTGGAAGGTTTGGCCCGGCTGGCCAGGCACACCGGTGACCACGGGCTGACCGAGTTCGTGCGACGCAGCTACGACTGGGTGCTCGGCGAGGCGACCCGGTTCGGCTGGACACCAGGTGACCTTGCCGACCAGCAGTACGAGCACGAGACCTGTTCACTCGTCGACCTCATCGGTCTGGGTACGACGCTGGCCGGCAACGGACTCACGGAGTACTGGGCGGTCGTCGAGCGCTTCGTCCGTAACCACCTGGCCGCCTCGCAACTGCAGGACGTCAGCTGGGTGGAGTCCGCGCCGGACCGCTCACAGGACGAGCCCGGTTGGCGGACGTACGTCGACGTGGGCGAGCGTGTCCTCGGTGCCTTCTGCGGGTACGGCGCTCCGAACGACTACGTGTCCGACGTACCGCTGGGCCGCGGCCACACCAACGACGTACAGGCGTGCTGCGTCGGTTCCGGCGTCCGTGGACTGTTCTGGGCGTGGAACAGCATCGTCACCGGGGACCACCGGTTGACGCGCGTCAACCTGCTGCTCACGCGCGGGCATCACGCGGTCGACGTCGTCAGCCACCTGCCGGTCGAGGGCAAGGTCGAGCTACACGTCAACGAGCCGATGGACGAGCTCCGCGTGCGCATCCCCGACTGGGCCGGATACGCGCGGCTGAGGCTGCAGCGCGGAGACGACGAGTGGGCCGGTGCCGAGCGGATCTGGGCGCCCGACGGATACCTGTCGATTCCGAAGCCGCAGCCGGGGGAGCGCATCACCGTGACGTTCCCGATGGTTGAGCAGACCACCACAGAGCTTGCGGCCGGCAACGAGTTCCGGACCACCTGGCGCGGCGACGACGTGATCGCGATCGACCCGCCCGGCACGTCCCGCCCGATGTACGGCGACCGCCCGGAACACGCCGGCGGCCTCCGTGAGTACGAGCTCCACCGACCCGAGACGGAGTGGTCCTGGTGACAACTGACTGGGTGCTGTCCGAGGCGCCGAGTGCCACGGCGCTGACGGCGTACGACCTGCGCTGCGAGCACCGTGTCGATCCACTCGGGATCGGTACGTCGCGACCGCGGTTGAGCTGGCGGTTGGCGTCGCCGACCCGTGGCGATCGGCAGGACGCGTTCCGCGTGCAGGTGCTGCGCGACGGCGTACAGGTCTGGGACAGCGGGTGGCGGAGCGAGCGCGACACGTACGTCGTCCACGGTGGTGCTCCGCTGACGTCGCAGACGGACTACGTGTGGCAGCTCTCGGTGCGCGACGTGGTCGGCGAGGTCTCGTCTGCGGAGGCGACCTTTGCGACCGGTCTCTTCCACGAGGACGAGTGGGAGGCGCACTGGATCGAGCACGACTACGAGACCGATCCGTACTTCGAGCCGCCAGTGGACCGCGTCGAGCCGCGGACGGTGCGGCAGGCGACCATCGCACCGCCGCGCTACTACCGGCGTTCGTTCGAGCTGACCCAACCAGTCACCAGAGCACGGGTCTATGCGACCGCCCACGGGCTCTACCAGTTCAGCGCCAACGGTCAGCGGGTCGGCAACGACGAACTGACGCCGGGCTGGACCGACTACCGCGAGCGCGTCGCCTACCAGACGTACGACGTGACCGACCTCTTGCACGAGGGCGAGAACGTGATCGGCGCCGTCCTCGGCGATGGCTGGTGGTCCGGGTACGTCGGGTGGGACACGCGAAGCCACGCGCACCACTACGGCAAGAAACCGCAGCTGCTCGCCCAACTCGTCGTCGATCACCCGGACGGTTCGCGGACCGTGGTCGCGACCGATGGCCGCTGGGTCGAACGGGTCGGGCCGATCAGGTTCGCCGACCTGCTGATGGGCGAGTCGTACGACGCCAGGCACGAGCTCGGCGCCTGGTCCGACCCGGGGTACGACGCCGGCGACTGGGCGCCTGCCGGTGATCTCGGCGGTGACGTGTCGACGCTGATCGCGGCGCCGACCGACCCGGTGCGGCTGACGGAGGATGTCGCGGCGACCGCGGTGACCGCGCTTGAACCAGGACGCTTCATCGTCGACCTCGGGCAGAACTTTGCCGGCCGCGTGCGGTTGCGAGTGCGTGGCGCCCAGGCCGGGGACCGGATTCGGCTGCGGCACGGCGAGATGCTGCAGGCGGACGGCGAGTTGTACACGGCGAACCTCCGCACTGCCGACGCCACGGACTACTTCGTCAGCGCCGGCGCGGGCGAGGAGGTCTTCGAGCCGATCTTCACCGTGCACGGCTTCCGGTACGTCGAGGTCGACGGCTATCCGGGTGAGCTGACGGCGGAGGACGTGACCGGGCGGGTGCTGCACTCGGACACGCCGGTCGCGGGACGGTTCGAGTGTTCGGATCCAGGCGTCAACCAGCTGCTCAGCAACATCCTGTGGGGGCAGCGGGGCAACTTCGTCAGCGTTCCGACGGACTGTCCGCAGCGCGACGAACGACTCGGGTGGACGGCGGACGCGCAGATCTTCCTGCCCACGGCGGCGTACCAGGCCGATGTACTGACGTTCTTCGAGAACTGGTTCGCGGATCTCGCGGTGGCGCAGACCGATGAAGGTGCGATCCCGGATGTGATCCCGCACGTCATCACCGGCCGGCACGGTACGCCGGCGTGGGCCGATGCGGCGACGATCGTGCCGTGGACGCTGTACCGGATCTACGGCGACGAGCGCGTACTGCGGACCGCGTGGCCGGTGATGCGGCGCTGGGTCGACTACGTGCACCGCGCCAACCCTGACCTGATCTGGCGGAACCGGACGAGCGGTCACTACGGTGACTGGTTGCAGGTCGGCGTACAGACCGATCGGGATGTTCTCGCGACCGCCTACTTCGCGCGGAGCGTGGAGTTCACGGCGGCGGCCGCTCGGGTGCTCGGGCTGGCCGACGAGGCAGCGGCGTACGGCGAACTGCACGACAAGATCGCGGCGGCGTTCGTGGCGGAGTTTGTCGATGCCGAGGGCAAGGTTCGCGGGGACACGCAGACCGGGTACCTGTTGCCGTTGGCGTTCGGGTTGCTGCCGGAGCAGGCCGAGCAGGCGGCGGTCAAGCATCTGGTGGGGGATCTCGAGCTGCGCGGGAGATCGCTGACGACCGGGTTCGCCGGGGTCGCGTTGCTGTGCCCGATCCTGACGAAGTACGGGTACGCCGAGTTGGCGTACGACCTGCTGCACGACGACCGGTACCCGTCCTGGGGATACTCGATCAAGCACGGCGCGACGACCATCTGGGAGCGCTGGGACGGGTGGACCGAGGAGAACGGGTTCGGGCCGGTCGCCATGAACTCGTTCAACCACTACTCACTCGGCTCGGTCGGCGAATGGCTGTACGGCGACGTCGCCGGCATCAGCCAGTCGCCCGAGTCCATCGGCTTCCGCGACCTCGTCATCAAACCCCGCCCCGGCGGCCGGTTGAACTGGGCCGAAGCGGCGTACGACACCCCGACCGGCCGAGTCACCACCCGCTGGCAACTGTCCGACGGCACCCTCACCCTTGACGTAACCGTCCCACCCGGCGCCAACGCGACCATCCACATCCCCACCACAAACCCCAACGCCACCAAGGAATCCGGCCACCCCCTGGCCAACGCGAAGGACCTAACCCTCCTCAACTCAACCCCCGACACCACCATCTGCCACACCGGCTCCGGCACCTACCACTTCACCACCCCCGCCTGATCCACACCCACCACCCGCTCCGGTTCGCGCGGATGGCGGGTTGTTTCACCGCTAGCGCGATACAACCCGCCAGCGGCAAGACAACCCGGCATCCAGCGGTACAAGGTGTGGGGTGGGTTAGCGGCGGGGGCGGTGGGGTGGGGGTGCTGTGGAGGCGCGGATTACCAGGTCGCCTTGGACGTGGGTGGTGGCGGTGGTTACTCGGGGGGTGAAGCGTTCCCAGGCTTGGCGGCCCAGTTCGACGGTGGAGACGGCGTACGTCGTGAGGCCGGGGTCGGTGTGGGCGCTCATGGGGGCGTTGTCGATGCCGGCGACGGAGATGTCGCCGGGGACGGAGAGGCCGAGTTCGCGGAGGCGGCTGAGGACGCCGACGGCGACGTGGTCGTTGAAGCAGATGATCGCGGTGGGCTTGTAGGTCAGCGCCTCGTCCACCGCGTCCCGTCCGTCGACGAGCGTCGAGCCGCACGGCACCCGGAAGATCGTGAGACCGGACGCCTCCGGGGAGCGGAAGCCGCGTTGGCGTTGCTGATCGGACCACGCGGCGGTCGGGCCCTGCAGGTACGCGATCCGCTTGTGGCCGAGCGACGCGAGGTGCTCGCACAGTGCGCGGACGCCGAGGTGGTAGTCGACCACGACCGAGCCGACCGCGGAGTGCCGCAGTACCCGGTTGATCAGGACGAGGCGGCGCGCGGCCTCGGCGACCTCGCGCAGGCGGGGCGTACTCATCCGTGGCGCGCACAGCAGCAGCCCGTCGACCCAGCGGGCGAGCTCGATCGCGGAGCGGTACTCCTGCTCCGGGTCCTCCTCGGTGCCCGCGACCAGCGTGTGATGATCGGTGGCGGCGGCTTCGGCGGCGACGCCCTTGAGGATCTCGGCGAAGTACGGATTGCCGAGGTCCGGTACGACGACGCCGACCGTGCGGCTGCTGCCGCGCAACAGTGTCTGGGCCGCCGGGTTCGGACGGTACCCGACGTCCTGGGCCGCGACGCGGACCCGGTCGGCGACCTCCGGCGACACCGGCTTGCCGCCGCTCAGCACCCGCGACACGGTCGCCGTCGACACCTCGGCCAGCCGCGCCACGTCATGGATCGTGGCGCGGGCCGCCCGCTCACTCGTCGCCTCCGAAGATCGATTCCGTCTCACCGGCCCATTGGACCATGATCCCAGCGCAGATCGCTGCCGACAGAGCGATGTAAACCTTTTCCCGATTTGCTGCACCGACCCCTTGACGCCGCCTCGCCGGCCTGCAACGGTTGCCGGGAAAAGGATTACCCGCCCACCGCCCCGGGCTTCTGTTGCGGCGGCCCGCGCGAGGAGAGCACCGTGCGAAATCGCCTGTTGAGCTTGTGTCTGGTCCTGCTTGCCGGAGCCGGCCTTCTGACGATGTCGGCAACGACAGCAACGGCTGCGAACCCGGCGACGTACGGACCGTTCGACCCGCGGATCGAGCTCGACGGGCACTGGGGCCGTGACGACGACGTCGCGATCACCGTGAACTCCGGCTCCTCGGTCCGGCTGAGGTTCACCGGCTCGCACCTCGGCGCGCTGCTCGAGACCGCGTCGATCACCGTCCCGGCCCAGTTGTACGTCGCGATCGACGGCCAGGCGCCCGTACTGCACAAGGCCGACGCGGACCACAAGGTGTTCGCCGACGACCTCGACCCGACGGTCGCGCACACCGCGGAGATCGTGGTCAAGGACGTCGACGAGTACGAGAACCGCTGGAACGTCCCGCTGCAGACCGGTGTCGTCCTGGAGAAGATCGAGCTCGCCCCGGACGCCAAGCTGATCCCGCTGCAGACGACCGCCGAGCACCGCATCGAGTTCTACGGCGACTCGATCACGCAGGGTGTGATGGCGCTCTGCGCCGAGCTCGGGACCGACTGCGCCGACGGCACCAAGGCGTACCCGCACCTGGTCGGGGAGACGTTCGGCGCGGACACCAACCAGGTCGGTTTCGGCAAGCAGGGCATCATCCAGCCAGGCCACGGCAACGTCGGTACGGCGTCCGAGTCGTTCGGCTGGAACCTCGCCGGCTTCCCGGCCGCACCCTTCGATCCCGGCGCGGTCGTTGTCAACTTCGGTACGAACGACGCGGCGTCGACGAGCGCCGAGTTCACCCCCGCGTACCTGGCCTATCTGCGGAAGATCCGCGCGGCCGACCCGCAGGCGTTGATCGTCGCCCTGCGCCCCTTCAACGGCACGCACGCCGACGACATCAAGGCAGCGGTCGCGGCCGCGAAGGACCGTCGGATCGTGTACGTCGACACGACGGGCTGGCTCGGACCGGACGACTTCAACGGCAGCACGCACCCGAACGTCCAAGGTCACCAGGTCGCCGCGACCAAACTCACCGCGGTGCTGAAACGCCTGACCGGCTGGTCCACCGGCCCCAGCGGTACGCCGAAACTCGCGCCGAAGGAGGACGCGACCTGCTCGGACACCCCGCTCAGCCTCACCTACCAGGGCCCGGTCCGCCTCGGTGTGACCGGAAAGCTGAACATCCACGCGGCGAACGGCGACGTCGTCGACACGATCAGCCTGGCAGAGCTCACGTCGTACCAGCGGACTGTCGGAGACGCCCGCACGGACTACGGCGAACTGCACACGTGGACGTACCAGGCGATTGTGGTCGACAAAAGGACCGTCACGATCTACCCGCATCAGCGGCTCAAGGCCGGCCAGGTGTACTACGTGACGATCGATCCCGGGTTCGTGCAAGGCGACCCAGGGATCACGAAGGCCGACGGCTGGCGGTTCCGCACCCGACAGGATCCGAAGGATGACAGCCACCTGACCGTAGGACGTGGCAAGGACTTCTGCACGGTGCAGGCGGCGATCGACTTCGTGGGCGAGGGCCACCAGGCGACGATCGACGTCGCGCCCGGTCTCTACCGCGAGCTGGTCTGGGTGCCGCCGACCAAGCCCGGTCTCACGATCCGCGGTGCGGGTGCTGGCCGGACCGTGATCGGGTACCCGAACAACAACCTGCTCAACGGCGACTCCGCGATGGGGAGCGTCCCGGTCGAGCAGTCCTACTGCCAGCGCCGCGTCATCCCGCAGTCGGATCGCTTCAACTGCTGGCGGTCCGCGATGGGCGTCTTCGCCGACGACTTCACGATGACGGACGTGACCGTACAGAACCTCGCGCCGTACCGCGGGTCGCAGGCCGAGGCGTTCTTCGGGAACGGGAGCCGGATCGTGCTGGCGCGGGTTCGCATCCTCGGGTACCAGGACAGCCTCCGCCTGCAAGGACAGGCGTTCGTGACGAACAGCTACGTCGAGGGTGACGTGGACTTCGTCTGGGGGACCGGCGGCGTGTTCATGCAGGACTCGGAGCTGAAGGCGCTGCACGAGGGCTATTACAACCAGGTCCGCAACATCGACAACGGACCCGGCAACATCTTCGTGCGGGTGCGGCTGACGCGCGCGCCGGAGGTGGCCGACGACAGCGTGTTCCTGGCGCGGGCCGAGCTCAGCCGGTTCCCGACCAGCCAGGCCGTCTTCATCGACTCCGCGATGGACAGCCACGTGAAGAAGAGCGGCTGGCAGATCACCAGCCCCAACGACTGCGCGGCCGCCGGCCAGATCCGGTTCTGGGAGTACCACAGCACCGACCTGGCCGGTCAGCCGCTCGACACCACCACACGACTGGCGTGCTCCCGGCAGCTCGGCGACGAGGAGGCCGCGCAGCTGCGCGACCCGTCGTTCGTGTTCGGCGGATGGCACCCGGTCGTTCCCCGCCTCGAAAGGTGATCCATCATGAAGAACGTCAATCGCCGGTCCATTCTCGGAGGTGCTCTCGCCGTGACTGCCGGCAGTGCTACCGGATGGCCGCTCGACGCGGCTGCGGAGGAGGTCCCGGCGGGCGGTGTGCAGCCGCGTCCGGCGCCGCGGCCCGTTGCACCGGTCAACGCTGAGATCGCGGCCGCCCACGCGGCGACGTACAAGACGCTGCCGCAGGTCGTCGTCGGGGTGGACGTCGAGGAGCTGATGAAGATCCACACCGTCGCCGACGCGGACGCGCTGCGGCCGCAGCTGGTCGCGCAGGTGTGGAAGGACACCGGTGTGTTGCCGACCGGGCTGCCGACGGTACGGCGGAACGTCGGAGTGCCACAGGAGCTGCCCGAGTTCACCGGCGTACGGCGCTACGACAAGCTCGAGGTGGCGATGCCGTTCGGGTACGTCGCCACGGTGTTCGTACTCGAGCCGACGCAGAGCACCCACCGGCGGGTCGCGTTTTACCACAACGGGCACGGTGAGGGTCTGGACACGATGCAGCGGGTCGCACAGGGCCTGCTTGACCACGGGTACACCGTGCTGCTGTTCGCGATGCCCTTCTACCACTGGAACCCGAAGACGCTGCAGGACCCGGCCGACCCCACCCAGCAGCTGCAGCCGTCGCACAACGACCTCCCGCAGTGGGCCTCGGACACGTACTCGCCGCTCGCACTGTTCCTCACACCGTTGGCCGTGGCGATGAACTACGTGCAGGCGACGTACCGTCCGTCGTCGGTGCAGATGATCGGGCTGTCCGGCGGTGGCTGGGCGACGAGTGTGTACCCGGCGCTGGACACGCGGATCACCCGCTCGTACCCGACGGCCGGCTCGCTGCCGTTCTTCGTCCGGCCGGGGTCGCCGAAGCCGAGCCCGACGCGCGGCGACTGGGAGCAGCGGCTGGACATGCAGCCGGGGTTCTACGGACTGGCCGACTTCCCGGACTTCTACGCGCTCGCGTCGGTCGGGCGGCACCGGCGCCAGATCCAGATCCTCAACCGGTTCGACGACTGCTGCTTCAACGGCGTCGGGCACCGGTCGTACGAGGCCGCGGTGCGCCAGCGGATCGCCGTGATCGGGACCGATGCGGTGAGCAACGAGTCGAACGGCCACTGGGAGTTGCTGGAGGACGCGACCCACGGCGACCACACGATCAGTCCGTACGCGCTGTCGGTGATCCTGTGGGACCTGGACACCCACTGCGCGCACCTGCCGTGACGGGGTGAGGGGGAGGGCGACCGCGACCTCCCCCTCCGGCTACCGGATCTGGTGAACGTCTTTCACCGAGTGCCCGTTCACGGTCACGTTGTCGAAGGTGAGTGCCGCGTGCTGGACGGTACTCGGCTGGTCGACGGTGAAATCGCAGTCGACCAGCCGGAAGTCCTCGATCCTCGAGTTCCGGTAGCCGCGGAGCAGGAGGGCGTTACGCGCGTGCTCGACCTTCACGCCGCGCAGTTCGACGTTCCGGACGTACGGCGTGAGCGGGCCGGCCTCACCCTCACCGCGGTGGAAGTTGCACTGGACAACTTCCTTCGAGACCTCGGAGACCGTGACGTCGCGCAGATAGACGTTCTCCACGAACCCGCCACGGACCGCGTTCGTCTTGATGTACAACGCGAAGTACGGGCCGCCGATCCGGCAGTTGCGGACGTACACGTTGCGGATGCCGCCGGTGAGGTCCGAGCCGAGCGTGATCGCGCCGTACTTGACCCGCAGCTCGCAGTCCTCGATCAGCACGTCCTCGGTCGGTACGTCGACCCGCAGGCCGTCCGCCTCGCGACCGGACTTGAGCGCGATGCAGTCGTCGCCGGCGTCGATGACACAGCCGGAGACGACGACCGAACGGCACGACTCGAGGTCGATGCCGTCGTTGTTCGGTCCTTGCGAGTCGATGACCAGGTCGCGGATCGTCACGTTGCGGCAGAGCACCGGGTGGATCTGCCAGAACGGTGAACGGACCACCGTCACGCCTTCGATCAGCACGTTGGTGCAGTTG
This sequence comes from Kribbella sp. NBC_00482, assembly GCF_036013725.1. GTDB lineage: Bacteria > Actinomycetota > Actinomycetes > Propionibacteriales > Kribbellaceae > Kribbella. The sequence continues at coordinate 8,816,274 of NZ_CP107881.1, read as the reverse complement.
TACGGCTGTACGAAGGACGACCGCAGCCGGTCGCCGGCATCACGGTCCGCCAGCGGTACGCCGTACCAGCTCTGCTCGCGGAGTCGTCTGAAGTCCTCGTGGCACTCGTGGAACCACTGCCACCACGTGTCCCACGATCCCTGCCCGTCGAGCGTCCCGGTGCCGGTGATCGCGATGTCGGTGCAGCCGTTCGCGTAGATCATGGGGGAGTGGTTGAGCACCTCGAGCCCCTCGTACCGGGTCTCCACGACCGGCAGGTAGTCGGCCGGATTGCTACTGAAGAGCAGCGTGGCGCCTTCGCTGACGTGCAGCTCGACATACGACAGCAAGTGGATCTTCCCCGTGCGCCATTCGCCGGGCGGTACGACGACGCGCCCGCCACCGGAGTCGTGGCAGGCTCGGATGGCGGCCGCGATCCCCGGGCCGGCGTCGCTCTCGACCGCGCCGTACGACGTGATCGGGAAGTCGACAGCAGGAAAGACAGGCGGCCGGACCTCGGCCAGGATGCGGTCGGCCTCAGCCCAGCCGGCCGTCACAGGAGCTGCGCCGGATCGGTGATGAGCTGGCCGTTCACGTGGAAGTTCTGGAAGGTCAGCTGGGTGTCCTGGATCGAGCTCGCGGCGTCGATGCTGGTGTACGTGCAGTCGATCAGCCGGAAGTCCTGGATCGGCGAGCGCGGGTACCCGAAGATCGAGAACGCGTTCCGGGCGTGGCCGACGGTGACGTTGCGCAGCTCGACGTTCCGCACCCGCGGCGTGAGTGGGCCGACGTCGCCCTCGCTGCGGTAGAAGTTGCAGGACACGACTTCCTTGGTGAGGTTCGAGATCTCGAGGTCGCGCAGGTAGATGTTCTCGGCGAAACCGCCGCGAACCGAGTTCGTCTTGATGTAGAGGCCGAAGTAGAGGTTCGGGCTGCCGATCGTGCAGTTGCGGACGAACACGTTCCGGACGCCGCCGGTCATCTCGCTGCCGATCGTGATCGCGCCGTACCGGATGTTCAGCGTGCAGTTCTCGATCAGGATGTTCTCCGACGGAACGTTGATCCGCAGACCGTCGGCGCCCTTGCCGGACTTGATCGCGATGCAGTCGTCACCGCAGTTGAACGTGCAGTCGTGGATGTGGACGTACTGCGAGCTCTCCGGATTGACGCCGTCGTTGTTCGGCCCGCGGCTGTCGATGTGGAGGCCGCGCACGGTGACATTCCGCGACAGCACCGGGTGCACTTCCCAGAACGGCGAACGCAGGATCGTGACGCCTTCGATCAGCACGTTGCAGCAGGACTGGGTCTCGATGAACGCGGCGCGCAGGTGGTGGCCGTCGCCGAACACACGCTCCTCCACCGGTACGCCGTCCGCCGCCATCTGCTGCAGCGCCTGGGCGTCCGGGCCGGAAGGCGTGACCCAGGACCACCAGTTGTCCCAGGTCGCGCCGCCGTCGAGCGTGCCGGTCCCGGTGACGGCGATGTTCTCGCAGTCGCGCGCGTAGATGAATGGTGAGTAGTTCATGCACTCCTGGCCCTCGAAGCGCGTCAGCACGACCGGGAGGTATTGCGTCGGGTCGGTGCTGAAGAGCAGCGTGGCGCCGTCCGAGACGTGCAGGTTGACGTTGGACTTCAGGTGGATCGCGCCGGTGAGGAAGGTGCCGGCCGGTACGACGACGCGCCCGCCGCCGGAGCGGTGACAGGCGTCGATGGCCTTCGCGATCGCGTCCGTGGCGAGGGTGGTGCCGTCGGCGATCGCCCCGAAGGTGGTGATCGAGAAGTCGCGGGCACGGAACTGGGGCGGCCGGGTGCGACGCAGGATCTCGCCGACGTGCCCCCAGCCCGGACCGGGATCCAGCGGAGCGGCCTCGGCGACATTCGTGTTCAGCGCAGAGACGAGAGCGGTTCCAGCAGTCAGTCTCAGGAAGTTCTTGCGGCTCAGGTTGTCCATGGAGGCTCCTTCAGTTGTCGACGCGGACGCCGTTGATCCAGACCTGGTTCAGGCGCAGACCTTCGACGTTCTCGATCACGTTGTCCTCGGTGATCGCGTCGAAGCGGCACTGGTGCAGGCGGATGTCGCGCAGCGGGTCGTCGGTGAGGCCTAGCAGGTTCAGGGCCCGCGGCGCGGAGGCCACGGTGAGCTGGCTGATCGTGATGCCGTGCACGTCCGGCGGGTACGCCCCGGTCGTCACGTTGGCGTAGTTGAGCACGATCTCGATCGCCGAGTCGGCGGCCTGCCCGACCGTGACCCGGCGTACGTCGATGTTCGTGATCGTCCCGCCGCGGTCCGGGTTGCTCTTGATCCGGATCGCGCGCTCGAGGTGCGGGCTGCTCATCCGGCAGTCGCGGACGAAGATGTCCATCACGCCGCCGCTGGTCTCGCTGCCGGCCGTCACGCCGCCGTTCCCGTCGGCCATCTCGCAGTTCCGGACGACGGCGTACCGGGCCGGCACGTTCACCCGCCGGCCGTCGGCGTCCTTGCCGGACTTGAACGCTATGCAGTCGTCGCCGGTGGAGATCGTGCAGTTCTCGATCAGGACGTCGGTGCACGACTCCGGGTCGATGCCGTCGTTGTTCGGGCCGTTCGGGCTGTCGACCGTGACGCCGCGGATCGTGACGTTGCGGCAGAGCACCGGGTGGATGTTCCACATCGGCGAGTCCTTGACCGTGATGCCGTCGAGCAGGACGTTCTCGCAGCGGTTGAACTGCAGCAGGTTCGGCCGGAGGTTGTGACCCGCGCCGAAGACCCGCTCCTCGACCGGAACGCCTGCCGCGGCCATCTGGATCAGCAGCGTCTTGTCCGGTCCCTCGTTCGGCGGCGGCCCGCCGGTCCAGTCCCACCAGTGCGTCGCGTCGGCGCGTCCGTCGAGCACGCCCTGCCCGGTGACCGCGATGTCGCGCTGACCGTACGCGTAGACGAAGGCGGAGTAGTTGTAGCACTCCGTCCCCTCGTAGCGCGTCGCGACGACCGGAAGGTACGCCGCCGGGTCCTGGCTGAACGCCAGTCGCGCACCGGCCGCCAGGTGCAGGTCGACGCGGCTGAGCAGATGTACCGCGCCGGTCCGGTAGTCACCTGCCGGTACGACGACATGGCCGCCACCGCGCCGGTGACAGGTCTCGATCGCTGCGCGGAGTGCCGCCGTACAGTCGGTCGCGTCGTCGCCGACGGCGCCGAAGTCGGTCACGTCGTACCAGCGGTCCGGGAAGCGCGGCGGGCGGATCCTGCGCAGGATCGCGGCCACTTGCGCGTCCGGTCCGGTTTCGGCGGCGGCCAGGGCGGTACCGCCGCCGAACAGGGATACAGCAGCTCCACCGGCGAGCAGGACAGTACGGCGACTAACGGGGGCGGTCATCCGCGGCTCCTTGCGTGCAAACGATTGCAACCGATCGTGCCCGTCGCGCGTTGGACTGTCAACGGGTGACTGTGGACAAAGACTTGACCGGCCTGAAATCTCTTGGATACTTGCGGGCAAAGCTTTACCTCATCCGTCCCTGAGGAAGGTTGTGCTATGCGTCCCACTCGTCGTCAGCTGCTCGGTGTCTCACTCGGAGGAGTGGTTGCTGCAGGCATCGGACTGCCCGCGGCCGCCGCTGATCGGGAGGCTCTCGTCAGATCGCGGATCCGCCCGCCACGGTTCCGGGACGCCTGGTTCCCGATCACGGCGTACGGCGCGACGCCCGACGACGCGACTGCCGGGATCGCGGCGGCGATCTCCGCGTGCCATCAGGCCGGCGGCGGACATGTCGTCGTACCGCCGGGGGTGTGGCAGACCGGTGCGATCAACCTGCTGAGCCACGTCGACCTGCACCTGAAGGAAGGCGCGACGCTGCGGTTCAGCACCGATCCGGCGGCGTACCTGCCGGTCGTGCGGACGCGGTGGCAGGCCGTCGAGGTGTACAACTACTCGTCGCTGATCCGCGCCGAGGGGCAGACCGACATCGGCATCACCGGCAAGGGCGTCCTCGACGGCGCCGGCGACAACGAGCACTGGTGGTACCTGATCGGCAGCGGGCAGTACGGCTGGCACACCGGCCTGCCGAACCAGCGCGCCGACTGGGGCGAGCTCGAGCGGATGAACAACGAGCAGGTCCCGGTCGAGCAGCGCGTCTTCGGAGAGGGGCACTACCTCCGCCCGAGCTTCATCCAGCCGTTCCGCTGCACGAACGTGCTGATCGAGGGCGTGACCGTCAAGGACTCGCCGATGTGGACGATCCACCCGCTCGAGTGCAGCAACGTGACCGTCCGGGGCGTCACCGTCAGCAACCTGGGTCCGAACGGCGACGGCTGCAATCCGGAGTCCTGCACCGACGTACTGATCCGCGACTGCACGTTCGCGACCCACGACGACTGCATCGCGATCAAGTCCGGCCGGGACGCCGACGGCCGCCGGCTCGGGCTGCCGTCGCGCGGGATCATCGTGGAGGACTGCACGTTCCTCAGCGGCGGCGCCGCGGTCGCTGTCGGTAGTGAGATGAGCGGCGGCGTCGAGGACGTGTTCGTACGCCGTTTGCACGCGCCGGCCGACCCGGCCGCGGACGAGGCGTACCTGCAATGGCTGCTCTGCGTGAAGTCGACCTCGACCCGCGGTGGCTATGTGCACAATGTCGATGTCCGCGACGTGGATTCGCGGGCCTGGATGTATCGTCCTTTGGAGGTTACTTTCAGCTACCAGGGAGGTGGCGACCAGTCGCTGTTCCCGGACGTGCGCGGCATCCGCTTCGACCGGGTCCGGGTGGCCCGCGCCGAGCGGGCCTACCGCATCGTGGGAGCGGAGACGAAGCACATCACCTCGGTGGCGATCACCGACAGCCGGTTCGACGAGGTCGCGGCGGAAGCTGTCGTACAGTACGCCGACGACGTGACGATCCGGAACGTGCGGATCGGCCAGACGTAAGGATCTCAGGCTGAGGGGAAGACAGTGGCGGAACGGGTTCGGTTGATCGACGTGGCACGCGAGGCCGGTACCTCGGTCTCGACGGTGTCGCGGGCGCTGAACGGTTCCGACCTGATCTCGCCCGAGGTGGTCGCGCATGTGCGCGCGGTGGCCGGCCAGCTGGGGTATCGCGCCGACAAGCGGGCGCAGGAGTTCAAGCTCGGCCGCCCGCTGACGGTCGGTGTGACGGTGCCGGACCTGACGAACCCGTTCTTCTCCGAGGTCCTGAAGGGCCTCAACGCCGCCGCGCGCGCCGGCGGGTACCGGCTGCTGATCGGCGAGAGCAGCGAGGACCCGGCCGAGGAGCTGCGTCTCGTCGACGAGCTCGTCGACTACTCCGGCGCGTTGGTGCTCTGCAGTTCGCGCCTGACCCGCGCCGGTCTGGAGAAGGCGCTGGCCCAGCCGGTGCCCGTGGTCTGCATCAACCGCACGGTGAAGAACGCGGGCGTGGTCGCGATCGACTACCGCGCCGCCTCGCGATTGCTGCTCGAGCATCTCACTGGTCTCGGCCATCGCAGGGTGCTGTATGTCGGCGGTCCGGCCAGTTCCTGGTCCGACGGGGAGCGCCGCCGGACGCTGCGTCGTACGGCGCGTGCGCTCGATGTGACTCTGGACGAGATCGACGGGGGCTGGTCCGGCAACCACGGGTACGACGCCGGGCCGACGGTCCTGCACAGCCGGGCGACCGCGGTGATCACGTTCAACGACCTGGTCGGGATCGGCCTGCTGAGCTGGATGTACGACAACGGCGTCGAGGTGCCGTCCGAGCTGTCGGTCGCGTCGTACGACGACATTCCGATCGCGGCGTACTCGCGGCCGCCGTTGACCTCCTTGCGCAACGAGCGGGCGAGGCTGGGCGAACTGGCCTGGGAGCAGCTCACCAAGCGGCTCGGCGGCGCCGACTGGCCCGCGCCGGACCTGCTCACGCCGGAGCTCGTCGTGCGCGCCAGCACCGGCCCGGCAAGGCGGAGAGCCCGCATCCGCTGAGAATTCCCTGTGTGCAAACGATTGCACGAGTGTCGTGGTGTCGGTTAGCGTTGACGCATGCTGCCGCCACATGTCGTGCTGGGGACGGCCTACTACCCGGAGTACCTGCCGCGCTCGCTCGGTGATCGGGTCCCGACCGACCTGGACCTGATGGTCGCGGCCGGCATCACCGCCATCCGTGTCGGGGAGTCGGTCTGGTCGACCTGGGAACCACGGGACGGCGTCTTCGACCTCGAATGGATCCGCCCGGTGCTCGACGGCGCCCGCGACCGCGGGATCGGCGTGATCCTGGGTACGCCGACGTACGCCGTACCGCCGTGGCTGCAACGCGCGCACCCGGAGATCGCAGCCGAGCGGTCTAGCGGTGCGCCGGTGCCGTGGGGGATTCGGCAGGAGATCGACTACGGGCAGCCCGCGTTCCTGTTCCACGCGGAGCGGGTGGTTCGGCGGATCGTGGAGCGTTGTCGCGATCATCCAGCGGTGATCGGGTACCAGGTCGACAACGAGCCCGGTGTTCTGTTGGCCCACAACGCGTCCGCGTTCGACGACTTTGTGGCTCGACTGCGTCGGACGTACGGCGACGTCGAGGCGCTCAACGAGGCGTGGGGGTTGACGTACTGGTCGCATCGGTTGAGCGACTGGTCTGAGTTGTGGCGGCCGGACGGGAACAGCACGCCGTCGTACGACCTGGCCTGGCGGCGGTTCCAGGCAGCGCGGACTTCCGAGTTCATCGGGTGGCAGGCTTCGGTGCTGCGCGGGTTGCGGCGGCCGGGGCAGTTCGTGACGACGTGCCTCGCGTACGACCGGCCGGCGGTGGCCGACGTACCGCTGACCTCGCAGCTGGACGTTGCGGCGGGCAACATTTACGTCGACGTGCAGGACGGGTTGGCCCGGCCTGGGGTTCCATCGCGGTTGGAGCCGGGGTGGATCGGGCGGAGCGTTGCCGAGCTGTTCCTGGCCGCGGATCGGATCTACGGGTCGCGCTGGGAGCCGTTCCTGGTGACCGAGACGAACGCGACGTCGATCGGCGGCGCGCACCAGAACCGGCCACCGTACGACGGGCAGCTCCGGCAGCTCGCGTGGGCGATGGTGTCGCGTGGCGCACGGATGGTCGAGTACTGGCACTGGCACTCGATCCATCACGGGGCGGAGACGTTCTGGGGCGGGATTCTCGGGCACGGGTTGGAGCCGGGGCGGGTATACCGCGAGATCGCTGCGATTGGGGCCGAGTTGGCGGCGGCCGGGTCGTCTGTAGTCGATCTGACGCCTGATGTGGACGTCGCGGTGCTCTGGTCGACCGAGAGTGACTGGGCGATGCAGTGCCAGCCGCCGTTGGCGACGCGGGGCGGTATACCGGACAAGGCGTCGTACCGGACGATCGTGGAAGCCTTCTACTCGGGGATTCTGGACGCCGGCTTGCGACCTGGGGTTGTGCCGGTCGAGCGGCTCGAGGCTGCGTTGTCGGCTCCGGTGGTTGTTGCCGCGGGGCTCTACGTGGCGTCGGATGCGGTGCTGGATCGGTTGGTCTCGTATGCGCGGGACGGTGGGCATCTGATTGTCGGGCCGCGGACCGGGTATGCGGATCTGGAGGCGCGGCCCCGTGCTGAGGTTGCTCCGCCGCGGTTGCGGGAGGCGGCCGGAATGGCATACCAGGAGTTCGAGAACCTGGAATCCGCGATGCCGGTGAGTGGTTTGGCCGGGCACGCGACGCGATGGGCGGAGACGTTGCTCGTCGACGATGCCGACGTCCTGGCGTCGTACGAGCATCCGACCGGGCGGCGGCCGATCGTCACCAGCAAGCGGTTCGGTGCTGGGCGAGTGACGTACGTCGGCACTGTGCCGGATCCTGCTTTGGCCGCGGCGCTGTATGGGGAGTCGCGGTTGTGGGCTCCGTCGGTGACTGCGCTGTCGGCGGTGAACGCGGCGGGGGAGCGCCTGTGGTTCATCCACAACTGGTCCGGTACGCCGGTGACAGTCGAGCCGCCGGTTCCTGTGGAGTCGGGGCGGGTTGAGTTGGGGCCGTGGGACGTTCGGGTGCTGAAGGAGGCGCAGTGAGGTACTTCGAGGATCTGACCCCGAGCACCGGGGCGCGCGAACCGCGGGCGTGGTTGCGGTCGTCCCGGCCGCGGATCAGCCTGAACGGGCGCTGGAACTTCAAGCTCTGGGAGAGCGCGCCGGATGGTATGCCAAAGCTCGAACCGGACTGGGGCGAGCTGACCGTTCCCGGGCACTGGGTCCTCCAGGGACACGACCGACCGCGGTATACCAACACCGCCTTCCCCTTCCCGATCGATCCGCCGTACGCGCCGGACGCGAACCCGACGGGCGATCACGTCCGCACGTTCGAGCTGCCGGCCGACTGGCCGATCGACGGTGCGGTACTGCGATTCGAGGGCGTCGACTCGTGCTTCAAGGTGTGGGTGAACGACGTCGAGGCCGGGACCGCGAAGGGGAGCCGGCTACCGAGCGAGTTCACGGTCGGGCATCTGCTGCGGCCGGGGCAGAACACGCTGGCCGTGCGGGTCCACCAGTGGTCGTCAGGTTCGTACCTCGAGGACCAGGACATGTGGTGGCTGCCGGGCATCTTCCGGGACGTGACCCTGCTCGCGCGCCCGTTGATCGACGACGTCTTCGTCCACGCGTCGTACGACCACCTGACAGGCGCGGGCACGCTACGAGTCGACGTAACGTCGGACACCGGGCCGGGCGCTATTGTGCGGGTTCCTGAGCTCGGGATGGTCGTTGAGCCTGGGGTGCCGGTGACGATCAGTGGAGTCGAGCCGTGGTCGGCCGAGCTGCCGAGGCTGTACGACGCGACGGTCGAGGTGCCGGGGGAGACGGTCGAGCTGCGGATCGGGTTCCGGACCGTGGCGATGGTCGACGGTCTGTTCACCGCGAACGGTCAGCCGTTGTTCTTCCGCGGCGTGAACCGGCACGAACACGACGAGCGGCGCGGCCGGGCTATGACGGTCGAGGCGATGCGGCAGGACCTGGTGCTGATGAAGCAGCACAACATCAACGCCGTACGGACCGCGCACTATCCACCCCACCCGGCGTTCCTGGACCTCTGCGACGAACTCGGGCTGTGGGTGATCGACGAGTGCGACATCGAGACACACGGCTTCATCTACACCGACTGGCGCGGCAACCCGGCCGACGACCCGGACTGGGCGCCGATGATGCTCGACCGGATGCGCCGGATGGTCGAGCGCGACAAGAACCATCCGAGTGTGGTGATCTGGTCGCTTGCCAACGAGAGCCACCGCGGCCGGAACTTCGGCGAGCTCGCGGTGTGGACGCGGCAGCGGGACCCGGAGCGGGCGGTGTTCTACGAGCGGGACCGGACGTACGAGTTCTCGGACTTCTACAGCCTGATGTACCCGCCGCTGGAGGATCTCGAGGCGATCGGGACGCGCACGGAGGACGTACCGGAGGAGACCGCTGAACACCCTTCGCTGGAGGCCAGGCGGCGCGCCCTGCCGTTCATCCTCGCCGAGTACGCCCATGCCATGGGCAACGGTCCTGGTGGCTTGGCCGACTACCAGCGGATCCTGGAGCGCTACCCGCGCCTGCAGGGCGGCTTCCTCTGGGAGTGGATCGACCACGGCCTGCTGTTGCCCGGCGCAACAGACCACGTGTACGGCGGCGACTTCGGCGAACGCCTCCACGGCACCAACTTCTGCATCGACGGCCTCCTGTTCCCCGACCGAACCCCGTCCCCAGGCCTCACCGAATACAAGAAGGTCCTGGAACCAGTACGCATCACGGGCCCAGACCCCCTGACCATCCACAACCACCGAACCTACACAGACACCACCGACCTCGAATTCGACTGGACCCTCGAGCAGGACGGAATAGAACTGGCCTCGGCCCACCTCCCCCTCCCCCCAATCCCCCCAAACCAATCCACCACCATCCCCCTCCCACCCGCCGCATGTGCTGGTCTAGTTTCCAGCGGAGAACGAGTGTTGACCGTGCGTGCGGTGCTGGCGAAGGACGAAGCATGGGCTACTGCGGGACATGAGGTCGCCTGGGCGCAGTTCGTGCTGAACCAACCCGCCGAGGCACCTGCTCCCTCGGGAGCTCCTGTAGTGGACACCGGGGACGTACTGACTCTCGGTGGAGGCGAGTTCGACCGCACTACCGGCAAGCTGACCCGCCTCTTCGGACAGGTGGTAGACGGCCCCGAGCTCGACCTCTGGCGTGCCCCAACCGACAACGACAACGGCCAGGGCGGCCGAAACGGCGTAACCCAGGAGTGGCGCGCCGCCGGACTCGACCGCCTGCTACACCGAGTCGACGCCGTAGAAGCGCAGGACAACGAGCTAGTCGTGCGCACAAGAGTCGCCCCCGAAGGCCTCGGCGTCAGCGTGCGTACGACGTACCACTGGACCGCCAACGACCACGGCCTCCAACTGACAATCGACGTACAGCCAGAGGGAGAGTGGGCCGGCACAGCGGTCACACCACGCTGCGGCAGCTGGCCGCGCGTCGGCGTACGGCTAACGCTCCCTGAGACGCTAGAGAACGTGCAGTGGTACGGAGGTGGCCCCGGCGAGGCGTACGCCGACAGCCGCGAGACAGCCCGAGTGGGACGCTACGTGCGCACCGTAGACGAGCTGCAGACGCCGTACGTTGTACCGCAGGAGAACGGATCCCGCATCGACGTCCGCTGGGCCGAACTGACCGATGCCAACGGCAACGGCTTCCGAGTCACCGGTACGCCGCACTTTCAGCTCACCGCCCGCCGCTGGACCACCGAAGACCTCGAACGCGCCCGCCACCGCTCGGACCTCACCCCCCACGACCACATCTACCTGAACCTCGACCTGGCCCAGAACGGCCTAGGTTCAGCCTCCTGCGGCCCATCCGCCACGCAGCACCACACCCTCGAAGTAGCGCCCTACACGTTCACCCTTACCTTCCACCCATACAGTTGAGAGCTGCATCGAATCTCCTTGAAAATAAGGGGTTCTGGCTTTGAAAACTGTCGGTGGGGGTGTCTAGGCTTTGTTGCATGGAGAAGTCGCCGGAGTTGATGAGCGATGCCGAGCTGGCGCACGCTCTTGACCAGTGCGACGCCGACCAGGCCCGGACCGAGACCCGCCGCCTGCGCCTCGTTGCGGCGATGGACAAGTCCGGGTATGCCGAACGGGTCGGTGCCCGTGACATGGTCCAGTACCTGGAGTTCCGCTACCGCCTCGACCGCTCTCGCGCCTACCGCGACGTCAAGCTGTCCCGCGCCCTCCCCAAGTATGCGGCCGTCACCGCCGCGCTGCCCGACCCCGACTCCGCTGTGGAGGACGGGGAGATTCCTGAGGTGTTGCTGCGGCCGGCGCAGGCCGAAGCAATCGTCTTCGGCCTGGAAAAGGTCCCGACCACCGTGCCGGTCGAAGACCTCGAGTTCGCCGAACAGGAACTGGTCCGCCAGGCCCGGTACCTGTCCCCGGCCGATCTCCGTGCGGCCGCCGAGCAGTCCCGCGACATCTTGGACACCGACGGCCCCGAACCCGAAGAAGACAAGGCCGCCGCCCGCGAGACCCTGACCTTGAAGACCGCCGACCGGGGAGTGAAGTTCACCGGGTACCTGGCCAACGAAAACGCCGAACTGCTCCGGACGCTCATCTTCACCGGCGCCCGCCCACACAAAACCATCGACGGTGAGCGCGACCCCCGCTCCCGCGAAAAGCGCCAAGCCGACGCCCTCACCACCACCCTCACCCTCGCCGCCACCGCCCTCGACGCAGGCACCCCCTCACCCACCATCCCCCGCCCCACCACCCCAGCAAGTCCCCCGGCAGCCAATACGCCGGAGACTGGCTCTACGGAGGCCGGTTCTACGGAGGCCGGTTCTACGGAGGCAAGGGCCGACGCGGGGAGCGGCTCGGAGGCTGGGGCGGCGCCGGGCCAGCGGCGTGATGCGGCTGCTGGTGTGGTGGCTGGTGACGTGGTGGTTGGCCAGGCCTGTGATGGGGTGGGTGGTTCGCGTGGTGGGGTCGTGGACACGGTGCCTGGGTTCGGGGCGAAGGCGAACCTGACCGTGACCATCGACCTGGAGGACCTGAAGGCGATGACTGCGGACGCGATCGGGCAGACCGTCTACAGCAACGGGCTGTCCGCAGCCGCCATCCGCCGGCTGGCCTGCGATGCGAAGGTCATCCCGATTGTGCTCGGCTCCAACTCCGAACCCCTCGACGTCGGCCGCTGCGAACGCCTGGTCACCCGCGCGATGCGCCGCGCCCTGAACACCCGCGACCGCGGCTGCGTCGTGTGCGGAGCCCCACCGGTCATGTGCGACGCCCATCACCTGATCTCCTGGATCGACGGCGGCGAAACCAAGATCTCCAACCTGGTGCTCTTGTGCCGCTGCCACCACACCGACCTACACAACGGCCACTGGACCATCACCATCACCAACGGCGAAGTCCACGTCGCCAGGCCTACCTGGGCAGACCCACCACCCCGCCATCCACACAAACCACCCGCCGACGCACCCCGGACACACGAGCCACCGGGTGAACGCCCCCTGCCCTCGGGTCTACTGGACGACGCGCCGCGGGTGGACGAGCCGCCGGGTGAACGCCTCACGCCCTCGGGACCATCGGACGATGAACTCACGTCCACTGACAACCCGACGCCCCGAAGCCCAACCCCAGCAGACGATCCGTGGGGTGAAACCGCCGCGCCAGCAGCCTCCGCGCAGGGTGTGAGACCGAGCCGCTGGCACGCCGACGACCTGACACGCGCGGAAGCGACTCGGTTCGCGGTCTGGGGCGAACGCACCCCGAACGACACCGGCGCCGGCCCGCCCTCCTTCGCCACGATCTGACTCACCGGGCGCGCACGATCCACTGGCAGGCCGGCAGCCCCATCGCGCCCGCACCGCACCGCACCGCGCCCGCCCGCACCGCACCGCGCCCGAGAGGTGCCGTGCGCGGGAGGTGGTGTGCGCGGGAGGTGCTGCGCCCGAGAGGTGCCGTGCGCGGGAGGTGCTGCGCGGGAGGTGCCGCGCGCGGGGCGTGCTGTGCGCGGGAGGTGGTGTGCGCGGGAGGTGGTGTGCGCGGGGCGTGCTGTGCGTGGGAGGTGGTGTGCGCGGGAGGTGCTGCGCCCGAGAGGTGCCGTGCGCGGGAGGTGCTGCGCGGGAGGTGCCGCGCGCGGGGCGTGCTGTGCGCGGGAGGTGGTGTGCGCGGGAGGTGGTGTGCGCGGGGCGTGCTGTGCGTGGGAGGTGGTGTGCGCGGGAGGTGCTGCGCGGGAGGTGGTGTGCGCGGGGCGTGCTGTGCGCGGGAGGTGGTGTGCGCGGGAGGTGCTGCGCGAGAGGTGGTGTGCGCGGGGCGTGCTGTGCGCGGGAGGTGGTGTGCCCGGGGCGTGCTGTGCGCGGGGCGTGCTGTGCGTGGGAGGTGGTGTGCGCGGGACGTGGGGCCTCGGCGTGTGCTGTGTCCGGCGTGTGCTGTGTTGGAGTGTGCGGTGTCTGGGGAGGTTGGTGCGTGTGGGTGGCGCCGGGGGAGGTGTTGCGCCGGTCTGGGTGCGTTTGGCATGGCTTCCGGGGCGGGTGTGCTGCACGTGAACGGTGGTGAGCGGAGAGAGGTTGTTGGAGGGTCGGGCGATCGGGAGTAGGTCAGGTGCTGACCGGCCCGCCTGCGTTGGGTTCGACTGGCCCGGGGGCGGCTGTGGGGGAGGTTCTTCGCGGCTGGGGAGGGCAGTTGCTTGAAGTGCCGTGAGCCTGCATCGGGCTAGGTCTGAACTGGGCTCAGTCGGAGCTGGGGCTTGGACGGAGGGCAGTCTGAGCTGCTCTGCCTGGAGCGGTCGGCGGATGTCGCCGGGGTCACAGGCTGTGGGGTGGGGAGATCGGGAGGCGTCGGGTTTCTTAGGTTTGGGGGTTTAGGTGGGACTGGAGGCGGTGGATGTAGGGGGCTCGTTCGGTGGGGGTGGCGGGGGTGGGTAGGTGGCGGGTGTTGTAGAGGTTGTCGTTGGGGTAGCGGGGGAAGACGTGGACGTGGTAGTGCCAGGCGTCCTGGTAGCCGGCGGGTTCGTTGTGTTGGCGGGTGGAGATTCCTTCGCAGTTGTAGGTGCTGCGGATGGCGATGGCGATTTCGCGGACGACGTCGTGGACGGCGTGGCCGGACTCGGAGGTGAGGTCGTAGAGGTTCTCGTGGTGGGCGGTGGGGACCACGAGGACGTGGCCTTTGTTGTTGGGCCACCAGCGGGAGGCTACGAAGGCGAGTGCGTGCTCACGGCGCAGCACGATGTCGTGCTGCGCCGTGAGGTGGTCCTCGCCGCCGGCGGCCAGTCGGCAGAACGGGCAGTCGTAGCCGTCGGGTGCGTGGTTGAACATGCTCAGCGTGGTACCACAAACGTGACGTAGGTGGAGTTCCCCATGCCGGAAACGCCGGAGTTGGGGCCTAGGGAGAGTTGCCCGGCGGGTACGTCGCGTTTGAAGAGGACCAGGCGCTGATCTGTGGTGCCGACTGTCTCACCAGTGCGGGTGAACGAGGACAGCCACGACGGCCACCACGCGTTCTCGCCGCGCGGGTCGAAGGCGACGTACACGGTCGCCGGCCGGGTCAAATTCACCGTCAGGTAGTCGGGTGGTGTGGTCGCCTTGGAGTCGTCGTTGGAGCCCTGTACCAAGGCCTGCCCGGTCAACGAACCAGGCAGCTCGGTGACCGTGTAGCTGCGATCCACATAGATCGGCGCGCCGACCTGAGCCTTGACCAGGTTGGTCAGCTTCTCCGGTGACTGCACCGACACGAGGTCGCTCAGCAGCGGCGGCTCGCTCCGCTTGACGCCCAGTACCCGGTTGCCGACTGTCTTGACGGCAGACGCCGGCTGGCCGGTCAGGGGAGCGAAGGTGAAGGACGACAGCGGTACGGCGACGCGCTCGAGCGTGTACGACGTACCAGGAGCTGTCCGTAGGTCGACGACGTCGGCACTGGTGGCACCGACGACAACGCGTCCGTGGGAGTCGACTACGCGGACCTGCTGGCCCGGCCAGGGGTTGCGCAGCTTCAGCGTGTCGCGGCTGCCGGACTGGATGCCGACCACGTTCGGTACGCCGTCGTGGACCTCGGTGCTGATCCGGTGCCCGCCCTCGATCTGCACGGACCCTGCGACGTCCCAGTCTTTCGGCCACGCGGGTGCGACGTGCACAACGCCGTCGTACGACTGGACCAGCGCCTCCTGCAGGCCGGTGGTCAGTACGCCGCCCCACTCGTTGTAGAAGCTGCGGTTCCGGACTGCTTCCTGGCCGGTGCGGTGCACGGTGAAGCCGTTCGGGAAGATCTGGAAGTCCGCGATCCCCTTCAGCAGCAGGCGTTTCACCTCGTCCGAGAGGCCGAGCCGGGCGGCCCAGGTGGAGTCCATGCCCCAGTCCTTGTCCTGCGGGTACACGCGTTGCCGGTATGTCGCCTGCATCAACTCGGACGTCTCGTCGAACACGCCCCACGGCCAGAGTGCCTCCATTTCCGGGTTCTGCGTGTTGTGCGACTCCTCGTCGGTACCGGACCACGCCAGCACCTCCTCACCGCCACGCTGAACGGTCCGGAACGGCGGGAGCTTGCCCACCGCGTCCCGCAACTGCTTAGCCAACGCCGTGTCTCCTCGCGACGTCGCCAGGTTGGCGACGAGCGGGAAGATGACCCGCATCGCAGCCATGTCCGGCACGGGGTCGCTGGTGTCCCACTGCACCTCCAGAGCGTTCACGTGCTCCAGGTGCAGGTAGCCGTCGGCGCCAGTGGTCATGGCGGACAGGTAGAACCGCGCCACGTCCCGCATCAGCGGATAGCTCCGGTTCAGCAGGGCTTTGTCGCCGGTGTACCGGTACTGCTGCCAGATGTTGTTCACCAGCTCCGGTCCACTCGTCAGGATCCGCCGCGTCCAGCTGGGCTCCTGCATGTTGTCGCAGCCGTCGCCAGTGCCGTCGTAGCGCATGAACTCCGGCAGGCAGAGTCCCTCGCCGCCGATCCAGTGTGTTCGTGTCCACTCGCGCATGAGCTCGGCACGGTCCAGGTAGAACTTGAAGTACGGCGAGTTGAGCTCACCGATGCCGGCACCGAGGTTCGCGGACACCAGCATCCGCAGGTTGAAGTGCCAGTACGAGTCCTGCGCCCAGTCCGCCTGGTCTCCCGACGACGAGAACATCCGCACCACCGCACCGTGCGTGCTTGGTACGTCGCCACGCATCGACGCGGCCATTGTGTACAGCTGCATCGTCCGCAGGTTCTCGACGTACTCACCGGACCCGTCGGCCGATGTGATCCGCATCGGCGCCGCCTTGTCCCAGAACGCGTGCCACCACTCGAGGTGGTGGCTGGGGGACTCGACCACGGCACGTCGCGCGGCTGCCCGCAGCTCTCCGCCGCGGTACGACGGTACGCCGACCACGAGCCGGAAACTGCCGTCCGCACGCGGCCGGAACGTCAGCCGTACCGTCAGCGGGTCCACCACCGACGCGGTGACGCCCTGGGCCTGTGCTGTCAGCGCAGCGACCGCACCGGTGATGCTGCCGGATGACTCGTCGTGGAACATCTCTGCGAGCGCGGCAATCCCATTCGCAGCACTGACCGCCGGCGTGCGACCGGCCCACAGCTTGAGGTCAGCGGTCTGCACCTGCGAAGGATCCGCCCCAGTCACCTCCAGAACGAACTGGTCGGCGTCAGCACGCACATAGGAACGCGCAGTGAGACCGCCCCCGCTCTGCACGACCTGACCGTCGTACAGCGCCAACCGGCCGCTGTAGTCGTCAGCACGCATCAGCGAGTCCAGGCCGGGTACGACGAGACGTCCGGCGGACTTGAGGTCCGGGAACGTGTCCACGCGGTTGAGCTGCGCGCCGTAGCCCTTCTCGGCCCAGACCGAAGCACCGAGCACACCGTTCCCCAGCGGCATCGCCTGGTACGGGCGCCACGCAGGGCCCTCCTGGACGAGGTCGGACCGCGACACCAGCCCTGCAGTGTCGCCCTGCAGCGCACCGTCGTGCCACGCGGTCGTCCCTTGCTCAGCAGGCGCACTACGAGCAGCTGGCACAGAGGCGGTCCCCACAGTGAGCAGTGCAGCCAGCAACGGCAGCGTCAGTCGAAGAGCAGTCACGGGCGCACCTCGATGAAGTAGTCGACGCCACGGCGGGTACGGAACTCGACAACGCCGTCCTCCGGGCGAGCGAACGCTACCGGGCCGACGGACGACTTCACGTCCACCAAAGCGCCGGTCCGCAGCCGCAGCCGGTTGCCGAGCAGCGAGCGGATCTTTGCCTTGGTCAACTTCCCGCCGGACCACGAGAACTCCAGGTCGAACCCGCCGCGGGCACGCATGCCTCGCACGTTCCCGGTCGGGAACGCCGTCGGCAGGCAGGGGAGCAGCGCGACCTCGCCGGAGTGGCTCTGCATGATCATCTCGGTGATCCCGGAGACGCCGCCGAAGTTCCCGTCGATCTGGAACGGCGGGTGCAGGTCGAACATGTTCGGCGCGGTGCGGCCAGGAGCGAGCAGCTGGGTGAGGTGCTTGTAGGCGTTGTCCGGCTCGAGCAGCCGGGCGCGGAGGTTCAGCTTCCACGCCAGCGACCAGCCGGCGGTCACGGCCGGACCGCGCAGCTCCAGCGACTTGCGGGCCGCGTCGGCGAGTTCCGGCGTACTGCGTGGTGTCACCTGGTCGCTCGGGAACACGGCCCACAGGTGTGAGATATGTCGACTCGTCTCCAGGGCGGCTTCCTCCCAGTCGATCAGCCATTCCTGGATCTGGCCGAGGTACCCGATCTGGATCGGCGCCAGCTTCGACCGCGCGTCCGCGGCGGCAGCGGCCATCGCCTTGTCGACACCCAGCACCGCAGTCGCTTGCCCGAACACCTTGAACAGGTCATGCAGGATCTCGGTGTCCATCGTCGGGCCCGCGCACATGCTCACGCCGACGTTGTCGTAGTCGTGGTGCTTGACCTCGGGGGAGTGCGACGGGCTGGTCACCAGCCACCCCGTCTTGGCGTCGGTCTGCAGCTGGTCCAGGAAGAACTCCACCGAGCCACGCAGAACGGGGTAGTACTTCCGCAGCATCTCCAGGTCGCCGGTGTACTCGTACCGCTCCCAGAACAGCAGCGACAGCCACGCACCGCCGGTCGGCCAGACCCCGTAGTACGCGAAGTCGACCGGAGCAGTTCCGCGCCAGCCGTCCGTGTTGTGGTGCGCTACCCAGCCGGGTGCGTCGTACATGGCGGCCGCGGTACGGGCGCCGGACTCGGAAAGCTCCTTGGTCATCTGGAACAGCGGGTCCCAGCACTCCGCAAGGTTGGCCGGACCGGCCGGCCAGTAGTTCATCTCGGCGTTGATGTTGAGCGTGAACTTGGACTGCCACTCGGGCAGCATCTTGTAGCTCCAGATGCCCTGCAGGTTCGCGGGCTGGCCCGGCGTGCGAGAGCTGGAGATCAGCAGGTACCGGCCAAACTGGTAGTACAGCGCCGCCAGTTGCGGGTCGCCGCCGTTGCGGAACGCTATGACCCGCTGGTCGGTCGGCAGCGCGATCGAGTCCGACGTACCGAGGTCCAGATCGAGGCGGCCGAAGAGCCGCTGGTAGTCCTCCACGTGCCGGTGTCGCAGCGCGCCGTACGCCGGGCGCCCGATCGCGGCCAGTGGTGCTACGGCGCGAGCGACCTGGTCCGCGCCGACGTCGAGGTAGTTGCGGTAGCTGGTACCGACCGAGAACAGCAGCGTGACCTCGTCGGCGCCGGCGACCGAGAGCTTGCCGTCAGCAACCGTCGTACTGCCGCCCTCGGTGAAGGCTCGGAGCAGCGCGCAGAACTTGACCGAACCGGTCAGCCCCTCGGCGTCGCCGCTGATGCCGTTGAGCGCCAGGGTCTGCTTGTCGTACGCCGCAGGTGTCGCGGCCTGCTCCGTGCTGTACGTCGCGTCGAACGTGAGCGCCCCGCGCTGGCTGGCAGTCAGCCGCATCACCAGGACCTGGGCGGGATGGCTGACGAACACCTCCCGCGTGTAGCGCACCCCTGCGTGCTCGTAGCTGACTGACGTGATCGCTGTGGTCAGGTCGAGCTCCCGCCGGTACGCCGTGACCGCGGTCGCGTCGATGCCCGGAAAGGCCAGCGAGAGGTAGCCGACCGGCTGGTACTGCATCTGCTCGGTCGGACGGCCCATGAAGTGCTCGTCGGCGAGGTTCTGCGCGTCGAGGTACTTCTCCTCGGCGATCAGCCGGCGGATCTCCGGCAGGACGTCCTTGCCGATCGGGTCGTCGTACTGGTGTGGACCACCGGCCCAGATCGAGTCCTCGTTCAGTTGCAGCTGTTCGGTGGCGGTGCCGCCGTACACCATGGCGCCGAGGCGGCCGTTGCCGACGGCAAGTGCCTGGAGCCACTCGGTGGCCGGCTGGGTGTACCAGAGCTTGAGCGGGTTGGTGTCGCTGCCCGGGGTGGCTGCGGCGGTGGCGGTCAGGGGATTGGTGAGTGAGCCGGCGACGACTGCGGTGCCGGCTGCGGCGCCGGCAGTCCTGAGGACCTGACGGCGGGTGTACTCGGTCATGGGGCGGTCTCCCTGGAGCGGTAGATGCGCTGGGCGGTGCCACGGAACACGTCGTTGTGCGTGGCGGGTGGCAGCAGTGCGGTGGTACGGCGGATCACCTCGGCGCGGGTGGCGGCCAGCGTGCACACGGGCCAGTCCGAGCCGAACAGCAACCGTTCACTGCCGAAGAGTTCGAGGGCGACATCGACCAGTGCGCGGAGGTCGTCGGTCGCGAGGTGGGCGGTGCCGGAGAGCTTGACGGTCACGTTCGGGCACTCGGCGAGGGCCTGCATTCCGGACCGCCACTCGGCGGTCGCAGCTGTCGGGTTGCCGAGGTGGTCGAGTACGAGACGGGCGTCCGGTACGGCGGAGGCTAGTCGAGCGGCGCCTATCAGGGCGGAGGGGCGGAGCAGGAGGTCGATGGCGAGGCCGGCGTCGGCGGCGGCCCGCACGCCGCGCAGGTGCGCGGGAGTTGTCAGCAGGTCGGGGTCGGTCTGGTCGACCGGTGGACTGCGCACGCCGACGAGGAGCGGGTCGTCGGGCAGGCGGTCCGGGAAGTCGAGCAGGTCGAACCAGCCCACCACACCAACCACAGCCGGGTTCCCCTGAGCCAGCGCCAGCAGGTCACCCACCTCAGCCGGATCAGCATCAGCCTGAACAAGCACAAGGTCGGAAGGGCCCACGACGCCCGAGAGGTGGGGCGGGTTGGGCGGGTCGCACAGGTCGAGGAGGGTGAAGTCGCGGCGGAGGGGGTGGTTGGCCCCCAGCCAGGGGAGTTGGCGTTGGGTCAGGTCCCAGACGTGGACGTGGGCGTCAAGCATGGCGGCCGGCTGGTCTCGTGATGGAGCTTTCGCCGCGGGCATGGGCGGCGAAGAGGCGGGCGGAGTCTTCGGGGTCGGTCCCGGCGAGCACCTCGATCAGGTCCAGGTGGCGGCGTGCCATCAGGCCCCAGTCACCCGCGTACATCGCGTTCGACACCACCTGCAGGCTCCACAGCGCCGGCTCCAGCGTCCGCCACACGCGCAGCAGCATCGAGTTGCCGCTGGTCGCCAGCACCTGCCGGTGGAACCGCAGGTCGGCCTCGCGGAACGCGCCGATGTCGTGGTGGCCGGCCGCCTCGATCATCCGCTGCACCTCGATCCGGAGCAGATCCAGCTCCTCCTGCGGCGCGTGACCGGTCGCCCGGCGCGCTGCCGCGGACTCGAGCAGCACGCGGACCTCCCGCGCCTCCCGGGCCTCGACCTGCGAGATCTCGGTGACGAAGTTCCCCAGCCGCGGCCGGTACGTGACGAGTCCTTCGTGCGCCAGCCGCCGTACCGCTTCCCGGGCCGGGGTCTGGCTGGTGCCGAGCACCCGGGCGATCTCGGACTCGACTACGCGCATCCCGGGCGCCAGCTCGCCGGACAGTATCCAGCCGCGGATCGCCTCGTACACCCGATCGGACAGCAACTCTGTGTCACCGGACAGCGGCGGAGCGGGATGGCTGGTCGCCACGGCTATTCCAGCACTGGAGCGGTAGTGCTGGACCTCCTCCCGGCGCCGCCGCGAGACCGTCGACTGCGAGACGCCGTACGCCGTCGCCAGTTCGCGGGTTGACTGGCGATGTCCGGAATCGGCCATCGATGTTGTAGCAACGGCTCCTAATTGCACCCGGTCGACCATCCGCGGCCGTCCGCTGCGCATCCCGTCGTCGAGACCGGCCATGCCCATCCGGAGGAACCTCCGGCGCCATTTGCCGACCGTGCCCGGGGTGACCTTGAGCAGGTCCGCGACCGCCTTGTTCGAGCGTCCCTCGGCGCTGGCCAGCACGATCCGGGCCCGCAGCCGCATCGCGGCACTGGTCCGCGGGGCGGCCGCGAGCTGGCTGAGCGCAGTCCGCTCGGCCACCGACAGTGTCAGCGGTGACTTCGGTCTTCCGGCATCGGGCATGGCTGCATGGTGACCCGGTTCACAACGTTCTGCCAACCCCATATGGTGCGGACTTCTGACTCGGAACGTCCACTTTACCGTTTAAACGTTGACACTTGAGCGTCGCACTCTGCATCGTCACTCGATAACGACGCCCGGCCGCCCCCGACGCCGGGACGATCCGAGGAGGACCCGGAAATGGCTCGTTCGCTACGACGCAAACCAGGACACACAGCGGGACGCGCTCCAGTGCGCACGCTGGGCCTGCTGACATCCGTCGTGATCCTGGTGGGCGCGGCGGGCTGCGGCGGCGGCTTCAGTGACGACAAGGGTGCTGCTGGTGACAGCACCGGCGAAGTGCGGATGCTGGTCAACATCACCCCCAACCTGACCAAGAGCTACTGGGAGGGCCTGATCAAGCCCTTCGAGGACGCCAACCCGGGCGTCGACGTGAAGATCGAGGCGCCGACCGGTTCGGGTGTGAAGGACACGCTGCCGCAGCTGCTCGCGGCCGGCAACGCGCCGGATGTCGTCGAGACGCTGATGGCCGACAAGGTGCTGGCACCGCAGATGCTCGACCTGACCGACCAGGCGTGGACCAAGGACACGCCGCTGGTCGAGCAGGCCTCGCTGGACGGCAAGGTGTACACGGTCGGTGTCGGCCAGCAGGCCCAGTCGCTGGTGTTCTACAACAAGGACGCCTTCACCAAGGCCGGCATCAGCGCCCCGCCGAAGGACCTGGACGAGCTGACCGCGGCCATGGGCAAGCTCAAGGCGGCCGGCTACCTGCCGCTGCAGACGGCCGGCGACTACGTGACCGGCCTGCAGTTGCTGCAGCTCAGCGACCCGTCGATCGCCACCAAGTACCCGGACTGGTACCAGCAGATCAGCTCCAAGCAGGCCAAGGTCGGCGAGACGATGCTGCCGCTGCTGGAGCGCTACCAGTCGTGGATCAAGAACGGGTACGTCGACAAGAACGCACTCGGTCTGAAGGACGTCGGCGCGCAGACCAACTTCCTGTCCGGCAAGGCCGGCATGTACATCATGGGCAGCTGGTTCGTGCGGACCGCCGACGACGCGAAGCCGAAGTTCGACCTCGGTGTGTTCGCGGCGCCGACCGAGGCAGGGCAGCCGTCGCCGGGTCCGCAGGGTGTCACGATGGCCGCGCCGTACATGGTGCTGAAGTCGACCAAGCAGCGGGACCTCTCGATCAAGCTGGTGCAGTGGCTGGTCACGGACAAGACCGCCGTGCAGAGCCAGCTCGCGCAGGACGGCAACTTCCGCAAGGGCTACACCGACAACCTGTCGCCGCTCGGCAAGCAGGTGCAGGACATCCTCGACCAGGCGCCGAAGCAGGTAGCCCAGGGCGAGGGGTACGGCGCCAACACGCTGCCGCAGGGCTTCAACGGTGAATGGAACAAGGCGGTCCAGAGCCTCTACACGGGGAAGAGTGCGAAGGACGTCGCTACCCGCATCGACAGCTGGATGGGCTCGAAGTCGTGAGAGCCCGTCTGACGACCCTCAGTATGGTCGGCCCGGCCCTGGTGCTGTTCGTCGTCATGCTGGTCGTCCCGGTCTGTCTGTCGCTCTACCTCAGCCTGACCGACTGGGACGGCTACAGCGCGAACCCGGCGTTCGTGGGCCTGAAGAACTACGTCAGCCTGACGCACAGCGCCGAGGCGATCCGGGCGGGCTGGGTGACGCTGCTGATCGCGGCTGTCGGCACTGTCCTGCTCAGCGTGTTCGGACTCGGGTTCGCCCTGCTGGTGAACGGTGCGTCCCGGCTGAACGCGTTCTTCCGCATCGTGCTGTTCTACCCGCACGTGCTGAGCGCACTGGTCGTCGGCTTCCTGTGGAGCGCAGTGCTCGGTACGTCGGGTGTCGTCAACGGCTGGCTCACGTCGAAGGGCGCCGAGGTACTGCCGTTCCTCTCCGACCCGAAATGGGCTCTCGTGAGTCTGATCGCCGTGCTGGTGTGGGCCGGGTTCGGTGTCAACGTGGTGCTCTACCTGGCCGGGCTGCAGACGGTGTCGAAGGACCTGCTCGAGTCGGCGCGCATCGACGGTGCGTCGAAGCGGCAGACGTTCTTCAACGTCACGCTGCCCGCACTGGCGCCGGTGGTGACGGTGAACCTCGTACTGTCGCTGGTGACGCTCCTGAAGACGTACGACCTCGTCGTGTCGCTGACAGGAGGTGGCCCGGCTGGGTCCACTCAGACCGCGGCGTACCTGATCCTGTGGGACTCGTTCCACAACAACGCGCTCGGGTTCGGCTCGGCGCAGAGCGTCGTGCTGATGGTCATCACCGCAGGTCTCGCCCTGACCGTCGCTCGGCTGCGAGCGAGTGCTGACCGAGGAGTGCAGGGATGAGCGCGCTCCGGATGCCACGGGTGGCCAGCATGCAGTTCAAACCCTTCAGGACAAAGGGCTGGGGACGGATCGCGTTCCTGGTCGTGACCAGCGTGCTGATGCTGGTGCCGATGTACCTGCTGATCATCAGCGCGTTCAAGTCGCAGCAGGACATCCTGCAGCACCCGTTCTCGCTGTCGCCCGACCAGCTGACCACGGAGTACCTGCGGAAGGCCGCGACGAACCCCGACTTCAACATCCTCAAGGGGTACGCCGTCACGATCCTGTTCGTGGTGTCGGTGAACCTACTGTCCGTGGCACTGGCCGGCCCGGTCTCTTACGTGATCGCGCGGCGCAGCGAACGCCGCTACCGGATGCTCCTGCTGCTGTTCGTGGCCGGGACGTTCATCCCCAGCCAGGTGCTGGTGATCCCGGTCGTCTACACGCTGAAGTTCCTCGGGCTGATGGGCACCATCCCCGGGTTCGTGCTGTTCGAGACCACGCTGACGCTGCCGTTCTCGATCTTCCTGTACGCCGGCTACATCATGACGATCCCGGCCAGCCTGGACGAGGCGGCCGCGGTCGACGGGGCCGGCAAACACCGGGTGTTCTGGTCGATCGTGTTCCCGCTGATGAAACCGGCCGTGGTGACGATGGTCATCCTGAACACCTTCTCGGTGTGGAACGACTTCGTGAACCCGCAGATCATCCTCGGCCCGGGCAGCGGTCTCTACACCGTGACGACCGGCGTGTACGCCGCGGTGAGCCAGTACTCCACCGACTACACGGTGGTCTTCCCGACGCTGCTGCTCGCAGTGGCTCCGTTGCTGGTGGTCTTCGTGCTGCTCCAGCGGCACGTGATCAGCGGCCTGACCGCGGGAGCGACCAAAGGATGACACCGACAACCGAGCCGATCGTCGCAGAGATACCGATAGGCGCACCGCCGGCCTGGGCGATCATGCAGCGCCGCCTGTTCGACGTGATGGACGAGGGCTGGTGGCTGTTCCGCGAACGCTACTGCCTCCCCGACGGCAGTCTGCGGTACGCCGGTCCCGTGCAGAGCCGGGACGGTGCGGACGACTTCTACGAGGCCTTCGTGAACTGGCCGGTGCTCTACCAGCTCGGCGGCGCGGACGACCTGATCGACGTGTCGAAGTGGCACTGGGAAGGCGTCACCCGGCAGCTCACCGACCTGGGGTTCCTGGTCGACGAGTTCGAGCGCGGGTACGACTGGTTCCACATCGGCGAGTCGATGATCTTCTTCTACTCGCTGTGCGCGGCCGACCCGACGGACGAGGTGTTCCGGGAACGCGCGTACCGGTTCGCCGAGCTCTACCTACCGGGTTCGCCGGCGTCCAACTACGACCCGGCGACCCGGACGATCCGCGCGCCGCACAACGGCGCCGGCGGTCCGCGGTGGGGCATCAACGACGAGTGGCGGACGTTCGGCGCGAACCAGGAGCGGATGCGGATCTTCGGGCTGCCGCTGTCCGGCGTACCCGGGATCAGCGGTTGGGACGATCTGAAGGACCCGGCGAACGCGGACCTGATGGGTGCGGAGATGATCCGCCGACTCGGTGCTGGTGACACCGCAGTCAACCTGGCGGCGACGACGCTGACCGCGAACGCCTGGCTGTACGACCACAGCGACCGGTTCGCTGATTGGACGCTGGAGTACCTGGACGCGTGGGAGGAGCGGGCCAAAGCGAACGGCGGCGTGCTGCCCGACAATGTGGGCCCGAACGGCATCGTCGGCGAGCTCCACGACGGCCGCTGGTACGGCGGCAAGTACGGCTGGAACTGGCCGCACGGTGTCTACAGCGTCGGCTCGGCCGCCTGCGTCGCGGCGTTGAACGGCGTCGTACTCACGGGTGACTCGAAGCGGCTGGACTTCGCACGGCAGCTGCTGGACCACCTGTACGAACGTGGCGTCAGCGGTGCCGTCGACGAGACCGACATGAGCATCCGGGACCGCTGGGAGGCCGAGCTGGGGGACGACTGCGCCAACCCGACCTTGCTGATCCCGAACCGGCACAGCGACGACGGGTGGTTCGACTACCAGCCCCCGCAGCTGGGACTGCCGATGTGGTTGTGGCAGGCCTCCTTCGAGTCGGGTGACCGCGACCGGTTGAGCAAACTGCGTGAGAGCAGCGGCTACGACTGGCGTACGGTCCGGGACTTCCGCAACAAGGAGGACGCCGGCCACGAGGCGCCCTGGCTCGCCTACCTGGCCGGGGACAACCCGGGCTACCCGGAGGCCATGCTGGGCGTCGCATTGTCGCAGGTGCAGCGCCGGATGGACCTGATGGCCGTTGACACCGTCGACCCGGCAGAGATGAACATCCACCACTGGCAGCGGCACAACCCAGTCGCCACCGAGGCGCTGCTACAGCTGACCACAGGTACGCCGCAGCTGCTCTACAACGGCGGTCTGCTGCCACTGCGCGTGCTGTACCTGGACGCGGACCGCGGCCGTCCCGGTCTGCCACCTGACGTCGCCGCACTGGTCGACACAGTTGAGCCGGACCGGACAGGTCTACAGCTGGTCAACCTGTCCGCGACCCAGACGCGCCGGGTGGTCGTACAGGCCGGGAGCTTCGGCACCGACCGGATCGACGAGGTCACGTTCTCCACCGCCACAGGTGAGTACCCCGGCCCGTCCCCGGCGTACACCTCGACGCCGCCCACACCGGGCAGCCGCACAGTCGTTGTCGATGGCAACAGGCTCGAGGTGACGATGCCGCCAGGTCGGACCATCCGGCTGGACCTTCGCTTGACCCGAAACATCTATCGCGCCGCACATCTGGCGCTTGACTGAGGAGATATATGAGCAGCACGGAACAAGCTCCGGTGACGCCTGTCTGGGACCTGCCGGTGCGCGGCGACACCCCGCCGTCGCCGGATCCGGACCTGGTGTCGCGGTTGTCCGAGATCGGGTCGGCCACCGCCTGCGCCCGGTTGCACAACCAGGGCATCCGCCGGACCTTCGTCGACGGTCCGACCAGCATGTTCCCCGGCAAGAAGGTGGTCGGCCGCGCGCTGACCCTGCAGTTCATGCCACAGCGTGAGGACATCGCCGACGGGCAGAGCCAGGAGTACATCGAGCGCAGTACGGCGTTGTGGGCCGTGCTCGACGAGATCCAGCCCGGCGACGTCCTGGTGGTCCAGGCGTACGGCAGCCACACCACAGGCTGCTTCGGCGACATGCTGGTCCGCTACTTCAAGCTCCGCGGCGGGGCCGGCATCGTCGTCGACGGCCGGATCCGCGACGTACCGCGGGTGTCGGAGCTCGACGTCCCGATCTGGTCCACCGGAGCCACCCCGCACTACGCGTCCCAGTCCGAGCTGTTCCCGTGGGCGTACAACGTCCCGGTGGCAGTCGGCGGCGTACTGACGCTGCCGGGGGACCTGGTGCTCGCCGACGACGACGGGGCCGTCGTCGTACCCAGGCAGCGTGCGGAGTCCGTCATCCAGGCGGCCGCCGAGCACGACGAGTGGGAGAAGTTCAGCCGGCGCCGCATCGACGAAGGCGCCCCCTTGCGTGACTACTACCCCCTGACCCAGAAGACCCGTCTCGAGTACGAGCGCTGGCGCAGCCAGAACGGCAACGCCGGCGACTGATCCCTCCCTGAGAGAGGACCCCGCCCAACATGTCCAAACGAACCAGGCGTACGACGCTCAGCGTCGGCGCCGGGGTGGTCGCGGCTGCCCTGGTGACCGTCGCGGCCGTCCAGTTCAACGCCCAGCCCGCAGGTGCTGTCGACTGCAAGACCTTCTGGGTCGCAACCAACGGCAACGACTCCGCCAAGGGCACCGAGAAGAGCCCGTGGAAGACCGTGACCCGGGCCCGTGACGAGATCCGGAACAAGGACCTCAACGACCGGATGAACTGCGACATCACCGTCAACCTCAAGGCCGGCGACTACCCGGTCGCGTCCACGATCGACCTGAACGAGCAGGACTCCGGCAAGAACGGCCACCGGGTCGTGTACCGCAGCGTCGACGGCCCCGGTAAGGCGCAGCTCCAGGGCGCCGAGGAGATCACCGGCTGGACCCCGACCGAGAACGGCATCTACAAGGCCAAGTTCGACGCGTCGAAACCGTTCTACACGCTCTTCGAGGACGGCAAGCGCGCGACCAACGCCCGCTACCCGAACCGGGGCAGCGACGACACCTGGTCGCCGTACATGACGTCGATCCTCTACGAAGAGGACAAGATGGACGTCCGCAACTGGCTGTGGGGCAACCCGGGGGACTGGGACCCGACGTGGGACATGAGCCAGGCGTCGGTGACGATCTGGTCCGGTGGCTCCTGGTCGTGGTTCACCGACACCATCCCGCTGCTGGACACCAACTTCAAGAAGACGCAGACCACGCTGAAGTACTGGACCCGCTATGCGATGGTCAACAGCCGTGGCGGCTCCCGCTACTTCTTCCAGAACTCGCTGAGCTTCCTGGACCAGGCGGGGGAGTACTACGTCGACAACAAGGCCGGTGAGGTCTACTACAAGCCACGCGCCGGCAGCATGGACGGCGTCAAGGTACTGCGGCCGACCGTGAAGACCGTGCTGAACCTGGCCGGCAAGTCACCGCAGGACCGGCTGCACGACGTCACGTTCGACGGGATCGGTGTGCAGTACTCCGACTTCGTCAGCTGGTACCGCAACGGCTGGGTGGCCGGCGGTGACGCGGGCGTCGAGCACAAGTACCCGGAGTACGACCGGCAGATCGAGATGCCGCGGAACCGGTTCGGCGCGATCACGCTGACCAACACGAGCAACATCGACCTGAGCCGGCTGCACCTGTCCGACACGGGCTTCACCGGCATCTACCTGCTGTTCGCCAACGACCACACCAGGATCACCGACAGCCTGCTGGAGAACATCGGTGCCGACGGCATCAAGGTCGAGGGCGGCTGGCCGGGTGAAGGCGACCTGAGCAACCACCACACGATCTCGAACGTGTTCATCGACCACATCGGTGAGCTGGTCCCGGGTGACTCGGCAGGCGTCGAGCTGATGGACACCGGCAACAACACGGTGACCAACGTCGAGGTGAAGCACAGTGCCCGCTACGGCATCAGCCTGGAGTCGCGGCCGGAGGTTAAGGACGGCGACCAGTACGCGAGCGGCAACACGTTCAAGTACATCAAGCTGGACGAGATGGGCCTGGACAGCGGCGACATGGGCGCGTTCTACACGTACGGCGTCGACAACCAGGAGCCGCACCCGGTGCAGAACACCGTCGACCAGTTGGTGATCGGTGACGTCATCCCGGACCCGTCGATGCCTGACGCCGGCGGGACCCGTGGTGTGCACATGGACGCCGGCGGTTGCGGGTTCGCGTTCAGCAACGTGCAGGTCGGTCAGGTGACCGACCAGAAGTACCAGTCGTACCAGTGCAACGAAGTGACCAACGCCGACTGGGTCGAGGGCTTCGACGCGTCGAAGATGGAGTACGACAAGATCGGCGTACTGCCCACCTTCCCGTACGACGTCGCGGGCCGGTGACTCCGATGCCACGTTTCGCAGCGGGAGTGCTGGCCGGTCTGGCCCTTCCTGCTCTTGTCCTCGGAGGCGGGGTGGCGGCGCGAGCCGCCGCCCCGGCGGGCCAGGACAACTGCAGCTCGTTCTGGGTCGCCCCGGACGGCGACAACAGGGCACCCGGAACCGAGTCGAAGCCCTGGAAGACGATCGAACACGCACGGGACACCTTGCGGATCAGAGCGCATGCCGGGTGCACGCCGGTGGTGAACCTGCGGGCGGGCACCTACCAGGTCGACAAGACGATCACCTTCGACGACCGGGACTCCGGGGTGACCTACCGCAGCGTCGACGGTCCGGGCAAGGCGGTTCTCGACGCGGGGCGGGAGGTCACCGGCTGGGCGCCGTACAAGGACGGCATCTTCAAGGCGAAGGTCGACGTCGACCAGCCGTTCTACACGCTGTACGTCGACGGCGAGCGGGCGACCACCGCGCGGTACCCGAACCGGCGCTCCGACGACGAATGGGCGCCGTACCTGACGTCGGTCCTGATCGAACCGGAGAAGGAGGCCATCCGGGACCAGGTGGGCTTCACCGAGGGCGACTGGGACGAGACCTGGAACCTGGGCAGCTACACCGACTGGCCGGCCCAGGTGATGATCTGGTCGGGCGGCTCGTGGAGCTGGTTCACCGACACGGTCCCGATCAAGAACCCGGACTGGAAGGACAACAAGGTCACACTGGACTACTGGACCCGGTACGCGATGATGAACTCCCGGTCCGGTTCGCGGTACTTCGTCCAGAACTCGCTGGACCTGCTCGACGCCGAGGACGAGTACTACCTCGACTGGGCGAACAAGGAGCTGTACTACAAGCCGCGCGGCGGCACGATGGACGGCAAGCGGGTGCTGCGCCCGACGCAGACCCAGGTCCTGTCGCTTGGCGGTGCGACCCCGTCGCGGCGCCTGCACGACATCGCGTTCGACGGTGTCGGCATCGCGAACACCGACTTCATGCAGTGGTACCGCTCGGGGTGGATCAGCGCGGGTGACTCCGGCCAGCCACACAAGTACAAGGAGTACGACCGGCAGATCGAGATGACCCGCAACCGGTTCGGCGCGGTCACCCTGACGAACACCCGCAACGTCGAGCTGACCGGGCTGCACCTGCGTGACACCGGGTACCACGGCGTCTACCTGCTGTCGGCCAACGACCACGTGACGATCGCCGACAGCCTGCTGGAGAACATCGGTGCCGACGGCATCAAGGTCGAGGGACCGTACCCGGGCGAGGGCGACGTCGCGAACCACAACACGTTCACCAACCTCTACATCGACCACGTCGGCGAGCTGGTGCCGGGCGACGCGGCCGGGATCGAGCTGATGGACACCGGGAGCAACAAGGTCTCGCACGTGGTCGTGAAGCACAGCGCGCGGTACGGCATCAGTCTCGAGGCCCGGCCGGAGGTGAAGGACGGCGAGGGCTACGCGCTCGACAACGAGTTCTCCTACATCCGGCTGGAGGAGACCGGCCTGGACAGCGGTGACATGGGTGCGTTCTACACCTACGGCATCGACAACCAGGAGCCCCATCCGGTGCGGAACACGGTGAAGCAGGTGGTGATCACCGACGTACTTCCGGACGCCTCGATGCCGGACAGCGGCACGCGGGGCGTGCACATGGACGCCGGCGGCTGCGGGTTCAGCTTCTCCGACATCGAGGTCGGGACGGTGACCGACGACAAGTACCAGTCGTACCAGTGCAACGAGGTGACCAACGCGAACTGGGCGGCGGGCTTCGACCAGGGGCGGATGGAGTACGACAAGATCGGCGTACTGCCGTCCTTCCCGTACGACGTGGAAGGACGGTGAAGCGGATGAAGCTCCTTGGCGGAGTGGTCATCGGTGTTGCCCTGGCAGTCATCGGCGCCGGCACGGCGCTGGGTGCCGGGCCGGAGAAGGACGCCGCCGCGTGTGACGGGTTCTGGGTGTCGCCCGACGGCAACGACTCTGCCCCGGGGACGCAGCGGAAGCCTTGGAAGACCGTCGAGCACGCGCGGGACGCCCTGCGGATCAGGGCACACGCCGGCTGCAACACGGTCGTGAACCTGAAGGCCGGGACATACCAGGTCGACAAGACGATCACGTTCGACGACCGCGACTCCGGCGTCACGTACCGGAGCGCGGACGGGCCGGGCAAGGCCGTCTTCGAAGCGGGGCGGGAGGTGACGGGCTGGACGGCGTACAAGGACGGCATCTTCAAGGCGCCTGTCGATATCAGCCAGCCGTTCTACAGCCTGTACGCCGACGGCAAGCGCGCCACGACGGCCCGCTACCCGAACCGGGAGTCCGACGAGAAGTGGGCGCCGTACCTACGGTCGATCCTGTTCGACCCGACCAAGGAAGCGGTGCGCGACCAGATCGGGTTCAACACCGGTGACATCGACCCGTCCTGGGATCTCCGGCTCGGTACGTCGTGGCCCGCGCAGGTGACGGTGTGGTCGGGCGGCTCGTGGTCGTGGTTCACCGACACGATCCCGATGCTCGACATCAACTTCACGAAGAAGCGGACCACGCTGGTGTACCCGGCGCGGTACGGCTTCATCAACTCCGGCGGCGGCTCGCGGTACTACGTGCAGAACTCGCTCAGCCTGCTCGACCAGGCCGGCGAGTACTACCTGGACTACCCGGCGAAGACGCTGTACTACAAGCCGGCCGGCGGCACCATGGACGGTGTCAACGTCTACCGGCCGACGCAGACGCAGGTGTTCTCGATCGAGGGCGCATCGCCGAACCGGCGGGTGGAGAACCTGACACTCGACGGTCTGACCATCCAGCACACCGACTTCATGGACTGGTACCGGTACGGCTGGAACGGGACGGGCGACTCGGGCAACAAGCACAAGTACCCGAAGTACGACACCCAGATCGAGCTGCCGCGGAACCGGTGGGGTGCGATCACGCTCACCAACACGCGCGGGGTCAAGCTGACGAGGCTGCACATCCAGCAGACCGGGTTCACCGCGATCGAGTTGCTGTTCGCGAACGAGAAGACCACGGTGTCGGACAGTCTGCTCGAGCATCTCGGCAACGACGGCATCAAGATCGAGGGCGGCTGGCCCGGCGAGGGTGATGTTGCCCATGGCAACACGTTCACCAACAACTACATCCACCACATCGGCGAGCTGGTGCCCGGCGACTCGGCCGGCGTCGAGATCATGAACAGCGGCGGCAACGAGGTCAGCCACACCGTCGTCGAGCACGGCGCCCGGTACGGCATCAGCATCGAGTCGCGGCCGGAGATCCCGAACGCGGACAACTACACCGGCGGCAACACGGTCAAGTTCGTCCGGCTGTCGCATCTGGCCCAGGACAGCGGCGACACCGGTCCGTTCTACGCGTACGGCGTCCGCAACGAGCCGCCGTACACGCCGGACGCGTCCGTGTCGCAGCTGATCATCGACGACGCGAACGCCGATCCGTCGATGCCGGACGCGAAGCCGTACGGCGTGCACATGGACTTCGGCGGCTGCGGGTTCGCGTTCTCGGACATCAAGGTGACCAACACCGAGAGCGACCCGTACCACGGGCCGTCGGCCGGACCGTGCGACACGTTCGCGAACGTGAGCTGGGAGGCCGGGTTCGACGATTCCAAGATGCAGTACGACCAGATCGGCGTACTGCCTTCGTTCCCCTACGAGAAGCCCTGAGGTCCCGGAAAGACATGGACAAAGAAAGGTTTGCGGGCAAGGTCGCGCTGATCACCGGAGGTGCCTCCGGGATCGGCGCGGCCACCGCCCGCCGGATCGCCGACGAGGGCGGCACGGTCGTCATCTGTGACCGCAACGGCGCTGCCGCAGTTGACTTGGCCGCTCAACTAGGCGGCCAGGGGTACGAACTGGACGTGACCGATCTGGATCGGACGCTGGCGGTCGTCGAGGCTGTGGGTGAGGTGCATGTTCTCGTCAGCGCCGCGGGCGTGGACGTGTGCGACACCGTGCCGAACACGTCCCCCGACGAATGGCGGACGATCCTCGACGTCGACCTGACCGGCGTCTACAACGCGTGCCGGGCCGTCCTGCCGCGATTCGTCGCGCAGGGCGGCGGTGCGATCGTCACGATCTCGTCGGCGATCGGGACGGTCGGGGAGCGGAACAGGTCAGCGTACTGCGCGGCGAAGGCCGGCGTGGAGAACCTGACCCGCGCGATGGCTCTCGACCACGGTCCGGCCGGCGTGCGCGCGAACTGCGTGGCGCCCGGGCTGATCGACACACCGCTGATCCGCAACGGCAAGGTCAGCGGCGCGGACGATCCGGGCGCGATGCAGGCGATGGTGGATCGGCATCACGCGCTCGGCCGGATCGGTCAGCCGGCCGAGGTGGCAGCGGCGATCGCGTTCCTGGCCAGCGACGACGCCTCGTTCATCACCGGCGCGATCCTGCCGGTCGACGCGGGCTGGACGGCGCAATGAACATCCTGGGCGGTTATCGGGTGCTCGACGTGTCGGTGGCGATGGCCGGGCCGCTGGCGGCGATGCGGCTGGGCGACCTCGGTGCGGACGTGGTCAAGGTCGAGCCGGTCACCGGTGAATGGCAGAGACACACAGCTGCTGGTGGTGCGGTCGGGAACGAGGTCAACGCGTCCTTCCTGTCGCTGAACCGCAACAAGCGCAGTCTGGCCGTAGACCTCAAGTCCGACGCTGGCCGCGAACTCCTGTACGAGCTGGTGCGCACAGCGGACGTATTCCTGCAGAACTACCGGCCTGGCGTGGCTGCACGCCTCGGCGTCGACTACGACACCCTGCGCGCACTGAAGCCTTCGCTGGTCTACGTGTCGATTTCTGGTTACGGCGAGAGCGGTCCGTACGTCGACTGGCCCGGACAGGACCTGCTGGTGCAGGCGATGAGCGGTGCCCTGTTCAGCGCCGGCCGACCGGACGAGCCACCCGTCGCGGCGCCGTACTTCCTGGCGGACGCGGTGACGGCGTACAGCGCGTTCGAAGGTGTACTGGCGGCTCTGCTGCATCGGGAGCGGACTGGTGAGGGACAGCTCGTCCAGGTGAACATGCTGGACGCGGTGATCGCACTACAGATGCAGGAGCTGTCGGTGCACACCGTTGGCGGCGTACCGCAGACGCGGTCCGAAGAGGTGCACGCGCACAGCTACATCCGCGCGCCGTACGGAATCTTCACCACAGCCGACGGGTACCTCTCACTGGCGTTTGCGAACCTGCCTGTGCTGGCGGAGGTGCTGGACGCGCCGCAGTTGGGAGGACTCGACGCAGAGCGAGACGGGTTCGCGCGGCGCGACGAGATCGCTGCTGCGGTGTCGGCGGCGCTACTACGTGAGACGACCGAGCACTGGATGCTCAAGCTGCGTGAACGCGGCGTGTGGTGCGGTCCGGTGCTCTCGTACGACGACGTGCGTACGGACCCGCAGGTGCTGCACAACGAGTCGTTCGTGACGTACGAGCACCCGACTGAGGGCACTGTGACCACACCTGGGTTCCCGTACCGCTTCAGCCGCACGCCGGCCGACGTACATCGCCCTGCACCGCTGGTTGGTGAACACACCAATGAGCTGCTGTCCGAGCTCGGTGTGTCACCGGCGAAACGACAGGCGTTGCTGGAACAGGGCGCGGTGGTGGCCAAGTGACCGCGGACGGGCAGATCCGCTTCGAGCAGGACGGGTACGTCGGCGTACTCACGCTGGACCGTCCCGCGAAGCTGAACGCGGCCACCCGGGCGATGAGCGCCGAGCTGCTCGAGCTCATCCCGCGCATCGACGACGACCCGTCGATCCGCGCGGTCGTGGTGACCGGCGCGGGCGAGCGTGCCTTCTCGGTCGGCAGCGACATCGGCGAGCTCGACCGGTACGACGGGCCGTGGCACTTCCGGAACCGGCGGGACTACTGCGACGCGCTGCGCTCGCTGCGGACGCCGGTGATCGCGGCGGTCAACGGCTACGCGTACGGCGGCGGGCTGGAGCTCGCGCTGTCGTGCGACATCCGGCTGGCCTCGGGGACCGCGAGTTTCGCGGCGGCGGAGATCAAGCTCGGGTGGATCGGCGGCGGGGGAGTGACGGCGCTCCTCGCGGCGTCGGTGCCGGCCAGTGATGCGGCGATGATGCTGCTCACCGGCGATCCCATCGACGCGGTCGAGGCGCTCCGCATCGGGCTGATCAGCGAGATCGTGGACCCCGAGGACCTGTTGCCGACCGCAACCGAGTTGGCGCACCGGATCGCCGCACGCCCGCCGGTCGCGGCCGCCGCGGCGAAGGCGAACCTGCGCGCGGCCTGGTCGATGGGGCTGGAGTCCGCCATTCAGTACGAGCGCGAGCTGCAGGCCGTTGCCCTCGGCACGCAGGACGCCGCCGAAGGGCGAGCGGCGTTCGCGGAACGTCGTACCGGAACCTTCGAAGGACGGTGAGGTAGTGGCCGAAGAGATCGCGCCGGGTATTCATCGGCTGGCGACCGACTATCCGCACGTGTGCGGTCTGCCGCTCTGGCTGCACGTGATCGACGCCGGCTCCGAGCTGGTACTGCTCGACGCGGGCATCGCGTCGACACCCGAGTCGTCGACAGCACCCGAGCTCGCCGGCCTGGGGCTCGGGCTGTCCGATCTCACCCTGGTCGTCAACAGCCACGCGCATCCCGATCACATGGGCGGCAACGCCGTACTGCGGAAACACAGCGGAGCACGATTCGCGGCGCCGGCGTTGGAGGCCGGGTGGCTGGAGGACAACGAGCGGCTGCTGACCGAACTGTGGGGCTCGGATCCCGACGCGCTGGACCTGTCGGAGACCGAGCGGACCGAACTGCTGGAGATGCTCGACGAGCGAGTACGTATTGACGTCCTGCTGCGCGACGGGGACCGCCTTCCCGGTGAGCGTCCGTTGCAGGTGATCACGACCAGCGGCCACAGTCCCGGGCACATCGCCGTACTCGACGAGACCTCGCGGACCCTGTTCACCTTCGACGACGTCCAGGGACGCGGGCGCCCGTACCTCGACAGCGAGCTCTGGCTGGCGCCGCTCTACACCGACGTCACCCGGTACACGAACGGCCTGACCCGTCTGCTCGAGCTGGACTTCGACGCGCTCGTCCCGTCCCACGGCGACGCGATGGATGCGACCGCCGGCCGGAAGCTGATCGAGGAGAGCCTCGAATGGGTCGTGGCCGTGGACGAGCTCACCGCCGGGCTGCTACGTAGCAAGGGTTCGCTGACTGTCCGTGACCTGGCCGATGCCATCGGCACCGAGTTGGGAGCGTACGGCGGCATCAATCTGCAGACCGTCCGGATGGCCCGGGCGCACCTCGAACACCTGGCCCGCCGTGGCGGCGCCGAGACCCGCTGGCACCGTCCTGCTGACAGGTTTCAGTAAAGACACTCCGACCGAAGCTGCGTGACTCCCCAAGACACGACACAGTCGAACAAAGGAGAACGGGAAAGCGTTCTCCAATGTGGGGGGCTACGACCTGGGAGTGTCGCGTGGCTCAAACAGAACGAATCCCCAGCCGACAGACCACGGCCGGAGAACCGACGGGCTCCGGACCGCCGGGCACCGTTACGGACAGTAGATCCTCGGGGCGCCCGGCGGGGAAGGCGCTGTCCTGGTGGGCGCGCGCCCGCCGGGACAAGATCCTGCTGCTGATGGCGCTGCCCGGGCTGGCGCTGCTACTGGTGTTCCACTACCTGCCGCTGCTCGGGAACCTGATCGCGTTCCAGGAGTACCTGCCGTTCGTGCCGCTCGGCCGCAGCGCGTGGGTCGGGTGGGACAACTTCGCGGTGATCTTCAACGGCGACGCGGAGTTCCTGAACGCACTCAAGAACACGCTGCTGATCACGCTGGTCCAGGTGATCTTCGTGTTCCCGGCGCCGATCGTACTGGCGCTGCTGCTGAACAGCCTGCTGTCCGAGCGGATCAAGCGGGTCGTGCAGTCGGTGCTGTACTTGCCGCACTTCCTGTCCTGGGTGATCGTGATCGCGATCTTCCAGCAGATCCTCGGCGGCAGCGGCCTGATCAACAACTTCCTCCGTGAGCACGGGATGGGCACGATCGACTTCCTCGGCAACCCGGACGGCTTCATAGCGCTCCTCACCAGCCAGGTGATCTGGAAGGACACCGGGTGGGGGACGATCCTGTTCCTGGCCGCGCTGACACAGATCGATCCGGGGCTGTACGAGGCCGCGCGGGTCGACGGCGCCTCACGCTGGCGGCAGCTGTGGCATGTCACGGTGCCCGGGATCCGCGGACTGATCATCCTGCTGCTGATCCTGCGGCTCGGCGACTCGCTGACCGTCGGGTTCGAGCAGATCGTCCTGCAGCAGAACCTGGTCGGGAGACCGGCGAGCGAAGTCCTCGATACCTACGTCTACAACAACGGCGTACTGGCCGGCCAATGGGGTGTGTCGGCCGCGGTCGGCTTGGTGAAGGGTCTTGTTGCCGTCGTCCTGGTGCTCGGCGCCAACAAGATCGCCCACATCTTCGGTGAGGCGGGGGTGTACAAACGATGACAACATCCAATCTCACGGTGCAGAAGGGGATCGACGAGGATCCCGGGATGCCGTCGCGGGTGCTGAAGGGCGTCGTACTGCTGGTCTGTTGCGCGTTCGTCATCATCCCGTTCATCGGCGTGATCGCGACCAGCATCGCCAGTCAGCAGCATGTGACGAACTCTGGTGGGTTCGTCCTCTGGCCGGACGGGCTGAACCTGGACGCGTACAAGGCGATCTTCAACGGCGGTGTGGTGCAGCGGGCGCTGCTGGTCAGCGTCGTGATCGCCACCTTCGGCACGCTGATCAGCCTGGCCGGCTCTACGATGCTCGCCTACGCGCTCAGCCGGCCGGGGTCGTTCGGGCAGCGGCCGATCCTGATGATCGTGCTGTTCAGCCTGTTGTTCAGCCCGGGTCTGATCCCGAACTACCTGGTGGTGAAGGAGTTCGGGCTGCTCGACTCGTTGCTGGCGCTGATCTTGCCGACGGCGATCAGTGGGTTCAACGTGATCGTGCTGCGCTCGTTCTTCATGGGCATCCCGGACTCGGTGCTCGACTCGGCCCGGATCGACGGGGCCGGCGACTTCCGGATCTTCTGGTCGATCGTGCTGCCGCTGTCGAAGGCAGTGCTGGCGGTCGTCGGGTTGTTCTACGCGGTCGGGTACTGGAACGCGTTCTTCAACGCGATGCTCTACATCAACGACACCGCGAAGTGGCCGTTGCAGCTGGTACTGCGGACGTACGTCATCAACAACACCGAGCTGAGCAGCGGTGACCTCGGCGGCGCGTCGGCCGACCAGCTCCCGCCGCAGGAGTCGATCCAGATGGCGATCCTGGTGATATCGCTGGTACCGATCCTGATCGTGTACCCGTTCCTGCAACGGCACTTCGCGAAGGGCATGATGACCGGGGCGGTGAAGGGATGACCGGGATCAGCAGAAGAACGCTCCTCGGCGGATCGCTGGCCGCCGCGGCCGTCAGCCTGAGCGGCTGCGCCACCGTGACCAGGTCGACCGACATCGCGGCGTTGAACAAGCCGGTCGCGCTCCCGACGTACAAACGCTTCGACGGCCCGAAACCGGACCTGCCACGCAGCCACCCGCTGATGCCGGACTGTTTCTACCGCTTCCCGGAGCATCCGGCGAAGGTGACCGACGGCGTACCGGCCGATGGCAGCGACCTGTCCGGGTCGGTGCCGACGTCGAACCCGATTCCGCCGACCGCCGACCGCAACCCGTACTGGCAGGAGCTGAACCGGAGGATCGGTTCGCCGCTGTCGCTGACGATCACCTCGGCCACCGGCACCGACTTCAGCAACAAGTTCGCGACCTCGGTGGCCGGAGACACGCTGGGCGACCTGTTCAACGTCGACGGCAGGTTCTCCTACCTGCCGCAGTTCCTCGAGGCCCGGGCCCAGGACCTGACCGAGTACCTGTCCGGGGACGCGATCCTGGAGTACCCGTTCCTGGCCAACCTGTCACCCGACTCCTGGCGCGGCTGCGTGTTCGCCGGCGGGATCCGGGCGGTTCCGATCCAGCGCGGCGTCATGTCGTCCACCTTGCTGCTGGCTCGGCAGGACCTCCTCGACCAGTTCGGCGTCGAGCTCGGCTCACCCACCATCGACGAGTTGAACGCGGTGGCCAAGGCGGTCACGGACCAGAAGAAGAACCGCTGGGCGTTCGCGGTCCCACCTCAGGCGGCGGTAGCTGCGATGCTGGGGTTGCCGAACGGCTGGGAGGTTCGCGACGGCCGCCTGGTGCACAGCCGGGAGCTCCCGGAGCACAAGGAGATGATCGCGACCACCGCGAAGATGCAGGCCGACGGGCTGATCCATCCCGACGGGGTGGCGAAGAACAACCAGAAGGTCTGGTTCAGTCAGGGCTCGGCGGTGATGACGTCGGACACCTACTCGTCCATCCAGAGCTTCTACCGCCGCGCCGTGACGAAGAACTTCGCCATCTCGCTGCCGGTGGTCCGGGACAGTGCCGGGAAGGTCGGCCGGTTCCTGCTGGGGTCGCCGAACAACTCGATCTCGGCGATCAGGCCCAGCTCGCCGGAGCGGACCAAGATGCTGTTGCGGGTACTGAACTGGATGGCCGCGCCGTTCGGCACCGAGGAGTACCTGTTCCGTAAGTTCGGCCTGCCCGGACGGCACTACACCCTGAAGGGCACCGACCCGGTCCTGACCGAGGCCGGCAGCAGCGAGGTCTGCCTGGGCGAGTTCCCGATCCAGTACCTCGCCGACGGCGGCTATCCAGTCTACTTCCCGGGTCATCCCGAGGCGGTCGATGTCGCCTACAACCACCTCAAGTCGATCCTGCCGACCGCGATCCTGCAGCCGACGTACGGGCTCTACTCGTCGACCGACTCGACGAGGGGCAAGGTCGCCGACAAGGACTTCGACTCGCTGACCAAGGAGATTCAGCTCGGCCGGTCCGATCTGTCGGACTGGGACAAGGCGGTCGCCAACTGGCGCAAGTCCAGCGGCGACGCGATCCGCCACGAATACGAGGAAGCGATGTCCGCCCAGGGCCGGAAGTAGCCGGAGGCAACAACCGCCGTACGCACCGCCGGCCAGGCGATGCGTACGGCGGTTCTCCTGTCAGCCGCAGCGGAGCGAGTCGAGGTTCGGCGCCTCGCCCATCGCCTTGTTGCCGGCGTCGTTCGGGTGCAGGCCGTCGCCGCCGTCGTACGGCGCTGCGAGCCGGGACGGATCGGCCGGGTCGCGCGTGGCCGCGTCGAAGTCGGCTACGCCGTCGAACTCACCGCTCGTGCGGATGAACGTGTTGACCGCCTGCCGGATCGCCTCCTTCTCCGGCGTGTACACGAACGAGCTCCCCATCGGCGTCAACGTCCCGCCGACGATGCAGCGTCCCGACGCGTGCACCCGCTCGATCAACTGCCGGTACCCGGCGAGCAGCTGCTCCGTCGTCGCCCCGGCGTAGATGTCGTTGATCCCTTCCAGCACCAGCACCGTCCGTACGCCGGGCTTCGTCAGCACGTCCTTGTCCAGCCGGGCCAGTGCGCTCGCGCCCGCACTGCCCGCCTTCGCGATCCCGCCGAGCACCCGGTTCCCCGAGATGCCCTCGTTCGAGATCGCCAGCCGTCGAGGCTCCGGCAGCTTCGCGTACCGGGCGGCCAGGATGTCCGGCCAGCGGCGGTTCGTGTCGATCGTCGTACCGACCGACGACGTGATCGAGTCGCCGAGCGTCGCGACGGTCTCCACCTGCCGCGGCGCCTCGACGATCGCGGCGTTCAGGAAGAACCACGCCGACGATTCCGTCTGGTACGCCGTACTCGACTCGTCGGCCGCGTGGTCGCCGGACGTCGACTTGTAGCTGTGCTGCATCGCCCGGTTGTGTGCGGTGATCACGCCCGTCGTCCC
Organism: Kribbella sp. NBC_00482; assembly: GCF_036013725.1. Classification (GTDB taxonomy): domain Bacteria; phylum Actinomycetota; class Actinomycetes; order Propionibacteriales; family Kribbellaceae; genus Kribbella. Next base: position 8,775,266 of record NZ_CP107881.1, on the reverse strand, counting down.
GACCACGTGCAGGCTGACCGTCAGGCTCGTCAGCGCCGGCACCACACCGGGCAACGGGTCGCTGATCGCCATCGCACCCGGCGGGATCGTCACCGTCGTACTGCCACTGAACGTCAGTCGCCGGCTGGATCCTGGTACGACGCTCGCGCCGCTGTCCTGCCGCCCGACGTACACCGAGTCCGACACCAGCGGCTGATCCCCGTTCGCGTTGGAGATCCGGATCCGCAGGTCCTTCCCGCCCACCGAGGTCCGCAGCACGTTCCGCACCGTCATGTCACTCAACGACCCGCCGGCGATATCGTCCGCCGCGCCCCACGTCGTAACCAGCCCACCTCCACCTCCGGTCGTCGCCGCATCGTCCGGTGCGGCCGCCACCAGACCTGCCGCACCCACCGCCGTCACCAGCAAACTCGCGCCCATCCGGCGCCACGAAAGGTTCATGCCCATCAAGTCACCCCCGAATAGACATGCGTGCAATCGTTTGCAAAGAATCCATCGCCGAACGGTCGGCCTGGCGAGCCGAACGGTAGATATCCCGGGCAGCCGGTGGATTGGCTGGTCAGGGACAATGGGTAGTGATGACGCTGACCGAGATGTTGCCGGAGACCACCGAGCCTGATGCCCTGTTCGACGCCCTTCAGGGGTGGGTGGGGGAGCAGGGGATCTCGCTGTACCCGGCTCAGGAAGAGGCGTTGATCGAGGTGATGACGGGATCGAACGTGATCCTGTCGACGCCGACCGGCTCCGGGAAGAGCCTGGTCGCGACCGGCGCGCACTTCGCCGCGCTGGCGAACGGGCAGCGGACGTTCTACACGGCTCCGATCAAGGCGCTGGTGTCGGAGAAGTTCTTCGCGTTGTGCGACGTGTTCGGTGCGGAGAAGGTCGGCATGCTGACCGGCGACGCCTCGGTGAACGCGGGCGCGCCGATCATCTGCTGTACGGCGGAGGTCCTGGCGAACATCGCCCTGCGCGAAGGGGCGGACGCGGACGTCGGCCAGGTGGTGATGGACGAGTTCCACTTCTACTCCGAGCCGGACCGCGGCTGGGCGTGGCAGGTGCCGCTGCTCGAGCTCCCGAAGGCGCAGTTCGTGCTGATGTCCGCGACCCTCGGTGACGTCGAGCGGTTCAAGATCGACCTGTCCCGCCGTACCGGCCGTCCGACCGCGATCGTCGCGTCCGGCGAGCGCCCGGTCCCGCTCGTCTACAAGTACGTCACCACGCCGCTGCACGAGACGCTCGCCGAGCTCCTGGTGACGCACCAGGCACCCGTGTACGTCGTGCACTTCACGCAGGCCTCTGCCCTGGAACGCGCCCAGGCGCTGACCAGCATCAACGTCTGCACGAAGGAGGAGAAGGACAAGATCAAGGAGCTGATCGGGCACTTCCGCTTCGGCTCGGGTTTCGGCAAGACCCTGCAGCGGCTGATCATGCACGGGATCGGGGTCCACCACGCCGGCATGCTGCCGAAGTACCGGCGGCTGGTCGAGCAGCTCGCGCAGGCGGGGTTGCTGAAGGTCATCTGCGGTACCGACACCCTCGGTGTCGGGATCAACGTGCCGATCCGCACCGTCCTGCTGACCGCTCTGAGCAAGTACGACGGACGTCGGCAGCGCATCCTCAAGGCACGCGAGTTCCACCAGATCGCCGGCCGCGCCGGCCGAGCCGGTTACGACACGTCCGGCACCGTCGTCGTCCAGGCGCCGGACCACGTCGTGGAGAACGTCCGGTTGCTCGCGAAGGCCGGCGACGACCCGAAGAAGCAGCGCCGGGTCCAGCGCAAGAAGCCGCCGGAGGGGTTCGTCACCTGGGGTGAGGACACCTTCGACCGGCTCGTCGCCGCCGACCCCGAGCCGCTGCAGTCGCGGATGCGGGTCAGCCACGCGATGCTGCTGAACGTGATCGCCCGCGACGGCGACGCGTTCGCGAGCATGCGGCACCTGCTCCAGGACAACCACGAGGACTCCCGGGCGCAGATCCGGCTGATCCGCCGCGCGATCCAGATCTACCGGACGCTGCTCACCGCCGGTGTGGTCGAGCGCCTGGACGAGCCGGACGAGAACGGCCGGTCGCTGCGGCTGACCGTGGACCTGCAGAAGGACTTCAGCCTGAACCAGCCGCTGTCCACCTTCGCGCTGGCCGCGCTGGATCTGCTCGACCCCGAGGAGCCGCTGTACGCGCTGGACGTGGTGTCGGTGGTCGAGGCGACGCTGGAGGATCCGCGGGCGATCCTGATGGCGCAGCTGCACCACGCCAAGGGCGAGGCCGTGCAAGGGATGAAGGCCGACGGGATCGAGTACGAGGAGCGGATGGAGCTGCTCGAGGAGATCAGCTGGCCGAAACCGCTCGAAGAGTTGCTCGAGGCAACCTTGGAGATGTACCGGCAGACCCACCCGTGGATCGCTGAGGCCGGGTTGTCGCCGAAGTCCGTCGTACGGGACATGTTCGAGCGGGCGATGACCTTCGGCGAGTTCATCCAGTACTACGGTCTCGCGCGCTCGGAGGGCATCGTCCTGCGCTACCTGAGCGACGCCTACAAGGCGCTGCGGCAGACCGTGCCGCCGGACAAGGTGAACGAGGATCTCACCGACCTGATCGAGTGGCTCGGCGAGGTGGTCCGCCAGACCGACTCCAGCCTGCTCGACGAGTGGGAGGAACTCACCAACCCCACCGACCTCCCGCAGGCCGAGGTGGTCCCAGCGGGTCCGCGCCGGATCACCTTGAACACCAGGGCTTTCCGCGTCCTCGTCCGCAACGCCCTGTTCCGCCGCGTCGAGCTACTCGCCCTGCACCGCTGGGCCGAACTCGGGCAGCTCGACACCGCAGCCGGCTGGGACGCAGGCCGCTGGGCCGAGGCCGGTACGGCGTACTACGCCGAGCACGACGTCGTCGGCACCGGACCCGCCGCGCGCGGGCCCGCCCTCTTCATGGTCGAGGAACACCCCGGCTACTGGGAAGTCCAGCAGATCATCGACGACCCCGAAGGCAACCACGACTGGCGCATCACGGCCAGCGTCGACCTGAACGCCTCCGACGAAGCCGCCGAACTCGTCCTGGAAATGGTTTCCTTCAAACCGCTCTAGCCACGAATACTGCTGTGCATGAGCCGCCACGAGTACCTGGTCCACCACAGCTACGGCATGGGTGGCTTCTGCTGGTGGGTCGAGGCGGAGTCGCCGGCGGAGATCCTGACCACGCTGGCCGACGTCAGGGTCGAAACCGATCTGGATGAAGTCGCCCGGATCGTGGCCGACCAGCCGGATCTGAAGCACGTGCGCTTGGACGACCTGGAGGGGGATGGCGTACTCGCCGGCCTGCGCGATCGACGGGCCGAGGATCGGCAGGACTCTTCGTACGGCGTGCTCGCGGAACGGCTGCCGGTGTTCCTGAGCAACTCCACACCCGACGGGAAGGTGTTTCTGCACGAGGTCGTCGCCGAGAAACCTGACCACGGCGTACCGCTCGGCCGTCGGCACCGAATCATCGTGCAGTCCCCGGACGGACGCCACAAGCGGATCGTCGATTGGCCGATCGAGCCGACCTTCGACATCTACTCGCCCGGACACGCCGAGCAGGAGATCGGCGCTGACGAGTTCGAGCGGGCCTGGCGGCTTGCTGGTTCGGCGGATGCGCCGCGCGGTGTCCACGACCTGCTCGACGGGATGAAGCAAGACCGTCGGTACCGCTTCCTGACCTTCTGGGGGCACACCCCGCGCCAGGAGGGAGTCGTCGACGCGAGCTGCTTCAGTCAGTGGTATCCGGCGCCCTTCGTCGTCGACGGGATCACTTATCCAACGGCCGAGCACTGGATGATGGCCGGGAAGGCCAAGCTCTTCGGCGACGAGGCTGCGCTCCGCGCTGTGCTCGAGGCGCCCCATCCCGGCGCGGCCAAAGCCGCCGGCCGCACGGTGCGCGAGTTCGACGAGGACGTCTGGCGCCGCCATCGCTTCGAGTTGGTGGTGGACGGCTCGATCCACAAGTTCACCGCGCATCCCGGCCTGCAGGAGTTCCTGCTCGCAACGCGGTCACGGGTTCTGGTCGAAGCCAGTCCCGTCGACCCCGTCTGGGGTATCGGCCTCAGCGCCAACGACGACGCGGCCACCGACCCGGCCCGGTGGGCGGGCTCCAACCTTCTAGGGTTCGCGCTGATGACTGCTCGCGAACACCTGACTCAGCTGGTCGCCGGCCAGTCCACGTCGACCTCCGCCGGAGCCTCGTAGTCCACGTCCGGTACGTCGAAGCCGTACAGGCGGCGTACTTCGGTGAGGAACCACGCGGCGTCGGCGACCTCGGCGATGTTGTCCTGGGTCGCGGACTCCCACTGTGCGCGGACGGCGGACTGTACGTCGTCGTTGAGCTCCCAGCGGTCGAGCCGGATGCGGCCCTCGTCGTCCAGGTCGAACGGGGACTCACCGGTGAGCTGATCCCACAGCGCGATCGACTGCTCGACGGGGGTCTGCAGGCCGGCCACCTTGTGCAGGAGGCTGACGTAGAGACCGATGCCGGGGATCGCGGACGACGCCTGCGTGACGGCGGCGCCGTTGACCGACGTCATCGCGGTCACCCCGTCCGCGGCGAGCTTCAGCGCGGTCTGCTCCAGGTCCGCCTTGGCCGCGCCGATCGAGCCCTGGCGGTAGAGCGGACCGGTCAGCTCGGAGCCGATGTAGGTCAGGGCGACGGTGTTGAAGCCGGGCTTGAGCAGGTCGCGGTCCTGGAGCGCGGTGACCCACCGGGTCCAGTCCTCGCCGCCCATCACCTTCACGGTCTGCGCGATCTCGTCGTCGGTCGCGACCTCGATCCCGACCTCCTGCAGCACCGGCGCACCGTCGTCGAACGCGAGGCTCTTCGTGGTGTGCTCGGCACCGATCGCCTTCAGCACCGACTGGTACGTCTCGCCGCTGCGCGGGTCCGTGCGTCGCGGTGCGGCGACGCTGTAGACGAGGTGGTCGATCCCGCCGAGCTGCTCGGCGACCAGGTCGAGTACTTCGTCCTTCGTGGTGTCGGCGAACGCGTCCGCGTTCACGAAGCTCCACGAGCGGCCGAGTTCGGCGGCCAGCGTGGCGGTCTCCGCGGTGCGGTACCAACCGGCGGTCGCCGTACGTCGTGCCGTCGGAGCCTTCTCGAAGCAGATGCCGATGCCGTCGATCCCGTACCGCGCGAGGCCGGCGATCGTGGTCGCGAGCCCGTAGCCCGAGCTCGACCCGATCACGAGCGCCGTACGCCGCTCCGCCGTACGCCCCGAGACCTCCGCCGCCATCTCCCGCACGACCCGCGCACATCCCGCAGGATGCGAATCGAGAAACAGGAATCCCCGCCCAACCGGCTTCACCACGCGCTCAGTCATGGGGGAGACCCTATTAGCTCCAGTACATCTCCGCATCGTCCGGCTCGACCACGACGTCCGCGCCGAGGCGGCGGAGGTTGCCGGCGAAGTCGGTGTAGCCGCGGTGTACGTGGTGGGCGGCCGACACGAGCGTCTCGCCCTCGGCGGCGAGACCGGCCAGCACCAGGGCCGCGCCTGCGCGGATGTCGGAGGCGACCACCGGAGCACCGGACAGCCGCGGTACGCCGCGAACCACCGCGTGATGCCCGTCGGTCTGGATCTGCGCGCCCAGCCGGGTCAGCTCCTGCGCGAACGTGAACCGGCCCTCGAACAGGTTCTCGGTGACCATGGCCGCGCCGTCGCTGATCGCGTTCAGCGCGATCACGAACGCCTGCAGGTCAGTGGCGAACCCGGGATAGGGGAGCGTCACGACGTCCACGGGCTTCGGGCGGTCGTGCATCCGGACCCGGAAACCGGGGTTCAGCACGGTGATCTCCGCGCCGGCCTTGTGCAGCTTGTCGAGCGGCAGTTCGAGGTGCTCCGCATGGCCGTTGGTGATCGTGATGTCACCCTTGGTAATGGCGGCCGCGAACGCCCAACTGCCGGACACGATCCGGTCCGGGACGACGACGTGGTCGACCGGCTTGAGCAGGCCGCTCACGCCGGTGACCTCGATCCGCGGCGAGCCGGCGCCGTCGATCTGCGCGCCCATCTCGACCAGCATCGCCGCGATGTCCTGGATCTCCGGCTCGCGGGCGGCGTTCTCGATGATCGTCGTACCGCGCGCGAGCACGGCCGCCATCATGATCGTCTCGGTGGCGCCGACGCTCGGGAAGTCCAGCCAGACCTCGGCGCCGTGCAGGCCCTGCGGGGCCTCGGCGATCACGAAGCCGTGCTCGATGTGCACCTTCGCGCCCATCGACTCCAGACCCGCGACGTGCATGTTCAGGCCGCGGGAACCGATGTTGTCGCCGCCCGGCAGCGCGACCTCCGCCTGACCGCAGCGGGCCAGCAGCGGACCGAGCACCGAGATCGACGCGCGCAGCTTGCGGACCAGGTCGTAGTCGCACTGGTGCCCGATCGTGCCCGGTACGGCGATCGTCGCGAGCCGCTGCTCCGCGTCGACGGTCACCTCGCACCCGAGGGTGTCCAGCAGTTGCGCCATGAACGTGACGTCGAGAATGCCCGGCACCTGCCGCAGCGTCGTCGTACCCTCGGCCAGCAGCGCTGCCGCCATCAGCTTGAGCACACTGTTCTTCGCTCCGGCCACCTCGACAGCGCCGTCGAGCCGTGCCTCACCCGCGATCCGAAACCGTTCCACCGGTCGACTGTAGCGTTTGACCGCCCGAGGCTTTGCGTAGAGTCCTGGCATGGCTGTGAACTTGACGCGGATCTACACCCGCACCGGAGACGCCGGCGAGACCCGCCTCGGCGACAACTCCGTCACCTCGAAGACGGATCCGCGGCTGGCGGCGTACGGCGAGGTCGACGAGGCGAACTCCGCGATCGGCGTGGCCATCGCGGCCGGGCACCTGAACACTGCGCTCGTGGTCCTGCTGACCCACGTCCAGAACGACCTGTTCGACGTCGGCGCGGACCTGTGCAACCCGATCGCGCCCGACCCCGAATACCCTCCGCTGCGCATCACCCAGGATTACATCGACCGGCTCGAGGGCTGGTGCGACGACTACAACAGTCGTTTGACCAAGCTCCGCTCGTTCATCCTGCCCGGAGGCACCGAGGGCGCCGCCTACCTGAACGTCGCCCGCGCGGTCGTCCGTCGCTCCGAGCGGGCAAGCTGGGCCGCCGTCGAGGCGCACGGCCCGTCCGTCAACCTGCTCGCGATCACGTACCTGAACCGCCTGTCCGACCTGCTCTTCATCCTCGGCCGCGTCGCGAACCTGTCCTCCGGCGGCGACGTCCTCTGGGTCCCCGGCGGCGAGCGAGGCTAGCTAGCTGATCTCCCAGTTGAACGGCATCCGCAGTACGCCGGCGGGTGGCAAGCCCAGCGCACTGTAGAGACCGGTGGTCAGGCCGTCGAGCGTCAACGGCGCCGCACTGACTGCCAGATCATCGGTCGTCGTCGGCGCCTTCAGCTGACTGAGCAGGTTGCGGTGCGGTACTGCGGTCACGGCGATCTCGTCGCGGTCCAGACCGGCCCGGTTGCACGCGAGTGTCAGCGCGTGCTGGAAGCCGCCCAGCTCGTCGATCAGCTTGTGGTTGTGCGCGTCGGCACCGGTCCAGACCCGTCCGCGGGCCAGTGACTCCAGCTCCTCCTCGGGCAGGCCACGGTCCTGTGCGGCCTTGGCCACGAAGTCCTTGTAGATACGGTCGAGTGTCTCCTCCAACCGCGCCCACTGCTCGTCGGTGAACTCGGCCTGCGCCGAGTACATCTGTGCGTTCGCGCCCTCGGACACGGCCTCCTGTGAGATACCGATCCGCCCCAGCGCATCGCGTACGACGCCCTTCCCGGTCAGGACCCCGATCGACCCGGTGATCGTGCCGGGCTGCGCGACGATCACGTCAGCCGGCATCGCGACGAAGTACCCACCGGATGCGGCCACACCGCCCATCGACGCGATCACAGGCCGCCCTGTCGAGCGCAGCCGCAGTACCTCGTTGCGGATCGCGTCTGACGCGACGTACGAACCACCTGGGCTGTCGACTCGCAGCACTACGGCCTTCACACGTTCGTTGTCCGCCACAGCACGCAGTGCGGCGCCGACCGTGTCGGAGCCAGAGCCAGGCCCACCCATCGGGCTGTTGGAGTTGCGGCCGACGGAGATGCCACCTGTCACGCGGACAACTGCCACCAGTGGCTTCTGCGGCCACGGGAGGTTCTTACGGACCTCGTCGAGTGTCCGCGGGCCACGCCGGATGTACCGCTCGGCCAGCAGCCTGTCGTCGTACTGCAGCTCCTTCTCGAGCTCGTCGTACACGTCCGACCGGTAGCCGAGTCGATCGACCAGTCCGGCGTCCAGACCGTCCTGTGCGGGCAGCGGCGCACTGTCGACGAGCTCCCGGACCCGTGAGCTGTCCAAACGCCGCCGTACGGCGATGCCCTCGACGATCTGCCCGTACGCCGACTCCGCCAGCCGCGACGCCATCTCGCGAGCGGGCGCGGTCATCTCCCGCTCGGTGAACGTGTCGGCAGCTGTCTTGTACTCACGCCGCTTGCCGAACTGGGGGATCACACCGGCCTTGTCGAGCGCACCGCGGATGAAGACCGCCTGCACCGACACACCCGTGATGGCCAGATCGCCGGAGGGCTGCACCCAGATCTCGTCGAACGCCGTCGCCAGGTAGTACGGCACGGTGCCCTGTCCGGTCTCGCCGAACGACTCGGTCCACGCGACGGCCGCCTTGCCCGACGTACGGAAGTCCGCCACCGCCTCACGCAGCTCCTGCACCTGGGCGAGTGAGAGCCGGTTCCCGCCGATGTGGGCCACTACGCCGACCACACTGTCGTCACGCGCCCCCTTCCGTAGCGCGCCTACCAGCTCGCGCAGCGTCGGCAGGTGGCGCGCACGGAACGCCGCCAGCGGTGAAGCGGGCGGCGTCTCGAGTACGCCGCGGGTCAGGTCCAGTTCGAGCAGAGTCCCCATACAGAGACCCTAGACCTTCACCAAAGGGCCGCTAGCGGATGGCAGTAGAGGGCGGTGTCGGCTTGTCGTCGGTCCAGCCGGACTCCAGTACGACCGTGGAACCTGTCTTGAGTCCGCGCATCGTGGAGCTGAGTAGGCGGCCGGTTGTGGGGTCGATGATGTAGGTCACCGCTGTTCCAAAGCTCGTCGTGCCGGACTTGCTGTGGCTCGCGGTGATGCTGACCTCGGTGCCGGTGCGGCCGATCGGGTCCTTGGCGCCGGTGCGGATCTGAGTGCCTGGCAGCGCAGCAATCACCCGCAGTGCAGCACCACGGAGCTTCGGTGGCGACGGCATCTCGAACAGCAGTCGGCCGGCTGCTGAGAACACAGCGAAGTCCTGGTCGGCCGAGCTCAGTCCCGGAGTCATGAGGGCCCTGCGGAGCGCTGCTGGCTCAGTCGGCAGCGCAGCGATCTGCTTTGCGCTGAGTGGCTTGTCGCCGGTCAGGTAGTACCCCGGCGGGACGTCGCGGAACGACATCTTGTTCACCACAGGGACCGAGCCCTTGTCGTTCAGATTCACCCAGCCGAACCAGGACGCGACGCCCGGCTTCATCGGCATCCAGCTCTCGATGATGGACCGCCGCGCCCACTTCCCCGTCGTGAGCTGCAGGCTTCGCACCCGGAAGTACTTCCCGGACACCTTCTCGTTCTTCTCCTGCCGTACGGCGACCGCGATCAACACCTCGGCAGCAGTCGTCAACCGCGGCGCAGTAGTAGTCGCAGGCCCAATCGGCACCGCGCCCTCCTGTCCGTCCCGGCCCAGCACCAGCGCCCCGCCCAGCCCCACCACGGCGACCAGTGCAGCAGCTGCAGTAACAGCAGTCCCTAGCCACCCTGCTCGGACGAAGGACCTCCGCGGCTTGTGGATCAGCTCCTCCACCTGACGGCGTGCGGCCGCGGCAGCCTCGGGTGTCGGTGGCTCCTGTTCCGGAAACGACTTCCGCAGTACGTCGAACTCGTTCACGACAAGTCCTCCGATGGATTGGTGACAGCTGCCCGAACCGTCCGGCGTGCACGCGACAGCCGTGAGCACACTGTCCCGTACGCGATCCCGAGGGCGTCTGCCACCTCGTCGTACGTCAGCTGTCCTAGCGCCACCAGTAACAGGACTTCACGGTCTTTCGCGTTCAGCTTCGCCAACGCGGCCGCCAGCTCACGAGACGCGCCCTGAGCGGTCACCTGCGCCGCTACTCGGTCCTCGTGCGCTCCTGCGGGCACTGGTGCCGGCAGCTTCGCTGCGGCCCGCCACGCCCGTACCTCGTCACGCCGGTGCCGCCGGATCAGGTTGGTCGCGATTCCGTACAACCACGCCCGTACGACGCCGCTCCGCCGGTCGAACCGCTCCCGCTGCCGGAACGCGATCAGGAACGTCTCCGCGGCCAGATCGTCGGCGACATCGGTCCCGAGCCGCCGGGCGACGTACCCGTGCACCTGACCGAAGTACCGGTCGAAGATCACGGCGAACCGCTCCGGCTCGCGCACCGACGCCTCCAGTACCCAGCCGTCGTCCGTCTGTGCGGGTGCGACGTCGCGCCACGGAAACGCGAGCCCAGCTTCTGACGTCATGGTGGAGTGACGCGTGAGACCGCTCTCAGGAGGACAGGACGCTCAGGGAGTTTCCAGGAGTCCGCGGGCGGCGGCTTCGTCCTTCGGCCAGACGTACACCGTCCAGCCGTCGGTGGTGCGGGCCGCCGTGGCCTTGATGCCGAAGTCCCTCAGGCGGCTGACCAGGACGCGGGCCTCGTTGTAGTTCGCCACGGTGCGGATGTCGATGAGCAGGCCGAAGGCGTCCCGGTCGGCCGGGCGGTGGTCGACCCGGCGTACGAGCGACCCGCCCTTCGCCTTCGAGAAGGCCCAGCGGCACAGCAGTACCATCAGACCGGCCAGGGCGATGGCCACCACCGGGAACATGAAGTAATCCGCGGCGAACACGGACACCATTGTCTCGCGAAACAAAAGATCGTGAACTCTTGGCAACCTTCCGTGTCTCCGGGGAGTCTTTACCAACACAGACGCTGCCACGCGGCCGAATACTCGGGGGCCGCCGGAAGAGCGGGAGGGCACGGACATGCTCGCACCGACCCACAGCAAGCCTGACAACGTCGTACACCTGACCGGCATCCTGGACGTGCGCACTGTCGGCGACGTCCGTCAAACTCTCAACGACCTGATCGACGCCTCGGACGGCGACGTGATCGTCGACCTGGAAGCGGTCGATGCGGTCGACGCGACCGGTCTCGGCCTGCTGGTCGCGACCCACCGCCGGACCCAGTCGCTCGGCCGGCAACTGGTCCTCTGGCACCCGATGCCGTCGGTGGTCCGCATCCTCGCGGTCACGCGCCTGCACCGCGTCCTCAACGTCGAAAGAACCCCGCTACCGATCAGCGCCTGAGTGTGATCCACGCCCCTGGTGACGCCAGTCACGAGGTGGCGACTCACAAGGGCACAGAGTCCTACTCTCGGGTACATGGCGACCGACAAGGATCGACCCTGGGTGATGCGGACGTACGCGGGCCACTCGTCCGCGGTGGAGTCCAACGCGCTGTTCCGGCGGAACCTCGCGAAGGGCCAGACCGGGCTGTCGGTCGCGTTCGACCTGCCGACCCAGACCGGGTACGACGCGGACCACCCGCTCGCGAAGGGTGAGGTCGGGAAGGTCGGCGTACCGGTCGCGCATCTGGGCGACGTACGGGCGTTGTTCGACCAGATCCCGCTTGCCCAGATGAACACGTCGATGACGATCAACGCGACCGCGATGTGGCTGCTCGCGCTCTACCAGGTGGCCGCGCAGGAGCAGGGCGCGCTGCCGGACGAGCTGACCGGGACCACGCAGAACGACATCGTCAAGGAGTACCTGTCGCGCGGCACGTACGCGTTCCCGCCGGACGCGTCGCTGCGGCTCACGACCGACGTGATCGCGTACACGGTCGCCACCATGCCGAAGTGGAATCCGATCAACATCTGCAGCTACCACCTGCAGGAGGCCGGCGCGACGCCCGTCCAGGAGTTGGCGTTCGCGCTGTCGACGGCGATCGCCGTACTCGACCGGGTGCGTGACGGCGGGCAGGTCCCGCCGGAGCGGTTCGGGGACGTGGTGCAGCGGATCTCGTTCTTCGTGAACGCCGGCGTGCGGTTCATCGAGGAGACGTGCAAGATGCGTGCCTTCGTCCGGTTGTGGGACGAGCTGACGCTGCAGCGGTACGGCGTGACGGACGCGAAGGCCCGGCGGCTGCGGTACGGCGTACAGGTGAACTCGCTCGGGCTGACGGAGGCGCAGCCGGAGAACAACGTGCAGCGGATCGTCCTCGAGATGCTCGGGGTGACGCTGTCGAAGAACGCGCGGGCGCGGGCGGTCCAGCTGCCGGCGTGGAACGAGGCGCTCGGGTTGCCGCGACCGTGGGACCAGCAGTGGTCGTTGCGGATGCAGCAAGTACTGGCGTACGAGTCCGACCTGCTCGAGTACGACGACATCTTCGACGGGTCGCACGTGATCGAGGCGAAAGTCGAGGCGCTGGTCGCCGGTGCGCAGGAGGAGATCGACCGCGTGCAGGCGATGGGTGGCGCGGTCGCCGCCGTCGAGAGCGGGTACCTGAAGCAGGCGCTGGTCGGGTCGCATGCCGAGCGGCGGCAGCGGATCGAGTCCGGCGAGCAGGTCGTCGTCGGGGTGAACAAGTTCGAGAACACCGAGCCGTCGCCTCTGACAGCCGACCTGGACACAGCGATCCAGACCGTCGACCCGGCAGCCGAATCGGCTGCGCTGGAGTCGCTGGAGAAGTGGCGCGGCCTTCGCGACGCGCCGGCGGTCGAGGCAGCGCTTGCGAAGCTGCGTGCTGCCGCGAAGACGACCGACAACCTGATGCCCGTGACGCTCGAGTGCGCTCGCGCCGGCGTGACGACCGGCGAATGGTCCGGCGTACTGCGGGAGATGTACGGCGAGTACCGCGCACCAACTGGTGTTTCCGGATCCGTTGGGGTGTCGGGTGGTGGCGCCGAGATCGCTGCGGTCCGTGAGAAGGTTTCGGCGACCTCCTCCGAGCTAGGCGGCCGCCTCCGCTTCCTGGTCGGCAAACCCGGCCTGGACGGCCACTCGAACGGCGCCGAGCAGGTCGCGGTCCGCGCCCGCGACGTCGGCTTCGAGGTCATCTACCAAGGCATCCGCCTCACCCCCGAGCAGATCGTCGCCGCGGCCGTCGCCGAGGACGTCCACTGCGTCGGCCTCTCGATCCTGTCCGGATCCCACATGGAACTGGTCCCGCAGGTAGTCGAAGGCCTCCGCGAGGCAGGCCTGGAGGACGTCCCGGTCGTCGTCGGCGGCATCGTCCCCGACGCCGACGCGAAAGCGCTCCGGGCCGCCGGAGTAGCGGCCGTCTACACACCGAAGGACTACGACCTCACCGGCATGATGTCGGACGTCGTCGACGTCATCCGCCAGGCCAACAAGTTGTAAGTTTGGGCGCATGACCGCTAATACTCGGCAGCTGTCCAATGGAACTGAGATCCCCGTGCTTGGGCTTGGGGTCTGGCAGGTGGATGACGGGGCGGAGTGCGAGCGCGCCGTCACCTGGGCGCTCGAGGCCGGCTACCGGCTGATCGACACCGCGCAGGCCTACCAGAACGAGGCCAGTGTCGGGAAGGCGATCCGGGAGAGCGGGGTCCCGCGCGAAGAGATCTTCCTGACGACGAAGTTCTACCCGGGTGGGAAGGACGCGCGGGTCGAGGCGGAGAAGAGCCTCGAGCGACTCGGGACCGACTACCTCGACCTCTACCTGATCCACTGGCCGCAGGGCGGGCCGACCTGGGCCTGGCCGGCCATGGAGGCGGCCGTGGACGCGGGCCTCACCAAGGGCATCGGCATCTCCAACTTCAGCTCCGCCGAGCTGCAGGAGCTGAGCAAGATCGCCCGCATCCAGCCGGCCGCGAACCAGATCCAGTTCAGCCCGTTCGAGTACCGCAAGGACCTCGTCGCGGCCTGTGAAGAGGCGAACGTCGTCGCGCAGGCCTACAGCCCGCTCGGCACCGGCCGCCACCTCGGCGACCCGGTCATCGCCCGGATCGCGGAGGCGACCGGCCACACGCCGGCGCAGGTCCTGATCCGCTGGGCCATTCAGAAGGGGCTCTCGGTCATCCCGAAGTCCATCCACCAGGACCGCATCGTCGAGAACTTCAACGTCTTCGACTTCGAACTCGACGACGCGGCGATCGCCGACCTCGACGGCCTCGACACCACGAACCTGACCGCGGACGCCCTGTCCCAGAGCGGCAAGTGGTGGTCCTGACCGCGCGTCTCAGACCAGCAAGCTCGTACTCTTCGCCATCTTCTCCCTGAAGGCGCGCCACTTCGTCTCCGGCAGTTCCGGCGTGCCGGGGAGGAGTTTGCGTACGGCGGTGGCGCCAGGAGCCCAGGCGGCGTCGGGCAGGGTCCCCATCACGTCGGCGTACACCGACCGGAGGACCTCGGCCTGCGCCGCCCAGGAGAACCGGTGCTGCAGCTCGGGGTCGTCGGCGATGCGCTGGGCGATGCGGTCGCGGTCGGCGAGCACCGTCCGGACTGCCAGCACGAGGCCGTCCACGTCGCCCGCGGGGTAGACCGCGCCGAGGTCGAGCTCCTTGACCAGGTCGGCCTGCGCCGGGGTGTCGCTGGTGATGATGGGCAGCCCCGCGCCGATGTACTCGCAGAACTTGTTCGTCACCGCGATGTCGTGGTTCGGCGCGTGCAGCAGCGGGCTGAGGCCGATGGTGGCCGAGCGCAGGTACAGCGGCACGACCTCGGCAGCGACGAACGGCGCGAGGTGCACGCGATCGGCCACGCCCAGCTCGACGGCACGGGCCTGCAACTCCACGGTGACGGAGTTGGGCCGCGCGACGATCGCGAGGTGGACGCCGGGCAGTTGGGTCAGCGCTTCGACGGCTGTCCCGACGCCGCGGGCACGGTTGACGCCGCCGCCGTACACCAGCAGTGGCACGTCCTCGGGCAGCCGTAGCTGTTCGCGCAGACCAACGACCTCGGCGTCGTCGGGTGCCTCGACCGGCGCGTTGAGAACGACGTCGGGCAGCTCGGCCAGCTTGTGGTCGCGCTTGAGCCACTGGGCCAGCGGCTCGGACACCGTGATGACGCGGTCGGCGTCGCGGATGAACTCGCGCTCGAGATCGCTGTACGCCGCGACTCGGCGCGGAGCCACCACCGGCACGCCCGGGATGTACTCGTGGGCGTCGTAGATGATCTTGATCGTCCGCCCGTCCAGGGCCGCCCGGTGCGCCGCGCGCGCCGCGATGCCCAGCATGAACACGTCGTGCACGTGGATCACCTCGATCAGCAGGCGGTCGAGCAGCGGGCCCAGTGTCAGCTCCTGGTCGACCAGCTCGGGCATCACCCGCCGCCAGCGCGCCGACGGTAGGTAGCGGTAGAGCGCGAGCAGCCGCTCGCGCCGCTTGCCGATGCCCAGATCGGTGAGGTCGTCCTTGGGCCTGGTACGCCGGAACGAGTACGCGCGGGCCTGGAGGATCGCGCGGTGCAGCCGCAGCGTCCGCCAGCGCACTGCCCGCTGCAGCCGATCGCGAAGGGATCGTTTGACCCCGCCGGACCCGCCGCTTGTGCGCTCGTGATCACGGCGGTCGCGGCCGCGGTCACCGCGCAGCTCGCGGCTCGCGTACTGCCAGCGGCCGTAGGCGAGCATGTACTCGGCCTCGGTCCTGAACCACGGCCGCAGGTTGGTCTTGAGGTTCGCGAGCCGCTTGCGCCACCCCGTCAGCAGCACCTTCGACGGGATGACCGGGCACAACACCTGCACCTTGCCGAAGTAGCGGACGCCTCTGAACCGGCGTCCGGGGATGCCGATGCAGGTGACGTCGAGGTCCCAGTTCGCCACCGTCTGCGCGTACTTGAGCACGCGGGCGTCGACGACGATGTCGTTGCCGGCCATCATCACGACCTTGGGCCGGATCCAGGACGGCTTCCAGTCGACCGGCACCGGACTCGATTGGCTCGACTGCTCGACGAAGTCGGCCAGCGCGTCGGCCGACCAGCTGCCGTCGTGCACCATCTCGACGAACTCCGGTCCGCGTGCGGCGACCTCGCGGCCCCGCTCCGGGTGCGCGATCAGGTCGAGCACGACCTGCTCGACGGTGTCGGGCGTCGCGTCGACGATGGGCAGGTCCAGCCCGGTCTCCGCGGCCACCCGATCCCGGACGTGCTGAGCGATGTGCCCCACCACGATCCGGCCCGCCGCCATCGCCTCGCACGCGGCGACGCCGTAGCTGCCGATGCGGAACTGGTCGAGGACGATGTCGGCGTCGCGGTAGACGGCCGGCATGTCCGCAGGGTCGATGCCCTCGACCCTGCGATAGGTGATCAGGCCACGCCGCGCCAGGCCCTCCATGATCGGGTCGATGAGGTCGGAACCCTTCATGGCCGACTTGCTCGGCGCGTGGGCCACTACCGGCTTCCTGTGCTCGAGCACGGGGGAGTCGCTGCGCCAGGTGCCGACGTCGACGATCACCGGGCACCAGACCGCGTTCGGGACGTAGTCGAGGAGGTCGGGGGTCGAGACGTAGACCCGGCCCGGGTACGACGTGAACAGCTCGACGGCACGGGTGGAATTGCGTTCGAGCAGTTCGACAGTCTCGTCGTCGAGGTCGGGGAACGGCGACCACGGCTCGGTCTCCGCGTGCCGGCTGGGGATGCGGACGTCGGAGCCGTGGGCGATGAGCCCTACCTGCAACCCCTTGGTGAGCAGGTGCGGGATCTCGAAGGACCCGTCCGGTCCGTGCAAGGGACCGAAGATCGGCCGGGCCGCCTCGAGCAGCACGTGCGTGTAGTTGCGCACGACATGGTTGTAGAAGTTCAGCCGCCACCGAGGGTTGCGCCGGTACGTGCGTGCCGGTACTCCGTAGTCGACCTGGTAGTCGAGGACCCCTTTGAAGAAGGCGAACGAGGTCGCCTTCGTGGCGGGCACCCGCTCCTCGAGCGCACGCGCCCACCGCGTGCCCTGACCTGCGAAGTTGGCCGGACCAACGAGCAGCCGGACGGATGCGTCGAGCCGCGCCGGCATTCCGTCGCGCGGGTCCGAGTTCCGATCCACAGTGTTCTTCCCCCCACCAGCTCACCCGAACGGTCTTGACATTTGAGGACTAGACCGGTATTAGGACAGACCGCTCCCGTGGCCTGTCTGTGATTGTGCTGAGACTGCGCTGAGTCCCCCCGGACTCAACCTATAGATGCAGTGAGGCTCTCAGTTGGTTGCCAGGAATCCCCATTTGTTACCGAAGGGCGCCGCTGTAGCGCAGCAGAGCGGGCGTCCAGAGGCCGAGGGCGGCGACAGCGGTGACCAGACCGACGGCGCTGATGAACGTGGTGATGCCGACGCCGTACTGCTCGGCGAAGGCGCCGATGGCCAGGGAGGCGATGGGCATGATCCCGATCGCCAGTTCTTGGACGCCCAGTGCGCGGCCGTGCAGTGACTCGTCGGTGGTCATCAGGAGCAGCGTCGTCTGCAGTACGCCGAACGCCGCGCTCATCACCCCGATCGCGGTCATCAACACGAACGACACCACCGGGTCGTGGGACAGCCCGAACAGGGACCACAGCGTGCCCCAGATCGCCGTACCCACCACGAACATGCCGCCCTTGAACCGGAAGTCGCCCAGCCAGGCGATCACCAGCGAGCCGGTCAGCCCGCCGACGCCGGCGTAGGTCAGCAGCCAGCCCAGCCCGGCCGCGTCGAGCCCCAGCGACTCCTGGGCGAACACCGGCATGAAGGACTGCGCGATCGGCCACAGCAACGTGTTCGCCGCCAGTGTGATCAGCAGGACGGTAGCGGCCAGCCTGTTCCGGGCGAGGTCGCGCAGACCGCTGGTGACCATCCGGAGCGCCGATCCGGTGTGGCCGCCGACCACCCGGCCGTACTCGCGCAACGGCAGCAACGTGACCAGCGACATGGCATACCAAAAGGTCGAGACCCACAACGCGGCCGGTGCGCCCAGCCCGGTGATCATCAGGCCGCCGACCGCGGGCCCGATCACCTGCGTCATGTTCAGCGCCATCGAGTTCAGCGCGTTGGCGTTGCTGAGGTTCTCCCGGCCGACCAGGTCCATCACCAGCGACGCACGCGCCGGCTGCGACGGCGACTGCGCGAGCCCGATCGCCAGCCCGCCGATCACCAGCACCCAGTACGGCGCCCTGCCGAGCGACGCCAGCGTGGCAACGGCGCTGACCGCGACCAACGCCCACGAGGCCGCGACGATCAGCAGCCGCACCCGGTTGTGCCGGTCCGCGAACGCACCGGCGAACGGTCCGAGGAGCAGTGGCGACAACCGCACCGCCGTGTAGACGGCGACCAGGAAGTCCGAGTGCGTGGTCTCCCAGGCGAGCCACCCGAGCACGAGCGTCTGCGTCCACACGCCGCCGAAGAAGAACAGGTTCGAGAACCAGAACAGCCGGAACGGCCGATTGTCCCTGAGTGAGCCCAGCGTTCGCCCGACCGCAGTGCCGGCACTCACACCTGGAGTTCGCCGTCGCGGACGACGACCTGTCCGCCGGCGATCACGTACTCGCGGCGCGGTGCGCGGACCAGTACGTCCGGCGCGTTCTCGGCGTCGATCAGCACTATGTCCGCGCGAGCGCCCACGGTGAGACCGTGGTTCTCGCGGTGCACGAAGGAGGCGCCGTACGTCGTCGCGAGCTCGACCGCGTACGTCAGGTCCTCGTCGGTGCGGAGTCCGTGCAGCCGGGCGAAACCGCGGGCGATCTGCAGCAGATCACCGTCGCCGTACGGCGACCAGAGGTCACGGATGCCGTCGGTGCCGAGGCCGATCGCGACACCCGCCGCCCGCATCTCGCGGAACGGCAACGGTGCCGAGGTGGCCGGCGCGACTGTGGTCCAGGAGATCCCGGCCTCGCCGAGTTGGTCTACCATTTCGGCCCGCCGCGCCGGAGCCAGTTCGCCGAGCGCGAACCCGTGCGACACGTTCACCTTGCCCTGCAGCCCCGCCTGCACGGTGCGCTCGGCGATCAGCTCGTACTGGAACGCGCCGAGGTCGCCGCGGTCGTGCAGGTGCAGGTCGATCCCGACCTCGCGCCGGGCCGCGATCTCGAACAGCGCGTCCAGCTGGCCGACCGGGTCGCGGTCGATCGTCGCCGGGTCGAGACCGCCGATGCTGGTCGCGCCTTCGGCCGCGGCCTTGTCGAGCAGGTCGAGTACGCCGGGCCGCCGGAGTACGCCGTCCTGCGGGAACGCGACGATCTCCACCTCGACGGCGCCGTCGAGCGCGGCCGCCGCCTCGAGAACGCCTGCGATGCCGCGCAATTCGACGCCGAGGTCCACGTCGACGTGCGTGCGGGTCGCCGTCGTACCGTGCCGGAGGAACTCACGCAGGACGGCCTTCGCGCCGCCGATGCTCGGGATGCCGTACTTGTCCCGCTCCGCCCGCTCGTGCGCGATCCGGCCCTGTGTGGTCGGCTGACCGCCGTACGACACCCACGGCTGGCCCCACCAGCTCTTGTCGACGTGCGCGTGCGCGTTGACGAACCCCGGCAGCGCCAGCAACCCGCGCCCGTCGATCCGCTGCTCAACCGCTGTGCTGCTGTCTGTGCTGGTCCCGGCGGGGGAGAGGTCCGAGATCACGCCGTCGACGATCGTCACGTCGACCGCGTCGCCGCCCCAAGGGCGCACGTCAGCAAGCAGCAAGGAGGTCATGGCGAGAATGGTATACCAAACTGCAGGAGCTCTTCACTCCATGCCGCGGCTGCTCCGGAACAGTACGTGCGACTGGGCGAGATGCTCCGCGGCAAGGCGTTCGGCGGCGGCGACGTCCCGGTTCGCGATCGCGGTGAACAGCTCCAGGTGCTGGCCGGCGACCGCGATCAGGTCGTCGTGCTGGGTCAGCAGCCAGCGCATCCGGCTGCGCAAGGGGCGCTCGATCTCGACGAGCAGTTCGTTGGACGCCAGCTCGGTCACGAGCTCGTGGAAGTCGGCCGCCTTCCGCCGCGCGACGCCGGCGTCCTTCGCCCGCGCCGCGACCAGTTGCTCGTCCAGAACCGCCCGCAGCCGGTCGAGTCCTTCCCGGGTACGCCGTTCCGCCGCGAGCCGGAACGTCAGCGGCTCGAACGCCTCCCGCACCTCGGTCAGGTCGGCGATGTCGGAGTCGGTGAACGTCCGCACCACCGCCCACGAGCGCGGCCGCAACGTCACCAGGCCCTCGCTCACGAGCGCCTTCAGGGCTTCCCGCACCGGCACCCGGCTGACGTCGAGCGCGGCCGCCAGCTCCCGCTCGACGAGACGCTCTCCGGGCCGCCGTACGCCGTCGAGGATCTCGCCCCGCAGCTGCCGCGTGACCCGTTCGGTCTCGGATTCCCGACTCTCGCTCATCAACCCTCTCCAGCTTTTGGTATGCCATTGCAAGCATGGCGTACCGGCGGCTGTTGAACGAATCCGGCGGGCGGATCAGCCGGCGGACTTCTCCTTGATGAGGTCCTCGACGGCCTTCGGGATCGTGGTCTCGAAGTCGAGCAGCTTGGCCCACGTGAGCGTCACCGTGATCACGGCCATCTCGTCATACAGGGCCGTCACACCCTCGACCCAACCCGGATAATGCTCGTCGGTCATGACCTTGTGGCCGGCGACGAGGTAGCCCTCGGGGACACCCGGGACGATGGTGACCTCGGCGGTACCGCGGAGCAGCAGCACCTTGGGCGGGAACGCGGCGGTGTCGATGGTGAGTGCGACCTTCGGGTTCTTGCGGAGGGCGGCGACCTTGGCGGCCTTCGGCACGGTGGCGATCACGATCTGCTCGCCCTCGACCCAGAACCCGATCGGGATACACCGCGGGCCGCCGTCCAGGCCGTCGTAGGCGAAGCGGGCCGGCTCGGAGCCGTTCAGGAGCTGCTGCGCGTACGGCTTGGCGAGGATCTCGGCGATCTGCTGCTGGTTCATCTCGGTTTCCAATCTGAGGAGGCTGGTTCTCATCAGGGGGACGGAGCCGCCGCGGGGTTCTCGACATCGGTAGGTTGGCGAATCGTGGAAAGTTTTGAATTCGGTCGCGGAACGGTCCAGCTCGCCGACGACGGGGCGGTCGCGCAGGTACTGCACCCGGACGGGCGGCGCGTGCTGCTCGACGAGGGCGTTGACGGCACGGTGCACGACAGCCTGCATGCCTGGGGCAAGGGTTTCGTGATCACCGACCGCGGCGCGTACCGGTTCGACGCCCCGGCGTTCACCCGGTGGCGGAGCAGCGGCATCGATCTGATGTACCGGTTCGGCGGCCTCGAGCTCCGCGTCGGCCGCCGCTTCGGTGCGCAGTGGACCGAGACGTACGAGCTCCGCAACACGAGCGACGACACCATCGAGATCGGTTCGCTCGCGATCAGTACGCCGTACCGCGATGTCTACACGTCGAGCCGGGAGAGTCTCACCGGCGCGGTGCATGCACACGTCTGGACGGGCGGCGCCGACGCGTGGGTCTGGGCGGTGCCGATGGACGGCAGCGGACCGGGGCTCGGTCTGCAGCTCAAGGAAGGCGAGCTCTGGGCGTACTCGGTCGAGTCCCGCGAGCCCGGCACGAGCAGCAACATCCGCGGCCACATCTACCTCCACGTCACCGACCACGCCCGGGTACCCGGTGCGATGGGCGGCCAACCGGCGATCACGCTCGCGCCGGGAGCGACGTACCGCTGGACCTGGCAGCTGGCCTGGTACGACGACCTGTCCGCCTTCCACGCGGACCGCGCACCGCTCATCGACGCCGACCGGCTAGCTGCCGAGGTCGACGAGACGATCCAGCTCCACGACGGGCGCGAGATCACGAGCAGCGAGCCCGGCCTCCAGTACGTCGAAGCACCCGACGGCAGGTCCCGGATCGCGGTCCTGTTCCACGAGCCGCTCCGAACGATCGCCGAGCGGCGCGCCCGCTTCGTCCTCGACCGTCAACGGCGACCGGAGCTTCCCGACAGTCGCAAGTACGCGTTCGTGCCCTACGACAACGAGAGCGGCCTCACCGTCCTGTCCAGCGCCTGGCGGGACTGGAACGATGCCCGCGAACGTGTCGGCATGGCCCTTCTCCTGCAGGAGGTCCGCGACCGGGGCTGGGGTGACCGCGCTGAACTGGACGAGGCGCTGGCCGGCTACGAGCAGTTCGTCCGCGAGCATCTGCTCGACGACCAAGGCACGATCCAGGACGACAGCGTCCACCAGAACTCCGTGCGCCTGTACAACTTCCCGTGGTTCGCGCGGTTCCTGCTCGGCCAGGGCGATCGCGACGGCGCGACCCGCATCCTCAACCGGTACTACGAACTCGGCGGCGACCACTTCCTCGCCTTCGACCTCGGCCCGCTGCTCAGCGAACTCGGCCTCCACGAGCACCTCGTCCGGCACGCGAAGACTTTCATCGGGTACGGCGACGAGCTGCCGCCGCACGAGGTCAACTACGAGCAGTCGATGGTCGCCCCGCTCCTCGAACTGCTCGTTTCGGCATACCGAATCGCACCGGACCAGATCGACGGCGCCGAGCTGACCCGCCGCCTTCCGTGGCTGACGGCATTCGCCGCCGACCAGCCCGACGTACGGCTGCGGCATGTCCCGATCCGGCACTGGGACGGCTACTGGTTCGGCCGGCTGCGCTTGTGGGGCGATGTCTTCCCGCATTACTGGTCCGCGTTGAGCGCCGTCGTGTACGCCGCTTGGCCGCGGGAACTCGTCACGCCCGAGCACGCCGCATGGCTGGTTCGCGCGGAGGACGCGATCCTCCGCGCGAACCTGGTCAGCTTCGCCGCGGACGGATCGGCGACCTGCGCGTTCGTCTACCCGAGCTGCGTCAACGGCCAGCCCGCCCACATCGCCGATCCGCTCGCCAACGACCAGGACTGGGCCCTCGTCTACGCCTTACGTCGTGAGCGTCGGCAGTAGCTCCCGGAGTTGGGCCATCACGTACTCGTGCACGCTCGTCCCGTACGAGATCCGCGTCGCGCCGGCTGCGGCGAGCTCGGTCGGCGTCGGTCCGTTGGTCTTCGCATGCCCGTTGATCGGCCCGCCGACGGCCTCGGCCACCTGGGCCAGTTGGTCGAGCGGTGCGAGGATCGGATACACACAGTCCACTCCGGCGCGCCGGTACTCGCGCCCCCGCAGTACCGCCTCGTCGACCGGGTCGTCCACCGGTCGGATGAAGGTGTCGACGCGCGCGTTGATCACCAGCTCGGCCCCCGCGGCCGCACGTACCTCAGCCAGATAGTCCGCCTGCCGGGCGATGTCGACCAATGCGCCATCGACCGAGTCCTCGAGGTTGCAGCCGACCGCGCCGGTCTCGAGCAACCGCTCCGCGAACTCCTTCGGCGGCAGACCGTACCCGGCCTCCAGATCGGCGGTGACCGGTACGTCGACCGCACGGGCGATCCGCGCCACGGCGGCGAACATCTTCTCCGGCGGAGTCAGCTGCCCGTCGTCGTACCCGAGGACGCGGGCGACCGCGCCGCTGCTGGTGGCAACGGCGGAGAAGCCGGCCTCGGCGACGAGGCGTGCGCTCACCGGATCCCAAGCGTTCGGGAGAACCAGGGGAGTGCCGCCGTGATGGAGGGCCCTGAACAGTTCGGCGGTCATGGCTTGTAGTGGCCGGGCTCCATCTTCCCGGTCACCCCGATCCGGGTCCACATGTTGATGGTGATGATCAACGCGATCAGCTGCGCCAGGTCCTTCTCGTCGAACGCCTGCGCCGCAACCTCGTACACGTCGTCAGGGACGTGGTCGACGCTCACCAGCGTGATCGCCTCGGCCAACTGCAGCGCAGCCTGCTCCTGCTCGGTGTAGAACTTCGGAGCCTCCCGCCACACCGGGAGCAACGTGATCCGCTGCTGCTGGTCCTCGCCGAACTGCAACAGGTCGAGCGAGTGCATGTCGGTGCAGTACGCGCACCCGTTGATCTGCGAGGCCCGGATCCGCACCAGGTGGGCCAGCTTCGGGTCGAGCCCGTCGTCCGACACCCGGTCCAGCTCGATCATCGCCTTGTAGAAGTCCGGCACCAGGTTGGCGAGCTTGACCCGCCGTGTTGTTGTGCTCATGCCACCACGCTATGACCAGATCGGCCCAGGTGCCTGGTCCACTCCCCGCGAAGATCCGTGGGCCAATCTAGCCGCGCCGGACGAGATTGCGCAGCTGGGTCCAGGTGCTGCGCATGGTGCGCGGCGCACGTTTCTTCAGCGGCTTCATGAGCTCGTCGACGGGCGACGACTCGACCGGGGTGGGAGTTTCGGGCGTGCTCTCAGGAACGGACATGACATCCCCTGCAGAGTGGGCCGGTGCGGCCGGCACCTCAAGCGGATGTCGTCGATTCCGGAACTACCTCGACACTACTCCTGTCTGCGGGCAACGCGGCGCTCAGTCCGTCCAGGATCAGGTTGAGGCCGAAGTCGAACTCGTCGCCGAAGTCGTAGCTGGTCTTGAAGTAGTAGCCGGTCGCGAGTTCGACGAGATGCGGGTACGCCTCGGCGTCGAAGTCCGCCATGATCGACTCCGCCACGTCGGCCACGGTGTCGGGCCCTTCGAACGGCAACGCGGCCTCCTGCAGTGCGAAGCCGTAGGTGTAGCTGTCGATCAAAGCGTAGGCGTGCGCGGTCATCTCGAGGGAGAACCCGGCCGCGCGGAGCGTGGCGATGACCGCGTCGTGATGGCGCAGGGTGGCCGGACCCGGCGAGGTCCGGGACTCCATCAGGCTGATCGCCCAGCGATGCCGCCGCAGCACGTCCCGCGCCGACGCCGCTCGCCGGCGCAACTCCGTCCGCCAGTCGCCGTCGGCCGACGGCAGTTCGATCTGGCTGAAGACGTGGTCGATGATGCCGTCGAGGATCTCGTCCTTGCCGGCCACGTGGTAATAGACCGACATCGGCTTGGCGCCGAGTTCCTGGGCCAGCGAGCGGATCGTCAGTCCCGCCAGCCCACCCGCGTCGGCCACCTCGACGGCTGCTTGCAGCACCCGTTCCCGGCTCAGTCGTGCCCGCTGTTTCGGCTCGTCCACAGCTGGACGATAGCAGTTTCGTACAAAGTACGATACGTTGGCCGTACTTAGTACGAAAGCCGGTGCACTGGGGGTGCCTGAATCCATCAGGGGGACACATGGCCACCGCCACCACGACCACGATGCGGGCGATCGTCCAGGACGGGTACGGCTCCGTCGACGTCCTGCGGGCCGGGCAGCTCGCGCGGCCCGAACCGGGCGCCAACGAGGTACTCGTCCGCGTGCAGGCAGCCGGCCTCGACCGCGGCACCTGGCATCTGATGACGGGTACGCCGTACCCCATCCGGCTCGCGTTCGGCCTCCGCCGCCCGCGCAATCCGGTCCCGGGACGAGATGTCGCCGGCATAGTCGAGGCAATCGGCTCGGCCGTGACCACGCACGCGATCGGTGACGAGGTGTACGGCGTCGCGCCCGGCTCGTTCGCGCAGTACGCCGTGGGTCGCGCGGACAAACTCGTGCGGAAGCCGGCGAACCTCTCGTTCGAGGAAGCCGCCGTGGTACCGATCTCCGGCCTCACCGCCCTTGACGCGTTGACCGTCGGACGGGTGTCGTCCGGGCAGCATGTGCTGGTCATCGGAGCGTCGGGTGGCGTCGGCAGTTTCGCCGTACAGCTCGCCAAGGCGTTCGGTGCGGAGGTGACCGGCGTGGCCAGTACGGCGAAGCTCGACCTGGTCCGGGCGCTCGGAGCCGACCACGTCATCGACTACAGGCGGGAGGACTTCGCCAAGGGTCCGAATCGCTACGACCTGATCATCGATATCGCGGGCAACCCGACCCTGTCGCGGTTGCGGCGTGCTCTGACTCCCCGGGGGACGGCCGTCATCACCGGTGGCGAAGACGGCGGCGGACCCACCGGCGGCATGAACCGGCAGTTGCGTGCCGTTGTCCTCTCGCTGTTCATCCGCCAGCGCCTGACCACCTTCGTCAACAAGGAGCGCGGTGCCGACCTGGCCCGCCTGACCGAACTCATCGAAGCCGGGCAGGTGGCGCCCAGCCTCGACCGCACGTACCCGATGGAGCAGGCCCCGGACGCGATGCGCCGCCTCATCACCGGCGAGGCCCGCGGCAAGATCGCCATCACCGGCTTCACCGCATGATCACCATCGAAGGCCTCTCGAAGAAGTACGGCACGACGCTTGCGGTCGACGACGTCAGCTTCACCGCCGCCGCGGGCCGCGTGACCGGGTTCCTCGGTCCGAACGGGGCCGGCAAGTCGACCACGATGCGCATCATGGTCGGACTCACCCGCGCCACCTCCGGGACCGCCACGATCTCCGGGCGCAGGTTCGCGGACCTGCCGAACCCCGGACTCGAAGTAGGCGTCCTGCTCGACGCGTCCGCACAGCACGCCGGGCGCACCGGCCGCGAGATCCTGACCCTGGCCCAGCGCCTGATGGGTCTGCCCCGGGCCCGGGTCGAGGAGATGCTGGCGGCGGTCAGCCTCACGCCGGACGAGGCGGCCCGGCGGGTGGGGGAGTACTCGCTCGGTATGCGCCAACGGCTCGGCATTGCAGCCGCGTTGATCGGCGATCCCGGCGTACTGATCCTCGACGAGCCCGCCAACGGCCTGGATCCGGCCGGTATCCGCTGGATGCGGGACCTGCTGCGCGGGTACGCCGATCGCGGCGGAACCGTCCTGCTGTCCTCGCATCTGTTGCACGAGATCGAGGTGATCGCCGACGACATCGTGATGATCGGGCACGGCCGGATCGTGTCCCAAGGGGCCAAGACCGATCTGCTGCACGCGGCCGGCACCGTCGTTCGCGCGGTGCACCTGGATGGCCTCGAGCAGGCGTTGAAGGACTGGGGGCTCACCGCGCGCGCGACCGGTGACGGCGCGTTGCACACCGACGCGGACGCTGCACTGGTCGGGACGGTGGCGCTCGAGGCAGGTATCGCCCTGACCGAACTACGGGCCGCCGAGGGCGCCGGCCTGGAGGAGATGTTCCTCGAACTCACGTCCGCCAGTCAGCGTGAAGGAGCCTCAGCATGACCGTCACCGCGGCAGCAGGAGCAGTCTGGCTGAGCCGGGACGACGTACGTCCGGTCCCGTTGAGCCGGATCATCTCCGTCGAGCTGCGCAAGATGTTCGACACCCGGTCCGGCTTCTGGCTGATCGCCAGCATCGCGATCTCCGCCGTACTGGCCGCCGCCGGCGTCATCCTGTTCGCCGCGGACGACGAGCTCACCTATTCCACCTTCGCGACCGCGATCCGCTTCCCGGTGGTCGTCATCCTGCCGATCGTCGCGATCCTGGCCGTCACCGGCGAGTGGAGCCAGCGCACCGGTCTGGCCACCTTCACGATGATCCCGCACCGGCGCCGGATCATCGCCGCGAAGGCGATCTCGTCGGTCGTCATCGCGATCGCGGCGATGGCACTGACCTTCGCGGTCGGGGCCCTCGGTAACCTCCTCGGCGCTGCCGTCACCGGCATCACGCCGAGGTGGGACGTGACGATCACCCAATGCCTGTACTACGTCCTCGGCATGGTCCTCAGCCTGCTGATCGGCTTCATGCTGGGTGTCCTGATCCGGGCCTCGATCGGAGCGGTCGTGGCGTACTTCGTCCTCACCTTCCTGCTGCCGACGATCTTCAGCTTGCTGGCGGCCGGCTCGCAGTGGTTCCACGACGTACAGCCGTGGGTGGACATCCAGTTCGCCCAGAGCGGCCTGTTCGTGTTCGACAAGTCGTTGACCGGGGAGCAGTGGGCGAACATCGCCGTCACCGGGATGGTGTGGCTCGTCCTGCCCCTGCTGATCGGGCTCCGGCTGGTGATGCGGTCCGAGGTCAAGTAGGCCTCTGCTCGCCTGCTGCCTGATCGGGCAACTTTCGGGTCGCCGATCGCATCAAGCTTGGTAATCAAGGGGGAGCTTCGATGAAGATCGGATCGAGAACGACAGGGGTGCTGGGTGCGGCCGTCCTTGCGGCGGCTTTGCTCCCAGGAACAGCGATCGGAACGGCCACGGCGCCGAGTGCGGCGTCGGCACAGTGTCAGTTGGACCTGGGTTCGGTGTCGGCGACGGGCGACCACCAGTGGCAGACCGTCGTCGCGACGTCGCCGCCGACGAACGGGGGCATCGGCGTCGTGATCGCTGACCTGTATCCCGACGGCATGCTGCCGCGGCTCAGCACGACCATGGTTCAAGAGCCGACTCCTGGCGGCCTGCGGGTTCAAGGCTCCGTGGTGATCGGCTCGGCGTTGTACGGCACGGGGTACGACAGCCTGGATCCCGAATCGATCGGCGTGGGACGGATCGGTGGCGGCTGGGGTGACTTCGTCGCTCTGGCGGAATCTCGCTACGTGCCGTACCGCGGGACCTTCTCGCGGACGCACGAGTACGCGCTGCGCAACGACGGCGTCCTGTTCCGGTGGAGCAAAGACGGCTACGGTGTCTGGCGCCAGCGCGTGTCCGCCCCGGGGTTCGCCGCGGTGAAGGCGATGGTGCTGATCAGCAAGACGGCGACCTACGACACGCTCCTGGCGACCACCAGAGGCGGCGCGCTCTACACGATCCACATCCCGACGAGCGCGCCGATGAAGCCGGTGGTGAAGCTGGTGCGCGGCTCGACCTGGCAAGGTTTCGAGTCGTTGGTCGCGGAGAAGTGCGGGAACAAGGGCACGCTGCTGGTCGGCATCGACAAGGACACCCGGACGGCCTACATGTACGCCGTCGGCCACGCGTCGGGCACGTCCACTGTCATCCAGAGCCTCGGCAAGATCCCGGGCAGCTTCGACGCCCCGGTCTACTTCCGCTGGGTTCCTCTGGACTTCGACGATCTTTTCGGCGAGTAACTCTCGACCGGGCAGGTTCGCGGCTAAGGTCCAGTTCTATGGAGGACGGAGGCGCGGACCTGCATCTCGAGTTGACTGCGACCCGGGGGCGCGGCGACCTGGTACAGGCGTTGCACGAGTCGATCCGGAGTGGGCGGCTGGCGGCGGGGACCCGGTTGCCGTCGTCGCGGTCGTTGGCTCGTGACCTCAGGATCGCGCGGAACACGGTCGCCGATGCCTACGGGCAGCTCGTGGCCGAGGGGTGGCTGACGGCGCGGCAGGGCTCCGGGACAGTGGTCGCGAGCAGGGCCGCCGTACCGCCGTCGCCGAGCGTTTCGTTGCCCGAGGCCCGGAGTTTTCGGTACGACCTGACGCCGGGGTCCCCGGATGTGGCGACGTTCCCGCGGACCGAGTGGCTGGCCGCGGCGCGGAAGGCGCTGACCGCGGCGCCGAACGAGGCGTTCGGGCTGGGGGATCCGCGCGGCCGGATCGAGCTGCGGCGGGTGCTGGCGGACTACCTGGCCCGGGCGCGCGGCGTACGGGCCGATCCGGAGCGGATCCTGATCTGCTCGGGGTACGTGCAGGCGCTGAGTCTGCTGAGCGAGGCGATCAAGGCGCTCGGCGGTACGACGATCGCCGTCGAGGAATTCGGGTACGGGCTGCATCGGGACGTGATCCGGGCCCGCGGGCTGGACGTGGCCGCCGTACCGGTCGACGAACTGGGTGCGCAGACGACCGGGCTGACCGGGCAGGGCGTGCTGCTCACGCCGGCGCATCAGATGCCGACAGGCGTGCCGCTCGCACCGGAACGCCGTACCGCTGCTGTCGAGTGGGCGCGGGAGTCGGGGGCGGTGCTGATCGAGGACGACTACGACGGTGAGTTCCGGTACGACCGGCAGGCGGTCGGGGCGTTGCAGGCGCTCGATCCGGAGCGGGTCGTCTACACGGGTACGGCGAGCAAGAGTCTCGCGCCGGGGCTGCGGCTCGCGTGGATGGTACTGCCGCAGCGGTTGATCGAGCCGGTGGTCGCGGCGAAGCGGACGGCGGACTTCCAGACCGCGACCCTCGAACAGCTCGTCCTCGCGGAATTCATTGCCTCCGGCCACTACGACCGGCACGTACGGCGTTCGCGCCTGCACTACCGTCGCCGCCGCGACCGCCTCGTCGAACTCCTCGCGGTCCGTGCCCCCACGGTCGAGGTCGCCGGTATCTCAGCCGGCCTGCACGTCCTCCTCGACGTCCCCGGCGACGCCGAAGACATGGTCGCCCGAGCTGCCCGCCAGGGCCTCGGCCTCGCCACGCTCACGACGTACCACTTCAACCCCACCCCAGCCACCCGCCAAGCAGTAATCGTCGGCTACGGCACCCCACCCGACCACGCCTACCCCGGATCCCTAGACCTCCTCTGCCAGATCCTAGACGTCTAACCCGCCGCCAGTGGCGACCTGCCAGCTGGCGGGGATCAGCGGCTGTGATCTGCAGCTCGACAGGTAGTGCACCGGCGAGACGCTGTACGCACGAACACATTCACGCTCAGGTGCACTACCCGTACAGCTGACAGGTCCTGTCCAGCTGCAGATCAGACCTCCTGCACGCGATCTTCGGAAACTTTTCGGCACCAGGTGACTTTTATGTTCCGGAAAGATCCGTTGCGAGGGCGCGGATGTCTTCCGGCCCGACTCGGCAGCAGCCTCCGATGTATGTCGCTCCTGCCTCGACCCAGCTGGGTGCGAAGTCGGCCGGGCCTGTCCCGTCACCCACCCATTTGCGCGCGGTTGCGTCCCAGGACTCGCCTTGGTTGGGGTAGGCGATTGCGGGCTTGCCTGACGCGGCGACGGCGGTCTGTACGGCGGCTCGGACGTCGGTGGGGTTGCAGCAGTTGATGCCTATAGCAACCACCTGGTCGATGGCGGGGATCGCGAAGGCTTGCGTGAGTGGTTGGCCGGCGCGGGTGTGGTCGCCTTCGACGGAGTACGAGAACCACGCGGGGAAGTCGAGTTCGCGCAGTAGCTCGACCAGGACCTCGGCCTCGTCGGTGTCGGGGATGGTTTCGACAGCCAGCAGGTCAGGGCCCGCGGCCGCGAGGAGTTCGAGGCGCGGACCGTGGAAGTCGCGCAGGACCTGCGAGCTCACGCCGTACCGGCCGCGGTACTCCGAGCCGTCGGCGAGCATCGCGCCGTACGGACCGACGGAAGCGGCCACGAGCGTTCCGGGGAACTCGTCGCGGACCTCGAGCGCGATGCGGACGCTGCTCGTGATCAGATGCTCGGCCTCGGTGCGTTCGATGCCGGCGCGTTCGAAGCCGACCACGCTGGCCTGGTAGCTCGCTGTGGTGGCGACCATCGCACCGGCCCCGTAGTACGCGCGGTGCACGGCAGCGATCTCCGAAGGCGCGTCACGCAGCAGGCGGGCCGACCACAGCGTGTCGGACAGGTCGTGGCCGCGGTCCTCGAGGGCGTTCGACAGGCCGCCGTCGAGGATGATCAGGTCAGACACTGTGGACCAGTTCGAAGACCTCGTCCGCGCAGCCCCAGGAGAGCGTGACGCCGGAGCCGCCGTGGCCGTAGCAGTGGATGATCGGCTCGCCGGAGCGGGTGCGCACGAGCTCGCACCGAATCGCCGGGCGTGCAGGACGCAGCCCCACGCGCTGCCGGATGATTTTCGCCTTGCGCAGTTGAGGAACCAGCTCGGCCGCCCGCTCCATGATCTCCGCGGTCGTCTTCGGGTCGACGGCCATGTTCCAGTCGCCAGGCTGGCTGGTGCCGCCGACGACCACGTCGTTCCCGCGCGGAATCACGTACGTCAGCTCGTCCGGCGAACGGTCCGCGAGCAGCCAGTCGGTCAGCCCGCACGGCTCAACCGTAAGCACCTGTCCACGAACCGGCGTCACCGTCGGATCGCTCGCGGTCAGCCGCGCGCCCAGCCCGGTGCAGTTCACCACGAGATCGGCCCCGGTCGGCAACGCGGACAACGCCGCCCGCGTCAACGTCCCGCCGGCAGCCTCGAGTCGCTTCACCAACGCGGGCAGGTACGCCGGCATGTCGATCACCGGCGTGGTGAAGGCCCACCCGTCCACGAACCCGGCCGGCGGCGACGCGACCCGGGTGAGATCAGGCAGTACGTCGGCCCACCGCGGATCCGGCGTCCGCTCCGTCAGGAACTCGCGCCCGTGCCGCAGTTGCACCGACGGCTCGAGCTCCGCCAGCTTCGCGAACTCCTCGTACGTCGCCCGCGACCAGCCGGCCACCCGGTCCTCCGGCGCCGACAGGTACGGGTACCAGATCGCGGCGGCCGCCGACGAGGTCGTCTCCAACGGCAGATCGCGGGCGAACACCGCCACGTCGTATCCGCCCTCGGCGAGCCGGATGGCACAGCTCAGCCCGATCACGCCCGCACCCACCACGATCACGCGCATTCCCACAGTCTTACCTACACACCGTGATCACGCCAGACGCGCTAGTGGAGGTCGACGGCCAGGGAGTAGAGGCGGGTGATCTGGGTGGCGCCGTTGTTGTCGTCCGACATCAGGTACAGCTGCCGCCGTCCGCCCGGCAGGTACCCGCCGAGCGCGAGCGCCTCGACGTTGTCCAGCAACGGGTTCGGCTGCGGCTGCTTCGCGACCGCGCCGGTCGGCGGGCAGTCCACCAGGTCGAACAGCAGCTTCTTCTGCAGGAAGACGGATGACGGCGCGTCCGCGAGCGAGGCCACCTTGGTGATGTCGGTCGCCCGCCGCAGCGACACCGTGAACACGCGGATCGTGTTCCCGAAGTCCGGCGTGTACGTCCGCTCCATCGACACCAGTTCGGTCGGGCTCGCCGACGCGAGCTCGACGAGCGCGAGTCCCGGGTCCGGCTTGTAGGCGTACTGCGCGACCGGCCGGTACTCGTGTCCGGGCAGACCGAAGTACCGGATGATGCGGTTCCGGGTGCGGTTGTCGGCGTCGGTCCCGTCCGAGGCGAGCGGGCCTTCCATGCCGGCGTACAGCGACAGACCGTCACGGCTGACCGCCAGCGACTCGAACGTCGCGTTGCTCGTTGCCTCACCCGCCGGCGCGACCTGGAACCGGGCCGGCACCGGCAGCTGACCGATCTGCCGGCCGTCCGACAGCCGGAAGCGCCGGATCGACGGCTCCCGCTCCGACGTGGCCAGGATGGTCCGGTTGCCCCGCTCGACGACGAGGCCTTCACCGTCGAAGTCGCCGCCGTTGTACGGCGTACCGTCCGGACGCCGGAGAATCGTCATCCCGTCGACCTGCACCGACGTCGGCTTGCTGTTCACCTTCAGGTCGAACACCCGGGCGGGCGTGGTCGCGACGTTGTCGACGAGCGCGACCGCGCTGTGCGGCCCGGTCACGTTGAGTGCCGACAGCCCGGCCACCGGCTGCCCGTCGTACGTCGTCTTGTCGAGCGCATCGCTGAAACCGAGGAGCGCCGCGTCCGATGAACAGGCACCGCCCTGCTGGACAGGAGTCGCGGACGCGGTCAGCGTCGTAGTGAGGGCGGTCAGGACGACTGCTGCGGCCAACGGCTTCTGCCAACGCATTCCGGACTCCTAGAAAGAGACAACAGCTGCGATCAAAACCTATCCTGCGCAACGGCAGTTGAACGCATGGTTACTCGCTGACGCCGCGACTGAGCAGCACGGCCGCGATGAAGGTTCGGTACAGCTGCAGCGGGTCGTCATTGCGCAAGGCAACGACCTTCTCCTCGCGTCGCTCGACGCCGCGCAGCTCGCAGGCCAGCTCCGCGAACGCGCCGCTGTGGAAGCGGACTGTCAGCTCGGCGGGCAGTGTGATGCTCGGCAGCCGGATGTCGCTCAACCGGGCGAGCGCGCGGCGGGCACCGTCGTGGATCAGCTCGCGGGCTCGCTCCGGATGCACTGACAGGGCAGCGTTGTGCGACACAGAATCCTTCACGACGATCGATTCGATGTCCGGACAGAACGCCTGTGCCTCGTCGATCGTCACCCGGTCGCCCGAGATCAGTACGACAGGAACGCCGTGCGCCAGCGCTGCCAGCGCGTTGATCCCGGCCTCACCGGTGATCGCGCCGTTCAGCCGCACCTCGGCGATCGCCCGTGGGTTGTACGTGTGGTGCAGCACGGACGACGTCGACCCCGCCGACCCGTGGTACGAGACGAAGAACGCGGCGTCGAACGAGTCGTCGAGGCCCTGCATCATGTAGAGCGGCTTGTGCTTCCCGGACAGGTAGCTCGCCCGGCCGTGCAACGAGTCCGGGCGCAGGTTCTGCATCGTCGAGTGCGAGTCGTTGACCAGGAACTCGGTCCCGCCCGCGGCCAGCGCGCCGTCGATCGCGGCGTTCACCTCGGCCTGCAGCTGCCCCCGGTAGTACTCGTACTCCGGACCCGGTCCACGGGCCTGGCTCCAGTCGACGACCCCCGCCGTACCTTCCATGTCGGTGGACAAGAAGATCCTCATCTACCGCACCATACAAGGCCGTTTCGGGTCGAAGGCCCAGTCTTCGATCAGGTACTGCATCGCGATCGCGTCGTTGCGCGCACCGAGGCCGTGCTCCAGGTACAGCTCGTGTGCGGCCGCCAGTGCGTCGCGGTCGAGTTCGATCCCGAGGCCGGGCCGCGCCGGTACGGCGATCTCGCCGCCGGCGATCTGCAGCGGCTCCTTGGTCAGCGCCTGCCCGTCCTGCCAGATCCAGTGCGTGTCGAGCGCGGTGATGTCACCCGGCGCGGCCGCGCCGACGTGCGTGAACATCGCCAGCGAGATGTCGAAGTGGTTGTTGGAGTGCGAACCCCAGGTCAGCCCGAAGTCGTGACACAGCTGCGCGACCCGTACCGATCCGGCCATCGTCCAGAAGTGCGGGTCCGCCAGCGGGATGTCGACCGCGTCCGTCCGGACCGCGTGCGCGAGCTCGCGCCAGTCGGTCGCGATCATGTTGGTCGCCGTCCGCAGACCGGTCTGCCGCTTGAACTCGGCCATCGTCTCGCGCCCGGAGAACCCGGACTCGGCGCCGCACGGATCCTCGACATACGCCAGTACGTCGTCCAGACCCGAGCAGACCGCGACGGCCTCGCGGACCAGCCACGCGCCGTTCGGGTCGACCGTGATGCGCGCCGCCGGGAACCGCTCGTGCAGCGCCCGGACCGCGTCCACCTCGACATGCGGATCGAAGACGCCGCCCTTGAGCTTGAAGTCCGCGAACCCGTACCGCTCCTGCGCCGCCTCAGCCAGCTTCACCACCGCATCAGCTGTCAGAGCCGGCTTCCGCCTGAGATGCGACCACCTGTCCTCGTCGACGTCCGTCCGGTAGGGCAGATCCGTGCGCGCCACATCTCCTACATAGAACAAGTACCCCAGCACCGGGACCGCGGTCCGCTGCTGCCCGTCCCCGAGCAGTTCAGCAACCGGTACGCCGAGATGCTGCCCGAGCAGATCGAGCAGCGCCGACTCGAGCCCCGTCACGGCATGCACGGTCGTGCGGAGGTCGTACGTCTGCAGTCCGCGCCCACCGCTGTCACGGCCTTCGAAGGTGGTGGAGACGGTGCGAAGCAGGTGGCGATAGCCGGCGAGAGACTTGTCGACGAGGAGCGGCGCGGCGTCGCGGATCGTGTTGGCGATCTTCTCGCCGCCCGGGACCTCGCCGAGGCCGGTGTTGCCTGAGCTGTCGGTGACGATCACGATGTTGCGGGTGAAGAACGGACCGTGCGCGCCGCTCAGATTCAGCAGCATGCTGTCGTACCCCGCAACCGGCACGACCTCCACCGAGGTGACGGTAGGCGTCATTTCACCTTCTTGATCAACTCGGTGAGCTGCGCGAGCTCCTCGTCGCTCAGGTCCTGCAACGGCGGCCGCACCGGCCCGGCGCCACGTCCGATCGCGTTGACACCGGCCTTCACGATCGAGACGGCGTACCCCTTGGTCCGATCGCGGATGTCCAGATACGGAATGACGAACTCCCGCAGCTTTCGGTAGACCGAGTCGCGGTCCTGGGCGATCACGTCGGCGTAGAAGCCGAGCGCGAACTCCGGCACGAAGTTGAAAATGGCCGACGAGTACGTGCTGTACCCGAGCTGCAGCAACGGCAGCGCGAACGTCTCCGCCGTCGGCAGCCCGCCGACGTACGTGAGCCGCTCGCCGACCCGTGCGTACGTTCGCGTCATCTGCTCGACATTCCCGACCCCGTCCTTGAGGCAGACCAGATTCGGGTTCCGGTCCGCGAGCTCGGCAACCGTCACGTCGTCGAGGATCGCATTCGCCCGGCTGTACACCGTCACCCCGAGCGATGTACTGCGGCACACCGCCGACGCATGCTCGATCAAACCACGCTGACCGGCCTCGGTCAGGTACGGCGGGAACAGCAGCACCCCGTCCGCACCGGCCGCCTCCGCCGCCTGGGCACCGGCCACCGCGGAGGCGGTCCCGCCGGTCGCCGGTGCGATCACCGGAACCCGCCCGTTCACCTCCGAAACTGCAGCCCGTACGACGGTGTCGATCTCCGCCGGCGTCAGCGAGAACCCCTCGCCGGTCCCGCCCGCGGCGAACAGGCCCGCGACGTCGAACTGGCTCAGCCAGGACAGGTGCTCGCGGTACCCGGCCTCGTTGAAGCTGAGGTCCGCGTGGAAGTGCGTCACGGGGAACGAGAGCAGGCCGGTCTTGAGCTGCGCGGCGAGCTCGGAAGGGGAGTAGTGGGTCACGCCGCTCAGCGTAGGAAGCCGCGTGGATACCTGTCCAAGATCGATTTTGGATCTAATGATGCTCTGGGAGCATCGTGAGCACGCGACGCAGGACCGAGCTGGTCGCGTCCCGTCTCCAGATCGCGTGCAACTCGACAGCCTGGCCCGGGCCGTCCAGGGCGCAGTACGTCACGCCCTCGACGCCGAGGTGGCGGGCCGACGCCGGCACCAGCGCGACGCCGCGGCCGGCGGCGACCAGCAGGATCACGGTGAGGATCTGCTGCACCCGCTGCTCGATCCGCGGATGCGACTCGGCGAGGAACCGGACCGTCAGCTCGTGGAAGTACCGGGCCTGGGTCGGTGAGTAGCTGATCACCTGCTCCCCGCTGAAATCCGCCGACGTCAACGGCCGGCCGAGCGCGGCGAGCCGATGGTTGCCAGGGACAACAGCACACAACGGCTCGCGGACCACGATCCGGGAGTCCAGTACGTCGGAGTCGAACGGCGGCCGCCCGAGACCGAGATCCAGTTCGCCGCGCAGCAGCCCGTCGATCTGCGCGGGCGTGACCCGCTCGTGCAGGATCACGTCGACGTCCGGCAGTTCCTCGGACAGCCGGCGCAACAGCGGCCCGAGCGTCCGGATCGCCGACGTGGCCGTGAACCCGAGCCGCAGCGTCCCGGCCGCACCCTGATCCACCCGGCGCGCGAGATCACCCGCGGTCTCGACCAGCGCGAGCAGGCGGCGGGCTTCGGTGAGGAACGCCTGCCCGGCCTCGGTCAGCTCGACCTTGCGGTTGTCGCGTTCGAGCAGCCGCGCGCCGACGGCCCGCTCGAGCTTCTGCACCTGGCGACTCAACGGCGGCTGGGTCATGTTCAGCCGCTCGGCAGCGCGGCCGAAGTGCAGCTCCTCGGCGACGGCGACGAACGCGCTCAGCTGGTCGAGCGAAAACATGATGCAGGAAAGGTATCACTCGATGCCACATCGGCCTTGGACACGCATGATCGAGCCTCCCTACGCTCACGCAATCGAGCCGGGTCCGCACGCTCCGCAAAGGAGGAAAATCCGATGCTGTTCAGCAAGCTCAACCGTCGCGTCCTGGTGACGGCGGTGGGTGCTTCCGTCCTGTTGGCAGGCTGCGGTGGGGTCAAGACGACCTCCACCGGCGGCGAGGGTGACTATCCGACCGGCAACATCCAGATGAGCGTCGGTGCTTCTCCCGGCGGCAGTACCGACCTGATCACGCGAGCGATCGCCCAGGGCGTCGGCAAGGAACTGGGCGTCTCGGTGCCGGTGGTCAACAAGCCCGGCGCGAACGGCGCGCTGAACGCCAAGGAACTGCAGTCCGCGAAGCCGGACGGCTACAAGATCGCGGTCCAGAACGCCTCGCTGTTCACGATCACCCCGCTCGCGGTCTCGGCCAACGAGGTGGTGAAACTCGACGACTTCGACCTGCTCGGCGGCATCTCGCAGGACGACTACGTGCTGATCGCGCCGGTCGGCTCCGGGTACAAGACGATCGCCGACCTGAAGAAGGCCGGCAAGAACATCAAGTACGGCACCACCGGCGTCGGCACCGGCGCGCAACTGGCGTCCGCTCTGACGTTCAAGCAGGCCGGCATCCCGGCGACCGACGTACCGTTCGACGGCGGGGCTCCGGCGCTCACCGCGCTGCTCGGCAGTCAGGTCGACGTGGCAACGATCCAGGTCGGTGACGGTATCGAGCAGGTGAAGGCGAAGAAGGTCGTCCCGCTCGCGGTGTTCTCGGCCGAGCGGATCAAGTTCCTGCCCGACGTACCGACCGCCAAGGAGCAGGGGTACGACGTCGTGGTGTCGCAGTACCGCTTCCTCACGGCGCCGAAGGGTACGCCGGACGACGTCAAGACGAAGCTGGCCGACGCGGCGAAGAAGACCTATGCGACCGACACCTACAAGAAGTTCAACGACGCGCACTGCCTGACGCCGATCGAGGTGTCGCCGGACGAGGTGCGGAAGATCCTCGACGGGTACGCGACGAAGTACAAGGGACAGCTCGACCAGCTCGGGATCTCGCTGGCAGCGAAGAAGTGAGTGGAGAAGTGAGTCAGGCCGAGCTGCTGGCGGAGCTCGCCGAGGATCGCCCGCCGCACGCCGGGCCGTGGTCCCAGCTCGGGGCCGCGGTCGTCGCCGGTGTCGTCGGTCTCGCTGGAGTGATCGGTTCGCTCGCGCTCGGGCTGGGGGAGTTGACCCAGCCCGGCCCGGGCCTGTGGCCGTTCGTGGTCTGCGTTGTGGTGACCGTGCTGTCGATCGCGCTCGCACTGGTCGGCCGGCACGGGACGGATACCGAGAAGTTCTCGCGGGCGAGTGTGCAGACGGCGGTCTCCGTACTGACGCTCCTGGTCTTCGCGGCCGTGCTGCCGTTGATCGGGTTCGAGATCCCGTCGCTGCTGCTGACCTTCGTGTGGCTGCGGTTCCTCGGCAAGGAGTCCTGGGTGTCGTCGGTGGCGATCAGCGTCGGCACGGTCGCCGCGTTCTACATCCTCTTCGTGCTGCTGCTGCAGATTCCGCTGCCCAGGCTGATCTGATGGGCGGGTTCATCGATGGTTTCGGCGTCGTCCTGGAGCCCGCGAATCTCCTCTACTGCCTGATCGGCGTCGTGATCGGCATGCTGATCGGCGTCCTCCCCGGGCTCGGCCCGGCCGCGACGATCGCGATCCTGCTGCCGATCACGTACGGCGTG
The DNA here is from genome assembly GCF_036013725.1 of Kribbella sp. NBC_00482. Taxonomy (GTDB): domain Bacteria; phylum Actinomycetota; class Actinomycetes; order Propionibacteriales; family Kribbellaceae; genus Kribbella. The sequence goes on along the minus strand of NZ_CP107881.1, from coordinate 8,736,172 downwards.
GAGCCGGTGTCCGCGATCATCATGCTGGCCGGCATCTTCTACGGCGCGCAGTACGGCGGCACGATCACGTCGGTCCTGCTGCGGCTACCGGGCGAGGCGTCGTCCGTGGTCACGGTGTTCGACGGGTTCGCCCTGGCCAAACAAGGACGAGCCGGTACGGCGCTCGGCATCGCAGCGATCGGGTCGTTCATCGGCGGCACGGTGTCGATCATCGGACTGACGCTGCTCGCTCCCGTGGTCGCGAGCGTGGCGCTCGACTTCGGTCCGCCGGAGTACGCCGCCCTGTCGTTGTTCGGCGTACTGCTGGTGGCGACCGTGGGGAACGGCAGCCGGTTGAAGGCGGTGATCGCGGCGGGGCTCGGATTGCTGCTGGCAACGGTCGGGCGGGACACGTTCACCGGGGCGAGCCGGTTCACGTTCGACAGCCTGAACCTTGCCGACGGCATCGACTTCGTGCCGATCGCGATGGGCCTGTTCGGGCTCGGCGAGATCCTCTACAACCTGGAGGAACGGCATCACAAGGTGCAGACACCGGCCGCGGTCGCGAACGTCTGGCCGTCGCGGGCCGACCTGCGGCAGGCGCGCGGCGCGATCGGCCGCGGCTCGGTGATCGGTTTCGTGCTCGGCGTACTGCCCGGTGGCGGCGCGACGCTGTCGTCGCTGGTCGCGTACGCGGTGGAGAAGCGGCGGGCGAAGGAGCCCGAGCGGTTCGGCCGCGGCGCGGTCGAGGGCGTCGCGGCGCCGGAGACGGCGAACAACGCGGCCGCCACCTCGTCGTTCATCCCGCTGCTGACGTTGGGCATCCCCGCGAACGCGACGATGGCGTTGATGTTCGGCGCACTGCTGATCCAGGGCATCCCGCCCGGTCCGCAGTTGGTGTCCGAGCACCCGGATCTGTTCTGGGGCGTGATCAACTCGATGTATCTCGGCAACATCCTGCTGCTGATCATGAGCATCCCGCTGGTCGGGGTCTTCGTGAAGATCCTCAAGGTGCGGCCCGCCGTACTCGCGCCGATCACGGTGCTGATCACGTTGCTCGGCGTGTACACGGTGGCGAACCAGGTGTTCGACATCTTCCTGGTGATCGTGTTCGGCGTCCTCGGGTACCTGATGAAGAAGTTCGGGTTCGAGCCGGGACCGCTGGTGCTCGCGTTCGTCCTGGGTAGCGTGATGGAGACCGCGGTCCGGCAGTCGCTGCTGATCTTCGGCGGGAACCCGGCAGGCTTCTTCACCCGGCCGATCTCCGGCACGGTCCTCGTGGTGCTGATCATCGTCCTGGCGCTGCCCGCGGTGCGGGTGCTGGTACGTCGACGTACCGCAAACAAGAAGGAAAAGGAACTCGTATGAGCAAGATCGCCCGCGTCGAACTGACCCCGGTCGCGTTCGCGGACCCGCCGCTCCTCAACGTGGTCGGCGTCCACGAACCGTTCGCGCTGCGGACGATCGTCCAGGTATGGACGGACGACGGGCTGGTCGGGTTGGGGGAGACGTACGCCGCCGACGATCACCTGGCACGGTTGCGCGCCGTCGCCGACGTACTGCCCGGGCTGGACATCTTCGACGTGAACGGGCTGCGTCAGCGCGTGCGCGACGTACTGACCAGCGGTGGTGGGGCTGAGGTCGGCGGGATGCTCAATCTGCAGGACCCTGTCGACGTGGTGTTGTCGCCGTACGAGGTCGCGCTGCTCGACCTTCAGGGCAAGCAGTTGGGGCTCCCGGTGGTGGACCTGCTCGGCGGCGCGGTCCGGGACGAGGTGCCGTTCAGCGCGTATCTGTTCTACAAATGGGCCGCTCATCCGGGTGGTGAACCGGACGCGTGGGGCGAGGCGCTCGATCCGGACGGGATCGTGCGGCAGGCCACGAAGGTGATCGGGGACTACGGGTTCACGGCGATCAAGTTGAAGGGCGGCGTGTTCCCGCCGGCGCAGGAGGCCGAGGCGGTGCGGGCGCTCGCCGAGGCGTTCCCGGAGCACAAGCTGCGGATCGATCCGAACTGCGCGTGGACTGTGGACACGTCGGTGCAGGTTGCTCGGGAGCTGAGCGGCGTACTGGAGTATCTGGAGGATCCGACGCCCGGGATCGACGGTATGGCGGCTGTTGCGCGACAGACCGAGATTCCGTTGGCGACGAATATGTGCGTGATCGCGTTCGCGCATCTGAAGCCGGCGGTGCTCGCGGACGCCGTACAGGTGGTGCTGTCGGATCATCACTACTGGGGTGGGCTGCGGCGGTCGCAGTTGCTGGCGGGGATCTGCGACACGTTCGGGATGGGGTTGTCGATGCACTCCAACTCGCATCTCGGGATCAGCTTGGCCGCGATGACGCATCTTGCCGCGGCGACGCCGAACCTGACGTATGCATGCGACACCCATTACCCGTGGAAGACGGAGGATGTGATCAAGCCTGGTGTGCTGGCGTTCGAGTCGGGGAGTGTGCGGGTGCCTGGTGGGCCTGGGCTCGGTGTCGAGCTGGATGTCGATGCGCTGGGCGCGTTGCACGAGCAGTACCTGGCGTGCGGGATCCGGAAGCGGGACGACACGACGTACATGCGGACGGTTGATCCGGGGTTCAGCCCGAACACCGCACGCTGGTAGTCAGACCGGCCAGCCGTTTGCGGAGAGGGCGTTCAGTACGGCGGTGCGCTGCGGGTTGAGCGGGACGTACAGGAGGGGCTTGCCGTCCGGGCCGCGGAGGCGCGCGTAGCGGCGGCCGACCTTGATGGACGTGACTGCGGTCCGCTGGACGACCTGCGAGGCGAGCGTGCCGTGGGTGACCGACACGCGATCCGGTGCGATCGTGACGGACAGGGTGACCTTCAAGGCGTGCCGGATGGCGAGGGCGACCAGCGCGATGGCGATCAGAAGGCTTGGGCCGAATACGGCGATGATGATCACGGTCGTCGACGCGCTGGCGAACGCCAACGCCATCACACCCATCGCGACAACCACGCAAAACGCCACCACAAGCTTCGGACTGAACCCACTACCAGCCCAAGGCAACGGCCCCCGAGCCCCATCCCGAAGCACCACCCGAGTCCCACTCCGGACCGGTCCCGACGGTGCAGCAGCTTGCAGAGGTACCGGCGCGTCTTCCCCTGGCGTCGACCAGTGCCAACCCTCCGCGATTGCGGCTTGGCGGAATTCTTCTACGTCGAAGCGGGCGAGGGGGATCATGCCGGTGGAGGTCATGCCCTCGAGGTACAGATGCGGCTCACCCCGCGAATCCGCTACACGCAGAGTGCTGTCCTCGTTGCGGACGAGCTCCCACGACGCACCGGAAGTGCGCAGTGCGGTGATGCCATCCGGCCGCACCTCGATCCAGTCCGGATGCCGGCGCAGCCCCCACCTCCGCGGCGGGACCGGCTTGCGGGCGTGCACGAGCTGCGCCATACCGGCAACGCTATCCGGCGTTGTGGGTCAGCAACCGGTGCCGCGTGCTCGACAGATGCACTCGCATCGCCGCCCGCGCCGCCTCCGGCTCGGACCGCGCGATCGCCGCGCTGATGTTCTCGTGCTCGTGCACCACGCGGAGCAGGTGGTCCGGGTCCGACATCTCGTACGCCGGGTCGAGCCGGGTCCGCGGCAGCATGATCATCATCGGCCCGAGCTCACCGATCAGGTCCCCGTAGAACCGGTTGCCCGAGGCAACAGCGACCTTGAGGTGGAACGCGAAGTCGGCCTCCACCGACCGGCCCGGATCGTCGCCGACCCGCCGGAAGTCGTCCAGCGCCCGCTCGATCCCCTTCAGCTGATGATCGGTACGCCGTACCGCCGCCAGCCCGGCCGCTTCGCTCTCGACGCCGATCCGGAAGTCCATCAGGTCGAGGACGTCGCGGTGCGACCGCACCTCGCGCAACCCCGGCGTACGCTCCGGGACCTCCAGCACGAACGAACCGCGCCCCTGGAACGTCTCCACCAGCCCGGCCGCCTGCAACCGCGAGACCGCCTCGCGAACCACCGTCCGACTGACCCCGAACTCCTCGACCAGCCCGTTCTCACCCGGCAGCTTCTCGCCCGGCGCGATTCTTCCGCTGAGAATCCGCCGCTTCAGATCGTCGACGATCTGATCAGCGAGACCGCTCACCGGAACTCGCAGCTGTCCACGGTCCAGCGCGCGCACTGCTCGGTCGTCGTGAACCCGAGCCCCGGCCGGTCGGGGACGAGCATCCGCCCGTCGACCGTCTCCAGACGCTCGTTGAACAAGGGATTCAGCCACTCGAAGTGCTCGACCCACGGCTCGCGCGGGTACGCCGCCGCGAGGTGCAGATGGATCTCCATCGCGAAGTGCGGCGCGAGCTGCAGACCGTTGTGATCGGCCAGCGTCGCGAGTTTGAGGAACGGCGTGATGCCGCCGATCCGGGGCGCATCGGGCTGGATGATGTCGGCCGCGCGGGCCTCGATCAGCCGCACGTGCTCGCCGACGCTCGACAGCATCTCGCCGGTCGCGATCGGGGTGTCCAGCGCCGCCGCCAGCTCCGCATGACCGAGTGCGTCGTACGCGTCCAGCGGCTCCTCGATCCAGACCAGACCGAACTGCTCGAGCACTCTGCCGATCCGCAGCGCGGCCGGGCGGTCCCACTGCTGGTTCGCGTCCACCATCAGCGGTACGTCGTCGCCGAGGTGTTCTCGTACTGCGCGGACGCGGTCGAGGTCGATCCGGCTGTCGGGCTGGCCGACCTTGATCTTGATCCCGCCGATCCCGTCGGCGAGCGACTTCGACGCGCGCTCCTTCACCTCCTCGATCGGGGCGTGCAGGAAACCGCCGGAGGTGTTGTACGCGCGGACCGAGTCGCGGTGCGCGCCGAGCAGCTTGGCGAGCGGCAGGCCTGCGCGCTTCGCCTTCAGGTCCCACAACGCGATGTCGATCGCGGCGATCGCCTGCGTCGCGACACCGGACCGGCCGACCGAGGCGCCGGCCCACAGCAGCTTGTCGTACACCTTCGCGATGTCCGACGGGTCCTCGCCGATCAGGTTGGCCGCGATCTCCTTGGCGTGCGCGTACTGCGCCGGTCCGCCGGCCCGCTTCGAGTAGCTGAACCCGATGCCGTGCTGATCGTCCGCGGTCGCGATCTCCGCGAACAGAAACACGATCTCGGTCATCGGCCGCTGCCGCCCGGTCAGCACCTTGGCGTCGCTGATCGGCTGCTCGAGTGGGAGGACGACGGACGAGAGCTTCACCTGGCGGATGCGGTCCATGGGCAGTGATCATACAAGTAGCAAACTTGTCCTACAACAGGTTCGTTTTGATGTTGCCGTAACACCAGGTGACCGCTCCGGAAACACAAGAAAGACAAGCTGCTGCGCGCCGACAGCGTGGTCGTGCGCGCCCGCCTGCCGCCATCTGGGGAAGGAAGCAGCCAATGGACGTTGCGGAGAAGCTGCTCCAGTCGTACGCGAGGATCGACGAGGACAAGGACGGCCGGATCTGGTCCTGGGAGTTGCTCAACACGCTCGGCCGGGCCGGGATCATGCCGGACGATCCGCGGGTCCGCGCGGCGCTGGACGGCGTCCGTGACGCCGCCGGCCGCCCGGCGATCACGCCGTACTCCCAACCGGTGCAGATCGACTTCGACACGTTCGCCGAGGTCGCGCAGCACGCGGTGATCCAGCGAACGCTGACCGGTGAGCTCGCGGTTCCCGCGGACGAGTTCGAGGAGTTCGCGCACGCGGTGGAGCGGATCCACACCGACCTGCTGGACGAGCGGTCCGGCGCGCCCGCGGACTACATCCCGACCTTGCGGGACGCCGACCCGGAGAAGTTCGGGATCGCGATCTGCACCGCGGACGGCCAGGTGTTCTCGATCGGCGACACCGCGGACGAGTTCAGCGTGCAGTCGACGTCGAAGCCGTTCAGCTACGCGATCGCGCTGGAGCAGCTCGGCGCGGAGGAGGTGCATCGCTGGATCGGCCAGGAGCAGAGCGGCGGTCCCTTCAACGATCCGTTGCTGTCGCTGGGGCGGGACGGCAGGCCGCACAATCCGATGATCAACGCCGGAGCGATCGGGACGCTCGCGCTGGTCGACTCCGGCAAGGGTCTGTCCGACCGGTTGACCACCGTCCAGGGAGCGTGGACGGCGATGACGGGCGACCGGCCGCAGCTGCACGGCCCGACGTTCGCGGCCGAGCGGGACACCGGATTCGGCAACGTCGCGTTCGCCAACGCGCTGGCGAAGTCGGGGAAGCTGTACGGCGCCGGTCCGACCGACCGGCGTGCCCCGGAGGACGCCACCGAGTTCTACACGATGGTCTGCTCGCTCACCATGAACACCGAGCGGTTGGCCAGGGCCGGTGCCACGCTCGCGAGCGGTGGAGTCGCACCGTTGAGCGGCAAGCAGGTGTTCTCCCCGGAGACCGCCGCCCGCGTGCTGTCCGTGATGGGGCACAGCGGCATGTACAACGACTCCGGGCAGTTCTCGAACCAGGTCGGGTTGCCCGCGAAGAGCGGGGTGTCCGGCAACGTCCTGATGGTGGTGCCGTCGAAGCGCATGGCCGTCGTCGTGTTCTCGCCCCGCTTGGATGCGGTCGGCAACTCGGTGCGTGGGGTCGAGGTGTGCAAGCGGCTGGTCAACGAGTTCGGCCTGCACCCGTACGGCAGCATGGGCGGTGAGCGCGGCCGGGTCGCCGCACACCAGATCGGCGGCCATATGAACGAGGCCGACAAGCGGGCCGAGGCAGCGAGTGCCGCAGACCGCGCGCTGGGCGGCGTGGCCCGGGCCGGGTCGGGCACTGCCGCGAAGGGCGCGGGCACCGACGGGTCGGGCGTTGCGGTGACGACCGCCGACCCCCAGCGGGCCGGGACGACGGTGCGCCGCTCCGGACAGCCCGGCCAGCAACTCTGATCCGCCAGGCCATCACAAATGAACGGCCCCCGCCACGCTGAGCGTGACGGGGGCCATTCGTTGTCATGGTGTTGCGATTGTGATGGCGTGGCGGTCCGCTACTCGACGGTGACCGACTTCGCCAGGTTGCGCGGCTTGTCCACGTCGTGGCCGAGCGCGACCGCGGCGTAGTACGCGATGATCTGCAGCGGGATCGTCAGCAGGATCGGGTCCAGCTCAGGCTCGTTCTTCGGTACGACGATCTTCGCCGCGACCCCGTCCGGTACCTCGACGCCCGGGTGCGTGACGACGTACAGCGGGCCGGAGCGGGCGCCGATCTCGTGCAGCGCCCCGATGTTGCGGTCCAGCAGCTCGTCGTCGGGGACGATCGCGACACTCGGCACGTCCGGCGAGATCAGCGCCAGCGGGCCGTGCTTCAGCTCGGAGGTCTGGTAGGCCTCGGCGTGCCGGTACGAGATCTCCTTGAGCTTCTGCGCACCCTCGCGCGCGACCGGGTACCCGCGGGTCCGGCCGACGAAGAACAGGCTCTCGTGCTTGGCGAGGCGGCCGGCGATCTTGGCCAGCTCCTCCTCCTGGGCGACGATCGCGGCGATGTCCGCCGGCAGTTTCTTCAGGCCCTCGATCAGCCGGCGGCCGTCGGCGGGGGAGACGTCCCGGATCCGGCCGAGGTGGATGCCGAGCATCGCGAAGCCGACCGCCATGTTGGTCAGCGCCTTCGTCGACGCCACCGAGACCTCCGGGCCGGCGTGCAGGTACACGCCGCCGTCGACCTCGCGGGCGATGCTCGAACCGACCGCGTTCACCAGGCCGATCACCCGACCGCCCTTGCGCTTCAGCTCCTGCACCGCGACGAGCGTGTCGAGGGTTTCACCGGACTGCGACACGGCGACGTACAGCGTGTCCCGCTCGACGACCGGGTTGCGGTACCGGAACTCCGAGGCCGGCTCCGCGTCGGCGGGGATCCGCGCGACCTCCTCGATGAACTGCGCGCCCATCTGACCCGCGTAGTACGCCGAACCGCAGCCGAGGATCTTGACCCGCTTGATCTCCCGCGCCTCGCGGGCGTCCATGTTCAGGCCGCCGAGGTGCACGGTGTGGAAGCGCTCGTCCAGACGACCCCGGATGACCCGGCCGACCGCGTCCGGCTGCTCGTGGATCTCCTTCATCATGAAGTGCTCGTGCAGGCCGCGCTCGAACTCCTCGGCCTCCCACTCGACCGTCTTCGCGGTCTTGGTGGTCGGGGACGCGTCCTGGGTGAAGGTGCGGTAGCCGTCGGCGCGAACGGTGGCCAGCTCGCCGTCGTCCAAGTAGACGACCTGGCGGGTGTAGCGGATCAGCGCGGCCGCGTCGGAGGCGATGTGCATCTCGCCGTCGCCGATGCCGAGGATCAGCGGGCTGCCGTTGCGGGCGACCACGATCCGGTCCGGGAAGTCGAGGTCGATCACGGCGATGCCGTAGGTGCCCTCGATCCGGCGCAGGGCGGCCATCACCTTCTCCTCGAGGGTGGCGCCGTCGGCCTGCTCGATCAGGTGCGCGAGCACCTCGGTGTCGGTCTCGGAGCGCAGCTTGACGCCGGCGTCCTCGAGCTGCGAGCGGATGGCGCCGGCGTTGTCGAAGATGCCGTTGTGCACGACCGCGATCCGCTCGTTGCCGCTGGCGTGCGGGTGCGCGTTGTCCTTGCTCGGGCCGCCGTGGGTGGCCCAGCGGGTGTGGCCGATGCCGAGCTTGCCGCCGAACCGCTTCGGCAGTGACGCCTCCAGCTCACGGACCCGGCCGGCGTCCTTGTGCACCTTCAGCTCGCTGGACCCGAGGACGGCGACACCTGCCGAGTCGTAGCCGCGGTACTCCAAGCGGGCCAGTCCGTCCACGAGGATGGGCGCGGCCGGCTTGGTGCCGACGTACCCGACGATTCCGCACATGTGTTCATGCCTTTCGGAGGTTGTCGTTCAACAGACCCGCGTCAGCCGTAGACGATCCGTCGTAGCTGGCGGGCGGAGAGTTCGGGTGAGCGGACCGGCCAGTGCCGGAGCTCGGTGCCGAGACGGGCGAAGATCTCGTCGTTGCGGGCGCCGTAGGTCTGCAGCTCACGGTGCCGGCGCCGGACGTACTCCTCGGTCGTCTCGGTGAAGTAGGCCAGTACGTCGGCGACCACGCGCCGCGCGACATCCGCCGACAGTCCGGTCGTGCGGCTGACCTGATCGGCCAGCTCGTCGACCGGCTCCACGGCCGCCGCCTCACTGATCACGCGTCCACCATGCAGTGTTTCCGGGGTCAACGCAAAGCTCCTGCCCGAAATCGGGCAAATATGTTGAATTGTCAGGAGTTTGTACGGCGCTTGCGGCTGAGCAGAACGACGAGGACGACGACCAGGACCGCCACCAGCGCGCCGAGCGGGACGATCAGCCAGACCATCCAGTCGAGCGCGTTCGGCGGTTCCGGAGGGGTGGACGTCATCGGACTTGCTCCTGTTCAGAAGAGGCGGAGGACGTCGGACTCCATGCCGCGGAGGGCGTCGTAGTCGACGGTGAGGCAGTCGAGGCCGCGGTCGGTGGCGAGGAACTGTGCCTGCGGCTTGATCAGCTGGGCGGCGAAGATACCGCGGACCGGGGCCAGCAGCGGATCGCGGTTCAGGAGCTCGACGTACCGGGTCAGCTGCTCGACCCCGTCGATCTCGCCGCGGCGCTTGATCTCGACCGCGACGTGCTTGCCGTCGGCGTCGCGGAGCAGCAGGTCGACCGGGCCGATCGCGGTCGGGTACTCCCGGCGTACCAGCGTCCAGCCCTCGCCGAACGTCTGGACGTGCTCGGCGAGCAGCTCCTGCAGGTGCGCCTCGACACCGTCCTTGATCAGGCCGGGGTCCGTCCCGAGCTCGTACGCCGTGTCGCTGTGCACCTCCTCGATGGTGATCCGCAGCTCCTCACCCGCCTTGTTGGTGACGCTCCAGACCCCCTCGTCCTCCGTCAGCTTGCACGGCGGCGACATCCAGTTCAGCGGTTTGTACGACCCGCCGTCGGCGTGGATCAGCACGGACCCGTCCGCCTTCACCATCAGCAGCCGCGGCGCCATCGGCAGATGAGCCGTCAGCCGCCCCGAGTAGTCAACAGAACACGTAGCAATCACCAAGCGCACGAGAAAGCACGGTAGTGCACTCGGCCACCGGAGTGGGAAGGTGGTGACACTGACACCGAAGGACCTGGAGTACGTCGCCCGATGAATCTCATGTGTCCCGCCCGGATTCTGCTGCTGCCCGGTGACGTTCAGGACGCGGTGGTCGGTGAGCGGATCGCGCAGGTGTACGCCGGTTCGTTCGAGGCGGCCGCGGGTGCTCGGTTGGCCGAGGCGCTCGCGGTGCGGCTGACCGTCGTACCGGAGCTGACGCAGCAGCCGGACGCCGAGCTGCGGTCGATCGCGGACCTGCATCGCGGCGAGACCGTCGTCGTCCTCGGGCTGGATCTCGGCCTCGATCTCCCCGCTGTCGTCGAGCACACCGGCGACGGCTGGACGCGGGTCGCCTCGGACAACGAGGTCACGCTCGCGGCGTACGAACAGGCCGCCGGCAAGTTCCGCGACTCGATCCCCAAGGACCCCAACCGCGCGCTGATCGACCTGCTCGGCGAACGTCTCGCACCGGGCGGCCAGGTGCTCGAACTCGGCAGCGGCACCGGCAAGGACGCGATCGAGCTGGAGAGCCGCGGGTACGTCGTACGCCGTACCGACGCGACGCAGGCGTTCGTCGACATGATGCGATCCGACGGGTACGCCGCCGACCGGTTGAACGCGATCACCGACGACTTCGGCGGGCCGTACGACGCGGTGTACGCCAGCGCGGTGTTCCTGCACTTCGATCGCGCCCAGCTGGCCCGCGTACTGCGGAACGCGGCCCGTTCCGCGCCGGTGCTCGCGTTCGCGACCCGGGAGGGCAAGGGCGAGGAATGGTCGAACCGGCACCTGGACCTGCCGCGGCATTTCGTTCTCTGGCAGGAAGATCCGCTCCGTGAACTGCTGACCGCGACCGGATGGACGGTCGCGCGGCTGGAGCGCGGCGACTCGAAGATCGGCACCTGGTTCCAGATCCTGGCGACGCGATCGTGATCCGCGCGGGCGTCGTACTGCTCAGCGAACACGGGATCGCCGCGATCGAGCGGGTCCGCGACGGGCGGACGTACCACGTGCTGCCCGGCGGTCAGGTCGAGGACGGGGAGAGCCCGGCGGAGGCCGCGCGCCGGGAGACCCACGAGGAGCTCGGTCTGCTGGTGAAGATCCGTGCTGCCGTCGCGGTCGTGCACTTCGGCGACAGTACGCAGCACTACTTCGTCGCCGACGTGATCGGCGGCGAGTTCGGAACCGGGGACGGTTCGGAGCTGGACAGCCCGGCGGACTCGGAGCGGGGGAGTTACCGCGCGGTGTGGCTACCGGTCACAGACCTCGCCGCCTGCGATCTCCGGCCGCGTCCGATCGCCGCCGCGCTCGAGGGCGCACCGGACCCGTGGTGGCTGCTCGAGGGGTGGATGGAGACCCCGGTGGTGGTGGAGGAATCCGCCTGACTCAGCCTCGCCGGTGATCCGTCCAGGTCCGGGCGATCGTCAGCGCCAGAGGTGGCCCGGCGACGGCGAAGGTCAGCAGGGCGATGCGCAGCCCGTAGTCGTTGGCAGCCGAGCCGATGGCCGCGATGGTCACGACGGCGACGAAGCAGCCCCAGAGGTACCTCTTCCGGGCGACGGCCCGTTCGAACCAGGCCGGCGCCACCTGGCGGCGCGCGACCACGACAGCGATCAGGTACAGCAGCAGGGCACCCGCGAGCCAGAGGTGCGGTCCGGCGGACAGCGAGCCGATGGCGTAGCCGGCCTTGCGGGTCACAACGTCGAATCCGTCGCCGTGCAAGAGATCCTCGACGAACCGCCCGGCGTGTGAGCGTGAGGTGGCCGGGCGAAGCCAGTCGAGCACGCTGATCAGGGCGACCGCGGCGACCGCGGCGGCGCCGGTGAGCAGCAGGCGGACGATGCCGATCCGCCGGCCGAGGACGTCGAGCGTGAGCAGGACGAAGGCCGGGACGATCGCGAATCCGCCGCCGACGTCAGCTCCCCAGGTGGGCCACGCGTCGACTGCGACCGTGACCACACCGATCGCTGCGACGGCTCCGGCCGCGACCGACGTACCGGAACGGGTCCTCAGCCACCGCGCGACGCCGGCCGCGAAGATCACGGCGTGGACGGCGAACACGACGAACGTGGTGTTGCCGAAGCCGTAGTACCGCCCACCCGAGAGCGGTGACGGTCCGAGCGGACTGCCGTGGTGCAGGACCGTGCCGGTGACCGCGTCGAGGGCGAGGACGGCGACCGTGACACCTGACAGCACAGTGACGGTCCGTGGCAGCCGCCGGAGAACGAGCGCGGTCGCCACCGCGCCGAGGAGCATCCCCAGCCACAACGCCACCAACGGCACGGGCCAGCGCCACCACTGGATGAGCCGGACCAGGTACGAACACAACGGCAGCGCGGCGAGCACCAGCAGGCCGAACTCGGCCGCCCGCGTGTCGCGCCCGGAGCGCCGCAGCAACGCCAGTGCACCGATCGCCAGCAGGACGGCCGCGGCCAAGCCGTTGACGAACCAGCCCGAACTCCGGCGCAGATCGCGGTCACGTTGGGTGACGTCGCCGAGCTTCCTGGCGGTTTCCTCCGCCGAAGGGCGGTGACCTGCGGCGATCAGTGGTGCGCCGGTGAAGTCGTTGGGCTCGGCCACGCCGACGGCGCCGACGATCGTCGACGGGATGTCGAGCAACCGCACGATGCCCGGCCACCGCGTCGACTGCGCGGTCAGAAGCTGGTCGCCCGTGCCGGGGCCGGTGACCAGTACGGCGCTCATCGCCAGCGTCGAGTGCACCGGCTGGGAGACGCCGAGGACGATCACGGTCGCATCGGACGGCGCACGCTCGAGCACCTCGCGGACCGTGTCGTCGGCCTGCCGGAGCGCTCGTCCGGGGTCGCGTCGGCGATCGAGTACGCCGGCATCGACCACGGTCACCGGGCAGTCCCACCGGGCGGTCCGCGCGGTGTCGTAGTACCTGGCCACCCGGCCCTGCCAGTCGGCAAGGGCCACCGCGGCGCCAGGACCGACTGCGGTGGCGCAGACGTTGCTGTCGGCAAGCGTCGTACCGAGCAGGCCGAGGGTCGGGTCGTAAACGGACGCGTGCTGTGCCGTGACCAGCCCGGCCCAGCCGTCGACGGTGCCGCCGGCCACCGGTGGGATCGCCGTACAGTCGTGTTCGCGGTGCGGTTGCGGATCGGTGGCCGCCCGTCCGGCCGACAGGGAGAGCCAGCCGTCCAGTGGACACGGCGGCGAGTGCACGGTGCGGACCGTCATCGCCGCGGCATCGGCTCCGTCGCCGAGCATCCTCCACAGCGTCGGTGAGCCGTCCTCGGTCAGGTTGTCCCAGGTGAGGCCGGCGATGCCGACGACCACCACCGGCGCGGTGACCACGGCGCCCGGAGCTGCCGAGCCTGGGTCCGCCGCGGCCGCCGTTGCGGGCAGGCAGAGGGCTGCGGCGGCGGCCAGGATCCGGGCGAGCATGCGCTTAACTATCGGCTGCCGCGAGGTCAGGAGGTGTGTGAGGTTGCCCTCGCCGGTGACCCAGCTCATGGGCGGACCAGTGCCCGGACTGGCATAGTGCACAGCATGGCTCGGGAATTGACGACGGTGGGTGTGGTGGGTCTCGGCACGATGGGCGCCGGGATCGCCGAGGTGTTCGCGCGCAACGGCCTGACGGTCGTCGGTGTCGAGCGTGACGAGGAAGCCGTCGAGCGCGGCCGCGGGCACATCCAGCACTCGACCGACCGGGCCGTGAAGCGCGGCAAGCTGTCCGTCGAGGACCAGCAGACGCTGTTCGACCGGGTCACGTTCGCCACGTCGCTGGAGGCGCTGGCGCAGTGCGACCTGGTGATCGAGGCCGTCGTCGAGCGGCTCGAGCTGAAGCGCGAGATCTTCGCCGCGCTGGACAAGGTCGTCCGCGACGACGCGATCCTGGCCACCAACACCTCGTCGTTGTCGGTCACCGAGATCTCCGTCGCCACCCAGCGCCCGCGGCGCGTGGTCGGTATGCACTTCTTCAACCCGGCGCCGGTGCAGGAGTTCGTCGAGGTGATCAAGACCGTGGTCACCGAGCCGGACGTGGTCGAGGACGTGCAGGCGCTGGCCCGCCGGCTCGACAAGGTCCCGGTGGTCGCGGCGGACCGGGCCGGGTTCATCGCCAACGCGCTCCTGTTCGGGTACCTGAACCACGCGGTCTCCATGGTCGAGTCCCGCTATGCGACCCGTGAGGACGTCGACGCCGCGATGCGGCTCGGCTGCGGGTACCCGATGGGTCCGCTGGCGTTGCTCGACCTGATCGGCCTCGACACGGCGTACGAGATTCTCGACACGATGTACAAGCAGGGCCGCAACCGCCTGCACGCGCCGGCCCCGATCCTCAAGCAGATGGTGACCGCTGGCCTGCTCGGCCGGAAGACCGGGCGCGGCTTCTACACCTACGAGTCGCCGGACTCGCCGGTCGTGGTCGACGACGAGAGCACCCCGGTCGTGTCGGCGGACGGTGTGCTGATCCGCACGGTCAAGCAGGTCGGTGTCGTCGGCTCCGGCACGATGGCGGTCGGCATCGTCGAGGTCCTCGCCAAGGCCGGGTACGACGTGCTGTACGTCGCCCGCGGTACCGAGAAGGTCGACCGGGTCCGCGGCGTGCTGGAGCGTTCGCTGGAGAAGGGCGTCCAGCGCGGCAAGCTGTCCACCGAGGAGCGGGACGCGGCGCTGCGCCGGGTGACCGGTACGGCGAAGCTCGACGACCTGGCGAGTGTCGACCTGGTGATCGAGGCCGTGGTCGAGGAGCTCAGCGTCAAGCAGGCGCTGTTCGAGACGTTCGACGAGATCTGCAAGCCGGGCGCGATCCTGGCGACCACGACGTCGAGTCTGCCGGTGATCGACCTGGCGATGGCGACCAAGCGGCCGGGCGACGTGGTCGGGCTGCACTTCTTCAACCCGGCGCCGGTGATGCAGCTCGTCGAGGTCGTCAGCACCGTCAGCACCACAGCTGAGGTCGCCGACACGGTGGCCGCCGTGGCCGTTGCCGCCGGCAAGCACCCGGTGCGCTGTGGCGATCGGGCCGGCTTCATCGTGAACGCGCTGCTGTTCCCGTACCTGAACGACGCGGTCCGGATGCTGGAGGCGCACTACGCCGGCGTCGACGACATCGACGCCGCGATGAAGCTCGGCTGCCGCCTCCCGATGGGCCCGTTCGCTCTGCTCGACGTGGTCGGGCTGGACGTCTCGCTCGCCATCCAGCGCACCTTGTACCTGGAGTTCCGCGAGCCAGGCTTCGCCCCGGCCCCGCTGCTGGAGCACCTGGTCACCGCCGGCTACCTCGGCCGCAAGACGGGCCGCGGATTCCGCGACTACCCGAACTGAGCCCGCTACGCTGGCGCCATGCCGGAGGAGCCGAAAAAGCACATCACAGAGGCGCTAGGTGGCCAGTTCATCCCTCCGCTGAGCCACGCGGAACGGAAAGAACGCGAGCGCGTCTACAACCTGATCCGCGGTGTGCTGACGTGCTACAACTCGCTGATCGCCCTCGAGGCCGATGAAGCCCGGAAGTCCGAGCTCGAGGCGAAGCGGACGTTCTACACCGACGAGTTCCGCCGGCACGTGGGCATGACGGACGCGGAGCGGGCCGACGTACTGCGGACCTATCCGGGCGTCCTGTCCCGGTTGCGAGCAGAACTCGGGGAATGAGCGACCTTGCGCTGACGCCGGCCGAGTCCGCGGCGGTCGTCGACCAGCGGTTGGCCGAGATCACGCCGCGGGAGCGACCCAGGCGGGCTCCCGGCGTTCGGCCGTTGGCCGTGCTGATCGGTGGGCAGCCGGCCGCGGGCAAGTCGACCACGCAACGGCTCGTCCAGCGCGCGCTCGGTGAGCAGACGACCGCGTCGTACGACTTCGACGAGAACGCCGAAGCACATCCGCGGTACCGCGCGATCCTGAGCAAGGGGCGGATCGACGCGCATCGGGACGTCCACGAGAACCTGCCGCGGGACCTGCATCGGCGCTGTGTCGACCACTTGACCACAGGCGAGACGCAGTACGACGTCGTGGCGAGCGCACCGCTGTCGTGGGAGCCGGGAGCGAAGCCGTGGGTGGACGGATTCGCCAACCAGGGATACCGCGTCGCGGTGGTCTACGTCGCGACCAACGACGCGAACAGTCTGCTCGGCGTGGCGGACCGGTACCAGGAAGCTGTGGATGCCAACGGCGTCGGCCGGTGGGTGGATCCGCGACTGCACGATCAGGCGTACCGGGGCGCGCCGGATGCGGCGCATGCGCTCGAGTCGCAGGCGTACGTCGACGACATCTACGTCGTCGACCGGGACGGGAACGTGCTGTTCGAGAACCACCGCTTGCCTGACGGGACGATGGAGCGGGAGCCCGGCGCGCGGCAGGCGATCATCGACGAGCGCGACCGCCCGCCGACGCCGGCCGAGCAGGAGCAGTTCCGGCAGACGGCGAGGGGACTGCTCCGGCACGAGCCCGAGGTGGCCGAACCGGTGCGGGACGCGGTCAGCGAAGCGATGCTGCGGGAGGCGGCGCGGGCCGCGCCCGAGGACCACGGCCGCGAACCGGGACCGGATCAGCGGATCGACGCCCGCCTCGCCGCCACCCAGCGCGTCGCAGGGTCCGGCATCGCCCCGCCGAACGGGATCACGGCCCCGGCCACGGCATCCGGCGCACGCGACGGCTCGGGCAGCACCCCGACGGACCGAGGCCACACCCGCGACCGCTGAGCCTGGCTGTCGAAGTCAGGCGGGTTTACGGCTCGGCTTGGGCGTAGTCGCCGCAGGGGCCGCCGCCGATGGCTTCGGGGAGGACTGTCTCGCGGCGGTCGAGGCGGACCAACGGGTTGTAGAAGGCCGCGATCTCGACGCTGTCCTCCGGGATGTAGTGGAAGATCAGCGAGCGCCGGAAGCGGTCGTCGGTGGCGTTCGGGCGGGAGCCGTGGACGACGCTGCCGTGGAAGAACAGGACGTCGCCGGCCTTCATCTTGGTCTGCACCTTGGTGAGGCCGTCGGGGATCGGGACCTCGACGCTGGTGAAGGACTCGGTCAGGTCGGCCGGCTCCGGGCAGACCAGCTCGGTCTTGTGCGATCCGGGAACGACCGCCAGCCCGCCGTTGTCCGCGTCCACGTCGTCGACCGCGATCCAGGCCGCGAGGCAGGTCTCCGGGTCGGCGCGCAGGAACGTGTTGTCCTGGTGCAGCGCCTGCCCGCGGGCGCCCGGCGGCTTGAAGTAGAACATCGACTGGGCGCCGAGCGCGGGACCGATCAGCGCCTGGACGACATCGAGGATCCGGTCGTCGAGCATCAGCTCCATCGCGACCTTCCCTGCCTCGGTGTCGCCGGCCCGGTGCGGGTGCACGAACCGCGGGTACTTCGCCAGCGGGTCGTCGTCCGGTACGCCGTCGTCGATCGCGAGCGAGTGGTCGACCGCGACCTGCTCCATGAAGACCGTCTTGATCCGCTCGACCTCGGCGGGTTCGAGCAACTGGGGGACCTGGACGATGCCGTCCCGCTGGTAGATGTCCACGACGGTCATGGGGCCTCCCGGCCTGGACTGAGGAGCGGAGGGAGCGAAGCGACCGGAGCGACGAGGGAAGGCCGGGAGTTCCAGCCCCATGACCCGCCGCGCCGGAGGCGTGGCATTAGCACTGTCATGACTCCAGGATGCGGCGGGCGAGCCGGGCGCAGCGATAAGGTATCGAGCTGTGAACCTTCGATATCCTGCTGAGGCGCCGCATCCGGTGGTGCGCCGGCTGGTGACCGGTGAGTTCGACGAAGGCCCTGAGTACGCGACGTATCGGCGGCGCGGAACGACCGACTGGCTGCTGGTGCAGACCCTCGACGGCCAGGGACGATTCGGTCAGGTCGCGGCCGAGCCGGGCAGCGTCACCCTGGTCCGCCCGCGCACCCTGCACGACTACGCTACGGTCGGTGACCGCTGGCATTTCCGGTACGCGCACATGCACCCGAAACCGGACTGGCTGCCGCTGCTGGACTGGCCGGAAGTTGCTCCCGGCATCGTTCAGCTCCACCCCGCCGCACCGACCTTCGAGCGGATCGCCGACCACCTGCGCGACGCCGTACGGCATCAACACAGCGTCCTGCCGCAGGCCGAGCAGCTCAGCGCGAACTCACTGGAGGCGGCGCTGCTGTGGTGCGACACCCAGAACCCGAAGGCTGTCCAGATCGACGACCGGCTACTGCGCGCGATCGAGCTGATCGACCAGGACCTGACCGCGAGCCTCGACGTACCGCGGCTGGCGCGTGCCGTGAATCTGTCCGTGTCACGGTTCGCGCACCTGTTCCGTGAGCAGCTCGGCGTCAGCCCGCAACAGTTCGTCGAGCGCCGCCGGCTGGACGCCGCGGCGCGGCTCCTGGAGCTCACCAGCCGGTCGGTCGCGTCGGTCGCGGGCCAGGTCGGGTACGCGGACCCGCTCTACTTCGCGACCCGCTTCCGTCTGCACACCGGATCAAGCCCCACGGCGTACCGTCGCAGGTCTTAGAGTTCTGCCCATGAGGACGCGTGCTGTGGTGGGGTTGGCGGTACTGGCGGTCGTGGGGCTGGGGGCGTGTGCGCCGGAGGAGAGCTCGTCCGGGGCCTCGACGCCGTCGGGTGCGGATGCCTGTGCGAAGGACAAGCTGGCGGTGAAGACGACCGGCACGCTGACGGTCGGCACCGACAAGCCGGCGTACGAACCGTGGTTCAGCGGCGACGACCCGAGCAACGGCAAGGGGTACGAGTCGGCGGTCACCTACGCGGTGGCGAAGAAGCTCGGGTTCGAGCAGGCCGCGGTGAAGTGGCAGACGGTGCAGTTCAACACCGCGTTCGCACCCGGCCCGAAGGTGTTCGACCTGGACGTCAACCAGGTGTCGATCTCCGAGGACCGCCGCAAGGCCGTCGACTTCTCGTCCGGGTACTACGACGTACGCCAGACCGTGATCACCACCGCGGGCAGCAAGATCGCGAACGCGAAGTCCGTCGCCGACCTCGCCGACGCCAAACTCGGGGCCCAGGTCGGTACGACGAGCTACACGGCACTGCGCGATCAGGTGAAGCCCAAGCCGAAGCCGGCCGTGTTCGACACCAACGACCTGGCCGTGCAGGCGCTCAAGAACAAGCAGATCGACGGCATCGTCGTGGACCTGCCGACCGCGTTCTACATGACCGCGGCGCAGCTCGACAACGGCAAGATCGTCGGGCAGTTGCCGGCCGGCGGACAGGCGGAGCAGTTCGGGTTCGTGCTCGAGAAGAACTCGAAGCTGACCGGCTGCGTCACGCAGGCGGTCGACGCGCTCAAGGCCGACGGCACCCTGGCGAACCTGCAGAAGCAGTACCTGACCGAGTCCGGCGCGCCCGAACTCTCGTGAGTACCTGGCAACCGTCGGCGCTGCAGCTCGAGCGGATCGCGTACCGGCGCAGGCGGGCGCGGCGGTCGACCGTGATCGCGGTGGTCAGCTCGGTGATCCTGCTCGCGTTGGTTGTCGTGGGCATCGGTTCCACGCCGGGCTGGCCGCGGGTCCGGGCGACGTTCTTCGACGTCCACCGCGGCTGGGAGGCGTTGCCGGTCGTTGCCGAGGGCCTCTGGCTGAACGTCCGCGTGATGCTGGTCTGCGCGGTGCTGATCGTCGTGTTCGGGCTGACACTGGCGATCATGCGGACGTTGCGGGGGCCGATCTTCTTCCCGCTCCGGGTGTTCGCGGCCGCCTACACGGACGTGTTCCGCGGCCTGCCCTTGCTGCTCGTCATCTTCCTGCTCGGCTTCGGCGTACCGGCTCTGCAGTTGCGTGGGTTGCCGAACCAGGCGGTGATCTGGGGCGGCGCGGCCCTCGTCCTGACGTACTCGTCGTACGTCGCCGAGGTGTTCCGGGCCGGGATCGAGTCGGTGCATCCGTCGCAGCGGGCCGCGGCGCGGTCGCTCGGGCTGACCTACCGGCAGACGTTGCGCTTCGTCGTCCTTCCCCAAGCGGTACGCCGGGTGCTGCCGCCGCTGCTGAACGACTTCGTGAGCCTGCAGAAGGACTCCGGGCTGATCGCGGTGCTCGGCGTCATCGATGCGATCCGGGCCGCGCAACTGGAGACGGCCGAGGACTTCAACTTCACGCCGTACGTCGTGGCCGGGCTGCTGTTCGTCGCGCTGACGATCCCGCTGACCCGGCTGACCGATTACGTCGCCCGCCGACAGGGCTGGTACGGCGGGGGAGGGGGACCGGTATGAGTTTGCCCAAGAATCTGCTCAGTCTCCGCGGTGTGCGGAAGGCGTACGGCGAGAACGTCGTACTGGACGAATTCGGTCTGGATGTCGGGCCGGGGGAGTGCGTCGTACTCATCGGCGCGTCCGGATCGGGGAAGTCCACGCTGTTGCGGTGCGTCAATCTGCTCGAGGTCGTGGACGACGGCGTGATCGAGCTCGACGGCGTCGACATCACCGATCCCCGCGTGGACGCGGACCGGATCCGGTCGCGGATCGGGATCGTGTTCCAGGCGTACAACCTGTTCCCGCACCTGACCGTGCTCGACAACGTCACGCTGGCGCCGATCCGCGTTCATCGAGTCCCGCGGGACGAGGCGCGGCAGCGGGCTCTGGAGATGCTCGACCGGGTCGGCCTGCGGGACAAGGCCGATGCGAGACCTGACGACCTGTCCGGCGGTCAGCAGCAACGGGCCGCGATCGCCCGTGCGCTGGTGAACTCACCGACCCTGATGCTGCTCGACGAGGTCACCTCCGCCCTCGACCCGGAGCTCGTCGGCGAGGTTCTCGACCTGCTCCGGGACCTGCGGTCCGAGGGCATGACCATGCTCATCTGCACGCACGAGATGGCGTTCGCCCGCGAGATCGCCGACCAGGTCTGCTTCCTCCACCAGGGCCGCCTCCTCGAAAGCGGCCCACCCACCCAACTCCTCGACAACCCCCGCGAAGCTCGCACCCAGGAGTTCCTGAACCGGATACGACCCTGACCGCCGGTTAGCCTGGCCGGATGGCAGCCGGGGACGAACGGATCGACGACAGCGACATCGCCCGCGTGCTCGCGGCCGACTATGCCGTGGGACGGCAGTTCGGCGGCTTCTCCGTGCCGGCGCGCTGGGAGGAGATCGCGCAGCAGGCGGAGCTCGACGGTGATCCGGAGGACCGGTGGTGGACCCGGCAGCTCGCCATGAACCACGACAGCATCGTGGCCTCCCACCAGGGGAGGGGCCGGTCCGAGGAGGTGAGTCGCCGATTCGTCGACCCCATCATCGCGTCGACTCTGGTGCGTGGCCTTCCGGAGTTGCCGTTGCAGACGGCTGCTGAGAACTGCCGGGCCTCGCTGACCGTCGTCGGTGACGAAGCTTGGCAGGCGTACGCCGCTGAGGTTCAGGAGGTCGTGGAGTCGGTGGATGACTCGCCGGACGAGGCCCGCCGGATGGTTGCGATCGGCGACGCCAACTGGCGATCGAGGGACGCGGACAGGCCGGACTTCGTGGCCGCGCTGTCCGAGGCCGGCGCATCGCAGCAGGAGGCGGAGTGGCTGCTGGCCGCGGCCGCGTCGCGTCGGCAAGGGTGGGACTCGGTCGGGCTCTACGCCCAGGCGCGTGCGCAGAGGGCCGCGACCGCGGGTGTCGTCCCGCCCCGAGTGAGCGCGTCGCCGACCCGGGCCGAGCCCCAGGCCACGGCAGTCCAGCAACGCCCCGACCGCGGCCAGGCGCGCTGAAGCACCCGGCCGCCGTCAGCGGGACGACAGGTAGGTGAGGACTGCCATCACGCGGCGGTTGTCGTCCTCGGACGGGGGCAGGTCGAGCTTCGAGAAGATGTTGTTCGTGTGTTTGCTGACGGCCTTCTCGGTGACGAACAGGGCGGCGGCGATCGCGGCGTTCGAGCGGCCTTCGGCCATCAGGCCGAGGACCTCGGACTCGCGCGGCGTGAGCCGGCCGATCGGTTCGTCGCGGGTGTTCCGGGCCAGCAGCTGACTGATCACGTCCGGGTCCATCGCGGTCCCGCCGGCAGCGACCCGGCGTACCGCGTCCAGGAAGTCGGCGACGTTCGACACCCGGTCCTTGAGCAGGTACCCGACACCGCCTCCGCCGCCGGTCAGCAGCTCCCGCGCGTACAACTGCTCGACGTACTGCGAGAGCACCAGGATCGGCAGCCCCGGGACCTGGCTGCGGGCCTCGATCGCGGCCCGCAGGCCCTCGTCGGTGAACGTCGGCGGCAGCCGTACGTCGACCACCGCGACGTCCGGCCGGTGCTCCACGAGCGCGGGCACCAGCCGGGGCCCGTTGTCGACTGCCTCGACGACCTCGAAGTCGTGCGCCTCCAGCAGGCGGATCAGGCCGTCCCGGAGGAGGGCGTGGTCTTCAGCGATGAGGACTCGCAAGGCAGCTCCATGATCACGGTGGTCGGCCCGGCGCTCGGGCTCACCACGGTCAACGTACCGTCGAAGGCGGCCAGCCGCCGCTCGATACCGTACAGACCGCCACCGGGCCTGATCACGGCACCTCCGATGCCGTCGTCGCCGACGATCATGTGCAGCTTCTCTTCCTCATGGGTGATCTGGATCCAGGCGGTGGTCGCCGCCGAGTACTTCACCGCGTTCGCGAGGCATTCGGCCACCGCGAAGTACGCCGCGGACTCGACCGGCGCGGGCGGACGGCCGGGTACGTCGAAGGTGACGTCCACCTTGAACGGGACGGACATTGCCAGCGCCCTGACCGCGCCGTCCAGACCGCGGTCGGCGAGCACCGGCGGGTGGATCCCGCGGACCAGGTCACGCAGCTCGGACAGCGCCGTACTCGCGGACTCGCGGGCCTCGGTGAGCAGCGCAGCCGCCTGGGCCGGGTCGCGCGCCACCATTTCCTCGGCCATGCCGAGATTCATGCTGAGTGCGGCCAGCCGGGCCTGGGCGCCGTCGTGCAGGTCACGCTCGATCCGGCGCAGCTCGGCCGCCTGGGTGTCGACGGTCTCCGCCCGGGACTCGGCCAGTTCGCGGACCCGCATCGCGAGCTTGGCGCTCTCGGTCGGGCCGAGCAGCGAGCGGGCCACGAAAGCGTTCGCCTTCAGCAGTCGCTCGCCGGCGGCCTGCCAGATCAGGAACGCGATCAGCGCCACCGGCATCACCAGGAAGCTGGTCCAGAAGTTCACCGTGAACAGGCCGCCGAACGGTTCGGTGAACACGCCCTCCGGGGTGACACCGACGAGCAGCGGGTAGACCAGGTAGAAGAGCCCGGCCAGGAACAGTACGGCGCTCAGCAGGCACAGTGTGAACCCGATCACCGCGTTCACCAGCAGCCAGATGATGTCCCGCCAGGTCTGCGGATCGGTCAGGATCGTCCGCAGGCGCATCAGCATGCCGGGCATCGGAGGCTTCTTGTACGGGCGCGGGATCCGCTCACCGAGGAAGCCGGCCAGCAGCGTGCGGTGGCAGTTCGCGAACCACCGCGCGGCCGGTACGACGACCAGCAGCATCGGGATCCCGACCCACACGGCGATCAGCGGGACGGACACCACGCTGAGCACGAACAGGGCGATCCCCAGCTCGGCCAGGATCGCGAGGAACAACGCGATCCACGGCTGCGCAAGCTTCGGGTAGCGCATCGGCGGCGCTTCAGTCGTGGCAACGGTGCTCATGTCTCCATCATGACCGAGCGTGAGAATTCCGGCAGTAGTGCTATCTCCACTGTCTCCTGGGGCCTGGCTCCACAGCAGATTTGGGTAGTAACTCTCATGCTTTCGGAGGTTAGTGCGATGAGTCTTGATGCATTACGCTGGCCGCGGCTGTACGCCTAGGCCTTCCCCCGCTACCGAGACGAGGACCTGATGGCACAGCCTGTCGCGTCACCTGCTGCTACCCGCCGTTCCGAATTCTCCCCGCTGTTACGGGAGATCAAGGCCGCCGGCCTGCTGGAACGCCGTACGGCGGCCTACGCGATGGCGATCGGTATCAACGTGGTTCTGCTCGGCATGACCTGGGCGGCCGTCGCGGTGATCGGCAGCTCGTGGTGGGCGTTGTTCCTGGCGCTGCCGATGGGGATCCTGACCACCCGCGCGGCGTTCTTCGGGCACGACGCCGGGCATCAGCAGATCGGCAGCTCGCGCAAGCTGCACGACTGGATCGGGATGCTGCACGCCAACCTCCTGCTCGGCATGAGCTACGGCTGGTGGAACGACAAGCACAACCGGCACCACGCCAACCCGAACCACACCGACAAGGACCCGGACGTCGGCGAGGGCGTACTGGTCTGGACCCTTGAGCAGGCCTCCGGCCGCAAGGGCCTCGAAGGCTGGCTGACCCGCAACCAGGCGCGGATCTTCTTCCCGCTGCTCACCCTGGAGGGCTTCAACCTCAAGGTGTCGGGCATCCGCTTCCTGCTCGCCCGCCTGCGTACGGAGAAGACCGAGATCGGCCTGATGGCCGCGCACCTGGCGCTGTACTTCACCGCGCTGTTCCTGATTCTGTCGCCGGGCCAGGCGGTCGTCTTCGCGGTCGTCCACCACATGATCTTCGGGCTGCACCTCGGCAGCGTGTTCGCGCCGAACCACAAGGGCATGGAGATGCCCGACGACGACACCAACTGGGGCCACCTGGAGAAGCAGGTGCTCACCTCACGCAACGTGAACGGCGGTCTGGTCACCGACTGGATGATGGGCGGGCTCAACTACCAGATCGAGCACCACCTCTTCCCGAGCATGCCGCGCGCCAACCTCCGGTTCGCCCAGCCGATCGTCCGCGAGTACTGCGAGAGCATCGGAATGCCCTACGTTTCAACGAGTCTGATCGATTCGTACCGAATGGGGTTGCGCCACATGCACGACGTCGGCGAGGAACTCCGCGCGAGCTGATCTGCCTGCTGCCGGAGTGACCTGGCTCATACGGATAGCCTGGAAGAGCTATGTCGCGCAGAAGGCCTTCCAAGTGGCAGCGGCCGGTCAGTGACCGGCCGCTGCTCGGTGGTACCCAGAGTCGTGAGGCGAAGGCGAACGGCGAGTGGAACGTCCGGCGCGTGTCCGGGTCCGCGTCCGCGAAGTCGTACCGCTGCCCGGGCTGCGACCAGCAGATCCTGCCGGCCACCCCGCATGTCGTGGTGTGGCCGGAGAACCCCAGCCTGCTCGGCGCGATCGGTGGCAGCCAGTCGCTCGACGAGCGGCGCCACTGGCACACGGCCTGCTGGCAGCGCAGTCGGTGAAAGGTAGTTGGCCATGAAGCTTCCGGTCACGGCGTACGGCGAAACTGGTACGCCGGTCGTGGTGATGCACGGGTTGTTCGGCTCGGGACGGAACTGGATGACCGCCGCGCGCCGGCTCGCCGACCGGCACCGGGTGTTCGCGTTCGACCTGCGCAACCACGGCACGTCGCCGCACGTCGAGACGATGAGCTACCCGGAGATGGCCGAGGACGTCCGCGAGACGATCGAGTCGCTCGGGGTCGGGCCGGTCGCGCTCGTCGGGCACTCGATGGGCGGCAAGACCGCGATGCTCACCGCGCTGCAGTACCCCGCGGTGGTCGAGCGGCTCGTCGTGGTGGACGCGGCGCCGGTCGCGTACCCGCCGGCGTTCGTCGAGTACGCCCAGGCGATGCGGAACGCGGACCTGTCCTCGATCACCCGGCGCTCGGAGGTCGACGCCCAGCTCGTCGACGCCGTACCGACGCCCGGGACGCGCGCGTTCCTGCTGCAGAACCTGATCCTCGACGCCGACGGCGCCCGGTGGCGGCCTAACCTTCCGGTGATCGAGGCTTCTTTGCCGGCGATCTCCGGGTGGCCGGCGGTCGAGGGGCTGCGGTACGACGGGCCGACGTTGTTCATCTACGGCGGCAAGTCCGACTACGTCCAGCAGGACCACCGCGCGACCATCTCGGCGTACTTCCCGCACGTCCAGTACGCCGAGGTCCCGGAGGCCGGTCACTGGGTGCACGCCGAGCGCCTCGACGACTTCCTGGCCGCGCTCACGCCGTTCCTTCCCTGACGCCGGCGAGTTACATTCGCAAGCAGGGGAGGGGGACGATGCCGGCCTTTGCGGGAATCGATCATCTCGGTCTGTCGGTCACCGACTTGGACCGCAGTGAGCACTTCTACACCGAGGTCCTCGGGCTGAAGCCGCTGATGGACTTCGGGACCGTGCGCACGTTCGTCGACCGGCCGAGCGGGTTCGTGCTGGCGCTGTGCAAGCACGAGCGCGGGACGACCGCGCCGTTCACCGAACTGACGACCGGTCTCGACCACATCGGGCTGATGGCGGCGAGCCGTGACGAGCTCGTCGAGTGGGAGCGCCGCTTCGACGCGCTCGGGGTCACGTACACGCCGATCCGGGACGAAGCGTTTGCGTCGCACCTGAACTTCCGGGACCCGGACGGCATCGCGCTCGAGCTGAGCGCCTCGAACGAGGTGTACGACAGCTGGATGGCGGAGCTGCGGGCCCGCGACATCCCGGCAGACGAGATCCGGGCGCGTGTGATGGACTACCTGGCATCGCTCCAAGGCTGATCCGGTAAACGGTTGTCCGTAATCCATTGACCTCAACCTGAATCCATCGGTAAGTTTTCAACCCAGTTCCTGCAGGATCCACGATCTGGGTTGGTGGTAGCGATGGTGGTCCGGACCGGCGCGCAGCGTCTGGCCGAGGACCCGGGGTTGGTGCCCGACGGGCGCCTAGGACTGATCACGAACTTCACCGGCGTGCTGCCGGACCTCACGCCGACCTCGGTCGCGTTGCGTGCGTCCGGGTTGCCGTTGGCGGCGTTGTTCGGTCCTGAGCACGGCCTCCGCGGTACGGCGCAAGCGGGTGAGAGCGAAGGCGAGGGCGTCGACCCCGACACCGGCCTGCCGGTGTTCGACACGTACGGGCGACAGGGGCGCGAGCTCGACGACCTGTTCTCCGGTGTCGACGTGCTGCTGTTCGACATCCAGGACATCGGGACGCGGTTCTACACCTACGTCTGGACGATGTACGACTGTCAGCAGGCGGCCGCCCGGCTTGGTATGCCATTCGTGGTGCTGGACCGGCCGAACCCGCTCGGCGGCGTACGGGTCGAGGGGCCGCTGCTGCAGCCCGGGTTCGAGAGCTTCGTCGGGCGGGCACCGATCCCGCTGCGGCACGGGCTGACGGTCGGCGAACTGGCCCTTCAGTTGGGTGCGGCAACGGTCGTGGAGGCGGAGGGCTGGAATCGTACGTCGACCGGGACCGGTCTGCCGTGGGTACCGCCGTCGCCGAACATGCCGACACCGGACACGGCTTTGGTATACCCCGGGACCGGCCTGTTCGAGGGCACGAACCTCAGCGAGGGACGCGGTACGACGCGACCGTTCGAGACGATCGGGGCACCGTACGTCGACGACCGGCTGGTGCCGGCGTTGCGCGCGTGCGAGCTGCCCGGGGTGATCTTCCGGCGGACGTGGTTCGAGCCGGTGTTCCACAAGTACGCGGGCCAGGCGCTGTCCGGCGTACAGCTGCATGTCGTGGACCCGGAGGCGTTCGAGCCGGTGCGGACCGCGCTGGTGATGCTGCGGGTGCTGAACGAGCTGTATCCCGACGACTTCGATCTGCTGCCGTCGCTCGACAAGCTGTGGGGCTCGGATTCGCTGCGGAAAGCGCTGGAGGCCGGTGACGACCCGGTCGAGCTCTTGCCCGCGGCAACCACACCGGCCGGATGGGTACGCGACGGCGTACTGCTCTACGAAGGGACTGCCCGATGATCCGTTCGTTCCAGGTCGGCGACGGACCGGCGTTGGCCGCGGCGTGGACCGCCGCGGCGCCGGCCGACCCGATCAGCTACCAGCGGTTCCGCGACCTGTTCCTGCTCGACCGCAACTTCGACGCGGCCGGCCTGCAGGTAGCCGTGATCAATGATCAGATCGTCGGCGCCGCGTACGCCGTCCGCCGGCTGATCGCCGTCGACTCCGACGACCTGGAGCCCGGCTCCGGTTGGATCCCGTTCTTCTTCGTGCATCCGGAGTACCGCGGTCGTGGTCTCGGGCGCGAGTTGTTGTCCGCGGCAATGGACTGGCTCCGGTCCCATGGACGGTCCGAGGTGTACTTCTCGTCGTACACGCCGAACTACTTCCTCCCCGGTCTCGACGCGGCTCGCTATCCCGCCGCCGCCCGGCTGCTCGCCGGGCTCGGCTTCGAGCGGGGGTACGACGCTGTCGCGATGGACCGCAGCCTCGTCGGGTATGCCGTTCCGGATGAGGTTCGCAAGCGGATCGAGGCGTTGACGGCCGAGGGCTACAGCTTTGGTACACCATCCTCCGACGAGCTGACCGCGTTGATCGCGATCGCCGGCGCGGAGTTCAACCCGGACTGGGCGCGCGCGATCCGCGAGGGTGTCGTGTCCGGTCTGCCACTCGATCGCATCGTGGTGGCACGCGACCCAAGCGGAGCGATCCTCGGCTGGGCGATGCACGGGACGTACGAGGCGGTGATCGACCGCTTCGGGCCGTTCGGCGTCCTGCCGGCCTCCCGCGGCACCGGGCTCGGGAAGGTGCTGCTGCACCTGACACTCGAGCGGATGGTCGCCGCCGGCGCGCACAGCGCCTGGTTCCTGTGGACCGGCGAGAAGTCCGCCGCCGGGCAGCTGTACCTGAAGACAGGTTTCGACATCACCCGCACGTTCACCATCCTCCGGGCGCCCCTGCTCCCGGATGGCGGGAAGGATTGACATGAGGATTTCCAGAGGTCTGCGACTTGCCGTTGCGCTCGGACTGTTCGCCACGGCCGCGGCCTGCGGCGGTGGCGGCGAGGCGGGCGGAAGCGGTGACAAGGTCGAGTTGACGCTGCTGAGCCACTACAGCGACGGCCCGTCCAAGGAGGGGCTGGACAAGATGATCCAGCAGTGGAACAAGGAGAACCCGAAGGTCCAGGTGAAGGCGCAGGTGGTCAAGTTCGACGACCTCCTCACCACGATGACGGTCCGGCAGACCGGCGGCCGCGGCGCCGACATCGTCAGCGCGTACGGCCTGTGGGGCGGCCAGTTGATGAAGGCGAACGTCGTGGCCAAGGTGCCGGACGACATCGCGACGAAGATCAAGGCGGAGTACAGCCCCGCCGCGCTCGGCGCGGTCACCACCGGCGACACGCTGCTCGGGTACCCGACCGAGCTGAACACCTACGTGCTCTTCTACAACAAGAAGATTCTCGCCGCGGCCGGGATCAGCAAGCCGCCGACCACCTGGGCCGAGCTCGCCGACGCGGCCAAGAAGACGGTCAAGCGCGATGCCAAGGGCAACATCCAGGTCGAGGGCCTGAGCCTGATCCAGGACGGCGACAACAAGTCCGTGCACCCGTTCCTGTCGCTGCTCGACGCGGCCGGGGGGAAGTTCCTCGGCCCGGACGGTACGGCGCAGTTCGACAACGCCGAGGGCAAGGCGGCGCTGAAGTTCGAGGCCGATCTTGCGGCCGCGAAGGCGACCAACCCGTCGATCATGCCCACGAAGCAGTTCCGCAGCGGCGGTGTCGCGATGGCGATCCAGGCCGGCTGGTGGATCGGCAGCCTGAAGACCCAGATGAAGGACAAGTACGCCTCCGACGTCGGCGTGACCGCGATCCCCGGGCCGACCGCGGGCAGCAAGGGCTCGCTGGCGTACGGCTTCTTCATGGGCGTGAACCAGCGCAGCAAGCACGCCGACGAGGCGTGGAAGTTCCTGACCTGGATGAACGAGCACAAGGCTGCCGACGGCCAGGTCACCGAGACCGGCAAGTGGCTCGCGGATCAAGGCCTGATCCCGCCGCGGACCGCTGACCAGGCGGCGTACAAGAAGACGCTGTCCGACCCGAACCTGGCGCCGATCTACGACGCGGCGACGTACGCGATGGCCGAGCCCAACCAGCCGGGTGCGTACGAGGCGAAGACCGCGCTGCACAACGCGATCATGGGTGTGCTTGCCGACGGCAAGAACCCGGAGGACGCGCTGGCGCAGGCCGCCAAGGCGGTCAAGCCGCAATGACGACGGCGGTCGGCCGGGTCGGTGCTGTTTCAGCGCCGGCCCGGCGGCTCGGCAAGCTGCAGCGCGAGGGACGGGCGGCGTACCTGTTCCTCGCGCCGGCGTTGCTGTTCTTCTGCGTGTTCCTGATCCTGCCGTTCGTCTTCGCGATCGTGCTCGCGTTCTCGGACTGGGGCGGGTTCGACCTCGGGACCCTGAAGTGGGCCGGTACGGCGAACTTCGGCGACGTCCTGAGCTTCGACGGGACGTTCGTGAAGCCGATCCTGGTGAACACGCTGCTGTTCGCGTTCGGGTCGGTGTTCCTGGCCACGTTCGGGTCGGTGCTGGTTGCCTACTGCATCGATCGGCTGGCGTTCCAGGGGTTCTGGCGGGTGCTGTACTTCCTGCCCGTGGTCGCGACGGTCGTGGCCATCGGCAACGTGTGGAAGATGATGTACCAGCCGGCCGGGCTGATCAACGGCGTCCTGAACAAGCTCGGCGTGAACAGCATCGGGTTCCTGTCCGACGCGTCGTACGCGCTGCCGTCGGTGACCGTCGTACAGGCCTGGGCCTCGATCGGCGGCGCCGTCCTGATCCTGACGGCCGGGCTGAAGGCGATCCCGGAGATGTACTACGAGGCGGCCGAGGTGGACGGGGCGAACTCGTGGCACATGTTCTGGTCGATCACGTTGCCGTTGCTGCGGCCGGCCCTGCTGTTCGTGCTGATCACGCAGTTCATCGGCGGGTTGCAGTCGTTCGCGCTGATCATCGTGATGACAGGTGACGGCGGGCCGGTGAACGCGACCAACGTCGCGGCGTTCGAGATGTACCAGCGGGCGTTCAAGTACGGCGCCTGGGGTACGGCGAGCGCGATGGCGATGGTGCTGTTCGTGATCATCCTGGCGATCACGTTGCTGCAGTTGTGGGTCGCCCGGCGGCGCGGAGAGGAGACCTCGTGAGGAGGCGGCACGGCAAGTTCCCGTGGGTCGCGTACCTGGTCGTGATCCTCGGCGGCGTCGCGATGGTGATGCCGTTCCTCGACATGGTGATGAGCTCGTTCAAGGGCGCCGGCGAGTACGGCGTGATCCCGTACAAGCTGCTGCCGGAGTCGCTCAACCTGGACAACTACCGCGAGGCGTTCTCGCAACTGGAGCTGCCGCGGCTGTTCCGCAACAGCGTGATCGTCACGGTCAGCGTGACGGTGTCGGTGCTGATCACGTCGGCGCTGGCCGGGTACGCGCTGGCCAAGCTGCGGTTCCGCGGGCGGGCGGTGATCTTCCGGTTCATCCTCGCGACGATGATGCTGCCGCCGTTCCTGTTGCTGATCCCGACGTTCCTGATCATGCTGAACTGGCCGTTGGCCGGCGGCAACGACTTCCTCGGGCGCGGCGGCGACGGCGGGCTGACGACCAGCCTGCTGGCGCTGATCCTGCCGTTCACAGTCTCCGGTTTCGGGATCTTCCTGATGCGGCAGTTCATGATCTCGCTGCCGGACGAGATGCTCGAGGCGGCCAAGATCGACGGCGCGAACCAGTGGCAGATCTGGCGGCTGATCGTGCTCCCGCAGACCAAGCCGGTGGCGATCACGCTCGGGCTGATCACGTTCATCGGCACCTGGAACGAGTACATCTGGACGCTGCTGATCTCGTCGTCAGACCCCTCGTTGCAGACGTTGCCGGTCGGGATCCAGCTGCTGCAGAGCTTCCTCGATCCGGACCGCACCATGCCGATCGTGATGGCCGGCCTGGTGATCAGCACGCTGCCGGTGCTGGTCGTGTTCCTGGTGTTCCAGAAGTACTACGTGCGTGGCGTCGTACTCAGTGGCCTGAAATGAGGAGACCCTTGTGACCAGATCAGTGCTCGCCATCGGGGCGCACATCGGCGACATGGACCTGACCGCCGGGCCGACGCTGGCCAAGCTCGTCCTGGAAGGCGCGTCGGCGACGATCGTCGCGCTGACGCCGGGGGAGCGCGGCCACCCGCGGCTGACGCCGACCGAGTACAAGAAGCAGAAGATCGCGGAGGGTACGGCGTTCGCGGAGGCGATCGGCGCGGACTTCCTGGTCCTCGACAACAGCGACGGTTTCCTCCCCGACACCGACGACGTGGCCCTGCAGCTCGCCCAGCTCATCCGCGAGAAGAAGCCCGACACGATCATCACGCACTGGAAGCACTCCATCCATCGCGATCACGAACACACCGCGGTGCTGGCCGAGCGCGCCCGCTTCCTGGCCGGTCTGCCCATCGATCCCGCGGACGATTTCGCCGCCATCACGCCGTACCCCGCACTGGCCGAGAAGCTCGCCGCACTGCCGCGGCACGGTGTGCGGTCCTTCCTGCACGCGGAGAACTGGGAGGACATGGAGGGCTTCACGCCGTCGCTGTACGTCCCGATCTCCGACGAGGCGTTCTACCGCTGGGTGTCCGCGATCCGGCACCAGGCCTTCGCCCGCGGCGAGACGTACGGCTTCCGGTACATCGACTACTACACCGCGCTGATGACGACCCGCGGCTGCCTGGCGTCGTACCCCCGGGCGTGCGCCTTCCACACCAATCAGTCCCCCGAGGTGACCAAACTCGCCGGACCATAGGAGATCTGTCGGCGTTTGGTCGTACGGTCGGTGTTGGCTCTGTCGGCGAATGGTGGGAGTGGGCGTGGCTGAGGTTCAGTTGGTTGTTCAGGGTGACGACTTCGGGATGTGTCATGCGGTCAACGTGGGGACCGTGCAGGCGTTTCGCGAAGGGATCGTGACGCAGGCGTCGACGATGGCGGCCTGTCCATGGTTCACCGAGGCGGCGGCGCTGGCGCGGGAGTTCGCGATTCCGGTGGGAGTGCATCAGACGCTGACCTGTGAGTGGGACTTCCTGCGGTGGCGCCCGTTGACGGACGGGGCGTCGCTGGTGGGGGAGGACGGTACGTTCCGGCGTACGGTCGAGGATTCCAAGGCTGCGATCAGTCACGCGGACGCGGTGCGGGAGTTGTCGGCGCAGGCGGCGAAGTTCGCGGCGGAAGGGCTGACGCTCGAGTATCTCGACGTACACATGGGACAGGCGGCGCCGGCGGCGTACGACGAGGTCTCGGCGGCGCTCGGGAAGCCGTTCATCTACGGGCCTGAGGAGTCGAAACGGTTCGCGTCGATCGAGACATTGAGCGACCGCGACGCCGCCGACAAGAAGCCCTGGCTGCTCGAGTACCTGGACAAGCTCACGCCCGGCGTGCACCTCCTGGTCACCCATTGCGCCGCCGCAGAACCAGAACTGGCCGCCATCCACCGCCCCGGCTCCTACACCTACCGCTGGGCCGAGGAATACCGCCTCACCGACCAGGCCATGGTCCTCGACCCACAAATCCGCCAGGCCATCGAGGATCACGACATCGAACTCACAACGGTCCAGGCTGCTTTCTGATTTATGCGCCGTTGATACGGAGGGCGCCGGGTGGGGAGCCGGTGGCGGCTTTGATGTGGCGGGTGAGGTGGCTGACTGAGTGGTAGCCGGTCAGGTCGGCTACTGCTTGGAGCGGCAGGTTCGAGTTGCGGATGTGGGCCAGCGCGTGGCGTAGGCGTACTGCCTGCAGGGCGGCCTGCGGGCTGGTGTTGCGGAGCCGGGTGAATGCAGCCCGGAGGCCCGACTGCGAGACGCCGAGGTCGGCTGCGACGTGTGCTATGCGGAGACCGGCCGCGAAGCGTTCCTCGAAGAGCTGCTCGGCTTGGGCGACGAGTTGTTCAGCGGGCGTCCTGGGCGGGGCGGCCGCGGCGCGGCGGAGGCGGAGGTCGAGTTCGGCGAGGAGGAGCGAGCGGAGGTCCTCGCTCTCGGTTTCGCGGACGAGGGCATCGAAGACGCGGCGCAGGGTGTGGTCGGTGTCGTCGTAGCACAGACGCGGCCACGGGTGGGTGGTTGCGGCGTCGACCTGGAGGAAGCGGTTCGCGTACCCGGTGCGGCTCTGCTCGGCGTGCCAGGTGTGCGGTGGCGTGAGGAGGACGGTCCCGGGCGTGGCGTCGTACGTCTCGTCGCCGACGGGGCAGGTGATCCGGCCGCGAACGTAGTACACGAGCTCCCATGAGGTGTGCGCGTGTGACGGGTAGTCCTTGCCGGGCGCGGCGGTGTGTACGCCGGCGCCGAGCAGCCGTGGCGATTTGTGCATAAGCTCTGTCGCCTCCTGCATTGATTCGCGGGTACGTCGGAACGATGCTGGCATCGATTCGTGCATCTTGTGAAGGAGCACTGCGATGGATATGGCGACCGCATTACGCGAGCTCGGCGTCACCGACGACGTACTCACGCAGGACGAGAAGGACCAGCTCGACCGCGACGGATTCCTTCCGCTGAAAGGGATCCTGACGGCGGACGAGGTGGCCGCGATCAACGAACGGCTGGCCGAACTGACGGCGGCCGAGGGGGATCGGGCCGGCCTCGAGGTGCATCAGGAGCGGGGAACGGACCGGTTGGCGGATCTGGTGAACAAGGATCCAAGGTTCGAGGTGTGCTTCAGTCACCCGCGGGTGCTGGCGGCGATGCAGCACGTCCTCGGCGAGTTCAAGCTCTCGTCCCTCAACAGTCGCGCGGCCCTCCCCGGTGAAGGGCACCAGGGCCTGCATGCGGACTTCGGACATCCCGTCCAGCCGGGCGAGTACGAAGTCTGCAACTCGATCTGGCTCCTCGACGACTTCACCCCGTCGAACGGCGCCACCCGGGTAGTCCCCGGATCCCACCGCCGAGGCACCATGCCCGGCGACGAGATGCCCAACCCGGGCGCCGACCACCCCGACCAAATCCAGCTGACCGGCACAGCCGGCACGGTCGTCATCTTCAACAGCCACCTCTGGCACGGCGGCACCAAGAACCAAACCAACAACCCCCGCCGAGCCCTGCACTCCTACTTCACCCGCCGCCACCACCCCCAACAACTCAACCAGCAAACCTACATCCGCCTGAACACCTACACCCGCCTAACCCCCGCCCAACACTTCATCCTCGACGTCACCACCTGACCACCCGCCCAACGGTCCACGCGGCCGCCCGCTAGCGGGTTGTTTCACCGCTGACCCCCTACAACCCGCCCCCGGCCCAACAACCCGCCAGCAGCGGCCTGGTCCTTCAGCACCAACGGCATCACCGGATTCGTCTAGGCAATTTGCCTTGAAAGTGTCTAGATGGCTAGCCTAAAATAATGGTCAGTGAGCAGCCGACGCGGAAGATCGTGAAGGCGTTCAGGGACGCCGGGTGGCGGCGGGTCAGGACGGAAGGGTCACACAGCTTGTACGAGTGTTCCTGCGGTCAGCACGCGTTCGTGTTGCCGGATGGCCACCGGGTGATCTCGCCGGGTGTCGTCCGAAAGGTCGACAGGGCACTTGCTGAGTGCGAGGAGGCGGAGCGGTGAAGACGTACGAGGTGACGGTTAGTCGGGATGAGCGTTGGTGGATGGTGGCGGTTCCGGAGCTTGGCGGGGTGACGCAGGCTCGGCGGCTGGACGAGGTAGAGCGGATGGCTCGGGAGTACATCGCGGTGTCGACCGACGTACCGCTCTCGAAGGTTGCGGTCGAGGTGGCTGGTATCGAGGCCGATGGGCGGGATCTGCTCGAGGCCAAGACGCTGGTCGACGGTCTGCGTCGCCGGGCGAAGGAACTCGAGGCGCTGGTTGCCGAACTCACCCGGGAGGTCGCGTCGGCCTTGACGGACGCCAGCGTTCCAGTGAGGGACGTGAGCAGTGTGCTCGGCGTCTCGCACCAACGTGTCTCGCAGTTGGTCCAGGCGGCCGCCGAGGACGCGGCCGGCGCGAAGGTGATGCGACAGGCCAGGCAAGAGTTCGCCCACGACCTAGTCATCCGCCTGGACGACGGCCGATCCCTGCAACTGGTCGAGGTGACCGCACCTAAGAA
Organism: Kribbella sp. NBC_00482; assembly: GCF_036013725.1. Classification (GTDB taxonomy): domain Bacteria; phylum Actinomycetota; class Actinomycetes; order Propionibacteriales; family Kribbellaceae; genus Kribbella. The sequence goes on along the minus strand of NZ_CP107881.1, from coordinate 8,700,475 downwards.
CAGCCGCCGGAAGAAACCTCAGACCGCACCACAGGCAGCTGATCGTCCAGTTCGGGCGACGCGTCCTGCTCGAAGGGCCGGCAAGCAGCCCGTTTAGCTCTCGGGCGGACCGCGACGTTACGAGGGCGGCGCACAGCAAAGTTGTGCGCCGCCCTCGAATACGCCTGCTAGGAGGCGTCGGCTTTGCGGACCCAGACTTCTCGGATGATGAGGAGGATGGCGGCGGCTGAGGGGATGGCGAGGAGGGCGCCGACCACGCCGAGGAGCGCGCCGCCGAGGAGGGCGGCGATGACGGTGACGGCGCCGGGGATGTCGACGGCTCGGCGCATGATCTTCGGCGCCACGAAGTAGTTCTCGACCTGCTGGTAGATGACGCCGTAGATCAGGCAGGCAATGCCGATCCCGACGCCGCCGGTGAAGCCGATCAGCGAGACCACGACGACGCCGATCAGGCCGCCGACCATCGGGATGAAGTCGCAGAACATCACCACGATCGCCAGCGCCACGGCGTACTCGCGCAGCCCGATGATCTCCAGGAAGATGAACATCATCACGCCGGCGGTCAGCGCCACCAGGAACTGGCCGCTGACGTAGCCGCCGACCCGGCCGAGGACCTCGTCGCCGAGGATCGAGACGCGGGTACGACGGGTGCTGGGGACCAGGCTGTACGCCGCACGCTTCACCGAGGGGAGCGAGGCGAGGAAGTACAGCGTCAGCACCAGGATCGTGAACGTGTTGAACAGAGCGCCCGCGACCACCTTGCCGACGCCGAGGATCCCGCCGAACGCGCGTTGCGCCAGCGCCGGGTCCTGGATGTAGTCCTGCGCCTTCTGGATGAAGTGGTACTTGTTGTCCAGTTCGTTGAGCGTCTTCGACTTGGTCAGCAGGTCGAGCCACTCGGGAGCGTTCTTGATCAGGCTGTTGATCTGGTCCGAGACGACCGGGACGATCGCGACGGCGACGCCGGCGACCGCGAGGATCATCAGCAGGAACACCACGCCGACGGACAGCCCGCGCTTCAGCCCGCGGCGCATGAACCACTCGACCAGCGGGTTCAGGCCGACCGCGATGAACATCGAGACCAGGAGCAGGATCAAAACCGAGCGGGCCTGGCCGGCGGCGTTCCACAGACCCAGGGCGACGAGTACGCCGAGTGCCGCTAAGAACCCGAACGTGAACGGGTTTCCGCGGCGCAGCGGCGCACCCGGCTCACCCATACCGACCGACGGGTGCCGCTCTTCGATCAGCAGTTCGTCCGCGATGTTGGTGTCGCTGTGGTCCGCCTGCTCGGCAGCAGCAGCCTTGTCAGCCGCGTCGTCGGCCACCTCGGCAGCCTCATCCGCTTTGTCAGCAGCGACGTCGGCTTCGTCGGCAGACCCGTCGGCCTTGTCAGCAGAGGCGTCGGCCTTGTCGGCGGATGCGTCTGCCTTGTCCGCGGAGTCGTCGGCTTTCTCGGCGGATGCGTCTGCTGACTTGGCCGAGGTGGCGGCGTCGGCTGCGGATTGTTCGCTCTTGTCGGCGGCGGCCTGGGCTTCCGCGGCGGCAGACTTCGCTGCGCGCGTGGCGTCGGCAAGGTCCTTGTCGGGGGTCGCTGTGGAGTTGTCGTCGCCGGATGACGTCACATCTTGTCCTTCGGGGATCGCGCGCTCGAGGTGGCCGCATCGGTCTTGTCGTCCGCGGGCGACTCGCCGTCGGAGGACTTCGCCGAGCTGGAGCGCCGCTTCTGGCCCCGAGTCTGCTCGTTCGCGAGGTCACCCAGCCGGAACTCGTCCACCATCGTCGAGTCCTTCGGCTCCTCGTCGCCGTCCGAGACCTTGGCGGCGTCGGAGGTGTCGGCGAGGTCGTCGTCATCGGCGAGCGCAGCAAGCTCGGCGAGATCGGCGGCGTCGGCAGCAGGGTCGGCCGGGCCGCCGGCGGTCTTGCCAGTCTGGCGGGCGAGGTCGCCGGCGTCCTTCGGGTCGATGCGCAGGCCGGTGTCGATCCGGGTCTCGTCGACGCGGGCGTCCCCGGCGCCGATGCCGACGAACGGGCTGGAACCGGTGAACGGTCCCTCGGTGTCGTACGACGACTCACGCGAGGATCCCGCGGCCGGCGTCGCACCCGGGAACGGGTTGTCAGCCGGCGTCGCCGCCGGGAACGGGCTCTCGCCATCCCCGAAGTCCGAGCCCGAGTCGTCCGCCGAACCGGACCCCGCCGGAGCCGAGCCGAGCGAATCCGACCCAGCCGCACTCGAGCCGAGCGAATCCGAGCCGGCCGGGGTCGAGCCAAGCGAGGCCGACCCGGCCGCGGTCGAGCCAAGGGGTGCCGGGCCCGACGGCGTTGAGCTGGGGGCCGAGGACTCGAAGGTGCTCGGGGCGGTGGGGAACGAGGTTGAGGACTCGGCGGCGAAGGGGCTGCCGGCGCCAGTACCGGGCGCATCGAGCGAGGGCCGGGGGGATTCGGTCGGCCGCGCGAACGGGTTCACGTACGGGGCCGCGGCGGTCTCGGAGTCCAATTCGGCGGCCTGACGCGCGATGTTGCTGGCGATCTCGTTCAGGCCGGCGATCTGGGTGAGGATGCCGTCGCGCCGCTTCGCCAGACGCTCGGTCTCGCGGGCGACGACGGTACGGGACCGCTCCGCCTCGTCGGCGGCGTTCGCCAGCTCGGCCTCGGCGCGGGTCCGCGCGGTGGTCAGCAGCTGCTCGGCTTCCCGGCGGGACCGCGACAGCGTCCGCTCGGCCGACTCCTCGGCCTCGGCGCGGATCTTGCGGGCCTGCTCGGTCGCCTCGGCCACCCGGCGCTCGGACGCCTCGGCGGCCTCCTTCATCTGGGTGGTCAGGCTGTCGGTGTCGGCCGCGATCTGCTGGTGCTTGTCGGCCAGCTCCTTGGCCTGCTGCTCGCGCTCGTCCGCCAGCCGCGCGCGCAGCGCCGCCGACTCGCGCTGGATCGCGGTCCGGATCTTCTCGGCCTCGTGCAGCGCGCCGTTCTTCAGCGTGCTCGACTGCGACTCGGCGGTCAGCTGCAGCTGCTCGGCCTTCCGCCGGGCCGCCTGCAGTACCTCGGCGGCCTCGGTCTCCGCCGTACGCCGCAGCTCGCCCGCGTCGCCCTCGGCGGTACGGCGCATGCTGTCCGCCTCGTTGAGCGCGACGGTCCGGATGTCCTCGGCCTCGCGGTCACCGGTCGCCCGCGCCGCGGCCGCCTCCTTGGCCGCGTTCGCGCGGAGCTCCTCGGCCTCGCGCTTGGCCTCCTCGAGCGCCTCGGACGCCTGGTCCTGGGCGAGCCGGAGGATCTGCGCGGCCCGGTCGCCGAGCCCGGCGTACGACGGGTTGGCGCTGGCCTCGAGCTGGCGCCGCGTCTCCGCAAGCTGGTGCTGCATCGGCGCGACACTCTGCTGCAGCCCGTCGGCGCGGTTGCGTGCCTCGACGAGTTGCATCTCCAGTGCGCGGACATAGTCGTCCACGGCCTGCTTGTCGTATCCGCGGCGACTGACCGGGAAACCCCCGGCCGCAGTCGCTGTGCGGTCGAAGAACGGCAGGCTCGACTCGTCAGGCATTCTCCCGAGGTTCCCTTCTGGCGGCTCAGCGTGAATCCCCCACCATAAGCCTGTCAGAACCCACCCGAAACCAGCCAATCGGGCGACCGGGGCAACTACCTGTTGCGGAAGCGATTAATGGCGTCCAGATGTTCCTCGCGCAGGGCAGGGTCGCGGACGCCGAGGCCTTCGGCCGGGGCCAGGGTCAGGACGCCGACCTTGCCCTGGTGGAGGTTGCGGTGCACGTCGTACGCCGCCTGCGCGGTGTCCTCGAGCGGGTAGACCTTGCTGACCGTCGGGTGCACCATGCCCTTGGCGATCAGCCGGTTGGCCTCCCAGGCCTCGCGGTAATTGGCGAAATGCGAGCCGATGATTCGCTTCAAGTTCATCCACAGGTACCTGTTGTCGTACTCGTGCATGAACCCCGACGTGGACGCGCAGGTCACGATCGTCCCGCCGCGCCGCGCGACGTACACCGAGGCCCCGAAGGTCTCCCGGCCCGGGTGCTCGAACACGATGTCGGGGTCGTCCCCGCCGGTCAGCTCCCGGATCCGCGCCCCGAACCGCTTCCACTCCTTCTGGTCCTGGGTGTGCTCGTCCTTCCAGAACTTGTACCCCTCGGCCGACCGGTCGATGATCAGCGAGGCGCCCATCGCGCGGCAGATCTCCGCCTTCTCCGGCGACGACACCACGCACACCGGGATCGCCCCGCCGTTCAGCGCGAACTGCGTCGCGTAGGAACCCAGACCGCCGGACGCACCCCAGACCAGCACCACGTCGCCCTGCTTCATGTTGGCGCCGTTCGCGGACACCAGTTGCCGGTACGCCGTGCTGTTCACCAACCCGGGCGACGCCGCTTCCTCCCACGTCAGGTGGGCCGGCTTCGGCATCAGCTGGTTCGACTTCACCAGCGCGATCTCGGCGAGACCGCCGAAGTTCGTCTCGAAGCCCCAGATCCGCTGCTCGGAGTCGAGCATCGTGTCGTTGTGCCCGTCCGGCGACTCCAGCTCGACCGACAGGCAGTGCGCGACCACCTCGTCGCCCGGCTTCCACGCGTTCACGCCCGGTCCGGTCCGCAGTACGACGCCCGCCAGGTCGGAGCCGACCACGTGGTACGGCAGGTCGTGCCGGGCCGTCAGCGGCGACAGCTTCCCGTACCGCTTCAGGAACGAGAAGGTCGACACCGGCTCGAAGATCGACGTCCAGACGGTGTTGTAGTTGATCGCGCTGGCCATCACCGCGACCAGCGCCTCACCCGGCCCGAGCTCGGGCGTCGGTACGTCGTCGAGGTGCAGACTCTTGCGCGGATCCTTCTCCTTGCTGTCCAGCCCGTCGAACATCGCGGCCTCGTCGGCGTGCACGGTGATTCCGCGGTAATGGTCCGGTACGTCGAGCTCGCCGACGGCGGCGCTGTCACCGGCAAGGATCGCGTCGAGGATCTGCTTCACGTCGTAACCTCCTGAAGCGGCGGTCGTGGTGAGCGGAACTTACCGTTGAGTATGCGCCCGTGGCTGTGCCCTGTAACACAGGGAGCGACGGTTGAGACGACCGTCACTTTTGCAGTCCACCGTTGTCAGTGGTCTTATCAACGCAGTCTGGTGTGGAGCCGTACTTGGGTGAAGTCGTCCCCGGACCGCACCTGCGTCAGGTCGCACAGCTGATTGGCGAGCCAGACGCCCCGCCCGCCGAGCCCGTCCAGCGGCGGCAGGACCCGTCCGACGAGCAGGTCGTCGATCCGGCCGCAGTCCAGTACGTCGCAGATCAGCGTCCCGTCGGCGATCCACACCGCCAGCCGCCCGCGCCCACCGCCGAACCGGATGCTGTTCGTGCAGATCTCGTGCAACGCCAGCGACAGGTCCTCGAGCCGGTCCCTCGACACGCCGTGCGACGCCGCCTGACCGCTCAGCCACTGCCGGATCTGCCCGAGCTCGTCGGGCCCGAACTCCCACCGCTCGGCCCGATCCGGTATGTCGTCGAGCGCGGTCCGGAACTCCTTCTCCGCAAGGGCCTCCGCGCCGGAGTGCGTCACCGTCGGGTCGATGCCGACGGACGCCTCGTACGCGCAGTACAGCCGGAACGCCCGGTCCTGCGCGAACGCGATGTCGGACAGCGCCTCGTGCAGCAGCACCTCGTCGTACGCCGTCGCGCTCCGGCCCGGGTACGCCGGTTCACAGAGCCCGCGCACCGGTCCAGGGTGCTGCTCGATGACACCGCGCCAGTACGGGATCAGCCGCGCAGGGTTGCCCCCGGCAACGGTCATGTCGTTGAAACGGACCTCATGGTGCAGCGGTCCCAGAGCGTCGCGCAGTACGGCGATCCGCTCCGGCGGTAGCACGGCCACGATGGTTTCCCCCGCCGCCAGACCCTCCTGTACGAGCGCAACCGAGCGCTGCACGAACTCCTCGTCCGACACGTGGACAAAGGCGTCGTGCAGGAATCCGGCCGGCGCACCGTGCAAGGAGTCGGTGGCGCTGTCCTTCAGCACTCGATCAGAGTAGTCCGCCAACGAGTCCGAGGAGACTCGAATAAGCGCGCCGTCACCCCGCGTGGGAGGTTGATGGCTCCACGAGTTCGACCAGGACCCCGCCGGCCGACTTCGGGTGCACGAAGTTGACGCGGGAGCCGGCGGTGCCGCGTTTCGGCTCGTCATACAGCAGGCGGGCGCCGCGCTCACGCAGGACCTTGGAGACCGCGTCGAGATCGCTGACCCGGTAGGCCAGCTGCTGGATGCCCGGGCCGCGCTGGTCGAGGAACTTCGCGATCGGGGAGGCGTCCGACAGCGGCGCCAGCAACTGGATCGAGGAACCCGAGTCGCCGACCGAGAGCATCGCCTCCCGGACGCCCTGCTCCTCGTTGATCTCCTCGTGCGCCACGGTCATGCCGAACACGTCGGCGTAGTACCGGACGGCCTCGTCGAAGTCGGGCACCGCGATACCGACGTGGTCGATCGCGTCGAACAGCTGATCCATCCCGTCAGCGTGGCGCAGACCCTGCGGGCGAGGCCATCGAAAGTGGCCCAGTCGACACGATCCGTGTGACCCGTCTGACGTCAGCGAGCAGCGGCGTACCAGTGCGGTCGCAGGTATCGTGACGGCATGTCTGACACGCGGAACCACAGCGTCATCGTCGCCGGTGCACGGACCCCGATCGGGCGGTTGCTGGGTGGCCTCAAGGGCTTTACCGGAGCAGAGCTCGGCGGGTTCGCGATCAAGGGCGCACTCGAGAAGGCCGGCATCGCGCCGGACCAGGTCGAGTACGTGATCATGGGCCAGGTCCTGCAGGCCGGCGGCGGTCAGATCACCGCCCGCCAGGCCGCGGTCAAGGGCGGCGTCCCGATGGACGTGCCGGCCATCACGATCAACAAGGTCTGCCTGTCCGGGCTGAACGCGATCGCGCTCGCCGACCAGCTGATCCGCGCCGGCGAGTACGACGTCGTCGTCGCCGGCGGCATGGAGTCGATGACGAACGCGCCGCACCTGCTGCCGAAGTCCCGCGAGGGTTTCAAGTACGGCGACACCACGCTGGTCGACTCGATGGCGTACGACGGGTTGTGGGACGCGTTCACCGACCAGGCCATGGGCGCGCTCACGGACCAGGCGAACAACGAACGCCAGAAGCTGAGCCGCGCGGAGCAGGACGAGTTCAGCGCCCGTTCGCACCAGCGTGCCGCCGAGGCCTGGAAGAACGGCCTCTTCGCCGACGAGGTCGTCCCGGTCGAGGTGCCGCAGCGCAAGGGCGACCCGATCGTGGTGGACAGCGACGAAGGTGTCCGCGGTGACACGTCGGTCGAGGTGCTGGGCAAGCTGCGGCCGGCGTTCGGCAAGGACGGCACGATCACGGCCGGTTCGGCGTCGCAGATCTCCGACGGCGGCTGCGCCGTTGTCGTGATGAGCAAGGCGAAGGCCGAGGAGCTCGGGCTCAGCTGGATCGCCGAGATCGGCGCGCACGGCTCGGTCGCCGGGCCGGACTCGTCGCTGCAGAGCCAGCCGGCCAACGCGATCGCGAAGGCCTGCGCGAAGGAAGGCATCCAGCCCGCCGACCTCGACCTGATCGAGATCAACGAGGCGTTCGCGGCGGTCGGGATCGCGTCCGCCCGCGAACTGCAGGTCGGCGACGACAAGGTGAACGTGAACGGCGGCGCGATCGCGCTCGGCCACCCGATCGGGATGTCCGGCGCCCGCCTCGTGCTGCACCTGGCGCTCGAGCTCGGTCGGCGCGGCGGTGGTGTCGGCGCGGCTGCCCTGTGCGGCGGCGGCGGTCAAGGTGACGCCCTGATTGTTCGTGTGCCCCAGAGCTGACAGAGAACTGATGTCACGACGTACGGCGCCGGTCGGTGAGCTGGTCGTGCGGGCCCGGGAGGGTGACGCCCGGGCTGTCGCGCGGCTGATCTCGCTGGTCGAGGACGAGTCCCCGCTGCTGCGCGAGGTGATGGCCGAACTGGCGCCGCACGCCGGTCACGCGCACATCGTCGGCATCACGGGCTCGCCCGGCGTCGGCAAGTCGACGTCGACGTCGGCCCTGGTATCGGCGTACCGCGAGACCGGGAAGCGGGTCGGCGTACTCGCGGTGGACCCGTCGTCGCCTTTCTCCGGCGGTGCGCTGCTCGGGGACCGGGTGCGGATGCAGGACCATGCGACCGACCGCGGGGTGTTCATCCGGTCGATGGCGTCCCGCGGGCATCTCGGCGGGTTGTCGTGGTCGACGCCGCAGGCCCTGCGGGTGCTGGACGCGGCCGGGTTCGACGTGGTGCTGGTGGAGACGGTCGGGGTCGGGCAGTCCGAGGTGGAGATCGCCGGGATGGCGGACACCACGCTGGTCCTGCTCGCGCCGGGTATGGGCGACGGCATCCAGGCGGCCAAGGCCGGGATCCTCGAGGTCGGCGACATCTACGTCGTGAACAAGGCGGACCGGGACGGCGTCCAGTCGGTCACCCGGGACCTCCGGTCGATGCTGGCGCTGGCCGAGCGGTCCGAGGGCGCCTGGTTGCCGCCGATCCTCAAGACGGTCGCTTCCCGCAACGAGGGGATCGCCGAGGTGGTGCAGGCGATCGAGGACCGGCTGGAATGGATGCGCGGCAACGGGGTACTGACCGAACGTCGCCGCAGCCGCGCGCGCGACGAGATCGAGGCGATCGCCACGACGGCGCTGCGGGCCCGGTTCGCGCACCTGCACGGCGACGCGCGGCTCGACGTCCTCGCGGCGAAGGTCGCGGACGGCGGGACCGACCCCTATTCGGCGGCGGACGAGTTGATCGCTGCTTTGTGACACTTGTCTCGCCGTGGAACAATCGACCACGTAGTGTCACATGGTGTCTTTCCATTTCGTTCACCGAAAGTTGTTCCGATTTCGGGCAAATGCCGCAGAATTTCCACCGGGTACGGCGATCCGCGTCTCAGGGCGGCGCGCCGATGGGTGCCGTGCCCCCGGATCCGTTACAGAATGGACCTTGTAGCTGGTGAGCATTGTGCGGTGGGCTGTGTTCAGTCAGTGACAATTGGTCACGGTCCGTGATACAAACTCAAACACAGTCGACCGAGTGGTTAGGAACAAGGAGTAGCGACATGCCGAAGAAGCTGTTGATCTGGTCGCTCATCGCCTTTGCCGGCTTTTACCTGTTCACTCAGCCGGCCAACGCCGCGGGAGCGGTAGGGGGCGCGTTCTCGGCCGTTGGTGACGCGTTCGGAAGCGTCATCACCTTCCTGAGTGCGCTGTTCAGCTGATCTGCCGTTCGAGTGTGCCGTTGCACGTCGTCGTGCGGGACACTTGAGTCGTACGGGGTCACACAACAGCGTGACAGGGGAGTGAACGGATGGCCGGAATAGGCCTGTTCCGGATCTTCGACCCGAAGGTCCGGCGCCATCTGATCTCGGACGAGGGCGAAGTCGTCATCGACGAGGTTCGGCACCACTGGGTGGTGTTCACGGTGCCGATGCTCGAGGTCGTGCTCGCGGCGGCGCTGCTGCTCACCATGGCCACCACCGCGATCGGCGGGCAGCCGGTGCTGCTGGCGATCGTCCTGGTGCTGCTCAGTCATGCCTTCTGGCAGTTCCTCACCCAGCATCGGGACCGCTTCGTGGTCACCAACATGCGGGTCATGCGCATCCGCGGCGTCTTCTCGCAGACCGTCGCGACCACCCCGATCGCCCGGGTCCTCGACATCACGCTGCAGAAGCCGATCATCGGGCGGATGCTCGGCTACGGCCACTTCGTCTTCGAGTCGGCCGCGCAGGACCAGGGTTTCCGCGAGATCAAGTGGGTCAGCCGGCCCGACGACCGCGACCTCACCATTCAGCGCGTCATCCAGCGCACCGGCCTGCGGGCCTCCGCGAGCGTCGACGTACTGCAGGGCGACGAGGACTCCGACGACGACGGCACCGGCCCGATCGGGATGGACTCGGCGCAGGAGGTCAGCGCGAGCACCCCGGCCCCGGCGGCCGCACAGTCGACATCCCGCCCCACGCCGCCACAGTCCTCGTCCGCCTCGAAGTCCATCTTCAACAGCGAACGCGGCAACTGGACCGACAACGAGTAATCCTCACGTCTTCCTGGAGTCGGCGAGCTGTCGGAAGTGATTACGGCGGCGTTCTCGGTGGGGGCGTTCGGGGTGGTTGGGCGGAGCTGTGTTCAGCGCTTGCTGGAGTTCGTCGGCGGCTTCGGCATAGCGGGAGCGGCGGGCCAGGAGTTCGCCGCGTACGGCGTGCCGGCGTGAGCTGGGCGGGATCTCGTCGAGCAGCTTGAGGGCCATGTCGACGGCACCGGTTTCGGCGATCGCGACGACGCGGGCGAGCTCGGCGGCGGGGCTGGGGGAGACCTCGACCAGCAGGTCGTACAGCCGGACGATCTCGCGCCAGTCGGTCGCGGTGTAGCTGGGGACGCGTGCGTGCTCGGCCGCGATCGCGGCCTGCAACTGATATGCGTCGGCCTGCCGAGCGGACCGCTCCAGCGAGTCGTTGAGGAGCGCGACGCCACGGCGGATGAGGTCCTGATCCCACAACGAGCGGTCCTGCAGATCGAGTGTCACCACCTCGCCGGCGTCGTCGACGCGGGCCGGTCGACGCGCCTCGGTCAGGAGCAGGAGCGCCAGCAGCGCCGTCGGGGTCGGCTGATCGGGGAGGAGCGAGTGCAGAAGCTCGGCCAGCCGGATCCCCTCCGCACACAGGTCGACGTCGTACGCCGCGTCGCCCTCGGCCGGTGCATGTCCCGCCGTGTAGAGGCTATGGATGACGGCACAGACCGCGGGCAGCCGTTCGGGTAGCTCGGCCTCGGCCGGAACGCGGTACGGGATGCGCGCGGCGGCGATCTTCTGCCGTGCGCGGACCAGCCGCTTCGTGGTGGCGACCTCGGTCGTCAGCAGGACGCCGGCGATCTGTGCGGGGGAGAGGCCGCAGAGGGTGCGGAGCGCGAGAGCGACGCGGGTCGGAGGGGACAGCGACGGGTGGCAGCAGGTGAAGATCAGCCGCAGCAGATCGTCCTGAACGACGTCTTCGGTCTCAACCTCACGCTTGGTCAGCTCGATCAGGTCGGCGCCGTCGCGCTCCTTGGTGTCGCGGGCCTGCTCGCGACGGATGATGTCGATCGCCTTCCGGCGGGCGGTCACGGTGAGCCAGGCGCGCGGCTCGGGCGGTACGCCGGTCACCGGCCACGCACCGAGCGCCGCCAGCGCCGCCTCCTGGACGGCGTCCTCGGCGAGCTGGACGTTGCCGACGGTCCGGATCAGGGTCGCAAGAATCCGCGTCCCCTCGATCCGGATCGTCTCGGCGACCGCGCCATACCGCTCGTTCAACTTGGCCCGCTCGTTCACGGAACTGGATCTACCTAGACCTACTTGGCCACGATCACCGGGCGGACCTCGACGGCGCCTCCCCAGGCCGCCGGGATCTCGGCCGCGATCCGGACCGCCTCCTGGAGGTCCTCGGCCTCGATCAGGTAGTAGCCGGTCAGCGCTTCCTTGGTCTCGGCGTACGGCCCGTCGGTGGTGACCACCGGCCCGCCGCGGGCGCCCTCGACCCGGACGACCGTCGCCGTCGAGGTCGGATGCAGTACGGCGCTCGCCTTCACCTGCTCGGCGAACTCGACGCCGAACCTCCGGTACTCGGCCAGCTCCTCGGCCTGCTCGGGCGCCCACCAGTCGACGTCAGCGGTGTAGGTCAGTGCAAGGTACTGCGCCATCGGAGTCCTCCTTCTCGCTGAGACCACTCTGGTCTCTCGTGAAAGGAACGAACAGCCCGCCCCCAAGAGGACATTGTCATTGCGACGCCTCCGAAAGCCGTCCGCGGAACGCCCGCACGACATCCGGATCGCCGGCCGTCTCGATCGCGGCATCACCGGCTCGCCCCCACAACCACAGGTACACCTGCGCCGGATCCCCGGAGATCTCCGCCGCCGCATCCCCCTCAGCCCCTTCCCGTACGTCGACACTCGTCGCGTCGGCGTACACGGTCCAGGATCGGCCGCCCGCGGTCAGCCGAACGGCCGCGTCGAGCGGGTAGGCGGTGTCGCCCTCCTCCCACCACGGTCCGCCGAGCGTCGGATAGAGAACCTCGTCGATCCCGTCGAGGGCCAGCTCGACGTCGATCGGTGAGACGACGTCGTGCGCCTGCTCGACATCGATCCGATGGATCACGGTCTCGTGCGCCATCCGCCGGTACCAGAACGCGGACGTGCCGTCGCGCGGGCTGAACGTCCACGTCGGCGTCTCGGTCCCGGCCGCTTCCAGGGCGTCGACGATCGCCGTGCGTGCGTCGTCGTACCACTCCAGCGAAGCGCGCCCGCTGAAGTCCGGCGGCCACGGGTCGGGGAGGGCGCCGAGCTTCAGCACCTCGACCTTGTGGACGTACACCATCGCGACGTGCCGCACCACGTCGTCCACCGTCCACCCCGGACAACTGGGCACGGCGGCGTCGAGCCCGATCCGCGCGACCTCGCCGAGCCGGGCGCTCTCGGCCCGCACGTGCTCCAGAAATCTCATGTCCGCACCCTGTCAGAGCCTGCCGACAGTTTCAGACGCTCCGCGCCTTCAGCGCAGCCTCCCAGTCCTGGGTCTCGGAATAGCTGATCTCGACCACGCGCTCGGCGAGCAACTTCACCGGTTCGCCGGCCTTGGCATAGCGGCCGGCCTTCTGCGAGTAGAGCCAGGCCTCGTTCCGCAGCTGCTGCGCGGTCCGCGTGTACGTCGGGTACGAGTCCTTGAACCCGAACAACGTCCGGATCCCCTCGGCCAGCGCGATCACGCCACCGAGCGCCGGCGCGAGCCAGATGGGCGCCTTGATGGCCACCGAGATCGCGATCACCACGGCGGCGGCGAGTTGCACGGTACCGAGGGCCCGGTACCAGATGCGGGCGCGCCGGGCCTGCGCGGCGTACCAGCGAAAGCGAATACTGATCAGCTGCTCCGCGGGCGCATCCGTCCCGAGGACAGGAAAGTCCGAATCTCTGAGTCTCGACATGGTCAGAACAGTGTGGAGCTAAGGTTCCGCTCATGGCCAGGAAGAGGGCGTTGCCGTTCGATCCGATCGACGAGGCGTCGCGGCAGTGGGGGCGGCGGTGGGGCGCCGTCGAGCAGATGCGGGCCGTGACGTCGCTGATGCGGGCGCAGCAGATCGTGATCAACGAGCTGGACGAACTCCTCCGCAGGCACGGGCTGACGTTCGCCCGGTTCGAGGCCCTGGTGCTGCTGACCTTCTCCCGGCGCGGGTCGCTGCCGCTCGGGAAGATGGGGGAGCGGCTGCAGGTGCACCCGACGTCGGTGACCTCGATCGTCCGCCGGCTCGAGGCGGCCGGGCTGGTGACCCGGACGCCGCACCCGGACGACGGCCGCGCGGTGCTCTGCGAGATCACCGCCGAGGGCCGTGACCTGGTCGAACGCGCCACCTCCGACCTGGTCGCCGCCGACTTCGCCCTGTCCGGCCTGACCGACGACCAACTCAAGATGCTCTGGTCCGTCCTCGAGCCCCTCCGCCACAACGCCGGCGACTTCAACTGACCAGGCGGATCCCCAGGCCATCACAATCGACCGACTCGCCGCCGCTCCCGCGGGACGGGTCGTCGGGACGGCAATTGTGATGGCCTGGGCGTCCGCGTCGGTTGGAAATAGTTGGACGTCCTAGTATTTTGGGACCAGTTCCCTAGGAGGTCTGACTGATGGATGCCGAGCAGATCGCGGCCGGCCGCAGCCGGTGGCAGCAGCGGTACGACGCCGCGCGCAAGCGGGAGGCGGATTTCACCACGCTGTCCGGCACCGAGGTCGAGCCGGTGTACGGACCGCCCGAGGGCGTCGCCGACCCGCGGATGGAGCGGATCGGCTGGCCTGGGGAGTTCCCGTTCACCCGCGGTCTGTACGCGACCGGCTACCGCGGCCGCACCTGGACGATCCGCCAGTTCGCCGGCTTCGGGAACGCCGAGCAGACCAACGAGCGCTACAAGATGATCCTGAACGGCGGTGGCGGCGGCCTGTCCGTCGCGTTCGACATGCCGACGCTGATGGGCCGCGACTCCGACGAGCCGAAGTCGCTCGGCGAGGTCGGCCATTGCGGCGTCGCGATCGACTCGGCCGTCGACATGGACCGGCTGTTCAAGGACATCCCGCTCCAGGACGTCACCACGTCGATGACGATCTCCGGTCCGGCCGTGCCGGCCTTCTGCATGTACCTGGTCGCCGCCGAGCGCCAGGGCGCGGACATCTCCAAGCTGAACGGGACGCTGCAGACCGACATCTTCAAGGAGTACATCGCCCAGAAGGAGTGGCTCTTCCCGCCGGAGCCGCACCTGCGCCTCATCGGCGACCTGATGGAGTACTGCGCGACCACGATCCCGGCGTACAAGCCGCTGAGCGTCTCCGGCTACCACATCCGCGAGGCCGGCTCGACCGCCGCGCAGGAGCTCGCCTACACGCTCGCCGACGGCTTCGGGTACGTCGAACTCGGGCTCTCCCGCGGGCTCGACGTCGACGTGTTCGCGCCGGGCCTGTCGTTCTTCTTCGACAGCCACCTGGATTTCTTCGAGGAGATCGCGAAGTTCCGCGCCGCCCGCCGGATCTGGGCCCGCTGGCTGCGGGACGTGTACGGCGCCAAGACCGACAAGGCGCAGTGGCTCCGCTTCCACACGCAGACGGCCGGGGTGTCGCTCACGGCGCAGCAGCCGTACAACAACGTCGTACGGACGGCTGTCGAGGCGCTGGCCGCCGTACTCGGCGGGACGAACTCGCTGCACACCAACGCGCTCGACGAGACGCTGGCGCTGCCGAGTGAGGAGTCCGCCGAGATCGCGCTGCGGACCCAGTCGGTGCTGATGGAGGAGATCGGCGTCACGAACGTCGCCGACCCGCTCGGCGGGTCCTGGTTCGTCGAGGCGCTGACCGACGAGATCGAGGCCGAGGCCGAGGCCATCTTCGCGCGGATCAAGGAGATGAGCCCGGACGAGACGATGACCGGCGGCATCCTGCGCGGGATCGAGGACGGCTGGTTCATGGCCGAGATCGCCGACGCCGCGTTCGAGTACCAGCAGAAGCTCGAGAAGAGCGAGAAGAAGATCGTCGGCGTCAACACGCTCACCGACACCGTGTCCGGCGAGCTGGAGATCCTCCGGGTCTCGCACGAGGTCGAGGTCGAGCAGTGCCGTGTTCTCGCCGAACGCAAGGCGCACCGCGACGAGGACCTGGTACGGCGTACGCTGTCGGCTCTGGTGGAGGCGGCCAGCGGCACTGGCAACCTGATCGAGCCCATGCTGGAGGCAGTGCGTGCGGAGGCCACGATGGGGGAAATCTGTCACGTTCTTCGGGAACAGTGGGGAGAGTACCGAGAGCCCGCCCGATTCTGAGGAGCCGCCACCGTCCGGGCGAGAGGCCCGGGGTGCTGCCGAATCCCCGGACGGGCGGCGAGTGGTGGTCTGCGGTTCGGACCGCACGATGCTGCGGGTGGTCACCGAGCTGGTGAGTTCGGGCGAGCGGGTGACCGCGATCGTCAACCCTGCCTCGCGTCATTACGACCGGATCGGTGAGCTGGGCGCGACGGTGATGGGCGCCCGGGTGATCAGCGAGTCGTTGCTGCGGCGGGCCGGGGTCGACGCCGACGACGACGGTACGCCGTCGACCGCGCGCGCACTGGTTCTGCTGGACACCGACGACGTACACAACGTGCACACCGCGCTGACCGCGCGGGACATGGATCCAGAGCTGCGGATCGTCGTACAGATGGTGAATCCGCGGCTCAGTAAACAGCTCAACAGCCTGCTCGGCGACTGCGTGGTGATCAACGGGCCGTCGCTGGCCGCGCCCGCGTTCGTCTCGGACGCGCTGGAGGACGACGAGCTGACCTGGATGGAGCTCGGCGGTCAGCGGGTGGTCGTCGGACAGGCCGACCTGATCCGTGAGCCGCATCTGACGGTGCTCGCGGACACGACCTCGTCCGCGACGCCGCAGTTGCTGCCGCTGGCCAGCGCCGACCCGGACGGTGACATCGTGCTCGGCACCGGCGTACGGACGATCTGGCGCAGCCGCGACGTACGCCCGGCCGGCTGGTTCATGGCGCTCCGCGACATCCTCGACAGCCGGGTCCGGAAGATCGCCGCGGTGATGGCGTTCCTGGTCGCGGCCGGTACGGCGGTCATCCACTTCTTCGGCGGGATCGACTGGTGGCGGGCGGTCTACCTCGCGGCCGGTGCGGTGACGTCGGCCGGGATCGAGGACGACGCGTTCTCCGAGGCGGACCCGTGGGTGAAGGTCGCGTCGGTCGTGGTGCAGCTGACCGGGATCGTGCTGATGGCGTTGCTGACCGCGGTCGTGGTCGACTCGCTGATCGGTGCACGGCTGTCGCGGATCATCGGCGGTGTCCGGGGGCGGCCGCGCAACCATGTGGTGGTGTGCGGCCTCGGTACGGTCGGCGCGCGGGTCCTGGAGATCCTCACCGAGCGGGGCATCGCGGTCGTCGGCGTCGATCAGGACGAGGAAGCGCCCGGCATCCAGGTCGCGCACCGGCTGAAGATTCCTGTCGTGATCGGGGACAGCAGCAACGAGGAGACGCTGCGGTCGGCCGGCGTACAGCGGTGTCAGTCGGTGCTCGCGATCACCGACGGCGACATCACCAACCTGGAGTCGGCGATGGTCGCCCGGGACCTGAACCCGGACGCCCGGATCACGATGCGGATGTTCGACCACGACCTGGCGCAGCGCGTCGAGCGGCGGCTGGGCCTCGGCCACAGCCGGTCCGTGTCGATGCTGGTGGCGCCGGCGGTCGCGGCCGCGGTCGCGAACCGGCGTAAGCAGGTGACGATCCCGGCCGGTCGCCGCGTGCTGCTGCTGACCGAGGTGACCGTCGAACCAGGGTCCGTCGCCGACGGCCGGCGGCTTGGCGAACTGAACGAGGCCGAGGGGCTGCGGGTGCTCGCGCGGCAGGATCTGCACGGGCCCTGGG
The DNA here is from genome assembly GCF_036013725.1 of Kribbella sp. NBC_00482. Taxonomy (GTDB): domain Bacteria; phylum Actinomycetota; class Actinomycetes; order Propionibacteriales; family Kribbellaceae; genus Kribbella. Next base: position 8,683,558 of record NZ_CP107881.1, on the reverse strand, counting down.
AGTGGAGTCCGGCGTCCGAACGACCGGTCCAGGTAGGCACCCGGTTGGCGGTCGCGGGGACCCGAGCTGGCCTCGCGCGGCTCCTGATGGTGACCCGGGCGCAGCGCAAGTCGGCCGCGTCGTAGAGGATGGACCTGTGAACGTACGGAGTGTGCACGGAATGCGAGGACAGTGGTGAGCCAGTCCAACTTCTCCCGTCCAGGGGCGGTCGACCTGTCGTCCCTCCGTAAGCCGGCCGGTGCGCCTGGCGCTCCTGGTGCTCCAGCGGGTGGTGGTGGCGCCGCAGGTGCGTACGTGCTGGAGGTCGGCGAGGCCAACTTCCAGGCCGACGTCATCGAGCGGTCGCTCCAGGCCCCGGTCGTGGTCGAGCTGTACTCGCCGCGGTCGCAGGGCTCGAACGCCCTCGGTGCGGTGCTGGCCCAGCTGTCGACCGAGTACGACGGCAAGTTCCTGCTGGCCCGGATCGACGTCGACGCGAACCCACAGGTCGCCCAGGCGTTCGGCGTACAGGCGGTTCCGACCGTCATCGCCATCCTGCGGGGTCAGCCGGTGCCGCTGTTCCAGGGCGTCCTCGGTGAGCCGGAGGTCCGGCAGTACCTCGACCAGCTGCTGACGGTCGCGGTCGCGAACGGGATCACCGGGCGCGCCGAGCCTGTTGGTCCGGTGACCGAGGCCGCTTCGCAGGAGGAAGAGGCTCCTAACCCGCGGTACGAGAAGGCTGAGAACGCACTCGGCGCGGGCGATCTGGACGGCGCGATCGCGGCGTACGAGGAGTTGCTGAAGGAGACGCCGAGCGACGCCGAGGCGAAGTCGGGGCTGGCTCGCGTGCAGCTGGTGAAGCGTACGCAGGACGTGCCGGCCGATGTCCGGACGCGGGCGGCCGACAACCCGACGGATGTCGAGGCGCAGCTGCTGGTGGCCGACGTGGACCTGATGGGCGGGCATGTCGACGACGCGTTCGCGCGCCTGATCTCCACGGTCCAGGCAACCGCGGGCGACGAGCGGAACACCGTCCGGCTGCACCTGCTCGAGCTCTTCGAGGTCGTCGGCGCCGACGACGACCGGGTCATCAAGGCCCGCCGTCGGCTGATGGCCGCGCTGTTCTAGCTCTTCAGGATCGGGTCTGTTGTCAGGGTCTCTGAGACCCGGGCGAGGAGGGTGCGGAGAGTCTCCGCCTCCTCCTCGCTGAACGCGTCGGCGAGTCTGCGCTCGACGCCGGTGGCGCGCTTGTCCGCCTGATCGAGAGCCTTCCGGCCCGCTGAGGTCGGGCGGGTCTCGATGACATGCCTGTGCAGTGGATGCGGCGTGCGCTCGATCAGGCCGGCTGACTCCAGGTTGCGCAGGATCGTCGTCATCGTCTGTGGGGTCACCAGGCACCGGCGGGCGAGCTCGGCAGCCGAGATACCCGGCTGCTCGTCCAGAACGGACAGGGCGGCGTACTGCGGCACGGTGAGCCCGGCCGGCTTCACCGCGGCCGCCTTCGCCGCCTGCAGTTCCTGCTCGACCCGCTTGAGGTGACTCCCGAGCCGTTCGTCGAAGGACATCCGCATGGTGCCTATCGTACGAACGACGCTGGGGATATATGCATTGACGTCCATCAGACCTCTGATTAGTCTCTGTGCTCGTATCCGCTCATCGAGAGGCTCCCATGAGATTCCACGCACCAACAACAGTGCTACTAGCCCTAGCGACCGCCCTTCCCGCCACAGCCGCAACCATCCCGCCCGCAACCACCCCGGCCACCGCCGCGGTGGTGGCTACTTCGATTCCTGTGGTGTTGCGCGGGACTGTGCGGATCGACGGGCGGACGAGCGATCGGTATCCGGAAGGCGTCGCGTGGGATCCGACCCGGCGGGCGTTCCTGGTCGGATCGTTGGCGACCGGCCGGATCTCCGTGATCGGCCGCGACGGCGTACCACATCCGTTCGGCGTCGCACCCGGCGTCTCCACCTTCGGCCTCCACGTCGACGCCGTACGCAACCGAGTACTCGTCACGTACGCCGACATCGGCAACGGTGAACGCTCGTCGGAAGCCACCACCTACAAGCAATCCGGCATCGCCATCTACAACCTGCGCACCGGCCAACTCGAGCAGCGCATCGACCTGAACACGCCGAGCCTGAACCCGGCCGGCGGCCACCACGGCGTCAACGACCTCGCGATCGATGCCGCAGGCAACGCCTACATCACGGACCCGGCATCCGACGCGATCTACAAGGTCACACCGACAGGCGTCGCATCCGTCCTGATCCGCGACGAGCGTCTACGCAGCGACACGATCGGCGCCAACGGCATCGTCTGGCACCCGGCCGGCTACCTCCTGACGGTCCGCTACGACACCGGCACCTTGTTCCGCATCTCGCCGCGCGGTGAACTCAGGGCTACTGGTCTGACCAGTGCACTGGTCGGCGGAGACGGCCTGGCGCTCACGCGCGACGGTCGCCTGATCGCAATCACCAACAAGCTCGGTGCTCCCGGCGTCGAGCAAGCGACCGTGCTGAGCAGTCGCGACAACTACCGCACCGCACAGGTCCGATCGGTCGAGCCCTGGCCCGTCGCCGGCCCGACAACGGCAGCGGTCACGCCCTACGGCACCTACGTGCTGAGCGGCCGAATCGACGTACTACTCGCCGGCGGCCGGTCAGACCAGTTCACCATCCGCCGAATGACCAGGTGACTGGTCGGACCAGTCCACCGTTTGGCGAGTGGCCGGAATCGGACAGTGTGAATTCTTGTAATTGTGGTTGACCTGCTCTGAGAATTGTTTACATGAGTGCTGTCGAGTCGCCACCGCCGAGTCTCGAGGCGCGGATCCACGGTCTGCTGCCGGCGCTCAGCCCGGCGCAGGCGCGGATCGCCGCCGAGGTGCTCCGGGACCCGGCGGCGGTCGCCTCGTCGACGATCGGCCAACTGGCCGCCCGCTGCGGCACGTCGCTGCCGAGCGTCACCCGGTTCTGCCTCGCGCTCGGTCTGTCCGGGTACGCCGAGTTGCGGCTGACGTTGGCGGCCGAGAGTGGTCGGACCAGTCCGAGCTGGGAGCGGGGGACCGGCTCCGAGGTCGGTCCGGACGACTCGCTGGACGACGTACTCCGGACCCTGCTGCGCGCCGACACCCGCGCGCTCGAAGACACCGTCGCGGCGCTCGACGTCGACGCGCTCGGGCGGGCCGTCCGGGCGATCTCGGACGCGCGGCGGATCGATCTGTACGCCGTGGCGGGGTCGGCGTCCGTCGCCGAGGACCTGCGGTTGCGGCTGCACCGGATCGGGCGCAGTGCGAGCACCTGGAGCGACGTACACACCGCGCTGGCCAGCTCCGCGCTGCTCGGCACCGGTGACGTCGCGATCGGGATCTCGCACAGCGGCGAGACGATCGAGGTCCTGGAGCCGATGACCCGGTCCGGCCGGCAAGGCGCTACGACTGTTGCCATCACCAACTATCCCCGGTCGCCGCTGGCCCGGGCGGCGGACATCGTGCTGGTCACCGCGGCCCGCGACGTCACGTTCCGCACCGGGGGACTGGCCGGCCGGCACGCCCAGATGATCGTCATGGACGCTATCTATCTAGGCGTCGCCCAACGCGACTATCCCCTGGCAGAACAGGCTTTCGACGCGACTGCCGATGCGGTGTCCACGCATCGGCAACGCCTCTGAGTAACCCTCCCCACTCCGTTCGACCGCCTTTCGAAGGAGAGACATGCAGAGTCCGCACCAGACCCTCGGCCCCAGCCGCCGCGCCCTGCTCCTCGGCGCCACCGCCACCGCCCTCACCGCCGCATCCGCCACGACAGCATCCGCCTCCACTGCGTCCGCGTCGGCTGGATCCACCTCGGCGGGACCTGCATTCGCAGGATCCGTGTCGGGTGCGGCGTCCGGTGCGGCCGGCGCGGCCGCGGTCGCCGTACCGTCGCCTGACACGTTGCCGTTGACGGGCGGGGCCGATTTTCCGATCGGGTTGTTCTGGCCGCCGCACCCGTACGCGAGTACGGCGGAACGGTTCGCCGAGATCAAGAACGCCGGGTTCGACTTCGTCCTCTCCGGCAACTACGCCGGCGACGGCAACATCTTCCAGTACCAGCTCGGCCTCGTCCGCGACGCCGGCCTGAAGATGCTGATCTCCGACGACATCCAGATCCGCAACATGTCCCGCTGGTTCTCGATCTCTGACACCCCGTCAGACTTTCTCAGCGTGACCCCGGCCGAGGCCGGCGCGCTCTACACCCGGGCCCGCGACGCGTACGGTCCGTACTCCTCGCTGGCCGGCTTCAACTTCTACGACGAACCCGGCGCGGGCTGGTTCGCGACGCTGGCGAAGGCACTGTCGATCTCCCGCGAACTGGCGCCGCAACTGCTGCCGTACATCAACCTGTTCCCGTCCGACGACGCGTCGTACTACCGCGACTTCGTCGACGTGGTGAAGCCGTCCCTGATCTCGTTCGACCGGTACCCGCTCCTCTCCGAGGGCCGCGAGGACGCGAACTACTTCCACAACTGGGCGATCGTCCGGGACGCCGCGTTGCACGGCGACATCCCGTCCTGGGTGTTCATCCAGACGCTTGCCTACAACAACCATCGCGAGCCGACCGCGGCCGAGCTGCTCTGGCAGGTGAACGTCAGCCTCGCGTACGGCGCGAAAGGCATCCAGTACTTCACCTACTGGACGCCCGAGGCCGCCCGTGGCGAAGGCTTCGGGCCGGCGCTGATCACCGTCGAGGGGCAACGAACCTCGCGGTACTACGCGGCGAAACAGATCAACACCACCTGGCTGCACCAGGTCGGCCGCGAACTCAAGCCGCTCGTGTCCGAGACCGTTGAGCACGCCAACGAGACGCCCCTGCCGAACGGGACCGTCGGCTTCACCCCGACGAACCTGGTGTCGGGCATCACCGGCGACGCGGTCGTCGTCGGCACCTTCCGCTCCCGCGACACCGCGTCGAGCGACCGCTGGCTCCTGATCGCCAACCGCTCCCACAGCACGCGATCCCGAGCGGTCGTGTCGGTGAACGAGCAGACCGTCGGGTCGATCGGCATCTTCCAACCGGCCCGCCAGAAGTACACCTCCCAACGCGTAGCCCCGATCCCCCTCTCCCTGAACCCCGGCGCCGCAACCCTCCTAAAACTAACCACCAAGTAGCCACACCAGCGTCAGCCACCCACCGAGATCAGGCGCCCGCTGACGGGTTGTTTCACCGCTGGCCTGCTACAACCCGCCAGCCGTGCAACAACCCGCCACCGGCGCAACAGGCGGGCCCGCTCCGCGCCAGCCGTCAGGTCCCGGGGTTAGGTGGTTTGGCCGGTGTAGATGCCTAGGGTTCGGAAGCGGAGGGCGGGGGCTGCGTATTCCTCCAGGGCGTGGGCGGTCCAGCCGATCATGCGGGCTAGGGCGAAGAGGGCGTCCCCGGCGTCGGGGCGGAAGCCGTAGGCGTGCATGACGGCGGCGATCGCGAGGTCGCTGTTGGGGAAGGTCGGCGTACGTTCGGCGATCGCGTGGACCGTGCTGACGATCGGGTGGTCGCCCAGGAGTTCGAGCAGTACGTCGGCGCGCGGGTCGCGGTGCTGGTAGATGCGGTGGCCGAAGCCGGGGATCGGTTCGCCGGAACGCAACTGGTCCGACAACGCCTTCAGCGGGTCGTGTTTCGCTCGGTCCAGGAACTCGTACGCGAGGGTCGGTGCGGCGCCGTGGTACTGGCCGTCGAGTGCGCCGAGACCTGCCGAGATGACGGCGTACAGGTTCGCTCGGGCGCTGGCCGCGACTCTGGCTGCGACGGTGGAGACTGCGAGTCCGTGGTCGGCCAGGAGGATGAGTGCGGCGTCGAGTACCTCGGGTCGGGGTTCTGCGTCTGTGAGCTTCGGCCAGAGCTTCCCGCCCAGCGTCGTGCGCGTGACGATCGGGCCCGGGAGTGCCGCGACCAGAGTCCCGATCAACCTCCCGGCCGCGGCAGTCACCGACGTCGCCGACAGATCGAACCGCAACGGATCGGCAGCCCCCAACACCGCCACCGCCACCCGCAACCGATCCGTCAACCGAGCCCCCGCCGGCACCACCTCCATAGCCGCCCGAGCCAGCTCCACCCCCTCCCGCTCAACCCCAAACAAGTCCGGGTTCACCCCACCCGAGTCTGATGGGGGTTGGCCGGTCCAGAGGAGGGTGGCTACTTGGGGGAGGGTGGCGGTGGTGGCGAGGGAATGGGCGGAGTGGCCTCGGTAGTAGAGGTTGTCGTCCTGGAGGAGGGTGAGTTCGGATTCGATGCGTTCGACCACGCCGGAGTGTTCTACCGAGCGGGCGGCCAGGCGTTCGACGTCGGCAGCGGGGAAGAGGCTGCCGCGGCGGCCGCGGGCTCGGACGCTGGTGAGGAGGCCGCGGCTGACGTAGGCGTAGACCGTCGCCGGCTTGACCTGCAGACGGCGCGCCACCTCGGCGGTGGTCAGGTAATTCTCGTCACCTTCGGACGGCATCCCGCGCTCCTCGGACGATTCATGTTGACTGGATCAATATTGACAATCATTGATCGCCTGTCAACTCTGAAGATATGTCAACAACGATCAATGTTCCGCCTGGCCTGCGCAACGTCATCGTCACCGAGACGACCCTCGGCGACGTCCGTGGGGACGAGGGTTTCTACCACTACCGCGAGTACTCGGCGATCGATCTCGCCAAGTCCAAGACCCTCGAAGACGTCTGGTACCTGATGTTCGAGGGCCACCTCCCGACCGCCGCCGAGCGCGACCGGTTCGTCGCCGAGCTCGCCCCGCTGCGCGTCCTCCCCGACGAGGTCAGCGCGGTCCTCCCGGCCATCGCGACCGCCGGTACGACGTTCAACCCGCTCGCCGGTCTCCGCACCGCGTTGTCGCTCCTCGCGGCTGTCCGTGGTCTCCCGAAGCTGTGGGATGTCGACCCGGCCCGCCGCAAGGCCGACGCGATGCTGGTCTGCGCAGTGACGCCAACCATCCTCGCGGCCCTGTACCGGCTTCGCGAAGGACAGCAGCCACTGGAGCCACGAGCCGACCTGTCAGCAGCCGAGAACTGGCTCTACCTCGTGACCGGCGCCGCACCTACCGCCGTCCACGCGACCGCGATCGAGCACTACCTCGTCTCGACCGTCGACCACGGCTTCAACGCGTCCACCTTCACCGCACGCGTCATCGCGTCCACTGGTGCGGACGTGGTCGCGGCCGTGGCTGGTGCGATCGGCGCCTTCTCCGGCCCGCTGCACGGCGGCGCGCCGGATCGCGCTCTCGCGAGCCTCGACGAGATCGGTACGCCGGACCGCATCGACGACTGGGTCCGCGCGAAGGTGTCCGCCGGCGACCGGATCATGGGGTTCGGGCACGCGGTGTACCGCACCGAGGACCCGCGGTCGCTGATGCTGCGTGACATCGCCCGCGGGATCGGCGGCGACCTCGTCGACTTCGCGACGACCGTGGAGCAGCGCATCGTCGACGTACTCGCCGAGCTGAAGCCGGGCCGCAACCTGTACGCCAACGTCGAGTTCTACGCCGGTGTCGTGATGGAGCTGTGCGGCATCCCGCGCGCCATGTTCACGCCGACGTTCGCCGTCAGCCGCATCATCGGCTGGTCCGCCAACATCCTCGAACAGTCCACCGACCCGAAGATCATCCGCCCGTCCGCGACGTACGTCGGCCTGCAGCCGCCCGCGCCCGTCCCTAGCTGAACTGCATGACGCCGTCGTCGAGGCGGTTGTAGCGGAGCGTGATGAGGTCGCGGGGGTAGTTCTGGCGGAGGCGCCAGGGGCCTTGGCTGCCTTGGCGGGGGAGGATCTGGGCGGCTCGGCGGATGTAGCCGGAGGAGAGGTCGACGACGGGGCGGGGTGGAGCGTCGTACTCGGAAGGGTCGACCTCGGGAAGGCAGATGCGGGTGCCGGTTGCGGTGAGGTGGTTGAGCAGCCGGCACACGTACTGTGAGGTGAGGTCGGAGCGCAACGTCCACGAGTTGTTGGTGTACCCAATGCACCAGGCGAGGTTCGGTACGCCGCTCAGCATCATGCCCTTGTAGACGAACGTGTCCTGCGGCGCCACCGCCCGCCCGTCGACCGTCACCTGGATGTTGCCGAGCGCAACCATGCGGAGGCCGGTCGCGGTGACCACGAGATCGGCCTCCAGTTCACGCCCGGAGCGCAGCCGCAGCCCGGTCGGCGTGAACCGGTCGATCTCCTCGGTCACCACCGAGGCCGACCCGTTGCGCAGCGCCTTGAACAGGTCCGCGTCCGGGACCAGGCAGAGTCGCTGATCCCACGGCTTGTACCGCGGCGTGAAGTGCGGATCGACCGGGATCGACTCGGGCAGTTGCTTCGCCACGGTGCTGTTCAACAACCAGGCCGCATGTGCCGGCCATCTCCGGAACGCGTTGTAGATCGCGGTGCTCGCGACAACGTTCTTCCCGCGGATCAGCCGGTGCGCGAGATTTTCGGGCAGTACGGCGCGGATGCGGTCCGACACCGCGTCATGGGCCGGGCGAGAGGCGACGTAGCTCGGCGACCGTTGCAGCAGCGTCACGTGTTCCGCCGTACCCGCCATCGCAGGCACCAGGGTCACGGCGGTCGCGCCGCTGCCGATCACGACAACGCGCTGACCGGCGTAGTCCAACTGGTCCGGCCAGTGCTGCGGGTGCACGATCCGGCCCTGGAAATCATTCTTTCCGTCGAAGTCGACGACGTACCCCGAGTCGTAGTCGTAGTACCCGCTGCACACGTAGAGGAACGAGCAGGTGTACGCCGCGTCCGCCGTGTCCACGGTCCACAGCGCGTCCGCGGACGACCACGAGGCGCGGACGACGCGCTGGCCGAAGCGGATGTGCTTGTCGATCCCGTACGTCGACGCGGTCTCGTGCAGGTAGTCGAGGATCGACGGCCCGTCCGCGATCGCCTTCGCCGCCCTCCACGGGTGGAACGGGAACCCGAGCGTGAACATGTCGGAGTCCGACCGCACCCCCGGGTACCGGAACAGGTCCCAGGTGCCGCCGAGCGCGTCGCGGCCCTCGAGTACGGCGTACGTGCGGTCCGGGCACCGGGTCTGGATCCGGTACGCCGCGCCGATCCCGGACAGGCCCGCGCCGACGATCAGGACGTCGAGGTGCTCCATGTACCCCACGGTAACAAGAGGTCGCGCAAAGTGGTGGCGCCTGCTGCGCGCCGCCCCGCGGGCACTGGGCGGCGTTGTCGTCGGTCGAAGGGACTCCGTCCCGTCTCCCTCCTCCGCCTTGCCCAGCACTCCGCGGGACGACGCTCGCGACGGCGCCACCACTTTGCGCGACCTCAAAAATTCTTTCCGGGTGTTGTCGATTCCGTGTCGCGGCGATCGTCAGCAAGATATCCAAGTAGAAGACATCGACGAGGGAGCCCGAGATGGCGCAGTACATGTTCCTGCTGTTCGACAGCGAGGAGTGGTACGACAACCTGACGCGCGACGAGTGGCAGCAGGCGATGAAGTTGCACGGGGAGTTCACGGCGGCGGTGGAGAAGGCCGGGGCGCGGATCCTCGGCGGGGAGGCGCTGGAGCGGTCCAGCACGGCGAGCACGGTCAAGAACCGCGAGGGCGCCGAACCGCTGGTCACCGACGGTCCGTTCATCGAGACGCGGGAGGCGCTCGGCGGGTTCTACGTGATCGAGGCGCGTGATCTCGACCAGGCGCTGGAGTTGGCCAAGCTCTGCCCGTCCGGCAACATCGAGGTCCGGCCGGTAATGGCGACGTCCGAGGACGCGGCTCCGTCGGCCTGACAGGCGGATCGCGATCGCGCACGGACGATAGTGCCGTTCGACCCGGGTACGCCGACGCTCCGTCTCGTCGGCGTACCCACGGGCAGGGGGAACAGGGGAGATGGTGACGGAGGCGGTAGAGGTCACCCGGGTGGTGGACCGGGCGCACCGGGAGAGCTGGTCGACGGTGCTGTCGTCCGTGGTCCGGCTGACCCGGGACCTGGATCTCGCGGAGGACTGCACGCAGGACGCGTTCGTGCAGGCGCTGCGTACCTGGCCGGACGGGATTCCGGACAACCCGGCTGGCTGGCTGACGACGGTCGCCCGGCGGCTCGCGCTGGACCGGCTGCGGCGGGAGACGAATCTGCGGCGGAAACTGCCCCTTCTGGTGGAGCAGCCCGCCAACACCGAGCAGCCCGACGACGCTGAGCAGCCGACGGATCCGCTGCGGCTGGTGTTCACTTGCTGCCACCCGGCCCTGGCGCGGGAATCGCAAGTGGCGCTGACGTTGCGGCTGATCTGCGGGTTGACCACGCGAGAGGTCGCCGCCGTGCTGCTGATCGGCGAGGCGACGGCGGCGGCGCGGATCACCCGGGCGAAGAAGAAGATCGCGGCGGCCGGGATCCCGTATCGCATTCCGGCGGACCACGAGTTGCCGGCGCGGATGGATGTGGTGCTGACCGTCGTACACCTGGTGTACACGGCGGGGTACGTCGCCACGGGGGCGGAGCTGACGCGGACCGATCTGACCGGGCGGGCGATCGAGCTGGCGCGGATGCTGGAGCGGTTGATGCCGGACGAGCCGGAACCGCTAGCACTGCTAGGGCTGCTGTTGATGACCGAGGCGCGTGGTGACGCGCGGGTCAGCGCGGACGGTGAACTGGTGCTGCTGGCGGATCAGGACCGGTCGCGGTGGGACGTGAAGCTGTTGGCGGAGGGTGTGTCGCGGGCGACGGCGGCGTTGCAGCGGGGGCATGGGAGGTTCGCGTTGCAGGCGGCCGTTGCCGGGCTGCACGTGACGGCGCCGTCGTGGGAGAAGACGGACTGGGGGCAGGTGGTCCGCATGTACGACGCGATGATGGTGAGCTGGCCGACTCCGATCGTCGCGCTCAATCGGGTGGCTGCGCGCAGTCTGGTTCCTGGGGCCGATCTGGAGGCGGTCCTGGTCGAATTGGATGCCTTGAGCAAGGAGCCGGCGCTCGCGACGTACGCCTACCTCCCGGCGACCCGGGCCGATGTTCTCACCCGCCTCGACCGTCCCGCGCAAGCGGCCGAGGCCTACGAACAGGCGATCCGTCTGACCGCCAACGAAACCGAACGCCGCTTCCTCACCACCCGCCTCACCAACCTCAACCGCTAGCCTTCATCAGGCCGAGGGGCCCAGAGTTGGTCGGCGTCGCCGGCTTGCATGCGGCCTCGGTAGACGTCGATCTTGTGGTCGATGAGTTCGAGGCTTTCGGTGAGCTGAGCCAGTTGGGTGAGGATCTCGGCGCGGTGGGTCTCGAGGAGTTCGAGGCGGTCCTTCTCGTTGCCGCGGCCGGCGGTGACGAGTTCGGCGTACCGGCGGATGGTGCGGATCGGCATGCCGGTGGCGCGGAACCTGGTGCAGATCTTGATCCAGTCGAGGTCGAGTTTGCGGTAGCGGCGGCGCCCGCCGGCGGTCCGGTCGACGGTGGTGACGACCAGGCCGGCGCGTTCGTAGTACCGCAGCGTGTGGACACTGACGCCGGTGTGTTCGGCGGCTTCGGCGATGCTGATCCCGCGTTCATTGACTTCGAGCACGCTCTAAATCCTAGCGTTGCTGGTATGACCCTTCCAACGCTCGAGGACACTGGTCTGACCAGTGCCCGCCGGTACGCCGTCCTCGCGATCTGCTGCGCGAGCCTGCTGATCTCGGTGATGGACATCTCGATCGTGAACATGGCGCTGCCCGCGATCCGGGACGATCTCGGTGCCTCGACGGCCGGTCTGCAATGGACCGTCGACTCCTACACCCTGGTGCTGGCGAGCTTCCTGCTGCTGGCCGGCTCGACCGCCGACAGGTACGGCCGCAAGCGCATGTTCCGCGTCGGGCTGACCGTCTTCGGCCTCGGCTCGCTCCTCTGCAGTCTCGCCCCCAGCATCGAGACGCTGATCGCCGCCCGCGCTGTCCAGGCTGTCGGCGGCACGCTGCTCAACCCGGTCGCGATGGCGATCGTGGTGACCGTGTTCCCGGAGCGCGCCGAGCGCGCCCGCGCGATCGGGATCTTCGGCGCGACCGCCGGCCTCTCGCTCGTCCTCGGCCCGATCCTCGGCGGCGCGCTCGTCGACGGCCTCGGCTGGCGGTCGATCTTCTGGGTGAATCTGCCGATCGTCGTCCTCGCGGTGATCTTCACCAGCCTGTACGTCCCCGAGTCCCGCGCCGCCCACGGCCGCCGCTTCGACCCGATCGGCCAGCTCCTGACCGTCGTACTCCTCGGCAGCGTCGTGTCCGCGATCATCGAGAAGAACCAGTGGCGTACGCCGTTGATCGCCGCGGCCGCCGTCGCCGCGGTCCTCCTGATCGCGTACGAACGCCGCCGCAGAGAGCCGTTGCTCGAGCTCCGCCTGTTCCGCAGCGTCCCGTTCAGCTCGGCCGTGGTGATCGCGATGTTCGCCTACACGGGGTTCGGCGCGTTCCTGTTCGTCACCACGCTCTACTTGCAGAGCGTTCGGCACCTGTCCGCGCTCGACGCCGGTCTGTGCCTGCTGCCCGTCGGTCTCCTCATCTGCGTCCTCTCACCGCTGACGGGCCGGATCGTCGGCGCGCGCGGCCCACGCCTGCCACTCGTCGTCGCGGGTACGGCGCTGACGCTCGGAGCGCTCGCATCGCTCACGATCCAAGCGTCCACACCGCTGCTCAACGTGCTCGCGATCTTCCTGTTCTTCGGCGTCTTCCTCGGCACCATCAACCCGCCGATCGCGAACTCGGCGGTGTCCGGGATGCCGGCGTCGATGGCCGGTCTGGCCGGTTCGGTCGCGTCGGTCGGCCGTCAGACCGGTACGTCGCTCGGCGTCGCGATCGCCGGATCGATCGTCGGCGCCACCGCGACGACCGATCCGCGACGGTTCGTCCGCGCCGAGCATGTTGTCTGGTGGCCGACGTTCGCAATGGGGCTCGTCGTACTGGCGCTGGCTCTCGTCAGCACGAGCCGCCGCGCACGGCTCACGGTGCAGGAGCTGTAGGCGGCAGACCGAAGTACGTGACGAGGCTTGGTGTGCTGAAGACGTGGATGTGGGTGAGGCCGGTCGGAGTGGGCGTGAGTACGGCGACACCGTACGGGGCGCCCTTGAAGTAGGCGCCCACGGCGGGCTGGCCGTTCGCGATGATCGGGATCATCCGCCAGTCACCGGGTGCGCCGACCGCGGAGGCGAGGAGCTTCAGGCACATCACGCGACCGTTGAACCAAGCCGTCGTACCGACCATCTCGATCGCGGCGTCGGCGCGAAGAGCACGTTCTAGGGCGGCGGTGTCGGCGTTCTCGAAGCCGGCGATGTAGTCGTCCAGCAGTGCTAGCGATTCGGGGTCGGTGGGTGCCGAGACGTCGCCGTGCGACGGCGCCGTGGAGTCCAGGCGGGCGCGGGCGCGTTGCAGCGTGCTCTTCACGGCCGCGACCGAGGTGTCGAGCATCGTGGCGACTTCGGCGGCTGGGAAGGCGAGTACCTCGCGCAGGATCAGTACGGCGCGCTGCTTCGGCGGCAGGTACTGCAGGGCGGCGATCAACGCCAGCCGCAGGCTCTCCCGGACGGTGACGATCGATGCAGGATCGGAGCTGACCAGGGTCTCGGCGATCGGCTCGACAAACCGCACGGCCGGATCGTCTGGCGGTACGCCGGGACTGAGATCGGTGGCAGGTGCTCCCAAACCGGAGGGCAGCGCCCGGCGGCGGCGTTGGTCGAGCGCGGTCAGGCACACATTGGTTGCGATGCGGTACAGCCAGACCCGCAGCGACGAGCGGCCCTCGAAGGACGACCAGGACCGCCAGGCCCGCAGGTACGTCTCCTGCACCGCGTCCTCGGCCTCGTGCACCGACGCGAGCATCCGGTAGCAGTGCGCGAGCAACTCCTTGCGGAACGGCTCGGTCACGCCGAACTCGCTCATCACCGCTCCCTCGATCATCACAGCCCCAGCACCCGCCGAGCCCAGCGTCCCATCCGCCCAACAGCATCGTCCGCCTCCGGCGCGCGCCCCGCCGCCATCTGGAACGTGTGCTGCATCTCCGGAAACACATCCAGCTGTACCTCGACCCCGGCCTTCTCCGCGGCGGCCGCGAGCTGCTCAGCGTCGTCCAGGAGTACTTCGTCCCCGCCGACCTGAATGTAGATCGGCCCGAGCCCGGTCAGGTCGCCGTACAACGGGTTCACGAACGGGTCGTGCGGCGAGCCGTCCGGTCCGAGGAAGATCCAGGCGAGTCCACGGACCAGGTCCCGGTGGAAGAACGCGTCGCGGTCCCGGTTCTCGTCGTACGACGTACCTGTCGCCTCGAAGTCCACCCACGGCGAGAACGGCATCGCGCCGGCGGGCAGCGGCAGGCCGACCGAGCGGGCGCGTAGTTGCGTGGTGATCGTCAGCCCGCCGCCGGCCGAGTCGCCGGTGAAGACGATGTGTTCGGGCGCGATGCCCTGGTCGAGCAACCAGCGGTACGTGTCGACCGCCTCGTCGACCTGGGCCGGATGCGTGTGATCGGGCGCCAGTGGATAGTCGAAGACCAGTGCCCGCGCCCCGACCGCCCGGGCGAGGTGCGCGAACAGCTTCCGATGCGAGTACTGCGATCCGCCGACGAAGCCACCGCCGTGCAGACACAGCAGCACCCTGTCCGCGGCGGCGCCGTGCGGCACGATCCACGTAGCCCGGCGTCCGGGCACCGCCAGGTAGTCCACATCACCCGGCTCGGTCGTCAGCCCGGCCCAGCGGTGGTCGGCCAGCTCCTGATCGCCGTCCTGGAGGTTCTCCTCAGCAGCCTTCCGGTTCGCCGCCCAGTGCCGCCGAACCGCTTCCGACTCCTTGCTCGCCATCGTGCATCCCTTTCGTTGCAGGTCTGTCACCGGTACAGACCGAAGACACCTGGAAAAGGAATCGGTGTGCTTGACTGGACTATGAGCACGCCGCTGTCAGGCTCTGAAGAACGTACGTGGGCGCTGGTCGCGCACATCGGAGTGCTGGTCGCGGCCTGGCTGGCGATGGGGTTCCTCTGCCCGCTGGTCGTCTGGCTGATGTTCCGGGACCGCTCGGACTTCGTACGCCGGCACGCGGTGGAGTCGCTGAACTTCCAGATCTCGCTGCTGATCTACTCGGCGGTCTCGGCCGTGCTGATCTTCATCACGTTCGGTCTCGGGGTGCTGATCGTCGTACCGCTGGTCGTGATCGGCGCGATCGCGGCGCTGGTGGTGATCATCCTCGCGACGGTCGCCGCGTCCGGTGGCAGCGATTACCGCTATCCCCTGACGATCCGCTTCATTCGCTAGCAAGGACCTATAGGGTCGGCCCGGTGGAACTCATCGGGCAGGGGATGGAAGGGGCCGTCTACGATCTCGGCGACGGGTCCGTGCGGAAGGTCTGGTTCGATCGCCGGCCGGAGGACGTGCGGCCGTTGCAGGCGTTCCTCGACGAGCTGCCGGAGCTGCCGTTCCGGACGCCGCGGATCCGGGAGGTCACGGCGGGCGAGGACGGGCTGGCGGTCAGCGTCGAGGACAAGCTGACCGGCGTACCGCTGCACGAGGCCGGGCTGCCGGAAGACGTTGCGCTGGACGCGTTCGTCGCCGTGGTGGAGGCGTTGCGCGAGGTGCGGCCTGGGCCGGCGAGCAAGGCGATGCCGGTGCTCGGGCAGCCGTTCTGGGGGCGGTCGTGGGGCGAGAGTCTGGCGGGATTGGTACGGCGTCGCGCAGAAGCCTCGAGCGTCCACCTGGAGCGTGATGTCGCCGGTTTCCCAGAACTGTTGGGGGAAGTGCTGGACGGCCTGACCCAGCTCGGAGACGGGATGAGCGTTGTGCACGGGGACATCTGTCCGCCCAACGTGCTGATGGACGGTCAGCGGGTGGAGGCGGTACTGGACTGGGGGTTCCTGTCGACCGCGGGGGACAGCACGTTCGAGGCGTCGCTCGCGGCCGGGTTCTTCGACATGTATTCGCCCGAGGCGCGCCGACTCGACGACCTGCTCACCGCCCGGTTCGAGACACTCGGGCACGATCGGGAGCGGATGCGGCTGTACCGGAGGGCGTACGCGATCATCACCGCCACGATCTACGACGAGAACGCCGGCGACGGGCATTACACCTGGTGCGTCGGCCAGCTCACGAGGTGATGGGCGAGCCGTTCCTGAGATTGTGCAGCTGGTCCGGCGCGTCCAGAAGCATCGGGAGTCGGCGTGCATTGAGCGGCGAGACCAGCCCGGCCAGCTTGTCCGGCGCCTGCCAGGAGATGCCCCGGATCTCGAACCCGTCGGGCTGCAAGCGGTCGATAAGGGACGGGTCGTGTACGCCGCCGTCGTACAGGATCTCGACGGCGTCGCCCCAGCCCTCCCAACGCGGCAGCCAGTCGATCGCGAGTACGCCGAGCAGCGGGAGCGCCGTACCGAGCTCTTCCTCCATCTCGCGGGACGCACCGGTCGCGGGGTCCTCGTCCGGCTCGACAACACCGCCCGGCAGCTCTAGGTCCTTCTTGTAGCTGACCTGGCACAGCAGCACCCGTCCAGCGGTGTCACGTACGACGACGTGGGCGATCACGCGCTTCTTCGGCAGCGTCGAGTCCATCAACGCGGTCCAGCCCGTCACCGTGTCCGGACGCGGATCGTCGACGCGCATCCCGTACACGGCGACATCGCGGCGCTCGCCCTCCACCAGCGCAGCCCCGCGCAGCACGCCCTCCCGCCGGAAGCCGGACCGCACCGCGACCCGGGCGGAGGCATGCAGCGAAGGATCCACCTCGACCTGCAACCGCTCCAGACCGAGCTCACCGAACGCGTACTCGGCCGCGAGCCGCATAGCCCGCTCCGCCACGCCGGGACCGCCGTCGAGCGCCCAAGTGACCAGGCCGACGCCCGGCGTCGTCTGGCGTACCTCGACCGTGCCGAGCGGGCCGCTGGGCTCGACGTCAGTGCGCACGACGTCGAACGTCACCACCTGCCCGTTCGGCTGCGAGGGACGCAGCGTCAGCTCGGCATCTGACAGCGGATATACGGCGGTCACGCCGTGAACGCTACCCGGTGAAGCGCAGGTACACCGTCGCCAGGGGTGGCACGGACAGCTCGGCACTGGACTTCAGGCCGTGCCATTCCGGCCCATCGGCCTCGACAGCGCCGAAGTTGCCCACGCCCGATCCGCCGTACGAGTTGGCGTCGGTGTTGACGACCTCCTCCCAGCGGCCGGCGTACGGCAGGCCGAGGCGGTAGCCGTGGTACGGGAGCGCGGAGAAGTTCGCGATACACGCCACGGTCGGCTCGCCCTCCTCGCCGTACCGCAGGAACGAGAACACGTTGTTACCGGCGTCGTTAGCGTCGATCCAGCTGAACTTCTCCGCGTCGTGATCGGTTCGCCAGAACGCCGGGTTGTCCTTGTAGACCCGGTTCAGGTCGCGGATCAGGTCCTGCAGACCCTTGTGGTCGCTGTGTTCCAGCAGCCACCAGTCCAGCTCGCCCTTCTCCGACCACTCCGACTCCTGGCCGAACTCGCAGCCCATGAACAGCAGCTGCTTGCCCGGGTGCGCCCACATCATCGCCAGGTACGCACGGAGGTTCGCCAGCTGCTGCCAGCGGTCGCCCGGCATCTTCCGCAGCAGCGAACCCTTGCCGTGCACGACCTCGTCGTGGGACAGCGGGAGGACGAAGTTCTCGGAGTACGCGTACATCATCGAGAACGTCAGCTCGTGGTGGTGGTACTGCCGGTGCACCGGCTCATGCTCCAGGTAGCTGAGCGAGTCGTTCATCCAGCCCATGTTCCACTTGAAGCCGAAGCCGAGGCCGCCGAGATGCGTCGCGCGGGTGACGCCCGGCCAGGACGTCGACTCCTCCGCGACCGTGATCACGCCCGGGACCCGCTTGTAGAGCGTCGCGTTCATCTCCTGCAGGAACGACACGGCCTCCAGGTTCTCGCGGCCGCCGAACTGGTTCGGCACCCACTGACCCTCCTGCCGCGAGTAGTCCAGGTAGAGCATCGAGGCGACCGCGTCCACCCGCAGGCCGTCGATGTGGAACTCCTCGGCCCAGTAGAGCGCGTTCGCGACCAGGAAGTTGCGTACCTGCGGACGGCCGAAGTCGAACACCAGCGTGCCCCAGTCGGGCTGCTCGCCGCGGCGCGGGTCCGGGTGCTCGTAGAGCGGCGTACCGTCGAACCGGGCCAGCGCCCAGGCGTCCTTCGGGAAGTGCGCCGGCACCCAGTCGACGAGGACGCCGATCCCGGCCTGGTGCAGCTTGTCGACCAGGAACCGGAAGTCGTCCGGGTCGCCGAACCGCGAGGTCGGAGCGAAGTACGACGTGACCTGGTAGCCCCACGAGCCGCCGAACGGGTGCTCCATCACCGGCATCAACTCGACATGGGTGAAGCCCATCTCGTTGACATAGGCAACGAGCTCGTCGGCCAGCTCGCGGTACGACTTGCCCTTGCGCCACGAGCCGAGATGCACCTCGTACACGCTCATCGGCTCGGCGTACGCGTGCGCGCCGGCGCGCTTGGTCAGCCAGTCGGAGTCGCTCCACTCGTACGACGACTCGTGCACGACGGACGCGTTCGCCGGGGGAGTCTCGGCCAGGTTCGCCATCGGGTCGGCCTTCTGCCGCCACACACCGTCGCGACCGCAGATGTCGAACTTGTACCGCGTTCCCGGGCCGATGCCGGGCACGAACAGCTCCCACACACCGGAGCCGCCGAGCGAGCGCATCGGATGCGCGCGGCCGTCCCAGAAGTTGAAGTCAGCGGTCAGCCGGATGCCCTGTGCGTTCGGGGCCCAGACCGCGAACGACGTACCGGTCACTGCGCCGGTCGGGCCTTCGTGCCGCCGGACGTGGGCGCCGAGCACGGTCCACAGTTGCTCGTGGCGGCCCTCGCCGATCAGGTGCAGGTCGACCTCGCCGAGCGACGGGAGGTACCGGTACGGGTCGTCGACCTCGCTCGCGGGGCCGTCGGTGTAGGTGACCTCGAGGCGGTAGTCCGGGACCTTGTCGATGTCGAGTACGCCGACCCAGATCCCGTCGTGCTCATGCCGGAGCTCGAGCCGCTCGCCGTCGTACAGCACTGTCACGCTGTTGGCGTACGGGCGTAGCGCGCGGACGGTGACGCCGTGATCGCCGAGATGCGGGCCGAGCACCTGATGAGGATCGTGGAACGTACCGGCGACCAGTCGTTCGAGATCGGTCCGAGTCACCGAAACCGCTGTCACCACAGGCTCGTCGGTCGCCACCACCGGCTCCTCAAAAGCTTCACGCTCTCCCATGAACACCATCCTGCCCGATCCCGACCCTCTACACCGCACCCCGTACCCGCCGAGTCCCGAAGTACACAAACTCAATCGTTCAAAGCGGCGCGGACGGTGTCGAGGCGGGTGGTGTAGCGGGGCCAGGCGAAGCCGGTTTGGGTGTAAGCCTTGGTGGTCTCGGTTACCAGGGTGGTGGCGTGGTCGCGGTTGCCTTGGGCCAGTGCGAGGGCGGCGGCGATGGCGCGTGCGGCGAGCCAGGACGTGCTGTGGTCGGGGGCTTCCGCGAAGACCGCGTCCAGCAGGCTGGCGGCCTCGTCGAGTTCGCCCTGCAGGACCAGGAGGTCAGCCAGGTCGATGTACGCGTGCGTCACACCGCTGTCGTCCGCGATCGCGTACTCGACCGCGGCGCGGAGGAACTTCTCCCCGGCATCGAGGTCCTCGCGGGCGATCGCGACCAGGCCGCGGATCACCTCGTTGAGCGGCAGGATCTGACGGTCGTCGAGCCGCCGCGCATAGTGGTCGGATTCGGAGGCTGCCTTCAACGCGTCGTCGTACCGCTCCAGGCCGACCAGTGCACCGGCCAGGTTGCTCAGGCCGCGGGAGAGGCCGTGCTCGTCGCCGTACTCGCGGTCCGCCACGATGCACGTCTCGTAGCACTCGAGCGCCTTGGCCGGTTGACCTGTGTAGACGTACAGCGTGCCGAGCGCGTCCGTGCACGCGGACAGCCTGCGTTCATGTTGCGGCGAGGTCCGCGCCAAGGCCTGACCGGCGAGCAACGGTGTGAAGGCGTCGCGGAGCTGACCGCGTTCGATCTCCACGATGCTGCGGTAGTAGAGGGCTGTCAGCGTCAGTGTGTCGTCGTCCTGCGTCCGGGCGAGCGCCTCGGCCTCGGTCAATGACTCCGCCGCGTGGTCGAACTGGCCGCGCATCGTCAGTACGAAGCCGTGATTGCTCAGCGCGGTGACCCGCTCGGCTGTCGTCGCACCAGGAGCGTCTGCTAGCGCGCCGAGGTGTCGGGCTGCTTCGGCGTACATGCCGCGGATCAGCCAGGGCGTGTGCAACGCGAGTGCCAGCCGCAGCCCGACCACCGCGCGGTCCGTCCCGGGTGCGCGGTCCAGTACGTCGAGGAGGTTCGGCCACTCCGCGAAGACGTCGGCCACGGACTCGGCCGACGCGAAGTCGTCGTCAGCGCGGCCGACCGCCTCGACGAAGCCGACCGCCCACTCCAGCTGCGCCAGCCGCACCAGCTCGGTCTCGCCGGCCTCCTCGAGCTTCCCGAGCGCATAGTCGCGCACGGTCTCCAGCAGCCGGAACCGCCGCCCGTTGACGGCCTCAACCGTCAGCAGACTCCGGTCCGCGAGCTCAGTGAGCACCGGCGCCACGTCGCGGGGATCGACGGCGACCTGTTCTGCTGCTTCCAGCGTGAAGCCGCCCGCAAACACAGCGATGCGGCGCAGTACGGCGCGCTCCGCGTCGCCGAGGAGCTGGTGACTCCAGTCCAGTGCCGCGACCAGACTGGTGTGCCGCAGCTGCGCATCCCGCGCACCGGCGACCAGCAACCGCATCCGGTCAGCCAGCCGCTTGGCCAGCTGCGGCACGGTCAGGGTCCGCGTGAGACCAGCAGCCAGCTCGATGCCGAGCGGGTACCGGTCGACCGCCGTACAGATCGCTGCAACCTGCTCCGGGTCGGCTCCCTGCGCGTCTACGGCAGACCGTTCACTGAACAGCCGGGCCGCGTCCAACGCGTCCAGCGGCCGCATCGGACGGACCTCCTCGTTCGCCAGCTGCAAGGGCCGTTGCGAGGTGACCAGGACCGTCAGCGCGGGCGCCCGCTGCAGCAGAGCGGCCACGATCTCCGCTGTCTGCTCGACCACGTGCTCGGCGTTGTCGAGCACCAGCACCGAACCGTCCAGCGCCGCCGCGGCTGCCTCAAGCGGATCGTGACCGCCGGCATCGTCACCCGCAATCGCTTCCAGTACGGCGCTCTCACGCTGCAACGGCGCCAGCTCGACCAGCCGTACGGCGCGACCGGCCACCGCACGCGCCGCCTCGAACGCGAGCCGGGACTTCCCGCTGCCCGGACCGCCCGTCAACGTGACCAGACCGGGCTCGCCGAGCCGCTCCACCAGCGACCCCAGCTCTCTGTGGCGGCCGACGAAGCTGGTCATCCGAGCCGGCAGCGTGACCGTTGGTGCAGGGGTTGGGATGACTTGGGGGAGCAGAGCCGGGTCCTGGCGGAGCAGGCGTAGCTCCATCGCGGCGGTGTCCGGAACCGGATCCACACCGAGCTCATCAGCCAACCGACCCCGTAGCGTCGCGAGTCGCGTGAGCGCGTCCGCTTGCCGACCGGTCCGATAGAGCGACAGGGCCAGCAGGCACCAGAGCCGTTCGTGCAAAGGGTTCTCGGCCGCCAGAGCCTCCAGCTCTCGCGCGGCCTCGGCAGCATGTCCGAGAGCGAGCTCCGCGTCCAGCCGCTCGACCTGGAGCGCCAGCCGCCAGGCGTCCAGCTGCTCGCCTTCCACCACGGCGTACGGGACCGTGCGCAGATCGGCTAACGACGGTCCCCGCCACTGCGCGAGCGCGGCCCGCGCCGCTGTACGTACGGCGAAGTGGTCGCCGGACCGCACCGCCGCATGCATCTGCTCGGCTGCCGCACGGGCCGCCGTCAGATCGGTGAGCCGGGCCGCGAGCGCGTAGCCGCCGTTGACCCGGACCAGCGCCTCAGGGGCGTCGATCGCGCCGCGCAAACGGGACGCGAGCACCCGCAGCCGCTCCGTCGGGCGGGCCAGATCGACGTCACCCCACAGGTCGGTCGCCAGCCGGTGGTCGGGCACGGACAGGCCGCCGGCCAACGCGAGCCGGACCAGCAGCGCACGCTCCAGCGGGCGGTCGACCGCGATCGGACTGCCGCCGAGCCTGACCGCGAGAGGCCCCAGGACAAGGACCTCTAACTGTGGTGGCTCGGGCGACATACCCGAAAGTATTGCAGTGAGCGTTCACAAGCGCTCTGTAATTCTCGGCCGAGATTGGATTACTTGGCTGAGATTTGGGGTACTACTGTTCGGCCAGTTGCGCGGCAGCCGACAGCGGGATCAGCAGCCAGCTCGGGCGGTTGCGGGCCTCGTAGAGAGTCTCGTAGATGACCTTGTCCGCGAGGAACGCGTTCAGCAGCACGCTCTGCTCGCGCGGATCGCTGCCCGCCGCCTCGGCGTACCCGTCGCAGAAGGCCTGCTGGTTGCGGTCCACCCACTCGGCCGCGCGGTACGCGATCTGCTGGTCGCCCTGGTGATCGGCCAGCAGCGACCGGGCCGCGTAGTCGAACGAGCGCAGCATCCCGGCGATGTCCTTCACCTCGGTGTCCAGCGCCCGCCGCTCGACCAGCGACTTGGCCGGCTCACCCTCGAAGTCGATCAGCTTCCAGCCGTCGATCGTCCGCAGCACCTGACCGAGATGGAAGTCGCCGTGGATCCGCTGCACCGTCACCGGCTGGTCGTACGCCGCCAGCGCGTCGAACGCCCGCGCCAGTCCGCCGGCGTACGGCGCGAGTTCCGGGATCGCAGCTGCGGCCTTGTCGAGGCGGCGGCGCATCGCGTTCGCGTGCTCGACCAGCTTGGCCGGCTCCCAGACGTCGGTGCCGAGCGCCTTCGCCAGCTCGGAGTGCACCTGCGCCGTGCTCGCGCCGAGCCGGTGCGACTCGGCGGCGAAGTCACCGCCGACCTCCTCGGCGTGCAGGTCGGCCTCGGCGTACAGGTCCCGCACCGACGAGGTCGCGAACGTCCAGCCGTCGGTCGCGTTCTTCTGGAACGCCGTCATCATCGCCAGCTCGCCGCTGTCGGTCCCGCCGCCCGCGCGCGGCCACCGACCACGCGCGGACCCCAGCACCTCCGGGACCAGTTCGGACCCGGACTCGGTGAGCGCCGACTCGATCTCGACTCCGGGGTTGCTCCCGGGCTCGAGCCTGCGGAACACCTTCAGCAGCGCGACGTCGCCGAACACCAGCGACGTGTTGCTCTGCTCGACCGTGAGGACCAGCGACTGCGCGTCCTCCGGTACCTCGATCGAGCCTTCCGGAGCCTGGACGGGATGGAACTCCAGCCCGTCCAGCTGCCGTCCGTGCGTGATCCCGTCCAGCCAGTACGGCGTCGCTTCCTTGTCGTGCAACGCGTCGTACACCCAGACCTCGGTGTCGCCGAGGTCTGGTTCGGCCCACTCGCCGACCAGCGCGTGGCCGAGGTTGTCGACCGGCGCGCGGTGGTAGCTGAGCGGCAGCTGGTACACCCGGATCGGGGATTCCGCCCCGGGTGGCCCCGCACAGTAGACGAACCCGATCCGGACCGCCGGCCAGGCGTCCGCGTCGGACAGCCACGTCGACGTGGCCACCGCTTCGACGTGAACGTCGTGTCCCTTCTCCCCGAACCACCTCTGGCTCGCGCAGAAGGACTGGACCTGGTCCAGATGGGAAGTCACTTAAATGCTCTCCTCATGCTTTTCCGGCAGGTCTTCCGGCTTCGCCACCGGCAGCCGGAACCAGTAGAAACCGTGGGCGCCGAGGGTCAGAAGGTAGGGCAACTCGCCGATCGTGGGGAAGTGCACGCCGCCGAGCAGTTCGATCGGCTCGACGCCCTGCCACTGCCGCAGGTCCAGCTCGATCGGCTGCGGGAACCTCGACAGGTTGTTCACGCACAGCACGACGTCGTCGCCGAACTCCCGGACGTACGACAGCACGCTCGGGTTGGAGCCGCCCAGGTCCGTGAAGGTGCCCATACCGAACGACGGGTGCTGCTTGCGGGTCTGGATCATCCGACGGGTCCAGTGCAGCAACGACGAGGCGTTCTCCATCTCGGCCTCGACGTTCACCGCCTGGAAACCGTAGACCGGGTCCATGATCACCGGCAGGCTGAGCTTGCCCGGCGTCGCGGTGGAGAACGAGGCGTTGCGGTCCGGGGACCACTGCATCGGGGTGCGGACGCCGTCCCGGTCGCCCAGCCAGATGTTGTCGCCCATGCCGATCTCGTCGCCGTAGTACAGGATCGGGGATCCCGGCAGGCTGAGCAGCAGCGCGGTGAACAACTCCATCTTGTTGGTGTCGTTGTCCAGCAGCGGTGCGAGCCGGCGGCGGATGCCGATGTTCGCCTTCATCCGCGGGTCCTGCGCGTACTCGCCCCACATGTAGTCGCGCTCTTCGTCGCTGACCATCTCGAGAGTGAGCTCGTCGTGGTTGCGCAGGAAGATGCCCCACTGGCAGGTGTCCGGGATCTCCGGCGTCTGGGCCAGGATCTCGGAGATCGGGAACCGCGACTCCCGCCGTACGCCCATGAAGATCCGCGGCATCACCGGGAAGTGGAACGCCATCTGGCACTCGTCGCCGCCGGAGTCCCGGTCGCCGAAGTACTCGACCACGTCGGCCGGCCACTGGTTCGCCTCGCAGAGCAGGACGCGGTCGCTGTAGTTCGCGTCCACCTCCTTGCGGACCCGCTTGAGGAACTCGTGGGTGCGGGGGAGGTTCTCGCAGTTGGAGCCCTCGGTCTCGAACAGGTACGGCACCGCGTCCAGCCGGAAACCGTCCACGCCGAGGTCGAGCCAGAACTTCAGGGCCTCGAGGATCGCGTCGCCGACGGCCGGGTTCTCGAAGTTCAGGTCCGGCTGGTTGGAGTAGAAGCGGTGCCAGAAGTACTGGCCGCGGACCGGGTCCCAGGTCCAGTTCGACTGCTCGGTGTCGACGAAGATGATGCGCGCGTCGGTGTACTTCTCGTCGGTGTCGGACCACACGTAGAAGTCGCCGTACGGACCCTCGGGGTCCTCCCGCGACGCCTGGAACCAGGGGTGCTGGTCCGAGGTGTGGTTCATCACGAAGTCGACGATGAGCCGGATCCCGCGCGAATGCGCGGCCTCCATCAACGCGGCGAAGTCGGAGATCGTGCCGACCTCCGTCATCACGCCGGTGTAGTCGGAGATGTCGTACCCGCCGTCACGTAGCGGTGAGGGCTGGAACGGCGGTAACCAGAGGCAGTCGACACCGAGCCACTCGAGATAGTCGAGTTTCTCGGTCAGGCCTTGCAGGTCGCCGATGCCGTCGGCGTTCGAGTCCTTGAAGGACCGCACGAGGACCTCGTAGAAGACGGCCCGCTTGAACCACAGCGGGTCACTCTTCGTCAGTCCGTGGTGCTGCTCCGGCAGCATGTCGGTCACGCTCACCTCCATCGGGTGTCTCCAAACCTAAGTTCCCGTACCCCGATCGGGCGCACCTAAAAGGGGAGGGCAGTGCGTTGATCCCGGACGACTCCGGGGGTACTGCGGTGACGTGGTGACGCCGTCGGCCGGACGGGGTCCGCAAGGCGTTCCGCACAGTCTGGCGGCCCTTTGCCAGTACAAGCAAATAGGGCACGCGATCGGCCCACACTGCGATTCGATGACGGCAGATGCGACGGGCTTCGGCGCGGTCGGTTCACCGCAGCGGGATCACCGCCGCGGCGACCGCTCGTCACGCTGTTTCGCGGTCTGCTGGGCTGAACCACCACGACCACCACCACGCCGGTACCGCCGCAACAACCCCCGGACGTTCACCGACTGCAGACCCGGATACGCCTCATCCGCATTGACGTTCCGCCCCTCCTGCCCTTCCCCCGGAAGAATGACAGCGTCCGGTTCCAACGGCTCCTGGGCATCCGTTCCCATCGTGTTCTCCTTCGAGCGGATCAGCCGCGCCCGCGGCCGCGTTTCTTCCCGTGGCGCTGGGTTACTGGTTGCTCGCGTTGGCCGGACCCGGACGCACCACCGCTACCAGGCGCAGGGCTACCGCCCTGGATCAGGTCCATCGCCTTCTGCTGCTCCGATGGCTGCCGATCGGGCTCGCCTTTCCCGTTGAGGCCGGCCTGTTTCTGGATGCCGTCCCAGGTACCGGTCTTGATCTCAGCGTGCTTCGGGACCGACACCGTTCGTTTGCCCCGTTGCCAGATGACGTGATCTCCGTGGCCCCGCTTCTTTCCCGGCACGGGGCTGTAGCCGGCCGCCCGCAGCTCGGCCTCGGCATCCCGTTTCTTCTTCGCCATCAGTCGTCAGGGAGGGTCACGACCAGCTGCTCGGGCACGCCGACCACATCAGCCAGCGCGAGGATGGCCTCCTTCAGGTCCTCGATGGCCTCTTCGCGGGTCTCGCCCTCGCCGTTGGCGAACGCATCCGGGGTCAGTGCGGCGTGGGCAACCCAGCCGCCGTCCTCGTGGTCTTCCTCGATCGTGAAGGGCACGTGAATGTCGCGTGGCAAGGCCGCCTCCTGGTTACTCAGTGTTGTCGCGATCGTAGGACGGTTCCGGGGTCAGTTCTCTGGTACGTCGACCTCGACGACCAGTTGTTCGGGGGCGCCGGAATCGGCTACTACGCGGGCTACCTGGACGCGGAGGTCGTCGAGGGAGGCTTCGCGGGTCTCGCCCTCGCCGGAGACGAAGATGTCCGGGGTCAGCGCCGACTCGGCGATCCAGGTGCCGTCCTCGTCCTGGCCGACGATGAAGGGAAGGTGGAGCTGGCGTCGCACGGTCTCTCCTTGGGGCGTTCGCGCGGGTCAGTCGCGCGGGTCCGCGGCTTTGCGCGGGCGGCGGGTGTACTTGGTGAAGCCGGCCTGCTCCGCGTCGGCCTCCGTGCGGAACCAGACCTCTGGTTTGGTGCGGCCGTAGTACGGCGAATCGGGTGTGTGGAACAGCATCGACTGCGCGTTCCCCTTGATCGTGAACCCGTCCGGGGGGCCTTGATGCGGCACCGCATCCGCCGATCCTTCGCCGTACCGTCCAGCTGGTACGTCGGTTGGCGCGTCCGGAGCCGTGTCCGCAGCCGGCTGGATGTGGTCGAACAACGTCCCCTCCCCACCCATCAACTGCGAAAACACCGGCTGCTCAACCTCCCCACCCGAACCCGCACGAGCTGCCGGCTCCGCGGAAGGTTCTGGCTCCGCGGAAGCTGCCGACGCTGCCGGAGCCGGAGCCGGGTCGGGCTCGGGCGCTGGGCTCGCCGATCTAGTCGCGGGGGTCTGTTGGTCCGGCGAGATCGGCGGGGCCGGCTCGGCTCCCGGGGTGGGTCGCTTGGGCGCGGGTGTGGGGGGAGAGGGCGGTGCTTGGGGGCTGGGGGCGGTGGTGGTGGCGGTGGCGGGGGTGGGGCGGCGGCGGTCCAGGAGGCGCCAGGTGATGGTTGCGCCTACCAGGAACGCCAGGAGGGAGCCCAGCCAGTTGTCTCGTAGTAGCCAGCTCATCAGCGTGCTCCTCCGGCCGAGTGGCGGACGAGTCTGTGCACCAGCCAGGCGGCCGCGCTACCCAGCACGAACGCGACCAGTAGCAGAATCCAGGTCTCGGCGATCAGCCAGCTCATCAGTTCCCCTGCACTACTCGGATCTCGGCGCGGCGGTTCGCGACCCGCCCGGCGCCGGTGGCGTTGGATGCGATCGGGAACGCCTCGCCGTACCCGTGCGCGAGGATCCGGTTCGCACCGACCCCCAGCCGCACCAGTTCGGCCTTCAGCGCGGCAGCCCGGCGCTCGGACAGCGGCAGGCTGCTCGCGGGCGAACCGAGGTCGTCGGTGTGACCGGCCACCTCGACGCGCACCGTCGTACACGACTTGAGGACGGCGGCGGCCTTCACCACGGCCGGCTTCGACGCGTCGTTCACGATCGACGTACCGGACAGGAAGTTGATCGGGTACTGCCGGCTGAACTCGGCCAGCCGGCTCGGGAAGGTACGGCACGGCTCGCTGACCGCGCTCTTCGGCGGCGCCGGGAGCGCCAGCTCGTCCGCGATCACCGCACCCGGAACGGCGGCCGCGGCGGCCCGGCCGATGGTCGCCTTGGTCGCCTGGTCCGGTACCTGACCGGACAGCGTCACGGTCTCCCCGTCGTACCGCACCGAGGCGTCACCGCCGCCGATCGCCAGCGCCCGCAGCAGCGCGGACACCGTCGACGCCTCGGCGAGCCCGTTCGCAGCGTCGATCGTGGTGCGGTCGTCGTACTCACGGTCCTCGCCGAGCACCTGCTCGACCTCGGCGGCGATCGCGTCCTTGACCGCCTGGCTCCGCACCGGCGCCTGGACCCGGATCGACCGATCCGTCCGCCCGACCTCGAACGCCGGTACGTCGGACTGCGACGGCGTACTGCTGCTGGTCGGAGCAGGTGTCGGCGTCGCACCGGCCGCCTGCCCGTTCACGAGCTCGACCGACCGTACGCCGTCGACGCCGGACACGACCTCCTGGACCACCGCCGGATCCACTCCGGCCGGCACAGTGACGCGCGCGTTCCGGCCGTCGAAGTCGACGCCGCCGGCCTCGATACCGCGTGCTTTCAGAGCTGCCGTGGTGCGTTCGCGGAGGTCGTCCTCGGTGGTGCCCGCCCTGGCCGGAATCAGCACAGCCGTCAGCAGTACAGGGACTGCGAGGGCCGCGAGCAACCAGATGACGAGCGGCCGTCGAACGAGACCGGGCACTGTTCCTCCGTGGATGCGGTCAGAGTGACCGTGCGCGAGGAGACTACTCCGCTTGGCGGGCCGATCGCACACCTGTCCGGGGAGCGTCGCGAGGTTTTGCCGAGGTTTGGCTGTCCTGTCTCGGACAGGACGCATATGTGCCAGCCCGACGGGCCGCGAATCACTTGACTTAGTTCGCGCCGTGAACCGTACTTAGGGCGGGCCGGTTCGACTGGGAGGGGCGAGCTTGTGATGCCGATCGAGAGGCCGTCCGATTCGTCGTTGATCATCGGCGTGGCCGCGTCCACGGCCGAACGAGTACACCTGGCCCGCCTGCTGGGCGGCGCCGACGCGCTGCTCCTGGTCTCGAACGCCGACCAGGCCCGCGCCTTCCTCGAGCTCACGGGAGTCACGGTCGCCCCGAGTGCGGCGATCGGTGCGACCGCCGCCGTACCGAAAGTGCCGACCGTGGCGGCAGCCGCGGAGCGCCGGATGCAGGCGGTACGTGAACCCGAGCCGGTCGCCGAGTTGCGCCTGGACGTCGACCGCCGCGTGGTCCGCTGGAAGGACCGCGAGATGCCGCTCACCCGGCTGGAGCACGACTTCCTGCACTGCCTGGTGGCGGAACCCGGCCGGATCTGGACGTACCAGCGCCTGCACCACGCCGTCTGGGGCAACGAGCACCTCGGCCACGGCTCGCACATCCACTCGGTCGTCAAACGCCTCCGCCAAAAACTCACCAACCTCGGCGCCACAGTCACCATCCACGCAGTCCGAGGCGTCGGCTTCCACCTCCTCCCCACCACCTGAGGCCAGGTTTCCGGAAGATTTTCGCCACCTGGTGACGAAAATCTTCCGCAAAACAGGGCTCGGCCCCCGGACCACAGTGGTCCGGGGGCCGAGCTTCTTGCTAGGTGCTTACTTGATCGACTTCAGGGCGAAGTCTTCGGTGACGGGGGTGCCTGCGACCAGCTTGGTGGTGCGGGTCTGGGGCTTGTAGCCGTCCTTCGCGGCGATCAGGCTGAGCGGGTTGTTGCGACGGTCGAGCCAGTAGGCGTACTTACCGTTGTTGTCGGTGATGAAGGTGTAGGACTGGGCCCACGAGTCCACCTGCACGATCGCGCCCGGGAGGGCGGCGGAGGCGCCGGACGAGCTGACGCCCGTGACGGTGCCCTGCAGCTTGCTCCACGTGGTGGGCGGGGTGACGACCATCGTCACGCCGACCGGAGCGACCGTGTAGGGGGTGTTCTCGCCGATCGTCACGGCACCGCTGTAGGTGCCGGGCTGGTCGACGCTCGCGGAGAGCGTCACCTTGACGGTCGTCGACTGTCCCGGGGCCAGGGTGGCCTCGGTCTGGTCGAGGGACATCCAGCTCACGTCCGCCGACGACTCGGAGCAGTCCTCGAGACCCGGCAGGGCCTCACTGTCCGCGGTCGCGTTGAAGCTGCCGGACGAGCCACCGATCTTGTAGAAGCCACACGCCGCGCCACCGCGGTACCGCGGCAGGTTGGCGTTCGGCAGTGCGGTCCAGCTCTCGGACGACGGGTCGTACGAGAACCCAGCGTTGGTGACCGCACCGGCCTGGACACCGCCGACGATCAGGAGCTTCCCACCCGCGACGGCGTACGACGCCGCCCAGTGGTCGGCCGGAGCGTCCGCGATAGCGGTCCAGGAGTCGGCTCCCGGGTCGTAGACGTACGCCGCCTTCAGTGAGTTCGTACCGTCGTTACCACCGGCGCAGTACAGCTTGCCGTCGATGGCACCGCAGGACGCGAACGCGACCGACTGCGGGTAGTTCGCCAGCGTCTCCCAGGCGTTCGCCGAGGCGTCGTACCGGACGACCGTGTTGCTCATCGGCAGACAGCTGGCGGTGGTGCACCCGCCGACGGCGTACAGCTTGCCGTCGAGCACGGCCTGACCGGCCGCGGCCCGCGGGGCCGGGTTGGCGGCCAGTGCGGTCCAGGCGTTGGCGGCCGGGTCGTAGGACCAGGTCTCCGCCGCCGGGCCGGCCGGTCCCCAGCCGGAGCTGGCGATGATCTTGCCGCCGATCACACCCACGCTGATGGCGTTGCGAGCACCCGGCAGCGGGGCGATCGCGGTCCAGGCGAGGGTCGCCGGGTCGTACACGTAGCTGTTCCCGGTCGACGCACTACCGTTGCCACCGGCAATCGAGTACGTCTTGCCCTCGAGGCTGACCACCCGGTTGTCCATCACGGTCGCCGGGTAGTCGGCGATGTCGGCCCACGGAGCCGCCATCGGCTTCGCGGCGGCCGGCGCTGCGCCGGTCTTGCCGGTCAGCATCCGGGCGAACGAGGTGTCCACGGCGAGCCGCTGCAGCGGTGCGCCAGGCCCGTTCTCCACCTGGGCCTTGGTCGTCGTCGATCCGTTCGCGTTCTGCAGGACGAAACCGCTGTCCTTCTCACCGAACTTCACGTCGACGGCCGCGCCGCCGGTGTTCGTGACCTTGAACGACTTGGTCACCTTTCCGGTCGGCAGCTTCAGGTTGCCGGAAACAGCGCCCGGCGTGACGGCCAGCTGGCCGGCCTTCAGCGTGTAGTCGGCCGTGGTGGTCCAGTCCGCCTCGACCCCGACGGTCGCGGTCGAGCTGACGTAGTTGCCGGCCTTGGCGGTGAAGCCCTGGTCGCCGTCCACGGACGAGTACAGCCAGTAGAAGCCGTCGTTCAGACCGGTGTCCTCGGGCGTCGCCACGGTGGTCGCGGACTCGGTGCTGCCGTCACGGGTGACGACGGCGCCGTTCACGAAGCCGCTCGTGTTGGCGTCCTTGACGTTGCCGACGACGAGGCCGCCGCCGGTCGGAACACAGGTGATCTGGCTGCCGACGAGGACGTTGTCGACCTCCCACCACCATTCGTACGACGCGTCGAAGTAGTGGAACCGGACCTGGACCGCGGACTTGCCGGCCGCCTGCGGGATCGCGATCTCCTTGACACCACGGGCGTCGGTGGTCTGCGCGAGCACGTTGGTCCAGGTGGCGCCGCCGTCGATCGACAGGTCGACATCGGCCTTCTCACCACCGAGGTAGTTCAGGTCCTGGTTGAACCGGATCACCGGAGCGGTGACCGAGGTCAGGTCCACGACCGGGCTGACCAGCAAGGTGTCCTGCGACCCGCCGGCGCCGTACTCGTCACTGTCCACGACCGCGAACTTGCCGCTGCCGCCGGCCA
Organism: Kribbella sp. NBC_00482; assembly: GCF_036013725.1. Lineage (GTDB taxonomy): Bacteria > Actinomycetota > Actinomycetes > Propionibacteriales > Kribbellaceae > Kribbella. The sequence goes on along the minus strand of NZ_CP107881.1, from coordinate 8,651,805 downwards.
GGTTGCCCCGGTTGCCCGGGTCGTCGAACTTCCAGACCTGACCGTTGCCCTTGTTGTCGACGACGGTCCAGCCGCTCGGCGCGGCACCGGAGTCGAAGGTCTCGTACACGCCGTCCGAGCCCCACTTGTAGCCGGGCGCGGTGCTGCACGAGGTGCCGTCGGCAGGTACGGCGATGTTCTGCGTCAGGTTGCCGGTGCCGACCGTGATCGGCTGGCTGACGGCCTGGTATCCCGGGTACTTCGACTCGACCTTGAGCGAGTACGCCGCACCGGACGGGACCTTGAGGCTGTACCGGCCGTTGCTCGGGGTCGTGTAGTCGAACACGCCACCCGGGCCCTCGACCGTCACCTTCGCGTACAGCGGCCAGCCGTGGCCGGAGCCGTCCGTGACGGTGCCGCCGACGCTCACCTGCGGCGTACTCACCAAGGCGAAGTTCTTCGTGGTGGTCTGACCGGTGGTGATGGTGGCGGTGGCGGTCTGCGTCGCGTAACCGAACGACGCGACCGTCAGGTTGTAGTCGCCGGCCGGCAGCACGGACGAGAACGAGCCGTTGCTGCTGGTGGTCAGCGTCTTGTCCGGCTGGCCCTCAGCCTTCACCGTCACGCTGGCGCCGGCGAGAGCGGCACCACCGGTGGCGGCGGTGACGGTGCCGGAGAGCGTGCCGGTGTCGCCGATCGGCGCCGCGTTCAGGAGCGCCAGCGCGTCCAGACGGCCCTGACCGAAGACGTTGTTGTTCGCGTCGGTACCACCGCACTGGCTGTTCGGCGTGTCGATCGCGGTCGAGTCGAGCAGCGCCCGCGTGGCCGCGACGTCACCCTTGAGGGACGGCGAGGCCGACCACAGCAGGGCCACGACGGCCGTCAGGTGCGGTGTCGCCATCGACGTACCGTTGAACGCGCCGTACGTGTTGCCCGGCAGGCTGGAGCGGACGTTGACACCCGGAGCCGAGATGTTCGGCTTGATGGTGCCGCCCTGACCCACGCCGCGGCCGGAGAACGACGCGATGTTGTTGTTGATGTCGTAGGCGCCGGCCGAGTAGTTGCTCGTCAGGCTGCCCGGTGAGCCGGACGTGTTGCAGCCGCCCTCACCGCTGTTGCCGTTGGCGAACGTCCCGAAGATCCCGGACGCGGTCCAGGCCAGGGTGATGTCCTCCATGAACGGGTCGTTCGACGGCAGCTGCGAGCCCCACGAGTTGTTGATGACGTTCGGCCGCTTGCTCGCATCCGGGTTCTGCCCGGCGAGGTCGGTCGGCTCGAGCATCCACTGGCCGGAGGTGATCAGCGCGGCGTCGCTCGGGCAGCAGCCGTTCGCGGCGATCCACTTCACGCCCGGGGCGACACCGATCTGGTTGCCCGCGCCGTCGTCGCCGACCATGGTGCCCATCGTGTGGGTGCCGTGGCCGTTGCCGTCGGACGGTGCGTTCGGCGAGGTGCCGGCCGCGTCGAACCAGTTGTAGTTGTGGTTGAAGGTGCCGTCACCGTTGTTGCCGCGGTACTGGTTCACCAGCGCCGGGTGGTCGTACTGCACACCGGTGTCGATGTTGGCGACGACGATCCCCTCGCCCTTGTCGCCGTACTGCGACCAGACCTGGTTCGCCTTGACGTTGGCGACGCCCCACTCGACGGCCTGGATCGCCTTCTCCTGCTGGCCCGGCGTGACCTTCGGTACCTCGACCTGGACGGGCGCGTACAGGCCCTCGACCTCGCTGTGACCGGCCAGGTTCTGGGCGAGTTCGAGCGAGCCGCTCTCGATGCGGATCGCGTTCGTGCCCCAGAAGGACTGGTACTTCACGTGCTGCGCGTCCAGCTCGGCGCGGATCTTCGCCTGGCTGTCCGCGGCGGCCTTCTTCAGTGCGGCGGCCACTGCGCTGCCGCGCTGGTCCCAGTTCGTGATCTTGCTGGCGGCGGTCAGATCGGCCTTGGCCGCGAACCGGACCCAGTAGTCCGTCGCGGACTTGGCGTCCTTGCCGTCCAGCTTCTCCAGCAGTTCTGGCTTGATCTTGGAAGCCGGTGTTGCCTCCGGCTTGGTGGGCGGTGAAGCCTGGGCCTGGCCGGCGGCGGCCAGACTGGTTGCGACGACTGCCACCGTCGCGAGGGCACCCACCAGTGATCTGGCGAGTCCCTTTCGTTGATGTGACATCTCTGCAGCCCCTCACTTGAAACGACCCCGAGTCGACTCCCCCGAGTCATTTGCTGCAGGAGGGCGTAGATGAACGCTTCGTGCCCCCCAGGTCGCGGCATGTGACACCGCAAGCTTGTCGTGGACCTTATGTGTCAGAACAACGTGGTAACAAGCACACCTGGTGAGCAACTTGTGACTAGGTGTCGCGCCGATCGAAGCAACCTGGGCAAACGTTGGCATTCCGTTGACGATCCGAGGCAGATGTTGACATCGTGACCAGATGGTCACCGCCCGTGTCCCCGCCCCAGGTGACGCCGATCTGACCGCGGCCGGATCCGAACCGTTCCCGCTGCTCATCGCGGTCGCGGCCTCAGCCGAGCAGCGCGTTCGGCTGGCCGAACTGGTCGACGACGTCGCACCGCTGCTCCTGGTCTCCAGCCTCGACGAACTGCGCAGACTGCTGGTTCCCGCTGAGCAACCACCTCCCGCCGCACCCGGCCAGCCCGAGCCGCCGGACCCCGAAGCGGCCGATGCCACCGCTGTCCGCACGACCGGCGAGGACCCCGAGGCCGACGTACTCACCATCGACCGGGCGCGTTCGGTCGCCCGCTGGCGTGGTCGCGAGATCCAGTTGACCGACCTCGAGCAGGAGCTGCTCAGCCGGCTGATGTCCGCGCCGCTGCGGGTCTGGACGTACGACGCCCTGCACCACACCGTGTGGCGGGACCGGAACATCCGCGGCACCGCCGACGTGCACTCGGTGGTGAAGCGCCTGCGCCGCAAGCTCGACGACCTCGGTACGACGGTCACGATCGACGCCGTCCGCGGCATCGGGTTCCGGCTCACCGATCACCAGCGCCCGATGATCACCGATCTACGCGCGGGGTAGTTCGCGCGGGGTAGTTTCTGTTGTCGTGACCTTCTCCGCGCTGAGTCATCTCGAGTGTCCTCGCTGTGGCGCCACCCATGACGCCGATCAGATCATCGGCCTGTGCCCGTGCGGATCGCCGCTGCTGGCGCGGTACGACGTACCTTCGCTGAAGAAGGCTGATCTGGCAGGTCGGTCGACCGATCTGTGGCGATATCACGAGCTGTTGCCGGTCCGGTCGCCCGAGAACGTGGTGACGCTGGGGGAGGGGATGACACCGCTCCTGCCGTTGCCGCGGTACGGCGCTGAGCTCGGGGTCGAGCGGCTCTTGATGAAGGACGAGGGGCTGATCCCGACCGGGACGTTCAAGGCGCGCGGTGCGGCCGTCGGTGTGTCGCGCGCGTACGAGGTCGGCGTACGGAAGATCGCGATGCCGACGAACGGGAATGCCGGGTCTGCGTGGGCCGCGTACGCCGCGCGCGCCGGGATGGAGGCGTTGATCGCGATGCCGATCGCCGCTCCGGAGATCTGCCGGCGCGAGGTGACCGCGGTCGGCGCGCGGCTGCAGCTCATCGACGGGCTGATCGGCGACGCGGCGGCGTACATCCGGGAGCAGTCCGGGTACTTCGACGCGTCGACGCTGAAGGAGCCGTACCGGATCGAGGGCAAGAAGACGATGGGCCTGGAGATCGCGGAACAACTCGGCTGGAAGTTGCCGGACGTGATCGTGTACCCGACGGGTGGCGGCGTCGGCATCATCGGCATCTGGAAGGCCCTGAACGAACTCCGCGACCTCGGCTGGATCGACGGGCCGCTCCCGCGGCTCGTCGCGGTGCAATCGACAGGTTGCGCGCCGATCGTCCGCGCGTGGGAGAAGGGTCTCCCCGAGAGCGAGCCCTGGGCGGGCGCCAACACAGTTGCCTTCGGCATCACCGTGCCCAAGGCCCTCGGCGATTTCCTTGTACTACAGGCGATCGCGGAAACCAACGGCTGCGCAATCGCCGTCGACGACGAGGACATCCTCGCCGAACAACATCAAGTAGCCCGGATGGAAGGCGCCTTCATCTGCCCCGAAGGCGCCGCCAACTTCGCCGCCATCCGAGCCCTCCGCGAGTCCAACTGGATCCAAGCCAACGACCAGGTAGTAGCCCTCAACACCGGCGCCGGCCTGAAGTACCCGGAGACCGTCCCGCTTTAAGGAGCCCACGCGCGCTACGCAGCCGCGACGTTCGTCGCTCCGCTCCTCACCGCGGCAGCTCCGCGCGCTCCCACCCACCCCCGCTTGGCGCGGTGCATTTGTTGCCGGCTGCCGCCGGCGAGTTGCGAGCTGGCGCTCGCGTGCGACCACCCCGCGCCGCCGGTCCACCTGTCATGTCGGGCAGGAATGCCCGACGACGTTCACGCATCTGCTGGCGAGAAGTTCTGGCGGTAACGCAAATCGAGGCTCTACGGATCGCGCTGGTCCGCGTAGCGTTCTTGCAGGCATTCGATCCTGACGCACAGCCCTGAGGCGCTTCAAGGTTGAGCGGTTGGTCGGGCCGCGCGCGACAGCGGCCTGCGTCGCTATCGTTTGATTATGACTGCCCGTGTTACGGCGAATGAGTGGACACCGTTGCCTGGCTCGCTGCCGGTGTCTGTCGAGGCTGGCAAGGTCTATGTGATCCCGACGCGTTCTGTAGGTCCAAGAGACGACGACGGCGCTATCGAGCTCTGTTATCCCGACAATGTGCGCTACCTGCCCAAGGCAGCGCGAGCAAATGGTCTGCCGGTGGAATTTTCGCTGCCAGAAGGCAGACGGCAGTACCTCCAAGAGTTCAGCACCGATCCCGAGATGTGGTCGCTTGGACTCTGCCTGCTAACGATGGCGAGCGACTGGCTCATCCTGACCGTCAGTCTGTACATCGCGCGTCGGTCGGAGCAACAGGGCTGGAGCACCGATGAAGCAGAGAGTCTTCCACTGCGAGTTTGGGTAGCTGAGACCGAGACCGGCAAGACCTACCAGATCGAGGGCAGCGGATCAGATGTCCTAGAGGCGCTGAAGGAGCTTCATCGCGGTGCGGGCGCGGAAGAAAAGAGGCTCGATGGGGATAGATAGAGGGCTCAGTTTCAGGATGATGCTCTTGGAGTACGGTCCCATTCCCCCATCGGGTGGGCCGATCCGCGAGCGCTTCCTGGACCATCACGGACGTGAATCTTTGAGAGATTCCTCGGATGCCTACGCGGAGGTGCTCAGTCTGCTCGGGGACCGTGCGGACCTCATGCCCACTCTGCCGTTCCCATTGACTGAGAAAGACGACCTTGCTCGGCGGCGCATCCAGCGTCAAAAGCGTGCAGAGTGGATGGACTACGCGAACCGGTTGGATCGGTCGACCATTGAAGCTATAGAGCCGCACATCAAGAGGGCCGTGTCAGCAGCCGTCGCCGCTCTGAACTACCTCGAGGATCATCCTCTGCGAGAGGACGCCCATCGTGCGATCCATCGCGCCGCATTTGTGAAGCGTGGGTTGTTCGGTTGCCCCATCGTTCTCCGAGACGATGAGTTCTGGACTGACTGCCCGATCAATTTGTCGCATCTCAGAATGGGCGTCTCCGTGGGCGTTGTCAGCGATTTCGAGTGCTCGATCTGCGGCTGTCTTGTCGAAGACTGCGACCATCAGATGGGCCGTGTCTATCCGAAGACGGCGCGGCGCGATGCGGATGACGAGTGCACCCTGTGTGCGGCCGTTAACTGCGAGCACAGTGTGGGCGAGATGTACATGTCAGAAGCGCGCGCCAATGCCCGCGATGTCAGGCTGGGAGAGGCGTCCTTGGTGGCGCGTCCTCGGTACCCTCAGGCTCGCATCGTTGAGATGACGAAGGATGTGAGCATGGCGGGAGACGATGAGTTGGTGCGCCATGCTGCGAAACACATGAGCCTCAATTGCGACGCCGACCTCGGCCCCTGTGACGGCTTCAACGACATGCGAGAATGGGACCTTTCTAATTCGCGGCCGTCGGATCGGTAAGGGGTCCTTTCGCCCGGAGTCGCGCAGGGCTCTGCCGCCGCTCACCAGGTGACGAGCACCAGGGATTCTCTCCCCGGTTGTAGGCCCTGGCATAGGCTGATATGGATCTTGCTGGGGCAGAGCCAGCCCTCGACGGACTCCGGATGAACGGCGAGGATCCGAGCTGATGGCATCAGGCGGTTCCCAAACAGGCAAGCGGTTGGCGGCCCTCAGATCCGTCCGAACGGGGGTGGTAAATCGTCTATAAAATGCTCAACGTCAAGCCCGCTAACGTAGGTTGTGTGGCTGTCGGCCAGTAGTCTCGTCGGCAGGAACACGCCAGGGAGCAGTGGGACCTGGAGCGAGGGATTTACAGCTGGTCAGAGTTCAAGTGTCCAGGTGCAGTCGGGGCTGAGGAGGGCGCTCCGATCGGCCCCTAGCTCGACGGTCATGGTGTGGAGCGGGAACCGCCCGGCGGCGGTCCAGATGGCTTGGACACGCTCCAAGTCGTCCCATAGCCGTCGTGGACCGCTTTGACGGACGGTCCTGCTTTCACTGTCGGCGCGTGCCCAAGATCCGTCCGCTGCTAGGAGCCACAGGAGTTGGCTGCCGTCGTCGCGGGTCGCGGAGCGGTTCTCGATGTCGGGGCTGTCGAGCTCGTACAGGCAACGCAGCTCCCAGTCGCCCCACAGATCGGGCACCGGTCCCGTCAGTTGGCGGGTCTCGGTGCCCGGCCGGTCGCGTGCGGCGTCATATACGTGGTCGAGCCGAGCTGGGTAGTCGGCCTCGCGGCGGGTGCGCATGAAGGTGGCTGGGTCTGGTTGGACGCGGCCGCGGACTACTCCATCGGGGTGTTTCTCGGCGCTGATCAGGAGCGAGGTGCCGGTGATTGTGGTGACGATCTTCCCGCCAGGGCGGAGAGCATCCAGCCATGCCGGCGGGACGGGACGGACGGAGACCGTCGCGATCATGCGGTCGTAGCCGGCGTCCGGCAGGGAGCCGGTTGCGTCGGCGACCTCGAGGCGTGGCGTTCGGCCGAAGCCGGCGAGGCGTTCGCGGGCGGCGGCGACGAGGTAGCGGTCCACGTCGATGCTGGTCACCTGCTTGTCGCCGAGGCGATGTGCGAGGAGGGCGGCGGAGTAGCCGGAGCCGGTCCCGACGTCCAGTACCTGGTCCTGTTCGTGCGGGTCGAGCAAGTGCAGCATCCGCACGATCAACCCGGGCAGAGTTGAGGACGACGTCGGGAGACCCGTCGGACGATCGGATAGGTCTGCATTGTCGGCGTGGAGTGCGCCCACGCGGGTCACCAGTGTCTCGTCGGCGTATGCCTCTGCCCATGGTTGGTCCGGTTGTGGCGTGCGGAGTCCCCAGGCGAACGGATAGCTGTCGGGGATCGGCTCCCACCACCTCGGCACCAATTGGTGCCGAGGTGTGGAGCTGACCGAGTCGTGCCACTCGGGTGCCGCTGCTGTTACTTCGTCGGCGAGCTTGCGAGCGGCTTCGGTCCAGTCAGTCACGGAGTCAATCGTCCTTTCCTTGGAGGGCGTCGGCCATTGCCTCGATCATCGGTACGCCGGCCTTGACCGCGAGCCAGTGCCATTGACCGTTCGGGTTCACTTCGAAGAACACCCAGCGGCCGTCCGGGGTCACGGCGAAGTCGAGCGCTCCGAAGTACAGGCCCAGTTCGTCCATGAGTAACCGGACACTCTTCTCCACCTGAACCGGAAGCTCGATCGGACCGTAGGTGAGGGACGGATAGTCCGTTCTCCAGTCCAGTCTTGCAGCTGCACTACCGGCATGGATTGCGACCGGGAACATCCGCTGCCCGATCACGGTCAGGCGTACTTCGCACCGCTTGGGCACTCGCTCTTGAAACAGATGCGCAGTGCCGGTGACGCTCGTGTCGATCTCATCGGCCCGGAGCACCGTGGTCGGCAGGTATCGATGTCGCCGTTCCGCCGTGAGCACGCCGCCGCTGAGGCCCTTGTAGATGACCTCGTCGGCGCCGATGAACTCATGCGCATGATCTGGATCCGAGGTGATGATCGTCCGCGGTACATCGAGCCCTGCGCGCGCTGCAACAGCAAGCTGAACCGGCTTGTAGTTCGCGGCCGAATCCTTCGCCGGATGATTGATCCATCGCACCGGCAGAGACCCCAGTACGCCGAGTACTCCGACGCGCGCCTCCGACACTGCGAACGCTCGCGCTTCGTCCGGCCACGCGCTCGGCACACTGAACTCGGCGGGGCGTCGCCACCACACGGCAGTGACCGCTGTGAGGTCGACCGACCGATCGGCGGTCAGTTGGCCCTCCCAGCCTTTCGCCCCGAGGGTGGCAGCTACGCGGGACGACTGCGGGAAGTCGGAGGTGTCGTACCGAACGACCGATGCATTCCGCCTGGCCAGCTCGTCGATGACAGCGTCGGCCGTCAGATCGTCGCTACCGGTCAGCACCAGGACGGTCCCCATCGTCAGTAGTTGTCGGTCGATGTGTCAGATCCTGGCCGCTGGCCGTCGGGGATCGGCGTCTCGGTGTTCGTTTCCGGCAGCGCCGCGGCGATCGCGTGGTACGGATTGCCGGTCGCGGACACGTTCAACTGGAGGTTGGCGCTGTAGGTCATCGGCAGTTCCATCGGCGCTGTGTCCGGACCGGAAGCCAGGTGACGGACGCCGAACGGAACTGCGCTCATCTCGTTGCTCATGGTGAATCTCCAATATCGGTGGGGGTTTGGAACGGCCGGCCCAGAACGGACTCGCTATCTCGTCCCGCGCCGGCCGGCTTCTGGGCTGCGGTGTCGGTGATTTGCTGACATCGCAGGTGTCGGCCCGGTCAGCCGTGGATCCGGAGGGTGATGACGTGCGCGTACTGCTCTGCGAGTGGTGTCGGGACGATGTACTCCTCGGCCAAGTACTCGCCGAGCCACAGTTGTACGCGCCAGAGTTCCTGCTCGGCCATCGAACCGAAGGGTCGATCAGACCGGGCGGTCGGCGTCGAGCCACCGTACGACGGTGGAACCGTTGTGGCCGTGCACTGCGAGGAGAGCGTCGAGGCCGTAGTCCCACACGACCGTGGTAGCCCACTTCCCGCGCCACCGCAGCGCCACAGTCCCGTCCGACCACTCGATTCCCTCCGCCACGTCGCCGGTGCCGCTGACTCCGGTCACATCGACGGCGCGACGTAGTACGAACCGGCGTGGACATGCGATGTGTCCGGCCGAGCCGCCTGTGGTCACCGCACCAACGTGCATGTCCCTCAACCTCTCTGGATCGGTCGCGCTGTGTAATCAATTGTTGTGAGCGGCGAACCTGCTGGGTTGCACACTTGGTGCAACACTCGGCACGCTCAGCGAGCGCCGCTGCGAGGGCGTAGGTATCGTTCGATCTGGATGAACAGCGGCCGGAAGCGGAGACACGGAATGTCAGAGCGCAGGCTGAGCACCGGTGCGCGAATTGCCGCGTATCGCCGGCTGAATCGGCTGACCCAGCGTGGCCTCGCGGCACGGGCCAACGTGTCCCACAGCCTTCTGACCAAGGTTGAGGTTGGCTCCAAGCCGGCTTCGCAGTCGTTTCTGGCTGCGTGTGCGAAAGCGATGGCAATTCCGGTCACGCACCTGACCGGTCAGCCGTTCATCGAGGAACAGAGTGAAGATCGACTGTCCGGCCCGCTCAACGATCTGCGGGCGTCCTTGGAGAACTTCGATCTCACTCTCGATGATTCTCCCGCGCGCACGCTCGCGGAGATCCGGCCGGACGTCCGTGACATGGTGCTCGCCCGGCGCGACGCGCAGTACGCACGCATTCTCGGCCGAAGTCCTGCTTTGATCGACGAGCTGGTGCAGCTCTCGCAGACGCTGGCCGGCCACCACGCCGAACAAGCGCATCACCTTCTCGTGCAGCTGTACCGCTCGGCTGCGGATGTGGCTTATGCCCTCGGTCTGGTGGATCTTGTGTCGCTGCTCCTCGCCCGCATGGATTTCTCCGCATCTCGATGTGGCGATCCCTACCAGGTTGCGACCTATCGCTACATGCGTGCGTACTCGACGTTCACCACAGGCCGCCACGAGCTTGGCCACCGGATCATCCAAACCGCCCTTGCCGACATCGACGCAGGCGTCCGTGCGGCTGATCCTGTAGCCGTATGCGCGGCCGGCAATCTGCGATTGCGTGCCGCCATTCTCGCGACGCGTCAAGCCGATGCGGACACCGCACGAGGAGAAGTCGCCGAAGCCCGGCACCTGGCGGATGTGCTTGGCCGTGAGGTGACCGGCAACGATCTGGCAACCGGCTACGCCGGCGCGATGTCGTTCGGCGCAACGAATGTCGCGATCCACACAGCGGCCGTCGAGATGGAACTCGGCAACCACGGCAACGCAGCCGAGCTCGCCGAGCTCGTCCGTGTGCCCGCGGGCTATCCGCCTGATCGGATAGGCCACCATCACATCGACACAGCGCGGGCACGGCTCTTGACCGGCGACAACGAGGGCGCGATGAACTCGCTCCAGTTGGCGCGGCGGATCGCGCCGCAGAAGACCAGATACCACCCGAGTGTCCGGGAAACCATTGCCAGCCTGGTGCATGCTAGCCGCCATGCAACCGACAGCCTCATCGGCTACGCCCATTGGGTCGGCGTACAACTGTGATCTGTTGTCGCCTTTGCATGCTCTGTCCTACTCGCCCCTGCTGGCTCTGACAGGTGGTCCTGCGTGAGTAAAGGTGCCCTACTTCTTGTTGTGTGCGGCGCGCCGCTGGCCTCTCGTCTAGGTGACGGAGTGCGAGCGGCGCGTGCCCGGGGCTGGGATCCTTATGTCATTCCCACCGACGCCGCGATTCCTTGGCTGCCGGACCAAGATCTGGCTGACGCCCCCGTTGTCGTCGGGAATCGCAAGCCGACTGAGCCTCGCCGCACGCCGACGGCTGACGCCGTGGCGGTAGTTCCGGCGACCTTCCACACCCTGAACGCGTGGGCAACCGGGAACGCGTACTCGTACCCACTGACGACACTCTGCGCGGCCCTTGGCTCCCAGACTCCTACGGTCGCCGTTCCGTATGCCAGTCAGGAGTTGACCAACCACCCGGCGTGGGCCGCCTCGCTCGCGGTGCTCCGCCGCTCAGGCATCCGGATCGTGGATCCTCAAGACGGCTCGCCTGAGTCCGTGACACCAATCAACTCCGGCACCGGCGCCGTCAAGAACTTCCGATGGGAGTGGGTCTTCGAGCAGATTGCGCTGATGCCGGGCTCCTGAGGAGCCGCGTTGGAGCAGCCCCAGCCATCGGTCTGCTGGGCGGCTCGACCCTTTCTCCCTTCGTCTGCGCCGGCAGTACGTCAGCTCTGGCCCAGACGTCGTCTGCCCTCCGATGGGTGCAGCGGACATGGTTCACTGCGATGCTCCGTCGAACCCGTCCTGCATGAGTCGAGATGTGCGCCCGGTTCGCAGACGCTTGGTAGCGTTGCGGAGCCTGGGGCACAAGCGGGCTTCAAGGCGCTTGATTCTCTGCGAGAGGTGGGCGTGGGCACACGCTCCGCTCCGGATCAGTTGTGCGGCGAGGCGGCACCGGCGTAGCTGTCGCTTCGCGAGCGGAGCGAGCAACTCGCCGGCGCCAGCCGGCAGCTGGAGGTCCGGGCGCTAGCCCGGGGGTGGGTGGGAGCGGCGCGTAGCTCGGCGACGGAGGAGCCGTGCGTAGCACCGCGCGGGTCTGATCCACCTTCCCCGGAAACAGTCGCGCTCTAGGCTTGGCCGCGGCGGACGGCGAGGATGTGGGCTGGTTCGCCGTTGGGGTCTAGTTTTACGTAGTTCTGTTGGCCCCAGCGCCAGGTGGCGCCGGTGATTTCGTCGTACACGGTGAAGGTGTCTTCGGGGCGCATGCCGAGGGCGGCCATGTCGAGGTGGACCTGCGACTCGCGGACCGAGTGCGGGTCGGTGTTGACGACGACGATGACGGTGTCGCTGTGGCCGTCGGGGGCGGTGGAGCGCTTCGAGTAGCACATGATCGCTTCGTCATCGACCGAGTGCAGCGTCAGGTTGCGCAGCTGCTGGAGCGACGGGTGCCGCCGGCGGATGTTGTTCAGCAGCGTCAGGTACGGCGCGAGCGAACGGCCCTCGGCCTCCGCGGCCTCCCAGTCCCGCGGGCGGAGCTGGAACTTCTCGGTGTCCAGGTACTCCTCCGAGCCGGGCCGCAGCGCGACGTGCTCGAACAGTTCGTACCCGGCGTACACGCCCCAGGCCGGTGACGACGTCGACGCGATCGCCGCGCGGATCTTGAACGCGCCGGGACCGCCGTACTGCAGGTACGCCGTGAGGATGTCCGGCGTGTTCACGAAGAAGTTCGGCCGCAGGAAGTGACCGGTCTCCTTGGTCAGCTCCTCCAGGTACTCCTCCAGCTCCCACTTCTCGTTGCGCCAGGTGAAGTACGTGTACGACTGGTGGAACCCGACCTTCGCCAGCTCCTGCATCATCGGCCGCCGGGTGAACGCCTCGGACAGGAACACCACGTCCGGGTCGGTCTTGCGGATCTCGCCGAGCAGGTACTCCCAGAAGTTGACCGGCTTGGTGTGCGGGTTGTCGACCCGGAACACCGTGACGCCCTTGGAGATCCACAGCCGGACGATCCGCAGTACTTCGGCGTAGATGCCTTCGGGGTCGTTGTCGAAGTTGATCGGGTAGATGTCCTGGTACTTCTTCGGCGGGTTCTCGGCGTACGCGATCGAGCCGTCGGCGCGCTCCGAGAACCACTTCGGGTGTTCCTTCACCCACGGGTGGTCCGGCGAGGCCTGCAGGGCCAGGTCGATCGCGACCTCGAGGCCGACCTCACGGGCCCGGCCGACGAAGTACTCGAAGTCCTCGAAGGTGCCGAGCTCCGGGTGGATCGCGTCGTGGCCGCCGTCCTCGGAGCCGATCGCCCAGGTCGAGCCCGGGTCGCCCGGCTTCGGGTCGAGGGTGTTGTTCGGGCCCTTGCGGAACGAGTGGCCGATCGGGTGGATCGGCGGCACGTAGAGGATGTCGAAGCCCATCTTCGCGACCGCTTCGAGCCGCTTCGCCGCGGTGCGGAAGGTGCCGGACTTCCACTCACCGGATTCTTCGTCGTACGCCGCACCCTCGGAGCGCGGGAAGAACTCGTACCAGCTGCCGTACAGCGCGCGGGTCCGGTCGACCCACACCGGGTACGTCTCGGAGGAGGTGATCAGCTCGCGCACCGGGTAGCGACCGAGCGCCGCCCGTACCTGCGGGGAAATGCCCGCGGCCAACCGCGCCTCCGGCGGCAGTGCACCGTTCGCCAGTGCGTGCGCCGCATCGCTCAGTGTGCCGCGATCCGCCCGTACGGCGGGTGGCACGCCGGCGGCCGCGCGGTCGAAGAACGCGGCGCCCTCCGCGAACATCAGGTCGACGTCCAGGCCGGCCGGGATCTTGATCTCGGCGTTGTGCCGCCAGGTCCCGTACGGGTCGCTCCAGCCCTCGACCGCGAACGTCCACGCGCCCTGCTCCTGCAGCGTCACGTCGACGGTCCAGCGGTCGCTGCCCTGACCGACAGGGGCCATCAGCATCCGTCTGGTCTGTCCCGACGGCGAGGTCAGTACGACGTTCGCGTTCACCGCGTCATGGCCCTCGCGGAAGACCGTGGCTGCGATGGTGAACGTCTCGCCGACCGCGGACTTCGCCGGATAAGCTCCGGCGTCGACGGTCGGGGTGACGTCGGTGATCGGGATGCGCCCAGTCATGGCGTAGACGAACCTTCACTCTCCGATAGAGGAACCGTCGGATTGTGAATCCGGCGGTTGGGTAAGTACGTCGGGAACTGCACTGCTGACGTTATCGGTTCCCAGCACCTGTCCGTGACATGCAGAGCTGCAAATTCTTGCTCGCGTTGCAAGATCGATGCATCCCGAAGGTGTTCTGCGGCCCCTGGGCCGGTACGGTGTCCCGGTGCGAGCGATACGACGATTCTCCGTCCGCCCTGTCCTGCCCGAGCCGCTGACCGGCCTGGGAACCCTGGTGAACAACCTCCGCTGGGCCTGGCACCCGGAGACGCAGGACGTCTTCGAGGCCGTGGACCCGCAGCTGTGGCGGAGCACCGGCGGTGACCCGGTCAAGCTGCTCGGCGAGGTCCCGGCGGCCCGGCTCGACGAGCTGGCCAACGACCATGCTTTCCTGCGCCGGCTGGAACTTGCCGTAGCCGACCTGGACAGCTACGTGACCGAAGACCGGTGGTTCCAGACCGCGGGCGGTTCGCCGCTCGACGCGGTCGCGTACTTCTCCCCGGAGTTCGGCATCACCCACGTGCTCCCGCAGTACTCGGGCGGTCTGGGCATCCTTGCCGGTGACCACCTGAAGGCGGCCAGCGACCTCGCCGTACCGCTGATCGGCGTCGGCCTGCTGTACCGGCACGGCTACTTCGCGCAGTCGCTGAACCGTGAGGGCTGGCAGCAGGAGCGTTACCCCCTGGTGGACCCGGACGGGCTGCCGATCAGCCTGCTCCGGGATGGTGACGCGCCGGCGACCGTGACCCTGACGCTGCCCGGCAACCGCGAGCTGCACGCGCAGATCTGGGTCGCCCAGGTCGGCCGGGTGCCGCTGCTGATGCTCGACTCCGATATCGAGGAGAACGAGCCGTCGGAGCGCGAGGTGACCGACCGGCTGTACGGCGGCACGACCGAGCACCGGCTGCTCCAGGAGCTCCTGCTCGGCGTCGGCGGTGTCCGCGCGGTCCGTACGTACTGCCGGATCACCGGCCACGCGGCGCCCGAGGTGTTCCACACCAACGAGGGGCACGCCGGCTTCCTCGGCATCGAGCGGATCCGCGAGCTCGCCGCCGACAAGGATCTCGACTTCGACACCGCGCTCGAGGTCAACCGCGGCGGCACCGTGTTCACCACCCACACCCCGGTCCCGGCCGGTATCGACCGGTTCCCGGTCGAGCTGATCCAGCAGCACTTCTCGCCGGACGTGTTCGGCCCGGAGGTCCCGGTCGACCGGATCCTCGAGCTCGGCGCCGAGGACTTCGAGGGCGGCGACCCGGCGCTGTTCAACATGGCGATCATGGGGCTGCGGCTGGCCCAGCGCGCGAACGGCGTGTCGAAGCTGCACGGTGTGGTCAGCCGCGGGATGTTCGCGGGACTGTGGCCGAGCTTCGACTCGGTCGACGTGCCGATCACCTCGATCACCAACGGCGTGCACGCGCCGACGTGGGTGGCGCGTGAGGTGCACGACCTGACGTACGCGAACTACACCGCCGACGGCGACTCGGTGTTCGAGGGTCTGGACAAGACCACCGACGCGCAGATCTGGGAGACCAAGCGGCTGCTCCGGCAGCGGTTCATCGACGACACCCGTGCGCGGGTGCGGCAGTCCTGGATCAACCGCGGCGCCAGCGAGGCGGAGCTCGGCTGGGTCGACTCGATCCTCGACCCGGACGTCCTGACGATGGGCTTCGCCCGGCGGGTTCCGTCGTACAAGCGGCTGACGCTGATGCTGCGCGACCCGGAGCGGCTGAAGGCGATGCTGCTGCACCCGGAGCGTCCGGTGCAGATCGTGATCGCCGGTAAGGCGCACCCGCACGACGAGGGCGGCAAGAAGCTGATCCAGGAGATGGTCCGCTTCGCCGACGACCCGGAGGTGCGGCACCGGATCGTGTTCGTGCCGGACTACGACATCGCGCTCGCGCAGCCGATGTACCCGGGCACCGACGTCTGGCTGAACAACCCGCTCCGCCCGTACGAGGCGTGCGGCACGTCCGGGATGAAGGCCGCGCTCAACGGCGGCCTCAACCTGTCCATCCGCGACGGGTGGTGGGACGAGTGGTACGACGACGAGTTCGGCTGGGCGATCCCGTCCGCCGAGGGGATCGAGGACACCGACCGCCGCGACGACCTCGAGGCGCACGCGCTGTACGACCTGATCGAGAAGCAGGTCGCACCACGCTTCTACGACGGTGACGTGCCGACCCGCTGGATCGAGATGCTGCGGCACACGATCAAGGAGCTCGGCCCGAAGGTGCTCGCCACCCGGATGGTCAAGGACTACGTCGAGCAACTGTACGTGCCGGCGGCGCAGTCGTCCCGGGCTCTCAACTCGACGTACGACGGCGCGCGCGAACTGGCCGCGTGGAAGAAGAAGGTCCGGGCGGCGTGGCCGCAGATCCGGGTCGACCACGTGGAGCTCGAGGGCCTCGGCGACGTACCGCAGCTGGGCACGACCGTCGGGATCCGCGCCTTCGCGGCGCTCGGCGACCTCGCCCCGACCGACATCTGCGTCGAGGTGCTGCACGGTCGCGTCGACACCAACGACGAGATCGCGGACCCGGTCCGCGCCACGCTGTCGCTGGCCGAGACGTACGAGGGCAACCGGCACCGGTACGAGGGCGAGCTGAAGCTGGACCGCACCGGCCCGTTCGGCTACACGGTCCGCGTCGTCCCGAACCACGCCGGCTTGGCAAGCGTCGCCGAACTCGGCCTCGCCGCCGGCCCGTCCGACCCGGACGACCCGTCCACCCCTGACCTGCCCGCCGGCTCGGAGTTCTGAGCCACCACCACAAAAGACACACCTCCGCCTGCCTCACCAGGCGGGGGTGTTTTGTGTTGCGCCATGACGGCATACGCGCCGGTGACCGGGGATAGGCAATAGCCTGTCCCGCGTCCCCGGCGGGGGTGCTCAGTTCCGGCTGCGGACGATGCCGTAGGCAACTAGTGCGGCGGCTAGCGCGGTGAGGGTCAGGCCGGCTGTTGTGGTGGCTTGGTGGAACTGGGTGGTTTGGTGGGTGGTCCAGTTCGGGGTGGTGATGGGGCCGGTGAACATCGTGGCGAGGATCGTGCCGGTGATGGCGATGCCGGCGCCGGACGTCACCTCTGTCGCGGTGTCGGTGAGGGCGGCGCCGATCGTGGTGCGGTTCTTCGGGAGCCCCCGCAGTACGTTGACTCCGGCAACGACTCCGACGACGCGCAGGCCGGCGCCGCGTTCCTGATCGCCGGCTACACCACGGTCCTCACCGGAACCGCCCGGCGCCTGATGGCCGGCGAAACCCCAGATGAGGTCGCCGAGGACCACCGAGCCCGCGTCGACGACCTCTTCGACAAACTCCACAACGGCTTCGCTGGGAGGATGTTGTGAGGGGATGGTGAGGCGGGTTCGTCAGGTGAGGTCCTTCCAGGTGAACTCTCCGCCGGCGGGTGAGGTGACGAAGGCGCGGCCGGCGAACGTCAGGCTGGGGTCGGTGCGGTAGAGCTCGTTAACCTCCTTGGTTGCCGCGTCGTCGCCGTTGTCGGAGGCAAACATCAGGCCGGCGATCCGATCGGTCAGCTCGACGTCAGCGCCGTCCAAGGTGTCGGACATAGTGCCCCAGTTGTCCCACAGCAGTAGCTCGTCGCCGTTCAGATGCGCGAGCTGGTAATGCACGTAGGTGCGAATGAACCACCCACCGTGCAGCTTCAGCGGAGCGTCCGGATTGGGGTCCGCACCGAACAGATCACCGTTGAGTTCGCCGGCCCGGACTCCCCGCCACACCTCGGCCGCCGACAGGAACGGCCCGGCAGGCATGTCCGCCACGTCGAACGGGAAGCGTGGCTCGGCCGGATCCATCTCGGCGTCGATCATCACCCATCGGTCGCCGTTCCAGTACTCGGCGACCACGTGGTCGTGGTTGAAGCCCTCGGCGAAGTAGTTCCCGAACCCGACCCGGCTGCGCGCCGGGATCCCCTTGTGACGAAGGATCGAGACGAACAAGAGCGTGTAGTCGCGGCAACACCCGACCACCCGGTCGACCGGCTCCCGCGGCACCGCAAGCGCCGTACCGTTGCGTTTCTGGTCCGTGGCGAGGATCGCCGACACCCAGCGGTTGTCGATCTCGGCGAGTCGTTCGCCGGTGAACTCGATGCCGCCGGCGCGGTAGTGGATCAGCAGGTTGCGGACGACCGCGGCGATCTCGGTGACATCGTCCGGCAGCGCGTCGAACAGTCCGGCGTGTACGCCGGGATCGCTGAAGCGCGTCTGAATCGCGTAGTCCATCAATGGTTCCTCTCGAGAATGGGCAGTGCGATGTCGACGGCAGGTTCGTCACGGGGGAGGAGGTGGCAGTCCGGGCGGTAGACCTCCCGCGGGGGACCGGCATCGGGTACGCCGGATGCGCGGGCCCAATCGAAGACGAGGTCGTACGCGAGCATGATCCGCGGGTACGCGCACTCGTCCATCGTGATCGTGCAGTACGCCTCCCGATGCGCCGGCTCGACCCGGATCCCGATCCGGCCGGCCGGATCCACCAGGCCCTCGAACGGCACGCACACCTCGACCGTCGCCTCACCCTCGGGCGTCACCGCGCCGTGGTAGATCACCCACGACCCGACGTCCGCGGTCGCACCGGCGGCCCGCAGGTACGACATGAGCTCGTCGCTGCACGACACGATGACCCCGATCAGCATCTGCTGGTTGGTGTCGGCCCGGATCGACGCGATCTTCGTCGCCGGCACGTCCCGGGTGAGCACCGGTCGCGGCGCGAGTCCCGTCGTACCCGAGCGCGACAGCCGGTCCCGCAGGTACTGCAACGTCGCCCGCCGGGACGCCGTGGTCGCCTCCTCGGCGGCCCACCAGCGGTCGAGCCGGATCAACGCGTCCTCATCCGTCCCGGTGAGGACCTCGGCGATCGTGGTCAGCGACATGTTCAACTGCCGCAGCACACTGATCCGTCGCGCCCGCTCCAACTGCTCCTCGTCGTACAAGCGGTACCCGTTCGCCGGGTCCACCTGCGCCGGTGCCAGCAGCCCCGACACGTCGTACAACCGCAGCGCCTTGTGCGAAAGCCCGGCCCTCCGCCCGAACTCACTGATCGTCAACACCGGACCATCACACCCCCTGCCCTTGGGGCAGAGTAAAGGGGAACGCTTTGATGTCCGGCGCCTCGGCCATTTGGTACGCCGTCAGCTCCACCGCGCCGGCCGTCCCAGACCGCCGTACGGCGAGCCACGTCAGGCGGACATGCTCCCGATGGCCGAACCGCTCGGCGGTCGCCATCACCTCACCCATCAGTTCCTCGAACGAGTGCATGGCACCACGGTCGTCGGGCCGGTGTCCGCACGCAACCGAGTTCGAAGGGGGTTGTGTTGGAGACAGTAACGATATATCGTTAGTGTCATGAAGAATATCGAGGAGGAAAACATGAACACCCCCAACGAAATCCGGGGCCGCCGACGCGGCCACCACCCCCGGCGCGGCGGACCGCGGATGGGCGAAGACATGCCGATGCACCGCGGACGCGGTGGCCGAGGCCCGAGTCGAGGCTCCAGCCGTGGTGCAGGACGTGGCTCAGGCCGCGGCCGAGCCCCGCGCGGCGATGTCCGAACAGCCGTCCTGATGCTGCTGGCCGAGGAGCCGATGCACGGCTACCAACTGATGCAGGCCATCGCCGACCGCAGCGACGGACGCTGGACCCCCAGCCCCGGCGCGATCTACCCGACCATCAACCAACTGGAAGACGAGGGCCTGGTCACCGTGACCGCCGAGGCCGGCCGCAAGCTCGTCACCCTGACCGACGCCGGTCGCGAGTACGTCGAGACGCGTCGTGAGACGTCGATCGATCCGTTC
This sequence comes from Kribbella sp. NBC_00482, assembly GCF_036013725.1. Taxonomy (GTDB): domain Bacteria; phylum Actinomycetota; class Actinomycetes; order Propionibacteriales; family Kribbellaceae; genus Kribbella. The sequence goes on along the minus strand of NZ_CP107881.1, from coordinate 8,632,269 downwards.
GCCGGTTTCGCGAGCACCGAGCCCGCGACCGATCTCCGCGCGTTGCTCGAGGAGCTGCACTCAGCGACCCGTCAGGTCGCCCGCAGCGGCTCGGAGGAGCAGCGCACCGCGGCCGCCAAGATCCTCGCCGAGGCCCGCCGCTCGATCTACCTGCTGCTCGCCGACGCCCCGGTGATCCCCGAGACCCCGAAGGCACCCGAAGCCTGAGACCTGCATCACGCAGGGGAACGTCTCGTTCGAACGGCTCCTCTTCTCAGCTGTCACGCACCTCTGAGAAGGAGCCGAGATGGATTCTCGAAAGATCTCCGCGAGCGCACACATCCTGCTCGCGGCAGTGCATGTCTACTGGGCGACAGGAGCCACCTGGCCCGCGGAGGATGAGCGCAGCCTCTCGCAGACTGTCCTCAACATGCAGGTGAGCTTCGGCCCCGGAGTGGTGCTGCCACTGGCCGCGCTGCACCTCCTGCTGGCAGGAGCCATCCTCACCAGTGCGCGGTGGAGGCTCAGCAAGCTCGTGGTCGTCGGGCTGGCGGTCGGTCTGACCGCACGGGCGGCCGTTGGGCTGGTCTGGATCACGGGCGCGGTTGACACGAGTACCGCGTTCTACTGGCTCAACCTGTTTCTCTACACCCCGCTGTGTGTCGCGCTGTGCGTAGCTGATCTGAAGCTCCTCCGCGCGCGCCAGTCGCTGGTGCCAGAATTCTCAAGATGATCGAGGAACATCTTGTTCGCGCGGCGCAACGTGGCGACACGGTCGCGATGAACGAGGTGCTCGACGCGCTGACGCCGTACGTCGCGAAGATCTGCGGGCCGATCGCGCTGAACGACGGAGCCGACGCGGCGCAGGAAGCGCTGATCGCGATCTTTCGCGGGCTCCGCGGTCTGCAGGAGCCGGCGGCGCTGTTCGGCTGGGCGCGGGCGATCGCCGTCCGCGAAGCGGTTCGGGTCGCGCGCCGCGGGCAGCGGCAACGGCCCGCCGAGCTGACGGACCTGCCGGCCGCGGACGATCCGCAGCTCGCGATCGACGTACAGGACGTGCTCAGGAGGCTGTCGCCAGAGCATCGGGCGGTCCTGGTACTGCGGGATCTCGAAGGAATGGACGAACAGGCAGCGGCCGCCGTACTCGATGTCCCATCGGGTACGGCGAAGTCGCGCTTGCATCGGGCGCGGGCAAGCTTTCGGAAGGCGTGGAGCTCATGAACTGGCCACAGGTTGAACTGACCGACGTCGAGCGGTTTCGGGCGCTCGCGGCGGCCGTGCCTGGTGCGGCTGTCACCGAACGCGTACTGCCGGCCGCGCCCGACCAGGTCAAGGACATGCTGACTGACCTCGACGTGTTCGCCACCGTCCAGGCGGACCTCGTCTCGGCGACGCTCGAGAAGCGCGACGGCGACCATGTCGTCGTACGGGCGAAAGGCACCAGAGGACAACGTGCGCGGCTCGAAGGTCAGCTCCGCCCGGGGTGGTGCTGGTTGCAGAGCCGCTTCCTGATCATCGGCATGGCAGTCGCCGCCGAGCCAGGTGGTGGTACGCGGGTTGCTCTCACCGGAGGCATTCGCGTGCCGGGTCGCGCCGCGATCATTCCGATCAGAGTGCGACAGGAGAGCAGTAAGACGCTGGACCGCCTACAAGAGCTTCTCAGGGATCGCGGCCAGTAGAGCGTCGGCGTGGCGACGGTAGCCGAGGTTGTTGGGGTGGAACGCGTCCGGAGCGAGCATGCCGCGCCACGGTGGGCGGGCGTAGCGGGATACCTCGGCAACCGGGAGGCCACGGGAGGTGGCCGTGTTGCTGATCAGCTGGTTGATTCCGGAGACATAGGGGCTGACAGCTCCACCGATCCGCCAGAAGCGGTCTGGGACCGTCAGGTCCATCACGACCGACGAGGAGGGGAGCCCGTCGATCACCTGGCGGAGGCGGTCGCGGAACCGCTTTGGCGGCGTAGCGAGGATGTCGTTGTTCCCGATGCCACAGGTGACCAGTGCCGGCGTCAGACCGTCCAGCAACGGGAGCTGGTCCTCCAGCACGTGCCGCGTCTGCGCACCGGACCGCGACAGGTTCAGTACCCGCCACGGCGTTCCCTTACGGCGCAGGGCGTTCAGTACCTGACCGACGTACCCGTGCAGTGGCGACGAGGCACCCAGCCCCTGTGCGGTCGAGTCACCGAGCACGACCCAGAGCGGTCCCTCGGCTGTCAGCGTCAGAGCGTTCTGCTGCGTCCAGTACTCCGCATACGTCCGCGCCTGTACGTCGACGTACGCCACGCCGTCCACCCAGCGCCGGATCGCCAGCCGCGAACTGGTCCGCTCGGCCTCGCCCCACCGCATGATCGCCTGGTGCAGCGCCCCAATCGGCGTCGTCCGCTCCAAACCTCCACGACGCAGTAGAAACATCGGTCCCCCCAGACATGAACACAAGGTGACCGCCGAATGTACAGGCGAAAGGTTAACGACCTCAGCTGCGCGGTGAACTCAAGCCTGGGCTCACCGTGCAGCCGGCATCAGCTCAGCAGGCGACGTTCGTGCACTGGGCGGGGTTGCCGTTGTGGCTTGCGTGGTTGCCGCCGCCGTCAGTGACGCCGAGGACGGCTTCGATTCCGAGGTTGTGGTTGTGGTCGGCGATGTTCCGGGTCAGCTTTGTCGTGGGCGCGTCGACGTGGATGCCGTCATTGCCGCTGCGGTTGGCGGTGTTGCGCTCGACGACGGTCGCGGTCGCACCGTTGCCGATGTAGATCCCGTCGCCCTGCCTGCTGTTGACGATGTTCCGCGAGACGATGTTGCCCGCGGCAGCGGTCGGTGCGTCCAGAGCCAGCACCAGGATGGCCGGTCCGCGGCCGCCGGTGACCGTGTTCCGGTCCAGCGTGTTCCGATCGGCGCCGTCGAGGATGATCCCGAATCCGCCCGTGTCGGGGAAGCCGAAGAAGCCCGTGCCGGTCACGAGGTTGTCGCTGATCAGGTTGCCGGCAACCTCCTCGAGGATGATTCCGTCGCCGTTGTCGGCAAGGTGGTTGTGTTCGACGCGGTTGGCCGTCGCGTTCTCACCGAGGTCGATCGCCGACCCGTTGCTGTGCGAGATCGCGTTCCGGCGGATCGTGACGCCGGAGCTGCCGGCGACGGCGACGATCCCGTGGTTGTTGTGGTCGAGCGTGTTCTTCTCGACCGTGCTGTCATGGACGCCGAACAGGAACATGGCGCTGGCCCCGGATCCCGATACCGAGTTTCCGGCCAGCCGAGCGTTCTGGGAGTCGCCGAACACCATCCCGACGAAACCGTTCCCGGACAGGCGGTTCTTCTCGATCACGGTGTCGGTGGAGTCGACCACGAAGATCCCCACCCCCAAGCTGTTCCGTACGGTGAGCTGGCGTAACCGGGTGTGGGCGAGACCACCGGCGAAGAACACCCCCGTGTCGAACTGCCGGATCACTCCGCCGCTGACCGTGACGCCGTCATGGCCGGCGAGGTTCGAGATCCCGACGTCACAGGGCACGTCGTCGGGACACTCGGCCGCGTTGTCCCCGTCGATGGTGTGTCCGTTGAGATCGACGGTGATGTTGTCGGCGCCGATCACCAGACCGTTGCCCGGACAGTTGACCAGGTCGGCGCGCAACGTGGTGTCAGTGGTGATCGTGTCCCCACAGCGAAGCGTGGCCTTCGCAGCTTGGGCCGACGCCGCGCTGAACGCCGTACCGGCGACCACCACTCCCAGCACGATCGCCGCGGAGAGTGCTCGTTTTCCTGCTTCTGACATGGTTCGCTCCTCGCCTCGGGCCTGGAGTTCCCGGCTCTTGCGGTCGAAGCTAGGTGTCACGAGGCAGTTCCGAATCGGGGTGACCTCTCGGCAGGTGTGCGGGTTCTCCCCTAGAGCGTCCGTCCGGGGATCGGTGTGCGTCTGGATTCGCAGGACGAAACGGGTCGATAGCTTCGAAGCTAGGGAGAGGGGCTATCGATGAACAAGGTCTGTACGTCCGGAGTTGCGCTCATGCTCGTTGCGGCCGCCGTCGGCTGTGGCGGACCTGTTGACAAGGCGGGCGGGAGCCAAACGCCCGGTCCCGTCACACTGACGATCGCCACCCCGGTCCTCGAGGAGAGCCAGCCCTTCGTCGACGAGGTCGGCCGGGTCTCCAAAGGATCGATCCACCTGGAACTCGTCAATCGACCGACTACCGAAACCACTGAGGCCGAGCTGATTCGATCCGTCGAGGCCGGCGAGGTCGACCTCGCTGTCGTCCCGGCCCGGGCCTGGCACGCCCGCGGGATCAAGGACTTCGATGCTCTGGTCGCCCCGATGGCCGTGGACAGCTCGGCGTTGCAGCAGGAGGTCCTGGTCAGTGACCTGGCGACCGGCATGCTCACCTCGGTCGACACTATCGGTCTGGTCGGTATCGGCATCCTGCCGGGAACGATGCGTAAGCCCGTGGGAGTCACGCGCAAGCTGCTGGGGCCCGTGGATTACCGCGGTGCGCGCATCGGCTTCTCGCTGTCGGACGTGGGAGCTCGATCGCTGCAGGCCCTCGGAGCCACGACCGTGCCGTCCGTGTTCGGCGGCGCACCGCTGACCGGGATGGATGGGCTGGAGCATCAGGTCGCGCATATCCAGGGCAACGACTACGACACCGTGGCCCGGATGATCACGGCGAACGTCACCCTCTGGGCCCGGCCGCTCGTCGTCGTTGCCAATAGCAAGAAGCTGGGTGCCGGACAGGCAGACCTGCTGCGCAACGCCGCCAAGGCGGCGGTCCGGAGCACTGCTGACCTCCAGCGCAACGCCGAGACCGAAGCGGCGGCTGTGCTGTGCCGTCGCGGCAACCTTCAGTTCGTCACGGCGAGCGCGGCGCAGATCCAGCAGCTCCGCGCTGCGTTCGAGCCGGTCTACACCTGGCTGCGGGAAGACGCGAAGACCCGGTCCAACCTCGAACGGATTCAGGAACTCCGGGCGCAACTGCCGGCCGCTTCAACGGACAAGGTCCTGACCTGTCCGGCAGTCGGTCCGTCGGTCGGTACGGCGGCCAGCAAGCTGGATGGGGTCTATGAAACGAGCTTCACCAAAGCGGAACTGGCCGCGTCGCCACTGCTGTACGACAAGGGCGAGGTCAACGACGAGAACTGGGGCGACCTCACGCTCACCATCAAGGAAGGGCAAGTCTCCATGTCCAAGCGCGGCGCCGCCTCGGACACCGGCACTTGTACCGTGCAAGGGGATACGGTTCTGCTCACCTTCAGCGGCTCCGGCGAGACGTTCGGGTTCCACTGGAACCTCTTCCGGGACACGCTCACCTTCCGGCGCGACGATGCGCTCGGGGTCGGGCCGACGACCTATCTGGTCAAGCCGTGGAGACGCGTCGGCTGACCGCCGGCCCAGGAATCCGCGCAGTCAGCCGGGTGCCCGCACCCGGCTGACTGTCGACCAGGAAGGTTCCGCCGAGCGCCTGGACCCGGTCGGCGAGACCGCGAAGGCCGGAGCCTCGGGCCGGATCCGCCCCACCGACTCCGTCGTCGGTCACCTCGATGACGACCACGCCGTCCGTCCGGGCTACCTCGATGCGGGCGTGGCCGGCCTGCGCGTACTTTCCGACGTTGGCGAGAGCCTCAGAGCACACGAAGTACGCCGTTGCCTCGACAGCGGTGGCAAGCCGCGCAGACAGGACCTCGAGCTCCACCGGCGTCGGGCACGCGTCGGCCAGCTCGGCCAGTGCACGTGGAAGACCCTCCTCTGTCAGAACGCGAGGATGGATGCCGCGGGCGAACTCGCGGAGCAGGACCTGCGACGTGTCGAGGTGCGCGTGCAGGTCGTCCGGGTCGTCGGCTGTCAGCAGCTCGGCAACCTCGGACAACCGGCCCATCGCGCCCTTCTGCAGCAGGCTCTCCAGCCGTCGGCGCTCGGCGTCGGCGGCTTCGACGATCCGGCGGCGGGCTGCCTCGACGTCGCCGACGCGTGCTCGCACTTCGGCCTGCAGGCGGACGTTCGTGACCGCCATGCGAGCGAGCGCCACCACCGACTCGACCAGCAGGGGATCGTCGAGTACGGCGGCATCGTGGACGAGCACCCCGACGCGCTGACCGTCGGCCACCAGCTCGGTCAGCACGCGCGTGGGGTCGCTCTCAGGCAGGTCGACCGGGCGACCCGCCTCGTCCACATAGCTGCGCGTCTCCGGCAGCCAATAACCCAGCACCAGCGATCTATCGCCGAGGGCCTGTCCCAGCTTGTCGGCCAGTACGCCGGTGCGCTCTGCCTCACCGAGATCGACAACGAGGCCCGTGATGGCCGCGCCGTCCCTGCGGCTCCAGCGGAGGTCCGCGAACAAGATGACGGCTGACGCACCGACCGCCAGCTCGTAGCCCCAGAGCGCCGCGGCGTCAGCCGGGGTACCGATCAGCCGGGCGGCAGCGCCCAGGCCGAGCACCAGCATGATGCCGGCTGTCGCGACGACCGCGGGCAGCCGCTCGCGCCGCACTCTCTGGGTTGCGGTGGCATAGCCGACCAGAGCTGTCCCGATGACCAAGACGGCCAACGCGATCGTCACGCCGTCCATCCGTCCGAGCGGGTAGACCAGCGCGTCGACGTACGCGAAGACGATGACGGCTCGCTCCAGTCGCCTGCGGGGCCATCCGCGCGGATAGCTGAGGAGCAGGTGGACGAGTGGTCCCCTGTGCAGGAACAGGGTCCAGCCGCCCAGATCGCCGGCGAACCAGACGGCAGCGGTCGCCATCATGAGCAGCCCGACGGCCCGTGGTCCCTTCACCCACGTGGCCAGGCCGAGACCCGCCAGCGTCGTACCGACGATCGTGTCGGCGACGGTGAGGCCGAGGTCGTGCATGGCTCAGCCGACCAGGGCGGCCACTGCGGCTCCCGACAGCTCTGACTTGGGGATGAAGCCACGTGCGCTGCTGCCCGCCAGACGCCGACGGTACGACGAGCTGTCGCGGCTGGACGTGAGCACGACGGCCGGACCGTCTGGGTCGGCTGCCAGCCGTCGGGCCACCTCGAATCCGTCCAGGTCCGGAAGCTGGATGTCCAGCAGGACCACGGTCGGATGCAACCGGCGGCTCGCCTCGAGCGCGGATCGGCCGTCCCCCGCCTCACCCACCACTTCGAACCCCTCCGCCGTCAGGAGCGCACGGGCGATGGCACGGAAGGGCGCGTGATCGTCGACGATCAGGACCCGCTCGGCCATGCGTCGATCGTCGCACAGCTTGGACGACGCGAAGTCGGGGCTGACCCTCGATTCGGGGGATGTCTAGCCGGTCCGGAGGGCGGCGAGAACCGCGAGGACCCGTCGGTGATCCTCGGCGGTAGTGGGAAGTCCGAGCTTGACGAAGATGTGGCTGATGTGCGCTTCGACGGTCTTCAGGCTCAGCTGCAGGAGCTGGCTGATGCCTTGGTTGGACCGTCCTTCACCCATCAGTGCGAGGACCTCTCGTTCCCGAGCGGTCAGCTGGTCGAGGGGAGTAGGTGCGCGTCGTCGCGCCAGCAGGCGGGAGACGATCGTCGGATCGAGCACGCATTCGCCCTCGGCGATGCGATGCAGGCTGTCCACCAGCACCGCGATGTCGGAGACCCGGTCCTTGAGCAGGTAGCCGACGCGCTCCGGCTGCCGCTCGAAGAGCCGCATCGCGTACCGCGACTCGAGGTAGTGAGACAGCACCAGTACGCCGATCGACGGATGCTGTTCGCGGATCGTCAGGGCCGCGACGAGACCTTCGTCGGTGTGCGTCGGCGGCATCTTGATGTCGACGATGGCGACATCGGGCCGGTCCAGTGCGACCTGGCGCAACAGTGCGGGTGCGTCGCCGACCGTGGCCACGACCTCGACGCCGACCTCGCCGAGGAGGCGGGCCAGCCCTTCGCGCAGCAGGACCTCGTCATCAGCCACTACGACGCGCACGGTACCTCCGCATGGATCCGGGTGCCGCCGGTGCGCAGGCGTTCCACCAGTAGCTGCCCGGACAGCGTACCGACGCGATCCTCGAGATCGGTCAGATCACGGGGCGGCTGTCCGTCCGTCTCGATGTCGACCACGAGGCGCCCGTTCGTCTGCGCGGCGTGCACGGTCGCCAGCCGGCTCTGGTAGCTGCGGTTCAGCGTTTCGGCGACGACGAAGTACGCCGCCGACTCGACCGGAGGATCGAACCGGCCATCGGGCAGCGAACCGAGAACGATCCGGATCGGGTGTCCTTCCACCAGCATCTCGAGAGCCGCTGCCAGTCCTTCGTCGGCGAGTGCGTTGGGATAGAGGCCGTGCGCGATCTCGCGGAGGTCGTCCAGCGCCGCCTTCACGTGTGCCTCCGCTTCGTGGAGTCGCTTGGAACTACTGTCGGATCGCAGGGCCATCAGCCGTAGTGACAGTGCGAGTGCGATCAGTCGCTGCTGGGCGCCGTCGTGCAGGTCGCGTTCCAGCCGGCGCCGTTCGGCGTCACCGGCCTCGACGAGGCGCGCGCTCGACGACCGCAGATCCTCCAGTTGTGCAACGGTCTCGGCCTGCAGCCGTTCATGTTCCAGGGCGAGGTGAGCAGCGCCCGTGATCTCGTCTGCCAGTTGGGGATCGTCCAGCAGCCCGGGGCGATGTGTGACCAGCGCTACCGTCTCGCCGCGACGTACCAACCGGGTGACGGCCTGCCCGGCAGCTGTCGCCGACGGCCGCCCCCGGCCGTCGACCAGCCGGCCGTCGGCCACTTCGTACAGCACCTTCAACGATGAGTCCCCGAGCAGATCGGCAAGTGCGTCGCGGAGGCCGCCTGGCGGTGGCGATCCGGCGACCTCCACCACGAGCCGCGCGACGGCCGAACGAGCTCGCCTCGCGCGCACCCCTTGAGCCGCGACGCCCAGGACCAGCGCGACGAGTGCCGCGCCTTGCCCGAACCAGAGACCCCGATCCACCGGATCGTTGCTCAGGTATCCCCGTCCCCACGAGTGCATCCCCGACCACGCGACCAGCGTCAGGTAAGCGATCCCTGGAATGACAACCGGCGCGATCGTCCGTCGCCGTACGACCGACGAGCGGAGCAGTTGCCGAACGGTCAACGCCGCGGCTGCCAGGACTCCGGCGACGGTGAGCCCGAGGCCGACGCGACTCACGGTCCCGGCCGCCGATGCGTCGGCGTGCACGAGCAGAAGATTGCCGGGGCACGTCGCGCACCCCGCGGCGGCCGGATCGGTCAGCACGGCCGGAACCAGACCGAGGCCGATGAACGCGCCGGCGAACAAGGTTGCCACGGCCAACCGATCTGCTGCGGAGAGCTGGACCGCCCGGTACGAGAGGACGGCGTAAGCCACCAACGGCGCGCAGCCGGCGTAGGTGACCAGTCCGACCGTGAACACGATTGCCGAACCCACCCCCGGGTTGTTCCATTCGAGGAGGAACCAGGCGAATCCCACAGCCGTGAGCGCCGGTCCGAAGGATGCGGCCGGATGCCGTCCGGCTGCGGCGAACCCGGCGGCGGCAAGCGCCCACCCGACGGCCAGCTCGGCGACTCGGCCTGGCCACGAACCGCCACTGAACGAGTGCTCCGGGGCCTGCTGCGCGAGGACGAGTGTGCAGACCCCGAACACCAGCCCGAGGATCAGGAACACGGTCCGGACGGTGATGATCCGTCCGACGGCGGACGCCATACGCCTGATGGTCGCAGAAGTTGCCGCGCCTGGGCAGTCAGAGAGCGCGCAGCAGGACCAGGCAGCGGGGGCCGAGGGGCACTGTTGCGCCGGCCTCTACCTCGGTGACCATGCTGTTGCTGGTGTCCAGTACTACCTCGTAGGCGGGTGCCCATGATGCGTCCGGTACGACGACCGGTCGGGTTTCCGATGTCGCGTTCAAGGCGAGTAGGAACGAGCTGTCGGTCAGGGCGTTGCCCTCTGCGTCGGTGGCTCGTAGGGCGTCACCGCGCAGGAACATGCCGATCGTCCGCAGGTTCCCGTCGAACCAGTCCGCGTCGGTCATCTCGCCGCCGTGCGGGGCGATCCACGACAGGTCCTTGCGGCCGCCGGACACGACAGGCTGTCCGGAGAAGTAGTGCCACTGCCGCAGTGCGGGGTGTGCAGCGCGGAGGGACAGTAGCTTCTTGGTCAGGTCGAGGTGGTCGGACCAGGTGCTCGGCAGCGACCAGTCGAACCAGGAGATCTCGCTGTCCTGGCAGTACGCGTTGTTGTTGCCGTCCTGCGTCCGCCCGCACTCGTCCCCGGCGGTGATCATCGGCACGCCGGTGGACAGGATCAGCGTGGACATCAGGTTCGCCATCTGCTGCTTGCGCAAGGCAACGACGCCGGCGTCGTCGGTCTCGCCCTCGACGCCGCAGTTCCAGGACCGGTTGTCGTCGGTCCCGTCCCGGTTGTCCTCGTGGTTCGCCTCGTTGTGCTTGTGGTCGTAGCTGACCAGGTCCCGCAGGGTGAACCCGTCGTGCGCGGTCAAGAAGTTGATCGACGCGTACGGGTAGCGCCCGTCGTCGCCGTACAGGTCGCTGGATCCGGAGAGCCGGTAGGCGAGGTCCTTCACGCCGTCGGAGGTGTTGCGCCAGACGTCGCGGACGCTGTCGCGGAACTTGCCGTTCCACTCCGACCACGGCGGCCCGAAGTTGCCCACCTGGTAGCCGAACGGCCCGACGTCCCACGGCTCGGCGATCAGCTTCACCCGGCCGAGCACCGGGTCGGCCGCGACCTCGGCCAGGAACGGGTGGTCGGGGATGTCGACCTCGTGCCGCTCGTTGCGCACCAGCGTGACGGCGAGGTCGAACCGGAACCCGTCGACGCCCATCTCCTCGACCCAGTACCGCAGTGAGTCCATCACCAGTTGCCGGACGTGCGGGTGCGACGTGTCGACCGAGTTGCCGGTGCCGGTCACGTCGTACATCGCGGCCCCGTGGGCCAGCCGGTAGTACGTGCGGTTGTCGATCCCGCGGAAGCTCAGCGTCGGCCCGTCGAAGCCGCCCTCGGCGGTGTGGTTGTAGACCACGTCGAGGATCACTTCGATGCCAGCGGCATGGAACGCGGCGACCATCGCCTTGAACTCGGCCACCTGCTCACCGCGCGAACCGGACGACGAGAACGGCGCGTGCGGCGCGAAGAAGCCCAGTGTGTTGTAGCCCCAGTAGTTCGGCAGGCCGCGGGCCGCGATCGCCGGCTCGGTGAGGAAGTGATGGATCGGCAACAGTTCGACCGACGTCACGCCGAGCTCGGTCAGATAGTTGATCACCGACGGATGCGCGAGACCGGCGTACGTGCCGCGCTGGTGCTCGGGTACGTCGGGATGCAGCTTCGTGAACCCCTTCGTGTGCAGCTCGTAGATGACCGTCTCGCCCCAGTGCACCGGCTTGCTGATCGGTGGCGGCGGCGCGGAGTCGGCGACCACGACGCCGACCGGGACATGCCCGGCCGAGTCGCCGTCGGAGGAGTCGTAGACGAGCGGACTGGTGAAGTCCAGCGAACCGTCCACGGCCCGCGCGTACGGGTCGAGCAGCAGCTTCGACGGGTTGAAGCGCAGGCCGTGCGACGGGTCGAAAGGACCGTGCACGCGGTACCCGTACCGCTGGCCGGCGCCGACACCCGGGACGAACCCGGTCCAGAACTCATCGGTGTGCGTGAGGTCCAGATTGCGCTGGCTGCCGTCGTCGGCGATCAGCGCGAGCTCGACCCGTTCCGCGGCCGGAGCCCAGAGCGTGAAGGTGGTCCCATCGGTCTGGACCACTGCTCCCTGACGCGGACCGGTCGCGGGGGACTGGCCGGGCGCGCTCGAGGCGGCGGTCGCTTCCATCACCGGGACATTCTGCACAGTACGGCCTGAGTTCACGATAGTGAGGTGGTTGTGTTCGTGAGACGGTAGTTGCGAACGTCTCTGCGCAGTGATACGCAAGGACCGTTACTAATTTTACCCACCCCAGGGGAACACATGTCGGAAGAGTTGGCCGGTCTGACCGTCGGTCTGATCGGCGCGGGCAACATCTCGCGCATCCACGCCGAGTCCTGGAAGGCCGTCGGCGCCCGGGTCCTGGTCTATTCACTCGAAGGCGCAGAGGAACTGGCACAGCAGTACGGGCTGGAGGTCGTGCCGTCGCTGGACGAGCTGCTGGCCGGAGTCGAGTTCGTGGACATCGTCACGCCGTCGGCGACCCACAAGGAGATCACGCTCGCCGCGATCAAGGCGGGCAAGAACGTGATCTGCGAGAAGCCGCTGACGCTCACCGCGGCCGACTCGCACGAGGTGATCGACGCGGCCGCGGCGGCCGGTGTCCGGTTGTACCCGGCGCATGTGGTGCGGTGGTTCCCGGCGTACAAGGCGGCGTACGACGCGATTCAGGCCGGACGGATCGGTGAGGTCGCGGTGGCGCGGTTCTACCGCCAGGCGTCGTCGCCGGCCGGTGCGGGCTGGTACCGCGACGTGGCCCGGTCCGGTGGCGTGATCATGGATCTGATGGTGCACGACCTCGACCAGGCGCGCTGGCTGTGCGGCGAGGTCACCACGGTGTACGCCGTACAGAACCCGCCGACCGTCGACGGTGTCAGCCCCGTCAACGTGGCGGCGCACGTGACGCTGACGCACGAGTCCGGTGCGATCAGCCACTGCCGCGCGACCTGGGGAGCGACCGGTACGACGTTCCAGACCGGCTTCTCGGTCGCGGGTGCGAGCGGCGTACTGAAGTTCAAGTCCGACGGCGACACGGGCTACAAGGAAGAGCTGCAGAACGGCGCTGCCGTCGGCGACCTGCTGATCCCCGAGTCGGCGCTCGGCGAGAGCCCGTACCTGACGCAGCTGCGGGAGCTGGCGATCGCCCTGCGGGGTGGACCGGAGCCGCGCGTGCTCGGGTCGGACGGTGCGACCGCGGTGTACCTGGCCGAGGCGGCGCGCGCCTCGATGGAGTCCGGTCAGCCGATCGACATGAAGACCTTCGTCTCGACGGGAGCAGTGGCATGACGTTGAAGGTTGCGATCGCTTCGTTCGCACACACCCACGCGGGTTCGTACGCGCACCTGCTCGCGTCGCTGCCCGACATCGACCTCCTGTCCGCCGACCCCGATGGCGCCGGAGCGCCGGACCCCGGCCCGCGCGGGGCCGAGTTCTCCGCGCAGTTCGGCATCCCGTACGTCGACTCGTACGACGAACTGTTCGCCTGGGGACCCGACGCGGTCGTGGTGACGTCCGAGAACTCGGGCCACCGCGAACTGGTCGAGCGCGCCGCCGCCGTCGGTGCGCATGTCCTGTGCGAGAAGCCTCTCGCAACTGAGGTCGCGGACGGCGAGGCCATGCTCGCGGCGTGCGAGGCGGCCGGGACGATCCTGATGGTCGCGTACCCGGTCCGGTTCGCGCCGTCGTACGCGCAACTGCGGGCGAACGTCGAGGCAGGCCGGCTCGGTGACGTGTTCGCGATTCTCGGCACCAACAACGGGAAGATCCCGTACGCCGCCCGCCAGTGGTTCACCGACGCGAAACTCGCGGGTGGGGGAGCGCTGGTCGACCACACCGTGCACTGCGCGGACCTGATCGACGGCCTGACCGGCGGTGCGACCGCCACCCGCGTGTACGCCGCCGCGAACCGGATCCTGCACCAGGACAAGGGCGTGGAGGTGGAGACGGGCGGTCTGGTGACGATCAATTACGACAACGGGCTGCTGGCAACCATCGACTGCTCGTGGAGCGTTCCGGACAACGGTCCGACCTGGGGCGGCGTGTCGCTGCAGGTGACCGGTACCAATGGGTCGGTGGAGATCGAGCCGTTCGTCGCGCACGTCGGCGGCACGGACGCCGCGGGCGAGGTCTACCTCGCGATCGGCGGCAACCTGGACGCGTCGCTGCTCGACACGTTCCTGGACGCCGTCCGCACCTCCGGCCCGGCACAGCCCGGCCAGGCGCCGGCCGTCGTACCGCAGCCGGACGGCGCGGTCGGCCTCCGCACGCTGAAGATCGTCGACGCGGCCCGCCGCTCGGCGGCCTCCGGCCAGGCGGTGGATGTTTAAGGACCCGCTCCTGTCAGGTACGGTTCCCGGGGATGTGACCGACCGGTAGTCCCCGGGAACCGTAAGGAGTGGACGCCATGGGCGAGTTCGTCAACCTCACCGTGAGTGAAGGTGTCGGCACGATCCGGCTGGATCGGCCGAAGATGAACGCGCTGAACGTCCAGGTCCAGGAGGAGATCCGGGTCGCTGCGGTCGAGGCCACCGGCAACGACGACGTACGCGCCGTGGTGATCTACGGCGGCGAGCGGGTGTTCGCGGCCGGCGCGGACATCAAGGAGATGGCGGACATGTCGTACGCCGACATGGCCAAGCGCTCCGGTCCGCTGCAGTCCTCACTCAGCGCGGTCGCCGCGATCCCGAAGCCGACCGTTGCCGCCATCACCGGGTATGCGCTCGGCGGCGGCTGCGAGCTCGCGCTCTGCGCCGACTACCGGATCGCCGCCGACGACGCCAAGCTCGGCCAGCCGGAGATCCTGCTCGGCATCATCCCGGGCGCCGGCGGTACGCAGCGGCTGTCCCGCCTGGTCGGCCCGTCGAAGGCCAAGGACCTGATCTACACCGGCCGGTTCGTCGACGCGGCCGAGTCGCTGCAGATCGGCCTGGTCGACAAGGTGGTCCCGGCCGCCGAGGTGTACGACGCGGCCGTTGCCTGGGCGTCCCAGTTCTCCCGCGGCGCGGCGATGGCGCTGCGCGCGGCCAAGGAGTCGATCGACTCCGGACTGGGCGTCGACCTGACCACCGGGCTGGAGATCGAGCGTCAGCAGTTCGCGGCGCTGTTCGCCACCGAGGACCGCGCGATCGGGATGAAGTCCTTCGTCGAGAACGGTCCTGGCAAAGCTGAGTTCAAGGGAATCTGATGTCTGCTACCTCCAAGCCTGCTGCCTCCGCCGAAGACATCGAGGCGGCCTGGAACGACAACAAGCTCGCCCAGGTGCTGTACCACGACTGGGAAGCGTCGACGTACGACGAGAAATGGTCGATCTCGTACGACGAACGCTGCGTCGACTACGCCCGGGACCGCTTCACAGCGGTCGCCGGAACCCGCGGCTGGCCGTACGGCAAGACCCTCGAGATCGGCGCCGGCACCGGCTTCTTCACGCTGAACCTCAAGCTGGCCGGCGTCCTCGACGAGGCGCACGTCACGGACCTCTCGCCGGGCATGGTCGAGGCCGCGAAGAAGAACGCGAAGACGCTCGGGTTCGCGATCGAGGGCAAGGTCGCCGACGCGGAGAAGCTCCCGTACGACGACGACACGTTCGACCTCGTCATCGGGCACGCGGTCATCCACCACATCCCGGACGTCGAGCTGGCGTTCCGCGAGATGCTCCGGGTGCTGAAGCCGGGCGGACGCTTCGTGATCTGCGGCGAGCCCACCCGGTACGGCGACTTCGTGGCCCGGCGGCTGTCCCGCTTCACCTGGTGGGCGACCACGAACGTGACCAAGCTGCCCGCGCTCGCGCACTGGCGGCGGTCGCAGGAGGAGCTCGACGAATCCTCGCGGGCTGCCGCGTTGGAGGCCGTGGTCGACCTGCACACGTTCGACCCGGACACGCTGGCGCGGATGGCGTCGCGGGCCGGTGCGGTCGAGGTGAAGACCGTCACGGAGGAGTTGCTGGCGGCATGGGTCGGGTGGCCGATCCGCACGTTCGAGGCCGCCGTACCGGAGCAGAAGCTCGGGTTCGGGTGGCGGATGTTCGCGTACAAGTCGTGGCTGCAGCTGTCCAAGGTGGACAAGGCGCTGTCGACCGTCGTACCGGACGAGCTGTACTACAACGTCTCGATCACGGGTATCAGCAACAAGCAGTAGGACAAGCAGTAGGGTGTGTTGATGCGGTTACTCACCGCGGCGAATCTCAGCTGGGTGGTGCGCCATCGGGCGTGGACGCCGTACTACCTGAAGCGCTACTGGCGGTTCGCCTGGTTCAAGCTGCGCCACCCGCACGTGATCACCGAGGGTTTCGTGTTCCTCGGCAAGCACCTGGAGATCGTGGCGCGGCCCGGTCACGGGCGGATCGTGCTCGGCAAATGGGTGCACCTCGGTGACGAGACCCGGCTGCGCGCCCACGAGGGGACGCTGCGGATCGGCGACAAGGTGGTGTTCGCCCGCGACGTCACGGTGAACTGCTACCTGGACATCGAGATCGGCGCGTCGACGCTGATCGCGGACTGGACCTACATCTGCGACTTCGACCACAAGACCGAGGACCTGGACCTGCCGATCAAGGATCAGGGCCTGGTGAAGTCCCCGGTCCGGATCGGCCCGGACTGCTGGCTGGCGACGAAGGTCACGGTCACCCGGGGCGCCGACATCGGCCGCGGCGTGGTGATCGGCGCCAACAGCGTTGCCCGCGGCAACATCCCGGCGTACGCGATCGCGGGCGGCGTACCAGCCAAGATCCTGGGCGACCGCACCAGCCGGTACGCCGCCAACGCCGAGCGCCGTAAGTACCTGGCCGGACTGGCCGCGGCGAACACTCGGACCGCCGGTCTGCTCAAGGCAGGTGAGACTCCGGTCGCGCGGTCCCAGCGCGTGGCTCCGGGGGATGCGGGTAGTGATGAGGTAGAAGCAGATGGTGAAAAAGAGAGCGTGAGGGGTTCTCAAGTTACTCACCAGTCGGGCACTATGGCCCCCACATCCGGTCGGACGCCCACGTCCGGATGAGCATCGGAGAGGAGAAGTAGCGTGGCGGACCAGGCTGCGATCGGTCCGGCCGATCAGGCTGCCCGGTCGCTGCTCGACCAGGCCGCGGCCGACAACTCGATCACGCAGGCGAGGACCCGCGCGGTCGACCCGGTGCCGATCGTGGCCGAGCCAGTGGTAGCCCGCAGCGCTACGTTGGAACCAGTGCTTGAAACGAACGAGTCAGACATGGGCGTGAACACCAGCGTGAACCCGGAAGCACAGGCAGACGGCAGTACGGCAGCGGCACCGGTTGCGGGCGCGCGCCGCCGGTTGTCGCCACGCCCGGTCCCGGTCAGTCGGCGTAGGAGACCGCCGGCCCCGGAGACCGAGGCGACCGCAGTGGCCACGGACGAGGAACGGACCCCGGCTGAGGAGATGGACGACGTGGGTACGCAGGACGAGAAGGCTGAGTTGAACCCGGCCGCCGACAAGGCCGAGACCGCCGGCACCGAGACCGGTACCGGATCGGGTGCGGCGACCGCGACGAAGACTGCCCGGCCGAAGACGGCGGCGGAGATCGTGGCGGAGCAGCGGGCCCGGGAGAAGGCGGCGGCCGGGGCCCCGGCAACGGACGCGGCCGGCTCGGAGGACGCCGCGACCGGTCAGCCGGATGCCCCGGCGAAGGACGCCTCGAAGGGCGCTGCTGCCGACAAGGAGCCGGTAGCGGCGGCCACTGGTGCGGGCGCCGCGGCGGGCAAGCCTGCCGCGAAGCCGACCGGTGCCTCGGGCAACAAACCGGCGGGCTCCTCGGGACCCGGCATGGGCAAGCAGGCGCTGACCTCGGTCGGCTCCGGTGTCCGGAAGCTGCGCAACCTGATCGCGTCGCTGATCTGGCTGGTCGCGGTGCTCGCGGCCGCGGTCCTCGCGCTCGGTGCGTTGTTCACCGCGCTCGACCAGACCAACCAGAGCAACGAGATCGTGCGCTGGATCCTGGAGCGCGGTCACGACCTGGTCGGCCCGTTCAAGGACCTGTTCCGGCTCGAGACCGCGAAGAACACGCTCCTGGTCAACTGGGGGATCGCGGCGCTGGTCTACCTGATCGCCGGCAAGATCGTCGAAAAGATCATCCGGCCGTAGCGACCAGCACGAGATCGAGAGATTCGTCCAGGTTTCCTGGGCGGATCTCGAAGTCGGCGTACGTCGTACCGCGCACGAGTCCGGCCAGGTTGTCGTCCCACTGGTCGTGCTCGGCGGCGAGCTGCGCGTCGACACAGGATCCGTACCGCGTCTCCCAGGACGTCAGCCGTTCGCCGTGGTGGAGTCCGAGAGCCTGCGTGATCTCGAAATGCGGCTCGAGGAGTTCGATGAACTCGGCGGCGGTGAGTTCGCGCGTGTGGTACCAGTTCCCGCTCGGGAAGGTCAGGCGGTTCGGCGTACTGAGGACCAAGGTTCCTCCGGGCGCGAGAACGCGCGCGCACTCCGCGACGAACCGCGGCTGCTCCCAGAGGTGCTCGATCGTCTGCAGTGAGGTGACGGTCTCGAACGCGTTGTCCGCAAAGGGCGTCTGCACAAGGTTGCCCCGCGCGACCTTGATCTGTGGATAAACGCGGCGGACGTGCCGCAACGTCGTATCTTCATAGTCGAGACCGGTCACCGGGCTCGCTCCGGCGAGCCGGAGCAGTTCCGCGCCGTAGCCCTCGCCGCAGCCGGCGTCGAGGATCCGGCCGGTCCCGATCGGCAGGTGGGCCGTGATCCAGCGATAGGCGGCGTCATGGCGCGCGAACCAATAGTTCTCGTGCCAGATCCCGGGCGCGGTCCTCTCACCGGTCAGCGGTAACGTCTCGGTCACTGACTCAGCCTAGTCGTCCACGCGACTGTGATCGGACTCGCACCGCCGTTATGTTTCTCGTGAGTAACATCCGTGGCAGGCTTGGCAGAGACCGTTAACCAGAAGGGGTCCCACACGCTATGAAGATCGTCGTCTGCGCGAAGTTCGTGCCGGATGCCACCGCGGACCGCCGCTTCCGCCCGGAGGACAACACGGTGGACCGTGCGGGTGTCGACGGGCTGCTGTCCGAGCTGGACGAGTATGCCGTCGAGACCGCATTGACCGTGAAGGAGGCCGGGGACGACTCTGTGGTGACCGTTCTCACGGTCGGCCCCGAGCAGGCTGCGGACGCGGTGAAGAAGGGTCTGCAGATGGGCGCCGACGCCGGTGTCCACGTTCTCGACGACGCGATCCACGGTTCGGACGCGGTCGCCACCTCGCTGATCCTGTCCAAGGCGCTGGGCAAGCTCGAGGCGGACCTGGTCGTGTTCGGCATGGGTTCGACCGACGGCGGGATGGGTGTCGTGCCGGCGATGGTGTCGGAGCGGCTTGGCCTGCCGGCCGTGACGCTGGGCTCGGAGGTGACCGTCGACGGGCAGACCGTGCGGATCCGCCGTGACGGTGACACCGCGAGCGAGACCATCGAGGGCACGCTGCCGTTGGTGCTGTCGGTGTCGGACCAGGCGAACGAGCCGCGCTACCCGTCGTTCAAGGGGATCATGGCCGCGAAGAAGAAGCCGGTCGAGACGTGGTCGCTGGCCGACCTCGAGCTGACCCCGGAGCAGGTGGGCGGCTCGTCGGCGTGGACCGAGGTGGTCGAGGTGACCGCCCGTCCGGCGCGGACGGCCGGCACGATCGTCACCGACGAGGACGGTAGCGGCGCTGCCGGGCTGGTCGAGTTCCTGTCCACGAACAAGTTCCTCTGAGGGGTGCGGGTCTAGTTATGTCGAACGTTCTGGTTCTCGTCGACCACACCGCGGGTGTGGTCCGCAAGACGACCGCCGAGCTCCTCACGATCGCCCGCCGCCTCGGCGAGCCGGTCGCAGTGTTCGTCGGTGAGGGTGTCACTGATGTGCAGGCGGCGCTGCCGGCTCTCGGGCAGTACGGCGCGACGAAGGTGATCGCGTTGTCGAACCCGGAGCTCACGCAGTTCCTGGTGGCGCCCAAGGCCGAGGCGCTGGCGCAGGTCGCGGCGAAGATCGAGCCGTCGGCGATCCTGATCTCGTCGAGCGCCGAGGGCAAGGAGATCGCGGCCCGGCTCGCGGTCAAGCTGGACTCGGGCCTGATCACCGACGCCGTCGACGTCGTCGCTGCCGATGGCGGCGCTGTCACGACGCAGTCGGTGTTCGCGGGCAACTTCACCGTGCAGGCGAAGGTCACGCATGGCACGCCGATCATCACGGTCAAGCCGAACGCCGCCACTCCCGAGGCCGCCGAGACCTCGCCGGAGGTGGAGGAGTTCGACGTCACGATCTCCGACGCCGCGAAGACGGCGCGGATCGTGGAGTCGAAGCCGCGGGAGGCGACGGGTCGTCCGGAGCTGACCGAGGCCGCGATCATCGTGTCCGGTGGCCGCGGTACCGGCGGTGACTTCGCCCCGATCGAGGCGTTCGCCGACTCGCTCGGTGCCGCTGTCGGTGCGTCGCGCGCGGCGGTGGACTCGGGGTGGTACCCGCACGCCTACCAGGTCGGCCAGACCGGCAAGACCGTGTCGCCGCAGCTGTACGTCGCGGCCGGTATCTCCGGCGCGATCCAGCACCGCGCCGGCATGCAGACCTCGAAGACGATCGTCGCGGTCAACAAGGACCCCGAGGCCCCGATCTTCGAACTGGTCGACTTCGGCGTGGTCGGAGACCTCCACAAGGTCCTCCCCACCGCCACCGAAGAAGTCACCAAGCGCAAGTCCTGACCCCGCGCCACCAACAGCCCGGCTCGGCCCCCCGAGCCGGGCTGTCCCATTCCCGGAGGGGATCTCCGGCGCTTGTGATGCAGGTGTGGGTGGTTGGGCTGCTCCGTCGACCTCTCGACCGCCGTGCCGCAGTCACCCGCGTTTCCTCGAGTCGTAGATTTCGGCGGTCAAACGCAGCCTCGATCCACGACTCGACGGTCCAGTGGCCAACGAAACGCCACGACTCGGCGCGATCCCGGACACACGGCAGGCGTTCCGCGCGAACCGACCCGCCCCTTCGACGCTGCCCCACACCATCTCAGCACAGCCGGGGTTATCCCCTCCTGTGCAGGGTTCTCCGTGCGTGTATCAGTAGAGAACCCACAACGCGAGGAGATAACCGGTCGTCTGCTCGACGCGTGCCACCTGTCGCACGACCCCGGATCGGGCGATCACCACCCGCACATCGGACCGGAGAGCCGGATCTCCTGTCCGTTGTCGACAGGGGAGAAGGTTCTGCTGGCCGCCTTTGGTGTGAACGGATCCGGTGATTCAGGTGGTTAGTTGCTCGCGGATGGTGGTGAGGTCGTCGGCGATGGCGGTCTTTCGGGCGTCGGCGTTGTTGAGGTAGTTCGAGAGGGCGGTCGCGGCCGTCGTGCAGCGTTCGTTGAGGTTGGCTACCTCTCCGGCGGCTCTGGTCTTGTCGTTGTTGATGGCGCGCCGCAGCTGCACATAGCTGTTGAGGCCGAAGGCCATCACGACCAGGCCGACCAGGATCCAGAACCAGTGCAGGAGCAACCCGAGCCCGACCGCCACCACCGCGCCGCCGACCAGCAGGCCGATCGGAGTGGCGCGCTGGCCAGTGGACATGACTCCGGCGGCTGCCGTGAGCGATGACGTCGCCTTGCCGAGTTCGAGCTGGTCGGGTCCGTCGGCGCGGATGGTGATCGCGTGAGTGCCGCTGCCGATGGAGACCTGCGACGGGCCCGGGAGTTCGGCGGTCTGTGCCACGGTCTCGACCGCGGGCAGCACCAGCGGACCGACGACGTGCAGGGCGGCGGTCGACAGGTGCGGGTCGGCGGACAGGCTGAGGTCCTCGGTGAGCAGCGCGTCGACCGTGCCGGCAGAGTCCTCGAGCGCCTGGGCGGTGGGCTCGGCGGCCCCGCTCACCCGTGCACGCAGTACGGCGATCCGGGCCAGGGTCTCGCGCTCCGGCTCGCTGCCCTCGGAGATCAGCAGCCGCAGCATGGCCGCGGCACTGTCCTCGGCCGGCTCGTTGTCGGCGTCGGCTGACGACTTGGCCTTGCGACGGGACGACTTGGCGTCGTCCGGGGTGCTGTCGGTCTTGCGGGTCTCGGGGTAGTTCAGGTCGGGGTCGGGTTCGCGGGCCTCGGTGTTGCCGAGGATCGTCTCGACGGCGTTGCGGATCCGGCTCAAGCGGTTCGCTGCGTCGTCCTGCGGCTCGGTCTCCTTGAGACGAGGCCCGCTCGAGCGGCTGGAGCTGCCGCGGTTCTCGAGTCGGGACAGCCACCCGCCGTCGGGGGACGCGGCCGACTGCAGTCGCTTCACCACGAGCTCTAGACCGTCCGCCCCGAACCCGCCACGCGCAGCTGTCGTCCACAGCACCCGCTGCACCCTGGTCAGCGTTCCGTCTGCGGCCGGTACGCCGAACGCGACGTCCAGCCACTCGTTCTGCACCTGGTGCCGCTGCCCGAGCACCGCAAGCGCCAGCGACAGGTAGATCGACGTACGGCGCTGGTCGAGTTCCATCGCCGTACTGATCGCCTGCTCGTCCGGCGTGGAGGCGTGCAGGGAGATCAGTGCCTGGGTGGCGGGGCTCAACCAGTACCGGGCGACAGGTGCGCCGGCCTCCGGAATCTCACTGCTGGACGCCATCGCGGAGAGCACCCGGCTGGCGTAGCGGCGGAGCTCGGCGGCGTCGACGAAACCGGCGGTCTCGTGGCGGAGGTCGGACAGCTCGACGAACGCGTCGAACGCACGAGACATGCTGTCCACGCGGCTCTGCAGGCTGCCCTGGACCCGGGACAACTGGGATCGGAGGCTCGAGGCCTCCTGGCGCGCGTACGACATCTCGCTCTCCAGGTTGGAGAGCTGCTGGTTCTGCTTGCGATCGGTCCACCAGTCGTTCATGTCCTGCCTTCCGCTCAACCAGACGTTGCTCTCCGGCAGGATTGCGTGTCAGCGGGTCATCAGGCCCACACGGGTCGCCGCGAGTCGAGCCCGGTGCCGTACTCCGGGTCGCGGCCCGTGACCAGGATCCAGTGCTCGGTGGCGCGGGCGCGGTACAGGCGGAGGTCGTCGCGCAGTTCGTCGGCGGAGAACGCGCGCAGCTCTGCGTGCCGCGACGAGTAGAGCGTCGCGCACGCTTCCAGCTCGTCGTCCGGGACGAGAGCGGCCTTCGCCCGGAAGTACACCGCCGACGCACCACCGATCGGCACGGTCGAGTCGAAGATCGCGATGCTCACATCCGGCCGCTCCGCGAGGTTGCGCGAGTGCAGCGAGTTCGGCGACGACGCCCAGTAGAACGTGTCGTGCCCGTCCGGTGTGAAGTACACCGGCGTGACCCAGGGCAGCCCGTCCGCGCCGACCGTTCCGAGTGCCATGTACTTGTTGGCTTCGATGACCGCCGCCGCACGCCGGTCGAGGATCTCCTGTGTCATCACAGCTCCTGATGAGGTACGTCGTACGTCAGGTGGGTCGCGTTCGGTGTGCTTGTAGTGTCCCGTGGCACCAGCCGGATCGGTGTCAGCGTGGTCCGCTCGAACAGCGGGGTGCCGTCGCCGAGCACGATCGGCGCGACGTGGACCCGCAGTTCGTCGACAAGCCCGGCGTACAGGTACTGCCGGCACAGGTGCCCGCCGCCCATGATCATCACGTCCCGCGCACCCGCCGCGGCCCGTGCGAGTTTGAGCGCGGCCTCGATCCCGTCCGGCACGAACTCGAACCAGCCGTCGAGGCGGACCCGGCTCGGCGGATTCGAGGTCACCACATAGATCGCCGGCCGCTCGCCGCTGAACCCGTCGGCGCTCCAGCCCCGCGGCCCGTCGATGAGGTCGAACGTCCGCCGTCCCATCAGTACGGCGCCGATGTTCGCGCTGGTGCGCTCGAACGCCTCGCGGTCGGCCTCGGCCTCGCCGGCGAGCCAGTCGTGCAGCGGATCACCGCCGATCCCGAGGCCGTGCGTGAGGTCCGCTCCCGGTCCGGTGACGAATCCGTCGAGCGACATCGTGATGTCCAGCAGTACGCGTCCCATGGTCTTCTCCTGATTCCGAGGTTGTGCTTCCACAGTCGGCGCGGGTGCCACGGAAAGTCGTCCGTACCGGCCACGGAAGGACCACGGATCCCGCATGATGGGCCAATGGCTGGTCCGAAGGACGTGTCGGCGCGAGAGGCCGAGGTACTCGCGGCGCTCGCGGGCGACCGCTCGAACGCGCAGATCGCCCGGCGACTGCACATCAGCATCCGGACCGTCGAGAGCCACATCTCCTCGCTGCTGCGCAAGTACGGCGTCGCGGACCGGCACGAGCTCGCCGCGCTGGCGGACGTGGCCGAGTCACAACCTCCGGGCTTCAGTACGCCGGCCGGACCGGGTACGACGTTTGTCGGCCGCGAGCATGACCGCGCACAGCTGACCAGAGCACTCGGCAGCAACCGCCTCGTCAGCCTGCTCGGACCTGGTGGCGTGGGCAAGACCCGTCTGGCGCTACGCGTTGCAGCGGACGTCGCCGACAACTACCCCTACGGCGGTGCGGTCGTCGATCTGGTCCCGGTACGTCCGGGCTTTGTGGTCGCTGCGGTTGCCGAAGCGCTGCAGGTCACGGAGCAACCACCGCAGACGCTCGCGGACGCCGTACTCGAACGGCTCAAGCGCGGCCGCACTTTGCTCGTCCTGGACAACTGCGAGCATCTGCTGGACGACGTGGCGGGTCTGGTCGCTCGCATCCTGACCGAGGCGACCGAAACGGCAGTACTGGTCACGAGCCGCGAGCGTCTCGGCGTGGCGGGGGAGCGGCCGGTGCAGCTGGGGCCGCTGACGCTAGGAGCTGAGGCAGAGCAGCTCTTCCGCGACAGGGCCGCTTTGGTCGCGCCTGAGGTGGCAGATGACAGTGAGCTTGCTCAGAAGGTGTGTGCCGAGCTGGACGGCGTACCGCTGGCTATTGAGCTGGCTGCGGCTCGTGCTGGGTCGCTGGGTCCGGACGGGCTCTTGGCGGCGCTGGACGATCGGCTGCGGCTCCTGTCCGGAGGACGTGGTCCGAACGAGCGGCACAACTCTCTGGCGCAGGTGATCGGCTGGAGCTACGAGCTGCTTGGTGACGACGAGCGTCGGCTGTTCCGGCGGCTGGGTGTGTTTGTTGGTGGGTTCGACCTCGCTGCGGTTGCTGGTGTGACGCCGGGCAGTAGTCGGGGCGAGCTGAGCGACCTCCTGGGTCGGCTGACCGACAAGAGCCTGCTGCACCGTAGTCAGCACGCGGGGATCAGTCGCTGGCGGATGCTGGAGACGGTGCGGGTGTTTGCGCTTGAGGAGCTCAAGGACGAGTACGACGAGGTTGCGGCGCTGCATGTGGCTTGGGCCGATCGGTTGGCCACCAAGCTCGAGGAGCGGTTGGAGGCGGGGGAGGAGTGGCAGCAGGAGTTCGATCTGCTGGCTCCGGACCTGCGGGTGGCGAGTGGCGGCGTACGGTCCCTTGCTCGCAAGCTCGCTCATCTGACGTTTGCCCGGAGGCGGTTTCTGGAGGCGCGTGAGCATTACCTGGTCGCTGCTGCGAACGCTGCGGACGCGGGGGAGCGGTACGACGATCGGCGTGATGCCGCCGATGCCGCGATGGTTGTCGCGGATGGTGGACACGCCTACCAGTTGATGATGCGATCGGCCGCGGACGGGATCCTGGACGCCGCCGGGTACGCGGTCACCATCCTGAACCGCTACGAGATGACCCGCCCGGCCGAACTACCCGAAGACCGAGGAGCAAGCCTGCTTCCTGACGACGCGGACGGCAGTGTGCTGGTTCGGGTGGCGTGGGCTTGGGTGGATCGGTTCGGGGTTGCGTCGGCGGAGGCTGCGGTGGCGGCCGCTCGGCGGGCGGAGCAACCGTTGGATCTGATGAGCGCTCTCGACGCTCACGGCACCGCGCTCGCGGCGGCCGGGCGGTTGCGTGAGGCCGACATGGCGGCGAAGGAGCGGATGTCGCTGGCCGCGACCCTTCCCGCGCACGACCCGCGTGCGGCGGCCGAGATCGTCGACGCCTTCCACGTCGCCTCGACCACGGCGATCGCGGTCGGTGACATCGTCGAGGCCGTCCGGCTTGCGCAGCTCATCGGCGACCCGGTGCACGGTCACCCGTACATCACCGCCCCGCGCAAGGTGCGCGCCTACGCGCTCGCCGGCCGGTTCGAGGACGCCGTACGAGCTGCCGACGTGATGTGGAACGGCTGGCGGGCGGCCGGATGCCCGCCGCGGGTCTGGATGGCCTCGGCCGCCGCGACGGCCGCGCTCGCTCACGGACTGCTCGGCAGCGGTCAGGACGCGGTCTGGCAGGCCCGCGCCCTCGAGATCGCCCGCGTAACCGACCCAACCGACGACCGAGGCCTAGCCGCCCCCGCCGCCTTCGTAGAAGCCCGCCTCGCCATCCACCACCACAACACCGACTCGGGTGTGGTTGAGCGGGCGTTCGCGCCTTTCCGCGAGCCGTGGTGGATTCCGTACGCTCATGCCGCCGGGGCGGAGCTTGCCGTGGTGTCTGGGCGGCCCGACGCGGCGGAGTACCTGGAGCGGGCGGTGAGTGAGAACGCCTGGGCGGCGGCGGTCCTGCGAAGGGCTGAGGGGCGCCTGACGGGGGACCGTGACGTCCTGCTGGAGGCGGCCGGGATCTTCCGCCGGATCGGGGCCCGGTTCGAGGAGCGGTGCACGCTGGATCTCGCGCGCTGACTCCCGAGGAGCGGGAACATCCGTGCCGGACATACCCTTGAAACCGATATGACTGCTTCCGACCGTCGCACGGTGTACCTGGACCACGCGGCGACGACCCCGATGCTCCCGGCCGCGATCGAGGCGATGACCCATCACCTCTCCCGGACCGGTAACGCGTCGTCACTGCACGGCTCCGGCCGGTGTGCGCGGCGGACGGTCGAGGAAGCCCGCGAAGCGATCGCCGCGGCACTCGGCGCCCAGCCCAGCGAGATCGTGTTCACCTCCGGCGGCACCGAGGCGGACAACCTCGCACTCAAGGGCCTGTGGTGGTCCCGCCTGGCGGCCGATCCCCGCCGGCGCCGGATCCTGCTGAGCGGCATCGAGCACCACGCGGTCCTGGACCCGGCGGTCTGGCTCGGTCTGCACGAGCACGCCGAGATCGAGTGGCTCCCGGTCGACGAGCTCGGTCGCGTGCGTCCGGACGACGTACGGCGGGCCGTCGAGCGCGACCCGGAGTCCGTGTCGTTCATCACGCTGATGATGGCGAACAACGAGGTCGGCACGCTCCAGCCGGTCGCCGACGTCGCCGCGATCGCGCAGCAGTACGGCGTACCCGTGCACACCGACGCCGTGCAGGCGATCGGGCAGGTGCCGGTGGACTTCGGTGAGCTGGGCGTGGACGCGATGACGGTGTCCGCGCACAAGCTCGGCGGTCCGTACGGGATCGGGGCGCTCGTCGTCCACAAGGAGACGCAACTGACGCCGATCCTGCACGGCGGGGGACAGGAGCGCGACGTACGGTCCGGCACCCTCGACGCACCCGCGACCGCCGGGTTCGCCGTGGCGGCCGAGCACGCCGTGAAGCACCAGGCGGAGGAGGCCGGCCGGCTGACCGAGCTGCGGGACACCCTGATCGCCGGCATCACCGGCACCGTCGAGGGATCGCTGCTGTCGGGGGACCCGACGGACCGCTTGCCCGGTAACGCACACTTGTCGTTCAGCGACTGCGAGGGCGACTCGCTGTTGCTGCTGCTCGACGCCCGCGGGATCGAGGTCTCGACCGGGTCTGCGTGCAACGCCGGGGTCGCCGAGCCGAGTCACGTGCTGCTGGCGATGGGGTACGACGACCAGCGGGCCCGCGGCTCGCTCCGGTTCACCCTCGGGCACACTTCGACCCAGGCCGAT
Source organism: Kribbella sp. NBC_00482 (assembly GCF_036013725.1). GTDB lineage: Bacteria > Actinomycetota > Actinomycetes > Propionibacteriales > Kribbellaceae > Kribbella. The sequence continues at coordinate 8,604,884 of NZ_CP107881.1, read as the reverse complement.
GTCGACGCCGTCCTGGACAACATCGGACCGGTCGTAGAGCGCGCGAAGTCCGCCGGTCTGCAGAACGTGGGAAGGAACACCTGATGCGGGTACTCGCAGCCATGTCCGGCGGAGTGGACTCCGCGGTCGCGGCCGCGCGGATGGCCGAGGCCGGGCACGACGTGACCGGCGTGCACCTGGCGCTCAGCCGCAACCCGCAGTCGTACCGCAGCGGCGCGCGGGGCTGCTGCACGATCGAGGACTCGCGCGACGCCCGCCGGGCCGCGGACGTGATCGGCATCCCGTTCTACGTCTGGGACCTGGCCGAGCGGTTCCACGCCGACGTGGTCGAGGACTTCGTCAGCGAGTACGCCGCCGGCCGGACGCCGAACCCGTGCCTGCGCTGCAACGAGAAGGTCAAGTTCAGCGCCGTACTGGACCGGGCCCTCGCGCTCGACTTCGACGCGGTCGTGACCGGGCACTACGCACGGATCGTGGACACGGCTGACGGTCGTGAGCTCCACCGAGCCGTGGACCCGGCCAAGGACCAGTCGTACGTGCTCGGCGTACTGACGCAGCAGCAGCTCGCGCACGCGTTCTTCCCGCTCGGCGACACCGTCAAGACCGAGGTGCGCGAGGAGGCCGAGCGCCGCGGGCTGTCGGTGGCGGACAAGCCGGACAGCCACGACATCTGCTTCATCGCCGACGGCGACACCCCGGGCTTCCTCAGCTCGCAGCTGGGCGAGGCGCCGGGCGACATCATCGATGCACAGGGCAAGAAGCTCGGCGAGCACCAGGGCACGCACGGCTTCACCATCGGCCAGCGCAAGGGCCTGCGGATCGGTACGCCGGCCTCGGACGGCAAGCCGCGCTTCGTCCTCGACATCAGCCCGGTCGACCGCACCGTGACCGTCGGATCCCGCGAGGAGCTGGCCGTCTCGCAGCTCACCGCGTCGAAGCCCCGCTGGTGCGGCCCCGCGCCCACTGATCGAATGACAGTGAAGGCACAGCTTCGGGCCCACGGCGACGAAGTGTCTGTCACCGCTTGGCTGGACGGTGATCAGGTCCAGGTCACCTTCGACGAGCCGACCTCGGCAGTCGCACCCGGACAGGCAGTCGTTCTGTACGACGGCACGCGCGTGATCGGATCCGCGACCATCGACACCGTCGAGCGAGTCACCGCCGCCGTATGACAACCACCGGCCTGGGCTCGCTCCCCGGCGATGACATCCGCGGGTGGATGCCCGCCGTACTCGAACTGGTCGACCTCCCGTTCCTGCCTGAGCTCCCAGCGCGTCCGTACGGCGACATGCTCAGCCGGAGCGTCGCCGTACTGACAGAGCTGGCTGCGGACCTGCAACCGGCCGGGTGGCGGCTGACCGGTGGTGGGAACTCACGGGCGAGTTTGGACCAGCGGCGGGCCCGGGCGCTGCTCCACGAGGACCTGGACGTGCTGGAGGAGTACGCGGACGGGTATCAGGGGCGGCTGAAGGTACAGGTCACCGGGCCGTGGACGCTGGCTGCAGCGGTGGAGCGGCCGCGTGGGGACAAGGTGCTGGCCGACCACGGCGCGCGGCGGGACCTGGCCCAGGCTCTGGCGGATGGCGTGCAGCAGCACGTGGCCGACGTACGGAAGCGGGTTCCGGGGGCCGAGGTCGTGCTGCAGGTGGATGAGCCTGGGCTGCCCGCCGTACTCGCGGGAGCTGTGCCGACCGCGTCCGGCTGGAGCAAGCACCGGTCTGTCGACGGGCCTGGTGCTGTCGAGCTCCTGAGCCTGTTCACCGCGGGTGCACCAACCGTCGTCCACTGCTGCGCCGCCCGGCCTCCGATCGAGGTCTTCACCAAGTCTGGCGCTGCTGGGGTGGCCGTCGACACGGCCCTGCTGAACACGGCGGCCTGGGATCAGATCGCCATCGCCGCCGAGGCGGGCACCACGATCTACGCGGGCGTCGTACCCACCACCGGTGCGCTGCCGTCCGCCGAGAAGGCCGCAGACCCGCTCGTACGCCGCTGGCGCGAACTCGGCCTCGACCCGGAACTGCTGAAGAAGGTCGTCATCACGCCCGCCTGCGGGCTCGCGGCCGCTCCGTCACCGGCCGATGCCAGAGCGCGGTTGAAGCTCCTCCGCGACATCGTCGAAGTGGTCGGCGAAGCCGCCGACGATTGAGCCAAAATGTCGGTGACCCCCTGTAAATTCACCTCATGAGCGAGATCGTGGGGGCGCCCGCCGAGGTCCGGACGCGGCATGCGGAGCTGAGCCAGGAGATCGAGGACCACCGGGCGCGGTACTACCTGGCCAGCCCGATCATCTCGGACGCGGACTTCGACGTGCTGATGCACGAGCTGCAGGGCCTCGAGGAGCAGTACCCCGAGCTCCGGACGCCGGACTCGCCCACCCAGAAGGTCGGCGCGCCGATCTCCACGCTGTTCACGCCGGTCGACCACCCGATGCGGATGGAGAGCCTCGGCAACGCGTTCTCCGCCGAGCAGATGGAGGCCTGGGCGAAGCGGCTGGAACGCGAGGTCACGGTCCAGCAGATCCACGACAGCGGATTCCTCTGCGAGCTCAAGGTGGACGGCCTCGCCCTCGACCTGGTCTACGAGAACGGCAAGCTGGTCAGCGGCGCCACCCGCGGCGACGGCCGCACCGGTGAGGACGTCACGCCGAACGTCCGGACGATCAAGGGCATCCCGGAGCAGTTGCGCGGCGACGACCTCCCGATGTTCCTGGAGGTCCGCGGCGAGGTCTACTTCCGGGTCGAGGACTTCGAGGAGCTCAACGCCCAGCTCGTCGAGGCCGGCAAGGACGTGTTCTCGAACCCGCGGAACAGTGCGGCCGGTTCGCTGCGCCAGAAGGATCCGCGGGTCTCGGCCGGCCGGCCGCTGCGGTTCGTCGTGCACGGCCTCGGCAAGGTCGAGGGCCACCACATCGGCCGGCTCTCGGAGGCCTACGACCAGCTGAAGACCTGGGGCCTGCCGGTCAGCGACCGCGCCCGCCGGGTCGGCACGCTCGACGAGGTCAACGAGTTCATCGCGTACTACGGCGAGAACCGGCACTCGGTGGACCACGAGATCGACGGCGTCGTGGTGAAGGTCGACGAGGTCGATCTGCAACGCGCCCTCGGATCGACCTCGAGCGCCCCGCGCTGGGCGATCGCGTACAAGTACCCGCCGGAAGAGGTCAACACCAAGCTCATCGAGATCGAGGTGAACGTCGGCCGCACCGGCCGGGTCACCCCGTTCGCGCACATGGAGCCGGTCCGCGTCGCCGGGTCCACCGTCGAGTACGCGACCCTCCACAACGCCAAGGAGGTCGCCCGCAAGGACGTCCGCCCGGGCGACACCGTCGTACTGCGGAAGGCGGGCGACGTGATCCCCGAGGTCCTCGGACCGGTGGTGGACCTGCGTCCCAAGGGCCTGCCGGCGTGGAAGATGCCGACCAGGTGCCCGTGGTGCGACACCGTGCTGGCGCCGGCCAAGGAGTCGGACGTCGACATCCGCTGCCCGAACTCGCAGTACTGCCAGGGCCAGCTGCGGGAGCGGCTGTTCTACCTGGCCGGGCGGTCCGCGTTCGACATCGAGGGGCTCGGGTTCAAGGCGGCCGACGCGCTGATCCGCGGCGGGCTGATCGCCGACGAGGGCGACCTGTTCGCGCTCACCGAGGAGAAACTGGCCGAGAGCGAGTTCTTCACCACGAAGGCCGGCGCGCTGTCGGCGAACGCCCGCAAACTGCTGGCGAACCTCGAGGAGGCGAAGACCAAGCCGCTGTCCCGGGTGCTGGTCGGGCTGTCGATCCGGCACGTCGGGCCGACCGCGGCGGTGGCGCTGACCGAGGTGTTCCGGACCATCGACGACGTCCGCGCGGCCAGTGAGGAGCAGCTGGCCGAGACCGAGGGCGTCGGGCCGACCATCGCGCAGGCGATGATCGAGTGGTTCCAGGTGCCGTGGCACCAGGCGATCGTGGACAAGTGGCTGGCGTCCGGCGTGGTCATGCGCGAGGAGCGCACCGGCCCGACGCTGCCGCAGACGCTGACCGGGCTGTCGGTCGTGGTGACCGGGACCGTCGAGGGCTTCAGCCGGGACGAGGCGACCGAGGCGATCGTCGGGCGCGGCGGGAAGGTCGCGAGCTCGGTGTCGAAGAAGACGTCGTTCGTGGTCGTCGGCGATTCGCCGGGATCGAAGTACGACAAGGCCGTCCAGCTCGGCGTACGGATTCTGGACGCCGCTGGGTTCCGGGTGCTGCTCGAGGACGGTTCCGAGGCGGCCGCCGGAGTGGCGACCACACCGAAGGCCGACGAGTCGTAACAATTTCGGCAGTCCGCGAACCGGACGGATCCGGCGGCAGCCCTGAGCCGTCCGACTGTTAACTTTGCACGTCGACACCTGGTCAGAAGGAGCAAATATGACGACGCCGCCGCAGGGACCATGGGGTCCTGGGCAGCCGGGGGGCCAGCCAGGCGGGCAGCACGGGGGACAGGGTGGCCAGCCGCCACAGCAGGGCGGCGGCTGGGGTCAGCAGCCCCCGGGCCAGGGCCAAGGTGGTGGCTGGGGTCAGCCGCCGCAGCAAGGCCAACCGCAGCAAGGCCAGCCCCCGCACGGTCAGCCGCCGCAGCAGGACCAGCGCCCGCAGCAGGGCGGCTGGGGCCAGCAGCCTGGGCAACAGGGGCAACCTGGTCAACCTGGTCAACCTGGACAGCCGCAGCAGGGACAACCGCCGGCGGGTGGCTGGGGTCAGCCGCCGCAGCAGGGTGGCGCCTACCAGCAGCAGTCGTGGGGCCAGCGCCAGCAGCAGCAAGGCGGCTGGCACCAGCAGCAGGGCGGTCCGGGCCAGCAGTGGCAGCCGGGCGGTCCGGGTTCCAAGGGCCCGGGCGGCATCAGCAAGGAGAAGCTGCCGCTGGTGATCGGCGGCGGTGTGGTCGGTCTCGTGGTGATCGGCCTGCTGGTGTTCCTCGGGATCCGCGCGTTCGGCGGCGACGACACGCCGACGTCGAACCCGACGACCACCGAGCAGCCGACCGGTGAGCCGACCGGCAACCCGACGACTTCCACCTCCGGCGGTCCCGGCCAGAACGGCGAACTCGGCAACGCGACCGGCCAGGCCAAGACCGCGACCGAGAAGTTGCAGGGCCTCGGCTTCGGCTGCAGCGACCTGTTCAACACCGGTCAGGGCGCGCACCGCGGCTGCTTCAAGACGGACGGCCGCAAGGGCGCCGAGGCGATCTTCCAGTTCCAGTCCGACGGCACCATCGTCGCGGTGCGGCTGCAGGCCGAGGACGACGACAACTTCAACAACGCCCAGGTCGCCTTCGACCAGGTGCTGCAGGCGCTCGGCAACGACACCTTCGGCGCCGACCAGGTGAAGAAGGTCCAGGACGCGGTGAAGACCGGTCAGCGTTCCGACGAGGTCGGCACCACCTGGGGCGAGTTCCAGCTCAGCAACCAGGGCCAGAGCGTCCGGCTGTCCGGTCACAAGTCCGGCGAGGACTCGATGGACCTGCCGGACCAGACCTTCGACACCACCCAGGCGCAGCTGATCACGGCGCTGAAGGCCAAGGGCTACGTCTGCACGACGTCCTGCAAGAAGGACATCGGCAAGTACGGGTACCAGCGGGTCTTCTTCTACGCGAGCAGCGGCAAGGGCATCAAGGACATCGAGGTCAGCGCGTCCGGTGAGGCGGCGGACGCCAAGAAGGCGCTGCCGGCTGCTCTGGGCGACGCGTTCGGCGCCCTCAAGGGCGGCAACATCGCGGCCGTGAAGTCGTACGTCGACGCGCACAACGACGGAAAGCCGTACGCTGCTTATGTAGGCGGCTGGAAGGTCGAGATCAGTGGGAACAGCTCGGCCAGCTACACGTCGCAGCAGGTCTCGATCTCGTACGAGTCGTTCTACGCCTGATCAGCAGCACGGAAGCAGCACGGAGGACCGAGTGAAGTTCCCCCGGGAGAAGCGGGAGTCTCGGACGATGGCCCAGCCACCGCCCGAGGCGCTCCAGCGGGTCGACGGCGGTGGGGCCTGGGGTCCCACCCAGTTCGACCTCCCGGACCGGAACGGCAGCAACAGCCAGGCGATCCTGATCGTCAGCCTGGTCGGCGTCGTCGTCCTGCTGATCATCGCGGGCCTCTGGGCACTCGCGTACTTCCAGTTCACCTGAGCCACAGCTTCACCTGAGACACAGCAAAACCCCCGCTCGCAGCGATTCGGCGAGCGGGGGTTTTCGCGTCGGGTCAGGCGGTGGCGCGGATGGTGACGGCCAGGGAGGCCAGGTAGGAGAGGCGGGCCACCTCGGAGCCGAGGAACTCGGGGCCACCGCGGCGGCCGATCACGAGGACGCGGCGGTCGGACTCCAGCGGTGCGGCGACCAGCACCGACTCCGCGAGGCCCTTGTGGTCCGGGGCCTCCAGCGTCGTGGCCTTCTCCATCGGGAGCCAGCGGCCCGCCACGTCGCCGAACTCCGGCGTCGCGCTGGTCTCCAGTGCGACCTTCACCTCGCTGCCGGTGCCGTCGAGCAGCGCCGCCCAGTCCGCGTGCAGCACAGCCGGTGACTGTTCGACCAGGATGTCGATCGCGTCCGCGGGTGCGGACGTCATCTGCTCGACCGCTTCCAGGTCCATGTGCAGTCCGCCGCCGGCGCCGTACCGCGAGAACCAGATGACCTCGACGTCGGCTACGCCGTTGCAGGCGGAGACCAGGCGGTCCGGGAGCACGCCCGGTGGCAGGTCGACCACGATGTCGTCGACGGCGGTGCCGTTCTCCCGCCGGTGCTCGACGATCTCGATCGCGTGGATGTCGGCGTCCACCTCGCCGAGGGCCGTCGCCACGACGCCCAGCGAACCGGGCCGGTCGGGGATGATCAAGCGCAGCAGGAACACCGAACGATCATCTCCCAGCCGATCACCTTGTGCATAACGCCTTGTCGCCGCCCATGTTACAGAGCGGTAGGCAGAGACACGCCGACCCATCTCATCCCGCCGTTGTCCACAGCCCAGGGGGCGACGCAACGTGCCTGTCACAGCGGCCCACTAGGATGGCTCGGGTCGCGGCGGAACACGCTGCGGAAGTCCTGCGAACCATTGGATCAGTTCATGCCATCGATTACCCGCGAAGAGGTTGCGCACCTGGCGCGACTGGCGCGGATCGAGCTCTCCGACGACGAGCTCGACCACCTTGCGCCGCAGCTCGACCAGATCATCACCCTGGTCGGGCAGGTCAGCCAGGTGGCGGCGGACGACATCCCGCCGACCTCGCACGCCCTGCCGCTGACCAACGTGATGCGCGCCGACGAGAACGTCCCGTGCCTCACCCCCGAGCAGGCGCTGTCCGGCGCGCCGGCCGCGGAAGACCAGCGTTTCCGGGTGCCGCGGATCCTGGAGGAGGACTGACGATGAGTGACCTCACCAGGAAGACCGCGGCCGAGCTCGCGGAGCTGATGACGTCCGGGCAGGCGAGCTCGGTGGAGATCACCCAGGCGCACCTCGACCGGATCGCCGCCGTCGACGGTGACGTGCACGCGTTCCTGCACGTCGACACCGAAGGCGCGCTGGCGCAGGCGAAGGCGGTCGACGACAAGCGGACGGCGGGCGAGCAGCTGTCCCCGCTGGCCGGCGTACCGCTGGCGCTGAAGGACGTGCTCACCCAGGAGGGTGTGCCGACCACGGCCGGTTCGAAGATCCTCGAGGGCTGGAAGCCGCCGTACGACTCGACGGTCGTGAAGCGGCTGAAGGCGGCCGGGATCGTGATCCTCGGCAAGACCAACATGGACGAGTTCGCGATGGGCTCCTCCACGGAGAACTCGGCGTACGGCACCACCCACAACCCGTGGGACCTGGGCCGGATCCCGGGCGGTTCCGGCGGCGGTTCGTCGGCGGCCATCTCGGCGTACGAGGCGCCGCTCGCGATCGGCACCGACACCGGCGGCTCGATCCGGCAGCCGGGTGCGTTCACCGGAACGGTCGGTGTGAAGCCGACGTACGGCGGCACCTCGCGGTACGGACTGATCGCGCTGGCGTCATCGCTGGACACGCCTGGTCCGTGTGCGCGGACGACGCTGGACGCGGCGCTGCTGCACGAGGCGATCGCCGGCTACGACCCGATGGACTCGACCTCGATCAACCAGCCGGTCCCGGCGGTCGTCGAGGCCGCCCGTAACGGTGACGTCGCCGGTCTGCGGATCGGTGTCGTGAAGGAGCTCGGCGGCGAGGGGTACCAGCCGGGTGTCGAGGCCCGCTTCCACGAGGCGGTCGAGCTGCTCACCAAGCTCGGCGCCGAGGTGGTCGAGGTCTCCTGCCCGCACTTCGAGTACGCCCTCCCGGCGTACTACCTGATTCTGCCGAGCGAGGCCTCGTCCAACCTGGCCAAGTTCGACGCGATGCGGTACGGGCTGCGCGTCGGTGACGACGGCACCAACAGCGCGGAGACGGTGACGAGCCTGAGCCGCGAGGCCGGGTTCGGCGCCGAGGTCAAGCGCCGCATCATCCTCGGCACGCACGCGCTGTCGAGCGGTTACTACGACGCGTACTACGGCCAGGCGCAGAAGGTGCGGACGCTGATCGCCCGCGACTTCGCCAAGGCCTACGAGCAGGTCGACGTCCTGGTCTCGCCGGCCACGCCGACGACCGCGTTCGCGATCGGCGACCGGATCGACGACCCGATCGCGATGTACAAGAACGACCTGTGCACGATCCCGTCCAACCTGGCCGGTAACGCGGCCGCGTCGTTCCCGTGCGGCCTCGCCGACGAGGACGGCCTGCCGGTCGGCTTCCACGTGATGGCGCCGGTGATGCGCGACGACCTGCTCTACAAGGTCGGCGCCGCGCTGGAGTCCGCGCTGGCCGAGCAGTGGGGCGGCGTACTGATGACCAAGGCTCCGGAGCTGGAGGTGACCCGATGACTACGCCTTTGAAAAACGCTGAAGTAGTGGAGATATCCGACGCGCTGGCGACCTACGACCCGGTGATGGGCCTCGAGGTCCACGTCGAGCTGAACACGAAGTCGAAGATGTTCTGCGGCTGCCCGACCGAGTTCGGCGCCCCGCCGAACACCCAGACCTGCCCGGTCTGCCTCGGTCTGCCGGGCGCGCTGCCGGTGGTGAACGCGAAGGCCGTCGAGTCCGCGATCAAGATCGGCCTGGCGCTGAACTGCGAGATCGCCGAGTGGTGCCGGTTCGCCCGGAAGAACTACTTCTACCCGGACATGCCGAAGAACTTCCAGACCTCGCAGTACGACGAGCCGATCGCGTTCAACGGCTGGACCGAGGTCGTCGTCGACGGCGAGACGTACCGGATCGAGATCGAGCGCGCGCACATGGAGGAGGACACCGGCAAGTCGACCCACATCGGGGGCGCGACCGGCCGGATCCACGGTGCCTCGCACTCGCTGGTCGACTACAACCGGGCCGGTATCCCGCTGATCGAGATCGTCACCAAGACGATCGAGGTGCCGCCGGCGAAAGCCGCGGCGGTGGCGCGTGCGTACGTCAGCATGCTGCGCGACCTGCTGTTCGCGCTCGGTGTCTCCGACGTCCGGATGGATCAGGGCTCGCTGCGCTGCGACGCCAACGTGTCGCTGAAGCCGCACGGCTCGACTGCCCTGGGCACGCGGACCGAGACCAAGAACGTGAACTCGTTCCGTTCGGTCGAGCGCGCGGTGACGTACGAGATCACCCGGCAGGCGGCCGTGCTGAACGCCGGCGGAAAGATCCTGCAGGAGACCCGGCACTGGCACGAGGACACCGGTATCACCACGTCCGGCCGGGAGAAGTCCGACGCCGACGACTACCGGTACTTCCCGGAGCCCGACCTGGTCCCGGTCGCGCCGTCGCGCGAGTGGGTCGAGGAGTTGCGCGGAACCCTGCCCGAAGCTCCTTCGGTACGGCGTGCGCGGCTGCAGGAGGACTGGGGTTTCACCGACCTCGAGATGCGCGACGTCATCAACGGCAATGCGCTGGAGCCGATCGTGGCGACCATCGAGCTCGGCGTGACGCCGGCCGCCGCGAAGAAGTGGTGGCTCGGTGAGCTGGCCCGCTCGGCGAACGAGTCCGGTCAGGACCTGGACGCGCTGGGAGTGGGTCCGGCCGAGGTCGCCGAGGTGCAGAAGCTCGTCGACGACGGCACGCTGAACGACAAGCTCGCGCGGCAGGTGTTCGAGGGTCTGCTCGCCGGTGAGGGTACGCCGGCGGAGATCATCGAGAAGCGCGGGCTGGCGCTGGTGTCGGACGACTCGGCGCTGCTCGAGGCCATCGACCGCGCGATCGCGGCGAACCCGGACGTCGTCGAGAAGGTCAACTCCGGCAAGCCGGCCGCCGCCGGCGCCCTCATCGGCGCGGTCATGAAAGACATGCGCGGCCAGGCAGACGCCGCCAAGGTCCGCCAACTCCTGAACACCAAACTCGGCATCTGACCTACACCTGAGCCCGGGGTCTCCGGACCCCGGGCTTGCCTCGTACTACACCCAAGCCCTCCGGTGTTACGAGCGTTGCCAGGATGCGGACCACAGCGAGTGCGGCGCACAGGATCAGTGCGGTTTGCACCAGCCAGAACACGTCGGGCGCCCAGAGGGGCAGCTGGCCGAGGGAGACGCCGGCGAGCCGAGGAAGGCGGGCCAGGGCGAAGGCGAGAGCTCCGAGGGCGAGCAGGGTCAGGCTGAGGCCGATCAGGCGGCGCCGGATGGCGCGAGGCTTCGGGCCCCGGACCAGGCGGATCACGGTGACGATCACCAGCGCGAGCAGAACCATCGACAACAGGGCCAGTGCCGCGAGGAGCGCCGGGTAGGCCAGGTCGGTGGGGTGGCGCTCGGGTTCGGCGCCTGTCAGGAGTGAGGCGACGCCTAGCGCGGTGTCCATCAGCCGCGTGTCATGGAAAGGGCCGTAGGCGTTCTGCAGCATGACCACCGCCTGGTCGCGCTCAGGGAGCAGCAGGATCGCGGCCTGGTAGCCAGGAGCGGCGCCGCCGTGCCAGATCATCGCCTCGTCGGTACCAGGGACTTGCGAGGCCCGCCAGCCCAGCGCATATCTGCTCTTGTCGCCGAGAACCACGCGGGCGGTATGAAGCAGGGTGCGTTCTGTGTTGTCGAGCACCGGCCCGCCAGGCAATTGAGTCCGCGCGTACGCCGCGAGGTCGTTCACCGAGCCGACCAGATAGCCGGCCGGAACGGTTGCCGGATCGACTCGGGTGTCGAAGGCACGCGGGCCGCCCAGGAGGAAGCGGTGTCCGGGCGGCAGCACCTGCTCAGCCCGCGGGGCGTCGGCGAGCGCACTGCTGATGCCGGCCGGAGCGAGTAGCCGCTCGGCGAGGATCTTGGCGAAGGGCTGACCGGTGACCGATTCGATGACCGCGCCGAGCACGATGTAGTTGAGGCTCGAGTACGCGTGCGTGCTGCCTGGCGGTGCCAGCGGTTCCAGGTCGGCCAGTTGCGGGAGCAGCGAGGTGATGCCGCGACCCGCCTCGTACCGGTCGGTGAGTTCGAGCCCCTTGGGAAGGCCGCTGGTGTGGTCGAGGAGTTGGCGCACCGTGATCCGGGCCGCCGAGTCCCGATCGGCGGTGGTGAACGACGGGACCAACCTGGCCACCGTCGCGTCGAGATCCAGCAGGCCGTCCCGAGCGAGGAGTACCGCCAGGGTTGCGGTGACGGGCTTGGACACCGAGCCCCACAGGAAGGCGGTCCGGGTAGTCACCTCCTGCCTGTCGCCGTCGACGCCGAACGCTGCGCTGTGCTGCACACCGCCAGGTCCGACAACGGCGTAGGCAACGCCCGGTACGCCGATCGCGCGGCTCTGCTGCTGGACGAACTCATCCAGCACAGCTGCGTCAGGTCGATCGCCGGCGGCGATGGCTGGTGTCACGGCGAGGACGCTCTGGCTGAGTGCCGCCGCGAGAAGCGATCCCAGTTTTCGCCATACAGTCATATGGCTATCTTTATCATATGCCTGTATGGTTTACGAGTGCCCAAGATTGTCGATCACGAGGAGCGCCGGCAGCTCATCGCCTCCGCGTTCCAGGACCAGGTGGCTGAGCACGGCTTCGCGACAACGACCTATGCCCGGGTCGCCGCGGCCGCCGGGATCTCGGTCGGTCTCATCCAGCACTACTTCGCCGATCGGCACGAGCTGCTCAACTACGCCTACGACGACCTCATCCGCCGCCGCGACAGCCGGATCGACGCGGCCGTCGCGGCAGGGGAGAAGAAGCACTGGTCGATTCGGCAGATCATCGACAGAGCTGTGCGCGAACTGCTTCCCCTGGACGAGCAGCGCCGCCGCGAGCATCGCATCGCGCGGCAACTCCAGCTCGCCTCCTCGCAGGATCCGGCGCTCGGAGCCCTCGCTCTGGGCGCGCACGACGCGCTCTGTTTGCGGGTACGAACCGCAGTCCGCAACGGCCGGGAGTGCGGAGAGGTCGAACCCGGCTCGGACCCGGACGCCGCGGCCTTGCGGATCGTCAGCGCCGTCTACGGTCTGGCCGACGTTCTCTCGTTGCGAACCAGCCCCGCGAGCATCCGAAGCTCCTCCGATGTTCTCGACCCGGTCGTCGCCACCGTCTTCAGCGGTCAGTGCCGCCACGCCTAGGCGCGACCGAGGCAGGCCCTCCTACTCAGGCTGCGTTCCTCTCGGGGCGCGGGGCGTCGGCGATGACTCCGCGATCTACTCGGCCGTCGTCTACGTCGGCTGCGTCTGCGAGCAGGGTTTGCGCGACGGACAGTTCGGCGGCGGGGCAGCGGACCTCGTAGCGGGTCGGTAGGACCTCGGTGCTGACCAGGTCCGGCCGATTGCGTACGAGTCCGCGGAACAAACCCCAGAGGGCTCCGACGAGTACGCCGTACACGAAGCCCCAGACCACGACCGCGAGACCGGTCAGCGTGGTTTCCGCGACCAAGGTGATGAAGACGGCCGCGAGAACGCCGAGGAACGCGCCCTGCAGCGCGGTCGTCGCGGTGAGCCGGACGACCGGAACCACTCTGCGTCTGGTGGCTTGCCGGAGTCCGGCGCCGACGATCTCCAGGTTCGCCGCGTTCATCCCATAGCTTCTGAGGTACTCGACTGTCCGCTGAGCATCGTCGAACCTGCTCACCGCTGCGATCACACTGCTGGGGACGCCAGACGCCTGGCCGGTCGGCATACCGATCTCCTCCTCAGGTCACTGTTCTTCAACAAGTACCAGACGACCGAAGAGCGTAAACGGTTGACCGATCAGGAAGTGCTGAGTGTCACGCGCAGGATCCGGTCGTCGCCGTCGCGATCGCCGCCGCGGCCGTCGGTGTTGGACGTGGTGACCCACAAGGATCCGTCCGGTGCGAGTTCGACCGTGCGCAGACGCCCGTACCGGTTGGTGAAGAACGCCTGCGGCTCGCCAACTCGTTTGCCTCCGGCAACGGGGATGGCCCAGAGTCGCTGGCCGCGCAGCGACGCCATGAACACGTACCCCTTGGCGAACGCGATCCCCGACGGCGACGCGTCGGCCGTGTGCCATTGCGCGATCGGGTCGGTCATCCCGTCCAGCTGGCTGATGCCCTCGGCGGCCGGCCAGCCGTAGTTCGCGCCGGGGGTGATCGCGTTGAGCTCGTCCCAGGTGTTCTGCCCGAACTCGGCGGAGTACAACTGGTTCCCGTCGAACGCGAGACCCTGCACGTTGCGATGGCCCTTGGTGATCCAGACCCGGCCGTCCGGGTTGCCCGGCGCGGCCTTGCCCTCGGTGGTGATCCGCAGGATCTTCCCGCCCAGCGAGTTGTCGTCCTGCGAGTTCGGCCGGTCCGATCCGTCGCCGGTCCCGGCGTACAGGAACCCGTCGGGCCCGAACCGCAGCCGCCCGCCGTTGTGGATCGCCGCCGCCGGAATCCCGTCCAGGATCACCTGCTGATCCGACAACTTCCCGTCCTGGTAGGTGATCCGCGCGATCCGGTTGTCGTCCCCGCCCGAGTAGTAGGCGTAGATGTACGGCTTGCCCGGATACCCCGGATCCACCGCCAGCCCGAGCAACCCACCCTCCGACGACGACTTCACATCGTCCACGGTCCCGACGTCGGTCACGTCCTGCCCGGCGATCCGCTGGATCTTCCCGGAGTCCCGCTCAGCCACCAGGGCACTCTTGTCCGGCAGAAACGCCAACCCCCACGGCACCTCGATCCCCGTCGCCACCGTCGACGCGACTGTTAGGTTCAGCGTGCCCGTAGGCACCCCCGTACCCGAACTCGCCGATGCCGACGGCGAGCTGGTCGGCGTCGCCTCCGAACACCCGCTGACCAACGCCAACGCAGCCACCACCACCGCACTCTTACCTCGCACGCCCTGCCTCCTCCGATAGCCCCGCCTCATTACTACACCGCAGGTCAACGGACGGTTCAGCTGAGCCAGGTGGGGCGGAGGGGGAAGTGGGCGTCGGCCTCGTCGTCGAGTTTTACGGCGAGGATCTGGTGGAGTTGGGTGGTGTTGCGTTCGAAGCCGACGCGGCAGGCGGCCAGGTAGAGGCCCCAGATCTTGGCGGTCGGGTAGCCGACCTCGGCCACGGCCTCGTCCCAGTTCGCGAGCAGGTTGGCCGACCAGCCGGCCAGGGTGAGAGCGTAGTGCTCGCGGAGGTTCTCCTCGTGGCGGACCTCGAAGCCGGCGTCCTGCGCCTCGGCGATGATCCGGCCGGAGCCGATCAGTTCGCCGTCCGGGAAGATGTAGCGGTCGATGAACGCGCCGGTCGAGCGGAACCGGTTGTCGGGCCGCGTGATGCTGTGGTTGAGCAGCCGGCCGCCCGGCTTCAGCCGGTCGAGCAGGAACCCGAAGTACGACGGGTAGTTGCGGACGCCGATGTGCTCGGTCAGGCCGATCGAGCTGATCGCGTCGAAGTCGCGCTCGGCGACGTCGCGGTAGTCGAGGAACCGCACCTCGGCGCGGTCCTCCAGGCCCTCCCGCTTGATCGCTTGCGTCGCCCACTCCGCCTGGGCCGCGGACAACGTGACGCCGAGCGCCTTGACGCCGTACTCGCGGGCCGCGTGCCGGACCATGCCGCCCCAGCCGCAGCCGACGTCGAGCAGCCGTTGCCCCGGGCGCAGGTCGAGTTTCCGCGCGACCAGGTCGTACTTCTCCGCCTGCGCCTCCTCGAGCGTGGCGCCCGGCGACGGGTAGACCGCGCACGTATAGGTCATCGACGGTCCGAGGATCAACTCGTAGAACCGGTTCGACACGTCGTAGTGATGGTGGATCGCCGACTTGTCGCGCGCCTTGGAGTGCCGCAGGCCCTCGAAGGTACGACGCCATTTCGGCAGGTGCTCCTGCGGCGGTGGTGGCGGTGGCTTCAGGTGATTCCAGCCGAGCCCGCGGACGATGCGCAGCGCTTCGCTGGGCGTCGGACGCTGGAAGTGGAGCTGGTTCAGCATCATCCGCATCAGGTCATACGGGTTGCCTGGGTGCACGCCGGTGATCTCGAGGTCACCCATCACGTAGGCCCGCACCAGACCGAGGTCGCCAGGAGCGGTCAGCACGTACGACAGTCCCCGCTCGGAGGCGAGATGCATGTGCACAGGTGAGTCATCCGGTCCGGTCGCACTGCCGTCGTACGCCGTGAACCGGAACGGGAACCCGTCCGGAGTCACAGCCGTGAGTGCTTCGGCGATCGATACCTGGGTCGCGAGCGTCGTCATCGGCGCGTCACCGCCTTTTCGTAGAGCCCGGTGAGCCGGGCGTCCGGGTCGTAGCGTTTCTTCACTTCTTCCAGCGCTGCGACGTTGTAGAGCCGGTCGAAGGTGTCGCGGTCGTAGTAGGCGTCGGAGTACAGGGACTTGTGGCCGCCGAAGTCACTGACGGCTTGCTCGATCCGCCGGTTGACGTCGCCGTCCGCGGCGCCGGGGGCGATCGGGACGGTGCCCCAGAAGCCGACGTTCACGTAGGTCTCGGCGGGTTGCAGCGGATAGAGCGGCCAGGACTCGGATCCCCGCAGTCGGAGCGGGCACAGCCACACCGGGCGCATGCCCACGTGACTGTCGAACCAGCGCAGGAAGTCCGCCAGCCGGGCGACCGGGATCTCCACGTCCTGCACCACGCGTTCGCGGTCCGGCTTCCCGCGGCGACGGTCCAGTCGGGCGGCGACGTGGTGCCGGTTCTCGAAGCCGACGATCTTGTGGAACACGTCGCTCCGGCGCCAGCGCTTCGGCCACAACCGGCGTACGACGGGATGCTGTGCACCGAACGCCGCCGAGCACCAGAACCAGTCGGTGTCCCAGCGCCAGAGGTAGTCGTGCGCGGTGAGGAAGTCCTTCGGGCGCTGCTGGATGGACCGGTAGTAGATCTGCTGACCGGTGTAGTCGCTCGTCCGGACCGCGGCGTCGCTGTTCCGGCCGAGGGTCAGGTACGCCTCCGACAGGCTGAACGCGACGCCGTCGACGAAGTGCACCGGCTCGCCGTCGTACGTGCCTGAGGCAACGATCTCGTCGATGGCCGGGGCCAGCGAGTCCAGGTCGAGCCGGACATGCCGGAGGGCGACGTACGGCGAGATGCGGTCGAGCTCGATGCGCAACCGGGTCGCGTACCCGAGCGTGCCGTACGAGTTCGGGAACATCCGGAAAAGGTCGGCGTGCTCACCCGACGGGCGCGCCGTGACCAACGAGCCGGCCCCGGTCAGGATGTCGAGCTCGAGCACGGACTCGTGCGGGAGGCCGGCGCGGAACGACGAGGACTCGATGCCGAGCCCGGTCACCGCGCCGCCGAGCGTGATCGTCTTGAGCTGCGGCACGACCATCGGCGTCAGCCCGTGCGGGAGGGTCGCGGCGACCAGGTCCTCGTACGTGCACATGCCCTGCACGTCGGCGGTCCGTGCCGCCGGGTCCACGCTGATCACGCCGGTCAGCTTCGACACGTCCAGCCCGGGGCGTTCGATCTCGGTGCGCGGCCGGAACAGGTTCGAGCTGCGCTTCGCCAGCCGGACGGGCTCGCCCGGCGGGATCAGCTCGTACGACTCCCGCAGCCGCCCGACGGCTTGATCGTGCGCGACCACCACCGCCATGTCCGATGTCGAAGGCACCAATCCAGAGTACGACGGTGCCTCGGGCTGGGACACGGGAGTTCAAACTGTCCACGACCCCGAGTAAGTTCTGGTGCATGGCTGACGTGGTGAAGGCATGGCTCCCGTGGGAGGACGCGGACGGGTTCCTCGGCGGGGTCCCCAAGGGGTACGACGTGGACTTCTACTCCGGTGCTGAGCGGCCGAAGTCGCTCGACGAGGTGGAGTTCTACGTGCCCAGCTACATGGGTGGCGGCGACGTATTCGACGTCGTCCGCGACATGCCGGCGCTGAAGGTCGTGCAGCTGCAGACGGCCGGGTTCGAGCACGCGCAGACGCGGCTCGCCGAAGGCGTCACCTTGTGCAACGCCCGCGGCGTGCACGACGCCTCCACGGCCGAGCTGGCGGTCGGAATGATCCTCGCGTCGTACCGGAATCTTCCGCGAGCCGTCCGTGACCAGGAGCAGCAGGTCTGGCCGGGGTCGTACGACGAGGTCGACGACTCGCTCGCCGACCGCACGGTGCTGATCCTCGGGTACGGCGCGATCGGCGAGGCGCTCGAGCGCCGGCTGACGGGGTTCGAGTGCGACGTGATCCGGGTCGCGCGGCGGGCCCGCGATGGAGTGCATCCCACGAGTGAGCTGCCGGAGCTGTTGCCGCGCGCGGACGTCGTCGTACTGCTGACCCCGGCGACGCCCGACACCAAACGGATGGTCGACGCGAAGTTCCTGGCGAGCATGAAGGACGGCGCGCTGCTGGTGAACGTCGCGCGCGGTGTCGTCGTGGACACCGACGCGTTGCTGACCGAGCTCGGGACGCGGCGGATCAGGGCCGCGCTGGACGTCACGGATCCCGAGCCGTTGCCCACCGGACATCCGCTGTGGTCTGCTCCGAACGTCCTGATCAATCCGCATCGCGGAGGCGCCTCGACGGCGTTCGCGCCGCGGGTGGCCAGGCTGGTGCGCGCGCAACTGGAGCGCTACGCGTCCGGGGAACCGTTGATCAATGTGGTGGCAGGTCCGCCACGCTGAAGGAGGAGGACGACGATGTCCGAGGCCGTACTGCTGATCGGGACCAAGAAGGGTCTCTGGATCGGCCGGAGTGCTGACCGCGAGGAGTGGCGGCTCGACGGACCGGTGCCGGAGTTCGAGATGCAGGGCGTGTACGCCGTGGGCATCGACACCCGTGGCGACGGTGCCCACGGTGCTCACGGGGCCCGGCTGTTCGTCGGCGGCACCAGCGAGCACTGGGGCCCGGCGGTCTTCCACTCCGACGACCTCGGCGCGACTTGGGCGGAGCCGCCGGAGGGCTCGATCGGGTTCCCGGCCGACGCCGACGCCTCCCTCGAGCGGGTCTGGCAGATCCAGCCGGCCCCGGCCGGCCAACCAGGCGTCGTGTACGCCGGGACGCAGCCGTCCGCGCTGTGGAAGTCGACCGATGGCGGCGTGACTTTCGAGCTGGTCACCGGCCTGTGGGACCACCCGCACCGCAAGGAGTGGGGCGCTGGCTTCGGTGGCCAGGCGGTGCACACCGTGTTGCCGCATCCGACCGACGCAGACCGCGTGAGTGTCGCGATGTCGACCGGCGGGGTGTACCAGACCGTCGACGGCGGGCAGTCCTGGTCGCCGCAGAACCAGGGCATCCAGGCGACGTTCTTCCCGGACCCGTATCCGGAGTTCGGTCAGTGTGTCCACAAGTTGGCCGCGCACCCCGATGTCCCCGACCGGATGTTCGCGCAGAACCACCACGGCGTGTACCGATCGGACGACGGCGGTGCGATCTGGAAGTCGATCGCGGACGGCCTCCCGTCGGACTTCGGGTTCCCGATCGTGGTGCACCCGCACGAGCCCGAGACCGTCTACGTCTTCCCGCTGGTCGCAGACGCGAACCGGATCCCGACCGACGCGCAGTGCCGGGTCTACCGCTCCCGCGACGCCGGCTCGACCTGGGAGGCGCTGGCCGCCGGGTTGCCCGATGTCTCCTATGCCCCGGTGCTGCGGGACGCGATGACCGTCGACACCGCTGATCCGGCCGGCGTGTACGTCGGCACGCGGGACGGCTGCGTCTACGCGAGCGCCGACGCCGGCGACACGTGGACCGAGGTCGCGCGCCACCTGCCCGACGTACTCACCGTGCGCGCAGCGGTGCTGGGATAAGGGGAGGTCGGATGATCGCGGTCCGCCTACCGACGGTGCTGCGCCCGTTCGCGGGCGGCGTCGAACGTGTGGAGGTCGAGGTGGACGGTCCGCCGACCGTCGCCTCGGTCTTCGCGGTGCTCGAAGCCGAGCACCCGGCGCTCCGCCGCCGCCTCACCGACGAGCAGGGCGCGCTCCGGCGGCACGTGAACATCTACCTCGGCAACGACAACATCCGCGACCTCTCCGGCCTCGAGACCAAGCTCGCCGAAGGCGACGAGCTCCTCGTCCTCCCGAGCGTGGCCGGCGGCTGACGTCCGGCGCCGGCGAAAAGAAAAGACTGCCGTTCGGCGGCGGGCTTGGTTAGCGTCGGGCGGTATGAGCAACGTTCTTCTGCTGACCGGCCCGTCGGGCTCGGGCAAGACGACCGTGGCCCGGCTGGTCGCGACCGGCGCGCCGCGGCCGACGATGCACCTGACGACCGACGAGTTCTACCGCGGCATCCGCACCGGGTTCATCGCGCCGTACCTGCCGGGAGCGCACCGCCAGAACGAGGTCGTCGTCGACGCGATCGTCGCGACCGTCAGTGTGTACGCGCGCGGCGGGTACGACGTGGTCGTCGACGGCATCATCGGGCCGTGGTTCCTCGCCCCGTTCCGCGCGGCCGCCACGACGGGGGAGTGGACGATGTCGTACGTCGTACTGCGTGCCGACCTCGAGACGACACTGGGTCGTGGACAGGCGCGGCCCGAGTCCGAGCTGACCGACGCCGACGCACTCACCGGTCTGCACGGCGCGTTCGCGGACCTCGGCGCGCTCGAACCGCACGCGATCGACACCACCCGGCTCGACGCGCCGCGGACAGCAGCCGAGGTCCGCAAAGCTGTTGCCTCAGGCGACTACCTGCTCAGTGCCTGAACAGGCGCACGCCGGTTTCCGACCAGGTGATCCGCGCCGCCGCGCAGGCGGCCGCCACCTCGGGCGAGCGGATCGAACCACCCGGTTCGGCGATGTGCGAAACGCCGTACCGCTGGGCCTCCACGACGTTGTCGGTGAACGGCAGCGCACCGTCGGAGACCATCGACACCCCGGTGAGCGGATCGGCCGAATGACGGGCCCACCAGAGCGCGGCCTTCTCGCCGGCGAGCCGCGTACAGTCCACCCGCGACTGCTGCCCGGCGCCGATGCCGATCGCCATCGCGTCCTTCACCATCACGACCGTGTTCGACTGGGTGTAGCGGGCAACAATCATCCCCAGCACCAGGTCGCGCGCCGCCTCCTCCGGCACCTCGTCGCTCAGCATGCCGCGCGTCAACGGCTGCGCATCGCGCGTCTGCGTAAGCCGCACTCCGTAGAGCTCACGCACCTCCTCCGCCGGCGGCTCGAACTCCGGGTCGGCCTCGAGCACCAGGTAGGTCCCGCGCTTCTTGGCGGCAAGGATCTCCACCACGCCCTCGTCGTACCCGGGCGCGATGATCCCGTCCGACACCACCCGCTTCAGCACCGCGGCCAGCTCCAGATCCACCGGATGCGAGACCGCCACGAAATCGCCGTACGACGACTTCGGATCAGCGTCCCGCGCACGGGCGTACGCGGCGGCCACCGTCTCGCCGAGCGCGGCACCCGCCGGCGACACATGCTTGTACGACGCCGCAGCCGGTACGCCGAACTGCTCTGCCGCCTCCCGCACCAACTGCCACCCGGTGAGCGCATCGAGGACGTTGATGTACGACGGTTCGCCGGCGACCACCGTGAAAGGCGGTGTGTCGATCGTGGCGGTTTGGTGCGGGTTCATTCCGTAGCGCAAACGCATCGGGACCTCCGATTGGATCGGAGGCGCCCAGGCGGACGACGCCCTACATGAACACGTCCGCTCCCCGGTGGTACTCCACCCTCGCCAGTCGCGGTGAGTTCAGCTTGTCACTCCCGCCAGCTCCCGGTCCAGTCGTACAACTCAGCCGTGGTGGCGTACTCCCGCAGGTACTCGATCCGGCCGTCCGTCAGGCGTGCCACAGTCGCCCCGTCGAACACCCCGGCTTCGCCTTTCCACGTGCATTCGAAGTGCCACTCGGCGACCAGCGTGTCCCCGGCCTCCGCGACCGACGTGATCTCCCACCCGTCGACCGTCCCGCCGGCGCCGAACCAGGCGTGCATCCACTGCTCGACCCGCGGCCTCCCTCGATAGACAGGGCCGTAGCACTCGATCACTGTGCAGTCCTCAGTCACCGTGTCCAACACGGCCTGGATGTCGTGCCGGCGCCACCCGTCGACGTACCTCTCGAGCTGATTCACCGGCTCACAGTAGGCGGGAACAGGTCAGCCTTCGTAACGCTTTGTCGCGCGCACGACCAGCAGCCGGGCGTCGGCGGTCAGCGGTTCCCCGTGCCAACCGCCCTCGATGACGACGTCGGAGAAGCCCGCTGCGAGCAGGTCGGCCGTGATCTCGTCGGCGGACCGGAAGTACAGGACGTTCCGGTAGACCGCGTCGCGGCCGTCCTCGAAGACGTTGTGCGCGTCGAACGTCACGCGCCCGTTCGCGATCTCGATCAGCTCGAGCCATTCCTTCAGGTGCCCGGCCACCGTGTCCCGTTCGCCGTACGTCGCCTCGCTCGTCCACTGCTCCCACGCCCGCGCCGCCGGATTGCGCGACTCGAACGCGAGCACCCCGCCGGGACGCAGCGCAGCCGCCAGCGCAGCAACCGCTGCCGCATGTTCCGCGACGTGCATCATCGTGTTGCCGCTGCTGACTGCGAGGTCCACGTCGCCGGTCGGCTTCACGACCCCGTGGTCGCCGTCGATCCAGGTGACCGCGTCGGCGCCGGGCTGCCGGCGCGCGTACCCGAGCATGGTGGGACTCGGATCGATGCCGATCACCACCCGCCCGGGCACGGCCAGCGACCGAGTGAGCAGACCGGTCCCACACCCGAAGTCCAGGACCTTCGCACTGCCCTCGGCCAAACCACGGTAGTAGTCGTGATCCTCCCCGGACGGGTTGTCCAGATCGTAGAGCTCCACCAACTGCTGGTCACCGTACGGGTCATCGATCACGCACTGCACCCTACTGGTCCGCCACGGAGGAATAGGGTGGGCGGCATGGTCGATGTGAAGCCTCGGAGCCGGACAGTCACCGTCGGATTGGAAGCGACCGCCAGCAGAGGCATGCTGCGCGCGGTCGGGATGGGGGACGACGACTGGGCCAAGCCACAGATCGGCGTCGCGTCGAGCTGGAACGAGATCACCCCGTGCAACCTGTCGCTGGACCGGCTCGCCAAGGCGGTCAAGGAGGGTGTGCACGCGGCCGGTGGCTACCCGCTCGAGTTCGGCACGATCAGCGTGTCCGACGGCATCTCGATGGGCCACGTCGGTATGCACTACTCGCTCGTCAGCCGCGAGATCATCGCCGACTCGGTCGAGACCGTGATGGAGGCCGAGCGGCTGGACGGCTCGGTCCTGCTGGCCGGCTGCGACAAGTCGCTGCCCGGCATGCTGATGGCCGCGGCCCGGCTCGATCTGGCCTCGGTCTTCCTGTACGCCGGTTCGATCATGCCGGGCAAGCTCGGCGACAAGGACGTCACGATCATCGACGCCTTCGAGGCGGTCGGCGCCTGTGTCCGCGGCCTGATCACCCGAGCGGAGGTCGACGCCGTCGAGCGGGCGATCTGCCCCGGTGAAGGGGCCTGCGGCGGGATGTACACCGCCAACACCATGGCCGCGTCCGCCGAAGCCCTCGGCATGTCGCTCCCGGGCTCGGCCGCCCCGCCCGCGGTGGACCGCCGCCGCGACGCGTATGCCCGCAAGTCCGGCGAGGCCGTCGTCGGACTGCTGCGGAAGGGGATCACGGCGCGCCAGATCCTCACCAAGGAAGCGTTCGAGAACGCGATCGCCGTGGTGATGGCGCTCGGCGGCTCGACGAACGCCGTACTCCATCTGCTCGCGATCGCTCGCGAGGCCGAGGTCGATCTGACCCTGGACGACTTCAACCGGATCGGCGACCGGGTCCCGCACCTCGGTGATCTCAAGCCGTTCGGCCGCTACGTGATGACCGACGTCGACCGCGTCGGCGGCATCCCGGTGATCATGCGCGCGCTGCTCGACGCAGGCCTGCTGCACGGCGACTGCCTGACGGTGACCGGCAAGACGATGGCCGAGAACCTCGCCGACATCGCGCCACCCGACGTCGACGGCACCATCATCCGCGCGCTGGACAAGCCGATCCACGGCACCGGCGGCATCACGATCCTGCACGGCTCACTCGCACCCGAGGGTGCCGTGGTGAAGAGCGCGGGCTTCGACTCGGACGTCTTCGAAGGTACGGCGCGGGTGTTCGACGGCGAACGCGCCGCCATGGACGCGGTCGCCGACCTGAACCCCAGCGACGTCGTCGTGATCCGGTACGAAGGCCCGAAGGGCGGCCCCGGCATGCGCGAGATGCTCGCGGTCACCGGCGCGATCAAGGGCGCGGGCCTCGGCAAGGACGTCCTGCTCCTCACCGACGGCCGCTT
This sequence comes from Kribbella sp. NBC_00482, assembly GCF_036013725.1. Taxonomy (GTDB): domain Bacteria; phylum Actinomycetota; class Actinomycetes; order Propionibacteriales; family Kribbellaceae; genus Kribbella. The sequence goes on along the minus strand of NZ_CP107881.1, from coordinate 8,581,297 downwards.
CTCCGGCGGTACGACGGGACTCTGCGTGGGTCACGTGGCGCCGGAAGCCGTCGACGGCGGCCCGATCGCCTTCGTCCAGGACGGCGACCGGATCACCCTCGACGTCAAGAACCGCACCCTCGACCTCCACGTCGACCCCGAGGAACTCGAACGCCGCCGCGTGGGCTGGACCCCGAAGACCCCAGCCATCACCAAGGGCGTCCTCGGCAAATACACCCGCCTGGTCCGCTCAGCCTCCGAGGGTGCTGTCTGCATCTAGCTCGCAATCGGTAAGACGCCCGTCTCATTAAATGGGACGGGCGGTCGCCGAACTTGACCCGGCTGCCGGTTGTCGGCGAATAATGCCTACATGCGATCGATTCTCCTCGTACTTGTGCGGCGCGCCGACTGACGCGACCACAGAGTCGAGCGCGCCCCTTTCAGCCAACCGGCGGAAGGGGTTTTTTGTTGCCAGGGCGACTATCTGAGACCCAGAAGTGACCTGACGACGAACACAAGCGAGGATGGATCGGTCGCGAAAAGCCATCAAGGCCACATCGTGACAGGACTGAGGGAAGGCACTCATGAGTGAGCAGCTGACCGGGGCACAGGCTCTGATCCGCGCACTGGAACATGCCGGGGTCGACACCGTCTTCGGCATCCCGGGCGGCGCGATCCTCCCGGCGTACGACCCGATGCTCGACTCGACCCAGATCCGCCACATCCTGGTACGTCACGAGCAGGGCGCCGGCCACGCCGCCCAGGGGTACGCCGCGGCATCCGGGAAGACCGGTGTCTGCATGGCGACTTCCGGGCCGGGCGCGACCAACCTGGTGACGCCGATCGCCGACGCGTACATGGACTCGGTGCCGCTGGTGGCGATCACCGGTCAGGTCGCCGGGGCCGCGATCGGTACGGACGCCTTCCAGGAGGCGGACATCCGCGGCATCACGATGCCGATCACCAAGCACAACTTCCTGGTGACCGACCCGAACGACATCGCCACCACGATCGCCGAAGCGTTCCACATCGCCTCCACCGGCCGGCCCGGCCCGGTGCTGGTCGACGTCACCAAGGACGCGATGCAGACCCAGGGCGTCGACTTCCAGTGGCCGACGGAGCTGTCGCTGCCCGGCTACCGGCCGGTGACCCGCCCGCACCCCAAGCAGGTGCGCGAGGCGGCCCGCCTGATCGTCGCCGCCGAGAAGCCCGTCCTGTACGTCGGCGGCGGTGTCATCCGCGCCCGGGCCAGCGTCGAGCTGAAGGAGCTCGCCGAGCTGCTCGGTATTCCGGTGGTCACCACGCTGATGGCCCGCGGCGCGCTGCCCGACACCCACGACCTGCACTTCGGCATGCCGGGGATGCACGGCTCCGTCTCGGCCGTCGGCGCCTTGCAGCGCTCCGACCTGCTGATCACCCTGGGCGCCCGGTTCGACGACCGGGTGACCGGAAAGCTCGACTCGTTCGCACCCGAGGCGAAGGTCATCCACGCCGACATCGACCCGGCCGAGATCGGCAAGAACCGCGCCGCCGACGTGCCGATCGTGGGTGACTGCAAGGAGGTCATCACCGACCTGATCGCGGCCCTCAAGACCGAGATCGCGAGCGCCGGCCGCACCCCGTCGTACGACGCCTGGCGAGGCCAGCTCGAGTCGGTCCGCGCGAAGTACCCGGTGGCGTACGACGACCCCGAGGACGGCACGCTGTCCCCGCAGTACGTGATCGAGCGGATCGGCAAGATCGCCGGCCCGGACGCGATCTACACCGCGGGCGTCGGCCAGCACCAGATGTGGTCCGCGCACTACCTGCCGTTCGAGAAGCCCGGCCACTGGCTGAACTCCGGCGGTCTCGGCACCATGGGGTACGCCGTGCCGGCCGCGATGGGCGCCAAGGTCGCGCGGCCGGACAAGACCGTGTGGGCGATCGACGGCGACGGCTGCTTCCAGATGACCAACCAGGAACTCGTCACCTGCGCGCTCGAGGGCATCCCGATCAAGGTTGCCGTGATCAACAACCAGTCGCTGGGCATGGTCCGCCAGTGGCAGACGCTGTTCTACGACAAGCGTTACTCCAACACCGACCTGCACTCGGCCCGGATCCCGGACTTCGCCAAGCTCGCCGAGGCGATGGGCGGCGTCGGGCTGCGCTGCTCCGACAAGGAGTCGGTCGACGCCACCATCGACAAGGCGATGTCGGTCACCGACCAGCCGGTCGTGGTCGACTTCGTGGTGCACCGCGACGCGATGGTCTGGCCGATGGTCGCCGCCGGCGTCAGCAACGACGAGATCCAGATCGCCCGCGACATGGCGCCGAAGTGGGACGGGGAGGAGCTCTGATGTCGAAGCACACGCTGAGCATCCTGGTGGAGAACAAGCACGGTGTGCTGGCCCGCGTGGCGGCGTTGATCTCGCGCCGCGGGTTCAACATCGATTCCCTCGCGGTCGGTCCGACCGAGCATCCCGAGGTGTCCCGGATGACCATCGCGGTCAGCGTGGACGAGCAGCCTTTGGAGCAGATCACCAAGCAGCTCAACAAGCTGGTGAACGTGATCAAGATCGTTGAACTCGAACCCACGCAGACGGTTCAGCGCGAACTGCTGCTGGTGAAGGTCAAGGCGGACACCCTGACCCGCGGACAGGTGCTGGAGACCGTCCAGCTGTTCCGTGCGAAGGTGGTGGACGTGGCACCGGACGCGATCACGATCGAGGCGACCGGCAATCCCGAGAAGCTCGAGGCCATGCTCCGGGTGCTGGAACCCTTCGGCGTCCGCGAGCTGGTGCAGTCCGGCATGGTGGCGATCGGCCGGGGCAGCCGCTCCATCTCCGACCGCACCCTGCGACCGGTCCCGGTGCCGCCGCCGCACGTGCAGACCGGACCCCCGAACGTGCAGGCGCGGCCTGCCGGCGCCAGTGCCGGTTCCACTACCAGTACCGCGCACCACCCGGTTCCGGCCCCGCCGCCGGGCCGTACCGCCGTCGTACCGAATCAACACTAAGGAGAAGTGCCCGAAGTGGCTGCTGAAATGTTCTACGACGACAACGCCGACCTGTCGGTGATCCAGGGCCGGCACGTGGCCGTGCTCGGCTACGGCTCCCAGGGCCACGCCCACGCGCTCTCGCTGCGCGACTCCGGCGTCGACGTCCGGGTCGGTCTGCCGGAAGGCTCGAAGAGCCGGGCCAAGGCCGAGGCCCAGGGCCTGCGGGTCGTCACCCCGGCCGAGGCGGTCGAGGAAGCCGACGTGATCGTCGTGCTCGCCCCGGACCCCGCCCAGCGCAAGCTCTACAAGGAGGCCATCGAGCCGAACCTGGTCGACGGCGACGCGCTGGTCTTCGGTCACGGCTTCAACATCCGGTTCGGCTACATCAAGCCGCCGGCAGGTGTCGACGTGTTCATGGTTGCTCCGAAGGGCCCGGGTCACCTGGTCCGTCGCGAGTACACCGAGGGTCGCGGCGTACCCGTGCTGGTAGCGGTCGAGCAGGACGCCACCGGCAAGGCGTGGGACCTGGCGCTCTCGTACGCCAAGGGCATCGGCGGTCTGCGGGCCGGCGGTATCAAGACCACCTTCACCGAGGAGACCGAGACCGACCTGTTCGGTGAGCAGGCCGTCCTCTGCGGTGGCGTGTCGGCGCTGATCACGGCCGGCTACGAGACGCTGACCGAGGCCGGCTACCAGCCCGAGGTCGCGTACTTCGAGTGCCTGCACGAGCTCAAGCTGATCGTCGACCTGATCTACGAAGGCGGCATCGCCAAGCAGCGCTGGTCGGTCTCCGACACCGCCGAGTACGGCGACTACGTGTCCGGCCCGCGGATCATCGACGCGTCGGTGAAGGCCCGGATGAAGGAGGTCCTCGGCGACATCACCGACGGCACCTTCGCGGCCCGCTTCATCGCCGACCAGGACGCCGGGGCGCCGGAGTTCGCGGAGTTCCGGAAGAAGAGCCAGGAGCACCCGATCGAGGCCGTCGGCAAGGAGCTGCGCGGTCTGATGGCGTGGGTCAAGTCGCACGACGACGACTACGTCGAGGGCAGCGCGGCCCGCTGACGAGCGAACCCGCAGCTGACTCGAGGGTCCGGACCATCCAGGTGGGTGGTCCGGGCCCTTTTGTTTGACACAATGTGTGACGGTTGTGGTCTGTACTGGTGATTCTCGGTGATCTGGGGGAGGGCGAGCGGTGGAGGACGGCAGGAGCGGGACGCCGCGGCCGCCGCGGCGGGTTCCGGCGGGCGCCGGAACGCTGACCCAGCTGGAGGCTCCGAGTCGCTCGTCCGGACCTGTGGCGCCGCCTCGGGGTCCGTGGATCTTCGGCCGGATCCTGGGCGGTCTGCTCGTGCTGATCGTGATCGTCGCGGCCGGCGCCGGCGCGGGCTGGTTCATCCGGCAGGAGAGCCTGCAGCTCAACACCGACGAGGTGCTGAAGTCGGTCGGACCGTCGGTCGTCCGGGTGCTCGCGTCGACCTGTGCGGGGACCGGCGAGGCGTCCGGCGTACTGATCGACAACGGCCGGATCCTGACCGCGACGTCCGCGATCGAGGAACCGCGATCGATCGTGGTCGTGATGCCCGACGGGCGGATCCGGCGCGCCAACCTGCTCGGCACCAGCACGGACGGCGTCGCCGTCCTGCAGTCGATCGGGTTCGACGGTGCGCCGCTGCACCTGCCGCCGGCGAATCCCGAACCGAAGGCCGAGCGCGCGCTGGTCGGCTACACGGCGGCGGGCAAGCAGGTCATCAACGCGATCGGCTCGACGGCCGAGCCCACGGCGCTCGGCGAGGTGATGAACGCGGCCAAGCTCGGCGGCCCGGTCGTCGACAAGACGGGCGGACTCATCGGCCTCGTCGTCGGCGACACCGTCCAGGCCAGCACGATCGTCGGCCTCGACAAGCTTCGCGGGTACGTCGCTCCGGCGCCGACCGGCCTCACCGTCGGGGCGGGAGGAACCTGTGATCAGTCGCACGGTCCGCAGGCCGCGATCGCGCCGATGCTGCAAGTTGCCAACACACCGCTGGCGGTAGAGGTCCAGAAGCTGCTCGCCAGCTACCTGACCCTCGAGAACCGCCAGGACTTCGCTGCGCTGCGGCCGCTGTACTCGCCACGGTTCGCCCGGGGCCTGACCGAGGAGCAGGACCGGGCCAAGCACCAGACGTCGTACTTCTTCAGCCCGAAGCTCACCGACCTGGCCGCGGACGGGTCCTACGCGCGGATGTCGTACAACGTGCTGTTCGCCGCCACCGCGACCGGTGCCGACGGCCAGAACTGCAGCCGCCTGGACACCAAGTTCGAACTGGTCCGCTCGAAGGGCAAGCTGGTCATCGACCGCACCTCCCCGATGTCCCCGGCGATCCCCTGCGACTCCTAGTGACCGCCATCTGGGTCCCCTCACCCAGCGTGCAGTGGACGGGGTACCATCGAAGAAGCGGGCACAGCGCGGTGCTCTGTTCTTCATGAGCCCCTACCGCTTCTGCAGGAGATTCCTCCATGACTGACGTAACCCGGCCCGTCGTCCTGATCGCCGAAGAGCTCAGCCCGGCCACCGTCGAGGCGCTCGGCCCCGACTTCGAGATCCGCCAGACCAACGGCGCCGACCGCGCCGAACTGCTCCCGGCCATCGCCGACGTCGACGCCATCCTGATCCGCAGCGCCACCAAGGTGGACGCCGAGGCCCTGGCGGCCGCGAAGAAGCTGAAGGTCGTCGCCCGGGCCGGTGTCGGCCTGGACAACGTGGACGTCAAGGCCGCCACCCAGGCCGGTGTGATGGTCGTGAACGCGCCGACCTCCAACATCACCAGCGCCGCCGAGCTGGCCGTCGCGCTGCTGCTCGCGTCCGCGCGCCGGGTCCCGGCCGCGAACGAGTCGCTCAAGAAGGGCGAGTGGAAGCGCAGCAAGTACTCGGGTGTCGAGCTGTTCGAGAAGACCGTCGGCATCGTCGGCCTCGGCAAGATCGGCGTCCTGGTCGCGCAGCGGCTGGCCGCCTTCGGCATGAACGTGATCGCCTACGACCCGTACGTGCAGGCCGGCCGGGCCGCGCAGATGGGCGTCCGGCTCGCCACCCTCGACGAGCTGCTGGCGACCAGTGACTTCATCTCCGTGCACCTCCCGAAGACCCCGGAGACCATCGGCCTGATCGGCGACGAGCAGCTGCACAAGGTCAAGCCCGAGGTCATCATCGTGAACGCGGCCCGCGGCGGCATCGTCGACGAGCAGGCGCTGTACAGCGCGCTCAAGGAAGGCCGGGTGGCCGGCGCCGGGCTGGACGTGTTCGCTTCCGAGCCGTGCACCGACTCGCCGCTGTTCGAGTTCGAGAACGTCGTCGTCACGCCGCACCTCGGCGCGTCCACCGACGAGGCGCAGGAGAAGGCCGGTATCGCGGTCGCCAAGTCGGTCCGGCTCGCGCTCTCGGGTGAGCTGGTCCCGGACGCGGTCAACGTCCAGGGCGGCGTGATCGCCGAGGACGTCCGCCCGGGCATCGGGCTGACCGAGAAGCTCGGCCGGATCTTCACCGCGCTGGCCGGCGGCGTCGCGCAGCAGCTCGACGTCGAGGTCCGCGGCGAGATCACGCAGTACGACGTGAAGGTGCTCGAGCTCGCCGCGCTCAAGGGCGTTTTCGCGGACGTCGTCGAGGACAACGTCTCGTACGTGAACGCGCCGCTGCTGGCGGCCGAGCGGGGCCTGGAGGTCCGGCTCGTCACCGACCACGACAGCCCCGAGCACCGCAACCTGATCACGCTCCGCGGCACGCTGGCCGACGGCGCCCAGGTGTCGGTGTCCGGCACGCTGGTCGGCGTCCGGCAGTCGGAGCGTCTGGTCGAGATCGACGGGTACGACCTCGAGATCGAGCTGGCCGCGCACCTGGCGTTCCTCACCTACGAGGACCGGCCGGGCGCCGTCGGGCAGATCGGCCGCATCCTCGGCGATGCCGACGTGAACATCGCCGGCATGCAGGTCAGCCGGGACCGCAAGGGCGGCAAGGCGCTGGTCGCGCTGTCGGTCGACTCCAAGGTCGTGCCGACGGTCCTCGACGACATCGCCGCCGCGGTCCAGGCGGACACGGCCCGCACCGTGGACCTCGACGCCTGAGTCACCCGAACGACTGATTTACTGGAGGCGGTCAGCCGCCCGCAGGCGCATGGCGGCTGACAAGGGCCCGAGCTCCATAGCTCGGGCCCGCCTTCATTTCAGTGCTTTCCGTGCTTTCAGGGCTTTCAGTGGCGCGTGGCCAGCAGTACGGCGGCGTCCGGGGCGACCATCACCTCGACGGTGGTGAAGCGCTTGTCCATCAGCCATTCCTGGCGAAGCGTGTCGACGCGCCCCTCGTACATCGGCGGCCAGACGGCCGACGGCGTGAAGTCGTCCAGTACGACGAAGCCGCCCGGCTCGACCACGTCCGCGATGATGTCGCGGGCGGACAGCTTCGCCTCGCGGGCGTCCACGAACAGCAGCGCGAACGGGCCGCGCTCGATCAGCGCGGTCCAGTCGGCGGAGACGACCTCGATCCGCTCGTCGTCGGCGAACAGTTCCGCGACCACCTGCGCGAGCTGCGGATCGCTCTCCGCGGTGACGATCGACGTGCTGTCGCCGGCGCCGCTGCGCAGCCACGCCGAGCCGACGCCGCACCCGGTCCCGAGCTCACCGAGCAGGCCGGTCTTCGAGGCCGCGAGGGTGGCGAGCAAGCGGCCGGTCTCGTTCCTGGTGGAGCTGACGAATCCGCGCCGGCCGGACAGGCTGAGGGCCGCTGAAACCAGCGGCGGCAGTTCTGGAGGAGCACTCACCGGCTGAGAGTCGCACAGGTCCGGTCCAGTGACCGCACTCGGATCTCATATTCCGGGACAAGCTGCCCGCATTGTGGAGAAATAGTCGGATGTGCGAGTAAATTCGTGCGCATCCTGCCGCCCACGACATATTTGGGAGCAGCTGCATGTACGACATGTATCCAGCCAACTGGCCCTCGATCGATGCGCGCGAGCGGAAGGCGACCCGGCGTCGCCGCAGCACGCGCCCGGCGAGCGACGAGGTCAAGGCTGTCCAAGAGGCCATGAACCGCCGTGACAATGGGGGAGAACCCAAGAAGTGAGCGAGAACAAGAACTTCACGCTGGCCGTCGTTCCCGGCGACGGGATCGGACCCGAGGTGACCACCGAGGCGCTCAAGGTCCTCGACGCGGTCGCGGCGCAGCACGGCGTGACGTTCGAGCGGACCGAGTACGACCTCGGCGCGAAGCGCTGGCACGCCACCGGTGAGACCCTGCCGGACGCCGAGCTGGAGGAGATCCGCAAGCACGACGCGATCCTGCTCGGCGCGGTCGGGGACCCGAGCGTCCCGTCCGGCGTCCTCGAGCGCGGTCTGCTGCTCAAGCTCCGGTTCACCCTCGACCACTACGTGAACCTGCGGCCGTCGAAGATCTACCCGTCCGTCGGCTCGCCACTGGCGAACCCGGGCGAGGTCGACTTCGTCGTCGTCCGGGAAGGCACCGAGGGTCCGTACGTCGGCAACGGCGGCGCGCTCCGGGTCGGTACGCCGGCCGAGATCGCCACCGAGGTGTCGGTGAACACGGCGTACGGCGTCGAGCGGGTCGTCCGGGACGCCTTCGCCCGCGCGCAGGCCCGCCCGCGCAAGAAGCTGACGCTGGTGCACAAGAACAACGTGCTGGTGTACGCCGGCCACCTGTGGAAGCGGACCGTCGACAAGGTCGCCGAGGAGTTCCCGGGGATCGCCGTCGACTACCTGCACGTGGACGCCGCGACGATCTTCCTGGTCACCGACCCGGCCCGGTTCGACGTGATCGTCACCGACAACCTGTTCGGCGACATCATCACCGACCTGGCGGCCGCGATCAGCGGCGGGATCGGGCTGGCCGCGAGCGGCAACATCAACCCGGACCGGACCGCGCCGAGCATGTTCGAGCCGGTGCACGGCTCCGCGCCGGACATCGCGGGCCAGCAGAAGGCCGACCCGACCGCGGCGATCCTGTCCGCGTCGCTGCTGCTCGAGCACCTCGGCCTGACCGAGGCTGCGCGCGCGATCGAGGACGCCGTCACGGCGGACATCGAGGAGCGCACGGGCGCTGCCCGCAGTACCGCGGAGATCGGTGACGCGATCGCCAAGCGCGCGGCCGGCTGAGAAAGGCTGATGCTCGCATGACCAGTCAGCCGAGAGGTACGGTTTCGGCATGAGCGCCGATCTGCAGTTCACCGTTGAGCCCAGCACCCAACCGGCCAGCGACGACCAGCGCGCCCAGATCCTGGCGAACCCGGGATTCGGGCAGTACTTCTCCGACCACATGGCGATCGCCACCTGGACGGCCGAGAAGGGCTGGCACGACGCACGGATCACCGCCTTCGGACCGCTGGAGCTGTCTCCCGCGACCTCGGTGTTCCACTACGCCCAGACGATCTTCGAGGGGATGAAGGCCTACCGGCATCCCGACGACTCGATCCACCTGTTCCGCCCCGAGGCGAACGCGATCCGGTTCCAGCGGTCCGCGCACCGGCTCGCGCTGCCGGAGCTGCCGACCGCGGCGTTCCTCGACTCGCTGCACAAGCTGGTCGAGATCGACCGGGCCTGGGTGCCGGGCGGCGGCGAGACGTCGCTGTACCTGCGGCCGTTCATGTTCGGCTCGGACCCGTTCCTCGGCGTCCGCCCGTCGGCCCAGGTCACGTACTGCGCGATCGCGTCGCCCGCCGGGTCGTACTTCGCGAACGGCGTGAAGCCGGTCCGGATCTGGCTGAGCGAGGAGTACACCCGCGCGGCCCCCGGCGGCACCGGCGCGGCGAAGACCGGCGGTAACTACGCCTCCTCGCTGCTCGCCCAGGCCGAGGCGATCGAGCAGGGCTGCGACCAGGTCGCGTTCCTCGACGCGGTCGAGAAGAAGTGGGTCGAGGAACTCGGCGGGATGAACCTGTACTTCGTCCTCGACGACAACACGGTCGTCACCCCGGAGCTGTCCGGCACGATCCTCGAGGGCGTCACCCGGGACTCGATCCTGAAGCTGGTCACCGACCTCGGCTACACGGTCACCGAGCGCAAGATCTCGGTCGACGAGTGGCGTGAGGGTGCGGCCTCCGGCAAGGTGAAGGAGGTGTTCGCCTGCGGCACCGCCGCGGTCGTCACCCCGGTCGCCTCGCTGAAGTGGAAGGACGGCGAGACCCAGATCGGCGACGGCGACGGCGGCCCGGTCACCGCGGCCGTCCGCACCGCCCTCCTCGACGTCCAGTACGGCCGTGCGGCAGACCCGCACGGCTGGATGACCCGCATCTCCTGAAGCAGTTGACGAAGGCTCGGCGATCTACCGCCGGGCCTTCGTCATGACCGGGGCTTGGTCTCGAACCAACCGATGGTGTTGATGACGGCCAGCAGGAACCACAGTCCGAGCGCGAGGACCGGCGCCCCGGTCCAGCCGATCTCGGTCTGTCGACCGTCCTCCGGCTTCAGCAGCATGATCACGATCGTGTCCACGAGCCCGGCGTACGCGCAGACGAAGCCGGCGATCCTCGTCGGCGTCGCCAGCGCGACCAGCGCCAGGACGACGTACGCGATGAACAGCAGGTTGGCGGCGCTGCCGAGGATCGTGGCGTCGCGGGCCATGCCGAATCCGGTGTACAGCTGAAGGCTGCTGCGGCCGTACTCCCGGGTCAGCCAGGTCGGCGTGAGCGTGACCAGCACCGCAAGCGCGGTGGCGTACCCCAGCAGCTGGAATCGCAGCCGTTGCAGGGCATCGACTTCGTGCCGCGACGGCAACGGAGCCTTCAGGACGTTCAGGTCGACCTGGTCGTCGGGATCACTCACTTGATGGTTCCTATCTCTCCAGCGGATGTTTCACAGGATCTTTTCAGGTTTGAGGGTTGGACCGGTGGTCGCTGTCCGCGGGTTCGGTTCGGTAGGGTCTGGCGGCATGAGCGGCTTCCCGGATGATGTCGAGGGCTACTACGCGGAGCTGGCCGAGCGGCGTGGATGGTCTGGGGAGACTGTTGCCGCGATTCGGGCGACCGTCGAGCTGATTCGGGATCTGGATCGGGGGACGGCTTCGCGGACGTACGGTGCGGCTGTCGACGACTACGGGACCGACTGGCTGTACGAGGCGGTCTGGCACGAGCGGGAGTGGGTCGTCGTCCGCCAGCTCGGGGTGGGGGAGGACGGCGACGTACGGCGGTACTGGTGGCAGCGTCTCGAGGACGACGAGGGAATGCTTACCGACCAGTCCCTGCACCGCGAGGACTGGGGCCTGCGCCCGCTCACCCGCGAGGACTTCTACACCGCCTGGGACGATCCCGGCTGGTCCCTCAGCGCCTAATATTTCCGCACTATGACCTCTCAGTGGCCACAGCGTCAGAAGCAACTGACCACCCGCGGAAGAGTGTTCTGCTGGGTGATGATCGTGTTGCTCCTGCTGGTGACCTGCCTTGGCAGTCTGGGCTTGATCACGGAAGGCGTATCCGGCCGCCGGGCTCTGGCGAACGGCACGGTCGGCACGCTCACCCCCACCGACAGCAAGTGCACCAAGGACGGCTGTGCCTTGACGGGAACGTTCGCCAGCGCGGACGGCACGGTCACCAAGAACGACGTCGAATTGAAGGACGCCGAAAGGATTCGCCGCAGCGACCCGACGCCGGCCACCGTCGACAACGTGCGCCTGGACGAGGATGCCACCGACCCGACCGCTTACACCGCCGACTACAACTGGCGCGGGTCTGTGATCAAGGGAGGCCTGCTCGCCCTCGTGGGGCTGGGGATCTCCGGCGCTCTGGTGATGATGCTGAGGCGGTACCAAACCCCGCGCTCCAGTACTGGCGCAGGTACTGAATGTTCGTGATGCGAGACGGGCCCGTCATGGTCCGGACATTGTGTGGCAGACTGCGAAACGTCATGAAGCACTATCGGGTGATTATTTCCTAGGCGCGCTCGGCAAGCTGTACCTGAGCGCGCAGACCTCTCGCACCTTGCGGGAGGTTTTTTGTTTGCCCGTATCGACGCCGCACACCCCTCCGGAAGGCCGACCCCCATGACTATCTCGGACGATTTCCATGTGTACGACACGACTCTGCGCGATGGTGCGCAGCAGGAGGGTCTGGCGCTGTCCGTGGCCGACAAGATCGCCATTGCGCAGCACCTGGACGAGCTTGGGGTCGGCTTCATCGAGGGCGGCTGGCCGGGCGCCGTGCCCAAGGACACCGAGTTCTTCGAGCGGGCGAGGACCGAGCTGCACCTGCGGAATGCGACGTTCGCGGCCTTCGGCGCGACCTGCAAGCCGGAGGCAACAGCTGCCGACGACCCGCAGGTCGCCGCGCTGCGCGAGTCTGGCGCCGGCGTCGTCACACTCGTTGCCAAGAGCCACGACGCGCACGTCGAGCGGGCGCTGCGTACGACGCTCGACGAGAACCTCCGGATGGTCGCCGACACCGTGCGACACCTGCGGGAGAACGGTCAGCGGGTCTTCCTCGACACCGAACACTTCTTCGACGGCTACCGCGCGAACCGGGCCTACGCGCTCGAGGTCGTACGAGTAGCCACCGAGGCCGGCGCCGACGTCGTCGCTCTGTGCGACACCAACGGCGGAACGTTGCCCCGGGAGCTCCAGGACGTCGTCCGCGACGTACTCGAATCGACCGGGGCCAGGCTCGGCATCCACTGTCACAACGACGCCGGCTGTGCGGTGGCGAACACGATCGCCGCCGTCGAGGCCGGCGTCACGCACGTCCAGGGCACGATCAACGGGTACGGCGAACGCACCGGTAACGCCGACCTGCTGGCGATCGTCGCCAACCTCGAGCTCAAGCGTGACCTGAAGCTGCTCCCGGAGGGCAATCTCGCCGAGTCGTTCCGACTCGCGCACGCGATCGCCGAGGTGACGAACGTGCCGCCGTCGACCCGGCAGCCGTACGTCGGGGTGTCGGCGTTCGCCCACAAGGCGGGCCTGCACGCCAGCGCGATCAAGGTGGACCCGGATCTCTACCAGCACACGGATCCGGCGAAGGTCGGCAACGACATGCGGATGCTGGTGTCCGAGATGGCGGGCCGGGCGAGCGTCGAGCTGAAGGGCCGGGAGCTCGGGTTCGACCTCGGCAGCGACCGCGAGCTGGTCAGCCGGGTGACCGATCGGGTGAAGGAGATGGAGTCCCGCGGGTACACGTTCGAGGCCGCGGACGCGTCGTTCTCGCTGCTGCTGACCGAGGAGGTCACCGGGCAGCGGACGTCGTTCTTCGACGTCGAGTCCTGGCGCGTGATCACCGAGTCGCGCGCGGACGGCGAGGCGGTGTCGGAGTCGACGGTGAAGCTGGTCGCGGGCGGCGAGCGGGAGATCGTCACGGGCGAGGGCAACGGCCCGGTCAACGCGCTCGACCACGCGCTGCGGACCGCGATCGAGCGCGCGTACCCGGTGGTGAACAAGTTCGAGCTGGTCGACTACAAGGTCCGCATCCTCGACCAGGGCCATGGCACCGACGCCGTCATCAGAGTCCTGATCGAGACCGCGGACGGCGAGGGCTCGTGGGTGACGGTCGGGGTCGGCCACAACATCGTCGAGGCGTCCTGGGAGGCGCTGGTCGACGGCTTCACGTTCGGCCTCCTGCGCCACAAGGAGGTCGTCCGATGAGCCTGCTCGCCGTCGAGCGCACGATGACGGTCTTGACCGCCGAGGTGGTCGAAACGAGCGGTCTGCTGGCGCGGATCGCCGTACTGCTCAATCCGTACGACGTCCGCGAGCTCGCACTGTCGCTGGACCGGGGCGAGCTGCGGATCGTCGTCGAAGGCAACGGTTTCGACGCCGGCCGGGTGGCCGCCCGCCTCGAAAAGGTGATCGGCGTACTCGAGGTAGCGATCAGTCGCAACTGATCAGTTCAAACTGGACAGTTCAGGCTGTCTAATTTACTGTGGTGGGGTGAACGAACGGATTTCCACGTCCGCGACCCAGGCTGCCAGTGAAGTGCGGGTGGTGTTCGGGCGGGTCAAGCGGCGGTTGAAGGAGTTGGCCGAGACCGATGATCTGACGCCTTCGCAGTCGTCGGTGCTGAGTCGGTTGGACAAGGACGGGCCGGCGTCGGCGAGCGAGTTGGCGGCGGCGGAGCGGATCCGGCCGCAGTCGATCGCGGCGATTCTGGCCGCGCTGCGTGAGGCCGATCTGATCCAGCGGCACCCCGATCCCGAGGACGGCCGGCGGCAGGTCGTGTCGCTGACCACGGCCGGTCGGCATCGCCTGCAGGGGGATCGCAAGGTCCGGCAGGAATGGCTGGCGCGGACGTTGCAGGACCACTGCACGGAGGCCGAGCGGCAGGACATCCTCAAGGCGCTCGCGCTGCTGGACCACGCGATCGAGGCGGCGACCGGGCGTTGACAGCATGGTGACGGGGCGCTTCGACCGGCATCTCATCGCCCCGATGCTCGTCGGGTCGATCCTCAATCCGGTCAACTCGTCGATGCTCGCGGTCGCGCTGATCCCGATCGGCGCGGCGTTCGGCGTACCGCCGTCGCAGACCGCATGGCTGGTCACCGGCCTGTACCTGGCCACCGCGGTCGGTCAGCCCGTGATGGGCCGACTCGTCGACCTGTTCGGGCCGCGACCGCTCTACCTGTTCGCCACCTCGCTCGTCGGCCTGGCCGGTCTGCTCGGCGCGCTGGCCCCCAACCTCGGCGTACTCGTCGCGTCGCGCGTCCTCCTCGGCTTCGGTACGTCGGCGGCGTACCCGGCGTCGATGTCCTTGATCCGCAGCGAGGCCGACCGGACCGGGATGGACACGCCCGCCGCGATCCTCAGCAGCCTGTCGATCGCGAACCAGGTGATCGCGGTGATCGGCCCCACGCTGGGCGGACTCCTGATCGGACTCGGCGGCTGGCACCTGATCTTCACGATCAACGTTCCGCTGTCGGTGATCTGCGTGGTCCTCGGCACGCTCTGGCTACCGCGGCGCGTGCGTTCGCGGGGCGCGGGCGGGCTGGACTACGTCGGCATCGTGTTGTTCGCCGGCACGTTGGTCTCGCTGATGTTCTTCCTCATGCAACCGCGGGTCTCGCGCTGGTACCTGCTGGTGCTCGCGATGGCCCTCGGTACGGCGTTCGTGATCGCGCAGTTGCGGGTCGTGGCGCCGTTTATCGACCTGCGCGTACTGGGCGGCAACCGGCCGCTGATCCTGACCTACGCGCGACAGGTGCTCGCCTTCGTCGGCGCGTACTCGTTCCTCTACGGATTCACCCAATGGCTGGAGGAGGCCCGCGGACTCGGTGCGTCCTCCGCCGGACTGCTCCTGCTGCCGCTGTCGCTGGCTGCGGTGGTGATCACCGCGCTGACCGGTCGACGGGCCGCGATCCGCGGCAAACTCGTTGCCGGAGGCCTCTTTCTGCTGCTGGCTGCGGCCGCGCAGCTGTTCGTCGGCCCGAGTACGCCGATCTGGGTCCTCGCCGTCGTCGGCGTGATCGCCGGCGTACCGCAAGGCCTCAACAACCTCGCCAACCAGACCGCCCTGTACAAGCAGGCCGATCCGGCCCGCATCGGCTCGTCCGCGGGCCTGCTGCGCACCTGCGTGTACGTCGGCGCACTCATCTCCGCCGCGGCGAACGCCCACTTCTTCCAATACGGCGCGACCACGGCCGGACTGCACGACCTGGCGATCTTTCTGCTCGTCGTCGCCGGACTGCTTTTGCTGGTCACCTTGCTCGACCTACCCGAATAGAGAGGTTCAACCGTGACTGTCACCACCCTTGACCCGAAGACCGCCCTCGTCGTCATCGACCTGCAGAACGGTGTCGCCGGACTGCCCGGTACGCCGCATTCCACCGCGGACGTGATCGGCAAGACAGTCGAGCTCGCCGACGCTTTCCGCAAGCACGACCTTCCGGTCGTCCTGGTCCGCGTCAGCTTCGCCGCGGACGGTGCCGACCAGCTGACCAGCCGGACCGAGCAGGCGCCGCGTTCCGGCGGCGGGACGCCACCGGCTGGTGCGGACCAGATCGTCGATCAATTGGCCGGTCATGCCGAGGACATCGTCGTGACCAAGCGCAACTGGGGCGCGTTCCACGGCACCGACCTCGACGTGCACCTGCGCCGCCGCGGCATCACGCAGATCGTGGTGACCGGCGTCGCCACCAGTATCGGCGTGGAGTCGACCGCGCGAGCGGCGTACGAGCACGGCTATCACGTCACCCTCGCCACCGACGCGATGACCGACCTGAACGCCTCCGCCCACGAGAACTCGCTGAACTGGATCTTCCCGCGGCTGGGGGAGACCGGCTCGACGGCGGAGATCCTCGCGCTGCTCGAATGAATTTGGCTAGGAAGGTTTACAAATACCTGGTCGCTGGGTAGCTTCCTGGCGCGCCCATACGCCCAGGAGACCGCCCATGATCCGACTGCACCGCCCACTCCTGCTCGCCCTGACCACAGCGCTGATCGCGGCCGCCGCCGTACTGGCCGTCGCCCAGCCGAGCACCGCCGGTCCACCGCCGGCTCCGGCCGCGTTCAAACATCCCGGTGTGCTCGTCGACAAGGCCCAACTCGACTTCGCCCGCCGGCAGGTCCTGGCCGGAGCCCAGCCGCAGACGTCGGCGTACGACGCGATGAAAGCCAGCTCGTACGCCGACCTCGCGTACACACCGAAACCACGCGCCGTCGTCGAGTGTGGCTCGAACTCGATCCCGAACAACGGCTGTACCGACGAGCGCAACGACGCGCTCGCCGCGTACACGCACGCACTGCTCTGGTACATCACGCGCGACGACCGCTACGCCAAGAAGTCGATCCAGATCATGGACGCGTGGTCCGCCGTACTGCAGGACCACACCAACACGAACGCACCGCTGCAGACCGGTTGGTCCGGCGCGTCGTTCTCCCGCGCCGGCGAACTGATCAAGCACACGTACGGCGGTCCGTGGGCGCAGCGCGTGCGGTTCGAGACGATGCTGCGCACGATCTACCTGCCCGAGGTCCGCAACGGCGCCGGCTGCAAGAACGGCAACTGGGAGCTGATCATGACGGACGCGGCGATCGGGATCGCTGTCTTCCTCGACGACCACGCCGCCTTCAACAAGGCGATCAGCATCTGGCGCGGCCGGCTGCCCGGCTACATCTACGAGACCAGCGACGGCGCCTACCCGAAGGCGCCGACGACCTGCCCGATGGACAGCCGCGACGAGATCGTCGACTACTGGCAGGGACAGTCGACGTTCACGAACGGGCTCGCCCAGGAGACCTGCCGCGACTTCGGCCACACCGGCTGGGGTCTGACCGCCGCCACCCACGTCGCCGAGACCGCCTGGCACCAGGGGGTCGATCTGTACGGCGAAGCCGGCAAGCGCCTGACCGACGGCTACTACTTCCACACCCGCCTGGAGAACGGCGCGGCTGTTCCGCCCGACCTCTGCGGCGGAACGGTGAAGTTGGGCCTGGGAGCCGTCACCGAGATCGTCTACAACCACTACCACAACCGGCTCGGCCGGCAGATGCCCACAACTCTGGCCTACACCGAAGCCAAACGCCCCGCAGGCGCCAACTACTTCTTCGCCTGGGAAACCCTCACCCACGCCAACAACCCCCGCTGACCAATCTCCTCGACTGCTGGGGTGTCGGCGATCCGCAGGACTAGCATCGCAAGCATTCCGAGTCCGAGGAGGGGGACTATGTCGCTCACTGATCGCGAACAGTCGGAAGTCGAGGGGGCCAACGCGTCCGGCAAGCAACCGGTGGTGTTCGTCCACGGTCTCTGGCTGCTGTCCAGCAGCTGGGACCGATGGCGCCGGTTGTTCGAGGAGAACGGCTACAGCACCATCGCGCCGGGCTGGCCGGACGATCCGGAGACGGTGGCCGAGGCGCGCGACCACCCCGAGGTGTTCGCGCGCAAGATGGTCCAGGCCGTCACCGATCACTACCTGGAAGCGATCGGTGACCTGGACCGCAAGCCCGCCGTCGTCGGGCACTCGTTCGGTGGGCTGATCGCGCAGAAGATCGCCGGTACAGGTGCGGCCGCTGTCACCGTGTCGATCGATCCGGCGCCGGGTCGCGGCGTACTGCCGTTGCCGCCGTCCGCGTTGAAGGCCGGCTCGCCGGTGCTGGGGAACCCGGCGAACGCCCGCCGGTCGGTGACGCTGACGTTCGACGAGTTCAAGTACGGCTGGGCGAACAACCTCGACGAGGAGGAGGCCCGGCAGTTGTACGACGAGTTCCACGTCGCGGCGTCCGGCGTACCGATCTTCCAGGCCGCCGTGGCGAACCTGAACCCGTTCAGTGAGACCAAGGTCGACTACAAGGCGGAGAACCGCGGCCCGATCCTGCTGGTGTCGGGGGAGAAGGACCACACGGTCCCGCATGCGATCACGCACGCGGCGTACAAACAGCACACCAAGAACACCGGTGTCACCGAGTTCGTCGAGCTGCCCGGCCGAGGGCACTCGCTGGTGATCGACCACGGGTGGGAAGAGGTCGCGCTGACTGCACTCGAGTTCATCCGCAAGCACGACCCGACGAACTGACGGCAGCTAGGGCGAGCCGGCGGAAGGCCCGCGGAGCGGCGAGTTGCACCGCGGGCCTCCCGGTCTGGTGGGTCAGTCCCAGCTGAGTCCGCTGGCGGACTGGTACTCGATCACCCGGGTCTCGAAGAAGTTTTTCTCCTTCTTCAGGTCCATCACCTCTGACATCCATCCGAAGGGGTTCCGCGTTTCACCGAAGATCGGTTCGATACCGATTTGTTCCGCTCTGCGGTCCGTGACGAAGTGCATGTACTGCTCGCACAGGTCCGCGGTCAGGCCGAGCATGCCGTTGGGCATGGTGGCGCGGCCGTAGGCGACCTCCAGCTCGCACGCCTCGGTCAGCATCTGCCGGACCTCGGCCTGGAACGCCGTCGTCCACAGGTGCGGGTTCTCCTGCTTGATCTGGTTGATGCAGTCGATGCCGAAGTTCAGGTGGATCGACTCGTCGCGCAGGATGTACTGGTACTGCTCGGCGATCCCGACCATCTTGTTCCGCCGGCCGAGCGACAGGATCTGCGCGAACCCGGTGTAGAACCACATCCCCTCGAACACCACGTAGAACGCGATCAGGTCGCGGAGGAACGCGGTGTCCGCTTCCGGCGTACCGGTGCGGAAATCCGGGTCCTCCAGGTGCTGTGTGTACTTCAGCGCCCACGCGTCCTTGTCGGAGATCGACGGCACCTCTCGGTACATGTTGAACAGCTCGCCCTCGTCGAGACCGAGTGAGGTGCAGATGTACTGGAAGGTGTGCGTGTGCACGGCCTCCTCGAACGCCTGGCGGAGCAGGTACTGCCGGCACTCGGGGTTGCTCAGCTGACGGTAGACGGCGAGCACGATGTTGTTCGCGACCAGGGACTCCGCGGTGGCGAAGAACCCTAGGTTGCGCTTGAGCATCAGGCGCTCGTCGTCGGTCAGGCCGTCTTTCGACTTCCACAGTGAGATGTCGGCCTGCATCGAGACCTCGGTGGGCATCCAGTGGTTGTTGCACCCGGCAAGGTATTTCTCCCAGGCCCACGTGTACTTCAGCGGCAGCAGTTGGTTCACGTCCGCGCGTGAGTTGATCATTGCCTTGTCGGCAACTTCAACTCGTGCTGCTCCAACAGAAATGGTGGTCACTGGCAGGCCTCGCAGTCGGGGTCGTCGATGGAGCAGACAGCTCCAGTCGGCTCTGGAACAGATACTGGTACGGCGTTCAGCCGGCCGTCGGTGCCCTTCAGCGTGGACTTCTCGACATGGGTCGCTGACTGGGAACGCAGGTAATAAGTCGTCTTGAGGCCATAACGCCAAGCTGACCGGTAAAGCTCGTCGAGCGCCCGGCCGGACGGCTTCGCCATGTAGAGGTTCAGCGACTGCGCCTGGTCGATCCACTTCTGCCGCCGCGACGCCGCCTTCACCAGCCAGAGCGGGTCGATCTCGAACGCCGTCGCGTACAGCTCGCGCAGGTCGGCCGGGATCCGCTCGATCCCCGCGACCACGCCGTCGTGGTACTTCAGGTCCGACACCATCACCTGGTCCCACAGCCCGCGCGCCTTCAGGTCGGCGACCAGGTACGGGTTGGCGACGGTGAACTCGCCGGACATGTTCGACTTCACGAACAGGTTGCTGTACGTCGGCTCGATCGACTGGCTCACACCGCAGATGTTGGAGATCGTCGCGGTCGGGGCGATCGCCATCACGTTCGAGTTCCGCATGCCGTCACGCAGGACCTTCGCGCGCAGACCGTCCCAGTCCAGTTGCGCGTCGCGGTCGATGATCACGTCGCCGTCGCGCGCCGTGTGCAGCAGGTCGAGCGAGTCGATCGGCAGGATCCCGAGGCTCCACAGCGATCCGTCGTACGACGAGTACCGGCCGCGCTCGGCCGCGAGATCATTGGACGCCTCAATCGCGTGGTAGCTGATCTGCTCCATCGAGCGGTCCGCGAACTCGACCGCGGCGTCGGACGCGTACGGAATCCGCAGCATGAACAACGCGTCCGCGAACCCCATCAGGCCGAGGCCGACCGGGCGGTGCCGCTGATTGGCGCGCTCCGACTCCGGGGTGGTGTAGAAGTTCACGTCGATGACGTTGTCGAGCATCCGTACCGCGGTGTTCACGGTGTCGCGGAGCAGGTCGGCGTCGAGACCGTCTTCGGTCAGATGAGGGACCAGGTTGACCGAGCCGAGGTTGCAGACTGCGGTCTCCTCGACGGTCGTGTTCAGCGTGATCTCGGTGCACAGGTTCGACGAGTGGACGACGCCGTCGTGCTGCTGCGGCGAGCGCAGGTTGCAGGCGTCCTTGAACGTGATCCACGGGTGCCCGGTCTCGAACAGCACGGTCAGCATCCGCCGCCAGAGGTCAACGGCCTTGACCCGCTTGAACACCCGGATCTCTCCGCGATCAGCGGCCGCTTCGTACGCCGCGTAGGCCTCGGCGAACGCAGCGCCGTACAGATCGTGCAGGTCCGGCACCTCGTTGGGGGAGAACAGTGTCCACTCCCCGCCGGCCTCCACGCGCTGCAGGAACAGGTCCGGCACCCAGTTCGCCGTGTTCATGTCATGCGTACGACGCCGCTCGTCACCGGTGTTCTTCCGCAGATCGAGAAACTCCTCGACGTCGATATGCCACGTCTCGAGATACGCACACACCGCGCCCTTTCTTTTTCCGCCCTGATTCACAGCTACAGCTGTGTCGTTGGCGATTTTGAGGAACGGTACGACGCCTTGGGACTCGCCGTTGGTGCCGCGGATGTGGGCGCCGATGCCGCGGACCGGGGTCCAGTCGTTGCCGAGACCGCCGGAGTACTTCGCGAGCAGAGCGTTGTTGCGGATGCCGCTGAAGATGCCCGCCAGGTCGTCGTCGACGGTGGTCAGGAAGCACGACGACAGCTGCGGCCGGGTGGTGCCGGAGTTGAACAGGGTCGGCGTCGACGACATGAAGCGGAACGAGCTGAGCAGCTCGTAGAACTCGATCGCCCGCGCCTCGCGGTCGTCCTCACGGAGCGCCATCCCCATCGCGACCCGGAGGAAGAACGCCTGCGGCAGCTCGTACCGCACCTTGTCGAGGTGCAGCAGATAGCGGTCGTAGAGCGTCTGCAGGCTCAGAAAGGTGAAGTTCAGATCGGCCTCGGGCTTGATCGCCGCGGCGAGCCGGTCGAGGTCGAAGCGGCCGAGCTCGGGGTCGAGCTGCCCGGCCTCGATACCGGTCTGGATGTAGCGCGGGAAGTAGTCGACGTACGCCGTGGTCATGTCGGCCTGGCTCGCCTGCCGGGGCTCGCCGTGGACGCGGCCCAGTGCCTCGCGGCGGATCTGGTCCAGCAGCAGGCGGGACGCGGCGAAGCTGTACTGCGGCTCGGTCTCGACGTACGACCGCGCGGCCATCACCAGCGCGAGCTCGACCTCGTGTTGCGCGATGCCGTCGTAGCAGGCGCCGAGCGTCTCGTTCAGGATCAGTTCGGGGTCGACCGCGTCAAGCCCGGCGGCGGCCTCGGCGACGATCACGCGGAGCCGGTCGACGTCGAGCGGGGATCGGCTGCCGTCGGCCGCGCGGACGGACAGCGCCGGCTTCTCGGTGACGCCGGTCGCGTCGGCCGGTGTGCGGGCCTTGGTCCGCTCCTCGCGGTACAGCACGTAGGCACGGGCGACCTGGTGTTCGCCGGCGCGCATCAGCGCCAGCTCGACCTGGTCCTGGATGTCCTCGACCTGCACGCTGCGGCGAGTGTCACCGCGGCTGGTCAAGGCGGCGACGACCCGGCCGGTCAGGTCGGTCACCAGGTCTCGGACCCGGTGGGTGGCGCCCGCGTCGGAGCCCTCGACGGCGAGGAACGCCTTCGTCACGGCGACGGAGATCTTGGTGGCATCGAACGGTGTACTGCTGCCGTCGCGGCGGATGACGGTGAGCTCCGTGCGAAGCTCCGCCGTCGATGAACCGACAGATGAGGAAGCAATGGTCACAGGTGTGCACTCCAGAAGAGTTCGAAGACCCGGGACCACGCGAGCGGGCGCATGACGGGACCGGCAGCACCGGCCGGGAACACTGCCGTCACGCCCTGCGACCCACCCGCGAGATCTCGGACCGCGTGCACCGGCGGTACACGCACCGGTGGCAGGTATCCGGGCTCGCGAACGCGACGCGACGTCGCGCCCGCACACCGTTGCGGGGCAGCTCCGGATTCGCACCGGATTCCCCTGTTGCCTCGGAATGATCAACATCTTGTGGTGCTGACCGTTCCGAACCACCAGTAGTAGTGATGCTAGGCGGATGGATCTAGATGTTGTGGTAGCGCCACGCCGCGTGTCGCACATCTTGTGGTCCTCGTCCTCGACTCACGCTGCGACCGCGTAGAGATCCTGGAGCGTCATGATCTCCGAGCCGTGATGGATCAGCTCGCGGTTCAGCCGCAGGACGACGTGGCCGAACGGCTCGGAGGCGTCCAGTTCGTTGGCCTGGCTCAGGCCGATCGTCAGCGCCGCGTCCTCGTCCAGCCCGGCGATGGCGTCCTGCCAGGCCTCGACCCAGTAGGTCAGCCAGGCGACCGCGTCCCGGGCGTTGCCGTGCAACGTGATGTCGGCCCGCCCTTGCCGGCTCTCGCCGAACGTCCACTCCCAGCGCTCGAAGAACATCTCGGTCAGATGCGCAATCAGCCAGGCGATCGTCCGCGGTCCGCGATGGTCCGGCTCGTCCGGCCACTGGGCGACCCACTCGCCGGACCCGAGCGGCCGGAACTGCCCGGTGTAATGCCGCCGTACGACGGTGAGCGCCTCACTGCTCGGTCGCCAGAAGTACTGCTCGTCGGTCAGATGGGCGAGCCGCCCGGACAGCACCATCCAGCTGAATCCGAGCTGGCCGCGCACCATCGCCATCGCCGACGGCCGGTGCAGGATGTCCCAGTCGAACGCCTCCGGCATCACAACTCCCCTGTACGATCGAACATGTGTTCGAATTCTTGCTCGATCGCGACCGGAAAGTCAAACCGCCTAGTGTGTCGGTTCTGGCCTCGCGGGGACTGGTCTGCTAGGCGCTTCGATCCGGGTGTCCGCGGCCGGGCTCGCGAAGCGACGCTCCAGCAACGTGAAGGCGTCGATCAGTTCGGGCGCCTCGTAGACGCGGTTCCGGCGCCCGTCGGTGACCTCACGCAGGATGCCCGCCTCGACCAGTCGCGCCAGGCCCTGGTTCGCGGCCTGCTGGGAGCGGTCGATGAGTTGGGCCGCGGCCGCGAGCGTCAGGACCGGCGCGGCCGGCAGTGCCTCGATCAGCAGTTCGGCTGCGGAGCCGGCGCGGACCGGCGCCGCGCGTTCCCGCCATTCGGCCTTGAGTTCGGCGGCGTTCTGCTCGAAGCGTGCGGCTTCGGCGGTCGCGTGCGTGCAGGCCTTCGCGAACATCCGCAACCACGGGTTCGCGGCCGCGCGGGCCTTCGCGGTCGTCGCGCGCCCGACGTACCGGAAGGCTGTCAGTGCTTCGATGTAGTCCGCGGCGTGGGTGGCGAGCGAGAGCGAGACCGGCGGCACGGTGCGTGTGATCAGGCCGTCGGCGCGCAGGATCAGGTGGATCAGTGCGCGCCCGGTCCGGCCGTTGCCGTCGGCGAACGGGTGGATCGTCTCGAACTGCGCGTGCGCGATCGCGGTCTTCGCCAGCACCGGCAGCCCCGATTCGCGGACGAACGTCATCAGGTCCGCGAGCAGTTCGGGGATCAGTTGCGCCGGCGGAGGCACGTAGTAGGCCTCGGCGGGGGAGCGGCCGCCGATCCAGTTCTGCAGGTAGCGGACCTCGCCGCCGAACTCCGGATGCGGCGACTGCGCCATCAGAAGGCGATGCGCCTCGAGCAGATGGTCGACCTCGAGCTTGTCCCCGGCCTGGACGGACTCGGTCACCCACGTCATCGCGTCGACCGCGCCGAGCACTTCTTCGGCGGTCACGTCGCTGATGCGCTCCCGCAGTACGTCGGCCTTCAGCAACCTGCGCGCGCCGACGACGAGCCCCTCGATGTGCGACGACCCGACCGCTTCGGCGCGCAGCAGCAACCGCGCTAACGCCTCGCTGTTCGTCAGGACGGCGGCCGTCGCGTCCAGGCGGGCCAGATCGCCGGCGGCGTCCTCGAGCAGTGCGAGTACGTCGGCGGACAGGTCGAACTCACGCCCGACCAGCGGGTCGGGGAAATACAGCTCGTACGACCCGCCCAGGCGTTCCGCCCGGGTGAACCCGTCGGGGTGCCCGGGCCAGCGGTGCAACTCAACCCGGGCCATACCCTTATTCAAGCTTATCCACAAACCTTGAACAAGGGTTGTGGATAAACAACCCGAACTGAACCCGGCTTTGGGGAGACTGCTGGTTGTGACTCTGGACGCTCGGACGCAGCAGATGGTGGCCGCTAACCAGGCCGATTGGAACGCACGGGCCCCGCTGCATGCGGCGAGCGAGTTCTACGACCGGCCCGCGGAGTTCTGGTTCGCGGACTACGAGTGGGAGGATCTCGGCCCGCTCGGCGGTCGCGACGTACTGCATCTGCAGTGCCATCTGGGGACCGAGACGATCGAGTTCGCGCGACGGGGTGCGCGGACCAGTGGACTCGACCTGTCCGAGAAGTCGCTGGAGGCCGCCCGGCAGATCGCGGCCGATGCGGGCGTTGAGATCGACTACGTGCATGCCAATGTGTACGACGCCGTGGACGCGGTCGACGGACGGCAGTTCGACATCGTGTACACCGGCAAAGGCGCGCTCTGCTACCTACCCGAGCTGAAGCAATGGGCCGAGGTCGTCCGCGACCTGCTCAAGCCCGGCAGCGTCCTCTACATCGTCGAGTTCCACCCGCTGCTCAACGCACTCCGTGAGGTCTCCCTGCCCGGCGAGTCAGAGGACCTCGTGCTCCGCGCCGACTACCTCGAAGGCCGCGGGCCGATCGCTCACGACTCCACCGTCACTTACACGGGCGACGAGGTCCCCGGCCGCCAGACCAGCTACGAATGGCGCCACGGGCTAGGCGAAATCACCACGACCCTCGCCGACGCAGGCTTCCAACTCACCAGCCTCCGCGAGTCCGAAGTACTCCCATGGCCCCGCTGGCCATCGATGCAACAAACCCCCAACGGCTGGTGGCGCCTCCCGGACACCGCCCCCCGCATCCCACTCCTCTTCGCCTTGAAGGCCACCAAGCCATGAGCCGCGCAGAACGCGAGCAGGACCTCATCACCTACTACTCCAACGAGATCCAGGCTCGCGTCGAGCGTGACCTCCCCGAGCCGCGAGTCGCCCGGCGTACGGCGTACCTCGAACAACTCCGCGCCGAAGGCCGCGACACCGTCCTCGAACTCGGCTGCGGTCCCGGCCGCGACGGGGAGGCGATCGCCGCGGCCGGATTCACCTACACCGGCGTGGACCTGTCGCCGGCCAGTGTCGATGCCTGCCGCGAGCTGAGCCTGCACGCGGAGGTCGCATCAATCCTGGACCTGCCGTTCGAGGACGCGACGTTCGATGCCGGCTGGACGATGAGCACGTTGCTGCACGTTGCCGACGAAGATCTCGCCCAAGCACTGCAGGAGATCGTCCGAGTACTCCGTCCGGGCGCACCGTTGGCAATCGGGCTCTGGGGAGATGTCAACGGGAGCGAGCATGTCTGGGAGGACGGCACGGGCTACGGGCCTGGCCGGTTCTTCAGCATCCGTAGCGACGAGGGACTGCGCGAGGTGCTTGGCCGGTACGGTGTGGTGGAGCAGTGGATGACCTGGGACGACGACCGCGTCATGCACTACCAGTGGGCAGTGCTCCGGCTCAACCTCCCCAATCCGGCTACTGGCGCTTTCTAGGGCCGCGGATTGCGACGTACAGGAGGGAGACGCCGAGGGCGGCGACGATGGGGCCGACGGTCGCCCACAGGGTGCTGCCGGTCATTGAGCTGCCCTTGAGGTAGCCGAGGCCTTGCAGCGTCCAGACGCCGCCGATCGCGACGAGCAGTACAGCGAACGCGATGGCGACGATCTTTCCCATGCGGGGAGGTTAGCGGACTCCGGTGGAACGGCGGCGGGTGCGGAATGCGGCGACGCTCTCGCGGTGGGCGCAGGTGTCGCTGCAGTAGCTCTTGCTGCTGTTCCTGGATCGGTCGACGAACGCTTTCCGACAGGCGGTCGATGCGCAGGTGCCGAGCCGGCGAGCGTTGCCGTCGCACACGAACAGCACCAGTCCCATCAGCGCGGTGACGGCGAGCCAGTGGATCAGGCCCTCGTCGGCGGCTTCGAAGTGCAGGTGCGGTTCGCCGTGCTCGGTGCTGATGCGGGGGAGTGCCCGGTAGGTGCGCAGGTGCTCGTTGAGCACCGTCGCTGCGGAGACGGGGTCCTGCGCGCCGGTGTCGAACACGGCACGCAGTTGCGTGCGCAGGTCGCGCGCTGCCATGGCGTCGGCGTCGGTTGCGGTCCAGTTCGCCATTGCGTCGCGGTACAGGGCGGTGACGGCCGCCAGGTCGATCCCGGCGGGCAGGGCCGGGTTGCCTTCCAGCGCGGTCAGATCCGCGTGCTGGGCAAGGAAGTCGGTCAGTCCTGCGGCGCTGGTGAGGTCGTCCGCGCCCGTGGGTTCGGACCGGGTGTTGACCAGGTCCACCGCCAGCTCGAGTCCGAGCGTGTTGTAGTACCCAAAGTGCATTTGACCTGTCACCAGTCCCTGGCTACGGTGTTACACGTAAAAGAACAAACGCCTGTAACACTACCTCGCGAGTCAGGACCGCACCATGACCACATTCGAGGCGGCCACTCCGCTCGGCGCCGTCCGCGGCGCCGAGGCCGGTGGGCTGCTGCACTTCACTGGAATTCCGTACGCGCAACCACCGGTGGGCGCCCTGCGGTTCGCAGCGCCCAAGCCGGTCGTGCCCTGGTCAGGCGTACTTGATGCGACCGGCGGTCCAGTGGTTGCCCCACAGGGTCCGTCCCGGCTGGTCGGGGCGGTCGGGGAGTTCAGCGGCGAGCAGAGCGAGGACTGCCTGCAGGTGTCGGTGACTACGCCGGCCGTCGACGGCCCTCGTCGCCCGGTGATGGTGTGGCTGCACGGCGGCGGTTTCTCCAGTGGAGGCGGAGCGCTGGACTGGTACGACGGCAGCACCCTGGCCCGGGAGGGCGGCGTGGTGGTGGTCGGCGTCAACTACCGGCTCGGACCGCTGGGCTACCTGCGGGTCGAGGGAGCAGGTGACGGCGACGCAGGGCTGCTGGACATGGTCGAGGCCCTGCGCTGGGTGCGCGACAACATCGAGTCCTTCGGCGGCGATCCGGACAACGTGACGGTGTTCGGACAGTCCGCCGGTGGACTGTGCACGCTACTGATGCTCACGCTGCCCGAGGCGCGAGGGCTGTTCCATCGCGCGATTCTGCAGAGCCCGCCTGGTGGTGTCCTGCCGCTGACCAGTCGCGAGGCCCGGCACAATGCGGCGCTGCTGCATGACGCACTGGGGTACCCGGAGTTGGACGCCGATGCACTGCGGCAGCGGCTGACCGAGGAACCCGCGGGGCGGCTGCTGACCGCGGCGAGGCTCGTCGCCCAAGAGACCGCGGTGCCAGGTGGTGTCGCGCCGCCGTACCTGCCGGTTGCTGACGGGTTCGAGTCCACGGAGATGCTGCTGTCGGCGGCTGCTCGCGGTGCGGCGGAGGCCGGCATCCCGCTGATCGTCGGCACCACGCGCGACGAGGCGTTGGCCATGGTTTCCGGTCAGCCCGCCGCGGACGTGATGACCGACCGTTGGTTCACCGGTCCCGCTCACGCGTTCGCCCAGGCGGTTGCCGCCGCCGGCGGCGAGGTGTGGGTCTACCGGCTGGACTGGGCGCCGACCGATTCGCCACTGGGTGCTTGCCACTGCCTGGAACTGCCGCTGGTGTTCGGCACCGCCGACGCCTGGGCCAAGGCGCCCATGATTGCCGGCGCCGACCCGGCCGAGCAGGAGGCGCTGTCCGCGCGGATTCGCGGCAACTGGCTGAGCTTCGCCGCCACTGGCGAGCCTGGCGGCGACTTGCCCTGGCCCCGCTACGACAACGGCCGCCCCACGATGATCTTCGACACCCGGTCCGGCGTCGTCCGCGACCCGTTGCCGATGACAACCAACTTTGCGAAAGGGAGGCACGACCATGACCTCTGACGCCAACGTCCTGCACCACGTCGGGCTGATCAGCCGCGACCTTGATGCCGTCATAGGACAGTACGAGCACCTCGGGTTCTCGTTCACACCGCTGACCTTGCCGCGGATCAAGCTCCGGCCCGACGGCGAGCCGGAGTTCATCGGCGCCGGGAATCGGACCGCCATCTTCACCCACAACTACCTGGAAGTGCTGGCCATCGTCGATCCGTCCCGCTGGGCCGAGGTCACGCCGGAGCAGAAGGGCCCGTACAACCTGGACCGGCCGCTGTCGCGCTACGAGGGCCTGCACGTCATGCATTTCGGCACCGACGACATCGAGGCCGTACACGAGCGGCTGGTCGCCGAGGGCGTGCCGACCCGAGGCGTCCACCCGTACCAGCGGACGGTCGACACCGACGAAGGGCCGAGGCCGATGCGGGCCCTGGCGATGGGCTTCCCGCCCGAGGCCAACCCCGAGGCCCTGGTGCAGGTCGCGCAGCACCTCACCCCGGAGCTGATTTTCCAGGAGCGCTACCAGCACCACGCCAACGGCGCCGTCGACGTCGTCGAGCTCACCGTCTGTGGCGACGACCCGCAGCGGTACGGCGCGCTGTACGCGAGCTACACCGGCCACGAGTCCACCCGCGAGGGTGACGTGTGGACGGTCGACTTGGGGCTTTCGCGAGTACGGGTGGTCTCGCCGGACGCGCTGCCTGCTTTGATCCCCGGAGCCGAACTCCCGGCCGTTCCATCGCTGGTGAACTTCACCGTCGCAGTGACCGACCTGGAAGCGACTCGTGACTTGCTGACTGACCGCGACGTACCTCTCGACGTGGCCGGCGACACCGTTGTGGTGCCTGCCAGCCACGGTGCCGGTACCGCCGTGTCGTTCACCGCAACGTGAGCTGAAGAGTCGTTAGCCGAGTAGCTCGTCGCAGAGGGTCGTCAGTTGCTGGCGGAGGGGGCGGGCGCGGTCGGCGAAGGTGCGTTGGGTGGCGGTGTACTCCGCTTTGCCTTCAGGGGTTTCGATCCGCACGGGGGAGTAGCCGAGGGCGGCCAGGTCGTACGGCGATGCGCGCATGTCGAGGGTGCGGATGTCGCGGGCGAGCTCGAAGCACTCCAGGAGCAGTGCGCTGGGGGTGAAGGGCATCAGCTTGGTCGCCCATTTGTAGAGGTCCATGTTCGCGTGCAGGCAGCCGCCTTGTTCCAAGGCGGGCTGCGATTCGCGGTCGGGTTGGAGCGTGTTCAGTGGGCGCGCAGGAGTCGTGAAGAACCGGAACGCGTCGAAGTGCGAACAGCTGATCTTGTGCGAGTCCACGACCTGATCGGTGCCCTCGGCACCTAGCCGGAGCGGCCAAGCGTCATGCCGTACGTCGGGAGTCCGGTAGACCATCGCCCACTCGTGCAGACCGAAGCACCCGAACTGCGGCTGCCGATCGAGCGTCGACGCGAGCAACCGGCGGATCCACGTGATGCTGTCCGCGCGGCGTTCGATCTCGGCGGGATCGAGCATCGCCGTCCCGTCGACGACGACGTACCCGCGCCGATCGCCGTACGCAGCCGCGTCTTCCAGCCGGATCCCAGGTCCCGGATGCCAGACGCGGAGCTGGTTCGGCCGGGTCGGGTAGTAGGTGAAGAGGAAGTCCTCGACCGGATGCGCTTCCCGCCGGCGCCGCCGTTCCAGGTGGTCCGCCAGCAGTACGTCGACGCGCGCGGCGTGATCCTCGGCGTACGACGACCACTCGGCAACGGGCAGCGTGATGCTCATAGGTCCAGGGCGAACGCGTACAGATCGACGCCCGGGATGGGGGACCAGTCGCGTTCCGGCAGGCGGACGAAGCCGAGGCGTTCGTAGATGCGGTGCGCCGTGGTCATGTAGACGGCGCTGCTCATGACGATTCGCCGCTGCCCGAGCTCACGCGTTCGCGAGATGCAACGCTCGGTCAGCGCGGTCCCGATTCCCAGGCCCCGCGCGCGACCGGCCACGCCGAGCATCCGGAACTCGCCCTCGTCGTCCCGCCCGATCTCGCGGTAGACCGAGCCGACAGGACAGTAGGTGACAGTGCCCAGCAGGCCGGAAGCATCGGCCGCGACCCACAGCTCCGCCTTCGCGGCCCGGTCCGCGGCTGCACGCAGCGTCATCGCGTACTCACCCTTGACGAAGCCGTCGTGCGAGTACGCCTCCACGGTCAGCTCGCCGACCGCGTCGTACTCCGCCGGAACAGCCGCCCGGATCTCAACAGTCACCGCATAACTGTCTCATCTAGCGCCCCGGTAGGCTCGGCCCGTGCGTATCGCCAGATTCTCCGTGGACGACGAGCCCAAGTACGGCGTCGTCGAGACCGACGACCCCGAAGGCCTCGTCGGTACTGTCAACGTCCTCGACTCGGACCCGCTCTACCGGTCGGCGCAGTTCACCGGGGAGAAGCTGCAGCTCGCGGACGTCCGGCTGCTGGCGCCGGTGATCCCGCGCAGCAAGGTGGTCTGCGTCGGCCGCAACTACGCGGCACATGCCGAGGAGCTCGGCAACGACGTACCGCAGCAGCCGATGATCTTCCTGAAGCCGAACACCAGCGTGATCGGCCCGCGGGACGGCATCGTCTACCCGGAGCAGACCAACGACCTGCACTTCGAGGGCGAGCTCGCGATCGTGATCGGCCGGATCTGCCGGGACCTGCCCAAGGAGCGGGTCAACGAGGTGATCTTCGGCTACACGATCGCGAACGACGTCACCGCGCGCGACCTGCAGAAGAGCGACGGGCAGTGGGCCCGGGCCAAGGGGTTCGACACGTTCTGCCCGCTCGGTCCGTGGATCACCACCGAGCTCGACGCGTCCGACCTGCGGGTCAGCACCGAGCTGAACGGCGAGCCCAAGCAGGACGGGCGGACGTCGCAGTTCATCTTCGACATCCCCGAGGTGCTGGCCTACATCACCGCTTTCACCACGCTGCTGCCCGGTGACGTGGTGCTCACCGGTACCCCGGCGGGCGTCGGCCCGATGCTGCCCGGTGACGAGGTCTCGGTCAGCATCGAAGGAATCGGAACCCTCACGAACAAGGTGATCGTGCGTGACTGACGCCGTACTGGGCGACCTGGAGCCGAGTGCCGTGAGGGTCCGGTTCCCACCGTCCCCGACCGGCCTTCTGACCGTCGGCAACATCCGCAGCGCGCTGTTCAACTGGGCCTTCGCGAAGCACTTCGGCGGCAAGCTGGTGCTCCGCATCGAGGACACCGACACGGCTCGCAACACCGCGGAGGGCTACCGGTACACGTACGACGCGCTGCGCTGGCTCGGCCTGACCTGGGACGAGGGCCCCGAGGCCGGCGGCGACTTCGGTCCGTACCTGCAGTCCGAGCGGATGGACATCTACTCGGACGTCGTCGCCAAACTGATGGCGGCCGGCAAGGCGTACCACTGCTACTGCTCGCAGGAGGAGCTCGACCAGCGCCGCGAGGCCGCCCGCACGGCCGGTCAGCACAGCGGGTACGACGGCCACTGCCGCGACCTCTCGCCCGAGCAGGTCCAGGCGTACGTCGACGAAGGCCGGCGGCCCGTGGTGCGGCTGCGGATGCCGGACCACCCGATCGTGTTCGACGACCTGGTCCGCGGCGAGATCACCTTCCTGCCGGAGAACCTCGGCGACTACGTCCTGGTCCGCGCGAACGGCTACCCGCTCTACCCGCTGGTGAACCCGGTCGACGACGCGCTGATGGAGATCACCCACGTGCTCCGCGGCGAGGACCTGCTGCCGTCGACACCCCGCCAGATCGCGCTGTACGAGGCGCTCGCGGACATCGGGGTCGGCAGCGGCCGGACGCCGCGCTTCGGGCACCTGCCGTTCGTGATGGGCGAGGGGAACAAGCGGCTGTCCAAGCGGGACAAGGGGTCCGGGCTGACGGAGTACGTCGACCGCGGGTTCCTGCCCGAGGGGCTGCTGAACTACCTGGCGCTGCTCGGCTGGTCGATCGCCGACGACCGCGACGTGTTCACGATGGCGGAGATGGTCGAGGCCTTCGACATCCGCAAGGTGAACTCGAACGCGGCCCGTTTCGACCCGAAGAAGTGCGAGGCGATCAACGCCGCGCACATGCGGCTGCTCCCCCAGGAGGAGTTCGCGCAGCGGATGATCCCGTTCCTGGCCACGGCCGGGGTGCTTCCGGAGCAGCCGTCCGAGGAGCAGCTCGCGGTACTGCGGGCCGCCGTACCGCTCGTGCAGGAGCGGATGGACACGCTGTCGGAGTCCGACGAGATGCTCGGCTTCCTGTTCGTCTCCGAGGACCGGTTCACGGTCGACCCGGACGCCGCCGCGAAGGTCCTGACCGGTGACGCCGTTGCCGTACTGGATGCCGCGTCGAAGGCGCTTGCCCACGTGGAGTGGACGACCGAGGCGATCGAGGCCGCGCTGCGGGCGTCGCTGATCGACGGGCTCGGGCTGAAGCCGAAGAACGCGTTCGGCCCGGTCCGGGTCGCGATCTCCGGCCGCCGGATCTCGCCGCCGCTGTTCGAGTCACTGGAACTGCTCGGGCGGGAGAAGTCCCTGCACCGGCTCGAGCGCGCACGCCGTACGACGTGATGAGCAAGCAGACCACGCCGTACCAGCGGCTGCTCGACAACGACGTCACGCCGCGTGCGTTCGTCGTCCTCGGCTCGTTCACGATCCTGGTCGGCTGGATGATCACCGGCCTCGTGATCCAGACCGTGCAGATCTCGATCCGGAAGGACCCGGAGGGGACGCTGTCCTGGTTCGGGTTGCTGGGCATCAACCTGACCCTGATCTCGTTGATCCCGCTGTCGATGCTCGTCGCGCGGGCGCTGAACAAGCAGACACCGGGCCTGCTGTCGTCAGTGGTCGGCCGGCTGCGGTGGCGTCCGCTGGCCTGGTTCGCGCTGGTGTCGGTCGCGCTCGAGCTGGTGGCGTTCACGATCATCCAGGTCTTCGACGTCCCGCTCGCCACCGGCGAGCGCCACGGCGGCGGCATGGCGACGGACGCGATCGCGGTCATCGCGGTCACGTTGCTGACCTCGCCGATCCAGGCCGCGGGGGAGGAGTACTTCTTCCGCGGGTACCTGCTGCAGGCCGTCGGGTCGTTCGTCCGGACCTCGCTGGTGGCGGTGATCGTCACCGGGGTGCTGTTCACCGCCGCGCACGGGATCTGGCCGTGGGAGAGCCCGGCGCTGTTCGTGGACCGGCTCGTGTTCGGTCTGATCGCGGGACTGCTCGTCGTCCGGACCGGCGGACTGGAGGCCGGGATCGCGTCGCACGCGGCGAACAACGTGGTCACGTTCGTGTTCGCCGCGATGACCGACACGGTCGGGGCGAGCCTCGGCGTGAAGGACGCGCCGTGGCCGCTGGTTGCAGTCGACGTGGTGAAGTTCGTGGCGTTCGGTGCGATCGCGTGGTGGATGTCCGGGCGGATGAAGCTGGCGGCCGAATCCGGGTTGCCGCTGACCGCGTTGCCGGTCGGCGGCCCGGGACGGGTGTGACGGGAGTGACAACCCGCCGCAAGGGGGCCCGTTTTGCTGTCCGGTCCCTGCCTCGGGTAAGCTCTCCGAGCCGGGTTGATGAGGGCGGAAACAAACTCTCGACCCAGTGAAATGCCTTTGGGGTATGGGGTAATTGGCAGCCCGTCTGATTCTGGTTCAGTTAGTCTAGGTTCGAGTCCTAGTACCCCAGCGGATTGGACCGCACCGGTGAAAATCGGTAGAGTTCAACCTCGTTGCCCGGCCCGTGAGGACCGGATGACACACCTCTGGCCCCGTTGTGTAGCGGCCTAGCACGCCGCCCTCTCAAGGCGGTAGCGCGGGTTCGAATCCCGTCGGGGCTACCAGAGTCGAGCGCCTCCCATCACTCGGTGGGGGGCGTTTTCGTTTGTCCGGCCGGCGCCTGCAGGGTCAGCGTGAATCGAGCACCGCCGGCGGGAGCTTCAGCGGCCGTCAGAGTGCTGTCGTGGCCGTGAGCAATTTCCCGTGCGATGGCCAGCCCTAGTCCTGCTCCGCCGGCGTCGCGGCTGCGCGCTTCGTCCAGCCGGGTGAACCGCTCGAACACCCGCTCGCGGTCCGCGGTCTTGATCCCGGCCCCATCGTCGTCGACCTGCAGTACGACGTACCCGGGCTGCTCCTCGATCCGCACGGTCACGGTGGTCCGGGCATGCCGCATCGCGTTGTCGATCAGGTTGCGGACCAGCCGATCCAGCTGCCGGGCGTCACCGTCGACGATCGCGGACTCGGCCGATTCGAACCCGAGGTCCGGCCCTTCGCCGAGGCGTCGGGCGAGCTGCCGCCGAACCAGCTCGGCGAGGTCGACGGGCGTGCGGGAGGTCGACCGATCGGCGTCGAGCCGCGCCATCA
Source organism: Kribbella sp. NBC_00482 (assembly GCF_036013725.1). Classification (GTDB taxonomy): domain Bacteria; phylum Actinomycetota; class Actinomycetes; order Propionibacteriales; family Kribbellaceae; genus Kribbella. The sequence goes on along the minus strand of NZ_CP107881.1, from coordinate 8,546,467 downwards.
GCAGCAGGTCGTCGGCCAACTGCTGCAACCGGTGGATCTCGCGGACTGCGGCGTCGTTCACCTGACGCCAGTCCGCCCGGTCCGGATGCTCCCTGGCCACTTCCAAGGTGGTGCGCAGACTGGCGATCGGGCTGCGCAGTTCGTGTGCTGCATCGGCGACGAAGCCGCGCTGCTGCTCGGCGGCCGCCTCCAGCCGCGCGAGAGTGTCGTTCAGGGTCGTCGCGAGCCGGGCCACGACATCCCCGGTCGAGGGAACCGGCAGGCGCTCGTGGAGGTTCCGCTGACTGGTCGCCGCTGCCTGCGCTCGCATCCGCTCCACCGGCCGCAGCGCCAGCCGCGTCCCGAAGTAGGCACCGATCATGATCAGCAGCACCGCCAAGGGCAGCGTCCGCGCGAGCACCCGGTCCACCTCGGCGGCAGCCTCCTCGGCCTCGAATGGCAGCACGAACACCGAGACCACCACGCTTCGCCCCGGAGCGCTCCCTTCCTTGATCCTTTCCAACGGCACGATCTCCCGGCTCGTCCACAAGCGGCGGCCGGCCATTCCTCTGGCGACGTCGCAATAGGCAGGGGGCTGCCGGCTCGTGCACGGCGCGTTGAGCGGGAGGGCGCGAACGGTCACGAACCTGCTGTCGTTCTCCGGGGCGCCGGGGTGCGGGGCAGGCGCGATCGGAGTCCGGCCGAACGGGCCGAGAACCTGGCCCACCTCGAGGACCCGGCCCGAGTCGTCGATGATCTCGTAGGCCGCATCGACCGGCTGGAACGTCAGGTCAGCCTGCGGTCTGAGGGTCTTGTAGGTCCGCATCTCCTCCGCGAGCAGGCTCCGGTCCTGGTCGGCCTTCTGTTCGAGGGTGTGGTAGCGGGAGGTGTAGATCTGGTGGTGGATCCACACCGCGAAGCCGAGGGCGAGGAGCGCGGCGATCAGGCCTGCTACCAGGGCGGCGCGGGTGGCGGTCGAGACGCGGACGCTACGCATGGTGGCTGCCGGTGAGGCGATAGCCCATCCCGCGGACGGTCTGCAGCGTTTGCCGCCCGAACGGCTGGTCGATCTTGCGGCGCAGCGAGCTGACGTGCACCTCGACGACGTTCACGTCGCCGTCGTAGTTGGCGTCCCAGACCTGTTCGAGGATCTCACGCTTGGTGACGACCAGGTCGCGGCGCCGGGCCAGGCACTCGAGGATCGCGAACTCCCGGGCGGTCAGCTCGATCGTGCGCTCGCCCCGCCGGCAGGTCCGGGCGGCGGGGTCGAGGAGGAGGTCGCCGACCTCCAACGTGCCCTGGGCCGCGCCGCCCCGCCGCATCAGCGCGCGGATCCGCGCGACCAGGACGACGTACGAGAATGGCTTGGTGAGGTAGTCGTCGGCGCCGGTGTCCAGGCCTTCGGCCTCGTCGTACTCGCCGTCCTTGGCGGTCAGCATCATGATCGGTGTGCTGTGGCCGCTCTGGCGGAGGCTCTGGCACACCCGGTAGCCGTTGAGGCCGGGCAGCATCACGTCGAGGAGGATCGCGGCGTACGTGTTCTCGTCCGCAGCCCACAGCGCCTCGGGGCCGGTGTGTACGACGTCGACGGTGAAACCGTGCGACTCCAGGCCCCACTTCAACGCCGCCGCGAGTTGACGTTCGTCCTCAACTACCAAGAGCCGCACCCCTCAAGAGTCGCATGTCCTGCGGACCATCCTGAAGAAGTCTTCAGCTTGCTTCAGGCCCCCTTTGGCCGGTCGCTCCGATACTCCCGGCATGCTGCTCGTCGCACGTTCTCTCGCAGCGGTCGCGGACCGTCGCGCCCGGGCCTGGCCGTCCGGGATCCTGGCCGGTGGTTTCGCCGCCGCCTATTCCTGGTTTGCGTTGCAGCGGCACCGGGCGTACCGGTCGGGCGGTTTCGACCTCGGCATCTTCGACCAGGCGGTACGCAGCTACGCCCACGGCCGGCTTCCGGTGTCCACGGTCCGGGACCCGCAGCTGATCCTGCTCGGCGACCATTTCCACCCGATTCTGATCGTCCTGGCTCCGTTCTACCGGCTCTTTCCGGCGGCCGAGACGCTGCTGATCGCGCAGGCGCTGCTGTTCGCGGTCTCGGTGTTCCCCATCACCCGGCTCGCCTGTACGACGCTCGGCACCAGAGCCGGCCTGGTCATCGGGACCTGCTACGGCCTGTCCTGGGGCCTGCTGAACGCGATCACGTTCGACTTCCACGAGATCGCGTTCGCCGTGCCGCTGATCGCCTTCGCGCTGACCGAGTTTCTGTACGGCCGGCCCGGGAGAGCTGTCGCGATCGCCGCACCGCTGGTCCTGGTCAAGGAGGACCTCGGGCTGACGCTCGCCGTACTGGGGCTACTGCTCGCCTTGCGCCCGGCGACTCGCCAGCTCGGCCTGCTCACTGCCGCCGGTGGAACCGCGGCGTCGCTCCTCAGCGTCTTCGTCGTCATCCCGGCCTTCAGTGCCTACGGCAACTACCGCTACCTGGGAGCAGGCGGACTAAAGCCACCCGAGGCCGCCTTGGCCGGAGACTTCCTGTCCCCGGGCAAGTTGCACCTGGTGCTGCTTCTGCTGCTGCCGTCGCTGTTCCTGGCGCTGAGATCCCCATTGACGCTGCTGCTGTTGCCGACGCTGGCGTGGCGGCTGGGGAGCACCTACATCCTCTACTGGATCCCGACCTTCCACTACGACGCCGTACTGATGCCGATCCTGTTCTGCGCGCTCGTCCACAGCCTGACCCTGCTGCGACCGCACTGGATCGGCCGGCGTCGCCGCGTCGTACAGCCCGCGATCGTCACCGCGCTGGCAGCGGCCTGCGTGACGCTGTTCCTCCAGTCCTCGGCCGCACACGGACCAGGGCATCGGACCGCGTTCACCGCGGCGGCGGACCGGTTGATCGCGAAGATCCCGGACGGCGCCACGGTGAGTACGACGGACACGATCGCGCCGCATCTGACGTCGCGGACCGACGTGTATCTGCTCAAGGCCAACCGCGCGACCGAGTGGACGCTGGCGCCGTACGACAGTCCAGAGCTCAGGCTCCGGGGCGAGGTGGTTGTCCGTGACGGCGACCTGGTCCTGATGCGAGACACCGGGAAGGGGTGTCCATGTCTGTCGCGGTGATCGTGCCCTGCTACAACGAAGCGGCAGCGGTGCGGAAGGTGGTCACCGAACTCCGCGACTCGTTGCCGATGGCCCACATCTATGTGTACGACAACAACTCCACTGACGACACGGCGGCGATCGCGGCGGACGCAGGAGCGACCGTCCGGCATGTCGCCCGCAAGGGCAAAGGAAACGTGATCCGGCGTGCGTTCGCGGACATCGAGGCGGACGTGTATGTGCTGATCGACGGTGACGACACGTACGAGGCGGCGCGGGCGGCCGACCTGGTGCAGGTCCTCCTGGCCGGACCTTACGACCACGTCGTCGGCGTACGGCGGCACTCGAACGGGGCGGCGTACCGGCCCGGTCACGCGCTGGGGAATCAGATGCTGACCGGTGCCGTCGGGACGTTGTTCGGCCGGGACATCACCGACATGTTGAGTGGCTACCGTGCCTTCTCGCGGCGGTACGTGAAGTCGTTCCCTGCGCTGGCGCAGGAGTTCGAGATCGAAACGGAGCTGACGATCCACTCGCTGCATCTACGGGTCCCGGTGGCGGAGGTCGAGGTCGGGTACAAGGAGCGGCCGGAAGGTGGCGAGAGCAAGCTGCGGACCTATCGCGACGGGCTGCGGATCCTGCGATGGATTCTGCGGCTCGCGCGGCTCGAGCGGCCGACGTTGTTCCATGGCGTGCTCGCGGCGGTCCTCGGGGTGGTGGCGTCGGTGCTCGGCGCTCCCGTCGTACTGGAGTTTCTGCGGACCGGTCTGGTGCCGCGGTTCCCGACGGCGATCCTCGCGTCCTCGATCGGTCTGATTGCGATCCTCATGCTGGTGCTGGGCTATCTGCTCGACGCGATCGGCCGGAGCCGGCAGGACGCCGCGCGCTTGAGCTACCTGCGGTATCCGGCACCTACGCAAAGCAGGCGGGTCGGATGAGGCGGCACTGGCCCGCTCTGGTGGCCGCGATCGCGGCCGGTCTGACGTTCGTCGTGAGCGGGATCCTTCGGCACACGTATCCGTTCGGTGACGGGCCGCGGAGCACGAACGACCTCGGGCAGCAGGTCATCCCGATGTACGCGCACTACAGGGACATCCTGACCGGTCAGGGCGTCGGCGACCTCTTCTTCAACTGGTCGAGCGGGTACGGCGTGCCGTTCCTGGGCGACTTCATGGCGTACGTCGGCTCCACGCTGTCCTGGATCACCGTGCTGTTCCCGCGTGACCGGATCGACCTGGTGTTGTTCCTGGTGGACGTACTGGCGATCGGGCTCGCGGCCGGCGCGATGACGACGTACCTGCGTTGGCTGCGTCCGGGCCTGGTGTGGCTCGCGGTGATCGCAGGCGTGTCGTACGGCGCGTGCGGGTGGGCGATCGACGATGCGGCGTACATGAGTGTCTGGCTGAACGGGCTGGTCGCGTTCCCGTTGATCTGCCTGTTGTGCGAGTGGATCCTGCGTCGGCGGTCGGCTCTGCCACTACTGGTGACGCCGTTCGTCATCGCGCTGCTATGGACGTCGCACTTCTACACCGTCTACATGGCGACGATCGGTGCGGGGATCGTTGTGCTCGCGCGCCTGCTCGCGTACGACGCGACCGTGTCGTGGCGGCATCGGCTGACCGGTGCGGTGCGCTGCATCGTTGCCATGGGCCTCGGTATCGGGCTCGCGGCTCCGCTGCTGCTGCCGACGTTCGACGCGGTCCGTGCCGCCCGGCCGAGCCCGGATGCCGTGTTCACCCCGGTCCGCCCGGTCGTCTTCCTGGCCCGGCTGCTGCCCGGTAGTGAAGGAGTGGGAACGACGCCGGGGCTTGCGGTCGGCACCGTCATGTTGCTGCTGGCGGTGAGCTTTCCGTTCAACCGGCTGGTCGCGGCGCGCGAACGGATCGTATGGACGGCGACGGTGGCACTCACCATGGTCAGTCTGCAGGTCGGGATCACGCACGAGATCTGGCACGGCTTCGACGCTCCGAACGGAAGCCCGTATCGGCAAGCTTTCGTCGTCGCCGGGTTACTGGTGATCGTCGGCTGGATGTCCGCGGCCGCTGGGGTGCGGTCCGTGCTGACAGCCGCTGCAGCGGTCGGTGCGGTGCTGCTGCTGTACCTGGTGGCCTACAACGTCCGCTCCACGACAACACTGACGCATCGCGCCGTACCTGTGCTGGCCGTCGTTGCAGTCGCGGTGGGGTTGGCGAGTCGGTGGCCGGGATGGGTACGGCGTGGCGCGGTGGCGGTTCTCGTCCTCGCCGTACTGGCTGAGGTGTCGCTGGCGTCGGTGGCGATCGATGCGCGGCGGAGCAAGTTCCTGAGCGCGAAAGCGCCGTGGGGCGACGCGCACACTGCGCTGCGTTCACTGGTGCAGTCGGCGGAGGACTGGCCGACGTACCGCTCGGGGCCCGGAGCGGAGCAGACCGTCAACGACCCGATGCTGATCGGCGGGCAGGGTCCGCAGTACTACTCGAGCACGATGCCGGACCGGGTGGCGCAGCAGTTGGTGGACCTGGGGTTCGGATACAGCTCGTACGGTCGGGCCACGGTCGACCCGCGGAACCCGGTGGTCGACGCGATCTTCGCGACCGCGGCGCGCGTTGTCGGATCCGCGGCGGAGAAGTACGACGTACCTCCGTTGGTGACCGTGCGACCAGCAACGGCTTGGTCGTCGAACGATCCCGGACCGTTCGGGGCACAGGAGTCGGCTCTCGGTGCGGACGTCTACACCGTGCCAACGGTCCGCAGTGAGAAAGGTGCACGGTTGGTGGCCTCGTGCGCGCCCGGCTCGGAGGTGTGGTTCGCGGCGCCCAACCTCATCGGCGCGGTGCTGGTCGCCGGCCAAGGATGGGTCACCAATCTGTCCTCGAAGGTGAAGTCCCCGGGCGTCTATGCGGGTGCACCGATGCTTCGAGTCGGCACCGTAGGCCCGAACGGCGTCGTCGCCGTACCCATCCGCGTCGGCATCGGGGCGAAGCTCCCCGCCCAACCGATTGGTTGCCTCCACCCCGACAAGCTCCAAGGCGCCATCCACGAACTCAAGTCGACCCCAGCCGTGATCAACACGACCGGCCACGCCCTCGACATCCAGCTGCCTCCGAGTGGTACGGCGGCTGAGGTCGTCGTCGGAGTGATCTGGATCGACGGCTGGAACTGCTCGGTCGCCGGCGGCGCTGCCCGTCCGCCCGAGAGTCACGCAGGGCTGATCGCGGTACCGGTCGCGGCCGGTGTCTCCGAGGTGTCGTGCAGCTATCAGCCACCCGGTCTGCGCCTCGGCCTGGCGATCGCGGTGCTAGCGCTGCTAGCTCTGGTGCTGCTCGGAATCACCCGCAGGCGCTGGACATCGCGAAGTCTAACCGCTTAGAGTCTAAGCGCTTAGACCTCTCCTGCCTGTGGCTCTATCGTCTTAAGGAAAGGGGATCGCTGTGCGGCGAAACCTCTTCGCTCTTCCGGCCGTGGCAGTTGCCGCGGCCCTGCTGCTGGCCGGCTGCGGCGGCTCGTCGGACGACTCGTCCGGCACCGGCGCGACCGCCGATCCCGGTCCGGAGACCGGGACCATCACGTTCACGGGGACCGACAACGCCGAGACGTACCAGCCCGTGATCAAGGCCTTCGAGGCGAAGAACCCCGGGATCAAGGTGACCTATACCCAGATCCCGTTCGACCAGTTCAACGCGACCATGCAGCAGCGGCTGAGCGCGAAGGACACCGGGATCGACGTCTACACGGTCGACGAGCCGCGGGTCTCGCAGCTCGCCGCGAAGGGTTTCCTCACCGATCTCAGCGACCTCGACGCCAAGGTGAAGACGTCCTTCAACGCGACGGCGTACAAGACCAACCACTTCCGCGACAAGCTGTGGTCGTTGCCGATGTGGAACTCCACGCAGTTCCTCTTCTACAACAAGGCCGCGCTCGCCAAGGCGAAGGTGACGCCGCCGACCGCGGTCCCGGAGCAGCGCTGGACCTGGGAGCAGGTCGAGGCCGCCGGCCGGAAGGCGATGCAGTCGGGCGGCACGAAGTACGGCCTGTTCCTGGAACAGCCCGAGGCGTACTACCAGCTGCAGCCGCTGGCCGAGTCGCTCGGCGGCGGATCCGGCATCGAAGGCGACGACGCCCTCACCCCGGCGGTCGAGACCGACGGCTGGAAGAAAGCGATGCAGTGGTACGGCGCTACGTTCGCGAGCGGACTGTCGCCGCGCGGCATCGGCGGCTTCCAGACCGGCCCGGTGTTCGCGGCCGGTGACGTCGCGTTCTTCGTCGGCGGCCCCTGGGACCTGAAGATCTTCGGCAGCTCGAAGGTCGACTGGGGCGTCGCCCCGATGCCGTACTTCCAGGGCGGCAAGCCGGTCACGCCGACCGGTTCGTGGTCGCTCGGCATCAACCCGGCGTCCAAGCAGCAGGGGATGGCGCGCAAGTTCGTCGAGTTCGCGACGCTGGATGCGGCCGGCAACCTGGCCACCACGAGTACGACGACGATCATCCCGGCGAACCTCGAGGCGCAGAAGCAGTACACCCCACAGATGGACAAGTTCTCCGGTGCGAAGACAGCCGGCGCTGCCGCGATCACGACGTACGAGAGTGAGCACACTGCGGTGTCGCGGCCGGTGAGCGTCGGGTACATCCAGTTCGAGGAAGTCATGGGCAAGGCGTTCGCCGACATCCGCAACGGGACCGACCCGAACACCCGGTTGCAGGAGGCGACCAGGCAGCTGACCGACGCCTGGAAGTCGATCAAGTGAAGCAAAGGCAGGGGCTGATCGCCCTCGCCTTCCTGGCCCCGGCGTTGGTGTGTCTCGCCGTACTGCGGATCGTCCCGGCGATCTCGGCCGTGGTCGAGAGCTTCTACGCCGAGAGCCTGCTGCGCGGCGGGCGGGTGTTCGCGGGCCTGGGCAACTACACGGATCTACTGTCGAACCAGGACTTCCGGCAGTCGGTCGGTGTGACGCTGCTCTTCACCGTGCTGGTGAACCCGATCCAGGTCGCGGTCTCGTTCCTGCTCGCGGTCCTCTTCACCCAGCGGGCCGCAGGCGCGAAACTCTGGCGCACGCTCGTGATCCTGCCGATAGCCACCCCGCCTGCGGTGTCGGCAGTGATCTGGAGCGTCATCTACCGGCCGGACGGCCTCGCGAACGGCGTACTCGAACGGCTCGGTCTGCCTGCGCAGCCGTTCCTCACCTCGCCGAGTCAGGTGCTGCCGTCGCTGATCGTCCTGCTGTCCTGGATCGGCGTCGGGTACTGGATGCTGTTCCTGATCGCGGGCATCCAGGAGGTCCCGGAAGAGGTCCGCGAGGCCGCGCTGCTCGACGGCGCGGGCCCGTGGCGCCGGATGATCTCCGTCGTCCTTCCGCTCGTACGTCGTCCGCTGGCGTTCGTCCTGGTCGCCGACACGGTGTCGAACCTGCTCGTGTTCGCGCCGGTGCAGATCCTCACCAAGGGCGGACCGAACGGCAACAGCAACCTGCTGATGTACGACGTCTACAGCCGCGCGTACGCGATCGGCGACATCCACGTCGCGCAGGCCGAGGTCGTCATCCTGGTGGCGCTGACGCTGGCGATCGTGGCCGGGCAGTTCCGGCTGCTGCGAGGTGACCAGTGAAGCGGGTCAGCCTCTCGGTAGCCGGCGGTGTCGTCGGCATTCTGTTCTTCCTGCCGTTGCTCTGGGTCGTCACGAACTCGCTGCGCCCCGGCTCGGAGACCTTCGCCAACCTCAATCCGCTGTCTTGGCAGACGTTCCTCGAGCTGCGTCCCACTCTCACCAACTACTCGGCCCTGCTGAACAGCTCGATCGGCCGCGCGACGCTCAACTCGATCCTGGTCAGCGCGGCCACGGTCGTCATCGGACTGGCGGTCTGCGCGACCGCGGCGTTCGGGCTCGCGGCGTTCCAGTTCCGCGGCCGCGGGCTGGTGTTCGGCATCGTCGTACTGAGCTTCCTGGTGCCGTTCGACGCGATCGCGATCCCGCTGTCGACGATGTTCCGCGACTGGCACCTGACCAACACGTTCGCGGGTCTGGTGCTGCCGGGGATCGGCAACGGGATGGCGATCTTCCTGCTGCGGCAGTTCTTCCTCGGCATCCCGGCCGAACTGGTCGAGGCCGCCCGCCTCGACGGGCTGGGCTGGTTCGGGGTGTTCCGCTGGATCTACCTGCCGCTGTCGAAGCCCGCCCTGATCGGCGCCGGCCTGATGCTGTTCCTCTTCCAGTGGCAGGCGTACGTCTGGCCGCTGCTGATCGGCACCGACGCCAAGCACATCCTCGGCCCGGTCGCGCTGTCCAACCTGCAAGGCCAGAACTTCACCGACTACGGTCTCGTGTTCGCGGGCGCCGTGGTCCTCACCGTCATCCCGCTGGTGGTCATCGCCGGCTTCCAGCGGTACTTCGTCCAGTCCGTGTCAGGCACCGGGCTCAAGTAGGGAGATCTGTGCGATCCATCATTCTCGATACCGATATCGGCTCCGACGTCGACGACGCCATGGCTTTGGCCCAGCTCCTGGGCAGCCCGGACCTCGACCTCGTCGAGGTGCACACCGTGTACGGCGACACCCGGTTGCGGGCCCAGCTCGCCCGGCGGTACGGGGTACTCGCGGGCCGCGATCTGAGCGTCGTACCGGGTGCTGTGGAGACGTTGTCGGGGCGGGAGGTCTGGTGGGCCGGCCATGAGGGCACGCTGCACGACCACCTGGAGCAGGAGACGATCAGCGCGGACAGCGCGCCCGAACGGCTGGTAGCCCGGCTCCGCGAGCAACCTGGTGAGCTCGACGTGGCGGCGATCGGTCCGTTGACCAACGTGGCGGCCGCACTGGCCCTCGAACCGCAGGCGGCCTGGTGGATCCGGCACCTGTGGGTGATGGGCGGATCGTTCGGCGACGACGTGTGCGAGCACAATTTCAAGTCCGACGACGTGGCTGCGCAGGCCGTGCTGACCGCAGGCATCCCGACGACGATCACGGGGCTGGAGATCACCCAGCAGGTCACGATCGAGGCGGCGCGATTGGAGCGGATCCGCGCCGCCGGCCCGCTCGGTGCCGCGCTCGGGGCGGATATCGAGCAGTGGTGGGCGTACTGGAACGAGACGTGGAACGTGCCGCACGACCCGGTGGCGGTGCTCGCGTTGAGCCGCCCGGAACTGTTCACGTTCTCCAAGCTCGGACGAGTGTCGATCGAGGTCGGGGGAGAGCGGGCGGGGCACAGTACGTTCGCGCCTGCTGCGGAAGGCACCGTGCGGATCATCACCGCTGTGGAGGCCGAGCAGGTGGCCGAGGAGATCACGACACGGATCGTCGCGGCCGGGACGGCATACCCTGTGGCTCGTGGGGAGATCGATGGCGACCGCACGTGACGTCGCCGAGCGCGCCGGCACGTCCACCGCGGTCGTCAGCTACGTCTTCAACAACGGCCCCCGGCCCGTGTCGGCGGAGACCCGCCGCCGCGTGCTGGAGGCCGCGGCGGAGCTGGAGTACCGGCCGAACATCCTCGCCCGGGCGCTGAGCGCGGGACGCACGTACTCCCTCGGGCTGCTCATCCCGCAGATCCGCAACCCGTACTTCGCCACGCTCGCCGAACACCTGGAGAACTACGCACGGCAGCACGACCACCTGCTGCTGATCGGCGACTCGGCCGGCGATCCGGAGCAGGAGTCGGCCCATATCGGCTCGTTCATCGAACGCAAGGTCGACGGCGTCGTCCTCGTCTCGTTGCTCGTCGCCCCGGCGATCCGACGCTTCGCGACTGCCGGCGTACCCGTTGTCGCTCTGCATCCGGTGCCCGACGGGGTGACTGTTTCCACGCTCTCGATCGACTACGTCGCGGGCGCCGAGGCGTCGGCGGACCATCTGCTGTCCCACGGTTACCGGACCCTCGGCGTCGTCACCGGCCCCGAGGATTCACCCGGTACGGCGGAACACCGCAGGGGCATCGAACGCGCGCTGAAGGCGCATCCGCGGGCCTCGGCGCAGTACGTCGCCTCGCCCGTGTCACGGTTCGCCGCGCGGGACGCCGTACGGCCGTGGTTCAAGCAGAAGCGGCCGCCGCGGGCGATCTACTGCTCGACGGACGAGCAGGCGTTCGGCGTACTGTTCGCGGCCTGGGAAGCCGGGCTGCAGGTGCCGGACGACGTGGCCGTGATGGGTTTCGACGGCACCAGCGAGTGCACGGTGACGATCCCGCCGCTCGCCAGCGTCCGCCAGCCGATCGAGGAAACCGCGCGCCAGGCGGTCGAACTGTTGCTCGATCGCACCAACCCGCCGGCGGCCCGCCACGTCCTCGATTACCAGCTGATCCCCAACATCTCCTGCGGGTGCACCGAATCCGGGTAGCCTGGTGGAATGGCCGTCGAGTTCAATCACACCATCGTGGACTGCACCGACAAGGACGCCTCGGCGCGGTTCCTGGCCTACATCCTCGGGGTCGGTGAACCGAGCAGCTACGGGCCGTTCGCCGTGGTGCAGCTCGGGAACGGCACGACGCTCGACTTCGCCGAGGGCCACGGGCAGCCGCACCGGCAGCATTACGCCTTCCTGGTCTCCGAGGAGGAGTTCGACCAGATCCACGCCCGGATCGTCGACCGCGGGCTGACGTACTGGGCCGACCCCTTCCACCGCAGCGAAGGCGAGATCAACACCAACGACGGCGGCCGCGGCCTCTACTGGGACGACCCCGACGGCCACAACCTCGAAATCCTCACAGTGCCGTACGGCGGCTGGCGCTGAACTACTCGGACGCGCGGCGGAGGGCTTCGGAGAGGCGTTCCGCGGCTGCCATGACGGCGGGGGCGTGCATGCGGCCGGGCTGACGGGACAGGCGTTCGATCGGGCCGGACACCGACACAGCCGCGATCACCTTGCCGCTGGGGGAGCGGACCGGTGCAGAGACGGAGGCGACGCCCTGCTCGCGTTCGCCGACCGAGTGCGCCCAGCCGCGACGCCGTACGCCGGCCAGCGCGGCAGCGTTGAACGATGCGTTGTGCAGACCGCGGTGCATCCGCTCCGGGTCTTCCCACGCAAGCAGTATTTGAGCGGCCGACCCGGCCGCCATGGTCAGCTGGCTACCCACCGGGACGGTGTCACGCAGACCGGACGGACGCTCGGCCGCGGCGACGCACACCCGGTACTCACCCTGGCGGCGGAACAGCTGCGCCGACTCACCGGTGATGTCCCGCAGTCGCGCCAGTACCGGACCGGCGGTCGCGAGCAGCCGATCCTCACCGGCCGCGGAGGCCAACTCGCTGAGTCGCGGCCCGAGCACGAAGCGTCCCTGCATGTCGCGGCCGACCAGGCGGTGGTGCTCGAGCGCGACCGCCAGCCGGTGGGCCGTCGGACGGGCCAGACCCGTGGCCGCCACCAGACCGGCCAGGGTCGCCGGCCCGGACTCGAGGGCGGACAGTACGAGGGCCGCTTTGTCGAGAACACCGACTCCGCTAGAGTTGTCCATGAGACGATATTGCCGTCTCGAATCGTGGAACGCAAGTGGCTTCCGTGAGCTACACCGGAGCACTGTGAGCGAGAGCACTCCACTGTACAAATCTCAAAGGAGAGTCTGATGGGTAGGACGTTGTCGGAAAAGGTCTGGGATGCGCATGTCGTGCGCCATGCCGACGGAGAGCCCGACCTCCTCTACATCGACCTCCATCTGGTGCACGAGGTGACCAGTCCACAGGCGTTCGACGGCCTCCGGCTGGCGAACCGCCCGGTCCGGCGGCCGGATCTGACGATCGCCACCGAGGACCACAACGTCCCGACGTACGACGTGGACAAGCCGATCGCCGACCCGGTGTCGCGTTTGCAGGTGGACACGCTGCGCAAGAACGCCGAGGAGTTCGGTATCCGGATCCACACCCTCGGTGACCCCGACCAGGGCGTCGTACACGTGATCGGCCCGCAGTTGGGCCTGACCCAGCCCGGGATGACCGTGGTCTGCGGTGACAGCCACACCTCCACGCACGGCGCGTTCGGGGCGATTGCCTTCGGCATCGGTACCAGTGAGGTCGAGCACGTGCTCGCCACCCAGACGCTGATGCAAGCCCGGCCGAAGACGATGGCTGTCACGGTCGACGGCGTACTGCCCGACGGGGTCTCGGCCAAGGACCTGGTGCTGGCGCTGATCGCGCAGGTCGGCACCGGCGGCGGCCAGGGCTACATCGTCGAGTACCGCGGCGAGGCGATCCGTGCGCTGAGCATGGAAGCCCGGATGACGATCTGCAACATGTCGATCGAGTGGGGCGCGAAGGCCGGCATGATCGCGCCGGACGAGACCACGTTCGCGTACCTGAAGGACAAGCCGCACGCGCCGCAGGGCGTCGACTGGGAAGCCGCCGTCGAGTACTGGAAGAGCCTGGCCACCGACGCCGACGCCGCCTTCGACCGTGAGGTCGTGCTGCGCGCCGAGGACATCGCGCCGTTCGTCACCTGGGGCACCAACCCCGGCCAGGGCGTTCCGCTGTCCGCGACCGTGCCGTCGCCGGACGACTTCGACAACGAGAACGACAAGGTCGCCGCCGAGCGCGCCCTGGAGTACATGGGCTTGACCGCCGGTACGCCGCTGCGCGAGATCCACGTGGACACGGTGTTCCTGGGGTCCTGCACCAACGGCCGGATCGAGGACCTCCGCGCCGCCGCCGGCGTACTGGCCGGGCGGAAGGTTGCCGAGGGCACGCGGATGCTCGTGGTCCCGGGCTCCGGCCGGGTCCGGCTGGAGGCCGAGTCCGAGGGCCTGGACGCGATCTTCAAGGACGCCGGCGCCGAGTGGCGCGGCGCCGGATGCTCGATGTGCCTGGGCATGAACCCGGACCAGCTGGCCCCGGGGGAGCGCAGCGCCTCCACCTCGAACCGCAACTTCGAAGGCCGTCAGGGCAAGGGCGGCCGCACCCACCTGGTGTCGCCGCTGGTCGCCGCCGCGACCGCTGTCACCGGAACGCTCGCCGCTCCGGCGGACCTGCCGCCCGTCGCCGTCCCCGCGAACGCCTGAGGAGCAAAGGAAACATGGACGCCTTCACCCAGCACATCGGTACGGCGGTTCCGCTGCGCCGCAGCAACGTCGACACCGACCAGATCATCCCGGCCGTGTACCTGAAGCGGGTCACCCGGACCGGCTTCGAGGACGGGCTGTTCGCGGCCTGGCGCAACGATCCTTCCTTCGTCCTCAACCAGCCCGAGTACGACGGTGTCTCGGTGCTCGTGGCGGGACCGGACTTCGGCACCGGGTCCTCCCGGGAGCACGCGGTCTGGGCCCTGCTCGACTACGGGTTCCGGGTCGTCGTGTCGTCGCGGTTCGGCGACATCTTCCGCGGCAACTCGGGCAAGGCCGGTCTGCTCGCGGCCCTGGTGACGCAGGACGTCGTGGAGCAGCTGTGGACCGCGATCGAGGCCGACCCGGGGACCAAGGTCACGGTCGACCTGGAGAACAAGACGATCTCGGCCGGTGACGTCTCGGCGCCCTTCGAGATCGACGACTACACGCGCTACCGGCTGCTGAACGGTCTGGACGACGTCGGCATCACCTTGTCGCACGCGGACGAGATCTCTGCCTACGAAGCGACCCGGCCGTCCTTCAAGCCGGCGACGCTGCCCGCGAAGGCCTGAAGCTCCACCAGAGTTAGCGCCCCCGTAACGTTTGGCCGGTCGGGGGCGATAACTCGGGTGTTACCCTTGCGTGGTTGTCAGAACAAGGCTTGCGAGACCGAGGAGGTGGGACGCTCATGAACAACGGCAGCGAACCCTCCAGACATACCGGTCTCGCTCGACCTTCGGGGACCTCCTTCTTCTAGAAGTCGCAGAGTCGCCAGCAGTTGTGGGGTCGAGCAGACGTGCGCGCTCATCACTCACCCGCACCACACTGCTCCTGGAGGACTCATGTCCGACCTGCGCCTGCGTTCGCTCCGTGCGTTCAGCCGCACCCCGTCACTGCGTGCCGCCGCCCGTAAGCACGCCGCATCCGTTGCCGCGACCGCGATCGAGCCGGCCGAGAAGCCGTCCCGCGATCCGCAGAAGCCCAAGGGACACAGCGTCGTCGACAGCGCGATCTACTGCGGCGGCAACCGGATCGCGTCCCCGGACTCGCTCGCGGACACCTACGCGGCGCTGCACACCTCGCCGCAGAGCCTGGCCTGGATCGGCCTGTACCGGCCTGACCGCCGCGAACTCGCCTCGCTGGCGCAGGAGTTCGACCTGCACGAGCTCGCGATCGAGGACGCCAACGAGGCGCATCAGCGGCCCAAGCTGGAGCGGTACGGCGACACGTTGTTCGTCGTACTGAAGGCCGCGCGGTACCGGGACGCGACCGAGGAGGTCGAGTTCGGTGAGGTGCACCTCTTCGTCGGCCCGGACTTCGTGGTGACGGTCCGGCACGCCGAAGCGCCCAATCTGGCAGCGGTACGGCGCCGGGTCGAGCGCGACCCCGAACTCCTCGGCCGCGGCGCCGAGGCGGTGCTGTACGCGATCATGGACAAGGTCGTCGACGGGTACGCGCCGGTGGTCGCCGGTCTGGAGAACGACATCGACGAGATCGAGACCGAGGTGTTCCGCGGTGACCCGAAGGTGTCGCGGCGCATCTACGAACTGTCCCGTGAGGTGATCGAGTTCCAGCGCGCGACCCGGCCGCTGGTCGGCATGCTCGAGCAGCTCCGCGGCGGATTCCAGAAGTACGGCGTCGACGAGGAACTGCAACGTTCACTGCGCGACGTGGCCGACCACGTCACCGAAGTGGTCGAGAAGGTCGACGGCTTCCGGGAGTTGCTGCGCGACATCCTGACCGTGAACGCGACCCTGGTGGCCCAGCAGCAGAACGAGGAGATGAAGAGCCTCGCGATCGCCAGCAGCGAGCAGAACGAAGAGGTGAAGCGGATCTCTGCCTGGGCGGCGATCCTGTTCGCCCCGACCCTGATCGGCACCGTCTACGGGATGAACTTCGACAAGATGCCGGAGCTGCACTGGGAGTACGGATACCCCTTCGCGATCGGCCTGATGGCCTTGGTGTGTGGAGGTCTGCACCAGATCTTCAAGCGCCGCGGTTGGCTCTGAACCACCCCGAAAACCTTGTCTGAGTGCCGAATCGGGCCAAATTGTGGCACGAATCGCCTAAAACAAGGCCGAATTGCCGCGTTGGTGTTTGTGAACGGCGTGTTGAGTCCATAACGTTCCTGTGAGATCGAGCGCTGTGCTCGACGCCTACGTTCACGGAGGGAAGCAGTGAACAAGAGCCAGTTGGTCGAAGCGCTCGCAGTGCACTTCGACGGAAACCGCCGCCAGGCCCAGCACGCACTGGAGTCGGTGATCGACACCGTCCAGCGCGAGCTGACCAAGAAGGGCGGCAAGGTCGCCATCACCGGTTTCGGTGCCTTCGAGGCCATCGAGCGTGGTGCGCGCATCGTGCGCAACCCGCGGACCGGTGAGACCAAGCGCGCCAAGAAGACCACGGTTCCGAAGTTCCGCGCGGGTGCGGAGCTGAAGGCCGTTGTCTCCGGTGCCAAGAAGCTGCCGAAGCTGGTAGCCCCGAAGCCGGCAGCGACCGCCACCAAGGCGGCTGCCCCGGCGAAGAAGGCCGCTCCGGCCAAGGCCGCTGCAACGAAGACCGCCGCTGCGAAGAAGACGGTCGCGAAGAAGGCCCCGGCCAAGACGGTCGCCAAGAAGGCTCCGGCGAAGACCGTTGCCAAGAAGGCCCCGGCCAAGACCGTAGCCAAGAAGGCGCCGGCCAAGAAGGTCGTTGCCAAGAAGGCGCCGGCCAAGAAGGCCCCCGCCAAGAAGACCGCGGCGAAGCGCACCGCTCGCTGATCTTCACGCACAACAGCGAAGGCCGGTCACCCCATTCCAGGGTTGACCGGCCTTCGCTGTTGTTCAGAGCAACCGTCTACAGCTTGGTTGCGAACTCCACCTTGGTGACCGCCAGCGCCGCACCCGAACCGGTGGTCTCGATGCGTACCCGTTGTCCTACGCGGAGGTGCCGGACCGGGGTGTCCGAGACGGCGTGCACGGTGAACGGGAGTTCGATCCCGGTGTCCGTCAGCACTGCGCCGGAGAATGTCTCGCCGTCGTAGCGGCTCACGGTTGCCTGCATGTCAGCAGGCTAGCCCTTCGGTCCCGGTCGCGGCGCCGAGCACCAGCGACATCACGTCCGCGGTCGCCGGGCCGACTCCCAGTTGTACGGCGTGCGCGAGATCGGCGGCCGTGTCGACGTCACGCCGTACCGACTCGATCGCGGTCAGCTCGATCGGCATCGCCCCGGACGCCTGGTGCGCCAGGGCGGAACCCACACCGAAGCGCGGATCCAGCGCCACCCCGGCCGCCGCGGCGAGCATCGTCGTACCGGTGCCGGGCTGGTCGACCACGAACGAGCGCGGCGCCGTACAGGCTGCGAGGACAGCGGTCAGTTCGGCCGGGCGGAGCGCGGGAAGATCAGCCGACAGGGCTGCGATTCCGTTGCCTCCGAACTCGGCAGCGGCCACAGTGGCTCCATGCAGCAAGGCTTCGTTGAGACCGGCGGCGGGCAGGTCGGGGACCACGTGCGCTCCCACGGCCGTCACGTCCGCGGCGACGAGCGGGTCGTCGGTGACCACCAGGATCGCCTGGACCAGGGGAGAACCGAGGGCGGCCGCAGTAGTGTCGACAGCGAACGCGCGGGCCAGTTCGGGACGGTGCTGAGGGTAGGCCGGAGCGAGCCGGCTCTTCGCGATCGCCGTACGCTTCACCGGGATCACCAGGGTCCAGGGAGCGACCTGTAGGTCTGCCATCAGGCAGGATTCTCCCATGACCGACGGCCATCATGAGCACCAGGAGGCACCTGTGGACGCGAGGCAGGCGGACCCACGGCCGCCGCGTGGGTTCTGGTTCGGGGTGATCGTCGCGATCGTCAAGCCGTTCATGATCGTGTTCACCAAGTGCCGGTTCACCGGACGGGAGAACATGCCCCGCACGGGCGGCGTGGTGTACGTGCCGAACCACATCTCGCACTTCGACCCGGTGGTGCTCGGCTACTTCATCTGGGAGTGCCGGCGGATCCCGCGGTTCCTCGGGAAGGCGTCGGTGTTCAAGATCCCGGTGGCCGGGAAGATCATCAGCGGCGCTGGCCAGATCCCGGTGTACCGGGACTCCGCGCAGGCCGCGGACGCGTTCCGGGACGCGGTGGCCGCGGTCGAACGCGGTGAGTGTGTGGGCGTTTACCCGGAGGGAACCATCACCCGCGATCCCGAGATGTGGCCGATGACCGGCAAGACCGGCGCCGCGCGGATCGCGCTGATGACCGGCTGCCCGGTGATCCCGGTCGCGAACTGGGGCGCGCAGGAGATCATCCAGTCGTACACCGGCAAGGTCCGGATCCGGTTGCTGCCGCGCAAGACCCTGCAGGTGCGGGCCGGGGCGCCGGTCGACCTGAGCGCCTTCGCGGGCAAGCCGCTGACCAACCAGCTGTTGCACGAGGCAACCGAGGTGATCATGGCCCGGGTGGCCGAGACCCTCGGCGAACTGCGCGGCGAGACCCCGCCCAAGGAGCTCTACGACCTGCGCAAGGCCCGGAAAGCCGAAGGTGAGGAGAAGGCATGACCAAAGTCGCGGTGTTCGGCGCGGGGTCCTGGGGTACGGCGTTCGCCGTGGTGCTGGCGAATGCGGGGAACCAGGTGTCCCTGTGGGCCCGGCGGGAGACGTTGTGCGCGGAGATCAACTCCGCGCACGAGAACCCCGACTACCTCCCGGGACTGCGGTTGCCGGAGGCGATCACCGCGACGCACGATCCCGCCGCGGCGGCCGACGGGGCGGAGGCCGTCGTCCTCGCGGTGCCGTCGCAGTCGCTGCGTGAGAACCTCGCGGACTGGGCCGGCGTGCTGCCGAACGCCGTACCGCTGGTCAGCCTGATGAAAGGCGTCGAGCTCGGTACGACGAAGCGGATGAGCGAGGTGATCGCGGAGCTGACCGGCGCCGGTCCCGAGCGGATCGCGGTGGTCTCGGGGCCGAACCTGGCGCGCGAGATCGCCGAAGGACAGCCGGCCGCGTCCGTGGTCGCGTGCGCCGACGAGGGGACCGCGGCGCGGTTGCAGAAGTTGTGCCATTCCCCGACGTTCCGCCCGTACACGAACAACGACGTCGTCGGCTGTGAGCTCGGCGGCGCCTGTAAGAACGTGATCGCGCTCGCGGTCGGGATGGCGGTCGGTCTCGGGTTCGGCGACAACGCCCGGGCGTCGGTGATCACCCGCGGCCTGGCCGAGATCGCTCGTCTGGGTACGGCGTTGGGCGCGGACGAGCACACGTTCTCCGGGCTGGCCGGGCTGGGCGACCTGGTGGCGACGTGCTCGTCTCCGTTGTCGCGGAACCGTACCTTCGGCGAGAAGCTCGGTCAGGGCATGAGTGTCGCCGAGATCGCCGGCGGGACCCGGCAGGTCGCCGAGGGCGTGAAGTCCTGCGCGTCGATCAGCGAACTGGCACACCACCACGACGTGGAGATGCCGATCGCCGAACACGTCACCAAGGTCGTCGCCGGTGAGATGACCCCGAAGGACATGCTGTTCAGCCTGGTGTCCCGTTCAGCGAAGTCGGAGCGCTGGGGTTGATTCCAGCAGCGTTCGCGGACAGCACTGTCGCGCGCGAGGGCGAGGCAGGTTCGGCGTGGCTGGCCGAGTTGCCGGGGATCATCGAGGACCTGCTGGCGCGTTGGGACTGCACGGTCGACGGTGATGTGATGTACGGCCAGGTGGGTGTCGTCGTGCCGGTGCGCGGCGCTGCTCTGAAGGTGTCGTTCCCGCACCCCGGCAACGATCACGAGCCGGATGCGTTCGAGGCGTGGGGCGGTCGTGGGGCGGTCAAGCTGTACGAACGCGACGACGCCCGCTACGCCATGCTCCTCGAACGAGCGCATCCCTCGACGCTGCTCGAGCACGACCAGGACGTCGTCACGATCGCCGGCGTACTGCATCGCCAGCTGACCATCCCGGCTCCGGACGGCCTGCCGCGGTTGTCGGAGCAGGCCGACGGGTGGGCGGACGAGCTCCGCAAGGACGCCGCCGAGCTGGATCATCCGTTGCCCGCGGCGGTGGTGGACGCGGCCCTCGAGGTCGTCGACGACCTCGGCCGCCATCAGCCGGAGATCCTGATCCACGGCGACTTCCACCCGCGCAACATCCTCAGCGCGGACCGCGAACCGTGGCTGGCCGTCGACCCGAAGGGCCACGTCGGCGACCCGGCGTTCGACGCCGCGATCTTTCTCCGCACCCGGGCCTACCACCTGTTCGTCGGGGGCGGCCTCCGCGCGGACGACCTGCTGCGGCAGTTGCGCGCCGAGTCCGGGCAGTTCGCCGAGGCATCAGGCATCGACTCCGAACCCATCGGCCGTTGGCTTCAGCTGATCGCCGTACAGTCCTCGTTCGGGGGCCGCCGCAACGGCTTCGGCCGAGCCCGAGGCGGCAGCCAGCTCGACGAGATCCTCCGCCTGATCGATGAGCTCGCTGTCAGCTGGACCGACTAGGCCTGCAGCACCTGGTTGAGGACGAGGGTGGTGGCGCCCAGGAGGGCTGCGTCGTGACCGGCTTGGGAGCGGACTACGCGGAGGTGGGTTGTGGCTAGGGGCAACGATCGGGCGTAGACGGCTTCGCGGAGGCCGGCCAGCAGGCTGTCGCCGGCTTGGGAGAGGGAGCCGCCGACGACGATCACGGACGGGTTGAGCAGGCTGACGGCCGCGGCGAGGACCGTACCGATCTCGCGACCCGCTTGGCGTACGGCGGTGGTCGCGGTCGTGTTGCCCGCTCGGACGAGGTCGACGATGTCCTGGCTGGTCTCGACGCCGAGCGTGCCGGCGAGTGCGGCTGCGGATGCGATCGCTTCCAGGCAGCCGGTGTTGCCGCAGCGGCAGAGCTCGGTATGTCCGGGAGCCTGGATGTGGCCGATGTCGCCGGCCGCCCCTTGCGCGCCACGGTGCAACCGGCCGCCGCTGATCACGCCCGCCCCGATGCCGGTGGCAACCTTCACGAACAGCAGGTGCTCGACGTCCGGGTACGTCGTGGCGTGCTCGCCGAGCGCCATGATGTTCACGTCGTTGTCGACCAGTACCGGCCCGGGAAGCTCCCGGCTCAGTCGACCCACCACGTCGTACGAGTCCCAGCCCGGCATGATCGGCGGATGGTTCGGCCGCCCGGTGCTGTGCTCGACCGGTCCGGGCAGTCCGACGCCGGTGCCCGCCAGATCGTCCGGTGATCTTCGCGCCTCACGCAGCAGTGCGTGTCCTGCCTGGGCGACCGCAGCGAGGACGATTTCGGGTCCTTCGGCGATCTTCAGCGGCGTCGTCGAGCGGTGCAGGATTTCGCCGGCCAGGTCCGTGAGGGCGACGGACAGGTGCGTCGCGCCGACGTCCGCCGCGAGTACGAGGCGCGCGGTCGGGTTGAAACGGAACCGCGCCGGCGGCCGGCCACCCGTCGACGCCGCCTCACCCGACGGCAGAACGAGCCCTTCCGCGAGCAACGCCTCGATCCGCCCGGTCACAGTCGACCGCGCAAGCCCACTGCGCTCGATCAGTTCGGCGCGGGTCCGCGGTTGCCCGTCGAGGAGCAGCCGCAACACCGCATCCGCCGTACCGAGATCGCTCATCACCGGACTTTCGTCGTACTGGCCGTGGACTTTTGCTTGACAGGGTTCAAAAGGGTCCCATAGCGTCCTACGACGTGTCCACCAAACGGCTCAGGGTAGGGATCGTCGGCGGCGGCTTCATGGGCCAGGTCCACGGCAGGTCCGCGTTGGTCTCCGGAGCGACCGTGGTCGGCGCCGTCGGCTCGTCGCCTGCGAGAGCCGAAGCCGCGGCGGAGGCGACCGGTGCCGAGCGCGGCTTCGCGACCCTCGACGACCTGCTGGCCGCCGATATCGACGTGGTCCACATCTGTACGCCGAACAACACGCATCGCGACGTCGCGCTGAAGGCCCTCGAAGCGGGCAAGCACGTGGTCTGCGAGAAGCCGCTCGCCACCTCGGTGCAGGACGCAGCGGGACTGCAGGCCGCAGCGGTCGAAGCCGGGTTGGTCGGTTCGGTGCCGTTCGTTTACCGCTACCACCCGATGGTCCGCGAGCTGCGCACCCGGATCGCCGCGGGCGACGCCGGCGTGATCACGAGCCTGCACGGCTCGTACCTGCAGGACTGGCTGGCCGGCGCGGACGACGAGAACTGGCGCGTGGACGACACGACCGGTGGACCGTCGCGCACGTTCGCCGACATCGGTTCGCACTGGTGCGACCTGACCGAGTTCGTCACCGGCGATCGGATCGCCGCGATCAGCGCCCAGCTTCGGACGGTACGGGCGCAGCGTGGCGGCGTCGACGTACGGACCGAGGATCTGGCCACGGCACAGTTCCGGACCGAGGCCGGTGTGGTCGGGACGATCGTGGTCAGCCAGGTCGCGGCCGGCCGGAAGAACCGGCTGTACCTCGAGGTGTCGGGCACCGAGTCGAGCTTCGGCTTCGACCAGGAGGACCCGGATCGCCTGTGGGTCGGCCGTCGTACCGCTTCGCAGCTACTGACGCGCGACCCGGAGACCTTGAGCCCGCCTGCGGCTCGGGTGAACCGGCTGCCGGCCGGGCATGCACAGGGGTACCAGGACGCGTTCGATTCGTTCGTCGCCGACAGCTATGCCGCCGTACTGGGCGATCGCCCGGACGGCCTGCCCGATTTCGCCGCCGGAGCGCGGTCCGCTCGTGTGGTCGACGCCGTACTGCGGTCCGCCGCGGACGACAGCGCCTGGATCACCGTCGACAACTCTTAGGAGCCTTCAGATGCCACGCCCGATCACGTTGTTCACCGGTCAGTGGGCCGACCTGCCGTTCGAGGAGGTCTGTCAGTTCGCCTCCGAGGCCGGGTACGACGGCGTCGAGATCGCCTGCTCGGGTGACCACTTCGACGTCCAGCAGGCCGTCGACGACGACTCGTACGTCCAGGGCCGCAAGGACATCCTGGAGAAGTACAACCTGCAGGTCTTCGCGATCTCCAACCACCTGGTGGGGCAGGCGGTCTGCGACGACCCGATCGACTTCCGGCACCAGGCAATCGTGCCGTCCCGGATCTGGGGCGACGGCGACGGCGAAGGTGTCCGGCAGCGCGCCGCCGAGGACCTGAAGAACACGGCCCGCGCGGCCAAGAAGCTCGGCGTGAACACCGTCATCGGCTTCACCGGCTCGTCGATCTGGCAGTACGTCGCGATGTTCCCACCGGTGCCGGCGGAGCGGATCGAGGCCGGGTACAGGGACTTCGCCGACCGCTGGAACCCGATCCTCGACGTGTTCGACGAGGAGGGCGTCCGGTTCGCGCACGAAGTGCACCCGTCGGAGATCGCCTACGACTACTGGACGACCACGCTGACGTTGGAGGCGATCGGCCACCGCGAGGCGTTCGGCCTGAACTGGGACCCGTCGCACATGGTGTGGCAGGACATCGACCCGGTCGCGTTCCTCTGGGACTTCAAGGACCGGATCTACCACGTGGACTGCAAGGACACCCGGATGCGGGTCGGCGGCGGGCGCAACGGCCGGCTCGGCTCGCACCTGCCGTGGGGCGACCCGCGCCGTGGCTGGGACTTCTACTCCACCGGGCACGGCGACGTGCAGTGGGAGGACTGCTTCCGGGTGCTGAACTCGATCGGCTACGACGGCCCGATCTCGGTCGAGTGGGAGGACGCCGGCATGGAGCGCAAGGTCGGCGCGGCGGAGGCGGTCAACGTCATCCGCGCCCTCGCCTTCGACAAGCCCGAAGCCGCCTTCGACGCCGCCTTCGCCACCGACAAGTAGCCGAACTCGGGGAGGGTTTTCTACCCGAAACGGGACGAAACCCTCCCCAAGCCGCGATTGTGGTGGCCACCAGCAGCACAGCCGCGATGGATAGGGCGACCCGTAGGCCCACAACGAACTCACGTCGGTCCGCGACCAAGGCTCCGAAGACGGCCACCGCGAGCGCGCCGCCTGTCTGCCGGAACGAGTTCAGGATCCCGGCAGCCATTCCGGCGCGGTCTGCGGCGATGTCGTTCAGCAGGACGGCGGTCAGGGAAGGTACGACCAAACCCAGGCCGAGGCCGATCGGGATGAGCATCGCCGCAATCACTGGTCTGCTCGTCCCCTCGTCCATCCAGAGCAGGCCGAACATCGCCAGCGCGAAGATCGCTTGTCCCACGGCGATCGGCATCCGCGGCCCACAGCGTGCCGCAGCCTTGGCCGACGCCAGGTTGGCCCCGGCGATCACGACCAGCATCGGCAGAAACATCAGCCCCGTCGCCATGGCGGACAGGTTCAGAACGTCCTGGAAGAACAGACTCAGCACGAACACCGACCCGTAGAACGCGGCATTGACGACGAAGCCGATCGTGACCGAAACCGACACCGTGCGCGAACGGAACAGGCCGAGCGGGACGATCGGCGCGGCGGTACGTGCCTCGATCATGATGAACGCGGCCGTAGCCACCGCTGCGAGCCCGAGGCCGCCCAGCACCAGAGGCTCGCCGAAGCCGTTCTCCCCGCCGTCGATCACGGCGAAGGTGAGCATCGCGAGCGCGACGATCGCCGTGAGCTGGGCGTACGGATCGAGCGGCGTGGGACGGCGCGGCGAACGCTCCACGCGGGTCAACACCGCGAGCGTGGCGATGCCGACGGGTAGGTTGACGACGAAGATCGCCCGCCAGCTCAGGATGCTGGACAGCACCCCGCCGACCACCGGGCCGGCGGCAACCGCGACGGCTCCGCCGACGGTCCACAACGCGATGGCCCGTGCCCGTTCGGCCGCGTCCGGGAAGGCCTGCCGGACGAGGGCGAGTGAGGAGGGCAGCATGATCGCCGCCGCGCTCCCCTGGAACAGGCGGGCGGCGACCAGCGCGCCCAGCCCCGGTGCCAGTCCGCAGGCCGCCGAGGCGGCCGTGAAGACCGCGACGCCGGCGCCGAACGCGCGGCTCGCCCCGATACGGTCGGAGAGCGCACCCGCGGACAGCAAGAGCGCGGCGAACATCAGCGTGTAGGCGTCCACGATCCATTGCAGTCCCGCCATGCTGCCGCCGAAGGCCCGCCCGATCCCGGGAAGCGCCACGTTCATCGCCATGGCGTTGAAGTTGAGCAGGAAGATGCCCATGAACGTGGTCGCCAGGACGAGCTTCGGTGCGGCCGTGCGTTGCCGGGCATCATGTGACACGCGGGCTGGTGCAGGAGTGGTCATCCGTCCAGGCTGGTGCGGTTCGCGAGGGCCAGGCAGACCGTGATCTTCCAGGGTGCGCCGTCGGGGGGTGTGACAGGGCCACGCTCCTGGCCGGACTCGTGACCACACGCTGGCAAGATGAAGACATGACCGAGTTCGGGAGGTTCCTGCTGGCTCGCCGTGGCGACCTACGTCCGGCAGACGTCGGGCTACCCGCCGGAACCGGCACGCGCCGTACGCCGGGTCTGCGCCGTGAGGAGCTGGCGGCGCTGGCCGGTGTGAGCATTGACTACTACGTACGTCTGGAACGCGGCAAGGAGACCCATCCGAGCCCCTCCGTGGTCGAGGCGCTGGCCGACGCGCTCCGCCTCAACGAGGAGGAACGCGGCTTCCTGCGCGAGCTGGCGGCGCGGGCGGCGCGGCGTGCGCCGGAACCCCGTCCCCTGCCGTCGCGGCGGGTACGTCCGACCGTCAGGCAGCTTCTGGAGACGCTCCGGCCCAACCCGGCGTACGTCGTGAGCCGCACCAACGACCTGCTTGCGGCCAATCCCGGCGGGCTGCGGCTGTTCCCCGGCCTCGCCGACTGGCCGGAGCAGCAGCGGAACACCGTCCGATACGTCTTCCTGCACCCGGCTGCCCGCGAGCTGTGGGCGGACTGGGAACAGAAGGCCAAGGGGTGCGTCGCCCAGTTACGGGCGCTCGCCGGCACCGATCCGGATGCCCCGGATCTCGCTGCACTTGTCGGAGAGCTGATCGTCAAGAGCCCCGACTTCAACCGGCTCTGGGAGCGGTACGAGGTGCGCACGATCGGCGACGGCGAGAAGACGCTCCGGCACCCGGAGGTCGGCACGATGACGCTCTCGCACGAAGGGCTGTCGCTGAACCGCGCACAAGGCCAGCGCCTCATCGTCTACATGGCGCCGCCCGGCAGCCCGGACCACGACGCGATGACGCTCCTCGACCTCGCCGTCTCCGAGGAGGTCGTGCCATGGAACCCGTCACGTTGATCACCGGCGGTTCGAGCGGGATCGGTGCGGCCACTGCCCGTGTCCTGCTCAAGCAAGGCCACCGTCTGGCGATCACCGGCCGCGATGCCGATCGCCTGGCCGCGTTCGCCACCTCCACCGGAGCGGGCGAGCGGCTGCTGACCATCACCGGTGATGCCGGCGACGAGAGCCACGTCGCCGCTGCCGTGCGTCAAGTCGTGGACTTGTGGGGTCGATTGGACACGGTGATCGCGAACGCCGGGTACTCCCTGCCCGGCACGCTGGAGGACCACGACCCTGCGGCCATGCGTGCCATGGTTCTCACCAACATCCTCGGCCCGGCTCTGCTGGTACGCGAGGCACTGCCACACCTGAGGATGTCCAAGGGCCGGATCGTGATCGTCGGTTCGGTCGCGGGCACCAGGAACACGCCCGGCAACCTGTACTCCGTCACCAAATGGGCCGCGCACGCCCTGGCCGAGAACGTCCGACTCCTCGTGGCCAAGGACCGCGTCGGCGTCACTCTTGTCGCCCCAGGGATTGTGGACACCCCATTCTGGGACGAGCGCGGTGGATCACCCGCAGCGGCGCCGACACTGACCGCCGAGCAGGTCGCCGAGGCGATCCTGTTCGCCGTGAATCAACCCGAAGGCGTGGACATCAACCACCTCGTTCTGCGGCCCGCCGGCCAGGTCAACTGATCTCGATCGCGCTGCGAGTGTCGCGGCCGGCTGCGAAGCCGAGCATGACCTGTGTGGCGGAGAGCGTCGCGAACACGGTCAGCGTCGTACTCCAGCCGCCGGTTACCTGGGTCAGGTAGCCCGCGACGACCGGGCCTGCGGCGGCGAGCGTGTAGCCGACCGCCTGCGCCATCCCGGACAGTTGTGTGGTCTCGTGGTGGCCGCGGCCGCGGAGGCTGATCAGCGAGAGCGCGGCGACCAGTCCGGCACCCTGACCCAGCCCACCGACGATCGCCCAGACGATCGCCAGGTGCGGCGCCAGCAACAGACCTAGCAGTGCTAGGAGAATCGGCACACTCGCGGTCATCAAGCCGGCCCGCTGGTTGGTCGGATGCTTCAGCAACAGCGGAATGCTGAGCCCGCCGATCAGACCGAACACCTGGAAGACGAACAGGTGCACGCCGGTGGACCGCTCCGAGACGCCGCCGGTCGCGATCTCGATGGTCGGCAGCCAGTTCACGAACAGGTAGAAGCTCGTCGACTGCAGGCCCATGAACCCGGTCACCAGCCAGGCCATCGGCTGCCGCCAGACGCTCACCGGGGGAGTGTCGCCGTCTGTCGTTGCCGGCGGCACCGGCTCCGGCGACAGCGTCCGCGGCAGCCAGATCACGGCGACGAGTACGGCGAGGCCGCCCCAGACCGCCAATGACAGCCGCCAGTCGACCGCGTCGGCGATCGGTACGGCGAGGATCGAGGCGATCGCGGCGCCGCCGGTGATGAAGGCCGTGTAGACACCGGTCGCGCGGGACACGTGGCCGGCGTAGTCGCGTTTGATGATGACCGGCACCAGCACGTTGCCGACCGCGATCGCGGCGCCGACCACCGCCGTACCGATCCAGAGGCCTGCCTGACCCGTGTACGGGCGGAGCGCGCTGCTCGCCGCGAGCACCAGGAGCGAGACGAACACCGCCCGCTCCATCCCGAACCGCCGCGACGCGAGATGAACCAGGGGAGAGGCCACCGCGAACGCGAGCAGCGGCAGCGTGCCCAGCAGACCCTGCGCGGCCTCACCGAGGTGCAGATCGAGCCCGATCCGCGGCAGCACCGGACCGACCGCGGTCAGTGCCGGCCGCAGGCTCAACGCGACCACGAAGGCCGTCGCGGTGATCAGCGCCGACCGCTCTCGAGCCATGGGTTCGGACAGTACCGCCACAACACACCTCTCCTCTTGTGTAGATGTCCTACATTTACACTGTACGCTACGCGTGAAGAGGTGATGTCGTTGAACAGGTCACTCGAAGGGCCGGTGCGGCAGGTGCCGCTCGTGCTGCAGGTCTCGGAGCGATTCCGGGCGCAGATCGAGTCCGGAGCCTGGCCGCGCGGGTCGCGGATCCCCGGCGAGAATCAGCTCGCCAGCGAGCTAGGGGTCAGCCGTGGCACGGTGCGGGAGGCGCTGCGCTCGCTGAGCCTGACCGGCTTGCTGGAGCCGCGGGTCGGTGACGGCACCTACGTACGGGCGACCAACGAGATCAGCGGCGTACTGGTCCGGGACGAGCTCTCGGCGTCGCTCACGCACGTCCTAGACGCCCGCGCTGGTATCGAGGCGGCCGCGGCTCGGTTGGCCGCTCAGCACGCGGATCCGGCCAGCCTCACGCCGCTCTCCGACGCGCTGGAAGCCCGCGGTGCCGCATTGGCGGCGGGGGACCTGGACGCGTTCGTGGCCGTCGACACGGACTTCCACCGCGGTGTTGTCGTGGCGAGCGGGAACCCGTTGCTGCTGCGGTTGTACGACGCGCTCGCCGAGGTTCTCGCCGAGTCGATCCGGGAAACCGCGACGATCCCCGAGGACCACCGGATCCTCGACGCGCACGTCGACGTACTGGACGCGATCCGGGCCGGCGATCCCGAGGCGGCGAGTCAGGCGTCGTACGCGCTGATCGAGGCCGTCAAGGTCGCGGGATCCGGCCAGTAGTACCTGAAGCAGGCGGGCCGGCCGTTGAGGCGACGCGGTTCGCCACCCGGCGGCGGTACCTCCTTGAGGTCGCCTTGGATGCCGCCGCGTGCTTCGTAGAAGCCTTGTGCGGCGGTGTTCTGTTCGAGCACCCACAGGTAGATCCCGGTGTCCCGCACCGTCTCGGCCGTGAGTGCGAGCAGTCGCGTGCCGATCCCTTGCCGCTTACGCGGTGCCCAGACATGCAGGTTGTCGACCAGTGCGCCGAACTTCGGATCCGCGTCGTACACCACGTGCGCGAGCCCGATCAGTTGCCCGTCGTACTCCGCCACCGTCGTGAACGTACCGTCGCGCGCCGCGAGCCGCTTGGCCCACATCGCCCCCAGGTACTCGGGCGACTCGTCGTCGAGGAAGGCGTCCGCATAAGCCCCTCGGTAATGCCGCCGCCAACTGTCCCCATGCAACTCCGCAACCGCCGCCGCATCCTCTGCCCCAGCCACCCGAAAAGTCGTCACCCCATGATTCGTATCACCACAGGAACAGCTGACCCGGTGCTGTCCGCCAGGTGACTACACCGGCCGAAGCGGACAGCCGGTGCCGATGCGGTCGGTGAGGTCGGCGCGGGGCTGCGAGTTGCGCTTGCGCCGTACGGACGTAATGCAGCCAGGTCACCTCCTTCGCCTCGTCCGGACCTTGCCGCTGCACGGCTTGTACGACGGGGTCGCGCGTGTGCTGTTCGCGTCCTGGCAGGCGTACGCGTTGGCGCAAGGCGCTCCCAGGATCCTCGCGGTGTTCCTGGTGATGGAGGTCAGCTTTGGAGTGGTTCAGCTCCTGCCCTGGTTGGCCGACTCGTGGCGAGGACACGAGCGAACACGGCCAGCCCGGCCGCCAGTGCGGTGACGACGATGAACGACATGGTGAGGTTGCTGGCCTGGGCGATGCCGCCGATGATCGACGGGGCGACCAGGCCGGAGGCGTAGGTGATGGTGGCGACGCCGGCGATCGCCTGGCTCGGGTTCGGGCCGGTGTGGCCGGCGGCGGCGAAGGCCAGCGGTACGACGACCGCGATGCCGATGCCGATCAGGCCGAAGCCGGCCATCGCGAGGATCGCGTTCGGTGCGAGGACCACGAGCAGGCCGCCGAGGGTCGCGATCACGCCGCTCCAGCGCACCGTCCGTACGGCGCCGAACCGGTCGACGACCGCGTCACCGGTCAGCCGTGCGATCGCCATCGTCAACGCGAACCCGGTCGTCGCGCCCGCCGCGACACCCGCCGAGCTGCCCAGGATGTCGCGCAGGTACACCGCCGACCAGTCCAGGCTCGCGCCCTCCGCGAACACCGCGCAGAACCCGACCGCCCCGATCAGCAACGCCGACTTCGGCGGCAACGCGAACCGCGCCGGCGGCTCCTCGTCGTCCTCGGGATGGATGTTCAGCACGAACTGACACACCACCGCACCGACGATCGTCAGTACGACGGCAGCGACCGTGTGATGGATCTGCGCGCTGAGATTCGCATGCGCCGCGACCGTCCCGACCGCGGATCCGAGCAGCGCGCCCACACTCCACAGGCCGTGCAGCCCGGACATGATCGACTTCTTCAGCCGGTGCTCGATCTCGACGCCGAGCGCGTTCATGACGACATCGGCCATTCCCGCCGTACCGCCGTAGATCAGCAGCGCGGCGCACAACGTCAGCAGGCCGGGAGCGAACGACGGCAGGATCAGGGCAAGCGTCCAGAGCGCGAGCAGCCCGCGGAGCGCGGCGCGGGTCCCGAATCGGTGACTGACCCGGGCGGCGAGCGGCATCATCAGCGCCGCGCCGAGCGCCGGGAATGCGAGCGCCAGGCCGAGCTGGCCCGCGGACACCCCCGCGTGCTCCTGGATCCAGGGCACCCGGGTCGCGAACGACCCGGTCACCGATCCGTGCACGCAGAAGACCGCGGCCACGGCGTACCGCGACCGCTTCACGAGTGTGGTGTCATCAGTCACAAGCAAACAAACAATCTGTTTGAACGATCAGGCGGATGGTAGTTTTCTGCGCATGAGAAGTGCGGAACGGCACCAAGTGATCGTAGAACGACTACGAGGCGTTGACCGAGTGTCGGTCCAGGAACTGGTCGAAGCGACCGAGGCCTCGGACATGACGGTCCGCCGCGACCTCGACTTCCTGGCGGCGCAGGGCGTCCTGAAGCGCGTCCACGGCGGCGCGGTGTCCGCGATGCCGTCCGGCCTCGAGCCGCCGCACTCGTTGCGTGCCCAGGCCGCCGTCGCCGCCAAGCAGGCGATCGCCCGCGCCGCCGTCGAGCACCTTCGCGACGGCGAGACGATCGTGCTCGACAGCGGTACGACGGCCCTCGAGACCGCGAAGCTCTTGCACGACCGGTCGATGACGGTGATGCCGCTGTCGCTGCACGTCGCGCACGAACTGGCCGACGCCCCGCGGATCCGGCTGCTGATGCCGGGCGGTGAGGCGCGCAAGGGAGAGCTGTCGCTGGTCGGTCCGCTGACCGTTGCCTCGCTGCGTGCGCTGCGGTTCGACGCCGCCGTACTGAGCCCGTGCGCGTTCAGCCTCGACGCCGGACTGACGGCCTTCGACCTGGGCGACGCGGAGGTCAAGCAGGAAGCGATGAACGTGGCCACCCGCACCATCGTGCTCGCCGACGGCGCCAAGTGGGACCGCGCCGCCCTCGCCTACGTCTGCCCGGCAGACCGCCCCGACCTGATCATCACCGACGACTCAGCCCCCGAGGACCAACGAACCATGCTGACCCAACGCGGCGTACTCGTAGAGGTGGCTCCTTGACCGCCACCGAACAGTTGCAGACCGCACCGCCCCGAGCCGCTCGTGTCGCCACCTGGTTGTACTTCGGTCTGAACGGCTTCGCCGTCGGGATGTGGGTCGTGCACATCCCGAGCATCGAGCAGAAGACCGGGATCACCCACAGCACGCTCGGACTGCTCCTACTGGTCCTCGGCGGCGCCGCGTTCATCGGCATGCAGGTCGCTGGACCGCTCGTCGACAAGCTCGGCCAGCGCCGCCTCGTTCCGGCGGCCGGCATCCTGCTCGGCATCGCGCTCTTCGGCCCCGGCCTGGCCACGAACTGGTGGACGCTCGGGCTCACGCTGATCCTCGTCGGCTTCGGCAACGGCTCGATCGACGTCGGCATGAACGCGCAGGCCGTCGTGGTCGAGCGCGGCTATCCGCGACCGATCATGGCCGCCTTCCACGCGATGTGGTCGATCGGCGGTGCGATCGCCGCCGTCATCGGCGCGGCCACGCTGAAGGGCGGCGTACCGACCGAGGTCACGCTCGGCCTGTCCGGCCTGGTCTGCATCGCGATCGCGCTCGCCGCCAGCCGATTTTTGCTGGAGGCAACGATCTCCGAGGAGGACGCGGACGAGGAGACGCCGCGGGAGAAGCCGCCGGCCAAGCTGGTCTGGGCGCTCGGCGGGCTCGCGTTCGGCCTGATGCTGGCCGAGGGTGTGGCCAACGACTGGGCCGCGCTGCACTTCCGCGACATCCTCGGCACGTCGGTCAGTACGGCGGCCTTCGCGTACGGCGCGTTCGCGGTCGCGATGACCGTGGGACGTTTCCTCACCGACCGGGTCGCGGCCGTCGTCGGTCCGGCGGCGATCGTGCGCTGGGGCGCCGCGATGGCCGCGGTCGGTCTGACGCTGGTGATCGTCGTACCGTGGGTGCCGGTCGCGCTCGTCGGCTGGGCGATCTTCGGCCTCGGCCTCGCGGGCGGCGTACCGCAGTTGTTCACCGCCGCCGGCAACCTCGACCCGCGCTCGTCCGGCGCCCTGATGGCCCGCGTCGTCGGCCTCGGGTACGTCGGCCTGCTCGCGGGTCCCGCACTGATCGGCGGCCTCGCGCACTGGATGCCGCTGAACATCGCGTTCATCCTGCCGGTCGTCCTGTGCGTCCTGACGTTCTTCGGCGGGCCGGTGCTCAAATCCCGGCGCTGAGCGCCTGCTCGAGATCGGCCCACAGATCGTCGGGGTGTTCGATGCCGACGGACAGGCGGATCAGGTCCTCGGGGATCGTCGGGACCTCGATCGGCCAGCGGCGGCGGCGTTCGAGCATCGACTCGACGCCGCCGAGGCTGGTCGCGTGTACCCAGAGTTCGGTGCTCTCGCAGACGTTCTGGGCGCCGGCCGCGTCACCGCCGAGTTCGAAGGCGAGGATCGCACCGAAGCCGGACATCTGCGCGGCGGCGCGGTCGTGCCCCGGGTCGTCCGGCAGGCCGGGGTAGCGGACCCGGCTGACGCGCGGGTGCTCGCGCAGTCGCTCGGCCAGGAACGCTGCGTTCGACTGGGCTCGCTCGAGGCGGAGTGCCAGCGTGCGCAGGCCGCGGAGCGCGAGCCAGGCCTCCATCGGGCCCGGGATCGCACCGAGGCTGCGGCGACGCAGGTCGATCGCCGACCACAGTTCGTCATCCGCGGTGACGACCGCGCCGAGGAGGACGTCCGAGTGACCGGCGATGAACTTGGTTGCCGAGTGCATCACGACATCCGCCCCGAGCCGCAGCGGCTGCTGGAGCAGGGGAGTCGCGAACGTGTTGTCGACGACGACGGTCGCGCCGGCGGCACGACCGGCGGCGGCGAGGGCCGGGATGTCGGCGACCTCCATCGCGGGGTTCGTCGGTGATTCGATCCAGAGCATGTCGGCGCCGTCGACCGCTTGGACGGCAGCGTCGGTGTCGGCGATGTCGACGCGGTCAACCTTCAGCCGGCCGGTCGCGGCCTGCTGGTCGAGGAGCGCGAGTACGCCGGAATACGCGTGCTGCGGCGCGACCACGCGGCCACCGACCGGGATCAGGTCGATGAGCGCCGCCGCGGCCGCCATCCCGGAGGCGAACGTCAGCGCCCGGCCACCCTCCAGTTCGCCGAGGGTCTCCTCGAGCGCGGTCCACGCGTCGTTCCCGAACCGCCCGTAGCCGCGATCTCCGCCGGCGACGTACGTCGAGCTGAAGACCGGGGACTCGCCGACGGGAGCATTCGGCACCCGCTCCGGCCGGCCTGCGTGGACGACGACGGTGGACGGATCGAGGTCAGGAGTCATGCCTCGAAGTCTTTCAGGCGTCCTGTGCGCCGGGGAGCGGGACGCCGCCGGTGGACAGCAGGCGCATCGCGCGCCGGGCCAGCGCCTTCGCCTCGACGGTGTCCGGCGTGTCGACCCAGACGCGGACCACGGTCTCGATGATGTTCATCGCGATCCCCGCGGACAGTGCGGCCACGAACTCCGAGCGGCGCAGGTCGTCGGCGGGCAGACGGCGTACCAGCTCATCGGCCAGATCGGTGCGGAAGCGCCAGATCAGCTCGTTCAGGTGGGCGCTCACCGACCCGGCCTGCTCGGCCAGGTCGAACACCGCGCGGATCCGGTCCGGGTTGCGCTCGAGTTGCTCGAGGACACGCTCGATGACGGCCCGCAGGCCGTCCCGCAGGTCCATGGCGGGCTGCTGACGGAACCAGTCGACCGCGTCGGCCAGGCAGTCGTCGACGAACTCGAGGACCAGCCCCTCCTTGGTCGGGAAGTACCGGTACAGCGTGCTCGGCCCGACCTCGGCCGCCGCCGCGATCTGCTCGACCGTCGTCCGGCCGAACCCGTTGTCGCTGAACAGCTCGAACGCCTTGTCCGCGATCAGCCGGCGGGTCCGCTCCCGCTTCACCTCGCGCAGTCCCATCAGCACCTCCGCGGGCAGGGTACCGCCTCCGACGCGCCGCAGCCTGTTCCTTATCGGAAGCGTCAGCCATATGGTAGTCACTACCAAATTCCCACGAGAGGGCGCGCGATGACGGTGCATATGCCACGCCTCCGGCGCGGCGGGTCATGGGGCTGGAACTCCCGGCCTTCCCTCGTCGCTCCGGTCGCTTCGCTCCCTCCGCTCCTCAGTCCAGGCCGGGAGGCCCCATGACCGAGAGTTTCCCCGTTCGCAGGCCGTCCGGCTGCCCCTTCGATCCGGCGCAGGAGTACGCCGCGTTCCGCCGTACCGAGGAGCCCACGAAGGTGTCCACGCCGGCCGGTGTCGACGCGTACGTGATCAGCCGGTACGACGACGTGCGCACCCTGCTCCGGGACGGCCGGCTGAGTTCACGGCTGGCGCCGTCCGATCACGTCGTACCGGATGCGGATCTGGACCGGGAGGTGGAGTCCGGGTCGATCCTGCAGGTGGACGGGGCGGCGCACAAACGGCTGCGGAGGATGCTGGCGACCGAGTTCGCGGTCAAGCGGATGGAGGCGATGCGGCCGCGGATCGCGGACATGATCGAGTCGCGGATCGACGCGATGCTGGCGGCCGGCGGACCGGTCGATCTGGTGCAGGAGTTCGCGTTGCCGATCCCGTCGCTGGTGATCTGCGAGCTGCTGGGCGTCCCGTACGAGGACCGCGACGAGTTCCAGGAGCGCAGCGCCCTGCTCGTCCGGGTCGACGGGTGGACCGACGAGATCGGGCGGGCCAGTGACGAGCTGAACCAGTACATCGTCGGGCTGGTGCTGGCGAAGCAGGCGCATCGCGAGGACGACCTGCTGTCCCGGCTGATCACTCGCGGCGAGGAGCTCGGTACGCCGCTGAGCCTGGAGGAGCTGGTGACGGTCGGGGTCACGCTGCTGATCGCCGGCCACGAGACGACCGCGAACATGATCGCGCTCAGCACGCTAGCGCTGCTAGCGAATCCGGCGCAGCTCGATGCGCTGCGGGCCGATCCCTCGCTCGCACCGGCCGCGGTCGAGGAGTTGCTGCGGTACCTGTCCGTGGTGCACTTCGGACTCTTCCGGTACGTCACCGACGACCTGCCCGTCGGTCCGATGACCATCGACGCGGGCGGCTACCTGATCGCGGCGCTGTCCTCGGCCAACCGCGACGAGAGCGTGTTCGAGGACCCGGACCGGCTGGATCTGGAGCGGAACGCCGCGGCGCATGTCGCATTCGGGTTCGGGCCGCACCAGTGCATCGGCCAGCAGCTCGCACGGGTCGAACTGCAGGAGGTGTTCACGCGGCTGTTCGCCCGCATTCCGACGCTGCGACTCGCCGTACCGATCGACGAGATCGACTACCGAGAGAACACACTCGTGTACGGAGTGACAGCGTTGCCAGTCACCTGGGACCAGCCGCTACCTACTGCGATCTGAAGGGTTCTTAACCGAACCCCGGTCGGAACCTGATCTCAGGGCCGCTACAGTCGAGCCGGTGAGTGAGTACTCAGAAAGTCAGCGAAAGCCTCGTGTGGCCGTCGTCTTCGGCGGCCGGTCGAGCGAGCACGCCATCTCGTGCGTGACCGCCGCGAACGTCCTGCAGGTCATCGACCGGGACAAGTACGACGTGGTCCCGGTCGGCATCAGTACCAGCGGGCACTGGGTGCTCGAGAGCGGTGATCCCGAGCGGCTGTCGATCACCGACGGCAAGCTCCCCGAGGTCGATGTGACCGCGATGCCGGTGCTGTTCGGCGCGAACCGCGAACTCGTGGTCAGCGAACCCGACCAGGTGCCGAGCACGCTCGGCGAGGTCGACGTGGTCTTCCCGCTGCTGCACGGCCCGTGGGGCGAGGACGGCACCATCCAGGGCCTGCTCGAGATGTCCGACATCCGGTACGTCGGTTCCGGCGTCCTCGCGAGCGCCGTCGGCATGGACAAGCACTACATGAAGGTCGTCTTCCAGGCCGCCGGGCTCGAGGTCACGCCGTACGTCGTGATCCGCGACCGGGACTGGATGCGGGACGCCGACGCGTGCCGCGCTGCGGTGGACGCGCTCGGGTACCCGGTGTTCGTGAAGCCGGCCCGCGGCGGGTCGAGCCTCGGGATCAGCAAGGTGAACAGCCTGGACGAGCTCGACGAGGCGGTCGCGTTCGCGCGGGCGCACGACCCGAAGGTGATCGTCGAGGCGTCGGCGAAGAGCCCGCGGGAGATCGAGGTCGGGGTCCTCGGCAGCCCGAACGGCGGCAACCCGCAGGTCAGCGTCTGCGGCGAGATCGCGGTCTCGGGCGGCGGGCACGACTTCTACGACTTCGAGACCAAGTACCTGCCGGAGGGCGAGGAGTACACGGCGCTCTCGGTGCCGGCCGACCTGCCTGCGGAGATCGCCGACGAGGTCCGCGCGAAGGCGCTGATCGCCTTCGACGCGATCGAGGCCGAAGGGCTGGCGCGGGTCGACTTCTTCCTGGACGCCGACAACCGCGTGGTCATCAACGAGATCAACACGATGCCTGGGTTCACGCCGACCAGCATGTTCCCGCGGCTGTGGGCGGCCTCCGGCAAGGACTACGCGGCCCTCGTCGAGCATCTCCTGCAACTGGCCATGACCCGCCCGACCGGTCTCCGCTGACCCACCGGATGCCCGTCGTCAGCACGCAGTACGGCCCCGTCCGGGGAACCGACGCCGACGTGCTGTCCTTCAAGGGCATTCCGTACGCCGCGCCGCCGGTCGGCCCGAACCGCTTCCAGCCGCCGCGACCGCCGGAGCCGTGGACGTCGCCCCGTGACGCGGGTGGTTACGGGGCGACCGCGCCGCAGACCCGCACCGAGGGCGTCATGGGTGAACTGATCCCGCGGACGATCATCCCGGGCGACGACTACCTGAACCTCAACGTGTGGACGCCGGGGCTGACCGGGCGGGCGCCGGTCATGGTGTTCATCCACGGCGGCTCGTTCACGAGCGGGTCCGGCGCGCTGTCCGTGTACGACGGCACGCGGTTCGCCCGCGACGGCGTCGTACTGGTGACGATCAACTACCGGCTGGGCGCCGACGGGTTCCTGTGGTTCGGTGACGGTACGCCGAACCTCGGGCTGCTCGACCAGATCGCGGCGCTGACGTGGGTCCGCGACAACATCGACGGTTTCGGCGGCGACCCGGGCAACGTGACGATCTTCGGCGAGTCGGCCGGTGCGATGAGCGTCTGCACCTTGCTCGCGATGCCCGCTGCCGAGGGCCTGTTCCATCGGGCGATCGCCGAGTCGGGCGCCGGCCACAACACGATCGGGCCGTCGTCCGCGCGCCAGGTCGGCGCTCGCTTGGCCGCGGCACTCGGTACGGCGCCGACGCGTGAGGCGATCGCTCGGGTGCCTGTCCCGCAGTTGCTTGCTGCGCAGGACAATCTCAGTCAGCAGGTGGCGGCGAAGCCGCGCGCCAAGGTATGGGGTGACGTTGCCCGCACGCTGCTGCTGTTCAGTCCCGTCGTCGACGGTGAACTTCTGCCCGCCGCGCCGCTCGACCGCATCCGGTCCGGCGCTGCGGCTGATGTGGACCTTCTCATCGGTACGAACAGCGAGGAAGCGCGGCTCTTCCTCGTGCCGACCGGCGTCGGCGCCAGGATGAACACGCCGTTCCTGTACGCCGCTGCCGCGCTTCGCTTCGGCTTGCCCGTGAACGGCGTACGTCGCTACCGCGCCAACCGCCCTGGTGCCGCGGCGGGTGATGTGCTGGCGGCCGTTATGACGGACTCGTACTACCGCGTCCCCGCGATCCGCCTCGCCGAGGCCCACCGCGGCGCGTACGTCTACGAGTTCGGCTGGCGATCGCCGGCCTGCGACGGCGCCCTCGGCGCGTGCCATGGACTTGAGCTCGCATTCGTCTTCGACAACCTGGACGACCCATCGAGCGCACCGATGCTCGGCCCCGCGCCACCCCAACACCTAGCGGACCTCGTCCACCGCGCATGGATCGACTTCGCCACCACAGGCGACCCCGGCTGGCCGCCCTACACCTCCGCACAACGCATCAGCCGCCACTTCAACACAGCCTCCGGCACCACCACCAACGACCGCCCCGAAGAACGCCTCACCTGGCACACCCGCCGCTAACCCACGCATCCGGCGCCCAGTGCACAGGA
Source organism: Kribbella sp. NBC_00482 (assembly GCF_036013725.1). Classification (GTDB taxonomy): domain Bacteria; phylum Actinomycetota; class Actinomycetes; order Propionibacteriales; family Kribbellaceae; genus Kribbella. The sequence continues at coordinate 8,507,841 of NZ_CP107881.1, read as the reverse complement.
ACCGGTCCGAGGGCACGGGAAATAACCTGTTCAAACCCCCCGGCTCGCAGGCACCCCCCCGGAACGTGACGCGGCGCGGGGGTGGTGGGCGGGGGCAGGTGTTGAGGAGGGTCAGGTGTTGGGGAGGCTGGTCGCGCGGGCGTGTAGGTAGCGTTGTTGGGGGACGCTGGTTGTGCGGCTTGCTGCTTCCTCGTACGCCGCTCGGGCGCCCGCAGCGTCGCCGGACATCTCCAGGAGATGTGCTCGGACTGCCGACAGGCGGTGGTCCTTGGCGATTCGGTCGTCGTGCTCGATCGACCCCAGCAACACGAGCCCCTCGTCCGGACCTCGCGCCATTGCGATCGCGACCACGTGGTTGAGGGCAACCATCGGGTTGTCGGTGAGCTGCAGCAGCACCTCGTACAACGCGACGATCTGTCGCCAGTCCGTCTCCTCGGCCGTCGGCGACTCGTCGTGCACCGCCGCGATCGCCGCCTGCAGCTGGTACGGCCCGACCGGCCCCCGCGGCAGTGTCTTCGTGATCAGCTCGACGCCCTCCCGGATCAACTCCGGGATCCACACCGACCGGTCCTGCTCCGCCATCGGCACCAGCTCGCCGAGAGGCCCTGTCCGCGCCGGCCGTCGCGCATCCGTCAGCAACAGCAACGCCAGCAACCCAGCCACTTCGGCGTCATTCGGCAGCAGCCTGTGCAGCATCCGCGCCAACCGGATCCCTTCGGCCGCCAGTTCGACGCGTTGCAGGCTCGGCCCCGTCGTACTCGCGTAACCCTCGTTGAAGATCAGGTACACAACCTTCAGCACCGCACCCAGCCGCTCGTCGCGATCGGCCGGCATCGTGAACCGCGCGCCGCTGTCCTGCACACTCGCCTTCGCCCGGGTGATCCGCCGCGTCATGGTTGCCTCCGGCACCAGGAACGCCCGCGCGATCTCCGCCGTCGTCAGACCACCGACCGCCCGCAATGTCAGCGCGATCTGCGACGCCGGCGACAACGACGGATGGCAGCACAGGAACAACAGCACCAAGGTGTCGTCGGCGTCCCCGACAGGCTCACCTGGCAGCGCCCACGCCGCGACCCGGTCCTCCCGCCGCTGACGGGCCTGCTCCCGCCGGAGCAGATCCGTCAGCCGACGGGAAGCGACCGTGATCAACCAGCCGCGCGGACTGTCCGGCACCCCGTCCACCGGCCACTGCTGCGCCGCCGCCAGCAGCGCCTCCTGCACCGCGTCCTCAGCCGTGTCGAAATGCCCGTACCGCCGGACCAGCGCCCCAAGAACCTGCGGCGCCAGCCCCCGCAACAGCTCCTCGAGCGGCGCGGTCATGAGTCACAGCCCCACGACCACGCCGGCAGCCCACCCAGAAGCGCGGTCATCGTCGATCACTCCACCAGCTCGTCGCGACCCTCGACGAGCGGGCGGATGTCCGCGTACGCCGTCGCGCGGACGAACTCGGGCGCCGGCGTGTCGCCGAGCCGCGCCGCGATCTCCGTGGCCCGGTCGAACGACTCGCACTCGACGATCCAGTACCCCGCGAGCACCTCCTGCGTCTCGGCGTACGGCCCGTCGGTCACCACCGACTGCCCGTCCTTCGACCCCAGCCGCCGGGTCAGCACCGGCGCCGCCAGCCCGCGCGTCTCGACCAGCTCACCCGACTCGATCAGCTCGTTGTTGAACTTCTCCATGAACGCCCCCATCGCCGCGAAGTCCTCCGGCTGCCAGGCGGGCTTCCCCGTGTCCTTCCCCGCCATCCCGTCGTAGTCCTGCTGCGACGCGTAAGTCAGGATCATGTACTTCATCAGCTTCTCCCGTCCTCCGAGCACCCGCCACAGGGCGCTTCCACCCGAGACGTCGCCTCCACACTCCCCAACCGGACACCGCCGGCAGAAGAATTTCGATCTCGCCAAGGAGTATGCAGTCGTCAGGTGCAGGGTGTGACGAGTTTGTCGAATCTGTGGACAGCGTCGGAGATGTCGGTGAGGGCGTTGGCTTGGGGCGCGTACTTGGCGGGGACGGCCACCTCGAAGTAGAGGGAGCGGCCGATGGTGGTGAAGATGAAGCCGTTCTCGACCTGTTTGGCGAACCAGCCGACGCCGTTGACCTCGAAGCACTGGGACTGGGCCTCGGCCATGCCGGCCGGGGGCGTGACGCCGCAGGTCATCTCGATCGGCGGGTCGCCGTACGCCGCGGTCAGCGGGCTCTTCGGGGAGGCCTCGCGGCGCTCGGCGTCGAGGACCTTGGCTGGGAGTGCCTTGACCAGCTCGGCGCAGGCGGCGGCGACCTCGGGCGCGGGGGAGGGCACAGGCACAGGCGTCGGCCCCGGGCTGCACCCGGCTATCAGCAGCAGCCCGAACAGCCCAAGCAGACCGCGTAGGCCGGGTAGGCCGGGCTGGCTGCGGGCGCGGCGTACGGTCCGGGGGCCGGATCGGGCCGGGCCGGCGGAGTGGAGGTCGGGCATGCTGAGAAGTGGCGGGTTCCCGTGGCGGAGGTCAGATGTGGACGACGGGGCAGGTCAGCGTGCGGGTGATGCCGGGAACGTTCTGGACCCGGGCAACCACCAGTTTGCCCAGTTCGTCGACGTTGCGGGCTTCCGCGCGGACGATCACGTCGTACGGACCGGTGACGTCCTCGGCCAGGGTGACGCCCTGGACCTCGGCGATCTGTGCCGCGACGTCGGCCGCACGGCCGACCTCGGTCTGGATCAGGATGTAGGCCTGGACCACCACGTCGTTCTCCACTCAGTCGTCCTCAGCTGGCTCCGGTCACCCACAGGCGTACTGCGGGAGCCCCGGGCGTACTCTTCGTTGCCCGGTCACGGTACCGCCTAGACTCCGCCTAGCGATATGGGAGGTCTGCTGACGTGACAGAGACGTTGGGGAGCACGGGTGAGTTCGGCCTGATCGCGGCCGTCACCAAAGGGCTGTCCACAAGTGAGGACGTCCTGGTCGGTCCCGGTGACGACGCTGCCGTGATGGCGGTGCCGGACGGCCGCATGGTGATCACGACGGACCTGCTGGTCGAGGGCCGGCACTTCCGCCGGGACTGGTCGTCGGCGTACGACGTGGGCCGCAAGGCCGCCGCACAGAACCTGGCCGACGTGGTGGCGATGGGCGCCCGCCCGACCGCACTCGTGGTCGGTTTCGGCGGCCCCGCCGACCTGCCGACCGCCTGGGCGCTGGAGCTGAACCAGGGCCTGGTCGACGAGTGCGAGCTGGTCGAGGCGAGCATCATCGGCGGCGACACGGTCCAGTCCGACAAGATCGTCGTCTCCGTGACGGCCTTCGGGTCGCTGGACGGGCGCCCGCCGGTGCTGCGCTCGGGTGCGCGCCCTGGTGACGAGGTGGCGTTCGTCGGCCGGCTCGGCTGGGCCGAGGCGGGCTGGGCGGTGCTCGCTCGCGGGTTCCGCTCGCCGCGGGCCGTCGTCGAGGCGCACCGGCGCCCGCAACCGCCGTACGCCGAAGGTCCGCGGGCCGCGCTCGCCGGGGCCTCCTCGCTGTGTGACGTGAGCGACGGCCTGCTGTCCGATCTCGGTCATATCGCGGCGGCGAGCCAGGTGATCATCGACGTGCACACGAAGGCGCTGACCGTGCCCGAGCCGCTGCAGGCGGTGGCTGCGGCGACCGGTGTGGACGCGCTGAAGTTCGTGCTGACCGGCGGCGAGGACCACGCCCTGGTCGGTACCTTCGAGCCGGCCGACGTCCCCGAGGGCTGGACCGTGATCGGCTCGGTTGCTGAGGGCAACGAGGAGCGACCGGCCGGGACGGTGACCGTCGACGGCGCGCCGTATGCTGCGGACACCGGACACGCCCATTTCAGGAGTTGAGATGCCGCCCCCCAGAGTGCTGACGATCGCCGGTTCCGACTCCGGCGGCGGAGCCGGGATCCAGGCGGATCTGAAGTCGATGCTCGCGAACGGCGTGCACGGCATGAGCGTGCTGACCGCGATCACCGCGCAGAACAGTATCGGCGTCCAGGGCGCCTGGGAGCTGCCGGAGGAGCAGGTCCGCGCCCAGTTCCGCAGCGTGGTGGACGACATCGGGGTCGACGCGGTGAAGACCGGCATGCTGGCGTCCGAGTCGATGGTCCGCGTCGTCGCGTCGCTGCTGCGGACCCTGCCGCCTGGCGTGCCGGTCGTGGTCGATCCGGTATCGGTGTCCAAGCACGGCGACGCACTGCTCGCAGCCGACGCGATGGAGGCTGTACGCACGGAGATCGTCCCGCTGGCCACCGTCCTCACTCCGAACCTCACTGAGCTCGGTCCGGTCTCCGGAGTCGACCTGGAGACGGTGGAGGACCGGGAGCTCGCTGCGAAGGCTCTGCTGGAGGCAGGTGCGTCCTGGGTGCTGGTGAAGGGCGGCCACGACGTCGGTACGGCGTCCGTCGACGTACTGCACGGCCCAGGGGTACGGCGCTCGTACAGCGCGCTCCGGGCCGACAACAGGCACACCCACGGCACGGGATGCACGTTGGCCAGCACCATCGCGTCGTACCTTGCTCGTGGGTACGACGTACCGGGTGCAGTCGGTGCTGCGAAGGAGTACGTGACCGGCGCGATCGCGGCCGGGTTCGCGCTCGGCGACGGCATCGGTCCGGTTGATCATGCGTGGAGATTTCGAGGGAGTGGCAGTTGAGCAAGCAGCAGCCCCCGGTCGACGGGTACTGCGAGCAGTGCGGTTTCAACTACGACACCGGGACCTTGCAGGGCACCGTGACACTGCTCGTCCGGCAGTCGGCGGACTGCAGCATGGCCCTGACGAAGGCCGCCGCCGGTCCGGACTCGAACGTGGTGCGCCTGCGACCGGAGCCGGACGTGTGGTCGGCGATCGAGTACGCGTGCCACGTGCGCGACGTACTCGAGGTGCAGCGGTTCCGGATCGCGCAGTGCCTGGCTGAGGACCGGCCGGTGTACGCGCCGATGGACCGGACCGGGCGGGTGAAGCAGGAGAAGTACGAGAACCAGGACCCGATGGAGGTCGCGGCCGCGCTGGTGCGGTTCGCACGGGAGTTCGGGGCGGCGGCGCGGGTGCTGCAGCCGCAGGAGCTGGGGAAGCTGGGGTTGTACAACTATCCGGTCCGGGCGCCGCGCACGCTGGGCTGGATCATCCGGCACACCGCCCACGAGATCCAGCACCACCGGCACGACATCCTCGAGATCCTGGCGAAGGTGGAACCCCCGATCGTCCCCAAGCCCCGCGTCGAAGAGACTGAGGAAGCCGAAGAGGCTGCAGAAGGTGTAGAGGCTGCAGAAGCAGAGGCTGACTAGCGCTGGGCGACCCAGGCAGCGATGGCCTGCTCGGTGGTGAGGTGGTCGAGTGCCAGCGCGGCCGCGCCTCGGAGCGGCCCGTCCGGCTGGTGCGTGGCCGGCAGCACCGGTGGGGGAGCACTGCGGTGGAACGTCATCAGACCGCCCTCGTACGCCTCCGCAAAGGTCTCTTCCGCAGCTGCCCGCAGGGGGATCGCCAAACCCCCGATCGTCACCACATCCGGGTCATGCGCGTTCACAAGACCTGCGATGCCGTAGCCCAGTGAAGCGACCACCCTGGTCACTGCAGCGCGCGCAGCCCGGTCACTGCGCCGAAGAACCTCTTCCGTGTAGGCAACCGGGTCATCCGGAGTCGGTTGCTTGAGATAGCGCGCCAGAGCGCGTCCGTCGATCTCCAGGTCCCAGCAGCCACGTGCACCGCACGGACAGGTACGGGACCGGTCACCGAAGGGCATGTGGCCGTACTCGCCACCTGCTCCCGAAGCGCCCTGCGCCGGCACCCCGTCGATCAGCAGCGTCCCACCGATACCCACCTCGACGATGAGGTGTACCGCCGTACCAGCTCCAGCAGCCGCACCAGTACGCGCCTCTGCCACCCCACTCAGCGTCGCGTCGTTGCCAGCGAGCAGCGGTACGCCGGTGTCGCCGGTGACCTGTGCAAGGTCCAGCTCAACCCACTCGAGCGTCGGTGCCTGCATCAGGTGGTTGTCACGGACAGTGCCCGGTACGGCGAGGCTGACCATCTGGAGCCGAGCGCCGTACCGCTGCTGCGCCTGCTCCACCTCACGCCGCAGGTTGTTCAGCACGGCCTGTGCGCGCCGACTCCGGTGCCGCTTGTACTGCGGCTCCTGCAGCGACCCGTCGAGCGCTACGACCGCACTCCGCCAACTGCTCTGCCGCAGGTCGAGTACGAGCACCACAGGTCCTTGCGGATGCGGCTGCAGCACCGTGGTCGGCCGACCACGGCCCTGACTCGGAGCGGGTACCTCAGTCAGCAGCTGTACGTCGCGTAGCCGAGCGGTCACCTCGGTCGCCGAACCCGTGCTCAGCCGCAGCGCCCGGGCGACCGCCGCTCGCGTGATCCCGGGCTGACGGGTGAGTTGGGTCAGCACGTCCGCAGCCGTCTGCCACTGTCCACGGCGTACTGGAGTCATCGCTGCCCTTCCCGTTATGCTCGGAGGACGAGTTTAATAGGAGGGATCATGCAGATCCGGGACATCCGCGCGGTCCTGTTCGACATGGACGGCACTCTGGTCGATTCCGACGCGATCGTCGACCGGAGCTGGAGCCGCTGGGCGACCGAGTACGGCCTGTCACCGGCCGAGGTGCTCGCCGTCGCGCACGGGAACCCTGCGGTGGCGACCATCGCGCAGATGCTGCCCGACGCGACGCCGGCCGAGCGTGCCGCGGCGTGGGCGCGGGCGCTCGATATCGAGGTCAACGACGTCGACGGTGTGGTCGCGAAGCCGGGTGCGCTGGATCTGCTCGGCACGCTCGAGCGGATCGGTCTGCCGTGGGCGGTCTACACCAGTGCGCCGGCCGAGCTCGCGAAGGTGCGGTTGATGGCGGCGGGGATCGCGCCGTCGGTCCTCGTGACGGTGGACGACGTCAGCCGTGGGAAGCCGGACCCGGAGGGGTATCTGAGGGCGGCGGAGCTTCTCGGCGTACCCGTGACGCAGTGCCTGGTGGTCGAGGACACGGTCGTCGGATTGTCGGCCGGGCAGGCGTCTGGCGCGCTCACGGCCGGTCTGAAGGGCATTTCGGCGGACATCGAGCTGGCTGACCTGCACCGGCTCGACGCGCTGTTCAAAGGTCTGGAATGACCGCGGGCGCACAGGCTCCGCCGCGGAGCGGTGCCCGCGGCGACGAGATACGCATCGGCATCGCGCTGTCGGCGATGGGGTTCGTGCTGGCCGGGCTCGGCGCGTGTGTGGCGATCCTGGCGCGGGATCTGGACGAGCCGACCAGTCGGCTGGCCTTGCTGTCCTCGGGGTTCGCGGCCGGGCTGCTGCTCGTAGCCGTGGTCGGTCCGCGGATGCTCAAGTTGTGGCCGATGCCGACGGTGCTTGGAGTCGGGTCCGTCGTCTGCGCGGTGGGCGCGGTCCTCATCGCGGTCGCCCCGGCGTACGCGGTTGCTATCGCCGGTGGGCTGCTGGTCGGCCTCGGCGGCGCGCTCCTCGTCCTGGTCGCTCCGCTGATGCTGAACGGGCCGACGGCCGCCGCCCGCCTGAGCCGAGTGAACGCGGTCGCCAGCGGGACCGGAATCCTAGCGCCGCTAGCAATCGGCACGCTGGACGGTCTAGGCCCCGGCGGCCGCTACGCCATGCTCGCCGCAGCACCACCGCTCCTCTTCCTAGCGGTGCTAACCCGACGCTCCCGCCCAGCCCAGCCGGCGCACCCGCGCGAGCAGGTCAGCGTGCCGGTGTTGATTGATTCGGCTCCGGCTGTCGGGTTGGGGCGGAAGTGGCGGCGCGTGGGGCGGCGGGTTGTCATGGATGTCGGCGCGGGGTGGTTGCGGGTCGTGCTCGCGGTGTCGGTCGAGTTCTGCTTCGTGGTGTGGGCCGTGGCGCGGCTGGTGGCCAGCGGGTTGCCGACTGCAGTTGCCGCGTTGCTCGGTAGTACGTTCCCGATCGGTATGGCTATCGGCCGCGCGATCGGACCGATCCGCTACCGCGGCTGGTCGCCGGTCTTCCCGTCAGGTGCACTCGCCGCGTGCGGCACGTTGCTGGTGAGCCTGTTCGATTCGCCGGCCCTGGTCGCGCTCGGCCTGGTCGTCGCCGGTCTCGGAGTCGCCCCGCTGTACCCGGTGACCCTGGCAGCCCTCGTAGCGACCCCTGGCCTCAGCTCGGCCCGCCTTTCCGCGATCGGTGCGATGGCCTCGGGTACGGCGATCCTGGTCGCGCCGGCGCTCCTCGCCGTACTCGCACGCCTCGTCGACCTGCGCACGGCGTACCTCGTGACGCTGCCGCTGATCGCCGTACTCTTTCTGCTGAGCCGTCGATCTGACCGGGCCGCGTTCGTGTAGGGGGTGAACGAGCCCGAAAACGACGAACGAGGTGACGTGATGAAGCTTCTGCTGGACGGCCTGGCCTTTCCCGAGTCCGCGCGCCGGCACGACGGCCGGTTGTGGTTCGCCCACTGGATCGAGCAGCAGATCGTTGCTGTCGACGCCGACGGTACGACGGAGTCCTTCGAGGCGCCGGTCGAACGCCTGATGGGGTGGTCCATCGACTGGCTGCCCGACGGCCGGATGCTGACCACAGGCGACAAGCTGCGCCGGTACGAGCCCGACGGCACGATCACCGTCCTCGCCGAGCAGGGCGCGAACGAGATCGTGGTGGATGCTCAAGGCAACATCTATCTGAACGGCGCGGACTTCGACTTCGCCGGCGGCGAGGCGCCGAAACCCGGCTGGATCAAGCTGGTCACGCCCGACGGCCAGGTGCGGCAGGTCGCCGACGACATCCAGTTCCCGAACGGGATGGTGCTGACACCGGACGGCCGGACGCTGGTGATCGCGGAGTCGTTCGCCGGGCGGCTGACCGCGTTCGACGTCGCGCCGGACGGCGGGTTGTCGAACCGCCGCGTGTACGCCGAGAACCTCGGCCCGGACGGCATCTGCCTCGACGCCGAGGGAGCGATCTGGTGCCAGACCAGCGGCGAGGGCGTGGTCCGCGTCGCGGCGGGCGGCGAGATCCTCGAGCGTATCGACCTCCCCGAGAACCGGGCGCCGTTCGCGCTCGGCCTGGTCGACTTCGACGGCCCGACGCTGTGCATCCTGACCGCGGAATGGCGGATGAACGACAGCATCGCCGACAACCTCGGCCGCCTCACCAACGGCCCGCGGACCGGTCAGATCCACACGATTCCGGTCGCCGTACCGCCGGTCGCTCGCTAGCATCACGGACATGGAGTGCTTCGCAGCCGGGCGTACCCGGCGCTGATCCCGGCCCGGCGCCTGGCATCTCGACACCGGTCGTCGGCAGGCCACGGTCGAGCTCCTGGCGGTCGCGCGCGAGCACCGCCGCTCCAACATCGCCACTGCGCTCTGTGAGCACGCGTTCGCGGCGATGCGAACCGAGGGCGCGCAGTACGTCGAGATCGGCACCGGAGGCGACGACTTCCACGCGCCGGCGCGGGCGTTCTACGAATCAATCGGATGTATGAAATTGCCGGTGGCCGTGTACTTCCGCGAGCTGTAGTCGAAGTTCACGGGCCGGAGCATGATGAAGGGATCAGGGCTGGGGGCTTCATCGTGGTGAGGGGGAGGTATTGCCATGACCGACAACGGGCGGCCGTCGCTGGAAGAGTTGGACGAGTTGCCGGACGACATGTCGCAGGAGGAGCAGGCAAAGTTGCTGGTCGAACCGAGCTTCGACCATGACCTGGAGAACGAGGCGGAGGAGCTGGAGGCCGAGTTCGGGCCCGCCGATGACGGTGAGTACGGCCGGCCGTCGGCCGACCGCGAACCGACGTACTCCGGCGGGGCCGGATCATGAGCGGCCTCGAGGACATGATCCACACCGCCGAGCTCGACCTCGGACTCGGCGAGCCGAACAAGATCCAGAAGTGGTACCGCGAACGCAACGGCTCGGCGTTCAACGGCAACTTCGCGTGGTGCGACGCGTCGATCACGTTCTGGGCCTGGACCTCGGGCAACCAGGGTGCGGTGACGTTCGGCGGCGACTTCGCGCTGACCACGGCACACGCGAAGGCGTTCAAGAGGAAGAACCAGTGGCACGTGGACGTCGCGGGGATCCGGCGCGGTGACATCGTCTTCTTCGACTGGGACGGCACCGACCTCAAGGCGAGGATCGACCACGTCGGCCTCGTCACCGGGGTCAGCGGCTCGAAGGTCTACACGATCGAAGGCAACTACAGCAACAAGTGCGGCCGGCACACCCGGATGGCCGGCACGATCGCCGGCTACGGGCGGCCGTCGTACGTCCACTCGTCCGGGCCGCGGGCCGGGTTCGTGACGTTCCCCGGCAAGTCGTTCTTCGTGACGGGGCGCAAGAGCCCGATCATCGCGGCGATGCACGACCGGCTCGTCGCGGTCGGCTGCAACAAGTACGAAACCCAGACGAACAAGGACGTCTGGGGCACCGGCGACCTCAAGTCCTACTCGGCCTGGCAGAAGAAACTCGGCTTCCAGGGATCGGTGGCCCAACCAGACTCCGACGCCGACGGCATCCCCGGCCCGGAAACCTGGGACAAACTCAAAGTCCCCCGCACCTGACAGGCGGGTCTAGGGCTTGGCGTGTTTGCCGAGCATGTGGACCAGGGTGTCGGGCGGGATGACCTTGACGTGTGGGGCGAGGCCGTCGACGACGGACAGGACGTTGTCGACGGACTTGCTCCAGGCGTGCCAGACGACGACGGAGTAGCCGGCGGTGGAGTGCGGATTGCGGGTTGCCGCGTTCAGTTCGGCGGTGACCGAGGCTTCGTCGGCGCCGTCGAGGCCCTCCCAGAGCATGGTGCGGGCCGAGATGACGGGCTTGCCCTCGGACCACACGACCTTGCCCTTCAGGCCGTCGTACCGCGAGTACTCGAGGTAGATCAGGCCGTCGATCTCGGGACGTTTGAGGTACGACGACCACAGCCGGGTGTTCTCGAACGCGTCGAAGTCGATGATCTGCGCGACGGACAGATCCGCCCGGCCCATGGCACGGGCGAGGGACGCGGTGTGCTTGTCGAGGGCTGCGGCGGGGTAGCGGCTCGGGTACATGTAGCCGCCGCCGGACGGGCCTACCACCCAGCGGTCCTTCCGCGACTGGTCGTAGAACCAGCGCATGACGGACGGCGCGAGATCGATCAGCGACGGGGAGATGCCCCAGCCGAGGTCGACCTCACCCCGGCGCGGACTCCCGAACCACCGCGGATCGGTGGGGAAGTCGCCGAGAGCCCACTGGATGTTGTCGCCATCGGTGATCAGGAACGTCACGTAATGCGCGTCGGGGTCCGGAGTCGGAGCCTGTGCCGGGACATGCTGCCTCAGGCGGTCCTCACGGATGCCTGAGAGCACCGACAGGTTGCGGGCGTGGTCGGCGGGCAGGGCTTTGACGCCGGTGGCCGAGTTCACGCCGATGAAGGCGTCCTCGCCCGCCGAGGCGTCGCCCCAGCCGATGACTGTGCCGTCGTCGTCCAGCGCGTCGACCACCTCGGCGCGGAACTCCGAGTTGCCGTCGAAGAAGGCGAGCGACCCCGTCATCGTGACGTAGTCCCGGAGCCGCTCCGGGATGTCGGCGCGCTGCTCGACCGCGACGTCGTGCCGCAGCCGGGGCCAGTACGTCTCGAACACCCAGCGGTCGTCCTTGTCCCGCACATCCAGGACCTTGCGCAACCCGTTCCGGATCGCGAGTGGCTCCAGGCTTTCCTCGATCGCCACGGCACCCGTCACGCCGGCGAGCGTGGTCGCGACGTTGACCGACGGCGTGCCCGCCCGGAAGAGAACATATCCGGGAACGCCGGACCGCTTGACGGTGTTCCACAGGTCTCCGGGACGCACCCGGACGCCGTACTGCGACACCAGGCCGTCGAGCCAGTGCTGGTAGCCGAGCGTCGGCAGGTTCAGGTACAGCGACTCACCGCCGCGCCGCGCCATCAGGCCCTGCAGAGTCGTCGCGAGCGTCCGCTCGGGCAGGCTCAGCGAGTCCTCCGCGAACACGTTCAGCACCCGCGGCCGCTGACCTTTGGGGTACGCCGACGGAGCGGGTGCGGCGCCGAATGCGAGGGACGGCGAGACGGTCGCGGCGAGCCCCAGACCGGCGGTGAGGCCAAGCGCACTGCGGCGGGAGAGCGTACGGCGGCTGCGATCGGACATGTGGAGCCTCCAGTGAGCGGCTGGTGGACTGTCCTACGTTGTCATCTGCCCGGTGACGATGTCACAGCCTTCACGCCATCACAAGACCTCAGGCAGGCCATGACGCCGAAACAGCTCAACCAGCGCCGGTACGCCGGACGACAGGTCGTACACCTCGGCACGCAGCCCGACGCTCGAGGCGGCCTCCACGTTGTCCACGTTGTCGTCGATGAACAGCACCGACGAAGCAGGCAGATCCAGTTCGCCGAGGATCGCCCGGAAGTACGCCGGATCCGGCTTGGCCAGCCCGAGGTCGCACGAGTAGAACGTCCGGTCGAACCAGGCGCCGTACCCGCGCTCGTCCTGCATGACCGCCCGCCGGTACCCCTGCTGGTTGGTCGCCAGATGGCACCCGATGCCGGCCGCGCGCAGCGACTGGATGAGCCTGATCACCTCGGGCTCCGCGACGAACCAGGTCCACGGCTCGAGCGCCTCGTCGATGGAGGCCGGCGAGTTCCAGCGCCGCAGTACGTCGGCCAGCGCGTCCCGGAAATCGACTTTCCCGACCAACGCCGGCTTCTCGGCCTCCATCAGGTCCGCGACGAACGCGTCGCCGCCGGACGGCACGAGCGACGTCAGCTGCGACCACCAGTCGCGGTCGGGTCGCTGGACGACGCCATCGGCGTCAAAGAGGACTGCGCTGGGGCTCATGAAACCCAATCTTGTCATCGGAGGCTTGACCGGTTCAGTCGGTATGCGCTTACCTAATGGCTACGTAAACATATCTGGACACCTTCCGGCGAAATCCAACAGAAAGCGCCAGGTGAGGCTATGACCCTGAGCAGAAGGCACTTCCTCGCTGCCGGCTCCGCTCTAGCCGCCGCGGGACTCACCGGCTGCGGTTCCCGCAGCTCGCTGGGCGGCTCGAACGAGCTCAGCATGTGGACCTGGGTCGGGTCCGTCAACGACGACCTGATCGGCCAGGCGGAGAAGGCGATCCCGGGGTACGACGGCATGAAGCTGGCGATGACCCGGATCGGCTCCAACTACAAGACCAAGGTACTGACCGCCCTGGCCGGCAAGTCCCTCGTCCCGGACATCGTCGCGATCAACGACGACGTCGCGACGTACTTCCCGAACGCCGACCAGTTCCACGACCTCAACGAGCTCGGCGCGAAGGAGCTCGAGAAGGACTTCCTGCCCTGGAAGTGGAAGTGGGGCGTCACGCCGGCGGGCAAGATGATGGCCTACCCGATGGACACCGGGCCGACGGCCCTGTTCTACCGGACCGACATCTTCCAGAAGGCCGGTGTCGACATCGATCCGGCCGCCGTCGCGGGGCTCGCCCCGGACTGGGACACCTACATCGCGCTCGGCAAGAAGCTCAAACAGGCCGTACCTGGCTCAGCGATCACCGACAACATCACCGGTATCTACTCCTACCGGATGGCGCAGCAGTCCAAGCGCTACATGACGCCGGACGGGCAGTACCTCGGCGATCAGGACCACGTCCGGCAGGCCTTCGATCTCGCCGTCCGGGTGGTCAAGGAAGGTCTCTCGGCGAACGCGCAGAACTCGACCGACAAGAACGCGGTCGTCACCAACGGCAAGCTCGTCGCGTACATCGGGGCCGTCTGGTGGGCCCAGCTCGGGCCGAAGAACGCGGCGCCGAAGACGAAGGGACTCTGGCGGGTCACGCCGGCTCCTGGTGGTGCCGGCAACAGGGGCGGGTCCTTCCTGGCGATCACGAAGTACTGCAAGAACCCGAAGGCTGCGTTCGCGTTCATCAGCTGGCTGGAGTCGGCGAAGAACCAGGCCCAGGCGTTCCTGGACCCGGTCCTGTTCCCGTCCACGCCGGCCAGCTACACCGACTCGCGGCTGAGTGCGCCCGACCCGTTCTTCGGCGGTCAGAAGATCGTCGACGTGTTCGCGGAATCCGCCAAGAAGTACCCGGGCGCCTACTTCTCGCCGTACGACAGCATCATCGACACGCCGATCAGCTCCGAACTCGTGAACGTCGAGGCCTCCGGCAAGGACCCGGATCAGGCCTGGGCCGACGCCCAGCGCCAGATCGAGCGCGAACTCACCCGAGCGGGGGCGATCTGACATGGCTGTCACCAGCAAGACTGCCCCGGCCGCGATCACCAGGCCGTCCAGCACCGCGGAGAAGCCGCCGAACAAGTACAAGCAGGCCTTCCCGCAGTACGCCGCCGTGTCGCCGTTCTTCATCCTGTTCGCGATCTTCGGCGCGTTCCCGGTGCTGTTCTCGATCTGGATCTCGTTCCACTCCTGGGACGGCATCGGGCAGATGAAGTGGGTCGGCCTGGAGCAGTACCACTACCTGCTCAGCGACGCCACGTTCTGGAAGACGATCGGCAACACGCTGCTCATCTGGGTGCTCTCGACGGTCCCGATGCTGCTGCTGGCGTTGGTGATCGCCAACGCCCTGCACAACGCGACCCGGCTGCGTACCTTCTACCGGATCGCGTACTTCATCCCGAACGTCACCTCGGTGGTCGCGATCACCCTGGTGTTCGGCTCGATCTTCAGCAACAACTTCGGCCTGCTGAACGCGTTCCTGCGCTCGATCGGAGTCGGCGAGGTTCAATGGCTGACCTCGCCGTGGGGGATCAAGATCGCGATCGCGACCATCGTCACCTGGCGCTGGGTCGGCTACAACGCGATCATCTACCTGGCCGGTCTGCAGGCGATCTCCGCCGACGTGTACGAGGCCGCCAAGGTCGACGGCGCCAGCCCGCGGCAGACGTTCTGGCGGATCACCGTCCCGATGATGCGGCCGGTCATCCTGTTCACCGCGGTCACCTCGACCATCGGCGGGCTGCAGATCTTCACCGAGTCCCGGGTGCTGTTCGGCGACACCTCGAGCATCGGCGGCCCCGGCGACGCCGGCCTGACGATCGTCTCGTACCTGTACCAGAGCGCGTTCATCAAGAACCAGTTCGGGTACGGCGCCGCGGTCGGCTGGGCCCTGTTCGTCCTGATCGTGCTGTTCAGCATCATCAACTGGCGGCTGATCGGCGGAAACGACGACGAACGGCTGACCCGACGCGCCGCTCGGCGAGTGGAACGCAGGATCGCAGCCCAGAATGCCAAGAGGGAGGCCGCAGATGTCCGTTGAGCGCATTCGCACCGCCGTCGGTCACATCGTGCTGATGTTCGGCGTGCTGGTCTCGCTGTTCCCGTTCTACTGGATGGTGGTGATGGCCTCCAACACCACCCCGGACATCTTCAGCTACCCGCCGAAGCTCCTGATCGGCTCGCACCTGTTCGAGAACATGGGCAAGGTGCTCGACAACATCGACTTCTTCGGGTCGATGCTGCTCACGCTGATCGCGTCCCTCGGCGTCACGGTCCTGGTGCTGTTCTTCGACTCGCTGGCCGCGTTCGCGTTCGCGAAGTACGAGTTCCCCGGCCGGAACGTGCTGTTCGGGCTGCTGCTCGCGACGTTCATGATCCCGGCCCAGCTGTCGCTGGTGCCGCAGTTCGTGACGCTCGCCGAGTTCGGCTGGATCGGGTCGCTGAAGGCCCTCATCATCCCGGGCGCGGCGAACGCGTTCGGGATCTTCTGGATGCGCCAGTACGCCAAGGGCGCCATCCCCGACGAACTCATCTCGGCCGCCAAGGTCGACGGCGCCGGATTCTTCCGGCAGTACCTCACCGTCGGCCTGCCGGTGCTCCGGCCCGGTCTGGCCTTCCTCGGCATCTTCACCTTCATCAACGTCTGGAACGACTACCTCTGGCCGTTGATCGTGATGACCGACCCGAACCGCCTCACCCTCCAGGTCGCTCTCGACCAGCTGAACGGCGTCTACGGCACCGACTACTCCATGGTGATGGCCGGTGCGCTGATGAGCGTCATCCCGCTGATCGGCGTCTTCCTGATCGGCGCCCGTTCCTTCATCGCCGACCTGGCGGCGGGCGCCATGAAGTTCTGACCCAACCGACAAACCAGACACGGGATCTCTTTTGACTGACCACAAGCTCCGCTGGGGCATCATCGGCACCGGCAACATCGCTTCCCGGTTCGCCAGCCAGGTGCCGACGTCGAAGACCAACGAGGTCGTCGCCGTCGGCAGCCGGTCCCTCGAATCGGCGAACGCCTTCGCCGACAAGTGGGACATCGCCAACCGGCACGGTTCGTACGACGACCTGCTCGCCGACGGAACCGTCGACGCCGTCTACATCGCCACGCCGCACCCGATGCACGTCGAGTGGGCGATCAAGGCGGCCGAGGCCGGCAAGCACGTGCTGTGCGAGAAGCCGCTCGCGATCAACCGCGCGTGGGCCGAGGCGATGATCGAGGCCGCCGTACGCAATGACGTCTTCCTGATGGAGGCGTACATGTACCGGTGCCTGCCGCAGACCAAGCTGATCGCCCAACTGGTCCGCGACGGCGAGATCGGCACCGTCCACCAGATCCAGGCCACGTTCGCGTTCGCCGCCGGGTACCGGCCGGAGAGCCGGATCTTCGCCGACGACCTGGCCGGCGGCGGCATCCTCGACGTCGGCGGTTACCCGGTGTCGATGGCCCGTCTGATCGCCGGCGCGGCGATCGGGCAGCCGTACGCCGACCCGGCCGCCGTCAGCGCGGTCGGCCACGTGGGCGAGACCGGCGCCGACGAGTGGACGGTGGCGACGCTGTTCTTCGACGGCGGCGTGACCGCCCAGGTCAGCACCGGCGTACGGCTCGCCGACCAGAACCAGGTCCGGATCTTCGGCAGCGAGGGCTACCTCGTCGTCGAGGACCCGTGGTTCGGCGGCGACGGCAAACCGACCCACGTCACCCTGCACCGGGTGGGGGAGGAGCCGCGGGACATCTCCGCGGAGCCGGCGCTGATCTACACGGCCGAGGCCGAGGCCGTGCAGGCGGCGGTCCAGTCCGGGGCCAAGCAGGCGCCGGAGATGACCTGGGCCGACACTCTCGGGAACCTCACGGTCCAGGACCAGTGGCGGGCCGCGATCGGGCAGCAGTACGCGAGCGAGCGGGACGACGCGATCATCCCGACCGCGACCGGACGGCCGCTCACCCGCCGCGACGACGCCCCGATGACGTACGGCAAGGTGCCGGGCGTCGACCGGCAGGTCTCGCGGCTCGTCATGGGCGTCGACAACCAGCAGACGCTGCCGCACGCAGCGGTCGTCTTCGACGACTTCGTCGAGCGCGGCGGTACGACGTTCGACACGGCGTACATCTACGGCGGCGGACGCGGCGAGAAGCTGCTCGGGCAGTGGATGAAGTCGCGCGGCAACCGGGACGACGTCGTGGTGATCGGCAAGGGCGCGCACACGCCGTACTGCGATCCCGAGTCGATCACCCGGCAGCTGCACGAGAGCCTCGAACGACTGCAGACCGACCACGTCGACCTGTACTTCATGCACCGCGACAACGAGGACATCCCGGTCTCGGAGTTCGTCGACGTCCTCGACGAGCACTTCAAGGCCGGCCGGATCAAGGCGTTCGGCGGCTCCAACTGGTCCACCGCGCGCTTCGACGAGGCCAACGCGTACGCCGAGGCGAACAGCAAGCAGCCGTTCACGCTGCTCAGCAACCACCTCAGCCTCGCGCGGGCGTACGACGTACCGTGGGCGGGCTGCCGGCACGTGGCCGACGACGAGTCGCAGAAGTGGCTGCGCGAGCGGCAGATCGCGCTGTTCCCGTGGTCGAGCCAGGCGCGCGGGTTCTTCACCGGACGCGCCAAGCCGGAGGACACCTCGGACCAGGAGCTCGTGCGCTGTTTCTACTCCGACGAGAACTTCCGTAGGCTCGACCGTGCACGGGAGCTGGCGGCCGCCAAGGGAGTCGAGCCGACCGCGATCGCGCTGGCCTGGTTGCTGCACCAGCCGTACCTGGTGTTCCCGCTGATCGGGCCGCGGCACGTCAGCGAAACACGGACCTCGACACCGGGTCTGTCGGTGACGCTGACGGACGAGGAAGTGGCCTACCTCACTGCCTGACTGTGTGCCTTACAGCCGAATTGGTGGGGCGCTGACACACATGTAGCATGGTCTGTCGGTGTCACGACCCTGAACACGGAGAATCATGTCTAAGAAGTGCGATGTCTGCGGCAAGCAGCCGACGTTCGGCAACAGCGTTGCCCGCCTGGGTAAGGGCGCGATGATCCGGCGGGTCAAGGCTCGTACGCCCCGCCGGTTCAACCCCAACATCCAGCCGGTCCGCGCGATCATCAAGGGCACGCCCACCAAGATGAAGGTGTGCACCTCCTGCATCAAGGCCGGCAAGGTCCAGCGCGTCGTCGGCTGACCTGAAGCTTTCCTCCGTGTAGGGCCTTCGACCAGGCGCCCGGTTCACCCCGGGCGCCTAGTCGTGTTTGCGGGCAACCACCGTGATCTCGTTCCGGTTGTGGTGCAACTGTCGGGCGTGCAGTACGTCGTACCGCTCGCCTAGGACCTCGATGCCGCGACGGGCGCCGTCCAGCGGGTTCCTGCCGCCGCCCTTCAGCGTGACGATCGCGAGACCGCCGCGCCGTACGTGCGCCGCCGCGTCCAGCATCATCCGGGCGCTCGTCACCTGGTCCATCCGCATGTCGTTCACCGCCACGTCGAACCGGACCCGGTTCGCGGCGAAGAACCGGCCCGCCGTCGTCGCCTCGTGATGGATCCGGCGATCACCGCGCAGCCGCGGATCCAGCGAACCCGGATCGACCGACCACACCTCCTGCCCGTGCTGCCGCAGGATCCGCGTCCATCCACCCGGTGAGGCGCCGAGGTCGACCGCCTTCCCGCCTCGCGGCAGCTCCAGCCCGAAGGTCGCGATCGCCTCCTCGAGCTTGAACTCGGACCGCGACACTCGCTCGTCACCCCGAGCCAGCCGCATCCGCCCGCCCGGCCAGTCCGACAGGCTGTCCGCGAGCCGGTTCAGCCCCAGCAGCACCGCCTTCCGCCCCGCGAAGCACGAGACGACGTACTCCTGCCCGGAGCGCGTGACGGCCACTCCACGGCCGGCCAGGGCCTCCTCCAGGCGGTGGTAGTAGGACCCGCCGGTGCCGGCTGCATCGGTCCAAGCCTGTACGGCGAGCGCCTTCGGGTACTCGGGCAGCTCGCCGAGCACCACCTCGGCCAGCTCGTACTCCGGCGGCAGCTCGTCGAAGCTTGCGATCTCCACCGTCAGATGCCGGACGAACATGATCCGCCCCGCATCACACGCCGCCGCGAACGCCTCCACGGTCAGCCCTGGAGGCCCGTCCACCCGCCCCAGCTCCGCGCCGACCCGCTGGACCCGCACGTCCCGCCCGAACTCGCCCCGGATCTCCCGCGCAGCCAACTCGTAACTGTCGGCCGCGGCCGAGAACAACACACTCCTACCGCCACTCACCCGCGAACCGTACCGAACGACTGGACGTAGTCGCCTACGTATACGCGGTCGCACGCGTGCAAGCCGCGCCGAACTCGCCCCGGACGGGACCACTACCTGTCCTTCGGTACGCGTTAGCCTTCCGGGCGTGGAGGAATTGACGGTTGACGTGCTGCGGGCCTGGGCCCGGACGGCACTGGCCGATCTGGCCCGGGCGCGGACCGAGATCGACGAACTGAACGTGTACCCGGTGCCGGACGGCGACACCGGGACCAACCTCTACCTGACCTGGGAAGCCGCCTGCGAGGCGCTGCCCAAGGGCGAGCTGACCTTCACCGAGGCGATCCAGGCCTTCGGCCGCGGCGCGCTGCTCGGCGCCCGCGGCAACTCCGGCGTGATCACCTCCCAGCTGATCCGCGCCTGCGGCCTCCGCCTCGACGAGAACCTCCCGCACCACCAGACGGACGGCGTCCTGGCCGATCCCCGGATGAGCGAGGCCGCCGCCTTCGCCGACGCCCTCAAGTTCGCCGCAGACGCCGCGTACGGGGCCGTAGCGCAGCCCGTCGAAGGCACCATGCTCACCGTCGCGCGCGCCGCCGCCACCGGAGCGATGACCGCCGCGAACGACGGCAAGGCCCTCGCCGACGTCTGCCTCGCCGCGGTCGCCTCCGCCCGCCAGGCCCTCACCAGGACCACCGAACAGCTCGACGTACTGCGGCATGCGGGCGTCGTCGACGCCGGAGGAGCAGGCCTCGTCGTGATCCTGGGTGCGATGGAGTCGGTGCTCACCGGGCAGCACGTGCGGGTCGACGTACCGGCCAGGGTGGAGCCGCAGGGGGAGAGCGCCGAGAGCCAGGACGGGTCCGCGTACGAGGTGATGTACCTGCTCGACGCGCCCGACGACAAGATCGGCGACTTCCGGCAGACCCTGGCCGCTCTCGGCGACTCCGTCGTCGTGGTCGGCGGCGACGGGCTCTGGAACGTCCACGTCCACACCGACGACGTCGGCGCCGCGATCGAGCAGGGCATCGACATCGGCCGGCCGCACCGGATCCGGGTCACCCACTTCGACGACCAGGCGCACCACCACGAACCCGCTCCCGGGCGCGCGGTGATCGCGGTCGTCGCCGGCGACGGGCTCGCCGGCCTGTTCGCCGAGGCCGGCGCCCGGATCATCCGCGGCGCCCCCGGCCGTCGCTGCTCCACCGGCGAACTGCTCCAGGCGATCGAGCAGTCGCAGGCGCCCGAGATCGTGATCCTGCCCAACGACCAGGACTCCATCGCGGTCGCCGAGGCCGCCGCCACCGCCGCCCGCCAGGACGGGATCCGGGTCGCCGTGATCCCGACCCGCGCCCAAGTCCAGGGCCTCGCCGCGATCGCCGTCCACGACCCCGACCGCAGCTTCGACGACGACGTCGTACACCTGTCGGCCGCTGCCGGGCAGACCCGGCACGGCGCCGTCACGATCGCGGTCAAGGACGCCTGGACGATGGCCGGCCGGTGCCGGATCGGCGACGCGCTCGGTGTCGTCGACGGCGACTTCGCGGTGATCACCGGCGACCTCGAGGAGGCGGCGCTGGAAGTCGTCGACCGGTTGCTCGGCGGCGGTGGCGAGCTGCTCACGATCGTCACCGGCCGCGACGCCGACCCCGCCCTGGCCGACGCGGTCGAGCGGCACGTGCGCCGGCAACGCAAAGATGTCGATGTCGTGGTGTACGACGGAGGACAGGACAGGTATCCGCTCCTGATCGGGGTCGAATGACGGTGGTGGAATGAAGACGGATATGGACCGCAAGCTCCGGGACTTCCTCGGGGCCAAGACCGCCAAGACCTTCGCGGACGTGCTCGAGATCGAGACCGTCGGCGAGCTGCTGCGGCACTACCCGCGGCGCTACCTGAAGAAGGGCGAGCTGACCCCCTTCGACGAACTCGAGGTCGGTGACCAGGCGACTGTCAGCGGCCGGGTCAAGAAGGTCTCGGCCCGCGCGCTGGACACCAAGGTCGAGATCCGGCCCGACGACGTCCACAAGTTCCGCAAGAAGCGGACGATCACCAAGGTCGTGGTCACCGACGGCCGCAACGACCTGGAGCTGGCGTTCTTCAACCAGCCCTGGCTGCTGACCAAGCTGACCCCCGGCACCGCCGCCCTGTTCTGGGGCGAGGTGACGATGTTCCGCGACATCATGCAGCTGAAGGGCCCCGGCACCGAGATCCTCGACGAGGAAGACCTCACCGAGGCCGAGATCGAACGCCGGGCGCGGCCGTTCCGCCCGCTCTACCCGGCGACCGGGAAGTTGCCGACCGCAACGATCGAGCGATCGGTCAAGATCGTCCTGGACAGCCTCGACGACCGCGTCGACGACCCTGTCCCGGACGTGGTCCTGCGCAACGAGAAGCTGCTCGGTCTCCGGGACGCCCTGCAGAAGGTGCACCTTCCGGACACCGAGAAGGACATCCACGACGCGCAGCAGCGGTTCCGGTTCGAGGAAGCGCTGGTGATGCAGACGATCCTCGCCCAGCGCCGCGCGGTGATGGACGCGCAGAGCGCCGTACCGCGGCCGCGGCAGGCCAGTGGACTGCTCGACGAGTTCGACCAGCGGCTGCCGTTCGAGCTGACCGACGGGCAGATCGAGGTGGGGGAGGAGATCTTCGCCGACCTCGCCCGGTCGCATCCCATGCACCGGCTGCTGCAGGGCGAGGTCGGCTCCGGCAAGACCGTGGTCGCGCTGCGGGCGATGCTGTCCGTGGTCGACAACGGAGGCCAGGCCGCCCTGCTCGCGCCGACCGAAGTGCTGGCCGTCCAGCACCACAAGACGCTCACCAAGATGCTCGGTGACCTGGCCGAGCAGGGCATGCTCGGCGGCGCGGAGCACGCCACCAAGATCGGTCTGCTGACCGGTTCGCTGAACGCGGCCTCCCGCCGTACGGCGATGCTCGACGCGGCCAGCGGTGCCGCCGGGATCGTGGTCGGGACGCACGCCCTGCTCGAGGACAAGGTCCAGTTCGCGGATCTCGGGCTCGTGGTGGTCGACGAGCAGCACCGCTTCGGGGTCGAGCAGCGGGCCGCGCTGAGCGCGAAATCCGGCGAGAACACGCCGCACGTGCTGGTGATGACCGCGACACCGATCCCGCGGACGGTGGCGATGACGGTGTTCGGCGACCTCGCGGTCTCGACGCTGACCCAGCTGCCGGCCGGGCGGTCGCCGATCCAGTCGTCCGTGGTCCCCGCCAAGGAGCGGCCGGACTGGTTGCAGCGGGCCTGGGCGCGGGTCCGCGAGGAGGTCGGCAAGGGCCACCAGGCGTACGTCGTGTGCCCGCGGATCGGGGACGACGTCAAGAACGCGAAGGACGAGGAAGGCGAGCTCCTCGAGACCGACGAAGGCGGCAAGAAGCAGGCCCGGCCGCCGATCTCGGTGATGCAGGTGTCCGAGGCGCTCGCGGAGATCCTGCACGACCTGCGCGTCGAGATCCTGCACGGACGGCTGCCGGCCGACGAGAAGGACGCGGTGATGTCCCGGTTCGCGGCCGGGGAGATCGACGTACTGATCGCGACCACGGTCATCGAGGTCGGCGTCGACGTACCGAACGCCTCGACGATGGTGATCATGGACGCCGACCGGTTCGGCATCTCGCAGCTCCACCAGTTGCGCGGCCGGGTCGGCCGGGGCAAGGTCCCCGGGCTGTGCCTGCTGGTCACGGACCTGTGGGCGGGATCGAGGTCGTACGGGCGCCTGGACGCGGTCGCGTCGACGACCGACGGGTTCGAGCTGTCGCGGATCGACCTGGAGACCCGCCGTGAGGGCGACGTGCTCGGTGTCGCGCAGTCCGGGCGACGCAGCAGCCTCAAACTGCTGAGCGTGCTGCGGGACGAGGACATCATCCTCGCGGCCCGGCACGAAGCCACCAGGATCGTCGGGGTCGACCCCGCCCTGTCCGAGTTCCCGGAACTGCTCACAATCGTGCGCGCCGCACTGCAGTCCGACACAACCGACTACCTGGAGAAGACGTGACTGTGCTGAATGCCGCGCCTCCGGCGCGGGGGTCACGGGGCTTTTACTCCCGTTCTTCCCTCGTCGCTCCGGTCGCTTCGCTCCCTCCGCTCCTCAGTCCAGAACGGGAGGCCCCGTGACACGCGTGATCGGGGGAGTGGCTGGTGGGCGGCGGATCGGCGTGCCTGCGGGGAGTGGGACGCGGCCGACGGCGGATCGGGTGCGTGAGGCGCTGTTCTCGTCGCTCGAGTCGGAGTTCGGCAGCTTCCACGGGCTCGCGGTCCTCGACCTGTACGCCGGATCCGGCGCGATCGGGCTGGAGGCGCTGTCCCGGGGTGCCGCGAAGACCGTGCTGGTCGAATCGGACCGGACAGCGGCCGAGGTGATCGCGGCCAACATCAAGGTCGTGGGGCTGCCCGGTGCGACGCTGCTGACCCGGCCGGTCGAGAAGGTCACAGCGGGTGACGCTCCCGCGGTGTTCGACCTGGTGTTCGCGGACCCGCCGTACAAGCTGGAGACTGCCGAGCTCCAGGACGTGCTGACCGACCTCGTGGCGCACGGCTGGCTCGCCGACGACGCGGTCGTGGTCGTCGAACGCGGGAAACGCGAGCCGTGGGACTGGCCCGAGGGGTTCGCCGCGCTGCGGGACCGCAAGTACGGCGAGGCCCGCCTTTGGTACGGTCACCGGCATGGTTAAGGCGGTCTTTCCAGGCACTTTCGACCCGCCGACAGTCGGGCATCTCGACGTCATCACCCGGGCGGCTGCCGCCTTCGACGAGCTGATCGTCGCGACCGGGGTGAATCAATCGAAGAACCGGCTGTTCGGGCCGCCGGAACGGATCGAGATGCTCACCGAGCTGGTCGAGCCGTTCCCGAACGTCCGGATCGGCTCCTTCGAGGGGCTCGTGGTCGACTACTGCCGGGCCGAGGGCGCCGAAGTCATGGTGAAAGGCCTGCGCTCGGCGGCCGACTACGACTACGAACTGCAGATGGCGCAGCTGAACCGGCGAATGACCGGCGTCGACACGTTCTTCCTGCCGACCGCGCCGGAACACGCCTTCATCTCGTCCAGCTGGGTCAAGGAGATCGCCCGCCTCGGCGGCGACGTCAGCACGTTCGTGACGCCGGCCGTTCACGCACGGTTACTGAACACGCTGTGACTGTCCCCGGATTGGGCGCAGCGCCGGGGAGTTGGTAGTGTAGATCACCGGTCTCGACGAGACCGAGTTCTTGCCTGCCCACGCCTGAGAGGGATGTTCTGAGCGTCTTGGACCCGCGGTCCCCACTCGTGATCGATACGCACGAGCTGAGCCGCCGCGCAGGGTCCCAACGCGAAGTCACCTTCTCGAGTCCGGCGCCGGCGGAACTCGGAATCGACGTGATCGGCGTCCCCGAAGGCGACCCGATCCAGTTCGATCTACGGCTGGAAGCGGTGGTCGAAGGGGTGCTCGTCACCGGAACGGCCGCCGGCCGTCTGGTCGGGGAGTGCGCGCGGTGCCTGGTCGATATCGAGGACGAGTTCCTCGCTGACGTCCAGGAGCTGTACGTCTACCCGGAGAGCGAAGCCGAGCCGGACGAGGCCAGCCGGATGGAGGGCGATCTGATCGACCTCGAGCCGGCGCTGAGGGACCAGGTGGTGCTCGCACTACCGTTCCAGCCGTTGTGTACGGACGACTGTCCGGGTCTGTGCCCCGACTGCGGGGTACGCCTGGCGGACGAGCCCGGCCACAAGCACGAGGACCGGTCCGACCCACGCTGGGCCGCCCTCGGCGGACTGCTCACGCAGGACGAGCAGGACTGAAAACAGCTCCACCGCAACACCGCAGTACCGCACGACCGAAATCGTCAGACTGAGCCGGCCGGGTCCACCAGCCCCCGGCCGAACCGAGGAGTCATAACCGTGGCCGTTCCGAAGCGGAAGATGTCGCGCAGCAACACCCGGAGCCGCCGGGCGCAGTGGAAGACGACTGCCCCGTCGCTGGTCACCTGCGTGAACCCCGCCTGCCGCGCGAAGCACCTGCAGCACACCGTCTGCCCGAACTGCGGCCAGTACGGTGCCAAGGGCGAGCGTCGCCAGGTCGTCGAGAGCTAAACGGCAACCTTTCCAGTGAACTCTGCCAACGAAACGGGGCTCTACGCCGAGCTGAACCAGCGGCTCGGCGTATCGCTGGCTGACGAGCTACTGGAGCACGCCTTCACCCACCGCTCGTACGCGTACGAGAACGGTGGGCTGCCGACGAACGAGCGGCTGGAGTTCCTCGGGGACTCCGTGCTCAGCATCATCGTCACGGAGTCGCTGTTCCGTAACCATCCGGACCTGTCCGAGGGCCGGCTGGCCAAGCTTCGCGCCGCGGTGGTCAACATGCGCGCGCTCGCCGGTGTCGCCCGCGATCTCAACCTGGGCAAGTACCTGCGGCTCGGCCGCGGCGAAGAGGCCACCGGCGGGCGGGACAAGTCGTCGATCCTCGCCGACTGCGTCGAGGCGCTGATCGGCGCCGTCTACCTGGACCGCGGGTTCGAGACTGCCGGTCAGGTCGTGCACACGATGTTCGACGACCTGATGGAGTCCTCGGCCCGGCTCGGCGCCGGCCTGGACTGGAAGACGTCGCTGCAGGAGCTGGTCGCCCAGCTCGGCGTCGGCGTCCCCGAGTACGTGATCGCGGAGTCCGGACCGGACCACGCGAAGACGTTCGAGGCCCGGGTCCGGATCGGCTCCGACACCTACGGCCACGGCATCGGCCGGAGCAAGAAGGAAGCCGAGCAGCAGGCCGCCGAGACCGCCTGGAAGGCCCTGCGCGCCGCGCATCCCGACAGCGTGGACCCCTCGCAGTCCTGAAGTGCCGGAGCTCCCTGAGGTAGAAGTCGTACGACGGGGCCTGGTGGGTTTCCTCACCGGGCGGACCGTCGAGACCGTCGAGGTGCTGCACCCCCGCCCGGTACGGCGTCATGCCGCCGGCCCGGAGGACTTCGTCTCGCGGCTCAAGGGACAGGTTTTCGCCGAGCCGGCCCGGCGCGGCAAGTACCTGTGGCTGCCGTTGACGTCCGGTGACGCGGTATTGACACACCTCGGAATGAGTGGTCAGTTCCGGGTCCAGCCGGTCGGCGCGCCCGACGAACCGCATCTGCGGGTCCGTTTCCGGTTCGCCGACGGCGGCGGAGAGGTCCGTTTTGTGGACCAGCGGATGTTCGGTGGTCTGTCGTACTCCGAGGGCGGTGCCGAACTGCCCGCCGAGATCGCCCATATCGCCCGCGACCCGTTCGATCCTCTGTTCGATCCGGAGCTGGCGACGGCCAAGATCCGGCGCCGCCGGACCGGTCTCAAACGAGCGCTGCTGGACCAGACCGCGATCAGCGGAATCGGCAACATCTACGCCGACGAAGCGTTGTGGCGGGCCAAACTGCACTACGCCCGGGCGACAGAAACGCTGAAACCCTTACAAATAAGGGGCATCCTCGAGCAGGCGCACGCTGTGATGGCCGAGGCACTGACCGTTGGCGGCACCAGCTTCGACGCCCTGTACGTCAACGTGAACGGGGAATCCGGGTACTTCGAACGCGGCCTGAACGTCTACGGGCAGGAGGGATCCCCGTGCCCGCGGGACGGCCGGCCGATCCGTCGCGAGCCGTTCATGAACCGTTCGTCGTACCGGTGCCCGAAATGTCAGCCGGTTCCGCGCCATGTCCGCTGGTGAGCGAGGTATCGTTAATAAACGTGGCCCAGGTTGACCCGTCGCCCTCGCCGGTGTCACCCTGAAAGACGGCACACATTTTCGGCGCTCCCTGCTGACCCCGATGCGGAGCGCGACCGGCCAGAACCCTTCCGGAGGACAGCACAATGGCCAAGGCTCTTCTAGGGCATCTTGGAGGCACTGACCCGCGCATGCTCGAGCAGGTTCGTCTGCTCAACCGGCGCGTCGCAGATCTGGAGGCGCACGTGATGCGGCTCCAGGCAGAGAACGACCACCTGGTGGCCCAGATCCACGAGGGTCGGCTGCTCACCGTCGACGAGGCTCTGCGCACTCCCGCTTCGGTCTGAAGCACCAGAGAATTCATCTCGACCGTCCGCACTACGCTGCAGAACGGCGGTGGCCCCCGTCCGGGCCTCCGCCGGTTGTAGGTTCACCAATGTTGTGCACCCATTCGCCGGCCATCTCTCTCAACGGCCTGGCCTCCGCTGGTTTACGCGGATCTCTTTGTAGACTGCGAAGCGGAACACCTTCCCCCGGGTAGCGGCAGCGTGACGTTCAGCTACGGCGGTTCCTTCGGTACCGTCTGTCCTTTCACGGGTTGGAGAGCTTCGCCTTGTACCTGAAGAGCATGACGCTCCGGGGCTTCAAGTCGTTCGCGTCCGCGACGACGATGAACTTCGAACCAGGCATCACCTGCATCGTCGGGCCGAACGGCTCCGGCAAGTCCAACGTCGTCGACGCGCTGGCCTGGGTGATGGGTGAGCAGGGCGCCAAGTCGCTGCGCGGCGGCAAGATGGAGGACGTCATCTTCGCCGGCACCTCCGGCCGCGCCCCGCTGGGCCGCGCCGAGGTGGTGCTCACCATCGACAACACCGACGGCGCGCTGCCGATCGAGTACGCCGAGGTGACGATCAGCCGGACGATGTTCCGCAACGGCGGGTCCGACTACCAGATCAACGGCCAGAACTGCCGCCTGCTCGACGTCCAGGAGCTGCTCAGCGACTCCGGTATCGGCCGCGAGATGCACGTCATCGTCGGTCAGGGCCAGCTGGACTCGATCCTGCGCGCCACGCCGGAAGGCCGCCGCGGGTTCGTCGAGGAGGCCGCCGGCGTCCTGAAGCACCGCAAGCGCAAGGAAAAGGCGATCCGGAAGCTGGAGGCCACCGAGGGCAACCTGCACCGGCTCGGGGACCTGATCCAGGAGATCCGCCGTCAGTTGAAGCCGCTCGGGCGCCAGGCGGAGGTGGCGCGCCGGGCGGTGACGATCCAGGCGGAGGTCCGGGACGGCCGCGCGCGGCTGCTCGCCGACGACATCGTGCAGGCGCAGTCCGCGCTCGAGGCGGAGCTGCGGGACGAGGCCGCGCTCACGCAGCGGCGTACCGAGACCGAGGCGAAGCTGCACGAGGCCCGCGAGCTCGAGGCCGAACTGGAGGAGGCGCTCCGCGAGGACGCGCCGGCCCTGCAGGCCGCTCAGGACACCTGGTACCAGCTGTCCGGCTTCGGCGAGAAGATCAAAGGTACGGCGCGGATCGCGGCGGACCGGATCCGCTCGCTGAACGACGAGGCTGAGGACGGCCCGCGCTCGGGGCGGGATCCCGAGGAGCTCGAACTGGAAGCGGCCCGGGTCCGCGAGACCGAGGCGCAGATCGAGGCCGAGGTCGAGGCGCATTCCGAGCTGCTCGCCGAGTCCGTCGAGCGCCGCCAGCAACTGGAAGCCCAGGAGTCCGAGGAGGAGCGCCGGATCTCGGCGCTGATCCGGGCCGCGGCGGACCGCCGCGAAGGACTCGCCCGGCTGACCGGCCAGGTGAACGCGCTGAAGAGCCGCGCGGCCGCCGCCGAGTCCGAGATCGGCCGGCTCGCCAGCAACCGGAGCGAGGCCGAGCAGCGCGCCGCGAAGGCGCAGCACGACTTCACCGCGCTGGAGACCCAGGTCGCCGGGCTGGATGCGGGCGAAAAGGGCCTCGACGACCAGTACGAGGCTGCCCAGGCAGTGCTCGACGAGATGGACGAGCGGCTGGCGAAGCTGCGGGCCGAGGAGCGCGACGCCGAGCGTGAGCGCACCGGTCTCGCCGCCCGCAAGGAAGCCCTCGAGCTCGGTCTGAACCGTAAGGACGGGGCCGGCGCGCTGCTGGCCGCCTCGGAGCAGGTCAACGGGCTGATGGGCTCGGTCGCCGCTCTGCTGAGCGTCCGGTCCGGGTACGAGACCGCGATCGCCGCAGCGCTCGGTGAGGCTGCGGACGCGGTTGCCGTCACCCACACCGACGCTGCGCTGCACGCCGTCGGCCACCTCAAGGAGCACGACCTCGGCCGCGCCGGGATGCTTCTCGGCGACGCCCCGGCCGACGACTATGCGATGTGGCCCGCGCTGCCGTACGGAGCGTCGTACGCCGTCGACGTCGTGGAATGCCCGGAGACCCTGCGGCCCGCCCTGCGGCGGCTGCTGCGCAAGGTCGCGGTGGTCGACGACGTGGACGCGGCACGGTCCCTGCTACGGAACCTGCCCGACGTCACGTGTACGACGCGTGTCGGCGACGTACTCGGGGCGCATTTCGCGTACGGCGGGTCGGATGCGGCACCCAGCCTCATCGAGGTGCAGTCCGCGGTCGACGAGGCGTCGGAGAAGCTGACCGAGGCGACGGCGCGGAGCGAGCGGCTGCGGTTCGAGCTGCAGGGCCTGGAGGACGAGCGGAGCCGCCAGAAGGAGTCCGTCGAGATCACGCTGGCCCGGCTGCACGAGTCGGACGCGTCGATGGCTGCGGTGGCCGAGCAGCTGGGGCACTTCGGGTCGCTGGCGAAGGCGTCCCGCGGCGAGGCGGAGCGGATGGCCGAGGCGATCGCGGCCGCCGAGGAGGAGCGCGATCGGAACCTGTCCGGTCTGGCCGAGCTCGAAGAGCGGCTGACGGACGCCGAAATGTTCGACGAGGACGGCGACGAGCCCGACACGTCGCAGCGCGACCGGCTGGCCGAGGAGGCCAAGGCCGGGCGTGCGGCCGAGATGGAGGCGCGGCTGGCGCTGCGGACCACCGAGGAGCGGGCCCGGGCGCTGTCCGGTCGCGCGGACTCGCTGGAGCGCGCGGCCCGGCAGGAGCGCGAGGCGCGGGCACGGTCGATCGCGCGGGCGGCACGCCGGGCGCGGCAGGCCGAGGCGGCGAACGCCGTACACCTGGCTGCTGGTCACGTGTTGGCGCGGCTGGAGTCGTCGCTGCAGCTGGCGGCGTCCGAGCGGGCGGCGATTCAGGCGCAGCGGGCCGACCGGGAGCAGGCGCTTGCGCAGGCACGGTCGGCGACGCGGAACCTCAGCTCCGACCTGGAGCAGCTCACGAACACCGTGCACCGGGACGCGCTGGCCCGGGCCGAGCAGAAGATGCGCCTGGAGCAGCTGTACGAGAAGGCGCTCGGCGAGCTCGGTATCGAGGTTGACGCACTCGTCACGGAGTACGGACCGGACAAGCTGGTGCCGCCGGTGCCTTCACAGGACGACACCTTGGAGCTCGAGGCCGAGCCGTTCAACCGGACCAAGGTCGAGAAGCGGCTCAAGCAGGCCGAGCGTGCGCTGAACCAGCTCGGCAAGATCAACCCGCTCGCGCTCGAGGAGTTCGAGGCGATGGAGGAGCGGCACAAGTTCCTCTCCGAACAGCTGGAAGACCTGCGGAAGTCCCGGCGTGACCTGATGGACATCGTCAAGGAGGTCGACGACCGGGTCGAGCAGGTCTTCACCCAGGCGTACCGCGACGTCGAGATCGCGTTCGAGCACGTCTTCAGCCGGCTGTTCCCGGGTGGCGAGGGCCGGCTCGTGCTGACCGACCCCGACGACATGCTCGCGACCGGCATCGACGTCGAGGCCCGCCCGCCGGGCAAGAAGGTCAAGCGGCTGTCGCTGCTGTCCGGTGGCGAGCGTTCGCTGGTCGCGGTCGCGTTCCTGGTCGCGCTGTTCAAGGCCCGCCCGTCGCCGTTCTACATCCTCGACGAGGTCGAGGCCGCGCTGGACGACACCAACCTCGGCCGCCTCCTGGAGATCTACGAGGAACTCCGCGAGAACAGCCAGCTCCTGGTCATCACCCACCAGAAGCGCACCATGGAGGTCGCCGACGCGCTCTACGGCGTCACCATGCGCGGCGACGGCGTCTCCGCCGTCATCTCTCAACGCATCCGCGAACCCGAACCGGTCTAGGACCTGTCGGGCTCGGAGCTGTCGAGCGGCCGATCAGGCCGTGATGGTCATCGAGGCGAGTTCGTCGTTGATGGTTTCGAAGGTGAAGTGGGACGGGCCGTTGAAGCCGTCGCCGCCTACCTGGGTGAGGATCGTCAGGGGGTTGCCTGGGGTGGTGACCTGGGTGCCGGTGAAGGTGACGCGTTTGCCGATCAGCTCGTTGTCGCTCCAGGAGCGGATCCGGTCGTGGCCGCGGAACTCGCGGCCCCAGTCGTTCACGTAGCCGTCCGCGGCGAACGCCGCCACGAACGCGTCGTTGTCCAGGGCGTCGATCGCGTCGAGCGCGCGCTGGATCGCTGCGGGAATCTCTTGGCTCATGCGAACGACGATATCCCTCGTCTTTGAACCGATCGGCGAATCGGCACGTGTGGCGGGTGACGTTCCGACCCGACCGAGGAGCCTGTGATGAAGTCTTTGACGAAGCGTGTGATGAGTGGGTTGGCCGTTGGTGTGCTCGGGGTGTCCGGGCTGACTGCGTGCGGCAGTGACGACTCGCCGGCGGCCTCGGCGCCTTCGGCGAGCAGTTCGGCGAGCAGTTCGTCGGGCGCTGCCGCCGTGAAACTGGCGACCGCGACGGTCGGCGACTTCGGCAACATCGTTGTCGACGGCAACGGACGGACCGTGTACGTGTTCGACAAGGACACCTCCGGTACGTCGAACTGCTCGGGCGACTGCCTCGCCAAGTGGCCGGTGGTGCCGGCCGGTGACGGTACGCCGCAACTGGAGGGCATCGACGCGTCCTTGGTCAGCACCGTCACCCGCG
This sequence comes from Kribbella sp. NBC_00482, assembly GCF_036013725.1. Taxonomy (GTDB): domain Bacteria; phylum Actinomycetota; class Actinomycetes; order Propionibacteriales; family Kribbellaceae; genus Kribbella. The sequence goes on along the minus strand of NZ_CP107881.1, from coordinate 8,475,798 downwards.
CGGACGGCAGCAAGCAGCTGGCCATCAAGGGGCTGCCGCTGTACCTGTTCGCCAGCGACAGCGCGGCCGGCGAGGCCAAAGGCCAGGCGGTCGGCGGTGTCTGGTGGGTCGTCGGTGCGGACGGTCAGAAGATCACCGCCAAGCCGGCTGGTTCCGGCAATGGTGACGGTTACTGATCTGGTTGGTGCCGCCGTGGTGTGGGCGCCCGCTGATCCCGGTATCGTGCGGTCGGTGGCTGACAACCCAGGGCCGCACGACGCCGAGTCCCTGATCCGAGCGCTGTACGCCGAGCACGGCCGCAGCCTGCTCGCGTACGCGACCCGTCTCACCGGAGACCGGGCCGCAGCGGAGGACGTCGTACAGGAGACCCTTCTGCGGGCCTGGAAGCATGCGGACGACCTGACGAGCGGCAGAGGGTCGGTGCGGGGCTGGCTGCTGACGGTGGCGCGCAACCTGGTCACTGACCGGGCACGTGCTCGTGCAGTCCGCCCGACCGAGGTGGCGGACGTGGTGGACAGGCCACCGGTCACCGGGGACCACTCCGAGTCCGTGGTGAACACCATGGTGGTGATGGACGCGCTGGACAAGGTGTCGCCCGAGCACCGTGAAGTACTCGTGCAGCTGTACTACCGCGGCCGGTCGGTCGCGGAGGCTGCCAAAGAGCTGGGTGTTCCACCCGGTACCGTGAAATCGCGTTCGTACTACGCCCTCCGAGCTCTGCGCGCGGTGATGGCAGGGAGTTCAGCGGAGGTGTCCTATGAGTGAGCACGATCGTACGCAGCTGGGCGCCTACGCCCTGGGCGCTCTGGAGCCGGCGGAGGCAGGGGCTGTCGACGAGCACCTGGCGACCTGTGCGGAGTGCCGCGAGGAGCTTGCTGAGCTGATCGAGATGAAGGACTTCCTGGGAGAGGTGCCACCGGAGGCGTTCCTGGAGGGACCGCCCGAGGGCGGTGACCTGTTGCTGCAGCGCACGCTGCGGGAGGTCCGGGAGCCCCACGTAGAGGAGCCCCAGGCCAAGCCCAAGCGGCGCTCGCGTTGGTTGATGATCGCGGCTGCGGTTGTCGTGGTGGCTGGAGCGCTCGGCGGAGGCGTCGTACTCGGCCGGTCTACTGCACCGGACGCCGATCAGCCGGTCGCAGGCTCCAGGCAGGTCACGACGACGGACGCGACCACTGGTGCCAGCATGGACGCCACGGTTGAGCCACGGGCCGGCTGGACCTGGGTGAGGGTGAACGTGAGCGGTCTGAAGGCCGGTGACCAGTGCGAGATGGTCATCACCGACAAGTCCGGCGCGAGCTGGGTAGCGGGCAGTTGGCTGGTGTCGGAGAAGGCAGCGAAGAGCGGGAGTGCGTTCGGCGGCGGTGTGCTGGTTCCGCCCGACCAGGTGCGTTCGGTGGAGATCAGGACCGTGCAGGGAAAGCATGTGGTGACGGCCAAGATCTAACCCCGTTGCGGGACGCGAGAGGATGGAGCAGTGGCTACTACCTCCGAGGACCTGCGAGAGCGGCGGAAGAACGCGGCGGACAACTGTGAGCGCTGGCTGACCCAGCGGCGGGTGACCGCCGCGGAGCGGCTGCGTCACCTTGCAGAGGTCGCAACCGACGATCTGGTCGATGTCTACGGCAACGGTGGTGAGGTAGCCGCGCTGGAGCAGGAAGTGGCCGAGCTGCTGGGCAAGCCGGCCGCGGTGTTCCTGCCGACCGGCATCCTGGCCCAGCAGGGCGTGCTGCGGGTGTACGCCGACCGCGCGGGCACGAGCCGGGTAGCGGTCCACGGGCTCGCGCATCTACTGGTGCACGAGCTGAACCCGCTGGAAGAGGTGCACCACCTGCGCATCGAGCGGCTGACGTCAGAACCGCGTCAGCCGCGGCCGGACGAGTTGGCCGCGATCCCGGGCAAGCTGGCTGCGGTGACGTTGGAGCTGCCGCTGCGCGATGCGGGGTTCGTGCTGCCGACCTGGGACGAGCTGGTCGTGTTCTCCGAGTCCTGTGCGGAGCGCGGCGTACCGCTGCACCTGGACGGCGCGCGGCTGTGGGAAAGCACGCCGTACCTGGAGCACAGCCTGGCTGAGATCGCAGCGCTGGCGTCGACGGTGTACGTGTCGTTCTACAAGGTGCTGGGCGGCATCAGCGGTGCAGCGCTCGCCGGGCCCGAGGACGTGATCGCAGAGGTACGGCGGTGGCAGCGGCGCCTCGGCGGCAACCTGTACTCGCTCTTCCCGTACGCCGTGTCCGCGCGCAACGGACTCCGGACGGTACTGCCGTTGATGGGCGACCTGCACCAGCGGGCCGTCGAGGTCGCAAGGGCCTTGCAGAGCGAAGGCTTCCGCGTCTTCCCGGAGCCGCCGCACACCAACTCGTTCCGGGTCTACGCGCCGCGTGCCGCAGAGTCGATCGAGCAGGCCGCGGTCGAGCGGATGGAGCGGACGCACGAGTCGCTGTGCGGTCCGTGGCAGCCGGCCGACGTACCCGGGTGGTCGTGGATCGAGCTGGTGATGACGCCGGCGTCGCTGGAGTGGCAGGTCGACGAGATCGCCAAGGCGTTCGGGGAACTTCTGGTGCGCTGAGAACGTCAGGCACTGTGTTGGGTGTGGGGATCCGGGGAGAGAAGTGCTGACATTCGTTGTGACGATGGTTGTTCTGCTGGTTCTGTCGGGGCTGGTGCTCCTGGCTGTAGCACGGGGTGAGGGGAAGCATTTCGGGTAGCCTCGCTGGATGAGGCGGCTGATCTTCCAGGAGTACGTGACGCTCGACGGGTACGCCGCGGGGCCGGACGGCGGACTGGAGTTCTTCGACGCGATCGGCTCGCATCCGGACTACGACAACCTCGAACTGCTCGAGAGTGTCGACACGATGCTGCTGGGCGCCGAGACGTACCGGTTGTTCGCGGGGTTCTGGCCGACCGAGGCGTCGGCCGACGAGCCGATCGCCGAGAGGCTCAACGCGCTGCGGCTGGTCGTCGTGTCGACGACGCTGCAGAGCGCGCCGTGGGGTCGGTACGAGCCTGGTCTGGTGGTCCGGGACCTGGACGCGGTGCGGGCGCTGAAGGCTGAGCAGACCGGCAAGGACATCATCCTGTGGGGCAGCATCACGCTGTTTCAGTCGTTGCTGCGGGCCGGGCTGGTCGACGAGGTGCAGCTGCGGATCTGCCCGGTGCTGCTGGGGGTGGGCAGGAGCGCGTTCCCGTCCGGCGGCTCGCCGGTGGGCCTGGAGCTGATCGAGGCGCGTCCGTGGGGTGCAGGCGGCGTACTGGTGCGATACCGTCCGGCGGCTAGCTGACTGCGTCGACGATCGCCTTCACGATCGGTGCGGCGATGGTGATCGTCGGAAGGATCAGGAGCGCGGCCGCCGCGGCGTACGTGACAGCGGACAGCGTGGACTCGTTGGCCGCCGGTCCGGCCAGGCGTTGCACTCTCAGGACCGTGGCGGACTTGGCTGCGGCCAGGGCAGCCTCTGGTGCGGGTGAACCGGCAAGAGCGACCAGGGCGCGCGCCAGTGGACGTGGACCGTTGCGGCGGCGAGCGTCGTCGTCGGCGAGCAGTTCGACCAGAGTGCGTGCCTGCTCCAGCGCTACGTCACTGCGTACCCAGCGTGGGAACGCGTGGTGCAGCGCGGTGAACTCCTCCAGCACCAGGTCGTGCCGTGCTCGCAGGTGCGCCTGCTCGTGTGCGAGGACAGCCTTCAGCTCACTGTCGTCCAGCCGGTCCAACGCGCCAACGGAGACGACAACCCGCGCGCCACGCAGCGCCGGCAGGCAGTAGGCCAGCGGCGTCTCCTCCGCCAGCACCCGGAGTCCTGGGATCAGCCCGTCCGGTGTGGCCAGTACGTCGACCAGGTCGCGGTGCCGCTTGCGCCGTGCCCGCGTGCCGATCGCTACCCGTCCGATCGCCCACAGCAGTCGCACCACGACCAGCGCGACCATGGCGAGGATCGCTGCGGCCACGAGGTCGCGTGCCGACGACGGATCGAACCGTGGCTCACCAGGGCGGCCAGCAATCGAGTAGGACAACGCGATACCAGCACCCAGCGCAGCCAGTACGGCGGCCAGTGCGATCGCCTGCCACAGGATGACTGCGGCGCGAGGGACCCGGTAGGGCCAGTCGGAACGAGCCAGCAGCGCCGGTGCCGGGCCGGTGAGTACCAGCGCCAGAACGGCCAGCAGGACCGGGGTGGTCACCCCGTCTGCTCCTGATCGTCCAGCTTGGACAGGGCCTCGCGGAGCAGTGCCGCTTCCTCATCGGACACCTGGCCGACGAAACGGACGAGAGCCTCGCGCCGGTCGCCCGCACGGTCTAGCGCGTCCCGCATCAGGTCGGCTGCCAGCTCCTCGCGTGGCGCGGCGGCGCGGTAGCGCCAGGCCTTGCCGTCGCGCTCGCGCTCGGTCAGCTTCTTCTTCGCCAGCCGGTCCAGAACGGTCATGACGGTGGTGTAGGCAAGCTCACGGGTGACGGACAGCCGCTCGAGCACCTCACGCACGGTCAGCGCGGCCGGCGCCGCCCACAGCTGCTCCATCACCAGCCGTTCCAGGTCGCCCAGGGGGCGTGGGCCCTTCTCCTCACTCGCCACGTGACCAGTATAACTACACGTCGTAGTAGATCCGCGCTAGCATCTACTACGACACGTCGTAGATGGGCTGGGGAGGCCTTCCGATGGACACCCTGGATCTGGCGCGGTGGCAGTTCGCGATCACCACCGTGTACCACTTCTTCTTCGTGCCGGTGACGATCTCGCTGGTCGCGATCACCGCCGGCCTGCAGACTGCCTGGTACCGGACCGGGAAGGAGAAGTACCTCCGGCTGACGAAGTTCTACGGGAAGCTGTTCCTGATCAACATCGCGATGGGCGTCGTCACCGGCCTGGTGCAGGAGTTCCAGTTCGGGATGAACTGGAGCGACTACTCGCGGTTCGTCGGCGACGTGTTCGGCGCCCCGCTGGCGCTCGAGGGCCTGCTCGCGTTCTTCCTCGAGTCGACGTTCATCGGCCTGTGGATCTTCGGCTGGGACCGGCTGCCTCGCCTGGTGCACCTGGGGTGCATCTGGATGGTGGTGCTCGGCACGCAACTGTCGGCGTACTTCATCCTCGCGGCCAACTCGTGGATGCAGAACCCGGTCGGCTTCCGCTACAACGCCGATCGTGGTCGCGCGGAGCTGACGGACCTCTGGGCGGTGCTGACCAACAAGGTCGTGCTGGTGACCTTTCCGCACACGATCTTCGCCGCGTTCATGGTCGGCGGTGCGTTCGTGGCCGGTGTCGCGTTGTGGCATCTGGTCCGGCGTCCCATGGTCGACAAGGACGTGTTCCGGTCGGCTTTGAAGATCGGCGCGTCCGTCGTCCTGGTGGCCAGCGTCGGGGTCGCGATCAGCGGCGACCTGCAGGGCAAGGTGATGACCGAGGTGCAGCCGATGAAGATGGCCGCGGCCGAGGCGCTGTACGAGACCGAGAAGCCGGCCTCGTTCTCGGTGTTCACCGTCGGCACGCTGGACGGTTCGAAGGAGATCTTCTCGATCAAGCTGCCGTACCTGCTGTCCTTCCTCGCCACCGGGCACTTCGACGGTGAGGTGAAGGGCATCAACTCGCTCCAGGACGCCTACGAGCAGTTGTACGGACCGGGGTCGTACAAACCGAACATCCCCCTGACCTACTGGACCTTCCGGCTGATGATCGGCGTCGGGATGGCGTCCGCCGCGATCGCGCTGTGGCTGCTGTGGACCACGCGTCGCGGCCGAGCTCCTACCCGCTGGATGGTCTGGCTGGCGGCTCCGTTGCCGTTGCTGCCGCTGGCGGCGAACACGTTCGGCTGGATCTTCACCGAGACCGGTCGGCAGCCATGGCTGGTGTTCGGTCTGTTGCCGACAGCGTCGGGTGTCTCGCCCAGTACGACGAGCGGCGAGGTGATCACGTCCTTGGTCGGGTTCACCGCGTTGTACGGCGTACTCGCGGTGGTCGAGACCAAGCTGCTGCTGCGGACGATCCGGGGCGGCCTGGCCGGGACGGACGCGCCGCCGGACCCAGCGCCGGATCAGCCCGACAAACCACTGTCGTTCGCGTACTGAGGGGCGTCTGATGGAACTGACGACTGTATGGTTCGTCGCGATCGCGACGCTGTGGACCGGGTACTTCGTACTCGAGGGCTTCGACTTCGGAGTCGGGATGCTGTACCGCGTGCTGGGCCGGAACGAGCCCGAACGACGGGCCGCGATCAGCACGATCGGTCCGGTCTGGGACGGCAACGAGGTCTGGCTGATCATGGCCGGCGCGGCCACGTTCGCGGCGTTCCCGGAGTGGTACGCGACGCTGTTCAGCGGGTTCTACCTGCCGTTGTTCGCGATCCTGGTGGGGCTGATCGTGCGCGGCGTCGCGCTCGAGTACCGCGGCAAGCGGGACGATCCGGAGTGGCGCGCGCGGATGGACGCGATGATCGTCGTCGGGTCGGTGCTGCCGGCGCTGCTCTGGGGCGTTGCCTTCGGCAACATCGTGCGCGGTGTGCCGCTGGACGCCGACCACGAGTACGTCGGCGGCCTCGGGACGCTGCTCAACCCGTTCGCGCTGCTCGGCGGCCTGACCTTCGTCGCGGTGTTCGTCACCCACGGCGCGATCTTCCTCGCGTTGCGGACCACCGACGACCTGCGCGCTCGCGCCAACCGGCTCGCCACCCGCACCGGGGCCGTCGCCGCGGTGCTGACGATCGCGTTCCTCGCCTGGGCGCAGGCGTTGCGCGGCGACACCGTCTCGGTCGTCGTGACGATCGGCGCGGTCGTCGCGTTCGCCGGCGGCCTGGTCGCGAACCTCCTGCGCCGCGAGGGCTGGGCCTTCGTCGGTACGACGCTCGCGATCGGACTGGCTGTGGTGTCGTTGTTCGTCGCGCTCTTCCCGGACGTGATGCCGTCCACGCTCGATCCGGGGTCGACGCTGACTGTGGTCGAGGCAGCGTCCTCGGCGTACACGTTGAAGGCGATGACGATCATCACCGCGATCTTCATGCCGCTGGTACTGCTGTACCAGGGGTGGACGTACTGGGTCTTCCGCAAGCGGGTCGTGGTCGCATGAAGCCGCTCGACCCGCGGCTGCTCAAGCGCGCCCGTGGTGCCCGGGTCTTCTTGGCGGCGTCTGTCCTGATCGGCGTTCTTAGCGGCGCGCTGATCATCGTGCAGGCGGTGCTGCTCGCACACGGCATCGCCGGCGTCGTACTGCGAGGCAGCGAGGTGACTGCCGTGGCTTGGGGTTTGGCTGCAGTCGTTGCGGGCCGGGCGCTACTGGTGTGGGCGCAGGAGGTGGTCGCACAACGCGCAGCAGCCGCCGTGAAGTCCACGCTGCGGCGGCAGGTGCTGGAGCACTCGCTGAAGCTCGGGCCGGTCTGGCTGAGTGGTGAACGCAGCAGTGCGCTGACAACCCTGCTGACAAAGGGCCTGGACGACCTGGACCCGTACTTCGCCCGCTACTTGCCACAGCTCGTCCTGGCCTCCACTGTGCCGGCCGGCGTGATCGGCTGGATGGCGACCGGTGACCTGATTGCTGCTGGGACCGTACTGATCACACTGCCGCTGATCCCGATCTTCATGGCCCTGATCGGCTGGGTGACTCAGGCGCGCAGCCGGCAGCGTCAGCACGCGCTGTCTGTGCTGGCGCATCACTTCGCGGATGTGGTCAGCGGACTGACCACACTGAAGCTGTTCGGCCGCGCGAAGTCGCAGGAGCCCGCCGTACGACGGGTTACCGACCAGCACCGCGCTGCGTCGATGGGGAGTCTGCGGCTGGCGTTCCTGTCGTCGTTCGCGTTGGAGCTGTTGGCGAGCTTGTCGGTCGCACTGGTCGCTGTGGGCGTCGGTCTTCGGCTGGTCGACGGGAAACTCGGGCTCGAGACCGCGTTGATGGTGCTGATCCTGGCACCGGAGGCGTACCTGCCGTTGCGGCAGGTCGGCATGCAGTTCCACGCGAGCGCTGACGGGGTTGCGGCGAGCGAGGAGGTGTTCCGCGTGCTGGAGACGCCACTGCCCGCACGTGGTGAGCGCACCGACGTACCGGATCTTCGGGTGAGTCCGCTGTACCTGTACGACGTGACAGTGACCTACCCGGGGCGGGACGTGCCGGCGCTGGAGGGGTTCGATCTGGAGTTGCGGCCGGGGGAGGTGGTGGCGCTGACCGGGCCGAGTGGCGCCGGGAAGTCGACGGCGCTGGCTGTACTGCTCGGGTTCGTCGAGCCGGAGCGTGGTGTGGTTGTCGCGGCTGGCAGTGCAGCGGACGAGTTCGATCCGGTGGAGTGGCGGCGACAGTTCGCTTGGGTGCCGCAGCGTCCCGGTCTGCGGCTGGGGACCGTGGCCGACAACGTCCGGCTGGGCCGGCCGGATGCGTCCGACGACCAGGTCCGCTTGGCGCTCCTGGCGGCGGGCGCGGCCGACTTGCCTCTCGACAAGCCGGTTGGGGAGCAGGGCCAGCAACTCTCGGGCGGTCAGCAACGCCGGGTCGCGCTCGCTCGGGCGCTCCTCACCGACGCCCCGGTGCTGCTGCTCGACGAACCGACAGCCGGCCTCGACGCCGACACAGAAGCCACAGTCATCACCGGCCTGCGCTCCAGCGGTCGCACGGTTCTCATGGTCGCCCACCGCCCAGCCCTGATCGCAGCAGCCGACCGCACAGTCACCGTAGGCGCCCGAGAGTTGGTGAACGCATGAAGAGCCTTGAGTTAGCTCGACCGCAGCGCGGCGTGATGTGGCGGCTGTGGTTAGCGCTCGTGCTGGGTGTGGCGGCTGCCGGGTCGGCTGTCGCCTTGCTCGCCACGTCTGCCTGGCTGATCACAGCGGCCTCGGCACAACCGCCTGTGCTGTTGCTGATGGTCCCGATCGTCGCAGTGCGCGCCTTCGGTGTCGGGCGAGGCTTCTTCCGGTACGTCGAACGGCTCGTCGGACACGATGCGGCGTACCGGGTGCTGGGGGAGACCCGTGCTCGCATCACTGGGCGTCTGGAGAAGGTCGCACCGCTCGGTTCGCAGCGGAAGGGCGATCTGCTCGCCCGGCTCGTGCTGGACGTGGACGCGGTCCTCGACCTCTGGTTGCGAGTCCTCCTGCCCGTCGCGGTCGCAACTGTCACAGCAGCCGCCACGGTGGGCCTCCTCGCGCTACTGCTTCCAGCGGCCGGTGCCGCCGTCGCGGTGGCGGTCCTGATCGCGTGCACCGTCGTACCGTGGCTGACTGCCCATTCCGCCGCGCGAGCCGAGCGCAACCTCGCTGGTGCCCGTGGTGACGTCGCAGCCACCACCACCGAGTCTCTGCTCACCGCAGCCGATGTGGTCGCGTTCAACGCGATCGACGCGGTCCTGGACGACTTCAGCCGCCGCGACGCGCACCTGGCCGCCGCCGAACGCCGGTCTGCCTGGAGCGCCGGCCTAGGCAGCGCACTGCTCGTCCTGTGCGTCGGCGGTGCCAGCGTGGCCGCCTTGGTCCTCGGTAGTACGGCGAACATCACCGGTGCGGTCTTCGCCGTACTCGTCCTCACCCCGCTCGCCCTGGCCGATGTACTCGGCGGAATCCCGGCAGCCGCCCAACTGGCCATCCGGGTACGGGCGTCGCTCGACAGAGTCCAGGAACTCGTAGACACCCCCGCGCCGGTCACCGAGCCGACCAGCCCGCTGCCACTCCCAACCGGACGCGACTTGCAGGTGAACCTGCTGCGAGCCGGGTACGACGGCCCCGACGTACTGGATGGACTCAGCCTGCACATGCCGGCCGGGAGCCGTGTGGTGATCACCGGCCCGAGCGGCTCGGGCAAGAGCACGCTGGCCTCGGTACTGCTCCGGTTCCTCGAGCCACGCGGGGGAGAGGTGCTGCTCGACGGTGTGGACCTGGCCAGGCTCGAAGGCGACCAGGTGCGGTCCGTTGTCGGGTTGCTGACCCAGGAGAGCCACGTGTTCGACACGAGCATCCGGGAGAACCTGCTGCTTGCGAAGCCCGGTGTCAGCGACCTGCAGGTGTGGAAGGCGCTCTACCGGGCCCGGCTCGGTCTGCTCGTCGAGAAGCTGCCGGAGGGCCTCGACACCATGGTCGGGGAGCACGGTGCGCGGCTGTCGGGTGGTGAGCGCCAGAGGCTCGCCTTCGCACGGCTGCTGCTGGCCGACCGCGACGTACTGGTGCTCGACGAGCCGACCGAGCACCTGGACGAGGAGACCGGCCGGGCGCTGCTCTCAGACCTCTTCGCGGCGGCGGGCGACCGGACCGTGGTTCTGCTCACTCATCGCCCGGAGTTGGTGCCTCCTCACGTACCGCGACAACTGGTTTGCCTGACATGACAAATGCGGGCGGCGGGCCGGGCGTCTGTCAAGATGGGGAACCGTGACCTCACTGCTCGTTTCTCTGCTCACCGACCAGGCTCTCATCACGATCGTCGTGGTCATCGCGGTCGTTCTGGTCGTCGGAACCACCGGCCTGGTCGTCGCGCGGCGCCGGCGCCCCGAGCTGCCGTCGGAGGCCACCAAGCCCGCGGTGGAGGCCGCCGAGCCGAAGGTCGGTGAGGACGCCGAGGAACCGCGGGACACCCCGACCCGCACGCTGGAGGACGCCGAGCTACCGGAGCCCGCGGCCGCCGAGACGGTCGAGAAGCCCGAGTCCGCGCAGGGCCGGCTGGTCCGGCTCCGCGCCCGGCTGGCGCGTTCGCAGGGCTCCCTCGGCAAGGGGCTGCTCGCGCTGCTCTCCCGCGACAAGCTCGACGAGGAGGCGTGGGAGGACATCGAGACCACGCTCATCACCGCGGACGTCGGTGTGACGCCCACGCAGGAGCTGGTCGAGAAGCTGCGCACCCGGATGCGGGTCGAAGGCGTCGGCGCCGCCCAGGCCCGGGAGGTCCTCCGCGAGGAGCTGGTGGCGCTGGTCGACCCGTCGCTGGACCGCTCGCTGAAGGTGAGCCGCAAGGACGGGCAGCCTGCCGTCATCCTGATGGTCGGCGTGAACGGCACCGGCAAGACCACGACCGTCGGCCGGCTGGCCCGGGTATTGATCGCCGAGGACAAGCACGTCGTCCTCGGCGCCGCCGACACCTTCCGTGCAGCCGCTGCGGATCAGCTGCAGACCTGGGGAGAGCGGGTCGGTGCCCGCACCGTCCGGGGACCCGAGGGCGGTGACCCGGCCAGCATCGCGTTCGACGCGGTCAAGCAGGGCATCGAGGAGGAGGCGGACGTCGTCCTGGTCGACACCGCCGGCCGCCTGCACACCAAGACCGGCCTGATGGACGAGCTCGGCAAGGTGAAACGGGTCATCGAGAAGTCCGCCGAGGTGGACGAGGTCCTACTCGTCATCGACGCCACCACAGGCCAGAACGGCCTCACGCAGGCCCGGGTGTTCGCAGAGGTCATCAACGTCACCGGCCTGGTCCTGACCAAGCTGGACGGTACGGCGAAGGGCGGCATCGTGATCGCGGTGCAGCGCGAACTCGGCGTACCGGTCAAGCTCGTCGGCCTCGGCGAGGGTCCGGACGACCTGGCTCCGTTCGAGCCCGAAGAATTCGTCGACGCACTGCTGGATTGATGTAGAGAACCCAGCAACGGCTCCGTCTCCGGGTAAAGGCTCAACAAGGAGGAGACCCTGATGACCAAGTTCATGCTGCTGATGAACATGGATGGCGGTAACAGCGACACCCCGATGCTGGAGTGGGACGAGGCCGACATGAAGGCCCACATGGACCACCTCGGCGAGGGCATCGAGCGACTGCGGAAGAGCGGCGAGCTGGTCGAGGTCCAGGGGCTGACCTGGCCGTCGCACGCCAAGGTGGTGCGGGCGACCAGCGTGACCGCGCCGGTGCTGACGGACGGTCCGTACGCCGAGTCGAAGGAAGTCCTGGCCGGCTACACGATGATCGACGTGGAGTCGGAGGAGCGGGCCTACGAGATCGCGGCGTGGCAGTCCGCCGCACCCGGTCCCGGCGGCGTACCGCTCGAGCAACCGATCGAGGTCCGCCGCGTCATGGAGTCGGATGCCGATCTCCACGACTTCTGAACCGGACGGCGAGCTCGAGGACCTGCTGCGGGAGTTGACGCCGCGGGTCCTCGGCGCCGTCGTGCGCTGGTCCGGTGACTTCGCAGCGGCCGAGGACGCGGTCCAGGAGGCCCTGCTCGCAGCAGCGACCACTTGGCCGCGGGACGGCCGGCCGGACAATCCGAAGAGCTGGCTGATCCAGACGGCCTCACGGCGGCTGATCGACGAGGTCCGCCAGCAGCAGGCCCGCCGACGCCGCGAGGAGCGGGCGGCCGTGCGGGAGGTGCCGGCCGGTGAGGTCGAGGAGCACGACGACACGCTCCGGCTGCTGTTCCTGTGCTGCCACCCGACGCTCACACCGGCCTCTGCGATCGCACTGACGCTGCGGGCGGTCGGAGGCCTCACCACAGCCGAGATCGCCACGGCGTACCTCGTGCCTGAGGCAACGATGGCGCAGCGCATCAGCCGGGCGAAGTCGAAGCTCAAGGGCTCCAGCTTCGAGCTGGACGCCGATCCGGACCGGCTGCGCAACGTGCTGCACGTGCTGTACCTGATGTTCAACGAGGGCTACACCAGCACCAGTGGTCCGGAGCTGCACCGCAGCGACCTCTCCAGTGAGGCGATCCGCCTGACTCGCGCCGTCCGGACTCAGCTGCCGGATGACGGACAGGTCACCGGACTGCTCGCTCTGATGCTGTTGACCGACGCCCGGCGCACGGCGCGGACCGGTAAGGGCGGGGAGATCATCCCGCTCGCAGAGCAGGACAGGTCGCTGTGGGACCACGACGCCGTCACAGAAGGCGTGGCGCTCGCGGTCGAGGCGTTCAACACGCCTCCGCTGGGCGAGTACCAGATCCAGGCAGCGATCGCCGCCCTGCACGATGAGGTCGACCGCGCCGAGGACACCGACTGGCCGCAGATCCTTGGGCTGTACGGCCTCCTCGAAGACCTGTCCGGCAACCCGATGGTGAAGCTCAACCGGGCGATCGCCGCCGCGATGGTGGACGGACCGGACGCCGGCCTGAAGCTCCTCGCACCGCTGGACGACGAACTGTCCGGCCACTACCGCCTCGACGCCACCCGCGGTCACCTCTACGAGATGCGCGGCGACCACGAGACCGCCGCCGAGCACTTCCGGGCGGCGGCCCGCGGTACGACGAGCTTGCCGGAGCGCGACTACCTGATGACCAAGGCCGCGTCGCTCAGCTAGCAGTACTGCGCGAACGCCGCGGCGAGGTCGTCGTCCGTTGCCAGGAGCAACCGGAGCAGGACGCGCGCCTTGTACGGGTCGAGGAACCCGCCGTCGATCAGGCCGCGCTGCAACAGGTCGGCCTCCGAGCCGGGGGAGTGGTAGGTGTTGCGGACGACCGAGCCGGCGCCGGTCCGTGACGTGAGGACGACCGGCATCCGGGTCGCCAACTCGCCGAGAACGGGTGCTAGCGCGGCTGGCACGTGCCCAACGCCGTACCCGGCAACAACGAGCCCCTGGTGTGTGTCGGCCAGGCCCTGCAGCAGCAGACCGTCGTCGTCCAGCGTGACGGTGTAGAGCGCGACATGGATGTTGTCGAGCTCAGCAGGCTCAGCACTGCCTTGTACGCCGTCCAGCCGCAGCGGGCGCGTGAGCACGCGGACCTGGTCTTCGACGACGTGACCGATCGGACCGGTGTTCGGTGACACGAACGTCGCCGTACTCGTGCTGTGCGTCTTGCGCACCCAGCGGGCCGCGTGGATCTCTTCCTTGAAGACGACCAGTGCGCCCAGGTCACGTGCCGCGGGGGAGCAGGCGACCCGCAGCGCGGCCAGCAGGTTCGCAGGGCCGTCGGGACCGGCCAGTGTCGGGTTGCGCATCGCACCGGTGAACACGAGCGGCTGCGGGTGCGGCCAGACCAGGTCGGCCAGGAAGGCGCTCTCTTCCAGGGTGTCGGTTCCCTGGGTGACGACGACGCCCACGGCTCCGGCGGCGACGGCCTTGGAGGCGGCGTCGACGACCTCGAGCAGCTTGGCGGCCGTCAGGTTGGCGCTGGGAACCTTCTCGATGTCCTGGATCTCGACCGCATGGCCGAGCCCCGACGGCCCAGTGAGCCCGGGCATCGCGGCGGTGAGGTCGTCACCGGTAAGGCGACGGGTACCGGCCATCGAGATGGTCCCGCCCAGCGTGAACAACGCGACGCTCACTAGGTCTCTCCTCAAGTAGTGCGGGCTCTGACGTGCATCCGCTCCCCCTGCGGGCCGTAAAGACATAGCACCTCGGTCGGTCCAGGCCCGGGATTGGAGAACCAGTGCGGCACCCGGCAGTCGAACTCGACCGCCTCACCCTCCTTGACGATGAAGTCCTGGTCACCGAGCTTCAGCCGGATCCGGCCCGACAGCACGTAGAACCAGTCGTAGCCCTCGTGGGTCTTCTGCACCACGTCGTTGCCCGGATAGCCCGCCGGCAGGATCTGTTTGAACGCCTGCAGGCCGCCCGGGCGCCGGCTCAGCGGGACGTGAATGGTGCCGTGGCGCTTGATCGGCTTCTGGTAGATCCGCGGGTCTCCGGTCGGGGGCGCGTCCACCAGTTCGTCCAGCTGCACCTGGTGCGCCCTGGCCAGCGGCAGTAGCAGCTCCAGCGTCGGCCTGCGCTGCCCGGACTCCAGTCTGGACAGCGTGCTGACCGAGATGCCGGTCGTCTCGGACAGCTGGGCCAGCGTCGTGCCACGCTCGCTCCGGAGCGCCCGCAGCCGCGGTCCGACCGATTCGAGAACGTCCTCGTCGTTTGCCATACCGGCAACAATACTTGTCGAAAATGAAAATCACGACGCATCCTCGGTTCAGACGCTGAGAACAGAGCTGAGAACAGGGGAGTCCAGACATGACGAAGTACGACGTGATCGTGATCGGCGGCGGCGCGGCCGGGCTGAGCGGGGCGCTGGCGCTGGTCCGGTTCCGCCGGTCGGTGCTGGTGATCGACGACGGTACGCCGCGCAACGCGCCCGCCGACGGTGTGCACAACTTCCTGACGCGTGACGGCGTACCGCCCGGGGAGATCTACGCGCTCGGCCGCCAGGAGGTGCAGGGGTACGGCGGTGAGTTCGTCGACGGCACCGTGACGACGGCCCGGCGCGACGACGATGGGTTCACGGTCGAGTTGGCCGACGGTACGACGTACCGGAGCAGGCGACTGCTGGTGACGACAGGGCTGTCTGACGTGCTGCCCGACGTACCTGGGCTGGCGGAGCGGTGGGGGAAGGACGTAGTGCATTGCCCGTACTGCCACGGC
The DNA here is from genome assembly GCF_036013725.1 of Kribbella sp. NBC_00482. Taxonomy (GTDB): domain Bacteria; phylum Actinomycetota; class Actinomycetes; order Propionibacteriales; family Kribbellaceae; genus Kribbella. The sequence goes on along the minus strand of NZ_CP107881.1, from coordinate 8,460,583 downwards.
TGGGAGGTGCAGGACCAGGCCATCGGTGTGCTCGCGACCAGTTCCATGGCGATGCACCAGGTGCAGCTGTTCCGGCAGCTGAGTGACGACGTGACGCTGTTCCTGCACACTGCGCCGGAGCCGACCGAGGAGCAGTGGGAGGAGCTGGCTGCGCGCGGAATCTCCGTAGTACAAGGCAAGGTCGAGCAGGTCGAGGTCACGGACGACCGGATCACCGGTGTACGGCTGGAGGGCGGCACGGTCGTTCCGCGGCAGGCACTGGCGATTCAGACCACCGTACGGGCGCGTGCCGGCTTCCTGGCCGACCTGGGTCTGGAGACCACTCTGGTGGAGGCGAACGGAGTAGAGGTCGGTACTGCGGTCCAGGCCGACGCCAGGGGCGCCACGCAGGTCCCTGGTGTTTTCGCAGCCGGCAACGTCAGCAACCCGATGGCGCAGGTCATGCCGTCCGCAGCGGCCGGATTGGCGGCTGCTGGAGGCATCAACTTCGATCTGATCACCGAAGAGACGCGTCTGGCAGTAGCAGCGCGCAGTAGTTGAGGAGTTGAATAGAGGCCGGGAGGGTGGATGCACGACACGGTCGACCCGGACTTCGCCTCGTTCGTCGATGCGCGGCAGGGCAGATGGCTCCGTACGGCGTACCTCGTGTACGGCGACATACACCGAGCCGAAGAGCTACTGCTGCGCGCCTTCACGCAGCTGTCCGTGCGCTGGACCAGGGTGGACGACCCGGACGCCTTCGTCCAGCGCCAGCTCTACCAGCCGGCCATGCGGCCGTGGAACCGGGCGAAACCGTTCCCTGACGAGCAAGACCCAGTGAAGCGAGCACTGGCCGAGCTGACGCCCGCACAACGCACGGTGTTCGTGCTGCTGCACCTCGAGGAGCTGACCGAGTTCGAGGTGTCCGAGCTGCTCGGTCTGTCGCACACCGCCGTACACGCCCACGGGATGAGCGCCTTCGGCCACTTCCGTACGGCGCTGGGCGCGGGGGACTGGCGTGATGCCCGATGAGACGGGAGGACGTGCAGCCCCTGCTGCTCCAGGCGGCCGACCAGCTACCGGAGCCTGAACTGGCCGACGCAGCGTGGGCAGCCGGGGTGAGGACGAGTCGCCGTCGGCGCCGTACCGTCGTGATCAGCGCGATCGCCTTCCTTGTGCTGGCGATCGTTGCGTCGATCCTGATCGAGGCGGGTACGTCGGGCAACGCCGACATCACACCCCCGACGAATCCGCCCGGGTACGTCGAACCGTCCGGCAGGATCAGCGGGATCGACTTCTGGGTCGCCCCGCCGCCGGGCAGTGAGCGCTTCCTCGACCGGCTCGCGACACCGCTCGGCGATCGGCTGGAGTTGCCGGACAAGGTCCGTCCACTGGCGAAGCACACTCTGGAGAGCGTCGCGGCGGTCGTTCTGGTGAAGCAGGGTGACCGTTACGCACCGGTGCTGCTCGGCGGGGACGGGTCCTGGGCGCGGGCCGACGTCGGCCTCGTCGCAGTCGGCGGCGAGCTGCCCCTCAGCCCGGGAGCAGTCGCTCCGGACGGCCGGACCGTCGCGTTCCCGCAGCCGGGCGAGCTTGTCACAGTGAACGCGTCGACGGCCGAGATCTCACGCTTCCCGCTGCCTGAAGGTGAGTTCAGCAGCGTGTCGTGGGTCGAGGACCGGCAGCGCGTGCTGGTCAGCGGACCGGGCGCCGCCTACCAGGTGCTCGTCGGAGAAGGCGGTGACGGAGAGCAGGCGGTGGTCCAGGTCTCCGCGACGAACGACCCGAACGAGGCCACGTCGCCGTACCGGGTCCAGACGGGCGCCGTGATGCGGTACCTGTTCAACGGCCAGTGGATGGAGGACAGTCCTCTCACCCTGCCGGTCCGGTCCTGGCAGGGCCAGACGATGTCGTCGAACTCCGCCGCCGCCCGCGTCTTCGTCGCGGAGAAGCTCCCGGAGGTTCCGACGAGGGTGTCGCAGCCTCAGGTGCTGGCCGCGATCTCCACGCTGCGGACGGTGCCCAGCCGGCTGCTGGTGCTCGGCGAACCACAGGACAATCCCCCGACCTTCGAGGGGGCGGGGGATCATCCGTTCGTACGTGAGACAGGCTGCTGCGTCGTACTCGGCTGGTACGACGACAACAACGTGCTGTTTCGGGTCCACGGCTGGGTCTTGGCCTGGAACCTCGACAGCGGACGGGTCCGGCGCGTCACCGAGATGCGCGTCGACCAGGTGGCTCTGGGCCCCGGACTACGGCTCTGAGACAGGCAACTCGAGTACTGCGCGCAGAGTGATGTCGGCCAGGCGATCGGCATCCTCGGGCGGCGGCATCGGCTGTCCGGTCAGGGCTCGGATCACGAACACCCCGGCCATCCACTCGACCATCAGCACCGGGTCCGCGGTGCTCTTGATCGGTTCGCCACGCGCCCGTGCGCGCTCAAGTGCTTGCCGGGTGAGCTCGATCCGGCGTTCCAGTACACCTCGGTAGATCGCGGCGGACCGCTCGTCGCGGTTCGCCTCCGAGACCGCCAGGCGAATCATCGCCCGGCCGTACTCGCTGTTCGCGAACGTCAGCGCGACGCGGTAGATCTGGCGCAGGTCTCCCGCGATCGAGCCGGTGTCCGCGTCCGGGATCTCCAGGTCGAACAAATCGGCCATTGCGTCGTTGGCGAGCAGCTCCTTGCTGGCCCACCGCCGGTAGATCGTCGCCTTGCCGACCCCCGCGGCCTCGGCGACGTCGTCCACTGTCATTCCTTCGAATCCCCGCTCCAGCAGCAACTGCACGGCGTACCTGCGGATCCTCGGCTCCGCTTCCGGGTCCCGTGGTCTGCCGCGGCGCGGCCTCACCCCGTGGTTCGGCTCCATTTCGTTGTTCCCCAGCTCGGACGGGTGCAGTGGCGCGGCTGCGGCCCGTGTGGTCCAGGCCAGAGTGCCACATGTCGGCCATCGGTGAGCCATGTCACCTCGATGTCACCTGGGAGCCCGCTTTGTCACATGCCTGAAACAAACGGACCGATCGGCTGAAACGGCGCGCCGACACCGTGTGCGGTGTGGCCGAGCGGTGGGCTCCCCGGCGTTGTGGAGACCTCCCGACTGAGGACGCCGGCCACCCCCAGTTCGATGGAAGGGATGACGTTGATGGAGATCAACGCCGGCGATACCGCCTGGGTCTTGGCAAGCGCCGCCCTGGTGATGCTGATGACACCAGGCCTGGCTTTCTTCTACGGCGGCATGGTGCGCGTGAAGAGCGTGCTGAACATGATGATGATGAGTTTCGTCACCATCGCCGTCGTCACCATCCTCTGGGTGGTGGTCGGCTACTCGCTGACATTCGCCGGTGACACCGGGCACGTGATCGGAGACTTCTCCGAAGTCGGGCTGAAGGGCCTGCTCGCACCCGAGGCGGTGAGCGGGACGACGCCCACGCTCGCTTTCGTCGCCTTCCAGCTGATGTTCGCGATCATCACCCCCGCGCTGATCTCGGGCGCGATCGCCGACCGGGCCACGTTCCGCGGCTGGATCGCGTTCGTGGTCGGCTGGACGCTGCTCGTGTACTTCCCGGTCGCGCACTCCGTCTGGTTCCTGGACGACGGCAACGGCGGCTGGATCGGCGACAAGCTGAAGGCGATCGACTTCGCCGGTGGTACGGCGGTGCACGTGAACGCCGGTGCTGCCGCGCTCGCACTGGCGATCGTGCTCGGCAAGCGGATCGGCTGGAAGAAGGACCCGATGCGGCCGCACAGCCTGCCGCTGGTGCTGCTCGGCGCCGGGCTCCTGTGGTTCGGCTGGTTCGGTTTCAACGCCGGCTCCGCCCTGAGCGCCGGGACGACTGCGGCCGTCACCTTCGTGAACACCCAGGTCGCCACCGCTGCCGCGGTGATCGGCTGGCTGATCATCGAGCGGCTCACGCACGGTAAGGCCACCACGCTGGGTCTGGCGTCCGGTGCGGTCGCCGGTCTGGTCGCGATCACCCCGTCCTGTGGTGCTGTCACCCCGGTCGGCGCGATCATCCTCGGCCTGTTCGCCGGTGCCATCTGCGCCTTCGCGGTGTCGCTGAAGTACAAGCTCGGCTTCGACGACTCGCTCGACGTGGTCGGTGTCCACCTGGTCGGCGGTCTGTTCGGCTCGCTGGCGATCGGTCTGCTCGGCTCGGCGGCGGCGCCGTCCGCGGTCGACGGACTGTTCTACGGCGGTGGAGCGTCCCAGCTCGGTAAGCAGGCGCTGGCGAACGTCGTGGTCGGTGTCTACTCCTTCACGATCGCGTTCATCCTCGGCAAGGTGATCGACAAGACGATCGGCTTCCGGCTCAAGGAGGACGACGAGGTCACCGGCGTCGACCAGACCGAGCACGCGGAGACGGCGTACGACTACCTCAGCGGCGGCAGTCTGCGCGGCGCGCTGGGGCGCCCGGCACCGGCCGCTGCAGTGTCTGATTCCGGGACCGACAATGGGACCACTGAGGCCTCGGAGAAGGAAGGTGTCAAGGCATGAAGCTGATCACCGCGGTGGTCAAGCCGCACAAGCTCGAGGACGTCCGGGCCGCGCTGGAGACGTTCGGCGTCACCGGCATGACGGTCACCGAGGCGAGCGGCTACGGCCGGCAGAAGGGCCACACCGAGGTCTATCGTGGCGCGGAATACGAGGTGGACCTGGTGCCGAAGGTGCGGCTCGAGGTGGTCGTCGAGGACGGTGACGGCGCCGACGTGGTCGATGTGATCGTGAAGGCCGCGCAGACCGGCAAGATCGGCGACGGCAAGGTCTGGGTCACCCCGGTCGAGACCATCGTCCGGGTCCGCACCGGCGAGCTGGACGGAGACGCACTCTAGATGGTCGATCGAGCAGAGCAGCGGCGCGGGCGTGCCGAAGAGGCCGACGCGCTGCTGCAGCTGCTGCTCGCAAAGGCTTGTGACGCCCTCGGTGTACCCACCGAGGGCGTCGCCCTGGTTGCGGTGGGCGGCTACGGGCGTGAGGAGCTGTCGCCGTACAGCGACCTCGACGTGATGCTCGTGCACGCCGAGGGGTACCCGCGCCTCGACGAGCTGGCTGCCCAGATCTGGTACCCGCTGTGGGACTCGAGGACCAAGCTCGACCACAGCGTCCGCACACTGGCCGAAGCGCAGCAGGCCGCGGCAGCCGACGACCGGGTGGCCCTGGGGCTGCTGGACGCGCGGCATGTCGCGGGGGACTCGCACCTGACCCTGCAGCTGCGGTCGGTGCTGATGGCGGACTGGCGGCGTACGGCGCGGTCCCGGATGTCCGGACTGGCGCAGGCGTGCCGTGACCGGGCGTCCACGGTCGGAGAGCTCGCACACCTCGCTGAGCCGGACCTGAAGGAGGCGTACGGCGGTCTGCGCGATGCCGTCGTTCTGCGAGCCTTGGTGGCGTCGTGGTTGGTCGACGTACCGCATCCTGTGCTGGAGCGCGCTCGGCGAGACCTGCTCGAGGTCCGCGACGCACTGCACGAGGTCGCTGGTCGCGCGACGGACAGGCTTGTTGCCGACCTGGCCGGTGAAGTGGCGGCAGGGCTCGGTATGTCGGGGCGGGACGAGCTGCTGCGGCATGTGTACGCGACGGGCCGGACGCTCGCGCACGTGTGTGACGTGTCCTGGCGACGCGTCGAGAGCTTGATGACCAAGCCACCGCGGTCCAGGCGGCGTCAGCGGAGCGGTGGGCCGTTGCTGCTCGCATTGGACGAGGGCGTCGGCCAGCACGAGGGCGAGGTCGTGCTGATGCCGGACGCGCGTCCGGAGCGGGACCCCGTGCTCGGACTGCGTGCTGCTGCGGTTGCTGCGGACCGTGAGCTGGTGCTGTCACCTGCTGTGTGTGCGCGGTTGGCGGCGTCGGCTGCGGACATGCCCGAGCCATGGCCGGGGGAGGCGCGGCGGTTGCTGTGCGCCCTGCTCGGTGCGGGCAACGGCCTGCGCGAGGTGTGGGAGGCGTTGGACCAGGCCGGGTACATCTCCCGGATCCTGCCCGAGTGGGACGCCGTACGGTTCCGGCCGCCGCAGTCGGCGATCCACCGGTTCACCGTCGACCGGCACCTGCTGGAAACCTGCGTCGAAGCATCCGCGATGGTGCGCGACGTACGGCGGCCTGACCTGTTGCTGGTGGCCGCCCTGCTGCATGACCTGGGGAAGGCGCTCGACGGCGACCACAGCGTCACCGGTGCCGGCATCGCGGCTCGGGTGGCCCGTCGCCTCGGCTTCAGCGAGGCCGACGCCGACACCATCACCCTGCTGGTCCGCCAGCACCTCATGCTCGCGCAGGTCGCCACCCGGCGGGACCTGGAAGACCCGATGACCGTGGACATGGTCGTCGGCATCGTGCGCAGCACCGAGACGCTGGACCTGCTGGAGGCCTTGACGTACGCCGACGCGCGGGCAGCCGGTCCGGCTGCGTCGTCGCCGTGGCGGATGCGCCTGGTCGGTGAGCTGTGCCGGCGCGTGCGCGGTGAGTTGGCTGGTGGCGGCGAGAGCATGTGGACCGAGGTACCGCCCGTTGCGGTGCCAGTGCTGCATCAGGTGGTTGGTGTGGGGCGGCTCGGCGTCACAGTGTCCGACCATCACGGCGACCTCCGAGTGAACGTCGCCGTACCCGACCAAGTGGGGACGCTGTCGACCGTTGCCGCGGTACTCGCGGTGGAGCGGCTGGCGGTGCGGTCCGCGGTCATCACATCTGTTGACGGGCTGGGTATCTCGCAGTGGACCGTCGCTGGATCGCCTCCTGATCCGGTGCGGCTACGAGATCGGCTTGCGGTGGCGCTACGTGACTCGACCGACGTCGTACGGCGGTTGGCTGCACGGGACTCGTCGCGCGCTCGTGTCGCGAGTCGCGTGGACCTGTTGCCGGAAGCGTCGGAAACAGCCACGGTGCTGCAGGTGCGAGCTCACGACCGTCCTGGCCTGCTGTACGACGTCACAGCGGCGATCGCCTCCACTGGTGCGGACATCCGCTCCGCACACGTCAGCACGCTCGGTGCGGAGTGTGTCGACGTCTTCTACCTCACCGACAGCCACGGTGCGCCGCTCGAATCCGAGGACGCGCGGACGACGGCAAAGTCAGTCCTGGATCGCCTGAGCTTCTAATGTCAGCTATGTGGATGTTGTAGAGGCTCTCCAGCGACAAGCGACCGCCTGCGAGGACCTGGGGTCCCCGATGTACGCCGAAGTGCTCCGGCTGCTCGTGGACGACTACGAGGTCGGCGGGGCGTCGGTCGAAGTACTGAGCGGGTATGAGGGCCGTTCGTTCGGTGAGGCGATCGGTCTGCGGCTGCTGGCAGCCGTGCACGGCATGGTGCTGTCCGGTACGGCGCCTGAGCTGGCGGCGTTCTACCCGAGTGTCGGCGGGACGTGGGACCCAGTGCTCGGCTGGGAGGCGTTCGAGCAGGTGCTGCGGTCGCGGCTCGGAGAGGTGCGGTCGCTACTGACGCAGCCGCCGCAGACGAACGAGGTAGGGCGGTCGGCCGCGCTGTACGGCGGCCTGCTGCAGCTGGTCGAGGCAGTACCGCTGCCGGTGCGGCTCTTCGAGATCGGTGCCAGCGGGGGCCTGAACCTGCGGGCCGATCGGTACAGGTACGTGACAGACGGGGCGTCGTACGGGCCTGCTGACAGTCCTGTGGTGTTTGACTCGGCCTGGTCCGGACAGGTGCCGTCGGTGGACTTGCGGATCGCTGAGCGGGTGGGGTGCGACATCGCCCCGGTGAACCCGCTGACGACGGACGGTGCGCTCACGCTGACGTCGTACGTGTGGCCGGACATGGCTGATCGCCTGGAGCGCCTCCGCGGTGCGTTGAAGGTCGCGCGAGAGGTGCCGGCCGACGTACGGCGAGAGGACGCGGTCTCGTTCCTGCGTGGGCTGGAGCTGTCGTCGGGGCACGTGACTGTCGTGTGGCACTCGATCATGTGGCAGTACCTGCGCCGCCCGGACCGAGCCGCGATCGAGGCGCGCTTGGACGAGCTCGGCGCATCGGCGACCGCGTCCGCACCACTGGCGCGTCTGCGGCTCGAGCCGCACCAGGTGATCGCCCACGGGGCCGGCACCACGGGCTGGGAGTACCGCGTCGACCTGCAGACCTGGCCGGGAGGACAGCGCCGGGTCCTCGGGCGCGCCGAACCTCACGGACAGGGCCTGGTGTGGGGACCAGGGAAGACCTTAGAGTGATCGTTGTTAGGTAAGCTTTACCTAACAACCACGAGAGGATTCCCGCCCAAGATGCTTCGTCGTACCGTTCTGACCCTTACCGCTGCCGCCGCGCTCACCGTCGGCCTGGTCGCCCCGGCCTCGGCCGCGTCCGGCAGCGCCAGCAACCTCGGAAAGACCCTCAACGCCTCGAACGCCACCGGACTCGCGGCGGCAAGGGAGACCATCACCGTGACCGGCAGCGGTTACAGCCCGGCCGCCGGGTACTACGTCGCGCTCTGCGCCGTACCGTCCGACTACAGCTACGGCACCAAGCCGAGCCCGTGCGCCGGCGGCGACGGCCAGGGCGGTTCGACGGTCGGCCCGTCCGCCTGGGTCACCAACAGCCCACTCGGCGGCAGCGCGTCGTACCCGATCGCCGCCGACGGGACGTTCACGGCGCAGATCCACATCGCCGAAGTGAACTCCGGCCTGGACTGCAGCGACCCGGATGTCACCTGTGCGATCGTCTCGCGGCGTGATCACCTCGCCGCGAGCGACCGCACCGGCGACGTCTACATCCCGGTCTCGTTCAGCTGAGCGCAGCCACGAGTGTGTCGGTGAGTTCGGTGGCGTAAGTGCCGTCGGGGTCGAGGTCGGGATCGAAGATGCCGATGTCGACCCCGACGCATTTCGGGGACGCGAGCAGTGGCCGGAGGAGTGCCCGCAGCTGTTCGTGGTCGATCCCGCCCGGGTCCGGGCTGTCGACGGCCGGCATGACCTTTGCGTCGAGGATGTCCACGTCGAGGTGCACCCAGAACCCGTCGAGCTCGGCCAGGTGTGCCAGCGTTCCTTGGGCGGCCGCGTTCGGATCGTCCGCGATCCTCGACGCCGGCCAGACCGGGATTCCGGCCTTCTCGACGTCGCCGACGTACTCGTCGTCCGCCCGGATCCCGAGCAGCGCCGCGTCGGTGTCCCGCGTGTACGGACCCTGCCCTTCGAGGTTGGTCAGGTCCGCCTGTCCCCGGCCGGTGACCAGCGCGAGCGCCTCGCCGCCCGCGGCCCCGACGTACGGCGAGTTGTCGACGGTCCTGAAGTCCGAGTGCCCGTCGAGGTACACGACGCCGTACCGCCCGAGCCGCTTCAACGCCAATGCCGGCCCGAGCAGGTTGCTGCACTCACCTCCCAGCAACACCACGAACTTGCCCTGCTCGACGAAGCCCGCCACGCGATCCGCCAGCTGCACCGTGTACGACGCCATGGCCGCAGCGTTGAACACACCGTCTCCGGGCTTCCAGTCGTGCATGTCGTACCGCGGCGGCGTCACGTACCCACCGTCCTCCGCCCCGATCCGCCCCAAGAACCCCCGATCCCGCACCGCCCCCGCCAACTTGTAACACCCCGGCACCACCCCCGCCTTCGGCGCCCGCAACCCCAAATTAGAAGGCCCATCCACCACAACCCGCACCCGAGTCCCCTAACCTGTATGTGCGATTAGACTGGTTAGATCCTCAATCCTCCACACCCACCTGTCAACTAGTCGCGCCCGGATCCGCCGGGCGGATGCAGACCCGGCGCCGGGGTGCCTCGCACAGGCGCCGTTGCGCGAGCAGCCGCCGCCCGCGAACCGTCCCCGAGCGAAGGCCGCTTCCCCGTCGCTCCGGCAGCAGGCGCGACATCGTTCAAGAAGCGCGCCACCGGCACCTCCGACGGCTTGCTCCCTCCTACCGGCGCCTTGCTCTCTCGTACGGGCGTCGGCTCCACAGCCTGCTGCCGTACGCCGTCGGACGCGGGTTCCTGTGCCTTGTGCGGGGCCCTCTGCCGAATCTCGTCGACCTTCGAGTTGAGCGCCCGCCCGATCTCCTCGGCCACCTGCCGCCCAGCCTCCGGCGACCGCCGCGCCAACTCCTCCCACCGCGGATGCAGCATCGCCCCGATCAACTCCGCCCGCAGAGCCCGCCGATCCGCCCCCTCCGCAGGCGCCACCTCCTCCAACCGATTCCGCACCACCCCCTCAGCCAACCGATCGAAATGCAGTGCCGCCGGCCCCTCGCTGAGGCGGTCGATCAGTTCGGACCTGTCGACTCGTGGACCGGTGGCCTGCGCGATCAGATTGGTCGTTGCCGCGTGGGCACCGGTGTGCTGCTGGCCGTCGAACGCCAGTCCCTCGTAGCCCGCCAGTTCGCTGAAGTTGATGAAGTCGTCGGCGGCGCGGACTGCCGCGACCCCTTCGGTGATGCCGAGGGAATGGTTGGTGCGAACCGCGTTCGGTTCGTGAGGGGCGTCCAGGTCCATCCCGGCCTGCGTAGCGCGGTGCAGGACCGTCGTCAGCGCGTGAGCCTGCCGGCGGCGGTCCGGCGTCTGGGACAGGCCCTCACGCAGGATCGGCTCGTGGACTCCGATCGCACCGGTCCGTTGATCGAAGCCGCCGAGTCCACTCGTCGCATACAGCTCGCCGTTCCAGCGGTCGGTCCCCGTCGGGCGGAGACGCCGTGCGGCGTCGTACAACCGGGCGAACTCCCGGTACGTCGCGGAGTCCTCGGGGACACGCTCGGCGGACTCAGCCATCGGTCGACGGGAACGGCTCGTCGGTCAGCGGGAACGGTGGGTCGCGGAGGAAGCCCTCGAGAGACTCGAGGTCTTGGGTCATGGCCCGGATGTCGTCCTGCTCGTCCTGGGGCGCGCGTCCGGCGATCTCCCAGATCTGACGGCGTGCGTCCGCCAGCATCGTGATCTGCTCGTCGGTGGTCCCGACGGGTGGGTATGCGACGGAGTGGATCCGGTCCGCCTCGTGAAACAACTCGCTCCACACGCGTGGTGGCGCCGGAGGTTCGCCCAGGCGCGCGATCACGCGAGCAGTCCAATCGCGGTCCTCCTCCGAGGCATCGGCAGGTACCAGCGCCCGCAACTTCTCCTGCTCCACCGCGACGTCCGTCGGGTGTACGTCGTCGCGCACCCGGTCGCGGGCCCGGTTCGCGGCCGTGTTGAAAGCGGGGATGTCGAGGGGCATCTCGCGGCTCCTTGGGGGATCTGGGGATGGGAGCACGGTAGCGAGGAAGAGGCCCGCGTTGCCGGAGTTATCCACAGGTTGGGGGGCCGGTAGACTCGGGGAGTTCATCGCTTCGAGGAAACGGACTGTTTCTCGTGTTCGACACGCTTTCCGATCGGCTCTCCACCGCGTTCAAGAATCTGCGGGGCAAGGGCAAGCTGACCGACGCCGACATCGACGCGACCGCCCGGGAGATCCGGGTCGCGTTGCTGGAGGCCGATGTCGCGCTGCCCGTCGTGCGGGAGTTCATCGCGGCGGTCAAGGAACGTGCCGCCGGGGCGGAGGTCCGTGGCGGGCTGAATCCGGCGCAGCAGGTCATCAAGATCGTCAACGAGGAACTGGTCAACATCCTCGGCGGCGAGACCCGCGAGCTGCGGATGGCGAAGCGGCCGCCGACGGTGATCATGCTCGCCGGTCTGCAGGGCGCCGGTAAGACCACCCTGGCGGGCAAGCTTGCCAAGTGGCTGAAGGAGACCAAGCACCAGACCCCGATGCTGGTCGCCGCCGACCTCCAGCGGCCGAACGCGGTGACCCAGCTGCAGGTGGTCGGCGAGCGCGCCGGCGTACCGGTGTTCGCGCCGGAGCCCGGTAACGGCGTCGGCGACCCGGTCGACGTCGCCCGCCAGGCGATGGACGAGGCGCGCACCAAGCAGCACAGCGTGGTCATCGTCGACACCGCCGGCCGGTTGGGTGTCGACGAAGTGCTGATGAAGCAGGCCGCGGACATCCGCGACGCGGTCACTCCGGACGAGATCCTGTTCGTCGTCGACGCGATGATCGGTCAGGACGCGGTCACCACCGCGCAGGCCTTCCTGGACGGCGTCGGGTTCGACGGTGTCGTGCTGTCGAAGCTCGACGGTGACGCCCGGGGTGGTGCCGCGCTGTCGATCGCGCAGGTCACCGGCCGCCAGGTGATGTTCGCCAGCAACGGCGAGAAGCTCGAGGACTTCGACGTCTTCCACCCCGACCGGATGGCGTCGCGCATCCTCGGCATGGGCGACGTGATGAGCCTGATCGAGAAGGCCGAGCAGACCTTCGACGCGGACGAGGCAGCCAAGACCGCGGCCAAGCTGCAGAAGAGGGGCGGCAAGGACTTCACGCTGGACGACTTCCTCGCCCAGATGCAGTCGGTCCGCAAGATGGGCCCGCTGACCAAGATCTTCGGCATGCTGCCCGGTGCGAACCAGTTCAAGGACCAGCTGGAGAACTTCGACGAGCGCGAGATCGACCGGATCGAGGCGGTCATCCACTCGATGACCCCGGCCGAGCGGAACGACCCGAACATCATCAACGGCTCCCGCCGGGCCCGGATCGCAAAGGGTTCCGGGACCGAGGTGGCGACCGTCAGCGGCCTGGTCGAGCGGTTCTTCGAGGCCCGCAAGATGATGTCCGCGATGGCGTCCGGCAAGGGGATGCCGGGGATGCCCGGGATGCCGGGCATGCCGGGGATGGGCGCCGGCGGCCGGAAGGCCAAGCAGCAGCAGAAGAAGGGCAAGAAGCGCGGCTCCGGCAACCCCGCCAAGCGGGCGAACCAGGGCAACCAGCAGCCGCAGGCCCCGGAGCCGGGTCAGCTGCCGGCGGCGTTCGGCGGCCAGAACGGCGGCGACTTCGAGCTGCCGGACGACGTGAAGAAGATGCTCGGCGGCAACTGAACCCTTCCCGAAAGGGCACATCAGCGGTTGGGTGGGTAGGGGTGAACTCTGGGCGGCCGACGCCTGAACACGGCGGGCCGGTACCCGGTGACGGCGGCGGACGGCGCACCGTCAGCGGTTGTCGACGACCCGGTGACGGCTAAGATCGTCCCTACGCCCGAGAGACACACCAACTGCGCGCAATGCGCCGAGGACGGTTCGGATGAGGCAGCAGTTCAAGAACCTGGACACGTGGCGGGGAAAGTTGACCGCCACCTGGGTCTGCCTGGCTCCGCCCACCGCCATGGTCGCCGTGTTCGTGGTCGGCGGAGTCACCTCGAACACGTTCATCGTCGATGCGCACGCGCTGGCCGCCCCGCGGCAGGACGCCGTGTTCGACGACCTGGCCGACGCCGTGCCGAACCAGCCGGGTGTCGACGGCAGCCTCCCGACGCAGGAGAAGTCGACGGTCCAGGTCCCGATCACGGGGACGACGGACGGCACCGTGAAGCCGATCCCCGGCGTGTTCGGGGACGCCTCGGGGATCCCGGGCACCGTGCTGGCGGCGTACCAGAAGGCTGCGCGCGACCTCGCGATGTCGATGCCGGGCTGTCACATCACGTGGCCGCTGCTGGCCGGGATCGGCAAGGTCGAGTCCGGGCACGCGAGCGGCGGCAAGGTGGACGCGAACGGAAACACCCGCGGTAAGATCCTCGGCCCGGTCCTCGACGGCGGTCCCGGGATGGCGGCGATCGCCGACACCGACCAGGGCGTGTACGACGGGAACACGACGTGGGACCGCGCCGTCGGGCCGATGCAGTTCGTGCCGGGTACCTGGAACGCGTTCGGTGCCGATGGCAACGGTGATGGGCTGAAGGACCCGCACAACGTGTTCGACGCGTCGCGGGCGGCGGGCGACTACCTCTGCTCCGGCGGGGCGAACCTGTCCGATCCGCAGGGCCTGGTCCAGGCGGTGCTGCGCTACAACCACTCGATGGACTACGTGTCGACCGTGCTGCGGTGGATGCAGACGTACAGCAAGGACACCGTGACGATCCCGGACAAGCCGGGGACCATCGACACACCGGACGACGACGGCAACAACGACGGCAACGACGACGAGCGGGATTCGACCCGTACGACGGCCTCGCCGTCGACCACCGCGCCGACGACGGCGCCCACGACGGTCCCGACCACGGTGCCCACCACGGTCCCGACGACCACGCGGCCGACGACCGTCCCGACGACGCCCCGCCCGAGCGCGACCGGTTCGACGACCCCGACTCCGTCGGTGACGAACAGCCCCGGCACGACGAACCCGACGACGACGAAGCCGACCAGGCCGCCGCTGAGCCCGCCGCCGTCGACGCCGACCACGACGCCGACCACGCCGACGCCGGACCCGACCTGCACGCCGACGCCCACGCCGACGCCGAGCGACTCGCCGACGACCACGCCGACGACGACGCCCACAACGACCCCGAGTCCGTGCGGCACCACCGCCCCGGAGTCGAACCCGCCCGAGACGACGGCGGCAAGCCCGAGCGACGCTCCTCAGACCAGCAACTGAACCTCTGCCCGATTGGCTGCCGGGTGCCTACCGTGGGTAAGGTGAGGTAGCGGCGATCGTTACCTCGGTGCCGGTTTTCCGAGGGGTTTCTGGGCGCCGTAACTTTGCGTCGTCTTGATGTAACTTTCTGGCGCGTGGTTCGTTGAGTGGGCTATGCGCCTAACCCGTAGTGGTAACCGTCGGGTCAAAATAATCATCGCTTCATTGTGTACGGCCCCGCTCCTGGTCGGGGCCATCGTGACCGTCGCCTCGGGCGGAGCCGGTGCCTCCGGACCGCTCACGGCAGGCAGCCCGGTCGCCCCATCGCCTGGGGCCGGACTGAACAGCGGTGAGTTCGACGAACTGACGATGATCGTGCCGCAGCGTCCAGGAGTGGACGGCCGGCTCGGATCCGACAAACCTGCCCGCGCCGACGTCCCCGTGCAGGGGGCCACCGACGGCCGATCGGTCGTCCGTCCCGGGCGTCCGGGTGCCGTCAACGGCATCCCGCGCGGAGTGTTCCCCGCGTACCGCCGTGCCACCGCGAACCTCGCGGTCGTGCGGCCGAACTGCGGTCTGACCTGGCCGCTGCTGGCCGGGGTCGGCAAGGTCGAGTCCGACCACGCGAGCGGCGGCCGTGTCGACGTGGCCGGCACCACCCGCGGCCGGATCCTCGGCCCGCTGCTGAACGGCCGGCACGGCAACGGCCGGATCTCCGACTCGGACAAGGGCAAGTACGACGCGGATTCGACCTGGGACCGCGCGGTCGGCCCGATGCAGATCATCCCGCAGGTCTGGGACGAGTACGGCGCCGACGGCAACGGTGACGGCTTCCGCAACCCGAACAACGTCTACGACGCAGTCACCACGGTCGCGGTCGTGCTCTGCTCCGAGGGTGACGACCTGCGCAGCCCGCGGGACCTGGTCGCCGCCCTGCTCCGCTACCAGCACTCCAAGGACTTCGTCGCCACCGTCCTGAAGTGGATGCGCGTCTACAGCAAGAACGCGGTCCTGGTGCCGAACGCGAAGGGCAACATCGCGAGCGCCAAGACGAACGGCAACGCCGACCGCCGGGTCGACCCGCGGGACGTCCCGGACGTGCCGGACGACACCAAGACGCCGACGCCGACCCCGACCGCGGTGCCGACCACGCTGCCGACCGCGGTGCCGCCGTCCACGCCGTGGGCGACGCCGACGCTGCCGAGGCCGGTGGACACGCCGACCGAGACGCCGACCCGGACGCCGACGAAGACACCGACCAAGACCCCCACCAAGACCCCGACGAAGACGCCTACCAAGACGCCGACGCCGACCCCGACTCCTACCCCCACGCCGACTCCGACCCCGACGCCCACACCGACCCCGACGGACACCCCGTCCGGTTCGCCGTGCGCCGGCAACGAGACCACCACCCC
This sequence comes from Kribbella sp. NBC_00482, assembly GCF_036013725.1. GTDB lineage: Bacteria > Actinomycetota > Actinomycetes > Propionibacteriales > Kribbellaceae > Kribbella. The sequence goes on along the minus strand of NZ_CP107881.1, from coordinate 8,444,840 downwards.
GACCTGCACACCGGGCGGCGGCTCGCACGGATAGGAACGACCCAGATACGGTCAGCCGTATGACGGGTGTATTGAGGCTGGTCGGCACCGTCTTGCCGGCCGGTGAGCAGCAGGAGCTTCACCTCAGCGGTGGGCTGGTCGTCGACCGGCCCGCCGCTGCTGATGTGACGACCGTGCACACCGGCGGCTGGATCGTGCCGGGTCTGGTCGATGCGCACTGCCACATCGGCCTCGACCAGCACGGCGGTGTCGACGAGGAGATCCAGGAGCAGCAGGCGATCGCCGACCGCGAGGCCGGTGCGCTGCTCGTCCGCGACGCCGGTTCGCCCGTCGACACCCGCTGGATCGACGACCGCGCGGACCTGCCGAAGATCATCCGCGCCGGCCGGCACATCGCCCGCTCGAAGCGGTACATCCGGAACTACGGCTGGGAGATCGAGCCCGACGAACTGGTCGCGTACGTCGAGCAGGAGGCCCGCCGTGGTGACGGCTGGGTGAAGCTCGTCGGCGACTGGATCGACCGCGACGCCGGCGATCTGACCCCGTGCTGGCCGGCCGAGGCGCTGAACGCCGCGATCGCCCGCGCCCACGAGCTCGGCGCCCGCGTGACCGCGCACGTCTTCGGCGAGCACGCTCTCCCGGACCTGCTGGCGGCGGGCATCGACTGCCTCGAGCACGGCACCGGCATCGAGCCCGGTCTGCTCAGCGAGATGGCCGAGCGTCAGGTGGCCGTCGTACCCACGCTGATCCAGCTCGAGAACTTCCCGCAGTACGCCGATCAGGCTGAGGCGAAGTTCCCGGTCTACTCGGCTCACATGCGTGATCTGTACGAGCGCCGCCTGCACCGGCTGCGGGACGCGTTCGAGGCCGGCGTGCCCGTGTATGCCGGAACCGACGCGGGCGGTGTCCTCGGACACGGCCTGGTCGCGCAGGAGGTCCAGGCGCTCACCGAGATCGGCATGTCGGGGGAGCAGGCGCTCGCTGCGGGATCGTGGGCGGCCCGCGCCTGGCTCGGCGCGCCCAGCGAGCTGCGCCCCGGCGATCCGGCCGATCTCGTCGTGTACGACGAGGATCCGCGCGCGAATCCCGCCGTACTGACGCATCCGCGGCTGATCGCACTGCGTGGGAACGTGGTCTTCTCCCGGTGACGGGAAACAATTCACTCAAACACTGGATGTAACGGAAGATCTTGCCTTAGCGTGGCACTCGGGACCGCCGACGCCCCTCGGCGGACCAGCTACGGGAAGGAACCGCCCCATGTCCCGAGTACCCAAACTGGCCGCAGCTCTGGCCGTCGGCGCCCTCGCGCTCACCGCCCTTCCGAGTAACGCCGCCGAGCCGGCGCAGCCCACCGGTCAACCGGACCTCGCGTCCGCGTTCAAGACAGCGTCCGCGAAGTACGAAGTACCGCGGGAAGTGCTGGTCGGTGTCGGTTTCGCCGAAACGCATCTCGACGGCCACAACGGCACGCCGAGCCAGGCGAACGGCTACGGCGTGATGCACCTGGCCGGCAACAACGTCAACAAGACGATGTCCGAGGCAAGCAAACTGACCGGACTGCCGGTCGCCGAGCTGACCAAGGACGACACCTCCAACATCCTCGGCGCTGCCGCGGTTCTGGATTCGTACGCCGACCAGGCCCGCCTGACGGATCGATCCGATCTCGGCAAGTGGTACGGCGTGATTGCGAAGTACTCGCACTCCGCCGATGCCCCGACCGCGCGGCTGTACACCGACGAGGTCTACCGCGTGATCGCCCGCGGCGTCCGTACCGCAGGGGTCTCGACCGACCCGAAGACGGTCACACCGGACCGCGGCGCGTACGCGAAGGCAGCGCCGCTCGGGACTGCCGCCGTCGACTACCCGGGCGCGATCTGGAACGCGGCCAGCACCAGCAACTACCGCGTCGGCCGGACCGCGGCGATCTCCACGATCGTGATCCACGTGACCCAGGGCTCGTACGCCGGCACCATCAGCTGGTTCAAGAACCCGTCCGCGCAGGTCAGCGCGCACTACGTGGTCCGCTCGAGCGACGGCGAGGTCACCCAGATGGTGGCCGAGAAGGACACCGCCTGGCACGTCCGGACCGAGAACCCGTACACGATCGGCATCGAGCACGAAGGGTTCGTCGACCAGCCGTCCTGGTTCACCGACGCGATGTACCGCTCGTCGGCGGCGCTGACCCGCAACATCGCCGACCGTCGCGGTATCCCGAAGGACCGGGCCCACATCAAGGGCCACAGCGAGATGCCGAACAACGACCACACCGACCCGGGACCGAACTGGAACTGGGACTACTACATGCAGCTGGTGAACGGCGGCGACCCGAACCCGCCGGAGTACAACTTCACCACCTGGGGTTCCGGTGTGAATGTCCGCTCGGCGCCGAAGCTGTCCGCGTCGGTCGTGACCACGCTGCCCGGCCCGACCCGGGTGTTCGTCGAGTGCCAGGTCCAGGGCGACACAGTGACCGCCGGCGGCTACACCAACAACTGGTGGGCCAAGCTGCGCGACCAGCAGGGGTACATGACCAACATCTACATCGACGACCCGAACGCGAAGCTGCCCGGCGTACCGGACTGCTAGAACACGAAAGGTAGAGCCTGCTGTACCGACAGGTTCGGCTGCCTGGCGGAGGATTGAGGCATGACCAAGATCCTTGCGCGCGGCGGCCGGGCCAGTGGGTACCTGGCGATCCGGTACGTGCGGTCGCTGCTGCTGTTGCTGGCGCTGCCCAACGCCCTGCTGCTCGGCTGGCTGATCCCCGCCTTCACCGGCGGTCTGGTGCGACTCGCGAACAGCGAGCGGTACCGCGCAGCGAAGTACCTCGGCCTGCCGCAGGCCGAGGAGCTGCCGCCGGCACTGCCACGGCAGCCGGGAGACGTCATGACGTTGTTCCGGGACAAGTCGTTCAAGCGGAGCCTGCGCTGCCTGCTGATGCCGGTGGTGATGATCCCGGAGCTGCTCGTCGCGGTGATCGCTGTGATCGGTGTGCCCTCGGCGGTGCTCAGCATGCTGCTCTGGAAGCTTGATCCGGGGAACTTCAGCCTGATGGGTCTTGGTGTCGACAGCTGGTTGAAGGCGCTGACCCTCGGCCCGCTGCAGGTCGGCACCAGCCTGTGGTTCCTGGGACGGGTAGCGCCCGCTCTGGCCCGTGGCCACGCCCGGACTGTGCTGAGGGGACTCGCGCCGAGCCAGGAGCAGCTGGAGACAGCCCAACTGGAGCAGCGCGTCGAAGAGCTCACGAAGAGCAGGGCCGGTGCTGTGGACTCCCACGGCGCAGAGCTGCGCCGTATCGAGCGAGACCTGCACGACGGTACGCAGGCACAGCTGGTGTCTTTGGCGATGCGGATCGGCGTTGCCAAGCAGATGATGGCTGACGACCCTGAGCGGGCCGCGAAGCTACTGGACGACGCCCGTGACGGCGCAGAGCAGGCCATGACGGAGCTACGCGGCGTACTGCGAACCATGTACCCACCGATCCTTGCGGACCGCGGTCTGGCCGGGGCGGTCTCCGCACTGGCCGCCCGCTGCCCGCTACCGGTTGAGCTTCGCATCGGTGAGCTGGGCGAGGTCCCGGCAGCAGTGGAGGCCGCTGCGTACTTCGTGGTCGCGGAGTCTCTCACCAACATCACCAAGCACAGTGCTGCGGGACATGTCGGCATACAGCTCGAGCGACGCGGTACTGAGCTCTACCTGGCGGTCACGGACGACGGGATCGGTGGAGCGCGAGTCAGCGAGCAGTCCGACCTGCTGGGCCGGGGGAGTGGCCTGCATGGCATGCTCCATCGCGTGCAGGCGATCGACGGTCACATGGAGCTGAGCAGTCCGATCGGCGGGCCGACCACCGTCGAGGTGGTCCTTCCGTGCGGGTGATCATCCTCGAGGACAACCCGATCCTCGCCGAGGGCCTGAGCCTGCTGCTCGACAACTCCGGCTTCCAGGTCGCCGCCGTCGCCACCGACGCGGACGAGTTCGCCAAGGCGATCGACGAACACCCGATCGACATCGCCATCGTCGACGTACGGCTGCCACCGACCTTCACCGACGAGGGCCTGCGCGCCGCGATCGAGGCCCGCCGCGTCCGGCCGGGGCTGCCGGTGCTGGTGTTCTCGCAGTACGTCGAGGAGGTGTACGCCGCCGAGCTACTGGCAGCCGGCAGCGAAGGGGTCGGCTACCTGCTGAAGGACCGGGTGTCCCGCGTCGACGAGTTCCTGGAAGCGGTACGCCGGGTTGCGGCCGGAGGGACTGTGCTGGACCCAGAGGTGGTCAGCCAGCTCATGGTGAAGCGGAGCAGCCCGCTGGACCGGCTCACGCCGCGCGAACGCGAAGTACTGGCACTGATGGCCGAGGGCCTCGGCAACACGGCGATCGGGGAGAAGCTGGTCATCTCCGACGGTGCCGTGCACAAGCATGTCGGCAACGTGTTCCTGAAGCTCGACCTGCCGCCGACCGACTCCGGCCACCGCCGTGTGCTGGCCGTTCTCGCCTACCTCGGACTCTGAGCCCTTGACGCGCCTGACAACGTAGGCCACTCTCAACCTGAGAGCGCTCTCATCCACCGAACCGCCCCTAGGTGAGGAGAGTTCCGATGAAGGTCCTACTGGCCGCCGTACTCACGGCGGCTGTCCTGACTGTGCCCGCGCAAGCGCTGGCAGCACCAGAGCCGCTGGCTGTGCCCGGCCAGTCTGCTGCCATGCAACGTGACTTCGGGCTGACCGAGCAGCAGATGCAGCAGCGCCTGGCAGCCGAGACCTCGGCCGCCAAGCTGTTGCCCGCGGCCCAGAAAGCGGCCGGCGCCGCATTCGGCGGAGCCTGGCACGACGCGGCCACCCAGAAGCTGGTCGTCGGCGTGGTCGGCTCGGCGCGTGCGGCCGCCGTACGCGCCACAGGTGCGCAAGTGGCCGCCGTACCGGTGCCGGCGAAGGCGTTGGATCAGCAGAAGGCAGTCGTCGACAAGCTGGCCGGCAAAGCGGTGCCTGCTGCGGTCAGCGGCTGGGCGGCCGACCCGCGGACGGGCAGCGTGGTGATCAACGTCCAAGCAGGCAAGCGTTCCCAGGCCGTCGACGCGTTCGTCGCCAAGATCGCGAAGGCCGGCGCGGTCACGGTCAAGGAGGTCGCGACGCAGGCGCCACGCACCTACGCGGCCGGCACCGTCGGCGGTGACCCGTACTACGTCAGCAACATCCGCTGCTCGATCGGCTTCTCGGTGTACGGCGGCTACGTCACCGCCGGCCACTGCGGCCGCAGCGGCGTGGTGCGCGGCTGGGACGGCACGGACCAGGGCTCGTTCCAGGGCTGGTCGTTCCCGGGCAACGACTACGCCTGGGTGGCCACGGGTTACGGCTGGTGGACCGTGCCGGTCGTGCTCGGCTGGGGACAGGTGAGCGACCAGCTGGTCCGCGGGTCGTGGGAGGCGCCGATCGGCTCGTCGGTGTGCCGGAGCGGTTCGACGACGCACTGGCACTGCGGGGCGATCCTGGCCAAGAACGAGACGGTGAACTACGGCAACGGTCAGCTGTTCTACGGCGCGACCAAGACCAGCGTCTGCGCCGAGGGCGGTGACTCCGGTGGGTCGTTCATCACCGGTGACCAGGCGCAGGGCGTCACGTCCGGCGGCTGGGGCAACTGCAGCAGCGGCGGAGAGACGTGGTTCCAGCCGGTCAACGAGATCCTGCAGGCGTACGGCCTGACTCTGCACACCGCCTAACGGACTTGTGGGATCCCCTTGTGCGCAAGGGGATCCCACAAGTCTCAGCAGATCGGTACGCCGGGCAGCTGGGCGTTCGGATCGGCGATGTAGATGTTGCTGATGAAGCCGTTCTGGTCACGCAGCTTCGACCACCAGTTGTTGGTGTAGCCCTCGGCGTTCACGGTGTCGCCCTGCTTCTGGCAGAGCACCCACACCGAGGTCGGTCCGCCCAGCGTGGTCACGACCGGCGAGCTCAGGTGCGCGTCGGAGCGGACGTTCACGCCGGAGCCCCAGGTCATGTAGTTCTTGCCCGGGCCGGAGCAACCGTTGTCGCTGGTGAGGAAGTAGGACCCGTACGAGCCCGGGTAGGCCAGTCCGGACCCGTTGATCACGATGTTCTGGCCGACGCCGTTGAGCAGTTGCTCGTAATGGATGTGCGGACCGGTGGAGTTGCCGGTACTGCCGGTGACACCGATCTGCTGGCCCTGCGAGACCTGCTGGCCGTTGGCGACGGAGTAGGCGGACAGGTGGAAGTAGTAGGTCTTCCAGCCGCCGCCGTGCTCGACGGCGATGTAGTTGCCGGCGCCGCTGGGCTGCGAGAAGCGGTACGCCGTACCACCGGCGGACGCGAGTACCGGCGTACCGTTCGTCGTCCCGCCGTCGGAGCGGATGAAGTCGAGAGCGCGGCGGACCTCACCGGAGTGGTGACTGTAGGTCCAGCGTTGGCCACACGGGAACGGGGCCTTGAAGTTCGGCGCGGCCTGCGCCTGCGTCGGCACCGCCACCAGGGTGGCGGCGCCGAGCAGGAGCGCGGCGAGTACTGCGAGGATCCTTCTGGGCGGCATGAGGCTCAGTGTCAGCCGTCAAGCAGCAACCTTCAACGGTTTGCGCCTGTAGTTAATTGTCAGGCGGATTCGTCCGGAACCGGCTCCAGTTTCGGGGCCTCTTCCTTCTTCGTGGCCAGCGAATCGATCAGCTGCTTGGCCAGCGCGAAGCCTGAGCCGCCCATCGTGATCGTCTTCACCAGGGTGTCCTCGATGCCCTGGGCACCGTTCAGCACGACCATGTTGCCGACCTTGTCGAACGAGCTCGCCGCGGCGGTGACGATCGCCGGGTAGGCCTCGGCCAGCTGCTGCGCGACGACCGCCTCGGTGTTGGTGGCCAGCGCCTCGGCGCGCGCCTTGATACCTGCCGCCTCCGCCATCGCCTTGGCCTGTACGGCGGACGCCTCGGCCTTACCGTTCAACTCCGTGGCCTTCGCCTGCGCCTCACCACGCAGCTGGACCTCCCGGGCGTTCGCCTCGGCAGCCGCGATCTGCGCGTCACGGGCCGCCTGGGCCAGCGTGCGCTGCCGGTACGCCTCGGCGTCGGCCGGCTTGAGCACCGTCGACTCCAGCTGCTTCTCGGACAGCGAAGCGTTCAGCTTGGCGGTCTCCGTCTCGGCGACGACGACCTGCTGGCGGGCCAGTGCCTCGGCCAGCGGACCGGACTGCGACGCCTTCGAGTTCGCCTGGTCGACCTCGGCCTGGTAACCGGCCTGGGCGATCGAGCTCTCCCGGACGGCCGCGGCCTTCTTCGCGGCGGCGGCCTGCTCGCGTTCGGTCGCCTCCCGGTCCCGCTCGGCCTGCGCGATCCGGGCCGCGGCCTCGACCGCGGCGGCCTGCGGACGGCCGAGGTTCTTGATGTAACCGGACTCGTCGTCGATCTCCTGGATCTGGAGCGAGTCGACCACGAGGCCGAGCTTCTCCATGTCCCCGGCCAGCGAGCCGCGGATGTTCGTGGTCAGCGTCTCCCGGTCGTGCAGCATCTCCTCGACCGTGGTGGAGCCGACGATCGCCCGCAGGTGACCCGCGAACAGTTCGTGGATGGTGCCCATCACTTGCTCGTCGCTCTGCTCCAGGAACCGCCGGGCGGCGTTCGCGATCGAGCCGTAGTCGTCGCCGACCTTGTACGCCGTGACGCCCTTGATGTGCAGCGGGATGCCCTGGCTGGACACGCAGGTCACGGTCAGCGGCGTCGCGCGGATGTCCAGCGGCAACCGCCGTACGGTCTGGAAGCCCGGGAGAACCGCGGTGCCGCGGCCGACGACGATCTTGAAACCGAGGGTCTCGTTGACCTGCTCGGTGCTCGAGTGCGCGCCGAGGCCGGAGATGATCAGAGCCTCGTTCGGCTCCGCCACCCGCCAGACCATCCGGAACAGGAGCAGAAGGACGACCAGCGCGATCGCCGCGATGATCAGGTACGTCCAGAGCATTTCCCCTCCAAGGGAACGAAATTAGATGGCGCGAGCGACGTACACGGTGCGGGGTGGGTCGAAGTCGACGACGACGACCTGCGTCCCCACCTCGAGCACCTCGTCGGTCGCCGGGTAAGCGTAGAAGGCCTCGGTGGCACCCCGGACCGGCAACATCACTTCGCCGACGATCCCGGGTGCGATCCGGCCGATCACCCGCCCCCGCTTGCCTACCATGTTGCCCCTCCGACGTACCGCTGCTGCTCTGGGTTCCGCAGCTTACATCGGAGCTTCAGCTGCCCTTTCAGCCGCGGACCGCGCCTTCCGTCGCGCCCTTGATGAACTGGCGGGCGAAGATCGCGAACACGATCACCAACGGGATCATCGCGAGCAACGCGCCGGTCATCACCATGCTGTAGTCCACACCGTGCGAGCGGTTCAGTGTCGACAGGGCGACCTGCAGCGTCACGTGGTCCGGGTTGGTCAGCACGATCAGCGGCCACATGTAGTCGTTCCAGGAACCGACGAACGTGAAGATGCCGAGGAACGCCAGCGCCGGGCGTGCCGACGGCAGCGCGACGTGCCAGTACGTTCCGAAGAAGCCGCAGCCGTCCAGGGTCGCGGCCTCGATCAGCTCGTCGTGGATCGAGTTCTGGAAGTACTGCCGCATCCAGAAGATGCCGAACGCGTTCGCCGCGCCCGGGATGATCAGCGCCTTCAGCGAGCCGACCCAGCCGAGGATCGCCATCGTCTGGAACTGCGGTACGGCGGCCAGTTGCGCCGGCAGCAGCATCGTCGCCAGCAGAATCACGAACAACGCGTTCCGCCCCGGGAACCGGAACTTGGCGAACGTGAACGCGGCCAGCGAGTCGAAGAACAACACCAGCAGCGTGGTCGAGACCGCCACGACAACGGTGTTCGCCATCGACTGGAAGAACGCGACGTTCTCGAACACCTGCCGGACGTTGTCGAAGAAATGGCCGCCGAAGCCGAACTTCGGCGGGAACCGGTAGATGTCCGCGGTGGTGTTGGACGCCATCACGATCGTCCACAGGAACGGGAACATGAACACCAGCAACGCCAGGATCAGTGCCCCGTGCAGCGCGAGCCCGCGCAACCGGTACCGCGTCATCGGTCCTCACTCCGTCCACGGAAGATCCGCCAGTTGATTGCCGTGAACAACAGCACGAGCGCGAAGATGCTCAGCGCGATCGCGGCGGCGTACCCGTAGTCGTTGTCCAGGAACGCGGACCGGTAGAAGAACAGCACCACGGTCATCCCGCTCTGCCCGGTGCCGCCGCTGTTGCCGACCATCACCTGCGGCTCGGTGAACGTCTGCAGTCCGCCGATCGTCGACATGATGACGGTGAACAGTACGACGGGACGCAGCTGCGGCAACGTGATCGAGAAGAACGTCCGTACCGCTCCCGCCCCGTCCACCTTGGCGGCCTCGTACTGGTCCTTCGGGATCGCCTGCAGACCGGCCAGGTAGATCAGCGTGTTGTACCCGACCCACTGCCACACGATCATCGTGGAGATCGCGATCTTGATACCCCACGGCTGCCCGAGCCAGTCCTGCTGCGGGATGCCGAGCGACCGCAGCGCGGCGTTCACCAGGCCGAAGTTCGTGCTGAAGATCGAGCTGAAGAAGATCGCCATCGCGACCAGCGACGTGACGTTCGGGATGAAGTACGCGATCCGGTAGACGTTGGTGAACCGGACCGCCGACTGCAGCATGACCGCCAGCAGCAGCGCGAGCACCAGTGTCGGGACCGTCGACATCAGGAACAGTACGACGGTGTTCTCCAGCGCCGTCCAGAACGTCGGGTCCTTGACCAGGAACGCGAAGTTGTCCAGCCCGGTGAACTTGCGGGCGCTCAGGCCGTCCCAGCGCTGGAACGCCAGCACGATCGTGGACAGCATCGGGTACAGCCCGAACACCGCGAACAGGACGTAGAACGGTGACAGCGCCAGGTAGAACCGCCAGTACGACCAGATCCGCCGCCTGGCAGGCGTTGTCGTCAGCGTGCTGGTGGGCACGGTCGCCGTAGCGGTCACTGCACCCCCTGCCGTTTGGCGATCGCCTTCGCCTTCGAGACGGCGGCGGACCACGCCGCGTCCGAGGTCTTGGCACCGGTCTGCACGGTCTTCAGCTCGTCGTGGAACGGCGCGGCGACCGAGTCGTCGAACGGGCTCTGGTACGCGACCGGGATCTCCTTCGCGGCCGGGCCGAAGACGTCGATCGGGACCTGGCCGCCGAAGAACGTGTCGGCCGCCTTGAGCTGCGGCTTGTCGTACGCCGCCGGCGTCGACGGGAAGATCTGCGCGTCGGCGAACGCCTTGGCCTCGTTGTCGGCGCTGAGCATGTACTTGATCACGTCGAACGCCTTCTGCGGGTCGGCGGCGTTCTTGGTGATCGCGAGGAACGAGCCGCCGAAGTTCGCCGCACCGCCCGGGGTCGGCGCCAGCCGCCACTTGCCCGCGGTCTTCTTCACCGCGGACTTGATGTCCAGCGCGACCCAGGCCGCCCCGATGTGCGCGGGCACCGTGCCCTGGTCGAGACCGGCGTTCCAGTCCGGGGAGCCGCTCGGCGTCTTGCCGTCGATCTTCATCGTCATCGCCTTGACCGAGGTGTCCCAGGCCTTGCGGATGTGGTCCTGGTCGCCGATGAACTTGTTGTCCTTGGAGATGTACCGCTCGGTGCCCTGGCCGATGACCATGTCGTAGAGGTCGGTGGCGTCCCAGACCAGCAACGCCTTCGGGTTCTTCGCCTTCAGCTGGACACCGGCGGCGAAGAAGTCGTCCCAGGTCTTCAGCTGCTCGCCCACCTTCGCGGGGTCGCTCGGCAGCCCGGCCGCGGCGAAGACGTCCTCGCGGTAGTACAGCGCGGTCGGGCCGACGTCGATCGGCAGACCGATGACCTTGCCGTCCAAGGTGGTGGCCTGCTTGACCTTCCACTCCAGGTAGTCGCCGAGGATCGAGTCCGCGCCGACGGTCTTGAGATCCACGAACCGCTCGGCCTGGGGCAGCAGCGACGCGATGTCCTCGCCCTTCAGACCGGTGATGTCCGGGATCGACGTACCGCCGTTGAAGGTGGTGATCAGCTTCTGCTTGAAGTCGCCGCCGATCTCGGAGTACTTGATCTTCGGGTCCGGGAAGTGCGTGATCGTGTCGTCCAGCACCGACTTGCCGAGACCGCCCGGCCAGCACCACATGGTGAGCTCGGTGGCGGCGTTCTTCTTGGCCGGCGTACCGGTGCTGTTCATTCCTGACGAGCAGCCGACCAGCGACCCGCCCGCTACGGCTGCGAAGCCCCCGAGCAATGTCCGACGTGAGAGCTCCATGGTTCTACCTTCCTGAGTGTGCGCTGATCAGCGCCTGGAGGTGGTGGTCTTCGGTATGCGCGGCCTGCCAGGCCACGAGGTCGGCCCAGCGTGGTGCGGCGTCCGCGCCGCCGAGCCGGGTCACGGAGAGCGCCGCGGTGAGTGCGGCGAACCGCACGCGCTCGGCCAGTGGCAGGTCCCAGAGCGTGGCGGCGATGAAGCCGGCGGCGAACACATCACCCGCCCCGGTGGTGTCCGCCGCCGGGACCGCATACGCAGGTACGGCGACCTGCTCGCCAGTACTCGCGTCGAGCGCAGTGGCGCCCGCAGCACCGTTGGACACGACCACCAGCGGCACCTGCTCCGCCAGTTGGCGCATGGCCTGCTCTGGTGAGTCCGTCCGCGTGTAGTGCATGGCCTCGTCGGCGTTCGGCAGGAACACGTCGCAGTGCTGGAGCTGGTCGAGCACTGCCGGGTCCCACTGCTCGGTCGGGTCCCAGCCGACGTCTGCGAACACCACGCTGCCGGCCGCCTTCGCTTTCGCCAGCCACTCGTTCGGCCAGGGTCCGATGTGGGCAGCGACGGCTCGAGCGGCCGGCGGCGTGGTGATCAGCTCGTCGGCCGACAGCAGGGGAGGGGTACCCCGCGTGACCAGTGCCCTGTCGTTGTCGTAGGCAAGGGCCACAGTGAGGGGCGTCTGCCAGCCGGCGAGTCTGCGGGAGAGTCTCAGATCGATGCCCTCGGCGGTCAGGTACGTCCAGACCCGGTCGCCGTCGGGGTCCGCCCCGAAGGCCGCGGCCATGCCGGTCCGCAGACCGAGCCGGGCGAGCGCGACCGCGAAGTTCGCGATACCGCCCGGGCTCTCGTGCGACTCGGTGGCCCAGACCTCGGTGCCGGGACGCGGCGCAGTGGGCAGGCCAAGCACCAGGTCCTGGAAGACCAGACCGGACACCACTACGTCCAGCTCATGCATGCTGCGCCACACTCCTGCAGGCTCGATCAAACTCGTTCACGAATTTAAAGTGGGTTGCGCAAGATCCGCAATACCTGATCAGAAGATTGACTGAGAATGACGGAGTTTGCGTGATACGGTCTCTCTGTGTTGCCGAAGCAGCGTCAGGATCAGATCGTCCGCGCGCTCCGGGCCGACGGGGCCGGGGGCGTCAAGGTGCTGGCCGGGAAGCTCGGGGTCAGCGAGGCCACCATCCGGCGCGACCTCGAGCAGTTGCACGCCGAGGGTCGCCTGACCCGTGTGTACGGCGGAGCGCTCGCGGTCGACGGCGGTGACGAGCCGTTCGCCGACGTGAACGCCGTACATGCCGAGGAGAAGGACCGCATCGCGCGTCGTGCTGCCGAGTTGGTCGCCGACGGCGAGTCGGTGCTGCTGGACATCGGTACGACGGCACTCCGGGTCGCACAGCACCTGCACGGGCGGTCGTTGACCGTGGTGACCAGCAACCTCGCCGTACTGGAGGAGCTGCAGTACGACGAGCAGATCGAGCTGATCGTGCTGGGCGGATTCGTACGGCGCAGCTACCGGTCGCTGGTCGGCTACCTGACCGAGGAGAGCCTGCGGCAGATCCACGTCGACTGGCTGTTCCTGGGGACCAGCGGGGTCCGGCCGGACGGACGGGTCATGGACAGCACGATGATCGAGGTGCCGGTCAAGCGGGCGATGATCAACGCCGCCGACCGAGTGGTCCTGCTCGCCGACCGGACGAAGTTCCCGGGACACGGTGTCGCCCGGGTGTGCGAACCGGGGGAGCTCTCGATGGTCGTGACCGAGGCTGACTCCGACAAGGCAACCCGTGTCCAACTGACCGAAGCAGGAGTAGAGGTGGTTCTGGCGTGAAGCTGACGATCCTGGGTGGGGGCGGCTTCCGGGTTCCGCTCGTGTACCACGCGTTGCTCGGCGACCGCGGGGCCGGACGGGTCACGTCGGTCGTTCTCTATGACACCGATCAATCGCGCCTGTCCGCCATCGCCGCGGTGCTGCGTCAGCAGGCGGCAGGCGTCGATTCGCCTCCTTCCGACCCACCCGTCGTGACTGCGACGACCGACCTCGACGAGGCGTTGCGGGGCGCCGATTTCGTCTTCTCGGCGATCCGGGTCGGCGGGCTCGAGGGGAGGACCGTCGACGAACGGGTCGCCCTGGGTCTCGGCGTACTGGGGCAGGAGACCGTCGGCGCCGGCGGGATCGCCTACGGGCTGCGGACGCTGCCGGTCGCCGTACAGATCGCTCAGCGGATCGCGGCGGTCGCTCCGGACGCGTGGACCATCAACTTCACCAACCCGGCCGGCATGGTGACGGAGGCGATGATTCCGTACCTGGGCGACCGGGTGATCGGCATCTGCGACTCCCCGTCGGGGCTGGGGCGCCGAGCGGCTCTGGCACTCGGGGTGGACCCGTCTACCGCGTTCTACGACTACGCCGGCCTGAACCACCTCGGCTGGCTGCGCGGGCTCCGCTCCGGTGGAGTGGACCGGTTGCCGGACCTGCTGCAGTCGGCTGAGGCGCTGGCCTCCTTCGAGGAGGGTCGGCTGTTCGGTGTGGACTGGCTGCGGTCGCTGGGGTCGATTCCGAACGAGTACCTGCACTACTACTACTTCGCGCGCGAGACGCTGGCCGCCGTACAGGGGGTGCGGCAGACGCGTGGCACGTTCCTCCTGGGGCAGCAGTCCGCGTTCTACGCCGAGACCGGGCAGCATCCCGAGCAGGCGTTCGAGCTGTGGCAGAAGACGCGGGCCGAGCGTGAGTCGACGTACATGGTGGAGAGCCGTGAGGTCGCGGACGCGGGGGAGCGGGACGAACGCGACATGGCGGCCGGTGGGTACGAGCAGGTCGCGCTGTCGCTGATGCGGGCGATCGCGCACAACGAGCGGGCCTCGCTGATCCTGAACGTCCGCAACCGCGGCGTACTGCGCCATCTCGACGACGACGCCGTGGTGGAGATCCCCTGCACGGTGGACGCCAACGGGGCACTGCCGGTGACCGTGTCGCAACTGACCGACCACCAGGCCGGTCTGGTGAGCGCCGTGAAGGCCGTCGAGCGCGCGACGATCGAGGCCGCCACCACAGCCTCCCGGGCCACTGCTGTGAAGGCCTTCGCCTACCATCCGCTCGTAGACTCGGTGACGGTCGGCCGCAGTCTGCTGGACACGTACGTCGAGCAGCTCCCGAACCTGGCGTACCTACGCTCCTGAGGCCAATTGGTTGGGCAGCCTAGTTTCTGGCAGAATGGCCTGCTGAGTCCGTCCAGGTTCTGTGCAGCCCTCTAACTCCACTGCCCGGCCGGCCCATCGAGCTGGCACTGTGTTGTCCCCACGACGCGTCGTGCAGTTCATCAAGACAGTAATTTCCAAGGGAGACCCCACAAACGTGGCAGTCAAGATCCGTTTGAAGCGCATCGGCAAGAAGCGCACCCCGCACTACCGCATCGTCGTCATGGACGCCCGCACCAAGCGGGACGGCCGGGCGATCGAGGAGATCGGGATCTACAACCCGAAGACCGAGCCGTCGTTCATCCGCGTTTCGTCGGAGCGGGCGCAGTACTGGCTGGGCGTCGGCGCGCAGCCGAGCGAGGCCGTCGAGGCGATCTTCAAGGCCTCCGGCGACTGGCAGCAGTTCAAGGGCCTGCCGGCTCCGGCGCCGCTGCGGGTCAAGGAGCCGAAGCGGGACAAGCAGGAGATCTTCAACGAGGCGCTGGCCGAGGCCCACGGCTCGCTGAAGACCGAGGCCGTCACCGCCAAGAAGGCGGCGAAGAAGGCTCCGAAGTCCGACGACACCGCGAAGGTCGAGGCCGCCGTCGAGGCGCCGAAGGCCGACGAGGCTCCGAAGGCTGAGAAGGCGGACGACGCGAAGGCTGAGGCCAAGGCCGAGGCGCCGAAGGCCGACGAGGCTGCGGCCGAGACCACCGAGGCCTGACGATGATGGAGACCGAGGCGCTCGAGCACCTGGTCCGAGGCATCGTGGACAACCCCGACGACGTCAACGTCCGGGCCCGGAACCTGCGGCGTGGCCGCACCCTTGAGGTGCACGTCCACCCCGACGACATCGGCAAGGTGATCGGCCGCAACGGCCGGACCGCCACCGCGATCCGCACCGTCGTCGGCGCCCTCAGTTCCGAGTCCTCGCTGCGCATCGACTTCGTCGACGAGTTCAACAAGCGCCCCCGGCGCTGACTCGGTAGTCCACAGCAGTCCTGTGAGGGGCCGCACCCGGTCTGGGGTGCGGCCCTTCATCTCGTACAAAGGAGTAATGCAGGTGTTGGTGACTGTCGGGCGGATCGGCCGCGCACACGGGATCAAGGGCGAGGTCGGCATCGACGTGCGTACCGACGAGCCGGATCGCCGGTTCGCCGACGGCGCGACCGTCGTGACCGATGCCAAGGTGCCCCGGACGCTGACCATCGCCTCGAGCCGCTGGCACAGCGGGAAGTTGCTGGTGAAGTTCGCCGACGTGCCGGACCGGACCGCGGCGGAGCAGTTGCGCAACCTGGTCGTCCAGTCCGAGATCGACGCCGACGAACGCCCGCAGGACCCGGAGGAGTACTACGACCGCGACCTGGTCGGCCTCGCGGTCCGCACCACCGACGGCGCCGACGTCGGCGAGGTGACCGACGTCGTCCACCTGCCGTCGCAGGACCTCCTGGAGATCCGGCGTACCGCGGGCAACCTCGTGCTGGTCCCGATGGTCGAGGAGCTCGTCCCGGAGATCGACATCGACAAGCGGTACGTCGTCGTGGCGGACCGCCCCGGCCTGCTCGACCCCGAGGGCGCAGAGGTGGTCCAAACCGAGTCAGGAGACTGACATGCGTCTGGACGTCGTCACGATCTTCCCGGAGTACCTGGCCGCCCTCGACGTCTCCCTGGTCGGGAAGGCTGCCAAGAGCGGCCTCCTGGACATCCACCTGCACGACCTGCGCGAGTGGACCCACGACCGCCACCGGACCGTCGACGACACCCCGTACGGCGGGGGAGCGGGCATGGTGATGAAGCCGGAGCCTTGGGGACAGGCCCTGGATGCGGTCGCCCCCGTTGACGGTCCCTCGCAGCCGCGGCTGATCGTGCCGACCCCTGCAGGCCGGCCCTTCACGCAGGAGCTCGCGTACGAGCTTGCCGCCGAGCCCTGGCTCGCGTTCGCGTGCGGCCGGTACGAAGGCATCGACGCGCGTGTGGCGTCGTACGCCGGCGAGCGGATGCGCGTCGACGAGGTGTCCATCGGTGACTACGTGCTGAACGGCGGTGAGGTCGCCGTACTCGTGATGGTCGAGGCAGTCGCTCGCCTGCTGCCCGGCGTGATCGGCAACCCGGAGTCGCTGGCGGAAGAGTCACACTCGGGCGACGGCCTGCTCGAGTACCCGGTCTACACGAAGCCGCCGAGCTGGCGCGGGTACGACGTACCTGAGGTCCTGCTGTCCGGCAACCACGGCCTGATCGCCGACTGGCACCACGACGAGTCGGTACGGCGTACTGCGGAACGCCGGCCGGACCTCCTGGCAGCGTGGGGCGATGTGGTCGCTCAGAAGGAGGACGCCACCTCGGCGGTCCGCCTGCTGCCCGCTACGGCTGCTGACGCAGGCGAGATCCACGTGCTGCAGCTGGCCGCGTTCCTGTCCGAAGCGCAGCTGTACGACGACTACACGATTCCGCCGCTGACGGACGACGCTGCCGCGACTGCGGCCCGTCTGGAGCGCGGGACCGTCCTGAAGGCCGTCGCCGGCACCCGCATCGTCGGATCAGTCCAGCTCCTGGTCGACGACACAGTCGGACAGATCGAGCGACTCATCGTTGCCCCCGACTGGCAGGGCCGCGGGCTCGGTGCCCGCCTGCTGCGTGCCGCGGAGCAGGTGGCTCCCGCCGAGGTCACGTCGTACGCGCTGAACACGGGTGCCCTGAGCGACCGGAACCTCGCCCTGTACCGGAAAGCGGGCTACCGGGAGCTCAGCCGGGAGCCCCAGACGCCCAAGGTCGACCTGGTCCGGCTCGGTAAACGCAGACGCCGTAAGTGATCACCCTCCGCGGTCGACGGCACCGGATTTCGTCACCGTGTGGGGCGTGTGGCAAGATTGTCTGTTGCTGCCCTTCGGTGCTCCTGCCACAGGGGGTGACCACCGCAAGGCAGCATTTTGATGACTCTCACCATCGACATTTTCGTGGGTGACCTGTGGCACGCGCGAGGAAGAGACACCTGATGAGCAACATCCTGAACGAGCTCGACAACGCGAGCAAGCGCGACGACATCCCGGCCTTCCGCGCCGGTGACACCGTGAACGTGCACGTGAAGGTCGTCGAAGGAAACCGGTCCCGCGTCCAGGTGTTCAAGGGTGTCGTGATCCGCCGCCAGGGTGGTGGCCTGCAGGAGACCTTCACGGTCCGCAAGGTCAGCTTCGGCGTCGGCGTCGAGCGGACCTTCCCGCTGCACACCCCGATCGTCGACAAGATCGAGGTCGTGACCCGCGGAGACGTCCGCCGCGCCAAGCTGTACTACCTGCGCGAGCTGCGCGGTAAGGCGGCGAAGATCAAGGAGAAGCGCGAAGTCCCGGCCTCCTGACGCCTGTAACGACGACGGTCACCTATGGCGCCGAGCACTGCGACTCGCGCTCGCCCTCGGCCGGCATCGACGAGGGCACGTCGCAGCAAAGGACGTCACCGCAGGCTGAAGCAGCGGAATCCGCTGCTCAGCCTGCTGGTCGAGATGAGCACCGTCACGGTGCTCGCGCTCGTCATCACGGTGGTCCTGCGGCTGTTCGTCGCGGAGGCGTTCTACGTCCCGTCGGAGTCGATGTACGACACCTTGACGAAGGACGACCGGATCCTCGCCGAGAAGATCAGCTACCTGCACCGCGACGTCGACCGCGGTGACATCATCGTCTTCAAGGACCCGGACAACTGGCTGAACGAGGAAGAGGTCAAGCCGGGTACGGTGCGCCGGATCGGTGAGTTCGTCGGCATCCTGCCGCGCAGCGGCGAGGGTCACCTGGTGAAGCGGGTGATCGGCATCGGCGGCGACCGGGTGGTCTGCTGCAACAAGCAGGGCCTGATCACCGTCAACGGCATCCCGCTCGACGAGCGGGAGTACCTCCTCAAGGACGCCAGGCCGTCCGAGCTGCCGTTCAACGTGCTGGTTCCGGCCGGTCACCTGTGGGTGATGGGCGACAACCGGGCCGAGTCCGCCGATTCCCGCGCCCATATGGGCGGCCCCGGCGGTGGATTCGTGCCGGTCGAGAACGTGGTTGGCCGGGCCTGTTGCGTAATCTGGCCGTCTGACCGGATGACGATGCTGCGTCCTCCGGAAACCTTCAAGAAGCCGGGGCTGAAGAAGTGACCGATACACCGACCAAGACGGACGCCAAACCTGCCCACCGCTCGGGCTTCGCGGCGGCAGCCCGCGAGTTCGTGCTGATCGTGGTCGGTGCCCTGATCGTTTCCTCCATCCTGCGGGCGTTCGTCGGGCAGATGTTCATCATCCCGAGCGAGTCGATGGAGAACACGCTGCTGGTCGGCGATCGGGTCGTGGTCGAGAAGCTCACCGACGTCAAGCGCGGCGACGTGGTCGTGTTCGAGGACCCGGGCGGCTGGCTCGGCGCCGAGGAGAGCGGTCAGAAGCGCGGCTCGATCGGCCGGTTCTTCGAGATCGTCGGCCTGCTGCCGGACTCCAGCCACGGCCACCTGATCAAGCGCCTCATCGGTATGCCCGGCGACAAGGTCGCCTGCTGCGACGCCAAGGGACGGCTGCTCGTGAACGGCCAGCCGCTCGACGAGACCAGTTACCTGTATCCGGGCGACGCCCCGTCCCAGATGGACTTCCAGGTCACCGTCCCGGCCGGCCGGATCTTCGTGATGGGCGACCACCGCTCCGCCTCCGGGGACTCCCGCGTGCACCTGCAGGACCTCGACGCGAACGGCGGCAACCAGGGCGACGCGGCGTTCGTCCCGCTCGACAAGGTCACCGGGCGGGCGATCATGATCGTCTGGCCGGCGGGTCGCTGGGGCAAACTCGGCGTACCGGACACCTTCAAGGCGGTCCCGGCCGCCGGCCCGGCGCCTGACAAACCTTCGATATCCCTCACGCCACCACCCAAGTAACAGTTCTGTCGCCTCGGACGCCTAGGGTGAGTTGTGTGATGCGGAGGGCTGGATGAGCGCGTTGCCGCGCGGGAGCACGGTACGGCGGGACGCCGGGCTGTACGGGTACGAGCGAGCCCTGCGCCGCGTCGGCCTGGATCCGATTGCCGGTGTCGACGAGGCCGGTCGTGGTCCGTGTGCGGGCCCGTTGGTGGCTGCCGCGGTGATCCTGCCGGAGGGCAAGCGCGGTCAGATCCCGGGGCTGGCCGATTCGAAGCTGCTCACCGCGAAGGCGCGGGAGCGCTGCTACGAAGAGGTCCGGAAGCGTGCCTTGGCCTGGTCGGTGGTGTCCATCGAGGCGGACGAGTGTGATCGGCTGGGCATGCACGTCGCGAACGTGCAGGCGCTCCGCCGGGCACTGTTCCGGCTCGACGTGCGGCCGTCGTACGTGCTGACCGACGGCTTCGGCGTCGACGGTCTCGGCGTACCGGGCCTGGCGATGTGGAAGGGCGACCGCGTGGCCGCCTGCATCTCTGCCGCGTCAGTGATCGCGAAGGTGACCCGGGATCGCGTGATGGAGCACTGGGACAAGGTGTACCCGCAGTACGGGTTCGGGATCCACAAGGGGTACTGCACCCCTGAACACCAGGCGGCACTGGACGAATACGGCCCGTGCCCACAACATCGACGGCGGTTTGAGAATGTCCGCCGCAGTCTGCGGCCCGTTATGGGACAGAATGTGACCAGTCCCACCGGAGTGGAGAGCCGATGAGTGCTGACGACCTTGAGAAGTACGAGACCGATATGGAGCTTCAGCTCTATCGGGAGTACAAGGACGTCGTCGGGATCTTCAAGTACGTCGTGGAGACCGAGCGGCGCTTCTACCTGTGCAACGCGGTCGACCTGAAGGTCCGCACCGAGGGCGGCGACGTGTACTTCGAGGTGACGATGGCCGACGCCTGGGTCTGGGACGTGTACCGTTCCGCCCGCTTCGTCAAGAACGCCAAGGTCGTCACCTTCCGCGACGTCAACATCGAAGAGCTCGCCAAGTCCGACCTGGAAGTCCCGAAGGACTCCGACTTCGGCCGCTGACGTCGTCCACAGGCGTGCGGTTGTCCACAGATTGAAGGTGAGGTCCGTTTCCGAGGCCTGATCCCGGCATCTTCTCTGCCGGAGGTGGTCATCGATGCGGACCAGGAACACCGTCGGACGGTACGGCGAGGATCTCGCCGCGAGATATCTCAGCACCCACGGTTTCGCCGTGCTCGAGCGCAACTGGCGCTGCGAGTTCGGCGAGATCGACATCGTCGCGCGCGAAGGCGACACACTCGTTGTCTGTGAGGTGAAGACCCGGCGCGGGCTGAACTACGGCACCCCGCTGGAGGCCATCACGTACCGGAAGCTGGCCACGCTCCGGAGGCTGGCCGGCCGCTGGCTGCAGACCCATCAGCTCAGACCGGCCGAGGTCAGGATCGACGTCATCTCGATCCTGTTCGACCACAACACGCCACCCACGGTGGACCACGTGCGAGGTGCGATCTGATGGCCCTCGCGCACACCTGGTCCGTCGCCCTGGTCGGTCTGGAGGGCCACCTGGTCGAGGTCGAGGCCGACATCGCCCAGGGCCTTCCGAAGACGACCCTGATCGGTCTTCCCGACACGTCCCTGTCCGAAGCCCGCGACCGCGTCCGGGCCGCCATGGTGAACAGCGGCGAGCGGTTCCCCGACCGCAAGGTCACCATCGGCCTCTCACCCGCCACACTCCCCAAAACGGGATCGCACTATGACGTCGCGATCGCGTTGTCACTCCTCACGGCGGCCGGCGCAGTCGATCCCGGCGTGCTCCGCCGTACGGCGATCATCGGCGAACTGGGCCTCGACGGCCGCATCCGCGAGGTCCGCGGCGCGCTCGCGATGACCCTGGCCGCGTCCCGGGCCGGCTTCGACCGCATCGTCGTCCCGGACCTCAACGTGGGCGAGGCTCGCCTGGTCCCCGGCATCGAGGTGTACGGCGCTCGCTCGCTGCGCCAGGTCCTCGCTCTGCTCCGTGGCACCGAGATCCCTGACGAAGCACCACCCCGCGCCGAGCCGCGCCTGGTGTCGGAGTCGCTGGTCCGGCTGCCGGAGGTCGATCTCGACGACATCATCGGCCAGCAGGAGGGCCGACGCGCGATCGAGGCCGCTGCTGCCGGCGGCCACCACCTGTTCCTGCACGGCCCACCGGGATCCGGCAAGACCATGCTCGCCGAGCGCCTGGCCGGACTGATGCCTGACCTCAGCACCGACGACTCACTGGAAGTCTCGGCCGTGCACTCACTCGCCGGCCTGCTCACGAACGACGCCGAGCTGGTCCACCGGCCGCCGTTCATCGCGCCCCACCACACGGCGTCCCTGGCCAGTCTGGTCGGCGGCGGCACCGGCGTGCCGCGACCGGGCGCCATCAGCTGCGCGCACCGCGGCATCCTCTTCGTCGACGAGGCACCCGAGATGCATCCACTGGCCCTCGACAGCCTCCGACAGCCACTCGAATCGGGATTCGTCGAAATCCACCGGGCCGCGGCCGTTGCCAAGTTCCCCGCCCGCTTCATGCTCGTCCTCGCCGCCAACCCCTGCCCCTGCGGCCTGTCCGGCACCAACCAAGGCATCTGCAGTTGCACACCGCAGCATCTGGCGCGGTACCGCCAGCGGATCAGTGGCCCGATCAAGGATCGCCTCGACATCCAGCGCCAGATCCTGCCGGCCGCCCGCACAATTACCGACGGCCAATCCGTGGAGTCGACCGCAGTCGTCGCGGCTCGCGTCCAGGCCGCCCGCGATCGCCAGACGCACCGCTACCGCGAGACCGCCTGGACCCTCAACAGCGAGATCCCCGGCCCGGTCCTGCGCCGCGAGCACCCGCTTGACGAGGCCAGCCAAGAGCTCCTGGAAGACCACTACTCCGCCGGTCGCCTCACCGCACGAGGCTTCGACCGCGTAGTCCGCCTCGCCTGGACCCTGACGGACCTAGCCGGCGCCGCCATCCCCACAGCCGACCAAACCCACGAAGCCTTCCAACTCCGCTCAGGCGAGCCCCTGACCCAACTAGCAGACCTCCGCCCCCTCAAAGGACCCACCAAATGACCCCCACCTACGCACTAGCGACCGAAGGTTCTGGCTCCGGGCGAGGAGCGGGTGGCAACGAGGCGGTTGCCGGTGGCAACGGCGATGAGGAGCGTCTGGCCCGCGCGGGCTTGTCCCGGGTGGTCGAGCCGGGCGACCTCGCCGCCCTGAAGACCTTCGAAGGCCTACCCCCGTTGGAGATCTGGGACCGCCTCCAACACAACGCCTCCGGCCTGGAGCGCTGGTCCACGCGACTCGCCACGGCCGACCCATACCGAGATCTCGAGCGAGCCGCGGCCGCCGGCGCCCGGTTCGTGATCCCCGGCGACGACGAGTGGCCGGCCGAAGTCGAAGTCCTCGAGGAAGCAGGTCAGCTGACCCGCAGAGCCGGCGTACCGTTCGGCCTCTGGGTCCGCGGCCGCGCGAACCTCCGCCGAGCCCTGACCCGAGCCGTCGCGATCGTCGGCGCCCGCGCCTGCTCGTCGTACGGCGAACACGTTTCGGCCGAACTGTCCTCCGGCCTCGCCGACAACGGCCTGACGATCGTCTCCGGCGGCGCCTACGGCATCGACGCGGCAGCACACCGCGGAGCCCTCGCAGCCGCCGGCACGACCATCGCAGTCCTCGCCTGCGGCGTCGACGTCAGCTACCCGAAACGCAACTCCGCCCTGCTCAGCCGCATCGTCGAGGACGGCCTGGTCGTCGCCGAACTTCCACCCGGCTGCGCCCCGACCAAGCTCCGGTTCCTCGCCCGCAACCGACTCATCGCCGCCATAACCCAAGGCACCGTCGTCATCGAAGCCGCAGTACGCAGCGGCGCACTCAACACCGCCGGCTGGGCCGAACAATGCGGCCGCGCCGTCCTCGCCGTCCCTGGCCCGATCACCTCGCGAATGTCGGCGGGCAGTCACCTACTCGTCCGCGAACGCAACGCCGTCCTGGCCACCAACGTCGCCGACATCATCGAAGCAATCTCCCCCTTCGGCACCAACCTCACCCAACCCCCAAGAGCCGCCCCAACCCTCACCGACACCCTCACCCCCGACCTCCAACGAACCCTGGACGCCGTCCCGGTCCACAACCCCGCCCCCACCGACCGGATAGCCACCACCGCAGGCCTCGACCTCCCCACCACCCAACAATGCCTACAAACCCTCACCACCCTGACCCTGATAACCCAAACCCCCACCGGCTGGCACCTATCACCCACATCCCTATAACAACCAGTGGTTCGGAGGTGGTCAGGAATCGAGAAGCGGGGCGCAGCCTGGCTGAATACCTTGAGGACATGACAACTCTTCACAGTGTGGTTCTGGAAGTGGCCGACAGCGCATCGGCGGAGCAATTCCTGGCGGATGCTTTCGGGCTGACCGAACAGGTACGGGTGCGAGAGTCCAGTGCGGAAACGACGGGTTTCCGTGACTTCACGTTGTCGCTGACGGTGGCCCAGCCGAGTACGGTGAGCAGCCTGTTCGAGTCGGCCGTCGCGGCCGGCGCGACGGTGGTGAAGCCGGTGACCAAGTCGCTCTGGGGGTACGGCGGCGTCGTCCAGGCGCCCGACGGCACGATCTGGAAGGTGGCCACCTCGGCGAAGAAGGACACCGGTCCGGCGACCCGCGTGATCGACTCCGTCGTCCTGCTGCTGGGATGCGCTGATGTTGCCGTGAGCAAGAAGTTCTACGTGGACCACGGGCTGGCCGTGGCGAGGAGCTTCGGGCGCAAGTACGTCGAGTTCGCCACCACGGGCCCGATCAAGCTGGGCCTGTATGGGCGGAAGGCGCTGGCCAAGGACGCCGGCGTACCGGTCGACGGCAGCGGCTCGCACCGGATCGCCCTGACAGCCGACGCGGGCAACTTCGTCGACCCGGACGGATTCGTCTGGGAACCCGTGCCGTCATCGGTCGATGGGAGCCTGACAAGCAGCTGAGCCGGCGGCGATCCGTCTGGAGTCAGCGCCTGCCGCTCGAACCACGTCATCGGGTGGACCGGTGGGGCTGGGTGCTGGTGGGGCTTGCTCTTGGCGGGCGGTCGGGTGACAGTCGGTTGCATGGTCAGGCTCGCGGTCGTGGTGGTCGCAACTGGTGGGCTGGTGATGCTGGCCGTGCGGGCGGACCAGGCGGCACAGGTCGATGGGTGGCGGATGGCGGTGGACGTCGCCGTCGGTGTCGTTTTCATCGTCGCTGGGGCCCTGCCCACCGGGCCGGTTCGTCAGCGGGCGATGGTTGCCGCCGTGGGTGGTGCCTGGTTGCTCGGATCCGTGTTCGTGCAGGCTCTATCACTCCATCAGTCGGTGCTTGCGGTGGCGTTGGTGGCGTTTCCGACCGGCCAGATCCGCGGCCGGCTCGCCTGGCTCGCGGTCGCTCTCGCCGGAGTGGTAGCGACCGGTGTCGTCCCACAACCTGCGGTGGCTCTGCTCTTCGCTCTGGCCGCCGTCTGCGCCGCGATGCGCCCACCAAGTGCTCGGTGGTATCCGGTGACGGCAGCCGGCGCAACGGCAGCGACACTTGGCGTCAGCTGGTCGCTCGCCAGGAGTCAGGAATCGTTCGATCCAGCGGTCGCTCTCCTCGACTACCAAGTCGTCCTCGGACTGGTCGCTGTGACGTTTCCTGTCGCGTACTGGTCGGCGCTACGAGTACGCCGACGGCTGGCCGACGCGGTTCTGGTCAGTCGGCCGTTGACTGGACTCGACGGCTTCGCCTCGGTACTCGGAGAGGCGCTCGGCGATCCAAGCCTTGAAGTTCACCGCTGGCAGGACTTCGCGGGCAGGCAGGCAGACCGGAACCTCCTCACGGTCAGCGAGGACGACGTACCGGTCGCTGTCGTCGCCCATCGGTCGGCGGCGCTGGAGGATCCGCTCACGGCCCGGGCGGTCGCGACGGCTGTCCGGCTGGCGGTGGCCAACCTCCGGCTGCAGGAGGAGCAATTGGCACGACTGCGCGAACTGGAGGCGGCGCGTGCGCGAGTTGTCGCAGCTGCGGACCGCCAGCGAGAGGAAGTGGCGGAAGAGCTGGGGCAGAACGTGGCAGCCGTCTTGAGGGACGCCCAGGCCGAACTCGCCGACGTACGCGTCGGGACAGCGACCGCCTTGGGGATCGTGGGATCAGAGCTCGCAGCGGCGATCGCGGAGATCGGCGACCTGGTGGCAGGTATTCCGCCGGCGACGCTGGGGGAGGGAAGGCTGCGCGATGCCCTCGAGATCCTCGCGGCACGAGCCCCGGCCGAGGCGGTGATCAGCTACAGCGGCGACTCTGCCGGTGACGCCGACGCCGAGACCGCCTTGTTCTATGTCTGTTCAGAGGCATTGGCCAACGCGGCCAAGCACGCCGACGCCGGCCGGATCAAGATCGACGTACGCCGGTACGGCGATCTGCTGGAGGCGACCATCACCGACGACGGGCGCGGTGGAGCCGACCCTTCCGGATCAGGGCTGACCGGCCTGTCCGACCGACTGGCCGTCCTCGACGGCCGGCTCCGGGTGGAGAGTCCACCCGGAGCCGGTACGACGGTGACTGCCACCGTCCCGTGTCGGCGCCGGCTGTCCTAACCGATCTTCTGGTACGGCTCGATGTCCATCTCGGACCCGTACGAGCTGGACAAGTGACTGAAGGTGAGGGTGTTGCCGTCGACCGCCCAATCGGCCCGGACCGGCCGGTCCTTGCCCTTGGGCACGAGCCAGACCTGGTGACCAGTGCCGCGGAGATCTCCCCCGGCCAGCACACCGTCGGTGATGGTGCCACCGCAGTCATCCTCCGGATCCCCGACGGGCCGGCAGCGGACCTCCCACGTCCCGCTCCGCACAGTCAGGGTCCAGGTCCCCGAAGTTCTGTCCGAGTTGTCCAGACCTGCGGCGTGGACGTCCTCGGTGGTGAGCTCCACCCGGTAGACACCGTTCGGAAGAGCGGAGATCTCCTGAGGGATCTTGGGGACAGGAGCTTCCTTACCCGTCTGCCGGCAGGTTTCCGGCACGTTCGGGACGTCAGCCAGAGGGTTGGTCGTCGCGATGGCCTGGATCTCCTTCAGCATCGGTCCGCTCTTCGGGTCGGCTGCAAGCTTGTCCAGTACAGGCTGCAGTTTCCTGCGCAGGCCGGCGACCTCACCTGGTGTGGCGGAGATGAAGCGGACACCGTCGCTACACATCGCGTCGGCGATGGGCGACTCCTCGTAGGTGGCCTCGACAGAGGTCTTCGTCGCTCGCTCCGCCGCATCCCGGATCCAGCCTCGCTGCTGGTCGGTGAGGGCCTCGAACCGTTTCCGGCTGAAGCTCAGGACGAACACCTTCGGCCAGAGCACGACGTTGGCGGTGACCTGGGGGGCGAGAGCGGTGTCGGTCTTGGCGTACTGCGGAATGTCGAACTCGGCGCCGCGAAGACGACCGGCCTTGACCTCGCCGCCCCACTCGATCCCGAAGTTCACCGGTGTACCGCCCAGCGCCCGAATGGCATCTTCCTGCACGGGCGAGTTGTAGGTCCGGAACCGCGTGCCCGTCCAGTCAGCCGGTCCGAGCAGCGGTTTCTTCGCGGCGAACGGCCGGCGAAGCGGTCCGACTGCCAGTCCGAGGCCGACGACACCGGTGCTGTCCAGGCCGGCGAGCAGGGACTTGGCGACCGGTGCGGTCACGAGTTGCTTCTCCGCGGCGTAGTTGGTGATGGTCATCGGTGCCTCGACAGCCAGGAGGCTGGTGATGCCGGCTCCCGCGAAGGCCCGCGTCGACGGCCAGCCGCCGTCGATCTCGCCGGCCGCGATCGCCTTCACGATGGCGGATTCGGCCTTTGCATCGCCCGCGCCGTAGTCCTTCTTGATCTCGACCTTCAGCTTGCCGCCGGACACCGTGCGGAGGTTGTCGACGAAGGCCTGCGGCCCGAACGACTGACCGTTGTTGTTCACGTCGTCGATGGTGGCCAGCGTCAGTACGGCGCTGTCCCCACCGGCCTTGTCGACTGCCTTCGCGCCGCTACAGCCGAGCGGTGCCATCAGCATGACGGCGACGAGGCTGTAGCTGAGACCGCGCTTGCGCAGTACGTTCATGGTTCCTCCCCCTACGTCCGGGACATCGGACGCTGAGTAACGTCCATTACTCCGGACGCTACGAGTGGCGCTCGCTTCTGCCGACCGTGCTGGCACGCGGATCGAATGTGGCTACCACTGCACCCCACAGTGACGTCACAAGCGCACAATGGGAAGCGTGACCATGGTGGCGGGGGCGGGTCCGGTGGTAGTGGCACGCGGCGCAGGCCTGGCCGTGTCGGCCACTGTGCTGTCGGCCGCGGTCGTGGTGGTCTGCGTCCTGCCGTTCGCGTTCGCCAACCCGAACGCACCTCAGGTTCAGAGGCTGCCGGTTTGGTACGTGCTGATCGTCGCCGTGGCCGCCACGATCTCCGTCGCCGGAGCCTGGGCCGCACGGCCGCACAGCGGCCGCGTCTCGGCAGCGCTCGCACTGGCAGGCGTTGCGGCCATCCTGCCGTTGTGGGCCTCGCAAGAATGGCTGCCGGACTCGTTGCGCGCCGCTACTCTCGCGACGACACCGCTGGCCGTGGCGGGGATCGCCGCGACGGCTCTGCTGTGGCCGGCCCGAGCAGAGCCACCAGCGGACCGGTTCGTGATGGTCATCGCCGGGATCGCCGTCGTTGCGGCCGGAGTACATGCGCTGGCGTATGACCCGTTCGCCGATCCGGGCTGCGCCCAGACCTGCGCGAACCTCTCGCCACCCCTCGGCGAGCTGATCGGGACCCGCGCCACGATGACGATCACCACGGCGGTAATCGTCGGCATTGCTGTGATCGGTGGAGTCGCGGTCGCCGCGCGTCTCGGGACCCGTTCGTCTCGGCTGGTGAGTGGCGCGGCACTGGCTGCTCTGACAGCGCTCGGAGGGCTGGCAGTCCTACGATGGCTGACCTTCGAGAACATCACGCCGTCAGCCGTCAGACTCCCGCTGGAACCGTTGGCCGTCGCGGCGGTCGGAGGGGCGGTGTGCTTGCTGCACCTTCGTGTTCTGCGGAGTCGCGCCGCCGTCGACCGGGTGGTGGCCGATTTGTCGGCAGAGTCCGTACGGCGCGGAGCCATCGTCGATGTCCAGTTCGCGGTTCCAGGTGAGGACCGCTGGCTCGACCCGGCCGGCGCGGCCGTCTTGGACCCACCCGAGCCGGCCCGGACCGTGGTCCTGACCGACGGCTCGGCGCCGACCGTTCGGCTTGTCGCCGCTCGCACCGTGGACCCGGCGGAGGTCCTCGCGGGCCTGTCCCCGGTCACTCGGTTGGCGCTTCACAACGCACAGTTGTCGACGGTCGCTCGAGCGCGGCTGGCGGAGGTACGGGCGTCACAGCGCAGGGTCGTCGCCGCATCGGACGGCGAACGCCGCCGGATCGAGCGCGACCTGCACGACGGTGCGCAGCAGCGGCTGGTCGGTGTGGGTCTGCAGTTGCGCATCGCCCGCGCCGACGCCGACCAGGACACGCGCCTCACGATCGAGCGGCTGGAGAGCAAGGTCGGCGCCGCTCTGAGCCAGTTGCGTCGGCTGGCGCACGGAGTCTTTCCGAGTGTGCTCGCCGACGAGGGCCTGGAGCAGGCGTTGATCGAGCTCGTCGCGGCATCCGACGTACCGGCGGAGCTCACGATGCACGTCACTGATGCTTTGACTGCGGAGGTGGCGATGGCTGCTTATGCGACCGTCGCTGCCGCAGTCGGTGGCGTCGTACGGCCCTCCGCCACCACGCGTTGCCGGATCGAGGTCCGCCACCTTGCGGAGTCGCTGATCGTCAGGGTCGAGACGGAGTCGGCGACCTTACGGGCACCGGATCTCTCGGCGATCGGCGATCGGGTCGGTGCCCTCGGCGGACAGCTCACCTGGTCGGGTCCTGAGGCCGGCCGCTACGACGTGAAGGCGGTGATCCCGTGCGAGTCGTGATCGCGGACGACGTCATGCTGATCCGTTCAGGCCTCGCGCGGCTGCTCGGTGACACGGGCATCGAGGTCGTCGGTGAGGCCGCTGATGCCGACGAACTGCTGCGCCTGGTCGCGCTCGGCAAGCCGGACGCCGCGATCGTCGACATCCGGATGCCGCCGACCCACACCGACGAAGGGTTGGTCGCGGCCCGTCAGATCCGCGAGCTCTACCCGGACACGGCGGTGGTCGTGCTGAGCCAGTACGTCGAGAGCCGGTACGCATCCCGTCTTCTCGCGGATCAACCCGGCGGCGTCGGCTACCTGCTCAAGGAGCGCGTGTCCGACATCGCCGTACTCGTGGATGCACTGCGACGGGTCGCAGACGGCGAATGCGTTCTCGACCCGACCATCGTGTCGCGGCTGATGCGGCGACGGCGTCCGGACTCACCTCTGACCCAGCTCACGAGCCGAGAGCGAGACATCTTGGCGCTGATGGCGGAGGGACGCTCCAACTCGGCCATCGCCGGCGAGCTCCACGTCAGCGAGCGCACCGTCGAGGCGACCTGTGCGCACCTTTTCCGCAAGCTCCAACTGGAGCCCTCAGCCGACGTCAACCGCCGAGTCCTCGCCGTGCTGACCGCGCTGCGCGGCTGACCTGAGGCGGTGCTCGCGGAGAGGCGCTAGTTGCGCATGTGTTTGCCGCGGGTGGGTTTTTGGGGTTGTTGGTCGGGTGGGGTGCGGATGGCACGGAGTTCGGTGGGGCGATCGGGTTCGGAGCGGATGGCCTGGAGGCCTCCGGTGCCGGGGTCGGTGTCGCCGAGGTCGAAGTCCCAGCTGTCCTCGTTGGCGAGGCGGCTGTGCCAGCGGCCGTAGAGGCCGTAGATCGCGATGCCGATGACCATCCAGATGCCGAACTTGGTCCAGGTGCTCGTCTTCAGGTTGAGCATCAGCCAGACCGTGGCGGCGAGCGACAGCAGCGGGATCAACGGGACCATCGGTACCCGGAAGCCGCGCTCCAGGTTGGGCTCGGAGCGACGCAGCGTGAGGACGCCGACCGCGCAGAACGCGAAGCAGAACAGGGCGCCGATGACCAGCAGCTCTTCGAGCTCGAGGACCTTCGGATAGAGCGTGAGGGCCACCGCGGCGAGACCTGCGAACGCGGCGGCGCGGGCGGGGGAGGAGTACACCCGGCTGACCCGGCCGAGGCTCTTCGGGAGCAGGCCGTCACGGCCCATGTTGAACAGCACCCGGCTCTGCGCGATGAGGACCACCATGATCACCGTCATCAACGCCAGCAATGCACCGAGATTGACCACCTTCGCGGCCCACCCGACCCCGACTGCGGCCATCGCTTCGGAGACCGGCGCACCGCCGCCCAGTTGGCCGTACGGGCGCATGCCGACCAGGACGACTGCCATCGCGATGTAGAGGATCGTCACCGCGCCGACGCCGAGCAGCATGCCCTGCGGCACGGTCTTCCGCGGGCTGCGGGCGTCCTCGGACGCGGTCGCGATCAGGTCGAAGCCGATGTACGCGAACACGATCGTGCTCGCGGCCGTGAAGATGCCCATCGTCCCGAACGAGCCGAACGACGAGTCCAGGATCCAGCCCAGCAACGTCGGGCTCGCGGTCGCGGGCGCAGCGCGGGCCGGCGGCACGAACGGGTGGTAGTTGTCCATGTTGATGTGCGCGGCGCCGACGATCACCACCAGGAGGATCACCGCGACCTTCGCGATCACGACGACGGTCAGCACGCGGGAGGAGAGCTTGGTGCCGGTCACGATCAGCGCGGTCAGAACCAGCAGCAGCAGCGGGGCCACCAGGTTCAACTTGGCCTCGGGGCCGAAGAACTGCGCAACTCCGGCGGGCAGCGTCACTCCGAAGCCGTCCAGCGTGGCCAGGAAGTACGCCGACCAGACCCGAGCGACGATCGCCGCCGCGGTGACGAGTTCGAGCACGAGCGCCCAGCCGACCAGCCACGCCCACGCTTCACCGAAGGTGACGTAGCTGAAGGTGTACGCGCTACCGGAAACCGGGATGGTGGACGACAGTTCGGCGTAACAGGCCGCGGCCAGCAGGCAGACGATCGCGGCGATGACGAACGACAGGATCACTGCCGGTCCGGCGACATTTGCCGCCTGAACGCCGCTGATGCTGAAAATGCCGGAGCCGATCATCACGCCCAGGCCGAGTACAACCAGGTCGCGACGACCGAACAAACGCGGCAGACGGTGCCGCGCGTCCTCGACTCGAGTGAACGCCGACTCGACCGGCAGGCGCCGGCCTACGGTCTGTCCGTTCGCTGAGGGGGCCATGGTCAGGGGTGCCTCCGTTGCTACTAGGGCAATCGGGCCGAACAGTAGTCGACCGTTGGGCTATCGACCAGCCCTCCTCTCGTCGGTCTCCGCGCGGTGGCTTGCGATGCAGGGCCACCTCACGCATCGTCGAGGTATGACGCCGGGCGAAGTCAGCGGAAACCGTTCCTGGCCGGAAAGTTTCGCTGTGTTACTAGCTGACTACGAAAGGCATCTGACGGCGGAAAGAGACCTCAGCACTCACTCGGTGAGAGCCTACATCGGAGATGTCGCGGATTTACTCGAACATTTGATTCGGCTTGGTCACGATGATCTCGGGCAGTTGGATATCCGCAGCCTGCGGTCGTGGTTGGCCAAACAGCAAAGTCTGGGGAAATCCCGCAGCACGATGGCTCGCCGGGCGACGGCCGCAAGGGTGTTCACGGCCTGGGCGCAGCGGACCGGGCGGATCAGTACGGATCCCGGAGCGTTGCTGGCCAGTCCCAAGGCTCACAAGACGCTCCCTGGGGTCCTCGGTCAGGCCGACACCCGAGCTGTGCTCGACGCCGCGGCGGTCGCGGCGGACGACGGCAGTCCGGTCGGGCTGCGTGACCTCGCGATCATGGAGTTGCTCTACGCAACGGGGATCCGCGTCGGTGAGCTGTGCGCCCTCGACGTGGACGACGTCGACGACTCGCGCCGCGTCGTACGGGTCTTCGGCAAGGGGCGGAAGGAGCGTTCGGTCCCGTACGGCGTACCGGCTGGACAGGCGCTCGCGCGGTGGCTGGCCGAGGCGCGGCCGAAGTTGGCGCGCGAGGGGAGTGGGCCTGCGGCCTTTCTCGGGGCGCGTGGCGGCCGGATCGATCAGCGGGCGGTACGGCGGATGGTGCATGAGCGGATCGCTGTCGTCGACGCACCGGATCTCGGTCCGCACGGTCTGCGCCACACGGCGGCCACGCATTTGCTCGAGGGCGGCGCGGATCTGCGCAGCGTGCAGGAGCTCCTGGGGCACGCGTCGCTCGCGACGACCCAGATCTACACCCATGTCTCCACAGACCGGCTCCGTCAGGCCTACCAGCAGGCGCACCCCAGGGCATGACATTGGCGGGGATGCGGCGCGTGGGCGCCAGGATGCGGCAGACTGCGGGACATGCGGGTTTCGGCGAAGTCTGACTATGCGTTGCGAGCTCTGATCGAGATCACCCAGCGATGGGTGGCCGGCGATCCTGCGGTGGTGTCGGCCGAGGAGCTGAGCCGGGCGCAGGGCATTCCGCACGGGTTCCTGCAGGGCATCCTGGCCGATCTGCGGCGAGCAGGCGTGCTGTCCAGCCAGCGTGGGCAGTCGGGTGGCTGGCGACTGGCCGTCGACCCCAACGAGATCTCCGTCGCCGACGTGATGCGTGCGGTCGACGGCCCGATCGTGAGCATCTCGGGTGTCCGGCCGGAGAGCGTCACGTACAACGAGCACGCGGTCGTCCTGCAGCGGGTCTGGATCGCCGCCCGCGCGAGCCTCCGGGACGTGCTCGAGAACACCACGCTCATCGACCTCGCCAAGAACAAGCTCCCGGCCGGCGTCGAGCGCCGCTCGCGGGACGAGGACGCCTGGCAGGCCCGGGTCCCCGGCAGCTGACCGCATGGACAAGTCGTGGCTCATGCGCGCCTGATCAGCAGGCCGGCGGTGAGTGTCAGAGCTGCGGTGGCGGCGATGACGAGCTTGGCCGCGCGCCCGTTGCTGTCGGGTGGGCCGTCAGGCGCCGGGTCAGGTGACAGGTCAGGTGACGTGCCGCGGGGAGCTGCCTCGGCCGGTTGGGCTTGTCGGTCGGTGAGTGGGAGCAGGCGGACCGGGCGGTTGGGGAGCAGGGTCAAGGGGTTGAGGTACTGCTTGCCCTGGATCAGGCCCCAATGCAGGCAGGATCTTGGCCGGCAGTGCGAGCCCGCAGCCGACAGGCGGCCGATGACGGTGCCGGTCTTGACGGTGGCTCCGACCGAGACCGCGGGGACGACAGGTTCATACGTCGTACGGCGGGGGCCGGTGGTGATCGTGATGACGCCGCGGCCGGCGAGTGCGCCGGCGTACGTGATCGTGCCCGGGGTGGCCGCGAGGACGGGTTGGCCGGGGCGGCCGGCGAGGTCGACGCCGCGATGGCCGGGCAGCCAGGGTTTCGCGGGCAGTTCGAAGCCGCGCACGACCTCCGGGCGGGGTTGGAGCGGCCAGGCCGCGACGGACTGCACGGGTGGACTGGGTGGCGGGAGCAAGGCGAGGTTCATGCCAGGGAAGATGCCGGTTTCGGGGTGGCTGTGGACCGGCGATCCGGGAATTGTGGACAACCTGACCCGGTTCGCTTAAGGCGCGGGTGGTCCCGTACACTTCCGGTGGCGCCCCCTGTAAGTGGGGCGACTACGCATGCCCGCACAAGTGTGCGACTCCAGCGGTCCCGGAGCGATCCGGGCGGAGCCGTACGACGGGCATCAGGCACGGTGCGCCATCCCGGCGCGTCGCGAGACAACCGAGAGACGCGCGGACCCGGAAGAGCACCCGGGGAAGCGTGACAGGAGACCCACACAGTCATGGCCGTAGTAACCATGAAGCAGCTGCTCGAGAGCGGCGTGCACTTCGGGCACCAGACCCGGCGCTGGAACCCGAAGATGAAGCGCTACATCCTCACCGAGCGCAACGGCATCTACATCATCGACCTGCAGCAGTCGCTGTCCTACATCGACCGCGCGTACGAGTTCGTTCGCAGCACGGTCGCTTCCGGCGGCGCGATCCTGTTCGTCGGCACCAAGAAGCAGGCCCAGGAAGCGATCGCCGAGCAGGCGACCCGCGTCGGGATGCCGTACGTGAACCAGCGCTGGCTGGGCGGCATGCTGACGAACTTCCAGACGGTGAACAAGCGGCTCCAGCGCCTCAAGGAGCTCGAGCTCATCGACTTCGACGACGTCGCCGCCTCCGGTGTCACGAAGAAGGAGCTGCTGCAGAAGCGTCGCGAGCACGACAAGCTGCTCAAGACCCTCGGCGGTATCCGCGACATGGCCCGGGTTCCGGCCGCCGTGTGGATCGTGGACACCAAGAAGGAGCACCTCGCCGTCGACGAGGCGCGCAAGCTGAAGCTGCCGATCATCGGCATCCTGGACACCAACTGCGACCCGGACGAGGTCGACTACCCGATTCCGGGGAACGACGACGCGATCCGCTCGGTCGGCCTGCTCACGCGGGTTGTCGCCGACGCCGTCGCCGACGGCCTGATGGGCCGCTCCGGCCAGGGCTCCGCCGCCGCCGGCGAGGAGCTGGGCCAGGAAGAGCCGATGGCTGCCTGGGAGCGCGAGCTGCTGGAGAGCCAGAACGGCGCCGCCAAGGCCACCGAGACCGCTGAGGCTGCTCCGGCCGCCGAGGCCGCCCCGGCTGCCGAGGTCACGGAGGCCGCCCCGGCTGCCGAGGTTACTGAGGCCGCTCCGGTTGCGGAGGCTGCTCCGGCTGCCGAGACCGCTGAGGCTGCCGAGGTCCTGACCGAGCCGGTCGCGACCGACGCCGAGGTCACCGAGGCGAAGAAGGACGACGACGCTCCGAAGGCCGACGAGGCCTGACAGCCCGCTGGCGCCGCCCGGGTCGATCCCGGGCGGCGTCACCAGCTGCCGCGGCCCGTCCGCCGGCGCTGCCCGCCCACCCAGTCGCATCAGAACAAGACGAGAGATCGAGGAATGGCGAACTACACCGCCGCTGACGTGAAGAAGCTCCGCGACGCCACCGGCGCGGGCATGATGGACGCGAAGAAGGCGCTCGAGACCACCGACGGCGACTTCGAGAAGGCGATCGAGGAGCTGCGCATCCACGGCGCGGCCAAGGCGGCCAAGCGCGGCGCCGAGCGGTCCGCCACCAACGGCCTGGTGGCCGCGGCGGAGAACGCTCTGGTCCAGCTGAACTGCGAGACCGACTTCGTCGCCAAGAACGAGCAGTTCCAGCAGCTGGCCGCCGACATCGTCGCGCACGCTTCGGCGAGCAAGGTCGGCGACGTCGAGGGTCTGCTCAGCGAGAAGCTGACCGACGGCAAGTCGGTCGCCGAGAACATCGAGGCGCTGGCCGCGGTCATCGGCGAGAAGCTGGAACTCGGCAAGGTGGCCGTCTTCGACGGCAAGGTCACGGCGTACATGCACAAGCGCGCCGCGGACCTGCCGGCCCAGGTCGGCGTACTGGTCGAGTTCGAGGGCGACAACGTGGAGGCCGCCCGTGGTGCCGCCATGCAGGCCGCCGCGATGCGCCCGCTGTACACCACCCGCGACGAGGTCCCGGCCGAGACGGTCGAGAACGAGAAGCGGATCGCCGAGGCGACCGCGCGCGAGGAGGGCAAGCCGGAAGGCGCCCTGCCGAAGATCGTCGAGGGCCGGGTGAACGGCTTCTTCAAGGACGTCGTGCTGCTCGAGCAGCCGTCGGTCACGGAGAACAAGAAGAACGTGAAGGCTGTGCTCGACGCCGCCGGTGTCACCGTGAAGCGGTTCGCCCGCTTCGAGGTCGGCGCCTGATCCCGCGAAGGATCTGAGCGCAGGCACCGAAGGACAGGCAATGAACGAGGAGGCCGGAATCGTGACGGAAACCCTGGGTACCGAGACGAGTCCGGCCTCTTCGCCGTCCTCGCCCGCCTACCACCGCGTACTGCTGAAGCTGTCCGGGGAGGTGTTCGGCGGCGGCAAGCTCGGCGTCGACCCCGATGTGGTGAACTCGATCGCCAAGCAGATCGCGGACGTGGCGCGGTCGGGCGTCCAGGTCGCCGTGGTGGTCGGCGGCGGGAACTTCTTCCGCGGCGCCGAGCTCCAGCAGCGCGGCATGGAGCGGAACCGGGCCGACTACATGGGCATGCTCGGCACCGTGATGAACTGCCTGGCGCTGCAGGACTTCCTGGAGAAGCTCGGCATCGAGACGCGGGTGCAGACCGCGATCACGATGGGCCAGGTCGCGGAGCCTTATATCCCGCGCAAGGCCGAGCGGCACCTGGAGAAGGGCCGCGTGGTCATCTTCGGCGCCGGCTCCGGTATGCCGTACTTCTCCACCGACACGGTCGCCGCCCAGCGCGCGCTGGAGGTCGGCGCCGAGGCGCTGCTGATGGGCAAGCAGGGCGTTGACGGTGTCTACGACTCCGACCCGAAGAAGAACCCGGACGCGGTGAAGTTCGACCAGCTGTCGTACGACGACTTCCTGGCCCGCGGGCTCCGGGTCGCCGACGCGACCGCGATCAGCCTGGCCCGCGACAACGCGCTGCCGATCGTGATCTTCGGTCTCGAGGAGGGCAACATCGCCCGCGTGATCCACGGCGACAAGATCGGCACGGTCGTCTCCCGGGGGCAGTAACCCGGCGTACCCGGCGTATTCGGTCACCCGCTCGTGCGACTAGGATCGTCGGACACGGGTGGATGTCCGTTATCTGGTAGACCCGCGTTCGTAGGGTAGGAGTGTGGCCGCGCCGAGGTGGCCCAGAGGAAGCGAGGAATGTCGTGATCGACGAAGCTCTCCGCGATGCCGAGCAGAAGATGTCGAAGGCCGTGGAGGTTGCGAAGGACGACTTCGCCGCGATCCGCACCGGCCGGGCGCACCCGCAGATGTTCGCCGGCATTCTGGCCGACTACTACGGCAGCCCGACGCCGCTGCAGCAGCTGGCCGGTTTCCAGGTGCCGGAGCCCCGGACCGTGCTGATCTCGCCGTACGACAAGGGTGCGATGGCGGCGATCGAGAAGGCGATCCGCGACTCGGACCTGGGTGTGAACCCGGGCAACGACGGCGCCATCATCCGGGTCGTGCTGCCGGCTCTGACCGAGGAGCGCCGCAAGGAGTACATCAAGGTCGCGAAGACCAAGGCCGAGGAGGCCAAGGTCTCGGTCCGCAACATCCGCCGGCACGCCATGGACCAGGTGCACAAGACCGTCAAGGACGGTGACGCCGGCGAGGACGAGGGCAAGAGTGCTGAGAAGCGGCTCGACGGGTTGACGAAGAAGTTCGTCGACTCCATCGACGACCTGCTCAGGCACAAGGAAGCCGAACTGCTCGAGGTGTGATGGGCGTCGAGAGCACGCCCGCGGCGAGTCCCAGCCCGAGCCGCGCCGGGCGCAATCTGCCCGCGGCCATCGCGGTGGGGGTCGGGCTCGGCGCACTGATCCTCGGATCGCTGTACTGGCAGAAGGTCCTGTTCACCGTCCTGGTGCTGGCCGTCGTCCTGATCGCGGTCGACGAGATGATCAAGGCGCTGCGCACCGGTGGAGCCGAGATTCCGCGGATCCCGTTGTTCGTCGGTACGACGGCGATGCTGGTGGCGGCGTACTTCGGCGGACCGATGGCACTGCTGGTCGCGCTCGGGATCACCGTGCTCGGGACGATCTTCTGGCGAATGCCGGGTGGGTCGGTCGGGTTCGTCCGGGACGTGAGTGCCGGGGTGTTCCTGATCGGCTACGTGCCGCTGCTGGCCGGATTCGCGATCCTGCTGGTCCAGCCGGACGTGGACGGTCCCGGGCGGGTGGTCACGTTCTTCGGGGTCGTGGTCGCCAGCGATGTGGGCGGGTATGCGGCCGGTGTGCTGTTCGGCAAGCACCCGATGGCGCCGACGATCAGCCCGAAGAAGTCCTGGGAGGGCTTCGTCGGCTCGACGCTCGCGTGTATCGGCGCCGGTATCGCCGCGGTCGTCTTCCTCCTGGACGGGAACTGGTGGGTCGGAGCGATCGTCGGCGCCGTCGCCGTCCTCACCGCGACGGTCGGTGATCTCGGCGAGTCGATGATCAAACGCGACCTGGGGATCAAGGACATGTCGAACCTGCTGCCCGGTCACGGCGGCGTGATGGACCGGCTGGACTCGCTGCTCGCGACCGCGCCGGTCGTCTGGCTCCTCCTGCACCTGCTGGTGAAGGCATGACGGTCGCACCGGACGGACGCTCCCTGGTCGGCGACGTCGTACGCCTGGACCGGTTGCAGGAGTCCGATATCGACGAGCTGTACGCCGCGATCGCCAACGAGCAGGTGTACGCGGGCGGTTTCGGCGGCGGCCCCGCCGCGATGCCGTCCAGTGCGGAGGACATGCGCGCGAAGTGGATCCCGGCCGCGGCCAAGCGGTTCGCGTACGTCGTCCGCTTGGTTGCCGATGGCACCGTCGTCGGTACGTCGAGCCTCGCCGACATCGACGTGGCGAACGAGGAGATCCACCTCGGTTACACCGGCTACGCGCCGGTCGTGTGGGGGACCGCGGTCAACCCGGCGGCCAAGCTGCTCCTGCTCGAGCACGCCTTCGAGACGTGCGGATTCGGGCGCGTGAAGATCCAGACCGGCTCGAAGAACACCCGGTCGCAGGCGGCGATCGCGAAGCTCGGGGCGACCCGCGAGGGCGTGCTGCGGCGGCACAAGCGTATGGCTGACGGCTCGTTCCGCGACACGGTGGTGTTCTCGATCCTGGCAGACGAGTGGCCGGATGTTCGGAAGCGGCTCGAGGACCGAATCAGCCGGTGAGCTTCGCCAGCGCCGCGTAGTTCGCCAGGAGCGCGGCGCGGTCGTAGGTGTTCGTGGTGATCAGCAGTTCGTCGGCAGCGGTACGACGTACCAGCTGGTCGAGGGCCTCGTCGACGTCGGCTGGTGTGCCGTAGATCTGACCGCGGAGCGCGTTCTCGAAGAACTCCTGCTCGCGAGCGGTCATCTCGTCCGGTACGTCGGGCTGCAGTGGAGGGAACACGCCCCGCGTGCGTGAGTACGCGCTGGCCCATGCCTCCGGCAACAAGAGTTCTCGCGCTGCCTCGGTCGAGTCGGCTACTGCAGCGGTGACCGCGAGGATGACGTAAGGCTCCGACGCCCAGGCGGACGGCTGGAAGGTGCTCCGGTAGTCCTCGAGCAGGTCGGCCGAGTCCGAGCGAGCAGCCAGCACCACGGGCAGCCCCAGCGACGCCGCAATCGTCGCGCCTTCGCCGACGGCGAGAACGAACGGCGGGATGTGCAGCCCCTCACCCGGTCGCGCATGAACTTGATCGGTCGACGTACCGGCCAGGTACCCGAGAAGCTCCCGGACCTGCGCGGTGAAGTCGTCCGCTGCGTCCTTCTCGACACCGAGCGCCCGCCGTACGCCGTTGGTGAAGCCGACCGAGCGGCCGAGTCCCATGTCGATGCGGCCTGGGTACAGCGACTCCAGTACGCCGAACTGCTCCGCCACGACCAGTGGCTTGTGGTTCGGCAGCATCACCCCGCCCGTGCCGACACGGATCCGCTCGGTGCGAGCGGCAACTGCCGCAGCCAGCACTGTGGGCGCAGAGCCGACCACCCCTGGCACGCTGTGGTGCTCCGACACCCAGAAACGCTTGTAGCCAAGGTCTTCCACCTGCTGCGCGAGCTCCACGGTCGCTCGCAGCGTCTCCGCCTCGGACTCGCCTACTCGCGTCCGGGAGCGGTCCAGGACTGACAGCGGGACGGAAAGCATGCAGAGTCCAACCTGCCCGCCGGAGCGCTCATTCCCCGAGCAGCAGCCTCAGGTCGTCGCGGAAACGGTCCGCCGACGGCAGGGGAGCGAGGAAGTCCCGTTCCACCTCCAACCGGATCCGCTCCGCGGTCTCGAACGTGGACTCGCCCAGCGACGTCAGGACGACGACGTTCCGGCGCCGATCCTCCGGGCTCCGCCGGCGTTCGACGAAGCCGCGTTCCTCAAGACCGTCGAGCAGATCGCCGATCGACGTCCGGTCCACCCGCAGCCGCGCGGCGACCTCGAGCTGCGACAGCGGCTCGCCCGACACGATCGCCGCCAGTACCGCCAGATCGCGCCCATTCAGCCCGTGCGGCGCCAACGCTGACGTCTGCGCCTCGGTGAGCTGCGCGAGGACGTGTTTGAGCAGGTACCCGAGCCGATCAGACATACCGTCGAATCTACCGGACCACTGATCGTCAGGAGAGCTGATCATCAGTTATCCTGATGATTATGGAACCGACCTTCGGTCTGAAGACCACCCCGATGCATGTCCCGTACGCCGAGATCCGCCGTGTCTGGCTCGAGGCCGACGAGGTGCCGCAGATCCGCGACGCCTGGCTCTGGGACCACTTCCTCCCGCTCGCCGGCCCGAAGAACGGCGACGTACTCGAGGGCTGGACCCTGCTGACCGCGCTCGCCGCGCAGACCACGAGGCTCCGCCTCGGCCTGCTCGTCACCAGCAACCGGATCCGCCCGCCGGCCGTCCTCGGCAAGATCGCCAGCACGCTGGACGTGATCTCGGGCGGCCGGCTGATCATGGGCCTCGGCGCCGGAGGCACCCACCAGCCGGCCGGCCTGAGCGGGATCCCCGGCCCGAATCCGGCGATCGAGGAGTACGCCGCCTACGGGTTG
The DNA here is from genome assembly GCF_036013725.1 of Kribbella sp. NBC_00482. Taxonomy (GTDB): domain Bacteria; phylum Actinomycetota; class Actinomycetes; order Propionibacteriales; family Kribbellaceae; genus Kribbella. The sequence continues at coordinate 8,403,927 of NZ_CP107881.1, read as the reverse complement.
ACGCTCGTCCCGCCGGGGGAGGGCGTCGACCGGCTCCGCGAGACGATCGAGATCCTGCGCCGGATGTGGACCGAGGACGAGTTCGACTTCCACGGCAAGCACTACACGCTCGAACGCACCCGCAACGCGCCGAAACCGGTCCAGGCAGGCGGCCCGCCGCTGCTGATCGGCGGCTGGGGCAACCGCATGCTCCGGCTCGTCGCGGAGTATGCCGACACCTGGAACATCAGCGGCCCGCCCCACGTCGACTTCGACACCCTCGCCGATCGGGTACGCCGCCTGGACGCGGAATGCGAGCGGATCGGACGGGACCCGTCGACGCTGAGCCGTTCACTGCAGCAGATCGTCTCGTACGACGACCCGGCCGAGACCCGCGCGATCGTACGAAAAGCCGTTGGACTCGGCTTCGACCACATCGTGCTCTCGCTGCCCCGCCCGTACCCCGACCAGGCCGTGCGCTGGCTGGTCCGCGAAATCATCGACCCTTTCCACTGAGATGGAAACGAGTGGTGATTTTTTCACCACTGCTCGACGCGTTGTGTCAGGATCAAACACAGGACGACCCGCCCCGGTCGTCCAGTGAGGAGCTGACATGACCCCCACGACGAAGTTCAAGGCCGCCCTGAGCGGTCTCGCCCTCATCGCGGCCGCGGTGCTTCCGATCAACCCGGCCAACGCGGCCACCGCCGTACCGCAGACCGTCTCGGCCGAAGCGGTCGCGGCGGCCAAACCGGTCCCGACGCTCGGCTACTCGACGCAGACCGTCAAGACGCTGAACATCGACTTCCAGTACCAGCAGACCGGCTACTGGTGCGGTCCGGCCGCGACCCGGATCGCGCTCTCGGCCCGGATCTCGCCGCCGAGCCAGCAGCAACTGGCCAACGAGTTGCCGACCACAACCAACGGCACCGACTGGATCGGTCAGGTCACTCGGGTGCTCAACAACCACCTCGGCACCGGCTGGTACGAGACCAAGGAGATGCCGAACGACCCGCCCACCCAGGCGCAGCGCGATCTGCTCTGGCGGGACGTCGTCCTCGACATCAACAACAACTACCCGATCGTCGCCAACATCGTCGCCCCGGCCAGCAACCACCCGCCGGGCTACCCGAACTACACGATCTACCACTACTTCACGGTGATCGGGTACGACGACAGCGACCAGACCGTCCTGATCGCCGACCCGGCCGGCTTCGCCCCGACCGCGACGTACTGGCTGACCTTCAACCAGCTCGCCACCCTCATCCCCCCGAAGGGCTACTCGGCCTGAGCCAGCTCGCCAGCACTTTGAGAACCCACCGACCATTTCGCCGGCCTCAGAATGGTTGGTGGGTTCTCAAAGTTGGGGAAGGCGGGTCGGCGATAATGGGGCCCGTGAGTCGAGTGCCGCGGTTGGAGATCGAGTACTGCACGCAGTGCCGGTGGTTGATGCGGGCGGCGTGGACCGCCCAGGAGCTGCTGACCACGTTCCCGAAGGAGTTGGGGGAGGTGGCGCTCGTGCCCGGGACCGGGGGAGTGTTCGACGTCAGCCTCGACGGGGAGCTGTTGTGGTCGCGGAAGGCGGAGGGCGGATTCGCCGAGGTCCCGCTGCTGAAGCAGCTGGTCCGCGACCGGATCGCCCCGGACCGCAAGCTCGGCCACTCGGACCGCAAGGAGAGTGATCCGCAGCACGCCGGGGATGTGAATTTGTGAAGCGCCGTGCCGGCGGGCGACAATAGGGCAGTTATGGCTACCTCCCTTCCCCTTGTGTTCGATGAGCCGCGCCGCGCCAAGAAGCCGCCGCGGCACCTTGCCGATCTCACCGGGGAGGAGCGGCGTACGGCGGTCGAGGCGCTGGGCGAGCCCGCGTTCCGGGCCAAGCAGCTGTCCAACCACTACTTCTCCCGGCTGGTGTCCGACCCGGCCGAGATGACCGACCTGCCGGCCGCGACCCGCGACAAACTCGTCACGGACCTGATGCCGCCGCTGCTGACCCGGGTTCGCGACCTGGAGTGCGACAACGGCGAGACCCGCAAGACGCTGTGGAAGCTGCTCGACGGTTCGCTCGTAGAGTCGGTCCTGATGCGGTACCCGGGCCGCGTGACGATGTGCGTGTCCTCCCAGGCCGGCTGCGGGATGGCGTGCCCGTTCTGCGCGACCGGACAGGGCGGCCTGACGCGGAACATGTCGACCGCGGAGATCGTCGAGCAGGTCGTCGACGGTGCGCGGGCGCTCGCGCGCGGCGAGGTCGCCGGCGGGCCGGGCCGGGTCTCGAACATCGTGTTCATGGGTATGGGCGAGCCGATGGCGAACTACAAGGCCGTCATGGGCGCCGTCCGGCGGTTCACGGACCCGTCGCCGGAAGGTCTCGGGATCTCGGCGCGTGGTGTGACCGTGTCGACGGTCGGTCTCGTGCCGCGGATGAACCAGCTGGCGACCGAGGGGATCCCGGTCACGCTCGCGCTGTCGCTGCACGCGCCGGACGACGAGCTGCGCGACGAGCTCGTGCCGATCAACAACCGCTGGAAGGTCGACGAGGTGCTGGACGCGGCCTGGGGCTACGCGCGGCAGACCAAGCGGCGGGTCTCGATCGAGTACGCGATGATCCGCGACATCAACGACCACGCGTGGCGGGCCGACCTGCTCGCCGAGAAGCTGAACGCGCGCGGCGACTGGGGCTGGGTGCACGTCAACCTGATCCCGCTGAACCCGACACCGGGCTCGAAGTGGACCGCCTCCGACCCGGCCGACGAGCGCGAGTTCGTCCGCCGCCTCGAGGCCGGCGGGATCCCGGTCACGGTCCGCGACACCCGTGGTCAGGAGATCGACGGCGCCTGCGGGCAGCTCGCCGCGAGCGAGTCCTGATGCTGAAGCCCGCGTTCAGCGTGCGCCGGCTCGGTCAGCGCTACGACCGCGGGGAGGTCGACGCGTTGGTCGACCGCATCATCGCCACGGCCGAACACCGGTCGGTCGGTCCGGACGTCACCGTCGACGATCTCCGCAACGCCGCGTTCGGTACGCCGTTGCTCGGTGCGGGCTACCCGACCGAGGAGGTCGACAAGTTCCTGGCCGACGCGGAACGCTGGCTGCCCGGCGGTCCGGTGGCACAAGACTCTGGTGCGGCGGGCACGACGGTTCCGGGAGGGCGGCCGGCACCGCAGTTCAGCACAGTCCGGCTGCGTGAGGGATACGCGACCGCGGAGGTGGACGAGTTCGTCGAGCGGGTGCTGGCGACCGTGAACGGCCTTCCGGTGAGCCGCCCGGTGACCGCTGCGGAGATCCGCCGCGTCCAGTTCAGCTCCGTCCGCCTCACCGAGGGCTACGACATCGAAGACGTAGACGTGTTCCTCGACACCGCCGAAGCCTGGCTCAGCTAGCAAATGGGATGATCGGGCGGTGAAGATCCTCTCGATCCAGTCAGCGGTTGCCTACGGGCATGTGGGTAACTCGGCAGCTGTGTTTCCGCTCCAGCGCATCGGCGTGGAGGTGCTGCCGGTGTACACGGTGAACTTCTCGAACCACACCGGCTACGGGGCGTGGCGTGGGCCCATGATCAGCCCGGACGACGTACGAGAGGTTCTGCTGGGGATCGAGGACCGCGGAGTCCTTCCGCAGATCGACGTGGTGCTCTCGGGCTACCAGGGTGGCGAGGGGATCGCTGACGTGATTCTCGAGACGGTGGCGCGGGTGAAGGCGGCCAACCCTGCGGCGGTGTACTCCTGCGACCCGGTGATGGGGAACGCGAAATCCGGGTGCTTCGTCGCCCCCGCCATCCCGGTGCTGCTGCGCGACCGGGTGGTGCCGGCAGCAGACATCATCACGCCCAACCAGTTCGAGCTGGGGTTCCTCACCGGCACCGAGCCGGACACGCTCGAGTCCACGCTGGCGTCGGTGGAGCTGGTCCGCGCGACCGGACCGCGCACGGTGCTCGTCACGAGCGTCGAGCGCCCCGATCGCGAGGACGGCACGATCGAGATGCTGGCCGTCGATGACAGCGGCGCATGGCTCGTGCAGACGCCGTACATCCCGATGAAGGCGAACGGTTCGGGTGACGTGACGGCCGCGCTCTTCACGGCGCACTACCGCCGTACGGGTGATCTCGCGGAGGCACTCGCGCGCACGACCTCGAGCGTGTTCGATCTGCTCACGCGCACCCACGAGTCCGGAGAGCGCGAGTTGCAGCTCGTGGAATCACAGGACGCCTACGCCAGCCCGCAGATGCAGTTCAAGCCACAGCAGGTGGCCTGACGAATCCAGCAGCAGCGCTCAGGATCTGCGCGAGTGCTGCGGGTTGGGAGAACATCGGCCAGTGGCCCGTGTTGAGCTCGACGAGCTCCCAGGCCGGAGACTTGAGCTGCTCGAGCACGTCGGTCGAGGGCGTCGTACCGTCCATCAGGCATTTGAGGTACGTCGTGGGCAGCTCGCCGATCGGCTTGATCAGCTGAGCCGGCTCGGAGATCGCGCTCCCCGGATGCGGCGTACCGCGCTCCAGGATCAACGCGACGGCCTCGTCGGAGAGGTCCTGCCCGACGTAGTCCTCTGCGGTCAGCGGTGGCCAGTACCCGCCCGACGTCTCCAGTTGCTCCCGCACCCACGCCTGACCCTCTTCGGACCAGCCGCCCACGAACGACTGCCCGTCGGTCGGGATGTTCGAGTCGACGTACACCACCCGCCGCAGCCGGTCCCCGATCCGCCCTGCCGCCTGCCCGACCGGGATCCCCGAGTAGCTGTGCCCTACGAGTACGACGTCCTGCAGGTCCTGCGACTCGACCACCGCCACGATGTCGTCGACATGCTGCTGCTGACCCGCATCCACACCCCGCCGCTCGGCCAGCCCACTCAACGTCACCGGGTAAACGCCATGCCCAGCACCCCGCAGCACCCCCGCAACCTCGTCCCAGGCCCACGCCCCCAGCCAAGCCCCCGGCACCAACACAAAGTTCACCATGCCCCGCACCGTAAACCACCCCACCGACAGAACTAGCCGACGAGTTCGGCGGCCTCTTCGATGGTGTCGACCAGGTGGATGGAGTGGGCCATGGGGCGGTTGGTGGCTAGGGACTGGAGGAGGGGCCAGACGGGGAGCTTCGTCGTCCAGTGGTCGACGCCGACGAGGACGAGGGGGATCTGGGTGGCGGCGTCGCCGTAGTAGTTGGGGGTGACGGCCTGGAAGACCTCCTGGACGGTGCCGGCGGCGCCGGGGAGGTAGATGATGCCGCCGCGGGCGCGGTTGAGGAGGACGTCTTCGCGCTGGGCGTTCGAGAAGTACTTCGCGATCGAGCCGGCGAACACGTTGGGCGGCTCGTGACCGTAGAACCAGGTCGGGATCGACACCCCGCCGTTCCCGGGGAACCGGGCGCGCACGCTGAGCCCGGCGGCCGCCCACGCGCCGATCGACGGGCGGAACGACGGTACGGCGGCCAGCTCCGCCAGCGCGGCGTCGACGTCGGCCTCGTCGTACGACGCCAGGGACGCGCCGAGGTTGGCGGCCTCCATCGCGCCCGGGCCGCCGCCGGTGACGATCAGCTGGTTGCGCCGGGCAAGCGTACGGCCGAGCAGTACGGCGGCGCGGTAGTTGCCGTCGCCCCGCAGTACGCCGTGACCGCCCATCACCCCGACCCACGGCACGTCGTCGGGCAGTTCCGCCAAGGCGTCCGCGATCGCGTGGTCGTGGAGCGCCGTGGCGAGCGTACGGCTCGTGTCGCCCTTCTCGTCGTGCTGACGGGACCAGGCGTAGATCCGGGCGTCCGGCGTGGCGTCGTACCCGTTCTCGAGGCCGGCGTACAGCTCGTCGGCGTCGTACAGCCGCCCGCGGTACGCGTCGAACGGCAGTTCCGGGATCGCCGGGAACACCAGCCCGCCGCCGTCCCGCACCCACCCGTCGGCCTTGTCCTCCAGCAGGCAGCCGAGAAACACCGAGCCGGTCGGCTGCAGCCCGAGGAGTTCCGCCGTACGCCCGGTCAGATCCACCGACTGCACGCGCCACCCGGCCATCGCGGTGGCGCCCGCGGCCAGCAGCCGGTCGAACTGCTCCAACGACTCGATGTCCACATGCGGAATGCTCGGCAACGTCACGCAGAGCACATTAATAGACGGCTGCTCTCAGCTGCGGTAATGCTTAGGCATGACACATGCGGAGCTCTGGGAGCGTCACAAGGCCGTTATGCCGGCTTGGCTCGCGTTGTACTACGAGGAGCCGATCGAGATCGTGCAGGGGTCCGGGCGCCGGGTCACCGACGGTGAGGGGAACACGTACCTCGACTTCTTCGCCGGCATCCTGACCAACGCGATCGGGTACGACATCGCGGAGATCTCCGACGCGGTGCGCGAGCAGCTCGCGTCCGGGATCGCGCACACGTCGACGGTGTACCTGATCCGCAAGCAGATCGAGCTGGCCGAGCAGATCGCCGAGCTGTCCGGGATCCCTGACGCCAAGGTGTTCTTCGCGAACTCGGGCACCGAGGCGAACGAGACGGCCCTGCTGCTCGCCACCCAGAACCGCCGCTCCAACCAGGTGCTGGCGATGCGCAACTCGTACCACGGCCGCGCGTTCGGCACCGTCGCGATCACCGGCAACCGCGGCTGGTCCGCGAGCAGCCTGTCGCCGGTGAACGTGCAGTACGTGCAGGGCGCGTACCGGTACCGCAGCCCGTTCCGCGACCTGCCCGACGCCGACTACATCAAGGTCTGCGTCGACGACCTGCGCAACGTCATCGAGACCACGACCTCTGGCGACGTCGCCTGCCTGATCCTCGAACCGATCCAGGGCGTCGGCGGATTCTCGTCACCCCCGGACGGGCTGTACGGCGCTTTCAAGCAGGTGCTGGACGAGTACGGGATCCTGCTGATCGCGGACGAGGTGCAGACCGGATGGGGCCGGACCGGTGACCACTTCTGGGGGATCCAGGCCCACGACGTGGTGCCCGATGCGATGACGTTCGCGAAGGGCCTGGGGAACGGGTTCGCGATCGGCGGGGTTGTCGCAAGAGCTGAGTTGATGGACAGCGTCAACGCGAACTCGCTGTCGACGTTCGGCGGCAACCCGATCTCGACCAGCGCGGCGAAGGCCACGATCGACTACCTGCTCGACAAGGACCTGCAGGCGAACGCGGCCAAGCGCGGCGCGCAGCTCGTCGACGGCCTGCGCGGCATCTCCGACGAGTTCCCCGAACTCGGCGACGTCCGCGGCAAGGGCCTGATGCTCGCCGCCGAGCTGGTCAAACCGGACGACAACAGTCCGGACGCGGCCGCCACCGCCAAGCTCCAGCAGGAAACCAAGAACCGCGGCCTCCTGGTCGGCAAGGGCGGCCTCTACGGCAACGTCCTCCGGATGGCGCCCCCAATGACTCTGACCGAAGCCGAGACCACCGAAGCCCTGGAGATCATCCGAGACGCCTTCAACACCCTGCGCTGAACGAAACGAGGGCCCCTCCAGGTGGAGGGGCCCTCGTTCTGTCAGACCGGGGCTCCTTGGCCTGGGTCTTGGCTCAGCGGTAGTGGCGGCGGGGCGCCGGTGATCTTGCGGCGGCGCCTCGAGCGGCCCTCCAGGTAGCGGGCCAGCAGGGACAGCAGCGAGCACAGGCCGATGTAGATGACCGCGGTCACGATGTACGTCGGGATGTACGGGAACCCGTACGTGAGCCGACCGCCCATCTGCTTCGCCACGTACAGCAACTCGCCGTACGTGATGATGAACCCGAGCGCGGTGTCCTTCAGCAGGACGACCAGCTGGCTCACGATCGCCGGCAGCATCGCGCTGATCGCCTGCGGCAGCAGGACCAGGCGGACGACCTGGTTCTTCCGCAGACCGAGCGCGTACGCCGCCTCACGCTGACCCTTCGGTACGGCGGCGATGCCGGCCCGGAAGATCTCCGCGAGGACCGACCCGTTGTACAGGGTCAGACCGAAGACGACCGCCCAGAACGGGCCCAGCCCGAGGCCGAACTGGATGTTGCCGAAGTAGAAGTAGAACATCAGGATCAGCAGCGGCACCGCGCGGAACAGTTCCACGATCAGGGTGGCAGGCGTGCGAATCCACTTGTGGTCGCTGATCCGCGCCGCGGCGAACACCGCGCCGAACACCATCGCGAGAACGGCCGCGAGCCCGGCGGCCTTCAGCGTGTTCAGCAGGCCGTCAAGCAACTGCCGCTGGATCGACGAGTACTGGAACTGCCGCCAGAGCCGTCCCTCGAACTGGCCGTAGTCGTACATCCGGAGGATCAGCCACGCGATCGCGCCGAGCAGCACCACCAGGACCACGATGTTGGAGATCCGGTTCCGGAGCTTCGCGCGCGGCCCGGGCGTCTCGTACAGCACTGCGCTCATCAGGCTACCGCCGTCCGTCGTTCGGCCCACCGTTGCAGGAAGATCAGCGGCACGATCAGGATCAGGAATCCGATCGTGATCCAGACCAGCGTGAGCAGCTGGTTCTCACCGCGCTCGGACATCGCCGCCGGGATCGAGCCCGCCTCGACCACCGAGAATCCGGCCGCGATCGTGGTGTTCTTCAGCAAGGCGATCAGCACACTCATCAACGGCGGAATGATCGCCCGGAAGGCCTGCGGCAGCACCACGATCGTGAGCACCTGCACGAACGACATGCCGACCGCGCGTGCCGCCTCGGACTGGCCCGGGGCGATGGTGTTGACGCCCGACCGGACCACCTCGCAGATGAACGCCGACGTGTAGATCGTCAGCGCGCCGACCGCGGTCCAGAACGGGTTGGGCAGCGCGAGGTCCATCTTGGCGGCGCCGAAGAACAGGAACGCGAAAACCAGCGTGAGCGGGGTGTTCCGCAGGATGTTGACGTAGCCGGTGCCGAAGCCGCGCAGCGCGGGCACCGGGGAGACGCGGAACGCCCCGAGCGCGGTGCCGATGATCAGGCTGAGTACGCCGGACACCACGAACAGCCTGATGGTCAGCCAGAAGCCGTCCCGGAACAACGGCCAGTTGTCGGTGAGGACCGAGAACATCGCGACCTTCCTCTTACCTACCTGCGCCTACAGGAACAAAGTCCGGCCGCGGAGCCCAGTCGTTGGGCACCGCGGCCGGCTGCTGGATCAGTACTTCTCGAGCGGCGGCGGGGTCGAGTCCGAACCCGACTTGCCGAGTGTCTCGCCGTAGATCGCCTTCCAGGTACCGTCGGAGGCCGACGTCTCCAGAATGGAGTTGACCTTCTCGCGCAGCGCCTTGTCGGCCAGCGGCAGGCCGATGCCGTACTTCTCGGTGCTGAACGGCTTGCCGACCACGCGCAGCTCGTCGGGCGCCGTGGCGGCGTACCCCTTGAGGATCGCGTCGTCGGTGGTGACCGTGTCGACCTTCTTGTCCAGCAGCTGGGAGACGCACTCCGAGTAGGTCTTGAACTCGGAGATGTTGCTCGCCTCGGTCAGCTGCTCGTCCTTGACCCGCTGGATCGGGGTCGAGCCGGTCGCCGAGCAGACCTTCTTGCCCTTCAGGGCGGTCTTTCCGCCGTCCATCGAGGTGTCGTCCTTGCGGACCAGCAGGTCCTGACCGGCGATGAAGTACGGGCCGGCGAACGAGACCTGCTTCTTGCGCTTGTCGGTGATCGAGTAGGTGCCGACGTAGTAGTCGATCTCACCACCGGCGATCGCGGTCTCGCGGTTCGCCGACGGGATCTCCTTGTACTCGATCTTGTCCGGGTCCAGACCGAGGCCGGCCGACACCATCCGGGCCACCTCGATGTCGAAGCCGCAGCGCTTGCCGTCGGCATCCTTGTAACCGAGGTTCGGCTGGTCGGCCTTGACGCCGACGGTCACCTTGCCGGCGGACTTGATCTTGGTGAACGCCGTGCTGCCGGCCACGTCCACGCCGGTCGCGGCGGTGAACTTGTGCAGCTCGCCGCAGGAGTCGGACGCGGCGCCGTCAGTGCTGCCGCCGCCGGCGCTCGGCTCGTCCTTGCCACAGGCGGCAGCGGTCAGCGCGAGCGCTGCGGCGCCGAAGGTGGCGACGAGGGTGCGCATTCTCATGATCAGGTTCCCCTTCGTTTCGTTGCTGGGTACGGCTGCGGGCGGACGTCAGTGTTTGAGGATCTTGCCGAGGAAGTCCTGGGCCCGCCGTGAGGTCGGGTTGGTGAAGAAGGTTTCCGGGCTGGCCTCTTCGACGATCTCGCCGTCGGCCATGAACACCACCCGGTTCGCCGCGGTCCGGGCGAAGCCCATCTCGTGCGTGACCACGACCATCGTCATGCCCTGCTTGGCCAGGTCGACCATCACCTCGAGGACCTCCTGGATCATCTCCGGGTCGAGCGCCGATGTCGGCTCGTCGAAGAGGATGACCTTGGGGTCCATGGCCAGGGCCCGCGCGATCGCGACCCGCTGCTGCTGGCCACCGGACAGCTGAGCCGGGTACTTCGAGGCCTGGTTGGCCACCCCCACCCGCTCCAGCAGCTCCATCGCCCGCTTCTCGGCCTGCTTGGGGTCGGTCTTGCGGACCTTCAGGGGGCCGAGCGTGACGTTCTGCAGGATCGTCTTGTGCGCGAACAGGTTGAACGACTGGAAGACCATGCCGACGTCGGCACGCAGCGTGGCGAGGGCCTTGCCCTCGCTGGGCAGCGGCTGGCCGTCCAGCAGGATGGTGCCGGAGTCGATCGGCTCCAACCGGTTGATCGCGCGGCAGAGCGTCGACTTACCGGACCCGGACGGTCCGATCACCACGACGACCTCGCCCTGATCGATGGACAGGTTGATGTCCTTCAGGACGTGCAGTTCACCGAAATGCTTGTTGACGCCGGTCAGCGCTACCAGACCAGTCTTCGTCAGCGTGTCGGAATCGCTCATGGCCAGAACCTAGCGGAGCCGGGGGTGCGGTCGCAGGCCCGGGTGGTTCCACGGTGGTAACGATCTGCAATGAACGAAGCGGATCGTGACGCTGCGATCACAGACTGCTCGGGTTTGTCCGTTTCTGCTCGGGGCGCCGCGTCAGGTGACGATTCCGTACTCGCGGATCTTGCGATAGATGGTCGCCCGGGACATCCCGAGCGCGGTGGCCGACGCTTTCTTGTCGCCGTCGTACGTCGACAACGCGTCGACGATCGCGTCCCGCTCGAGCGCTTCGATCGGGCTCAGCTGCCGCCGGGTCGTGGCCCGGCACTCGGGCGGCAGGTCGGCCAGCTCGACCACGCCGGACCGGCGTCGCCGGGCGACCGCCGCGAGGACCGAGCGCAGATGAGTGATGTTGCCCGCCCACGGCAGCCGCATCAGCTGGTTCATCGTGGCGGTGGAGAAGGTCAGGCCGTTGATGCCGGCCTTCGCGAGCAGCGACCGGACCAGGGCCGGAACGTCCTCGACGTGATGCCGCAGCGGCGGCACCTCGACGGTCCGCGGAAAGAAGGCCAGCAGCTGGTCGGCGATCTCGGCGCGGTCCGCCGGCAGTGTGAGCGCGACCCAGGCGTCCCCGGCCGTCGCGCCGTCGCGGACGCTCTGCAGGAGCTCGGTGAAGCCGTCGAGGTTCTCACCGGTCAGCAGGTGCGCTCGCCGGATGATCAGATCGGCGCCGGACTCCAGCTCCGCACGGGCCTCGGCCACCAGGTCTTCGCCCGTCACCGCAGGGTCGAGGACGGCAAGCCGCCGGTCAGGTGCCACCTGCCTGCGGACCGCGCGCAGCAGCGACAGCTTGCCCGCACCCGGCTCGCCGTCGGCGATCAGCCACTCGGACCGGCTGCACGCATCCAGCATCTCCTGGATGATGTGCTGCCAGACCGCGCTGGTTCCGGTCGTCCCGGGAACCACCGGGAACCGCGTGACCTGGTGGCTGCGGGCCGGCAGACGTTGCTCCTTGATCTGGATGACCCCGCCGGCCAGGGTGTCGCCGACGAAGGTCGGCCGGTAGGCCATCCGGGCGGTTGTCCCGCTGGGTAGATCGGTGAGAAAGACCTGCGGCTTGGTGCCGCCGCGCGCGTCGCGGGTGCGGTCGATCAGGGCCGCCTGGTCGATGGCGTCGAAGCGTGCCTGCGCGTAGGCGTTCATCATGAAGACTTCGTCGCCCAGCGCGAGCACCGGTCCGCCGCTGTGCCGGCAGGCGGCGTAGTAGTCACTCAGCAAGGCGTGGTCGAGCGCGTTCGCCTCCTCGACGACCCGCTCGTGGATCCGCCGGGCCGCGAGTTTGGCGAACGACAGCAGGATCGAGTTCGAGTTCCTGGCCTGGGTGGTGATGTCCAGGACGCCGAGCAGGCCGCCGGTGACCGGATGCGTGATCGGTGCGCCGGCGCAGGAGAACATCCGCAGCTTCCCGTTGTAGTGCTCGGCGCCGTCGACCAGGATCGGCCCGCACACCTCGAGCGCTGTACCGATCCCGTTGGTCCCGACCGCGGACTCGGCGTACTGGAATCCGGGCGCGAGGTCGACCGAGTCCAGCCGGCGGAGCAGGGCGGGGTCGCCGCCCCGGCGGTCCAGGACGACACCCTTCGCGTCGGTCAGGATGATGCAGACAGGCTCGTTGTGGAGCTCCGCCGACAGCGCGTCGATGACCGGCCGGGCCGCCCGCATGAGCGTGGTCTCCCGGTCGATCCGGTCGAAGTACACCGGCGCCGGGCGGTCGACGTCCACCTGGGAGGCATGTGAACGCTCCCATGACACTCGGATCGGATCTCGGACCGGTTGTGCATTGCCCATGACCGTCTCCTTCTCGTCCGTCACCAGCGGAACTGCTCCCACGGTAGCCGCCTGGCGAAGGACCGCCATCTCACATTGAGACACAGAGACGTCCAATGGGCGGCTTTCATCGCTGTTCAACACCGATGATGGAGGCCCACATTGAGCAGGCAGAGTCTTACCAAGGCCCACGCCAAGATCACCGAGCTGTCCTGGGACCCGACCTTCGCGACCCCGGCGACCCGGTTCGGCACCGACTACACGTTCGAGAAGGCGCCGAAGAAGGACCCGCTGAAGCAGATCATGCGGTCCTACTTCCCGATGGAGGAGGAGAAGGACAACCGCGTGTACGGCGCCATGGACGGCGCCATCCGCGGGAACATGTTCCGCCAGGTGCAGCAGCGCTGGCTGGAGTGGCAGAAGCTGTTCCTGAGCATCATCCCGTTCCCGGAGATCTCCGCGGCCCGGGCGATGCCGATGGCGATCGACGCCGTACCGAACCCGGAGATCCACAACGGGCTCGCCGTCCAGATGATCGACGAGGTCAGGCACTCGACGATCCAGATGAACCTCAAACGCCTGTACATGAACAACTACATCGACCCGGCCGGGTTCGACATGACCGAGAAGGCGTTCGCGAACAACTACGCGGGCACCATCGGCCGGCAGTTCGGCGAGGGGTTCATCACCGGTGACGCGATCACCGCCGCGAACATCTACCTGACCGTGGTCGCCGAGACCGCGTTCACCAACACACTGTTCGTCGCGATGCCCGACGAGGCGGCCGCGAACGGGGACTACCTGCTGCCGACCGTCTTCCACTCGGTCCAGTCCGACGAGTCGCGCCACATCAGCAACGGCTACTCGATCCTGCTGATGGCACTGGCCGACGAGCGCAACCGGCCGCTGCTGGAGCGCGACCTGCGCTACGCCTGGTGGAACAACCACTGCGTCGTGGACGCGGCCATCGGCACGTTCATCGAGTACGGCACGAAGGACCGCCGCAAGGACCGCGAGAGCTATGCGGAGATGTGGCGGCGGTGGATCTACGACGACTACTACCGCAGCTACCTGCTGCCGCTGGAGAAGTACGGGCTCACGATTCCGCACGACCTGGTCGAGGAAGCGTGGAACCGGATCACCAACAAGGGCTACGTGCACGAGGTGGCGCGGTTCTTCGCGACCGGCTGGCCGGTGAACTACTGGCGGATCGACGCGATGACCGACAAGGACTTCGAGTGGTTCGAGCACAAGTACCCGGGCTGGTACTCGAAGTACGGCAAGTGGTGGGAGAACTACAACCGGCTCGCGTACCCGGGCCGGAACAAGCCGATCGCCTTCGAGGAGGTCGGGTACCAGTACCCGCACCGCTGCTGGACCTGCATGGTGCCGTGCCTGATCCGCGAGGACATGGTCACCGAGAAGGTCGACGACCAGTGGCGCACGTACTGCTCGGAGACCTGCTACTGGACCGACGCGGTCGCGTTCCGGGGCGAGTACGACGGCCGTCCGACGCCGAACATGGGCCGCCTGACCGGCTTCCGCGAGTGGGAGACCCTGCACCACAACAAGGACCTGGCCGACATCGTCCAGGACCTCGGGTACGTGCGGGACGACGGCAAGACGCTGATCGGCCAGCCGCACCTGGACCTGGACGACCCGAAGAAGCTGTGGACCCTCGACGACGTCCGCGGCAACACGTTCATGAGCCCGAACGTGCTGCTGAACGAGATGTCCGACGCCGAGCGCGAGGCCCACGTGGCGGCCTACCGCGCGAACGGGACCACGGCGGCCTGAATCCGCACCGAGTATCAGGAGGAGGCCGACATGGCCGACACCCACCGGATCCGCTTCGAACCGGTCGACATCGAGATGGACGTCACGGAGGACGACAAGATCCTCGACGCGGCGTTCCGGCAGGGCATCCACCTGATGCACGGTTGCCGGGAGGGGCAGTGCTCCGCCTGCAAGTCGTACGTCCTCGACGGTGACCTGCAGATGGAGCGCTACTCCACCTTCGCCTGCAACGACGCCGAGGTCGCCGACGGGTACGTGCTGCTCTGCCGGGCACACGCCTTCAGCGACTGCACGATCGAGCTGCTCAACTTCGACGAGGACGAGCTGCTCGGCGGCCTCCCGATCCAGACCGTGTCCGCCCGGGTCGAGGCGATCGAACCGGTCACCCGCGACATCGTGTCGCTCCGGCTGAAGACCGAGGCGGCGTTCGAGTTCAGGCCGGGGCAGTACGTCGACATCACGATCCCCGGCACCGACGACCACCGGTCGTTCTCGATGGCGACCACCCAGTCGACGCCGGACCAGATCGAGTTCCTGATCAAGAAGTACCCGGGCGGACGGTTCTCCGCCCTCCTCGACGGCGAGCTCGCGGTCGGCGACGAACTGTCGCTGACCGGGCCGTACGGCTCGTCGACGTTGAAGGACGGCCACGTGCTGCCGGTGGTCTGCGTGGCCGGCGGGGCCGGGATGGCGCCCATCCTGTCCATCCTCCGGCACCTCAAGGAAACCGGCAGCACCCGTCCGGTCCGGTTCTACTACGGCGCCCGCACGGCGGCCGACCTGTTCTACCTGGAGGCGATCAAGGAGCTCGGGGCGGATCTCACCGGGTTCGAGTTCATCGCCTGCCTGTCCGAGTCGGCTCAGGACGCAGACGGGCTCCAGGTCGAGGAAGGCAACGTCACCGAGATCGTCGAGCGGCGGGAAGCCGAGCTGCACCGCAGCGAGGTGTACCTGTGCGGCCCGCCGCCGATGGTCGACGCCGCCCTGGCGTTGCTGGAGGCAAGCAACGTGCCGAAGGACCAGGTCTTCTACGACAAGTTCACCAGCCCAGCTACCGATGGAGTCTGAGATGACAGAAACCAAGCAACGCAGCTTCCCGGCGATCGAGTTCACCGACTCCGAGGCCGGCGCGCTGGAGTTCCCCAGCTCGCAGAGCCGATCGTACAACTACTACAAGCCGGCCAAGCTGCGCGCGACGATGTACGAGGACGTCACGGTCGACGTACAGCCCGATCCCGACCGGCACCTGAGCCAGGGCTGGATCTACGGCTTCGGCGACGGTCCCGGCGGCTACCCCAAGGAGTGGACGGCCGCGAAGTCGTCGAACTGGCACGCCTTCCTCGACCCGAACGAGGAGTGGAACCAGACGATCTACCGGAACAACTCCGCGGTCGTCCGTCAGGTCGACCTCGGCCTGCAGAACGCCAAGCGGGCCAGGGCGTACGACGCCTGGAACCCGGCCTGGCTGAAGTTCGTCGAGCGTAACCTCGGCGCCTGGATGCACGCCGAGAACGGGCTCGCGCTGCACGTCTTCACCAGCATCCAGCGCTCCGGCCCGACGAACATGATCAACACCGCGGTGGCCGTGAACGCCGCGCACAAGATGCGCTTCGCCCAGGACCTCGCCCTGTTCAACCTCGACCTGTCGGAGGCCGTTGGGCAAGGGAAGGAAAGCAAAGAAGAGGGGGGAAAGAGAGCCGACGTAGCGTTCGACGGCGCTGCGCACAAGGAGGTTTGGCAGAGTGCGCCGGAGTGGCAGCCGACGCGTGAGGTCGTCGAGCGGCTGACCGCCGTCGGCGACTGGTGCGAGCTGCTCTTCGCC
Source organism: Kribbella sp. NBC_00482 (assembly GCF_036013725.1). Taxonomy (GTDB): domain Bacteria; phylum Actinomycetota; class Actinomycetes; order Propionibacteriales; family Kribbellaceae; genus Kribbella. The sequence goes on along the minus strand of NZ_CP107881.1, from coordinate 8,387,721 downwards.
ACGAACATCGTCTTCGAGCAGCTGGTCGGATCGCTGTTCCGGACCGAGCTGGTGATGCAGATCGCGGCTCGCAACGGCGACTACATCACGCCGACGATCGTCGGCACCGGCGAGCACGACTACGACCGCGATCTCGCCTACACCCGCAACCTGTTCCGGTTGCTGACCCGGGACGCCGAGTACGGCGAGAGCAACAAGGCGCTGTTCGGCGAGTGGCTCGCGACCTGGGTGCCGCGCTGCCTCGACGCCGCGCACGCCCTGCAGCCGATCTGGTCGCAGCCGGCCGACAAGTCCGTCACGTTCGCGGACAGCCTGGACGCGGCCAAGCAGAAGTTCCGTTCCCTGCTCGAGGACCTCGGGCTCGACTCTCCGAAGGAGCTGGACCAGTGAGCATGCAGTTCGGATCTGACGCCTCGTTCTCCAACAAGACCGGCGTGACCCTGATGAACACCCCGATCGGCCGCGTCGTCGCCCAGGTGATGGGCGCCAAGGAGGGCGTCGAGCTGACCGAGTACCCGTCGATGATCCGGGTCGACGGCACCGGGCTGCTCGACTTCGACTACGCCGAGCTGTCCGACGCGCTCGGGATGGAGTTCGACGGGTCGGTGTTCGAGGAGATCTCGTCCACCCACTACGGCCGGATGGTGCACCTGGACGACAAGACCATCCTGTTCGCCAGTCCCGAGGACGCGGCCGAGTACATCGGTTTCGACCTCACCACGAAGTGAGGCCGGGATGTACGAGAAGAACGGCGAGAAGTACTTCATCGTCGACGCGCACATCGCCCTGTGGGACGCCCGCGCGGCGAACCAGAAGAACATCCACGGCAAGCAGTTCATCGACTGCTTCTACGACTACCACAAGAACCTCAGCCCCGAAGAGGTCGTGTGGGACTACGACACCTACACGTACTACGGCGGGCAGCGGCTCCTGAAGGACCTCTTCGAGGACGGGTACGTCGACCACGCGATCTTCCAGCCCGCCATCCTGGGCGACTTCTACGTCAACGGTTTCGGGCAGACCGAGGACGCACTGGCGCTGACCCGGGCCAACCCCGGCAAGCTCACGTACAACCATGCGTGGGACCCGCGGCACGCGGAGGCAGGGCTCGAGCGGTTGCGCAAGGACGCCGCGCGGATGAACCTGCAGGGCGTCAAGCTCTACACCGCCGAGTGGTACGGCGACTCGCGCGGCTGGAAGCTGGACGACCCGTGGTCGCGGCGCTATCTCGAGGAGTGCCTCGAGCTCGGGATCAAGAACATCCATGTCCACAAGGGCCCCACCATCAGGCCGCTGGACCGGGATTCGTTCGACGTCGCCGACATCGACAAGGTGGCGACCGACTACACCGAGCTCAACTTCATCGTCGAGCACGTCGGCCTGCCCCGGCTCGAGGACTTCTGCTGGATCGCGACTCAGGAGCCCAATGTGTACGGCGGTCTCGCGGTCGCGATGCCGTTCATCCACAGCCGGCCGAAGTACTTCGCGCAGATCATCGGGGAGCTGCTCTACTGGATCGGCGAGGACCGGATCCTGTTCTCCTCCGACTACGCGCTCTGGACGCCGAAGTGGCTGGTGGAGAAGTTCGTCGATTTCCAGATCCCGTCCGACCTGCCGGAGTACGCGCCGCTGACAACGGCGCAGAAGAAGAAGATCCTCGGCCTGAACGCGGCAGCGCTGTACGACCTCGACGTACCCGAGGAGCTCCGGTTGCCGGCTGGCGCCGGGTCGCGGGAAGAAGCCGTGGCGTCATGATCGCGGTCGACCGGTCGCTGGAGCTGGAGGCCGAGGTCGTGGCGGCGCTGGCGACCGTCATCGACCCCGAGCTGGACCAGCCCGTCACCGACCTCGGATTCGTCCGGTCGATCCTGATCGACGACGCCGGCGTGACCGTGCATCTGCGGTTGCCGACCTCGTTCTGCGCGCCCAACTTCGCCTACCTGATGGCATCCGACGCGGTCGACGCCCTGCGTCGGGTGCCCGAGGTGGGGAAGGTGACCGTACTGCTCGACGATCACCACGACTCGGACAAGATCAACGCCGGCCTGGCCGCGGACGCGGGCTACGTCGGCACGTTCGGTGACGAGGCCGATCAGGACCTCGACGAACTGCGCCGGACCTTTCAGCGCAAGGCGCACACGGCGGCGATGGAGCGGTGCGTGATGGCGCTGCTCCGGTCCACCGGCAAGTCCGTCGAGGAGTTGCCAGGGCTCACGCTCTGGCACCTCCCCGGCGGTCCGCAGAAGGACGCACTGCTGCGCCGGCGGACCGACATCGGGCTCGGGATCCGGCCGGAGGATCTGGTGCTGGTCGACGACGACGGCGTACCCGTGCCGCCGGACGCGGCGCCGATGCGACTGCGGTTCGCGAAAGCGGTCCGGATCTCGGTCGAGGGCAACGCGCACTTCTGCCGTGGACTGCTGCAGACCCGGTACGACGACGAGCCGACGACAACCCGGATCACCAACACGAGGAGGAAGAGATGAGGGCCGTCCAGGTCACCGGCTACCACCGCAACCTGCAGCTCAACGACGTACCGGAGCCGAAGATCACCGGGCCGCTCGACGTGGTCGTCCGAATCGGCGGCGCCGGCGTCTGCCGGACCGACCTGCACATCCTGGAAGGGCAGTGGGCCGAGAAGAGCGGCGTCATGCTGCCCTACACGATCGGGCACGAGAACGCCGGCTGGGTGCACGCGATCGGCGACGCCGTCACGAACGTCGCCGTCGGCGACAAGGTGATCCTGCACCCGTTGATCACCTGCGGGCTCTGCCGCGCGTGCCGGTCCGGCGACGACGTGCACTGCGAGGCGTCGGCGTTCCCGGGCATCGACACCGACGGCGGGTACGCCGACTATCTGCGGACGACGGCCCGCAGCGTCGTGCGGATCGACGACGCACTGGAGCCGGCGGACGTCGCCGCGCTTGCGGACGCCGGACTGACCGCGTACCACGCGGCGGCCAAGGCGGCGCGGGCACTCCGGCCGGGAGCTGTCTGCGTGTTGATCGGCGCGGGCGGGCTCGGTCACATCGGCCTCCAGGTGCTGAAGGCGATCTCGGCCGCGACCCTGGTCGTCGTCGACCGCAACCAGGCCGCGGTCGACCTCGCCGTGGAGATCGGCGCCGACCACGGGATCGTTGCCGACGGCACCCACGTCGAGCAGGTCCGGGCGCTGACCGGCCGGCACGGCGCGGAAGCGGTGATCGACTTCGTCGGTGAGGGCGGCGCCACCGCCGACGGGATCGAGATGCTGCGCCGGGCCGGCAACTACTACGTGGTCGGGTACGGCGAGAACCTCGACGTACCGACCATCGACGTGATCTCCACCGAGATCAACTTCATCGGCAACCTGGTCGGGTCGTACAACGACCTGCAGGACCTGATGGAGCTCGCGGCGCAGGGCAAGGTCGCGCTGCACACCACGAAGTACCCGCTGGAGGAGTTCCAGCAGGCCCTCGACGACCTCGACCGCGGCCTGGTCCGCGGCCGGGCGATCCTCATTCCCTAGCAGGAGGTTGACCATGGCGAAGGAACTGCGGTTCAACACCGACGCCCGGCGGTTGCTCGAGTCCGGCGTGAACGCGCTGGCCGACGCGATCAAGGTGACGCTCGGGCCGAAAGGCCGCAACGCGGTACTGGAGAAGCTCACCGGCCCGCCGACCATCACCAACGACGGGGTCACGATCGCGCGGGAGATCCAGCTGCGCGAGCCGTTCGCCAACATGGGTGCCCAGTTGGTGAAGGAAGTCGCGATGAAGACCAACGGTGTGGTCGGCGACGGCACCACCACCGCGACCGTGCTCGCGCAGGCGATGGTCCGCGAAGGGCTGCGCGAGGTCGACGCCGGCGCGAACCCGATGCGGGTACGGCGCGGCATCGAGCAGACCGTACCGGTCGTGATCGAGACGCTGCGGAGCTGGGCCGTCGAGGTCGGCGGCCGGGACGAACTGCGGCACATCGCGACCCTCGCGGCCAGCGACGACGAGACCATCGGCGCGGTGATCGCGGACGCGGTCGACTGGGTCGGGCGCAACGGTGTCGTCACCACCGAGGAGTCCGACACGCTCGGGATGTCGGTGGAGGTCGTCGACGGCATCGAGTTCGACCACGGGTACGTGTCGGCGTACATGGTCACCGACCGGGAGCGGATGGAGACCGTCTACGACAACCCGGTGATCCTGCTGACGAACAAGAAGATCACCCAGGTGCAGGACATCATGCCGACCATCGAGATCGCCAAGCGCGCGGACCGTCCGCTCGTCGTACTGGCCGAGGACGTCGACGGGCCGGCCCTGCAGTTGCTGGTCGGCGGCAACATGCACAACACGATGCGGTCCGTCGTGGTGCACGCTCCCGGCTTCGGGCACCGCCGGATCGCGGAGCTGGAGGATCTCGCCACCGCGCTGGGCGGCACCGTGATCGCGAAGGACACCGGTCTCGACCTGCACGAGGTCAGCCGGGACCACCTGGGCTCCTGCGACCGGATCACGATCACCGAGAACAGCACCACGATCGTCGGAGGTCACGGCGACGCGTCCCTGGTGGAGGCGCGGATCGCCCAGCTGGAGAAGCAGTTCGAACGGGCCAAGATCGACGCCGACCAGGACAGTCTGCAGCTGCGGATGGCGCGGCTGGCCGGCAAGGTCGCGGTGATCCGGGTCGGCGGCGCGACGAGCGTCGAGCTGAAGGAACGGATGCTGCGGGTCGACGACTCGCTGGCCGCGACCCGCGCCGCGCTCGAGGAGGGTGTCCTCGCCGGAGGCGGAACCGCCCTGGTCCAGGCGCAGACGGCGTTGTCGAAGCTGGAGCTGACCGGCGACGAGGCGATCGGCCGGGAGGTCGTCCGGCGGGCGCTGCCCGAACCGCTGCGGTGGATCGCCATCAACGCCGGGTACGAAGGCGACGAGGTGGTCGCCCAGGTTGCCGCACTGCCGCGCGGCCACGGCTTCAACGCGCTCACCGGCCGGTACGGCGACATGGTCGCCGAGGCGGTCATCGACCCGCTGAAGGTCACCCGGGCGGCGCTGGAGAGCGCGGCCTCGATCGCGGCGCTGCTGATCACCACCGAGACCGCGGTCGTCGAGGAGATCGTCGGCAACCCCGGCGCGATCATGGCGCCCGGCTTCGGCGATCTCGCCGAGGGCATGGTCCGGCCGTCCAACATCTATTGAGAGGAGCGCGCCATGGACGAACGACGGCACCAACTGCTGGAGACCTTCCTGCACCGAGTCCTCGGCGTACCCCTCGACGAGGTGCACGACGAAGCCGTCGTACTCGCGCAAGGCCTGAGTGATCGCCTCGAGGATCTGATCGAGGCCGCGCTCGGGTATCCGGCCCGGGACCCGTACGGGGTACCGATACCGCCCAGGGAGCGCGTGGACGCATGATCGAGCCGACCTCGCCACAGCTCGCCACCGCGGCCAGGACGTTCGGCCTGTTGCTGGCGCCGGTCCGACTGCACCTGGTCGCGTTGGCGAGTTGTGGCGAGTACGACGTCGGCACGCTGGCCGCCCGAGTGGGCGTCAGCGTGCCGACGGCGAGCCAGCACCTGGCCAAGCTCCGTCTCGCCGGCCTGGTCACAGCCCACCGCGACGGCCGCCGCCAGCTCTACACCGTCAACGACCCGCACGTGGTCGCCCTGGTCGAGCAGATCTTCCAGCATGTCGCCCCTGACGGCTCCCTCGCGCCGGACCCGCCCCGCCCGGCATCCGCCAGCAGCGCTCTGATGGCGTCACGCGCGGTTCGTCAGTTGTGACGCTGAGGCCGGCCTGTGCCGCAGCACCCACCCGCGGCGATCGCTCCCGCCGTCGGCGGCTCCTTCACCGCTGCCTCGACGTCGGCGAGCATCTGGTGGCGTTGCGCGGGGGAGATGACTCGTCCGCGGGTGACCACCGTGTGGATCTTCCGGCTGTTGCGGATGTCGGTGAGTGGGTCCGCGTCCAGTACGACGAGGTCCGCGATCTTCCGCGGTTGCACCGCACCCGTCTCTGATCCGAGGAACTTGGCTGGCTCCACGGTCGCGGCGTACAGGGCCTGACGCGGCGTGGCCCCGGCGTCGACGAGGTGCGCGAGCTCGTCGTGCAAGGCGAATCCCGGCACGGAGTACGGCGTACCCGTGTCCGTCCCGGCCAGGATCGGTACGTCGTGCGCGACGAGCTCGCCGACGAAACGTTTGCGCCAGGCCCACATCTGCCGCTGATGCGAGATCTCTTCAGCGGTGCGGTTGGGGGTGTAGAGGGTTTGGACGGCGTAGTCGTAGACGCCAATCTCTTCCTCGCTCAGGTACTTGGCCAAGGCGGGGTCGAGCTTGGTGTAGTCGGGCTGGTCGAGGACGTTGTGCATCGTCAGCGTCGGCGTGACCCGGGTGTTGTTGCGGCGGAGAGTGCCGAAGACATCGGCGGCGCGCGCCGGGCTGTAGGTGTTGGCGGCGATCCACTCGATCGGGTGCATCTGCCGGAACCAGCCGTTGTAGTCGCCGGTCTTCACCGTGATCGCGCGCACCATCCGGCGTACCTCGGCCTCCCGCGTGGACACCGATAGGCCGAGGGAGTGGATGTGCTCGATGCTGCGTTGGCCGGCGTAGCTGACCTCCTTCGCGGTGAGCTCGTCCGGACCGTGGCCGTGGACCGTCAGGCCGAGTTTGCGCGCTTCGTCGAGGATGGCGGCGTACGACTGCCGGCTGAGCCGTGAGTACACCTTGACGAAGTCAGCGCCTTCGGCCTTGACCTGACGTACGGCGGCGCGCGCGGCCGACTCGTCGGACACGACCAGGACGCGGAGCAGGTTCGGGTCCCAGAGCGTCGGGTCGCCGTCGATGATCTGGCTGCCCACGATCATCCGCGGACCGAGCAGCGTGCCTGCCTCGATCCGGTCGCGCCAGTCGTACAGCAGCGGGTTGGTCCCGGCCATCTCGCGGACGGTGGTCAGGCCGTTGGCCAGATAGAGAGGTGGCGACACACGCTCGTCGCCGAGGCTGTGGACGTGCATGTCGGCGAGGCCGGGGATGACGTACTTCCCGGAGAGGTTGATCTCCACGGCACCGCGGGGCACCGGGATCCGGCCGACGCCGATGATCCGGTCACCGCTGATCAGCACGGTCTGGTGCCGATCCCGGCGACCGGTCGCGACGTCGATCACGGTGACGTCGGTGAGTGCGGTGATCCTGGTCGGTTTCCCCGAGGCCACGGACAGCGACGTCGAGGTGAAGGTCCCACCGGCGAGCACGGCGGCTCCGGCGGCGGTACGGGCGAGGAACTGACGGCGAGAACTGTTCATGCCCTCCACTGTTGTCGAGCCGGAGCGTCGGCACAGGGGCTGCAGGTCGCCGGTCCCAGGTAGGGAAATGTCTACCGCGGCACGTACTCTAGGTGGCTGTCATGCGTACTTATGAGGTCCGCACCTACGGGTGCCAGATGAATGTTCACGACTCCGAGCGCCTGCGCGGGCTGCTGGAGGACGCGGGCTATGTCCGCGCGCCCGAGGGCGACGAGGCCGATGTGGTCGTCTTCAACACGTGCGCGGTCCGGGAGAACGCCGACAACAAGTTGTACGGCAACCTCGGCCACCTGGCGCCGGTGAAGGCGCGTAAACCCGGCATGCAGATCGCCGTCGGCGGCTGCCTGGCGCAGAAGGACAAGGCGTCCATCACGAAGAAGGCGCCGTGGGTCGACGTCGTCTTCGGGACCCACAACATCGGCGCGCTGCCGGTGCTGCTGGAGCGGTCCCGGATCGAGCAGGAGTCGCAGGTCGAGATCCTCGAGTCGCTCGACGTGTTCCCGTCGACGCTCCCGACCCGGCGCGAATCGCCGTACTCCGCCTGGGTGTCGGTGAGCGTGGGCTGCAACAACACCTGCACGTTCTGCATCGTGCCGGCGCTGCGCGGCCGCGAGAAGGACCGCCGGCCGGGCGAGATCCTCGCCGAGGTCGAGGCGCTGGTCGGCGAGGGCGTGCTCGAGGTGACGCTGCTCGGCCAGAACGTGAACTCGTACGGCGTGGAGTTCGGCGACCGGTACGCGTTCTCGAAGCTGCTCCGCGCCTGCGGGGAGATCGACGGGCTGGAGCGGGTCCGCTTCACCTCGCCGCACCCGCGGGACTTCACCGCCGACGTGATCGAGGCGATGGCCGAGACACCGAACGTGATGCACTCGCTGCACATGCCGCTGCAGTCGGGTTCGGACGCTGTTCTGAAGGCGATGCGTCGGTCGTACCGCCGAGACCGGTATCTGAAGATCATCGAGGACGTGCGGGCGGCGATGCCCGATGCGGCGATCACCACCGACATCATCGTCGGGTTCCCGGGGGAGACCGAGGAGGACTTCCAGGGCACGCTCGACGTGGTCCGGCAGGCGCGGTTCGCGGGCGCGTTCACCTTCCAGTACTCGAAGCGTCCCGGGACGCCGGCCGAGTCGATGGACAACCAGGTCCCGCGCGACGTCGTCCAGGATCGGTACGAGCGACTGGTCGCACTGCAGGACGACATGGCGTGGGCGGAGAACAAGCTGGTCGTCGGCCGGTCCGTCGAGGTGCTCGTGGCCGAGGGGGAGGGGCGGAAGGACGCCGCCACCCATCGGCTCAGCGGTCGCGCCGCGGACAACCGGCTCGTCCACTTCGCCGTACCGGAGGGTGTCGAGACGCCGCGACCGGGTGACCTGGCAACGGTCGAGGTCACGTACGCCGCTCCGCATCACCTGGTCGCGGACGTGTTCGGCGCCGTACGCCGCACGCGCGCCGGCGACGCGTGGCAACGCACGCTGGACGTCCCCGCTGCCGCCCCCGGCGTGATGCTCGGAATGCCAACCCTCGGCGCCAAGCCTCTCGAGCCGTCAACCGGCGGCTGCCAGGTCGGATGAACCTGCCGGGGGACGCGGAACCGATCGCGTTCGGGCGGGACGCGGACATCTACTCGATCGACGACGAGTGGGTGCTGCGGCGGTACCGCAACGGCCATCCGGTGCGCGACGAGGCCGAGTTCATGCGGCACGTAGCGCGGCACGGCTATCCGGTGCCCGCGGTGCGCGACGTCGAGGGTGCGGACATGGTCCTGCAACGACTGGACGGGCCGACGCTCGGCGACGCCGCGATCGCGGGCGATCTCAGCGCGACCGAGATCGGCCTGATCCACGCCGACCTGCACCGCCGGCTGCAGGCGATCCCGGCCCCGAGCGGTACGCCGGGTCGCGTCGTCGTCCACGGTGACCTGCATCCGCTGAACGTGATGGCCACCGCCGACGGCCCGGTCGTCATCGACTGGCGGAACGCGGAGGAGGGTACCGCCGAGTTCGACGTCGCGATGACCGCGATCATCTTCGCCCAGGTCGCCCTCGACCCCGCGTACGAGAACCTCACCGGCCTGCTGCGCGACGCACTCGCGACGTACCTGGCGAACTCGATCGACCCCACACCAGGGCTTCCCGACGCACTAGAGCGCCGCGGCAACAACCGGACCCTGACGCCCGCCGAACTCGCGCTCCTCCCCGCCCAGGAAGCCCTGATCCGCTCCCACTTCTAAGCGTTCAGGAACTGCGAAGGCTTCAAGGCGCGGGTGACGATGCGGAGTTCGCCGATGTGGCCGGCGAAACCCTGGTCGACGTCGTTGGCGTAGTGACCCGCGCCGACCAGCCACGGCTTGCCGGCCGTCGCGAGACCGTTCGACGGGGTCGCCGGGTTGCGGAGCAGCTCCGACGAGTCGACGTACACGACGCTGTGCCGGCCGTCGTTCACGATCGCCAGGTGGAACCACTCGCCGGCGCGCTGCTCGTGACCCCAGTTGGTGAACGTCTCGTCGCGATCCACCGGGTACATCGCCCACTGCACTTGCAGCCCGCCCGAGAACCCGAGCTTCGCGGCCGGCTCGTCCGGGTCGCTGCCGGTCTTGCCCGCGTCGCGTCCCGTCCCCAGCCGGGTGAACAGACCCTCCCACGAGTGGTCCTGCCCGTCGTCGGCCAGCTTCACGAACGCCTCGATCGTGTAGCCGTTCGCGAACGTCATCGCGTTCAGCGCTGCGCCGTCCGCCGTCTTCAGGTAGCCGCCGCGCGCCGGGTTCTTCCCGCCCGGGAACAGCCAGCTCGCGTGCCCCGGCTGGTCCGGGTGGTACTCCGCCGACGCTGTCGGCAGGTTGTTGCTCAGCTGCACGCGCGTCAGGTCGTTGCCCTGCCCCGACTGGTCGACGACCTTGTCCGCGACCGGCCCGTCGAAGCGCCAGTACGCCGCCGTACCCGGAATGACGAGCTGCCTCGCCGGACGCGCCGGACGGACCGGCTCCGGGGCGAACCCGGCGAACCGCTCGCCGAAGTCGATCGGAATGCTGAACCGGTTGATGTCGTCGCTGAGCTCGATCTCCGCCTCGGCGAGCTCGTTGCGCCGGGCCGGGTCCTGCTCCATGATCCAAGGCGCGATCGTCTCGACGTCGATCGTGTTGCGGGCCAGGTCGAAGTGGTACAGCCGGACCATTCCGGAGCCGCCGTAGTACCGGTCCTGGTAGTTGGTGATGTGCAGGTGCACGTCGTTGCCCGCGGCGTTCTTCCGGGTGACGCGGCCGGGCGGCCAGTAGTGGCCGTTGAGCGTCAGGAAGATCTGGTCGTTGCCGTCGACGAGCTGGTCCCAGACCCGGTTGCCGTGGTCGCTGAAGTACGCGACCGGGTTGCCGTGGTCGGCGTTCACCAGCTCGTGCGTGGTGAGGACGACCGGCAGCTTCGGGTGCGCCTTGATCACACCGCGCGCCCACGCGAAGCTCGCGTCCGACGGGCGCCAGTCCATTGCCAGCAGCAACCACTGCCGGCCGGCCGCGCGGAACACGTGGTACGAGTTGTAGCCGTTCGCCGTCGATCCGCCGTACGTCGGCATCCAACGGAACCGTCGCGGGCTGAACGTGTCCAGGTACGGCGACGGGCCGCGGGTGTCGTCCTTCGAACCGTCGATGTCGAGGTTGCCGGCCAGCACCGAGTACGGGAACCGGGCGCGGTCGAGGATCTTGAACACCGGGTCGGCCTGCGCGAACTCGCTCGCCAGCGCGTTCTCCACCACGTCGCCGAGATGCGCGATGAAGACGATGTTCTCGTCGCTGCGCTGGTCGATCAGGTACTTGAACGTCGCGGTGAGCGGCGCGGCATCGCCCCGGTCCTGGTCGAACTGGTACTGCGTGTCCGGGACGACCGCCAGCGTGAACCGCGGATGCTCGGTGTCGATCCTGGTGGTGCGGCTGCTCGCTGACGCGGTCGCGGCACTCAGCACACCGGGCGTTGCCACCACACCGGCCCCGAGCACCCCTGCCTGCAACAGCCGCCGTCGGCTCGTTCCGTCGTACCGCTTGTCCATCGCCCCACACTCCCATGTTCGCTGACACCGCAGCGAACCTCAGGGTAGGGGCGCGGTGGTGAACTCAGGCGAAACCCTGGGCGATCACCGCAGGAAGCGCATCACCGTCGGCCACCGCTCCGAGCACCCGCGCCTCGTGCGGGACCAGCGGCTCGGGCAGCTTGTCCAGCGGATACCAGTCGAGGGCGGCTGCCTTCTCCGGCTCCATCAGGCGTGGTTCGCCGGTCCACTTCGACACCATGAAGAAGAAGTCGACCCGCTCGTCGATCGGATCGCCGTTCCCACCCGTCCGGTGCATCGCCGTCACCGGCACGAGATCCGCCGCGTCCACGTCGAGCCCGACCTCCTCCTTGAGCTCCCGCACCGCCGCCGCAACCACCGACTCCCCGCGCTCCACATGCCCAGCCGGAACCGCCCAATGCCCATCCATATAGCCGGTGTTGGCCCGCAGCAACAACAACACCTCGTCCCCCCGCCGAACAATCACATAAGCCGCCGGCACCACCCGAAACCGATCCATACAAACACCCTAAACACCCCCACCGACACCACCAGACACCGCTCCGCGGCAGCTGTCTCGCCGGCCGACTCCGCCAGGTGCACGCGGCGGCCAACTGTGGTGATGGGTGAAAAGGACACCGCTGCGCGGCGGCTGTCTTGTGGCCGGCTTCGCCGGCGCGCGGGTTGTCGTGAAGTGCAGGTGTGTTCGGCGGGGTGCTGTAGTGGAGGGCAGTGGCTCTAGTCGGGCGACATCGGGCGCCAGGACTGTCTTGGGGCGTAGCCGTCGCGGCGGAGCCAGTGTTCTGTGTAGACGATTCGGTTGGGGGTGATGACTACCAGCGGGCCGAGGGGAGGTTCGGCGAGGGAGTTTCCGCGTTCGACGTGGTCCGACTGCCAACGGAACGCTTCCCAATAGTTGGCGAACTCGTCGCTGTCAGGGGTCAGGATCTGTGCTCGACCGAAGAGTTGGGCGCCGCGGCTGCTCGCCTGGCCGACCAGTGGCGCGAAGATCCCGACCGAGATCCGTGGATCCGCGGCCAGGTTCCGCATCTTCGGTGAGCGTGCCGAGGCCGTGAACATCAGCTCGAAATCCAGGTGGTAGTACCGAACCGGCGTCGCCAACGGCCCGTTCGGACCCGCAGTCGCCAGTACGCACATGTTCTGGCTCGACAGCAGGTTCAGGATCCGTTCGGACAGCCGGTCGTGCGGAAGCTTCGTCGTCGGAGCCGGACCGGACAACCACGGATTCGTCAGCGCCATGGCAGATCCTCGCACGCCACGAGACCGGCGTTCACTTGCGCTCCGTGCCAGCGAACTGGGGATAGGCCATGGCGACTGGGAACAAGCAATTGCTAGTTCCCAGTCCCCGGCGCCTATCCCGAGTCATCCGACCACCGCGCCGACGGGCGTGGGTCGGGCATGGCGAAGGGCCGCAAGCGGGTGCTTGCGGCCCTTCGGGGTACTTCAGGCGGGCTTGGGTCCGTCGGGGATGTCGTCGTTCTGGCCGTCCAGGTTGTCCAACCCGTCCTTGGCCTTGTCGACGCCTCCGTCGATCTTGTCGCCGTACTTGCCGCCCGTCTTCTCGTCGACGAAGTCGCCGGCCTTGTCCAGGCCTTCACCGACCTTGTCGCCGTGGCCGTCGACGAGGTCGGAGGCCTTGTCCTTCAGGTCCTCGGCCTTGCCCTTGAACTTGTCGAAGATGCCCATCTCGGGGCTCCCATTCCTGCGTAGTTAAGTGCTTACAGACAGCTAGCGGTGATCTTCGCACCTGCAACGCCTGAACTGTGGGATCTCCGCGAGCGCCGTACCCAAAACGGTGCCGACGGCACTTACTCTACGTCGCCGCCGCTGTCCGAGCTGCCGCCGCCGGATTCGACGTCGCCACCGGACTCGACGTCCCCGCCCGACTCCACATCGCCGCCGGACTCGACGTCGCCGCCGGAGTCGCCGCCGGGATCCACGTCGCCGGCGCTGAACTCGACGTCACCACCGCTGCGCTTGGCAGCGGATACGGCGTCGGCGTCGTCCCCCAGACCGAGCGCGTCCTTGGTCGCATCCTTGGCCGCGTCAGCCTCTTCATCGAACGGATTCGTCACTTGGGTTCCTCCCGTAGGAAATGTCTCGAACTCCAGAGTTCCTATCGCTCCTCCCGGGTCATCCACAAGGCTGGTACAGACCTCTTGGCCAAGTCTTGAGCGGGGAGCTGCCAGACTGGAGCGATGCCTGCTGCACTCGTCGTCGCGGTTGTCGGCCCCACCGCGGCCGGGAAGTCCGACCTTGCCGTCGCCCTGTCCAAACATCTGGGCGGCGAAGTGGTGAACGCGGACGCCATGCAGGTGTACCGCGGCATGGATATCGGTACGGCGAAGATCAGTACGACGGAGCGCGCCGGCGTACCGCACCATCTGCTGGACATCCTCGACGTCACCGAGACCGCGACAGTGGCCGAGTTCCAGGAGCTCGCCCGGCAGGCGATCGACGACTGCGTCGACCGGGCCGAGGTGCCGGTGCTGGCCGGCGGCTCGGCACTCTACGTGCGCGCGATCCTGGACGACTTCGTCTTCCCCGGCACCGACCCGGAGGTCCGGGCGCGGCTGGAACAAGAGCTCGAGGCGAAGGGCTCCGGAGCACTCCATCAGGAGCTGGCCGCTCGGGACCCGAAGGCGGCCGAACAGATCCTCCCGAGCAACGGCCGGCGGATCGTCCGCGCGCTCGAGGTCATCGAGATCACCGGCGGCCCGTACGTCGCGACGCTGCCGGAGCACCGCTACGTCTATCCGGGCGCGATCCAGCTCGGTCTCGACGTACCGCGGCCGGTGCTCGACGAGCGGATCGACCGCCGCGTGGACCGGATGTTCGACGCCGGATTCGTCGCCGAGGTGCGCGGATTGCTGAACAAGGGTTTGATTGAAGGGAGGACTGCCAACCGCGCACTCGGGTATTCGCAGGTGATCGCGTTGCTGAACGGTGAGATCGACGAAGCGCAGGCCCGGGAGCGGACCGCCCAGGCCACGCGCAGGTTCGCGCGCCGGCAGGACTCATGGTTCCGTAAGGACCAACGCATCACATGGCTCCCGTACGACGCCCCCGATCTGGTGGAGAAGGCACTTCAAGTGATAGCCCAAGGCAACCGCGAAGGCGCCCCCGGCGTAGTCGAGGTGAACAGCGGCCCGGACACCACTGCAGGGCCCGTCGATGCGAGGGGGTGACCGTGAGGCAGAGTTCCGTGAGTACCTGCTCGCGGACCGCACGCGGCTGATGCGTACGGCGTTGCTGCTCACCGCGGGGGATGTGTACACCGCCGAAGATCTGGTCCAGACCGCCTGCACCCGGGTGTACGTGCACTGGCACCGGATCAAGCACGAAGGTGCCGGACCGTACGCGCACCGCATCCTGGTCAACGCCTTCCTCGACGAACGCCGTCGGGCCGGCCGCCATCCGGAGGTGGTGACCGCGGACGCGGTCGAGCCGCGGTTGACCGACGTACCGGACCAGGCGGACACGCTCGCCATCCGGGACGCGTTGCTGGATCTCGCGCCGCGGCAGCGGGCGGTCCTGGTACTGCGGTACTTCCAGGATCTCGATGTCGCCAGCTGTGCGCGGATCCTGGAGTGCACCGAGGGCACTGTGAAGAGCCAGACAGCGAAGGCGCTGAAGCGCCTCAAGGAACTGATGACGGAAGAGACGGGGAGTAGCTGAGATGACCGACCGGGGCGGCGGGGTGGGGAGGATATAGAACAGGTGGACGAGGTCAAGAGGTTGTTGGAGGAGTTCGCGGACCGTGCCGCCGAAGGGCTGCCGGACGAGGACATCGACGCAGACGTCACGCGTGGACGCCTCGCGCTGCGCAGGATCAAGCGCCGGCGCCGGGTCACCGGGGTGCTGTGCGTTGCCGCCGCGTCGGCGCTCGTGCTCGCGATCGGCAACCTGAAGTGGTGGGGGAACGGCAGCGAGGTGGCCGGCGGCCCTCCCGCGCAGGAGACGGCGGCCGCGTCCGCGAGTCCCTCGACGGCGCCGCGGGCCGCACCGTCGAGTAGTCAGACGATGTCGATGTTCGGCGCGTCCGTGGTCGAGTTGGTGGCCAACAAGGAGGCGTGGAGCACGTTCAACTGCACGCTGGCGCCGAAGGGCTGGAGTCCGGAGACCCCGATGACGGCCACCCGCGTCGTGCTGTCCCAGCCGGAGATGCGGACCGCGGACAGTGCCGCCAAGGTGGTGCTGCAGGCTGCGCCGCAGGCCCGGACCCTGTCGAAGGTGCGCGTCATCGACGCGAGCGGCAAGACCTTCCACATCGGCACCCTCGAGGGTCGCCTGAGCGGTCAGGTGAAGCTGTCCGACCAGTGGTTGCTGGTCGAGCTCCCGACCGGCACCGTCGAGTGGCCGGACGACGTACTGCGTCGGTTCCTGGCCTCCTGCACGGTGAACTAGACGCGCTGCGACTAGCGCGCAACCTCCAGGTGAGATAGGCAGGGGCTTGTCCCTGTCCCGCCGAGCCCGTGTGGGGGAATTCGTGAAAAAGCTGGTCGCATCTCTGTCCGCAGGAACTCTCGTCCTCACTGCCTTCACCCCGATAGCCACCGCAGAAGCACAAGCCCCGACGCGGCAGCCGACCGCGATCGGGTACGGCGGCGCGGTGTCCTCGGTCGACCCCGACGCGACGAACATCGGCCTCGACGTACTCCGTCGTGGTGGTAACGCCGTCGACGCCGCAGTCGCCACGGCCGCCGCACTCGGCGTCACCGAGCCGTACTCGGCCGGAATCGGCGGCGGCGGGTACTTCGTGTACTACAACGCCAGGTCCCGCAAGGTGTTCACGCTGGACGGCCGCGAGACCGCGCCCGCGACGATGCCGTCCAACGCGTTCGTGGACTCGACCGGTGCGGCGTACCCGTTCGCGCAGCTCGTGACGTCGGGGGTGTCGATCGGCGTCCCGGGAACGCTCGCGACCTGGGACAAGGCCCTGAAACAGTGGGGTTCGCTGTCTCTCGGCAAGGCGCTGAAGCCGGCCGCGGAGCTGGCCGACCGCGGGTTCGTGGTGGACCCGACGTTCCGTCTGCAGACGTTGGAGAACAAGGACCGGTTCGCGCAGGTCGTGCCGACCGCGAAGCTGTTCCTCCCGAACGGCGACGCGCCGCAGGTCGGTTCGCTGTTCAAGAACCCCGAGCTCGCCGCCACCTACAAGCTGATCGGTCAGCAGGGCTCGTCGGCGTTCTACCGCGGGGCACTGGCCGGTGAGATGGCCGCCGTCGCCAAGAACCCGCCGAAGACACCGGGCGCGACGCTGCCGTTCTTCCCCGGCTACCTGGAGACCGGCGATCTCGCGTCGTACAAGGTGATCGACCGCAAGCCGACCAAGGTCAGGTACGACGGTCTGGACGTCTACGGCATGCCGCCGTCGTCCTCGGGTGGCACCACCGTCGGCGAGGCCTTGAACATCCTGCAACCGCAGCACCTTCGGCAGCAGTCGACAACACAGGCGCTGCACACGTACCTCGAGGCGTCTGCTCTGGCCTTCGCGGACCGCGGCGCGTACGTCGGCGACCCGGCATACGTCGACGTACCGCAGAAGGAACTGCTGTCGCGTGGCTTCGGGGCCGAGCGCTCCTGCCTGATCGACCCGCAGCACGCGGCGGCCAAGCCGGTGCCGCCGGGCTCACCTGACGGCCGGTACTCGCGGTGTGCCGAGAGCAGTGCGGTCGAGCAGCACCCTGACACCGAAGGTCGTTCGACGACGCACATGGTCGCGGCCGACAAGTGGGGCAACGTGGTCTCGTACACGTTGACGATCGAGCAGACCGGCGGCAGCGGCATCACCGTGCCGGGACGTGGCTTCCTGTTGAACAACGAGCTGACGGACTTCTCCGCCGTACCGAACCCGACGGACCCGAACCGGATCGAGGCAGGGAAGCGGCCGCGATCGTCGATGTCGCCGACGATCGTGCTGCGTGGCGGCAAGCCGTTCCTCGCGCTCGGTTCTCCGGGTGGCTCGACGATCATCACGACCGTCCTGCAGACCCTGACGAACCGGCTCGATCGACGTATGACGCTGCCGGAGGCGATCGCGGCGCCGCGGGCGTCGCAGCGCAACACCGCAGCTGTGACGGCGGAAGCGGCCTTCATCGATCAGAACGGGCCCGACCTTTCAGCCTTAGGACACACCTTCACGGTTCCGGGTGCACCAGGGAGCTCGGCCGCTGAGATCGGTGCGGTCGCGGCGCTCGAATTCCTCCCAGGTGGCGCGATCCTCGCGGCGGCGGAACCGAGCCGACGCGGCGGGGGAGCAGCTGGAACGGCCTGGCCCCTAAAGTGAAACAATGATCGCGGCGACCAGGTCGGCTCGTTCGGCCAGGGTCGCCGCGATCACCTGCTCGTGGACGGCGTGGGCGCCCTTTCCGATCGGGCCCAGGCCGTCCAGCGTTGGGATCCCCAACCATCCGGTCAGATTGGTGTCGGCCGCGCCGGCCGCGGCCGCACCGCCGACCTTCTGACCGACGGACAGGCCGGCAGCAGTCACCTTCGCCAGCAACTCATCAGTTGATGCCGACGGCTGCCACGCCGGCCGGTTCGACATCACGCGCACTGTCAGCTGGGCGTCTCGTACCGGCTGCAATTCTTTGACGGCCTGCAGTACAGCCTCTTCGGTTTCCGGATCGACGAAGCGGAAGCCGATGTCGGCCGCCGCCGACCCCGGTACGACGTTGGTCCGTCCGCCACCCGTGATCGTGCCGACGTTGCACAGCACCTCGTCGTAGTCGGCGACGATCCGCCGTACGGCGATCAACTGGTCGACGAGCTCGTCGATCGCGGACACGCCGCTCGCCGGATCGAGAGCGGCATGCGCCTCGCGTCCGGTGACCTCGATACGGACCCTGGTGCTGCCCCAGCGCGACGTCTTCAGGTCGCCGTTCGGATGCGGCGGCTCGAACCCGAACGCGGCGTACACACCCTTCGCCTCGGCCGTCACCAGTGAACGCGCGGACGGGGAACCGACCTCCTCGTCGGCGACCACGACGACCCGGAGCGGTCGGTGATCGCGGCCGGCGACCTGCTCCAGGGCGGTCTCGAAGACGACGAGGCCGCCCTTCATGTCGAAGACGCCAGGCCCGTGGATCACGCCGTCCTGCTCACGCCACGGCATCGCGCCGTCCAGTTGCCCGATCGGCCAGACGGTGTCGTGATGCGCGAGGAAGAGCAGTGGAGCCTCGCCGGCGCGCCCGGGGAAGTCGGCCACCAGATGGTCGCCGGTCGGCGTCGGCACCCGGCGGACGGTCGCGCCGAGCTCGGCGTACCGCGTCCTGAGCCGGTCGGCGAACGCGTTCAGCGCGGCCGCGTCGCCGGTCGGCGTCTCCACGCCGACGTATTCCCTGAGTCGCTCGATCATCATAGATAGTCAACGTATCATCATCCGATCAGCGATTGACCAGCAACGACTGCGCGGGGATAGGATCAAGATATGAATCGTATCTCTGAGGTGAGCTTCCGCGCGGTCTCGCTCACCACGGCGTCCCGGTTCGCCGAGGCCTCGGCGCTGTACCGCGAGGTCTTCGGCTACCTCGACCCGGCGTACGGGCTGAACCCGCGGCTGCTCGGTGCGCTGGCGAGCAACGGCGGCTCGGTGGTCGGCATCCTCGACGAGAGCGACCGGCTGGTCGCGTTCGCGTACGGGTTCTGCGGCACCGACCGGCGCGGTTTCTACCACTACTCGCAGTCGGCCGTGGTGGCCGACGGGCAGCAGGGCCGCGGCCTCGGCCGGATGCTCAAGCACGCCCAGAAGGAAGTTGCCCTCAGCCACGGTATGTCGCGGATGCGCTGGACCTACGACCCGGCGCAGATCCGCAACGCGCACTTCAACCTCGACGTGCTCGGCGCCCGCGGCCGCTGGTTCGCGCCCGACATGTACGGTCCGGGCACCGACCGCGTGGTCATCGAATGGGACCTGACCCGCGACGAACCCGCCGTCCTCGACGAGGCCGAGCTCACCGAGCTGATCGTGCCTGCCGACCCGCGCGAGCTGCGCAGGTCGTTCGAGAAACTGCTCGGCCAGGGACTCGTCGCCGTCTCCTGCCGGCGGCTCCCGGACGGCAACGGCGCCTACTACTTCGGGCCGGCCGACCATGCCTGACGATCCCCTCAACCGCGAGCTCGCGAGCCCCCACGAGCGGTACGACGCCCGGCTGCAACGCCGCTCGTCGACGCTCCTGCAGCGCCGCGTGGTCGAGCAGGAACGTGCCTCGATCGACGAGGCCCTGGACCAGATCCTCACCGACGAGGCGATCGCGCAGGCCGCCGCCCGGATCGTCGCCGCCCGCCGGCGCTTCATCATCGGCTCGGCGAAGTCGTACTCGTACGCGTCGTTGCTGGCCTTCGACCTCGGCGTCGGCCTCTCGCAGGTGACGCTGATCGACGGCACCGTCGTCCGCGGCGTCGACGTCCTGTCCGACGTCCGGTCCAACGACCTGATGGTCGCGTTCTCGTTCCGCCGGTACCGCCGCGACACCGTCGAGATCGCCCGCCGGTTCGTCGAGGCCGGTGGTGAGCTCGTCGCGGTCACGGACTTCGAGGACGCGCCGCTGGCGAAGCTCGCGGCCCAAAGCATCTACGTCGCGACCGGGAGCGCGTCGTACGTCGACTCGCCGACCGTCGTCGCCTCGGTGCTGCACGTGCTCGCGACGCTGACGACGGCGAGCTCGAAGGGTGCGCGACGACGGCTGATGGAGCGGGATCGGCTGAACACGGAGCTGGGACTGTATGTCAACTGAGCTGAAGATCGTCGCCGCCCGGCTGCATCGGGTGCGGATGCCGTTGGTGCACGAGTTCCAGACCAGCTCGCACCGCAAGACGTACCTCGATCACATCCTGGTCGAACTGGAGGACACGTCGGGCGCGATCGGGTGGGGCGAGATCGCGTCGTCCTCGGACCCGTTTTATGCGCCCGAAACTGTCGAGTCCTGCTGGCACATCGCCTCGCAGTACCTCTTGCCCGCGGTGCTTGGCCGGCCGTGGACGCACCCCGACGAGCTGGCCAGGGTGTGGTCGAAGGTCCGCGGCAACAACTTCGCCAAGGCCGGTGTGGACATGGCCGCCTGGGTTCTGTGGGCCGAGGCGCAATCGGTGCCGCTGGCAACCGTCCTGGGCGGGACCCGGACCGAGGTCGTCGCGGGTGTCTCGCTGGGCATCGAGCCGACGATCGACGACCTGCTGACCGAGGTCGAGCGCCAGGTCGCCGCCGGATATCCACGGGTCAAGCTGAAGATCGCCCCGGGCTGGGACGTAGAACCGGTCCGGGCCGTGCGTATGGCGTACCCGTCGCTTGACCTGCACGTGGACGCCAACGGGATCTACACCGCTGACGACCTGAAGCACCTGGCGGAGCTGGACGAGTTCGGGTTGACGATGATCGAGCAGCCGTTCGCGCCGCGGGACCTGCTCACACACGCCGCGCTGCAACGCACGATCGGTACGCCGGTGTGTCTCGACGAGAGCATCGAGACAGTCCAAGATCTGGAGACCGCGCTTGCGCTAGAAGCGCTGCAGGTCCTCAACATCAAGGTGTCGCGGATGGGCGGCCTCGGTGCGGCGCGTGCGGCGCACGATCGGGCGCAGCAGGCCGGGATCGGCGTCTGGTGCGGCGGCATGCACGAGTTCGGCATCGGCCGGCTCGCGAACGTCGCCCTGTCCAGTCTCCCCGGGTTCACCCTCCCATCGGATGTGTCCGCCTCGGAGAAGTACTACGCCCGGGACATCGTCGAACCCGCCGTGGTCGCGGACCGGGGCGTCGTACAGGTGCCCAAGACAAACGGTCTCGGTCACGCCGTGGACCGCGAGCTGATCACCGCCAACACGGTCGCCGAGTTGTCCTTCGGACCAGAACAGGAGTGACTCGATGCGCGTGGCAGTGACCGGCGGCCTGATCGCGGACGGCACCGGCGCCGACCTGGTGCCCGGGACCGTGCTGGTCGAGGGCGAGCGCATCACCGCGGTGCTGCCACCCGGTGAGCCGCTCGCCGAAGCAGACGTCATCGATGCCACAGGCAACATTGTGGCACCGGGGTTCGTCGATCTGCACTCGCACGCGGATTTCAGTCTCGGCGCGAGTCCGGCTGCCGAGTCGCAGCTCGCCCAGGGCGTCACCACGCTGGTCGCGGGGAACTGCGGCTGGTCGCCGTTCCCGATCACGGACCTCGAGACGTTGCGTGCGGGTACGGCGTTCCTCGGTCCGAAGCACGACTGGTCCTGGAACGATCTCGCCGGGTTCGCTGCGACGTTGCAACCGGCGGTGAACCTGGCTCTGCAAGTCGGCCATTGCACGCTGCGGATCGCCGCGATGGGCAGTGCGAAACGAGCGCCGTCGCCCGAGGAACTGCGGACGATGCAGGACCTGCTGCGGGCGGCAGCCGATCAGGGCGCGGTCGGGTTCTCGACCGGATTGATCTATGCGCCGGGCGCTTACGCATCATCTGAAGAGGTTGCCGCGTTGGTCGCTACTGCTGCTGAATGCGGGCTGCTGTACTCGACCCACATCCGCAACGAGGGCGCAGGTCTGCTGGGCGCCTTGGACGAGGCGATCGCGGCGGCGCGGGCCGGCGGCGCGCGGCTGGAGATCTCGCACCTGAAGGCCGTCGGCAAGGCCAACTACGGTCTCGTCGAGGCCGCGCTCGAACACCTGGACAAGGTCGACGACGTCGACCTCGGCTGGGACGCCTATCCGTACACCGCCACCAGCACGACGCTCACCACCAGGCTCCCGACCTGGGCGCTCGCCGGCGGCGTGTTGCTCGGCCGACTCGCCGACCCGGCCGAACGCGCGCGGATCGCCGAAGCCCTCCGCGCCGACGTACTGCTCTCGCCGGACTCGGTCGTGATCGCGTCGCTGCCACCGGGCCGCTACGAGGACAGCCGCGGCCTCAGCCTCACCGAGATCGCCCGGCGCGACGGGGTGGACGCCGCGGAGATCGTGCTCCGCATCCTTGAGTCCCACCAGGCTGCGGTGAGCGTGGTGAACCACGGGATGAGCGAGGACGACGTGACGACCGTTCTCGAACATCCGCGGACGGCGGTCGCCAGCGACGGCTGGATCATGGACGCAACCGGCCCCGGACACCCGCACCCCCGCAACTTCGGCACCTTCCCCCGCGTCCTCGGCCACTACGCCCGCGCCCGCGGCATCCTCACCCTCCCCGAAGCCATCCGCCGAATGACCTCACTCCCCGCGACCCGCCTAGGCCTCTCGGACCGCGGCCTCGTCAAACCAGGCACAATCGCCGACCTGGTGGTCCTCGACCCCCACAAGATCACCGACAACTCGACGTACGACGACCCATGGCAACTCTCCACCGGCATCAACCACGTCCTCGTAGCCGGCCAACCAACCCTGACCGACGCCACCCCAACCGCCCACCACCCGGGACGGATCATCGGCCTTACTTCTTGAAGCGTTTGGGGGCGTCTGGGAGTGGGGGAGGGGCTGCGGGCGGGGCGTCGGTGTCGGGTTCCAGCCAGCCGTCGTGCTCAGCGAGCAGGGTGTCCAGGGTGGCTCGGTCTACGTCTTCGAGTAAGACGAGCCACGGATGGTCCTCGTCGTCGTCCTCGCCGTGGAAGCGCCCGCGCCGTACCTCCCCGCCGAGCCGCTCCGCGACCGCGACGGCGTCGTCCTGCTCCCAGAAGTACGCGATCATGAGGAAACGCTACTGCGTTCTAGCGAGCCAGCGTCGTCGAGATCGGTCGCTCGGCGTTCGGCTCGTCCTCCGTGGCCTCGGGGGTCCACTCGAGGCTCGTGTCCATCCGGAGTTTGCTGCCGGCAATGGTTCGGAGCAGCAGCCAGCCCTGGTCCGGATCGCCCTGCCCTGCCTTGACGAATCCACCGCAACGCTGGGTGCGCCCACTCTCCAGTACGACGTGCTTCAGCCGAACCCCGACAACCGACTTCCCGTCCTCACCGACCAGCGGGCGGAACTTGGTCCCGACATCGGCGAGCACGACGACTCCCGAGCAGTTCCACGCCGGATAGCTGAACTCGCCGACCGGCTGCCCGACCTCGCCGCCGAACAACCGCAGCCGGACCTGGGTCCGCGGCCAGTACTCGTTGGTCTTGTTCGTCCACACGTTCCGATTCCCGCCGCGCACCGAGCCGGACCAGGCACCTGCCAGCCCGGCCGGCATCGCCACCGCCCCGGCGTCGCGCACCGAGTACTCGCCGTCGCCGATCGGGCTGATCCTGATCGTGTTCGCCTTCCCCGGCGGTACGACGATCAGCGCGCGATGCCTCGCGAACTCCTCGACCAGTTGCCCGCCGGACTCGATCCGCAACCCGCTCGCGGAACTGAGCCGGTACACGGTGTCCGTTACCACGGACCGATAGGTGTGCCGTACGACGACGTACCAGTGATCGTCCGGCTGCCGGTCGATGACCGTGATCGCGGCCCCGACCTTGAAGTCGCCCATCGGGGTCGCGAACGACGGGCCGACGAACACCTCGACCGATCCGGCCTCGTCGACCGAGATCTCCACCGGCCCGAACGAGATCGAGTCCTTCTGGACGCAACCCGTCACGAGCAGCAGCAGGGGAACCAGCAGCATCAGCCGTCTCATGTCAGCCCGCCCTCGTCAGCAGCGCGGCCTGCTCGAGTTTCGCGAGGTCGAGCTCCGACTGGGCGCTGACGCTCTTGTACTGCTCGACGTACAACTTGCCGTTGGCAAGCACCGTGAGACTGAACGGCGGCCCGCCGCCCTCGTTCAGCCGGACATAGACGCGGTTGATCGAGATCGGCCGGTCCGACGTCGTGTCCAGGACGAGGGTGTTCTTCTGGGCCGGCCGGGACTCCTTCTGCTCCCGGTCGCCGAAGGTGACGGTGAAGTCCGCCTTCGGCAGGTACGCCGTACCGACGACGTCCGAGGCGGGAAGTTTCCGCGCCGGGATCGTGATGGTGATCGGGCGGTCGGGCCGGGTGTACCCCTTGCCGAGCGGGTTGCTGCGCTCGAAGAAGCTGAGCTTCCCGGTCCACCGGCCGACCAGCTCCTTCGGCAGCAGCGGATCCGGCAAGGTGCCGCCCGGGCCGGACCTGGCGGCGGCGATCTGGGTGATCTCGGCGGTCGCGCCAGGGGTCAGCTCGACGACCGTGATCCGCATCCGCAGCGACTGGACCACCTTCCCCGACAGCGAGACCTGCAGCAGCCCGTCCGGCGCGAACTCGAACACGGCCTCCTTCCCGCCCTCGGACGCCAGCACGAACACGACGTACCACCGGAGCTCGGCCGCCTCCTTCGAGCGCTGTTCCTCGACGCGTTCCTCGGCGGTCGACACGCCCTTGCCGGGGTGGAGGATGTCGAGCTCGAACTGCTCGGCGGCACCGAAGTCGGCCTTGCCGGACGAGTCCACCGAGACCGACAACGGTCCCTTCTCGAGGGCGGCCTTGAGCTTCACGCGGTCGTCCTGGCCGGAGCAGGCGGTGAGGAGTCCGACGAGTAGCAGGAGGCAGAGGAACAGGCGGTCAGCGTTCATCGAGGAGGGCTGCTCCCAGTTCGGTGACGTGATGGCGGACGGCGCCGCCGTGGCGGACGGTGGTGATCAGGCCGGCCTCCCGCAGTACCGTCGCATGCTTGCTGGCGCTGCCGACCGACGTACCGACCTGGGCGGCGAGCCCGCTCGTGGTGAGGGTCGTGGCCAGCGCGGCCAGGCATTCGGCGCGGGTCTTGCCGAGCAGGGCGACGAGTTGTGCGGACGCCGTACGCGGGCCGGACGGGGATCCGGCCGCCGCGGGGTAGACGAGGACCGGTGGGAGTTCGGGGTCGATGAGCGTGATCGGGCGCTCGGTGCAGAAGTAGCTCGGCAGGATGGTGAGGCCGCGGCCGCGCAGGTGCACGGTGTGGTGCCGGAGGCCGTATCCGATCTCAAGCACCTGCCCGTCCCAGCCGATCACGCCGGGGATGGACCGGAGCAACGCATCCACGCCGCCGCGGGCGAGAGCGTCGGCCCGGGTCCTCCGGTCGGCGCCGACGGTTCCGGTCAGCTCGTGCCACACGGGTTCGAGGAGTACGTCGTACCCGCTGTGCATCGCTCCGGCGACATCGGTGAGGCGACGATGATCGCCCGCGGCGAGTTCGCGGACCCACTGCGGCGGTGTGCGGCCGTCGAACACCGCTTCGAGGTCCGGACGCAGCAACGTGCGCTGGGTCCGGGCGACGATCTCGCAACCGGCGTCGATGCTGTCACCGGAGTACGCCGGGGTGAGGAAATCGGGGAAGTTGCCTTCGAGCGGTACGAGGGTGAACAGGATGCCCAGCCACTTCCGAGCGTGGTCGTGGGCCGTGACACGGATCGTGGCCTGCTCCCGCCACCGGGCGAGATGCGCCGGCACCAGCGGTTCTCGGGCGGCGTGCAGGCTCAGGACGAGCTCCCACAGCGGGTCAGGCCCGTCGGCGAGCCGGATCCGGTGGAGGTCGTCCCGGTCGAAGACCATCCGCAGCGTCACAGTTCGAAGTCTGACAGTGAGCGCGGTCCACGCCGATCAGGGTTTTCGCCTCGATGAAAAGGCGGCGCACTAGGCTTGGGCCATGAGTACGTTTCCCTGGTTGAAGGGGCATGGGACCGAGAACGACTTCGTGATCCTGCCCGATCCCGATGGTTCCGTGCACGGCGAGCTGGACGCGTCGGTGGTGCGGTTCCTCTGCGACCGGCACGCCGGCCTCGGCGCCGACGGGGTGCTGCGGGTGATCGAGGGCGACAAGCAGTCGTACGTCGAGGACGGCGGCGACTGGTTCATGGACTACCGGAACGCGGACGGTTCGATCGCGGAGATGTGCGGGAACGGTATCCGGGTCTTCGTGAAGTACCTGGCGGAGGCGGGCCTGATCGACGGGAAGCCGGTCCGGGTCGGCACCCGCGCGGGCGTCAAGGAGGTCGCGCAGAACGACGACGGCACGCTGACCGCCGACATGGGCGAGCCGACGATCCCCGACGCGGCCGGGATCGTGGTCGACGCCAACGGTCACCAGTGGCCCGCCGTCCACGTCGACATGGGCAACCCGCACGCGGTCGCCTTCGTCGACAACCTGAACGAGCCGGGCAACCTGTGCGATCAGCCCACCTGGTCGCCGTCGGACGCCTTCCCGCACGGGGTGAACGTGGAGTTCGTCGTACGGCGTGGTCCGCGCGACGTCCAGATGCGGGTGCACGAGCGCGGATCGGGGGAGACGCGGTCGTGTGGCACGGGCACCTGCGCCGTGACCGTGGCGGCTGCGCGAGCGGCCCGTGAGGAGCGCCCGGTGACGTACCGCGTCGGCGTACCGGGTGGTGAAGTGAGCGTGACGTGGCGCGCGGACAACCACCTGGAACTGACCGGACCGGCGGTTCTGCACGCTCGTGGCGAGTTCGACCGCGCGTGGCTGGGAATCTGATTCCTGCGTGGGGCGTTGACTCCTGGTAAACGGGTCGCTTGTACTTGAGGCCCGTGCCACCATGGAAGGTATATGACGACCCATTCACACGCGTACGAAGAGACCACCGACGTCGAAACCGACCTCATCGAGGGCGATGACTCCGGCGATTCGTTGACGGGTCACGATGAGTACGACAACGAGCTGACCACCGAGGGCCTCGAGCTCGAGGAGCGCCAAGCGCTCCGGCGTGTGGTCGGCATGTCGACCGAGCTGACCGACATCAGCGAGGTCGAATACCGCAAGCTGCTGCTCGAGCGGGTGCTGCTGGTCGGCGTCTGGACCGAGGGCAGCGCCGAGGACGCGGAGAACTCGCTGGCAGAGCTGAAGTTGCTCGCCGAGACCGCCGGTTCCGAGGTACTGGACGGCGTGATCCAGCGGCGCAAGAAGCCGGACGCGGCGACCTTCATCGGTTCCGGCAAGGTGACCGACCTGCGCAACCTGGTCGCGTCGCTGGGTGTGGACACCGTGATCGCCGACGGCGAGCTGGCGCCCGCGCAGCTGCGCAACCTGGAAGACCGGCTCAAGGTCAAGGTCGTCGACCGGACCGCGCTGATCCTGGATATCTTCGCGCAGCACGCGAAGAGCAAGGAAGGCAAGGCCCAGGTCGAGCTGGCCCAGCTGCAGTACATGAAGCAGCGCCTGCGTGGTTGGGGTGGAAACCTGTCCCGCCAGGCCGGTGGACGGGTCGGCGCGGCCGGTGGCGGTATCGGTGGCCGTGGTCCCGGTGAGACCAAGATCGAGACCGACCGGCGCCGGATCAACACCAAGATCGCGAAGCTCCGCCGGATGCTCAAGAACCTGAAGAGCACCCGGTCGACGATGCGCCAGGAGCGTCGCCGCAACCTGGTTCCGTCGGTCGCGATCGCGGGGTACACCAACGCCGGCAAGTCCTCGCTGCTGAACCAGCTCACCGGCGCGGGCGTGCTGGTCGAGGACGCGCTGTTCGCGACCCTGGACCCGACGACCCGCCGTACGACGACTTCCGACGGCCGCGTGTACACGCTGACCGACACGGTCGGGTTCGTCCGGCACCTGCCGCACGACATCGTCGAGGCGTTCCGCTCGACGCTGGAGGAGGTCACGGACGCCTACCTGCTGCTGCACGTGGTGGACGGTTCGCACCCGGACCCGCTCGCGCAGATCCAGGCGGTCCGCGAGGTGCTGTCCGAGATCAACGCGACCGACGTACCGGAGATCGTGGTGATCAACAAGGCCGACGCCGCCGACCCGCTCGCGCTGGCGCCGATCCTGCACCGCGAGCCGAACGCGATCGTCGTGTCGGCCCGCACCGGCGAAGGCATGGACAAGCTTCGCGAGCTGCTCGAGGGCGCCCTGCCGCAGCCGCACGTGGCCCTGGAGGTCCTGCTGCCGTACGACCGCGGTGACCTGGTCTCCCGGATCCACTCCGAAGGCTCGGTCGAGCAACTCGAACACACCGCCGACGGCACCCACCTGACCGCAAGGGTCCACCCGGCCCTGGCCGGCGACCTCACGCCGTACCAGGTCACCAAAGCGAGCTAAACGTCCCGGCGGAGCAAGGCAATCGCCCCACCGCCGACGGCGAGCAGCACGTACGCAGCCACAACACAGGCGGCCAGGACCGGCTCCAGAACGGAGCCGGTGCCTGTGCCCGCCACCTGTTCGGCCAGGTTCGGGAGCACTAAGGCCCTGACCCGGTCGCCCCAGGGCGCGGGCAGAAAGCTCGTCAGTCCTGGCAGCACGAACAGCGCTACCACGGCTGCCGCGGTGGAACGCAGTACGGCGCCGAGACCCAAACCGACCAGGGCCGTCGCCGTCACGACTGCCGCGGAGGCGCCACCGAACCAACCGTGAGCGCCTTGCCGAGCAGGATCCGCAGCCGCCCCGGTACGGCGATCAACGTCGTGGTGATGGAACGGGTCGCGTGTTCGGACGTCATCGCCAGCACGCCGATCACTCCGCAGCAGATCGGCAGGATCTGCATCACCAGGAAGTCCGAGCCCGCCGCGGACGAGATCTTCGCCTCAGCCGGCCGGCTGTCGTAGATGGTCGCGACGTTCCAGGCCCACAACGCACCGGCCCCGACCGCGCAGACCGCCACCGCCGGCGCGATGTACGTCGAACGCACCGTCCGGCAGGAGCCGCCGTCGACGACTTGAGTTTCACCGTCACGCTGCGGATCCTGCTCGGACTCGCGGCCCGTAGGCAGAGACACGGCGGCCCGGGAGCAGGACTCCCGGGCCGCCGGCACTACTTGTTGCTCAAGGCACTACTTGCGCTTCGAGACCTGGATCTTCATCGTGGTGCCGGTCTTGGAGACGACCTTGATGTTGACGCCGTTGTTCGGGACCTTCACGCTGCTGGTCGGCAGATCGGCCGACCAGTACTGCTTGCTGTCGTTGAAGGTCGGTACGGCGTTCTGGCCGCGGATGTAGCTCGCCTGCCCGTTGATGTGCAACGTGAACGAGTCCGCCTTCTCGAGGCCGAACGGAGCGTCGTACCCGCTGACGCGCGGACGCCACAGCTGGCCGTCGATCCGGTTGATCGGGACCGGGTGGCTGTCGACAGGCAGCACGAGGCCCTCACCCGGGTGGGTGTTGGTGTTGTTGTTGCGCTGCGACGTGTCCCAGTACCAGACCAGCAGGCCGTCCTGGTACGGGAAGTGCTCCACCTTGTCGCCCAACGTGCTCGCCCAACCGAAGTTGTACGGACCGGTCTTCAGGTGCTGGTCGTACGACACGTAGTTCACGTTCGACGCGATGTAGTAGTTGTCGTACGGCGTCGTGATGGTCGCACCGACCGAGCTGAAGCCGTTCAGGGTCCAGCCTTCCGGCGTGGCCTCCGCACCGGAGTCGACCAGCGTGGTCGAGCCCGAGACGACCTTGATCGCGTCGGCGAAGAACCCGTAGCCACCGGTGTTCGCGTCGGTCGAGTAGCGCAGCTGCAGGCCGATCGTCTTGCCCTGGTAGGCGGACAGGTCGAACGTCGCCGGGACCCAGCCGCCGCTCTTGCCGTCGATGCCGTTGCCCTCGGCCGCCTTGGTGATCGAGCCCGCGATCGGCTTGTAGCCGGTGCCGTCGTTGACCTCGACGTAGGCGTAGTCGCACGCGTCAGGGCCGCAGTCCTCGATGTCCCAGTTCGCCTGGAACGTCAGGGTGGTGGTGCCTGCCGGTACGGCGACCTGCCGGTTCATGGTGTGGGTGAACTCGTCGCCCTCACCGCTCCACCAGGACTTGGTGCCGACCGGAGGTGTCTGCAGCGGCGTGGTGACCAGCTTCTTCGGCAAGGTGACCACCGCGGCCTGTGCCTTGGCCGAGTTGTACTCGTGCGGTCCGAGCTCGAGCGTCCTGTTCTGGCCCGCGTTCACGATCTCGTAGTCGAGCCAGCCGAGCTGCAGCTTGTCCCAGGCACCGAGGTCGGCCGCCTGCTCGCCGATACCGCCGTCAGTCGGCTTGCCGACCCGGCTCTGCGCCATGATCGTCCACCAGTTCACGCCGTTCTCGACCGCTGCACCCGAGGTGTCGTAGTGGTCGGGCAGGCCCAGGTCGTGCGCGTACTCGTGGGCGAAGACGCTGATACCGCCGTTCTCCGGCTGGATCGTGTAGTCGCCGACGTACAGGCCGGTGTCGCCGATCTGCGCGCCGCCGATCGGGTTGTTCGCCGGGCCGCCGGCGAAGTTCGCGTACCAGCGGTGCGACCAGATCGCGTCCTCGCCCTGCTGCGGGTCGCCGTCGGCCTGGTCGCCACCGGCGTGCACGATCTGGAAGTGGTCGATGTAGCCGTCCGGCTCGTTGAAGTTGCCGTCACCGTCGTAGTCGTAACGGTCCCACTGGTCGAACGTCTTCAGGTCCGCGGTGATCTGCGCCTTGGTCCGCCCGGCCGCTTGCTGGTCGACGACCCACTGGTTCACCGCGTCCTGGACCAGGTTCCAGGTGTTGCTGCAGACGTTGCTCGCGCACGGGAAGCCGTTCGAGCGGCCGTACCGGGCCTCGTTGTACTTGACCTTCACCCAGTCGGTGACCTCGCCGGACACCGAGTAGCGGCCAGACGACTGCTTCTCGTAGTACTTCTTCACGGAGTTGCCGCTGCCGAAGTACATGTCCTGGAAGTGCTTCTGGTTGTAGTCGGCCTGCCAGACGGTGGAGTTGTCCACCGATCGGTCCGGCTCCGGGATCGCGTTGTGCAGCGGGCCCTCGAAGGTGGCCGGGCCGGGGATGCTCGGCGCCTGGTCCTTGTCCGGGTAGTCCGGGTGCCGCTCGCTGCCGAACTCGGCCAGCACGACGAAGATCCGGTCGGTCTTCTCCCGGCCGAGCTCCACGTACTGGTCGACGCGGGCCTTGGCGCTCTTGGCGCTCTTCCCACCCTTGGCGCCGGCGGCCTTGGTCCCGAGCTTGACGACCGTGCTGCCGTTACGCTGCTCAGGCTTGGCCTGACCGTTGATGACCTTGGTCAGGGCCTCCTGCCGCAGCTCGCGGCGCTTGTCCTCGAGCGGGTTGGGCAGCTCGTCGGATGCGGGTGCAGGCTCACTTGCGCTCGGCGCCGACCCTTGCTTGGACGGTGTGGCGGCGTTTCCGGCCGTGGCCGCGGCGATGCCGAGCCCGGTCGTCGCCGCCAAAGCCAGGCTGAACAGCCCAGCGGGTAGCTTGCGCACGATTCCCCTCCGTGTCTGATAACGCAGTGTGTTCGTAGCTCCCCCGAGCGTGTTTTGCGCGAGAGTACGGGGAAATTAGCTTCAGCTGAAGTGGAACTGAGGAAATGCTGTGAACGAGCGGGGAAACCTGCGTTCTGAGTAGAAGGGCTCACGCATTCCATCCCTGGTACTTGGCAGACTGTTGCGGGTGGAGCGCCAGACAGTCGACCTGCTGCAGCCGTTGTGGCGTGCGCTGGTCGTGTTCCGCCTGCTCACCTGGGCGTTCGCGTGCTTCGGCGTGTGGACTCGCTGGGACGGCATCGTCCGCCCGTACGGCGCGGTGCTCCAGCTGGCCGTGATGGGGGTCTGGACGCTGATCTCGTCGTACGGCTACAGCCGCCGCTGGGGCCGCCGGAACACGCGGCTCGCGTTCGCGGACCTGATCGTCACGGTCGGCTGCATGTTCGCGACCTTGTGGGCCCAGCCGCTGCTCGACATCCGCGCGGGCGCCTCCGTACTGACCTCGGTGTGGGCGGCCGGGCCGGTCCTGGCGCTGGCCATCTCCCGCGGCCGCGACGGCGGTCTGCTCGGCGCCGCCACGATCAGCCTGGCGCTGCTGTCGCTGCGTGGGGTCGAGAACGTGTCGAAGATCCTCAGCAACGTCCAGCTGTTACTGGTTGCCGGGCTGGTCGTGGGGTACGCCGCCTCCACCATGCGGCAGGCGGGCGTGCGGCTGCGCGAGGCGATCGCCGCGGAGAGCGCGACCGCTGAGCGGCTGCGGCTCAGTCGCTCGATCCACGACGGCGTACTGCAGGTGCTGGCCCAGGTACAGCGGCGCGGTACGGCGATCGGCGGCGAGGCGACCGAACTGGCGCAGCTGGCCGCCGAACAGGAAGTTGCCCTCCGCACCTTGATGTCCACCCGCCCCACCGTCGCGACGGGCGATCGCGTTGATCTGTGTGGACTGCTGTTGCCGCTGGCCACGACCCGGATCGACGTCGTCGTACCGGCCGCGCAGGTCCTGCTGCCCGCGCCCACGGCCGAGGAACTGGTTGCCGCGGTCAAGGAAGCTCTGAGTAACGTGTCGAAGCACGCCGGCCCCGACGCCCGGTCCTGGGTGGTCGTCGAGGACCTCGGCGGGGAAATCGTGGTGTCGATCCGCGACGACGGCGTCGGTACGACGCCCGCACGCCTCGAACAGGCCCGCGTGAACGGGCACCTGGGCGTCAGTCAGTCCATCCGCGGCCGGATCGCCGACCTGGGTGGCACCGTCACCGTCCGGACCGCCCCCGGCGAAGGAACCGAATGGGAGTTGAAGGTGGAGGTCTCATGACCCGCATCATGATCGTCGACGATCACCCGATGTGGCGCGAGGGCGTGGCACGCGATCTGGGGAGCCGTGGGTACGACGTCTGCGCGACCGCCTCGGACGTCGCGAGCGCGGTGAAGATCGCGCTGGCGACCCGCCCGGACGTGGTGGTGATGGACCTGCAACTCGGCGACGGCTCCGGCGTCGACGCGACCCGCGAGATCACCACAGCCCTCCCCGACACCCGCGTCCTCGTACTGTCGGCCAGCGCCGAGCAGGACGACGTACTCGCGGCCGTCAAGAACGGCGCCTCCGGGTATCTGGTGAAGTCCGCGTCCCTGGACGAGTTCGACGAGGCGGTACGCCGTACCGCCGAGGGCGACGCGATCTTCAGCGCGGGTCTCGCCGGACTGCTGCTGGGGGAGTACCGCCGCCTCGGCGAGACCGGGCCCGAGGTCCCACACCTCACCGACCGCGAAACCGAAGTACTGCGCCTGGTAGCCCGCGGCCTCACCGCCAAACAAATCGCCACCCGCCTCGTCCTCTCCCACCGCACAGTCGAGAACCACGTCCAAAACACCCTCCGCAAACTCCAACTCCACAACCGAGCCGAACTAGTCCGCTACGCCATAGAACACGGCCTCGACACGGACTAACCACCCCACGCGAGCTGCGTAGTACGCGTGGGCGGGTGGTTGGCTGGGTGGACGGTTACGGTTGCGACACGGTCGCTTGTGCGGTTGTGTGGCGTTCGTACACTGTGCGTTCCACGTCCGCGTGGGTGCTCTCTGTCATGACACCTGTACTGCGGGTGCCTATCTCCGGAGGATTCGGTGAACCGGTCGTCCCTTGTCCGCGCACTTCTCGCCTTCCTGGTCCTGGCGGCGTCGACGTACGTCACGTTGACCGCCAAGCCACAGCTCGGTCTCGACCTGCGCGGCGGAACGCAGATCGTCCTCCAGGCGAAGGACTCGCCGACGGTCAAGGCGACCAAGGAGACCACCGACAAGGCCACCCAGGTCCTGCACCGGCGGATCGACGCGCTCGGCGTCAGCGAGCCGAACGTCACCCGCCAGGGCGAGAACCGAATCATTGTCGAGCTGCCCGGCGTCCAGGACCCGCGCGAGGCCGCCAAGGTGATCGGTAAGACCGCGCAGCTCACGTTCCACGAGGTGCTCGACCAGGTCGCGACCAAACCGGCCAAGCCTGCGGCGGGGGAGACCTACCTGCCGCCCGAGAGCGGCCAGGGCGTCCTGCGGCTCGCCAAACCCGCGATGACCGGCGAGCTGGTCAGTGGCGCCGAGGGCCGGCTCGACCCGCAGCAGGTCGCGCAGGGCTGGTTCGTCGAGATGAACTTCAAGGGCGACGGCGGCAAGACCTGGGCGAACATCACCGGCAAGGCCGCCTGCAACCCGGTCGGCACCCCGCAGCGGCTGATCGCGATCGTGCTCGACAACGAGGTCATCAGCTCGCCGCAGGTCGACCCGAACGGCGGCAACCAGCTCTGCAAGATCGGTATCGCCGGCGGCAGCACCACGATCTCCGGCTCCTTCACCGAGGAGAGCGCGAAGGACCTGGCCGCGCTGATCTCCGGCGGCGCGCTGCCGGTGCCGGTCGAGGTCATCGACCAGCGCACGGTCGGCCCGTCGCTCGGTCAGGACGCGATCCAGGCCAGCGCCCTCGCCGCGATCATCGGCCTCGCGCTGACCGCGCTCTTCATCATCGTGGTCTACCGCCTCGTCGGCCTGATGGCGGTCATCGGCCTGCTCGGGTACGCCGCGATGTCGTACGCCGCCTTGACCGTGATCGGAGCCACCCTCACCCTGCCCGGCCTGGCCGGATTCGTGCTCGCGATCGGGATGGCGGTCGATGCGAACGTCCTTGTCTTCGAACGCGCCCGTGAGGACTTCATAGCCGGCCGCACCGACGGCCTGCGCCGCTCGCTGCGCAGCGGCTTCCAGAACGCGCTGTCCGCGATCGCCGACTCCAACATCACCACGCTGCTGGCGGCCGGCCTGCTGTTCGTCCTGGCCGCCGGTCCCGTCCGCGGCTTCGGCGTCACGCTCTCGATCGGTGTGATCGCCTCGATGCTGTCGGCCCTCGTGGTGACCCGCGTGTTCGCCGAGTTCGTCGTGTCGCGTGGGTTCGTCCTGCGTCGTCCGGGCCTGAGCGGGATCGCCGGCCACGGCCGGGTCCGGATCTGGCTGGAACACCGGAAGCCGTCGCTGATGAAGCACAGCCGCCGTTGGCTCGTGATCACGGCGGTCGCAATCATCGTGAGCGTCGCGGGCGTCGCTGTCCGCGGCCTGAACCTCGGCATCGAGTTCACCGGCGGCCGGCTGATCGAGGTCAGTACGGCGCAACGGATCACGCCGGACCAGGCGCGCGCCGCAGTCGCCGAGGCCGGGTACCCGACCGCGGTCGTGCAGGCGTCCGGGACCGACGACATCACCGTGCGGACCGGCACGATCAGCGACGACGAAGCGGTGAAGATCCAGGAGTCCCTGGCCCGGATCGGCGGCTCCGCCGACGTGATCCGCAACGAGAGCATCGGCCCGTCGCTCGGTGAGGAGCTGCGGAACAAGGGCCTGATCGCCCTCGGCATCGCGCTGCTCGCCCAGTTGGCGTACCTCGCCGCGCGGTTCCGCTGGACGTTCGGCGCCGGCGCCGTCCTGGCGCTGCTGCAGAACGTCGCGGTCGTGGTCGGTGTCTTCGCCTGGACGGGGAGGCCGATCGACGGCATCTTCCTGGCCGCGCTCCTGACCGTCATCGGCTACACGGTGAACGACTCGGTGGTCGTCTTCGACCGGATCCGCGAGACCCGCAGCGCGCGGGCCACCGACAACCTCGGCACGACCATCGACACCGCGATCGTGAACGTCCTGCCACGAACCATCAACACCGGTATCTCGACCCTCTTCATCCTCGCCGCCCTGCTGTTCCTCGGCGGCGACTCACTCGCCGACTTCTCCCTGGCGCTCCTGCTGGGCATCCTCGTCGGCACCTACTCCTCCAACCTCACCGCGGCACCCCTCCTCCTCGAACTCGAACGCCGCTACCCGGCCCCACCGCCGCGCCCCAAGCGCAGCCAGGTGGACCACGACGCCCAACCCGACCGCGGCGCCGTCGTCTGATCACTTTCAGCCGGTCACCGGCTGTGAAAGGAGTCTGAAAGCACGGCCTGAGATGTTCGTGAACACCACGGAACCGACGATTCGGAGTGGTTTTCATGGGCATCAAGAGACCGGTCGTGCTCGGCTCGGCCGCTGCGGTACTGATCGCGGCAGTGGCCGGGGCCCTGCTGGTGAAGGGATTCGGCCCGGAAGATCCCGTCGTACCGGCGTACACGCGGACAGCGACGGCGGGGGAGAAGGCGCTGCTGTACCGCGCCGAGGAGCGGTTGATCAGTCGTTGCATGGCCGATCACGGCTATCGCTATCTGGACCGTGCGCAGCCGCCGGCGCCGACCGCCGCGCAGCGTGAGTTCCCGTACGTCGTCGACGATCCGAGCTGGGCGAAACGGTACGGCTACGGGCTGACGCTCGCGGCGACGGAGCAGCCGGTCGAGCCGGCCGACGGCAATGCGGCGTACGTGAACAAGCTGTCGACCGCCGACCAGAAGGCCTACCAGGCGGCGCTGATCGGCAGCGGCCGCCAGATCACCATTGATCTGCCCGCCGGCGGCCGGGTGAGCGTCAGCAACAAGGGCTGCGTCGCGACTGCCCGCAAGCAGTTGTACGGCGATCTGCGCGGCTGGTTCGCCGCCAGCAAGACCATCGAGGGCCTTGACCGCGTCGTACGCCGGGACGTCCGAGCAGACGCCCGCTACCAGGCCGCCGTGAAGGACTGGGCAGCCTGCCTACGCCGCAGCGGTGTCGCGGTCGAGGACCCGGGCGCGCTGCGTGAGGAGCTCGCACGGCGTACCGAGAAGCTCCCAGAGGCCGACGCGAAGCGGACAGAGGTCCGGTTCGCGGTACTCGAGGCCACCTGCGCGAACTCGTCGTCGCTGGGCAAGACGATCCACACGATCGAGCCGAAGCATCGCGCGGCGGCAATGGCCGCGCACACGGATGACCAGCGGTTGCTCGCAGCCTACGAGGTCGCCGCGCTGCCCCGCGCGCACGAAGCGCTCGACCGGGGCTGAGATCTCCCGCCGGGCAATCCGGCTCGGCGGGTCGGGAAACACACAACCACAAGGGGTGTATTTCGCATGCGCACATCACGGAAGCTCGGAGCAGCAGTCGGAGGCCTCGCACTGATCGCGACGGCGTTCGTCGGCAGCGGTACGGCGAACGCGAACCTGGCGGACTGCGACTCGGGCAACTTCTGCGCCTGGACCGAGGACGGCTTCACCGGGAGGATCGCCGAGTGGTCCGGCAACTCGACGCAGTGGCTGGGCCGGAACATGCACGACGACGCCGACTCCGTCTACAACAACGGGAAGCCGGTGACCCTCGACAGCGTGAACGTCTACGAGGACATCAACTACGGCGACTTCGACATCTGCGTCAACCGTGGCGAGACCTACGACGCGGGCATGGACGACAACGACTACGACTCGCACAAGTGGGTCGATCACTGCTGACCGGACCTCACTCGGGGAAGCGCAGGGGCGCGGGCGCAGTCGGCCCGCGTCCCTGCGGGAGGTTCCACCACGGTTATCCACAGCTGCGCCTGCCGGAGCGTAAATCTGTCCGCGGCGCGGGCTAGGGTATGGCGGTGGGTGTTGATGTGCGGGATCTGCTGGAAGCTGCCGTGGCCGGGATCGCCGGTCAGACACGGCCGGGGCAGGTGGAGATGGCGCAAGCCGTCGACACCGCGATGCACGACGGATCGCATCTGCTGGTCCAGGCAGGCACCGGCACCGGCAAGTCTCTCGGGTACCTCGTCCCCGCGCTGCTGCACGCGATCGAGGACCGTCGCGTGGTCGTTTCCACGGCGACCCTCGCGTTGCAGTCCCAGCTCGTCGACCGCGACGTACCGGCGTTGCTCGACGCGACCGAGAAGCTCCTCCCGCGCAGACCGAAGTACGCGATCCAGAAGGGGCGGAACAACTACGCCTGCCTGCACCGGATCCGGGAGGGCGCGCCGGACGACGACGGCATGCTCGTCGACGTGCCGCCGTCGGGGGAGATCGGCCGTCAGGTCGTCGAGCTCCGCGACTGGGCCGAGCAGCAGCTCGCCGACGGCGAGGCCGGCGATCGGGATCACGCCCCGTCGCACCAGTACCAGGCCTGGCAGCAGGTGGCGATCAGCGCGCGCGAGTGCCTCGGCGCACAGAAATGCCCGTACGGCGAGGAGTGCTTCGCCGAGAAGTCCAAGGAACTCGCCCGCAAGGCCGACATCGTCATCACGAACCACGCCCTGCTGTCGATCGACGCCTTCGAGAACCGCACGGTCCTGCCCGAGCACGACGTCATCATCGTCGACGAGGCCCACGAGCTGCCCGCCCGGGTCACCGGCGCGGCCGGCGACGAGCTGTCCCCGCAGATGGTCGAGCGCGCCGCCAAACGCGGCCGCCGGTTCGTCGACGACGACAAGGCCGACGACCTGATCGACGCCTCCGACGCGCTCCGCGCCGCGCTCGAGGGCACCCGCGAGGGCCGCATCGAGCCGTCCAACACGCTGGTCCTCGAGGCCGCCGCCCTGGTCCGCGACGCGGCCCGCGGCATGTACTCCGATCTGAACAAGAAGTCCGACGACAAGGACAACGACCCGGACGGCGCCAAGCGGCAGTCCAAGGGCGCGGTCAAGGAGATCTTCGACGTCGCCGAACGCGTCGCCGCGCTGAGCGACGCCGACGTGGTCTGGATGATCGACCGCGACCGCTTCGGCCGCGAGCTCCGGATCGCCCCGCTCACCGTCGCCGGCCTGCTCCGCGAACTGGTCCTCCGCGACCGTACGGCGGTGCTCACCTCCGCGACGCTGACACTCGGCGGCGACTTCGACGCGATCGCCCGCCAGGTCGGCCTGCGGCCCGCCGACAAGCTCGCTGACGACGACGAGATGCCGGAGCTGGACGACTCCGAGGAGAAGGGACCGCTGCCGTGGCGCGGCCTCGACGTCGGCTCCCCGTTCGAGTACGAGAAGCAGGCGATCCTGTACGTCGCCAAGCACCTCCCGGCACCGCACCGCGACGGACTGGGCAAGAAGCAGTTCGAGGAGATCATCGACCTGATCACCGCGGCCGGCGGACGGACCCTCGGCCTGTTCTCGTCCCGCCGTGCGGCGGAGGCGGCGACCGCCGCGGTGCGCGAGGCCACCGACCTCAAGGTGCTCTGCCAGGGCGACGCGCAACTCGGCGAGCTGGCCCGCGAGTTCGTCGACGACCCCGAGACGTCGCTGTTCGGCACGCTGTCGCTGTGGCAGGGAATCGACGTACCGGGATCGACCTGCAACCTGGTCATCATCGACCGGATCCCGTTCCCGCGCCCGGACGAGCCGCTGATGGCGGCCCGCCAGCGTGCCGTCGACGAGGCGGGCGGCAACGGGTTCATGTCCGTGGCCGCAACGCACGCCGGACTGCTGCTCGCGCAGGGCACCGGCCGGCTGATCCGCCGCAGCTCGGACCGCGGCGTGGTCGCGATCCTCGACCCCCGCATCGTCACCCAGCGGTACGGCGGGTTCCTGCGCGCCTCCTTGCCGCCGATGTGGCCGACCGCCGATCGTGAGAAGGTGCTCGGCGCGCTGAAGCGGTTGCAGTCCACGTGAGCCAGTCATGAGTCCCGTGACCGGCCCGCCGGTGCTGCCGATGATGGCAGCCCTGGGGCAGATGCCCTCCGGAGCGGGCTGGTCGTACGAGATGAAGTGGGACGGCATCCGCGTCATCGCCGAGGTCGACGACGGCGTCTGCCGGCTGTGGTCGCGGAACAGCCACGACGTGTCCGGCGGCTACCCCGAGCTGATCGGCCTCGCGGAGGCGCCCGGGTTGCGGTTGCCCGCCGTACTCGACGGGGAGATCGTCACGCTGGACGAGAACGGCGCGCCGTCGTTCGGCCTGCTGCAGCGACGGATGCATGTCCGCGACCCGCGCCAGCTCCGGCATCTGATCACCGAGGTGCCGGTGTCCGTGCGGGTGTTCGACCTGCTCCGCTTCGACGGCGAGTGGTTGCTAGAGGCAACGTACGACGATCGTCGCGGACTGCTCGAGTCGCTGGACATCGGCGACCCGTTCTGGGAGGTGCCGCCGGCGCTGCTCGACAGCGACCAGGCGCTCGAACAGTCTGCTGCGCAAGGGCTCGAAGGGGTGGTGGCGAAGCGGCGCAAGTCGCGGTACCTGCCGGGGCGGCGCAGCGCCGACTGGATCAAGATCAAGCCGGTGCTGACCAGAGACGTCGTACTGTGCGGCTGGCATCCGGGGGAGGGGAACCGGGAAGGGAAGATCGGCTCCTTCTACTGCGGCGCGTACGCCGACGGCGAGCTGGTGCTGATCGGCAAGGTCGGCTCCGGACTCGACTTCGCGACGCTGGACCTGCTGAGCGCCGAGCTGACCGGTCTCGAGATCGAACGGCCCGCGTTCAACCCCTCGAGCATCCCGATGACGGACCGGCGTCGCGCCCACTGGCTCGACCCGGCCCTGGTCGCCGAAGTCACCTACTCCGGCTGGGGCGGGGACGGCCGGCTACGGCATCCGGTATGGCGCGGTTTGCGTCTCGACATCAACCCGGAATCGGTCCTCGTAGAGCGCGCCTGAATACATTCGGGACCTGCGGCCGACGACCGAATTGTTCGAAATGCGGAGAATGTTCTGCGGCGCTGAGACATTCGCTGTTCCACTGTCGCAGAAAATGACCGAATTTCAGTCGTTCGTTTCCCGGGACGGCGCCGGTACCGCCAGTGCGGACTCGATCTTGTCGACCAGCTTCTCGGGCGAGTGTGTCGGCGCGTAGCGCGCGATCACCCCGCCGTCGCGACCGAGCAGGAACTTGGTGAAGTTCCACTTGACCCGGCCGCCGAGCAGGCCGCCCTGCTCGCGTTTCAGCCAGTTGTACAACGGGATCGTCCGCGACCCGTTGACCTCGATCTTGGCGAACATCGGGAAGGTGACGTGGTAGATCGTCGAGCAGAAGTTCGCGATCTCGTTCTCGTCACCAGGCTCCTGGTGGCCGAACTGGTCGCAGGGAAAACCGAGCACCGAGAAGCCCTGCCGGCGGTACGTCCTGTAGAGCTTCTGCAGACCCGTGTACTGCGGGGTCTGGGCACACTGCGACGCCGTGTTCACCACCAGGAGCACCTGGTCGCGGAAATCGGCAAGAGACTGTTCATTGCCTTCGATCCGCGTGGCGCTGAAGTCATAGACAGTCGTCATGACTCAATGCTGACACGACACGCCCGACTTCGCTCGCCGTCCGATATGTCAGACTCGCCGCAGAACTGTTACGACCTTTCCGAGAATGACCGCGTCCTTGCCGTCGATCGGCTCGAAAGCGGGGTTGTGTGGTAGCAGCAGGATCTCGGTCTTGGTCTTCTTGAACGTCTTCACGGTCGCCTCGCCGTCGATCATCGCGGCCACGATGTCGCCGTTCTCCGCGGTCTGCTCCTGCCGCACGACCACCCAGTCGCCGTCGCAGATGGCCGCGTCGATCATCGACTCGCCCTTGACCTTCAGCATGAACAGCGTGCCCTCGCCGACCATTGCCTTGGGCAACGGGAAGACCTCTTCGATCTCCTGCTCGGCGAGGATCGGGTTACCGGCGGCGATCTGGCCGACCACCGGCACATACACCGCGTCCGGGTGCGCGTCGCCGGCCCCGGTCTCGTCGTACGCCGTCTGCCGCACCGAGCCGAGCGCCGACCGCCGGGCCGCGGCGTCGAGCTCGCCGGGGTAGCGGACCTCGATCGCCCGCGGGCGGTTCGGGTCGCGGCGGAGCAAGCCCTTCTGCTCGAGCACACGCAGCTGGTGCGACACCGAGGAGGAGCTGGTCAGGCCGACCCGCTCACCGATCTCGCGCATCGACGGCGGGTAGCCGCGGCTGTCCACCGAGTCGCGGATCACGTCCAGCACGCGGCGCTGGCGCGGCGTCAGTCCGGTCGCGTCCGCCGGTCCGTCCGGCAGCTCCGCGACCGTACGGTCCGACTTGCCCGCGGCCTTGTCCGCGCCAGTGCGCTCGTCCTTGCTGGAACCGCTCGGCGTCCTGGCCATCGGTGGTAACTCCTCGGGTCGGGCCGGTGATCGTCCCACCGGCCGAAACGTGCTCGACTGAGTCGACCGTAGACCGAATCCTGAGATTCTTCAAACATCTGTTCGAAGGCGTGTCGGTTCGCATGTTTGTTCGGGTGTCAGGTTATAAGGCGCACGCGGGGTGCTGTCGCGGCAGGGAATTTCCTGGGCGTGTCCTGGTTGGAAGTGGTTGCGCGAGGGGCGGCTGTCGGTTAATCATTCGTACAGGCGTTCGATCGAACAGGTGTTCGGGTCGGGCGAACAGGCTGGTCTTCGGAACTGACCGGGGCGGTGGGGTGGGGACCGCAACGAAACTGTCGGAGGCAGCCGATAGACAGGACTCGACACCGCAGGACGCGCACCGAACAGAGGTCTGGAGGACCCGATGAGCACAGCAGCCGTAGCGGCCGACGCACTGGGCCGACACCGCTCGCCGGAGGCCACCCCGCCACGCCGGCGGACCGCAAACCCCCACCTCAAGGCCGTTCCAACCACACCCACCGAGTCCCCGGCCGCCCCGGCTCCGGCGGTGGCGCCGCGTCGGCGTCCGCGGATCGAGGGTGCGACCACCGACCGGCTGCCGATTCGTGGGTGCTCGGGTGACGAGCTCGGGCGCCAGGCCTCGGTGCAGCCCGAGCCGACCCTTCGGCTGACCCAGCGCGGCCGGATGCTGCTGACCGTCGTGTCGGTCCTCATCTTCGGCGCGGCGATCCTCGTCCTCGGCCTCCGGGTCGCCGGCGTCCTCGAGCCCGGCCCGCACTTCACCCACACCGTTCCGGTGCAGGTCGCCCCGGGTCAGACCCTCTGGTCCATCGCCCAGGACACCAACCCCGGCCAGGATCCCGCCGCGGTCGTGGAGAAGATCGCGAACCTCAACAACCTCGCCACGCCCGCGGACATCATCCCCGGCCAGACCCTGCAGATCCCCGTCGCCGGCTGATCAGCTCCGCCCGGCGCGCCATTCGTCCTCGAGCAGCGCGTACGCGTATTCGTTGCCCCACTCACCCTTGAACTGCGACGCATGCAGGTGATGCGCCTCGCGCCGCATTCCGAGCCGTTCGAGCAGCCGCGCCGAAGCACTGTTCCGGTCGTCGAGGATCGCCACGATCCGATGCAGCGCGAGCTCCTCGAAGCCGACCCGCAGCATCTCGCGCGCAGCCTCCGCGGCAAGCCCCTTGCCCTGGTAGTCGGTGTGCAGCGCAAACCCGATCTCACCCTGGCGGTCGGCCTCGCTCGCCCACTTCAGCAGCACCTCGCCGATGACGGTCCCGGTCTCGCGCAGCTCGATCGCCAGCACCAGCCACTGACCGTCCGCGGTCAGCTCACCCTGCGGAAGCTTCCGCTCCAGCGCGGCCCGCGTCTCCTCCCGGCTCCGGACCGGCCACGGCGTGTACCGCACGACCTCCGGCCGTGAGTGAAAAGCGAACAGGTCGTCCAGATCGTCCATCCGATGCGGCCGCAGCTCCAGCCGCTCGGTCAGCAGCGGGTACGCGGGTCGGAATCCAGTCACGGCACCATCCTCGGCTAGGCTGTCTAATGACGTTAGACAGTACCCACCACCCACGACCGCGGACAACAGATTTCGTGACCAGACGCGACCCTTCCTCCCACGCGGCGGCCGGCATCACCGTCGCCGCGATCGCCGACGCGGCCCTGGCGATCATCCACGCCGACGGTGTGGACGGCCTGACAATGCGCGCCGTCGCGGAGCGCCTCGACGTCCGCGCCCCGTCGCTGTACCACCACGTCCACAACAAGTCCGAGCTCCTCGACCTGGTCGCCCGCAACGCGTTCGACCAGTTCACGGCGGACAACACGGCGTACGACGAACTCACGTCCGTCGACGAGTGGATCGATCTCACCAGGTCCGGTTCACTCGAGCTCCGGGCCTTCTACGCGGACCATCCAGGGCTGGCCGGGCTGATGCAGTCGAAGGCGACGCCGGACCGCGACCAGGGCGCCGGCTCGCGAGCCGAGCTCATCCGCGCCCAGATCGACGCCCTCGTGCGCATCGGCGTACCGGAGCCCGAGGCGCGTCACCTCTTCGAAGTCACCGCCCGCTGGAGCCTGGCCGCCGTAGTCGCAGAACATGCCGACGACACGGACCTGTTCGCAGACGGCCTCGACCTGTTCCTGTACGGCGTACGCGCCCGCCTCCTCGATCTGCTCAGCTAACGGTCGCCAGCCACAGCTCGGCGTACCGCTTGCCGTCGACCGCCGTAGCGACCCGGATCGTCGCTGCCGGTCCCTGCGGATCGTTCGCGACGTCCGACGCGCCCCGCGTGTCGACGATCGTCCGCCCGCGCGACCAACTCCCGGACAACTCGATGCGTACCGGGTACTCCTGCGTCGTCAGGCCCGACGGATCGATCACCGCGCACACCGCCCCGCCGTCGCCGATGCTGCCGCCGTCCGACTGGTACCGCTCGCTGCGCTTCTCGATCAGCTTGCACGCCAGCTCGGCCGAGGGCGATCCGCTCAACGCACGCGCCTGGTCGAGCGTGACCACGACGTCGTAGAAGACATCCAGCCCGTACATGGTCACCGCGATGCCGAGATCCCGGGCCGCGGCCAGCACAATCGCGGCCGCCTCGGGATCGGTCCAGATGTTGAACTCCGCCGCGGCTGTCGCATTCCCGATCCCGGCCGCGCCGCCCATGAACACGATCTCGCGCAGACCCTGCGCCGCCTCCGGATACGTCCGGAGCAGCAGCGCGATGTTCGTCAGCGGCGCCAACGGGATCAACGTGATGAGCTCCCCGGTCGCCGCCGCGTCCCGCAGTACGTCGCGGAGGAGTTCGACTGCATGCCGCGGGTCCGTCGCCCGCGTCGACCGCGGCCAGTCCAGATCGCCGAGCCCGTCCTCACCGTGGACATGCTGCGCCGACCGCACCGGCTGGATCAGCGGTACGGCGGCACCGCGGGCAACCGGGACGTCGGGCCGGCCCGCGGCGTCGAGGACCGTGAGCGTGTTGCGCACCACGTCGTCGATGCCGACGTTCCCGCCGACGCAGGTCACGGCCTTCAGATCGAGCTCGGGATGCCGCGCCGCCAGCAGCAGGGCGCACGCATCGTCCAGGCCTGTGTCGACATCGAGAATCACCGGCTTCATGCGCCCATCCTGATGCACGCCG
The DNA here is from genome assembly GCF_036013725.1 of Kribbella sp. NBC_00482. Classification (GTDB taxonomy): domain Bacteria; phylum Actinomycetota; class Actinomycetes; order Propionibacteriales; family Kribbellaceae; genus Kribbella. Next base: position 8,342,761 of record NZ_CP107881.1, on the reverse strand, counting down.
CCCCGTGCACGCCGGTCAGGAGCGCACCAGCCGTGCGATCGCGGCGGACGCTTCCTTGATCTTCGCGTCGGCCTCCGGACCGCCGGCCGCGGCGGCGTCGACGACGCAGTGCGTGAGGTGGTCGTCGAGCAGACCGAGCGCGACCGACTCGAGCGCCTTCGTCATCGCCGAGATCTGGGTGAGGATGTCGATGCAGTACTTCTCGTCCTCGACCATGCGCTGCAACCCGCGGGCCTGCCCCTCGATCCGCTTCAACCGCGCGAGGTACGCCTTCTTGTCGCCGATGTAACCGTGCTGCGCATGCTCGTCGACCGGTTCGGTCACGCTCACCACATTCCTCCCTGGGTCCCGCCGAACCCTATCCTCCGCCGGCCTCTGGGAGCGGTCTGTGCGGGCCGTAGTTTGCGCCTCGAAAGGGTCGTCGCGGTGGCGCCACGCGGGAGTACACGGGGCCGCGCGAGTGTTGAAACCTGTGACACGCGCGGGCAATCGGGGCGTGCTTGCAAACTGTCGGAGCAGCGATCTAGGATCCCTAGATGTAGTGGTTACACGGGTGTAATTTTCCACAGGTAGTGGTTAGTTGCACACAGGTTCTACACAAGTTGTCCCCAGGCTGATCCACAACCCACCCCTCGCGGGTGGCACGGGAGGAGTGATTCGTCGTGCACTGTCCGTATTGCCGACATGCCGACTCCCGGGTCGTCGACAGCCGGGTGGCCGAGGACGGCGGAGCGATCCGCCGCCGCCGGCAGTGCCCGGTCTGCGAGAAGCGGTTCACCACCGTCGAGCAGATGCAGCTCACGGTCGTGAAGCGCTCCGGCGCAACCGAGCCGTTCAGCCGGGAGAAGGTCATCAACGGGGTCGGAAAGGCGTGCAAGGGCCGGCCGGTGAATACCGACCAGCTCGCGCGCCTGGGTCAGAAGGTCGAGGACGCGCTGAAGGGCAGCGGCTCGCCGGAGGTGCCCGCGCACGAGGTCGGACTCGCGATCCTCGGGCCGCTGCGGGAGCTCGACGAGGTCGCGTACCTGCGATTCGCGAGCGTGTACCGGCAGTTCGAGTCCGCCGACGACTTCGAGACGGAGATCGCGCTGCTGCGGGCCGAGAAGGAGCCGCAGGGCACCGAGCCGGACCCGCTGAAGCCGACCCAGCAGACATAAACCGGGGGAACGGTAGTTCCAGGTAGTTGCAGTAGTGGCGTTACAGCATTCCAACGGGGCGGTCCCGACAGACCGCGGTAGTAGACACAGGGCGAGGAGCAACCATGACAGAGACGGTGACCGGCCACTCGGGGTCGACCAAGCGGTCGGCGGCCGGGTTCCGGGGGCGCAAGAACGCGCCCACGGGACTCACCATCGAGCGCGTTTTCAGCACCGAAGGCGTCCACCCGTACGACGAGGTGACGTGGGAGCGTCGCGACGTCGTACAGCAGAACTGGAAGACGGGTGAGACGGTCTTCGAGCAGCGCGGGGTGGAGTTCCCCGACTTCTGGAGCGTCAACGCGTCGACGATCGTCACCACGAAGTACTTCCGTGGCGCGATCGGCCACGACAACCGCGAGTGGAGCCTCAAGCAGCTCCTCGACCGGGTCGTGAAGACCTACCGCAAGGCCGGCGAGGACCACGGGTACTTCACCTCGCCGCAGGACGCGGAGGTGTTCGAGCACGAGCTCACCTGGATGCTCCTGCACCAGTACTTCAGCTTCAACTCGCCGGTGTGGTTCAACGTCGGCACGTCCTCGCCGCAGCAGGTGTCGGCCTGCTTCATCCTCGCCGTGGACGACTCGATGGACTCGATCCTGAACTGGTACAAGGAAGAGGGCCTGATCTTCAAGGGCGGCTCCGGCGCCGGCCTGAACCTGTCGCGGATCCGCTCCTCGAAGGAACTGCTCCAGTCCTCCGGCGGTACGGCGTCCGGCCCGGTGAGCTTCATGCGCGGCGCGGACGCGTCGGCCGGCACCATCAAGTCCGGCGGCGCCACCCGGCGCGCGGCGAAGATGGTCGTGCTGGACGTCGACCACCCCGACATCGAGGAGTTCGTCGACACCAAGATGCGCGAGGAGGAGAAGATCCGGGTCCTGCGGGACGCGGGCTTCGACATGGACCTCGGCGGTCGCGACATCACCTCCGTGCAGTACCAGAACGCGAACAACTCGGTCCGGGTCTCGGACGAGTTCATGCGGGCGGTCGAGGAGAAGGGCGACTTCGGGCTGCGCGCGCGGCTGGACAACTCGGTGATCGAGACCGTCGACGCCCGGGAGCTGTTCGACAAGATCTCGCACGCGGCGTGGGCCTGCGCCGACCCGGGCCTGCAGTACGACGACACCATCAACGACTGGCACACGACGCCGGAGACGGGCCGGATCACCGCGTCCAACCCGTGCTCGGAGTACATGCACCTGGACAACTCGTCCTGCAACCTGGCCTCGCTGAACCTGATGAAGTTCCTCCGCGACGACGACCTCTTCGACTCGGAGAAGTTCGTCAAGGCGGTCGAGCTGATCATCACCGCGATGGACATCTCGATCTGCTTCGCGGACTTCCCGACCGAGGCGATCGGCGTCACCACCCGCGCGTACCGGCAGCTGGGTATCGGGTACGCGAACCTCGGCGCGTTGCTGATGGCAACGGGTCACGCGTACGACTCCGACGGCGGTCGCGCACTGGCGGGCGCTATCACGTCGCTGATGACCGGTACGTCGTACAAGCGCTCCGCCGAGCTGGCCGGCATCGTCGGCGCGTACGACGGCTTCGAGCGGAACAAGGACGCGCACACCCGGGTGATGCGCAAGCACGCCGCGGCCAACGACGCGATCCGGAGCATCCACGAGATCGACAAGGACGTCCAGAAGCACGCCACCGCGGCGTGGGAGGGCGTGCTGAAGATCGGCACCAAGAACGGCTGGCGGAACGCGCAGGCCTCGGTGCTCGCGCCGACCGGCACCATCGGCTTCATGATGGACTGCGACACCACCGGCATCGAGCCGGACTTCTCGCTGGTCAAGTTCAAGAAGCTGGTCGGCGGCGGCTCGATGCAGATCGTCAACCAGACGGTCCCGCGGGCGCTGCGTCAGTACAACTACACCGAAGAGACCATCGAGGCGATCATCGAGTACATCGCCGAGAACGGTCACGTGGTCGACGCCCCGGGCCTGAAGCCGGAGCACTACGAGATCTTCGACACCGCGATGGGTGAGCGGGCCATCAAGCCGATGGGCCACGTCCGGATGATGGCGGCGGCGCAGCCGTTCCTGTCCGGCGCGATCTCGAAGACGGTGAACCTGCCGGAGACCGCGACGGTCGAGGAGATCGCCGACGTCTACTTCCAGGGCTGGAAGCTCGGCCTGAAGGCGCTCGCGGTCTACCGCGACAACTGCAAGGTCGGTCAGCCGCTGGCGGACGCGAAGGCGAAGAAGGCCTCCGAGGCCGTAGAGGCCGAGGCCGCTGTTGCCGAGAAGATCGTCGAGAAGATCATCGAGTACCGGCCGACCCGGAAGCGTCTGCCGAAGTCGCGGCCGTCGCGGACCACGTCGTTCACGGTCGGTGGCGCCGAGGGCTACATGACCGCCGGCTCCTACCCGGACGACGGTCTGGGCGAGGTCTTCCTCAAGATGGGCAAGCAGGGCTCGACGCTCGCCGGGGTGATGGACGCCTTCTCGATCGCGATCTCGATCGCGCTGCAGCACGGCGTACCGCTGGAGACCTACGTCCAGAAGTTCACCAACCTGAAGTTCGAGCCGGCCGGTCTGACCGACGACCCGGACGTCCGGATGGCGCAGTCGATCATGGACTACATCTTCCGCCGCCTGGCGCTGGACTACCTGCCGTTCGATGAGCGGGCCGCCCTGGGCATCTACTCGGCGGACGAGCGGTCCCGGCAGCTCGACACCGGCTCGTACGAGCTGGCCCCGGTCGAGGTGTCCGAGCCCGAGTCGCTGAAGACGGTCGAGCCGGTCGCCGAGCTCACGGAGGCTCCTGCGAAGCCGGCCGACGCGGCAGCCGCCAAGCCGATCAAGGGCGAGGCCCACACCACCGCCGAAATGCTGGAGCTCATCACCGGCACCTCGGTCGACGCCCCGCTCTGCTTCACCTGCGGCACCAAGATGCGCCCCAGCGGTTCCTGCTACGTCTGCGAAGGCTGCGGCAGCACCTCCGGCTGCAGCTGACCCAAACTGAAAGCACCACGGCCCCCGGGAACTTCCCAGACTCCCCGGGGGCCGAGGCGCGTCAGGAGGCCCTGATGAAGCTGCCGTCACTGGTGGACGTCGACCGACGAGCCGACGCTCTCAGAGTTCTGTCCTGCTACTACGGACTGAACGGCCACGAAGCACACCGGTACGTCGGCGCTCGCTTCGACACCTGGGACAGCGCCGGCACCCGCGACAGCTCGCACAACCGCTTCACCGCCGACGACCTGGTGGCCGTCTCCTTCCTCTCGGTCAACGTCTCACCGCTGGCCGCAGAGGCGCTGTTGGACACCAGGGCCGACGAGTTCGCAGAACTCCTCGACGAACTAGGCCCCGACCGCGACCTGGTCGAGGAACGAACGCCGTGGCCTGACGACTGGGTCGGCTGGCGCCTGTGGCGAATGCTCGACGCGCTGCCCTCCGTCGGCCCGACCACCGCCAGCAAGCTCTACGCCCGCAAGCGCCCGCGCCTCCGCCCGATCTACGACTCCGTCGTCGCAGAGGTCATCGGCTCCACCAGCCTGTGGGAACCCTTGCGGACCCACCTGCAGCAAGACCTCGGACTGCACCCGCATCTGCTGTCGCTCCGCGATGACCTCAGGCCTCCGTTCGACCTCTCAGCTATCCGAATCCTCGACGTCCTCCTCTGGATGCACGGCAAAGGCAACACCACCTGCACCATCACCTGACACCTGCGGGTCAGTGGCCGGAGCGGTCGGAGTCGGCGGCGGGCTTGGCGGTGCCGTCCAGTGCGGTGAGAGCTGCCAGCTCCTCCGAGCTGAGTTCGAAGTCGAACACTGCCAGGTTCTGCGCGAGCCGGCCGCGGTCGGCTGACTTCGGGATGGGTACGACGCCCTGCTGGGTCTCCCAGCGCAGGACGACCTGCCCAGGGGCCTTCCCGTGCGTCTTGGCGATCTCCTGCACTGCCGGGTGGTTCAGGAGATCGGTGCCCTTGCCTAGCGGGCTCCACGCCTCCGTGACGATCCCGTGCTGGGCATGGAACTCGCGCTCGGCGGTCTTGGCCCAGACCGGGCTCAGCTGGACCTGGTTCACCTCGGGTGCGACGCCGGTTTCGTCGATCAGCCGTTGCAGGTGGGTGGGCTTGAAGTTCGACGTACCGATCGCGCGCACCAGGCCGACTTCCCGGAGCGCGACGAGTCCTCGCCACGCGTCGACGTACCGGTCCTGCTCGGGATTCGGCCAGTGGATCAGCAGGAGGTCCACGTACTCGACGCCGAGCTTCTCCGCGCTCGCTTCGAACGCCTGGCGCGGCCCGTCGACGCTGTGCCAGCGTTTGTTGAACTTCGACGTCACGAACACCTGGTCGCGCGGCGCGTTCCGCAGTGCCCGTCCGACGCCCACCTCGTTCCGGTAGTTCTCCGCGGTGTCGATCAGGCGGTACCCGAGCTCGAGCGCCGTACTCACCGCCCGCTCGGCGTCCGCGTCGTTCATCGGCGATGTCCCGAGCCCGATCCGCGGCATCGCAGTTCCGTGACTCAACGTGACTACTGGAACCTGACTCATCCCGTCTCCTCCTTCGGCGTACGCGCCCGGCCACGATAGGCCGATCACGGTCCGCACCCGCCACCGCGGTCTCCCGATTCCGCCGTACGGCGTACGGCTGGGACCGGCTGTCTCAGCGCCGGGATATCCGTACGCGAACTGTCGGATCCGTGGGTCATCATGGTGCGACGGGCGACGAAAAGCGTTGGAGGGGTGGGCTTATGAAGAATCGGCTGGTCACTCTCGTGGATCTCGGTCTGGACAGCTCGTTCGACGCGTCGATGTCGTTCGTGCAGGGCATCACCGGCAACATCAACGCCGGCTGGGACCAGCCCTTCATCGACGTGAACTTCGTCCGCACCCGCGACCACGAGACCGCGTTCTCGGCCCTCACCACCCCGTCGACCGTCCTGCACGTGATGGCACACGGTGATCACAGTGAGGAGCCGTCGTTCCTGTCCACCGACGGCAAGACCCAGGTGTCGCTGAAGTCCCTCGCCGACTGGTTCCTCGACCACCAGTGGGGGATCGCCAGCGGCGTCGTCATCGCCGACGGCTGCAAGACCGGCATCGGCAAGTGGCAACGCGCGATCCGCGACTGCATCCAGGGCGACGTCACCTACATCGGCACCAGCACCGTCATCGGCTGGTACGAAGCCACCGTCTTCTGCTCCGCCTTCTATGGCGCCCTGGTCCGCAACCGAGGTCTCGGACGCACCCCCGCCGAACAAGGCTGGGACGCCGCCAGCCGAGCCATCCGAGCCTACGAAACCCTCACCGACAAACCCTGCCCCTACAAACCAGTCCTCCTAACCCCCTCCCGCCAAGCCCTCCGCTCCCTCACCGGCTAACCGACACGCGCCCGGCGGCTACTTTGCGTTAGGCGTGTGACACTTTGGGGGACTCGTCGTCCGCCTGACGCCGGTGAAGGAACGCCGCCATGAAGCTCCACCGGAACTCTCTCCTCACGGCTGCCGCGATTGTGCTGATTCTGTACGTCGTTTCGCTGATTGTCGGGCTGCCGGCTTGGGCGGCTGTGGTGCTGACCGTGGTGCTGTTGGTGTTGCTGGCGGTTGTCTGGAAGCAGCCGGATGAGCCCCGTCCTGTTGTCACGAAGCCGGTCCCGGCGCCTTCCGTCGTACTGCCGGATCCGGAGCCTGTCTTCTCCGGACCGCCGTCGCGGACGGTCGCCGACGTGCGGTTGCCGTCGGCTTCGCCGGACTTCCAGTTCAGCTTCTCGGCTGTCGTGCAGTGGTCGACTGTGCTGTCGGGCTCGCGTCATGCCGACCTCGGTGCGGTTGCGGTTGATGCCTTGCTGGACAGGGCGCGAGCGCTGACCGTACGGCAGCAGGTGACCGAGGAATCTCTCAACCAGCATCGCTTGGCTGCGCTTCTCGGCGAGCCGGCGCTGGACGAGAAGGGGCAGGTCCGGAGCTGGGCGACCGAAGTACGACTGCGGTTGCCGGACGCGGATCAGAAACACCTTCAGCACCTCGCCGCCCTGCATCGGCGCGAGCAGACCACGCTGCTTGAGCGCCGGATGGAGCAGGACAAACGCGCGTACTTGAAGGACGACGTCTTCGCCACGCCTGGATCGGCCGCGGTCTGGTGGATGGTCAACCATCCGGGTGAGGTCGAAACGGCGCTCGGCCTGCTCGACACTCTCGCCGAACTGTCGGCCGCGGCGAACGATCTCCCGGTACGGCGGACAACCGCCGAGGAGATCGAACGCCCGCGGCCGACCCGCGCCGAACTCGCCTTCAGCACGGCAATCGAGGACCTGACCGAGGCCGCCCAGGACGACGTTCCGGACCGGGACGACTCTGCTGCGGTCCAGGACAGCTCCGTTCCGGGTGGGGACAGCTCGGGGGAGTCGGAGCAGCGTCCGGTCCCGAGGCATGCCGGCGCCGGCGAGGAGGGCCGTCGCGAGACCGGTCCCGTCCGGACCGAACTGAACGGTTCCAAGGCTGAGCCGGGTACGCCGTACCGGGAGCAGTTCTTCACCGAATAGACCGGTGAGGCGGGCTGTCTGCAGGGTGGGCCCGCCCCACCGGAGTCGAGTGCGCATCGCTAGTCGTCCAGCCAGCGGACCGTGGTCGCGCCGTTGTGCCCATGGATGCTCAGCAGCGCGTCTATCCCGTCCTGCCACACGGTCGTGGTCGGGTAGTGGCCGCCCCAGCGCAGCGCGACCGTCCCGTCGCTCCACTCGACGCCCTCCGCGACAACGCCCGTACCGCTGACACCGGAGACGTCGCGGTACCGGACCAGTTCGAAGCGGCGCGGTCCGGGCTTGCTCGCGATGCGCAGATGACGCTGGCGCGTCGTGCGCAGCAGCGTCGCGGTTCTCCCGCTGATCTCGTCCATGCGCCAAGTCAACGCGCGGCCGGGCGTCCTCACCAGGAACTCAACCGGTATCCACAGCGCACAAATTCTGCCCACCGGCGGTCACCGAAACGAATATTCTCATTGCAGGGAGTAATTGACGCGCAAGGGAGAGCACGGATGACAGTCATCGAGGAATGGACCGGCCGGCACGCGCATGCCTTGCGTACGGCGCTGCGGCTGACGAACGAGGCGTTCGCGGAGCAGCTCGGCATCTCGCCGCGCACGCTGACGAAGTGGCGTGAGAGACCGGAGCTCGTGCCCAGCCCCTTTCTCCAGGAGGCTCTCGACACCTACCTCAAGAAGGCGCCGCCCGATGCCCATCTCCGGTTCGCGGCGAACCTCGGCCTGGACCGGGACCGGGGACCGATCGACAAAACCGTGCTGACCCAGCTCAACACGGCGCTCGGCGACCTCACGCGTGCCCTGGCACGCCTGCAGGCCGAGGATCCGGAGCGATCGCCTTCGCCTTGACCGTGGAAACGGCAGACTGGGCGGCGCGGTGCAAGTGCGGAAGGAGCCGCGGATGAGGCGACGCCCGGTGAACTCGTCGAGTGTGCGATCGGTCGGATGGTCCGACGGCACGCTCGAGCTCGAGTACGTGAGCGGCGACATCTACCAGTACTTCGACGTACCGCAGCCGACCTATGCGGCGCTCCTGGCCGCACCGAGCATCGGCGCGTACGTCAACAAACACATCAAGCCGTACTACGACGTCCGCGAGATCTGAGTTTCTGTCACGTTCGCAGCGGGCACTTGAGGTGGGTCGCACGGGGGTTCGTCCACGGCAGGAGATGGACATGCCTACCCGCAGAGTTTCCACGTCCCGTTCCCGGGCCATCACGATTGTCGTGCTCGTCTGGCTGCTCATCGGCCTGGCGGCCGCGGCCCAGCGGAACTACTTCGAGAGTTCGCGTACGTCGTGCGCCAAGGTCGGCACCGTGCTCGTCACAGTCGTCGCGGGACCGCTCAACTACGTCGGGGCCAACCCGAAGATCGACTGTTCAGCACCTCAGCCGTCGCGATAAACCGGCTACGGCGAGCCCGGGGCTTTCCAGGTCAGCCTGTATCGCCAGAACAGGCTGCGGCTGAGCCGGGCTCCGGGGAGGATGCGCTGAGCTGCGAGGGCGATCTCCTCGAAGGATTCCGCGGCTGTTGCCGTCGGTGCGGTCATGTGCGCGGGGACGGTGTGTGCTCGTCGCGGGTGCTTGGCGATGCCAACGATGGGATTCAGGATCATCGAGGCGATCGACCACGGAAGATCTTCCGGCGCTTCCCGGCTGACGCCGACCACGACAAGTCGGCCGCCCGGCCGCAGCAACTCGCGCACCTTCTCGAGCGTCGCCTCCAACGGCAGGTGGTGGAGCACCGCCACGAAGGTGATCAGGTCGTAGCTGCTTCCGTGGACCTCGTCGAACGGCTGCGTCAGGATGCGGACGTTGGCGAGGTCCGCGGCACTGCTCCGAGCCTGCTTCGCCGTCGGGACATTGCGCTCGATGCCGGTGACTGCGGGAAAGACGCCGGCGAGCCGGCGAACGAGGTTTCCTGTCCCGCAACCCACGTCCAGAGCGTTCGTGCCGCCGGCTGCACGGACGCGCCGTGCATGGTGCAGTACGAGTGCCGCGTAGGCGTCGTTGTGGGACCAAGGATGTGCGTCGTTGATGCGGGCCAAGGTGGCCAGCGCTCTCTGGGAGGCACGAGACATGGAGCGACAGTACGACGGCTCGCGGTTCGCTCGGTCAGCTGTCTGCGCAGCTGGGTCGCTCCTGGTTCGGGTGCGGGAATAGGTCGTGGGGGAGTGGAGTTACACCTGATGCCGTCCGGAACATGACCCCGGGCCTCAACCTAAGCCGCTACGAGCGGCCACTCGCCGAGAGGCGTCTCCTGGGCGGCGCAGCACGTGACAGGTGGGAGCCGACCAGCTCCCACCTTGTCGTCTTCCTAGCCGTCTCGTACGCCGTCTCGTACGTCGTCTCGCCGGGTGTCTCCCGTACTGCGTTGGGCTCCCGCCGAAATCGACTTGTGCGGGTGCGGCATGATGGAAGTGTCGCTCGCGGAGACGCGTGCGAGTGGAGTGACCAGAGGGACCAGCGCTGCTTCCCTCGACGCCGGACGACGGTGCCGAGGGCAGGTGCCGGGAGGCTCGGACGAGGGTCCCGGGACCCCGATTTGCATCTGCACCGCGAATGTCAGTAATGTTCTTCTTGTTGGAGCGAGGCGCAGGACGCGAAAGCGGCCGGCCCTTCAACAAACTCCCTGAAGGTCTCGGAAGCCGAAACACGCCTCGGCGGGTTTCGGACACTGAGTCGCGCAGGGAGACTGGATCGAAAAGGCCGATTTGACCGGCTGGAAGCGAAACAGTAAAGTTGGGCGAGTTGCCCCGGAGCTTCAAACGAAAGTCTGAAGCGCGGTGTGCGTCCGATTCTTGAGAACTCAACAGCGTGCCGAAAGTCAATGCCGAAATTGAAGTATCCCCGTTCACAGGCATTTGATGGCTTTTCTACCCTGGTCTCTTCGAGATTTTGGGTGGTTGGTTGTCTTGTTCTGTGGCGGATTCCTTTGAAATTAATACGGATAACAATAGCCAGTAATGGTTTTGTTTCTGATTCAAAGGATCACTCAATGTAGTCTGTTATCCACGGCTTTGGTTGTGGTTGACATATAGATTTCAACGGAGAGTTTGATCCTGGCTCAGGACGAACGCTGGCGGCGTGCTTAACACATGCAAGTCGAGCGGTAAGGCCCCTTCGGGGGTACACGAGCGGCGAACGGGTGAGTAACACGTGAGCAACCTACCCTCAACTTTGGGATAAGCCTCGGAAACGGGGTCTAATACCGGATAATACTGGCCGCCTCATGGTGGTTGGTTGAAAGTTCTGGCGGTTGGGGATGGGCTCGCGGCCTATCAGCTTGTTGGTGGGGTAATGGCCTACCAAGGCGTCGACGGGTAGCCGGCCTGAGAGGGCGACCGGCCACACTGGGACTGAGACACGGCCCAGACTCCTACGGGAGGCAGCAGTGGGGAATATTGCGCAATGGACGAAAGTCTGACGCAGCAACGCCGCGTGAGGGATGACGGCCTTCGGGTTGTAAACCTCTTTCAGCAGGGACGAAGCGAGAGTGACGGTACCTGCAGAAGAAGGACCGGCCAACTACGTGCCAGCAGCCGCGGTAATACGTAGGGTCCGAGCGTTGTCCGGAATTATTGGGCGTAAAGGGCTCGTAGGCGGTTCGTCACGTCGGGAGTGAAAACTCGGGGCTTAACCCCGAGCCTGCTTCCGATACGGGCAGACTAGAGGTAGGCAGGGGAGAGCGGAACTCCTGGTGTAGCGGTGGAATGCGCAGATATCAGGAAGAACACCGGTGGCGAAGGCGGCTCTCTGGGCCTTACCTGACGCTGAGGAGCGAAAGCGTGGGTAGCGAACAGGATTAGATACCCTGGTAGTCCACGCCGTAAACGTTGGGCGCTAGGTGTGGGGGACATTCCACGTCCTCCGTGCCGCAGCTAACGCATTAAGCGCCCCGCCTGGGGAGTACGGCCGCAAGGCTAAAACTCAAAGGAATTGACGGGGGCCCGCACAAGCGGCGGAGCATGCGGATTAATTCGATGCAACGCGAAGAACCTTACCTGGGTTTGACATATAGGGAAATCCTCCAGAGATGGGGGGTCCGTAAGGGTCCTATACAGGTGGTGCATGGCTGTCGTCAGCTCGTGTCGTGAGATGTTGGGTTAAGTCCCGCAACGAGCGCAACCCTCGTCCTATGTTGCCAGCACGCCCTTCGGGGTGGTGGGGACTCATAGGAGACTGCCGGGGTCAACTCGGAGGAAGGTGGGGATGACGTCAAGTCATCATGCCCCTTATGTCCAGGGCTTCACGCATGCTACAATGGCCGGTACAAAGGGCTGCGATACCGCAAGGTGGAGCGAATCCCAAAAAGCCGGTCTCAGTTCGGATTGGGGTCTGCAACTCGACCCCATGAAGTCGGAGTCGCTAGTAATCGCAGATCAGCAACGCTGCGGTGAATACGTTCCCGGGCCTTGTACACACCGCCCGTCACGTCATGAAAGTCGGCAACACCCGAAGCCGGTGGCCTAACCCTTGTGGAGGGAGCCGTCGAAGGTGGGGCTGGCGATTAGGACGAAGTCGTAACAAGGTAGCCGTACCGGAAGGTGCGGCTGGATCACCTCCTTTCTAAGGAGCATTCGGCGCCGGCTCTTAGAGTCCGGTGCCTATTCATCACTGCTTGAGCGTTCGTCTCGAGGTGATGGTGCTTCGGAATGTGGAACATTGACCATTAGGTGCGAAGCGAAGTCATGGAAGTTAGTACTGCTGACACTCTTTCGGGGGTGTGGGCGTGGAACGCGGAGATGGCTGGGTGGAGCACCGAGGCGCGCTGTTGGGTCCTGAGGAATCGGGCCTGGCCAACGAACCTGAGGGTTCGGGGGTTGGGGCTGTTTCTTCTGGGTCACGGATGCATGGATCTTTGCGGATCGTGTGTGTTTGGTGGCTGGGGCCGGCTCTCATCAAACCGTTGGTGTGGGTGTTCTGGACTGGGTGGGTTGTTTCCCTGGGCTGGATACTCGAGGACCGATAGGTGATGGTTGTGGGGCTGGTGTTCCTGCCCGTATTTTGAGAACTGTATAGTGGACGCGAGCATCTTTTGTAGTGTATTTGCGATTTCGGCATGTTTTGTTGATTTTGTGACAAGCTACTAAGGGCAATCGGTGGATGTCTAGGCACCAAGAGCCGATGAAGGACGTTGGAGCCTGCGATAAGCCCCGGGGAGTTGGCAACCGAGCTGTGATCCGGGGGTGTCCGAATGGGGAAACCCAGCTGGCATTCTAAAGCCAGTTACCAGTGCCTGAACACATAGGGTTCTGGAGGGAACGCGGGGAAGTGAAACATCTCAGTACCCGCAGGAAGAGAAAACAATAGTGATTCCGTGAGTAGTGGCGAGCGAAAGCGGATGAGGCTAAACCATGTGCGTGTGATAGCCGGCGTGCGTTGCGCATGTGGGGTTGTGGGAGCATTCGGGTCTTAATGCCGTGAGACCGAAGAGTTATAAATCACTGTTGAAGTCGAATCTTCTGGAATGTTGAGCCGTAGTGGGTTATAGCCCTGTAGGCGTAAGACAGTGACTCTTGAGTGTTTTCCCAAGTAGCACGGGACTCTTGAAATCCCGTGTGAATCTGGCGGGACCACCCGCTAAGCCTAAATACTTCTTGGTGACCGATAGCGGACTAGTACCGTGAGGGAAAGATGAAAAGTACCCCGGGAGGGGAGTGAAATAGTACCTGAAACCGATTGCCTACAATCCGTCGGAGCATGTTCCTTGTGAATGTGTGACGGCGTGCCTTTTGAAGAATGAGCCTGCGAGTTAGTGGTGTGTGGCGAGGTTAACCCGTGTGGGGTAGCCGTAGCGAAAGCGAGTCTGAATAGGGCGCTTTAGTCGCATGCTCTAGACCCGAAGCGGAGTGATCTATCCATGGGCAGGTTGAAGCGCGGGTAAGACCGCGTGGAGGACCGAACCCACCAGGGTTGAAAACCTGGGGGATGACCTGTGGATAGGGGTGAAAGGCCAATCAAACTCCGTGATAGCTGGTTCTCCCCGAAATGCATATAGGTGCAGCGTCGCGTGTTTCTTACCGGAGGTAGAGCACTGGATGGTCTAGGGGGCTTACCGGCTTACCGAAATCAGCCAAACTCCGAATGCCGGTAAGTGAGAGCGCGGCAGTGAGACTGCGGGGGATAAGCTCCGTAGTCGAGAGGGAAACAGCCCAGATCACCAGCTAAGGCCCCTAAGCGATTGCTAAGTGGAAAAGGATGTGGAGTTGCCCAGACAACCAGGAGGTTGGCTTAGAAGCAGCCACCCTTGAAAGAGTGCGTAATAGCTCACTGGTCAAGTGATTCCGCGCCGACAATGTAGCGGGGCTCAAGCAATCCGCCGAAGCTGTGGCATTCATATTATTACTCGGCCAGAACTTGATTCTGGTCCAGGTGTGTGGATGGGTAGGGGAGCGTCGTGCAGCGTGTGAAGCAGCCTAGTGATGGAGTTGTGGATGCTGCACGAGTGAGAATGCAGGCATGAGTAGCGAATGACGGGTGAGAAACCCGTCCGCCGGATGATCAAGGGTTCCAGGGTCAAGCTAATCTGCCCTGGGTAAGTCGGGACCTAAGGCGAGGCCGACAGGCGTAGTCGATGGACAACGGGTTGATATTCCCGTACCGGCATTAACACGACCCGACCGAACCCGCTGATGCTAAGAAACAGAAGTACTGAGACCTTCGGGTTGAGGTGTGGATGTTTTGACCCGAGGTGGTAGTAGGTGCATTGAGGAGTGACGCAGGAGGGTAGTCCAACCGCGGCGATGGTAGGCGCAAGCTGATCCGCGGGCAAGGTGGTAGGGCGAGACATAGGCAAATCCGTGTCTCACATAGCCTGAGAGCCGAGGCGGACCCGTTCAGGGGAAGTGGATGATCCCATGCTGCCGAGAAAAACTTCGCAGTGAGTGTTAGAGCCGCCCGTACCCCAAACCGACACAGGTGATCAGGTAGAGAATACCAAGGCGATCGAGTGAACCATGGTTAAGGAACTCGGCAAAATGCCCCCGTAACTTCGGGAGAAGGGGGACCTGATCCGTTACACCACTTGCTGGTGGAAGCGGTGATGGTCGCAGAGACCAGGCCCAAGCGACTGTTTACTAAAAACACAGGTCCGTGCGAAGAAGTAATTCGATGTATACGGACTGACGCCTGCCCGGTGCTGGAACGTTAAGGGGACAGGTTAGCCGGTTTCGGCCGGCGAAGCTTTGAACTTAAGCGCCAGTAAACGGCGGTGGTAACTATAACCATCCTAAGGTAGCGAAATTCCTTGTCGGGTAAGTTCCGACCTGCACGAATGGCGTAACGACTTGGGCGCTGTCTCAACCATGGACTCGGCGAAATTGCATTACGAGTAAAGATGCTCGTTACGCGCAGCAGGACGGAAAGACCCCGGGACCTTTACTACAACTTGGTATTGGTGGTCGGTACAATTTGTGTAGGATAGGTGGGAGACTGTGAAGCTCGGACGCCAGTTCGGGTGGAGTCATCGTTGAAATACCACTCTGATTGTTCTGGCTGTCTAACTTTGGTCCGTTATCCGGATCAGGGACAGTGCCTGGTGGGTAGTTTGACTGGGGCGGTCGCCTCCTAAAAGGTAACGGAGGCGCTCAAAGGTTCCCTCAGCCTGGTTGGCAATCAGGTGTCGAGTGTAAGTGCACAAGGGAGCTTGACTGTGAGACAGACATGTCGAGCAGGGACGAAAGTCGGAACTAGTGATCCGGCGGTGGCATGTGGGAGCACCGTCGCTCAACGGATAAAAGGTACCCCGGGGATAACAGGCTGATCTTCCCCAAGAGTCCATATCGACGGGATGGTTTGGCACCTCGATGTCGGCTCGTCGCATCCTGGGGCTGGAGTAGGTCCCAAGGGTTGGGCTGTTCGCCCATTAAAGCGGCACGCGAGCTGGGTTTAGAACGTCGTGAGACAGTTCGGTCCCTATCCGCTGCGCGCGCAGGAGACTTGAGAAGGGCTGCCCCTAGTACGAGAGGACCGGGGTGGACGAACCTCTGGTGTGCCAGTTGTTCCGCCAGGAGCACGGCTGGTTGGCTACGTTCGGGAGTGATAACCGCTGAAAGCATCTAAGCGGGAAGCACGCTTCAAGATGAGGTCTCCCACCGGGTTAACCGGGTAAGGCCCCCAGTAGACCACTGGGTTGATAGGCCAGAGGTGGAAGCGCCGCAAGGTGTGGAGCTGACTGGTACTAATAGGCCGAGGGCTTGTCACACACACCCACCCCTAGGGGTTGGGTACTCAACGACCATTGCCGGTCGCAAGCCTGCGCTACAAGTAACGATGTTCGCGTTCACTGTACGGTTCCCGGAATACGGTCAAACCCCAGCCCATGTGGCTCGAGAGTGTTTGATTGATATTTCTATAGAGTTTCGGTGGCCATAGCGTCGGGGAAACACCCAGTCTCCATTCCGAACCTGGAAGTTAAGCCCGCCAGCGCCGATGGTACTGCGACCGGGAGGTCGTGGGAGAGTAGGACGCCGCCGGACATTCACACTGTTAAGGGCCACCCCGCAAGGGGTGGCCCTTAACATTTGTAGGCCCAAATATTTCTGCGCGGCACGGCGCTCAGCCGGCCTTGCGCTCGGGCGTGTACGTCCACCAGGGCCGCGGTGGGTTGCCGTTCGCCTGGTCGACGGCGGACATGATCGTGTCCAGGAGACACGGATCGTGGCGTTGCTGGTCGCGTTCACAGATCGTCTCGTAGATCTCGACAGGATCCCTTCCGGCCAGTTGGTCGATCCGCGTGATCTCCGCACGCCCCAGGTAGTCGGCGACGGCCGGGCCAACATTCATGAGGCTCGTGAGTTCGGTCTTGGACATGCTTCGACCATGCCTTACGAGGCCTGTGCGGGTCTTGAACAAATCGGACGACCCGTACGGCGTCGTAGCCCTATGCTCCGGGGATGGCTGGAATGGTGCTGATCGTCGGCTTGCCGGGTGCGGGCAAGACTTCTTGGGCTCGACGGATCGAGGAGGACCGGAAGGCATTGCGGTTCACTCCCGACGAGTGGATGGACGCCTTGTTCAATACGAACGAGGTCGACGGCCGGCGTTGGGTGCTGGAGTCCGAGCTGCTCTGGGGTGTCGCAGCGCGGGCGTTGACGCTCGAGGTGGACGTGATCCTTGACTACGGCTGCTGGTCGGCGGAAGAGCGGGATCTGTTCCGGACGCGAGCGCAGGCGCTCGGTGCGAGTGCAGAGATCGTCGTACTCGATCTGCCGTTCGAGGTGCTGTGGGAGCGGCTTGAGCGACGCAACGCGAACCTGCCGCCGGCGACGTTCCGTGCCAGCCGGGAGGAGCTCACGGAGTGGAGCGCCAGGTTCGAGGTGCCGACTGCGGATGAGTTGCAGCGTTGGGATCGGCAGCTCGTGGTGAAGGACTAGCTATTCCTCGGGCGCGATGCCGACAAGTGCGGCCGCTGCGCAGATGTGGACCGGTGTGAGCTCGATGGGGGAGACCGGCGCCTGGAGAAGGGTGCCACGTTCGTACGGCGTGAGCGTGATGTCGATGCCGGGAGCGCCGGCCACCATGCCCCGCACGTACGTGAGCCAGCCCATCATCGGGATGCCGCGCCGGAAGACACCGGCTGCCGCGGCGAGCTCGGTGTCGGCGATACTCGCCCACTGCGGTTCCCAGATCGTGACGACCGCGCGCAGCACCTGAGCGAAGCGTTCCGACTGCCGCAGTGCGTCCTCGTCGCTCCAGTGCAGCGTGAGCTGGTCCGAGACGGTCGTCATCGTGCCGCCCATGGACAGGTCGAACAGCCACGGCAGTTCGCCGGTGCTCTGCAGGTGCAGGCGCGTGGTACTCGTACCGTTCGCGAGCACCTTCGTCGTCGCCTCGACCATCTCCTGCAGCGGCGTGGAGCCGTCGGCCTCGAGGACGTGGTACCCCCAGCGCTCGTCCTGCGTCCAGATGTGGACGTCGGGGAACGCGACCGCCACCGCGGTCAGCGTCCGGCCGACCCGGAGTGCGCGGTGCTCGACGGTCTCGTCACGATGCGGCCATTGGGCGCGGAGCAGCCAGGAAGCCATTCACGCCCTCCGATCATGATGAGGCGGCGGCAACGCTGCGCCAGGTCGTGACATGGTGCCGGATGCAGGCGACGGTACGCCGTCATACGACCGCTTGACCAGAGCTCCGCCTACTCGGTGTGAGCAGGTTCGGCGCCTCTCCGGAAAAGTCACCGGACCAGTCTGCTGCACCCCCTGGTCAAGGGGCAGCACCGGGGTCCGATTTTGGTAACAACACATCGAAATCTGGACAAGTGTCAAGCTCAGCCCGCTGGAATCACCGCAATCAGCGCACCCAGAGCGCTCGCCTGCGTGCGCCAGTCACGCGCGCCGCCGCCCGCCCAGCGCTGACCGAGCCGGTTCAGCGAGTCGCGGTCGTTCTGCCAGATCGAGTCGGCCTGCTGCTGGGCATAGGTCCGGTACGACGCCTCGCCGGTGGAGTCTGCCAGGTCCATGAAGTACCGCATGAAGATGCCCTTGAATTGCTTCTGGTTGTCGTCGCAGTTGCCGGCCGGATCACAGCTCTCGGTGAGGATTCCGCCTGGGCTGAGCGAGGACATCGCCGCATCACCCAGCTGACGAGCCTTCGCCAGGAGCGAGTTGTCGCCGGTGGCCCGCCACAGTTCGAGCGCGCCGCCGATCGCCAGGCCCTGGTTGTACGTCCACACGGTCTGGCCGTTGTTGGTGCATGCACCGGTCACACCGTCGTTCACCAGGTTCGACGAGTTGATCATCCCGCTGCCAACGAACCAGTTCCACCCCGCGGTGGCGCGTTGCAACCAGACAGTGTCGCCGGCCAGGCGGTTGTGCAGCGCCGCGGTCATCCGGATGTAGAGCCCGTTCGTCACCGCGTTCTTATACGTGCGCTCGCGGTCCCACCACACCCCGCCGCCACACGTGCTCGTGTCCCAGTACCCCTGGACGTAGTTCGCGATCGTGACCGCCATGTCCAGGTACTTACGATCGCCGGTCAGGTCGTACGCCTCGATCCACGCGATAGCCCACCATTCGGTGTCGTCGATCGCGCGACTGACGAAGTTCCCCTCCAGGGCGTCACCGCTCTTCTCGCCCGCCGGAAACACTCCCTTGTTCTTCTCGAACACCTCGTTCACGATCCAGCGCAGATCGGTACGGCGGGTGCGCTGCTGGTAATCCATCAGCGTTGTCACCGCCACCGCGGAGTTCCACCAACTCGACAGCCACCACGCGGTGTGCGGCTGGTACGAGTACATCAACGCGTCGGCGGCTGCACCGGTGCGGTCAGCAGCCGGCCGCGCCCACGCCGTACAGCTGCCGGTCTGGCCTTCGACGGCTCGCCCGCAGGCGCGGACTGCGCCGCCGTACAGCTTCGAGACTGGATCGGTCACAGCGTAGAGACGGGTTGTGGCTGCACCGGCGCCGGAGGCGACGCTGGTCCGGCCGAGGGATGAGCCGCCGGGCCAGGAGGCGCCTTCGTTCCAGGAGCGGTCCAGCCAGATCTCGTCGCCGGCGGTGCCGTTCTCCAGAGCGCCCCAGGCCATCCCGCGGTTGTCGACATGGAGCGAGATCCGCCGGTTGGACAGCGTGGTCGACGGCACCGGCTGGTTGTCGCCGGACGGACCGGAGCTACCGTCGCAGGCTGCCGCGCAGACCGCGGTGTGCACCCAGGCGGTGCAGTCGACGCCGGCCGCGTCACCGCAGGCGCGGATCAGGCCGCGCCGGTGCCCGGCCGGGTCGGCGAGGTTGTACATGAGCGTGCGCGTGCCGGTCCACCCGGACGGGACCGAGGCCTTGCCGAGCAGACCGTCCCAGGTCGCGCCGCCGTCCCAGCTGCGGTCGAGCCAGACCGCGTCGTTGGTGGACCCGTTGTCGATGCTCCCCCACGCCATCGCGTCCTTGTCGGATACGTGCAGTACGACGCGACGCCCGTTGATCACCTTCTCCGGTACGGGGAACGTCTCCTCCTGCGCCTTCGAAGGATCGAGCGTGTCGCACGAGACCGAACAGACCTGAGCTGCCAAAGGCTGCGCGTCGGCGGGGATCGCCGGCGCCAACGTCAGCACCAGGGCAAAAACCAAAAGCACCGCCTCGCTTCGCTCGGCGGGAGGTTGGGTCTGCATGTCAGCCTCCGAGTCCGGGCTGGTTGGCCCAGGTCGTGTCGGCGTCGTACGAACCGCCGCCGTCCCACGCATTCGCTCCGCCGACGGTGGCGATGTAGACCAGCTCGCTGGCGTGCCGGACGTAGTACGTCGGGTAGTTGATCGACTGCAGTGACACGTTGCCGGCCCCGCCGGCGCGTGGTGGTTGGGCGCAGAACGTCGCGTCCTTGCGGAAGGTGTCGGTGCCGTCGTTGGGCGCGTTCTGCAGCCGGTAGTTGCTGTGCCGGAGGTACTGGCCCGGGAAGTTGAGCGACTCGAGGGAGTAGCAACTGCTCTCGGCCAGGCCGGCGCGGATCACGAAGCTCGCGTCCTGGCGGTCGGTGAGCGACGAGTTGGCGTCGATCGTGTCAGTCCGAGTCAGCCCTTCACGATGCCGCAGTACCCGATCGGTGTAGCCGGGCGTGGTCACGCGGAACGTGCGGGTCTGGCCGACCGCGAGGTCCGCACCACTGCGCCACCAGGCCGGGACGAGGTTCCAGGTCGCGTCGTCGCGGTACGAGCCGCCGGTGTCGGTGTCCAGCCAGACCTCCGAGTTGCGGTGGCGCAGGTAGTACCCGGGCCGGGCGGCGGACTCCAACGACGTACCGCCGCCGCTCAGACCGGGATGCGTGCAGAACGTGGCGTCAGCTGCGTTCGGGTTCGCTTCCTTGTAGATCCGAAGATCACGCTGGCGCAAATACTGGCCGGGGAAGTTGCGCGACTCGAAGGAGTAGCAGTTGCTGTTGGACAGACCCGGCCGGACCCAGAACGTCGCGTCCTGCTTGAGCGTTTGGTTGCTGCCGGCGTCCACGACCTCGGTGTTCGCGACGCCGTCGATGTGCCGCAAATAGCGGTTCGTGTACGTCGGGGTTGTGACGCGGAACGAGATCAGCTTGCCCGTCGGCAACGTCGTACCGTTGGCGGCGGCCAGGACCTGCTGGTTCACGGCCCGCACCCGCGCGAAGTCCATCTTCTGCACTTGGCGGTCGTAGGTGTAGAAGCCGTTGATCTCGTCCTCGACGTCGGTCGGCTCGGTGTAGACCGAGCCGGACAGCCCGGAGCCGGTGATCAGGTCCGGCAGCTGGCTGGTGATCTGCACGTACCGCGTCGTCAGCGCATCGCTCGTCGGGAGCATCTCGTACGCGAAGCTGTTGCCGCTCGGCCACTCGTGACCGGGGACGTGCAGGCCGAGTCCGCCGTACTCACCGAGTTGCAGTACGCGCGTCGTCGACGGTGCCCGCGCGATGCCGGGACCGACGTACAGGTGGTCGTCGATGACGTCGCCGTTGCCGGGATCCGGATCGGAGTCGCAGCAGTTCGAGCCCGAGTTGTGGTTGACCAGCCGGCTCGGATCGAGACTCTTCACCAGGTCGGCGATCCGGCCGGCCTGGAACTCGCCCCAGCCCTCGTTGAACGGGATCCACTGCGTGATCGACGTGATCTGCCTGTGGTTCTCGACCATCCGGCGCAGCTCGGACTCGTACCGCGCCTCGCCGGTCGCGGAAGCGTTGCGTCCGGCAACCAGCGACGGCATGTCCTGCCAGACCATCAGCCCGAGTTTGTCCGCCCAGTAGAACCAGCGCGCCGACTCGACCTTGATGTGCTTGCGGACCATGTTGAAGCCGAGCGCCTTCTGCTGCTCCAGATCGAACCGCAACGCCTCGTCGGTCGGCGCGGTGTAGAGGCCGTCGGGCCAGTACCCCTGGTCGAGGGTACCGAGAGCGTAGACGAACTTGCCGTTCAGCGTCGGCCGGAGGAAGCCGCCGAGCATCGCCTTGCCGACGGAGCGCATCCCGAAGTACCCGCCGACCGAGTCGTCGCCCAGCCAAACGCGAACGTCGTAGAGGAACGGATCGTCGGGCGACCAGAGGCGTGCGTTGGGCACAGGCACGCGGAACTGGGTGCCGCTGACCCCGGTCGCCTCGCCGACGACCTGACCACCGGACAGCACCTGGGCGCGAACAGCCTGACCGGGTGAGGATGCCTGCACGGTGAGGTCCAGTCCGCCGGCGGCGACGTTCGGGACCGTGTCGAGCCGGGTGATCCAGGTGGGTTGCGTCGGCTCGAGCCAGACGGTCTGCCAGATGCCGGACGACGGCGTGTACCAGATGCCGCCGCGGTTGACGCGCTGCTTGCCGAGCGGGATGTCCTCGGTGTCGACCGGCGCCCAGACGCCGACGACGATGTCGTTGCTCCCGGCTCGCAACGCCGAGGTGATGTCGTACGAGAAGGCGTCGTACCCGCCCTCGTGTGTGCCGAGCAGCGCGCCGTTCACCCACACCTTCGACTGCCACATCACGGCGCCGAAGTTGAGTTGTACGTGGCGTCCGGACCAGCCGGCCGGGACTGTGAACGTGCGCTTGTAGTACATCCGGTTCTCGTGGCGCTGGATGCCGGAGAGCGCGGACTCGATCGGGTACGGGACCAGGACCTCCTCGGGCAGCGTCCCGGTCGGCGGGTTGTTCAGGTCGCTCGCCGGCGCGAACTGCCAGACGCCGTTGAGGCTCTGCCACTCGCTTCGCGTCAGCTGTGGACGCGGGTACTCCGGGAGCGGATCGGTCACCGACACCTGGTTGGTCCACGGCGTGGCCAACGGCGGCGGCTTCGGGGTGACCGCGCTCGCCGCGAGCGGTGTCAGGAGTACGGCGAACAGGCCGAGGACTGTGGTCAGCAGCAGGAACCGTCGCGACAGCATGGGTGATCTCCCTGGGGCGGTAGGAAGAGAGCGCTCTCACCTGGTGAGTATGCGGACCCACGGAGCGAGGTCAAGACCTCGCGTGATTGTTTCTGTCGGAAATTGTCGGACTACGTGAGCGTCGGCGAGGCCAGTTCCAGCGTCGGCGTCGAACCGCGGTACGACGTCATCCACTCGCGGAGCAGCTCGACCCGGGACGCGTTGTCCTCGTTGCCCTTCACCACCGGCGCTTGGTTGTACGGCATGGTGTCCGAGCTGCGCCGGAGCTTGACGTACAGCCGGGACGAGGCCAGCGCGTACCGCTCCATATCGTCCTGGAGCGCGCCGATCACGGTGATGTTCCGGTCGCGACCGATCTGCTCGAACAACGCCACCGCCTCGCGACGGTGCTGTGAACCGAGGTTGCGTCCGAGCTCGTCGAGGATCAGCAGCAGCGGACGGTCCGAACCGCCGGCGAGCGCGGCCGCGCACACCAGCTTCACCGCCTTCTCGTCCATCTGGGCGGTGTTGCCCTTGACGTTGAACGCCGAGAACGGGCCGCCCTCGGACCGGCGCCACTTCGGCGTGACCGTCCAGCGCCACGGCTTGTCGGGCTCCGCGGGCGGATCGGGCTCGGGGAACTCGAGCTTCGCGCCGTACCCGCCGTACTGCTGGTCGAGGCGGTCGAACTCCTGGGACACCAGACGGAGTCGTGCCTTGATGCCGTCGGCGAGCGACGCGCGGTGGGCGCGGGCCGTGCTCTCCGCTTCGCCGAGGCCTTCGCGGGCGCGTTCGAGGGCGGCGTTCCGCTCGGCGCGCTGGCTGGCGATCTGCTGTTGCTGCAGGCTGTCGAACGTCTCGTGCTGGGCGAGGTGGCTGCTCAGCGTGCGTTGCAGCGCAGGCACCAGGCCGACGCGGTCGCCGAGCGTGCCGTTCGTCCAGCCGTCCGCGCCGTTCAGGATCTCCCACAGCTCGGTCGGGATCTCTTCCCGCGACCGCGCGTTCGGGAAGCAGCGGCGGATGACATCGTCGAGCTGCGTACAGGCCTGGTGGTTCCAGTCGGCCGTCGTACGGCGTTGCGCGTCGTCGGCCAGACCGAGGATGAACGCCTCGGCTTCCGCGGGCGTCCCGCCCCAGGCGGTGGTCCGGGTGGTGAGGTCGAGCGTGGTCTGCTCCTCGCGCAGCGCGAGGCGTCGACCGGTCAGCTCGTCGAGGATCCGGTCGTGGTCGCGACGGGTCGCTTCGAGGTTCTTCAGCCGTTCGTCGCGGACCAATTGCTGGCCGGCGGCGGTCTCGGCGGACTCCTTCGCTGCTTGGAGTTGCGGCGCAAGCGAGTCCCGATCGGTCTCATGCCGGTCGATGGTCTCGCGGAGCTGCAGGATCTGCTCCTGGACCGCGTCCGCGTCGGCCAGCGCCTGGGCGGCCGCGGTACGGCGCTCCGCCTGATCGACCCGGGACCGCGCCTGCTCGAGCGCGGCAGATGCGACCGCGCGGGCCGCCTTGGCTGCCTCCACGCGCCGCCCGGCCGCCTGGATCCGCGCGGTCCGGCCGGTGATCGGTTCGTCGAACTGCCCGACCGCGACGACGCCGGCGGTCTCGTCGATGTTCTCCTTGGTCGCGCGTTCGCCGAGTGCGGCGAAGAATCCGTCCAGTGTGAACCGCTTGTCCGCCGACTTCGGCCCACGGCGCGACTTCGGTGCGCCGGGGCGATTCGCCAGCACCAGCAGGAATCCGGGGTACCCGGCGTCGGCCAGCGCGGTCGTCGCGACGGTCGCGTCACCGGCGTCGATGACCACGGCCTCGCGGTACGGCGCGAGCCGCGGCTCCCACTCGGCCCGGTCCGACTCCGGCAGCTCGGTGATATCGGTCAGGGCGCCGCACTCGATGCCTGCGGTCTCCAGCACCTGCTGCTGGGTCGCGGAGACGGTCTGACCGCTCTCGGCCTCACGAAGGTCGGCCTCTGTGTGCTCGACCGCCACCCGCGCGGCGTGGTCGCGGCCGATGTACTCCTCCAGCACCTCGCGGGCCTCGGCCTGCTCGTCGGCGGCCGCGGCCAGGTCGCGGCCGTCCGCCGAACGACCCGCGTCGAGCAGCCGCCGATGCTCCTGACCGAGACGCTCCAGTTGCTCCCGCACCGAGCGTTGCGCCAGATCGAGCTCCCGGTCGCGTGCGTCGAGCTTGTCCCGCTCCTGGCGGGTCAGCTGGACGTCCCGGAGCATGCCCTCCTCGTTGCCGAAGGCATCGATATCGGCTTCGATCGCTTCCTTCCGAGCCTCCTGCTCGGCGACGCGCTCGTCGAGAACTCCCAGCTCCTGAAGGATTTCGTCGTTCCGTGCGGAGCCGTCGATCAGGTGCCGCGCCGAGCGCGCCTGCCAGGACTCCTTGGCCGCGGCGAGCGCCTCACGTGCCGCGGCACGCTGCAGGATGCCGGCCTCGACAGCCGCCATCTCCTGCTCCCAGCGCTGCAGGTCGGCGGTCGCCTGCTTGGTCGCCTCGCGCTGCGTGTGCTCGGCGGAGCGATGCGCCTGCTCCTGCTCGAGCTCGTGGTCGAGACCGGTGAGCGTCGCGATCGCGTTGAAGATGCGGGCCGGGCCGAGCTCGTTGAGCGGCTCGGCGAGCAGGTTCGCGGTCGGGCTCGAACGCACCGACGTCGAGAGGAACGAGACGCACCGGACCTGTCCGCCGTACAGCACCTGGGAAAGCTTGTTGGCGTGGAAGTCGGTGCGGCCGTTCGAGTGCGGGAGGGTGGCCCACAACGCGTCGGCGCCGGCGGCCCGCTCGGCCTCGGTCGCGCCGTACGGGATGTGCAGGCCCTGTTTCCAGCGAAGATCGATGTACGACGCCTTGCGGTTGATGCGGATCCAGACCGTGATCGCAGCCGTCTCGATCTCGTCGAGGTCGGTGAGGTCCGGGTCGGAGAAGACGCCCACGATGTAGCCGCGGTCGACGTTCGACCAGTTGCCTTCCTGGCCGGCCGCCTCAGCGGTGAACAGCAACTCGGCCGCGCCGGGCGCACCGCTGGTCAGGCGCCACTGGTCGTCGGCGTGCAAGAGGCTGAGCGCGGCGATCCAGGACGACTTGCCGGCGCCGTTCGAGTCGGTCGGGCCTTGGCCGGCGACTGTGATCAGGCCGCGGCCGATCATCGGGATCGGGTGCGTCGACAGGCGGGACAGGTCGACGACCTGCACACCGAGCAGCACCTTCGACCCCAGGATGTCGAACGGCCCGTCCTCGCTCATACGTCTTCTCCCGTTGTCGTGCTGACTTCTGCTGGGACGCCGTTGCGGGCGCGGATGGCCTCGGCGATCGGGCTGGCCGGGGCGGCGGCGAGGATGAGCTGATCCTGCAGGCGACGGCGTGCGGCCGGTGTCAGTCGCTGCAGTTGCGGACCCGGGATGTACGACGGGCCGCCCGAGTGATCGCCGGACAGCTGGATCAATCCCGCGGCGCGCAATCGCTGCAGGGCAAGGCGCCGCTCCTCGCCGCTGATCCTGGTCGTCCGCAGCTCGTCGACCGTGGTGGGTCG
Organism: Kribbella sp. NBC_00482; assembly: GCF_036013725.1. GTDB lineage: Bacteria > Actinomycetota > Actinomycetes > Propionibacteriales > Kribbellaceae > Kribbella. Next base: position 8,316,745 of record NZ_CP107881.1, on the reverse strand, counting down.
TGCGGACTTCCAGCTGTCGCCGGTCAGGATGCCTTCGCTGCGGGGGATCGCGACGGAATGAATGAGCACCAGCACCAGCACCGCGCGGTCGATGACGGACAACGGCTGCCAGCCTTGGGCCACGAGACTCGCGGCGATGTCGTCGTCGTACCCTGCGGTCCAATGGGTGCCGTCGACGTGGACGAGGGTCCGGCCGATGAGCTTGAGCATGCGCTGCACCTGGCGGCGCAGCGTGACGTCGCGGAGGCCGGCGAGCTGTACCTCGGCGACCGGGTGTGCGGCGTACTGCACTGCGCTGAACGCGGCGAGCACCTCGTCGCGGGAGCGGTCGCTGAGGTCCTGGAGCAGAGGATCGAACAACGCATGCTGCTCACTCATCCGCCACCTCCGCATCCGCATCCGCGTCCGAGTCATCCGCGTCCGCCCTGTCGTCCGCGTCCGCGTCGGGGAGGGCGGTCGTCGGGGTCGGCTTCTCGGTGGGTGCGGTCAGGTTGGCCGGCGGTGGGTCCGGGAGGTGGCGGCAGAGGTCGCGCAGGGTGGACAGGTCGGCCGCGGTCCAGGTGATGACCCGCGGGCCGAGGCGGACCTCGCCGGCCTTGTCGTCCCACAGGAGCCAGTGCGTGGCGTGCAGGCGGCGCAGGCTGCCGATGATCAGGGTGAGATCGCTCGACTGCTCGGGTCGGCCGCGCATCCCGGCGTACACGGACCTGATCTGTGCGAGCGTGCCGGTCGCACCGGGCCAGGCCGGCGCGCTGCGGTCGGTCCAGCAGCAGGCGACGCAGATCGCGAGGATACGCGCCGTTTCGTTCGGCTGCTCGACGGCGACCGGGGGAGCGTCGAGCTCGTCGAGCACGCCATGACCCGCGCCCGACGGGAGCGTCGGCACCAGCCAGACGGTTGACCCGTCCGGTGCCGCCGCGCGGGTGAGACCGGCGACGGCGGGCGTGTCCGGGTCGACCTCGAGCGGGCCGGCGGACTGCACCTTCGCCCACCACAACGCGTTGTACAGCCGCCGCTCGACCGTCTCGGTACTCATCGGACCACCCGGCGGAACACGCCCTCGGTCGCCCACGGCGTACCCGCGGTGGGATCGATCCGCATGCCGTCGGACCACACCAGCTCGTACTCGAGCTCGTCGTGCAGGTGCGCCGCCGTCAGCTCGGCGAGCACGCGCCGCGCGGTGATCCAGTCGCCTGCCTCGTCGATGACCTCGACGATGTCGACGGTCGGGCGCCCGGCCAGCACCCGCTCCGCCTCGGCGCGCAGGTCCTCGCGGTCCGTCGCCGCGGCGGACTCCGGAGCATCCGCGTCTGCGGTCGGGCGAGGCGGCGCCATCCGCGCGGTGCCGCTGCGGCGTCCTGTTTCTACTGCCTCCACCATCGTCTGCGCGGAGAAGCCCGGTGCGGCGGCGTCGAACAACAGACCGTCTAGTACGGCGGCCAACGTGTCGGGCTCGCTGCTTCGGGAGAACGTCAGCCAGGTCTCGATGGGCAGGAGGCCGAGCGCCCGCGTCGTACCGGCGCGCTCGACCAGGCGGCCGGCGGCGAGCTGGACAGCGTCGGCGTACGCCGCCAGCGCCATCCGGAGCGAGGTGCAGTCGCGGTGCAGCTCGGGCCAGCGGTCCAGGACCAGCCGGTGCACCTTCTCGGCCTGCACGATCAAGCGCTCGTTGCCCCAGGCGAGCTGGGCGTTCTCCCGGAGCTGGGCGGTGGTGCTGGTCGAGACCAGGATGGCGAGCTCGTTGCCGAGCAGGCGGAAGACCTTGGTCAGGCGGCCGATCGAGGCCTTGCCGTCGTCGGCCGTCGCCTGCGGGTCGCTGACGCTGTGCGCCTCGAGGGTGAGCAGTTGGTGCAGCTCACCCTGCCCGCCCTGGACGGACATCCGCCGCAGGAACATCAGCATCACGTACGGCGCGAAGGCGGCGCGGTGGCGCAACTCGTTCGGACGGTCGACGAGTTTGGTGATCGCGCCGTACTGCCGGAGGACGTCGAAGCGGCGGACGATCACGTCGTGCGGATACGCCCGGCAGGCGAGAGTGGCCTGCTCCACGGTCAGACCGTCGCTGCCCGCCTCCGCGAACGCGTCCAGGATCGCCTGGTCGGCGTCGAGCAGGTCCGGATCGACGATCATCGCGCCGGCCTCGCGGGCGAGCACGGCGAACACCTGGCGGTAGACACGCAGCACGGCCGCGTCGGCCTCGGCGTCGAGCAATGTCGCGTCCACCCGCACTCCTCCCGTGTGATAGCGGGGCTATCAGAGAAAGGACTCTAACCACCCGCACCGACAGACCAAAACTCGCCCGCCACCGGCCTGTGGAAAACCGGATGACGGCGGATGCGCGGCTGCCTACCATCCGAGGTGTGATGAGAATCCTTGGCTGACGCGGTCGACAGGCCGCGTCAGTACCACGGCACCCGAGAGGGGATCTGAGGACCCCGCGCCTACTGCGCGGCACTCGGCGGGCACCTCGCTGCACTGGAGGAAAGGGAACGATGCTCCGCATCGAACCCTTCCCTCCAGCACACCGCGGCACTCCGCCGAGCACCTGCTCGCTACGGCGCAGGGTCCTCAGACCCCCTCTGATGGGTGTCGCCCCGCCGGTGCGGGCCCTGTTGCAGGGTCCCCGGCGCGCTTGCTGATTCTCTCCTTACGGAGCTTGCACATGACTGTGCACCCCTTTGTCCGCTCTATTGGCGCTCAAAACCCCCGTGTCCGTGACCTGCTCGCGCTGCGCAAGAACGGTTCACCCGGCCGGATCATGGTCGAAGGCACCTGGGAACACGACCGCCTGCTCACCACGACAGCTACCGTTGAGACCTTCTTCTGGTGCCCAGAAGCCGGTACGGCGGATGTCGCCCGGATCACCGACCGCGCCACTGAGGTCTACCGGATCTCCGAGAAGCTGCTCGCCCGTCTGTCCCGCAAGACCCGCTCCGACGGCCTCATCTCGATCGCCCGGGTCCCGGAGTGGCGACCGCAGGCGTTCCGCTTCACCAGCCGCTCGCTGGTCCTGGTGGCCGACGGGGTCGAGTACGCCGGCAACCTCGGCACCCTGATCCGTACGGCGGACGCCGCCAACGTCGACTGCCTGGTCCTGACCAGCCGCCGCGCCCGCCCGACGCACCCCGCCGTGTACTCCGCGAGCCGCGGCACCGTCCTCTCGACGCCGATCGTTGAGTTCGACGACATCCCGTCAGCCGCCGCGTGGCTGCGGAGCCACCGGTTCCGCGTGCACCTCGCGGACCCTGCCGCGACGGGCACGTACCGAGTCCCGCAGTACGACGGTCCGACCGCGTTCGTGGTCGGTTCGGAGGGCTCGGGGTTGTCGCGGGCGTGGCACGACGAGGGGTTCGACGCGGTGTCGATCCCGATGCTCGGTCAGGCGGATTCGCTGAACGTCGCGCTGTCGGCCGGGATCCTGCTGTTCGAGGCGCGGGCTCGGAAGGAGGGGTGGTGAACGGGCCAGGCAGAATGGCACGGCAAACCGAGCAGAAGGAGCCTGTTGTGCCGTTCGATCCAGGCGAGATCGTCGCCCCGTCCGATCCGCGCATCGTCCTGGAAGGACAGTGGGGACAGCAGCCCGGCGTGGCGACCACCGTCAACTCCGGGTCGCGGATCTCGTTCTCGTACGCCGGTGAGCGGCTGCAACTGCTGTTCGACACCGACGGGCTGACCGTCGCGCCGCACCTGTGGATCACTGTCGACGACGGCGAGCCTTCGCTGCACGTCCTCGAAGGACCGGTCATCGAGCTGTCAGAGCCCGACGGCAGGCACCAGGTGTCCGTGGTGGTGAAGGACGTCAACGAGCACGTCAACCGGTGGAACCCGCCGTTCGAGTGCGCGGTCGTGTTCGCTGGTCTCGTGCTCGACGTTCGGTCGGCGTTGCGGCTCAGCGGCCGGCCGGGAGGTCCGCGGATCGAGTTCTACGGCGACTCGATCACGCAGGGCGTGCGGTCGCTGAGCGAGCACCCGGAGTCGGAGGGTGCCGACGGTACGACGTCGTACGCCTATCTGACCGCGCGCGCGTTCGGCGCCACGTCGTACCAGGTCGGGTTCGGGAGCCAGGGGATCAGCAAGCCGGGGAACGGCGAGGTGCCGGCCGGGGTCGACTCGTTCGGATGGAACTTCGCGGGGTCGCCGGCCGAGCGGGTGGAGCCGTCGGACGTGGTGGTGATCAACCTCGGCGTGAACGACCCGACGCTGGAGATCGAGGAGTACGCGGACTACGTACGACGGGTGCGTACGGCGTACCCGTCCGCGACTCTGGTGTCGCTGACCCCGTTCAACGGCAAGCACGCGGACACGATCCAGGCCGCGGTGAAGTCCCTCGACGACCCGAACCTGATCTGCGTCGACTCCACCGGCTGGATCACCGAAGACGACTGCACCGACCAGGTCCACCCCACAGTCGCCGGTCACACCAAGATCGCCACCCACCTAATCAGCGCCCTCGAAGCCCAAACCACCCTCCGCCGCCCCGCCTGACGCGCCGCGCAGCACACCTCCCTGCACGTGGCCGCTCCTGCTGTGGCTGATCCGGCGGCACGACTCGGCGTACGGCAGCCGGATGGTTCGCCACTGGCGGGTTGTTTTATCGCTGGCGTGTTACAACCCGCCAGTCGGACAACAACCTGCCAGTGCGGCAGCTCTTCCTTCTATTTATGACAGAAACGGGGGTTGCGCAACAGACTGTTTTTTCGGCGTTCTGGGGTCGCAGACTGGGGGCGTCGAGAGGAGCGGTTGTGGTGACGGCGGGTGATGTCGAGGTGGCGACCGAGTGTGTGGTGGGGGCGCTGCGGCCGGCGGTTGAGGCTGATTGGGGTGTGCGGGCCGGGACCATCGACTGGAGTTGCCGGAAGACGGCCGAACACATCGGCCAGGCGCACCTGCATTGGGCGTCGCAGCTCGCGGTGGGTGCGCGGACGCAGTACGTGCGCTGGTCCGCTCAGGCGCAACAGCTCGCCCCGCCGGCCGGCGTACTCGATTTCGTCGAGGCCGCGGGGCGGATCGTCGCGTCGGTCGTGCGTGCGAGCCCGGCCGGGATGCGGGCGTTCCATCCGTGGGGGATCGGCGACCCGGAGGGCTTCGCCGGAATGGCGTGCGTGGAGCTGCTCGTCCACGGCCAGGATCTCGCAGACGGACTGGACCGCCCGCTCGATCCGCCCTCCGACCTGTGCGATCGCGTCCTCACGCGCCTGTTCCCGCACGAACCGCGCGCAGCCGACGACCCGTGGCTCGAACTGCGTCGGCTGACCGGCCGTACGACGCTCGCGGGCGCACCGGCACCCGCCTCCTGGAAGTGGCGCCCGACCCCACTCGACGAACCCTGGGACACGAACCCAGAACCCGAACCGATGCCGTTCGTCCCGCTGACCGCGGCAGGATAGCCAGATGGCATTCGAGACAGTGGACGAGTACATCGCGTCGTTCCCCGCAGAGGTCCGCGAGGTGCTCGAAGAGGTACGCCGTACCATCCACGCCGCCGTGCCCGACGCCGGCGAGAAGATCAGCTACCAGATGCCGACCATCACCCTCGACGGCACCTCCCTCGTGCACTTCAGCGCCTGGAAGACCCACCTCGCGATCTACCCGATCCCACCCGCCGACCCAGCCCTGACCAAAGCCTTGACCCCGTACCACTCCGGCAAAGGCACCCTCAAATTCCCCTACAACAAACCAATCCCGTACGACCTCATCACCCGCCTCACCGAAGCATTCGTGGCGGCGCGGGCCTGAAGGTCAGAGGAGGTCTTGGGGGGAGGGGGCGGGTGGGCGGGTGAGGGTCCAGTCGTTGAAGCTTTTGTCGAAGCGGTACCAGAGGTTGTCTCGGCCGAGGCGGAGTTGGATTTTGGCGGTGGTTACTCGGTTGGCTTCAGTGGTGGCGTGGGGGAGGGCTTCGAGGGCTTCGGTGAGGGCTTCGGGGTCTACGTCGTGAGGGTCGTCGACGGTGACGGCGAGGCCGCCGGGGCCGGCTTGGCGCCAGGCGGTGGCCCAGGTGGTGAGTTGGCGGGCGGAGATGCCGGCTCGGTGCGCCAGGTCGGCGAGTTCCGGCGTACCGAGGGAGGCTGCTGCTCGGCGGGCAAGGTCTTGCTCGAAGGTGAGTGGCTGGTTGACGTCGCCGGAGGCCAGTTCCCAGGCTCGGCGGGCGGCATCGGTGGCCAGGGCGACGAGGTCGCGTACGTCGACGCCGGACGATCGCGGTGGGTCCAGCACCTTCACCGCCGCCGGTACGCCCGGCGCCCCGAGCGGCCGAGGCGGCGCCGGCACAGGAACCACACCCACCTGCCCGCCACGGGCCGCGAAGGCTGCGATTGCGGGGATACCTGCTGGTGCGGGCGTGCGCGGCGCGGCTGGTGTAGCAGTGGTGCCGGTGCGGCGGGAGCGGAGGGCGGTGAGGAGTTCGTCCTTGCGGCGCCCGCGCAGCAAAAGCAAAGAGAACGGGTCGTCGTCCAGCGCATCCGCCACCAAGTAGCAAACGGCCGCGGAATGCTTGCACGGTACGGCGAAGTCCGGGCAACTGCAGTTCGTCAGCACCTCGCCCGCACCCGGCAGCAGATCCAGCCCGGCCGCCTGCACATCCTCCACAACCTCCGGCGGCAACTCCCCGTCGAGCAACGCGGCAACGCGCCCGATCTGCGCCGAAACAACCTCGAGTACGGCGTCCCACTCGGCCGAGGAGAACGCACGGATCCGGACCGTCACCTGGTACGGCGTGACGCGGCTGCCCTGCACCATCGCCTCGACCTCGCCCGGGCTGACCGTCAGCTCCAGCACACTGCCGCGCCGCGCATACGACCGTCCGCGCGACAGGCGACCCGGATCGAGCCGTGCCCGTTGCTCGAGCGCCTCCAACCAGGCCCGTCCCCACCACGTCGCCCCGAACGATCGCCGGCTCCCCGCACCTTTGGCCGCCGGCAGCCCGGCGTCCTCGCCCTTTCGCCGCCACCCCTGCCACGGCGTCCGATCCTCGTCAGCCATCGGATTTCCCAACAGCAGAAGGGTTGTAGGCACTCGCCGACCCGGATCGCACAGGTCCCGTCGACAACTCGACGAGCTCAGTCAGCTCCGAGTCCGACAGCTCGCTCAACCACGCCTCACCCGACCCGACGACCGCGTCCGCGAGGTCGCGTTTCGCGTTGATCACCGTGGCGATCCGGTCCTCGAGCGTGTTCTCGGTGACGAGCCGATGGACCTGCACCGGCCGATCCTGACCGATCCGGTACGCGCGGTCCGTCGCCTGATCCTCGACCGCAGGGTTCCACCACCGGTCGTAATGAACGACATGCGTCGCCTGCGTCAGCGTCAGCCCGACCCCGCCGGCCTTCAGCGACAGCAGGAACACCGGCGCCTCGCCCGACTGGAACTGCTCCACCATCTGCTCGCGCTTCCGCACCCCGATGCCACCGTGCAGGAACAGCGTCTTGACCTGCCGCGCCGCCAGATGCGCCTCGATCAGCCGGCACATCTCGACGTACTGACTGAAGATCAGCACCGACTCGCCCTCGGCGAGGATCACGTCGAGCAGTTCGTCCAGCGCCGCGAGCTTTCCGGACCGTCGCTCGAGCGGACCGGGCTCGTGCAGGAACTGCGCCGGATGGTTGCACACCTGCTTCAACTGCGTGAGCAGACTCAGCACCAGCCCGCGCCGCGCGATGCCCTCGGCTTCCTCGATCTTCGCGAGCGTTTCCTTCGCGACAGCCTGATAGAGCGTGGCCTGCTCGGTGGTCAGCGGTACGACGACATCGTGCTCGGACTTCTGCGGCAGCTCCGGCGCGATCCCCGGATCGCTCTTCCGTCGACGCAACAGGAACGGCCGCGTCACTCGACCGAGCCGAGCGGTCGCCTCCTCGTCGTGGAACCGCTCGACCGGTACGGCGACGTCGTGGCGGAACCTGTCGAGCGTGCCGAGCAGACCCGGCGCCGCCCAATCGAGAATCGACCACAGCTCGGAGAGCCGGTTCTCCACCGGCGTACCGGTGAGCGCGATCCTGGTTGCTGACGGCAACGTCCGCAAGGAGCGGGCCGTGCGGGACAACGGGTTCTTCGCGTGCTGCGCCTCGTCGGCAACGGCGAGACCCCACGCGATCTCACCGAGCACGCGGTGGTCCTGGCGCACCACGCCGTACGTCGTGAGCACGACCTCGTCGGGTGCGATATCGCTGAGCGTCCGTCCGGCGCCGTGATAGCGGCGGGTCGGTACGTCGGGGGCGAACCGCTCGAACTCCCGCTCCCAGGTGCCGAGCAACGTCGACGGGCAGACGACGACGGTCGGACCGCGCCCCTTGAGCTGCAGATGCAGCGCGATGACCTGGATGGTCTTGCCGAGGCCCATGTCGTCGGCCAGGCAGCCGCCGAGTCCGAGGTTGGCGAGCTGCGCCATCCAGGCGACACCGCGGCGTTGGTAGTCGCGCAGGGTCGCCTTGAGACCGGCGGGCTCGGTGAACGGTGCCGGCTCCTCGGCCGTACGCAGCCGGGCGAGCATCGCGGCCAGCGAACCGTCGGCGTCGAACGGCACCAGCTCGCCGTCGACCTCGATGGTCCCGGTGAGCGCGGCGCCGAGCGCCTCGGCGCCGGTGAGCCGGCGGGTGGAGCCGTTGCGGAGCCGTCGGACGAGGTCGTGGTCGACCCGGATCCAGCGGCCGCGCATGCGGATCATCGGGCGCTTGGCCTCGGCGAGCGCGGCAACCTCGCTCTCGGTCAGGTCCTGACCGTCGAGCGTGGGACGCCAGCGGAACGCGACGAGCTCGGTCAGGCTGAAATCGGGGCCGGTGACGGCGCCGGGAGCCGGCGTTGCGACAGTGCCGCGGACGGCCAGCTCGCCGGCGAACAGCTCGGTCGGCCAGAGCACCTCGATGCCGGCGCCTTCCAGCGCCGTACTGCCCTCGGCGAGCTCTTCCAACGCCTCGTCGTCGATCGGGACGTCTTCCGGCGCCGCATCCCGGAGCGCTGAACCGAGCGGCGGCCAGACCCGGGCACCGCGCCGGAGGGCGAGGAGGAGGTCGGTCTCGGCGCGTTCGCCGAGGGCCGTGAGTACGGCGGCCGGCGCGTTCCACATGTCCGCGACGTCGACGAGCAGGCTCGGGTCCACGCCGCTCCGCAACTGCAGAACTGCCCGAAAGTCGTCCGTCGAGTCGGGTGGTTCGATGCGCAGGACGAGGCGGGTGCCGGCCTGTTCGGCCAGGGCGGTTTCGTCGAGCCAGGCGGTCGGACCTGGGAGCGCTGTGGGCTCGGCGGCCGCGAACGGCGCAGCTCCGGGGCGGACCGCGACGGCTGCAGCGGGGGTGCGGACCAGGGTGTCCGCGAGCGCGTCCCAGAACGCGCGGACCAGCTGCTCCGGCTCGATCAGCCGGACAGGGCGGGTGCCTTCGAGCGGCAGAGCATGACCGTACGCCGGCATTGCGGCGCTGAGGTTCCGCAGCCAGGCCTGGTCGAGCGGGTCGAGCGGCGCGACCCGCCAAGCGCCGTACCCCTCCGGGCTCCGATCCGGCACCAGGCGTCCGCGTCCGATCAGCACCAAGCCGGCAAGCCCAGCCGCCCGCCACGCCGCCCAACTGCCCGAGCCATCCAGCCGATCGGAGTCCTGCTCGGCAAGGCGGGTCAGCACTTCTTCTATGCCCAGAAGGCGAGCGGGGACCGTGGTGCGGCGGACCGTGGTGCCGCGGGGGAGCACCAGGTCGACCGTCCCGTTGGCGGTTTCATCGGATCCGGCCAGGTCGCCGTACAGCGCCAGCCGGCCCGCGCGCGGCGGGTCAGCAGGCACGAAGACGGCGTCGAACATGCCCCGCACAGTACGCCGCGCCACCGACAATCCCGGACTTGACCTGAACCAGCGTTGAGGTTGCAGGCTCGGAGGCTCAAGCAGACAACCGGAGAGTGTGAATATGCGTGCAGCAGTAGTGACCGCGTTCGGCGGTCCGGACGTGATCGAGACCCGCGAGGTCCCGGCTCCCGAGCCCGCCGCGGGGCAGGTGCTCGTCGAGGTCGGTATCGCGGACGTGATCTTCGTCGAGACCGCGATCCGCCGGGGTCAGCACGGCGAGTTCTTCGACGTGCAGGCGCCGTACGTCACCGGCAGCAACCTCGGCGGACGGGTCCGCGCGGTCGGTGCGGAGGTACCTGCCGACTGGATCGGCAAGACCGTCGTGGGGCGCGGCGTGGCCTTCGGCGCGCATGCGGAGCTGGCCCTGACCACGACCGATCTGGTCGAGGTACCGCCCGAACTCGACCTGCGGACCGCAGTCGCGGTGTACGGCGACGGCTTCACGGCCCTCATGCTCGAGGAACTCGCGCCGCCGATGGCCGGGCAGGAAGTCCTGATCACTGCCTCTGCCGGCGGCATGGGCCTGCTGCTGATCCAGCTGGCGCACAAGGCCGGAGCCCACGTCATCGCGGCCGCCCGCGGCGACGAGAAGCTCGAACTCAGCCGGGCCCAGGGCGCCGACGTCCTGATCGACTACGGCAAGCCGGGCTGGGAGAAGCTGGTACTTGAGGCAACGAACGGCCAAGGCGCGGGCATCGTGTTCGAAGGCGCCGGCGGCGAACTCGGCGCGGCCGCGTTCAGCGTGGTGAAGGACGGCGGCTGGATCTCCGCCCACGGTGCGCCGAGTGGCAGCTTCGCGCCGTACGACACCGCCGAGGTCGAGCGGCGCGGCCTCACCGTGAAGGGCATCATGGATCTGCGCGCCGACTCGACAACCACGTCGGTCACCGGCGCTGCGGTGATCGCCCGCGCGGCGGCAGGAGACCTCAAGCCGGTCATCGACCAGGTCTACGACCTCGACCACGTGGCCGACGCGCACCGGGCGCTGGAGAACCGCACGCTGCGCGGCAAGGCGCTGATCGAGGTCAGTCGCTGACTGTCTGCTCGACAACCTCGTCGGAGTGGTTCGGGCGGGCGACCACGATCTGGTTCCGCCCGGACCGCTTGGCGCGCAGCAGTGCGTCGTCAGCGGCCAGAATCAGCTGGTCCATCGTGTTCGCGACAGCCGGGTAGACGGCCGCGCCGAACGACGCCGGTACGCCGTCGAGCGTCGCCGTACCCCCGTCCGTCGTACTGACCGAGACCGTGAGGGCCACGAGCCGCTCTCTGATCCGCTCCGCGATCTCCAGCACCTCGGACTCGAACGCACCCGGCAGCAGCACCGCCAGCTCGTCTCCGCCGACCCGCGCGACCAGATCGCCGTCCCGCACCTCCGCACGGATCGCTTCGCCCGCGGCACGCAGCGCCTCGTCACCAGCCGGGTGACCGTAGGTGTCGTTGATCTCCTTGAACTTGTCCAGGTCCAGCATCAGTAGACCGACCGTGCTGCGCAGTGTGTCCGCACGAGCGAGCTCTGCGGGCACTGCACTCGCCCAGTACGACGAAGTGGCCAGACCGGTCTTGTCGTCGATGCCGGCAGCCCGCTGGTACTGCGGGAGCAGCAGGTCTCTGTGCAGCGCCAGCACCGTCACCATGAGCACCGGAACGACCCAGGGGTACGACGTCTGCACCGCAGCGATCGCCACGCCCAGCCCCAGGCCCGCGCACACGACCATCTGGTCAGACAGCTCACCGAGCGCCTCACGCGCCGTGGCGTCCGGAGTGGACAGCAGGATCGCTCCGATCACCAGTGCGTAGTTCACGAGCCACCAGGTCGCGGCCGCGGCCATAACCACCAGCAGCGTCCAGAAACCGGTCGGTACGCGCGGAGCGTCCAGGAGACCGCCTGCGCGCAGTACGGCGGCCGCTGCGGCGCTGGCCAGGACGTACGTCGAGGTGGAGAAGACCTTGCGGTGCGCGACGGTCCGGCCGTACACACGGAACCAGGAGTAGATGTAGGCCAGCACGACCAGCGGGACGACCAGCGACAGCGGGAGCAGCAGCAGAGCCGCGAAGATCCACAGGCACTTCAGGTTCGTGTGTGGCGAGGTGTTGGCCGCCAGCTCGCGTCGACGCTCGATTCCGCGGGCAAACTCCAGGTGCAGGGTCGAGGCCACGGCGAGTACGCCGAACGCCACCCATTCCGAATGCCGGACGCCGGAATTCGGGCCGCTCAGTGTGCTCCGGGCCGCGAGTGTGGTAATCGTCACCGCAATCAAATCAATCGCGAGCACATAAGCCAATGCGGTCCTCGGCAACGACCAGAGCTTCCATTGCCGAGGTGGCACCCAGCTGCTCCGACCGATCAGAATCATCGTCTGCCTCACAAGCGGTCGATCTGAGCGGTTATGCGGTCATAGTAACGACCTGTTCACGGCAGGTCACCCGGATGCCCGGGCCATTCCACCAGTTGGTCAGCACCAAGAAGGGTCGAAAATCATGCAGATCTCAGCGCTCCTCGTCCGTACCGGCACCGACGGCCTCGGCGGCAACGACTGGTTCACCGGTGGCGGCAACGACTGGTGACCGGCGGTATTTCTTTACCTTTTTCTTACATTCCACAGAAATCGTTCACCGCATAAACCCGGGAGCCCGGCAATTTCCCGCACCGCCATTATCTACGGACTATGCCAATTACTATCCGTGGTGCCGCACCTGCCGAGGGTGATCGCGTCGGCGTCGGCGCGGCGCATCAGTGCCAGTTCGGCACGAATCGGGGACCCGGTGGCGCGGGATTTGGGTGAACGTTCTACTCTGGAGATCTCCGGTAGCGAGGTCTGGGCGGGGCGGCCCCGACCTTGCTACCGGAGCTCTTCTTTTCAGCCCCTCTGCGGTCGGCCCGGAAACTGTCGGTGGCGGCCGGTAGCGTTCTCAGTGCCAGGGGCGGCTCCTGGACGTGCTTCCTTCTCCTTCACCAGGCCAAGTAGCGCGTCCGCTCTCCGCCCCTGGCGCACTCTTCAGGTGAAGAACGTCAGTGGGGAGACGGCATGCCGGACCAACCAGCGGATTCGCAAGCTGCTGTCCTGCTGCGCCGCCGCCGGCTCGTCGATGCTCCCGCGCTCACTCCACCGGTACGGCGCTCCGCCTGGCAGTGGCTGCGCCGACCGCTCACGATCCAGGCGGGCCTGTCCGCGCTGCAGGCCGACCTGATCCAGCGCGGCCTCCTGCTCTCAGTCGGTCTGTACAGGCACTGTGCCTCGCTGTCGGCGCCCGCGCTGGCCGGGTTCGGCGGCGCGCTGCTCGACCTGCTCGACGCCGAGTCCGGTTTCGACGCCAAGCACACGCCGTTGTTCCGGGGCTTCCCGGAGAGCGTGCCGGGCAACACCGAGACCTTCTACGTGAACCGGGTCTTCGCCCGCCTGCTGCAGGAGCCTGAGCAACCGTGCGTGCTCTGCGGCGACACCACCTCCGTCCACGCAGTCTCCCCGTGCGCACACCTGGTCTGCCGCACGTGCTGGGACGGCACCGACCTCAGCGCCTGTCCGCTGTGTCTGCGGCGCATCGACCCGAAGGATCCGTTCCTCAAGCCTTCGCCGGCCGAGGAGCCGCCGACGCATGTCCGTTCGGATCGCCTGCGGCTGCTCGCGCTGGCCACGGCCGACTCGGTCCGCCAGACCGTCGGAGCCCTACTGGCGCGGCGCGCACCCTTGTCCGCCGCGGACCGCGCGGACCTGCAGGTGCTGCTCGACGGCGCCAGCTCGGCGTGGCTGCCCGATGACATCCCGGTCCGGGAGACCCGTGCTCTGGTCATCGCGCACTTCCTGGCCGACGATCCCGAGCTGCTCGATCGCGCCGACACCGCTACCGACGTACTGCGGGTCATCTACGCCTTGATGGACGCCGACCCCGGGCTGCGGACGCCGCCGGCCCGGCGGAAGTCGTTGCCACGGGCAACTCGACGGCTCGTGCTGGAGCGTCTCGACCGGCTGCCCGTCGAGACGCTGGTGGAGGACATGCTGCGCCACGAGCGTGCCTGGAAACGGATCGCGGAGAACCTGCACCCGTTCGAGTTCGCGACGCGGTTCCCGGTCGCGGCGCTGGCGTTCGCCGTCCTCCGTCGTACCGATCTGGATCTCGGCACGGCCGCCGGACGGGCGGTGGCGGGCGAGGCTTCGCGCCATCCGCTGGTGCGGGTCGAGGACGGGCGGCTCGTGATGAGCACGTTCAGCTCACGCCTCGAAGGCGCTTTCACGCAAGGGCGGCCGGAGCAGGCGCTCGACCTGCTGCGGCAGCGTCCAGGCGACTTGGTACGCCGCCTTGTGCACCTGGCGCGTGCGCTTCCGCCGGAGCAGCACGCGGAGCTCGTCGACGCCGTGACGACCGCGGTGTCGGACGTCTCTCCGGCCGTCATCACGGCCGCCCTGGGACAGGTCCGGACGCCGCCGGGCGATCTGCGGTTGTTCTTCCCGCGCGGTGGGACCGCCCGGATCTGGACGTCGGTCGACGACCGGGAGCCGTTGCCCAGTGCCCTCGCCGTCGAGCTGTCCGGCGTACTGATGGGGGAGATGTTGCGCCGGGCAACGGGATTGCCGCGCTGGCGACGGGTGTTCCTGGACGAGGAGCTGTCCCGGATGGCCGCGCCCGGCTCGGAGCGGAACGCGTCGTCGAGCCTGCTGCGGATGACGCGGGGAAGTGCGGTGCCGATCCCGCAGGACGAGCTGCTGCGGCTGTTCCTGCACTGGGTCGAGCCGCGGGGGCGGCGGATCGATCTCGACCTGTCGGTGGCGGTGTTCGACGAGGAGTGGGCCTTCGTCGGGTTGTGCGACTACACCCGGCTGCGGTTCGACCAGGACGCGCTGGTGCATTCCGGCGATCTGACGTCTGCGCCGGGTCCCGACGGTTCGACGGAGTTCGTGGACATCGATCTGCGTGCGGTGCGCCGGGTCGGCGGTCGCTACCTGCTGCCCGTGGTGTTCAGCTACAACGACGTACCGTTCGACGAGTTGGAGCGCGGTTTCGTCGGCGTGCTGCGGCAACCGAACGGGCTGTTCGATCCGGCGGCGGTCGAGGACCGCTTCGACCTGGCCGGGGCGGCGAAGATCCTGATGCCGTTCGGCGTCGACCTGCGGACCAAGGAACTGCGTTGGTACGACGTGAACCTCGGCGCGGCCGGATACGGTCACAACATCGCGAGGTACGGCGGTCATCTCGGGCTGATGGCGGCGACGCTGGAAGAGGTGCACGGGTCGGGCGACCGGGTGAGCCTGTGGGAGATCTGCTGCTGGCACGCGGCGGCGCGGGCCGACGAGATCGCTGTCCGGTGCGCCGACGGGTCGGTCGTCGGCTACGTCCGTGACCCGGCCGAGGAGTTGGCGACGTTCGCGCGGCGGGTCGTCGCCCGGCTGGAGCCGGACCGGAGCTGGGACGAGGACGCGGCCAAACGCGCCGATTTCGTCGCGGTTCTGGACGGCGACGTCACCCCGCGCGCGGGCGCCGAAGTGTACGCGCTGCATCCGCGGCTTCTCGACGGCGCGAGCCTGTCACTGATCGACGCGCCGTACCTGCTGTCGGCTCTGGCACCCGACACCCGCGCTCGCGCGAGCCTCGGAGCAACCTCTCCTGCTCCATAACCTGCGCTCGGGCGAGTCGAGGGAGTGTCGGATGGTTCCACGCCTACTGCGGGGCACTCGGCACGGCACCTCGCCGCACGGGTGCAAAGGCCACGATGCTCCGCATCGAGACCTTCGCCCCCGCGCGCCGATGCACCGCACCGAGCACCTCCTCGCTACGGCGTGGAACCACCCGACACTCCCTGGCAGGAGCCTGAGAAGACTTTGACAATTCCGTGACGGACGCGCGGCCGGTGCTTTGGTCGGGTCCCCGGCAGGAGTACAACGGAATTGACGCGAAGGGAGCCACGAATGACGTACGACGTGGTGGTGCTCATCGAGCGGGAGATGAGCGAGGGCGACGCGCGCCGCGTTGCCGCCCTGCATGCAAGGCGCGAAGACACCGTGGACTACCACCTGCTGGTCTCCAGTCATCCGGAGAGCGGGTTCGGCGGTCCGATGGCGTTGCTGGGATCGACATTCGCGGACGTGGCCGGTATGACCGGCGCGGCGTCCGTGGTCGGCTCGGCGACGGTGGCGTCGGCGCGCATCAGACCCCCAGCAACAGTTGACCGGGCCCAGAGTCGAACACAGCGTGGAACACAGGGCGCAGTACCGACGGCGACCCTCGCCGACCCGGCCGTCGATCTCGCCTCGGTGATCGAGCACAGCTCCCGGCAGCTCCGGGCGGCGAGCGGCTACCCGGTGCACGTCTCCATCACGCACGGCGAGGTGCTGCTGGCGCTGATGCAGATGGTGAAGACCACCAAGAGCCAAGAGGTCGTGGTGGTCGCGTGGCCGGAGACCGCAGCATCGTTCGTGTGCTCCGACTGGACCACCAAGGCACGCAAGCTCCTGAAGGTGCCCCGAGTTCGCATCCTCGAACACGACACCTGATCTCAGCTCGGTGGTTGATGCGGGAGTCGCACCTGGACCGTGGTCTCGCCTGGGCGTGACGTGATGGCGATCGTGCCGCCGTGGTGTTCGGCGACGATCCGTTGCGCGATGTCCAGGCCCAGTCCGGTGCCCTTCCCGACGTCCTTGGTCGTGTAGAACGGCTCGAACGCGCGGGCCGCGACCTCGGGCGGCATCCCGGGACCGGTGTCGGTGAACTCGACCACGATCCGGTCGCCATCGGTTCGGGTCGTGATCCGCAACGTGCCGGCGCCTTCCATCGCGTCGACCGCGTTGTCGATGAGGTTCGTCCACACCTGGTTGAGTTCGCCGGCGTACGCATCGATCCGGGGTACGCCGGCGCCGTACGCGCGCACCACCTCGACGCCGTCACGCAGCTTGTGCCCGAGCATCACGAGCGTGCTCTCGATACCTTCGGTGACGTCGATCGTCTGGATCGAGCCGCGGTCCATCTGCGAGTACGAGCGGACCGCGGCCACCAGCTCGGTGATCCTCCGCGTCGACTCCTTCACCTCGCCGAGCAGCGTCGCGACCGACAACGTGCTGGCCACCCACTCGAGGCCGGCCCCCAAAGCATCACCGAGTACGTCGGCCGCGCGCTCGCACCAGTCCACAGTCGTGCCGGCCGCGGCGAGCGGGGGCGCGATGAACCACGACCGGTCGACGCCGTGGTCGTCGAGCCAGTCCGCGATGGTGTTCTCGTGATCGGCGAGGTCCACCGGATCCGGCGCCGCCGTACCCGATCCGAGCTCGAGCCGAAGCTCGTCGAGCGCACTGAACTGCACGGCCGTCGCGTCGCCTTCCGCGAGCCCGCGCAGCGCCGACAGCAGCGTGACGCAAGCGGTGTCGAGTGCGCTGACCGAGCGTGCGGCGGCTGCGGCGGGGTTGTTGATCTCGTGCGCCAGCCCAGCCGCCAACGTGCCGAGGGTGATCAGCGACTCGCGCTGTCGGGCGGTCGACTCGATCGCCCGCGCGGTCCCGTACACGCCCTTGATCAGATGCCCGGCGAGCGGGAACCAGTCGTCGATCCGCTCCCGCAGTACGTCGGCCGGCACCCGAAGTACCCGTCCTTCGGCGAGTCCGCGGCCGCTGGCGAGGTACAGGCCGTGCTCGTCCCACGCGCGGAATCCGCCCGCCCAGCGGCCCGGGACGTCCATCTTGCCCAGCACGGTGTCCTCGCGGCCGATCTTGCGGTGCAGCGAGATCGCGCCGTCGACGAGCACCCACCAGAAGTCCGCGGGTTCGCCCTCGTGGAACAGGTCGACGCCGCGCTCGATCGACACCTCGGTGCTGCCGTCGACCAGTTCGTCCAGCTGCGCATCGGTCAACCCGGCGAAGAGCGGGATGTCATGGAGTTCTGCGGCGTACATCAGACGGTCGCAAGGTAGCGGTGGACGAGATAGATCGACATGGCGCCTTCGCCGACCGCGGACGCGACGCGTTTCATCGAGTCGAGCCGGACGTCGCCGGCCGCGAACACTCCCGGCACGCTGGTCTCCAGCGCGTACGGCGGCCTGGACAGCGACCACCGGTTCTGCGCGATCAGATCCGGCCCCGTCACGACGAACCCCTTGGCGTCGCGTACGACGGAATCGCCGAGCCAATCGGTCCGCGGGATCGCTCCGACGAAGATGAACAGCCAGCTCGCGAGCACCTCCTCGACCCGGCCGGAAGTGCGATCGGCGAACGTCAGAGCCTCGAGATGACCGTCGCCGCGGCAGCCGACCACCTCGGTCCGGCACCGTACTTCGACGTTCGCGGCCTCGGCGATCTTGTCGATGAGGTACCGCGACATCGAGCTCTCGAGCGTGTCGCCGCGGACCAGCAGGACGACGCGTTTGGCGTAGCGGGCCAGGTTGAGCGCTGCTTGTCCAGCCGAGTTCGCCGCGCCGACGACGTACACGTCGTCGTCCTGGACCTGCCTGGCTTCGCTCGCCGTCGCGCCGTAGTACACGCCGCGGCCGGTGAGGTCGCCGAGGCCGTCGACGTCGAGGCTGCGGTACGAGACGCCGGTCGCGACGATCAGCGCGCGGGCCTCGATCTCACCGGATTCTTCGAGCAGTACGGCGTGCACGGGGCCGCGGGACTCGAGGCCGACGACCGAGCGCGCGAGCACCATCTCCGCGCCGAAGCGTGACGCCTGCGCGACGGCGCGCTGGGCGAGGTCAGAGCCGGTCAGGCCGCGCGGGAAGCCGAGGTAGTTCTCGATCGCGGCGCTGAGCCCGGCTTGTCCGCCGGGTGCCTCGCGTTCGACGATCACCGTGCTGAGACCCTCGGACGCGGCGTAGACGCCGGCCGCCAGCCCGGCCGGGCCGCCGCCGACGATGCAGACGTCGTACAGCGGTTGCTCGGCCCGGGTCCGCAGACCGAGGGCAGAGGCGAGGTCGCGGGCCGTGGGGGAGCGGAGAGTGTCGCCTTCCGGGATCAGGACCAGCGGCAGGTCGTGGTCGGCGGCATCAGCGAGGTCCTTGAGGCGCTGTCCTTCCGCGTCGCGCTCGACGTCGAACCAGCGGTACGGGACGTGGTTGCGGGCCAGGAACGTCTTGATGTCGTGCGCGCGGTCCGACCAACGGTTGCCGACGACACGGACGTCGGAGGTGTGCTCGGGGTTGGCGTGCTGCCAGTCGCCGAGCAGGTCGTCGACGACCGGGAAGAGCTGGTCCTCAGGCGGGTCCCAGGGCTTCAGCAGGTAGTAGTCGAGGCCGATCTCGTTGATCGCGCGGATCGCCACGTCAGTATCGGCGTACGCGGTGAGCAGCAGGTACTTCGCGCTCTGGGCATGCTCGCGGGCGCGTTCGAGCAGTTCGATGCCGGTCATGCCGGGCATCCGCTGGTCGGTTGCGATCAACGCGATCGGTTGGTTGCGCAGCGCAAGTTTGGTCAGGGCGGCGAGCGCTTGGTCGCCCGACGTCGCGCGGACGACCAGGTAGTTGTCGCCGTACCGGCGGCGCAGGTCGCGGGAGATGGCCGCCGAGACCATCGGATCGTCGTCGACCGTAAGAATCGCAGGTTTGCTCACGCGGTGCCCCCCACAGCAGTGAACCGATCCCGTCAGAATGCCACGGGAATCGCTCAGTCATCTATGAGCGCACGCAACGTTTCCTGCTCGGAGTCGGGCACGTACCCGGCGTAGTAGTCGAACATGTTCTGGCGGGCGATCCGGGCCGCGGCGTGGCCGTTGCCGGCGCGGATCGCGTCGACCACCTCGGCGTGGTGGTGCAGCGACTCGAGCATCAGGGCGCGGCTGTTGGGGGCGTGCGCGACCTTGTCGGCGATCAGTCCGAGTACGACGCCGCGGACGACCTCGTTGCAGGTCTGGATCAGTGAGTTCCGGCTGATCCGCGCGATCAGTTCGTGGAACGCGAGATCGGCCTCGCTGAACGCGGCGAAGTCGACGTCGATCGCGTCCCGCATCGCGACCAGGGTCGCCTCCAGGTCGTCCAGTTCCTCGGGGGTGCGCAGGCGGGACGCGACCTGGATCGCGGCGCCGTCCATGATCATCCGGAACCCGATCAGCTCGCTCAGGGTCAGCTCGTCGACCCGGGCCAGCCTCGCCACCTGCTTGCGCAGCGCGGAGGAGGAGTACGGCAGGATCTCCGGGCCGTTCGGATCGCCGGGCCGGGAACGGACCACCCCGTTGCTCTCCAGCACCCGCAGCGCCTCGCGGACGGTCGATCGGCTGACCGCGAACTGGGCGACCAGTTCACGCTCGCTCGGCAGCCGCTGGCCCGGTGCCAGGTCGCCGCGGGCGAGCGCGTCCTCGACCTGCTCGACGATCCGCTGATAGGCGCGCACGGGTTGTACCGGCTCGAACTGCGGGCCCTTTGTCATCCGGCACACCCCCATTCGCTTGACAGGCACCTGAGCAGGGGACAAACCTAGTGGCCCATTGAGACCTAGTCCACTGGTCAGACCAGTCGGCGCACCGGAGGAGTAGACGTGAAGCCGTCGTTTTCCACTCGAGCGGTCGCATTTCTCGCGTCCGCCGCGCTGCTGGCCGTGACGGCCTGCTCGGCCGGATCCAGTACGTCGTCCGGAAGCTCACCGGGAGGTGACCAGAACCTGTCGATCGGTCTGGTCGCGGAGCCGGCCAGCCTGGACTTCACCACCACCGACGGCGCCGCGATCCCGCAGGTGCTGCTCGGGAACGTGTACGAGACGCTCGTCAAGCAGGACGACTCCGGCAAGATCGTGCCTGCGCTGGCGAAGTCGTGGACGGTGTCGCCGGACCGCAAGACGTACACCTTCGACCTGGTCGACAACGCGAAGTTCACCAACGACAAGCAGTTCACCGCGAACGACGCGGTGTTCAGCATCAACCGGGTGAAGACCGCGTGGACGACGTCGCTGAAGGCCGCGATGGACGTGGTCTCCCAGGCCAAGGCGCTGTCGCCGACCCAGTTGCAGGTCACGCTGACGAAGCCGAGCAACGACTGGCTGTTCCGGATGACCACCCGGATCGGCGCGATGTTCTCGGAGAGCGGTGTCAGCGCGCTCGCGACCGCTCCGGTCGGCTCGGGCCCGTTCAAGTTCTCGAAGTGGAACCGCGGCGACTCGATCGTCATGGACCGCAACGACAGCTACTGGGGCAGTAAGCCGTACTTCCAGCAGATCACGCTGAAGTACTTCAAGGACGCGACCGCGCTGAACAACGCGCTGCTCACCGGCACGATCAACGTGATCGGCACGGTGCAGGCGCCGGAGGCCCTCAGCCAGTTCACCAGCAACGACAAGTACCAGGTGATCGAGGGCACCACGAACGGCGAGGTACTGCTGTCCTTCAACAACTCGCTGCCGCTGTTCAAGGACGTCCGGACCCGGCAGGGGATCCGGATGGCGATCGACCACAAGGCGTTGCTGGACACCTGCTGGGCCGGTCGCGGCAAGCTGATCGGCAGCATGGTCCCGCCGACCGACCCGTGGTACGAGGACCTGACCGGTGTCGCGCCGTACGACCTGGCCAAGGCGAAGTCGTTGCTGCAGGCCTCCGGTGCGGCCGGCAAGACGCTCCGGCTCCGGCTCCCGACGTTGCCGTACGCAACGTCCTGCGGCCAGGTGGTGAAGAGCCAGCTGGAGCAGGCCGGCCTGAAGGTGGCGATCGACCAGCTCGAGTTCCCGGCGGCGTGGCTGACCACGGTCTTCAAGAACGCCGACTACGACATGTCGATCATCGCGCACGTCGAGCCGCGCGACCTGGGCGCCGTGTTCAACGCGAAGTACTACACCCGGTACGACGACCCGACGCTGCAGGGCTATCTGGCCGCGGCGGACTCCGGTGACGAGGCCGCGCAGGTGGACAACATGAAGAAGGCGGCGCGCCGGCTGTCCGAGCAGGCCGCGGGTGACTGGCTGTTCCTGCTGCCGAACCTGATGGTCGCCGACAAGAGCGTCAAGGGGCTGCCGACGAACGCGATCACCGAGAACTTCGATCTCTCCAAGCTCGCCCGATGATCCTCCGCCTGATCGAGCGCACCGGCGTGTTCTTGGTCAGTCTTGCGGTGAGCTCGGTGCTGGTCTTCGCGTTCATGGCGGTGCTGCCCGGCGATCCTGCCCGGGTCGCGCTCGGGGTGAACGCCTCCGACGAGGCAGTGACCGAACTGCGTCGGCAGTTCGGCCTCGACCGCCCGCTGCCGACGCAGTACTTCGACTGGCTGGGCGGGCTGCTGCACGGTGACCTCGGTACGTCGTACGTGTCGAAGGTGGCGATCGGCCCGCAGGTCTTCGACCGGCTGCAGGTCACACTCTGGCTGGTCGTCGCGGGCATGATCATCGCCCTGGCGGTCGCCGCGCCGGCCGGGACGGTGATGGCGGCGCGGCACCGCAAGATCTCCGGGTTAGCGCTCTCTGCGTTCTCTCAGGTGGGCGTCGCGGTCCCGGCGTTCCTGGCCGGGATCCTGCTGATCGTGGTGTTCGCGGTGCGGCTCGGCTGGTTGCCCGCCAACGGTTGGACGCCGCCGGCACAGGATCCGGCGATGTTCCTCAAGCAACTGATCCTGCCGGCGCTGTCACTCGGGCTGGTCCAGGGCGCCGTCCTCACTCGCTACGTCCGCAGCGCGGTGCTGGAGGTGCTGCGCGAGGACTATCTCCGAACCGCGCGTGCGAAGGGATTGCGGCCGTTCCAGGCGCTGTGGCGACACGGCCTACGCAATGCCGCCGTACCGGTCGTGACTGTCCTCGGCCTGCAACTCGCCACGCTGTTGATCGGCGCGGTGGTCGTTGAGCGGGTGTTCGTGATCCCGGGCCTCGGGAGTTTGCTGCTCGACGGTGTCTCGAACCGGGATTTGTTACTCGTCCAGGACGTGGTGATGGTTCTCGTGATCGCCGTACTGCTGGTCAACTTCATCGTCGACCTGTTGTACGTCGCCCTCGACCCGCGACTGAGGACGGCGTCATGAAGCGACTGAACCCGAGCCTGATCGCCGGCGGCGTGATCGTCGCGGTGATCGTGCTGATGGCGCTGGTGTCGTTCGTGTGGACGCCGTACGACGCGACGCTGGTGACTCCCGCCTCGCGGTTGCTGGAACCGTCGTGGTCGCACTGGTTCGGGACCGACAAGTTCGGCCGGGACGTGCTCAGCCAGATCATGGTCGGCTCGCGGACAACGCTGTTCGTCGGCGTCGTCGCGGTCGGTGTTGCCGCGGTCATCGGCGTACCGCTGGGAATCCTGGCGGCGATGGTACGGCGCTGGCCGAGCGAGGTGATCATGCGGGCCAACGACCTGTTGCTCGCGTTCCCGGCGTTGCTGCTGGCGATCATGTTCGGCGCGGTGTTCGGGGCCAGCACGCTGACCGCGATGGTTGCCATCGGCATCGCCTCGGTGCCGAGTTTCGCGCGCGTGATCCGGAGCGGGGCACTGCAGGTGATGCGCACCGAGTACGTTCTCGCGGCGCGCGCGGCCGGCCGGCAACCGTTTCCGATCGCTCTCCGGCACGTGCTGCCGAACGTGACCAGCCTGATCACGGTTCAGGCCTCGGTGTCCTTCGCGATCGCGGTGCTGGCCGAGGCGGCGTTGTCGTTTCTCGGGTACGGAACGCCGCCGCCGACACCGTCCTGGGGCCGGATGCTCCAGGAGAGCCAGGAGTTCCTGTTCAGCGCGCCGCGGCTGGCGATCTTCCCCGGGATCGCGATCGCGATCGCCGTGCTCGGGTTCAACCTGCTCGGCGACGGCCTGCGGGATCGCTTCGATCCGAAACTGGAGGATCGCCGATGAACGACGTTCTCACTGTGCGGGGGTTGTCCGTGACCGTCCGGGACACGGCGCTCGTGTCCGACGTCGACCTGACGGTCGGTGCGGGAGAGCGGGTCGGGCTGATCGGAGAATCGGGATCAGGCAAGTCACTGACCGCGCTGAGCATTCTCGGCTTGTTGCCCGAGGACGTGCGGGCCGGCGGGTCGGTGCGCCTCGACGGTGTCGACCACGAACTGGTCGGCGCGGACGAACGGCGGATGTCGCGCGTCCGCGGCCGCGACATCGCGATGGTCTTCCAGGAACCGATGACCGCGCTCAACCCGACCATGCGGATCGGCGACCAGATCACTGAGTCGATGCTCATCCACAAGACCCTCGGGAAGCCCGCGGCCCGGACCGCGGCGGCCGAGCTGCTCGAACGCGTGCAACTCCCGGCCGAGACCCTTCGCGCCTATCCGCACCAGCTGTCAGGTGGCCAACGGCAACGAGTCGTCCTGGCGCTCGCCCTGGCCAACGATCCGGCACTGCTGATCTGCGACGAGCCGACCACCGCACTCGACGTCACGGTCCAGGCGCTCGTACTCGACCTGATCGTCCGCGGCGTCGTGGACCGCTCGTCCGCACTGCTCTTCATCACCCACGACCTCGCCGTCGTCGCCACGGTCTGCGAACGAGTCCTCGTCATGTACGGCGGACGCGTGGTGGAGGCGGGCCCGGTCCACGAGGTGTTCACGCGTCCCCGGCACCGCTACACCGAGGGACTGCTCGCGGCGTCCGATCTCGAGACCACGTCGCGCCGGCTGACCACGATCCCTGGCAACGTGCCGCCCGCCGGGCGGTTCCCGTCCGGCTGCGTCTTCCGGACCCGGTGCGCGCACGCAACCGCTCTCTGCGAAGAGACACCGCCCTGGACCGGGTCTGAAACCGAAGGGTTCGCATGCCATCACCCGGCGGGGGTGACTAATGCCTGAGCACATCCCAACGGCGCACGATTCGGAGACGCCGACCGCCGTCCGGGTGGTCGACCTCGTACGTGACTACCCGCGACAGCGGACCTCGCTGCTCCAGCCGGCTCCTGTCGTGCACGCCATTCGCGGTGTGAGCCTGGAAGTCAAGCAGGGCGAGCGTTTCGGCATCGTCGGCGAATCCGGCTGCGGCAAGTCGACACTGCTGCGCCTGATCGCCGCGCTCGACCGGGCCACGTCCGGGCACGTGATCGTCGAGGACACCGACATCACCCGTCTCCCGGAACGCCGGCTGCGGTCGCTGCGCGAGAACCTCCAGCTCGTGTTCCAGGACCCGATGAGCTCCCTCGACCCACGGATGCGGGTCCGCGACATCATCGCCGAACCACTCGTCGTACAAGGCCATCCCGCGTCGGGAGAGCGCGTTCGCGAGTTGCTCGAAGCCGTCGGTCTCTCCGCCGACGCCGGCGACCGGTACCCGCATCAGTTCTCCGGCGGCCAGCGGCAGCGCATCTCCATCGCCCGCGCCCTCGCCCCGCGCCCGCGGATCCTGATCGCGGACGAGCCGGTGAGCGCTCTCGACGTTTCCGTCCGCGCCCAGGTACTCAACCTGATCTCGGACCTCGTCGACGAACTCAACCTCACGCTCGTGTTCGTCTCGCACGACCTGTCCGTGGTCAAACACGTCTGCGACCGCGTGGCCGTGATGAACGCCGGCCAGATCGTCGAGACGGGCTACACCGGTGACGTGTACGCCGCACCGCAGCATCCGTACACGCAGCGCCTGGTCTCGGCCATCCCGACGCTCCAGAGAGCGCTCTCCGGTGCGACCACCGCCGACCTACTCGCGAAGGGGGAATCAGCGTGAAGATCCAGCTCGATGGCGGCGGGACGATCACGATGCCGGCGGGCCTGCCGATCGGTGAGACCTGGGTCGAGGCGCCGTCGACCGCTCCGGTGATCTTCCCGTACGACGGCTCGACCGTGGCGGACGCGCCGGTCGGGGACGTCGACCTCGCCCGGGCGGCACTGGAGAACGCGCTCTCCGTGCGAGAGACGGTCGGCCGGCTGCCGTCGTACCTGCGCCGGAAAGTCTTGCAGAGCGTGCATTCCGCGGTACTCGCCGAGCGGGACGCGTTCGTCGATCTGCTCGTGCTCGAGACCGGCAAACCGCTGGTCGACTGCCGGGTCGAGATCGATCGGACCCTGCTCACCCTGGAGACGTCGGCCGAGGAGGTTGCCCGGCTGCACGGTGAGACCGTGCCGCTCGACCTGCTGCCGAGCGGTGAAGGGCTGCAGGGTTTCTGGGTGCGCAAACCGATCGGCGTGGTCATCGGGATCACCGGGTTCAACTACCCGTTGCTGCTCGCGGCGCACAAGATCGCGCCGGCGTTCGCGGCCGGTTGCCCGATCATCGTGAAGCCCGCGCCGCAGACGCCGCTCGCCACGCTCTGGCTCGCGCACCTGATGCGCTCCGCACTCGCCGACGCGGGAGCACCAGAGAGCGCTCTCCAGCTGATCACGGGCGGAGCGGACGTGGGCGCCACGCTCACCACCGACGATCGGATCGGCGCCGTCTCCTTCACCGGATCCGCGACCGTCGGGCATCGGATCGCGCGCGACGCGGCGCCGACGAAGGTGCTGCTCGAACTGGGGTCCAATTCCGCGCTGGTCGTTGCCGCGGACGCCGACCTGGACGCGGCCGCCGACGCGATCGTGCGCGGCGGGTACTACGCATCCGGGCAGGCCTGTATCTCGGTCCAGCGGGTGATCGCTGTCGAATCCGTGCGGGATGCGCTGCTGGAGAAGCTCGGCGCGCGGATGCCGGGCGTGGTCGTCGGCGATCCGCGTGATCCGGAGACCCGTGTGTCCGCGCTCATCAACCCGGCGTCGACCGATCGTGTTCGGCAATGGGTCGGCGATGCGGTCCATGCCGGCGCGTCGATCGCGTACGAGGCCCCTGGCGACGTACTCGGGCCGACGGTGCTGACCGACGTACCGGACGGGCTGCAGGCGTGGGACGAGGAGATCTTCGGGCCGGTGATCGCGGTGCGGTCCGTTCCAGACATCGAGAGCGCTCTCCGCGCGGTCAACGAGACACGGTACGGGCTGCATGCGAGCGTCTTCACGTCCTCGCTCGAGACGGCGTTCGCGGCGATCGATCAGCTCGACGTCGGGGGCGTGGTGATCAACGAGGTCCCTGGGTTCCGGTCGGACGTGATGCCGTACGGCGGCGTGAAGGACTCGGGCACCGGCCGCGAGGGCCCGCGCTTCGCGATCGAGGAACTGACGACGACCCGGATGGCCATCATCCGCCCGCGCCCATGACCAACAGATCCCACTTTGTGCACCCACCAACCACTTCGGGGTGCCGAAAACGGTTGGTGGGGGCACAAGGTCGAGAGAGGAAGACGAGGTGAGACGGTGACGGACTACTCGACGTTGTTCCGGCTGGACGGCAAGCACGCGTTGGTGATCGGCGCCGGCAGCGGGATCGGCCGGGAGAGCGCTCTCGCCCTCTCCGCGCACGGCGCCCGTGTCACCTGCGCAGACCGAGACCTCACCGCCGCCCACGAGACCGCCGGCGCTGGAATGACGGCGTACGGGCTTGATGTGCTTGATGACTTGGCGATCGAGCGGGCTGTGGTTGAGCTGGGTCCTGTGGATGTGCTCGTGTTCACCGCGGCCACGAACGTGCGGAAGCGGATTCTCGACTACACGGGCGAGGAGTTCGACCGGGTCGTGGCGCTCAATCTGCGGGCGTCGTTCCAGCTGCTGCGCGCGTTCGGGCGGGGTATGGCGGAGCGGGGGAGCGGCAGCATCATCGGGTTCAGCTCGATCCGCGGCACCACGGTCGAGCCGGGGCAATCGGTGTACGCGGCAACGAAAGCCGGCCTCGTCCAGTTGCTGCGCACCGCGGCCGCCGAACTCGGACCGTCCGGCGTCCGCGCGAACGCGATCGCCCCGGGAGTCGTCGAGACACCGCTCACCGCGCAGATCAAGGCCGATCAGAGCTGGTACGACGCCTACGCGCAGAAGGGCGCGCTCGGCCGCTGGGCCCAACCGAGTGAGCTCGCCGGCGCGGTCGTCTACCTCGCTTCCGATGCCTCGAGCTTCGTGACCGGGAGCGTGCTCGCGGTCGACGGCGGCTGGACCGCGGTCGACGGCCGCTTCAACCCACCGAACTAAGGAGTGCGTGTATGAATCTCGCTGACCTGACGGCAACCGAACTCCTGGCCAAGTACCGCGACGGCTCGGTGTCCCCGGTCGAGGTCATCGAGGACGTGCTGACCCGCGTCGATCAGGTCGAGCCGCAGCTGTGCGCGCTCTACGCACCGGACCCAACGGGTGCGCGGGCCGCGGCGCACGAGTCGGAGCGTCGCTGGCGGGACGGTACGGCGGGCGCGCTGGACGGCGTACCGGTGACAGTGAAGGAGAACATCGCCACGCGCGGAACGCCCGTACCGCAAGGAACGGCGGCAACCGCTCTCTCCCCGGCCACGGAGGATGCGCCGGCCGCGGCGCGGTTGCGGGCGGCCGGGGCGGTGATCTTCAGCAAGACGACGATGCCCGAGTACGGGATGTTGTCTTCCGGCGTCTCGACCTTTCACCGGCTGACCCGCAATCCGTGGGACCTGACGAAGACGGCCGGCGGTTCGAGCGCGGGCGCGGCGGCTGCGGCGGCCGCCGGGTACGGGCCGATCCACGTCGGCACGGACATCGGCGGGTCGATCCGGTTGCCGGCCGGGTGGTGCGGACTGGTCGGACTGAAGCCGACACACGGGCGGATCGCGGTCGGCAACCCGTACGCCGGGCGCGCGATCGGACCCCTGACCCGTACGGCGCCGGATGCGGCGCTCGCGCTGCAGGTCATGTCCGGGTACGACCCGCGCGACCACACCTCGATCCCCTTGGCGTCCGACGTGTTCGAGGTCGACGTCGACGGTTTGCGCGTTGCGTTGCTGCTCGACGCGGGCGTCGGGCTCCCGGTCGATCCCGAGGTCACCGCGGCGGTCTCGGCCGCGGCCGCCGTACTCGAGAAGGCCGGCGCGATCGTCGAACCGATCACGCCGATCATCACCCGCGACATGCTCGACGGCCTCGACCGCTTCTGGCGGATCCGTTCCGCCACGGACATCGCCGCGCTGCCCGAGGAACGCCGCGCGAAGGTACTTCCGCAGATCCGCGAGTGGGTCTCGACGGCGTCCGATCTCACCGCTTCGGATGTCTTCGACGGGTACAGCCAGATGGGCGCGATGGCGGCCGCGGTCGGCCGGGTGTTCACGACGTACGACGTGATCCTGTCGCCGGTCGCGCCGATCACGGCGTTCCCGGCGGAGCTCGCGTACCCGACGGACGATCCCGGGAAGCCGTTCGAGCACATCGCGTTCACGGTCCCGTACAACATGTCCCAGCACCCCGCGACCACGGTCAACGCCGGCTGGTCGACGTCCGGGTTGCCGATCGGGGCGCAACTCGCCGTACCGCATCACCAGGATCTGCGCGCGCTGGCTCTGGCCGACTACCTCGACACCCATCGCGCCGACACCCGCCCCTGGCCGACGACACCCTGACCACGCGGTTCGCACTCAGATCGGTCAGCGGCGCACCGGATAGCGCAGGTGAAGCACCCGGTTGCCCTGAATCATGTCAGCGTCCTCCAGCAGGTGCTGCGCGTCGACCGACCCGAAGTAGCGCTTGCCGGACCCGAACACGACGGGTACGACGTCCATGCGCACTTCGTCGACCAGGCCCGCGGCAAGCATTTGGCCACCGACGTCACCAGCGGCGACCTCGACGATGCGGTCACCCGCAAGCTCTTGCGCCTTGGCCATGGCTGCCTTGATGCCGTCGACGAAGTGGAACGGCGCCTCGGGGTCCCAGCCCTCGGGCTGCGGCCGGTGTGTCACGACGACCACGTGGTCGATCCCGCCCGGAGGCTTCCCGTCCCAGCCGTCCGTCAGGTCGAAGACGTGGCGGCCGGCGATTGTCACCCCGATCTGGTCCCAGTACGCCCGGGTGTAGTCGTAGGACACCTGCGACACCTTCACCACGCCGCTCTCGTCCAACGGGACGTCACCGCTGGTCAACCAGTCGAACAGCGGTCCGGGCTGGTCGTTCTGGTCGGCGACGAAGCCGTCCACCGACACCGAGCTGTACATGACCACCTTGCCCACGGGGCTCTCCTCTGCTCTGGGGTGCCCCAAAGCTAGCGTTTCGTGAGCTGTCGCTCTTGTAAGAAATCAATCGGCCGGCAGTGGCCAGCCGTCGAACACGTGGCCGGGATGTTCGCGCAGGAACCGCTGCCGGACTTCGATGTAGCGGGTCGGCGTGAGCCCGGTGAACGCCCGGAACTCGTGACCGAAGTGGGCCTGGTCGAAGTAGCCCGCGCGGGCGGCGAGGTCGCCCCAGTCGATCGGTCCGGTGGGGTCGATCGCGAACACGGCGGCGGTGAAGCGGTAGGTGCGGGCCAGCCGCTTCGGCGTAAGGCCGATGAGCTCCTTGAACCGCTGTGCCAGATGAGTGGTGCTGACACCGGCGGCCGCGCTCAGGTCGTTGATCGCCACCGCCCCACTGGTCGCCGCGATGACGGTGCTCGTATGGCGAACCAGCCCCAGGCCGGCCGTCTCGCGCAGCCGTCGCATCAGCTCCTCCTCGAGCAGCCTCAGCATCTCGTGCGGTCCGTCCGCCGTGGCCAGCCGGTCTTGCAGCTCAGCAATGGCGGGCCTGCCCCAAACCTGCTCTACCGTCACCGGCCGGTCACACAGCTCGGCCGCGGGCATCGGCACGAACGGCGCCAGCCCCCACGGCTTGAAGTGCACGCCGACGGACCGGGTCCGGAGTGGGTACCCGAACTCGAACGCGCGGGTGGGCATGGTGACCACGCAGCCGTCGGCGTACTCGGCTGTCCCGACGTCGGTTCCGCCGCGGATGCGGAACGGCGCCCCGAGGTTGACGACGAGCAACGCCGACGGCGCCGGCGGCAGCGTCAGCCAGGCGTACGGCGACGCACCCTCCAGGTAGTAGAGGTCGTCGATCAGCCCGTCCAGCGGCGGTCGCGGCACTCTGGACACGTACTCCACGCGCACAGTATCGCCGACATCGGCCGGCGCTGGCAGGAGGCGTGGACAGTCGACGTGCTGCGGAGCGAGACTGACCGATGAGGTGACGACTTGGTCCGATGAACGGCTCCGGAGGTACGGCGTACCGCGCTGACGAGCTGCAGCGCGGACTTGTCTCGCACTGCTACCGGATGCTCGGCTCCATCACCGACGCCGTCGAGATCGCTGCTGTCAGCAAGGGATACGAGGACGCGACTCGTGCCTGTTTGCGGCAGGTCGGCAGCCGTCCGCTGCCGTCAGACCTCGCCGCGCCGAGCGATGATCCTGAGGGAGCGCTCTCCGAGCGTTCCGAGATTCTCTGGCTGGAGCCCATTCCATCGGACCTGATGGACGACCACCCGATCGATCTCGGCCTGATCGCCGCGCTCCAGCGCCTCTCACCCGTCGAACGCGCCGTGACCGTCCTCCACCTCGAGGGCCGGCCGAGCGTCGCCGACCTGCTGAGCGACATTTCTCCCGCACCGATCACCGCGGGGCCGCTCGTTGCTCCCGACGAGATCCTCCTGGCCCGGTACCGCGCGGCGTTCGAGCAGTACGACGTACCCGCGATCGTCATGCTCTTCACCGACGACGCGATCTGGGAGATGCCGCCCTTCACGTCCTGGTTCCGCGGCGCCCGCGACATCGGCCGCCTGATCAGCACCCACTGCCCGGCCGAACGCCCCGGCGACCAGTACCTGGTCCCGCTCACGGCCAACGGCCACCCCGCCTTCGCCGTCTACATGCGAGACCCGAAAGACGACATCCACCGAGCCTTCCAGATCCAGGTCCTCACCCTCACAGCCACCGCGATCGTCCACGCAGTCGCCTTCTTCGACCTGACCCTCTTCCAAACCTTCCACCTGCCAGACCTCCTGACAGGCCTCCCACCCACCCCGTACGACGCCACCCCAAAACCCCACGTAGAACGCTTACCGAAGCATTAGCCCACCACAGCATCCAGCCGAGCGACCGCACGCGTCGCGAACCGTACGAACGCCGCATCCGTGGTGAACGTGTCACTGCCTGCCCGCAGGCCGAGCAGCGTGCCGCCTCTCGCGACGAAGGCGGTGTACGACGTGGACCTCAGCGTCGGATCATCGGCGCCCCCGAACCGCAGCACGATGCCGTCCCGCAATCCGGGCACCGGCAGTTGGCGGACGAATGACTTCGACGTCATGCCCTCCAAGGTTCTCGCAACGGTTTCGCAGCGCGGCAGCACCTCGGCGATGTCTCGTACAAGCGGAAGCTGGGCCGCCGGAAACGACGCGATCACCTCGGTCACAACCTTGTCGTCGCTCGGATTGTTCGCCCGCAGAAGGTACTGGCCACGGATGATCGTGGTGGGTGTACCTCCGTCGCGAAGTGGGTCGCGGACCACCTGGCACTCGGCCGGTTCGTACGTGACCGGCAGACCGAGCGTCGGCGTCCGATCCGGCGCCACCCCGCCGTCCCACCCCTTCGGCAAGTCGCTCACGCGCAGAGCTGCCTTCGTTGCCTCAGCGACTGTCAACGGGACGACCACCTGGGACGGGCCGTCTGCGTCCGGCAAGGTGTCCGCTCGCTCCGGTTTGCCGGCACAGCTACCAACCGCCAGCGAGCACATCAAGGCAACCGCAATCCACCGCACAACATCCCCCGGATCATTTCCACACCGATGGTGAGCTCTCACCGTCCTATCGACCGAGCAACTGTCGGCGTTACAGGCAACTACGGCTCGGTCCGTGGTGCCTGGCCGGCCGGATTGGTCTGCGATTCTGCGCCGTGATTGGGCGTGGGATCCGGCCGATCTGCTCGTAGGTTGAGGGGTAAGTAATCGGGCAAGAGGACTGGATTGACACATGGAATACCGGAATCTCGGCAGGACGGGTCTGAAGGTCAGTGAGGTGTGCCTGGGGGCGATGCACTTCGGCGGACCTACCGATGAGCAGACCAGTGTCCGCATCCTCGACGAGTTCGCCGACGCCGGCGGGACGTTCATCGACACCGCAGACGTGTACAACGCGGGTGAGTCGGAGGCCGTCGTCGGCCGGTGGCTCAAGGGCCGGGACCGCGACGCGTTCGTGGTCGCCACCAAGGTGTACGGCGCGATGGGCGACGGGCCCAACGACGACGGTCTGAGCCGCAAGCACATCCTCGCCGCTGTCGAAGCGAGCCTGCGCCGCCTCGGCACCGACTACATCGACTTGTACTACACGCACGTCTGGGACACGGCGACGCCGCTCGAGGAGACCCTCGCGACGCTCGACACGCTGGTCACGTCCGGCAAGGTGCGATACCTCGGAGCGAGCAACGTCACCGGCTGGCAGCTGCAGAAGTCGGTCGACCTCGCCAGGCAGAACGGCTACAGCGCCTACAGCGCGTTGCAGCCGCTGTACAACCTGCTCGACCGTGAGACCGAGTGGGAGCTGCTGGCGATCTGCCGCAACGAGGGCCTCGGCGTGATGCCGTGGAGTCCGCTGCGTGCGGGGTGGCTCGCGGGCCGGTTCCGTCGCGGTATGGAGGCGCCGCCGGAGGACACTCGGGTGGCCGCCGCGGCCGAGCGTGGACTGCTGGAGGCGTGGGACTACTACAACAACGAGCGCACCTGGAACGTCCTCGACGCGTTGCACGACATCGCGGCCGAGAGCGGCAAGAGTGTCGCGCAGGTGGCCCTGCGGTGGCTGATCCAGACCGATCCCGTCACGGCTCCGATCATCGGACCGCGCACCCTCGAGCACTACGTCGACAACGTCGGTGCCGCCGGTTGGTCCCTCACCGAGGACCAGCTCACCCTCCTCACCACGGTCAGCGAGAAGCCGCCGGTCTATCCCTACGATCTCCTGCGCAACTTCAAGCGCTGATAGGGGCGGCACAGCGCCGTGACTAGGATCTGTGGTCATGGCGCGCGGGGCTTGGACTGTGGTGCTGACGTTGGACGGCGACGGGAAGCTCCACCGGCAGGTCGAGCGCGCGTTGCGGGAGGCAATCAGATCGGGACGCGTCTCGACCGGCACCGTCCTGCCGCCGAGCCGCGAACTGGCAGCGCAACTCGATTGCTCGCGGTGGGCCGTCACGCAGGCTTACAGCCAGCTCGTGACGGAGGGCTATCTTGCGACGCGGGTGGGCTCCGGGACCTGGGTCAGTTGGTCGGGCCCGACGCAGCGGACCTCCCGGCGTACGGCGGCCGCCAGCGTCGCGACGTACCGCTTCGACCTGGCTCCCGGTTCCCCCGACCTGCGCGCGTTCCCACGCACGCGTTGGGCCGAGGCGGCGCGGGCGGCCGCACGAACGGTACCGACTGCTGACCTCGGGTACCCGGACGAGCAGGGATACCTCCCGCTACGCGAGCTGATGGCCGACTACCTGCAGCGGAGCCGGGGAGCGATCGCCTCCGCCGCCGACGTGGCAATCCGCAGCGGAGTCAGTGCGAGCGTCGCCCAGCTCTGCGCCGGCTTGCGCGCGATGGGGATCGATCGCATCGCGGTCGAGGATCCCGGCTGGACGCGGCTGCGTACCGTCATCGAGTCGACGGGAATGCGGCTGGAGCCGGTGCCGGTCGACCACCACGGTCTCCAGGTCGAACGGCTCTCGAGGCGGGACGATCTGCGGGCCGTGGTCGTCACGGCGGCGCATCAGTTTCCGACCGGCGTTGTGCTTGCGCCGCATCGCCGGTTGGGGCTGATCGACTGGGCGCGCCGGAACAACGGCGTGATCCTCGAAGACGACTACGACGCCGAGTTCCGGTACGACCGAAGCCCGGTCGGCACGTTGCAGGGGATGGCGCCGGAACACGTCGTACTTCTCGGCTCGGTGAGCAAGACGCTGAGCCCGGCGATCGGGATCGGCTGGTTCGTGGCGCAAGGTCAGTGGCGCAGTCTGCTGGAAGGTCGTTCTGTTGCCGGTCCGTCGACCATCGACCAGGCGACGTTCGCGGAACTGGTGGCAGCCGGCGCGTACGACAGACACCTGCGCGCGATGCAGCGCCGCTACAAACGCCGCCGCGACTGCGTCCTCACCGCACTCCAACACGAACTACCAACGTGGACAATCGGCGGCGCTGCGGCGGGTCTTCACCTGACGCTGACACATTCGAGCAACCCCGACACAAGCCTCCTCGTAACAGCCGCGGGAGATCTCGGAACCCGAATCGTCCCCCTCCTGGACTACCGAATCCACACCGCCGAAACCCAGGACGGCATCGTCCTCGGCTACGGCAACATCCCCGACAACGACGTACCCCCAGCCATCCGATCCCTCGCGAAGGCCTTCGCTAACTCACGCCCTCGAGCCGCGCAACCGCCTGCGTGAGCAGCTCAGCAAACGCAACCTCGGTGGTAGCCGCCCCGCGGTCGTCGACGATGAGAAGCACCGTCCCACCTCGAACCACCGTGGCTTCGTAGCTCACGAACGTGTAGCCCGGTGTGTCTGGATCGACAGTCTCGATGCGCAAGGCGATGCCGTCCTTCAAGCCCGGGATCCGCACCTGCTTGATCGTGTGCATGGCTGTGGTCCGAACGGACGAGACTGTCGTGACTTTGGTGCAGCGAGGCAGCGCGTCGGCGATTCTCTCCACGAGCGAAAGTTGCGGGGTCGGCCAGGAGTAGATCAGCTCGGTGATCGACTGGGGTGGTTCCCGGACGTAGTACTGCCCCCGGATCGCTGTGGCAGGTGTGCCGAGCCCTGCCATGGAGTTCCCGGCGACGACCTGGCAGTCTGCTGGCTCGAACTGCGCCTTGCTCTTCTCCGTCACTGGACGCGGGTCAACCGCCACACCACCGTCCCACCCCTTGGGTAGACCGCTGACCGCGAGGGCCGCCTTGACGGCCTGGGCGACTGTCAGCGGGCGGACAGTCGGCGTCGGACTCGGTGTTGGGCCCGGTGTGTCAGGTTGGGTGGTGCAGGCGGTCAATGCCAGTACGGCGAGCAGCGCGAGGCCGCGTTTCACCTAGTACTCGCCGTAGATCTGGACCTTGGTGCCGAGCGGGGTGTCGGTGAAGATCTGGTGGATCTCGGGGCGTACTACGCGGACGCAGCGGTGGCTGTCGGGGTAGGGCTTGACGAGGGAGTTGACCCGGGAGCCGTGCAGGGCGATGCCGGGGCGGTCCTTGAGGAAGTAGAGGGAGTCGTACATGTACGCGTCCTCGTACAGGCTGCTCTCGTGCGCGCCCGCCCACTTGCGCCAGACCGCGCCGGTGCGGTTCGGGGTCTCGTAGCCGGGGCCGCCGGTGGAGATCCAGACGATCCGCTTGTAGGACTTTCCGACGATTTGGTACAGGATCTGGCAGGTCTTGTTGACGTAGATGCCGGGGGTGCGCGTCGGCGTCGGGCGACTGGTTGCGTTGAGCACCGAGTACGCGTCGTTCAGGCTGAGTCCCTTGCGGCTGACCGGCAGGCCGTGGGTCTCGCGCCACGCGCACAACGCCTGCTTGGCGCGGGCGGTGATGTCGCCGTCGATGTCGCCGACCGGGTATCCGAGCTTGTCCAGTTGGCGTTCCACGCGCAGCGCGTAGTACGCCGGCTTCTGCTTCACCTTGGGCTTCGGCTTGACCGTCGGCTTCACGGTGGGCTTAGCGGTCGGCGTGGCGCTCGGCGTCGCACTCGTCGTACTGCTCGAAGGCTGTGTTGGAGAAGGCGTCGTCTCACTCGCGGCCACATCGGAACATCCGGCGAGTACGAACGACAGAACGACTGCACCGGCAACGAGACCACGTCGACGAGACACGAATTCCCCTCTCCCTCAGCTTTTTCAGCGTCGCAGAACCACGCCACGTAAGCGTGCAGCGACCCGCCGAGACTAATCTGCGAGAGGTTCCTCAACGGGTGCCGCGCCGGATCCCGTCACCGAACCGTTGCCGAGTTCCGGTGCCGGATCGTCCCGCAACCGGCTGTACAGGTACCCGTCCCGCATCCGCCCGGCCCGGAACTCGCACCCGCGGATCACGCCCTCGAGCCGGAAACCCGCCTTTTCCAAGGATTTCTGCTCGGCCACGTTCTCCGGATGCGTCGCCGCCTGGATCCGGTGCACCGACGTGTGCTCGAACAGGTACGCCGTCAACAGCGCTTGCGCCCGCCACCCGATCCCACGCCCGCGGTACTCCGGCAGCAGCGCGATCCCGATCTCCCAGTACGTCGTACGCCCGTCGAACGACCCCGACCGCCAACTCACGAGCCCCGCAAGACATCCATGCCTGCCAGACTAGGTGGATGGAGTTCCACATCCTCGGCCCGCTCGAGATCGTCGTCGACGGACGTGCGGTTCCGGCGCCGGCGCCGCGGTTGTGCTCGCTGCTCGCGATTCTCCTGCTGCGTCCGCACCGCCAGGTGCCGGTGGACGAGCTGATCGACAGGCTCTGGCCGGACGGTGCGCCCCAGCCGGCGAACCCGACCGCTACCGTCCATACCTATGTACGGCGCCTGCGCGACCTCGTCGGCGCCGACGTACTGCAGACCCACGGTCGCGGCTACCTGCTCGCCGCCGAACCGTCCGATCTCGTCGCGTTCCGGACCGCGGTCGCCGAGGCCGCGGCGGATCCGACGCGGAAGGTCGAGCACCTTCGGCACGCGCTTGACCAGTGGCGCGGCGATCCGGTCGAGGTCGAGCCGACCGTCGCGGTCGGACTGCGTGAGGAGCGGCTGACCACGATCGAGCAGTACTACGACGCGCGCCTCGCCCGCGGCGAGCATGCCGACGTACTCCCGGAGTTGCAGACCCTCAGCGCACAGGAACCGTTGCGCGATCGCCTGACCGCCTTGCTGATGAAGGCGCTGTACCGCTGCGGGCGACAGGCCGAGGCGTTGTCGACGTACGACGGATTCGCGGGGCGGCTCGTCGACGAGTTCGGGCTCGACCCGACCGACGAACTGCGTGCCCTCCGCCAATCGATCCTGACGTCGTCCCTCGACGACGAGTGGCAGCACCAGAACCAGCTCCCGCTCGACATCCGCAACCTCATCGGCCGCGACGACCTCGTGGCCGAGGTCGCGGGACTGCTCACCGCAACCGACGGCGTCCGGATCGTCGCGCTGTCCGGCACGCCCGGCGTCGGCAAGACGGCCGTCGCCGTTCGCGTCGCGAGTGAGTTGACCGAACGCTTCCCGGACGGGCAGTGGTTCGTCCGTCTCCGCGGCGCATCGGACCAGCCGCGGCGCGCGGACGACGTACTGGCCGAGTTGCTGCGGGCATCCGGCGTCGACCCGCACGCGATCCCGGACGACCGCGATGCGCGTGCCGCTCTCTTCCGGTCGCGGTTGGCGACGCGCAACATCCTGCTCGTCCTCGACGACGCCCGAGACGCGGCGCAGGTCCGGCCGCTCCTCCCCGGTACGCCGACCAGCGCCGTCCTGGTCACGAGCCGCAACCCGCTGGACGCGCTCGCCGCGCTCGATGGCGGCATCCCGCTCCGCGTCCCGGTTCTGAACCCGGAGGCCGGCACCACCCTCGTCCACTCGATGCTTCAAGCAACCAATGCAGACGTTCAGGAACTGGTCGATCTGTGTGCCGGCCTTCCGCTCGCCCTCCGCATCGCCGGCGCCGTCGCCTCGCGCGGCTCGGTAGCGTCGTTCGTCTCACGCATGCGACGTACCGGTGCGCTCGCGACGCTCACCATCGACGACGACACCGCGGTCAGCTCCGCGTTCCGAACGTCGTACGACCTGCTCGACCCGGCGGTGCAACGCGGCTTCAGGCTGCTGTCGCTGTTCCCGGGTCAGGAGTTCGCGCCGGACGCGGCGGAGGCGCTCATCGGCCCGACGTACGACCAGGTCCTCCACCGCCTCGAATCCGCCAGCCTGCTGCAGGCGGTCGGCCACGGCCGCTACCTCATGCACGACCTGGTCAAGGAGTACGCCGCCCATCTCGCCGAGCCGGATCTCGACGCTTGGAAATCGCTGTGCAGCTGGTACGTCGGTACGGCGAACGCAGCGATGACCGTCCTGGAACCGGGTGCGGTCCGCGTCCCGATGCCGTCGTACGACGGCCTCACCGTGACGGATCCGGAGGACTGGCTCGCGGGCGAGCTCCTCAACATCGAGGCGGTCGCGCAACGTGCGCTGGAGCTCGGGACGCCCGACGTCGCGTGGCAGCTCGCGGACGTCGTGCGGCTCTACCTCTACCAAAACAGCCTGTCCGGCACTTGGCGTGCCCTGATCCGGCTTGGCTCGCTGGGTGCCCGTGCGTCCGGTGATGAGGCCGGCCGCGGCGCGATGCTGCACGCGCGCGGCGTACTCGCTCGGCAGGCGGGGGAGACCGAGGACGCGGTCACACTCTTCGAGCAGGCTGCGGAGCTGTATCGCGCGTGCGGGTTCACGCTCGGCGAAGGTGCGCTGCGGTGCAACATCGCGGTGAGCTACAACGCCCAGGGAAGGCTCCGTGAGTCCGCCGAGGCGTTCGGCCAGGGGTTGGCCGTGTTCCGCGCGTGTGGCGAGTTCGCGCGGATGCCACGCGGGCTGAACGCGCAGGCGATGAACCACATCCATCTCGGTGAGTTCCGCGAGGCCGTCGCCTGCATCACCGAGTCACTGCAGTACACGGGACCGACGAGCAACGACCAACTCGTTGCCTTGGTCAACCGCGCCGGGGCGTACAAGGAACTCGGCGAGTTCGAGCACGCCGCGGCGGATCTGCGGACCGCCGAGCCGCTGGTGGAAAACCGCCTCGACCGGGTCCAGTGGGGACTCGCCAAGGCTGGTGTCGAGAACCGGCTCGGTCATCACGAGGAGGCGCGCCGGATCGCGACCGACGTACTGCGCGAGAACCGCGAGATCGGCAACGCGTACGACGCCTGTGTCGCGCTCCAGGCGCTCGCCGAGTCTCACCTGTTCGCCGGCGACGTGGCCACCGCCCGCACGTACTTCGAGGAAGGCGAAGCGCTCGCCACGAAGTCGGGCTACGCGACGATCCTCGCCGAGCTTCACGCCGACCTTGCCCAGTGCAACTTCCTCGACGGCGAGGTCGAGCTCGCCTACACCCAGGCGACCCAAGCCCTAGCCGAGTCGGACGTCGTCGAGTACGGCATCGGACGGCAGTGGTCCCACAGCCTCCTGGCCCGCTGCTGCACAGCCCTCAACCGCCCCACCGAAGCCGCCACCCACCAAGCCGCCGCCAACAAGTTCTGCCAACAATCGGGCTACACGCCGCGCTGACCCGGTTCAACCCCGCACGGTCCCGCCCGCGACCATCCAGCCCACCTACAGCCTGGACCGTCCCGCCCACCTACAGCCTGGACCGTCCCGCCTACCTAAGGTTGGACCTTCCCGCCCACCTAAGGTTGGGTCTTCCGCCTCTTGGGGCGGTCTTCCCCATTACAAGGTGGAGCGTTTCCGTCTTACAGGTGGTGCGACCGGGACCTACAGGCCGAGGTCGCGGAGGAACTCGGGCTTGTACGCCTGCATCACGACGTACCGCGGGTCCGGGACCTCCATGTCCGCGTTCTTCGCGGCGTCACCGGCAGCATCGTGCGGGCCGACCGGCACGCTCGGGTCGGTCCAGTCCTGCTCGGCCGGGTTCCACCGCGTGACCGTGTACGTCGCGTCGAGGTGCTCGTCGGCCACCAGGTCCTTGGCGGTCCGCTCGGCTTCCTGCGCGTCGTCGAGCGTGTGCGTGTACAGCAGCATCCGGTTCCCGTCCCGGGTCACCGTCACCTGACTCCCGAGCCGCTTCCGCGCGTCATCATCCAGATCCAACGCCCGCACCCGATCCCAGAACGTCAACCCGTGCCCCTCGTCACTGAGCACAACCTCAACCCGAAACTCCTCATCCGCCATGAATCACACCCTACCGACCGCGAGCTCCGCCCCCGCACGCAGACCCGCAGGCCCCCACGCCTGCGGTGGCCCGGGAGGCTCGCCGGTGCCGCAGCACCTCTTGTACTTCCTCTCGGACCCACACCAGCAAGGCTGGTTACGGCCCGGTGGCCACGCAACACCGATCCTGTCGCGCGGGCTCATCTCACCGCGGCCGCCGTCGCGAAGCATGGCGAGAAACTCGCTGGCGGCGTCTGCGCATTTCCCGAACACCTCGAAGGTCCATAGCTCGATCATGACGCGCTCGCCGTACCTGCGGAGCACACCCTCGACCTCGTGGTAGTACGCCTCAACGCTCTCCGCTGTGACCCGCCCTGGCCAGTGCTCGCGGGCGCCGGCGAGTTCCTCGCGGCTCCAGAGCTGGGCCCAGCCACGGGCGATGCTCGGCCTGCGCAGGAGGTCGAGCAGGTCGAAGTACTTGTCGACAACCTCAACGTCTCCCGCCTCGCCTGCTAGGTCGACGCCGCTGAGCTCCAGTCCCAGCGCCCACTTCACCCTGCGCCGCCCGCTTGCCATCAACTGCGCCCACCGCGGGGTTGCGACCCTCTCCTCGGTCAATTGCTCGATTGCGCGCGAGTAGATGTTCAGCGCCTCCACGAGTTGCCCTCGCCTCTCAAGCAGGGCTCCAGCCCACAACGTTGTCAGCGGCGACTCGCCTTCGGTCGCGATCATGTTCTGCAGCGCGGGCCACTCGATGTCGCCGTGGCGCTGCCTCAGCACAAAGTCGGCAAAGTCCGCGACAGCGTCGTCACAACGCGCGCCCTCATCGGCGGCCAGGTTCCGCCAGATCTCGATCGCCTGGTCATGCTGCCCGTTCCGCACGTGCGCTCGCGCAGCCTCGAGCGCACGGGTGTGATCGAGATGGTTGTCGGGTCCGGGAATGCGGAGTTGATCCGCCAGTTCGTCGTCCATGCCGGGGAAAGTATTCGGATTGGCCCTGCAGTGAACGCCCCTGTTTGGAGCTGTGGATATCTGGGACCTGCGCTGGCTCAGGCGACTTGTCAGAGCCGGACGGCGCCGGATACCAGCCACTCACCAACCTGTCCGACTCGGCGGACGTTGAGCATGGTTGCCGGCGTGCGGCACGTTTCGGATCGGGTTGGTGAGTGGCGCAGGTCCGCTGTACCACCTGGATGCGGACCGCCAGGCCATCACAATCACGCGGCCGGCGCCGCTCGCTGCCTGGAGGGAGCAGCAGAGCAGCATTTGTGATGGCCTGGAGGTCCGCGGTGGCGGGCCGAGTGGTCGCGCCAACATGCAGGACAGGTGAATCGATTTCCTTCGATCGACTACAGTTCTTAGTCATGGAGCTGAGGCACTTGGAACACTTCGTGGCGGTGGCCGAGCAGAAGCACTTCACGCGGGCGGCCGAGGCGATGTCGATCTCGCAGTCGGGGCTGTCCGCCTCGATCCGCGCGCTCGAGCGTGAGCTCCGGGCGAGTCTGTTCGTCCGCAACACCCGCAGCGTGGAGCTCACCGAGGCGGGGCGGGCGCTGCTGTGCGAGGGACGACGTACCCTCGCCGCCGCCGAGGCCGCGAAGGACGCGGTTGCCGCGGTCCAGGGGCTGCTGCGCGGTCATCTCACGGTCGGGCTGGAACAGTGCCTCGGAGTGGTCGACGTACCGGCGCTGCTCGCGAAGTTCCGGTCCGGGTACCCGGGCGTCGAGATCGAGGTCCGGCAAGGCGGCTCCACGCCCATGCTCGACGAACTCGCGTCCGGCCGCCTCGATGTCGCGTTCGTCGCGACCGCCGGCGACCCGGTCGACGGGCTCGACCTGCGCCCGCTGTCGCGCGAGTCGATGGTCCTCGTCTGCGCTCCCGACCACCGGCTCGCGAAGGCGTCTAACGTGACCCTCGATGATCTGGCGGGGGAGTCGTTCGTCGATTTCGACCCGACCTGGGGCGCCCGCGCCATCTCCGACCGCGCCTTCGCCACCGCCGGCGTCGCGCACCCGGTGACGATCGAGGTCAACGACGTACACACGCTCCTGGCCCTGGTCGCCCACGACCTAGGCGTAGCGCTCGTCCCCGAACGCATCGCCGCCAAACGCGGCGACCACGTCACCGTCGCCCTGGCCCCCGGCACCGCCTCCGACTGGCAGGTCTCCGTCGCCGTCCCCACCGGCCCCGCTGCCTCCCTGGCCGCCGACGCCCTGATCGGCATGCTCCCGACCACCGCGGTCCACGCCTGACCCGCGGCGTTGTGATGATCTGAGCGTGATCACTCCCGGCCCACTTGTACCTGACGGCGGCGGCTACCGACACTCGCTCGAGGTCGCCGCCCCGGCCCGCACCGTCTACATCTCCGGCCAGATTCCGGTCTCACCAACCGGCGATACCGCCTCGGACTTCGCCACCCAATGCCGCCAGGTCTGGACCAACGTCGCGACCGCACTGAGCCATCACGACCTGACCCTCGCCGACCTGGTCAAGGTCACGACCTACCTGTCGGATCGCGCCTACCGAGCCGAAAACTCGGCCATTCGCCAGGAAGTCCTCGGCAGCCACGCCCCAGCCCTCACTGTCGTCATCACCGGCATCTACGACGAAGCCTGGCTCCTGGAAATAGAAGCCATCGCCGCCAAGTGAGCGTCACCGCTTGTCCCGGAGCAGGGTCGCGCCGACTGGTGTCAGACCGGCGAGTACCGCGTCGATGCGCGTGAGCGTGTCCGGGTGCAGAGTGATGTCCGCGGCCGCCAGGTTCTCGACGATGTGCGCCGGCGTACGGCTGCCAGGAATCGGTACGACCGCCGGATCCTGGTGCAGCAGCCACGCGAGCGCGAGCTGACTCCGCGAGATCCCGAGGTCCGCAGCGAGTGCCTGAAGCGCGTCGTACGACGCGTTGTTCGCCTTCAGGCTCGCGGCATCGAAACGCGGCGCGTTGTTCCGGAAGTCGTCCTTGTCCAGCGCCTGCACGGTGCCCGTCAGGAACCCGGCGCCGAGCGGGCTCCACGGTACGACGCCGACGCCGAGTTCGCGCGCCACGTCGAGCAGTTCGGGGTCGATCGGCCGCCACATCGACCACTCGGTCTGGACGGCCGCGATCGGATGTACGTCGTACGCCCGCCGCAGCTCCTGCGCCGTCACGTTGCACACTCCGAGATGCCGAACTTTGCCATCGGCAACGAGCTCGGCCATCGCGCCGACGGTGTCCTCGATCGGTACCTGCGGATCCGGGAAGTGCAGGTAGTACAGGTCGATCACGTCGATGCCGAGGTTGCGCAGGCTGGACTCGGCGTACCCGCGGACGTACTTCGGCTCCGCGTTGACGAGTAGTTGCTCGAACGCGAACCCGACGTCGAGGGGATGCGGCTGCGCGCCGTCATCGAGCCGCAGACCGAACTTGGTCGCCACCGTCACCTCGTCGCGCCGCCCGCGAATCGCCCGCCCGATCAGGTTCTCGTTGTGCCCGCTGTCGCCGTACGCGTCGCTGGTGTCGATGAACGTCCCGCC
Source organism: Kribbella sp. NBC_00482 (assembly GCF_036013725.1). Taxonomy (GTDB): domain Bacteria; phylum Actinomycetota; class Actinomycetes; order Propionibacteriales; family Kribbellaceae; genus Kribbella. The sequence goes on along the minus strand of NZ_CP107881.1, from coordinate 8,272,931 downwards.
GGCGTCGATCGCCGCGGTCAGCGCCGCGAGTGCGCGGTCGTCGTCGATCGCGCCGTACATGCCGGGGGAGAGCACCATCGCGCCGAATCCGATCGCCGGTACGTCGAGCCCGCCGAGGTTGCGTGTCGTCGTCATGCGCCCAGCATCGACGCGCACCCCGCCGCCGCACCAAGACCTGTTGATATAACCGTTGGTTATGGATGCGCACCTGCGCGAGCTCCGGTACTTCGTCGCGGCCGCCGAGGAATCGACCGTGACGGCCGCGGCCGCCCGCCTGTTCGTCTCGCAGCCTGCCCTGTCCAAGCAGCTCCGCGCCCTCGAACGCCGCCTCGGCTTCGACCTCTTCGACCGCCGGCCTCGCGGACTGACACTCACCGCGCAGGGATCGGTCTTACTCCCTGTGGCGCGGGAGGTGCTCGCCGCCTGGGATCGCGGGTACGCCGAAGCTCGGGCAGCCGCCCACCCGCATCAGCTGGTCATCGGTATGCAGACCGCTGTCGGTCGCGACCTCCAACGCCCTGCCGTCGAACGCTTCCGCGCCGCGCTGCCGGGCTGGACGGTCTCGCTGCGCCTCGTCGGCTGGGACGACCCCACCGCCGGCCTCGCCGACGGAACCAGCGACGTCGCCTTCGTCTGGCTCCCGATCTCCGCCGACTTCGCGACCCGGGTACTGATCACCGAACCGCGCTGGGTCGCTCTACCTGCCCAGCATCCTCTGGCAGACCGTGCTGAGATCCCGTTCTCTTTGCTCCTGGACGAGCCTTTCGTTGCGCTTCCCGCGGCAGCCGGCCCGCTCCGCGACTTCTGGCTGGCCGTCGACGCCCGACCCGGTCCACCTGTCGTGGCGGCCGAGGCCACCGCTGCCGACGAGGTTCTCGAGTTGGTCACCGCCGGTGTCGGGATCGCGCTCCTCGCCGAAGGAAACACTGGTCTCTACCAACGCCCCGGCCTGGTCTGCCGTCCCGTCCCCGATCTGCCGCCGGCCGAGCTCGCGGTCGCGTGGCGCCGTACCGACAACCGCGACGCCGTACGTGCGTTCCTCGACTCGGTCCAGCCCTGAAGGCCGCCGTACACATGTTCGTGTACGGCGGCCTTTGCGGACTTACCAGGCGTAGTCTTCCGGGGCGGTCTTGTAGCCCGGGAAGATCTCGTCGAGGCGGGTCAGCGACTTCTCGTCGAGCTTGATGTCGACGGCGCGTACGGCGGACTCCAGCTGCTCCATGGTCCGCGGGCCGACGATCGGACCGGTCACCCCAGGCTGGTGCAGCAGCCATGCGAGCCCGAGCTCACCCGGCTCGTGCCCGAGCTCGTCCGCGAACGCCTCGTACTGCTCGATCTGTGGCCGAAGCTTCTCGAGCGTCTCCTTGGAGCGACCTTCAAGGCGCCGTACGCCCTCGTTCTCCTTCCGGATCACGCCACCCAGCAGCCCACCGTGCAGCGGCGACCACGGGATCACGCCCAGCCCGTACGCCTGCGCCGCCGGCAGCACCTCACGCTCGATGTCACGCTGCGCGAGGTTGTACAGCGACTGCTCGCTGACAAGCCCGACATAGTTGCGCCGCGCTGCCGCCTCCTGCGCCTGAGCGATGTGCCATCCGGCGAAGTTGCTCGACCCGGCGTACAGGATCTTCCCCTGCTGGACGGCGACCTCCATCGCCTGCCAGATCTCTTCCCACGGCGTGTTCCGGTCGATGTGGTGGAACTGGTACAGATCCACGTAGTCCGTCTGCAAGCGCTTCAACGACGCATCCAGCGCACGCCGAATGTTGAGCGCCGACAGCTTTCCTTCGTTCGGCCAGCCGTCGCCCATGTCGCCGTACACCTTGGTCGCCAGCACCGTCTTCTCACGGTTCTTCGCGTCCTTGGCGAACCACTCCCCGATGATCTCCTCGGTCCGCCCCGGGTAGATAGCCCGTCCGTACCCGTTAGCCGTATCGAAGAAGTTGATCCCCTTGTCATGCGCCGCATCCATGATCGCGTGCGCATCCCCCACCTCAGTAAGAGGCCCAAAGTTCATAGTCCCCAACACGATCCGACTGACGTTCAGTCCCGTACGCCCAAGCTGAGTGAAGTCCATACCTTCTAACTTCCATCCGCCGTGGACAGATGTCCAACAGGAGAATCCGCACAGTCTGATCGGCTGGGCTTCTGAGCGGGTGGCGCACCTGGCTGGAGAGCGGTCTCTGGGCGTGCCCGGAAAGTAGTTGGGGTCAGGGCCGGCCTGGGTCCCGCGACTGCATGCGGGCAGGCGCTAAGCTCTGCCTGTTCGATCCCCTGGCAGAGCGGAACCAATCGGCATGAGATGCGCCGAGTCGAAGCAGTGCAAGGCTCGAGATCTGGGCTGGCCTAGCTTGACTCAGCCCCTTGCCGCGAATCTGTCCGCGGATTTGACCGGGTTCGAAGCTCATCTCTACACTCGAACAAATGTTCGAACTACGGGGGAGGTCTCGTGAGTTCATTGCGAGTAGTAGAGATCTGCGCAGGAGCAGGCGGTCAGGCTCTTGGGCTTGAGCTTGCTGGATTCGAGCATGCGCTGGCTGTGGAGCTTGATCCCATGGCCGCGGAGACCTTGAAGCTGAACCGGCCGAAGTGGGACGTGCGCGTTGGCGACGTTGCCGATCCCGAAGTCTGGGATCCCGAGCAATTCCGCGATGTGGACCTTCTGGCCGGGGGAGTGCCGTGCCCTCCGTTTTCCATCGCAGGCAAGCAACTCGGCGCGAACGACGAGCGTGATCTGTTCGCCTGGGCGGTCGAGCTCTGCGGGATCATGCGGCCGCGCGCTCTGATGCTTGAGAACGTTAGGGGTCTGTCTGCGCCACGCTTCTCGGCGTACCGGCAACACGTTCTCGACCGCTTGAATGAGCTCGGGTACGTCGCTGACTGGCGGCTGCTGCACGCATCTGACTATGGGGTAGCGCAATTACGACCGCGCTTCGTGCTCGTCGCCCTCAGGGAAGACGACGCGCCGTACTTCACATGGCCAGAGGCGTCGCCACTCGGGCGAACTGTTGGCGAAGAACTTGTAGACCTCATGGCTGCGAACGGATGGAAGCACGCCAGCCACTGGGCAGGCCGGGCGAATAAAATCGCTCCCACCATCGTTGGCGGCTCTAAGAAGCATGGCGGAGCCGACCTTGGCCCAACTCGTGCCAAGCGGGCTTGGCGCGACATGGGTGTCGATGGTCTGGGTGTCGCAGACGCGGCGCCGTCGGCGGACACTCCAGAGGATCATGACCCGAAGCTGACCGTCGAGATGGTTGCGCGGCTGCAGGGCTGGGACGAGAAGAAGTGGCATTTCGCCGGGCGCAAGACCTCGAAGTATCGCCAGATCGGGAACGCGTTCCCGCCTCCGGTTGCGAGGGCGATTGGCCGGCAGATCGTCGCTGCCCTCAATCACGAGGGCGAGCCGCGGGTGCACACCGAGACCGTCGCCCACGATGAGGTCTACCGAGTCCTGCGGGCCGCTGCCGACCCGCTGACTATCGCCGAGATCTTCGAGCGCATCGATGGATCGCTAACACTCGAAGAGATCGAGCTCCGCCTCAAGCACCTGATGCGCGACTTCAACATGCAACCCATCGACTCCGAATCCGGCGAGCCGACCTACAAGCTAGGCGACTTCCGGGCCTTCATCGGTCAAGACGATCACGTCCGTCATGAATATCTAGCTCAGATGCGCTCGAAGGTCAGCTAGCTCCGGTCCTGGAGAGCGCTCACGACCTTTTCAACAGCTTCGACGAGGGCTTCGTGCTCCCAGATGCGGACGACCGACCATCCGTCGTCGTCCAACGCAGCATCGGCAAGGCGATCTCGCTCCACATTGCGCTGGAGCTTGGGTGACCAGTACTGCGAGTTCACCGACGGCTGCCGCCCATGCTCAGGACAGCAATGCCAGAAGCACCCGTCCACGAACACGGCGACCTTGCGAGCTGTGAAGACGATGTCAGGCCGCACCCGGCGGCTCGACGTGTAGATGCTGAGATCCTTACGGAAGCGGTAGCCGTTGCGATGCAACTCGGACCTGAGCGCCGTCTCCGGGCTGGTGTCGGTTCTCCTGATCGCGCGCATGTTGCGGGACCGACCGGGAGTCGTCGGTGTGTCGCCGTACGAGGCCGTGCGGCGACGGTCACTCAGCATTGCAGGTGGCTGACGTCCTCCAGTAGTCATTCGTCCGATCCAGGTAGTGCGGTGGCAGCGCTGCCCTTCTTTGGCTTCCTGACATCGGGCAATCGTGGGGCCGGCTCGACCGGACTCTCACCGTCCTTGACTCGTCGCCATCGGCGCCCATCAAGTTCTACAGTCCAGGGCTCGTCGACCGCCGCAGGCACCACCCGTACGCTGAGGACCTCCCCAGGTTCTGGCACAGGTACACCTAGTTGACGTGCAACCCTACGGTGAACCTCGTAGTCGCCTCCGGGAATCAGATAGCCCTCCCTCCGCAGGGTAGTTCGGGCTCCGTTGCCATTGTCGCGGAGCCTCGCCATGTAGTCATCCTGCTGCGCCAGCGTAGCGATAGTGTTCCGTCCGATTCGTCGCTCCGTTGCCTGGCGAAGCATCTCGGTAACTCGTGCCTGCCCAGACTTTGGTGCGAGGATCTTGGCAAGCGTATCTTTGTCCAAGCCAAGAAGGACATTTGGCGGTAAGTCGGCCTCGAACTGCAGCCAAGCGATCTGCTGCCTGCCGCGTTGACTTAGTTGAGTCTTTCCGTCGCGATTGACACTCTCACGCCGGTTGATATCTATCGCCCGAACCACACCCAGGCTCCAGGTCCCACGGACGTCGTCTGCCCAGGCGACCAGAAGCAGGTGCCCGAAGCACTCAGGGGGGATCATCCATCCACCGAAGCTCTGAGAGAACTTGCAGTCCACATCGATTCCACGGACCGAGTAGTCGAGCGCATGACTGTCGATCGGGTCGTCGATCACGTCGTCGAACTCTCGGCGAAGGTTGATCTCGAGCAGTGTTCCGAAGTGTGTCTTCTCCGTTTTGAAGAGCTGATCCCACCGGAAGCGACCGGTGTGCTGGCCGTCGTACAGTTGGTCGTAAGTTGCGCGGATCACCGCTGCGGCTCGTTTGCCGTCAGGGTCAGAGTCGCGGAACGCGCCGCAGACGAGATCGCGTTCAGTGTCAGGCTCAGATGGTGTCGATGGCGGGCCCGGAAACAAGACGTCGTTCACAGAAGTCGACGATAGCTGGCTGCCCGCATCACCCCTGTGCCGGAAAGGCTGCCGAGATCTCGCCCGAGGTCGCAACAGCTCGTGGCATACCCTCGCGAACTCGGGGAGTCCCCCCGCCCGTCAGCGAGACCCATCTGCGGTGACAAGCGCAGGAGGGACCAAATGCGTGCCGGCGAGCGGTGCTGATGATGGCCCCGGTGCATCGGCGCCGACTGACATAGTCGCCACTATTCGATATTCTGGAGCAACGACTACCGGTGTGGGTGAGGAATGCACGACGACAGTGCGACAGATGGTGTGGCGCCGCTCTTGCGTCGGTTTGCTGCATGGATCGATCCTGGCGTGACCTCGAACGAAGAGAGCAAGCGATCCTATTATGCCGATGCAGTAATCGTTCCTGATGCCAATGTGCTTCTAAACCTCTATCAGTATACTCCGGCCACGCGTGGTGACCTGCTTGCAGCGCTTGAGTCCATCTCGGCGAGGCTATGGCTCCCGCATCAGGTGGGCCTCGAGTTCGTGCGGGGCAGAGCCGGCGTGATCAAGCGGCGAAACGAGGCGCTGTCCAAGGCACCTGGTGAGATCAGCCGGGCCTTCGATGCAGCCTGGAAGCAAATCGATACCGCGCTGAATCGGGTAAAATCCTTGATTGTCAGCTACTCCGACCCGTATGGCCTCGATGAAATCGAGGACTTAGTTAGTCGACCGCTGTTCGAAGAGGCCAGTGCTCCGTGGAAATCTGCGTTGATAGCGCATGCCAAGAAGATCAGAGATGAGCACGATATAGACCCGGATGCACTCGCGGGCGACACTGATGAGCTATTGAAAACCATCGCTGGTCTATTCTCTGACCGAATCGGCAGTCCGGTTGACGAAGCAATTCTGCGGAGTAGGGTGGAGCATGCTATTCATTTCCGCTATCCGAATGAGATTCCGCCTGGATTCTCAGATCATGGCAAAGGAAGCGAACTCCTTGCGGCTGGAGATTTCCTTGTCTGGGAGGAAATGGTTGAGCACGGGCAGACACTGCCGCGTGGCACCAAGACGATCTTTGTGTCAGGCGACACGAAGGAAGACTGGTACCAACCGGCGGACCTTGGCCAGAAGCGGCGGCCGTGGCCGTACCTAATTGATGAGTTTCGGCTGCGGACTGGTGGTGAGATCCTTATAGTTGAAACCTCGCAGTTCTACGCCGATATTAAAGAATATCTTGGTGCAGACATTGCTACGAGCTCTATCGAGGAGGCGAATCGGTCAGTAGCGTGGCCCGAAGATGGCATCTTCTTGCCGCCCGGAGTTCTTGCGGAGCTCGATCCTCCGGATGCCCTGATGGCTGCCGCATACCTGTCTGTGCCACAGGCGGGTAAAGCCGTCATGCGGCGCGACACTGATCGCTCCTTTCGGTGGTGGCTAATCGGGGTGACCAGAGATCTGGGTCTCCGAGAACGCCACGACGATGAACCGCGCTTCGACCTTCAGGCGTTTCTCCGGGCGGGTTCTGCTGATCGGCCGCAAGACTGGGTCCTGGCTGGGAGCGTACTCAAGGTGGGAGAGTTTCCGTATCTCACAATGTTTGTTGCCCCTTGGTTTGTTTCGGTTCTCGAGCGATGCTCGAATGTAGATCGGAAGATCTTTCTAAGCCTTGCCCATCAGCACGGCCGTATGACCGGGTTCGATTCGGCTGAGCCACCTGTGTCGCCATGAGACGGGACGGGATCGATATCGGTGACGCATCGACGCCTGAATTGAGAGTAGGTATTCATGGCAGGGAAAGATCAGGATCCGCAGGGAGAGTGGGAACAACTCCGCCCAGATGCTCTGCTCGCGATCAGAGGACTTGCTGACTCATTGGAGGTCGGCGATATTCCGACGCAAGAGCTCCTTGATCTGTATGTGTACAGCAAGCGGGTAGTGGCGGAGGTCATGGGGGCTCGCTTCGACATGGAGTTCCCGGGCTTGAGTCCCGAATTCCATCGATTGCGGGAGGATCTTAGCGAGACGATGGTCTCCCGCTATGGCGGTTCGGTGCCGGCTCCGTATCTGGTAGTGCCGTATGGCTCAAAGGTTCACGAAAAGCTCTTTCATATCTTGCTGCAGCGATTCGATACTGAGGTTCCTGCTGGGCTGCTTCGGGTCCCAACTCGTGATTCCGTACATACGGAGCGACGCGTGCGCGAACTTCGTGAATTGGGCTTGGATATTGATACGAAGAAACATTCCGGTATTGATACCTACAGACTATGTTCACTGAACCTGGACTTCTCCCTTATTCCGAAGATTATCTTCAATACGGCGCGAGATAAGAAGCATTCGCTGATTTCAAGGGCTGAGCTGGAGAAGATTTTGAAGGCTGGTTAGCCTGCCCGCGGGTGTGTCGTGGAGCCGGGCGAGGCGGCAGCTTCTTGGCAACATGAACAGGAGGCGTGCTGGGAGATGATCGGTCGCCACCGGACTCGCCCTTGTGGCAGAGTGCAACTGTCCCTTCGTCTCAGTTGGGGCGGGATGTCGCTCGCCAATTTCACGCATCTGTCGTCGTGAGTTTGGCGGCTTCGTGACTACTTCGTACCTCGCGATGCAGGCCGACTCCGAAGTGCGCGTAGACAGCCACCCGACCGTGTTGATCTGGGGCAAGACATCGTTGACGCCTTGAGCCCACGGGCAATCAGGTGCTTCAGGTGTCCGGGAATGGCTGAGAGCTACCATTGCGAAGGCTCAGCGGGCCACGGCCACCTGCGTTTCGTGCGGTCGTTCCTCAGGGTCATCCAGTACTGCTCATTCAGGCCAGCTCCACGTCAGCGTGTTCCAGCGGGCGAAGCCGGCCGCTGATGCCCCTTCGAAATCGCTCACGCTCCACAGCTGGCCGTGCGCCGGTCGCGGCTGCGCAAGCCCGATGAGACGAAGCTGCCGAGGCCGCCAGCGCGGTGCCAGGACGTCGAGGTCGAGATAGCGCTGGGCGCCAAGCAGCCCGGTGCCCTGGACGCGTCCCGCTACGACGTGACCGCAAACCCAATCGGGTTGGTACGCCTGTAGGAAGGGACCGCAGGCGAGGCGGAACGGACAAGTGGGGCACGTGCCCGGTCCCGGTGTGGCGTCTAGGTCTCGGCGGCCGGCGGCAGCGTCATTCAGCAGCGCACGCGCGGATGCCGCCCGCCTTGTAACGTCGTCGATGGCCTCGCTCTGGATACCAAAACCCTGCGAGCTCCCGTCGGCGCGCCGGATCTCGGCACGCGAGGGCAGCTCGCCGAGCGATGACTGGACTAGGGCGGCGTATATCAGGAGCTGGTCCCTCCGGTCGTCCGTCATGTCGCCCCGACCGGTCTTGAAGTCGGCCACGGTCAGCACACCATCGGCGTGTTCGACAAGGTCCGGCCTCCCCCTCAGTCCGAGCACGCGGTCCTCAAGCCAACGTTCACGCCAGGGAAGCCCGGGCGTCCGGTCGACTTGCTCAGTGGTCGGGGATCGCGCCGGTTGTCCGGATGCGGTTCTGCGTGCCTGCGCGGTAGTGATCGCATCGCCCGTTCGGTCGTGGACGACACGTCTGGCCACCTGGTGCTTTGTGAGCGCCCAGGCGGGCCAGTTCTGAGGAGTCGGCGGCGTGGCGGGTGCCCACTCCCGCTGCAGGCGCTTGTACGCTCGTGAGCTCTCCGCGGCCCAGACTTCGGCGAACTCTTCCTGCGAGCCGAACCGTCGCTCGAGCACTGCGTGCGCAACGTTCCCCACGGCAGCACGCAGACCCATCTTGCGAAGGCCGCTCGTCGCTGGATCCAGCTGGAAGCCTGCGCGCAGGTGACATTTATTCCAGGTCGCCAGAAGGCTGGGGCTGACGTGGTCCACCACCGGCGGCTGTGGCGGACGCCACGTCAGTTCAGGTAGCGCCATACCGATAGTGGGTTGATGCGGAAGGAGCGGACGTCGTCCCACCCCACGGTGCGGAACGACTCCTGTGCCGCTACGTGCGCGAGTGCCTGCTGGTCGGTGAGCCAGTCAGTGTCGAGGCGCCACAGCGGGTGTGCGAGCAGCACGCACTTGTCGCCACGGGCAATGAACGGGACTTCGCATAAGGCTCCAGTCTCGGCGCCTTGCAGCGCGCCTGCCGCCGTCTCGAACTCGGTGGGATCTGACGGGAGTGACCTCGTGACAGTCAGCGGCCTGCCGGTGATGATCTCCAGCATGTCGAGCGCCAGCCGCCAATCCAGGTGCGAGTGGCGCCGCGAATTGTCATATGCGCGCAGGCAATCTGGGCAGGAGAGATCGCAGACCAGCCGGTGCTGCGGGTCTTCCCACTGCTCCGCCACATCGGCGTAGATCCGGTGAAGCATTGCCTCGAACGTCGCCGGCTCGCCGAGCTCCGTGGCATACCCCGCGCCGTTCTCGGCAGTATCGGCCAGGTACACCGCCGCGGCTACCTGCGCCTTAGCGTCTGGCTCGTCCGCTGCCAGCAACGGAACGCGAATCGGATTGATGCCCGACGCAAGCTCGATTGCATCGATGTCGAGGAGGACCTGGGCGCCGCGCCGTAGGATCTCGACGAGTGACGTGTATGCGGCCTTGCCGGACGGCTGATCGTACAGCGCGACGGCAGACGTCGGGATGTCGAGCCTCCGTGGCGTGATCAGCAGTGCGTCGGTCACCCGGATCTCGCCGATGACGGTCAGCTCGGGCGCTCCCGTGCTGCCAGGCTCGGCAATCACTGTCCCATCCTGCGCAGGCGTGAACCGGAACCCCCGGCCGAAGTTGTCGTTCACGGTGACAAGTCGGCTTTGTTCGTAGAGGTGAAGGTCCACCCTGGGTAACTGCTGCTCCCGCGTGGGCTGAGACTTTACCGTGAGGATTGGAGTGGAACCGCGGAGCGCGGTGTCCCCGTCGCCTGTGTAGGGCCTCGCTCTGTAATCGGTGCGAAAGCCGCGGGGCTCGTGCAAGGTGAGCATCTCGAGCATCTCGAAGCATGCTGGGCAGCTGGCGCTGGCAGGCTCAAGTTCGCCGCGACCACACTTCGGGCACCGCCCGAAGGAAAGACCTGTGCCGAGGGGGTCGACCGCCTTGGCGATCGTGCCCTCGACACGGTAGGCGGCGAAACCCTCCACTGTGTGCACGAGTCCATCCTTCACCACCTCCGCCCCCGGGGAGAAGATGGATATCGCTTGGTCGAGCGACCGATCGGAGACAACCTTGGTCTGGAGCCACTCCCGGCTAGTGACCTTCGTATTCCACAGATTCCGGACGCGGGTGGGGAATCCGAACATCGGCAGGATGCCGTATCGGGCCAGGGCCGAGCTGAGTTCGAGGTCGGTCGAGCCCGCCTCCGCTTCCATGACCGAGTCGATGCGGGTCACCAGTTCGTCGGTGACGTAGTGCACAATTGCCGACCTCGCTTCCTCCGAAAGCAGGGTGAAGGCCGCCAGCCGGCGCACAACGTCTCGCACCCGGTCCTCGTGACTCAGCTGGGCGGCAACCTCCTTCCGTCGCTCGGGCCACTCGGTCGTCCTACCGAACGTGCCGTGGTTGCTGTCCGAGGTCCAGGTGGGAGGGTCTGCGAGTGCGGCAAAGGCACGGCGGAGACACTCTGCGGCGACGACACGCTGGATGATCCGCGGCCGCTCAAGATCTAGGAACGGCTGCGGCGGGATGTCACCGGTCATACGGTCGGTGCGCTGGAAGTAGTATTCGTCGTGCGAGCGCGACCGGCACACCGTCACTGCGTAACTGAAGCTGCTGCCTGACCGGCCGGCCCTGCCGACACGCTGCTGATAGTTGAACCGCTGGGGCGGCATGTTCGCCATCATCGTCGCGCGCAAGGAACCGATGTCGACGCCAACCTCCATAGTTGTCGTCACCGACAGGGCATCGAGCTCTTCGGCAAGCGCACTCTCGTTCAGAGCGAACGCACCCTTGAACCAGCGCTGGCGATCTCGCTGCGCCGACAGCGGCTTGGTTTGCCCCGTGAGCTCGGCAATCGACAGACGGCGAGGTTCACGGTGCGCCAGCCAGGCGTAGTAGTCGCCGGAGTCCTCGTCGTGTACGGGTTCCGCGTGGAGTCCGATCGAGAAGCACTGCCGGTTGCTGCATACGCCAAGGCTGGCTTGCAGGTGGACATAGTTGCAGTTGCGGCACCGCCAGCACTCGTCGCCTCGCGGGAGCAGCACAAGCGTCGAGTCGATGGCGGAGGAGCGCAACAGCCAGCCGCTAACCGCTCTGCTGCCGACGTCGGTGGCGAGAAGGGCCTGCAACTGCGTAGTGATTGCGTCGGCTGAGAGCCCAAGGCGCTCCGCGACCTTGCCGACGTACCTCGCGACAGGTGCAGGCATAACGGCCGTCGTCTGGACCCCGCCCCTGCGGCTACCTTCGTATCGGCTGAGCGTCCCGAGGATGCGCACCACCGATCCCACGAGCTGGACCAGTTCGGCCTCACCCAGAGGGCCCTCCACTCGCGGCAGCCCGTGGATGGCCATACGAGCTATCTGGACCGACTCAAGGTCACGACGAGCACGGTCGAACACCGCCTCCATCACGGCCTCACGTAGATCCTCCATGAGCTTTTGCTGACCCTGGGTCAGCGGCAGCTCTGGCCAAGCACCGCTGACGGGTGGGGCAAAGGCTCGGTACCAGGGGGTCGTGCCGTCGAGCTGATCCTCCAGGTAGCGGTTCCAAGGGTTCGGCCCTCCAGGGTTCGCGCCGAGCCGGACCAAGGCATCTCGGATGCGGCCGTAGAGCTGAGGCAGGGCGACCGAACTCTCGCCGGCGAGCGCGGCGAGCGCCTCGTGAAGAGCCTTCTCCTGCTCGGGAGTCAGCGACATCCCAAGGTCCTGGCTCATCAGCGCGACCTTGGCTAGCCCAAGCCCTCTGACGGTTACGTCTGCCATGTCCAGATCCCTCAGCCGAGGCACGGGATCCGGCGCTTCCTGGACCTCCTGGCGCAGAACCTGTCGCACCAGGTCCCGATAGTGGTTTCGCGCGACTCCGGCAGCGGTGCGTGCGGCGTCATCCCGGCCGTCGGTGAACACGATCGTCTTCGCGTCAGCGATCGATGCCCGTCCAGCCCGCCCCTCGGCCAGAGAGCGGACGAGCTGCGACAAGTAGAGTTGAGTTGCAGCGGCCGGGCCCGTGGTGTGTGCACGCACCGGCGAGTTGACCTGCCCACTAGTGAAGGAGCCCGCCTTCGGCTGGGTGGCAGCGTAGCCGCAGGTGGGGCACCGCGTCGGCAGCGCCGGCACTCGGTCGCCGGTCTTGTGTCCCGAAAAGCTAAGCGTCACTCCGGTAGGCTCGCCATCCGGCGGCATCGACAGCAAGCCAAGCGCCGGATTCCAAGATGCCGCTGCAAATGCCAGCTTCACGCCGCTGTGAGACCATTCCTTGCCCAGGTCAACGAGGCCCGGGCGGTACCACACGAATTCCGTCGACGAGCGTAGGAAGACCTGCTTGCCGCTCTGGCTCTCCTCCACCGGCCCCGGGGCGAGGGCGACCTGCGATCCTTCCTGCTGGAGGACGAAGCCACCGAGGCTGATATCACCGCACTCGTAGCAGTAGAGCAGCTCGAGCACCCTGCTGCCGCATGTGGCGCAGTTGTGCGCGGGAGTGGTGAAGAGTCGGCCGATGCCGCTTGGCGACTCCTCGCCGGAATGGCACCGCGGGTTACTACAGGCCCAGACACCGCGCGGCATCCGGACGAAAGCATGTGCGCGCAACGGGATCAGCTGGGCCTCGTCCGGCTTCGGTGCCGCGAGTGCCAGCTGGGAGAAGACGCCGTCAAGGAGTTCCAGTTGGTCAGGCTCGTGTGGGAACAGGCGGTCAGCGAGGCTGGTGACTGATGTCGCCCGCAGCCGCTCCTCCTCTGGGTCCTGGCAGGCGAGCGCTACCGCGCGCGACAGATCGGCGGCAGACCTGCGGGCAGCCTCCACGTCGTCCCGCGTGATCGGGGGCGGGGCTTGTAGGTCCAGCGGGCGCCCTGGGCAGATCGTGAAGCTTCGCCGGTCGATGCCGAAAAACTGTTCGAGGTAGTCCATGCTGCGGGACGACTCGTTGAGCGACGCAGAGGTGCCGATGATCCTTAGCTTCGGCGAGTCAGGTGCGATGCCCAGGCGGTGTAAGAGCGAGCGGATGATCATTGCGACCTCGCTGCCCTGGGTGCCGCGGTAGAGGTGAAGCTCGTCGACCACGAGTGTGAAGATGCTCCCGGGCTTCGCCAACCACGCCGCCGTCTTCTCGAAGATTGGATCCTCGAACTGCCGCATCATGATCGAGTTCAGCATCGAGTAGTTCGTGACCATGATGTCCGGTGGATCCTCGATCATGTCCCAGCGTGTCAGCATCTCGCCTGAGCGCGGGTCCTGGAACTGGTCGAGGTCGAGCTCCTGGTGCCAGGCGGAGCCCTGCTGACGCTGGCCGGTCGCGTCTGCGTTCGCCTTCCGCAGACCCGCAACCTCATGTTCGAGCCCCTTCAGTTCCGCCGCTACTTCGCTCGCCGCCCGCTTCCCCCGGGGCCGTCGGCCGGAGCCGGGCGTGCTGCCCGTATAGCGGCCGAACCAGATGGGCGTGCGCGGTGCCGACTCACGCAGTGCCCGCACAGCACGGCGGAGTCGGGTCATCTGATCCTCGACCAGCGCGTTGGTGGGATAGAGGATCAGGGTGCGAATAGCAGAGTCACGTGTCTCGCCGTGGCGCATCGGCCGCCATTGCGGAGACGCGGAGGACCACCACCAGTCTGCTCCCGGCTGCGTAGACCAGTCACGTGCCTCCTGCATAACCCTGAGGAGGACTGGGAGCAGAAATGCCTCCGTCTTGCCGGAGCCGGTCCCCGACGTGACGATAACGTTGCGTCCCTCGCTCAGCGCGGGCCGGAAGCCGTGCTCGATCGACTCGGCCTGGTGCTCCCGCAATCGCAGGTTGGGCATAGGTGCACCCGGAAAGACGGCCTCGCCGACAAGCTGAGCTACGTCGGCGTCGATGCCCACTCGGCGGGCGATGTCCGCGAGCGGGTGTGTATTCGCGTACGGCATCACCGGCTCGATCATGAGGTCGCCGACCAGCGCACCGGGAGCCTCGAGCAGTCTCCTGCGTTCGCGCATCACAGCGTCGTTGTCGAGCCAGAATGCGGTATCGAAGTACTTGAGAAAGACATCCCGAAGATCGCGAGCGAGCTTCGTCGGGTTGGTAGGCGCCACGGTAGTCCTCTCAGGTCATCAGCAAAGTCAGCAGGAGATCCGCAGTCTCCTGGTCGATGTCGGGATACAGCAGGCACGGGACCTTTGTCCTGGCGACGGTCACTCTCGCCCGCCTGGGCTGCTCTCCGCTGCGCAGGACAAGCGCACGGGCATAGAGCCCTGGTAGATCGCACCCGAGGGGCACGAGCACTTCGCGCCGGGACAGCTCATACATCGCAAGCATCGTCCCCGCCGAGTTGGCGGCCAGATGCTTGGCCAGATGTACGGATGCTGGAGCGACCTGCCGGTCTGTCGCATCTGCGGCTGACGCATATGTGTATATGGTCTCGAACCCGCGACGCAGGCGGTACGCGCCCGGTAGCGTCAAGTCGGACGTCTGAGCCCACGAGATCCGCGTCGTGTCAAACCTTTCCGCCAGCGTGAATCCCGGTCTGGGCTCACGCGGCAGCGCCCGCGCGACTTCGGAGAGCGGCGGAAGGGCCCTGAGGATACCTGCCCCAGCCTCACGGACGAGCGTGACGTTTTCGGTGGGCAGGAAGTCGAGCGCGGCACCCTTCAGACCCGTGATCATCCTGCGCGCGGGTCCGTCCGTGCGCGGTTCGGTCTGGAAGGCGCCTCCCAGGGAAGCCGCGCGAGCAGCGATGGCGACCACTTGTTCTGGCGGCCAATGTCCAACCAGCTCGGCCGTCGAGCTCGGCATGACCGCCAGGCAAGTTGGCGACATCTCCCAGCGCGCGCACTCGCCTCTTGCATTACGTTCGACCGCTATATGTCCCAGAGCTTCCAGGACCTGCGGAAACGCGCTTGTAAACAATGCCGTGCCGTCGATCTGGCCGGCGATCGCTGTGATGCTCGACCCGATGCCGCCACCGAGGTGCATGAGTACGTCCAGGGCGCTGTCCCACAACCCCTGTTCCTGGCCACCGACCGCAGGCAGCTCGTCAACCGATATGTGAGTTGGAGCTGCAATGGCATGCGTCGTGGCACCCCCGGATCTCCAGTTCGGCTTCACCCACCCTGGTGACCGCTTGACTAGGCCGCAGTACCGACATGTGCCTTCGATGAAGCGTGGCTGCTTGCCGCCGAGATAGGCCGGAAACTCGACATAGTGGGCGCCGGTGACAACGCACGACTTGGGATCCGGGGCGCCGACCTGGATCGACGCGGCGACCGGCGCCGCGTCCGCGACCGGCTGCCATGGCGCACGGTCGCGGGCTACCGCCGCAATCTGAATCGCCCGGTCGCCCTCCACGGCCGCGCCGTCCACGAGGATGGCCTTCTCATCGTCGCCATGCTCACCGGCAGTGATGGCGCCAAGCGGCCCAGTCAGGTCATATGTCAGTCGTGGGACGGTCTGCCAGCCCGGGTCGGGCGTGTCCGCCGATCGGAGGCGTAGGCTGAGTTCCTGAGCTGGCGACGATGAATCGCCGAGCAGCAAGCTGACCCTGTAGTCTCCGTCGCCAAGTCCTTCATCGCGCAGCGGGACGATCAGCGCACCTCCTTTTCCCCTCCACTCCCTCAGGGGTGTGTCCTCGTGACTGTCGACGAGCCGGATGCGCACAATCTCCTCGCTCTGGACTGCGGCGCGCAGCTCTGGTGGGGCAGTCGAGGACCACTTGCGGACGCGGGATGGAATGCGCATCCCACCGGCGATCGCCAACTGGTCGCGTGCAAGCGGCACCAGTTCGTTGAAGCGTGTGCCGCTCGGCGCGCCGAAGAGCTGGATCGAGTCGACGGCAACCCAACCGTCTGGCAAGCCCTCAAGTTCGTTGTGGACGGAGAACCCGGGTCGGGCGCATGTGTCGATCGTCGCAACGACCTCGTCTGCGATGCACCTCCCGTTGGCCTCGCGCTTGACCAGCAGCATGCATTGGACATTGAGCTGCAGGCGCTCTTGCTCGACGTATCCGTTCACCATGTCGTCCCATACCAGGGGGACGATGATGCGGGGCGGGTGTTTGAGCACCATGCCCGGTGCGTCGGTTGGCCGGACGCTGAGCACGCCTTCAAGTACAGATCGGATGTCTAGCCCGTCTGAGGCGCCCGCGCGCCACAGGCTCGAGACCGCGGGCCGGAAGGGCAACGGGATCCACGCTCCTGCGGCGGATTCGACCTCCATGCCTTCCCCGGCCGCGTCGGCGGGGCGGCGCAGCGTCACGGAGATATCAAGGTTGGTGTCCATGAAGCCATTGCGCATCTGTGCCATCAGGCCCAGCTTCTGCAGCTTTCGCTGACCTGCCTGCCCGTCGGGGATCATCCCATCCCACTCGGCCAGCTCCACCGCCGCGACCGTGGCGATCCGCTCCTGAGCAGCCGCCTTGCTCCACAACCTGCGCAGGTTCTTCGAGACCGGGCAGTGTTCCGTTTCGAACCACGCCTGCAGGTAGGGTACGAGCGCTTCCGGCGCGATGCTCATCCCGCCGGCGAGACCATACTGCGCGAAGAACTCGGGGAAGTGACGGCGATCGGCATGGCGAACGAGCGCCTGTGAGATAGGCAGCCCAATGAAACGATGCTGCAGTGCATAGGCGGTCGGCAATCCACGTGCGCCGTCGAGATCGTCGAGCCATTGGTTCAGCCAGCGCCAGAAGTACTCAGCGAAGTGGGTATAGACGGTGCGCACGTCGTCGCCTGGCACGTCCAGCAACTTGGCGAGCCGCGGGTAATAGGCCGTCGTGCTAAGGCTGTCATCCTGCCCCATGTCTTCGGCTGCCTGCACCGTTAGGGCTAGAAACGCCAGAATGGGCGGAGGCTCAGTTCTGTTGGTCCGGCGCCACTCGCGCAGGCGCTTGTTCAACGCGGTGAGAGTGAACTTGTCGCCGTCGATCACCACGTCACGGACGGCGACACACAGACCTTCTCGAGGATCGCCGGACCAACCCGCACGTACTGCGACGGTCGCGAGAAGATCCTCCTCGAGATCTAGGTAGACGGGCGTGGCGTCGTCTACGTCGGGGTACATCGTGTCGGCCACGGCATCGTTCCACCGGTCGTACGATGCCCAATCAGCCAGCGTCATGCGAGGCCCCCTCCGCACGTCCGCGCCTGTACCGATACGAGCGATGCGGGACTCGAGGTTGGGATTCTCTGTACGGGGCCGGTGCTCGTGGTCCGGACGCAAGCTTCGAGTCCGACCGCTCGCACTCTCCCCGGCCATGCATCGACCGGGGCGGACCAGCTCAAGCCGCTGGTGGCCCGTTCACACGCCTCAAGCCGCACAGCGGACGGTGACGTCCTCCTAGTCCGACCAGTAAGCCAGCAATCGATTTCGCGGCCTCGAGGCCGATGATGTTCACACCACATGTAGAACCCCCGTCCGCTACATCGGCGCGCGGTTACCGGGTGTTACATGATGCTCTGGGAAGGGCCGCGGTTTGGGGTGCGGCGTGGGAGTGCGGGTGGGTGATTCGTCGTTGTTGGTGAGGTGCTGGTGGGTGGTGGTAGGCCCTCCAGGGCCTTGAATGCTTGGGCCAGGTCCGGGGGTAGTTGCATGCGCGGCGGCGTGACGAGGCGGTCGGCCTCCTTGTCGGGGCCGGTTACGGGGCGGACTGTCGGGAGGTGGTCGAGCTTGTCGAGGGCGACGCCCTTCGAGCGTCCGAGGCGGTTGGCTGTCACGTCGAAGATCTCGCCGTCCTTGCGGGGCGCGAAGGCGACGACCTGCCGCACCGGTAGGGACGATTCGGTCGGACCCTCGAACTCCCGGTAGGTGACTCGGTGCGAAGGTCCCATCGGCCGCCCGCGCCGGTTGAACTCCTCCACGACCGGGATCTTGATCTCGGCGCAGTCGCGAAGATCCGGATGATTGTCGGAACGGCCGAGGCGCTCGCCGGCGAACTCGGTCTCACGGCCTTCGCGCAGGGCGCTCAGCGCGACGCGAACTGCTTCGAACTGCTTGGCTGCAGCACCATTCGGGTCCGCTTGGGCACGGGCGTGGAGCTCACGAAGCTCGTCCCGGAGCTCCGGATCGAGGACCAGGTGATACTTGGCCGTCATCGGGGTGCTGGCGGGGGCTTGGCGTCGCTGTCGAGGTTCCATCCGAACTCCGCGGCGAGTTCGTCGGCAGAGACGTAGTCCTCGACACGGTTCGTCGCCAGGCGCCGCCGAGTGACGTCGCGAATCTGTGCGGCCTGCTCGGCGTCCTCGGCGAGCTCCTCGAGCTGCTCCCACCGGTCGAAGGGAACGACCACGCCTTCTGGGTGGCCGTCGTCGCCGAAGATTAGCGGCTCAGCCTGACCTGCCCGGAACCGCTGCAGCATCTTAGGCAGGTTGTACGCCGCGGTTGCCGTATCGATCACGTTAACGCGGTCACCGTTCGGGCGATCCTGTGGCGTCTCCGTCGACATCTGAGCTCCTTTGCTGGCTGTCTTTCCAGATTAGACGAGTCAGCCGGCGTGTATGCGTGGTCTTTACGGTGGTCCGGCATCGTCATCAGGATAAGAGGTCCGTGCTGGTCCGGGTCGGAGTTATCCACAGTGCGCTACTTCGATTTGAACTCTGACTCGTTGGCCGGCTCGCTCAGGTCCAGGTCGAAATCGGCTGCGACTTGCTCGATGGGGATTGAGGGCGGGGGTCGGACAGGCGGGCGCGTTCGATCGTGTAGGTGGTATCGAGACCGTCCTCGTCGAAGACGCGCGTGTCGAGGGTGCGCCAGAGTTCGAAGGGGACGACTACGCCCTCGGGCCTGTCTGCGTCGCCGAAGATGAGTGGGTCCGTATGGCCGAAGCGGAAACGTTCGAGCATTTTCGGCAAGAGCTCTGCGGCGGTCGATGTCTTGATCACCCAGACGCGTTCTCCGTCGGGGAGCAGGTATGACGCTTCTTCGGAGTCCACCGTGAGCCTTCCTGTTTGACGGCCGTTCTCATCAGAATATGAGTAACGCGCCGCTCGGGAGATGAGTTATCCACAGGGGCTCGGAGTGGTTGTCGGGTGGGTGGGGTGGGCGTAGTTTCGGGGGTGGGGTGAGTGGGGGTGAGCGCCGGCGGGGGTGTGTCGGCCGGTGGAGGAGGCTCTGCCCGGACGTCCCTCCAGATGGGTGGAGCTCAAAGGAGCCCGGGGTGCTTTGGCGCTCCGGGCTCCCTGTATGAGAGGTACCGACGAGCCGCATTCGCGATCGGGTGGGCGAGGTGGGGCGATCGCGGGTAGGACGGCTGGGTGCGGAGGCTGGGGCGGTTGCCTCGCCGAGGCATTCGCTCAGGGCAGCTCGCGCGCCGGCGAAGCCGGCTGGAAGGCAGCCGGTGTCGTTGTTGGTGCGGACGGGAAGTGGGTGGCTACTTACCGTTGCGGTGGGTGGGGGTTGTCGAGGATTATTGGCGCGAGGTTGGGGAGGGGTGGCTGTGGGGGCTTGGGTTGATGTGGTGTTGGTGGATGTTGATCCGGAGGTTGCGGATCGGGGGATTCGGCAGTTGCGGCGGGAGTTGCGGCAGGAGTTCGAGACGCGTGATGTGTTGACGTCGGCGCCTGACGGGAGCAAGGGGGACGCGGCTGCGGTGGGGGCGGTGGCGGTTGCGTTGGGTGGGGCGGGTGGGATGGTGCCGTTGCTCATTGCGGTACTGCGGGATTGGCTGGGGCGGCGTACCGCGGGGCAGCGGGTGAAGCTGACCGTGGGGGACGATTCGATCGAGGTGGATGCGGCCTCGGACTAGGAGCAGCGGCAGTTGATCGAGGCGTTCCTGCGCAGGTACGAAGCGAGCTGAGCCATGGGGCAGCGCCGGGCCTTGCTGGTGGCCACGTACGAGTACCAGGACGCCGGGCTGCGGCGGTTGGCGGCGCCGGAGCGGGACGTCGAGGCGTTGGCCGAGGTGCTCGAGGACCAGGCGATCGCGGGGTTCGACGTACAGGTACTGATGAACCGGCCCACGCACGAGGTGGGGAAGGCGATCGCGGACTTCTTTGCCGCTGGTGAGCGCGACGACCTGATGTTGCTGTACTTCAGCGGGCACGGGTTGAAGGACGACAACGGCCGGCTCTACCTGGCGATGCAGAACACGGTGCGGGACAGCCTGCGGTTCACGGCGTTGTCGGCGGTGTTGGTGGGGGAGGCGGTGTCGGAGAGCCGGTCGCGGCAGACGATCCTCATTCTGGATTGCTGCTACAGCGGGGCGTACGCGGCGGAGCAGTTCGCCAAGTCGGATTCCGCAGTACACACGAAGGAAGCGTTCGGTGGGCGCGGGCGGATCGTGTTGACTGCGTCGGACTCGACGCAGTACGCCTTTGAGGGAACGGAATCGGTGTTCACGCATCACCTGGTCGAAGGGCTGCGTACCGGGGCCGCTGACCTGGACGCCGATGGGGATGTCACGACCGACGAGCTGTACGACTACACCTACAAGGCTGTCACCGCTGAGCAGCCGGGCCAGCGCCCGCGCCAGTTCGCGGAGACCGAGGGCCGGACGGTCGTTGCCTCCAACCCGCGCTGGGCGCTGCCTGAGTATCTCGCGAGCGCGATCAAGAGTCCCCTCGCCGAGATCCGTCAGTCGGCGCTAGCACCGCTAGGTCAGTTGCTGCGGGCAAGCAACGAGCTGGTACGCCGTACCGCGCGCGAGCAGCTCGAGCTACTCCGGGAGGACGACAGCCGGAGTGTCGCGGCCGCGGCGCAGGCGTACCTCGACAACCCGCCGCCACCTGTCCGCCCGCAACCGAGCACCACGCCGACGCCGAGACGGACCAGCGGACCGACGTTCAGCGCGGCGGCGAAGGCGTCGGCACGACGATGGCGCGGCCGTTTCCATCTGCCGGACCTGGACTGGCCGATCCTGGGCTTGGTCGTGATCGCCGCCGCCGCGCAAGTCGTCTGCGCAGTCCTCGCGACAGCACACATCTGGGAACTGATTGTCGTAGCAGTGCTAGCGATTGCCGTCGTACCGACGGTGATCAGGTTGCGCGAGAACGCGACTGCCTTCGTCGTCGGACTGGCCGGTCCGGCGCTGCTGGCGACCGCCATGGCGACTGGCTGGATCACGCACGAACTCCGGTCAGACGTGCACCCGTTGCCGGCGACCTGGTACTTGATCGCGTCCGTGGCGTGGCTGGTCGCCGGCGTCATCGGCCTGCTGCGATTCCGCCGTACGCCGCCAGTGAGAAACCCACCACACAAGCTGCTGATCGGGCTCGGCGCTGCGGCGGCAGTCCTGGTGCTCGTGATCCTGCTGTACTTCGATCGGCACAGCACAGTGCATCCGCTCAACGTCGTGCTCCTCTACCTACTGACGGCTGAGGTCGCGATCGCGGGGTCGCTGATTCATGTCAACCGTCAGTTCCTGGTCGGCTGGGTCGTGAGCGGGTTCGTGGTTCTGTTCGGCTTCCTGCGGTTCCAGAGCAAAACCGATCCGCAGCAACTCGCCGCCATCGCCCTGCTCGTGGTCTGGCTCGTTCTCGGCGTCGCAACCGTGATGCTCCGGCCCGGCAAGCCACTCCGACGCTGGATCACCACGGGCGCCCTCGTCGCCCCTGCGGTACTCGGCATCGTCGCGATCAACGTCATACCGTCCGCTCCGCAGGCGCCGTTGGCGGTCGGGCTCGCGGTCAGCCCGGACGACCGGTTCCTGTACGCGACGGACGTCGAGAACGGCCGGGTGATGAGGTTCAGTACGACGACGCAGGAACGCGTCGGCGATTCGCTCGAGGTCGGCGAGTTCCCGAGCAACCTGATCGTCGAGCCCGACGGATCCCGGCTGTACGTCGCCAACTCGAATTCGAACTCGGTCTCGGTGATCGATGCCGCCAACTGGACCGTGGTCGGTCAGCCGATCGCTGTCGCGCCCGGGCCGACGAAGTTCGCGCTGAGCATTGCGACGCACCGCTTGTTCGTACTGAGTCAGACGGCGGCGACGATCACCGAGATCAACACCGAGACGCTGGCGACGGTCGGCGGACCACTCGCCGCGGGATCCACCCCGACGGATGTCGCGATCGACGACCGGGGCCGGCTCTACATCTCGTCCAAGGACGGCGACACCGTTGCGGTCATCGACGCGAAGTCTCGGGCGGCGGTCGGCGGTCCGATCAAGGTCGGCGACGAGCCACGTGACCTCGTCCCGGGCCCCGGCGGAGCGCTCTATGTCGTCGGGCGTGCGACGTACGACGTCATCAACACCAAGGGTGAGGCGTCGACGCAGGGCAAGATACCGGAGGCGGCCACCGCGGGTGCCGTCAGCAACGATGGCAAGCACCTCTATGTGTTCGGGCGATCGGGTAGCGACGACACGGTCCACGTCGTCGACGTCGGTAGCGGCAAGGTCGACGGCTCGCTGGCCAAGAACCTGGGGCTGCCCTCGCGGATCGCGGTCAGCCCGGACGGGCAGCGGATCTATCTCAGTCGGTTCTTCGAGCCCGGGATCGACGTACTCGACAGCTCGGGGCCGAAGGAGATCGGCGTCATCGACACCAACGGCTGAAAGGCCGGCCCGCAGGCCGGCCTTTCAAGGAGAATCAGAGGTTGCGGAAGAACTTGCGGAGGTCCTCGGTGACCTCTTCGGGGCGCTCGAGGGAGGCGAAGTGGCCGCCCTTGTCGTAGTTGGACCAGTGCACGATGTTCGTGTTGTCCCGCTCGGCCAGCGGGCGGATCGTCTTGAAGTCGTCGGCGAAGACGGCGACGCCGGTCGGGGCGTGGTTGAGCTGCGGCTCCGCGCCGGAGTTCGCTTCCTCGTAGTGGTACCGGCCGGCCGCGGCCGAGGTGTTCGTGAACCAGTAGAGCGAGACCTCGGTGAGGATCTGCTCCTGGGTGACCAGGCTGGTGCCGTTGCCGAAGTTGTTGAAGAGTTCGTTCCAGGCGAGCTGCCCGACCGGCGAGTCGGAGATGCCGACGGCGACGGTCTGCGGGCGGGTCGAGTTGATCGCGTTGTACCCGCCGACCGACTGGAACCACTGCAGGTGCTCGAGCGCCGCGTAGTCCTCCGGCGTGAACTTCTCGAACTCGGTCGGGTCGCCCGACGGGAACGAGAACAGCTGCAGGACGTGCAGCCCGAGGAACCCGGGCGGGTTGAGTACGCCGAGCTCCCGGCTGATCATCGCGCCGCCGTCCGACCCGTGAGCGCCGTACGACTCGTAGCCGAGCCGGCGCATCAGCGTGTCGAAGGTACGGGCGGCCCGCGCCATCGTCCAGCCGCGGTCGACGAGCGGCGTGCTGAACCCGAAGCCGGGGATCGACGGTACGACGACCGAGAACGCGTCCTCGGCGGATCCGCCGTACGCGACCGGGTCGGTGAGCGGGCCGATCATGTCGAGGAAGTCGACGAACGAACCCGGGTACGTGTGGGTCAGCAGCAGCGGGGTCGCGCCCTCGACCTCGGACGGCACGTGGATGAAGTGCACGGTCTGCCCGTCGATCTCGGTCAGGTAGTGCGGGAACTCGTTCATCCGGGCCTCCTGCGCCCGCCAGTCGAACCCGTTCTGCCAGTGGTCGACCATCTCGCGGAGGTAGTGGTTCGGAGTGCCGAGGTCCCAGTCGTCGCCCGGGGCGGCCTCCGGAAGGCGGGTCCGCGCGAGGCGGGCGTTGAGGTCGTCCAGGTCGGCCTGGTCGATCGTGACGGTGAAGGGCCGGATGCTCTCGTTCGTGTTCATGGCTCTACCATAGAATCCGTATAGGAACATTAGATTCCTAATTAGGAGATTGATTTGCTGGAGACTTCGCAGCGTCTGCTAGCACTGCTAGCTCTCCTCCAGACGCGCCCCGCGTGGACCGGTTCCGAGCTGGCCGAGCGGCTCGAAGTGACGACGCGGACAGTGCGGAACGACATCGACCGGTTGCGCGAGCTCGGGTACCCGGTCGACGCGACGCGGGGTCCGGCCGGCCACTACCAGCTCGGCGTCGGCGCGAAGCTCCCGCCGCTGCTGCTCGACGACGAAGAAGCGGTCGCGGTCGCCGTCGGTCTGCGGACCGGCGCGGGCGTTGTCGGTATGGCGGAGAGCAGCGTCCGCGCGCTGACCAAGCTCCAGCAGGTGCTCCCGCATCGTCTGCAGCGGCAGGTGAACGCGATCACGGAGTCCATGGACAAGGGCCCTGACAACACGCGTTCCAACGTCGACGCTCCCGAGATCGACACCGCCGTACTGTCGACGATCGCGGCGTGTATTCGGGACGAGCATTATCTTCGCTTCGAGTACGTCGTACCGGATGGTGTGTCGATGTACAAAGCCGGGTCGGGGGTTGGGCAGGAGCTGCCGATCCTTGTCGAGCCTTATCGGCTGGTGAGCTGGCACGGGTATTGGCATCTCGTGGCGCGGGACGAGGATGCGGTCTGGCACTCGTACCGGGTCGACTGGATGTCGTTGCGGATGGCAACAGGTCGGCGGTATCAGCCGCGTCCTATGACGGACGAGGCGTATACCGATTTCGTACTGCGTGACGTCGCGTCGACCGGGTGGAAGGTGCATGCGCGGATCACTGTGTATGCACCCGCGCAGGAGGTGTTGTCGCGGATTCATGCTGCCGTCGGGATCGTGGAGTCGGTCGACGACAACACCAGCGTCCTGGTCACCGGCGCCGACTCCCTCGAGGTGATCGCCGTCTACATCGGCATGCTCGGCCTCGACTTCCACGTCGACGGCCCACCGGCCCTCGTCAGCCACCTGGAAACCGTCGGCAAACGGTACTTGAAGGCGATCGACGTACCGAACGGCGGCTGACGCGTACCTGATGACAGCGCGTCACGGATACGGCAGGGTAAGAGCTGTCGCTCCTGGGGGTGGGCAGGACGGGGAGTCTCGGTTGAGGGAGGAAGCGGCTGGATGGCCGACACATGGGAACAGATTTTCGTCGCGACGCGGATACTTCTCGCATCGGACCGAGGTCGTATGCATCGCAACGATCTCTGGCAGCGAGTTGTGGAGCAGGCGCCGTCGGATGGCGACCCCGCTCGTATGGACGCTCGTGGTCGACCGCAGGGCTTTGTTTCGTGGTCATACGCCGTCGCAGATCTGTCGAAGGCAGAATGGTTGCTCACGATCGGCGGTGAGTGGATCCTCACCCGTGACGGGTACAGGGACCTTCCTGAGATCGGCAACGCCCTGGAACTCAGACAAAGGGCATCCGTGTACGCCGACCAGTACCGCGAGCTGGTGGCGCGGACGTCGGACATCGAGCAACTGCCCAGCGACACCGTCGTCCCGGCGAAGGATGACCTGCTCGTTCGGGAAACCGGATCTGAGCTGATTCGCCGAGGACTGACAGGTGAGCCCTCGCCCTTTGGAGCGAGCATCGCCTCCTGGCTGCCGGAGGTCGCCGACGAGCTTCATGCGGCTTATAACCTCCAGGCTGATGTCTCGTCGGATACCTTCATGGCAAAGCTCGCGAGGCAACTCAAGGGGACCTCGGACAACTGTCTCGTCCTGACTGCAGAGTTGCTCACGATCCATGCCTTGCCGCTGTCGAACCTGAAGAGCGACACCAAGGTGGATCGCGTTGCGAAGATCCTGTCTTGGATGGATCGGCCGGTGGCCTTGCCGCGGGCGGTCCGGGCGGCGTTCGCGCAGTCGACCTGGAACGGCGGTCAGGGGACGAACACCTTGATCTGGCGCTCGCTCGCGCACAGCGTGGACGCCATCAGGGCCTGGTGGATGCTTACCTCTGAGCGACGTGCGGCCGCGCTGGCCGATCCCTGGGCCTTTCGCGACTTTCTAGCGGAGCTGGACGTCATGCCCTCGATGCGCGAGGCCTGGCAGTACTTGATGTATCCGCAGTACTTCCTGCCGATCATCAGCATCCCCGACAAGACGCAGATCGTGCGGACGTTTGCTGACCGGATCCCGAGCGATGCCTCAGACCTGCACCGACACCTCTTCGACATCACGGTCGCGCTGCAGAACGAGGCCGGGCGGCCCGTCAACTACTACCTCAGTCCCTTCGAAGAGCAGTGGAACACGAAGGGTTCATCAGGCACCGGCCAAGGTCGTGCCTGGCTCGTTCGACCACCGGCACAGTCGCCGCACCTGGGTGGGGAGTGGCTTGCGGACGACTACGTCTCGCTGGACGCGGACTACCTCGACGAACTTTCGCTGCAGGCTAGTGAGGCGGACCTTCGCCAGTTGGTCGAGCGCAATTATCAGCATGAGGACTACGTCCGACGCCTTGCACTCGCGAACGAATTCAATAGCTTCGTCAACAGGATCAAGGTGGGCGATGTTGTAGCTACTGGAGCCTTGTCGCGGCTGGCTGTCGGAACTGTCACCTCTGAGGCCAAGCTCGACCGTAGCAACAGGCGGCTCGTCCGCACTGTGGATTGGGTGAACGAGCTGCAAGAACTGGACGATACGTCAGCTGAGCTCGTAGCGGATCTCGAGCAGCAGGGGCGCGTGGTCGACGTGACCAGATCGATGCCGGCCCTCGGCGCGATGATCCCAGCTACTGCTGAGGAACCTGTTGACATCGGTGCGGCGACGCCCGGCGACGAAGCCACGCTGAAGAACGCCACACTGGATCTGGCCGAGGAACTGCATCTGGACACGGACTGGCTGCAGGAGCTGATCGATCTGCTGGAGGATCGGAAGCAGATCATCTTGTACGGGCCGCCCGGGACCGGGAAGACCTACGTGGCGCAACACTTGGCACGGTTTCTGACCCGCCCAGGCGCCGTGAAGCTTGTACAGTTCCATCCCTCCTACGCCTACGAGGATTTCGTCGAAGGATTCCGCCCGCTGGCGTCTGCCTCGAACCAAGTCGGTTTCCAGCTTGTGGCGGGACCTCTACGGCGTATTGCCGCGCAGGCCAACGAGGAGCCGGGCGAGCCGTTCTTCCTGATCATCGACGAGATCAATCGAGCGAACCTCGCGAAGGTCTTCGGTGAGCTGTACTTCCTCCTCGAGTACCGCGATTCGGCCATCGATCTGCAGTACTCACCAGGAGAACCGTTCAGCCTGCCGCGCAACCTGTTCGTGATCGGCACGATGAACACGGCAGACCGCAGCATCGCTCTCGTGGACGCGGCGATCCGTCGACGATTCGCCTTCGTGGAGATGCATCCGGACATCGAGCCAGTGAGGTCCCTGTTGCCGCGATGGCTGGCCGCTCGGGACGAGCCCGACGACGGCAGGACGGAACTGCTTGCTGCGCTGAACGCGGCCATCCACCCGGAGGACCACGATCTCAAGATCGGTCCGTCGTACCTGATGAAGCAGGATCTCAACCACGCTGACGGCCTCGAGCGGGTCTGGACGCACTCGATCTTGCCGCTGCTCGAGGAGCACTACTACGGCCGTTATGACAGACGCGAGGTGCACGAACGGTTCGGTCTGCCGGCCCTGCGACGGCAGACCGAACCCGCCTCTGAGGCTGACGCTCTGTGACCGCGATGGCGCGTATTCAGTTGGATGAGCTGGATGGCAGAGGCGTGAGCTGCATATTGGAGCCGGACGTTGCCGCTGCACTCGTCAAGTCGGGCCTTGTCAATTTGCGGTCGGAGGGCAACAGCACGTGGCGCGCGCTGCCTCGCGGCAAGGTTGGATGTGTGTCCTTTCGCGGGATCGATGTCACGGTGACTTCGAAGGCAACCCCGGCTTCGCTGTTGTTCTATCTGGCATACGCGAAGGATCCCGGCTTTCGGGTCGGCAACGTGGCGGCGGAGGCCGGCGATGACCTGTGGGCCGCCTTTGCCGAGACCTTGATCCGGACCGCTGAGCTGGCGTTGCGCGATGGCGTGCTGCAGAGCTACCTGACGGTGGACGATTCGATCTGCGTCATCCGTGGCCGAATCCGTGTATCCGACCAAGTGACGCGCAGGCACGGGGCCCCCGCACCCGTCGAGGTTCGATACGACGACTACACAGTTGACATCGCCGAGAATCAGATACTTCGTGCTGCGATCCGACGCATGCTCGGCGTACCAAGATTGTCCAACAGCGCTCGACGGCGCCTCGCTCATCTGGATGGCAAGCTCGCAGGCGTTACGCCCGTGTCGGCCCAGCGACTTCCCGCTTGGGTCAAGAGCCGGCTGAACCGTCGATACCAGCCGGCGTTGCGGATCGCCGAGCTGGTCCTAGGAGACCAGTCGACAGTGTCGAAGGGCGGTGGTGCTGTCCTTGCGGGCTTTGTGGTCAACATGGCGACTGTGTTTGAGAACTTCGTGGTCGTTGCGATCAGAGAGGCCTTCAGAGGGCTAGGCACAACGTCTGCAAAGTTCGGTGTGCATCTCGCCGACGGCGAACGGATCCCTATGGAGCCTGACGTCGTTCACCTGAGGAACGACGTTCCGGTTGCTGTGTTCGACGCGAAGTACAAGCTCGCGAGGAAGAGCGGTAGATATCCGAACGCGGACATCTACCAGATGCTCGCGTATTGCACAGCCTTGCAGCTCCGTCAGGGTTGGCTGATCTACGCGGTTGGCGGGGCCGATACGGCGGCAATCCGCGTCAAGAACGGCGGTATCGAGATTCACCAATATGCCGTTGACCTGCGCTTGAAGCCCGCGGAGGTCCTGGAACGAATCGAGCACATCGTCAGGAGTTCGGTGGCACATCTTCCCGCTGCGTCCTGAGAGTCACCGAGGTGCCGAGGCCGGCGTTGCGGGCTTGGATTATGGCGGTGGATCGGTCGGCGGTGCCTAGTTTGGTGAAGATGGTGGAGACGTTGTTGGCGACGGTCTTCGGGGCAAGGTCGAGGCGGGTGGCGATCGCGGGGTTGGAGAGGCCGGCGGCCAGCAGGTCGAGGATCTCGCGTTCGCGGGTGGTGAGTTCGGGGAACGGGTCGGCCGGTGGTGGGGCGGCGAAGAACGTGAGGACGCGGCGGGCTACGCCGGGGCCGAAGATGGCTTCGCCGGCGGCTACGGCTCGGATGGCGCGGGCGATTTCCTCTTGTTCGGCGCCTTTGACGAGGTAGCCGCGGGCGCCGGCGCGCATGGCGGCGAAGACCGAGTCGTCGTCTTCGAACATGGTGAGTACGAGGACGGCGACCTCGGGTGCGGCGCGGGCTAGTTCGCGGGTGGCGGCGAAGCCGTCGAGGTCGGGCATTTGGAGGTCGAGTACGGCGACGTCGGGGCGGGTTGTGACTACCTCGCGGATCGCTTCTCGGCCGGTTGAGGCGACGCCGACTACCTCGATGCCGGGCAGGGAGCTGAGCAGTGCCTCCAGCCCGGCTCGCACCACCGGATGGTCGTCGGCCAGCACTACCCGGATCACCGCACCTCCAGCAAAGAATCGAGGGCGGTTTGGAGGAGGGGGAAGTGGGCTTGGACCTGGCCGCCGGTGGGGGTTGGGCCGGCTTGGAAGGTGCCGCCTAGTTCGGCGGCGCGTTCTTGCATGGCTTGGAGGCCGACGCCGCGGTGCCAGGGGCCGGTGGGTGGACCGTCGTCGGTGATCTCGATCTCCAGTTCGTTTCCGCACCGCAGCGTCAGTACGGCGGAGGTTGCCCGCGCGTGCCGTACGACGTTTGTCAGCGCCTCGGTCGCGATCCGGTACGCCGCAACCTCCAACGCGGCAGGCAACGTCGGCAACCCGGAGGCCGAGATCACGACGCGGATCGCCGTACCGTCGGCGCGGATCGACATCTGATCCGCGCGCTGTTGCAAGGCTCCCAGTAGGCCGAGTTCGTCCAGGGCCGGAGGGCGCAGGTCGTCGACCAGGCGCCGTACGTCGGCAATCGCGGAGCGGGTGTCTGCGCGCAAACGCGCGAGCAGTTCGACGGCTCGCGAGGCGTCGGCGGAGAGGGCCTTGTCGGTGGTGATGAGGTTGGCGGCCGCGTCCGCGGAGAACGCGACGCCCGTAAGCGTCGGGCCCAGACCGTCGTGCAGGTCCCGCCGGATCCGCCGGCGTTCCTCCTCCCGCGCGGACACGAGCTTCTCGCGCGACGACTGCAACTCCGCCGACAATCGCGTCGCGTGAACTGCCACCGCCAGCGGTACGGCGACCAGCCCGAGCACACTCCGATCGGCCGACGACAACCCCGATTCGCCCGACCGCACCCCGACCTCGAGCGTCCCCACCACTTCACCGCCGTACGACAACTCCAGAGGTACGACGGAACCGGCCGCGAGACCATGGCCGTCGGCGATGAGGCGGCCGTCGACGGTTAGTGCGGCGTACGGCAGGCGTAGGGCGGAGCGGATTGCTGCGACTACGCCTGGAAGGCCGGCGGACAACTGCTCGCCGACCCGGGACGCGACCCGGGCGGGATCGTGCCGATCGCCGTACAGCGCTCGGTCGACCAGCACCTGGAGGCGGGGTAGTACGGGCGCGATGATCAGCGCCACGAACACCGTTACCGCGGCCGATCGGCCGACCTGTGAGGCGATCAGTGAGTCGAGTAGCGCGACCAACGCCGCATAGCTGCCGATCGCAACCAGTGACAGCAACGCCCACGTCAATGCACGCGAGACGACCAGTCGAATATCCAGCAGCTGATAGCGGACGATCGCGACAGCGACCGCGATCGGGATCAGCGGAATCGCCAGCAGGACAAGGATCGGCGTGCCGGCGACGAAGGCCCACGGTGTGACGAAGAGCAGCGCGATCACCGATGCCAAGAGCAACCAGAGCAGTTGCCGGCGGCCCACTTCATCGGCGCGCCGGTAGCGGATGGCGAGACAGATCAGAGCCAGCAGGATCGCGACAAGGTTGCGCACCTCGGTCGCCGTCCACAGCGGTTGCAGAGCGTCGGGGTCGGGCAGGGCGATAAGGCCGCGAGGAAGATCGGGCGAGACCGGCTCGCCGCTCCCGGCCATCTCCAGCACGAAGAGCGGCGCGGTAGCGATGATCCCGATCGCGGCCCATCGCCAGCGCGGAGACAGCAACCGGCCGTCCGGAAACAGCAGCAGCGCGAGCGGCAGGAACAGTCCGATCGACCACGGCCACGCCGCCACCGAGACGGTGACGAGCACCCGCTGGGCGAGTTCGCCGTGCACCAGATATGCGAGGGCGTCGGCGAACGGTGTCGTGGCGTGCCCGATCCCGTCCGCGAGGAACAGCCAGCCGATCGGGTTGGCCGGCCGGTGCCAGGCGATCACCGCGCCGCACAGGCCGAAGGTGAGGCCCATCAGGCCGTTCGTCACGAGGAAGCTGTCGACCAGTTCAGCCCAGCCCCAGCCCGCGGACAGGGCGTAGACGACAGCGAAAGTCACCTCGGCGATCACCAGACCGGCCAGCGCGCCGGCCAGGCCGCGGCGGTTCACGGAGGTTGTCATACCGGCAGTGTGCGCCCGGAAGGTTCCCGGCGTCTCGGGAACGCGATCCCGGATCGAGCGGGGAATCGCCCGCACGGGTGGGATCCGGCGCCCAGGCGGACAGTACGGCGCACGGGTGACGGTGGTGCCCAACATCGAAACAAGGGGGTAAGGAGATGTACAGATTCGGGCTGGTACTGCTCGGGTTGCTGGCGCTGATGGACGTGGCGACGCCACTCCTCACCGACGGGGACCACCCGCCGATGAGTATCGCGATCGGGGCCGCGGTGGTCGGGCTGATCAGCCTGGTGCTGGTCGGGTTCGCTTGGCGCGGGAAGCGGTGGGCGCTGGCGCCGCTGATCACGCTGCGGTTGGCTTCGGCGCTGCTCGCCGTACCGGCGTTCTTCGCGTCCGACGTACCGGCGGCCGCGGTGGCCGCGGCTGGATTCGGAGTCGCTGCGACCGTCGTCGGCGTGATCGCCGTACTGCTGCCGAAGCGCGAGTTGGTAGGTGCGCGATGACAGAGACGATCAGCCGTACGACGTCCCGCGCGGACATCCGGCCCGCGTGGCGATGGCTGGCGGCGCTGATTCTGCCGATCGGGCCGGCGGCGGTCGCGCTGCTGCGGTTCCTGTTGCCGTACGACACGACGGACAGCGCCTCGACGATCACCAGCAAGATCGTCGGTGAGCTCGATCGCGGCTCGGTCGTGCTCTGGCTGGGGTACCTCGCGTTCGTCACGCTGGTGCCGGGCGTGTACTTCGTCGGCCGGCTGACGCGCCGCAGTACGCCGTGGCTGACCGGGATCGCGGTCTGCCTGATGGTTCCTGGCTATCTGTCGTTGCCGACGACGGCGTCGAGCGACGTGTTCGCCTGGTCGGCGGGCACTGCCGGTCTCGACCAGGCGTCGATCACGAAGGTCGTCGACGTCACGCACGGGTCGGTGGACGTGGCCGCGACGGTGTTCGTGGTCGGCCACGTATTCGGCACCATCCTGCTCGGGATCGCGATGTGGCGCTCCGGGGTCGGTGGCCGGTGGGCCGCGGTGGCCGTCGCGATCTCGCAGCCGCTGCACCTGATCTCGGTCATCATCAGCAGTCACCCGTTGGACCTGATCGGGTGGGGACTGCAGGCGGTGGGGTTCGCTGCGGTGGGGTGGGCGATCCTCCGGATGCCGAACGACGAATGGCAGCCACTGCCGTGAAGCGTTCCCGGGCCCGTCGAACCGGACGGGCCCGGGAACGCGGGTTCAAACCCTGAAGAATAATCGCACGGAATGCAGGACTACCGTTGCGTATCGTGAATTGGTCGCGTTTCTCCCAGCCTCGTGGCAGCATTCTCGGATTGGGGGATGGGGATTATGTCGCGAGCGAGACGGGCAATACCTCAGGAGCATCGCGCGGTGTGGGTGGCGGTCGGGATCGTCGCCGCGCTGGCTGCGGCCGCGTGGGTGGCGATCGCACAGGCCGGCTCCGGGAGCGGGTCCGCGGATCCCTCGGCGCAGATAGCCACGCACTCGACCCATCTGACAACCCCGACGCTCAGTACGCCGCCTGCGACCGAGCGCAACGTGGTGAATCCGGGCGCGGCCGCCTGCGTCAAGGAAATCCAGGCGGCCGAAGCTGTTGTGCTCGTCGCAGCTGCTGCCACTGAGCATTGGCGTGAACACGTACAGGCACGGACCGATTTGCTGGCCGGTAAGAATTCCGAGGAACAGACAAAGGCAATCTGGAAGCGCACCCGGCTGCTCGGTCCCGGGGATAAAGCCGCGGTGAATTCAGCCGTTGCCAAGCGTGCGGCAACGAAGGGCGGCTGCAACGACGTACCGGGCAAGGCGGCCGCGTTCTGCAAGCAGCGGCTCGCCGCCCTTGACGCCGCGGGCACGGCGGGCAGGGCTGCCGCCGGGGACTGGGCGGCCCATTTGCAGGCGATGACCGAGCACGCGGCGGGGGACTTCGGCGCCGAGCACGCGCAGGATCTCTGGGTCGCCGCCTGGACCGCCGCGCCACGGAATCTCGACGCGGCCGCCCGCGCCACTGCGGCCCTCGCGGACGCGCCGGCCTGCAAACCCGCCTGACGCGGCGCCTTCCCGATCAGACCCCGTGCTGCTTGAGGAAGCTGACTGTCCGCGCCATCGACGTCGGCCAGGCCGGACCGAACGCATGCTCCTCGCCGGGGTAAGTGAACAGCGTCGCGTCCTTCCCGGCCGTCTTGAGAGCGCCGAGGGTCTCGCGGGACCAGGCGATCGGGCAGGTCGAGTCCGACTCGCCGTGGTGGATCAGCACCGGCTCGGTGACGCGGCCGAAGAAGTTCACCGCGGACAGGTTCCGCCAGAACGTCGGGTTCGTTGCCGGTTCGCCGTACTTGCGCAGGATCTGGGCCGCGATCGGCCGGTCCGGTCGCGTCCAGCGGTTGAAGTTGTCGGCCGCGTCCGAGCTGACCGGCGCGAAGACGACAGCGGCCTTCACGAGACCGGGCTTCGTCACGAGCACGTTGTAGGTGATTCCGCCTCCCATCGAGCGCCCGAGCAGTGCGATCCGCGACGGGTCGACGTACTGCGACGTGCGGAGTGCGAGGACGGCGTTGACGACGTCCTCGGTGTAGCCGAGTCGCAGATTGACCTCGGAGCTCGGGTCCTTCGAGGACTCCGCGTGGTTGCGGTAGTCGGTGTGCAGGACGACGTACCCGCGGCGGGCGAGGTAGTCCTGCTCACGCATCAGTCCGCGGCCGTTCGTGTAGACGGCCGGGTCGATGTAGCCGTGGTTCAGGACGAGCGCTGGATGCGGTCCCGGTGTGGACGGGACGTTCAGGATCCCCGAGATCGTCAGCGTCCCACTGCGGTAGGTGACGTGATAGCGCGTGTACGCCGGGTTGCGGGCGAGTACTCGGCCGAGTCGGAGGGCGCCGCCGTTGTACTTCTTCGCCGTCAACGCCTGCAGCGACACCGGATGTGGGGCGGGCGAAGGCGGGGCGGTTGTGGGTTGGGCGGTCGGGGGCGGCGACGTGGTGGGAGGAGTGGCGGACGGCGTCGGGGAGGTCGCGCTCGATGCCGGCGCAGGGGGTGCCGCGTCGTCGTTGGTGCAGGCGATCGCGGCCGTCGTCATCAACGCGACGACTCCCGCCCACGCCATCCGCCGGCTCATACCGCCAAGTCTGCCGTCGCCTCCGGAGAAACCCGCGAAAGTTCCGGCAACGATTGGCGACGGGGCCACTGCACGATCAGTACGGCGGACAGTACGAGCGCACCGCCCAGCCACTGCACGGCGCTCAGGTGCTCGCCGAAGACCAGCGCCGCCGCAGCGACCGTCACGACCGGCTCGAAGATCGACAGGATCGAGGCGACCGACGGACCGACCCGAGCCATCCCGGCAAAGAAGAACAGGATGGCCGCGACGGTGCTGATCAGCGCGACGGCCGCCAGCCACAGCCAGCCGATCGGGGCGAACGTCAGATCCGTTCCGCGGAAGAGTCCGAGGACCAGGAACGTGCCGAACGCTCCCGTGCACACCAGTGCCGTCAGCGCGAGCGGCTGTACGTCGGCGGTCAGCGAATCGCCGACCAGGATGTAGCAGGTGTAGACGATTGGTGCCCCCAACGCCAGCAGGACGCCGAGCCAGTCGAACCGCCCTGTCATCGCCCCGCTGAGCACCAACCCGATCCCGACCAGCGCGACCGCGAGGGCCCCGATCCGCCGGCGCGACGCACGTTCGCGGCGCAGCGCGATCGCCCCGACCATCACGAGGACCGGATAGAGGTACAGCAGCAGCGCGACCAGTGATGCGTCGATGCGGGCCAGCGCGGAGAAGTACAGGCCGGACTGCGCGGCGTACCCGAAGACGCCCATGCCGAGTCCGGTGAGGACGGCCCGGCGGGGCAGGTTGCGGAGTGCACCGCGGGCGAGCGCGAGGACCAGCAGGAGCGCGCCGGCCAGGCCGAAGCGGACCAGGAGTAGCGCGTCCACCGACACGCCCGCGTCGTACGCGAGCTTGCCGAAGACGGCCATGACCCCGAAGGTGGCGGCGGAAAGAAGGCAGAAGAGGCGTCCCACGTCATCGATGGTCAGGGGAGCGGACTGTTCACGTCCATCACGGCTTCACGGACAGCATTGTGAAGCTAAGCTGAACGAATGATGGATCTGCACCGCCTGCGGTTGCTGCGTGAGGTCCACGGCCGTGGCACCGTCCACGGCGCGGCCCGGGCGCTCGGCTATTCGCCCAGCGCGATCTCGCAGCAGTTGGCCGTTCTGGAGCGCGAGACCGGGACCCGATTACTGGAGCGGGTCGGTCGCAACGTGCGGCTGACTGCCGCGGGCGAGGTGCTGGTGCGGCACGCCACGGCGCTGCTCGAGGGAGTCGAGGCGGCGGAGGCCGAGCTGGCTGCGGTGGCGGCGGGCCGGGTTGCGGGGTTGGTCCGGATCGCGTCGTTCCAGTCCGCCTTCATCCGCGTCGTCGCTCCGGCGATCCGTAGTCTCGCGGAGACCCATCCCGACATCCGCGTCGAGGCCGCAGAGCTCGAGGTCGAGCAGGCAGCGCCCGCGCTCCGGCTGCAGCAGTTGGACGTCATGGTCGGCGACGAGTACGACGGCCAGCCGCGCGCCGTACACACCGATCTGCGTCGGGAGCACCTACTTCGCGAGCAGATCCGCGTCATTCTCCCCGAGGATCATCCCGAGGCCGCTGCCGATCGCGTGCCGCTCAGCCAGCTCGCCGACATGCCCTGGGCCGCCTGTCAGCCCAACACCGGTCATCGCGAGATGCACGTCCGCGTCTGCCGCGAGCTCGGCGGGTTCGAACCCGATATCCGTTACAGCTCCGACGATTTCCTCATCCTGCTCGAACTCGTCCGTACGACGGGCGCGGGCGCGCTGCTCCCGGATCTCGTCATCGGCGCCGGCGCTCCGGGTGTCGCCGTACGGCTGCCGGCCGAAGGGGACGTCGGGCGGGCGGTGTTCCTGCTGACCCGCCGTACGCGAACTCCCGCGGTCGCGGCAGTCGCCGATGCTCTGGCCATGGCGGCCACCGATCAAACGAGGTCGTGACGCAGTAGCACGGTCCGGTTGTCGAAGGACCGGGTCTCCGCCAGCCGGAGCGTACGCCGTCCGGTCGGCTGGTGGACCGGCTTGCCGCCGCCGAGCACCACCGGGTGCACGATCACGTGGTACTCGTCGAGCAGCCCGAGCTCGGTCAACGCCGCCGCGACGGTCGAGCTCCCGGTCAGCAGGATGTCCTTGCCCGGCTCCTCCTTGATCGCCGCGAGATCCTTGGCGGCGCGGACGATCCGGGTGTTCCACTCGGCGCTCTCCAACGTCGTCGAGAGCACGACCTTCGGCGTACGGCGCCAGACCGGAGCGAACTCGATCGCGTGCTCGTCGGGGTTCATCGCCTCGGCGTTCGGCCAGTACGACGACATCATTTCCCAGACCGTCCGCCCGTACAGGAACAGGTCGGCGCGCTCGGTCAGCGCCATCGAGTACGCGCCCAGTTCCGGGCCGAGCACCGGCCAGTCGAACTCGCCGTTCGGTCCCTCGATGAACCCGTCCAGCGACTGGTGCACGTAGTACATGATCTTCCGCATGATGTCCTCCGGGTGATGGCTGCTTGTGCCTCCTGGTCGGAGCCCGTCGCCCGGCTTTGACATCGGTTCAGGAAATCCACCGCAGGCTGTCGAGGGTGCCCGTCGTCGGCGAGCTGGACATGCCCGACCGGTATTTCGTCGCTGAGGACTGACATCAGCTCTTGCCAGTCGTGCATTCTTGTCTAACAATCTGAGGACTCCCGACGACGCCGGAGGTGCGATGCACACCGAGCACGAGAACCGAGTAGCCGACTCCGATCCGGACTGGCCGTTGGCGGCGACCCGCTGGGCCCAGATCACCTTGGCCGAGGACGATCCCGCGCACTTCGACGCCGACTTCTGGCTGCGGCTGATGCGTGACAGCAAGGCCAACGCGACCTGCATCAGCGCGGGCGGGTACGTCGCCTACTACCCGACGCAACTCGAGTACCACTACCGGAGCAAGTTCCTCGGCGACACCGACCCGTTCGGAACGCTCGTCGACGGCGCCCGCAGCCTCGGCATGAGTGTGATGGCCCGGGTCGACCCGCACGCGATCCACGCCGACGCCGCCGCAGCGCACCCCGAATGGCTGGCCCGCGACCGGGACGGCAACCCGATCGAGCACTGGGCGTACCCGGGTATCTGGCTGACGTGCGCGTTCACGCCGTACCACCGGGACTTCGTCACGGAGGTGATTCGCGAGATCGTCCGCGAGTACGGCGTGGACGCGGTCTTCGCCAATCGGTGGGAGGGGTACTACGGGATCTCGTACAGCGAAGGCGCCCGCAGGTCGTTCCGGGACGAGACCGGTCTGGAGTTGCCGGCCGAGGAAGACGGCGAGGGTTGGCCGGAGTACGTCGCTTGGCGGCGCCGGCGGCTCGGAGACCTGGTCGGCGTCTGGGACCAAGCGGTCCGCGACCTCCGCCCGCACGCCCGCTTCGTGCCGAACATGGGGGCGCTCGCGGCGCGTGACCTGGCCCGTGATCTGGCCGAGCCGGTCGCGCCGCTGTTCATCATCGACAAACAGGGCCGGCACGGGATCGAGGCGCCGTGGGCGGCCGGCCGGAACGGGAAGCGCAATCGAGGAGTGTTCCCGGACCGTCCGGTCCGGCTCATCACGTCCGTCGGCCCCGAGCACAAGTACCGCTGGAAGGATTCGGTCGCGCCGCCGGAGGAGACGAAGACCTGGATCGTCGACGGGTTCGCGCACGGCGCGCTGCCGTGGTTCACGAAGTTCAACGCGAGCGTGCCGGACCAGCGGTGGGTGCAGCCGGTCGTCGAGGCGTTCAACCTGCACGCGTCCGTCGAACCGGTGCTCAAGGATCTGCGGATCACTGCCGAGGTCGCGCTGCTCGACCCGACCCGGACCGGCCAGTTGCGAGCCGGCGACAACGACCACGAGGACGGCTTCTACCAGGCGCTCGTCGAGGCCCGCGTGCCGTTCGAGTTCGTCTCCGACCAGGCGATGACGGTCGAGCGGCTGGGCGGGTTCAAGGTCGTCGTCCTCGCGAACGCCGAGCAACTCAGCGACGACCAGTGCGCGACGCTGCGGTCGTACGTCGAGGGCGGCGGATCGCTCGTAGCGGCGTACCAGAGCTCGCTGTACGACGAGAACGGGAACCAGCGGACCGACTTCGGGCTGGGGTACGTCCTCGGCGTCCGGCTGACCGAGGCGAGCCGGCCGGTGCAGAACAACTACATCGCGTTGACGGACCCGCATCCGTTGAACAGCGGCTTCGAGGGTACGACGCGGATCATTGGCGGCACCCACATCATCGGAGTCGAGTCGGACGCGGTGACTCCGTTCCGGTTCATCCCGGACTTCCCGGACCTGCCGATGGAGGAGGTCTACCAGCGAGAGGCTCCGGACAAGCCCGCCGTGATCTGCACCGAGAACGCTCAGGGCGGCCGGACGGTCTACTTCCCGTTCGACCTCGGAGCGATCTTCTGGGAGGCGTTGCAGTCCGATCATGGCCGGCTGATCGCGAACGCGGTCTCCTGGGCGCTCGGCACGACGCCCGAGGTGACGGTCGACGGCGCAGGGCTGGTGGACATCGCGGTCCATCGGGGCGAGCACGAGGTCGCCGTTGCGTTGGTCAACCTCACGAATCCGATGGCGATGCGCGGGGCGATCCGCGAGACGCTCCCGTTGCCGCCGCAGACCGTGTCGATCGCAGTACCGACGGACAACCTCAACGCCCGCCTCCTGGTCGCGGGGGTCGACGTCGAGCCGGTGATCCGCGACGGGCGGGCCGAGATCGTGATTCCGACCGCCGGGCTGCTCGAGGTCGTGCACGTCGATTGGAGCCAGGCATGAGGATCGGGTTCGTCGGGCTCGGGGTGATGGGCCACTCCGCGCTCTACAGGACGTTGCAGTCATGAGGCTCTGGTGGCAGGACCCGTTCCGGATGTTCCAGACCAACCTGCGCGAGATCGACGCCGGGCTGGACGTCGAGTCGGTGCTGGACTATCTGGAGGACTTCGGCGCGGACACCTGGTTGCTGAGCGTCGGCGGAATCCTGTCGAACTACCCGACCGATCTGGAGTTCCAGACCCGCAACCCGTACCTGGCGGAGCGGCCGTCCGGCGACTTGGTCGGCGACGCGGTGAAGGCGGCGGCGCGGCGCGGCATCCGCGTGATGGGGCGGATGGACTTCTCCAAGATCGACCACCGGCGGGCGGAGGCGCATCCGGACTGGTGCTTCGTCGGACCGAGCGGGGCGCGGCAGGTCTACAACGGGCTGACGAGTGTGTGCCCGAGTGGTGACTACTACCAGGTGAAGTTGTTCGAAGTCCTCGACGAGGTGCTCGATCGGTATCCGCTGGACGGATTCTTCTGCAACTGGATGTCGTTCAACGAGGTCGACTACAGCCGCGTCTACCACGGGGTCTGCCACTGCGTGGCTTGTCAGGAGCGGTACGACGGTGTGCTGCCGGACGACCGTGACTCGTCCGGGTACGCGGACTGGCAACGGTTCTCGAAGGAAGTGCTGGCGGATCTCACCGGGAGGATCCGGGATCACCTGGCGGCCCGCCGTCCGGAGGCGCCGTTGGTCCTCGGTGATCAGGCGGACATCGTCTTTCACGAGGCGAACAACGCGGTCGGCCGGCGGTTGTGGCATCACCGGACCAGCGAGAGCGTGAGCGCGGCGAAGACCTTCCGTCCCACGGTCCCCGTGCTGACCAACTCGGTGGGCTTCGTCGACATGCCGTACCGGATGGCAGGCGAAGATCCGCAGCACTTCGCGCAGTACCTGGTGCAGGCGATCGCCCGCGGCGCCAACCCGTCGACGTACATCATGGGAACGCCCGCCACCACGCCGTACGCCTGCCTGGAGGTAGCAGGGCAGCTGACGCGGTTCCACCGCGATCAGGTCGATGTCTATCGCGACCTGGTGCCGGCCGCGCAGACGCTACTGGTCAGACCAGCGCACTCCCGGGCCGAGTTCGAAGGTCTCTACCTCTCGCTCCTGCAGCGCCATGTGCCGTTCGACGTGCTGCCGGAAGAGCGGCTCGGCGAGGCGGACCTGAGCCGCTATCGAACGGTCGTGCTGCCGGATGTCGGACCAGTGGACC
Organism: Kribbella sp. NBC_00482; assembly: GCF_036013725.1. Taxonomy (GTDB): domain Bacteria; phylum Actinomycetota; class Actinomycetes; order Propionibacteriales; family Kribbellaceae; genus Kribbella. Next base: position 8,232,380 of record NZ_CP107881.1, on the reverse strand, counting down.
TAGGTGCCTACGCCGGCCGAGTAGTCGCCACCGGGAGCACGGCCGTGCCAGGGCTCCCGGTCAGACGGCTGGCCCGGTACGAGACCGAGGCAGCTACCCGCTCCTTGCATCTCGAGGGCGGAGTGCCGGTGTTCGGCGCCTTCGAGGTCGTCGAGGCGCCGTCGGACGCCGAGGTCGGTCTGCGGGCGATGTCGAGAGCGCCGTACGGCCCACCGGAGAAGTGCTACGGACACGTGCCGCTCGACCATCCCGGGATGGTCAAGCGGGGCGACGTGGTGCTGTTCCCGTGGACGATCGGGCAGGCCTACCGGGAGGTGGGGTTGAGCGTTCATCGCGATCTGTTCGTGGATCAGGTGGGCGGAGCGATGGAGACAGACCTGCCGGAGCAGGTCGAGATCGTGCTTGGGCGGTCGGCGGCGGGGTTCGTCGTACACCTGCTGAACAGATCGGGGGACACCGACCAGCGATTCGCTCGACCGGTACGGATCGGGCCTGCCCGGTTGCGGGTGCCGGCCGAGGTGCGCGAGGTGCGGGCGTTGGTCGCGCAGGAGCGTCTGCAGGTGAGCGACGGGTGGGTGCAGGTGCCGGAGATCGGGTTGTTCGACGTACTCGTCTGTGAGTGAGGAGAACGAGATGGATCGGCGAGGATTTCTCAAGGTGTCACTGGGCACGGGGCTCGCGGCGACCGCGATCGCCGGCTGCGGCGGGAGCGGCGGCGGACCGTCGGGCGGTGGCGGCGACGTCACGCTGCGGTACGCGTGGTGGGGCAACAACATCCGTCAGCAGAACTACACCAAGGCCCTGAAGCAGTTCAGTACGGCGAACCCGTCGATCACGATCGAGCCGGAGTTCGCCGACTACACCGCCTTCCAGGAACGGATGACGACGCAGATCGCGGCCCGCGACGTACCGGACATCTTCTGGATCGCGTCACCGCAGGTGATGACGTACCACAAGAGCAAGCTGTACCGGAAGCTCGACGACATCCCCACGCTGAAATGGGACGACTACAGCAAGGAAGATCTCGAGACCTTCAAGCTCGACGGGCAGCTCAACACCTTGCCGTTCGGGATCTTCACACCGGTGATCCGCTACAACGAGACAGTCGCGAAGGCCGACGGCGTGACCGTTCCGTCCGAGGGGCCGGGCTGGACCTGGGACAGCCTGGCCGAGCTGCTCGTTGCCTACAGCAAGAACAATCCCGGGAAGCGCAAAGGTACGCCGTACGCACCCGACCACGACCTCACCTTCGAGGCCTGGCTGCGGCAGCGGGGTGAGCAGCTGTGGACCCAGGACGGTCAGGTCGGGTTCACGGTGGACGGTCTGGGTAGCTGGCTCGACTGGTGGGAGAAGCTGCGCAAGGCGGGCGGTGCGTTGTCACTGAGCGAGCAGGAGGGGATGGGCCCGGACTGGGCTCAGGTGGGGAAGAAGGTCCTGGTGAACTTCGGCAACTCCAACCACATCATCGACGACGCGAAGATGTTCCCGACGGAGAAGTTCCGGCTGCGGGCGGCCCCGATCGCCGCGGGCGCGCCGGCCGGGCACAAGTACCTCTACTTCCCCCGGATGGCGATCTACCAGCGGATCGACGACGACAACCTCGAGGCGGCCGGCCAGGTACTCGACTACAACGTCAACAACGCCGAGATGCTGAAGACGGTCCGGCTGACCATGGGCGCGCCGACGAACCCGAAGGTCGCCGAGCAGGCCGCGGCGTTCGCGAGCCCGGACGAGAAGGAGATGCTCGCGGTGGTCGCGAAGGAACGGGCGGCCGAGCGGAAGCCGCGGTACGAGGCGCCACCCGGGTCGAGCACCTGGCGGACCACGATGGCCCGGATCTGCGAGGAGATCGCGCTGGGCCGGACGGCGGTGCCGGCCGGCGCGAAGAAGCTGGTCGACGAGATCGGCGCCGGGATCAAGCGGGCCGCATGACGTCCCGCTCCAGGTTCTACCTCAATCGCCAGGGGCGGGCGGCCCACGTCTTCCTGATCCCCTGGCAGTTGGGGTTCCTGCTCATCACCGCGGTGCCGTTGCTCGCGTCGCTGTATCTGGCGTTCACGAACTACGACATCCTCAATCCGCCGGAGTGGACCGGGCTGGAGAACTTCCAGCGGATGATCCACGACGACCAGTTCTGGGCCTCGGTCCGCGTGACTCTGGTCTACGTCCTGGTGTCGGTGCCGCTGCAGCTCGCCTTCGCTTTGCTGCTTGCGCTGATCCTCGACCGCGGCCTGAGCGGACTGGCGTTCTACCGCAGCGCGTTCTATCTGCCGTCATTGCTGGGGTCCTCGGTGGCGATCGCGATCCTGTGGCGGGAGATCTTCGGTGACGACGGGCTGATCAACAAAGGGCTGGCGTTGATCGGGATCCACGGCGAGAGCTGGCTGCAGAACCCGCGGACCGCGCTGGCGACGCTGATCGTGCTGAACGTGTGGACCTTCGGGTCGCCGATGGTGATCTTCCTGGCCGGTCTACGGCAGATTCCGGACGAGCTGTACGAGGCGGCTCGCGTCGACGGCGCAGGGCTCGTCAAGCAGTTCCGTCACGTGACGGTGCCGCTGCTGACGCCGATCATCTTCTTCAACCTGATCCTGCAGACGATCGGCGCGTTCCAGACCTTCACCCAGGCGCACATCGTCAGCGGCGGCACCGGCGGCCCGGCGAACTCGACATTGTTCTACACGCTGTACGTGTACCAGCAGGGATTCGTCGCCTTCGACATGGGCTACGCGTCCGCGCTCGCCTGGGTGCTGATGGTCGCGATCGCCGTGGTGACGGCGTTGCATTTCCTGGTCTCGAAGTACTGGGTCTTCTACGGAGACAGCTGATGCGGGGCTCTGTGCTGAAACACGCCGGTCTGCTCGTGTTCGTGGCGTTCATGATCTATCCACTGGTGTGGATGGTGGTGAGCGCGTTCAAACCACCGGAGCAGATCCTGACCGAGCCGGGCATCATCCCGTCCGGCTTGACGTTCGAGAACTTCAAGGAGGGCTGGCACGCGCTGAACCGGCCGTTCTCGGCGTTCTTCGTGAACTCGCTGGTGGTGACGATCGCGTCGATCGCGGGCAACCTGTTCTCCTGCTCGCTGACGGCGTACGCGCTGGCCCGGCTGCGGTTCCGGATGCGGAAGGTGTACTTCGCGATCACGCTCGCCTCGGTGATGCTGCCGTTCCACGTGCTCGTCATTCCGCAGTACATCTTCTTCTCGCAGCTCGGCCTGGTGAACACCTACTGGCCGCTGCTGATCCCGAAGTTCCTGGCCACCGACGCGTTCTTCGTCTTCCTGATGGTCCAGTTCATCCGGACGCTGCCGCGCGAGCTCGACCGGGCGGCCTGGATCGACGGCGCCGGCCCGTTCCTGACCTTCTGGTACGTCGTGCTGCCGCTGATGCGACCGGCTCTGGTGACGACCACGATCTTCACCTTCATCTGGACCTGGAACGATTTCTTCGTACCGTTGATCTACCTGACCAGGACGAGTGCGTTCACCGTGCCGGTGGCGCTGAACTCGATGGTCGACTCCGAGACCCAGAGTGGGGTGGGCATGCTGTTCGCGATGTCGTTGCTGTCGCTGGTGCCGATCCTGATCTTCTTCGCCGTGGCCCAGAAGTACCTGATCCGCGGTATCGCGACGACGGGACTGAAGTGATGATCGTTGTAGTGGGCAAGGAATCGCCGGCGTACGTCGAGGCGGCCGGGGAGGTGCCGGTGCGCTTCGTCGACTCGCTGGACGACGCCTCGGACGTCTTCGGCGAGATGGAGGCGGTGGTCGGTCGCGTGCCGCCGGAGGTGCTGGTGAAGGCGCCGCGGCTGCGCTGGGTGCACAGCCCGTCGGCCGGGGTCGACGCCGACCTCACGCCGGAGATGCTCGCGTCGCCGATCGTCCTCACCTCGAGCGCCGGCAACGGCGGGATCTCGCTCGCCGAGCACTCGATCCTGCTGATGCTGATGTTGAGCCGCGACGTACCGCGATGGATGCGCGCGCAGGCCGAGCACCGCTGGGACCATTATCGCCACGGCGAGCTGGCCGGCCGGACCGTGGGCATCTACGGTCTCGGCAACTCCGGCCTCGATCTCGCTGCGAAGGCGAAGGCTTTCCACCTGCGGGTTCTCGGCGTACGGCGGCGTCCGGGGGAGCCGTCGCCGAACGTCGACGTACTGTGCGATCTCGATCAGTTGCTCGCCGAGTCGGACTTCGTCGTGGTGACGGCGCCGCGGACGCCCTCGACGCTCGGCGTCTTCGGGCGGGACGCGTTCGCGCGGATGAAGCCGACGGCGCACTTCATCTGCATCTCGCGCGGCGGGATCGCCGACGACGAGGCGCTGCTGGAGGCGTTGCGGACCGGGCAGATCGCGGGCGCCGGCCTGGACGCGCACGGGGTGGAACCGCTGCCGCCGGACAGCCCGTTCTGGTCGTTGCCCAACGTCGTCGTCACGCCGCACAACGGTGCCACCAGCGACGGCACCGTCCGGCGGCACCAGGAGATCGTCGCGGACAACATCCGCCGTTTCGCCGGCGGTGAGCCGTTGCGGAACGTGGTGGACAAGGCCGCGGGTTACTAGGCCAGTACACTTGCCAGACCAGTTTCGTCGGAGGGGGTGCTGTGGGTACCGAAGTGCGTCTTGAGCTCGGGCCGTCCTCGCTGACCGACGCGCTCTACGAGTCGATCCGCAAGCGGATCGTGAACGGCGAGATCCCGCCGGGGGAGAAACTCACCGAGGTCCGGCTCGCCACCGAGTACAACGTGGCCCGGCCGACCGCGAAGGCGGCGCTCGAGCGGCTGACGGCGCTCGGCCTGTTGCGGCGCACCGCACACAAGACAGCGGTCGTTCCGGTGCTCGACGAGGCCGAGATCCGGGACCTGTTCTTCAGCCGGATCACGATCGAGAAGGCGGCGGTGTCCACGCTGGCCGCGACCGGCCAGGTGCCGGCCGACGCCGCCCGGGCCCAGGTCGCGATCGAGTACGCCGCGCGGGACCGGCTGTTTGAGAACCAGGTCGAGGCGGACATCGCGTTCCACACGGCGCTGGTGGCCGCGGTCGGCAGCCGTCGGCTGGCCCGGATGCACCAGCTGATCATCGGCGAGGTGCAGCTGACCATGGGCCAGTACCAGGCGCATCGCAAGGCCGCGCCGACCACGGTCGCCGAAGAGCACGCGGCGATCCTCGAGGCGATCCAGCAGGGTGCCCCGGCGGCCGCCGCCGATCACCTGGCCCACCACCTCGAGCAGGCCCAGGGCCGCTTGCTCAGCACGCTGTCTGGGGATTGACGAAAACGGTCCTGCTTGGGAGGGTCGGGGAGAGAACGGGTGGGTCTGGGGGAGGGCCGGCCGCCCGTCGGGGTTGGGGCGCTCTCTGGGGTGAAGTTTCGCGCTGCGCTCGACGGCGACGACCGGTCTGCGCGGTGTGCGTGGTGTGTTCTGCGCGCGCCGCTCTGCGACAGGCGACAGTGGTTCGGGGAGCGGACAATGATCGACGATTTGAGAGAACGCACGCGCGGACAGGTCTTCACGGCGGGCGACGAGGGGTACGACGAGGCGCGCAAGGTCAACAACGCGATGCACGACAAGCGGCCCGAGGTGATCGTCCGGTGTGAGAACGCCGGTGACGTGATGGCGGCGATCGACTACGCGCGCACGAACGAGCTGGAGATCGCGGTCCGCGGTGGCGGACACAGTGTGCCTGGGTTCGGCACGGTCGACGACGGTCTCGTCATCGATCTGAGCGGGATGCGCAACGTCCGGGTCGACCCGGTGAACCGGACGGCACGGGCCGGCGGCGGCGCGACGTGGGGCGACTTCAACGCGGCAACGCACGCGTTCGGGCTGGCCACCACCGGCGGGATCATCTCGACCACCGGCGTCGGCGGACTGACCCTCGGCGGCGGGATCGGGTACCTGGACCGGGGCCTCGGGCTGTCCTGCGACAACCTGGTGTCGGCCGACGTGGTGACCGCGGACGGGCAGTTCCTGATCGCGAGCGAGAAGGAGAACGAAGACCTGTTCTGGGCGTTGCGCGGCGGTGGCGGCAACTTCGGCGTGGTGACCGCGCTCGAGTTCCGGCTGGCGCCGGTGTCGACGATCTACGGCGGCCCGATGTTGTTCGAGATGTCCGACGCGGTCGCCGTACTGTCGGGCTTCCGGGAACTGATCAAGGACGCGCCCGAGCAGCTCGGCGGGTTCCCGGCGTTCCAGATCGCGCCGCCGTTGCCGTTCATCCCGGAGAACCGGCACGGCGAGCCGTTCGCGCTGATCGTCGGCTGCTGGGCCGGCGACCTCGACGAGGGCGAGACGCAGATCTCGAAGTTCCGCGAGTTCGCGCCGGTGATGGCCGAGCACGTCGGGCCGATGCCGTACCCGGCGCTGAACAGCGCGTTCGACGCGCTCGTGCCGCCCGGCCTGCAGCACTACTGGAAGGCGAACTTCGTCACCGAGCTGACCGACGAGGCGATCCAGGCGCACGTGCGGCACGCGCCCGGTCTCCCGGCGGTGAACTCGACCGTGCACATCTACCCGATCAACGGCGCCTGCCACCGGGTGACGCCGGACGCGACCGCGTTCGCCTACCGGGAAGCGAACTTCGCGACCGTGATCGCCGGCATGTGGCCGGACCCGGCCGACAACGAGGCCGGGATCGAGTGGGTGCGGTCGTACTACGACGACGTCGCACCGCACTCCGAGGCCGGCGGGTACATCAACTTCATGGCCGGCGACGACCAGAGCCGGATCCGGGACAACTACCGGCAGAACTACGACCGGCTGGCCGAGATCAAGCGCAAGTACGACCCGGACAACGTGTTCCACCTGAACCAGAACATCGCGCCCTAGGCAACGAACGCGGCGGCGGCCGGTACGACGTCGTACCGGCCGCCCGCAGCATCACAGCGTCAGCAGGCGCTGGAAGAACGCGCGGTACCGCTGGAGTGCCGAGCGGAGGTCCTCGGTCGACGGCTCGCCGTTCGACCACTGCTGCTCGAGGTTCTGGTGCTGGCGGTCGAAGCCGTCCGCCAGGTGCTTGAGCACGTCGTCGACGAGCTTGTCGGCCTCGCTGACGGCGTTGCGCGGGTCGTCCACGAATCCTTGCTGGACAACCTCCCAGCGGGCCCGGTAGTCGACGGCCGAATCCGCGGCCACCAACGGCTCGTCCTCCACGCCCATCCGACCGTTCGGCTCGTCCGTCGTCGTGCGGCCGTTCAGGTCATCGGCCTCGGTCGTGCGGCCGTGCAGGTCGTCGGTCGCGGTATGACGGCCGTTCGGGTCGTTCGTCGTACGGGTGTCGTCGAGGCCGCGGTTGCCGCTCAGGTCGGGATCGGTCTCGAGGTCGTCGTTGTCCAGCATGCGGTCGTCGTCCAGGGGGACGTCGCGACGGTCGGGCGTGGTCATGCTTGCTCCTTGGTGTTCGTCGGGCGGGAGGCGTTCTCGCTGTCGTCCAGCAGGGCGTCGACCAGTTGGCGGTACGCCGTGACCGCGTGCCGCAGGTCCTCGGTATCGGCGTCGCCGCGTGCCTGCGCGATCGCGATCCGGTGCGCCTCGCGGTAGTGCATCGCGACGCCGGGGTGCTCGACCGACACGTCGTCGGCCCGTTGGTCGAACTCGTCGACGGGGTAGCCGGATTCGCGCATCATCCGCAGGACCAGCCGGTCCGCGTCCGCGACCGCTCCGGCAGGACGGTCGACGAAGCTCTGTTGCACTTCGGCCCATTCGGCACGGTAGGTCCGGGCGGATTCACGGCTCAACGGCGTGATGTCCAGCCGCGACACCCGGCGTTCCCGCCCCCGCAGTTCCCGCTCGGCGCTGCGACGATCGCCCGACTCCTCAACGGTGCGTTCGTACTCCGGGCCGAACCGCTGCTGCAGTTCGCCCGAGCGTCTGCGCTGGTACAGGTAGAACAACGCCGCTGCCGCGAGCAGCACCACGACGATGATCACGATGGTCAGGACGGTACCCATCAGAACTCCAGTCCGATTGCACGTGTGGATCCGCGATCAGCAGCGGCCGATCGCGTGAATCCCTGGCAGACGGTCCCCAGCGCCGCCTCGATCCCCCATGGCCCCGACCGGTACCCACGGCTTACGCGAACAAGCCTCCGGCCGGCCACCCTGCTGCGGGTGACCGGCCGGATGCACTCAGGCCTTCGGTGTGGGTCAGCCGGCGTCGTGGCCGGTGTTGTCGAGCCAGTGCTTGGCGAGGTCGATGTCGCCGGTGACAGTGATGCCGGTCGCCTCGCGGTCGGCGAGCGAACGTCGGCGGGTCAAGGTCAGCAGCAACGACTGCGCCGGTCCGCTCACCGTCACATCGGCCTGCTGGGTTTCGGGCCGCCACGTCGCCCCTTCAGGGCGCCGTTCGATGAACCAAGCACCCGTGTCGGTGGCGAGCCACTGGAGGGTCTGCCCGGTGCCGCGGATGGCCTGGGCGGACTCGGCCCGTTGCATCTCCCACGTGGGGGAGGTGAGCATCTTGAGGTGGTTGCTGATGAGCGCGGCGGCGACGTCGGCCTCGATCTCGGCCGGCCGGTTCGCGGCATTGGCTGCGTCGACGCCGTGGACGACCGACTCGTTGAGGGAGCTGGTCATCCAGAACTGCGCCCCGGAGCGCTCGTCGCCCGCGGCGTTGAACACCGGCGCGTCGAATGCGTCGTCGGAGAACGCATCCGCGACTCGCTGCGCGGCCTCCGACAGCCACGTCTCCCACTCGCCGGGGTCGGCGGGGAGTACGGCCATCTCCGTCGGCAGCTGTGTCGGGTCGGTGATACGCCGCTCGATGATCTCCGCGACCCAGTGATGGGTCTGGCCCACGTGCTCGACAAGGTCGGCGACGGTCCACTTCGGGGCTGTCGGCACGGCGGCGTCAGGGCCGGCAGCGGCGGCCGACTCCGCCAGTTGTCGGGTGTGTTCGACGATCGCTCGCCGGGCATGTTCCGCGTTCAGCTCGGTCATGGGATTCGTTCTCCGATGGGTTCGTGGTGCGGCCGGTACGTCGTCGACGTACCGGCCGCAGGTGGGTCAGGACTTCGGTGCGAGCTTGTGGACGACGATGCCGGACTTGAAGGTCGTCGTACCGAGCAGCTCGAGGTGCGTGATGTCGATGCCGCTGCCCTGGAACATCGTTGCGCCCTCGGCGACCACCGGGAAGATCCAGAAGTGGTACTCGTCGACGAGCTTGTTCTCCAGCAACGCCTTCGAGAACTCCCCGGTGCCGTACTTGATCAGGTCGCCGCCGTCGGACTCCTTGAGCTTGCGGACGGCGTCGGCCACGTCGCCCTCGAGCGGCTGCGCGTTCCACTTCCACTCGGTGACCGTGCGGGAGGCGACCCATTTCGGCATCGCGTTGAAGGTGTCGGCGACCGGGTCGCCGGCCCGTGACAGCCAGGCGTCCGCGAAGCCCTCGTAGGTGAGGCGGCCGAGCACCTGTCCCTCGACGCCCTCCATCAGCGACTGGTTGTAGGCCATGTGCTCGTCGTCCCAGTACGGCGGGCTCCAGTTCTGCGGCTCGTCGATGACGCCGTTCAGGGTGACGAACGTGGATTCGATCAGCTTCCTCATGGGTCTTTTCCTCTCAGGGTTGGTACGGACGCCGGTTGCGGGCGTCCTGTAGTGCTTCGGCCCACCAGACGAGCTGGTCGAGCATGAGTTTGGCGTTTGCCTCGTAGCCGGCGGAAGGCCGTGGCCAGCCGCCGTCGGCGGTGAACTGCTCCCAGTAGCAGGGCAGTGCGACAGTGTTGCGAATGGTGACCGCCTGGAGTTCTGTGAAGACCTGCCGCAGTTGTGCGGTGGCGTGGCAGCCGCCGCTCTCCCGGCCGTAGCTGACGATCGCTACCGGCTTGGCGTGCCACTCCTCGTAGTACCAGTCCAGCGCGGTCTTCAGCGTGGCCGGAAAGCTGCAGTTGATCTCCGGCGTGACGACAGCGAACGCATCCGCGGCTGCCAGTCTGTCGCTCAGTACGGCGACCTCCTGCGGTGTCTCGTCGTCCGCGTCGGGCAGCGTGGCCGGCAGGTCCGCAACCGCCAGGTCGACCAGGTCGACCTCGAACTGCTTGGCTGCCTGCTCTGCGAGCCAGTGCGCCACGGTCGGTCCGAACCGGCCGCGCCGGGTGCTGCCGATGATCACTGCCAGTCGCATCTGCGTCCTCCTTCCGTCTGACACAGACTCTGCCGGAAGGGGTTTACGGTTTCTTTCCGGTCCTTTCGGGCTGACCGGAATAAGGTGCCGTCATGCGCTTCGGGGTACTGGGACCAGTGACGGCGTGGACGGACGCGGGGACGCCCGTGGTCATCCAGGGGCTGAAGGTGCGTGCACTGCTGGCGAACCTGCTGGTGCACGAGGGCCGACCTGTGCCCGCGGACCGACTCATCGACGACCTCTGGGGGTCGGAACTGCCCGGTAACCCGTCAGGGACGCTCTCCGCGAAGGTGTCCCAGCTGCGGCGAGCATTTGAGGACGCTGAGCCCGGCAGCCGCGCCCTGGTGCAGTCCGGACCGGCCGGCTATTCGCTAGTGGTTTCTGCCGGCACGTATGACGCTCTGCAGTTCGGTGAACTGCTGTCTGCCGGCTCGGTCGACGAGGCGCTGGCGCTGTGGCGCGGTCCGGCGTACGCCGACTTCGCGGACGACGCGTTCGTCGAGACAGCTGTCGCTCGGCTGACCGACCTGCGGCTCACCGCTCTCGAACAGGCCGATCTACCTGTTGTGGACCTCGCAGCCCTCGTCAAGGAGCACCCGCTGCGTGAGGGGCTCCGCGCTGCGCACATGAAGGCGCTCTACCGCTCTGGCAGGCAGTCCGAGGCACTCGAGAGCTTCGATGAGCTACGGAAGTTGCTGTTGGAGGACCTCGGCCTGGACCCCAGTCCGGAGCTGGTGGCGCTGCAGCAGTCGATCCTCGCTCAGGAGCTGCCGCACGCACGTAGCAACCTTCCTGCTCAGCTGACTGAGCTGATCGGCCGCACCGATGCGTTGGCCGACGTAGGTGCCCGTTTGGGCACATCACGGTTAGTCACGCTGACTGGTCCGGGAGGTGTCGGTAAAACTCGCTTGGCGCTGGCTGCTGGGGCTGGTGTTGCGGACCGGTTCGCTGACGGCGTCGTGCTGGTCGAGCTGGCTGCGGTGACTCCTGACGCGCTGTCGGTCGCCAACTCGCTCACTGACGCGGTGCAGGCGGCTCTGGATCTCCGCGACACCGAGGGCACCCCTGTGGTCGATCGGTTGGCCTCAGTGATGGGCTCCCGGCTGCTGGTCCTGGACAACTGCGAGCAGATCGTCGAGGAGGTCGCCGCGCTGACGGACCGCTTGCTGGCCACGGCTCCGGGTCTACGAGTGCTGGCGACGAGTCGCGAGCCGCTGGGCCTGGCTGGGGAAGTGGTGTGGAGTGTTCCGCCCTTGTCCGTGCCGCCTGTGTCGGCGGGCGTTGAGGTAGTTGGCGAGTGCAGTGCGGCGCAGCTGTTCGTGACACGTGCGGCGGCCGCGTCACGTGGCTTCGCGCTGACGGACGAGACCGTTGCTGACGTCGCCGTACTGTGCAGGCGACTGGACGGGATCCCGCTCGCGTTGGAGCTCGCTGCGACGCGTGTGCGAGCGCTCGGGGTACGTGGGCTCGTAGCGCGGCTGGACGACCGCTTCCGGTTGCTGGCGACAGGACATCGCGGTGCTGCGCCACGACAGCAGACGCTGCACGCGATGATCGACTGGAGCTGGGAGCTGCTCGCCCCCGACGAGCAGTCAGTACTGCGGCAGCTCGCCGTACATGCAGATGGCTGTACGGCGGACGCTGCGGCGGCTGTGTGCGGTGAGGACGACGTACTGGATGTCCTGGTGCGATTGGTCGACCGCTCGCTCGTCGTACCGGTCGACGGCGGTCGCTTCCGGTTACTCGAGTCAGTCGCGGCGTACTGCGTCGAGAAGCTGCGGGTGAGCGGTGAGCTGGAGTCATCTCGGCAGCGGCACCTGTCCTACTACGTGTCGCTGGCTGAGGCGGCGCGGCCAGGGTTGTTCGGTGACGAGCAGAGCAGGTGGCTGCAGCTGCTGGACGAGGACTCCGCCAACTTCCGGACCGCCATGGACCGTGCAGTCACCACAGGGCAATTGGACCTCGCTGAACGGCTTGTGGACGCGCTGTCTTGGTACTGGTTCCTCCGCGGTCGGTATGTGGAGGCCATGCGGTCTCTGGACACCGTGCCGGGTTCTGCACGGGCTGGGGTGTGGCGTGCCGGGTTCATGTACCTGCTCGGGCACCCAGACGCTCCGGCGGAGCGAGACCGTTGGCTGGACAGTGCCGATGCCATGGGGTTGTGGTGGATCGCCCATGCCGCCAGCGACGTCGGCGACCTCTCCGCATGCCTGTCGATGCTCGACCAGGCCCTGAAGACGTTCGAGGCCGACGGGAACCAGTGGGGTGTGGCGGCTGTGCTGGCAGCCCGCGCGAAGCATGCGCACGTACGCGCGGATCTGCCGGCCCTGTACGACGACGCCTGTCAGAGCATCTCGATGTTCCGCTCGCTGGGGGACCGTTGGGGTGTGCTGCAAGCGACGGGCTGGTTCGGGGCGCACGCCGAGCTCGTCGGCGACTTCGACGAGGCCGAGCGGCTGCACCTCGAAGGCGCCGAGGCCGCGGAGGAGATCGGGCTGTGGCCCGAGGTCGCCAACGCGTTGGGCATGCTCGGGTGGACGGCGATCCGGCGAGGACGCTACGAGTCGGCCCGGACGTACGGCGAGCGTGCGTTGCGGCTGGCGACCGAGCAAGGGCAGCGCGCGTCGCAGGCGCTGGCGGAGCTGGTGCTCGGCTTCGCGGCCCGTCGTACCGGCGCTCTGGACGAGGCCTCGGAGCGGTTGCAGGCGTTGATCGACGCCGCCCGTCTGCAGACGGAGTCCGTGCTGTATCTGTCGATCGTCCTGGAGGAGCTCGGGCACGTCAGGGAGCTCCAGGGCCGGTCGGACGACGCGTTGGAGCTGCACGTGGAGGCCTTCCGGGTCTCGGAGGAGTTCGACTCGCTGCGGGGCATGTGCTGGGCGCTGGAGGGGATCGCGGGCTCGCACCCGGACAAGACCCTCGCTGCGACCCTGCTGGGGAGCTCGGCCGCGACCAGGGCCACCGAGAACTATCTGATGGCCTCGACAGAGGAAGAGGACCTCGCCCGGGCGGTCGCTGCGGCCCAGTCCGCGCTGGGTCCATCGGCCTATCAGGCGGCGTACAGGCGCGGCTCAACGTTGAGCCCGGCGGAGGTATTCGGGCTGCTCGTCCGGCAGTAGATGTTCTGTAGTTGAGATTATTCGTCTATCGAAGTAGTTTTGCTCCCGAACCCACTTCGAGAAGGTGAATCATGGATTACGGCCACGAGCTGGTCTTCGGCACGTTCCTGACCCCCGCGGTCGACACCCCGGACCGCGTGATCGCGCTCGGCCAGCTGACCGAGCAGGTCGGCCTCGACCTGGTGAGCTTCCAGGACCACCCGTACCAGCCGAGGCTCATGGACGCCTGGACGCTGCTGTCCGTCGTCGCTGCCCAGACAGAGCGCGTGAAGGTCACCACCAACGTCGCCAACCTCCCGCTCCGGCACCCGGTCGTCCTGGCGCGCAGCGTCGCGACGCTCGACCTGATCACCGGTGGGCGGATTGAGCTCGGCCTGGGCGCCGGTGGGTTCCTGGACGCGGTCGCAGCAAACGGTGGGCCGCGGCTGACCACCGGACAGAGCATTGCCGCGCTGGAAGAGGCCATTGCGATCATGCGCGAGGTCTGGACACCTGGTGGTGGCGGCATCCGGCTGGCCGGCAAGCACTACACGGTGTCCGGTGCGAAGCGCGGTCCGGCGCCGGCGCATGACGTGTCGATCTGGCTGGGTGCGTACAAGCCGCGGATGCTCGCACTCACCGGACGGCTGGCGGACGGGTGGCTGCCGAGCAGCGGGTACGCCGGGCCGGACGAGCTGGCCGCGATGAACAAGATCATCGACGAGGCAGCTGTGGAGGCCGGGCGGGACCCTGCTGCGGTCCGGCGGCTGTACAACATCTCCGGTCAGTTTGTTGGTGGCGGTGGGTTCCTGCAGGGGCCTGAGGAGCTGTGGATCGACCAGCTGACCGAGCTGACGCTGGGGGAGGGGATGAGCACCTACATCCTTGCCTCGGACAACCCTGACGACATCCGGCGGTTTGCTGAGGTGGCAGCTGGTGTGCGGGAGGCCGTAGCGGTGGCTCGGTCGGGCGCTGCGCGTGTGGTTGCTGCGCCGGTGCCTGCGACGGGCTTTGGTGTCGTGCCGACACCACCTCCTGCTGTACGACGTAGCGCCGTACAGCTGCTGGACGAGTCCGCGCGGCCGACCGGTCCGGCGCAGGACCCGTCCCGGACGTACACGCCGTACCAGCTGCAGTCCGGTCAGCACCTGATCGACGTACACGACCACCTGCGTGCAGAGCTCGACCAGGTCCGGGATCTGGTGGAGCAGGTGGCAGCAGGGACGCTGGGGGTCGGTGCGGCGCGGTCGCACATCAACACGATGACGATGCGGCAGAACAACTGGACGCTCGGGACGTACTGCGAGTCGTACTGCCGGCTCGTGACGACGCACCACTCGCTCGAGGATGCCTCGCTCTTCCCGCACCTACGCCGCGCCGACCCTGACCTGGTACCGGTCGTGGATCGGCTGCAGGAGGAGCACAAGGTCATTCACGACGTACTGGAAGGTGTCGACAAAGCACTTGTCGCGTTGGTTGACGGATCAGGCGACATCAACGGCCTGCGGGCGGCCGTCGACCTGCTGGACGACACGTTGCTGTCGCACCTGTCCTACGAGGAGCGCGAACTGGTCGAGCCACTGGCGCGACTCGGCGTTCTGTAGGACTACTTCGCCTCGCCCAGCAGGGAGGCGAGGATGTCGAGGAGGCGGAGCGTCGGCACCTCGCCGAGCAGACGGGCGGCGCTGGTCGCCGGCTCCGCGATGAGGCGGACCTGCAGCAGCTTGAAGTCACGGACGTTGGCCGGGTTCACCAGGTCCTCGCGGACCGCCTTGAGGAACTCGGCTCCGGCCGAGGCCGAGCCGTAGGTCATCCGGATGAAGCTGTCGGTCACCGGGTACAGGTACGGCCGCTTCAGGTGCAGCAGCTTCGACTTCTTCGCGTGCCCGAACCCGCGGTGGCCGGTGAACTTGTCGTCCAGCGCCATCGCCGCCTCGAACAGCTCACTGCCCGGCGCGGCGTCCTCGAGGCGCGCGTCCACCGGGATCGCGGCGAGCTCCTTCTCGGCCTCCACCTCCAGGAGCCAGGGGATGTCCAGCACGCGCAGGTCGGCGCCGATGACCATGATCCGGCCAAGGTCCTCGAACGTCACCTGGTTGGGATCGGAGCCACCGACGGTAGTCATACCCGGCAGCCCGTCGTAGTACTGCAGCACGGCGCCGTTGGTCTCGGCGTACAGCCGCAGTTGCGCGATCGCCTCGTCGACGACGATCTTCCGGGTACCGATGTTCATGAGCCACACCCTCACACTTGTGGTGGCAGACCCGCCAGCGGGCGGACCATCATTCGAACGTTCCTCACCTGTTTCCGCAGATCGTAGCGACTCCACGGCCCCCCGCACGCCAAAGTCACTGCCCGTTATCCACAACCTGTAACCATCCGGTCTTTTCGCAGGCTGATCTCCGTAAACTCTCTGTCACAAGCCCACGACTGAGCGGAGGCGAATCATGCGGAACCGGCTTGTTGCGCTCGTCCTCGCCGTCCTGCTCCTGCCCTTCACGCCGGTCGCGTACGCAGCGAAGCCGGACGAGTATCCGTGTCTGCATCCGGACATGACCGTCTCTGCGAAGGGCGAAGTCCTGAGCACCGGCACCGAGATCGCCCTCGACGGCGGTATGGCGCACGCCGGCACCGGGCTCACCCTCACCTTCCAGGCCCGGACCTTCAACCTGACGATCGACCTGTGCAACCTGCGCCTCACCGACGCCCGCACCTGGCAGGTCAACAACTGGCCCTGCGAGAACACGCCCAAGCCGAAGCCGGCACGGACCCAGTCACTGAGCTGGTCGGTCTTCGTGCCACTCGACTGCAAGTTCATCGGCTCACCGAATCTGCTGGGCGTCTCCTTGACGAACGGCAAAGGCTCGGCGTCTGCCTCGGTGATGATCTATGCCGGTGCGCCCGGGTTCGTGCTCCCCGACAAGCAGGCACGCGCGTTCTTCGGGCCGTTCGCCATGCAGTCCGACCCCGTCAACTCCCTCACGGGCGCGCTGGCCGCTGTCGAGACGGACGCTTCCGTGACGGCGCTCGGCGTACCGCTCACGGTGACCCGGACGTACAACTCGAACGACGGATCCACCGGGTCGCTCGGTGCCGGATGGAGGGCGTCGTACTCGGACCGCCTCGAGTTGTCGCCGACCGGTGCGCGATATCTGGCGTCCGACGGGCGGGAGATCGGGTTCACGCGTCGCGGGTCAGTCTTCGCCGTGGAGGAGGGAGCTGCGCGCTTCACGCTGGCGCGGTCGGGGTCGACGTACCTGCTGACGAGCGTCGACCAGGTGCGGATGCAGTTCTCGGCGGCCGGCGAGCTGCAGGCGATTCGGGACCGCAACGGTCAATGGGTGACGATCGGGCGGGCCTCGGGGCAGGTGCGGACGGTCGCGAACGGGCGGCGGTCGCTGTCGTACGACTACAACTCGGAGGGGCAGATCGCGTCGGTGCGGTTGTCCGGGCCTGGCGTTGCGGCGCGGACGGTGCGGTACGAGTACGCCGACGGTCGGCTGGTCGGGGTGACGTCGCCGGGCGGGATTCGGACGCGGTACGAGTACACCGAGGGGCGGCTGACGTCGGAGACGGTGGGGGATGCGGCCAGGCCGGCGTCCGTGACCGAGTACGACGCCGACGGGCGGGTCGTCGCGCAGACCGACGCCAAGGGCGGTCGGTCGACGTGGTCCTGGGAGACCGAGGGCATCCGCGGCACGTCGACGATGACCGACCCGACGGGTGGGAAGTGGATCAACGAGTACGAGCGGAACTGGCTCATCCGCCAAACCGATCCGACCGGCGCCACGGCCACGTTTCATTACGATGCCGCCGGCAACCTGATCCGGGTCTTCGACAGCCTTGGGCATGGTGCGCGACACGAGTACGACGCGCTTGGTCGGGTCGTGGCCTCGACCGACGCGGTCGGTGCCGTGACCCGGCGTACTTACAACACCCGCAACGACGTCCTGGCGACGGTGGATCCGCTTGGGCGGCGGACGACGTACACCTATGACGTCCGCGGGAACCTGACCGGCACGGCGTACGCGGGTCGGACCTCGTCGGTTACCTACGACGCGCGCGGCCTTGTCGCGACGTCTCACGATGCTTTGGGCCGTGTCTTTCGGTATGCGTACTCCGCCGACGGCGATCTGGTGACGGTCACCGATCCGCTGCGGCAGGTGACGCGGATCGAGTACGACGGCTGGGGACGGCCGGTCAAAACGACCTCACCGCGCGGTGCCGTCAGCACGGTCACCTACAACGACGGCGACCAGCCGCTCTCGCAGCATGGGCCGCTTGATGTCGCCACGAGCCAGACCTACGACGGGCAGGGCCGCATGTCGACACTCGTCGACGCCCGCGGCGGCACCACCAAGCTGCGCTACGACGACGCCGGCGCAGTCGTCGGCGTCACCAGACCATCGTTGCCCGAAGCCACCACGACCTTCGACGCATCCGGCCGGGTCACCGGGACCGTCGACGCCAGCGGGCGTTCGCAGACCTTCGTGTACGACGGCGCGGGCCGGACGACGTCGGCGACGTACGGCGGCCGCACCTGGACGTTCGCGTACGACAAGTCCGGCCGCCTGATCCGCACCACGCTGCCCTCAGGCAAGACGGCGTCCTTTGCTTTGGATGCGCGCGGTGCCCCGCTGCGGATCTCGTACTCCGACAAGACACCCGCAGTCAGCTACACGTGGGACGCCGCAGGCCGCCGTACCTCGATGACCGACGGCCTGGGCGTCACCCGCTTCGGGTACGACGCCTTCGACCAGCTCACGTCGGCCGGCCCCGTGTCGTACCGCTGGGATGCCGTCGGCAACCTCAGCGGACGGACGGCAGCCGGCCACACCGAGTCGTACACCTGGGACGCCGTCAACCGTCTGACCTCCGCCGCCGCTGACGGCAAACCACTCGCCTCGTATCGCTACGACCTCGCCCGCGGCACGATCACCACAACCCAACCGGGCGGGCTGATCAAGACCGAACAGCTGGACGTCCGCGGCCGCACCACCTCTCTGTCCGTCGCCCAGAACGCCCGCCCGCTGCGCACGACAACCTCCACGTACGACGCTGCCGACAACCTCACCCGCTCCGACGACTCGGTCGCAGGCAAGTCGTCGTACACCTATGACCCGCTGAACCGCCTGACTGCGACCTGCTATGGCGTCGACCAATGCACAGACGACGCGAGCGACTACATCCGCTACGACTACGACGCCAACGGCAACCGCACCTGGGAGAAGCGCCCGACAGGGAGCACCTGGTCTCTCTACGGCCCCACCAACGAACTCCAGGCCTCGCTCACCACACCGGCCACCTACCCACTCGACGTACCCACCACCCGCCGCTACACCTACGACCCCGACGGCAATCTAACCTCCGACGGCACCACCACCTACACCTGGTCAGCCGCCGGCAAACCCCTCACCTCAACCACCGCAGGCGTTAAGACCACCTACACCCACACCGGCGACGGCCGCCGAGCCACCTCCACCACGGGGACCCAAACCACCCGCTACCTCTGGGACCCACTCTCACCCCAAATCCTGGCCACCACAGGACCTTCACAACCCACCCGCTACCTCTACGGCTCCGGCCTCGTCGCCCAACAAACCCCGACCGCCTGCACCCCGCTCACCACTACCCCCAACGGCTCGGTGCTCACAGCAACAACCACCAAGCCCGAACAATACAACTACGAGCCCTACGGCCAAACCCGAGCCGGCCCAACCAAGCCGACCACCCAGAAGGAGACCCCCGGCTACATCGGCGGCCTCAAACTCCCGTCCGGCAACTACCTCCTGGGCCAACGCGAATACAACCCCACCACCGGCACCTTCCTAACCACCGACCAGGCAGGCTCCGCCAACCCCTACGCCTACACCACCGGCAACCCCCTCAAAACCACAGACCTCCAAGGCCTGGACGACATCGAGGGCACCCTCACCGACGTCTCCCACGTCTCCGGCTACATCTCCACAGCCGCCCTGGGCGGCGCCGTAATCTGCACCCTCGCCCGAGCCTGCGCCCCCGCCATCCCCATCCTCCTCCAAATCTCCTCAGCCACCGGAGTAATCTCCGCCGGCGCCGCCGGCATACTCGACTCCCAAGCCTGCGTCCTCAAGGGCAACTGCTCCCAACTAGTAGCCGACGTAGCAGTCGGCCTCGTCGCCACCCGCTTCCCCGCTCTCGGCCGAGCGCGTGCTGCGGTGGGGACTGCTAGGCCAGCACTCGGCTATGCGGAAGGGACGGGAGCGAGCGCCCTGACACCGAATCGTTTGCAGCATGGAACCAAACACCTGGTCACGGCAGGCTTGTTGCCGCAGTGGTCCGGCAAGACGAGTCCTGAGATCATCAGGCGCGAGCTGGTCCCGATCTTGGAGCACCCACAGGCGACCGTTGATCACAAACTCGGTCAATACCGCGTCAAGGGTTTCCTGGGAGTGATTGATGGTGAACAGGTGGCAGTCTTTGTGTACAAAGAAGGCCCGTACACAGGACAGCT
Source organism: Kribbella sp. NBC_00482 (assembly GCF_036013725.1). Lineage (GTDB taxonomy): Bacteria > Actinomycetota > Actinomycetes > Propionibacteriales > Kribbellaceae > Kribbella. The sequence continues at coordinate 8,212,671 of NZ_CP107881.1, read as the reverse complement.
GGCTTCCTCGTCGAAGCCTTCGGAGAACCAACTGAAGATGTGGGGGATCGGATGACTGTCACGCCCGCGCGTGACGCCCTCGTTGTGATCGTCGACGGGGACGAGGTGCCAGGTATCACGATTTACGGTCTTGCGAGGCGCGGCGGTTGGGGTCCGGTCGTGATTCCTGCTCATGTGTGGTTCGGCGAACCTGAAGTCGACGAGTTTGTCCTGCGCGGTGACGCGTGGGAAATCCCGACCTGGGACCTGCCGATTCTCATCTGGCCAACAGCTGACGGCATGGCGGCCGCGCTGCGGCTTTCGCTTGCCGCGGTCATTGCGTCCGGATGCTCTGTTGCGTGGGTCGGCGCTGAGGGCCTTCCGTTCTGCGATCCGCCCCAGTTGTTCGACCCCGGTTGCATGTCCACAGGTGTGTTGGCCTGGATGACGGCGCAAGGACAGTTCGAGTGTGCGTTGGATCCGAATGAGCCGATCTCGCCGATCTCGGACCAGCAGTTGTCGATGCTGAGGCAGTTTGCCCGAGGACTCGCAGATGTCCCTTAGCAGACCCAGATGACGCCAGACTTCGCCGCCTTCCGGATCGACGTGCTGTTGTCCTCTCAGCGAGCCCTGTGGGACTTGGTCACACCCAAACTCAGAGCTGTCGCAGTCCGCCCGACGTACCCTCGCATCGAGGCGAGGTTCATGTACGAGTCGGTCGGCCAAGTGGAGCATCTCCTGGTCTCGGAGGTCGGCGCCTACGTCGTCGCCGACTTCGTATCGCCCGTCGACATCCGCTTCGACGCTGTCGCCGTACCGGCCTCGCAGTCGCGGGAACTGTTGGCTGGCGAGGAGTGGGTGTACCGGCGGCGTGAGAACGAGCCAGAGTGAGCTGGAGTTGGCTACCTTCCCGATGGCCGACAGGAGCGGCTCGTTCAACTCGGCATCCGTATCTCACCTACGGACGACAGGAGCTTCGACCAAGTCACGCTACTCACCAGACAGGATAGGTAATGTTTCAATATCCTGTTTGTGGTGTGGGAGCTACCTGACGGTGTCGCCGTACCAGGTGTGGCCGCCGTCATCCTTGCTGGACGTGATTGCTCAGAACGGCACATTCGTCAGCGCTTGGAAGCTAAATCCCGATCAGCTAGGCAACGTTCTCAACCATGGAGGTCTCGGCGGTGGCTGACGAAATCTCGCTCGGATTGACCCGGGATCAGGCACTCGTGTTCTTCGACTGGTTGCTGCGGACCGACGATGCGGGCGAACCGGCAGGCTTTGCGGATCAGGCCGAACAGCGCGTGTTCTGGGACATCAGCGCGTCTCTGGAGACGCTTCTCACCGCACCCCTTGCACCTGACTACCGAGAACAGCTCGAACGCGCCCGTGCCAGCGTTCGCGACAGTGACAAATAGCTTGCCAGTCAGCCGAAAGCCGTCCGTGCTCGATCCTGTTGAAAGGACGAGGCACGGGAGTTCTGACAGTGGTTCGCCGTGCTGCCGAACCTCAATGGCAGAGGTCACGTCGACTTTCAAGAAAATCTAGCCCTGCAACAGACCGTCGTCGGAGGGCCAGTGTGAGGAGGGATACTCCGACAACATCTACGAGTTCTGCAACGACCTCGCCGTACGGGATCTCGTCTTGAAGCTTCTCGACAGCCCGGTGCTACGGAGCTACGCGCAGATGGGTGGATACGGAAGAGGTCGACGAGATCGATGGTCGCTGCTGCGCCTTCGCCAACAGTTACGGAGTCATTGTGATGGTGGTCGACCGACCCGCCCGCTGTGTGAACGGGGCATGGATCGCCTGGCGATGGCGGGTTTTTTCAGCAGTGGCGGGTTGTAGTCCGCTAGTGGTGCAACAAGCCGCCAGTCGGGCAGCGCGTGGCCGGTCTGTTTGGTGGGTGGCGTGAGATGGGGCGGGTGGAGGCGTGCTTGAGGGTGGCACCGTAATTGGGTTGAGAGGGCGGGGGTAGGTCCTCATCATGGGGACATGATTACGACGAGCTTTGGATTGTTGCTGGTGGGACCTGTGGCCTTTGTGGCTCGGGTTCAGCAGCAGGCTCGTCGTGGGTGGGGGTCGAGCTTCGGTCCGTTGTGATCGGGGTGGTGGTCGCGGGGCTTTTGGCTGGGTATGGGGTTGCTATGCCGGTCGGGCCTGTCGGGACCTATCTTGTGGCGTTGACGGCGCGGAGTTCGTTGCGGATCGGGGCGTTTGCGGCGCTCGGGGTTGCTTCGGCTGATGGCATTTACGCGGCAGTGGCAGCGGGTGCCGGGTCGGTGTTGGCTCCGTTGCTGGTGCCGGTCGTCGGGCCGTTGCGGTGGGCATCGGTTGTGGTGCTGGTCGGGCTTGCAGTGATGGGGGCCGCTAAGGCGGTACGGCGGTATCGCGAGCGGCGGATTGTTGCGTTGCAGCAGGAGACGCCGGTTGGCGCGTGGGCGGCGTACTTCGGGATGCTCGGGATGACGATGCTGAACCCGTGGACGGTGATCTACTTCGCGGCGCTCGTGCTTGGCGGGTCGGGGGTCGCCGGAGTTGGCGAGCGAATCGTGTTCGTGGTGGCGGCGTTCGTTGCGTCGGCCAGTTGGCAACTGTTGCTCGCGGGTGGGGGCGCGTTGCTTGGGCGGTTGCTCACCGGAGCGTTCGGGCGATTGATGACTGCGTTGGCCTCGGCTGCGGTCATCGCCGTATTGGCAGTCCGAATCGTTGCCTAGGGCACCTGGTGTTCGATTGCGCCGCTGGGGTTGAGGAACAGGAGGATGGGCGGCGCGGTGTTCGGGAGGATCTCGGCGTACGCGTGGAGCTGGGGTGCGTAGTACGCGGCGCGGCTGTCCAGGGCGGCGGCGGGGATGGCGTCGGTTTTGTAGTCGACGATGGTAAGGCGACCGTCGTCCTCGCGGTAGATGAGGTCGACGAAACCTTCGAGGACGGTGCCGTCCGGTTGGACCGTGCCGACGTACGACTCGCGCCAGTGTGCGCGGGCGGCGGCGCGCTTCACCACGTCGGATGCGAGCGCCGAACGGACGAGTGCGGTGACGACGTCGGCGTACTCGAGGACGCCCTCGGCGAGGCATTGCGTGGACACGGCGGCTTCGAGGCCGGCGCCGGTGGTGAGGTCGACGACCTGGAGTACGGCGTGCACGGCTCGGCCGATCGCGGTGCCGTAGCGGCCCTTGGACCACGGTGGGAGCTCGAGGTCGCGGGCGCCCTTGGCGGTTCCGGGGTCGATGACGGCCAGTCCCTCGGCGGTGCCGGCGGTGACGGATAGCTCCGGGCCGGTGCCTTCGAGGCCGGAGGCGCTCTGGGCGGAGCGGGCTCGGCTTGCGGCCTGGGCGGCGGCGGCTCGGGACTCCCACTCGGTGCGGGAGATCGGCGGGGTGACGTCGGGGCTGCCCGTCGGCTCGCGGTCGGGGACCGGTGGGCCTGTGAAGAGCGTGGCGTGCGGTGCGTCGACGCCGCCGGCAGTCGCGAGGAGCTCGGCGTTGCTCGTGTGGCGGCGGTTGCCGGACCGGTGGAGTGAGACGACCAGGTGGTCGCGGGCGCGTGTCGCGGCGACGTACAGGAGACGGCGGCGTTCGTAGTCGTCCATCTGTTCGTCGACGGGTTGGACGAGGTCGAAGTCCTCGGTCTGGACGGACGACTTGAGCTTCACGGCGTAGCCGCCGGGCAGCGGCCACAGGACCTGGACGCCGCGCTGGCGGTTCGGGGAGGCGGTCATGCCGGAGAGGATGACGATCGGGAACTCGAGGCCCTTCGCGGCGTGGATCGTCATCACCCGGACCGCGTCGGCGTCGGTCTCGGGAAGGACGGCCTCGGCGACGCGGGACGTCTCCTCGCCCTGGTGGGCGGCCCAGGCGAGGTACGAGCGGAGGCCGCCGTGCTCGACCTCGGACCAGGCGCGGGCCTGGTCGACGACGAACCGGATCCGGCGCCAGGCGTCGCGGGCGCGGGGGCCGATCGCGGCGACTTCGAGCATGCGGCGGTCGGCGACGATCTTCGCGAGGACCTCGCTGGGGGTGAGCCAGCGGGCGGCGTAGTACGTCCGGCGAAGCCACTCCATCGCCTCGCCGATCGGGTGGGCGAGCAACTGATCGGGGACCGGAGCGGTCAGCGTGAACGTGCCGCCGTTGCGCTTCCAGGTGTAGAGGTCGTCGTCGCCGCAGCCGAACAGCGGCGAGCGGAGGGTGGTGACGAGCGCGAGCTGGTCGCTCGGGTCGCCGAGCGCGCGGGCGCAGGCGAGCAGGTCGCGGACCTCGGCGGTTTGGTAGACGAGGGAGCTGGCTTCCGCACGGTAAGGGATGTCGGCGCGGTCGAGGGCGTCTTCGAGGAACGGGAGCGAGGTGCGGGCCGGCACGAGTACGGCGATGTCGCCGGCCTCCGCGGGGCGCCAGGTTTCCGCGCGGTCGTCGTACACGAGCCAGCCCTCGCGGAGTGCTTCCTCGATGACCGAGGCGACATCGGTGGCCTCGCGTTCGCGGAGGACGGAGGCTTGCGCGCGCGGCAGGTCGTCGTGCGGGGTGGCGCCGAGGATGGTGACGGCGGGACCGGCCGAGGGGTCTTCGTCCGGCGACGGTTCGGGCGGTACGTCGGCGCCGCGCCGGCGGAACGGGAGGACGGCCGCGAGATCACTGACCTGATCCTCGGAGTCTGTGGAGTCGAAGAGGGTGGGCTCGTCGAAGATCGAGAGCTGGTCGCCCTTGACCGGGGCGTCGGGCGGCGGCGCGCTGGGTAAGGCGGGCGGCTTGGTGGGTTTGGTCGGGTTGGTGCGGTGGGGGGAGAGGGACTGGTACGACGGCTGGGCGGATTCGTGGGCCTGGATGAGGGTCGCGAAGACCGTGTTGATCCAGCTCAGGATCGGCGGCACCGTGCGGAAGTTCGTGGTGAGGGCGACCGTTTCGCCCAGTAGTTGCTGGGCGGTGAGGTACGTCGCGATGTTGGCGCGGCGGAACCGGTAGATCGACTGCTTCGGGTCCCCGACCACGAACAGCCGCCCCTCCGGGACCTCGACGTCGTGCCAGTCGGTGGCGTCCGCCTCGGCGCCGCCGGCGATCCGCACCGCGAGCTCGATCTGGATCGGGTCGGTGTCCTGGAACTCGTCGAGCAGCAACCGCTCGAAGCGCTCCTGGAGATCCGCGCGCACCTCGGGATCGCGCCGCAGCAGATCGCGCGCGAGCACGAGCAGATCGTGGAACTCCAGCCGCCCTTCGGCGCGCCGGAGCTCGGCCGATTCCAGCACCCGCTCGGCGATCCAGTGCGAAAGATGCCGGAGGCAAGCGTCGAGGAGCAGCTCGACCAGCGAGCCGGCGACCTCGACGACCTCGGCGCAGTCCCCGCGGACCTTGGCGATGTCCGGCCAGTTCTCCTTGCGCCCGATCCTGCCGACCTTCAGGCCGCGGAACGTCTGCAGCAGCGCGAGCTGCGTCTCCTGATCGGACGCCGCGTCCAGTGTGAGACCGAGCTCGCGGATCTGCTGGACCTTCGGCAGCAGCCGGTCCTCTGGGTCGAGGCAGGTCTCGGCCGCGGCGCCGATCTGCGCCGCCGCGGCGATCAGGCCGCTGAGATCCGGCATCGCCACCAGCTCCGGTGGCTCGACCAGGACCCGATCCGCGATCAGGTCCCAGTCGTTGCCGAACAGCCGCGCGAGTGACCGGAGATGCTTCAGCTCGACACCGACTGCCATCGCGAGCAGCAGCGGCTCGGCGATCGAATCGTCGTCGAGGAGCTGCTGCTGCAGCTCGGCCCAGCGTTCCTCGAAGGCGACCGACGAGCCGACCTCGTCGAGTACGTCGATCAGCGGCGGCAGCCCGGCCTCGATCGGATGCGCGAGCAGGATCTGCTGCGCGAACGCGTGCAGCGTGCCGATCGACGCGGAATCCAGGTCGTCCAGCGCAGCGTCGGCCAGCTGCCGGTCCTCGCTCTTCCGCGCCCTCTCGAACTCGACCCGCAGCCGGTCCCGAAGCTCCGCCCCGGCCTTCTCGGTGAACGTCACGGCGGCGATCGTTCGCAGCGGTACGCCGTCTCGCAGCACCAGCGTGCTGACCCGCTCGACCAGCGCATGCGTCTTCCCGGACCCGGCGCCTGCCTCGACGAAGAGGGTGGTGTCGGTGTCCGACCGGATCCGGTCCCGAGCGGGCCCGTCGAGCAGCTGTTCACTCATCGACGACCTCCAGAGCAGTCGGGTCGATGAGCCGTACGAGCCGTTCCAGCACGGGGTCGTGGCGTTTGCGGTCCCAGCGCGCCCGGACCTCGCTGTGGCCGAGGCTGTCGGGGTTGCAGTACGGGCACTGGACCCACAGGAAGTCCGGCACCTCGGGTGCCTTCGGCGGGAAATGCCCGGCCGCGATCGACGACACGATCACGTCGAGCGTGTCGACGTACCGGGCCTCGACCTCGGGGGTCAGCGGGACCGGGATCCGTTTGCCGCCGCGCCGGACGAACCAGTACGACGCCTCGACCGGAGTGGACTGCTCACCCAGCCGCGCGCGGGCCGCGTACGCGTACACGGGCAGCTGCAGTTTAGTCCCGCCCGCGACCGGATCCGCCTCGATGCCCTCGTACCGCGAGAAGCCGCCGGTCTTCACATCCGTCACGTAGATCGTGCCGTCCGCGCCGACGTCCACCTTGTCGGCGGACCCGCGCAGCAGCACCCGGCCGGACGGCACCGGGATCTCCACCGGAGGCTCGCCGTCGAACCCGAACGTCAGCTCGCTCGCCACCACCTTCGCGTCCCGATCCGTGCGCCAGCGATCGTCGTCGGTGAGCAGCACCATCAGGTCGCCGAGGATCCGCAACCGCTCGCGCTGCCACAGCCGGGGATGCCCGGTCAGACCCTCCGCCTCGAACTGCTCCGCCAGGTCGGCCCCGATCGCCAGCAGCAACTGCCGCTGCTCCGCCGTCCACGGCTCGCCGTACCCCGGCAGCGAACCGTCCAGCCGCGTGACCAACGCGTCCAGACTGTTGTGGATCAGGTTCCCGATCTGGATCGGTGAGATGACGAGCAGATCCTCCGGCGCCTCCAACGGCTCCACCTGCAGCAGCCGTTCGACGAAGTACGCGTGCGGGCACGTCGCATAGGACTCCAGCGACGTCGGTGACGCGATCCGATCCTCGACCGCGAACTCGGGCAGACCGGACACCCCCGACAAGTCCCCGTCGAAGCGCGTGAACGCAGCGGACGCGCGCCCGCGCAGCAACTCCCGCGCCCGCACGAGGACGCCGTCCTGAACCCAAAGCCGCGCCGCCGCCGCGCGCGTCTGCCACTCCTGCTCGGTCGCCGGCATCGTTGCCGTCGTCAACGAACCGGCGTACGACGCCGACGTCTGCAGCACCTCGCCGTACCGGTCCCACTGTGTTGCGGGCAACGCGTGGTCACCTGTCAGCTCCCGCAACGACCCGAGCAGCCAGCGCGTGGGCAACCGCCGCGACGACCTTCGCAGATCGCCGCGCGGGAACGACGCGACCACCCGGGCACCGGCCGAGAACGCGACGAGCAGATGGCGTTGCTTCTCGTCCAGGCGATCCCGGAACGACGCCAACTCCGGCGCAGCCGCCTCACGCACCCGATGGGGGAGCAGCGCGTCCTCGTGGACCCGCCCCGGATACAGATCCTCGGACAGACCGACGACATACACGATGTCAGCCGACAACCCGACGCTCGCGGACAGCGGCGCGACCAGCACGCCCGTCCCGAACGTCCCGACCCGCGGCAGGGACTGCTGCAGTTCGAGATCGAGTACGTCGCGCAGCACCGCGAGGCTCGCCGGAGTACCGAGCTCGTCGAGCGTGGACAGCCCCTTCAACGACCCCTCGACCGCGGCTGCGGCGTACTGCTCCTCGATCGGCAAGGACGAGTAGTCCCCGAGCAAATCGTGAAACAGCTGCAGCACACCTTCGGACAACGATGACCAGGTCTCAAGCTCCGCAAGAGCATTCAGCCGCGCCCGCAACGTCGAAGCGAACGTATGCAGCCGCTCGGCCGTCGACGCGTTGTACTGCGCGCGCCGTACCGCGGCCGGCCGTGGATCCTCGGCCGCCTCCTCCTGGTCCGCGGTCCGCCGCTCCGACTGCGCATACCGCGCCAGCCGCGTGTCCCAGTCGTCTCCACGCACCACACCGGCTGCCCGCGACATCCGCTCCCACTGCGGGACCGGGATGCGCTCGCCGGTGAAGTCGCGCGTCGGCGCATTCGCCAAGGCGCGGAACACGTCCGCGCGCGGCAGATCCTGGTCGACCAGCGCGAGTACTTCGAGGAGCGTCCGCGCGATCGCCCGTTCATGCACCGGACGTGTACCCGGACCGTTCACCTCGATGCGAGCGGCCGAGAGATGCTCGTGGAGCAGACGCGCGTACGGCGAGGCTGCGGCGTACAGCACCGCGATCCGATGCGCCGGCGTGTGCTCGAGCGCCGAGACGACATCACGCACCACGCAACGCACCTCGTCGTCGGCATCGGACGCGTTGAGGATCTCGGTCGCGACCGGATAGTTCTTCGAGATCGACGTCGGCAGGTCGATCCCGATCCGTTCGAGCGATCGCCGCACGGCACGGTCGGCACGGCGTACGTCGGTCAGCCCGACGATCACCGTGAGATCGGCGGCCGCTTCACCGAGCGCGGCGACGAAGGCGGCCTCGGACTGGGTCAGCTCTTGCGGGAGATACAGGACCAGAGCGCCAAGCTCATCGACTGTTGAAGGCGACGCCGCGATCCGGGACGCGGCGGCGCGGAGCAGATCGGTCGCGTCGTACCAGTCCGCGGCCAGCTCGGCGGTGACATGCCGATGCAAACGGACCAGATCCGGGCCGAGCGCGGAGGCCGCAGCGACCTTGTCGAGCGCGGGTTCGGTGAGGTCGCGGAGCTCGCGATGGGCGGATGCAAGCGCTTGGATGGTCGACGGGTGCTCGGCGACCTCGTCGAAGATGCCGGGCGCCTTCGCGAGCGCCGTACGCCAGGTGGCCGCCACGATCGGACGGGTCGCGGGACGTCGCGGCGAAAGCAACCCGGCGGCGACCTGCTCGGCCAGTCGCTCGAGGGTCGCCAGGTACAGACCGGCTACCGAGGAGCGGGCGAGGTGGCGGCGGGCGATCACGCCGGACAGGTTGTTCGGCAGGAGCAGGGTGACAGGGGTCATCGGATCGTCGGCCTTGAGCCGCGCGACGACGGCTTGCAGGCGCTCCAGAGCCGCAGCGCCGTACGCCGTACTCTCGATCCGGACCGTGCTCACCGCAACCCCCGATCTGTTGACTGTCACCGTGACCGTAAACCCTCCCACGGACAGAAAGATGACCGGGCGCGAAACGCCAAGGTTTCTGCAGGGTCGGCGGCTGTCTCGCACACTGAAGAAATGACCAGGGAGACGAGGTTCGCACGGTTGGTGGTCGTGCTCGTCTTCGCGCCTGCCGGTGGATTGTTCGGCAAAGCCGTCGCCGAGGCCGCGCAGGTCCGGCCGTGGTGGCCGTGGCTGCTCGCCGCGCTGGTCTGGCTGCTGCTGACCGGCGCGATCGCGGCAGGGATCTCGACGGCTGTGTCGCACCATCACGCCGAGCACAGATAATGCTCCGATGGCTGCCGCTGTGCATCACGTCGAGATCTGGGTCCCGGACCTGTCCCGGGCCGTAACGAGCTGGGGCTGGGTCCTCAACCGGCTGGGCTGGAAGGACGGTGACGGCTGGCCGGGCGGTATGACCTGGACCGCCCCGGACGGCTGTTACGTCGTCGTCGAGCAGAGCCCGGCGATGTCGGCCGTCGAGCACGACCGGATGCGGCCGGGCATGAACCATCTGGCGCTGAACGCGGCCGACCGGGCCGAGGTGGACAGCATCGTCGCGGAGGCCGCCGAGCACGGCTGGACGCTGATGTTCGCCGACCGCCATCCGTACGCCGGCGGCCCGCAGCATTACGCCGCCTTCCTCTACAACACCGACGGCTACGAGCTCGAAATCGTTGCTCCTGATTAGCAGGTGAGACTACTGATACCTGGAGTGACCACTGGGACCACTGGTGTGACATGGTTACACCAGGCAAGAGATAGTCACGGGGCGAGTGTTGGAGGTCGGTGCTCGTGACGGAGAAGCCTGACGGGGGACCGGCCGCACCGGAGCTCCTGGAAGCGCGGATCCGCGGTTTGCAGCACGCGCTGGGGCAGTTGCTGGACAACGCACGGCGGCTGACGTACGGCGAGCATCAGCGCGCCGTGAAGCTGCATCGCCAACTGCAGGAACAGACCGCCGCCGCCCGGCGTGAGTCGCGGTCGCTGGTCGACGCGAAGACCGCGGAGGCGTTGTCCGACGCCGAGCCCAGGGCGCGACTGCTCGCGGACCGGCTCGCACCCGGCCTGGCGTCGATCCCGCCGAATGACGCCCGTTGGCGTTCGCGTCAACTGGTCGGCGCGGGAGTTCCGGCGCACGTGCGGGTCGGCGAACTGGAAGCCGGTACGCCGGTCGTCGCGCCGCTGCTCCGCACGAACGGCTGGAAGGTGACCGCGGACCGCAACGAGAACGCGCGTCGCCTCCTGCAGAGCATCGCGATGCGGCTGATCGCGGCCGCCGAACCCTTCCGGCTGCGGATCGACGCCTTCGACCCGCGGCTGACCGGAATGATGGGGCTGCTCGGGCATCTGACCACGAAGTACCCGCAATTGGTGCCCAGGGCAACACACACCGCGGAGCAGTTGCACGCCGTGCTTTCCGGGCTGGTCGACGTGTCGTCGCTGCGCGCGAGCCGGCAGGCGCAGCTCGGCCACGAGCGCTTCGAGGACCTGCTGAAGGAGACCGGCCAGGTCACCGATCCCTACCGGATCGTCGTCCTGTTCGACTACCCGTCCGGGATCGACACGCTCGCCCAGCGCGACCTGCTCCGGCTGGCCGCGACCGCGGGCAAGCGCGGCATCTGCTTCCTGGTCCACTACGACGCGTCGACGGCTGCCGAGCTCGACGTCGACTCGAAACAGTTGCTCGATCTCCTCAACCCGGTTGCCATCGTCAACGATCGGGTCGAGGTCGCGCAGTTGCCGCCGGCCAAGCTGGATCCGCCGTTCGACGCGACCATTGCCGCAGGCATCTGCGACGTGATCGCCGAACAGGCCGAGATCGCCGTACTCCCGACCATCGACTTCGACCGGACCCTGCCAGACCGCTCGACCTGGTGGCAGCCGGTCAAGGACGAGGTCGGGACGGTGATCGGGTACGACGACCGCACGCCGGCGCTGGTGCGGTTGCGCAGCGGCAACCCGGCCCTGCCGCACGTGCTCGTCGGCGGCGCGGTCGGCCAGGGCAAGTCGAACCTGCTGCTCGTCCTGATCCACGGTCTCGCCGCGCGTTATTCACCGGCCGACCTGGAGATGTATCTGCTCGACTTCAAGCACGGCGTCGAGTTCTCGGCGCTCGGCCCCGGTCCGGATCGTCCGCACTGGCTACCGCAGATCCGCGTGCTCGGCGTGCACAGCGATCGCGCGTTCGGTCTCGCCGTACTGCGTCATCTGTCGGACGAGCTCGCGCGGCGCAGCGAGATCTTCAAGTCGCACGGCAACGTGGCCGACATCGCGGAGCTGCCTCCGGGGCCGGATCGGCCGCCGCGGATCCTCGTCGTACTGGACGAGTTCCAGGTGCTGCTCGAGGACGACGACGAGTTGGCGGACGAGGCGGCGAAGCTGCTGGAACGCTTGGTCCGGCTAGGGCGCGCGTACGGCGTTCACGTCGTACTCGCGACGCAGACGATCGAGGGTGTGAAGCGGTTGTCGACGCGGCGGGACTCGATCTTCGGGCAGGTGCCGTACCGGATCGCGCTGAAGACGACTCCGGCCGACTCGCAGGCGATTCTGCGCAGCGGGAACACGGCCGCGGCCGAGCTGCAGTTCCGCGGCGAGGCGGTGCTGAACGCGAACTTCGGGTCGCCGGACGACAACCAGCACGTGCTCGTGAGCTATGCGGACAAGCCTGTGCTGGACTCGTTGCGGCAGGAGCTGTGGACGCGTGCGGGTACGGCGGTGCACCCGCCGCGGGTGTTCCATCTGGCCGAGCCGGCGCGGTTGACGGACACGGCGTCGGCGGTGAAGCCCGAGTTGGGGCGGCCGTGGACCGGGTTGCCGATCGCGGTGACGGAGGAGCCGGTTTCCGTCGAGGTACGGCCCGAGCCCGGCGCCGGCGTACTCGTGCTGGGGGACGGACCGCCGGACGCACTCGGCGTACTGACCGGCCTGGCGATGTCGACGGCCGCATCAGCCGTGGATCCGCCGCGGTTCCTCTTCGTGGACGGCACGAACTCCGCGCCGTCTGTTGCTGAGGGCAAGGACGCGTTGGTGCAGGTGCTGCGGCAGCTCGGGTGCGAGGTCGAGACCGTGGACAAGCACGACGACATCGCGCCGCGGCTGTTCGCGCTGCGGGACGCGATGCGGAGCGGGGAGGCCGGCGGGACGTACCTGATCGGCTTCGGGTTCCACGGCGTACCGCGGATGCAGTTGCACGCCGAGGGGTTCTTCGAGAGCCCGGCGAACGCGTTGCAGGACATCGTGCGGGACGGGCCGGCGCAGGGCCTCATCACGTTCGGGTGGTGGAACCGGCTGCATGTCTGCACCGAGCACCTCGGGTACGGGCGGGCCAACGTCGCGACACACCTGTTCCTCCGGCACCCGCAGGACGGCGTACGGGCGGTGGCGGGTCCGTTGGTGCGGTGGGCCTCCGAACCGCATCGGGCGTTGCTGTGGGACGGGCTGCATCCTGAGGCACAGGTCGTCGTACCGTTCGCCGCGCTGCGGTCGGACGAGGTGGATCGCGCGGTGGAGCTGGTGCGTCGATGAAGACTGTGGAGCAGGAGTGGTCCGAGTACGTGCGCGCGCTGCGGACGGTCGCGATGGCGCGGGCCGACGCGCAGCAGGCACAGGACCGGGTGACGGCGCACAAGTCGAAGGCCGAGGCGACCGCGGCGGCCGAGGCCGATGCGATGGCCGAGCGCGGGCGGAAGCTGCAGACCCGGCTGAACTCGCTCGCCGACAAGGCGGCGGAGAGTCTGCAGCGGGCCGGGCTGCCCGCGGAAGGCAAACGGGCGAACCACTCGCTGCCCGAGATCCGCGCCCTGAACGACATCGAGACGGTCGCCGAGCGGATCACCAAGCAGCTCGCCGAGTCGGTCGACCAACTGGAGGAGCTGCGGACGACGGCCCGGGCGCTCCAGGAGCAGCGCAAGCGGCGTACCATCAGCGCGGTCCTGGCGCTGGTCGGGTTCGTGCTGGTCTGGGTGCTCAGCGGATCGTTCCTGGCCGGGGTCGAGGCTGCGGCGATCGCCGCGGTCACGATGCTGGCCGCGTCGCGGATGCTCGGGCTGCCACGGCTGCCCGGCGCTCGCTGGTGGGGCTGGGGCGGTGCGGTCATCGTCTTCGTCGCGATGGCGGCCGGTCTGCCGTGGTGGCTCGGGATCGTGGTCCCGGTCGTCGTGGCGGGTACGGCGATCGTGCTGCCGAAGAAGCGCAACTAGATTTGGGAGTGGGTTGAGGTGTCCGACGTACTGCGGCTCAAGGAACAGCTGCACCAGGTCTCCATGGAGGCCAAGCAGGCAGCGGGTGGCCTGGCCGGATTCAAGCTCCGGTTCACGCAGCACAGTCAGTTGGTGGAGAGCCTGATCGCGGGGACCGCGACCGGCATCGACCGCGACATCACCGAGATCCTGGAGGCCGCGAGCAAGGCCGTCGAACAGGCCGCCGAGGCGCTGGAGATCGCGTCGGCCGGCTGCAAGAACTACGCCGACCAGATCTGACCCCCGAGTATCACGGTGCCGTCCGAGCTGCAGCGCGTCGCCCGCGGCCTGGTCGACTGCTTCGACGAGATCCCCCGGGTCGTCGACCAGCTCCTGCGTACGGCGGCGCGCTGTCGGGAGAACGCACAGGTCGCGCTGATCGCATCCCGCGGCCAGGCAACTGTCGCCGCGCAACAGCTCGACGCTGCGGCGCGTGCTTGCGAAGCCGCTGCGCACTTTCTGTCGATGGCGCCGCCGAAGGCACGCGGCTGGGCCGAGGGTTTGATCGGTACGGCGGGACCGTCGACCAATCGCCCTTCGTCCGATTCCGCGGATCGCAACAAGTCGACCAGCGGCACCGGCGACGTCCAGGTCCGCACGAGACGCCTCACCGCGACGTACGACGATCTTGAAGTTGCCGAGGACAACGAGCCGCCCTTGGTCACGGTCGCCCGCAAGGCCTTCGAGAACTACCGCAAGGCCCACGAGAAGGACGAGGAACGCGACGACAAGAACCTCGTGGAACTCGAAATCACCATCACCGAAACCGGCGAAGTGCTCTTCGAGGAACCCGACAAGAAGGAAGAGCAGAAACGCGCCGAACGCCTCACCCGCGACTTCGCGATCGACCCCAACCTCACCGAAGCCGTAAAACTCCTCCTCGACTCCATGCCCGAAGCCGAAAAGTGGCAACACGCCACCCTCACCATCACCACAACCCAAATCGAAGCCACCTTCGACTACCCCGAAAACCCCCGCCCCGAGCCGCTCGTCGTAGACATCGAACTCCCCGACCTCCCGACCCCGAACGCCCAAGACTTCGACCCTGCCTTCGACCTCCGCCCCCTCGAGTTCGACTTCTCCCCGGGCATCCACGATCCTCTGAAGACCTTCAAGCCTCACGAACGAGTCGTTGCCGAACGACTGGCCGAGGAAGGATGGCGCATCGATGCCCGGCGGGAGGACCACGGGTCGGGCGACAAGAACCCGGACGCGACGGTACGCAAACAGCCGGACGAGCGCGGAGCGGTCGTGGAGTTCAAGACACCGAACAGGAACGGGACCCATACCGTCAAACGCAACATCTGCGATGCCAGCGATCAAGCGTCCGAGATCGTCATCGACGGCCGAGATATCGATCTTTCGGAGGCAGACGCCTGGCGTGCCTACCGCCGGGCACTCGGTCAGCCCGGCAAGACTATTGCGGATGTCGTCCACGTCATCCTCGGTGACAGCCGACTGGTTACCTATCGAAAGGAGAAGTGATGTCTGTCGTCGACAGTGTCTTCCTGGCGGTGTCCGGTGGGGCGCCGGAGGTAGTTGACTGGTTGGTCGAGGGTGTCGCGGCCGAGGTCTTGGTGACCGAGACGAGCGCTGTCCGGCTGCGGATGCGCGGCGAGAACGCAGCGGACTGGCTCGGGGTGGTGGTGCAGCCGAACGGGTACGTCGTACCGGATCCGGAGCCGGACGACGTACAGGCGATGGACAGCTACGGGATCGAGGTCCAGTTGCGTGGCGGTGGTTCCAACGAGAACCTTCACCGGGAGGCTGAGCGCCTGTTCGACGCACTGATCACCGCGCGGCCCGACGTACCTGCGTTGCTTGTCCATAATCTCGACACGTTGGTGTCCGCCCATCTCCCCGGTGTCGGCACGCATACCTTCGACCCGCTGATCACCCCGGACGTCGAGGACGGCGACACCTGGCGGAGCTGGATTATTACCTGATGTCGAGCGACGACAACATCTTCTTCGCGAGCGACGAGCCGCTGGACGCTGTGGTCGGGTGGCTCGCGGGTGCCTTGCAGTTGGAGCGGCCAGCGGAGAACCAGCACTTCTTCGGTGGGCGTGCCCGGACCGTCGACGGACGGCTTCTGCTCCTTGTCGAGCCGAACATCTACGGTGAGGCCGACCCGGCACCCGAAGACGTCTCCGCGATCGATCGGTATACCGGAGCGGTCGACGTACGCATCTCCGGCTCGAGGGACGGGGTGGCGCAGGCGAAGGAGGCACGTGCGGTCTTCGATGAGCTCGCCTCGACGCAGCCTCGGGTCGCTCTGGTCCTGGCCACGGCGATGTCCTGGATCGTCGCGGCGTACCTGCCGGGCGCCGGCGTCCATACCTTCCCGCCGGAAACATCGCTCGATGCTGACGACATTGACAGCTGGCGGGCGTGGGTCGTGGGGTGAGGTGCAAGGTCGACAGGAGGTGTTGGGTGGGTGGGTAGTGCACCTGAGTGTGGTTGTGGTTGTGCGTACGGTGTCTCGGGGGTGCACTACCTGTCGAGCTGCTGGCGGTTCGGGGTGTTTTGGTGGGGTGGAATTGTTGTGGGGGGATCTACGATACGGATGAGGGAGCCATAATTCAGGGTGAGAGGTGAGGTTCGTGGCGCGTGCGGTCGGTCGGGAGGCGGGGCCGGGGACGCAGAGTGTCGAGCGGGCCTTGTCGTTGTTGTCGGAGTTCACCGAGGCGCATCCGCAGCGGCGGGTGTCGGAGTTGGTGGAGGCGACGGGGCTCGGGCAGTCGACGGTGTCGCGGTTGGTGGGGGCGTTGGTGGCGCTGGGGTTCCTGGCGTACGACCAGCGCAGCGGGCTGTACGGGATCGGCCCGAAGGTGATCACCCTGGCGGGCATCGGCCTGAACGAGCTGCCGGTGCACCAGCAGTCCCGGCAGGTGGCGCAGAACCTGGCCGCCGACCTGAACCTCGGCGCGAACGTCGCTGAGCGCCGCGGCCCCGAGCTGTTCTACCTGTGCCACTTCGAGGGCCGCGCCGCCGGCCGGTCGTCCACGCTGGTGGGCCGCCGCGGGCCGCTGCATGCGACCGCGATGGGCAAGGCTCTGATCTGCGAGCTCCCGAAGGCGGACCTCAAGGATCTGCTCGGCGCTGACCTGGCCCGCTACACGCCGCACACCGTGACGGATCACAACGCGCTCGACACGCTCCTCCGCGAGGTTCGCGAGCGCGGTTATGCCCTCGAGGTGGAGGAGTTGGCGTTCGGCCGCGCCTGCCTCGCCGCCCCCGTACGCGACCGGACCGGCGCGATCGTCGCCGCCCTCTCGGTCTCCGGCCCGCTGTCGGCGATGGACCTCGCGGCCCGGGAGGATTCGCTCGCCATGCAGGTCATCGAGCAGGCTGACCAGATCTCGTCAGGTCTGGGCTATCACGCGTCAGCAGCCGTGAGCTGACCAGCACCGCACCCAGCGCAGCCGTCGCGGGAGCGAACAGGAGCGCAGCCGGTACGACGTACCACGCGCCCGCGCCGGCCGCGACCAGCGCGATCGCAGCGGCCACGGGTACGACGGGACGACGCCACGCGACGTGGATCGTGAGTATCCAGATTGCCGTCGTACGACGGGACTCGCCAACAACGGCGACCGCGGGTAGCAGCCACAATGTGACCAGATACCCCAGTAAAACAAGGGACAACGGCACTGCGACGACGGTCTGACGCGCCATCGTGAGATAGAACCCCAACACCCACACCGTTGCCAACGGCAAGCCGAGGACGATCTGGCCGCGTCCGAGCCACTCGCGCCACCCGGACCAGAACGTCGACCAGGCGGGCGCATCGGGAGAGCTTGAGATCACCTTGTGAGCCGCGAGAGTCGAAGGCGCGATCCCGACCACGACAGCGCCGGCCAGAACGCCCAGGATCCAGAGCGCCGAGACGAGCGCCAGCCGAGCCGGCCATTCGAGCCACCGATAGAAAGTACGGCCCGCGAGCTCCATCAGTCGGCCTGCAGTCTCGCCTGAAGATCCGCCCGCCCGACCACCGCAGGCGACAGCACGGACAGCCCACCATCGACCGGCAGAATCACGCCGGTGATCGCGGAAGCACGCGGCCCGGCGAGGAACGCGACCGCGTCCGCGACCTCCTGAGCCTGGATGGTCCGGCCCAACGGGTACCCGGTCGATGCATCCGGCAACTTCTCGCCGCCGACCATCCCGGGCGCGACCGCGTTCACGCGCACCCCGCGGTTCGCGTACTCGACCGCGAGTTGGCGGACGAGCGCATCCACCCCGCCCTTGGCTGCCGTGTACGCCGCTGCCCACGGCGCGGCCACCAACGTGTTCACGGACGAAACCGCGACGATCGCGCCCGCATCGCTGGCCACCAAGTGCGGCAGCGCCGCCCGCACCGTGAAGAAGACCGTGTCGAGCGTGTTGGACAAGGCGTCGCGCCACTGCACGTCGCTGGTCCGGTGCGCCGGCACCAGCGGCATCCGCCCGGCGGCCGTCACCAGCACGTCCAGACCGCCGAACTCCGCCACGACCCGATCGACCGCTGAAGTCGCCGCTGCGGGATCCGAGCAATCCGCGGTCAGCCGGAGGTCGAGGCCGTCGACCTCCTCGTCCTCCAGAGATACGCCCGCGACCCGGCAACCGTCGGCCGCCAGCACCGCCACGATCGCGGCCCCGATCGGCGTCGTCGCGCCGACCACGAGCGCCAGGCGAGTCGCCGGATCAGGTGTAGTCACTTGATGCACGCCCCGCGTACGGCGTCCTCGTCGACCTCCACGCCCAGCCCCGGTCCGGTCGGCACCGCGAACCCGAGGTGGCCCCGCTCGAGCGGAGTCGCCAGTACGACGTTCACCGGGTCGAACAGCGCCGGATGGAACTCGTACGCGACCAGATTCCCGATCGCAGCCGACGCATGGATGCCGGCAGCCATGACCACACCGAGTCCGGACGAATGATGCGGAGCCAACGGCACGAACCAGGTCTCGGCCACCGCCGCGAGGTCGATGGTCTCCGTGATCCCGGTCCGCCCGACATCCGGCTGCAGGATCGCCGCTGCCCGCCCTTCCAGCCACGGCCGGAACTCCTGCCGGTGCCGCAGACTCTCCCCGATCGCCACCGGAGTGTCGATCCGGCCCGCGAGCTCCGCATGCCCGCTCACGTCCTCGAACCCGACCGGCGCCTCGAAGAACCACGCGCCCAATTCGTCGAGTCCACGCCCGAGACGCACAGCCTGCGGTACGTCGTACACGCCGTGCACGTCGATCGCGATCTGCAGGTCGTCATGCACCGCGCGCAAAGCCTCCACGGTGGCCAGGTCCTCGCGTACGCCGTATCCGAGCCCGATCTTCACCTGCCGGACGCCCTGGTCCACCCAGTCCCTGGCATGGGCGACCCGCTCGCTGTCCTTGTTCCCCTGCAGACCGGACACGTACGTCGGTACGACGTCACGCTGAGCGCCTCCGAGCAGTTGATGCACCGGTACGCCGGCGATCCGTCCGGCCAGGTCCCACAACGCCACGTCGATCGCAGCGATGGCGTCGCCCTGATGTCCGCCGAGGTGACCGCGTTCGCGCATCAGCGCCCGTAGCGCGGTCACCAGCGGCCGGACCCGGGTCGGATCGGCACCCAGCAACGCGGGCTTCAGCAGGAGTTCGATGATCTTGGCCGGGACTTCAGGAGCAACCGGGGCCAGCGCCTCGCCCCAGCCGACCGACCCGTCGTCGGCAGTGAGCCGGACGAGCAACGCCTCGCGCGCGGAGCCGTAGATGCTCGGCCACGGCGGTTTCGTGCTGTAGCTGCGTGGTTCTGCGAGCGCCAGCGGAAAGACCTGTACGTCGGTGATCGTAGGCATCAGTGGGTCCTGGTCAGCGGAGCGGATACAGCAGGAAGGTCCAGCCGGTCGAGTATCGCGGTGAGGCCGGCCTTTGCGCGAGCATCGAGGGCACGCGCCGGCACCCGGACCGTGGCATGGTCGATGAGGCCGCGGGCGACCAGGACCTCCTTGTGCACGGCCCAGGCGATCCCGGACTGGAGCCCGTAGACGAGCAGCGGTAGCAGCAGGTCGAACCGTGCCCGCGCGTCGTCGTACCGCCCTGCGCGCCAGTCGTCGACGACCGGAGCGAGCAGGTCCGGGATCTCGCAGGCGGGCATCGTGCCGACCGCACCGGCGCCGAGTTCGTCGAGAAGGAACTGTGCGTTCTGCCCGCCGAGAACGACGAAGCCGCGCTGTGAGATCCGGTCGACGACGGCTGCGACCTTGGGCGCGGTCGGCGGAGCCTCGACCTTGACCGAGGTCACGCCCGGCACGGCCGCGAGCTCCACGATCTGTTGCGGCGACATGGTCACGCCCGTGACTCCCGGGGCGTCCTGCACCATCACCTCGATCCCGACCGCGGCCACCTCCGCGTAGAACGCGGGCAACTGCGCCGGGCTCGGCGGAACCATGAACGGCGGCAGCACCATCACCGCGGTGGCGCCGGCGGCCGCTGCCTCCGCGGCCTGCTCGACAGCAGTCACTGTCGACGTCGCCGCCACACCGACGACCAGCGGTACGGCGTTCGCGACCACGCCAACCGCCTCGCGTGTGACCAGGCGGCGCTCGTCGGCGGTGAGCGCGAAGGCCTCGCTGGCCATCCCGAGGACGGCGACTCCGTGGACGCCGCTCGCGAGCTGGAACTCGGTCAGGCGGCGCAGGCCGGGCAGATCGAGGCTGCCGTCCGGGCCGAAGGGTGTGGCCAGGATCGGCACCAGTCCCTGGACGGTGGGCGGACTGTCAGCGGTCAGCATTCGGCATCCGATAGATGCTTGACGAGATCCATCATGTGCGTAAGGCTGCCACATAGTGGATGTACCCGTCCATCATTCACCGCAGAAACCCCAGGAGTGCCCGTGGCGCCGGAGGCAGGGTCGAACCGCAGCGTCGAGCGCGCTGTCGCCGTACTGCGTGCTTTCGCGGTCACCGGAAGCCTGCGGGTCACGGAGGTCGCGAACCTGGCCGGCCTTCGCCAATCCACCGCGTCGCGGCTGCTCAGCACCCTCGAGTCGGCCGCCTTCGTCGAGCGCGATGCGGACGGTCACTACCGTCTCGGCGCCGAGCTGATCACGTTGGCCGGCGTGGCCGTGAACGGTCATCCCGTGCACCACGCGGCCCGCCAGCCGGCCCAATCGCTCGCTGCGGCGACCGGCCTCGGCGCGAATGTCGCCGTACGGCGTGGGCACGAGGCCTACTACCTGTGCAACTTCGAGGGACGATTGGCGCCTAGGGCGTTCTCGCTCACCGGGCGGCGGAACCCACTCCACGCCACCGCGCTCGGCAAGTGCCTGCTGCTCGGTGTCGACGACCGCCGCACGTTGCTGGGGGAGCTCGAGCGGTACACGCCGCGCACCATCACCGACCACGACACCCTCGACGCGGCGATCGACCAGGTGGCCTGGCAGGGCTACTCGACGGAGACCGAGGAACTCTCGCTCAGCCGATCCTGCCTGGCCGCCCCACTACGCGACCGCTCCGGTCACGTCGTCGGCGCACTCTCGCTGTCCGGCCCGTCCAGCGCCGTCGACCTAGCCACCCGGGAGCGCGAACTGTCGCGCCTCGTGGTGGAGACGGCCGATGCCGTCAACTCGCACCTGGGCCACCACGGCCCCACCGATCCCCAGCTCACGGCGCCACCCGGGCGCCTCGACCAACGGAGCCGATCATGAAGATCCGCCCTGCCCTCACCGTGCTCACCTGCGCGGTGGCGCTCGCCCTGTCGGGCTGCAACCTCGTCGGCGGCAGCTCCGACGCGGGCAACGCCGCCGACAAGGTGACCGTCACCGTGGCGCTCGTCCCGGATCCGCCCGGCGCGAGCGAGTTCTACCGGCAGCAGTTCGACGAGTTCGAGAAGGCCAACCCAGGCATCGCGGTCAAGGTGGTGGAGAACCCGTCCGACCAGCAACTGAACGCTGTCGAGCTGATGTTCCAGCAGAACCGCGCGCCAGACGTCTTCCGGGCCCAGGACGACGGCATGGACCGGATGGCCGCGCGCGGCTGGGTCGCGCCGCTGGACGAGTTCGTCACGCCGGAGTTCCTGAAGCGGTTCCCCGAGGGGAGCATGGATCCGGCCACGTCCGGCCTGCACCGCGACGGCAAACTGATGAGCCTGCCGCTGGTGTGGGGCCCGTGGTCGTCGCTGCGGGTGTTCCTCTACAACGAGGACCTGCTGAAGAAGTCCGGTTTCGACAACCCGCCGAAGACCTGGGCCGACCTCGAACGGATGGCGGCCAAGATCACCGCCGACGGCCACGGCAAGTACTTCGGGTACGCACCTACTGCGGCCAAGGCGCCCGCGGCCGAGATGCTCGCCGGCACCGCTGTTCCGTACTCCGTTGCGGCCAGCGGCATCGACTTCCGCACCGGCAAGCCCGCGACGTCGAGCCCGGGTCTGGTCGAGGCCGTCGAGCTGCACCGGCGCATGCAGGCCGCGAAGGTGATGATGCCGGGCTGGGAGAGCTGGGACGGCAGCCGCGCGTTCAAGGAGTTCGCGGCCGGCAAGCTCGCGATGTACCCGACCCCGCCGTGGCACGTGGCCGAGGTTCGGAAGCTGTCGCCGGAGATCAAGCTCGGCATCACCGGGCTGCCGGTGCCGGCCGCCGGGCGAGGCGCCTACCTGGCGCGGAACAAGTCGTTCAGCCCGCTGTGGTCGATGTCGTCGCAGTCCGCGCACAAAGCGGAGAGCTGGAAGGTGATGGACTTCCTGGCGTCGGACGCCTTCCACAAGGCGTACTACCAGAAGTTCGGCACGCTGACCGCGCTCGAAGGGGCCTGGAAGGCCGAGGCGGAGAAGAACCCCGACCAGGCCGCGATCCTGAAGGTCGCCGCCGAGACGCTGCGCCGTGCGCCGAACCCGGCGCTCGCGAGCAAAGGCGGTCAGGCCATCACCCAAGCGCTCGCGGCCAAGCCGGACCTGAAGTACACCGACGCCGCGGTCAGCTCGATCGTGAAGAACCAGCCGTTCGCCCCGGCCGCAGCTCAGCTGGACAAGGACCTGCAGACCTTCCTGGACAAGACGTCGGCCGACCTGGCCGCGAAGGGCCAGGAAGGGTCGGCCAAGGATCTGACCTTCGCGGGCTGGGACCCGTTGAAGGACTTCACGCCGGGAGGCTGACCGGATGACGACGACGATCGAGCGCGTGGCCCGGAAGGCGCCGGTCCGGGAACGCCCGCGCCGGGGGCCGGGCAAGTTCCGCAAGCATCTGTGGAGCTACGTGTTCCTGATTCCCCTGGTCCTGCTGTTCGGCGGGTTCACGATCTGGCCGATGATCGCGAGCTGGTGGTACGCGTTCTTCGACTGGGACGGTGTCGGCTCGCCGGCCGACTGGGTCGGTCTCGCCAACTTCCGCGAAGTGCTGGCGTCAGACGCTTTCTGGCGGGCGTTCTGGCACTCCTTCGTGTTCTCGCTGGCCGCGATCTTCGTTGAGCTGCCGCTCGCGCTGGTCCTGGCGATCCTGCTCAACAACACCTGGCTGCGGTTCCGGAACCTGTACCGCCTGGTGCTGTTCCTTCCGGTCGTGGCGACGACCGCCGTGATCGGCATCGTGATCGCGATCCTGCTCGACCCGGCCGGCGGCCTGGTGAACCGGATCCTGCTCGACACCGGGCTGGTCGACCAACCGGTCAACTTCCTCGGCAGTACGTCGATCGCGCTGCCGACCCTGCTCTCGATCGACATCTGGAAAGGGTTCGGGATCACCTTGATCTACTGGCTCGCGGCACTGCAGACCGTGCCGAAGGACCTGCAGGAGGCGGCCGCGATCGACGGCGCCGGGTTCTGGCGGTCGCTGCGGTTCGTGACGCTGCCGGTCGTCCTGCCGATCGCGATCGTGATCCTGCTGCTCGTGTTCCAGCGCAGCCTGAACACCTTCGACCTGGTACGGGCGGTGACCGAAGGCGGACCGGATTACGCGACGGACGTCGTACCGACCTACATCTACCGGTATGCGTTCGATCCGTCGTTGCAGGCGCCGCGGTACGGGTTCGCGTCGGCGGCCGGTGTGGTGTTCGGGCTGCTGACGCTGGCCGTGACGTTGCTTCAGGCACCTTTCATGCGGCGGAGGGTGGGCTCGTGAACCGGCTGCTGCGGCGCAACGTCTGGCACCTGCTGCTCGTCCCGCTGTGCCTGGTGTGGGTGTACCCGTTCGTGTGGATGGTCTCGGCCGCGTTCAAGACGCCGAAGGAGATGCTGCTCGGCGGGCTGTCGTTGCTGCCCGACCACGCCACCCTGGACAACTTCCGGCGGGCGTGGACGACGGCGAAGTTCAGCACCTACACGGCGAACACCGTCACGTTCTCGATCGCGGTCGTCGTCCTGGTGCTGCTCGTCGCATCGGCTGCCGGGTACGCGTTGTCCCGACCCGCGCTGCCCGGGAAGAAGGTGCTGGTCGCGGTGCTGGTCGCGACGATGTTCATCCCGCACGGCTACACGATCATCCCGACGTTCGTCCTGGTGAACGGTCTCGGCCTCGGCAACGGGCTGCTCGGCGCGGCGCTCGCCCAGGCGGGGCCGGCGCTCGTCGTACCAGTGCTTCTCTTCATGGGCTTCTTCAGCGGGATCCCGAAGGAACTGGAGGAGGCGGCCCGGATGGACGGCGCCGGGTACCTGCGCACGTACTGGCAGGTCATGCTGCCGCTCGCCAAGCCCGTCATCGGCACCGTCGCGTTGCTGAACTTCATCGGTGCGTGGAACGCGTTCTTCATCCCGCTCGTGTTCACGCTCGGCAACCCGGACCTGCGGACGCTCGGTGTCGGGATGTACGGGTTCTACGGCCAGGACACCACCGACTGGACCGGCCTGGCCGCGGCCGCCTGCATCAGCGTCGTACCGATCGTGGTGGTCTTCCTGTTCCTGCAACGGACCTTCGTCGAAGGAATCGCCGGCGCGGTCAAGAGCTGACCGCACCGGCCCGGCCCGGCCCAAAAAGTTTCCTTCAACCCGCGTCATGATCGCCTCGGCCGTCCGTCACTACCTGTGAACCCATCCCCACAGGGAAGTGGAAGTGATTACCGTGCAGGGTTGTCATGCGAGGTCGCTGATGGGAACCGGCTCGACTCGGGGCCGGGTGTATTGAGATGGCCGACGGTTGTGATCCGCGCCCGGCTGCGGTCCGGGTGGAGCGTCGTCGGGTGAGAGTCTGGTTCGGGGACCACGTGGTCGCCGACTACCGGGCCGAAGCGGAGCTGGCCGAGCGGTACGCCGCGGCCATGTCGCGCAGGTTCGCCGGGTTGCGGGTGACCAGCGACCCGGTTCCGGACCACGATCCAGGGCCGGAACGGAAGCTGCCGGGGGAGCGGCTGTGGGAGGTAACACCGAAATGAGCTCCCGTCGCTTCCGGCTGATCCGTCATCAAGATGTCTCCGGTGTCAGCGGCACCGGACCCGTCGCCGAGGGTGTGCAGTTCACCGACGGCTCGGTCGCGCTCCGCTGGTACGGCGACTACCCGACCACGACCGTCTGGGACGGTATCGACTCCGTCGTCGCGATCCACGGGCACGGCGGAGCCACGACGGTCGAGTGGCTCGACCCCGAGAAGGGTCCCGATCCCGACCTCCAACTGCCGCCCCGCGAGTCCCTCCCGCCCCGGCCGTGGCCGGACCTGCACTCCGCGCCCGAGCCGCAGGACCCCGACCCGCTGCACTCCGAACGCGACCTCGGGTCGTACGGCGCCGCGCCGCCGTCCACCAGGTCGTCGTACCGCTGAGATCCCGATCCACCGGTGCCGGCTCACCCCCCTCCCGGCATCGGTCACCTCGGTACGGCGTACGCCCGGGCGAGCCGGCGTACGCCGTACCTGAGGATCACTCCATCGAGGAGACCTCGTCGAGGTTGTAGAACGTGCCGGGACCGTCGCAGAGCTCCATCATCTTCTCCGACATCTCGGTGGTGTCGGGACGCCGCGAGTTCTCCATCGCCGCCTCGTACGACTCGAACTCGACGATCGCGAAGTAGCGCCCCGGCTCGTCGCGGTCGGCGCAGGTGATGCCGCGGGTCGGCGCCGGGCCTTCGCCGTCGGCCTCGCGTTTCGCGCGGAAGTCCTCCATCAGCGCCGCGACCTCGTCCGGCTTGGAGGTCCGGTACTCGATGATCTGAACGAAACCAGCCATCACTTCCCCCTGTTTCCACAGACACTCACCCCTGGGTGTCTTTGTGGTTCGACAGTGCGCCCGGATCGCCTGCCTGGCAAGAGGACGACGATTACGGTGACGTGACGAGGGCGACGAATCACGCACGGCAGTTTCTGCCCTCGGCAGAGGCGCCTGGGATTTGTCGGCCGGGCCTGATTGGCTGGCCCGCATGGAGATTCTGATCCTCGGTGGTACGGCGTGGCTCGGTCGGGAGATCGCGACGCAGGCGATCGCGCGCGGGCATTCGGTGACCTGTGTGGCCCGTGGCGAGAGCGGCGGGGTCGCGGACGGCGCCACGTTGGTCGCGGCCGATCGCAGCAGCCCGGATGCGTACGACGCGGTGCCTGCGCGGGACTGGGACGCGGTGTTCGAGGTGTCGTGGCAGCCGGGCTTCGTGAAGGGGGCGCTGGCCGCGTTCGGCGCCCGCGCGAAGCACTGGACGTACGTGTCCTCGTGCAATGCGTACGAGAAGTACGACACGCCCGGCGCGGACGAGACGGCGGCGTTGCGGGAGCCGGCCGCGGACGACGTGGCCGACCGGGAGCAGTACGGCGAGGCGAAGGTCGCCTGTGAGCTCGCGTCCCGCGAGGTGGTCGGGGATCGGCTGGTGATCGCGCGCGCCGGGCTGATCGGCGGGCCGGGGGACCGCAGCGATCGCGCGGGTGCGTGGGTCGCGCGGGCGGCGCGGGCGCCCGAGGCGCCGTTGCTGGTGCCCGACACGCCCGAGCTGGCGACGGCGGTGATCGACGTACGGGACCTCGCTGGGTGGCTGCTGGACAACGCGACCGAGGGGCGCACGGGGACGTTCGACACGTTCGGACCGGTGGTGCCGTTCGGTGAGTGGATCGAGTTGATGCGCGAGGTCGGCGGTCACACCGGGCCGGTGGTGCTCGCGCCGCGGGAGTGGCTGGAGGAGCAGAAGGTCGAGCAGTACATGGGGCCGGATTCGCTGGCGATGTGGCTGACCGAGCCGGGCTACGAGGGCTGGTCGTCCCGCAGCTGCGCGGCGGCGGCCGCGGCCGGTCTCACCCACCGGCCCCGCCGGGAGTTCGTCGAGGACACCCTCGCGTGGGAGCGCGAGCTCGGCCTGGACCGCGACCGCAAGGCGGGCCTCAGCCCGACCAAGGAGAAGGAGTTGCTGGCAGCACTGAAGGGATAGAGAGTGGGCGCATGCGCCTCCTGCTGATCTCCGACACTCATCTGCCGGTGCGGGCGAAGAAGTTGCCTGCGCCGGTCTGGGACGCGGTCGACGCCGCCGACGTGGTCATCCACGCGGGTGACTGGGTGGGCGTCGGGCTGCTGGACGAGTTGGAGTCACGTGCGGCCCGGCTGGTCGGGTGCTGGGGCAACAACGACGGCCCCGAGCTACGGGCGCGCCTGCCCGAGGTCGCGCGGGTGACGCTCGACGGGTTGTCGGTCGCCGTGGTGCACGAAACCGGTCAGGCCAAGGGGCGTGAGGAACGCTGTACGGCGGCGTACCCGGGAGTTGATCTGCTCGTGTTCGGGCACAGCCACATCCCGTGGGACACGACTGCGCCGGGTGGGCTCCGGCTGCTGAACCCTGGGTCGCCGACCGACCGGAGGCGGCAGCCGTACTGCACCTACCAGACCGCGACGATCACCGACGGCCGCCTGAAACAGGTTGCCTTGCACAACCTTTAAGTTGCGTATTGCAACGACTGCGGCCGGGCAGACGTGGACGGCGCCGTACCACCGAGTTACGGCGCACCACGACTGCCCGGCCGAGTTGTCGCCCGGTGTCAGGCGTTAGCTGCTTCCTTGACCCGGGTCTTGAGGCGATCGCGGACCTCTTCCGGCGTGTACGCACGGCGCTTCCGCTCGCCCCGTGCGATCACGACACCCGTCGCGGCGACGCCGACGAGTCCCGCAAGCCCTACCACCTTCCATACCTTCATGCCGACTAACCTAGCGACGTGAACAGCCGGATTTCACTGGATGACGCTACGGAACTGACACGAACAGGTGACATTTGGCTGTTCCGTGGCGGCAGCGCGGCGGATCGCGCCATCCAGCTGACCACCAACAGCCCCGTCAACCATGTCGGTATGGCGATCGTCGTCGAGGACCTCCCGCCGCTGATGTGGCACGCGGAACTGGGCCGCTCGCTCCCGGACGTCTGGACCGGTCAGCACCAGCGCGGTGCGCAGCTGCACAATCTGCGCGACGCGGTGCTGGTGTGGGCGCGCAAATACGGGCAGCAAGCCTGGCTGCGGCAGCTCGATCATCCCGTCACGCGGGAGATGGAGGACGCAGTGCTGCGGACCGTCGCTCGCCTGGACGGTACGCCGTTCCCGTCGACGGCCCGGCTCGCGTCGCGATGGGTGCGTGGGCGGGTGCCGGCGATTCGTCGCGGATCGCGCGAGCTCGAGCTGGAGTCGGCGTACTGCGCCGAGGTGGTCGCGGTGACGTACGAGGAGATGGGGCTGCTGCGCGGGCGGAAGCTCAACTGGTACGACCCGGGGCGGTTCTGGAGCGGCGACGAACTCGAGCTGGCACATGGAGCACGGCTGGGCGAGGAGATCGAGGTCGAGATTCCGTCCGATACCTGACGGGACCGAAACTGTCGGCGGCGTGTGATTGGGTTGTCTCAGTCGGTCAGCGAGCCGGAGGAGGCCTGGATGTACGCGGTTATCGACACCGAGACGACCGGTCTGCTGCCGACCCATCGGCATCGGGTCATCGAGATCGCCGTCGTGCTGCTGGACGCGCGCGGGCGGGTCGAGCGCGAGTGGGTGACGTTGCTGAATCCCCAACGTGACTTGGGCCCGCAGCACATTCACGGGATCCTCACCGCCGACGTGCTGGCGGCGCCGGAGTTCCGGGACATCGCGCGGCAGCTGGGGGAGTTGCTGGCCGGACGGATGGTTGTCGGCCACAACGTCGAGTTCGATCTTGGGTTCCTGCGGGCCGAGTTCGCGCGGCTCGGTGTCACGGTTCCGCTGATCACCGAGCGGTCGATGTGCACGATGGCGCTCGCCGGGTATCTGCATCCCGGCGCCAAACGAACGCTGGGTGCCTGTTGCGCGGCGGCCGGGATCTCGATCGAGGGCTGGCATTCGGCGCTGGCGGACACCCGGGCGACGGCGGAGCTGTTCGCTCAGTACCTGGGTGCTTTCGCGGCACCGCCACCCTGGCAGTGGGCCTACGAAGAGGTACGACGCTTGCCCTGGCCTGACCTGCCGGGCACGGATGTCGCGCCGACCGTGCGACCGGTGCATGCCGGCGGTAGGCACGGCTGGATGAGTCGGCTTGTCGACCAATTGCCACGCGTCCCGGAGCCGCCGCAGGCCGACTCGTATCTCGTCCTGCTCGACACGATCCTCGCCAACCGCGAGATCACGGCCGCGGACGCGGACCAACTCGTGCAGGTGGCGACCGAGCTGGGGATGACGCGTCCACAGGTCGACCATCTCCATCGGTGGTACGTGTCCGCGCTGGCGACCGCGTCGTGGGGGACCGGCGAGATCTCACCCGACCAGCGCAGCGATCTCGACCAGGTCGCGATGATGCTCGGGCAGCGTGTGTCCGACGTCGACGAGGCCCTGCTCCGCGTGAGCGCCGGGCGGTACGTCGTACCGGATCGTCCTGGTGCGCGGAGATATCCGCCGGGGAGCACGCTGGTGTTCACCGGGGACATGGTCGACCCGCGAGAGGTGTGGTGGGACCGTGCCGTGGCGGCCGGGTTCGTCCCGCAGGAGGCGGTCCGCCCGGACACGACGTTCGTGGTCGCCGCCGACGTCGACAGCCTGTCGATCAAGGCCCGCGCGGCCCGCGAGTTCAACATCCCGATCATCTCGACCGACGACTTCCGCCGCCTCCTCCCCGCCGAGCAACGCAAGGCAGGCTGAGCCTCAGGCGGTTGGTCTGAGGTGGTCGGGGGTTAGCAGGGCGTGGAGGGTCAGGCCGGCCTGGGTGAGGGCGTCTGGGGTGGTGGGGTTGCGGTTGATGACGCAGAGGGCGTCGGTGATGGTTGCGCCCAGGGTGCGGAGTTCGTTGGTCGACAGGATGATCTGGCCGCCGGTGGTGACGACGTCCTCGACGATCGTGACCCGGCGGCCCTTGGTCTCGGCGCCCTCGGCCAGCCGGCAGGTGCCGTAGGGCTTCGCCTGCTTACGGACGAACGCGCAGGGCAGGCCAGTGTGCCGCCCGAGCGCGGTGACGACCGGGATGCCGCCCATCTCCAGCCCGGCCAGTACCTCGGTGCCTTCCGGGATCAGCGGGACCATCGCCGCGGTCACCTCGTCCAGCAGCACCGGATCCGCCTCGAACCGGTACTTGTCGAAGTACTCCGTCGTCGTCTGCCCGGACCGGAGCAGGAACTCCCCGGTCAGATGTGCGGTCGCATGGACCCGACGTCCCAACTCAACAAGCTCCACGCCCCACACCTTATCGGTCACCCCGCGATGCAGGGTTGCCCAGCTCTCCGGTCCGATGGGTGGGTGCTATCAGCCCGGACCCAGGGGTCGTGCGGCAGGTAATGGAGGGTCGGCACCTGGTATTACCTGTCCCTAGTCCCCACCGCCTGTCCCCAGTCCCCACCACCGCCCGCCCGACCACCGCCCGCCCCACCGCCCGCCGCGCCGGTCCGCTGCGCCCGTCGGGCAGGCGACGGGTTATCCCGTCGCGTTGGGGGTTCTCTACTGCTGTGCAAGGGGAGAACCCTGCACACGAGGGGATAACCCCCTCTCCGGGCGGCCCTGTCGCGGAGACCCGCTGCATTGTCTGGGACCGCGCCGAGTCGTGGCGTTTGGCTGACCACCGGAACGTCGAGTCGTGGATCGAGGCTGCGTTCGGCGGCCGATATCCACGACTCGAGGAACGTTGTGCCTCAGTCCTCGTCGTCGAGGGGTTCGATCTCGAAGCGGAGTTGTTTGCCGGAGCGGATGCGTTCGATCGCGGACAGGCAGGCGTCGTCGCTCATCTGTACGCCGATCTCGCCGAGCTTGTGGCGCAGGACCCGGGCCGCGTCCTCGGCGGAACGGGCGCTGGACTCGTTGATCGCCTCGATCGTGGTGGCGGTGAGCCGCTCGCGGATGTCCGGGTGCGTCTGGTGGATCTCGTGAGTGATCCGGAAGTCGGTCATCGCGCTCTCCCTGGTGTTCCCCGGGCCGATTTGTGCACCAACAGCCTAGTGCTCCGGACGTCAGGCGAGGACGCGTTGAACGAAACTCTCCAGGCGAGTCGCGAGACGTTTCGCCCGGACGTCCGGGCCGACGGTTTCGCCCTGCGGCAGGTCGAGGTCCTTCAGCCCGCGGATGTACAGCGAACAGGCCAGGTCGGCGCAGATGTACATCCCGACCGTGTTCCCCTCCCGCCCGGCCGAACCCGCTCGCCGGGCCACGAACAACGCGACGTCGCTGACGTGGTGCGCGGTGTTGCACAGGTCGCACAGTCCGGCGAACCGGCGTGCGGCGCCCGACGTCTGGGTGCTGACCGCGATCCCGGTGACGCCGGCGTCCCGCTGTACGACGACGTACCCGCGGTTCGGCGCCTTGCCGTCGCGCCAGCCGAGGAAGTCCAGCGACTCCCAGGGCAGCTCAGTGAAGCTGGGCGGCAGCGCCAGCTTCTTGACCTGGCTCTTGGACGAATTGACGAACGAGCGCCTGATGTCCTCGGCGCTGAGCGGTTCCACGACGGTCCTCCGATCCTCGACCACCCATGAGACAAGCCCGGCCCGGTCCGGCGCAACCGGTTAACTCCGTTGCTGCAGGCAACGGTTCTGCGGGCCGTTGACCGGAGAGATCGCGTCCACGACTCGGACACGCCGGGTGGGGGGTGGACTTCTGAGCGTTAAGGGTGAACTCTGTACTATCTAAACTTCAACTATCTTCCTGGAGGAATCCGCGATGTCCAGCGAGTACGCCGCGCTCACCGGTGACTACACCCTCGACGCCTCCCACACCCGGATCGGCTTCAGTGCACGGCATGCGATGGTGACCAAGGTCCGGGGCGCGTTCGACGAGTTCGAGGGCTCGTTCCACGTCGACGGCGAGAACCCGGCGAACTCGTCCGGGAAGGTGACGATCCAGGCGAAGAGCATCAACACCCGCAACAGCCAGCGTGACGAGCACCTGCGCAGCAACGACTTCCTCGCGATGGACGAGAACCCGGAGATCACCTTCGTGTCGACCGCGGTGAAGGCGGCCGGCGACGCCGAGTTCGTGGTGACCGGCGACCTGTCGATCCGCGGTGTCACCAAGTCGGTCGACGTGACGTTGGAGTACACCGGGTCGGCGACCGACCCGTTCGGCAACCAGCGCCTCGGCCTGGAGGGCTCGGTCGTGATCAACCGCAAGGACTTCGGTGTGAGCTGGAACGCGGCGCTCGAGGGCGGCGGCGTACTGGTCAGCGAGAAGGTCACGCTGGAGCTCGAGGTCTCGGCGATCAAGAACGCCTGACTGTCTGCCCCAGGCCTCCGCTGCGGGGCCTGGGGTCAGGCGTGGCGGGTGGTTTGCTGGAGGAGTGACTCGACCGCCTCGCGGAGTTCGGTGTCGTCGTGCGGGCCGGACCAGACCACGATGCGGCCCTTGTCGCCGAGCTTGGTGCTGATCAGGTCGCGAGCCGGTGAGGGGTCGCCCTGGTTCACGAGTACGACGAGACGCCGGCCGTCGCGCTGCAGCCGGTCGAGCAGCGGCGGGAGTGTCGAGCCGCGGAACAGACCGGGGTCGCTCTTGACCTTGGTCTCGATCATCACGCCGCGGCCGCGGACCACCAGCAGGAAGTCGGCGCGGTCCCGGGTGAACTCGCGGTCGTGGTAGATCCGCGCCTTCGGCCACAGACGTTGCAGGGCTGCGTCGACCTCGACGTCGTACTGCGCCGCGAGCCGGCTGATCCGGGAACTCGTACCGCGTGGCCGCAGCGATTCCGGCGTACGGCGGCGGCCGAGGAACGGCAGCCAACGCCCAATACTCGTGTCGATCATCGGTGGACCCCTCGACCTAGTCCGGCACTTGTCAGTGAGTCTGCCCGGGCGTGCGCGGGGGGAATCCGGGGATCGCGCAATCGTGATCCCACTGCCATAAAGCCGAGGGGTTCAGCAGGCGTTCGGGGTGGTGGTGCCGCCGTCGACGATCCAGCCGGACTGCTGGTTGAGGACGCGCATCTGGTCGAGCCAGCGGGTCGGGGTGGTGTTCGGGAGTACGCCGCGACCGCGGACGTTGACGGTGCGCGCCGAGGAGGTGTCGTAGCAGGCGCTGACGATGACACCGTTGGCCGCCAGCGTGCGCTTCGCCCACAGCACCTTGGTGTTGCCGATGTTGTGCAGCTTGCGGGTCCGGAAGTACTTCGCCTGCGCGCTGATCGCCTGGAACATCGCCGGCGTCATCACCGGCTCCAGCTGCTTGGTCTTGCTGCCGCCGCTGCGCATCATCACGTCGAGCGCGGTGCGGTACGAGTAGTACGCGTTCAGCACGGGGTCGTCGGTGCCGACCGCCTCGTCGGTGGTCGTGGTCCGGGCCGCCTTGTGCGCCGCCGGGGATGCGGCGGCGACATTGCTGTCGGCCTCGTTGCCGCAGCCGGGAAGCAGCAAAACCGGGGTCAGCGTGGCGGTCACAGCCAGGTTCCGCATGCGCATGGTGTCCGAGTACCTCCTGTTGGACTCACCGCCAGCGCCGACGGCTGCGTAGCACACCGTTCGGCACTGACCGTGTAACGCCGCGACACGCATCGTGGTCACTGTGACCTGGATCACAGTCGACCCCCTACCGAGGTACTGGTCCCGGTTTGGCTCCGCGGCTGGAGGTGCGGACGGCCGGGAATTCCTAGCCTCGATCTCAGGACTTGAGACCGAGGAGACGACGATGGCGGACGCGATGCTGGGCGAGGAGGAGACCGCAGCGCGGCGGTGGCGTCGGCTCGGTGCAGGTGATGTGCAGTCGATGAGCAATGCGCGGACCTTCGGGTACGGATTGCCCAGTGCGGTGCTCGGACTGACGAGCTGGTTCGTGATGCTGCTGACGGTGTTGGCAGTGGTACGCGGGCCGTTCTGGGGGCTCGCCGTACCGTGCGTGTTCCTGTTCCTGTTCGCGCTGCGCGGCATTGCGGCGCTGCAGACGCTCCTGCTGCAGGGGACGCGCAGGTGGGTGCTTCCGGCAACTATCGTGCCGGCGGCCGGCCGCCTGGCAAGTCCTCTACCAGGTGCCGGGTGACAGACCGTGAAGACGCACGTCAGCAACATCCTGACCAAGCTGGACCTGCGTGACCGTGCACAGGCAGTCGTTTATGCGTATGAGACAGGTGTAGTGATCCCTGGTCCGCGACACTGAGTAGATGGACGTTCTGGAGCACGTACGCAGTCTGTGCCTCGCACTGCCCGAGGTGACCGAGCGGCCGAGTCATGGTGAGCCGACGTGGTTCGTCCGGGACAAGAAGACCTTCGTGATGTACGCCGACCACCACCACGACGACCGCCTCGGTGTGTGGATGGCCGCGCCACCTGGTGTGCAGGAGTCCCTGGTTGCGGACGACCCCGAACACTTCTACCGGCCGCCGTACGTCGGTCACCGCGGCTGGCTCGGCGTGTACCTGGACGTCGAGGTGGACTGGGGCCATTTCGAGGACCTCGTCGAGACGGCGTACCGCCAGATCGCCCCGAAGACCCTGATCGCCCGGCTCGACGAGGTCTAACCGTTCTATAGGGTTACCTGGGTGCACATGGGTGAGGGTGGGCCGGTTGGCCAGAAGCTGGCGATTGCGCTGGCGTTCGGGAGTTCGGCCGCCGTCATGGTGCTGGAGCTCGTCTCGCTTCGGCTGGTAGCGCCGTACATCGGCCTGACGCTGGAGACGAACACCGCGGTCATCGGAGTCGCCTTGGCGGCGATCGCGACCGGTGCGGCGCTCGGTGGCCGCTTCGCGGACGTTGCGCCGCCGCAGCGGACGCTTGGCCCGCTGTTCCTGCTCGCCGGGGCGCTGGTGATGCTGGTTCTCCCGGTGGTCCGCTGGACGGGCGAAGCGCTCCGGGGAGGCGCGAGCGAGCTGGTGTTTCTCGTCCTCGCCGTCACGCTCTTCGCGCCCGCGTCCCTCCTCGCCGCCGTCACACCAATGGTGACGAAGCTACGACTGGACACGCTGGCGCAGACCGGTACGGTCGTCGGCCGGCTGTCCGCCTACGCCACCGTCGGCGGCATTGTCGGCACTGTGCTGACCGGGTTCGTGTTCGTCGCGACCGTTCCGATCAGCACGATCGTTCTGACCCTGGGCGCCACACTGGTCGTCGTCGGAGCCGCACTGACCTTCTTGTTGCGTGGTGTGCAGGCAGCGGTGAAGCCGGTCGCTCTCGCGGTCGTCGGCGCCACGCTGACCATCGTCGCGCCACGGCCGTGTGAGGTCGAGACGGCGTACCACTGCGCTCGTGTCGTGGCGGATCCGAACCGGGAGAGCGGGCGGACGCTGTACCTCGACCAGGCGCGGCACTCGTACGTCGATCTGAAGGATCCGACCTACCTGGAGTTCGAGTACATCAAGAGCTTCGCGGCCGCCATCAACGGCACGTGGGCCGAGGGACGGCCGCTGAACGCACTGCACGTCGGCGGCGGCGGTCTGACCATGACGCGGTACGTGACGGCGACGCGGCCCGGCAGCAAGCACCAGGTGTACGAGATCGACAAAGCCGTGGTGGAGCTCGACAAGCGGGAGCTCGGCGTCGTGACCGGACCGGATCTGGAGGTCACGGTGCAGGACGGCCGGCTCGGCGTACGTGACGAAGAGACGGACAGCCGGGACCTGGTCCTCATGGACGCGTTCAGCGGGCTCTCCGTGCCCTGGCACCTGACCACGCGCGAGTTGGTGGCCGACGTACGACGGGTATTGCGACCGGACGGCCTCTACCTGGTCAACGTCATCGACTACGGCGCTGCCAAGTTCGCGAAGGCCGAGATCAAGACAGCGCAGGCGGTGTTCCCGTACGTCGCCGTGATCGCGCGCAAGGACGAACTGTCCGGCCAGAGCGGTGGCAACTTCGTGGTGGCGGCGTCCGACAAGCCGATCGACGTACCGGCGATCGTGAGCCATCTCGAACCGTCGATGGACGTCCTCGACCGGCCGGACGGCTTCGTCGGCGACGCCCCGGTGCTGACCGACGACTACGCGCCTGTGGACCAGCTGCTCACGCCGTACAGCGGCTGACCGTCTTGTGGTTGCATGTGGTCATGCACCCACGCGCAGGCCAGCCAGCACAGCCCGAGGACCTCGTCGACGTCGACGCCATGCTGGCGGCGTACGGAGACCTCACCCCGGACGTGGACAACCCGGCCCAGAAGGTGGTCTTCGGTACGTCGGGACATCGCGGCTCGAGTCTCGACAGCGCCTTCAACGAGGCGCACATCCTGGCGATCACGCAGGCCGTCTGCGAGTACCGGGCCGGCCAGGGTACGACGGGTCCGCTGCTCGTCGGCCGGGACAGCCACGGCCTCTCGGAACCGGCCTGGCGCACTGTGCTCGAGGTGCTGGCGGGTAACGACGTCCAGACGCTGGTGGACAGCGCTGACCGGCTCACGCCGACGCCTGCGGTGTCACACGCGATCCTGCGGCTCAACCGCGGCGCGGGCGCCGACGCGGACGGCATCGTCATCACGCCGTCGCACAACCCGCCGCGCGACGGCGGCATCAAGTACAACCCGCCGCACGGCGGCCCCGCCGACTCCGACGCGACCAGCTGGATCGCGAACCGGGCCAACCAGCTGATCGCGGGCGACAACCGCGAGGTACGCCGCAAGTCGTTCGAGCAGGCCCGTGAGGAGGCAGGGAACTACGACTTCGTCGGGCACTACGTCGACGACCTGCCGTCGGTACTGAACCTGGCGGCGATCCGCGACGCCGGCGTGAAGATCGGCGCCGACCCGCTCGGCGGTGCGAGCGTGGACTACTGGGCCGCGATCGCCGAACGGCACGATCTCGACCTGACCGTGGTGAACCCGCGGGTGGACCCGGCCTGGTCGTTCATGACGCTGGACCACGACGGCAAGATCCGGATGGACTGCTCCTCGCCGTACGCGATGGCCTCGCTGGTCGCGCAGCGGGACAAGTACGACGTGGCGACCGGGAACGACGCGGACGCGGACCGGCACGGCATCGTCACGCCGGACGCCGGACTGATGAACCCGAACCACTACCTGGCCGTCGCGATCTCCTACTTGTTCAGCAACCGCCAGTGGGGTCCTGACGTCGCAGTGGGCAAGACGCTGGTCTCGTCGTCGCTGATCGACCGTGTGGTCGCGGACCTTGGCCGGCGGTTGTGGGAGGTACCGGTCGGCTTCAAGTGGTTCGTCCCTGGTCTGGTGGACGGCTCGGTCGGCTTTGGGGGAGAGGAGTCGGCCGGTGCGAGCTTCCTGCGTTTCGACGGCACGGTGTGGACGACGGACAAGGACGGGATCCTGCTGGCGTTGCTGGCGAGTGAGATCACCGCAGTGACCGGTGAGACGCCGTCACTGGCCCACGCCAAGCTGGTGGAGCGGTTCGGTGCCTCGGCGTACTCGCGGGTCGACGCACCGGCCACGCGTGACCAGAAGGCGAAGTTGGCCGCGCTGTCGGCAGATGCGGTCACCGCGACCGAGCTGGCCGGTGAGCCGATCGTGGACCGGCTCACGCACGCTCCTGGCAACGACGCGGCGATTGGTGGGCTGAAGGTCACCACCGAGTCGGCCTGGTTCGCAGCGCGCCCGTCCGGCACCGAAGACCTCTACAAGATCTACGGCGAGTCCTTCAAGGGCGCCGACCACCTGAAGCAGGTCTTCGAACAGGCCCGCGAGGTCGTGTCGACCGCGCTTGAGGCCTAACGAACGAAGGAATCGAGCAACCGTTCCAGATCCGCGGCGGGGTCCTCGGTGATCCCGCTGTGGATCGGGCTGGGATGTACGACGGTACTGCGGGGCGCAGCGAGCCACCGGAACCGCTCGCTGATCGTGGTGCCCGCTGCCGGCCCACCAGCCGGCTCACCCGCACAAATCGCACGGATCTGGTCGAGCGCCGCGCAGACGACTTCGACGTCGACAGCTGGGTCCAGGGCTCGCAGGCGCTCTGGCTGAACGTCCCACCCGGCACCGAGGTAGTCCAGGGCTCGGCAGTAGAGCACTGCGCCCACGTTGATGAACTCGCCCCGCTGGATGCGCGGCGCGGCGCGCAGGATCACGTAGTCGAAAGGCTTCATGAAACACCTCCCGGCACCCAAGCGGGCCGGTTCTCCAACCGTGCCAGCAGGTGACCCAGGTACCGCTCCCGGTCGCCTTCACCGAGCCACTCGTCCGGCACGAGCCCGATCACCTCGGTCAGCAGCTCCGGCGTGATCACCGCAGCCAGCTCGGCATCCACCTTCGCCACACCAGGTATCGCAACGGAGAAGACGTGGTCGGAGGCGTCGTACGGCAGCGAAGCGAACCTCTCCGCGGACATCCACGAGTGGTGGAAGTACAGCGCGGCCCCGTGGTCGATCAGCCACAGGTTCTTGTGCCAGACCAGCAGGTTCGTGTTCCGCCACGACCGGTCGACGTTGGCGACGAACGCGTCCAGCCAGAGGATCCGGGCCATCGCGTCGTCACCGGGGTTGCCGGCCGATCCGTCGTACCCGAAGGAGCCCGGCAGGAAGTCCACGGCGAGGTTCAGCCCGGCGCTGCGGATCAGCAGTTCCTGGATCTCGAAGTCCGGTTCGGACTTGCCGATCGCCGGGTCGAGCTCGATCAGCTTCAGCTCCGGCACCCGCAGACCGAGCCGGCGGAACAGCTCACCGACGATCACCTCGGCGACCAGTGCCTTCGGGCCCTGCCCGGCGCCGTGGAACTTGATCACGTACGTGCCGAGGTCGTTGCCCTCGACAACTCCTGGCAACGACCCTCCCTCACGCAACGGCAGCACGTACCGGGTCGCGGTGACAACAGGCAAACTCACGCCGGAGAGCTTAGGCCATGGGTACCTGGGCGGCGTGAGGGTTCCGTCGTTCGGAGTAGAAGAAGAGCTACTGCTGGTATCCGCCACCGGTGATCCGCTGCCACGCAGCAAGGCAGTTGTCGCGGACCTGCCAGACGTAGAGCTGGAGCTGACGCGCGCCATGGTGGAGATCAACTCACCGGTGTGCACAACAGCGGCTGAGTTGCGGGGGCACCTGACGGATCTGCGTGCCAAACTCGCCGACGCCGCGGCCGAGGAGGGCGCACGATTGCTGGCGATCGCGGTGCCTCCGCAGGGCGAGGCGGCCCAGCCGATCACCAGGAAGGCGCGCTACCAGGAGCTGGCGCTGCGGTGGGGGCTGCTGGCGCGCGAACAGGGCGTCTGCGGGTGCCACGTCCACGTCGAGGTCCCGGACAAGCCCGCCGCCGTCAGAGCCAGCAACCACGTACGGCCATGGCTTCCGGCTCTCCTGGCCCTCACGGCGAACTCCCCGATCTATCTGGGCCGGGAC
This sequence comes from Kribbella sp. NBC_00482, assembly GCF_036013725.1. Lineage (GTDB taxonomy): Bacteria > Actinomycetota > Actinomycetes > Propionibacteriales > Kribbellaceae > Kribbella. The sequence goes on along the minus strand of NZ_CP107881.1, from coordinate 8,173,656 downwards.
ACCGGCTTCGCGAGCTGGCGGTGGCTGATGACGACTCGCTGGCCGTGTGCCGGGCCACCGCCGTACCTGGAGTCGCCTGAACACTTCGACGCTCTGGTGAGCATGCATCTGGCCGCGGGCACGCTCATCGACGAGCGGATGGTCTATTGGGACATCCGCCCGTCGTCGCACCTACCGACGGTGGAGGTGCGGGTCAGCGACGTGCCACTGACCATTGACGAGACCGTGCTCCTGGCCACGCTGGTTCGTGCACTGGTGATGACGGCGTTGGAGGACGGCAGCCAGGGCCCGAAGATCGAGCCTGAGGTACTGCGAGCGGCGTACTGGCTGGCTGCCCGCGACGGCCTCACCGCGAACGGCCTGGACGTCCGCACGGCCGAACCACTTCCGATGGCCGAGATCTTGGACCGCCTGCGACGGCATGTCGAACCAGCGCTGCTAGAGCTCGACGCACTGGACCTGGTTGACGATGGACTCGACCGCGCGCTCACAGACGGCAATGGTGCGGTCAAACAACGCAAGGCGTTCCGTGAGGGCGGAGACTTTACCGCCCTCACGGAGGTCAAGCTCTAGCCGCGCAAGAAGTCCTCCAAGCCGTGGAGGTCGTCCGTGTTGATGTAGTCGACGTTGGCGGCGACGAGTTCGCGCCACAGGGCCTCGCGGGCGGCGCCCGGTACGTCGGGGGTGGCCCAGAAGCGGACCTTGTAGCCGGCGTGGTGGGCGTTGACCACGATGTCGTGCAGCTTGGTCTTCTCGTTCTCGGGCATCGGACCGACGCCCTGCCAGGTGAACACGTTCGTCCAGTTGTCGCTGACGAGCGGCATCAAGGACGCCGGCATCCCGGACGGCAGGTCGGCGAGGCGTCCGTCGTACCCGGCGTAGCGGAGCTTCTGCGCCTTCATGTCGTCCAGCGGGCGGTTGCCGCTGATGACCGAGGTGACAGCGCCCGTGAACACCCGTCCGTCGACGAAGATCGTGCTGATCCCGCGGTACTTCGCCAGCGCCTTGTCGACCGCGGCGTACGTCGACGGTCCGTCGCTCTTGATGTCGATCAGCAACTGGAATCCGCCGCCGCGCCTGTACACCTGACCGTGGTTCTCGCGGACCCGGTCGGCCAGCGGCTTCAGGTACAGGCTCTCCAGCGTGCGGCCGGGCTTGGCGTCCGCCAGGTCGTGGGCGACCCGGAGCTCACCGTCGATCAGCCACACGTCCGCCTCGACGCTGTTGAACCCACGGTCCAGCGCGTCCTGCAACGGCCGCCGGTGGTCGTAGTCGTTGTGCGCGTGCGCCGACGGCAGCGCCCGGACCGCCGGAGCGTCGTACGACTTCGGCAGCTTGAAGTGGTTGGCCCGCGCGACGTCCCGCACCCGGTCCGGGTAGTCGCTGATGATCCCGTCGACGCCCTTGTCGATCAGCGACTGCATCGTCGCCGGGTCGTCCACGGTCCACGGGATCACCTTCATCCCGGCCCGATGCGCCGACTTCACCATCTCGGCGGTGACATACGGCTTGTACGTCGGGTCGGTGACCTTCCCGTCCTGCGGGAAACCGTGCACCGGCGAGATCGCGGCCGCGCCGAACGACTTGGTCGCCTTGACCAGGTCACCGCCGAAGTCGTCGATGTCGATGCCGCCCAGCCACGGCGACTTGCCCGGCTGGCCGACCTGGAGGAAGTCGTAGTTCGTCAGCGCGACCAGCGGCAGCTTCGGCATCACCTGGCGCATCCGCATCAGCGAACCCCAGTCGAAGCTCTGGATCGTCACCTGCCGGGCGATGTTCGCCTTGCGGATCTCCTGCGCGACCACCTGGACGAACTGCTCGCGCGGCGCGGTCTCCGACGGCGCGCCGGCCTCGACCTTGGTCTCCACGTTCAGCTTCACGCCGTACGCGTGGAAACGGTGCACGAGCGCGAACACGTCCCGCAGCTCGGGCATCCGGGCACCCGGATCGGGCTGCTGGCCAGGGAAGTTCGGCAGCGTCTGCGAGCCGCAGTCGAGCTGCTTCACCTGGTTCAGCGAGAGCGTGTTGACGAACTTGCCGACGTACGGGTACTCCGGATCGCCCGGCGTGTACGGCGCGGTGTCGCGGCACTTGCTGCCCGTGACCTTGCGATCGTGGGTCACCACGGCGTACCCGTCCTGGGTGATCTGGACGTCGAGCTCGAGCGTGCTGACGCCGAGCTCGAGACCGTGCGAGAACGACGCGATCGTGCTCTCCACGGTCAGACCGAGACCACCGCGGTGGGCCTGGATGTCGAAGTCACCGCGGGTGGCGGCGGCCGGGGCGGCCGGAAGCAGCAGTCCGGCGATCAGCGCGCACGGGAGGAGTGCGCGGGGAAGGCGGCGCATGAGGGGGTCCTTCCGGAGGGGTTTGTGGGCGGACACAGCCGAGGCTGTCGTGCACAGGCATACCCATGTCCTCGCAAAGGTAGCCACCAAGTGGACCACCGGTTACCAGACGGCTACTGACGGCTCAGGGGGCGGAGGTGATCCGTCGTACCGACTGACTCTCCGCAGTGATGTGGCCGTCCTTGAAGGCCTCGTCCAGCGTGCCTTCGGTACGCCGGGTCAGCGTGACGTCGACCGGGCAGGTCGTGGCCGGCTTGACGCCGGGCGTCGGCGTTCCCGTGACCGGCCGGAGCGAGCCGGCGGGGATGCTGACCGACGTACGGCCAGGTTCCAGTTCGAGGCTGCCGGTCTGGATGCATTCGCCGGCCCAGGTGAGGATGGACTGCTGCTCGGACGGCTGGGTGTCGACGCGGACCGGGATCGCGGCCCGACGCGAGTACGTCGTACCGGCCAGGGGAGCGGTGAGCCGCACGCGTTCGGGCAGCTTCACCGTGGACCGCGGCGCGGAGTCGTCGTCCTTCCCGCGGGTCAGGTTGAACGTGATCTCGGTCCCCGCGTCGACCACGCCGTCCAGCCGACCGTCGTAGTCGGTGACCCCGGCGGAGCGGTGATGCTTGAGCTTGACGTCCTTGCCGCCGCCGGACGACGTGACCGACTCACCGTCGCCGAGCTCGACGAAGGTGAGCGTGCCGACGCGGTACGACGCACTCACGCTCGCCGCACCGGCCGTTTCGGGCAGCGTGACGACGTAGTTGGCGGTGATCCCACTGGTCCGGATGTCCTTGGACTCGACGGTCGAACATCCGGCCAGTACGACGACCAGCGCTAGGGCGGCGATTCGCTTCACAGCCAGCGACGCTAACAGCGCCAAGGGTTAGGGATCGTGCGTAGAACTACTCGTACTGGAGTGCCTCGAGCGGGTCGAGTTTCGCCGCGCGCCGGGCCGGCCAGATCGCGGCGACGATGCCGACGACGACCGAGACGACGGCGAAGGCGACCAGTTGGCCGACCGGAACCGTGAAGCTGATCTCGTCCAGCCGCGCAGCTAGCAAGGATGCGAGAACCAGGCCGAGGACGATCCCGATCACCGCGCCGATCAGCGCCGTCATCACGGACTCCTGGCGGATCATCCGTTTCACCTGCCCGCGGGTCAGGCCGATCGCGCGCAGCATGCCGAGTTCGCGGGTCCGCTCGAACACGGTCAGGACGAGGGTGTTCACGATGCCGAACAGGCTCACCAGGACAGACAGCGCCAGCAACACGTAGAGCACGTTCAGCAGGCTCTTGATGCCGTCGGTCTGGTTGTCCTTGAACTGCTCGATGGTCACGGCCTTGGCGTTCGGGAACGAGGCCAGGGCGGCGTTCAGCGCGGCGGTGTTCGCCGAGTTCACTCCGCCTTCGATGTTGAGGAAGCTGTAGAGGTTCTGCGGCTGCGTGGTCGTGGAGTCGAAGGTGCTGGTCGAGATCGTCACGTTGCCGAACGGCGACCCGCCCGCCGGCGGCTTGAAGATGCCGCGCACCGTGAGCTGCAGCAGCTTTCCTGTCACTGTCTGCATCTGGAAGGTCGAGCCCAGCGCCAGCGAGTGCTCGTCCGCGTAGCCGGAGTCGACGATCGCGCCGTTCGCCGCCAGCTCGGACAGCGACGCCTGGGATCCGGAGCGCCAGTCGAACCGGAGCAGTTTGGGCGCCGTCTCGTCGATCGCGGTGACCGAGATCGTCTTGTCGAACGCCTTGGCCTGCCCGGCGCGGACACTCGTCAGTTCGGTCACCCCCGGCAGCTTCTCGGCCGCCGCGGCCACCGTCGGCGGCAACGGGCTGAAGTTGTTCTGCGCGGTGAGCGCGTAGTCGGAGCTGGAGATCTTGTCGACCGCGTCCTCGAACGGCTTGATGATCCCGGCGCCGAGCGTGGCGACCAGCGTGACCAGTGCGAGCCCGATCATCAGGGCCGCGGCGGTGGACGCCGTACGGCGTGGGTCACGCCGGCTGTTCTGCCCACCGAGCGTGACCGCTGGGCCGTCGGGGAGTACGCCGGGGAACTCGGCCGGCCGCCGGAACAACCGGCGGATCAGCCAGAGCGGGAACAGAACGAACGGCCAGGCGATCGCCGTCAGTACGACGACCGACCAGCGCGCCACCGGATCCGACACGGCGGCCATCGGCCGGACGAGTCGCGCTGAGAACGACGCGATGCCGACGAACAGCAACAGGACGCCGAGACCGAGCAGGATCAGCAGCGTCCTGGTCGCCAGACCGTCGACGAACAGCCCGACGAGGATCGTCCCGATGCCCACCACGGCCACCACGACAGCACCTGCCGACCGATACTGGTGGAACCGCCCGGGCGGCAGAGTCGCACCTTCTCGGACGGCGGCGATCGGCGGTACGCGCGTTGCTCGCATGGCCGGTCGCAGACTCGCCAGCACGGTCACGACGACGCCGACGACGAGCGCGACGACGATGGTCCGTGTCCGGAACACCAGGCCGTTGTTCGGCAGGGTGAAACCGATCGCGTCGAACAGCTTGAACAGCCCGGTCGCGATCGCGAGCCCGAGGAACAACCCGGCGACGGCCGAGACGATGCCGGTCACCAGCGCCTCGAGGACGACCGTGCCGAGGATCTGCTTGCGCGCGGCGCCGAGGGTCCGCAGCGTCGCGAACTCACGGGTCCGCTGGGCGATCGTGATCGACAGCGAGTTCGCGATCACGAACGAGCCGACGAACAACGCGATCCCGCCGAAGACCAGCAGGAAGGTCTGCAGGAAGCCCAGGAACTCGCTCGTCCCGGCGGCGTCCTCGGCGGCCTGGTCCTCCGCACTGCGGACCTGGGTCGCGGGCGGCAGGATCTTCTGGACCGCGGCCAGCAACTGCGGCCGGTCGACGCCCTGCTTGGCGGCGATCAGGATCTGGTCGAGTTTCCCGGCCTTGTCGAACAGCCGCTGCGCCGTACCGAGGTCGAAACCGGCCAGGGTCGCGCCGCCGATGGACGAGACCGCCCCGAAACTGACCAGCCCGGCGATCCGCATCGGCTCCACCGCGCCGCGGGCCTGGACGCCGATCGTGTCGCCGGCCTGGAAGCCCTTCTCCGCGGCGGTTTTCGTGTCGATGACCACCTCGTCGGCTCCGGGCCAGTCGCCCTTGACCAGACTGAGCGAGTTGAACTGCGGCAGCGACGGATCGACGCTGAAGCCGAGGTTCGGTGCACCGCCGAAGACGATCGCCTTGCCGTCCTTGCCGATCAGCTGCGCCTCGCCGGTGACGGCTCCGTCGGCGGCGCCGACCTCCGGAAGGTCGCGGACCTTCTGCAGTACGTCGGCCGCGAACGGCGGCGCCGTCTGGGTCCCGTCGTCGGACAGGTCGAACGCGGGCTTCCCGGTGATCGCGGCGTCGGTGTTCTTGTAGTTCTGGCTGAAGATCGAGTCGAAGGCACTGGAGATCGAGTCGGTCAGGACGTACGTGCCGGAGATCAGCGAGACGCCGAGGACGATGCCGATCGCGGTCAGCGCCGTCCGTAGCTTGCGCGCGAGCAGTCCTTGCAGCGCGAACTTGATCACTGCAGGTCCAGCGTGTCGATGATCTGCAGGATCTCGTGCTGGCTGGACCGCCCGGTCTCCTTCACGATCTCGCCGTCGGCCAGGTACAGCACCCGGTCGGCCATCGCGGCCGCCTTGGCGTCGTGCGTCACCATCACCGTCGTCTGCCCGTACGTCTCGACCGAGGACCGCATCAGGTCGAGGATCTCGCCGCTGGTCCGGGAGTCGAGGTTGCCGGTGGGTTCGTCGGCGAACACCACGGTCGGCCGCGACACCAGGGCCCGCGCGATCGCGACCCGCTGCTGCTGACCGCCGGACAGTTCGGCCGGCCGGTGCGTGAGGCGATCGGCGAGACCGACCCGCTCGACCAGGTTGTCGAAGAACTCCGGATCCGCCTTCTCACCGGCGATCGTCAGCGGCAGCACGATGTTGTCCCGCGCGCTGAGCATCGGCAGCAGGTTGAAGAACTGGAAGATGAAGCCGATGTGCTGACGCCGGAGCTTGGTGAGCGCGTCGTCGCCGAGCGTCGTGATCTCGATGCCGTCGATCATGACCGAGCCCGACGTCGGCCGGTCCAGGCCGGCCAGGATGTGCATCAGCGTCGATTTTCCCGACCCCGACGGCCCCATCACCGCCGTCAGCTGCCCGGGTTCGATCTCCACGTCCACTCCGTGCAACGCACGGACCGCGGTGTCACCTTCGCCGTACACGCGCACGACACCCTTCGCGTGCACAACTGAGACTGTCCCCTCCATGGCCGATCGCCCTCCCCGGCTGATCAGCGGCCCCCCAGTCGACCGGTCAACAACTTCGTGTCGAGTCTGCCCGTGTTCCGGACAGATCGATAGGGGGTTTTCCCGGGCTGGACCCTGAGCCTGCGGGGAGTGAAGGGTGCCGGACCGGGAAGCGCCTCACGGCGCGTGGCCGCTCGTAGCGGCTTAATTTGGGACCCGGGGCTTGCACCGGCCCGACACATCGAACAGTGTAGCGGGTGCTCAAACCCCTTGTCCTGTGGGGATTCCAGGCCGCGAGACGCCATAACACCGGTTGACGCCGGACGCAACTACCAGAGGTTTCCGGCGCGTTCGGCGCGTGCCGCGGTCTGCAGCTGATCAGCGGTCTCGACCAGTTTCGACGCAGACAGCACCTGCTCGTGGCCGTCGTCGGCCAGATGCGCCCGGCCGGTCGCCACGATCCGCGCGAACGCGGCCGCGCGCTCCAGGGTGGTCGCGAAGTCACCGGTCGCGACACCCCGCAGTACGGCGTCGACCATGTCCCGCACCTCGGCCGGACCGGGCGGTTCGGCGACACCCGCGACGACCGCGTGCACCTCGGCGTACTTGCGGCCGCCGGCGAACTCGCGGGACACCGCCTCGGCGTTCGAGTGCACCCAGGACCGCAGGACGTACAGCCGCCAGAGCGCTCCCGGCAGCGAGTCGGCGGGGGAGTCGGACCAGAGTTCGGCGAGCTCGTCGAGACCGTATTCGTCGGCGAGTTTCACCACCCGGGCGTGCACCTCGGTGTCCTCGGACTTGCGCACCCCACGGACCAGCAGTTCGGCGGTCCGGTGCGCGGCCTCGGTCACGGTCGCCGGATCGGCGGCGCCGGGCAGCGACTCGAACAGCTTGTTACCGGGCAGGATCGGCCGGCGCGGATTGGGGGTACTCACGGCCTCCATGGTGCCTGACCGCAGGAACCTCCGCATGCCGACCCGGTCCGGTCAGTACGCTCGACGTATGGCGGGCGGAGCGGGTGGAGCGGCTGGTGCAGGCCGGAGTGGGAAGCTGGCGAAGAACTTGGTGAAGTACGGCGTGCGGTACGGGCCGCTCGTCGTCGAGGCGGTCCGGCACGGCCGGGAGCCCGCGCAGCAGGCGGTTCAGGCTGCCTGGGCGAAGCGGACCGCGCGCCGGAAGGCGGTCGAGCACGCTCTGACCGTGCGCGACGGCTCCTTGCTGAAGGTGATCAAGGACGGCCGGGCGATCTTCTTCGTGTTCTCCGGCGACGCGATCGTGACGACGTACCCCGCCGTACCCCAGAGCAGCTATCCGGAGCTTCTGCGGCACGCGGACCTCGACAAGCGCGAATCCGCCGTCGCCCTGGCCGCACGCAAGCAGAAAATCCTGCCGAAGGTCCGCCGGAAACGTTGACGCGGGCGTAACATTCCGGACCCGGCCGGGCAACAGGCGGGACGCACAGTGGAAGGACGTTTCCACGAGGGAGGGCGTCCGCATGCTCTGGAAGATCAGGACCGAACTCGCCGACCGGCCCGGTGCGCTGGCCGAACTCGCTGCACGGTGTGGTGCGGACGACATCAACATCCTTCACCTGGAGGTCTTCACCTCCGAGACCGGCGCGGTCGACGAGCTGGTCGTCTCGACCGGCGTCGGCTGGACCGCCGACGACCTGACCGCGCTGGTCGCGGAGGCCGGCTGCGGCCGTACGACGGTCCGCCCGTGCCAGGCCGACGTACTCCATGACGCGCCGACGCGGTACCTGCGCGCCGTACTGCAGCTGATCGACGACCCGGTGTCGGTCGACGACGAGCTGGGCAACCTGCAGGGGTTCGACGAGTACACGCCGGCCGAATGGGCCCGCGCGGACGTGCTGGTCGAGATCGCCGGGCGGTTGGCCGAGCGACTCGACACGCCGGAGGGCCCGCGGCCCGGTAGCGGCGGCGTACCCGAACTGCGAACCGCGACCGTCGAGGACGCCGACGCGGTCGTCGCGATGCACGAGCGGTGCTCGTACGAGAGCCGCACCCGGCGGTACCACGTGCCGATGCCGAAGCTCACCTCCCGCACCGCGCGGCACCTGTCCGCGCCGGCCGGCGGCGTGTCGATCGTCGCGTGCGTCGACGACGCCGTGATCGGGATGGCGACGGCCGCGCCGTGGGAGGAGTTGGGCAGTACGACGATGGAGGTCGCCGTACTGGTCGAGGACGGCTGGCAGGGACAGGGACTCGGGCTGCGGCTGCTGCGCCAGGTGGTGGGTGAGGCCCGCGCACTCGGCGCCGACCGGGTGGTCTGCATGGTGCAGCCGGAGAACCACGCGATGCTCCGCACCCTCGAGCGGTTGCGGATGCGGTCCCGGGTGATTCGGGACGGCGACAGTCTGATGGTGAGTGTCGCACTGACCGACCGGAGCCTGTCGCATGCAGTGGATCGGCCGCCGGTGGAATATCGTCTGAACCGTGCCACCCCTTCCCACCGGCCGCAACCCGCACGGCCTGCTGGTCAACCTGCCCGCGAGCACTCGCTCGCCGCTCTTTCAGCTCTTCAGCCGATTTCTGGTCGCGCTGGGGCTGCTGACCCTGATGGTGCTGATCGTGGTGGTCGACCGTGACGGGTACAAGGACAGCTATGACGGCACAGTCGGGCTGATCGACAGCATCTACTACGCAACCGTCACGCTCACCACGACCGGGTACGGCGACATCACTCCAGTGACACCGACCGCCCGGCTGGTGAACGCCTTCATCGTCACCCCGTTGCGGATCGCGTTCCTGGTGGTTCTGGTTGGTACGACACTGGAAGTGCTGGCCAACGAGGGTCGCCGGATCATGCGCGACACGCGCTGGAGGAAACGGATGAAGGACCACACCATCGTCGTCGGCTACGGCACCAAGGGCCGCGCCGCCGTGCAGACGCTGATCAGCAACGGGGTGAAGCGGGACAGCATCGTGGTGATCGACCCGCGGGCCCAGGCGATCGGTGACGCGGGCAACGATCAGATGGCCGCGTTCCACGGCGACGCGACCAACCGGACGGTACTGCGTCGCGCCGAGGTGATGACCGCACGCGAGGTGATCGTGACGACCGACCGGGACGACTCGGCCGTCCTGGTGACGCTGGCGGTGCGGCAACTTAATGCGGACGCGCACATCGTGGTCGCGGTCCGCGAAGAGGACAACGTGCCGCTGCTCCGGCAAAGCGGCGCGGACGCCGTCGTCACCTCGTCCGAGGCGGTCGGCCGGCTGCTCGGCCTGTCCGCGGTCAGCCCGAACCTCGGCGAGGTGATGGAGGATCTCCTCACGTACGGCGAAGGTCTCGAGGTCGCCGAGCGCCCGGTCCTCGGCCGCGAGGTCGGCAAGCCGCCGTCCGCCGTACCCGACCGCGTCGTGTCCGTGGTCCGCGACGGCAAGGTGCACCGCTACTACGACTCGAACGTCTCGGTCCTGGCCGCCGGCGACAAACTCATCGTCGTCCGCCCCGCCAAGGAAACCCCCTGGGCCGAACGCCCCGGCGCCGACGAGGACGACGAGTAGCCCTTCCGCCGTACGCCAGTCCTGCTTAGAGTCGGAATGCCTGGGGGACTGGTTCTGGCAGGGGGCGGCCATGAAGTGGAGCAGGGCGGCAGGCATCACCGGTGTCGTGGTGTTGGTGTTGGCAGGACTGACGAGTGCGCAGAGCCAAGCCGCACCGTCCGAGGGTCCCGGTCCGTGCGTCTCGGAGGACAACGTCGTCCAGACACGCGGCGGCCGGGAACCTGACCTCGGCCAGGTCGCACAGGACCTGCCGGCGGCGGCGAAGGGCAAGGCGAAACCGGGGTTCAGGGCAACGGTTCCGGTCTACTTCCACGTCGTCTCCGACGGCGCGATCGGTGCGCTCACGGCGGCTCAGATCCAGACCCAGATCGCCGTACTGAACAACACCTTCGCGGGTGGTGAAGGCGGCGCGCGGAGCGGATTCAGGTTCACACTCGCGGGCGTGACGCGGACCGACAACGCGACCTGGTTCTACGCCGGCGCGGGCGGTACGCCGGAACACAGCATGAAGCGGGCGTTGCACACCGGTGGGCCCAGCGCCCTGAACCTGTACTCGACGACGGCCGGTGAAGGCCTCCTCGGCTGGGCCTACCTGCCCGACATCGTGACGAAGCCGGGTCAGGCCTATCTCGACGGCGTGGTGTTCGACTGGGAGTCCATCCCGGGCACGTCCACCCGGTACGCCGGCACCTACGACCAGGGGGAGACGGCGACCCACGAGGTCGGCCACTGGCTGAACCTCGAGCACACGTTCTTCGGCGGCTGCAACGCCAAGGGCGACTTCGTCGACGACACCCCCGCCGAGAAGACCCCGACCAGCGGCTGCCCGGCCGGCAAGGACACCTGCAAGGCACCCGGCCTCGACCCGATCCACAACTACATGGACTACTCGTACGACTCCTGCTACACCCAGTTCACCCCCGGCCAGTCCCAACGCATGGCCGACGCCTGGCTCTTCTACCGCGCCTGATCCCAGTCTGGTCTCCACGAGGTTGACCACGAGACCACCGCGACCTATGGTCTGTCCTGTAAACGATTACAAGAACGATTACAGGAGGTCGGCGTGAGTCGTCCGACGATCGCGGGGGTGGCCCGGGCGGCGGGGGTCTCGGTGGCGTCGGTGTCGCGCGTGCTGAACGGGCTGGCGGCCACCGAGGAGATGGTCGAGCGGGTCCAGCGGGCGGTCGACGAGCTCGGCTACGTGCCGGACGCGCGGGCGCGGTCGCTGAAGGTCGGGCGGACCTTCCAGCTGACGCTGGCGGTCGCGGACGTCGGCAACCCGGTGTACGTGACGATGATGCGGGCGGTCGAGGAAGTCGTCTCCGCCGCCGGGTACCGGCTGGTGGTGACCACGACCGGGGCGGATGTGGTGGACGAGGTCGCGCTGGTTCGGGGGATGGCGCGCGGGTACGCCGACGGCTTGCTGATCAGCCCGATCCGGGTCGACGAGGACCTGGTCAAGTCGATCCGCGAGTGCGAGGTGCCGGTGGTGGTCGCCGGTAACGTCCCCGCCAAAGCAGGCGTCGACACCGTCCGGGCCAACTCGCCCAAGGGCATGCTGCTCGCCGTCGACCACCTGGTCGCGAAAGGCCGCCGACGGATCGCCTTCCTGAACGGCCCCGCGGACACGGTCCCAGGCGCCGCCCGCTCCAAGGGATTCACCGAGGCCCTCAAAGCGCACGAGCTCCAGCCCGCCGCCGTCGCCGAGGCAAGTGACTTCACCTTCGCTGCAGGACGTGCTGCCGCTCCCGACCTGCTGGCCCCGGGTGCGGCGTTCGATGCCGTCATCTGCGCGAACGATCTGCTCGCGGTCGGGCTGATGCACGAGTTGGCTGCTGTAGGGCTCGAGGTTCCAGCCGACGTGGCGGTGGTGGGAATGGACGACAGCGAGCTCGCCGAGCAGAGTTTTCCGCCGTTGACGAGCGTGAACCTGGGGTCCGCCGAGCGCGGACGCCGAGCCGCCGAGTTGCTGCTGGCAAGGATCGAGGACAACGAACGGACCCCGCGGCGGATCGTCGTACAGCCGTCCCTGAGCATCAGGAGGTCCACGCCGTGACGGCAACTCTGACGCCGCCGGCGCCGGTGAAGAAGAAGGGCGGGAGGCCGAAGGCGAATCGCGAGGCGATTCTGCTCTTCCTGCCCGCGCTGCTGCCGGTGCTGATCCTGAGCGTCTATCCGCTGATCCGCGGGATCGCGCTCGGCTTCACCGACGCCCGCGCCGGGCTGCGCGTCGACACCAACTTCATCGGCTTCGGCAACTTCGGCAAACTCCTGCAGAACGACCTGTTCTGGGACTCGTTCCGGATCGGCGTGATCTGGACCCTGTCGGTGACGATCCTGCAGTTCGTCGCCGCGCTCGGCCTCGCGCTGCTGCTGAACACGAACCTCAAGTTCCGCGGTGTCGCGCGCACCCTCGCGCTCATCCCGTGGGCGATGCCGCCGGTGGTCGTCGCGATCATGTGGCGCCTGCTGCTGCACCCGACCAACGGCCCGGTCAACGAGGTCCTGCAGAAGCTGCACCTCACCGACCACCCGATCAACTTCCTCGGCGACTTCGGTACGGCGCTCCCGGCCGTGATCGTGGTGGGGATCTGGGTCGGTATGCCGATGACCACCGTCACGCTGCTGGCCGGCCTGCAGAGCATCGACCGCACCCTCTACGAGGCGGCCGCGGTCGACGGCGCGAGCACCTGGAGCCAGTTCTGGAACATCACGCTCCCGCAGCTGCGGACTGTGATCGTCGCGATCACCAGCCTGGACATGATCTGGAACTTCAACTCGTTCGGCCTGGTCTATGTCCTGACGGCCGGCGGCCCGGGCGGCAAGACGATGCTGCCGATGCTGTTCGCCTACAACGAGGCGTTCCGCTACGGCAACTTCGGGATGGCCGCGGCGATGGGTGACGTGATGGTGGTCATCATCATCGCGTTCCTGTTCTTCTATCTGCGGAACCGCCTGAGGAGCGAGGCATGAGAACTCGTCCCGGCGTCCGCGCCCTGCAGTACGTCGCGGTTGTCTGCTACCTGGTCTTTCTCGGCTTCCCGCTGCTCTGGCTGATCTCCAGTTCGCTGAAGTCGCCGCAGGAGTTCGCGAGCGTCACGCCGAGCCTGCTGCCGAAGCACTTCGACCTGTCCAACTACACCGACGCGCTGAACGAGCAGGGCCTGGTCCGCGGCCTCGGCAACAGCCTGCAGATCTCGATCTACAGCACGATCCTGGTGCTGATCGTTGCGCTCCCGGTCTCGTACGCGCTGGCCCGTTTCCGCAGCCGCCTGCGTCCGCTGACGAACGGCTGGATCCTGGTCAGCCAGGTGTTCCCGGTGATCCTGATCGTGATCCCGCTGTTCATGATCCTGCGTCCGCTGCACCTGACGAACACGATCCCCGGCGTCGTGATCGTCTACATGGTCTGGTCGCTCCCGTTCGCCCTGTGGATGCTGCAGGGGTACGTCGCCGCGGTGCCGCGCGAGCTGGAGGAAGCAGCTTCCGTCGACGGCGCCGGCCGGATCCGGACGATCGTCTCGATCGTGATGCCGCTGCTCCGGCCGGGGCTGATCGCGACCGCGATGTTCACGTTCATCTCGGCGTGGAACGAGTTCTTCTTCGCGCTGGTCCTGCTGCAGGACCCGCAACTCAAGACCCTTCCGCTGGTCCTGGCCCGCTTCGTGGGCGCGGAAGGTCAAGTCCAGTTCGGCCCGCTCGCAGCCGCCTCCGTGCTGGCCACAGTCCCCAGTCTCGTGTTCTTCGCCTTCCTGCAGCGCCGGTTGACCTCCGGCCTGCTGAGCGGCGCAGTCAAAGGTTAGGAGAGGTAATGAAGAAGGTATTGACCGCGTTGCTCGCGGCGGGAGCGCTGGTGACGCTCGCCGCGTGCGGGGGCAACAGCGACGACGGCGGTTCGGGCTCGTCGAACGAGAAGGTGACGCTGAAGTTCCAGAGCCTCGCGTTCCAGAAGACGACCGTCGCCGCGACCAAGAAGATCGTCGCGGACTGGAACGCCGCCAACCCGAACATCCAGGTCGAGTACGTCCAGGGCAGCTGGGACTCGGTGCACGACCAGTTGGTGACCCAGTTCCAGGGCGGGACCGCGCCGGACATCATCCACGACGAGTCCGCCGACATCACCGGTTTCATCAACCAGGGCTACCTCGCGGACCTCTCGCCGTACCTGAGCCAGGAGACCAAGGACGCCGTTTCGCAGGGCGTCTGGGACACGGTCTCCAAGGACGGCAAGGTGTACGCCGCCCCGACCCTGCTGCAGTCGTACGTCGTGTTCGCGAACTCGGCGCTGCTCAAGCAGTCCGGGATCACCGCGACCGGTGACTCGCTGACCTGGGACGACCTGGCCGCCGACGCGAAGAAGCTCACGACGGGCGGCAAGTACGGTCTCGGCTGGGGTCTGAAGAGCCCGACCGCGACGATGCTGAACCTCGGTGCGAACTTCGACGCGAAGTTCTTCGACGGCTCGGGCAAGGACGCCAAGGCGACCATCGGCGACGCCGAGCTCGAGGTGCCGAAGCGGATCCACGCGATGGCCTACGACGACAAGTCGATCGACCCGACCTCGCTGACCCTGAGCGGTACCGACGTACTGCCCGGGTTCTACGCCGGCAAGTACGGGATGGTTGTGGCCGGCAACTACGTCGCGCAGCAGATCCTCGCGGAGGCGCCGAAGACCTTCCAGTGGGAGGTGCTGCCGCCGCTGAAGGGCACCAGCACCAAGCAGGCCGCGAACCCGCAGACCCTGTCGGCGCCGGCCGAGGGCAAGCACATCGAGCAGTCGGCGAAGTTCATCGACTACTTCATGAAGGCCGAGAACCTGGCCGCGGTCGGTCAGGGCGACTGGCTGATCCCGACCACCCAGGCGGCCCGGGACGCGGTCCTGAAGGCGACCGGCGGCAAGAACGGCTGGCAGCAGATCCTGGCCAGCGGCGCCGACCTCACCAAGGCGCCGTTCCAGAGCGTGGAGAACTACCCGCAGTGGAAGGACCAGATCGCGACGCCGGCGTTCCAGCAGTACCTGGCGAACAAGACCGACGCCGCGGCGCTGGGCAAGAAACTGAGCGACGGATGGGGTCAGGTCAACAACTGATGCAGGACAAGACCAGCAGCACTTTGGAAGCGAAGGCGGTCGGCGCTCTCGTCGGCTCCGCGGTCGGTGACGCGATCGGTGGAGCCGTCGAGGGCTGGACCCCGGAGGCGATCCGGGAGCGGCACGGCGGCTGGGTGACCGGCATCGTCGGCCCGTGGTACGACGACTGGCGGACAGCTCGCCCGATCGCGCCGTACCACAAGGGCGACGGGCACATCACCGACGACACCTTGATGACGCACGCGCTGGTCGAGGTGTACGACGAACGCCGGTCGCACTTGGACGCCTACGCGGTCGCCGAGTCGCTGGTGCCGAAGATGATCGAGGGGACCCGCTGGATCCCCGAGCTCGAGGCGGACGCGTTGCTGCTGCAGCGGGTGTTCCTGGCCGAGAAGTGGCTGGTCGCCCGCCTGCACTACGGGCACGTGGATCCGCGGGAAGCCGGCGTCGGCAACATCGTCAACTGCGGTGCGGCGATGTACATGGCGCCGGTCGGGATCGCCAACGCGGGCGATCCCGAGGGTGCGTACGCCGAGGCGCTCGACGTCGCCGGTGCGCACCAGTCGAGCTACGGGCGGGAGGCGGCCGCGGTGTTCGCGGCCGCCGTCGCCGCCGCGATGGTGCCGGGGGCAACGGCTTCGTCGGCGGTCGAAGCGGCGCTGGTACTGGCCAAGGACGGCACTCGGAGGGCCGTCGAGGCAGTGGCAGCAGCGGCCGACGGCGTGACCGACTGGGAACAGGCGATTCCCGTGCTGCGCAAGGCGATCGAGCCGTACGACACGGTCGGCCCCAACTACCGCGAGCTGTCGATGGATGCCCGCCGTCCCAGTCGTACCAAGGCGATCGAGGAACTCCCGGTCGCGCTCGGCTTCGTGCTCGTCTCCGAGGGAGATGTACGCCGGGCCGTGCTGGGCGGCACGAACTACGGCCGCGACGCGGACTCGATCGCGTCGATGGCCGGCGCGATCACCGGTGCGTTGAGCGGACAGGACGGCGTACCGGCGGACTGGGCGGACAAGATCGCCGAGGCGAGCAAGACCGACCTGGTGCAACCCGGTCTGGTGATGGCATCGGTCGTGAAGGACATCCGGGCGGCTGACGCCGAGCGGTGGGCCCGGCGTACGGCGGCCTTGGACGCGCTGGTCTGAATGTCAACTGCTATACCCCTCCAACTCCACGATCCGCGAGTAGCCGTGGTCGTTGGAGTCGCGGATGACCAAGCGGAGGGCATCGACAGTAAGCGGTGCGAAGGTGATGGTCACGCGGCCTTGGGTGTTGCCGTGGACCTCGTCGACCGTCGTCCAAGTGCTCCCGGTGCGGACCTGGAGGTCGAAGTCGCGGATGCCCATCACCGCCGCGGGGTAGGTGGTCGAGTCGAGGGTCTGCAGTACGACCCGGCCGATCGTGGTGGGTTGGACGAAGTCGACGCCGTACGTGTCGGGGAAGACGCCCTTGGTGTTGTCGTGCCAGCCGCTGGCGCCCCACTGCGCCGAGTCGGCGTTGCCGTCGACGCCGCCGCACAGCCGCATGTTGCCGTTGGTGGACGACGCGACGGCCTGCTCGCCGAGCAGCACGTTGTCGCGCGCTGGGACAGGCTTGATCACCACCGGCACCTGCAGACGCTCCTTGCCGACGGTGAGGTCGACGGTGTGGGTCGCGGGCGCGGTGCCGCGCGGAACGGTGATCTCGAGCGGGGCCTTCACCAGTTGGTCGACCGGCAGGTAGCTGGAGAACTGGTGCCGGGACAATGTGAGCTGTGGGTCGCCGTAGATGCGCAGGTCGGCGACCGTGGGTTTGCTGCCGGTGTTGGTCATGCCGAGGGTGAGTTTGCCGGCCGGGAAGCACGGCAGCGGGACGACCTCGACCGGTTGTGGGGTGGCACTGATCTCGACGTGGTTGTTGCTGGTAGCAACGAGGAGTGTCAGCGGGACGGCGACGAGGGCCAAGCGTCGGAGCATGGGGTGGTCCGTTCAGGCGAGATGGGTACCGGGGCGGCCGTCCTCGACGACCAGGGTGGCGCGGGTGGACGCCGTACCGCCGGGTGTGACGACGCGGTCGACGATGCGGAACTCGGACGTCCACCGGGTGCGGTCGAGACGGCAGCTGAGGTAGCCGCGCTGCACGTTCTGGTACTTGACGTGCGGGTTCTCGGCGAGCAGCGCGCGTCCGGTCGCGTCGGTGTCGACGCCGTCCTTGCCGGACGAGATCGACGTGGTGACGAACTCAGTGCCGATCGCCGGAGTATTCGGGTCCGCGAAGTTGACCCGCAGGTCGGAGGCGACACTGCGGTGCAGGTCTCCGGTCAGTACGACGAAGTTGCGCACGTCCTGGTCGCGGACGCCGGAGAGCACGCGGTCGCGGGATGCGGCGTACCCGTTCCAGGTGTCCATCGGGAGCTCCAGGTCCGGACCGGTCTTGCGGTCGAGTTGGGCCATCGCGACCTGTTGGGCGACGACGTTCCAACGGCTCGTCGACCGGCCGAGCGTGTCCAGGAGCCAGCGTTCCTGGGCGTCGCCGGTGATCGTGCGCGCCGGGTCGGTCGACACCGCGTCCGGCGGCAGCCAGCCGCCGGTACTCGTCTGGTCGTCGCGGAACTGCCGCGTGTCCAGGACACTCAGGTCGGCGGTACGGCCGTAGCGGAGATGGCGATGCAAGCGGATCGACGGGCCGTCGGGGGACTGGTCGAGACGCAGCGGCATGTGTTCCCAGTACGCGCGAAACCCGTTGGCCCGGCGTACCAGGAAGTCGTCGTGCGGAAGGCCGTCCTCGGACACGTACCCGGCCCAGTTGCCCTCGACCTCGTGGTCGTCGAGCGTGACGATCCACGGCGCCGCCGCGTGCGCGGCCTGGAGGTCGGGGTCGGTCTTGTGCAACGCGTAGCGGGCCCGGTACTCGTCGAGCGTGAAGATCTCGCCGGCGAAGTCGACCGGCACAGCCTGGTTCCGTACGCCGGCGGTCGGGCCGACGCCGACCTCGTAGATGTAGTCGCCGAGGAACAGCACGACATCGTGCTCCCGGCGTACGACGTCTTGGTACGCCGTGTAGAACCCGTCGTAGAAGGCCTGGCAGGACGCGACCGCCATCGTCACGGCCGGCTCGTCGGACGGCGCGGGCGCGGTCCGCGTACGACCGACCGGGCTGATCTGACCGGCGGCACGGAAACGGTAGAAGTAGTGCCGCCACGGACGCAGCCCGCGTACGTCGACGTGCACCGTGTGGGCGTACTCCGCACGAGCGTGCGCCGTGCCGCGACGTACCACTCTGCGGAACGTCTCGTCCTCGGCGACCTCCCATTCGACGTTCACCGTGCGGCCGTCCATACCGCCGAACGGTTCGAGCGGACCGGGTACGAGCCGCGTCCAGATGACCACGGCGTCCGGCAGCGGGTCGCCCGAGGCGACGCCGAGGGTGAAGAGCGGCCTTTTGTCGGTGCGATGCGGTATTCCTGCTGCATCGACGAGATCAGGGAGGTTGCCGGTCATCGCGAGCGCTGCGGCAGCGCCCGTGGCGGTCAGAAAGCTGCGGCGGGTGACCATGGGCCGAAGTATCGGCCCGCGCCGAGAGAACGATCCAGGTGGGCGTTTCGCCTGGTGCAACAAGGGAAGGAAGCAGTGCGATGAGAATGACCTGGGTGCAACCGGAGGATCTCCTCCCGCACCAACTGGTCCAGGCGCGGTCGGAAGGCGTTGACGTCACCGACGTGCAGGCCCGCTGGCTCGCCGCCGGCGGTACGACGGACGCACCGGTGTCCGGTGCCTCCGACGAACCGGCGACGCCCGCGCTGCGTGTGCTTGCTCGCGAGCTGCTCGACGTGCTCGACGCCAGGACAGGGGAGTGGCGCGAGCCCGCAATTCCGGAGTTGCCCTCGCTGGGCGAGCCGGTCGAGCTGGAGACCCGGACGTTGAACGCCTGGCTCGGGCGGATGGCCGGCAACCTGCTCGGCAAGCCGGTCGAGAAGATCCCGCGCGAAGGCATCCGGGAGATCCTGGCGAGTTCCGGCCAGTGGCCGTTGGCGCAGTACATCACTGCCGTCGGCGTACCGGACGAGGTGCAGCAGCGGTGGCCGTGGAACCGGCGGTCGAAGGTGAACAGCCTGCGCGAGGTCATCGACGGCATGCCCGAGGACGACGACATCAACTTCGCGATCCTGGCGCTGCTGATGATGGAGCGGTTCGGGCCGGGGCTGACGACGGACGACGTTGCGCAGAGCTGGTTGAACGACCTGCCGGCCGGCCGGGTGTTCACCGCCGAACGTGTTGCCTACCGCAACCTTCTGGAAGGGGTCGAGCCGGCCCGCGCGGCCGTCGTCGGGAACCCGTTCCGGGAGTGGATCGGCGCCCAGATCCGGACCGACGCCTACGGCTGGGCGCACCCCGGCGACCGGACCGCGGCCGCGCGGCTCGCACTGGTCGACGCCCGGCTCAGTCACACCAGTGCCGGCGTCGACGGCGCGCTCTGGGTCGCCGCGATGTCGGCCGCCGCTCTGGTGCTCGACGATCCGGTCAAGGCCGCGGTCGCCGGGCTGGAGGTGATCAGCGGTCAGGGCGCGATCGCCCGCGCGGTCCGTTTCGGACTGACCCTCGCTGATGCCGAGCTGGACGACGCGCTCGACGCTCTGCACGCGGAGTACGGCGACCTGCATTGGGTACATGCGGTGAACAACACCGCACTCACTGCCTACGCACTGACTGCTCCGGACTTCACGACGGCGATCGGTCGCGCGGTGATGGGCGGCTGGGACACGGACTCGGCCGGCGCTACGGTGGGCGCTGTTTTTGGCGCGACGCGGGGGGTTCCGGCAGAGTGGTCTGCACCACTGGACAACCGGGTGACCACAAGCCTCCCGGGGATGAACCAGATCGCGATCGACGAGCTGGCGAGGCGGACTGTGGAGGTGGCCCGGGGTGGAGCCTGAGGTTGTTGTTGTCGGTAGTGCGAACGTGGATCTGGTGTTGCCGGTGCAGCGGATCCCGCGGCCGGGTGAGACGGTCCTGTCGGGTCCGATGACCCGTGGTCCGGGCGGTAAGGGCGCGAACCAGGCGGTGGCGTCGGCGCGCGCCGGTGCGCGGACGGCGATGGTGGTCGCCCTCGGGGACGACGACGGCGGTGCGCTGTTGCGGGCCGCGTTGGAGGGTGTGGACCTGACGCTGGCGACGACCAGCGAGGCCCCGACCGGGACGGCGATCATCACGGTCGAGGAGAGCGGTGAGAACGCGATCGTGGTCGCGCCGGGTGCGAACGGTGAGCTGACGCTGTCGGCCGACGCCGTGGCCGCTATCGGACAAGCGAAAATTGTGCTTTCCCAATTGGAGATCCCGTTCGCGACCGTTCACGCGGCGGCCGCCGCAGCGGGGTACTTCATCCTGAACGCGGCCCCGGCGGCCGAGCTGTCCGACGAGTTGCTCGCGGAGGTCGATCTGCTGGTGGTGAACGAGACCGAGGCCGAGGCGATCGCCGGGCCGGACCGGTCCGCGCTGCTGAAGAAGGTGCCGGCGGCGGTCGTCACCCTTGGCGGGGCGGGCGCAGTGATTCTGACCCGGGACGCGGACGAGATCGCAGTTCCCGGCGTACCCGTGGAGGTCGTCGACACGACGGCCGCGGGGGACACATTCTGTGGGGTGCTGGCTGCAACGTTAACTGCCGTGTCAGCTAACGACTCGATCACGGGAAGCGACCTGACGAACGCGGTCCGACGCGCTAACGTTGCTGCTTCATTGAGTGTTCAGGCCGCGGGGGCGATTCCCTCAGTGCCTCACGGGGATGCAATCGACGCGCGTTATGCGGAGGTGTACCTGTGAATCCGCTCGAACCGCGGCCCATCGATCTACCCGGTCGGGTCGATCTCGGGCTCGGGACCGACCTGTCCTTCCTGGACGACGCCAAGATCCTCGGCGCGCCGGAGGACCCGTCCGACCTGCCGCGGTGGCGCGCGAAACTGGCCGAATGGCGGTTCGGCGCGATCGAACGGACCCGGTACGACGGATCGCGCTACGACGAGCCCGGCCGCGAATGGACCCAGACGGCGTACTCGGTGGCGCTCGTCTGGCTTTGGGACGACCTTCTCTACAACGTTGAGACCGGGAAGTTCACGCCGGAGAAGTTCGTCGAGCACGGTGTCGCCGAGTTCGGCGGGTACGACGCGATCGTGCTCTGGCACGCGTACCCGGTGATCGGGATCGACGATCGCAACCAGTTCGACTTCTACCGCGACGTACCCGGTCTGCGTGCGTTGATCGACGACCTGCACCGGCTCGGCCTGAAGGTGTTCTTCGACTACAACCCGTGGGACGTCGGCACCCGCCGGGCGGACCGTTCGGACGCGGACGAGTTCGCGACCCTGGTCACGGACTACGCGGTCGACGGCGTGTTCCTGGACACCCTCAAGGAGGGCGACCCGAAGTTCACCCGCGCGATCCGGCAGGCGAACCCGGCGATCGCGCTCGAGGGCGAGTCACGGTTGCCGATGGCAAGGATCGGTGACCATGCGCTGTCCTGGGCGCAGTGGTTCGCCGACACGCACACGCCCGGCGTACTGCGGGCGCACCTGTTCGAGCGCCGGCACATGATGCACCACACCCGCCGCTGGAACCGGGACCACAGCGACGAACTGCAGTCCGCGTGGGTGAACGGTGTCGGCATGCTGGTCTGGGAGTCGGTGTTCTCGGCGTGGGTCGGCTGGAACGCCCGCGACCGCGCGACCCTGCGCCGGATGGTCGCCGCGCAGCGGGCGTTCGCGCCGGTGCTGATCGCCGGCGACTGGATCCAGCTGACGCCGGAGATCCCGGAGAAGGCTCGCGACCACGGCGTCTTCGGGTCCCGGTTCGACCTGGCCGACATCACGTTCTGGACGCTGATCAACCGCCACGACGAGGACTTCGACGGCATCGTGCTGCGCTCCGAGGACCAGGTCGGCGACTGGTACGACGTGACCTCGGGCGTGCCGATCACCGCGGACGACGACGGCGTACACCTGACCGTTCCGGGGCGCGGCGTGGCCGGGATCGTCCGGGTCGGTGCGACCGCCGGGGCCTCGTGCCGGGCGACTGCTCGCCGGTTGGGCACCATGCCGCGGGCGCATGTCAACGAGTCCGCGTTCCCGATGCGTCCGGCCGAGCTGGTCCGAGTGCCGGCCCCTTCCGGTGTCACTGCGGGACCTGCCGAGATCGGTCCGACGGTCGACGTGCCGGCGGGGGAGCGGACGTTGACGGTCCGGCACCGGCGGCGTGAGACCGGGCTGTACGACACCGCGCCGTACGTCGAGGAGTGGAAGCCGCTGCCGCCTCGCCTGCACGACCTCCAGAAGGTCGAGCGCGAGGTCTCGTTGCCTGGTGCCTCGGTGGCTGTTGCCGAGGTGACCAACGCGGAGTACTTGGCCTTCGTGCAGGCGACCGGCTACCGGCCGCTGATCGCGAACCGGTTCCTGCAGCACTGGGTCGACGGCGCTCCCGTCTCCGGGACCGAGGACCAGCCGGTGACGTACGTCGATCTGCCGGACGCGCGGGCGTACGCCGCGTGGCGTGGCGGCCGGCTGCCCACCGAGGACGAGTGGCAGCTCGCCGCGCTCGAAGAGGGTTTCGTCCGGCGCGAGCCGCTGGTGTGGAACCTGACCGAGAGCGAGCACCGCGACGGCCGCAGCCGGTTCTGCATACTCAAGGGCGGCTCGCACTATGTTGCCGAGGGCTCCGACTGGTACGCCGACGGCGGGCCGCAGGACCCGGACGTCAGCTTCAAGCTGGTGCTGACCGGAGGCGGGCTCGACCGCTCGGAGACCATCGGCTTCAGGTGCGCGGGATGAGACCTGCTCCGCTCGACGGGGTGAAGGTGCTGGAGGCGGCGACGCTGTTCGCGGGACCGCTGGCGGCGACCTTCCTCGGCGACTTCGGCGCCGACGTCACGAAGATCGAGCACCCGGCCCGCCCGGACGCCGCGCGGACGCACGGCGCCTCGAAGGACGGCGTCGGGCTCTGGTTCAAGACCCTCGGCCGGAACAAGCGGCTCGCGACGCTGGACCTGTCGCGCGGCCGGGACGTGTTCCTCTCACTGGTTCAGCAGAACGATGTCCTCGTCGAGAACTTCCGGCCGGGCACGCTGGAGCGTTGGGGCCTTGGACCCGACGTGCTGCTCGAGGCGAACCCGCGGTTGGTGATCGCGCGGGTGACGGCGTTCGGGCAGGTCGGGCCGTGGTCGCGGCGTCCCGGTTTCGGGTCGCTGGCCGAGGCGATGAGCGGTTTCGCGGCCGTCACGGGTGAGCCGGACGGCCCGCCGACGTTGCCGCCGTTCGGACTCGCAGACGGGATCACCGCGCTCGCCACGGCGTACGCCGTCTTGGTGGCGTTGCGCGAGCGGGACCGGTCCGGGGCGGGGCAGGTCATCGACATGGCGATCATCGAGCCGATCCTGATGATGCTCGGCGGCGGCATCACGGCGTACCAGCAGACCGGGTACGTGCAGCCGCGGCTCGGGAACCGGTCGTCGAACAACGCTCCGCGGAACGTGTACCGGACTCTTGATGGCCGGTGGGTTGCCGTGTCGACCAGTTCGCAGAGCATCGCTGAGCGGGTGCTGACGCTGGTCGGACGCGCCGACCTGGTCGAGCAGCCCTGGTTCGCGACCGGGCGTGAGCGCGCCCAGCACGCCGACGAGCTCGACGACGCGGTCGGGTCGTGGATCGCGGCGCGTTCGCTGGAGCTCGTGATGGAGGAGTTCGAGAAGGCCGAGGCCGCGGTCGGGCCGGTGCACGACATCCGCGGCATCATGACCGATCCGCAGTACGCCGCTCTGGAGACGATCGTCAGCGTCGACGACGACGAGCTGGGCCCGGTGCAGATGCAGAACGTGCTGTTCCGGCTGTCCGAGTCGCCGGGAGCGATCAAGTGGGCCGGCCGGCCGCACGGCGCGAACACCGACGAGGTGCTCGCCGAGATCGGCGTCACGCCGGATCAGCTGGCGGCGCTGCGCGCAGCTGGAGTGGTTTAGGGAGTGTCTGAGGGGGCGTTGAAGTGCTGACCGCACTGTATGTTCCGGCCAACCGGCCGGACCGGTTCGCGAAGGCTGTTGCCGCGCGCCCCGATCTGGTGGTGTTCGACCTCGAGGACGCGGTACCGGTCGCCGACAAGGCGGACGCGCGTGGCTGGGCGGTGGCCTGGATCGCGGTGAACTCGCACGGGCCGGTGGAGGTCCGGGTGAACGCGCTCGGGACGCCGTGGATCGCGGACGACCTGGCGGCGATCTCCGCCGTACCTTCGGCCCGGATCCGGTTGCCGAAGGTCGAGAGCGCGGCCGAGGTGCAGGAGGTGCTCGAAAAGGTGCCGTCGGCAAGGATCACGGCCGTGATCGAGTCACCGCTGGGCCTCGAGCGGGCGTTCGAGATCGCCACCGCCGACCCACGTGTCGTCGCGGTCACGCTCGGTGAGGCGGACCTGTCCAGCTCGCTCGGGGTGGACGGCACGGAGGGTCTCGCCTGGGCGCGCGGCCGCCTCGTGTCCGCGTCGCGGGCCGCCGGCCTGGGTGCGCCGATGATGTCGGTCTACCCGAACGTGCAGGATCTGGACGGGCTCCGGCGTACGTCGCAGGAAGGCCGGGCGCTCGGATTCGTCGGCCGTACGGCGATCCACCCGCGGCAGCTCACCACGATCGTCGAGGCGTTCACTCCGCCGGCGATCCAGGTCGCCGAGGCGGAGGCATTGCTGGCGGCCGTCGAGAAGGCGGATGTCGCCCGCGGCGGCGTGATCGTGCTCCCCGACGGGCGCATGGTCGACCCCGCCATGATCGGCCGCGCCCGCGAGCTCACCACCCTCATGCAAGAGATCGAAGCCCGCTCCGGTTAGGCTCGAACCATGCTGCCGCGCAGTGTTGATGCCGTGGTGATCGGTTCGGGGCCGAACGGCCTGGTGAGCGCGATCACTCTTGCCGACGCGGGCTGGGACGTGCTGGTCCTGGAAGCCGCCGACACGTTCGGCGGTGCCGTCCGGTCGACCGAGGACGGCGGCTGGATCAGCGATCGTTTCAGTTCGAACTACCCGCTCGGGGTCGCGTCACCGGTGCTCCGGGCGCTGGAACTCGAGAAGTTCGGCCTGAAATGGGCGCATGCGCCGCTCCCGCTTGTCCACCTGCTCGACTCCGAGGGCGCCGCGGCCGCGATCCACCCGGATCCGGAGGACACCGCGAAGTCGCTCGGCGCCGAGCACCCGGGCGACGGTGACGCGTGGTTGCGCCTGTATCAGCAGTACGTGTCGATCCGGGAGCCGCTGCTGAACGCGCTGCTCACCACCTGGCCGCCGGTCGGGCCGGGGCTGAAACTGGCCCGGAAGCTGGGTTCGGCGGGGGAGTTGCTGCGGTTCGCGCGGTTCATGGCGATGCCGATGCACCGGATGGGCCAGGAGCTGTTCGACGGGCGGCACGGTCCGGCGATCATCGCCGGGAACTCGCTGCACGCGGATGCGCCGTTGTCGGGCGCCGTCAGCGGGACGATGGGCTGGCTGCTCGCGATGCTGGCCCAGGACGTCGGGTTCCCGGTCGCGGCCGGCGGATCCTCCGCATTCTCCGGCGCGCTGGTACGGCGGGCCGAGCGTGCGGGGGCGTTGCTCGTCCCGGGTACGCCCGTCACCGGTCTCGAGGTCTCCGCGGGCCGAGTGACCGCCGTACACACCGCCTCCGGTGAGACCGTGACCGTCGAGCGCGCCGTCGTCGCGGACACCTCAGCGCCGGCGCTGTACGGCGAGTTGTTGCCGCAGGCCCTCATTCCGGGTGGGCTGCGGCGGGATCTGGACGAGCGGTTCGAGTGGGACTACCCGACGGTCAAGCTGAACTTCCGGCTGAGCGGCCCGATCCCTTGGACGTCGGTGGAGGCACGTTCCGCGGGCGTCGTACACCTCGGCGGTACGGCGGACGACCTCGTGCACCTGTCCGCCGACCTCGACACCGGGCGGGTGCCGTCGCAGCCGTTCCTGCTGATCGGCCAGACCACGAAGACGGATCCGACGCGCTCGCCTTCGGGGACGGAGGCGGTCTGGGCCTATGCGCACCTGCCGCGCGGAATCTCCGACGACGCGGCGGCCGAGAAGCTGGCCGGCCGGATGGAACGCGCGATCGAGCGGTTCGCCCCGGGCTTCGGCGACCTCGTCATCGGCCGCGACCTGCAGCGTCCGTCGTCGCTCGAGTCCGGGAACGCGGCGCTCGGCTTCGGCGCGCTCGGCGGCGGAACGATGCAGCTCCACCAGCAGTTGGTCTTCCGCCCGACGATCGGCCTGGGCAGCGCCCGCACCTTCGTCGACGGCCTGTACCTGGGCAGCTCCGCCATCCACCCCGGCGGCGGCGTCCACGGAGCCTGCGGCCACCTAGCCGCCCGAACCGCCCTCCGCGACACCTCCCTCCTAGGCCCCCTAACCCGCAAACTCCCAACAACAACCCTCCGCCACCTGCAACGGTGAACGCTCCCCTCACCCCGCCACAACCGCACCTCTTCTCGCCACCACATCTAGCCCCGCCCCATTTCCCTGGCTGACCCACGCATTTGGCTGGCCGACCCATGACGTTGTGCCTTAGCCACCCATATTCAGGGTGACGAACCCCGAACTTCATGGGTGAGCCAGTCAAATGCCTGGGTGAGCCAGGCAAAATTGGGTGGGGTGGAGGGGTGGGGTGGTTAGTGTCGGGGGGTGCGGATGGATGAGGGGACATGTCGGGCTCGGGTTGCGGCGGCTCGGGTTGGGCGGTTGGGGAGTGTCGGGGTGGATCTGCGCCCGCACATCGTCCCGGTGACGTACGCCGTACACGCGGACGAGCTGTTCATCGCTATCGATCAGAAGCCGAAGTCGACGACTGCGCTGAAGCGGCTGCGGAACATCGCGGCGCACGAGCGGGTCGCCGTACTGGTGGACGAGTACGACGAGGACTGGACGCATCTGTGGTGGGTCCGGGTCGACGGGACCGCGCGAGTGCTACCCGAGCACGCCGCAGCGCTCGAGCTGCTGGTAGCCAAGTACCCGCAGTACGAGGCAGATCCACCGAGGGGCCCGGTGATCACGGTCCGAGCCGATGCCTGGTCGGGTTGGTCGTTTAGCTGATCGGCAGCTCGACAGGAGGTGTCCGCTCGGCGCGGCCGCCCGCACGCTCAGCGGGTCGGTCGATCAGGCGTAGTGGGCGTATACGTACTGTCGTGCTGCAGGTCGACGCGTAGGGTACAGGGGGTGGACGAGCGCGTGAGTGTGGAGGGGCTGCTGCGGGAGCTCGCGCCCCAGGTGCTGGGGTTTCTGGCTCGGCGGCACGGGCAGTTCGACCTGTGTGAGGACGCCGTACAGGAGGCGTTGCTGGCTGCGGCGACGCAGTGGCCGGTGGACGGCGTACCGGGGAACCCGCGGGGTTGGCTGATCACGGTCGCGACGCGGCGGCTCACCGACGCCTTCCGGAGCGAGAACGCGCGGCGGCGGCGCGAGGACAACGTCGCGGCGATGGCCGGCCCTGAGGAGTTGGTTTCGCCGGGCGCCGACGTGGACGAGGCACCGGACACCGACGACACGTTGACGTTGCTGTTCCTCTGCTGCCACCCGGCGGTCACGCCCGCCTCGCAGGTCGCGTTGACGCTGCGAGCGGTCGGCGGTCTGACCACCGCGGAGATCGCCCGCGCGTTCATGGTGCCGGAGGCAACGATGGCGCCGCGGATCAGCCGCGCGAAGAAGAGCATCAAGGCGGCGGGCAGCCGGTTCGTGATGCCGCCCGAGCCGGAGCGGGCCGAGCGGCAACGCGTCGTACTGCAGGTGCTGTACCTGATCTTCAACGAGGGCTACACGGCCAGCTCGGGCGAGGAGTTGCAGCGGGTCGAGCTGACGGCCGAGGCGATCCGTCTGACCCGGATGCTGCGAGCATCACTGCCCGACGACGGTGAGGTCGCGGGCCTGCTGGCGTTGATGTTGCTGACAGACTCACGCCGCGCCGCGCGGACGACCGCGGACGGCGGCCTGGTGCCAATCGACGAGCAGGACCGGTCGTTGTGGGACCGCGCTCAGATCACCGAAGGCGCCGACCTGACCCTGCACACGCTGCAGCAGGGCGCGGTCGGGTCGTACCAGTTGCAGGCCGCGATCGCCGCCGTCCATGCGGAGGCGCCGAGCGCCGACGAGACCGACTGGCGGCAGATCCTCGCGTTGTACCTGCTGCTCGAGAAGCTCGCGCCGAACCCGATGGTGACGCTCAACCGCGCGATCGCGCTCGCCCAGGTCGAGGGTCCGCAGGCGGGTCTCGACCTGCTCGCGACCCTCGAGGACGACAAGAACATCACCGAGACGCACCGGCTGGACGCGGTCCGCGCGCACCTGTACGAGCGCGCGGGGGATCCGGCGAAGGCACACGAGCATTACCTGGCCGCAGCCCGCCGTACGACGAGCCTCCCGGAACAGCGCTACCTGCAGGCGAAGGCCGACGCGGTCACGGGATGAGTCGGTAGAAGCGGAACAGCGAGGTGTGGAACGGCAGGATCTGTATCTCCTGGAACCCTGCCTCGGTGGCGTACCGGCGGAGCGTCGCCGGCCGCATCACCGCGCCGGTCGCGGCCGACTCCGGATCGCCCATCGCGTCCGGCAGGCAGGACATCAGGCTCCAGCCGTAGTGGTACCGCTCCAGCTCCGAAGCAGGGGCGGTGAACTCGTCCTCGACCAGCTCGTCGAGGATGAGGACCGAACCGCCTGGTGCCAGCAGTTGCCGCGCGCTCCGCAGCGCGTCGACTGGTCGCGGTATGTCGTGCATGGCCTCAAGAATCGTGACCAGGTCGAACCGGCCGCTCTGTGAGGCGTCGGATGCGTTCGCGACCGAGTAGCTGACGCGTTCGCTCAGTCCTGTTTCGAGTGCGTGCCGGGTTGCTGCGGCGATGGCGTCCTCGTCGAGGTCGAGACCGTGCACGGTGATGCGTGGATAGGCCTGGGCCATCGCGATCGACGACCAGCCTGTGCCGCAGGCGAAGTCGGCGACCCGGGCCGGCGGGTCGGCGCGGAGCCGCTCGTCGATCTCGGGAATGGCGGGCAGCCACTGTTTGCCGAGCAGGTTCAGGTACGTCGGCCGGTTGAACTCCGCCCGTCCTTCGGGCTCCCACGGCTGGTGCGGCGGCGCGTCGCCGGTGCGGTACGCCTCGACCAGGTCGGGCAGCATCCGGGCCGCCCGTGCGAGCTCGACTCCCTTGTAGCCGTGGTAGTCGACGTGGTCCGGGTCAGCCAGCACCGGAACGTGCTCGGGCGGCAGGGTGTAGCGCCGTACGGTGGCAGCCGCGGTGACGTCGTCGACGTCGACGAGTCCGCTGGCGGCGTGGTGCTCCAGCCATTCGCGGATGTAGCGCTCGTTGGTGCCGGTGCGTTCGGCCAGCTCGACGGACGTCGCCGGGCCTTGCTCGGCGAGCGACCGGTACAGGCCCAGGCGCTCGCCGAGGTAGATGGAGTAGAGCTCGAGCGTGGCTCCGGCGTTCCGGAAGATCCGCTCGACGAGTGCGTTGGTCTCCATGAACGGATCGTACTTTCGTCAGGTGATGCTGACCCGTCGACTGGTCTCGTGGGATTCGATGGTGGCGTGGGCGAGTGCGAGGGCCCGTCGGCCGGCGCGGGCGTGGACGGGTGGTTGGTCGCCGGCGCGGAGTGCGGTGAGGAGCGCGTCGACGTGGCGGTCGAAGGTGCCCGCGAAGTTGCGGGTCTCGTCGTCGAAGTACGTCGAATGCCAGCGCTGCTCGACCGGGTCGCCGGCCTTGGAGAACGTCAGCGCACGGACGGTGTCGTGGATGACGAGGCGACCCTTCGTGCCGTTGATCTCGATGCGTTGGGTATCGGGGTAGGCGTACGACGAGTCGTACGTGCCGAGCATGGTGCCGACCGCGCGGTTCTCGAAGTCGAGTGCGAGCGCGAGCGTGCTGAACGCGCCGTACGTCTTGTCGGTCAGGTGCGCGGAGACCGCGGAGATCGGGCCGACGAGGTGCTCGAGCATGTCGAAGCCGTGGCACTGGGTCTCGATCAGGTTGGCGTGCGGGGACCTGCCATGGTTCGCTTCGCCGCCGAAGCGCCAGGTCGCGAAGATCAGGTCACCCAGTTCGCCTGCGTCGATGAGGGCCTTCGCGCGTTGCACCGGTTCGGCGTACCGGTGGTTGAAGTTGATCGCGAAGAAGTGGTCGCCGGCTTGGTCCAGCAGCGTGTCCGCCTCGGCGAGGTCGAAGACGAGGGGTTTCTCGACCAGCAGCGGTACGCCGGTACGCACGAGCTTCAGCGTGACGTCGTAGTGGTCCTCGTTCGGCAGGCAGACCGTGATGAGCTCCGGGTGCTCGGTGCGCAGCATCTCGTCGAGATCGGTGTACGGCGTCGCGCCGTACCTCTCGGCCCGCGCCTGGGTCCGCGCCGGGGTGCGGCCGCAGACCGCCACGAGTTCGGTGTCCTCGCGCCGGGAGAAGATGCGCGCGTGGTGCTCGCCCCAGCCGCCGGCGCCGACCACCGCGACCCTCATGCGGCACCGTCTTGCGTGACGACGACCTTGCCTGTTTCACCGGCCATGAACAGGCGGAACGCCTCGGCGATGTCGGCGACTGGGAAGCGGTGGCTGATCACGCGTCCGATGAGCTCCTGGTGTTCCTGGAGGAGCTCGAGGTTGCCCGGCATCTCGTCGTACCGGAAGTACTCGCTGCCGAGGACGGCGTGCTCGGGGCTGATCAGGTCGCGGGACACGTCGAGCGTGACCGATTCCCCGTGGCCGACGCAGATCAGGGCGCCGCGTTGACTGATGATGTCGAGGGCCGCGCGGCGGGCGGATTCCTTGCCTGACGCGTCGAAGGCGAGATCGGGGTTTCCGGCCTGTGCGAGGTCGTCGGCCAGGAGCGGGATCGCACCGAACGATTCGGCGAAGTCGAGCCGCCAGCGGGAGAAGTCGGAGATGTAGACCGGTACGTCGGCGCCGTACTTGAGCTTGCTCATCACCGTCAGGCCGAGCCCGATCGGTCCAGCGCCGGCTACGTACACGCTCTCGACGTCCTGCCGGACCAGCGCCGCGCGGCCGAGGGCGTGACTGCTGGTGCCCATCACGTCGAGCAGCATCGTCGCGTTGCCGATCTCGATGTTGTCGGTGATCGGGAAGAAGTTGGACTCGTGCACCAGTTCGTAGGGGCCGTAGCCGCCGTCATGGGTGAAGCCCATGTCGGCGCGCTTGGCGAAGCACTGGTTGGTCGCGTCGTACCTGCAGCTGCGGCACTCGCCGCAGAAGTCCATCAGGAAGACGGCGCCGCGGGTGCCGACGGGTGTGGTGGTGCCTTCGCCGGCCTGCAGGACGGTGCCGGCGGCTTCGTGTCCGGGGACGACGGACGAGCCGTCGTAGTACTGGTGGCGGTCGGTGCCGCAGAGGGCGTTGGCCTGGACGGCGAGGAGGAGCTGGCCGGGTCCGGGGTCCGGGTACTCGTGGTCCGCGAACTCGATGTCTCCGGCTCCGGTGAACCTGGGGGCGAGGGCGGTACGCGTCATGCTGCCGGAATTTACTACGTAGCAAATCCTGCCCACAAGGGGTTGCCGCTGAGTGTTCTGTCAGCGGCCGGTACTCTCCCGGACGCGGAGCTCGTAGCCGGCCATCCGGTGCTGCGGGACGTGATCCTCGTCCAGTTGTTCCTCGAGCAGGTCGAGCGCCATGCTCGCGATGTCGTCGAGCAGCGGTGCGACCGTGCTGAGTGACGGCGTGGACAGGCCTGCCTCGACGATGTCGTCGAAGCCGATCACCGAGACCTTGCCCGGTACGTCGATTCCGGCGCGGACCAGCGCGCGGAGGGCACCGAGCGCGGCGGAATCGTTCATCGCAAAGATCCCGTCGGGGAGCGCTCTCTCGGCGAGCAACGCGGTGACGGCGTCGGCGGCCGCCGCGGTCGTCCAGTCGCACTCGACCACCAGTTCCGGATCGGGTTCGGTCCCGTACTTCTTCAACGCCGCCTGGTAGCCCTGCCTGCGCAGCTGATACGACCGCCTGGGCCCGTGGTTCGCGCCGAGCAGCAGGATCCGCCGGCACCCGGTGTCGAGGAGATGGGAAACGGCCGCCTGCGCGGCCTCGCGGTTCTTGATGGCGACGTGGTCGATCGCGCTGCCCGGCTCGCGGTCGCCGATCAGGACCACCGGGTGCGTGCTGCGCTGATCGGTGCGGCCGAGGGAGACCGCGCTCATGATCACGCCGTCGGTGAGGATCTCGCCGCCGCCGCGGAGCAGTTCGAGTTCGGTCTCGTGGCGGCCGCCGGTGGTCTCGACGAGAACGGTCGTAGAGCGCTCTCTCGCGGCGGAAACGACCGCCTCGGCGAGGTCTGCGAAGTACCGCTCGCGGAACGTCGGGACGGCCAGCGTCACGGTGCCGGTCCGGCCGGTGCGCAGCCGCCGGGCGGCCGTGTTCGGGCGGTAGCCGAGCGCGTCGAGGCTGGCCTGGACGCGCGCCCGGGTCGCGGGGGAGACGTGGACGTAGTTGTTCACCACGTTCGAGACGGTCCGCTGCGAGACGCCCGCGTGCCGTGCCACGTCGGACATGCTGACCGCCACCGCTGCACTCCTTCTGAGTCTGGGTGCGTCAGGCTACCAACGAGAAAGCGTGACCTGGGTTGTAACTTCGGTTTACAGTAGCGGTATGAGCATTCAGGAGCGGACGCGTGGGCGGCGGGACGCGATCGGCGTCGGGGTCGCCCTGCTGAACCGGCTGGCCCAGTGGCGGGGGATCGACCGGCTCGGGCTGCGGAAGCCGGCCGAGCGGGCGGTGTTCGAGGCGACCAAGACCGGTTTCCGGACGGCGGGAGCGCTCTCCCGGCGTTTCTCGGCGGCGTCGAAGCTGGCCGCGCCGTCCCGGCTGCCCGCCGCGAAGGGGACCGGGCGGTTCGACCTGACGCCGACCGAGGACCAGCAGATGATGGTCGACGTCGTCCGCTCGTTCGCCGCTGACGTACTGCGTCCCGCTGCCGCCGCCGCGGACACCGCGTGCACGACGGAGCCCAAGGTCCTGGAGTCGTCGGCCGAGCTCGGACTGAGCCTGATCGAGGTCCCGGAGGAGCTCGGCGGCATCGTCACCGAGCGTTCCGCGATGACCGGCGTACTCGTTGCGGAAGCGCTCTCCCACGGCGATATGGGTCAGGCTGTCGCATGTTTGGCGCCATCCGCGGTGAGTACGGCGATCTCGCTGTGGGGCGACGAGACGCAGCAGGCGACGTACCTCCCGGCCTTCACCGGCGAGTCGGTGCCGGCGGCGGCGCTCGCGCTGCTCGAGCCGCGGCCGTTGTTCGATCCCTTCGAGCCGCAGACGCGGTTCACCGGCGGATTGCTGAACGGCGTGAAGTCGCTGGTGCCGCGGGCCGCCGAGGCGGAGCTGTTCGTGATCGGCGCGCAGACCGACGCAGGGCCGCGGTTGTTCGTCGTCGAGCCGGACCATCCGGGCGTCACGATCGAGGCCGAGCCGTCCATGGGGTTGCGGGCGGCATCGTTGAGCCGCGTGATTCTCGCTGACGTCCCGGCTGTCCCGCTCGGGTCGGTGGAGGACTACGCCGAGTGCGTGCGGTTGTCGCGGCTGGGGTGGTGCGCGCTGGCGTTGGGTACGGCGCGGGCGGTGCTCGACTACGTCACGCCGTACGTCAACGAACGCACGGCCTTCGGCGAGCCGATCAGCCATCGGCAGTCGGTGGCGTTCATGGTCGCGAACATCGGGATCGAGCTCGAGGGCATGAAGCTGGTGACGTACCGGGCCGGATCGCGTGCCTCACAGGGCCTCCCGTTCGCCCGGGAGGCGGCTTTGGCGCGGCGGTTGTGTGCCGAGAAGGGCATGCAGATCGGGACCGACGGCGTACAGCTGCTCGGCGGGCACGGGTTCGTGAAGGAACATCCGGTCGAGCGGTGGTACCGCGACTTACGGGCAATCGGTGTGATGGAAGGCGCGGTGCTGGTCTGATGATCAACCTCGAAACCCCTCGCAAGTTCAGGGCCTTCGTCAACCAGGCGCACCAGGTCGCGGCCGAGATGCTGCGGCCGAACTCGCGCCGGTACGACCTGGCCGAGCACGAGTACCCGGTCGAGCTGGACATGCTCGCCGCGATGGTCGACGGATTAGGTGCCTCAGGCACCGGTTCCGGCGCGGGCGCGTCCGGTGTACGGCGTACCGCTGCCACCGAGGACGGCGTCGTGAACGGGTCGAACCTGTCGTCGGTGCTGTCGATCATGGAGATGTGCTGGGGTGACGTCGGGCTGCTGCTGTCGATGCCGCGCCAGGGCCTCGGCAACTCGGCGATTGCGTCCGTCGCGTCGGACGAGCAGCTGCAGCGCTTCGACGGTGTGTGGGCCGCGATGGCGATCACGGAGCCGGGATGCGGCTCGGACTCGGCCAGCATCCAGACCACCGCGCGGCTCGACGGCGACGCCTACGTGCTGGACGGCGAGAAGATCTTCGTCACCGCCGGCGGCCGCTGCGACGCGGTCGTCGTCTGGGCGACCCTCGACAAGTCGCTCGGCCGGGCCGCGATCAAGTCGTTCGTGGTCATGAAGGACACGCCCGGCATGACCGTCGAACGTCTGGAGCACAAGCTCGGCATCCGCGCCTCCGACACCGCGACGATCCGCTTCGAGAACTGCCGCGTCCCGGTGGAGAACCTCCTCGGCTCCGCGGACATCGACACCGACAAGGGCTTCGCGGGCGTCATGCAGACCTTCGACAACACCCGCCCCCTGGTCGCCGCGATGGCGGTCGGCTGCGCCCGCGCGTCACTCGAACTCACCCGGGAGCTGCTGTCCGAGGCCGGCGTACAGATCGACTACGACCGCCCCGTCCACCTGCAGTCCGCCGCGGCCGCGACGTACCTGGCCATGGAAGCCGACTGGGAAGCCGCCTACCTCCTCACCCTCCAGGCCGCCTGGATGGCCGACAACGGCCAACCCAACTCCCTCCAAGCCTCCATGGCCAAAGCCAAAGCCGGCCGCACCGCCAACGACATAACCCTCCGCTGCGTAGAACTGACCGGCCCCCTCGGCTACTCCGAACACCACCTCCTGGAAAAGTGGTCCCGAGACAGCAAAATCCTCGACATCTTCGAAGGCACCCAACAAATCCAGCAACTAATCGTCGCCCGCCGCCTACTCGGCAAGACCTCCACCGAGCTCAAATAGCCTTGTCCGCAAGGGCTTCCGCCGCTCCTGGATCCCCAGCTAGAGCAGCCCGGGGCCCGGGTCGGGAGGCTCAAGCTTCGGGCTGATTTCCGCCCTGGTCCGTGACCGGTCCGTCAGCCGCCGCGCAAGTCGCGTCAGCCACCGCTTCCCTCCTGCGCGCCGGCGTCGACGATCTCCTTCGGTCTTGTCCGGGGATCGCGCTGGGTGATATCCGGGGTGTCCTGTGCCTGTCATCGCCGCGCGGTGCTGCCGATATCCACGAGGGTGGTGTCGGGTCGGGTACAAAGGGGGCGTGGCGGTGGAGCTTGAGGTGCGAGGGTTGCGGTACTTCGTGGTCGTGGCGGAGGAGTTGCACTTCACGCGGGCGGCGGCGCGGTTGTATGTCGCGCAGCAGGCGCTGAGTCGCGACATTCGCCGGCTGGAGGATCGGGTCGGGGTGCCGCTGTTCGAGCGGTCGACGCGGCGGGTGGCGCTGACGCCGGCGGGGGAGTTGCTGCTGACGAGGGCGCGGGAGCTGCTGGAGCTGCACGACCGGACGGTGCGCGAGCTGCGGGGCGCGGACAAGACGGCGCTCGTGGTCGACGTGGTCGGGCAAGGGCTGACCCCGGCCGAGGTGCTGGAGACCGCGCGGCAAGACGGCGAGGTCGAGTTCTTCGCCGAGTTCCACAGTGGTCTGGACGAGGCGCTGCCGCTGCTGCAGAGCCGACGGCTGGACGTGACGTTCGGGCGCTGGACGTACACGCCCGGGCTGGAGCACCGAGTGGTCCGGTTCGAGTCGCTGGCGGTGCTGCTGCCGGACACGCACCCGCTGGCCGCGCTCCCCGAAGTCCCACTGGAAGACCTTCAGGACGCGCAGGTGTGCTGGCGGGCCGGGACGCACGTGTCGGCGGACTGGGAGGACGCAGTCCTGCAATTGCTCAGCTGGTACGACGCGGACCCGGCGTTGGCCCATCCGCGGGTCCGGGACCAGGACGAGGTCGAGCGGCACCTGCAGCACCGCAACGCGCCGATCCTGACGCTGAGTACCCAGCACGAGTTCGCTGGTGCGGTGGTACGGCCGCTGGTCGATCCGGTCGCGGCGTACCCCTGGAGCATGATCTGGCGATCAGACCTCGACCACCCGGGCCTGACCGCCCTGCACCGTGCGATCGACCAGCTCGGCAACGCCGGCGATTGGCTCCTGCTGCCGGACGGGACCTGGCTGCCGGAGCCGGAGATGACAGATCTGTTCGGGGATTAACTCGGCCAGTGTGTTGATGGGCGGCCCATAGGTGTTGGACGGCGTACCTGTGCCGCGGCGACCGTGGATCCATGAGCCGAACAGACGAGCGCCCGATGTCCTTGGCCTGGATCCCGTGGTCACAGGCCAAGGTGGGTTGACGTGCGCAGCTATCACGCCAATCTCGGCGGCGGCATCGGCGGACTGACCGTTCGTGAGCACGACGTTCCCCAACCCGGGCCCGGCCAGGCCCTCGTCCGCGTGTGGGCGAGTTCCCTCAGCTATCGCGAGCTGATGATCTTGCGTGGCTGGTACCCGTTGCCGATCAAAGACGACGTCGTCCCGATATCGGACGGCGCGGGCGAGGTGGCGGCGATCGGGGAGGGTGTCAGCCGGGTCTCCGTCGGCGATCGCGTCGCGGCCGCGGTCTTTCCGCGCTGGATCGACGGCCGGTTGACTACCGACGTCGCGGACCAGCTCGGCGGCTCGCTCGACGGCATGTTGACCGAATACGCGCTGCTCGACGCGAACGCGCTGGTGAGGATTCCTGACTGCCTGTCGTACGAGCAGGCAGCGACGCTGCCATGCGCCGGAGTCACCGCGTGGCACGCGCTGAACGGTGGGCGTGGGCTCCGGGCCGGCGAGACGGTCTTGACACTCGGTTCGGGCGGCGTCTCGTTGTTTGCGATCCAGCTTGCGAAGGCGTTCGGAGCTCGCGTGATCGCGACGGCCGGCAGCAGTGAGAAGGCCGGGCGGCTGCGAGCGCTCGGTGCCGACGAGGCGATCGACTACCGCGCAACGCCCAACTGGCACGAGCTCGTGCGCGAGCTGACCGACGGCGGCGTCGACCATGTCATCGAGGTCGCGGGCCAGCTCGAGCAATCGGTGCATGCAACCGCTCCGAATGGCGAGATCGCATTCGTCGGCCTGCTGTCCGACGGCGGCGCCGGCCTGCCGAGCCTCGACCCGCGCCTGCTGTGGCTGTCCGGAGCAGACATACGCACGGTCGCGGTGGGGACCCGCGCCCACTTCGAGGCGATGACACGTGCGATCGAGGTCAATGCGATCGAACCGGTGATCGGCCGCGTGTTCCGCTTCGACGAGGCCATCGACGCCTACCGCTACTACGAGTCCGCCCGGCCCTTCGGCAAGGTCGTGATCGCCCACTCGTGAGCATGAGACCACCAGACGTGCACCTCAGCCGCGGATAGACGAACAGCTTGAGGCCAAACTGGACGGCGTGCGGACAGGAGGCCCGCTCCGCCTTACGACTAAGGAGTTCCGAGCATGGCGGTGATCGAAGACGTTCGGGCGCTGGGCGCCGGGTTGGACCGCTCTTACCAGGTATATGTACGCGGCAAGTTGAGGTTCCGCGTCGGGCAGATCGTCTATGTGGGGTTCTCCCTCGACGAGAGCGTGATGGGCTTCGCGTTCCCGAAGGAGGAGCGGGCGGCCCTCGTCGCGAGCCAGCCGCACAAGTTCCAGATGCCATCGGCGTCGGAGGTGCGGTTCAACTGGGTCAACGCCGAGCTCGCGGTACTGGACCCGATCGAGGCTCGCGAGCTGGTCGTCGACGCTTGGCGCATGGTCGTCCCGAAGAAGCTCTCCCGCGCCTACGACCTCACTCATCCCAACGGTCCGGGCTGAGGCCTCGTTCTACCCAGGCGTAAGTCAACTCATCAACCTTAGGAGGACCTATGACGCAACTCGAGCGACAGGCTCTGGCCGACTTCACCGCGCGGTGGTTCGCGCTATGGACCGAAGCCGACCGGCAAGCGCGGTCCAGGCAGGTCGCCGACCTGTGGGCCGTCGACGGTGCGCAGGTGCTGGTGGACCCGCCGCAGGAGGTGCGGGACGCGGCCACGGCGTTGGCATTCCCTGTGCCTCGTTTCGAGGTGCGCGGCCATGCTGAGATCGATCGTCGCGTGGCGCAGGCATACGCGATGTTCATCGAACCCGGCGAATACACGTTCAAGGCGACAGGCGATGCCGATGCCGTGCTCCTCATGGCGCCCGGTCTCATCGGGTTGGCATGGGAGATGGTCAGCCTCGCTGACGGGACCGTCGCCGGACGTGGCTATGACGTTTTCGCACTGGACGACGACGGCCGCATCCTGCTGGACCACCAGCACATCGCCCTGAGCTGAGCAGAATCGCAGCGAAACGGAGACGGATATGAGTACAACGGAAGCGGGTGAGACGGGTATGCGTACTCAGTCGAGTGCGTTCGCTGTCCAGCCGATCCTGAGCACCAACGACATCGAGCGGTTGAGCTCCTTCTACGCCGAGTTGTTCGGAGCCGAGGAGGACCTTCGTGTGCCGGGTAGGAAGGGGCCGTTCTTCGTGACACTCCGGTTCGGCGACGCCACCCTGACCCTGGTCGCCACCAAGCGGGGAGCCGAGGCGGCGCCAGGACAGGCCGTCGTGGCCGTGTTCGTCGAGAACGTCGACGACCTGCTCCCGCGGGTGAAGCCCGCGGGCGGGAAGGTGCGTGGCCAGGCCAAAGACATGCCTTGGGGCCACCGGGTCGCTCACATCACCGACCCGGACGGCAACTTGCTCAACCTCACCCAGAAACTCTGAGCCCGGCCGACGCGGGTTAGTCCCGCACAGCTGTCGCCGCCGTACGAGGCCCGGTGGTCCGCCTCACTCGAGGTGGGATTCACCTGATTCTGCGGTCCGGGAAGAAAATCGATGGATCGGCGCATCAGATCGGGAGGTATTGCTGTCTTTGCTGAGAAGGCCGGTGACTGAACCGGTCTGAGGAGGGAGTCGAGGTGACCTTCGAGGAATGGACGCGACAAGGCGTGCCGGACCTGGTGCGGTTCGCGACCGTGCTGTGCGGGTCCGGTCACCTGGCGGAGGATCTCGTCCAGGACACCGTGATCAAGGCACACCGGCACTGGGACCGGATCCAGCGGGCCGACCGGCCTGACTCGTACCTGCGCCGGATGGTGGTCAACGAGTACCTGTCCTGGCGCCGGAAGTGGTCCCGGTTCGTGCCACGCCCGGAGATCTGGGGTCAGGCCGACCAGTTGCAGCCCGACCACGCGACCCGGCTCGCCGACCAGGACGAGATGGTCGCCGAGCTGGCCAAGCTGCCGCGCCGGCAGCGGTCGGTGATCGCGCTGCGGTACTACTGCGGCCTCACCGACGCAGAGATCGCGGACGTGCTCGGCTGCTCGCCGAACACGGTCCGTGCGTACGCCTCCCGGGCACTCGCCACGTTGCGGATCGAGCTCGGACCCTCTTCCCCAGCAACCACTGCACCCAACGGAGTGATCAATGCGCACTGAGGAAGATCTCCGGAACGCGCTCGAACGCATCGCGGCGAAGGCGCCTGACTTCACCCCGGCCCTCGACGATGAACACGCTGTACGTCCGCGGCACCGCCGTACGCCGCTGGTCCTTGCCACCGTGATGGCCACCGCGGCCGCCGCGATCGGCGGACCGATCCTGGTGGACCACTTGCGAGACACCTCCGCACAGCCGGCCGGTGAACAGGCCGCGGTCTCCTGGCGCAACTGGGTCACGGTGACCGCACCGGCCGGGATGATCGTCAACCCCCGTGCCTACGAGGCCAACCGGCAGGTCTACCAGCTGGCCGGAGTCGGCAGTCCCTGGGCCCGCTGGTGTCTGCTCACCCTGCACCGCAACGGCGACTTCGATCCGGGGAAGATCCCGGCCGACAGCCCGCGGATCGATCTCGACGGCCTGGCCGGGCGGCTCGTCACGATGCCGAACGGTGAGCCGATCGTGCCGCTCCCGGTCGGGTACGCGATGTCGTCAGGCAGCCCGGTTCGCCCGGTGACGACGGTTGCCTGGCAGCCCGCGAAGGGGATCTGGGCACTGCTCAGCTGCCAGCGGCAGCAGGAGCTCGGAACCCGCGAGGTACCGACGATCGACGCACCCTCGGACTCCGACAGTGACACGGCCGTCGCATTCGCGAAGACGATCAAGGCAACGCCGCAACGCCTGTCCGCGCCGTTCAAGGTCGGCTACGTGCCGAACGGACTGCGGACGCTGCGGGTGCTGGACAAGACAGCGAACTTCTCCGGTGACGGCCATTCGTTCAGCGTCGTCTTCACCGACGGCAATCCGGCGACAGGGGCGAAGCCCAGGCAGGAATGGAGTGGAGACCGTGACCATCCACAAGCGAAGGCAGCGAAGTACGGAAGTCTCTGGGGACCGCAACCGCTGCCGGGCGAGGACCTCGAGATCGCGTACAGCACCGACAAGTTCTGGAACTCGAAGACCCGGATGGAAAAGTATGACCCCGTCGACCTGAAGATCCACGGCTGGAACGCGTGGTACACCGCCGACGGAACAGAGACCGTGCAGACCAAGGGCAAGCCGCTCGAAAAGCCGGCCCCGGACAACGGCCTCCGGATGGAGCGTAACGGCGTCGCGATCACTGTCCGCGTCCTCGGCGGCAACGCGGACAAGGCCCAACTTCGCAAGATCGCCGAAGCCCTCACTCTCCCCGAGGACCCGCTCAACACCGCGCAGTGGTTCGACGCCGGCATCGCGATCCCGCGCTGACCCATACCGCCACGAAGTTCATCAGCCGCACCTGATCCGCTGCCGCGGAACGCACGGATCAGGTGCGGCTGAGACTGTCGAACAGTTGGGGTAGCCGACCGAGACCTTTGCTGACGCGGAGTACGTCGGAGTAGTCGCGAAGGTGGTGAATGTCGCCGTCCTGACTGCGCAGGATCAGCACGGATCTGGAGGTGAAACGGGTGCCGCTCAGGTGGTCCACGACATCGAACTCCAGCTCGGCGATCACGGTGTCAGGATCGGTAGTGTCATAGATCCTGACATCGCGGAATCCGGTCACGGGCGGTGCCGGCAATGAGCCCCAGACACGAGAAAAGTCGGCCCGGATCGCCTCTCGGCCATCGAGGTGATCCGCGCTGCGCTGTGGCGCCAGGAAGGGGAATTCGTAGACGGCATCGTGAGTGAAGAGGTTGGCGAGGTCGTCAGCAGAGAAGTCGAGCATTGCCTGCTGAAACGCAGCGAGCAGTTGTCGTGGAGTGCGGGACACTTGGCACCTTTCCTTGAACTGGTCGGTGCAGCAAGCCTAGCGACTCACCGATGTGTCCCGGGCCTGAGCGAAGGTGACAGATCGAGCAGCCGATATGGATCGGTCGACCTCGCAGGCGTGCCGAAATCGGTGAGTGCTGCCGTGTGCGGCGCTGGGGCGTTCGTGTGTCGCCTCGAGATGCGTGAAACCGATCTGAAGGGAGCAGATGGTTGCATAGGATCCGAGTCAAGAAACGAATGGTCGTCCGGTTCTAGGAGGAGCTCACCTATTCAGGTCAGCTACGAATACGACTGAGGAGTGACTCCAGATGACCGACGTGCAACGGGTGGTCGACACGTTCGAGATCCAGGCTCTCAGCGTCGACTTCACCGACTCGTCCATGATGCGCGACTGG
Organism: Kribbella sp. NBC_00482; assembly: GCF_036013725.1. Taxonomy (GTDB): domain Bacteria; phylum Actinomycetota; class Actinomycetes; order Propionibacteriales; family Kribbellaceae; genus Kribbella. The sequence continues at coordinate 8,131,648 of NZ_CP107881.1, read as the reverse complement.
GATCGGTTCGCGTCCTTGTTCGCTGAGGACGGTGCGTGGCGAATGCCCCATATTGACGTCGTCCTAGCGAGTCGGGCCGAGATCCGCGAGGGGATCGAGCGACTCAGGGAAGGTATGTGGGAATTCTTCGTGCAGAACGTGCACCCTGGAACCATTTCGCTCGACGGCGACACTGCCACAGGCCGCGCCTACATCGAGGAGTTCGGGCAGTTCCGGGACGGCAAGTGCCTGTTGAATCATGCGGTCTACCACGATCGCTACGCACGCACCGCGGACGGATGGAAGTTCACCGAGCGTCTGTACGAGATCAGGTACATCGATACCAACCCACTGTCCGGACGACCGCCTTCGTGAGAGGCCGTAGCCGTCGACACACAGCCCATGTCATTGAGATTCATTTGGGAGAGTGTTCTGGGCGCGCTGGATCGCCGCGTCGATCTTGCCTAGCGCGGATCTCAGTGCGTTGATCTCGTCGATCCCACCTAGCTCGCTGGTCATCGCCTGCACTGCTATGCGAAATCGCTCGAGACACCGTGCATAGGTGGCGCGCCCTTGCCGCGTCAGCGCGAGTCGATGCTCTCGACGGTCGCTTGCCTCTCGAGATCGGTTCAGATCACCCCGGCGCTCCATCGAACTCAGGTATCCGCTGAGTGTCGCCGGCCGCAGCCCGAGCACGGCAAGAAGTTCTTTAGGTGACTTGATGCCACGACTGATCTGGCTGTAGACAGCGAACTGCGCCGAGGAGACCCCGGTCCCGCGCAAGACCACGTCCAACAGGGCGCCGAGGCGCTGGTCCAACACGAAGATGTCCAGCGCCAAGTTCGCGCCGCTGTGGTCCACCACCGGATCCGAGTCGATTGGCACGTCGACATTGTCCCCGTGCCATTGGCCGACCCGGCCACCGGGGTCAGCGCACGCCAAAGCGCGTGGCCTCGCCTTGACGAAGGCGGCCGCGTCTTCCCAGCTCCTGCGGGTGATCTTCACGTCCGCCGGAGACTGGGCTCGAATTGACGATCAGCGAGTCAGATGGCGCGTCTCGGACTCACCTCCGCTCAATTCGAGTTCCTCCTCCGGGTCGCGTGCTGGACGGATCTGGGTTTCCCGCACGCAGAGTAGATCCACTGCCGCCGTCATGTCGTGTACAGAAGCGACAGCGGCTGCCTTGTTCCGGTGCGCAAGTCGCTTGTGGTCCGGCCGATGAATCGCCGCAGCGACCGATGCAGATGTGGGTTGTCGTGGAAGCCGAGCTCGGCTATCACGTCCGCCGGCGAGGCTCCGTCGCGCAGCAGTACCGCGGCCGTCCGGGCGCGGTCCATCTGCCGGGCCGCTCCATGGGTGACGCCGGTGGACGCCAGGAACCGTCGTTGCACCGTGCGCGCCGACAGTTCCGGCGTGGCACCCTTGGCGAGGTCGGCGATCAGTCGATCGCGGCTGACGATTTCCTCTCGCACGAGTCGCTGGACGAAGATTTCGGCAGTGTCGAAGTTCGGGTGGGCCCAATGACTTCCGGCCAAATAGAAGGACCGGTCGGAGACATCGGGGACCAGGACCTGACGATCTAGGAGCCTGGCTGCCGACAGGTGCGGCAGGAACGTGCCGAGAGTGAAATCGATCCCGAAGAACGTCGCCTCCGCCGGCAGTTCGACCATGCTGGCAATCAACTCCGGGCCGGTGACAGCCGCGATGAACTCGCCTCGTCGATAGCAGAACGCAAGCCCCAACCGCGGCGTGGCAACGGACAGCATCTGGGCGACATCCTGGCTGCGACTGCGCCAGACGCGCTCGATGTACGGCGACGCGGACGGACGGTGTTCGACCTCGAGCCCGAACTGGACTGTGGTCACCGTCGGCAGATCACGCGATTCCATTTCTCCGGCGGCCTTCATCGCGCGAGCTTGTATGGCTGCACGGCCTGTGCCGTTACTGCCATAGCTTTCTTCGTCTGGATGAGCGTCCTCTGCAAGACGGCTACATACAGAAGGTCCAGCACCGCGAGCTGTGCGTGCCGCGCCAGGATCGATTCTGTGCGGAACCCAACCTGATTTACTCCGGTCGCCAGCACCAGTTCGGCTCGCCGCGCTACCGCTGATCCCAGGTCGCTCGTGATGGCTATAGCGGTCGCCCTGTGCGACGTCGCTTCCGTGATCACGTCGCAGACCTCGCGTGTCTGCCCGCTGTGGGAGATTGCGACGATCACGTCGCCTGGTTCCATCAGCGCTGCACTCGTCAGCGCCACGTGGACGTCGTTATGTGCCCATGCCGACACACCGATCCTGTGAAGCCGTTGCTGAAACTCCGAAGCTGTGGCTCCACTACCGCCGACCCCGTAGATCACGACCCGGCGGGCCGTAGTCAGCAACGCTGCGGCGTGATCGACGTCGGCCAGGTCGAGATTGGCGATTGCCTCGGTGACGACGTGAGCGATATTGGCGGAAATCACGCTCGCGACCTGCACAAGGCTGTCGCTCTCGGCCACATCGGCGCCGATGTTCGCTGCCAAAGTGCTTTGGGCGGCTCGCCCGCTGTCCGACGCGAGCGCGATCCTCAGCGGTGCGTAGCCGGCGAACCCCACAGTTCGGCAGAACCGCGTAACCGTCCCCGTGGAAACGCCGCACTGCTCGGCGAGTTCGAGGATGGTCATGCTGGCCACGGCTGCGGCGTCGCGGAGCACGAGTTCCGCCACAGATTGCTGGGCCTCAGGCATCGCGTCCTGCAGGCTGCGGATCAGTTCGATGATGCCGCTCGGCGGCGCTGCACGATTCGACAAGTGCCCTTCACCTGCTCCGGGAGGGAATAATTTTTCGCTAGAGACTACTAGTTGTGCTCAGCTGATCACTGCATGAGTTCCTTCTTTGGGTGACTTAACTGCAGTAGAGTTACCGCACGCCCTCAGTCGGACTGCATCATGCAGCAAAATTATCATCTATCGGTGGGGGAGTCTGTCATGTCCCGTCAAGTAACTCACCCACACCTCGTCCCCGCGACAGCCACGCCTCTCGCGGCCCAGATGGCTCCACGCCATAAGCCTGCGGTTCCGGCTGAAGAGAGACTGGCCGACGCATTTGCGTTTGGTCTGCTTGGTCCGCTTGAGGTTCACCAGACGGGTACTCCGATCGAGATCGGTTCGCCCAAGCTGAGGATTCTGCTCGCTACTCTGCTGGTGCACTCCGGCCGCGCGGTGCCAACCGGGAGGCTGTCCACAGCTATCTGGGGTGAGGGGCAGCCAGAGAATCCACGTCGTGCGGTTCAGGTATGTGTCGCGCGGCTGCGTACGCTCCTGCAGCGCGGACCGGTGATCGTCACCACTTCGGACGGCTACATGTTGGACATTTCGCCCGGCCACACGGACTTGGGGCGCTTCCGGGCCTTGCTGCGAGAGGCGGACGAGGCGGCCGTTCGGTCTGATCCGGCCCGTGAGTCAGCTGTACTGCGCCAGGCGCTCACTCTCTGGCGTGGCGAGCCGTTGATCAACGTCCCGTCCGATCTGCTGCGCGACGAAGTTGTGCCTCGTCTGCAGGACGAGCGACTCGCTGCACTCGAACGGCGGCTCGATCTGGACCTTCGGCTCGGCAGGCACGTCGAGATCATCAGCGAACTCATGGACCTCACCACGAGGTTCGCTCTTCGGGAACGCTTCTGGGCACAGCTGATGACCGCACTGCATCGCAGTGGGCGGCGGGCCGACGCCCTGATGACTTACCACAACGCTCGGCGGCACCTGGCCGAAGAGCTGGGCATCGAGCCGGATGACTGCCTGCGGCAGCTGCACCTGACCGTTCTGGGATATGTGCCGGGATCGGGTACGGCGCCCGCAGTACCAAGACAATTGCCTGCGGAACTGGCGGCGTTCAGCGGTCGATCGACAGAGATCGCGCGGCTCGACGAACTCGTCGGCGATCACGACCAGTCGGCGAGCGTCGTGGTGATCAGTGGCACCGCTGGTGTTGGTAAGACGGTGCTTGCTCTGCGCTGGTCTCGTCGGATGGCCGATCAGTTTCCTGATGGCCAGCTCTGGGTCAATCTCCGTGGCTACGATCACCGCCGTCCGGTGAGTCCCGGAGACGCGCTAGTCCTGTTGTTACGCGCTCTCGGCATCAAGGACGGCGACATCCCACCGGATATGGACGGCCGAGCCGGCCTCTATCGGTCTGTGATGGACGGTCGGAGAATGCTCGTTGTCGTTGACAACGCGGGCGCTGCAGAGCAGGTGCGTCCGCTCCTCCCCGGCAGTCCGAGCAGCGCAGTCCTCGTGACCAGCCGAGACGAGTTGGTGGGCCTTGTCGCGGACGGCGCACGCGCGCTGCAACTGGATCTGTTCTCGGCCGAGGAGGCCGATGATCTGTTGTGCCGACGCTTGGGAAGTGCTCGCGTGGCGGCTGAACCTGGTGCCGCGAGGGAAATCGTCGAACGTTGCGCACGGTTGCCGCTGGCGTTGGCGCTGGCCGCGGCGCGTGCAGCGGCGCGGCCTCAACTGCCCCTGGCGATGTTCGCTCACCAATTGCAAGCAGCCCTCGATGAATTGGCCACTGCGGACGCGGCCACCGACATCCGCGCTGTCTTCTCGTGGTCATATCGCACCCTCAGCCAACCGGCGGCGCGGCTGTTCAGACTGCTCGCCATCCATCCTGGTCCTGATGTGTCCGTCGATGCTGTCACGGATCTCGCGGGGCAGTCCGCGAAATCCCAGCTCAACGAACTGGTAACAGCGCATCTGCTGGCCGAGCACAGCCTGGGCCGATACGTGATGCACGACTTACTTCGTGCCTATGCCGCCGAACTGACGCAGCAACTCGACAGCGCTGTTTGTCGAGACGAGGCGTTGCGACGGGTCCTTGACTACTACCTGCGCACCGCGCACGCAGCGGCCATCCTGATCGAGCCGACACGTGACGCGACCACACCGGCAGTATCGGGGCGGCCGGCACGTTTCAAGGACCGCGCACAGGCCCTCGAGTGGTGCAACATCGAGTACCCGAATCTGCTCGCGGCGATCAGTCGCGCCGCAGACCGGGATTTCGACCAGCACACCTGGCAATTGGTCCGGTACCTTGCGGACTTTCAACAGTGGCGAGGGCTCTGGCATGACAGGGCCGCCACCTTGATGGCCGCCATGACCGCAACCTGCGGTTAGGTGAGTGCATCAGGGATCGACGGTGAAGCTGAACATCATTCCGCCCTCGTGGTGTTCGGCGATGTGACAGTGGGCCATCCACCGACCGGGGTTGGTCACGTCGAGAAGGATGTCGACCGACTCGCCCGTCCGTACGAGAACCGTGTCTTTCCAGACAAGATTCGATTCGACCGCGTCGTTGCGGCTCATGACAAGGAAGCGGCCCGCGCCGTGGATGTGGAACGGGTGATGCATCGGGTGGTCGGAATCCATCTCGTTCACCAGCCGGATCTGCACCTGATCACCAACCTTGAAGCGCCAGTCGATCGCGTGGTTCGCGCGCTCCGTGCCCCGGTCGACGAGCTTCCAGCTCATGTTGGCCGGCGTGGTGAGCCGGTTGACGTCGACCATGTCGTCTTCCCATTCAATTCCTGTGGTCTGCTCAGGGCTGTGACCGCCGGCGTCCCCGTGGTGCTGGTGGGGGATGTCTTCGCCGCCGCCGTGTTCTTGGGGCTGTCCCAGAAGTTGCGACGCAATAAGCTTCATGCCGCATTGGGGGCAGCGGTCGGCAGAGTCACTCACTACCTCGGGGTGCATGGGGCAGGAGTAGAGGACCGCGCCGTCGGGCACGCCCATGTTCATCTCAGCGACGAATGCCAGTGTCTTGTCCGGCGCGTGATCGCGGTATCGATCCAGGCGATCCCGTTCGGCCGTCATATCAGCGTTGACGCGAAGCGCTGTGAACTGGTTGCTCAGATCCGGCACGGCCTGGGTTTCATCAACGGTGCAGGTTGCCAAGGGATACGTGCGTCCTGGATGACGATGTACGAGGGTCGCCACCCCAGGCTGGTCGAACAAGACGTCGACGACGATCCGCTCCGACGGCGCTAGCGTTACCTCATCTACTAAGACCTCGCGTTCGAACCTGCCGCTGTCACCACCCACGAGCTTCATCCGTGCTCTGTCAAAGCCGACGTTGAACACCCGTGTGTTGGCGGTGTTGGTGAAGTAGAAGCGCACCACGTCCCCGAGGCCGGCTGACAACGCAGTGGCTATGTCACCGCCGACCAGCATCGTGTTGCCGAACCGCCCCATCGCTACGTACGTCGTCTCGGCGCGGCTGAACGAAGCGATCTGACCATCCTCGACCAGCACGTCGTCCAGGGTGAGCAACTCCTCCCGGTTCACCGGGGGCCAATAGTCGGGATCCGAAGGGACGACGACAATGTTGCCGTAGAGCCCCATCTCCTGGCCGTAGTCCTCGCGAATGTGCGGGTGATACCAGTAGAGGCCGGGGTCCTGGAATTGCAGCCGATAGATGAAGCTTTGACCGACCTGCATGGGTGTCTGGGTTTCGTGCGTTCCGTCGTAGGCGTTCTTCAACCGTAACCCGTGCCAATGCACGGTGGCCTCGGTGTCAGCATCGTTGGTCACGTTGATGATCACCTCGGAACCCTGCAGGACCCGCATGGTGGGCCCGGGAACCGATCCGTTGTAGGCAAGCATGCGTACCGTTGCTTCGCCCAACTGCTTCGCTATCGGGGCGATTCGCAGGTCGAACTCCTCGCCGCCCGCCAGGGAGACAAGCTCGGACGGTTGGGACGCAGGAAGGCCACGTACATCGGTCGGGAAGTTGCCGCGACTCTCGGATTCGGTGTGATCACTGTGGTTCGGCATGATCGGTCTCCTGGGGTTCTCTGGGGTTCAGGCGGTCGCGCTCGGACGCATCTGGTCGCGTCTCTCGGGCGTCGGCCAGGATCCGGACCTGTGTCGCGATGTACTCGGCGTCGTGTTTCACCCAGCCGAGCAATGCTGAGCCGCGCGTGTGTTGCCAGGAGAGGCCGAGGAAGTAGAGCCCCGGCAGGTCGGTTACCCCTCTGTGGTGGCGGACCCGCCCTCCGGCATCGAGAACCGGCGCATTGATCCAGGCATACCCGGATTGGTATCCGGTGGCCCATATGACGGCATCGACCTTGAGTTGGATGCCGTCAGCAAACTGGACGACATCGTTCTTCGCATCGACTGCCCTGGGATGCAGCTCAACTCCGAGACGCCGGAGTCGCCTCGGGCTCGAGCCGACAAGGGTCTCCCGTCCTTGCATACGCCGCCCGAGCCGTGATTCCACTGTCACATTGAGCAAACGTGTCTTGGTGAGCCACCAGAACAGGTCGCGCCTCCCAATCCGTTGCGGGAGCGGCGTCTGTCGCGAGCCGACAGATAGATGGACCGAGTGCGTGCCGCTGAGCTCCGCCGCGATCTGGAATCCGGTGTTGCCTCCACCGACAACCAGGACCGTGCCTGCTGGGATGTCCGCAGGTCGCCGGTAGCCGGTGCTGTGGCACTGGAAGATCGCAGGTGAGAGCTGACCAGCTAGATCAGGCGTTGTCGGCTGCTGGAACGGACCGGTGGCCACGACGACCTGGTCGGCTGTCACTCTTCCGCCGTTGTACTCGATGCGAAAGCCGGCTTCGGCCGGGGTAAGCGACCGGACCTCCCCGTCGAGAACTATCGGGAGCTGATAGGTCTCCGCATATGCCTTCAGGTACGAGACGACCTCGTCACGCGTCGGGTAGCTGTCCGGATCTCCCGGGAAGCTCAGTCCTGGTAGCGCGTCGAACCGGCGCGGTGTGAACAGGGTGAGGGAATCCCACCGATCCCGCCACGCCGCACCCACCGAGTCGGCGGCCTCGAGGATGAGAAACCGACGAGCTTGCTGTGCCAGAAAGAATCCGATCACCAGTCCGGCTTGGCCTCCGCCGACCACGACGACCTCGAAGTGCTCATCGTCACGAACCTGCGGACCCGCGGTTGCAGATGCCTGTGCGGCCGGTTCACCCACCTCCTGGCTACGGCCAAACAAGTTCGTCGTCCTTGCGGTAGTCGCACATCTCGTCGAAGCGCTCGTCGGCGACGTCGTTGACGAAGGATGGATTGGCAAGCAACGGGCGCCCGACCGCTACGAGGTCGAACTCGCCTGCTGCGTGGCGTTGTGCCAGGGCGGCGAGCGAGTGCTCAGGGTGCGAGCAACCGCGTAGTTCGCCTGCCTGAAGCCCGACGGAGCCCACGGTGATCGCCGGCAGCCCCGTGACCTTCTTGGCCCAGCCCGCGAGGTTGAGGTCCGAACCTTCGAACGCGGGTTCCCAGAACCTGCGCTGCGAGGCGTGGAAGAGCGTCGCCCCTGCATCCATTAGCGGGACGAGGATCGCCTCCAACTCGCGTGGCGATTCCGCGATGTGTGCCGCGAAGCACCGCTCCTTGAACTGAGAGAACCGGATCGAGATCGGGTAGTCCGGTGTTGTGGCGGCGCGCACCGCACTGACTATCTCAGTGGCAAAGCGCACGCGATTCGCGATGCTGCCGCCATAGCCGTCGGTCCGCCGGTTCGTCTCCGGCCACAGGAACTCATCGATCAAGTAGCCGTGCGCGCTGTGGATCTCGACTCCGTCGAATCCACGCGCGCGGGCTTGAGCGGCGGTCCGCCCGAACGACTCGACCACCGCGTCGATGTCATGGACCGACATGGTGTGCGGGCAAGGCGATCCGGTTCCCGGTACACCACTCGGCGTCCAGGCGGTAGTGCAGCCGACATCGTGACGCTCACCCCCGAGGTGCCACAGTTGGGCGAACATCCGCGATCCCTCACGATGTACCGCATCGACCACTGCGTTCCAGGCGACCGCTGTCCTGGGGTCCAGCCTGGGAACGTCGTCATGGTGGCCGGCAGATATGTGATCGACCAGTACGCCCTCGGTGATGAGGAGTGCGACGCCCCCGGCTGCTCGGCGCCGATAGTACTCGGCGACCTCAGCGGTCGGCGTGGACTGCGGGGAGCGGGACCGAGTCATCGGTGCCATCACGAATGAGTTGCGCAGTTCGAGATGGCCGAGCTGTGTGGGGGCGAATAGCCGGGTTACGTCCGTCGAGTCGTCCAAGGAGCGCATTTCTCCTCCGCGAGTATCCGTTGTTCAAAGCAGTCCGCGTCGGGCGGCTCGTAGAAGTACGGGATGGTGACGTGCGGAGGCACCAACCCGACGGCTCGCTGGATGGCCCTTCGCCGGCCGAAGTTGCCGCGCCGCGTCGCGACGAGGCGCACAGTGGCGGCAGCGTATCAAAAGATTCGGACTCGAACCATCCTGTGACGGATCCCCCAATCGCAGCGGCGGTGAGCAGATACCGTGGGCTGTCGGCAGTACGACGCGCCCGTGTGCAGGCCCGTCGGTTGCCCGCGCATTCCTCGGCCGGGCTTCGCGACAGAGTGAATGAACGTTTGTGAGAGGGGAGCGATGAACGTCGCAACCTATGCATGGCGAGGAGCGGACGACCCGGATCGGCTCGAGGTGGTGCGCGCCGCGTTCGGACCGACCGGATGTGTTGTCAGCGGAGCAAGTGTCGCGCTCGAGTACCGCACCAGGTGGGATCTCGAGATCGACGACGCCTGGGCGACGCGAAGGCTGGCTATCCATAGACACGACCAGGACGGCCGCAGCCTCCGGCTGGAGCTCCGCAGATCATCGCTCGGAACCTGGTCCGGCGAATACTCCGATGCCGATGGAATCGAGCAGCTACCTGCCTCACTGACGGACGCACTGTCCGGCAGCGTGGACTGCGACCTTGGCAAGTGCCCATTCACGAACCTCATGCCAATTCGCCGCCTCCTTCAACGCGGGACGATCGGGCGCTGGGTCGGCCACACGATGGCTTGGGTCAAGGTGCCAACTCTGGAGGTTGTGCCGGCCACACAGCAGTACATGGTGGTTGCCTCGGATGGGCACGGTGCCCGGATCCGCTACCGCAGCGCCACCAGCCAAGAGTTCGAGCTCCACGTGGACCGCGATGGGGTCGTGCTCGACTACCCCATGCTGGCCGAACGCATACTCCCGCCACACCACAGCCCAGCCGAACGATGAGCTAGTAACCGAGCAGCTCGAACGATCCGCGCTGGATCAGGCCTCATCAGCTCTTGCGCGCAGCCTTCTTGCGGGGACTGGGCGGGGGCAAGGCTTGGTATGTGTTCAACAACGTTGCGCTGATGACGTGGGCGGCATCTGATTTGGCGAGCCGACCGGCGGCGATTTCCGCGGCCGCCGCGTGCAGGGTGTTGTGGAACACGGCCACGAGCCAGTCCGTTGTCAGATCGGCCCGAAAGGCGCCGGCGCGCTGACCACGCTCTAGGAAGTCGTGGACGCGTTGCTCGAGCTCGCCGGCGTGCACCTGTCGAACGAGGCGCGATGGCAGTGCCTTCTCCGCAGCGACGAGAAGGGTGCCTGACCGGGCCGTGACCTCCCAGGAGGCCGAAACCAGCCGCTCGAGTGCCTCTGCGGGGTCGCCGGACAGATCGAGTCCGCGGAGAACCTCGTTGGCGGCGGTGAGCACGCGTCGCGCGACCTGCTCGACAAGCTCGGCCCGCGTCTTGAAATGAGCATAGACAGTGACTCTGTCGAGTCCTGCCTCGGTGGCGATCTTGGCCATGCTCGCGTCAGGGTCACGAGACAGGCACCGCTCCGCGGCCACAAGTATGACTTCTACGTTGCGGCGCGCGTCGGCTCGCGGAGGCCGATGTCGCGCGACAGAGCGCGGCCTGTTCCCGTCGGACTCCATCGTTGCGCTCCCGATTCGACGACGTTGGAACGTCAGCCTACGCGAGCGGTCACTTGTCTTACATGGGTGTTAGAGTTATGGTTCGAGCTCGAACTATTCCGTTGCTCGCGGAAGCCCTTGCACGAAAGGAACCATGCCCATGAGACGACTCGTCGCCAGCCTGTTCACGACTCTTGACGGAGTCGTAGAGACGCCTGAGAAATGGCATTTCCCCTTCTTCAACGAGGAGATGGGGGCTATCGTCCAAGCCCAGATGAGCGACACACTGCTCATGGGCCGGAAGAGTTACGACACCTTCGCCGCGACGTGGCCGAAGCGCGAGGAAGCAGGCGGCGAGGATGCCGCACTGGCCGCGGTCCTCGGCGACGCTCGCAAGATCGTGGTGTCGAACCAGCCGCTCCAGCTGACCTGGCGCAATTCCGAGCTGCTTGAGGGTGAGCTCGTCGAAGCGGTGACCGAACTCAAGAGCGAGCCGGGCAGTGACATCGCCATCAGCGGCTCGATCTCGGTCGTTCGCCAGTTGCTCGAAGCCGGGCTCGTCGACGAGCTTCAGCTTCTGGTCGATCCGATCGCTGTCCGGGACGGAATGCGTCTCTTCGAGCAGACCGGCACCGCACTGCCCCTGGAGCTGCGTAGCTCGAGAGCCCTCAGCAACGGAGTCCTGTTCCTGGTCTACGGCCCCGTCGGCCAGGGACCGGGCGGCAACTACCGACAGGCCTCGAAAGCCATGGCTGCGGCCCAGAAGTCCTGATCCCTGAATCCACTTGAACGAGCGGGTGCCGTTGCGTCCTCAACGGTGATGCAACGGCGCCCGTCACGATACGAAGGATCGCGTCAATGTCTTCTTCGACCCAGGCGGGCACCGCCCGATCCCGCGACTACGGCGTCCTCCGCTGGATGGTAGCCGCCGCGTTCGTTGTGATTCTGAACGAGACGGTCATGTTCAACGCTCTGCCGAGCCTGATGCGAGAGTTCGCGGTCGACGTCACGACCGCCCAATGGCTCTCGACCGCATTCATGCTCACCATGGCCGTCGTCATCCCCATCACGGGCTGGTTCCTCCAACGGGTGTCCACTCCGCAGGCCTTCGGGCTGGCCATGACCGTGTTCTGCATCGGCACCGCGGTAGCTGCGGCTGCCCCCGAATTCTGGGTCTTGCTCCTCGGCCGGATCATCCAGGCATCAGGCACCGCGGTCATGGTCCCGTTGCTGATGACGACCTTGATGTCTGTCGTCGCTCCTGAGGACCGCGGCCGAGTGATGGGGAACATGACCCTGGCGATCTCCGCGGCACCGGCGCTCGGTCCGACCGCCTCCGGCCTGATCCTCGAGTTCGCCTCCTGGCGCTGGCTGTTCGGCTTGATCCTGCCCATCGCCGCGGCCGTCAGCCTGGCAGCCCACCGTCAGCTTCGCGACGTCGGCGAGCGCAGCCCGGCCTCGGTCCACCTGCCCAGCGTCATCCTCTCCGCGATCGGCTTCGGCTCCCTCGTCTACGGCTTCAGCGAGTTCGGCAGTGGTGCCGACGCCCGCATCGAGGCGGGTGCGTTCGCCGTCGTCGGCCTGGCCTCACTGGCAGCGTTCGTCTTCCTCCAGCTGCGCCTCCAGCGAACCGACCGGCCACTGCTCGATCTGCGGCCCCTCGGCCGGCGTACCTATCGCCTGGCCTTGCTCACAATGGCGGGCGCCTTCGCCGGCATGTTCGGTTCGATGCTCATCCTGCCGGTCTACCTGCAGAACCTGCGCCACCTCACCACCCTCGAGACGGGTCTCCTGATGATGCCGGGCGGCCTCGCCATGGGGCTGCTCGGTCCTCGTGTGGGTCGTTGGTTCGACAAGTACGGCAGCCGCCGGCTGATCGTGCCCGGCGGCATCGGCGCCCTCGTGGCCTTGGGAGTACTGACCCAAGTCAGCCTGACGACGCCGATCTGGCTGATCCTTGTTGCGCACGTGCTGCTGATGCTCTCGCTGGCCCTGATCTTCACCCCCATGTTCACCCTCGGACTGGGCGACGTCCCACCACGGCTTTACTCGCATGGAAGCGCACTGTTCGGGGCTTCCCAGCAAGTGGCCGGCGCCATCGGTACGGCGATCGTGGCGACCTTGTTGTCCTCGCGCACGACCCACCTGCTCAAGGAAGGCTACGAGCCCCAGGCAGCCCAGGTAGGCGGCATGGTCTGGGGCTTGTGGTTCGGCCTGGCGATGACAGTCGTCGTCCTGGCGCTTGTGCTCCGGATGCCCAACCGGTCGGCCACCGCAACGCACGAAGCGGCACCGAGCGAACGGTCCGCGGCGCCAAGACCTTCCAGCAGTTCGTGAAGCTGCTGGGTTCGAACCCAGGGAGGTACATGACCTCGACTCCGTGAACGCGCAGATGAATCCGGTCCGCCGAGGATCAAAGCAATGACAAGCACAAGCAGGAGGCACCCAATGCGCAAGATCATCAACTCGACGTTCGTCACCCTGGACGGCGTCGTGAACCACATGGACAAGTGGCACTTCGACTTCGTCGACGCCGACTCCGACGCACTGGCGCTCGAGCAGTTGGCCGAGGCCAGCGCGATGCTGATGGGCCGGCAGACCTACGAGGTGTACGCCGGCGCCTGGCCCGGCCGCGACGGCGAGTACGCCAAGCGCATGAACCTCATCCCGAAGTACGTGGCGTCCACGACCCTCACCGACCCTGCCTGGGCGAACACCGAGGTGCTCGCGGGCGACCTGGTCGACGAGGTTCGCCGGCTCAAGGCCACCGACGGCGGGCCGATCCTCATGCACGGCTTCGGCCCGGTTGCCAAGACCTTGCTGGCGGAGGGGCTGCTGGACGAGCTCCACCTCTGGTACCACCCGTCGCTCGTGGGCGTCGGTACCGCCGACGACCGGTTGCACACCGAGGGCCTGGTCGCCCATCTGCGGTATGCCGCTGTCCGGCCGCTCGCCTCCGGTGTCGTGGTGCTGTCGTACACATCGCCCTCAACTGACCTCTAGATCAAGACGGTCCGGATGGACGCCCGCTCGGGCGGCTCGGTCCAGGCCATCATGGTTGCCGAGGACAACAGCACCGAACTGCCGTTCACGGTCCGGTTCGGTGACCTCGAACCACCCCACCGGGTCGTACTTCGTCCCGGCCACGACGAAGAGGTCACCATCACACTCTCTCCCACCCCTGACGGCACCGAGCTGACCTACGACTACACCGGACCAGCAGCCGATCCGGCCGACCAGACCGCCGTCGACGCCATGCTCGACCAAATCGACCGCCACCTCTGACCCGACAGTCCTTCGCATCACCAGGTGAAGCCGGCGCAAGGACGAGGAGACCCACCCGTTGCCGCGCGTTCGCCTCGGGTGACCTGTTGAAAGTGATCTGAAACCCGTCGATGGCATGGTGCTGTGGGAGGGGTCGACAACTACTCCCACGGGCAGGTCTGGCCCATCGGCCGACGTCGTCACCAGGACAGGGATCAAGGGACAGAATGGATCTGCGATGACGAGGTGCTCGCGGCGGAGTCTGATGCGGACAGCGGCGGTCGCAGCCCCCGACGAAACACTGAGCAACTTCGCTGCGGATGCTCGTGGCCGAGCCGACCGGTGGGGGAGGATCCCCCGCACCTACGTCCGCGGCCGACGAGCACGGCGGTAGCCGTACTGCTCGGGGAACCCCGAGTGATCAGCACGATGAGTTCACCTGAGGCCGGAGGGAAGTGTCATGGCGGAGAGTGAGGCAAGTCCCGGCTCGCACGAGCCATCAAGTTTCAGCTCAGGCGAGCCGTACCAACGCCGATGGCAGGCGCTGGCTCTGCTCGGACTGGCCCAGCTCATGTTGATCCTCGATATCACCGTGGTGACCGTTGCGTTGCCGGAGATGGGGGACGACCTCGGACTCGACCGGGAAGCTCTCACCTGGGTGGTGAGCGCCTATACCTTGGCGTTCGGTGGATTGATGCTGCTCGGGGGGCGCGCCGCGGACACGTTCGGTCCCACCCGGATTCTCCTGTCGGGCTTGGGTGTGTTCACCATCGCGTCGCTGGTCGCAGGGCTGGCTACCGGTGGAGAGGTCCTCATTGCGGCACGGGCTGTTCAGGGTGTCGGGGCTGCACTGCTGTCTCCGGCCGCTCTCTCGGTACTGGTCCGGATCTTCACCGGTGCCGAGTTGAACAGGGCGCTCGGAATCTGGTCGGCCCTGGGCGGTGTCGGTGCTGCTGTCGGCGTACTGCTCGGTGGCGTGTTGACTGCAGGGCCAGGTTGGCAATGGATCTTCTTCGTGAATGTGCCCGTGGGCGCTGTGGTGTTCGGCTATCTCGGCAGGGTCCTACCGGCTATGCCGGCGTGGGCGCCAGGGCGCCGCCTGGATGTCGTCGGAGCTTTGCTGGGCACAAGCGCCACCCTCGTCGTGACCTATGCATTCATCAATGCCGGCGAGGACGGCTGGACGAGCGCGCAGACGCTGGTCCTTCTTGTTGTCGGCGGACTGCTCTATTCAGGGTTCGGGATCTGGATCCGCAGAACTCCCCATCCCTTGGTCCCACCAACGTTACTCGGCCGGCGCACGGTTGCAGCCGGATCACTGGCGCTGTTGGTGACAACGGCCCTGATGGTCTCTGTGTTCTTCCTCGGTACCTTCTACCTTCAAGGTGTCGCAGGTCATGACCCACTCGTGACCGGCCTTTTGTTCCTGCCGGTTGCGCTCGCAACCATGATCGGTGCCCAAGCCGCGGGGCGTCTCCTGGGTCGGTTCGGCGCGCGGTCACTGGCCGCCTGCGGGCTCATCGTGGCCGCGGCCGGCTTGGTTGTACCGGCTGTCAGCCTTGGTGTGGCCTCGACAGTGGCCGCGGTGACTATCGCATCGGGAGGGCTGGGAGTGCTCTTCGTGGTGGCAGCCGCCACCGTCTTGGGTGGCGTTGCCCCCGACGAGGCCGGTGTGGCATCGGCTGTCCTCAGTACGAGTCACGAGCTGGGCTCCTCACTCGGAGTCGCAGTCATGTCCGGAGTGGTGGCGGCCAGCCTGACCCTCGCCACCGGGTCCGGGTTCGAGCGCGGGTATCTGGTGGCGGCGATTCTGGCACTCGTCGCGGCCGGCGCGACAAGCGTCCTGATCCCACCGACACGACGAGAGGCCATCGTATGAAGTCGACTTCATGCTCGGTGGTCCGTAGGAGTAGCGACGCGTATCCGGGCGAGATCTGCTGAAAGGGCCGTCGGCAACCAAACGCAGTGGAGGTATGACATGGAGAAGGAATTCCGCAGCGGATCTGGCAAGGCTCAGGACCTGTCCCCTCAGGCGAGGACCAGTACGGCTGTGAGCCGGCCGCGGTTGGTGGACCGGTGGCCGACCGCTTTGGCGCTCGTCTTCGTTGTCGGCTCGCTGCTACTGATCGTCCGCCTGGATCGCGAGGTGGAATTGTTCGGCCCATTGGTCGTCATGATGGCCGGGATCTACATGATGGCTTACGCGATCGGTCGCCCGTGGACTGCGTGGATTTCCCTCGTGGTGCTGGGCGGCGTGATGTCGGTCCTTCAGGTGCTCCATCTGACGGAGGTTCTGCCGGTCGATCCAATCGTCGGTATGCCGATAGTCGTGGTGCTGTTGTGGCTATGGGCAGTGGCACGACGCCGGTACACCGACGGCCGACTCTTTGCGAGGCAGACCGCCGGCATGGTCGGCTTCGGCGCAGTCACGCTCGTGTGCACGGCCGTCGCGCCGCAGGTCGGTATCGCGCTGATCGGTGCTGGATTCCTCGCGCACGCGATCTGGGACGTGTACCACTTCAGGGCGAACCAAGTCGTGAATCGGCCGTACGCCGAGTACTGCGGCGTCATCGACTTCATCGTCGGGCCAGCCTTGATCGTGGCCGCGTTCCTCTAGAGCAAACGATCGGACGGTTCCGGCGCGCGGCTAGCCCGACCGTACGTCACATAGCGCCGAGATCGGTTTCCGTCACCTCGTACATAGTTTGATCCAGCGTGCTTTCTGATCGCTTTCATCCCAAGGTTCTTGCCTAGAGCAACATCCACCGCACCGTCGCGTTATTTGTGTGACCGAAGCAGGTTCACGCTTCGTCTCTAGGGATATGCAGACTCTTATGACCAACCTAGTGCTGGCGGCGACTCTCGGTGGTCTCGTCCAGCCCATCGATTGGACGCCCACTCCACCCGGCTTCGATCACGGCGTCATCCAAGCGGTAGATGGCGTCGGTGAGGCGATGTGGAGCGTCGGCATCGACATCGAACAGGAGCCGGGCGGCCCCGGCCAGAACTTCCACCCGACCGCGCTGCGTTGGGACGGCGGCGGGTGGCAGCAGACAGTTCAGCCGTTCCCGGACGGCCGGCTGGATGACGTGCTGGTTCGGTCGACGGACGATGTGTGGGCCGTCGGTGCAACGGAAATGACCGACAAGGATCCGATGCGACCGGTTCTCCAGCATTGGACCGGGGACGCCTGGAGCGTTGTGAACTCTCCCCCGCTCCCAGTGGGGGAGAGTGCTCAATACACGGCGATCGGCGAGCAAGGTGACGACCTGCTGATCGGCAGGTACGGCGCGCAGGCCAGCGTCCTCCGGTACTCCGACGGCGGCTGGCAGGAACTTCCGCGAACCGGGTTCGACCTGACCTACATCAACGATCTGAAAGTGGTCTCGGGCGAGATCTGGGCCGCCGGCTTCAGCGGAGTCGCCCGCTTCGACGGCACGACCTGGCACACCGCGGAGATGCCTGTGAACGGACGGGTCGTCCTCGAAGAGCTTGTGATGAATTCGGACGATGACATTTGGGCTGTCGGCCATCAGTCGGACCCTGAGCTGTTGCGGCGACCCCTCGCCCTGCACTATGACGGCAAGAATTGGACCGAGGTCGCGACCCCAGTGGTGCCGGGCCAGTTCCACGACCTCGAGCTCGTCGACGGCAAACCCGTCGCGGTCGGTGGCGGTCCCGGCGTACTTGATCCCCAGATCGTCGCCGAGTTCGACGGTGATGCATTCGTTCTGACCACAAGTCCGGCGCAGATGGGTTCCTTGGTCAGCAGCGTCGAGATCGATGGGTGCATCTGGGCGGCGGGCTACGCAGTTGCAGACCCCGACGATCAGAGGCCCCACATGCCATTCATCGCGGCAGGACACCACTCTTCGCAGGTACGCGACTGCCTACTGGAAATCCCTCCGCCGAGCTGAAATAGCCTTGTTCGCAACGGATCCTTCTCTTCAGGGGCGGAGTAGGACCTTGATGGCTCGGCGGGTGTCCATGGCGCGGTAGGCGTCGGGGGCCTGCTCGAGGGGGAGGGTGAGGTCGAAGACCTTGCCGGGGTTGATCTGGCGGTTCCAGATCAGGTCGATGAGTTGGGGCAGGTACTCGCGGACGGGTGCGGGGCCGCCGTGCAGGTGGGCGTGGGAGAAGAACAGTTCTTGCCCGTCGAGGGTGACGTCGTGCGCGACGCCGACGTACCCGACATGTCCGCCGGGGCGTGTGGAGCGGATCGCTTGCAGCATTGACTCCTGGGTGCCGACGGCCTCGATGACGGAGTGGGCGCCGAGGCCGCCGGTCAGCTCCTTGATCTGCCGTACGCCGTCGTCGCCGCGCTCGGTGACGATGTCGGTGGCTCCGAAGTCGAGTGCGAGCTTCTGGCGGGACTCGTGCCTGCTCATGGCGATGATCCGCTCCGCGCCGAGTTGCTTGGCCGCCAGGACACCGAGCAGGCCGACCGCGCCGTCGCCGACGACGGCGACTGTCTTGCCGGGTCCGGCCTGGGCTGCGACGGCCGCGAACCAGCCGGTGCCCAGTACGTCGGAGGCGGTGAGCAGACTGGGGATGAGGTCGTCGTCCGGCAAGCCCGGGGTGGCGACGAGCGTGCCGTCGGCCAGCGGGACCCGGAGTCGTTCGGCCTGGGCGCCCATGGCATTCATCCACTCCCGCTGGACGCAGGAGGTTTGGTAGCCGGCGCGGCAGATTTCGCAGGTGTTGTCGGAGGCGGAGAATCCGCCGACCACGAATTGGCCGGGCTCGAGCGTGGTGACGTCGCTGCCGATCTCCTCGACGATCCCGACGTACTCGTGACCGATCGGGGAGGGTGCGTCGATGGGTTCGGCTCCTCGGTAGGGCCACAGGTCCGAGCCGCAGACGCACGTCGCGGCCAGCCGGATGACGGCATCGGTGGGCTTCAGGATCTTCGGGTCCTCCCGCTCCTCCACCCGGAAGTCACCGGGGGCGTGCATCAAGACACCGCGCATAGCTTTGCTCCTTGCTGTGATGAGGTGAACGGCCGTGGTACGTCCAGGTAATCGGCTGTCGGGGCGGGTATCGAGTTACTGGTGATGGGTGTACTGGCAGTGCATCCCTCTCGGGCGGCGGTCGACGTACTGTCGTGGTGTGGACAACCGTGACGAGGTCCGCGAGTTCTTGGTCTCGCGGCGAGCCAGGCTCAGCCCGGAGCAGGCAGGGGTGCCCGCGGGCAGCAGGCGCAGGGTGCCTGGACTGCGACGTAGCGAGGTCGCCGCGCTGGCTGATGTCAGCGTCGAGTACTACGCCAAGCTTGAGCGCGGCAGCCTTTCCGGTGTCTCACCCGCCGTGCTGGAGGCGGTTGCGCGGGCGCTTCAGCTCGACGAGGCCGAGCGTGTTCACCTGCTCCACCTGGCGCAAGCCGCCGAAGGATCCGACACGCTCGCCCGGCCCCGGGCGCGCTCCAGCAGGCAGTGGACCCCGCACTCGAGCTTGCAGTGGACCCTGGACGCCATCACCGCCGGGCCGGCGTGGGTCGCCAACGGCCGGCTGGACGTCCTGGCCGCCAACGCGCTGGCCCGCGCCTACTACGCCGACCTCTACACAACCAGCACCACGAAGCCGCCGAACATGGCCCGCTTCCAGTTCCTGGACCCCGTGGCCCGCCGCTTCTACCCCGACTGGGACCACGTTGCCGACATGACCGTGGACCTCCTGCGGACCGAGGCCGGCCGCAACCCCCACGACAAGGATCTCCATGACCTGGTCGGGGAGCTGTCGACGCGCTGTGACGACTTCCGGACTCGTTGGGGCGCCCACAACGTCACGCGTCATGGGACCGGCACCAAACGCTTCCATCATCCGGTCGTCGGCGAGCTCACGCTGAGCTGGGAAGCCCTGGCCATGACGTCGGAATCCGGCCTCACCCTCACCGTCTACACCGCCGAACCCGGCTCACCGTCCGAGGAAAGCCTGCGACTGCTGGCCTCCTGGGCCGCCTCCCGCGATGACGCCTCCGAAACGCGGGCCCTCTGACATGGCACTCGTCATGGTGACCGGGGCGGCCAGCGGGCTCGGGTACAACACGGCGCACGCGTTGGCCGACGACGGGCATGACGTGGTCGTTCACGTCCGCAACGAGTCCCGTCTCAGGGATCCGGACCGGTGGAAGGGCGTGGTGATCGGCGATCTCGCCCGGGTGGACGAGATCCACGACGTCGCACGGCAGGCCTCCGGCTTCGGTCGCTTCGACGCCGTCATCTACAACGCCGGCGTCATGGGCTCCTCCGAGGTAATCACGGTCAACGTGGTCGCGCCGTACCTGCTGACCGCGTCGATGGACAAGCCCGGCAGGCTGATCTACCTCAGCAGTTCCATGCATCGGGGCGGCTCCACCGACCTGCGGCGGTTGTCGGCCGGCGGTACGTACTCCGACAGCAAGCTGTGGGTCACGACCCTCGCGCTGGCGCTCGCATCGCGTTGGTCGGGAACATCCAGCCACGCGGTCGATCCCGGTTGGGTCCCGACCCGGATGGGCGGCGCCGGCGCACCGGACGACCTGACCGCCGGACACGAGACCCAGACATGGCTAGCTACCCACAACCATGTGACCCCCAGCACCGGCGGCTACTGGCACCACGAGCAAACACAGCCACCACACCCGGCCTGCCACGACGAAGACTTCCAGACCCAGCTCATCGAGGCGCTGGAAAGCCGGACGGGTGTTCCACTCGCCTGACGCGGCGCCCTGGATCCCACGCCACGTGGGAGGTTGGAGGGGGGTTACTCAGGACGCTGGGGGAGTGGTGGTCCGGCGGGTGACGAGGGTGGGGGAGAGCTTGACCTGGGTTGATGGTCGGTCCCGGTCGCTGATCCGGCTCAGCAGGAGGCGGGCGACTTCGGCGCCGATATGGTGACCGGCCTGATCGACGCTGGTCAGTGAGATCGGTCCGAGTGCGGCGAAGTTGGTGTTGTCGTATCCGGCGAGGGAGATGTCGTCGGGGACCGAGAGTCCTGCCTCGGTGAGAGCCGCCAGGACCCCCATGGCGACGATGTCGGCGCCGGCGAAGATGGCGGTCGGTAGTTCCGGTCGGCTGAGGATCTGCCGGGCGCCGAGGTAGCCGCCTTCTTGGGTGTAGCTGGTGGAGACGATGTCGATCTCGTTGGCGAGGTCATGGGTGCGCATGGCGTGTTTGTAGCCGTCGGCGCGGATCGCGTTGGGCATCTCGATGAGGCGGGCCGGGTCGGACTCCGCGTGCTCGATGTGGGCGATCCGGCGGTGGCCGAGTTTCACGAGGTGCTCCACGACGAGGGTCGCGCCGGTGAAGTCGTCGTCGGACACAGTGTCGTAGACATCGGAGTGACCGTGCCGGCCGACCACCACAGTCGGTACGGTCCGGGCGACGTGCTCGAGCCGGGATCGCGGTGAGATCGGAGCGACCAGGACCATGGCGTCCATGCCGCGGTCGATCATCGCGTCGGAGCCGCGCACCTCAGCTTGCTCGTCGTTGTGACCCCCCGGCCCGACCAGGACCTGGTACGGCGTGTCGTTCAGCGCATCGGTCAAACCGTCGAGGATGTCGGGGAAGAAGGGGTTGCGCAGGTCGGGCAGGATCACGCCGATCGTGTACGTCTGACCCCGCATACCGCGGGCCGCGGCGTTCGGCCGGTAGCCGAGCTCGGCGATCGCCTCCTGCACTTTGGCCCGCATCGCCGGACTGGCCCCGTACGCATTGCGGAGCACCTTGGACACGGTCGTGGTGGACACCTGCGCGTGCCGGGCGACGTCGACGATCGTGATCCGCCGTGGAGACCCCGCCTGCTGCATTTTCCACCCCCTGGCATGCCATGAACGAAAAACGTTACCCGGAGTCTACACAGCCGAAATATTGACGTCTGAGAGGTCCGCTCCTAGAGTCGGGACAACTTTTTGGGGAACGTTACCCATAGATCGATGAAACGTTTCAGGGAGTGGGTTCGTCTGTGGCCACTGCATCGAAGCTGACGAGGAGTACGGCGGCAGCGCCAGCCGGGCCCCGCATCGCCCGGGCCCGTCGGCGGCTCAACAACACTCCGCCTTGGTGGTTCGCGTTGCCGGCGATGGTGTTGTTCGCGTTTGTCGTTCTGGTGCCGAGCGCTCGTGGCGTGTACTACGCCTTCACCGACTGGGACGGTATCGACCCGAACTACTCGTTCATCGGTCTGGGCAACTTCAGGACCATGATTCATGACCCGGACGCGGTGCAGGCGTTGTGGCACACGTTGTTGTTCGCCGTGGCGATCACGATCATCCAGAACGGACTCGGGTTGCTGCTGGCGCTCGGGGTCAACAGTGCGATCAAGTCCCGGAACCTGCTCCGGGTGTTCCTCTTCGCGCCGGCCGTGATCACCCCGATCGTGACGTCGTACCTGTGGCGCAACCTGCTCGGCCCCGATGGCGCGGTGAACAGCCTGCTGGGTGCGGTCGGCCTGACCGGCTGGCAGCAGGACTGGCTGGGCAATCCGGACATCGCCCTGTGGTCGATCGTCGGTGTCATCGTGTGGCAGTTCGCCGGGTACTCGATGGTGATCTTCGTGGCCGGCCTGCAGTCGGTACCCAAGGAGATCTACGAGGCGGCGGACATCGACGGCGCCGGTCCCGTACGACGGTTCTGGTCCGTCGTCCGGCCGCTGCTGGCACCTGCGTTCACGATCAATCTGATGCTGTCGGTCATCGGCGGGATCAAGCTGTTCGACCACGTCTACGCGCTGACCGGCGGTGGTCCGGGCCACGCCACCGACACGTTGTCCACATTGATCTACAAGGACGCTTTCACTCTGAGCGAGTTCGGCTACAGCGTCGCGCTCGCAGTCGTGCTGACGATCGTCGTGGCGATCGCTTCGACGGGTCAGTACGCCGTACTCGCGCGCAACGAGAGGGCTGCCTCATGACCCGTTATCGCAAGCGCACCTTCGGCCTCGAACTGGTGATGATCGCGGCAGCCGTGGCGGTTGGGTTCCCGCTGTATGTCTTGGTGAACCTTGCGGTACGCCCGACGTCCGACACGTCGTCGCCGCTGCGGCCGACCGCCGATCCGACGATGCACAACTTCACCGAGGCCTGGCAGCGCGGAGCACTCGGCGGAGCGCTCTTCAACAGCATCGTGGTGACGGTCGTCAGCGTCATCATCGTGCTGGCGATCTCGTCGTTCGCCGCGTACCCGCTGGCCCGTGCCACTGCCCGGTGGTCGCGCGGGCTGTTCCTGCTGATCATGCTGGGCCTGGCGCTGCCGTTCCAGTTGGCCGCGTTGCCGCTCTACCAGACCATGCGTGACCTGGGTCTGCTCGGTACGCCGTGGGCGTTGGTCCTGTTCTATTCAGGACTCCAGGTGCCGTTCACGACCTTTCTCTACATCGGCTTCCTGCGTGCGCTGCCCCGCGACTTCGAAGAAGCCGCACTCATCGACGGTTGTACGCCGACGCAGGGCTTCCGGTACGTCGTGTTCCCGATGCTCAAGCCGATCACCGTGACGGCGCTGGTCCTCAACGCAGTCGCTGTGTGGAACGACTTCTTCACCCCGCTGCTCTACCTGAGCGGCAGCGGGCAGCAGACGTTGCCGGTCGCGATCGCGGGGTTCGTCGGTCAGTACGTCACCAGTTGGAACCTCGTTTTCGCAGCTCTGGTGATCAGCATCGTCCCGATCCTGGTCATCTACTTCGCGCTGCAGCGCAGCATCATCAACGGCTTCGCGGGAGGCCTCAAGGGCTGACGCCACCGTCATCCATCCATTCCATTCCTTTAGTGGGAGACATCATGAGAACACCCAGACTGGCTGCCCTGATTGCCGTGACGACAGCCGTAGGCCTGCTGGCAGCCTGCAGTGGTGGCACCAACGCCGGCAGCCAGAGCAGCGGCGGCGAGAACAAGACCCTGACGGTTGCCTCTGTCGACCAGGGCTCCGTCGAGGACGTGGTGAAGGCGTTCGAGGCCGCCAACCCCGGCGTCAAGGTGAACCTCACGACCGGTGGCGCCGACCAGTACCAGCAGCAGATCCGCACCCAGCTGACCTCTGGCACGGCCCCTGACGTGATGACGATCTGGCCGGGCAACGGCAACCCCATGACCGTGTTCCGCGCGGCCAAGAACGGCTACCTGCTCGACCTGTCGGACCGGCCGTGGGCCGGCAAGCAGCCCGATCCGATCAAGAAGGTCTCGCAGTACGACGGCAAGACCTACACCGGCGTCTTCGGTGTCAACGGCATCGGCGCGATCTACAACCAGCAGGCTCTGGCCAAGTCGGGGCTCACACCTCCGACCACCTGGACCGGGCTACTGTCCTTCTGCAAGGCCGCCGCAGCGAAGGGCACCCCGGCGTTTGCCCTGGGCAACCAGGATCTGTGGGTCAACCAGCTCGTCGTGTACGCCCTGGTCGCCACGGTCGTCTACGGCGGCGACCCGGACTTCGACAAGAAGATGCAGGCCGGCGAGGCCACCTTCGCGAACTCGCCGTGGAAGACTGCGCTGGCCAAGCAGATCGAGATGGAGAAGGCTGGTTGCTTCCAGAAGAACCCGCTGGGCACCAGCTACGAGGCCAGCCAGACGCTCGCCGCCACCGGCAAGACCCTCGGGATCATCCAGGGCAACTGGGTGGTGGCCCTGCTCAAGGGCAAGAACCCTTCTGGCACCTTCATCATGAAGGCGCTGCCGGCCACTGACGACCCGGCGACGTTCATCATGCCCGCGGCGGCCGGTGCCGGCTACGGAGTCAACGCGAAGGCCAAGAACAAGGAGCTGGCGATCAAGTTCGTCGACTACGTCATGTCGCCGGAAGGCATGAGCCTGTTCAACAAGAAGCAGGGCAGCCTCCCGTCCCTGCCCGGCACAACTTCCGCCGCCGATCCGTCGCTGGCCGAGCTGTCGAAATACATCACCGACGCCCGAACGGTCCCGTTCATGGACCAGCTCTGGCCCAACCCGAAGGTGTCCGCAAACATGATCACCGGGATCCAGGACGTCTTCAGTGGAAAGACCACACCGGACAAGGTGCTGGCCAGGATGGACACCGACTACAAGGCCGGAGAATAAATGAGCAGGGATTCGTTCAACACCGGTTGGACGGTCCGCCCGAAGGGCAGCATCTTCACCCAGCTCGCCGGGTCGACGGCAGAGGCGGTGCCCGTCACGCTCCCGCACGACGCGATCATCACGCTGGAGCGGGGTGCCGAGCACAAGGCGGGACAAGCCTACTTTCCTGGTGGTGTGTTCGAGTACTCGAAGACATTCGAGGTCCCGGAGGAGTGGCGGACGAAACGGGTGTCGCTGGAGTTCGGTGCGGTTTACCGCGATGCGGTGGTGTTCGTGAACAACGTTGCCGCCGGTCAGCGCCCGTACGGCTATTCGTCGTTCCTGATCGACCTCAACCCGTACCTGCGGTACGGCGAGCCGAACGTCGTACGGGTGGAGGCCCGATCGCACGAGGACTCGCGGTGGTACACCGGAGGGGGCATCTTCCGGGACACGAGGTTGATCGTCACCGAGCTTGTCCACGTCGCGTGGCGTGGGGTGCGGATCACCACGCCTGATGTTGATGCAGAGCGTGCTGTCGTCGAGGTCGCGGTCGAGGTGCGCAACGACGGATTGAGCACCGAGACCGTCGACGTGGAGGTTGAGATCGTCGACGGTTCGGGTGTGGTCGTCGCGCGTGGCTCGGCGCCGGTCACGACGCGCGCCGGGAACGCGGCGACCGCCAGAGTGCGGACGTATGTGGGCGAGCCCCGGTTGTGGAATGTCGACGATCCACAGTTGTATGCGGCAACAGTGAGACTGCGTTCGGCTGATGCCGTCGTTGACGATCAGCAGATCAAGTTCGGCGTACGGACGTTGCGGCTTGATCCTGTCCACGGGCTGCGGATCAACGGGGAGACCGTGAAGCTGCGTGGTGCCTGTGTGCACCACGACAACGGGATCCTGGGCGCGGCGGCGATCGGTCGTGCGGAGGAGCGGAAGGTCGAGTTGCTCAAGACGGCCGGCTTCAATGCGATCCGGTCCTCGCACAATCCACTCAGCGAATCGATGCTGGACGCCTGTGACCGGGTCGGGATGCTGGTGATCGACGAGACCTTCGACGTCTGGACGGATTCGAAGTCGTCATTCGACTACTCGCTGGCGTTCCAGGAATGGTGGGAGCGCGACGTCGAGGCGATGGTGTTGAAGGACATCAATCACCCCAGCGTGATCTTCTACTCGATCGGTAACGAGATTCCCGAGACGGGCAACCCGTTGGGTTCGGAGTGGGGTCGCCGGCTCGCGGAGAAAGTTCGCGCGCTCGACCCGCTGCGATTCGTGACGAACGGCATCAACGGATTCGTGGCGACGATCGACGACTTCGTGGACGAGTTCCGCCGGGTGACGGCCCCGGGGGAGCAGGACGGGGGTGTGAACGATGTCATGGCCACGCACGCCGACCTGCAGAACCAGATCGCCAGGTCGTCGGTGGTGACCGAGCGGACCGCCGAATCGTTTGCTGTGCTGGATGTCGCCGGCATGAACTACGCCGACGCCCGCTACACGCCCGACCGGGAGCTGTTCCCGAACCGGATCATCGTTGGGTCGGAGACCTTTCCGCCGCGGATCGCCGACAACTGGGCCCTGATCCTCGACAGCCCACACGTCATTGGAGACTTCACCTGGACCGGACTCGACTATCTCGGCGAGGTCGGAGTCGGCCGGGCGGTCTACACGGACAGTACGGCGGGTTTCGCGGCTCCGTTTCCATGGATCGCGGCGTGGTGCGGTGATCTCGACCTCACCGGGTACCGGCGGCCGGCGTCGTACTACCGCGAAATCGTCTTCGGCCTGCGCGCCGAGCCGTACATCGCCGTTCAGCGCCCGGAGAACTTCCACCGAACCCCCAAAGTCACAGGCGGGTGGGCTTGGAGCGATTCGATCGGGAGCTGGACCTGGCCTGTTGAGTCGGGAGCGCCCATCCGGGTCGAGGTGTACAGCGGTGGCGGTGACGAGGTCGAGCTTCGTCTCGACGGTAAGACCCTTGCCCGTCGGACCGTGGGCGAGGGAATGCCGCTGGTCACCGTCTTCGAGACCGAGTACCGGCCGGGCGAGCTCACCGCCATTGCCTACCGGAACGGATCCGAGACCGGTCGGGCGGCGCTGCGCTCGGCAGTCGGCGAGACGACCCTGACCGCTTCGGCGGACAGGGATAGGCTCGTAGCCGACGATGCGGATCTCGCGTTCATCTCGATCGAGCTCCGCGATACGGCCGGGACTCTGGTCACGTCGGAAGATCGTCAGGTTGCGGTTTCCGTCGAAGGCGCCGGAGGCCTGCAAGCACTTGGGAGTGCGCGGCCCGACAACGGGGAACGCTACGACACCGGTGAGCACACGACGTTCGACGGTCGAGCCTTGGCCGTTGTGCGACCGACCGGGGCCGGCGCGATCACCGTCACCGTGACCGCCGACGGTCTCGAGGCCGTCGTACTGATCCTCACCGCCGAAGAGAGGTCTGACTAGTGATGGAGCTCGTTGGCCGGGTCGCCGTCGGGGTAGCAAGCTATTCGTTCGAGCCGCGTGACCGCGCGGCGGATCTCGCGACGATCCGGGTCGGCATCGCCGCCGGTACGGCGATCCTCGACACCGCGCGGGCATACGCCCACGTCGATGTGCCTCTCTACGGAGAAGAGCTGGCCGCGGAAGCCGCCCAGGGAACGAACGTGATCGTCGGGACCAAGGGAGGTCATTCGCGAACGGGCACCAGCAGCTGGGATGCCGACATCAGCGACGTCCGGATCCGGTCCGATGTCGAGACCAGCCTGGGCGTCTTCGGGGGCGAACACCTCGATCTCTATTACCTGCACAGAGTCGATCTCGCCGAACAGCCAGTGGAGGAAGGCGTTTCTACGCTCGCGTCCCTTCGCGACGAGGGGAAGGTGGCTCGGATCGGTCTGTCCAACGTCAGCGTCGCCGAGCTCGAGCGAGCTGAGGCAGTCGCGCGTATCGACGCCGTACAGAATCGTCACACTGCGATGGGACGCGAGTCGGCGGACGTGCTTGCCTGGTGCGAAGCACACGACGTGCCGTTCTTCGCGTATTCACCACTGCGATCCTCGGCCGCGGCCCCACACCTGACGGCCGTTGCCAACGCGCGTGGCGTCTCGGTGCAACGCCTGCAACTGCGGGCGCTCCTGGCTTCGTCGCCGGTGCTGTCGGTGGTCTCGGGCGCGACCCGACCCGAGACAGTTCTCGACTCTCTGGCCGCGGAGTCCGAGCCATGGGACGAAGACCTCGAGGCCGCCTATGCAGCGGACCTCGCACTCGTGGGCCCTCGGTAAGGGAGCTTCCTCATGGAGATGACATTGCGGCCTATCGGGGCCACCGGCTTGCAGGTGACGCCGATCTGCGTCGGCACCAGCCCACTGTCCAACATGCCTGGGCTGTACGGCTACGAGGTCGCGGCCGAGGCCGCGACCGCCACGATTACCAAGGCTCTGGACGGACCGATCAACTTCCTGGACACGTCGAACAACTACGGGGCGGGAAGGGCAGAAACGCTGATCGGTGAGGTTCTGCGCCGGCGTGGCGGTGTGCCCTCAGGGTTCGTTCTTGCGACAAAAGTCGATGCGGATGCTGCGACCGGCGAGTTCGACGGCGAGCGAGTACGTCGCTCCGTCGAGGAAAGCCTGTCGAGGCTCGGTGTCGATCACGTAGAACTGATGTACCTGCACGATCCTGAGGCCCACCTGACGTTCGACCAGGCCATGGCCGACGACGGCCCGGTCGCAGCACTCGCCGAGCTGCGCGATCAGGGCATCCTCGGGCATGTCGGTGTCGCGATGGGTGAACTCGACATGCTGGGGCAGTTCGTCCGGACGGGCGTGTTCGAGGTCGCGTTGAACCACAACCGCTACACCTTGCTCGACCGCGGCGCGGAGTCGCTGATCGAGGAGGCCTGTGAGCGCGGGATCGCGTTCGTCAACGCGGCGCCGTACGGCGGTGGAATCCTTGCGAAAGGCCCCGAAGCTCAACCTAAATATGCCTACCGGCAGGCGTCGGATGCGGTACTGCAAGCGGTCCGCGGCATGCAGGAGGTCTGCTCCCGCCACGACGTACCGCTACAGGCCGCTGCACTACAGTTCTCACTCCGGGACCCGAGAATCGCCTCCACCGTCGTCGGCGTCTCCGACCCGTCCCGCATCGACGAGACGCTCGCGTTCGCCTCAGCCGACATACCCGAGGACGTCTGGTCCGAACTGGCGTCCCTGGCACCGACCGCCAATCTATGGGGTGCTGTTGTGTAAGTGTGTCTGCGTCGGTCAAGTAGGTGGAGGACGGCGACGATGCACGATGACCAGGTGGACGTGACCAGCGAGATGGTTGCGGACTTGATCCAGGAACAGTTTCCGCAGTGGAAGGGCAAGGCGGTCCGGCTCGTGCCGTCGACGGGGACGGTCAACGCTATCTTTCGCATCGGGAGTGACCTGTCTGCGCGTTTCCCGCTGCGTCTGGTCGGTGCTGCTGAGGCGCTGGCGGTTCTGGAACAGGAAGCCGAGGCGAGCGCGGAGTTGGCGCAGGTGTCTCGGTTTCCCGTCCCGGAGCCCGTCGCCTTCGGACAGCCTGGAGCGGGTTACCCGATGCCGTGGTCGGTCCAGACCTGGCTGCCCGGAACGGTCGCCTTTGATGCCGATCCGAGTGCGTCGGATGCTTTTGCCGAGGACCTTGCGGCCTTCATCGCAGCCTTGCGGGACGCCGAGACGCGGGGGCGGCTTTTCAGCGGTGGAGGTCGTGGCGGCGTTCTGGCTGACCACGACGGCTGGATGGCGAAGTGCTTCGAGGAGAGTGAAGGGCTGCTCGACGTGCCGCGGCTGCGCAAGATGTGGAGCTATTTTCGGGAGTTGCCACGCACGGGTGCGGACGTGATGAGCCACGGTGACTTGATCCCTGGCAACGTACTGGTCGCGGGGGACCGGCTCAGCGGCGTACTCGACACCGGCGGCTTCGGTCCGGCCGACCCCGCGCTGGATCTGGTCAGTGCCTGGCACCTGTTGGAGCCCGGCCCGCGGGAGGTGCTCCGACGGGCGCTGGGTTCTGACGATCTGGAGTGGGAACGCGGCAAGGCGTGGGCGTTCCAACAGGCGATGGGCGTTGTCTGGTACTACGTCGAGACCAATCCGACGATGAGCAGAATGGGCCGCCGGACCTTCGACCGCATTCTGCAGTCGATGGAATGACAGCGCTGCGGGGGAAAACAGTCAGTCCTTGAGCGCCGTCGCGAACAGGGGCACAACCTTGTCGAGGGCGTAGCCGGTCGAGAGGATCGTGTCGGTGGCGAAGGCCGAGCTGATGGTCTTGTCGTCGAAGACGATCGAACGACCGGCGCGGACCGCCGGAATCGCGCGGTAGAGCGGATCGTCGGTGATCTCCTGCGCCGGTCGGCCGATCGGCGCCATCACGATCAGGTCGGCGTTCAGCTGTCCGAGGTTCTCCCGGGAGACCGGGACCGAGAAGTCCTTCGTGGCCTTCGCCTGGATCGTCGGGTTGTTGCGGAAGCCGAGCCGCTCGACGAAGTTGAGCCGGCCGGTGCCGTGCACGTACGCGCCGTAGCCCTGGCCGGACTTGGCGCCGACGGTGATCGTCTTACCGGCGAACTCCGGATGTTGAGCCGCCGCCTGCCGGAACTTGTCCTCGGTGTCCGCGATCAGCTTGCGACCCTCGTCCACCTTGCCCAGCGCGGCGGCGATCAGCTCGGTCTGCTGCTTCCAGCTGACCTTGTACGCGTCACCACCTTGCGGTACGCCGATCGTCGGCGCGATCCCCTTCAAGGTGTCGTACCGGCTCTGGTCGCCACTGGACTTCACGTCCAGGATCAGGTCCGGTTTCAGCGCGGCGATCTTCTCGAACTCCGGTTCCAGAGTGCCGATCAGCTGCGGTGCCTGCTGGTATCGCCCGGTCGCCCAGGGCCCGACCCCCTCGCCGCCGAACTGCAGCCAGTCGCTCGCTCCGACCGCCTGTACCCCTTACCTA
The DNA here is from genome assembly GCF_036013725.1 of Kribbella sp. NBC_00482. GTDB lineage: Bacteria > Actinomycetota > Actinomycetes > Propionibacteriales > Kribbellaceae > Kribbella. The sequence goes on along the minus strand of NZ_CP107881.1, from coordinate 8,100,725 downwards.
AGTCCGTACGCCATCTGCCCCCGCGCCGCCGATCGTCGGGGGTTGTAGCTCCCGGCAAACACCCGCTGCTCTGGGTGATTCAGGCCGTTCCGCCCGCGGCTCTGGGGGCCGTGGGGTCGGCGCCGGCGTCGCCGACGGTCTCGCGGGCCAGGAAGTCCTCGAGGTGGAAGAGATCATCGCCGGCGCGGTTGGCGACGTTCACCAGCGTTCGCATGGCGGCGACCTCCTCGACCTGCTCCTTGAGGAACCACTGCATGAACTGCTCGCCGACGTAGTCGTTCTCGTCACGGGCCGTGCGCGCGAGCATCTCGATCTGCTTGGTGACTTTGACCTCCTGCGCCAGCGCGAGTTCGAGCGGCTCGAGTGCGGTCTTGAAGTCCGACTCGACCTCGCCGACCGACGGGATGTGCGGCCGGATGTCCTTGTCGAGCAGGTACTGGACCATCATCATCGCGTGGTTGCGCTCTTCGAGTGACTGCTTGTAGAAGTGCGCGGCCAGCTGCGGCAGGTCCTGGTCGTCGAACCAGACAGCGACCGCCACGTACTGCTGTGAGGCCGTGAACTCGTTGCGGATCTGTTCCTGCAGAAGTCCCTCGTATGTGCCCATTCGGTCAATGTAGTTCGCTGCCACCTCCGCGGCTATCGGCCCGAGATCGTCACCGATGGCGGGAACCTACTTGGCCGCTGCTTCGGTCCGTGTGTTCCAGACGAGTTCCCACAGGTGGCCGTCGGGGTCGCTGACGTAGCCGACGTACGACCCGTCGTACTCCCGAGGATCGGCGGGCGTCGATCCGCCGGCCAGTTTGGCGCGCGCGACGGTTTCGTCCACCTCCTCCTTGCTCCCGATGGCGCAGGAGATGATGCAGGCGCCTGGAGCGGGACCGCCAGCATCCGGCATACCGCCGCGGCCGGCGTACATGGCGTACTCCTGCCGCTCGATGAGGAACAGTGAGAGGTTCGGCAGCTCGATCAGGATCATCGGTCCGTCGATGCCCGCGGTCTCCAGGCCCAGCCCGTCGCGACAGAACCGCAGCGTGCGCTCCAGATCGGTGACCGGCATCGAGACGACGGTGGTGGCTGGCTTCATGACGGGCCCTCCTTGGGTTTGCGGCGGCGTGGTGCTGCGGAGCGCGGGGGAGTCTGGCGCATGTGGTCTCTTGTGCGACCGAGGACGTCGGCGAGGGTTTCGATGTCGGAGCGCGACAGTGGGGCGAATAGTAGGTCGCCCAGGACGGCTATGTGGCCCGGGAAGACACCTGCGAGTACGGCGCGTCCCTCGTCGGTGATGGTGACGGTGATGCTGCGCTCGTCGTCGGAGGACTGCGTCCGGGTCACGAGGCCCCGCTTCTCCAGCGTCTGGGCCTGGTAGGTCAGTCCGCTGCGGCTGTAGACGACGCCGTCGGCGAGATCGGTCATCCGTCGGCTGCCCGTCGGAGAGTCGCCGAGGGTGGCCAGGAGCTGGAACTGCACGTAGCTGAGATCCCCGGCCTCCCGCAACTGCTGCTCGACGGCGTGCCTCAGCAGGCTGCTCGCCTCGATGAGGGCGAAGTAGGCGCCCAGCTGCGTGGCATCCAGCGAGGGTCGCGAGGAGGTCATGGACCGAGCCTATCAGTGCTTCTGACTCGAAGCACTTGCTTTGAATTCGAAGCAGAGCTACGGTGGTCCTCAGTTGCTTCGAATCCAAAGCACATTGCCGAAGGAGAGACATCATGAAGGCAGTACGGTTCCACGCAACGGGCGGCCCGGAGGTTCTGCGCTACGAAGACGCCGACCTGCCGGTGCCGGGCGCGGGTGAAGTGCGCATCCAGGTCGCCGGGTCGGCGTACAACCCGGCCGACGGCGGCCTCCGCGGCGGCTTCCTGCCGATCCCGGTCACGCTGCCGCACGTTCCCGGCTACGACGTGTCCGGCACGATCGACGCACTGGGCGACGGGGTGGGCGACGGGGTGGACGGCCTCGCCGTGGGCGAGAACGTCGTCGGTTTCATCCCCATGAACGCTGACGGATCGGCAGCGCAGTACGTCGTCGCCCCGGCGAGCGCACTGGTGAAAGCTCCGATCCGCATCCCGCTGGCCGATGCTGCGGGTTTGCCGTCGGTCGGGCTCACCGCATCCCAGGCACTCTTCGAGGCCGGCGAGCTCAAGGCCGGGCAGCGGGTGCTGATCAACGGCGCCGGCGGCCCGGTGGGCGGGTACGCCGTGCAGCTGGCCAAGCGCGCAGGTGCCCACGTCATCGCCACGGCGAGCCCGCGCAGCAGCGAGATCGTCAAGGCGGCCGGTGCGGACGAGATCATCGACCACACGGCCTCCTCTGTACTCGACGCGGTCACCGAGCCCGTCGATGTGCTGCTCAACCTGGCCCCGATCAGCCCGGACGGATTCACCGCCCTGGTCACACGGGTTCGTGACGGCGGCGTGGTCGTCTCCACGACACCGATGGTGACGACGCCCGGCGACGATGAGCGAAACGTGCGCGCGGTCACGATCTTCGTCCACCCCGACGCGGACGTGCTCTCGAACCTGGTCGCGCTCATCGACAGCGGCGACCTCCACGTCGAGATCGCCCGGCGCGTGCCGCTGAGCGAGCTGCCTGCGATCCACCAGCAGGCTGACGCGGGAGAGATCCACGGCAAGGTCGTGGTTTTGCCGTGACCCGGCCGGGTGGCCCATCGAACCCGCCGCTGAATGGCCCAGCTATTGCGGGCCGCTTCTGCCTACGGTCGAGGGGAACCATCACACCGACTGCTGCAAAGGATCTTCAATGCGTGCCATCACTGTCCGGGACCGCGAGGCCGATGGCTACGGGCTGTCCCTGACCGAGTTGCCCTCTCCCCGCGCCGCCGAGAACGACGTCATCGTCGAGGTCCACGCGGCTGGCTTCCTCCGAGGCGAGCCGGACTGGCCCGGCACTTGGACCGACCGCGCCGGCCGCGACCGCACGCCAAGCGTCATCGGCCACGAACTGTCCGGCGTGGTCGTCGAGCTCGGCTACGGCACCACGGGTCTCACAGTCGGTCAGCGGGTCTTCGGGCTGACGGACTGGGCCCGCAACGGCACCCTCGCCGAGCACACCGCCGTCGAGGCCCGCAACCTGGCTCCGCTCCCCGCCGACGTCGACCACATCACCGCGGCCGCCGTGGTGATGCCGGGTCTGACGGCCTGGCAAGCGCTGTTCGACCACGCTCACCTGCAAGCAGGCCAAACCGTTCTCATCCACGGCGCCGGCGGTTCTGTCGGATCGGTCGCCGTACAACTGGCCCACGAGACCGGAGCCCGCATCATCGGCACTGGCCGCGCTTCCGACCGGGAGCTCGCTAGCACCCTTGGCGCCCACGAGTTCCTCGACCTGGACAGCGACCGCCTCGAGGACTCCGGAGAGGTCGACGTGGTGTTCGACGTGATCGGCGGCGAGATCCGCGACCGCTCCACCGCCCTGTTGCGCCCCGGCGGCACCCTCGTCACTGTCGCCGACCCGCCGACGGTCCACCCTCGCGACGGCCGGGCAATCTTCTTCGTCGTCGAGCCCAACCGCGAGCAGACGGCGCAGTTGGCTGCTCGCCTGCGCGACGGGCGGCTCACACCGCTGGTCACAGAAGTCCGGGACTTGGCCGCCGTGCCCGCCGCTTTCGCAGAGCGCACCCGCGGCCGGATCATCATCAAAGTGAAGTGATGCAGGACCCCGCCCGCCGACTGCTTCCGTTGGAGCAGTCGGCGGGCGACGGTTCAGTTGAAGGTGCGGTCGGGGCAGTTGAGCATGCGGACCGTGAGTGGTCCGTCGGTGGTGACGTTCAGATCGGCGTCACAGGTGACCTTGGCCTGCTTGGGGTCGATCGTCACCGTGCTGATGTTCGTTGCGGTGATGTCGAGCCGGTTCGCGATCGGTGCGCTGACAGGAGCAGGCTTGGTCCGCCGTTCGGAGGTGTAGGCGTTGATGGGCACTGTCGAGCCCGTCGCCACGCCGGCGCCGGTGGTGACCGGGGCGGCTGGTGCATCGGCGAGGCCGAAGCCGTGTGACCGTACGTCGATGGTGCCGAGGGCACCGGACCGGTTCTGGATGGCGCTGAGCCAGTAGGCGTGGTCGCCGACGAGTCCGGACTCCGCGTCGTCCATGGCGGGGTTGCGTACGTAGGTGACGTGGAACGGATCCTGCGTGCCGCGCATGTCGCCGAGCCAGTCGGTCAGCACCTTCCAGGTCGCGTTCGCGCACATCACCACGTGATCGGAGGATGCGCCGAGCCAGCTGTCGAAGGTGAAGTCGTACTGCGGTCCTGCGATGTAGGCGTTCGCCCGCTCGCGAGGGATGTTGTACGGGATGTAGTTGTCCGGAAGGCCCGCCCATTCCAGCACCGGCTGGTTGCGGCGCGACGGCAGCAACGGTGTCAGGACCGAGCCCGGTTCGTGCTGGGTCGCGGTGTCGACGGGAAGGGTGTCGGCGATGCCGTTGATCCCGGGGAACGACGGCGCCATGTTCAGGCCGTCGCAGATGAAGGCTTTGCTGAACACGTCGGGGAACTGCAGTGCGAGTTTGTTCGCGCCGTACGCGCCGCTCGAGAAGCCGCTCATCACGGTCCGCGTGGAGTCGAGCCCGAACGCCCGCCGCGCATCGGCGAGCGCCTCGAACACCGATGCTCCGGAGCGTCCGTAGGACCAGTTGTCGTTGCCGCGGCCGTCGACCGAGATCACGACGGTCGGGGCGGACGGGCGGTTCGCGACCTGGTGGAACAGGTCCCGGTCGCCGGCCGGCAGGAGTGCTCCGGTGCCCGGGTCGCCGACCTGGTCGTTCGCACTCTGGGCGTAGCCCGGGGTCCAGACCATGCTCGCGTAGCCGTTGGCCGGGCGGGGCAGGTCGGGAACGTAGGCGACGTACCGCTGTAGTCGGCCGGGGAGGTCGGAGACGCAGTCGTCGCGGCAGATCCAGCCGAACTGGACGCTCGGCGTACCTTCGCCGTCGAGGGTCGCGCCGTTCTGCTGGGTGAAGGACCCGAGCGGTGGCTTGCCCGCGTCGCCTGGCAACCGGCGACCCTGCGCGACTTCGCTGTTCGAGGCGTAGAGCCGCTCGATGTAGCCCGAAGTCGGGACGGCGCTGTTGTCGGTCGTGTGTTGCGCCAGCTTGGCGAAGTCCACGTTCGCGAAGAACTTGCCGATGTTGCCGCTGGCAAGCGTCGTCTTCTGGTTGTCGTTGCGCCACGGCGAGTCGAACGGCTCCTGCCGGAACGCGACGTCGAAGTACGCCGACGGTCGAAGGCCGGCCGTGAGCGCGCCACCTGGGTGGGTCGCGTCGGCGACCGCCCGTGGGAGCAGGAACTTGTCCCCGGCGCGGTCCCACAGACCCGCCGCGGCGGCGACCCGGACAGTACGCGTGCCGGGGTCGTACGCGGTGTGCGGGACGCGGACCTCGACCTGCCGGCGCGCGACGTCGACCGAGACGGTCGGCGCGACAGGTGACGTCTTGCCGGTGGCCGCGTCGACGATGTCACCGGTCCGGCCATGGACGGTGACGAACTTCTCGGCCGGCATCAGGGTGTTCGCGCCGTGCGGTGCCTGGCGCGGGAGCAGCGAGTTGCCGAGCGCGATCGTCGTACCGACGAGGTCCGGGTCGGTCATCGTGTTGAAGGTGATCCGGAACGCGGTCGCGTCAGCGAGGGGCTTGACGCGGACCTCGACCAGGTCGGCGGCGTTGCCGCGGTACGCCGGGTTGGTCGGGTACGTGTACGCGAACGTGAGGGAATGTTCGGGCCAGTTGGTGGTGACGAGCTGGGCGCCTTGGTCGTCGTACACGCAACCCTGGTTGAGGAACTCGCCTTCGCGGTAGGCGCTGCTGTGGCACACCATGGTCGGCTGGGCCTGCCAGACACCGGTGTTCTCCAGCTGTGGGGCGGTGGGCGGGGGAGCGTTCAGTACGGCGGGGCCCGGGGCCGGTGGCGTTGCGGCGGCGGTCTGCTGGCCGGCGGCGGGATACGCCCACCAGGCGAGTAGCCCGCCCGCCGCGAGCACGGCAAGGGTCGATTTGATCGGTCTCATCGGCGGTGCCTCCAGAGCACGCGAGGGGGAGGGCGGACCGGGGCCGGCGATCCTGTTCGAGGCTGGATTGAAGTACATATGTACGCCGCTCGTCAAGAATCTGACACATGACAACGTTGCCGCGTCGCCGTTCCTGACGAGTCAGGCGACGCGGTCGGTGCCTGCGGCCTCGACGAAGAACCCGTCGGCGGGCGCCTTCAGAGCCTCGTGGGCCTGGAGGAAGAGGTCATGCGCCTCGCGGCCGTGCCAGCCGGTGGGGAGCAGCTCTTCGGGGAGATCGGGATCGCGGAACGGGAACAGCCGGTAGTCGTGGACGAGTTTCATCCGCTCGACGAGCGCCTCGCGTGGCGCCAACGAGCCGGCGCGGTACGACCGCATGCGCGGCCGGTAGGTGCGCAGCAGGGTGGCGTAGTCGGCGTCGAGGGAGTCGAGTTCCCAGCAGCGCGCCGCCATCTCGCGGTCGCGGGACAGCCCGGACGACTTGCACTGCAGGAGATCGAGCTGGATCGACGGCTGGTCGGCGAAGCGCTCCTGGATCTCGGTCAGCCGGTCGTGCGGACTCACCCAGGTCGACGACGTCAGCGGCCCGAACCCGAGCCAGGCGAGCTCCTTGCGCAGTTCCTCGCGGAGGGCTCGTTCGCTCTCCGGGACCGAGTAGATCACCATCGACCACTGCCGATCCCAGGGTTCACGGGATCGTTCGAAGATCCGGGTCCGCCCCTCGTCGAGCAGTCGCCAGCTCTTGTCGTTGAGCGCGTACACCGTTTCGCGACCGTCCCGCCGGGTGTCGAACCAGCCTTCGCGCCGCAGGCGCGCCATCACCACCCGGACGGTGCTCTCGCCCACGTCGAAGCACTCCAGTAACGCGGTCAGCGTGCGCAGCCGGACCTCGCCGCCGTGATAGCGGATGTAGTCGCCGAACAGGTCGAAGACGATCGACCGAGGCTTCATCGTGTCTCCTCGGAGCCGTTCCCAGTGGTTCGCAGCGCTCATCCTCTCATGATGCCATCAGAAGTGTGTCAAAGTCTTGACGGTCGTCCCTAAGACGTCCTACTTTCATCACATTCACCCGTCAGCCCGGCACGAAACGAGGCCGCCATGACCAGTTCCCCTGCCACCACCACCCGGTCGAGGACCGGCCTCTGGGTGGTCGCCATCTGCTTCGTCACGATCGTCTTCGACGGTTACGACCTGATCGTGTACGGCGCCGTCGTACCGTCGCTGCTGAAGAACCCGGACTGGCACCTGACGCCTGGTCAGGCCGGTGCGATCGGCAGCTACGCGCTGACCGGGATGGTGATCGGGACGCTCTGCGTGGGCGCCCTGACCGACATCCTCGGCCGGCGCCGGATCATGTTCGCCAGCATCACCTGGTTCTCGCTCGCGATGGGCGCGACCGCGCTGGCGCCGAACGCCGAGGTGTTCGGAATCCTCCGCTTCGTCACCGGCCTCGGCCTGGGCGGTGTGGTCCCGACCGCGATCGCCCTCACCGTCGAGTACGCCCCACCGCATCGGCGGAACTTCAACAACGCGCTGATGTTCTCCGGGTTCTCACTCGGCGGCGTGCTGGCCGCGGTACTGGCGATCAACCTCGTCCCCGTGCACGGTTTCCGCATCATGTTCGCGATCGGTCTGGCTCCGCTGGTCCTGGTGCTGCCGCTGGCGTGGCGGTTCCTGCCCGAGTCGGTCAGCTTCCTGCAGGCCCGCGGCCGGCATGACGAAGCGGCAGCTCTCGCGGCCAAGTACGGCGTACAGCCCGAGCCCGCCGAGCAGAAGCGGACCCCGCTCGCGGTGCTGTTCGGGCGCAAGCACCTGGCCGCGACGATCCTCTTCGGACTCGCCAGCTTCTTCGGCTTGCTCCTGGTGTACGGGCTGAACACCTGGCTCCCGCAGATCATGCGCCAGTCCGGCTACCCGCTCGGCTCCTCGCTGCGGTTCCTCCTGGTGATGAACCTCGGCGCGGTCGTCGGCGCCCTCGTCGCGTCCGCCCTCGCCGACCGGCTCGGCTCCAAGGTGGTCACGACGGTGGCCTTCGCCCTCGCTGCCGCGTCCATCTACGCACTCAGCACGGACCCGGCCGCGTTCGCGCTCTACCTGCTGATCGCGATCGCCGGTGTCGGCACGGTCGGCACGCAGATCCTCATCAACGGGTACGTCGCGACGCACTACCCGGCCGGGAGCCGCGCAACCGCACTCGGCTGGTCCCTCGGCGTCGGACGCCTCGGCGCGATCGTCGGTCCGCTCTTCGGCGGATGGGTCCTGGACTCCGGCCTGAGCCTGGACTGGAACTTCTACGGGTTCGCGGTCCCGGCGGTGCTCGGCGCGCTGGTGATCGCCGCCGTACCCCGCGGCGACCGCGAGCGCCGGCCGGAACCGGTTCTCGCTACGACGCCCCAAACGACCCAGGCCTGAAGGGAATAACGATGCGGATCGCGATTGTCGGCGGCGGCCCCGGTGGGCTGTTCCTTGCCACCCTGGTGAAGGCGAGTGACCCGGCCGCCGAGGTGACCGTGTTCGAACGCAACCGTGCGGACGACACGTTCGGCTTCGGAGTGGTGTTCTCCGACGCCACCTTGGCCGGCATCCACGCGGCCGACCCCGTGGTCCGCGACGCGTTGACGGAGTACGGCGTGCACTGGGACGCGATCGAGGTCCGTCTCAAGGGGGAGCGGTTCCGCTGCGGCGGGATGGGGATGGCGGCGATCGCCCGCAAGACGTTGCTCGCCGTGCTGCAGGAACGCGCCCGAACCGTAGGCGTGACCCTGCGCTTCCAGACCGAGGTCGAGCTCGAGGACCTCACCGACTTCGACCTGGTCGTCGCGGCCGACGGCGCCAACTCACGGATCCGGGAGCGGCTGGCAGCGGTACTCGAGCCGATGGTCGAGACGGCCGCGGCGAAGTTCATCTGGTTCGGTACGACGTACCACTTCGACGGACTGACCTTCGTCCACGAGCGCAGTGCCGACGGGGTGTTCGCCGTCCACGGCTATCCGATCGGCCCGGACGTCAGCACGTTCATCGTGGAGACCGATCGGGAGTCGTGGCTGCGAGCCGGGCTGGACGAGTTCGACGTGTCGCAGCCGCCCGGGACGAGCGATCTGAAGACCAAGCAGTACCTGGAGAAGCTCTTCGCCGAGCAGATCGAGGGGCATCCACTGCTGGTCAACAACTCACGCTGGGCGAGCTTCCGGACCCGGCGGACGGGGCGCTGGTCGCACGGCAACGTCGTACTCCTCGGCGACGCCGTGCACACCGCGCACTTCTCGGTCGGGTCCGGAACCAAGATGGCGATGGAGGACGCGGTCGCGCTGGCCGCGGCGCTCGCTGCGCACGACGATGTCCCGGCGGCGCTCGCGGCGTACGAGGAATCGGCGCGGCCGTCGGTCGAGAAGATCCAAGGTTCGGCACGGCCCTCGTTGTCATGGTGGGAGCACTTCGGGCGGTACCACGACACGTTGGAGCCGTGGCAGTTCGCCTTCCACTTCCTCACCCGCAGCATCAGCGGCGGCAAGCTCGCCCGCCGCGACCCAGCCTTCGTCGCGGCCACCCGTACGTCGTGGCACGCACAGAACGGACCGGCTCCGCTGGACACACCGTTCCGCTCCGGCGGCTTCTCGGCGCCTGGCCGGCTGGTCGAGGTGGACTTCCCGCACTCACCAACCTCCGCGGATCCAGTCTCTCCACCTTCAGGCATGGGCGCCGTGGCGGCTGACGGTGTGGTTGGTGAGTGGGGACGGTCCGCCTTGACGCTGTTCTCTGAGCCGCCGGACCGTGTCCGGGACTGGGGATTGTGGCTGGAGGCACCCGCGAGTGAGCAGGATTTGCCTTCGGCGCTGGGGTCGCTGCACTCCGGCGTACTGGCTGGGCCGGCGGTGGTGGCGGTGTACGGCGGATCGCGGTTGACGCGGACGTTGCTGGCGGAGGAGGCGCGGCTGGTGGCCGGCGTCCCCGCGATGGTGGTTGATGACGAGCTGACCCCGGACGACGCGGAGACCCTCCTCCTGTCCGGCCGCGCCGATCTGGTGGGCCGGACCAGCGGCAGTCCGGACAGGCACCCGCTCGCCGGGGTCAGCCGTAGTGTGGGAGGGAGCGTGTGAAGGGTTTGGACGGGTTGTTTGCCCCTCGCGGGGTCGCAGTGATCGGCGCCTCGCGCAACCCGGCCAAGCTCGGCGCGGTAATGGCACGCTCCCTCTCCACCTATGACGCACCACTCGCGCTGGTCAACCCGCGCGACTCAGAACTGCACGGCTCTGTCGCCGAGGCCGTGGACTCGCTCGGCGCACCGATCGACCTCGCTGTGGTCTGCGTTCCGGCAGCCGCAGCAGCTGATGCGGTGGCTGAGGCCGCGAAGGCCGGCGCCTCGGCGGCTCTCGTGTGTGCGGGAGGTTTCGCCGAGGCCGGCCATCCGGAGTACCAGCGTGCGTTGACAGACGTGGTCGATCGCCACGGCATTCGGCTGCTGGGACCGAACACCTCCGGATTCCTGGTGCCGGGCCGCGGGCTGACGGCCAGCTTCGTGCCGAGCGTCGGGTCGGTGCCTGCAGGTGGGGTCGCCGTCGTTGCGGCCAGCGGTGGCGTGAACCATGCGCTGTCCTTCCTCCTGGCAGAGGCCGGGTACGGCGTGAGCCTCGCGGTCGGACTGGGCAACGCCGCCGACATCGACGCGGCCGACGTACTGGACCATCTGCTGACGGATCCGGCGACCAAGGCCGTTGCTCTGCACATCGAATCGGTGGCCGACGGGTCGCGCCTCGCCGCTGCCGTCGCGCGGCTCTCGGCACGGAAGCCAGTGGTGGCGTTGGTTGTCGGACGCAACGATGTCGGTGCGTTCGCGAAATCGCACACGGGCGCACTGGCGACGTCGTGGCGGACCACTCGAGGCGTACTGCGGCAGTCGGGCGCTGTCCTTGTCGACGATGAACGTCAGCTGGTCGATGCTGTCGGCGCCTTGTCGACAACTCGATTGGCGCCCGCCGCTTCGCCCGGGGTGGGCGTCGTGACGGCGCAGGCCGGTCCGGGGTTGTTGTTGCTGGACGGGCTGCGGGGCGCCGGGATCCAGGTGCCCGTGCTTGCGGACGAGACGCAGCGGCGGCTCGGTGAGCTGTTGCCCCCGATGACTTACCAGGCGAACCCGGTGGACACCGGTCGGCCAGGCGCTGGGTTTGGTGAGGTGGTTCGGACGGTTGGTGCCGACCCCGGGGTCGACCTGGTCGCGGTCTATGCGCTGACCGAGCCGGACAGCGTCGACCTCGTGTCCGAACTCTCCCCGCAGGCCGCTTCGACGCCTACTGTGGTCGCCGTGGGTGGATCCACGGCGGACGTCACCGCAGTCCGGTCGGGCCTGCACGAGCGCGGCTACCCGGTAGCCACCAGCCCGGCCGCCCTCACCCATGCAGTCCGCGCGCTGGTGGAGGACGCCTGCCTCAACAACCGGCGCTCCGCGGACGAGCCGCTCCCATCGATCGCCGTACCCTTAGGCCCGTGGGACGAACACCAAGCCAAGACCGTCCTGGACACTCTCGGCGTTCGCACGCCATCCCGCGTTGCCTGCAGCACTCCCGAGGAAGCCCACGCTGCCCTGGACACGCTGGGCGGTCCGGTCGCACTCAAGATTCTCGACGCCGCGATTCTCCACAAGACCGAGGTCGGCGGAGTACACCTGGGAATCCGCACCCACGCAGAACTGCAGGACGCACTGGATGCCTTAGACGTGGAGCGAGTGCTGGTGGAGCAGATGGCTGCACCCGGCGTTGATCTGATTGTCGGCGCGCGGCGGGATCCGGTGTTCGGGCCGGTGGTGCTGGTCGGGCTGGGTGGTACGACGGCCGAGGCCCTTGCGGATGTCGCCGTACGCGCTGCGCCCCTGTCCGTGGCCGAGGCGTCCTCGATGCCGGACGAACTGCTCGGGTGTGCCCTGCTGGACGGCTGGCGCGGTGGGCCTGTGCTGGACCGGAGCGAGCTGGCTCGCGTTGTGCAGGCGTTGGGACAGGTCCTGCTGGACGCACAGCAGGTGGACGAGATCGAGATCAATCCTTTGCGGCTGACGCGTGACGGGCTGGTCGCGCTGGACGCTGTGATCACGGGCAAGGAGCAGTGATGGTCAGTCCGATCGCCGATGGTGTGGTGCCCTGGCCGGCCGAGGATGTGGAACGCTACGTCGCGGCCGGCTACTGGGAGGGGCGAAGTCTGCCGTCGCACATCTGGGAGCAGGCCGGGCGCACTCCGGACAAAGTCGCGCTGGTCGACGGCGACCTCAGGCTCACGTACGCCGAGCTCACCGCCCGCGCGGACTCCGCCGCGACGGCGTTGACCGACCTGGGTCTGCGGTCCGACGACCGGATCGTCGTACAGCTGCAAAACGGGTGGGAGTTCGTCGTACTCACCCTCGCCTGCTTTCGCGCCGGCATCGTCCCCGTGATGGCACTGCCGGGGCACCGCCACCACGAGTTGTCCTACCTGGCGGCGCACGCCGAGGCCGCGGCCATCGCCGTACCCGATGTCCTCCGCGGCTTCGACCATCAGGCGCTCGGGCATCGTCTGAAGGACGAAGTCGAGTCGCTCGATCACGTCCTGGTCGTCGGCGCCGATCTGACCGAGGGCAGCGTAGATCTGCGCGCCCTCTGCTCAGGCACCGACGCGTGGCAGGGTGCCGAGCCGGACAGCCGCAGCGTCGCGGTCTTCCTGCTGTCCGGCGGTACGACGGGACTCCCGAAGCTGATCGCCCGCACCCACGACGACTACACCTACAACGCCAAGTGCAGCGGCGCGGTGTCCGGGATGGACGCCTCCACGGTCTACCTGGTCGCACTGCCGGCCGGACACAACTTTCCGCTCGCCTGCCCCGGTCTTCTGGGCGCATTGCTCGTCGGCGGGACGGTCGTGATGCTGCCGAGCCCGGAGCCGATCCGCACGTTCGCGACGATCGCCGCGGAAGGTGTCACGCACACCGCGGTGGTGCCGGCGGTGGCGCAGCGCTGGCTGGACGAGTACTCCGACTCGAACGACCTGTCGTCGCTGCGCGTCCTGCAGGTGGGCGGTGCGCGGCTGGCCGACGAGGTGGCGCGCAAGATCAAGCCGGTGCTGGGATGCACGCTGCAGCAGGTGTTCGGGATGGCCGAGGGCCTGCTCAACTACACCCGCCTGGACGACCCGGAAGACGTCATCTGTACGACGCAAGGTCGCCCGATGTGCCCCGACGACGAGCTCCGGGTGGTCGATCCGTTCGAGCATCCGGTCCCGCCGGGCGAGCCGGGTTCGCTGCTGACCCGGGGCCCGTACACGCCCCGCGGCTACTACAAGGCCGAGCAGCAGAACGCCCGCGCCTTCACGCCGGACGGCTGGTACCGCAGCGGCGACATCTGCCGCATCGTTGCTGGCGGCAACCTGGTGGTCGAGGGCCGGGACAAGGACATGATCAACCGCGGCGGCGAGAAGATCTCCGCCGAAGAGGTCGAGAACCTGACCTACACCCTCCCCGGTGTCCAGCAGGTCGCCGCGGTCGCGATGCCCGATCCGCGCCTCGGTGAACGCGTCTGCGTGTACGTCGTCCCGCGCGGCAACACCGACATCACCCTCGACGACGTCCGGCACGCGATGGCTGACCTGGGCGTCGCGCCGTACAAGTTTCCCGAACGCCTGGTGCTGATCCCCGAACTCCCCACCACGAAGGTCGGCAAGATCGACAAGGTCGCCCTCCGCGCCGATATCGCCACCCGCCTGGAGACCGGAGTCTAGGAGAGTGCGGTGGAGATGGAGCTTGCCGCGGTGGTGAGGGCCGGGGTGATGCGGCGGATGCGGGCGGTCGAGTAGCGGACGCTGGGCATCGATACGGAGACGGCGGCGACTGTGGTCCCGGTGGCGTCGGTGATGCCGTGGCCCATCGCGATCAGGCCGCGTTCGGTCCGTTCGAGGTTGATCGCGATGCCGCTGCGTCGTACTGCTCGGAGTTCGGTGCGGAGTTTGCTCTGGTCGATGCGTTCGCCGGGCGGCGCGGCGTCGTACAGCGTGGTGATCTGCTCGTCGGTGAGTGCGGCGAGCATGACGAGGCCGCCGGTGGACTGGTGGGCGGGGAGGACCATGCCTTCGCGGCTGCTGACGCGCAGGGTCTGGCGGGATTCGACCGAGGCGACGAAGCGGATCGTGCGGCCGGTGCGGACGCTGAGGTTCACGGTTTCGTCCACCGTGTCGACCAGTGCCTGCATGGGGCCGAGCGCGGCGGCGCGGATCGCACCGGTCCTGGAGTGTGCGGTGGCGGCGAGTTCGAGGACCGGGCCGGCGTGGTAGCTACGGGCGTCGTCCTGTACGGCGAAGTCACGGTAGACGAGCGTGGTCAGTAGTCGGTGCGCCGTGGACTTGGCGACGCCGAGGCGCTCGGCCGCGGTCGAGACAGTGAGTGGTCCCTCGACCTGGAGGATGACGGCCAGTCGCAGGGCGTGGTCGACACTCGTCACGCCGTACGCCGGCGGGTTCTTCATCGGCTCGCTCCGTTCTGCTGTGCAGAATCTTCTGTTCCAGAATCGCAGGGAGCAGCACCGTAGTCCATATGACCGATTCACCTGTGAAACTGACCGCGGAGAACGGGCCCGACCATCCGCCGGCCACACCTGAACTCGAGGATCTGTACCGCGGCTTCGAGAAGGAGTTGCTGGTCCCGCTGTGGACCCGGATCGGTGACCTGATGCCGCAGCAGCCGGTGTCGAAGGCGCAGCCGCATCGGTGGGAGTGGAAGCACCTGCTCGAGTTGGCGGCTCGTTCCGGCGATCTGGTACCGGTGGGTCGGGGCGGGGAGCGGCGGGCGATCGCGCTGGCGAACCCGAGCCTCGGTGGACGTCCGTACGCGACACCGACGTTGTGGGCGGCGATCCAGTACCTGATGCCCGGTGAGGATGCGCCCGAGCATCGGCACACGCAGAACGCCTTCCGGTTCGTGGTCGAGGGTTCGGGAGTGTGGACGGTCGTCGAGGGTGATCCGGTGCCGATGCGTCGCGGCGACTTCCTGCCGCAGGCGGGGATGAACTGGCATGCGCACCACAACTCGGCCGAGCAGCCGATGGCGTGGATCGACGGCCTGGACATTCCGTTCCAGTACGACGTCGAGTCGCAGTTCTTCGACTTCGGCCGCGAGCACCTGTCGGAGGACGAGCACGGGACGCCGGAACGTTCCCGGTCGGAGCGGCTGTGGGGTCATCCGGGGCTGGTCCCGGTCTCGCAGTTCAAGGAGTCCGCAGGCAGTCCGTTGCTGTGCTACCGGTGGGTTGACACTGATACGGCGTTGAGCGATCAGTTGGCCTTGGAGCGGGAGGGCTATCCGGGCACGGTCGAACGAGGGCACGCGGTCGTGCGGTACACGAACCCGACGACGGCCGGGGATGTGTTGCCGACGATCCGGGTGCAGTTCCACCGGATCGCGGCGGGTGTCGAGACCGCGCCGCGGCGCGAGACAGGCTCGTCGGTGTACCAGGTGTTCGACGGCTCGGGGCGGGTGACGGTCGGCGACTTCTCCTGGGCGGTGCAGCGCGGCGACCTGTTCGTCGTACCGTCCTGGATGCCGTTGTCGGTGGTGTCCGAGGCGTCCGGGTCGGATTCGGACTCGGGTGCGCTCGATCTGTTCCAGTTCAGCGACGCGCCGATCTTCAGCAAGCTCAATCTGTTCCGCGAGGAGGTCGTCCGGTGAAGCTGGCAACAGTCCGCGTGGACGGGCGTACGACGGCAGCGCGGGTCGAGGGCGATGTCCTGGTCGATCTCGGGGTTCCGGACGTCGGCGCCGTACTGGCCGGAGCTGAGGTTGCCGACGGCAAGGAGTACGCGCTGGCCGGCGCCGACTTCGCGCCGCTGGTTCCGCAGCCCAGCAAGGTCGTGTGCGTCGGGCTGAACTACCGCAACCACATCCAGGAGATGGGCCGGGACCTGCCCGAGTACCCGACCTTGTTCAGCAAGTTCTCCGACACACTGATCGGTGCGCACGACGACATCCTGCGGCCGGCTGAGACTTCAGAGTTCGACTGGGAGGCCGAGCTCGCGGTGGTGATCGGACAGCAGGTACGGCGAGCCGACGAGGAGACCGCGATCGGTGCGATCGCCGGGTTCACCGTCCTCAACGACGTCACCTGCCGGGACTGGCAGTTCCGGACCCGGGAATGGCTACAGGGCAAGAACTGGGACTCCACCACGCCCGTCGGTCCGTGGCTCGTCACGCCGGACGAGGTCGGCGGCCCGCGGCCCGCCCTCGACATCCAGTGCACTGTGAACGATCAGATCATGCAGAAGGACAACACCGGCGATCTGCTCTTCGACCCCGTCGACCTGGTCCGCTACGTGTCCACGATGGTCCGCCTCAACCCCGGCGATCTGATCGCCACCGGCACCCCCGGCGGCGTCGGCCACGCCCGCAAGCCACCGGTCTTCCTCCGTGGCGGCGAAACCGTCGTCACGCAGATCGAGGGCATCGGCCGCCTCGAGAACCACGTGACGACGGGCTGATGCGCACTCGCGAATGGGTCACCGAGGGTACGGCGCTCTGCCGCCGTGCCCTCGTCGACTGCGCCGACATGGACGGTCAGTCCCTGCTCCCAGGTTGGACTCGTCGACATGTCGCCGCCCACCTGTCCCTCAACGCCGAGGCGCTCGGCAACCTGGTCCACTGGGCGCGAACGGGCGAGGAACGCCCGATGTACTCCTCACCCGGCCGGCGCACCACCGACATCGAGGCAGGTATCCGCCGCGCGCCGAACGACCTGCGCGCGTGGTTCGACGAGTCCGCGCGGAACCTGTCCGCAGCGATGGACGAACTGACCGCCGAGCAATGGCAATCCACGGTCCGCACCGCCCAGGGCCGCGAGGTCCCTGCCGCCGAGATCGTCTGGCTGCGCAGCCGCGAAGTGATGGTCCACGCCGTCGACCTGGGCACCGGCGTCACCTTCGCCGACCTACCCGCCGACTTCCTCCACACGCTGTCCGAAGACATCCGCAACAAACGCGGAGACATCCCAGAAGTACGCGGCCCCCTCCCGGACACAACCGCCTACCTGGCCGGCCGCCCGTACACCAAGGTCCACACCCTCGACGGCACCCCCGCGCAACCACTCCCACCCTGGCTCTGACCCACCGTCCGCTGACATGGGCTGAGGACCAGCTGGGTACCAGGCAGCTGCGATACACGTGGCCCGGAGAGGAGTGGCGGATGGTGGACCATCAGGTTCGGGTGATGACCTGGAACATCTGGTGGCGGTTCGGTCCGCGGTGGCGTGAGCGTCAGCCCGGCATCCTCTCGACGATCGACCGCGTCACGCCCGATGTCGTTGCCCTGCAGGAGGTTTGGGGTGCGGAGGGGACCACACAGGCGGAGCAGTTCGCGGAAACGCTCGGCTATCACTCGACGTTCGCAGCCCCGTCGTACCCGTGTGCTCCAGATCCGGCGGTGATCGGGGGAGACGCGGTGGATGGCGTGTTCCCGTCCGATCACCGGCCGGTGATCTGCGACCTTCGGTGGCACGATCGGTGAATCAGTGCGGCAGTTTGCGGGTCTCGATCAGTTGCTGGGCGACGTCGCGCAGTTTGGTGTTGGTGTCCTGGGAGTAGCGCCGCAGGACCGCGAACGCCTGATCACCGTCCAGGTCGAAGCGTTCCATCAGGATTCCCATCGCCTGCCCGACCAGCTTGCGGGCGTCCACCGCCTGGGCCAGGGTCACTTCATGACGGGCGGTGGCCACAGCGACCGAGGCGTGCCGAGCCAGGATGTGGGCGACTGCTTCGTCGTCGACCGTGAATGCGTTCGGCTTGTCGCTGAACAGCGACAGGACGCCGGTCGTCTGGTCGTTGACCTTCATCGGGACGTGCAGTGCGCTTCCGATCCCGGCGCTCGCGGCGGCGGGTTGCCAGCGCGGCCAGCGGTCATCGGTCGCGACATCGGGAACGGTGACCGTCAGGCCGGACAACGCGGCCAGCATCGGACCCTGCTCGCCGTCGATCTGGATCCGGTACAACGTCTCGACGACCGGATCGGTGATGGCCCCGACTTCTGCGCGGCCACCGCGGGCTGCGAGCGCGACACCGGCATGAGTGCAGTTGGCTGCATGGAGCGCAAACTGCACCACAGCTTCCAGAGTCTCGTCCACCCCGGCAGCGTCGTGTAACTCCAGCGCGAACTGTGCGAACCTACCTGCGTCGAACACCTCGGCGCGCTCTGTCAGGGACATCTCGGTCTCCAAGCGGGATGCGGTTGTGGTGATGCACCTCGGTTGCCGAAGCCAGCCGATGCCGCGGTGCTAGCCCTGGTCTCGCATCTGTTCATTGATCCGCAGGGCCTCTGCGAGCTGATCTTCCAAGATGATGATTCGACACGCCGCCTCGAGCGTGGTGCCCTGGTCGACGAGTTCGCGTGCCCTGGCCGCGAGACGCAGCTGGTAACGCGAGTACCGGCGATGACCACCGTCGGAACGCTGCGGGGTGATCAGCTTCGCCTCGCCGAGGCTCCGTAGGAACTCCGGCGTGGCGCCGAGCATCTCGGCGGCCCGGCCCATCGTGAAAGCGGGGTAGTCGTCATCGTCGAAACTGGCCGGCTCCTCGGCCGGATCTGAGCTCATCGGACTCTCCGGTTCTTCGCTGTCAACGCTAGAAAGATTATATCGGCCGATGCGCAATGTCTATAGTCACCATCATAGATATTGATCTAACACATAAACCTCATTTTGGGTGTTAGGGTGGGAGGGCGGAGGTGGTTCTGGGTGACTTATCGGCCGGAGTTGATCGGCGGGCATCTCGCGCTCGACCTCGTGAACACCGTGGCGTGGCGGCTCGATCCCGGCCGGACGGTCGATCGGTTCGCCGATCTGTCGAATGTGGAGCGCTGGTTGGCGGCCGCGGGCGTGAATACTGATCGGGTAGTGGTGACGCCACGGCTGCGCGACGACCTGATGGCGGCCCGAGGCATCGCGTACGACGTACTGGCATGCCTCGCTGTCGGAGACCGGCCAGGTCGTGTCGCGATCGACGCGCTGCACGGCCTCGTCGCCGCGGTCGTCCGGTCGGCGTCCATCGAGATGAGTCCGTTCGGGTGGCGAGCCGATGATCCGGCAGACGCTGTCCGGCTAGCGGTCTGGCGGCTCTTCGAGGACGAAGACCTGGGCAGGTTGCGCCGGTGCGGAGATGACGGTTGCGGGTGGCTGTTCCTGGACCGGAGCAAGAACGGGTCGCGCCGGTGGTGCAGTTCGGCCGACTGCGGCAATCGGGCTCGCGCTCGACGGCATTACGAACGGGTCCGAGGAGCGACGACATGACGTCGCCTGGTCGGCAGTCCTTCACGAGTGGGCTTCGGCTCGGCATCGGGCCGGCGCTCGCGACCGGCGTACTGGCACTGAACTTCGGTGCCGAAGCGCGGGCCCGAGGCTGGGGGACCGTGGTGCCGGTGGCGTTCTCGGCGTTCGCTTTCAGCGGCTCGGCGCAGTTCACGTTGCTCAGTTCGTTGTCCGGAGCAACGGTGCTGGCGGCGGTCGTTGCGGCGATGGTGATCAACGTGCGGTACCTGGTGATGAGCGTGGCGATCGCGCCGAGCCTGCACGGAGGCCGGCTGGCACGCATGCTCCAGGCCCAAGCCATCGTCGACGCGTCGTTCCTGGCTGCGCACGACAAGGACGGTCGGTACGACGTCTGGCGGATGATCGGCGTCAGCGTCCCGCAATGGATCTTCTGGACCGGAGGCACCGCCGTCGGCGTGCTGGCCGCGCCGTCACCGGATCTCATGCACGAACTCGGGCTCGACGTGGCGTTCCCGGCATTCTTCGTCATCTTGCTGATCGACGAAGTACGCCGATCCCGCCGCGCGGTCGTCGCCGGTCTGCTCGGCGGGATGATCGCCGCCGGGCTGCTGTTCGTCACCAGTCCCAGCTACGCCTTGCTCGGCGCTGCTGCGGCCACCCTGATCGGATTGCGAAGGAGGTCTGATGAAGCTGTATCTGTGCGTACTGATCGTCAGCGTCAGTAACTGGTTGATGAAGGCCGCCGGCCCCTTGGTGCTCGGAAAGCGCGATCTCCCGCCCGCACTGGTCCGGGTGACCCAACTGACCGCACCGGCGTTGCTCGCCGGGCTGATCGTCACTGACCTCGGCGGCCGCACGCTCGACTGGACCCAGTTGATCGGAGTAGGGGTTGCCGGCGTCCTCCATCTCGTGCGGGTGCCGATGGTGGTAGCAGCCGCCGCGGGCGTCGCCACCACAGCCCTCGTCCGCCTCGCGTCGGCCTAGAAGGCGTGGCGGGTGGGTACCGCATGCGAATGAGTGAAAACGAGTGTCTGATCGAGGCGAGCGCCAAGGACGTGTTCGCGATTCTCACGGACGGATGGTCGTACGCCGCGTGGGTCGTGGGTGCGTCAAGGATCCGGGACGTCGACCCGCCGTGGCCGGAGCCCGGCGGCCGGATCCACCACTCGGTAGGCGCGTGGCCGTTCCTGCTGGACGACACCACGACTGTCGTGGAGTACGAGCCACTGCACCGGCTGCGACTGCGGCTCCGGGTCTGGCCCGTAGGGCTCGGTGAGGTGGAGTTCCGGGCGACGGAGACACCGACCGGTTGCCGCCTGGTCATGACCGAGCAGGCCACCAGCGGGCCGGTCGCGCTGCTGCCGGACCGGCTGGCCGACCTGATGCTGCACCCCCGCAACGCCGAGACCCTTCACCGCCTCAAACTCCACGCCGAGAGACGCTCCTGACGCCTGTGCCGGCTACTGAGAACTGTGAAGGCGGAGCTCGGGGAGGATCTCGGTGCGGTAGAGGTTCATCATGTCGACGGTGTGCGGTCCGATGTTGGCGACGTACACCTCGTCGAACCCGGCCTCGGCGTACGGCGTGAACGCGTCGACGTGCACGTCCGCCTTCGGGCCACAGGCGACGGACTGCGCCGTGGACTCCTTGGTCACCAGTTGGCTGGCCTGCTCGAAGTGCCGCGGTGAGGGGAGCACCTGGGCGAGCTCGCCGGGGAGTCCGGAGTTGGCCCAGATCCGGTGGGCATGCTCGATGCCTTCGTCTTCGGTCGGAGCGTAGCTGACCTTGAATCCGGCCTGCGCCGGCTTCGACCCGCCGCCGTTGTCCCGGAATCGCTGCAGTAGTTCGCGGTCCGGTGCGGTGGTGATGTAGCCGTCGGCGATCCGCGCCGCGACATCGGTTGCCTCAGGCCCGAATCCGGACATGTAGATCGGCAACGGCTCCTGCGGCCGGGTGTAGATCCGTGCGGTGTCGACCGTGTAGTGCTTGCCGTGATGGCTGACGAACCCGTCCTCGGTCCACAGCCGCCGCATGAGCTCGACCGCTTCCTCGAGCATCTCCAGCCGTACGTCGAGGGTCGGCCAGACCGTGCCGAGGATGTGCTCGTTGAGCGCCTCACCGGTCCCGACGCCGAGCGTGAACCGTCCGTTCAGCAGTACGGCGCTGGTCGCGGCCGCCTGCGCGATCACGGCCGGATGGGTCCGTACCGTCGGACACGTGACCGCGGTCGTCACCGGCAGCTCGCACACCTGGGAGATCGCGCCGATCGTCGACCAGACGAACGCGCTTTCGCCCTGCTCGTCGTTCCAGGGATGGAAGTGGTCACTGATCCACAACCCGTCGAACCCGGCCTCCTCGGCCAGCCGGGCCTGCTCGATCAGTTCCGCCGGCGTGTATTCCTCACTGGACAGAAAGTATCCGATCTTCACGCGCACCTCCGCGTCACTCGATTACCCATCGAGTGCCCGATGTCGCTGGCCCCAATCGCCGGCTGTGGTCAGGTGTTGGGGAGGCGGCGGCTGTCGATCAGGTGCTGGGCGACTTCGCGGAGCTTGGTGTTGGTGTCCTGCGAGTAGCGCCTCAGCACCTCGAAGGCCTGGTTGCTGGTCAGGTTGTAGCGCTCCATCAGGATGCCCATCGCCTGGCCGACAAGCTTCCGGGCATCGACCGCCACTCTCAGGTTCGCCTCGCGCCGCGCACCCGCGACCGCAATCGCGGCGTGCCGGGCGAGGATGTAGGCGACGGCTTCTTCGTCCGGTCCGAAGGCGTTCGGTTGCGTACTGTAGAGGCCCAGAACACCGACCGTGCCGGCCGCTGTCCACAGCGGTACGTCGAGAACGCTACGGACCCCGAGCTCGAGAACTTTCTCGCTCCACTCCGGCCACCGTGTCTCCTGTACGAGATCGGGCACCGAGACGGTCGTGCGTTCGTGCATGCACTGAACCAGCGGCCCGGCCGGGCCGGCCAGCTGGAAGTGGTAAACCTCGGCGACCGTCGGGTCGGTGACCGCCGGAACCTCCGGGCCGCCGCCGGCGGTGTGCAGCGCGACGCCGGCGTAGTCGCAGTGCAGCGCTTGCAACGCGAACTCGACCACTGCCTGGACGGTCTCGTCCATGCCCTCGGCTTCGTGCATCTCCAGAGCCAGCCGGGAGAAGTCCTCAGCGGCCCGTCGAAGATCTGCCTGCGCCGCAGGCACGGCAACTCGCCTCTCGGGGCGCGTGATTCGCCGACCGCTGTCCGTCACGAATCCATCATGCACCGCCAGGCCCTAGGAACGGATGGGGATAGGGATGTCGAAGTGGACGGCGGGGCTGTGGTCGGGGTCGGTGCGGCCGTCGTGGATTTCGTGGGCGAGGCTGCGCCAGAAGGGCTCGGCGCCGTCGACCGCCGCGTTCGTGTGCAGGTAGATCGTGTCGTAGCCGGGGGTGTCGGCGACGAAGCGGCACGCGAGGTCGACGAGGGCGCGGGCGAGGCCGTGGCGACGGTGGCTGGGGCGGACGTAGACGCGGAAGAGTTGCGCAGTGGTGCCGGACGGGTACCGTTCGGCAATCCAGGGTGGATGGGGCGGACTGTTGGGGCCGTCGGCGCGGATGGCGGCGGTTCCGACGACCTCGTCGTCGAGTACGGCGACGAACAGCCGCTGCCGGGGATTGTCGAAGTACGCCGTTCCGGGGTCGATGACATCGGCGTGCCAGCGGGGCATGTAGCCGTGCCCGAACACGTGGTAGAAGGTGTCGAGCATGACCGATCGCGCTCCGTCGATGTCGGTCCGGCGTGCTGTGCGTACGACGTACTCTCCGAGGCGTCGTTCAGGCGATGGGGTCAAAGGTCTCCTCCAGACCTGAGGCGGTCACCAAGGCGCGGGTGACCGGATGCTGTGGCTCGGCCAGCAGGCCCGCCGTGGCGCCGTGCTCGACGATCCGGCCGGAATCCAGTACGGCGACCTTGCCGGCGAGCGATGCGACCACCGACAAGTCGTGCGTGATGATCAGGAGCGCGCACCGCGTCGACTCCTGGAGGGTGCGCAGTACGTCGATGAGCTCGGCCTGTACGACAGTGTCGAGGCCGGACGTGATCTCGTCGCAGATCAGCAGGTCGGGTTCGGCCAGGAGAGCACGGACGAGCGCGGCGCGTTGCAACTCGCCACCGGACAGCGATGCGGGCAAGCGGGTTGCAGTGGTCTCGGAGATGCCGAGCCGGCTGAGGCCGTCGAGAGCGCGTTGCCGCGCTTCGGCGCGATCCACTCCTCGGAGCCGCTCGGCGGTACGGGCGACCTGCTCGAGCACGGGCGTGAACTCGCTGAATGACGCGCGGGTGTCCTGGTGGACGTACTGGATCCGGGCCAGTTGTTCACGGGTCCGTCTCCGCAGCAGGGGCGACAGCCGCGTGTCGCCGAGGAGAAGGTCACCGCTTCGATAGGGATGGAGGCCGGCTATGCATCGAGCCAGCGTGGTTTTGCCACTGCCGGACCGGCCGACGATCGCAAGCGTGTCTCCGGACTCGATCGTCAGTGAGACCTTGTGCAGTGTTTCGGTACGGCGATGGCCGGCGACGAGGTCCTCCACCTCGAGAACAGCTGAGCCGGACGGCGGCGACGAGGGGAGTGCGCTCAGTCGTTGGGCGTCGACCAGACGCCGGGTGTAGGGGTGCTGCGGTGCGGAGAGAATCTCGTCCGGCGGACCGGTCTCGACGATGTGGCCGCTGTTCATGACCAGCACGTGATGCGCGAGGCGGCGGACCAGGTGCAGATCGTGGGTGAGGAGAAGGATCGCGATGCCTTGCCGGGCGACGGCGCGCAGCTCGTCGATCAGGCCGGCGCGGATCACGGCGTCCTGGCCGGTGCTGGGTTCGTCGGCGATGAGGAGACCGGGCCTGCCGATCAGCTCGTGGGCGAGGACGACCCGCTGCTGTTGACCGCCGGAAAGCTGGTGCGGATACCTGCGCAGCAGCTGCTCACCGTCGGGAAGCTGAGCCTGGCGCAGTGCCTCCAAGATCCGCTCGCGGACCTGCCGGCGTGGCACGTGGAGTCGTGCGATCTCCTTCAGCACGGCGCCGATCCGTCGTACCGGGTTCAACGCTCCCGACGGCTGTTGCGGCAGGTAGCCGATCGAGCCCGCGATCTGCAGGTGCCCGGTGGACGGCCGCTCGCCGAGCAGCGCCAGCGCGGTGGTGGTCTTGCCGCTGCCGGATTCGCCGACCAGGGCGGTGATGCTGCCGGCCGCGAGGGTGAAGGAGATACCGGACACGATGTCGCGTTCGGCGATCCGCACGCTGAGGTCGCGTACTTCGACGACGCTCATCGGGCCTCGTCCCGCAGCAAGCGATCGAAGATGAGGTTCGCGCCGACCGCCATCATCACGAGCAGCAACGCCGGTACGACGACGGCCAACGGCTGCACGAACAGACCGCCGCGGTTGCGGTCGACCATTGCGGCCCAGTCGCTTGCCTGCGGCGAGATGCCGACGCCGAGGAAACTGGCCGAGGCGATCAGGTAGGTCGCACCGGTGAAGCGTGTGCCGATGTCGGCCGCGAGCGTACGTCGCATAGATCGGGCGACGTACCCGAGGCCGATGCGGATCCGGCTCTCGCCTTGCAGTCGCATCGCTTCGACAGCCGGTCGCGCGGACAGCGACAGCGCGGCGGCCCGGCTGATCCGGATCACATCCGGAAGGTTGATGAGGGCAACGACTCCGACGAGGACCCAGACGGACTGCGGCGCGATCGAGACGAGCAGCAGGAGCATCAGCATCGACGGGACCGCGAGCAGCAGATCGAGCGGACGCATCAACAGCTCGTCCAGGCTGCGGCTTCGCGTCATGCCCGCGACCAGTCCGAGCGGTACGGCGACGACGTACGTGCAGATCGTGGCGGCGACGGCGACGAGGATCAGGGACCGTCCGCCCAGCAGCACCTCGTTCCACACGTCGCGCCCCACGAAGTCGGTTCCGAGCCGGCCGTTGGCGCCGAACGGCACGTCCTTGGTCGTGTCGCCGGAGGCGAAGAACGGGCCCACCAAGGCAAGGACGAGCGGTACGGCGAACAAGGTCGCCGGCACGAGGTAACCGCGCGCTGTCCTCATCGGATGCCCTCCGCCGCGGGCGCGAGCGCACGGGCCGCGACATCGGCCAGGAGGTTGACCAGGACGGTGGTGGTTGCCAGCAGGACGGCCAGCCCCTGGACGACCGGAAGGTCGCGCGCCGCGACCGCCTCGGCCAGGGTGGTGCCCAGGCCGGGGACGACGAAGATCGCCTCGACGACGATCACTCCGCCGACCAGCCAGTCGACCGTGCGCGCGAGTTGCTGGACCGATGGTGCGAGCGCGTTGGGCAACGCGTGCAGCAGACGGATCCGCACCGGAGACAACCCGATCCTTCTTGCGTGCCGGACGTAGTCCGACCGCTGCGCGTCGATCATCCCGGCCCGCACCAACCGGCTCAGCGAGCAGATCGGGCGCAGCAGAAGCACGAAGACAGGCAGTACGAGTACGGCGGGGTTGCCGGCGAGCGACGTACCGACGGCTGTCGGCGGGAACCAGCCGAGCTGCACTGCGAAGACCGTGACCACGAGGATTCCCATCGCGAACTCGGGAGCCGAGTACAGCCCGATTGTGCTGCCGGTGATCAGCCGATCCCAGCGACTGCCCTCGCGGTGCGCGGCGAGCAGACCGAGTCCTAGCGACAGCGGAATCAGCAGTACCACCGTCAAACCGGCCAGCAGGACCGTCGGCGCGGCCGCTGTCGCCACGACGTCCGCCACCGAGCGGGGACCGATCAACGAATGACCGAGATCGCCGTGCAGCGCCGCAGCCAGCCAGTCGCCGAGCCGATGCCAGGCCGACTCGTTCAGGCCGAGGCGTTCCCGCAGAGCGGCGATGATCGCCGGGTCCGGATTGTCTCCGGCGATCGTCACCGCGGCGTCGCCGGGCAGCGCTTCGGTCAGGAAGAACATCCCCGTCATCACCACGAGGACCTGGACGACACCGAGCAGCAGACGATGGACGACGTACCGCGTCACGCGATCCAGACCTTGTCGAAGCGCGCCCAGTTCAGCGTGTTCGCCGGCGCGTTGGCGTCGATGCCGTGCACGGTCGGCGCCGAGGCGACGATCCAGTCCGAAACGCCCCACCAGAGGAAGCCGCCCTCGCTGAACAGCTGCTCCTGCATCCGCAGGTACAGGTCGGCGCGCCGCTTCTCGTCGGTGGTCGACTGGGAGTCGTAGTACAGCTTGTCGAACGCCGGTCGACGCCATTGCGTGTTGTTCGTCGTCGAGCTTGTCAGCAGTCGCTGCGAGATGTGCGACTCGAGCGGCATCGCACCCGACCGGTAGCTGGCGAGTACGCCGTTCTTCGCGATGTCGGCCCAGTACGTGTCCTTGTTGCCGAGCTTGACGTTCAAGTTGAGGCCGACGGCGCGGGCTTGATCGCTGATCGCCAGTGCGGCCTCCTTGAGGCCGGTCGAGGCGTCGGAGGTGTCGAAATCGATCGTCAGACCGTCAGCGCCGGCCTGCTTCAGCAGCGCCTTCGCGCGCTCAGGGTCCTTGCTGCGCTGCCCCAGGCCATCGGCGTAGTAGCGGTAGTTCTTGCCGTACAGATCGTTGCCGACCTCACCCGATCCGTGCAGAACGGACCGGATCAGCTCGTCGCGGTCGACCAAGTGGAACAGCGCCTGGCGTAGCTCGGGCCGGTTGAAGGGCGGTCGGTCGATCTTCATCGCGAGTCCGTGGAAGTTGCTCAGCGGCAGGCGATGGATCTGAACCGTCTTCTCGTGCGTACGGGCGCTGGTCGGCGTGAGGTCGTGCGCGTACTCAACCTGCTTGCCCAGCAGGGCGTTCACGCGTGCCGCTTCGTCGTTGCTGATCACGAGGTGCAGCTCGTCGACGTACGGTGCCCCGTCCCAGTAGTCAGGGTTGCGCTCGGCAACGAAACTGCGGCCGGGGTCGAACGACCGGAACCGGAACGGGCCAGACCCGACGGGCTTGGCCGGGTCCGGTGTTCCGGCCGGTACGATATACGTCCCCAGGGTGGCGAGAGCGTTCGGGAATTCGCCGTACGGGCGCTTGAGCCGGAACTCGATCGTACGATCGCCGATCGCGCGGCTGTTCGCCAGATCGATCACCGACAGCGCCGACTTCGCGCGCCGGGTGGAGCCCGGATCGACGATCCGCGCGAAGCTCGCCAGCACGTCCGCGGGCCGCACCGGACGGCCGTCGTGGAAACTTGCCTCGCGCAACGTGATCCGCCAGGTCCGCAGGTCGGCGCTCGGCTCCCAGCTCTGCGCGAGCCGGGGTTGTGGCGACATGTCGGAGCCGTAGTCCGCGAGCTTGTCGAACAACGCCTTGGCCCGCGCGATCTCGACGTACAAGTTGGTCTGATGCGGATCGAGCACCTCGGTCGCGCCGCCGCCGGAGAACACGGCCCGCAGCCGGCCCCCGGACCGCGGCTGCCCGACGACCGGCGACGTACCGCTGCCGCCGGCGCACCCGGGCAACGCCACGGCCGCAGCACCGGCCGAGGCGAGCCCGAGCAACGCACGACGACTCAACGACAGACTTGACGGGGACATCCGGGACCTCACTCCTCACGACACCGACAGATAGTCGAAAATGATAATGGTTTTCATATCATCTGACCAACTGCCGGCACCATGGCTGGAACGCGGATGCCGTGGAATGATGCGGTGATGACGAGTCCGGAGGTCGAGGCGCACCTGGCAAAGGTGCGTTCGGCGACGCGTCGCCGGGACGCTGACACGATGATCGAGCTGATGCGTCGGGTCACGGGCGAAGAGCCGCGGATGTGGGCCACCGTCGTGGGCTTCGGCGAGTATCACTACAAGTACGCGAGCGGCCGGGAAGGTGGCGCACCGGCGGCCGGCTTCGCGCCACGCGGGGCGGCCACCACGGTCTATCTGTCGGACGGAGTCGGGGCGCACGCCGAGCTGCTCGAGAAGCTGGGTCCGCACACGACCGGCGTCGGTTGCCTGTACCTCAAGAAGCTCGACGACATCGACCTCGAAGTACTCGAGACGGTCGTACGGCGTTCGTACCAGTCGCTCACCACCGGCAACTACCCGCATCGCGCCCGCGAGTCGGGGAACTAACCGCCGTGGACCAGTCTGTCGCCGAGGTCTGAGCGGCGGTAGAGGACGGAGCGGCCGTGGCGTGCGGAGATGAGCAGACCGGCCGCGCGTAGTGCGCGCAGATGCTGGTTGACCGCGGTCGGTGTGACATCCAGGCGTACGGCGAGCTCGGTCGACGAGGTCGGTGTCTCGAGGAGTCCCATCAGCCGGGCGCGCACACGGCCGATGAGACCGACCAAGGCGGTGCCCGGCATGCTCGTCTCGGTCTCCCAGAGCGTTCCGAGGCCGCGCGCCGGGTACATGATGTGCGGTGGTTCGTCGGGGGAGATCGGCGACGACGCCCGCCTGCTGAACAACGAAGGGGTGAGCGTCAACCCGCGGCCGGCGGTCGAGGTGCGGTACGAAAGGTCGCTGCGCAGATGTATGCACACGACGTTGTCCTCGAGGCGGACATGCTGGTTGATGTCGGCGAACATCGCCGCGAGGCCGGACTGCGCTGTGACCCGGCCGCGGTAGACGACGTCGGCCTCGAGCACGGTCCGCATCCGTTGCCAGTACGGCTCGAAGCATGCCTCCCAGTAATCCCGCAGCGCCGCCACGACCCGAGTGAGCACCCTGTCCGGCCGGCCCCGAAGTGCCGGTGGCAGTGCGGCGGGGTGGATCTCTGCCAAGTCCGCGCGTACGACGCTGCTCGGTGTGTCGGTCAAGGCCGCGAGCTCGTCGTCGATCCTGCCGAGCGGGGTGTACGGCCGCGGGGTGAGGAAGTCGGGCGTCCACAGCTCATCGTTCGTCAACGCGCGGAGCAGGTCCAGAGGGAGCCCGGCACGCGCCGCCTCGGTGGCGCGCAGCCAGGGCAGCTGCAGCGGGAACCGGCCCGGATCGCGCAGGGTCCGCAGCGACAGGACCAGCTCGTTCAGCGGCGAGATCGCGAAGCGCACCTCACCGAGATCGTTGCCGACCAGCTCGTACTGGATCATGAAGCAATACGCTACATCGATGGTGGTCAGGACGCCCGGATGCGACAACTGACCCGTGCCCGAACTCCTTCGCGATCCTGTCGAGCGCGCGCTCGCGTCCGCTGTCTCCGCGCTGTCCCTGTCCCGCGGGATGTTCTTCGCGGTCAGCGCGCTGTACTTCACCCGTGGGGTCGGACTGTCCCCGATCACCGTCGGGCTCGGCCTCACCCTCGCCGGAGCAGTCGGTGTCCTGGCGTCGTACGCCGGTGGTTGGCTGAGCGACCGGTGCGGCGCCGACCGGCTTCAGCAATGGGCCCTCGCCGCGAACGGCGTCGCACTACTGGGATACGCCTTCGCTCGCGACGTCACTACCTTCGTCCTGGTCGCGGCCTGCGTCTCCGCCTCGCGCGGTCTGCAGAGCACCGCCCAGATGACGCTGCTCGCCCGCTGGTTCGTCGGCCCGGAGCGGGTTGCCGTCCGAGCCCGGCTGCGCGTGGTGATGAACGTCGGCATCGGGATCGGCACTCTGCTGGCGGGTCTGGCTCTGTTGGTGGACACGGCAACGGCGTACCGCTTGACCGTGGTGCTCGTCGGCGTCATCACGGTCCTCGGCACGATCCCACTGGCTGGTTTGCGCCGGAGAGTAGCCGGGCTGGCGGAGCGAATGGACGCCTCTGCAAAGCCAGACTCGCCGCGGGGACCGTCGCCTCTGAAAGATCGCACGTACGTCGCATCGACCGCTCTCAACGCTCTGCTGGCGATCCACTTCGGGCTGACGTCGGTTGGCATCCCGCTGTGGGTCGCGGACCACACCGAGGCGCCGACCGTCGTCGTATCGGTGCTGCTCGTGGTCAACACGGCGTACGTCGCGCTCTTCCAGGTCCGCGCGTCCCGCGGCACCCAGGACCTCCGCACGGCCGGACGATCGGCACGCCGCGCAGGCCTCCTTCTGCTCGTGGCCTGCTTGCTCTTCGCTCTCGCAGGTCACCTCGGTGCCGCTGCGGCGACCGGTGTCCTGCTGCTCGGCGCGCTCGCCTCCTCGGCAGGCGAGACGCGCGGTGAAGCGGGGAGTTGGGGGATGGCGTTCGAACTAGCCGACCCCGCTCGCGCCGGCGCCTACCAGGGCCTCAGCCAGACCGGCCTTGCGCTGGCGCTGATGCTCGGCCCCGCAGCCGTCACCACAACCGCCATCGACCACGGCACCCTGGGCTGGATCGCACTCGGAACCCTCTTCGCGCTCGCGGGCACCGCGATCGCGATCGTCGCGAACCGCGCCGCAGCGAGCAGAAGCCGGCCCGTCGACGTTCCAGCTGCAAAGCCCCCGTCAGGCAGTGTCGACGGTGTGAGCGATGTTGCGTTGCATGCCGCCGAAGATGACGCCGTGGAAGGGCTTGATCGCCCACCAGTAGAGGTGGCCGGGCAGGCCGTGCGGGTGGAACAGAGCGCGTTGCCGGAAGACCGTGTTGCCGGCCGCGTCCTGGTCGACGATCAGCTCGAGCCAGGCCAGACCCGGTAGCCGCATCTCGGCCTGCAGCCGCAGGAGCTTGAGGTCCTCGATCTCCTCGACCCGCCACCAGTCGAGCGGATCGCCGACGGACAGGTCGCGTGGATTCCGCCGGCCGCGGCGCAGACCGGGGCCGCCGAACAGCCGGTCCAGCAGGCCGCGGGCCCACCAGCCGAGCCGCCAGGAGTACCAGCCGTTCCGGCCGCCGATACCTTCGATCACCTTCCACAACTGTTCGGGACTCGCCCGTACGACGCTCTCGCGTTCGTCGACGTACAACGAGCCGCCGGACCAGTCGGGGTCGCTCGGCAGCGGATCGCTGGGTGCGCCGGGAGTCGATGCGGAGGCCCAATTGGTCGTGACGTCGAACTCCTGGACCCGTTTCAGTGCGAGTTCGACGGCCCGGTCGAAGCCGATCAGGCCGGGCTCGGGATCGGGGACGTACTTCGCGATGTCGTGCTCCTTGCAGATCACTTCGTGGATCAGGCTGTCCACCAGCGGTCTGGCGATGCTGCTCGGCACCGGGGTGACCAGGCCGACCCAGTGACTCGACAACGACGGCGTGAGCAACGGCAGCGTGACGATCCGGCGTTGGTTGAGCCGGGCAACCTTCGCGTAGTGCTGCATCATGCCGCGGTAGGTGAGGATGTCGGGCCCGCCGATGTCGAAGCCGCGGTTCACGCCGGCCGGCAGGTCGGCGCTTCCGACCAGGTAGTGCAGTACGTCGCGGACCGCGATCGGCTGGATCCGCGTACTCAGCCAGCGAGGCGTGACCATCACCGGGAGCCGATCGGTGAGGTGGCGGAGCATCTCGAACGACGCCGAGCCCGATCCGAGGATCACGGCGGCCCGCAGTACGGCGACCGGTACGCCGGACGCGAGCAGGATCTCGCCCACCTCGCGGCGGGAGTCCAGGTGCGGCGACAGTTCTTCGCCCTCGGGGTACAGGCCGCCGAGATAGACGATGCGTCGTACGCCGGCCTCGCGGGCCGCAGTCCCGAAGGTGAGCGCGTTGTGCCGGTCGCGCGCCTCGAATCGGTGGCCGGTGCCGAGTGAGTGGATCAAGTAGTACGCGAGGTCCACGCCCTCCATCGCCGTCCGCAGCTGGTCGGCGTCACCCGCGTCCGCCTCGGCGATCTCGACGTCGCCGTACCAGGGCCGGTCCCGCAGACGGCGCGGGTTCCGGGCCATCGCACGCACACGGAAACCGGCCGCGAGCAACTCCGGCACCAGACGACCGCCGATGTAGCCGCTCACACCGGTGACGAGCGCCAGACGCTGCTCCACGGCTCCTCCCAGTTCGTATCAGCCAGACCTCGTAGTACCCCGTTTCCGGCGGCGGCAAGCCCCGGCCGCCGTGGGTCTGGTGGCGGCCGGGGTTTGCGGGTGTCAGACGGTGGGAGGTGGGTCGATCAGGGACGTGGCTCCGGTCATGATGGCCACGCCTTCGCTCATCGTGTGGGACTGCGGGGTGATGACACCGGCGCAGCGGCCGAGGCGCTGGATGTGGATGCGGTCGGCGACCTCCCAGACATGGGGCATGTTGTGGCTGATCAGGATGACGGGCAGACCGCGTTCGCGCAGGCCCTTGATCATCTCGAGGACTTGGTTGGACTCCTTGACCCCGAGGGCAGCGGTCGGTTCGTCCAGTACGACGACCTTGCTGCCGAACGCTGCCGCACGGGCGACGGCGACGGCCTGGCGCTGGCCGCCGGACAGGGTTTCGACGGTTTGCTGGATGTTCTGGATCGTCTGGATGCCCAGATCACGGACCGCTGCCGAGGCTCGGTCGCGCATGCCGCGATGGTCGAGCATCCGGAAGATCGAGCCGAGCGGGCCCTTCCGGCGTTCCTCCCGGCCCAGGTACAGGTTGCTGGCGATGTCGAGGGCGGGCGCGACCGCCAGCGTCTGGTACACGGTCTCGATACCGGCTGCTCGTGCGTCCTGTGGGCCGCGGAACGTGACCGGTC
Source organism: Kribbella sp. NBC_00482 (assembly GCF_036013725.1). Lineage (GTDB taxonomy): Bacteria > Actinomycetota > Actinomycetes > Propionibacteriales > Kribbellaceae > Kribbella. The sequence continues at coordinate 8,067,945 of NZ_CP107881.1, read as the reverse complement.
TCTGTTCGAGGGTCAGTCGCCCGGCGTCGGGGATGTGAGCTCCGGTGAGGCATTTGATCAGGGTGGACTTGCCGGCCCCGTTGTCGCCGATGACGGCAAGCACCTCACCGGCGTACAGATCGAGGTCGACGCCGTCGAGGCCGACGACCCGTCCGAACGTCTTGACCAGTCCTCGTGCGGACAGGATCGGCACACGCAACTCGGTTGCCTGCGAGCTGTCGACTGTTGCCGTCATGAGCGCACCTTTCTGATCCACTGGTCCACGGACACTGCCACGATCACCAACAGACCGACCGCGAGCAGCCGGTACTGCGCATCGACGCCGGCCAGCGACAGCCCGACGGTGAACGCCTGGACGATCAAGGCGCCGAGCAGCGTTCCCAGGAGACCGCCGCGGCCGCCGAACAGGCTGGTGCCGCCGATGACGACTGCGGTGATGCTGTCCAGGTTGGCGTCGACGATCGCGTTCGGGCTGGCCGCTCCGGCCCGCCCGATCAGGGCCCAGCCGGCGATGCCGTAGATCAGCCCGGCCACGGCGTACACACTGAACAGCACCCGGCGCGAGCGGACACCGCTGAGTCGCGCGGCCTCCGGGTCGTCGCCGACGGCGTACACATGTCTGCCCCAGGCGGTCTGGCTGAGTGCGAACCCGACGGCGAGGTACAGCGCGATGACGATCAGTACGCCGGTGGTGATGCGGAACCGGCCGATCGAGAACCCTTCGCCGGTCCAGTTGAGCAGGTCGGGAAGCCGGTTGTTCTGGATGCTCTGCCCACCTGAGTAGAGCAGCGCGACGGCGGTGAAGATGCTCAACGTGCCGAGCGTGACGATGAACGGTGGCAAACCGACGCGGGTCACCAGGAGCCCGTTCAGTACGCCGGCCACCAGCCCGAGGACGACGCCCGCGGCCAGCGCGAGTCCGGCGGGCCATCCGTTCTCGGCTGCGAGGGTCGCCATCACCATGGTGGACAGGATCGTGATCGCGCCGACGGAAAGATCGATTCCGGCGGTCAGGATGATCAGCGTCTGGCCGACTGCGAGTGCTGCGATGACAGCCGTCTGCTGCACCAGCAGCGACAGCGCGGCAGGGTTGGAGAACCGGCTGTTCACCAGGGTGAAGCAGACCACCGTGAGCAGCAGGATGATCGCGGGACTGAGCGCGGGATGCTGGTGGAGAATGTGCTGGATCCGCTGGCTCGTCGTGTGTTCGCGCCGGGCCAGCTCTTTGGCTGCCGCGCCGGGCGTGGTGCTTTGCACTGTCATGTGGTCACCTCTGGATCAGGGCGGCGGCGGTCATCCCCAGCACAACGTTCCGCCCTTGGCGGTGTCGATGCTGGTCACGCCGGCGATGGTCTTGTCGGTGACGAGGGCGACGCCGGTGTCGAAGAAGTCGAGGCCGTCGGTGGTCTTCGGCTTCTCGCCGCCGCGGGCGATCTTGGCGATCGACTCGACGCCGAGTGCGGCCATCTTCAAGGGGTACTGCTGCGAGGTCGCGCCGATGACGCCGTCCTTCACGGACTTCACGCCGGCACAGCCGCCGTCGACCGAGACCACGAGTACGCCGGAGGTCTTCCCGGCGGCCTTGAGCGCGTTGTACGCGCCGACCGCGGCCGGCTCGTTGATGGTGTAGACGACGTTGATGTTCGAGTTCTTGGTCAGGCAGTTCTCCATCGCGGACCGCCCGCCGTCCTCGGCGCCCTGAGTGGGTTCGTTGCAGACGATCGTGTAGTTGCCGCCGCCGTAGGTTCCCGTCTTCGCCTCGTCGCCGTTCTTCTTGGCGTCCTTGGTGTCGATGCCGAGGCCGGTGAGGAAGCCCTGGTCGCGGTTGTAGTCGACGGAGACGACCTTGTCGTTGAACAGGTCGAGCAGGGCGATGGTCGCCGGTTTGCCGGCGAGTTGCTTGCCGGTCCACTGGCCGATGAGCTTGCCGGCCTCGAAGTTGTCGGTGGCGAAGGTGATGTCGACGGTGTCCGCCGGATCCGGCGGGGTGTCCAGCGCGATCACGTACAGGCCGGCGTCGCGGGCCTTCTTGATCGCGCTGTTGACGCCCGGACCGTTGGGCGTGATCAGGATGCCTTTCTGGCCTTGGGCGATTGCGTTCTCGATCGCCTGGACCTGGCCCTGCTCGTCACCGTCGGCCTTCCCGGAGGCGACGGTCAGGTCGACGTTGTTCTTCGTGGCTTCCTCCTTGGCGCCCTTCTGCATGGCGACGAAGAAGGGGTTGCTGGAGTCCTTGGTGATCAGCGAGACACCGATCTTGTCGGTCGACGAGGCGGCGCCGCCGTTGTCGGATCCGCCGCAGGCCGCCAGCGCCAGTAGCCCTGTGAGTGCGGCCGCGGCGACGCCGAGGCGTGCGGTTCGGGTGCTGAGGTGCATGAGTGGGTTCCTCCCTGGTGCAGCACAAAGTTTGTTCTTACGTCAACGTTGACGTACCGAGAGGACCACCGAAGAAGCTTGTGGTCAAGGGCTCAATCGGAAATACTGCGATCGTGACGACAACGTTGACGCAGTCCGGTGGCGACCAGGATCGACCCGCCCGGTCCACCATGAAGGACGTCGCTCAGTTGGCCGGAGTCAGCGTCAAGACGGTCTCGCGGGTGGTGAACGGCGAGCCGGGGGCCTCTGTCGAGGTCCGTGAGCGCGTGCTGCAGGCAGCGGACAGGCTGGACTATCGGCACAACCTCGGCGCCAGCACCTTGCGGCGGAAGGACGCGCGGTCGGGCATCGTCGGCGCACTGCTGCAAGACCTCGGCAACAGTTTCTCCGCTGGTCTCCTGCGGGCGCTGGAGGACTCCCTGCGCGAGTCGGGCCTGTCCGTCCTGGCGGCGAGCCTGGACGAGGAGCCGGACCGGGAGCGTGGAATGGTCGCGGACCTGGTCGCGCGCCGCGCCGACGGGCTAGTGCTGATGCCGGCCTCGCATCGCCACGAGTACCTGATCAGCGAGCAGCGCGTCGGACTGCCGCTGGTGTTCGTCGACCGTAAACCGCACGGTGTGGACTGCGACTCGGTGACTGTCGACAACCGTCGCGGCGCCGCGATGGCAACCGCTCATTTGATCGCCGGCGGACATCGCCGCATCGCGATGCTCAGCGACCTGGAGGAGATCGAGACCGCACAGGAGCGGATCGCGGGCTACCGCTCAGCCCTCGAGGAGGCGAGCCTCGACTTCGATCCGGCGCTTCTGGTTCCCAGCGTCCGTGGGGAGCAGGAGGCGTCGACTGTCGTCACGAACCTTCTCGCCCTGCCGGATCCGCCGACCGCATTCGTCACCGGCCGCAACATCCTGACCGTCGGCGCGGTCCGCGCCCTCCGGTCCGCAGGCCTGTCACACCAGGTCGCACTGGTCGGCTTCGACGACTTCCCGATGGCCGACCTGGTCGAGCCGGCACTGACCGTCATCAGGCAAGACGTCCAACGCATCGGAACCGAGGTCGGCCGCATCCTGCTCGAACGTCTCGCCGGCGACAGAAGCGCCCCGAAACACCTCGTCCTCGCCCCCTCCCTCATCTGCCGCGGAAGCGGCGAGATCGCCCGGGGTTAACCGGCCACATCTGCTGGTGTCTCTGCTCCGAATGCCCTTCGGGCGCTCGATGTGCCCGACGGCAGAGGGAGGAGCAGTCATGGAACACGCAACACGCCGGGGTTTCCTGGTGGTGGCGGGTGCGGGTACGGCGGCCGCGGTCGGGGCGGTCGCGGTGCCGAAGGTCTTCGGTGACCGGTCGACGGAGGCCGCGAACGCGCCGTTGACGGCGGCGGACCTGGGGGATGCGGAGTCGTTCGTCGTCCACGTGAAGGACGTACGTGCGGGCCGGATGGCGATTCTGGTCGGTGATCGCGAGGTGCTGGTGACGGACCGCGAGCTCGCCGCGCGGATCGCCGGTGTGACGACCGGCTGACCACCGCCTGACCGCCCGAGTTCGCTTCTTTCAGTGGAGGAAACCTGTCATGTCTTCGCACCGTGAGGCGCCCGAGATCTCGAAGGACCCGGTCGCCGACAACACCGACGTCTACGCTTTCGTCAGTCCTGACAAGCCGGACACCGTCACCTTGATCGCCAATTTCATCCCGTTCCAGAACCCGTTCGGCGGCCCGAACTTCTACGAGTTCGGCGACGACGTGCTCTACCAGATCCACATCTCGAACACCGGGACGGGCAAGGCGGACATCTCGTACCAGTTCCGGTTCCGGGCCGAGATCCGTAACAAGAAGACCTTCCTGTACAACACCGGGCCGATCACCTCGATCAAGGACCCGGCGTGGAACCGGCCGCAGTACTACTCGGTCACCCGGGTGGATCACGGCCGGTCCCGGGTGCTGGCCCGCAACCTGGCCGCGCCGCCGGTCAACGTCGGGATCCGCAGTACGCCGAACTACGCCAAGCTCGCCCGCCAGGCGATCCACACCATCGGCACGAACCGCAAGGTGTTCGCGGGCCAGCGCGCGGACGGGTTCTTCGCCGACCTCGGCAGCATCTTCGACCTCGGCACGCTGCGCCCGTTCCAGATGGCGCACCTGATCCCGTCCGCCGCGGCGATGGGCGTCAACGGGCTGCAGGGCTCCAACGTGCACACGATCGCGCTGCAGGTGCCGATCAGGGACCTCACCCGCGACGGCAGGAGGCCGACCGACGTGATGGACCCGAAGTCGGTCATCGGCGTCTACGCTTCGGCGAGCCGCCAGTCGTCCAAGATTCTCGACGACGTGCGCGGGATCCCGGTCTGGCACGGCCCGCACAAGCAGGTGTCGCGGCTGGGCAACCCGTTGTTCAACGAGGTCATCGTGCCGATGGCCGACAAGGACAGGTGGAACGTGCTGCCTCCGCACGGGGACAAGCGGTTCGCCGGGTACGTGACGAAGCCCGAGCTGGCCGGGTTGCTGCCGGTCCTGTACCCGGGCGTGTTCCCCAACCTCGCGGCGTACAAGAAGCCCCGGGCCGACCTGGCGGCGATCCTGCTGACCGGGATCCCGAAGGGCGTCGTACCCGGGTTCCAGAACTACACCGGCCCGGTCCAGGCGGACCTGTTGCGACTCAACGTCGCCGTACCGCCGTCGAAGTCGCCGGACCCGCTCGGCCTGGTGGCCGGCGATGCGGCCGGGTTCCCGAACGGGCGCCGGGTGTTCGACGACGTGGTCACTGTCGAGCTGCGGGCGGTCGCCGGGCTCACGATTCCGCTGGTGGATCTGTCGTTCAAGCCGGACGCCGCGACGGGCGCGATCAAGGACGGTACGTCGAACACGAACGCCGACTATCTGACCTGGTTCCCGTATCTGGGCACGCCGGCAGGCGGGTCGCAGTCCAAGCCCGGAAGGCCGGCCGCATGAGTGCGAACCAGGTGGAGAATCCGCATGCCGGCAAGGGATCGTCGGTGTTACTGGACATCGGCGGTGACGTCGGGGCGCTCGTCGTGGAGATGCCTGCCGCGCTCGAGGGGGAGGAGATCGAGCTGCGCGGCCTGCACCACCACGCCGGACATGGACATGGGCACGGGCATGGACATGGGTTGCCTCATGTCGCAGTGGTCCCGCGGACTTCGCCGGATGGGCAGATCATCCATTCGGCGGTGTTCTTCGAAGTAACGCAGGGCAGCTACGAGCTGTACGTTCGCCCGTCGGGAGAGGTGCAGTTGACCGTCGAAGTCACAGGTGGCGCAGTCACCCACGCGACGTGGTCAGGGCCAGAGGGTCAGGAGGACCTTGCCTGAGAGGTCGGAGCTGGCGGCCGTGGCGAAGGCTTCTACTGCCTGGTCTGCCGGGTATTCGTGGGTGATTACCTGGTCGAAGGTCGGGTTTGTGGTGAGGAGTTCGATCGCCTCGTCGATCTCGTTGCTGAAGCGCAGCGTGCCGCGGAGTTGGAGTTCGCGGGAGACGAGGGGAGCGAGGTTCACGCCGCGCGGTTCGTCGGCGGGGATTCCGACGAGTACAACGGTGCCCGCGCGGCGGGTCGCGGTGAGCGCGGCGCTGATCGCGGCCGGTACGGCGGTGCACTCGAGGACCACGTCGAAGTACCCCGCCGGGATCTCATCCGTACCGACCTGGAGGGCGCCGTGTACTCCGAGGTCCCGGGCCCGTTGCAGCGGGCCCGGGAGCACGTCGGTCGTCACCACTTCGGCCGCGCCTGCGGACAGCGCGGCCGACGCCGTGAGCAGGCCGATCGCGCCTGAGCCGGAGACGAGCACCCGCTTGTCCTTGACGCCGTCGGCGATGGCGATGGCATGCAGAGCGACGGCCAGCGGCTCGGCCAGAGCGGCACGGCGAAGGGGCAGTGCCGCCGGCAGGGTCCGGACCATGTGTTTGCCGACGACAACGAATTCGCTCATGCCGCCCTGGGTGTGCGGCCAGGTGGAGGCGCTGCCGAGATAAGCGCCGTTCGGCCACAGGTGCGGGCGGTCCTCGATCCCCGGCTCCGGCGTTCCGAAGGTGGCCGGGTGGATGGTGACCGGCGTTCCGGGGGCCAGGTCTCCGGAAGGATCGAGGTCGACGGTGCCCGACAGTTCGTGACCGGGCACGAGCGGCTCGCGGACGACGTACGAGCCGTTCGCGCCCTCGTGGTAGTAGTGCAGGTCGGATCCGCAGATCCCGCCGTACGCCATCCGGAGGCGAACCTGGCCGGCCTGCGGCTCCGGGGTCGGCAGCTCGGTCTCGACGAGGTCGAGCTTGCTCCGGATGACGATCGCCTTCATGGTTCTCCTTCAGGCCGTGGCAGTTGCGGGCGAGGTAGCGGGCTGCAGATCCTGTACGCGGTCGGTGGCGTTCTCCGGCGCGAGCAGGTCGCGGTCCCGGGTCTCCGGCGCGAACAGTGCGGCGCCGAAGGTGATGGCCATCGCGAGGGTCATGTAGACCGCGACCGGCACCCAGGAGTCGAAAGCGTTCATCAGCGCGACCGCGATCAGCGGTGCGAAGCCGCCACCGAGTACGGCGGCGAACTCGCGGCCGAGCGTGACACCGGCGTACCGGTAGCGGCTGCCGAAGAGCTCCGGGAAGTAGCTCATCGTCACCGCCACGCCGCCCTGGCAGGCGAACACGAAGCCGACGATCATGGCCAGGTAGATGACCGTGAGGTTTCCGGTGCTCAGGGCAACGAAAGTCGGGAACGGCAGGAGCAGCAGCAGCCCGGCGATGCACAGGAACACGGACCGCCGCCCGAACAGGTCGGACAGGTAGCCGAGCACAACCGCGCCGAGGCCACCGAAGATCGCTCCCACCAGCAGGATCTCCGGCACGGTCTGCGCGTCGATCTTCACGGTTCCCTTGAGGTAGGAGGCCATGAACACCTGATAGGTGTACGACTGCACACTTAGTCCGACGGTCATCAAGGTGACCAGGGCTACCGCCTTCTTGCCGTTCCGGAACACCTCGCGAACCGGCGCGGCAGCGGCCGCGCGCTCGGCCTTGATCTCCGAGAACACCGGCGTCTCCTTGAGCTTCCGCCGCAGGATGTACGCCGCGATCGTGACGAACGCACTGCTCAGGAACACCAGCCGCCAGCCCCACGACATCAACTGGTCGTCCGGGAGCAGCTGCACCAACGCCCACGCCCCGGCGCCGAGCGCCGTACCCGCCGCCGCGCCCGACATGATCAACGCCGCGAGCCGTCCGCGCTTCCCGCGCACAGCCGTCTCGGTCAGCAGGGTCGCGCCGCCGGACTGCTCGGCGCCGGCGCCGAAGCCCTGCAGGAAGCGGCTCAGCACGAGCAGGATCGGCGCCCAGACGCCCACCGACTCGTACGTCGGCAGCACGCCGATCGCCATCGTCGAGAAGCCCATCAGGGTCAAGGTGGCCACCAGGATCCACTTGCGCCCGAGGCGATCGCCGTACCGCGAGAAGAAGAGCCCGCCGAGCGGACGGGCGCAGAAGCCGACCGCGTAGGCGCTGAAGCTGGCGAGCAGGCCGGCCGTCGCGGAGATGTTGGGGAAGAACAGATGGCTGAAGACCAGCGCCGACGCGGTCCCGTAGATGACGAAGTCGTACTGCTCGAGAGCGGTGCCGATCAGGCCCGCGAGCGCGGCCCGGCGGACCTCCTGCCGGGACGGTTCGGGGGAGGAGGGGTTCGGTTCCATGGCGGATTCCTTCGGGGTCTCAGGCCGCGGGGGAGGCGTGCGGCCGGGACGATCGGGAGCGTGCGGCCTCACGGGCCGCGGCGCGGACGCCGTCACGGGTGATGACGGCGACGTAGTCGCTGACGCGCCGGGCAAAGTCATTGCTCTCGGCAAGTTCTGTGGCGAACACCTGGCCGATCGCCGACCGGACCAGGTCCTCGGTACTGCGGGAGTGCGCCGCGAGCGCCCCGAGCCGCTCGCGGGCCGGGTCGACCATGGCCCGCGCATGCGGACCGGGATCGAACCCGGACAGGGGTACGACGCAACACAGCCACGCGGCGCACGTCAGCGCGAGGTGCTCCGGCACGACGCCCTCACGGAGGAGCTGGATGGCCGGCGCGGGGATGCGCTGCGGCAGCTTGACGGATCCGTCGCTGCCGACCTGCTGGGTCCGGTGACCGAGCGCGTCGTTGGACCACCGCTCGAACAGTGAGGCGATGTACGCGTCGATGTCGAAGTCACGCGGCAGCGCGACCGTCGGCAGATACTCGTCCTCGAGGACGGCACGTGCCGCGGACTCGATGAAGCCGGTGGCGCGCGCCTCGGGGATGGTCGCGTGCCCGTCGAGCGCACCGAGGTACGCGATCAGCGAGTGTGTGCCGTTGAGCAGCCGGAGCTTCAGGAGCTCGTAGGCCTCGACCTCGTCGGAGAACACCGCGCCGCCGCGTTCCCACGCCGGTCGCCCGGCGGCGAAGCGGTCCTCCATCACCCACATCGTGAACGGCTCGGCCGGCACAGGGCTGAGGTCGTGCACACCCAGCAGTTCGTACGCCGCCGCACGGTAGGCATCCGTTGTCGCGGGGACGATGCGGTCGACCATCGAGTTCGGGAAGGCGACGTTCTCGGCGACCCAGTCCTCGGCCTTGCTGCCTTGGAGGAATTCGAGGACGAGGCTGCGGGTCTGCGTCCCGTTCGACTGCATGTTGTCGCAGTTCAGGACGGTGATCGGAGCACCGTGCGTCTCGGCCCGGCGTTCGAGCGCCCGCGCGATCTGCCCGATGACAGTGCGTGGGGTCGTGCCGGAAAGGTCCGCCACGATGCCGGGATGCTCCAGTGCGAGCCGGTGCGTGCTCGGGTCCATGCAGTAACCGTGTTCGGTCACTGTCATCGAGACGATGCGGGTGTCCTCGGCCGCGATGGCGTCGACGACCGCCGCGGGGTTGTCAGCGGCAACGATCGCGCCGGTGTGGACACCCGGCACGCTGATCGACGAACCACCGGGCGACAGCTCGAGCACCGAGTAGAGACCGTCCTGGCTGTTCATCGCGTCCGCGACAGTCGCCGAGCGGCTCGCGACGCCGAGGATGCCCCACCCGTCGCCGGCCTGTGCGGTGTAGACGGCTTGGTGGGCCCGATGGAAGTTCCCGAGTCCGAGATGCACGATGCCCGTGCCGGTCGGCCGGGCGGTCAGTAGGTGCCTGGAAACCGAGGCGCGGTTCAAGGCGCTCACCAGTCGGTCACTGAGCCGTCGAGGCGGCGCGCGACGGGCAGGTAGGCGGGTTCGTACGGGAACTTCGCGGCCAGCGTCTCGTCGACCTCGACACCGAGGCCGGGTGCCTCACCCGGGTGCAGGTAGCCGTCGCTGAACGACCAGGAGTGCGGGAACACCTCGTGCGCAAGGGCGTCGTACCCCATGTACTCCTGGATGCCGAAGTTGTGCGTCGACAACCCGAGGTGGACGCTCGCGCCGAACGACACCGGCGAGACGTCGGACGGCCCGTGCGGCGCCGCCTTCACCTGGTACACGGCGGCGAGCGCGAAGATCGAGCGCAGATGGCTGATCCCGCCGGCATGCGCGACCGCGACCCGGATGTAGTCGATCAGCTGCCCGGTGATCAGGTCCTTGCAGTCGTAGATCGAGTTGAAGACCTCGCCGATCGCGAGCGGCGTGGTCGTGTGCTGCCGAACCAGACGCAGGGCGTCCTGGTTCTCCGCCGGGGTGACGTCCTCGAGCCAGAACAGGTCCGCGGGTTCGAGTGCCTTGCCGAGCCGAGCGGCCTGCTGCGGCGTGAGCCGGTGATGCGCGTCGTGCAGCAAAGCGAGCTCAGGGCCGACGTGCTCCCTCACCTTTGTCAGAACGGTGGGAACGTGGCGCAGATAGGCATCTGTGTCCCACGACTCGACCACCGGAGCGGCACCACGCTTCGCCGGCTCGTAGCCAGCGGCTTCGCGATGAACGCCGTACACAGTCTCCAGACCTGGTACGCCGGATTGCGCGCGGACCGCCCGGAATCCGTCCTCACGGCGCGCGTCGACCTCGTCGAGCAGTGCGGGAAGCTCCCAGGCCGAGGCGTGCGTGTAGGCGAGGACGCGGTCGCGGACCGCACCGCCGAGCAGTTGGTAGACCGGCATCCCGGCGGCCTTGCCCTTGATGTCCCAGAGGGCGAGGTCGACCGCGCTGATCGCGGCCATCGTGATCGGCCCGCGGCGCCAGTACGCGCCGCGGTAGAGGTACTGCCAGGTGTCCTCGATCCGCGCCGGGTCGATTCCGGTGAGCAACGGTACGACGTGGTCGCGCAGGTAGCTCGCGACGGCGAGCTCACGGCCGTTGACGGTGGCGTCGCCGTACCCGACGAGGCCGTCGGCGGTCTGCAGTTTGAGGGTGACGTAGTTGCGGCCGGGGCTGGTGAGGATGACCTCGGCGGCGATGATGCGATCGGTCATATCGGTGCCTTCAGGGTTGGACGAGATTGCGCAGTTCGTTGCCCTCGGCAAGGGCGATGAGATTGGCGGCGATGTCGTGGATGCGGCCGCGGAACGTCTGCTGGGTGATCCCGGACAGGTGCGGTGTAAGCAGGACGTTGTCCAGCTCCCCGAACGGCGCTCCGGCCGGTTGGGCGTGGTCGCCGCTGGACGGGTACGTGTACCAGACGTCGAGGGCGGCGCCGCGGATCGTGTGGTTGCGGAGAGCGTCGTACAACGCCTGTTCCTGGACGAGCGGGCCGCGGGCGACGTTGACGAGTAAGCCGTCGGCGCCGAGCTTGTTCAGCTCGTCGGCGCCGATGATGCCGCGGGTGGTTTCGGTCAGCGGCGCGGAGACGACGACTACATCTGACTCCTCCAGTAGCCGGGGGAGCTGAGTCGTGTCACCGGCCCAGCTAAGGCCATCGGCCTTTCCACTGGCGGTCACGGCGTGGGCTTGGGCACCGAAGGACTGCAGGACCCGCCAGGTGGCTTGGCCGATGTGGCCGAAGCCGAGGAAGCCGACCTTCGCGCTCGACAGCGTCTGGGGTTGGGGGAGTGCCGCGTCGTACACGGGCGAGCGCCAGCGATTCTGGCGAAGGGCGGCGTCGGCTTGGGGAAGCTCTCGGCGCAACGCGATCAGGGCCCAGACGATGTACTCGGCGATCGAGTCTTCGTGGTGATAGGTGTTCGCGACCGGTACGCCGGTTGCCTGGACGCGGTCGGTGCCGGCTCCGGCCACCTGCACGAGCCGAAGGCCCGGAGCGGCGTCCGCCATTTCCTGGGTGAACGCCGGACCCACCAGGACGTCGGCGGTCTTCAACGCGTCGAGGAGGTCGTCCGGGCGCCAGACCAGTTCGTCCTGAGGCACCAGGGCCTCGAGTTCGGCGCGGAGAGGAAGCAGGTTGGGATCGGTGATGACGACTCTCATGCGTCGCTCCGTTCGCGGCGCGCGGGCGTCCATCCGGCCACCGGGCCGGTGCTCTGGCGGACGACCAGCTGGGTCGGCAGGGTGACGGCTCGCGGCTCGGCCGGCGTCTGACCGGGCTCCGCGGTCAGTTGCTGGTGGAGCATGTCGATGCTCATCACACCGGCCCGCGACATCGGGACCTGGATGCTGGTCAGCGTCGGTCGGCCGACCTCCGCGAGCGGGGTGTCGTCGATGCCGATGACACTCAGGTCGCCGGGCACCTCGACACCGAGCGTGGCCGCGCCGGCGATGATGCCCAGTGCCATCAGGTCGTTGTGAGCGATCACCGCGGTGGCGCCGGAGGCTACGACGCTGGCCGCCGCGGCCTGGCCGCCGGCCACCGTCTCCGCCTGCCAGCCAAGGACTTCCAGTTCGATGTCGGTCTGGTCGGCCAGCTGCCGGATCGCTTCCACCCGGGTCTGGTTCGACCAGGACAGCGGTGAACCCTGGGCGTAGGCGACGTGCTCGTGACCGAGGACGCGCAGGTACTCCAGCGCCTGGCGCAGACCGTCGGCGGCGTCCGGTACGACGCTGCTCGTCTCGTCGCTCGTCCGGTTCACCAGGACGAGCGGGGTGTCACCGCACAGCTCGACGATGTCGTGGGCTGGCAGCCGGGGCGAGCAGACGACGAACCCGTCGACCCGCTCGTGCAGTTCGCCGATGATCTCCCGCTCGCGGTCCGGGCTGCCGTCGGTGTCGGTCAGTACGACAGTCTGGCGGCGGTTCCACCCGTGCGCCTGCGCGGCCTTCACGAAGCTCGCCCACACCGGGTTGCCGATGTCCGGGACGATCATCGCGACGGTGGCCGAGCGGGTCGGCAGCCCCGACCGCGAGCGGCGGCCGGCCGAGGCGACGTACCCGATCTCCTCCGCGGCGTCGATGATCCGGCGCAGGGTGTCGCGGCCGATCCGGTCCGGGTCGCTGAATGCCCGGGACGCGGTCGACAACGACACACCTGCGCGCTGCGCGACGTCGGTCAGGGTGGGATTCACAGCTCGCTCCAGAGGTTGCGCCAAGGTTTCGCCAAGATTGCGGCAAGTTGCGCAACTCTGTCAAGAGCTGGTTCAGCTGTCCAGGAACTGGACCTCCGCGAGGTTGGTGAAGCCGCCGTGCGAGTCGGCGACCCGGATCATCGGGTACGACGCCTGCGTGGCCAGCGTGAACGCGTACCACTGGTTGCCGTCGGTGATGCCGTTGATCGTGGCCAGCGTGGTCCAGGTGGCGCCGCCGTCGCTCGAGCCCTGGACGAGGTCGCCGTTGGCTCGGGCGGGGAAGTTGCTGCGCGGGCGGACCCGGACGGCGTCGAACGTGAGGTTCGTGCCGGCCGGGGGAGTGACGGTGACCCATCCGTTGCCGGAGGTGGTGTCGGTGAAGGTGTTGAGGTCTCCGTCGAACATCCGCCAGCCGTTGGCCTCTGGGGTGCCCACGCCGGGGAAGGCCGGACTGGAAGCGACCACCCAGCCTTGCTGGACTTCCACGGTTCGGACGTGGGTGTTCCAGAGTTCGAGAGCGGTGCCGTCGGTGGTGTCGATGATCGTTGCCCCAGCCTGGCCGCTCGCGGTCGTGTAGTCGACGGTGAAGCGCAGCGGGCGACCGTAGCCGATGTCGTCGCGCAGCTTGATCGTCGCGGTCCAGTGCAAGCCGTCCTGGCTTGTGGCCTGAGCTTCGCTCCCTTCGATCGAGGCGTCGACCTGGGTCAGCGGTTCGGTGGCCGTCATCGTCAGCGTGACGGTGTCGCCGTTCTGCGCGCGCTTCGGGTCGCTGCCGTCGGAGGCGATCGACACCGAGTTGATCGCCGTACTCATCTCCTGCCGCTGCCCGTCGACGCGGAACTCGCTGAAGCTCGAAAGGCCCGGGTACGCCGGATCCGTGGGTACGCCGGGATGGTCGACCTGGATCTTGAGGAACCGGAAGCTGCGGCCCAGGACGTCGTCGCGGACCGGGATCCGCTCGAGTGCGAAGCCTTCATCGGAGGTGTCCGTGGTCTCGCGCGACGTGAGCAAGGTCCACGTCCGGCCGTCGTTCGACCCGTAAACGTTCGCGCCCTGGGTGCGGTTGCCGAAGTTGTACCGCGCCTGCAGCCCGAACGCCTCGGCCGTGACACGGAAGCCGGCGCCGACGTCGATGATCGCCGGAGCGGTCAGGTCACCGGAGGTGGTGTTGAAGTCCCCGTCGAGCATGTTGCCCAGGGCAACCTGGGACAGCGACGCCGAGGTCGCGCGACCCCAGTAGTCGAACGAGCCGTCGTCCGGCATCGTCGGTGTCAGTTTCTCGAGGCGACCGACCGCGGTCTGCAACGCGACGAGATCCGCGGCGAAGGTCGCCGGGTGGGCGGTTGCGAGGTCTGCCTCAGCAGTCGCTTTCGCCGCGTCGATGGCGGAGCGGGTGGCCCGGACGTACGTCGTACCGGCGTCGTAGCCCGCGAGAGCTGCGGTCACGGCGTCCTGACGGGTCGCGCTGACGGTCAACCGCACACGGAGTACGGCGTCTGTGGCCGGGTCGGATGCGACGACGAAGGTGTTGTGGTCACCGACCTGGCTTGCGGTCGGCGTCCAGGTCAGCACGCCTGTTCCCTGGTCGAGCGATGCGCCTGCCGGAAAGTTGGCTCCCGAGCTGTAGGAGACTGCATCGGCTGCCGAGAGCGTTGTGGACAAGGATTCGCCGGCGATCGCGAGCAGTCTCACGTCCGAACCCTGCGTGAACTGCGGAGGCGTGAGCTGAGTCTTCGCCTGAAGGTTGATCGCGTCGACGTCGACGGTGACCGCGGGCGATCCGACGACCGTGTAGTAGGCGAGAGTCTCGCCGCCGGCACTACCGCGGAGCTTGCTCGTGTCCATGTCGTAGGTGACGTACCGCCAGGCGCCGTGCGTGTTCGGAAGCGTCAGCGTCCGGTACGGCGCGAGCCCCTGCTCCTTCCTGATCTGCAAGGTCGCCGTGCCGTTCGTGCGGATCAGTACGCCGACCGGGCTGTAGCCGTTGCGGTTGTCGTACAGCAACGTCCGTACGGCGATCGTCGTACCAGCGGACTGGGCCCGCATCCGGACGAACCCGCTGCCCACCGACGTGCCGGGAGTGAGGGGAGTGGTTCGCGTCTCCGCCTGCACGAGGGCGTCGCGCTGGACCGGCGGCGCCGATCCGGCAGCGGAGGCGGGGAAGGACAGCCAGGAATCCGGATTGAAGTCCGGGTTGCTGTTCCAGAAGTTGTACGGCGACGTTCCCCAGTAGAACTGCGCGCCGGCGTCCTGGGTCGTGGCCAGCTCGGTGATGCTCGGGGCGATCCTGGAGATCGCCGGGCCGAGCCTGTTCTTGTAGATCGTGTAGAGCTCGTTGGTCGGGTCGAAGATCCGGCCGCGATACGCCTGGGACAGCACGCCGCCGCGCTGGGTGGTGTCGATCCACGGGACCGTCTTGCCCATCATGAACGCGAAGAACTGTTCGGAGCCACGCAGCAATCGGTCGCCGCCGAACGCGTAGACCGAGACCGCGTCCCTCCGCGTCGACACGGTGCCGCGGACCGGGTCCAGCTTGGTGCCCTGGATGTCGATGACGCGGGCGAGCTGCGTCAGCATCGTGACGTCGTCCCACGCGTGAGCCTGGTCGCGTCCCATCTCCTGCAACTGGACGAACGTCTTGCGGTACGGGTTCCGCGGGTCGTTCTTCGCGATCACCGGCATGACCTTGCTGAGCGCGCCGTTGGTGTCGTCGTCAGGGTTGGTGGAGTTCACCGAGAACCACTCGACCGCCTCGCGGTAGCGCGGGAGGTTGTCGGTGAAGACGTAGCCGGCGATCGCGCCGATGAGCGAGTAGCTGTGCTGATTCATGAAGTTGCGGTTGCGGTACAGGAACGTCTGCGTGAGCGGCACGATCAGGTTGCTGGTGAGATCCGCGGTGTCGCTGTCGTTCCAGCCGAGGTCGTAGCCGTCCTCGGCCGGTGCAGTGACGGTCGAGTAGCGCACGATCTCCGCGGCCGCGAGCATCCGCATCAGCGGCGCGCCGCTGTGGATGTGCGCGTCGGGGTAGTAGACGTACCCGGCGGGGTCCATGTGGGCCCAGATCCGGATCAGCTTGAGACTGTTCTCGCGGTAGACCGGGTCGCCGGTGATGAAGTACAGGATCGACTGGGTGTAGGCCCGGAAGGCGTCGTCGATGAACCTCGACTGGATGCCCTGGGAGTTGAAGGCGCTGCTCGCCGGCCGGTCGAGGACGGTGCCCTGGTTCTTGGAGCTGAAGGTCCGGGAGGCGTACGCCGTGGCGCTCATCGCGGCGTAGTACGACGCCCACGGCTCGACGCCGGCGCGGACCTGCTTGCGAGTGAGTTCGAGGGACGAGGCGCTCACGGCCAGTCCCGGATGGACGAAGCCGGCGCTCGACGTGACTGGGGTCAGCTGTGGCAACGCGGTCACCGCCGAGGGCGTGGCGGCGACTGGTGCGACTCCGACGACTGCGAGGAGCACGGCCACTAGGGCGGTCAGGACGGTCGATCTCAGAACAGCCATCTGGACACTTTCCAGTGTTGTGCCAGTGCTGTGCCATGTTGTGGCCGCCTCCGAAAATTTTGATCCCCTGATAGTTAACGTTTTCTATGCCAGCCTGACGGCATGTCTCCCGTACCCGAAAAACTGCCGGCGCTCGTCGCCATGTCCGCCGAGCACTGGCCGCAGCTGTTCCCGCCGGACGTCCGCCGACGGCTGGAGCAGTTCGCGCTCGTCGAACCGGCCGATCCCGTCGACCGGTTCGACGATCCGCGCGTCCTGGATCGCCTGGCCGAGGTGGAAGTTCTGATCACCGGGTGGGGCTGCCCGGTCATCGATCGCCACCTCCTGGAGGCGGCCCCGAAGCTGCGAGCGGTGCTGCACGCCGCGGGGAGCGTGAAGGGCCACGTCAGCCGCGAGGTCTGGGACCGCGGCATCGTCGTCTCGTCGGCGGCAGCGGCGAACGGCGTACCGGTCGCAGAGTTCACGCTCGGCGCGATCCTGATGGCCGGCAAAGGCGCCTTCGACCTGCGGGAGCGGTATCGCCGCGAGCGGACCTTCGAGCTCGGCTACATCCACTCGGACATCGGGAACAACGGTCGTACCGTCGGGCTGATCGGCGCCTCGCGGATCGGCCGGCAGGTGCTGGAGCTGCTGCGGCCGTTCGGGTTCCGGGTCCAGGTGTACGACCCGTACGCCGGGAATCTCGACGTACCGACGGTCGATCTCGGGACGCTGCTGAGTACGAGCGACATCGTCAGTGTGCATGCCCCGTTGACCGCGGAAACCCATCATTTGCTCGGGCGATCGGAGCTTGCCCTGCTGCGGGACGGGGCGACGCTGATCAACACGGCGCGCGGGCAAGTGATCGACACCGACGCGCTGATCGCGGAGCTGGTCACCGGGCGGATCACGGCGGTGCTCGACGTCACGGAGCCCGAACCGCTGCCGTCCGGATCGCCGCTGTTCATGCTTCCGAACGCGTTCGTCACGCCGCATATCGCCGGCTCGCACGGCAACGAACTCGCACGTCTCGGCCTGTGCGTCGCGGACGAACTGCGGCGGTTCGCGGCCGGTGAGCCGCTCCGCTTCGGGGTCGGCGTCGCCGACCTGGAACACGCCGCCTGATTGCAAAAGGCGACGATTGCTACGCCTTGACACGTCTGAAAGCCAGCGCTACCTTCACGGCAGATGGAAAGCGCTTTCTAGATCCTGGTGAAGGAGCCGCTCCCATGAGTACTCGAACCTCCGTGCGCTCCAGCCTGTGGCTGGGATTGCTGGCGGTCCCCGCTGTCGCGTTCTTCCTCGTGTTCAGCTACGCGCCGATGGCCGGCCTGCTGGTGGCGTTCAAGGAGTTCGACATCAGCAAGGGCCTCTTCGGCAGCCCGTGGAACGGCCTGGACAACTTCCGCTACTTCTTCGCCTCCGGCGACGCGCAGCGGATCCTGCTCAACACGATCGTGCTGAACGTGTTGTTCCTCGCCGCGACGCTGGCCGCCGGCGTGACGCTGGCGATCATGCTGAACGAGATCCGCGGCCGCTTCTTCAAGCGAGCAGCCCAATCGACGATCTTCTTCCCGTACTTCGTCTCGCCGGTCGTCATCGCGATCATGCTCCAGGTGCTGCTGTCCGGGCCGGCGGGAGACGGAGGCGTCGTCAACGACGCGCTGGCCGGCTTCGGGTTGCCGACGGTCAGCTGGTACACGGAGCCTGGGCCGTGGCCGTGGATCCTGACCTTCGTCAAGATCTGGCAGCTGGGCGGCTACATGAGCGTCATCTTCCTGGCCGCGATCACCTCGATCCCCGAAGACGTGTATGAGGCGGGCCAGATCGACGGTGCGAGCCGGGCGCAGATGGCGCTCCGGATCACCCTGCCGTTGCTGAAGCCGACGGCCGCGGTCCTGCTGGTGCTCGGCGTCGGCCGGATCTTCTACGGAGACTTCGGCACGATCTACGCGATCGTCGGCGACAACGGCACGCTCTTCCCGACGACCGATGTGATCGACACCTACGTGTTCCGCTCCCTGCGCCAGATCGGTGACTTCGGCACCACCGCGGCGATCGGCCTGTTCCAGTCGGTGGTCGGTTTCGTCCTGGTGTCGACCGCGGTGCTGATCCAGCGCCGGTACTCGAAGGAGACGAGTCTGCTGTGACCACCCTGACCTCGAGCCTGGCCAAGGCCACCGGCCGGACAGCGGCCAAGCGGCGCACCGGTGGCTGGGAACCGTTCACCGTCGTCAGCGTCATCGGTGTCGCGCTGTTCATGCTGATCTGCCTGATTCCCTTCTGGGTGATCCTGTCCGGCTCGTTCACCGACGAGCAGACCTTGGCAGGCAAGGGATACAGCCTCATCCCGCAGCCGTTCTCAACCGCGGCGTACAAACTGATCTTCACCGGGCCGACGCTGGTCAGCGCGTACGTCGCCAGCATCTTCATCACTGTCGTCGGTACGGTGCTGGCGCTGAGCATCACGTCCGGGCTGAGCTGGGTGATCGCGCGGCGACTGCCCTACGTCAGCCGGCCGTTGGCGATCTTCGCCTACATCCCGATGTTGTTCGCCGGCGGTCTCGTTCCGCTGTACCTGCTGGTCACGCAGTACCTCAAGCTGCAGAACAGCTACTTCGCGGTGATCCTGCCGTTGCTGGTGGCACCGTTCCTGGTCTTCATCCAGGTCTCGGCGTTCCGCCAGCTGCCGGAGGAGATCCTCGACTCGGCCCGGGTCGACGGCGCGGGGGAGATGCAGATCTTCTTCCGGATCGGACTGCCGTTGTCCAAGCCGATCCTGGCCGTCGTCGGCCTGTTCTACGCGGTCCACTACTGGAACGAGTGGTTCACCGCGCTGTTGTTCATGTCGGACGTCCACAAGTACCCGCTACCGCTGCTGCTGCAGAACCTGATCTCGAACGTCTCGTTCTCGCAGATGCTGCCGACAGCAGCAGCTCAGTCGACGCCGGTCTACCAGCTCCGGCTCGCCCTCACGGTCGTCACCATCGGCCCGATCCTGCTCGCGTACCCGTTCGCGCAGCGCTACTTCGTCAAAGGGATCACCTTGGGAGCCACCAAAGGCTGACGGTCTCCCACCATTTCTTCAGGAAACTTCAGGAGGCATTGTGCCCGCCACATCTCCCGCCGGCCTCAGCAGGCGCGGCTTCTTGGCCGCCGGCGGCGGCCTGTCACTCGCAGCCATGCTCGGACTGAGCGGCTGCGGAGACTCGTCGTCACCGAGCTCCGGCAAGACCGCAGACACCCTCGCGCTGCTGTTGCCCGGTGACTCGCCGACCGGCTGGGACGCGATCCTTGCCAAGGTCAACGAGAAGCTCAAGAACGACCTGGGCTTCTCCATCGCTCCCCAGTTCGTCGCGTGGTCCAACTACCAGCAGCAGTCGCTGCTCAAGTTCACCGCCGGCGAGAACTTCGACACCGCGCTGCAGGCCCGCTGGCTGAACATGATCCAGCTCGTGGCCAGCAAGTCGCTGGTTCCCGTCGACGAACTGATCAGCAAGTACCCGAACCTGAGCAAGACCCTGGACCCGCAGCTGCTCGAGCAGAACAAGTGGTCCGGCAAGCTGTACGGGATCCCGCAGGTGAACTCCGCCGCACGGTTCCACCACTTCACGGTCCGCCAGGACCTGGCCGACAAGCTCGGCGCCGGGGAGCTCTCGACGTTCGATCAGCTCGAGAAGTTCTGGTACGACGTCAAGCAGAAGGAGAAGCTCACTCCGATCGGTATCTCGTCCAACATGCCGGATCTCCTGGTCGCCTTCGCACCGGTCGGCTGGCTGAACCAGCACGACTGGGAGAACCCGCACGTCAGCGTGCAGACCTTCAGCGGCGGTTCGCTCCCGTTCTACCTGGCGCAGGACGGGAAGAGCACCGGGTCCGCGAAGCCGATCCCGTTCTGGGAGGCTCCGGGCGTCGTTGACGCGCTGCGCAAGGTCCGCAAGTACTACCTGGACGGCATCATCAACAAGGACGCGCTGAACGTGGACTCGAGCACGATCAAGTCCCAGTTCGAGTCCGGCCGCATCGCGACCCGGTGGGCGATGACGGACGGGCTGTCGTCACAGTCGCTCACGCCGCTGCGGAAGGCCGTTCCGACCGCGCAGATCGCCAACGTCGTACCGCTGCGGGGCGGCAAGGACGCCAAGCCCAACCAGACGTTCCAGGCCGACAACTTCGTCGTACTCAACGTCAAGGGCCGCAGCAACGAGCGGGCGATGCAGCTGGAGGACTGGGTCTCGATCAAGGAGAACCACGACCTGCTCAGCTACGGCGTCGAGGGCACGGACTGGAAGCCGGTGGGCGCGGACAAGTTCCAGCAGCTGTCGCAGTACAGCTTCCCCGGGTTCGCGCTGTGCTGGCGGCAGAAGCTCGAGCTGAAGATCAAGGACATCACGCCGACCGAGGAGGCGTGGTTCGACTGGGCACAGAAGTACGACAACTTCACGCTCGACCCGTACGCGTCGTTCGTGCCGGACGTGACGCCGGTGAAGCGTCAGGACAGCCAGGTCAACGCGGCGATGACGCAGTACGGCAATCCGCTGTGGATCGGGGCGGTCGACGTCGACAAGGGACTCGACAACCTCAAGAAGGCAGTGGACAAGGCAGGCCTCGCCGAGCTGCAGGCGGAGATGGAGAAGCAGGCGAACGCGTATCTGAAGAGTCAGTGAGGCTGTCCTCGATGTCCGCCCCACGGAGGAAGCTCGCGGTGGTCGCGCGCGAGGCCGGCGTGTCGATCTCGACCGTCTCGAAGGTCTTGCGCGCCTACCCGGATGTCGCACCGGCCACCAGGACCCGGGTCCGGGAGGTACTGCGTCGCGCCGGGTATCCACTGGATTCCGAGGCCGCAGGCAACCGTCGCGAGGAGTCGGAGCTGGTCGACGTGGTGGTCGCGAGCCAGAGCAGCGGCTGGGCCGGCGACGTACTCGCCGGTCTTGCCGACGCTGCCCGGGAACCGGGGCTGGCACTCGTCGTCACGACAGTGAACGGGGGAGAGCCGGTGCCCCGGCTCTGGCTGGAACGACTCTTCGCCCGCGGCACCCGCGGCGTGATCGGCCTCGACGTCGAGTTCACCGACACCCAACATGCCTACCTCACCGCCTACGACATCCCTTGCATCGCAGTCGATCCCACCTCATCAGCCTCGGCAGTGCTGGCAGCAGTCCTCGACGGTACGTCGTACCTGCCGTCTGTGGTCAGGTGCGTCGGGTGACTGAGTTGCGGACTACGACGTGGGTGGTGAAGAGGCGGTGGGCTCCGGTCCAGTTGGGTTGTTGGTGCTGGGAGTCGAGCGCGATCTTGGCTGCTGCTCGGCCGAGTTCCTCGTAGGGGACGTGGACCGAGGTGAGTCTGGGGCGGAGGTCCTGGGCGAGTTCGACGTCGTCGTAGCCGACCACCGAGAGGTCCTCGGGGACTCTCAGGTCGAACTCGGCGGCAGCGGCGTACACGCCCGCGGCCACGACGTCGGTGGCCGCGAAGACCGCCGTGAAGTCCTGCCCGGCGGCCAATCGGTTCTTCGTCAGCTGATAGCCGGAGGCCCGGGTGAAGACACCGTGCTCGACCAGCTCCGGCGCATCCGGTACGCCGAAGTCGCGCAAGGCACGTCGATGTCCGGCCAACCGCTGCATGCTGGTGCTCTGACGCTCGGGACCGGCAAGGAAGAGGGTCCGGCGGTGACCTTGCGACAACAGGTGACTCGTCATGGCGTAGGCGCCCTGCTCGTTGTCGTACTCGATCACGGCGGTGGGTACGTCATCGCCCAGCGGAGGCCGTCCACACAGCACCAGCAAGGAACCGGCGGAGTGGAGTGAGCGGGCGAGGTCGGTCATCTTCGCGCGGTAGTCTGCCGCTTCGTTGGTGACACCACCGATCAGGATCACGGCGCCGGCGCGTTGCTCGCGCATCAGTTGCACCAGCGCGAGCTCCCGCTCCGAATCGCCTTGGGTGGTGCCGATCAGACTGAGCCATCCGCGGCGCGAAGCCTCCTGCTCGACGCCGTGCGCCGCGTCGGCGAACGACTGGCCGCGGACGTCGGCCAGGATGAACGCGATCGTCTTCGTCTGTACGCCGGCCAACGCCCGGGCGTGGGTGTTCGCGGAGTAGTTGAGCTCGCGGATCGATCGCAGGACGCGCTGGTTCGCCGATCGGGAGACCGGGTAGTTGCCGGCCAGGACGCGGGAGACCGTCGCGGGCGACACCCCGGCGTGCGCGGCGACGTCGGCCAGGGTGGGCGAGCTCGAGGACTTGCGGTTGCTGGACCTCGGCGTACTGCTGGTGGCCATGGTTCTCCTAGCGCTCGCTGGGCGGAGCGGTCGACTTCCTGATCACCACGTGCGTCCCGAGCATCAGGTGCTGATCCTGGGCGTAGTCGTCCCGATGGAGTGCGAGCCGTACGGCGGAACGCCCGAGCTCCTCGTGCGGGATGTGGACCGTGGTCAGCGCCGGATGGAGATCGGCGCTCTGCGGGATGTCGTCGTACCCGGCGACGGAGATGTCCTCGGGCACCCGGAGCCCGGCCTCGTGGAGCGCGGCGAGGACACCGCTCGCGACGATGTCCGTGATGCCGACGACAGCGGTCATGCCCGTGTCACGGGTCAGCAGAGCCTTGGTCTGCCGGTAGCCGGACTCGCGATCGAAGGTGCCGCCGGCAACGAGTCCGGGATCGACGGTCAGGCCGTGCGCCGCGTGCGCGCGAGTGAAGCCGTCGAAGCGAGCGCTGGTCGTGGTGTGGTCCGGCTCGGCGGCGCCGACGAACGCGATCCGGCGATGGCCGAGCGAGAGCAGGTAGTTCGTCACCGCGAACGCGCCGCCCTCGTTGTCGTACTCGACGACGGTGGCTGGTACGTCGGGGCCGATCGGCGGGCGGCCGCAGAGCACCAGGCGCGAGCCGACCCGCTCCAACGACCTGGCGATCTGTGCCATCCGCTCGAGGTGTTCCGGCGTACGGAGACCGCCGCCGACCAGCACGACTGCCTCGGCCTGCTGCTCGCGCATCAGTTCGATGAGTTCGAGCTCGCGATCGGCGTCGCCGTGATGGGTGCAGACCAGACAGACGCGGCCCTCGGCGGTGGCCTGCTGCTCGACGCCTTGCCCGATGTAGGCGAACAGCGGACCGACGAGGTCGCGGACGACGAACGCGACCGTCCGCGTCGTGCCTCCGACCAGGGCACGGGCCTGCGCGTTGATCACGAAGTCGAGGTCCTGCACGGCCCGGAGGACCCGTTTCCGGGTCGAGGCGCTGACCGGGTAGTTCCCGGCGAGCACCCGCGAGACCGTCGTGGCGCTCACGCCCGCAGCTGCGGCGACGTCCTTCACCGTCGGACGGCTTCCGAGGCTCACTCCTGCCACGCGCCAACCCTTCTGTCCGCTCGAAAATTTCGTCCAGGTCTTGCCCTGACTCCGTGTAGAAAACGTTAACTATGCTGCCATCCATGGCGGTGAATGTCGAAGCCCACCGGGTTCCGATCTGGCTGAGTGACACCGGAACGGGTGATCCGCTGCTGCTCGTCCATGGCTGGGGCGGTGACAGTCGCGCGTGGAGCGGCCTGAGCTTCGCACGGCACCGCGTCGTCACGGTCGACCTCCGCGGCCACGGGCGTTCACCGGTACTCCGGCACGGGTATCGGCCGGCGGACTACGCGGGAGATCTCGCGGCGCTTGTCGACCGTCTGGATCTCGGTCCGATCGTGGCGGTCGGGCACTCGATGGGCGGACAGATCGTCGCAGAGCTGGCATTGGAACGTCCCGAGCTGGTCAGCGCGGTCGTTGTCGTCGATCCGGCGTACGGCGCGGACGAGGCGGAGGCAGCCACCTTCGAGCAGCGTCTGGCCGCGCTCCGGAACGACGGACCGGAGGCGGCGGTCCGCCAACTCGGGCTGCCTGCCGGCGCCGTCCGCGAGCAGTTGCTCGCGACGCCGGGGCATGTGCTCGCCGAAAGCTATGCGGGGATGTACACGAACCCCGACGCGTTCGGCGCGCGCCTGGCCGCAGTCACGCGGCTGTCCGGCCTGACCCAACCGTTGCTGTGCATCCGCCCGACTCCCGCGATGGCCGCGTGGGACATCGGCCTGTCACTGCCCTACGGCTCACGAGTCGTCCTCTGGCCCGGCTGCGGTCACTTCCTGCACCACGAACGCCCACGCCAGTTCGTCGACCTCGTCGAGAGTTGGCTGGCGACACTTTCTTCTGAGGAGCGCAGATGACAGATTCCGATGTCACCGAGTTGTCGACCATGAGTCGCCGTACGTTGCTGGTCGCCTCTGGCGGTTCGGTGCTCGCGGGTCAGCTTGGCTCTCCGGCTACGTCGATCGCAGCACCCGCGGGTGCTGCGGCACCGGCGACGTTCAGGCATCCGGGGTTGCTGCACGACGCGGCTGACTTGGAGCGGATGCGGCAAGGTGTGGCTGGCCGGGTGAGTCCGGTGTACGACGGCTTCCTGGCGATGGCCGCGAACAACAGGTCGTCGTATGACTATGTCGTTCGCAACGTCGGGCAAATCACCTCTTGGGGGCGTGGGCCGGCGAACTTCATGAGTGAGGCGGTGAACGATTCGGGTGCCGCTTATCAGAACGCGTTGATGTGGTCGGCCACTGGTGATGTGCGGTACGCGGACAAGGCGCGGGACATCCTGGACGCCTGGTCGGCGAGCTTGACCGCGATTACGGGTGCGGACGGGCAGCTCGGGGTCGGTCTGCAGGTGTTCAAGTTCGTCAACGCTGCCGAGATTCTGCGTTACAGCGGGTACGGCGGCTGGGCGCCGGAGGATGTCCGGCGGTGCGAGGAGTCGTTCCGCAAGGTCTGGTATCCGGCGGTTTCCGGCTATGCGCTGTTTGCCAACGGCAACTGGGATCTCGCGGCTTTGCAGGCGGTTCTGGCGATCGCGGTGTTCTGCGACGACCGGGTGATGTTCGAGGATGCGGTGCGGTACGCCGTGGCGGGGGCGGGCAACGGCCGGATCGAGCACATCGTCGTGTCGGCGACCGGGCAGGGTCAGGAGAGTGGTCGATCGCAGTCGTATGCCCAGTTGGCGTTGGGGCTGCTGGCCAACTGTGCCGCGGTGGCCTGGAGCCAGGGTGTCGATCTGTTCGGCCGGCTGGACAACAGGATCCTGCACGGCTTCGAGTACACCGCTCGCTACAACCTGGGCGATGACTCGATCCCGTTCACACTCGATCTCGATCGGACCGGGAAGTACATCAAAACGGCGATCTCGACGATCAATCGAGGTGCTTTCCAGCCGATCTACGAGCTGGCCTACGCGCACTACGTCAGTCGGCGTGGGCTGTCCGCACCGAATCTCGAACGGGTGGTGTTCCGTGGTGCCGACGGTGCTCGTGTCGTAGAAGGAAACAGTGACGATCACCCCGCGTGGGGCACGTTCACCCAGGCCCGGAGTGCAGTCCCTCAGAACGGTCCCGCGGTACCGCCGGGCGTTCCGAGCGGGTTGACGGCGCGGGCGTCGGCCGACGGAGTAGTTGTGTCGTGGGCGGCGTCTGTGGATGCGAGCAGCTATACGATCAGCAGGGCGACGGGCCGCGGCGGGAAGTACGAGGTTGTTGCTGCGGGCATCCGATCGACGACCTGGAACGACAGGGCCGCCCGTGGGCGGGTCTACTCGTACAAGGTTCGGGCCGGTGCGAGTGCTGATTCGCTGCCGGTGACGGTTGCGCGGCTGGATCCGTGGGTGAGTCAGGACATCGGCCCGGTCGTGGTTCCGGGTGGTACGGGCTTCGACGGGGAGAGGTTCACGGTCGAGGCGGGCGGTGCGGACATCGGCGGTGAGCAGGACAGTTTCCGGTTCGTGTATGTCCCGCTGCGCGGTGACGGGGTGCTGACAGCGCGGGTGGTCCACCCGGTGAGTTCGCAGTACGCCACTGTCGGCGTGATGCTGCGGCAGAACCTGTCGGCGTACTCGGCGCATGCGTCGATGCTGATCAAGGGGTTGCCGTTGCACACCTGGAGCGGCGTGTGGACAGTCCGGACCGTCGGCGGCACGCGTACGGCGGCGACGGGCAGCACCGGCGTACCGCCGACGCAACAGCAGGGCATCACCGTCAATGCGGGCTTCCCGATCTCCGATCTCGGCACGCTCCCGGAGTCCGCGACTCCGTTGCTGCCGCCGTACGTCGAGGCCGCGAGCGACGGGTACCGGCTGCGGCGACCGTACTGGGTGCGGCTGGTCCGCAGGGGAGACGTTCTGACCGGACTCATCTCGCCCGACGGCGTTGAGTGGACCGAGGTCGGCTCGTCCCGGGTTCACCTGGGACGCGACGTCTACGCGGGTCTCGCGACCTGTGGGGCGCTCGGGGTCGACCAGCCGTACGCGGAGTCGACGACGGCAGCGTTCGACAACGTGACCGTCCAGGGATGGACGACTGATACTCCGTGTGCGCCAGCAGGCGAACTGCGCGCCGGCGCCGCGGGTGGTGCCATCGAGTTGGCGTGGTCCGATCTGGATGTGTCGGCGACGTACGCCGTCAAACGTCGGCACGCCGGCGGACCGTACCGGGTGATCGCCTCGGGTGTCACGCCGATCGGGTTCGGCGTGGAGACGCGCTACCGGGATGTCACCGCCGTACCGGGGCAGAGCTACGACTACCTGGTCGCGAAGACGAATGCCGCCGGGTCTGGGCCTGACTCAGCGAAGGCGACGGCGATGATGCCGACGGCGACCGCGCCGTCGATCAGCAGCGCTTCGGCGGCGTTCGCGAACCGGGGAGTGGAGTTCCGGTTCCGCGTCGCCGCCAGCAACGATCCGATCAGCTTCGCGGTGTCCGGTCTTCCGGACGGCCTGTCGCTGGACCGGAAGACCGGTGTCATCAGCGGGAGGCCGCTCAGAGCCGGGACCTTCGAGCTGGGGGTTTCCGCGCGCAACGCGGCTGGTGTTGGTGCGGCGGAGGCGACGCTGACCGTTGGAGCGCCTCCGCCGGCGCCGTGGCGGTACGCCGACATCGGTGACTACGTGCTCGACGAGCGGCAATTGGGAAGCTTCAGTGCGGTTGCGATCAGGACGCCCGGGATCACCAGCTACGACGGTCAGTTCACCGTTCGAGGTGCCGGTTCGGATCTGAACGTGATCGGGCAGGGCATGACGGCTCAGTACGCCTACCAGGCGGTGACCGGAGACGCTACGTTCACGGCGCGGGTCGTGAGTCGTGGAGGTTCCGGTCGGGTGGGGTTGCTGATGACCAAGTCGCTGTCGCCGTTCGACCAGCTGGCCGGCGTGGTTCTCGACGGCGGTACGCCGCAGTTCGTCCAGCGGCTCCGCGTTGCGACGGGCCTCGTGACCACGACCGGTACCGGTACGGCCACCTGGCTGCGCATCCGGCGTACCGGAAACGCCTTCGCCGCCGAGGTTTCCCCCGACGGCGAGAGCTGGACCGCGATCGGCGCGCCGGGCCAGATCGACACGTTCGGCTCCGCGCCCTACTACGTGGGTCTGGCCGTTGTCTCCGGCGCACCGTTCGCGCTCAGCACTACCGTCTTCGACGACGTCTACTTGGCGTAGGTCAGTGTTCCGAAGCCGGTCTGGTCGAAGCCGCCGCTCGTCGAGCCGTAGTCGCCGCCGCCTCCCTCGGGACGGACCTGCGCGGCCATCGCCGAGATGTACGGCACGGTGAGGTTCTTACGCCGCGTGTAGTGGAAGTGCAGGATGTCCCACACCGGCCGGATCTGGCCGCGGCTCGCGCTGGAGATGACCGTGTGCTCCTGATAGGCGCAGTTCTGGCCGGTTCCCCAGGCGTACTTCGTGAACGGGACATCCTCACCGAGATTGTACTTCGCGACGTACTGCGCGGCCTTCAGGAAACGGTTGTTGTCGTAGCCGTACAGGTCGTCACCCTGGTTCCAGGCCATCTCGCAGAACGCGCCCATCTGGCCCATCCCCATCATGGTGTGGCCCTGGTCGCGCCCCGACTCCTGCCATTGCGCAAGGCCCTGGTCGTCGTACACGAACGGGATCGCGTGCGCGATCGACCCGTTGCCGGCGCCGTTCTTGAAGTAGTTGACGGCCTGGTCGTACTTCGCGGCGTCGTCGCAGAGGATGCCGATGGCAAGGATCGAGTTCATGCTGCACAGATCCCAGTTGGCCCAGTAGTTCGTGATGCAGGCGTCGTTGTGGTTGGTCAGGAACGAGTTGTTCATCGGGTAGAAGACGTTGAGCATCATCGTCTTGAACCGGGCGAGGTCGAAGCCCGAGTAGCCGCGCATCAGCTCGGCGACTGCCGCGAACTGGTATCCGTAGATGCCGGCCGCCAGGAACCGGTCTGCGTTGCCGCTGACCGAGGTCAAGGTGGCCGACCAGGCGTTGAGGATGTTGCGTGCGCAGTCGCCGTGTGCGGTCGAGCCCTGGACCCACCAGCGGAGCGCGTTCTGATAGGCGGCGTGGATGTCGTTGTAGAGGATGCCGTAGTTCTCGCCGGTACCGCCGCGGATGATCGTTGCCTGCGGCCTCGGCGCCCAGGTGGACTGCGCATGCGAGTTGGCGGTCAGGCGGTTCCAGCCCGACAGCCACGGGTCGTCGCCCGCCGCAACCCGGACCTTGGCCCGGTTGAGGTCACCCCAGTTGTGCAGCCCTCCGGGGTGGGTGAAGGTGGCCGGTGCGGCGTCCGCGGGCCGGCTGAGTGCGGTGACGCCGGTCGCGGCCGCTACTCCCGCCGCGGCCACACCTCCGGCGGCTTTCAGAATGGTGCGTCGATCGATCTCCTTCTCGTGCATGTCCTTCTCCTTCGGGGCGGTGGTGTTGTACGCAATGGTTCAGCGCACGGTCAGGATGAGGCTCTTGGCGGTGGTCCCGGCGACGTTGGTGACGCTCAGGTTCACGTTGTACGTGCCGGGGCGGGCCGGGACGCCGGTGATGATGCCGGTGGTCTTGTCGACGGTGAGTCCGGCCGGCAGATTCTGGGCGTCGAAGCCGGCGGGGAAGCCGGTGGCGCTGATAGTGAGGACAACCGGTACGCCCGTGGTGAGGTTGCCGGTGGCGGCGGTCGTGATCGTCGGAGGCGTTGTCGTCGGGGCCGTGGCCGCGTCCAGCCAGCGCAGGTTCGTCACGTGCTCGTTGACGTGGATGTCGGCCATGTCGGCGACCGTGAACCACCCGGGTTTACGCATGGTCGAGGCCATCACGGTGCCGTTGACCACGAGGTTCTGGAACGTCACGTCCTTGATGCCGCGCGCCTCGTCGTACCCGAGCATCATCGCGGTCTCCGCGTTCTTGCCCGTATAGGTCAGGTTCTTGACGTAGACGCCCTCGATGCCGCGGCCGGCCGAGGTGTTGTACGACTTGTTGTAGGCCACGCGCAGATGGATGAACTGTCCCCAGCGGAAGTCCTCCACGCGCACGTTCTCGATCCGCACGTTCCGGACCAGGTTGCTGTCGCCGGGGTTGATCGCGATGGCGCCCTGGTACCACTTCTGCGGTTCGCGGTGGTCGAGGATGTCCACGTTGCTGATCGTGAGGTTCTCCAGCACCTCGGGATCGGCCGTGTTGCCGTGGGTGCCGATGTTGATCGGGTGCGCGACATCCGCCCAGAGGCTCGAGTTGGAGATCGTGATGTTCCGGGTATCGCCGTAGTAGTCCCAGCGGTGCGTGTAGAGCGCGATGCAGTCGTCGGAACAGCGCAGGAAGGAGTTGTCGATCGACACGTCGCTACTGGAGAAGATGTCGATCCCGTCGCCCCACTGGCCCGCGCTGAAGTAGCCGAAGTCGGTGATGCTGACCTGTTCGGACATCCCTGCGGTGATCGCGTAGCCGGTCGTCAGATCGAGCATCGAGATGCCGTCGACGCGGACGTTCTTCGAGCCGACGACGGTGCATCCGCCGCCGTTGGTGCCGTAGATGACACCGCGTCCGGTCAGGCCTGCGTTCGTGACGTTCTTGAAGATCACCGAGGCCTTCAGTACGGCGCCACCGGCCAGGTAGACCGTCTTCCCGCTCGGCACCTCGAGCTGATTGGTCGCGGTCGTGTGCACGCCGGGGCCGTAGTAGATGACGTCCGGGTCGTCGGGGGAGGGGACGTCGGTCTCGATCGGACGGGCGAGCAGGTGCAGGCAGTCGAAGATCTCGCCGTTCACCTCGACCACGATCTTGCGCGGTTGGGTGAGCGTGAAGTGCACCGTGCTCTCGTCGTCGATGGCGGGCTCGATCCCGAGGGACAGCGGCCGGATCCGGGCGGTGTCGACGGTGCCCTTCGTGTACCTGACCCGGACCTCGACCGACTTGGCGAAGTCGAAGTACGCCATCGACGACTTCAGCACCTGGCCGGCGCCGGTCGTCGCGTTGATCTGCTTGAGGTTGACCGAGTACGTCGGCACCGTGGTCCAGGGACCGGCCGCCGTACGGACCTTGACCTCGAAGGTGGACGCCTGCGCGATCCCGGCGGGAATCGGGTAGGTGACCAGCGGTGGAACGGGC
This sequence comes from Kribbella sp. NBC_00482, assembly GCF_036013725.1. Lineage (GTDB taxonomy): Bacteria > Actinomycetota > Actinomycetes > Propionibacteriales > Kribbellaceae > Kribbella. The sequence goes on along the minus strand of NZ_CP107881.1, from coordinate 8,037,314 downwards.
GCGGGTCTGGCTGCCGCTATTCCGGCCCCGGACGTGACGTAGCCGGCGGCAACAGTCGCCCCGGTCGCTTGGAGCAGGCGGCGTCGCGTGAGGTCTGCAGTCATCTTCAGGCTCCTTGACATTCTCCGGCGGAAGGCCCTGAAACCTTGTCCGGAGAACCGGGGCCGATCAATAGCAACCGCTTGCCACGAAAATTTCGCTCTACCGTGACGCCGAGACCGTGAGGACACTGCTGCGGCTCGGATTGTGGGGTGGGAGGACATGGCCGGGGCGGTTGGTCGATGGGACGGTCGGTGGAAGGACCCGTCCTGGAGGTGTGGAATGACTCTCCGTCCTGTTGTTTCGGTGATCGTCTTACTGGCAGCGGTGTTGACCAGTCCGGTGTCGCGGGCTGAGGCCGCGAGTCTGGAGGAAGTGACCGGGTTCGGTTCGAATCCGGGGAATCTGAAGATGTTCCGCTACGTGCCGCCCGGGCTTGGAGCCGGTCGGCCGGTGGTGGTCGCGTTGCATGGGTGTACTCAGTCGGCTTCGGCGTACGACGACGAGCCCGGCTGGGTGGCGATGGCGCAACAGGCCGGCTTCGCGCTGGTGTTGCCGCAGCAGCAGTCGGCCAACAACGCGAGTGCGTGCTTCAACTGGTTCGAGGCGGGGGACACCGCGCGTGGTTCGGGTGAGGCGCTGTCGATCAAGCAGATGGTGGATCGCACCGTCGGCGACCTCGGTTCGGATGCGGGGCGGGTGTTCGTCACCGGTCTGTCGGCGGGTGGGGCGATGACGGCCGTCATGCTGGCGACGTACCCGGAGGTGTTCGCCGGCGGCGCGATTGTGGCCGGGCTGCCGTACCGGTGTGCGACGTCGCTCGTCCAGGCTTTCAGTTGCCAGAACCCGGGGGTCGATCTGTCGCCGCAGCAGTGGGGCGACAAGGTGCGGGCGGCGGCGACCGCCACCCACCGGCCGAAGGTGTCGATCTGGCACGGTACGGCGGACTACACCGTTGCCTACCGCAACCTCAATGAGTCGATGGAACAGTGGACCGACGTGAACGCCGCGGACCAGGTCGCGGACTCCACCGAGACCGTCAACGGCGCCACCCACAAGTCGTACGCCGACGCCACCGGTACGACGGTCGTCGAGACCTGGTCGATCCCCGGTATGGGCCACGGTCAACCCATCGACCCAGATCAGTGCGGCGTCCCCGCGCCGTACATCCTCGACGTCAACCTGTGCGCAGCAGCCCACATCACCCACTTCTGGGGCCTGTCCTAGCTGGGTGGAGGAGCGGTTGATTCCCGGTAGATGAGGCGGTTGATGGTTTGGGGCATCGGCTGCGGGCTCGGTTCGCCGCGGATTTCGGCGAGGAGTTGATGGACCGCGGCGCGCCCCTGTGCCTCGCGGTCGACTGCCACGGTGGACAGTGACGGGGTCGCGAAGCGGCCGATCTCGTCGTCGTCCCAGCCGAAGACGCTGAGGTCGCCGGGCACGCTCCAGCCGCGGGAGAGGGCGCCGCGGATGACGCCCATGGCGACGACGTCGTTGCCTGCCACGACCGCGGTGACACCGCAGTCGGCCGGCAGGGCGGTGATCGCGTCGAATCCGGACTGGGCCGACCAGTCGCCGTCGACGGCTCCGACCGATTGCAGTCCGAGGCGCTCGACCGTCTCGAGGTAGACGCTCTTCCGGTTGCGTGCGGAGGCGAAGTTCTGGGCGCCGGCGACGTGCAGGAACGTCCGGTGCCCCAGTGAGACGAGGTACTCGATGATCTCGCGGATCTCGCTGGCGTCGGCGAGCTCCGCCAAACCGTGCAGCTTGTCGTCGTAGGTGCCGTTCTCGACGATCGGGACCCGATTCGAGTTCTTGCCCTTGAGGCTGATCGGCGAGAGGGCCAGGATGCCTTCGACCTGACCGGATCTGGCCAGCTCGTCGATCCGTTCCGAACGCTCGCGGGCACCGCCCTCGACGCTGACGATCTCGACCTGGTACCCGGCGTCGTGCGCCGTTCGGGACGCTGCGGCGAGCAGGCGTCCGGGGAAGTGCGCTCCGGACGCCAGCACGATCGCGAGCCGGTTCGTGTGCCGCGTCCGCATGGAGCGAGCGACCAGGTTGGGGCGGTAGTCCAGGGCCTTGACGGCGTACTCGACCTTGATCCTGGTCTTCGGCTTCAGGCTGTCCTTGTCCTGGAGATACCGGGACACGGTCGTGTGCGATACGCCGGCGAGGCTGGCCACTTGGTGGATGGTCGCCGGCCGTTTGGATGCCGGGTCTGCCACGTTCCCCTCCTCGCGCCAGGCCGTCTGAGGCCGCGCAGTTTATCACCGCGGCCCGTCGCCAGCAGATTCGGCCTGCGGGTTCCCGGGCCTCGATGAATGCTGGACCGAGGTCTTGACACCAAAACGCGGCTGCGGTTAGCTACCGGCTCAGAAGTGGATCGATCACTTTTTATTCTAGTGACCAGGGAGGTGCCTGTGGCTGAAGCCGACACTGCTTCTCGCGTGCGTTCGAAGCGCGCAGATCCGGACGCCGCGAGTCTGGCGAAGGGCCGCAAGCGGTCCCTCTTCGCGCGGCTGAGACGTGACTATCCCGTGCTTTTACTGGCGATACCGGGCCTGCTGGTCCTGCTGGCGTTCCAGTACTACCCGCTCTGGGGCAACATCATCGCCTTCCAGGATTATCAGCCCTATTTGGGAATCGGGAAGAGTCTCTGGTCCGGATTCGAGAATTTCTCCGTTATTTTCAGTGGTGATCCGGAATTCCTTAACGCGGTCCAGAACACCTTGATTCTGACCCTGATCCAGGCCGTGATCGTATTTCCGGCGCCGATCGTGGTGGCGCTCGTGCTGCACAGCCTGCTCTCGAACAGGCTCCGGCAGTTCGTGCAGACGATCATCTACCTGCCGCACTTCATGTCCTGGGTGATCGTGGTCGCGGTCTTCCAGCAGGTGCTCGGCGGGACCGGGATGATCAACAACTGGCTGCGCGGCCATGGCTACGACCCGCTGCACATCATCGGCAACGTCGAGGCCTTCCGTGCACTGCTCACGTCGCAGGTCCTGTGGAAGGACACCGGCTGGGCGACGATTCTCTTCCTGGCCGTGCTGTCGCAGATCGATCGCTCGCTCTACGAGGCGTCGGCGGTGGACGGCGCGGGGCGCTGGCGGCAGACCTGGCACGTGACGTTGCCGGGTATGAAGCCGATCATCATCCTGCTGCTGATCCTCAAGCTCGGCGACTCGCTGACGGTCGGTTTCGAGCAGATCATCCTGCAGCAGCAGGCGGTGGGCGTCGACGCCAGTGAGGTCCTCGACACCTACGTCTACAACAACGGCATCCTCGGCGGCGACTGGGGGGTGGCGGCAGCGGTCGGCCTGGTGAAGAGCGCCGTCGCACTCGCCCTCGTGCTGTCGGCCAACAAGCTCGCGCACCGCTTCGGCGAGGAAGGGGTGTACCGCGGATGACATCCTCGAAACCGCACCGCACGATGGTCGGCGGCATGCCGATGCCCGGTCTGACCGAACGCGTCGGCAAGGCGATCTTCCTGACGATCATCTGCGCGGCCGTCGTGTTCCCGTTCATCGGCGTGATCTCCACCAGCCTCGCTCCCGCCGAGGAGGTGACCAAGGCCGGCGGATTCGTCCTGTTCCCGACGCACGGGATCGACTTCACGGCGTACCGCTCGATCCTGTCCGGCGGGACCGTCACACAGGCCCTGCTGATCAGCGGGTTCGTCACCGCGGTCGGCACCGCGATCGCGTTGGTGCTCACCTGCACGCTCGGCTGGGCGCTGAGCCGCCGCGGCACCATCGGCAACCGGCCGCTGCTGCTGCTCGTGCTCATCAGCTTGCTGTTCAACCCGGGGCTGATCCCGTCGTACCTCGTGGTTCAGCAGTTCGGTCTGCTGGACAGCCTGTGGGCGGTGATCGTGCCGGTCAGTGTCAGCGCGTTCAACGTGATCGTCGTCCGCGCCTACTTCGTCGGCCTGCCCGCCGAGATCATCGACGCCGCACGGATCGACGGCGCGTCCGAATGGAAACTGTTCCGGCACATCGGCCTGCCGTTGTCGAAGGCGGTCATCGCCGTCATCGGGCTGTTCTACGGCGTCGGCTACTGGAACAGCTTCTTCAACGCGCTCCTGTATCTCAACGACAGCAGCAAGTGGCCGTTGCAGCTGGTGCTGCGGACGTACGTCGTGAACGGCGTCGAGCTCGGCGGCCAGGACCTGGGGCTGGGCAGCGAGGCAGTGCCGCCGCAGACGTCCATCCAGATGGCGATCTTGATGATCTCGATCATCCCGGTCCTCTGCGTCTACCCGTTCATCCAGCGCCACTTCGCCAAGGGCGTGCTCACCGGCGCCGTCAAGGGCTGACCCGAAGACCTGAAGAGAGGCAAATCCATGAGTGTCTACGATGCACGGCCGCTGGGCCGGCGGGCGGTCCTCGCCGGTGGGGCGGCGCTTGGGCTGGCCGGTGCGGTCGGCTGTTCGAACGACGGCCGCGGCAGTTCCGGCGTGGCGAACGACGAGGCGTCCCGGTCGAAGATCCGGCCGGCGTACGAGCGGTACACCGGGGTGAAGCCCGACCTGGCCGGCGCCGAGTACAACATCCCGGACGCGTTCAACCGCTACCCGGCCGACCCGGTGCAGGCGATCACGCAGCCGCCTGGTGACGGCAAGCCGATCACGGTCACGACGTACACGAACACGCCGATCCCGCCGAAGCTCGAGCTGAACACGTTCTGGCAGGAGTTCAACAAGCGGGTCGGTTCGCCGCTGCAGGTGAACCTGACGCCGTCGGTGGACTACAACAAGAAGTTCGCCACCGTGGTCGCGGGTAACCAGCTGGGCGATCTGTTCATGGTTGGCGCGGTGCCGCAGGTCCCGCAGATGCTGGCCGCCAAGGCCGTCGACCTGACGCCGCACCTGTCCGGGGACAACATCAAGAAGTACCCGTACCTGGCGAACCTGCCCGAGGTGTGCTGGAACTCGGGCATCTTCGACGGCAAGATCTACGGGGTCCCGGTGCCGCGCGGCGCGATCAGCTCCTCGGTGCTCTACAGCCGCGCCGACATCATCGAGGCCCAGGGACTGAAGGCCGAGGTGAAGAGCGCCGACGACTTCGTCGAGCTGTGCAAAGGCTTGACCGACAAGAAGCTGAACCGTTTCGCGCTGGCCACCGCGCCGACACAGTACGTGCGGAACATGTTCGACATCCCCAACCAGTGGAGCAAGAACGGCGACGCCCTGGTCAACTACCTGGAGCACGAGGCCCACGAAGAGGTCTTCGGGATCCTGCAGAAGCTCTGGAAGTCCGGCTACATCCATCCGGACGCGTACGCCGGGCAGAACCTGGACATGAAGACCCGGTTCGCGAACGGAACCAGCCCGCTCGTCCTGGACACGTTCAGCGGCTGGCCGACGTACCTGCAGACCATGACCGACAAGAACGCCGAGATCGCGATCATCGCGCCGCCGATGCACGACGGCTCGGGGCAGGGCAAAACCTGGCTCGGATCGCCCGCGATCGGCGTCACCGCGGTCAGCAAGAAGGCCGAGGGACGGGTCGAGACGCTGCTCGCGTACCTCAACTACCTGGCGACGCCCTTCGGCACGAAGGAGTACCTGTTCCGCAAGTTCGGGCTGCCCGGCGTCCACCACCGGCTCGTCGACGGCAACCCGGTCCTCAACCCGAAGGGCTTCAGCGAGACCCAGCTGGGCCTGAACTACCAGGCGGACGGGCCGTGGACGATCTTCCTGCCCGAGCGGGAAGGCAGCGCCGAGACCCAGTTCAACGCGATGAAGTCGGTGACCCCGACCGCCCTCGCGAACCCGGCCGCCGGTCTGTACTCCGAGACGAACACCCGCAAGGGCGGACAGATCGGGGATGCTGTCAATCAGGTCGCCGACGACATCGTTCAAGGCCGCAAGCCCGTTTCGGCCTGGGCTGCCGCGGTGAAGAAGTGGAAGAGCGACGGCGGCGACAAGATCGCCGAAGAACTCGCCCAGGCGCTGAAGTCGTCCCGCTAATCACATCGGAAGGAACACCGTTGAACTCCAGTCAAGCCGTCAGATTCGCTGCCGTCGGGCTCGACCACGCGCACATCTTCGGTCAGGTCGCCGGCCTGATCGCGGCCGGTGCGACGTTCGCCGGGATGGCCACCGACGACCCGTCGGCAGCGGTCGCGGGCACGATGCGGGAGCGCTATCCCGACGTACCCGTGATCGAGGATCCCGAGGAGTTGATCGCGCAGGACGGGATCGACCTGATCGTGACCGCCGCCGTACCGGACCGCCGGGGGCCGATCGCGGTCTCGGCGTTGCGGGCCGGCAAGGACGTGATGGCCGACAAGCCCGGGTGCGTCACCCTCGAGCAGTTGGAGGAGGTCGAGAAGGCGGTCGACCAGAGCGGCCGGTTCTGGTCGGTGACGTTCTCCGAGCGGTTCGAGGTGCCCTGTGTGCTCAAGGCCGGTGAACTGGTCCGCGAGGGCCGGATCGGCAACGTGGTGCAGACGCTCGGGGTCGGTCCGCACCGGATCGGGGACCGCGGCCATCTCGCCGGTGGCGGCGGCCGCCCGGACTGGTTCTACGACAAGGCGCGGTACGGCGGCATCCTGACCGATATCGCCTCGCACCAGATCGACCAGTTCCTCTGGTTCACCGGTGCCCGGACGGCGGAGGTCGTGACCAGCGCGGTCGGGAACTTCGCCAACCCCGACGAGCCCGGCCTGCAGGACTTCGGTGAGCTCCTGCTGCGCAGCGGCAACGCCCAGGGCTACATCCGGGTCGACTGGTACACCCCGGACGGGTTGCCGACGTGGGGCGACGGCCGGCTGACCGTGCTCGGCACCGAGGGCTACATCGAGATGCGCAAGTACGTCGACATTGCGGGTCGCGACGGCGGCAACCACCTGTTCCTGGTGGACAAGGACGGCACGCACTACATCGACTGCTCAGACGTCCCGGTGACCTACTACTCGGACGTGCTGCGTGACGTCCGGGATCGGACCACCACGGCTGCGCCGCAGGAGCACACCTTCGAAACCATGCGGCTCGCGTTGACCGCCCAGCAGAACGCGGCCGTCCGCGGAGCCGCTCAGTGACCATGAAAGTCGCGATCGTTGGCTGTGGCAACATCAGTCGCCGGCACGCGGAGTCCTACGCGAACACCGGCCGGACCTCGCTGGTCGGTGTCGCGGACATCGTCGAAGCCAAGGCACAGGCGCTGGCGGAGAAGTACGGCGCGACGCCGTACGCGAGTGTGACGGAGCTGCTGGCGGCGGAGGACCCTGATGTGGTGTCGGTGACGACGCCGCCCGGTAGTCACGCCGAGATCGCGATCGAGATCCTCGCGGCCGGCAAGTCGGTGCTCCTGGAGAAGCCGCCGGTCCTGAGCCTGGCCGAGATGGATGCGGTGGCGGAGGCCGAGCAGGCGAGCGAAGGCTCGGTCTGGGTGATCTTCCAGCACCGGCACGGATCCGGCGCGCTGCGGGCGGCCGACCTCCTCGGCCGCGGAGCGCTGGGGCGTCCGCTGGTCGCGGTCTGCGAGACGCTGTGGTTCCGGCCGCTGAGCTATTTCAACCCGGACTGGCGCGGCACGTGGGTCGGTGAAGGTGGCGGGCCGACGCTCGGCCACGGCATCCACCAGATCGACCTGCTGCTGCATCTGCTCGGGCCGTGGCGGACGATCAACGCCACCGCCGTACGGCTGGATCGACCGGTCGAGTTCGAGGACGTGTCGCTGGCGTCGGTGATCTTCGAGAGCGACGCGGTCGGGACCGTGATCAACAGCCTGCTGTCGCCCCGCGAGCTGAGCAGGATCCGGATCGACACGGCCGGCGGAACGCTCGAGGTGAACCACGTCTACGGCTACTCCGACCAGGACTGGACGTTCCACCCGGCCCCTGACTCGGCGAAGGCCGCGACGCTCGGCATCGATCCCGGCGTACGGAAAACAGACGCGGTCGAGACCGGTGTCGCGGACGACCCGTGGGCAGCGTCGGCGGGTGACGATGCGCCGAGCAACCACGAAGCGCAGATCAGCCGCCTGATCGACGACCTGCTGGCAGGCCGGACCCACGACACCACCCTGGCCAGCACACGGCCGACGATGGAGTTCGTCACCGCGCTCTACGCCTCGGCGATCACCGGGCAGGCAGTACGTCGTACCGACCTGACCCCGGACCACCCGTTCTACCAGGCCCTCCACGGAAACACCCCGAAAACCGAACTCAGCGACTCGTTCCGCCCCTGAGAGGATCCTCGCGTGTTCTCGACCTTCAACGTGCCTGTTCTGCCCGACGGTGTGGTGAGTCGGTCGATCAATGCCGAGAACCGGACCGGGGCGCCCGGGGCGGCCGCGCGTGCGGCATCTGCTCTCGGGCCTGGGCGGAAGGGTTCGCCCGCTGTGCTGCTGCCCGCGGGGGAGACGCTCACACTTGCCGAGATCGAGGGGCCGGGGGTGATCCGGCATACCTGGCTGACCGTTGCCGATCGCACCGATCAGGGTCCGTTCGTACTGCGGGACCTCGTGCTGCGGGCGTACTGGGACGGCTCGGACCTGCCGTCGGTCGAGGTGCCGCTCGGGGACTTCTTCTGCAACGGGTTCGGGGCGCGCGCCCTGGTCAACTCCGCCCCGATCGTGGTCGCGCCGACCGGCGGGATGAACTGCTACTTCCCGATGCCGTTCCGCGCCGGCGCCCGGTTGACCCTCGAGAACCAGCACGGCGGCGACGTCCCGCCGGTGTACTTCCAGGTCGACTACACACTCGGCGACGACGTCGAGGCAGGTACGCCGTACTTCCACGCCCAGTGGAGGCACTCCGACGGTACGGCGGTGTTGGGGACCGACCATGTGATCCTCGACGGTGTCGAGGGTCGGGGCACGTACGTCGGGACGTACCTCGCGCTGACGTCGCTGCACCGGTACTGGTGGGGCGAGGGCGAGGTCAAGTTCTTCGTCGACGACGATGACGAGTTCCCGACGTTGTGCAGCACCGGCCTGGAGGATTACGCGGGCGGCGCGTGGGCGTTCCAGGACGCGCTGCGAGCCGACCCGGAACCGGAGATCCTCACCTTCAGCGCGCCGTACTGCGGCTATCCGTTCCACTCGGCACGCGACCGCACGAAGGCCTCGCCGTTCTCGACCGAGGCCCTGCCGATGCACGGCCTCTACCGCTGGCACCTGCCCGACCCGATCCACTTCACCGAACGCCTCGCGGTCTCCGTCCAACAGATCGGAGCCTGGGACCACGGCCTGTTCGAACGCCAGGACGACATCGCCACCACCGCCTACTGGTACCAACTCGCCCCGCACGCTCCGTTCCCACCTCTCCCGTCAGCGCACCTCAGGCACCCCCGCTGAGGCCGCGTGGGCCCAGCGGGTCTTCGGTGGGAGGTGTGGGGGTGCGGCGGGTTGTGTTGGTGAGGGAGCGTTCGGGGAGCCAGATGACGAAGGTGGTGCCGATGCCGAGTTCGGAGTGGAGGGTGACGGTGCCGCCGTGGGATTCGGCGATCTGGCGGACGATGGCGAGGCCCAAGCCGGCTCGGCGCTGGCCGGTGGACGGGATTGCGGGCGGGACGGTGGCCGGGGGCTGTTGCTGGCCCGCGCGGTAGAAGCGGTCGAAGACGCGGTCGGCGTCGTCGGGCGCGATGCCGGGGCCCTCGTCGCGGACCGCGATCCAGGCCCAGCCGTTGCGGCTGCCGACCGCGAGGACGAGTTCGCTGCCGCCGCGGGCCAGGCGGACCGCGTTCGAGAGCAGGTTGTCGACCGCGCGCCGCAGCGCGGACGCGTCTCCGGCGGCGATGGGGCCGGGCGAGAGGCGTCGTACGACGTGCAGCTCGCGATCGGCTGCCAGCAGTTCGTACTCCTCGGCTGCCTCGCCCGCGATCGTGGCGAGGTCCACGTCGGCGTCGACGAAGGCCGGTGACGACCGGCGGGCGGACGCGAGGAGGTCCTCGACGAGCCGGGTCATCCGCTGGATCGCGCGGCCGACGATCGCGGTCGCCTGGGCGCGGTCGTCCGGTGGCGTGTCGTCGTGCGCGAGGACGGCGTCCACGTTCGCCTGGATGACGGCGAGTGGGTTCCGCAGTTCGTGGGAGGCGTCGTCGACGAGTTGGCGCTGGGTCAGGAACGCTGTTTCGAGCCGACCGAGCATGCCGTCGACGGTGTCGGCCAGGTTGCGCAGCTCGTCGTGCGGTCCTTCGAGGGCGATCCGGCGGGACAGGTCGGTCGCGGAGATCTCCTGCGCGGTCGCCGTGATCCGCCGTACCGGACGCAGCACGCGGCCCGACAACCACCAGCCGGTGCCGAGGCTGACCAGGAACAACGCACCCATACCGGCCACGGAGTAGTTCCGCAGCGTCTGGAGTGTCTGGTAGTTCACCGCGGACTGCACACTCGAGAGCTCGGCGGCCTGGATCACCTGGCCCGGCTTGAGGTGGAACTCGCCGTGAGCGTCCTTCCAGTACTTCTGGACCTCGATCTGGTCGAGCGGTTTCGGCTCGAGGATCTGCGACAGCGCAACGTACACGCCACCGAGCAGGAGCGCGGACAGGGCGATCAGTACGGCGGAATACGTGAGCGTCAGGCGGAACCGGATGGTCTGCGCCCAGAGCGGGAGCTTCATGTGTCACCTCTGAGCCGGTAGCCGCGACCGATCACGGTCTCCAGGATGGGATCTTCGCCCTCCTGCGCGAGTTTGCGGCGCAGGGTTCCGACGGTCACGCGGACGGTCTGGGTGAACGGGTCCGCGTTCTCGTCCCAGACGTGTTCGAGGAGTTCCTCGGCCGAGATGACGTGCCCGGGGCGCGACATCAGGTACCGCAGGATGCCGAACTCCTTCAGCGTCAGCGGAAGCTCCCGCCCGGACCGGGTGGCGAGATGGCGGGACGAGTCCAGGACGAGGTCGCCGACGTGCAGTTGCGTGGTGCCGTTGGTGACGTCGCGGCGGAGAAGGGCGCGGATCCGGGCGAGCAACTCGACGAGCGCGAACGGCTTGGTCAGGTAGTCGTCGGCGCCCTCGTCGAGCCCGCGGACGCGGTCCGCCAGCGAGGCGCGCGCGGTCAGCATCAGGACCCGCAGCTCCCGTCCGGACGCCACCTCGATCTCGCCTCGGCGCACTGAGCGGCACAGGTCGAGGCCGCTGGTGTCCGGCAGCGTGATGTCCAGGATCGCCAGGTCGTACGGCGTGGTCGCGAGCTTCTCGATCGCCTCGGCGCCGGTGGTGGCCGCGTCGACGGCGTACCCGGCCCGGCCGAGTCCCGAGCGCAGCGCGCTGACCAGGCCTTCCTCGTCCTCCACCACTAGTAGTCGCACGCAACCAAGGTAGCGGGGGACCCTCGCGCGGACGGTGTGCGCTTTCGACGGGCTTTCGGTCGGCTTTCCGGTCGTTTTCGCGGCTACTTGATGAGCTGTGGCCAATCGAGTCGAAGGAGATCCTGATGAAACTCCCAGTGAAACGACTGATCCTCGGCAGCGCGGTGGCGGTCGCGGCGCTCGGCGCCGGCGGGATCGCGTACGCCGCCGGAAACGACCCCGCCGTCCCGGAGCAGGGTTATGTGACGGTCGAGGAGGGCGCGACGACACCGTCACCGTCGCCTTCGCGGGATTGCCCGGAGAAGAACGGCACCGCGCAGCCGTCCGAGCAGAACCCCGCATGAGTGCGGCGACTCTCGAACATGCCTTGTTCGAGGTGAAGCGGGTCGTCGTCGGGCAGGACCACCTGGTCGAGCGGATGCTCGTCGGGTTGCTGGCTCGCGGCCACTGTCTGCTGGAAGGCGTACCGGGAGTCGCCAAGACGCTCGCGGTCCGCACGCTGGCGGAGGTGATCGGCGGGCAGTTCTCGCGGCTGCAGTTCACCCCTGACCTGGTGCCCGGCGACATCATGGGCACCCGGATCTGGCGGCCGTCCACGGAGGGGTTCGACACCGAACTCGGTCCCGTGTTCGCCAATCTGGTGCTCGCGGACGAGATCAACCGTGCACCGGCCAAGGTGCAGTCCGCGTTGCTCGAGGCGATGGCGGAACACCAGGTCAGCATCGGCGGTACGTCGTACCCGCTGCCGGATCCCTTCCTGGTGCTCGCGACCCAGAACCCGATCGAGTCCGACGGGGTGTACGCGTTGCCCGAGGCGCAGCGGGACCGGTTCCTGCTGAAGATCACGGTCGACTACCCGACGCCGTTGGAGGAGCTGACGATTCTGCAGCGGATGAGCGCGCATCGCCCGCATGCGAACGCAGTGCTCAGTCCGGAGCAGGTCGCACAGTTGCAGGAGGCAACGGACGACGTGTTCGTCCACAACGCGGTCGCGGAGTACGTCGTACGCCTGGTGCACGCGACCCGCGTGCCGTCGCAGTACGGGATCCAGGATCTGGCCGGCGTACTGGAGTTCGGCGCGAGCCCCCGCGCCACGCTGGGACTGGTCGCGGCCGGTCGGGCGTTGGCGTTGCTGCGCGGGCGGGACTACGTGTTGCCGGCCGACGTGTACGACGTTGCGCTCGACGTGATGTCGCACCGGCTGGTACTCACGTTCGACGCGCTGGCCGACGGGGTCGATCCGCGGTCGGTCGTCGCGCGGATCCTGCACACCATCGAGCAGCCGCACGTGGTGCCCGCCGACGACGCTCAAGGGTCCGCGGCATGAATGACCTGCTGGCCGGTCGGGAGCGGGCGCTGCGCGCACTCGAGCTGACGGTGAAGCGCAATTTGGAAGGCTTCCTGCACGGCGAGATCACCGGTCTGCGGAGCGGTCCCGGCAGCGAACCCAACGAGGCGCGTCCGTACCAGGCAGGCCAGGACGACGTACGGCGGATGGACTGGAACGTGACCGCTCGCTCGCTGGAACCGCACGTGCGAGCACCGCTCGCCGAGCGGGAACTGGAGACGTGGGCGTTGCTGGACGCGTCGGCGAGCATGGACTTCGGTACTGCCTTGAGCGAGAAGCGTGACGTGGCGATCGCTGTCGTCGGGGCGGTCGGTCTGCTCTCCGACCGTCCTGGCAACCGGCTCGGCGTACGGATTGCTCTGGGCAACGACCTGCGCCGCCTCCCGGCCGCTACCGGCGCTGTCCAGCTCCGCCGTACGCTCCGCACTCTCTTGTCGTTGCCCCGAGCAACACCAGGCGCCTTTCCGAGAACAGATCTCGGCAAGGCGATCAATCGACTCGCTCGCGAACACGCGCGGCCCGGCCTGCGCATGATCGTCTCGGACTTCCACGAGGACGGGTGGGCAGATCCATTGCGCCGCCTGGCCGCACGGCACGAGGTGATCGCGGTCGAGGTCCTCGACCCTCGCGAGCTCGAGCTCCCCGAGGTCGGCCTGCTCACGCTGGTGGATCCGGAGACCGGCCGCCGCCGGGAGATCCAGACCGCGAGCCGCAAACTCCGTCGCCGGTACGCCGACGCGATGGCCGCGCACCGCGAACAGACCACCCAGGCGATCCGGTCCGCCGGTGCGGCGCATCTCGTACTGCGTACCGACACCGACTGGGTCCGTGACGTCGCCGCGTTCACCACCGCTCGCCGCCGGGCCGGCGTACGGCGCAACCCGATTGCTGTGAGGATCAGATGAGATTCGAGCAACCTCTGTGGCTCTGGCTGCTGGTGCTGGTCGCCGCGCTCGTGGTGGCGTACCTGATCGCCCAGCGGCGCAGGACGAAGTACGCCGTCCGCTTCGCGACGCTTCCGATGCTGGAGAAGATCGCCCCTGTGCGGCCCGGCTGGCGCCGGCACGCGCCAGCCGCGGCCTTTCTCGCGGCATTGACCGTACTGACCATCGCGATCGCCCGGCCGGTCGCCGACATCCGGGTCCCGCGGGAGCGGGCCACCGTGCTGGTCGCGATGGACATCTCGAACTCGATGGCGGCGACCGATGTCGCGCCGAACCGGTTCGAGACCGCCAAACAGGCGGCAGTCCAGTTCGTGCGGGACCTGCCCGAGAAGTTCAACGTCGGGCTGGTGTCGTTCGCGCGGACGGCGACCGTGGTGTCGGCGCCGAGTACGAATCATCAGGCGACAGTGGACGCGATCAACGGTCTGCAGCTGCGCGACTCGACGGCGATCGGGGACGCCGTACTCACGAGCCTGCAAGCGGTGCGGTCGATCGACCCGGACGATCCGCCGCCGAGCCGGATCGTGCTGCTGTCCGACGGCGGCAACACTGCGGGCAGCCCGGTCGACGAGGCTGCCGCTGCGGCCACGCAAGCCGGCGTACCTGTGTCGACGATCGCGTACGGGACGCCCGAGGGCACTGTGAATCTGGAAGGGCGCGACATCCCGGTTCCCGCCGACACCGAGGCGTTGAAGGGTCTTGCCGACGCGACCAGCGGGTCGTTCTACGAGGCCGAGAACGACGAGCAGTTGCGCGACGTGTACTCCGACCTGCAGTCCTCCATCGGCTGGACCACCGAGCCCCGCGAGATCACCAACCTGGTCGCGGGCGTTGCCCTGGCCGCGGCGCTCCTGGCCGCCTTGGCCTCGCTGCTCTGGTTCTCCCGCCTCCCGTAATCAGGAGCCGACATGCCTCCACACCTAGGCCACCCCTTCCGAGGCCCCGACTACATCCCCGCCTCACCACCCACTAGCTCCGTCACCCCGGCGTCCGCCCCGGCTTTCCCCTCTCCGGTGGCGGCACCTCCGGCCGGGGTGACGGGCACTCGTAGGCGTGCTGGGTTCTTCATCGGCACGCTCGCGCTCTCGATCGCCGCCGGGGGAGTAGCAGGTGCTGTCACAGGTGCCCGCGACCCAGTTGCGGACCTCCAACAGGCAGCACCGCCAGCGGCAGCCGCCCAGGGTTCCATCACGGCAGCCGCCGCGAGCGTCCTCCCAGGAGTCGTCTCAGTACGCGCGGGCCGCGCGACCGGCTCCGGCTTCGCGATCGACCAGCAAGGTCATGTGGTGACCAACGCTCACGTGGTGGAAGGAGCGAGCGATGTCTCACTGGTCCTGTCGAACGGCCGTACGGTCGACGCCCGCGTCGTCGGCGCCGACGAGGACAACGACCTCGCCGTACTCCAGGTCTCGACCTCCGACGCCGCGGGACTGCGCGCGCTCACGCTCGGCCGGTCCGCGCAACTCCAGGTCGGCGACCCGGTGCTGGCCGTCGGATCCCCACTCGGCCTGGAAGGAACGGTGACGGCCGGCATCGTCAGCGCCGTCAACCGCCAGGCCCGCTTCGGCGACGACGGCACCCGCCAGTCCGCCATCCAGACCGACGCCGCCATCAACCCCGGCAACTCCGGCGGCCCCCTCGTCAACGCCGCCGGTCAGGTAGTCGGCGTCAACACCGCCATAGCCACCCTAGGCACCTCCCGCTCCGGCAACATCGGCATCGGCTTCGCCATCCCAGTAGACCGAATGACCACCATCGTCAAAACCCTCCTCGACTGACCGGAAACAGGCTATGGAGGGCCAGCACCCGTCATAGCCTGTCCCCACCCACCATCCCCTATCCCCAGTTCCCCATCGCCCCACCGGGGTTGTGCGGTTCAGACCCGGTAGAGGCCGTCGTCGCCGGTGGTTTGGCGGCCCGGGTCCGTGTCGACCGGTGTGATGGTGATGTCGTAGTCCTCGCTGGCTTCCCAGACGACCGCGTCGTAGTGGGCAGCGCGACCGCGTGCGAGGACGCGGATCAGGTGGAAGCCTGGGGTAGGTGGTGTGTAGACCACGTACGCAGGGCTTCCTCCGTCCAAGGGCGCGAGGTAGAGCTCGCCATCAATCGGTATGACGAGCTGCTCACCGACCTCCCACCCATCACCGGCCGTCGCCAGATCCGCCACCGGCCCGTCTACCACCCGAACCGTCACGTTGACCGGCCCGTCAGCACAACCAGTACGAACAATCACCGCAGACGGCACCGGCGGATCCAGCGCCAGAACGGGCCCAACGGTGGCAGGGTCGAGAACAGGAATCCCACCGTCTGCCACCAGCAAGAACTCGTGGTCGGAAACCTCGATCTCGTACGCCGAACCCGTCACCCCGCGAACGTTAGCTGAACGGGCCGCTGGGCAGGCGGGACCCTGTGGGCGTCGTAGTGTGCAGGCTCGGATCGGAAGGGGAGTGGCGTGCGGCGTGTGTTGGGTGTTGTTGCTGGGGTGTTGTTTGTCGGGGTCGCGGTGCTGTTGTTCAAGGGGCCGAGTTTTGTCATCGAGGACGATGGTGAGGGAGCGGTCCACGTGAACTGCGGCTCGTTGATCGCGGTCGGTTGGCCGAGTGACCACTCCTACCTCGACGACGAGAGTTCGTCGCACTGGAACGACGACTTCACCAGCGATCGAAGCCTCGGACCCGAGGGACGCCTCGGGATCGCCCGCGACTGCTCCGAGCGACGCGACACGTACGTCGCCTTCGTGGTGATCGCCGCCTCCGCGGCCAACCTGGCCGCGGTGGCGGCGTTCATGACGGGCCGCACAACTCCCACCGTGCGGGAGAGGTTGTAGCGGAGCCGGTCAGCTGGCGTCGGCTCCGATGTTGGGTGGGTTGGGGATGGTGGCGCCGTAGTAGTCGACGCCGCCGTTGCCGGACACCGGCGTACCCGCTCCGAGTGCGGGGGAGCCGGCCTTGAGCGTGTAGGCCTGCGGACAGGGTTGCGGTCCGGTTCCCGAGGGCGGCGACCACGAGCAGGTGCCGCCGCCACCAGGCGAGGTGAACAGCGGGTCGCCCCAGACAGCGCCCGTCTCGAGACCCGCGGCCTTCCAGGCGGCGAAGTCGGCGTACGTCGTGCCTCCCCAGCGCCAACCGCCCGTGTTCGTGCCGTAGTACAGGTTGTTCGCGAGCGTCATCCCGGTCTGCGTGTACGGGTTGTAGTAGAACTGCCCGGTCTTGCCCGAGCTGCCCTTGTTGGCCAGGTAGCAGATGTTGTCCTTGATCTGGGAGCCGGCGGCCCAGGTGCCGGTGCTGTAGCCGAAGTTGAAGCAGGCGCTGGCCCCGGCCTTCTTGTTCGCGCTCTGATCCTTGTTGCTGAACAAGGTGTTCCCGTAGATGGACAGCGCGTTCTTCGGCGCGTTCGGTACGACGTCGAACAGGCCGCCCTGTGCATTGGCCCAGTCGTCGTTCTGGGAGATGTTGTATCGGTAGGTGTTCGGTCCCCACACTCGTGACGCCGCTGTCGAGGTGTAGGCGAGCAGACCGCTGCCGGCGTTGTCGTGGGTGTAGTTGTACTCGACGAGCGAGTTCGTCGTACCGCCGTCGAGATCGATGCCGTCCCAGTCGCACCCGGCCGTGTACGCCGGAACCGGCTGCACCTTGTACACCTCGTTGTTGCGGATGGTGACGTTGTTCGAGGTGTAGGACATGATGCCGCTGGTGCCGCCGCACGAGGTCACATTGGCGCCGATGTCATGGACGACGTTGTGCTGGATGATCGCGCCGTTCCAGCCGTTGGCGGTCAGCCCGGCACCGGTGGTTTTGGGCGCCATGCCCAGGTTGTACACGGTGTTGCCCTCGACCCGGACGTTCGTGATGTTGACGCCCGAGCCCCACCCGTAGATGCCCGGACCTGCGGTGGAGGTGACGCTGGCGCCGTGCAGCTTGTTGTTGAGGATCTGGATGTCGTCCAGCGGCCCGCTGTGACTGTTCAGCGCATACCCGAGCACCATGATCTGGGCGCCGAACGCGCTCGCGCTGCCGCTCGGCGTACCGAAGCCGGAGATGTCGGAGTTGGTGATCCGCAGACCGGTCGTTGCTGTCGACGATGTTTGGTTCTGCAGCAGTACGCCGGCCGCGGTCGTGCTGCCGTTGACGACCTTGATGTTGTTCAGCTGGAAGCCGTTGACAGCATCTGCGGTGATCGCCGCCGAGGTGTCGCCGGTGCAGTTGGACTGGATGGTGGCCTGCCCGGTGCCGTACGAGTAGACGCGGAACGGCGTCGACGCGGATGAGGCCGGCACGTTCGTCGAGTTGAAGACCAGGCAGCCGGTGAACGTCTGCCCGCCTTCGAAGTAGACGAGGCTGCCTTGTGGATAGGTGAAGCTGTTGACCTTTGCGATCGTCTTCCAGGCCTGGCTGGGGGAGAGTCCGCTGTTGCTGTCGCTTCCGTTGGGCGAGACGTAGTACGTGCCGGCGGCGGCTTGCGCGGGATCTGTGAGGGCACCGGCCAGGAGGGCTCCGAGTATCCCGGGAACGGCGGTTGCGGCGAGCCATCTCGTTCTCATGTTTCTCCTCACTTCGTGGGCGGGGGTATTTCAGGAGTTGCCGTGTGGGTATCGCCGTGTTCCTCGACGGTGCCGACCGTGGTGCGGCCTGTGAGTTCGAGACGCGGTCCGGGGGTCCAGCTCCAATTGATGTGGTTGCCCTCGGCATGTGCCGACACGGACGTGCTTGCCGCTGTCTCGCCGTACGGCAAGAGGGAGAAGGCGCCTCCCACGAAGGCCGAGTCGAGTGATGAGAGGTCGATCGGTTGTGGTTCGGGTGCGGAGAACAGTTCGATCTCGACGGTCAGTACGCCGTTTGCGCCGGCGGTGATCCGGCCGGTCGGAGGAGTGCCGTTCCAGCTGCCTCCGGCCGGGATGACGCTGACTGTGCTGTCGTTGTCGGAGACGGTGACCTGGTCGTGGCTCGTGAAACTGTTGCCTGGGGCACCGTTCACGTGGATCGCCGGGTCCGTGACGCCGCGGAGCTCGAACAGCACCCGGAGCGAGCGCATCGGGACGGATTCCCCGCTCGGGATGACGTTCCGGTGCACGTGATGGTCACCTCCTGGACTCGCGAACCCGACGTGCCACAGGACATGCGGACCGTGCTGGACGGAGGAGAAGATCGCGGACACGAAGTCCACGTCGTCCTTCACCACACGCAGGCGGACGGACCGCGGCGGGCGACGCCAGGCATCGTTGGCGCCCCAGTAACCGAGCAGATTCCGGCGTTGGAACCAGCAATCGGCGAAGTTGATGGTGCCGAGGGTGTTCCTGGTGTGCAGCCAGGTGCTCCCGACACGATCCGGGCGGCCGCGGCTGAAGAGTTCGCGGCGCATCGTCGGCGGTCCTGCGGTGACAAGTTGCCTGACCACGTCTGCGGGCGCGTCCGGGCGGAGGATCGCGGTGTGGACGAGGCCGAGGGCGGCCGGTGAATCGTCGACCCGATCGAGCCCACTGTCGAACGGCGGCTGCCCGCCGACGGCCTTGGCGAGATGAGCCAGGAGGTGGGGTTCTTCGCCGAGATCATCGCGATAGGCCCGCGACATCGGCCCCGACAGCTGCCCGGACGGAAGATGCCAGCGCTGGACGAGGTGCCGCCAGAGCCGGTCGACGAGGTCGGCCGCGATCGTGGCGGAGCGCTGGTCGGTGATGTACTGACTGACGGCCGACATGGCGGTGCAGGTCACCAGCCAGTACGTCGGGCTGTTGTACTCGGCGAAGCTGCCGGTCTCGTCGACGGTCGCCGCGAGCCGTTCGATTCGCTCGCGGCCGTAGCGGGTCAGCTCGGGATCGCCGAGGACCTGACCAGCGCCGAGCGTCACGAAGGTGCCTTTGCTGGCGATGTTCGTGTAGGACATCGGCACGTTCCGGCGTACGACGGCCTCCGCTGCGGCAGCGATTGCGGTTCGCAGACGCTCTCGCAGCGGGTCAGGGAGGGCGGTCGCGTGGCGGATCGTGATCAGGACAAGCTCCTGCCCGATGAAGTCCGCCCAGTTGGTGTCGGGCCGGGCCATCCTTTCGAGGGGTTCTTCCAGGTAGTAGGGCCAGATCCCGTAGGTGTCCGACCCCGGATCGAGGTCCTGCCCGTCGAGGACTCGGTCCAGGATCCCGGCCGCCTCGTCGGCCGCTCCGGTCTCGAGCAGGATCAGCGCGTAGGTGGTGGATTCGCGGAAGGCGTGGACAGTCCGGCCGCCGAGTGCGGTGTGCACGGAGCTCGCCGAACCCGGCATCCGGATCAGCCGGTGCGCGACGTCGTACGCGCGCTTTCCGGCGGCGGCAGCGGTGGTGATGAGCCAGTCGTCGAACTGGCCGGGCGCGAGCGGTCTGGTGCTCATCCGGGCTGCTTGGCGTATTCGTCCCGGATCTTGTCGCCGACGGCGGACTTCCAGGTCTTGACCGCGGCGGTGAAGTCGTCGATCTTCTTGCGTCCCATGATGACGTCGCTGACGGTGTCGCGGACCTTCTGCTCCTCGTCGCCGGAGCGGCTCGCGGTTTCGGAGTACAGACCGAGGGTCGGATCGGCGAGTCCGTGCGGGGCGACGGTCTTCTCCCACTGGTACTGCGCCCGGACCCAGTCGGCCTGGCCGGGGCCGTACATCACCCGGAACTCGGACCCGCTGACGTACCCGACGTTGACGACTTCCTTCTTGCCGACATCCGTCAACTTCGGCTCGCCGTTCTCGAACTGGTAGTCCGGCCCGGAGATGCCGTAGTGGACCAGGAGGTACTCCTCGGTGCCGAAGGGCGCGGCATAGAGGTTGAGCAGGCGCAGGCATTCCGCGGCCCGGTCGTTGGCGGCCTTCTTCAGCAGGACGACGCCGTACACGCCGGACCCGTAGTAGAGCGCCGGCTGCTGGCCCTTGGCGCTGAACAGCGGCATCGCTGTCACCTGCGAGGACTTCAGGCCTTGCACGCTGGTCAGAGCCTTCCACCCGCTCAGCTGACCGGCGTTGCAGACGATCTGTCCGGAAACGAAGAGTTCGGTCATCTGAGAGCCGGTGAGGTTCGCGGACCTCGGATGGAAGTAGCCGGACTGCCGGAGCTTCGCGGTGAACTCGACGGCTGCTTTGTACTCGTCGGTCTCGAAGTCCCGGGTGAAGCTGCCGTCGGAGTTCTTGCTCCAGTTGTTGGGTGCGCCGAACGCGGCCGCGAACGCCGGCAGGCTGAACGATCCGTACGATCCGGTGAGAGCCCAGCGATTGTGGCGTGGATCGTTGACCTCGGCGCACATGGCCGCGAAGTCGTCGGTCGTGGCGATGCTGCTGGGGTCCGCCTTCATCAGGTCTGTGCGGGCCAGCATGACGTTCCAGAGCAGGGGACGCTCGACCGGAACGCCCCACAGCCGGCCGAACATGCGGGCGTTGGTCCAGGCCTTGGACGGGATCGCGGCGAGATGCGGGTGGTCCAGGATCTTGTCCCCGGTCAACAGGTCCGAGAGGTCGGCGAACTTGTTCTCGAGCAGCTTGTCGAGCCGCGGTTGGCCGAAGTCCTGAACCAGGACCATGTCAGGCAAGTCGTTGCCCGCCAGCAAGGTGTCGACCTTGGTGCCGTACTCGCTGGACGGCGCCGTACGAACCGTGAACTTCCCCCCGAGGCGGGCGTTCATGGCCTGTGCGTAGGTGTTGTTGTTGAGCGCGGGCGGCGGGGGAGCGAGCGTCGGCACCATGATGCTGATCTCGCCGCCGCTCATCGGGGCGCTGTCGACCGAACGCCGGAGATCCTTCGGCATCGTGAAGAACCCGTCCTGGATCCCGCGGGCCGGTTCGCCGGCCAGATCCGGCTTCACACCGGTCGGCACCCGGTACGTAGGTAGATCGACCTGCTTGGCGGTAGTGGCGCCCGTACCGCCGTTGTTGCCACAAGCAACGAGACTCGGTACGCCGAACGCGAGGGCGGAACCGCCGAGGACAGCGGACTTCAGCGCCGTTCTGCGGGAGACTTCTCGGTTGATGGATGACATCTGTCCTCCTGGAAGGAGCAAAGGGCGGATCAGCCTTTGACCGCGCCGGTGAGTACGCCTTTGGTGAAGTGGCGTTGCAGGAACGGGTAGACCAGCAAGATCGGGACCAGCGCGACGATCACGACGGCTGCCTGCACCGCCTGCTCCGGCGGCGGTGCCTCGCCCGAGGCGGCGGCCGAGCTGTCGCCGAGCGACTGACCTTGCAGGACGTAGGTTCTGAGCAGCAGCTGCAGCGGCCACTTGTGGGAGTCGTTCAGATAGAGCAGGGCGTTGAACCACGCGTTCCAGAAGCCGACCGCGTAGAACAGCCCGACGACCGCGATGACCGCTTTGGACAGCGGTACGACGATCTGCCCGAAGATCCGGAACTCGCCGGCGCCGTCGATCCGCGCGCTGTCGTACAGCTCGGTCGGCAGCCCCATGAAGAAGCCGCGCATGATGATCACGTTGAACGCACTGAGCGCGGTCGGCAGGATCAAGGCCGCGTAGCTGTCGAGCAGACCCAGGGACTTGACGGTCAGATACTGCGGAATGATGCCGGGATGAAACAGGAAGGTGAGCAGTACGGCGCTCAGGATCGCGCGGTGCCCGAATGACCCGCGACGGCTCAGACCGTAGGCGAGGAGCGCTGTCACGGTCGTCGCCAGCACACTGCCCACGATGGTCACACCGGCACTGATCAACAGTGCGCGGGTGACAGCGCCGCCGGCCCAGATCTCCCGGTACGCCGCCCAGGTCGGATCGCGCGGGATGAGAACGTACGAACCCGCTTCGGCGAGCGCCTTCTGGCTGGAGAGGCTCGTGGAGAGAACGCCGGCGAAGGGGAGTAGTACCAGCACGCACACGACCGACAGAGCGGCAGCCTTGCTGACCTTGCCGGCAACGGTCGGCTCCTCCATCCACGGCGGACGCAGATCCGTCATCGCTGGTACACCCCCTGCTCGCCCAGGGCATGAGCTGCCTTGTTCGCCGTGAGGATGAGGAGGAACCCGACGAGGCCTTTCAGCAGGCCTGCGGCGACGGCGACGCCCCAGTTGCTGTCGACCACGCCGTGGAAATAGACGTAGCTGTCGAGTACTTCGGACGCGTCGGCGCCGACGGACGCTCGCTGCAGGATGATCGGCTCGAAGCCGACGGACAACGCCTCGCCGAGACGCAGTACGAGCAGCAGCACGATCACCGGGCGGATCCCCGGGAGGGTCACGTGCCACAGTTGCCGCCACCGTCCGGCGCCGTCGACCGCGGCCGATTCGTACAGCTGAACATCGATGGCCGCGAGGGCCGCGAGAAAGATGATCGTGCCCCAGCCGGCGTCCTTCCAGATGCCCTCGGCCGTGACCAGCAGCTTGAACAGGTGCGGACTGGTCATGATGTCGAACGTCGCGAAGCCGTGACTGCGGGCGAACGAGTTGATCATCCCCGCGCCGCCCAGCGTCTGCTGGAACAGCACGATCACGATCACCCAGGAGATGAAGTGCGGCAGGTAGACGATGTTCTGGATCAAGCGGCGCAGCCAGGACCGCAGGACGCCGTGCAGGAGGATCGCCAGGCCGATCGCGGCCGGGAAGAACAGCACGACCTGGAGAAACGTGATCTCGAGCGTGTTCCGCAGTGCGTTCCAGAAGTCGGGGTCGGCGAACAGATCGGTGAAGTTCCGTAGCCCGATCCACGGGCTGTCCACGAGGCCGACGTACGGCAGGTAGTCCTTGAAGGCGACCACGTTCCCGAGCAACGGGACGTAGTGGAAGAGCAGGAGCAGCAGGAGACCGGGCGCCGCCATGATCAGCAACGCCAGGTCGCGGCGCAGCCGGTCACGTCGCGATGCGCCGCG
Source organism: Kribbella sp. NBC_00482 (assembly GCF_036013725.1). Taxonomy (GTDB): domain Bacteria; phylum Actinomycetota; class Actinomycetes; order Propionibacteriales; family Kribbellaceae; genus Kribbella. The sequence continues at coordinate 8,013,906 of NZ_CP107881.1, read as the reverse complement.
ACCGTCGCCGCTCGCCAGGCGGTGGGGGGAAGCGCTTGCCGAAGAGGCGCGACGACGGGCTGTCATGCGGTCTCCCAGTGGTCGGCTCGAACTGAGCGATATCGCGCAACTGTCACGTGACAGTTGTGGAACTATCACGTGATAGTCCGCTAGGATCAGCATCATGGCAGCGGACCAGCAGAGGCGCAAGAGCGCGACCCGGATGGATGTGGCGAAGCTCGCCGGGGTGGCGCCGACGACGGTTTCGGCGATCCTGAACGGCCGGGCCGCCGAGCTGAAACTGGCCGCGGCAACGGTCCTTCGGGTCGAGGAGGCCGCCCGCGAACTTCGCTATCTCCCGAACGCCGCTGCCCGTGCGCTGCGCCGGCAGGGTTCACGCACGTTGGGCCTGATGTGGGGGCCTGGTTATCGGGACACGATCACCGCGGCCGCGGTGCACGCACACCAACTCGGGTATTTCACCGTCCTGCTCAATTCCACCGGCGATGCGCGCGACGCGATCATGGCGGTGCGGGACGCCGGGATCGCCGGCCTGATGTGCCCGGCCGGTGGGCAGCAGCAGGCCTTCGGCGAGGAACTGCACGCCGCCGGAGTCCCGGTGGTGTGGATGGATCCGTACTTCACCGAGGACCACGGCCTGCCAGGTCCGCTGATCGCGATCGACGCCCGGATCGGCACCAGAGCACTGGCGAAACACCTCGTCGCGCGGGGTCATCGGAGCCTCGTCGCGCTGACCGGACCTAACGCGGCCCTCCCTGCGCGTCCGACGTCACCGGAAGCGGCCGGCCCGCGGTACCAGCCGCTGATCGAGGCGTTCGGCGACGGCTTCTCCGCGGTGTACGCCGATGACTGGGAAGCGGGCTCCGGTCGCGCGGCCATCGAACGACTGATTGCTGCTGGCAACGTTCCCGACGCGCTGTTCGCGGCCAGCGACCGGCTGGCGGCGGGCGCCATGAGTGCCTGCCTTCGAGCCGGCCTGCAGGTTCCCGGCGACATCGCGATCGCAGGCTTCGGTAACGAAGACTTCAGCGAATGCCTCACTCCTGCACTGACCACGGTGCAGTGGCCGCTGCGCAAGCTCGCTCAGCGCGGTGTGGACCTCCTCGTCCAGACCGTCGACCAGCCCGAAACCGAACCGCAGCGCCAGGTCCTAGCCTCGGAGCTCGTGATTCGCGAATCCACCTGAGGCCAGGCTGTCGTACAGGATCGGGTTCAGGGGGGATTGGGGGACCTGGCCTACCTCGGTTCCGGGCATCCAGTTGGCGAGGTCTGCGGTTTGGTTGTCGTTGGTCGGTTCGGTGGTGCGGAGGTCGGCGTCGAGGTAGATGACAGTCATGACGCGGCGAGGCTGGGTGCCGCGGTTCGGTCCGGCGTGGTGGAAGGTCCAGCCGCGGTGGAAGCTCGCGTCGCCGAGTGCGAACGGTTCCACGACGTCCTCGAAGTACTGCTCGGCCACGGCGTTCTTGAGTTTCTCCTCCGACTCGTCGGAGATCGGGAGGTCGCGGCCGAAAGCGAAGTTGTGGCTGCCGCGCGCGAAGGCGAGCGGGCCCATCTCCAGCGGGGTCTCCTGTAAGGGCAGCCAGAGCGTCACGCACCGGTCGGAGGACAGCGGCCAGTAGTACTGGTCGGCGTGCCACGGAGTGATGCCGCCGCTCGGCTCCTTGTAGAGCGCCTGGTCGTGGTACAGACGTACGGCGTGAACCCCGAGGAGCTGTGCCGCGATGCCGGCCAGGCGTCGTGCGAACACGAGCTCCTTGACCTTCTCGTTCTGCCGCCACAGGTTCGTCACCTGCAGGAACGCCTTGCCGTACGTATCGCGCTCGGCCAGCGGCAGGTGCTGAGTGTTCAGCCGGATCACCTCGGAAGTGATCGTCGGCTCGTACTCCGCGATCGTCTCGGTGCTCAGCACACCGGAGAGGTGCGCGAACCCGTTGCGGTTGAAGTCGGCGGTGGCGGTCGGCGGCAGCCCGTCGTACGGCGTCTCGAGCTCGTCGACGGAGATGTTCGTGGTCGTCATGGCTTCCACGATTCCAAGCGGAGACCTCGGGTGCTACGCCGCTGATGACCAGTTCTGGTACTCAGTTGTCCTTCTAGAATGTGCGGATGAAGCCGCGCTTCGAACGGCCGGGAGTCCCCAGCGGTACGACGTTCACGTGCTTCACGAGGCGCGACCGGTGCTTTGACTTCGCCTGGCACTTCCACCAGGAGTACGAGCTCACGCTCATCTCCGCCGGATCGGGTACCAGATATGTGGGTACCACCGTCGAGCGGTACCTCCCGGGCGATCTGGCTCTGCTCGGCCCCGACCTGCCGCATACGTATGCGTCCGAGCCGTCCGATCAGCCGTCCGAGGCGGCGGTCACCCAGTTCCGGCACGACTTCCTCGGTGCGGGCTTCTTCGAGCTCCCGCAGTTCGGCGCCGTCCGCGATCTCCTGGTCGGCTCGGTCCGTGGGCTGTCCTTCAGTGACGTCGCACCGGAACTGCGAGCAGACATCGCCGGTCTTCCGCATCTCACGTCGACGGTCCAGACGACGCGGCTTCTCGACGTACTGCATCGTCTTGCCGACACCACGGCGACTCCTATCACGGGCGCCGGGTACGCCGCGGCGCCGAGCACCGCTGTACGCGATCGGATCGACGTCGTGGTCCGGTACCTGCAGAAGGCTCACACCGAGCCGGTGCTCCTGGACGAGGTCGCCGCGCTCGTGCACCTGTCGCCGACGTCGTTCAGCCGTTTCTTCCGCGCTGCCATCGGCTGCACGCTCACCGACTACGTCAACCAGCTGAGAGTGGAGACGGCCTGCCGTCTGCTGACGACGACGTCGCTCCCGGTCACCGAGGTCGCGGCGCGCAGCGGCTACCGGAACCTCGCCAACTTCAACCGCCGCTTCCGCGACCTGAAATCGATGCGCCCGACCCACTACCGGGCCGCGCTGACCCGATGAAAGCGATTTGAAAGCGGCGTCGGGAACCCTGAGTCGACTGTGAACGCCGAACGGGCTCAGGAGGAACCGAGAGATGGCTGGTCAGCGATGGGACATGAGTCAGGGCGCGTTCGACCAGGCGGCGAAGGGCACCGCCGGGCGTGCGCAGGACCTGGGCGGACTGGTCAAGCAGCTCGTCGAGGCCGCCGCCCCGCTGGAGGGGAAGTTCGGCGGTGAGGGCAAGAAGCAGTTCGACGCCTTCAAGCAGAACGTCGACGGCATCGCCGCGAGTTTGAACGCCGGGATGGCGCACCTCGCCGTCGGCCAGCACGGCGTCGGGACCGCGATGAACACCGCGCAGAACGAGCAGGTGACCACGGCCAAGCAGAACATGGGCAGCGCCGAGGGCCAGTCGGCCGCCGCGCGCCGGTTCCGCGGACGCTGACGAGAGGGCTTGGGGACATGAACGAGCGCAACAGCTACGACATCGGCGCCTCCGAAGAGGTACAGACCCGGATCAAGCAGCTGTCGGGGCAGATCAACTCGCTGATCGGCCAGCACGAGCGATCCGTTTCGGCGTTGCTGTCCGACGCGTCGGCGACGAACGTGACCGAGGAGTACCGCGGGATCGAGTCGGAGTTCAGCAAGGCGGCCGAGGACGTCCGGTCGATCATCAAGCTGCTGACCGACACGTTGCAGGCCAACGACCGTACAGCCGAGGCCGCGCTGAAGAAGGCCAGCTCGGCCGTCAACCAGATCCCGCACTGACCGCCGGGCCATGACGGACTGGGACATCGACCCGGAAGGGGTCAGCCAGGTGCTACAGGCGACGTACGACGAGGCTCTGAAGCTCGAGACGTACGCCGGGAACTACGGCTCGTACCTGGGAGGCGTGTCCGGTAACGCCGGCGGCATGATCGCCGACGCGCTGAACGGGTTCGCGATCGCCTACAACGGGTCGTTCAACGCGATCGCGGCGCAGATCATCGCGTCGATGACCGGGGCCAAGGACGCCACGATCGCCTACCTGGACGGGCATCAGGAGATGGCGCTGAACGCGGCGCGGGGCGCGAACGGTGTGTTCGACCGGGAGCACGAGGTCGCGGAGCGCAAGTCGGAGGAACAGATGAAGACGCGCGAGGCGGAGCGCCCGGAGCCCGAGGCTCCCTCGACCGGCCAGGGCAAGTTCGAGAGGGCCGGCGGGGACGAACTGGGTCCGGCCGAGCCGTACACCGGCACCGGGGGCACGTCGACGGTGGACACCGGCAAGACCCCGGGCGGAGCTGCCTGATGCCACTGGTCAATCCCGACGGTCTGCCGGACCTGATCCCCGGCGACCTCGACTACGTCGAGTCCAACGGCAGGAATCTGTCGGACGTCGGGCAGTTCATCACCGACACCGGCTCGGCCGTCAGCCGGAGCTTCTGGCAGTTGCAGGGCGTGTACGTCGCGCCGGAGGCGTACCAGCTGATGTGTTCCATCAACCCGGCGTACAACGAATGCGCCCGGCTCGGGAACGCGATCAAGGACGCCGGCGATGCGATCCAGGATTACGTGCGCGAAGTCCGGCCGCTGCACGAGCGGCTCGAACGCACCAAGCGGGACGCGTACACGTTCCTCGACGTCATCGATCGCGAGGTCACGTCCGAGGGCGAGGACTGGAACGACTACGAGAACATCATTGCCGACAACAACCGGTTGGGCGAGGACATGACCAACCTCACCCTCGCGATCCTCGACTGTCAGGTGCGGTGCGCCAACAAGATCGAGGCGTTGTACGGCGGAGCCGGCTGGGACCCGGAGACGCTCGACCGGAACTGGCAGCCGGGGATGCCGATGAGGACCGGCCCCAAGGTCCTGGTCCACAACGAAGATCCGGTCTACCCGCCGTGGGGCGGGTACGAGGACTGGGACAAGCCCTGGATCATGGACGTCGGCGATTTCGCCGTCGACGCCGTGGACGCGCTGACGGTGATGTTCGGCGTGCAATGGGCGGCGCGGGAGTGGTTCGGCGTCGAGTCGATGTTCGGGCACCCGACGGCCGACATGTACCAGACGTTCGACGCCTGGGGCGAGGCCGTGATGGACTTCGTGTCGTTGGTGCACGCCATTCCCGGCGTCGGGGATGCGATCGACCTGGTCACGCCGGAAGGCTTCGGCAAGGACATGGACGCCAGGTTCGACTCCCAGATCGAGGACATCCGCGAGGACTGGAACTCCGGCAATCAGGCGCGCGCGGTGGCCGGCGTACTGGGCTTCGTCCCTGGGGTCGGCAAGCTCGCGACGCTCGCGACGAAGGTGGGCAAGTTCGCCGGTCTGGCGAGCAAGGTGCCTGTGATCGGCAAGATCGCCGATCACGCCGGGGCCTACCTGGACTTCAAGGCGAACATCCGCGCCACCGCGATCCGCGGCACCAGCAAACTCCCGGTCCTCGGCGACGTCCTGAAGGGCATCTCCCACATCCCGATCCTCGGCGAAACAGTACGCATCGAACGCGGCGTACCCCTCAGCAAGACCCTCACCCCCGAACTACCCCAGGTCCACATCACCGACCCCAACCACACCCCCCACAACCCAGCCGACCCCCGCCACCCCATCGACCCCCACCAGCCCGTGGACCCCCGCGGGCCGGTGGACCCACGCCACCCAGCAGACCCACGCGAGACGGTGGATCCGCGTGGGCCGGTGGATCCACGCAACCCGGTAGACCCGCGCGGGACGGTGGATCCACGTCACCCGGTCGATCCGCGAGGAACCGTGGATCCGCGTGGGACGGTCGACCCCCGTCACCCGGTCGATCCACGCCAGCCAGTCGACCCACGTGGGACCGTGGATCCGCGCAATCCGGTCGACCCACGCCAGTTGGTGGACCCGCGACAGATCGTCGATCCCCGCCACCCCGTCGATCCGCGTAATCCGGTCGATCCGCGTAATCCGGTGGACCCCCGTAACCCGGTGGACCCCCGTAACCCGGTCGATCCGCGGGAGAGGGTGGATCCGCGCCAGCCCGTGGATGCGCGTCACCCGGTTGACCCACGCCAGCCGGTCGATCCGCGCCAGCCAGTCGATTCACGTAACCCGGTCGACCCGCGTCATACCGGCGACCCGGGTCGGGGCGAGCCGGGGGATCGGCGCGGGCAGGATCCCGGCAAAGAGCACGACCCGCGGACCAGCGACCGCGGCCGCAAGCGGGAAGAGACCGAGGGCAAACCGACCACGATCGAGCCGAAGGAACGCCCCGACGGCCGCAAAGAGCCGCAGGGCCGGCCGAACGAGCCACGCCGGCCCGCCGAACCCGAGCAGCCCGGCAACCCCGAGCAGCCCGGCCGCGAACGTACGCCGACCCCCATCGGCAACCCGACCCCGATCCCCGCAGGCTCCGGTATCCCGAACGCCCACCGTGGCGACAGCGGTACGCCGTCCCGTGGCATCGACCCCGACCGCCCCCGACGCGAAGGCCACGACCAGACCGACGACGGTTCGGACCGAACCCACTCGAACGACGACCGCAAACCCAACCGAACCAAACCCCGCCCCGAAACCCCCACCACACCCCGCGAACACACCCGTCGAGACACCACGGATCGCCCCAACCACCCAGACCACACGGATCGTCCAGACCACACGCCGGACCCGGCCAAGACCCACCCCGAGCCCGCGCCGTTCACGCCGGTCGCCGCGACGGCGGGCGTGGACACCGGGCACCTGGCTCGCTCCGGCCAGAGCGGCTCGCCGACCAATCGCCCGCTCCACCACGATCGGAACGCGGACCGCGACGCTGACGACAGCGCGGATCGCAACGTCGGGGACGGCGTACCTGAGAGTGCGGTGCGGTTCATCGGGGAGCGCGTGCGGCAGTTCTACGAGCACCCAGGGGCTCGGGTCGAGTTGCTCGATCGGGGCAGCCCGCGGTACGAGATGTTCGCTCAGCAAGCGCGCCGCGAGCTGGGCCCCGACGACCTGCCGGAACGTGAACGCAAGGGCCGCGAGTACCTGTCCGAAGCCCTCGACGGATCCCACCCGCACGCCGTAGTCGCCAGCGTCGGCGACCGGATCGCGTCCGCGATCTCCCTCGACGTACGCCACGGTGAAATGCAGCTGAGCAAACTCGGCAGCGCCCACAAGGGTTTGCGCGGCGCGGCGACCGCGGTCGAGCACTTCGTCGCGCGGTACGCCGCGGACAACGGCGGCCTCGCCGTCACGTCGGAGATGCCGCTCGCCGATGCGCACGACTTCCACCACAAGATCGGCCGCCGTACCGACCGTCTCCCCGGCAGCGGCCTGTCCGAGTGGTCACCGTCCGACGTACAGCAGATCGCGCGGCGGACCGAGTCGATGTTCGAACACGAGACGCTGGATCTGGTACGCCGGGATTTCGCGGATCTGCACGCGCGCCGTACGGCAGGTTCCCCGTCCGGCATCGACCCGGGCGCGACCGCGAACCGGCTGTCTCGCGCAGCCGACGAGTTCCGCCGCGAAGGCGGCCGCGTCGAGGTCGTCGAGAACGACACCAAGACCGACGCGCACGTCGACCTCGGAGACGGCGACGGCGTCAACGTGCCGGCGAACGGCCGGACCTTCGTCTCGTACGACCGGCACGGCCGCCCGACGTCGGTGCTGACGATCCGAGACACGCGGACTCACGTAGAGATCGAGGGACTCCACCTCGGCGGCACGCCGTCGCCCGGTTCGGTGGAGGCCGGCGTACGCGAGCTGGTCCGGCACGCGTCCCGCAGCGGTCTGGACATCCGCGGGAAGTTGACGGGCGACGCACGTACGGCGTTCGGCCGAGCGCTTGGAACGGAACACGGCCGTACGCCGACCGGAGGTCTGCCGTCCCGCTCAGCAACAGAAATAACCCACCACCTACCCGAAGGAGACCGCCCCCCAGTACACGCAGTAGAAGAAGGCGGCACCGTCCGCCACGCCCCCAAGCCCACCACCCCAACCCACACCAACAAGCCCACCCACACGAACAACCCAACCCACGCCGATCCAGCTCACGCCAACAATCCGACCCACGCCAACAGCCCGACCTCCACCGACCCGACCCACGCGGACCCAGCTCACGCCAACAACCCGACTCACGCCAACAACCCGACCCATGCCAACAACCCGACCCATGCCAACAACCCGACCTACGAGGACGGACTGCGTCGCGCGGAGCGGCCACGGCAGGCGGAGGGCCCCGAGTGGCCTGGTGCAGATCCGGATCGTGTCGAGCGGGGTCGTGGCGAAGGTTCGGGGCACGGTGACGACGGAGGCTTGGCGGAGATCGGGCGCAGGCTGTCGGGGGACGACGATTCAGGCGCCCGTCCTACGAAGGACGGTTCTGGAACGCCGGAAGGCGCGGGTCGCCACGGCGATCAGCCGGGTCACGCCGCGCAACCGCGTCGGGTCGAGCAGCCGGGGGAGCCGGGGCGTGTCGAGGACTCGGGGCGTGGTGGGGATGACGGGGATCTTGGGGAGATTGGGCGTCGACTGCTTGGGGAGGACGGGGCTCGGCGTGCTCAGGGGCGTTCTGACGGGCCGGGAGAGGCTGGGCGGGGTGAGGGTCGTCGGGAGGATCCGGATATCAGTCGGGCTGCTCGGTGGCGGTCTGGTGATGAGAAGTTGATTGAGTCGTTGCGGTCGGATCGGCAGCGGGTGGGGGTGCCGGGGGAGGCGCGGCCCGACGTACGGCCGGTTTTGTGGGAGAGCGGGGATCCGGACGGGCGCAAGCTGGAACGGGTACGTGAGGCTTCGGCCGGGGATCGGCTCGAGCGGGTTGACGAGTGGTCGGGCATCCTCGACGACGGGTCGGCCGGGAAGCTTTCGACGCGGACGGCTTGTGCGGAACGGTTCCGGGTGTTCGCCGAGATGATGCACGGTGGGGATCCGAGACTTGCGGTAGGTAATGCGTTCGGTACGGGGGAGTCGCGCGTGGAGATGTGGGAGTGGATTGGCGGCCGGCCGGGGTATCGATCGCACGACCCGCTGCGCAGTACGCCGGAGGAGTTCACCGCCGAGGCCTACCAGCAGTTGGAGCGGTCGTTGCGCGGGAGCCCGCCGGGGACCTTGGCGTATCTCGGTGTCGATTGGCATGAGGGCAGCGGGCATGCGTTCGGTGCGTTCGTCGACCGAGGTGGGCGAGTGCGGTGGTGGGACGGGAATCAGCGGTTGTACGACGAGCACGCGCCGGTCACCGGTGCGTGGCCGCCGCGGACTCGCGCGCTGCGGGGGCTCGAGGTTGCGATGCGGCGGCCGGGTGAGCGGTGGTTGACACCCGGTGCCGATGGTCGGTGGGGCGAACTCGGGCAGCTGCCCGACGACTCGCAGATGATCGACTACCGCTACCCCAAGTCCGATCGCCCACCAACCCCCGGCACCACGCAGCAAGCTGGCGAACCTTCACACTCGCGGGCCGACTCCGGTCCAGGTGTCGGCGAGACACCAAGTTCGCCGGTTGGTTCGGTGGGTGGAGATGGTGTGCCTTCGCGTTCGGTCGTTGGTTCCGAGGGTCCTGGGGATTCTGGGGCTGTTGGGCGGTTGGGGCGGAATGAGTTTCGGGGTGGGGGTCCGGAGGGTGGGGCGCCGGGGTTGTGGGTGACTGCGCGGGAGGCGGTTGGGGCTGATCCGTTGGGGCGGCATGTTCCGTGGTCTGCGGTGGATCGGTTGGTGCCTCGGGAGGCGCGGGTGAATGCGGCTGCCTGGGAGCGGATGGGCGACGAGTGGGATCGGTGGATCGGGTCTGGGCATGAGGTGCGGGCTGAGCTCGTGCCGTCTGTGCCGGACGCGGGGCCGGGTGCGCTCAGGGTGCGCTACGAGGTTGTTGACCCGCGGACCGGGAAGACCGTCTGGGGTGGTGGGCGAGGAACCTTCGACCACACGGGTGGCGCTGTACTGCGGCACCCGGACGGCAGGGTCGAGCAGTTCGAACCGACCGGCACGCCGGCACACAACGAGATCCCCGAGGCGCACGACAAGTTGCCTGGGGCATCTTCTGTGGAACATCAGGCGGTTCCTCAGGTGCACAGAGGGAATGGGCGCGGGGTGGACTTTGGGCGGGTGTTTCCGGAGTTGGTGGATGTCAATCCGGATCGGCCGGGGTTGCCGGCTCGGCGGAAGTGGGAGAATTGTGAGGGGTCGGTCATCGCGGCCGAGTTGACCTTGCGGGGGCAGCCGTCTTCGGCGGTGATGGTTGATCCACGGGAGCTCGAAGGCAGTCAGCGCTTGCGGATGACGCAGCGGGTCGGCGTGCCGTACACGACCTTCCGCGAGGTCGGTGACTTCGAGGAGATCGCGCAGGAGATCTATCGGGCCGGTGACGGGGCGCGAGGCCTGGTATGTGGCTACCGCTCGTTCCTCGGGATCCCGACGTCGGGGCACGTGTTCATGGTCGTCAATCGCCACGGTCGCGTGTACTTCGTCGACCCGCAACAGCGCACCTGGGCCCGGCTGGAACGGTTCGGCGCGGGCCTCGAGTTCCTGCGGACGAACTACGGAAGCAACGAAGGACAGAGGCATGGAGCGGAGTGAAGCGCGTGCAGTCGCAGCCGCGTTCCTGGAGAGCGTGGAGTCGCCGGGCGAACTGTTGCGATTGGCAACCGATGACGAGCACGTGGCGGATGTCGGCTGGGCATGGGTCTTCGCCTGGTCGACGAGAGAGTGGTTCGACACCGGTGAGGGACGGCCGCCCGTCGGCGCGGGTCCGATCGTGGTGGTGAAGTCGACTCGCGACAGCTGGATGCTCGGCAGCGCGACGCCGTACGACGAGCAACTAGAAGGTTACGCGGTTGAACACGGTCTGCAGCATGTCGATCCCGCGGCCGAGCTCGCCGCCTGGTTGACCGTGCAGTCGGCGTCACCGGACCCGGTGACGGCGGCCGACCTGGCGACCTGGCGGCGTCGCGGGGTCCGGGGCTGGTGGCTGTTCGAGATGCCTGGGTTCACCGACACGATGTTCCTGGTCGGCGATGGGGTGTACGAGTTCCACCCGAGCCGGACGTCTGTCGACGAGGCGCTGGCTGCGGCCGGCGGGACGGGGTGACCGGCCGTGCCTCGGGAGTACAACAACCAGATCATCGAGTCCGTCAGCGTACGGCGGCAGCGGCTCCGTGACGCCGCGCTGTTCGGGGCCGATCGGGCCCGGCACAGCCTGGACGAGGGCGTCGGCAAGTTGTTCGCCAGTGTCGCGCTGGCCGCTGTGATCTGCGCCGGATGCGTCGGCTGGTCCTTCATCGATCGCGAACTGGCGAAGGAGAAACAGCAACAGAACCAACCGGCCCAAACCGTGGCTCCGAGCCCGTCGCCATCGGCCACTTCGTCAGCAACACCACCAAGAACCCAGTCGACCCGACCAGCCACCAAACGACCGACGACGACCCCGTCCCGCTGAGCCCTGAGCGCAAACGTTTCCGGAAGGAGATCCCGTGTCTACCCTCGTGCACCGCCCGGCGCGGAGCACCCGGCATCTCGGCGAGCAGCCGCCGAAGGTGATCGAGGCGCCGCCGACGCTCGGCCAGGCCGGCGGCGGTGGCGGGCCGATGCAGGCGCTGCTGCCGATCACCGGCGTACTCGGCTCGGTCGGCATGATGGCGGTGACGCGGAGCACCCTGTTCATGGTGGTGGGCGCGGCGATGCTGGTGGCCACGCTCGCCGGCGTACTCGGGTCGGCGATGTCGCAACGCGGTCGCGCCGGCCGGGACCGGCGCAAGCAGCGCGAGCGGTACCTCGATTATCTGGAGCGCCTGCGCGACGAGTTCGCCAAGACCGAGCGGACAGTACGTTCGGAGGCCGGTCTCCTGGACCCGCCGAGCGACGCCCTGGTCGACTGCGCGCGCGACCCGGCGCGGCTGTGGGAACGCCGACGTACCGACTCGGATTTCCTCAAGGTCCGCTGCGGCACCGGCCGCATCCCGGTCGGTCCGGCGACCGTGGTGCAGAACCCCGGCGCCACCATGGATCCGCCTGATCCGTTCATGATGGCGGAAGCGCAGGCCGTCGTACGCCGGTTTGCGCTGATGCCGGAGATGCCCCTCACCGTGCCGATGGACCAGGTCGGCAACGTCAGCATCGTCGGCGATCGTGACGGCGTGGTGAACGTGGCCCGGTCGCTGTTGCTGCAGTTGGCGGTGTTCCACGCGCCGGAGGACGTCGAGTTGGCGGCGTGTTACCCGCCCGCCGCGATGAAGGACTGGCAGTGGCTGAGCTGGTTGCCGCACGTGCTGGACCCGGAACGCCAGGACGGTCCGCACCCGTTCCGCAGGATCGCGCCGTCGCCGGTCGAGCTGGCCGGCCTGATCGCGAACGATCTGTCGGAGCGGACGAAATGGGCCAGCGAGGCTCGGCGTGGATCCATGGGGCAGCAGGACAGCCGCCGGCTGACGCAGCGGCTCCTGGTGCTCCACGACACGTACGGGCAGGTCAGTGCCGAGGTCCGCGCACAGGGCGAGGGACAAGACACTCCAGCGCTCGGTCTGACTGTTCTGCACCTGGTCGCCGACCGGACCCAGGAACCCAGCAACGTCGCGGTCCGGATCTCGGTACAAGGCGACGAGGTGGTGGTCGAGGACCTCAGGAGCGCCCAGCCACTGGTGGCCACCGGTCAACCCGACCGCACCACCGCTGCCGTCGCCGAAGGCCTCGCCCGGAGGCTGGCGCCGCTGCGGCTGTCGAAGGAGTCCGCCGAAGAGGATGCGTACACGTCCGACGTCGACGTGATGGGCATGCTCGGCATCGACGACCCGGGTCGGCTCGACCGGGCGAGGATGTGGTCCGCCCGCGGCGAGCGGAACTTCCTGCGGGTTCCGATCGGTCTCGACCAGGCCGGCGCCCCAGTGATGCTGGATCTGAAGGAGTCTGCCCAGCTCGGGATGGGGCCGCACGGCCTGTGCGTCGGCGCCACCGGGTCGGGCAAGTCGGAACTGCTGCGCACGCTGGTGCTCGGGCTGCTCGCCACGCACAGCCCGGAGGACCTGGCGATGGTTCTGATCGACTACAAGGGCGGCGCGACCTTCGCCCCGTTCGACGGCGTACCGCATGTCGCCGGGATCATCACCAACCTGGTCGACGACCCGACCATGACCGAACGGGCGTACGCGAGCCTGGCCGGTGAGGTCCAGCGCCGGCAGCGGGTACTGCGGGATGCCGGGAACATCGCGAACATCACCGACTACCGGCTGCTCCGCCAGCAGCGGCCCGAACTGGATCCGTTGCCGCACCTGTTCGTGATCATCGACGAGTTCGGCGAACTGCTCACCGTACGGCCCGACTTCATCGACCTGTTCTTGTCGATCGGCCGGATCGGTCGGTCGATCGGCGTACATCTGCTGCTGTCCAGCCAGCGGATCGAGAGCGGTCAGCTGCGCGGGCTCGAGACCTACTTGTCGTACCGGCTGGGGCTGCGGACGTTCTCCGAGGACGAGAGCCGCTCGGTGCTGGACACCACCGACGCCTTCCATCTGCCGCCGTTGCCGGGCTTCGGCTATCTCAAGGTGGACGTCTCGGTGTACCAGCGGTTCAAGGCGGCGTACGTCTCCGGCCCGTATACAGGTCGGATCAACCGCGAGCCGGAGAAACCAGGCCCGGTGGTCCGGCCGTACCTGCTGACGCCGTACCAGCAAGACCTCGGTGGACTCGCGGCCGCAGCCGACGACGAAGACGGTGCCACCGAGCGCACAACCGGCCCGACCGTGCTCGACATGTTCGTCGGCCAGGTCAAACCGGCCGCCAGGAAGGTGAGCCAGATCTGGCTGCCGCCGCTGCCCGTCGCCTGCACGCTGGACCAGCTCGCGGGCGATCCACGGCCAGGTCCGCGAGGACTCCAGTTCCCGGCCGGGTCGCCGCAGCTGGCGCCGCCGATCGGAGTGCTCGACGACCCCCGCAGGCAACGGCAGGAAGTGATGCGGCTCGACCTGACCGCGGCCGGCGGGCACTGTGCACTGATCGGCGGTCCGCAGTCCGGCAAGACCACCACGATCCGGACGATCGTGACCGCGCTCGCCCACAGCCACACCCCTGCCGAGGTAGCGATCTACGGCCTCGACCTGGCCGGCGGCGGACTGCAGCCGCTGCGCGATCTGCCGCACGTCGGCGGGATCGCGATCCGCACCGACCGGAACCGGCTGCGGCGGACGCTGGAGGAGATCCGGGGGATGATCGACCACCGCGAACGCGTTTTCCGCGACCGCGGGATCGACACCATGGAGACCCTGCGCGAACTCCACGGCGCGGGCGAGGTCCCCGAGTTGCCCTGCGCGGACATCGTGCTGCTGGTCGACAACTTCGGCGCGATCCGGACGCAGTTCGACGAGATCGACGAGCCGATCGCGGACATCCTGCAGCGCGGCAGCGGGTACGGCGTACATGTCGTGGCGGGGATGCTGCGCTGGAACGACGTACGGATGCAACTGCAGTCACTGTTCGGCACAGTGCTCGAGCTGAGGTTGAACGATCCGTCCGACTCCATGATCGACACGCGTCTGCAGGGAACGATGCGCAGCGCCCGGCCCGGCCGGCTGCTCACCCCGCAGGGCAAGCTGTTCGCTCAAGTCGCGCTGCCGCGGGTCGACGGCCGGGTCGACGACGATCGCCTCAGCCAGGTGCTCGAGTCGCAGTCGGTCGCGATCAGGTCTGCCTGGAGCGGCGCGCTCGCCCCGCAGGTCAGGGTGCTGCCGTTCCAGGTCGGACGTCGGGCGCTGCCGAGCTCGGTGACGGAGCCGGAGCGGGTGCCCATCGGGCTGGACGAGGCCGGTCTCGCGCCGGTGCTGCTCGACCTGTCCGGTGACGACGGCAACTTGGTTGCCTTTGGCGACAACGAGTGCGGCAAGACGAACCTGCTCCGGCTGGTCATGCAACAGCTCGCCGACCGGTACGCCGCGTCCTCGGAGCTCGTGTTCGGGGTGATGGATCCCAGACGCTCCCTGACCGACGTGGTGAAGTCGTTGCCCGAGGACTACATCGGCGGCCACGCGACGAACATCCGGCAAGCCGGCGGGCTGGCGGGCGCGATCGCCGAGGAGCTGGAGCGGCGCATGCCCGACGACTCCGGCACGCCGGACAACACCGGACCACGGATCGTCGTCGTGGTCGACGACTACGACCTGCTCACCACCGGCGGTCAGTCGCCGCTGGAACCGTTGCTGCCGTACGTCGCGTCCGGTCGCGATCTGAATCTGCATTTCGTCGTCGTACGACGGGCCTCGGGCGCGTCCCGCTCGATGTACGAACCCTTCCTGCAGGCCGTGCTCGAGTCCGGTTGCGCCGGACTGGTGATGGCGGGCGATCGGGGCGAAGGCCAGATCTTCACCGGCGCCCGGCCGGGCAGCTACCCGCCCGGACGGGGACTGTTCGTGCGGCGCGGGGACAGCCCGGTGTTGATCCAAACAGCGCTTGCTGACGGCAACGGCCAACTAGGAGGTTCTCAATGACGTACGACGTAGTGGCGCTGCTGGAGCGGATGCCGTCGGACGAGGACGTGCTGGCGGCGCTCGCGGCAACCGGTACCGAGCATCGGGTCCGGGCGGTGTCGGGCGGCATGGTGATCCAGCTCTGCGACGACGCAGACGTCCCGTTGGTGTCGATCGACACGCCGATGTACATCCAGGTGCCGGGCGAGCCGATGCGGCAGTTCGGGCCCGCGTACGCCGACGTACCGACGCCGACCTGGTGGGTGGAGATCCGCGCCGCGACGCACGACGTCGGCTCGCGGTTGGCGTGGCGGTACGCCGAGGAGCTGGTCGAGCGCACCGGCGGCCGGATCTGGGCACCGCCGCCCACTGCCGAGAAAGGAGCCAAGAATGCCTAACGCACTTGACTACAGCCCCGGCCTGGATCTGATCACCGACGAAGTAGCGGTGATGATGCAGGACCGTCCGGTGGTCGGTCTGTCCGCCTGGTTGCTCGATGCGGTGGCCGCCGCCGAGCGCGAGGGCCGCGGCGTCCAGCTGGTGACCCCGGCCGGCGTCAGGCTCAGCTACCCGGCACGGACCCGCCTGTTCTCGGGCCGGAACACCCGCTGGGTCGTGCAGTCCGACGAGGCGTACGACGGACTTACCGGTGTGAAACTCAGCTGGGACGGGAAGAAGTTCGCCCCGGTCACTGGAGCCGATGGTCGCGGGGAGTTGGCCGCCGCGTGGATGACCGATCCTCAGAAGCTCGACGTCCGGGCCAACCTTCAGGTCCTGGCGCGCGTGCGCTATCCGGCGTTGGACAGCACGATCGTTGGCCGCGCCACCGAGTTGCTGTTCACCGAGCTGACCGGTGCGCCGCCGATCGGCTGGGGCACCGAGGAGCCGTTGAACCGTCCGTGGAACGCCGAGGCCAGCGCCTCGCTGACGGCGTACTGCCATCGCCGGTCCCCGAGGCCCTCGCTCCTCACCGTGGTCGGCGCACAGACCGATGGAGTCCTGCCGGCGACCGGGTCCGCGGTGATCAACAGCCGGCCCGCCGGTATCGAGGAGACCGTGATGCTCGCGGTCGCACAGCCGGGACTCGAACCACCCGACGCTGACACGGTCCGGGACGTGATCGGACGGCTCGCCGAAGAGGTGGAGCTGGTGACAGTGCTGGTCAGCGCGGCGGGCGCGGCCGCCGACACCACGTCGTACCCGCACTTCACCGGCTTCCCCGGACCGATCGGCCTCGCGATCGGTCCGCAGGAGGCGCGGATCGGCGCGTCGACCAAGTCGGTGCCGATCGGACCGGCCTCCCGACCGGCGGCCTGGTACGGGCTGGGCGACGGCACGCGGCTGCCGGACTGGGAACGACTCGGCGACCTGCTGCGCAGCGCCATCTCCGGTACCAACAGAGAAGGATGAGCTAATGGGCGCGACGTACAGCAGGGTGACAGTGGTCGGTCGGCGTCGGCGGATGGACGCCGTACTGCCGGTCGACGAGCCACTCGGCAAGCTGTTGCCGGACCTGATGCAGATGCTGGACGAGCCGGTGGAGCGGTGGCCGCGGCGCAGGTTCCTGACCACCGTCAGCGGGGAGCAGGTGGCGCCGGAGTACAGCCTGGCCAGTGCCCGGCTCGGCGATGGCGCGGTGCTGAGGCTGATGGCCGAGGGCGAGTTGCCGCCGGCTCCGACGGTGTACGACATCACCGAGGAAACCGTGGACGACCTGGATCGCCGGGCGACCGCGTTCCAGCCCAAGCACCGCCGGGCCCTGGCCGGTGCCGCGTTGGTGGTCAGTGTGCTGGCCGGCGTGATTGCTCTGGTCACCCAGGCGGAATCGGACCTGGCGTTGTTCCTGCTGCTGGTGCTCACCACGCTGACCGGCTTCGTCGGCGTTGTGCTCGGCCGCTATCAGCGACCGGTGGTCGGCATCCCGCTGTTGGCGATCGCCACCGGATGTCTCTCGATCGGGCTGGTGGTCTGGGCGATCGCTGGCGGCTGGTCGGCGCCGATGGCGTTCGCGGCCGGTGCGGCCGGGGTGGGAATTGGCGCCGTACTGTTCGCCGGGGCCGGATTGGCCCGTGGCGGCGTGCTCGGCGGCTCCGTCACCGTGGCGTTCGCGGTGTGCTGGATCGGTGGTGTGCGGCTCGGCATCGACGCGGATCGGGTCGGCGTCGTGGCCGGCGCGTTGTCCGTGCTGGTGCTCGGGTTGCTGCCCAGGATCGGGCTGGCGATGTCGGGCTTGACCGCGCTCGACGACCGGCGGGCCCAGGGCGTCGAGGTCCAGCGCACCGACGTACATTCGGCGATCAACGCGGCGCACCTCGGGATCGCGCTGGCCACGGTTCCGGTCGCGATGTCGTCGGTGGCGTCGGCCGTCGTGATGCTGCGGACCTGGAACGGCTGGTCGATCAGCGCCTCGGTGCTGCTGGCGTTCCTGCTCGCGTCCCGAGCGCGGCTGTACCCGCTGCTGACCGAGGTCGCGGTCCTGTGCGCGGCGGCGCTGAGCATCATGCTGGTGCTGACGTTCGTCCTGTCCACCAAGGAAGCCGGAGGCGCCCTGATCGCCGTCGGCCTCCTGGTCGTGGTCGGCATGGTCGCCGCCTTCGGGATGCGTCCGGAGTCACCCCAACACCTCCAGGCCCGCGCCTCACAGATCCTCGACGCGATCGAGGTCGCCGCGATGATCGCCTTCGTACCACTCGCGTTCGGCGTCTTCGACCTGTATGCGAAACTTCTGAACGTCGCCTAACCAGGAGGTTCCCGCAGTGAGTGGTACTGCGGGACTGCTCCTTGGCGGGGTCGTCCTGCTCGGGGCCTTCGTCCAATGGCTCACGGGCATGGGGTTCGCGTTGGTCGCGGTGCCTGCGCTCGTGATGGTGCTCGGGCCGACGGACGGCGTCTCGTTCGCGAACTGCGCGGCCGGTGTCGTCTGTGTCCTGGGCCTGTCCCGCGGGTGGCGCCAGGTGCGCTTGAAGGCGATGGTCCCGCTGGTGATCGCCGCCGCATGTACGGCGCCGCTCGGCGCCTGGTTCTCCCGAGTCCTGCCCGAGCCGGTGCTTCTGGTGGTGATGGGTGGACTGGTGACAGTGACCGCGGCCCTGCTGATGAGCGGTCTGCGCGTGCGAGCCCTGAGAGGACTCGCCGGCGCGCTGACCGCGGGTGCGGCCGGCGGGTTCATGAACACGGCCGGCGGCCTCGGCGGACCCCCGGTGTCGCTGTACGCCGTCAACGCGAACTGGACGATCCGCGAGTTCGTGCCGAACGCCCTGTTCTACGGCACGATCGTCAACATCTTCTCCCTCGTCACCCGCGGCGTACCCCCACTCGCGGGTGACGAATGGCTCGTGGCGGCCGCCGGACTGCTGCTCGGCGCCGGACTGGGCGCCCTCCTGTCCGGGCGGATCCCGGACCGCGTAGCCCGATCGATGGTCCTGACGCTGGCCATCACCGGCGGCATCGTCACCACAATCAAGGGCTTGCTGACGGCCTAGGGCGTGGCTCCCAACCCCATTTCCCTGGCTGACCCACCAATTTGCCTGGCTGACCCACCCAGTGTGGGGTTCGTGACCCTGGATTTGGCTCACAAACCCCACACCTCGCTGGCTGACCAGCCAAATGGGAGGGGACTGTGTTTCCCCGCGCTGGGGGATGTGGCCGGCTGGACGATCGGGTTGGCGGCGGTACGGCCCTTCGCGGCCGTGTGATGTGCAAGCTCGACAGGTAGTGCACCGGCGAGACGCTGTACGCTCGGACGCGTTCACGCTCAGGTGCACTACCCGGCCACCCGATACATCCTGTCGAGCTGCCTCTCTTCGTCAGCGCTAGAGGTCGGTGTGGCCCAGTTGCGGTGAGGCGGTGAAGGTTGCTGTGGGGGTTTCGAGGACTTCTAGTTCGAGTACGACGAGGTTGTTGGTGCCCTGCTCCAGGAGAGGCGCCGGCACGTAGAGGGTTTCCTGGGGGCCGCGGCGCCAGTAGCGGCCGAGGCAGAAACCGTTGATCCAGGCGATTCCCTTGCCCCAGGCATCGGTTCGCAGGAACAGGTCGGACTCGCCGTCGGTCTCGAACGTCGCGCGCCACGCGGTCGGCCCGATGCCGAGCGCGGACGGCGTCGGACCGGCCGAGTGCCACAGTTGCGGAACCCTGTCGAGGTCGATCCCGCGGGCGGTCCAGCCGGTGAGTTCCTCGGTGCCGACGCGGACCGGCCCGATGAGGCCCTTGGGCTCACCGATGCGAGGACCGTAGTTGACCCGGCCCTGGTCCTCGACGACGAGCTCGAGCCGGCCGCGGGTGTGGGGGAGCATGATCGCGCGGTCGTGGCGTTCGCGTTCCAGGATGCCGACCGGTGCGCCGTCCAGGAACACCTGCACGCGGTCGCGGACCTCGCCGAACGTCAGCAGCGCCGGCCCACCCTGACGCAGCTCGGTCCGGAAGATCGCAAGCCGTACGTCGAGATCGTCGAGCGTCGGCAGTTCCTGATGTTCCGAGCAGGTGCCGGGCAGGCCGGAGAGGAGCCCGATCGGATCGGACAGCGCGACGGTGAACTCCGGCGCGGCCGGCTTCGAGGACGGCACGGCGTCCGGCACCGGCGCGTACCGCGAGATGACCTCCCGGAACGCGTGGAACTTCTCCGTCGGATTCCCCGCCTCGTCGAGCGGTGCGTCGTAGTCGTACGACGTCACGGTCGGGCGGTACACGCCCTTGTCGTTGGCCCCGCTCGACAGTCCGAAGTTCGTACCACCGTGGAACATGTAGATGTTGACCGACGCCCCGGCCGCGAGCAGCGCGTCGAGCTCCGCGGCGGCATCGGCCGCGCTCGTCGTGTGGTGGCGTCCACCCCAGTAGTCGAACCACCCGTCCCAGAACTCCATGCACATCAGGGGCCCGGTCGGCTGGTGCTTCCGCAGCGTTTCGAGCCGCGCCGTGACACGGGAACCGAACGACGCTGTCCGCAGTACGCCGTCCAGTCCGCCGGCCGCGAGCATCGAGTCGGTCGGCTGATCCACCGTAACGAGCGGAACGGTGACGCCGGCGTTCCGGATCACGTCGGCCAGCGCCTTCAAGTAGGTCTGGTCGTCCCCGAACGCGCCGTACTCGTTCTCGACCTGCACAAGCAGCACCGGACCGCCCTGATCGATCTGCAGCGGCCGGACGATCTCCACCACATTCTGCAGGTACTGCGTGACTGCTGACATGAACGCCGGCTCATAGCGGCGTACCCCGGCCCTGACATCGGTACTGTCGTCGCGGAAGAGCCACGCCGGGAGCCCGCCGTTGTCCAGCTCCGCACAGATGTAAGGCCCCGGCCGCACGATCGCGTACAGCCCGGCGGCCGCGACCTCGCGGAGGAACCGCCCGAGGTCGAGCATCCCGGACGTGTCGAACACGCCGGGGCGCGGGCTGTGCGCGTTCCAGGGGACGTAGGTCTCGATGGTGTTGAGCCCCATCAGCCGCGCCTTCTCGATCCGGTCCGCCCAGGTGTCCGGGTGCATCCGGAAGTAGTGCAGGGCGCCGGAGATGATCTGCAACGGACGGCCGTCCAGGACGAAGTCGGACTCACCGATGGCGAAGTCAGGCATGGGCTCTCATCTCTTGTTTACGTAAACATCTCTGACAGTAACCGGACCGGCTTGCGACTGTCCACCCGAAATCAGCGGCGGGTACGCCGACGCTTGCGGGGTGCTGCCGTGCTCTGCCGGACGATCAGCGGCGCGGGCACCGTGCCGTGGTATCCGGTCAGCTGCTCCCGCCCGCCGAGCTGCCGCATGATGACCTCGACGAGGTCGTGACCGATCTGGTGGAACTCCTGCCGGACCGTCGTCAGCGGCGGCCAGAGGTGGGCGGCGAGGTCGATGTCGTCGAACCCGACGACGCTCACGTCGTCCGGCACCCGGCGGCCGGCCTCGTGCAGTGCATGGATCAGGCCGGCTGCCATCTCGTCGTTCGCCGCGAAGACCGCCGTCACGTCGTCGCGCTTCGCGATCTCGCTCCCGATCTTGTAGCCCGCCTCCGCGGACCAATCACCGCCGAACGGCTCCGGGACCTCCCGCCCGGCCTTGACCAACGTCTGCTTCCAGGCGGTCGCCCGCAGGTCCGCAGGGCCGGAGTCGCTTGGCCCCGCGATGTGGTGGACGGTCGCGTGCCCGAGATCCAGCAGGTGCTGGACCGCGGCGCGGCTGCCACCGACCTGATCGGCGCCGACCGCCGGGTGGTGCCCGATGAACCGCGAGTCGGACACCGCGACCGGCATGGTCGGCGGCAGCGCCAGAGCCGCCGGGGTCGCGGTCTCGGCCCGGATGATGATCAAGCCGTCGATCGCCTGGTGGCTAAGGTGCTGCACGGCCTCGCTGACGTCGCTCGAGGACGGACTCTCGACGTCGACGAGGCTCACCGAGTACCCCTCCTGCCGGGCGGCCTCGATGACCGCCTCGATCGTCTTCGACTCACCGGTCCGGATGACCTGGTGAGCGATCAGACCGATCGACCGGAAGTTGCCTCGGCGCAGGGCCCGGGCGGCGAGGTTCGGTGCGTACCCCAGTTGCCGCATCGCGTCGAGTACCCGTTCCCGGGTTTCGGCCTTGACCGGCTCCGAGCCCGTGGACACGCGTGACACGGTCTGCGACGAGACACCGGCCAACCGGGCGACGTCGCCGATGGACGGTCCCGACTTCGGGTGTCCCTTGGACCCGCGGCGCGCATCCCTGACCTCGCTCGACATGGCATCAGCATAGGTGGAGCGCTTAGGTGGCGCGGGCGATCATCAGCCAGCTGACCTGGATGTCGGGCGACCGGGTGGGCGCGATCGACACCGTGATCTTGCCGTCTGCCCCTACCGTGACTCCGCCGTACGACGCTGCGACGCCGGTCGCGGTGAACAGGCGTTGCTGGTCCACGACGGACCCGTTGACGGTCACCTCGGCCGCGCGGTTGGCCCACGGCCAGATGTCGTAGTAGCCCGCGTGGACCGTGTACGTGCCCGGCTCGAGGCCTTCGAACGTGTAGACCAGCGGCTCGTGGTTCTTGGCGTACCGCAGCGTCGTGTAGAGGTCGCCAGTCCCGGCCGGCGCGCTCGAACCTGTGTAGCCCCATACCGTGCCCGTCACTGGATCAGTTCCCAGCGGTTGCTCCGGTGCCGAGTTGAGCAGCGGCTGTTCGGTCGACGCGACCTGGGTCAGACGTGTCCAGTCGGGTGTCGCAGTCCCGCCTGCGTTCACGGCGTACCGCAGACCGTGTGGCACGACCACCACCGAGCGGGTGAACGTCCTGCCGTCCGCCAACGTGCCGCGGAGCGTCGCGGGTCCCGGTTGCGCGATGGTCGAAGGATCCCAGGTGACGGCCAACTGCTGTGATCCGCGGGCGGTCGTTACGGTGACGGTTGTCGGCAGTGTGCTTGTGTCGTTGAGCCAGACGTTGTCAGGGATGGCGCTCGTGACGGTCCAGCGGGTGTACGGCGTGAGGTCGCTCAACTTCCACTCGGTGTCCGGGCCGATGGTGAGCGCGCCGCCTTCGCCGAAGCTCATCGGCATCCAGACGTACGGCGCGTTCGCGAGATCGTCGGGGGTCCACCGGTCGCCCATGAAGACGAACTTGTTGTGCTTCTGGTCGACCGGGATCACGTTGGTGCTCTGCGACCGGTAGGTGTTCGCCGCGCCGTCGCCGGTGATCGGGTTCCCGCGGTCGGTGAACTGACCCAGAACGTTCTGCGAGGTCGCGTAGCGCGCCGGGTTCGGATCCCAGCCGGTGGCTCCCGACGTCACCAGGTAGTAGGTGCCCTCCGACTTGAACATGGCCGGCGCCTCACGCTGGTTGCAGGCGAGCGTACGGACGAAGTCCTTGCCAGGTACAGCGTTTTCCGGCGCCGCGGACAGGTACGTGTACGACCTGTTCAGCTTGGAGATGTACATCGTCCGGTTCTCCTCGGAGGAGTAGATGATGTACGCCGTACCGTCGTCGTCCACGAACAGGTTCATGTCCCGCGCCATCCCGCCGGCCGGGTCGAACGCGGATCCCGTACCGCACCACGGCACCGAGTCGCTCGGCACGCGGTTCAGGCGGTACGAGTCGATCCAGCGGAACGGGCCCTTCGGTGAGTCGGCGATCGCCACCCCGGCCTCGGCGCGGGCGTACGTCGACGTACTGGTCGGCGACGACGGGCCGTCGGAGTGCACCCACATGATCCACTTGCCGGTGCTCTTGTTGTAGATCACCTTGGGGCGTTCGAGGATCGACGGACGCGCCCAGCCGTCGGTGCGGACGCTGTTGGTCGACAGGTCGCGCCAGACGACGTCCTTCTGCGCGGGCGTGTACTTCTTGTAGAGCTTGGAGAAGTACGGGTCGTTCTCGAACTGGTCGGGGGAGTTCATCGCGCGGAGTGCGAGTCCCTCGTCCTTCCAGTTGTAGAGGTCGTACGACGAGTACAGGTGCACACCCGGGCTGTCGTAGTAGCCGGCGCTGCGATCCTCGCCGTACCAGTAGTAGATGCGCCGACCGCGCTGGTCCTTCGAGGGGACGACCTGGCCGCCGTGGGCCTGAACGACCTTGCCGCTCATGTCCAGCCAGGGTTGGCCGGGGCGGAAGGAGCTGTACGCCGACGGCTCGGCGGAGTTGGCCGGCGTCGCCAGCAGACTGACCCCGACTGCGGCGAGCACCACGCTCGCCATGGTCCCAATCGCTCTTCGCTTCACAGGCTTACCTCCGGGCGGGGAGAATGTTTACGTAAACAGAATAGGCGTCCTGATTACAGCGCTTCGCTCATCCGGCGTCAAGAGCCCACCTGCCCGAGCTCTGCACTAGTCTGTTGCAATGATTGCAATAGTTGTCGCGGCGGTGTTCTTCGCCGGCATGGGGATCTACGGGCTCGTCATGCCCGCGGCGCTGGTGCGGCCCTTCGGGATCGTGGCGGCGGGCCCGGACGCGCGCAACGAAGTACGTGCCGTGTACGGCGGGTTCGGGCTCGCGATTGGCGGCCTGCTCATCGCAGCGGCGCTCGACGAGGAGATCCGGCGCGGCGCGGTGATCGCGGTTGCGGTCGCGCTGGGCGGTATGGCCGCGGGGCGGCTGATCGGCGCGTTGCGGGACCGCCCGCGGGCGTTCTACCCGTCCTGGTTCTACTTCTGTGTCGAGGTCATCCTCGGCGGAGTGCTGTGGTTCGCAGTCAGTTGAGCCGCGCATTCGGCGGCTAGTGCGACTGCGAGGGTCTCCGCGGTGTCTGTGTCGTGTTCAGGGACCAGGTGATGGATCGTGCCGGAGGCGTGCAGGTCGGGGGCGGTGATGTGCTGGGCGGCGGCGAGCTCCGAGGCGTGGCCAGTGTCGCCGTACACGATCGCGCTGGCTCCCTCTGGCGGCAGTGGCGCGAGCCAGGCGTGCTCCGCCGCGACGACGGTGGTTGCCGGGAGCAACGCCAGTGCGCCGCCGCCGGTGCCTTGGCCCAGGAGAATCGACAGGGTCGGCACGGTCAGGGTCGTCATCGTCGAGATGCACAGCGCGATCTCGCCGGCCAGGCCGCCTTCCTCCGCGGCGCGGGAGAGTTCGGCGCCGGCGGTGTCGATGACCGTGACGAGTGGGAGGCCGACGGTCTGCGCGAGGTTCATGCCGCGGCGCGCCTGGCGTAAGGCGGCCGGACCCATCGGCTTGGTCTGGGTGCGGTCCTGGCCGACCAGCACGCACGGTCGGCCGTCGAGTCGAGTCAGTGCGACGAGGACGGCCGCATCGGGTTCGGTAAGTCGGAGCGTGCCGGTGGCCCCGTAGCGGAGGAGCTCGCGGACTCCGGCGCGGTCCGGCTGACGAGTACGCAGTACAGAGGTCCAGGCGTCGACAGGGCCAGCGGCTCCGGTACGGCGGGGGAGCGTCGGAGCGACCGGGGGATCGACGAGGACTCCGAGCGCCCGGTCGAGCAGGAACGGGAGATCGCTCGTCTCGACAACGCCGTCGATCACGCCGTGCGCGGCGAGGTTCTCGGCCGTTTGAACGTCGGACGGGAACGGTTCGTGGTGGAGGGCTTCGTACACCTTGGGTCCGAGGAAACCGATCAACGCACCGGGCTCGGCGACCGTGACGTGGCCGAGCGAGCCCCACGAAGCAAAGACGCCGCCGGTCGTCGGATGCCGGAGATGGACGAGATACGGGAGGCCCGCCGCGCGGTGGTCCATCAGGGCCTTCGAGATGGTGATCATCTCGACGAAGGCGGCGGCTCCTTCCTGCATGCGGGTCCCACCGGACGCGGTCGACGCGACGATCGGCAGCCGTTCGGCGGTCGCGCGCCGTACTGCGGCGGTAATCCGCTCCGCGGCCACCCGGCCGATCGACCCGGCCAGGAACGCGAACTCGCTGACCAGGACGGCGACCTGTCGACCACGCACCGAGCCGCGGCCGGTGATGACCGACTCGTCCGTCCCCGCCCGCTCGGTAGCCCGCCGCAACTGCTCCTGATAGGCGTCGTCGGCCGACTGAGTACCCGGCCGATCCCACGACTGGAAGGATCCTGCGTCGAGCACGGCGTCGATCAGGCCGCGGGCGCTCATTCGTTCAGCCAGGCCCGGATCGAGGCGCCGTGCTCGTCGAGCGTCGGCGGCGGCCGGTGATCACCTCGGGTCGTCTCCTGCGATCCGTCGAAGAACCGCAGCGGCGGCCCGGGCAGTCGCAGCGGCCCGAGCGTCGCGTGCTCGACGTCGATCAACAGACCCTGACTCGCGGTCTGGTCCCAGGTGTACACCTCGTCCAGACTCCGGACCCGGCCCGCGGGGATGCCGGCCCCGGCGAGTTTCGCGAGCAACTCCGCACTGGTCAGACCAGCGAACGCCGCCTCGATCACCACGATCAAACGGTCCCGGTGCGCCACCCGGTCGGCGTTCGTGGCCAAGCCGTCCGTGTCGAGTTCGAAGGCCGCGCTGAACCGTTCCCACAGCCCCTCGCTGCCCACCGCGATCTGCACCGCACCGTCAGCGCAGTGGAACAGTCCGTACGGCGCGATCGACGGATGATGATTGCCCTGGGCCGCCCCGACCTCCTCCGCCACCGTGTACCGCGTGCCCTGGAACGCGTGCACGCCGACGATTGCCGCGAGCAACGACGTACGGACGATGCATCCCGTGCCGGTCGCCGACCGTTCGTGGAGCGCCGCGACGACGCCGTACGCGCCGTACATCCCGGCCAGCAGATCCCCGATCGGTACGCCGACTCGCTGCGGGTCATCCGGCCCCGACCCGGTCAACGACATCAGCCCCGCCTCACCCTGGGCGATCTGGTCGTACCCGGCCCGTCCGCCTTCCGGTCCGTCATGGCCGAAGCCAGTGATCGACAGCACGATCAGACGTGGATTGCGTTCGCGCAACAGGTCGAGGCCGAGGCCGAGCCGATCGAGTACGCCGGTCCGGAAGTTCTCCACCAGTACGTCGGCCCGATCGATCAACCGGAGTACGACGTCGCGATCGGCGTCGTCCTTCAGATCCAGCGTGATGGATTCCTTGTTGCGGTTGGCGGACAGGAAGTACGTCGACTCGTCGCCGGCGAACGGCGGCCCCCAGCCGCGGGTGTCGTCACCGCGACCGGGGGCCTCCACCTTGATCACGCGCGCGCCGAGGTCGCCGAGCATCATCGTGGCATGCGGCCCGGCCAGCGCCCGGGACAGATCCACGACGAGTACGCCGTCCAGCTGACCCATCCGCGTCACCAGCCCGGGAGCACTAGCGCAGCCCAGACCAGCAACGGACCGGCCGCGACCACGATCACGCTGTAGGTGAGAATCTGCTTGTAATACACGGGTTCTGCGATCGTGTCCGGCCGGTTCGCGAGCATCAGCGCACCGTTGGTCGAGAACGGACTGACGTCGACGATCGTCGACGCGACCGCGAGCGCCGCGACGAACAGGCCCGCGCTGATCCCACCGTGACCGATCAGCGGTACGGCGATCGGGATGATCACCGGCAGCAGCGCGGTCGACGACGCGAACGCCGACACGACACCGCCGACGTAACACAGAACGAGCGCACCGATCACAGCCGCTCCGAGTCCGGCGGCCCACTTGCCGACGAACTGCGGCGCACCGGATTCGGTGAGAATCGCGGCGTACGTGCTGACACCCGCGACCAGCAGCACCGTCGGCCAGGCAACCTGCTTGATCGCGTCCTTGTGCTCGGTCGGCGACAGGATCGCGAGCAGTACGGCGGCGGTGATCGCGACGAACCCGATGTTCTTGTCGAACACGAGCGCCACCACGGCCACGCCGACGAAGGCGATCAGCGTCAGCAGTTGATCCCGCTGTACGCCGCGAGCAAGCGTTCCGGTCGGGGCCGAGGCGCCGGTGCCGCGCGCGGTCACGGTGGCGCCGCCCTGATGCAGGTCTTCGGTGAGGTCGTCCGAACCGTTCGGGTCGACGCGCTGGTTCATCAGCTTCCGGCCGCCGAGCAGGATGAACAGGATCGTCGCCATCACCAGGTTGACGACGAGGCTGGACAGGAAGACCGTCAGCTCGCTGGACGGCAGCTTGGCGTCCTCCATCACCGAGTTGGTGATCGTGCCGTAGATGCTGATCGGCGAGAATCCGCCGCCCTGGGCGCCGTGCACGACGAACATGCCCATCATCAGCGGATTGATCTTGTACCGCGCGGCGAAGCCGAGCGCGATCGGCCCGATGATGGCGCACGCGGCCGGGCTGGCCGCGCCGATCGCGGTCAGTGCGGCGGTGACCGCGAACATCACCCACGGGATCAGTGCGACCCGGCCGCCGACGGCCCGGACCGCACTGGCGACTATCAGGTCGACGGTGCCGTTGTTCTTCGCGATCGCGAACAGATAGGTGACGCCGATCAGCGTGAGGACCAGGTCGCCGCTGACGCCGGCCAGGATCTCCTTCTCACTGAGGTGCAACGAGTACACGCCGACCAGCCACGCCGCGACGTACGCGAGCGCGCCCATGTTGATCGGCAGGACCGTACCGACGACGAACAGCGCGACGAGCGCCAGGATCGCAACCCACTCTGGTCCCATGACGAGTCCTTCTTCCGGGGGCGGGGACTGTGCTGGTTGAGGCACAGATCACAGTGGTGGCTCAGTGGCCTAGCCAATAGCCCAGTGGGCCACTTGTCAATAAGCTGTCTGCATGGAGTCGCCGCCTGCTCGTCCTACACCACCCCGACCGGTACCGCGGTCCCGCCTGTACGAGCAGGTCGCCGACCAGATCAGCACTTGGATCATCGAGAACGGCCTGCTGCCGGGCGACCGGCTACCACCGGAGCGGGAGCTGGCCCAGCGACTCGGTGTGAGCCGCGCGACGCTGAGCCAGGCGCTGGTGGCACTCGAGGTCATCGGTGCGGTGGTGGTTCGACACGGCGACGGCACGGTGCTGACCGAGCGGGCCCGGACCGCGCCGGTGATCGAGGCGATCCGCGCGCACGCCGACCGGCTGCCCGAGATCATCGAGGCCCGTGACGCGCTCGAGTCGAAGCTGGCCGCGCTGGCGGCGTCCCGACGTACGGACGCCGACCTGACGGCGATCCGGTCGGCGCTGGAGACGATGGAGCGCGACATCGAGGCAGGTGGCCGGGGCGTCGAGGGCGACGAGGCGTTCCATGGAGCGGTGACTGCGGCCGCGCGATCGGAGTTGCTGGCACAGATGATGATCGCGATCCATGACCTGATCCGGGAGACCAGGCTGGAGTCGTTGTCCCAGCCCGGCCGGCCGCGCGAGTCGCTCGCCGGGCATCGGAAGGTCGCGGATGCGATCGCCGACGGCGATCCGGAGGCTGCTGCTCTGGCCATGCACGAGCACGTGATGCTCGTGTCCGACGTCGCGTTGCTGCGGGACAGGCCGTGACGGGTGTCGAGCATCTGGCGATCATCGCGGCCGGACTCGGAGCCGGTGTGCTCACGTCCACCGTCGGCGTCGCGTCGCTGATCAGCTTCCCGGCGTTGATCGCGCTCGGGATTCCGCCGGTCGTGGCGAACGCCTCGAACACGATCGGCCTCCTGCCCGGCGCGCTCAGCGGCTCGTTCGGGTACCGTCGCGAGCTGCGTGAGGTCTCCCGCCCCACGACGATCGCGGTCGTGCTGACGTGTGCGATCGGCGCGATCGGTGGCGCCGTACTGCTGCTTGCACTGCCGCCGGGCGTGTTCGCCGCGGCGGCACCGTGGCTGATTCTCTTCACCTGCCTGATCGTCGGCGTCCAGCCGTGGATCTCCCGCTGGCTGCGCTCCCGGCACGAGGGACCGCAGGAGACGCGGACGACGATGACGCCGACGACAACGTTCTTCGCCGCTCTGACAGGCGTGTACGGCGGGTACTTCGGCGCCGGTGCGGGCGTGATGATGATGGCGGTACTCGGCCTCGGCCTGGACCTCGAGCTGCGCGTCGTGAACGCCCTCAAAACCCTGTCCCTACTGGCCGCGAACCTCGTCGCCAGCATCATCTTCGTCTTCATCGCCGACCTGAACCCGACCGCGATCGTGCTGCTCGCGATCGGGTCCGTGGCCGGCGGGTACGTCGGTTCGCACATCGGCCGACGACTGCCGAGCGGACTGCTCCGCATCCTGATCGTGATCGCCGGCATCACCGCCGCGGTGCTGATGCTCCGCTGACGACGGACCGGCCCACTGGTTTCAAAATCCCGCGATCGACGTACACGGTGCTGTCCCGCAGCGGTCATCTTCCACAGCTTGAGACCCCGGAGGAGCTGCTTGGGCCGCTTCGGATAGGTTAGGCTTGCCTAACTTACTGGGAGTGATGATGAGGGATCTCCGCCTTGCCATGGTCGGGGCCGGCCCGGCCGGCATCTATGCGGCTGACATAGTGACGCAGGAACACCCGGGTGCGCACGTGGATCTGATCGAGCGCCTGCCCGCACCGTTCGGGCTGGTGCGGTACGGCGTTGCGCCGGACCATCCCCGGATCAAAGAGATCGTGAAGGCGCTGCAGCGCGTCGTCCGCCGGGACCGGATCAGGTTCGTCGGCAACGTCTCGTACGGCGTCGACCTGAAACTCGACGACCTGCGCCGGTACTACGACGCGGTCGTCTTCGCCACCGGGGCGATGGCCGACCGCCCGCTCGACATCCCGGGGATCGACCTGCCGGGCAGCTACGGCGCGGCCGACTTCGTGAGCTGGTACGCCGGGCATCCCGACGTACCGCGGGACTGGCCGCTCGAGGCCCGTGAGGTCGCGGTGATCGGGGCCGGCAACGTCGCGCTCGACATCGCCCGGATGCTGGCGAAGCCGGCCGACGAGCAGCTGAGTACCGAGATCGCCGACAACGTCTACCAGGGGCTGAAGCTCAACCAGGCGACCGACGTCCACGTCTTCGCCCGGCGGGGTCCGGCGCAGATCAAGTTCACGCCGATGGAGCTGCGGGAGCTGTCGCACTCGCCGTCGGTGGACGTGATCGTGCACCCCGAGGGTTTCGAGATCGACGAGGCGAGCCAGGCCGCGATCAACGCCAGCAAGGGCACCCGGCTGGTCGTCGACACGTTGCTCAAGTACGTCGAGGCCGAGCCGACCGGCGCGCCGCACCGGATCCACATCCACCTCTGCCACACACCTGTCGAGGTCCTCGGGGACGACCGGGTCGAGGGCCTGCGGACCGAGGTCACGCAGTTGCAGGGGGACGGCACAGCCAAGGGCACGGGAGAGTACGTCGATACGCCCGTGCAAGCCGTGTACCGCGCAGTCGGCTACCTCTCGTCCCATCTGCCGGAGATCCCGTTCGACCACCAGGGTGGCGTGATCACCAACGACCGGGGCAGGGTCCTCGACCTGGACGGCGTACCGCTGCCGGGGCTGTACGTCACGGGCTGGGTCAAGCGCGGCCCGATCGGGTTGATCGGCCACACCAAGTCCGACGCGGCGGAGACGATCGCGAGCCTGCTCGCGGACCTCGACACACTGCCGCAGCCCGAGATCCGTGATCCACAAGGGATCCTGGAACATCTCGTGGCCCGCGGCGCGACCGTGATCGACTCCGATGGCTGGGCGCGCCTCGACGCCCACGAGATCGCCCTCGGCGAAACATCCGGCCGCGAACGCATCAAGGTCGTGCCCCGCGAGGACATGATCAGGGTCGCAACGGCTGACATCTCTGGGCCCGTCGCACCCCGCCCGGTGGCTGTGAACAGGTAATAACTTGTTCACGGCCACCGCAACGCGGGCCCTCGACCGTCAAGGGCTTCGGCGGTTGAGGGTCAGCGGGTGACGCGGTCGACGCGGCGGCCGGTGCGGTCGAAGAGGTGGATCTGGGACGTGTCGAGGGCGAGGTGGACGCGCGTTCCACGTGCCAGTTCGGTGTCGACCGGTAGTTCGACGACCAGGTCGGCGCGGCGATGGGCGGCGCCGTGGATCTCGGGCGGGGGAGCGGCCGGCGCGACCAGCCCGAGCCGGGAGCGGACCCTGGTCAGGAACGACGGCGCCGGTTCGGCCGCGGGCGACGCGTGTGCCGGTGCGACACGGCCGATCTTGTCGGGATCGACGACCTCGATGCCGCACTGGACGAACGCGATCGACTGCTGGCCGTGGAACTCGAACGCGCGGATCGTTCCGCTCAGCTGGTTCGGCGCGTCCTCGGTCGTGATCAGGCTGAACGCGCTCGAGCGGGCGCCGACGATCACCTCGGCGCCGTCGTGGTGCCGCAGGATCAGCGACCGGCGATCGGTGGGGTCGAGCTGGATCGACTGGCTGCCGAGGTCGAGGGCGACCCGGTGGTGCGCTATGACACGCACGGTCGCGGCCAGCAGATTGATCCGCGGGGTCCCGAGGAAGCCGGCCACGAACGCGGTCGCGGGGTCGTTGTAGACCTGCGTCGGCGTACCGACGTCCTCGATCCGGCCGTCGCGCATCACCGCGATCCGGTCGGCCAGCGTCAGCGCCTCGACCTGGTCGTGCGTCACGTAGAGCGTGGTCACGTTCAGGTCCCTGGTCATCGCGCCGATCTCCTGCCGGAGCTCGGTGCGCATCGTGGCGTCGAGGTTCGACAGCGGTTCGTCGAGCAGGAACACCTGCGGCCGCCGTACCAGCGCCCGGCCGATCGCGACCCGCTGCCGCTGACCGCCCGACAACGTGCGCGGCATCCGGTCGAGCACCGACTCGATGCTGAGGATCTGCGCGAGCCCGGCCGCGGTGGACCCGGCCTGGGCGTCGTCCTGTCCGGCGATCTGCAGCGGGAACATGATGTTTTCCTGCACTGTCCGGTTCGGATACAGGGCGCCGGTCTGGAAGACCATCGCCACGCCCCGCTCGCGTGGAGCGAGCCGGGTCCCGAGGATCCGCCCGAACCAGACCTCGCCGGCGGTCACGCGTTCGAGGCCCGCGATCATCCGCAGCAGCGTCGTCTTCCCGCACCCGGACGGCCCGAGCAGCACCATGAACTCGCCGTCGTCGACCTCCAGCGACAACTCGTCCACGGCCAGGTGTTCGCCCTCGAACACCTTGGACACCGCGTCGAGCCGGATCGCCGTCATGTAGGCCTTATACGGGAAACTCGGGTTCACCGGCAAGAACTGGGCACTTTGCGAACTGATTGCAGTAGCAAGATCCAAAACTTAACTGTTGCTTCAGGCAATAAATCTGCCGTTGACAACGACGGTTGCGAGGTCGCCGACGGCGGCGTCCGGGGTGCTGGTCAACTGGACCAGGTCGGCGCGGGCGCCGACTTCCAGGCGGCCGCGGTCGTGGAGGCCGAGCAGGTCGGCGGGGGTCGTGGTGGCCATGGTGACAGCGGTTTCCAGGGGAAGTCCGCCGGGGCCGGTGGCCCAGCGGAGGCAGTCGAGGAGGGAAGCGCCGCTGCCGGCCAGGTACGGCGTACCTTGCAGGCGGAGGCTTCCGTCGGAGCCGACGGTGACTGCGCCGCCGACCGCGGTCCGGTAGTCGCTGGGAGCACACCCGGCCAGGGCTGCGGCGTCGCTGGTGAGGACGCAGCGCCCGGGTCCCTTGGCGCGGACCAGGGCGGCGAAGGTGTCGGCGGGGAGATGATGGCCGTCGGCAATCAGCCCCGCGGTGAGCGTGTCCTCCGTGAGCTGGGGCCAGATCGGGTTGTGGTGCCGGTCGATCTGAGCGGGCAGTCCATTACCGAGGTGGGTCGAGAGCCGTCCGCCGGCGGCCGCGAAGGCGTGGATGTCGGCGGCGGTCGCCAGCGAGTGCCCGACCGAGGGAACCACCCCGCTGCCCGTCCTGCTCGTCTTGACGAGGTGGCGGGTGAACTCGATGGCGCCGGTGCGTTCGGGGGCGAGGGTCATGATCGCGATTGCGCCGTCCGCAGCGGCCTGCCAGCGGTCGAACTCGTCGGCATCCGGGTCCCGGATCACGGCCGGGTCGTGCGCGCCGCGGGCGCCCTCCGCGGACGAGATGTACGGGCCCTCCAGGTGCAGGCCCGGTACGCCGTACGCCACGTCGGGATCGGTTCCCCGCGCGGCGGCCGCACGCTTGACGAGCGTCGTCGTGGTCGCGTCGTCGGCGGAGATGATCGTCGGGTAGACCGTTGTCACCCCTTGGCCCCACAGCGCGCGGACGAGGTCGGGCAGGTCGCTCGCCGGGCGCGACGGGTCGTTGACGTCCAGACCGCCGTACCCGTTGAGCTGGATGTCGACGAGGCCGGGGATCAGCAGCAGGTCCGGGGCCGACGGTGCGTCGGTGATTTCCTCGATCCCGTTTGCTGAGAACCGCACCCGCACACCGCGGCCGGCGGCGGTGCGACCTTCCAGGACCTCGCTCATCAGATGCGGCCTCTCCTCGGCGTCACGTGCAGGTCGATCATGCCCCACGCCGTTAGGCCGGTCGGCGGATTGGGTATTGGTGAGAGGTGGCTCGGGCATGGCTCATGGCTGGTACGGCGTTCTGCTCGCTGGTCCTGGTGGCCGCGTGTGGAGGACCGTCCACGGGCGGATCCCGGACCACGCCGGCGCCGACAGCGCCTACAACGACTGTCACCCAGGCTCCGGCGAGTACGGCGGTGCAGACGGGAGTCGTGCCCAACGTGGTCGGCCTGAACCATCAGCTGGCTCAGGACACCATGCAGGCCGCGGGGTTCTACTACCTGACCGAAGAGGACGCCACGGGCCAAGGGCGCTTGCTGATCAACGACCGGAACTGGGTGGTCGTCTCGCAGGAGCCGCAGGGCGGGACGCAGGCCGCATCCGACGCCAAGATCGTCCTGCGCTCCAAGAAGATCGGCGAGTAGCGGCTACAGGGCGGTTCGGAGTTGGCGGCGGGAGGTGATGCCGAGCTTCGAGAACGTCTTGCGGAGGTGCCACTCGACGGTTCGCGGGCTGATGAAGAGCTGGGCGGCGATCTCCGGGTTGGTCAGGCCGTCGCGGGCCAGGCCGGCGATCTGGGCCTCCTGCGCGGTCAGGTCGTTGGTGGTCTCGGGCGTGCGTTTGCGGACCGTCTCGCCGGTGGCGAGCAGTTCGTGGCGGGCGCGTTCGGCGAAGGCTTCGGCACCGATATCGGCCAGTTGCTCGTGAGCGGTGCGGAGGTGCGCGCGGGCGTCCTGGCGGCGGCCTTCGCGGCGCAGCCATTCGCCGTACAGCAGCTCGGCGCGGGCCGACTCGATGCGCAGACCGGTCCGGCTCAGGTGGTCGATCGACGCACGGTACGCGTCCTCGTCGTTGCTGAGCAGCGCTCGCGCGCGGGCCTCCATCCCGCGACCCCAGTCCGACGGCGTGGCGGCGAGGCGCTCGTTCAGCCAGGCCAGTGCGGTCTCGACCAGCTTGGTGTCGCCGGTCCGCGAGGCGGCCTCGGCCAGTTCGCCGATCACGAGTACGCCGTACGCGACGACGTCCTGCTCGAACACCTGCAGCGCCGCGTCCCGCGCCGTCTCGTAGCGGCCGAGGCCGTTGTTCAGCAGTGCGCTCGTGTACGTCGCGATCGCGGTCATCCGGCCCTGGTCCTGAGCCCGTGCTTCGCGGATCATCGCGTCGATCAGCGCGGTCGCCTCGGCCTCGTTCCCGCGGAGCGCCGCCAGTTGCATGCTGCCGATCCCGAGCACGCGGTTGCCGGTCGCCGCGGCGATCTGTCGCTCTTCCTCGACGTACGCCGCGGCGGCTGCGAGGTCGCCGGTCATCGACACCACGTTGGCCCGGAAGTTCAGAACCCACTGGAGCTGGACGAGCGCACCGCTGTCGCGGGCGACCCGTTCGTGCCGTGCGGCCAGTTCGAGCGCCGCGTCGAGGTCCCACACGTCGATCGCGACGATGCCGCTGGCTCGGCTGCCGGCCAGCCACAACCAGCCGCGGGCGTCCTCGGCGTCGTTCTCGCTCTGCCGGGCATGGTCGACGGCTTTGACGAGTTGCGGTGCGGCAGCGGCGTACCCGCGGGTGAAGCGGAGCGCGAGCGCCTGCAGGAGCAGGTCGCCCGGCGGGTCCGACGCCGCC
This sequence comes from Kribbella sp. NBC_00482, assembly GCF_036013725.1. Lineage (GTDB taxonomy): Bacteria > Actinomycetota > Actinomycetes > Propionibacteriales > Kribbellaceae > Kribbella. The sequence continues at coordinate 7,978,258 of NZ_CP107881.1, read as the reverse complement.
GGCGCGGGTGCGGCGGACGCGGCCTCACCGAGGATCCCCGGTGTGTCCGGGCCGCTCGCCCAGATCGCGGCCGACATCGCCTCGAGGTACGCGACGCGTGCCTGCTCGTGGTCGAGCGGATCCAGCTGCTTCGCGGCGACGACCAGCATCCGGGCTGCCTCCGTCGCGTGTCCGCGGTCGAAGGCGATCTCGCCGCGCAGGCGCATGACCTCCGCCTCGCGTACGGCGTCTGCTGGGCCAGCGGATGCAGCGCCGAGCAGGTCCAGTGCCTCGTCGAGTGCACCGGCGCTGCGCTTTGCGGTGGCGGCGGCGAGTACGCGGTCGGCTCGGAGACCTGGGTCGATCGTCAGCGCGGCCGATCGTTCGAGGAACGTGCCGGCGGCGAAGAACCCCCCGCGTGCCTGTGCGCGCTGCGCGGACCGTTCGAGTTCGGCAGCGACGCTCTCGTCGGGCGCCATGGTCGCCTGCGCGCGATGCCAGGCCCGGCGGTCGGGGTCGGTCTCGGGATCCGTGACGTCCGCGAGTGCCCTGTGCACGGCCAGCCGTTGCTGCGGTGTGGCCGTCCGGTACGCCGCGGAGCGCACGAGAGGGTGCCGGAACCGGATGTGCTGGCCGAACGTGATCAGCCCGGACTCGATCGCGCCCGCGGCCGGGTCAGCGCCGAGCCCGAGTTGCTCGGCCGCCCGCCACAACAGCGTCGGGTCGCCGAGCGGTTCGGCGGCCGCGGTCAGCAGGAGCAGCCTGGTGTCGGTCTGCAGCGCTTCGAGGCGCCGTACGAACCCGGCCTCGAGTCTGCTCGTCAGGGTGTCGGCGGTGAGGCCGTCGGCCAGCTCTGCCGCGGTCCAGGCGCGGGGAAGTTCGAGCAGCGCGAGTGGGTTGCCGCGGGTTTCGGCCACGATCCGGTCGCGAACCCGGGGGTCGATCGGTCCGGGGAGCACGGACTCCAGCAGGGCGCGCGCGTCGGCGTCGTCGAGGCCGCGGATCTCGAGTTCGGTGAGCCCGGTGAAGGCGTGCTCGATGCCGTCGCGGACCGCGAAGACCATCGCCACCGACTCGGCCCCGAGCCTGCGGGTGACGAACGCGAGGATCCGGGCGGACATCAGGTCCAGCCACTGCGCATCGTCGACCACACACAGCACGGGCCGCTCGCCGGCCGCGTCGGCGAGCAGGTTGAGGACCGCGAGACCGATCAGGAACTTGTCCGGGGCCGGGCCGCTCACCAGGCCGAACGCCGTACCGAGCGCGTCCCGCTGCGGCGCCGGCAGCCGGTCGAGGTGGTCCAGGAACGGCTGGCACAGCTGGTGGAGACCGGCGTACGCGAGCTCCATCTCGGACTCGATCCCGGCGGTTCGGGTGACACGGCAACCGTCGGCCCCGGCGGCCAGCGCGTCCAGGAGGGCTGACTTGCCGACCCCGGCCTCTCCGGTGAGCAAGAGCACCTGGCTGCGCCCGGCCTTCGCTTCGCTGACCAGTCCGCTCAGTACGTCGGTCTCCCGCCGCCGGCCACGGAGCGCTCGATCTGCCATCCCCACGCCGGTCAGCCTAGCCGGGGGCCTCGTCTCACGTGTCGAGCAGTTGGAGCGCCTGGGTGATCGAAGCGGTGACCGGCGCACCTGTGGATTGCAGGGCCTCCAGGGTCATGGCGCCGGTGGTGACGAGCACGCAGCGCGCGCCGGCTGCGTGGGCGGCCTCCGCGTCGTCGACGACGTCTCCGATCAGTACTACGTCGGACGGGTCGAGCTGCTGCGCCTGCAGATGGCGGATCAGGCTGTCGGCCTTCGAGCCTCCACCTACCTCGCCGGGCAGTCCGTCGACCCGGGTGAAGTACTGCGTGAGGCCGTAGTGCTCGACGGTCGGTGTGAGCCGCGAGTGGAACCACATCGACAGCAAGGACTGAGTCCGCCCGCCTGCGGCGCAGGCCCGCAGTACGTCGTGCGCCCCGTCAGCGAGCTCACACGTGGGCAGGAGCGCGTCGTACCGGTCGTGGTAGAGCTTGTCGACCTGCGCCCACTCCTCCTCGTCGAGCGGGCGCTGCAGGATCTGCTCGTACGAGAGCCGCATCGGCCGCGCGTACGCCGCCTGCCACTCGACCCAGCTCAGCTCGGCGCGCCCGAACCCCGCACAAACTCCGTTGACGGCCGCCAGTACGGCGTGATTGTCATTGAGGAGTGTCCCGTTCCAGTCCCACACCACATGCTTCACCGGGCAACTCTAACGATCGGAAGGTAACGCGGTGACCGAATTCCGGCAGGCGGCCGAGGTCGCGGACGGCTTCCACACCGAGGTGATCGCACCTCTGGTCGGGGATGTCGACTACGCGGCAGGACTGCTCGGGTGGGGCTCTGACGTCCTCGGGTACGACACTGCTCGCTCGACGGACCACGGGTGGGGGCCGCGGCTCGTCGTACTGGTCGACGCGGACGAGGTCGAGCGGGTGCGTAAGGCTGTCGACGACGGGCTGCCGGACGAGTACGCCGGATACCCGGTCCGCTTCGGCTGGGACAGCTACGAGCCTCGGCACCACGTGACGGTCACGACCGTGGGGGACTGGTTGCGGGGGCAGATCGGGTTCGACGCGTCGCAGGGGATCGGGGTCGACGACTGGCTGGTCACGCCACAGCAGCAGCTCCTGGGCGTCGTGGCGGGCCGGGTGTACGCGGACGACGGGCGGCTCGCACAGGTGCGTGACGCGCTGGCCTGGTACCCGGACCAGATCTGGCGGTGGACGCTCGCCTGCCAGTGGTCCCGGCTCGCGCAGGAGGAGGCGTTCGTCCAGCGCACGCACGAGGTGGCTGACGAGCTGGGGTCACGTGTCGTAGCTGGTCGGCTGGTGCGGGACCTCATGCGGCTGGCGCTGCTGCAGGCGCGGACCTATGCGCCGTACAGCAAGTGGCTCGGTACGGCGTTCGCTCGCCTCGGTCACCCCGACGGGCTCGACGCGGCGCTGGCAGCCGCGGTGGCAGCCGAGTCGTACGCCGATCGCGAGCAGGCGCTCGTCACGGCGTACGAGCTGGTCGCCGGTCGCCACAACGCGCTCGGGATCACCGACGAGCTCGACCCGGCGCCGCGGCCGTACTTCGACCGGCCCGCCCAGGTGCTCCAGGCCGAACGGTTCGCGGAGGCGTGTCTGGCGACCGTGTCCGATCCACAGTTGCAGAGCTACGGGCTGATCGGGTCGATCGACCAGTTCGCGGACAACACCGACGTACTCAGCAACCCGGCCGCGTTCCGGAAGCTGATCGCTGTCTATCGTTGACCGATGACCCTCGCCAGGCACGTCATCAGCTCCGTCACGACCACCGAGATCAGCTACGAGTACCTGCGGACCATCGGCCGCAACGCGTTCCTCGGGAGCCACGGGAACGGCGGCAGCTCCACGGCGTACGTCGTGGAGACCGACCGCGGCGCGACCGGCTGGGGGCTTCCGCTGTACGACGCGGATCCCGGGCAGCTGATCGGGCGCTCGGTGGCCGAGCTGATCGATCCGGAGCATGGCGTGATCGATCCGGCGGCGGAGTTCCTCGACTACCCGCTGCACGATCTGGCGGCGCGGATCCTCGACGTCCCGGTGTACGCGATGCTCGGCGGCGCCGGGTCGCCGCGGGTGCGCTGCTACACCGGCGGCATCTACTTCGACGACCTCGACGGCGGGCTGGACGCGATCCGGGCGAATCTCGCGCAGGACCACGCGTTCGGGTTCCGCGACTTCAAACTGAAGATCGGCCGCGGCCACCGGTGGATGGACACCCGCGCCGGACTGCAGCGCGACATCGAGGTGACCCGGCTGACCCGGGAGCTGTACCCGGACGCCGGGATCCTTGTCGACGGCAACGACGGCTTCACCGTCAACGGCCTCTTCGAGTACCTGGACGGTGTCGCGGACTGCGACCTGTACTGGATCGAGGAACCGTTCGCCGAACGCCGCCCGGACCTCGAGGCCCTGCACGAACACCTGCAGACGATGCCCTCCCGCCCGAAAGTCGCCGACGGCGAGTACGACCCGAACGAGGACCATGTCCTGGCGCTGGCTCGCGAAGGCCTCGTCGACGTCGCGCTGATGGACGTCACCGGCCACGGCCTCACCGCCTGGCGCCGCACCATGCCCCTCCTCAAGGCCGAAGCCTCACCCCACGCCTGGGGCCAACCCCTCAAGACCCTGTACGCCGCCCACCTGGCAGCAGGCCTCGGCAACACCCCCATCATCGAAGGCGTCCCCGGCCCCGGCTACTACACCCTCGAAGACGGCCACGTCGTACTGCCCGAAACCCCAGGCTTCGGCCTCAACCTGCCGCGCTGACCGGTGGCGGCGCGGTCAGAGCAGAGCGGCTGTCCAGGGCGTCGAGGGTGGCGAGTGAAGCGCGGTACCAGCGGATGCTGTGCTGGAAGACCGATTGGAAGAGGTTGCTGACCGCCGAGAATCGGAAGTCCCAGGTGCAGAGCTCCCAGCTGTAGTCCGGCACGCCGAGGGCTTTCCAGTAGTGGCGCAGCAGGTTGTCGGCGTCGCGTTGCCTGGCAGGGAGTGCGCTGAGGGAGTACGCGAGGTCGTGTGGTCCGAGGCCGGGCTTCAGCTCGGACCAGTCGATCACCTTCGGCCGCGGATCGTCGCCGGTGAAGAAGATGTTCCCGAGAAAGTGGAAGTCGCCGTGGATCAGCGTGAGGGCTTGGCCGCCGGCGACGCGTGCCTGGAACTGGCGCTCCCATCCGGTGATCACCTTGTCCAGGACCGCACGCTCCGTCCGCGTCAGCTCGGTTGCCTCGGCAAAGAAGCTGTCCGCCTCGCTCCGTACCGCAGCGGCGTGGCGAGTGATGACCTCGGGCGGCCAGGCTTGCGCAGAGCTCGTCACTGACGGCTCGAGATCCGGAGCGGCGGTCAGGTCGTTCCAGAAACGCTGATGGAAGCCGGCCAGGACGTCGATGGCCCCATGGAGCTGTCGGTCCGTCACATCGGTTCCGACCACGCGATAGCCGGCCGCGCCCAGGTCCTCGGTCAGCAGCAGTACGCGGTCACCCGTGTCACTCGCTCCGACGAGCTGCGGGGCCGGATGATCCCACTTCAGCGCGAGCTGTTCGAAGAACTGCACCTCCCGACGAGCCGCAGCGCGTCCGGCTCCACTCGCGAGCTTGGCGATGACGGTGAAGCTGCTACCGTCTGCGCGGCGTATCAGTACGCGGGCGACATCGGCAGCTGACGCTGTGAAGGTCTCGACAACCTCGACACCGTGCACCGGCGTACCGAGCGCGGCGCTCACGTCAGTAGAGGTGAGGTTCACCTGTCGGTCCGCTCCTTCAGACGGTTGGTGTACTCCGCTACTTGCCGCAGTGACTTCTCGTCTGCCCACGACCATGTGGGGGCTGGTGTCGACGGGCCGTTGTACGGGAGGTCTGCGTAGTGCGCCTGTAGCTCGGTCAGTTGAGCGGTCAGCGCAGTGCGGGTCTCGGCGTACGCCGGGTCGTCGGCCACGTTGACGAGCTCCTCCGGGTCCTTGCGTAGGTCGTACAGCTCCCACTCGGAGTCGAACAGTCGCTCCGACGACCCCGGTACACCGAGGCCGGCGCCGTAGTAGTGGATGAGCTTGAACTCCTTCGTCCGTACGCCGTAGTGCGCCGGAGCATGGTGGATCGGGTCGTCGTGCTCCCAGTACCGGTAGTACACGGCGTCCGGCCAGTCCGGGACCTCCTCACCACGCAGTACCGGCAGGAAGCTCCGACCCTGTGACGTGGGCAGCGCCGGCGCGTCGGCCATGTCGAGGAACGTCGCCGCGAAGTCGACGTTGGTGATCATCGCGTCGCAGGTACTACCGGCCGGGATCACCGACGGCCAGCGGATCATCATCGGCATCTGCAGCGACTCGTCGAACATCAGCCGCTTGTCGAACCACCCGTGGTCGCCGAGGAAGAACCCCTGGTCGGATGTGTAGACGACAACCGTGTTGTCGCTGACCCCCTCCTCGTCCAGTACGTCGAGCAGCCGCCCGACGTTGTCGTCGATGCTCTGGACGCACTGCAGGTAATCACGCAGGTAGAGCTGGTACTTCCACCGCATCCGCGCCTCCCGGTTCTCCGGGCCACGTAGCTCGTCCGGCAGCTCCTCACCGAGCTCGTCCGCACCTAGGTCGTCCGCCACGGACATGCGGACGCCACGGACCGCCTGGCTCCGCGTGCTGTGGTCGTCGAACAGCGTGCTCGGCTCCGGGATCGAACCGACCGGATAGAGGTGCTTGTGCTTCTCGTCCGGCACCCACGGCCGGTGCGGTGCCTTGTGGTGCACCAGCAGCAGGAACGGCTGCTCCGGGTCCCGCTGCCGGATCCAGTCGATGCTCTGATCGGTGACGATGTCCGTCGCGTACCCGGGCACGGTCTCGGCGCCGTCCGGTCCGAGCATCAGCGGGTCGACGTACTCACCCTGCCCGGGGAACACCCGCCACGCGTCGAAGTGTCGCGGCGCGGACTCGGGTCGCTCGCCCAGGTGCCACTTGCCGAACAGCGCGGTCTGGTAGCCGGCGTCCTTCAGCACCTCGGCGAACGTCGGCACGCGGTAGTCGATCTCGGTGAAGATCGACGCGACGCCGTTCACGTGGCTGTACGTCCCGGTCAGGATCGACGCCCGCGACGGCGAACAGATCGAGTTCGTGCAGTACGTCGCGTCCATCCGCACCCCGTCCTGGGCCAGCCGGTCCAGGTGCGGCGTGCTGTTGACCTTGCTCCCGTACGCCGAGATCGCGTGCGCGGCATGGTCGTCGGACATGACGAAGACGATGTTCGGCCTGTTCGGGCGCATCAACTCACCTTTCGGGTGGTGTGTTCGGACAACGCGGTGTCGAGCTCCAGCATCATCTCAGCGGTCACACCGGGATGCGCGGCGAACACCTCGAGCAGGGGAGCGGTGGGAATGAGTCGACGCATCCCGTTGAGCCCTGCGGTCAGATGACTTGGCAGCACGTCCGGGTAGCGCTCCAGTACGTCGGTCAACGTCAATGTTCGCAGTGGAGAGTCCTCTCCGACCTCGCTCCGGCGTACCGACGGCTGGAGGGCCCGTTGCGCCTGGTCCCACTGGCGTTCGATCAGCAGATGCTCGGTCAGCACAGGCCCTGCGGCCGGCAGACCGAGGCGTTCGTACTGCTCGGCGGGTGCGTCGTTGGCGCGCATCAGGTCGACCATCAGACCGCACAGCTGCAGCTCCAGCTCGTCGTCTCGCAACGGGTGCTGTTGTTGCGGGTCGTTCTGGAGGTCGAAGAGCAGCGAACCGTGCCACCAGGGGTTCCCGACCGGTGGGCCCGCGACTTTCAGCAGTGGGACGCCCTTGGTGAAGGTGAAGCCGTTGGTCAGCGTCGCGTCCTGGAGCTCCTCGGGCCGGAAGCGAGCTCGCATGTGCGTGGGCATCAGCGTGTAGTTGTAGAGCGGACCGTTGGACGGGTCCGCACAGGCACGCATGTAGACGTAGCGGCCGTCCGTGACGTTGACGTGGCCACCGTGGGAGCCGAACAACGCGCCCGCACGTGTCTGATCACCTGTCAGCGGCAGGCCCTGCATATCGGCTGGAGCCTCGACAGCGAAGTAGTCGAGCAACGTCGGCGCGATGTCGATCGTCTGCACCAGGTCGTCCCGTCGTACCCCTGCCGCACGCTCCCGCGGATCCCAGACGAACAACGGCGTATGGATGGTCTCGTCGAACCACGGCTGCACGCTCTTGCCCCACCACCCGCGCTCACCGAGCAGGAACCCGTGGTCGGTGCACACGATCAGCATCGTGTCCTCCCACAACCCATGCCGGTCGAAGAGATCGAGCATCCGGCCGAGCGAGCGGTCGCACATCGCCAGCAGCGACAGGTACTCACCGCGCGCCCGCTCCACCTCGTCCGGCGACTCGACCACCCGCCGGTACGACGGCCAGTCGAACACCGGCTCCTCGGTGTCGATCCCGAGCAGCCGCCGGTACTCGTCGTAACTGAAGAACGGCTCGTGCGGGTCGAACGTCTCGATCTGCACGAACCACTTGTCCTCGGCAACGTTCGTCTCGATGAACTCGATCCCCGCGTCGAAGGTCAGCGTCTGCGGATGCCGCGCCTCGTCCTGCAGGTACTGCCGGTTCACCCAGTCCTGCCGGCTCAGGAACGTCGTCGCGTTCAGCGTCCCCGGCACCTCGGGATCACGGACGTGCCCCTTCCACCGGTCACCTTCCTGACCCCGGAAGAACTCGTACGTCGAGTAGCGGTTGTGGTACGTCGCCCCGCCGTCCTCCCAGTAGTGCTGGTGATCGGTCGCCAGATGCGTGTGTACGCCGCTCTGCTGCAACAACTCCGGCATCGAGTCGTCGAACGGCTCCAGCGGACCCCACGAGCGATGCAGGAAGTTGTACCGGCCGGTGTGCAGCTCACGCCGCGCCGGCATGCACGGCATGCTCCCGGCGTAGCAGTTCTCGAACAGCGCGGTCTGCTCGGCCAACCGGCTGAAGTTCGGTGCATGCACATTTTCGGCGCCGTACGGCGGCAGCATCCGCCGATTCAGCGAGTCGTACATGACCATCACAGCGCGTTTCATGCAATCGCCTCACTCGCCAGCAGGTCGCGGCGTTCCTGGCGGCGCGCTGCCTGGCGGTCCGGGTCGGGAATGGGTGCTGCCATCAGCAGACGTTTCGTGTACGGGTGCTCGGGCCGCTCGGTGACGTCGAGCGCGTCGCCGTACTCGACGATGTCGCCGCGGTACAGAACCGCGACGCGGTGGCTGATGTGCCGGACGACCGCGAGGTCGTGCGAGATGAAGAGATAGGCCACGCCGGTCTCCTCCTGGATCGAGATGAACAGGTCGAGCACGCGCGCCTGCGTGGACAGGTCCAGCGCCGACACCGGCTCGTCGCAGACGATCAGCTTCGGTCGCAGCGCGAGCGCCCGGGCAATCGCGATCCGCTGCCGCTGACCGCCGGAGAACTCCCGCGGCAGCCGGTGTACGGCGTCGTGCGGCAGACCGACCTGGTCGAGCAGTGTGCGGACCCGTTCACTGGCCTGACGACGATCGACCGTACGGCGGGCGACCAGCGGCTCGACCAGGATGTCCTCGACGGTCATCGACGGATTGAGCGAGCTGTACGGGTCCTGGAAGACCACCTGGATGTCGTCACTCAGCCGCCGGCGCTTCCGGCGCGGCATCCCGACCAGCTCCCGCCCGTCGAACCGGATCGACCCGGAGCCGACCGGGACGAGGCCGAGGATCGCCCGCCCGATCGTGGTCTTCCCGGAGCCGGACTCACCGACCAGACCGAGGGTCTCGTGCGGCTTGATGTCGAAGGACACGTCGTGCAGGGCCTTGAAGCCCTTCGACCGCCAGCCGCGGCCGGCGTACTCCACCACGACGTTGCGTGCTTCAAGCATGGTTCACCTCCAGGCGGGTGCGCGGCGTGCTGTCCTCGAGCGTCGAGCCGAGCAACGTCTGCGTGTACGGATGCTGCGGACTCGCGAACAGCGGCCGGACGTCGTTGACCTCGACGATCCGTCCGTCCTGCATCACGGCCACCCGGTCGCAGATGTCCGCGACCACCCCGAAGTTGTGCGTGACCAGCAACATCGCCATCCCGAACTCGGTCTGCAGCCCGCGCAGCAGTTCGAGTACGTCGGCCTGCACCGTCACGTCCAGCGCCGTCGTCGGCTCGTCCGCGATCAGCAGATCAGGCTTCCCCGACACCGCGCCCGCGATCAGCACGCGCTGCGCCATACCGCCGGAGATCTCGTGCGGATAGGCGGCGAACGTACGACGGGGGTCCGGGATGCCGACGCGCTCCAGCAGGTGCAGTGCCTCCGTGACGGCTGCCTGCTTGGACAGCCCGCTGACCGCGCGCAATGGTTCGACGAGTTGTTCGCCGACCCGGAAGCAGGGGTCGAGGTTCGACATCGGCTCCTGCGGGATATAGCCGATCCGCCGGCCGCGCAGCGCGCGCCGCTCGGACTCGGGCAGCCGGGCCAGCTCGGTGCCGTCGAAGGCGATGCTGCTCTGACCCAGCAAGGTGCCGCCGGGGGACAACAGACCGAGAACCGAGAACGCCGTCTGGGTCTTGCCCGAACCGGACTCGCCCACCAGACCCATCACCTCTCCGTGCCGTACGTCGAGATCGACGCCGTGCACGACCTCGCGGTAGCCGTCGCTGCTCGGGTACCCGACGGTCAGGTTGGTGATGCGCAGCAGCGGCAGCTCATCGGCGTTCGGGGTGGCGGGGACGAGCTCCGGCGGTTTCGGTGGCTTGCGGGGCCGCTCGGTGCGCTGGATGACGTCGCGGATCGCGTTGCCCAGCAGGACCAGCGAGGCGACGGTGAGCGCGATCGTCATACCGGGCCACCAGATCGCGACCCGTGACGTGTAGATGTTCGTGAACGCGTCCTGCAGCATGCCGCCCCACGTCGGCGTCCCCGGATCGCCGAGGCCGAGGAACTCCAGCCCGGACTGGACGACGATCGCGATACCGGCCACGACAGCGGCTTGGATGACGATCGGCGCGCGGACCACCAGCAGCACATGGCGGCCGATGATCCGGGGGTCGCTCAGCCCGGAGACCCTGGCCGCGTCGACGTACAACTCGTGTTTGACCGCCATCACCTGGCTTCGCACCAGGCGGTGGAAACCGGGTGACAGCATCACGCCGAACGCGACCATGGCCAGGTAGATCGACGAGCCGAGCGCCTGGAACAGCGCGAGCAGCACGATCATCGTCGGCAGCGCCATCAGCAGGTTCGCGCCCCAGCCGAGGACGCCGTCGAGCAGACCGCCGTAGTACCCGCTGAGCAGACCGGAGACCACGCCGAGCACCAGTGCCACTGAGAGAGCGATCACCGCGCCGGTCAGGGTGTTGCGGCCGGCGTACAGCAGCCGGCTGAAGATGTCCCGGCCGGCGCCGTCGCCGCCGAGCAGGTAGCCGCTACCCGGACCTGCGTTGATCTTGTCTAGCCGGAGCGCGGTCGGGCTGTGCGGTGCGACCAGCGGCGCGAAGACGCTCGCGAGCACGATGATCAGCAGAATCACCAACGCCGCGACCGCCAGCGGGTTGCGGAACACTTTGCGAGCTGTCACTGGACACGCACCTTCGGGTTGACCCAGCCGCTGACGACGTCGATGACCAGGTTGACGATGACGACCAGGACGACCAGCGTGACCACGACCCCCATCAGCACCGGTACGTCGCCCTGGAGCGCCGCGTTGACGGTGAGCGTGCCGAGACCGGGGATCGCGAACACCTTCTCGATCACCACGGCACCGCCGAGCAGCGCGATGAACTGCAGCGACAGCACGGTCAGCGCGGGGATCGCCGCGTTCCGCAGTGCGTGCCGGAACAGTACGGACCGCGGACTGATACCCCGGGCCCGCAACGTGCGGACGAAGTCCTGACGCAGTACGTCGATGACCGCACCACGGACCTGCTGTGCGGCGGACGCCGTACTCCCGATCACCAGGGACGCCACCGGCAGTACGAGGGCCGCTGCCCAACTGCCGGGTGACTCCGAGAGCCGTACGTAGCCGGTCGCCGGGAGGACTCCGAGGGTGACCGAGAAGAACACCACCAGGACCAGTGCGACCCAGAAGTTCGGCAGTGCGAAGCCTGCGACGCTCAGCACCTGGATGACCCGATCCAGCCAGCCACCACGCACGGCCGCCGCCACACCGAGCCCGACACTGATCAGTGCGGTCAGGGAAACGGCCAGGACGACCATGGACAAGGTGACGGGTAGCCGGTTGGCGATCGCCTGCGCCACTGGCTCGTTGGTGAACCAGGAGATGCCTAGGTCGCCGCGGACCGCGTGTCCGGCCCACGTGCCGAGCTGAGCGAGCAGGGGCTTGTCCAGACCGAGCTCCGCGTTCTTCGCAGCCAGTTGGTCCGGGGTGGCGCTCTCACCGAGCAGGTTGCGAGCGACATTGCTCGTGCCGGAGAAGGCGAGCAGGAAGGTGATTCCGGCGATCACCGCGACCAGTACCAGGCAGGCGACCAGGCGGCGTCCGATGAATCCGAACATGCCATCACTCCTTCGGGGAGAACGAGCTGATCGCGGGCGCCACGTTGTAGGCCTGCATGTCGACCGCGGTCTTCGCATCGCTCAGGTAGACGCTGTTCTCGCGGTACCACGGATCGAACCAGGCATTGTCGACGAGCCACTTGCTGACAGCCTTCATCGCGGCCGGCAGCTGCGCCTCCGATGCGTTCTGGGCAGCGGCGAGCAGCTTGTCCAGCTGCGGGTCGCCGGCCTTCAGCGGGTTCCACGGCGACTTGCGGGTGACGGCCTTCTGGATGTCCTGCCACGCGGACTGGCTGCCGAGCGTCATGAACACGACCGGGTACTTGCCGGACAGGATCTCCGGAATGACCGCGTTGGCCGGAACCTTGACCCATTTGACCTTGATGCCGACCGCGGCCAGTTGCTGCTCGATGATCGCGTTGTACTGCGCGAATCCGGGCGACTCCGGCATCGTGATCGAGAAGCCTGATCCATAGCCGGCCTCGGCGAGGAGCTGCTTGGCCTTCGCCGGGTCGTAGTTGTAGATGCCGTCGAGCGACTTGTCGTAGCCGTCACCGGCGGCGTTGAAGATCTGAGTGGTCAGCGCGCCTTCGCTGTGCGAGACGTTCTTGAGGATCGCCTCCCGGTCGAACGCGAAGTTGATCGCCTTCCGCACCCGCAGGTCCTTGAGCGCCGGCACCAGCTTGCCTTCGCGGTCCATCAGCAGCAGGCCGTTCCAGTTGACCGGCGTCGTATTGACCGTCAGCCCGGTCCGCTTGGCGTCGGCGAGCGAGTTGGTGTCGGTCAGCGTCGCGTTCAGCTGGCCGGACTTGAGTGCGTTCAGCCGTGCGGTCACATCGGTCATCGGCTTGATGACGATCTTGTCGTACGGGAAGGCAGCGGTGTTCCAGTAGTCCGGGTTCCGCTTGTACGTGTAGGTGCTACCGGCAACGGTCCCGGTCTTGTCCAGCACGTACGGGCCGCTGCCGACCGGCACGGTCGCGACATCCTTGGCTTTCAGCGACTTGGGGCTCGCCATCACGCCGCCGACGCTGGCCAGGTAGTCGATCAGCCCCGGGTCCGGCGCCTTCAGCTTCAGGTTGAGCTCGGTCGGGCTGACGATCTGGTACGTCGCGATCGACCGGCTCATGTACGCGTTCTGCCCGGTCCCGGCGCCCAGGTTCGTCAGGTTGTCCTTCACCACGGTCGCGTCGAACGGCGTACCGTCGGTGAACTTCACGCCGGTCTTCAGCTTGAGGTTGAGCGTGGTGCGCTTGGCGTCGTACGCCCAGGACGTCGCGAGCCACGGCTTCAGCTTGTTGTTCTTGTCGCGGGTCAGCAGGGTGTCGAAGACCGGTGACCAGTACTGCATCTGGTTGCCGATGTTCAGCTGGGTGGGGTCGAAGGAGTTGTTGTCGAGGACGTTCGCGATCGTCAGCGTCCTGGCGGCGGACGAACTCGCACCGGTGCCGGAACAGGCGCCGGCGCCGACGACGAGGGCGGCAGCGGCGAGTAACGCGCTGCAGCGGCGGATGAGCATGATCGGCTCCTTAACGTGCGGGTGCTGCGATCGGGACGTCTGCGCTGGGCTCGTGGCCGAGCCGCCAGGTCTTGACCCAGATCGGTGCGGATGGGGTGAAGGGGGCGGTGTAGAGCTGCCACCGACGGCTGTCCGCCGTGGGAGGGTCGGTTGTCCAGCCGATCGTGGAGCCGTCCGTCGTCCCCAGGAGCGCCACCAGGCCGTCTCGGTTGTCGACTTCGGGCTCCGCGGCGCGTGGACGTCGTCCGTCGGGTCGCCACCGCGCGAGCAGGTCGCGCTCCGGTCTGGTGCCGAGATCGCCGACCTCGGCCAGCCACGTGTCGAGCGCGGAGGCGAGCCGCTGCTGTACGTCGGCGTACCCGGGCAGCCCGGCGAGGTTGTGTTCCTCGTGCGGGTCGTTGCGGAGGTCGTACAGCTCCTCGGGCGCACGTTTGCATGCGGCAACGATCGAGCGTTGCAGGTCGGTGAGGATCGAGGGTTGTTCGCCGAACGCCAGCTGTTGCTGGGCTTCCTGGGCGAACAGCCGGCGGAGTTCCTTCCAGGTCCAGAGGTTGTCCGGGTACTCGGTGTGGCCCATCGGCGACCGGTCCGGGTGCAGATGACGGGTGTAGCGGAACCGGCGGTCACGGATCGAGCGGGAGGTGTCCTCGGCCTCGCCCATCCGGTCCCGGGCGCTCACGACGTACTCGCTGCGGCCCTGGACCGCGCCGTCGGACCCGAGGATTACCTCGCCGTGCATGTGCCCCGGCACGTCGAGGCCGCACATCGCGAGCATCGTCGGCGCCAGATCCATCAGCGCCACCGGTTCGGCGTACGTCGATCCAGGCGCGATCCGCTCCGGCCAGCGGACGATCAACGGCTCGCGGAACCCGAGCTCGGTCGCCCATCGCTTGCCGCGCGGCATCCCGAGCCCGTGGTCGCTCCAGAACACGACGATCGTGTTGTCGGCGAGCCCGTCCTCCTCGAGCTGGTCGACGATGGTGCCGACCCAGTGGTCCATCTGACTGATCAGCTCGAGATAGCGGCGCCACGACGTCCGGTACACCTCGGTGTCCGGGTGGTACGGCGGAATCTCTGCCTTCTGCACTCGCTGCGCGTCGGGCGTCCGTGCGGCGAACTCCTCGTCGCTCAAGTAGATCTGCGACTCGTGCGTGATCAGGCTGTGGAACGCCATGAAGAACGGCTGCTCCGGATCGTCCCGCAGCCGCCAGTGCGCGTGGTCGCCGAGTTCGTCGTACACGGGCTCGGGGACTTCGACCTGAAAGTCGGTGAACGCGGTGTTGCCGGTCCAGTAGCCCGCGGCCCGGAAGTACTCGGGCAGCAGCCGGACCTCCGGCGGGGGAGTGGCCCGCGTTCGCATGTGCATGGTGCCGATCGCCGGCGGGAAGCAGCCGGTGATGATCGCGCTCCTGGACGGCCCGCACACTGGGGCGGCGGCGAAGGCCTGCTCGAACAGCAGCCCGTCGGCGGCGAGCGCGTCGAGGCGCGGCGTGGACGCCTGCTCGGCACCCGGCCAGATCCCGGTGTAGCACCCGAGATGCGGGTTGATGTCGTGCGTGCTGATCCACAAGACGTTCGGCTGTGTCGGCACCGAAGTAGACATAGCTGTGCTCCTGAAGGGACAACTACCGTGGTCCTGCGGTCAGTCGACCGCGCGGATGCGCCGCTGGGAGCTGCGGCTCTGCAGCTCTTCGCGGAGCTCGATGCACCAGGCGACGTGCTGGTCCATGTACAGCGAACCGAGCTCGTGCGTCCGCTCCTCGACCAAGGCCTGGAGCTCCGCGTCGTACGGCAGCTCCGGCTCCTCGGGAACGGAGCGGTCGCGGTCGCGGAAGCGCTTGATCTGCAGCTGCCGGGCGAGGATCTCCCGATCGAGCAGCTCGATCACCTGGTCGGGCTGGAGGAACCCGCAGAACGCGAGGCGCCCGTAGAACCCGGGATCCCGGGTGTAGATCGTGGTCGGGGAGTACGGCGCCGTGAGCCAGTCCATGAACACCGTGATCCCTTCGTCGGTGACCCGGTAGGTCTTGGCGTCCTGGGCACCCGGCCGCGGCTCGACGGTGTGCCAGACCCAGCCGCGCTCCTCCATCGACGACAGGCAGCGGTAGACCTGGCTCATCTGGGTGTTGGGGCGCAGGAACGTCCCGCGGGCGTCCATGTAGCGCTTGAGGTCGTACCCGGTGCTGGGGCGCATCAGCAGCACGCCCAGAAGAATGTGCTCGAGCTTCATGATCGCCTCCAACTGGTATGACACAAGTGGAATACCCGAGAGGACACCACAAGTGGAATACCCCGTCAAGGGTTCGTTGCCCCGACCGGATGTGGACATCGCTTTCCGCCGGGTGCTGCGTGGGCGTAGGTTTGTCACTTATGGCCATGTTCGACCTTTCCCTCGACAAGCTCCGCGAGTACCGGCCCGAGGTGGCCGCTCCCGCCGACCTGGTCGAGTTCTGGCGCCGGTCCATCGAGAAGGCGCGCACCGACGACCTGTCCGCCACGTTCACCCCGATCGACAACAAGCTCGCGGTGATCGACACCTACGACGTCACGTACGCCGGCTTCGGCGGCTCGCCCGTGAAGGGCTGGCTGCATGTTCCGGCCGGCACGGACGGCCCACTGCCGACCGTCGTGCAGTACCACGGGTACTCCGGCGGCCGCGGCTTCCCGCACGCGACCACGCTGTGGGCGCAGGCCGGTTACGCCCACTTCGTGATGGACACCCGCGGTCAGGGCTACAGCTCCGGCGGCCCCGACGGCACCCCGGACGACACGCCGCACGCCGGTCTGAACCACACGCCCGGGTTCATGACCGCGGGGATCACCGACCCCGAGACGTACTACTACCGCCGCGTGTACATCGACGCGGTGCGGGCCATCGAGGCGGCGCGGACGTCGCCGTTCGTGGATCCGGACAAGCTGATCGTCAGCGGCGGCAGCCAGGGCGGCGGCATCTCGATCGCCGCGGCCGGTCTCGCGCCGATCGCGGGGATCGAGCTGCTCGGCTGCGCTCCCGACGTACCGTTCCTGTGTCACTTCCAGCGGGCGCTGCAGATCACCGACAGGGACCCGTACGGCGAGATCACGCGGTACCTGAAGGGTTTCCGGCACGATGTCGACGCGGCGCTGAACACCCTCAGCTACTTCGACGGCGTCAACCTCGGCCGGCTGGCGACGGCGCCGGCGCTGTTCTCGGTCGCGCTCATGGACGCCACCTGCCCGCCGTCGACGGTCTTCGCCGCGTTCAACCATTACGGGAGCGAGCAGAAGGACATCGAGGTCTACCACTACAACCAGCACGAGGGCGGGCAGACGTACCAGCAGCTCGCGCAACTCGACTGGTTCGCGAAGATTTTCGAGGCTGCCGGAAAGTAGTCATCGATCGACCGATGAGTTTTCGGTTCGTACGGCGTTACACGGTCATGGATGTCGGTCAGACTGGACCGACCGTGACCGCGGGAGGCCGCAAGATGGCACAGATGGACTGGAAACTCGAGCTCGTGATCGTGCCGGTGTCGGACGTGGATCGGGCGAAGAAGTTCTACACCGACCAGCTCGGGTTCGCCGAGGACGTCGACCATCGGGTGGGCGACTCGTTCCGGGTCGTGCAGCTGACCCCGCCCGGGTCGGCGTGCTCGATCACGATCGGCACCGGGCTGACCTCGGCGACACCGGGCACCTACCAGGGCACGCACCTGGTGGTGACCGACATCGACGCGGCGCGCGCCGAGCTGGTCGAGCGCGGCGTGGGGGTCGGCGAACCGTTCCACTTCGGTGCCCAGGGCAAACAGGACGGCCTGCACCCGGACCGGTCCGACTACAGCACCTTCCTGTCCTTCGAGGACCCGGACGGCAACGGCTGGACGGTCCAGGAGGTCGGGCACGCGTCGTGACAACTCTCGAGGAGGCGGCGTTCGCGGGTGACGAGACCGCGTTCGCCGCCTTGGCCGGGCAGTACCGGCGGGAGCTTCACGTGCACTGCTACCGGATGCTCGGGTCGTACGACGAGGCCGAGGACGCGGTGCAGGACACGTTCTTGCGTGCGTGGCGGGCCCTCGACACGTACGACGGGCGCACGTACTTCAGGGCCTGGCTCTACAAGATCGCGACCAACATCTGCCTGGACGTCGTACGGCGGCCGACCGCGAAGGACCTGGTGTGGTTGCAGCCGTACCCGGACCGTTTGCTCGACGAGATCGCTCCGTCCCACGATCAGCCCGACGTGGTCGCCGTGGACCGGGAGACGATCGAGCTGACGTTCCTGATCGCGCTCCAGGCGTTGCCTGCTCGGCAGCGGGCCGCTCTGATCGCCCGCGACGTACTCGGCTGGTCGGCTGCGGAGACTGCCGGGCTGTTGGACACGAGCGTGGCCGCAGCCAACAGTGCACTGCAGCGCGCCCGCGTGACGATGCAGCAGCGCCTGCCGGTACGTCGGACCGACTGGAGTGCACCGCAGCCGACAGCTGAGGAACGTGAGGTGCTGGCGCGGTTCATCGACGCGCACCAGCGGTGTGACGCCGCTGCGGCGATCGCGATCGCGGCTGAGGACCTGCGGATCTCGATGCCACCCGACCGGTTGTCGTTCGACGGCCTCACCGCGTGCCTTCCGCTGTTCGAACGAGGACTCGGCCCGAACCGCGACGGCGAGTGGCGGCTGGTTCCGACATCGGCGAACCGGTTGCCTGCGGCAGCGTCGTACCTGCTGCGTCCGGGCGACACGGTGTGGCGGGCGTTCAAGCTGGACGTGCTCCGAGTGCACGACGGAAAGATCGCCGAGATCATGACTTTCGGCTACTCCCGTTTCCCCGCCTTCGACCTCCCTGACAGGTTGACCCCCTAGCCCCCGCTACTGTGGGGAGCATGCTGGGACTACCTCCGGGAATCCAGGCCTGCTTGTTCGACCTGGACGGTGTGCTCACCGATACCGCTGCCGTTCATGCTGCCGCGTGGAAAGAGATGTTCGACCAATTCCTCCGCGACTACGCGACGCAGCACGGGATCGCCTTCCAGGCGTTCGACGCGCGGGCGGAGTACGACGCGTACGTCGACGGCAAGCCGCGGGCCAACGGCGTCCGCGACTTCCTCACCGCGCGCGGCATCACGCTGCCGGACGGGACGGCCGACGATCCACCGTCCGCGCAGACCGTGAACGGCCTCGGCAACCGGAAGAACGAGGCCGTGCAGCGACGGATCCGGACCGAGGGCGTGCACGTGTTCGAGGGCTCCCGCCGGTACCTGCAGGCCGCCGAGAAGGCCGGCCTCCGCCGAGCAGTGGTGTCCTCGAGCGCGAACACCCGCGAGGTGCTGGACGTCACCGGCCTCGCGCAGTACATCGAGCAGATCGTCGACGGCGTGACGATCCGGACCGACGGCCTGAAAGGAAAGCCGGCGCCGGACACGTTCCTCGCCGCGGCCAAGGGCTTCGGTCTCGAGCCGTCCGCGGCGGCGGTCTACGAGGACGCACTCGCCGGAGTGTCCGCCGGCCGCTCGGGCAATTTCGGGCACGTGATCGGAGTGGACCGTGTCGGCCAGGCGGCAGAACTGAAGTCGCACGGCGCGGACGTCGTGGTCCGCGACCTCGCCGAGTTGCTGGAGAACCGATGATCGACCGAGGCCATCACCCGATCGAGCCGTGGCGGCTGCGGGAGACACGGCTCGCCATGGACAAGCTGGCCCAGGCGGAGTCGCTGTTCGCGCTGTCGAACGGCCACATCGGCCTGCGCGGCAACCTCGACGAGGGCGAGCCGTACGCGATTCCCGGCACGTACCTGAACTCGTTCTACGAGCAGCGTCCACTGCCGTACGCCGAGGCCGGCTACGGCTACCCGGAGTCCGGGCAGACCCTGGTCGACGTCACCAACGGCAAGCTGATCCGGCTGCTCGTCGACGACTCGCCGTTCGACGTCCGCTACGGCTACCTGTCCAAACACGAGCGCTCGTTGGACTTCCGGACCGGCATCCTCGAACGCGACGTGGACTGGACGTCACCCGGCGGCAAGCGGATCAAGGTCCGCAGCCGCCGCCTGGTGTCGCTCACCCAACGCGCGGTGGCCGCGATCGAGTACGTCGTGGAGCCCGTCGACCAGCCCGCCCGCTTCGTGATCCAGTCCGAGCTCGTCGCGAACGAGGCGCAGCCGAAGCTGTCCGACGATCCGCGCGTGGCCGCCGTACTGGACAACCCGTTGAAGCCGGTCAGCCATGACGGCGGCGAGCACGGGACCGTCCTCATCCACCGGACGACGCGCAGCCAGCAGTTGATGGCCGCGGCGATGTCGCACGAGGTGGAGACCACGGCCCGCTACCAGATCGACCAGGACGTCCGCGAGGACTGGGCGCGGACCACGGTGATCTGCCAGCTGCAGCCGGGCGAGAGCCTGCGCGTGGTGAAGTACCTGACGTACGGCTGGTCCAGCCTGCGGTCGGAGACCGCGGTTCGGGACCAGGTCGCGGCCGCGCTCGCGAGCGCCCGGTTCTCCGGCTGGGACGGGTTGACCAAGCAGCAGGTCGAGTTCCTGGACGACTTCTGGGACGGCGCCGACGTGGAGGTGCAGGGGCACCCGGAGTTGCAGCAGGCGGTGCGGTTCGCGCTCTTCCACGTCCTGCAGGCCGGCGCACGCGCCGAGCGGCGGGCGATCCCGTCGAAAGGGCTGACCGGTGCCGGGTACGACGGGCACACGTTCTGGGACACCGAGGGTTTCGTGCTGCCGGTGCTGACCTACACGATGCCGGATGCGGCGGCCGACGCGTTGCGCTGGCGACATTCGACGCTGCGCATGGCCAGGCAACGGGCACAGGAGTTGGGGTTCAAGGGCGCGTCGTTCCCGTGGCGGACGATCCGTGGCCAGGAGTGCTCCGGCTACTGGCCCGCGGGTACGGCGGCGTTCCACATCAACGCCGACATCGCCGAAGCCGTCATGCGGTACTACCGGGCCACCGGCGACGAGGACTTCCTCGACGAGGTCGGACTGGAGTTGCTGGTCGAGACCGCTCGGTTGTGGATCTCGCTGGGCCACCACGACCGCGAGGGTCGTTGGCATCTGCCCGGTGTGACCGGCCCGGACGAGTACAGCGCTGTTGCCGACGACAACGTTTTCACCAACCTGATGGCGGCGCGCAACCTGCGGTCCGCGGCCGAGGTCGCGGCGAAATTCCCGGCCAAGGCGCGGGAGTTCGGCGTCGACAGCGAGGAAGAGGCCGGCTGGCGGGACGCGGCCGCCGCTGTGTACGTGCCGTACGACGCGGACCTCGGCGTACACCCGCAGTCCGAAGGCTTCACCGGGTACGCCGTGTGGGACTTCGAGGCCTACAAGGACAAGTATCCGTTGCTGCTACACGCGCCGTACTTCCAGCTGTACCGCACCCAGGTGGTGAAACAGGCCGACCTGATGCTGGCGACGTACTGGTGCGGTGACGCCTTCACCGCCGAGGAGAAGGCGCGGAACTTCGACTACTACGAGCGGCTGACGGTGCGGGACTCGTCGTTGTCGGCGTGCGTGCAGGCCGTGATGGCGGCCGAGGTCGGGCACCTGGACCTGGCCTACGACTACGCGTACGAGGCCGCGCTGATCGACATGCGCAACCTGCACCACAACACCGGCGACGGCCTGCACATGGCGTCGCTCGGTGGCGCCTGGAGCGCGCTGGTGGCCGGTTTCGGCGGATTGCGCGAGCGCGACGGCGGCCTGTCGTTCGATCCGGCGCTGCCGATGGGCCTGGCAGGGCTGAGTTTCACGATCCGCTGGCGCGGCGTCCGGCTGAAGGTCGAGATCGATCCGGTCGCGGTGAAGTACTCGGTGCACGACGGGCCGGACGCGTCGATGACCATCCAGCACGCCGGCGAGGAGCTCACGGTGACCGCGAAGCAGCCGGTGGTCCGGACACTGGAGAAGCGCCGGCCGTTGCTGCCTCGGCCGCCACAGCCGCCGGGCCGCGAGCCGCGGTCGGCGATGGCGATCAACGAGGACGGCTGAGGGCCGGCGCTTCGTCTGAAGTCAGGAGTGCGGGTCAGTTCTTCTTGCGGGCGGCCAGCGACTCGGCGGTGCCGACGAGCATCACCGACGAGATCACCGCGACGATGAACCCGAGCACGTTCAGCTCGAAGATCCCGCCGGTGCCGAGGAAGCTCGCGATGGTTCCGCCGATCACCGAGCCGGCCAGTCCGAGCAGCAGCGTGGCGAGCAGGCCGAGCTTCTGCCTGCCGGGCGTGAAGAGCCGGGCCAGCGCTCCGATGACGAGTCCGGCGATGATGAAGCCGATCATGGCTGATTTCCTCCGAGGGTCGAACGGTATGACTCCAGTCTGCCGTCGCGACCGGGCCCACGGCAGTGGAGTTCTCCCTGACCGGACCCGGGGCCGACCCTGGGTGCTCTCGGCCGGTCAGGACCGCGCGGTGACGGCGAACATCCGGCTGTTGGCGCGCAGCCGTGGAACGCCGCCGAGCCGTCCGATGACCGTGGCCTCGAATTGCTCGGTCGCACTCGCGTCGCCGCGCAGCAGGGCCTTGTAGCCGGTCCGGCAGGCGTTGCGGGGGCTCAGGATCTCGACGTACAACTCGATGTCCGACATCTCCGGGTGGAGCTCGAGCACGCTCAGGGTGCTCTTCGCGCAGCGGACGAGCGCCGGGCGGACCTTGTCCGCGCTGCTCCGGGCGACCAGCTGGTCGGCGAGCGCCTTCGTCAGGAAGTACTCCGCGCTGGACGGCCGGTCCTGGCGGTAGCGAACGGACGCTGTCTCCTTGACGTTGTCGGTGAGCGCGCAGAGCGCCCACTGCGGAGGGATCGTGATCACCTGGGTCGGTGGCATGTACGGCGGGATGCCCGGCACCTTCGCGCCGCTGTTGTTGACGGCGATCAGCGCGGCCCGCGACGCCTCGTCCTGCGGGTTGGCGTACGGCGCGGCCACCAGGCGGCTGGTGAAGTTCGCGTCCGGGATGATGACGACCGACAGGCTGCCGGTGTTCTTCAGGAGCAACGACGTACCGCTCGGATCGGTGCTGAGGGTCAGCTGGACGCCGTCGGCCTCGGCCTCGGCCGGCAACGGCACGGTCGAGCCGACGCAATCGGTCGCGGCTCTGAGCGCCGTTGAGCGCGGTAGGACGATCGACGGGGTCGGCTCGACCGTGGCCGGCGGACTCGACCCTTCGGCCACCGAACAACCGGCAACGACAGCCAACGACAGCAGACCTACAGCACACGGCATGAGCGCCCGACCACGAACCGCCACGATGAACCCCCTGAAACCCCGAGCACCAAGTCCCCACCTGCTCGGCTACACCCAGAATCTCCCCCAGGATACTGTCCGCGCCATGCCCTAGCCTCAGATCGTGACCGTTCATCAACTGTCGAAGCGTGATGCCAGGCGGCTGGCCGTACGTGCGCAGCTGCTGACGAGCGAGCGACCGGCGGACTTGTTCGAGGTTGTCCGCGGTCTGAACGTGCTGCAGCTCGACCAGACGGCGTACGTCGCGCCGAATGCCGATCTGGTGACCTGGAGCCGGCTCGGTTCGTCGTACGACCCGACCGAGCTGGCCGACGCGCTGGCTTCGCTGGAGCTGCTGGACCTGCGCGGGTTCGTTCGTTTGCCGGAGACGCTGGCGCTGTTCCGGGCCGAGATGGAGGCGTGGCCGAGCGACGGGGAGCCGCTCGACTGGCAGGAGTACCGGCGGGACTGGGTGCGGGCGAACGAGGGCTGCCGCGTCGACATCCTCGAGCGGCTACGGCAGGACGGTCCGCTGGTGATGCGCGAGCTGCCGGACACCTGCGTGCAGCCGTGGAGGTCGAGCGGCTGGACCAACAACCGGAACGTGTCGCAGTTGCTCGAGTTCATGATCCAGCGCGGCGAAGTAGCGATCGCGGGCCGCGACGGCCGGGACCGCCTGTGGGATCTGGCGTCCCGGGTCTACCCGGACGATCCCGCCGTACCGATCGCGAAGGCGGCCCGGATGCGGGACGAGCAGCGGCTGCGCTCCATGGGTCTGCTGCGGGCGAAGGGACCGGCCTGCCCGGGCGAGCCGCTCGACGCCGGTGAGTCGGGGGAGCGGGCCGTCGTGGACGGCGTCCGCGGCGAATGGCGGATCGATCCGGAGCTGCTCGACCGGCCGTTCACCGGACGTACGGCGATCGTGTCGCCGCTCGACCGCTTGGTGTACGACCGGAAGCGGCTCCTGGAGATCTTCGACTTCGACTACCAGCTGGAGATGTACAAACCGGTCGCCAAGCGCAAGTGGGGCTACTTCGCGCTGCCGATCCTGCACAACGACCGTCTGGTCGGGAAGCTCGACGCGATGTCGGACCGCAAGGCCGGCATCTTCCGCGTCAACGCGATCCACGAGGACGAACCGTTCTCCAAGACCCTCACCGCCGCGGTGCACCGCGAGATCCGCGATCTCGCGAAATGGCTGCGACTCGAACTCGTGCCGAGCTCTTGACCGATGGATCTGTTTACGTAAACATCGCGGGGTGAGATCAACCGCCCGCAGTGTCCTCGCCGTCCTGTTGTGCTTCTTCGCGCTCTCCGCCTCGGTGCCCGGCGCCGCCGCCGCGAGTCCGCCGCGGACGAACGACTTCCGTGGCGTCAACTGGGCCGACCCGCGCGACAACTACGCCGACGACGAGGTCGTCCCGTCCGGACTGAGTACGGCGGACGACTACGCGACGACGTACCGCAAGGCGCTCGGGATCGTGGGGGAGTTCCGCAAGGAGCTGAAGGCGAACACGATCCGGCTCCCGATCAACCCGTCGAGTGTGGGCACCGACTGGTGGCGCTCCTACCGCGCGGCGATCGACGCGTCGACGGCCAGTGGGTTCAAGGTGATCCTCAGCTACTGGGAGGCCGACAACGCCAAGGACGGGCGGGTCGACGACCCGGCGGCGTACGCGGCGATGTGGGACACGGTGGTGAAGGCGTACCAGCGGAACCCGCACGTGTACTTCGAGCCGATGAACGAACCGTTCGGGTACTCGCTGTCCGAGTGGGTGTCGCTGACGTCGTCGTGGATCGCGCGGCACAGCGACGTTCCGCGCGGACGGATCGTGATCTCCGGGACCGGCTACAACGACAACGTGACCGGGGTCGGTGCCGCGCCGGAGCTGAAGGGGACGCTGCTGTCGCTGCACTTCTACGGCTTCTGGGCCTCCGACACGACCGAGGCCGCCTGGCTCGCGAACCTGCGGCCGCGGATCGGTTCGTACGGCTGGCGGACGATCATCGACGAGGCCGGCTCACCGATGACGATCGGCCTGAACTACGGCAACCACGAGGGAAACGTCTACACGTCGTACCTGGCAGCGCTCACCCAGGTCGCCCGCGAGCAGCGGATGGGCATCGTCTACTGGCCGGGTCTGCGCACCGGTGACTCGTACTCGATGACGACGCAGGTCGGGCCGCGCGATCTCGAGGTCAACAGCGTCAGCGGACGCGACCAGCTGTGGTGGGGCTGGGGCCTCCTTCGGGACGAGCCGACGAACAGCGAGCCGCCCGCCCCGCCGGGTGAGCCCCTGCGCGGTGTCGCCAGCAACCGGTGCGTCGACGTACCGGGCTTCTCGACCAGCCCAGGTACGGCGCTCGATCTGTGGGACTGCAACAACGGCGGGAACCAGTCGTGGAACGTCACCGCGGCGAACCAGTTGACGGTCTACGCGGACAAGTGCATGACCGCGGGGGCCTCGGCCGTGACGATCGAGACTTGCACCGGCGCCGCCGACCAGGTCTGGCAGCTCAACGCCGACCAGACCGTCACCTCGACGGCCGGCTGCCTGACAGCAAACGGGACTGACAACGGCTCGGCCGCCGTCGTTGCCACCTGCAACGGTTCCCCCGACCAGAAATGGACCCGCTCCTAAGCGGGGTGCAAGCACACAGTAAGCAGACGGAAAGCGCTGCGGACTACCTTCCTGAGCCTGCACATGTAGACGAGGAAGGAAGAATCTCTTGAACACG
Organism: Kribbella sp. NBC_00482; assembly: GCF_036013725.1. Classification (GTDB taxonomy): domain Bacteria; phylum Actinomycetota; class Actinomycetes; order Propionibacteriales; family Kribbellaceae; genus Kribbella. Next base: position 7,952,815 of record NZ_CP107881.1, on the reverse strand, counting down.
AAAGGGTGGCGCCGACTGCGCCCGATCCGCCTGATCCCGGTGGCGGCCGTCGTCGGACTCATCGTCCTGTTCTCCAACCTGGCCCCGGCACAGGCCATGACCTGGAAGTCGTACAGCCAAGACCTGTCGAGTGCCGAGGAGGCCAAGGATCCGGACGGCAACGGTGGCGAGGTCGGTCTGAAACACTGCGACGACGCCTGCATCGAGGACTATGCCGCGATCTTCTACGACAACGGCGAGATGCTGAAGGTCTACGACAACCTGAGGGACGGTCACGCCGCCAAGGTTTTCGTGTCGGTCCAGAAGAACGGCACCTCGCTCGACACGGACACTTTCTACGTTGGCTCGAGCGAGTCGGGCAAGGTGTTCGATCTGGGCACGCCCGACGGGAGTGGTGACATCGCGGAGGGCTTGACCGTCGCGATCAAGGTCTGCATCAACGAGGTCGAAATCTGCTCACAAACCCACTATTACAAAGCCTGATCCAGACCAAGAGAGCTCGTGTGCCTGCGCGGGATGTGTGTGCACGAGCGCTCTTGTGCCTCACCGGCTCAGCAAGCGCCGTACCTCCTGCGCCTCGGGTGACCCGTAGGCCTCGAACATCCGCAGCGCTTGCCGCAGCCGCTCGTCACCCGAGCCCGCCTCGACCACTTGGTGAGCCTCGCCCAGCAGCCGATGCGCCCGGGCCTGCCCAAGAAAGTGACCGGTCCGCTGATGGATCGCGAGGGCTTCCTCGCCATGGCCGATCGCAGCCGGCGACCGGCCGATCGCGAGCTCGACCCGGCCGAGCGTGACGACCGCGCCGGCCAGTTGAACCGGGTCCCGGTCTGCGGTCCGGGCCACCGCGACAGCGTCGACCGCGTGGGATTGTGCCTCGGTGAGATTGCCCGCCGCGAGTTCTGTCTCGGCCAACCCCCGCAGTGCCGGAGTGTGCCAGGTGGCGGTATCCCGGGCTTGAGGGCGCGCGACGGCCCACTGGGTGGCTGACTCGAACCTGGTGCGGGCGGCGTCGAGCTCGCCGCGCACGAGGTGACACCGGCCCAGTTGGTAGTTGGCGTCGCTGTAAGCCTGCGGATGGTCCAGCTGTCCCGCCGATCTCTCCGCCGCCGTCGCTTGCTCGAACGATTCCGCGTGGCGTCCGGCGTCGCGGTACCAGATGGCCCGATAGAGGCGCAGCAGGTGTGTTTTGATCCGGCTGTCGAACCGCGTGAGCGCGTCCTCGGCCTGCGCGATCAGGTCGTCGATGCCGTCCAGGCGGCCCAGCATCACGCGTGCCCGAACCAGCTCGGGCACCGCCAGCGCGGTGACGCGGTCGCGGTTCGCGTCGGGGAGCTGGAGCACCTCTTCGGAACTCTGTGCGTACTTGTCGAGTTCGCCCCGCTGGTAGGCGATCACACCGAGATTGAGCAGGGCGCGAGTCTGGCCTCCGCTGTCGCGATCCTCGCGGTGGATCTGGAGCGAGCGGACGAGATTGCGCTCGGCGACGTCCAGTTCGCCGGAGGCCATCGACACGACCGCGGCAACGTTGAGGCAGTACCCGAGCAGCGGATGGTCACCGGTTTGCTCGGCCAGTTGCAGCGCCTCCGTGAGGATGTCGGGGTCCAGCGGCAGCTCGACCCGATGCTGCGTCGCCGCGCTCTCGGCCAGCATGTTTGCCAGCGCGTGCCGGTCGCCGGCCGCCCGGGCCGCGGCGATACCGGTGGCCGCCATCGCCTGAGCAGAGGTCTGGTATCCCCCTTCGGCCATCGGGAGCATCAGGCCGATCGCGAGCTGCCAGGTCCAGTGGGCGTGCTGCCGGTGGCCTGCGGCGGCCTCGACCGCGGCAGCGAGGTTGACGAACTCGGCGCGTGCCCACGTCATGGCCTCCGAGAGGTCGGCGAACGTGACCTCGGCCGTTCCCGGCGGCAGGTCGGGCGGCGGCGGATGGTGGCGGATCGAGGCACGCCGGTTCACAACGGCGAGCTTCCCGCGGTAGTACCAGGCGAAGAGGCGTTCCACGGCGTCGGCGCGGGCCTGAGGGGTGTCTTCGGTCTCGGTACGGCGGCGGGCGTCGTCGCGGAGCAGGTCGTGGAAGCGGTAGCGGCCGGGGGCGTGTTGATCGAGGAGATGGGCGCTGGTCAGTTCGCGGATGGACTTGCGGGCCGCGGATGGCGTCGTACCGCTCAGGGCCGCGACCACGTCGACGGTGAAGTCGAGGCCGGGTACGAGACCGAGGCGCCGGCACAGTTGGCGGGTGGCCGGAGCGAGGCGCGCGTACGACAGGTCGAACGCGGCGGTGACGGCGGAGTGTTCGTCGTCGTCGAGTGCGAGGGCGACCGGGCCGTGTTCGATCAGTTCGGCGAGGTAGTCGGACAGCGGGCGATGCGGCTCGTCGGCGAGCTGTGCGGCCGCGATCCGTAGGGCCAGCGGGAGTCCGGCGCAGGCTTCGATCAGGGCGGCCGCGGATTCTGGATCGCGGTCGAAACGGTCCGGGCCGGCCAGGCGAAGCAGGAGAGCGTGCGCGGCGTCGGTCGGGAGTTCACCCACGTGGACACGTTGCGCGCCCTCGCGGGCGATCAAGCCGGAGAGGTTGTTCCGGCTGGTGACCAGGGTCAGACAGCCGTCCGTTGCTGCTTGCAACGGACGAACCTGGTCCGCGCTCGCCGCGTTGTCGAGCAGCACGAGCAGTTTGCGACCGCTCAGCACGGAGCGGTACTCAGCGGTTGCGTCTGCCACGGATTCCCAGCCTCGCGCTGGATCCGCGCCGAGACCGCGGAGCAGCTGGGCCAGCGCGACCATCGGGTCGAGGGCCGGGCCGGAGGCGTGGCCACCGAGATCGATGTAGAGCTGGCCGTCGCCGTAGCGGTCCGCGACCTGGTGGGCGTAGCGCAAGGCCAGGCCGGTCTTCCCGATCCCGGCCATGCCGGTCAGCACGATCAGGTTGCCGTCACCATCGGTAGCGGCCAGCCGCTCGAGCTGCTCGAGTTCCGGATCCCGCCCGACGAACGTCCCAGGCACTGGCGGCAACTGCCCCGGCCGTACGACGGTGGCAGCCGGCGCGGACCCGGTGACCGAGAGCCTGGCTCGTGCCGCCGGCTGGTGATCGAGGGCCGGGTCCTCGGTGCGGATCGCTTCGCCGAGCCGACGGAGTTCGCGGCCGGGCTCGGTGCCCAGCTCGTTCGCGAGTCGTTGCCGCGCCGCCCGATACGCGACCTCGGCCCTGGTTCGACGGCCGGACCTGTACAACGCGAGCATGTGCTGACCGACGATCCGCTCCCGCAACGGGTACTCCGCGACGAGTTCGGCCAGCTCCGGGACGATCTCGCGAGCGCGTCCGCGAGCCAGCTCGGCATCGAAGAGTTCTTCGTGAGCGATCAGCCGGACCTCGGCCAGCCGCTGCGCCTCCGGCCCGACCACCTCGGTCTCGTCGACATCGGCGTACGGCGTGTCCCGCCAGAGCGCCAGCGCCGCGCGGAACCGATGACCAGCCTCCTCGAGATCGCCGGCCGCGACGGCAGCACGACCCTCGGCGTGCATCCGGTCGAAGATCAGTGCGTCGAGTTCGTCCTCGCCGACCTTGAGCAGATAGCCGTTCGGCACGCTGGCCAGCCGGTCCGGTCTGTCCAGCACCTGGCGCAGCCGGTGGACGTGCACCTGAATGCTGTTCGCCGGCCGGCGCGGGATATCGGCGCCCCAGAGCGCCTCGCTCAGCACATCTGTCGGCACCGCACGCCCCGCCCGGACCAGGAGCACCGCGAGCAATCGGCGGCGGAGCTCCGAAACCGGCCCGACGACCTCGCCGTCCCGCATCACGCGTACCGGCCCCAGCACCTCGAAGTGCATGCCCACCTCCCCGACGAGTCCCTATCATCGGGCATCACCGGATCATCCCGCCGCGGCTGCGTCCGCCCTGTGGATACGCTCGGGTGCTGATTCGCGGTGGGCGCGTTCGATGGACTGGCCCCAGGTGGTGCCGACCAGCATGAGGGCGGCGCCGATGACGGCCGGGACGGTGAGACGTTCGTTGCCCAGGCTGATGCCGATGGCAACGGCCCAGATCGGCTCGGTGCCGAGTAGCAGGCTGGCTCGGCTGGCGGACGTGCGTTGGACCGCCCACGTCTGGGCGAGGAAGGCGAAGACGCTGCAGAACAGGGCGAGGTAGACCATCTGCAGCCAGGTGCCGACACCGGCGTGCGTCGGCAGATGCGGTACGGCGGGCACCACGAACATCGCCGTACCGACGAGGGTCTGGACTGTCGTCAACTGCAACGGGCGCACACCGACGGAGAGCCGTCCGACGAGGGTGACGTGACCCGCGCGGACGACGGCGGCGGCGAGCATGAGCAGGTCGCCGGTGCCGGGGGAGTGGAGGCCGTCGGCGGACATCAGCAGTCCGACGGCGACCATGCAGACCCCGGCCGCGAGATAGAACCGCGGCGGCAGCCCGCGACCGTCGAGCAGCGGCGTGAGGACCAGCGTGAGGCTGATGATCAGTCCGGCGTTGGCGGCGCTGGTGTGCGTCACGCCGTACGTCTCCAGCACCAGGACCGACGCCTGCGTGAGGCCGAGGATCAGCCCGGCCTTCAGCTCCTTCCGGGTGATGCCGCGAACCAACGGGACAAGGGCGAGCCCGGAGATGCCGTAGCGGAGGAACAGCACAGTCAGCACCGGTGCGCTGCTGGTCGCGGTCTTGGCGGCGAGATAGCTCGAACCCCAGACGACGGCGACCAGCAGCAGGACGAGATCGGTACGGCGGGATCCGGGCACGGGTTCAACGGTGAGGGATCGCGACGTTGAAGCCAAGTACCAATGTCTTCAGTAATGCTGTAGGACAGCTAATGTATTTGGATGGACGAACGACAGTTGCGGGTGCTCCGGGAAGTCGGCGAGCTGGGCAGCGTGACAGCGGCCGCGGAGGCGCTGCTCGTGACGCCGTCGGCGATCTCACAACAGCTGCGATTGCTGCAGCGGTCAATGCCAGTGCCCCTGACCGAACGCGACGGCCGCCGGGTCGTGCTCACAGCGGCCGGGCGCGCGTTGGCCGGGGCGGCTGCGGACGTGGAGTCAGCGCTGGCGCGGGCCCGGCAGGTGGTCGATGACTTTGCCGAGCAGCCGGATGCGGTCGTGTCGGTCGCCGCGTTCCACAGCGCGGCCGCGGCGTTCTTCCCGTCGCTGTTGCGGGCGGGGGACGGGCCGCGGGTCAGCCTGCACGATGAGGATGTGCCGCAGGACGAGTTCCCACCGTTGACCCGGGAGTACGACGTGGTGCTGGCGCATCGGCTGGATCATGCCGACGCCTGGCCGCGGACCGTTGCGGTCACGCCGTTGCTGCATGAGCCGTTGGACGTCGCCGTACCTGCTGATCATCGGTTGGCGTCGAAGCGCTCGCTGTCGCCGCGGGACGTGGCGGACGAGCCGTGGATCACGGTGCACGACGGGTTTCCGTTGATGGCGACGATCGAGGCGATCGGGGCGGCGGCCAACCACCGGCTCGAACTGGTCCACCGCGTGAACGAGTTCACCGTGGTCACCGAGCTGGTTGCCGCAGGTGCCGGGCTGGCGCTGATCCCGCGCTGGACGGCCCGTTCGCATCCGGGCGTCGTACTCCTTCCGATGCGGGGCGTGCACGCGCGGCGGCACATCGATGCCCTTCATCGGCCGGAGCGGACTGCTCGGCGGGCGGTGCGCACGACACTCGCCAACCTTCAGGCCGCGGCGGCGACAGTACGGAAGCCGAGTGCTTGATAGCCTCGCGGCAGTTCGCTGTCACCCCGCCCGGGGCAGTGGTTCGGGTCCGGAGAGGGAGACATGACAGGAACTGTGCGCGGTGTGCTCGCTGTGGTCGGAGTGCTAGGGGCAGTCGGAGCGTTCTGGGCGGTCGGCGCGATCGCCGGGCCGGCGGCGGACGCACAGGGTCGGCCGCCCGGCGTACCGCGGGGTGAAGTCGCGATCCCACTGGCAGGGGAGTCCGACGTGGCGACGAGCAACGGGCCGCTGCGTGTGCTGGCGCCACACGGGCCGTTCGAGCGTGGACGGGCGGTGGTCGTGATGAGGTCGCAGGGCGCGCGAACCACCGTTCGCCTGAAAGTGACCGGAGTCGGGCGTACGGCGGCCGGCCGCACGTTCGGCGCCCACCTGCACACCGGCCCGTGCGTGGCCGGCGACGGCGCCGCCGCCGGACCGCACTACAACACCGACGTGATCAACGGCCGCAAGCCGGTACGCGCCGACCACGAGCGCGAGATCTGGCTCGACTTCACCGTCAGCCCGAGCGGCGCAGCGAACGCGTCGGCCTCCGTACCCTTCGCGCCGAAACCAGGCGACCGATCCATCGTCATTCACGAACACGCGACCGACCACCACGGCACCGCCGGCGCCCGCCTCGCCTGCCTCCCGCTGGCCTGGAACTAGGCCGAGCCGCCGTTGCTCTTCAGGAGTTGGGCGTTGATCCACTGGCCTTGGGGTGAGCAGAGGAAGTCGACGAGGTGCGCGGTGTCCTGAGGGGTGCCGAGGCGGCCAAGTGGGGTTTGCCGGAGGCAGGCGGCGCGGACCTCGTCGGTCATCCACCCGGTGTCGATCGGGCCGGGGTTGATCACGTTCGCGGTGATACCCAGGTCGGACAGTTCGTGCGCCGCCGCGAGGGTGATGCGGTCGAGCGCGGCCTTGCTGGCGCCGTACGGGAGATTGTGGACGGTGTGGTCGCTGGTCAGGGCGACGATCCGGCCGGTGCCGTGGGTTCCGGTGAAGCGCTGGGCGAACTCGCGGATCAGCAGCCAGGTCGCACGGGCGTTGACGGCGAAGTGCCGGTCGAAGCTCTCGATGGTCGTGTCGAGGATGCTGGAGCCGACGGACTCGCAGTGACACATCACCAGCGCGGTGACCTTGCCCAGCTGCTGCTCGGCGGCGGTGAAGATCTGCTCCGGAGCCGCTGGGTCGACGAGGTCGGCCTCGATCGGCGCCACAGTCGCGCCGAGGTCGCCGAGCTCCTTCACGATCTCGTCCGTGGCACCGGACTGCACGCCCCATCGCATGCGGTCGTCGTACGCCGTCCAGTAGCTGAAGGCGATGTCCCAGCCTGAGACGGCAAGCCGACGGGCGATGCCGGCACCGATACCGACGGTACGACCGACACCGGTGACGAGGGCGACTGGACGGACTGCTGGCTGAGTCCCTGACTGGGCCGCTGTCTCGGTCATGCCAGCGATCCTGCTGGAACGCTCGCCCGCCCGGCAAGCGGATTGTCCGAGATCTGCGAGGAGCCCCCTAGACCGTATGGCCGGGTTGTGAGTGAGAGTCAGGCCGGGTGGGCCAGGGCGGGGGGTGGGTCGGGGTCGGACCAGGTGGGGCGGTTGATGGTGGGGTGGCCGTTGTTCGGGTGGATGGTGAGGTGGCCCCGGTGGACGTTGATGTGATCGCGTTTGCACAGGAGGGCGAGGTTTTCGAGGGAGGTGGGGCCGCCGTCGGCCCAGTGGGTGATGTGGTGGGCCTCAGACATGGCCGGCGGTGCGCCGCAGGCGATGCAGCCTTTGTCGCGGGCGTTGAGAGCCTGGCGGATAGCGCGGGTGACGAAGCGGTGTTCGGCTCCGACGTCGAGGGGCTCGGAGTTGGAGCCGAGGACCAGGGGGATGATGCCGGCGTCGCAGGCGAGTCGTCGTACGGCTGCGGCAGAGAGCGTGTCGCCGTGGACCAGGTCGCCGCGGCCGCGGGTGTCGGTGGCGCCCTTGAGGTCTTCCAGGTCGATGGTGACGGTGATGTGTGGCTTGATCTCTCCGTGGCCCGGCACGGCGGATCCGGCGCCCGCAGCGGTCGTGAGGATCGCTGTGAGGGCGTCGGCCTGCCGCTTGCTGCGCGGACGCGGGTCGCGCTCGCCGTCGGGGGTCTTGTGCGGTTTGGCGCCGGCGAAGATCAGGGTCTGGAAGAGTTCGGCGTTCTCGTCGGCGAGGTAGCCGCCGAAGCTGACGCCGCGATCGGCGGGCTTGATCCACAGAGCCTCACGGGAGGACGCCGCATCCTCGTCGCCGCGGGGTTCGGGGCCGTCGGTGTCGAGCCGTTCGCGCATCTCCTTGCCGAGAGTGCGCAGGTCGGCCGGCGGGAGCAGGCCGGCTGCCTCGACCATGGCCTCCTCGGCGACGCGCAGATCCTCGACCGGCACGCCGGCCGAAGTCGGCACCTTCTCGAGTGCCGACACGATCGCGTTGGCCTGTCCCAGGTTCATCGTCGTCCGGGCGCTCTCGGAGTCGGCCGGGCGACCGGTGCCGAGGGCCGCGGTCACGGCCTGGTACTTGGGCAAGGCGCGAGCCAGGCGGAGGTCCCGGCGTACGTCGGCGGGATCCAGACGGTAGCGGACCGAGAGCAGTTGCACGGTGTCGCGGGCGCCGATCTCCTGGGCATAGCCGTCGGCGTCGAGGCCGGCCGACAGGTGCAGGCAGCGCACCTGGAGACGGGCGATCTCGGCGTGCGCCGCGTCGAGAGCCGACAGCTTCTCGCCGCCGCTCATCGACCAGACCGGCCGCTCATCCAAGATCGCCATACCCAAGACCCTAGCCACACCCACGGACAGTTTTCGCCCCGCACATCCCTTATCTACAAGGGATCCCGCCATTGGCAACTTCATGTCAACTTATCCACAGGCGAAACGGATGCCAGGAGCAACCATGCGTCCTTCGCGGCTTGGGAGGGCGAGCGCGGGCCCAGTTCGTACGACTCTCCCAAGCCGGCCTGGTTCAGCGCCCTTCTAGCTACTGGTGTGGACGATGTGGGCGTCCGGACCTGGGAAGAACAGTGACTCGGTGTCGGTGTCTGTCCAGTGCACGAGGTACGGCGGTGCGCCGTTCGGATCGTGTACTTCGACGATCTGCCCTTCGCGCCGGTGTGCCGACAGGTGGCTGCTCTCCACCACGACCTGATCCCCTGCTGCAGCTTTCACCAAACCCACCTCCTCCACCCCAGCTTGGTCCACTCCTCAGTGGATGTCGATGGCGAGTCGGGCTGCGAGCCCCGCGAAGATCGCCGCCGTGACGCGCTCGAGCCGCCGGCGGATCCTGCTCCCGGTACGGAAGAACCTCTCGGTGAGCGTCCCGGCCAGCAGCGCCGCGCTCGCGTCGACGGGGAAACCGACCAGGATGAACACCGCCCCGAGCACCAGGAACTGGACCGTCACCGGCCAGCTACCGCTCCCGGTCGTGATGAACTGCGGTACGAATGCGAGGTAGAACAGGATCACCTTCGGATTCGCCAGATTGGTGAGGGTCGCCATCAGGTACGTCCGGCGCAGCGTCCGCTGGGGCAACTGCGGCGCGTCCTCAGGCGCCCCGAACTCCTCCCGGCTCGCACGCCAGGTCAGATAGGCCAGGTAGAGCAGGAACGCCGCTCCCGCGATCCGTACGCCGTTCAGGACCTGCGGCGCCGCCTGGATCAACGCACCCAGCCCGAGTGCTGCCGCGACGCTGTGCACTGCCAGGCCCGTCGACATCCCGGCCGCCGCGACGACCCCGGTACGACGTCCGCCGACCGCCGCGTTCGCGACGATGAACAGCATGTCCGGTCCTGGTACGACGCTGACCAGGAAGACCGCGACAAGGAATCCGAGCACCACCGAGACGTCCATACGTTCCATCCTGACCCAGGCGTGCCGCCGGGTCGCCCGGGATTTCGGACTGTGGTCAGTTCGGGAGGGAGACGCTGGCCGTTGTGCCGCCGGTATCTGAGGAGGTCAGGGTGATGGTGCCGTTGTGGGCCCGGGTGATTTCGCGGGCGATGGACAGGCCGAGGCCGGAGCCGCCGCTCGCGCGGGAGCGGCTGGTGTCCAGGCGGACGAAGCGTTCGAAGACGCGCTGCCGGTCCTGCTCGGGGATTCCATCGCCGTCGTCCGACACCGTGATGATCGCGGACCCGTTCTGCTCGGCCGTGGCCAGGTGCACCTTGGTGTGTGCGGCGCGGGCGGCGTTGTCGACGAGGTTCCGCAGTACCTGGCTCAAGCGGGCCGGATCGCCGACGACCCGGACCGGATGGACGTCGCCCGTCACCGTCAGGTCAGGCGCCGAACTCCGCAGCCGCTGGATCTCGGCCGCGACCAGGTCGTCGAGATCCACGTCGACCTGCCGCATCCGGATCCCGGTGTCGTCGGCCTTCGCGAGTAGCAGGAGGTCCTCGACCAACTGCCGCATCCGGTCGGTCTCGGACGCCATCACCTGACGCAGCTCGTGCCACGCCTGCCCGGTGGTGTCCGCCTCGATGACCTCCAGCGCCGCCGTCAGAGTGGCCAGCGGCGACCGCAACTCGTGGCTGGCGTCCGCCACGAACGCCCTCTGCGTCGCCTGCCCGGTCTCCAGCCGGTCGAGCATCTCGTTCATCGTCACCGCGAGCCGCGCGATCTCGTCCCGGGTCTGCGGCACCGGGACCCGCTCGGTCAGGTCCCGGGTCCCGATGCGCTGCACCCGGCCGCGGATCCGTTCCACCGGCCGCAGCGCCTGCCCGACCATCAGCCACCCGGCGACACCGACCACGATCAGCAACGCCGGGAACCCGATCGCCAGGTACTTCGCCACTGTCACGACTGTCTGCCGTTGGGTCTCCACGGACGCTGCGACCACGACCGTGTACGTGCGGCCGTCGTACGCCGCTCCCTGCGCGACGATCAGGAACGAGTGGTCGTCGTCGATCAGCGGCATCTCACCGACCTGAGCGCGGAGCAGCGCGCCGGCCGGTGGGCGGAAATCGGTCAGCGGAGTGCTGTCGACCCGGGTCGACGAGGCCGCGACGACCCGGCCGGACGGGTCGAGCACCTGGATCAGTTGGCCGGCGCGCGTGGTCTCGGCGAGGTCGTCGGTGAGTCCCGCCGTACCCTTCGCGCCGACCTGTCTGGCGATGTCGCCGGCGCGGCCGTCGGCGGCGTCGGACACCTCAGTGATCAGTGCGCGCTGAAGGAGCAGCAGTAGGGCGGCCGAGCCGAGCATCAGCGCGACGGCGACCACGATCACCGCGGCCGCGGTCGAGCGGCTGCGCACACTTGCCTGCCGGAGACCGCCGGCGGTCCGGTACCACCCGTCGACGCGACGTCGCACCACCGTGCTCACATACCAATTCTCTCAGGTCTCGCTCAGCCGCCCTCTGGGTTCATTCGGTAGCCCATCCCGCGGATGGTCTCGATGGCGTGCCGGGCGAACGGGGTGTCGATCTTCTTCCGCAGGTACCGGACGTAGACCTCGACGACGTTCGGGTCGCCGTCGAAGGCCGGGTCCCAGACCCCGGCCAGGATCTCCGCCTTGCTGACGGTGTCCCCGCGGTGCCGCATCAGGAACTCCAGGAGCCCGTACTCGCGGGGCGTGAGCGTGATCTCCCGCCCGTCGCGCTCCACCCGCCGCCGGGACACGTCGAGCGTCAGGTCGCCGGCCGTCAGCACCACCGGGCGCTCCGGGCCGCCGCGCCGGATCAGCGCCCGCAGCCGAGCGACCAGGACCAGGAAGCTGAACGGCTTGGTCAGGTAGTCGTCCGCGCCGAGATCGAAGGCGTCGGTCTGGTCGTACTCGCCGTCCTTCGCGGTCAGCATCAGCACCGGCGTCCAGATCCCGCGCGCCCGCAGCAGTTCGAGCACCCGGTACCCGTTCAGCTTCGGCAACATGATGTCCAGCACGATCACGTCGTAGTTGTGCTCGGTCGCGGCCCACACCGCGTTCTCGCCGTCGTGTACCAGCTCCACCAGGAAGCCGGCGTCGGTCAGCCCACGGTGCACCGTGTCGGCCAGCCGCAGTTCGTCCTCGACCATCAGCACTCGCATTCTCACAGTCTCGCCGCAGACCGCTGAGAATCCCCTGAGAGGCCACAACTTGACGTCGTGAAGTTGGCGTACCTACCGTTGTCGAAGCGCTTCGACAACCCCGCCGAGAGAGGCTGTCCACGAATGAAGTTCACCGATGGGTACTGGCAGTTGCGGGCGGGGCTGACCCGGTTGCGGCCGGCCGAGGTCGAGAGTGTGCAGGCCGGGGAGCGCGACTTGACCGTGTTCGCGCCGGCCCGGCGGATCGAACGGCGCGGGGACACGCTCAACCAGCCGATGTTCACGGTGAGGTTCTCCTCGCCGGCGCGCGGCGTGATCGGCGTCCGGATCGCGCGCCATCTCGGCGGGTTGCCCGCGCGACCGTCGTACCGGCTGAACGCCGATGACGAGCACCCGGTGAAGGTCGAGGTCGGCGCGACCGAGGCGCGGCTGACCTCCGGCGAGCTGAGCGTGGTGATCGCGCTCGAGGGGCCGTGGGACGTGCGGTTCGAGCAGGACGGCAAGCCGCTGACCAACTCCGGAGAGCGCAGCGTCGGCCTGATCACCGATGCCGACGGCAAGCATTACGTGCACGAGCAGCTGGCGCTCGGGGTCGGCGAGACGATCTACGGGCTGGGCGAGCGGTTCGGCGCGTTCGTCAAGAACGGTCAGGTGGTCGACAGTTGGAACGCCGACGGCGGTACGTCGAGCGAGCAGGCGTACAAGAACGTCCCGTTCTATCTGAGCAGCAAGGGGTACGGCGTACTTGTCGACAACCCTGCCCACGTGTCGTTCGAGGTCGGCTCGGAGGTCACGTCCCGCAACCAGTTCAGCGTCGAAGGCGAGGAGCTCGGGTACTACGTCTTCGCCGGCCCGACGCCGAAGGACGTGCTGCGCCGCTACACCGCCCTCACCGGACGACCCGCCCGCGTGCCCGCCTGGTCGATGGGGTTGTGGCTGTCGACCTCGTTCACGACGGACTACACCGAGGAGACGACGAGCGCGTTCGTCGACGGGATGGCGGCGCGGGACCTGCCGCTGAGCGTCTTCCATTTCGACTGTTTCTGGATGCGGCAGTTCCACTGGTGCGACTTCGTCTGGGACCCGATCGCGTTCCCGGATCCGGCCGGGATGGTCCGCCGCCTCAAGGAGCGCGGTCTGCGGGTCAGTCTGTGGATCAACCCGTACATCGCGCAGCGCTCGGTGCTGTTCGAGGAGGGCCGCCGGCTCGGGTACCTGCTGAAGCGCCCGGACGGCTCGGTCTGGCAATGGGACCTGTGGCAGGCCGGGATGGCGATCGTCGACTTCACCAACCCGGACGCGACCGCGTGGTTCCGCTCGAAGCTGCAGGCCCTGATCGACATCGGCGTCGACTGCTTCAAGACCGACTTCGGCGAGCGCATCCCGACCGATGTCGCCTGGTACGACGGTTCCGACCCGGAGCGGATGCACAACTACTACGCACAGCTCTACAACGCGGCTGTGTTCGGTCTGCTGGAGGAGAACCGGGGCTCGGGCGACGCGGTCCTCTTCGCGCGCTCGGCCACCGCCGGCGGGCAGCAGTTCCCGGTGCACTGGGGCGGCGACTGCGAGTCGACGTTCGAGGCGATGGCGGAATCGCTGCGTGGCGGGTTGTCTCTGGCGTCGTCGGGATTCGGCTACTGGAGTCACGACATCGGCGGGTTCGAGGGCACGCCGGATCCCGCGATCTTCAAGCGCTGGGTGGCGTTCGGGCTGCTCTCGTCGCACTCGCGGCTGCACGGCTCGTCGTCGTACCGTGTGCCGTGGGCGTTCGACGAGGAGGCGGTCGACGTACTGCGGAAGTTCACCAAGCTGAAGCTGTCGTTGATGCCGTATCTGGTCGCGGCCGCCGAAGAGGCGCATCGGGACGGGGTGCCGATGATGCGGCCGATGGTGCTGGAGTTCCCGGACGATCCCGCGGCGGCCTATCTGGACCGTCAGTACCTGCTGGGACCGGACCTGCTCGTCGCGCCGGTGATGAGCTTCGACAACGAGGTCTCGTTCTACCTGCCTCGCGGGCGTTGGACGTCGCTGCTGACCGGTGAGGTGGTGAACGGTCCGGCGTGGGTGCAGCAGACGCACGGGTTCGACTCCGTGCCGCTGTTCGTGCGGGAGGGTGCGGTGATCCCGATCGGCGCCGTCGACGACCGGCCTGAGTACGACTGGGCAGACGGGGTCGAACTGCGGTGGTTCGAGCCGGCTGACGGTCAGGTCACAACAGTCGCGCTCGGAGACGTTGTGATCGAGCTGGCGTACCGGGCCGGCGAGGTCGAGTCACGCGTGATCGAGGGCACCTGCGAGCGCTATACCGTCAAGCTCTCCAAGACGACGTCGGCTGCGGAGAACACCGCGTAGAGCGTGTGTACGCCGGTCACCGGGGCGAGCTCGCCCGCGATCGCGACGAGCTCGTCCGCCGGTGACACCTGCACGGTGCTCAGGAGCTCACCGTGCAGGGGATCGTCCAGGCGGAGCTCGATCGTCGCGGGTCGGTCGCCGCGGTTGGCGACCTGGGCCTGGTACGTCGTCGGCTCGAGCAGGATGTCGTCGAAGGCCAACCAGGCTTGCGGTTCCAGCGAGCGGACCGCGTCGCCGCGGTCGCGTGATGCTGTCGTCAGCGTGATGGCGCAGTAGTCGTCGAAGCTCGTCGCGGCGAGGCGGGCGAGTGTTCGGGGCGGGATCCGCTCGCCGCGCACATCGAGCGTCGTGGTGAGGCGGAGATCGGTGCTGGATCGGCCGACCATGATGCTGTGGCGCCCGGTCTCGACACAGCGGCGGTCCCGCGTCACGTCCCAGAAACTGAGGTCCGCAGCGGCAACGGTCAGTTCGACCTCCACGGTCTCGCCCGGTTCCAGCGTCACTCGGCGGAAGCCACGCAGCTGCCGCAGCGGTTGCTTGACCCGCGAGCGCTGCTGCCGTGTGTACAGCTGAGCAAGCTCCGTCCCCGGGCGATCACCTGTGTTCGTAACGGTGAACGTGACGCGGACCTCGCCGTCCGCCGAGACGGACGGTGCGCTCAGCTGCAGGTCGCCGTACGCGAAGGTGGTGTAGCTGAGGCCGTGGCCGAAGGGGTAGAGCGGCGTGCCGCGGTAGTACAGGTACGTCGCGTCCGTCGCGATGATGTCGTAGTCGAGCAGCCCGGGCAGGTCCGCGGCGGAGTGGTACCAGGTCTGGGTCAGCCGCCCCGCCGGGTCGTGATCGCCGAAGAGTACGTCGGCGAGCGCGCGACCGTACTCCTGGCCGCCGTGCGCGGACCACAGGATCGCCGGGAGGTGCTGCTGCGCCCAGCCGATCGCGTACGGGTAGCTGCTGCTCAGGACCAGCACCGTCCGCGGGTTCGCCGCGTGCACCTGCCGGATCAGACGGTCCTGCGCCGGCGGCAGGTCCAGGGTCTCCCGGTCCTCGGTCTCGCGACCGTTCACCAGCGGGTGGTTGCCCGCGACAACGATCGTGACGTCGGCGCGGGCGGCCAGCTCGGCCGCCGCCGCCGCGCCGTCGACCACGATGTCGAGCTCGAACGCGGTCCCGTCATCCGCCAGGGCGACCGCGCCGTTCGAGTCGACCTGGAGGTACCGGCCGCTGTGCAGGTGCTGGACCAGGAGGGTGTTCGAGCACCGCACGAGCCTGAAGGTCTGCTTGACCTCCCAGCCGTTCGGGCCGGGCTGATCCGCAACCAGTTCACCGTCGTCGGTCGCGGTCAGATGCCGGCCGTTCCGCACCGAGCGCAGCGCCCACGCGTTGCCACCCCAGTCGAAGAGATCGAACTCGCCGGCGTCGGTACTGGTCCGCAGCACCGCGTCGGCGCCGACGCAGAGGTACGACGCCGAGCCCGCGATCCGGAGCGTGATCCGATCGACGCCCTCGCAGTACTCGACCTCGCTGAGTCGTTCCTTGATCCCGTCCAGAGCGGTCACCTGATAGGGGAGGGTCCCGGCGTACCAGTCCTCCGAGAGCGTGCCCGCGAGTGGGCCGACCACGGCGACGCGGGTCGATGCACTGAGCGGCAGGACCTGGCATTCGTGCTTGAGCAGCACGATCGCCTGGCGCGCCGCGTCCTGGGCGAGTAGGCGGTGGGTCGGGCAGTTGACCAGCTCGGGTTCGAGCGCCCGGTACGGATCGAGTTCGGGCGGGTCGAATTCGCCCAGCCGGAACCGGATCGCGAGCGCTCGCCGTACGGCGGTGTCGAGATCCGCTGCCGTGATCAGCCCGCGGTCGAGCGCCGTCGTCAACCGCTCGATGGTCGGAGTGGCGTCGGCGCCGTCCTGGGTGAAGCTGTCCACACCCGCCTTCAGCGCGGCGGCGTACCCGGTCGGTCCGTCGGGCAGGTACTGCTGCAGGCCGAACAGGTTGGCCGGTGCATAGGCGTCACTGACGACCAGCACCTCGTCGGTCGTCCACGTGCGAAGTACGTCGTTGATCAGCGGGCTGAGGTGGGCGGGCCGTCCGTTCACCAGGTTGTACGACGGCATCACCGCGACGGCTGCACCCGCTTCGATCGGCGCGCGGAACGCCGGCAACTCGTAGTCGTGCAGGACCCGCGGTGGCAGGTTGCTCGACGTCGTGCACCGGTCGGTCTCGTTGTTGTAGGCGAGGAAATGCTTCAGCGTCGGAGCGGTCTTCAGGTACGTCGGGTCGTCGCCGGCCAGCCCGTGTCCGTACGCGGTCGCGATCATCCCGGTCAGCCAGGAGTCCTCGGCGTACCCCTCCTCGTTGCGGCCCCAGCGCGGGTCGCGCAACGGGTTGACGACCGGCGCCCAGACGTTGAGGCCGACGCCGACCGGGTCCTTCCGGTGGAACACCCGGACCTCGTCCCCGACCGCCGCGCCGACCGCGTGCACGAGGTCGGGGCTCCAGCTCGTGGCCAGGCCGATCGCCTGCGGGAACACCGTCGCCGGACCGTGCCAGGCGACACCGTGCAGGGCCTCGGTGCCGGTGCGGAACGCGTCCAGACCCAGCCGCGCGACGGGCGGCTGGTGCTGGTGCAGGAACGCGATCTTCTCGTCCGGGGTGAGCCGGGCGAGGAGGTCGTCGATCCGCGCGTCGATCGGCCGGGCCGGGTCGCGGAAGGGGGGAGGAGGAGCTGGAGTACTCATCGGCGGTCGACTCCACGGGCTGGTGTCGAAGCGCTTCGATTCAACCGAGCGGCGGAAGCTGATCGAAGCGCTTCGACAGACGGGCGTGAACAGAGAGTGGCATCCCAGGCGCTGATGGTCAAGGCCTGAATGCGGGAGGGGTAACGCTTTCCGGTGCACTCAGCGGGCCGGCAGCCGTCCGCTGGTCACCGGGGTGAGGGCGTGGGCGGTGGCGCCCAGGGGAGTGGCGGTGTGCGGGAAGGTGGACGCGGCCACGGTGCAGCCGCCGGCGTCGGGGGCGATGCTGGCGTCCCGGAGCGCCTTGTCGATGGCCGGGGCGAGGTGCTCGGCGAGCAGGGCGTAGGCGCCGCCCAGCAGCACGACCTCGGGATTGAGGATGTTGACCAACGCCGCGATGCCCTGGCCGAGGTGGGTTCCGGCCTCGGCGAGCACCTTGGTGACGGCGGCGTCCTGGGTGTCGGCGCGCCGGATCAGCGTCTCGAGCTGGTGCTGCGGGTCGTCGTCGATGCTGCCGTCGACCTGCTCCAGGATCGCCGGCAGGCCGGCGAGCGCCTCGAGACATCCGCGGCGTCCGCAACCACAGGCCGGTCCGTCCGGGACCAGGCACAGGTGCCCGATCTCGCCGACGTACCCGAGATGTCCCGCGAGCGGCCGGCCGTCGGCGATGATGCCCGCGCCGACTCCCGTGTCACCGGTGAGCTGGATGAGGTTCGGCGTACCGGCGTAGGGGCCGTAGAGGTGCTCGGCCAGCACGCCCAGCGACGCGTCGTTGTCGACCGTCACCGGGATGTCGGGCCGTCCGAGCGCCTCCGCGAGCTCGGCCCGCAGTGGTACGTCCCTCCAGCCGAGTCCGGCGGCGAGTACGACGGCGCCGTCGCGATTGACCAGGCCGGGTACGCCGACCGTGATGCCGAGGACCTGCCGGCCGGAGGACTGCACGGTCGTGATCGCCCGGCGGGCCAGCGCGACCACGGCGGCGATGGTCTTCGCCGGGCCGGCGTCGACGCCCGGTCCGGCGCGATGCCAGCGCAGGATCTGCTCACCGGCCGCGTCGCAGGCGAGCGCGGTCAGGCCGCGGGCGCCGACCTCGAGCCCGATCGTCGCGTACGCCGAACCGTCGAGCACGAGCAGCGTCGCCGGGCGGCCGACGTGGTTCTGGGTCTGCTGGGTCTCGCGGACCAGCCGGCGCTCGAGCAGCTCGCCGACGATGCTCGTCACGGTCGCCTTGTTCAGCCCGGTCCCGGCCGCGATCGCGGCCCGCGAGCAGGGGGCTTCGCGGCGCAGGTAGCCGAGCACCGCCGCCAGGTTGGTGGCGCGGATGTCGGTGTGGTCCGCGGTCTGTGTGATCAAGGTCCGTCCCGTCGAAAACTGTGCCGCCGAAGTTGGGTCTTGGTCAGTTCTACACCTTGTCGAGCTGTCGCCTCTGCGTTAATTTGTTTGGCTACCAGCCCAACTAAGTCTAGGGGATGCATCGTGACCCGACCAGTGATCGGCGGCACCAGCCGCCGCACCTTCATCTCCCTGCTCGGCGCCGGCGCCGCGGCGGCCGCGGGCGGGGCGACGCTGACCGGATGCTCGGACGGCAGTTCGGGGTCCAGTACGACGGGCCGCGCCGAGACCGAGGACAAGCTGTCCGGCCTGCTGCCGAAGTACACCCCGTACGAGTCGGTCAAGCCGGACCTGCCGGGCGAGAACGGCGCTTCGCCGGGCTACTCGCACTACCCGGCCGAGCTCAAGCGGGCGGTGCCGGACAAGATGGTGCCGAGCGGCAAGCAAGTGACCGCGATGACGCCGCTGTGGAGCCCGATCCCGCCGCTGGCCGGCAATTCGTACTTCGAGGCGAACAACGAACGGATCGGCGCGCCGGTCAAGTTCAACATCCTGAACGGCAACGACTACGGTGACAAGCTCGGACCGATCCTTGCGGCCGGCAACGTTCCGGAGCTGCTCTGCATCCCGGGCTGGAACATCTCCAGCCTGACCCGGTTCGGCCAGGCCGCGGACAAGCTGTTCGAGGACCTCACACCGCACCTGGCCGGCGACAAGGTGTCGGCGTACCCGATGCTGGCGAACCTGCCGACCCGGGCCTGGGCGTACGGCGTCTGGAACTCGCAACTGAAGGCCGTGCCGTTCCCGTCGGACGGCTTTCCCTGGATGCTGATGTACCGCAAGGACCTCCTCGACCAGCTCGGCGCGGAGCCGCCGAAGAACTCCGACGACCTGCTGGCGCTGGGCAAGCAACTGACCGACGCGAAGGCGGGCCGGTGGGCGTTCGGCTCGGTCGCCGACGAGGTCCACCGGTCGTTCGGAGTGCCGGGCGGGTGGATCAAGGACTCCGGCGGCAAGCTGGTCAACAAGATCGAGACACCGCAGTTCGAGGAGGCGGTGGCGTTCATCCGGAGGCTGTTCCAGTCGGGGTACGTGCACCCGGAAGTGGTCGCGAACGCCGGCGCGGACGAGAACGCGCTGTTCGAGGGCGGCAAGTTCCTGATCCGGCAGAACGGGCCGGGAGGCTGGCACGAGTCGCTGCAACGGCAGCAGACGGTCAACCCGAAGTTCAACCCGCAGCCGATCATGCCGTTCGCGCACGACGGCGGTACGCCGATCACGTGGGGCGGCGACCCCGCCGGCATCTTCACCTTCGTGAAGAAGGGGCTAGGCGAGGAGCGCGTCAAGGAGTTGCTCGGCGTGATGAACTACACGGCTGCGCCGTTCGGGACCGAGGAGTACCAGCTCTACAACTACGGCGTCGAGGGCAAGCACTACACGAAGCAGCCGTCCGGTGCCCCGAAGCTCACCGCTCTGGGACAGAAGGAGGTCTCGCAGACCTACATCTTCCTCGGCGGCCGTCCGACGGCGATCACCGAGAGCGAGTACCCGGGGTACGTCGAGTCGATGAGCGCGTGGCAGAACGCGTCCGCGAAGGTCCGGGAGAAGAACCTGTTCGACGGGATCCGGGTCGAGCAACCGGCCAAGATGGCGGCGCTGAACCAGCCGTTCGACGACGCCCTCCAGGACATCTACCGCGGTCGCAAGCCGGTCAGCGAGCTGAAGACCGCCGTCAAGCAGTGGCAGGACAACGGCGGCAACGAAGGCCGGGAGTTCTACGCGAAGGTCCTCAGTGACAACGGTCGGTAGGGTGCGCGTGCGTGGTGCCAGGTCACGAACGGTCCGGGTCGGCGGGATGACGTTGCGGCATCGGCTACGGCGGGACTGGCCGCTGCTGCTGATGGTCCTGCCGGTGGTGGTTCTGCTGGGCGTCTTCCACTACTTCCCGACGCTCGGGAACGTGATCGCCTTCCAGGACTACTCGCCGTACGCCGGGATTCGCGGGAGCGAGTTCATCGGGTTCGGGAACTTCCAGCGGATGTTCGCCGAACCCGCCTTCTGGAAGGCGGTCGCGAACACCGTCTCGATCACCGCGGTCCAGCTCGCGTTCTTCTTCCCGATCCCGATCGCCCTGGCGCTGCTGCTGAACAGCGTCCTGTCGTCGAAGCTCCGCAACCTCATCCAGGGCGTCGTCTACCTGCCGCACTTCTTCTCCTGGGTGCTGGTCGTGTCGCTGTTCCAGCAGATGATCGGCGGCGCCGGCCTGCTCGCACAGACCTTGCGCGACCACGGGCACCAGGCGGTCGACCTGATGACGAAACCGGACACGTTCATCCTGCTCGTCACCGCGCAGGCTGTCTGGAAGGACGCCGGCTGGGGGATGATCGTGTTCCTCGCGGCGCTGTCGACCATCAGCCCGGAGCTCTACGAGTCCGCCGCGGCCGACGGCGCGAACCGGTGGCGCCGGCTGTGGCACATCACACTGCCGGGTCTGCGCCCGGTCATCGTCCTGCTGCTGATCCTGCGACTGGGTGACGCGCTGACGGTCGGGTTCGAGCAGTTCATCCTGCAACGCAGCGCCGTCGGCGGCGGCGCCGCGGAGGTACTCGACACGTACGTCTACTACCAGGGCCTCCTCGTCGGCGACTTCGGCTACGGCGCCGCGGCCGGCCTTTTCAAGGGTGTCGTCGGCCTCGTTCTCGTCCTGGTGGCCAACCGATTCGCCCACATGGTGGGCGAGCAGGGGGTGTATTCCAAGTCATGAGTGCACGAGCTGTCTGGGAGGAAGAACCGACTCCGGTCGGGCGGATCGGGAAGCCGGTGGTGCTGGCGTTGATCGCGCTGGCGGTCGCGTTCCCGTTGTACGTCGTGGTGGTGACGAGCCTGTCCTCGACGGAGGCCGTGACCCGAGCCGGCGGGCTGGTCGTCGTACCGCGGGAGCTGACAATTGCGGCGTACGTGCAGTTGCTCTCCGGCGGAGTGGTGACGAAGGCGTTGCTGATCAGCGTCGGGATCACCGTGATCGGTACGGCGTTCAGCCTCGGGATCACCGTGCTGGCGGCGTACGGGTTGTCGCGGCCGGGATCGTTGTTCCACCGTCCGCTGCTGTTCATCGTGCTGCTCACGTTCCTGTTCGGGCCGGGCATCATCCCGAGCTATCTCGTGGTCAACGCGCTCGGGCTGATCGACCACTACGCGTCGCTGATCCTGCCGGCGGCGATCTCGGCGTTCAACCTGATCGTGATGCGGTCGTTCTTCATGGGGATCCCGGGCGAGCTGATCGACAGTGCCCGGATCGACGGGGCCGGCGAGTTCGCGATCCTGCGGCGGATCGTGCTGCCGTTGTCGAAGGCCGTGGTCGCCGTGGTCGGACTGTTCTACGCGGTCGGTTACTGGAACGCGTTCTTCAACGCGTTGCTGTACATCAACGACAACAGCAAGTGGCCGCTGCAGATGGTGTTGCGGACCTACATCGTGCAGCAGCAGCCGCTGCCGACGGGTGCCGGCGGAGTGGCGACCGGCATCGCGGGCCTGTCACCGGCGCCCGGTCTGGCGATCAAGATGGCGATCGTGGTGATCGCGATCGTTCCGGTCCTGCTCGTCTACCCGTTCATCCAGAGGCACTTCCAGAAGGGCGTCATCATCGGCGCGGTGAAGGGATGAGGTCCCGATGAACCTGGCACGGCGGCATTTCCTGGCCCTCGGCACCGGTACGGCGCTCGCCGCCGCGTCGGCGACAACCGCTACGGCGACGGGATCGGCAGCGGGCTCGTACCGTTGGCGCAGCGTGGAGATCGTCGGAGGCGGCTTCGTCACCGGGATCGTCCATCATCCGCGGAAGCGTGGTCTGGTGTACGCGCGGACCGACATCGGCGGAGCCGTGCGGTTCGACAATCGCACTCGGCGCTGGGTGCAGTTGCTGCACTGGATCGGGTGGGACGAGTGGAACTGGAGCGGGGTCGAGAGTCTCGCGCTCGACCCGGCGGATCCGCAGCGGCTGTATCTCGCGGGCGGTACCTACACCAACGAATGGTCGCCGATCAACGGCGCGATCCTGCGATCGTGCGATCAGGGACGGACCTTCGAGCGCACCGACCTGCCGTTCAAGCTCGGCGGCAACGAGCCCGGCCGCTCGATGGGCGAGCGACTTGTCGTCGACCCTCGCGACGGCCGCGTGCTGCTGTTCGGCACCCGCAATCAGGGGCTGTGGCGCAGCGGCGATCGCGGCGTGACCTGGTCCCGGGTGGACAGCTTCCCGGTGACCGGGAATCCCGGGATCGGCATCGGCTTCGTCTTCTTCGACCGGCGCGACGGCACGATCTACGCCGGCGTCGCGGATCCGGCGAACCCGCTCTACCGCAGCACCGACGCCGGCCGCACCTGGTCGGCGGTTCCCGGGCAGCCGACCGGGCTGTTGCCCCATCACGGCGAATTGGGGGCCGACGGCAACATTTATGTCACGTACGGCGATCTCCCCGGGCCGTACGAGATGTACGACGGCGCCGTCCACAAACTGAACACCGCGACCGGCGAGTGGACCGACATCACCCCGTTGCGCCCGAACACCGGTGCTGAAGCAGGGTTCGGGTACGGCGGCCTCGCCACCGACCCGCGCAGGCCCGGCACGGTGATGGTGTCGACGATGAGCCGGTGGGGTCCGGTCGACGACATCTTCCGGTCCGTCGACGGCGGCCGGACCTGGCATTCGATCGGCGAGCGGATCGTGCTCGACACGTCCGGAGCGCCGTACCTGGACTTCCACGGCAC
This sequence comes from Kribbella sp. NBC_00482, assembly GCF_036013725.1. Classification (GTDB taxonomy): domain Bacteria; phylum Actinomycetota; class Actinomycetes; order Propionibacteriales; family Kribbellaceae; genus Kribbella. The sequence goes on along the minus strand of NZ_CP107881.1, from coordinate 7,929,874 downwards.
CCCGAAGCTCGGCTGGATGATCGGTGACATCTCGATCGATCCGTTCGACTCGGACAAGGTCATGTACGTCACTGGTGCGACGATCTTCGGCACCGACGACGTGACCGGGGCGGAGGCGGGCCGCAGTACGCACTGGTCGGTCCGCGCGCAGGGACTCGAGGAGACGGCCGTCCTCGATCTGATCAGTCCGCCGTGGGGTCCGCCGTTGATCAGCGCGCTCGGGGACATCGGGGTCTACCGGCACGACCGGCTGGACGTCGTACCGCCGGACGGGCAGGCGTCGAATCCGGTCAGTGGGACGTCGCCGAGTCTGGACTACGCGGCGCTCGCCCCGGGATTCGTGGTCCGGCTGGCGAATGCGAACGCCGGCGAGCGGGGCGCGTACTCGACCGATGCCGGGAGCAGTTGGCAGCCGTTCGCGGGTGAGCCACCCGGGATGACGCAGCCGGGGCGTGTCGCGGTCGGCGCCGACGCGCGAACGATCGTCTGGGCGCCTGGGGATGTCGTCGCGCACTACTCACGCGATCGCGGAGCGACCTGGATCGCCGTCACCGGCCTGCCTACCGGATCGGTGCTCGCCGGCGACCGGGTTGACGGGAGTGTCTTCTACGGGTTCGATCCGGCGACCGGTACGGCGTACGTGAGCACGAACGGAGGCGCCGCCTTCACAGCGACGGCGACAGGTCTGCCAACGGGCGCCGGAAAGCTGGAGACCGTGCTGGATCGGGTCGGACACTGCTGGCTCGCGGCGGGCGCCGGTGGGCTGTACCGATCGGTCGATCGTGGGTCGACGTACTTGCCAGTGACAACGATCGAGGAGGCGTACACCATCGGCTTCGGCAAGGCGGCGCCGCGACGCCGGGAGATGGCGGCGTACACGTCAGGGAAGGTCGCGGGCGTCCGCGGGATCTACCGGTCGGACGACAGCGGCGTCACTTGGGTGCGCGTGAATGACGACCGGCATCAGTACGCGTCCACCGGTGATGCGATCGCGGGTGATCCTCGGGTCTACGGGCGGGTGTACCTGTCCACCAACGGATTCGGGATCCCCTACGGTGAGCCGGTATGAGACGACTCTGGTACGGCGGCGACTACAACCCCGAGCAGTGGGATCCGGGGGTGTGGAAGGAGGACGTCGCCCTGATGCGGCAGGCCGGCGTGAACCTGGTGACCGTCGGCGTGTTCTCGTGGTCGTCGCTGGAGCCCGCGCCGGGGCGGTACGAGTTCGGCTGGCTCGACCAGGTGCTCGACCTCCTGCACGACGGTGGTGTGAGCGTCGACCTGGCCACTCCGACCGCGTCGCCGCCGCCGTGGTTCAGTCGGTTACACCCGGAGGCGATGCCGGTCACAGCGGACGGCGTACGTCTGACACACGGCAGTCGGGACACGTACTGCGCGTGTGCGCCGGCGTACCGCGACGCCGCACGGGGGATCGCGCGGACGCTGGCCGAGCGGTACCACGACCATCCGGCCCTTGCGATGTGGCACGTGCACAACGAGTACGGGACCATGTGTCACTGCTCGCTCGCGGCGTCTCGTTTTCGCGAGTGGCTCCAGGAGCGGTACGGCGACCTGGACCGGCTCAACGACGCGTGGACCACCGCGTTCTGGAGTCAGGGGTACGCCGACTGGACGGACATCGAGCCGCCGCGGAAAACGCAGTACCTGGTGAATCCGACCCAGTTCCTGGACTACCGGCGCTTCTGGTCGGACGAGTTGCTGGCGGCGTTCCTCGAGCAGAAGGCCGAACTGCGGACGTTCTCGGAGCTGCCGATCACGACCAACTTCGTCTTCGGCAGCTGGGTGCCGGTGAATCACGCACAGTGGGCCGAGGCCGTCGATGTCGTGGCCATCGACAACTATCCGGATCAGACCGGGACCGGCGCGGAGGAGCAGACGGCTTTCGCCGCGGACCTGGCCCGGTCGTGGGCCGGCGGCGGGCCTTGGCTGCTGATGGAGCAGGCGGCCGGGACGCTCAACGATGGACGCCGGTTGCAGGCGAAGGAGCCCGGCCGGATGGCACGGCACAGCCTGTCGCACATCGCGCGGGGTTCGCAGGGCGCGTTGTTCTTCCAGTGGCGGGCGTCGCAGGGCGGGTCCGAGATGTACCACTCGGCGATGGTCCCGCACGCCGGGCCGGACAGCCGGATCTTCACCGAAGTCGTGGAGCTCGGCGCGGTGCTGCCACAGCTGGCTGAAGTTGCCGAGAGCAAGGTCGAGGCCGACGTCGCGATCCTGTGGGACGTCGAGTCCTGGTGGGCGATGCAGGGTACCCATCTGCCGTCGTCGGCGCTGGATTACCTGGCCGCGGCACGATCCGCGCACCGGCACTTCTGGCGTGCCGGCGTGACGGTCGATTTCGCCTCGCCCACCGCGGACCTCTCGTCGTACACGACAGTCGTCGTCCCCAGCCTGTATCTGGTGAGCGACGAATCCGCCGCAGCGCTCACGGCGTACGTGGAAGGCGGCGGACAGCTGGTGGTCGGGTACTTCAGCGGGATCGTGGATCCCGAGCTGCGGGTCCGGCTCGGCGGGTATCCGGGAGCGTTCACGGAGCTTCTCGGCGTCCGGGTGGAGGAGTTCCACCCGCTGCCGATCGACGGCGAGATCGCCTTGTCGTCGGGTGGGCACGGGCGAGTGTGGAGCGAGGACGTGCGGGCCGTGTCGGCGGAGGTGATCGATCGGTACGCCGGTGGCGTGCTGGACGGCAAGCCCGCGATCACGCGGCACGAGTTCGGCGCGGGCGTCGCCTGGTACGTGTCTACCGAGGTCGACGACGAGACCGCCGCGCGGTTGCTGGGCCTGTCGGCCTCGCCGGTGGAGACGGTACGGCGCCGGGCCGGCGACACCACGTGGACGTTCCTCTTCAACCACGGTGACGCCCAGGTCGACGTACCCGCCGACGGGAGCGAGTTGGTCGTCGGCGAGCTGCCGTTGCCGCCTGGTGGCTACGCGGTGGTGAGATCGCGGTGAGGCGCCTGGCAGCTGCTGCCGCGAGCCGTGAGCGCCGGGGGCAGCAGGGTCAACGCCGGTACGTCGCCGCCCTCGAGCTTGGTGATCAGCGACTCGACGGCCCGGTCGCCGATGCGCTCCGCCGGGATCGAGACCGACGACAACTGCGGAACCTGCCGCTCGGCGACGTCGTCCGCGCAGATCGCCACCAGCGACATGTCGTCGGGAACCCGGCGGCCGAGCCGGCGCAGGACGTCCAGGAGCGGTCCGATGATCGGCTCGTTCTGCACCACCAGGCCGGTGATGTCCGGGTGCTCGTCGAGCAGCTCACGCACGGTGTGCAGGATCGCGTCGAACGTGTGCTCACAGGGCGTCTCGAGGCCGACCACCCCGCGTCGTTCGGCGGCGTCCGCGAAGCCGGTCAGCGTCCGTTGGGCGAAGCCCGTCTGCCGTTCGTACACCGCGGACGGCGTCCCGAGCAGCGCCAGCGAACGGTGGCCGAGGTCGGCCAGGTGGTCGACACAGTGCGCGCCGGCAGCCACGAAGTCCAGGTCGATACAGGTGAGTCCGTCGGCGTCGTCGGGGTAGCCGATCAGCATCGACGGCATCGGCAGCTCCCGCAGGACCGGGACCCGTTCGTCGTCGAGCTCGATGTCCATCACCACGAGCGCGTCGACGAGCGAGCTCTGCGCGACCCGCTCGAGCCCTTCCGGTCCTTCGTCGGCGGTCAGCAGCAGTACGTCGTGGTCGTACCGGCGGGCCGTGGTCACGACCGCGGCGGCGAACTGCATCATCACCGGGACGTGCATACCGGTGCGCAGCGGGATCACCAGCGCGAGCACGTTGGACCGCTGGCTGGCCAGCGCGCGGGCGCTCGCGTTGGGACGGTAGCCGAGCGCGCGGACGCTGCGCTGCACGCGCTCCCGGGTATCGGTCGAGATCGTCCGCTTCCCGCTGAGCACGTACGAGACCGTGCTGGCCGCAACGCCGGCGTGCCGTGCGACGTCGGCGATCGTGACCACGTCGTCCCCTTTCCTGAGCCTGTCCCAGTTCTACCCCAGTCGAAGCGCTTCGACACCAGTCTATTCCCTGTGTCAGCCCACGTTTTCCCCTGCGTTCGCCCCAACGAGAGGAACGGAAATGCAGAGATGGTGGAAAGCAGCAATCGCGGTACTGACAGTACTGGCCGCCGGCCTGGTGACCGCGGCACCGGCCCATGCGGCCGCGTGGTCGTCGTCGGACAAGTTCGGCAGCTGGTCCAACGGCGGGTACACCGTCCGCAATGACGTCTGGGGCGGTGGCGCCGGACCGCAGTCCATCTGGGCCAACTCCTACAGCAACTGGGGAGTCTGGGCCGACCACCCGAACACCGGCGGCGTGAAGTCGTACCCGCACTCCGCCCGGAACATCGGCAAGCCGGTCAGTGCCATCGGAACTCTGACCAGCAGCTTCAACGTGTCCCGCCCGGGCAGTGGATCGTATTCGTCGACCTACGACATCTGGGCCGGCAACAACGCCTACGAGATCATGCTGTGGATGAACAAGCAGGGCGCGGTCGGCCCGATCGGCAGCAAGCAGACCACGCTCAGCGTCGGCGGCCACACCTGGGACGTCTACCGCGGCAGCAACGGCGCCAACGCGGTGTTCTCGTTCCTCCGCACCTCCAACACCAACTCCGGCTCCGTCGACATCAAGGCGGTCCTGAACTGGATCCGCAGCCAGGGCTGGATGGGTGATGCGACCGTCGGCGAGGTCCAGTTCGGCTTCGAGATCACCTCGTCGTCCGGTGGCCTGAACTTCACCAGCAACTCCTACTCCGTCACATCCAACTGACGCACCCGACCTAAGGGGGTCGGCGGGTTCACCCTGACTTGGCTGAAGGTGATGCCGAGAAGTACCAGGGCGAGCCCGCCGACCTGTCGCAGGTTCAGCACGTCCCCGGAGACCAGGAGCCCGAGCAGGACGCCGGTCACCGGGTTGAGGAGCCCGATCAGCCCGACGCTTGCGGCGGGGAGTCTGCGGAGGCCCGCGAACCACGCCGTGAAGGCGAGGGCGGTCGCGACGAGTCCGACGTACGCGAAACCGGCGACGGCCGGTGCGTCGAGTCGGGGCGGGGCGCCTTCGACGACGATCGCGAACGGGATCAGGACCACACCGCCGGCGATCAGCTGCCACGAGGTCGTCGCGAGCGGGCCCTCGCCCGCCTTGCCCCACTTCTTGGCCAGGACGTAGCCGCACGAGGACATCGTCAGCGCGGCGGCCGACGCCGCTACTCCTCGTAAGTCGATCGCGGTTGATCCGGCGCCGAGGAGCAGTACGACGCCGGCGATCCCGGCGGTCGCGCCGATCAGGACCTGGGTGGTCGGGCGTTCCGCGAGCAGGCCCCAGGCGAAGAGCGCCATGGTGAACGGCGCCGCGGACATGATCGTCGATGCGAGGCTGACCGGGAGCAGTTGGGACGCGAGGTAGATCAGCGCGAAGAACGCACCCATGTTGCAGATCCCGAGCAGCAGCGATCGCCACCACCAGACGCCGCGGGGGAGGCGGCGGGCGAGCGCGAGCAGGAGGAGTCCCGCGGGCAGTGCGCGGAACACCGCGCCGTACAGGGGGTGTCCGGCCGGTAGGTACTCGTGGGTGACGAAGTAGTTCGTGCCCCAGGCGATCGGCGCGATCGCGGTGACAAGGCTCCAGCGGAAGGTATCTTCCATGGAAAACACTATATCTTCCCGGGAAGATATAGTGGGGGGCGTGGACCATGTAGCGAGAATCCAGGCGGAGTGGCAGGTCGAGCGGCCGGATGTCGACACCGCCCCGCAGGGCGTGATCGGGCGGCTGCACCGGATCGCGAACCAGCTCACCGATGAGCTGACGCTGCTCTACGCGAAGTACGGGCTGACCGAGGGGGAGTTCGACGTCCTCGCGGCGCTGCGGCGTGCGGGAGCGCCGTACGAGCGGGCGCCGGGGGAGATCGCGCTACACACGATGGTGACCACGGGTGCGGTCACCAAGCGGGTCGACCGGCTCGAGGAGGCCGGGCTGGTTCATCGCCGTCGCAGCGACGCCGACGGGCGCGGCCGGGTGGTCCGCCTGACCCCTGGCGGTCGGCGGCTGATCGACAAGGCCTTCACCGCTCACATGGCCAACGAGCAACGCCTCCTCGAGGCGCTCACACCGGACGAGACCACTCAGTTGGAGAAGCTCCTCACCACCTGGCTGAGCCGCCTCGAACCAGCCGACTGACACGCGCGTCGAGGCAGGTGCGCGGCGCGGTAGGGCTTGGTGGGTAACCTCTGGTGGTCGCCAGGGGCCCGATAGGAGATGATGCCCACCGTGACCGGACCACAACGCGAGCCCGCGCAGACGCCGTCGGAGGCTGATCCGGCCGTCGCCGGCCTGACCGTCGGGCTCGGTGGACCGTCGGGGCGGTTCGCCCGGCTCAGCTCGTCGTGGTGGACGCCGCTGCGGATCGCACTTGCCGTGTGCACGCTCACCTTCGGGCTCGGAGTGCTGCAGAAGGCTCCGTGCATGGAAGCCGGCTGGGACCGGCAGAGCTGGCGGCCGTTCAAGGCGCTCTGCTACTCCGACATCGGGTTCCTGTACCAGGAGCGCGGTTTCGCGGAGGGTAACCGTCCGTTCCTCGACACCGGCAACTACCCGGTGCTGGAGTACCCGGTGCTCACCGGCGGCTTCATGGAGGTCGCGGCGCAGCTCACCTGGGTGATCACAGGCGACCCGAAGAAGGACCTGACCGTGGAGCAGAAGCGCGACACGGCCGGGGTGTTCTTCCTGATCAACACCGTGCTGCTGTTCCTCTGCGCGTTGCTGATCGTCGGCCTCACGGTCGCGACCGCGCGCGGGGTCGCGAAACGCCCGGGCGCGGCCCGTGGACAGCCACTGGACGCCCTGTACGTCGCCGCGGCGCCGGCGCTCGCACTGACGTCGACGATCAACTGGGACCTGTTCGCGGTCGCGTTGACCGCCGGGGCGATGTTCGCGTGGTCGCGCGGGAAACCCATCTGGTTCGGCGTACTGCTCGGGCTCGGGACGGCGGCGAAGTTCTATCCGTTCCTGTTGCTCGGTCCGTTGCTGATCGTCTGCCTCCGTGGTCGGAAGCTGTGGCCGTGGATCCAGGCGACGGTGGCGACAGCGGTCGCCTGGGGTCTGGTGAACGCGCCGATCTACCTGCTGGCGAAGAAGGAGTGGCTGTCGTTCTGGCAGTTCAACGACGAGCGGGAGAGCGACTACGGCTCGATCTGGTACGTCCTCAAGCTCGCCAAGCACGAGGTCGCGGACGTCAACCAGTTGAACATCGTGATCTTCGCCGGATTGTGTCTGTCGATCGCGATCCTCGGCCTGATGGCGCCCCGGCCGCCCAGATTCGCGCAGCTCGCGTTCCTGGTGGTGGCTGCGTTCCTGCTGATCAACAAGGTCTACTCACCGCAGTACGTGCTGTGGCTGCTGCCGCTCGTGGCGCTGGCCCGGCCGCGGCTGCGGGACTGGTTGATCTGGCAGGCCTGCGAATGCTTCTACTGGATGCTGGTGTGGATGCATCTGGCGCAGTTCCTGGCGCCTGGTGATCCGCAGGTCCCGGACCGGATCTACTGGCTCTCGGTCATCCTGCGGATGGCCGGCACGCTCTGGCTGATGCTGGTGGTCGCCCGCGACATCCTGCTCCCGGAGAACGATCCGGTCCGTCACGGGGACGTGGTCGACGATCCCAGCGACGGCGTCAGATCGCGGGCCCGGGCGGACCTGGCAACCGCCTAGAACCTCAGCTTCGCGACGTCCAGGTTGCCGCCGCTCACAACGGCGGCCGTGACGCCTTCGGGCCGGAGGCCCTCGAGCAGTGCCGCGAAGGGCGCCGCGGCCGCCGGTTCGAGGGCGAGCTTGGTCCGTGACATGACCAGGCGCGTCGCCTCGAGCAGTGCTTCCTCGGACACGCGGACGACCTCGTCGACGTACTGCTGGATGAGTGGGAGATTGCGGGTGCCGCAGACGGGTGCGGCGAGGCCGTCGGCGATCGACCGAGCGGTCAGGAGCTTCTGCGGTACGCCGGCTGCGAGGCTGCGGCTGACCACGTCGGCCTGCTCCGGCTCGATCCCGATCACGCGGATCGCCGGCTTCATCAGTTTCAGCGCCGTCGCGACCCCCGAGATCAGCCCGCCGCCGCCCACCGGGACCAGGACGGTGTCGAGGTCCGGCCGATCCGCCAGCAGCTCCAGTCCGAGGCCGGCATGCCCGAGGATCACGTCCTCGTCGTCGAACGGGTGAACGCCGGTCAGCTGCCGCTCGTCCCGGATCCGGTCGTACTGCGCCATCAGGTCACCCTCGACGAGTTCGACGGCCGCGCCGTACCCGCGGGCCGCGTCGATCTTCGCCGGTACGGCGGTGGCCGCCATCACCACCGTCGCCGGCACCCCGGCGTCTCGTGCCGCCCAGGCCAGCGCGCCCGCCGCGTTGCCCGCCGACACCGTGATGACACCGCGCTCGCGCTCCTCGGTCGTCAACCGCAGGAGCTTCGTCAGCAGTCCGCGGACCTTGAAGCTGCCGGTCTTCTGGAACAGCTCGGCCTTGAGCACCAGGTCGGCCGCGAACCGTTCGTTCAGTGCGGACGAGGACAGCATCGGAGTCCGGTGGATCCGTCCCTCGAGCGCGCTGGCGGCCTGGCGGATGTCTTCGAGCGTCGGCATACGACTCAGCCTAAAAGTCTAGTAGCTTGATCATATTTCGAGACAAAGACTCCGGGCGGTCGCGGGCGATCTACCGTCGGTGTCATGAGGCCGACGCTGACCGTGATCGTGGATCCCGCCGACCGCTGGATGAGCCGCGCCGCGTGTATCGGCCAGGCGCCGACGTACGACGAGGACGCCTCCCGCTGGGAGCAGCGGAAGGCGCGTGAGCTGTGCCTGACCTCGTGCCCGGTGCTCGCCGAGTGCCGCGAGTGGGCGCGGCGGACGAAGTACACCGGGACGGCCGCCGGCGAGACCCTGCTGTACGGGCGTCGCCGGGGCCACCCGGAGTCGGCGGCGAGCTAGATGCGTGTGGCGACGGCGGCGGCGAGTTTGCCGGCGGCGTCCGGGGACTGCGGCAGGAACAGGTACGGCTCGATGAGCTCGATCTCCATCAGCAGGAAGCGGTCATTGACGACGACTCCGTCGACCCGCGCGTAGGTGGGCGTCGGGCCGGAGGCGGACAGGGCGGCCTGGGCGCTTTCGAGTACGGCGGCAGGCGGGTCCGTCGGCGTCGTCTGGCCGCCGTACGACTCCTGGACGCGGTAGTCGCCGTCCGCGGGACGCTTGACCACCGCGTGGCTGAACTCGCCGTTGAAGAACAGCAGCGACCATTCGCCGTCGGACTGGATCTCCGGCACGAACGGCTGCACGAGGTACACCACGTCGGGCAGGTCGCTCAGCGCCTGCTCGAGCTCGGGGGAGCCCGCGACGCCGCGGACCGTGTGCAGGGCGTTCCCGCCTACAGTCGGCTTGACGACGATCTGCTCGCCGGTCAGTCCGGCCACCACCTCGCGCAGGCACGCGCCTGCCGCGACCTGGGACGGGACGATGGCGACGCCGCGCTCGCGCAGCTCGAGCAGGTACTGCTTGTCGCTGTTCCAGCGGACCTGGTCCGTGGAGTTCAGGACCGGTACGCCGGCCTTGTCCAGCTGGGCGAGCCACTCGGTGAACTCGGCGTACAGCCAGAAGTAGTCCCACACGGTCCGCAGCAGGACGGCGTCGTACGCGGACCAGTCGACCGACGGGTCGGTCCAGACCTCGACCACCGGGTCGAGGCCCGCGGCGCGGAGCGCGTCGAGGAGCGGGCGTTCGTCAGGATGCAACTCAGCGTATTCGGCCGAGGTTGCGAGGGCGATGCGATTCGTCACGCTCGCCAGTGTTGGCGGGGAGGGGCGGTGCGGTCAAACCTGACTTCGCAACGAGTTGGTGACGGATCGTGAGGGCAGCGGCAACGATGAGCGCGGCGGTCAGGTGGATGAGGCCCTGGCGGGTGTCGTGGCCGAAGCTCGCGTAGGCGAGGTAGGACGCGAGCGGTACGGCGATCCACTCGGGGCGGCCGGCCAGTGCGGCGAGGGCGATGAGCGGGAGGCCGTACCACGGGTACGTCGGGGTGGCGATCAGGAGCGCCGCGCCGTACAGCCAGCAGCAGGTGAGGGCGATCGGGTCGCGTCGGGCGCGGTGGAAGGCGAGGGCGGCGAGGGCGAGGGCGAGGACCGCGGCGACGACCTGGCGAGCCTCAGGAGGCAGCAGGAGCGCGAGAATCGCGGATCGGGAGCTGCCGTCCTCGAAGCCTTCCTGGTTGAGGTAGCCGGGGAGGAAGCCGATCACCAAGATGCCGACGGCAAGGACGTGCGGGACGTACGAGGCGATGAAGGTGCCTAGGGCAAGGAACGGGCGACGGTTGCGGAAGGCGGGGAGGAGAAGGAGAGGGAGGAGCTTGACGCTGCCTGCTGCTCCGAGGAGTACGGCGGCGAGTTTTGGTCTGCGGGCGGTGGTGACGACGGCGGCTGTGATGAAGAGTGCGGCGAGGACGTCGACGTGGGCGGCGTTGCCGGCTTCGAGAGCGACGATCGGTGACCAACCCCACAGCGCGGCCCAGCGCGGATTCTGTACGGCGAGTAGCCAGGTGAGTGCGATCGCGATCAATGCGGCCGCTATCTGGAGTCCTAGGGTGCCGGCTGACCAGGGGGTGAACAGGGCGACCGCAGTGAAGTAGGCCTCGGCGATCGGTGGGTAGATGGTTGGCACGCCGGGGCGGTTGATCCGCGTCCTGACGTCGTCGACCGGGAGCTGCGCCGGGTCGTCGGGGATGCCTGTTACACCGGAGCGCTGGTCCGGTGACAGCCCTGGAAACAGCACGGGATCCCGCAGTTGCGCCAACGAGTCGTCGAGCGGCACATATCCGTACGGCGAATGCCCCGACAACTGCACGCGCCCGTCCCACACGTACCTGTACGCGTCCGTGCTGGTCATCGGCGCCTGTGTCAGCCCCGGCACCTGACACAACCCCGCCACAACCACAACAACCCCAACCCCCAACCCCCGCCCAAACCGCCACACCAAGAACCCGACCACCACCGTCCCCACCACCAACACCACATCCGGCCACCACGGCCGCGCCGCAGCCGCAACCACCACCGCAGCCGCAACCACCGCCGCCGCCAAAGCCACCACAGCACCCCCAACCCGGATGTTGCGGCGACTTCGTGCACCGGATCCGTATCCGGAGCGCGAATTCGTGCGGATCCGGTGCACAAAGTGGCGGATCCGGCCGGAGCCGCTGGGCGGGGCGGGGCGGGTCATGCGGTTCGGCGGAGGGTTAGGAAGGCTCGGTGGGGGGTGCGCCAGTCCTCGGTGGGGTGGAGGTGGGTTGTGCGGGCGTGGCGGATCAGGGCGCGGGTGCCTACTCTTGCCCAGGGCAACGGAGTGGAATGGCGGCCGGTGGAGCTGCGGAGGACGATCGGCGTACTGTCGTCGAGGTCGTCGTCCGGGTCGACCTCGACGAGTACGAGCCCGTCGGGACGGACGAGCTCGGCGCAGCGACGCAGCAGATCGGCCGGATCACCACCGATCCCGATGTTCCCGTCCATCAGCAGCACGCTGCCCCAGCGCCCTTCGCCCGGCAGCCGATCCTGCACCGGACGATGCAGCGCGGACGCACCACGCGACGTGGTGAGCGAAACCGCCCGAGGCGACACATCGACCCCGAGCGCCGGGATCCCGCGTTCGGCAAGTGCGGTGACGATCCGCCCCGGCCCGCACCCGATGTCCAACACAGGCCCCTCACATCGACTCAGTGCAAGCCGATCCACGTCGTCAGCCGGCGCCGTCCACCGATCCACCTCGGACAGCGACGGCACGGTCCGCCCATCGATGCCAGTAGCAACAACTCGCGCCGTACCGCCGAGCGCCTGCTCGAACAGCAGTCCCGGATGCGCCGCATGCTGCAACCGCCGGTACAGCCGCGACACCCGCAACGAAGGGAACTCGTCAGCGAGGTACGCCGCATCCTGCGGTGTGTCCATGTCCCGTAGCGTCGGCAGGATCTGCACCCGCATCCCCAACGCCAGCAACCGACGGAGCTGATCCCGCCCGGTGTGGTCGGTCGACATCGGTACGCCGACCAGCGCGCGCGAATCCGGCGTGCGGAGGCCGAGGCACCAGTACCCGCCGTCCTCGGTCAGCCCCAGTACGGCGTCATACCCGGACCACTCGAACCCGAGCAGCTCCGGCCGCAGTTGCGGCGTGTCCATCCCGACGAGCAGCATCGGCGTCCCGTCGTATACGTCCTCGAACGCCGCCGCGAGCCGCTCGTCGAGCCCGCCGCCGCGCTGCGCCACGACATCGAACCCGGGCGGCAACCAAGGCCCCGGTTCACCCTCGAGCGCGATCACCCGCCGCGTCGCCGGCGCGAACTTGACCGCGCTGAGCGTGTCGACGAGCGACGCCCGCGCCAGCGCCGCCGCCTCCCGCGCAGTGAACTCGCTCTGCAGTCGCGTCTTCACCCGCCCCGGCACCGGCGCCTTCGCAATCACGATCACCGTGCCGCGCTTCATCGCGCCAAAACCTTCGACATGTCCAGTACGGCGCGTGCGGCGCCCAGCGGCGTACCGGTGACTTTCGAGCGCCCCGAGCGCGGGAGGTAATCGACGTCGACCTCCGCGATCCGCCACCCGGCGTCAGCGGCGCGGATCACCGTCTCCAACGGGTATCCGGACCGTCGATCCGTCAGCCCGAGTCCGAGCAGCGCGGTACGCCGCCCAGCCCGCATCGGACCGAGATCGTGCAAAGCGACGCCCGTACGGCGCCTGATCCGTCGGGACAGCTCCGCGTTGGCCAGTCGGAGATGCCATGGCCAGGCCTGCCGCGACACCGGACGCCGGCGACCGACGATCAGATCCGCGCGGCCGGCAACGACCGGCGCGGTCACCCGGACCAGCTGCCGCGGATCGAGCGAGGCGTCCGCATCCATCACCGCCACGATGTCCGCGTCGGCCGCTTCCAGACCGGCATGACACGCAGCGCCGTACCCCTTGATCTCGCACTCCACGACGGTCGCGCCCAGTCGTGCGGCGACGGCGGCCGAGTCGTCGGTGGAGCCGTTGTCGACGACGATGGCGCGGACGCCGGGCGGGAGCCGTTCGAGGACCCAGGGCAGGGCGGCCGCCTCGTTCAGGCACGGCAGGACCAGATCGACGGACATGCTTCGACGGTAAGGACGAACCCGCGTCGCCAGGGCCCGAACACGACTACGGGTCGCTTACGGCGTACTGCGTTGCGGCGCCGATGCGGCTCCGGGACGGACGAAGGATCTACGCTCAGAGCGTGGCTACTCGTGTTCTAGTGGTGGACGACGACCCGACCGTGTCGAACGTCGTCTCGGCGTACCTGACCAAGGCCGGGTACGACGCTCGCGTGGTCGCGGACGGTGCCTCCGCGGTCGAGGTGTGGCAGCAGTGGAAGCCGTCGGTCGTCGTACTGGACGTGATGCTGCCCGGACTGTCCGGACTCGAGGTGCTGCGCAGGATGCGCGCGGCCGACGACGGTGCCGCGGTGATCATGCTGTCCGCGCGCGGCGAGGAAGAGGACCGGCTGGTCGGGCTCGAGGTCGGCGCGGACGACTACGTGGTCAAGCCGTTCAGCCCGCGGGAGCTGACGCTGCGGGTGCAGGCGATGGTACGGCGCGAGGAGCGGCTGGCCGGGCTCGATCTGACGCCGACCAAGCTGAGCGCGGGGCCGGTCATCGTCGACACGGCTGCCCGGCGTGCGTACCTGGGTGAGGACGAGCTGTCGCTGACGCACCGCGAGTTCGACCTGTTGGCGTATCTGGTGTCGCATGCCGGTAAGGCGTACACGAAGGCCGAGTTGCTCCGCCGCGTGTGGGGCTGGGACTTCGGTGACTCGTCGACCGTCACCGTGCACGTACGGCGGTTGCGGGAGAAGATCGAGGCGGATCCGTCCGATCCGAAACTCGTGCTGACCGTCCCGCGGACCGGGTACCTGTTCGCCGGTGACGCCTGATGAACAGAGATATGGCGACGATCCTGGCGCTCACCACGCTCTGGACGCTCGTCGTCGCGGCAGTCGGGGCGGTCGTGTTGTGGCGGTTCCGGCGGCGGTCGTTGCGGATCACGATGATCGTGGCAGCGCTGGCGCCGATGGCCGGGGCGCTGGCAGCGGTGCTGCAGAGCGTGCGGGCGATGTTCATCTCCGAGCACGATTCCTGGGTGGTGCTGTGGACGCTGGCGTTCGCGGCGCTGCTCGGCCTGGCAATGTCGGTGCTGCTCGGGCACTGGATCACCGTGGGGTCGCGCGACGTCGGACGGCGGTTGCGCCATCTCGGTACGTCGTACGAGCCCACGGAAGCTGCTGGTGTGGTGGTCCCTGCGGAGCTGGCCGCGTTGACGAACGAGTTGGAGATGACGCGGAAGAAGCTCGCCGCGTCGCATGAGCGGGAGCGGGCGCTGGAGACGAGCCGGCGGGAGCTGGTGGCGTTCATGTCGCATGATCTGCGGACGCCGCTGGCCGGGTTGCGGGCGGTGTCGGAAGGTCTCGAGGACGGTGTGATCGACGACGTACCGGGTGCGTTGCGGCAGATGCGTTCGACGGTCGACCGGATGACCGGGTTGGTGGACGACCTGTTCGAGCTGTCGCGGTTGTCGACGGCGCCGCCGCCGCGCCGACGGTCGGCGGTGAGCCTGCGGGAGCTGGCCGAGGACGTCGCGGGGGAGAACAACGAGCATGCGCGGGCGGAAGGCGTTCAGCTGGCCGTTTCGACGCCGGGTGACGATGATCGACTCGCCGTACAAGGGGATCCGGACGAGTTGACGCGCGCGGTCACCAACCTGGTCGGCAACGCGATCCGCCACACGTCGGCGGGCGGGACGGTGACGCTGACGGTCGATCGCGAGATGGACGGGCGGGTCCGGCTCGCGGTGACCGACGGCTGCGGCGGGATTCCGGCCGACGATCTGGAGCGCGTCTTCGATGTCGGCTGGCGCGGCGACGAGCAGCGCACGCCCGACGCGGGCGGCGGCGGTCTGGGGCTGGCGATCGCTCGCGGTGTGGTCGAGTCCCACGACGGAAAGATTGCCGTCAGCAACATCGACGGCGGGTGTGCCTTCGAGATCGACCTTCCGCCCGTATTAGCCAGCCGAGTGGAGTAGATCCTCGAGACCGGTCTGGAGGTCGTACGCCGGTTTCCAGCCGAGCTCGTTCTTCAGGCGGTCGGACGAGGCCGTGATGTGCCGGACGTCGCCGAGACGGTACTCGCCGGTGACGATCGGCGGCGGGCCGCCGTACGCGCGGGACAGCTCGGCGGCGACCTCGCCGATCGTGGTGACGGTGCCGCTGCCGACGTTGTACGCCGTGAACGGTGGCTGGTGGGGGAGTGCGGCCGCCGAGAGCGTGACCGCGGCTGCGACGTCGCGGACGTGCACGAAGTCGCGGCGTTGGCGGCCGTCCTCGAAGACGTGCGGCGTCTCGCCACGTTCGAGGGCGGAGCGGAAGATCGCGGCGACTCCGGCGTACGGCGTGTTCCGCGGCATGCCGGGCCCGTACACGTTGTGGAAGCGGAGTGCGGTGACGCGGCCGCCCGTCTCGCGGGCCCAGGTGGCGGCGAGATGTTCGCCGTTGAGCTTGCTGGCCGCGTAGGCGTTCCGCGGATCCAGTACGGCGTCCTCGGTGACAAGGCCGGGTTGCAGCGGGGCGCCGCACTGCGGGCAGGGCGGCTCGAAGCGGCCTTGCTCGAGGTCTTCGGTACGGCGGGGTCCCGGAGCGACCTGTCCGTGGTCGTCGCAGTCGTACCGGCCCTCGCCGTACACGACCATCGAGCTGGCGTAGACGACGTTGCGGATGTTCCCGAGGGACTTCAGCAGGACCGCCGTACCGAGGCTGTTCGAGGAGACGTAGTCGTCGATGTCGTCGAGATGGACGCCCAGGCCGACCTTTGCGGCCAGGTGGATGACGGTGTCGCTGCCGTCCACTGCCTTGGTCACGGCGTCCGCGTCGCGAATGTCGCCGACGATCAGACCGGGTCGGCTCGCGGGGCGTGCGGCGTGCACATCCGGGCGGAACGAGTCGAGGACGGTGACTTCGTGGCCCTCGGCAAGTAGTTGGTGGTGGACGTGGGTACCGATGAAGCCGGCGCCGCCGGTGAGCAGGACCTTCATGATTGGTGGCACGTGCAGTCGGTGTCGGGCTTCGGGAGTTGCGCGATCACGTTCTGCAGAAGCTCGCGGAGGCGTTCGATGCTGTGTTCGAAGGCCTCGAACACCTCGGCCTGGGTGACGCCGGCGCCGGTCTCGACGCCTGCGTCGTGGTCGGTGACGACGGCGATCGACGTGTAGCAGAGCGCGAGTTCGCGGGCGATGGCCGCCTCGGGTGCGCCGGTCATCCCGACGACCGACCAGCCCTGCGCCGCGTGCCACTGCGACTCGGCGCGCGTCGAGAACCTCGGTCCGTTGATCACCACCATCGTGCCCTCGGGTACGACGTTGCCGGCGGCAGTCACCGTGGCGCGGCCGACGGGACAGTACGGGTCGGCGGCGGAGGTGTGGACCACCGGCGCCTCGTCGTACACCGTGTGCTCCCGGCCCCACGTGCGGTCGACGTACTGGTCGGGGACCACGAACGTGCCGGGGGTCAGCTCGGGCTTGAGGGATCCGACCGCGCACGGGCCGAGGACCTGGCGGACGCCGAGCTCGCGCAGGGCCCACAGGTTCGCGCGGTAGTTCACGCGGTGCGGCGGGAACCGGTGGTCGGCGCCGTGCCGCGGGATGAACGCGACCTCCCGCCCGTCGAGGTCGCCGACGAGCGGAGGCTCGCTGGGTGCGCCGTACGGGGTGTCGATCTCGATGGTCTCCGCGCCGGACAGGAACGAGTAGAACCCGGACCCGCCGATCACGCCAATCTCAGCCATACGCCCGACGCTAGTGCCAGCAGATGAGGTGACTACCGGATCCGGGCGGACCGTCAGCGCTCCGTAAGAATGGGGTGTGGAGATTTCCTGGGTGCTGCTTGCGGTGGGCGCGGTGCTGCTGCTGTTCGGCGTCTACGCGAGCTGGACCGCCGGCCGGCTCGACCGGCTGCACCACCGCGTGGAACTCGCCCGCGCGTCACTGGAGACCGAGCTGGCCCGCCGCTCCGCCCTCGTCGCGGAACTGGCCGGCAGCGACATCCTCGACCCGGCCTCCGCGCTCCTGCTCCTCGACGCAGCCCACCGTGCCCGGGCAGCCTCACTCGACGCGCTCGAACTCCGCGAACAGGCCGAGTCCGCCCTCACCCGCGCGATCCATGCCACCGGCACCGACATCGAACCCTGGTCCGGCGAACTCACCCTCGCGATGCGCCGCGTCCAACTCGCTCGCCGCTTCCACAACGACGTCGTCGTCTCCACCCGCGACCTACGCCACCGCCGACTCGTCACCTGGTTCCGCCTGGCCGGCCACGCCCCGATGCCCACCACCATCGAGCTGGAAGACGGCAACTGACGCGTGCTAGCGTCGTCGGCGGACGTACGAAAGTCACGGTCCGGTAGGTAGTCCGGATGGCGGTTCGACCGCTCGTACAGAAGCTCTCCGGTGCGTCCCTTTTCGATCAAGAGAAGGGACAACCGTCATGCACGTTGTAGTCATAGGTGCCGGCCTGGGTGGCTTGGCGCTCGCTCAGGGCCTCCGCCGCGCCGGGATCAGCGTCGCCGTTTACGAGCGGGACGCAACGTCTGTCGTCCGCAATCAGGGTTATCGGATTCGGATCGATCCCAACGGCATCGCGGCGTTGCGCGCGGTGCTGAGTAGCTCGGCGTACGACGTCTTCGCCGCGACGGCCGGTACGCCGGGTGGGGTGACGGCGACGTACGACCACGAGCTGAATCTCCTGCACCGATTCGAGCAGGCTCCGGTGCCAGGGCTGCCCGGCGGCGGGAATCTTGCGGTCAATCGGCAAACGTTGCGGGAGATCCTGCTCGCGGGGCTGGACGGGGTGGTGCGGTTCGGGGCTCGGTTCACCCGGTTCGAGTCGGGTCCAGACAGCGTCACGGCGCACTTCGAGGACGGGTCCGTGGCGGTCGGCGACGTACTGGTGGGGGCTGACGGAGCCGGGTCGATGACGCGGCAGCAGTTGTTGCCTGAGGCCCGGGTCGTAGATGCGGGACTGCGGCTGCTGTACGGGAAGGCGGCGTTCGGGGCCGAGGAGCTGCTCGGGTTGTGGACGACGGTTGTGGGTCCGGAGAAGCGGTTCGTCGGGCTGGCGCCGGTGCGGTTCGGGGAGGCTCCGGGCCGGACGCCAGGGTTGTCGCCGGTGACGGACTACCTCACGTGCGTGTTCGGGGCGCGGGTCGAGGAGTTTCCGTGCTCGGACTTGTTCGCCTTGTCCGGCTCGGAGTTGCGGGCAGTCGCTCTCGCGATGACCGACGGGTGGCATCCCGCCGTACGGGAGGTTCTTGCCGGACAGGACGCGATCTTCCCGGTGACGGTGCGATCCAGCGTGCCGATCGGACCTTGGGAGACGAGTCGCGTGACGCTGCTCGGGGATGCGATTCACGTGATGAGTCCGGCGATCGGGGTCGGCGCCAACACCGCGCTGCGGGACGGGCAGGTGCTGGCCGCGCGGATCCGCGAGGCGGCGGGCGGACGGCCGGTGGTCGAGGCGTTGCGGGAGTACGAGGCGGAGATGGTGGGCTACGGTTTCGACGCGGTCCGTGACTCGGCACGGCGCGGGCACGAGTTGGTCGGCCAGAACCCGTTGGAGGACGCGACGTGAGCGGCTTCGAGGAGGACGTCGAGCGGTATCGGCATGAGCTGCGGGTGCACTGCTACCGGATGCTCGGGTCGTACGACGAGGCCGAGGATCTGGTGCAGGAGACGTTTCTGCGGGCGTGGCGGGCGATCGGGGAGTTCGAGGGGCGGTCGTCGGTGCGGTCGTGGTTGTACCGGATCGCGACGAACGCGTGCATCGACGTACGGCGTCCTCGTCGGGTGTTGCCGTACCAGTTGGAGCCGGCCTCGTTTCCCGCGACGGCTCTGCCGGCGCGGGAGGACGTGCCGTGGTTGCAGCCGTTCCCCGACGTACTGCTGGATCGGGGCGAGGAGCCGGACGCGGTCGCGATCCGGCGGGAGACGATCGAGCTGGCGTTCCTGATCGCGATCCAGCACCTGCCTGCGCGGCAGCGCGCCGTACTCATCTTCCGCGACGTCCTGGGCTGGTCCGCCCGCGAGACCGCAGCCGCTGTCGACCTGTCCGTGGCGGCCGTCAACTCGGCCCTCCAACGCGCGCGTCCGGTCCTCCGCGAACACCTGCCACCACACCGCACCGAATGGTCGGCGCGCAACACCTCCGAGGACGAACGCAAGCTCCTCCAGCGCTACATGTGTGCGTGGGACAACGCCGACCCCACCGCCCTGGCCGCCCTCATGCACGAAGACATCCGCATCACCATGCCGCCGTACCCGTTCTGGTTCGAAGGCCGCACCGACGCGATCCGCTCCCTCACCCCCAACCTCACCCCGACCTACCGCGGCCACTGGCACTTCATCCCCACCACCATCAACCGCCAACCAGCCCTCGCCGCCTACCTCGAGCACCGTCTCTTCGCCCTGGACATCTTCCGCATAGAACAAAACCGCATCGCCGAAATAACCGCCTTCGAAACCACAAACCACCACCTGTACAACCTCCCCGAGAGCTACTTCGCGTCGGAGTAGGTTTCGACTGTTGCGGTGGTGAAGGTGAAGTTGGTGGGCGTGGGGCCGAAGGTGAGGGTGCCGGCGAGGTTGCTGGCTTGTTGGATGGCTTCGGTGACCTGATCGGCCTCTTCGGTGGGGCAGTGGACGATGACCTCGTCGTGCTGGTGGAAGACGAGCTCGGCCTTGAGGGGTGTGAGGGACTGGCGGAGGGCGGCCAGGAGGAGCAGGGCCCAGTCGGCGGCGCTGCCTTGGACTACGAAGTTTCTGGTGAAGCGGCCGCGGGCTCTCGCGTGGCGCGGGTCTGTGGTGGGGATGTCGGCGGGTGGGCCTTCGAGCATGGCTTCGTCGAGGGGGTGGCCGCTCGGCGGACAGGTGCGGCCGAGGTACGTGCGGACCAGCCGGCCCTCCTCGCCCGCGCGGGCCGCGTCGTCGACGTACTGGACTGCCTGCGGGAATCGTTTGCGCAGCATGGCGAGGTTCTTCAGGCCGTCGCCGGACGTCTGCCCGTAGATCGCACCCAGTACGGCGATCTTCGCCTGCGCGCGGTCGCCGGAGAACGCCTGGTCCGACACGGCTTTGTAGAGATCCCCGGGATCGCTCGCGACCTCCATCAGCGCGCGGTCGCGGGAGATCGCGGCGAGGACGCGCGGCTCGAGCTGGGACGCGTCGGCGACCACGAGCCGCCAGCCGGGGTCCGCGACCACCGCGCGGCGGATCACCTTCGGGATCTGCAGACCGCCGCCACCGTTGGTGATCCAGCGCCCGGACACGGTGCCGCCGGGAAGGAACCCGGGCCGGAAACGCCCGTCGTGGACCCAGTCGTTCAGCCAGCTCCAGCCGTTCGCCGTGTAGATCCGGTAGAGCTTCTTGTACTCGAGCAGCGGCGCCACCGCCGGATGATCGACATGCTCGAGCTCCCACTTCCGCGTCGACTTCACCTGGTGCCCGGCCTGCTTGAACGCCTTCAGTACGTCGGCCGGCAGCTCGGGCCGCACGCGGTGCCCGAACGCCGCGGAGATCTCGTCCGCGAGCTCGGTCAGCCGGCGTGGCTCACCCGAACCGGCGAACCGTTCCCCGAGCAGCTCGCGGAGCAGCTCCCGGTGCGCGTCCGCGCTCCACGGCAACCCGGCGAGATCCATCTCCGCCGCGACGAGCATGGCTGACGATTCCGATGCCGTGAGCAACCGCATGCGGTCCGGATACTCGGCTAGATCGTGCCGTCGGAGTTGGTCGGCGTACACCCGGAGCAACGCCTCGAACGGGATCGGCTCGACGGAGATCTCGAACAACGACGACTGCTCACCCGGTACGACGGCGCGCAGCGGCGGATCCGCTGGGACCGGCCGACCGCTCAAACGCGCCCACGCGGCGGCCGCGGACCGTGGCTCGCCGAGCCGGCCCTCATGCCCGAGGAGCAACCCCTCGGTGTTCTCGATGTCGTAGCACCGCTCGACCCGCACGCCGGCCGCGAGCAACCGCGGATAGATCTCACCCGACGAACGCCACACCCACCGCGCGACCTGCGGCCGCGAGGCGACGGCCGCGACCAGATCCGGCTCGCGCAGAACCTCCCCGGCCGGCTGCCCGTCCGGATGCAGCGCAACGAGCATCGCCCCGCCGCCCTCCTCCGGAGCGATCAGCCACCGTTCGTCCATACCCGAATCCTCACACCCGCCACCGACAGTCCAACCTTGAGCACCCACCAACCGTTTCGGGCGCCGGAAAATGGTTGGTGGGTGCTCAAAGATCGGGGATCAGGCCAGTTGTGGGAGACTGGACTTATGTGGCGGGCGGGGGATCTGGAGGCGGCGGACGGGACCAAGACCGAGCAGGTCGAGGGGCTCGTGCTGCGGCGCATCGAGCGGGGCGACCTGTCGATCGGGTCGCGGTTGCCGTCGGAGCGGGTGCTGGCGGAGCGGCTCGGGGTGAGCCGCGTGACCGTCGTACGCGCGCTGGAGAACCTGCGGCGCGACGGCGTACTGGAGACCAAGCGTGGCTCCGGGACCGTAGTGCGTCCGCTGGACCGCCTACTCGACCCAGTGGCGCCGGCGTCGACAGTGACGCCGGGGGACCGGCCCGTGCTCGACCTGCGGTTCGCCACGACGGCCGCGCCGCATGACGTGGCTGAGGCGGCAGCGCAGATCGTGCAGGACGGGCTGCCACAGGCCATGGGAGGTGACGGACCGCCACCCGGCGGATCGCAGGAGCTCAGAGCGGCGTTGGCCGAGCGCCTCACCGGAGAGGGCGTCCCAACCGAGCCGGAGCAGCTGACACTCACCGTCGGCGCGGCAGCCGGTCTGAACGCCGCACTGGCCGGCCTGGACCTCGGACCGGGCGTAGCGATCACCGAAACCCCGACGTACCCGGCCGCCTTCGACCTGCTCCGCAAACACCGCCTGGACGTAGCAGGCTGGCCCGCTGGTGTCTGGGACACCGACCAGCTCGCCCACCTCTGCCGACGCCACCGCCCGAAGGTCATCTACCTCCAGGCCGACAACCACAACCCGACCGGCCTCAGCCTGCCAGCCGACCGCCGTCAGGCTGTGGTCGAGATAGCACGCAGGTACGGCGCTGCTCTGATCAGTGACGAGACGATGCGACCACTGTGGTTGGCGAGTGGCGAGCAGGCCGAACCGCTGAGCCGCTACCCGCGCACCGTGAGCGTCGGCTCGCTGTCCAAGACGGTGTGGGGCGGGCTGCGCGTTGGCTGGGTGCGTACCGGGAAGCAGCTCCGCCGGCGGATCAACACCGCGGCACAGCTCAGCGTGGCGTCGCCGAGTGCACTGGACGACCTCCTGGCCCGGGCGATCGTGCCGAAGCTCGACAAGGTGATCGGCCGCCGCAGGACCCGGCTGCGCGCCAACCTGAACGCCCTGGAGACCGGCCTCCGGACGCTCAACGGTGTGGCATGGCCCACGCCGACGGGCGGTATGACGCTCTGGCTCGAGCTGACCGAGACGAGAGCCCGCCGCGTTCTGGAGGCGGCCCGCGAGCAGGGGCTGCTGCTGGGTTCCGGCGACCTGTTCACGCCGGACGCGACCGACCGCCGGCACATCCGGATCCCGTTCACGGCCCCGCCGGCCACGCTGCGGCTCGTGGTCGCCCGGCTGGACGAGGTACTTCAGTCCACTTGATTCCGGGTGGACTGAAGATCGATGCCCGCCACCTCCTAACCTGGAGCTGAGGCCCACGACCAGGAGGATGCAGTGACCGAGAACCAGACCCCGCAGGTTGGCACCGCGAAGGTGAAGCGCGGCATGGCGGAGATGCTCAAGGGCGGCGTGATCATGGACGTCGTCACCGCCGAGCAGGCCAAGATCGCCGAGGACGCCGGCGCGGTCGCGGTGATGGCGCTGGAGCGGGTCCCGGCTGACATCCGCGCCCAGGGCGGCGTCTCCCGGATGAGCGACCCGGACATGATCGACTCGATCATCAGCGCGGTCTCGATCCCGGTGATGGCCAAGGCCCGGATCGGTCACTTCGTCGAGGCGCAGGTGCTGCAGAGCCTCGGCGTCGACTACATCGACGAGTCCGAGGTGCTCACCCCGGCCGACTACGCGAACCACATCGACAAGTGGCAGTTCACCGTGCCGTTCGTCTGCGGCGCGACCAACCTGGGCGAGGCTCTGCGCCGGATCACCGAGGGCGCGGCGATGATCCGCTCCAAGGGCGAGGCCGGCACCGGTGACGTGTCCAACGCGACCACCCACATGCGTCAGATCCGCCAGGAGCTCCGCAAGCTGCAGAACCTGCCGGAGGACGAGCTGTACGTCGCGGCGAAGGAGCTGCAGGCGCCGTACGAGCTGGTCAAGGAGGTCGCCGCCCTCGGCAAGCTGCCCGTGGTGCTGTTCACCGCCGGCGGGATCGCCACCCCGGCCGACGCAGCGATGATGATGCAGCTCGGCGCCGAGGGCGTGTTCGTCGGCTCCGGCATCTTCAAGTCCGGCAACCCGGCGGAGCGCGCGGCCGCGATCGTCAAGGCCACCACGTTCCACGACGACCCCGACGTGATCGCCAAGGTCTCCCGCGGCCTGGGCGAGGCAATGGTCGGCATCAACGTCGACGACATCCCGCAGCCGCACCGCCTCGCCGAGCGCGGCTGGTAAGGCTGATCAACCTGAGGGATTCTGCGGCAGTGGTCGGTTAGCGTCGGGGCGTGTTGTTTCCTGCGTCGTCGGTGCCGGGGGCGGATCTGCCTGTTCGGGCGGTTCTGCCTGCCACGGTTGATGCGGTGCGTTCGCACGGTACGGCGGTGCTGGTTGCGCCGCCTGGATCGGGGAAGACCTCGCTGTTGCCGCTGGCGCTGGGCGATGCGCTCGGGGGCACGATCATCGTCGCCGAGCCGCGAAGGATGGCAACCCGTGCGGCTGCGGCCCGGCTGGCGATGCTGGTCGGCGAACCGCTCGGGCAGCGGATCGGCTACGCGATGCGCGGTGAGCGCAGCGGCGGCAAGGGACTCCGTGTCGAGGTGGTGACGACAGGTCTCCTGGTACGGCGTCTGCAGCAGAATCCGGAGCTGCCGGGTGTCGCCGCGATTGTGATCGACGAGTGCCACGAGCGGCACCTCGACGCCGATCTGCTGCTCGCGTTCTGCGTCGACATCCGGGCGAATCTTCGCGAAGACCTGGCGATCGTCGCGACCTCGGCCACGGCGGACACGATCAGGCTGAGTCGCGCGTTGGGCTCGGAAGTGCCGGCGCCCGTGATCACTGCGTCTGCCGCGCTGTTCGACGTGGCGATCGAGTGGGCCCCGCCACCGGTCCCCGTGCCGCTGCTTCCCGGTGGGCGGGTCGACCCGCGCCTGCTGGATCACGTCGCGGCCGTCGTCCAGCGCGCACTGACCGAGAACGATGGCGACATCCTCGTGTTCGTCCCGGGGGAGGCCGAGATCAACGGTGTGACTCACCGGTTGGCCGGTCAGAATGTCCTGCCGTTGTTCGGTCGCCAGTCCAGGGCCGAACAGGACCGCGCGCTGGCGCCGGCCGCCACTCGCCGGATCGTGGTCACGACATCGGTCGCGGAGAGTTCGCTGACGGTGCCCGGGGTCAGGGTTGTGGTCGACTCGGGTCTTGCCCGGGAGCCGCGGACCGATCAATCCCGTGGCCTCGGCGCGTTGGTCACCTGCCGGGTTTCGAAGTCGTCGGCCGACCAGCGAGCAGGTCGCGCCGGGCGGGAGGCACCTGGCCGGGTCTATCGGTGCTGGTCTGCCACCGACCACACGCATCTCGACGATCATCCGGCGCCGGAGATCGCGATCGCCGATCTGGCCGCCTTCGCCCTCGACCTCGCGGCGTGGGGTGCGCCTGGTGGTGACGGTCTGACCTTGCTCGAGGCGCCGCCGGTGGTGGCGATGACCGCGGCCACCGAATTGCTGCGCCGCCTCGATGCCCTCGACGACGGCGGCCGGATCACCGAGCGGGGCCGGCGGATGGCGGCGATCGGGGCGCATCCCCGGTTGGCTCGTGCGTTGCTGGACGGGACGCCGCGGGTCGGCGCCGACCGGGCACGCGAGGTCGTCGCGATGCTCTCGGACGACTCCGGCCGCGACTTCGGCGATGATCTGCCGGCCCGCTGGCGAGCCCTCCGCCGCGGCGATGACCGCGGCACCACGGCCCGCTGGCGAGAAGAGACAAAGCGCCTCGGCCGAGGCACGACGACCGGGGACCCGTCGGGTGGAACTGGAGTGCGGCCGGTGGGTGGTGCGCCGGGTGGTCCGGGGACGCGTGTCGTACCGGATGATCTTGCGGCGGGGATTGTGGTGGGTCTGGCGTATCCGGATCGGATTGCGCGGGTTCGGGGGGCCGACTCAACGACGTACCAGATGTCTGGTGGTACCGGTGCTGCGCTGGATCCGCAGTCGCCGTTGCGGACCACGAACTGGCTGGCGATCGCGGCCGCTGACCGGGCACCGGGTCGCGCCGACGCCAGGATCCGTTCCGCGGCGCCGATCGACGAGCAGACCGCGCGAGACATCGCGGGCGATCTCGTCTCGACCACCGACCAGATCCGCTGGGACGACGGCCGGATCGTGACGCGGCGCGTCGAGGCGCTCGGCGCGATCGTGCTCAACGACGTGCCGCTGGCGAAGCCCGACCGGCTGCTCGTCCAAGCGGCCGTCCGCGACGGTATCCGGCGCAGCGGTCTGTCCGTACTGCGCTGGTCGGAGGCCGCACTCGCACTGCGGGAGCGGCTCGCGTTCTGCCACGCCCACCTCGGAGCCCCGTGGCCGGCGGTCGACGACGAAGCACTCCTGGCCGGTCTCGACGAATGGCTGGGTACCGAGCTCGCCTCGGTGCGAGGCTCGCGCGATCTCGCCCACATCGACGTGGCTTCGGCGCTCCGGCGACTGCTGCCGTGGCCTGCAGCAACCAGGTTCGGCGAACTCGCACCGGAACGGCTCCAGGTCCCATCGGGCTCCGAGGTGCGACTCGCGTACGACGGTGTCGAGCCGCCGGTCCTCGCAGTGAAGCTGCAGGAGGTATTCGGCTGGACTGCCACGCCGGCCGTCGCGGACGGTCGTGTCCCGGTCGTTCTGCATCTACTGTCGCCCGCCCGGCGCCCGGTCGCGATCACGAGCGACCTCGCCTCTTTCTGGAAGCAGGGCTATCCCCAGGTCCGAGCCGACCTGCGAGCCCGCTACCCCCGCCATCCGTGGCCGGAAGATCCACTCACCGCCATCCCGACCAAGCGACTGAAACCTCGCTGACGTTGGGTGACGTAGCCTGGGCGGGTGATGAGCAACCTGCAGTCGGTGGACGAGAGAACCGCCCGGGAGCTGCGTGGTCTGGCGCGCGTCCTGGTGCGGTCCGGGTACGCCGACCACGCGGCGATCACGGCCGCGTTGACCGAGGCCGTCCGGGAAGACGCGCCCGCAATGGACGCGGCCGCTCTGGTACCGCTGCTGATCGGCGAGGCCGTCATGGACCTCAACGAGGACGCCGCCGCCTGGCCCGAGTCCACGGATCCGGACCGGTTGGACGCCGTACTCGCGGAATTCGAGCGTCTCGGCCTGGTCGTGGTCCGCTACACGTCGGACCACCACGAGGCTCGGCACGCGTTGGAGTCCGCGGACAGTCCGCAGGGGCTGGTGTTCTTCACCGACACCGACGTCTGGCACGCGGTCGACTTCGGCATGCTGGAGCTGAAGCTCTGGCATCCGGACACCGCGAACGTTGCACCGGGCGAGCCGCTGCTGGAGGACGTGCTCGCGCTGCTGCGCCAGAACGACCTGCCCGCGGTGTTCGACGAAGGCCGGATCGAGGTCACCGTCGACTGGCAACGGAGGATAACTCTGTGACCGTCATCGGTGTGTTCGCACTGCAGGGGAACGTCCGCGAGCACCTGGCGATGCTGGCGGAGGTCGGTGTCGAGGGTCTCGCCGTACGACGTCCGTCCGAGCTGGAGCAGGTCGACGCGATGGTTCTGCCGGGTGGTGAGTCGACCACGATGTACAAGCTGGCGCGGTCGTTCGAGTTGTTCGAGCCGCTGCAGAAGCGGATCGCGGACGGGATGCCGGTGTTCGGCACCTGCGCCGGGATGATCATGCTGGCGAACGAGATCACCGGCGGGACGGCGGACCAGGAGACGCTCGGCGGGCTCGACGTGACGGTACGCCGGAACGCGTTCGGGCGGCAGGTCGACTCGTTCGAGGCGGACCTGGAGTTCCCGGGTCTGGGAGCAGATTTCGACACGCCGTACCACGCCGTGTTCATCCGGGCACCGTGGGTGGAGCGCGTCGGGAGGGACGTGGAGGTACTGTCGACGGTGAGGTCGGGCCCCGCCGCAGGTAGGATCGTCGCGGTTCGCCACGACCGGCTGCTGGCCACGTCGTTCCATCCGGAGATGACCGGGGACGCCAGGCTGCACGGCTACTTCGCCGAGCTGGTCCGCGGCCTCTGAGACGTTGCAAGCGGTAGAAGGGTTGGGTTCGCCATGTCAGGCCACTCCAAATGGGCCACCACGAAGCACAAGAAGGCCGTCATCGACGCGAGGCGCGGCAAGCTCTTCGCGAAGCTGATCAAGAACATCGAGGTGGCCGCCCGGATGGGCGGTGGTGACCCTGGCGGGAACCCGACGCTGTACGACGCCATCCAGAAGGCGAAGAAGACCTCGGTCCCGAACGACAACATCGACCGCGCGGTCAAGCGCGGATCGGGTGCCGAGGCGGGCGGCGCGGAGTACCAGACGATCATGTACGAGGGCTACGGCCCGAACGGCGTGGCGATGCTGGTCGAGTGCCTCACCGACAACCGGAACCGGGCCGCCGCCGACGTCCGTACGGCGATGACACGCAACGGCGGGTCGCTCGCCGACCCGAACTCGGTCGCGTACATGTTCAACCGCAAGGGCGTGATCGTCGTCGCCAAGGAGCAGGACGGCAAGTCGCTGTCCGAGGACGACGTGATGGAGGCCGTGCTCGAGGCCGGCGCCGACGAGGTCAACGACCTCGGCGAGTCCTGGGAGGTCGTCACCGAGGCCACCGACATGGTCGCGGCCCGG
Organism: Kribbella sp. NBC_00482; assembly: GCF_036013725.1. GTDB lineage: Bacteria > Actinomycetota > Actinomycetes > Propionibacteriales > Kribbellaceae > Kribbella. Next base: position 7,901,727 of record NZ_CP107881.1, on the reverse strand, counting down.
ACCGCGCTGCAGGACGCCGGCATCGACTACGACTCCGCCGATGTCCAGTTCGTCCCGTCGATGACGGTCGAGCTGGACGCCGACGGCGCCGGCAAGATCTTCCGCCTCATCGACGCCCTCGAGGACAGCGACGACGTCCAGAACGTCTACGCCAACTTCGACGTGTCGGACGAGATCATGGCCGAGGTCGGCTGAAGCCAGAGGGGCCGCGGTGATCGCGGCCCCTTCGCTTGGACTGAAGTGTGTCAGATTATTGACGGACGTCAGCGCGAATGGCACGATTCGAGGCAACTTGAGCCTTGAGGGAGTGCGCCATGGCTGGAACGTTCGTGTTGATCACCGGTGCCTGGCATGGCGGGTGGGCCTGGCGGCCCGTCGCCGAGCAGCTGCGGTCCGCGGGTCATCAGGTGCTGACTCCGACCCTGCCCGGACTGCAGGACGGTGCGGACCCGACGCCGTACACGCTGACCGATGTCGTCGACTCGGTCGTCGAGCTGGTCGACGGCGAGGACCTGCGGGACGTCACGCTGGTCGGGCACAGCTGGGGCGGTTACGTGATCGCCGGCGCCGCGCCGCGGCTCGCGGCGCGGCTGCGGAAGCTGGTGTTCTGGAGCGCGTTCGTCCCGGCCGAGGGCCGCAGCCTGTACGACGAGGTGCCGCCGAGCTATCAGGCCTTGTTCGACGGACAGGCGCAGGCGTCGGGGAACAACTCGGTCGCGATGCCGTTCGAGGTGTGGCAGATGGCGTTCATGCAGGACGCGTCCGAGGACGTGCAGCGCGTCGTCCACAGCCTGCTCGTCCCGCAGCCCATGCAGTACTTCACCGAGACCGTCGCACCGCTGGATCTCGACACCCTCGGCGTACCGGTCGCCTACCTGCTCGGCGAGGACGACGTCGCCTTACCGCCCGGCGAATACGGCTGGAACCGATTCGCCGAGCGGCTCGGCGTCGCTCCCGCCCCAGCCCCCGGCAGCCACGAAGCCTGCTTCACCCGTCCGGTCGAACTGGCCGAAGCCCTGCTGAAGGTCTAGCTACATTCCGAGCGCCTTACCGTCGATCACCTGGCTGGCCGGAGGGGCCTTCGGCGTGGTGACCTGGTTGTACTCGGTGAACGTCAGCGCGTCGGTGCCGGACGACTCAAGGCGGACCGGGCGCCCGGTGGCGGTGTCGACCCAGAGAGTGCCGTCGGTGTCGCGGAGACCGATCGCGGCGACGCCGTCGACGGTCCGCGGCGCCGTCTTGCGGAGCGTGCCGGTCGGCTCGAACAGCGTGTCGAAGAACTTCGGCTTGCTGGCGAACGCCGCGAGCTCACCGAGGTCCTTGTCGGTCAGCGGCGTCTTGATCCAGCGACCGCCGACCAGCGCGATCACGGCGTCCGCGTCGGCTTTCGAGTCGATCTGGGCGCGCCAGAACTTGTCACTGATCTTCAGGTACGCCGTCTTGTCCAGAACGATCAGCGAGAACGCGGCACCGTTGATGCTCATCGTGCCCTGACCGCCGGTCTTCGCGAGCCGGATGTCCAGCACGACCTTGTCGCCGTCGTCGGACATCGATCCCTTCATCCGGACGCTGGTCGCGGCCTTCGCGGCGGCCTGGGCCTTGGCCAGGATCTTCGTCGCGGACAGGCCGGCGATCGTGCTCACCGGCGTACTGGGCGACGGCTTCGTCGGCGTCGCCACCGGCGACGGCGGCGGCGTGACGGACGTTGCTGTAGGTGTCGGTGTGGTTCCGATCGCGTCGCTGGTTGCCGGGTCGGATCCCTGGCAACCAGCGACGAGTACAACCAGCACGCCCACCATCGCGCCGGCCGCCGTACGACGTATCAGCATCTTGCTCCCCCTCCCGCACTCCCCAGTGCAGATATCTGAAGAGATGCGGGAAGGACCAGAAAAGTTGCTACGGATTCACGATCTGGTCGCCGACGAGGGCGAGCGTCTGGATGGCGGCGAGGCCGTAGAGGGCTGTGGTGTTGGTGGAGACCCACTTGGCGGCCTGGGTGGGGTTGAGGGTGGTGGTGACGTCTTCGGCGGTCCAGGGGAGCGTCGGCGCGTAGCCGTCACCGGTGTAGAACTCCGACCAGGCGCGAGCCGCCAGGTCGTCGCGGTTGAGCCGGACCGAGGCGTACGCCGTGAGCCGCGCATGGCCCTGCCGCAGGATGAGGTTACCGAAGTACGCCCCGCACTCTGCTGTCTGCTCTGCACGGGTCGCGTTGAACAGCCGGCAGTACTGCAGCCACGCGGCCTCGAACGCGGGCATCTCCACCAGGTCGATCAGCTCGGCGCAGATCTCCACCTGGCCGAACATGGCGCTCAGATGGGACACGCTGACGATCTTCTCGGCCACTGGTGCGAAGCGCCCCGTGTCGAGGTCGTACAACCCGCTCCCGGTGACGAACCCGTTCGGCATCGCCCCGATCGTCTCCATCGTCCCGAGGAGCTTGGCCTTCGCTAGACCAGCCTTAGGACCTTGACGCTCCCACTCGGTCAGCCAGGCCGCGGCCAGACCGCTCCAGTCCGTGCCGAGGCCGATGGACAGCGCATGCGGGTCCGGCTCGTACGGCTCGGTCCTGATCTTCCGCAGCGGGTCCAGCACCAGGAACGTCTTGTCCGAGTCCACCAGTTCCGACAGCAGGTCGCCAGTACGCTCGTCAGCCGTCAGGTAGTAGTAGAACCGCCGGTACGCCGCCGTACTGATCCGCTGCTGCTTCGCACTGTCCGCCCAGTGCTGTACGCCGTGCCGCGTACCAAGGCCGGCCCACTGACCCAGGTGGTAGACGTCGACCTCACCGGTGTGCCGCGTCATCGCCTCCGCGAACCGGAAGATGTCGGCACGCCCTGACCGCAGGAACGCGTACCAGAGCCACAGGTCCGGCGAGAGCTCTGAGTTGTCCCACGCGTACCCGCCGACGTCGTACCGCCACACCAGCCGGTCCTCGTCGAACGTGTGCATGATGTCGCCGTAGTCCCAGAACCCGTACCAGTGCCGCGACTCGACCTGCCCGCGGTAGTAGTCGAACAGGAAGTCCAGGTGGTCCTCGATCGCCTTCTTCGCCGACACGGACCGGTCCACCGGGGTGAACAGCCCACCGAACACCCGGGAGCTCACCAGCTGGTCCACCGGGTTGATGAGCTGCGGCGGCGTCCGCACCTGGTCGGCCAGGTCACCCAGCCGCTCAGCCGACGGCGTCGCCTCCAGCGCCCAGAACGTCAGCTCAGACGTCCGGGCGATCCCGTACGGCGTACCGAACGCGGGCTCGTAGTCCTCATAAGTGATGTTGAGGCCCTCGAGCTGCTCCGGGTAGGTGTCCTGGCCCATGCCGTCGTGGTAGAACCGCGTGTCCATCGCACCGGCCGCCGGCGACCACAGCCACACGGTCACCTCGGCCTCCGCGGTCGCCGCCTTCCGGACGTCCAGCTGCGTCGGGTGCCGCTGCCAGAAGTCCCTTAATCCGAAGGCGAATCCGCCGCTGACGCCACCGACGTACCCGAGCCCGGAGGCGCGTTTGCCCTGGTCGACCGAGACCCAGCCGTACCCCTTGGCGGTCCGCTTCTTCACCGTGAACCCGTCCGCGGTCAACTGGCTCAGCGAGTAGTCACCCCACTCGGGGATGTACTGCAGCCGCGTCGTCACCCGCTGGTCCCACGTCGCCGGATCCGGCAGCTTCGTCCCGGCGATCTGCGCGGCCCGTACGGCGGCGCCCGGGTCCCGCCGCAGACCGGTGATGCCCTTCACCGCCTCGGACACCATCCCGTGCCGCTCGCCGACGAACCGCACATGCCGGTCGTACGCCGCGTCGCGCAGCGGCACCGAGAAGCGCACGCCGAGCCCGGCGATGTAGTCCTTCTGCCCGTCGCGGTCGTAGACGAACGTGTGCACCATCCGCACGTTCTCCGCACCGGCCACGAAGTACAGCCGGACCGAGAACGGCAACCAGCTCAGGCCCTTGCGTGACTTGTGCCGGCCTTCGATCCGTACGACGGCGCGCACCGGCCCCGACTGCTCCACGGTGACCCGGGTGATGTCGCTGTCGTACCTCTCCCGGGCAGCGCCGCCGTCCTCGTCGTCGGCGATCTTGTCCTGCTTCAGGTTGATGAGCTGACCCTTGCGCGCGATCAGCACGTCACCACGCCAGATGTGGCTGATCAGCTCGGTCCCGCCCTTCCGGATCCGCGCCTTGATCACGCCCGTGTCGACGTCGACGTACAGCTTCTCGTTCTTGACAGTGACGGGATGCGCAGGCGCGGCCGCCGTACCCGGGCCGAGCGTGTACGACTCAGCAGGTGCGTCCACTGCGATCGCGTGCGCACTCCACTTGAGGGAGCCGTCCGGCCAGTACGCGGTCGGCCAGCTCTGCACTGGTACGTCGGCGCCGTCAGCGGACCTGAGAGCGAACGACTGGTTCGCTGGTACGACGCCCTTCGGCCAGGGCGTGCCCCACGTGGTGACAGCCGCTGTGGTGGGCTTGCCTTCGAGCCAGCTGAGCTTGACGTCAGAAGCCTCAGCAGCCGCAGCTGTTTGGATGTTGTCGAGCAGGGACACCGCAGGTACGGCGGCCATGCCTGCTAGGACGGTGCGTCGGGAGACCTCCATGCCGTTCCACCTCTGTCATTCCGGTGTTCGGGGATCAGGGACAGGTTCTGGATCGCTGCCAGCGCGTACTGCGACGCGCCGTTCGTGCTGATGAACGCGGCCTCGTCGACCGGCATCAGCGCGCCGTCGACGGGAGTGGTCTTCCACTCGGCCGTGTCCACTGAGAACTTGCGCCAGGCCAGCCGGGCCAGCTCCGGATCACCGGTGCGTGCCGCGGCGTACGCGGCGAGTCGGCTGTGGGCCAGCTCTTGCGAAATGCCCTGCAACGGTTGGCCGACCTCCGCGGCCTGCTCCTCGGGCGAGAGCAGGTACAGCCGGCAGTAGTCGAGCCATGCCTTCTCGAACCCAGGTACGTCGAGGTCCAGGTCGATGAGCTCGGAACAGATCTCGGGCAGCCCGAAGAGCGAGGACAGGTGGGAGACCGCGATGGTGTCCCGGCTGGTGTCGAAGCGCCCGGTGGACAGGTCCAGTCGCGCACTACCGGTCAGGAAGCCGTAGTGCAGCGCAGCGATGTCGGACATCGTTCCCACGAGCCGCGCACGTGCCCGCTCGTCGCCGTGTCGCTCCCATCGCGTGAGCCACGCAGCGGCGAGCGCACCCCAGTCCACGCCCAGCTCGATGGACAGCGCATGCGGGTCGGGGGAGTAGACGTCCGGTCGTACCTTGCGCTGCGGGTCGACAGCGAGGAACGCCTCCTCGATGGTCTCCAGCTCGTCCATCAGGTCACCTGTCCGCTCGTCCGCGGTCAGGTAGTAGTAGAAGCGCCGGTAGATCGCACTGGAGATCCGGACTTGCTTGCAGCTGCAGCCCCAGTGCTGCACGTTGTGCCGCGACCCCAAGCCCTTCCAACGGCCTAGGTGATGTACGTCGACCTCACCGGTGTGCCGCGTCATCGACTCGGCGAAACGGAACACGTCGGCCCGCCCGGTCCGCAGGTACTGGTACCAGAGCCACAGGTCGGGGGAGAGCTCCGAGTTGTCCCAGGCGAACCCGCCCACGTCGTACCGCCACGTGTGCCGGTCGCGGTCGTAGGTGTGCATGACGTCGCCGTAGTCCCAGAACCCGTACCAGCGGCGTTGCTCGCGCTGACCGACGTAGTACTGGAAGAGGAAGTTCAGCCGGGCCTCGATGTCCTGGTGGTCTGCAGTGGGCAGACTCCAGGTGCCGAACACACCTGCCTCCAGCAAACGCGCAGGAGAGACCGTGAGCAGTCCAGGCGAGTTGAGCAGCGCCACGTGTTCCGACAGCTCCTCAGCTGACGGTGTGGTGTTGTGGACCCGCAGACTGAGCTCATGCGTACGGGCCACGCCGTGTGCGTTGCCGAAGCCGGGCTCGTAGTCCTCGTAGGTGATCTCGAGTCCTTCGAGCTGTTCGGCGTGCGTGTCCTGGTCCATGCCGTCGTGCCAGTAGCGCACGTCCATGGCCGGCGCGCTGGGTGACCACATCCACATCGTGGCCGTGGCGACGTCGGTGCCCGCGTTACGGATGTCCAGCCGGGTCGGGTGCAGTTTCCAGAAGTCACGCAGCCCGAAGCCCAGTCCGCCGCTGACGCCACCGACGTACCCGTAGCCGGGTGCTCTGGTGCCAGACGGGATGGTGATCCACCCCTGTCCCGCTCCGGTGCGTTTGCGCAGCGTGAAGCCGTCTGCGCTGGTCTGGTCGAGGGTGTAGTCGTTCCACTGCGGGATGAGGTGCAGGCGGTCGGCCACCTCCGGGTTGGGGATCGCCTCGACTGCACCGCCGGCGACCTGCGTACGGCGTACCTCCTCACCCGGATCGCGGCGTAGACCGGTCAGACCGCGCACTGCCTCGGTCAGGAAGCCGGACGGGCCTGCGAGTCGGATGTGGCGGTTGTGCGGATCGTCGCGCATGACCACGTCCGCGCTGAGCCCCAGACCGGCCAGGAAGTGCCGATCCGGATCGCCGTCCCAGACGAAGCTGTGCACGATCCGTACGTCGGCAGCGCCCGCGTAGAAGTACAGCCGCACCGAGAACGGCAGCCAGTCGCCGTGCTTGCCCTCGAGCCGGACGACGGCCCGCACCGGACCGTCCTGCTCCACGGTGATGCGATCCACCGTCGCGGTCGTCTGCTCCCGTGATGCGCCCAGCTCGTCGTCCGGCGTGTTCTGCCGCAAACTCACCAGCCGGACGTCCCGCACCACTTCCTGACCGTCGTAGCTGATCGACGCGATCAACCCCGGCTGCCGGATCACCCACGCGACAGGGCCGGTCGTAACCCGCACCTCGTCGTCGGCCTGTTCCACCTGAACGGGATGCGCCGGCGTCGCGGAGTCCCCGACGACCAGCTCGTACGACGACTCGGGCTGCTCGGACGGCCCGATCGCGTGCGCGGACCACTTCACCGAGCCGTCCGGCCACGTCGCAGTCGTCCAGCTCTGCACCGGCGTACCGTCGGACAACCCGAACTCAGTGCCCTCGGCAACCGTACCGCGGGCCCACGGAACACCCCAGGAAACTCCTTGTCGACAAGGTGTTTCGAGCCATTGCAGGGTAGTCACTCCTTCACCGACCCGATCAGCACGCCTTTCGCGAAGTGCTTCTGCAGGAACGGATAGAAGAGCAGGATCGGCAGCGTCGCGACCACCACGACCGCGAACTTCAGGCCCTGCTCGGGGAACGTCACCGTCTCCAGTTGCTGCAGCACGTTCGCCGAGTCGGCGTTCGCCGCGGTCAGCTGGCGGACGATCATCTGCAGCGTCCACTTCTTGCTGTCGTCGATGTAGAGCAAAGGCGACATGTAGTCGTTCCAGATCCCGACCGCGTAGAACAGCGAGAACGTCGCGATGATCGGCTTCGACAACGGCAGCACGATCCGCAGGAACACGTTCAGCTCGTTGCACCCGTCGATCCGGGCCGCTTCCTCGAGCGCCTCCGGCAACTCCTGGAAGAAGCTCTTCACCACGATCAGGTAGAACGGGTTGATCGCCAGCGGCAGCATCAGCGCCCAGTAGCTGTCCAGCAGCCCCAGATCCCGGACGACGAGGTACGTCGGGATCATGCCGCCGCTGAACACGAGCGTGAAGATCACCAGGTTCAGCACCAGCGCCCGCCCCGGCAGGAACTTCTTCGCCAAGGGATAGGCCATCGTCAGCGTCAGCAGCAGCTGGATCACCGTGCCGACCGCGGTCACGCCGACCGTGGTCAGCAACGCGCGGACGAACGTGTCGGTGGAGAAGATGTAGTGGTACGTGTCGGTGACGAACTTGTGCGGCCACAGGAAGAACGGCCGCGAGCTGATCTCGGACTCGGTCGCGAACGATCCGGCGAGCACGTAGAGCAGCGGAAGCACCGTCACCACGGCCAGTGCGGTCAGCACCACGACATTCAGTACGTCGAACACGCGACTGCCGACCGAGTCGTAGTACCGGACTCGCTGCTTCATGATGGGTTTCATCGTGGTCCTCCTCTCAGAACAGACCGCGCTGGCCCATGCGCTTGGCCAGGAAGTTGGAGCCGAAGATCAGCACGACGCCGATCACGCCCTTGAACAGGCCGACGGCGGTCGCGTAGCTGAACGAGCCCTGCGTGATGCCGATGTAGTACACGAACGTGTCGAACACGTCCGCGACGTCACGGTTCAGCGACGTGGTCATCAGCCAGATCTGCTCGAACCCGGAGTCCAGCAGATTCCCGGACATCAGGATCGCCATCACCACGATCGTCGGCCGGATCGCCGGCAGTGTGATGTGCCAGAACTGCCGCCACCGCCCGGCGCCGTCCACTCGAGCGGCCTCGTACAGCTGCGAGTCCACGCCCGCCAGCGCGGCCAGGTAGATGATCGTTCCCCAGCCGGTCTGCTTCCACAGCAGCTGCAGCACGATCAGCGGCCGGAACCAGTCCGCCTGCGCGACGTAGTCCGTCTTCTGCCCGCCGACCAGGCCGTGGATCCAGTTCGCGATCACGCCGAAGTCCACCGAGAACAGCAGATAGGTGAGCGAGGCGACGATCGTCCAGGACAGGAAGTGCGGGATGTAGACCAGCGACTGCACGGACCGCTTCAGCACGTTGATCCGGAGCTCGTTCAGCAGCAGCGCGACGACGATCGGCGCCGGGAACACGAAGACGACCGTCAGCACGGCGAGCAGCAGCGTGTTGAACATCAGCCGGCCGAAGTCCGGCCCGGTGAACAGCTCCTGGAAATGCTTCAGTCCGACCCATTCGCTCCCCGAGTAGCCGAGGAACGGCACGTAGTCCTTGAACGCGATGGTCAGGCCGTACATCGGTAGGTACTTGAACAGCAAGAAGTACAGGAGGCCCGGCAGCAGCAACAGGTACAGCCAGCGGTAGCGCCACAGGTCGCGCCCCAGGGTCTTCGTACTGCGTCTGCGCCGCGGGGCGGACGCCGGCCGCGGGGAATCCGCGGCCGGCTGTACCACCTCGGGCACGAGGTCGGTCGCCATCGATCAGCCGCCGGCCTTGGCAGCCAGGTCGTTGACCTCCTTGGCGATGTCCGTGCCGCCGCTGTCGTACCAGCGCTTGATCTGCGCCTTCAGCTGGTCCTCGGTGATCGCGCCGGACAGGTACTTGATCCGCGCGTCCGGGATGATCGTGTCGAGCGTCTGGCCCTTCGCCACCGAGGTCGGAGCGATGATGCCGAGCGCCGGGTTGAACACCGCGGTCTTCAGGTCCTCGTTCATCAGGACGTCGAACTTCTCTCGCATCGTCCGGCTGGCCTCGTCGTTCGGCCGCAGCGCGTAGGCGCCCAGCCCGACCGACGCCCGGGTGCCGAGCTGGATGAACGCCTTGTCGACGTCGTTCTGGATCGCCTTCACCTTGGCGTCGTCCTGGTTGATCGGTACGGCGTACTTGCCGTCGGCCTTGAAGTTGCGGCCCTCGATACCGTTGGTGAGCAGGATCGAGCCCTCCTTGGACTCGAGCTTGTCCAGCGTCTGCAGCACCTGGTCGAGCTGCTCCTCGGTGCGCACGTGCTGCTTGGAGATCGCGATCACCATGTTGTAGCCGGTGAACGGGTACGAGTGCTTCTCGCCATCCGGCCCCAACAGGTTGCCGACCAGCGTGACCTTGTCGAAGTCCTTCGGGTTCTTCTCCTTGAACAGGTCGAGCAACTGGGTCGCCCGCACGTTCACGTCGATGATCATGCCGCCCTTGCCCTGCACGAACGGGTCGTTCCAGTTCGCGCTGTCCAACGTGGCGAAGTCCGGGTTCACCAGGCCCTCGGAGACCCACTTGTGCAGCCACTGGTTCGCGGCCAAGAACTCCGGGGTGTCGAACCCGGGCACCAGTTTGCCGTCCCGCTCACCCCAGCCGTTCGGCGCGCCGAACCAGGTCTCGATCACGTCGTACGGGCTGGCGCTGGCGTAGTTCCCCGGCCACTTCGGGATGATCAGGCCGTAGGTGTCCTTCTTGCCGTTGCCGTCCGGGTCCTTGTCGGCGAACGCCTTCGCGATCGTGTAGAGGTCCTCGACGCTCTGCGGTTCCTTCAGACCGAGCTTGGCCAGCCAGTCCTTGCGGATCACGACGCCCGAGCGCAGCAGCGGCCGGACCCGGTAGATGCCGTACGTCTTGCCGTTGGTCTGCGTGTTCTTCGCGGTCTGCTCGTTGGCCGGCTTCAGGTTCTGGTACTTGTCGAGCTTGCCGGTCAGGTCCCAGAACGCGCCGGCCTCGGCCGCCTTCACGAACGACGGGCTCTTCTCGTTCGCCACCATCACGTCCGGGATCTTGTCCGAGGCGAGCGTGACGTTCGACTTGTCGCCGTACTCCGCGTTCGGCACCCAGGTGATCTGGAGTTTCTTGCCGATCAGTTTCTCGACCGCCTGCTGCAGTTCGCCGCTCGGGTCCGGCGCGGTGCCGAACAGCGGCGCCATCACCGTCAGTTCGGTGCTGGCGGCCTCGCCGCCCTTGTCGTCGCCGCCGCCGGAACAGGCGGATGCGGCGAGCAGTGCCGTCGACAGTGCGGCGGCGACGGCGAGGCGCCGTCGGGAGATCATGGTCATTGGTTCCCTTTCAGGTGCAGGCGCGCCTCGTTCTCGGCGAAGAAGCGCAAGCAGAGCCAGGTGTCGAGCTGGATCCAGGCGCCGCCGGCCAGGACGAACCCGAACACCGGGAACTTCACCGACACGAAGGCGATGGACACCGCGACGAACAGCAGGACCAGGGACGACGCCGGCCGCGCGAGCGCGACCAGTGATGCCTTGGGCAACAACATGCGGATCCCGAGGTCGTAGTGCACGGCCATCGGAAGCGCGTACGCCGCGATCAGCCCGAGCGCGACGAGCGCCGTGAGACTGGCCAGGCGGGGGAGTGCGGACCCGAGCGCGGCGAAGTACAGGTAGTTGCCGACGAGAACGACGGCGGCCGCGACCAGGGGGAGTACGACGAGCGATCCGCGGCGGAACTCCTGGCGGAACGCGGTACGGAAAGCAGGGAAGGCATGAAACGATTCACCGGATGACCTGCGTCTGGCCAGCGAATATGCCGCGAGAGTGGCCGGGCCGATACCCAGGGCAATACCGCCGAGCAGCGTGAAGAGGATCCACAGGGCGTTCAACTTGATCACCCAAAGGACCTCGTCCGCAGCGTCGTACAGCCTGATGGCCCAGCCAGTGCTCATGCCGGTTCCTGCCTTGTTTCGGGGTGAAAAGTGATGTGACCGTATGGTTGAATCGTCTCAATGTCAAGGCTTGGGAAAGCGTTTGTCGGAGAGTGGTCACGGGGGTGCGCGAACGCGGGGGTCAGGCCTGGGAGACGCGCAGATTCGCGTACTCGCCGATCAACGGCGCCATCTGCCGGAAGCCGAGGCGGCCGCCGGGCAGGGGGTGTTGGTCGTGCCAGCTGAACGTGATCAGGTCGTTGATCGCGAAGGTGATCTCGCCGTGGTGGACGGTCAGCCGCAGGTGGTACGGACCGTCGGCGTCGGTGACGTCCGGGATCGGGTCAGCGCCTTGCGCGACCAGGTGGAATCCGTAGCTCTTGCGCAGGTTGCAGGTGTGGAAGGCGCGCTCGGCCGGCCAGCGTCTGCGGAAGTACGAGACGTGATAGGTGTCGAGGTCGCCGTGGTGGTACTGCTCGTACGGCCCGGTGCGCGGCTGCAGGTCGAACAGATCCTCGCCGTGGCGCCCCTTGGCATGGAAGAACAGGATGCACAGGCCTGGTTCGCGGATCGGCCAGAAGTCCCACTCGATCGTCACGTCCGGCGGGAAGTCCTCCGGGCACCACAGCACGACGTTCGCGTCCTGCCCGTCCGCCGCCGGTCGCACACTCTCCAGGCGCAGCCGGCCGAGCGGGAACGTCGTCGCGCCGTCGCCCTCGAGCCGGAAGCCGTCGAGGTCGGACGGTCCGGCCAGCGGGTTCTCGTACAGGACAGGCATCAGCGCCGGCGCTTGAAGTCGCTGGACTCGCGAACGATGAGGTCCGGCTGGAAGATCACCTGACGATGCCGATGCCGCTCGGCCGACTCGACCTCTTCCTGCAGCAGTTCCATCGCGGTCCGCCCGAGCAGCTCGGCCGGCTGCCGCACGGACGACAGCGGTACGGCGGCGGCGCGGGCGAAATCTATGTCGTCGTACCCGACGATCGCCATGTCCCGCGGGACCCGCAGGCCGGCGACCGCCATACCCTGCAGGAATCCGAGCGCGAGCAGGTCGTTGGCGAGGAACGCCGCCGTCGGGCGCGAGCGCGCCGGGAGCGCGGCGAGCTGTTCACCGATCGCGCGACCTTCGACCACACCCATCACGTCGACCTCGTAGTGCTGCAGGTCGACGTCGCCGGTCTCCTCGACAATCGCGGTGATACCGGCCTTGCGGTCCGCGACCTGCTGCATCGTGAACGGCCCGCCGATAAAGGCGATCCGGCGATGGCCGGACTCGATCAGGTGGTTCCCGGCGAGGCGTCCGCCGAGCTGGTCGTCGACCGACACCGAGCACAGTCCGCGGTCCGCCGTACGGTCGACGAGCACCACCGGCGTACCGCGATCGACCAGCGCGGTGAGGCTGGGATCGGTGCTGTCGAACGGCGTGATCAGGATGCCCATCACGCGCTGCTGCTCGAGCTGGTCGAGGTGATGTCCCTCGCGCACCGGGTCGGTCTTGCTGTTGCAGAGCATCACCACGGTGTCGTGCTCGTAGGCCAGCGCCTCGGCACCTTCGGCCAGATCGGTGAAGAACGGGTTGGTCACGTCGAGCACCACCAGCCCGACGGTCCGGCTACGCCCCGCCCGCAGATGCCGCGCCGCCTCGTTCCGCACGAACCCGAGCGCCTTGATGCTGTCCTGCACCCGCTGGCGCGTCTCCGGCGCCACGATCCCCGGCCGATTGAGGAAGTTGCTCACAGTCCCCACCGAAACCCCGGCCCGCTGCGCAACCTCCTTGATGCTGGGCGTCGCCATCGTCCCCCGTCCAGCAGCCATCCCGGTCACCAGCAGTCTAGTCAGCCCCGATTGAATCGTCTAAATCGACCGGTCGATGAGAACTGGAGATAGGCGACGGTCACTGGAGACATGAAATACCAGGTCCCCAGTAGCCATGGCCTATCTCCAGTTCCCCGGTCAGCTCTTCCCGCCGAATGTGACTCGTGGGTAACATCTGGGTATGGCGAGTCAGGTGTTGGGGTTGTGGGAGCGGTTGCGTGGGGTGCCGGGTGGGGAGCGGGTGTTTTCTTGGGGGTTCACCTGGAAGGCGCCTTACTTTCGGTCGGTGCGGCCTCGGTTCGTGCAGGTGAGTCCCAACTACGCGGCGCTGACGTTGCCCAAGCGGCGGGCGGTGCAGAACCACATCGGGACGGTGCATGCGATTGCTGTGTGCAACGGTCTCGAGGCGGCGATGGGGGCCTTGGCGGAGGCGACGGTGCCGGCGGGGAAGCGGTGGCTGCCGAAGGGGATGGAGGTCTCGTACCTCGCCAAGTCGACAACGGATCTGACGTGCTCGGCCGAGACCGATCCGGGCACCTGGACCGCAGGCCCCGACGTCCCGGTGCGGGTGAAGGCGACCCGCGACGACGGCACGGTCGTCGTCGAGGGCACGATCCACCTCTGGGTAACTGACAAGAAGTAAGCACGTCGTACGACGTAAGGTCTCGGCGTGACTGAGTTGCGGGTGGTGGAGGTTGCCGAGGAGCACTTGGACTCGGTATGGCAGGTGCGGACGCGGTCGTTCGGGATGGGTGGTGACCGCGACGAGTGGAGGAAGACCGCGCGGTCGTTCATCGCCGACGGGCGGTATCTCGGCGTCGTCGACGGTGACGAACTGGTCGCGGCGGCGCGGGTCTGGCCGCACGAGCAGTGGTGGGGCGGGCGCCGGTTGCCGATGGGCGGTGTGGCCGGCGTAGTCGTCGCACCGGAGTACCGCGGTCGTGGGGTCGGCAGCCTGTTGATGCGCGCCGTACTCGACCTGTGCGCGCAGAAGGGTTATCCGCTGACGGCGCTGTATCCGGCGACGACCGTGCTCTACCGGCACCTCGGATACGAGTTCGCCGGAAGCCGGCACCTCTACACCTTCGAGGCCGCCGATCTGCGGACCCTGGGCGGCAGCGGTACGGCGGTGCGCAAGGCGGGACGCGACGACGCGGACCTGTTCCTGGAGCTCGCCGCGAAGGCGCACGAGACGCGACGCTCGAACGGTCCGCTGATCTGGCCGCGCGCCGAGGTCGAGTCCTGGCTCGAGGACGAGGGCAACTTCGCGTACGTCGCCGACGACGGTTTCGTCGTCTACAAGTGGAAAGACGGCAACCTCGCGGTCGAGGAGCTCATCGCCGGCTCGGAGGAGACCGCCCGCGCGCTGTGGGCGACCGTCGGCTCGGGTGCGTCGATCGCGAAGACCGTGGAGGCATGCTGCCCGCCGTTCGATCCGATCCACCTGATGGTGGAGCACGAGGCGCGTGGTGAGTCCTGGCAGGGCCGGTGGATGCTCCGGCTCGTCGACGCTCCGGCAGCCCTTGCGGGACGGGGCTTCCCGGACGGCGTCGTACTCGAGGCCGACCTGCGGATCGACGACCCGGAACTGCCCGCGAACACCGGCGACTGGCACCTCTCGATCAGCAACGGATCCGCCACGCTCACCCCCGCCGAGCCATCGGGCGACCCACTCCGCCTCGGTCCGCGCGGACTGGCAGCGCTGTACGCCGGTACGCCGCTGGCCGCCCTCCGCGGCGCCGGACTGGTCACCGGGGGAGCGGCCGCCGCCGACTCGGCGCTGGACGCGGTGTTCGGCGGACCTGCGGCGTACATGCTCGACGACTTCTGAGACGGCGCGTCGATTTCTGAACTCCTGACGCCTCGGACTAGGGTTGTCGAACAAACGTTCGGAGGTGTTCATGCGGGTGCTCGGCGTCGACCCGGGACTGACCCGGTGCGGCCTCGGCGTCGTCGAGGGGACACCGGGGAAGCCGCCGTCGCTGGTCGCCGTCGGGGTGATCCGGACGCCGGCCGACCTGGACGTTTCCAAGCGGCTCGTGCTGATCGAGGAGGAGCTCGACGAGTGGATCGCCCGGCACCAGCCGGACGCGGTCGCGGTCGAGCGGGTCTTCGCACAGCACAACGTCCGGACGGTGATGGGTACGGCGCAAGCCTCGGGGGTCGCGATGGTGGTCGCCGCCCGGCGCGGACTCCCGGTCGCCCTGCACACGCCCAGCGAGGTGAAGGCCGCGGTCACCGGATCGGGCCGCGCGGACAAGGAACAGGTGACCACGATGGTCACCCGGATCCTCAAGCTGAGCGAGCGTCCGACGCCAGCGGACGCCGCGGACGCGCTGGCGCTGGCCATCTGTCACGTCTGGCGTGGCGGCGTGGCGAGCAAACTGCAGGACGCGGCCACCAGCCGGGCCAACCTCGAGGCGGCGGCGCAAGCGCAGTCACGCCTGCAGGTGGCGAGGCTGCGGGCCGCGGTGGCGGCGCAACAGGGCAAGCGGTGAGTACGGAAACAGGAGGCTGGCGATGATCGCCTTTGTACGTGGACCGGTGGCGGCCATCGGGCTGGACAGTGCCGTGGTCGAGGTCGGCGGGATCGGTCTGCAGGTGTACTGCGACCCGGGCACGCTGGCCGGTCTACGCCCCGGACAGGAGGCGCGGATCGCCACGTCGATGGTGGTCCGTGAGGACTCGCTGACGCTGTACGGGTTCGCCGACGACGACGCGAAGAACCTGTTCGAGCTGCTGCAGACCGCGTCCGGTGTCGGGCCGAGGCTCGCCCAGGCCGCGCTCGCGGTGCTGAGCCCGGACCAGCTGCGCCAGGCGGTCGCGACCGAGGATCTCGCCGTACTGGTGAAGGTTCCGGGCATCGGTAAGAAGGGTGCGCAGCGGATCGTGCTCGAGCTGAAGGACAAGATCGGTGCGCCGTCCAGGACCGTGACCGGCCGGCCGCTGCAGGCGCAGGAGGCGTGGCGCGACCAGGTACAGGCCGGTCTGGTCGGTCTCGGCTGGTCGGCCCGCGACGCCGAGGACGCCGTCACCGCCGTGTCGCCGCTCGCCGCCGACAACCCGAACCCGTCCGTTCCCGACCTGCTGCGTGCCGCGCTGCGCGTCCTGTCCAAGGCGTAAGCGATGGAAGACAACGTCCGCCCACTGGTCTCCGCCGACGCGGTGGATATCGAGGAACGCAAGATCGAGTCCGCGCTACGGCCGCGCACCTTGGCCGAGTTCGGCGGTCAGCGCCGGGTCAGCGAGCAGCTCGAGCTGGTGCTGCACGCGGCTCGCGGCCGCAACCGCACGCCGGACCACGTGCTGCTGTCCGGACCGCCGGGGCTCGGCAAGACCACGCTGGCGATGATCATCGCCAGCGAGATGGCCGCTCCGCTGCGGGTGACCAGCGGTCCGGCGATCCAGCACGCCGGCGACCTGGCCGCGATCCTGTCCGGGCTGAGCGAGGGCGAAGTCCTGTTCCTGGACGAGATCCACCGGATGTCGCGGCCCGCGGAAGAGCTGCTGTACATGGCGATGGAGGACTTCCGGGTCGACGTGATCGTCGGCAAGGGACCGGGTGCGACCGCGATCCCGCTCGAGATCCCGCCGTTCACCCTGGTCGGCGCGACCACCCGGGCCGGTCTGCTGCCGGGGCCGCTGCGTGACCGGTTCGGGTTCACCGGTCACCTGGAGTTCTACGAGGCCGCCGAGCTGGAGAAGATCGTGAACCGGTCGGCCGCGCTGCTCGAGGTCGACATCACCCCGGAGGCCGCGATCGAGATCGCGTCCCGTTCACGCGGTACGCCGCGGATCGCGAACCGGCTGCTCCGGCGGGTCCGCGACTTCGCGGAGGTCCGCGCCGACGGCATCATCACGCTCGCGCTGTCGAAGGCGGCCCTGGACCTGTACGAGGTGGACAAGATGGGCCTCGACCGGCTGGACCGGTCGGTCCTGGACGCGCTGTGCCGCCGATTCGGGGGCGGGCCGGTCGGTCTTTCCACGTTGGCGGTTGCGGTCGGCGAGGAACGTGAGACTGTGGAGGAAGTGGCCGAACCGTTCCTGGTCCGGTCGGGCTACCTGGCCCGTACGCCGCGTGGTCGCGTCGCCACGCCCGCGGCCTGGCGGCACATCGGGCTCAAGGTCCCGAAGGGTGCGACGTTCGCGGACACGCTCTTCGACTCCGATGAGGACTGAAGGAGTTCAACCTCAACTGAACACGACGACCGCCGGGGAACCTCCGCCGGTGCCGGAACGTAGACACTGCGTAGCGACCAGTAGTGAGTAACGCAAACGTGACCCGGCGTCATGCGGTAGTTGTTGACGCGCGGCGTTAGACTCCCCGGTGGTCTGACCTCCAGGTCTTCCGCCGTGACCTGCGCACTTGCGCGGTGCACGCCCTCCCAACCGAGCCGACGAAGGATTCTGAGACCCGATGCAACTCCTCGCCGTACCGATGGCCTCCTCCGGAGGTGGCGGCATCACGCTGCTGCTGCCGCTGATCCTGATCGTCGGAATGATCTGGTTCATGAGCCGCTCCCAGCGCAAACAGCGGCAGCGGCAGGCCGACACGGTGGCCGCACTCACGCCGGGCACCAAGGTGATCACGACCAGCGGCCTGGTCGGCATCGTCGAGGAGACCGACGACGATTACGTGACGCTGGAGATCTCCGAGGGCGTACTGGTCCAGGTCGTCAAGGCCGCGATCGGCCGGGTGATCCCGGAAGAGGACACCTCCGCCGAGGCCGAAACCTCCACCGAGGCCACCGCCGCCGACGAGAGCGCCACCGCCGACGCCGACGAAGCGGCTGACGACGACGCGGCCAAGGTCGACGTACCGGATGCGGGTAAGGCCGGTGACAAGGCTGACGGCAAGGTCCAGGACACGCCGAAGCTGCCGCCGACGCACACCGAGAACTGATTCTTCCGTCCCAACGGCCTGCGGCGCGGCGTTCGGCGTCCACCTGACGGTGCGGCGCGCCCAGAAGTACAAAGGTTGAAACTGACGTGGCAACGAGTTCGACATCCCGCCCCGGGCGGAGCCTGATCGGCTTGCTGGTGGTCGTGGTTCTGCTGTTCGGGATCATGGCGCTGACCAAGACCTGGACGCCCAAGCTCGGGCTGGACCTGCGGGGCGGGACGACCATCACGCTGACCGCCAGCACCATCGACGGCAGCGGCAAGGTCACCGCCGACCAGCTGAACGAGGCCAAGAACATCATCGGCCAGCGGGTCAACGGCGCGGGTGTCGCCGAGTCCGACATCACCACCTCCGGGGCGAACCACATCAACGTGGCCGTTCCGGGCGCCACGAAGGAATCCCTGGTGTCGCAGGTCGGTCAGACCGCGCTGCTGTACTTCCGGATCGTGTACAGCGCGGACGCCGCCGCGCCGCAGCCCACGCCGACCCCGTCGACGACACCGAAGCCGAGCACCACGCCGAAGGCCAGTACGACGCCGAAGCCGAGCACGAAGGTGACGCCGAGCGCCACCATCAAGCCGAGCGCGACGCCGAACGGCCGGGCCTGGTCGAGCGCGCTCGGCGGGGCGACGCCGACGCCGACCCCGAAGGCCAGTACGACGCCGACCGCGAAGCCGAGTGCCACGCCGTCCGCGACGCCGTCGACACCGGCCGCTGGGGGAGACCCGCTGAGCTACACGCCGGACGCGGCCACCCAGGCGGCGTTCGCGGCGTTCAAGTGCGGTGACAAGGTGCAGGACTACCCGGACCGGGCGATCTTCTCCTGTGACCGCCAGGGCACCTACAAGTATCTGCTGGGCCCGGCGATCCTGAACGGCACCGACCTCTCGGACGCCTCCGCCGGCATCCCGCAGAGCGGTCTGCAGTGGCAGGTCGACCTGAAGTTCACGGGTGAGGGCGGCGACAAGTTCTTCAAGGCGACCACGGCCATCTCGAAGCGCGGCGAGGGCCAGAACCTGTTCGCGATCGTGCTCGACGGCGAGACCATCTCGACCCCGAGCGTGAACAACCCGATCCCGGGCGGCCAGGCGCAGATCACCGGTACCTTCACCGAGGCCGAGGCCCGCGACCTGGCGAACGTGCTGAAGTACGGCGCGCTGCCGGTCAAGTTCGACATCTCCTCGGTCGAGACCGTGTCGCCGCAGCTCGGTGGCGACCAGCTCTCCGCCGGGATCTGGGCCGGCCTCGCCGGTCTGGCGCTGGTGGTCGTGTTCTGCTTCCTGTACTACCGCGGTCTCGGCCTCGTCGTGGTGCTCTCGCTCGGGGCCGCCGGCGTACTCACCGGAACACTGGTGATCCTGCTCGGCAAGGCGATCGGGTTCACCCTGTCGCTGGCCGGTATCGCCGGTCTGATCGTGGCCGTCGGTATCACCGCGGACTCGTTCATCATCTACTTCGAACGATTGCGCGACGAGGTCCGTGAGGGCCGCAGCCTGCGCTCCTCGGTGGAGACCGGCTGGGCTCGCGCCAAGCACACGATCATCGCCGCCGACTCGATCTCGCTGCTCGCCGCGCTGGTGCTGTACGTGCTGGCGATCGGCAGCGTCAAGGGCTTCGCGTTCACGCTCGGCCTGACCACGTTGATCGACCTGGTCGTGGTGTTCCTGTTCACCAAGCCGCTGGTCACGCTGCTGGCCCGGACCGACTTCTTCGGCCACGGGCACAAGCTGTCCGGGCTGGATCCGGAGCATCTGGGCGTCGAACGACTGCCCGGACAGACGAAACCGACGGCCCGGCCGCGCAGGACGCCGTCGACGCGCAAGCCGGTCGGAGGGGAGGTCTGATGTCGAAGCTCGGACAGATCGGTGCCAAGCTGCACCGCGGTGACGTCTCCTACGATTTCATCGGCCACCGCAAGTTCTGGTTCGGCCTCTCGATCGCCCTGGTCGTGATCTCGATGGGCGGCCTGTTCGTGCGCGGCCTGGCGCTCGGTATCGAGTTCAAGGGCGGCGTCGAGTACGAGGCCAAGGTCAAGGTCACCGACAACACCGTGCAGGACTTCGGCGACGCCGTGAAGGCGACCAACGCCAAGGACCTCGGCGACCCGGTCGTCACCACGATCAACGACGAGAAGGTCCGGGTCCAGACCAAGCCGCTGGCCCAGGCCGACATCGGGACGGTGCGCGCGGCGATCGCCAAGGAGGCCGGCGTACCGACCGAGCAGGTCACCTCGCAGCAGATCGGCGCCTCCTGGGGCCAGCAGATCGCCGACAAGGCGATCCTGGCGCTGATCGTGTTCCTGGTCCTCGTGTTCGGAGTGATCTGGCTGTACTTCCGGGAAGCCAAGGCGTCGATGGCCGCGATCATCGCGCTGATCCACGACGTCACGATCACGGTCGGTGTGTACGCGCTGATCGGCTTCGACGTCACGCCGGCGACGGTGATCGGCGTACTGACGATTCTCGGTTACTCGCTGTACGACACCGTCGTGGTGTTCGACAAGGTCCGGGAGAACACCCGCGGCATCACCGGGTCGAACCGCTACACCTACTCGGACGCGACCAACCTCGCCGTCAACCAGACCGTGGTCCGGTCGATCAACACCACGGTCACCGCCTTGCTGCCGGTGGGCGCGATCCTGGTCGTCGGCACGGTAGTGCTCGGCACCGGCCCGCTGAAGGACCTGTCGCTGGCGCTGTTCGTCGGTATCGCCGTCGGTGCGTACTCCTCGATCTTCATCGCTCCGTCGCTGCTCGCGGTCTTCAAGGAGCGCGAGCCGGGCATGCAGGCGCTGAACAAGCGGGTGACCGCGAAGAAGGCGCAGCTCGCTGCCGCTGCCGCCAACGCTGCTGCCCCGGTGGGTGTGGCGACGGCCGGTGCACCGGCGGGTGCCGCCGCGCGTTCCGACGTACAGGACACCCCGCGGCAGGACTCGTCGCGGAAGGCGGACCGGGCGACCGGGGCGGCTCCGACGCCGTCGTCGCGGCCGATGAAGGCGGCGGCCGCTGGGCGTCCGCAGCCGACGCGCAAGCCGCGGTCGAAGCGCGGTAAGTGATGCGGTCGCTCGAGCAGGTGCTCGCGGACGGAATCCGCGACATTCCGGACTACCCGCAGGCGGGGGTGGTGTTCAAGGACATCACCCCGCTGCTGGCCGACCACACCGGCTTCGGTCAGGTCGTGGAGGCACTGGCGGCAGCCGGGACAGACGACGACGGCCGGCCGGTCGTCGACAAGGTGGTCGGGATCGAGGCGCGCGGGTTCATCCTCGCGGCCCCGGTCGCGCTCGCGCTCGGCGCCGGGTTCGTGCCGGTGCGGAAGAAGGGGAAGTTGCCGGCGGCGACGTACGAGGAGTCGTACGCGCTGGAGTACGGCGAGGCGACGATCGAGGTGCACCAGGACGCGTTCGCTCCCGGTGACCGCGTCCTCGTCATCGACGACGTCCTGGCCACCGGCGGCACGGTCGAGGCCTGTCTGCGGCTGATCCGCCGCTGCGGCGCCGAGGTCCTCGGTACGGCGGTGCTGCTGGAGCTGTCCTTCCTCCCGGGCCGCAAGCGCCTCGAAGGCGAAGCTCTTACGGCCCTCCTCACGGTCTGAATTCGGGCAAACTCTCCGTCGCCGCGGGCTTACCCGGCGTGTTGTCCACAGGCGGTTCTGCCTCGATGGACGCTGGCCTCTAGACTGGTGCCCTGTCGGCGGAGGGACACAACGTGGGCGAAGACCCGGCGATGACATCTGCGGTGCCGGATGCCGTACCGCAGGAGCCGCCGCGCGCGCCGTCACCGGTGCGCCCGGCTCCCGTGTCGCCGCCGCCTGCGTCCCAGCCGCCGCGGATCGCGCCGGCCCGGGTCCGCGCCCGGCTCGCCCGCCTCGGCGGTACCCGGCACCCGAACCGGGCGCCGATGCTCGAGCCGCTGTTCCGGGTGGTCCGCGCGACCCACCCGAAGGCCGATCTCGCCATGATCGAGCGCGCCTACCGGACCGCGGAGAAGTACCACACCGGCCAGATGCGCAAGAGCGGCGACGCGTACATCACGCATCCGCTCGCGGTCGCCACCATCCTCGCCGAGCTCGGTATGACCGCGACCACGCTCTGCGCCGCGCTGCTCCACGACACCGTCGAGGACACGCCGTACACGGTGGAGGATCTGACCCGCGACTTCGGCGAAGAGATCGCCATGCTGGTCGACGGCGTCACCAAGCTCGACAAGGTGCGTTACGGCGAGTCCGCGCAGGCCGAGACCATCCGCAAGATGGTCGTCGCGATGTCCAAGGACATCCGGGTGCTGGTCATCAAGCTGTCCGACCGGCTGCACAACATGCGCACACTCGGCTCGCTGCGCCAGGAGAAGCAGGAGCGGATCGCCCGCGAGACGCTGGAGATCTACGCCCCGCTGGCACACCGGCTCGGTATGAACACGATCAAGTGGGAGCTCGAGGACCTGGCGTTCTCGACCCTGCACCCGAAGGTGTACGACGAGATCGTCCGGCTGGTCGCCGAGCGCGCGCCGTCCCGCGACGAGTACCTGGCGACCGTGATCGACCAGGTGCACGAGGACCTGCGGCTCGCCAAGGTGAAGGCGACGGTCACCGGCCGTCCGAAGCACTACTACTCGATCTACCAGAAGATGATCGTCCGCGGCCGCGAGTTCGGCGACATCTACGACCTGGTCGGCATCCGGGTCCTGGTCGAGTCGGTCCGGGACTGCTACGCCGCCCTGGGCATCATGCACGCGCGGTGGAACCCGGTCCCCGGCCGGTTCAAGGACTACATCGCGATGCCGAAGTTCAACATGTACCAGTCGCTGCACACCACGGTGATCGGCCCGCAGGGCAAGCCGGTGGAGCTGCAGATCCGGTCGTTCTCCATGCACCGCCGCGCGGAGTACGGCATCGCCGCGCACTGGAAGTACAAGGAGGACCCGTCCTCGGTCGCGCCGGCCACGCCGAGCACCGAGATCGGCGGGCCCAACGACATGCCGTGGGTGCGGCAGCTCGTCGACTGGCAGCGGGAGACCTCCGACCCGTCGGAGTTCCTCGACTCGCTGCGGTTCGAGATCAACAACGCCGAGGTCTACGTCTTCACCCCGCGCGGCGACGTGATGTCGCTGCCGACCGGATCGTCGCCGGTCGACTTCGCGTACGCCGTGCACACCGAGGTCGGCCACCGCTGTATCGGCGCCCGCGTCAACGGCCGCCTGGTGCCGCTGGAGAGCACCCTCGAGAACGGTGACGTCGTCGAGGTCTTCACCTCGAAGGCGCAGGGCGCGGGTCCGTCGCGGGACTGGCTCACGTTCGTCAAGAGCCCGCGTGCGCGGAACAAGATCAAGCACTGGTTCTCCAAGGAGCGCCGCGACGAGGCGATCGAGCACGGCAAGGACGCGATCGCGAAGCAGCTCCGCAAGGAGGGCCTGCCGCTGCAGCGCCTGCTGTCGCACGAGACCCTGACCGCGGTCGCGAACTCCCTGCGGTATCCGGACGTCACCGGTCTGTACGCCGCCGTCGGCGAGCAGCACGTGAGCGCGCAGGCCGTCGTACGGCGTCTCATCGAGACGTACGGCGGCGAGGAAGGTGCGGCCGAGGACCTTGCCGAGGGCATGCGACTGCCGGCCAGCAAGGAGCGGCGGAAGCGGACCGCGCGCGGCGACGCCGGTGTCATCGTCAAGGGCGCGACCGACGTGCTGTCGAAGCTGGCCCGGTGCTGCACACCGGTGCCGGGCGACGAGATCATCGGCTGGATCACCCGCGGTGCGGGCGTCTCGGTGCACCGGGCCGACTGCGCGAACGTGGAGAACCTGAAGACCCAGCCCGAGCGCATCGTCGAGGTCGAGTGGGCGCCGACGGCGCAGTCGGTCTTCCTGGTCGCGATCCAGGTCGAGGCGCTGGACCGGGCGCGTTTGCTGTCGGACATCACCCGGGTGCTGTCGGACTACCACGTGAACATCCTGTCCGCGGCCCTCACCACGACCCGCGACCGGATCGCGAAGTCCCGCTTCACCTTCGAAATGGGCGATCCGACCCACCTCGGCCACGTCCTGAAGGCAGTCCGCTCGGTAGAGGGCGTCTTCGACGTCTACCGCGTCACGCAGTAGCTCCTCCTGGCCGTTTGTGCGGCCGGGGGACACTGCGGGTATGAGGCGTGTCGGGCGGCGGGCGTTGTTGATCGCGGGTGCGGGACTGCTGGTCGGGTGTAGTGATTCGTCAGCTCAGAGTCAGCCGAGTGCAACACCATCCACTCCTTCATCTACCCCTTCACCGACTCCTTCATCGACGCCCAGTCCGCCGACCTCGGCCTCTCCACGGCCTACTCCGACTGTTGCCCTGCCCTCCGTGCAGAGCTGGGCGGCGGGGCCGGGGGAGATCCAGCCGCAGGTGAAGCGGCTCGCGGTGGCGGCGGTGGTGAAGCTCCTCCAGCCGACGGATACGCAGGCTGTGATCGAGGTGATCGACGCGCAGTACGGCGGCATCTTGAGCGACTCGGCCAGCGTGCTGGTGCCGTGCCGCGTGTACTCGATCAGACAGAACCGTTTGATCAGCGGCGGTACGACGGTCGACGTACGCCTGAGCAAGTCGTCACAAGGGACCTGGCGGGTGACCGCGACGCACCCGGCTCAACCCGGAGCACCGGTTGCGAGCCTCTCGACCGCCGCCCGGCAGGTGCTGGCCAGCGAGCAGATCCTGTTGCCGCCCGCATCCGCTGCGGACATCCGCTCCGGGCAGGTGCACGACAGCGTGCTCACCACGATGCTCGAGCTCGCGAAGACCTACCGGATCGGGGTCAGCGTGATCCGCTCCGGCCACCCGACCAACGTGTTCGGCACCAACCGCCCGAGCGATCACCCCCGCGGCCGGGCGTTCGACACCTGGCAGATCGACGGCCACCCGGTCGTGTCACCGTCAACCTCCCGCGCGCTCATCACGTCGTACATGCGCGCCACCGAGTCCCTGGGCTCCTACAACGTAGGCGGCCCCTACCAACTCTCCGGTACGGCGTACTTCTCCGACCAAACCCACCACGACCACATCCACGCCGGCTTCCGCACCTAGCCCCACCGCACTCGCCCAGCGCCCGCCGCTGAGTGTGAATTTGGTGGGTAGACCCATCAGGTCGGGGGTTCTGCACCCTGGACCACGGTCCAGAACCCAGCACGGCATGGGTCTACCCACCAAATTGGTGGGTCAGCCCACGAAATTGCGGACGGTCGGGAGTGGGGAGCGGGTTAGTCCCATTCCCAGGTGATTCCTACTGTGCCGGGGTCTGCGGAGGGTTCGATGACGTGGACGCGGCCGTCGGGGGTGAGCATCAGGTCGCGGTGCAGCAGGTTCGGGCCGGAAGTATGGCGGCGGCGGATCTCGTGGACGCGGACCGGCAGCGCGGCCCGGTCGAACTGCACCTCCAGCACGTAGTGCATCCCGCCCCACTCGCTGAATCGCTGGTACTCCGTCGCGGGCAGCCCGGTGCGGTCCTCGATCTCGTAACGCACGACGGCCGTCTCGCCGACCGCGAGGACCCGGTCGAGCAGCAGCTCCCCGAGCATCGCGCCGGCCTCGGGGGAGCGGGCGATCCGGCCGGTCCGGCAACCGCTCAACGCCCGCAAGGCGAGCTGCTCGGCGTCGCAGCCAGGCTCGCCCTGGTGCGCGATGATCAGCCGATCCACCGGCTGTACGGCGACCACGCTCTGGATCACCCGCCGGCAGTGCGCGCTCCGATCCGCGCCCATCCGGACCTCTTCGAGAACGGTGACGTTGCGCAGCCGGCCGTGGGCGTCGCGGCGGAGCCGGTCGAGCAGCCGGGTGAGCGCCTCGGCGTAGTCGACGACGGCGTACGGCTGGGGCGTCGTCTCCGGTTCGGTGCGCGCCGGAGGGATCCGTCCGGTCAGCCAGCCGGGCGGCACCTGTAGGAGGTCCTCAAGGGCCCTCACGATCGCCAGTGAATCCTCGCAGGGGACCCGGCGGCCGCTCTGCCAGGTGCTGAGCGTCGCGACCCCGACGTGCAGTCCGCGGTCGGCCAGATGGGTCCGGATCCGGTTGAGGGCCAGCCCGCGGCGGGCGATCGCCTGCCGCAGCGCCTCCGCGAACGACGCTTCCGGGGTCACCGCACGGACTTCGACCGGCTTGATCATGGGCCCACGCTCCTTCAGGGCAGCAGTGTAAACATTCACAGCACCCGCTGACACTGCCTCATCACGCATCGTTCACGCGCCGTTGCCGTTCACACCCCGGATCCGAGTTCTTGCCGCGCCGTGGTCCCGTCCCGACGATGGACTCCGCCCACCCCGCAGTACCTCTTGAAGGAGGACTCATGCGCAGGCTCCGCTCTAGGCCTCGTCGCAGTTGGTCGTTGCTCCTGGCCACATTCCTCGGTTTGGTGACGCTGGCACCGCTCGCTCCGCCGGCCTCGGCCGCGCCCAGCAGCTACTACCTGAACGTCACCGGCCAGGCCCAGCAGAAGTCGAACTGGTGCTGGGCCGCGAGCGGCAACAGCATCGCCGCGTTCTACGGCCGCACGTACTCGCAGAACCAGTTCTGCAACCTTGCCTTCGGCTACTCCATGAACGGCACCTGCCCGAACAACCAGGCCACGCTCGGCAACGACCAGAACGCGTTCCGGGCGATCGGGATCAGCGCCGGCAGTTACGTCTCGTCCACGCTCGCCTTCAACACGCTCGTCACCGAGATCGCCGCCGGCCGCCCGGTGATGACGCGGATCGGCTGGACGTCGGGCGGCGGCCACATGATGGACATCATCGGGTACGACGCGTCCGACTCGACGATCGAGTATTACAACCCGTGGCCGGACGACCCGCGCTACAACTACTCGTCCTACAACTGGTACCGGTCCAACTCGCAGTTCACGTGGACGCATTCCCTGTACCGGATCGGAGCCTGACATGCGCCGCCCGAAGAACGTCCTGCTCCGCTGCGCCGCCGTACTCGCTGCCGGTCTCGGTTTCACGTTCGCTGCTGCCGGTCTCGCCGGTGCGGCGGGTCCGCAACCGGTCGCGCCGGCCGAGTTGTCCAAGGCAACCAATGCCGCGCGTTCGTCCGAGGCGCTGAGCCTGCTCGGCAAGGCCGGAGGTACGGCGAAGGCCGCGGCGAGCGTCGCGCGGGACACGCAGCCGATCTACGCGCTCAACCCTGCTTTCGTGCGGGACGCGTCGGCGCCGGTCGCGACCTTCTGGTACGCCGCAACCACCGCAGCGCAAGGTGGTCGGACGTTGACCGTCTTCACCACGCCCGACGCGAAGGGCGCCTGGCATGCCGTCAACGTGGCCTCGGGCAACACCGAGGCGCGGATGGTGTCGGCTGCCGCAGGTTCGCTCGTCTTCACCGAGCCTCAGCTCGGTGCCTGGTATGCCCTCTCTGGGACGCAGGTGCGACCGCTCAACCAGTCGGCCGTCAAGTCGATCGGGGCCCGGCCGATCACCGTCACCGCGTACCAGGAACTCGTCTCCGACCGCTACTCCGACAAACTCCCTGGCACCCAGTACAACGACGTCGGCATGGCCGGCGGCTACGACCCCTCCAGCTCGGCGACCGCCGCCGCTGAAGGTAACACCCACCTCGTGCTGATCACCGCGTCCGGTGGCGTGCTTGTGCTCGCACTCCTGGTGCTCGCCCGCCGCTACTCCCTCAAGGCCCGCTACAACGACTGACCCCTCCGGCCGTCGGTCGTCGGCGCCGGGGATGATCCCGCCGTACCGGACTGGTTGCCACCCGGGCGCCATGTCCCCGCCGGGGCGTGCGGGGTCCGTTCCGCCCGGTTCGCCGTACTAATCCATTGGTGCGGCGGGCCGGGTGGTTGGGAGCATGGGCGAATGCCTTTCCCGGATGAGCTCGGTCCTGCGATAGCCGTCGTCGACTACAACCCGGACTGGCCGTCCGAGTTCAAGCACCTCGCCGGCCGATTGCATGCTGCGGTAGGCGATCGGGCTGTCGCCATCGACCACATCGGCTCCACGTCCGTCCCCGGTCTCGCCGCGAAGAACTGCATCGACGCACAGATCCGCGTACCCGCGCTCGCTCCGGATCTGGTCGATCTCCTCGAGTCCGCCGGTTTCCGCTGCCGCCCCGAACCGTGGAACCACACTGAAACGTCGTACGGACAGGCCTGCGAAAAGCTCGTCTTCGCCCCACCGGTGGGAGAACGCGCCACCAACGTCCACGTCCGCGTCACCACCGGCCCGAACACCCGCTATGCCCTGCTCTTCCGCGACTACCTCCGTGCCGACCCAGAAGCCCGGCAGGCCTGGGGCGCCTTCAAACAACGCCTCGCCCAATCCGTCCCCGACCTCGCCGACTACGGCCAGATCAAAGCCCCCGCCACCAACCTCCTCATGACCGCCGCCGAACACTGGGCAACCCAAACCACCTGGACCATCCCCTGATCACCAGCGCCGCGGCAGGCGGGGCTGTTGGCACAAGAAGCTGCCGATGGCCAGCTCGAGGGCTGGGTAGGAGCCCCAGAGGTCTGTTCGGCGTACGGAGATGATGTGCCAGCCCAGGGCGTCCAGTTCGGTACGGCGGGTTTCGTCCTTCAGCTGTTGTTTGGTTGATGAGTGCCACTGGTCACTGTCGTACTCCAAGCCGAGCCGCCGGTCGTCCACAGGCAGATCCGGATATCCCAGGTCCAACCGATACGTCCGGCCGTTGCCTTCGACGGGGACCTGGAGTTCGGGGCGGGGGAAGCGGGCGTCGAACAGCCGCAGCCGGAGCCACGATTCACCCGGCGACTCAGCACGCCCGTCAGCGATCCGCAGGAGCTGAGCCGCCTGCGACATGCTGTCCTCCGCGAAGTAGGCGGCTGATGCGGTCACGAGATCGCTCATCGGCATACCGGCATGGAGCAGCCCGTCCACTGCCGACAACGCGAAGGGTCGTGGAAGGCGTGTGGCCAACTCGATCGCCGTAGCAGCCGGCGTGGTGACCCTCAGCCCCTGGATCTCCACGGACGGGCGTTCGGCGAACGTCCATTCGGGACGAAAGGGGTCCGGGGCGAGCGCGGTGGAGTCGATGCCGTGCAACCAGGCGGCTGCTCGACCGCACACCGTCGCCCCCGACGGTACGACGAGGTGTAGCGCGTCGGCCCTCAGCGCGATGGTTTCCGGCATCCGCACATCGACGTACACGCCGCCTATCAACTGCCGGATCTCACCCCGTGCCAAGAGCCACTGGAGCTTGCGCCCTACCTGATGCGCACGAAACGGGATGCCGCAGAAGTACAGCGGCAAGTCAGCAGGAAACATCCGCAAAGCATCCCTGAATCCGACAATCCCTGCGGAAAGTTATCCACAGGCCCAGGCTGAGCCCGCCTAGGCCGCGTATTCACCGACGAGGAACCGCTCACCTACTGACAGCGCCACGCAGACCGGACGGGTTGCAGCGAGTCTTGGACGAGGACCGTGGGAGCTGAGGTTCGGGGTGCTGGGAGTGCGGAGGTGCGCCGGGCACGATCGGACCTCGCGTCCTGCCAGCGGTGGGAATGAGCCACCACAGTCAGCTTCACCCACTACGGGTCCGCACAACCACGTGGCGGTCGCATGGGTGGGTGGGAGCGGGGCGTAGCACGGCGACGAAGGAGCCGCGCGTAGCACCGCGTGGGGGTATTAGCTGAAGTCGGTTAGGGCGTTTTGGGCTTGGGTTAGCCATTCTCGGCGGGCGGCGATGGCTTCTCGGGCTTCGGTGGCCTTGCGGGTGTTGCCCTGGGTCTCGAACTTGCTGGCCTGCTTCTCCAGGTCTGAGATCAATGACTGGAGTTGCTTGACCGTTGCCTCGGCGCGGGCGCGGGCCTCGGGGTTGCTGCGGTTCCAGACCTCGTCCTCGGCTGCCTTCACGGCCTGCTCGACGGCACGCAGGCGTCCGTCGACGGCGCGCATCGAGTCCCGCGGGACCTTGCCGATCTGGTCCCAGCGGTCCAGGTAGTCCCGGAGCTGCTCTCGCGCCGACTTCGCGTCCGACACCGGCAGGATGGTCTCGATCTCGGCCAGCAGCGCTTCCTTGGCCCGCAGGTTGTCCACCTGCTCGGCGTTCTCCTCGGCCTGTACGGCGTCCCGCGCGCCGAAGAACAGGTCCTGCGCGGCCCGGAACCGCGCCCACAGCTTGTCGTCCACCTCGCGTGGTGCCGGCCCGGCGGCCTTCCACTGCCGCATCAGGTCCCGGAAGCGCCCGGAGGTCGGGCCCCATTCGTTCGACGAGGCGAGCGTCTCCGCCTCGGCGGCGAGCCGCTCCTTCACCAGGGCGGCCTCTTCACGCTTGGAGGACAGCTCCGCGAAGTGCTGCTTGCGATGCCGCGTGTACGTCGTACGCGCAGAGGAGAACCGGTGCCAGAGCTCGTCGTCGCTGGACTTGTCGAGCCGGGGGAGTGCCTTCCACTCGTCGAGGAGCTCGCGCAGCCGGGTGACGCCGTGGCGCCAGTCGGTGCCGGCCGCGATCGTCTCGGCCTCGGTGGCGATCTTGGTCTTGGCGGAGCGCGCTTCCTCGACCTTGGCGGCCCGTTCGGCCTTGCGCCGTTCACGCTGCTGCGCGACCAGGGGAGTGAGCGCCTCGAGGCGGGTCAGCAGGCCGTCCAGGTCGCCGACGGCCTGGGCGTCCTCGATCGCGCCGGTGACCTTCTTGACCGCGGCGCGGGCGTCGTCCGGAGACACCGTGCCGGCCTGGACCCGCTGCTCCAGCAGCTCGACCTCGAATGCCAGCGCGTCGTACCGGCGGGTGTAGAAGGCGAGGGCTTCCTCGGGGTTCGCGTCCGGCCACTGGCCGACTGCCCGTTCACCGTCCTTCGTCCTGACGAAGACCGTTCCGTCCTCGGCTACCCGGCCCCAGTTCTCTCCGGCCACAACTCGCCCCTTCCGGCGGTATGCACTGCGCTCGTGCCCATTCTGGTCAGTCCCCGGTCCAACCGCGCGGACAGGGCCCGCCTGGGCGCGTCGAGCTGCCTTCTCGACGCTCAAGTCTTCGACATGCGAAGGCTTATCCCTGAACAATCACAAACTCCCAGCTCAGGCGCAACGGGGTTGCATCACAATCCGGTTCGAAGTACGGCGAACGACCCGGGTAACCTTGGTAGGTCCCGAACCCCGTTCCAGGAAGGTCTGCCGTGCTCATCGCCGGGTTCCCCGCGGGATCGTGGGGTACGAACTGCTACGTCGTCGCCACCGGCCAGGGCGCGGAATGCATCGTCGTCGACCCCGGTCAGGACGCGACCGACGGCGTCGTGCAGGTGGTCCGGGAGAACAAGCTGAAACCCGTCGCGGTGCTGCTCACGCACGGTCACATCGACCATATGTTCTCGGTCCTCCCGGTCTGCGGGACGTACGACGCGACCGCCTGGATCCACCCGGACGACCGGCACCTGCTCGCCGACCCGATGGCCGGGATCAGCCCGGAGACGGCGCGGATGCTGCTCGGCGGCGATCACACCTTCGCCGAGCCGGACGACGTCGCCGAGCTGAAGGACGGGCAGTCCCTGGAGCTCGCGGGACTGAACTTCACGGTCGACCACACCCCGGGTCACACCCGCGGGTCGGTCACCTTCACCACGCCGTACGACGGGCCGGAAGATGTGCCCGCGGTGCTGTTCTCCGGTGACGTGTTGTTCGCCGGGTCGATCGGCCGGACGGATCTGCCGGGCGGCGACCATCCGGCGATGCTGCATACGTTGGCCACCAAGATCCTGCCGATGCGCGACGAGATCGTCGTCCTGCCGGGTCATGGTGGCCAGACCACGATCGGCCGGGAGAAGGCGACCAACCCCTACTTGCAGGACCTGGAGATACCGAACTTATGAGCAAGGTGACCCCTCTGAGCGGGTTTCCCGAATTCCTACCGTCGGACAGGATCGTCGAGCAGCAGTTCCTCGACGTGATCCGGGAGACGTTCGAGCTGCACGGTTTCGCGTCGATCGAGACCCGTGCGGTCGAGCCGGTCGAGCGGCTGTCCAATCAGGGCGAGGACGCCGACAAGGAGATCTACGGCGTACGGCGGCTCGCGGCCGGCGCGGACGAGGACGCGGCCCTCGGCCTGCACTTCGACCTGACCGTGCCGTTCGCCCGCTACGTGCTGGAGCACAGCGGCAAGCTGGTGTTCCCGTTCCGGCGCTACCAGATCCAGAAGGTGTGGCGCGGTGAGCGCCCGCAGGAGGGCCGGTACCGCGAGTTCACCCAGGCGGACATCGACATCATCGACAGCGGCGAACTGCCGTTCCACTACGAGGTCGAACTGCCGCTGGTGATCGCGGACGCGTTCCGGAAGCTGCCGATCCCGCCGTTCCGGATCCAGGTGAACACCCGGCAGATCCCGGAGGGCTTCTACCGCGGCCTCGGCATCGAGGACATCACCGGAACGCTCCGGATCGTCGACAAGCTGGACAAGATCGGCCCGGACAAGGTGACCGACCTGCTGACTACGGCCGGCCTGTCCGCGGAGACCGCGAAGCAGGTGCTGCGGCTGGCGGAGATCTCGTCGACGGACGCGTCGTTCGCGGATCAGGTACGGGCGCTCGGCGTACAGCACGAGGTCCTCGACGAGGGCCTCGAGCGGCTGTCGCAGATCATGACCGCGGCGAACGAGCACGCGCCCGGTCTGCTGGTCGCGGACCTGAAGATCGCCCGCGGTCTCGACTACTACACCGGCACGGTCTACGAGACGCAGCTGATCGGCGACGAGGGCTACGGGTCGATCTGCTCCGGCGGGCGGTACGACTCGCTGGCGTCCGACGGCAAGACGACGTACCCCGGTGTCGGGATCTCGATCGGTGTGTCGCGGCTGGTGCACCGCTTGATCAGCAAGGGATTGCTGACCGCCAGCCGCCGTACGCCGACGGCTGTGCTGATCGCGCTGAACTCGGAGGACGACCGGGCCGAGGCGATGCGGACGGCGATCCAGCTGCGCGGGCGGGGGATTGCGGTGGAGGTGGCGCCGGCTGCGGCCAAGTTCGGCAAGCAGATCAAGTTCGCCGATCGCCGCGGTATCCCGTTCGTCTGGTTCAGCACCGAGAACGGGCCCGAGGTGAAGGACATCCGCAGCGGCGAGCAGGTGCCCGCGGACGCCGCCACCTGGGCCCCGCCCGCCGAAGACCTACGACCAAGTGTCAACACGCAAGAGGAGAACTCGTGATCCGTACCCATTCCGCAGGCTCGTTGCGCGCGGAGAATGCCGGCCAAACCGTGATTCTGGCGGGCTGGGTGGCGCGGCGACGCGATCACGGCGGCGTGGCGTTCATCGACCTGCGCGACTCGACCGGCACCGTCCAGGTCGTGATCCGCGACGAGGACGCCGCGCACGGCCTGCGTTCGGAGTACTGCCTGAAGGTCGTCGGCGAGGTCTCGCCGCGCCCGGAGGGCAACGCGAACCCGAACCTGCCGACCGGCGAGATCGAGGTCATCGCGACCGAGGTCGAGGTGCTGAACGAGGCGGCGCCGCTGCCGTTCCCGGTCGAGGAGCACCACGCGACGCCGGTGAACGAGGAGATCCGGCTCAAGTACCGGTACCTCGACCTGCGCCGCCAAGGCCCGGGCTCGGCGCTGCGCCTGCGCAGCGAGGTGAACAAGGCCGCCCGCGAGGTGCTGTCGAAGCACGACTTCGTCGAGCTCGAGACGCCGACGCTGACAAAGTCGACGCCGGAAGGCGCGCGCGACTTCCTGGTCCCGGCCCGCCTGCAGCCGGGCAGCTGGTACGCGCTGCCGCAGTCGCCGCAGCTGTTCAAGCAGCTGCTGATGGTGGCCGGTATGGAGCGGTACTACCAGATCGCCCGCTGCTACCGCGACGAGGACTTCCGCGCCGACCGGCAGCCGGAGTTCACCCAGCTCGATATCGAGATGAGCTTCGTCGACCAGGACGACATCATCGCGCTGTCCGAGGAGATCCTCACCGCGCTCTGGAAGCTCGTCGGGTACGACGTGCAGACACCGATCCCGCGGATGACGTACGGCGAGGCGATGGCGCGGTTCGGCTCCGACAAGCCGGATCTGCGGATGGGCCTCGAGCTCGTCGAGTGCACGGAGTACTTCAAGAACACGCCGTTCCGGGTGTTCCAGGCGCCGTACGTCGGTGCCGTCGTGATGCCGGGTGGCGCCGACCAGCCGCGTAAGCAGCTGGATGCGTGGCAGGAGTGGGCCAAGCAGCGGGGCGCTCGCGGACTGGCCTACGTGCTGGTCGGTCAGGACGGCGAACTCGCCGGGCCGGTCGCGAAGAACCTGTCCGAGGAGGAGCGCGCGGGCATCGCCGACCACGTCGGCGCGAAGCCGGGCGACTGCATCTTCTTCGCCGCGGGTCCGGTGAAGACGTCGCGGGCGCTGCTCGGCGCGGCCCGGCTGGAGATCGGCCGTCGCGGCGGTCTGATCGACGAGTCGACCTGGTCGTTCGTGTGGGTCGTGGACGCGCCGCTGTTCGAGCCGGCTGACGACGCGACCGCCGCGGGAGATGTCGCGGTCGGGTCCGGCGCGTGGACCGCCGTACACCATGCCTTCACGTCGCCGAAGCCGGACTCGCTGGAGACGTTCGACACCGACCCGGGGTCGGCGCTGGCGTACGCGTACGACATCGTCTGCAACGGCAACGAGATCGGCGGCGGGTCGATCCGTATCCACCGCGAGGACGTGCAGAAGCGCGTCTTCAAGGTGATGGGCCTGACCGACGAGGAGGCTGGCGAGAAGTTCGGGTTCCTGCTCGACGCGTTCAAGTTCGGCGCGCCGCCGCACGGCGGGATCGCGTTCGGCTGGGACCGGATCACGGCGCTGCTGGCCGGCACCGAGTCGATCCGCGACGTGATCGCGTTCCCGAAGTCCGGCGGCGGGTTCGACCCGCTGACCGCGGCGCCGGCGCCGATCACGCCCGAGCAGCGCAAGGAAGCCGGCGTCGACGCCAAACCGGAGCCCAAAGACAAGTAGGGGTTGAGCAACCCTGGGGTTTGGAGGAAACTGGCGGCGTTGTGAATAGGCTTGGTTAGCTTTTCACGACGACCGCCCCTCCTACCGCCCCAGGAGTTGTTCAATGCGTCGTTTTCTCATAGCTGTACTCGCCTGCCTCGGTCTGACGGCAGGTGCCTTGGTCGCCGCGTCACCCGCGTACGCGGCCGTTTTCCAGACGTACGGCAGCGGCGTCAACGTCCGCGCCGACGCCTACCTGTCCTCCGCTGTCGTCGGCACGTTGAGCGGTCCCACCTCGATCGACGTGGACTGCCAGAAGAGCGGCGACCTGGTCAGCAACTCGGACGGCACCAGTTCGTGGTGGGCCCATGTGCCCGCGCTCGGCGGCTACGTGACGGTCGTGTACGTCGCGATTCCCGAGGACAAGCTGCCCGGCGTACCCGAATGCGGTTCCGAGCCGCCGCAAGACGGTGACATCACGCTGGCCGACGTACAGGCGATGTTCGGCAGCCGGATCGCCAACCCGTCGCTCGTCGAGACCGGTCTGCCGTCGCTGAACCAGGCGATGCGGGACGCTCAGATCAACACGCCGTACCGGAAGGCGGCGTTCCTCGCGACGCTCGTGCACGAGTCGCGGCTGGAGTACAACATCCGCGAGATCGGCGACACCCGGCCGTACGGCGGGCGCGGGTACATCCAACTGACCGGTGACTTCAACTACGGGCCCGCCGGCCAGTACTTCGGGATCGATCTGCTCGGCAACCCGGACCTGGCGATGTCACTGGAGTGGAGCGCGCCGATCGCCCGCTGGTACTGGACCGTTGCCCGCGACATCAATCCGTACGCCGACGACCTCGACATGGGCCGCGTCAACGCCGCGATCGGCTACCCGGCCGGCGCCGAGGACCAGCGCCGCTGCGACTCCTTCAAGGCCGCGGTGAACTACCTGACCGGCTCCGTCCCGTCCGGCGTCATCTGCACCCGCCCGTCCCCCCTGAACGGCGACACAACCAAGCTGACCCGCACCCAGTTCGAGGCCCTCGCCTCCTGACTCAGGCGTAGCTCAGCAGAGCCGTCCCAAGGGCGCGGACGACCTCCTCTTCGCGGAGGTCCCGCGCCTGCGGGGCATGCTCGGTAATCGCGGCTCCGACCACGCCGGTGAGGCCCTCGATCAGCTCCAGCACGCGGGCGACCGAAGGCCCCGCCGGAGTGGAGTACCCCACCGAGGCGAACTCGGCCGGATCCAGCACGTCCAGGTCCAGATGCACGTACAGCGGCCCCTTCAAGCCCTCGACGGCCGCCTCCAGTTCGTCCACGCGAAGGTTCTTCCTGCGCAGGTACTCCTGCTCACAGTCATCCACCACCCGGACGCCTGCGAAGACCACCTGCTCTGGCGTCAGCACGGTCTTCGGCGTCAACGCGGGCGGCCCATCGCCGAGCAGCGTGCGCACCACCATCCCGTGAAACGCGCCCGAGAAGGGATCACCCGGCCCGTAGACGTCTGGATTGGCGTCGATCCACAGCACCTTCAGGTCCGCGCCGTACCGCTCGGCCGCCGCCGAGATCGGCACCAGGTCGACCGCACAGTCCCCACCCGCGGTCAGGACGAAATCGTCGATCTTCTTCAGGGCCGCCTCGGTCGCACGCTGAACAGCGACCAAAGCGTCGGCGGCCCGCACCCCGCCCGCCATCGGCCCATCGAACTCCGGCACTTCAACCGTCACCACCCGATCAGCCGGCACCAGCTGAGCCGTCCGACGAGCCCCGTCCGCGAGAAACCGCGCGGACCCGGCCGCAGACCCCTGCCATTGCGGCACACACAACACAGTCGACATGAAGCAAACCTAGATCGGTTGCACGCGCACAGGTAGTCGGTGCGGTGCAGGCCGTCCGGCTCTCATACGCCGTACCCTCCGCCGGGCGTGATCGGCCCGCCACTCTTTCGGCAGCGGCCGAGAGTACCTAGGCTCGTTGGGGTGAGCGGTGTACCGGTGGAGTTGTTGCCGCATCTGCGGCGGGCGCGGGATGTTGCCGATCGCAACTATGCGGAGCCGCTCGACCTGGCCGCGCTGGCGGCTGCGGCGGGTGTGTCGAAGTACCACTTCCTGCGGTGTTTCGCGGCGACGTACGGCGAGACGCCGATGCAGTACGTCACCCGCCGGCGGATCGAGCGCGCGACGGATCTGCTGCGGGCGACCAACCTGACCGTCACCGAGGTCTGCGGGATGGTCGGCTACAGCAGCCTCGGGTCGTTCTCGCAGCGATTCACCGAGCTGGTGGGGATGACGCCGACGCAGTACCAGCGGACGCAGGCCGGCGCACGGATCCCGGGGTGTTTCGTGTTCATGCTGGGACTGAACTCAGCAATTCCGGAGAAGCCGGCGGGACAGTCCGGGGCCTAGCGTCGTACCGAACGCAACGATGAGGAGCTGCCGTGATCACCAACATCAGCCTGATCAGTGTCTTTGTCGACGACGTCGACGAAGCGAAGGCCTTCTACACCGAGAAGCTCGGGTTCGTGCTGAAGAACGACGTGAGCCTGCCCGACTTCCGTTGGTGCACCGTGCACCACGCCGACCACCCGGAGCTGGAGCTGCAGCTCGCGCTGCCGGGGCCGCCGCTGGACGAGGAAGCAACCGCGGCGATCAGGCGGATGATGGCGAAGGGCACCATGCACGGCTTCGGCATCGCCACCGACGACTGCCGCAAGACGTTCACCGAACTCACCGCCAAGGGCGTCGAGTACATCCAGGAGCCGTCGGACCGCCCGTACGGCGTGGAAGCGGTACTGCGCGACAACTCGGGCAACTGGCTCGTGCTGGTCGAGCAGCGCCCGTACACCGCGGAGGACTTCAGCTGAGCGCGGCGGCGAGACTGTTGGCGTAGCGGATCAGCTCCTCGTCGGAGGGACCGGCCGGAGGGCTTTCGACGACGACAACGATGCTGCCGCTGGTGACGCCGCACTGCCTCGTCAGGAATCTGCCCAGGATCGATGATCCGCAGTAGCCGGTCCCGATCTCGTCCACGTCGTAGTCGCCGATCGCGTCCTTCACCCGGTCGCTCGAGCCGAAGACCCGCACGTTGTGCAGTTCGCGCTCCTGGCCTTCGCCGGTGCTGTACCGCCCGGACACCTCCCAGTCGAAGTCCAGCGAGGCGAGCGGCGAGACATACGGCTTGCTGTCGGGGTCCAACCGCAGTTCGCCGACGGTGGCGGGCCACTCCGTGGGCGCCGCAACCTTGGGCACCTTGTGCGCGAACGGTCCACTGCCGAACCGGCCGAGCGCGACCACGGTCACCAGCAGGAGGACAAGCACCGCCGCGATCAGTGCCGCGACCACCACGCCGGTCCTGTTGCGGCCGGGCCGGGGAGGCGCCGGGGGCGCGTAGGACGGGACGTTGTCTGGGGAGGACATGCCACAACTGTCTTGCAACGCAGGGTCACCGGTGCGGCACCGTTGTGGCATGGTGAGCGGGTGGAAATCTCCGTGGACCCGGTCGGCCTGACCCCGCCGTACGAGCAGGTCCGCTCGCAGATCGAGGCGTTGATCCGCGCCGGCGAGCTGGCGCGGGGCACCCGGCTGCCGACCGTGCGCCAACTGTCGCTGGACCTCGGGCTGGCCGTGAACACCGTCGCCCGCGCCTACAAAGAACTGGAAGCCGACCACCTGGTCGAGACCCGCGGCCGCAACGGCACCTTCGTCCTGGCCTCCCGCAGCCAGATCAACGACGCCACGACCCATGCCGCGGCCGTCGCCTTCGCCCGAGCCGCGCACAAAGCGGGCCTGTCATTGGCCGAAGCGACCCAGATCCTCACCCACGCCTGGTAGGCGTGCAGATCACGTCGCCTCTGAGCTCGCCTTGCTGAGAGAGGACCTGAAGGCCGTTTGCTTCCAGCTCGGCGCGGAGGGCCTTCGGACGTAGGTGGCGGCGGTGGGGGAGGTACCAGGTGTTGTCGAGTTGTACGGCGTCGTCGGCTGGTTCGGTGGATCGCTCGTAGCAGATGCCGGTGGTGGCGTCGTACCGGAAGTCGTCTTCGTAGACGCGGTCCGAGTCGTACATGGCTGTTGAGAGGACGTAGTGGCCGTTGGGCTTCAGGCGGTCGCGTACGGCGGCCAACACCGCGGCACGGTCGGGGTCGGTGACGATCGACTGGAGGCAGTAGCTGTCGAGGATCACGTCGTACTGCTTGCTTCCGACCGGCATCGCGCACACGTCCTGCACGCTGAAGTTGACGGTCACACCTCGCTCCTGCGCGAACCGGCGGGCGAGGGTGATCGCTTCCGGGATCAGGTCGATCGCATCGACGCGGAACCCACGTGCCGCGAGAAAGCACGCGGCCGGTCCGGTGCCACACCCGTACTCCAGCACCTCACCCGACGCAGGCAGCCGATCGAGAACACTCTCGAGAAAGACCCGGTTGGGGAAGTCGTCGAACGTCCAACTCTCACCGAAGAGATCGTTCCACTGCGTCATACCTTCTCGCCCGAGCCGCCGATAGGCCGCCTGGTGCTCGGCGTAGTAATACCGCACCCCGCTTACTATGTCTCGCCGCCGTACGCCCGCTCCACCCAATTACGTACGCCGGCCGAGCTCTGGAGGACGGGCAGATGGACGAGGAGACCGAGCAGGCGCGCCGCCTGGCGGCCGAAGCGGAGGCCGCGCGCATCCAGTCGGAGACGGAGGACGCGAAGTCCGACCCCGCGGTGCAGGAGGAGTGGATCCGGCAGTCGAACCTGATCTACGGCGGACTGGCCGCCGCCGGACTGGTCGTCGTCCAGCCGTTCCTGACCACCTCCCCGCTGGATCTTGCCGCGACGATCTGCGTTGTCGCGTTCGCGGTCTCGATCCCGTTGCTCGCGGCGCTCCTGGTGCTCAACCGGCAGGAGGCGTTCCGACGCCAGGTGTCCAGATCCCACCTGGTGAGCGTGGCCAAGGCGGCCGCGGAAGGGTCCGCGTTCGTCGGCCTCACCGCGGCGTTCTGGCACATCTCGACGATCGCCGGCATCACGTTCCTCGCCGTCGGCATCTTCGCGGTCGGCGTCCACTCCGCCGGCTACACAAAACTCGAGTACGACGGCAACTTCCGCTCCCGCTTCTCCCGCCGCAAGCCACCGGCCCGCTGAGGTATCAGCGGGCGCCGACCCGGGGTCCGGGTTGGTAGCGGTGTTCGTTGGGGGCGCCGTCTCCCCGAGTCCACCCTCCCCGAGTCCATCGAATCCCGCGGCGGCCGCACTGGCACCGGCCACTGAGCACACCAGATGGGGTCTGGGAACTAGCTATTGCCTGTTCCCAGACCCCGTCGCCTGTCCCGGGTTCCTGATCACCGTCGGCGGAAACGATTCCAAGAAAGTCGGGCCAACGTTGTAGTGAGGTATGTACACGCTCTCTTGGCGTTGCTAGATTCCGGGCTGATTTGACATCGATGTCAACCTCAGGGAGTGGTCGCGATGGTTTCGAGACGTGCGTTCCTGGCGGGCAGCGGTGCGGTGACGGCGGGTGGTTTCGGCTTGGTGCCGGGGCTCATGACGACAGCGCAGGCTGCAGTTTCATCGACGTCCGGCAGCCCCGCTCGGCTGCTGCCGGTGTTCAACCGCCCGAGACACCTGGATTACGGCGATGCGAGCAAGCTCAGCGGGGGAGACCAAACCCTGCTGACAACGTTGCAAGGCATCGTCAACCGTACTGAGCCCGAGTTGTACTTCCTGTACGACACCGGCACGGTGAGCGTGCCGGACGCCAAATGGCTGGCCGACATGCACCTGCCGACCAAGCTGTACAAGAACCCGCTGGACCTGGTCGCCAAGTACCGCAGCCGGATCCGCGGCGCGATCGTGCACGACCCCGACGTACCGGACTCGCTGAACGTGGCGACGACGCTCGCCGGACTCGAGAACGCGGTCGTCGCCGACGCGGACCAGGCGAAGGCGCACGGTCTGCGGATCGTGAAGGACCTGCGCGGGATGTTCGACGACGACGTCGTGAAGACGTACCGGTGGCAGTTGGACAACCTGTTCCCCAGGGTCACCCACAAGCTGCTCGCCGGCCTCCCGCCGACCCGCGTGGTCGACGTCGAGGGCGTGCAATGGCTGGAGATCGCCCGCGAGACCCAGCAGATCCGCGACTCGTCGAACCGCGGTACCTACAACCTCGACGTCTCCGCGAAGCTCGGTAAGGAGGCCGTGTTCGTCCGGTTCGCGGACTCGTTCACCGACGACGGCTGGGGCGCGTCGGTGCGCCACGTGTCCATCAAGGCCAACGACACCGTGATCGCCACCTTCGAGCCGGGCAGCCCGGAGGAAGCGCCGTACCTGTTCGACGGCTCGCACTCCTCGATCGGCGGCGAGGCCAACCGCTTCGCCGACGGCGGCAACTACTGGATCTACCGCATCGAACCACCGGCGGGTACGACGTCCCTCGTCGTGACCGTGGAGATGTGGAACCAGTACCTGGTCTCGGCGACCGACACGTCGCCGACCCGCATCGAACCGTTCGCGTACTTCCGCGACTACGTGGTGGCCACCAAGGCCCTGGTGAGCTGGCTGCCGCCGGGTGGTGCGACGGGCGAGCTGCTCATCGAGCACTACGCGAAGTACCCGACGCTGGCGCCGTACATGGGCTGGTTCGCGAACGACGTCTCCGGTGAGTGGGACGGCGTCGATCTCGCGAGCAAGGGCGGTTCGCCTGTGGTCGCGGCTGACTTCTACATGAACGGCACCGTGCACGCCGGCTTCACGGCGCCGATCTCCGACAAGCCCCGGCCGATACGCCGGATCGACAAACCGAAGAACAAGGTCTACCTGACCCTGACCTTCGGCGAAGGCGACAACATCCAGTACTGCCAGCGCCGGCTGCGCGAGATCTGGGACGACCCGAAACGCGGCCAGGTGCCGACGAACTGGACCATCAGTCCTCTGCTCGTAGAAACCGGACCCGGTCTCTACAGCTACTTCCAGCGCACGGCGACCGCCAACGACCTCCTGGTCTGCGGCCCGTCCGGCGGCGGCTACACGTACCCGGGTTCGTGGAAGCCTGCCGAGCTGACGGAGTACCTGAAGATGACCGGTGGCTTCATGCGCCGTACCGGGCTGGACGTGGTGTACGCGTACAGCAGCAGGCAGGACGACAAGTGGATCCTGCTGTCGGAGGAGATCGCCGGCGGGTTCGCGAAGTACACGCCGACCAAGGGGATCATGCAGACCTGGGACGGCGACCCGCTCACCGTCCGCCAAGGCGGTCTGCCGATCACCGGCCAGTGGGGCGCACCGGGTAAGGCCGCCGAGTTCAAGGCCGCGCTCGACCAGCGGATCGCCAACTGGGACGGTGCGAGCCCGCTGTTCATCTCCGGTGGGATCGGCGCCTGGTCGTGGGCGCCGTCCGACATGGCCGAGCTCGGCGCGCTGCTCACCGACCCGTACGAGCTGGTCCTCGCGAACAGCTTCTACGACCTGCTCAACAGGTTGCTGTAGGCAAAGGCGCGGCCGCCCGCGGGGAACGGGCGGCCGCTGGGTGGGGGTCTACCACTGGTGAGCGATGTCGATCACCAGTCGGGAGTTCGAGCCCGGTCCCGCGAGCGTGTAGACGCGGAATGGGAGCCGGGCGCGGACGCCCAGACCGATCGTGGTCTGACCCTCGAAGCTGCCGGCGAACGCGAGCTGCCGGAACGTGCGGTACCCGGCCACGTTGGTCAGTTCCTTGGAGTTCTT
This sequence comes from Kribbella sp. NBC_00482, assembly GCF_036013725.1. Lineage (GTDB taxonomy): Bacteria > Actinomycetota > Actinomycetes > Propionibacteriales > Kribbellaceae > Kribbella. Next base: position 7,859,286 of record NZ_CP107881.1, on the reverse strand, counting down.
CGGGGAGTACGTCGCCTTGCCGGAGTTGAGGTCGTACGACGACGCGCGGACGACGATCTGCAGTTTCGCGCCACCGCGAAGCGGCACGACGAACCCGGAGCCGTCCTGGTGGACGGTGCTGACGTACCGGACGTCGTACCCGGCGGCGCGGCCGCCCAGATCGACGACGAGCCGGTCGTAGCACGCGTGCCGGCCGGTGCGGACGTTCGTGACCGGTGACAGAACCATCCGGCTGTTTGCCTCGGGCAATGATCCCCAACCGCGTGGGCAGGACGCGGTCGAGACGGTCGAGGTGGTGCGGGGGGCGGTGGACGATCCGGACAGTGCCGGCGCGGCGAACGCGGCCGCGGGGACGGCGAGCACCGCGAGTGCGGCGACGATCGTCTTGGGTATTTTGTGTTGGAGCTTCATGATGCTTTTCCCCCTTGTTTGGACACTTACTTGGACGACACCAGTGGCCAACTGGTTTACTTTTTAGGCCGGTGATTTCAGGTAGTCGATCGGGCACGATGTGCAGATGACCCCTGAAGAGCTGCTCGACGTGTTCCACCGCCGGATCCGGCTGCCGGACGCCGACGCGATCCCGGGCTGGAAGCAGGAGCACGACGGCCCCGTGCACCGCTCGTACGTCGAGGGCGCCGAGGGAGCCGGGTTCGTCGAGACCCCGCGCGGCCTGGGCGACGACCCGGACGCGGTGATCGCCCAGGAGGTGGCATTCTTTCGGGAGCGCGGCCTGCCGTTCGAGTGGAAGACGTACGCGTACGACGAACCGGCCGACCTTGGTGAGCGGCTGGTCCGGGCCGGGTTCACGCAAGAGGAGCCGGAGACGCTGATCCTCGGCGAGATCGACCGGATCCTGCAGCGGCCGTCTGCGCTGCCGTCGAAGGTGCGGCTGCGGGAGGCCGACGGGCCGGACGACTACCAACGGATCGGCGTACTCACCGACGCCCTGTGGCACAACGGCGTGGAACGGATCGTCGAGCGGCTCGCGGGTGAGGCGCGGATGTTCCCGGACCGGCTGTCGGTGTTCCTGGTCGAGGACGCATTGAAGGGACCGGACGGTCCGGCTGTGTCGGCTGCCTGGATCCGGTTCCATCCCGGCACCGGGTTCGCCAGCCTGTGGGGCGGCGGCACGCTGCCGGAGTGGCGCCGGCAAGGCATCTACAGCGCGCTGCTCGCCCACCGCGCCCGGCTCGCGAAGGAGCGCGGCTACGAGTTTCTCCGCGTCGACGCGTCCGAGGACTCCCGCCCCATCCTGCAGAAACTCGGCCTGTACGCGGTCACCACAACCACGCCGTACCAGTGGGAGCTGGCGGACGCCCACGCAGGCACAACCCACTGATTTCGCCGGTTGAGGGCTCTTTCGCAGGGTTATGCCTGCGCGGGCGTCCGGGTCGGCGCGCGGAACGACCGGTCGAGGCTGTACGTTGCCGTCATCATGGCCCTGAAAATCGCTTCTCGCTTCCGCCGGCTGCTGCAGCGCCCCGGCTCGATCGATCTCGGCCCGTACGAACGGCTCACCCAGCTGGTCGGCGAGGCGGAGGAATCGGTCGTCTCCCTGACCGACGAAGAGCTCACCGAGGCGGTCGCGGAACTGCGCACCACCGGCGGGCTGCACGAGGACGAGCAGATCGAGTTCCTCGCGCTGGCCCGGGACGCGGGGAACCGCGCGATCGGCGAGCGCGCGTTCGACGGCCAGGTCGTCGGCGCGCTGGCGATGCTGCAGGGCCGGGTCGTCGAGATGGCGACCGGTGAGGGCAAGACGCTGGCCGGCGCGATCGCCGCCGCCGGGTACGCCGTGGGCGGCCGCAAGGTGCACGTGCTGGCGGTCAACGACTACCTGGCCAAGCGCGACGCCGAGTGGATGGGCCCGGTGTACGAGCTGCTCGGCGTCACCGTGTCGCACGTCGGCCAGGCCTCGACGCCGGAGGAGCGCCGCGAGGCGTACCAGGCGGAGGTGTGCTACGTCCCGGTCAGCGAGATCGGGTTCGACGTACTGCGGGACCGCCTGGTCACCGACGTTGCGGACCGGGTGACTGTCGAGGCGGACGTCGCGCTCGTGGACGAGGCCGACTCGGTGCTGATCGACGAGGCCCGGGTCCCGATGGTGCTGGCCGGTGCGACCCGGAACGAGGCGCTCGACGACGACGTCGTCCAGCTGGTCCGGACGCTGCGCGCGGGGGTCGACTACGAGATCGACGGCGACGGCCGGACGGTCGCGCTGACGGATCGCGGCACCGACAAGGTCGAGAAGGCATTCGGCGAACGCGCGGCCGAAGCGGCCGAGGAGGCAGCAGCAGACAAGGCCGGCGAGCCAGTTGACGACGACGCAGTTGACGACGACGCAGGTGACGGCGGCGAGGTCGACTCCGAGACGGGCGCCGACGACAGCGTCGGGAGCGACGCCGATTCGGACGCTGACGCGGACGACGTGGCTGCGGACGACGAGGCCGCGGCCGAGCCTGAGCGTCCGGAGTTCAACCTGTACGACGACGAGAACCTGGACCGCTTGACCCAGATCAACGTCGCGCTGCACGCCGAGGTGCTGCTGCGCAGGGACGTCGACTACCTGGTCCGGGACGGCAAGGTCAGCCTGATCAACAACAACCGCGGCCGGATCGCCAAGCTGCAGCGCTGGCCGGACGGTCTGCAGGCCGCGGTCGAGGCGAAGGAAGCCGTGCCGGTCAGCGATTCCGGCGAGGTGCTCGACAGCATCACCGTGCAGGCACTGATCAAGAGGTACAAGTCGCTGTGCGGCATGACCGGTACGGCGGTCGTCGTGGGGGAGTCGCTCCAGGAGTTCTACGAGGTCGACGTCGCCGTCGTACCGCCGAACAAGCCGAACGTCCGCAAGGACGACCAGGACCGGTTGTACCTGACCGTCGACCAGAAGAACGACGCGCTGGTCAAGCACATCGGCGAGGTGCACGAGAGCGGACGGCCGATCCTGATCGGGACGCACAGCGTCGAGGAGTCCGAGCAGCTCAGCGACAAGCTCGAGGCGGCCGAGATCGAGCACGTCGTACTGAACGCGAAGAACGACGCCGAGGAGGCGGCGATCATCGCGGAGGCCGGTGTGCCGGGGACGGTGACCGTGTCGACGCAGATGGCCGGCCGCGGCACGGACATCCGGCTGGGCGGCAAGGACGAGACCCACGACAAGGACAAGGCCCTCGAACTCGGCGGCCTCTACGTCGTCGGCACCGGTCTGCACGCGTCACGGCGGCTGGACGACCAGCTGCGCGGTCGTGCGGGACGGCAGGGTGACCCGGGCGGGTCGCTGTTCTTCGCCAGCCTCGCCGACGAGCTCGTCACGCGGTACTCCGTTTCGTCCGGCCTCCGCCCGCACCCGGACGACACCGGCCGGCTCACGGACCGCAAGTCGGTCGGCATGCTCGAGCACGCCCAGCGGGTCGCGGACGGCGCGAATGCGGAGCTGCACCGTACGACGTGGCAGTACAACCGGCTGACGGGACAGCAGCGGGCGATCCTGCTCGAGACCCGCGAGAAGGTGCTGACCGAGGACCTGGCCGCGGACGAGCTCTCCGAGCGCGCCAAGGAGCGGTACGACGAACTGGTCGACGAGGTCGGCGAGGACGTGGTGAAGGCCGCGGTGCGGCGGATCGCGCTGCGGCACCTGGACCGGCGCTGGACCGATCACCTGGCGTACTTGGCGGACCTGCGGGAGGGCATCCACCTGCGCTCGCTGGCCGGCGGCATCGTGCACCTGAAGCCGATCGACGAGTTCAACAAGTCGGCGATCGCGTCGTTCGACACGCTCATCGAGGACTCCTGGAAGGACGCGGCCGAGACGTTCGCGGACGCGGAGATCACCTCCGAGGGGCTGGACGAGGAGAGCAGCGGGATCCCGCGGCCGACCGCGACCTGGACGTACCTGGTCAACGACAACCCGTTCGGCACCGAGGCGGACCGGATCCTCGGCCGCCTCCGGAACGCGATCAAGCCCGAGTCGGTCTCCGAGTCCGAGGAGATCCTCGCGGAGGAGTTCGACGAGGACGAGCTCCCCGAGGAGCTCCGCGACGTCGACGACGACGCTGACTCGGACGACGCTGACTCCGACGACGGGGCTGATGATGACATCGAGGTCGAGAAGAAGAAGGACTGAGACTTTGGTCTAGGTGCGGACAGCCGTCGGCTCGATGCCGGCCGGCGGCTCGGTGGGGGACGCTCTCGTCATGCCCAGCACGCACAAAGGTCTCCGGCTCCTCGTCGTCGACATCGCACTCCCGCTCGGACTCTTCTACGGCTTGCGGGCGCTCGGTGCGAGTGACCTCACCGCGCTGCTCGTCGGCGTGGTCCCGGGCCTGATCAGCTCGGCGGTGTCGCTCGTGCGCACCCGCCGTACCGACCTGGTCGGGATGGCTGTCGTGGTGAGCATGGTGGCGAGTTCGGTGGTCGCCGTGCTGGGTGGAGATGCGCGCCTGCTGCTCGTCCGGAACGCGTGGATCAGCCTTCCGTTCGCCGGCATCACGTTGTGGTCGCTGCGGCACCCGCAACCGCTGACCTACATCGTCACGCTCGCGATGATGCCGCGGCGGGCGCGCGTGATGGAGCAACTGTGGGAGACGAACGCGCGGTTCCGGGACGCGTGGAAGTGGATCACGGTGTTCTGGGGGATCGCGACGATCATCGACGGGATCATCCGGATCGTCCTGGCGTACACGTTGCCGATCTCCGTCGTACCGGCCACGGACCCGGTCCTCACCGTCCTGACGATCGTCGTACTGCAGGTCCCGACAATCGTGCTGCTCCGGCGGAGCGGGACTTGGCACCTCGTGTTCGCCCCTCGGCGGCCTACAGTCGGTGAGATGACGGACGACAAGCTGTCACAAGCGCGCATGCGTGAGTTGCTGGACTCCGGAGAGGCGACGTCGATGCTCGCCGGGATGGAGGTCGGTCCGACCTGGTACGCCGACCGCTGGTGGTACGTACCGGCCGAGGCCGCGGAGGACGCCGACTACCAGCCGGCCGACCCGGAGAAGTCCGAGCGGTTCGACCGGCTCCGGCGCCGCGCGGAAGCCGTCGACCGCGTCCAGGCCGAACTGGACAGCAGGCAATGAGCCCGCGGTCCGAACTGCAGGAGCCGAGCCGGGACGAACTCGTCGCGGCGCAGCAGGTCGTGGATCTGTTCGCCGCCGAGGCGCTGCTCGCACTCGACCGGTACGAGCAGTCGTTCCCGTCGAGTGCGCCTGACAAGGAACGGCGTACGGCGGACCGGCTGGCGCACTGGTGGCGCAAGCTCGAGTTGGACGACGTACGCCTGGATCCGGAGGGAACGGACGCCGAGCAGATCCTGGTGGCGGCGTCCGATCTGGCGCTCGACCCGGAGAACCACTGGGGGCTGAGCCTCGAGGAGGCCTCCGCCCAGGCCGTGAACCGGGCCGCGATGGACGGCCGGACGATGCCGACCACGACCATCGCGGACCTCAAGAAGAACTTCGAGAGCGCGTACGGCGGGCGCTTGGACCTGCCCGACCGGGACGACGAATGGCTCGCGCAGTCGCTGACCCGGCTGGCGCGGGCGAGCGTTCTGCGGGACGTGATCGCGGAGGGTGCGCACATCCGGGTGAGCGAACCGCTGCGGGCTGCGGCCGACGACCTGGTCCGGCAAGGTCAGCAACTGATGGACGACCGGCTCCATCTCGGCCGCCGTCAGGAGGCACCGATCAGCCGGGGCCCGTTGAGGGCCCAGCAGGCGAAGATCACCTCGATGTACTTCGCGTTCTGCGCGGGTGTGGAGCTCACCGGTGCGCCGTTGTGGGCCGACCTGCTGATGAAGACTCCCGCGACCGCGGTGTTCTTCAAGGAGACTCGCGACGCCTACCGAGAGCACGATCACGCGGTCGCGACCCGGCTGGACCCCGCCCAGGCCCAACTCCGCTCGGTCCGCAAAGGCATCGCCGACTCCCTCGACACCCCCACCCCCGCCACCCGCCGCGACACCCGCGCCATCCGCAACGCCACCACCCGGCGCCCCGACCACGGTCGCTGACCCACTCACACCGTCTTTGAGAACCCACCAACCGGGCGGATTCAGCCGGTGGTCGCAACACCGGTGGTTGGGTAGGGGTCGGAGAGTAGCTGGTTGAGGGTTTCGGCGGGGGTTCGCCACTCGAGGGTTTTGCGGGGTCGTCCGTTGAGCTGGACGGCGACGGCCTCGAGGTGGTCGCGGGTGTGGACGGACAGGTCGGTGCCTTTGGGGAAGTATTGGCGCAGCAGGCCGTTGGTGTTTTCGTTGCTGCCGCGTTGCCAGGGGCTGTGGGGGTCGCAGAAGTAGATCGGGAGGTCGGCGGCGGTGCTGATCTCGCGGTGCCGGGCCATCTCCTTGCCCTGGTCCCAGGTCAGCGACCGCCACAGGTGCTGGGGCAGGGTGGGGATCGCGTCGAGCATGGCGTCGCGGACCGCGGCGGCGTCGGTTCCGCTCAGGTGGAGCAGCATCACGTAGCGGGTGGCGCGTTCGACCAGGGTGCCGATCGCTGACCGGTTGCCCTTGCCCATGATCAGGTCGCCCTCCCAGTGGCCGGGCACGGCGCGGTCGTCGGCCTCGGCGGGACGCTCGGAGATCATCACCATGTCCGTGCGCCCGCGCCGACCAGAGCTGCGACGCTGGTCGGCGCGGCGCTGGGGTTTGCGGATCGCGCGGCCGGTGCGCAGCGCGGTGGCCAGTTCCCGGCGCAGCGCGCCACGGCCCTGCACGTACAGGGCCTGGTAGATCGTCTCGTGTGACACCCACATCTCCGGATCATCGGGGAAATCCGACCGCAGCCGGACCGCGATCTGCTGCGGGCTCCACCGCAGCCGCAGCCCGGCCATCACCCGCCACCGCAACCGGCGCCGCGAACCGACCGCCCCGGCCCCGGGTGCGAGCCTGGCCGGCTTCGGGCGGCGCGCCCGCCGGTCGGCGTTCGCCTGGGCCAACGAGGCACGGTACCGCGGCCTGACGTTGCCGCCACGATCGCGACGCACCCGCCGGGTCGCGCCGTTACGGTCCAGCTCGCGGCTGATCGTCGACGCCGCCCGACCCAGCCGCCGCGCGATCTCACGAACACCGACGTCTTGCGCCCACCACACCATGATGTTCTCGCGCTCGGCGAACGACAGATACCGGCCCACAGGCTCAGACAGCTCCACCATCGGCATCCCGCCACCCTCACGGACCCACCGCCACGCCACCGACTTCGCCACGCCAACCGCAACCGCGGCATCCGCATACTCCGCGCCGCCACGCACCAACAACCAAAACTCACGCTGCACCTGCCGCGGCAACCCAGGACGACCACGCACGGCCATTCACAACACCTCCAGAAAGCCAGGTGTTGCAACGACCAACTGAATCCGCCCCGTTTTGCGAGCGCTGAAATGGTTGGTGGGTTCTCAAAGTCGGGGTTGTCGGTGGGGGTGGATAGGCTGCTGGGGTGAGTGATGGGTTGTTCGATCTTCCGGGTGCGCCGGCGCCGGCCCGTGGTGGTGGGAGTTTGGCGGACGCGGATCACACCGCGGCTCCGCTGGCGGTGCGGATGCGGCCGCGCAGTCTCGACGAGCTGGTCGGCCAGCAGCATCTGCTGGCGCCCGGTTCGCCGTTGCGTCGGCTGGTGGAGGGCGACCAGCCGATGTCGCTGCTGCTCTGGGGTCCTCCGGGGACGGGCAAGACGACGATCGCGGCGGTCGTCTCGCACCAGACGAACCGGAAGTTCGTGGAGCTTTCGGCGGTCACTGCCGGGGTGAAGGACGTACGGCAGGTGATCGACGGCGCGCGCCGGGACCTGTCTCGCGGGACTGGTGCGGTCGAGACCGTACTGTTCATCGACGAGGTCCACCGCTTCACGAAGGCCCAGCAGGACGCGCTCCTGCCGGGCGTCGAGAACCGCTGGGTGACTCTGGTCGCCGCGACCACCGAGAATCCGTTCTTCTCAGTCATCTCACCTCTGCTGTCCCGCAGTCTGTTGCTCACGTTGGAGTCGCTGACCGACGACGACATCGCGCTTCTGCTGGACCGCGCTCTGGCTGACGAGCGCGGGTTGAACGGCGAGTTCGAGCTGGCCGCGGACGCGCGGGATCACCTCCTCCGGATGGCCGGCGGAGACGCTCGCCGAGCACTCACCTACCTGGAAGCCGCCGCCGGGGGAGCCCGCGCCAAACACGACCAAGCCCTCAAGTACAAACAAGCCACCGATCCGGCCGAGGCTGCAGAGCCGGCCGACTCCGTCGACCCGGGCGAGGCGGCGGAGCGGGCGGTGATTGATCTGGTGACGTTGGAGACGGCGGTTGATCGGGCTGCGGTGCGGTACGACCGGGCCGGGGATCAGCACTACGACGTCACCTCCGCGATGATCAAGTCGATCCGTGGGTCGGACGTGGATGCGGCGATGCACTATCTGGCCCGGATGGTCGAGGCGGGGGAGGACCCGCGGTTCATCGCGCGCCGGCTGGTGATCTCGGCCAGCGAGGACATCGGCATGGGCGACCCGACCGCGCTCGGTGTCGCGATCGCGGCGGCCGAGGCGGTGCAGCTGATCGGGATGCCGGAAGCGCGGATCAACCTCGCCCAGGCGGTCGTTGCGCTCGCGCTGGCGCCGAAGTCCAACGCGGTGATCATGGCCGTCGACGCGGCGATCGCGGACGTGAAGGCGGGCAAGGTCGGCCCGGTCCCGCCGCACTTGCGGGACGCGCACTACGCCGGCGCGAAGAAGATCGGCCACGGCTCGTCGTACCAGTACTCCCACAACGACCCGCGCGGCGTTCTCCCGCAGCAGTACGCCCCGGACGTGATCGACGGCACCGACTACTACAAGCCCACCCGCCGCGGCGGCGAAGCGGCGTACGCCGACCGCGTCGCCGCCATCCGCAAAATCCTCCGCGACCGCAAGTGAGTCGTACTGCGGAGCACGTCGACGCTTTCAACCTGGCGGTGACGACGGGGGACTGGGAGGCGTTTGCGGGGCGGTTTGCTGAGGATGCGTGCATGAGTTTCGTACAGGTTCCGGTCGGTCCGTTCGAAGGTCGGACGGCGATTGCGGCGGCGTACCGGGAGAATCCGCCGGCCGAGACCATGACGCTGCTCGAGGACGGCGACGAACGGGCGCGTTTTCGCTGGTCAGGTGGTGGGACCGGCTCGATGGAGCTGCGCTGGGCGCCGGACGGAGCCGTACAGGCACTCACCGTGAGCTTCGATTGAAGCGTTCGAGTCGGTAAACTGCCTCTCGGCCTGGGGGCGGAAGGTATTGGTTTTGAGGCAGCCCCATCCCCAGAACGGTCCACGGCATCTTCGTAAACGTCCGCCGGTGCTCAAGCTCGGCGCGGGCGTGGCAACAGTCGCTGTGCTGGCCGGAGCGGTGTTCCTGTACCCGTTCAAGTCCCAGCACTCCGAGACCGGCCAGGCACCGCAGTCCGCCAGTTCGTCCGGTCCGACGATCGATCGGTCGGAAGGTACGACGCGATCGAGCACGCGCCCGTCGCTCCCGGTCGGAAAGCCGCTGAACCCACTCGCACCGCAGGCCACCGCAGGGTCGACGTCCAACTCGCCGCTGACCGGCCCGGGCACGAACGACCCGACGACCGCGGATCCCACGACGGGAACCCCACCCGGCACCCCCTCGACAAGCACCACCTCACCCACCTCCCCCTCAAGCACCCCGCCGACGACAACGACTCCGACCACACCGACGACCACCACGCCGGCACCGACTACTCCGACCCCGACCACCCCGTCACCCAGTACGCCGACCCCGACGCCGACCGCGACCACCGCCGTACCGTCAGCCACCCCCAGCAGCTCGCCCAGCAGCACGCCCAGCACTACCCCCGCGGTCGTCTACCGGGACTGCGCCGAGGTCCGGGCCGCCGGGAAGGCGCCGCTCTACCGCGGCGACCCCGGCTACACCCCGGAACTCGACAACAACGGCGACGGAATCGCCTGCGAACGCGGCAACTCCTGACCCTCGCACGCGGTTTGGTGAGGGACTGTGATGTGAGGGATGGTGTCCTGGAGCGGAGTGCTACAGGGGCGCGCGATAAGGTCGGGCGGTCCACAAAGTCGCACAGAGTTCGCGGCAGGTCGCATGAGGTCGCTACGGAAGGTGGATCGTTTCCATGAGCGTCGGTGAAGTCGCGGGGCTGATAGCCGCCTGCGCGCTGCTCATCCTGGTGGGCCTGCTGGCCTATCCGATCCTGAAGCTCGGCAAGGTGTTCGACGAGACCCGGATCATGGTGAAGGGCGTCTCCGACTCCAGTGTCCCGCTGCTCGGCGAGGTGACCACCACGGTGGCGACCACGAACGCCCAGCTGGCGAAGGTGGACACGATCACCGACAACGCGACCACTGTGACCACGAACGCGGCCGCGCTGATGTCGCTGTTCTCGGCTACCGCCGGCGGTCCGCTGGTGAAGGCTGCCGCGTTCACCTACGGCGTCCGCCGGGCGCTAGGTGAGCAGCAGCGCAAGGACGTGTCGCGGCGCGTCAAGGAAGAGATGAAGGCCGAGCGGAAGGCGCGGAAGCGGTGAAGCGGATCTTCTGGCTGATCGTCGGGATCGCCGTCGGCGTGTACGCCGTCACCCGGCTGAAGAAGCGGGCCCAGATCCTCGCTCCGGAGGGTATGCAGGAGTCCGCGGCCAAGCTGGCCGCCGCGGTCCGGCACTTCGGCGACCAGGTCCGCGAGGGCATGGCCGAGCGGGAGACCGAGCTGCGCGACGCGCTGGGCATCGAGAACGCATCCCAGACTGATTCGACACAGCGTGAGGACTACCGGTAACACCCATGGAAACCAGTGAGATCAGGCGGCGGTTCCTGCAGTACTTCGAGGACCGGGGCCACACCGTGGTGCCGAGCGCGCCGCTGCCGTCGCCGGACCCGAACCTGCTGTTCAACGTCGCCGGCATGGCCCAGTTCGTGCCGTACTTCGTCGGCCAGCAGACCCCGCCGTACGCGCGGGCGACCAGCGTGCAGAAGTGTGTGCGGACCCTCGACATCGAGGAGGTCGGCAAGACCACCCGGCACGGCACGTTCTTCCAGATGAACGGCAACTTCTCGTTCGGCGACTACTTCAAGGAAGAGGCCGTCAAGTTCGCCTGGGAGCTGGTCACCAAGCCGCAGAACGAGGGCGGGTACGGCTTCGACGAGTCCGTCCTCTACGCCTCGGTGTACTACGAGGACGACGAGGCGATCGACATCTGGAAGCGGGTCGCCGGGCTGCCCGACGACCGGATCGTCCGGCTCGGCATGAAGGACAACTTCTGGTCGATGGGCATCCCGGGTCCGTGCGGCCCGTGCTCGGAGATCCTGATCGACCGCGGCCCGGAGTTCGGCGCGGACCGGGACTGGGAGGCGGGCGACCGCTACCTGGAGTTCTGGAACCTGGTCTTCATGCAGAACATCCGCGGTGAGGGCGGCGGCAAGGACGGCTACCCGATCCTCGGCGAGCTGCCGAAGAAGAACATCGACACCGGTCTCGGCCTCGAGCGCGTCGCGTACCTGCTGCAGGGCGTCGACAACATGTACGAGATCGACGAGATCTACCCGGTGATCGAGAAGGCGACCGAGCTGACCGGCCGCAAGTACGGCGCGGAGCACGAGGACGACATCCGGTTCCGGGTCGTCGCCGACCACGTGCGCAGCGCGCTGATGCTGATCGGCGACGGCGTCACGCCGGGCAACGAGCAGGGCGGGTACGTACTGCGTCGCCTGCTGCGCCGGGCGATCCGCTCGATGCGTCTGCTCGGCTACGAGGACCCGAGCCTGGTCGAGCTGCTCCCGGTGAGCCTCGAGCAGATGAAGAAGTCGTACCCGGAGCTGGTCACCGACTTCGGCCGGATCAGCCAGGTCGCGTACGCCGAGGAGGAGGCGTTCCGCCGTACTCTCACGGCCGGTACGACGATCTTCGACGTGGCGGTGCGCGACACCAAGGCGACCGGTGCGCACCAGCTCGAGGGCGCGAAGGCGTTCCAGCTGCACGACACCTACGGCTTCCCGATCGACCTGACCGTCGAGATGGCCGCCGAGCAGGGCCTGAACGTCGACACCGAGGGCTTCCGCTCCTTGATGAAGGAGCAGCGCGAGCGGGCCAAGGCCGACGCGCGCGCCAAGAAGGCCGGTCACGCGGACACCTCGGGGTACCGGGAGCTGCGGGAGAAGGGCGTCACCGAGTTCACCGGGTACCAGGAGCTCTCCAGCGACTCCCAGGTCCGGGGCCTGCTGCGTGAGGGCGCGGTCGCGCCGTTCGCCGAGCAGGGCGAGACCGTCGAGGTCGTGCTCGAGAAGACCCCGTTCTACGCCGAGTCCGGCGGTCAGATCGCGGACGAGGGCCTGATCGTCGGCGACGGCCTGAAGCTGAAGGTGCTCGACGTGCAGCGCCCGGTCAAGGGCCTGATCGTGCACAAGGTCGAGGTCGTCGAGGGCGTACTGCGTCCCGGCGAGGACGTGCACGCCGCGGTCGACCACGAGTGGCGGGTCTCGGCCTGCCAGGCGCACTCCGGCACGCACGTCGTGCACGCCGCGCTGCGCCAGGTGCTCGGCCCGAACGCGTTGCAGAGCGGTTCGTACAACAAGCCCGGTTACCTGCGGCTCGACTTCGCGTGGTCGTCGTCGCTGGACGCGGCGACCCGGTCCGAGATCGAGGAGGTCGCGAACCTCGCCGTACGGCAGGACCTTCCGGTGTCGGCGCAGTACATGACGTTGCCGGAGGCCCGGGACTGGGGCGCGCTGGCGCTGTTCGGTGAGACGTACGACGAGCAGGTCCGCGTGGTCGAGATCGGCGGTCCGTGGTCGCGTGAGCTCTGTGGTGGCACGCACGTGAAGCACTCGTCGCAGGTCGGCGCGGTCACCGTCACCGGTGAGTCGTCGGTCGGCGCCGGTGTCCGGCGGATCGAGGCGTTCGTCGGCATGGAGGCGCTGCACTACCTCGGCCGCGAGCGGTCGCTGGTCCGGCTGCTCAGCGAGAACCTGAAGGCCCGCCCGGAGGAGCTGCCCGCCAAGGTCGCCGACCTGGCCGAGCGGCTGCGGGTGGCGGAGAAGGAGCTCGAGCGGATGCGCGCCGCGCAGGTGCTGGAGGCCGCCGCCGAACTGGCGAAGGACCCGAAGGACGTCTTCGGCGTCCAGTACGTCGGCCACCGCGCACCCGACGGCGTGAACGGCGGCGACCTGCGCAAGCTGGCGCTGGACGTCCGCGGCCGGATGCCGAGCGACAAGCCGGCCGTGGTCGCCGTGCTGAGCGTGAACGACGGCAAGCCCGGCGTGGTGATCGCACTGAACGACCTGGCGCGTGAGTGGCGGCTGAAGGCCGGCGACCTGGTCCGGATCGCGGCCGAGAAGCTCGGCGGCCGCGGTGGCGGCAAGGACGATGTCGCGCAGGGTGGCGGCACGGACGCGGCCGGTGCCGACGACGCGTTGAGCGCCGTCGAGCACACGATCGGCCACCAGGTCACCGGCTAGATGAGCCGGCGATGAGGACGGGCGTGCGGATCGCGCTCGATATCGGCGACGCCCGGATCGGCGTCGCGAGCAGCGATCCGCACGGAATCCTGGCTACGCCTGTGGAAACCGTCCGGCGTGGGCCCGGCGATCTGGATAGGATCGCGGCACTCGCCGCCGAACTGGAGGCGTTCGAAGTCGTGATCGGGCTGCCGCGCTCCCTGTCCGGGGGCGAGGGACCGGCCGCGGTGAAGATCCGGGAGACGGCGGAGCAGGTGCGGGACAAGGTACTGGTGGTGAACTCGGGCACGACGGTGCGGCTGGTGGACGAGCGGTTCACCACGGTCACCGCCGAACGGATGCTGCGGGAACGGGGAAAGAAAGGCTCCAAACGGCGTGCAGTGGTCGACCAGGCCGCGGCAGTCGTGATTCTGCAACATGCGCTCGACCTCGAGCGCGAGACCGGCAACCCACCCGGGAGGCCCCTGTGAACGGACCATCGGTGGAAGAACAGCTCAACGAGGGTGAGGACCAGCGCGACGACGACCTGGGCTCCGGCCTCGGGCTGCGCCCGGAGACCCGGGTGGAGCGCCGCGCCAACCGCCGTCGCGCGCGCGGACGCCGCGCTTTCGGCTGTTTCGCCGGCCTGATCTCGCTGCTCGTCGTCGGCGCCCTGGTGGCCGGCGCCGTGGTCGGCTTCGGCAAGGGCAAAGACGCGCTCGAGGGACTCTTCTCCGCTCCTGACTACGAGGGCGCCGGCACCGGCACCGTGGTCGTCGAGATCACCAAGGGCCAGGCGACCGCATCGATCGCGGACACGCTGGAGAAGAAGGAAGTCGTGAAGAGCGCCCGCGCCTTCGAGCGCGTGGCCCGCGACGATCCGCGGTCGCTGCAGATCCAGGCGGCCACCTACACGCTGCGCAAGCACATGTCGGCCAAGGCCGCTCTCGACCTGATGCTGAACACCGCCGAGTCGGTCCGGGTGGCCCGGGTCAGCGTTCCGGCCGGCAAGACCAAGGCCGAGGTCGCGGTGATCCTGCAGAGTTCGAAGATGAAGCTGCCGGCCGGCGCCGCCGCCACGGCACTCGGCAAGCCGGCTTCGCTCGGTCTCCCGTCGTACGCGCACAACAACGCCGAGGGCTTCCTGTTCCCGGGGACGTACGACGTGCCGAAGAACGCGAACGCGTACACGATGCTCAAGCTGATGACCGCTCAGTACGCGAAGACCGCGGCGTCGCTGGACCTGGTGAAGACAGCGACGAACAAGAAGCTGGACCCTTACCAGGCGGTCATCGTGGCCAGCATCATCGGTGCGGAGACGAACCGGTCGGAGGACTACGCCAAGGTCGCGCGGGTCATCTACAACCGGATGGAACGCGGCATGAAGCTGCAGATGGACTCGACGATCCACTACGTGGTCGGCAAGGACGGCGGTGTCTTCACCACGACCGAGCAGCGCGAGAACCCGTCGCCGTACAACACCTACAAGTACAAGGGCCTGCCGCCGACCCCGATCAACTCGCCGACGCGTGACGAACTGCGGGCGGCGATCAACCCGGCGCAGGGCTCCTGGCTGTACTTCACGCTGGTCAACCTGGACACCGGCGAGACCGCGTTCGCGAGCTCGGCCGACGAGCACCAGGCGAACGTGAAGAAGCTGCAGGCCTGGTGCCAGGCCCACAAGGGCAGGTGCTGACGTCCCATGACCCGGTGTGCCGTTCTCGGTTCGCCGATTGCGCACTCGTTGTCGCCGGCGATGCACCGGGCCGCGTACGCCGCGCTCGGGCTGGACTGGGGGTACGACGCTTTCGAGGTCGAGGAGGACGAGCTCCGCGGATTCGTCGCCTCGCTCGGTGACGACGTGCGCGGGCTGTCGCTGACCATGCCGCTGAAGCGGGTCGCGCTCGACCTGGTCGACACGGTCGATCCGGTCGCGGAGCTGATCGGCGCGGCGAACACGATGCTGTTCGAGCCGGACGGATCCCGGTCGGCGCACAACACCGACGTACCCGGGCTGGTGAATGCGTTCGCCGAGCGGGGCATCACCGTCGCCGATTCCGCCGTCGTCATTGGTGGTGGCGCGACTGCTGCGTCGACGCTCGCCGCGCTGCGCGGGCTGCGGGTCAGCGAGATCACGGTCGTCGTGCGGGACGTGTCGAAGGCCGAGCGGTTGCTCGATCTGGCCGCGGAGCTGGGACTCCGGACGTCGGTCGCCGACTTCTCGCAGGTAGAGCAGATCGGCGGCTTCGACCTGTGCGTGTCGACGCTGCCCGGCGGCGCCGTCGACCCGTGGGCCGAGCACTTCGCGGCCGTCGCGCCGGTGGTGTTCGACGTGGCGTACCACCCCTGGCCGACCCGGCTCGCGATCGCGGCGCACCGGATCGGTACAGAGCTGTTGAACGGACTTGACCTGCTCGTGCATCAGGCGACCCTCCAGGTGGAGATGATGACGGGTAGGTCGCCGGCTCCTCTGGCGGCCATGAGGGCTGCTGCGCGTGAGGAGCTGGGGGATCGTGAGCCTGCTTGACCGTCGTACCGTCCTGATCGCCGGCGTCGCCGTCACCTTGGCCGGCTGCGGCGACTCGAAGGACTCCGGCAGCACGCCGAGCCCGTCGCAGACCCCTACTGCAACGACGCCGCCTCCCAGCACAACCGCTCCCACGACGACGCCGAGCTCAACCCCAAGCACGTCAGCACCCACACTGACCTCCACCGCACCGAACTGGAACACCTTCGCGAGCTCCCTCAAGGGCCGCGTCTACCTGCCTTCGACTTCCGGGTACGCCGCCGCGCACCAGCTCTTCAACCCGCGCTGGGACAGCGTCCGCCCGACCGCCGTCGTGAAGGCCGCCAACCCCGGCGACGTGCAGAAGGCGATCAACTTCGCCCGTACCAACAAACTCGTCCTCGTCCCGAAGAGCGGCGGCCACTCGTACGTCGGCGCGTCGACGATCGCCAACGGCCTGCAACTCGACGTCGGCGCACTCAAGACCATGAGCTACGCGAACGGCGTCCTCACCGTCGGCGCCGGGGCACGCCTGTACGACGTCCACGCCTTCCTCGACCGCTACGGCCGCTCGCTGCCGACCGGCACCTGCCCGACCGTCGGCGTCGCCGGCCTGACACTCGGCGGCGGGATGGGGATCCACACCAGGACCTACGGCCTCACCTGCGACCGCGTCGTGTCGATGGGCGTGATCACCGCGGACGGCAAGGCCCACAACGTCAGCGCGACCTCCGAGTCGGACTTGTTCGCCGCGCTCCGCGGAAGCGGCGGCGGCAACCTCGGCGTGGTCACGTCGTTCCAGTTCGCGACGATCCCGGCGACCAAGCTCGGTTTCTTCCGGCTGACCTGGCCGGAGTCGCAGGCGGCGGCCGTCGTCCGCGGCTGGCAGAAGTTCGCCCAGAGCGCGCCGACCACGGTCTGGGGCAACCTGCACATCGATGCCGCGAGCAACGGAACCCTGTCGATCCGGGTCCTCGGCGTCTCCACCACCGGCGACGCGACTGCAGCGGCCGCGCAACTGGAGTCGTTCGTCGGCGCGAAGGCGTCGGGGCGGACGCTCTCGGTGAAGTCCCACATGGAGGCCGTCAAGTACCTCGGTGGCGGTACGACGAGCCCGCGCCAGGGGTTCCTCGCCGGTTCCGACGTACTGAAGGGGCCGATGGACGCGGCGACGATCACTGGTCTGCTCGGTGCGGTCAAGGCGGCCGCGCGCGCCGGGACACCGGCGTCGGCGATCCTCGACCCGCTCGGCGGACAGGCCGCGAAGGAGCCGGCCGGTGGCTCGTCGTGGCCGTGGCGTAGCGCGCTCGCGGTGATCCAGTGGTACTCGTCGGCGCAGGGCACGAGCGCGAAAACCTTCATTGCGAACGGCCACAAGGCGGTCCGGCCGGCCTCGGCCGGCGGCTACGTGAACTACGTCGAGGCCGGACGGGCGGTCAGCTCGTACTACGGCGGGAGTGCCGCCAAGCTGCAGGCCGCGAAGAAGAAGTACGACCCGACGAACTTCTTCCACACGCCGTACACCCTTAGCTAGCTAGTGTTCGGCCCGTGAAGCTTTGGCGTGTGACCGCGGGTGTGCTGGCTGCCGGACTCGTCGCGGCCGGGGTGACTCCCGCGTGGGCGTGTGCGTGCGGCGGCTACCTGCCGGACGGACAGTCGAAGGCCCGGGTGTACGGCGAGAACGCGCTGGTCCAGTACGCCGGGGGCACCGAGCAGATCACGCTCTCGATGTCGGTCCGCGGCGCGTCGAAGAAGGCGGCCTGGATCATGCCGGTCCCGTCGGCCGCGAAGGTCGACCTCGGCGACGACAACGACTTGTTCTACCGGCTCGAGCAGATGACGAAGCCGAAGCGCGTGGTGAAGAAGACCTACTGGCCGTTCCGTGATCTCGGCCTGGGCCGCGGTCGGGGTGACGCGGCCGGCGCCCCGGCACCGGGAGCCGGGGTGAGCGTCAAGGAGCAGATGACGCTCGGCCCGTTCGCGGTCACGCGCCTCGGCGGTTCCAGCGGTACGGCGGTCACGGACTGGCTGCGCACGAACGGGTACGTCGTACCGTCGACGCTGGCCGCGAACCTCACGCCGTACCTGACCGAGAAATGGGAGATCGTCGCTGTGAAGCTCGCGCCGAGGAAGGACGGCGAGAGCCTGTCCGGTGCGACACCGCCGCTGCGGCTGACGTTCGCGTCGGACCGGATCGTGTACCCGATGCGGCTCAGCAAGGGCGCGACCACGACCCAGACCGTCACGGTGTACGTCGCGGCGGAGCACCGGGTCGATGCCACGAAGGTCCCGGACGCCGCCGTGACTCCGGAGCTGCTCTTCGCGGGGCGGGTCGACACCGACACGCTGCCCAAGCCGACCGACTTCCTGACCGCGTACACGGCGACGTACCGCGATCCGGGCAAGATCACCGACGACTTCACGTTCGCCCAGGCGGCGAACGACGACGAGTACCAGCGGATCACCTACGTCACCAAGAACGAGGGGTTCTGGAGCACGGTCGCGGTACTCGTCGGCCTCGTGCTGCTCCTGGTCGGCGGGGCGCTCGTGCTCGCGCGAGTGTTGGCCCGGCGGGCGGCCGCGGGCGTCCGCAAGTAGTCGTCTAGGGTCGTGGACCGTGCCGGCTGACAACGCGTTACTCGCTGCGGGAATCGGCGTGGTCGCGTGCGGTGCCGTGGCGTCGGTGCTCGGCCCCTGGCTGATGCGCCGCATCCCTGAGCCGGAGTTGGAGGACGGCGAGACCAAGGTCTTGTACGCGTCGCTGGCCGGCCGGCGAGCGGCGTACTGGTGCGGCGGGCTCGCCGCGCTGGCCGGCGGCATCATCGGCTGGATGCTCGGCCTGGACGCGGTGCTGCCTGCGTGGCTGGTGCTGGTGGTGGCCGGCTCGGTGCTCGGGTACATCGACGCGAGGACGCGTTTCCTGCCGTCGGTGATCATTTGGCCGACGTACTTCGTGGTCGCGACCGGGCTGGTGGCCGCGGCGCTGGCGACGGGGGAGTGGGGCTCGTTGCGGCGGGCAGCGATCGCCGGGGCGATCGGGTTCGCGGTGTTCTACGTGCTGTGGTTCGCGTTCCCGCGCGGGGTCGGGTTCGGTGACGTGCGGTTGTCGGGGCTGCTCGGGATCGCGCTCGGCTGGCTCGGCTGGGGCGAGTTCGTGTCCGGGCTGTACGGCGGGTTCTTCCTCGGCGCGATCGTCGGGATCGTGCTGATCGCGGCGCGGATCATGACCCGCAAACAGATGGTTCCGTTCGGTCCGTTCATGCTCGTCGGAGCCCTGGCCGGCGTACTCCTCGGCGTCCCGTTGGAGCGGTTGTACGCCGGATAACGGGCGCGAGGCTGCTCGCTGCGGGGATCGCGGTCCACAAACCTCCCAAACCGGTTTGGGGCTCGTCGTTTACATCGAGACAGCGCCGAGTGCGGCCAAGATGACAAAGACGCCCAGGCCGCCGAAGAATATGACGACGAATCCCCAGGTGATGGTGCGCCAGATCACCGAGCCCCCATGGACGGGCTGGTTGGTTGCCGACGTTTCCGGGCTGTACATCACCTCAAGAGGGTCGCCGACCTTCGGGTCCTTCAGGTACGCGCACTCTCCGACCTGCTGCCGGCCCGATGCATCAGCAAATTCATACCGGGCGTGGACGACCTTCTCGGTCGTTGACGTGCCTGTCGCCGAGGAACTGCGAGTTGTTGTCCAGACATGACGAACTGTGCCCTGGGCTCGCGGCCATGCGGACAACCGCCGAAGCCGGCGCGCGGACAGCCCTAGCACCCAGACTGGGCCGATCAGCAAGGCAAGGCCGATCAGCAGTCCAATCATGGAACCAGAACTCACGCGATCTCCAGACAGCTGTTGGTCATGAGTCCAGCACCCTAGCCGATCGGCCGCGTGTCGGCTCCGAGCGGTTGTACGCCGGATAGGGGAGTCCTGCACTCCACCAGATGGTTGATGTGCGGACACTCTTCGCCTTCCTAGGCTCGAGGCATTCGAACTCTCGGGAGGGAAGTCAATGCCAGTCAGTCGTCGTGGTCTCCTGGCCGGAACCGCCGTCGCGGGTGCTGCACTCGCCATACCTGGTACGGCGTCCGCAGCCGGCGCCATCACCACCACCAGCGCCAAGATCGGCCCGGGTGATGCGCGCTACCAGGACCTCGTGCTGCGCGGCCAGAACCGCCGTTTCGTGGCCAAACCCGACTATGCGCGGGTGATCCAGTCGTCCGAGGACGCCGTCGCGGCCGTGCAGGACGCGGTCCGCAGCGGGAAGCGGATCGCGGTGCGTGGCGGTGGGCACTGCTTCGAGGACTTCGTGGACAGCAGCGACATCGAGGTGCTGCTCGACATGTCGACGTACGACGCGGTGACGTGGGATCCGCAGTACCGGGCCTTCTCGATCGGCGCCGGGGCGATCCTCGAAACCGTCTACAAGGAACTGTTCTTCGGGTGGGGCCTCACCGTGCCCGGCGGCGGGTGCCTCGGCGTCGGCGTCGGCGGTCACTTCGCCGGGGGCGGATACGGGCCGCTGTCGCGCAAGTACGGCTCGGTCGTCGATCACCTGTACGGCGTGGAGATCGTGGTCGTCGACGCCCGCGGACGGGCGCGATCGGTGGTCGCGACGCGCGACAACGAGCACCGCGACCTGTGGTGGGCGCACACGGGCGGTGGCGGCGGGAACTTCGGTGTCGTCACCCGGTACCTGATGCGCACCAACGGTTCGTCCGGCCGGTCGCCGGCGGAGTCGTTGCCCAAGGCACCGGCCGCGTTGCGGTCCAGCGTGCTGCTGTACGACTGGAAGACGACGACCCAGGCCGGCTTCCTGCGGACGGTCCGGAACTGGTTCGACTTCTTCGAGCAGCACAACACCGCGGACTCGCCGTACGCGACGCTCTACGCGCCCTTCATCCTCACCCACTCGTCGGCCGGGCAGTTCCTGCTCTCCACGCAGATCGACGCGGCCGCGCCGAACGCGGCCGAGCTGATGAAGGCGTTCAACGCCGCGATGGTCGCCGGCGTGGACCCGAAGCCGCAGGTCATCGACGTCGGCGAGGGAGCGTTCCTGCACACCACGATGGAGCGGTCGATCGGCGAGACGGCCACGCCGGGGCGCGGGAAGTACAAGGCCGGGTACCTGAAGAAGGGGTACACCGACGAGCAGATCCTGGCGATGTACCGCGGGCTCACGGACACGACGTACACCGGCCCGACGTCGTCGGTCCTGCTGATCCCGTACGGCGGCAAGGTGAACACCGTGCCGTCCGACGCGACCGCCGCCGCGCAGCGGGACGTGGTCGCCAAGATGGTGCTCAGCGCGTCATGGGACACCGCGGCCGACGACGGCAAGAACCTCGCATGGGCACGGAAGGTGTACGCCGACATCTACCGCGACACCGGCGGTGTCCCGGCGCCGAACGCGATCAACGCCGGGTCGTACATCAACTACCCGGACGTGGACCTGGCGGATCCGGCGTACAACAAGTCGGGCGTGCCGTGGCACGACCTGTACTACCTCGGCAACTATCCGCGGCTGCAGCAGATCAAGTCGAAGTGGGACCCGCGCAACGTGTTCCACCACAAGCTCTCGATCGAGCCGAGCTGAGTCACCAGCCGGGGTAGCGGGTTGTCCAGGCGGTGTGCGGCCCGTAGTCGCCGTGCAGCCGCTTGCCCTGGCTGAACTCCAGCGCGAAGTCGTCGGCGAGCTGGAGGATGACCGGACGTCCCTCGACGGTGAAGACGAGCTCTGCGGGCAGAGCCGTCTCACCGTGGAGGGCGCCGAGAATGTTCCCGCAGATCGCGCCGGTCGAGTCGCTGTCGCCGGAGTGCGTGACCGACAGCGCGAGGGCGTCGAGGAACTGCTCCGGCTCGGGATAGACAAGTGCCGCGTAGACGGCGATCGCGAGTGCCTCCTCCGCGACCCAGCCACCGCCGAGGCGCTCGACCGTGACCGGTCCGGGCGTCGCCGTCGTCGCCAGGTGCCTGGCGAACGCGAGCGCCGTACTGGTCTCCTCGTGACCCTCGTGCTTGGTCAGAAGGTTCGTGGCGTTGGTGAGCGCATCGTCCAGGTTCGCGCCGCCGCACAGCTCGCGGATGATCGCAGCCAAGGCGCCGGAGGCGAGCTTGCCGGTCGGGTGACCGTGCGTGTACCCGGCGGCGGTCGCGGCCGAGTCGAAGATCCACTCGGCCGGGAAGTACTCCGGCAGCAGCCCGAACGGCGCGACCCGCATCACGCCGCCGCACCCCTTCGAGTCGTTGACCGCTTGGTCGCCGTACTGCGCGATCCGGGCCGCACCCTTCCGAGCCTGGGTCAACGCGCTCAGACAGGTGTTGCCCGGCGCGCGGCGCGCGTACAGCCACTGCTCGCCCAGCAGCCAGCCGTCCTGCTCGCCGCTCGGTCCCGGCAGGTTCTGCGTGTCCAGCCACCGGTCGTACGCATGCTGAACGACGGCGACGGTGAAGCCGATCCCGCGGTCGGTCCGGACACTCGCCCGGATCAGGCCCTCGACCGTGAACAGGGTCATCTGGGTGTCGTCGGTGATCGTCCCGGCCGGCCACCCGCCGGCGACGAACGTCCGCAGACCGTCCGGGTACTTCGCGAGGATCGACCGCGCGTCCTCGAACTCCACCGGCCCGCCGAGCGCGTCCCCGATCGCACCGCCCAGCAAACACCCACGCACCCGCGCCCGCCACGTCTCCTCACCCTGCCGAGTCATGCCAGGACCCTATCCGTGGTGGTGTCAGCGCTACCTCCAAGACGGGTTCTGGAGCCAGTTCGCGCGGCGCTCGTTACTTCTACGGTCGTTGTTATAGGCAAACCGATCGTAGAAGGAGCGCACGATGACCACCGCATTCCGTCGTACCGCCGGGCGTCTGGCCGTGGCGGCCCTCGCCACGACCGCCCTCACGGGCGCCGCGATCGCCGGCGGTCAGGCAGCCATGGCCAGCACGAGCTGCCAGGACTCTCCGATCGCCAAGACCTTCAACGCCGTCCTCGCCGTCCGCACCGGCCCCACCCAGGACAACCAGACCTGCGACTGAGACCGCTGTCTGGATGGTGGGCCGGGCGTGAAAGAATCGGGGCATGCTGCGCTGGCTTACCGCCGGCGAGTCGCACGGACAAGCGCTCGTCGCCGTACTCGAAGGTCTTCCCGCAGGCGTTGAGGTCACCACGGATGACGTGGCCGACGCCCTGGCTCGTCGTCGGCTGGGGTACGGCCGCGGCGCCCGGATGAAGTTCGAGCGGGACGAGGTGACGTTCGTCGGCGGCTTCCGGCACGGGCTGACTCTCGGCAGCCCGTGCGCGATCCAGGTCGGGAACACCGAGTGGCCCAAGTGGGAGCAGGTGATGAGCGCCGACCCGGTCGACCAGGAGACGCTCGACGGCCTGGCCCGGAACGCGCCGCTGACCCGTCCGCGGCCCGGCCACGCCGACCTGGCGGGCATGCAGAAGTACGGGTTCGACGAGGCACGCCCGGTGCTCGAGCGCGCCAGCGCCCGCGAGACCGCGGCCCGCGTCGCGCTCGGCGAGGTCGCGGCCCGCTTCCTCCGCCAGTCGTACGGCGTGACGATCGTCAGCCACGTCGTCGAGCTCGGCACCGTCAAGGCGCCGTACGGCGTGATCCCGGCGTACGCGGATGTCGCGGCGCTGGACGCGGACCCGGTCCGCTGCCTCGATCAGGACGCGAGCAAGCAGATGGTCGCCGAGATCGACGCCGCGCAGAAGGCCGGCGACACACTCGGCGGTGTCGTCGAGGTCGTCGTTGACGGACTCCCGCCGGGCCTCGGCAGCTACGTGCACTGGGACCGCCGCCTGGACTCCAAGCTGGCCGGTGCGCTGATGGGCATCCAGGCGATCAAGGGTGTCGAGCTCGGCGACGGCTTCGAGCTGGCCCGGACGCCGGGCTCCAAGGCGCACGACGAGATCGTCGCCGAGGAGGGCTCGGTCCGCCGGACCAGCGGCCGTTCGGGTGGCACCGAGGGCGGTATGAGTACCGGCGAGACGCTCCGGGTCCGCGCGGCGATGAAGCCGATCGCGACCGTCCCGCGCGCCCTTCGCACGATCGACACCGCCACCGGCGAGGCCGCTGCCGCGCACCACCAGCGCTCGGACGTCTGCGCCGTACCGGCGGCCGGGATCGTCGCCGAGGCGATGGTCGCGCTGGTGCTGGCAGATGTCTCGCTGGAGAAGTTCGGCGGCGACTCGGTCACGGAGACCGCGCGCAACCACCAGTCGTACCTGGCGAACCTGCCGAAGACGATCACCCCGCGGGAGTGGGAGTGAGCCCGGTCGTCGTCCTGGTCGGCCCGCCCGGATCGGGCAAGTCCACGATCGCGGCGCTGCTCGCGCAGCGGCTCGGCGTACCGCACCGCGACACCGACGCGGACATCGTGGCCGGCGCGGGCAAGCCGATCTCGGACATCTTCGTCGACCAGGGTGAGCCGCACTTCCGCAAGCTCGAGCGCTCGGCGATCGCGGCGGCGCTGCAGGGCGAGGGTGAGGTGCTGTCGCTCGGCGGCGGCGCGATCCTCGACGCCGAGACTCGCGCGGACCTGGCCGGCCACACCGTGGTTTTCCTCGACGTCAGCCTGGGGGAGGCGGCCAAGCGCGTCGGCCTCAGCGTCGCGCGTCCGCTGCTGCTCGGCAACGTCCGGACCCAGCTGCGGAACTTGATGGAGGCCCGTCGCCCGCTGTACGGCGAGGTCGCCAAGCAGACCGTGCTGACCGACGGCAAGACCCCCGACCAGATCGCCGACGAGATCCTGGAGCAGCTCTCGTGAGCGCCCGGATTCGCGTCGAGGCGGCCGCGCCGTACGACGTTGTCATCGGCAACAACCTGCTCGGTGAACTGCCCGCGCTGCTCGGCGACGGCGTGCAGCGGGTCGCTGTCGTCCATCCGCGGGCGCTGCGTTCGACCGGTGACGCGATCCGTGACGACCTGACCGGCTCCGGGTTCACCGCGCACGCGATCGAGATCCCGGACGCCGAGGAGGCCAAGACCGCCGAGGTGCTGGCGTACTGCTGGTCGGTCCTCGGACAGGCCGGCTTCACCCGCTCGGACGCGGTCGTCAGTGTCGGCGGCGGTACGACGACCGATCTCGCGGGATTCGTCGCGGCGACCTGGCTGCGCGGGGTGAAGGTCGTCCACATCCCGACCACGCTGCTCGGCATGGTCGACGCGGCCGTCGGCGGCAAGACCGGGATCAACACGGCCGAGGGCAAGAACCTCGTCGGCGCGTTCTGGGAGCCGGCCGGCGTGCTGTGCGACCTCGCGTCGCTCGAGACGCTGCCCGTCAACGACTACATCAGCGGCCTCGCCGAGGTCGTGAAGTGCGGTTTCATCGCCGACCCGGTGATCCTCGACCTCGTCGAGAAGGACCCGACCGGCGCCACGAGTCCGTCGTACGGCGCGACCGAGGAGCTGATCGCCCGGTCCATCCAGGTGAAGGCGGACACGGTCGGCGCGGACCTGCGCGAGCGGACCACCACCGCGGGCGGGCCGATCGGGCGCGAAGCGCTGAACTACGGGCACACGCTCGGCCACGCGATCGAGCGCGTCGAGCGGTACAAGTGGCGCCACGGTGCCGCGATCAGCATCGGCATGGTCTTCGTCGCCGAACTGTCCCGCGCCGCCGGCCGCCTGGACGACGCCACCGCCGACCGCCACCGCGCGGTCCTGGAGTCCCTGGGCCTCCCCGTCACCTACCGCCCCGACGCCTGGCCCCACCTCCAGGACGCAATGAAACTCGACAAGAAGACGCGAGCCGACCGCCTCCGCTTCGTCATCCTCGACGCCCTGGCAAAACCCACCATCCTGGAAGCCCCCGACCCCAGCCTGCTGGTCGCCGCCTACACCGAAACCACCTAACCCCACCTCTGGCGCCTTCCCGCCCCGCAGCCAACCTCCGACCCACCACACAGGAACTGGTGCCAAACCACCTGCTATTTCCTGTGGCCCGCCTCCACGCGGGGTGCTGCGTCCCCGCGTCCTGTGTTGTGTCCCCGGGTCCGGTTCCGCGGTCCCGCGCGCGCCGACTCTTGTGCCGGTGCACAGTATCTGGTGTCTGAGCACCTGCTATTTCCTGTGGCGCGCCTCCGTGCGGGGTGCTGCGTCCCCGCGTCCTGTGGTTGCCGCCGTGCCCACTGCGCTCCCGCTTGCTGTTCCACGCCCCGTGCTGTGGTGTGGGTTGTTGTGGTGGTGGGCGTGTCCGGATGTGGTCAGATGGTGGGCGGTGGGTTGTGGAAGGGGAGGGTGCACGCGGAGGATGCTGGGGATGCCTCGGAAAGGGCTTTCCATATGAGTGAGCGCAAGTACCGGATCGCGATCGTCGGGACCGGAGGGATTGCGGCCTCGCATGCGCGGGCCGTTGCGGCGCTGCCGGACCGGGCCGAGTTGGTCGCGGCCGTCGACGTCGATCTGGATCGGGCGAAGGAGTTCGCCGCCCAGTGGAACATCCCGGCGACGTACCCGAGCCTGACCGACCTGCTCGCCGCCGACCAGGTCGACCTGGTCCACCTCTGTACGCCGCCGAACTCGCACGTCCCGCTGGCCGCCGAGTGCCTCGCCGCGGACGTCGACGTGTACATGGAGAAGCCGCCGACCCTGTCGCTCGACGAGTTCGACGCTCTGGTGGCAGTGGAGGAGAAGTCCGCGGCGCAGGTGGCGTGCGTGTTCCAGCACCGCTTCGGATCCGGCGCGGTCCGGCTGCGCGAGCTCCTCGCCGACGGCGTCCTCGGGCGCCCGTTGGTCGCCCTGTGCAACACCGTCTGGTACCGCGACGACGCGTACTTCGCGGTGCCCTGGCGCGGAACGTTCGACGTCGAGGGCGGCGGCCCGACGATGGGCCACGGAATCCACCAGTACGACCTGTTGCTGTCGATCCTCGGCCCGTGGGAGAAGGTGACCGCGCTCGCCGCCCGGCAGGCGCGGCCGACGCAGACCGAGGATGTGTCGATGGCGCTCGTGACGTTCGAGAACGGCGCGGTGGCGTCGGTCGTGAACTCGCTGGTGTCCGCGCGGCAGACCTCCCAGCTCCGCTTCGACTGCGAGAACGCGACCGTGGAACTCGAGCACCTGTACGGGTACAAGAACCCCGACTGGACGATCACGCCCGCTCCCGGCCACGAAGACATCGCCGCCGCCTGGTCGACCGATCTGCCGGACGTGGCGAGCGGTCACACCGCCCAACTCGCCGCGATCCTCGACGCCAAGGCTGCGGGCGAACCCACCCCGGTCACGCTGACCGAGGCACGCAACACCCTCGAACTCGCCGCGGCCATCTACGCGTCTGCGTTCACCGACAAGCCGATCCGCCGCGGTGAACTCGCGCACGGTACGCCGTATGCGCAACGCATGGGCGGCCCCGGCGCCCCCTGGAGCAGCTAGCCGCTGACGTGGCTTTCGAGCGACTAGGGTGATGGCTGTGACGGATGTGAGCAGGCGGGTGCTGGTACTGAACGGGCCGAACCTCGGGCGGCTGGGTTCGCGGGAGCCGGAGAAGTACGGTACGACGACGTTCGCCGAGCTGGTCGGGGTGTGCGAGAAGACCGGCGCCGAGCTCGGGTTCGAGGTCGACGTACGGCAGACCGACGACGAGGCCGAGCTGGTCGGGTGGCTGCACGAGGCCGCCGACGGCCGGACTCCCGTCGTCCTCAACCCGGCCGCGTTCACGCACTACTCCTACGCGCTGCGGGACGCGATCGCGCAGCGGACCGCTCCGTTGATCGAGATCCACCTGACGAATCCGGCCACCCGCGAGGAGTTCCGGCACACCAGCGTGGTCGCCGGGGTGGCGACGGGGACGATCGCCGGCTTCGGGCTCGACTCGTACCGGCTCGCGCTCCGCGCGCTCACCAGCCTCGATTCATAACCAATCTGCCCATTCGGGCATCAGGTGGTTGTGGGCAGCTTTGAGACGCCGGTGAAATGCCGGTGCTGCACGATCGGGAGGAAACGACGCATTGGGGGGTTCGTGACTACGGATTCGATCCGTTCCGTTCAACAACGCTCTGGGGGAGTGACAAGAATGACGACACAACACGTGGGGCAACCGCTCGGTCAGCAGCACCGCATTCCGGTCTGGGTGAAGGCACTCGACCCGCTGTCGCAGTTCGGGCTGGTGCACACGCTGCGGCAGCGCCCGGAGATCAGCCTGATCGGTGACGCAGACCTGGCGGCGCAGCTGCCTTCGCAGTCGGCCGACCAGCGCACTGCCCCGCCAGTGGTCGCGTTGGTCGCCGTCGACTCGCTGGACGCCGGCGCTGTTCAGGTACTCCGGGCCGCGACGCAGCGGGGCTGCCGCCGGACCGTACTGATCGGCAGCACGATCGACGACGAGGCGCTGATGACCGCGGTCGAGCTGGGGGTCTCCGGCGTACTACGGCGTACCGAGGCGACCGGTGACCGGATCGTGCACCTGGTGCAGGCTGCTGCCGCAGGGGACGGCAGCCTGCCTCCGGACCTGCTGGGACGGCTGCTCGGCCAGGTGTCGCGGATGCAGCGGCACGTACTGGCACCGCGAGGGCTGTCCCACACCGGTCTGTCGGACCGGGAGACCCAGGTACTGCGACTGGTCGCGGACGGCATGGACACGCAGGAGATCGCCCGGGAGCTGTCCTACTCGGAGCGGACGGTCAAGAACGTCCTCCACGACGTCACCAGCCGCCTGCAGCTCAGGAACCGCTCCCACGCCGTCGCCTATGCACTGCGCGAGGGCCTGATCTGACGCACTGAACTGCAGCTCGACAGGTGGTGAGACCGTCTGTCGAGCTGCAGTTCGTACCTGTGCAAGTACGAGGGCTGCCAGCACGATGAGGCCACCGACTGCCTGTAGCGCGGTCAGGTGCTGGGCGAGGACCAGCCAGCCGACTGTGGTGGCTACTACTGGGCTCAGCAGGCCCAGGAACGTGACCTCGGTCGGAACGAGCTCCCGGAGTCCGCGGAACCACAGTGCATAGGCGACTGCCGAGCCGAACAGCGCCAGGTACGCGTAGCCGGCGACGTTCCGCAGTGTGAAGGCGGGGAAAGCGCCCTCGACCAGGAAAGCCACTGGTAGGAGCACCAGTCCACCAGCGACGAGCTGCCAACCGGTGGTGGCCAGCAGGGGAGCAGGTGACGTCCAGCGCTTGCTGAGTACGACGCCGAACGCCATGACGACCGCAGCGCCGGCAGCCGCGAGTACGCCCAACGTGTCGAGCCGTGCGGTAGCCCGCAGTACCAGCAGCCCGACGCCGAACACGCCTGCCAGCGCAGTGAGAACGGTGCGCAGAGACAGGCGCTGCCGCAGCAGGCCAGCTGACAGCAAAGCGACCAGTACCGGCTGGATCGCACCGACGGTCGCAGCCACGCCACCTGGCAGCCGATACGCACCGACGAACAGCAGCGCGTTGAAAGCGCCGATGTTGAGCGTGCCGAGGACCAGTGAGCGCCACCACCAGCTGCCGCGCGGCAGGACACGGGTGATCGCGACGAGCAGGAGGCCGGCCGGCAGCGCACGCAAGAGTGCGGCCAGCAGCGGGCGATGGGGCGGGAGGAACTCGGTGGTCACCACGTACGTGGTGCCCCAGAGCATCGGCGCGATCGCCGTGGTCAGGAGGATGGTCGAGCGTCGATTGCTTAGCACTAAGATAAAGTATCTCAGCGCTAAGAAACTTTCAAGTCCCTCAACGCTAAGCAATCTGGCGCTAGGCTGGGTGCATGGCAGATCACGTCGACCTGGTGCTCGAGCAGTGGCGTGCGCGGCGGCCCGACCTGGATCCGTCGCCGATGGGCATCATCGGGCGGATGAGCCGCCTCGGCGCGATGTTCGACGCCGAGCTGCGGCGGAACTTCGGCAAGCACGACCTGGACCGCGCGTCCTTCGACGTACTGGCGACCCTGCGGCGCAGCAACGCCGAGCACAGCCTGACGCCGGCCGGCCTGATGCACTCGTCGATGGTCACGTCGGGTGCGATCAGCCAGCGGCTGGATCGGCTGGAGGCTCGCGGACTGGTGACGCGTGCGCCGAGTGAGACCGACCGCCGTGGCGTGCTGGTGACGCTGACGCCCGAGGGCCTCGAGCTGATCGACAAGGTGCTGCCGACACACATCGACACCGAGTCGCAGCTACTAGCCGGCCTGTCGGCGGCTGAGCGCGACCAGCTAGCAGGTCTGCTGCGGACGCTGCTGGAATCGCTCGGGGACAAGCGGGGCTGACAGGTCATGACGGGTGTCAGCAGTGACTCAGCATCGGCGGAGTTGCTGCGGACCGCTCTCGTCCAGCAGTTGGTAGCTGCTGGCACGATCCGCGACGACCGGGTGGCGGCTGCGTTCGCGACGGTCCCACGGCACGTGTTCGTCCCGCACGCTCCACTGGAGGTGGCGTACGCGGACGACGTCGTACTGATGAAGCACGACCAGGCTGGCGTGGTGACGAGTTCGGTGTCGCAGCCGAGCATCGTCGCGCTGATGCTGCAACAGGCTGCGATCAGGCCGGGGGACCGGGTCCTCGAGATCGGTTCCGGCGGGTACAACGCGGCTCTGATGCGGGAGCTGGCTGGGCCGGGTGGCGCGGTGACCTCGGTCGACATCGATCCGGAGGTGACGGACCGGGCGCGCGAGTCGCTCGACGAGGCCGGGTACGGCGATGTGACCGTAGTGCAGGCCGATGGCGCGTTCGGGGTTCCGGAGCGAGCGCCGTACGACCGGATCGTGGTGACAGTGACCGCGTGGGACATCGCCAGCGCGTGGCTGCGGCAGTTGCGGCCGGGCGGGCGCATCGTCGTACCGCTGCGGATGCGTGGGCAGACGCGGGCGATCGCGTTCGACCTGGTCGGTGATCACCTCGAGAGCCGGTCTACGACGGTGTGCGGGTTCGTCAGCATGCAGGGGAGTGGTGCCGACTACGAGCGGCTGGTCCCGCTGCAGGACGGCGGTCTGACGTTCGACGAGGACCAGGAGGGCGAGCCGCATCCGCAGTACGACGTACTGACGTTGCCGGCTGAGCAGAAGTGGTCCGGAGTAGAGGTGCATCGCGAGGAGCCTCTACTCGACCTCTACTTGTGGCTGGCGAGCAAGCTGCCCGGGTACTGCGTTCTGTCAGCTGGGGATTGGCCAGCCGTTGCAACGGCGGACAGCCTGGCACACCTCGCGTCACGCAACGGCAGCGACGAGGTGCACGTAGAACTCGGCTGCAGGGGTCATGGTCCGGAGGCGGGTGAGCTGATCGACCACATGGTCGACCAGATGCAGAGCTGGCAGCGCAGGGGTCCGGCGTTTCAGGTGCATGGCCCAGACGCCGTACTGCCGCCCGGCTTCCACATCGCCCGGCGGCACAGCTACATCACTGTGACGTGGGCGGAGTAGGCCGCGGCGGGTTGCCGACGGTCTGCCACAGCTCCTCGATGTCGGAGCGATCCTCCGGCTCGGGTACGTCGACCCAGCCGCTGGCCCACACGTTCTCGTCACGGTCGTTCACGTTGAAGATCGACTCCGCGAACGCCGCCGAACCGACGTACCGCTCCTCGTCCGGATCAGATTCGTCCAGTACGTCGCCATCCTGCTGAGCGGCCGGCGGTGCGACCAAGGAACGGGCGTACTTCTGCGCCTCGAGGATGCCCATTTCGCGCTCGTCGCTCAGCAACCGGATCGCGCCGACCTCGTTGTTCGCGTTCATCAAGGTCCGCACCCTGGCGTCCAGGTCCTGGTTCGGCGCCGGCAGGTTGTTCTGCTGCGGCCGGTGCGCCGGCGGCTGGTACGGCCCTGGGTTGTACTGCGCCGGGTACTGCGAAGGCTGGAACTGCGCCGGCGGTTGGTACATCCCGGCCGGCGGGTACGGCGTACCGGCGCCGGGCTGCTGTGCCGCCTGGCCGGGGGAGTTCCGCTCGCCCGCGTGCCGTGGCTGCCGACCGTTCTGCAGTAGCTGCTGGAGAACCGCCGCGGCCTGCTGACTTCCCTGCGTACTCCCGGTCGGCATCTGCCCCGGTATCGGTGCCGGAGGTGGTCCACCCGGCCCGGCGGCCTGGGTGAACTGGCCCTGGAACTGGACCGGCTGATTGCCGCCCTGCTGGGCCTGGATCCGCTCGATCAGCGCCTGCATCTTGGCGCTCGGCTGGCCGTTGCTGCCCTTCGATCCCTGCTTGGCCTTGCTGATCAGGCTCAGCACGATCATCACGACGACGAAGATCACGAACCCCGTCATGCCGGCCTCCTGGCGCCTCCGTGGACGTTCTGGACCACCAGCCTACGGCCGATCGGGTCTAGGTCCTGTCTGGTAAATCGGCGGAATCGGAGGAAAGCGGTAGTGACCGCTACAATCTGCTGTTACCGCTGATCGATTTCGAAGGGCATACCCGCGTGGCATCGACGAACGACCTCAAGAACGGCATGGTGCTCGACCTGGACGGACAGCTGTGGTCCGTCGTGTGGTTCCAGCATCACAAGCCGGGCAAGGGCGGCGCCATCGTCCGGACCAAGCTGAAGAACGTGCTGTCCGGCAAGGTGGTGGACAAGACCTTCAACGCCGATGTCAAGGTCGACGTGGCCACGGTCGACAAGCGTGACATGACGTACCTGTACAACGACGGCACGGCGTACGTGTTCATGGACAAGAGCACCTACGACCAGCTGCAGCTGGCGCCCGAGGTGGTCGGCGACGCGGTGCACTTCCTGCTCGAGAACCAGGACGCCATCGTCGCGGTGCACGACGAGCTTCCGCTGTACGTCGAGCTCCCGGCCTCGGTCGAGCTCACGGTCGAGTACACCGAGCCGGGTCTGCAGGGCGACCGCTCCAGCGGCGGCACCAAGCCGGCCAAGCTGGAGACCGGTTACGACATCCAGGTCCCGCTCTTCCTGACCACCGGCGAGAAGGTCAAGGTCGACACCCGCACCGGGGACTACCTCGGCCGCGTCACCTCCTGAGCAGCGCACCCTCTAGCGAAAGCGACAACAGAAGATGTCTGCCCGGAGCAAGGCCCGCAAGCGCGCTCTCGACGTGCTGTTCGAGTCGGAGGTCAGGGGGTTGCCGGTCGGCGGCACCCTGGCCGACCGGGTGGCCGACAACGACCCGCCGGTGAACGAGTTCACTGTGGCGCTGGTCGAAGGGGTCGCGAAACACAGCGAGCAGATCGACGACCTGCTGGAGACCCACTCGGTGGGCTGGACGCTGGACCGGATGCCGGCCGTCGACCGGAACATCCTGCGGATCGGCGCCTACGAGCTCCTGTTCGACGACCAGGTGCCGGACGTGGTCGCGGTGAGCGAGGCGGTCGCGCTGGCGCGGGACCTGTCGACCGACGAGTCCCCGACGTTCGTCAACGGACTGCTGGCCAGAATTCTGCAGCTGAAGCCCACACTGGGCGTCTGAATCGCTGCTGGGAAGTGAGGGGGGCGAGCCCTCTGTCAGGCCCGGTGACCGTCTCGGTACGGTCCCGGGCAGCCGTTGCGTCCCCGTGTTGTGCGGCCGGTGAGGTGTTACCTGCCGCTTGTACTGCGCTAGTAGTGCTCTGTTCCGTCTACTGAGGAAGGCGGGCGGCCGCGGGCCAGCTGCTACAAGCCCCGACCGTCTGGTGCCTTCGCCAGATTGCTGCCTGTCTCTCAGGCGTCAGGCGCCGGCGGCCTCGGACGATTCCTCGACGTCACCCTTCGCCTCTGGGTTCAGCACACCCCAGGAGATGAAGCGCTCGGTCAGCGTCGTCGGCGACTCGTCGTAGATCACCGCGAGCGTGCGCATGTCGTCCTGACGGATCGACAGCACCTTGCCGTTGTAGTCCCCACGCTGAGCCTGGATCGTGGCCGCGTACCGCGTCAGCGGACCGGCCTCGCTCGCGTCGAGGTGTTGCAGGGCCTCCAGGTCGAGGATCAACCGGGGAGGAGCGGCAGCCGCGGCAGCCGCGCTGGCGGACCCAGGGAGCAGCTCACGGATCGGCACGCCGTAGAAATCGGCGAGCTCCGCGAGCTTCTGGACCGTGACGGCTCGATCGCCGCGCTCGTACGAGCCGACGACAACCGCCTTCCAGCGACCCTTGGACTTCTCTTCCACGCCATGCAGCGACAAACCTTGCTGCTGGCGGATGGCACGTAGCTTGCCACCCAGTGTCTTCGCGTATTCGCTCGGCACGCTGGTTCTTCCCTCCGACTAGTTTCGTCATGTCCGGCCCGCAGGGAACGGTCCGGAAGGTGAAACCCCCCTCGATTACACAGAGTAACAATATTCTGGGCCGGAGGCCAGCGTCAAGACGGCGTGTCACATCCGATACCATGTCAAGCGGTCCGAACGTCCTTTAAAGACCCGTCCAGAGAGGCGGGAAAGGAGGAACGGTAGCGATGAGCCCTGCCCACAGCGCAGAGCACCCCGAGACCGCGCAGCCGCCGAAACGCAGCAGCCGCGAGGTACTCGACGCTTCCGACATTTCCCGGGCATTGACCCGGATCGCCCACGAGATCCTCGAGCGGAACCGCGGCGCCGACCCGGTCGTCCTGCTCGGCATCCCCAGCCGCGGAGTCCCGCTGGCGCAACGCGTCTCGGCCCGGATCCAGGCCGTTGAGGGGCAGAGCGTACCGACAGGGTCACTCGATGTGACCATGTACCGCGACGACATCGGTCTCAAACCACCCCGTGGCCTGGAACACACCGACATCCCGGCGGACGGTATCGACGGCAAGGTCGTGGTGCTCGTCGACGACGTGCTGTTCTCCGGCCGGACGATCCGCGCGGCCCTCGACGCGCTCGGCGACATCGGCCGCCCGCGCGCCGTCCAGCTCGCCGTCCTGGTCGACCGCGGCCACCGCGAGCTGCCCATCCGCGCCGACTACGTGGGCAAGAACCTGCCGACCTCCCTGGTGGAGCGCGTCACCGTCCACCTGACCGAGTACGACGGGCAAGACGCCGTACTGATCGCTGACAAGGGGGCGAAGGGCTGATGAAGCACCTGCTGAGCGCCGCGGACCTGAACCGCGACGAGGCCAACCTGATCCTCGACACGGCCGAGGAGATGCGGTCGCTGGCCGATCGCCCGATCAAGAAGCTGCCCGCGCTGCGCGGGCGGACCGTGGTGAACCTGTTCTTCGAGGACTCGACCCGGACGCGGATCTCGTTCGAGGCGGCCGCCAAGCGGCTGTCCGCGGACGTCATCAACTTCTCCGCGAAGGGCTCGAGCCTGAGCAAGGGCGAGAGCCTGAAGGACACCGCGCTGACCCTGCAGGCGATGGGCGCCGACGGCGTCGTCTGCCGGCACGGGTCGTCGGGTGCGCCGCACCTGCTGGCGAAGTCGGGCTGGATGACCGGGTCGGTCGTGAACGCCGGCGACGGCACCCACGAGCACCCGACGCAGGCGTTGCTCGACGCGTTCACGATGCGCCGGCACCTCGGCTCGCTGGAGGGCCGCCGGATCACGATCGTCGGCGACGTCCTGCACTCGCGGGTCGCGCGGTCGAACGTGCTGCTGCTCTCGACGCTCGGCGCCGAGGTCACCGTGGTCGCCCCGCCGACGCTGGTTCCCGTCGACATGAGCAGGTGGCCGTGCGCCACGTCGTACGACCTCGACTCGGTGCTGCCGAAGAGCGACGCGGTGATGATGCTGCGGGTGCAGCGGGAGCGGATGAACGACGCGTTCTTCCCGAGCGCCCGCGAGTACACGCGCCGCTACGGGCTGGACAGGAACCGGATGGCGCAGCTGCCGGACGAGGCGATCGTGCTGCACCCCGGGCCGATGAACCGCGGTATGGAGATCAGCGCCGACGTCGCCGACTCCACCCGCTCGGTGATCGTCGAGCAGGTCACGAACGGCGTGGCGATCCGGATGGCCGTCCTGTACCTGCTGCTATCTGGAAGTAACGAGAACGAGGAGCACACGG
This sequence comes from Kribbella sp. NBC_00482, assembly GCF_036013725.1. GTDB lineage: Bacteria > Actinomycetota > Actinomycetes > Propionibacteriales > Kribbellaceae > Kribbella. The sequence continues at coordinate 7,823,536 of NZ_CP107881.1, read as the reverse complement.
CATGACCGCATACCTGATCACCGGCGCACGGATCGTTGGCGGTGACCAAGCGGACCTGCTGATCGACAACGGCGAGATCGTTGCCATCGGCACTGGCCTCGACGCGCCTGCCGACGCGCAGACGATCGACGCGCAGGGGCTGGTCGCGCTGCCGGGGCTGGTGGACCTCCACACGCACCTGCGCGAGCCCGGCCGGGAGGACGCCGAGACGGTGTTCACCGGCACCCGCGCGGCCGCGAAGGGCGGGTTCACCGCGGTCTTCGCGATGGCCAACACCGACCCGGTCGCCGACACGGCGGGTGTGGTCGAGCAGGTCTGGCGCCTCGGCCGCGACGCCGGGTACTCCGACGTGTACCCGATCGGCGCCGTCACGGTCGGACGGAAGGGCACGCAGCTCGCCGAGCTCGGCGCGATGGCGGACTCCGCCGCCCGGGTCCGGGTGTTCTCCGACGACGGCGACTGTGTCTGGGACGCAGCGCTGATGCGCCGCGCCCTCGAGTACGTGAAGGCGTTCGGCGGTGTGATCGCCCAGCATGCGCAGGAGCCCCGGCTCACCCAGGGCGCGCAGATGAACGAGGGAGCGCTCTCCGGCGTTCTCGGCCTGACCGGCTGGCCGAGCGTCGCCGAGGAGGCGATCATCGCCCGCGACATCCTGCTGAACGCGCACGTCGGGTCGAAGCTGCACGTCTGCCACCTGTCCACCAAGGGCTCGGTGGAGATCGTCCGCGCGGCGAAGCGCCGCGGGCTCGAGGTGACCGCCGAGGTCACCCCGCACCACCTGCTGCTGACCGAGGAACTCGCCACCTCCTACAACCCGGTGTACAAGGTGAACCCGCCGCTGCGCACCAAGGAGGATGTCGAGGCCGTCCGCGAGGGCCTGGCCGACGGCACGATCGACATCGTCGCCACCGACCACGCGCCGCACCCGGTCGAGGACAAGGACTGCGAGTGGAGCGCGGCCGCGTTCGGCATGACCGGCCTGGAGACCGCTCTCTCGGTGGTCCAGCACGCGATGATCGACACCAAGCTGCTGACCTGGGCCGAGGTCGCCGACCGGATGAGCTACCGGCCGGCCGCGATCGGTCAGGCCGCCGAGCACGGCCGCCCGCTGGAGGCCGGCGCGCCCGCGAACGTCGTCCTCTACGACCCCAGGGTCGAGCGGACCGTCGTACCCGAGGAGTCGGTGTCGCTGTCGCGGAACACGCCGTTCGACGGGATGACGCTGCCCGGCAAGGTCGTGGCGACGTTCCTGCGCGGTACGCCGACAGTCCTGGACGGTGAGCTCACCCGGTGAGGGCGTTCCTCGGCATTCTCGGCACGCTGCTGGTACTGGCAGCGGGCTACTTCGGCATGTACCGGGGCTGGCAGAACCGCCAGGCCCGGCAGGCCGACCTGGCGCCTCTGCCCACGGCGCCGGGCGACACGACGCGCGGCGTGGAGGGGGTCTACGTCACGACGACGAGTGCCGGCGACTGGATGGACCGGATCGCCGTGCACGAACTGGGCGTCCGCGCCACCGCGGACCTGGCCGTCAGTGAGGCCGGCCTGATCTTCCACCGGCAGGGCGCGGCGGATGTCTTCATCCCCGCGGATCACCTGACCGGGGTCCGGACCGACCGTGGCATCGCAGGCAAGGTGACCGCGGAGAAGTCCGGCCTGGTCGTGGTCACCTGGACCCACGACGGCCGTGAGCTCGACACCGGGTTCCGTCCGCGTCGTAAGGCCGACACCGCCGCCCTGACCGCATCAATCTCGACCCTGATCGGAGCACTATGAGCCAGCCAGCGCTGCTCGTCCTGGAGGACGGACGGTCGTTCGCCGGTACGTCGTACGGGGCGACCGGATCCACGTTCGGCGAGGCGGTGTTCACCACCGGGATGACCGGCTACCAGGAGACACTGACCGACCCGTCGTACCACCGGCAGATCGTCACCCAGACCGCGCCGCACATCGGCAACACCGGGATCAACGACGAGGACGACGAGTCGCAGAAGATCTGGGTCGCCGGGTACGTCGTCCGCGACCCGGCCCGCGTGCCGTCGAACTGGCGCGCCAAGCGATCGCTCGACGACCAGCTGAAGGGTCAGGAGATCGTCGGGATCTCCGGGATCGACACCCGCGCGCTGACCCGGCACCTGCGGGAACGCGGCGCGATGCGCGCCGGGATCTCCACCGAGATCCTGGACCCCGCCGAGCTGCTGCAGAAGGTCCTCGAGCAGCCGCCGATGGTCGGCGCGGACCTCGCCTCGGAGGTGACGACGTTCGAGCCGTACGTCGTCCCGGCCGAGGGGGAGAAGCGCTTCACGGTGGTCGCGCTCGACCTCGGGATCAAGACGATGACGCCGAAGCGGATGTCAGAGCGCGGCATCGAGGTCCACGTGATGCCGGCAAACACCTCTTTGGACGAGATCCTCGCGGTGAACCCGGACGGCATCTTCATGAGCAACGGTCCGGGCGACCCGGAGACCACCGAGCACCCGACCACGCTCCTGAAGGAACTGCTCCAGCGCGGGAAGCCGTACTTCGGGATCTGCTTCGGCAACCAGGTGTTCGGGCGGGCGCTCGGACTGGGCACGTTCAAGCTCAAGTACGGGCACCGCGGGATCAACCAGCCGGTGCTCGACCGGGCGACCGGCAAGGTCGAGATCACCGCGCAGAACCACGGGTTCGCGGTGGACGCCCCGATCGACTCGAAGGTCGAGACGCCGTACGGAACCGCTGAGGTGTCGCACGTCTCGCTGAACGACAACGTCGTCGAAGGACTCAAGCTCACCGGCCACGACGGCCGGGTGCTCGCGTTCTCTGTGCAGTACCACCCTGAAGCGGCGGCCGGTCCCCACGACTCGGCGTACCTGTTCGACCGCTTCGTAGAACTGATGGAAGGTCGGAACTGATGCCGCGCAGGACAGACATCGATTCGGTCCTGGTGATCGGGTCCGGACCGATCGTGATCGGCCAGGCCTGCGAGTTCGACTACTCCGGCACCCAGGCCTGCCGGGTGCTGCGCGAGGAGGGCTTCCGGGTCGTCCTGGTGAACTCCAACCCGGCCACGATCATGACCGACCCGGAGTTCGCCGACGCCACGTACATCGAGCCGATCACCCCGGAGTACGTCGAGAAGGTCATCGAGAAGGAGCGCCCGAACGCGCTGCTCGCCACCCTCGGCGGCCAGACCGCCCTGAACGCGGCGATCGCGTTGCACGACAGCGGCGTACTGGAGAAGTACGGCGTCGAACTGATCGGCGCGTCGGTCGACGCGATCCAGCGCGGCGAGAACCGGGAGTCGTTCAAGCAGATCGTCGAGAAGCTCGGCGCGGAGACCGCGCGGTCGGTGATCTGCCACACGATCGACGACGTCATGGGCGCGGCCGACCAGCTCGGCTACCCGCTCGTGGTGCGGCCGTCGTTCACGATGGGCGGCGTCGGCTCCGGAATGGCGTACGACGAGGCGGACCTGACCCGGATCGCCGGCGCCGGACTACACGCCAGCCCGACCACCGAGGTGCTGATCGAGGAGTCGATCCTCGGGTGGAAGGAGTACGAGCTGGAGGTGATGCGCGACAAGGCCGACAACGTCGTGATCATCTGCTCGATCGAGAACGTCGACCCGATGGGCGTGCACACCGGCGACTCGATCACGGTCGCCCCGGCGATGACGCTGACCGACCGCGAGTACCAGGTGATGCGGGACCTCGCGATCGGCATCATCCGCGAGGTCGGGGTCGACACCGGCGGCTGCAACATCCAGTTCGCGGTGAACCCGGAGGACGGTCGCCTGATCGTCATCGAGATGAACCCGCGGGTGTCCCGCTCGTCCGCGCTGGCGTCGAAGGCGACCGGCTTCCCGATCGCGAAGATCGCCGCGAAGGTCGCGATCGGCTACACGCTCGACGAGATCCCGAACGACATCACCAAGCAGACGCCGGCCAGCTTCGAGCCGACGCTGGACTACGTGGTGGTGAAGGTGCCGCGGTTCGCGTTCGAGAAGTTCCCGGCCGCGGACGCCACGCTGACCACGCACATGAAGAGCGTCGGCGAGGCGATGGCGATCGGCCGGAACTACACCGAGGCGCTGCAGAAGGCGCTGCGGTCGCTGGAGAAGCCGGAGGCCCGGTTCTCCTGGGCCGGTCAGCCTGCCAGCGAGCTCGAGCCGTTGCTGGAGACCATCAAGACGCCGCAGGACGGCCGGCTGCGGATCGTCATGGACGCGATCCGGGCCGGTGCCACGCCGGAGCAGATCTTCGACGCCACGAAGATCGACCCGTGGTTCGTGGACCAGCTGTACCTGATCCACGAGACCGCTCTCCAGGTTGCGGCCGCGCCGCGGCTGACGCCCGACGTCATCAAGCTGGCCAAGCGGCACGGGTTCTCCGACCTGCAGCTCGCCGAGATCCGCGGCCTGACCGAGGACGTCGTACGAGGCGTCCGGCAGGCGCTCGGGATCCGGCCGGTCTACAAGACGGTCGACACGTGCGCGGCCGAGTTCAAGGCCGAGACGCCGTACCACTACTCGTCGTACGACGAGGAGACCGAGGTCGCGCCGCGCTCGGAGCCGGCCGTGCTGATCCTCGGCTCCGGGCCGAACCGGATCGGGCAGGGCATCGAGTTCGACTACTCCTGCGTGCACGCGTCGATGGCGCTGCGCGAGGCCGGCTACTGCACGGTGATGGTGAACTGCAACCCGGAGACGGTCTCGACCGACTACGACACCTCCGACCGGCTGTACTTCGAGCCGCTCACCTGCGAGGACGTGCTCGAGATCGTGTACGCCGAGTTGCAGGCCGGACCGATCGCCGGCGTGATCGTCCAGCTCGGCGGCCAGACCCCACTCGGGCTGGCGCAGCGGCTCGCGGACGCCGGCGTACCGATCGTCGGAACGTCGCCCGAGGCGATCCACCTCGCGGAGGAGCGGGGCGCGTTCGGCAAGGTGCTCGCGGACGCGAAGCTGCCGGCGCCGAAGCACGGTACGGCGATGTCGGCCGAGGCGGCCCACGCCGTCGCGGAGGAGATCGGGTTCCCGGTCCTCGTCCGGCCGTCGTACGTGCTGGGCGGTCGCGGGATGGAGATCGTCTACAGCTCGGCCGAGCTGACCGCGGCGCTGGACCGGCTGAGCGCCGGCTCGGGTTCCTGGGAGCACCCGGTCCTGATCGACCGGTTCCTCGACGACGCGGTCGAGATCGACGTCGACGGCCTGTTCGACGGCGAGGAACTGTTCCTCGGCGGCGTGATGGAGCACATCGAGGAGGCCGGTGTGCACTCCGGCGACTCGTCCTGCGCGCTGCCGCCGATCACGCTCGGGAACGCGGATATCGAGAACATCCGGAAGTCCACCGAGGCGATCGCCCGCGGTGTCGGCGTCCGGGGCCTGCTGAACGTCCAGTACGCGCTCGCCGGCGACGTCCTGTACGTGCTGGAGGCGAACCCTCGGGCGTCCCGGACGGTGCCGTTCGTGTCGAAGGCGACCGCGACACCGCTGGCCAAGGCCGCGGCCCGGGTGATGCTCGGGGCAACTATTGCTGAGCTGCGGACCGAGGGCATGCTGCCGGCCACCGGAGACGGGGGCACGCTGCCGACGACGACGCCGATCGCGGTCAAGGAGGCCGTGATGCCGTTCAACCGGTTCCGGACCGTCGACGGCAGGTCGGTCGACACGGTGCTCGGGCCGGAGATGAAGTCGACCGGCGAGGTGATGGGCATCGACGAGACCTTCGGTACGGCGTTCGCGAAGTCGCAGGCCGGGGCGTCGCAGCCGCTGCCCGCCGACGGGAAGGTGTTCGTCTCGGTCGCGAACCGGGACAAGCGGCACATGATCTTCCCGGTCAAGCGGCTGGCGGATCTCGGGTACCAGATCTACGCGACCGAAGGCACGGCCGACGTGCTGCGGCGCAACGGCGTCGAGGCGGTCACGGTCCGCAAGAGCAGCCAGGGCCCGGGCCCGAACGGTGAGCCGACGATCGTGCAGATGGTCCAGGACGGCGAGCTGAACCTGATCGTCAACACCCCGATCGGGATCACCCAGGGCGGTTCTCCGCGCATCGACGGGTACGAGATCCGCAGCGCGGCGGTGGCGCGGAACATCCCGTGCATCACCACCGTGCAGGGGCTGGCGGCCGCGGTGCAGGGGATCGAGGCGCAGCGCGCCGGCGACATCGGCGTCCGGTCGCTGCAGGACTGGGTGCCGAGGATCCGCGGTGTATAGGCGAGTGGTCCGGCCGGTCCTGTACCGGCTGGGTCGCGGTGACGCCGAGGTCGCCCACGAGCAGACGCTCAACGGTATGCGCCTCCTCGGGCGCCTACCGGGCGCTGCCGCGGCCGGGGCCCGCCTGTTCGGCGCCTCGGCCTCGACATCGGCCCGGACGGTCTTCGGGATCCGGTTCCCGTCGCCGGTCGGACTCGCGGCCGGCATGGACAAGAACGGGATCGCACTGCGTGCCTGGCCCGCGATCGGGTTCGGCTTCGTCGAGGTCGGTACAGTCACCGCGCACCCGCAGCCGGGCAACCCCCGGCCTCGGCTGTTCCGGTTGATCGAGCACGAGGCAGTCATCAACCGGATGGGCTTCAACAACCTCGGCAGCGAGGCGCTGGCCGCGCGACTGGCGGCGTACGGCGACCTCGGCTACCCGCTCGGGATCTCGATCGGGAAGTCGAAGGTGACGCCGCTGGAAGAGGCGGTTGAGGACTACGTGACCTCGCTGCGCCGCCTCTACCGGTACGGCGACTATTTCGCGGTCAACGTCTCGTCGCCGAACACGCCGGGATTGCGCTCTCTGCAGGACGCCGGCCATCTCCGCGAACTGCTGACCGCGCTGCACACCGAGGCTGCCTCGCTGACCGTCGCCGGGCTGGCTCCGAAGCCGATCCTGGTGAAGATCGCACCGGATCTGACCACGTCGGCGATCGACGAACTCCTCCAGGTCTGCACCAGCACCGGCGTCGCCGGCATCATCGCCACCAACACGACGATCGACCGGGCAGGCGTCTCCGGGCATCCGCTCGCGAGTGAGACCGGCGGCTTGTCCGGGCGGCCGCTCGCCGAGACCGCCGCGAAGGTGGTCGCGCACATCCACGGGGAAACCGGGGGAGCGCTCCCCGTCATCGGAGTCGGCGGGATCGTGGACCCGTCGGACGCGGCCCGCCTGTTCGACGCCGGCGCGAGCCTCGTCCAGGTCTACACAGGATTGATTTATCGCGGGCCGGGGCTGATCCGGCAGATCAACAGGAGATTGCCATGAGCAACGAGACTTTCGGGAGCGACATGCCTAGCAAACCGTTCGGCGCCCGGTTGCGGGCGGCGATGGACACCCGCGGGCCGTTGTGCCTCGGCATCGACCCGCACGCACATCTGCTCGACGCGTGGGGTCTGCCCGACACCGCGGAGGGCCTGGCCTCGTTCACGTACGGCGTCGTCGACGCGCTCGCCGACCGGGTCGCGGTGTTCAAGCCGCAGTCAGCGTTCTTCGAGCGCTTCGGGTCGGCCGGGATCGCCGTTCTGGAGCAGGCGACGATCCGGCTGCGGGACGCCGGGGCGCTGGTGATCATCGACGCGAAGCGCGGTGACATCGGTACGACGATGGCGGGCTACGCGTCGGCGTACCTGGCCGAGAAGGGGCCGCTGGCGTGCGACGCGCTGACGGTCAGCCCGTACCTCGGTTTCGGCTCGCTGCAGCCCGCGATCGACGAGGCCCGGGAGGCGGGAGCCGGGTTGTTCGTCCTCGCGCTCACCTCGAACCCGGAGGGCCCGCAGTTCCAGACGGCCCGTACCGCCGACGGTCCCACCGTCGCCGGCGCGGTCCTCGACAGTCTGCGGGCGTTGAACGCCGACGCCGACGGGCTGGGTTCTTTCGGCGCGGTCGTTGGGGCCACCATCGGTTCGACCGATGAGAACCTGGACATCAACGGCCCGCTGCTCGCGCCGGGGCTCGGCGCCCAGGGCGGCACGGTCGAGGGCCTGATCGAGGTGTTCGGGTCCGCGGTGCGCAACGTCGTACCGTCCAGCACTCGGGAGATCCTCGGAGCCGGTCCCGACGCCACCGCCCTCCAGGACGCCGCCGCCCGCACAAACGCCGCCTACCGAACAGTCCTGGGGTACTAACGCCAGCCGCGCGCCGCCGCGCCGGTCGGCGCTCAGCAGCGTGCCCGATCGCGCCGAGGAACCCGACATGTCCTGTCGAGCTGCAGAACAAGGCCGGGTATGCGATCTTCGTCGGCATGGGTTCGGGGTTGGAGTTGTGCCGCAGGTTCTACAGCGAGGTTGTCCGGCCGGTTGTCGGCGTGCCGCACAGTGCGGGGTTGCTGGGGCGTGGGTCGGAGGTGCTCGGGTACGACGACGCGATGTCGACCGATCACAACTGTGAAGCGCGCGTGGTGCTGTTCGTGGACGACGGGGTCGAGGTGGCGCCGGACGTTCCTGCGCAGTTCGAGGGGCGGGCGGCGTTTGTCGAGGTACACACGATCCGCGGGTATTTCCAGCAGCAGCTCGGCTGGGACGCCGTACGGGAGCCGACTGCTTCGGAATGGTTCACGTTTCCGGAGCACGTGCTGTTGATGATGACCGCGGGTGCGGTGTTCCACGACGACCTCGGCTTGCAGGACGTGCGGGATCGGCTCGCGTATTACCCGGACGACGTCTGGCGCTACCTGATGATCGCAGCCTGGTGGCGCGTGCATCCCGAGATGAACCTGGTCGGCCGGGCCGGGTACGTCGGGGACGAGCTCGGGTCGGCGCTGCTCGGCTCGCAGCTCGCGCAAGACCTGATGCGGTTGTGCTTCCTGATGGAGCGGCAGTACGCGCCGTACTCGAAGTGGTTCGGTACGGCGTTCGCCCGCCTGTCCTGCGGTCCGTCGATCGGTCCTCTATGCCGCGAGGTGTTGCGGTCGGAAACGTGGCAAGAACGCGAGAAAGCGCTCTCGGCGGTCTATCGGGCCGTGGGGGAGTTGCACAACCGGCTGGCGATCACCGCGCCGGTCGAGTTCGGCGTCGAGCGGATGTGGGGCCGGCCGTTCGAGGTCGTCTGGGGTGACTTCCCGGGAGCGCTCTCCGCCGCGATCCAGGACCATGAGGTACGCCGGATCGCGGACCGCTGGCCCGTAGGCGGGGTCGAGCAGGTTCGCGATGTCCTGCATCGCACCGGCGATCGCCGTCACCTGCTCGGGCTGCTCGACTCGCGGTAGAGCGCGATCAGCAGGTCGACGGCTGCCTGCGTCGCGGGATGCGGGTCCTCGCGATGCCAGATCAGGTGTACGTCGACCGGCGGAGCGTCCCGCAGCGGGCGGTAGACCACCCCGTCCCGCCGGTACTGCGTCGAGGTCGCCTCCGGCGTCACGCCGACGCACCGCCCGGACGCGATCGCGGCCAGCCAGTCGTCGACGTCCTGGGTGTGCTCGAGAAGCGGGCGAGCGCTCTCCGGCCAGAGATCGGCCGTGGTGCTCCCGGTACGACGGTCGATCACGAGCGTCCGGTCCCGGAGCTGATCGAGCGTCAGCGCCCGTTTACGAGCCAGCGGGTCGTCGGCGGGCAGCGCGCAGTACCGCCGTTCCTGGGTCAGCAACACGTGCCCGAATCGCCGCAGGTCCAACTGGCTGCGGATGACCGCGAGATCGCACAGGCCCTCGGCGAGCCCGCCGGTGGCGGTGTTGGTGCGGATCAGCTGCAGCTCGATACCGGGATGCTCAGCCGCCCACCGGCGCTGGAACTCGCGGGTGCGGCTCCCGAACGCCGACCAGGCGTGACCGACTCGCAGACGGGTGTGGCCGCTCGTCGCCTCACTCACGAGCTCGTCGATCTCCGCGAGGATGTGCCGCGCCCGCGCGAGTACCCGGACGCCGGCCGTGGTCGGGGTGAGTGAACGACTGGTCCGATGCAGCAGGCGCACGCCGAGTTCGCGTTCCAGGGCGAGCAGGTTGCGGGACACCGCGGCCTGCGAGATCCCGAGCTCGATCGCGGCGTCGGTGAACGTCCCCGAGTCGACGATCTCCACCAAGCACCGCAGCTGCCGGATATCCATGACTCCAGCGTATAGATCGGCCGCCCGCTGCATTTTGCGCAGGCCCGCGCCGGGCGGACTCTCGTGATCGTGAGGCGAGATCGGTTGGTCGGTGTGGTGATGATGCTCGGGAGCGGGCTGTCGACGCAGGTCGGTGCGTCGGTGGCGGCGCTCGCGTTCCCGGTGATCGGCCCGGCGGGCGTAGTGGCGATCCGGCAGTGGGTCGCCGCGATCGTGCTGCTCGCGATCGGGAGACCGCGGCTGCGGTCGATCACTGCGCCGCAATGGCGTCTGGTCGTCGGGCTGGCGGCGGTCTTCGCCGTGATGAACCTGTCCCTGTACACCGCGATCGACCGGGTTGGCCTGGGCCTGGGCGTCACGCTGGAGTTCCTGGGCCCGCTGGCCGTTGCGCTTCTGGCGTCACGGCGCGTGCTCGACCTGGCCTGTGCGCTCGTTGCTGCGCCCGCTGTCGTCCTGCTGGCCCGCCCGCAGGCAACGACGGACTACCTCGGGATCGGGCTCGGTCTGCTCGCCGCGCTGTGCTGGGCGTTCTACATCCTGCTCAACCGGAAGGTCGGTCAAGAGTTGCCGGGCGCAACCGGTTCGGCCGCGGCGGCAGCGTTGTCGGGCCTCGCGTACGTCCCGATCGGCGTGGTCGTGCTGCTGCATCACCCGCCGACCGTTGCCGCAGCGTCGTACGCGCTGGTGGCCGGCGTGCTCTCGTCGGCCGTGCCGTTCCTTGTCGATCTGCTCACGCTCCGGCGCGTTCCGGCGCAGTTCTTCGGCGTTTTCATGAGCGTGAATCCTGTACTGGCGGCGTTTGTCGGGCTGGTCGTTCTCGATCAGAAGCTCGCGATCCTCGACTGGGCGGCGATCCTGGTGATCGTGTCGGCCAACGCTGTCGCCATCACGTTCGGTGGCAAGAAATCCGGCGTACCTGAAAGTGGACTCGAACGACGACGCGGTAGATCACAACCCGGTTCCAGTCGGTCGGTGCGACGTTCTTCACGGCGTGCCGGAGCTCGCGGTGACCCCGGCGTTCGGAAAGGTGTCGGCGGACGGGGAGCCACGGTCTTCCCGCTTGACACAGTGAAGGAACACGATGCGGAAGCTGGCAGCCCTCGCGGCCGTTGTGACGATGAGTGTTGGCGCCCTGACGGCCTGCTCGGGCGGCGACTACTGCGGAGACCTGAAGGGCTACGTCGAGTCGGCGAAGAACCTGGACATCAAGGACTCCGACGCGGTCGGCAAGATGCTGGACCAGGCGAAGAAGGTCTCGAAGTCGGCGCCGAAGGACCTGCAGGACGACTGGAAGACTGTCATCGACTACGCCGAGAAGGCGCAGGACGCCAAGGGTGACACGAACAAGCTGATGGAGCTGGCCAAGTCCGACGGTTCCAAGATCCAGCCGGCGATGGACGCGATCACCAAGCAGGCGAAGGACACCTGCAAGATCGACCTGCCGGGTTCCGGTAGCTGACCTGCCGTTGGCGCAGCCTGGTGGGACGGCTCTGCCCGTTCCGTCCCACCAGCGCGTGCCCGCCCGATGGCGGTTTCGCCCGGTAGTCCCGCCTACCTGTAGCGTGAACGTCGTGAAGCGCTCTCTCGCCGTTCTCGCGACCATGGCCGCAACCGCAGGTGTGCTGACTGCCTGCACCGACGAGCAGGCGTACTGCGTGGACCTCGCCAAGTACGCCGCCAAGGCAGTCGACGTCGACCCGCAGAAGCCGGTCGACTACGTGAAGATCCTGGACGACGCGAAGAAGCTCCAGGAGTCCGCGCCGAAGGACGTGAAGGACGACTGGGGTGTCGTCGTCGCCTTCGCGGAGAAGGCCAAGACGGCCGGTACGGACGCCACGAAGCTGGCCGAACTGAGCAAGCAGACCGGCAGCGTGATGACGGCGTACAAGAACATCACCAGCCAGGCCAAGGACAGCTGCAAGGTCGACCTCCCGGCACTGAACTGATCAACTGATCGTTCCAATCGCCCGCTCGTCCCGCGACTCGGTTCCACCACCACCAGACCTCGGGCTGAACCCGTGTTAGGTTCCCTTGCGAAGCCATACAACGGGACAGGTGAAACGGTGCCACTTCCTTCTTTGACGCCGGAGCAGCGTGCGGCCGCTCTGGACAAGGCCGCGGCGGCGCGGCGTGAACGAGCCGAGATCAAGAACCGGATCCGGCACTCGGGAGCGTCTCCGACGGAGGTGCTCCACGAGGGGCAGAAGAACGACGTCATCGGCAAGATGCGGGTCAGCCAGCTGCTGCAGTGCATCCCGGGCGTCGGCAAGGTCCGCGCTCAGCAGATCATGACGCGCGCGGGGATCTCGGAGACGCGGCGGGTGCGTGGCCTCGGCTCCAACCAGATCGCCGCGCTCGAGCGCGAATTCGCCGAGTGAGCCAGACATTGACCGGTTCGTTGGACACTGGTGTGACGATGACAACGAACCCTGGTGACGCCCCGGCCCGGCTGACGGTGCTGGCCGGCCCGACCGCGGTCGGTAAGGGAACCGTCGCGGCAGACATCCGCGAGCGGTTCCCGGAGATCTGGATCTCGGTGTCCGCGACCACCCGCAAGCCGCGGCCGAACGAGGTGCACGGCGTGCACTACCTGTTCGTCTCGGACGCCGAGTTCGACCGGATGATCGCCGACGGCGAGTTGCTGGAGTGGGCGGTGGTGCACAAGGCGGCCCGCTACGGGACGCCGCGGCAGCCGGTGCTCGACAAGCTCGCCGCGGGCCGGCCGGCCCTGCTGGAGATCGATCTGCAGGGAGCGCGCCAGGTCCGGGCGTCGATGCCGGAGGCACAGTTCGTCTTCCTGGCCCCGCCGAGCTGGGACGAACTGGTACGTCGGCTGCTGTACCGCGGCACCGAGACGCCGGAGGAGCGGGAGCAGCGGCTGGAGACCGCGACCGTCGAACTGGCGGCCGAGAAGGAGTTCGACGTGACGATCGTCAACGCCTCGGTTCGGGAAGCCGCCGATCAGTTGGTAAAGTTGATTCGATCACCCCACATCTCTGGAAAGGCCTGACCTTGTCTGGCAACCAGCCTGTCGCCATCGGCATCACGTCCCCGCCGATCGACGACCTGCTCACCCGCACCGACTCCAAGTACAAGCTGGTGCTGTACTCGGCCAAGCGCGCGCGGCAGATCAACGCCTACTACTCACAGCTCGGCGAGGGCCTGCTGGAGTACGTCGGACCGCTGGTCGAGACGCACGTCCAGGAGAAGCCGCTGTCGATCGCGATGCGCGAGATCAACGAGGGCGTGCTGACCTGCACCGACATCGACCCCGAGGCCGAGGCGGAAGCCGCTGCCGCGGAGAAGTCCGAGTAGTCACCTAGAACAGACGACCGGGAACGGAGTCCGCACAAGATGTCCGCAACCGGTGACCAGACCCCCGAAGCCACGAGCGCTCCGGGGGCTGACGTCGTTCCCAAGCACAAGCCCAACGTGGTGCTGGGCGTCGGCGGCGGCATCGCGGCGTACAAGGTCTGTGATCTGCTCCGCCGGCTGACCGAGTCCGGGCACAGCGTGCGCGTGGTGCCGACGGCGGCCGCGCTGGAGTTCGTCGGCGCGGCGACCTGGGCGGCACTTTCCGGGCAGCCGGTGACCGCCGATCCGTTCGACAACGTGCAAGAGGTGCCGCACGTCCGGATCGGCAAGGCGGCCGAGCTGGTCGTGGTGGCGCCCGCGACTGCCAACCTGATCGCCAAGGCCGCCCACGGGCTGGCCGACGACCTGCTCACGAACACCCTGCTCACCGCGCGTTGCCCGATCCTGTTCGCGGCCGCGATGCACACCGAGATGTGGGAGCACCCGGCGACCCAGGCGAACGTCGCGACGCTGCGTTCCCGCGGGATCACGGTCCTCGAGCCTGCGGTCGGGCGCCTGACGGGCACCGACACCGGCCGCGGCCGGCTACCGGAGCCGTCGGAGATCTTCGCGATCAGCCAGCTGATGCTCGCCGACGAGGCCGCCCGCGCGGCCGGCCAGTCGGTCGCCGACCTCACCGGCAAGCACGTGCTGATCAGCGCGGGCGGGACGCGTGAGCACCTCGACCCCGTGCGGTACCTGGGCAACTCGTCGTCCGGCAAGCAGGGCTACGCCCTCGCCCGGATCGCGGCCGCCCGCGGCGCCAAGGTCACCCTGGTCGCGGCGAACTCCGAACTGCCCGACCCGGCCGGCGTCCAGGTCGTCCCGGTCACCAGCACCCGCGACCTGTACGACGAGATCACCGGGCGCGCCGCCGACGCGGACGCGATCGTGATGGCCGCCGCCCCGGCTGACTTCCGGCCGGCCGACGTCGCCGAGCACAAGATCAAGAAGACCGCCGACGGCTCGGTGCCCGCGGTCAGCCTCGTGCAGAACCCGGACATCCTGCAGACGATCTCGCACGACCGGTCGCGCACCGATCAGGTCATCGTCGGGTTCGCCGCCGAGACCGGCGACGCCGACCACACCGTCCTCGAGCTCGGCCGCGCCAAGCTGGAACGTAAGGGCTGCGACCTGCTGGTCGTCAACGACGTCTCCGGCGGCAAGGTCTTCGGCAGCGACCTCAATGAGGCCGTCATCCTCGACCGCGCCGGCAGCGCCCTCCACGTCCCTTCCGGCAGCAAAGACGCCCTCGCCGGCGTTATCTGGAACCTCGTCGCCACCCACTGGGCCTGACCTGTGCTGACTGTCCGGCCGGCGACCGATGCCGACGTACCGGGCATCCTCGAGCTGGCCGGTGAGGTCGAGCACTGGTTCGGCCCGATGGTCGCCGTGCCGGGCTTTCATCGGGCACTCCACAAGCACATCGCCGACGACCGGGCGCTGGTGGCTTCGGATGCGGATCAGTTGGTCGGAGGGGTGCTGTTCGGTGGGGACGCACCGCGGTTCGCGGTGCATTGGCTGGTCGTCTCCGAGCGCGTTCGAGGCCAAGGCGCCGGACGGCAGTTGATGGACGCGGCGATGGACCGGCTTACTGCGGGCCGGGGGCTTGCCGAGGGGGACGTTGTCGACGTCGTCACGTTCGGCGCGGATCATCCGGGGGCGGTGACCAGTGGGGCGCGCGCGTTCTACGAGCGGCTCGGGTTCGTGCCGGCCGAGACCGCGGAGAATGGTCCGGAGGGTGGTTCACGGCAGGTCTTTCGCTATCAGCGGTAGTGGTGCGCGCATCGAGATGCTGGTGATGCCGTAGGTGAAGCCGAGGTGTTCGTTGAGGCGGCGCATCGCGTCGTTGCCGCGTTGCGTCCAGGTGTAGATCTCGGTGATTCCGTGGTCGGCGGCCCACGCCATGCTGGTGCGCTTGAGCGTTGCGGCGACCGATTTGCCGCGCCATTCCCGGCGTACGGCGGTGTAGGCGACCTCCGCGCGCTCCGGGCGATCGGAGTCGAGCATCAGCCCCGCGACACCGATCGCCTCGTCACCGGCGACGGCCACGAACATCGCGGCCGGGTCGTTGATCCATTCCTTCGCCCAGTCGTCCTCGGAGACCTTCAGCGCGACCGGGTGGTCCATGTCCGGGAAGGTCGGCAGCGCGACCTGGTGATAGGCCGCCGCCCACAGCTCCGGACGTTCGGCGACCGAGACGATCGTGTACTCCGTCGGCGCTACCGGCTGCGGTTCGTCGCCGATCGTCCGCAATTGTTCGACCTCCCGATTCCTCTCCACGAAGCCGAACCGCTCAGCGAACAGCCTGGACCCGTCGTCGTCGACAGTGGCCCCTGCAGTGTCGTAGCCCTGGGCAACCGCATGGTCGGCGAGCACCCGGAGCAGACCTGTCCCCACGCCGCGCCGGCGGAAGTCCGGGTGGACGCGCGCTGCCAACGCCGCCCGCTCGCCGTCGCCGGAGCGATCCGCGTGTCCGCTGCCGACCACCTCGCCGTTGATCTCCGCCAGGAGCATCAGACGGCCGGGGCGTTCGAGGTCGCGGAGCTCGGCGACGGTCGGGCAGCGCTCGTACGGCAGCACCGCGATCCGCACCGCGCGCCAGGCTTCGTAGTCGGCGTCGGTGATCGCAGTCCGGATGCTCGTAGTCATGACGTCAGCTTGCCTCAGCTTGCTGCGAAGGGCTCCAGATTTTGCGGGCTTAGAGGTCAAAAGCTGTCCGCTTTGACTCCTAGGCTGAGGGTATGGAGATCACCTGGGCGGCTGTGGTTGCGCGGCGGATGCGGCGGCACTTTCTGAGCGAAGCCGCGGAGACGCCGGGGGATGCCGTGCGGGCGATGTGTGGGGCGCATGCGCAGATCGCGGCGGCGGGGGAGGTGTCCGTGGCGCTGCGCGTCGACGGGGCGAACCGTGAATCGGTGCAGCGCGACGAAGGCCTGGTGAAGACGTTCGGTCCGCGTGGGACTGTGCACCTGCTGCCGCTCGACGACCTGCCGATGTGGACCGGTGCGTTGTCCGCGCTGCCGGCCGGCGGACAGCAGCCGGAACCGATCCGGATGACGCCGGATGAGCTCGACCAGGTCGTCGCCGCGATCGGTGAGGCCCTCGCCAACGACGACCTGACCGTCGACGAGCTCACGGAGGAAGTCGTACGGCGTACCGGTGAATGGGCCCGGACGCCGACGATCCCGGCGTTCCAGGGCGCCTGGGCCCGCTGGCGGCAGGCGGTCCACGTCGCCGCGCACGCCGGCGTCCTCTGCCACGGGCCGATGCGCGGCCGGCTCACGACGTACTCGAATCCGCACCGGCTCCGCCCGTTCGACCCGATGCCCGCGGAGAAAGCGCTCACCGAACTCCTGCACCGGTACCTCTACTCCTACGGGCCCGCGACCCCGCAGCAGTTCGCCCGGTGGCTCAAGGCCACGCCGACCATGGTGAAGCCGTACTTCGACCAACTGCCGCAGGTCGAGCTCAACGGTCAGACCGCCTGGGTCGCTCCCGGCGACGACGAGTTCCCCGACGAGCGCGCGGAGGGCGTCCGGCTGCTGCCGTACTTCGACGCGTACGGCGTCGGCAGCTTCCCGCGCGAACTGCTCTTTCCGGGTAAGGCGTTCGACCGGGCGACCGCCCGCGGCCAGGCCGGCAACTATCCGCTGCTCCTCGTCGACGGCATCGTGGCCGGCGTCTGGCACCAGAAGAAGACCGGTAAGAAGCTGCACGTCACCGTCGAGGCCCTGACCCCGCTGAACCGGCGCCGACGCACGCTGCTGGACGTCGAGGCGGACCGGTTGGCTGCGATCCTTGATTGTGCGCCGTCGCTCACACTCGGCGACGTGACGGTCGGCGCGCACGCCTGAACCGGTACCGCCGGTCCAGAATATGATCACTAATCTCGTATCTTGGATGAATTCGGAGCGTCACCGGGACGCGGGCGGAAACTGCTGGCATACTTCCCAAGATGCATCGCCAACCGCCGGTGCATGGGGGGATCGTGCGGCTGTGCCAACGCGCAACCGGGCGGCACAAGAGGAATCCGAGGGAGAACTGTGGCGAGGCGCCTTTTCACGTCCGAGTCCGTGACCGAAGGTCACCCGGACAAGATCGCTGATCAGATCAGCGACTCCATCCTCGACGCATTGCTGGCCGAGGACCCGAAGAGCCGGGTCGCGGTCGAGACCCTGATCACCACGGGTCTGGTCGTCGTTGCGGGTGAGGTCACCACGACGGCGTACGTCGACATTCCGGGGATCGTGCGTGCGCGCATCCTGGAGATCGGCTACGACTCGTCCCTGAAGGGTTTCGACGGCGCGTCCTGTGGGGTGCAGGTCGCCATCGGGAGCCAGTCCCCGGACATCGCGCAGGGTGTCGACACGGCGTACGAGACGCGTTCGGACGCGTCCAAGGACGAACTGGACCTGCAGGGGGCAGGCGACCAGGGACTGATGTTCGGCTACGCGTCCAACGAGACGCCGGAGCTGATGCCGCTGCCGATCACCATCGCGCACCGGCTGTCCGAGCGGCTCGCCGAGGTGCGCAAGAACGGCACCCTGGCGTACCTGCGGCCGGACGGCAAGACCCAGGTCACGGTCGAGTACGACGATGACAAGGCGGTCCGGATCGACACCGTGGTGGTGTCCAGCCAGCACGCGGCGGACATCAACCTGGAGACGATGTTGCAGCCGGACATCAAGAAGCACGTCGTCGACCCGGTGCTCGAGCAGTTCGACATCGATGCGACCGACTACAAACTGCTGGTGAACCCGACCGGCCGGTTCGAGATCGGCGGCCCGATGGGCGACGCCGGGCTGACCGGGCGGAAGATCATCATCGACACCTACGGCGGTATGGCGCGGCACGGCGGCGGCGCGTTCTCCGGCAAGGACCCGTCCAAGGTGGACCGCTCGGCGGCGTACGCGATGCGCTGGGTGGCGAAGAACATCGTCGCGGCCGGGCTCGCGGACCGGGTCGAGTGCCAGGTCGCGTACGCGATCGGCAAGGCCGCGCCGGTCGGCTTCTACGTCGACACGTTCGGCACCGAGAAGGTCGCGGTGGACAAGATCGCCGCCGCGGTCCGCGAGGTCTTCGACCTGCGGCCGGCCGCGATCATCCGGGACCTGGAGCTGCTCCGGCCGATCTACGCCCAGACCGCGCGGAACGGCCACTTCGGCCGCACCGGCGAAGGCTTCACCTGGGAGCGCACGGACCGCGTCGAGGCCCTCAAGGCCGCGGTCAGCAAGTAAGCACTACTCGGCCCGGCTGCCTTTCACGGCAGCCGGGCCTTGGTTTGTCCACAGGTCGGCAGTCGGCCTCCGACGGAGTGTCGTCGTTGCCGACTAGAGTTTCCCGGTGACATCGAACGGAGACTCGCCGGAGCAGCTGACGCTGTTGCGCGACACCGTTCGCAAGTCGCGCACCAAGGAACCGGCCGAGATCACGACGACGTTGCCGGTGGCCCGGATCGCGGTCGATGTCTCGCTCCCGCATCTGGACCGGCCGTTCGACTACCTGGTGCCTGACGACCTGGCCGCGGCCGCGCAACCCGGTGCGCGGGTGAAGGTGCGGTTCGCCGGCAAGGACCTCGACGGGTTCGTGCTGGAGCGGCTCGACGAGTCGGACCACGACGGCAAGCTGGTCCGGCTCCGCAAGGTCGTTTCGCCCGAGCAGGTGCTGACGCCGGAGATCGCGGACCTCTGCCGCGACGTCGCCGATCGGTACGCCGGGGTGCTCGCGGACGTCACGCGGCTCGCGGTGCCGCCGCGGCACGCGAAGGTCGAGGGCGAGGCGCTGCGCTGCGATCAGCCGCCGCGTCCGCCGGTGTCGACGTCCCGCTCGGAGTGGTCGCCGTACCCTCCTGGCTTTCTGGACGCGGTCGCCAGGGGAGAGGCGCCGCGCGCGGTCTGGACCGCCGTGCCGGGCGCCGATTGGCCGCTGGCGTTCGCGCAGGCTGCGGCCGTCTGCGCCGCGTCCGGCCGCGGCGCCCTGCTCCTTGCCCCGGACGCCCGTGACCTCGAGCGGCTCGCGGCCGCGTGCAGCGAGGTGCTGGGGGAGTCCGGGTTCGTCACGTTGTCCGCGGATCTGGGGCCGACGGCTCGCTATCGCGCGTTCCTGTCCGCGTTGCACGGCCGTGCGCGGGTGGTGATCGGGACGCGGGCGGCGGCGTTCGCTCCGGTGGCGGATCTCGGGCTGGTGGCGATGTGGGACGACGGCGACGAGTCGTACGCCGAGCCCCGTGCGCCGTACCCGAATGCCCGGGAAGTCCTGCTGCTACGGGCGTTCCGGCAGAAGTGCGCGGCGTTGCTCGGTGGGTTTGCGCGGTCCGCGGAGGCAGCGGCTCTGGTGGAGTCCGGGTTCGCGCATGAGCTGATCGCGGACCGGAAGGTGACCCGGGCGGCGGCGCCGTCGGTGCACATCGCGGGGGAGTCGGACATCGACCTGGCGCGTGATCCGTCGGCGCGCGCGGCGCGGTTGCCGTCCAGGGCGTTCGAGATCGCGCGCGAAGGCCTGCGGACCGGGCCGGTGTTGGTGCAGGTGCCGCGGGCGGGGTATTTGCCGAGTTTGGTGTGCCAGACGTGCCGGGCGCCTTCGCGGTGCTCCACGTGTGGCGGGACGTTGCGTCGTACCGGGGGATCCGGGCCGCCGAGCTGCAGCATGTGCGGCCGGCCCGCGGCGGATCATCGGTGCCCGGAGTGCGGGGACACCCGGATGCGCGCGGCGATCATCGGCGCACGTCGTACGGCGGAAGAACTCGGGCGCGCGTTCCCCGGGGTCGTTGTCCGTACGTCGGGCGGGGACAACATGCTCGACGTCGTACCGGACGCGCCGGCGTTGATCGTCAGCACGCCGGGCGCCGAGCCGGTCGCCGAGGGCGGGTACAGCGCGGCGCTGCTCCTCGACACCTGGCTGATGCTGGCTCGCCCCGATCTGCGGGCCTCCGAGGAAGCGGTACGCCGCTGGTTCAACGCGGCTGCCCTGGTCCGCCCGGCAAGCTCCGGCGGGATGGTGATCCTGGTAGGCGACCCGTCCGCGCTGCCGCTGCAGGCGATCGTGCGGTGGAGCCCGGAGGGGTACGCCGCCCGCGAGATCGAGGAACGCCGTACCGCCCGCCTCGCCCCGGCCGCCAAACTCGCCGAGCTCACCGGCCCGGCCGAATCCGTCAACGACCTCGTCACCCGCCTCCGCGACCTGATGCCGCCGTCCGCCGGTCTCGAGGTGCTCGGCCCGGTCGACCTCGACGAGGACACCGTCCGAGCCGTGGTGCGCACCCCCCGCGCCCACGGCACGACCCTCGTCCGCTCCCTCAAGGAATCCCAGTCGGCCCGCACCACCAAGAAGAACCCCGGCACAGTCCGAATCCAGGTTGACCCACCCAGCTTCGGCTAGGCCGCCGCGCGTCGGTCGCGGCCAGGAATTGGTGCCGCAAACAGGAACTGGTGGCGCGACACAGGGTCATTCGGCTTCGTTGGAGGCGTGGGTCGGCTGGGCCGCGGGCCGTGTGACAGGTTCTGGTGGGCTCGCACCTGATATTCGCTGTCCGCAGCACCCGGAGGGTGTCGCTTCCCCCGGCAACCGGCTGACCGCGCTTACGGGTAGCCGCAGTCCGCCGGAAACTGCATCTCGACAGTACGTATACTTCTGCTACCTGCCACCCCGCACCGGGCAGTAGTCCGGATCGCCGGTCAGTGGACGTATACGTACTGTCGACCTTGCACAGAAATCCGCAGCACAGCCGCCCGAGCCCTGACCCGGCGCACCCACGCCCAATGCCCGGGGCCGGTGACGTCGGCGGGGCGATCGGGGACGCTGGCTGGTGACTTCAGGTGGGTAGCAGTCCCCAGTTCCCAGACCTGGCGACCCTCGGAGTGGGATGGGGATGGTGGTTGGTAGGAGGGCTTTCCTGTGATGACGCCAGAAACCCTCCAGTGAGGTGCTGGAAACTCTCCACCATGCCAGCCGGGCTGGCGAGCCGGAGTCGAAGCGATCAGGCGGAGGTGGCGAGGGGCGTTGCGGCGGCGAGCAACTGGTGGCCCAGCGAGGTGCGGTAGTAGAGGACCGTGCGGCCGTCGCGGCGGGACGTCACTACGCCGGCATTGCGGAGGATGCTGAGGTGGACGCTGAGGGTGGGTGCCGTGACGCCTAGCTGGTGGGCCAGATGCGTTGTGGACATGGGCAGATCGAGGTGGCTGACGATCGCGGCTCTCGTGCGGCCGACCAGGTCGGCGAGCGGGGAGTCCGTGGTGTCCTGACGGTCCTCCCACAAGCGGCCGAGGCCGCGCGGCGGGTACGTGATGGTCGGCACGTGCGGCGCGCCTGTGACGGCGAGCCCGGCCGGCCAGGTGAACACGCACGGCACCAGCAGCAGGCCCTGTCCGGTCATCGGTTCGCCGTCGCAGCAGAACGGCCGATCGATCTCGATGCGGTCGTCGGCGTACTTGATCGACGGATGCAGGTTGCGGAACAGCCGCTCGATCCCGCCACTCGCCAGTTCGTCCAGCCGGAACGCGAGATCCTCCTGCAGCAGCGACCGCATCCGCCGCCAGTCGGGCTCGATCGCCCGTCGCCAGTACGTCTCCAGCGCCTCGGTGATCACGTCCAGCGCCTTCGCCGGGTGTGCCATCAGCTCAGAAAGCACCGGGTCCGGGTTCTCCGCGTGCAGCTTCGTGAGCTCGTCGGCGACCAGGTCGTGCGGTGTCGCGGCGATCGCGGCGAGGCCCGACTCCAGGCTCGTCGACCGGCGCGGCGGGGCCGGGGTCAGGAAGTCCGGGATATAGCCGGACGACGGAATGAGGGCCCTGAGCAACGTCAGGTCGTCGCCCTCGATCGTCGGCCGGACCTTCTGCAGCCACGGCCCGTGCACGCTGCGCGCGGTGTTGTTGCTCAGCGCCCGCACACTCGTCACGGCCTCCCACACCGGCGACAGCGCGAACCGGATCCGCCCGATGTCCCCGGCGTTCAGCCTGATCGTGATCACCCGGCTAGATTAGCCCTGAGCCTAATCGTCGACAAGGCCGCGGCGAGCCCGGACAGTTGACCCATGAGCGCAATCGCCGTCGGCAAGCCCACGCCCACCGCACTGCCGCGGGCCTTCTGGGCGTTGTGGGTGTGCCAGCTGGTCAACCGGCTCGGCAGCTTCGTGCAACCGTTCCTCGTCCTGTACCTGACCCACGACCGGCACCTCTCCGCGGGTACGGCGGGAGCTGTCGCGGCCGCCGTCGGCGCCGGAACTGTCTGCGCGCAACTCGTCGGCGGCTGGCTGTCCGACCGGGCCGGACGCCGTGTGACGATGCTGATCTGCTTCTTCGGCACCGGCGCCGCGCTGATCCTGCTCGGGTCCGCACGGTCGATGGCGCTGATCTGGGTGGCTGCCTTCCTCGTCGGCCTGCTGGGCGACCTGTTCCGCCCGGCCGTTCAGGCAACGGTCGCGGATCTGCTGCAGCCGACCGAGCGGGTCCGCGCGTACGGCCTCCTGTTCTGGGCGATCAACCTCGGCTTCTCCGTCTCGACAGTCAGCGCCGGTGTACTCGCGTCCTTCGGCTACGGCCTGCTGTTCTGGGTGAACGCCGCCACGTCGGTGATCGCCGGTCTGGTCATCTGGATGATGGTGCCGGAGAGCCGCCCGGCGCCCGAAGAGAACTCGGTCGGCCGATCGCTGCTGCCGGTGGTCGCGCGTGACACGGTGTTCCTGCTGATGGTCCTGATCCAGATCGGCTACGCGACCATCTACATGCAGGGCTATTCGACCCTGCCGCTGGCGATGGCGGGGGACGGTCTGTCCTCCCGGACGTACGGGCTCGTGATCGCGCTCAACGGCGTGGTGATCGTGCTCGCCCAGCCGTTCCTCGGCCGGTGGATGGCCAAGCTCGACCGGCCGAAACTGCTTGCCTCGTCGATGCTGGTGGTCGGGCTCGGGTTCGGTCTGGGAGCGTTCGTGCACACCTGGTGGGGATACGGGATGTCGGTCGTGGTGTGGACGCTCGGAGAGATCGGGTTCGCCGCGGTCATCGGCGCGGTGTTCGCCGACCTCGCGCCGATCGACCTGCGCGGTCGCTACATGGGTCTGTCCGGTATGGCGTTCGGCGTCGGCACGGTGATCGGGCCGCTGGCCGGCACCAACGCCCTCGAGCACCTCGGGCCGACCGCGACCTGGCTCGGCTGCGCCGTTCTCGGTGTCGCGATCTTCATCGGCCAGTACGCACTGGCTCCGGCGTTGCACGCCCGCGCCGAGTCGAACGCGGCGAACGCATGAGGTGAGCGGTCGCGACCGTCACCGCGATGACCGCGACCGCCACCCACACCGCGCGATCGATCGTCGCCGGGTGCCGCAGGAAGATCGTGCCGAACACCGCGACGCCCAGCGTTCCGCCGAACTGCTGGACCGCGTTGAGCAGCCCAGCAGCTGAGCCCGTTTCGTGGGGAGCTACCCGATGCAATGCCTCCGTGAAGAACGCGGTCGTGAACAGTCCGACGCCGACTCCACCGGCAGCGAGTGCGGGCAGGAGCGCGTACGGCGCGATCGCGAGGCCGAGGAGCAGTACGCCGAGTCCGACGTACATCAAGCGGGATCCGAGCCGCGAGACGAGCCACTGGCCGGCGACGAGTGAGGCGATGCCGGTGGCCGCGGACCATGGCAGCAACGCGAGGCTCGAGCGCATCACGCTGTGGTGCAGGGTCAGCTGCTGATGCAGTACGACGACCAGCGTCAGGCCACTCATCACCGCGAAGAACAACGTCGACGTGACGAGCGCCGGTGCGAACCCGCGGTGTGCGAACAGGCTCACCTCGATCAGTCGGCCGTCCTTTCGCAGCAAGCACAGTCCGAGCAGCACGACTCCGGCCGCCAGCAGGTACCAGTCGCGTGATTGCAGGATCGGGTAGACGACGAGCGCTGTACCGCCGGTGAGCAACAGCGTTCCGAGGATGTCGATGCGTGGCGGTTGTGGAGATGCGGACTCGGGCAGCAGGTGCGACAGGGCGAGTACGCCGATGCCGAGGGGGACGTTCACCAGGAAGACGACTCGCCACGAGCTCGCCTCGGTGATGAACCCGCCCAGCAGCGGACCCGAGATGCCGGCCAGGCCCATTACCGGACCGATCGCGCCGAGCGCCTTCGAGAGAGCGCTCCCCGTGAAGCTCGACCTGATCAGGCCGATGGTCTGCGGGATCACCAGGGCTGCCGCGGCACCTTGGACCGCACGGAACCCGATCAGCTCGCCGGGCGCCGTCGCGAGTGCGCAGGCCGCCGAGGTCAGCACGAAGACCGTCACGCCGACGCGGAACATCCGCTGCCGGCCGAAGCGGTCGCCGAGCCGGCCGCCGGTGATCAGCAGGGCCGCGAACGGCAGCGTGTACGCCGCGCTGAACCAGGGGATGTCCGCGGTCCGGCCGCCGAGTTCCGTGTGGATCACCGGCGCCGCGACCTGGACGATCGTCGCGTCGAGCAGGTTCATGGCCTCGGCGACCAGGAGTGCGATCAGGCCGATCCATCGTTTGTTCGTCATAGCGTCACCATCGGCGAGGGGCGGGTGATCTTCCACTCAGCGGACAGAATCTGAGGGAATCTTCCATCCGAGCGCCGATGGGGCGATGATCGTCACCATGGTGGATGCGACCGACCGGGCCTTGGTGCATGCGTTGCAGCTCGACGGCAGGGCGCCGTACAGCCGGATCGGGGAGGTGCTCGGCGTCTCCACGCAGACGGTCGCGCGGCGGTTCAACCGGCTGCGGGCCGAGGCCGGGCTGCGGGTGATCGGCCTGCCGGATCCGGAGATGGATGGGCGATCACAGTGGCTGCTCCGTCTGACTGCGGCCCCGCACGCGGCGCAAGATCTTGCGGGAGCGCTCTCCCGGCGTTCCGACACGAGTTGGATCAAGCTGGCGTCCGGCGGCACCGAGATCGTGTCGATCGTGCACACGACCCAGTCCGACGGGAACGCGCTACTCCTGCACGACATCCCGCGAACCGCCGGCATTACCTCGGTCTCCGCGCACTACCTGCTGCACCTGTACGTCGGCGGCCCAACAGCCTGGCGCGGCCGCGCCAAGAGCCTCACCGCAACCCAAGAGAACGCTCTCCGAGGTTTCTCAGGATTACCGGATCGTGGAGCGGTGCGAGGGCTGAATGCTGGTGACGGGAAGTTGCTGGCTGGGCTTGCTGCGGATGGGCGGGCTACGCATGCGGACCTCGCCGTACGGACGGGGTGGTCGGCTGCGACCGTCGCGCGGCGGATGGAGGAGCTGCAGCAGAGCGGTGCGATCTACTTCGATGTCGACGTCGACCCGGGCGCACTCGGCTTCACCACCAGCGCGATGCTGTGGCTGTCCGTGCCGCCCGCTCACCTCGATGCCGTCGGTCGCGCGCTGGCCGAGCACGACGAGCTGGGGTTCGTCGCCGCGACGACCGGCCGGACCAACCTCGTCGCGCAAGCGATCTGTGCAAGCCCGAACGCCCTGCACACCTACCTGATCGAACGCGTCGGCGCGATCGAGCACATCACCGCGATCGAGACCGTCCCGGTCCTGCGGACCGTGAAGGCCGCGGCACCGTTCGCACCGGGTCTCGTAGGGTTGCCGGTATGAGTGAGCGGACGATCGACGTAGTGGTGTTCGACATCGGCGGGGTGCTGCTGGACTGGAGTCCGACGTACCTGTACGCCGACCTGATCCCGGACGAGGAGCAGCGGACGCACTTTCTGACCAACGTGGCCACGCCGGCCTGGAACCACAAGCAGGACGAGGGGCGTTCGTGGGCGGAGGCGGTCGCCGAGTTGACCAGCCTGCACCCGGAGCACGCCGAGTGGATCGAGGCGTACGACACCGGCTGGCTGAAGATGGTCAAGGGCGTGTTCGAGGACACCGCCGCGTTGGTCACCGAGCTCCAGGCGCTCGGCGTACCGACGTACGCGTTGACGAACTTCTCCGGCGAGAAGTGGGAGGTCGCCAAGGACGCGTTCCCGATCCTCACCCGTTTCGACGGAGAGATCGTGTCCGGGGTCGAGCAGACGGCGAAGCCGGACGAGAAGATCTACCGCATCCTGATCGAGCGCTTCGGCCTCGACCCGGCGCGGACGTTCTACACCGACGACATGGCGTACAACGTCGACGGTGCGCGCGCGGTCGGGCTCGATGCCGAGGTCTTCACCGGCGCCGCGGACCTGCGGACCCAGCTGCGTGAGCGCGGCCTGCCACTACAGTGATCCGGTGACTTCGGTGCCAGAGGATCGCTCGCCCGCGATCGGGGACGTGGACCGCAACGCTGCAGTGGAGCGCGTGCAGTCGGCGTACACCGGCGGGTACCTCTCCCACGACGAGCTGGAGCAGCAGTTGCACCAGGTGCTGGCCGCCAGGACCCGGCAGGATCTCGAGGTCGCCGTTGCCGCGCTCCCGGCCGAGCAGCCGGGCCGCTCGGCGACGATCGGCGCGTCCGCCGGCCGGATCGTACGGCGGGGTGTCTGGCGGGTGCCGCGGTACCTCAAGGTCGAGTCGATGCACGGGCGGGTGCGGCTGGATCTGTCGCAGGCGCAGTTCGAGCACGGTGACGTCGACATCGACCTGAACGTGATGCACGGCGGCGTCAAGATCACGCTGCCGCGCGACGCGGTCGTCGACTTCGACGCGGTCCGCACCGAGTGGAAAGACACCCGGTACAAGCCGCCGCGTGAGTCCACCGGCGACGGCCCGCGGGTCCGGATCACCGGTGTGATGGGCTTCGGCCGCCTGAAGATCCGGCACGCTCGCCGCTAGAGCGCTGGTTGTTGCGCTGATTTGGCGATGAAGCGCGCCTTCTTCTGACGATTCCCGCAGGTGTTCATGTCACACCATTTGCGGCTGCGGCTTTGGCTGGTGTCGAAGAACGCGGCCTGGCAGGTCGGCGACGCACACAAAGCCAATCGTCCGTCGCGCTCGCCGGCGATGATGCTGATCGCGTCGGCGGCGATCACGCCGAGAGCGTCCTCCACGCTGGAAGCCGAGCCGAGTTGCCATCGCCGCTGACCCCCGGGTGTCAGGACGGCTGCGGCCCGACCCTGAGCACTGCAGTCATTGATGACTTGCACAGCAGCCGCAGGGAGAGCGTCCTGGATCGCGGCCGCTGTCGCGGCGGCGTGAATCGACTCCCTCAGTTCCCGGGCGAGGTCGAGTTGGGCAGGTGTGCAGGACTCCACGGCGAGGCCGCTCACCGTCAGCCAATCGACGAGCCGTTGCGGCGTCGGAATGCGCTCCACCGAGTTGCCGTGACGCTCCGACAGAGTCCCCGTGAAGCTGGTCGCCAGCACGGCACCGAGGCGAAAGTCGGGGAACCCATCACGCATGGAACCACCTTAGCCGGTTGCGCGCCGGCCTGATGGCATGGCAGGCTGGAACCGTCTTAGCCGGTTCCACGACGATGGCCAGGGAGGTCTCATGCCCCTGCACACCAGCGACGTACAAACATTCGAAGCCCACGCGACTGACGCCGACCTCGACGATCTGCGCGCGCGGTTGGCCTCGGCGCGACTACCGGAGGCCGAGACGGTCCACGGCGCTCCGCCCGGCCCTCGCCGATGGGAACAGGGCGTTCCGCTCGACGACCTCGTCGAGGTCGTGAACTACTGGCGCACCGGGTACGACTGGCGGTCGTTCGAACAGCGCCTCGACCGGATCGGTCAGTTCCGCACGACCATCGACGATCTGGGAATCCACTTCCTGCACCGCCGCTCCGCGCGCGCCGATGCCACTCCGCTGATCATGACGCACGGCTGGCCGGACAGCATTGCTCGTTTCATCGACGTAGTGGACGAGCTGGCAGATCCGAGTGACGCTGACGCGCCGGCGTTCCACGTCGTGGTTCCGTCGCTGCCGGGCTTTGGTTACAGCGACAAGCCGGCCACCACCGGGTGGGGCACCGAGAAGATCGCGGCCGCCTGGGTGGAGCTGATGGGACGGCTCGGCTACAGCAAGTTCCTGGCCCACGGCGGTGACTGGGGCGGCAATATCACCACGGTTCTCGGCGGCAGGTTCCCGGCGCACGTTCTCGGTATCCACACGACGTTCGCGGAGGCGCCGCCCGGGATGACGACGGACGGTCTGACGGCGATCGAGCGCGAATGGACCGAGGACACCCACGATTTCTGGCGCCGGCGCGCGGCGTACGCGAAGCAGCAGGCGACCCGGCCGCAGACCATCGGCTACTCGCTCGTCGACTCACCGATCGGGCTGCTTGCCTGGATCCTCGACAAGTTCGCGGAGTGGTCGGACACCGAGGACAGCCCGTTCGAGAGGATCTCCAGAGACCGGATTCTTGACGACGTCACCCTGTATTGGCTGACGCGAACAGGCGCATCGGCGGCCCGCATCTACTACGAAAGCCACAACTCGCTGGATCCCGAACTCCGGGTCGACGTCCCGTCAGCACTCACCATGTATCCCCGCGACGTCGAGAAATGCCCGCGCCCCTGGGCACAGGAGCGGTACCGGCAGATCGTCCGCTGGACGACGCCCGACATCGGCGGACATTTCCCGGCGCTCGAGGTCCCCGAGTATTTCGTCAAGGATCTGCAAGAAGGCCTCGCGGCAGTGCTCGCCACTACTCGGTGAACTAGAGCGCGGCTGAGATGGTTTCGGTGTACGTCGGGGTGCTCGCGAGGTACGCCGCTTCGACGAACACCGTGTTGTCCTGACACGTCATCGGAGTCAGAGCCACTCCGGGTTTGGCGGCGTACAGCCGTTGTGGGGTGGAGAGACCGGAGCGCCAGCGATTGATCTGGTAGGTCTCCTCGCCGCCGGAGCCGACCGTCCTCGTCTCCCACAGGATCCAGTTGCCGCAGGCAAGAATCGTGTCGGTGACGACGGCGCCGAGTGGGCGGGCGGGGGAGTCGCCGGACTCCCGGACGTACGCTTTGCTCTGGTACTGGTCCGGGTCCGAGGCGCCGACCTCTGACCAGACCGTCGCGCCGCGCAGGGTCGCGCCGCTCCACTGGATGCAGTTGGTTGCTGCGGGCACCGGCTGGGAGGCGCCTCCGGACAGAGGAGCGGTGAGGATCCGCTTGCAGCGGCGGGCGGTCTCCGGCGCGATGATCTCGCTGAACGTCACCGTGTCCGCGGACACCACGGGATCGGCCACGTAGCCGGGGGCCGCGACGCAGGTGACCGTGCGGGACTTGAGCGTCGCGAGGTCGGCGACGATCAGGCAGGAGCGGTTCCTCGCGTCGGTGGAGCTGTAGGCGAACGTGCCGTCGTACGCGCCGATCTCCGGCTCGGAGACGGGCGGCAGTGCGGTCGGAGGCGTGGCCTTGCCCGTCGTGAGGTCGTAGCGGAGGATCTTGATCTGCGGGTCGGGGCCGTCGGAGCGGATGTCCTCGACCAGCGCCCAGTGGTCGTCGATGACGACGGGGGACTGGGCGATGAAGCCGCTCGCTGGTACGTGCCGTACGACGACCTTCTTGCTGGCGCGGTCCGCGATGGTCGTCGTACCGGCTTCGTCGCTGCCGCGCGTCACGACGTACTTGCGTTGCTGGGTGACGAGGTGCTGCCCGTCGACCGGTTGCCGCAGGACGTTCGCCCACGCGGGCAGCGCCGTACCTGTGTCCGACGGTCGCCCTGGCGTTGTGGGGGTTGGTGTCGGGGTGCTGCTCGGTGATGGCGTGCGGCTCGGTGACGGGCTGCTCTCCGGTGGGTTGGAGGAGCAGCCCGCCACGGTCAGGAGCAGAAGGGTGCTAACGGCAACCGTACGACGCATCACAGTCCGATGTTCTGGAACGAGTTGGCGAGCGTGGCGTTGAACAGGGCGCTGGCGGGGATGTTCTTCGGGCCGTCGGTGACGTTGCCGCGGCTGTTGAAGCGGCGCTCGTTGAACACCTCGAAGATCGCGATCGTGCCCTTCGCCTTGTCGTAGCCGCGGCCGACCTGGTAGTGCCCGCTGTGGTTGAAGGCGAGGTACGGGAAGTACCGCTTCAGCAGTTGCACGTGCTCGATCACGGGGGCCTTGTACACGCCGAGGTGCTTCTGGTGGACGGTGAAGAAGGTCTGCGCGTTCCAGTTCGAGACGTTCTGCACGATGTACGTGCCGGCGGACTTGGGCCAGGCGGTCTTCACGTTCGTCTGCTTCACCATCGCGGAGATCGCGGTACCGGATGTGGTCGAACCGAGGTCCTTCGCCCAGGACGCCTGGGTGTCCTTCTGGTTGTCGTCGGCCCAATCGATCGACTGGAACGTCGCCGGACCACACCAGTACCCCTTCTCCTGCGAGGTCTGGAACCCCTTCATGATGTACGCCGAAGCAGGCGCCGCAATCGGCGCGACTGGAGTCGACGGCACCGGCGTGGACGTACCCACAGTAGGAACTGTCCTGGTCGGCACCGGAGTCGGCTCAACTGTCGGCACCGGAGTCGAGGTCGGCGTGGATTCCGGAGTGGGCTCGGGGTTGGGTGGTGGGGTTTCGGATTCGGCGAGTTCGCGGAGTTCGCGGGCCTTCTCGCGGCCGTTCCAGGCGGCTTGCATCTCGTCGAGTTCCGCGGTGACGCGCTGGCTCTTCGGCATCGCGGCGCGCTCGGACACGAACCCGGCCGGCGTCAGATCACCGGTGGCGATGTCCTGCTCGGCGCTGACCTGCCCGGTCTCGTCGGCGGTGCGGAGGCTCGGGTCGGCCATCAGGGCGTGCCGCTGGGCGCCGGTCGGTACCTGACTGACGAAGCCGAGGCCGAGGCAGTAGTTCTCGGTCTCGAGCTTGAAGCACCGGAGCATCGAGGCAGCCTGCGCGGACGTGTCCGCCGACCTGAGCGGCACATCACCAGGCGACGTCTCGGTGACCTGCTGCACCACCTCACTCCACGACCTCGCGACACCCTCAGACGTGGGTGACGAGGTGGGGGTGGGCGTCGCAGGAGGAAGGGTCGGCGGCGTCGCAGTAGAGGGCGTCGCAGTAGGTAGTGGTGCTGCAGGTTCGCGGGGTTCGTAGGCCTGGGCGGTGAGGGGTGCCTGGGCGAGCAGTGCACCCAGGACGATCAGAGTTGCCCCCCGTGCTGCTGTGAGCATTGGGTCTCCCGAGCGGCGTGTGACGGCAGTGACTGAGGGTACGCCTGGGACCACAGTACGTGCTTGTGGCAACAAACGGGAGGGGCCTCCCGTCGGGAATCCGCCTGATGGGCCCCGTAGACTTGCCCGGTCCAGGTCCGTGGAGTGCTGTGGAGAGTCTGTGTCGGTCCAACCCATCCGCCTGTTCGGCGACCCCGTACTGATCACCAAGGCCGACCCGGTCGTCGACTTCGACGCCGAGCTGCGCCGCCTGGTCGCGGACCTCACCGACACCATGCAGGACGCGCCCGGATCGGGCTTGGCCGCGCCGCAGATCGGTGTCGGCCTGCGCGTGTTCACGTACCACGTCGAGGGCGAGCTCGGGCACCTGATCAACCCGGAGCTGACGCTGTCGCTCGAGGAGCAGTTCGGCCCGGAGGGCTGCCTGTCGATCCCCGGCCTGACCTTTGACTGCCGCCGCGCCCAGTCGGTGATCGCCAAGGGTTTCAACATGTACGGCGACCCGGTGGTGATCGAGGGTTCGGACCTGCTCGCCCGCTGCATCCAGCACGAGACCGACCACCTGGACGGTGTCCTGTTCGTCGACCGGCTCGACCGCGAGACCCGCAAGCAGGCGATGAAGGCGATCCGCGAGTCCGACTGGTCCGGCCTGAGCGGCCCGCCGCAACTCAAGGTCTCGCCGCACCCGACGAACGGATTTGGTTTGTGAGAGTCGTCTTCGCCGGTACGCCGGAACCTGCTGTCATCGCGCTCCAGGCGATCGTTGCCAGTCGCCACGAACTGGTCGGGGTCGTCACCCGCCCGGACGCGCCTGCCGGCCGCGGCCGCAAGCTCGTGGCGTCGCCGGTCGCGCAGTACGCCGAGGAGCTCGGCGGGATCGAGATCCTGAAGCCGGTCAAGCCGAGCGATCCCGAGTTCCTGGCCCGGCTGCGGGAGATCGCGCCGGACTGCTGCCCGGTCGTCGCGTACGGCGGGCTGCTGCCGCAGGCGGCGCTCGACATCCCGCAGCACGGCTGGATCAACCTGCACTTCTCGGTGCTGCCCGCGTGGCGCGGGGCCGCGCCGGTGCAGCACTCGATCATCGCGGGCGACGACGTGGCCGGGGCGAGTACGTTCCGGATCGTGAAGGCGCTCGATGCCGGCCCCGTGTACGGCGTACTCACCGAACCGATCGGTCCCGAGGACACGTCCGGCGACCTGCTGCACCGGCTCGCGGTGTCCGGGTCGAAGCTGCTCGTCGACACGCTCGACGGGATCGAGGCCGGCGTCCTGGAGGCCCGCGAGCAACCGGCCGACGGGATCACGCTGGCGCCGAAGCTCACGGTCGAGGACGCCGAGCTGGATCTGAGTGCGCCGGCGCAGCGAGTCGATCGGCTGGTGCGCGGGTGCAACCCGGCGCCCGGGGCGTGGACGACGTTCCGTGGCGAGCGGCTGAAGGTGCTCGCCGTCCGGTTGACCGACGAGGAACTGAAGCCCGGTGAGCTGCAGGCGACCAAGTCGAGCGTGAAGACCGGCACCGGGAGCAAGGCGATCGAACTCGTGACGGTTCAGCCGCAGGGCAAGAAGCCGATGGCGGCGGCCGACTGGGCACGCGGCATCCGGCTGACCGACGAGGACCGCCTGGGGCCGAACGCGTGAGCGACCGGAACGCACGCAATCGGGCGCCGCAGCGGCGCTCGGATCCGGTACGGCGGGTTGCGTACCAGGTCATCCGGCAGGTCACCGCCGAGGGCGGCTACGCGAACCTCGCGCTCAACAAGGCGCTCCGCGACGCGCGACTCGGCGGTCGTGATGCGGCGTTCTGCACCGAGCTGGTGCACGGCACGCTGCGCTGGCAGGGCACGTACGACGCCTTCCTGGCGCGGTGCGTCACGCGTCCACTCGCGGACCTCGACCCCGAACTCCTCGACGTGCTGCGCCTCGGCGCCCACCAGCTGCTCAACATGCGGGTGGACTCGTACGCCGCGGTGGACGAGATGGTCACGCTGACCCGCTCCGAGCTGGGTCAGAAGCGCACCGGCCTGGTGAACGCCGTACTCCGCAAGATCAGTCAGCGCTCGCTGGACCAGTGGATCTCGACGACCGCGCCGCGGCCCGACAAGGATCTCCTGGGTTACCTGGCGATCGCCGAAGCGCATCCCCGGTGGGTGATCGACGCGTTCGACCGGGTGCTCGACGAAGGTCTGGAGGACCTGCTCGTCGCGGACAACGAGCCACCGAGGGTGACGTTGGTGGCTCGGCCGGGGCTGGCTGACGTGGACGAGTTGGTTGATGCCGGTGCGGTCCCGGCGCGCTGGTCGCCGTACGGCGCGGTGCTCGACGGCGGCGGCGACCCGGGTCGGATCGCAGCGGTCGCGACCGGGCGGGCCGGCGTACAGGACGAAGGGTCGCAGCTGGTCGCGATCGCGCTGGCGTCGGCGAAGGTCGACGGCGACGACGCGAACTGGCTCGACCTGTGTGCGGGACCAGGCGGCAAGTCCGCGCTGCTCGCAGCCCTCCTGCCGGACGGTCAGCTGACTGCTGTGGAGCCGCTGAAACACCGCGCGGAGTTGGTTCGCCAGAATCTGCGGGCGATCCCAGGCAACCACAAGGTGCTCGTCGGCGACGGGACGAAGCCGACCTGGCCGGAGGGCTCGTTCGACCGCGTGCTGGCCGACGTACCGTGCAGTGGTCTGGGTGCGCTGCGCCGCCGTCCGGAAGCCCGCTGGCGCCGTACGCCGCAAGACGTCGAGGAGCTCCGCCCGCTCCAGGAGTCGTTGCTCGACTCGGCGATCACCTCGGTTCGTCCCGGTGGCGTGGTCGCGTACGTGACGTGCTCGCCGCATCCCGACGAGACCCGCGCGGTGGTCGACGCCGTCCTGGGACGCCGCGACGACGCGACTCTCGAAGATGCACGGCCGCTGTTCCCCGACGTACCGGATCTGGGTGACGGACCGGATATCCAGCTCTGGCCGCACCTGCACGGCACCGACGCGATGTACCTGGCGCTGATAAGGCGGTCATAATCCGGACCTGCTGTCAGGGGCTATCGATCGAACGGTCATGATGGTGAGGTGACAACGACCGCCACCCGTCCCGCGCCCTCGACTCGGCGGCACCACGTCGTCGGTCTCACCTCGGCCTTCGGGATCGGGATGCTGGTAGCGGTCCAGTCGCGCCTGAACGGCGAGCTCGGCGGCATCCTCGGCGACGGGATCCCGGCGGCGCTGATCTCGTTCGGCACCGGCCTGCTGATCCTGCTGGTCGCGACCGCAGTGGTGCCTCCGGTGCGGCGCGGGCTGGTGAAGGTCTGGCGCACGATCCGGCGGCCGATGCGCGGGTACGGCGGCTTGCGCTGGTGGCAATGTCTCGGCGGACTCGCGGGCGCGTTTCTCGTCGCTACGCAGTCGATCACCGTCTCCGTGATCGGTGTCGCGGTGTTCCTGGTGGCGGGTGTGGCCGGGCAGGCGATCAGCAGCCTGGTCGTCGACCGTCTCGGATTCGGCCCGGCCGGTCCGCAGCCGCTCACCGCCGTACGCATCGTCGGTGCCCTGATCGCGTTGGTCGCGGTCGGCCTGGCCGTGTCGCAGCAACTGAGTCACCCCGACGGCCTGATGCTCGCGCTCCTGCCGGCGCTCGGCGGCGTCGGCACCGCGGTGCAGCAGGCGATCAACGGGCGGGTGGCCCGGGCTGCGTCCCCCGACGCGTACGGCGCGGTCGCGGCCGGAGTGGTGAACTTCCTGGTCGGATTCGTCGCTCTGCTGATCGTGTTCGCCGTCGATCTCGCGCTCCGTGGTACGCCACGGCACCTGCCGACCGAGCCCTGGCTGTACCTCGGCGGCGCGTGCGGCGTCATCTTCATCAGCGCCGCGGCCGCCGTGGTCCGAGTGGTCGGCGTCTTCGTGCTCGGCCTCGGCACGATCGCAGGCCAACTCATCGCGAGCCTCTTCATCGACGTCTTCCTACCGGTCGCCGACAAGCCGATCACCACCCCGGTCGTCGCCGGAACGCTGCTCGCCCTCGTCGCAGTCGTTGTCGCCGCCGTACCGAACCTCCGCCACGCCTAGGTGGCGGGTGCCTCCACAGGGATCTTGCGGCGGAAGTTCCCGAGGAGGCCCTGGGAGACGGCTACGCCGAGCAGGACGATGAGGCCGCCGACGGGCTGGTACCAGGCGATGTGCTCGTTCAGGACGAGTACGCCGACGATGATCGAGAAGATCGGCATCAGGTACGTGACCATCGACGAGCGGCTCGCGCCGATCAGCCGGATGTTGCGCATGTTGAGCACGAAGGCGAGTCCGCTGCCGAGCGCGCCGAGGGCCAGAACGCTCAGCACCGTCTTGGCTGACAGCGACCATGGCGCCGGCGGAGCATGCCCGGTGACCAGGGGAGCGACGACGGCCAGCTGGACCGTTGCGCACAGCAACAAGCTGGTCGACAGTGCGGTTCCGGACAGTGTCGTCCCGGCCAGGAATCGTTTCTGGTAAGGGATTGCGAGCCCGTACGAGACCGCGGCCAGCATGCACAGTCCCTGGCCGAGGAGGTTCGCGCCGGCCTGCACCTGCCAGGCTCCGAGGACGACGAGCATCCCGAGGAACCCGATCAGCAA
This sequence comes from Kribbella sp. NBC_00482, assembly GCF_036013725.1. Classification (GTDB taxonomy): domain Bacteria; phylum Actinomycetota; class Actinomycetes; order Propionibacteriales; family Kribbellaceae; genus Kribbella. The sequence continues at coordinate 7,787,587 of NZ_CP107881.1, read as the reverse complement.
CCCGAACCCGCGCTGCGCGGAGAACTTCTCGGTCCGGAAGATCAGCACCGCGATCGGCAGCACGACCAGCGGGGTGATCCCGTTCCAGATGCCGGCGAGCAGCGACGGGATCCGCTCCTCGCCGTACCCGAACAGTGTCCACGGGATCGCCGAACCGATCGCCCCGACCACGAACGAGTGCGCCCACAGGCGCGGGTCCCGCGGCAGCGGCTCGCGCTTCAGGGCGAGGATCGCGAGCAGTACGACGGACCCCGCGATCACCCGTCCGAGCGCGAGATAGAGCGGCGGCAACTCGCGGACGCCGACCGAGATGAACAGAAAGCTGCAGCCCCAGATCGCGGCGAGGGCCAGCATGACGGGGAGCCAGGCCCGGACCGGGGCGGGGCTGGAGGTGCTGTCAGGAGTCGTTACCGTGCTCACTCCTGACATCCTGCACTACTCCCCGGACAGTTTGCGCATTTATATCCGCATTCGGGCAGGCGCTGGCGTCGGCTGTCAGGAGCGAGAGAGGATGACGCGCATGAGTGCCTTTGACGTCGTTGCCGTCCGGAAGCAGTTCCCCGCGCTCGACGAGGGGGCCGCGCACTTCGACGGACCCGGTGGTTCGCAGACGCCGCAGGTCGTCGCCGACGCGGTGGCGCGGACCATGACGTCGGCGCTCGCGAACCGCGGTCAACTGACCGCCGCCGAGCGCCGCGCCGACGAGATCGTTGTCGGCGCCCGCCAGGCGATGGCCGATCTGCTCGGCACCACCGCTCAGGGGATCGTGTTCGGCCGCAGCATGACGCAGCTCACGTACGACTTCTCCCGCACCCTCGCCAAGACCTGGTCCGCGGGCGACGAGGTGATCGTCAGTCGCCTCGATCACGACGCGAACGTCCGTCCGTGGGTCCAGGCCGCCGAGGCCGCAGGCGCCACGGTGAAGTGGCTCGGCTTCGACCCGGAGACCTCCGAGCTGGACGACATCGCCCCGCTGCTCACCGACCGCACCCGCCTGGTCGCGGTCACCGCCGCGTCCAACCTCCTGGGCACGCGTCCCGCCACCCAGAAGATCGCCGACCAGGTGCACGAGGCCGGAGCGCTGATCTACGTCGACGGCGTCCACCTCACCGCACACGCGCCGATCGACGCGCGGTACGCCGACTTCTACGCGTGCTCGCCGTACAAGTTCTTCGGACCGCATCTCGGCGCGCTGACCGCGGCGCCCGAGCTGCTCGAGACGCTGAAGCCCGACAAGCTGCTGCCGTCGACAGACGTCGTACCGGAGCGCTTCGAGTTCGGGACGCTGCCGTACGAGCTGCTGGCCGGCACGACCGCCGCCGTCGACTTCATCGCCGATCTCGCGGGCACTGGCCGCACCCGGCGGGAGCGACTGATCAGCTCGCTCGAAAGCGTCGAAGCGCACGAGGACGCGCTCCGTGACGACCTCGAGGCCCGCCTGAAAGCGATCCCCGGCGTCACCCTCTACGGCCATGCCGCACACCGCACGCCGACCCTGCTCTTCACCCTCGACGGTCACACCCCGGCGGCGGTCTCCGAGCACCTCGCGAAGGCGGGCGTGAACGCCCCGGCCGGTTCCTTCTACGCCTACGAGCCCGCCCGCCACCTCGGTCTCGGCCCGGCCGGTGCGATCCGCGCCGGTCTCGCGCCGTACACGGACCAGCCGGACGTGGACCGTCTCGTGGCCGCGGTCTCCGCCTTGACCGGCCCGAGAAGCACTAACTAAAGTCTCTGGGGAAATTAACCCCGAGGGAGCCAAGTGAGAGAGCCGAGCGCTGTTTTCGTCCAGGTGGACCCCTCGGGAGAGTTGGTCTCCCCGGCGCGCGCCGGGGCCGAGATCCGCTGGAACGACGGAGCCATCGAGGTCACCGCGGAGCGGATCTCCCGGGTCGCGCTCCGCTGGCCGGAGAAGCTGCCGAGCGACGCGCTGATCCTCGGTGACGCATGGGAGCGTTCGTACGGCGACCTGCAGTGGCGGCACCAGCAACCCGAGCGCCTGCTGCCCTGGTACTTCCTCGCGCACTCAGAAGCAGGCACGTTCGGGATGGGCGTCGACGTACAGCCGAACGCGTTCTGCGCGTGGACCGTCGACGGTGACGGATTCACCCTCTGGCTCGACCTGCGCAACGGCGGCGGCCCGGCGCTTTTGGACGGTCGTACGCTGACGGCAGCAGTCGTGCGACGATTCGAAGACGCGGGCACACCTTGGCAGACCCTGAACGCAGCGGTCGCCTCCATGAGCACCCGACTACCGGCGCGACCTGAGCCCGCGCCGGTGGTCGGGGCTAACAACTGGTACTACGCGTACGGCGAGAACTTCGACGAGAAGGCTGTCCTGCAGGACGCGTCGACGATCGTCGAGCTCGCCGACGGTCACCCGGTGAAGCCGTTCAGCGTCGTCGACGACGGCTGGTACCCGGGCGGCATAGCCTCCGGCGGCCCCTGGGACCGCGGTACGCCGGGAGTCTTCGACGACCTGGCCGGTACGGCGGCCGCGATCAAGGAGATCGGTGCGCGACCGGGCCTGTGGTTCCGCCCGCTCCTGGTCCGCGAGCCCACCCCGTTGACGTCGAAGGCCCCGCACGACAAGCCGGGCCGGGCGCTCGATCCGTCGTACCCCGAGGTCCTGGACGGCGTCCGCGCGGACCTGCAGCGGTTCAAGGACTGGGGTTTCGAGCTGGTCAAGCACGACTTCAGCACGTACGACGTGTTCGGCGCCTTCGGCCCGGCGATGGGTTCCCGGTTGACGCGTGACGGCTGGCAGTTCCATGACCCGTCCCGGACGACGGCCGAGATCGTCCTCGCGTTCTACCGGGAGATTCGGGCGGCCGCGGAGGGCGTCGTACTGATCGGCTGCAACACCGTCGGCCACCTCGCTGCCGGGCTCGTCGACGTCCAGCGGACCGGCGACGACACGTCCGGCCGGGACTGGGAGCGGACCCGGAAGATGGGCGTCAACACGCTCGCGTTCCGGCTCCCGCAGCACAACCGGTTCTTCACGGTCGACGCGGACTGCGTCCCCTGTACGCCGCAGACGCCGTGGGAGCTGAACGAACGGTTCCTCGATCTCGTCGCGCGCTCCGGTACGGCGTTGTTCCTGTCGATCGATCCGGCGGCCCGGACGGAGCGGACGGACCGTGCGCTGCGTGACGGTATACGGTTGGCGCTCAACGGCGGTGCGGTGAGCGATTCAGGGATCGAGCCGACCGACTGGCTCGTCAACACCACGCCGAACGTGTGGCGGGCGGGCGACGACACCATTCGTTACGACTGGTCGCAACCGTGGGGTGCGGATCCAATTGGTTAGACGGGGGACGAACCTCGATCGCGTCGGGGGATTCAACGACGCCGTGGTGCTGGACGCGATCCGCCGCAGCGAGCAGCTGAGCCGCGTCGAACTGGCCGAGGCGACAGGCCTGTCCGGTCAGGCGATCTCCAACATCGTGCGCCGCCTACTCGACGCCGGCCTGGTCCGCGAGGCCGGGCGGTTGCGCGGCGCCGGCCTCGGCAAACCACGGACGCTGCTCGAGCTCGAACCCACCGGCCAGTACGCCGTCGGGGTCCATCTCGATCCGTCCGTCGTCACCGTCGTACTGCTCGATCTCACCGGTGAGGTGGTCGCGCGACGCCCGGTCGACCAGTACGCCGACGATCCCGGCGTACTCATCGACGGCATCGCGAAGACGATCGAGGAAGTGATCGCCGAGTCCGGTGCACCGCGCGACCGCGTCACCGGGGTCGGGATCGCCGCGCCCGGGCCGATCGACGTCGAGCGCGGCGTGGTCGTCGACCCGCCGAACCTCTCGACCTGGCACCTCGTCCCGCTCCGCGACGCGTTGAGCGAGCGGACCGGTCTGCCGATCGTCCTGGACAAGGACGTCACCGCGGCCGCGTCCGCGGAGAAGTGGGCCGGTCAAGGCGGCAGTTTCGTCTTCTTCTACCTCGGCACCGGTGTCGGCGCCGGGCTGGTGATCGGTGACGAGGTGGTCCGCGGTTCGTCGAGCAACGTCGGCGAGATCGGTCACGTGATCGTCGATCCCGACGGGCCGCTCTGCTACTGCGGGCGGCGCGGATGCGTCGGTGAGGCCAGCCAGCCCAAGTACCTGGTGGAGCAGGCGGTCCAGGCCGGCGTACTTGCCGAAGGCATCGACCTGGACGATCGGCACGCGGTGGACGCGGCCTTCGCCCAGTTGTGTGCGCTGGCCGTGGACGGTTCCGGCGCCGCGCAACAGATCGTCACCACGCTCGCGGAGCGAATCGCCAAGGTGGTCGAGGACATCGCGAACCTGCTCGACCTGGAGCGCGTGGTCTTCGGTGGTCCGCACTGGGAGCAGCTCGCCCCGGTTCTGCACGACCGCGTGCGCACCGCGCTGGAAGGACGCTTCCTGCTGGCGGCGGTGCACCCGTTCGACGTCACGGGTACGGCGCTCGGCACGGACGTCGGCGCGATCGGCGCCGCGAGCCTGGTCCTCGACCGGACCTTCTCGCCCAACCCCTCACTTGCCCCCGCACTTGCCGCTGAAAGGTAGATGTTTTGATGATCGACCCCGAGGTCCTCGCCCGCGCCGCCGTGGCCGTCCGGGAGGCCACCGGTGACGACGTGATCGCGGAGATGTTCCAGCGCTCGATGGCCGCCAACCTGCCGGCCGTCGCCGAGCGGATGCCGGACGGTACGACGTTCGTCCTCACCGGCGACATCCCGGCGATGTGGCTGCGTGACTCGGCCGCGCAGCTCCGCCCGTACCTGCTGCTCTGCAAGGACGACCCGGGCCTGCAGGACGTTCTGATCGGTGTCCTGCACCGGCAGCTCGAGTACGTCGTACTGGACCCGTACGCGAACGCCTTCAACAAGGAGGCGAACGGCGCCGGGCACACGTCCGACGAGACCGAGATGTCGCCGTGGGTGTGGGAGCGCAAGTACGAGATCGACTCGCTGTGCTTCCCGCTCGACCTGGCGTACCGGCTGTGGCGGATCACCGGTCGCGCCGACGTGATCGACAACCGGTTCCGTGCCGCGGCGGAGGCGATCGTCGAGCTGTGGACCGTGGAGCAGGACCATGAGGCGCGTTCGCCGTACCGCTTCCAGCGTCACGACGACCGCCCGTCGGACACGCTCGTCCGCGAGGGACGTGGGCGGCTGACGCGGCCGACCGGGATGTCGTGGAGCGCGTTCCGGCCGAGTGACGACGCGACGGAGCTGGGCTTCAACGTGCCCGGCAACATGTTCGCGTCGGTGGTCCTCGGGTACCTGCAGGAGATCGCGACCGAGGTACTGCGGGACGAGCCGCTGGCCGATCGCGCGAAGGCGTTGAAGGCCGAGATCGACGAGGGCATCGCTACGTTCGGCACGGTGGAGCATCCGGAGCACGGTCGCGTCTACGCCTACGAGGTGGACGGTCTGGGCGAGACGCTGCTGATGGACGACGCCAACATGCCGAGCCTGCTGTCGATCCCGCTCACCGGGTACGCCGCCCCGGACGACCCGACGTACCTCGCGACGCGGGCCCTGCTGCTCAGCCCGGAGAACCCGTACTACTACAGCGGAACCGCGGCCTCCGGCATCGGCAGCCCGCATACCCCGCCGCGCTACATCTGGCACATCGCCCTTGCTGTGCAGGGGATTTCGAGCACCTCGGCGGAGGAACGCCAGCAGCTGCTGGAGCTCCTCCGCGACACCACCGGCGGAACCGGCCAGATGCACGAGGGCTTCGATGTCGACGACCCCCGCAAGTTCACCCGCGAATGGTTCTCCTGGGCGAACGCGATGTTCTGCGAGCTGGCCCTGGTCCACGCCGGCATCAGGTGACGTCGCGGCGGCGGGTGGTCCAGGCTGCCAGTGCGGCGAAGACCGCGCAGTAGGCGAGCAGGGTCAGTAGGGCGCGGCCGCCGCCGACTGCGTCACGTACGCCTGGTGGGGCGTCGCCGGCTGCCATTCCGGTGACGCTGAAGACGAGTGAGCCGGCGTTGCTGCCGGGCAGGGCGTTGGCGAGCCAGTCCAGGCTCGGCAGCAGGCTGCTCACCACGCCGGCCAGCAGCGTCTCGATGCCAAGGATCCACACCACGCCGAGGCCGATCGGCAGCGCAACGTTGCGGAAGGCAATGGCCAGCACGGCGCCGGCCAGGCACCACATCATCAGGACCAGCCAGCCGCCCGCGAGTCCTTGCAGGAGATCGCCGGCACCCGGCCAGCTCATCGAGCCGTCCTCGGCCGCGGCGATGCCGACACTGCAGAGCGCGCAGGCGGCGAAGATCCCGAGTACCCAGAGCGCGATCATCGTGCCCAGCGCCAGGAACTGGGCGCCGAGGATCGTCAGCCTCCTTGGTCGCTGGGTGAGGATGGTCTTGAGCGTTCCCCAGGTGTACTCGCCGCCGATCACGATCGCGCCCAGCACGAGCGCGAGCGCACCGGCGAAGATCGGGTACCCGCCGATCGTGTTGTCGACGACCCGCTCCGGGAGCATGCCGCGGAGGATCTCGGCGCGCGGTACGCCGTCGGTCTGCGGGTTCTCGTCGCCGGTCGCATAGCCCAGGTACGGCAGCAGGTAGCCGAAGATCAGGCTCAGCACCAGGCCGGCGCCGAACAGCACCCAGACCGCGGATCGCTTGCGGAGCTTGAGCATCTCCGCGCGGTAGCTACCCAACATCGGTCGTCTCCTTCGCAGTCGTCAGCTCGAAGAAGATGTCTTCGAGCGCGCGTTCGGCGGTGTGCAACTCGGACACGTCGATGCCGGCCTCGACGAGCGTGCGGTTCACCTCGGCGGCCTTCGCGGGATCCACCTGCACCCGCAGCGTGTCGTCGTACTGGTGAACGCTGCCGAAGCGGGTCAGGAGCCGCTGCGCGTCCTCGCGAGGCGTGGCGCGGACGACGAGTTCCTGCTCGCCGCGCAGCTCGTCGACGTTGTGCTCGGCAACCATCCGGCCGGCGTTGATGATGCCGACCCGGTCGCAGATCTGCTGCACCTCGCCGAGCAGGTGGCTGGACAGCACTACGGTCCGGCCTTCGGTGCCGAGCTCGCGGATCAGGCGGCGCATGTCGCGCATCCCGGCCGGGTCGAGGCCGTTGGTCGGCTCGTCGAGGATCACCAGCTCCGGGTCCTTGAGGAGCGCGGCCGCGACACCGAGGCGCTGCTTCATCCCCAGGGAGTACGTCGAGAACCGGTCCTTCGCGCGATCGGTGAGGTCGACGAGCTCCAGTACCTCGTCGATCCGCTGCCGCGACACCCCGGCGTACTCGGCCAGCAACCGCAGGTTGTCGAGCCCGGACAGGTACGGGTAGAACGCCGGCGACTCGATCATCGACCCGGTTCGTCCCAGTACTCCGGCATCGCCCGGCCGCCCGCCCAGCACCCGCACGTTGCCGCTCGTCGGCGCGATCAGCCCGGTGAGGATCCGGAGGGTGGTGGTCTTTCCCGCCCCGTTCGGCCCCAGAAACCCGTACACCTCACCCGGCAACACCGTCAGATCGACACCATCAACCGCCAAGGTGCCGCCATACCTCTTCGTCAGCCCACTGACTTCAACTAGCGCATCCATACATCGAGAGTGCCGCCCACAGGCCTCCCACCGCGTCGCCTCGGGGGAGTGACCCCACCTACCCCCGACGGAGTACTCAGGTGCTGGGATTGGTCTCCAGCCGACGCACACTCCCCGCCGCCAGAGCCTCCGCGACGTTCTCGACGCCACCCCGAATCATGTCGCCGTAAGCTCCCTCGGGCAGACCAGACAGGTGCGCCCGCGCGACACTCAAGTGCTCTTCTGCCAGCTGCGTCCGCGCGAGCCGGCGGTAGTCGTCGGCGAGGTTCAGGTGGAGTGAGGGAAGCCAACCGTCGTCGTCCACGTTCTCCAGCGCGCGCAGGTCCCAGGACAACTCGTCCTCGGTCTCGTCTTGTACGTCGGCGAGGTAGTGCGCGATCGCACACCGCGTCTGCCGGTCGTCGGACGCCTCCCAGAGTGCGGTGAGTTGAGTGCGCGCGGCTTCACGGTCTCCGGCGCGACCGAGCTCGACCGCCGCCGTGATCTCCTCGAGGTGCATCATGCGAGCACCCTCTGGGTTCGACCGACTCGAAGGTCAACCCAGCCAGCCGGGGCGGACGAGGCCGGTTTGGTAGGCGAGTACGACGAGTTGGGCGCGGTCGCGGACGCCTAGCTTGATCATTGCGCGGCTCACGTGGGTTTTCGCGGTGGCCGGGCTCAACACGAGGCGCTCGGCGATCTCGTCGTTCGACAGGCCTTCGCCGACCAGCGCGACGATCTCCTTCTCGCGTTCCGTGAGTACGTCGAGTTCCTTGCTCGCATGCGGCTGCCGCGACCGCGACGCGAACTCCGCGACCAGCCGCCGTGTCACGCCAGGCGACAGCAGCGCGTCCCCGCGCGCCACCACCCGCACGGCCTGCAGCAGCTCGACAGGCTCGGTGTCCTTCACGAGGAACCCGCTGGCCCCGACCCGCAGCGCCTCGAACACGTACTCGTCCAGGTCGAACGTCGTCAGGATCACCACGTGGACGTCGGCCAGCTCGGGATCCGCGCCGATCTGCCGCGTCGCCTCCAGCCCGTCCGTCCCGGGCATCCGGATGTCCATCAGCACGACGTCCGGCTTCTCCCGCCGCGCCACCGCGACGGCCTCCGCGCCGTCCGGCACCTCGCCGACCACCGTGATGTCGTCCTCGGCGTTCAGCAACGACCGGAACCCGGCCCGCACCAACGCCTGGTCATCCGCCAGCAACACCCGAATCATGCGCTGGAGCTTATGCCAGCCCAGCGTCGTGGGCGAGCAGTGCGATCTGGGTGCGGTTTCCGAGTTCGAGCTTGGTGAGGATGTGCGAGATGTGCGCCTTGACCGTCGCCAGGCTCATGAACAGCTCCGTGCCGATCTGCGCGTTCGCCTTACCTTGCGCGACCGCGAGCATCACGTCGTACTCCCGCGGCGACAACCGCTGCAGCTTCGCCTGCGCGATCGTGTGCGCGTCGGCCTGGGTGGCGGCGCGGTCCATCAACCGGCGCGTGATCGCCGGCGACAGGATCGGGTCACCGGCCGCGACCCGCCGTACGGCGTCGACGATCTGGGCCGGCGGCGTGTCCTTGAGCAGGAACCCGCTCGCCCCGGCGCGGAGTGCGTGCAGGACGTTCTCGTCGGTGTCGAACGTGGTGAGCACCACGACCTCGGGCGGATTCGTCCGCGCCCGCACGCGTCGCGTCGCGACGATGCCGTCCACCCGCGGCATCCGCAGATCCATCAGCACGATGTCCGGGAAGTGGGCGTCGACCGCGGCCGGCACCTCGTCCCCGTCGGCGGCCTGCCCGACCACGGAGATCCCGTTGGCGCCGTCGAGCATCATCTCCAGGCTTGCCCTGACCAACGCGTCGTCGTCCACGACCAAGACCCGGATGTTCATGAGGGCCACGGTAGCGAGGCCTCCAGCCGGAACCCGCCACCGGGCACCCGCCCGTGGTCCAGCGTGCCGCCCGCGAGCTGCACGCGCTCGGTCAGCCCGACCAGCCCGGTCCCGCTGCCCGGCGCCAACGGCGTACCGTTCGACGCCGGGTTCGTCAGCTCGATCCGCAGCCTGTCGCCCGCCCGGCCGGCCACCAGCACGGTCACCGGATGCCCCGCGGCGTGCTTGCGAGCGTTCGTCAGCCCTTCCTGCACGACCCGGTACGCCGTCCTGCCGGTTGCCGGTGGCAACGACGTCGGGTCCGCCACCTGGTCGTCGTACGCGATCGTCGTACCGGCCTCCCGCGACTCGTCCACCAGCGCTCGCAGGTCCCCGAACGTCGGCTGCGGCCGCCCCTCGTAGACATCCTCGTCGCGCAGGACGTGGATCACCTCGCGGAGCTCGTCGAGCGCCTGGTGTACGCCGGTACGGATCACACCGGCCGCCTTGGCGAGCTTTTCCGGCGACGAGTCCGGGCGATACTCGAGCGCACCGGCGTACGTCGCGAGCAGCGACAACCGATGTGCGAGTACGTCGTGCATCTCGCGCGCCATCTTGGTGCGCTCGTTGGACCGCGCCTCGGCGACCCGGCGCCCCTGCTCCGCCTCAGCGCGACGGGCACGCTCCCGGAGCGACAACAGCAGCTGCTGTCGCGCCTGAGTGCCCTGACCCCAACCGACCAGCGCGGCGTGCACGACGACATCCAGTACGGCGAACCACAGGAACGGCAGGCCGTGGATCGGTTGCCACAGGCCCTGAATCAGATGGCCGACCGTACCGGCGAGGGCGACCAGGATCGTCGTACGCAACGGCCGGCGCAACGCGACGGACAGCGTGCCGACGGTGGACGGCGGGGTCGCGGCGGGGGAGAGGGCGGCGAGCACCGCTAGCGCGATCGCCCCGGGCACCGGCCGGCGGTTGAGCACCGGGATCAGCGCGACGGCGACGAGGCCGACCGCGATGTCGAGCAGCAGGAACTTCCGGTGCTCCGGGTCCGACAGCCGCCCGATGATCGTCGCCGCGACCAACACCCCGATCGCGCCGGTCGCGGCGAAGTCCGCCCATTTCGACGGCTTCCGCGGTACGCACAACTCCTCCATGCCGCCGAGACTAGGCGGCCGCGGCCGATTCCCACCACCGACCAAAGTCGAACCCACCCCAGCTTCCCGGCCGATGCCGCGAACTCCCGCCTCGCACCAAGGTGATCCCACAACCCCATCACCTGAGGAGCCCGCAATGCCGAAGCCCAACCCCGTCACCGCGATGCCCCCGATGCCCGCCGCTACCCCTGACGCCCCGTCTCAGGCGCCTCGCCGCGTCCCCGGCCGGAGCCGCCTGGCGGTCGTCGGCGTCGCCGCGCTAGCAGCGCTAGCGGACTGGGCGATCCTCGCCCCGCTCGCCGGCCTCACCCTGGAGGCCCGCCAGGGCGGGACCCAGCACATCGGCGCCATCGCCGTCGTAGTCTCGACGATCTTCGTCGCCTTCGCCGGCTGGAGCCTGCTCTCGATCCTCGAGCGCCGTACGCCGCGCGCCCGCGACATCTGGACCGTCATCGCGACCATCGTCTGCGTCACGTCGCTCGGCAGCCCCCTGACGAACGGGATCGGCACCAGCGCCAAGCTCGGCCTCGCCTCACTCCACCTCGTCGTCGGCGCGATCGTCATCCTCGGCCTCCGCCGTACCGCCCTCACCGCCGCCGAACGGTGCCGAGGGGGCATCTGAGAGCTCTGCGCCTACTGCGCGGAACTCTCAGACGCCCCCTAATTGAGCCGCTTGGTAGAACCCCCGGATGTGCGCGGTCACCAGTTCGGCCGCGCGCTCCGGCTCGCCGCCGCGCACCGCCGCGAGGATCGCGCGGTGTTCGGACCGTAGCCCGACAGCCGTCCCCTCCCAGTCCGGAAGATTGGGTACGGCGGCCAGCACGTACCCGTGGATCGCCGACCGCAACGACGTCATCACCGCGGCGATCAGCACGTTCCCGGCGAGCCCGGACAACGCGACATGGAACTCCGCGTCGAGCAGGTGGAACTCCTCCGGCGACAACCCGGCGTCGTCCATCCGGTCCAGCAGTTCCTCCGCGACCTTCAGCTCGCCCGCCCCGAGTTCCCGCGCCGCCGCCTCCCGCGCCGACCAGGACTCCAGCAGCAGACGGGTCTGCACGACGTCACCCATCGGCAGGTGATTGGTTGCCAGGTGCAACCGCAGTACGGCGGTCAGCGGCGAAACCGGCTCCGCCACGATCACCGCACCCGCCTCGGGACCGGATCCGGTCGCGGTCCGTACGACGCCCATCGCCTCGAGCACCCGGACCGCCTCCCGCACCGACGGCCGGCTGATCCTGAGCTGTTCGGCCAGCGCCCGCTCACCGGGTAACCGCCCGCCGATCCGCAGCCGCCCCGCCGCCAGGTCGGCCTCGACCCGATGCAGGACCAGCTCGTAGTTCTTCATGCGGACGAGCCTACCCGTGTGGTCGGACCACAGGTATGGTGTGGTCCGACCACAGATTGAGCCGGGAGTTGTGATGACCGATCGCCAGATGCCCAAATGGTCCGAGTTGAAGCCGCTGCTGCGGCCGAAGCCGGTCACGGTGAACGCGACCGAGCGGCGGCTGGAGAAGGCGCTGACGATCGCGGACCTGCGGGCGATCGCGAAGCGCCGGACGCCGCGCTCGGTGTTCGACTACACCGACGGCGCCGCCGAGGCGGAGATCAGCCTGCGCCGCGCCCGCCGGCTGTTCGCCGAGATGGAGCTGCAGCCGTCGATCCTGCGGGATGTCTCGGACATCGACCTCGGTACGTCGATCCTCGGCGGCCGCTCGGAGTTGCCGTTCGCGTTCGCGCCGACCGGCTTCACCCGGATGATGAACCACGAGGGCGAGAGCGCGGTCGTGAAGGTCGCCGAGCAGGTCGGCATCCCGTACGCGTTGTCGACGATGGGCACCACCTCGATCGAGGACGTGGCGGCCGCGGCGCCGGACGCGCGCAAGTGGTTCCAGCTGTACGTCTGGAAGGACCGCACCGCCGGTGAGGACCTGGTGAAGCGGTCGGCCGCCGCCGGGTACGAGGCGCTGATGCTGACCGTCGACGTACCGGTCGCCGGCGCTCGTCTCCGCGACGTACGCAACGGCTTCACGATCCCGCCGTCGCTGACCGTGAAGACCGTCCTGGACGCGTCCCTGCACCCGGCCTGGTGGGCGAACCTGCTCACCACGCGACCGCTGACGTTCGCCTCGCTGTCCAACTGGGACGGCACAGTCGCCGAGCTGCTCGACAAGCTGTTCGACCCGACGATGACGATCGACGACCTCAACTGGCTGCGATCGATCTGGGAGGGCCCGCTGATCGTCAAGGGCATCCAGACCGTCGAGGACGCGCGCCGGGTGGTCGACGCGGGCGCCGACGCGGTCGTGCTGTCCAACCACGGCGGTCGTCAGCTGGACCGCGCGCCGACGCCGCTGCGCATCCTCCCGGAGGTCCGCAAGGCGATCGGAACGGATGCGGAGATCTACCTCGACACCGGCATCATGTCCGGCGCCGACATCGTCGCGGCGATCGCGCTCGGCGCCGACGCCTGCCTGGTCGGCCGCGCGTACCTGTACGGCCTGATGGCCGGCGGTCAGCGTGGCGTTGCCCGCGCCGCGGACATCCTCACCAAGGAGGTCCGTCGCACGATGGCCCTACTCGGCGTCTCCAGCGTGGCCGAGCTGAACCCGTCCCACGTCCGCCTGCCCTAACGACGGCAGCGTCAACCAAAACGACCTACAGCGGCAGGGTCGCCGTGATCCGTAGACCGCCGGCCGGTGTGCGGTTCGCGGTCAGCGTGCCGCCCAGCGCGGTCGCACGCTCACGCATCCCGGAGATGCCGTTGCCTTCCTTCGGGGCCGCGGCCAGGCAGTCACCGTTGTCGTCGATCTGGAGCACCAGCGCCTGCTCGCCGTACTGGATCCGGACCGTCGCCGACGTCGCGCTCGCATGCCGTACGACGTTCGTCAGCGACTCCTGGACGATGCGGAACGCGGCCCGGTCGAGGCCACTCGGCAGCGGCCGCGGCTCGCCGTGAACGATCTTGTGCACCTCGAGGCCGGCCCTCTCGGTGCGGCTGATCAGGTGGTCCAGGTGATCGAGGCCGGCAACCGGTGTACGGGGCGCGGACTCGTCGGACTGACGCAGTACGCCGACGATCGATCTGAGCTCGACCAGGGCCTCCTTGCTCGCGTCCTTGATCGCGGAGAGCGCAGGGGCGGCCTGCTCGGGCTGGCGGTCGACCAGGTGCAGCGCGGTGGACGCCTGCACGTTGATGAGCGAGATGTGGTGTGCCACGACGTCGTGGAGCTCCTGCGCGATCCGCAGGCGTTCCTCACCGGCGCGGCGCAGTTCTTCCTCTTTCCGCGTACGCGCCGCGGCCATGACGCGGTCGCGGTGGGCGCGGAAGAGTTCGGCGAGGAACCCGAGTACGCAGAAGCATGTGCCGACGAGCAGGACCTGGTACACGCCCTGCTCGTTGATCCCGAGGATCATCCGTCCGCCGACGTGCCCGACGTACAGCGTGATCAGCCCGACCCAGCCCGCCAGCCGATGACCTAGCCGGATGGTGGTGAACACGGCGATCACGAACGCGAAGATGACCGGGCCCCACGGGTACTCGCGGAGCATGTAGATCAGCGTCGAGATGACAGTTGCCCACAGCACCGGGATCGGCTTGGTGCGCAGCCAGTACAGGGAGAGCGCGCCGACCAGCAGCAGGACCACCATGAGCCAGTCGGGCTCATGGCGGTCGGTCTGACCACGCGACGCGCCGAACGACCCCACCACCGAGAACACGGCCAGCGCCACCGGCAGCAGGACGCGGCGCACGCGGGCCCCGAGGGTCGGGACGTGGACAGGTTCGGTCACACTACGAAACCGTAGAGGGCGGCCGGGGCGATGTCATCGTCGCCACGGAGTACTTCGGTCTGCGCCCGCTGCGGTAGTTCAGTACTTGACCTTGTAGATCTTGTCCTCGTACGCCTGCCCGTAGTACTCCTCGAGCGTCGCGAGCTCCTCGTCGGTGCGCTCCAGCGTCTGCGAGATCCGCGCCCGGGTCGTCACCGCGTCGGGCTCCCAGGTCTCGGGCTTCCACAGCTTCGAGCGCAGGAACGCCTTCGAGCAGTGGTGGAAGATCTCCTCGATCTCGACCAGCAGGGCGAGCTGCGGGCGGTTGCCCTTCACGATCATGTCGTCGAAGAACGGCGCCTCGCTGACGATCCGGGCGCGGCCGTTGATCCGCAGCGTGTCGCCGCGGCCGGGCAGGAAGTAGATCAGCCCGACGTGCGGGTTGGAGAGGATGTTGGTGAACCCGTCGACCCGCCGGTTGCCGGCTCGTTCCGGGATCGCGATCGTGCTCGCGCCGAGGACCTTGGTGAATCCGGCCGGGTCGCCCTTGGGGGAGACGTCGCACGTACCGTCTTCGGCGGAGGTGGCGACCAGGCAGAACGGCGACGCCGCGAGCCACTCGCGATCCAGGTCGTGCAGCTCCTTGCGGGTCTTGCCGGCGGCTGCTGCCAGCGGTTGCGGAACGATCTCCCGCAGCTCGTCCTGCGTAGTGATTTCGACCAGTCCGGGAATCTCCATCAGGCGGCGCTCTCCTCTACCAGCGACGGCGTGGCGTCCTCGTTGACGGCCCTCGTCCGCGCAGCCCATCGTACGGCGGGACCAGTTGCGCAACTGGTCCCCAGGAACAGTGCACCGACCACCAGCCAGCCGATCGGACCCCATCCGAGGACGACCGTGGTGAGCAGTGCCGGGCCGAGCATCCGGGCGACCGCGGGGCCGGTGCCGAAGAAGCCCTGGTACTGGCCCTGCTTGTCGGCCGGCGCGAGTCCGAAGCTGATCTCCCAGGCGCCGGACGCGAGCTTCATCTCGCCGAGGGTGAGCAGCGCGGCGGCGACGACGAGAACGCCGGCGGTGGTGGCCGGTCCGAGATCGGCTGCCGTCACAGCGAATACCGCGCAGGCGGCCAGCATGGCAACACCGGCGTACCGGACCGAACGGGCGGCGGTGCGCAGATCCTTGACGCTCTTCGCGATCCGGACCTGGAAGAACGTGACGCCGAGCGTGTTCACGATCATCAGCGAGGCGACGACCCAGCTCGGAGCGTTGGTCCGGGTGACGATCCAGAGCGGACCGACCAGGCTGATGAGCGGCATGAAGAGCAGCATCACCGCATTGATCAGCGCGAGAACGGCGTACGGACGGTCATGCAGCACCGCCAGCCTCGGCTCGCCCGTGACGCGGCGGGTGGTCGCGATCGACGGCACCCGGCGCAGCAGCCCGGCCGCGATCAGGAAGCTGAGCGCATCGATCCCGAACACGATCAGGTACGCCGCTTCGCTGTCGAACCGGAGCGCCACACCGCCGAGGAGCGCGCCGAGCGCGAGCCCGGCGTTCACCGTGGCCTGCAGGAACGCGCGGATCCTGGTCCGCTCCGCCGGGGCGACCAACCCGGCCAGCAACGCCTGCCGCGCCGCGGTGATCCCGGTCTGGCTGCACGCGTAGACGATGGCGGCGATGAGGAAGCCGGCGAAGCTCCGGACGACCAGGAACGACGCGACAGCCGTCGCGGTCGTCAGCGCCAGCAGGACCGCAGTGCCACGCGATCCCCGCCGGTCCGCGAGGTTCCCGAGCGGCACGCCCGCCAGGAATCCCACCAGCCAGGCGATCGTCAGCCCGAGGCCGACCTCCGCGGTCGAGAGCCCGACGACGCGGGTGAAGAACAACGCCGAGGTGACGACGAACGCACCGTCGCCGACCGAGTTCGCCAACTGCGCCATCGCCACGTCCCGCGGCGCTCCGGCCGGGGGGAGGATCTGCCCAAGTCTGCTGCTCATGTCCTTGAGCCTAGGGTTCTGGCGGCCCAAGCGTGAGTTCCATTTGTGCTGCTAAATCATGGGCCACTTTGCCCTGTGGACAACCCGGATCGGCGGCCGGAATCGCGGCATCTTTACAGACATGAGCTTCGAGAATCTGTCGTCCACCTGGGTCGACCAGCCCCTCACCGATCCCTCCGTCGCGGCCGACGCCGTGGACCTGATGGTCAGCCTCGGGGACCGCCGCCGAGGCACCTTCACCGTCCTCATCTGCGACCTCGACAACCGCTACCTAGCCACCGTCGCCCTCGAACTTCCCGCGACCTTCTCCTTGGACCCCAGCCCCGCTCAAATTTGCGAGACCGCCCTCCACCCGATCATCCCCGCCGTACACACCGCACCCGGCACAGCTCTCGTCTTCGCCCTTGGCCGCCCCGGCCCCGCCCACCAGACCGACCTCGACACCCAATGGGCCCAAGCCGCCACCACCATCTGCCGAGCAGCCGGCATCCGTCTACTCGGCTTCTACGTAGCCACCAAGGACGGCATCCACCAACCAGCCCTCACCGAACCGGCCGCCGCATGAACGCTGTCACCGCACCCCACGAGGCCGGAACTGAATGCTGATCCGCGGCCCGACCCGCCCCGCCGCCTTCGGAATCGCATGCTCCCAGGTCCGCTGACACGAACCACCCATCACGATCAGATCCCCATGCCCCAACGGATACCGCACAGTCGAACCGACCGGCCCACTCGACGCCCCCGGCCGCGGCCGCAGCGCCAGCACCCGAGGCTCACCCACCGACAGGATCGCCACCATCGTGTCCTCGTGGTTCCCGCGCCCGATCCGATCCCCGTGCCACGCAACGCTGTCCTTCCCGTCCCGGTAGAAACACAACCCAGCCGTCCGGAACGGCTCACCCAACTCGTCCGCGTAGTGCGCACTCAACACATCCCGGGCCTCATCCAGAATCGGCACCGGCAACTCCGCGTTCTCCCCGTAAAAACACAACAACCGAGGCACGTCGACCACCCGGTCGTACATCTGCCGCCGCTCCGCCTGCCAAGGCACCTCCCGAGCCAGCCGCTCATACACCTGATCCGCCCCCGTCAACCACCCCGGCAGCACATCAACCCAGGCCCCCCGCCCCAACTCAGCCCGCACGAGCCCACCCAAAGACCCCAACACAGGATCCGCAAAGGCATCCAGCAACGACCCCTGAAGCTCACCACCCATCCCCCCACAATACCCGAAACTCGAACAAACGTTCCCCTACCCACCCACCCCACTACCTCCTCCGACCCAACCCACCGCGCCCCCTCCATCCACGCCCCGCAGACCCACCCGCAGCGCCAGCCCCGAAGCCCCGGGTCATATGCACCCAAGTCCCGCACCCCAACGGCTCAGCCTGGCCTGCATCGACCGGACGCCCCGCCTACACACCTCTGCGTGCATGCGCACCCTGCCCGTGCCGCCCCCGCATCCCCACATGCCCGGCCCACGAAGGATGCAGCTCAGGCGCCCGCCGCCCGTGTCCCGCGCTCCCGACCGTGCTGCCCGCCTTCGCACCGGCAGCCGCACCGCCTATGCCCATCCGGCGCGCCCTCCGATCCCCTCGGGCGCGTGCCGACGCCCCGCTGAGCTCTGTCACGGGCGCCCGCCACAGCCACCGCATATACCCACCGCGCCCGCCGACATGCACCCCGCCCACGCATGTCCGCCACGCTCCGTGCGCAGGATCGAACCGCTCCATAACGCGATCCACCCCGCGACCAACCGACTCGCACCGCGTATACACGTTTCCCGGTATGCCGGTCGTGTGACGTTTCCCCTTGTGGATAAGGGAAAACGGGGCTGGACCCGCTCTCCTGCTTGGCATAGAATCGAACGCATGTTCGAGAAAGATCTGGAGTCGCTCCCGACCCGTGACCTGCTGGAAGGCGCCGCGGAATGCCGCGCCATCGCCAGCCAGGCCGACGCGCGGCTGCTGGAATGCGCCCAGATCTACGCCGACCGCTTCCACCCCTCCGCCTGCCAGCCCCGCCCCTCCCGCCGCGCCTATGAAGGCCGCGAACGAGCAGTCGTCCTGGGTGGCGACGGCTGCCCGGAGATCGCCGAGTTCGCGATCGCCGAGTTCGCCGTCGTGCTCGGGGTCTCGCCCGGCGTGGGCAGCGACATCCTCGCCGACGCCCTCGCGTTACGGCACCGGTTCCCGCGCACCTGGGCGAGGATCCAGGCCGGCGAGGCCACCCCGTGGAAGGCTCGCCAGATCGTGCAAGCGTGCAGGAAACTCGACCACGCGGCCGCGGAGTACGTCGACCGCAAAGTCGCCGCGATCATCGACACCCTCCCGCCGTACCGGCTGGAAAAGATCGCCCGCGCCGCCCGCAAACACGCCGACCCCGCCCGCGCCGCCACCGAGACGGCCGAGGCAGCTGACGAGCGCGGCGTTCATGTCGGCCGCGGCGACGGCCACGGCAACAAAACCATCTACATCAAAGCCCCCGCTGCAGCCGTGAATCACTGCAACGCCACCATCACCGACATCGCCGAGGCACTGAAGAAGTTCGGCGACACCCGCCCGGTCCAGCACCGCCGCGCCGACGCCATCGACATCCTCTCCGACCCCCGCTTCACCCAAGAACTCCTCGACCAAGCCCGCAACCTGCCCCACCCACCCCCACCGGACCCGACGACCAGCCCCACCACACCCCAGCCGGGCACCAACCACGAACCCCACACCCCCACAACCCCCGACAACCCAGCGGAGTCGAGCGACGTGGCGGTGCCGCGCAACACCGGAGAGCCGAACAACGCAGCGGCACAGGACGACCCGGTGGTGCCGGACAACTCGGTGGTGCCGGACAACTCGGTGGTGCCGGACAACTCGGTAGTGCCGGACGACGGGGTGCACGACGGTGTGGTGCAGGACGATGCGGTGGTGCCGATTGGTGAGAGCGGTGGGTATGGGACGCAGGCCAGCTCCGCCGATCTGCTGCTTCGCGGCTCTCGACGTCTACCCGACCCGCTCGGGTCGGCAGACTCGTTCGAACGTCCGGCGTCGGTCGAACCAACGGACTTGCTTGAATCGCGGGGGTTGCTCGATCTCGTGGAGCCGGTGGGTCCGCTGGATGATCCGTGGCTGGAAGCTGGCGCGCCCTGTGATCTCGATCCGCCGGCTGATCCGTTCGACAGACGAACGTCAGCGTACGCCGCGGACTCGGTCGCGGACGTCGACGTGGCCGCGTGCGACGGACCGGGTGCGGGTTCGGCGATGGATGCTGCCGCGTGGCGGGTGCTCCGCGCCAAGTTGGCACAGATCAAGCAAGACGCCTACGCCAACCCGAGCTATCCCACCCACCCCGACAGTCCGCCCGACCCCGGCAGTCCGCCCGACCCAGGCAGTCCGGCCGACGCGGGTAGCTCGGGTGAGTCGAGGCGTTCGGGGGTGCCGGTCGACCGAGCCGATGGAATCAGGGGACAGGTGCGTCCGGTACGGGTGCGGGCGGGACGGGCGCGGGTTGGGCAGGTGCGTCCGGGGCAGACTGAGGTGGTTGTGCATCTGACTGATCACACGTTGGCTACCGGTTGTGGGGTGCTGCGTGCTGAGGCGATTGGGCCGTTGCTGGCGGCGCAGTTGACCGAGCTCGTTGGTTTTGGGCCGTACACGGTGAAGCCGGTGATTGATCTGAACGATGCGGTGAGTGTTGATGCGTATGAGATCCCGACGCGGATCCGTGAGCGGGTCAAGTTGATGTATCCGGCCGAGTTGTTTCCGTACGGGACCCGTGAGACCACGGGCACTATCGATCTGGATCACATTGAGCCGTATGACCCGCACGGGCCGACCGGGCAGACGAGCACGGCGAATCTCGCGCCTCTGGGTCGTTTCGGGCACCGGGTGAAGACCCATGCGCGTGGCTGGAGCGTGCGCCGGATCGACTACAGGACACTCGAGTGGAGGACGCCTCACGGGTTCACCTTCCACGTCGACCCCGACGGTACCCACCGAGTCGACCCATGAGTCCCCGTTGAGTTCCGTGAGTCCCCGTTGAGCTTCAGCGCACTCCAGTCGAGTCGGCGCGTACACCCGGATGAGCCAGCGCACCCATATGAGTGTGGGGTGGTGAAACCCGGATGGGTCGGGTGTTTGACCAGTCGCGGCCCGGCTCGCGAGATGCAGGTGGAGTCGGTCCCGGGTGTCCTGTAACGGGTTCCTGCGCCGGGTGTCCTGTCCCGTGTCGTCCTGCGACAGGTGCCCTGCCCGTGTCGTTCGGTGCCCGGTGCCGTCCTGCCCCGTGCCGTCCTGCCCCGTGCCGTCCGGTGCCGTGTCCTGCGCCGTGCGTCCTGTTCAGGATCCGGAGCCGCAGGATCCGCGTCTGCGCCGCGTGGTCGGGCCGGGCGGCCTGCTGGCAGGGCGTCTTGCTAAGGCACGTCGCATTGTGTCCGCGGGAAGGAGGGTTACCTGCGGAGTCGGTCGGGATGATGGGCGGGTGCTGCCGGGCTTCAATGGCCGTGCTGTGGAGGATTCAGGTCTGGGTGGTGAGGCCGAGGGGTGGGTAGTCGGGGTGGGTGGCGAAGCGGGCGGCGACGGTTTGGATTTCGGTCTCGGCCTGTGGCCAGGTGGCTGGTTCCAGGGCGCGCAGGGCGTGGACGGCGGTCTCCAAGCGGGTGCGGAGGCTGGGGGCCTCGGGGTCGCCTGCGTTCTGCGCCGCCTCCAAGCGCGCGATGCAGAAGGACCGAATAGCCGGCAGATGCTGGTACGGAAACACGTCGGCAGTCTGGCGTACGTCGGCGTCTGCCCACCAGCGAGTTGGAGCAGGGTGGACCTGCGGATCGACCAGACTGCTGTACGTCGAGCCGCGCGCCTGGAGGATGAATGCTAATCCGCAATGTCGACGTCCTGGTCGTTCCCGAGCAGGGGGAGTGCCGCGTCGACGAGGCGCAGGACATCCACGTGGACGACGACCGTATCGTCGCGATCACCCCAACCTCCGACGCTCCGGACGCAGGTGAACCGCCGACCGAGGTGGTTGACGGGAGTGGCCTGCTGGCCGTGCCGGGCCTGGTGAATTCGCACACGCACAGCCCGATGGTCATGATGCGCGGTGCGGCCGAGGATCTGGCGATCGAGGACTGGTTCAATCGGCGGATCTGGCCGATGGAGGTGAACCTGACGCCGGAGCGGGTGCGGGTCGGTGCGCGGCTGGCGTGTGCGGAGATGTTGCTGGCCGGCGTCACCACGTTCGTCGACCACTACTTCCACGCCGACGAGATCGCCGCCGCCGCGATCGAGTCCGGGATCCGGGCAGACCTCGCGCCAACGTTCTTCTCCTCCGCAGGGCAGGAAGCGATCGACGCAGCGTTCGAGACAACCCGTGACCTGAGCACACGACATCCGCGCATCACCGCGAGCCTCGGACCCCACGCGACGTACACGGTGGCCGACGACGACCTGCGGCGTACGGCGGACCTCGCGCGGGCCGAGGGGCGACGGATCCATCTGCATGCCGCCGAGACCGACGACCAGACGCAGGCCTCGCTCGACAAGCACGGTGTCACGCCGATCCAGGTGCTCGAGCGGACCGGGGTCCTCGAGGCCGGTGCTCTCATCGCGCACGGCTGCGGCATCCGGGCGGAGGATCTCCCGATCCTCGAGCGGTACGCCGACCGTACGACGGTCGCGTGCTGCCCGAAGGTGTACCTGAAGCTCGCGATGGGCGAGGTCACCCCGATCAAGGGACTGCGATCAGCCGGCGTCAATGTGGGCGTCGGCACCGACGGAGCCGCCGTACACAACACTCTCGACGTCTGGGAAGCGATCCGCATGGTCGCCCTCACCCAGAAGCAGCGCGAACACGACGCCGAATGGATGACCCTCTCTGAGACGCTCCGCCTCGCCACCCGAGGCAGCGCCGCGGCGGCCGGACTCAAGAACCAGATCGGCGTACTTGAGCCCGGCCGCCAAGCCGACATCGCCCTCGTCGACCTGAGCGCACCGCACAACCAACCAATCCACGACCCACGCGCCGCGCTTGTGTACTCGATAAAGGCCTCAGATGTCGTCACCGTGCTCGTCGCCGGCCAGGTCGTGGTGCGCGATCGCCAACTCACGACGATGGACCTAGAAGAGGTCCTGGCCGACGCGAAGTTCCTGGCCAACACCCTCGTAGATCTCTCCCAAGGCGGTGCCGTCCAGCACTACGCCCCGTGATGCAGACTTCTCTCTATGAATGCAGACCTGGGTTCCTGGCGGAGGTCGCCGTTCAGTGGCGGCGGCCTGACCTATGACTGCTTCGAGAAGGGCGAGGGGCCTGGTGTCGTGCTGATTCCGGAGATCCCCGGACTCACACCCGAGGTGGCCGCGTTTGGCGAGCATCTGGTGAGCGAGGGGTTCACGGTCGTGATCCCGTCGCCGTTCGGTACGCCGGGACGCCCGGAGACCACCGGATATGCGCTGGGTGTCATCGCGCGCCTGTGCGTTTCGAAAGAGTTCCGGTGCTTCGCGGCGAACGCCGAGCGCCCGATCACGAAGTACCTGCGGGCCGTCGCGACCGACCTGGCCGCGCGGACGCCGGGCCGCGGGGTCGGTGTGATCGGGATGTGCTTCACCGGAGGGTTCGCGCTCGCCACTGCAGTCGAGGACGTGGTGAAGGCACCGGTCCTGAGCCAGCCGTCGACGCCGTTCGCGGTGAGCGCGAAGCTGCGCCGCGATCCCGGACTGTCCCAAAAGGAGCTCGAGGCGGTCAAGGAGCGCACCCGGACCGACGGGCTGTGCGTCCTCGGGATGCGGTTCAGCAACGACCGGATGGCGCCGGCGGAGCGGTTCGTCACGCTCCGTGCGCAGCTCGGCGACGCGTTCGAAGTGATCGAGCTGGACTCGGCGCCGGGCAATCCGGACGGGTACGGACGCAGCGCGCATTCGGTGCTCACCAGGGACCTGCGTGAGGACCCGCCGAACTCGGCGTACCACGCCCGGACGCGGACCGTGGAGTTCCTCCGCGAGCACCTCACAGCAACGGCGTGACGACGGTCAGTGCGGAAATGTCAAAACTACGTTGGGTAACCCGCGCAGTGTGATTTCGTGCCCCTACCGTGGGGAATTCTGCTAAATGCCTGGGGGCGAAGGTTGCGGTCCGCAAGTGTGGGGGAGCAGTGGGTGACGCCGTTGTCGTTCCTCTGGTCGTGGGTACCGCAGGCGTGGCACGATCGGCCACCAGAGGCACTACAGGGGACGCGCAATGGCGGGTGTCATGCACTGGACGAGTGAGGCTGTATGAACGGGCGGACAGCGCAGGAAAGCCGAATCCCGATGAACGGGAGCGGACCGGCCAACGGAGCCAATGGTCACGCTCCGCAACCAACCACTCACCTTGAACCACCGCCACCATCATCGGAGTGGCAGGCAGAGGAGCAGATCGGCGAGATCCGGCTGGATCAGCCGCAGGACGTCGTACCGCGTTCGGACTGGCTGTCCGAGGTGCGCGACCGGCCGCGGGACCCGAGTGGTACGACGTTGCGCCAGTTCAACACGCCCGTCCGGGTCGACGAGATCGCGGTCGCGGCGATGACGCTCGCCGAGGATCTGCACGGCGCGACGCAGAACATGCCGGAGTCCGTCGAGCTGCGGCGCTTCCGGCGCGAACTCGACCAGGCCGCGACCACCTTCCGCGACCTGGCGACCAAGCTCGAGGTCACCGCCGGCAAACTCGTCCGGCTGGCCGCGAACGAGGGACAGGCCTGCGGCGTCGGCTGGGGCGTTTGTCCCGAGCACGGCCTGACGCTGATGAACGTCGGCGACACCGTGACCTGCCACGTTCTCGGCTGCGGCCGTGAGAACGAGGGCGAGGTGGAACGTTGCGTCCACCCGGTCGGGTACCGCGTCGTCGACGCTGCCGGGCCGTCACTCCTGACCTGCGCCGGTCACGCGATCGCCTGCCGTCTCTACTTCGACAACCCGGTCATCACCGCCACCGCAGACAGCATGGAGCTCTTCTAGACCGTAGGCGCCGTCGGCCGCACCGAGGTCAACGGCGCCTGTCCCTTGAACATGCGGCCGCCGTCGTTCGTGAGGCGGAGGTAGTAGTCGGACGAGCACGCCGTACCGTCCTCGTCGAGCGCGCGGAAGCCTGATCCGTTCGGGACCCACGCCGACGTCTCGGCGGTCTTGGCGATCTGGTTGCCCTCGTTGAACTCGTCGAACATCGAGATGTACAGCCCCTGCACGCCGACGCGCGTGAGGTTGTAGAACTGGCGCCACATCAGGTCGCCGTGCCGCCGGTGCCCGGACTGCAGGTCGCCGGGGATCACGCACGGCTGGTAGTCGATCCCGTGGGCGTTGCAGTCCGCCTGGTCCTGCTGATTCACGTTGTTGTAGTAGTGATCCGCGCCCGCGATGTCACTGATCCGCCCGACCATCCACGGCGACAGCATGTTGAACGCGTGGTACACGTCCAGGTACCCGGGCCGCGAGTCCTCGTTACCCGGCAGCCAGTGCGTCGGTACGCCGCCGATCACGTAGCAGCCCTGCCCCTTGAACCAGTTCACGACGTCCAGGCACACGTCGGCCGGCCATGCCTTGTTGGCCTCGTCGAACCCGAACCCCCAGATGCAGACGACGGGCTTCCCGTTCTGCCGCGCGTACGCCGGTGACGACGTGTACGCGCTCATCTTCGAGGTCCAGTCCGCCTTCATCTCCGACTGCATCGACGTCCAGCCGGTCGCGTCGTACATGATGTAGAACTTCCGCCCGTACTGTTCCGCGGCCTGCCGCATCTTCACGGCCATCGCGTCCCGCGTCGGTCCTTCGCCGCCGGTCGGGTTGAACCGCTGCAGCGCCACCGTGTCGCAGCCGTTCTGCTGCATCCACTCGAAGTGCGTGTTCACGGTCTGCTGGTCGTACGACGAGAACAGCCGAGCCGCCTGCCCGTTCCCGAGATTCCCGTAGGCCGTCTGGTACGTCGACGTGAAGTCCCGGACATCCGGCCAGCTGACGATCGCGGTGTTGGTCGGCGACGGCGGCTGACCCCAGTTGCTGCTCCAGTGCCACCACCCGTTGATCGGTGCACCGTCACCGGCGCAGGCGAACCAGCCTTGGTAGCCGACGGTGACCTTCCCGACGACGTCGCCCGGGGGACTGGCGGCGGAGGCGAACTGGGACTTGGCGGCCAGAGCGGCTGCGGCGGTGGTGGCGAGGAGGGTACGACGGGTGAGCTTCATGGGTGTGCTCCTGGAGGGGGCGGGCAGGAGAGATTGCGGCGAGCGTACAAACGTCTACAAATTCGTGCAATAACTTGACTGTTTCGAACTCTTGACGGCTTCTCTGCGTGAACTTAGTTTGTTGGATCAACAGACAAAATCGGGAGGGGTGCCCAGATGACGCTGGCCGACGGCCGTCGCCCGGGGAGCCGGGGCGTTGCCGCCGACCACGTGTCGCTCCGGCGTAACAACCTCTCGGTGGTACTGCGGCACGTCCGCGACCTGGGCCCCCTGTCCCGGGCCCGGATCGCGGAGGAGACCGGCCTGAACAAGGCGACCGTCAGCAGCCTGGTCGCCGAACTCGTCGAACGCGGTCTGCTCCGCGAAGGCCTGGCCGACTCCAGTCGCGCCCTCGGCCGCCCGGGGCAACTCGTCGAACTCGACGGCAGCGGCGTCTGCGGCGTCGGCGCGGAGATCAACGTCGATTACCTTGCGGTCGCGGCCCTCGACCTGGCCGGCGACGTGGTGCTCGAGAAGCGAGTACCTGTTGACGTCGCACACCTTGAGCCAGGTACGACACTCGGCCGCTTGGCCGGCCTTGTGCAGGAGGCTGTGGCGGCGGTGGAAAGACGAAAGGGGCAGCTGGCCGGGGTCACGCTCGCTGTGCCTGGGCTCGTGCAAGTCGAGACGGGTGAGTTGAAGTTGGCGCCCAACCTGGGATGGGGCGAGCTGTCCGTCGCGAAGGAGATGCGCACGCGGCTGGGTGAGCCGACGTACCCGTTGCATGTGGACAACGAGGCGAACCTGGCGGCCCTGGCGGCGTACGCCGAACTACGTGGTGCCGAAGGCGAATCAATGCACGACCTCGTGCTGCTGACCGGTGCGGTTGGTGTCGGCGGCGGTGTGGTGGCCGGCGGGCATCTGATGCGCGGCGGGCACGGATACAGCGGCGAGGTGGGCCACATGCCGGTCGCCCCGCCCGGGAGGACCTGCGGCTGCGGGCGGACCGGGTGCTGGGAGACGGTCGTCGGGCTGACCGCACTGTTGCACAAGGCAACGGACAGGGACGACCCGGTGCGGGACCCGTCGCTGGACGTGGAGCAACGGCTGGCCGGGATCACCCGGCGGGCCGAAGCGGGGGACGCGCGGACGCTGTCTGCATTGAAGGACGTCGGTACTTGGCTGGGGATTGGGGGAGCGATCCTGGTGAACATCCTGAACCCGGACGTGCTCGTGCTGGGCGGCTACTTCGCCGTCCTCGGGCCGTGGCTGAAAGAACCACTGGAGAAGGCGATCCAGGAGCGGGTGATCGCACCGGACGGCGGCGGCTGCCGGGTCGTCCGATCGGAGCTCGGTTTCGCGGCGGCCGTCCGCGGCGGCGCGCAGATCTCGCTCGACCAGGTCTTCGTCGACCCGACACGGATCGGGGCCGCGTCATGACGGATCTGCTGAACATGATGGGGATCGTCAAGGAGTTCCCCGGCGTACGGGCGCTCGACGGTGTGGACCTCGACGTACGGGCCGGTGAGGTGCACTGCCTGCTCGGGCAGAACGGCGCAGGGAAGTCCACACTGATCCGCGTGCTGACCGGCGCGCACCAGCCGGACGCGGGCATGATCCGGATCAACGACGAGCCGGTGCAGCTGAACAGTCCGACCGCGGCGATCCAGCGCGGTATCGCGGCGATCTACCAGGAGCTCGACCTGGTGCCGGACCTGACCGTAGCCGAGAACATCTTCCTCGGCCACGAACCGTCCCGCTACGGCTTCAGCCGGACCCACGAGGCGAACACGAAGGCACGCTCGATCCTGCAGGGCCTCGGACACCCCGAGATCCCCACGCACCGGACGGTCGGTTCGCTGCCGGCTGCCGGTCAACAGGTCGTGAGCATGGCGAGAGCGCTCTCCCGTGACGCTCGGCTGATCGTCATGGACGAGCCGTCCGCGGTACTCGATCCAGAAGAGGTCAGCAACCTGTTCCGGGTGATCCGCGGCCTCACCGATAGCGGTGTCGCCGTCGTCTACATCTCGCACCGGCTCGAGGAGATCCGGGAGATCGGCGACCGGGTCACGGTGCTCAAGGACGGCGCGACCGTGGCGACCGGCCTCGACGCCCGCGAGACGCCGACCAAGGAACTCATCCAGTTGATGACCGGGCGCTCGATCGAGTACGTGTTCCCGCCCCGCAACGAGATCCCGGACTCCGCACCAGTAGTCCTCGAGGTCGTCGATCTGAGCCGGCCGGGAGAGTTCGCCGGGATCGGCTTCGACGTTCGTGCCGGCGAGATCCTCGGCTTCGCCGGACTGGTCGGCTCCGGGCGTTCCGAAGTACTGGAGACGCTGTACGGCGCGCGACGCGCGGCGACCGGATTCGTCCGGGTCGACGGTGCCGTACTGCGGCCTGGCCGCGTGCAGGATGCGGTGAAGGCCGGTGTCGGACTCGCACCGGAAGAACGGAAGAGTCAGGCGCTGCTGCTCGACGAGGCCGTGTTCAAGAACATCACGGTGTCGACGCTGGGACGGTTCGCGAGTAGCGGATTCCTGAACAGCCGGGCCGAACGGGAGGCGGCCGGGAAGTTGGCCCTGGCGCTGGATGTGCGTCCTCCGGGTGTGGATCAGCCGGTGCGCAACCTGTCGGGTGGCAATCAGCAGAAGGTGGTGCTCGCGCGCTGGCTGCTGCGGGACTGCCGGGTGCTGCTGCTCGACGAGCCGACGAGAGGTGTCGACGTCGGGGCGCGTTCGGAGATCTACGCGCTGATTCGGGAGCTGGCGTCCAACGGGGTCGCGATCGTGCTGGTCTCCAGCGAAGTTCCGGAAGTGCTCGGTCTGTCCGACCGGGTCGTCGTACTGCGGGAGGGGCGAGCCGTCCACACGGGGCCCGCGCAAGAGATCGACGAGCATCAGGTCCTGGACCTGGTGATGGAAGGAAGTGCGAGGTGATGAGTGAGGACATCACGACACCATCAAAGCAGGATACGGTCACCCAGCCGGCGAGGCCACGGTCGTCGACTGACCTGCTGAGGTCGGGCTTCGGCCGCAACCTCGGGCTCGTCGTCGCGCTGGTGCTGCTGTGCATCGTCGGCGTGGCGACCGCGGGCGACACGTTCGCGACCGGTGCGAACGTGCTGACGATCCTGCGGCTGGCCGCGGTCATCGGGGTGGTCAGCGTCGGGATGACGTTCGTCATCACCGGCGGCGGGATCGACCTGAGCGTCGGCGCGATGGTCGCGCTGTCGTCGGTCTGGGCGACCACGCTGGCGACCCAGCAGCTGGCCGCCGACTACCACTGGATCTTCATGGTCAGTACGGCGCTCGTGGTCGGGGCCGCGTGCGGTCTGGTGAACGGCCTGCTGGTTGCCTACGGCAAGATCGTGCCGTTCGTCGCGACGCTGGCGATGCTGGCGTCGGCGCGTGGTCTGGCCGAGATCATCTCGGACCGGAAGACCCAGATCATCACGGTCAGCTCGTTCGCCGACTTCTTCGGCGGCTCGCTGATCGGCGTACCGGTGCTGATCTGGATCTTCCTGCTGGTCGCCGCGGCCGGCTGGGTGGTGCTGAACCGGACCACCTTCGGCCGCCGGACCTTCGCCGTCGGCGGGAACGCCGAAGCGGCCCGCCTGGCGGGTATCAAGGTGCAGCGGCACACCGTGGCGCTGTACGTCCTGGCCGGGCTGTGCTGCGGGATCGCCGCGGTGATGCTGATGGCGCGGACGACGACGGGGAGCGCGACCCACGGTCAGTTGTACGAACTCGATGCGATCGCGGCGGTGGTGATCGGCGGCACGTTGCTGTCCGGCGGCCGCGGCACGATCGTCGGCACCGTGTTCGGCGTACTGATCTTCACGACGTTGAACAACGTCTTCACCCTCAACAACCTGAGCATCTCCGCCCAGTCGGTGGCGAAGGGCGCGATCATCGTGGTCGCCGTCCTCCTCCAGCAACGGCTGGCGCGTCGTAGCACCGGCACCTAGAGGAGGACAAAGATGTCCCGAAGTTCCGCCAGAACACTCGTGATCGCAGGGCTGGGTGTGCTCGCACTCGCCGCCTGCACGAGCAACACACCCAAGGCCGAGGAGGACAAGGCCGGACCGGTCGAACAGGCCGCGGTCAAGAACGACGAGCCCGGCAAGAAGGTCAAGATCGGGTTCTCCGCACCGGCCGCCGACCACGGCTGGATGGGGGCCATCACCAAGGCCACCCAGGCCGAGGCGAAGAAGTACTCCGACGTCGAGCTGATCGTCGCCGAAGGCACCAACGACGTGAACCTGCAGATCAGCCAGGTCGAGACGTTCATCAACCAGAAGGTCGACGCGATCGTCCTGCTGCCGTTCGACGGGGCCGCGCTCACCCCGGTCGCGACGAAGGCGATGCAGGCCGGCATCACGGTCGTGAACGTGGACCGCGAGTTCGACAGTTCGTTCGCCGCCCGTACGACGGTGCTCGGCGACAACCACGGGATGGGCGTGTCGGCCGGCACGTACGTCTGCCAGCAACTGAAGGACAAGAAGGACGCGGTGGTCGCGGAGATCGCCGGGATCGACTCGCTGCCGTTGACTCAGGACCGCAGCAAGGGCTTCAAGGAGGCGCTCGCCGACTGCGGTCTGAAGGTGAGCAACCGGGTGGCGGCCAAGTTCACGGTCGAGTCCGGTGAGGAGGCCGCGACCAACCTGTTGCAGGCGGCGCCGAAGCTCGACGCGATCTGGAACCACGACGACGACCAGGGCGTCGGCGTGATGGCCGCGATCAAGAACTCCGGCCGTAAGGAGTTCTTCGTGGTCGGCGGGGCCGGTTCGGCGAACGTGATGCGGGACATCAAGTCCGGCAACTCGTTGCTCAAGGCCACCGTCATCTACCCGTCCACGCAAGGCGCCGACGGCGTCCGGCTGGCGCGGCTGCTGGTGCAGAAGAAGGCCCTCGGCGACCTGGTGGAGGTCGAGGTGCCGCGCACCGTGCAGCTGTACGCGCCGGTGGTGACCAAGGACAACGTGGACCAGTACTTACCTACTGCATTTGAGAGCTGATTGGAGAGTTATGAGTGACCTGGGCATCGGCCTGATCGGCTACGCGTTCATGGGGGCGGCCCATTCGCAGGCCTGGCGGAGCGCGCCGCGCTTCTTCGACCTGCCGCTGGATCCGCAGCTGAACGTGCTCTGCGGCCGCAACGCCGAGGCTGTTCGGGTGGCCGCCACGAAACTCGGCTGGAAGGAGACCGAGACCGACTGGCGCAAGCTGCTCGGTCGCGACGACGTCCAGCTGGTCGACGTGTGCACGCCGGGCGACAGTCACGCCGAGATCGCGATCGCAGCCCTGGAGGCCGGCAAGCACGTCCTGTGCGAGAAGCCGCTGGCCAACACCGTCGAGGAGGCCGAGGCGATGACCGCGGCCGCCGAGAAGGCCAAGGCCCAGGGGATCAGGTCGATGGTCGGGTTCACCTATCGCCGGGTGCCGGCCATCGGGCTGGCCCGCCGGCTCGTCGCCGACGGCAAGATCGGCACGATCCGGCACATCCGGGCGCAGTACCTCCAGGACTGGATCGCCGATCCGGAGGCGCCGCTGTCGTGGCGGCTGGACAAGGAGAAGGCCGGCTCGGGTGCGCTCGGCGATATCGGCGCGCACATCGTCGACCTCACGCAGTACATCACCGGCGACACGATCGGTGAGGTGAGTGCGCGGCTCGAGACCTTCGTGAAGGAGCGACCTGTCGCCGCGGAGCACTCGGGTCTGGCCGGTACGGCGGGAGTCGAACGGGGACCGGTCACCGTCGACGACGCGGCGGTGTTCCTGGCCACGTTCCGTTCCGGCGCACTCGGGGTCTTCGAGGCCACGAGGTTCGCGACCGGTCGGAAGAACGCCATCAGGATCGAGATCAACGGAAGCCTCGGCAGTCTGGCGTTCGACTTCGAGGACATGAATCTCCTGCACTACTACGACGCCACCGAAGACTCGAGGACGGCAGGTTTCCGCCGCATCCTCGCCACCGAACCCGACCACCCGTACGTCGCGGCATGGTGGCCACCTGGCCACCTGCTCGGCTACGAGCACGGGTTCACCCATCAGGTCGTCGACCTGGTCACCGCGATCGCCGAAGGCGCCGATCCGGAACCGTCGTTCGCCGACGGGCTGCGAGTCCAGCGTGTGCTGGCCGCGGTCGAGGCCAGCTCGGCATCCCGACAATGGCAGGAGATTCCTGAATGAATGACTACACCCCGACCAAGGACGACAAGTTCTCCTTCGGTCTGTGGACCGTCGGCTGGGAAGGCGTCGACGTCTTCGGTACGGCGGTTCGCCCGAAGATGGACCCGGTGCACGCGGTCGAGAAGCTCGCGGAACTGGGCGCCGCGGCGGTCACGTTCCACGACGACGACGTCGTACCCGACGACTCCACCCGCGGACAGGTGCTGGAGCGGTTCTCCAAGGCGCTGGCCGAGAACGGCATGGCCGTCGAGATGATGACCACGAACCTGTTCAGCCACCCGGTGTTCAAGGACGGCGGCCTGACCGCCAACGATCGCCAGGTACGGCGGTACGCGCTGGCGAAGGTGCTGCGCAACGTCGACCTCGCGGCCGAGCTGGGCGCGACGACGTACGTGCTGTGGGGCGGTCGTGAAGGCGCCGAGTCCGGCGGCTCGAAGGATGTGCGGGCCGCACTGGATCGGTACAAGGAGTCGATGGACATCCTGTGCGCGTACGTGCGCGAGCAGGGCTACGACATCCGGTTCGCGATCGAGCCGAAGCCGAACGAGCCGCGCGGTGACATCCTGCTGCCGTCGATCGGGCATGCGATTGCCTTCATCAACGATCTCGCCGACCCCGAACTGGTCGGGATCAACCCCGAGGTCGGGCACGAGCAGATGGCGTCGCTGAACTACGCGCACGGCATCGCACAGGCGTTGTGGCACGGGAAGCTGTACCACATCGACCTCAACGGGCAGCACGGTCCGCGGTTCGACCAGGACCTGCGGTTCGGCGCCGGGAACTTGCGCGAGGCCTTCTGGACCGTCGACGTACTGCAGGGAGCCGGGAGCTACCCGGCGTACGACGGGCACATCCACTTCGACTACAAGCCGCCGCGCACCGAGGACGAGGAAGGCGTCTGGGAGACCGCGCGTGGCTGCATGCGGAACTACCTGATCCTGCGCGACAAGGTGCAGGCGTTCCGCGCTGACCCTGAAGTGGTCGACGCATTGGCTGCGGCGCGCGTCGCGGAGCTTTCCGCGCCCACGTTGGGCCAAGGAGAGTCACTGGACGACCTCCGCAACGCGACGTACGACCGGGATGCGCTGGCCGAGCGCGGTCTCGGGTTCGAAAGGCTGGACCAGCTGGCGATGGAGCACCTGCTCGGCGTCCGCTGATCTAGCCGGCAGTACTCCCGCGCAGGGCAGAGCACGGGACTTGTAGTGGAGCGCGCGCCCTTATCCGACCCATGAGGAGCTCCGCATGATCCAGCTACGCAGGCACGGCACTTTGGTGTGTGCTCTCGTGCTCGCCCTGTTCGCGGCACTGTTGTCACCGTTACCCGCCCGGGCCCATCCCGGGCATGGTGACGAGACCTTCAACGCCCTGATCTTCAGCAAGACCGCCGGTTTCCGGCACGACGCGATCCCGGCCGGCATCCAGGCGATCAAGGACCTGGCTACTGAGAACGGCTTCACGGTCACCGCGACCGAGGACGCCACGATGTTCAACGACACCGAACTGGCGAAGTACGAGGTCGTCATTTGGTTGTCCACGACCGGCGACGTCCTGAACGCGGACCAGCAGGCCGCGTTCGAGCGCTACATCCGAGGCGGTGGCGGGTACGCCGGAATTCACGCGGCGTCCGACACGGAGTACGACTGGCCCTGGTACGGGCAGCTCGTCGGCAGCTACTTCGACAGCCACCCCGCTGGTACGCCGACCGCGACTGTGAAGGTGGAGGACCACGCGCACCCATCGACAGCCGATGCTCCGACGCTGTGGCAGCGCACTGACGAGTGGTACAACTACCGGACCAATCCGCGCGGCACCGTTCATGTGCTCGCGTCGCTCGACGAGTCGTCGTACAGCGGGGGCAACATGGGCCCCGAGCACCCGATCACGTGGTGCCAGGACTACGACGGCGGCCGCGCCTGGTACACGGGCATGGGGCACACGATCGAGTCGTACGCCGATCCGACGTTCCGCAAGCAACTGCTCGGCGGCATCAAGACCGCGGCCGGTGTGCAGCCGGCGGACTGCGGCGCGTCGCTGAGCGACAGC
The DNA here is from genome assembly GCF_036013725.1 of Kribbella sp. NBC_00482. Lineage (GTDB taxonomy): Bacteria > Actinomycetota > Actinomycetes > Propionibacteriales > Kribbellaceae > Kribbella. Next base: position 7,753,876 of record NZ_CP107881.1, on the reverse strand, counting down.
TACGAGAAGGTGGCGCTGGACGACGACACGTCGAACCCGATGGAGTTGTCGATCGCCGACGACGGCCGGGTCTTCTACATCGACCGGAACGGCGCGGTGAAGATCGTCAGGACCGACGGCTCGGTCGTCACCGCCGGGACGCTGAACGTCTACACCGGCCAGGAGTTCGGGCTCCTCGGACTGGCTCTGGATCCCGGGTTCGCGTCGAACGGGTTCATCTACCTGTACTACTCGCCGGTGAGTGCGGAGCCGTTCGACCGGGTCTCGCGGTTCAAGGTGACTGGTGACACCCTTGACCTCGCGAGCGAGCAGCAGGTTCTGCGGATCGACACGCAGCGCGACCAGTGCTGTCACGCCGGCGGCGCGCTCGAGTTCGATGGCAACGGCAACCTCTATATCGCGACCGGCGACAACAGCAATCCCTTCGACTCCGACGGCTACTCGCCGATCGACGAGCGGACCGCCCGGTCCGCGTGGGACTCGCAGCGGTCGGCGGCCAACAGCAATGTGCTGAACGGCAAGGTGCTCCGCATCCATCCCGAGGCCGATGGCACCTACACCGTACCGGCAGGCAACCTGTTCCCTCCCGGTACGGCGAAGACGCGGCCCGAGATCTACGCGATGGGCTTCCGCAACCCGTTCCGGATCGGGATCGACCCGACCACCAACCACCTGTTCGTCGCTGACTACGGGCCCGATGCCGGCGCGGTCTCGCCGACGCGCGGACCGGACGGCCGGGTCGAGTGGAACATCCTGTCCACGCCGGGCTTCTACGGCTGGCCGTACTGCGTTGGCGCGAACACGCCGTACAACAACTACGACTTCGCGACCAGCACCTCGGGGCCGACGTTCGACTGCAACGCACCGGTCAACGAGTCGCCGAACAACACCGGCCTCACCCAACTGCCTGCGGCGATCCCTGCGACGATGTGGCAGGGGAAGTCGACAACCGGCGTACCCGAGATCGGTGGCAGCGGTGCCCCGATGACGAGTGGGGCTTACAAGTTCGACGCCGCGAACCCCTCGGACCGGAAGTGGCCGGAGTACTTCGACGGCAAGGCGGTCTGGGCGGACTGGAACGACAGCCGGCTGTTCTCCGTGCAGCTGAACGACGACCGCAGCGGCGTCGCGGACGTGTCGCGGATGCTGCAGAAGATGAACTTCATCCGGCCGCACGCACTACAGTTCGGGCCGGACGGCGCGCTGTACGTGATCGAGTGGGGGAGCGGGTTCGGCGGCAACAACGCCGACTCGGGCGTGTACCGGATCGACTACGTGCAAGGGAATCGGGCGCCGATCGCGCAGTTCGCGACCGACAAGACATCCGGTCCGGTGCCGTTGACCGTCGCGTTCGACTCGACCGGGTCGCGCGATCCGGACGGGCAACCCGTGACCCTGGCGTGGGACTTCGACGGCAACGGTACGACGGACAGCGTCGACGCCAAGCCGACGTACACCTATGCCACGGCCGGAGTCTTCACGGCGAGGCTGACGGTGAGTGATCCGGACGGCCGTACGGCGGTGTCGAACCGGACGATCACGGCCGGGAACACCGCGCCGACGATCACCGTGGAAGCGCCGCTCGACGGAGGTTTCTTCGACTTCGGCGACACGATCCACTACAAGGTGACGGTCACCGACCCCGAGGACGGGACGGTCGACTGCAACGACGTCATCACCCAGCCCGCGCTCGGGCATGACCAGCACGCGCACGATTACGAGCAGTACCACGGTTGCGAAGGCACGTTCCCGCTGCCAGGCGACCAGGGGCACGTCGGGGCGAACATCTTCGGCATCGTCAAGGTGACCTACACCGACAAGGGCGCGCCCGGGACCGGCAGGATCACCACGCAGAAGATCGTCCAGCTCCAGCCCAAGGTGCGGGAAGCGGAGTTCTTCAGCGAGACCGGGGGACCCGGATCGGCGCCCGGCGTACAGGTCGAGGACACCGGTGACACCGCGGGCGGTGGGAAGAACATCGGGTTCATCGAGGACGGTGACTGGTGGGGCTGGAAACCGACCAACCTGACCAACATCGACGAGATCCAGCTCCGGGCCGCGTCACCCGACGCGGGGGCGACAGTTCAGGTTCGCCAGGGTTCGCCGACTGACGGCCCGGTGGTGGCGACCATCCAGGTGTCGCCGACCGGCGGGTGGCAGACGTACGGCGACTTCACCGGCGCGGTCAGCGGCGCGTCGCTCGACAGCGGGCCGTTGTACTTCGTGAAGACGACCGGGCAACTGAACGTCAACTGGGTCAAGTTCATCGGCAAGGGCGTCACCGAGAACCAGCGCCCCACGGTCACCGTCACGGCTTCGGCCACCCAGGGCAAGGCACCGCTGGCCGTCGACTTCACGGCGGCTGCCACTGACCCCGAGGGCGACCTCCCGCTCACCTACGCGTGGAGCTTCGGAGACGGAGGGACTGCCACCGGCCCCACCGCCTCCCATACCTTCACTGTTCCGGGCAAACACACCGTGACGGCGACCGTGGCCGATTCGCGGGGTGCCACTGGAACAGCAAAGGTGGATGTGACAGTCGATGCGCCCTCGGCCCCGACCTGTCTGACCGGCCGTTCCGACGGTTTCGACGGTGCGACGCTGGACACCGCCCGCTGGTCATCGGTTGTCCGAGGCAACCAAGAACTGTCCGTCGGGGACGGCGCGTTGTCGATCCCGTTGACAGCAACGGATATCTACGGCACTGGCAACACCGGGACACCGAACATCGTCCTGCAGCCGTTGCCCGCGGGTGCCTGGTCGGCGACTGCGAAGGTGACGTTGCCGGCGCGGTTGGCGTACCAGCAGGCCGGGCTGATCGTGTACGGCGACGACGACAACTACGCGAAGATGGTTGTCCAAGGCCGGTCGACCACGACGTCCGCCGCTGACCGGATCTTCCAGTTCATCCGCGAAGAGGGCGGCGCACCGAACGAGGTGGCCGCGTCGAACACGGCGAACCTCGGCGCCACCTACCCGGACACGGTCTGGGTGCGGTTCACGTCGGACGGCGCGAACCTGAAGGCGGCGTACAGCCCAGACGGCGCGACGTTCACCGAGATGCCGGAGACCAAGCAGCTCGCCGGGATCACGAATCCACGGATCGGACTGTTCGGTCTCGCGAACCGGACCGAGGCGCTGCCGATCGCGGCGTCGTTCGACTACTTCTCGATCACGCCCGACGACACCGCCGAGCAGCCCGCACCGGACGACGAGTTCGCCGGTACGACGCTCGACGCGTGCCGCTGGACGGACGTCGTACGGCCCGATCCAGCCGCCTACCGGGTGACCGGCGGCGGCCTGGAGATCGACACGAGCGGGGGAGACATCTACGGCGGTACGGCGACTAACCCGCGCAACCTGATGCTCCAGCCGGCACCGGACGGCGACTGGACGATCGAGACCAAGGTGGACGGGTCGACGTTCGACGAGGCGTACCAGCAGGCTGGTCTGCTGGTCTACGCCGACGACGCGAACTACGTGAAACTCGACTACCTGACGACGAACGCCGCCGGATCGACGGTTGCCCGCGGCATCGAGCTCCGCAGTGAAGTGGCCGACGTCGTGCAGTCGCCGCAGCCGAACGCGCCCAGTCCTGTGCAGGGCGTTTGGTATCTCCGCCTCGCGAAGGCGGGTTCGACCTTCATCGGGTCGTACAGCTCGGATGGTTTGGCCTGGTCGGCCCTCCCGTCCGTGACGAACACTGCGCTAGGTTCGGCGAAGTTCGGTGTGTACGCGTTCGGGGTGGATCAGGCGGCATCGAAGACCGCGAAGTTCGAGTACTTCAAGCTGGTCCGCGACACGGTGGCGCCCGCGGTCAGCCTGACGCTCAACCCGTCGACGCCGTCGGGCCTGGCGGGATGGTGGACAGGTCCGGTCACGACGACGGCGATGGGTACGGACGACCAGCCGGGTCAGGTGTACCTGGAGCAGAAGGTTGGCGAGGGCAACTGGTCGGAGTACACCGCACCTGTGACGCTGACCGCTGACGGTACGCACACCCTCGCGGTCCGGGGGAGTGACACCGCCGGGAACGTGTCGGAGCCCTCGTCGGTCACGGTGAAGATCGATCAGACACCACCTACGACGACGGTGAGCGGGGTGTCGAGCGGCGGGTCTCTGGGCGTCGCCTCCACGGCGTCGGTGAAGGCGACCGTCGGAGACGCGTTGTCCGGCCCCGGCGACGTCGTGCTCACCGTCGACGGGAAGCCGGCCGGCGCCACGGTGGACGGTCTTGTGCTGGGGCTCGGCCCGCATACGATCACCGCGACCGCGAAGGACGTCGCCGGGAACACCTCGGTGACGAGCGTTCCGTTCACGGTCGTCGCGTCGTACGGCGAGGCGGTCAAGCTGGTCGACCGCTACCGCGCCGCCGGAAAGGTGCCGCTGGCAACTGCCACGGTGCTGAAGGCGCACCTCAGAACCGCCGAACGTGCTGCGGGTCGTCACCAGACCGTGCCCGCGAGGATCGCGCTCACGTTGTTCCTGGCCACGGTCCGCACGGTCGCCGACGTACCGGCGCGGACCTTGCTGACCGCGGTGGGGCAGGACCTGAAGGCACGGCTCGGCTGATGACGTCGCCGTGGGTACTCGCCGCCGTACACCTGCCGCCGCCCCGGCTGGTTCGGCCCCAGGCGGGCGACGGCACAGCGAGACCCACGGTGACAGTCCCCGGCGGCGGACAAGCGCTCCGGACGCCGCCGGGGACACCCCTGCAGTAGCACCCGACAAGGAGAAGCACATGGCTCGACCGATCACGCTGTTCACCGGCCAGTGGGCCGACCTGCCGTTCGAGGAGGTGGCCCGGCTGGCGTCCTCGTGGGGTTACGAGGGGCTGGAGATCGCCTGCTGGGGCGACCATCTCGACGTACGACGTGCCGCCGAGGACCCGGCGTACGTCCGGGACCGGCTCGACATCCTGGACAAGCACAACCTGAAGGTGTGGACGATCTCCAACCACCTGCTCGGGCAGGCGGTCTGCGACGACCCGATCGACCAGCGGCACCAGGCGATCCTGCCCGCGCACATCTGGGGCGACGGCGATCCGGAAGGTGTCCGGCAGCGGGCGGCCGAGGAGATGAAGACGACCGCGCGGGCGGCACGGGCACTCGGTGTGGACGTGGTGGTCGGGTTCACCGGGTCGTCGATCTGGAAGACGGTCGCGATGTTCCCGCCGGTGCCGCCGGCGATGATCGAGGCCGGGTACCGGGACTTCGCCGACCGGTGGAACCCGATCCTCGACGTCTTCGATGAGGTGGCTGTGCGCTTTGCCCATGAGGTGCACCCGTCGGAGATCGCGTACGACTACTGGTCGACGACCGCGACGCTGGAGGCGATCGGGCACCGGGAGGCGTTCGGGCTCAACTGGGACCCGTCGCACTTCGTCTGGCAGGACCTGGACCCGGTCGGGTTCCTGTGGGACTTCAAGGACCGGATCTACCACGTCGACTGCAAGGACGCGAAGCGCCAGGTCGGCAACGGGCGCAACGGCCGGATGGGTTCGCACCTCGCCTGGGGCGACCCGCGCCGCGGCTGGGACTTCGTCTCGACCGGGCACGGCGACGTCCCGTGGGAGGCGTGTTTCCGGATGCTCAACTCGATCGGGTACGACGGCCCGATCTCGGTCGAGTGGGAAGACGCCGGCATGGACCGCCTGGTCGGCGCCGCCGAAGCCCTGCAGTTCGTCCGCTCCCTCGCCTTCGACCCACCGACCGCGTCGTTCGACGCCGCCTTCTCGTCGTAGGAGGTTACGCTCGAATACATGAGTTGGCCGGTGGCGCCGGGGTTGCCGCGGCCGCGGATCCTGCGGCAGCGGTGGCTGGATCTGACCTTTGTGCATTGGGCTTTCGCGCCGGCGGACGTCGCGCACTTCTTCCCGCCAGGGACCAGGCCGGACACCTTCGAGGGACGCACGTACGTCGGCCTGGTCCCGTTCCGGATGGTCGACACCGGACTCCCGCACGGCCCGTCCGTTCCGTACCTCGGATCGTTCCTGGAGACGAACATCCGGCTGTACTCCGTGGACGAGACGGGCCGGCGTGGTGTCGTGTTCCTGAGCCTCGACGCGAACCGGCTCGCTGTGGTGGCAACCGCGCGCACGGTCTTCGGGCTCCCGTATCGCTGGGCGCGGATGTGCCACGAACGGCACGCCAATCACCACACGTACGCGTCGACCGTTCGCCAGTCCGGTGCGCAGGCACTCGTCGGCGTCGAGATGGGGGAGCGGCTGCCGGCCGGGCCGTTGGAGGACTTCCTCACCGCACGATGGGGCCTGCACGTCCACCGTGCTGGTCGTACCTGGTACCTGCCGAACGATCACCCTCCCTGGATCCTTCACTCCGCAACCCTTACGGCGTTGGATGTCGACGGGCTGTTGAGGTCCGTGGGTCTGTTACCGCCTGACCGCCCGCCGGACCACGTCGCGTTCAGCGCCGGCGTTCCCGCGGAGTTCGGCGTACCGCTCAGGCGATGAGCTCGGCGGTCTCCTGGATGATGAACGGGATGCCCAGCTGGCGGGCCCATCGGTTGACCTCGGTCGCGAGAGCTCGTGAGCCCGCTGCGTCACCCTCGTCGCGGAGCAGGACCGCGAGCATGGCTTGCTGAGCGAGGGTGGGGCGCAGGTACCCGGCGTTCTGGAGGAGCTCGGTCGACCGCTCCCACTGCGTCCGCGCGAGCGCCAGGTCACCGGCCGCGTGGGCGTGGTATCCGAGATGCCTTAGGGCCATGGCGATGAGCCACTCGTCGTCGCACTTCTCGCCCAGCTCCAACGCGGTCTGGTAGTACTCGATCGCCTCCGCGGGCTGCTCGTACACGTTGTCGGCCATCGCGCCTGCCCAGAGGTTCGCCGTGCCGCGTCGACCGTCGTCGGGAGCCTCCTCGATGAGCGTGAGAACGCGCTCTCTCAGGTTCTTGCCGCCGGACCGGAACAGTGCGCTCGCATAATCCTGGCGGAACTTGAGGATCGCGAGATCCCACGAATCGCCGGGCACGGCGGCTAGTGCGGCCTCGAGTGTGGCGGCTGCGTGGTTGGTCTGTTGCCCGAAATCGTGGTCGACGGCAACCTCGGCGCGGGCCAGCGCGAGCAGCGCGCGCTCGGCGGGATCGTCGGTCGTGGTGGCGGTCAGGAGGTCGGTCGCGGCGGCCCACTGGCCGGCGCGCATCAGGTGGGTGGCGGCGGTGACGACCTCGATGGCTGCGAGTTGGCTCATGCTCACCACAGTATTTCGACGTCGAAATATTTGACAACTAACCTTCACCGGCTGAAAAGTTAGCCGGGTGAAAGACTTCGTGGACGCACATGTCGACCTCTGGGCCGGGGAGCTCGACGACCTCGATCGGGACGTCGAAGGCATCACGGTCCGCCTCCAGGTGCTGACGCGGTACCTCGAACGCCGACGAGAAGCCGTGCTGGCGGCGTACGGGCTGCAACTGTGGGAGTTCAAGACGCTCCACATGCTGCGCCGCGGAGGTACGCCGTACCGCGCGACGCCTGGCGAACTGGCTCGCCAGCTCGGCATGTCGCCGGCCGCGCTGACCAATCGGCTGGATGCGCTCGAGAGCCGCGGGTACGTCGAACGCACGCACGACCGCGACGACCGCCGCAAGGTCTTCGCGACGCTGACACGCTCGGGGAGCGCTCTCTGGGAGCGCGGGATCGGCGACATCCTGCGGGTCGAGGAGGAACTGATCCATCACCTGCCCGCAGCGGACCGGACCCGCCTCGACAGCCTGCTCCGGCGCCTCGTGCTCATCACCGAGAAAGATTCCTAGCTGCCGCATGTCGAGTTCGGTCGATCGGATCCGACGTCCCCGTGTAAGCACCGAGAGACCGGAGGACGGACCGATGGAACCGCTGAACCTGATGGTGTCACTGAGCCACTACGCCAACGCCGAGCGTCAGAACAAGCACGGCCTCAGCGAGCCCGCCGGGCGTGGCCGTCGTACCGAGCAGAAGGCGCGGAAGCTCTCAGCAGGACGAAATGTGCGGCGGATCTGGGCCAGTCGTGTCAGAGTCACCCAGTGACTGATGCCTTGAAGAACGACCTGCTCGCGGCGTACGACGACCAGCTGCGGGGGACCAGTGAGACCGCGGACGTGCCGACGAGCACCGACGGGCCGGTGATCCGGGTCGAGTACCCGAGCCGCGGCTTCGTGAGTTACCGCTCTCTCGACGGTCTCGACGGCGCGGAGATCGACGCGCTGATCGCCCGGCAACGCGACTACTTCGCCGCCAAGGGACAGGCCGTCGAGTGGAAGCTGCGCGGTCACGACCTGCCGGCCGACCTCCCGGACCGGCTGAAGGCCGCCGGGTTCGAGCCCGAGGAGCAGGAGACCGTACTCGTCGCCGAGAGCGCCGCCGTCGCGGAAAAGTTGCAGGGCCGCGATGCGGTCGACGGCATCACGATCCGGCTGGTGAGCGAGCGCGCTGACTTCGAGCGCATCGCCGCGATGGAGTCGACGGTCTGGGGCGAGGACTGGTCCTGGCTGACCGACGACCTGGTACGCCGGCACGCGGGCGGCACCGACGTCTACGTCGCCGAGACCGACGGCCAGGTGGTCTCTGCCGCGTGGGCCGTCTACAAGAAGGGCACCGAGTTCACCGGTCTGTGGGGCGGATCGACGCTCGCCGAGTGGCGCGGCAAGGGCATCTACAAGGCGCTGGTCGCAGTCCGCGCGGCGCGGGCGGTCGACCTCGGCTACAAGTACCTCCACGTCGACGCCTCCGACGACAGCTCCCCGATCCTCCAACGCCTCGGCTTCCTCGCAGTCACCACCACAACGCCGTACGTCCACACCCCGGCCTAGCCCCAACACTCGGCTACGGTGACGCGCATGCCGACGCCGCCACAGCATGCTCTCGACCGGACGAGTCGCCGCCTGATTCTGCGCGACCACGTCGGGAACGCCGACATACGCGCTTTCGTCGAGGCCGCCGGCTGGACCTTGGTGGGTGAGATCGAGCGCGATCCCGAGCACGGGATCGGGTACGAGGCCAAGTGGTCGACCGCCGACGGCGACGCGCACTACGTGGTGGACGAGTTCGCCGAGGTCTTCTATCTGCTGGCACCGGACGCAGCGCACGCGTCGATCGAGAACGCGCTCTCCGTGTGGACCCTCGACGAGATGATCGAGGACTGCTACGTCCACGTCTATCCGGCCGGCTGGGCGAAGTCGACACTGCGGCTCGGAGCCGGCGCGCCTGTCGTGGCCGACGAGCGGGTGGTGGACCACTTGGTGTACTCGGCGAAGTATGCCGAAGTCCCTGTACGGCGGGCTGCGCTGTGGGCCATGGTCTACACGGCGTGGCCGGAGTTCACCGAGGCGGTGACAGCGTTGGCACGCGACGAGGACCCGGTACTGGCGCGCGAGGCTCAGGCCGCGAGTGAGTTGCTGGGGGCGGCTCAGGCCGGTGGGCGGTAGAGCGCGTAGTGCATCGGGCCGTTGTGGGGGAGTTCGAGTTCGGCGATGACTGTGAAGCCCAGTGACTCGTAGAAGCTGATGTTTGCCGGGTCCTGGGTTTCTACGAACGCGGGGGAGTGCTCGGCGTCCGCGGTCGCCAGCCCAGGGGTGATAACCGCGCGGCCGAGTCCCTGGCGCTGGTGGTCGGGGTCGACGGCGGCGAGTGCGAGGAGCCAGACGGGATCGCGAGGATGGAAGAGCGCGATCGCCTGGCCGTACTCCGCCGTCAACGGCCCCTGGGATCCGGCGAGCTCCTGAAACGCGGCCGCGTGCGGCGCGAACGCATCGGCCGGCAGATCGGGCGGGAGCCAGACGGCGACCGCACTCACGTCGTCGGTGACCCAGACGCGACCGTGCGGCAGCCCGATACCGCTGACGAACAAGCGGTGGTACTCCGTGAGGCGCTCAAGATAACCGTCCGGGTCGAAGCACGCGCGGCTCATCGGGTAGTCGGCCAAGGCGCGGGTCAGGGTGGTGACGGCGGCGTCGACATCCGAAATGGTTGCCTCGCGCACCTTCATGTGCGGAGCGCCTCGAGGATCAGGTCGGCGACGGCGCGCATGCCGGCCGCGTTGGGATGGTACGAGACATGGCCGCCCAGATAGGACGGCCGCAGCGTGAACCCGGTGGTCCACGGCTCGGCCGATCCGATCGCGTGCTCCCGGCTCGCCGCCGACGCCGCCACCAACTCGGCCCCGGACGCGGCGGCCGCCTTGGCGAACGCAGCCGCGAGACCGTCGGCCATGAGCGCGATGCTCGGCAGCTGTTCCTCGTTCAGCGGTACGTCGAGGCGCGGCCGGGTCGCCGGCCCGACCAGGCTCAGATAGTCGACCAGCAGGATCCGCGCCTCCGGAGAGCGCTCTCTGGCTCTCTCGACCACCGTGGTCAGCGAATCCGTGACGGTCTGGTACGCCGCCTCGTCCTTGAGGTAGCTGACCCGCGCGCGGATCCGGTTCGCCACCCGGCGGCCGAGGATCGACGCCGGTTTCGCGACCGTGTTCAGGAAACTCCCGCGGAGGAACGTCCCGACGTACTCGAGATCGTTGCCGCCGACCGTGATCGTCACGAGAGCGGTCTCTGGGGTGAGCGCGTCGAGCTGCGGCGGCGCCTCGTCCTGCGGGGTGTCGAGCACGTGCGCGGTGGTCGCGCCGGAGTACGAGACGTCGACGAGGTCGAGGCCGAGCTCGGTCGCGACGAGCTGCGCGTAGTTGTTGCCCGAGCGGCCCGCGGGCGGGTGCACGATCGGGCGGATCCCCGGTCCGGCCGCGAACGAGCTGCCGAGTGCGACGTACCGACTGCCGGAAGCGATCACCGCACCACGATAGATGACCTGCCACGATGAGCCGACAGTTCTGCCGAACACTCGTGGCAATCAGCCCGACCCGGGATCGCACGCCAGGTAGCAGCGGGCCGGAACCCGGCATTACCTGTCCCCAGCCACCAGCACCTGTCCCCACACCCCGCCGTCGCCCCAACGGCCAGCCACCACCCCTCGCCCCGCCGGTCAGCCGCCCGTCCCGAAGACGACGGGTTATCCCCTCGAGTTGGGGGTTCTCTACTGGTACACGAGGGGAGAACCCTGCACGCGAGGGGATAACCCCGGTTGTGCTGGCAGTGCTTGGGGCGGCCGCGACGGGGCGGGGTCGGTTCGGCTGTCGCGCGGACCGCCTGCCGTGGACAGCCTTGTCCGGGCGCCGAGTCGTGGCGTTTGGTTGGCCGCCGGGACGTCGAGTCGTGGATCGAGGTTGCGGTGGGCGCCGAAATCCACGACTCGAGGAAACGCGGGTACCTGCGGCGCGGTGATAGGGGATCGGCTTGGGCAGAAGCGGGTGGCCGTGGGTGCGTCATACTGCCCCGGTGACTGGCGATGTGTTTGGTAGTGCGGGGATCCGCGAGCGGGTGCTGGCCGGGTGGGCGGCGGCGCCTGTGCGGTTCCGGGAGGATGCGAACGCCGAGGAGGAGCTTGCGCTCGGCGGGTACGTCGACCGGCTCGTGATCGAGCTCGCCCAGAACGCCGCCGACGCAGCCACCCGCGCGGGCACCCCGGGCCACGTCCTGTACGAATTCCGCGCCAACACCCTCGTAGTAGCCAACACCGGCACCCCGCTCGACGCAGAGGGCGTGGAGTCACTAGCCACCCTCCGGGCCTCAGCCAAACGCGAGAGCCCTCGCCACGACCAACAGACCGCAGACGCACAGCCCAGCGACCGCGCGACGCCGGGTGATGCGGACGGCGGTCACGGTGGTTGGGACGGCGCGTCCGATGGTGGGGGCGGTGGTGTGGGTGGGCCCGGTGGTGGGATGGGTTCCTCGGTGGGGCGGTTCGGGGTGGGGTTCTCGGCTGTTCTTTCAGTGACGGATGAGCCTGTTGTGTTGTCGCGGAGTGGGGGTGTGCGGTTCTCGAAGGCTGATACTGCTGGGGCGATCGCTGACCTTGGGAATGCGGCGCTGGATACCGAGTTGCGGCGTCGTGATGGGCAGGTGCCGGTGCTGCGGTTGCCGTTTGCGACGGAAGGGGAACCGCCCGCCGGGTACGACACCGCGGTCATCCTCCCGCTCCGCGACGAGGCCGCCGCGGATCTCGTCCGCCGCCTGCTCACCGAAGCCGACGACGCGCTCCTCCTCGCGCTCCCCGGCCTCGAACGTATCGAGATCGAAACCGACGACACCCACCGGATCCTCGAGAACGCCGCCGACCGCTGGCACATCCACCGCGCCGCCGGCACCTTCACCACGGCCGAACGCGAACACCTCCTCGCGGACCGCCCCACCGAGGAACGCACCCGCCCAACCTGGTCAGTCGTCTGGGCCCTGCCCCGAACCCAGTCGCCCACCGAAGCGCCGTCGACCCAGCTCGCACCACAAGCCCAGCAGCAGGACCTTCCGCGTGTCGTCCACGCACCCACCCCCACCGACGAACCCTTCTCCCTCCCCGCGTTGCTCCTGGCAACTTTCCCGCTCGACTCCACCCGCCGCCACGTGGCGAAGGGACCGCTGACAGATCGACTGGTCCAGGAAGCAGCGACGTCGTACGCCGAACTGCTGCGCCAGCGCGCCGACAACCGAGCCGACGTACTACCGCTCGTCCCAACCGGCCTAGCAGCAGGCGCCCTCGATCGCATGCTCCGCGACGAGATCCTCCGCGTACTCCCAACCATCCCCATCCTCCCCGCAGTAGACGGCACCATCCTGCGACCGAGCGAGGCAGTCGTCGTGGACGGTGCCGACGAAGCGTTCAACGAGGTACTGGCACCACTCGTGCCAGGGCTGATTCACGCCCGCCGCGAGGACCGCCTCGCGCTCGACGCCCTGCAGGTACGACGCATCGAGCTGGCCGAGGTGGTGGATCAGCTCGGGGGAGAGGAACCGCCCAGCTGGTGGCGCCCGCTCTACGCCTCGCTCTCGACCATGGTGACCGACCCGTTGATCCGCGAATCGTTAGGCACCCTCCCGGTTCCGCTGGCCGACGGCCGGCTGGTCCGCGGGGCCCGCGGTCTCCTCCTGCCGGGACCCGAGATCCCGGTCGAATCCCTCGTCGCGTTCGGTGAGTACGGCGTACGCGTCGTACATCCGGATGCCGTCGACCCCGTCCTCGAACGACTCGCCGCGATCCCCGCCACCCCACGCTCGCTCCTCGAGGACGGCGCCGTCCGTGCCGCGGTCCAGCATTCCGCGGACGCCGACGACCCGGACGCGATCGCGCACGCCGTCCTCAGCCTGGTCGCCGCCGACCCAACGCAGGCCGACGGCCTGTGGTGGCTCTCAGACCTCGTACTTCGCGACGCGGACGGCGATCTCGTTCCCGCGAACGCCCTGGTCGTCGACGGTTCCGGCGCGCAAGCGGTGCTCGACGCCGACGAGGTTGCACCCCTCGCCGCGGAGGTCCTCGACCGCTACGGTCTGCCCGCGCTGGAAGCCGTCGGCGTCCTCGCCTCACTCGGCGTCGTCAGCGCGTCCGACGTCGCGCTCGACCGCCTCCCCGAAGCCCTCCAGGACCTCGACGGCATCGAGGACTGGGCATACGACGTCGCACCCGACGGATCCCGGTACGGCGCAGGAGTCGGCGAGCTCGAAGCGATCCGCGACCTCGACTGGATCACCGACGACAACTGGCCGAAAGCCCTTGAATTATTGGGTTCTGAGCCCGAACTGCGCCGCGCGCTCGTCACCCAGGTCCGCGTCGTCGGCCCGGACGACCGGCCGCTCGGCGTACCGTCGTACGCGGCCTGGTGGATCCGTGAACACGTCCTGCTCGACGACGGTCAGCCGCTCGCCGGACGCGCGGATCCCGACGCCGAACCGGTACTGGCGACGTTCCTGGACGAAGCGCCCGCTTGGACGGCTGGACTTGATCCCGAGGTCCGTACGGCGGTCGGCCTGGTCCGCGACGTCGGCGACCTCGACGCGGACGGCATCGGTCTCGTCCTCGACCGGCTGGCCGATCCCGAGCGTGACGTCGACGAGGCGTCGATCCTGCGGCTGTGGAACCGGCTCGGGACGATGGCGCTGTTCCCAGGCGCCGCGCCGACCCAGGTCCGCGTGCTCGACACCGACGGTGCCACCCGGGTGACCGACGCGGAGGGCGCGGTCGTGGTCGACGGGCCGATGTGGGTGCAGCGCGAGGACCTCGGCGGGTTCGTGATCGGGTCCGGCGCGGCGGCGGACGGGCTCAGCGACCTCTTCGACGTACCGCTCGCCCAAGAAGTTGCTGAGGGCAAGATCGACGGCGAGGGTACGGCGGCCGAGGTGCCGGCGATCGTCCGCGAACTCGTGCCCGAGGTCCCGGCGACCTGGTGGGAGCACGAGGAGCTGACCGTCGACGGCGTCGAGGTCTCGTGGTGGGTGGACGCCGACGGCGCCCCGCACGCGGCGACGTTCGACGGGCTGGCGAAGGCGCTCGCGTGGGCCGCCGGGCGATGGGACCAGCGGCATGTGATCCGTGCGGTTCTCAACGAACCGGACCGTTCCGTGGAACTTCTGGTCGACGCCGTCTACGACTGACCGGTTCCGGCCGTCCTAGGCCGGAACGTCTACGCCGTGTGACCGCCGTTGGAAGCGTTTCCGCCTACGGGAGTCACACAGAGCGAGCAACGTTGTCAAAGGTTGGTATATCCACTGAGCTGCGGATATGACGTCTTCGCTTCAACGTGGCAACGAACTCTTGTCAACGTTGTCAACCCTACTTATAGTCCGTGGCACCTCTCGGTCGGTGATCCGCCAGTCCACGCAATGTAAACGGAGGTGACCTTCGTCATGAACGAAGCCCCGCGCCCGCAAGAGCAGTACGAAGATGTCGAAGACGTCGTCCGGTACCAGTTGACCCGGCGAAGCATGATCGGCGGCGGCGCCGCCGCGCTGACCGCCTTCCTGGCTGCCTGTTCCAGCGGTGGCTCCTACTCCGACAAGCCGGCCAACAGCAACAAGCCGGTGGCCACCAAGTCCATCCAGATCGGCAAGGCGAACATCCCGGTCCCGCGGGACCAGACGGTGATCGTCGGCCAGGTCGAGTACACGGTCTTCGACAGCTTCAACGGGATGATCCCCAACGGATCACCGGGCGGCGCCGGCGTGGAGCTGGCCACCGAGCCCTTGTTCTTCCTCAGTTTCGCCACCGGCAAGCTCACGCCGTGGCTGGCGACCGAGTACAAGTACAACGACGACCACACCGAGCTGACCATCAAGTTCGACCCGAAGGCGCACTGGAACGACGGGAAGCCGCTGGGTGCGAACGACTTCAAGTTCACCGTCATGGCGCTGAAGGACCGGCCCGACCTGTTCGGCGGCGGCGGCGACCTGAAGGAGTTCGTCAAGACCGTCGAGGTGCCGGACGCGCAGACCGCGGTGGTCAAGCTCCTGAAGCCGACGCCGCGGTTCCACTACAACTTCATCGCCGCGATCGCGGGCGCGCCGAACAACATCATGCCCGAGCACATCTGGAAGTCGCAGGACCTGACGAAGTTCAAGGACAACCCGCCGGTCCGCTCCGGCCCGTACAAGCTGAAGCAGGCGATCCGGAACCAGAAGATGTTCGTCTGGGAGAAGGACCCGAACTACTGGAACAAGGACAAGCTCGACGTCAAACCGCAGTACGTGATCTTCCAGAGCACCTCGAAGCAGCTCGACCAGGCGTCGCTGGCGTTCGAGCGGGCCGAGTTCGACGTCGGCTCGATCGACGCGCAGCACGCCACGCAGCTGACCAACACCGGCTACCCGAACCTGGTCACGACGCAGTTCCACGACCCGAACCCACGGGTGATGTGGCTGAACTGCGACCCGACCCGGGGCGTGATGGCCGAGGAGAAGATGCACTGGGCGATCAACTACTGCCTCGACCGGGAGAAGATCGGTACGTCGGTGTGGGACGTGAAGGTGCCGCCCGCGATCTACCCGTGGGCCGACTACCCGACCAACGACAAGTGGAAAGACGACGAGCTCGCCAACAAGTACAAGTTCGAGTACAGCCTGGACAAGGCGACCCAGCTGCTCGACGAGATCGCGCCGAAGAACGCGGCCGGCAAGCGCACCTACAAGGGCAAGGAGATCAACCTCGAGATCATCACGCCCGCGCAGGTCGACAAGGCCGAGTACGCGATCGCCAACGTGCTGAAGGCCGACCTCGCCAAGGTCGGGGTGCCCTGCACCCTGCGCAGCCTGTCCGGCAGCGTGCACGACGAGAAGTTCCAGCGCGGCGAGTACGACATCGACTCGAGCTGGGCCGGGTTCGCCATCGACCCCGAGCAGCTGTACACCGACTGGGAGAGCGGCAAGGCCCAGCCGATCGGCAAGAACGCCGCCGGTAAGAACAAGATGCGCTTCAAGGACCCGGCGTTCGACGCGATCTCCCAGAAGCTGTCCGGGATGGACCCGGACAGCGAGGAGGCGAAGCCGCTGCTCAAGCAGGCGCTGGAGATCTACTTCCAGAAGCTGCCGCTGCTGCCGGTGATCCAGACCGGGTACCCGCAGTTCTTCAACACCGCCTTCTGGAAGGACTGGCCGACCGACGACAACCTGTACGAGGTGCCGCTGAACTGGTGGCCGCACTTCATCCTGGTGCTCGGCAAGATCTCGGCCACCGGCCAGAAGGGACCGGCGTGACGGCGGATGCCCCGCCGGTGGTAGCTGTCGACGAGAGCCAGGACTCCGCACGACCCTCGGGGGTGCGGGCCTGGCTGTCGCGGCATCCGCTGGCGGCGTATGCGATCCGAAGAATCGGGATCTACTTCGTGGAGCTCTGGGGAGCGCTCACCATCGCGTTCTTCTTCTTCCGCCTGATCCCGGGCGACCCGGTCCAGACGCTGATCCAGACCCTGCAGCAGAACTACATGTACAACCAGCAGGCGAGCACCGAGCTGATCGCCCGCTACCAGCAGGAGTTCGGTCTGACCGGGAACATGTTCTCCCAGTACGTGAAGTACATGGAGAAACTCGTTCTGCACGGCGATCTCGGGCCGAGCCTCATCAACTACCCGACGCCGGCCCAGGACGTGATCCTGAGAGCGTTGCCCTGGACGATCGGTCTGCTCGGGATCTCCGCGGTGCTGTCCTGGATCCTCGGCGTGCTGCTCGGCGCGATCGCGGGCTGGCGGCGCGGGAAACTCGGTTCCGCGATCGCGACC
This sequence comes from Kribbella sp. NBC_00482, assembly GCF_036013725.1. Lineage (GTDB taxonomy): Bacteria > Actinomycetota > Actinomycetes > Propionibacteriales > Kribbellaceae > Kribbella. The sequence continues at coordinate 7,736,801 of NZ_CP107881.1, read as the reverse complement.
AACCTGTCGATCGCGCTGTCCCACGTTCCGTACTTCTTCGTCGCGCTGATCCTGGTGTACATCTTCGCGTACTCGATGGGCGTGCTGCCTGCGAGATCGGCGTACGACTCCAACATCAGTCCCGGGATCACGCCGGAGTTCATCGGCAGCGTGCTCAAGTACGGGTTGCTGCCGGGGTTGTCGATCGTGGTGATCGGGACGCTCAGCTGGATCCTGTCCACCCGGATGCTGATGGTTCCGGTGCTCGGTGAGGACTACCTGGTGTACGCCGAGGCGAAGGGCCTGAAGGGCTGGCGGATCCTGACCCGGTACGCGCTGCGGAACTGCTACCTGCCGCAGATCACCGCGTTCGGCATCTCGCTCGGCTTCATCTTCAACGGCAACGTGCTGGTCGAGCAGTTGTTCAACTATCCGGGCCTCGGGACCACGCTGGTCACCGCGATCCAGCAGCTCGACTTCAACACGATCCTCGGGGTCACCGACATCGCGATCTTCTCGGTGCTCACCGCCGTACTCCTCCTCGACCTCCTGCTCCCGCTGCTGGACCCGCGGGTCAAGTACTGGAAGTAGTGATGACGATGAGAATTCTGAACGCGGTACTGCGGACCATCCGGAACAGCCGGCGGCTGGCGGCCGGGTTGATCATCCTCGGGGTGATGGTCCTGATGGCGTTGTTCAGCCCGTTGATCGTGAACGCGATCGGGGGTGGCAAGGATCCGATCGAGGTGGCGGCGTACGAGAAGTGGCTGGTGCCCGGGCCCGGGCATCTGCTCGGCACCGACCAGTTCGGCCGGGACGTGTTCGCGATGGTGATGAAGGCGCTGTCGGTCTCGCTCCAGATCGGGGCGATCGCGGGCATCATCTCCACCGTCGTCGGTGTGATCGTGGCGTTCGTGGCCGGTTACAAGGGCGGCTGGATCGACGGCATCCTGTCGACGTTCACCGGGATCCTGCTGGTGATCCCGACGTTCCCGCTGCTGATCGCGCTCTCGGCGTACGCGAAGAACGTGACGCTGTTCCAGGTCGGGGTGATGATCTCGATCTTCGCCTGGCCGTTCGCGGCCAAGACCATCCGTTCCCAGGTGCTCAGCCTGCGGACCCGGCCGTACGTCGACCTGGCGCGGGTGAGCAAGGCCCGCGACCTGGAGATCATCGTCACCGAACTGCTGCCGAACCTGCTGCCGTTCATCGGCGTCGGGTTCGCGTCCTCGGCGCTCGGCGCGATCTTCGGCCTCGTCGGCCTGGAGGTGATCGGGCTCGGGCCGGGCGGTGTCGTCGACCTCGGCCAGATCATCTACAACGCGATCACCACCGGCGCGCTGACGCTCGGGGCGTGGCCGATGTTCGTGGTCCCGATCGTGCTGCTGACGCTGCTGTTCGCGGCGCTGAACATGGTGAACATCGGGTTGGAAGAGGTCTACAACCCGCGGCTGAGAGGAGTGGCCGGTGAATAGCGTTCCTGGCAGCGTTCTGGAGATCAAGGGCCTCGAGGTCGTGTACTCCACCAACCGCGGCGACGTGAAAGCGGTCCGCGGGATCGATCTCGACGTACGCCGCGGTGAGATCCTCGGGATCGCGGGGGAGTCGGGCAGTGGGAAGAGCACGCTCGCGGTCGCACTGCTGCGGCTCCTGAAGGCGCCGGGCAAGGTGACCGGCGGCTCCGTGGTGTTCAACCCGGCCGGCCGTTCGCCCGTGGACCTGCTGAAGGTGCACGGCGAGGAACTGCGGGTACTGCGGTGGAGCGCTCTCTCGTATCTCCCGCAGGGCTCGATGAGCTCGCTGAACCCGGTGATGCGCGTGCAGGACCAGTTCAAGGACGTGATCCTGGAGCACGCGCCGGAGCGCAAGAGCTCCTTGCACGAGATGATCCCGCGGCTGCTCGCACAGGTCGGTCTCGAGCCGCGAGTGGCCCGGATGTACCCGCACGAGCTGTCCGGCGGCATGAAGCAGCGGGTGCTGATGGCGATCGCGGTCGCGCTCGAACCCGACCTGGTGATCGCGGACGAGCCGACCACCGCGCTGGACGTGACGATCCAGCGGGTGATCCTGCAGTCGCTCGCGGATCTGCGCACCGACTTCGGTGTGACCCTGATGGTGATCTCGCACGACATGGGCGTGCACGCACAGCTCGCCGACCGGGTCGCGGTGATGTACGAGGGACAGTTGGTCGAGGTGGGCGACGTACGGCAGGTGTTCAAGAACCCGCAGGACGCCTACACCCGGCAGCTGATCGATTCGATTCCGAAGCTCGGACGGAGGGCATCATGAAGTCTGAGCTCGAACTTCGTGGCGTACAGCAACGATTCCACGCCCGTGGGGTCGCCGACGGCTACATCACCGCGGTGGACGACGTGAGCTTCAGCCTGGCCGCGTCGCCGCCGCAGATCATCAGCCTGGTCGGCCAGAGCGGCAGCGGGAAGAGCACGATCGCCCGCAACGTCCTCGGCCTGCAGAAACCCACCGCCGGTTCCGTGCTGTACGGCGGGAAGGACATCTTCAAGCTGAGCCGGGCCGAGTACGACGAGTACCGGCGCGACGTACAACCGGTGTTCCAGGACCCGTACGCGATCTTCAACCCGTTCTACCGGGTCGATCGCGTGCTCTGGAAGGCGGTGAAGAAGTTCAAGCTCGCGGACACCCGGGCCAAGGGCCTCGAGCTGATCGAGGAGTCGTTGCGCGCGGTCCGGCTGGAGCCGGAGAACGTTCTCGGGCGGTACCCGCACCAGCTCTCCGGCGGTCAGCGGCAACGCATCATGCTGGCCCGGGTCCACATGCTGCGGCCGTCGTTCATCATCGCGGACGAGCCGGTGTCGATGCTGGACGCCCAGGTGCGCAGGCACTTCCTGGACATCCTGCTCGACTTCCAGACCGAGCACGGGATGACGACTCTGTTCATCACCCACGACCTGTCCACGGTCTACTACCTCGGCGGCGAGGTCATGGTCATCACCAAGGGCCAGATCGTCGAACGCGGCCCGGTCTCCACGGTGATGCACGAGCCCTCCCACCCGTACACCAAGCTGCTCCTCGACTCCATCCCGCAACCCGACCCCGACCAACGCTGGACCACCCGCATCGCCGTCGACGAACTGGAACGCGTCGACGACGCGAACCCCGCCGCCGACACGAAGCCGGAGGCTCCGATCATCTAGGGCGCTGTCCCGAGGTACACAAGAACTGGTAGAACCACGCGCTGAAGGACGGATCGGTCATCAGCTCGCGGTAGCGCGTCAGTTCGGCCGGGGCGGCGCCGACGGACAGCAGGAGGGCTTCTGCCTGCTGGTTGAGGTTGCGGTGCAGGAGGCAGCCGTCGGTGCCGCCCGCCGTCGTCTCGGAGTACTCCAGCGTGTGTACGTCGACCAGGCCGGCGGCGGACATCCGTGCCGCCGTACCGGCCGCCCAGCTCAAGCTGATCCCGCGGGCCGGGCCGCCGAGTTCGTGCGAGAGGTACTGCATGCGCGCCCAGAGCGCCTCGTCCTCGGCGGTCGGTGTGGTGATGGGGTGCAGGCGGCGGCCGGTGAAGTCGCCGATGACGAGCCGCCCGCCCGGTGCGAGGGCATCGACCAGTTGGGCGAAGATCTGCTCGCGTTCCGGGAGATGCATGAGGATCAGCCGCGCATGGATCAGGTCGAACGGCCCGTCCACCCCGAGGCCCTCGCGGAGGTCGTGCCGGCGGACCTCGACGTTCGCAGGCAGGTCCGTCAGCTGACCGGTGTCGATGTCCACGGCAACGACCTCGGCCGTCCGGGCCGCCAGCCAGGTCGCGATCGCGCCGGACCCGGCGCCGATCTCCAGGCAGCGGGCCGTGGGCGGCAGCCCGCGCCGTTCGAGAGACCATCGGCTCGGGGCGTCCAGGAGGTTGCCGAGATAGTCCAGATGGTGCCGGCCGAGCTCGCTGCCGGTGTCGAAGATGTAGTCGTTCATCGATTCAGCGTGCGCGGACGCGGGCGACCGGCACATCCGTGATCACCCGGATCGCGACAGCGCCCAGGCCACCACTTCGTACCGGCTGGTGAGGTCCAGCTTGTGCCGGACGTGCTCGAGATGGGTCTCGACGGTACGGCGGGAGATCGTCAAGGACCTCGCGATGTCGTCGTTGCTCAGCCCCTGTCCGGCCAGCTCGGCGACCTCCAGTTCACGGGCGCTCAACGGCCGGTCGCCGGCAGTCGGCGGGGCGAGTGCCTCGACGATCAACGCGTCCTGTGCGAGTTCGCGGCCGGCAGCCATCAGGCGGCCGGCACTGCGGGTCCCGGTCTGGCGGCGCAGGCGCTCGACCGTCCCGTCGCAGAAGGTGGTCATGGTCCCGGACATCCGCCCGCCGCGCCGGCTGAGCGCGATGGCGGCGCCGGCGAGCCGGAGCGCCGCGCGGGTCCGTCCTTCGTTCGCAGCCAGGCTCATCGCGGCCCACAACCACTCGGGATCCTCGATCAGGCCGGAGGCCGCGCGGATCTGATCCACGACGGCCACGAGTTGCTGCCGATGGACGCCGACATCGCCGGCCACCGCCGCGGAGAACGCGATGCCGAGGCGTGCGGTCACGTTCATCGCCGCGCCGCCGCCGTCCAGGCTCACCTCGAGCGCCTCGCGGTAGTGCGTCTCGCCTTCGGCCCAGCAGCCGTTCTCGAAGAGGGTCAGGCCGAGCACCGTGAGAGCCCAGCCGCGACCGCGTTCGTTGCCCGAACGCCTGAACATCGCGATGCTCTGCTCACAGAGTTCCGCGGCGAGACCGGTGTCGCCGCCGGACGCCGTCGCGAGCGCGAGGTCCCGCAGACTGCGCGCCGTACCGTCCTGATCGCCGAGTCTCCGGCGGAGGTCGAGGCTCTGCCGGTAGGCGTGCTGCGCGGCCGGATAGTCGCGTTGCCGCCAGGCGAGTCGTCCCAGCCGAGCCAGAGCGGCAGCGCGGACCTTGGGCTCGGCCAGAGGATGGTCCAGGAACTCTTCGATCCGGGTCCGGGCCTCGTTGACCTCGCCGCGATGCTCGGAGTAGTACCCGAGGACCGTGCTCAACCGCAGCGCCAGGTCAGTCGGCCGGCTGCGGGCCCATGCCAGCGCGGCCAGCAAATTGGCTTCCTCGCGTCGCAGGTCGACCAGTGCAGCGGCACGGTCCGGTCCGCGGAGGCGAGCGTCGTCATGGAGGGCAACGGCCAGATAGTGATGGGCATGGCGGTCGCGGACCGAGTCCTCGCTGTCATCGGTGACGAAGACGGTCACGGCGTACTGGCGCACAGGCTCGAGCAGGCGGAAGCGCATGCGGCCGTCGGGCTGTGATTCGGTGAGAACGAGGGAGTGGTCGACCAGTGCGGTGAGGGCGGTGAGCAGGTCGTCGCCGAGGTCGGCAACTGCTTCCAGGGCGTCGAGGTCGAATCCGCCGGCGAAGACCGCCAGGCGACCGAACAGCAGTTGCTGCGGTGGTTGCAGAAGGCGGTAGCTGGAATCCAGGGCGGCGCGCATGGTCGTGTGGCGGCCGTGCTTCTCGTGGAGGAGCGGTGCCAGGCGGTCGAGGACCTGGCGCTCGGACAGCACGCGGATCCAGGCGGCAGCGAGCTCGATCGCGAGGGGGAGCCCGTCGAGTTGGCGGCAGATCTGCCGGATGGTGTCACTCGGATCGGCGCGGACGTCTGCGTTGACGAGTCGCGCGCGGTCGATGAAGAGCTCGACCGCGGTGCGGTGGGCGAGTGGGGGCAGACGGAAGACGTGTTCGCCGGCCGTGCCGAGCGGCGTACGGCTCGTGGCCAGGATCCGAACGGCCGGGCAGGTCGCAAGGATCTGGGTCGCGTACTGCGCTACCTCGGTCGCGAGGTGCTCGCAGTTGTCCAGGATCAGGAGGAACGTGCTCGCCGGGTCGAGTGGCTCGCCGGGCCCGAGTCCGATCGTGTCCGCGACTGCGGTCGCCACCGAGTCCGCCGTTGCGAGTTCGACGAGGACGACCGGTGACGTCTGACGGACGGCGTACTCGCGGGTGAGTCGCGTCTTGCCGGCGCCGGGCGGGCCGGCGATCGTGACCAGGCGGGACGTGGCGAGCAGGCGATCGACCCGGGTGAGCTCGGCCGCCCGCCCGAAGAACCGGGTGAGGTCGCGAGCCGGGCGCGGCGGCGTACCCCCACCTGCGGGCAGAGCGAGCAGGTCGTGGTGCAGCGCCTGGAGCTCAGCGGATGGGTCGGTGCCGAGTTCGTCGGCGAGGTGGCGGCGTAGCGTCTGGTAGCGTTCCAGCGCTTCCGCTTGTCGGCCGGCGTCGCGGAGTGCCGTGAGAAGCCTTAGCCACAACGTTTCCCGGAGCGGGTAGCGCGTGGTGAGCTTCTGGAGTTCGGCGATGTCGGCGTCGGTTCGCTGTTCCCAGGCGGTGAGGTAGCGCTCGACGAGCGCGGGCGTCTCGTGCTCGTCGAACCAGGGAGAGAGCGCGCTCCCGAACGGATCACCGCGCCACAACCCCAACGCCTGCGCGGGTTGCCCGTCGTCGAGCAGCCGATGGAAGCGCAGTACGTCGACACTCTCCACCGGCACGTCGAGGCGGTAGCCCGTCGGCTCGGTCGTCACCGCATCGTCGCCGAGTACGCGGCGCAGCCGCCCGACGTACGTCTGCAGGCTGCCTCGCAGGCGCTGCGGCGGATCGTCGGCCCACAGCGCGAGCCTGAGACCGTCGAACGAAACCGTCCGTCCGCAGTTCAGCGCGAGCACCGCCAGCAACGCCCGGACCTTGCGACCCGGAACCCGAACCACCCGCCCGTCCCGACGGATCTCGAACGGGCCGAGCAGCCGAATGTCGAGATGTCCCATCTCACCCCCGAGAGATACGGCCACCAACTCTACCGATCGACCGGGTCTCTCGAACTGACAGCGAACTGGCAGCGCTCGTCCGTACCGTCCCTGTCGTGAGCGGGCAAACGCCCGGATCGGGGGGATCATGCCAAGCGGGACAACAGTCCTGTCCTTCTGCCTGGCGGCTCTGGTGGTACTCGTCGTACCAGGGCCGTCGGTCGCGTACGTGGTGGCGTGCAGCCTGCGCCACGGCCGCGCCGCCGGCCTTGCATCAGTGCTCGGCCTCGAACTCGGCGCGCTCGTCCACGTCGCCGCGGCCGCCGCGGGACTGGGCGCAGTGCTCGCGTCGTCACCGGATCTGTTCAGGCTGATCAGGTACGGCGGTGCGGCCTACCTGCTCGTGATGGGAGTGCGCGAGCTCCGACCGCCGAACGACGACGCACCCAAGCACCGCGCTCTGCCGAGGAACCGTCTCCGGATGATCCGGGACGGCGTCCTCGTCGACCTGCTGAATCCGAAGACGGTGCTGTTCTTCCTCGCGTTCCTTCCACAGTTCGTCCGTCCGGCGGAGGGGTCCGGACCGACACAGATCCTCGTCCTCGGCGCCTGCTTCGTCCTGCTGGCCGCCGCCTGCGACGCGACGTACGCGACGATCGCAGGCGCCCTGGCGCCTCGAATCCACGGCTCCCCGCAAGCCCGGCGCAGGATCAAACAGACCACCGGAGGCGTCTACCTGACCCTCGCCGGACTCGCGGTGCTGACCTAGACGGTCTTGATGGCGGGGTCGCTGAGGCTGGGGGTGCCGGTTTCTACGTGGCCGGCCAGGCGGCGGAGGTAGGTGGTGTCGGTGGCGGTGGTGATCGAGACGTCGTACCAGCCGCTTGTGGTGGTGATGGTGCGGGTGGTGGTGCCCTTGAGTAGGTCGAGGTTCTGGGTGGTGCCGGCGTACGTGTTGGTGATCGTGATGCGGCGGGCGGTGTCGGAGGTGAGGGTGAGTACGACGTTGCCGGTGCTGGCGTTCTCGCGGGCGGTGAGTTCCAGGCCGGTGGCGGGCTTGCCCTTGAAGGTGCGGAGGAAGCCGTTCGGGCCGTGGACGGTGAGGTCGGTGACGCCGGCGGAGTAGATCGGGTTCCAGCTGTCGGCGACGGTCTTGCCGGCCTCGGTGGTGTACGTCCACGGACCGTCGGTGCGGTTCGCGGACGTGATCAGGAACTGCGCGCCCGCCTGCGGGCCGGAGCTGAACGTCAACCGGTACTTGCTGTCGGCAACGGCTCCATCGACGACCGGTGCGTAGGGCAACGGCCGGGTACGGCGGCGGCCGCGTTCCTGTGCCGGGACCTTGCCGACCGCGGGCGGCGTCGGCACGTAGTCCGGGTGCCGCTTGTTGTCCGGCGGCTCGTACGCGCTGGTGTCCGGGAGAGTGGCCGGCCGCGTCGCCGCCGTACCGAAGTCGAACGCAGACGTCAGGTCGCCGCAGATCGCCCGGCGCCACGGCGAGATATTCGGTTCGTGGACGCCGAAACGGGACTCCATGAAGCGGATGATCGACGTGTGGTCGAGCACCTCGGAACAGGTGTAGCCGCCGGTGCTCCACGGCGACACCACGAGCATCGGCACCCGCTGACCGAGGCCGTAGGCGCCGTGCGCGGCCTTGGACCCGGTGTACAGGTCGGGGCCCGGGTCGACCGTCGACAGGCCTTGGTTGGCATCGATCGGCGGGTACGGCGGTACGACGTGGTCGAAGAAGCCGTCGTTCTCGTCGTACGTGATGAACAGCGCGGTCTTGCTCCACACCTCGGGGTTCGCGGTGAGCGCGTCGAGGACCTGGGAGATGTACCAGGCGCCGTAGTTGGCCGGCCAGTTCGGGTGCTCGGTGAACGCCTCCGGCGCCGCGACCCAGGAGATCTTCGGCAGGCGGTTGTTCTGCACGTCGGCGGCGAGCTGCGCGAACAGGCTTTCGCCGGCCTTCGCGTTCGTGCCGGTGCGGGCCTTGTCGTACAACGGGTTCCCGGGCTGGGCGTTGCGGTACTTGTTGAAGTACAGCAGCGAGTTGTCGCCGTAGTTGCCGCGGTACGCGTCGTCGATCCAGCCCCACCCGTGGTCGCCGTCCAGGCCGTCACCGATGTCCTGGTAGATCTTCCACGAGACACCGGCCTGCTCGAGCCGTTCCGGGTACGTCGTCCAGCCGTAGCCGGCCTCGTCGTTGCCGAGGACCGGGCCGCCGCCGGTGCCGTCGTTACCCGTGTAGCCGGTCCACATGTAGTACCGGTTCGGGTCGGTGGAACCCATGAACGAGCAGTGGTACGCGTCGCACAGCGTGAACTTGTCCGCGAGCGCGTAGTGGAACGGGATGTCCTCGCGGGTCAGGTACGCCATCGTGGTCGACGTCTTCGCCGGGATCCACTGGTCGTACTTGCCGTTGTTCACTGCGAGATGCGCGTCCGACCAGCTGTGCGCGAGGTCCTGGATGAACTGCATCCCGAGGTTGTCGGCCTCCGGCCGGAACGGCAGGATCTCCTTGCCGAGGGCACTCTTCTGGTACCACACCGGTTTGCCGCTCGGCAGCGTGACGGGTCGCGGGTCACCGAACCCGCGGACGCCGTTCAGGCTGCCGAAGTAGTGGTCGAACGACCGGTTCTCCTGCATCAGTACGACGATGTGCTCGACATCCTGGATGCTGCCGAACCGGCGGTGCGCGGGGATCGCGGCAGCCTGCTCGATGCTGTTCGCCATCGCGGCGAACGCAGCCGACGCTCCGGCCAGCTGCAGGAACCTACGGCGATTGATATCTGGCATGCGAGTCTCCTAACGGGGCGGATGGAGTCTGTGTCACCAGTACTGCGTCGCAGGCACCCTAGTCTGAACGTTTAACCGACGGAAGATGAGAGCTTCGTGAACCAGGTCTGGTACGTCGCCTACGGATCCAACCTCGCCCTCGAACGCTTCAGCTGCTACCTGTACGGCGGTCGGCCGCGCGGGGGCGCCCGCGTCTACCCGGGCTGCCGGGATCAGACGCCTCCCCAGCGGACCGTGGCTGTCACGGTGGCGGGCGGACTGGTGTTCGCCGGTGCGTCGAAGGTGTGGGGCGGTGGCTCGGCGTTCTACAACGCGGCTGCACCCACGCAGCTCGCCGCCCGCGCCTATCTCCTCACCCTGGACCAGTTGGCCGACGTGGCGGCGCAGGAGATGTGGCGCGAGCCGGGCGGTGCTTACGCGCTGGAGCTCGCAGCCCTTCTCCCGGAGGTCGCCGAGATCCACTCCCTCGGCCCGGGCCGCTACGAGACCGTGGTTCGGTTGGGGGAGTTGGAGGGCGTGCCGATGTTCACGGTCACCCACGGAACGGTCGCGGACCTCGAGCCGGTCGCGCCCACAGCGTCGTACCTGCGGTGGATCGTGACCGGGCTGATCGAGGCGCACGGTTGGGAGTTGGCGCGGGTGGTCGAATACCTGCATGCTGCGCCGGGCGTCCAACTCGGCTGGACGCCCGGCGCGCTGCTGTCAGTGCTTGACGGCGATGCAGGTGGCGGTGGATGACTTGGTGGGGTCGCTCTCGGAGGTGGCGGTCAGGGTGATCTTGGCGAGCGGGCCGGTGCCGGCCTTCGTGTGGACGGGGACCGTGACCTGCTGGCCGGCGTTCGCGGTGGCGAGTGCGTTGGGCAGGGCGATCGGCCAGCCGCTGGACTTGGCGGACAGGCGGTAGACGTCGCCCTTGACATACTGCGTGACGTCCTCGGGCTGCGTCGACGACGTACCCGCCTTGCCTGTGTTGGTGAGGCGGAAGTTGCAGGTCTGGACGCCGCTGCGGTCCGGCTTCGCGACCGTCGGCAGCAGCCGTACGCCGCGCTTCTGGGCGCCGGCGCCGTCGAGCGAGCGGATCGCGACCGTGTACGAGAGCTCGCCCTTCGCGTTGCGGTGCACTCCTGTGATGTAGAAGTGCAGCCGGTTCGCGGTGTCGGTGTACTCGTACTCGCTGCCGGAGTTCGTGCCCGCGTGGAACAGGGCGTCGGACAGCTGCCGGTAGTCGCCGATCGTGATCGGGACCTTCGTACCGTCGGGCAGCACGTAGTCGGTCAGGTTGATGTCCTGCGGGTTCGCGTCGATGACCCACTCGAACGGCGCGCGGTCCTGGTTCTTGGTCTTCGCGACCAGTACGCCGGCATCGGGCGTGAACGAGTCGGTGCCCATCCGGTCCACGACCTCGACCGTGTAGTTCTGGTACCCGCGGCCGTCGCACATCGGGTCCTTCGTCGCATCGCACGGTGCGTCGAGATCGCCCGCGCCGCCGAGTTCGATGTTCACCCCGGAGAGATCGCGAGCGCCCGGGTTGACGCTGCGGGCCTTGACGTTGGCAATCACGACACCTGATGTCGCGAGTGCCTCGCGGGAGAGTCTGAGCACGTTCTGCTCGTCGACCATCTCCAGCTTGATCTTGTTCAGCAGCATGTGTTGCGCGCCCATCGACGCGCCGCCGGTCGCGGGGATCATCCAGCGGCTGTGCGGGCCGCCCGGGCCGTTGAAGCTGCCCCGGCTGAGCATCTCCCAGATGCCTGTGTACGCGCGTCTCGGCGGGACGCCGTACGGGTTGTTGTAGTTGTCGCCGATGCCGAGGATATGGCTGAACTCGTGCGCGAACACTGCCATCCCGGAGCTCTCCGCCTGGGTGGACGAGCCGCCGCCGGCGTTCGGCCAGATCGACGAGCCGGCCGCCCACGACGTCCAGTCGACGTACCGGGTCTCCGACCAGTTGCGTTGCGCGGGATCCGGACCGCCGAACTCCTCGGTGACGTCCTCCTTGGTCGGGAACTTCATCATCCCGAACTCCTGCCAGGTCGACGACTCGTCCTGGCCGGCGCTGAGGAAGAACACGAAGTCGTACCCGGCCGGTACGTCGGGACCTTGGTCGGCGACCCACGCCGCCTGGCCGTCGGTGCGGATGTTCCGCGAGCAGTCGTCACCGGCCGGGCAGTCCTCGTCGCTCTGGAACTCCATCGCGTACTCGTGCGACTTGCCCGGCATCCGGTACGGCCCGAACGCGGTGAGGTCGACGCCGTACCGGCCGCCGGAGTCCTCCATCCAGTACTCGTGCAGCGTGTGACCGTGGTTCAGCGGCTCCGGGGTGTTGAGGAAGTTCTTGTAGAACTGTGCGGTCTGATCCCGCGGTACGCCGTTCGCCGCGGCACTCGGGTTACCGAACACGGTCGAACCCTTGGGCTTGGTGACGACGAAGTCCTGGTTCGGGTAGTCGAGCAGCACGAGCGCGCCCTTGAAGGTCCGCTCGGACCCCTTCACATTGGGGTCGGCCCAGTTGGTCCCGGGTGGTTTGACGTAGTCGTCCCACGTCATGTGGTCCGGGTTCTCCCAGTTCTGCGGGTCGATCGGGCCGGGCAACCCGCTCGAGAGCGTCTTCGCGACCCGCGTATCCGGCCCCGACTCCTGCCAGGGCTGTTTCTGCGGCCAGTGCGGGTACTGCCAGGCGTTCACTGGGTCCGGGGGAGCACTCGGCGCGGCGAGTGCCATCGACGGCACCGAAACAACGGCCAGCACTGCGACCAGCCGCACAACACGACGAAACTTCCGTTGCTCAGACACGGGCGGGCATCCGATCAAGAGGCGGGACAACGGGGCAAGCCATGAGCATGCCCCCTAGACACCCGTGACACAACAGGAAACGGCGCGCTCTCCGGACCGCGATTCCACCAGGAAGACTGTATACCGTATGCTGACTGTCTTCTGGTTCTGGAAGGAGGTAGCCGATGTACTCAGTCACCGATCCGGCGCGTGGGGTGTTGGTGGAGGAAGTGGCGAACTCGACGGAGGAGGAGGTGCGCGCGGCGATCGAGCGGGTGCATGCGGCGTACCCGGGCTGGCGACGGCGGACTGTGGGGGAGCGGGCGGCGATCGTCGCGCGGGCGGCGGACCTGTTCGCTGAGCGGGCCGACGAGCTGGCCGCGATCATGACGCTCGAGATGGGGAAGCGGGTCAACGAGGGCCGGGGTGAGGTCGGCATCGTGGTCGACATCTTCCGGTACTACGCGGAGCGCGGGCCGGCGTTGCTCGCGGACGAACCGATCGACCTCAAGGACGGGACGGCGGTCATCACCAAAGGACCGATCGGCGCGTTGCTCGGGATCATGCCGTGGAACTTCCCGTGCTACCAGGTCGCCCGGTTCGTCGCGCCGAACCTCGTCCTCGGGAACACGATCCTGCTCAAACACGCCTCGATCTGTCCGCGGTCGGCGCGCGCGATCGAGGAGATCCTGCACGCGGCCGGCGTACCGGACGACGTCTATGTGAACACGTACGCGTCGAGCCGGCAGATCCCCGCGATCCTCGCCGACCCGCGGATCGCCGGCGTCTCGCTGACCGGCAGCGAGCAGGCCGGCATCTCCGTCGCCGCCGAGGCCGGGAAGAACCTGAAGAAGACCGTGCTCGAACTCGGCGGCTCCGACCCGCTGATCATCCTCGACACCGACGACCTGGACGAGACCGTCAACGCCACCGCGACCGCGCGGATGCGGAACTGCGGGCAGTCCTGCAACGCGCCGAAGCGGATGATCGTCCTGGCCGAGCTGTACGACGAGTACGTCGACCGGCTGACCAAGCGAGTCACGGAGTACTACGTTCCCGGCGACCCGGCCGATCCGGCGACGACGCTCCCGCCGCTCGCCTCCTCGGCCGCCGCGGACGAGGTCGCCGCGCAGATCGCGAAGGCGGTCGAACAAGGCGCGACGCTGCGGGCCGGCGGTCACCGGATCACACCAGGCGCCTATCTCGAGGCCACCGTCCTCACCGATGTCACGCCGGAGATGGACGCGTACTACGAGGAGATTTTCGGGCCGGTCGTGATCGTCTTCAAGGCTTCCGACGATGACGACGCGGTCCGGCTCGCCAACGACACCCCGTTCGGTCTCGGCGCGTCGGTGTGGGGCACCGACCCCGACCGCAACCGCCGCGTCGCCGACCGCATCGACGCCGGCATGGTGTACCTGAACCGCGCCGGCGGCTCCCAGGCCGACCTCCCGTTCGGCGGCATCAAACGCTCCGGCCTCGGCCGAGAACTCGGCCCGGCCGGCATCGAGGAATTCATGAACAAGAAGTCCATCCGGCTCGGGTGACAGGAACCGGCCAGTGCGCCGCGGATCGAGGTCGACGACGCCACAGTTGTGGAGATGAGCTACCAGCAGCAGCCCCCGCCGCCGCAGGGCACGCCGTACCCGGGGCCGAAACCGAAGCGGCTCCGGCCGCACGATCCGCTGGCTGTTGCCCTAGGCAACGCCTCGTTCCTCGGTCTCGGCTACTTCCTGATCCGCCGCTGGTTCTTCGGCCTTCTCGGCCTCGCCGGTACGGCGGCACTCCTCGTCCTCATGTACCAGCGCAAGGACACGGCGTACCAGTTCGGCCTGCTGGGGTGGGGACTGCTGCAGGTGCTGCACGGCCTGTTCCTGGCGACCCGGCCACCGGAGCGGACGGCCAGTATTCCGAAGCGGATCGTCGCCGCGGTGGTGACCCTTGCGGTCGTGGCTACGGCCGTCGTGCTCAAGCGCGATGCCGCCGAGGTCGCCGACCAGGTGACTGCGGCGCGGCGGGGCGGGGACTGCGCCGGAGTGGTCACGGCGCAGGACAAGGTCTGGTTCGGCGATCGTCTCGTTGCCGGGCAGGACATGGACCGCGGTGACAGCGACGTAGAGACCTGCGGCCGGATCGACACGGCGAAGGGGCATCTCACGGCAGCCGCCGGACTGACCGACGTGGCGTCCCTCAAGAAGGGCTACGACCTCCTCGGCCCGATCGCCTCCGACCCGCGGCAGCAGGCGACCGCGGGTGCCGTCATGGATCGGTTCGTCAAGGATCTGCAGGGGATGGAGCCGTGCGCGCAGATCAGGATGACCGCCTGGTTGCGGACCCGCAAGCTGTCCAAGAACCTGCTCGACCGCGCCAACGCCGTCGTACCCCGGATCGAGCCGAACGCCCTGCTGGCCTGCGCCGACGGCTACGCGTCCCGCTCGACCTGGGTGACCGCGCGCGCGATGTACCAGCAGCTTGTCACGACGTACCCCAAGGCCAAGCAGGCGGTGCGGGCGCGCGCCGGACTCGTGAAGGCCACGCTGGCGATCGAGCTGGACACCGTCCGGAGCCTGGTGTCGACCGGGGAGTACTGCTCGACGCCGGCGAAGTACAGCGGCGCGAAGCCGTACCACCGTGGCTTCAACCCGGCGATCTTCCTCGGCGACAGCTCCCAGTACGCCGAGCAGTTGCCGGCCGCGTGGTCGATCGACGACGCGTACCGGGCGACCATCGTCGTGTGCACCGAGGCGGCGGGGATGGGCGCGGCCGTGCAGACCTGCCCGTACGTACCGGAGACGAATCCGTACGGCGGTGAGGTCAGCTACGTGACGTTCCGCAAGGTCACGGTCCCGACCAAGGTGTACGAGCTGCGCACCGGGCGACTGGTGATGTCCACCACCGTGACGATGTCGGGGGAGGCCTGCCCGTACCGCCTGAGCTCCAGCAGCACGGACGTGGAGAGCGTGACCCCGAGCGACGCGCAGGTCCAGGCGGCGTTCCGGCCCGTCGTGGTCCGTCCCTGAACAGCGCTTTCTGACGGCGCGGTGTCAGGAGTTGCCGCGGTCGCAAGCCACGCCGTCACCGTTGCGATCGAGCGCTGTCGAGTAGCCGGGATCCCCGCGGCGCAGCGGAGCCTTGCCCGCGGCGCGAGCCTCCGCACAGCTCCGGAACACGACCGTGGTGGTCGTCGGTGCGGGCGTCGGTTTCGGTACGACGGTGGGCGTCGGAGCCGGTGTGGTCGGCGCTGACGTGGTCGGCGTCGGTGTCGGCGTCTCGGACTGTGTCGGTGTGGGCGTTGGTGTCGGTGTCCGGACGACCGCCCGTACGGGTTGCTCGGTGCGACGGGTCGGGGCCTGTGGCACCGGCGTCGTCACGGGCGTGCTCGGCCGGAACACCGGCGCCGTACTCGCGGACTCTCCGCCGCGACCGAACGGGCTCAGCAGCACGAGCACCATCAGCGTCACGGGGATCGCGACGATCGCCGCGACCGCCAGCGGACGTGGTCCGCCGTACCTCCCGATCGGTCCGCGCACCGGTCGTCTGTGCTTGTCGACCCAGAACGTCCATCCATCCGGTGCGGCCGGCCACGACTTCGGTGGCTGCCACCGTCGCGGTGGCCGCCAGTCCGGTGTCGGCGGGTCGGGCCACTCCGGCGGCGTATTGAACTGCCTCACTCCATCCTCCCAGCAGCACCCTAACCACCCTGCCGAGAAGAGAAACCTCTACCCGCCGAATCCCTTGTATTTCATACGTTTGTCCGCCTTCGCACCCCTGGTCCCGGCCGCAGAACACCTTCCACTGAGTGCTAAGTCTCGTTGACAGACCCAGGTCGGTGGTGTGAGGCTCGGTCCATGACGGAGACTGAGCAGGCGACCCGGAGCCGGACGTTCTCGTGGGCGGACCCGGCCGAGACCGCGGCCCGGGTCGGCCGCTGGTCGGGCCTGGAGATGCTGCAGGCGATGCGCGACGGGAAGCTTCCGGCGCCGCCGATCCTGCACCTGGTCGGCGGGACCGAGATCGAGGTCGAGGAGGGCAAGGTCACGGTGCTGATGCCGGTGGCCGAGTTCCACTACAACCCGCTCGGCACGGTGCACGGCGGCGTGATCGCGACCTTGCTCGACACCGCCGCCGGCTGCACCGTCCACTCGACGCTGCCGGCCGGCGTCGGTTACACGTCACTCGACCTGATGACCCGCTTCATCAAGCCGGTCACGATCGACTCGGGCCTGCTGCGCTGCGAGGGCGGGATCATCAGCCGCGGTCGTCGTACGGCGGTCGCCGAGGCCCACCTGTACGACGAACGCGGCAAACTCCTCGCCCACGCAACGTCGAACTGCCTGCTCTTCGAGCTCCCGCAGGCTTAGCCCTGGTTGGCGAGCAACTTCTCGCTCGCCACGAGCCGGACGCAGGTGGCGAGACCGGTGATCGCGGTCTCGACCTCGGGCAGCTCCGGGTACGTCGGGGCGATCCGGATCACCTGATCCGTCGGGTCGTCGCCGTACGGGTGCGTGGCGCCGGCCGGCGTGATCGCGATACCGGCAGCCTTCGCCTTGGCGACCACCTCGCGGGCGCAGCCCTCAGGGACCTGCAGGCTGACGAAGTAACCGCCGGCCGGCGCGGTCCAGGACGCGAGGCCGGTGCCGCCGAGCTCGGCGGTGAGGATCTTGTCGACCGCGTCGAACTTCGGCCGGATCAGCGCGGCCAGCGTCCGCATGTGCTCACGCAGGCCGTCGGCGTCGCGGAGGAACTGCACGTGCCGCAGCTGGTTGATCTTGTCCGGCCCGATGCTCCGCTTGACCGTGTGGCTCAGCCACCACTCGATGTTCGCCGGGGAGGACCCGAAGAACGCGACACCGGCGCCCGCGAAGGTGATCTTCGAGCTCGACCCGAACACGAACGCCCGGTCCGGGTGCCCGTTCTCGGCGCACAGTGCGAGCACGTCGGCGAGCTGCGCGGGGGAGTCGGTCAGGTGGTGCACGGCGTACGCGTTGTCCCAGAAGATCCGGAAGTCCGGCGCCGCGGTCTCCATCGCGGCGAGCCGACGGACGGTCTCGTCGGAGTACACGGTGCCGTCCGGGTTGCTGTACTTCGGCACGCACCAGATGCCCTTGATCGCCGCGTTCTCGGCGACCAGCCGCTCGACGACGTCCATGTCCGGGCCTTCGGGCGTCATCGGCACCGGGATCATCTTGATCCCGTACCGCTCGCAGATCCCGAAGTGCCGGTCGTACCCCGGGACCGGGCAGAGGAACGCCAGCCCCTCGACGTCGGCCCACCGCTGCTCGGCGCCCGGTACCTTCCCGAGCAGCGAGTACACGATCGCGTCGTGCATCAGCTCGAGGCTCGAGTTCCCGGCCGCGAGCAGCTGCTCGACCGGCACCTGCAGGTCCTCGGCAAAGATCGCCCGTACCTCCGGCAGCCCGTTGAGCCCGCCGTAGTTCCGCAGATCAGTCCCGTCCGCGGACACCGGCTCACCGCTCAGCCCGAGCACCCCGTTCGCCGCGTCCAACTGCTTGGGCGAAGGCTTCCCCCGCGTCAGATCCAGCTTGAGCCCCTTGGCCACCAGCGCCTCATAGTCCGAACGCGCACGCTCAACCTGACCAACCAGCTCATCGACACTCACGGGGGAGTCCTTTCCCAAGTACTAGGTAGTGCCCCCAAGCCTAGTGACTGCCTGCCCGCCCGCTACTTCGGGAGGTCCATCTCCACTCGCACGGTCAGCCGCGCCTGCACTTGGGCCAGCGCGGATCCCATGGCTGGCAGGTCGGGATCCCGGGTGGCGGCTTGATGGTCGGCGGCGTCACGGGTGGGGTCGGCGGTGTCACCGGCGGCGTCGGCGGCTTGGCCTTGCTGCCGTTGGAGATGTACAGCAGGACCATCGCGCCGTCGGGGGCGCCGTCCTCCTGCCGCGGGTTCGTCCAGGCGACCGTCCCTGCGGGGGCATCCGAGTCGACCTGCGGGCCGTGACTCATCTGGACCTTGAAGCCCATCGACAGCAGTTTCGCGGCCGCGTCGGCGGGAGTCATGCCCTTCAGGTACGGCAGGTCCTTCACCTTGCCGCGGATGATGATGTCGTCCGGCTTCACGAACTTGGTGGTCGGCAACCCGTTCAGCGCCGCCTGCATCGCGGACTCCCAGATCGGGCCCGCGGTGCCGGAACCCGAGGCGTCCTTGAGTTTCTTGCCGTTGAAGACCTGGCTGATCAGGTTACGTGCCGGCGGGTCGGCATCGGCGACCACGGAGGCCGCCGCGAGCTTCGACGAGTAGCCGGCGAACCAGACGGCCTGGTTGTCGTCGATCGTACCGGTCTTGCCGGCCAGGTCGCTCTTGCCGAACTTCAGCTTGCCGCCGGTGCCGCCCTTCGCCATTACCTGCTGCAGAACGTAGTTGACGCCGTCCGCGACGCTCGGCGACAGCACCCGGTGGCAGTTCGGGCCGGGCGTCGGGATCGCTTTGCCGGTCTTCAGCGAGGTGATCGACGTGACGATCTGCGGGTTGCAGTACATGCCGCGAGCCGCGAACGTCGCGTACGCGTTGGACAGCATCAGCGGCGTGATCAGACCCGCCGAGCCGAGCGTGAACGAGACCACCTGCTGCAGCGGTTTCAGCGTCTGCGCGTCGTACATGCCGAGCTGCGACGCGACCGTGGTGATCGGGCACAGACCGATCTGCTGGGACAGTTGCAGGAAGTAGGTGTTGGTCGAGGCACGGGCGGCGTCGACCATCGACGGGTCGAGGACGGTCTTCGTCGAGTTCTTCGGGGTGTACGAGTCGACCGAGATCGGGCCGTTGCAGGTACTGAAGTTCTGGCCGCCGAGGCTGATCGTCTGCGGCGAGCGGATCCGGTACGTCGTCGGCACGCCCTTGCCGATCGCGGCGGCGATCGTGAACGCCTTCATCGTCGAACCGTTCTGGAACCCGCCGAAACCACCGGCGTAGGACTTCTCGACGTTGTAGTTGTACGCCGTCTGTCCCTTCTTCGCGCCGTACGCACGGCTCTGCGCCATCGCCTTCACCAGGCCGGTGCCCGGCTCGACCATCGTGATCGCGCCGACGGCCTGGTCGCCGGCCTTCGAATGCTGCGCGATCGCGGACTGGGCGGCGGCCTGCATCTTCCGGTCCAGCGAGGTCTTGATCACCAGGCCGGAGGTCTCGATGTAGTTCTCGCGTTCCTCCGGCGTCTTGCCGAACGCATTGTTCGCCTTGAGCTTGGAGACGACGTACTCGCAGAAGAAGGGGTACGCCGAGTTCGCGCAGCCGCTCGGGATGACGCGGACCTTCTTGGGGTCGATCACCGGGGTCTTGATCGCGTCCCGGGCCTGCTTGGCGGTGATGATGTTCAGCTCGTTCATCCGGCGCAGGACGACGTCGCGGCGGGCCTTGGCACGCTGCGGGCTGTCGATCGGGTCGTACCCGCTCGGGTTCTTCACCAGGCCGGCCAGCATCGCGGCCTGCGGCAGGTTCAGCTTGGCGGCGTGGACGCCGAAGTAGTGCATCGCCGCGGCCTCGACGCCGTACGAACGGTCACCGAAGAAGGCCAGGTTCAGGTAGCGGTTCAGGATCTCCGCCTTCGGGATCTCCTTCTCGACCGCGATCGCGTAGCGCAGTTCGGCGATCTTCCGCTCGTAGGTCTCGGCGGTCGCGTCCTTGACCTCTTCCGGCGTACGGGCCTTGTTGATCAGGCTCAGCTTCACGTACTGCTGCGTGATGCTCGAGCCGCCCTGAGAGACCCCGCCGGACGACTGGTTGCGCAGCAGCGCGCGCATGGTGCCCTTGAAGTCCAGCGCACCGTGCTCGTAGAACCGGTCGTCCTCGATCGCGACGATCGCCTTCAGCATCACCGGGCTGATCGCCTTCAGCGCGACCGGCGTCCGGTTCTGCTGGTACAGCGTCGCGATGACCTTGCCGTCGGCGGCCTGGATGATCGACTTCTGCGCAAGCGGTGCCGTCTGCAGGTCCTGGGGCAGGAACTGCACCGTTTCGTGTGCCTTGGCCGTGGTCACCCCGGCCAGGCCGGCGAAGGGAAGGGCCAGACCGGCGGTCAGCGCCCCAGCAAGCGCGCTGACCACGAGGAACACGAACACTGACCACACGACATTGGGCCGCTTGGCCCGCCGCTCGCCTCTGTGCATGGTTGGGCAGATTACGTGAGGAGAGTGCTTTCCGGGAGTCTCCTCGTTACGGAATTTACACATTAGCCCAACGATCTCACCGTCAGTAACCACACCTTCACTACCCGACGATCATCCCACCCCCCAACCAACACCCCGCACCGGGTCTCAGAGGTAGCCGCGGCTCTGGATTTCGTACAGGTCGGCGTACTGTCCCTGGCCGGCGAGCAACTCGGCGTGCGAGCCGTATTCGACGACCCGGCCTTGATCGAGTACGACGATGAGATCGGCAGCCGCGACAGTTGAGAAGCGGTGCGTCACCAACACGGTGACTCCGCCACCGCGCCCGGTCCGGCGGCTCGCTGCCGCGTAGCGTTCGAACAACGCGTGCTCAGCGACGGGGTCGAGGGCGGAGGTCGGCTCGTCGAGGACGAGCAGGAGCGGAGCACGGCGCATCATGCCGCGGGCGATGGCGATTCGTTGCCATTGGCCACCGGACAGATCGACACCGCCGGTCCAGGTAGTTCCGAGCTGGGTGTCGAGCTCGGAAGGCAATGCCGCGGCGACGTCCTCGGCTGCCCCGTCACGCAGTGCCTGGTGGACGCGCTGCCGGTCGTCGAGTACGGCGACGTCACCGGCACCGACCGACTGCTGCACGGTGAATTCGAATCGGACATAGTCCTGGAACGCACCGGTCATCCTGCCTCGCCAGGCCACCGGATCCATCGCGTCCAGGTCCTGGCCATCGACGAGGATCCGCCCACCGGTCGGTCGGTAGAGTCCGCTCAGAAGCTTCACCAGCGTGGATTTGCCTGCACCGTTCTCACCAACGATTGCGACCACAGAACCGGCCGGGAGATACAGGTCGACCTCGGTCAGCGAGTCTCGTTGCGTCTCCCCGTACCGGTAGCTGAGGTGCTCGATCCGAATCCCGTCGGACAGCTGTGACGGAGGCGCCTCGCAGCCGGTCGAGATACCGGCGGCGTGGTCGCGGAGCCAGATGAAGCGGGCGCAGTTGCGTCCCACCTTGCTGATCCCGCCGACGACTCCGGCAAACGAGGAACTCACACTCTGCAGGCTTTGAAGAACAGCGACCGCGACGACGACTGACTGGATCGAGACGGTTCCGGCGAGCGCGTCCCGCGTCATCCACGCCAGGACAGCGATCGCGGTGATGAAGAACAGGACGGTGTGCCCGGCCGCGAGCACAGCCTTGCGGCTGGTCGCTCGCATGATCGGTTGGCGCCAATCGGTGACTGCTCTGCCGATCTGCCGCCGGAGCTCGTGCTCGTGGCCGAAAACTCGGGTCTCCGCACCCGCGGTGGGAGACGTGGTCAGTTCGAGAAGGTGGCGGGTCAAGCGACCCGCGGAGGCGCTGTCCTCTTCGGCATCCTTGTCCCAGCGCAGCGACCAGCGCGCGGTGAGCAGACGCGTCGTTCCCAGCGCGATCAGGATCGACAGCCGCCAGTCCGCGGTGACTGCGACGAGCAGGACGCTGATCGCGAACGCCAGGGTGTTCAGTGTGTTGATCATCGTGTTGAGTGCTCCGCCGAGCGCGTTCTCGTTGTCACGCAGGATCTGCAGCTTGTCGAGGTAGCGCGCGGACTCCAGGTGATCGAGGGTCGGAATTCGTGCGGTGAGCTCGGCGACCTGTGCATCGAAGACATGACCGACCAGCTCCATCTGCCGGACGCGAGCGTTGACGCCGACGGCTTGCAGAGCCGTGTTCGCCGCGGTCGATCCGACCAGCGCGGTCGCAGCCAGCAGCATCCGGTCCAGGTTCCGATGGACGGCGGCGTCGGCGAAGATCCCGACATACAGCGGT
The DNA here is from genome assembly GCF_036013725.1 of Kribbella sp. NBC_00482. Lineage (GTDB taxonomy): Bacteria > Actinomycetota > Actinomycetes > Propionibacteriales > Kribbellaceae > Kribbella. Next base: position 7,714,544 of record NZ_CP107881.1, on the reverse strand, counting down.
GACAACGCCGCGAGCACCTTGCCGACGGTCTCGAGCAGACACAGCAATGACTGGGCAGGACTCGTTCTGACCGTCGTGGTGAGAACCAGCGCCATTCCCCGCAACGCCGGGCTCATCGGGCCACCGAGTTGCCGCTTGGTCGAGCGAAGCGACGAGCCTGGAGCGTGAAGAGCTCGGCGTAGCGCCCTCCGAGGGCGAGCAGTTCCTCGTGGCTGCCGTCCTCGACGATGCCGGAAGCCGCCAGGACGACGATCCGATCGGCGTGCCGCACGCTCGACAGCCGGTGACTGACCAGGATGGTTGTCACACCTCGCGTGACTTCGAGGAACCGCTCGAACAGCGCCGCCTCGCTGCGGACGTCGAGAGCCGCCGTCGGTTCGTCCAGCACGAGCACACCTGCCCCGCCCGCCACCGCGGCCAGCGCACGAGCCAGAGCGACGCGCTGCCATTGACCGCCCGACAGGTCCGTGCCGCCGTCGTACTCTGCGGACAGGACCGTGTCCCAGCCTCGGTCGAGCCGTGTCAGCAGTACGGCGCCGCCGGCGTCGGTCAACGCTTGCTCGAGCAACGGCTGGTCCGTACTCCCAGCACCGAGTGCGACGTTGTCACGCAAGGACAGGTGATAGCGGGCAAAGTCCTGGAAGATCACCGCGACCCGGCGACGGGCAGCCTCATCGACGGCTGGGTCGGCGTCGTCGACCCGCACCGTCCCTTCAGCCGGTGTGTACAGCCCGCAGAGCAGCTTGATGATGGTCGACTTGCCCGCGCCGTTGGCGCCGACGACGGCAACCGACTGGCCGGCCGGGATGTGCAGCGTGACCTGCTTGACAGCGGGCTCGGCGCTGCCTTGGTAGGTGAAGCTGACCTCGTCCAAGCCGACCTCTGCAGCACCTCCCGGGTGCCGCGGTACCTCGTCGCCCGGGCTGACCGGAGCGATCGCCGGTAGCCCGAGCTCGCGGCGCAGACCCACCAAGGCCTGGAGCGTTGACGTGTTGCGTGCGAGCGCCGTACTCACGTCTCCGAGAAGGCCGAAGCTCTGGAGTCGGAGGATCGCCTGGACCATGGTCACGGTGGCCGCCAGCGAGATGGTTCCGGTTGTGACGTCGTACCCGATCAGGGCGAAGGCGCCACCGACCATGAGAGCCATGACCAGACAGGCGAGGAGAACCGGCCCGAGTCCTCGGCGTCGCGCCCGCCACAGGCCCGTCATGGCGTCGTACCAGGTCGCTCGGTACACGTCGGTGAGCCAGTCCGCCAGACCGAACAGGCGGATCTCCTTCGCGGAGTCGGTCTGGGTGAGAAGCCCGCGGAGGTAGGAGGCGCGGCGCCGACTGTCGCCGGGGTTCGTGAGCAACTTGTCGAAGGCGAGGCTGATCCAACCGGTGAACACTTTGGAGAGGGTGAAGAACGAAGCGGCGACCAGAAGCGGAACCCACCATCGCCACGGCATCAGGACGGCGAGCGCCCCGACTCCTGCCAGGCGCGGTCCGATGATCGACCACGTGGCATCGACACCGGTGACGAACGACCAGTCCCGCGTCGCAGCCACAACCGTCCGGAGCCGTCCTGCCAAGTCCGGCGTCTCCAGATGCTCGATCCCGTGCGGGTGCACGCCTACCTCAGCGACCAGATCAGACACGTAGCGCAGGTACGCGACCGAGCTGCGGGCCGTTGCCGCCGACAGACACGCTTGGAGCAACGGCCCGACGACAAGGAGCGCGGCGATCAGCAGAAACCACCGCCAGGTCGCGTACGTCGCCGATTCACTGAGCGAGCCGACGAAGAGCCCGATCGCGATCATCAGAGCGGTCCGAGCCGCCGCCTCGAGCACGGTCAGCGCCAGGGCGAGCGTGGACCAGCCGGGCGCCGCCAACCACAGCGCCCGTGCGTGTTGGAGATAGCGGCGCAGCAAAGTCACGTGTGCCTGAGGACGGCTGGGAGGTTGCCGAGGATGGTTAGGCGTTTGGTGGCTCGGGTGATGGCGACGTAGAGGTCGGAGAGGCCTCGGTCGGAGTCGGTGACGATGGTGGCGGGGTCGGCGATCAGGACTGCGTCGAATTCGAGGCCTTTGGACTGCGGTACGTCGAGGAGGGCGACGGCGCCGTCGAGGACGGACGGGTCGTGGCTGTGGGCAACTTCTGGGAGTACGGCGGCGAACTCGTCGTAGCGAGACGCGGGGACGATGACCGCCAGGCGGCCGTCGCCGATCTCCCGCTGCTCGAACTTGATCGCGGTGCGCACCGCGTCGGCGAGGGCCGCGGGCGGGACCGGGTCGATGAAGGGCTCGGTGCCGGTTTCGCGGACCGAGGTGGGTGGCTTCAGGGTCGGGTCGATGGCGGCGAGGACGTCGGCCGCGACCGTCATGATCTCGGACGGGGTGCGGTAGTTGACGGTCAGTTCGGCGGTGCGCCAGCGGCGAGGGGCGTACCGGTCGAGGAGCTCGGCCCAGGACCGTACGCCGGCGGCCGAAGCTGTCTGCGCGATGTCGCCGACGATCGTCATCGAGCGCCGCGGGCAGCGGCGCATCAGCATCCGCCAGTCCATCGCGGACAGTTCCTGGGCCTCGTCGACGATGACGTGGCCGAACACCCAGTTGCGGTCGTACGCCCTACCCTCGGCACTAGTCGCCGGGCGGTCGAACACGCGCGTGCGTTGGGCGATCAGATCCTTGAACTGCTCGATCTCCCAGGGCTCGATGGTGATCCGCTCGGCGGTCAGCTCGATGTCGACGATGCCGTGCGCGTACTCCCGGCCCGCCTCCTCGGCAGCGGCGTCCTCGGCTGCCTCGCGCTTGCGTCCGACAACAACGTCCGCGGTCTCGCCGAGCAGCTCGGCCGCTTCGTCGAGCAGTGCGACGTCCGACGCGGTCCAGTCTGCGGTGAGTGGACGCAGTACGGCGGAACGCTCTGACGCACTGAGATGCGGTGCAGCGGCTGCGAGCCGATCGTCCGAGGAGAACAGCACCGAGACGAGCAGTTGCGGTGTGAGCTCGGGCCACAGCTGGTCGAGGAGCTCGAGGACATGGTCGTCGTCGAACAGTTCTTGCTGGATGTCCTCGATGTCCGCATCCCCGACGTACTGCCGGCCGATGCGGTCGACCACCTGGTTGGTGAGGGTCTTGAGGACGCGCCGTACGAACAGCGGCCTGGCCCGGTTGTGCAGGTGTTGCGCCGCGAGGGCGCTCTGTTGTGCTTTGCGGATCGCGTCCGGCCGGATCACGAGCTCGTCCTGGTTGACCTTCAGCCGGATCGGCTTGGCCGGGACGACCCGGAAGCCGGCGATCGCCTGCGCGATCACGTCGGCCATCGCCAGGCTGCCCTTGATCCGCGCCGCCTCGGCCGGCTCCGGCGTGGTCGCCGCGACGCCTGGAAACATCTCGCTGATCGTCGCGAGTACGACGTCGGTCTCACCGAGCGAGGGGAGTACCTGATCGATGTAGCGGAGGAACGTGGTGTTGGGTCCTACCACCAGTACGCCGCTCCGCCCGAGCTGCTCGCGATGCGTGTAGAGCAGGTACGCCGCTCTGTGCAACGCGACCACGGTCTTGCCGGTGCCCGGACCGCCCTGTACGACGAGCACCCCGGGCAGGCCGGACCGGATGATCTCGTCCTGCTCGGACTGGATCGTCGCGACGATCTCGTTCATCCGGCCGGTGCGGTTCGCGCCGAGCGACGAGAGCAACGCGGCCTCGCCGATCAGCGTGCTGCGTTCGCCGTCGTCGATCGCGTCGGCGTCCAGGAGGTCGTCGTCGACCCCGACCACGGTCCGGCCGCGCAGCCGGATGTGCCGGCGGCGTTTGACCCCGAGCGGTTGGGCCGCGGTGGCCCGGTAGAACACTTGCGCGACCGGCGTCCGCCAGTCGATCAGCAGCGGGTTGTAGTCGTCGTCGAACAACCCGATCCGGCCGATGTGGAACCGTTCGCCGGCGGTCTCGTCGATCCGCCCGAAACACAATCCGCGTTCCACCGACGACAATTGCGAGAACCGCCCGGAGAACAGATCCGTGAAAGACTCCCGCTCCGACCAGGCCTGATCCGTCCCGGTGGTTTCCTCGCCCTGTACGCGACCCAGTTCGCCATGTGCCTTTTCGCGCAGCACATCGAGCCGTTCGTACATGCTCGTCACTTCGCCTTGCTCTGCAGCGATCTCCTGCTCCAGCACCCTGCCCCCGATCCCTTGCACAAACCCGGAGAGTTTGATAATCTGAACCTAGAAGCCCGAAGAGGGCTTCTTTCTTGTTTTACGGCACAAACACCCCACGGTACCTTTCCGGGGGATTTGCCGCAAGAGATTCAGAACAGGACCGAGCACCCCCGCCGGGGCCTGGGAACAAGCAATTGCCTGTTCCCAGTCCCCGGCGGGTGTTTCAGCGGCTGAAGCCGGCGGTCAGGCCGCTGAGGAGTTGGCGGCGGCTGACGGCGTACAGGATGACGATCGGGAGAGTGGTGAGGACGACCGACGCGAGGACTGCGGGGACGTTCACGCTGTACTGGCCCTGGAAGGTCCACAGCGCCAGCGGCAGGGTGCGCTTGTCGGGGCTCTGGGTCAGGATCAGCGGGAGCAGGAACCCGTTCCACACGCCCAGCCCGTTGTAGATGCTGACCGTGACGAGCGCCGGCCGGGTGAGAGGCAGCGCGAGGCCGCGGAGCATGCCCCATTCGGTCGCGCCGTCCACGCGCATCGACTCGAACAGTTCCTTGGGTACGTCGCGGATGAAGTTCGTCAGCACCAGCACGGACAGCGGGATCGAGAACGCGATCGACGGCAGGATGAGCGCGAGCAGACTGTCGTAGAGGTGCATCTTGATGATCAGCAGGTACACCGGGATGATCGTGGCCTGTAGCGGGATCGCCAGCCCCATCAGGAACATCCCGTTGACCCCGGCAAGGAACTTGCTGCCGGCGCCGCGGATGATCGCGTACGCCGCCATGAACGAGATCGCGACGGCCGGGAGGATCGTGCCCACGGTGACGATCACGCTGTTCAGGAAGTACCGCGGGAAGTCGGACTCGATGACCAGCTTGTAGTTGTTCGCCGTCGGCGCGGAGGGGAGTGCGAACGGGTTCTGGCTGAAGTACGCGCTCTGGTCCTTGAAGCTGGTGACGACGATCCAGTAGAGCGGGACGAGCACGATCGCCAGCCAGATCCAGCCGGCCAGTCCGCCGAACCAGTTCAGCCCGAGCAGTTTGCGGGCGCGAAACGTTGGGCTGCGCACCGGGCTGGTCGTCGTACCGGAGTCGCTGGTAGCTACAGCCATGTCACGCACCTTCCTGCTGGCTCGCGGTCGTACTGCCACCCAATCGGCGCAGCAGGAGTGCGAGCGCGAGGCCGAGCAGCACGATGAGGGCGGCGATCACGCTGGCCGGACCCATCTGGTTGGACATGAAGCCCCGCTTGTACATGTCGAGGGCGAGTACGCGCGTGGCGTCGCCGGGACCGCCCGCCGTCAGGACGAAGATCAGGTCGAAGAACGTCAGCGAGCCGACCACCATCAGCGTCGACGACGTGATGATCGTGTACTTCAGCTGCGGCACGGTGATGCTGAAGAACTGCCGGACCCGGCCGGCGCCGTCGATCGAGGCCGCCTCGTACATCGTGGTCGGGATCTGCCGGACGCCGCCTTGGTAGATCAGCGAGTGGAACGGGATGAACTGCCAGGACACGATGAAGATCACCACGCCGATCGCGAGGTCGCTGCGGCCGAGCCAGTCCTGGGTGAGGAAGGGGAGGTGCAGGCCCGGGCCGAGCCCGAAGTTCGGGTCGAGCAGGGCCTTGTAGGTGATCGCGATCGCGGCCGAGCTGAGCAGCAGCGGGATGAAGTACAGGACGGCGAGGAACGCGCGGTATCGCTGCCGCCCGGCGAGGAACGTGCCGAGCAGCAGGCTCATCGGGGTCTGCACCAGCCACGACAGGATCATGATCTCGAAGGTCACCAGGATGCTGTGCGGCAACTGGGAGTCGGACAGCACCGACTTCCAGTTCGACAGGCCCGCGTTGTGGATCGCGCCGAGGCCGTCCCACTGGGTGAAGCTCAGCACGAGTACGCCGACCAGTGGGACGACGCCGAACACGACGAACAGGATGAGCGCGGGCAGCACCATCCAGGCGACCGGACCGCTCCGCCCGACCCCGGACGAGCCGGCGCCGGACGAGACTTTGCGGCCGGTCGCGGGTGCTGCGGGCGGGGCGGTCGTGGTCATGGGGCCTCCCGTCCTGGACTGAGGAGCGGAGGGAGCGAAGCGACCGGAGCGACGAGGGAAGGACGGGAGTTCCAGCCCCATGACCCGCCGCGCCGGAGGCGTGGCATCAGCAGAGTCACTGGCCGATCACCGCGTTCATGTTCGTGGCGAACTGCTGCGGGGAGATCGACAGCTGGAAGAGCTTGGCGATGTTGTCGAGCAGCGTCTCGGCCTGGGTCGGGCTGAGGGCCTGGTCCCAGGACTGGGCGAAGTTCTTCGCGTTCGCCGCGGTGTCGTAGACGAAGTTCAGCCACGCGGAGTCGTTCTTGTCGGTGATCGACGAGAGCTTGTCCTTCGCGCTCTTCACGACCGGGATGTTGCCGGACTTCACCCAGGCCTCGACCGTGGCGTCGTCGAGAGTGTTGTTCGCGATGAACTTCTTCGCGGTCGCCTTCTCGCCGTCCGTGGCCTTGGACGAGATCGACATGTACTGACCCGGGTTGCCGACCGTGTCGCTCGGGTCGCCCTTGCCGCCGTCGACCGGCGGGAAGTTCATGTACCCGAGGTGCCCGCCGGTCACGAAGTCGCCACCGGACGACTTCATGTTGCCGTAGGTCCACGCGCCGTGCAGCATCATCGCGGCCTTGCCGGTGAACAGCAGCGCCTGGTCGGCGTTGGAGTCGGCGGTGATCGAGGAGAAGCCCTTGACGAACCCGTTCGCCTTGATCAGCTTCTGCATCTCCTCGAGGGCCTTGAGCGCGGACGGGTCCGACCAGCCGTCCTTCTTGCCGTCGAAGATGTTCTGGAAGACCTCGGCGCCGCCGATCCGGTCGAACAGGAACTCGAGCCACATCATGTTGGTCCAGCGCGACTGGCCGCCGAGCGAGAACGGCGCGATGCCCTTGTCGTTGAACTTCGGCACCAGGTCCATGATGTCGCCCCAGGACTGCGGGGGCTCCGCGCCGATCTTCTCGAACGCGCGCTTGTCGTAGAACAGCACGATCGGTGTGACGGTCTCGCCCGGCACCGCGTAGAGCTTGCCGTTGACGGTCGCCGCCGTGAACGCGGACGGGAAGATCGAGTTCTTCAGGTCGGCCTGCTCTTTGTTGAACCAGTCGGTCAGGTCCTCGACCTGGCCGGCCTCGACGTACGCCTTCAGGCCGCCGCCGCCCCAGCCCCAGATCAGCGTCGGGCCCTGGCCGGCGCCGATCGCGGTCTTGATCTTCGCCTTGAACGCGTCGTTCTGGAACTCGGTGGTCTTGAGTTTGGTGTCCGGGTTCGCGTCGTTGAACCTCTTCACCTGCGCCTCGCGGATGGCCTGCTGCGGCTGTCCGGTGAGGAACCAGTACGACGCCCCGCTACCGGCGCCGCCGGCTCCGGCGGTGGAACCGGGCGTGCTCTTCGGGCCGGAGCTGCCGCAGGCCGCGAGGCCGGCCGCCAGTGCGCCACCGCCCACCAGGCCGAGGAAGTTACGCCGAGATGTGCTCATGGGGTCCACTGTGATCTCCGTACTCCATGCTGCCCCGCAGGTTGCGGAAGCACCTGCCGATATGACTTGTTTTCGAAACATAGGTTTCGGAGATAGTGCTGTCAAGACTTGAACTAAGCAGACTTTGGGGTCACAGTGAGGTCACGTAATCACCTGTTGGCACAGGGGATTCATCGACCTACGGCGGATCGGCCGGGTCGACCGGAGAGGATCGAAAAGTTTTCGATAATTCCTCACCGAATGGAACGTTCATCAAGGGAGATTTTCTTGTCCATCTCGACTGAACGGCCTTGGCGCGACCCGTCGCTGCCCGCCGCCGAGCGGGCCGGACTGCTGCTGGCGGCGATGACGCTCGAGGAGAAGATCGCGCAGCTCGGCAGCCGCTGGGCCGGCAACGACATGGCCGACCACGAACTCCCCGAGGACGAGACGATCAACGTGGCGCCGATGGAGGACGTGTTCTCGGTCGGCGGTTCGCTGTCGCTGGAGGACGCGAGCCGCGACGGGCTCGGCCACCTCACCCGGGTCTGGGGCAGTTACCCGCAGACGGTCGAGCAGGGCGTCGCCGAGGTTGTCCGGCAGCACGAGGTCGTGCTGAAGGAGTCGCGGCTCGGTGTGCCGGCGCTGGTCCACGAGGAGTGCCTCACCGGATTCACGACGTACGGCGCGACTGTCTACCCGGCCTCGATCGCGTGGGGTGCGACGTTCGACCCGTCGCTGGTCGAGCGGATGGCGGCGGCGATCGGGCGCGACATGGCGGCGGTCGGTGTGCATCAAGGACTGTCACCGGTGCTCGACGTCGTACGTGACTATCGCTGGGGCCGCGTCGAGGAGACGATGGGCGAGGACCCTTATCTGGTGGGGATTCTGGGTTCGGCGTACGTGCGTGGTCTGCAGAGCGCGGGCGTCATCGCCACGCTGAAACACTTCGCCGGCTACTCCGCGTCGCGCGCCGGACGCAACCACGGGCCGGTGTCGATGGGGCGTCGCGAGTTGCTGGACATCATCCTGCCGACGTTCGAGACCGCGATCGCGACGGCCGGCGCCGGATCGGTGATGAGCTCGTACGCCGACCTCGACGGCCTGCCCGCGAGCGCGGATCCGTGGCTGTTCACCGAGGTACTGCGGGAGGACTGGGGATTCGAGGGGACGGTCGTTTCCGACTACTGGGCGGTGCCGTTCCTGGCGTCGATGCACCGGGTGGCGGCGGACAACGCGGACGCGGGGGTCGTCGCGTTGACTGCCGGGACCGATGTCGAACTGCCGGACACGATCGGGTACCTGAGCCTGCTGGACAAGGTGAAGGCGGGGGAGCTGTCCGAGGAGCTGATCGACCGCGCGGCGCGGCGGGTGCTGCTGCAGAAGGCCGAGCTGGGTCTGCTGGACGAGGACTGGACTCCTCAGGGTTCGGTGCAGTCCGGCGTCGATCTGGATTCGGCGGAGAACCGGGCGATTGCTTCGGAGTTGGCGGAGAAGTCGGTCGTTTTGCTGGACGCCGGCTCGGTGCTGCCGCTTTCTGGTGTCGCGAAGGTCGCCGTGGTGGGTCCCTGTGCTGATGACTCACGGACTTTGATGGGTTGTTACGCGTTCCCGAACCACGTGCTGCCGCGGTATCCCGAGCGTGGACCGGGGATCTCGATCGCCTCGCCGCTCGATGCCTTGCGCAACGAGTTGGCCGAGGTCTCGTACGCCAAGGGTTGTGACGTGATCGGGGACGATCGCTCCGGGTTCGCCGAGGCTGTCGCTGCGGCCCAGGACTCGGACGTGTGTGTCGCTTTCGTGGGTGACCTGTCCGGGCTGTTCGGGCACGGGACCTCGGGCGAAGGCTGTGATGCGGAGGATCTGCGGCTGCCTGGGGTGCAGGGGGAGCTGCTGGAAGCGTTGCTCGACACGGGGCGACCTGTTGTCGTCGTGGTGGTGTCGGGGCGGCCTTATGCGCTGGGGTTGTTCGCGGATCGGGCTGCCGGCCTGGTGCAGGCGTTCATCCCGGGGCAGGAGGGTGCGGCGGCGATCGCCGGCGTACTGAGTGGGCGGATCATGCCGAGCGGGAAGTTGCCGGTGCAGATCCCGCGGCATGTCGGTGGGCAGCCCGGTACGTACCTGCAGCCGGCGCTCGGGAGTGTCGAGAGCGCGGGCATCAGCGGGCTCGAGACCCAGCCGCTGTATCCGTTCGGGTACGGGGCGTCGTACACGGACTTCACGATCGCCGATCTCCGGTTGAGCGTGCCGGAGATCGGCACTGACGGCGAGTTCACTGCCACGGTGCGGGTGGCGAACACGGGTGACCGGGGCGGCGACGAGGTCGTGCAGCTGTACCTGCGCGACGTCGTCGCCCGGGTCGCCCGGCCGCTGAAGCTGCTGACCGGGTTCGCGCGGGTGTCGCTGGAGCCCGGCCAGGCGGCCGACGTCACGTTCCGGGTGCACGCTGATCGCACGGCGTACACAGGTCCAGATCTGCGCCGGATAGTCGAGCCCGGGGACGTCGAAGTGATGGTGGGCACGTCGTCGCTGGACCTGCCGTGTCGTGCCATGCTGCGGATCACCGGGGATGTGAGGGTGGTCGGACACGACCGAGTCCTGACGACTCCGGTCACCATTTCCGCGGAGCCTGGAGGAGGGTGATGAGATGTCGCCGTTGAAGGGTCGCGTCACCCTGGCCACGGTGGCCGGATCGGCCGGTGTGTCGGTCGCCACGGTCTCCAAGGTGCTGAACGGACGCAGCGACGTCTCGGCGTCGACCCGCGCCCGGGTCCAGGACGTCCTCGAGAAGCACGGGTACGTCGGGCGCCGCCCGGACACGGTGCACCGGGACACGATCGAGCTGTTCTACCAGGGCGTCGTCAACGCCTACTCGGTCGAGGTGATCCAGGGCGTGGTCGCGGCCGGTCAGGCGGCCGGCGTCGACGTCGTGCTGACCTCACATCCGAAGCATCCGCCGACCGCGAGTGGCGGCGCGACCCCGGGCCGGGCGGTGGGCTGGATCCGGCAGCTGATCGCCAGCGGCCGGCAGGCCGCCATCGGTGTCACCAGCGAGCTGTCTGCCGCCGACCTGGCCGCGCTGGCCCGGGCCAGGTTGCCGCTCGTGATCATCGACCCCGCGAACACCCCGGAGCCAGACGTGATCAGCGTGGGCTCGACGAACTTCGCCGGCGGGATGGCCGCGACGCAGCACCTCTTGTCCCTCGGCCACCGCCGGATCGGATACGTCGGGGGTCCGCCGACGTCAGGTTGCAACCAGGCCCGGCTGAGCGGCTACCGCAGCGCGATGGAGTCGATCGGCGCCGGCGTACCGGCCGAGTACGTGTGGATGCGCGACTTCCTGTACGAAGACGGGCTGGTCGGCGGTACCAAGCTGCTCGACCTGCCGGAGCGGCCGACCGCGATCTTCGCAGGCAGCGACGAGGTCGCGCTCGGGATCCTGGAGGCGGCGCGGGCGCGCGGCCTGCGGATTCCGGAGGATCTCAGCCTGGTCGGCTTCGACGACACCGAGGTCGCGCGGCTGGCGTCGCCGCCGCTCACCACGGTCCGGCAGCCGCTGCGCGAGATGGGCGCGGTCGCCGTACGCACTGTGCTGCAGCTGGCCGCGGGGGAGCCCGTCGCCTCCCACCACGTCGAACTGGCGACAACCTTGATCGTCCGCGGCTCGGCTGCTCCGCACGGGTTGTCGTCGGTCGCCGCTTCCTGATCATTCCTTGCGATCGGCGAGGACCTTCGTCGCGAGGACGGCGGCTGACAGCAGGACCGCGGAGAGCGCGGCCAGCAGGGTCAGCGGTACGGCGTTCGCGCCGGCTGATTTCTCGTCGGACAGAACGGTCATGATCGGGCGGATCGGGGAGATCCAGCCGACGAGCAGTACGGCGAGGATCGCGGCGGCCGCGGTGAGCATCGCGACCCCGATCCGCGGGATCACGAGACGCGAGCAGAGCAGGCCGATCGCGATCCCGATCATCGCCGCGCCGAGTTGCGCGGCCGCACCGACAGCGAGGTCGCCGGCGGTGACGACGTGCTTGCCGGTGACGATCGGGTAGACGAGACCGATCACCAGGAGCGGTACGCACCAGGTGAGCACAACGGCGACCGTCATCGTCAGGACACGCAGCGAGCTGCCGATCATCACCAGCGTGATCTTCCGCTGGGTCGGGTCCTCGTGGTTGACGATGCTGACGGTCAGCCAGGTCGTGCAGACGAGCATCGCCAGCACGCAGAACGAGTACGACGACTGCAGCGGGCCGTTGTCGGACGTCGTACCCACGGCCATCGCGGCGAGGAAGATCAGCGTCGGCGGAAGGTACCGCTGGGAGAGCAGGACGCTGGTCAGCAGGTAACGGTAGAGAGCGCTCACTCGGGTTTCACCTGCCGTACGGTGACGACCGACCAGCCGTGGTTCAGCGCGGTCAACAGCGCAGCATCGTGCCGGCCGGTCGGCAGCACCACAGTCACGCCGCCCTCAGTACGCCGCACCTCCAGCACGTCCGGGTGGTGGTCCCAGTCGATGTCTGCGGCGGGGATCAGGTGGAGTTCCGTGAGGGCGGTTTGCTGGCGGAGTGAGGTGAGGCGGCCGTGGTCGAGTTCGCAGACGCGGGTCGCGGTTGAGCGGACGACTTCGGCGGAGTGTTCGGTGAAGGCGACTGCGGCGCCTTGGTCGGCGGTCTCGGTGAGGAGTTCGCGCAGGGTCGAGTGAGCAGTCGCGTCGAGACCGGCCCAGGGCTCGTCGAGAACGAGCAGTTGTGGCGGATCGAGCAGCGCCTGCGCGAGCGCGACCTTCTGTGCGTTGCCTTTCGACAGTTTGCGCATCGGTGTATCCGCGCCGCCCGAAAGCGCGAGGCGGTCGAGCAACTCGAGAGAGCGGTCTCTCGCCGTTCTCGTACCGAGTCCACGGATCCGCCCCATGTGCCGCAGGTACGCCGAAGCCGACAGGCGATCGTGCGACGTGAACACATCGGGCACGTAGCTGACGACGTCGGCGTTGCGCTGCACCGTTCCCGCGGACGGTCGCGACAGGCCGACCATCAGTCGCAACACCGTCGACTTGCCGGAACCGTTCGCGCCGACCAGAGCCAGCAGCTCACCGGCGTTCAGTTGCAGGTCGACGTCAGCCAGGATCTCCCGGCGTCCGTACCGCTTGGACACCTTCCGCAACCGGACCACTTCCATGCGGCGAGCCTATCCAGGGCGCGGGCCGCATCACGCGGTGCAGTGGGCGGGTGAGGACGATCGAGACCAGCAGCGAGGCCGCGGCGAACGTGGCGATCGCCGGGGCAGGCGCGGTCAGGTCGGCGAGCGCTCCCGCCAGGATCGCGACCACACCGAAGGTCGTCATCCGCAGCGCGGACTCCAACCCGAGTACTTGGCCCCGGAGTTCGCCCGGAGTCAGCTCGACCAGGACCTCCTGCTGCGCAAGCGAAGCCGAGTACCCGCTGCTCCCGAGAGCGACCAAGACGCAGAGGATCGCGATCGGCAGATCGAACAGGAAACCGAGAAACGGTACGGCCAGCACGAACCGGAGAACCTGTCCCGCGATCCGGCGACCTCCAGGAGTCAGGAAACGGCCGACCACGAGATCGCCCGTCATCATCCCGGCAGCACCGGCGGCGAGCAACCAGCCGGCGCGTGAACCGGCGTACGGGACGAACAGCGCCTCGCAGCCGACGATCAGGCCGTTCGGGAGGGCGAGCGCGAGCAGTAACGGCCGGATGCGGGGCAGAGAAAGGAGCGAGCGGTTGCCGCGCCACGTCTCGGCGAGGCCGGTCCGCGCAACCCGGCGGGGTGCGCGGTCGTGCAGACCGAAGCGGATGACCGGTACCGCGAGGGCGGCGCAGGCGGTCGCGATCCAGAGCACGGTCGACGGGGAGACCATCTGCAGGAGGACACCCGCGACGCCGAAGCCGGCGATCTGCATGGCGCCGACCGACAGATTCATCGCGGACCGGCCGAGGACGAACTGGTCGGTGTGCACGACCTCGCCGAGCAGCCCCCAGCGGACGCCGGCCCCGATCGAGAGCCCGTACGCGACCGCGAGCGACAGGACGAGCCGGAGACCGGCGGAGAGCCCGAACGCGGCTTGGATGCCGACCGCAACGGTCGAGAGAACCGAGAGCAGCGTGAGCACCTGGCGGGGACGCGCCGTGTCCGCCGCGGACATCAGCGTGGAAACGCCGAGAACCTGCGCTAGCGACGGTCCGAACATGATGGTCGCCGCGAGTAACGCGGATCCGGTCGCGGCGTCGACCAGGATCGCGAGCGTCAGGCTGGTCATCGTCGAGGACGCGTTGCCGAGCGCGCTGCTGATCCACAGGTTCCGGAACTCCCGGTTGGCGAAGATCGCCCGGTACGTGGTCATGGTCCGCAGCATCGACCGCCGTTCTCGCGTCGCCTACAGTTTCGGGTGGAGGCGAAACGTTGTCCGAGTTCCTGGTCGATGCCGACACGCTCGTGAACGCGCGATTCGGTACGTCGCAGCTCACCGAGACCGTGGCCGCGCTGAAGCTGCTGCGCGCGCCGGTCGAGCCGTGGTTCCGGCCGTGGAAGGACACGCACAGCGCCGCGTTCCAGGCTGCGGTGGCGGCGAACCCGGTCTGGTCGGCGCTGTTGGAGAGCGCTTTCGGGCGTAGCTGGGTCGCGGACTTCCTGACCGTGCCGCCGCTCGAGCCCGACCTCACGCTGGATGCCGAACTCGAGCACCTGACCGCGCTCTCCGACGATCACATCCGCGCAGACCTCAACGTCGTACGGACGCCGCTGCCGCCGATCCTGCTCCTGTCGCGTGGGCTCGCGGGGGAGGCGGCTGAGTTGCTGCGGTGGGTTTGGCGGACGACGGTCGAGCCGGACTGGCCGCGGCGGTTGCGCGTGCTGCAGGCCGACATCGTGTCGCGGACGTCGCGCCTCAGCGAGCAGGGGTGGTCCGGCGTACTGCGAGGGCTCGGCCCCGATGTGCGGTGGCTCGGCGACGGACGGATTCAGGTGAACCGTTGGGACTACCCGGCGACCGACGTCCGCGGGCGCGACCTGATGTTCATCGCGGCGCACACCCAACGCGTGAACGTCAGCTGGCGGCTGCCGGATCGGTTCGCACTGACCTACCCCGTGACCGGCATCTTCGCGACAACCGAAACGCCGGACGAACCGCTGGTGCAGCTGCTCGGCCGCAACCGCGCCCGCATCCTGGTCGAGGCTGCCGAACCCGTGAGCACAACGTTGCTCGTGGCCACCACCGGTCTGTCGCTCGCCACCATCTCCGACCACCTGCGCGTCCTGACCGACGCCGGGTTGCTCGAACGGCGCCGCTCCGGCCGATCAGTCCTGTACTGGCAATCCGACACCGGCCGCCAGGTGGTCCGGCGGCCGGCGTCGAACCTCACGACCGGACCAAACGCCTGATGGTGGTCGGCAGGCCTTCTTCGTCGAGGCCGATGGCGACGTGCTCGTTCCATCGGTCATCGGTGTGGGGGTGGTCCGAGCGCCAGTGGCAGCCTCGGCTCTCCTGGCGCGCGGTCGCTGCCACGATGACGGACCGTGCCACCGTCGCGAGCGGTCCGTTGCCCAGGGCACTCAACTCGTCCGCGGCGGCGTCGAGGCCGGCACCATCGCGCCGGATCCCCGCGTACTTGGTCAGGATCGCCCGGATTCGCTCCGGTTCGCGGTCCTCGGTCAGCACAACGTCGTACGACCTGTCAGCGGTCTCCGGCAGGTCCAGGATCAAGGCGGTCGCCACCCGCCGCCCGAAGACCAGCCCTTCCAGCAGGCTGTTGGAGGCGAGCCGGTTCGCCCCGTGCACACCCGAAGCGGCGACCTCGCCCACGGCATACAGGCCTGGTACGCCGGTTGCGCCGTCGCGGTCGACCTGGACGCCGCCGCAGAGGAAGTGCTCGGCAGGCGCCACCGGGATCTGCTCGGACAGCAGGTCGACACCGATCGACGCGCACGAGGCCAGTACGGTCGGGAACCGTCGGCGGAGAACGTCCGGCTCGATGCTCCTGGCATCGAGCCAGACATGATCGGAGCCGTCCCTGCGCATCGCTGCCTCGATCTCCCGGGCGACGATGTCACGAGGCGCCAGATCGGCCCGCGGGTGCCGGCCGGCCATGATGAGGCGGCCACGGACGTCACGCAGTACGGCGCCTTCTCCGCGGACCGCTTCGGTCACCAACGGCAACTGCCCGCGGGTCTGTCCGGTGAAGAGAGCGGTCGGGTGGAACTGGACGAACTCCATGTCCACCAGCGATGCCCCGGCCAGCAGCGCGAGCGCGATGCCGTCACCGCGCACCGCTGACGGGTTGGTGCTCGCCAGGTAGGCGTTGCCGATGCCGCCGGTCGCCAGTACGACGGCCCGGGCCTCGATCCGGACGGTTTCGCCGCCCGTCTCGACGAGCACACCACTGACCCGCCCCGAGGTCGACTTGGTCAGACCGATCGCTCGCCCGGCCATCGTTTCGACACCGACGGCGCGGACCGCGGCACGCAGCGCGCGATCAACTTCCGCGCCGGTGGCATCACCACCGGCATGCACGATCCGGGGATGGCTGTGGCCACCCTCGAGAGTCGTCGACAGTGAGCCGTCCTCGCGCCGGTCGAAGAGCGCACCGTGCGCGATCAGTTCGGCCACCCGCTGCGGTCCCTCCTCGACCAGCGCCCGCACGTTCCGTGGATCGCAGAAGCCTGCTCCGGCGACATTGGTGTCGTGCGCGTGGTCGAGCGGATCGTCGTCACCGAACGCGACGGAGACGCCGCCTTGGGCCCACGGCGTACTGCCGTCGCCGGCGCTGAGTACGAGCACCTCACGGGTCGCCGCCAGGCCGAGGGCGGCCGAGAGTCCGGCCGCGCCCGCACCGATCACGACGACATCGACGGCGCGCGTCATCGCGCGCCTGCCGGCTTGCCGATGGCAACCATCCGCTGGACGGACTGCCGCGCACGGTCGGCGAGGTCGGCCGGCAACTGGATCTCGTCGCGGCCCTCACGCAGGCATCGGAGGAGCAGTTCCGGCGTGATCATCTTCATGAAGCGGCAGGAGGCCTTCGGGTTCACCGGCAGGAAGGTCGTCTGCTGGTTCACCTTGCGGAGCTGGTGCAGCATGCCGATCTCCGTCGCGACCAAGGCGGTCTTCGCGGTCATGCCGCGAGCACTCTCCAGCATGCCCGCGGTGGAGAGGATATGGGTCCGCTCCGCGGGCAGGTCGCCGCGTCCGGCGAGCCAGATGGTCGACGATGCGCAGCCGCACTCGGGATGGACCAGAACCTCCGCGTCGGGGTTCGCAGCCACCTGGGCGCGCAACTCGACCGGGCTGATGCCGGCGTGCACATGGCACTCGCCCATCCACACTTCCATGTTCGTCCGGCCGGTCTGCCGCCGGACGTGTTCGCCGAGGAACTGATCGGGCAGGAACAGCACCGGCTGGTCCGCCGGAATCGAGTTCACCACCTCCACCGCGTTGGACGAGGTGCAGCAGACGTCCGCCTCGGCCTTCACCGCGGCGCTGGTGTTGACGTAGGCGACGACCGCCGCCCCGGGGTGCTGCGCCTTCCAGGCGCGCAGCTGGTCGGCGTCGATGGTGTCCGCCAGGGAACACCCGGCCTGCGCGGTGGGGATCAGCACGGTCTTGTCAGGGCTGAGCAGCTTGGCGGTCTCCGCCATGAAGTGCACACCGCAGAACACGATCGTCGACGCTTCGGTTTCAGCGGCGATCCGGGACAGCGCGAGCGAGTCGCCGACGTGATCGGCGACGTCCTGGATCGCCGGTTCCTGGTAGTTGTGGGCGAGCAGGACCGCGTCTCGCTCGCGGGCGAGGTGGCGTACCTCGTCCTGCCACGTGCGCACCTTGCTCTGGCCGACAGTCACGACGGGACCCCTTCCGGAGGTTTTCGCTTAGCAGTCGATAACTGGAGACGACGCTACCATCGTCGACGTGTCCACTGCCAAGAAAGGTGATCCGGTTAACTGGCCGAGCTATCCGCACGAGGTGCTGGCGGTGGTCCTGTCCGTCCGCGACGGTCGGCTGAGCGTGCTGCTCTGGAAGCGCGCGCGGAATCCGTACCGCGGTCGCTGGTCCTTGCCGTGCGGTGGCGTCGAGCCGACTCAGCGGCTTCGCGAGGCCATCACCGCGCACCTGGCAGGGAAGGTCGACGTCCGCGAGGTCGCGCATCTCGAGCAGCTGGCCACGCACAGTGCCATCGATCGCGATCCGCGAGAACGCGTGCTCGCCACGGCGTACCTCGGTCTGGTCCCGTCCGACGTGGAGCCCGAGCTTCCGGCCGACACGGCTTGGCACCCGGTCGACGATCTGCCGGACAGTGCGTTCGACCACCATTACTTCATCGATGCCGCGGTCGGGCGGCTGCGGGCCAAGCTGTCGTACACCAACATCGGCTTCGCCCTGGCACCGCGCGAGTTCACCATCTCCGAGCTGCGCGACCTGGTCGGCGCGGCACTGGGTTACAAGCTTGGCGCCACCAATCTGACGCGGGTGCTGACCCGTCGACACGTGATCGAGCCGACAGACCGCACGGCCCGCCCCGGCCAGGCCGGCGGCCGGCCCGCCGCCGTGTACAAGTTCGCTGCCCGCGAACTGACCGTCACGGATCCCTTCGCCGTACTCCGTCCGCCGCGCTGAGGCTGCAACGTGACCGACGCCGGCCGCCGGGTTGTCCGGCGACCGGCGTCGAATCGCCCCGAGCCCCGATGAGCTCGTGCAGCCGGGCAGCTAACGGACCTGGAGCTCCGTGGAGAGCGGTAGGTCCGAAACCGACGAGCCGGCTCGGATCGTGAAGGCACCGGGTTCCGTCGTCCAACCCGCCAGATCGTCGGTGACAGCCCAGTGCTCGAAGGCGTGCTCGTGCAGGCGGACCGTGATCTCGCGCGCCTGACCCGCATCGAGGCGGACGACGCCGAACCCGGCCAGCCAACGGACGGGACGGTCGAGAGCGCTCTCCGAGCGTTCCACATACACCTGGACGACGTGCTTGCCGGCGCGGTCGCCGGTGTTGCGCACGGTCAGCGCGACGGACGACGGATCGTTCGCGCGCAGATCCGAGAGCTCCCAGGTGGTGTACCCGAGACCGTGACCGAACTCGTACGCCGGCTCGGTGCCCGCCTTGAGCCAGGCGCGGTACCCGATGTGGATGCCCTCGTCGTACCGCACGACCCCGTTCTCCGGGGTCACGTTGATGACCGGCACGTCCTCCTGCTCCCGCGGCCACGTGGTCGGGAGGCGACCGCCCGGCTCGGTACGGCCGAGGAGAACGTCGGAGAGCGCGTCCCCGTATTGCTGACCGCCGAAGTACGTCGCCAGCACAGCAGCGACGTCGTCCCGCCAGGGGAGGAGGACCGGGGATCCCGCGTTCACGACCACGACAGTTCGCGGGTTGGCGGCCGCGACCGCGCGGACCAGGTCGTCCTGCCGGCCCGGGAGCGCGAGCGAGGTCCGGTCGTAGCCTTCGGACTCGACCTTCGAGTTGGTGCCTACGACGACCAGCGCCACGTCCGCGGCCCGGGCCGCTGCGACGGCCTCGTCGATCAGGGCCTGCGGGTCGTCGTTGCTCGGTTCGACACCGACCGTGATGCTGAGCGCGTTGCTCAGGCCGCCCTCGAGCTTCGGCAGGTCGAGCTCGACGCGTACGTCGATCGGCGTTCCGGCCGTGACCTCGAGCGGCGTGGAGATCGACGGCGGGGAGAGCAGCGCGGCGCCCAGGTCGTTGCCGACCGGGATCGCGGTGTCCTCGCGGAGGAGCTTGCCGTCGGCAAAGATCCGGCCGCGGCCGACCGACGCGAAGCCGAGCTGGATCGCGCCGGACTCGGTCGGCGTCCAGGTGGTGCGGAACTCGAAGACCGCCGACTCGCCGATCGGGGCGTTGCCGCCGAGGTACACGAGCGCGCTGGAGAACCGGTCTTCGGCGAAGAGTTCGGAACCGTCGGCGGCGAGGAACCGCACGCGGGCGCCCGGCTCACCGGACTGCGGGTTGGTCATCGTGGCCGGCGTGAGCTCGGCGACGCCTTCTTGGACGACCGCGCCGATCGAGTACGTGATCTCTGCGTTCGGAAGCGCGGTACGCAGCCCGGAGAGCGGTGAGATAACGCTCTCTGGGATTACCGTCGCGCTCCCGCCGCCCTGGGTCCGCGCGTCGCGGGCGTTGTGGCCGATGACCGCGACCTTCGTCAGTTCCTCGGAACGCCAGGGGAGCGCTCCCTCGTTGCGGAGCAGGACCGTGCCTTCCGCGGCCGCCGTACGAGCGAACGCGATGCCGTCGACCTGCGGCGGGTCGGCCGGCTTCTCGAACCCCTCGAGGGCGCCGACGCGGGCCGCGAGCGCGAGAAGGCGACGGACCTTGCGGTCGATCGCGTCCTCCTTGATCTCACCGGACCGGACGGCCTCGACGAGTGCGTCACCCCAGGCCCCGACCGGACCGGGCATGGCGAGGTCCTGCGAGTGCTTGGCGCTCTCCAGGCTGCGTACGGCGGTCCAGTCGCTGACGACCACACCGTCGAACCCCCAGTCGGTGTTGAGCGGGGTCTCGAGCAGGTCGTTCTCCGACGCGGTCGCGCCGTTGATCGAGTTGTAGGCGCTCATCACCAGCCACGCCTTCGACTCGGTGACCGCTTTCTCGAAGGCCAGCAGGTAGACCTCGCGCAGTGTGCGTTCGTCGACCACGACGTCCGCGGTGAAGCGGTCGGTCTCGAAGTCGTTCGCCACGTAGTGCTTCGGGGTGGCGCCGACGCCGAGCTCCTGCACGCCGGCGACGTACGCCGCGGCCAGGTCCGCGGTCAGCACCGGGTCCTCGCTGAAGGCCTCGAAGTGCCGCCCGCCGAGCGGAGAACGGTGCAGGTTGATCGTCGGGCCGAGCACCACGTCGACGTTCTTCCGGCGCGCCTCGAGCGCCGAAACCACGCCGTACCGATGCGCGATGCCGACGTCCCAGGACGACGAGAGAGCGGTGGCCGACGGGAGGTTCAGCGACGGGTCGCGCTCGTCCCAGACCGCGCCCCGGACGCCGCTCGGGCCGTCGGACAGCACCATCGAACGCAGCCCGATCGCGGGCAGCGGGTGGGTGGACCAGAAGTCCTGGCCGGTCAGGATCCGGACCTTCTCCTCCAGGGAGAGCCGGCCGAGCAGGTCGTCGAAGTTCATGGCGACGACTGTACGTCCGAAAACCAAGTGATGCTAGGTTTTGAACATGGCTAATTCCCGGGGTCCGTACGCGAAAGGCGTCGCCAAGCGCGCCGAGATCCTGCGGGCCGCGCTGGAGGTGATCGCTCGGCACGGGTACCGGAAGACGTCGACGCGTGAGCTGGCTGCCGCGGCCGGGCTCAGTGAGGCCGGGATGCTGCACTACTTCGGCTCGAAGGAGCAGCTGTTCGAGGCGGTGCTGCGGGCCCGTGACGAGGCCGACAGGGCGCGGTTCGAGACCGGCGACCCGATCGACAACCTGACCGCGATCGTCCGGCACAACGGATCGGTGCCGGGTCTTGTGCAGTTGTACTCGACGTTCTCGGCCGAGGCCGGCGATCCCGAGCACCACTCTCACGAGTATTTCGTGGAGCGGTACGCCGGGATCCGGGAAGCTCTCGCCGACGCGGTTCGGGCTCGTCAGGCGGCCGGCGCCCTCAACGCAGCGGCCGACCCGGAAACGATCGCGACCCTGCTGATCGCGCTCTCCGACGGTCTGCAGGTGCAGTCGCAGTACGAGCTGCCGGCCGACACCGGTGACCTCTTCAGCCACCTGCTCGACCTGCTGGGTGGTCCCACGCGGGATAGTTGAACCATGACGAATCCGGCCGACAATCCGCCCCCACCGGCAGAGGCCGCCGCCCCACCCGCACCGTCTCCTCCGGAGGGTGTCAGTCGGTCGATGCTTTCGCGGGAGGTCTGGCTGGTGCTGGCGCTGTCGCTGGGGGCGTCCGGTGTGGCGGCGATCATCTCGTTCACTGGTGTGCTGACGTCGTCGAAGCCGATCAGTGGGCAGACCGCCGTGATCGTCGGTTCGCGCGCGCCGGGTCGGCCGTGGCTGGATCTCGCGTGGCAGGTCTTCGCGGTCGTGACCGCCCTGGTACCTGTCGCGCTCGTCGGTCACCTGCTTGCGCGCGGCAAGGAGTCGTTCCGGACGATCGGCTTCGACCTGCAGGACAGGATGCGCGACCTCGGGCGCGGTACGGCGATCGCTGCCGCCGTCGGGGGAGCGGGACTGCTGTTCTACATCGGTGCACATGCGACCGGCGTGAACCTGACCGTCGACCCGTCACAGCTCCCCGACGACTGGTGGCGGATCCCGATCCTGATCGCGGTCTCCGCGCAGAACGCCGTACTCGAGGAAGTCATCGTGCTCGGGTACCTGAACCGCCGGCTCGACCAGCTCGGCTGGTCGGTACGCCGGGCCACCGCGACCAGCTCGTTGCTGCGCGGTTCGTACCACCTCTACCAGGGGCTCGGCGGGTTCGCGGGAAACGTGATCATGGGCGTGATCTTCACCTACCTGTACCGGCGGTGGGGCCGGATCATGCCGCTCGTCGTCGCGCACACCCTGATCGACACGGCCGCGCTGATCGGGGCGACGTACCTGCTCGGCAAGGTGTCCTGGCTGCCCAGCTGAAAGGCCTAGTTGAAACGTACATTTCAGATTTGGGCAACTGTAAAGACTGACACGTAACCGATCGGCGTCCGGACGGGTTGAGGATGACGTGACAGTCAACGGGGAAATCACGAGTCCGCCTGAGATCGACGCCGGTCTCGCAGCCGCGGCGCTTGCCGTGTTCGCGCACCGGCACGAGGTCGTCCATCTGCTGTACGCCGCCACCGACGAGCCGGACGCGCTCGCCCGGATCGGCGGCCTGCTGAAGGTCGACGAGGCGGCCATCGCACGTGTTCTGGACCAGCCGCTGCGCTGGATGCTTCCGCAGTTCCGCGCCGAGCTGGAGACGATCGCGGCGGAGCCGGCTGCACCCGGCGCAACCACGAGCGCAGCCACCAGGTCGTCTGCCGGGGCTCCGGCGGGCGGCTCGGAGAGCGCTCCCTCGGATCTCCAGTCGGCGGCCGCCTCGACCAGCTGAGGCAGCAGCACCAGTAGGACGCACCGCTCCATCGGTAGGTTGGAGCGGTGCAGACGCGTGGGCGGGACATCCTGGAGATCGCGGACGAACTGACCACGGCGTACGTCGAGGTGTTCACGGCGCCGCCGTTCGAGCGCCGCGATCCCGAGGAGACCCGGATCGCGTTCCGGAAACGGCTCGAGACCGATGCGGAGCGGGACGGGTTCCAGGCCTGGATCGAGCGGTCGGAGGACGGGCGGATCGCCGGGTTCCTGACCGGGTGGACGACGCCGGCGCCGTTCCGGACCGACCGGTCGTACGGGAGTGTCCTCGACCGGATCGGCAGCGAGCAGGTCGAGGAGCTGCTGATCGGCGCGTACGAGGTGGACGAGCTCGGCGTATGCCGGCACGCCCGCGGTACCGGCCTGGCCCGGCGTCTCCTCGAGAGCGCCACGCGCGACAACCATCGCGCCTGGCTCCTCGCCTGGAACCAGAACCACGATGCGATCGCGTTCTACCGCCACCTCGGCTGGCAGCAGCCCGAGGTCCGCGGCTCCGAAACCGACATCGTGGTGTTCGTGGCGGGCGCCCCCGATCTCCGGAAAGAATCCGTCACCAGCTGACGAATTCTTACCGGAAACCCGCGGGAGTCACAGCCCGAACAGGGCGGTGGCGTTGCGGTGGGTGACGGCCTCGTGTTCGTCGGGAGTGAGGTCGGCGGCCTCGAGAGCGCCCAGGGCGATCGACGGATCGATGAGCGTGGCGTCGGTGCCGAACATCATCCGGCCGGGGTCGATCCGGTCCAGGATCCAGCGGATCCGGTTCGCCTCGGGTGCGGACCAGCACGGCTCGAACCAGATCCGGTCGGTTCGGTCCGCGGCCTCCGGGACCCTTGGCCAGCCGTTCGCGCCCATGTGACCGGCGAGCACCCGCGCTCCCGGGACCCGGGCGGCGACGTCGGCCAGGTCGACGACGGTGTCGCCCCACGTGTGGACGAGCGTGGGCAGCCCGTACTCGGTCGTGAGCTCGATCGCGGCCCGCATCGCGGGCGAGGTCATCGGCGTACGGCTGTACTCGGTGTGGATCTTGGCGCCGACCCACCGCGTCCGCCCGTCGCCGGCGAGCAGCTCGTCGAGATCGGTGCGGGCCTCGTCGAGGCGGCGCGGGTCGACGACGATCATCCCGCGCAGCCGCGGGTCGGCCGGGAGTTGCTTGGCGAGAGAGCGGTTGCCGAGGGGAGCGTCGTACACGATGGCCTCGATCGCGGAGACCAGTTGGAGGTCGATGCCGAACCGGTCGAGTCCGTCGATGTTGGCGTCGATGCTCGCGACGTCCATCGAGAAGAACCACGGTCCCCAGTGCGCGTGTACGTCGATCAGCATGCGGGCTCCAGCAGGGTCGTGAGACTGCGGCTTCCGGCGTGGGCGATCTCGTCCTCGCTGAGCTTGGAGGAGAGCAACCGGCGGATCACCGAGCGGGTCTCGTGGAACGGCGTCCGGCACCCGAGCACGAGCCGCTCGGCGCCGACCTCCGCGGCCACGATCTCCAGCGAGTCCGGTCCGGTGAGCATCCGGGTCGACGTGTGGAACCCGGGCTCGGACCGGGCCAGCACCACGAAGTCGCCGAGGTAGTAGAAGTGCGTGTCGAGGAACACCACGCGCGCGCCGAGCCCGCGCAGCGCCGGGCCGACCTTGCGGACGTCGCCCTCGGCGAAGATCGTCAGCCCGGCGTCGACGAGCAGCTGCACGACATGCCCGAAGGCCGGGTACGTCGGCTCGACGCTCTGCGCGGTCGGCGCCAGCCGGATCGCCCGCGGCGGCGTATCGCTCGCCAGCTGACGCTCGAGCTCCTTCTCCGCCCCGAGAGGATCACGCAGGTCGAGCACCGGGCACGTCGTCCAACCGTTGCCATCGGCAACCTGCCGCGCCTCGTCGTTCCCGGACGGTACGTCGAAGTGCACCGCCCGCAGCCCGGACACGACTCCGCCCGAGATACCGCTGTCCGAGAAGACCTTCGCGATGTTCTCGGGCCGTCCCCAGCGCCCCGTCGTCACGTCGTGCCCGACCAGGATGTCGCAGTCGAGCAGCAGGGGAGTATCGGTCATGATGCCTTCCGGGACAGGGCGTTGTGGACCTTGCGGATCGCGGCGACGATGTCGTCGACGTCGGACTCGGTGTAGTTCTCGTTCCAGCCGAGGACGAGCAGCCGGCGGTCGATGAGTTCTTCGGCGTTCGGGCACAGGCCGACCGGGTACGAGACGTCCTGCAGCGGGAAGCCGGACTGACCGTAGGTGATCCGCTCGCGGACAGCAGGTGCGGCGTACAGCGGGCTGGTCAGGTACCCGCCGTTCGCCGGCACCCCCTCGGCAGTCAGCGCCGCGGCCCACTCGCGCATGTCGCCGGCCGCCTCGGAGATGATCAGCGGGTACTGCCAGTACACATGGTCCTGCCCGTCGGGCGGGGCCGTGACCCCGGCCAGGTCAGCGATCCCGGCCGTGGCTCGCAATGCCGCCGTACGACGGTCCTGGACGACGCCACGTAGACGGTTCAGTTGGGCGCGAGTGACCGAGGCGACGAGTTCGGTCATGCGGTAGTTGAGTGCGAGGAACAAGTAGGTGCGCTCGTCGGTGTCACGCGGCCAGCCCTTGTCGGCGAACAACCGCATCCGGCGGGCGCGTTGCGCGTCGTCGGTGACCGCCAGACCGCCGTCGCCGGCGCTGATGTGCTTGGTCTGCTGCAGGCTGAAGCAACCGATGTGACCGATCCGGCCGGCGAACGTGTCGCCGACCGGGGCGAGATACGCCTGGGCGCAGTCCTCGATCAGTAGGATCCCGTGCTGGTCACAGAGCTCGCGCAACTCCCGGACCGCGGCCGGCTTTCCGAACAGGTGCACGACGATCACGGCCTTCGTGCGCGGCGTGATCGCGGCGGCCACGGTCTCGGGCGTCAGGTTTCCCGTGATCGGGTCGACGTCCGCGAACACCGGAACGGCGTTCTGCATCATGATCGGGAACACGGTACCCATGTCGCTGATCGGCGTGGTGATGATCTCGTCGCCGGGATCGGGGTTCACGGCGGCCACGGCCAGGTGCAGCGCCGCCGTTCCCGAACTGCAGGCGACCGCGTGTCCCGCGCCGAGCATGGACGCGAACTCCATCTCGAGCGCGGGAACCTCCGTTCCCCAGGTGGCCGAGAGCATGCCGCTGCGCAGCACCCGCTCGACCGCCTTGATCTCGTCGTCGCCGAAACGCCGGCCGCTGGCGTTCATCACCGACGGCAGCGGGTCGGTGCGCACCGGCGTACCGCCGTCGCGAGCGAGCTGACTGTTCTCCATCAGACGGATCCTTTGCTTAGGGCAACGGTAGTTGGACGAGATCGCGGTCGGCGAGGCCCCAGACCGCGTGCCGGGGGCCGCGGACCGGGGTCAGCTGCGGCACGGTGTACCACCCGTCGCCCAGTTTGTTCACGAGCAGCTTCGCACTGCTGAGACCCGGCCCCAGCTGGTACAGGTTCCCGCCGAAGTTCGTTTCACAGTAGACGCCGGTCCGGTCAGTGTGGATCTGGCCGTACCCGGACAGCTTGTTCGCGCCGCGGACGACGACGCGCGTGCGCAGGTCGTACGTGAACCAGCCGCCGCTGGTGCGCTTCAGGACGCCGTACAGGATGCCGTTGTGAACGGCGACGCTCTGGATAGAGCGCTCTCCGGCGAGTGGCTCGGCGGTCCAGAGCAGCTCGCGGCGGCACAGGTCGAACGCCCCGATCGCCGCCGAGGTGCGCGTCGGCGGGATGCCACCGCCGCCGACCACGTCCCCGCCGAGGTACGCGATGCCGTCGACGATCGAGACCGACAGCAGACCCTGGTCGGGGAGTACGCCGTAGTGCACGTCGAGCTCACCGGTGCGGATGTCGAGCAGGGTGAGTGCGCCGGTCAGCTTCCCGGTGCCTGGTGCGGACGCGATCGCCAGCAGCTTCGACTTCGGGTCATACGCGGCCTGCCACGGTCGGATCTGCTCGTGGCCGATCGCGCCGAAGCTGTGCACCTCTTTGGTCCGCGGGTTGATCCGGACCACCTCGGTGCTCGGATACAGCGCGGAGTACAGCTCGCCCCGGACCCAGTTCAGCGTCTTGGCCTCACCGGCGACCCGGAGCCGCCGCGTCACGCCGGTGTCGATCGCGTGCTCGGTGACGACCCAGTGCCCACCGACGTACACGTGCGGGTCGCCGATCACGATCGACTGCGGCTTGTCCGGCGCGGGCGTGAAACCGGCGTCGACGAGATCGAGCAGCTCGAACTCACCCGTTCCGACGTCGAGCCACCACAACACTCCGGACCCGGTCGAGCCTAGGAGTGTGCTCGCGTCGAGCATCACGAGCCGGCGGTGCTCGTCCGACGGCGCCGGTGTCGCCACCGCGGTGAGGCTGGTGTCCTGCGGCCCGCACGACCAGACCGTTCCCGAGGTCCGGGTCGTGAGGTACGCCGTACCGTCCGCAGCGACCGTGATCGCGTCGACGCTGGACTGTCCCTCGGGCAGCGGCACGCTCCGTACGTCGCTGCCGTCGAGCGCCATGTTCAGCAAGGCGCGGCTGCTGCCCACGTAGATCCGTTCGCCGGCGCCCGCGAACGGGCCGAAGTTCTGCCCGCGGGACGCCTCGGGCGTGATGTCGCGGAAGGTCCCCGTACTCCGGTCGTATCCGACCACCTGCGACGGCGTGTAGATCCCGGCGTACACGTAGTTGCCCGCGGCCCCGACGTAGCGGCCGTACTGCGCTCCGGGGACGGGGGCTCCGAGCCGGGTGGCTGCGTTCGTCGCGGGATCGATCTGCCAGACGGCGCCGTTCGGGTAGCTGACCGCGAACACCTGGCCGTCGGGGGCCGTTGTCATGTCCCAGACGAATCCGCCGGGACCGGCCAGCGCTCCTACGTGGGTCACTGACCCGTCGGCCGGGTCGAAGCAGTAGACGTCGGCAGTCGGATAGAGCCCGCAGTAGACCTTGCCTGCGGCAACCGTGATTCCCCAGCCGCCTTCGCCGGTCGGCAGCTCGACCGTCCTGGTCACGCGGCGGGTGGTCAGGTCGACCTCGGTCAGCCGGGGCGGCACGATGCCGCGGCTGATCACGTAGGCGTGGCCGTCGTGCACCGCCATCGCGACGACGGCGGCCGTGACGACCGCGGGACCGGACGTGGGCAGGGTGGATCCGTCGATGGGTCCGTCCTCCGCGTGGGCAGTGTCAGGGTGGGTGGCAGGGACAGCGGTCAGCGCGCCGCTCGCCAGCGCGCCGGCGAGAGCGGTACGGCGGGAGATGATCATCGGAGCCCTCCGATGCGGACGAGATCGCGGCCCTTGATCGTGTAGAGCGCTCTCCCGTCGTACGACGTGGTGATCAGCGGATAGCTGTAGATCTGCGCGCCCAGGCCGTCGACCACTGTGCTCACGGTCGGGGCGCCGGTGGGGTTCGGCGTGATCTTGAAGACGCGCTTGTTGTCGGTGCCGTAGAGGCCGGAGCGGGCGATCGTCAGCCGGCTCTGACCGGTGCCGAGCGTCGCACTCGTGAGGAGCTTGCCGGTCCGCGGATCGAGGACGGCGAGACGGCCGTCGTCGGTGGTCGCGTACAACCGGCCGCGGTAGAGGACGAGATCGCTGTAGGTCTGCGCGAGAGACAGGGGAGCGCTCTCCCACAACGTCCGGTTGCGGCGCAGGTCGAACGCCACGACAGTTGCCTCGGGCAGGATCGGGTCAGTGCCGAGGCTGTTCCGGGTCGCGCCGCCGAGGAACGCGATGCCGTCGGCAGTCGTCAGCGAGCGGACCGACTGGTGCGGTACGACGCCGCGGTGCACCTCGCGGTCTCCGCCGGCCAGGTGCTGTTCGACGAGCGTTCCGTCGTACTTGCCGTAATCGGGCTCAGTGGAGACCAGCCACGTCTGCGAACGGTCGTCGTACGCGGCGTCGGTCGGGCGGGTCTGCTCGTTGCCGATCTGGCCGAGTTCGTGCAGGTCGGTGCCGTCAGGCTTCATCTGCCACAGACGGGCCAGTGTGTAGACGCCCAGGTACACGTTCTTTCCGACCGGCGTCATCGTCTTCGCCTCGCCGGGCAGGAACGTGCGGGTACTCGTGCCCGCGGCGAGATCATGAACCTGGACACCGGCCTTGCCGCTGACCAGGACGGACGACGGCGTGGCGGCGAGCGCCATCACCTGTTCGGGCGCGGGCGGCAGACCGGCCTGGCCGAGATCGGTCCCCGTGAAGGTCCCGCTCGCCTCGTCGAAGTCGACGACCTGGCTGGTCAGCTCGGCCCGTATGGTGCTGCTCGACGAGCCCTCGACGAAGATCCGGTTGAAGTAGGCACCGTCGTACGGCGAACCGAGACGCGTCAGCACGTTGTCGCGGTACCGGTAGAGCGTGCCGGACGGACGGGTGCCGAGGTAGATGTCGTCACCGCTGAGGGTGATCGCGGTGACGTACTGGTCGCCGCCGGGCGTCTGCACCTCGACCGGGTTGCTCAGGTCCGCGGTGTCGAAGACGAGCATCGTCCCGGTGGGGGAGAGGCCCGCGGCGAGCTTCGTCCCGTCGAGGGCGAGGGTGGCGACGAACGTGCGGTCCGCGTACTTCGCGGGCAGCACGTCGCGGCGGTCGCCGGTCGCGCGGTCGATGGCGATCAGGTGCGCCTTCGTGCCGACGCCTGCGTAGATCGTGGTGGCGTCGGCGGCGATGCTGCGGACGTACTGCTCACCGGCGATGGCTGCGCCGTACGACTTGGTCGCGCCGGTGGCGGGGTCGTATTCGTGCACCGCGCCGTCCGGATAGGTACCGGCGACGATCTTGCCGTCCGGGGTCGCGGCGATCGACCAGACGAACGAGCCGAACTGCGCGACCTTGGTCGCGGTGCCGGTGGTCGTGTCGACCTTGTAGACGTCGCCGGGGGTGTAGAGGCCGATGTACAGGTCGGTGCCGATGTGGGTCATCGCCCACGCTCCGGCGCCGGTCGGCAGCGAGAACTTGCGGTCGACGGTCTTGCCGACCGGGTCGAACGCGCCGACCTGGACGGGCGAGACGCCGGACGTGATGGTCCAGATCCGGTCGCCGACCTGCTCGGCGACGCTGGTCGAGGTCACGGCGGACGCCGGACCGAGGCTGGTGACGGTCGGAGTTTCGGCCCCGACCGGAATCGTGGCGCGGGCTGGGTCCGAAACGCTCACCAGTCCTGCGCAGATGACCAAAGCAGCGATCATTCCCCGTGCGAATCGCTTGTCCACAAGGCCTCCCGGGACAGTACGCACCGAATTACGGTCATGGCTGAAATTAGCCGGACGTGCGTCAGCACGTCAACCGTTGAGAACTAATCAGAGATGAACGCGATAAACGACAAGCGGGCGACCGCTGCCGGTGCCGAGCTGAGTGCCGGTGGCATCCGCCAGCCCGGCGCGCTCGAGGCGGTTCAGGACGCGGCGCGCGGTTCGCGGCTGGATGCCGAGGTGATCGGCCACGGAACGCGTGGTCAGCCCGTCCTCCGGGGTGGCGCGGACGAGCTCCTGCAGCCGTTCGAGTGTCGCCTTCGAGAGGCCGGCGCGCTGTGCGAGCAACTGCAGTTTCGAGCGCTGCTGTGCGCGTGGCGGCGCGCCGCCCACCAGCACGAGGTCGATGTCGTTGCGCAGCGACACGACGGCCGCCGTACGTCCGGCGGTCTTCGCCCGGCCAAGTGCCCGGCGGGCCAGTGCCTCGGTCTCGGTCCCGGACCCGCCGATGCCGAACCCGATCCGGACCGGTCCGAACTGCTCCTTCAGCCGGGTCAGCATGCTGAGCTCGGTGAACGCCGCGGTTGCTTGTTCGAGCGGTCCGCGGGTCGCGATCACGAGCCAGCGCTTGTCGTCGTACCGGATCACGCTGCCGCCGAGAGAGCCGGCTTCGCGCTGGAGAGCGCTCTCTGCGTCCGGAGAAATCTCCACCAGGCCCAGCGCGATCTGCGCATCGTCACTGCGCAAAGCGTCATGAACGAGCAGCAGACTGTTCACCGCCGCACGGACCGAGTGCACCGACGGCGCCAGCCGGAGGGTGGTCTGCTCGGTCCGGAGTTTCTCGTACGCCGACCGCAGACAGGTGATCGCGACGGTCGCGCCGGCCTGGTGGTGGAAATCGACGATCTCGTCGAGGCTCAGACCGGGCCGGTACGGCAGCACGCGGACACCGCGCATCGGGAGCCCGACCTCGTCGAACGTCTCCCGGACGTCGCCCTCGTCGAGTACGTCGATGCTGAGCGACGTCACGTCGTGCCCCTCGCGGAGCAGTTGGACCAGGGCGCGCATCAGCGTCGCACCGGTGTACTCGACGTGCACGGCCGGGCGGTCCAGCAGGTCCTGCGCGGCGGCGATCTGGTACGGGACGACGCCGGTGAACAGCCACGCGTCGACACTGCCCGGCGCGTCGGCCATCACCTTGGGGGTGTCGGTCTCCCGGCGGTACCGGAGCGGGACCACCTCGACGCCACGTAGTCCCTTGATGATCCGGCTGGTGGAGGTGACCAGGTCCGACGGTCCCACCACTCCGATCGTCGTCACCACGCGCGGATCCCCTCCATGGGGGTCAGTCTCACCACAAGACCCCACCGCTGCAAGAACCCGCGCCGTGGTCGGCTACGTTCGCCTCATGGAGCGCGTTCTGGAGTGGATCGACGAGGGTACGGCGCTGTGCCGTGACGCACTGGGCGATCTGGAGGCGCCGTCGTCGCTGCCGGGCTGGTCGCGGCGGCATGTCGCGGCCCATCTGTCGCTGAACGCCGAGGCCCTGGGAAACCTGGTGGAGTGGGCGCGGACCGGCGAGGAGCACCCGATGTACCCGTCGCGCGAGGCGCGGGACGAGGACATCGAGAAGGCCAGTGCACGGCCGGCGGACGAGCTACGGGCCTGGTTCGACGAGTCCGCGGCCGGGTTGGTCGCGGCGATGGCGGCGTTGACGGACGAGCAGTGGCAGACGCAGGTCCGGACCTCGCGGGGCGCCCCGATGCCGGCGTCCGAGATCCGCTGGATGCGCTCTCGCGAGGTTCTCATCCACGCCGTCGACTTCGGCACCGGCCTCACGTTCGCCGACCTCCCGACCGACTTCCTCGAGACGCTGTGCGAAGACATCCGCACCCAGCGCAGCGACGTACCCGAAGTAACCGGCCCACTCCCAGACCTCGCGGCCTACCTAGCAGGCCGCCCGTACGCCACCGTCACCGAACCGAACGGCACCCCCGCAGCCCCCCTCCCACCCTGGCTCTGACTCGCAGCGCGAGGTCAGGCTGATGGGTCCTAGTTGGGGCGGCTCTTGGCGTAGGCCATCCAGGTTTCGCGGTCGATCTCGCCGGTGATGCGGGCCCGGAACATCCGCAGGTACTCCGGGTCATCCGGTGACATCGGATCGTTCGGGCGGCTGCCGACCCGGCCGTCGGTCAGTTCGCGTACGACGTCGGCGTGACCGGCGTGGCGCGTCGTGTCGAGCAGCACGGTCAGCAGCATCTCCCGCAGCGTGACGGCCGAGCCGGTGTGATGCGTGCCCACGGTGTCGAGATCCAGCTCCTCCACCGCCCGCGCGCCGTCCGCGCACGCTTGTCGATAAGCGGCGACGAGCTCGTCGGTCGACTCCTCGGGCGTCGCCCACATGTCCAGCCCGAAGAACAGCTCCTCGTCGTGCTCGTGGGGCGGCACCACGCGGTCCCGCCCGAACGCCGCGCAGAGGTAGCCGCCGGTGATGCTGGTGAGGTGCTTCACGATGCCGATCAGGTTCGTGCCGGTCGGTGTCATCGGACGGCGGAGTTGGTCGTCGCTCAGGCCCTCGACCTTCCACAGCAACGATTGCTGTACGTCGGTGAGCTGCTTGAGCAGCTGTGCTTTCTCGGGGGTCATTTCACGATGCGGTAGCGGAGGTGGGTGACGTCGCGGGCTGGGAGTTGGCGGACTTGTTCGAGTTCGATGTAGTCGGCGGGGAGGTTGTCGAACAGGCGGCGGCCCTGGCCGAGGAGGACGTTGACGACGTGGAGTTCGAGCTCGTCGAGGAGGCCGGCGCGGAGGAGGGACTGGGCCGCTCCGGCGCCGTGGACCATCACGTCCCGGTCGCCGGCGGCGGCCAACGCCTGGGCGGCGCAGTCGGCGACGTCGGAAACGTAGCGAGCGCTCCCCGCCGGTACGTCGTCCTCGGCGACGTGGTGGGTGAGGATGAACATCGGCACGCCGTCGTGGTGGTCGCCGTTCCAGCGGCCGGCGTGCTCGTAGGTACGGCGGCCTGCGATCAGCGCGCCCGTCGCGAGGGACTCGCGGACCACCTGTCCGCTCGGTCCGTCGGAGTTGCGGTCGTCGAGCCAGTTGAACAGGCGGAAGCCGCCGAGCCCCATCGGGTTCTCGGGACTGTCGTCCGGGCCGACCACGAAACCGTCGAGCGACATGGACATGTAGAGCCGGATCATGTGGAACCTCCAAGAGATTGGGGGAACTCAAACACGTTGGCGGGGTCGTACCTGGCCTTGAGGTCGCGGAGGCGGGGGTAGTTCGGGCCATGGTAGGCGGTGGGCCAGTCGGTCAGGTCGGGGTCGGGGAAGTTGGGGTAGACGGCCCCGGAGGCGTACGCGTGGGCGATGGACCAGGAGCGGCGTACGGCGTTGCGGTCAGGGCCGGCGTGTTCCAGGAGAAAGCGCTCGTTGCGATGCGCGAAGGCTGTTGCGTCGACTGGGATGCGGTTGTAGGCACCGCCCATCGGGGTGAAGTTGAGTTCGCAGCCGGTGTTGAGGAGTTGGGTGATGGCGTCCGGTGGGAGCGGGTTGCGGAAGAACTCGGACTTGCTGTGGATGATGCCGTAGCCCGGATCATCTTCCGAGAGGCTGGCCTTGAGCGCGGGCCAGGAGAGGTCGGCGCGGAGGTCGATCTCGGGGGAGAGGGTGCTCAGAGGGCCGGGGCCGAAGGTGGTGAGGGTGGCGCCGAAGACCTGTACCTGGTCGGCGTTCACGGTCAGGCTCGCGGTGAGGTCGTCGGGTGCGTCGGGGGCCCAGGACTGCCAGGCGGCGATCACCTCTGCGGCGTGCGTTCGCGGCCAGGTGAGCTTGAAGCGGGTCGCGGTAGGTGACAGTACGGCGGCGAAGACGAGGGACGTGACCACGCCGAACTGACCGCCGCCCGCGCCGCGCAGGGCCCAGAACAGGTCGGCCTCTCGCTCCGCGTCACAAGTGAGGACGTTGCCGTCCGCGAGTACGACGGTTGCGGCGACGAGGCGGTCGCAGGTTAGCCCGTACCGGCGCCCGAGCAACCCGAGCCCGCCGCCCAACGTCAGCCCCGCGATCCCAACCGTCGGCCCGCACCCGGCCGGAATCGTCAGCCCGTACTCGTGCAACCCCCGGTAAACGGAAGCCAACCGAGCCCCCGCTCCAACGGTCGCCACCGCCCCGGCGGGATCGACTGTGATCGTCGAGAGCGGCGAGAGGTCGAGCATGAGGCCTCTGGTGGAGGAGCGGCCGGCGAAGCAATGGCCGCCGCCGCGGGGAGTGACGGGGAGGTTGGTGGAGCGCGCGTACGAGAGCGCCTCGATCACGTCGGACGGCGAGGAGCAGCGTGCGATCGCCGCGGGGCGGATGTCGTCGTACTGCGGCAGCGCCGGCTTCCGCAGTACGTCGTACAGCTTGTGGTCAGGCCCGATCAGGTCCATGGGCTGACGTTAGGACGCCGCGACCGGGCTGTGCTTGAACGAAACGGGCGTACCACTCGGCGAGGAACGGCCGGTACGACGCCGAGTGGTCGTGGCCGCAGTCGCAGCGATCAGCTTTGTCGCCGAGCAGTTCGCGCGGTGTCACGCCGGTCAGCCGCACGCATTCCCGGGTCAGATGCGCGTGGTCGGCGTACCCGGTCTCGGCCGCGAGGTCCGACAGCCCGCTCCCGAACCCGGCCTGCGCCAACGCGAGATATCCCTGGAATCGCAGGGTCCGCTGCAGTGTCTTCGGCCCGACCCCAGTTGCCGTCAGGCACCGCCGCCGCAACTGACTCTCCGACAACGCCAACTCGTCCGCCAGAGAAGCAATCCCGGTCGGCTCCCACGGCATCAACCGCCGCACCATCTCCGCCACCACCGCATCCGGCCGAAGCGGCCGCCCGGCCAGGTACCGCTGGACCGCGAGCAACGCCGCCTGCGGACCGGCCGCATCGGCGACTGCGGACCCGAGAGCGTCCGCCGCAGGTCCCCACAGCTCCACGGCACAATCGACCAGTTCGTCCGCCGGTACGCCGAGCATCGGCGTCCCCGCGCCCGGCATGAACCGGACGCCGACGATCGTCGTCCGCGGCGGAATCACCTGCAGATGCGCCCGGGTCAGCGGCCCGATCAGCCGCGGTACGCCGCCGACCGGGCAATGCAGCTCCACCCCACCCGTCGGCAGATCACGTTGCGGGTAGGGCTGCGACCCCGTGCGCTGGATCCAGACCGTACGCACGAGACCGGCCAGTGCGGGCACCGGCGCGCTCTCGTCGTACGTCTGATCCATGGGTTACAACTCGATGTGCGAGCCGATGATGACCGTGCGGTCGCGGGGGAGACCGAAGTGTTCGGCGGCGTCTGCGGTGATGTGCGAGGTGGCGAGGAACAGCTGCTTGCGCCAGCCCGCCATCGTGGCAGCCTTGCCGCGGCGGAGCTCGATCTTGGACAGGAAGTACGACGCCTTGTCGAGATCGAGCGGTCCTTCGGACTCGTCCGGCTCCAGTTGCGCGAGGGCGGCGGGTACGTCGGGCGACTCCATGTACCCGAACTTGATCGTGACGTGCGTGATCCCGTCGTCGCCGTACCCGAGCTCGTCGACCGTGACCCGCTGGTCCTCGGCGACCCGCGGCACCGGCTCCGTGCCGATCGCCACGATCACCACGTGCTCGTGCCGGACCTGGTTGTGTTCGACGTTCGCCCGCAGCGCCAGCGGAGCGCTGACCCCGCCGCGGTTCAGGAAGATCGCCGTTCCCGGAACCGTACGGATCGGCATCGTGCCGGAGCGCAACTGGTCGATGAACTCCTGCAGCGAACCCTCGGCGCGTTCCCGCTCGGCCGTCACGACCTCGCGGCCGCGCTGCCAGGTCGTCATCACCGTGAACGCGATCAGCGCGATCAGCAGCGGCAGCCACGCGCCGTGCACCAGCTTGGTCAGGTTCGCTCCGATGAACAGCAGGTCGACCGTGAGCAGCGGCACCGCGCCGACAAGGATCAGCCACCTGGGGACGTTCCAGCGGTAGTGCGCGACGTAGAAGAACAGCAAGGTCGTGATGCTGATCGTGCCGGTCACCGTCATGCCGTACGCGTACGCCAGGGCGGCCGAACTGCGGAACGCGAAGATCAGCGTCAGTACCGAGACGAACAGCAGCCAGTTCACGAACGGCACGTAGATCTGGCCCACCGTCGTCGCCGAGGTGTGCGTCACCCGGAGCCGCGGCAGGTACCCGAGCTGCGCGGCGTGCGACGCGACCGAGTAGGCGCCGGTGATCACCGCCTGCGACGCGATCACGGTGGCCGCGGTTGCGAGCAGCACCAGTGGCAGCCGGCCCCACTCCGGGACGAGCAGGAAGAACGGGCCGCTGATGTTGGCGTGGTCCTTCAGGATCAGCGCGCCCTGACCCAGGTAGCTGAGCGTGCAGGCCGGGAAGACCAGGAACAGCCAGCCGCGACTGATCGAGCGGCGGCCGAAGTGGCCCATGTCGGCGTACAGCGCCTCGGCGCCGGTGACCGCGAGCACGATCGCCGCGAGCGCGAAGAACGCGATGTGGAAGTGCCCGGCCAGGAACCCGATCGCGTACGTCGGGGAGAGCGCCTTGAGGATCGCCGTGTGCTCGGTGATGCCGCCGATCCCGGCCGCGCCGATCACCGTGAACCAGGCGATCATCACCGGACCGAAGACCCGGCCGACCGATTCGGTCCCGCGCCGCTGGACCAGGAACAACATGGTGATGATGACCGCGGTGATCGGTACGACGTACTCGGCGAGCGACGGTTCGACGGTCTTCAGGCCTTCGACCGCGGACAGCACCGAGATCGCCGGGGTGATGATGCCGTCACCGAAGAACAGCGACGCCCCGAACAGACCGACCGCCGCGAGGACGGCCGCGGCCCGGCGGCCCGGATGTGTGGAACGCCAGCGACGCAGCAGCGTGATGAGCGCCATCACGCCGCCCTCGCCGTCGTTGTCGGCGCGCATCGCGAGCAGGATGTACGTGACGGTGACGATGATCATCACCGACCAGAAGATCAGCGACACCACGCCGTACACGTTGTTGTCACTGACCGGCACCGGGTGCGGGTCCTCGGGGTTGAACACCGTCTGGAGGGTGTAGATCGGGCTGGTCCCGATATCACCGAAAACGACACCGAGCGCGCCGACGATCACCGCGAGCTTGGCCGTGTTGTGGGCGTTCGGCGCGGGTGTCTGAGGGGCCTCCGCCGTTTCCGCCTGCTGATCCGTCACGTCCCGGCACGATACCCGCCCAGGGAGCGAGCACAGTGCATGTCGAGCGGTCCGCCGCGGCTCCGACGTACCGGGTATGACAGCCGAGCGAGTACTGCGGACCTACCTCACGCTGGTAGCGGTGTCGACGGGTGCGTCGTCGATGATCTGGGGCATCAACACGCTGTTCCTGCTCGACGCCGGGCTGAGCATCGGGCAGACGTTCGCCGCGAACGCCTTCTTCACCGCCGGCATGGTGCTGTTCGAGGTGCCGACCGGCGTTGTCGCGGACACGGTCGGGCGGCGTACGTCGTACCTGCTCGGCACGGCCACCCTGATCGGGACCACGCTGCTCTACGTCGTGCTGTGGCGGACGGGCGCGCCGTTCGTGCTCTGGGCGGTGGTGTCGATGCTGCTCGGTCTCGGGTTCACGTTCTTCAGCGGCGCCACCGAGGCCTGGCTGGTCGACGGGCTGCAGGCGACCGGGTACGAAGGGTCGCTGGACGCGGCGTTCGCGAAGGGACAGGTGGCGAGCGGGATCGCGATGATGGGCGGCTCGATCGGCGGCGGGGTGCTGGCGCAGCTGACGAACCTGGGGACGCCGTACGTCGTTCGCGCGTTGTTGCTGCTGGCCACGTTCGTGGTCGCGTGGCGGTCGATGCGCGACATCGGCTTCACCCCGGCTCCGCGGACGTCGGTGCGGGGCGAGATGGCCGGGATCGTACGGGCGTCGCTCCGGCACGGGCTGCTCAACCGGCGGGTCCGCTGGGTGATGCTGGCCGGGCCGTTCACGGCCGGGGTGAGTGTCTACGGGTTCTACGCGGCGCAGCCGTATCTGCTCCAGCTGTACGGACACACCGGCTCGTACGCGATCGCCGGTCTGTCGGCCGGGATCGTCGCCGGTGCACAGATCGCCGGCGGTGCGTCCGCGTCGTACATCTCGCGTCTGATCCACGACCGGGTCGGGATCCTGATCGGGGCGATCGCGGCGTCCGGCCTGGTGATCGCGGTGATGGGCGTGGTGACGTCGTTCGGGGTGGCGCTGGTGCTGCTGATGGTGTGGGGCACGTTGTTCGCCGCGATGTCGCCGGTGCGGCAGGCGTACCTGAACAGTCACATCCCGTCGGCGCAGCGGGCGACGGTGCTGTCGTTCGACAGTCTGCTCGGCTCGGCCGGCGGGGTCGTGATCCAGCCGACGCTCGGTCGCTCCGCGGACCTCTGGGGCTACGGACCCGCGTACCTGGTGTCGGCGCTGATCCAGACGCTCGCGGTGCCGTTCCTGGGGCTGGCCCGGCGGAAACCTGTCGAGGACGCGACAGGTAAGGCTCTAGCCTTGCGGGCGTGACAGCTCGACTGATCGTCATCAACGGCGGGTCCAGTTCCGGGAAGACCGGGATCGTGCGGTGTCTGCAGGCGGTGCTGCCGGAGCCCTGGCTCGGGTTCAGTGTCGACGACTTCGTGGACGCGCTGCCCGCTGTGATGGACGGCGGCATCGAGATCGGGCCGGGCGGCGAGGTGTCGGTCGGGCCCGCGTTCCGGGAGCTGGACGCGGCCTGGACCGCCGGGATCGTGGCGATGTGCC
This sequence comes from Kribbella sp. NBC_00482, assembly GCF_036013725.1. Classification (GTDB taxonomy): domain Bacteria; phylum Actinomycetota; class Actinomycetes; order Propionibacteriales; family Kribbellaceae; genus Kribbella. The sequence goes on along the minus strand of NZ_CP107881.1, from coordinate 7,675,856 downwards.
GGGCCGGCGGCCGGGTGATCGTCGACGACGTGTTCCTCGGCGGCGCCGGCTCGCAGCAGCGCTGGCTGGACGCGATCGGCGATGTCGAGACAGTCTTCGTCGGGGTCCACTGCGCCCCGGAGATCGCCGCCGGCCGCGAACTCGCGCGCGGCAACCGCGCCCGCGGCATGGCCGAGCAGCAGGCGTACGTCGTCCACGAGGGCGTCACGTACGACGTCGAGGTGGACAGCTCGCACGCGGAATCCGTCGAGTGCGCCCGGACCATCGCCACCTACCTCGTTCCGTAGTGCATCCGTAGCTGCCACGGATGCCCGCTGCGGGCCGTCGGCGGGATCTTCGTCGTACCGGAAACACGACGACGAAGGAGAAGCTCATGAGTACGACGGTGACGACCCGCCGGAGCGTCCGTCCGCGGACCGTGGCGCTGTGGGTGGTGCAGGCGGTACTGGCCGCCCTGTTCGTGATGGCTGCCGTGCCGAAGCTGACAGGCGACCCGCTGATGGTCGACATGTTCGCCGAGATCGGCGCCGGGCAGTGGCTGCGGTACGTGGTCGGGACGCTCGAGCTCGCCGGGGCGATCGGTCTGCTGATCCCACGACTGTGCCGGCTGGCCGCGCTCGGTCTCGCCGGGTTGATGGTCGGCGCCAGCGTCACCAACCTGTTCCTGTTCGGGGTCTCGCCGGCGATCCCGCTGGCCTACCTGGCAGTCGCTGCGGCAGTGGTCTGGTTCCGCAGGCCCGCGAGGTGACCGTCGACGACGGCGAGGGCGTGAATGGTCTGCGCGCGGTGGTCCGCGACCACGACCGTGTCGTCCTCGTCGTCGAGGATCCGCCGTACCGCTGTCAAATGGACAGTGCGGTAGGCGGCGACGGCGAGCGCGGCGGTCAGTTGCGGCTCGGGTACGTCGGTGCGCGCCATCGCGGCCGCGATCGCCTGCTCGATCTGCTCGAGGAGTTCGCGGGCGCGGGACTGGAGCGCCCGCGACTCGGCGACGACCTCCCAGAAGCGACGGAACCGCCCGCGGATCGTGGACAGCGGATGGCCCTCGCCGGCGAGCCTGACGAGCAGGTCGGACAGCGCCTGGACCGCGGACGTGCCGTCCGGACGGTCGTTGATCGCGGCAACCACCAGGGCCTCGGCCTCGGGGTACCGGTCGAACAGCAGGTCCTCCTTGCGGGCGAAGTGCGCGAAGACCGTCGGCCGAGCCACGTCCGCGGCCTCGGCGACCTCCGACACGGACACCGCGTCGAATCCGCGCTCGAAGAACATCGCGGTGGCGACGTCCGAGATCCGCGCCCTGACCTCGGCCTTCTTCCGCTCCCGGCGGCCCTGCTGTTCCATGACGCAAACCATACTGGATAAAAAGATGTACTGAGTATGATTTTGGTTGCTATGGTGGTGGCCATGCCTTCCATCGGGGTGAACTACGACACCGGTCTCCGGTACGACGGCCGCAGTACGCGGGAGCGCTTCGACCTGGCGGAGGTGCGCCGCGACCTCACGGTGATCGCGGACGAGTTGCATGCGCCGGCGGTCCGGGTGTCGGGGAACGATCCGGACCGGCTCGTGCTGGCCGGCGAGGAGGCTCTGGCGGCGGGTCTCGACGTGTGGTTCTCGCCGGTGCCGATGGATCTGGATCCGGACGAGTTCGTTCCCTTCCTGACCGACTGTGCACGCCACGCGGAGACCCTGCGGGAGTCGGGACGAGGCGAGGTCGTCCTGGTGCTGGGATGCGAGCTTTCCGTGTTCTGCAAGGGATTCGTCCCCGGCGACACCTCGGGGGAGCGGCTGGCGCTGATGGCCGACCCCGCGACGTGGACCGATCCGGTCAAGCTCACTCAACTGCAGGCGGGGCTGGCCCGCTGGGGCGACGTACAGCAGCAGTTGGCGGCCGCCGCGCGGAGCGTCTTCGGCGGCCGGATCACGTACGCCGCCGGCTTGTGGGAGGACGTGAACTGGGACCTGTTCGACATCGTCAGCGTCGACGCGTACCGGGACGCGGCCAACGCGGCGACCTTCGCCGACGAACTCGCCGCACGGAAGAAGTGGGGCAAGCCGGTCGTCGCGACCGAGTTCGGCTGTTGCGCGTACGTCGGTGCCGCGGACCGCGGTGGGACCGGCTGGATGATCGTGAACCGCAGCGTCGACCCACCGGCGATCAACGGCGCGTTCGAGCGGAACGAGGAGGAACAAGTGGAGTACCTGTTCGAGCTCGTCGAGGAATTCGACCGGATCGAATTGGCCGCTGCGTTCTGGTTCAGCTTCGCAGGGTTCGCATTGCCGCACCGGCCGGACGACCCGGAGCATGACCTGGACCTCTCGTCGTACGGGCTGGTCGCGGTCGACGACGACGGGCACTGGGAGCCGAAGGCGGTGTTCGCCGCCCTGGGCGGGCTGAACGCGTCGCGTAGCTGAACCTGCGGGTACATTTGAGGTGTGCTGACGGCGAAGGGGGCGGCGACGCGGGAGCGGATCGTGGCGGCGGCCGCGGCCGAGATCCGCGAGCGCGGGATCAGTGCGGTGAAGCTGGACGACATCGGGCGGCGCAGCCGGACCGGCAAGAGCCAGCTCTTCCACTACTTCCCCGACGGCAAGGAACAGTTACTGCTCGCGGTCGCCGAGCGCGAGGCCGAGCAGGTGCTCGAGGACCAGGAGCCGCACCTCGGTCAGCTGATCAGCTGGGAGGCATGGCACGACTGGCGTGATGCCGTCGTCGAGAAGTACCGGCGGCAGGGCGTGAACTGCCCGCTCGGCGTGCTGATCACCGAGATCGGCCGGCACACTCCGGCCGCGCAAGCGGTGACCGCTCAGCTGCTCGCGCAGTGGCAGCGCCGGCTCGAACTCGGCATCGAGGAGATGAAGGCCGCGGGCGAGATCCGTGCCGCTGTGGATCCCGCCCGCGCCTCGGCCGCCCTGATCGCGGCGATCCAGGGCGGCGTCGCGATCCTGATGTCGTCGGGAACGTCGACGCATCTGGAGTACGCGCTCGACCTGTGCCTGGACTACCTGCGAACTAACGCCAGTTGAGGACCGGCGGCCGATAACCGGCCGGCTTGTCGGCGACCTTCGCGCCCGGGTTGATGATCCAGTTCTGGTACTCCGGCGTGAACATCCGATAGACCGACGACGGCGGCACGGCGCTCGCGTCGTCGAGGGCTGCGCGCAGCTCGGCCGGCAACTCGAACCCGAGGGCCTCGATGCTGGACTCCAGTTGCTCCGGACGGCTCGCGCCGACGATCGCGGACGCCACACCCGGCTGCGTGGCGGTCCAGTTGACCGCGACCTGGGCCATGGTCACGCCAAGCTTCTCGGCGACGTCGCGCACGGTCGTCAGCAGGCTCCACTCCCGGTCGGACCAGGTCCGCCCGGTCGCGCCGTCGCCGGTGAGACGGCCTTCGCCGGCGATCTGCTGGGCGCCGTCGCGCTGGTACTTCCCGGTCAGGAAGCCGCCGCCGAGCGGGCTCCACGCGGTGACACCCAGTCCGAGTTGCTGCGCGACCGGTACGTGCTCGGTCTCGATCGTCCGCTCGATCAGCGAGTACGGCAGTTGCAGACTGACCATCGGGGTCAGCGAATGCGCGTCGGCGAGAGTCTGCGCGCGAGCGGCGTACCAGGCGGGTACGTCGGACAACCCGGCGTACCTGATCTTGCCTGCGCGGGCGAGGTCGTCGAGAGTCCGCAGTACCTCGTCGACCGGGGTGATGCGGTCCCAGGTGTGCAGCAGGAACAGGTCGACGTAGTCGGTGCCGAGCCGGCGCAAGGACTCGTCCAGTGCGCGGATCAAGTGCTTGCGGCTGTTGCCGCCCGCGTTCGGGTCGCCGGAGTGGACGCTGTTGGTCGCCTTCGTGGTGAGCACCATCCGCTCCCGGACGCCCGCCTCGGCGATCAGCCGGCCGAGGATCCGTTCGCTCTCACCCGCGGTGTAGAAGTCGGCGGTGTCGATGAAGTTGCCACCGGCATCGATATAGGCCCGGAAGATCGCCCGCGCCTCGTCCTCGGTCTTGCCGTACGGCGCGTGGAATCCGGCTTGCCCGAAGTTCATGGTGCCCAGTGCGAGCCGGCTGACACGCAGCCCCGACCGCCCGAGCAGGTAGTAGTCGTCAAGTGCCATACGCACAGGGTTCCTCGCGAAAAATGGACCGGCAAGTACAAAGCTGCGGGCGGCGGGTGGTGCGTGAAAGGATTTTGCGCGTGCGCTTGTCTGAGGAGCAGCGGAGTCAGTTGGAGCGGTTGGCGGAGTTCGTGCTGCCGGGGGAGGGATGGGCGGCAGCGGGGTTTGTCGAGCGGGTGCTGACGGAGGATCGGCCGGACTGGGTCGGGCGGGTCGAGCGCGCGCTGGCGGACGAGGCAGGTGCGGACCGGGCCTGGCTGGTGCGGCTGATTGCGCAGGGGTACTACGCGGAGCCGGCGACCTGGGAGACGGTCGGGTGGCGGAGCGAGGAGTTTGCGCCGGTGCAGACCGAGTTGCGGGTGACGCCTCGGGACGAGTTGGCGGAGCGGTACGACGTTGTGGTGGTCGGCTCGGGCGCCGGTGGGGGCGCGGCGGCTCAGGTGCTGGCGGAGTCGGGGCGGTCGGTGCTGGTCGTCGAGCTCGGCAGCTACCTGTCGACGGAGTCGTTGGCGCGCGACCATCTGCGGAATCCGCGGTCGGTGGCGGGGCTGCCGGCGATGACGGATCCGGACCCGGCGGGGCGGCCGCGGGTGTCGGTGGTGGACGGGGTGCGGAGCGAGGTGCTGCCGCCGGACGGCGGGTGGGGGAACAACGCGTTCACGGTCGGCGGCGGCACGCGGGTGTACGGCGCGCAGGCGTGGCGGTTCGTGCCGCAGGACTTCCGGATGGCCACGACGTACGGCGTACCGGAGGGAAGTGCGCTCGCTGACTGGCCGATCTCGTACGACGACCTGGAGCCCTACTACTCGTTGGCGGAGCAACGGTTCGGGGTGAGCGGCGGTGGAGTGGACCCGTGGCACGGGCCGCGGTCGATCCCGCTGCCGATGCCTCCGCTGCCCAGGACCGGACCGGCTGACCTGCTGGCGGGAGCCGCCGAGCGGCTCGGCTGGGGAACTCTCGACGTACCGCTGCTGATCAACTCGATCGACTATCAAGGGCGCTCCGGGTGTGTGCGGTGCGGCCTGTGCGTCGGGTTCGCGTGCCCGGTGGAGGCGAAGGCCGGAACGCACAACACCGCGCTGCCCGCGGCGCTCGCCACCGGGAACTGCACGCTGGTCATCGAGACGACGGCCGAGCGACTCGTCACCGACGCGACCGGCCGGGTCGTCGGCGTCGCACTGGTCGCGAGCGACGGGTACGGCGAGATTTGGCGACGGACTGTTGCGTGTGAGGAGGTCGTGGTCGCCGCCGGCGCCTCGGAGACGCCGCGGCTGCTCCTGAACAGTGCGCACGACGGCGAGCCGAACGGGATCGGCAACAACCAGGATCAGGTCGGCCGGCATCTGCAGGCGCATGTGTACGCCGGTGCGGTCGGGCTGTTCGAGGACGAGGTGGTCGATCTCGTCGGGCCTGGTGTGTCGATCGCGACGTGCGACTTCCGGCACGGGAACGACGGGATCGTCGGCGGCGGCATGCTCGCCAACGAGTTCGTGCCGACGCCGGCGTCGGTGTACGACTACCTGACTGGGGCCGGGCTGATCCCGCCGGCCGGTGCGGAGAGCGTGCAGGCTATGCGGCGCGACCTACGGCGGATGCTGCGGGTGGTCGGGCCGATCCAGGAGGTCACGTCGGCGGACTCGCGCGTCCGCGTGGATCCGTCCGTCGTCGACCGGTTCGGGAATCCGGTGGTGGTGACGAGCGGGTCGATCCATCCCGAGGACGTCCGCGCGCAGCGGTTCATGAGTGCGAAGGCCAAGAATTGGCTGGAGGAAGCGGGCGCGGTCCGTACGTCGGTCGGAGAGGTCGGCACCGTGGGGAGCGCGAGCACCGGGCAGCATCAGGCCGGGACCTGCCGGATGGGCGACGACCCGGCCCGATCGGTCACCGATCCACAAGGCCGGATCTGGGGCCACGACAACGTCTGGATCACCGACGCATCCATCCACGTCACCAACGGAGGCGTCAACCCAGTCCTCACCGTCCTGGCCAACGCGCTCCGAATCGCCACCCACCTCGTCCGCGACTGAGTCAGGACCCAGGGCTGGAGTAGTGCCGAGACTGTCGGGTGAAGAAGGCGACGGCCGCTGCCATGCAAGCTACTCCTACCGCTGGGCTCAGCCATCCCATCCACGCTGGAAACCACAGCGAGTCCACCCGCCCGGTGACCATGGCGGCTGGAATCCACGCGACGAAGGCCAGGGGCAGCGGGAACGTGAACAGGACGGATCCGACCGGGCCGAAGAGCTGGAGTGGAAAGTTGCCATAGGTTCCGAAGACGGCGTCGATCAGACCCGTCAGCGACTGCGTGTTTCGCAATCGGAACGCCAGCGCACCCCGTGCCAGTTGGAGCCCGCCCTCCAGCATCCCACCAGCAGCGATGGAGATGGCAAGCCACAGCACGAGAAGCGGATGCCACGCTATAGAGGCTTGGGGCAAGGCCAGCGCCAGGATCGCAGCAGCGACGATCACATCGCCGAATTGCTGCAGGTTGAAGCGGCGCGTCAGCAGTTGCAGGAACGGACTTGTCGGACGCAACAGATAGCGGTCGAATTCTCCCGTGTGCACGACGACGTCTACATCGATCGTCCTGCGGAAGAAGACAGCGTACGCGCTGTGACTCGCCATCCGGATGCCGAACAGCACCATCACCTCGGCTGGAGTCCAGCCACCGATGGATCCGAAGGCGTGCAGCAGCACTCCGACGAACAGAAGCTGTCCGGCGTTGAATGCCAGCGCGCCGATGACGGAGATGAAGAGGTTGGCCTTGTGCTCGAGCTCGGTCAGCCACGCCACTCGCAGCAGGATGCGGAAGTCCCGGATCAGTTCAGCCACCGTTGATCACCACCTTGCGCAACGCACGCCAAGTCACCATGGCAACGATGCCTGTGGCAGCTGCCAACCAGCCGAGCTGGACCGCGAGGACGCCCCCGAGCCCGCCGAGCGGCTGCTGTCCCTGCCAGAGCTGCAGTGGTGCGAAGACCTGCAGTCCGAAGGGCAGCACATCGAGGAACGGGCGCAGCCACCCGGGGATGAACCACAGCGGGACGAGAGCGCCGGAGGCAAAACTGGCGATGGCTCGGTAGACGTAGAACGGCCCGCGCGTATCAGTAGTCCAGAACGCCACCATCGAGACAGCGAGATTCAGCAACGTGGCGAGCAACCAGCCGAGCGTGGCCGTGAGGAGGAAGCCGACGAGCGCAACCTTGGTCGCCGGCGGCGTCAGCCCTCCCACCGCAAGGCCGATGGCCAAGCCGACCACGACTCCGGGCATCGCGCCGACAACTCCTCCGACGGACTGCAGGAGGCTCTGCCCCACGATTGCAATGGGGCGGATGAGGTCCGTCGCGATGGTTCCCTCGCGGACCCGTTCGGGGATCGACGAGAGTTGCCAAGGCAGTGCGACGTGCCACAGCAGCATCGCGATGACCGCATAGCTGACCGCATCGGACTCGCTGATACCAGCGACCACGCCGCGGTCGGCGTAGACAGCACGCCACACGGTCACGAGCAGGACTGTTTGCAGGGCGACCGAGGCCATGGACAGTGCGACATTCGCGCGAAAGAACAGAGCGTTCTTGGAACCGAGTCGAATCATCGACCACGGCGTGACCCACGCAGGCCGTTGGGATCGCGGTGCCCCGGACGCGCCGGTCACCGCTCGGACTCGGCATAGATCAGCCGGACAACATCCTCCAGCTTGGGTTCGTTGACATGAAGATCAGCGATCTCAGCGACCGAGGTGGCCTGAGCGATCACGGACGCGGCACTCGTTCGTTCCGGATCGAAGCGAAGTGAGATCGTGCCGTCGGAGTTCTCCAGCCGATCGGTGTGCTCAGCCTGGATGCCCGTCGGGTCCGCACCCTCTGTCGGAGTGATCACCACCTCGCGGAAAGGCAGGTACCGTCGCTTCAGGGTCTTCAGGTCCCCGTCGTAGACAACACGCCCGCGATCGATCATCACTATGCGTCGGCACAGCTGCTCGATGTCGTCCATGTCGTGCGTGGTGATCATCACCGTGGTGGCGTGAACCCGGTTCTGCTCCGCGATGAAGTCACGGAGGGCTTGTTTTGCGACCACATCCAGGCCCACCGTCGGCTCGTCCAAGTACAGCACCTGAGGACGATGGAGCATGGCTCCCGCCAGATCACCACGCATCCGTTGCCCTAGCGACAGGGATCGGATCGGCGTGTCCAGGAAGTCCTTGATCTGCAGGACCTCGTCGAATTCGTCGATTCGCGCGGCGTACTCCGCCTGGCCGACTCGATAGAGGTCTCGAATGGTTTCCAGCGAGACGCGAAGCGGCAGGTCGAACCAGAGTTGGGTCTTCTGCCCGAAGACGACGCCGATGTTGTGGGCATGCTTGCGGCGATTCGCCCAGGGCACGAGACCGTCGACGCGCACCGTGCCCGAGGTGGGTACCACGATCCCGGTGAGCATCTTGATGGTGGTGGACTTGCCGGCGCCGTTGGCGCCCAAGTAGCCGACCATCTCTCCCCGATCGACAGTGAAACTGACCTGGTCGACCGCACGCACGACGCGTGTGGGGGCCCACAGTTGCCGGACACCAGCCAGTCGACCAGTCGTCGGCTGCGGCTTCCGGAACTCTTTGATCAGCTCAGTGACCTCAATCATCGGCACGCTGCCCAAACCTAGAGCAACGAAAGATCAGCGGGAGGACACCGTCAGGGCCGCTAGCCCAGGATGCGGGAGATGCCTATGCCGCTGCGGGCCTCGCGGCCGTACTTCGTGATCTCGGCGGGGAGGTTGAGCCGGGAGATGCCGGTCTTGGTGCGGTCCTCGTCGGTGAGGAGGTCGGCGGGGATGATCCAGACGATCTCGAACTCGAGGCCGTCGGGGTCCTTGCCGTAGAGGGACTTCGTGGTCCCGTGGTCGGACGCGCCGACCAGGGCGTCGTGCTCGCTCAGCGTGCCGGCCAGGTCCTCGAGGTCGCCGAGCGTGTCCACCTCCCACGCAAGGTGGTAGAGCCCGACCGTCGTCCGCCCGGCGCCCGACGGTGCGGCCTGCGACCCGATCTGGAACAGGCCGAGGTCGTGGTCGTTGCTCGACCCGGGCGCGCGGAGGAACGCCGCACCGGGGATGGCGTCGCCGGTCTCGGTGTAGCCGAAGCCGAGGACGTCTCGGTAGAACGCGACGCTCGCCGCGACGTCGCGCACGTACAGGACCGCGTGGTTCAACCGGAAGATCGCCATACCAGCGATGTTAGTTGAAGCCTCAACTTATTTCCAGTGCCTAGCGGCGGCGTCTCTTCGGTCGGGCCGGTTGCTTGGAAGCCTGCGGTGCCGCCTTCTTCTGCCGCTTGGGTGTCGCGGGGCCGCGGGTGCTGTTCGCGGTCCGGCCGCGGACGATGCCGATGAAGTGCTCGACCAGCTCGCTGGTCTCGTCCTCCGGCCAGCTGAGCGCGACCTGCGACTCGGGTACGCCGGTCAGCGGGCGGTAGGTCAGGTCCTTGCGGTGGTGCAGCCGGGCCAGCGACTGCGGTACCACCAGCAGCCCGGTGCCCATCGCGACCAGCTCGATCGCGTCGCCGGTCCAGGCGGGGCGCTCGTCGATCAGCCGGCCGGGTGGGCGGTCCCAGTCCAGTACGTCGTCCTGCGAGTGCAGCATCAGCTCGTCGGCGAGATCGTCGACGGTGACCTCCTCGGCCGCGGTGACCAGATGGTCCTTGGGCACCACGACCACCGTCTGCTCGACGTACAGCGGGATCGCGTGCAATCCGGTGCGGTCGATCGGGAGCCGCAGGAGGACCGCGTCGGCGTCGCCCCGGCGTACCAGATCGGGGGCTTCGGCGGCGGAGACCTGGACGAGTTCGAGCGGGACGCGGGGGAGTCGCTCCGTCCAGATCCGAACCCATTTGGCGGGTGTCACGCCGGGGACGTAGCCCAGTCGGAATCCGGTCACGGTTCTGAGGTTACCGGGCGTTACGCTGCTGCCATGACGGCGCGCAAGACACCCCAAACCATGAAGCCTGCCACGGCGGCGAAGAAGCTGGACGTGTACCTCCCGGCCACGCCTGCGGAGTTCCAGGAGGGTGTCGTGTCGCGGGACGAGCTGAACGCGCTGCAGGCGGACCCGCCCGAGTGGCTGCAGGAGCTCCGGCGTACCGGACCGCATCCGCGCTCGGTGGTCGCGGCCAGGCTCGGTGTCTCGATCGGTGGCCTGGCCCGCGGCGGGATCACCGAGGCGCTGACCACGGACGACATCGAGGCCATCCGGGACGAGAACCCGGACTGGCTGGAGCACGAACGCGCGACGCAGGCAGAGGTCCGCCGGCAAGAGGCCGAGCTGAAGAAGAAGCCGCGCGTCAGGTAATCCGGACGCGGAGGCGGCGGAAGCCTCTGCCCTTGCTCTCCATCTTGACGACCTCCATGCGGCCGATCAGGGCGGTGGACGCGACGTGCGTGCCGCCGTCGGCTTGGGTGTCGAGGCCGGCGATGTCGACGATCCGGACGACCTCGAGATCGGGCGGGAGCAGGTTGGTCGCCGTCCGGATGATGTCCGGGATCGCGAACGCCTCCTCGCGCGGGAGAAAGCTGGCGGTGATCCGCCGGTCGGTGCGGATCTCCGCGTTGACCGCCTCGGCGACCCGATCCTTGAAGTCCGGCGGTACGTCGGCCAGATCGAAGTCCATCCGCGCCGACAGCGGTTCCATGTTCCCGCCCGTGACGAGCGCGCCGAAGTCGCGGAACACGACACCGGTCAGCACATGCAGCCCGGAATGCGTCCGCATCAGCTGAGTACGCCGCTCGTCGTCGAGCGCCCCGCGCACCGCCGTACCGACCGGCGGCACCGGGTCGTCCTCGTGCGGCACCAGGTACAGGTCGTCACCCTTGGTCGTCCCAACGATCCGCGTCCGTACGCCACCCCACAGCAGCACGCCTTGGTCCGGCGGCTGCCCGCCGCCACCCGGGTAGAACGCGGACCGGTCGAGCACGATCCCACGCTCCGGATCCAAACCGACGACCGTCGCGTCCCACTCCCGAACCGAGGCGTCGTCGAGGTCGAGTCGATGGGTGTGCCCGTGCTGGTTGCTCATGATCAGCCCACTGTATGGCTGACCCCGGCCGACCCGGCACTGGCACGAGGGGTGGGAGCCATGCAGATCATCGAGAACAGCATCGTGGGGACCCGGTCCGCCGTACTGCGGCTGACCAGGCGCGGCGGCGGCCCGGGCATCGTGATCTTCCCGATGCTGCACGTGGCGGAACCGCAGTTCTTCCGTGCGGTCGAGGCGCGCCTGCGCGAGTGCGACCTGCTCGTCGTCGAAGGAATCCAGGGTGAGTCCGCGGCCGTCGACGGTCTGACGGCGACGTACCGGATGATGCCGGTGAACGAGGAGTCCGGGCTGGTCGAGGACGACATTCCGTACGGCGATCTCGGCGTACCGTTCGTCGCCCCGGACATCTCGGGGGAGGAGTTCCAGGAAGGTTTTCAGGGGTTGTCGTGGAAGGTCCGGGCGCTGACCTGGGCATCGGTTCCGGTGGTGTCGATCGGGCAGTACTTCGCCGGGCGGCGCACGCTGCTGTCACCCGACATCGAGGTCAACGATCTCCCGACGGCGCAGGACGAGTTGCGCAGTGAGCAGTGGGACGCCTTCTTCGACCTGTTGCTCGACCGGCGCGACGGCCGTGCCGTCGCGGCGGTCGCCGAGGTCGTCCGGGAGCGTGGCGACGAGGACATCGAGGTCGCGGTCGTGTACGGCGCGCGGCATGTTCCCGGGATCCTGCGCGGGCTGTACGGGCTCGGGTACCGGGTGGTCAGCGCCGACTGGTTGGTGGTCGTCAGCGCACAAGAGCCGTGAAGGCGTCCAATGCCTTGCGGATGTTTTCGACCGAGTTTGCGTACGAGAAGCGCAGGTGGTTTTCGCCGTAGATGCCGAAGGACGTACCGGGCAGGCATGCGACTCCGGCCTCGTCCAGGAGCCGGTCCGACAGGGTCGCTGCCGATACGCCGAGTTCGCTGATGTTCGGGAACGCGTAGAACGCTCCACCCGGTTCCACACACGACACACCCGGTACGGCGTTCAGCCCGGAGACGATCACCTCGCGCCGTTCGCGGAACGCGTCCAGCATCCGGTCGACGTCGTCCCACGGTCCTTCGAGGGCGGCGATCGCGGCGTGCTGGCTGAACGCCGACGTACACGACACCGAGTTGATCATCAGCCGCGTCACCGGCTCCACGAGCGGCTCGGGAAACACGCCGAAGCCGAGTCGCCAGCCCGTCATCGCGAACGTCTTCGACCAACCGTCGAGGAGGATGGTCCGGGACGCCATGCCGTCGACGTCGAGGACGCTGTGGTGCTCGCCGTCGTACCTCAGCGCCCAGTAGACCTCGTCGCTGAGGACGACGAGGTCGTGCTCGATCGCGATCTCGGCGATCGCCTGGAGCTGTTCGGGTGTCGACGCGCTGCCGCACGGGTTGTGCGGGGAGTTGAGGATCAGCAGCTTGGTCCGGTCCGTCACCAGTGACCGCAGTTCGTCGGGGTCGATGACGAAGCCGTTCTCCTCGCGCAGCGGCACCGGCACCGGCTTCGCACCGGCGAAGGCCGCGATCGACGCGTACATCGGGAACCCGGGGTCCGGGTAGAGGACCTCGTCGCCCTCCTCGCAGAGCGCCAGGATCGTGAAGAACATGATCGGCTTCGCGCCGGGCGTGATCAGCACCCGGTCGGGTGTCGTGCGCAGCCGGCCGGTGCGGTCGAGGAAGTCCGCGACGGCGGTCCGCAGCTCGGGGATGCCGGGCGCGGGCACGTAGTGCGTGAACCCCTTGTCCAGGGCCTGCTGCGCGGCGGCGATCACGTGCGGTGGCGTGTCGAAGTCCGGTTCGCCGATCTCGAGGTGCACGATCTCGCGGCCCTGGGCCTCCAGGGCCTTCGCTTTCGCGAGAACCTCGAACGCCGACTCGGTCCCCAGCCGTTCCATCCGGCCAGCAAGTTTCACGATGTGTCCTTCCACGGTGGCATGTCACACCCTAGTGCGATGATCTCGGAGTGAGCGAAGCGAGGCGGGTTGCGGTGACCGGGAGCAGCGGGAAGCTCGGCAGGGCCGTTGTCGATCATCTGGCGGACCAGGGCTGGGAGGTGGTCGCCCTCGACCAGGCTGCGCCGGCACGCGCCGACGTGACGTCGACACGGGTGGACCTGACCGATTTCGGCCAGACCTACGAGGCGATCGCCGGGATCGACGACCGGCACGACGGCGTCGACGCGGTCGTGCATCTCGCCGCGGTCCCGGCGCCGGGCCTGCGGCCGAACGCGGCGACGTTCCACAACAACATGACCGTCACGTACAACGTGTTGTCGGCGGCGCTGCGGGCCGGCGTCCGGAACATCGTGTGGGCGTCGAGCGAGACCGTGCTGGGTCTGCCGTTCGACGAGTTCCCGCCGTACGTGCCGGTGGACGAGGACTACCCGCCGCGGCCGAACAGCACGTATTCGCTGGTCAAGACGCTCGAGGAGGAGCTCGCCCGGCAGCTCTGCCGGTGGCATCCGGACCTGAAGCTGATCGGGCTGCGCTTCTCCAACGTGATGTACCCCGAGGACTACGCACGGTTCCCGGCGTTCGACGCGGACGCCCACGCCCGCAAGTGGAACCTCTGGGGCTACATCGACGCCCGCGACGGCGCACAGGCCGTCCGCAAGGCGCTCGAGTACGACGTGACCGGGACGGACGTCTTCATCGTCGCGAACGCGGACACGGTGATGTCCCGGCCGAACGAGGAGCTTCTCGCCGAGGTGTTCCCCGGCGTACCCGTGAAGCGCTCGTTCGGCCCGAACGAGACCTTGCTGTCGATCGAGAAGGCGCGCCGCCTGCTCGGTTACGAGCCGGAGTTCTCCTGGCGGGGCCCGAACGGGAACAGCGCCTCCGGGTCGTAGGTCGACCGTACGTCGGCCAGCTGCGCGAACACGTCCGCCGGCCACGACCTCTCGTACGACCCCGGCAGTGCGAAACCGCCGGAGAAGTTCACTGTGGTCTCCTCGCACACCCACGGCTCGAGCCGTCCGAGAATCCCGTCGACCGTCGCCGGAAGCACCTTCTCGAACAAGCTCGGATCCGGTACGCCGATCAGTGTCAGCGTGCACGCCCCGCTGCGGCCGCCGACCGCGCTGCCCTCGGGTACGTCGCGCTCGGTCGCGCCGCCGAGGTGCCGGAGCTCGACCGCGATCAACGGGATCTGCTGCTCGGGGCCGGCCACCTCCAGGAACGCGGCGATGAACTCGGCGTCCAGTTCGTCCAGCATCAGCCCACGGTCCCACGCCGGGGTCGGGTCCCTCGGGTCGTTGTGGATCAGCGCGATGTCGCTCGCCGGCATCTCGCCGACGGCGTCGATCAGCGTCGGGCCGGCGTTGCGGATCGGCTGGAAGAGCTTCTTGCCGTCGGCCGCGTCACCGACGTACGCGAAGCGGACGCTCAGCACCGTCTTGCCGCGCAGCGGCTCGGGGATGAACTCGAGCGGCGGCAGTCGCAGGATCACCACCGACGAGTTCGCGCTCTCCGGCAAGGCGTTCGTCCACTCGGCCCAGGTGGTCAGCGCGGGCGCGATGTGCTCCGCGTCGAAGAACACCGAACCGCCGTACAGGGTGCGTAGCTCGACCAGTCCGAAGTCCATCGCGGTGACGATGCCGAACCCGCCCTTGCCGCCGCGCAACGCCCAGAACAGGTCCGGGTGCTCGGTCTCGCTCGCGGTCACCACTTCGCCGGCCGCCGTCACGACCCGGAACGAGCGGGCCCAGTCGGACGAGAAGCCGTACGTCCGGGCGAGTGGCCCGAGGCCGCCGCCGAGCGTGTATCCGATGCAGCCGACCGCGTCGGATGCGCCGGTGATCGGCGCCAATCCGTACGGCGCGGCCGCCGCGATCACCTCCGCCCACCGGGTGCCCGCGGCGATGTGCGCGACCTGTTCCTCGGCGTCCACGCTCACGCCGGTCATCCGCTTGGTGGTCACCACGATGCCGCCGTGCATCGGGTTCGGAATGCCGTGGCCGGTCGCCAGCACGCGGACCGGCGTACCGGTCTCGGCCGCGGCGCGGACCACCGCGACGGCATCGTCCTCGGACGTCAGCCCGACCACGACGTCCGGAGTGTGCGTCACCGCCAGGTTGAACCCGGACAGTTCCTTGTCGTACCCCTCGTCACCCGGTGTCAGCACCGGTCCGGCGACCTCGCCCCGCAGCCGATCGATCAACGTGTTCGCCACGTTCTTCATCCCCTCCCAGAAGCCCTGCCCTGGAGGTTTCCACACCCCGGGGTCAGGGTGGAAACACGCCTGATGAGGGGGCCGACTCGACGGTAACGGCCCTGGGCTGAAAACCTGTGCCAGCAACTGGCGATCCCAGCTGCACAAGGCAGGGTGAGACACGGAGGCGGTCGATGTTCAAGCGTATCGCAATAGTGAACCGGGGTGAAGCCGCGATGCGGCTGATCAACGCGGTCCGAGAAGTCAACGCCGAAGGCGGTGACCCGATCGAAACCGTGGCCTTGTTCACCGACGGCGAGCGGACGGCGACCTTCGTGCGGGCGGCGGACATCACGTACCCGCTCGGCCCGGCGTCGGCCCGGCCGTACCTGGATCTGCAGGTCCTCGAGCGGGCGCTCCGCGAGACCGGGGCGGACGCCGCCTGGGTCGGCTGGGGGTTCGTCGCCGAGGACCCGGCGTTCGCGGAGCTGTGCAACCGGATCGGCGTGACCTTCATCGGCCCGTCGGCCGAGGCGATGCGCCAGCTCGGCGACAAGATCGGCTCGAAGCTGATCGCCGAGGAGGTCGGCGTACCGGTCGCGCCGTGGAGCCGCGGAGCGGTCGAGTCGCTGGACGCGGCGCTCGCGGCGGCCGAGCGGATCGGGTACCCGTTGATGCTCAAGGCAACGGCCGGCGGCGGTGGCCGCGGGATCCGGGTGGTCCGCTCCGCCGACGAGCTCTCCGAGGCGTACGCGCGGACCAGTGACGAGGCGGCCCGCGCGTTCGGCAGCGGCGTGGTGTTCCTGGAACGCCTCGTCACCGGCGCGCGGCACGTCGAGGTCCAGGTGATCGCGGACGGCGAAGGTACGGCGTGGGCGCTCGGCGTCCGGGACTGCTCGGTGCAGCGCCGCAACCAGAAGGTGATCGAGGAGTCCGCGTCCCCGCTGCTGTCCGCGTCCCAGGTCGACGACCTGAAGGCGTCGGCCGAGCGGCTGGCGATCGCGGTCGGGTACCGGGGCGCGGCGACGGTCGAGTTCCTGTACCACCCGGGGGAGAAGTCGTTCGCGTTCCTCGAAGTGAACACCCGGCTGCAGGTCGAGCACCCGATCACCGAGCTGACCACCGGGTTCGACCTGGTGAAGGCGCAGTTGCACGTCGCGTCCGGCGGCCGGCTGGAGGGCGTGCGGCCGATCGAGAGCGGCCACGCGGTCGAGGCCCGGCTGAACGCAGAGGACCCGGACCGCGACTTCGCGCCGTCGCCCGGGCGGATCATCGTCCTCGACCTGCCCGCCGGACCCGGCATCCGGGTCGACACCGGGGTGAGCGCGGGGGACAGCATCCCGGCGGACTTCGACTCGATGATCGCGAAGATCATCGGGTACGGACGGACCCGCGAGGAGGCGCTCGCGCGGCTGCGGCGCGCGATGCAGGCCACGACCGTCCTGATCGAGGGCGGCGCGACCAACAAGAGCTTCATCCTGGAGCTGCTCGACCAGCCCGAGGTGATCGACGGCAGCGCCGACACCGGCTGGATCGACCGCGTCCGCGGCGAGGGCCGCCTGATTTCGCACCGGCATTCCGGCATCGCCCTGGTCGCGGCCGCGATCGAGGGGTACGAGGACGCCGAGCAGGTCGAGCGCAGCCGGCTGTACGAGACCGCGCACGGCGGCCGCCCGCAGGTCCAGCACGAGGTCGGTCGCGCGATCGACCTGAAGCTGCGCGGCGCGAGCTACCGGGTGACGGTGGCGCGGATCGGTCCGGAGCGGTTCCGGGTCGGCGTCGGCAACGGCAACGACCACCTCAAGGTCGTCGACGCCGAGCTGGAGCGGCTGGACGAGTACAGGAGTCGGCTGGTCGTCGGCGGGCAGCGGTTCCGCCTGGTGACCGCGACCCACGGCCCGGTGCACCTGGTCGAGGTCGACGGCGTCACCCACCGCGTGAGTCGCGACGAGGGCGGCGTACTGCGTTCGCCCGCGCCGGCGCTCGTAGTGGCGACGCCGGTGCAGACCGGTGCCGAGATCGAGGCCGGCGCTCCGGTGCTGGTGCTCGAGAGCATGAAGATGGAGACGGTGCTGTACGCGCCGTTCAAGGCGACCGTGAAGGAATTGCTGGTCTCGACCGGCAGCCAGGTCGAGACGGGTGCACCGCTGCTCCGGCTGGAGCCGGTTGCGGACGACGCGGCCGAGGAAGAGTCCGCTCCGGTGCAGAACGGCGTACAGCTCGATCTGCCGAACGGGACCGGGGAGAAGTCCGCGGCCGAACGGCTGGAGCGCGGGCTGGACGATCTGCGCAGCATGCTGCTCGGATTCGACATCGACCCGCAGGACGAGGGCGGCATGCTGGCCGACTACCTCGGCGCACGGTCCGAGCTCGCGCATCAGCGCTCGGGCCCGCCGGTCGGTCCGGAGATCGAGCTGCTGACGGTGTTCGCGGACTTCGCCGAGCTGAGCCGCAACCGGCCTGCCGGGACGGACACCACCATCGAGAACCGGGTGCACAGCCCGCGCGAGTACTTCTACACGTACCTGCAGAGCCTGGATCCGGACCGCGGCGCCCTGCCGGCCGAGTTCCAGGCCCGGTTGACCCGCGTGCTGAGTCACTACGGTGTGACCGGGCTGGAGCGGAGCTCTGAGCTGGAGGAGGCGGTCTTCCGGATCTTCCTGGCGCAGCTGCGCTCGAATCCCGACGTACTGCTGGTGACGTCCGTGCTGCAGCGGTGGATCGCCGAGCCGCTGCCGGAGGCGCCGCTGGACGAGTGCGTGCACGAACTGCTGGACCGGCTGGTGCTCGCCACGCAGCTGCGGTTCCCGGTCGTCGGTGACCTGGCCCGCAGCGTGCGGTTCCGGTGGTTCGACCAGCCGCAGGTCGACGCCGAGCGGGCGTCGATCATCGCGGGCGTGGGGGACGAGGTCGCCGACCTGGCGACGCACCCGGACTCGCCCGAGCGGCAGCGGCGCATCGACGCGCTGGCCGCGATCCCGGAGCCGATCGTCCGGTTCCTTGCCCAGCGGCTGGAGGGCGGCTGGGGCGAGCGCGAGCCGATGCTGGAGGTGCTCGTCCGGCGGCATTACCGCGAGTACGAGCTGCACGACCTGCGTGAGTTCGCCGTCGACGGGCGGCCGGTCGCGACCGCCGACTACTCGATCGACGACCGCCCGAGCCACCTCGTCACGACGGTCGGCACGGTCGCCGAGCTGGCCGATCGGGACAGCGGCCTGTCGCGCGCGCTGACCGATCGGATCGACGCCCGTACGGCGGGACACGAGGCCGTCGTCGAGCTCTATCTGTACGGCCCGGACCTGCCCGAGTCGCAGCAGGACGCCTCGGACCTGTACCGCCGGATGGTCGGCGACCTGCCGATCGCCCAGCGGGTACGCCGGATCTCGGTCGCGGTCGCCCCGGGACAGGGCCGACCGGTCTCGTACTTCACCTACCGCCCGGCCGGCGGATCCATGGCCGAGGACGACAACGTCCGCGGCGTGCACCCGATGGTCGGCCGCCGCCTGAACCTCTGGCGGCTGCGCGACTTCCGCATCACCCGCGTCGACGCGCCGGAGGACGTGCTCCTCTACTACTGCGTCGCCCGCGACAACGAGGCCGACCGGCGGCTCGTCGCGCTGGCGCAGGTGCGCCAGTTCGTCGTGGTCCGTGACGAGGACGGTCAGGTCACGTCCCTGCCGCACGCGGAGCGCGCGATCTCGAACTGCCTGGAGGCGATCCGCCGGGCCCGGACCGCGCGCGGCGCGGCCGGCGCCAAGCTGGACATGAACCACGTCTGGGTGCAGATCTGGCCGGTGGTCGACGTCCAGGTCGACGAGGTGACCGCGCTGCAGCGCAACATCGCCCCGATGACCGCGGGCGCCGGGATCGAGGAGGTCCTGGTGCAGGGCGACGTGGTCGCGCCGGACGGCTCGATCAACCCGGTCGCGGCCCGGTTCTACTACCAGCACGGCGCCGGCGTCGTCACGTCGATCGAACAGCCGCCGACCGGGCGGTTGCTGCCGCTCGACGACTACGCGCAGAAGGTGCAGCGGTCCCGGCGGCGGAACACGATCTACCCGTACGAGGTCAGCGGCATGGTCGCCGGCCAGGGCGGCTCGTTCGTCGAGCACGACCTGGACGACAGCGGCCGCCTGGTCCCGGTGGACCGGGCGAAGGGCCTGAACAAGGCCGGCATCATCGTCGGGATCGTCACCACGCCGACCACGCGGTACCCCGACGGCGTCACCCGGGTCGCGATGAGCGGCGACCCGACCAAGGCCCTCGGCGCGGTGGCCGAGGCGGAGTGCGCGCGGATCATCGCGGCCCTCGACCTCGCCGAGCAGATGCAGGTACCGGTCGAGTGGTACTCGCTGTCCGCGGGCGCCCGGATCTCGATGGACTCCGGCACCGAGAACATGGACTGGGTCGCGAAGGCGCTGAAGCGGATCGTCGAGTTCACCCAGGCCGGCGGCGAGATCAACGTCGTGGTCGCGGGCATCAACGTCGGCGCGCAGCCGTACTGGAACGCCGAGGCGACGATGCTGATGCACACCAAGGGCATCCTGGTGATGACGCCGGACAGCGCGATGGTGCTGACCGGCAAGCAGACGCTGGACTTCTCCGGCAGCGTCTCGGCCGAGGACAACTTCGGCATCGGCGGTTACGACCGGGTGATGGGCCCGAACGGGCAGGCGCAGTACTGGGCTCCGGACCTGAAGGGCGCCCGGGACGTGCTGATGACGTACTACGACCACACGTACGTCGCACCGGGGGAGCAGGGGCCGCGGCGGGCGCAGACGTCCGACCCGGTGGATCGCGATGTCACGCCGTACCCGCACGACGTCGCGGGGAGCGACTTCAAGACGATCGGCGAGATCTTCTCGGCGGCGACGAACCCGGATCGGAAGAAGGCGTTCGACATCCGCACGCTGATGCGGGCCGTCACCGACCAGGACCACCCTGTGCTGGAGCGCTGGGCCGGCATGGCCGACGCCGAGACCGCGGTCGTGCAGGACGCGCGGCTCGGCGGGTTCCCGGTGTGTCTGGTCGGGATCGAGTCCCGCTCGGTGCCGCGGCGCGGCTTCCCGCCCACCGACGGCCCGGACACGTACACCGCCGGAACGCTGTTCCCGCGGTCGTCGAAGAAGGTGGCGCGGGCGATCAACGCGGCCAGCGGGAACCGGCCGCTGGTGGTGCTGGCGAACCTGTCCGGGTTCGACGGGTCACCGGACTCGATGCGGAACCTGCAGCTCGAGTACGGCGCCGAGATCGGGCGGGCGATCGTGAACTTCCGCGGGCCGATCGTGTTCTGCGTCGTCTCGCGGTACCACGGCGGCGCGTTCGTGGTGTTCTCGAAGTCGCTGAACCCGTCGATGACGGTGCTCGCGGTGGAGGGATCCTTCGCCTCGGTACTCGGCGGCGCGCCGGCCGCCGCTGTGGTTTTCGCGGCCGAGGTGGACGCGCGGACCGCCGCGGATCCGCGAGTGGCGTCGCTGGCCGAGCGGGTCGGCGAGGTCGCCGGCGCGGAGCGGGCGGCCCTGGCCACGGAGCTCTCGGACGTGCGAACCGTCGTACGGGCTGAGAAACTGGGCGAGGTCGCGACCGAGTTCGACCGGGTGCACAGTATCGAGCGAGCCCGCGAGGTCGGGTCCGTCGATGCGGTCATCAGTGCAAGGGAATTGCGGCCGAAGTTGATCGAGGCAATCAATTCCGGGGTACCGGGAGTGTGATCCCTCCCTTACCCTTGAGGAGTGCGTACCGACAGGGGCGGTCGCAGTTGGGCTCGGTCGTTGATCACGTTCATCGGCGTGAGCGCGCTTTCCGGTGCGCTGGCGGCGGGGCTCGCGGTCCCGTTCGCCGGCTTCGCCGGGCGTGGCGCAGCTGAGGTCGCGGACTCCGTTCAGAGCTTGCCGCGGGAACTCGAGATCGATCCGGTGGCCGTTCGCAGCCGCATCCTGGCCGCGGACGGCACACTGCTCGCGACGCTGTACGAGCAGAACCGGGTGCCGGTCCCGCTGACCGCGGTCAGCCCGATCATGCGCAAGGCGATCGTGGCGATCGAGGACTCCCGGTTCTACGACCACGGCGCGCTCGACCTGAAGGGCACGCTGCGCGCGATGGTGCGCAACCAGACCGAGGGCGAGGTCCAGCAGGGTGGGTCGAGCATCACCCAGCAGTACGTGAAGATGAGCCTGGTCGAGAAGGCGCGTACCGCGGCCGAGCGGCAGCAGGCCACTGAGGTCTCGTACGAACGCAAGATCGCCGAGCTGCGGTACGCGATCGCGATCGAGAGCCAGCTGTCCAAGGACGAGATCCTCGGGCGGTACCTGAACCTGGCGAACTTCGGCGACGGCACGTACGGCATCCAGACCGCGGCCCAGCACTACTTCCGGACCACGGCCGACAAGCTCACGCTCCCGCAGGCCGCGCTGCTGGCCGGACTGGTGAAGAACCCGTCGGGCTACGACCCCACCAACAACCTGAGCCGCTCCAAGGCCCGCCGGGACGTGGTGATCAAGCGGATGCTCGAGCTCGGCGTGATCACGGTCGGTCAGGCGAACCAGGCGCTCCGGACGCCGGTCGACCTGACGAAGGTCGAGCCGGTGCCGAACGGGTGCGCCAACTCGCGGTACCCGTTCTACTGCGACTACGTGGTCTCCAAGCTGCTCGCCAACCCGGCGCTGGGCACGACCGTCAAGGACCGCGACCACTACCTGAAGACCGGCGGGCTGCTGATCCGGACCTCGATCGACCCGAAGATCCAGGCCGCGGCGCAGGCGTCGATCGACGAGCACACCAAGCGCAGCGACTCCGCGATCGCCGCGATCAGCATCGTCGAGCCCGGCACCGGCCTGGTGAAGGCGATGGTGCAGAGCCGCCCGTACGGCAACGGGAGCTTCCACACGAACTACAACTACAACGTCGAGAAGTCGTACGCCGGCGGGTACGGCGGGTTCCAGAACGGCTCGACGATGAAGGCGTTCACGATCGCGGCGGCGCTGTCCAAGGGCATCCCGATGGACACCCGGATCAACTCGCCGGAGCAGATCGACCTGCGCACCAAGAAGTTCCGGACCTGCAAGGGCTGGACGCGCGACCCGACGTACCAGCCGTCGAACTCGACGCGCGGCGGCAACCTGACGATGGTCGAGGCCGCGCGGTACTCGACGAACACCTACTTCCTGCAGCTGTCGCAGCGGACCGGGCTGTGCTCGATCGCGACGATCGCGGCCAAGCTCGGGATGTACAACGCGCAGACGCTGCAGCCGCTCGACCAGGTGATCTCGATGACGCTCGGCGTCGGGTACGTGACGCCGCTGATGCTCTCGAACGCCTACGCGACGTTCGCGGCGCGCGGGAAGTACTGCGAGACGCTGGTCGTCACGTCGGTGCGGGACAAGGCGGGGCGTCCGGTCCCCGGTCCCGGATTCAACTGCAAGCAGGTCCTTCCGCGGGCCGTCGCGGACGGTGTGAACCGGGTGCTGAGCGCGGTGATGATGCCGGGCGGGACCGGCGGCCGGCTGCGCTTCGGCACCCGCGACATGGCCGGCAAGACCGGAACGATCCAGCAGAACCTGGCCGTCTGGTACGCCGGTTACACGCCGAACCTGGCCGCGGCCGCGGTGGTCGCGGACGCGAACCTGCCGTACACCAACCTGATGTACCGGCACACGCTGAACGGCAGGGACATCGCCGACCCGACCGGCTCCGGCACCGCCGGCCCGCTGTGGCAGACCGCGATGCAGGGCGCCCTCCGCGGCCTGCCGGTCGAGCGCTTCGTCGCGCCGCCGAAGAAGCTGATCGGCGACCCGAACCCGAAGCCGGCCGAACCCGAGAAGAAGCCGAAACCCACCCCCAAGCCGAAGCCGAAGCCGCGCTAAAGGGGTCGGAGGTCTGTTCCCGGGACCCAGGTGATCTGCCCGTCCTCGTCGCGGAACCGCCCCAGCCAGACGCCCTTGTCGCGGATCCAGACGTCCAGCTGGCCGGTCGACCAGGTCGCCCGCTGCACCGGCTGGGCAGGATCGACGTGCCGTACGGCGTCCGCGGCGCGAGGACCATGGGCGTCGTACTGCACGTCGAGATCGGCGGCCAGTTCGCGCGCCTGCCCCTCGTCGTCGATCCCTGTTGCACGCCACCCGTTGACCGCACCGTCCCAGACGCCGAACCTGTTGGATCCGTCGTCGGACGGCCGAACCGTGAACCGACCAAGCATGTTTTCAGATTACCGCTTCGTCGAACATATGTTCTAGTCTTGATCCCGACGGGAGGTGTGTGGGATAGAGCTCAGTTCCGGTAGCGGAAGACGATCCGGCCCCTGGTCAGGTCGTAGGGGCTGAGTTCCACGAGGACGCGGTCCTCGGGGAGGATCTTGATGTAGTTCTTCCGGATCTTTCCGCTGACGTGGGCGAGGACCTTGTGCCCGTTGGTGAGTTCGACCCGGAAGTTCGCGTTGCGGAGGCACTCGACGACAGTGCCCTCGACCTCGATGCCGCCTGCTGCTCTGGACATCGTCAGACCGCCTGCCCCGGCCGGCGGACCAGTTCCAGACTTCTGCCGGTATGACGTGCGCCGAGTCCCTCGAACAGTGCCAGCGCGGCCGTGTTCGTCTCGTCGACCTCCGCCGTGGCGGCTTCGAATCCCCAGCTGTGCAGACCGTCCAGTACGTGATCGAGCAACGCCCGGCCGATGCCGTGCCGCTGCTCGGCTGCGAGTACGGCGACCAACCCGATCCGCGGGCGCCGGGTCATCGTGGCTACCCGGACCATCCCGACGTACCTGTTGTCGCGCACTGCGACCGTGTACTTCGACGGGTCGAGCGGCCTTGTGCCGCCTTGCCAGGGCAGCACCTCCGCGGGCATCGTGTGCCAGCCGACGGTGGACTCGACCTCGTCGCGAATCGCCTGGTCCAGTTCACGCAGCGGATCCTCGTCGGCGGTCGTGACGGTGATCCCGGACGGTGCGGTCGCCCGGCTGGGGCCGGTGGGTACGACGAACTCCGCTTCGCGACGGGATGTCGTGAACCCCGCGAGTACCCAATTGGTCAGAAGGTTGTGGTCGGTCTCGTCGACCACTGTGTACTGCGGCTGGTGTTGCGGCTGGTCAGCGGCCATGGCGGCGGCGAGCCGCTGGAAGACGGCGTCGCGCCAGGTGTCGATGCTGAGGAAGGTCCGGCCGTCGAGCCGCCGCGTCGCGTGACTACGGCCGACGACCAGGTCGTTCTCGATCGCGTGCCACTGATTGTCGGCGACGCGAGAGATCGTGAAAGGCAAAGTGTCCATAGGTGTTTCCTTTCGGGAGGCTTCTCGAGGCGCTCCCGACGACACCTACGTCAATCGCCCGCCCGTGACCACGGGGAGGGGAGCACCCACTGCGCTACTGCGTTCATCGGGGCATCACCTCCAGGCGTGTTGTCACGGACCACGGAACGGTAGCAGCCTGGGCGTGGTGGCGGTCAACCGATTTAGATCTGTCGAACACCTGTTCTAGTATGGGTTCATGGGGTACAACAACCCGCCGATCAAGTGGTCCGAGCTGGAGCGCAAGCTCTCGGATCGCTCGCGCCCGGGCAGTCACGGCGGCCGGCCGGTGACGGGCGACGGCGGTGACAGCCCGGCGTGGTCGCAGCATCGCGGGCCGTATGTGCCTTCGAAGGCTCTCGCCGCCAGGCCCGAGCACTCGGTGCCGTACGCCGAGCTCCACGTCCACTCGAACTTCTCCTTCCTGGACGGCGCCTCGCAGCCTGAGGACCTGGTCGAGGCCGCCGTCCGGCAGGGGCTGCACGCGCTGGCGCTGACCGATCACGACGGGTTCTACGGCGCGGCCCGGTTCGCCGAGGCCGCGGCGGCGTACTCGCTGCCGACCGTGTTCGGGGCGGAGCTGTCCCTGGGGCTGACCGGCCCGCAGAACGGGGTCGCCGATCCTGAAGGCAGTCACCTGCTGGTGCTGGCCGAGGGGCAGGAGGGGTACCACAAGCTGGCCGGTGAGATCACCGAGGCGCAGTTGAAAGGCGGAGAGAAGGGGAAGCCGGTCTACTCGCTGGAACGGCTGGCTGACAAGGGGCGTGACGCCTGGGTGATTCTGACCGGGTGCCGTAAGGGACTGGTCCGGCAGGCGCTGGAGCTCGGCGGGCGTGCCGACGGTCCGGCGGCGGCCGGTCGCGAGCTGGACCGGCTGACCGCGCTGTTCGGCAAGGACCGGGTGGTCGTCGAGCTGATCGACCACCACCTCCCCGCCGACACCACGCGGAACCGGGTCCTGGCCGGCCTGGCCGCCGATCGCGGCCTCCCGGTAGTTGCCACGAACAACGTTCATTACGCCACCCCGGCCCAGCACAAGCTGGCGGCCGCGCTGGCCGCCGTACGGGCGCGGCGCGACCTGGACGCGATGGACGGCTGGCTGCCGTCGAGCGGGATGGCGTTCGTGCGTTCCGGCGCGGAGATGACCGCCCGCTTCCAGCGGTACGACGGGGCGGTGGCGCGCTCGGTGACGCTGGCGGACCAGCTCGCGTTCGACCTCGCCCGGGCGAAGCCGAAGCTGCCGCTGCGCGACGTGCCCGACGGGCACGACCCGATGTCGTGGCTGCGGGAGCTGACCTTCGCCGGCGCCGCCCGGCGGTACGGGACACGCGCGCAGCGCCCGGACGCGTACGAGCGGCTGGAGCGGGAGCTCGACGTCATCGAGGAGAAGGAGTTCCCGGGGTACTTCCTGATCGTGGAGGACATCGTCCGGTTCGCCCACGACAACGGGATCCTCTGCCAGGGCAGGGGATCGGCGGCGAACTCCGCGGTCTGCTACGCGCTCGGGATCACCGCGGTGGACAGCATCCTCTACAACCTGCCGTTCGAGCGGTTCCTGGCCACCACCCGCGCCGAGGAGCCGGACATCGACGTCGACTTCGACTCCGGACGCCGCGAGGAGGTGATCCAGCACGTCTACACCAAGTACGGCCGGCACAACGCGGCCCAGGTGGCGAACGTGATCTCCTACCGCCCGAAGTCCGCCGTCCGGGACATGGCCAAGGCACTCGGGTACTCCGTCGGTCAGCAGGACGCGTGGTCGAAACAGGTGGACGGCTGGAGCCCGGAGATCACCTCGACCGAGCACGACATCCCGCCGCAGGTGGTGGGGATGGCCGGCGAGCTGCTGAAGTTCCCGCGGCACCTGGGGATCCACTCCGGCGGGATGGTGCTGACCGAGCGTCCGGTCGGCGAGGTGGTGCCGATCGAGCACGCCCGGATGGAGAACCGCACGGTCCTGCAGTGGGACAAGGACGACTGCGCGTGGATGGGGCTGGTGAAGTTCGACCTGCTCGGGCTCGGCATGCTGGCCGCGCTGCAGTACTGCCTGGACATGGTCCGCGAGCAGCTCGGGGAGTCGTGGGAGCTGCACACGATCCCGCGGGAGGAGGCCGGGGTCTACGACCAGCTCTGCCGGGCGGATTCGGTGGGCGTGTTCCAGGTGGAGTCCCGTGCGCAGATGGCGACCCTGCCGCGGCTGAAACCGCGGCGGTTCTACGACCTGGTCACCGAGATCGCGCTGATCCGGCCCGGCCCGATCCAGGGCGGCGCCGTGCATCCGTACATCCGCCGCCGGACCGGGGAGGAGCCGATCACCTACCTGCACCCGAAGCTGGAGCCGGTGCTGGAGCGGACCATGGGCGTGCCGCTGTTCCAGGAGCAGCTGATGCAGATGGCGATGGCGGTCGGCGAGATCGACGGCGACGAGGCCGACCTGCTGCGCCGTGCGATGGGCTCCAAACGCGGCATCGAGAAGATCTCCTCCCTGAAGGCCAAGCTGTACGCCGGGATGGCGGGCAACGGGATCACCGGGGAGTTGGCCGACGAGATCTACGCCAAGATCGAGGCGTTCGCGAACTTCGGGTTCGCCGAGTCGCACTCGATCAGCTTCGCGCTGCTCGTCTACTCCAGCACCTGGCTGCGGCTGCACTACCCGGCCGCGTTCCTGGCCGCACTGCTCCGGGCGCAGCCGATGGGGTTCTACTCACCGCAGTCCCTGGTCGCCGACGCCCGCCGACACGGTGTCGAGGTACGGCGTCCGCACCTGCACCTCTCGGGGGTCGACGCGGGGCTCGAGTTGCTGGTCGACGGGCAGGAGCGGACCGGGCCGACCGGGTTGGACGAGTGTTTGGCGGACCCGCAGCCGGTGGTGGGCCCGTTCGATCCGAAGGCGCCGTTCGACACCACGGTGCATCGCCGGGACGGCGTGTTCGCGGTCCGGCTCGGGCTGTCCGAAGTACGCACGGTCGGGGAGAAGGGCGCGAAGCTGATCGTCGAGGAGCGGGAGCGGGGCGGGCCGTTCACCGAGATGGCCGACCTGGTCCGGCGTACCGGGATCACCGCGGCACAGGTCGAGGCGCTGGCGACCGCGGGGGCGTTCGACTGCTTCGGGCTCGATCGGCGGCAGGCGTTGTGGGAGGCCGGCCGGGCCGCCGAGGAGCGTCCGGGGCAGCTGGCCGGGATCACCGCGGCCGGTCCGCCGCCGACGCTGCCCGGGATGAGCGACATCGAGGCCGACATGGCCGACCTGTGGTCCACCTCGATCACCACCGACAGCCATCCGATGCAACGGGTCCGCGACCGGCTCCGCGCCGACGGCATCCTGTCCGCCGCCGAGCTTCGCCAGGCCCCGAACGGCGCCCGGGTCCGGGTCGCCGGCGTGGTCACTCACCGCCAACGTCCCGCCACCGCCTCCGGCGTTACGTTCATGAACCTCGAGGACGAGACCGGCATGGCGAACATCGTCATCACCGTCGGCTGCTGGCACCGCCACGCCGCCGTGGCCCGCAACGCCGCCGCCATGATCATCCGCGGCCGGGTAGAACGCGCCGGCGAGGTCACCAACCTCTCCGCCGACCACCTCCAACGCCTCCCGCTGGCCGCCCGCACCAAATCCCGCGACTTCCGCTGACCGATCCGCAGCCCTTCCTGGCGGCTACGGTCTGGGGATGGATGTCGACTGGGGTGCCGAGGTAGTTGATCAGATCGATGCGCATTGGCAGGAGCGACTCAGGCCCCGGCTGGAAGGGCTGACCGACGACGAGTATTTCTGGGAGCCGGTGGCTGACTGCTGGACGGTGAGCCGGCGAGGGCACAGTTCGGCGCCGATCTCCTTCGGGGCGGGCGAGTTCACGATGGACTACGCCGAGCCGCCGTACGAGCTGGAGCCGGTGACGACGATCGCCTGGCGGCTGGCGCACCTGATCGGTGGGCTGGCGTCGACGAACGGGAAGCAGTTCGGGCGTACGGCGGTCGGCGAGGAGACGTACCGCTACGCGGGGACTGCTGCGGAGGCGTTGCGGCAGCTCGATACGGAGTACGGGATCTGGATCGACGGCGTACGCACGATGGGTACGGCGGGACTCGCGGAGCCGCAGGGGGAGCCGCCCGCGTTCGCACACGCACCAATGGCCAAGAAGATGCTGTACGAAAACATCGAACTGATCCACCACGGCGCAGAGATCTGCCTACTCCGCGACCTCTACCTGCGCATCGGTGTCGGATCCGGCGTGGTGAGCTCGTAGCAAGGGTGAGCGGCTGCTGACGAGAGTGGCCGACGTACCTGAGGAGAGCGTGATGACTGCTACCTATACGTTCGACGTCTTTTCCACCCTTGATGGATTCGGGGCGCACACCGGTGACTGGGGTGGGTATTGGGGGAAGCAGGGGCCGGAGTTCCTCGAGCGGCGGCTGGCTATGTACCGCGATGAGTCGCGGATGGTGTTCGGGGCCACCACGTATCGGGCGCATGCGGAGATGCTGGCGGCAAGTGCCGAAGGAGACGAGGCTCGGGATGCGTGGGTGACCCGGATGCGGGAGATGCCGGCGACAGTGGTGTCGAGCACGTTGCAGGAGCCGCTCGACTGGCCGGATGCGACGGTAGTCAGCGGGGATGTCGTCGAGATCGTTGCCCGGCTGAAGGAAGAGTCCGACGTGCCGTTGCGGTCGCACGGCAGTCTGTCGTTGAACCGTGCGTTGATGGCAGCCGGCTTGGTTGATCGCGTTCAGGTGACGGTGTTCCCGGTGATCAACGGGCAGACCGGCGCGGATCCGGTCTTCGGGGGCGCGGGTGACTTCGATCTCGAGTTGCTGGAGGCCCGCACGCTCGACGGCAACACGCAGGAGCTCATCTACCGCCCGACGCTGCACGGTTGAGCGTCGCGCTGGAGTTTCGGCGGGTCCAGAAGGGGGTTGGGTGGGGGAGGGCTACGTCGTAGTAGTCGGCTCGGGTGGACAGATAAGTGGTGCACTCGGTGTTTCGGGTGGACTCGTAGGTGGTGAGGGGAGTGGGGTCGGCGGGGTGGGTCAGTAGGTGGGCGGCTGTGGTTGCGGCGGCTTCGGCGGTGCGGAGGGCTCGGGGTACGCCGCTGCCTGAGATGGGGTCGACCGCGAGAGCGGCGTCGCCGACTGCGAGCCAGGGGCGGGCGTCGCCGTGCCGGACCAGTCGATGGCTGGCAGCGGAGTACACCCGCGGAGTGGTCGGCAAGCGTGCGCCGTCGATGCGGAGGGCGGTTGCGGTGGTGGATGCCAGGTGGGTGCGCCAGGGCTGCGGGGCGGTGAGGTTGTGGTGGCGGCAGATGTCGGCGTCGGTCATGAGCATGCCGACCATCACGTTCCCGGGGAGCGGTGCGGTGTACCACCAGCCGTCGGGGACCGACTCGATCAGCAGGTACTGCTCGGCAGTGACGTCCACGTCGCTCCATTGAGCGGTGATTCCGACCAGGCGGTCGAAGGCGATACGACGGGCGCCGAGCGACCGCCCGATGGTGGCCGAGCGGCCGGTCGCATCGATCAGGACCCGGCCCGTGACGCGACGGCCGTCGGAGTAGGTGAGTTGCCACCTACCGTCGTACCGGGAGTCGACGAGGGACGTGCCGAGCGACACCGATGCACCGGCCTCGGCTGCCGAGTCGAAGAGCATCCGGTCGAACAACCGGCGATCAACATGCCAGCCGCTGTCGAAACCGCTCTCGAGATGCGAGTGCGCAGCCGGTTCCGTGCTGCTCCAGATGCTCCGGGTGCCCCACGACGGCAAGGGGCCTAAGGCAACGAATCGCTTCCAGGCCCCGAGATCCCGCAGCAACGGCTGGATGCTCGGGGCAAGGGTTTCGCCGACGCGAGGACGGTCGAAGCGGCTGCGCTCCAGCAACGCGACGGAGTACCCGGAACCAGCCAGTCGCAAGGCGGTCGCTGCGCCGGCGGGACCCCCGCCGGCGACAACAACGTCGTACGCCGCAACCATGTCAGCAGCCGCAACCGCGCAGGCACTTGCGGAGTGCGTCGAGGTCGAACCCGAGCCGCCGCAGCCGCTCGATCAGCTTCTCGTCGATGACGTCGCCCTTGAACAGGCACGACAACCACTCGCAGAAGGAATCACCGCCAGGAGGAGCCGGTGGGTTGTCGCCGCCACGCCACACGGCCGCGGTGAGCGTGCGTTCCCGGGTGAACGGCCGACCCACGCGAGTACGGCCGCGGGCGCGCACGCGGATCCGGTAGACACCAGGCAGCGTCGTACCGAAGCTTGCGGCGAACTCACCCGCCCCGACCTGATCCAGGACAAGCGTTGCCGACGATCCGTCCGGGCGCGTGACGTCGGCCCAGACGGACGGATCGCCGTCGACCGGTACGCCGGACTGCGTGAGCGTCGCGTTGATCGTCACCTCGGCGCCCGGCTCGAAGGATCGCTGGTCGGCCGCGGCGCGCAGCGACACGTTCGAGTAGGAGTGCACCACCAGGCTGTACGGAAGACCACGCCGCCCCGGCTGCTCACCCTCGATCGGCTCGTTCGCGACCGCGAAGGCCCGCTCGAACTCGAACGGCCGCCGCGCGGGCTGTGCTGATGCGGCCGATCGCACCGGCCGGTTGGCCCGGCCGCGGAGGATCGACAGGTCGACGCCATCGGAGTCATCAGGGGTCCTCCCGGTGTGCGGTCGCCCGATCGTCAATAACGCGTGCCAGGTCCCGGCCTGGTCGAAACGGCCCGGCCGGAGCTGGACGGGCAGCGTGATCCGGTAGTAGGCGACGCCGTCGCCGGTCACGTACCGCATCGCCGGCTCCGCCTGCGCCCGCCACGGTTCGATCAGCAGACCGTTGGGCGTCTGGAGGCGGAAGTCGACGGCCTCCGGACGCGGCGTCAGCAGTACGACGTCCACGCCCGAGTCCCCGTCCGAGAGCTGGAACGGGATGCGGTGCACCGCACCGACACTCAGCTCACCGTCCGGGTCGAGCACCACCTCGGCGTTGCTGATCCCCGCCAGTACCTGCAGGAAGTACTTCTGCAACAGGAACCTGTTGTCGGTGGTGATCGCGCCCGTCACCAGCAGGTACCCGCCGTTGTTGCCGGAGATCGTCTGCAACGCGGGCACGCTGATGTTCTGCGGCTGCCCGAGCCCGACGGCGTACGTGCGCTCGTTGATCTGCGCGGCGACGTCGGAGATCGCGCGTGGACTGTTCTCGATGCCGTCGGTGAGGACGACCAGCGATTTCACGTCGTACGGCGGTGCCGCGTCGAGCAGCGCGCGGCCCTCGAAGATGCCGTCGCCGATGGAGGTCGCGCCCTGCGGATCGAGGCCGGTGCCGTTGATCGTGTCGTGGGTCGCGTTGCGGTTCACATCGGACAGCCCGCCCGCGCCGAGCTCGAGGACGGACTGCAACGGTTGCGCATCCTCGTTGTAGCGGACGATCCCGACACCGTCGCCTTCGAGCATCAGGTCGACGAAGATGTTCGCGGCCTGCTGCAGCGCGACGTGTTTGCTCTGGCCGTCGCCGCGGTCCTCGCTCATGCTGCCCGAGCGGTCCAGCACCAGCGCCGTGGCCGCCGTCGTACGCGCGACTGTGTTGCCGGTGACCTCCACGTCCCAGGTTTGGCCGGACGCGGCCTCGCGGACCGTGAGTACTTGCGGCGGAATGGACGACGGCGCCGCTCCGGTCCGGTACACGACCCACAGCCGAGCGGTCGCCACGCCGTTGGGCGCGGTCGGGCCGACAGTGACCGAGGTAGTGGCGGCAACCAACTGGGGATGCGCCGGCGCACCACCTGGCGCGTAGTCGAGCGTCACGGCCGATCCCGGCGAAAGCACCTCGAAGCTGATCGCCAGCGCGGCCTCGCGCACCATGCCCATCGGCCCCTGCGGTACGTCGATGAAACGCAACTCCGGCGTGAGCAGCGTGATCGACGACTCGTCGCAGTGCTCGACCTCGACGTGCTCGGCCCCTTGCTCGACGACGAACCCGAGCGTGTGCCACAGCGTCACCATGTCGTCCATGCTCGTGACGTCACGATCCCAGCGGACCTGGCTGCCGGTGTCCTGCGCGATGACGTCGTTCGGCCGCGGAACCGGCCACCAGTTGTCACCGCACGCCTTGAAGTCGGCGTGCCACGGCAACGCCATCGCCTGGCTGATCGTGCCGGCGGTGGACGTGATCCGGAACGCCGCGGCGTACGCCGTCTCGATGATCGGCCGGTCCAGCGCGGCCAGCCCGCCGGCCTCGATACCGGGGAAGAACGCGCCGCCGACGCAGGCCTCGAGGGCCGCGCGATCCATGCCGTCCGGGGTCAGGTCGGTCTGCGGTTGCGGTACGCCGGTCCAGTCCGCGGTGTAGTTGCCGGCCTGCCAGCGTTGCATGTGCGCGTGCTGGGTCGGTGTCAGCGCGGAGTCGCTGCCGTTGAGTCGCGGCATGTTGCCGGGCGGCCGCAGCCGCGCGAAGATCGCGTCGACGAGCGGCTGCGACGTCACCGGATCCGGCCAGCTGTGCGCGCCGAAGATCCCTTCCACCCATCGCATGTCGCGGGCGCGCTGCAGGATCGGATACACGTCGTTCGTGTACGACGTCGTGGTCGGCGCCGGCACGAGTCCGAGGTCGATCATGTACTGCAGGACCCGGTCGTACAGCGTGGTCACACTGTCCTGGTGCGGCGCGAACTTCGGCGGCGCGACGATCGCCCAGGCACCCTCGACCGGTGGCGTCGAGTTGTTCGAGCGCAGGGTGATCGTCGCGGTCACCGGTCCGTCCGATACGTCGTCGTACCAGCCGGCGTTGCCCCAGAAGTTGCCGATCACGTTGCCGGCCGGTGACGCGGCGGCGCCGTGCCCGCCGAGGACGAGCAGGTGGTTGTCGTCGTCGCTGCGGATCTCGCCGAGCGGCACGGTCACCGACGGTTCGCCGGAGAAGTCGATCGTGCCGGTGTCGAACAGCTCCCGCTGATCGGGTCCGGTCAGGGTCCGCGCACCCGGGTCGATCGTGAGCTGACCGATCGGCTCGTTGTTGCCGCGGTTCGGGTGCGCGGCCTTGGCGTTCACCAGGTGAACGGTCCACGAGATCTCGGCGGAGGCGTCGTCGAGCTCCTCGACGCTGCCGTCGTCGTGGTGCGCGAAGATCCGGAAGCGCGCCGCCTGCCGTTTGACGCGGCATTGTGCGTCCTTGAACCCGCCCGGCGGCTCCGGGCGTTCGCCGAGGTGCTCCGGTCCGACGAAGAACTCGTCCGGACTGTTGCCGACCCGGGCGATGCCGATCGCCGGATGGATCTTGTACGTCGTGGCCATTCTTCTCCCCCTGAGTAAATGCGTTAGCTGGTTCGTGAACGCCTGTCGAGCATGTTGCGGAGGCGGCGCAGGACCTGGTCGGTGAACAGGCCGGCCAGGCAGCCGGTCAGCACGAGTACGGCGACCGCGGCGCTGGACGTGCTGTCGTCGCCGATGCTGAGCAGACCGGTGTTGACGGCGATCACCGAGACCGAACCGAGCAGGGCGGACCACAGCGGCCGCATGACGTACCAGGCGACCGGATGATCCGGCGCGGCGTTGCGAGCGAACGCCATACTCTGCTGGATCACGCTGCCGACCGCCCCGGCGGCTGCGCCGACGATCAGCAGACTCATGTTCAGCGTGATCGCGAGGTGCGCGACGGACTGGCTCGCGACCTGGTGCGGGCCGGCGGTCTCCTGGGCCGCGACGAGCCGCTCCGCGAGGCCGTACGCCGCGACGAGACACGGCAGAGCGACGACGGCTTCGGTGATGTTGATAGCGACGATCACGCGCCGCGTAGACCGTCGTACGGTCCTGGTCCGCTTCCGCTGTGGCCCGAGTGTGTTGCTCATGACAGTTCCTCCCCCTACACGGACGGAGGGCTGAACATGCCGCTGCGATACATGGTTGTTGAGACGTGGTTATTGTCGGTGGACGTCGAGAGCAGAGGTGGTGGGTGCGTGTACGCGTGTGTGGCACATGGCGCGGGGGACCTGCGGGTCGAGGAGCGTCCGGACGTCGCGCCGGGCGCCGGGCAGGTCGCGGTGCGGATCGCGTACGGCGGGATCTGCGGGTCGGACCTGCACTACTACCACGACGGTGGCGTGGGCGACTTCCGGATCCGGCAACCGCTGGTGCTCGGGCACGAGGTGGTCGGGCGGATCAGCGGCGGCGACCTGCCCGCCGGTACGCCGGTCGGGATCCACCCGGCGACACCGTGCGGTTCCTGCCCGGAATGTCTCCAGGGCCAGCGGAACATCTGTGCCTACAGCAACTATCTGGGGAGTGCGGCGCGGGACCCGCACATCCAGGGCGGCTTCGTCCAGGAGCTGATCGTTCGGGCCGACCAGGTGCGGGTGCTACCGGACGAGCTGGCGTTGCGTACCGCCGTACTCGCGGAGCCGTTGTCCGTCGCGATCCACGCCGTACGGCAGGCCGGCGAAGGGGCCGTGGACGGGAAGCGGGTGCTCGTCACCGGCGCGGGACCGATCGGCCTGCTCGTCGTGGCGGCGCTGCGGCAGTCGGGTGCGAGAGAGGTGATTGCGACCGATCTGCAAGAGGCGCCGCTCGCACTGGCGCGTGCAGTAGGGGCGACGCACACCATCCGCGTCGGCGAGGCGGATTGGCCGGACGCGATCGACGTCGCGATCGAGGCGTCGGGTACGGCGGGTGGGTTGCGGACCTGTCTGGAGCGGGTACGCCGGGGCGGCACCGTCGTACAGGTCGGATCGTTGCCAGGCGGCGACACGGCGTTCCCCGGAAGCCTGCTGATGACCCGCGAGCTGACGCTGACCGGTGCGTTCCGGTTCGACCACGAGTTCGACACCGCGATCGCCTGGCTGGCCGGCGGGCTGTACGTCGATCCGATCGTCACGCACACGTTCCCGCTCGACGACGCGCGCGCCGCGTTCGACCTCGCGACCGACCGCACCGTCGCGTCGAAGGTCCTGCTCGACCTCAGCGGCGATACACAGCGCTGAGGTTGCCCTCGGGGTCGACCGATTCGAGGATCGCGCTGGTGATCTCGGCGAGCTGGGTGATCTGCTCGGGCGTCAGTACGTCGATCACGTGCTGCCGGACCGTCTCGACATGACCGGGCGCGGTCGCGCGGATCTTCTTCCAGCCGGCCGCGGTCAGTCGCGCGTTGGTGGCGCGGGCGTCCTCCGGGCAGGGCAACCGCTCGACGATGCCGCGGTCCTCGAGGCGCTTCACCACGTGTGACAGCCGGGGGAGCGTCGCGTTGGTCCGTTGCGCCAGCGCGGTCATCCGCAGCGTCCGCTTCGGCGCCTCGGACAGCATCGCCATCACGTAGTACTCGTAGTGCGTCAGCTCGGCGTCCCGTCGCAGCTGCGAGTCGAGGACACCGGGCAGCAGCTCGAGTACGGCGGCCAGCCGCACCCAGGCCGTCATCTCCGCGTCGTCCAGCCACCGTGTGCTCACGAAAACATTCTGCCACACATGGTTGTAGCTACAACTATTTGGCGCTATCGTGATGGTTGAAGGCACAACCAAAAGGAGCGAGAGCATGACGCACGTCAGCATCATCGGCAGCGGGAACATGGGACAGGCGATCGCGGCCGTCGCCGCAGCAGGCGGCAACACCGTCGAGCTGTTCAACTCCACCGACAAGGACAAGCCGGTCACCGGCGAGGTCGTGATCCTCGCGACGCCGTACCCGGCCTACGACCAGGTGCTCGCCGACCGCGCCGACCAGTTGGCCGGCAAGATCGTCGTCGACATCAGCAACCCGCTGAACTTCGAGACCTTCGACTCGCTGGTGGTGCCCGCGGACGGTTCCGCGGCCGCCGAGCTGGCCGCACAGCTCCCGGACTCCAAGGTGCTGAAGGCCTTCAACACCAACTTCGCCGCCACTGTCGCGACCGGGAAGGTCGGCGAGGCGCCGACGACCGTTCTGATCGCGGGTGACGACGCGGACGCCAAGGCACAGCTGGCCGGAATCGTCTCAGCTGGCGGCTTGAAGGCGGTCGACGCCGGTTCGCTCAAGCGCGCCCGCGAACTCGAAGCCGCCGGCTTCCTCCAGCTCACCCTCGCGGTCGGCGAGAAGGCCTCCTGGACCGGCGGCTTCAACCTGGTCTAGTTCAACTTGGTCTAGTTCAACTTGGACTAGTTCAACTTGGTCTAGCGCAGCAGGGCGAGGCGGACGCCGAGTCCGATGAAGATGCCGCCGGTGGCGGTGTCGATCCGGCGCCGGGCGGTACGGCGGGTGCGCAGCCAGTTCCCGATCCGCCCGGCCAGCAGGCCGACCGTCCCGTCGACCAGGAACTCCAGCACGATCAGGATCGCCCCGAGTACCACGAACTGCAGCCACACCTGGCCCCGTGACGGCACCACGAACTGCGGCAGGAACGCGATCGTGAACGTGACCATCTTCGGGTTCAGCAGGTTCGTGGTCAGCCCGGTCAGGTACGCCTTCCGCCCGGACATCGCCGCGTCGCCGGCCGGTCCGTCGTCGACGGCGTCGTTGCGGTGCCGGATCATCTGCACGCCGAGATAGACGAGGTACGCCGCGCCGACGATCCGCACCGCGGTGAACGCGACCGGCACCGCCGCGAACAACGCGGCCAACCCGGCCGCGGCCACCGCGACGTGCACCGCCTCACTCGTCGCCACCCCGGCCGTCGCCAGCAGACCGGCCCGCGGCCCACTGCGCATCCCGCAGCCGAGGACGAACAGCATGTCCGGTCCGGGCGTGATCATCGCGATCGTCGTGGTCAGCAGAAACGCGAGCAGAAGGTGCTGGTCGATCGGCATACTCCGATCGTCGCACGCAGGGGTGACCACATGGTGGCAAGCGCTTACCGTTGAGACGTCAGGTCTGCGAGACTCAGTGGCCATGGATGCGGCTCGGGTGATCAACGACAACGGTGCTTGGTGCTGGTTCCAGGATGAGCGGGCGGTGGTGGATCCGGACGGCGGAGTGCTCGTCGTCGGATCGATCGCGGCTCCGGAGGGGCCCGGGGGAGATGCGCGGGCAGGCAATGTCGAGCTGACCGTGGTGGAGTTGGCCACCGGATCGGCGGACGTCGTCGTACTGCATGAGCGGTTCGAGGCCGACGACCATGATGTGCCGGCGTTGTGGCGACGCAGGGACGGGCGCTGGCTGGCCGTGTACACGAAGCACAAGACCGACAATCTGACGCGGTGGCGGGTGAGCGAGCCGGGCGATCCGCGCAAGTGGGGCCCGGAGCAGTCGTTCGACTGGAGCGAGTTCACCGGCGGCCGCGGCGTCACGTACTCGAATCTGCACGAGCTCGACGGCCGGTTGTACTGCTTCGCGAGAGCGGTCAACGACGACCCGTGCGCACTGGTGTCCGACGACGACGGCGATACCTGGACGTACGCCGGAAAGCTCTTCACCCGCCCGAAGATCGGCTACGTCAACGGCTACACCCGCTACGTCTCCACGCCGACGCGCGTGGATCTGATCACGACGGATCACCATCCGCGCGACTACAACAACTCGATCTACCACGGGTACCTGGAAGCCGGCGCGCTTCACCGGACCGACGGGACCGTGGTGGACGAGGTCGCGCTGGACGCCGACGCGCCGTCGCAGGTGGAGCTGACCACGGTCCTCGCCGCGGACTCGGTCTGGGACGGCGAGCCGATGACGCACTGCTGGACCGTCGACATCCGCCGCGCCGACGACGGCACCCTCGCGGCGATCCTGCTCGCCCGTCACGACACCCCGGAAACGTCAGAGAGCGCTTTCGCGCGGGACCATCCGGTGCCGGATCACCGCTTCTTCTACGCGCGGCTCGCTCCGGGCGGGACGTGGCAGGTGCAGCAACTGGCCAAGGCCGGGCACGGTCTCCTGACGCACGAGAACGACTACACCGGCCTGGTCGCGATCGACCCGTACGACCTCGACTCGCTCTACGTCTCCACCCCGATCGACCCACGCGGCGGAGCCGCGCTGAAGCACCACGAGATCTTCCACGCCCGTACGACGGACGCCGGGGCCACGTGGGCGTGGACACCGGTCACCGAGAACTCGACCGCCGACAACCTCCGCCCGATCGTGGCTCCCGGCGACCCGGAGCGAGTCCCGCTCCTGTGGTTCCGCGGAAAGATGACCGCATCGCAGCACTACAACTGCGAGATCGCGCTCCTCGACCAACCCAGGTAACGCTCGCGGCGCACCCCGCACCCCGCACCCCGCACCCCGCACCCCGCACCCCGCACCCGCACCGCCGCGGGGCGGGGTGGCGCGACTTTGGGCTCCGGCCAACCACGCAGCGGTGACCTTGGGCCCCGGTCAACCAAATGACGGTGCTGAAAATGGTTGGTGGGTGCTCAAGGTCGGCTTCGAGGAGGGGCGGGGCGCGCGCCGGACGTCTCGCGTTGTCCGGTGGTGACTTTGTGCATGGGGTCCGTGCTGCGGCGAGCGCGACGTACGGATCTGGTGCACAAGGTGAGCTTGGAGGCCTGAGGGGGCTGCGCGGGAGATGGTAACGAGCGGTATTATGTGAGGGTGATGGTTCCGGGGCGGCGGTTGTGGGTGGCGGTGCTGTGTGGGTATCTGGCGTTCGGGGCGGCCTTGCAGGCGTTGCCGTCGTACGTGCCGGAGAAGTTCGGCGGTGGGGCGCTGGCGAGTGGGACCGCGGTCGGGATCGCGTTCCTGGCGACTGCGTGCGGCCGGCCGTTCGCGGGGTGGCTGGCCGACGCGGGCTGGTCGCGTCCGGTGGTCGTCGCCGGGGGAGTGCTGGCGGCTCTTGGGGGCCTAGGGCAACTGCTAGCACCGAATCTGGGTGTGCTGCTGCTCGCTCGTCTGGTGATGGGTGCGGGTGAGGCGGCGCTCTTCTCGGCCGCGTTGCCCTGGGTTCTCGCGGGTACGCGAGCGGCGCAGCGTGGCCGGGTGGCGGGCTGGTTCGGGTTGTCGATGTGGGGCGGCTTGGCTGGAGGTCCGGTACTCGCGACGGTGCTGACGGCAACAGCCGGTGGTGATGTGGTCTGGTGGGTCGTCGTGGCGCTGTGTGTCGTGTCTGTTGCGTTGGTGCTGACGACTCGGAGTGATCCCGGTCGGATTGAACCGTTGGCGCGGATCCGGGATCTGGTGCCGCGCGGCATTCCGTTGCCGGGGGCAATTGTTGGGTTGGCGGCCTACTGTTACGGCACGGTGGCGGCGCTGCTCGTGCTGCGGTTGCGGGCCGGCGGGATCGGTGTCGACGACGTCGCGCTGGCGGTGTTCGCGGCGGCTTTCCTGGTGGTGCGGTTCGCCGGGAGTCCGTTGGTCGATCGGTACGGCGGGCGCGTGGTGGCGGCCTCGACCGTCGCCG
Source organism: Kribbella sp. NBC_00482 (assembly GCF_036013725.1). Taxonomy (GTDB): domain Bacteria; phylum Actinomycetota; class Actinomycetes; order Propionibacteriales; family Kribbellaceae; genus Kribbella. The sequence goes on along the minus strand of NZ_CP107881.1, from coordinate 7,636,009 downwards.
TGGAGATCGTCGCGTTGGTCGGAATCGCCCAGGCGAACGGGCCGGTCGGAGCAACGATCTTCACCGCGCTGGCCGGGCTCGGGCTGGCGTTGGTCTATCCGGCGTGCGTCTCGATGACGCTGGATCGGGTGCGGGGTTTGCGGCCCGGGGTGTCGATGGGTGTGATGACGTCGTTCTGGGATCTCGGTGTGATGACCGCGGGTCCGCTCGGCGGATTCGTCGCTGAACAAGCTGGGTTCCGCGCGGCGTTCCTGGTGGCCGCCGGCGCGGGACTCGCGTGCGTCGTCGTACTGCTCAGAATGCCGCGTCGAGCAGTGTCTCCACGATGACCCGTGCCTCCGCGCCCAGCCCGGGATCCTGGTCCACCGCGCTGATCAGTGTTGCACCCTCCAGTACGACGACCAGCTGCCGCGCCGACGCCTTCGGGTCACGCGCTCCGGCTTCGCTCAGCAGTCGCTCGAAAAGCGAGCGGTAGAAGGCGAGGTGGTCCTGCGCGAGCCGTCGCGGCGCCCCTTCCTGCCCGCGGTCCTCGGTGGCCGCGTTCATCATCGCGCAGCCGCGGAACCCGGCTTCGGCGTACCAGCTCGCGACCAGGTCGAAGACCACGAGAATGCGCTGTCTCGCGTTCCCGCCGGCTCGCTCGACGGCCTCGTTGTGCCACGCGCGGACCCGCTGCGTGCGGTCGGTGAGAACTGCCTCGACTAGCCCTTCCTTGGAGCCGAAGTTCTTGTAGATGGTGAGTTTGGACGCGCCGGCCGCCTCGACGACCTCGTTGATCCCGGCCGCATGGATCCCGCGCCGGCCGAACACGTCCGCCGCCGCCTTCAGGATCCGGGCCTTCGTCGCCTCGGGATCCAGCCGTTCCCCAGCCTTGACCGGCATCGGGCCACCACCTCCACGCCCCACCCTACCGAGCTGGACCTAGTTAAGAACGATCGGTACTATCATCTCCCATGTGGACAGCAGCGGGATACGAGGACGTCGCCGAGGCGTTCGAGCGGAACTTCACCGAGCGCGGCGAGCTGGGCGCGGCGTTCGCGGCGTACCACCAGGGCGAGCTGGTGGTCGACCTGTGGGGCGGTACGGCGGACCCCGAGACCGGCCGGGCGTGGGATCGCGACACCGTGCATCTGATGTTCTCCGGGACCAAGGGCCTCACCACCGCGTGCATCCTGCTGCTGGTGCAACGCGGCCGGCTCCAGCTGGACGATCCGGTCAGCCGCTACTGGCCCGAGTTCGGCGCCGAGGGCAAGGAACGTACGACGATCGCGCAGGTGCTGTCCCACCAGGCTCGGCTGGCGTGGGTCGAGGTCGGGTACGCCGACCTGCTCGACCACGACGCGATGGCGGCGCACCTGGCCGCGCAGGTGCCGGCGTCCGATCCGCGCGCCGGGTTCATGTACCACGCGGTGACCTGGGGCTGGCTGCTGGACGAGCTGGTACGCCGAGTGGACGGGCGCACCGTGGGACAGTTCTTCGCGGATGAGTTCGCCGCACCGCTCGGTCTCGACGTGTGGATCGGCCTGCCCGAGGAACTGCACTGGCGGGCGGCGACGATGGTCGCGCCGGACGGCGTCCTGGTCGACGGGCCGTGGAGCGAGCTGAACCGGCCGAATCCGTTGTGGATCCCCGGCTCGGAGAAGATCTGGAACAGCGTCGAGTACCGCACCGCCGGGCTGCCCGCGGTCGGCGGCTACGCGGCGGCTCGTGGGATGGCTCGTTTCTACGCGTCGATGCTCGGCGAGGTGGACGGCGTCCGCGTCCTGACGCCGGCGACCGTCGAGCTGGGGCGGCGCGAGCTGCGGCGTGGCGCCGAGCCGAACTGGGGAACCCCGATGGCGTACGGCGCCGGCTACGAACTGCAGACCGGCGACGGGCGGATGGGCGACCAGCCCGACGCCTTCGGCCACGCCGGGGCAGGCGGCTCGCGACACGGCGCCTGGCCGGGTCGCGAGACCGCCTACTCCTACTTGATGAACGAGGTGCGCATGGGTCCGGACGACCGTTCGCTCACCCTGCTCGAATCGCTCCAGTCACTCAGCCGAGGTAGTCGCGCCACGGACCGGTGATGGCCAGCGTGATCCCCGGCGTCTGGATGTTGACGAAGAGCACCTTGCCGTCGGCGGAGAACGTCGGGCCGGTGAACTCGGAGTCGTTCAGCATGTTCCGGGCGATGGCGTACGTCGGTCCGCCCGGCGTCGCGCTCAGCACGTGGCTCGCGGCCTGACCGTCCTCGGCGAGGATCAGCGAGCCCCACGGCGTCACGGTGACGTTGTCCGGGCCGTCGAAGTTGAGGTCCTGGAACTTCGACCCGGCGGAGTCCGCGGCGGCGTTCTCCGGGAAGTACGTGACCAGCTGGATGGTCTTGGCGTCGTAGTTGTAGAACCAGACCATGCCGTCGTGCGGGACCGCGTCGGCGGGCAGGTCGGCGGTGCCGGACTCGGCGTACGAGTTCACGACGTACACGCCCTGCTTGGTGCCGTAGACGCCCTCGAACTTCTTGCCGCGGGTGATCTGGCCGTCGGTGAACTGGGTGCGCACCGACTTCGTGGCGCCGTCGCGGTCCGGGACCGGAACCCACGCGACCCGGAACGGGCGGAGCAGCTGGGCCGACGTCAGGTACGCGACGTCCGGGATCGGCTTGCCGTCGTCACCGAGGATGGCCAGGGCCTCGAGGGTGCCGAAGTCCTTGTTCTGCAGGTCCTGCCAGCTGCGCGGGCCGAGTTTGTAGCCGCGCGGCGCCGACCAGCGGTAGAAGGTGCCGTTCGGGCCGGAGGCGTCCTCGGACAGGTAGACGTGGGTCCTGTCCTCGTCGATCGCGAGCGCCTCGTGGGCGTACCGGCCGAGCGCCTTCAGCGGCACCGGGTGCGCGGTCTTCCCGTCGCCCCAGACCTCGAAGACGTACCCGTGGTCCTTCAGACGGGTGGTGCCGTTGGCCTTGTTCTCGGTCTCCTCGCAGGTCATCCAGGTGCCCCACGGCGTCGGGCCGCCGGCGCAGTTCGTCAGGGTGCCGGAGATGCCGACCCACTCGCCGAGGTTGGTGCCGTCCTTGCTGACGTCGATGACGGTGCAGCCGCCGGCCGCGCCGACGCCGGCGTCGTACACGGTGCCCTCGATCTGCGGTACGCCGAGATCGGTGGCGCCGCCGATCTCGTGGTTCTGGATCAGCCGGTAGTGGTTCCCGGTGCTGAACACGGCGGTTCCGTCGTGGGCGTTCGGCGTCGCCTGGCCGCTCTTCAGCTTGGTCTCACCGGCCTTGGTGACGACCTTGTACCGGAAGCCGGCCGGCAGCGCGAGGATGCCCTTCGGGTCGTCCAGCAGCGGAGGGAACGGCTTGTGCTGCGGGAACGGCGAACGGTCGCCGTGCGAGGCCGGCGCGGCCTCGGCGAGCGTCGGCACGGCGCCGACGGTGGTGAAGCCGACCCCGGCGGCGCCGACGGCGGCACCTCGGAGGACGGAACGACGATCGACAGACATGGCTTGACTCCTGCTGACTACGTGGACGGGACGTTGCCGCGATCCTTCACGCCGACGGCCGACGGACGGCAAACAGAACTTGAACAACTGGTCATGGGGCCTCCCGGCCTGGACTGAGGAGCGCAGGGAGCGAAGCGACCGGAGCGACGAGGGAAGGCCGGGAGTTACAGCCCCATGACCCGCCGCGCCGGAGGCGTGGCATTTGTACCGTCTGCAACGAACGGCTCCGGCCGAGCGTCTACTGTGGGAGGTGATCATGATGCGCAGTGTGACGACCGTGCTGGCGGCAGCCGTACTTTTGGTTGCGTGTGGCAATGAATCCGTGACTGGAGGGCAACCGTCGATGACGCCGAGCAGCAGTAGTAGTGGTAGCAGCAGCAGCCCCAGTAGTTCCGAGCCTGCGAGCCCGGGCGGCAGTGTGGTCGACCAGGCCAAGGCCGACCTGACGAAGCGGCTGGGGGTGGACGCGGCGCAGGTGACCGTCGTCAGTTCCGAGGAGGTCACTTGGCCCGACGGCAGTCTCGGGTGCCCGGAGCCGGGGATGTACTACACCCAGGCGCTGGTGCCGGGGAACCGGACGATCCTCGAGGCCGGCGGGAAGCAGTACAGCTACCACTCCGGCGCTCACCGGGCACCGTTCCTTTGTGAGCAGCCGCAGTCGCCCAGCCGTTGAAAACTTTCCGGAAAACCGGGTGTATCAACCTGTACCGAGGGTGACTCCGCAGAAGTGGGGGGAGCCTTCGGGCCGTTGCAGGGGGGAGGGCGGCGCGCGGGCACGCAAGGGGGGAGCTGACGCGGTGCGAGAGTCCGGGCGGTCAGGCCGGAAACCGCACCGCGTCGGCGCGTTGCTAGGTGAGTGACGCCAATGCGTCGCCGGCTCGCAGGACCGGCCCGGTGCCCGGCTCGGGCTGTGTGAGCGCGAACGCCAGCAGCGCGTCCGCCGCCTGCTTGGCGCTCTCACCGGTGACCGACATCCGGCCGGCGATCAGACCGGCCACGAGCGGCGTCGCGAACGACGTACCGCTCCATCGGGCCATGCCCGCGAACGAGCGCAACTGGCCGGTGTTCGGCGGCTCGGTGCACTCGTAGTCGCCGGTCAGGAACGCGTTCACCAGGTGCTCGCCCGGTGCGTAGACGTCGACCCAGCCGCCGAAGTTGCTGAACGACGCCCGGTCCCGCCCGTTGTCCGCCAGCGCACCGACGCCGACGGCCTCCGGGAACGCGGCCGGCCAGAAGTAGTCCCTGGACGACTCGTTGCCCGCCGCGGCGACCAGCGTGAGGCCGTTGACGCGGTTCAGCCGGGTCTGCACGAAGACGTCCAGAGCGAGCGGCGCCAGGTCGAACCGCGTCCTGGTGCCCGCCGACAGGCTGATGATGTCGGGCGCCAGATCGAGGATCTCGTCCAGTGCCTGCGCGAGATCGAACTCCCACATCGCACCGGCCGTGGTGAAGTAGCTCTTCACCACGATCTCCACGTTGCGCGCGATCGCCCGCATCACCCCGGCGATGAAGGTCCCGTGACCGGCGTACGGCTTGATGTGCCCGGCCCCGTCGAACGCGTTCTCCGGATCGCCGGTCACCCCGGTCAGCCAGTACGCCGCCGGCGCGTCGGACCAGCCCACATCGAGTACGACGACCTTCACCCCGCGACCGTCCGCGGCGCCCGCGGACAGGAACGGCGTGGGCAGCACCGGGTCCGGCGGAGTACCAGGCGTGACCTCCTCAGGCTCGGTCGCGGGGCACGGGCTGACGCTGGGTGTCACGTAGAACAGGTGTTCCGGTGTGACCACGCCGCGTCCCAGCCGCAGGTCGGCGTACTTGAGGAATCGTTGGGTGAGCGACCGATCTTCCGGTGCTTCGGGCGGCACGCGATCCGGCAGCAGCAGCCGGGTGACGCCGCCGATCCCGCCGTCGTCCGGGCGGCCGCCCTGGAACAGCTCGACGACTCGCGGGACGTCCTTGTCGCGGACCAGGACCGCTCCGGCGCGGTACAGGTAGTCGGCCCCCTCCGGCCGCTTCTCCCAGTCCTCCGGGAACACCTCGACCTGACGCTCGAATGCTCTGAGAATCAGCTCGATCTGAGCAATGTACTTTGGTTCGGTCGTTTGATTTTCCATTTACTTACATCCCCCCTGGACAGTCGAAATGCCCGATACTATTCCAGAATGCCGACGGCAGGGGGGAGTTCCGAGGCGGCAGAAAATCTGCTGCCTCTCGCGTTGTCACGTCCGCACGACGCGATCGCGTCGGCGCGGACGCTGCTGGCCGGTGCGCCGGCGACGGTCGAGGCGTCGATCGCGCACCAGGCCTGGGGCATCGGTCTGCGGCAGCTCGGCGATGTGACGACGGCGGTCCGCGAGTTGCGTACCGCGCTGCGGCTGGCGGAGCAGTCCGGACGGTCCGAGCGGCAGGCGGATGTTCTTGCCACGTTGGGCGCAACACTCGGCCGGGCGGGCCGGAGCCGGGAGGGTCTGGCGCGGCTCGATCGCGCCGTCGACCTCAGCCGCGGTGCGCTGACCGGGCGGGTGCTGGTACGGCGCGCCGACGTACTGCTGGTGCTCGGGCGGCATCGCGAGGCGCTCGACGATCTGCGGTCCGCGATCACGCGGTTGCGGCGGTCCGGCGATCAGGTCTGGGAGGCGCGGTCGCGGAACTATCGCGGATTCATCCAACTCGCTTTGGGCGCTACGTTGCGGGCGGATGCGGATTTCGCGGTCGCGGAGAAGTTGTACGCCGCGACGGGTCAGGAGTTCGAGTACGCCGAGGCTCGGCAGAATCGTGGATTGGTCGCGTACTCGCGGGGCGATCTGCCGGCGGCGCTGCGGTATTTGGACGAGGCGGGCCGGCGGTTCGCCGCAGTCGGTGTGGTGTGGCCGGATCTCGCGATCGATCGGTGCGGCGTACTGCTCGCTGCCGGGCTCAGTACAGAGGCGCTGGCCGAGATGGATCAGGCGATCGCGGCCAAGGGCGGTACGGCGACCAAACGCGGGGAGCTGTGGTTCGCGGCGGCGACTGCTGCGTTAGCGGCGGGCGATCCGGCGGCGGCGCGGGAGCGGGCAGATCGGGCGCGGCGGTTGTTCTCGGCACAGCACCGGGAGTGGTGGTCGGTGCGCTCGTCGATGGTGCAGCTGGAGGCGCGGTATCAGTCGGGAGAACGCGGAGAGCGGTTGCTTCGACGCGTGAGCGCGATGGCTGGTCGGTTGGATGCGTTGGGTGCGTCCGAGGCGTCGGGCGCGCATTTGCTGGCGGGGCGATTGGCATTGGATCTCGGGCGGGCCCGGGCGGCGGATCGTCAGCTGGAATTGGCGGGACGGCATAGCAAGGATGCGCCGCCGATCGCGCGGAGTGCGGCGTGGTTGGGGAAGGCGTTGCGGGCCGAGGCGCGTGGTGAGGTGCGGGGGATGTTGTCGGCGTGCGGTCGCGGGCTCGACGCGTTGGACGAGCATCGGCTCGCGATGGGCGCTACGGAGCTGCGGGCGTTGGCGACCGGTCATGGCGCTGAGCTGGCTGAGCTGGCGCTGCGGGACGCGTTGCGACGGGACGATCCGCGGCGGTTGCTCAGTTGGGGCGAGCGGTGGCGGGCGACGGCGCTCGGGGTGCCGCCGGTGCGGCCGCAGGACGACGAGCAACTCGTCGGCGAGCTCGCGGCGTTGCGGGACGTCGTACGACGGCTGGACGCATCGCCCGATCCGTCGCTTGAGAAGGAACGCCGGCGCCTGGAGAAGACAGTTCGAGATCGCGCATTGAGAGCCCAAGGCAGCGCGCATCGGATCGCACCTCGGTTCGAGGTTGATGAGTTGGTCGGGGCGCTCGGCGAGACTGTGCTTGTCGAGCTGGTTGAGGTTGGTGGGGTGCTGCATGCGGTGGTGGTGCGGGACGGGCGGATCACCCGGCACGAGGTCGGTCCATTGTCTGCCGCGGCACTTGAGGTGGAACGCTCACGGTTCCGCTTGCGCAGGCTGGCTCACGGCCGAGCACATGGTCGACCTCAGGGTGGACCGTCGCTCGAGGTGCTGGGGGTCCGGTTGGGGGACGCGATTCTTGGGGGTGCGCAGGAGTTGCTGGGGGATCGACCGGTGGTGATGGTGCCGCCGGGCAGGTTGCATGCGTTGCCTTGGGGGCTGGTGCCGGCGTTGGCTGATCGGGCCGTGAACGTGGTGCCGTCGGCGGCGACCTGGTTGCGCGCGCGGCAGGTGCGGCCGCCGTCGGACCGTCGTGTCGTGCTGGTGCTCGGGCCGGGCTTGTCGGCGGGCCGCGCCGAGGTCATGGAGCTCGCGAAGCAGTACCCGGACGCGACCGTGCTGGCGGACGGGGACGCGACCGCGGAGAAAGTACTGCGGGAGCTCGACGGCGCCTGGATCGCGCACATCGCGGCGCACGGTACGTTCCGCGCGGACAGTCCGTTGTTCTCGTCGTTGCGGCTCGACGACGGGCCGCTGACCGTGTACGACTTCGAGCGGCTGCGCAGAGCGCCGTACCGGATGGTGTTGTCGAGTTGCGACTCCGGGCTGGCGAAACCGGTCGGCGCCGACGAGCTGCTCGGGTTGAGCAGCAGCCTGATCCCGTTGGGCGCGGCAGGCATCCTGGCGAGCGTCGTACCCGTGAACGATCCGGCAACCGCTCCCTTGATGCTCGCGCTCCACGAGAACCTGCAGGCAGGTCAGTCGCTAGCGGCCGCGTTCGCGTCGGCTCGCGTAGGGACGCGCGGTGATCCGGTGGCCGATGCCGCTGGTCGTTCGTTCGTTGCACTCGGGGCTTGATGTATCAGCAGTCGTCCGGATCGCTCTGTACCAGTAAGAGGGGTATAGCCGAGCGGTCCGGTGAGGAAGGGGGACGGCGTGCGGGACGATCCGACAGTCGTCGACCTGGTCACCAGGGCCAGGGACGGCGAGAAGAATGCATGGGACGAGCTGGTGGAGCGGTACGCGCCGCTCGTCTATTCGGTGTGCCGGCGGTGCGGCCTGGCGCAGCCGGATATCGACGACGTCGGACAGAGCGTGTGGCTGCGGCTGGTCGAGCACCTGCCGGGTCTACGTGAGCCGGCCGCGTTGCCGGGCTGGATCGCGACCACGACCCAGCGAGAGTGCTTTCGGCTGATCCGCGCGACCAGCCGGACAGAGCCGGTGGACTTCGTGCAGGCGCCCGACGTCCCCGAGCAGGCGATCGCCGAAGAGGAAGTACTGCGGCACGAACGCAAGACGATCCTGCGCACCGCGTTCGCGGAACTCTCGCGGCGCTGCCAGGTTCTGCTCGGGTTGCTGATGCAGGACCCGCCGGCGCCGTACGACGAGATCAGCCGGCGCCTCCAGGTGCCGATCGGCAGCATCGGCCCGAACCGGGCCCGCTGCCTGACCCGGCTACGACAGACTCCCGCGCTGGCCCGGCTGGCGGCGGATGGACCCGATGACAGGACGAGGGGGTGAGAGAACCGTGATGGATCCGGACTGGCACGACGACGAGTTGCTGATCGAAGCCCTACGGGACGCGCTGGCGTCCGCGGACGAAGTTCCGTCCGCCTTCGTCGAAGCCGGCAAGGCGGCGTTCGCATGGCGGACCATCGACGCCGAACTGGCGGCGCTCACCTACGACTCCGCACAGGATCCGCTGGACGCGCTGGCGATCCGCTCGGAGAGCGCGATCTTGCGTTCTCTCACGTTCGCCTCCGACGGCTGGACGGTCGAGCTCGAGCTGACGCCGAACGCCGTCCTGGGCCAGCTCGACCCGCCCGACGTCGGCACGGTCACGGCCCGCGGCGACGGCGGCAAGCTGGCCGAGGCGGAGATCGACGAACTCGGCTTCTTCGTTCTCGGCCCGCCACCGAACATCCCCTACCGACTGGTCTGCACGACGCAGTCCGGTACGACGATCCTCACCGGCTGGGTCACGCCCTAGGTTCGCCGCTCAGGCGGCGAAGACCTGGGAGTCGTCCGCGAACGCCTTGAACTCCAGGGCGTTCCCGGCCGGGTCGAGGAAGAACATCGTCCACTGCTCACCGGTCTGGCCCTGGAACCGCACGTACGGCTCGATGACGAACTCGGTGCCGGCCGCCTTCAGCCGCTCGGCGAAGGTCTGGAACTCGTCGACGGTCAGGATCAGGCCGAAGTGCGGCACCGGTACGTCGTGGCCGTCGACCGGGTTGTGGATCCGCTGCGCGCGCTCGGGCGCGACGTGGGTGACGAACTGGTGGCCGCGCAGATTCCAGTCGATCCAGGTGTCGGAACTGCGGCCCTGTTCGAGGCCGAGGACCTCGCCGTAGAAGTGCCGCGCCGCGTCCAGGTCGTCGACAGGCATCGCGAGATGAAACCGGGGGATGGGCGAGTCGAGAACAGTCATATGACCATTCAAGCAGTCGTTTCGTCCCGCTGCTCGACCTCGACGTGTGGGCGAGACTGCCAGAGCGCCCACTCCGCGCTGACATCTCCTGCCGTACGCAGCAACAACGGGAGGTGGTCGTGCAGCAACGTGTCGACTGTGGTCTCGGCCGCGTGCACGGTCACGTTCATCGCGGCCCGCACAGTCCCGGTGCCGTCGCGCACCGGTGCCGCGACCGAGCGAACGCCCGGTGCGAGCTCCTCGTCGGCCAGCGCCCAGCCGCGGGCCCGGATCTCGGTCAGCTCGTCACGCAGTTGTTCCGCGGTCCGGCCGATGTACGGCGGGAGCCCGGCGCGGCTCGGCTGCGCGAGTACGTCGGCGAGTGCGTCGGGGGCGAGCGCCGAGAGCAGCACCTTGCCCTGAGACGTTTGCGCAGCCGGGAACCGAGTGCCGATGTCGACCCGCAGCGCGATCAGCTTCGGCACCGACACGCGGGCGACGTACACGATGTCCGAGCCGTCGAGCTGCGCCATCGACGACGACTCGCCGGTGCGCGCGACGAGGGTCTCGAGGTGCGGCTTCGCGATGTCCCACAGGCCGAGCGAACCGACGTACGCCATGCCGAGCGTCAGCACCTTGGGCGTGAGCTGGAACGAGCCGCCGGTCGTACGAACGAAGCCGAGCTCCTCCAGCGTCAGCAGCAGCCTGCGCGCGGTCGGCCGGGCCAGGCCGGCCGCGGCCGCGACCTCGGTGAGCGACATCGTGCGGTGGTCCACGTCGAAGCAGGCGAGCACGTCCAGCCCACGAGCCAGTGACTCGACGAAGTCCGGACCCGCGCCACGGCCTGCCATCTATCGTCCTCCTGTTGGTTGACTAGGACTCACCGAAGATGGTGCCACGCGCCTCGCGGGTGGAGTCGGACTTGTAGGCCGTGTACTGGTACGGGTTGTCGAGCACCTCGCCCTCCGGCAGTTCCGGGTTCATCCCGCTCAGCCAGGCCTCCTCACCGAGCGCCGACCGCAAGTGGTCGACGGTCGCCTCGACCTCCCGTCGTACGGCGGTCAGGTCGCAGTCGACCAACTGGTGGTTGTGCTTGACCACGCGGCCGTCGACGATCACCGTGTGCACGTCGCCGCGCTGCGCCTGGAACGCCACCTGGCCGTACGGGTTGATCAGCGGGAACGACACCGGTGACGCGTCGTTCTTGATCAGGATCACGTCGGCCTTCTTGCCGGGTTCGAGGCTGCCGAGGTCGTCGCGGCCGAGCGCGCGGGCGCCGCCGCGGGTCGCCCAGTCGACGACGTGTTCGGCCCGCAAATGACTGTGGGTCACGGTGGCGCCCTTCATGTGCGCCTCCAGGTGTTCGCGGGCCCGGTCGGCGCCGAGCGTCGTCCGCATCGCACTGAACAGGTCGCCGCTCCACCACACACTGGTGTCCATCGACAGCGACACCGGAATGTTGTGGCGGCGTACCTGCCAGGTCGGCGGGTAGCCCTGGCCGGCGCTCTGCTCGGACTCGGTGGAGACCGAGATCGAGCCGCCGGTCGCGGCGATCCGCTGGTACGAGTCCGTGGTGAGGGTGGCCGCGTGCACGTAGATGTTCTGCGGCGTCATGAAGCCGTTGTCGTGCATCAGCTTGATGCCGCTGTCGTTGGTCGCACCCCAGACGCCGGCATGGGTGGTGACGCCGACCCCGAGCTCGCGCGCGACCTCGAACGCGCCCCGCTCCGGGAAGGCCGGATCACCGGTCACGTCGAACGCGAGCTGCAGCCCGAGCTGCCCGTCGTCCCGCAGCCGCTCCAGGAACGCGCGCACCGAAGGATCCGCGGACCACTCCCACGGCCCGGCCTGGATGTTGCCGTAGGCAAGAACGAACCGCCCGGGTACGGCGCGCAACGCGTCCGCCGCGGCCTCGGCGTGGTCGACGCTCTGCAGCCCGTGCGACCAGTCGACCGTGGTGGTGACGCCGGCCTCCAGCGACTCCCACGCGGACGTGAGGTTTCCCGCGTGGATGTCCTCCGGGCGGAAGATCTTGCCGTGCTCGAGGTAGTACCAGACGAAGTACTGCGTGAGCGTCCAGTCGGCGCCGTACGCGCGCATCGCGGTCTGCCACATGTGTCGGTGCGTGTCGATCATGCCCGGCATCACGATGCCGCCGGACGCGTCGACGACCTGCGTTCCTTCCGGTACGTCGAGCCGTTCGCCGGGTTGCCCGACGGCTGCGATCCGGTCGCCGTCGATCAGGACGTCGCCGTCCGCGACGACCGTGTGCTGGTCGTCCATCGTCAGCACGGTTCCGCCCCGCAACAGCACTGTGGTCATCGATGCCTCCAAGGAGTTGCCCGGACATACGTCCGTATGACGGTCAACGGGGCGGTCAGACTCACTATCTGAGTGCTGTCCGATGGAGTCAAGAGGCTGTTGACAGCTCGTATGAAGAGATCGAAACTGATGCGGACAAACGTCCGTAGATCGGGAGGTCAGGTGAAGGGACCGCTGTCCGGGCTGCTGGTGGCCGACTTCTCGCGGATCCTGGCCGGTCCGTACGCGACCATGCTGCTCGCCGACCTCGGGGCTGACGTGGTCAAGGTCGAGTCGCCCGGCGGTGACGACACGCGCTCCTGGCAGCCGCCGGTCCGCGAGGGCATCTCGACGTACTACCTCGCGGTGAACCGGAACAAGCGGTCGATCGCGCTCGACCTGAAGGATCCGTCGGACCTGGCGGCGGCGCAGGAACTGGCGCGGCGCGCGGACGTGCTGGTGGAGAACTTCCGGCCGGGCGGGCTGGCGCGCTTCGGCCTCGACTACGAGACCGTTGCCGAGGGCAACGCCAGACTGATCTACGCGTCGATCAGCGGCTTCGGTTCGGGGCCGGGCGGCGCCGAGCTGCCCGGGTACGACCTGATCGTGCAGGCGATCTCCGGGCTGATGAGTCTGACCGGCGCCCCGGACGGTGAACCGTTCCGCGCCGGCATCTCGGTGTTCGACGTGATGGCCGGACTGCACGCGACGATCGGGGTGCTATCGGCCCTCAACCTGCGGCACGAGACCGGACGCGGTCAGCACGTCGAGGTGAATCTGCTGTCGTCGGCGCTGTCCGGGCTGGTGAACCAGTCGAGCGCGTACGTCGCGGGTGGCGTCGTACCGCTGCGGATGGGGAACAGCCATCCGAGCCTGTTTCCGTACGAGCCGCTGCCGTGCGCGGACGGCGAACTGATCATCACGGCCGGGAACAACGGGCAGTTCCGCAAGCTGGTGGAGGTGCTCGGCGTACCCGAGCTGGCCGACGATCCGCGATTCGACCGGAACGAAATGCGCACTGCTCATCGTGACGAGTTGCGGCCGTTGCTGGTGGCGCGGTTGATGACGCGGACCAAGCTCGAGTGGTTCCGGGACATCATCGCGGCCGGGGTGCCGTGCGGGCCGATCAACACCGTCGACGGCGGGGTCGCGTTCGCCGAGGACATCGGGCTGGACCCGGTGGTGACGGTCGGCGAGATCCCGACGGTCCGGAACCCGATCACGTTCTCGGACAGCGCAGCGTCGTACCGGCTGCCACCGCCCGACCTGGACGAACACGGCGCCGAACTACGAAAGTGGCTGATGGAATGACGACTTTCCCGACGTCGCTCGGTACGTCGACGGCCGACGAGATCCGCCTGCTCGGGCAGGATCTGACGGCAGACCTGATGGGCAAGGTCGGCTTCGGCGAGCTGGCGTTTTGGCTCGTCGCCCTGCGCCGGCCCACGCCGTCCGAGACGCGAGTGTTCGAGGCCGTGCTGGTCGCGCTGGCGGATCACGGGTTCACGCCGACGGCGATCGCGGCGCGGCTGACCTATTTGTCCGCGCCGGACTCGTTGCAAGGAGCGTTGGCGGCCGGTCTGCTGGGCGGGGGATCGCGCTTTCTCGGTGTGACTGAGGACTGCGGGATGTTCCTGCACGAGGCGCTTGAAGGACATGAGCTGCCGACTGACGAGGCCGGGTGGGACGAGTTCGCGCTCGAGGTGGTCCGTGGGGTCCAGGGGAAGTTGATCCCGGGGCTCGGGCATCCGGTGCACAAGGTGCAGGACCCGCGGACGCCGGTGCTGATCGGGATCGCCCGTGAAGAAGATCTGGAAGGCCCGCATCTCAAGCTCTTCCAAGCGATCGGGCGGGTGCACGAGCAGGTGCTGGGTCGCAAGCTCCCGTTGAACGGTGCCGGTGTCTGTGGCGCCGCGCTCGCCGACCTCGGGCTGCCGGTCGAGCTGCTGCGTGGATTCGCCTTGCTGGCAAGGGCTGCCGGGCTGCTTGGGCAGCTCGCCGAGGAACGCCGCCGGCCGATCGGCATGGACGCCTACCTGACTGTCGACCGCAACGCCGTGTATGTCGATCCGGAATCCTGAAGGAGCACCACATGGCCACAGTCGCCGCGGTGATCGCCTCCACGCATCATCCGTTCTACTACCGGGCCAGTACCGCGACAGGCGCCGATCGCCCGCCGTTCGCCGACGCGTGGGTGGCGAAGATCGAGGCCTTCCGGGAGACCCTGACGAAGGCGCGGCCGGACATCCTGGTGATGGTCGGCAGCGATCACTTCCACCAGCTGTGGCTGGACAACATGCCGCAGTTCCTGGTCGGCAAGGCGCCGTACTTCGACGCGAACTGGTACAACGAGGAACGCGAGTTCGGGTTGCCGCGGATGCGGCTGGCCGGGGACGAGCAACTCGCCGGCCACATCCTGCGAAACGGGCTGGACGCCGGGTTCGACCTTGCCTTCAGCAACGAACTGCGGATCGACCACAGCATCACCTGCCCGATCATCACGCTCCGCCCGGAGGCGGATCTGCCGATCGTGCCGATCTACACCAACATCTTTGCGCCGCCGTTGCCGCGGCCGGGACGATTCGTCGAACTCGGCCGGACGATCCGGCAGCTGGTGGAGTCGTGGCCGATCGACAAGCGGGTCGCGATCATCGGTACCGGGCACCTGTCGCTCGAGCTCGGCGGGCCGCGGCAGTTCGGTGCGCACGGACCGGACCCGGAGTTCGATCGCAAGGCCGTGGACTGGATCGCGAGCGGCGACCTCGACGGGTGCCTGTCGGAGGTGACGCTGGACAGCCTGCATCTGCCCGGCAACGCGACGCACGGCTTCATGGACTTCATGTTGATGATGGGCGTCGCGGGGGCCGGAGCGAAGGCTGATCACGTCGACTCGCTCGATCTGTTCCACACGATGGAGGCGTACTTCACCTGGTACCCGAACGGAGTGCCGGCATGAGCAAGTACCTACTGAACAAGTTCCTCTACACCGTCGACCGGGATCCTTCGCTCGTGGAGCGCTACCGCGAGGATGCTGCGGGGACGGTTGACTGGTGGGAGCGCGAGCTGGCCAACCAGGTGCTCAACTGTGTGGTCGCGGAGAAGTCCACCTGGCTCGCCTTCACCGACGAGGAGCGTACGGCGCTGCGCGAGCACGACCACGTCAAACTGTTCGCGCTGGGGGCGCATCCGTTCCTGACGCTGACGTTGTTCATCGCGATGTTCGAGCGCGACCACGGGCCGCTCGAGTACCAGAAGGCGTACGGGCGGGCGCTCCAGCACCACGCGCTACCGTATCCGGACATCGCTACCTGAGGAGACCGCGTGCGAGCCGCTGTCCTGCATACCCACGGCGAGCCGCCGTCCCACGCCGAACATCCGGATCCCGTGGCCCGCGAAGGATTCTCGATCGTCCGCGTCACCGCGGCCCCGATCGTGCCACTCGACCTGCTGTGCGCTTCCGGTACGTCGTACTTCGGCCCGCCGGCGCTGCCGTATGTCCCAGGTGTGCAAGGCGTCGGCGTGGTAGAGGAATCGGCGACAGTTGCCCCCGGCACGCGAGTGTTCTTCGCAACCTCGGCCGGGATGGCCGCGGGAGACGGGAGTTTCGCGGAGCGGGCCGCCGTACCCGATGGCGACCTGATCGTGCTGGAGGCGCCGGTGCGGGATGCGGCGGTGGCTGCCATCGGGCTGTCCGGGGTTGCCGGGTGGATGATGCTGACCTCACGAGCACGGATGCAGGTGGGTGAGCGGGTGCTCGTGCTGGGCGGTGGCGGCGCGGTCGGGCAGGTGGCGATCGGGGCGGCCCGGGTGCTCGGGGCCTCACAGGTCGTGGCCGTCGTACGGTCGGATGCGTCGCGGGAGCGGGCGCTGTCGGCAGGTGCTGACGAGGTGGTTGCTCTGAGCACCGATGTCGACGAGTTGACGGCGCGGCTGGGGGAGCCGACGTACGACGTGGTGATCGACTCGGTGTTCGGTGTCGCGGCGACGGCTGCCTCGCGGGCGCTCGCTCCTGGCGGGCGGCTGGTGAACCTTGGTGGGTCGTCGAACGATGAGGCGGTCTTCTCGTCGGCCGTACTGCGGAGCAAGTCGGCGAGCATCCTCGGCTACACGAACAACGCACTTACCACAGACCAACGCCGCGACGCGCTCACCGCCGTACTCCAGCACGCAGCCTCCGGCGAGATCACCGTCGCCTACGACACGGTCACCCTCGCCGACATCACCCCCGCCTGGACCCGCCAGACAACCGGCACCATCCCCGGCCGCCTCGTCCTCACCTTCCCCTGATGTGGGAATAGCCCCCGATGACTGGGGACAGGCTATTGCCTATCTCCAGTCATCGGCGGGGGTCCCGGGATCAGCGGAGGCCGGTGATCAGGCCGTAGGCCTGTGCGTCTTCGGCGGTGAGGACTCGGCCGGTTTCCAGGTCCGTGGCGATCTCGTCGGCGGGGCGTTTGGTTGCCTGGGCGATGAGGTCCCGGAGGCGGGCGGACTGGTGGTCGTGTTGTTCGGAGAGGGTGGCCAGTTCGTTGACGGTGCCGTCGGCCGCGAATCGCGGTGCGGAGAGGACGAACGTCGTGTGGCGGTGGGCCTCGCGCTGTTCGGCGGCGGCGAGTACGGCGATCGCGGGGCCGCGGACCGTGCCACGGGCGAGGACGTGGACGGGAGCGGTGATCAGGTCGATCGCGGCGGCGACGGAGAGGGATGCCTCCAGGTCGGACTCCGTCGACGACAGGTGCAGCGTGACCGGGTCGTTGCCCTGGGCATTCAGTAGGAGCAGCTGCGAGGCGACGTGGTTCGCGAGCGAGTCGTCGAGCCGGCCGCCGATCAGGATCACCCGCTCCGCCAGCAGCCGATCGGCGAGCTCCCGCTCGAGCGTGATCGACGTCGGCTCGTACCAGGACGGCAGGATCGGCTGCGGTGCCGGCTGCTCCGGTACCCCGGGCCGTGGGATCCCA
Source organism: Kribbella sp. NBC_00482 (assembly GCF_036013725.1). Classification (GTDB taxonomy): domain Bacteria; phylum Actinomycetota; class Actinomycetes; order Propionibacteriales; family Kribbellaceae; genus Kribbella. Next base: position 7,618,961 of record NZ_CP107881.1, on the reverse strand, counting down.
GGAATCTCGGGCCAAGGCCGCCCCGGGACCCCGGGCTGTCCCGGAACGGTCGCGGCCGACTGTTGTTCGACGTACATGTGTGTCCTCCTTCGACACCTCCACCCTGAGGCAGCGGGCGACTGGGGAGAAGGCTGTTCCGCTGTCAGCAGACGGACAGCCGAGTGATCGCGCCGATGACCTTGTCCCAGAAGGCGTCCCGGTCGAGGTCGACGGCGATCCGTGCGTTCGCGGGGCGCCCGGTGTAACCGTCCAGGTCCACGACCGTGGCCCCGGCGGTCCACTCGCCGGCTGTTTCGATCACCAGATTCGCTTCGACGCACCGCACGATCGCCGGATCGATGACCCTCGCCACCGCGACCGGATCGTGCAGCGGCGGCGCCTCGAACCCGAACAGCTCCCGGTACGTCGACGCGAAGAACGTCATCCACTCGCTGCAGATCCGCGCGAGCGGCGTCCCGATCCGCTCGAGCCGCGCGAGTACGTCGTCCGTCACGAGCGCCTGATGCGTCACGTTCAACCCGCACATCGTGAACGGAACGCCCGACCGAACCACTACGTCCGCCGCCTCCGGATCGACATACGCGTTGGCCTCGGCGAGCGGCGCGATGTTGCCGCGCTCGGTGGATCCGCCCATCCAGACGATCTCAGTGATGTTCGCGGCGAGACCGGGTTCGTCGACGAGCAGCCGCGCGATGTTCGTCAGCGCCCCGGTCGCGACGATCGTCGCCGGTTTGGAGCGCAGTACGTCGACCAGCAGCTCCTGCGCCGAGTACGGCGACTCCGGGACCGACGGCTCGTCCGTGAACTGCGGGCCGTCGAGCCCGGTGCTGCCGTGGACGTCGTCGGCGATGCGCAACCGGCGTACCAACGGCCGGTCGGCGCCCCGCGCGACGGGGATGTCGGAGGCACCTGCGAGGGAGAGGACGCGACGGGCGTTCACGGTGCATTTGTCGACGGTGTGGTTGCCCGCCACGGTCGTCACGGCGAGCAGTTCGACGGCCGGATCGGCGACCGCGAGCAGGATCGCCAGCGCGTCGTCGTGGCCGGGATCGCAGTCGAGGATGAGGGGCCAGGTCATGGGGCCTCCCGGCCTGGACTGAGGAGCGGAGGGAGCGAAGCGACCGGAGCGACGAGGGAAGGCCGGGAGTTCCAGCCCCATGACCCGCCGCGCCGGAGGCGTGGCATCAGGACAGCCATGCGCCAGGGTACGACGGCCTATCAAGGAGGGAGTTGTTGCTGGGTCGGTGGGGATTCAGGTCCTATGTTGGCTTCATGAGCGAGAAGGAGCCGCCGGCGAAGGACGAGTCCAGCGCCGACCGGGGCCAGGGTGCCGACCAGGGTGATCGGAAGAACGACGGACCGCAGCGGCCGCACAAGCCGTGGCGGACCGAGGGACTGCCGGCCGGGCACGGCGACGACGACAAGCCTCGCCGGCCGCGGTGGTGGAAGTGGACCGCGTGGATCGTCGGCGGGTACCTGGTGCTCTTCCTGCTCACCACGATGCAGGACCAGCTGTCCGGCGGCGAGGAGACCATCGCCTACACCGACTTCACCGTGCAGGTGCAGAAGCAGAACGTCGCCGAGATCTTCTCCCGCGGCGACACCATCCAGGGCCGGCTGAAGCAGGCTGCGGAGGTGCCGGGCAAGAGCGGGTCGACGTACACGAAGTTCACCACCGAGCGGCCGACGTTCGCCAACGACAACCTGTACGGCGACCTGCAGAAGGGCGGCGCCACGGTCCGGGCGACCCCGGTGGTCGCGCAGCGCGGCGTGCTGTGGAACCTGCTGATCTCGCTCGGCCCGTTCATCCTGATCGCCGCGTTCTACTTCTGGCTGTTCCGGCGGAGCCGGGCGGGTGGCGGTCTGGGCGGACTGCTCGGCGGGGGTGGTGGCCAGCAGAAGAAGCCGGTCGACCCGAGCACGGTGCGGGTGACGTTCGCGGACGTCGCGGGGATCGACGAGGTCGAATCCGAGATCGAGGAGGTCGTCGATTACCTGAAGGACCCGGAGAAGTACCGGCGGCTCGGGGCGCGGGCGCCGAAGGGCGTGCTGCTGGCCGGCGCGCCCGGGACCGGGAAGACGCTGCTCGCGCGGGCGACCGCGGGGGAGGCCGGGGTGCCCTTCTTCTCCGCGAGTGCCTCGGAATTCATCGAGATGATCGTGGGCGTCGGCGCGAGCCGGGTGCGGGAACTGTTCGGCGAGGCGCGGAAGGTGGCGCCGGCGATCATCTTCATCGACGAGATCGACACCATCGGACGCGCCCGCGGCGGTGCCCGGTCGGTCGGCGGGCACGACGAGGGCGAGCAGACGCTGAACCAGATCCTCACCGAGATGGACGGGTTCTCCGGTACCGAGGGCGTCGTGGTGCTCGCCGCCACGAACCGTGCCGACGTACTCGACCCGGCGCTGCTCCGGCCCGGCCGGTTCGACCGGACGATCACGGTGCACGCGCCGGACCAACCTGGGCGCGAGGCGATCCTCAAGGTGCACGCGCGCGGGAAGCCGCTTGCACCGGACGCCGACCTGGCTGCGCTGTCCCGGTCCACGCCCGGCATGACCGGCGCCGACCTGGCCAACCTCCTGAACGAGGCGGCGCTTGCGGCGGCCCGGCAGGGCGAGTCGCAGATCACCCATCGCGACCTGACCGACGCGCTCGAGAAGGTCCAGCTCGGGACCGCGCGGAACGTGGTGATGCCGGAGGAGGAGCGCCGGCGGACGGCGTACCACGAAGGCGGGCACGCGCTGCTCGGCATGATCCAGAAGGGCGCGGACCCGGTCCGGAAGGTGTCGATCATTCCGCGCGGGCGGGCGCTCGGGGTGACGCTGTCGACGCCGGAGTCCGATCGGTACGGGTACGACGTGGACTACCTACGCGGGCGAATCATCGGGGCGCTTGGTGGGATGGCGGCCGAGCAGGAGGTTCTCGGTGTCGTGACCACGGGTGCCGAGAGCGACCTGGAGACGGCAACGCGGATCGCCCGGTCGATGGTGGGCCGGTGGGGTATGTCGGACGCGATCGGCCCGGTGTCGATCCTTCCGGCCGAGGGTGACGCGCGTTCCGCGGGAGTTTCGGACGAGCTGCTCAACACTGTCGACGAGGAGGTACGCCGACTCATCGAGCAGTGCTACGCCGAGGCGCGCCGCCTGCTGCGCGAGAACCGGCCGAAGCTCGACTCGATCGCCGCCCAGCTCCTCGAACACGAAACCCTCGACGAGGCCGACGCCTACGCCGCCGCCGGCATCACCCACCGTTCCCGCACCCCAGCACCCGAACCCCAACCTGCTCCCCGCGACAGCGCTTAGCGCCACGCGCGCAGGCCCGGGGCGGGGAACCCTGCCCACCTGTACCAGCCAGCAGAGTTCCCCGTTCCCGGGAACAGCACCTATCCGATAGTGACGGTCTGTCCTAGGTCGTTGTAACCGGTGCTCGGCTGCCAGGTGCCGTCATTGGCGAGGCGGATCGAGTACTCGGGACGGGTGGACAGGAGCGGGTCCGGCAGGTTGATCAGCAAGCGGTACTTGCCGGGGACAGGCGGTGCGGCGACCTTCCAGTTCAGGTCGGTCGTCGTACCGCTTCCCCAGCGACGGGGATCGGCCGGCACGTTGACCTTGAACGTGTGCTTGTCGTTCTGGAAGACCAGCTGCACCCGGTGCGGGTTGTACGGCGCTGCCCATCCGTCGTTGCGGATCTTCACCCCGACGTTGACCTGGCCGCGCGGCCTCGCCTTGGTCGTGACCGTGCTCTGGGTGAGCGCGAACCGGTAGCCGAGCTTCTGCTTGACGACCTCGATGTTGTCGCCCCAGGTGTTGAGCACGTCCTTGTTGTAGTCGGTGTTGAGGAACGAGAAGTGCAGCCGGGCCATTTCGGCGGACGCCGAGTCCCAGTCCGACCGCGGAGAGTTGACCGCGCAGGTCTCGCCGCCCTCGGGGACGTAATTGGTGTCCTGGGCAACGAAGTCCTTGTCCAGCTCGACCGGGTCGCTGAGATACGTCCCGAAGTCGTCCGGGCTGGCCAGGAAGCAGTCGTTGTGATGCCCCACCCGCGCCAGCGGCGAGCCGTCGTACGCCTGATCCTCGGAGACCGCTCCCTCGGTTCCCGTCGGTACGTCGAACATCCGCTGCTTCATGTACGGCGTACGGACCTGGACCATGCGGTCCTTGGGGAGCGCTCTCAGCAGGGCCGTGACGACGGCCTTGCGGTCGGCCCAGTTCTGGTCCGAGACCTGGCTCGGGTCCTGCGGGTTGCTGAAATGGTCGGTGTAGTAGCCCTCGCCCCACAGGCCGACGAAGCCGGACTGGACGAGCTCGATCACGTCGGCGTTCTGGCGCAGTACCGGTGTGAGTTGCTGGATGTGCTTGAGCACGCGGGCGACCGGTGCGTCGCCGTACGGCGTCGGCGGCGGCCAGCCGTCACCGGGCAGCGCGTACGCGAACCGGACGATCACCTTGATCCCGGCCGCGCGGGCGGTGCGGAAGTCGGCGCGGACCAGGTCGAGGTACTGCTTGTCGATCACGTCCCGGCTCGCGAACTTCTCCAGGTAGAACACGCGCAGGATCTGCGTGATGTTCTCCTGGGTGCGGAAGTTGCGCAGGGTGGTGACGTTCAGCGGGACGTAGCCGGTGTTGTCGGCCTTGTAGTGCGTCTCGGTGTGGTGATAGAACCCGCGCTCCGGGTTGGCGATCACCTCGTCGCTGGTCGCGTACGTGCGGGTCGTGGTCGGGGCGCCGTGCGCCATCGCTGCCTGGGTGGGCAGCAGCAGACCGATCGCCGCGAGAGCTGTGACAAGCCGTCTCATCAGAATCTCCTAGCTGACAGTGAGTGTGTGCAGGAGCGAGTTCATCCCGGTCGCCGCGTCCCACGTGCTTTGGTTCGCGAGGCGGATCGAGTACTCGGGGCGGGTGGACAGGAGCGGATCCGGCAGGTTGAGCAGCAGGGCGTACGAACCGGCCGGAAGACTGCTGGGCACGGTGAGGGTCTGCGACACCGTGGTCGACGTACCCGCGGTCCAGCGGCGTGCGTCGGAGGCGATCGGGAGCTTGTAGGTGGTGCCCGTCGAGGTGTTCCGCAGTACCAGTTCGAGGTTGCGCGGGTTGAACGGCGTGGCGTAGCCGTCGTTGTGGACGGTGAAGCTGATCGGCAGGCTGCCGCCGGGGGAGGCGGTCGCCGGGTAGGTGCCGGACTCCAGGCGGAAGCGGTAGCCGAGGTTCTTGCTGACGGTCGCCAGGCAGCCGCCGCTGTTCCACGAGTTGAGGACGTTGGGCTCGTAGTCGGTGTTGATGAACGACCAGTGGAACTGCGCGAGTTCGGCGGTCGCGGTCGGGCACTGGGAGCGCGGTGCGTTCACACCGCAGGTCTCACCGCCCATCGCGACGTACGTCGTCTCGGCCTGCAGGTACGGGTACTCGACGGACGGGTTCTCGTAGGTGCCGAAGTCGTCGGCGCTGGCGAGGAAGCAGTCGTTGTGGTGACCGATCCGGGACAGGCTGGATCCGTTGTAGGCGTCGCCGGGCTGGACCGGGGTGGTCGAGTACATGGTCCGCTTGAACTTCGGCGTCCGGAGCTGAATCATCCGGGTCGACGGCACGACACTCAGCAGTTTGTCGGTGACGGCCTTGCGGTTCGCCCAGTCGGTGGCCGACACGACGCCGGCGTTGCCGAAGTTCTGCGTGTAGTACCACTCACCCCAGGCGCCGATCAGACCGGTCTGGACGACGGCGATCACGTCCTTGCCGGCGGCGAGGTACGGCGCCAACTGGTCGAGATGCGCCAGTACGCGGTCCTTCGTGGCGTCGTCGCCTGTGGTGGACGTGGTGTAGGTGAGACGGAGCACCATCTTGAGGCCGGACGCGCGGACCGTGGCGAGTTGCTGCTGCAACTGGTCGAGGGCGGCCTGGGCGATCGGGCCGTTCTTGTACTCGGCCAGGTAGAAGACGCACATCACCAGCGAGATGCCCTGGCTGGTGCGGTAGCTCGCCAGAGTGGACTGGGAGAAGTCGGCTTTGTCGCAGTCGCCGGTGTGGTGGTAGAAGCCGCGCTCGGGATTCGCGAAGTTCTCGGTCGACGGGGTGTAGGACACGTCTCCGCCGCTGGTGCCGCCGGTGTAGGTCTGCGTGTACTTCGCGGACGTCTCGAGTGGGGCCTCCGCTTGGAAGATCAGGTCGGCGTCGTTCGGGGTGGCGGTCTCGCCGAGGTCCGCTCGGTCGACCGTCCACTGGGCGACGCCGCCGGTGTTGGTGAAGGTGACGGATCGGACGAGCGTCCAGCTCCAGCCGGTGCCGGTGTGCTGGTAGAGGCTGCCGTTCTCGAGCAGGTAGTCAGATCCGGTGCCGCCTTGGGCGAACCCGGTGGAGGGGTTGCGGTCCGTGTCGACGTACACGCGGAGGAACTGCGGGGTGCCGGTGTAGGAGAAGCGGTAGGTGACCGTCGTGGCGGTGTTGGTCGCGGTGGCGCCGCTGATCGTCGCGCTGGCAGGGGAGACCAGCAGGGTGGCGAGCAGGGCGCAGGCGGTGGCAAGGGTGGTCAGGAGTCGGTACGGACGCATCACGATGCTTCCTCTCGCTGGGCGGGGCGATGGGGATAATCATGGAGTCCAGGAAAATTATGTCAAGGTCTGAGGCCGGTCGTGATGGTCGACTCGACCTCGTCGAGCGCCAGGCGGACGGCGCCGAGTGCGACTCCTTCGTCCGCGAACGCGGATACGCGGATCTCCGGGGTCCGCAGGCACCAGCGGTCGAGCTCCCGCCGCAACGGCTCCACCATCACGTCCGCCGACCGCGAGAACCCGCCTCCGATCACCACCAACTGCGGATCCAACGTCAGCACCAACGCCGACGCCCCCACCGCAAGATCCGCCACATACCCCAGCACCGCCCCCACCGCGTCCTCATCCCCACCCCGAGCCGCCAAGAACACCCGATCAAGCCCACCCGTCCCGTGGTGGGTGGTTGGTCGGGGGTTTCGCTCGAGCCAGTTCTGGAGGTGGGTGGGGGCTTGCTGCCAGCCGGCGGCGGGGAGGGCGCCTATTTCGCCGGACCAGTTGGCGAAGCCGCGGTGGAGTTTGCCGTCGATGATCAGGCCGGCGCCGGTGCGCAGGCCGGCGAGCAGGAACACCACGTCCTTCGCGTAGCGCGCGACCCCGTGCCAGGTTTCCGCCAGCGCCGCGAGCTTGCAGTCGTTCTCGACCCGGACAGGACCCGGCACCAGCCGCCGTACATGAGCGCCCAGATCGACCCCGGTCCACTCCGGCAGCGAATCGGACAGCATCACCTTCCCCATGCCGTCGACCAGCCCGGTCGTCGCCACCCCCGTCGACCAGATCTGCCCCGCCTCGACGCCCGCGCCCGCCAGCGCCTTGCGCACGCACCGATCCAGCGCCGCCAGCCGCTCACGCCGGCCGAGCTCCGGGTCGACCTCGATCCGGCTCTGGTTCAGCACCTCGCCGTCCAGGTCGGTCACGAGCGCGAGCGCCTTGTGCCCGCCGATGTCGATCCCGAGCAACCGCCCGGCCCCAGCGTTGAACCGGTACCGCCGGGCAGGCCGCCCGACCGACCCGGACGCCGGCGCCACCTCGGTCAGCCAACCGCGCCCGAGCAGGTCCCGCGCCACGTCCTCCGTCGAAGCGCGCGACAGCCGTGTCCGCTTCGACAGCTCGGTGAGCGTCAGCGGCTGATCGCCGCGCAACTCCCGCAGTACGGCGGCCGCGTTGAGCTGGCGCAACCGCGAGAGATCCCCGCCGGCCGGCTGTTCACTCATCGCGACACCTCACCTATTTCCTGGACTCCTGGATAACTATAAGCATCCCGACTGCGCGCGAGTCTCACCGTGTGAACGGGCGCGCCGGAAGTCTGTTGCGCTCTCCTGACAACGTTGTACCGTGATCTGCCGACGGTCGATCCGAAACGTTTCCGAAGGTTTCCACTGAGGAGGACCAGCGTGTCCAACCCGCTGAAGATCGCGACGCTCAGCTTCTGGCACGTCCATGCCGGCGACTACTCCAGGCAGGCCCAGGCGCATCCAGGGACGGACCTGGTGGCCGTCTGGGACGACGATGCCGACCGCGGCCAGGCCGGTGCCGACCAGTTCGGTGTGGAGTTCACCGGCGACCTTGACGCACTGCTCGCGCGGGACGACCTGGACGGCGTCGTGATCACGACGCCGACCGACGTCCACCGCGACATCATGCTCAAGGCCGCGGAGGCCGGAAAGCACATCTACACAGAGAAAGTGCTCGCTCCGACGGTCGCCGAGGCCGAGGAGATCGTGGCAGCCACCGACGCGGCCGGCGTGAAGCTGACGGTCTCGCTGCCGCGGCTCGCGCACGGCTACACGACCGCAATCCAGGAGGTGCTGGACAAGGGCTCGCTCGGGCAGCTGACGTACGGCCGGGTCCGGCTCTCGCACGACGGCGCGATCCCGCGCGACGGCAAGGAAGGCTGGTTGCCGCAGCGGTTCTTCGAGCCGAAGGCCGCGATCGGCGGCGCGCTCACCGACCTCGGCTGCCACCCCGTGTACCTGATCCAGCTCTTCCTCGGCGCAACGCCGGAGACCGTGAGCGCGACGTACCGCTCGGTGGCGGACCGCGGGCTGGAAGACAACGCTGTCGTGGTGGCCGGGTACGGAGACCAGAAGATCGGGGTGATCGAGGCGGGGTTCGCGAGCAGCAACCCGTTCACGATCGAGCTGTTCGGGACCGAGGGCACGCTCACGTACACCGACGCCGGCAACCTGCTGACCGTGAACGGCGAGCAGCTTCCGGTGCCCGAGCACTCGCCGGATCCGTTCGCGCAGTGGGTCGAGCACATTACGAACGGAACGCGCGCGGACGAGAACATCGAGCGCGCGGTCGAGCTGACCCGCCTGGTGGTCGCGGCGAACGCGGCAGCCGAGTCCAACCGAGTGATTTCCTACAGCTGAGAGGACGTCCCGATGATCAAGGTCGGTCTGATCGGCGCCGGGGGAATCGCTTCGGCGCACATCAAGGGGTATACGCAGCACGCGGACCGGATCGGTGTCACCGCGGTCGCGGACGCCGTGGAGGAGACCGCGAAGAAGCGTGGCGAGGAGCTGGGCGCCACGGCGTACACGGATTATCGCGACATGCTCACCAACGAAGAGCTGGACGCGGTCGACATCTGTCTGCCGCACCACCTGCACCGGGACGCGATCGTCGCGGCCGCCGAGGCGGGCAAGCACATCCTCTGCGAGAAGCCGCTGTGCCTGTCGGCCGACGAGGCAGCGGATGTTCGCAAGGCGGTGACCGAGAACGGCGTGACGCTGATGTGTGCGCACAACCAGTTGTTCATGCCAGCGGTCGCGAAGGCCCGGGAGCTGCTGCAGGCCGGGACGATCGGCACGGTGTACGAGGTGCGAACGACGGACAGCTTCTACAACGACTTCGACCCGAGCTCGATGGGCTGGCGGGCGAGCAGCAAGACAAGTGGTGGTGGCGAGCTCATCGACACCGGGTACCACCCCACCTATCTGATGCTGCACCTCGCCGGCGGGCTGCCGGTCGAGGCGACCGCGATGCTGTCCACGCACCGGTTGAAGTTCATGGAGGGCGAGGACTCCGCGCAGGTCCTGATCCGATTCGACAACGGAGTCGTCGGCCAACTGGTGACCAGCTGGGCGTACCAGCCGGCCGTCGGCACCGAGCGGTTCTCGGTCGTCGGCGAGCTCGGCTCACTGACCAGCGACGGCACGACGCTGTCCTACAGTCTCCGGTCGGGCGAGACCGAGACCTTCGAGTTCGAGCCGGTCGACACGTTCGTCGCCGAGATCGGCCACTTCGCCGAGTCGCTGTCCGGCAAGACGCGCCCGCTGCACACCGAGGAGGAAGGTATCGCGGTCCTCGGCATCCTGCTCGCAGCCTACGAAGGCTCGAAGTCCAAGGTCATCGCGCCGGTCCTGAAGGTCTAGAAGTAGAACCCCTCGGCGAGATCAGCCAGTAGGTTCGGATGGGTGGGCTGCCAGTTGAGCAGCTCACTCGTCCGGGCCGCGGACGTCGGGATGTCCATGGCCGCGAACCGCGCGAGGAAGCCCAGGTACTGCGGCGCCTCGTCGACCGTGACGGAGCGCGTCGGAAGGTCGAGCTCGCGACCGATGGCCTCGGCGATCGTGCGGAACTCGATGCCCTCGTCCTGGATCGCGTGCAGGCGGGTGCCCGCGGGGGCAGACTCCAGCGCCAGGCGATAGAGCTTGGCGGCGTCGAGCGTGTGCACTGAGGACCAGCGGTTCGTCCCGTCGCCGATGTACGCCGCGAAGCCGTTCTGCCGCGCGAAGGCGATCAGCGACGGCGCGAAACCGTGGTGGTCGAGCCGGCTGTGGGTGATCGGCGGGAGCCGGAGGATCGAGGAGCGGACGCCCTTGGCGGCCAGGTCGACGACGTAGTTCTCGGCGTCGATGCGGTAGCCGCCGTTCGGGTCGTAGTCGTCCTCGGTCGCGACCCGGTCGTGGACGATGCCCGCGAGCATGCCGGTGCCCGACGTACTCACGAGCGGCTTGTCGGTGCCGGCGAGTGCGTCGCCGATCGTCTGCAACGCGGCGAGATCGGACTCCGCCGCACCGGCCAGGTCGCCTGCCTGCATGGCGTCGTGCCGGAACGCGAGGTGTACGACGCCGTCCGCGGCGGCCGTTGCCGCGCGGAGCCGATCGAGATCGTGCAGGTCGCCGCGGACGGCCTCGGCGCCCCACTCGGTGAGCCGCTTGGCCGACTCGTCGGAGCGGGCGAGGCCGAGGACCTGGTGGCCGTTGTGCAGGAGCTCCGGGACGAGGGCCGAGCCGACGTGTCCGGACGCTCCGGTGATGAAGACGCGCATGAAAGTTCCTTCCAGTGATGTCATTGACTGACATCACCGATGCTACACCCTGATGTCACTCGATGACATCGGCTAGGATCGACCCCATGGGACGGTGGGAGCCGGACGCGGCCGGGCGGCTGCGGGAGGCGGCGATGGCGCTGTACGCCGAGCGCGGGTACGACGGCACGACCGTCGCCGAGATCGCCGACCGGGCCGGGGTCACCGCGCGGACCTTCTTCCGGCACTTCGCGGACAAGCGTGAGGTGCTGTTCGCCGGGTCCGAGCTGCTCGAGCGGCACATGGTCGAGGCGCTCGCCGCGGCGCCGGCGGACGCGACCCCGATGGAGGCGGTGACCGCGGCGGTCCTGGCCACGGCCGAGTTCTTCGACGACATCCGCCGGGACTACTCGCGTCGGCGCGCCGCCGTGATCACGTCGACGCCGGAGCTGCGTGAGCGCGAACTGATCAAGATGGCCACGCTGACGGCGTCGCTCACCGACGGCCTGCTCGAACGTGGCGTCGCCCCGGACGTCGCGGCTCTCGCGGCCGAGACCGGCGTCGCGGTGTTCCGGGTGTCCTTCGAGCGCTGGATCGCCGCGCCGGACGACGTACCGATCGCAGACGTCATCCAGGCAACCCTGAAAAATCTCGCCGCACTCACCGCCTGACTCGTCACAAGCTCGCTGGGTGCCCTGTCTTACCTGGTGACAGCTCAAGACAAGCAAAGGGGTTCTGCGATGAAGATCGTCGTGATCGGCGGCACCGGCCTGATCGGCACGAAGCTGGCGACGTTGCTCACCCGGCACGGGCACGAGGTGGTGCCGGCCGCGCCGAGCACCGGCGTCAACACGATCACCGGCGAAGGGCTGGCGGACGTGCTGAAGGGCGCCGACGTCGTCGTCGACGTGGCCAACTCGCCCTCGTTCGAGGCCGGGCCGGTGATGGAGTTCTTCAAGACCTCGACCGGGAACCTGCTGCGGGCTGAGGCCGACGCCGGCGTCCGGCACCACGTCGGCATCTCGATCGTCGGCACCGAGCGGATGCCGGACAACGCGTACTTCGCGGCGAAGATCGCGCAGGAGGAACTGATCAAGGCGTCCGGTCTTCCGTACTCGCTGGTGCACGCGACCCAGTTCATGGAGTTCGTCGCGGCGATCGCCGACGAGGGCACCTGGGACGACGGCAAGGTGCACATCGCACCGGTGGCGTGGGCGCCGATCGCCGCCGAGGACGTCGCGAAGAACCTCGGCCGGGTCGCGGTCGGCGAGCCGCTGAACGCGCGGATCGACATCGCCGGGCCGGACGAGTTCCGGATGGACGAGTTCTTCCGCAAGGCCCTCGCCGAGCGCGGTGACACCCGCGAGGTGGTCGCCGACGAGCATGCGCGCTACTTCGGCTCCGAACTCACCGAGCGCAGCCTGGTCCCGATCGGCGAAGCCACCCTCGGCGAGTTGCACTACGACGAGTGGTACGCCGCGCAGGCCGGTCGATGACGATGGGCAAGGACGACTTCCTGCACGAACTGCAGGTCGAGGTCGAGGCCGACATCGAGCTGGACAGGGCGGGCACACCACCTGGCGACGGGCCCGACTGGGTGCTCGACCCGTACGAGGCCCAGGCGGAAGCGGCCGATCTGAACAGCCTGCACAGCGCGATCGAGGCACTCGAGACGGATTCGGGGTCGTATCCTCCAGCTGATGACTGATGAGCTCGATGATGCGGTTGCGGTCTTCGACGAGGTGCGGCCTCGGTTGATGGGGATCGCGTACCGGATGCTGGGCAGCCACACCGAGGCCGAGGATCTCGTCCAGGAGGTGTGGCTGCGCTGGCAGGCCGCGGACCGCAGCGCGGTCCAGAGCCCGGTCGCGTACCTGTCGACGGCGGTGACCAGGCTCGCGATCAACGCGAGCCAGTCCGCGCGTGCCCGCCGGGAGACCTACATCGGGCCGTGGCTGCCCGAGCCGGTCGACACCAGCGCCGACCCGTACCTCGGTGCCGAGCGCGGGGAGGCGCTGAGCTTCGCGGTCCTCCTCGTGCTCGAACGGCTGTCGCCCACCGAGCGGGCGGCGTACATCCTGCGGGAGGCCTTCGACTACCCGTACGACGAGTTGGCCGCGATGCTGCAGTCGACCGAGCCGGCGGTCCGCCAGCTCGTCAGTCGTGCGCGCAAGCGGATCCGGGCGGAACGCCGTACCGAGGTATCCGGCACGCAGCAGAAGAAGTTGCTCACGGCATTCGTCGCGGCGGCCCGGTCGGGTGATCTCGGGGTGTTGGAGCAGCTGCTGGCGAAGGACGCGATCAGCTACTCCGACGGCAACGGTGCGCGGCAGGTGTCGAAGTTCCCGGTGGTCGGGCAGGAGCGGGTGGCGAAGTACTACCGGGCGTTCCACCAGCACTTCTGGATCGGTGTCGAGGTCGAGTTCGGTACGGCGAACGGCCGAGCGGTCGCGATGCTGCGGCGCGACGGCGGCGACGTGTTCGCGGTCTGCACCGTGACCGCGTCGGACGACGGGATCGACGAGGTGCTGTGGCAGATGAACCCGGCCAAGCTCACCGCGATCGCCTGAAGCGGGAGGTTGAGGTGTTCGAGCGGGGCGACCATGCCGTCGTCCACCGGTTCGCCACGGCGTACCGGGCGGGCAGCACGGGTGGGATCCGGAGCCTGCTCGCGGCGGAGGTGGTCGCCGTCAGCGACGGCGGCGGCCAGGTGGCGGCGGAGCTCCAGCCGGTCCACGGGCCCACGCAGGTCGCACGGTGCCTGACCGATCTGCTGCGCCCGGAGTTGGCGTTGACGGTCGAGGCGGTGAACGGCCAGCCGGGCGTCGTACTGCGTGACACCGGGCGCGTCGTCGCGGTGGTCAGCCTGCGGGTGACCAGTGCGAAGGTGACCGCGGTGTGGATCGTGCTGAACCCGGACAAGCTCCGGCACTGGCGCTCAGGGGAATGAACCCCGGCCGGTCTGGTGTTGACGTGTCAACCTAGACTTGTTGTGATGAGCGGACAGGAGAGTGCGGAGATGGCCGAGTTGGCCTTTGGGCTGGACACCTTCGGGGACATCCCGGTGGACGACAGCGGCGCGCCGGTGACGGCTGCGGCGGCGATCCGGCAGGTGGTGGACGAGGCCGTCCTGGCCGACCAGATCGGCGTGGACGCGATCGCGCTCGGCGAGCACCACCGGCCGGAGTTCTCGATCTCGTCCCCGGAGACGGTGCTGGCCGGGATCGCGACCCAGACCTCGAACATCAAGCTCGCTTCGGGCGTGACGGTGCTGAGCTCGGACGACCCGGTGCGGGTGTTCCAGCGGTTCTCGACCGTGGACGCGCTGTCGAACGGGCGCGCCGAGGTGATCCTCGGGCGCGGTTCGTTCACCGAGTCCTTCCCGCTGTTCGGCTACGACCTCGCTGACTACGACGTACTGTTCGAGGAGAAGCTGCAGCTGTTCGTGCAGTTGCTCGACGAGAAGCCGGTGAGCTGGGAAGGCACCGTACGGGCGGCGCTCGACAACATCGAGGTCTACCCGAAGACCGAGTCCGGCCGGCTGCAGACCTGGGTCGGGGTCGGCGGGTCGCCGCAGTCCGTGGTGCGTACGGCGTACTACGGGTTGCCGCTGATGCTCGCGATCATCGGCGGGTCGCCGGAGCGGTTCACGTCGTACATCGATCTGTACAAGCGGGCAGCGCAGCAGTTCGGGACCGTCGCGCATCCGGTCGGGATGCACTCGCCGGGGTTCGTCGCGGAGACCGACGAGCAGGCGAAGGAGATCTACTACGCGCCGTACAAGGTGATGCGCGATCGGATCGGGGCGTTGCGCGGCTGGCCGCCGCTGAAGCGCGAGGAGTTCGAGTCCGAGGTGCTGCACGGATCCATGTACGTCGGGTCGCCGGAGACGGTCGCCCGCCGGATCGCGGGCGCTGTGCGGGAGCTCGGTGTGGAGCGGTTCGACCTGATCTACTCGGGTGGTCCGCTGCCGACGAGCGCGCGGCTGAAGGCGGTCGAGCTGTACGGCACGAAGGTGATCCCGCTGGTGCGGGAGATTCTGGCGGAGGAGTCGAAGTGACGACGATCGGGATCCTGGGGGCCGGGAAGGTGGGAACCGTCCTGGCCCGGCTCGCGATCGCTGCCGGGTACCGCGTACTGATCGCCGGATCGGGTGACGTCTCGAGGATCTCGCTGATCGTGGAGGTCGTCACGCCGGGCGCCATCGCCGTGACCGCTGCCGAGGCGGCCGCCGAGGCTGATGTGGTGATCCTGGCGCTGCCGCTCGGGAAGTACCGAACGATCCCGGTCGAGGCGCTCCGCGGCAAGCTGGTGATCGACGCGATGAACTACTGGTGGGAGGTCGACGGTATTCGCGACGACCTCACCGATCCGCGCACCTCGTCGTCGGAGCTCGTCCAGGAGTTCTTGCCCGGGTCGCGGGTCGTGAAGGCCTTCAACCACATGGGCTACCACGACCTCGACGAAGGTGCTCGCCCGGCCGGCTCTCCGGACCGCAAGGCGATCGCGATCGCGGGCGAGCCCGTGGACGCCGCCGAGGTCGGGACAGTCGTCGACGCCCTCGGCTTCGACCCGGTCGTCGCCGGCCCGCTGTCGGACGGCGTACGCCTGGAACCGCACACCGAGATGTTCGGCGCCAACGTCACCGCCGCCGAGGTCCGTACCCTCCTGGCCCGCTTCCCCGACACCACCCGCGGCCAACTCGTAGCCAAAGCCCGCGCCACCTGAAGCCACTTTGAGCACCCACCAACCAGAAATCCGCGACGGAAACGGTTGGTGGGTGCCCAAAGATGATGCTCAGCCGATGGAGATGCGGTCCAGGTCGGGGGCGGCGTCCTCGGTGTTGTAGACGCGGATCGTGTTGGGGCCTGTTGTGAGGTGGATGGGGATTTGGGCGGTTTGGACGGTGGTGTTGCCGATGCCGGTGACCGAGACTTCGGCCGGCGCACCGTCGTTGGTGGAGACGAAGTAGGACTTGGTGCCGTTCACGGTGTAGTCGAGATAGAGGGTGTAGTCGCCGGCCGTGGGGACCGTGACGTCCGGGAAGACGACGTGGGCGTCGTCGGAGCCGCCCAGGTTGCGGACCTTCTGGCCGCCTGAGCAGCCGGAGCAGTTGGTCACGCCGGCCGATCCGATCTGGTTCAGGGAGCTTTCGGCTTCGCGCATGAAGATGCGGTCCGCCGGGCGGAGCTGGATCGGGACGGTCTTCGAGATCTTGTGGGGGAGACCAACAGTGTCGAACGTGACGTCGATCGGGACCTGCGCGGCGGTGGAGCCGGTGAGGGTCCAGGTGCCGGAGATCGTCTGACCCAGGCGGAGTCGGGAGGCCGTGACGGGTTCGCCGGTGACGGTCCAGCCGGCCGGAACAGTGGGGGCCAGCTTGACGTTGTCGACCGCGTCCTCGTCCAGGCGGAGGTTCGCGGTGACGCTGACGGACTGCTGACCTGGACCGACCCAGACGATGCCGGCCGGTCGGACTGTCATCGTGGTCTTCGGGACGTACGACGCCGATGGCAGCGGACCGACTGTGATGCGGTCGAGGGCCGGCTCACCCGTGATCTGTACGACGTTGGCGCCGGCCCGGAGTTGCACCGGAACTGCGATGCTCGTGGGCACCTCCGGGTTGCCCGGGTCGAGGGATGCCTGCACCGGCGCGGCGCCGTTGACCCGGACCCGGAAGGTGCGGTCCCCGGACGGCGTTCCGTACAGCTCCAGTTCGTACGTCCCGTCGGCCGGCGCTCGGACGTTCCGGTAGGTCACCCCGTCGACCACCGCAGCGGATCCCGAACACGCCGCGCACGGCCGCACATGTGTCCCGCGCACCGACTCGGCTTCCAGCGGAAGCGGGTTGTGCAGCGCCTGCGGGTAGGCGTGCCCGATGCGGATCTCGTCGATCTTCAGCTTCCCGAAGTAGGTGGGAGACTGCGCGCCGGCCCAGGTGTTCAGGACCTCCAGCTTCACGTACCGCGCGAGCTGATTGCCGATGTCGATGAACTGGACCCCGCGCCGGCTCGGCATCGCATCGGCGCGGACCTGCTTCCAGTGCCGCCCGTCGACGCTGACCGACACCGTGTAGTCCTGGATCCGGGCGGAGTCCTCGGGCCGGCCGAAGGACTCGCGCGCATGCGTCGGGGACCACTCGGTCTGATTCACCGCCAGGTACGTCGCCGGCCGCGGCCGGCCCAGATCCACCGTCACCGTCGCCGGGAACTTCCCGTCGGCATCCCAGTAGGTCGGATACACGCCGTCGACCAGGTTGGCCGCCGGATGGTCCGCGGCAGCGGAGGACGCCGTCGCCTTCAGCGTCGACTGCGGGTACAGGCCGAGCTGCCCGTCGGTCGTCACCTTGAATACGGTGTCGTACGTGTCCCACGCCGTGACGCCGAGAATGCTCAGATACCCGCCCGACTGGTTGAAACGGAAGGACTTCCCGGTCCGCACGTCCGTGACACCGGTGACGCGATACCCGTTGTCCCGCAACCTCACCAGGTCCTGCGACACCGGCTTCGTCAGCACATGGACGTACTGCGTGTTTCCGTCGAGCGTGATCACACCGTGCGCCCCGTCGTTCCAGAATCCGGGCTGCATCCCGCCGTACATGTAGCCGCCGCCTTTGGTCCTGTCCAGCGATGACCAGATCGGCGGCAGCCACTCGGCCATGAAGTTGTTGAAGGCAACCTGCTGCGGCGGGAACTTCCCGTTCACCATCGCGGTCTCCGCCATCAACGACTTGATCGACGATCCGGCGTTCGCGACGTACCGTCCGACGCTGAGTCCGTAGTCGACCTTGCTGTCGCTGCCGTCGTACCACCACTGGCCGGTCGTCGGCAGCTTGTAGTCGGCCTCGGTCAGCCGCGGCATCGGCGTGAACGTCGCCTGCGGGTAGTCGTACGCCGGGGTGATGCCGGTCTTCTGCTCGTTGCTGACCGTGTCCATGATCGGCGTGTCCTCGTTGTTGTTGCTGAGCAACCACGAGGGCCGTTGCTGCCGGATCTGTTCGTACAGTCCGTGCTGCTCCCAGTATTCGTTGTCGTTGTCGATCCAGAACCCGGACAGGTCGGGGTAGTTGTCCATCACCTCGTGGAACAAGTCGTAGCTGTACATCCCGAACCCCTGCCGCGTGGTCAGGTCGACCTGCTGACCCTTGTACGCCGAGTACGCCGCCGAATCGAGCGTCTCGACGCCGGGTACCTCGTTGTGCCACTGAGGGTCGTCGGTCATGTAGAGCAGCACGTGGACGCCCTTGGCCTTGCCCGCGGCAACCAGTTCGCCGAGGAAATCTCGCTGCGTGGCGCAACTACCGGGAATCTTCGACGGCCACGGCCGGGCGTACCCGAGCCGGCTGTGGAAGGTCGCGAGCACGATGTACGACGCATGCAGCTTGAGCGCCTCGTCGACCCAGTAGTCCGCGCTCCACCCGCCGGCGGTCACGTCCCGTTCCCAGGCGGCGCAGTCGGTGTGGCGGGGTGCGGTGAACATGCCCCAGTGCAGGAACAGGCCGGCGGTGGAGTCGCGCAGCCATTGCTGTCGCGGATTCTCCACCTCGGCTTTGGCGGGGATCACCGAGAGGAGGGTCGAGAACAGGGCGAGGAGCAGGAGGGCGGCACGGGACCGGAGGGCCATCGGTGATCTCTCACTTCCAGCTGGGCGGAATTACGGCAACCAGATTGCCTATTCAGAGATCCGATCTTTCATCGCCGGAACCGCCGCGGTCAAGACCCCGGGACCGCCAAGAGCTCCGCGATGACGGCGTCCAGCGCCATCCGGGCCGCGCCGAGGGCGACCGAGTCGGCGCCCATCGTCGAGCTGACCACGTCGATCGGGACCAGGCTGAGTTTGGCCAGCTCCCGCCGGAACGGCTCGGCGATGATCGCTCCGCCGCGCGACATGCCGCCGCCGAGCACGATCAGTTCGGGGTCGACGGCCAGTGCGAGCACCGCCGCGCCGCGGGCCAGCACCTCGGCGAACTCGATCAGCACCTCGAGACTCTCCGGATCCTGCCGGGCCGCCGACGCGATCACCAGCTCGCCCTCCCGCCCCCGCTCGACACCGTCCGCGGCGGCGAGCGCCGCACCTCGGGCATGCAGCCGCTCCATCGCCGGCGCCCATCCGAGCGCCGGGAACACCCCGATCTCGCCGGCCGCGCCGTGCCGGCCCTGGTGCACCTGCCCGTCGATCAGTACGCCGGCGCCCGCGCGATGCCCGGCGAACATGTAGACGATGTCGCGGTGGTCGCGCGCCGCGCCCTTCCAGTGCTCGGCCAGCGCCGCCAGCTTCACGTCGTTCGCGATCGCGACCGGTTTGCCCAGCCCTGCGGACAGTTCACCCGCCACATCGATCTCGGTGAACCCCGGCAGCGAGTACGGCGCCAGCCCCGAGCCGACCGGCCCCTCGCGGACGTCGTGCACCCCCTCGGCGGCCCGGAGCGCACCGGTCACCCCGACGGCGACGCCGGTGATGTCCGCCGGGTCGATGCGCGCCTGCGCCCAGCTCGCCCGCGCGGCGTCGATCGCGGCCCGGACGCGGTCAGGGGCCTCGAGCGCTGGGTCGAGTTCGACGCGATGGGTGGCGAGCGTGGTGCCGCGCAGGTCGGTCACCACCGCCAGCGCCTTGTGCGCGCCGATGTCCAGGCCGGCGACGTACCCGGACTCGGCGCGGAACCGGAAGTGCCGGGCCGGCCGCCCGGCGCCGCGGGTCGACGAGGCGGTGCGCGGTGCGGAGGTTTCCTCGACGCGGCCCTCGGTGAGCAGTTCGGCGAGCAGGTCCTCGGCGGTCGGCCGGGAGACGCCGACGACCGCGCGGAGTTCGCGCAGCGTCAGTGACTCCGCGGCGAGGAAGGCGCCACGGGCCGCGGCCAGGTTCAGCCGGCGCAGCAGCGACGAGTCGCCCGTCCGGCCGCCGGTCGCTGGATCGTGATTCATCCGATGAATCGTCCTTGTGCTCGCCGATATTGCTAACTGTCCTGCATATTGTGACCCGATGGTACTGCCGTCGACAGTCACTCTGACAGTAGCGGGACCAACCGGCTGCGGCGGCTTGCGGCTCTCTCTGCGCCGATGCCGGCGGTGATCACGCCCGCGATGCCGAACGCCTGCAGCAGCGTGGGGGACTGGCCGAGCAGTAGCCAGCCGATCAGCAGGGCCAGCGCCGGTTCGAGGCTCATCAACGTGCCGAAGACGCCGGCGTCCAGGCGGCGCAGTGCCAGGTACTCGAGGCTGAACGGGATCACCGGCAGCAGGAGCGCCAGACCGAAGCCGATGACGACCAACTCCCAGGTCATGACCGGGATCGTGGCAGGACCGGCGACGACGGTGGCCACGACCGCGGCGACAGGGAGCGAGACGCCCATCCCCTGAAGACCGGTGACGTTGCTGCCCACACGCTGGGTGAGGACGATGTACGCCGCCCAGCACACTGCGGCACCGAGCGCGAACAGTACGCCGGGACCGTCGACCGACCCGTGCCACGGCTGTGTCAGGAGCAGTACGCCGGCGAACGCCAACGCCGGCCAGATCAGCCGCCCGCGACTCCGCAGTACGGCGACCGACAGCGGACCGAGGAACTCGAGTGCGCTCGCCGTACCGAGTGGCAGGCGCGCCGCGGCGGCCATGAACAGCAAGGTCACGCCCGCAGTAGCGACACCGAGACCTACCGCGGCCAGCAACGCGTTGCGATCGAACGAGCTCGGCCGCGGGCGGAACAGCACTAGCACGATCAGCCCTGCGCACACCAGCCGCAGCCAGGCAGCGCCCTCCGGCCCGACCCGGTCGAACAGCCCGACCGAGGCAGCCAGTCCCAGCTGGACCATCGTCATCGACAGGACCGCGAAGGCGATCCCTGTCTCTCGTGTGCGCATACCGTCCAGTCAAGCTCGCGAATCTGTTCGCGTCCACGTGAGAATCCCGGACATATCGTTCATGATCAGTGAATGGATGTACGCCGTCTCGAACTCCTGCTCGCCCTGTCCCGGCTCGGCTCGATGCACGCCGTCTCGGAGGTCCTCGGCGTCACCACCTCCACCGTCTCCCAGCAGATCGCCGCACTCGCCAAAGAGGTCGGCACGCCAATGCTGGAGCCTGACGGCCGCCGCGTCCGGCTCACCCCGGCGGGCCGTCGGCTCGCGGGTCACGCCGTACAGATCCTGGCTGCCCACGAAGCGGCCCGCGCCGACCTCGACCCGTCGGCCGAACCCGCCGGGACCGTCCGCGTCGCCGCCTTCCACACCGCGATCAGTGACACCCTCCTGCCAGTCGTCCATCGGCTGCGGCAGGAATGCCCCGCGGTCCGGCTGGAGATCCAGGAACAGGAACCACCCGAGGCGCTGGCGATGCTCGAGCGCGACCAGGTCGACCTCGCGCTGATCTACGACTACAACCTCGCACCCGCAACCCTCGACGCGTCCCTCGAAGCGACCCCGCTGTGGGAATCCAGTTGGGGCCTGGCCGTCCCGTCCCGCTCCCGCCGCACCAGCGGTACGACGGTCGACGTCGTCGCCGCCTTCGCCGCCAGCGACTGGATCGTGAACTCCCGCCACCTCGCCGACGAACAGGTCGTCCGCACCCTCGCCGCCCTCGCCGGCTTCGAACCCCGCATCACCCAACGAGCCGACAGCCTCGCCCTCGTCCAGGACATGATCACCGCCGGACTCGGCGTCGGCCTGATGCCCGCCTCCTACCCGAAAACCACCGGCATCTCCCTCCGCCGCCTCCGCACCCCCGAACCCCGCATGCGCGCCCACGCCCTCACCCGCCGCGGCCGAACCAGCTGGCCGCCTCTCTCCCTCCTCCGGAGCTTCCTGTCAGCACACAAACGGTGAGGTCAGGCGCTCCTCACTCGACGAGTTTGCCGTCGGTTGCTACGTGGCGCATCAGGTGGCGTAGGTCTTTGGGGATGGGTGGGATCTGCTCCTTCTCGATGGCGTTCGGGCCTGACCAGACGAGGTTGACCTGTAGTGACTCGTCGAGTTCTGGGTAGTCCGAGCGGTTGTGGCAGCCGCGCGTCTCCCGCCGTACCAGGGCCGCGTCTAGGGTCGCTCGTGCGGCCAGTGCCGACGCCTTCAGGTCGAACGCGTGGGCCAGGTCCTGGAAGCCGGCGATGTCCGGATGTACGCCGACCTGCGTGATCCGCTCCTCGACCTCGGTCAGCTCCGCGATCCCGGCCCGCAGTCCGTCCTCGTCGCGGACTACGCCGGCGCGCGCCGTCATCGTGTCGCGCAGTGCACGCTGCAGGGCGCGGACGTTCTCCGGCCCGTCGTTCGTCAGCAGGTGGTCGATCTCCGCGCGCGCCTCGGCGACGACGTCGGCCGAGCGCTGCTGGGCCTGGCGGCCGATCGAGTACTTCGCGGCTTCCTCGGCGACGATCCGGCCGAAGACCAGCAGCTCGATCAGCGAGTTGCCGCCGAGCCGGTTCGCGCCGTGCAGTCCGCTCGCGGCCTCGCCGATCGCCCACAGCCCGTCGACGCCGGTGCCGTGGTCCTCGGGGCGGACCCATACGCCGCCCATCGAGTAGTGCGCGGTCGGCGCGATCTCGATCGGCTGCTTGGTGATGTCGAGCATCTGCAGTTCGAGCAGCGTCTGGTACACCCGCGGCAGCCGCCGCATGATCGTCTCGCGGGGGAGGTGCGACACGTCCAGCCAGACGCCGCCGTTCTGGGTCCCGCGGCCTTCCTTGATCTCCGTGTACTCCGCGAGCGCGACCCGGTCCCGGGTGGACAGCTCCATCCGCTCGGCGTCGTACCGGGCCATGAACCGCTCGCCGAGTGCGTTGCGCAGCTGACCGCCCTCGCCGCGGGCCGCCTCGGAGACGAGCGTGCCCGCCGCGTTCTCGGGCTCGATCAGGCCGGACGGGTGGAACTGGACGAGCTCGGGGTCGCGGAGCTTCCCGCCCGCGAGGACCGCGAGCCGGAACGCGTCGCCGGTGTTCTCGTCACGGCGGGACGACGTACGGCGCCAGATCCGGGTGTGACCGCCCGCGGCCAGGATCACCGCGTCGGCGTGGATCACGTACCGGCGGCCGGTCGTCAGGTCGAAACCGTAGGCGCCGAAGACCGCGTTGTCCTTCACCAGGATCCGGGTCACGTAGACCGTGTCCAGGATCGGTACGCCGAGCTGGACCGCCCGGTTGACCAACGTGCGCTGGATCTCCAGACCGGTGTAGTCGCCGGCGAACGCGGTCCGGCGGTAGGTGTGCGCGCCGAAGAACCGCTGCGAGATCCGGCCGTCGGCCTCGCGTGCGAACGGCATACCCCAGCGTTCGAGGTCCTCGATCCCGCGCGCGGCGCCCTCGGCGACGATCTGCACGGTGACCGGGTTCGCGAGCAGGTAGCTCTCCTGGAGCGTGTCGGCCGCGTGCTGCTGCCAGGTGTCCTGGGCGTCCATGGTGGCGAGCGCCGCGTTGATGCCGCCGGCCGCCAGCGAGGTGTGCGCGTCGGAGCGCGGGCGTTTGCCGAGGGCAAGAACGTCGACCCCCTGTTCGGCCAGCTCGATCGCCGCCCGGAGCCCGGCACCACCGGTCCCGATCACCAGGACCGACGTGGCGATCTGCTGCTCCGCGATGCTCATCTGTTCTCCTTCGCGAGTGTTGGGTGGACTCATTAACCAGGACACCGCAGCGTGGCGTTCTGTGACTGTCTCCCCGGTCACAACCAGCCTGTCTGTCCGGTCTCACCCGGCGGAACCACGGGCTCGACCACGGGGTTTCCAGGGCGCGGATCCCGTGGTCGGCGGCCGACGCTGGACGTGTTCCCAGCGTCAGGAGGCCGGATCGTGAGTACGGCGGGGTTGGACGAATTCCTGCAGGCGCGGCCGCGGTTGTTCCGGATCGCGTGCCGGATCACCGGCAATCCGCACGAGGCCGAGGAGCTGGTCCAGGATGTCTGGGTGCGCTGGCAGCGGACGGACCGGTCGGCGGTCGCCGATCCGCAGGCGTTCCTCGCGACGGTGGCGTCGCGGCTCGCGATCAACCTCGTCCAGTCGGCACGGCGCCGGCACGAGACGGCGGTCGGGCCGTGGTTTCCGGACGAGCGGGTGGCGCCGGGTCCGGATCCGCACGTGTACGCCGAGAACCGGGAGGCGTTCGCGGTCGCCGTACAGCTGTTGCAGGATCGGCTCTCGCCGGCCGAGCGGGCGACGTACGTACTGCGGGAAGGCTTCGACTACCCGTACCGCGAGATCGCGCAGACGCTCCGGATCGGTGCGCCGAACGCGCGCCAACTCGTGAAGCGCGCACGGGACAGGCTGGCCCAAGAGGATCTGGCCCAGGAAGCGGTCTGATCCGGAGTTCCGGTACTCGGCGTTCTGTACCCGTATCGCCGTTCCCACGTAGCCTCTGACGAGGGGGTGCGAGCGATGACCAGCACAGCGCCGGAGCTGCGCGGACGACGGGCGGAATCTGCACGCCTGGACCATGTCGTGGCCGGTGTGCGCTCCGGTACGGGGCAGGTGCTGATCGTCCGTGGCGAGGCCGGGATCGGGAAGTCGGCGCTGCTCGAATACCTGGTCGGCCGGGCCGAGGGCTGCCGGGTCGCGCGCGCGTCCGGGGTCGAGTCGGAGATGGAGCTGCCGTTCGCCGGCCTGCACCAGTTGTGCCTGCCGTTGCTGGACCTCAGCGGCCGGCTTCCGGGTCCGCAGCGCGGGGCGCTCGAGGTTGCCTTCGGGTTGAGCGGCGGGGGACCGCCGGACCGGTTCCTGATCGGTGCGGCGACGTTGAGTCTGTTGTCGGCGGCTTCCGATCGGGAGCCGCTGCTGTGTGTCATCGACGACGCGCAATGGCTGGACCAGGCGTCGGTCCAGACGCTGACCTTCGTCGGGCGCCGGCTGTTCGCCGACCGCATCGGCGTCGTGTTCTCACTGCGCGAGCCGGTGACCGGGCCGGAGTGGCGCGGGTTCCCGGAGTTGCCGATCGGCGGTCTCGCCGACGAGTACGCCGGCGCGCTGCTGGACTCCGTCGTACCGGGACGGCTGGACGGTCATGTCCGCGACCGGATCGTGGCCGAGACGCGCGGCAACCCGCTCGCGTTGATGGAGCTGCCGCGTGGACTGACCGCGGCGCAACTGGCCGGTGGGTTCGAGCGGCCGGACACCCGGCCGTTGGCGAGTCAGATCGAGCAGAACTTCGCCCGCCGCGTTCAGGCGCTGCCGCCGGACACGCAGCGCCTGCTGCTGACCGCGGCCGCGGAGCCCGTCGGCGACGTACCGCTGCTGGTGCGCGCCCTGAGACTGCTCGACGTGCCGATGAGTACGGCGGCGCCCGCCGAGGCGGCCGGGTTGATCGATATCGCAGCTCACGTCCGGTTCCGGCATCCGCTCGTCCGGTCGGCGACGTACCGGGCCGCGGATCCGGCCGATCGGCGCGCCGTCCACCAGGCGCTCGCCGA
This sequence comes from Kribbella sp. NBC_00482, assembly GCF_036013725.1. Classification (GTDB taxonomy): domain Bacteria; phylum Actinomycetota; class Actinomycetes; order Propionibacteriales; family Kribbellaceae; genus Kribbella. The sequence continues at coordinate 7,593,790 of NZ_CP107881.1, read as the reverse complement.
GGCGATCGACCCCGAGCTCGATCCCGATCGCCGCGCCTGGCACCGGGCGCAGGGTGCCGACGGCCCCGACGAGGACGTCGCCGCCGAACTGGTGAGCTCGTCCGACCGAGCGCAACGCCGCGGCGGCATGGCGGCCTCGTCGGCGTTCCTCCAGCGCGCGACCGAGCTGACGCCGGACCCGGCCACGCGCGCGATCCGTGCGCTGTCCGCAGCCCGGGCGAGCCTGGCAGCGGGTGCGTTCGAGACCGCGTTGCGTCTCCTGAACACCGCGGGGGAAGGGCCGGTCAACGGTCTGCACCAGGCCCGCGTGAACCTGATGCGTGCCCAATTGACGTTCGCGTCCGGCCACAGCTCGGAGGCTCCACCGCTGCTGCTCGAAGCCGCGCGGAGGCTCGAGCCGCTCGATCTCGGCCTGGCCCGCGACACCTACCTGGACGCGCTCGCCGCCGCCCAGTTCGCCGGCCGTTTCGGCCAGGAGACGGGGATCGCGTACGTCGCCCGCGCCGCCAAGGCAGTGCCCCGGCTCGCGGAACCACGCAAGCGTGACGTCCTGCACGACGCGGTGACGACCCTGTTCGCCGACGGCGTCCGAGCCGCGGTGGACCCGGCACGCGAAGCGATGCGTGCGTTCTCGGCGGAGAACGGGACGACCGATCACGAGGATCTGACCTGGATGTGGCTGTCGGCCGTCCTGGCCGTGAACCTGTGGGACGAGGAGAGCTGGGACCAACTGACGGCACGGCATCTCCGGATCGCCCGCGAGCTGGGCGATCTGAACCAGTTGCCGCTCGTTCTCCACCATCGAGTGATGCTGGCCCTGTACTCAGGTGAGCTGGCCAACGCCTCGGCGCTGCTGGCCGAGAGCCGGACCATCCATGACGCGACCGGTGCCGGGCTGGCGGCCTACGGCGAGATCTGCCTGGCGGCCTGGCGTGGGCTGCCGGACGCAGCATCGCTGATCGCCACCAGCCTCGAGGACTCCTCGTCTCGCGGCGAGGGTGGCGCGGTCACCTTCGCGCACATGGCGAACGCTCTCCTGTGGAACGGACTCGCGCAGTACCCGCTGGCGTTGCAGGCGGGACTGAAGGCCACGGCCTATCCGTCGGAGCTCGGTGCGGCGAACTGGGCGTTGCCCGAGCTGATCGAGGCGGCGGCCCGCACCGGCAGTCCGGACGCGGCGGACGGTGCCTACGACAGCCTGCGGAAACAGGCGGTGGCCAGTGGATCGAACTGGGGGCTCGGGATCCTGGCCCGGGCGACCGGTCTGCGTGCGACGGGTGGCGCGGCGGAGGCGGCGTACCACGAAGCGATCGAGCGGCTGGGCCGGACGCGGATGCGGATGGATCTGGCGCGGACGCAGCTGGTGTACGGCGAATGGCTGCGTCGGGAAGGCCGTCGTCAGGACGCCCGCGGGCAGCTGCGGACGGCGTACAAGCTGTTCTCGGCGGCGGGTGCGGCCGCGTTCGCGGAGCGTGCCGGGCGCGAGCTCGCGGCGACCGGCGAGGTGCTCGACGAGCGGTCCGCCCGTACGGGCTCCGGCCGGGACTCGTTGACCGCGCAGGAGGCGCACATCGCCGAGCTGGCCGGTGCCGGGCTGACCAATGCCGAGATCGGTGCGCAGATGTTCCTCAGTCAGCACACTGTCGAGTGGCATCTGCGGAAAGTCTTCGCCAAGCTGGGCATCACGTCCCGGAAACAGCTCCGCTCCTAGGTTCTGTCCAGCAATGTCACATCCGGCCGGGCCGAGGTGTCTTACCTGTGAGAAGTCGACGGACGGAGAGTGCAGTGCGCAGGATCTTGGTGGTGGGCGGCGGGTACGCCGGTTTCTACACGGCGTGGAGGCTGGAGAAGAAGCTGCGGCGCGGTGAGGCCGAGGTGATCGTCGTCGACCCGCGGCCGTACATGACGTACCAGCCGTTTCTGCCCGAGGTGGTCGCCGGTTCCGTGGAGGCCCGGCACGCGGCGGTGTCGCTGCGCCGGAACCTGAAGCACACGCGGGTCGTGGCCGGCATGGTCACCGGCATCTCGCACGCGGACAAGACCGTGACGATCCACCCGGCGGACGGTCCGGACTACCAGCTGACGTACGACGTGATCGCGGTGACCGCTGGTGCGGTCACGCGGACGTTCGACGTACCGGGGGTGGCCGATCGGGCGATCGGGATGAAGCACGTCGAGGAAGCCGTGGCGATCCGGGACCGGTTGTTCACCGCGTTCGACGAGGCGGCCGTGCTGGACCCGGGGCCGCGGCGGCGCAAGCTGCTGACGGTCACGTTCGTCGGCGGCGGGTTCTCCGGTGTCGAAGGGTTCGCCGAGCTGCTGTCGCTGGCGCGGTCGTTGCTGAAGAAGTACCCGGAGCTGTCCGAGAACGATCTCGCGTTCCACCTGGTCGAGGCGACCGGGCGGATCCTGCCGGAGGTCAGCGACCGGCCCGGCGACTGGGTCGTGAAGATGCTCGAGAAGCGCGGCGCGGTCGTGCACCTGAACACCTTCATGCAGTCGGCCGACGACGGGCACGTGGTGCTGTCGGACGGGGCGGAGTTCGACTCGGAGCTGATCGTCTGGACCGCGGGCAATGCCGCGACCCGGCTGCTGCGCAACCACACCGACCTGCCGCACAACGAGCGCGGGCTGGTCCAGGTGCGGGCGGATCTGCGGATCGGTACCGAGACCGAGGTGATCCCGGACGCGTGGGCGGCCGGCGACGACGCGGCCGTGCCCGACCTGGCGGCGCCCACGAAGGGTGCGTACACGGTTCCGAACGCGCAGAACGCCGTACGGCAAGGGAAACTGCTGGCGAAGAACCTGCTGCGGTCGCTGCGGGGGCGGGAGCCGAAGAACTACGTGCACAGCAGCCTGGGCGTGATCGCGACGCTCGGCCTCGGAACCGGGATCTTCCAGTACAAGCGGATCGTCATCAAGGGCCCGCTGGCCTGGCTGATGCACCGCGGGTACCACGTGCTCGCGGTCCCGACGTGGGACCGGAAGATGCGCGTGCTGGCGGTCTGGCTGGTGGCGCTCTTCTACGGCCGCGACATCGTGTCGCTCGCCTCGGTCCAGAGTCCCCGCGAGGCGTTCGCCAGCGAGGCCAAGAAGGCACAGGCCACGAAGACGGAGACAGCGCGGGTCAGTTGATGCGGGCGAGGCGGCCGTCCTGCTGGACCCGGACGGTCGTCTTGCGGGTGCCGACGGTCAGGTCGACGAAGAACATGCCGCTGACGGTTCGCGTCTTGTAGGTGACGGTTTCGGTCGAGCCTGCCGGGACGATCGCGGACAGGATGGTCGCGCTCGTCCCGTTGCGGTTGAACTTGACCACCGGCGCCGACTGGCGGTGGAAGATGTCGGGGTAGTACCAGCCTTGGACCGGGTCCTGCTGGCCCTGGACGACGGTGATGCCGTCGGCGGCCGGCTGTTGCTGGTACGGGATCTGCAGCAGGTAGGTCTTGGACTTGTCACCGGGTTTCGCAGCGACTGCGGCCGTGGGCGACTGGACCGTCACCTTCTGGTCCGGTGCGAGGTGCCAGAGCGTCTCGTACCGCTGGGTGTCGGTCGCCTGGCCGCGGTCGAGCGTGATGATCAGGTCGGGATCCTTGAGTACGAGTACGTCGCGCTTCCGGGTCACGCCCGGCGCCGGTGAATCAGCGAGCGAGTACGACTCCCACGTCGGCGTGATCGACGCGCGGACCAGCTGCGTCGCCACGCTCACGGTGTCCGCCGACGGGATGGTCATCACGTTGTGCGCGGCCTGGCTCTTCGACCACGCCTGCCATTTGTCGAGCTGGTACCCGGAGTGCCCCGGGTCGATCAGCACGTCCCGGCCGTGCGACGAGTAGGTGATCGACATGTGGTCGTCATGACCGTGCAGCGTCCGCGCGGCGCCGTACCGGATGCTGTACGTCGACTCCTGCGCGAACGGCCGCGTCTCGCCCCACCCGGTCCGGCCGAAGACGTAGCCGGCGTCGTAGACCGCGACTCGCTTGGACGGTCTCGTCCCCTTCTTCCCGAGCGACGCGACGTAGTCGAGCGCGGTCCCCGCCGCACCGGTCGGCTTCTGCCGTACGGCGTCACCGACCTGCTGCAGCTCACCCGTCGACTTGGTCGCTAGCGCCAGCCACTCCGACAGCGCAGCCCGCCGCTGCGCGATCACCGGTCCTGGGCTCGAGCCGCACCGCTGCAGGGCGGTCGTCGCGCGACCCCACAGCAGGTAGTTGAACATCGCGTACCCGACCGACTGCTCGTTCGTGGAGCCCTGCGTGTCGATCGCCTTCGTGATCGCCTGCGACAGCCGGTCCACGGCCAGCGTCTTCAGCTCCGGCCGCTTCAGCGTGCACCCGACACCGAACAGCGCGATGCTCTCGTCCGTCCCGTGGTTCGAGGACCCGCTCCAGTTCACGATCATGAACTGCGCATGGTCGACGAGCGCTTTGTCGAGCCAGGCGTACTGCGATGGCAGTGAGCTGACCTTCATCCCGGTGAGGACGGCTTGGCGGGCGCACAGCAGCACGTTGGTGCGGTGCATCGTCGCCTCCCACGCACCGACGTCGCCCTTCCAGGAGTACGGGTTGTCCTGCACCCAGTCGTGGATGATCGCCATCACGTGCGTCAGCGCCTTGCGATCACCGCGCTGCCCGGCCGTGATGCCGTTGCCCAGCCAGCGCAGCGAGTGCAGCCACATGTACCAGCTCGGCTTCTTGTACGGGTCGGAGCGCCAGTTGATGTCGCCGCTCCCGTTGCCGACCTTGTACGGCGGGTCGTCGCCCCAGGAGAACGTGTCGTTCATCAGCATCGGCAGCGGGACCTTCGAGTTGATGCCGCTGAAGCCGGGGCACTCGTACGTGCCGGTGTTCGCGACCGGGGTCGACGGCGGGGGAGTGGCCGGGGTGTCGACGCCCGGCAGCGGCTCCTCGCTCGAGGTCGTGTCAGGGACGCTCGGTTTGGGCGTGGGGCGCGGGCTGGGCGTCGACGGCGTCGGTGATCCGGTGGCGGCGGGCGTCGTACCGCGGTCCCGGGCGCCTGGCATCAGGACGAAGACGGCACCGGCGAACGCGACGCCGCAGACGAGGACGCAGGCAAGCGTGAGCGCCACGGTCGTCCCCAGCCGTCTCTTCGACTGTGCAGCCACCCGCCCCCCTCTCCACCACAAGAACGCTCCGAGCCACCCGATTCGTTGCGTCCGGCCCCGGTTCGATTGCAACCCGGACAAGCGATTTCTTCAAGCCGCACCACCCCTGCCCCAGGAAAGCTACCCGCATGACCGAAACCCCGTTCACTCCGGCTCGCGGAGGCGGATCACGAATCGCGGGCCGCCGAGGGGACGAGGATCGGGGTACGGCGGCCGAAGGCGGTGACGGCAAGGCCCGCGATGCTCGCGGCGGCGGCGACGATTGCGCAGGTGACGAAGCCGCCGGCGAGGTTGTGGGCGCGGCCGAGGAGTGGGCCGAACGTCGCCACGCCGATCGCTGCGCCGATCTGGCGGGACGTGTTGAAGGCTGCCGAGGCGGCGCCGTGCAGGTCGGGTTCGACCGCGGCGATGGATTGGGCGGTCATGGTCGGGACGAGCAGACCCGAGCTGAACCCGATCGGGATCAGTGCGAGCACCATCGGCCACACCGCGGACGACGTACTGGCCCAGGCGAGTGCTAGCAGCGCTAGCGTCAGGACCGCCTGGCCGATCGCGAGTACGGCCGGTCGGCCGAGGCGGCGGGTGAGCGGCGCCGAGCCGAGGTTGGCGATCGAGATCAGGCCGGTCAGCGGCAGGAACAGCAAGCCGGTGACCAGCGCGCTGAGATGACGCCCTTGCTGGAGCAGCAGGCTCATCGAGAACAGCACGCCATAGAAGGCGAAATTGAGCAGCGTGCCTTGAAGGGCGGCGGTCGCGAAGCCGCGTTCGGCGTACAGCTTGAGGGGGAGCAGCGGTGCCCGGACGGAACGTTCGATCACGATGAAGGCGGCGAGGCCGGCGACAGTCAGCGCGGCCGCGCCGAGGACCGCGGGGTCATCCCAGCCGCGTGCCGGTGCCTCGATCAGCGCAAACACCAGCCCACCGATGAACGCGGTCGCCGCACCCATCCCGGCGAAGTCGAGCCGCCGGCTTCGGTGCTCGACGGACGGCATCGAGCGCAGTGCCCAGATCGCGGCGGGGATGCCGATCACCACGTTGACCGCGAAGACGGCTCGCCAGTTCGCGAGTGCGACCAGACCGCCGCCGAGCAGCGGACCGGCTGCCATGCCGGCCCCGCCTGCCGCGGCCCACCAGCTGACCAGGCGGTGGCGTGCGTGCTCGTCGGTCGCGGACGCGGTCGCGAGGACGAGGGCACTGGGCAGCAGGAGGGCGGAGCCCGCGCCCTGGACGAGCCGGGCGAGGTTCAGCATCAGCATCGAGCCGGCCGCCGCGCAGACCGCGGACGAGAGGGTGAAGACGAGCAGCCCGGTGAGGAACGCGCGCTTCGCGCCGAGGGTGTCGGCGATCGCCCCGGCGCCGAGCATCAGGGCGGCGAACGACAAGGTGTAGGCGTTCAGCGACCACTCGAGCTCGGCGCGGGATGCGTGCAGGTGGGTGGCGAGCTGGGCGAGGGTGACGTTCACGATCGTGCTGTCGACGAAGACCATGAACGAGGCGATCAGCGCGAGCGCGACGACCGACCGGCGGTGCTCAAGAGGCATGCCGCCCACCCTACGTCGTTGTTCGATGCAGGTCGAACAATATCCCGGCAGGCGGGACCCGTTGACCTCTGCCCAGGGGCTGGCTACGGTGTCGGAAATCGATTTCTCCACCCCGCGCCGAAGGCGCGACATCGACACGGCGTCCCGCTTAGGAGAACCGAATGACCACGCCTGATCTGCCGCCCGGTTGTGCGAACCGATCCTGTGCCGGTGACTGTCCTCGGGCACATCTGAGCCGCCGCACCTTCATCACCCTCAGCGCCGGCGCGGTCGGTGCGTTGGCGGTCCCGGGCCAGGCGCTAGCAGCGCTAGCGGCGCCGCCGCGGCACGATCCTGCGGTGTTGTTCGACCGCGGTACGCCGACGACGTACACCGGCGCCGCACTACCCAAGATCGGGATGCCGGTCGGCGGCGGTACGACGGGACAGGTGTACCTGGCCGGCGACGGGCGGTTGTGGGCCTGGGACATCTTCAACCCGACCTCGTTCCCGCTTGGCGGCGCGGACTTCTCCGGGCACAACTACGCCTTTCCGCTGTCCGCCGATCAGCCCGGCGCATCGCAGTTCGGCCAGGGCTTCGCACTCCGCACGACCACCCGCGGCCGGACCTCGACCCGGACGGTCGACGCGGAAGGGTTCAAGGACGTCCGGTTCACCGGTTCGTACCCGATCGGCCGGGTCGCGTACGCCGACGCAGCCAGCCCGGTGTCGGTGCACTTGGAGGCATTCTCGCCGTTCGTCCCGCTGGCCACGCCGGATTCGACGCTGCCCACGACGATCATGGCGTTCACGCTGCGGAACACCTCGTCGGCCTCGGTCCGCGCCACACTCCTCGGTTACGCCGAGAACCCGGTCTGCATCGACAGCCGTCTCCGGCAGCCGACCACCTTGCAGGCGCGAGCGTTCACCGGCGGGATCCAGTTCGGGGCGATCGACGACACCGCCGGGGAGCAGGGCGACATCCTCTTCGAGGACTGGGAGAAGGACACGTACGACGGGTGGACCATCACCGGGGACGCGTTCGGTGCAGGCCCTGTGCGGCCCCTCGACGTACCGAATCTGATGAAGCGGTTCGGCGATCTGAACGTGTCGGGCACGCGGTTCGTCACGTCGTACGACTTCCGTGGTGGCGCCAACGACGGGTCGACCGGGAAGCTGACGAGCCGGGAGTTCGTCGTCGAGCGCCGGTACGTCGCGGTCGGTGTGAGCGGCGGCCGTCATCCCAGCGAGACGTGCGTGAACGTGCTCGTCGACGGGCAGGTCGTGGCGTCGGCGACGGGTGACGAGAGCGAGCCGTTGGTCGCGCAGATGCTCGATCTGGCGGCTTATGTTGGCCGCACAGCACGGATCGAGATTGTCGACGCGAGTACGGGCGCGTGGGGGCACCTGAGTTGCGACGCGATCGTGTTCACGGATCGGCCGGACATCCTGTTCGAGACCTGGGACAAGCCGACGTACGACGGATGGACCGTGACGGGTGACGCCTTCGGCGCGGGCCCGGTGACCGCGGCGGAGACGCCCGATGGATTCCGGCGGCCGTTCGGGGTGCGGACCGAGCTGAACGTGAGCGGGCGGTTCGTCACGTCGTACAACTTCCGTGGCACCGGCGACCCGGATGCGTCCACGGGCACACTGACCAGCCGGGACTTCGTCATCGAGCGCCGGTTCGTCACGGCCTGGGTCGGCGGCGGGCATCACAAGGGCGAGACCTGTCTGAACGTCGTGATTGACGGTGCGGTTGTGGCATCGGCGACGGGGACCGACATCGAGCCGCTCACCGCGGTGTCGATGGACGTGGGTGCGTTCGCTGGTCGCGCGGCGCGGATCCAGATCGTCGACGGCAACTCGGGCGGCTGGGGTCACGTGAACGTGGACCGGATCCTGTTCAGCGACCGGCCGATCCGCCGGCAGCCCGTGGCGGAACGTCCCGACGGTGGCACGTTCGCACTGGCCGCGTTGACGCCTGGAGGAGTCGCGCGCCCGTCGATCGCGGACTGGTCGTCGGCCGATGCGCTCTTCGACTCGGCGGCCGGTCCGGGCGATTCGGACGGGCCGCAGGCCGGCACGGTTGCCGTAGCGGTGACGCTGCGGCCGGGGGAGTCGCGCACGATCCGGTTCGCGTACGGCTGGTTCTTCCCGAACCCCGAGCGCGAGCTGTTCGCCGAGCTCGTCGGCGCCTCGACCTTCCGCAGGCACTACGCGACCCGCTTCTCGTCGGCACGCCAGGTCGTCGAGTACGTCGGCAAGCACGCGGACCGGCTCGAGCGCGACACCAAGCTCTGGGTGAAGACCTGGTACGACGACTCGTCGCTGCCGCACTGGTTCCTCGAACGGACCCTCGCGACCGCGTCCACGATCGCGACGAGTACGTGCTACCGCTGGGACGACGGGCGGTTCTACGCCTGGGAGGGGACGTACTGCTGCGCCGGAACCTGCGAGCACGTCTGGAACTACGCGCAGGCGATCGGCCGGCTGTTCCCCGACCTGGAACGCGACACCCGGGAGCGGGTCGACCTCGGCATCGCGTTCCGGCCGAGCGGCGAGATCGGGAACCGCGGCGAGGCCGGCGACGCATCGACGTCGTTCGCCGACGGGCAGACCGGGACGATCCTGCGGATCTACCGCGAACACCAGATGAGCAAGGACTCGACGTTCCTGCGCCGGGTCTGGCCCCGGGTACGGACGGCCGTCGAATTCCTGGTCACGCACCGGGACGGCGCGGACGAGGACGGGATCTTCCGCGGCAGCCAATGGAACACCCTCGACACCGAATGGTTCGGCGAGGTCCCGTGGATCAGTGGGCTGTACGTCGCCGCGCTCCGGGCCGCTGCTGCGATGGCCGGTGATGTCGGCGACGGAGCTAGCGCTGCTAGGTACGCGGCGATCGCCGATCGCGGGTCGGCGTACCTGTCCCAGAAGTTGTGGAACGCGGAGTACGGGTATTACGTGCAGAAGGTCGATCCGGCGCATCCGACGGCCGAGAACAGCAACCGCGGGTTGTTCATCGACCAGATGTACGGGCAGACGTACGCGGCCCAGCTCGGGCTGCCGCGGGTGTTCCCTGCCGATCAGGCGCGGACGGCGCTGGGGCGGTTGTACGAGTCGAACTTCCGGGCGGATCCGGGAACGTACCGGCCGCCGGGGATCGGGGTCGGGCGGGTGTACACGACCGAGGGGGAGAGCGGCGTGATCATGGCGACCTGGCCGCACGGCGGGTCGTCCGAGACGCGCGGGCTGATGTACTTCAACGAGGTGTGGACCGGGCAGGAGTACCAGTTCGCCGCGCACCTGTTCTCCGAGGGCATGACCGCGGAGGCGCTGGCCGTCACCCGGGCGATGTACGAACGCTATTCGGCCGAGAAACGCAACCCCTACAACGAGATCGAGGCCAGCGACCACTACGCCCGCGCCATGATGGGCTACGGCGTCTACCTCTCCGCCTGCGGCTACGAATACCACGGCCCCCAAGGCCACCTCGGCTTCGCACCCCGCATCCACCCGGAGGACTTCCGCTGTGCCTTCACCGGTGCGGAGGGGTGGGGCTCATACCGCCAACGCCGTACCCGTGGCTCCCTGTCCGCGTCGGTCGAGGTCCGCTACGGCCGCCTAACCCTCCGCACCCTCTCCTTCGAAACCACCACACCGCCACGCCACGTCGAGGTCCGCCTCGGCCACGACCGCATCCCGGCCCGAGTAGATGCCACCGGCAACCGTGCCGTAGTCACCCTCACCCGCCCGACAACGCTCAAAACTGCCCAAACCCTGCAGCTGACCCTGAAGCCCTCCTAGGCGTCGGGCTCCGCTACGTGGCAGGCCGCTTCGTGGTTCTTGCCGAGTACGCGGAGGAGCGGTGTCTCCGAGTGGCAGCGGTCGACGCCGAGTGGGCAGCGCCAGCGGAAGCGGCAGCCGGGGGTGGGGTCGATGACCTTGGGCGGTTCGCCGGTGTCGCCTTCGATGCCGGCGGTCAGTGGTGCCCGTGGATCGGGGACGGCGCCGAGGAGCAGGTCCGTGTACGGGTGCTTCGGGTTCTGCAGGACCGACTCGGTCGGGCCGGTCTCGACGACGTGCCCGGCGTACATGATCATCAGCCGGTCGGCGACGTACCGTGCGCTCGCGATGTCGTGGGTGATGTAGAGGAACGAGACGCCCTGTGACTCGCGCAGTTCCGCCATCAGGTTCAGCAGCCCGATCCGGATCGACACGTCCAGCATCGACACCGGCTCGTCGGCGAGGATCAGTTTCGGCTTGTGCGCGAGCGCCTGCGCGAACCCGATCCGTTGCCGTTGGCCACCACTCAGCTCGTACGGGTACCGGTTCATGATGTCACCCGCCGGGGACAATCCGACCGCCTCGATGACCCGCTCCGCCTCTTCGAACCGCTGCTGCCGGTTGAGCTCCGGCCGGTGCAGCTTCAACGAACGCAGTACGCCGTGCGACACCCGGAACGCCGGGTTGAGCGAGCTGAACGGATCCTGGAACACCATCGGTACGTCGCCCCGGTAGGACAACTGATCCTTCCGGGAGCGGTACGTCGACGTCGCCCGCCCCTGGTAGAAGATCTCGCCGCCCGTCGGCTTGTAGACCCCCGCCAGCAGCCGCGCGATCGTACTCTTGCCGCTCCCGCTCTCGCCGGCCAACGCGACGATCTCCTGCCGCCCGATCGAGAAGCTGACCTCGTCGACCGCGTGCAGCATCTGCCGCGAGAAACCGCGCCCGACCCGGAAGTGCCGGGTCAATTCCTTTGCCTCGAGCAACGGTGCGCCGGCGGTCTCCACACTGGCCTCGTTCACGTCAACCGAAGTCATGATGTGCGCTCCCGGACAGGTTCCTTGACATGGAGCAGGCAGCGCGCCTGCACGGCGCCCACCTGGTAGAGCTCCGGCTCGATCTTCGGGCAGTCCTCGAACGCCTTCGGGCAGCGCGGCTGAAACCGGCAGCCCGGCGGCGGATCGGCCAGGTTCGGCGGACTGCCGGGGATGCCCGTCAACGGCACCTTCGGCCCGCGGATCGACGGAAACGCGTCCAGCAGCCCGGCGCTGTACGGATGCTCCGGATGATCGAACACCGCGCGCGTGTCGCCGAACTCGACGACCTGCCCGGCATACATCACCACGAGCTTGTCCGAGAAGTGACTGACCAGCGACATGTCGTGCGTGACGAAGATGACCGCGAACCCGAGCTGCTTCTGCAGTTCCTTGATCTGCACCATCAGCGATCGCTGCGCGACCACGTCGAGCGCGGACGTCGGCTCGTCCATGATGATCAGGTCCGGCGTGAACAGCAGCGCCATCGCGATCATCGCCCGCTGCCGCATGCCGCCGCTGAGCTGGTGCGGGTAGCTGTTCAGGTGGATCGGGTCGATCCCGACCAGCCGCAGTACCTCGGCCGGCCGCTCGTCGGCGACCGGCTCGTCGTGCGCCATGATCGTGTCCCGGAACTGTGCGCCGATGCTCTTCACCGGGTTGAGTGCGTTCATCGCGCTCTGCATCACGACCGAGAAGTCGCGCCACCGCAACGCGGACAGCTTCTTCTCGCTCATCGTCACCAGGTCCTGGCCCTGGAACGTCACGCTGCCGCCGGTGATCGCGGCCGGCGAGCTGAGCAGTTGCGCGATCGCGAACAGCAACGTCGACTTGCCGCACCCGGACTCGCCGACGACGCCGACGAACTCACCGGCGTGGACGTCGAGATCGACGTGGTCGACCGCGACGACCGGGCGGTCCCCGGTGTCGTACTCGACTGTCAGGTCCCGGACCTCAAGAAGTGGCCGGTTATCAAGACTTGGCACGTCGCCTCCGAACCGGCCGCAGGGCGGGGTTGCTGATCTCGTCGAACGCGTAGTTGAGCAGGGCGAACGACACACCGAGCAGCGCGACCGCGAGACCCGGCGAGAGCGCCCACGCGGGCAGGCCGTTCACCAGGGCGCCCTGGTTCTGCGCCCAGTAGAGCATCGTGCCCCAGCTGAGTGAGTTGGGATCGCCGAGCCCGAGGAACTGCAGGCCGGCGGCCGTGAGCACGGAGTACAGCGCCGCGCCGAGGAAGTTCGCCACGATCAGCGAGATCATCGTCGGCAGCACCTCGACGACGATGATGTACGACGATCGCTCGCCACGGACCCGCGCCGACTCCAGGAAGTCCCGGTTGCGCAGCGACAACGCCTGCGCCCGCATCTGTCTGGCCCCGTACGACCACCCGGTCAGGATCAGCACGATGATGATCACGGTCAGGTTGCCCTTACCGGCGTACGTCGCCAGCACGATGATCAGCGGGAACGTCGGGAGCACCAGGAAGATGTCCGTCAGCATCGACAACCCGTCGTCCGCGAACCCGCCCAGGTACGCCGCCGAGACGCCGATGATCACCGACAGGATCGTGGCGCCGAGACCGGCGACGACCGCGATCACCAGCGACTCCCGGGTGCTGTGGATCAGCTCGGCGTACACGTCCTGCCCGAGACCCGTGGTGCCGAGCCAGTGCTCGCCGGAGGGCTTCGCCAGTGGCGTGTCGCCGATCGCGCGTGGATCGCCGTCGAGCCCGGGCGTGAACAGCTGCGGGAACGCGGCGAGCAGGATGAACAGGAACAGCAGACCCGCACCGACCATGGCCTTGCGGTTATGGAGAATCGCCCGCAGCAAGCCACCGCGTGGCCGGCGGGTCGCGCTCGGCGTCGGGGCAGCGGTGCCGGCAACAATTGCACTCATCGGTTACCCCTTCGTCCGGGCGCGCGGGTCGAGCAGGAACACCGCGAAGTCGCAGAGCAGGACACAGATCAGCACCGCCAGTGTCACCAGCAGGAACAATGCCTGCAGCAACGGATAGTCGGTGCTCACCGTGGCGTTGTAGAACATGTAGCCGAGTCCCGGGTAGTTGAAGACGTACTCGACCAGGATCGTTCCGGAGATCACGAAACCGAGTGACATCGCGAACCCGGACAGGTTCGGCAGGAACGCGTTCCGGCCGGCGTACCCGAACATGATCTTGCGGCCCGGGATGCCCTTGGCGCGCGCCATCCGGACGTAGTCCTCGGCGAGCGTGGTCACCATGTTGTTCCGCATCGTCAGGATCCAGCCGCCGACCGCGGTGATCAGGATCGTGGACGCCGGCAGGATGCCGTGCTTGATCACGCTCCAGATGAACTCACCGGTGAAACCAGGTGTCAGGCCCTGGTCGTAGTTGAAGTCGTTCGGCAGCACCGGGTTGCTGCCGATCGCGAACAACGAGATCAGCAGCAGCGCCACCCAGAAGTACGGGAGCGCCGAGGTGACGATGAACAGCGGCGGCACGATCCCGTCGATCAGGCCGCCACGCCGCCAGCCGGCCACCGTGCCGATCAGGGTGCCGAGGACGAACGCGAGCACGGTCGAGATGCCGACCAGCCCGAGCGTCCACGGCAACGCGTCGCCGATCATCGACGTGACCGGTGATCCGAGACTGCTGCCGATCGAGACACCCCAGTGCCCGGTGACCATCGACTTCAGATACTCGACGTACTGCAGTAGCAGGTTCTTGCCCGGGTCGAAGCCGAACTCGGCCAGCACCGTCCGCAACTGCTCCGGTGACACCACCGAACCGCCTTTGCTGAACCGCTCCCGGAGCGCCTGCTCCGGGCTTCCCGGCATCATCCGCGGGATGAAGAAGTTCAGCGTCATCGCCGCCCACAGCGTGAGCACGAAGAACCCGAGACGTCGTATCAGGTATCGCACTCCCACCAGCTCCTCGTGCTCACGCTCAACAGGTCCTTACTTCTGGGCAGACTTCGAGTACAGGTTGGTCAGCACCTGACCGACATCGGGGATGTTGTACGGCGCGGGCTGCGCGTACGGGTTGTCCTGCGTCGGCCAGCCCTCCAGGTCCTTGGTGTTGTACTGGTACCAGTCGACCGACTCGGTGGTCGGGATCACCGGCACGTCCTTGATCATGTACGACGAGATCTGCTTGATCAGCTTGACCTGCGTGTCCGGGTCCGCGCTCGCGTACTGGTCGAACAGCTTGTCCACCTCGGGCTTCATGTACCGCGAGTAGTTGCTGCTCGCCTGCTTGCCGATCGGCGCGGAGTTCTTCGAGTACAGCAGCTGCCGCAACTCGTAGTACGGCGTCGGGCCGCCGGACTGGCTGGAGTACGCGAGGTCGAAGTCACCGTTGAACAGCTTCTGGTTGTACGACTGCTGCTGCAGGTCCTGGATCTCGAGCTCGATACCGACCGTCGCGAGCTGCTGCTTCACGACCGCCAGCGACGCGTCCCAGTCGGTGTAGCCAGTGACCGTGATGACGCTGAGCTTGAGCGGATTCGACTCGGAGTACCCCGCGCCCTGGAGCAGTTGCTTGGCCTTGTCCGTGTTCGGCTTGTCGTAGCCGGCGGCCGTCAGCGCGTCCTTGTCGAAGTACTTGTCGAACGTCGGCGTGACGACACCGGCCTGATTCGCGGCCGGCTGGTAGCCGCTCTCGCCGATCTTGGAGATCTGCTCCCGGTCGAGCGCGTAGGCGATCGCCTGCCGGATCGCGAGGTTGCTGGTCGCCTTGTGCGACGGGTCCAGGTTCGGAATGATCGCGACGTTCGCGGTCGGCGGGAACCAGTAGTTGTTCTCCGGCGACTTCGACTTGTAGAAGTTGTCGATGTTCGGGATGTACTGGCCGCCCCATTGCGCCTTGCCGCTGGCGAGGTCGAGGTTGGCCGGGTTGTTGTCCAGGTACGCCGGGTACTGGACCTTCTCGACGTACGGCTTGCCGGGCTGCCAGTAGCTGCCGTTGGCGACGTACGAGATGTTGTTGCTGGTGCACGACGCGACCGTGAACGGCCCGGTACCGACCGGCTTCGGGTTGCCCCAGGTGGCCGGCTTGGACGCGGCCTCGCCGGCGGACCAGATGTGCTTGGGCACGATGCCGACCTGGCTGGCGAAGTTGAAGAAGTACGGCTCGGCCGCGGCCTTGAACTTCAGCGTGACCTTGTTGCCGGCGGCTGACACGCCGGTCAGCCCGGCGCCGGTCCACAGCGAGTACAGGTCGAGCGCTGGCTGTTCCTTCATCCGGGTGAAGGTGTAGACGACGTCGTCGGCGGTGAACGGCTGGCCGTCGCTCCACTTCACGCCGTCGCGGATGGTGAAGACAATCGAGTCCTTGGCCGGCGACCAGGTGAACGCGGTGGCCAGCATCGGCGTGGTGGCGCCGGCCTTCAGCACGTTCACGAACGTCAGCGGCTCGTAGACGAAACCGAGCGCGACCTGGTTGACGGACGGGTTGAACGGGTTGAACTGGCACGGCCAGGTCTGTCCGCCGACGTTGGCGATCGTGACGGTGCCGCCCTTCTTGTACTGCCCGGTGCTGCCGCCGCTGCTCGCCGACGACGACGGGTTGGACTTCGCCGCGTCCCCGATCGGCTTGTCCCCACCGCCGCATCCGGCGGTCAGTGCGCCGACCGCCAGGGCGGCGACGGCGATGCGTGTGATGCCCCTCATCGTCTTCTGCCTTTCACTGGAATCCTGCTCATGCGAATGCTTCGGCGCCGAGGTCGACTCCTGCGGCCTCGACACCGAGGGCGAGCGCCCCGATCAGCGGTGCGTCCGTGGGAAACCGTGCCACCGAGAGCTCCGGCGGAAACGGGACGGCCGCGTCGAGGGCGCGACGCAGGCCGGGTTCGAGCTGGTCCCAGGACCGGACCAGCCCGCCGCCGACGACGATCCGGGACGGATCGACGGCGATGGCCAGGTTGGCGAGGTGCGTGGCCAGTTCCCGGACGAACTCGTCGGTGAGGACGGCGGCGTCCGGGTGGGTCCGCGCCATCGTGAAGACGTCGGCGGCCGTGACCGGTCGCCCGAGCCGGGCGGTCCCGGTGGTCTCGAGTGCCTGGCCGCTGACGACGTGTTCCAGGATCGTGCGCCCGTCGCCGGCGACGTACACGTCGGCGGGGGAGCGCAGGTTGTAGCCGATCTCGCCGGACGCACCGTGTGCGCCGGTGATCACGGTGCCGCCGGCAACGATCGCGACCGCGAGACCGGTGCCGAGATTGACATAGAGCCCCGGGTCGCAGCCGGTCAGCGCACCCCAGCGCAGCTCGGCCGCCGCGGCCGCCTTGACGTCGGTCGCCAGCCGCACCGGTACGCCGGGAAACGCGTCCCGGATCAAGCGCCCGAAGGGGAGCTCGCCCCAGCCGGGAAAGGTCGGAGCCAGTTCCACCCGGTCGTCGTACGGGATGCCGAGCGTCGCCGCGCCGACGCCGGCCAGTTCACGATCCGGTGCGACCTCCGCGAGGAGTTCGCGCGCCGCTGTCAGGCAGCGGGTCATCGCTTCCGCGGCACCGGCGCCGTCCCGGCTCTCGAGGGTCGTCGCGCCGAGGCGGCGACCGGACAGGTCCGCGACGGCGACAGCGATCTTCGTCCCGCCGAAGTCCAGTCCGAGGACGGCCGGTGTCAAAATCACGGGGTGGCACCTCCTCGCGCCGACCAATAGAATCGATAGGAAACTAACTTAACTATCAGCGGCACCACAAGGGATCGGCAGAACTTGTTGGCCGAGTTGGCCGAGTTGTTAGCGAAGGGGGTACGGCGTGACCGTTGTTGCCGGAGGCGCTGCGGCAGCGCGCCCGCAGCTGATCCGCGAGATCAACGAGCAGGTGCTGCTCGACCACATCCGGCGGTCCGGGCCGATCTCCCGTACTGAGCTCGCCGGGCTCACCGGACTGTCGAAGCCGACCGTGTCGGCGGCGCTGAGCTCGCTGGAGCGGACCGGTCTGGTGCACGTGACGGGCCAGCGCACCGGCGTACCTGGGCCGGCGGCGAGGCTGTACGAGGTGCGGCCCGAGGCGGGGTTCGTGCTCGGGCTCGACGTCGGGCGCGAGTACCTGCGCGGTG
Organism: Kribbella sp. NBC_00482; assembly: GCF_036013725.1. GTDB lineage: Bacteria > Actinomycetota > Actinomycetes > Propionibacteriales > Kribbellaceae > Kribbella. Next base: position 7,576,284 of record NZ_CP107881.1, on the reverse strand, counting down.
GGATCGCGGATCTCGCGGGGACGGTGCGCTCGCGGTTGAGCGTGCGGACCAAGGCGGGTGACGCGATGGCCCGCATCCAGGAGCTCGTGGATCTGACGGCGACGCTCGCGGCCGAGGCCGGCATCGAGGTCACGCAACTCACCCAGACCGTGCTCGGCAGTCCCGGTGTCTACGATCCCCGGCTCGACGCGCTGACGCTCACCGGCCGACTGTCCGGCTGGGACTCGCCGGCGACCCTGGCTGCGCTGCGGGAGCGTTTCGGGCCGTCCCTGATGATCGAGAACGACGTGGACGCGGCGGCCATCGCGGAGCGAGCGCACGGGCATGGCCGGGACGTCGACAGCTTCGCGTTCGTCTCGGTCGGTACCGGTATCGGCATGGGCCTGGTGCTCGACGGCAAGCTGCGGCACGGTTCGCATGGTGTGGCGGGGGAGATCGGGTACCTGCCGTTCACCGAGGGCAGCGGCAGTGATCCGCGGGACGCGCGCAAGCGTGGCGGGTTCGACGCGTCCGCATCGGCGGCAGCCGTCGTACGGGCGGCACGTCGGGCCGGTGTCCGTGGGGCATCGACGGCGGAGAAGGTGTTCGCGGCCGCGGTCCGGGGTGATCCGCTCGCGGCTGCGGTCGTCGCCGAGGAGGCACTGCTCGTCGCCAAGGCGGTCTGCACGGTGATCACGGTCGTGGATCCCGATCTGGTCGTGCTGGGTGGCGGCATCGGGCAGGCGCCGGGCTTCCTCGAAGCCGTCACCAAACAGCTGCGTCAGCTCGCCCCGGTGATGCCCGAGGTGAAGGCGAGTGTGCTCGGGACCGAGACCGTGGTGGCGGGCTGCCTCGCCGCAGGACTCGATCGGGCCTGGAAGACACTCGTTGGTAACTCGGCCGGCTAACCGGACGCAAACCGTCCGCAATGGCTACTAGGGTGCGAGCCATGGCTATCGCTAAGTACCCGAGTTTCGTGCTGGACTGCCCGGACACGGCCGTCCTGAGCCAGTTCTACGGTGAGTTGCTGGGCTGGAAGGTGGAGGCCCGCGACGGCTGGGCCGACATCCGCCCGGAGGACGGCAGCAACTGCATCTCGTTCCAGCAGGTGAAGGACTTCAAGGCGCCGTCCTGGCCGGGTCAGGACGTCCCGCAGCAGCTGCACCTCGACGTCATGGTGGAGGACCTCGACGCGGCCGAGCCCGAAGTACTGGCGCTTGGTGCGACCAAGCCCGACCACCAGCCCGGTACGTCGTTCCGCGTCTTCCTGGACCCTGCTGGACACCCGTTCTGCCTCTGCGTCGACTGACCGTAGGGTGAGGGGGTGACGAGCTGGCGGGAGGAGCGACGACAGGCGGCGGTCGAGCACGCGGCCGCGCTGGAGCGCAAGAAGGCGTCCGAGAGCGCTCAGGCGCGGGTGTTGCTGGCCGGCTTCATCGAGACGCTGAAGGAGCGCGGCGTGGAGCCCGAGCCGTTGCGTGCTCAGGTGATCGGCTCGAACGCCAGCTATCGCACCGATGTCATCGGGTGGTACCTGCGCCGCAACCGCTCGCTCGCTGTCGACGTCGACGGGAACTTCTACATCCTGGGCGTACCCGCCAGCCTCAAGTCCCGCGTCGCCGGCGTCCGGGTGGTCCCGTCGGACCCGCCGCTCGTCGTCGGTCAGGGTGCCCGCGACGGCGAGTCGATGCCGCTCGCCGACTTGCTACGCCTTCGGCTCGAGTCCTGACAGCACGCTCGCGATCAACGCCGTACCAGGAGCGGTCCGGCCGCCAGGGCCGGGTGACGGTACGACGTCGTCCATGGCCAGCGTCTCGCCGCACTCCGAGCAGCACACCGTCGCCGTCGTGACCTTGCCGCACGACGTGTGCGTGAACCGCATCGGCTGGCCGGCCGGGGGAGTCGCCCACCGATCACCCCACGCGGTGAGCGCGATCAGGATCGGCACGAATTCCTGGCCCGCGTCGGTCAGCTCGTAGCTGTAGCGCACCGGGTTCTGCTGGTACGGCGTACGTCGTACCAGGCCGCCGTCGATGAGCGTCGCGAGCCGGTCGGTGAGCAGGTTGCGGGAGATGCCGAGGTCCGTGACGAACTGGTCGAAGCGGTTCAGGCCCAGGTAGAGGTCACGCAGCACCAAGGGCGTCCACCAGTCGCCGATCAGCTCCAGGGACTGGGCGAGCGAGCAGTGCATCGAGGCGAAGCTGGTGTTCCGCATGGCCGCATCATCTCCCTTCTTCTTTCCTTCATCGGACGGAGTCTAGTCAGTTGCAGTATTGAACTCACCATGGCTACGGTGGGGGACATGGGGATCTATCACCGGATCGTGGCGCGGCAGGTGCGGAACGCGTTCATGCAGATCAGCGACGGCAACTGGGAGGCGATGGTGGCCGGGATGGCGCCGTCGTTCACGTACCGCTTCTACGGAGACCATGCGCTCGGCGGCGAGCGGCGTACGCACGAGGCGTTGCGGCGCTGGTGGGAGCGCTGCTTCCGGCTGCTGCCGGGCACGCAGTTCGAGGTGCAGGACGTGCTGGTCAATGGTTGGCCGTGGAACACCCATGTCGCGACCGCGGTCACCGTGCACGTCAATGTCGTCGACGGCTCGACGTACGAGAACGTCGTGCACCAGTTCCTGACGATCAAGTGGGGCAAGATCACCGAGGTCAGGACGCTCGAAGACACCGCAGTCCTCCAGCGCACCCTCGACCGCCTCGCCGCCGCCGGATACGCCGAGGCCCACGCGGAGCCGATCGTCGGCTGATTCGGGTCGGTTTGCGGTCACGGCCGGAAACTCGGGTGCTTTCTGTCGGTGGTCGCGACTACGGTCGGTCGAGTGCTGACGCTGCTGCGGTACGGAGTGCGGGTTGCACCTGGAGGCACCCTTCTGACGATGGGTCTGGCTGTCCTCGGTTCGCTGCTGGGGATGGCGGTCACGTTGCTGACCGGCCAGGTCGTCGGGGCGGTTCCAGGTGTGATCGACGGCGGCCAGGGCACGATGCCGATCGGCGAGTTCAGTTGGCTGCTGGGTGCTCTGCTGGCGGTCTTCGTCATCGACAGCCTGACACCGGCGCTGCATCAGGTCGCGTCACTGGTGATGGACGCCGGCCTGGTCCGCGCGATCGGCACCGGCATCACCGAGCCGCTGCTCAAACCGCGCCGGATCGAGCACCTCGAGGACTCCGAGGTGCTGGACGTGCAGGAGCGCGCGAAAGGCAAAGGCGGCTTCCATCTCGCGCAGGGGCTCGGGCAGTTGCCGTGGTTGATCGCGAGCCGGGTGACGCTGGTCGGCTCCGCGGTGATCGTCGGCGTGATGTTCGCCTGGTGGGTGGCCGCGATGCTGGTCGCGGTCACGATCCTGCTGGAGTGGTACGGCGGTCGCCTGATCGAGCGTGAGGTCGACGTCTGGTGGGGCAACACCGAGGAGCAGCGCCGGGCGAACTACCTCTTCAACCTGGGCATGCGCGACGCACCGAAGGAGCTGCGCGTGTTCGGTCTGCACAACTGGCTCGTCCAGCGGTATGTCCGCGAATGGACGGCCGGCTACCGCCCGGTCTGGGCCCGCCGCAAGCGGAACGCGTGGTGGTCGTTGCTGATCGGTGGCGTCCACCTGATCGCCAACGCCATCGCGATCCTCGCCGTCGGTCGCGCTGCCTACAACGGAACGCTTCCGCTCACGCAGGTCGCGACCACGCTGCCCGCGATCCTCGCGATCGGTCAGGCGAACAACGGGTACGGCGTGGCGCAGGTCCGCCGGGGGCTCTCGGCGTACCGCGCGATGCGGGATCTCAGCGCGACGATCGACGAGCGGCACCCGGAGCCGGTCGCGACCACGAAGCATCGGATCGAGACGATGCCGGCGCGCGAGATCCGGTTCGAGAAGGTGAGCTTCCACTACCCGGGCTCGGACCTCGCTGTACTGCGCGACCTCGATCTCACCATCCGCGCGCGGGAAGCACTCGCGCTCGTCGGCGTCAACGGTGCCGGCAAGTCCACTCTGGTGAAGTTGCTCGGTGGCGCGTACAAACCGACGAGCGGCCGGATTCTCGTCGACGGTGTCGATCTCGCGGAGCTGGATCTGGCCGTGTGGCAGCGGCGGGTGGCGGCGATCGTGCAGGACTTCCTGCGGTTCCCGTTGTCGGTGACGGACAACGTCGTGTTCGGTGCGGTCGAGCGCGCGGATGACGAGCTCACGCTGGCCAAGGTCGCGCGCGAGTCCGGGATCGACGAGGTCGTACGTCGGCTGCCGAAGGGCTGGGACACTGTGCTGGACAAGACGTTCGACGGCGGCGTCGACCTGTCCGGTGGTGAGTGGCAGCGGGTCGCACTGGCCCGGGCGTTGTTCGCGGTGCACGCGGGTGCAGGCGTTCTGGTGCTGGACGAGCCGGCCGCGGCCCTCGACGTACGGGCCGAGGCTGAGCTGGTCGAGCGGTACCTGGAGCTGACCTCTGGGGTCGCGTCGCTGATCATCTCGCACCGGTTCTCGGTGGTGCGCAACGCGGATCGGATCTGTGTGCTGTCCGACGGCCGGATCGTCGAGGACGGCACGCACGAGGAACTGCTGGTGAAGGACGGCGAGTACGCCGGGATGTTCCGGCTCCAGGCCGAGCGCTACGTGACCGGGCCGGAGGCAGTCGATGCGTAGCCTGCGGATCCTCTGGCTGTGGTTGTCCACGTCCTTCCGGGCAGCGCCCGGGCTGATGGCGATCTCGACCGTGCTGGTCGCGGCCCGCGCGATCACCGCACCGACCCAGACGTACGGCGTGAGCCGGCTGGTCGACGGGATCGCGTCGGACACGTCGAGCACGATCGCGCTGGGCATCGGCATCATCGTCGGCGGTCTCGCGGTGTCGTTCTTCGCGGACGGCCTCGGGTGGCCGCTCCAGGACACCGCGCAGGAGCGGATGGCAGGCCGGGTGCACGCCGATCTGCTCGATGTGACGACAGGCATTCCCGGGCTGTCGCATCACGAGCGGCCCGATGTCGCGGACCGGCTGGAGCTGGTCCGCGAGAAGGCGTGGCGGATGGGCGTCGGCGCCGAGGTGCTGTTGTGGGCGTTCGCCACGGTGACGAACACCGCGACCGTGCTGACACTGCTCGGATCGGTGCATCCGTTGTTGCTCGTGCTTCCGTTGCTGGGCGGTGCGCGGATCTGGTCGGCGTACCTGAGCAGCACGCGGCAGAGCAAGGCGTGGGAGGAGTCGATGCCGCAGGAGCGGCTCGTCGACCGGTTGATCGAGGTGGCGAAGGATCCGCGGACCGGTCTGGAGCTGCGCGTGTTCGGGCTCGGAAAGGTCTTGCTGGACAGGATCTTCACGTTGCAGACGCAGCGGTTCGACCGCCGGGTCGAGGCCGCGCGCTGGGGCGGGAAGGTGGACGGCTCGGTGCGGCTCGTGTTCGGTCTCGCGTACGCCGCCGCGATCGTCTGGGTCGTCGCGCGGGCGCGGAACGGGCAGGCGTCCGCGGGAGACGTCGTACTCGTGCTGCTGCTGGCGCCGCAGGTCGATCAGATGACCGGCGGTATCGCCCAGAACGTGTACTGGGTCGGTGAGGTCGTGCGCAGCTTCGGGCGGTACGACTGGTTGCGCGAGTACGCGAAGCAGAACTCGTGGAAGTCCAGCGTCACGTCGGCGCCGGACCGGATCACGACCGGGATCGAATTGCGGAACGTCGGATTCTCCTACCCTGGTTCGGATTCCGCGGTCCTGAGCGACCTGAACCTGAGCGTGCCGGCCGGGTCGGCGGTCGCGCTGGTGGGGGAGAACGGCGCCGGCAAGACGACGCTGGTCAAGCTGCTCGCCCGGATGTACGACCCGACGACCGGCCAGATCCTCGTCGACGGCGTGGACGTGGCGACGATCCAGCCGGACGCGTGGCGGTCGCAGCTGTCGGCGGGGTTCCAGGACTTCGTGAAGTTCGAGTTCACCGCGCGCGAGGTCGTCGGGATCGGCGACATCGAGCGGGCCGACGACGAGGACGCCGTACGGGCGGCGGTCGTGCGCGGTGATGCCGAGTCGGTGATCGCCGGGCTGCCGCGCGGGCTGGATTCCCAACTGGGCAAGAAGTTCACGGACGGGGTCGAGCTGTCCGGCGGCCAGTGGCAGCGGCTCGCACTGGCCCGCGCGTTCATGCGCGAGCGGCCGTTGCTGTTGTTGCTCGACGAGCCGACCGCGGCCCTCGACCCGGAGGCCGAGCACCGGCTCTACGAGCAGTACGCGTCCGCCGCGAAGATCGCCGCGACCGAGACCGGCGGGATCACCGTCCTGGTGTCGCACCGGTTCTCGACCGTGCGGATGGCGGACCTGATCGTGGTCCTGCACCGCGGCCGCGTCGAAGAGGTCGGCACCCACGAAGACCTGCTCGCGGCCGGCGGCCGGTACGCCGAACTTTTCGAGCTCCAGGCCCGCGCGTACCGCTGACCTGTGGCGCAGCTGAGAGGCCGCTGAGGCCTTACCTGTCAGGAGTTCACCGCAGTTCGCCAATAGTTAACTTTGGGTCTTCACTCGGCGGTACATTGGTTACTAATGTATTAACCATGGACGCACCGCCCTCTGTCCGTGCCCGCGGCATCACCAAGTATTTCGGTGAGGTCGTCGCACTCGACAGCGTCGACCTCGACGTCGCACCCGGCCAGATCCACGGCCTGGTGGGACCCAACGGAGCCGGCAAGACCACGCTCCTCGGTCTGCTGCTCGGCCTCGCCGTCCCCGATCGCGGCGACCTGGAGATCCTCGGTACGCCGGTCGGCCGCGCGCTCGCCGTCCCCGAAGGCGTCGCCGGCTTCGTCGACGGCCCCGGCCTGTACCCGTCGATGACCGCGAAGCAGAACCTGGCCGCCCTGGCCCAGTTGCGCGGTGACCGCACGATGAACATCGACGACGCAATCGACCAGGTCGGCCTGACCGACGTCGCCGACGACCGGGTCCGCGGGTTCTCGCTCGGCATGCGTCAGCGCCTCGGCCTCGCCGCCGCACTGCTCACCAGGCCGCGGCTGCTGATCCTCGACGAACCGTCCAACGGCCTCGACCCGGCCGGCAAGAAGCACGTGTACGGCGTACTCACCCGGCTGGCCGCGGACGGTACGGCGGTGATGCTGTCGAGCCACCGGATGGACGACGTGGAAGCGCTCTGCTCCGAAGTGACGATCCTGTCGACCGGACGCGTCGCGTTCTCCGGCCCGATCAGCAAGCTGGCCTCGGAGGACAGCGAACTCGACTACCGCGTCCTCACCTCCGACCCGGCAGCGGCCCGTCGGATTGCCCGCGAGACCAAGGGCATTCGGCTCCGCGAACAGGACGCCGTACAGGAAGGTGTCGAGCTGCTGGTGATCTCGGCGGCGGTGCCGGCGCTGGACGAGTTCGTGAAGCGGCTCGTCCGCGACGACATCGCTGTCCGCGAACTCGCGCCGGTGATCTCGCCACTCGAGGCCGCCTTCCTTGCCCTCACCGAGCAGCAGGAGACCAACTGATGACGGCCACCGTGACTGCCCCCGAGACCCGTGAGGTCGCCCGCCGGGTGCCGATCATCCGCGGGTACCGCTTCGAGCTCGTCAAGCTGCTCACGCAGTGGCGGGTCCGCGTGCTGATGATCGCGTGCTGGCTGGCGCCCGGGGTCTTCGTCGCCGTCATCAGCCAGCAGGCTTCGCTACCGGTCGACACACTGTTCGGTCGCTGGATGCACGCCACCGGATGGGCTGGTCCGCTTGTCCTGCTGGGCTTCTCCGGTTCCTGGGCATTGCCGTTGCTGACCTCGTTGATCGCCGGTGACGTGTTCGCGTCCGAGGATCGCCTCGGCACCTGGCGGCATCTGCTGGTGGCGGTCCGGTCGCCGCGCCGGATCTTCGTCTCGAAGGCACTGTCCAGCCTGACCGTGATCCTCGTACTGGTGATCGGCCTGGTCGTGTCGAGCACGATCAGCGGCCTGCTGGTCGTCGGCAACCGGCAGATGATCGGCCTTGACGGTCACCTGGTCTCACCGGGAAGCGCGGCCGGCACGGTCCTCCTCGCCTGGCTGTGCGCTCTCGCACCGACTCTCGCGCTTGCCGCGATCGGTTTGCTCGGATCGGTCGCGCTCGGCCGATCGCCGATGGGCCTGCTGCTCCCGGCGGTCGTGGCTCTCGCGATGCAGATCGTGCAGCAGCTACCGGTCCCGGTCGCCTTCCGCCTCGCGCTTCCCGGCTACGCGTTCATCAGCTGGAACGGCCTCTTCACCAGTCCGGCGCAGGTCGGCCCGCTCCTGATCGGTGTGATCGTCAGCCTGGTCTGGGCTCTTGTAGCGACCGGCCTCGCGTACTTCATCTTCGTACGCCGTGACTTCACCAACCCGACCCACGACGGTTCCGGTCGCCTCGCGTTGACGGCCGGCCTACTGCCCCTCGTCGTACTGCTCGGCGTAACCACCGCGGCCATCGCTCCGGTGACCGGCTTCGGATCGGGGATCGATCAGGACAAGGTGCAACGAGCAGTCGCGGTCGAGTTCGCGCACCTGTACCGGCTGCAGACCAAGCAGCTGAACCGGGCCGACGTGACCGAGGAACAACTGCAGAGCGCCGCGGAGTGCACCAAGGGCGGCGACCAGGTCGCCGCGCGCGGGCCCGGCAACGACTGGCGCTGCGTCGTGAGCTGGCACATCCCTGGAGTGCAAGCGGCCGGCTCGGCGATCTACCAACTCGACATCAACCCACTCGGTCGGTACGTGTCCGACGGGGACGGACCGAAAGAAGTGAACGGCTTCTTCCTGGTCCGCACCTCGTCCGGGGACGAACCGAACCCCCTGTGGCAGTTCGACGGCAACATCGAACTGCTACCTGCCAACTGAATCCCAACCGAAGGGACACCTCCCATGCAGGTAACACGCCGTCGCAGGGGCTCGCCAAGTCCCCTGCGGCGCAGAGTGCCACTGGTCACGGCCGGCGCTACCGCCGTCGCAGTGACCCTGGCCGGCACCGCGGTCGCCTCGACGACCGGCTTCGGTCACGACCAGGTCGGGCAGGTCACCGACAAGGGCCAGGTCATCTCGTCCGACCAGTACCTCAAGCCGCTCGGCGACCGGCTCGTCCTCCAGAAGGGCAAGATCATGTCGTCCTCGGTCAGCCCGGACGGCAGCCACCTGGCCGCCTCGGTGACCGACGGCGGGATGGCGCTCGCGATCATCGACCTGAAGAGCTGGAAGGTTCAGCAGTACATCGGCAACAACGCCGCGGCGGATCTCAAGATCCCCGGCAACGACGTCGGCCAGGAAGGTCCGACGTACTCGCCGGACGGCTCGCAGGTCTGGCTGGGGCAGACCGACGGCTACCGGAAGTTCACCGTGAATCCGGACGGCTCGCTCGCGAACCCGACGTTCGTCTCGATCCCGGCCGACGGCGCCAAGCACTCGCTGGCCGCGGAGGCCGTGTTCTCCGCCGACGGCTCCACCGTGTACTCCGCGGTGAACGGCCAGAACCGGGTCGTCGCGATCGACACCGCGAGCGGCGCGATCACGCAGAGCTGGGCGACCGGCAACGCGCCGCGTGACCTGGTGATGGTCGGCGACAAGCTGTACGTGAGCAACGAGGGCGGCCGGACCGCCAAGGCCGGCGACACGACGATCAACTCGTACGGCACCGACGTCGTGGCGAACCAGAACGCGATCACCACGACCGGTACGGTCAGCGTGATCGATCTGAAGAACCCGAGCGCCGCTGTGGCCAGCATCCCCGTCGGTCTGCACCCGACTGCGCTGTACGCGAAGAACGGCGCCGTGTTCGTCACGAACACCGCGAGCAACACGGTGTCGGTGATCAACACCCAGTGGGACAAGGTCACCCAGACCATCGCGACCCAGCCGTGGCCGGAGGCCTCGGTCGGCTACGAGCCCGACGGCGCGACGTTGACCGACGACGGTCACCTGCTGGTGTCGCTCGGTCGTGCGAACGCGGTCGCGGTCTACAAGTACCGCAGCCCGCTCGAGCCGGTCAGCTACGTCGGCCTGCTGCCGACCGACTACTTCCCGGCCGAGCTCGCGCAGGTGGGTAAGGACATCGTGGTGTCCAACACCCGAGGCGTCGACGCCCGCCGCGAGACGACGGCCGCGGGGCACAGCACGCACGACACCACGTCGAGCCTGACCAAGTTCCAGTTGCCGGACGACCAGGCGATCAAGAAGTACACGCAGACGGTCTTCGACCAGAACGGCTGGACGAAGGGCTCCGCCCAGATCGCCACGGACAAGGGTCACCGCAAGCCGGTGCCGGTTCCGGCGAAGCTCGGCGACCCGTCGACGATCAAGCACGTCTTCCTGATCGTCAAGGAGAACCGGACCTACGACCAGCTGTACGGCGATATCCCGGAGGGTAACGGCGACCCGGCGCTGGCGCAGTACGGCGAGAACGTCACGCCGAACCAGCACGCGCTGGCCAAGCAGTTCGGGCTGTACGACAACACCTACGACATCGGCACGAACTCGGCCGAGGGCCACAACTGGCTGATGCAGGCCGACAACCCGGAGTACAGCGAGTCCTCGGCCGGTGAGTACCTGCGCAGCTACGACACCGAGAACGATGCTCTCGGCCACCAGAAGAGCGGCTTCCTCTGGACCGGCGTGCAGGCGGCCGGCAAGTCGGTGAAGAACTTCGGCGAGTTCCTGTCGATCGAGCAGAAGCCGGCCGACGGGACGTGGCAGAACTACTACTGCGACACGAAGAACATCATCGCGACCGGGGCAGCCCCCAAGTACCCGATCACGGTCGGGTCGGCGATCCCGTCCCTGAACAGCGTGTCGGTGCAGGGCTTCCCGCAGTTCGACACCAGCGTCCCGGACATCTACAAGACCGAGATCTGGCGCAAGGACTTCCTCAAGAACGGTCCGGCGAACCTGAACATGTTCTGGCTGTCCAACGACCACACCGGTGGTCCGGCCAACGGTCCGGCACAGGTCGCGGACAACGATCTGGCCACCGGCCGGATCGTCGACCAGATCACGCACAGCAAGTACTGGAAGGACTCGGCGATCTTCGTCGTCGAGGACGACTCGCAGGCGGGTCTCGACCACGTCGACGGTCACCGGGCGCCGATCCAGATCATCAGCCCGTACGCGCAGCACGGTGCGGTCGACAGCCACTACTACACGCAGATCACGATGATCCGGACGATCGAGCAGATCCTCGGGATGAAGCCGATGAACCAGAAGGACACCGCGGCTACTCCGATGTACGGCGCGTTCACCAGCAAGCCGAACTACACGCCGTTCAACGTGCTGCCGAACCGGGTCGCGCTGACCGACGGCCTGCAGACCCCGCCGCCCTGCGGTGTCGACGTACCGGCCGCGCAGAACCCGGCCGTCGCGGCGGCCCCGACGGTGACCGTCCCGGCCGGTATGGAGTCGATGGCGGCGCAGTGGTCGGCGTGGAAGGACCAGCAGCGGACCACCGGCCCGAACGCTCGCGCCGACTTCGCGAACCCTGCCCAGATGAACCACTACAACTGGTACGAGGCGCACAACTGGTCCCTGCCGTATCCGGGTGAGGCCCAGATCGTCGCTCCGCAGAACGTTCCGGGCGCGGTCATCCCGGCCGCCGAGAACGACGGCTGACACGCGCAAGTCACCACAAGTTCAGAACTGTCGTGTAGAACTACGACATGCCAGAACGACCGCGGGCGTCGGCCCGGATCGAGCAACCCGCCGATCCGGCCGATGTCCGCGCGGTCGGTTACGGCCCGGACGACGTACCGGTGGTGCCGGAGAAGTACGCCGGCCTGCCGGTGCACAAGGAGGAGTCCGGGCGGGTCGGCCACTGGAACGCCGACCTGATGAAGGTCGAGCCGTCGGCCGTGTACGTCGTCGACAACCGGTACCTGTACGCCACCGACAAGGCCGGGCGGGTGGCCCACGCCGAGGGCTGGCTGGGGTGGCTGCCGACCGAAGAGAACGACGACCGCCGTAACGCAAGTGCCCAACGGGAGGCCGGAGAGCCGGATCGGCAACCGAACGACGACGGCGGCCACCTCTTCGCGACGGTGTTCGACGGCCCGGGCGAGTCGATCAACCTCACCGCGCAGTCGCAGGAGCAGAACCGGGCGCAGGCCGGAAGCAAGAACTGGCGAGCGATGGAGCAGACCTGGCAGGCGATGCGCGCCTCCGGCATCCAGGTGCACGCCGCCATCGACGTCCGGCACGCGAACCGTACGACGGATCGGCCGTCGTCCCGCACCGTCGTGGACCGCCACGACGGCGAGCACTCCCCGCGGCGTATCTTCAGAGAGACCAAACCGGCAACATCCCGGGAGCGCGCATGAGCGAGCGCAGCGAGCGAACAATGGGTAGAGCCGAGCATCTCGCTCATGCCGGAGCCGAGCGTAGCGAGGCGGAGGTATGAGCGAGATCGGTGTCATCGACACGATCGCCCGCGCCCTGGTCGCGGATCTGCCGGCCGAGTGGCGTGAGGTCAGCGCGGTCTACCGGGCAACCACGTCGTACGCCGAACTCGACGCCGACGTGGTGCTGCCGTCGGGGGAGACCCAACTGGAGACGCTGCCCGACGGTCTCGAGGATCATTTCGAGGAGCTCCGGCGCGAGATGTACCAGCCAGGCAAGGGCACCTGGCTCACGGCGAAGGTGACGGTTACGTCGACCGGGCACTTCGCGACCGACTTCGACTACGACAGCGAGCCGGCGTGGTCGATCCCTGTCGACTGGGCGATCTACCCGGCCGATCTGGCCGCCTTTCCCCGGGACGCCGCGCATACGCCCGACTGGCTGAAATAAATCGGTGGCTGCCCACCGGGCCCGGTGGTAACGTCGCCGGTCTGTCTTTTCGGGATCGAATCGAACCGGATGGATCTGCTCCGGGGCGGGACCCAGCTCACGATTCGAGGCTCTCACCGATGGTCGAACCTGAATTAGCGTCCGAACGCGCCTTCCTGGACACTGCCCGCACCGCACTCAGCAAGATGTACGCCGAGGTCGTGGACCGTGACGTCCAGATCATCGGCGGCGAGGACAACGACGAACGCTTCACCAACGAGGCCAACCAGCGGGCCAAGGAGATGCGGACGCACGCGCTCCTCGACCTGCCCGACGTACCGCTGTTCTTCGGCCGGCTCGACTACGAGTACGGCACGATCGAGGACCTGGACCAGATCTACATCGGCCGCCGGCACGTCCACGACGGGTCCGGCGTACCGCTGGTGATCGACTGGCGCGCGCCGGTGTCGGTGCCGTTCTACCGCGCGACGCCCAGCGACCGGCGCCGGGTCGTGATGCGCCGGCGGTACGGATTCTCCGACCACGCCGACCTGACCGGGTTCGAGGACGAACCGCTGACCGGTGCCGTCGTGTCGGATCAGGCGGACAAGTTCCTGCGGTCCGAGATCGAACGGCCGCGCACCGGCCCGATGCGCGACATCGTGGCCACGATCCAGCCCGAGCAGGACGACCTGGTCCGCGCGCCGCTGCACCCGAGCGTCTGCGTGCAGGGTGCTCCCGGCACGGGCAAGACCGCGGTCGGCCTGCACCGCGTCGCGTACCTGCTCTACACCGAACGCGAACGCCTCGGTCGCGGCGGTGTCGTGATCGTCGGCCCGAACCGGTCGTTCCTGTCGTACATCCGCAAGGTCCTGCCCGCGCTGGGCGAGGTCGACGTACGGCAGATCACCATCGACGAGCTGCTCACCCGCCCCACCGCGGCCACCGACGCAACGGAGGCCGAGCGACTGAAGGGCGACGCTCGGATGGCCGACGTACTGCGCCGCGCGTTGTGGTCGTACGTCGGTATGCCGACCGAGGGAGTCGTTTACAGCAAGGGATCCCGGCGCTACCGGGTGCACGACTACGAGGTCGTCGACATCGTGTCGGACCTGCGCGAATCGACCCGGTACGCGCCCGGGCGGAACGCGCTCGCGCAACGGATCGCGCACGTCGTGCTGGTCCGGATGGAGGAGCGCGCCGAGTCCCCGGACGACCGCGTGCAGAACGCGGTCGCGCGGTCGAAGCCTGTGAAGGACGTCCTCGACTCGGTCTGGCCGCGCGTCTTTCCCGAGCAGGTCCTGCATCGGCTCCTCGCGGACGCGGACTTCCTGGCCGCCGCGGCCCCCGGCCTGACGGACGAGGAGCGTACGGCGTTGTTGTGGCCGAAGCCGCCGCGCGGGTGGAAGTCGGCGAAGTGGTCGTTCGCGGACACCGTCCTGCTCGACGAGATCGAGGACCTGATCGAGCGGCGTACCGGATCTCTCGGGCATCTCGTCCTGGACGAGGCACAGGACCTGTCGGCGATGCAGCTGCGGGCGCTCGGGCGGCGCTGCCGCACGGGATCGGCCACGGTGCTCGGCGATCTCGCGCAGGCGACGACGCCGTGGGCCGCCGGATCCTGGGACCGCGTCCTCGGCCATCTCGACAAGGGCGACGGCGTCACGGTCGAGCTCGACCGTGGGTTCCGGGTGCCGGAGCAGATCATCAGCTTCGCGGCGAAGCTGCTGCCCGAGATCGCGCCGACGCTCGGCACGCCGACCGGCGTACGGACGGTTGCCAATGCGCTGAGCGTCGTGCCGGCCGACGCGTCCACGTTCGCCGACCAGGTGGTTGCCGAGTGCCGGGCGGCGCTCGAAGGCGAAGGGTCGGTGGCGCTGATCGCGGCGGATGATCAGGTCGTGGCGCTGCGGGACGCGATCGCGGCGGCCGGGCTCGAGGTGGCCCTGATCGGCGAGACCGACGACGAGATCGACACCGTGCGCCTGGTGTGCGTGCCGGCCACGCTGGCCAAGGGCCTGGAGTTCGACGCGGTCGTGGTCGCCGAGCCTGCCCACATCGTCGCTGCGGAGCCCCGCGGCCTGCACCGCCTGTACGTCGTGCTCACCCGAGCGGTCAGCCGCCTGCAGATCATCCATGCCGAACCGCTGCCGAGTGCCCTGGCCTGATCCTGTTCCGGCGTTATCGTCCGGTGTGCAGGCAGCCGGATCGGGGAGGCACACGTGAGCGGTTTGATCGTCTTGATGGTGATCGCAGTGCTGCTGGTCGTGGCTGCGATCGTGTGGGGGATCGTCGCGCTCGTCCGCCGGCAGCAGTACATCGGGTCGATCCGGCAGCGTGGCTGGAGCTTCGTCGACAGCCCGGCGTTCGACGCGGTGGCGCGGCTGAGCAATCCGCCGTTCGGGGTCGGTTTCGTGCGCAAACCGGACGACCAGATCACCGGGCTGACCTCGACCGGCCGGCCGTTCCAGGTGATCGAGTACAAGTCGGCGTACTGGTCGGGCTGGGTCGGCATGGTGACGCTGTCGCGTCGGCTGCCGGAGCTGTGGGTCACGGGCGGCGAGACAGCACCGCGGTACGGCGTTCTGGCGCACGGCGTTGTCGCTCCGGCGCAGCTCGGGCCGGGATGGCAGGTCGGCGCGATGGATCCCGCGTTCGCGCACGAGGTGATGACGTCGGCGCTGTGCGTGCAGCTGAACGCGCTGGCGGCCGCGCAACCCGGTGTGAACCTCGGCGTCGACGGCGACCAGATCGTCGTACTGAATCCGCCCCGCAAGGAGCTCGATCAGCTCGGTCCGTGGCTGGAGCAGCTCGGCGCGATCGCGGCGGCGATCGACGCGACGCCGCTCGACCACTGGATCCAGCCGGAGCCGGAGCCGCGGCTGCGGTTCTACCATCACCCGGACTGGTACTGGATCGGCGTCGACGACAACCTGCTGCAGTACACGCCGGTCCGCCGCGGCGGTTACGGTCACCGCACCGACGAGGTGATCCGGGGGCGAGACGGTGACGGGCCGCCGTTCGTCGCGTTCAAGCACCACTGGAAGACCTCGCACACCGAGTCGTACACCGACAGCAACGGCAACTCGCAGACCCGGACCGTGGTCGACTATCACTCCGAGGCGATCCTCGGCTTCCAGTTGCCGGCCCGGATGCCGCAGCTCAGCGTCGGGCCGAAGGGTTTCCGCGACGGCATCAGCTTCGAGAGCCAGGCGTTCAACGACCGGTTCGCGGTCAGCTCGGCGGACACCAAGTTCGCGTACGACGTGATTCATCCGCGCCAGATGGAGTACCTGATGGTGACGCCGGGCGCGCCGTTCCGGATCGTGGAGGACTGGGTCTGGTTCACGCCGGGGGAGCACAGCCAGCCCGCGATCGCGTTCTGCTCCGCGTACCTGCGCGGTTTCCTGGGCTGGGTCCCGCGTTTCGTCTGGCGCAACCTCGGCCTGCCGGACACGCCGTACCCAACCTTCGAGACAACCGTCGGGTAGGGGAATGCGGTTGCCGCTCACGTGGTTGAGTTTGACCGTGTTGATTCAACGTACCGTCGTCATCTTCGGCGCCAGCGGCGATCTGAGCTCCCGGTTGCTGCTGCCCGGCCTGGGCAGTCTGCTCGCCGGCACGCGCGCCACCGCTGTGCGGATCATCGGCACCGGCCGGTCCCCGCTCGCGGCGGAGGAGTGGACGGATCGCGTCCGGACGGCCTTCGAGTCCCAAGGCGAGATCGGACCGGTTGCGGCGGAGACCCTGGCAACTACGGAGTACGTCGCCGGTGATCCACGGGACGCCGCGCACCTGCGGACGCTCCTCGAGCTCGCCGGTCCGGCTCCGGTGCTGTACTTCTCGCTGCCGCCGGCCGTGACGACCGCGATCGTCGAGACGCTCCAGCGGGTCGAGCTCCCGGAGGGAACCGAACTGGCGTTCGAGAAGCCGTTCGGCACCGACTCCGCGTCGGCGGCCGCGCTGAACAAGCTCGTCGGCTCGCTCGTCCCCGAGGAGAACGTGCACCGTGTCGACCACTTCCTCGGCCGCACCGCAGTCCTGAACCTGATCGGCCTGCGGTTCGCGAACCGCCTGTTCGAGCCGGTCTGGAACGCCGAACACATCGAGAGCGTCGAGATCGTGTACGACGAGACGCTCGGCCTGGAGGGTCGCGCGCAGTACTACGACAACGCGGGCGCGCTGGTGGACATGATCCAGAGCCACCTGCTGCTCGTGCTCGCCCTGCTTGCGATGGACGCGCCGGCCACGATGGACGCGGTCGAGGTGCGCAGCGAGATGGCTCGCGCACTGCGCAGTACGCGTCTGTACCGCGGCTCCGCGGTCGAGGCGAGCAGGCGGGCGCGGTACACAGCGGGCGTCGCGAACGGTCGCGTCGTACCGTCGTACGCCGGTGAAGCGGGTGTGGACCCGGATCGGGAGACTGACACGCTGGCCGAGGTGACGGTCGAGGTGGGCACGAACCGCTGGGCCGGTGTCCCGTTCACGCTGCGCTCGGGCAAGGCGCTCGGTGCGGCGCGCAAGGAGATCGTGATCAAGTTCAAGCCGCTGCGTCACCTGCCGTCCGGCCTGCACGGCGGACGCGACGGCGAGACCCTGCGGATCGGTCTGAACCCGGGGGAGCTGTCCCTGTCCGTTCCGGCGCTCGGCGTCGACGGCCCGTACACGATGGGTCAGGTCTTCCTGGACGCGACGCTGCCGTCGTCGTCGGTGCTTCCGTACGGCGAGGTGCTGAACGGAATCCTGCGCGGCGACCCGCTGCTGTCGGTGCGCGGTGACGTCGCCGAGCGCTGCTGGGAGATCGTCGAGCCGGTGCTGGCCGCCTGGCACGCCGACGAGGTCCCGCTGGAGGAGTACGAGGCCGGGTCCGACGGTCCCGCCGACTGGCAGACCCCCAGGGAGTCCGCGGCCTGAACCAGGGACTCTCCCTGGGGCGACGGGTAGTCGCGCGCTGAAGAGTGGTCGCCGTGAGAATCATCCGCATCCTCCTCGCCGCCGCCTCCCTGACAATCGCCACGATCGGTCTACCCACTGCCGACGCCACCCCACCCGCCTCTGCTCCGGTTGTTGCAACGGGCAATGGGGTTGTGCGTGGTGTGAGTGTTGACGGCACTTACTCGTTTCGTGGGCTGCCGTTTGCTGCGGCTCCGACCGGGAAGCTCCGATGGCAGCCGCCGCAGCCCGCGGCGAGTTGGCGAGGCGTGCGCGACGCGACGTCGTACGGACCAGGCTGTCCGCAGGCACCTAGCGTGGTGACGCCCGCTCAAGTATCCGAGGACTGCCTCTACCTCAACGTCTCAACGCCGGCCCTTCACTCTGCCACCAAGCGCCCGGTCATCGTCTGGATCCACGGCGGCGGCCTGGTCGGAGACACCGGCTCCAACTACGACGGCACAAAGCTTGCGAAGGCCGGCGCGGTCGTCGTGACCATCAACTACCGCCTCGGCGCCTTGGGCTTCCTCGTCCACCCCGCCCTGGCATCGGCCGGCAACTACGGCCTGATGGACCAGCAAGCCGCCCTCCGCTGGGTGCAGCGCAACATCGCCCAGTTCGGCGGCGACCCGCACAACGTCACGATCGCCGGTGAATCAGCGGGCGGCCTGTCCGTCCTCGCGCACGTCACCTCCCGCAGCTCCAAGGGCTTGTTCCAGCGCGCGATCGTGGAGAGCGGCGCCTTCGCGCTGGAGCAGGAACCGCTCGCCAAGGCCGAGACGTTCGGCAAGGATTTCGCCGCCAAGGTCGGCTGCCCCGACCAGTCAGCGGACTGCCTGCGGAAGGTCCCGGTGCAGAGGCTCGTCGACAACATCTCGACGGCAACCGCCCTCATCCCAGGCGTGGTCGACGGAGCGGTACTCAAGGAGTCGATCGGTACGGCGCTCGCCGCCGGCCGCTTCAACCACGTGACGATCCTCAACGGCAGCAACCACGACGAAGAAGCGCTCTTCACGCTCGGTGGCCGCGTTGTCAGCCGCGGCTACAACGTTCCCTACACCAGCCCCGTCACCGCAGCGAACTACGAGAGCAACATCGCCACCGCGCTCCGGGTGTCGCCCACCCAGGCCGCAGCGATCGCCAAGGAGTACCCGCTGTCGGCGTACGCCACCCCGGACAAGGCGTTCGGCACACTGGTCGGCGACGCAACGTTCGCGTGCGGCGCGGCCCAGGTGAACAAGTGGACCGCACGGCGAGTTCCGACGTACGGCTACGAGTTCAACGACGACACCGCACCGTTCCTCTTCGCTCCGCCCGGTCTGCTCTCGGTGGCCACGCACGGCTCGGAGATGTGGTACCTGTTCGACCTCCCGAACGCTCCCTTCCCGGTCCCGCTGAACGCCGAACAGACCGTACTGGCCGACTCCATGCGCGCGGCCTGGGTGAACTTCGCGAAGACCGGCAACCCCTCGACACCGTCGACGTACTGGCCGGCCTCAGGACACACCGGCCGAGTGCTGTCCCTGGCGCCACCGGCGCCGCAGCTGTCGACGGACTTCGCGGCGCGTCATCACTGTGCCACTTTCGCACAGAATCTTGACAAGGTTAAGTAATAGACCCAATATCCTATCCGATTCGGTTTTCTCCTGAGTTCTCTGGGAAGAGGTCACCGCCATGACCAGATCCGTTCGGAGCAGGGTGTTGCGGGCCGCGCTTGCGGGGCTCGTAGTCGCCGGGCTGCTGCCGGCAGGTTTGAGTACGTCGACAGCAGCACCAGCGCCCCCTACCACCAGCGTGACTACCGCGACCGAGCTGCCAGGTCCCGCGGGGGACAAGGCTGCCCTGCCCTACATGGGCTGGAGCAGCTACAGCATGCAGGTCTACAACCCGAACGGCGGCAGCTGGATCACGGCGGATCAGCTGATCGCCCAGTCCGACGCGATGCACGCGAAGCTGCAGCCGTACGGGTACGAGTACATCAACATCGACGCCGGCTGGAACGACGGTATCGACGAGTACGGCCGGCCGACGCCGAGCAAGAAGCTCTACCCGAACGGCCTGCAGGCAGTCATCGACCACATCCACGCCAACGGCCAGAAGGTCGGGCTCTACGCGATCCCGGGGGTCAGCAAGGCCGTCATCGACGCGAAGCTGCCGATCTACGGCGCCCCGGGATGCACGACCGGCGACCTGCCGGTGCTGCCGTTGCAGAAGGGCGACTACTGGGGCATCGGCTACCGCATCGACTTCTCGAAGCCGTGCGCGCAGAAGTACATCGACTCGATCGCGGACCTGTTCGGCTCGTGGGGCCTGGACTTCCTCAAGTTCGACAGCGTCACGCCGGGCTCGGGGATCAGTGACCTGTCTGTGGACGCGCGCGACGACGTGAAGGCCTGGTCGCAGGCCCTGAAGCGGAACAACATCTGGTTCGAGCTGTCCTGGGCGCTCGACATCAACTACGCCGACTACTGGAAGCAGTACGCGAACGGGTGGCGGATCGACTGGGACGTCGAGTGCTACTGCACGGGTACCGCGCTGACCGCGTGGCCGAACATCAGCCGGTTGTTCCCGAAGCTCGCCGAATGGTGGCGGCACGCAGGACCGGGCGGGTGGAACGACCTCGACTCGCTCGACGTCGGCAACGGCCAGATGGACGGTATGACGAAGGACGAACGTCGTACGGCGGCCACGCTCTGGGCAGTGTCCGCGGCGCCGATGTACGTCGGCAACGACATGACCAGGCTGGACTCGTACGGTCTCGAACTGCTGACCAACCGCGAGGTGATCGCGGTCAACCAGGCCGGCCGTCCGGCGCACCCGCTGTCCATGAAGACGAACCGGCAGACGTGGTTCGCGCTGAACCCGGACAGCTCCTACACCGTTGCCCTGTTCAACCTCGGCCAGACCGACGCCGACATGACGGTGAACTTCGCCGACCTCGGCCTGAGCGGCGCGGGCAAGGTGCGCGACCTGTGGGCCCGCAAGGATGTCGGCACGTTCGCGTCGAGCTTCACCGCGAAGGACGTCCCGATCCACGGCGTCCGGTTGCTGAAGGTCACGCCGCAGAAGAACTCGGCGATCAGTGTGAACGACGACGACCTGCGGGTCTCGTACGACGGCGCGTGGCAGCGCAACACCAACTACGAAGTACCGGCTGTTTCGCAGGCGTTGACCGTCGGCGTGACGGACTCGTCCGCGAAAACCGCGGCGGCCGACCTCCCGACGCGGACCGTGGAGATCAACAACAACAGCCCCGAGATCGTCTACTCCGGCAACTGGAACTACAGCTCCGGTCGTGGTCTCGGCGACTATCAGGACGACGTGCAATGGACGGAGGGGAACGGCGACGCGTTCTCGTACAGCTTCGTCGGCACCGGCGTCGACTACGTGACCGAGACCGACCCGGGTCAGGGTGACGTCGACATCTACATCGACGGCGAGTTCAAGCAGACCGTCAGCACGTACCTGGATCCGGCGCAGGGGCACAACAAACCGCAGCAGGTCGTCTACAGCGTCTCGGATCTGCCGAACGGCAGTCACACCATCCGGGCCGTGAAGAAGTCCGGTCAGTTCATGCTGCTCGACAAGCTGAACATCCGGCAGGAGAGCCTGCTGAACCCGGACACCGCGGCGTTCGACAAGAACGCGCCGGCCGATGTCAGCGTGCAGCTCGGACGTGACCCGGGCGAGCTGGACGGGATCGCGAAGGCCGGCCAGGACGGTGCAGAACTCGTGAAGGGCACGGACTACACGGTCGCCGGAAACGCGGTGACGATCAGCAAGGCCTACCTGGCGAACCTGCCGGTCGGGAACACCGCGCTCGACGTCAGGTTCCGCGGCGACTACCGCGACGACATCCACGCCACCAAGGCCGACGGTGCGTCGGTCAGCCTCACCTTCACCGGGACCGGCGTCGCATGGAGTACGGCGCTCGCACCGGATCAGGGTGACGCGGACGTGTATGTCGACGGCAAGCTGGTACGCCGGGTGAACCTGCACAACGACACCCGGGTGACGAACCGGACCGTGTTCACCGCGACCGGGCTGAAGAACGCGCAACACGTCGTACGCATCGTCAAGGTGAACGGCGACGTACTCCGCAACGACGCGATCCGCTACACGATCGCGAAGTAGACACAGCGACAGCGGGTGGTGGCCCTCAGGGCCGCCACCCGCTGTTCTGTTGCGGGGGTCACAAGCTCTGACTGACTGATCAGTCAGTTACTTTGTTAGGCTTACCTCTTGGGGGATCGTGCGCGCATCCCTTGTCGGATGAATGAGGTGCCGCCTATGTGGTTGAGCGATGTAACCGTTTCGCGCCGGCGCGGCCGCCGCCGGGAAGACTCACGGCTTGCCGAGCATGTCGATCGGCTGGGCGAGGAGCACCCGCCGATCCCGCTCGGCAGCGTCGACTACTCGATGAAGAAGCCCAGCCTGCTGGCCGAGCGGTTCGGTCCGGTGCTGGCCTACATGACCCGGGTCGAGCTCGAGGTCGAGCGCAACGTGCTCGAACTGAACATCCTGCTGCCCGATCCGCCCGAGGTCGACCGGCACTTCTACGCGGACGTGTGGATGCCGCAGGAGACCCGCCATGGGCAGATCCTCGACAAGCTGCAGAATTTGCTCGGCGTGGAGCCGCACGAACCGAACCTGGCGGACGTCTCGTTCAGCCTCAAGTTCCTCGGCGCGCTCGGGCGGGTGCCCGGTGTCCAGGACATCAGCCGGATGCTCTACTACCTGACCGGGCTGGCCACCGAGCGCTCCGCGGTCCTTGCCTACAACAAGCTTCACGCCGGGCTGGTCGAGCTCGGCGAGCGGGCCGTCGCGGCCACGGTGGTCGCGCCGATCCGCCGCCAGGAGCCGGGGCACTTCGCGTACTACCAGATGGCCGCGCAGCAGCTGTGGGACCAGCTGTCGGGGTGGCAGAAGACGCTGACGCGCGGGCTGCGGAAGCGTACGTTCGAAGTGACCGGTGCCTACAACAAACGTCAGGTGACCGAGTTCGGGGACGTGATGGAGGCGCTGAACATCAGTGACGGCGGCGAGGCGGAACTGCGCGAGTACGCACGGCAGGTCGGACGGGCCGAGCTCGAGCTGATGTGGGCGCACCGGCAGGGTCTGCGGGTGCCGGACTATGTCTTCAAGTCCCTCAAGCGAGCCGCCGTGCTCGCAGCCGAACGGAAAGGTGAAGTCTGGCCTGCCGCCCAACCGGCAGGCTCATGACCGCTCCCGCGCACACGCGCCATGCCACGCGACCGTCCAAACGGCAGCTCATCATCGAGACCGCCGAGCGGCTGTTCGCCGAGCACGGGTACGACGCCACGTCCACGGCCCGGATCGCGACCGAGGCCGGCGTACCGTCGGGGCTGGTGTTCTACCACTTCGCGACCAAGCTGGACCTGCTGCTCGCGGTGGTGCAGGAGCGCCCGGCGCCCAGTGAGGTACTGCGGTCCACGACGCGCGGCCCGACCGTACGGCGGCGGTTGCGCGCGATCGTGGCGACGATGGCCGAGGAACTGGAGCATGACCGTGCGGCCCGGATCATCGTGTTCCGGGAGGCGCAGGGGCGGCCCGAGATCGCGTCGCGGGCAGCCGAGTTGTTCGCGGAGGCGACCGAGACTGTGGCCTGCGTACTGGCCGGCGCGGAGGACGTGGTGGCGGATCCGGACCGGGTGCAGGCGGCCGCGGAGCTTGTGGTCAGCCGGGTGTTTCTCGATACGGTCGCGCTCGGGCATGCCGAGACGGCGACACTCAGGCATGCCGCGATGATCGACCTGATCGCGGAGTCGCTGACGGGCGGCGTGCGCGCCGAGGACTGAACGCGCACGCCTCCTTGGTCGAGAGCGTCAGGCCCAGGGGTCGAAGGGGATGCCGGACGGTTTGGACGCGTTCAGCAGGTTGCGGAACCGGTCGTCCTTGTCGGTGATCTTGATCGTCGCGGACCCGAAGTCCGCGGTCATCAGGGTGTCGCGCAGCGACGTACTCGGGTAGCCGCTCCAGCCGACCAGCGGCGGGTACCGCCAGTTGTGGTAGTGGTTCTCCGGCGGTTCGTCGTTGCTGTTGGCGAGCCGGAAGAAGTGCGTGCTGGCGCCGTCCTTGTGGTAGACGACCTTCGGGTGCGAGCCGTCGAACCGCACCTGCGAACGGGTGTAGGTGACTTGGCTCGAGTGCTGCGTCGTGGTCACGTACTCGACCTGGTTCGACGCCTGGTTGACCCAGGAGATGACGTGCTCCCAGTCGTGCCGGTGGCCGCCGAGGCTGCTGCCGGGCAACGCCTGGTCCTTCTCGAAGTAGCTGGCGTACACGATCGCGCACCAGCCGTTGTTGCACTTGTCGCGGGAGTAGGTCTGCGAGTTGTCCAGGTCGGACTGGTCGCGGCAGTTGCCGTTCACGGCGCCGGTCGGGTTGAGGCCGGCGTTCAGGGTGCCGTCGGCGCCGATGGCGGGTGTGGCGTAGCAGCCGTCGGTGTCGTAGTCGTACGCCGGCGAGAACGACTGCTCGTACCCTCCGGCGTTCTGCGGCAGGCTCGGCGGCGGAGCGGCGTACGCCATCGCGGCCGAGGTCACCATCAGGGCGGCCGTTCCGACGACGACGCCGAGCGTCCGGCGGAAGGATCGTGGTCGAGGAGGCGGGGCGGAGTCCTGCATCGATCGCTCCTTACTACGGGTCTTACTTCAGGGCGGAAAGGAACGATCCGAGGATGCCAGGGCGGGACCACTTCCGCCTATACCTCACGTGACTACTGGTTGACGGTCCGTCAACGACGGATATCGATACGCGCGAGGGTCGATGACGGTGGTGCAGAGTGGGAGTTGACGCCTGCCGCCGTGGGGAGACCGTGAGGAACGACCGGCGGGCGTCATGGGAGGAACACGTGTCTGATGAGGATCAGGCGAGGACCGGTCAGTCGCGGCCGGCGCTGCCCGACGGCTCGATGCCGACGTACGGCAGTCACCCGTTGCCAGGAACCTCTCACGGTGAGCCGCCGTCGTCGCCGTTCGGCTGGGGGCCGGCCCTCGAACGGTTCGATCACCTCGACGGCACCGGCCACGGACCACCGCGCGCCGAGAGCCCGCTGCTGGTCGTTGCCTTGATCATCCTGTCCGGCGTTGCCGTGTCCGTCCTGATCGCAGCCATCGCCGTGCGCGTCTGAAGTCCGCCGACCCCGGGTACCGGCTGGGCATGCGCCTGACCGAAACAGCCGATGTCTGGTGGAAGAACGCGGTCATCTACTGCCTCGATGTCGAGACGTTCTTCGATACCGACGGCGACGGCAGGGGAGACTTGCGTGGGGTGTGCCAACGGATCGATCACCTGGCCGAGCTTGGGGTGACCTGCCTGTGGCTGATGCCGTTCTGCCCGACGCCGGACCGCGACGACGGCTACGACATCACCGACTTCTACGGCGTCGACAACCGACTTGGCAGCCACGGCGACCTGGTCGAGCTGATCACGCTGGCCCGGGACCGCGGCATCCGGGTGATGGCAGATCTGGTGGTCAACCACACCTCGGACAAGCACCCCTGGTTCCAGAGCGCGCGGGCGTCGCGCGAGTCGCCGTACCGGGGCTGGTACGTCTGGCGCGACGAGCCACCGCCGGATGCGGACAAGGGCATCGTCTTCCCCGGAGAGGAGACGAGTCTGTGGCAGTACGACGAGGAGGCGGGGCAGTACTACCTGCACCGCTTCCACAGGTACCAGCCGGATCTCGACATCGCGAATCGTGACGTTCGCGAGGAGATCGAGCGCGTGGTCGGCTTCTGGTCGGAACTGGGGCTGTCCGGGTTCCGGGTGGACGCGGTGCCCTTCTTGATCGACACGGCCGGCGCTCAGGACGCGGCCGACCTGCCGGATCCGCACGACTACCTGCGGGACCTGCGGGCGTCACTGCAGCGGAGGCACGGGCAGTCGATCCTGCTCGGCGAGGTCAATCTGCCCTATCCCGACGTACGGCGCTTCTTCGGTGACGAGGACGGCGACGAGTTGACGATGTGCTTCGACTTCATCGGCATGCAACGGCTCTACCTGTCGCTGGCTCGCAACGACCCGGCCGAGCTGGTCAAGGCGTTGCGGGACCGGCCGGACCCGCCCGAAGAGGCGCAGTGGGGAACGTTCGTCCGCAATCACGACGAGCTGACGCTGGACAAGCTGTCGGAGGAGGAGCGGCAGGAAGTGTTCGACGCGTTCGGGCCGGAGAAGAGGATGCAGATCTACGGCCGTGGACTGCGCCGGCGCTTGCCGCCGATGCTGGACAACGACCCGGCGCGGCTCCGGATGGTCTACAGCTTGCTGTTCTCGCTGCCGGGTACGCCGGTGTTGTTCTACGGCGAGGAGATCGGCATGGGGGAGAACCTCGCCGCCGAGGGCCGGAACGCGGTCCGGACGCCGATGCAGTGGACGGCTGATCCGGCCGGTGGCTTCTCGACGGCCGATCCGTCCCGGCTGCCCGTGCCGATGGTCGAGGGCGAACTCGGCCCGGAGAACGTGAACGTGGCGGCGCAGCGGCGCGACCCCGAGTCCCTGTTCAACTGGATGAAGCTGCTCGTCCTGCGGTACCGCGAGTGCCCCGAGTTCTCCTGGGGGTCGTGCACGATCCTCGAGACCGGAGTGCGGTCGGTGTTCGCGCACCGCTCGGACTACGAGGACGGAACGGTCGTCGCCGTTCACAACTTCGCGCCGGAGCCGGTCCGAGTCCGCCTGGCGGTCGCCGGAAGCGCCGTCGGAGTGCGCGCGATCGACTTGTTGGAGACCAGTACGGCGGACGTCCGCGAGGACGGTGTGCTGTCGCTCGACCTCGCACCGTACGGCTGCCGGTGGCTGCGGATCGTGCACCCGGGCGACCGCTATCTGGTGTGATTCGCCCGCGGCCGTAGGTCAGGTGCTGTCGCGGGTGCTGAGGATTATGAAGCCGACGGTTGCGAGGGCGGTGAGGCCGGCGGGGATGAAGAAGACGTGCGGCAGGCCGATCGCGGCCACGCCGATGCCGCCGATGGCGCCGCCGATCGCCGAGCCGACGGGGATTGCGCTGAGGAAGATGCCCGAAGCGGTCCCGACGCCTTCTGGGTAGAGGCGTTGGGCGATCGAGACGCCGAGGGCGCCGACGCACGCCCACAATCCGGCGGTCAGCGCCTGCCCGACGAACAGGCCGACGACCGACGTGCTGAGTGCGTAGGCGAGGTTGCCGGCCAGCCCGAGTACGGCGCCTGCTGTCATCGCGCGGATCGCGCCGAACCGGTCGGCCAGTCGCGCCACCACCGGGAGCATGAGCAACTCGAGGAGCGGCTGGATGCCGATGACCACGCCACGCAGCGAGTCCGACACGTGCAACTGCTCGGCCATGTAGATCGGCAGGTACCCGAACTTGATCGTGTCGCCGGTCATCGCCAGGACGCAGACCGCGGTGAAGATCAGCAACGGCATCATGTGGTCGATCTGCCGGCGCCCTGCTGCGTGTTCGGAGGGCGTGCCTGCCTGCGGATCGTCGTACCGCTCGACGCGTTGCAGGCCGAGCGGAATCATCGCGGCGAACACGCAGACGGCTGTTGCCACCAGCAACGCACGGAGCCCGAACGCGCCGCCGAACCAGCTGCCGAACACCGGGCCGAGGATCCAGCCCGTCGTGAACGCCATCCGGACGGTCGCGACGACCCGGTTCTCGGCCCGGGTCGGATGCCGGCTCAACTCGTCACGGCAGGCCGCGAACAGCTGCGCCATCGAACCGCCGGCCACACTCAACGCCAGCGCGCTGATCACGAACGGCATCCAGACCTCGGTCGCGACCGCCATCGCGATCCAGCCGGCCGCGCCGATCACCGAGCAGATCCGGAACCACAGGAGCCGGTCCTGGGTCCGGTCCGACCATCGCCCGACCAGGTAGCCGGCGATGGGCGCGGCCAGGTTCGTCACGTAGTACAGGCCGGCGACGGGCAGTGGCGTGTGGAGATCTCGCACCAGGAACAGCGTGAGCTGTGGGGTCGCGGCCGAGAGACCGACACCGGCGATCAGCAACGAGAGGAAGGCCGAACGGTAGAACCGTGATCGGAGCACAATGCCCAGCGCGGACTCCGACCGGTCCAGCATCCACCCCTCCACGAAAACGCCTACCGACCAACGATAGGCGCACCCGCCGAGATCGCCCCCCTCGTGTCACCCCTCGAACAGTTCAGGTCGGCTGGTTAGGGTCGGGGGATGGAGCTGCGTGCGCTGCCTGCCGCTGCGTCGTGGACGCATAGCGGGGCTCGGGTGGGATTCGAGGTGCTGTTCCCCGGCGCCGGCCGGTTGAGAGGTCGTACGTCGGCCCGCGAGGGCGACTCGATCTGGTACGTCGGGTACGAGATCACCGTCGGTGCGGGCTGGGCGACCGAGTCCGTGAATGCGGTGAACTCGACGATCTCTGGTGAGCATGCGGTTGCGTTGACACGTTTCCCGGACGATCGCTGGACCGTGAACGGTGTAGCTCGGCCGGATCTCGACGGCTGCCGGGACGTGGACTTCGAGTCCTCGGCGGTCACGAACACGCTCCCGGTGCATCGCCTCCCGTTCGTTCCCGGTACGACGGTCGACGTGCCGGCTGCCTTCGTACAGGCCGACGATCTGTCCGTCGTACGACTCGAGCAGCGCTACACGCTCACGAGCTCCGAAGAGCGACGGCACGTCTTCCACTACGAGTCCTCGACGTTCGACTTCGAGTGTGAGTTGACGTTCGACGCTTCGGGTCTGGTGCTGGACTACCCGGGCATCGCGACGCGAGATCGCTGAGGTCCGTCAGCCCCAGATCGCTTGGCTGACGGCCGCTCCGAGGAACACGCTGCCCAGGCCGGCCACGATGCTCGCTGTCACGTTGGCGACCGCGAGGAAACGCGCCCGATCCTCGTAGAGGCGGATGGTCTCGTACGAGAACGTCGAGTACGTCGTGAGCGCGCCGCAGAACCCGGTGCCGACGAGGAGCTGCACATCGTGCGGGAGAGCGGAGGACGCGCCGACCAGGAAGCCCAGGATCAGCGATCCCACGACGTTCACGCTGAACGTGCCCCACGGGAACAGCGAGTCGTGCCGGGCCTGGACGGCGCGGTCGGCGAGATAGCGCAGCGGCGCTCCGATCAGGCCGCCGGCGATCACGAGCAACAGCCGGGTCATCGCGTTCTCCAGGTGATCAGCGCGCGCGTCGCGCTCACGGTGGCCCGGACCGCGAGCAACGCGCCGACGACGGTTGTGACCAGGTAGAGCAACGCGATCCCGGCGTTCCGCCCGGTGACGAGCTGCTGGATGTCGACGGCGTACGTCGAGAACGTGGTGAACCCGCCGAGCACGCCGGTGCCGAGAAACGGGCGGAGGAGTCGTTGCCGGGTGAGAACGTCGGTGACCACGACCATCAGGATCCCGATCAGGCCGCAGCCCACCACGTTGATGACCAGCGTGCTGATCGGGAATCCGCCCGGGGGAGTGGGCCAGCCGAGCCCGACCAGATACCGCGCGGCGGCGCCGATCGCGCCGCCGACGGCGATCGCGCCCAGGATCACCGGATCATGCGCACGCTGCGCCCGCCCGTCGATCCGCAGGTCGACGTCCGAGTCGACCGGCCCCTTGGGCAACGGGTTCAGAGGGTGGTGCTCCACAGACATGCCTCCTACCTGGACGTGCCTCGCGGCGTGGCGCCGCGAGGTTCCTCAGGTAGGGACTGTTGGCCGCCGAAAGCGACAGTTGGATCCGGCGAGCCCCACCGCCGGTCAAACTCCGACCAGCATAACTGTCGCCGCCGGCGGCCGACTCAGTGGTCCACGGGCGGCGTTCCCCACGCCGAGGGCACCGCACCCATCGCAACGGCGATCCGCCCGCCGCGCGTCACGAACGACTCGGGCAACCAGGACTCGCCCCGCGCCCGGCCGTTCAGCGACAGACCCTGGACGTACTGGTTCGTGTCCGACGTTTCCGGCGCTTCGACAGTCAGGCGTACTCCGTTGCTCCGGCGTAGCTCGACCTTGGGAAACAGCGGGCTGCCGACCAGCAACTCGGCCCGCCCCTGCGTCTGCGGGAAGAGCCCGATCGCGGCGAACACGTACCACGCGGAGAGCGTGCCGAGATCGTCGTTTCCCGGCAGCCCCGACGGACCGGTGCCGTAGACGGTGTCGACGATCTCCCGAGTGGTCGCCTGCGTCTTCGACGGCACACCGAGACCGTTGTAAAGCCAGGGCGTATGCAGGCCGGGCTCGTTCGTCGGGTCGTACCGCACCGGGCTGCCGCCCTTCACCGCCCAGTTCCCGTTCGCGTCATGGAAGAACGCGTCGAGCCGCTGCACCGCGGTCGTCGGTCCGCCCATCAAGGTGGCGAGGCCGGACACATCCTGCGGCACCATCCAGGTGTACGTCGACGTCGTACCTTGGGCGAACCCGACATCCGTCGACGGGCTGAACCCGTTCTGCCAGGTGCCGTCCGCCTTTCGCGCCCGCTGGTACCCGACCGCCGGGTCGAAGGTGTTCTTCCACCAGCTGCCCCGGTCCTTCAGATCCGTCACGTCCGCGCCGATCCGGGCGCCCCATTGAGCGAGCGAGAAATCCGCGAGAGCGTTCTCCAGCGTTTCCGCGGCACCGCCCCAGCAGTGGCAGGCGTCCTGAGGCGCGTAGTGCTTGGCGAGGTACGTGTTCAGCGCCGGCCGCTGTCCGGTGCACTGCCCTGGGCAGCCACCGTCGTTCTCCGCCTCCGCGTTCTGCACCCGCGCCTGGTGCCCCAGCGAGCCGAAGGCGCCGCGGACGTCGAAGTTCGTGGCTCCCATCGCGACGAACGTCGCCAGCGTCGGCGCAGCCGGGTCGCCGGTCATCACGTGCGTGGCACCGTTGTTGTGCAGCCAGCGGTCCCAGATCCCCTTGTTCTGCTGGGCGAACTGGTACATCGACTGCGCGTAGTCACCTGCGACGTCGGGCTTGAGCAGCGCGAGCAACTGGATGTGGGCGCGGTATTGATCCCACCCGGAGAACGTTCCGTACTGCGCTCTCTGCCCGCGCGCGAGCCGGTGGATCTTCAGGTCGGATCCGAGGTAGCGGCCGTCGACGTCGTTGAAGATGTTCGGCTGCAGGAGCGTGTGGTAGAGCGCGGTGTAGAACGTGGTCCGTTGCGCGTCGGTCCCGCCGGTGATGCGGATCGCGCTCAGTTCGCGTTGCCAGGCGGCGTATCCGTCGGCAGCGACCTTGTCGGCCTTGGCGTTCGGCCTGAGTTCGGCGCGCAGGTTCTGCTCGGCACCGGCCTGGCTGACGTAGGAGATCCCGAGCCGCATCCTTACCTCGGAGCCCGGCGCGAACGTGACGTACCCGCCGGAGCCGCGACCGGCCCGGTCCGCTCCGGTGGCGTATCCCTCGCCGCCGGTGGTGTGCGTGCTGCCCGCCGCCAGCGTGCTGTCCTTCCAGGTGCCGTTGGCAACGATCGGCTGGTCGAAGGACGCCGTGAAGTACAGCCGGTAGTACGTCTTGCGGTTGTTCACGCCTCCGTTCGCACGGCGCCCGCAGAACGCGCCGGTCAGTACCGACCCGGTGACCTTGCGGTGGGCCGGATCGATCGTGATCTCGGCGTCCTCGCTGCCGTTCAGCGAGTTCGACGTACGGAACAGGAGGTTCGCGGCCTGATCGGCCGGGAAGGTGAACTCGCCGACGCCTGCGCGGGTGGTCACGGCGAGGTCGGTCTTCACGCCGGAGTCGAGCGTCACGGTGTACCGGCCGGGGAGCGCTCTCTCGTTCTCGTGCCGGAAGTTCGTCGCGTACTTCGCGTCGGTCGTGTCGGCGGTCGGCGAGGAGTCGACCGTGCCGGCGTACGGCATGATCGGGATGTCGCCCGCGGCGCCCGGGTTGCAGCCGGCGCCGCTGAGGTGGGTCAGGCTGAAGCCACGGACGCGCGTGACGTCGTACTGGTACCCGTTCGCGGCGCCTGTGCTGGTCTGATCGCCCCGGGTGCTGGTCGGGCTCCACGAGATCATCCCGAACGGCCGCACCGCCCCCGGCCAGGTCGTCCCGTCCCGGGCCGATCCGATCAACGGGTCGACGTACCCCGCCGGATCGAACGCGACTGCGGCTTGCGTGACTGTGGCTTGGGAGGGAACGGCGGGAGCCAGCAGAGCAACTGCGAGACCTAGGGCCACCAGGCGCATGCGAAGACCTTCCGTGGGCGGAACGGAGCGATCTCAGCGTAGGGGAGTTTGGTGACCAACGCCTGATGCACGGAAGAACACCAATTGATCGGTGCGACCCGGACCCTGGTGATGGGTCCGGGTCGCTCTGGTTGCCTAGCCGCCGTTGAGGACGTCGTACTTCGGTGCGATGCGGAAGTACTGGGGGTCGGAGAAGGTCAGCGGGACCTTGCCCAGACTCTTGATGACGGTGCTCGTGCCGTTGGAGTGGCCAACGGCGTACAGGTAACCGGACTTGGTTTCCTTGTCGATGCCGAGCAGCAGCGTGCCGCTCGCGCCGCACTTGGTCGCGATCAGCTGCTCGAAGCCCTGCCAGGTCGTGCCGCGGACCGTCTTGCTGGTCGGTGCGGCCAGGTACTTCGTCGGCCAGGTGACGGTGACGAGCGCGCCGGACCTGGTGTTGGCGAGGAAGGTCTCCGAGGTCGCCGTACGGCCGATCAGCGCGATGCCCTTGACTGTGCTCAGACCGCCGACACCGGAGGTGACGCGCCAGCCGCTGCCGTCGGAGATCCAGCGCTGCGTGACACCGTCGGTGCGCTGGCCGTACAGCAGAGTGCGGGCCGGATCCCCGGCGTTCGCCGGGCGCAGGACCGACTGCTCGATCCAGCGGTAGTTGGACCAGCCCCCGCCGATCCGGACGTTGTTGTGCGGGTAGTGCGGATCGATCTGGCTCTGGCCGTCGACGACGAACGAGCTGGAGTACAGCGCGCCGTTCATGACGGTGAGACCGGACCGCGACTCGCCGCTGCCGAGCGGCGTGCCGGTGAACGTGCTGATGTGCTGGACCTGGTTCGCCGGGAACACCCCGGCCGTCCCCCGGACCCCGCCGATGGTGATCGGTGCGGTGGCGTTGACCATCCGGCTGGTGAACGCGCCGGTCGAGGTCACCGACCCGAGCCGCAGCGCGCACGCCGCGGTAGTAGCCGTCGTGCTGCCCGCTGTGGATTGTGCAGCCTGGGCCGACGGCACCATGGCCGCCCCGAGGCCCAACGCGAGCGCGCCGGCCGAGGCCAGACCTACGGTCTTTCGAAACATCTGGATCGTCCTCCCCTGTACGCGGAGGCACCCCAGCCTCCGTCGTATCGCATTGGAGTCCGGCCGCCGCCGAAAAGTTGCCGGTCGTGTTGGAGCAAAATCCCGGCCGGATCCGGGGCTAAGGTTGGCGCTGACCGGGGGACGGGAAGGGGCGTATGTCGAAGCCGAAGGTGCTCGCGGCCGGGCCGGCGTTGATCCGGGCCGCCACCGCCGTGACGGAGGTGTACGAGCGGATCAGCTCGGACCTCGGGCTGACCATGCAGCAGGCGCGATTGCTGTTCATCCTGCACCGGCAGCCGACGAACATGCTCGGCCTCGGGTCGGCGCTGCGGCTGACGAAGTCGACGATGACCGGAGTGGTCGCCCGGATGGAGTCGGCGGGGCTCGTCGTGCGGGTTCCGGACGAGGCCGACCGACGGAACTTCGTGGTCACGCCGACGGACCACGGCGCCGAGGTCGCTGAGGAGTTCGAGCGCCGGCTGCGGACCGAGGTACGACGGATGCTGCAGGTGCTCGACCCCGGCGAACGGGAGACGCTGGGAGCGCTCCTGACGGCCGTCATCGCGGGCCACGAGGACGCCTGACGGTACGAGTTTCGGACTGATTTCGCCGAAGCGCTGGTCTTCGGCGAAGGTGTCGGCTACCTTCACATTAGTACGAGATGCGTACCGATAACGGAGGTGTCCGATGGCGTCTGTCGACGTGCAGCACCCGGTGGCGATCGGTCGCCGCCGGCTCACCGTCCTGGTCGCGGCCGCAGTGGCTGCTGTCGTGCTCAACTATCTGGTCGCGCTCGGAGCCGTCGCACTTGGCGCGGACGCGTCCTTCCGCCCGCTGACCGCGCAGGTCTTCATCCCGTTCACGCTGATCGGCCTTGCGGCCGGATTCGCCGGATGGACGACCGTCGTACGCCGCTCCGCGCGACCTGCAGCCGTTCTGCGCGTCCTGGTTCCTGTTGTCCTTGTGCTGTCGATGATTCCGGACCTGTTGCTGCTGGCTACGAAGTTCATCCCGGACACCTCGGGGACCGCGGTCGCGGGCCTGATGTTCATGCATGTCGTCGTCACAGCCGTCGGCGTACCTGCCTACCGGTTGGCCGGCCCGAAAATGTAAGGGCGATGTGACGTCCGCGACAGCGCCTGGAGGGCTCGGTCGACCGTGCTTCCTGGTAGACACGGGCGTGAGTACGTGTCGCCGACAGGGAAGCGGATTCGATGGTGATGGCGTGGCGGTTCGGTGCCGTTGACGTCGATGCTGTCATGTCAGTACTTGGTGACGCGGAAACCTTCGCGGACTGGATGGTCGCCGTACCGCCGGAGCTTCGCGCCGGACTCAACTGGCCACAGGTGGGAAGTTTCATCCTGCGAGACGACGGCCGCGAGCCGCGCGCACGGCACTCTCATAACCGGCAGTTGCTCGTCGCGGTCGTCGAGCGCTGGCGGCCCGACAGCGAACTCGTCGTACGACTGCGCAGTGGACTCGGCGGCTGGGTCCAGGTGGCCGTCAAGGTGCAAGCGCGCCCAGGCGGTTCACTGATCGAGGTCCGCTCCGAACCGCTCACCGCCACCGCCCGCCTGCGCTACACCGGCACGTCCCGCGGCCGCGCCGAGGAACGCTGCGCCCAGGTCGCCGAGAACCTGATCGCCTTGGCCACCGTCGACGAACCCGAGGACTAAGTCCTGAGAACGATCCGCCCGAAGACCTCGCCGTCCTGCATCTTCTGATGCGCCGGCGCGGCGTCGTCCAGCGGCAGTTCCTCATGGATCACCAGCGGCAGGCGACCGTTTGCCGCGGCGGCGAACTGCTCGGTTCTGACGGTACGGCGTTCTGCGGGCGAGACCGTGTCCGCGCTGAAGGTTGCGAACGACAATGACTTGCGGAAGTTGGCCATCAACGCATCGGCGAAAGCGGGCGGTGGTGGGCCGGCGATCGCTCCGACCGCGACGAGCCGGCCGTTCGGTCTCAGTTTGTCGAGGAACACCGGCAGCTCCGGGCCGGCGACGACGTCGATGATCACCTCGTACGCCGGGGGAGCGGTGGCATCGCCCGCCCCGGAGCGATCCAGAACGTGCGTCGCGCCGACCGCGCGCAACAGTTCACCGCGTGCCGCCGACGAGGTGGTGACCGCTACCGCCGATGCACCGCCCTGCGCGGCCAGGTGAACCGCGAGGATGCCGATGCTTCCCGCAGCGCCACGCACCAGTACGGACTCGCCGGGGCTGAAGTGCGCATGCCGCAAGCCGAAGTGCGCCACGACGCCGGAGCTCCCAAGCGTCACCGAGCCCGCCGCCGACAGCCCGGCCGGCAGCGGTACGACGTCCTCGACAGCGGCGATCGCCTGCTCGGCGTACCCGCCACCGAGACCCGTGAACGCCCAGACGCGCTGACCGATCCAGGAACTGTCCCTGTCGTGGCCGACAGCAATTACCGTCCCCGCAACCTCCGAACCCGGTACGAGACCTTCGCGGAATCCCCACGCGGCAAGGGAACCGCTGCGGATCAGCGCGTCGACACCTCCGACCCCGATCGCCTCGACCGCGACGAGCACCTCACCTTCACCGGGCTCCGGCGCCGGTACGTCGACGACGCTCAGCTCTTCGGGGCCGCCGAACGCCTTGATCACTACTGCCTTCACC
This sequence comes from Kribbella sp. NBC_00482, assembly GCF_036013725.1. GTDB lineage: Bacteria > Actinomycetota > Actinomycetes > Propionibacteriales > Kribbellaceae > Kribbella. The sequence goes on along the minus strand of NZ_CP107881.1, from coordinate 7,540,812 downwards.
TGTCGTCTCCTCTCGACTACTTCCGAGACTAAGTGGACGCACCTGTCCGGTTGACTAGAGTGAGAGGAGTGACGGATCGATTGCCTCAGAAACTGCGCGCCGATGCGGAGGACAACCGCGAGCGGATCCTGGCGTCCGCCCGGGCGCTGTTCGCGAGCGACGGGCTGACCGTACCGATGCGCGAGATCGCCCGGCATGCAGGCGTCGGTCCCGCGACGCTGTACCGCCGCTACCCGACCAAGCAGGCGCTGGCGACCGCAGCCTTCGCCGAACAGGTCCGTGCTTGTGAGGCGATCGTCGAAGAGGGGCTTGCGGCAACGGATCCCTGGCGGGGGTTCTGTCTGGTGATCGAGCGGATCTGCGAGCTGCACGTCCGCAATCGCGGGTTCACGGATGCGTTTCTGGCGACGTACCCCGATGTGGTCGACAGTGCGGCGAGTCGCGAGCTGACGCTGAAGTCCGTCGGCACGTTGGCGCGGCGGGCGAAGGCTCGAGGTCAGCTGCGGCGGGACTTCGAGTTGAGTGATCTCGTCATCATGCTCACCGCGCACCGGGGCCTGCAGGCGTCGACGCCGGCTCGGCGGCTGGCTGCCTCGCGGCGGTTCGCGGCGCTGACTGTGCAGGCCTTCAGTGCTTGAAAGTGCCTGAATATGCCTGAGGCGGTCGTGGGGAATCCCACGACCGCCTCAGTGTGAAGGCGTTCGATCAGCCCTGGTTGTCAGGGATGTCGTCGTTCTGGCCGTCCAGACCGTCGAGCTGGTCCTTGGCCAGGTCCGTGCCCTGGTCGATCTTGTCGCCGTACTGGCCGCCGGTCTTCTCGTCGACGAAGTCGCCGGCCTTGTCCAGGCCGTCGGCGACCTTGTCACCGTGACCGTCGACCAGGTCCGCGGCCTTGTCCTTCAGGCCCTCGGCGGCGTCCTTGATGTTGTCGAATACGCCCATGTGCGTGATCCCCGATCAGTTTTCGTAGTTGCTGTTGTCGTTGCTGTCGCCGTCGTTCGAGGAGCCGTAGCCGCCCTCCGACGAACGCTCGTTACCGGACTCCTCGCGCTGACTGGACTCTTCGCGCTGGCCGTAGTCGCTGCTGCTCGACTCGTTGGTGGATTCCCCTCCGCTGGAATCCTGCCCGAAGTCGTTGCCGCCGCTGTTCGAGTCGTCGCCGGAGCCGTAGCTGTTGCCGGAATCCTCCCGACCGCCCTGCTCGCCGTACTGGCCTTCGTTGTTCTGGCCTTCGTTGTTCTGCTCGTCGTAAGGATTGCTCATGAGCTATCTCCCCGTGAGATATGAATTGTCGACCGCCCAGTGCAGAACCAAGCCGTACGACGGGGCGGTCGTGAGCCGGATGGCACCCGCCCTTTCCTACCGGAACGTAGGATGCGGCGCAAGGACTCCGTCGCGTGTTTCGCGTGCCTTCACGAACCGGTCACTCGATGATCCGGCGCAGCCGGTTCGTCGCGCGGAACTGGAGTTGTTTGACGGCTCCGTCGGTGCGGTCCATCGCGGCAGCGGTCTCGCTGATCGACAGACCCGCGAAGAACCGCAGGAGTAGGCACTCGCGCTGGTCGTCGGGCAGCAGCGAGAGAGCGCCGCGCAACGCGGCCTCACTCACCGACGCCAGTGCGGCCTGCTCGGGTCCCATGGACTCGTCGACCTGCGGGTCGACTTCGTCGGTGACGATCGCCAGCCGGCTCCAGCCGGACCGGTGATGGTCGATCACCACGTTCCGGGCGATGGTGACCAGCCAGGCCGCGAAGTTCAGGTGCGCCCGCGGCCGGCGGGCGATCGCGCGGAACGCCCGCAGGAACGTCTCGCTGGTCAGATCCTCGGCCGCGCTGCGCGACGAGGTCTTGCTGTAGGTGTACCGGTAGATCGACGGCAGGTACCGATCGTAGAGCCGCCCGAAGGCCGCTCCGTCACCCGCTTGCGCGAGCCGGATCAGTTCGTCCTCGTCGTCGAGATCGCCGGAAACTGCGACAGATGCGGCGGTGTGTATGGACATGTGTCGGTTACGCACCGCCCGGTGCGAAGTTGTTGATGGCCATGCGCTTCCTAAGCCCCGTTCTCAGTCAGCTACGCGGTGAACATCACGAAAAGGTTACCGAAAGTCGCCCACCGTGTCACCACCTATCCGTAGAGTGCCTGAAAACTCAGCGACTGAAGGTCCGCCGCCGAACTGAGCTGCGCGCCGAGCACCGCGACGCGCCACTGCAATACGCTGGAGTCGGCCGGTCTGATCGAACGTGTCCGCCAAGGCAAGCGGATCCTGGTCCGCCGGACCACGCGCGGCGCAGGGCTGGTCGATCTGTTCGCCTAGGTAGTTGCTACAAGCAACGGTGTGGGAGCTATGGAAGACGTCCGCCTCCGGCCGGGGACCGCCGCCGACGACGAGTTCCTGTACGACCTGCACCGCCGCGCACTGGGCGATGTCATCGAGGCGACCTGGGGCACGTGGGACGACGACGTACAACGGGAGTTCCACCGGAAGTGGTTCGTGCCGGAGACCGTCGAGATCGTCCTGGTCGGTGGCCGGCCCGCCGGAATGGTGCAGGCGGCAATGATCGATGCCACGACGTTCTACATCTCTCGGATCGAGATCGCGCCGGAGGTGCAGGGTGGTGGTGTCGGTACGACGTTGTTGCTCGGTCTCCTCGATCGCGCCCGTTCGTCGGGTGCGAACGTCGTCGAGTTGCACGTGCTGCAACTGAATCGTGCGCGCGAGCTGTACGAACGACTCGGCTTCGCAGTGGTCGAGACGGAGCCTCCCAAACTCCGGATGCGCCTGGCTCTGTAAGGCCGGAAGCTGCAGGGCCCGTGACCGTGCGTTGGCAGGCGGTGCAAGATGGGCGCATGGATCTGTCTCTCGCCACGTCGTACGACGCCTCCCCGGAGGAAGTGTTCGCGATGATCACCGACGTCACGTTCCAGGAGCAGGTGTTCCAGCGGCTGCAGGCGCAGTCGTACGACGTGGTGGTGGGCGATGACGGTGAGGACCTGGCGGTTCAGTTCCACTGGCAGACCCAGGTTTCCGACGTACCGGTGGTGGCCCGCAGGTTCGTCGGGAACACGCTGGAACTGGAGCAGTCCAAGGTCTGGCATCGCCCGGACGTCAACGGTGCGCGGCTGGCCGAGGTCGAGGGAGCGCTCGCCGGTGTGCCGGTGAAGCTGACGGGTACGACGCGGATCGTTCCGGAAGGCCGCGGGACTACGCAGGCGTTCGACCTGCAGGTGACGGCGTCCGTTCCGGTCGTCGGCACCCGCCTCGAACTCCTGGTCGCGGAGGCCGTGCGAGTCAGGCTCGAGAAGAAGTTCGAGGTCGCGTGGTCCTGGTTGTCCGGATCACTCTGACCAGTTCCAGGTGGTGATTGCCGTGCGCATCAGTTGGGCGGCGGTGGTCAGGTTGGCGTCGGCACTCCAGAGCAGCGAGAGGGTACGGCGGCACTCGGGGTGGTCGACCGGGATCGCGGCGACGGGGTAGCCGGGGATCGAGCGGCGGGCGAAGTCGGGATTGAAGCCGATGCCGAGGCCCGCGCGGATCAGTTCCTGGATGGCCGCGGCCTCGTCGCTCTCGCAGACGATCCGCGGTGTCGCGCCGGTGTCGGCGAACAGCCGGTCGAGAAGTCGGCGTTGCCAGTGACCTTTGCTGGCGATGACGAACGGCTCGTCGACGAGATCCTCGATCGTCACCGACGTACGGCTTGCCAGCGGGTGGTCGAGGTGCGTCACGACGCGGACGGCCTCGTCGAGCAGGACGGCTGATTCCAGGCCGGCGCTCGGGATGGGCTGGGACGCGACGCAGAGGTCGATGTCCTGGGCGCGTAGCCGTCGGGGCATCTCGTCGGCCGACATCTGCTGGAGCTCGATCTCGATGGCGGGATGGTCGCGTTTGAAGCCGGCGACCGACTCGGTCAGGGCGAGGAAGGTCTCGGCGGCGAGTCGCACGCTGCCTGAACCCTGCACGGTCGCTTCGGTGACGGCTCGTCGACCGGCGTCGAGTTCGCCGAGGGCGCGTTCGACGTACCCGCGGAACAGGACGCCGGCCGGGTTCAGGCGGAGGCGGGCGGCTCGGTCGAACAGCGGCGTACCGAGTTCGCTCTCGAGGCGGGCGATCGTGCGGCTCAGCGATGGCTGGGCGGTGTGGAGTTCGTCGGCGGCGCGGCTGAGGTGTTCGAGGCGGGCGACCACCACGAACTGGCGGAGCATGGTCAGGTCCATCATGACCCTTCCGTCATAACGAGATAGCGATATTGGTCTTGGACGCTCATAACACTCGAATCATAGTGTCTGGTGCATGGTGAGCGGTTGGGTGTTGCGGGGCGTCGTGAGCGTCCATCTGGTGGCGATCGTCGGTCAGCCGGTGTTCGCCGGTGTCTATCTGAGCGGTGACTTCGACGGGTTGCGCATGCACGCGGTGGGGGCGGACATCGTCACCTCGCTCGGGTATCTGCAGGTGATCGCGGCGATCGTGGTGTGGGTGCGGTTGCGGCAGGTCTGGCCGTTCGTCGCGTCGTTGGGTGTGGTGGTGGCGGAGACGGTGCAGTACTTCGCGGGGCAGGACGGGGCGTTGTGGTTGCACCTCCCGTTGGGGGTGATCACGGTCGCGGCTGTGGTCGTGCTGTTCATCGGGGTCTGGCGGCAACCCGTCGTACGGCGGGAGGTCGAGCATGCGTGAGCGGATGAGCCGGCGTCAGGTGCTGGGGATCGGGGGAGCGCTCGGGGTGGTGGCAGTTGGTGGGTTGTCGAGTGCGGCTGCACTGTCGCGGCGTCCGGCGTCGACGGGTGCCGTGTTGCGTAGCGCCGTACCGTTGCCGCCGGCGTTCCAGGTGCCGTTGCCTGTTCCTTCTGTGTTGTCCGGTGCTTCGATCGAGATCGTGCAACGGGAAGTCACGGCGGAGGTCCTGCCCGGTGTGCCTACTCGGTTGTGGACGTACGGCGGGACGTTCCCTGGGCCGACGATCGAGTCGCGTCGAGGGCAGGCGGTGACGGTTGCCCATCGCAACGAGTTGCCGGTGCCTACCGTCGTACACCTGCACGGCGGAAGGACGCCGGCATCGTCCGACGGGTATCCGACCGATCTCGTGCTGCCTGCCGGGTGGGGGCATCTGGGGCACGGGATGCACGATCCGCGGGCGGTGACGAGCTCGATCACGCGGTCGTACACGTTCCCGTTGGATCAGCGGGCGACGATGCTCTGGTACCACGATCATCGGATGGACTTCACCGCGCCGGCGATCTGGCGCGGGCTGGCCGGTATGCACATCGTTCGCGATTCCTCGGAGGAGTCGCTCGGTCTGCCGTCGCGAGAGCTGCCACTGATGATCACCGACCGGGCGTTCGCTGCCGACGGGTCGTTGGCCTATCCATCGATCGACCCGACGCTGCAGATGCAGCATGGTGTCCAGGAGCCTTATATTGCTGGGGTTCTGGGTGATGTGATCCTCGTGAACGGCGCGCCTTGGCCGGTGCACGAGGTCGACGCTGCGCGGTACCGGCTGCGGATCCTGAACGCGTCGAACGCGCGGCATTACGACCTCGAAGCGGTCCTCGACGACGGACGCCGCCTCGACCTCGTGCAGATCGGCGCCGATCAGGGGCTGCTCCGTGCACCGGTTGTCCATCGCAACCTGCCGATCGCCCCGGCCGAGCGGTACGACGTGATTGTCGACTTCGCCCAGGTGCCGCTGGGGAGCCGGGTGCGGATCGTCAACCGGGTTGGATCCGGGCGCACGCGCGAGGTGATGGCGTTCAGCGTCGTACGGAAAGCAGCTGACAGCAGCCGGATCCCTGACGTGCTGTCCGACGATCTGCCGGTTTGGCAGCGGTCGGAGGCGGTACGGGTGCGGGACTTCTCGTTCCGTGCCGGTCAGATGGGGGACGGGCACGGCTGGCTGATCGGCGGGCAGCCGTTCGCGCCCGACCGCACGGACGTCACCACGCGGCTCGGCGATGTGGAGATCTGGCGGTTGGTTGCTGACGTCCACCATCCCGTCCACCTGCACCTCGTCGGCTTCCGGGTGCTGTCACGCGGCGGGCACGCTCCCTTGCCGCACGACGCCGGTCTGAAGGACACGGTGTCGCTGCGGCCGGGGGAGTCCGCCGAGATCATCACCCGCTTCGACGGCTACCGCGGGCGCTACCTCTTCCACTGCCACAACGCCGAACACGAAGACATGGGCATGATGGCCAACCTCGAAGTCACCTGACCTATTCGCGCCAGCCGGTGAGGTCTACGGACTTGGCGGTGTCTACGCGGAACGCGAGTTTGACGGTGGTCTCGGTGTCGGGGGCGAGGTCGAGTTTCCAGGTGATGACGCCCAGGTCGGTGGTTTCCGCGGGTTCGGGGTCGGCGGTCAGTCGCTTGACGGTGATCTCGTGGTCGCGGGGGACCGGGAACTGGTCGAGCACCGTGATCCGGGCGGTGTGCGGCGTGTGGTTCTCGATCTTCGTCTCGTACTCGACCTGCCGGCGGCGCGTCGACCCGAGCGTCGCCTTCGTCGCGTCCCGCCGTACCAGCTTCCGCTCGACCCGGATTCGGTCGTCCAGGCCAAGAGCGAGCTCGACGTCCTCTCCAGGCGCCCACAACGGCAACGCGGCTGAGCCGACGAAGTCCGCCTCGTGGAAGACCGCCGCCTTCCCGGCCGGCAGCGTGTGGACGGACGAGTTCACTACGGTGGCCCGCAGATGGACGTCGGTGGACCGCACCGGCGCCGTGATGTAGTCCAGGTCGGCGTCGAGCTCTATCGAGGCGATCGTCGCGCGGTGCGTCGCGCCGTCGGCCGGTACGGCGACGGGTCGCGGCGGGGTGTACGTCGCCGCGGTCACGCCTTGTTCGACGGTTGCGTCGAGGTCGACGAAGTCGGCTGACTGGAGGCTCTCGGCGAATGCCGCCTGCGGTATCACCGCGCCGCGGGCCATTGGGACAGCGGCCGGTGCGGGCGGCATCGGCGGGCGCGCGCGATCGAGGTACCAGGCGTCGAGCTCCGGCACCTTCGCGGTCACGGTCGGCCGCGCCGTCGACAACGTGAGGTCGCATTCGGGCCAGTCCTCGCCGGTGTGCTGGGTGATCAGCCCGTACCAGCTCAACGTCAGCCGATCACCCTTGAGACGTACGTCGTACGAACTGGTCCAGCCGGCCGCGGGCACGACGTACGAGAGTTCGATCTCGACCTCCGCCTCGGACTCCAGCGCCAGCGCAACAGCCGCGGTACGCCGGTCCGGCTCGCGCTTCTCCTTGAGCGCGGCGAGCCGACGGCCCACCGCAGCGAGTCGTTCCTCCACCTCGCGTCGCTGCGCAGTCAGCTCCCGACGCGTCGCCCGTACGGCGGACAACCGCCCCGCGAGCGACTCCGTGAACCCGCCGAGCTCCGCCCCCGGATCACCCGACGCCAACGTACGCGCGAAACTCCCACCGGCTCGCTTCGCCAACTGCGACAGGAAGGTCTCGAGCTGCACCTGTACGTCGTCCGCGTCGCTGAGCGCCGCGACCTCGTCCTGCGCTGCACGCTGGGCCCGCCTGAGCTCGGCGACCGTCTCGTCCGGAGCCTGCGCGTGATGCCGCGTCGCCACATCCACCCCGAGCACCGTCGCCGGCCCGCGCCCCGAGACTCGCACCGAGTCCTCCTCGAGCAACAGCGGCAGCGGCTCGACATACACAACCTGATCCCCACCAGGCACCTTAATCCGCCCGCGCCGAGTAACCCGCGCCCGATCCGGATAAACAGTCACACCAACAACCGGCGCCTCCACCACAAGCTCACTCATCCTCCGACAGTAGGCCAGCAAAGGAGTAACAACCCCACTCCCAACCTCGGAGACGACCGCACCGGCCGTCGAGGCACCTGGCGTCAACGTAGCCGCACCTGCTGCATACACGTTTCCCGGTGCTCCGGTCGTGTGACATTTCCCCTTGTGGATAAGGGAAAACGACCTAGCCCTGCTCTTCCGTTTGGCATAGAATCGAACGCATGTTCGAGGAAGATCTGGAGTCGCTCCCGACCCGCGACCTGCTGGAAGGCGCCGCCGACTGCCGGGCCGTCGCCAGCCAGGCCGACGCGCGGCTGCTGGAATGCGCCCAGATCTACGCCGACCGCTTCCACCCCTCCGCCTGCCAGCCCCGCCCGTCCCGCCGCGCCTATGAAGGCCGCGAACGCGCAGTCGTCCTGGGCGGCGACGGCTGCCCCGAGATCGCCGAATTCGCGATCGCCGAGTTCGCCGTCGTGCTCGGGGTCTCGCCCGGAGTGGGCAGCGACATCCTCGCCGACGCCCTCGCGTTACGGCACCGGTTCCCGCGCATCTGGGCGCGGATCCAGGCCGGCGAGGCCACCCCGTGGAAGGCCCGCCAGATCGTGCAAGCGTGCAGGAAACTCGACCACGCGGCCGCGGAGTACGTCGACCGGAAAGTTGCCGCGATCGTGGACACCCTCCCGCCGTACCGGCTGGAAAAGATCGCCCGCGCCGCCCGCAAACACGCCGACCCCGCCCGCGCCGCCGCCGAGACGGCCGAGGCAGCTGACGAGCGCGGCGTTCATGTCGGACGCGGCGACGGCCACGGCAACAAAACCATCTACATCAAAGCCCCCGCCGCAGCCGTCAACCACTGCAACGCCACCATCACCGACATCGCCGAAGCCCTCCACAAACTCGGCGACACCCGCCCAGTCCAGCACCGCCGCGCCGACGCCATCGACATCCTCTCCGACCCCCGCTTCACCCAAGAACTCCTCGACCAAGCCCGCAACCTGCCCCACCCACCCCCACCGGACCCGACGACCAGCCCCACCACACCCCAGCCGGGCACCAACGACGAACCCCACACCCCCACAACCCCCGACAACCCAGCCGCGCCAACCCACCCGCCGGTGCAGGACGACGCGGTGGTGCCGGACAACTCGGTGGTGCAGGACAACGTGGTGGTGCAGAACGACGTGGTTGTGCAGGACCCGGTGCTGCAGGACGACGGGGTGCACGACGGGGTGCGCGACGTGGTGGTGCCGGACGATGTGGTGGTTCCGATTGGGGAGAGCGGCGGGTATGGGACGCAGGCCAGCTCCGCCGATCTGCGGCTTCCCGGCTCCCGACGTCTACCCGACCCGCTCGAGTCGGCAGACTCGCTCGAGCGTCCGAGGTTGCTCGAATCAACGGACTTGCTTGAATCGCCAGAGTCGCTCGATCTGCAGGGGCCGCTCGAGCCGGTGGGTCCGCTGGACGATCCGTGGCTGGAAGCTGCCGCGCCCTGTGATCTCGATCCGCCGACCGACCCGTTCGACAGACGAACACCAGCCCACGCCCCAGACGCGGACGCGTGCGACGAACCCGGTGCGGGTTCGGCGTTGGATGCTGCCGCGTTGCGGGTGCTCCGCGCCAAGCTCGCGCAGATCAAGCAAGACGCCTACGCCAACCCGAGCTATCCCACCCAACCCGAGAGTCCGCCCGACCCAGGCAGTGCGCCTGACGCGGGTAGCTCGGGTGAGTCGAGGCGTTCGGGGGTTCCGGCGCGACCGGGCGGCGGGGCCAAGGGGCGGGTGCGGCCGGGGCAGACTGAGGTGGTTGTGCATCTGACTGATCACACGTTGGCTACCGGTTGTGGGGTGCTGCGTGCTGAGGCGATTGGGCCGTTGCTGGCGGCGCAGTTGACCGAGCTCGTTGGTTATGGGCCGTACACGGTGAAGCCGGTGATCGATCTGAACGATGCGGTCAGTGTTGATGCGTATGAGATCCCGACGCGGATCCGTGAGCGGGTCAAGCTGATGCATCCGGCCGAACTCTTCCCGTACGGGACCCGTGAAACCACGAACACTATCGATCTGGATCACGTCGAGCCGTATGACCCGCATGGGCCGACTGGGCAGACGAGTACGGCGAATCTTGCGCCTTTGGGTCGTTTCGGGCACCGGGTGAAGACCCATGCGCGTGGCTGGAGTGTGCGCCGGATCGACGACCGGACACTCGAGTGGAGGACGCCTCACGGGTTCACCTTCCACGTCGACCCCGACGGCACCCACCGAGTCGACCCCGACGGCACCGACCGAGTCGACCCATGAGGCGTGGCCGAGTGCAGGCCGAACGCCTGCGGTACAAGCCCCGACGGCGAGGGTGGCTCCAGCCTGCGCAACCGGGGGCGGCTAGCACCGAGATCGACACTGGCGCCGAACCGATCGTGCCCGTCGCCGCGGCTCCTCGCGGCACGAGGGGTCGCGAGGGGTCGCGAGGGGTCGCGAGGGGTCGCGAGGGAAGTTGCCGTGGGTTGTGAATGATCAGCCGCTCGGGCAGGGGAGGCCTGAGCCGTCGAGGCCGTCGGAGGGTTTGGATGGGGTGTCGGTGAGGACGATCGTGCCGCCTAGGGCGCCGAGTAGAGCGGTGGTCAGTAGGAGGACGGAGAGGGCGGTCAGGGCGCGGGTGGATCGTAGGAGGGCGACGCCCGCACAGACGGCTGCTACCAAGCACATTGCGATTCCGACGAGTGTCACGGCGCCGACCTGGGGGAGTGGTGGGACGTGACGGCAGTCTTGGGCCAGGACGGTTTCGAGCCAGTGTTGGCGGCGAGACCACCGGTACCAGTAGGCGAGCGCACCGACAATCAACGCCAGTACGCCGCCGAGGATGAGGCCGAGGGAGCGTCGCCTCATGCCTGCGGAGCGCGACGTTGCACGACTAGAAGGTGGGCGAGCCAGGTCTCGTGACCGGCGTACGACGGAATCGGTGCACAGCCCGGTCGAACCGCGCGCAGCCGCCGGGTGGCGAGCCGCGCCGACGCTGACCGGCAGGCGCCGTCGGCTGCTGTGCCGGGGCTTTGTCCGATCGGCGGGATCGGTTCGACCGCCATGACCCCTCCCCGTTCGTCCACGTTGAGCGCATCAGCCTAGGACTCCCGGGGTCGACCGACGGCCGGCCGCCCTGGCACATCGCCAGCTTCGTGCCCGACGGCATTAGCGTTAAAAGTTCTGCCCGTGGCTCAGCTCTTGACGGCGTCCATGATGACTCAGTAGCTTGCAGGCGTTGTTTTTAACGTTAATATCTAGCAGGAGGCGGGATGGGTCCGCAGCACACCAGTCGGGGGCCGGCTCCGCATGGGTATGTGACGCTCGCGCAGGTCGCGCAGCGGGCCGGGGTGTCCGCGCAGTCGGTGTCGAACGCGCTCAACAACCCCGACCGGCTCGCGGCGGAGACCCGGGAGCGGATCCTGGCCGCCGTCGAGGAGCTGGGCTACGAGCCGAATCTGAGCGCTCGCGCGCTGCGCAACCGGAGCTCGTCACTGATCGCGTTCAAGATGCGCCCGTCCCGCCCGGACAAGGCGTCGCTCCTGATGGACGACTTCCTGTACGTGCTGAACGCGGCCGCCGTCGAGGCCGGCTACCACCTGATCCTGTGTCATGCCGAGGACGGCCCGGCCGGCGAGATCAAGGCGTACCGGGACCTGCTGAAGAAGACCTCGATCGATGCGTTCGTTCTGGCCGAGACGCATCACAACGACGACCGGGTGGCCGCGCTGCGTTCGTGGGGTGTGCCGTTCGCGTCGTTCGGCCGCTCCTGGGACGGCGACGACAGCCTCGCGTGGGTCGACGTCGACGGCCGCGCCGGCACCCGCGCCGCGACCGACCACTTGGCGGCGCAAGGACACACGAGGATCGGCCACATCGGCTGGCTCGCGGAGTCCGAGCTCGGGCAGGACCGCCGCGAAGGATGGCTCGACGCCTGCCGCGAGCGGAAGCTCGAGACCGACCTGCAGGCCGCCGTCGTGGACTCTCTCGAAGCCGGCTGCCAGGCCGCACACCGCATGCTCGATGCCTCGCGTCCCGCGACTGCGCTGGTCTGTGCCTCCGACACGCTCGCGCTCGGCGTGATGCGGGCGCTGCACGAAAGAGGCCTGCGTCCCGGGGTCGACGTCGCGATCACCGGGTACGACGACTCACCGACAGCTGCCCTGGTGAGTCCGGGACTGACCACCCTGCGCCAGCCGATCGACGAGGTCGGTCGGCAGCTGATCCAGGCCATCGACAACCTGATGGCCGGCGATCCCCGCCAGCCGCAACACGTCCTGCTCGAACCGGAACTGGTGGTCCGCGGATCCAGCCTTCCCGGACCACGTACGCGTACCTCCTGAAGGGACCCAAGATGAGGCACGGAACCAGACTGCTAGCGGTGCTAGGCGCCGCAGCGCTCGTGGTGACCGCAGTGATCCCCGCCCCGGCCGCACCCGCGGCCGCCCCGCCCACTGACCCGTTCGTGGTGAACGTCGAGAACCTCCCGAACGGGCGCGGAGTCGGCGGCGCCATGGATCTGACGTCGTACGGCGACCTGGACTGGGTTCACGTCACCGGGACCGGGATCGACCGCAAGGCCGGCGTACCGCAGAGGATCGCGGTCGACGACCTGAACCCCGAGGGTGGCCGGACCACGCTCGACGACAGCCCGATCTCGTTCGGCTGGTCGGACGGAGGGTCCGCTGCGACGGGCGTCACCACTGGAGGCGTGTTCAACTACGACACGACGACCGTGGGCGACACGACGGCCCACGACGCCGGCTACCGGATCACCGTTCCGGCCGCAGACTCGCCACGACGCCTGGTGTTCGTGGGTGGGATCTGGCAGGCCACCGGAACCGTCACCGTCGCGGCGGTTGACGGCAGCGGCACGGCGTACACCACGCAGATCAACGCGAGTGGTACCGCGGCCGCGAAGCGCTACACCGTGACGATCCGCGCGGGTGAGGGCGTCGTCGTGACGGGCAGATTCGCGAGCAAACTCCAGGCGGCGGGCAACCTGTCCCTGTCGGCTGCGGCGCTCTCTACGGTTGGCTCCGGTCTAACCGCGACCGCGGCACCGGTCTCGATGAACCTGACGGCCGAGGGCGTCGACGATTGGCTGCACCTGGACGGATCGACGGTCAACCGTCGCGCCGGCGTACCGGATTCGACGCCGCGGCTCGCGGTCGCGAACCGGCAGACGGGCGCAGCGATCGGCGCGCAGAGCGACAACCCGGTGAGCTATTCGTGGACGAACGGTACGCCGACCGCGTCGCAGCCGGGCACGCGTCACGGCGGGATCTTCTTCGCCGACGGCGCGAACACTGATGTCGACCTCACCGACCCGTACGGCTACGACCTCACGGTCCCGGCGGCAGCGGAACGTCGTACGCTGCGCTTCGTCTCGGGCGTATGGCGTGCCTCGGCGAAGATCTCGGTCTCTGTCAACGGAGCGCCGGCCGTCGTGAATACAGATCTGGTCAGCACCGATCCGTCGGTCACCAGGCTGTTCGAACTCGATCTCGAGCCCGGAGACTCGGCTCGGATCAGTGCGCAGCTGACTCGCAAGACGCATGCCTCCGGCAACGTCACGCTAGCCGGAGCCACAGTGGCGAGCGACTACCGCCAGCTGGTCCAGAACGTGCTCAACGAGGCCGCTTCGGCCGATGTGTACGCCGCGAGCGCGTCCGCGCAACGTCAACTGGACAACGAGATCACGGCCGCGACGGCGACCCTGGCCGACGGCGGAGACCTGCGACTCGCATACACCTTCCTCAAGGCGGCCTTCGACGAGGCGCTGTCGTCCGCGGCGAACGCGCAGTACACCTCCGTGACCAACCCGGGGCTCACCTCGTCGTTCGGTTGGGAGGGTGATCTCAACGCGCCGATCGCCTTCATCGACGGCAGTTACCGGCTGCGCAGCCGGGGCGACGCGATGATCACGTTCGGGGTGCCGAACATCCCGGGCAAGATCAAGTGGACCAACGCCGAGGGGTACCTGCCGGCGTTCATCAGCGAGTACTCGAAGGACGGGCTCGCGATCAAGGTCGAGAACTTCGCCGACCTGGTCGTTGTCGGAGGCAACCGGTTCGAGGTCGCGTACTCGCGGATGATGGTCACCAACACCACCTCGGCGCCGGCCCGGCTGCCGCGGGTCTCGAACCTGCCGACGCCTCTGAACCCACAAGCCACCACGGTCGGCGCCGGGCAGACCGTCGTACGCGACTATGCAGTGGCGGCCGATCGGTTCGGTGGCACGTACGACTGGCCGACCGCGGTTCAGCTCCAGCAGCTCGGCGGGTTCGACAAGCACTACGGCCACATGCGTCAGTACTGGAACAACCGCCTGTCGGCGATCGCGAACATCACCGACCTGCCGGACAAGCGCCTGATCAACGCCTACAAGGCCGGGTACATCTACACGCTGATCATCCGTGACGACATCAACGGCGCAAAGGAACTGCACGTCGGCGAGAACGGGTACGACGAGATGTTCGACCACGACACGATCGGCATCGTGTCGACGCTGCTGACGATCGGCGACTTCACCTACGCACGCGACTACCTGTCGACGCTGCCGGCGCAGCTGCAGTACGACGACGCGAAGTGGAAGTACAGCTGGCCGTACGCTGTGTACCTGCAGCGCACCGGCGACAAGGACTTCATCCGCAGCCGGTTCGAGACCATCAAGAAGAACACCCACACGATCGAGACCGACCGGATCGACGGCGGTACCGGGATCATCAAGCAGACCGACGCGATCGACTCGCACGGGTACTGGACGATCGACAACTGGTCCGCGCTGACCGGGCTCACGACGTACCGCTATCTCGCCACGGCACTCGGTGAGACGGCCGAGGCCGCGTGGGCGAAGGCGGAGTACGACGACCTGCTGAAGGTGGCGACTGCCCGCATCGAGCAGACGATGAAGCAATACGGCCTGGACTACATCCCGATCTCGATGGTCGAACCGAACGAGACCGGTCCGCGCAAGGATCCGCGGGACGCCAACTGGGCCTCGATGTTCCTGTTCGGGCGATGGGCCTGGGACGGGTACCTGTTCGGCGCCGCGCAGAGCGGGACGATGTTCGACAAGATCGACGACACGTACACGCACGGGTTCGAGCGGCGCAAGGATGTCTCGGACACGATCTACAACTTCGGCGGGTACCCGCACGGATACTTCTCGAGCGCGTACAACGCCGGGTACGGGAGCGCCGCGCTGCGCGGTGAGCAGTATCGCGATCTGGGGATCAAGTCGTACCAGTACATGATCGACAAGACGATGAGCGGGCCGTTCGGCTGGTGGGAAGGTGTCGACTACCCGAGCGCCGACTCCCCGTGGAACATCGACCATGCACGCGGCGGTGGCGGGTCGAACCAGCACATGTGGGGTCAGTCGACCGCGACGAAGGTCCTGTTCGACTCGCTGATCGCGGAGAAGTCCGACGGCACGGTGATCATCGGGCGCGGTGTGCCGAACGAGTGGATCCGCACGCGGCAGAAGATCGGGCTCAACAGCTATCCGGTCACCAACGGCGGCCGCCTCGGCTACCGGCTGACCACGGCCGGCAAGACCGTGACCCTCCAGCTCACCGGCAACACCTCAACCCCCACCGGCTACAGCCTCGAACTCCCGGCGCTGCGCAACAACATCGCGTACGTCGCGGCAAAGGGCGCAACCGTCAACCAAGCCGCAGGCACCATCCACCTACCCCGCGGCACCACCCACGTGACAGTAGTCCTCCGCCACACCATGTGAGCCCCGCGTGCCGGGACCCCAGCACCCTGCTGGGGTCCCGGCACGATCAGAAGCTGACCTCGATGGGAGTGCCGGCAGGGACGCCTGGATGCCGCAGCCAGGCGATGCCGGCCTCCGCGTCGTACCGAAGCTCGGCGCCGTCGACCGACACCGGCTCACTCGGCACGCGCAGAGCGGTCGTGACCTGCACGCCCTGCGGTGCCTCGCAGGAGAAGCGGATCCCGGTCTGATCCTGCTGCCAGTTGACGACCCGGCCGGCGGACGCGAGCAGTGTCTCCTCGTCGTAGGTGAGGTCGCGGAGCCAAGTCAGCTCGCCCGGGCCGAACGAGCGATGCCGGACGAGACCCAGTTGCGGATCGAGCAGGTCGAGATAGGTGCCCTCGACAACATGTGAGCCGCCGCTCTCCTCCAGCACGGCGCCGATCAGATACGGACCGCGCTGCACCGACAGCCAGTTGGTCGATTCCCAGGAGTCACCGGCCAGCTCACGGATCGCCGCGACCAGCTCAGCGGCGCGCTCGGGTGATTCGGTGAAGTCCGCCGGGCGGGTCGGAAGGAACCGCACCCGCCCCTGACCGACCGCCTGTACGCCGTCGTGCTTGCGCTCCACGCCGAGTGCTTCGGCCAGATGGTCCGCGCAGGTGTCGTACCGACCCGTCCACCAGGAGCGGATCTCGTGGTACGGATCCGCGCCGTCACCGACGTACAGCAGGCTCCCGCCGCGACTGACCCAGCCGGCGAGCGCGTAATGGATGCCTGGGGCAAGAGGTTTCTGGAACTCGTAGCTCAGGACGAGTACGTCGACATCGTCCAGCGCATCCGGCGTGTCGAGCACGTTCTCCAACTGCACCGGGCAGACCCGCTGCCCGTCGTACAGCGGCGGGAGCGCCAGGCCGTAGAAGTCGGAGAAGTGCAACTGCTCACGGCCCTCGAGCGCCAGCGCATCCTGCAGACCGTCGTAGTGTCCGCTCTCCCCACCAGGAGCCCAGCGCTGGAACATGGCTGTGTCAGAGAGCGCGATCCCGATCCGGGGTCCTTCCTGAGCCCACCGCACGTCGGGTTGATCGAGGTCGCGCAGGCTGTTCATCGCGATCAGGTAGCTGGTGGCGGTGTCCGGCGGAATGAGCTCCCGTTCGCTGGATCCCTCACGCAGGTACGGCCGGTTGAAGATCCGGTTCGGCCACGGCGCCACCTCGTAGCGCGCGACGCCCGGGTGCAGCAGCGACGCGATGAGGGTCCGCTGCCAGTTGGCCAGGTAGTCCTCCCAGGTGCGGTCCGGGTGGTCCTCGATCGGGTCGTGCAGGAACCACATCCGCCGGTCCGTACCGCGGGTCAGGTCCTGCGCGATGCCGTACTCCAGGTACGCCGTCTCGAACGTGCGCTCGGCGACCTTCCCGGCGTACACGTTCGGCGTCCGGGACGTTCCGGTCCACACCTGCGCGATCGCGCCGTCGATCGAGGGCAGGGTCCGCAGGCGTGATTCGGGGCTGATGATCTGCCACTGGGTGTAGTTCAGGAGACTGTGCGTCGGCACGTAGAAGCGCACCTGCCGACCCTGCTGGAGTGCCTCGTCGCGCAGCACCGAGGTGACGCGGTCGAGGCTGCGGGAGAGCAGGTGCTGCTTGAGTTGGCCCGAGCGGAAGTGCGCTTCGGGAGTGCTGTGCGGAGGCTGCCACGGCTCGTTGAAGAAGGCCTGCCACTCGCGCTTGAACGACTCCGAGTAGCCGGCGCGCGCCCAGAACTCCGGCTCCTCGAGATGGATGCCCTCGACACCCAGCTCGATGATCGGGCGGAGCTTCTGCACCAGGTACTCGGTGAAGTTGAAGGTCGGGACCATGTACGGGATGTCGGTGCTCTCACCGTGCAGGATCGGCGACCCGTCACCCGCCGTCTGCGCGTCGTCCCAATGACCGGATCCGTCCCACCGCCCGTCCAGGTAGTCCTGATAGGTACCCCAGGAGATCCCGGTCATCAGGTGCACGCGATACCCGGCCTCACGCCAGCGCGCGATCCGCTGCGGTGTCGTGTCGTTGAGGCCGTAGACCATCACGAAGTCGGTGCGGAGGTCGATGGATTCGTCGTACGGCGCCTGCTCTTGAAAGCCTGTCAGCTCGCCGTCTTTGCCGGTGCTGTTCGCCATACATCCACCCTCTACGGTCCAGCACGCCGGGCGCCAGCCTGGCGTCAGGAACTGGACAGCAGCTTCTCGTAGAAGACGCGGATGTCCTGGACCAGCAGGTCGGTGGCTTGGTGGGCGGCGTAGTGGCCGCCTCGGTCGTGCGTGGTCCAGGAGATGATGTTCGCGTGGTCGCGCTCGGCGTACGCGCGGATCGAGTTCAGGTCGTCCGGGAACTGGGCCAGGGCGAGCGGTGCCGTGGTCGGTGTGCCGGGCACGGTCTGCCGTTGATGCTCGGCGTAGATGCGGACGGCTGAGGTCGCAGTTCGGGTCAGCCAGTACGCCGTGACGTGGGTCAGGAGCGTGTCGCGGTCGAGGCCACGCATGACCTGGCCGTTCCAGGCGAGCAGACCGACGGGGGAGTCGGTCAGACCGAACCCGAGAGTGTGTGGTTTCTGGGCGTGCACGTGCGCGTAGGAGCTGTAGTTGCGCTGAAGGTCGCGCAGATCGTCGAGGGCCTCGTTCTCTTCGGTCGTCAGTGCGTCGCGATCCGGCTCGGCGTTCGGGGGATAGGCGAGCCATTCGCCGTCCGGGAACGAGAACAGCTGGGTCACGTGGACTCCGACGACCGCGTCGGGCGCGACGCGGCCGAGCTCGGGAGCGACGTGCGAGCCCCAATCGTTGCCCGCCGCACCATAACGGTCGTACCCCAGCCGCTCCATCAGGACCGCCCATGCCCGGGCGATGCGCTGCGGTCCCCAGCCGAGGTCCGGTGTCGGTCCGGACCAGGCAAATCCCGGCAGCGACGGGATCACCAGATCGAAGGCGAGGCCTTCGGCCGGATCGGTCAGCGGCTCGATGACGTCGAGGAACTCGACGACGGACCCGGGCCAGCCGTGCGTGAGGATCAACGGGAGTGCGCCCGGGCGGGGGGAGCGGATGTGCAGGAAGTGGACGTTCGTCCCGTCGATCGTGGTCGTGTACTGCGGGTACTGGTTCAGCCGCGCCTCCCACGAGCGCCAGTCGTAGCCGTCGCGCCAGTAGTCGACGAGTTCCTCGATCCACCCGCGCGGTACGCCGTACCCGGTCAGATCGCCGACCGGTTCCGGCGCCCATCGGGTGCCGGCCAACCGATGCCGCAGATCCGCGAGGTCCGCCTCCGGTACGTCGATCGTGAAGGGCCTCATCGGACGACCTCCGCGAGCCAGTCGAGGCCCGGCTCGGCGTGCTCGACGATCGTGAAGTGACTCGCGCCCTCGCATACCCGCAGGGTCGCTGTCGGGCAGTGCGCCGCCAGCCAGCGGCCGTGACTGACCGGGATGATGCCGTCCGTGGTGCCGTGCAGCAGCAGGACCGGAGCCGTGATCGTGGCGGGGTCGCACCCCCACGGATGCGTGTACGACGCGTCGTCGTCGATCTGCCCGTACGGGCCGGCGTCGAGTCCCGGACCTGCGACCTTCCCCAGCCAGCCCCACGGACCGTCGAACATCGCCAGGTCGTCGCCGGTGAAGCCCGCGTCGTAGTCGAACCCCGAGTTGTGCAGGGCCTCGCGTACGTCGGCCCCGGCCGCCGCACTGCCCAGCGCCGCGATCGACGACGGCACCATCCCGTCGAACCAGGCCAGTCCGTCGCCGCCGTACGGCGCGATCGCCGCCAGCGTGACGACCGCGCGGACCCGTTCGCCCAGCGCAGCGGCGGTGCCCAGCGCGAACGTCCCGCCCCCGGAGTACCCCGCGACCGCGAAGTGCCCGATCCCGAGCGAATCCGCCACCGCGGCCGCATCGCCGGCGACCGAGGCGACCGACCTCCCGCGCTGCACCGTCGAGCCGCCGTACCCCGGCCGGTCGAACGACACCCAGCGCAGTCCCAGCCGGTCGGCCGCGGCGAACAGCGGCTCCGGCGGCGCGCCGACGTTCGGCGTTCCGTGGTTCCACAGCACCGGGAAGCCGTCGCCGCCGGTGTCGTAACTGTGCAGCGTGCGGCCGTCGGCCAGTTGCAGGTCGCGCTCGATCATCTCAGTCCGCCTTCTGGGTCTGTTCGTCTTGTCGAACGAGACATCGGAACCGACGTACGGACCTCGACAAAACGAGTTCAGCCGAGCAAGTCGGCGGATCGGAGTTGTTGCCAGATCTCGGACTGGTCGACGACCTCGACGCCGAGCTTCTCGGCCTTGGTGAGCTTGGAGGCGCCGACGTCGGCGCCGGTGATGAGCAGGTCGGTGCTGGCCGAGACCGAGGACGCGATCGTCGCGCCGGCCTTCTCGCAGAGTCGCTGGAAGGCGGGTCGTGCGACCTTCTCGCCGGAGCGAGGATCGCTGATGGATCCGGTGACGACGACTGTCTTCCCGGCCAGCGGTGCACCGGCCGCCACGACCGGCGGCAGGTCTTCCTCGCGTACGTCGAGTGAGACGCCGGCTGCACGGAGTCGTTCGAGCTCGGGCCGGAGGCGGGTGAGGTGCTCGATCAGTGAGGCGGCGACCTTCGGGCCGATGTCCTCCACGGCGACCAGGCCGTCCTCGCCCGCATCGGCGACGGCTTCCAATGACGCGAATCCGGCCCGGCACAACCTGGCCGCGGTGCCCTCGGAAGCCATCGGGATAGCGAGGCCGATCAGCGCGCGGCGCAGCCCGACCTGCCGGCTCGTGTCGATCGAGTCGATCATGCGGGCGGCCGAGACCTCGCCGATGCGGTCGAACTCCAGCAGCCCTTCGGCCGTCAGCTTGTAGAAGTCCGACGGGTTCTCCAGGATCCCCGCGTCGGCCAGGCGCTCGATCCAGACTCCGCCGATCGCGTCGATGTCGGCTGCCGCGCGGGACGCCCAATGGATCAGCCGCCGTACGGTCTGGGCCGGGCACGAGACGTTGGTGCAGAACAGTTCGCGGCTGTTGCCCTGCTCGGTCAGCGGCTGCTCGCACGACGGGCAGGTGCTCGGCGGCACGATGTCGCGCTCTTCGCCGGTGCGCTTCGATGCGTCGAGTACGCCGGCCACGAACGGGATCACGTCACCGGCCCGGCGGACCAGGACCGTGTCGCCGATCTTGATGCCGCGGGCCTTGATCACCTCCTGGTTCGCGAGCGTCGCGCGCGTGACCGTCGTACCGCCGACGAAGACGGGCTCGAGCCAGGCGACCGGGGCGATCTTGCCGGTCTTGCCGACGTCCCAGACCACGTTGGCGAGCACCGTGGTCTTCTCCTCGGCGGCGAACTTGAACGCCAGCGCGCCGCGCGGAGAACTCGAACGGGTGCCGGCCGCGGCGAACGCGTCCCGATCGGCGAGCCGCAGGACGGCGCCGTCGAGGTCGTAGTCCAGGACGTTGCGTTGCTGCTCGATCGTGGAGATCACCGCCTGCGCCGCGGCGGCGTCGTCGCAGTGCCGCATGTCGGCGACGGTGAACCCCATCGTCTGCAGCGCCCGCTCGAGGTCGGCGTCGGCCTGGTCGGTGAGCAGATCGAAAGCCAGGAACTGCAGGCGCCGCTCGGACACGGTGGCGGCGTCCTTGGCGCGCAGAGTCCCGGCGGCGGCATTGCGCGGGTTGATCAGCGGCTTGTCCGGGTGCGCGGCGTTGTAGGCGGCGAACGTGGAGCGCAACATGACGGCCTCACCGCGGACCTCAACCCGGTCCGGTACGTCGAGGCGGTCGGGAACGCCGTCCGCGAGGGCCCGCACGAGTGGAGTCACGTCGTCGCCGGTCGTCCCGTCACCACGGGTGATCGCCCGGGCGAGGCGGCCGTTCTCGTAGACGAGGGCCAAGGAGAGGCCGTCCAGCTTCGGCATGACGACCACCGACTGCCCGGGAAAGCGGCCGAAGAAAGCCTCGACCTGCTCCGGGCGGGTCGCCTTCTCCAGCGACAGCATCGGTCGCGAATGCCGGATCGGCGCGTGCAGCACCGCCGGCGCGCCCACCTGCTCCAGCGGGTTCGGGTCGGGCGCGAGCTCCGGGTTGGCCTCGACGAGCGTCCGCAGTTCGTCCTCGATCGCGTCGTAGTCCGCGTCGGCGACCGACGGCGTACCGCGGTAGTAGGCGTCACGCAGTTCGACGATGCGATCGGCAAGTTCCTGGATCCGCTCCCCAATGTCCACGTACGGACACTACCCAAGCACTCGGACAATCCGCGCGATCTCCTTGCCGGTTACTCGATCACAGCGTCCTTGTCGGCGAGATGAGTCACCTCGCGTTTGCGGGGGAGCATCAAGGCCGGCACCAACGTCAGGAGCACCAGCGCCCACGCCACCCAGTACGTGTGCGCGAACGACGAGGCGGCGTCGACCAGCCCCCGCGCGATCGCGGCCGGGTCGAGGTGCAGCGCGGCGACGTTCTCCGGACGGGTGTTCGACAGGATCGCCGCCTGCGTCTCGCGAATCCCGTCGCCCAGCCCGGGGATGTTCTGGGTGCCGGGGATGATCGGCGAGTTGTTGAGCTGGTTGGTGAGGATGACCGACATCGTCGCGACGCCGACCGACGACGCGATCTGCTGGCTGATGTTGAGCAGTGTCGAGCCGCGCGCGACCTGGGGTCCGGAGAGCGTCCGCAGGGCCGTCGTGAACAGCGGCATCATCGTGCCGCCCATCCCGAAGCCCATCACGACCAGCATCGCGATGATGGCGATGTACGGCGTGGTCTCGGTGACCTGGGTCAGACCGAACATGCCGATCACGATCCCCGCGAGCCCGAACGGCACGATCCGGCCCACCGGCACCTTGTCGACCAGTCGGCCCGCGATCGGCATCGTCACCATCGCGCCGAGGCCCTGCGGCGCGACCAGGAGACCGGCGTGCAGCGTGGACTCGCCGCGGATCTGCTGGAAGTACGTCGGCACCAGCAGCAGCCCGCCGAAGAAGGCGGCCGCGAACAGGAACATCGTGATGATCGAGATCGTCAGGTTGCGGTCGCGGAACAGCCGGAGGTCGAGCAGCGGATGCTCGGGCCGGAACGAGTGCCACACGAACGCCAGCATCAGCAGTACACCGATCAGGATGGAGACCCAGACCCGCGGCGCTGTGAAGTCACCGCCCTCGGCGGGTAGCGACGAGACGCCGAACAGGAACAGCGCGAGCCCGGGGGACATCAGCACGACGCCGAGGAGGTCGAGCGACTCCGTGCGCTCCGCCGTGTCCGGAGCCAGCGCGCGCCAGGCGTAGACGAGCGCGATCGCGCCGAGCGGCACGTTGATCAGGAAGATCCAGTGCCAGCTCGCCACCTGGATCAGCCAGCCGCCCAGGATCGGGCCGAGGATCGGGCCGAGCAGCATCGGTACGCCGAGGATGGCCATCAGCCGGCCCATCCGGTGCGGGCCCGCGGCGCGCGTCATGATCGTCATACCGAGCGGCATCAGCATGCCGCCGCCGAGCCCCTGCAGGACCCGGAAGCCGATCAGCATGTCGATGCTCGACGCGGTCGCACACAGCGCGGAGCCGGCGGTGAACAGGAAGATCGCGGTCATGTACAGCCGCTTGGTGCCGAACCGGTCCGCGGCCCAGCCGGTCAGCGGGATCACGGTCGCCAGCGCCAGCGTGTACGCCGTGACCGTCCAGGCGACGTGCGAATACGCGATCGGACTCTCGGGCGTACCGAACTCGTCCTGGAAGGTCGGCAGCGCGACGTTCACCACGGTGATGTCGAGAATCGACATGATCGCGCCCAGCACCACCACTCCGGCGATCTTCAGCACCGCGGCGTCGATGTGGTCGGGATACTCGGTAGCGCGCTCGCTCACAGTCTGTCCCCCCTCGGCACGAAACTTCCTGAGCAGACCCTACGCCCGAAACCCCACCCGAAAGCTACCCCTTCGCCCACCCGGTACACCCCGCGTCGCGACCACACAACACACCGTGCCCAACTATCTGCCCCCAAGATCGATCCAGTAGCGGTCTCGGTCGGTGAGATGGGGTGGGGTATGTCTATTGGATCGGTAGACTTTGAGGTGGATCGCGTCCCGGTGGGTTCGTTGCCATCGGCCCCGTTCACCAGGCGGGACCGCGGGTTCCGGGGCGCGGTCCGTGCGACGAGGAGAAGGTGAGCTGTGATGAGTGCGGATGATGTCTCATGTGAAGCAGGTGTGGGTGGGCCGATCCGACGCCCTCGTCCGAGTACCGCAGTCACTCCGTTCCGCGAGTCGTGGATTTCTCGGTGTTGGACCGCACCGGCGGCCTGCGGGAGCTGTCGTGGCGGGGGAAAGAAGTCGTCGCTCTCTGCAAGTTTGTTTCCCCGCTCTTTTGGGTTTGGCCCGGATCGCCCCACTCACCTCCGCCCGCACAGGTGAGCCCGTCTCGTGGGGCAGCCGTGCGGTGACGGTGGTGGCCACGGACAGGAACTGGGGACTGGCGACAGCAAATGCCCCCTGAGTTCAGGCCCCCACAACCTGTCTCGGTCCCTGGACAGGGCGACAATCACCCACCCATCGGGCAGGAGAGCCGGATATCCCCTCGCGTGCGGGGACGAAGTAGCCGGGTGGTACGACGGCCGACCGGACTACGGACCGAACTGCGGACCGCACCGCGGAACGGCCAGGCACCGGCGGTCGTTGCTGAGGGCCCGTAATCGGAGGTGACCTGCCCGCTTCCGTAGGATTGTGCCGTGCCCCGCAGGCGACAGGAGGAGCCGTCGATCGGGTTCGGCGCGCTGTTGCGGCGATTGCGCCGGGACGCGGGGGTCACCCAGCGGGACCTCGCCGAGCGGGCCGGCGTCAGCATCGCGGCGATCCGCGACCTGGAACAGGGCCGGACCCGCAGCCCGAAAGACAGTTCGATCGAGGCCCTCGCGCAGGCGCTAAAGCTGACCGGACCCGAAACCGAGTCCCTTCAGGCCGCCGCCAAGATGCACCGCCCGGTCGCCCTCCCCAGCGCAGCCGGACCGGTGTACGTCGGCGTACTCGGCCCACTCGAAGTCCGCACCGGCAACCTCGCGGTACCGGTCAACTCGGCTCCGCAACGGACCCTGCTGGCGCGGCTCGCCCTGACCGCCGGTACGACGGTCGCCCAGGACGAACTGATCGATCTCCTCTGGCCACGCGGCGCACCCGTCAACGCCGTCAACCTGCTCCAGACCCGCGTCGCCAGACTGCGACGCCTGCTCGAAACAGGCCGGACCTCCGTCATAGTCGGCGGCCGCGCCGGCTACCGCTTGGCGCTCGATGACCTCGACCTCTTGCAGTTCCGCGAGTTCACGGCCGAGGCAGCGCGCGCCGAGCCGGAGATCGCCCTGGCCAAGCTCTCGAACGCCGTGGACCTGTGGCGTGGCGACACCGACGTGGACGCGATCGCCCAGAGCCCGCTCTATGTGGCCGTCGTCAACGAGTACACGGCCGCCGTTCGAGCCTTCGCTGCGCTCGCACGCGACCTCGGCGAGCCGGAGCAGGCACTCGAACCACTGCGCGGACTGGCCGTGCGGCACGAGTTCGACGAGCCGTTGCACGTCGAGCTGGTCCAGACACTGGCTGCCGCGGGCCGGCAGGCCGAGGCGCTGACGGCATACGACCGGATCCGGACCGCGCTCGTGGAGCACCTCGGCATCGACCCAGGGGAGCGGCTCCGCTCAGTTCACCTCGAGGTGCTGCGGCAACAGACCGGTTCTCCAGCTGAGCCGTCGACGCGCGTGGTCATCCAGCAGGCACCGTCCGCGCCACCGGACTTCGTCGGAAGGGCCGAGGAACTGGAGACGATCCGTACGGCGCTCGCCGGGTCAGCCGGTGTGTCGTCGCGCGCCGTGCTGATCAACGGCATCGCCGGCGTCGGCAAGACCGCATTGGCCCTGACTGCCGCGCATCAGCTCCGCGAGCAGTACCCGGACGGGCAGCTGTACGCCGACCTGCGCGGCAGCGACACGACTACTCCCGCGCCGGTCCAGGTGCTCGGCCGCTTTCTGCGAGCCCTCGGCGTACCTGGTCGGCGTATCGGCACGGACGAAGCCGAAGCGGCCGCCTTGCTGCGCAGCGAGCTTGCCGACCGCCGGATGCTGGTCCTCCTCGACAACGCGCAGGATGCGGCCCAGGTGCGGCCGCTGCTGCCAGGAGCGGGCCGTAGCGACGTGATCGTCACCAGCCGGCGGCGGATGCCGGACCTGGTGGCCGCGGGTGTTGTGAGTCTGGAGCCGCTGCCGCACGAGGACGCCGTACGGCTGATCGCCTCCACAGCGCGGACGCCTCGACTCGATGCCGACACCCAGGGTGTGCGTGCACTTGTCGAGGCGTGTGCCCGGCTCCCGCTGGCGCTGCGGATCGCGGGTTCGCGGCTCGCTACCCGGCAGGAGTGGACCGTCGCCGATCTGGCCGACCGCCTCGACGACGGCAACCGGCGGCTCACCGAACTCAGCCTTGGCGAGTCCAGCGTCCTGAACAGCTTCCAGCTCAGCTACGCGGATCTGAGTGCGGACGCCCAGCGCGCGTTCCGGATGTGCAGCCTGCATCCCGGTGACGACTTCAGCGCCGACAGTACGGCGATCCTCCTCCGTACGTCGACCGCCGAGGCCGACCGTGTGCTCGAGTCGCTGCTCGAAGCGAACATGCTCCTCCAGCACTCGAAGGACCGCTACCGGTTCCACGACCTGCTCGGCCTGTACTCGCGACGCCTCCTCGCCGAGGACCCCGAACAGGAGGCCGCGCGGACCCGGCTGCACACCTGGTACGCCGAGGCCGTGACCGCCGCGATCGACTGGGCCTATCCGCAACTCCTGCGCCTCGATGTCCATGGTGAAGCGGACTGGTACTTCGGCTCCGAGGACGAGGCGCTCGCCTGGATCGATCACGAACTGCCCGCATTGCTGGCCGTTGTGCAGAGTGCGGAGGAGTCCGGTGACTTGGCGTGGCGGATCGTGGACCAGCTCCGCGGGTACTTCCTGCTGCGCCGGGACGCGGACGGGTGGCTTCCTGCGGCCCAGGCCGGGTTGGACGCCGCGACCACGGCCGGCGACGACCGGGTGTGCGTTGCCATGCTGCTCAACCGGGCGCAGGCCTTCGGGGCGGTCGGACGTGACGCGGACGCGCTGTCCGACTGCCTGGCCGCGTCGGCCCTTGCGGTCGGCGTGGGATGGAACGAGGCAGCGGCCTATCTGGCCCATCAGATCGGGTGGCTGCAACTCGAGCGCGGCATGCTCGTCGACGCCGAGCTCTGGATGCACCGCGCGACGGAGCTGACCGCCGACGATCAGCGCGGCCACATCCGCGCCATCGTGGTCAACGGACTCGGGATGATCCGGCTCCACCAAGGCGAACTCGCCGAAGCGGCGGACCTCTTCGCGGCCGCGCTGAAGCTCAACGAGAACGGTCGAGAGACGTCGGCCCTCGCGAACCGGGGCAATCTGGCGAGCGCGTTGCGGCAGCTGGGCGAGGTCGATCGTGCGGCCGGGCTGCTCGACGACGTCGTGACGGCGTACCGTCGCCGCTCGCACGTCCGCGGCGAGCTGTCGACGCTGGACGAGCTGGCACGGTTGTACAGCCAGCGCGGCGAAGGTACGCCGGCCTTGCGTGCGGCGCTGCGAGCTCACCAGCTGGCCATCGTCGTACGCGATCGCAAGGCCCAGGCGCAGACCGCGTCGGCGGTCGCCGAGGCGCACCTCGCACTGGGTGACGCCATCGCAGCGATCGACTGGATCGAGGACTGCCTGACGATCGCCCGCGCAACGTATCCCTTCCTCGAGACCTGCGCCCTGCTGACTCTCTCGACCGCACAGACCCAAGCCGGCGACCCAGCAGCAGCTGCCGAGGCCGCCACCCGAGCAGCCTCGATCGCGCATACCCACGGCTTCCACCTCCTCGAAGCCCAAGCCGCAGCGCTTCTCCCAATCCACACCTGACTCCAGGCGGATCGGTTGCTCCGGGGGAGCGCGTGGCTTATCGTTGCGCAAACGATTGAGCAGCTGGTGACGGGCGAGTGGGGGCGGGGATGCAGGCGGCGGAGCTTCCGTTGGCGGGAGTGGTGGTGCTGGACTTCAGCCAGTTCCTGGCGGGTCCGGTGGCGGCGCTGCGGCTCGCGGATCTCGGTGCGCGCGTGATCAAGATCGAGCGGCCGGTGACCGGCGAGATCGGCCGCACGCTCGCGTTCGCGGGTCGGTGGGCCGACGAGGACACCGTCTCGTTCCACGCCATGAACCGGAACAAGGAGGCGGTCGTTGCCGACCTCAAGGATTCCGGTGAACTCGAGCAGGTCAAGAGCCTCGTCGCACGCGCCGACGTACTGATCCACAACTTCCGGCCGGGCGTGATGGAGCGGATCGGACTCGACTACGAGTCGGTGCGGGCGCTGAACCCAGGGCTTGTGTACGCGGCCGCATCCGGGTACGGCGCCGACGGACCGTGGGCAGGCCGCCCGGGTCAGGACCTGCTCGCGCAGTCCGTCTCGGGTCTGACCTGGGTGAACGGCGGCGATCGTCCGGTCACGGTTGGACTGTCGCTCGCCGACCACCTACTGAGCTGTCACCTCGCCGAGGGCGTCACGGCGTTGCTGGTCCGAAAACTACGCACCGGTCGCGGCGGCCTGATCGAGACGAGCCTCCTCGAAGGCATGCTCGACCTGCAGTCCACGCTCCTGACCAACCACCTCAACAACCCACCCACCACCGTCCCCACGCCACCCGCCCTCTACCCAACAGCCGACGGTCACCTCGCCATCGCTCCAACGCCCCTCAATGACCTGATCCAAGCCCTGACACCCGTGCCGGATGGGCATGCAGGAGGCGAGAGTTGGGTTGCGGAACGGCTCTTGGCACGTGGTACGGCGTACTGGGTGGAGGTTCTCGGTGGGGCCGGGATCGACTGTGCGCCGCTGCGGACGCTCGACGAGGTGATTGCTTCACCGGAGTTCGCGGCGATCGACATGACCCAGACCGTGGAGCGGCCGCCGGCTGAACCGGGTGGTGAGTCGCTTCGGTTGACGACGACGCGCAGTCCGATCCGTATCGACGGCGAGGTGCTTCGCAATCACCGGGCCGCACCACGCCTGGGGGCTCAAGGCCGCCTACGTGACGGCGGGTGGGGGTCTCAGTAGGGTGGGCGGCATGGCCACCCTGGGAGACGTCGCCGCCCGTGCCGGCGTCTCGATCTCTGCCGTGTCCCGGGTGCTCAGCGATGCGCCGGACTCGCGGGTGAGTGCGGCAACCCGGCAGCGGATCGTCGACGCGGCGCGCGAGCTGAGCTACCGCCCGAACTTCGCGGGCCGGGCGCTCAAGTCCGCGCGTACGCAGGTGGTCGGCCTGGTCGTCCCGGACATCACCAACGCGCTGTTCACCGAGCTCATGCACGGCGCCGAGGACGAGGCCACCGAGCGCGGGTACACCGTCCTGCTCGGCCGCTCGGACGACGTACGCCCCGGCGGCGAGGTGATCGCGCGCCTGATCGGCGAAGGCCGGGTCGACGGTATGGCGCTGCAGGTCGGCGACGCGGTGCAACCCGCGGGACTGCGCGACCTGCTGACGACGCAGGCGCCGATCGTGCTCGTGAACTCCTCCACCCCGGGTCATGTCGGCTCGGTCACCCTCGACGACCATCGCGGCGCGCTGATCGCGACGCAGCATCTGCTCGAGCTCGGGCACGAGCGGATCGCGTTCGCCAACGGGCTTCCGCGGTCGTTCACCGCGAAACGGCGACGGACCGGGTACAAGCTGGCGCTCGCCTCGGCCCGCGTACGGGTGCCGAAGGAGTACGAGACCAGGTTCGGCTACACCGTGGACAACGGCCGTACGGCGCTGCAGCGGTTGATGGCGCTCGACCCGAGACCGACAGGCATCGTGGTGGCGAACGTGAACGCGGCCGTCGGTCTGCTGGGGGAGGCGCGCAAGGCGGGGATCCGCGTCCCGGACGATCTCTCCGTCGTCACCGTCCACGACTCATGGACCGCCGAGAACACTTGGCCGCCGCTCACCGCGGTGAAGATGCAGTTCTACACTGTCGGTCGCACCGCTGTGCGCAGCGTGATCCGCCGCATCGAAACCGGCGAAACCTCCGACGAGGTCGTGACCGACCCGCCGCCGGAACTCGTGATCCGCGAGTCCACCGCACCACCCAGCTAGGACCTTCGAGACCTGCCGCATGGGGTGTGCAAAAGTCCGTGCGCAAACGATTGACCAATCTGGGGTCTGCGGTCTAGCGTCTTGCTCTAACGTTTGAGCAGATGTTGGGAGTTCGTTCATGAAGTCAGCCGGAGTACGTCCCGGGATCGTGCGTGCCGTGGTGATCGTGTGTGCGGCGGGTTTGCTGGCTGCGTGCGGTTCCTCGGGGGGTGGGGCCGGTGCGGACGTCAAGCAGACCGACTCCGGCGGGGCGATCACCGTCTGGGTCGATCCGCCGCGGGTGCCTGCCGCCAAGGCGTTCCAGAAGGCGCATCCTGAGATCAAGGTGACGCTGAACCAGATCGACGGGACCGTCGGCGGCAAGTCGCTGCAGCAGCAGTTCGCGCAGTTCAACCAGGCCGGCAAGGGCTGGCCGGACGCGATCTTCTTCCCGTCGAACGACGACATCGCGTGGGCGTCGGGTGCGCAGGTCAACTTCACCGCCGACCTGACCGAGCTGGTGCCCGACGTGATCAAGGGGTACGAGGACGCCGTGATCGCGCCGTGCAAGATCGACGGCAAGATCCGCTGCCTGCGCAACGACGCCGCGCCCGACATCTTCTGGTACAACAAGGCGTTCTTCACCCAGAACGGCTACCAGGTCCCCAAGACCTGGGAGGAGTACGGCGATCTCGCGGTGCGCATCGCGAAGGAGCACCCGGGCAAGCTCAGCGGCTTCACCGGCGACGCCTACGCGCCCGACCGGTATCTGTGGGCGTCCGGCTGCCCGACGAACGCCCGCAAGTCCGAGACCGAGGTCCACCTCGACCTGACCGACCAGAAGTGCGTGCGAGCCAAGGAGTTGCTCGCGAAACTCGTACAGGCGAAGGCGGCTTCGACCGTCGGGATCTTCGACGCGGATGCCGCAAAGGTCGGCAAGGACCTTGTCATGAGTCCTGGCGCCGCCTGGTGGGGTGACTACCTGTTCCGTCAGTCCTGGAAGATCCCCGCCGGTCAGATGACGGGCGTCGCGCCGTTGGCCTGGCAGGGCGAGGACAAGCCGGCCACCGGCAACGAGGGCGGCGGCCTGTGGGGCTTCTCGCGGCACATCACCGGTAAGCAGCTCGAGAACACGCTCACCTTCGCGAAGTTCGTTGCCACCGACCCCAAGTGGCAGGTCGAGCTGTCGACCGGTCTTCCGGCGTACGGGCCGGTCCAGGATGCGTGGATCGCGAAGCAGGCCAAGGGGCGGTACTTCGCCGACAACGCGGGGACTTTCGCCGCGATGAAGGGCGCCAACGCGTACGTCCAGCCGGATCACTCGTACCTGCTCTACAACACAGGCAGCGTGTGGACCGAGACGATGGCTGCAGGCCTGGCGTCGGGCAAGACCGTCGACCAGGCGTGGGCCGGGTTCAGCGACGAACTCCTCAAGCAGGCCAAGGCCATGGGCTACACCGTCAAGTGAACCGGTCGAGTGAGGCGCGCGGCGCGTGGATCCTGTTGTCGCCGTACGTCGTCCTGCTGCTCATCGGCGGCATCGTGCCGGTGGGCTACGCGATCAAGACCGCGCTGGAGAAGCCGCCGACTCCGCTGGACCCGAGCACCGGGTTCGGCGGCGTCGCGAGCTTCAGGACGGTGTTCACCGACTACCGGTTCGTCGAGACGTTCCAGAACGTGCTCGCGACGCTGGTGATCTGGCTGCCGATCATGATGGTCGGCATCGTCGGCCTCGCCCTGCTGATCCACGCGAGCCCCGGGCGGTTCGGTTCGGCGATGCGGTTCGTCTACTACATCCCCGGCGCCTTGGCCGGCATCGCGAACTTCGTCCTGTGGGTGTACCTGCTCAACCCCGGGCAGTCGCCGATCGAAGGGTTCTGGCACGCGATCGGCGTCGACACGATCAAACAAGCGGTCGCCGCGCCGGGGCAGCTGCCGTTCATCCTCACCGCGATGATGTTCTTCCAGGGCGTCGGCTCCTGGATCGTCGTCGTCAACGGCGGGCTGAACGGCATCTCCGAGGACGTCCTCGAGGCGGCCGCCCTGGACGGCGCGAACGCGTGGCAGCTCGCCTGGCACGTCAAACTCCCGATCATCCGGCCGTGGATCGGGTACGCCGCGTTGATGAATCTCGCGTACGGGTTCCAGCTGTTCCTCGAGCCGCAGCTCCTCGACCAGGTGGCGAGCAACGCGCTGCCCGACCAGTGGACGCCGACGCAACTCGGGTACGCGTTTGCCTTCAGCAACTACAACTTCCCGGCCGCGGCGGCGATGTCGCTGATCCTGCTCGTGATCACACTCGGCATCGGACTGCTGATCGTGTTCCGCAGCGGGCT
This sequence comes from Kribbella sp. NBC_00482, assembly GCF_036013725.1. GTDB lineage: Bacteria > Actinomycetota > Actinomycetes > Propionibacteriales > Kribbellaceae > Kribbella. The sequence goes on along the minus strand of NZ_CP107881.1, from coordinate 7,508,882 downwards.
GTTCGGCAAGGAGGACGACTGAATGACACGTATTGAGAGCTGGAGTCCCGGCAGGCTGGCCAGGGTCGTGTCGATGCTGTTCGTCGCCGCGATCTTCCTGGTGCCGATCGCCGGTTTCGTCGCGATGGCGTTCCGCTCCAACGACGGCGTGGAGAACGGCAGCGGCGGGTTCCTCGGCCTCGGAGACATTGCCTGGAGCAACGTCCGGTACAGCTGGTCGCAGGTCAACGGGTTCGGCCCGGAGGGCGGCCTGTTCACGCGCTGGCTGACGAACTCGCTCGTCGTGGCGGCCGGGGGAGCGGTCCTCGCCGTCGTCGCGGCGCTGCCCGCCGGCTACGCGATGGCACGGCTGCGGTTCCGTGCCCGCAGGGCGGTGCTCCTGATCACCCTGGTCACGATGGTGATGCCGAACACCGTGCTGGTGATCCCGCTGTTCCTCGAGGTGAACGCGGTCGGTGCGGTCGGCCAGCTGTGGCCGGTCGCGCTGATCATGGGGTTCTTCCCGTTCGGCGTGTACCTGTCCTACATCCACTACCTCACCACGATGCCGAAGGAACTCGTCGAGGCGGCCCGCCTGGACGGGCTCGGGGAGGTGTCGGTGTTCTGGTGGATCGGGCTGCGCATCTCCAAGCAGGTCGTCGTACTCGTCGCGTTCTTCGCCTTCGTCGCGAACTGGACGAACTTCTTCCTGCCGCTGGCGTTGCTGTCGTCGAACCAGAAGAACCAGACCGTGTCGATAGGCCTGCAGCAGCTGATCGGTGCGAGCCCGCTGTTCAACCCGACCGTTGCGGCCGGCCTGGACGTGAAGCTCTACATGCCGCAGCTGGCGCTGGCGACGTTCATCTCGATGCTGCCGCTGCTGGCGGTCTTCCTCGGCGCCCAGCGGTTCCTCATCCGCGGCGAGACGGTCGGGGCGGTGAAGGGCTGATGAGCCTTCCGGAGTTCGCACCGCACCCCGGCTACACCCTCGCCCTGCCGGCCGACCCGCGCCCGATCGTGATCGTCGGCGCCGGCGGCATCGTCCGCGACGCCCACCTGCCCGCGTACAGCAAGGCCGGTTTCCCCGTCGCGAGCATCACCGACCTCCAACTCGACCGGGCACAGGCCCTCCAAAGCAAGTACGGCATACCGAACGCGTACGACGATGTCGCTGCCGCCGTCGCAGCCGCACCGCCCAACGCGGTGTACGACATTGCCCTCCCGCCCGAGGCCCACGTCGACGTCCTCGAACAGCTGCCCGACGGATCCGCGGTACTGCTCCAGAAACCCTTGGGCAACCATCTCGCCGACGGCATCCGCACCCGCGAGGTCTGCCGCCGCAAGGGCCTCGTCGCCGCCGTCAACACCCAACTGCGGTTCGCGCCGTACGTCGCCGTCGCGCGCAAGCTGATTGCCGACGGCATCATTGGCGAGCTTTACGACTTCGAGATCCGGGTCTCGGCCCGTACGCCGTGGGAGATGTTCCCGTACGTTCTCGAGCTCGACCGGCTCGAGATCAACATGCACAGCGTGCACTACCTGGACCTGGTCCGTTCGTTCCTGGGCGATCCGACGGGCGTGTCCGCGGTCACTGTGCGGCACCCGGAGAAGACCCACGCGAACAGCCGCTCCGACATCGCCCTGACGTACGGCGACCGGCCGGTGCGGGTCGTGGTGTCGACGAATCACGACCACCGCTTCGGTGAACGGTACGAGGAGAGCTACATCAAGTGGGAGGGCACGAAGGGCGCCGTACGCGTGCAGCTCGGGCTGTTGCTCGACTACCCGCGCGGTGGTGAGGACCGGCTCGAGCTGGTCACCGACGACCGGCCGGCGGAGGGCTGGCGGCCGGTGCCGTTCGAGGGCTCGTGGTTCCCCGACGCGTTCATCGGCTCGATGGGAGTGGTCCAGCGCTACCTGGAGGGCTCGATCCCTTCGCTGCCGACGTCGGTGGAGGACGTCTTCCGCACGATGGCGGTGGTCGAGGCGGCGTACACCTCCGCCGCGCGTGGTGGCGAGCCGCCTGAGTACGAAGCATGAAGGATCTGAGAGGAACAACGATGGGAACCGAGTGGTGACGGAACTTCCCCTGTCCGGGGTCACCGTCCTCGACTTCAGCCAGTTCCTGGCCGGGCCGGTGGCGGCGCTGCGGCTGGCCGATCTGGGCGCGCGGGTGATCAAGATCGAGCGCCCGGGCAGCGGCGACGCCGGCCGGCAACTCGCCTTCGCCGGCCGGATGATCGAGGGCGACAGCATGTCGTTCCACGCGATGAACCGGAACAAGGAGAGCATCGTCGCCGACCTGAAGGACCCGGCCGACCTGAGCAAGGTGCGGGCGCTGGTCGCGGCGGCCGATGTGGTGGTCTCGAACTTCCGTCCCGGCGTGATGGAACGGCTCGGCCTCGACTACGAGACGGTACGCCGGATCAACCCCGGCATCATCTACGGCAGTGTCAGCGGGTACGGCGACACGGGTCCGTTCAAGGACCGGCCGGGGCAGGATCTGCTCGCCCAGTCTATCGCCGGCCTGCCCTGGCTGAACGGTTCCCGCGACGATCCGCCGGTGCCGGTCGGGCTGGCCGTCGCCGACCATCTCGCCAGCTGCCATCTCGCCCAGGGCATCACGGCGCTGCTGGTACGACGGTTCCGCACCGGTCGAGGCGGTCAGGCGCAGACCAGTCTGCTGGAAGCGCTGCTCGATCTCGAGTTCGAGCTGCTGACGACGCGGTTGAACGACCCGTCGATCGCCGTACGGCGGAAGGGTAACCGCTCGGCGCACGCGTTCCTGCCGGCGCCGTACGGCATCTATCCGACCAGCGACGGGTACCTCGCGATCGCCATGAACCCGGTCCCGACGATCGGCCGGTTGCTCGAGTTGCCCGAGGTCGAGGCGATGACCGATCCGCAGTCGTGGTGGGATCGGCAGGAGGAGATCGAGGAGCTGCTGTCGGAACGGCTCAGCACCCGGACGCGCGAGGAATGGCTGGCCGTTCTCGACGCCGAGGACGTGTGGTGCGCGCCCGTTCTCACCTTGGATGAGCTGGTCGCGCACGACGGCTTCCGGGCGATCGCGATGACGCAGGAGCTTCACCGTGACGGTCTCGAGCTGACCACGACGCGGAGCCCGATCCGGATCGACGGCGAGCGGCTGACCAACTCGCGGCCGGCGCCCCGGCTCGGCGAACACGATCCCGTCGAACAGGAGATCGCATGACGACGTTGCGTGGCATGACCTGGGAGCATCCGCGTGGGTACGACTGCCAGGTCGCGGCCGCGAAGGAGTACGCCCGTCGTACCGGTGTCGACGTGCAGTGGGAGTACCGCTCGCTCCAGGCCTTCGCCGACGAGCCGATCGAGGGGCTTGCGTCCCGCTACGACCTGCTCGTCATCGACCATCCACACGTACCGCTGGCGGCGTCCGAGGGACTGCTAGCACCGCTAGATGGAGCCGGTCACGACGAAGAGCTAGCAGCGCTAGCAAACGATGCCGTGGGCGACAGCCACGCGTCGTACACCCACGACGGTCACCAATACGGACTCGCCACCGACTCCGCCGCGCAGGTCGCCGTACATCGCCCTGACCTGCTGCCCACGCCACCGACGGACTGGGACGGTGTACTCGAGCTGGCGCGCGATGGCAGGGTGCTCTGGCCCGCGAAGCCGATCGACTCGTACTCGACCCTGTGCACTCTCGCCGCCAACCGCGGTACGCCGGTCGCGGCCGAGCCGGGCCGCTTCCTCGCCGACGCGGACGCGGGCGCCGTACTCGACCTGATGCACCAACTCGCGGAACGGGTCCCCGAGTGGTGCCTCGCGGCCAACCCGATCGAGGTCGCCGAAGCACTGTCGGGGGACGGGCAATGGGCCTACGCCCCACTGGCCTACGGGTACACGAACTACTCGCGGAGCGCGTTCCGTCCTCATCGACTCAAGTACGTCGACATTCCGGCCGGACCGCGTGGCGTCGCGGGGTCGCAGCTCGGGGGAGCCGGCATCGCGGTCTCGGCGTACACGCAGGAACTCGACCCGGCCCGGGCGTACGCCGTCTGGCTGGCATCGCCGGAGGTCCAAGCGGGGGTGTACTACGACGCGGGCGGCCAGCCCGGGTACGCGTCGTCGTGGGACGACGACCGTCTGAACGAGGACTCGTGGGACTTCTTCCGCGGGACCCGGCAGACGCTCGAAGGCGCGTGGGTGCGACCCCGGACGGCGGGCTACATGGAGTTCCAGGACGTCGTCTCGCCGTGGGTCACCTCGGCCCTCCGCGGTGAGCTGACCGATGCCGAGCTGGTACGGCGCGCCAACACGCTGGCCGAGCGACTGTTGGGACAGCGATGAAGATCGCGGAGCGGTGGTTCGAGGAGTACGAGGTCGGCGAGAGCCGCACGACCGTCGGGCGGACCATCACCGAGGCGGACATCGTGCTGCACGCCGGTCAGACCGGTGACTTCTTCCCGCATCACCTGGACGCCGAGTGGATGGCGACGCAGCCGGCCGGGCAGCGGATCGCGCACGGCACGCTGATCCTCTCGGTGGCCGTCGGGATGACGGCGGGCGACATCAATCCGCGGTCGATGTCGTACGGCTACGACAAGATCCGTTTCATCAAGCCGGTGTTCATCGGCGACACGATCACGGTCACCGCGGCCATCACCGAGAAGTCCGACCACAAGCGGACGCCGGAGACGCACGGCTATGTTCACGAGCTGGTCAGCGTGACGAACCAGCGCGCGGAGACCGTTCTCGTCCTCACCCATCTCTACTTGGTCGACAAGCGAGGTCCGGCATGATCATCGACGCGCACCAGCACGTGTGGGATCTGGACCGTTCGCCGTACCGGTGGCTCGGCCCGCACGTACCGCAGTGGAACCGCACCTTCACCTTCGAAGAGCTCAAGCCGCACCTGGTGCGCAACGGCGTCGATGCGACCATCCTGGTGCAGTCCGACGATCACGACGGCGACACGGATCTGATGCTCGAGGTCGCCGATCGGCACCCGGAAGTGGCGGCGATCGTGGCGTATGTGCCGCTCGACCGGCCCGGTGTTGCTGCGGAGCGCCTCGCGCAGTTGCGTAAGGATCCTCGCGTGGTCGGTATCCGCAACCTGATCCACGATCTCCCGGACCCGGACTGGATCCTGCGGCCCGACGTCGACGAGGGGCTCGGCGAACTCGAGCAGGCGGACGTCACGTTCGACTACGTCGCCGTACTGCCTCGGCATCTCGAGCACGTCCCGACCCTGTCGGAACGGCATCCCGAGCTGCGGATCGTCATCGACCACCTCGCCAAGCCGCCGATCGGCGAGGCCGAACGCGAGCCGTGGTGGAGCCTCATCGCGACCGCCGCCGAGAACCCGCGCGTGTACGCGAAGCTCTCCGGCCTCTACCCCGAAACCTGGACCCAGGACTCGCTGCAACCGTTCCTCGACCGCGCCTTGGAGGTCTTCGGCCCGGAACGACTCATGTACGGCGGCGACTGGCCGATCTCCACCGCAGCAGGCGGATACGACCGCGTCTTCACCGGCCTGTCCGAAGCCCTCTCCCACCTCTCGGACACCGACCGCGAACACATCTACTCAACCACCGCCTGCCGCTTCTACGGCATCAACGCTTGTGCCTGATGTACGCCGGGAGGGCGAGCCATAGCGTCACGAACCAGATCAGTACGCCGGCCACCGTTGCGATCGCGGCGGGGCGGGGGAGGACGACGTCGAGGGCGATCAGTACGCCGCCGCACATCGACACGATGAGCAGCGCCATACCGGCCTGCGCCAGGCGGTCCGTGATGGTGACCAGGCGGTCACGCAACTGGTGGCCGAACAGCACCCGGTGCAGTGCGACCGGTGCCAGGAACAGCCCGACCGCCAGCGCGGCCGCGATCAGCGTGCCGGCGTACACAGTGTGCGTGAATCCGTCCGCGGCGTGGAACTGGTTCTGGAACGCGATTCCGAGCAAGAAGGCGAACAGGATCTGCGTCCCGGTCTGCACGAGACGCAACTCTTGCAGCAGCTCGCTCCAGTGCCGGTCGAGGCGCTCGCCGGAGCTCTCGTCGTCGCGCTCGTACGCCTGCGGATCCGAGCTCATCAGCCAGCCTTCCGTCGTACGTCGTCGTCCGGGTACCCATCGGGTGTTCTGATCAAGCGTTCGCGACGGGTGATCAACCGCAGGGGAGCGGTCAGCGTGAGGCTAGGGACGTGACTTCTACGCGTGAATCGTCCGACACACGCCCTGCGCGGTCCAGGGCGCGGTCCGGGCTTGTTTCCTTGCTCGCTCTCGATCTGGGGATTTGCCTGCTGGTGGCGAGTGAGTTCCTGCCGGCCAGCGTGCTGCCGCGAATGGCCGCCGACCTGGGCGTCTCCGAAGGGACCGCTGGGTTGGCTGTTGCCGCCACTGCGATCGCCGGTGCCGTGACGGCGCCGTCGATCGCGATGGTGCTGCCGCGCGCGGATCGGCGGCTGGTCCTGATCGGGTTGCTCGCCGTGGCTGCAGTGTCCGACTTGGCAGTGGCGCTGGCGCCGAGTTTCGCGATTGTGCTGCTGAGTCGCCTGATTCTCGGCATCGCGATCGCGGGCTACTGGTCGTTCGCGTTCGGCGCTGGTGTCGAGGCCCTGCCGGGGCGGGAGCGGTTGGTGTCGACCAGTCTGTCGGTCGGAGTGAGCGTCGCGACGATCGTCGCCGTACCGCTGGCCTCCATCGGCGCGGACACCGCCGGGTGGCGCGTCGTCTTCGGGGCGGCGGCCGCTCTGACCGTGCTGAGCCTGCTGTTCCTCGTCGTGGTGTTCCCGGCGGTTCCGGCGCACCCGGCGGCCGGCCTTGCCATGATGCGGAGCGCGCTGCGCAACCCGCTGCTGATCGCGGGCCTGGTCATGATTGTGTTCGCCGCACTGGGGAACTTCGTCGCCTACCCGTACATCAGGCTGGCGATCATGCGCGTCGCACCGGATGGGTCCGCCTGGCTGCTCCTGGTCTGGGGCCTGGGCGGATTGGTGGGCAACGTCGCGGCCGGCGCCTTGTCATCAAGGTTGCGGATCGCCTCCGCCGCAGCGCCGCTGTTGCTGTCCGCAGGCCTTGCCGTCACCGGTTATGCCGTCGGCGTCCCGATGCTCGCTGCCGGCGTGATCGTCTGGGGGCTCGCGTTCAGCATGATGCCGGTCGTTACGCAGCTATGGGTCGCCGGTGCCGAACGCGAACACACCGAGTCAGCCATGGGTCTGCAGGTGACGGCCTTCCAAACGGCGATCACGATCGGATCAGCCGTCGGTGGCTTGTTCGTGGACGGTCACGGCGTCGCTGCGACGCTCGTGCTCGGTGCAGTGTGCGCAGTCGTCAGCGGGATCGGCTTCGCGGTGCTACGCAACCCCGGAGCCTGAAGGCTGCTGGCCCTCCACGACTGCGGTGACAGCCCGTGCTCGGCGGCGAACGCCCGGCTGAACGCCGCGATCGACCCGTAGCCGCAGCGGGACGCGACGGCCTCGACCGGGAGGCTCAGATCGGACAGCAGCTTCCGGGCCGCGCCCATGCGGACCTCCCGCAGCATCCGGACCGGGCTACGGCCAAGTGCCTTCTGAAACCGTGCGCTGAGCGCGGAGCGGGACAAGTGAACCAGCCCTGCGAGCGATTCGACGCTCCACTTGTTCGCCGGGTCCGCGATCACGGCTTCGAGCACGCGAGTCACCAGCGGATCGGCCGTCCGCGTGTCGGACCCCTGGTCCGCCAGCCAGGAATCCGTCATCGCAGCGCCGACGAGGTTGCCGTACCCGTCCGCGAACACCGAGGCACGGCAGGCACCGTCGAGCGGGCAGCCCCGGACCAGCTCGGCGACGCCCGCGTGCCGTGCCGAGAACCCGCGAATCACCATCGGACTCGGGAGCGGGTACGTCGCGACTGCCACCCGGAGGTCCGCGACCGCCAGGTGGGCGCGATCATCTGTGGTCACCACGAAGCCGGTGCGTGAGTCGAGCCACGCCGCGTCGCCAGGCGCAAGCTGCGTGGTGCCGGCCGCTGTCCCGAGGTTCGCCGTACCGCTGAGCACCAGGAACCACAGCGGTCCCGGCGCGCTCAGCGACGCCGTACCCACCAGGAGGCGATGCGTCAGCTCGCTCAGGTCGAATCGGGCGGTCATGGAGTCAGATTGGGGCACAATCCCAAAACAGCTCGGGTCGCTCGGTGTATTCCCGGTCGTCAGGTTCGGGACGGAAGGATCACCGGCGTCGTGGTGTGGGGATGCGGCCAGACCTCGATCTGGTGGCGGTACACCTCGGTCAGGAGTTCGGCGGTCAGGGTCGGCTCCGGTGCGCCGTAGGCGGCGAGCGTTCCGCGGGACAGTACGGCGACCTGGTCGGCGTACCCGGCCGCCAGGTTGAGGTCGTGCAGCACGACGACCACCGCGTCACCGGCTGCGGCGCGGTCGCGGGCGAGTTGGAGGACCGTCTCCTGGTGGTGCAGGTCGAGAGCGGCGGTCGGCTCGTCGAGGAGAAGCAGCTGACACTGCTGGGCGAGCGCCCGCGCGAGCGACACCCGCGCCCGCTCACCACCGGACAAGGAGCTGAAGACACGGTCCGTGAACGCTCCGACGTCCGCGATGCCGACCGCCTCCCGGATCGCTTGCTCGTCGTCCGCCGCACGCTCGGTCCCGTACCAGGGGGAGCGGCCCATCGCCACGATCTGCCCGACCGTGAACGGGAACGAGATGGTTGCCTGCTGCAACATGACCGCACGGCGCATGGCCTGCTCGGCCGCCGACCAGTGCCGCAGCGCCTGCCCGTCCAGCAATGCTTCACCTTGGTCGGGCGTGTGGTCTCCGGTGAGTACGCCGAGCAGTGTGGACTTGCCTGCGCCGTTCGGTCCGACCAGTGCGAGTACTTCGCCGGTTCGAACCTGGAGCGTCACGTCAGCGAGAATCGGCGCGGCGCCGAAGCTCAGGTGGACGCCGCGCACCTCGGCGATCGTCGTACCGGCGTCTAGTCTGTGTGGTAGCCGGTGTCTCATGCCCAGCCTCCCTGGCGGTTGCGGGTGCGGCGGAGCAGCCAGAAGAAGAACGGTGCGCCGACCAGCGACGTGATCATGCCGATCGGCAGGTCGGCGTTCCGGATCAGCGTCCGCGCCAGCAGATCCGCGAGGATCACCAGCACGGCGCCGCCGAGGGCGCTCGCCGGGATCAGCAACCGATGCCCCGGCCCCGCGATCATCCGGATCAGGTGCGGTACGACGAGACCGACGAAACCGATGATCCCGGAGAACGCGACACTCGCGCCGACCAGCAGCGCGACGACCACGATCGCGACCAGCCGGAGCCGTTCGACGTCGACACCGAGATGCGCCGCCGACTGATCGCCGAGCGCGAGCAGGTCGAGCCGGCGCGCGAGCCCGAGCGCCGCGACCACACCGACGACGGTGAAGGGGGCGACCGCCGACACAGCCTGCCAGGTCGCGCCGTTGAGGCTGCCGAGCTGCCAGAACACGAGCTGTTCCCGCGCGCTCGTGTTCGCGATGAACGTCGCGAACGAGATGAGCGTGAAGGTCAGCGAGTTGACCGCGATCCCGGTCAGCACGAGCGTGACGACCTCGGTACGGCGACCCGCCCGGGAGAGCGAGTGGACGAGCAGCGTCGTCGCGAGACCGGTCACGAAGGCGGCGACCGCGGTCGTCCAGTTGCCGAGCAACGTCGTACCCGTGACGATAACCAGGCTCGCGCCGACCGCAGCGCCGGACGAGACCCCGACCACCGACGGCTCCGCCAGCGGATTGCCGAACACACCCTGCATAAGCGCGCCGGCGGTGGCGAGCGAGGCGCCGACCAGCACGGCCAGCGCGACCCGGGGGAACCTGACCTTCCACAGCGCGTTGTCGCCCTGCGGGTGCTTCGGCATCGGGAACAGGTCCAGGTGCACCCGATGCAGGAGCGAGCCGACGATCTCGGCGGGCGGGATGTGCAGTTGGCCGATGCCGGCAGCAACGATCCCCAGTACGACGAGGGCGACGGTCAGCGAACCGAGCAGGACCGTCTGCCGCGCTCTCAAGGCGTGTAGACGGCCTTGGCCAGCGCGGCGACCGTACGGCCGGTGCGCGGGCCGAAGCCGAGCAGTTCGGTGTCGTTCATGTCGATGATCCGGCGGTGCTGACCGGCCGGCGTCTGCGCGATGCCGGGCAGTTTCACCAGCCCGTCGACGCCCTGCACCGATTTCAGGCCCTCGGTCATCACGAGGATCACGTCGGGCTGGGACCGGATCAGCGCCTCACTGGTCAGCGGTACGAACGGTTTGTCCAGGCCGATGTCGGTGCCGGTGTCGACCCCGCCGATGGCCGCGATCATCGCGTCCGCGCCTGATCCCGGTCCGCTCATCAGGTACACGCCGGCCGTGCCGCGCACGTACAGGAACGTCATCCGCAACGGCTTCGCGTCGTGTGGCGCGAGCTCGAGCGACTTCACGATCTCGGCCTGGGTACGGTCGACGAGCTCCTCGCCGCGTTCCGGTACGCCGAGGGCGGCGGCGACCGCGCGGATCTGGCTCGGCATCCCGTCCATGGTCCGGGCGTCGTCGAAGAAGATCACCGGTACGCCGGACGATCGCAGCTGCTCGAGCACCTCGGGCGGGCCGATGCTCTTGTCGGTCAGCACCACGGTCGGGTCGAGGGCGAGGATCGCCTCGGCGTTGAGGTCGTGCGCGGTCGGCGTGACCTTGGGCAGCTTCATCGCCTCGGGGAATCCGGTCGACGTATCGCGGCCGACAACCTTGTCGCCGAGCCCGAGGCTGAACACGATCTCCGACAGCGTGCCGTACAGGTCGACCGGGATGATCCGGCTGACGTCCTTCACCTGGACCTGTTTGCCGTCGCAGGACTTCACGTCGACAGGGAGCTTCGGATCGCCATTCGCAGCGACCGCGTGGATCGAGTGGTCGGTCAGCTTCGCGGTCGCGGGTCCGGTGAAGGTGTGCGGGTCGCTGGGTCCAGTTGTCGTTGAGGTTGCCTTGGGCAAGGGGTTGCCGTCGGCGTCGGAGGTCACCGCGAAGCCTTTCACCGGCGGACGGCAGGCCTCGACGACTCCCGGGGCGCTCGCCTGGGACGTGGCCGGTCCCGCGCAGCCGACCGTGACGAGCAACAGGAGGACGAGGAGTACCGCCGTACGGGATGTGCGGGAGACGTCCGCGATGCTCATGACGCGACTCGGGGGTAGTTCTGGTCGGCGAGTGAGCTGAGGACCTCGACGTTGAAACGGTAGGCGACCAGTACCTCGTCCAGGATCCGCTCCTGCTCCTCCGGGCTGAACGGCGCTTGGTCGAGCAGGGCGCGGTACCGGTCCTTGAACGGCTTCGGTGAGACGCCGTCGAACACGTAGAAACGGACACCGTCGCCGCCGGGGGTCAGTCCGTACTCGGTGGCGATCAGCCGGCCGATCGCCTGGCCGCCGGACAGATCGCCGAGGTAGCGGACGTAGTGATGGGCGACGAATCCGCCCGGCCAGTCGGCGAGCTCTGCCAGGCGTTCGGCGTACCGGAGCGTGGCCTCGGTCGGCTCGCCGATCTGGATCCCGATCGAGCGCAGGTACGCGAGGTCCGAGCGGAGGGCGTCGTGGCGATCGAGCTCGGGAAGGACGAACGGGCCGGCGACCGGATCGCCGGCGAACCCGTGCGCGAGGCGCTCCAGGGACTCGTAGATCACCGCGTGCTGCGCGACCAGAACGGCGTACGCCGTGAGGTCGAGCCGACCTTTGGTGAGAGCGGCGAGGTAGGAACTGCCTTCTGCTTCCCCGTGCATTCGCAGGCTCCGTTCCCGGAGCAGTTGCGAGAACGGCGGCTGAGCGGTGGCCGACGGGCCCGATTGTGGCGTCACAGAACTTAGGTTAGCCTAACCAAACATGCAACGAGGAGGAGCAGGGTGAAGCGGCGCTCGATCGTCGGAACCGTCGGGGTGGTGGGGGCGCTGGTGCTGGCCGGATGGCCGCTCGCGGCCCAGGCGGCCACCGGACCGCAGGGGCAGGAGGTGACCGCCTCCCAGAGCACCGGACTGAACCCGGCCGGTACGGCGGTGACTGTGCGCGGCAGTGGATTCGACCTGAACAAGGGGATCTATGTCGTGTTCTGCGTGAACAAGGGCGCGGGGCAGATGCCGACGCCGTGCCTCGGCGGCGTGGACATGAAGGGCGACTCCGGCTCGTCGGCGTGGATCTCGTCGAACCCGCCGTCGTACGGCGAAGGGCTCGCGAAGCCGTTCACGGAGGTGAACGGGAAGGGGTCCTTCGAGGTGCAGTTGGAGGTCAAGTCGAAGGACGCGTTCACGAACTGCTTGGACAAGAAGGTTGCGCCGCTGGGGTGCGTGATCGGTACGCGCGCCGATCACACGCGAACGGCGGATCGTAGTGCGGATGTGCTGATTCCGGTGACGTTCACGGGGAGCAGTACGCCGTCGGCGACGCCGAGTAGCACTGCGCCGACGAGTTCTGCGCCTAGCAGCACTGCGTCGAAGCCGTCGGCTGAGAGCGGTCCGGAGAAGAAGTCGGGGAGCCTCGCGAGTACGGGCGGGGTCGCGTTCGGGATCTTGGGTGCGGCTGTTGTTCTGCTGGGTGGAGGTGCTGCGCTGGTGATTATGAGCCGGCGTCGGCAAGCGATCAAGAAGGAGACGCACGTATGATCCGCCGCCTCGGGATTCTGATCGCGTCGGTGGTGACATTGGCCGCTTGGGGCGTTGTGCCCGCGTCGGCCGACGAGACACCGTTGCCAACAGCAACTCCGACTCCGAGTATCACGACCCCACCATCGACGCCATCTACGCCGGAGTCTTCGCCAACCGCGACGACACCTCCCTCGACACCTTCGTCGACGCCGACTTCTACGCCGACGGTGCAGCGGCCGGTGGTGCAGGAGTGGGTGCCGAAGATCGAGGTGTCGAAGACCGCTGGGGTTGTCGCGGGGGAGGAGCTGGTGGTCAAGGGCTCCGGCTTCGACCCGGCGGCGAACGTGTCGACCCGCGTCCCGGTGACACCGGGCCAGCCGGCGGGGGTGTACGTCGTGTTCGGCTCGTTCGCCGACGTCTGGCAGCCGTCGACCGGAGCCGACGCGTCCACCCGGACGCTGATCGACACCAAGTGGGCGGTGCCGCAACCGTCGTACGACCAGGTGCAGACCGACTATCCGCTGCAGAAGCCGAAGATGGTCCTGCTGAACCCGGACGGCACGTTCGAGGTGACGGTCAAGACCAAGAGGGTCGCCGAGAACCCGCGCAACTACGGCGTCTACACCTACCCGGGCGGCGGCGCGGTGAACGCGGCGCACGAGCTCGGCGTCAAGGTCACCTTCCAAGGTGACGAGAACAACGACCAGCCGCCGCCGGAAGGCATGCTCGACTGGGGACTCAAGGCCTCGTTCCGCAGCTACATCGAAGGCAACATCGCGCACGGCTCGATCACCATGCTGTCGCCGGCGACCCGCAACACCAACGGCACGTTCCGGTTCGCCGAGGGCGCCGGCACTGCGACACAGGTCGGCTTCGCCGGGGGCGTCTACTTCAAGGGCCATGAGACCCAGCCCGGGAACCCGCTGCTCGAGGTGACCGTCCGCGACATTCGCGTCGGGCTCAACGGCAGCACCGGCAAACTGATTGCGGACGTGATCAGCAAGGCGCTCGACACCGGTCAGCTCACGACGTACGACGACGTCGAACTCGCCGATGTGGACTTCGCGACCCACCCGGTCGTCGTCGAGAACGGCGTCGCACACGTCGTCGGTGCGCCGGCCACGCTGACCGAAGCCGGCGTTCCCGCCTTCGCCGGTTTCTACAGTGCCGGTACGGCGCTCGACCCGATCAGCTTCTCCGTGAAGCTGACGAGCCCGCCGACGTGGCAGCCCAAGCTGGAGCTGCTGCGCGCGGACGGTCAGCCGCTGGGCGTCGTACCGGCGGCGGGTGTGACCGCGACCGTGCGCGGCAGTGGGTTCGACCCGGCTGCCAACCTGTCGACGCGTCCGCCGGTGACGCCGGGCCGGCCCGCCGGGGTGTACGTGGTGTTCGGGAGCTTCGACAAGACGTGGCGACCGTCGGACGGTGCACCCGCCGGTGCGCGCCGCGTGCTGGACCAGAAGTGGGCGCTACCCGATGCGTCGCGGCCGTCCCAGGATCCGGCGTACGTCACGCTGACACCGGAGGGCACCTTCGAGACCACGCTGACCGTGAAGCCGGCCGACGGCGCGTCGGGGACGTACGGCGTCGCGACGTACGCCGCCGGTGGGGCCGCGCCTAATGCGGCACAGGAACTGCTGACGCCGATCGTCTTCGGCAACGCCGGGACGCCGGGGCTGACCGTTGAACCTCGCACCGATCTCACCGACGGTCAGAGCGTGACCGTCAAGGGTGCGGGCTATGCGCCGAATCGCGTGCTGTACGTCGCGCAGACGCCGCAAGGCACCTCGGGGGCGTCGAACCCGTCGCCGTTCTCCGGGGCGCAGCGGGTCGTCACATCGGCGGCCGGGACGTTCGAGACGTCTGTGGTGACTGCGGTGACGTTCACGAACGAAGGTGCCGACGTCGACTGCAAGACTGCCGCCTGTTATGTCGCGAGCTTCAGCTCACCGCTGGCCGCGGACAATGAGGCGGTCGACCTGCGCGGCGATCGGACACAGGACTCGTTCCAGGCGATCACTTTCAAGGATGCCGGTCCGCAGCCGGTCCTTCCGGTGGTGACCAAACAGCCGGCGGCTGTGTCGGTTGTTGCTGGCGGCAACGTCGAGTTCACCGCCGAGGTCACGGGTACGCCGGATCCCGCGGTGCAGTGGGAACGTAGTACCGACGAGGGTAAGACGTGGGCACCCGTCGCATCCGAGTCGGCTGTTACCAAGACTCTGCGGCTGGCCGCAGTGCGAGCGACCGACAACGGGTCGCGCTTCCGGGCTGTGTTCAGCAACACGGCCGGATCGGCGACCTCGAACGCTGCGACGTTGACGGTCACGGCCGCGGACCCGAAGGTGACGGTCGCTCCGTCGACGGTGAAGCGGGGCGAGGAACTGGTTGTCGAGGGCACCGGATTCCCTGTGGGTCAGAAGGTGACCGCGACCGTTGACGGTGCGGCTCCGCCGGGCGCTACGACGTACAGCTTCAGCAATACGCACGGGCAGACGGTCACGGTCAGCGCGGCGGACGGCAAGTCGTTGTCCGTTGCCGGAGGCAAGCTGGTGATCGTCGACGGGGCCGAGGTCGCGGTGAAGGTCAGCGGTCTGACGAACAGCAAGGAGAACACTGCGGCGGCGCCGAGTGGGTTCTACGTGCTGACCGCGGTCGACACCGGGCCCGGGCAGCAGGCGTCCCCGGCGATCGGCGGCGTGGACATGAGCGGCGAGACCGGGCAGTCGCAGTGGATCACCAACTACCCGTACGCCGGGTCGGAGAACATCGTCGTACCGATCGGGACAGATCTGGTCGCCCGGACGACGGTGAAGGTTTCGTCGAAGGACGATCTCACCGACTGCTCGACCGCGTCGAAGGGGTGCGTGTTGTATCTGCGCGCGGATCATCGGGCGACGGCGAACCGTGCTTTCGACGTACGGGTGCCGCTCGAGTTCAAGGCGGCTGGGGCTTTGGCCGCGGGTAGTCCGGCGCTGGGGGAGCAGGTGGCGGATGTGAGTGGCAAGGTCGGGTTCACGTGGTCGGTGCCGAGCGACTTCGCGGTCGGAAAGCACGTGGTGACGTTGGCCGGGCCGGAGGGAGTCAGTGCCTCCGCGAGCTTCTCTGTGGCCGGGGCGGGAGCTCCCACGCCGACCCCGACCGCTACGCCGACCCCAACCCAGACCTCGACGACGAACCCAACCGATGGGACGTCCGATGCGGAGGACTCGGATGCGCCGACCAAGGCGACCGGGGCCCTCGCGAGCACGGGTGGTGCGGCGCTGTGGTTGCCCGTCGGCGGCGCCGTACTCCTGCTGGCAGGTGTGATCGTCACGCTCGCCACCCGAAGGAGGAAGAAGGCATGAGCGATCCGTTCGCGCCCGATGTCGTGGCTGCCGTACTCAAGCACATGAACACCGACCATGCCGACCACTCGCTGGGCATCGTGCACACGCTCGGCGGGCGACCGGACGCGACCGCGGTCGAACTGACCGGGCTCGAACCGGACGGCGCCGTCTTCACCACGGAAGTTGCCGACGGCAATCGTGTGCAGGTCCGGGTGCCGTGGTCGGAGCCGATCACCGAGCGGCCGCAGTTCCGCGCGGAGTTCGCCCGCATGCACCGCGAGGCAGCCCGCGCCACCCACGAGCGGGGGTGACTGCCATGGTCGCGGTCAGCTGGTGACAGACGCCCGTACTGACCACCTGCCAGGACCTCTTGCACTCCCAGGACCGCTCGGTCGTCTTCGGCCACCTCGTCCAAACAGCAACAAGTCGTGAGCACGCTGTGTCTTGTCTGAGGAGTGTTGACACCGCTTGGAGCTAGCATCGTCGGTCTCGCAGTCGAGCCTTCAGGAGCGGTGATTCATGAGTCCGCACGTCCGTCGTGTCCGCAGGGCCCGCGTCCGGCGCTTGGCCGGTGTCGTGGTCGCCGCCGCCGTACTGTCGGCCGCAGCCGGCTGCGGCGGTGAAAGCGAGGCGGAGCAGCCGAAGTCGAGCAAGGCCGGGCGCGACGCCACCAGCGTGATCGCCGGACTGAAGGTGTGTCAGTTGACGTCACTGGCGCCGCTGGTGAAGGTGCTCGGTTCGCCCGGATACGAGTCCGGCCCAGCCGAGGTTGCGAAGGGGAGTGGCGTCGAGCCTGCCGGCCCGCAGTGTGCGGCGCAGCTGAAGCTGCCGCAGCTCACGAACGTGGCCGGGAACAAGGAGGACCTCGTCCCGGCTCGGCTGATGATCTCGGTTGCCGGGTATGGCGGCAAGGCCGAGGCGGATGAGAGGTTCGCGGCTCGGCTCGCCGAGGCGGAGAAGCTCGGAGGTACGACGAAGGACCTGCCGGGTGCCTGGACCGTCGGCAAGCTGGTGACAGCCGAGCTGGGCACGGAAGACGTCGTGGCCGCACAGGTGCAGCAGGACAACTACGTGATCAGGATCTACCTGCAGATCACCAGCGATTCGACGTCGCGGGAGAAGTTCCGCTTCACCACCGCCCAGGTGGCCTCGACCGTCGCCACAGTGACCGGGAGCCTGCACAGCGCGGTCTCCGCCAAGGTCCAGTAACAACAGCGCCAGGACGCAGAGTGGCGTAACGTTTTCAGGTGAGGATCTGCAGCAATCCATCACAGAGGACGCCGCCCATGCTGAGAGTTCTTCGTGTTGTGCTGGTCGTGACCTGCCTCGCCGGGTTGGTGGTGCCGGCGGAGGCTGCGACGACGGCCGCTTCGGATCCGGCGCGCGCGGAGTTGCGCGGCATCGTCGAGAACGTCGCCGGCGCCACCGGGAAGCGGTACGGCGTGAAGGACGACGCCGGTCATGTGATGGACACCGTGAAGATCATCCAGGACTCGACCGGTGGGTACCTCGCGGTCTCGCACCACCTGGCCGGCGACGGGCACTTCCGGGTGAACCTTGCGACGTCGTCGGATCTCCTCAACTGGCACTGGGTCCGCGAACTCGCCGGGAGCAACACCGGGCCGGCGTCACAGCCGACGATCGTCCAAGCCTCGAACGGCGGATTCGTCCTCGCCTGGGAACAGGAACAGCCCGGCGGCGGCAACAACCACCTCGCCCTGCGGTACTTCGCGAATCGGACTGATCTCCTCGCGGGCCAGGTCAGTCGCGCGTACGACGCACCTCGCCGGCTCTCGTCGTGCGCGGAGGGTACGCCGAACATCTACAGCGTCACGTTGTCGCCCGACATCGACCACTCGACGATCGATGTCGGCGGCCACTACTGGTGGAACTGCGATCGCGACCGCCAGCAGCGCGGAACGCTCACCAACTTCAGCTCGTGGTCCACCGCCGCGCAGCCGAACTTCGACAACGCCCTTCTCTACTGGGGCGTGAACGGCAACATCGGCGACCGTGACAACACGACCTTCCGCGGCTACAGCTTCGGGCTGATCGAAGGGCAGTACACCAAGGGCGACTTCGGTTCCTGGCGAACCTTCGTGTACGACTACCAGACCGGCAATGCCGACCGTACGACGATCTCCACGGACGGCGGCAGCACCGCGTTCGCCAACCCCACCGTCACCAACCTGAAGGCCCCGAACGGTCAGCCTGCCCTCGTCATCACCGTCTTCATCCCGAGCGAAGGCGCCGCGTCCGGCGAGTCGGGCGAGCTGATCTACTACAAGACCTACTGAGTCAGCGCGACGGCGATCCGGGCCGCGACGGCAGCGTTGTTCCGGGCCAACGCGAGGTTGGCCGGGATGCTCTGCCCGTCCGTCTCCTTCTCGATCCTCGCGAGCACGTACGGCGTTACAGCGGGACCCGCGACTCCTGCCCGTACGCTCGCCTCCAACGCAGCCGTGAGTACGGCGTCGATACGCGCCGCTGGGATCTCGTCCTCGACAGGAATCGGAACCGTCAGCAGGACACCGGTCGCCGGCCTCGCCCTGAAACGGAGCACGTCGCAGACCACTCGCTCGTCGTCGACGCGGTGCGGGACCGGCAGGCCGCTCGACCGCGTGTAGAAGGCCGGGAACCAGCCGTGCTGCCAACCCAGGACCGGTACGCCGGCGGTCTCGAGATACTCGAGTGTTCGGGGTAGGTCGAGGAACGCCTTGGCGCCGGCGCAGACGGTGATGACCGGGTGGTTGGCGATGGCGTCCAGGTCGGCCGAGACGTCTCCGCTGAGCTCCGATCCGCGGTGGACCCCGCCGATACCGCCGGTGGCGAACACCGAGATGCCGGCGGCGTGCGCGAGCGAGACGGTGGCCGAGACGGTCGTGACGCCGACGTCCCATCCCTGTGCCTGCGCGACCGCAAGATCGCGCTCGGCGACCTTGCGGGTGCCTTGCAGTACTCGCTTCTCTTCGTCCGGCGAGAGGCCGAGGTGTGCTTGACCGTCGAGGATCGCGGCGACGGCCGGTACCGCGCCGTGGTCTCGTACCGCCTGTTTGCAGAGCTCGAGTGCTTCGGCGTTGGCCGGGGCGGGCAGTCCGAGGTTGGAGAAGATCGTCGACTCGAGCGCGACGACGGCGCGGTGCTCGGCCAGGGCTTGGGCCACGTCGTCGGACAGGATGGGCTCAATCACGCGCGGTTCCGATCTCGTCGGCGGTCATGGACAGCGTGGCACCGGGCTCGCCGAGAACCCGCCTGGCAAGGGTATGGCCCGCCTTGACCGCGTCGACGGGGTCGGCGTCGTCGAGTACGGCGGACAGGAAGCCTGCTGCGAACGCATCGCCCGCAGCGGTCGTGTCGCGTACTTCGTCGACCGGGGGAACCGGGACAGTTGTTGTCCCGTTGCCGGCGAGATGGATCTCGGTGGGTTCGACGCCGTTCTTGACCACAACCGTCGTACCGGATGTCGCGAGGTCGCGCAGGGAGCCGACGTCGGCTTCGATGCCGTTGGCAAAGAGGTAGGTCGGTTGGAGCCTGCTGATCAGGTCGCGGAACTGTGCGGGCCCGATGGAGTCGATGAGTGCGATCGAGGACGCGTCGATGGTGAGGATCGCGCCTTCTGCGTGCGCGATCTGCGAGGCGCGGCGGAGGACGGACAGCGACGGGCCGACGAGGGAGTACGCCGATAGGTGGACGACTCGCGCGCCGGACAGCCACAGGTCCGGTACGTCGGCCAACTCGGCTGCGGCGGCCCGGTCCGGGTACATCGTGCGTTCACCGCACGGGTCCACGATGATGACGATGGCGCCGGTCCGCCCTTGCCGTTGGACCTTCGCGTCAACCCCGGCGTCGGTCAGGTCCCGCACCAGAGCCGCGCCGACCGCGTCGTCTCCGACCCGCCCAACGAACCGCACCGCCGTCCCGAGCCGCCCGGCAAAGGCAGCCACGTTCGCCGCCGCGCCGCCGCGTGTCCGGCTGATCCGCGCCGGGTTGTCGGTCCCACCCCGCGCCACCCCCGCCGCCCAAACCACCACGTCCTCAACAAGATCCCCAACACACACCACCGCACACCGATCCCACACACCCACCACCTCCCACACCACCTCCCGCTCGACCTCAGCCGACGGTACGAGACCGCACCGTCCCGTGCGAGCTCCGCGGCATGTCGACTGCTAGGTCGGGGCGTTTGCGAGTAGGCCGTTGAGTAGGTCGCGGCCGAGGGGCCAGTCGGCGAGGTTGGTGGCGGAGTTGAGGTGGCCGGCGTTGTCCACGAGGTGACAGTCCGCCTTCCACGCGTCGGCGAAGGTGGTTGCTCGTGCTGCTGTGCAGTACGGGTCGTCCGTGCTGGCCACCAGCAGCGAAGGGCAGGGGAGGGGCTGCGTCGGGACGGCCTGGAACGTTCGCGCGCGGTCGGGGAACGTGGGGTGCTGAGTGTCTGGAGGTGCTACGAGGAGTGCGGCTGTGGCCGATCCTCCCGCGGCGAGCCAAGCGGCGGCGGTCCAGCAGCCCAGGCTGTGCGCCACCAGCACCACGTCATCGTCACGGCCGCGTGCATCGTCGTACGCCCGCTGTGTCGCGGCAACCCAGTCGTCCAGCTCAGGCTCACTCCACGACGAGGGCACGATCCGTACGGCGCGGTCGCCCCAGGCCTGTTCCCAGCGTGTTTGCCAGTGCACACCATCGGAGCCGTCGATGCCCGGGAGGATGACGAACGCTGTCACTGCTGACCTCGCTTTCACTTGCGCAACCCACGACCATGGGACGCTTGAGGCTCTGAGTCTGATCGAATCAACAGATCCACGACAGCGTGGCAAGTGATCACAAAGACATTGGCGGCGACAACCATGGAATCACTCGACGAGATCGACCGGCGGATCCTCGCCCTGCTCCAGCTCGAGGGCCGACTGACCGGCGCCGAGCTTGGCCGCCGGGTCGGGCTGTCGCAGCCGGCCGCGAGCGCGCGGGTCCAGCGACTCGAGAAGACCGGCGTCATCACGGGCTATCGAGCGATCGTCGACCCCGCCAAGCTCGGGCTCGGCATCACCGCCCACATCCGGCTGCGCACCTCGCACGCGCAACTCGAACAGGCCCTCGCGCTGGCCGCCCGGACCCCCGACATCACCGCGATCAGAAGGGTCACCGGCGAGGACTGCCTGCTCTGCGACGTTCACTGCTCCGACGCGCGTCGCCTCGAGACCATCATCGACAGCCTCGCCCGCTTCGGCGCGGTGACCACGGCCCTCGTCCTGCACGACTATTCGGAACGCGCGTTGACCCCTGCCGAGCAGTGAGCCTCATCGTGGGACGGCGGTTGTGCGTTGATGCGCGAATCTGCATCATAGAGTCCACTATTACGCATGAGCGTTGGATGACGTGCCGGTCGGAAGGAGTGGTCCGAAGTGACCGCGAAGTGGGAGTTCGTGCTCTGCGATGCGCTCGTGAAGGTGCACCCGGTGCGGGACCCGCGCCCGGTGTCCGCCGAAACCCGGTTCCAGGCCTTCCTCGGTGAGCCCGCGTCGTTCCAGCTCGCGTACCGCCCTCCGCTCGAGCCGAAGTTCCGCGACTCGCGCCCGCTGCGGGTGCGAGTTGAGGGCGCGGCAGCGGACCTGGTCGCCGTGTCGAGTGTCGACCTCGTGCCTTGCACCTTCGTCGCCCTCCCAGGGCATGACGACGGGTACGAGTTCGACGAGCCTGGCCTCTACCCGGATGTGCTGCGCCCGGTGCCGAACGGCGAAGCACCGGTGCGGTTCGGCAGCTGGAGTGCGTTGTGGTTCGACGTCACCACGACCGATCCGGCGCGTGCCGGCGTACATGAACTCACAATCGTGCTGAGCGCGCCAGACGGCTCCGAGCTGCACCGTACGGCGGTCTCCGTCGAGCTCACCGGGGTCGAGTTGCCGCCGCTCGACATCGTGTCGAGTCACTGGATGCACCTCGACTCGCTCGCGGACCACTACGGCGTCGAGGTGTTCAGCGAAGAGCACTGGACCATCGTGGAGCGCTTCATGGCATCCGCGGCCGAGATGGGTGCGACGTCGTTGCTCGCGCCGGTTTGGACGCCGCCGCTCGACACCGCGGTCGGTACGTACCGCACCGTTGTCCAGCTGATCGACATCACGGCGACCGAGGACGGGTACGCGTTCGGGTTCGATCGACTGCGGCGCTGGCTCGACCTGTGCCGCCGTACCGGGATCACCGGGGTCGAGGTCGCGCATCTCTTCACCCAGTGGGGCGCGAATGCCACGCCCGGCGTCGTGGTGGGCGAGGAGCGCGTCTTCGGGTGGGACGTGCCCGCGACCGACGGACGGTATCGGGAATTGATGGAAGCGCTGCTGCCGGCGCTGCAGGTCGTGCTCGACGAGGAATGGGATCGCGACCATGTCGTCTTCCACATCTCCGACGAGCCGTCGGGGGAGGACGGGCTGGCGAGCTACCTCGCGGCGAAGGCTGTCGTCGCCGATCTCCTGAAGGGCTGGACGGTCGTCGACGCCCTCAGCGAGCACTCCTTCTACACGTCAGGCGCCGTGGAGGTGCCCGTCGTCGCGACTGATCACGTGGAGCCGTTCCTGGCCGAGCGGCCGGAACGCATGTGGGTGTACTACTGCGTGAGTCAGGACCGCGATGTGGCCAACCGGTTCATCGGGATGCCTTCGGCGCGGAACCGGGCGATCGGGCACCAGTTGTTCGCAGCCGGTGTGGACGGGTTCCTGCACTGGGGATTCAACTTCTGGTACACCCAGTACTCGATCCGGCGGGTGGATCCGTTCGCGGACACCTCGGCCGGCGGTGCGTTCCCGTCCGGCGACCCCTTTGCTGTCTACCCCGGCCCGGACGGCAGGCCTTGGCCGTCGCTCCGCCACCGCGTCTTCGCACAAGCAATGTGGGACCACCGCGCCCTCCAGGCAGTACGCGCCGCCCACGGCAACGCGGCAGCCCTCGACCTCATCGACCCCGACCGAACCCTCCGCTTCAACCGCCCGGTCCTCGACCCGAACCACTACTACAGGTCCCGCCAACGCATAGCCGAGGCACTGACAACTCCTGCGGGTTAGCAGATACCTGTGGGGGAGACGGTCCCCTCTTGTGGGGGAGGGCTCGGGGCGGGCGGTTCTAGAGGATCGTCGTATGAACCTCATGGGAAAGCTCGCTGTTCTGGCCGTTGTCGGTGCGACTGCTGTCGCCGGTATCACCACCGCGCAGGCTGAACCGGCCAAGGCGAAGGTGGCGCGCGTGTCCGGCGCGGCCGACTTCATGCTGCCGTTCCATCCGGACGACGACGTCCGGCATTTCGCGTTCGACGCCACGGCGACGCCGTACACCCGTCCGATCCCCGGTGCGCCGCAGGGTCTGCCGACCGACGCGCGCGGCACGGTCGAAATCTCGCACTATGTCGCCGCCCTGAAGCAGACCATCCGTGCCGAGGGAACAGTCGACTGCCTCGTCACTGCGCCCGGCACGGCCACCCTCACTGCGAAGATCACCCGGGCGGACGAGCCGATCCAGGACTGGGTCGGCCAGCGCCTCGGTTTCAGCGTCCAGGACAACGGCCGGCACGACCGCGTCGGCCTGTCCTGGACGGTCGTCAACCTGAACCAGAACCCGCAGGGCGAGTGGGAGGAATCCCCCGTGGGAACGTGCATGGCCCCGGCCCCGTTCGCCCCTGTGACCAAGGGCGACTACAAGGTTCGGCACGTCGAGTTGCCTGAGGCACCTAAGGCGTGAGGCGGTTTACCGGTAGCCGCGTTTGAGGAGGTATTTGGCTCCTGCTTCGTAGCCTTTCGGGGTGAGGAGTTCGAAGCCGAAGGCGTCGGCGAGGCGGCTGGTCGTGTTGAACGCGGCGCACACCGCGAGCGCGTCCTTGACCTGCTGGGGTGAGACACCGGCGGCCAGGACTTCACGGAGGTCGTCGGCGTCGACGCGTCCGGTGCGGATCAACTTGCCGAGCATGCGCAGCGTTGCCCGGAGCGGCTCATCGATCGACGCCGATTCCAGGTCGTCCAGGATCGCCGCGACCCGCGGAGCGTCTTGGTAGGCGAGGCTCGCAGTCGCGGTGTGGGCGCCCACGCAGAAGGCGGACTGGTTCAGCTTGGACACGTACGCCGCCATCAGCTCACGGTCGCCGACGGACCAGTCGGACGGCCCGCGCAGAGCTTCGTGGGTGAACTCCTTGGCCGGGTTGCCGTAGAAGTCGGACCGGTAGAACGTCAGCTTCGCGGCGTCCGGGAGCGGCTGTCCGGAGAACAGCCGGATGAGCGCGAACATCAGCTTCGTGCCGAGCCGGTAACCGTGGTTGAGGATGTCAAGATGCATGGCCCGGCGCCTCCTCGGAGATCGCTTCGGCCAGCGCCGCCAGTCCGGCTTCGTACAGGCGTGTCGAGTGCCCGACCGCGGCGCAGATCACCAGCTCGAACACTTCGTCCTCGGTGCAGCCTGCTACAGCCAGGTCCGTCTCGCTGACGAGTACCGGCGTACGAGTGATCTTGTCGATCAGCGTGCTCAACGGCGGGGCGAGACCCTCGTTGTTGAACGCCTGCGCCCGCTGCTCGGCAGATGCGCTGCCGTCGCCGGTCAGGATCCGATCCACCAGCGCGCGCTGCGCTGCCCGTTTCGTGTCGTCTTCCAGCACCGTGCCGTCACCTCCTCGGCGGACTCGGCTGTCCGCCCTCAGGTGTATGACGATCAGCGCACCACGAAATGCGACATCCGCGCTACTTGGTGACGAGGGAGCGGAGCAGGAAGCCGACGTTGGCGGGGCGCTCGGCCAGGCGGCGCATGAAGTACCCGTACCAGTCGTCGCCGTACGGGACGTAGATCCGCACCCGCGACCCCTGCGAGCGGAGCTGCTCCTGGGCGCTCGGCCGGATGCCGTAGAGCATCTGGAACTCGAAGTCGTCCTGACCCTTGCCGTGCTGCGTGGCGAGCGCCTGCGCGATCGAGATCATGCGCGGGTCGTGACTGGCGATCATCGGGTAGCCGAGTCCGGCCATCAGGATGCTGAGGCAGCGGGCATACGCGCGGTCGACGTCGCTCTTCGCGGGGTGGGCGACCGACTTCGGCTCGGCGTATGCGCCCTTGACCAGGCGTACCCGCGACCCGGTGGTGGCGAGGTCGCGGCAGTCGGCCTCGGTGCGGTACAGCATCGCCTGCAGCGCGACTCCGACCGACGGGTGGTCCTTGCGCAGCTCGGCCAGGATGCCGAGCGTGGAGTCGACCGTGGTGTGGTCCTCCATGTCGAGGGTGACGGTCATGCCGGCGTCGGAGGCCGCGGCGCAGATCGCGTACGCGTTCTCGGCGGCCAGCGCTTCGCCGTCACCGGGCAGTGCCTGGCCCATCGCGGAGAGCTTGAGCGATGCCTCGGAGTTGGTCGAGAGCCCCTGGTCCGCCAGCAGCTCGATCAGGGTGAGGTATGCGTCCCGCGTGGCTTCGGCCTGGGCGCGGTCGAGCGTGTCCTCGCCGAGGTGGTCGAGGGTCACCGCGAAGCCGCCGGAGGTCAGCCGCCGGGTGGTGTCGACGGCGGCATACACGTCGTCGCCGGCGATGAAGCGCGTGATGACCTTGCGCGTCACCGGGGACTTGGTGACGGCGGCCCGGACGCGACGGCTGCGGGATGCGGCGAGCAGAGCGGTACCAAGCACGGCGGACTCCTCCGGGTCAGGATGTGAGTGCACTGTAAGGACCATCGCGCCTCGTGGGCGTTATCCAGCTGACAGATCCGATGCGGCAGATCGTCATACAAATGTCTAAGCTGGTCGGATGGACCTCGATGACCTGGTCGGCGCGATCTCGGACGCGTTCGGTACGCCGGCCGTGCTCGAGGACCGCGACTTCAACCTGGTCGCGTTCAACACGCAGCCTGACGAGATCGACGCGGTCCGGGCGGGGTCGATCCTGCGGCGGCGTTCGACGACCGACGTCCGGAGCTGGTTCGAGCAGTTCGGCATCGCCACGGCGGCCGGCCCGGTCCGCACTCCGGCCGAGCCGAGCCTCGGCATCCTGCCGCGGCTGTGCCTGCCCGTGCGATGGAACGGCGTGACGTACGGATACTTCTGGCTGCTCGACCCAGAAGGCGGATTGGGTACGCCGACGCAACTCGAGGCGACCGCCGCGATCGCACGGGACGCGGGCGCTCTGCTCGCGCAACGCGCCCGCGGGAGTCGCGACGCGTCGCTGCTGCTCACCAACCTGCTGGCACCTGACGACGCGGTCTCGGGGCGGGCGGTCGAAGAGCTCGACAGCCGCGGGCTGGTCCAGCGGACGGCGTACGTCGTGGTCGTCCATGCAGAGCAGCCGTCGCGCGAGGTCGTGCCGCTCAATCTCTGGTCACTGCCGCGCCATGTGCTCGCGACCTCCGGGGAAGGCTTCACGACGCTGCTCGTGGACCTCGCGAACGAGCGGATGTCGTTAATCGACCAGGCGATCGACCGGCTCCGGCAGTTGCACGCCCAGCGCCTCGGCGATCAGGCCGCGGCGCGGCTGCTGGTCGGGGTCGGCGAGCCGCAGCGCGGTGTCGCCCACGCGCGGACCAGCCACGAACAGGCCATGCGCGCCACCAAGATCCTGGCCGCTGTGCCGCGTCTCGGCGCGGTCGCTCATTGGTCGCAGCTCGGCGTACACCGGTTGATCTCCTGCGGTCCGCGATCGGCGCTCGTGGACGCCGTACTCGATCCGCGGGCGCAGCGGCTGCTCGACGCGGGCGGTGAGCTGGTCCGGACGGCGCAGGTGTTCCTGGACCGGGCCGGCAACATCCAAGAACTGGCAACGGAGCTCGCCATCCACCGTCAGACGGCGTACTACCGTATCCGCCGAATCGAGACCATCACGGGCTTCGACTTGCACCGCGGTGAGGACCGCCTGACCTTGCACCTCGCGCTGACAATGGCGCCACTGCTTCTGCCCACCGAATCTCAAGGAGGATGACGTGCTGGTCAATGACCGCCGCTCTGTTCAAGGCACGCTGATCGTGACGAATGCGACTGTCTTCGACGGCGAGAATGCCGAGCTCGTGGACGGGCCGGTGGCTGTCCGGGACGGGCGGATCGTCGCGGTCGGGGACACAGGGGACACAGGGGACAGAGGGGACACAGGGGACCTTGGGGACGGCGCTGTTGTGGTCGACGCCGAGGGCGGCACAGTTCTGCCTGGGCTGATCGACGCGCACTGTCATCCGTACGGCATCAGCTTGGACATGGTCGACATCGAAGCGAGCCCGCTGAGCTACATAGCGATCGTCGCGGCCGGCAGGTTGCGCAACGCAGTGCGCCGCGGCTTCACCACGATCCGCGATGTCGCGGGCGGTGAGGCCGGGCTGGCGAAGGCGATCGCCGAGGGCCGGCTGGAGGCGCCGCGGTACCTGTTCACCGGGCCGGCGCTGAGCCAGACCGGTGGGCACGGCGACGCACGGCCGGCGCACTGGGACACGTGTCCTTGCCACAGTCACACGACCGAGGTCGTCGACGGGGTGGACCCGCTGCGTCGCGCGGTCCGTGAGCGTTTCCGGCAGGGCGCGCACGCGATCAAGATCATGACCTCGGGCGGCGTCGTGTCGTTGACCGACCCGATCCGGATCCCGCAGTACTCCGAGGACGAGATCCGCGCCGTCACCGCGGAGGCGGCCCGGCGGGGGAGTTACGTCGCGGCGCATTCGTACTCGCCGGAAGCGATCGTGCACTCGGTGCGCAACGGCGTACGGTCGATCGAGCACGGCAACCTCCTCGACAGCGCGTCGGCTGCGGCGATGGCTGAGCACGGGGCGTTCCTGATTCCGACGTTGGCGGCGTACGACGCGATGGATCGGCGCGGCGTGGAGCTCGGGATGGCCGCGGTGTCGCTGGCCAAGAACCGGGAGGTGCTCGACGCGGGTCGGCAGGCGATCGAGCTCGCTGTCGCTGCGGGGGTTCCGGTGGGGTTCGGCACTGACCTGATGGGTGAGCTGGAGGAGGAGCAGCTCAATGGATTGCGTCTGCAGAGCGAGGTTCTCGGCATCCTCGACACACTGCGTTGCGCGACTTCCGTGAACGCCCGCCTGCTCGGGTTGGAGGACCTCGGCGTGGTCCGGCCCGGGGCGATCGCGGACCTTCTCGTAGTCTCGGGCAACCCGTTGGAGCAGCCTGAATGCCTGTGGGATCCGGCTGCCCAACGGATCGTCATCCAGGGCGGACGCGTCGTTTAGGAGATCCATGCCGGACAGCATCAGGTTCATCGACAGGGCAGCCCTCGAGCGCACGCTTGGCTGGACGCAGGCGATCGACGCACTCGATGCCGCCCTGGTCACCGGGACCGGAAACACGCCGCCGCGCACGTTCGTGGAGGTATCCGGCGGCCAGCTCATCCTGATGCCCGGCGAGGTCGGGGCGCAGGTCGGCGTGAAGGTCGTGTCGGTCAATCCCGGCAACGCGGCCCGCGGCCTGCCCCGGATCCAGGGTGTCCACATCGCCTTCGACGGGCCGACGCTGCGACCGGTCGCCGTCATCGACGCCGAGTCGCTCACGTTGCGACGTACGGCGAGTGTCTCGGCCCTCGCCGTACGTCGGCTGTCGACCACGGACTCGAACTCGCTGCTGGTGTTCGGGACCGGGCCGCAGGCCTTGAGCCATGCCCTGGCGATCAACGCGGTGCGTCCGCTGGACCACGTCGTCGTGGTGGGGCGCCGGGTCGAGGCCGTCGCGGCGCTTGTTGGCTCGCTTCAAGGGCAGGGCCTTCCAGCTCGGCCCGGAACTCCCGAAGACGTCGCGGACGTCGACCTGGTCGCCTGCTGTACGACGGCGACCGAGCCGCTGTTCGACTCCAACCTGCTCCGGCCGGAAGCGACTGTGGTCGCTGTCGGGTCGCACGAACCAGCGGTCCGCGAGGTCGATACGAACCTCGTCCGCCGGGCCACCGTCGTAGTCGAGTCACGAGCCTCCGCGCTCGGCCAGGCAGGGGACATCATCCTCGCGATCGCAGACGGCGTACCCGAAACCGACGCGATCACAGCCGACCTCCACGAACTCGCCACCGGCCGGCTAGACATCACCCCCGGCGCACCCCGCCTGTTCAAGAGCGTCGGCGAAGCCTGGTGCGACGTCGTCACCGCCACCGCCGCCCTCCACGCCACCGCCTCACCTGACCTGCGGTAGACCGGTTAGTTCGCCGTCGAGGCGGCGTAGCGCTTCTGAGAAGCGGCCGCGGGCCTGCAGTTGCGCCTTTCCAGTGCTGTAGTCGGTCACCTGTTGCCACTCGTTGCCGGTCACGTAGTAGACGTGCGGACTCACAGGTCCCGGCGAGTCTGCGAAGAAGCAATTGGCAAGATTGAGGAGCATTCCGAAGGCGCTGATCACCGTGTGATCTCGCATCACATGAATGAGCAGCATGTCTCGGGCCGGCATGGCCACGAGGCAACCGAACGGAGGGTTCTCGACGCGCAGCGATTCGCGCAGCACGGTGTCGAGAACCAGCGCCCGGGAGGCTGTGAACATGCCGCCGGTGAGCATGGCAACCTCGGCGCCGTCGCCACTCGGATCTCGCACCAACTCGACGTCGTCCTTGAGACGGCGCAGGTTCGCCAGCCCCATCCGGGTGATTTCCTCCCACGGCACGCCGAGGCTGTCGATGTCGAAGTGCATCGCGACGGCTCGCCCTGTGTAGGTCGCCGGTGCGGTGACTACACCTGGCACGAACTCTGGCACCCCGTCGGTCCAGCCGCGCTCGATCGTGGCTGCGCAGACCAGCCGGAGGTAGAGCTCGTTCTCCAGGTCTTCGGGGACCATCGGCCGTTCGCCCGCAGGGAGCATCTGGTCGAAATGCGCAGCCACTGCCGATCGCCATTGCTGGCGTGGCAACCCGCTGACGGTGCGCGCGAGATTCGCGAGCCCGGCGGACGGTACGTCGCCCACCGGATCGTCGTCGTTTCCGACCGCGATCAGTGTGCCGCTCCCGTCGTACCGCATCGAAAACCCGCGCTCCGCGACCGCGGCCTCGGCCAGGCGAACCAACCGCTCGGCCTGTGGCACGGTCAACGGCGTCAGCACCAGGTGCGGCTGATCCTTGTCGATGTTGCTGTGTCGTCTGCTGCCTCCACGGTCGCTCCGGCGGCCGTCTCTGTCCTTGCGAGCACTCATCGAGCACCTCCTTGCCCCAAGAACATATGGACTTTCGGGCACTCGAAGAGCCGGTCTTCGCAATCTGTGGATAACCCTCGACAGGGCTGGTGGGGATCTCCTCCCTCGATTTCACCGATTGTTACGAGTTGATGCCTTACTGTGACAGTAGGGTTTCAACTCAACGGGGGGTCAACAAGGAGGCAGTCGTGGAATCACCAAGTCCTGCGGCTCGGATCGGTGCGGAGTTTCTGGGAACCTTTTGGCTCGTGTTCGGCGGCTGCGGCGCGGCCGTCCTGGCCGGTGTCGTGCTCAACCCCGACAAGGTCTCTGTCGGCATCGGCTACCTCGGTGTGGCGCTGGCCTTCGGTCTGACCGTGCTCACCATGGCGTACGCCGTCGGCCACGTCTCCGGTGGTCACTTCAACCCGGCCGTGACGATCGGCCTCGCGGTTGCCAAGCGCATCGAGTGGAAATGGGTACCGACGTACATCGTCACCCAGATCGTCGCCGGCACCGCTGCCGGAGCGATCCTGCTGGCCGTTGCCAGCGGCAAGGACGGCTTCAGCGCCGTCGACAGTGGTTTCGCCAGCAACGGCTACGGCGACCGGTCGCCGGGCGGCTACTCGCTGCTGGCCTGCCTGATCGTCGAGATCGTGCTGACAGCCTTCTTCCTGTACGTGATCCTCGGCGCCACCGACGACCGGGCGCCCAAGGGATTCGCCCCGATCGCCATCGGTCTCGCACTCACACTCGTCCACCTGGTCGGCATTCCGGTCACCAACACGTCGGTCAACCCGGCGCGATCGCTCGGCGTCGCCTGGTTCGCCGGCGGTTCGGCACTCGGCCAGGTCTGGCTCTTCATCGTCGCCCCGATCGTCGGCGCCGCAATCGCCGGCATCAGCTACGCCGCCATCACCGGCGCCCGCGGCCCCAAGGTCGACGAAGGCGTAGCCAACAACCCGTAGCAGCGAACAGCCCCGGCTACTTCGCGCCACACGAAGTAGCCGGGGCTGCACGAACGGGATGCGTCAGCGGGGTAGGGTTTCGCTCTGATGTCTCCAACTCGCGCTCGTCGTCCTCGTCCGGCTGATATGACCGTTCCCGTGGGGGCGCACACCGTGTTCACGGATGGCGCGTGCTCGCGCAATCCTGGGCCTGGAGGCTGGGCCTGGGCATCGTCGAAGACCGTGTACGCCTCCGGTCACGAGGCTGATTCCACGAACCAGCGGATGGAGATCCGTGCCGCCCTCGAGGCCGTACGGGCGAACGACGGACCGTTGCTGGTCGTCTCGGACTCGACGTACGTCGTCAACTGCTTCCGCGATGGTTGGCACACAGGCTGGCTCGACCGCGGCTGGCTCACCTCAGCCAAGAAACCGGTCGCCAACCGCGACCTGTGGGAGCCCTTGGTCGAGTTGGTCACCAAACGCGGCGATGTCGCCTTCCAATGGGTAAAGGGCCACTCCGGCCACGAAATGAACGACTTCGTCGACGAACTAGCCGTCGCCGCCTGCTTCCCCCAACACTGACTCAGGTGAGGTCTGCGTCGTGGATTCTGTTGGCTATTTGGACTCGGTTGGTGGCTTGGAGTTTGACCATGATGCGTGAGACGTGTGCCTTGACGGTGGCCATGCTCAGGTAGAGCTCGTCGGCGATCTGTGCGTTGACCTTGCCTTGGCCGACCGCGATGGCCACCTCGCGTTCGCGGGAGGTGAGAGTGTCGGCCAGCGCTCGCGCATCGAGGACGCGTTGGGGTTCTGGATCATCGGCGCCGAGGCGCGCGATCAGCTGGGCGGTCACGGTGGGGGAGAGCATGTGGTTGCCGGCGGCCACCTTGTGGACCGCCTCGACGATCTCCGCCGGCGGGGTGTGCTTGAGCAGGAAGCCGCTGGCTCCACCGCGAAGAGCCCGTAGTACGTAGTCGTCGGCATCGAAGGTGGTCAGCACGATCACCTTGGGCGGTGTGGGACGACCCATCAGTTGGGCGAGAGCCTCGAGGCCGTCGAGTCGGGGCATGCGGATGTCCATCAGTACGACGTCTGGCGCGACCTGCGCGATGAGGTCGAGTCCGGTCTGGCCGTCGTTCGCTTCGCCGGCCAGTTCGATCGTTGCGTCGTCGCGCAGGATCATGGCGAGTGCCGCGCGTACGAGCGCGTCGTCGTCGATGATCACCACCCGAACGGGGCGGCCAAGAGCGGCGCTCATGCCGGCCACGGCAACCAGGCGCGGACCACGAACTCGCCGTTCAGCCTCAGGTGCTCGAGGCGGCCGCCGATCAGCTCGGCGCGTTCGGTGAGTCCGAGCAAGCCGAGCCCCGACCCGGGCGTCGCACTCACCGGGGAGCCGAGCCGCAGCGGGTTCCGTACCTCAAGGACCAGTTGCCCTCCCGGTCGGCCGCTGAGGGTCACGTCCACGGCGGTGTCCGGTGCGTGTTTGCGAGCGTTCGTCAGACTCTCCTGGATCATCCGGTACGCCCCGCGCCCGATTGCGTCGGGCGGTTCCGCGAGGTTGTCGACCTCGTTGTGCAGCCGCACTTTCGCGCCTGATCCGATGGCCTCCTGGACCAGTGCCGGGAGGTCGGCCAGTGTCGGTTGTGGTCGCTCCGGTGGTACGTCGGTATCGAGGGTTCGCAGTACTCCGAGAATCGCGTGCAGATCCTGCAGCGCGAGGTGGGCGCTCTTGCGGGTGATGGCGGCCGCCTGGGCCACTTCGGCGTCGCTCAGGCTTCGGCAGTACTCCAGTGCACCCGCGTGCAAGGCCACCAGCGACAGGCGATGCGCCAGGGCGTCGTGCATCTCGCGAGCGATCCGGGCCCGCTCGGTGACCTGCGCCTGCTCGACGCGCAGGCCCTGCTCGCGTTCGGCGCGATCCGCTCGTTCCCTCAGCGTTGCCAGCAGGTCGCGACGCGCGCCGACGTACATGCCGGGAGCGATCACGGCGCTTACGAAGACGACCGTGAACAAGAGTGAGAACAGCAGCGAGTCCTCGGCGCCGGGGTGGGTTGCGAAGAAGACGACCGAGGCGACGAAGCCCACGACCGCGACTGGCACGATTTCGTGCCAGCGCCGGCGCGTCGCCAGGGACACGGTGGTGACGACGACCGCTCCCGACGCGGCCGTGGAGAACGATCCGAACGCGTTGACGATCATGGCGACGACGAACGGGTTGCCGCGTCGCCTGCGCATCAGGACCACGCTGACTACTCCGAGCAGCAGATCGATGGCCCAGAGCGCACCGATCTGTCCGGCGTACGTGTTGTAGTAGCTCGTAATCCAGAAGCCGCCGCCGGTGACGATGGCGAAGAGGTAGCGCCACGTCGACTGCCAGCGGCTCAGCGGAGGTGGTGGCGCGGCTTGGATGGCGTCCACCTTGCTCACGGTACGGGAGGTCTGTGCTTCCGGGCAGAGACCACGGTCCGGCCAGACCCCCTACCGCGGGCTACACAGCTCTATCCCGTGGTTCGCGGTGGTGGCACTGCGGCTGATGTGCCGGGCCGGTGCTCGGGCCCAGGCTCGACCTCATGATCACAGTCGAAGAACTCAGCAAGCGGTACGGCACACATCAGTCCGTAGACCGCGTGTCCTTCCAGGCACAGCCTGGATCCGTCACCGGCTTCCTCGGTCCCAACGGGGCCGGCAAGTCGACCACGATGCGCATGATGACCGGGCTGACGCCGCCGTCAGCGGGTCGCAGCACCATCCTCGGCGTTCCGTACGCCGAACTTTCCAACCCTGGCCGGCACGTCGGGGTTCTCCTCGACGCGTCCGCACAGCACACCGGGCGGACCGGACGCGAGATCCTCCGCCTCGGTGCCATCGTCATGGGCCTCCGCCACCAACGGGTCGACGAGATGCTCGAGATCGTCGGACTGTCCGGCGACGAGGGTAACCGCCGGGTCGGCAATTACTCCCTCGGCATGCGGCAGCGCCTCGGCATCGCACACGCCTTGCTCGGCGACCCGCAGGTGCTGATCCTGGACGAGCCCGCGAACGGACTCGACCCGGCCGGCATTCACTGGATGCGCGGGCTGCTCAAGAGCTTCGCCGATCGTGGCGGAACCGTCCTGCTGTCCTCACATCTGCTGCACGAGATCGAGGTCATCGCCGACCACCTGGTCGTCATCGGTCGCGGCGTGATCGTCGCCGACGGCAGCAAGGCCGACCTGCTGAACGCCGCGGGCACCCTCGTCCGCGGCCTGAACCCCGATGCGCTGGGGCGCTGCCTCGACGCCGCGGGTTACGTGTACCAGCTCGAACCCGACGGCTCGTACGTCGTGGATGCCACCCGCGAGCAGATCGCCACGGCCACCGCGCAACACGGCGTGGTCGTCACCGAGTTGCGCGGCGCGGACGGCTCCGGACTCGAAGCAATGTTCCTGCAGCTCACCGCCGCTGACGCACGAGAGAAGGTCACAGCATGAGTACCGCGACCCACACCGAACTGTTGCCGGACCCGCGGGTGACGCCCGTACCCTTCAGCCGCCTGTTGCGGGCCGAGCTGCGCAAGCTCGTCGACACCCGGGCCGGCTTCTGGCTGCTCGCCGCGATCGGTCTGATCACGGTCGCCGTCATCGTCGTGTTCCTGTTCGTCGCCGACCCGGACCAGTTGACCTTCCTGAACCTCATCGGTGCGACTGCGACCCCGCAGAGCATCCTGCTCCCGGTGCTCGGCATCCTCGCAGTCACCGCCGAGTGGAGCCAGCGGACCGGCCTGGTCACCTTCACGCTCGAACCCAGCCGGATCCGCATCGCCGTCGCCAAACTGGTCGCCGTCGTCCTGGTCGGCCTGGTGGCGGTGGTCGTGGCACTCGGCGTCGCAGCGTTGAGCAACCTGGCCGGGATGGCGTTCCTGGACGGCGCCGGCACCTGGAACATTGGTGCTGCCAACGTCCGCGACTTCTTCGCCGTACAACTGATCGGCATCGTTCAGGGCTTCGCTTTCGGCATGCTGCTGATGAACACCGCCGCCGCGATCGTGCTCTACTACGTGATCCCGATCGCGTGGACCGTTCTCTTCTCGATGGTCGGCAGCCTCGAGAAGGTCGCACCCTGGCTCGACGTCAACTCCGCGATGGCTCCCGCCTTCGAGCAGCGCACGTTCCAGTCCGCCGACTGGGCCCACCTCGCAGTCTCGGGCACCATCTGGGTCCTCCTACCCCTCGCCCTCGGCCTCTTCCGCCTCCTCCACCGAGAGGTCAAGTCCGCCTGACATCAGCTCGGTAGCAGAACCTGCACCTGGCTTTTGATCTCTTGTACGACGTCGTCGACCGGGTGGGTGATGTTGATGGTCGCGGCCATGCTGACGAACATGATCGCGGAGACGATGTGGGCGAGCGTTGCGGCGTCGGTGGCGCTGTTGCGCTCGTCTCGCCCTAGTACGTCGGCGATCGCCTTCTCGGTCTGTACGGTCAGGCCGAGGGCGTCGCGGTGGTGGGGCTCCTCGGGGTCGCCGAAGACGATCTCCCTGAGGTAGGTCCGCCCGTTGTCGACCTGTTTGCGGT
The DNA here is from genome assembly GCF_036013725.1 of Kribbella sp. NBC_00482. Classification (GTDB taxonomy): domain Bacteria; phylum Actinomycetota; class Actinomycetes; order Propionibacteriales; family Kribbellaceae; genus Kribbella. Next base: position 7,473,391 of record NZ_CP107881.1, on the reverse strand, counting down.
TGCATTCGACGACCGGGCGGACGATCGCCATCACCGCGTCGAGTACGTCGGGGATGCTCTCGGCCGCCGACGTACCTTCGGCGAGCGCGTCGGCGTACGTCGAGTTCTGCACGAGCAGGAGGAGTTCGCCCTTGGTCTTGGCGTACAGGAACAGCGTGCCCGCACCGATGTCGGCCTTGTCCGCGATCTCCTGGGTGGTGACCTCGTCGACTCCGCGCTCGGCGAAGAGCTCTCGGGCGGCGGCGGTGATGCGGTCGAGCTTCTCCTGCTTGTTCCGCTCGCGCCGTCCGACTCGTTGGGAGGCGAGTGGCATGGCTGCCTTCCTTTTCTGCTGTGTGGGCTCCGGCTGGGTGGCTCGAACGTGCCGGTGTTCATTCTTCCACGGCGGCTACTGCTCGTAGTGCGGAAGGATGGCGCCGTTCTTGACGTAGGTCAGGGCGGCGTCGACGTCGTAGGCATGGATCGCGGAGGCGAGCGGCGCCAGCTGGTTGGACAGTTCCTCGATCACGTTGCCGGTGAAGAACGCATCGCGTGCCGCGGTGTCGGCGAACCCGAGGATGACCGAGGCGTGGAACTGCTGGTCGTGGGGGTTGTCGTGCGCGACGTTCGGGGTGTCCCAGAGCTTCTCGATCCAGGGCAGGAACGTCTGCGTACGAAGTTCCTTGACCACCCCGGCGCCGGCGAGTGCAGGAACCAGCTGCTCCTTGATGAACTTCCGGAACTCGCCGGCACCCACCCCGTCTCTGCGGCGGAGGTAGACCATGGCACGGGCACCGACTGTCTCTTCTGGGCCTGCGACGTCGTACCAGCGGGACGAGTTCGGCGGTCCGGTGTAGAGGAGGGTACGGCGGAACACGTTGATCTCGTCCTGGTAGGCCAGCTGCGTCTGCTTGCGCCCCAGCAGGGGAGAGAGCGCCGAGTGGAAGGTGACTTCCGCGACGCCGTCGATCTTCCGGTCGACGGGGATCGAGGTCTCCACCCGGTCGGTCACCGGCCAACGACCCGGGTTGTCCTCGGCAAGGTGGATCTGCCGGTACTCCTCCAAGCCCGGAGTGGCGGAGATGATCTTCGAGTGCGGGCCCTTCCAGTAGTCCATGCCGGTCTGGCGGGGCTGATCGGTGCGCACCCAGAGTGGAATCGAGGAGGTGAGGTGCTTCTTCACACCCAGCTTCGCGGTAGTCATCGTGAGAGGAAGTCGACGGCGACGGGGGCGAACTTCTGGTGGTACTGGAAGATGCCCCCGTGGCCGGAGTCGGGGTAGATGATCAGATCCGAGCCCTTGATGCGCCGGTGCAGGTCCTCGGACAGGACCGAGGGCACCATGCGGTCGTTGTCGCCGTTGGCGATCAGGGTGGGCTGGGTGATCTTCGACAGGTCGGCGGGGGCAGAACGTCCCCACTTCTTGATCGCCTTCAGCTGCGTCTGGAACGCCTGGACCTTGATCTCCGCGTCGCGGTCGGCGGTGCGCTCCTTGAGCCGGTCGACGAACGCGCGAGCGGCGGGCTTGCCCGTGGCGTTGCGGTTGAAGAACAGGAACTCCTTCGGGTCCGACCGCGTCACGGTCGCTCGGAGGATGTCGAAGTACGTCGTACCGGCGACCTTGTCGATGTCCTTCCCGCCTGCGGGGCCGGTGCCGGTGAGGACGAGCTTGCGGACGAGGTCAGGGTGTTTCACCACGAGGGCTTGGGCGATCATGCCGCCGAGGGAGAAGGAGAAGACGTCGATCTTGTCGAAGCCGAGCGCCGTGATGAAGGCGTAGGCGTCGTCGGCCATCGCCTCGATGCTGTCGGGGACGCGGCCGGTGGAGGCGCCGACACCCCGGTTGTCGAAGGCGATCACGTGGTGGTTCGCGGCGATGGGGTCGATGATCCTGGGGTCCCAGTTGTCGAGGGTCGCGGCGAGGTGGACGAAGAAGACGACGGGGATCCCGCCCTTCGGCCCGAGTTCGCGGTAGGCGTAGGTGACGCCGCCGGCGTCGACAGTGCGGGCGGGTGCGTCCTTGTAGGCGGTGATGACGGTACTCATGGTGGTTCTCCTGGTTCGTAGGGGTTGTCTTCGTAGGGGTGGTCAGGGCCTGCTGATGACGGCTTTGCCGCGGATGCCGCTCCCGCCCTTCGACTGCACAGTGAGCGATTGCACGGCCTGCACGGTCTGGTCGAAGTCGAAAACTCGTCCTACAACGGGACGCAGTACGCCGCTGTCGACGAGGGCAGTGATCTGGCGAAGCTGTTCACCGCTGGCGCGCATGAAGAGGAACTCGTACGTCACCCCGAGGCGTCGGGCCTGGCGGCGGATGCGGCTGCTGAGGGCGGTCATCACCAGCCGGAGCACCGCGTTCGCGCCGAGCTCGCGGCCGAACGCCGCGTCGGGCGGTCCAGCGATCCCGATCGCCTTGCCGCCGGGGCGAAGGACGCGGAGCGACTTCTCGAGGTTCGTCCCGCCGAGGCTGTCCAGCACCAGGTCGTAGTCGTCGAGGAGCTGTTCGAAGTCCTGGTTACGGTAGTCGATGACGACGTCTGCCCCGAGCTCGCGCACGAAGTCGGTGTTGCCGGAGCTGACCGTGGTGGCGACCGTTGCGCCGAGGTACTTGGCGAGCTGGATCGCGATCGTCCCGACTCCGCCGGAGCCGGCGTGGATCAGGACGCGTTGCCCCGGCTGCACGTTGCCCCGCTCGACGAGCGCCTGCCATGCGGTCAAGGCCACCAGCGGTAGCGAGGCTGCTTCCGCGAGGCTGATCGAGACCGGCTTGAGCGCCAGGTCGGCCTCGGCGACCGCGATGCGCTCCGCGAACGTTCCGATGCGGTCCTTGCCGGGCCGGGCGTACACCTCGTCGCCGGGCCTGAATCCCCGCACCTTCGCGCCGACGTCGAGGACCGTTCCGGCGACGTCGTTGCCGAGGATCTGCGGCAGCTTGTACGGGAGGATCTGCTTGAACTCGCCCGCCCGGATCTTCTCGTCGAGCAGGTTGAGCCCGGCGGCCCGGACCTGCACGAGCACGTCGTGCTCTCCGACCACGGGCTCGGGAACATCCGCTTCCCGCAGCGGTCCCTTGTACTGCTCGACGACGAACGCGCGCACGGCGACCTCCTTCTCGTTCCGATGGCTTAGCTCAAATCCAAATTAACTGAGTGATCTCAATAATGAGTCCACTCAGTTAATTTGTCAAGCGAGCCCTCAGGAGAGGAGGTCGACGGTGGTGGTCAGAGGATGGTGAGGCCGATGACGTTCGCTGCGAGGCGGCCGGTGGCGACCCTGTCCCTGCCGGCCAGGGTGTCGACGGTCAGCTGGTCGGTCGGTTCCGCGTCCGAGAGCCGGACTTCCGCGCTCAGGCCCGAGACGCGCACGTTCCCGGGGGAGCCGGAGACCCGGGCGAGGTCGCTGCCCGGGGTTCCGGTGACGGTGATCGCGTCGACTGCTGCGTCGCCGCCGCCCGTGTTCAGTTGCGCGCCGAGGTCGACGTCGACCTTGCGTACGTCGGTACGGCGCAGATCGCCGACGGTGATCGTGTCAGCGCCACCGAGGGCGTTGAGCTTGATCCGCTCGACGTTGTCGGTGTCCATCACGATGTTGCCCACGTCCCGGGTGAACCGCAGGCGCCGACCGTTGGCGGAGGCAACGAACCTCTCAGCGGCGGCAGAACCGTTGAACACCATGGTGTCCTGGCTGCGACCGCCCTCGATCACGTCGCTGCCGTCGCCCGGGTCCCAGGTGAACGTGTCGTTGCCGTTGCCGAGCAGCGCCGTGTCGCTGCCTCGGTTCCCGTCGACGGAGTCGTTGCCGGCGCCGGTGCGGAACAGCTCGTTGCCGCTGCCACCGAAGACGCTGTCGTTGCCGTCGCCGGTGTCGATGATCGTGAACGGCTGCACCTCGGCGCCGTAGTCGATCCGTACGACGTCGTTGCCGCGCCGGCTGCTGACCTGGATCTGGTTGAAGTCGGCCCGCTTCACGGTGCGCTTCGCCGTACCGTTGCCGAAGTCGACCTCGACCATCGACGTGTCCGCGGCCGGCACGCTGAGGGCGATGTTGTCCGCGCGGTTCGTGCCGGTGACGATCAGTTGGCCGGCGTCGACGACGACGCGGCCGGTGGGCGCCGCGGACGCCGTACCGGCCAGGCTGAGGGCGATGCCCGTGGTGACGGTCGCGACTGCTGCCGCGCTGATACCTCGCCGGAGACGTCGTGTTGCACTGGTCATGATGTGGTCCCTCCCTGGTCGTCACGGCTGCCTTGGCCGACGCCGTGCTCGTTGTGTTCGGGGCCTACACGGTCGCCACAGCCAACCGGTTCACGACTCCGTCAACCCAGGTAGTTGCCGAAGGCATCAATGGCCGGGACGCTGAACCGAATCGTCCCGGCGCTCGTGTACCGGACATGCGCGGGTAGCGTCGACACCGCGCGTGCCTACGCAGGTTGGTCGTCTTCGGGGAGGGGGCGGATGTGTACCCGGGAGCCGGCGGCTGCGGCTTGGCGGACCAGTTCGGTGACGCCGGCGGCGTCCGTGATGGTGCGGGTGGGTGTGGTTCGGTCGTGCAGTGTGTGGGTCACTTCGTAGAGATCTGCGGTCTCCAATGTCCCCCCAGACGGTGTCGGTCGTTCAGGCGTGCCTGCCGGTGCCCTCCGACGGAACGGTGATGCCGTTCTCGAGAGCTTGGCGCAGGAGGCTGTCGAGTTCGCCCGAGTAGATGCGCTCGGCGTCGAGGTCTCCGGTTTCCTGGGCAGCGCGGAGTTGTTCCCGGGCGGAGGTGATCCGCCGGTGGAGTTCCGCGGTGAACGTGTCCATGGTTGACCTACCTTATGCACGAGTTGCAGAAGTCTTCAATTCGTGATCGCATGAATGTTGCAAACATAAAGCGAGTGGAGGGCGGAGGATGACGACACCGCTGCACCAGTTGAAGGCGGAGTTCTTCAAGACACTGGGGCATCCGGCGCGTATCCGCGTCCTGGAGCTGTTGAGCGAACGCGAGATGGCGGTCAGCGAACTCCTCCCGGAGGTCCGCCTCGAAGCCTCGAACCTGTCCCAGCAGCTCGCGGTGCTGCGCCGCGCAGGTCTGGTGACGACGCGGCGCGAGGGTTCCCAGGTGTACTACGCGTTGACCAGTCCGCAGGTCGCCGAGCTGCTCGCCGTCGCCAGGGGCATCCTGACGTCGGTGTTGTCGGACCAGGTGGAACTGCTGGACGGCTTGCGCGCCGACCGGTGACCCGTCCCGGACCCTTCTTCAACCTCGCCTACGCAGGGAACGACCTATGAAGCGGCGCCAGCCCCGCCCGATGAAGATCGAGACCGTCCAGAAGTGGGTCGCCTCGGTCATCCTGTTCCACGTCGGCAGCGTTCCGACGGTGTCGCTGGCCGTGTACAGCATCGGCTTCACGGACACCGAGCGCGGTCGCGGCATCGGGCTGTGGCTCATGTCGGGCGTGATCGGCCTGCTGACGGTCGTCGGCATGCGCCTCATCCACCAGCGCACGCCCTTCTCGCCGTGGCTCATCCTGGGCATCCTCCCGACCGCTGTCACCGGCTTCTACATCTTCTGACCTCTTGAGAGCGCCACCTCGGCGCGATGTTCGCCGTGTTCGGTGCCGGCAATCCGGGCCGTTACTCGAGTCGGCGGACGTCCCGGGGAGGGCGGGTCGTTCGGCGCGTGCGAGAGGTGCGAATGGCTCTGCCGGGGGTCGCAGTGGGGACGCACGATCGAGGTGTCAGAAGTCAAGGGAAAGGACGACATCATGACCACCACGCATCGGCGCGATCTGCCGGCTCCTTCGACGGAGCACGTTCGGCACCCGATCATCACTCCAGCGGCCGGGCGTGTGCTCGCCGTACTGCGGATTGTCTTCGGACTCTCCTTCTTGTGGGCGTTCGTCGACAAGGTGTTCGGACTCGGGTACGCGACTCCCTCCGGTAAGGGCTGGATCGATGGTGGGGATCCGACGGCAGGGTTCCTGGGTAAGGGGACGAACGGGCCGTTCGCGGACTTCTATCAGTCGTTGGTGGGTGACTGGTGGGTTACGCCGTTGTTCATGGTCGGTCTGGCCGGGATCGGTCTGGCGCTGACGCTGGGGATCGGGATGCGCATCGCCGCGGTCGGTGGCGCGTTGCTGTACGTGCTGATGTGGACGGCGAATCTGCCGCCGGAGACGAACCCGGTACTGGACGATCACATCCTCGGTGCGGTGACTGTTGTCGTACTGGCGTTGGTTGCTGCGGGCAACGTGTGGGGTCTGGGCAAGTGGTGGAGCGGCCTCGACTTCGTCCGCAAGTACCCGTGGATGAGGTGAGAGATGAGTAACGTGTCCGAGAGTGTTCGTGCGCTGATCGTGTACGAGTCGATGTTCGGCAACACCGAACGGATCGCGCGGGCGGTCCGTGACGGGTTGCGGCAGTACCTTCCGGCGGACACGGTGCCGGTGAACCAGGCACCGGACGTGGTGCCCGATGACGTCCGGCTGCTGGTGGTCGGGGGACCGACTCACGCGTTCTCGATGAGCCGGTTGTCTACCCGGCAGGAGGCTTGGAAGCAGGGTGGTCTGGTGACTCCGGTCGAGGTTGGAATCCGCGATTGGCTGGCCGCGCTGAAGCCCACCAGGGTGGAGACGTTGCGGGTGGCGACCTTCGATACCCGGATCGCCAAGGTACGGCGGTTGCCGGGGTCGGCGGCGCGGTCGGCGGCGAAGCTGTTGCGCCGGATGGGGTACCGAATGCTCACTTCCGAGAGCTTCTTCGTGAACGGTACGACCGGTCCCATCCGCGACGTCGAGCTCGAGCGGGCGGGGCGCTGGGGTGCCGAACTCGGTCGTTCGCTGACCGGAGCCGCGAAGGTCGCGTGAGGCGTGGCGTTGCCGAAGGTCCTGGGTGGGGCGGGACTGTGGTCCCTGGTGGGTACGTGAATGGTGCGGGATGCTGGGCCGGGGAGGGGTTTGGATGGCGATCAAGGTGTTTCTGCTCGATGACCATGAGGTGGTGCGGCTGGGGCTGCATCAGTTGCTCGACGCGGAGCCGGACATCGAGGTGGTCGGTGACGCGGCGACCGCGGCGGAGGCGATCGCCCGGATTCCCGCCGTACGCCCGGATGTCGCCGTTCTCGACGTACGGCTGCCCGACGGCGACGGCATCACCGTGTGCCGCGAGGTCCGCTCGCAGATGGACGAGCCGCCGGCGTGCCTGATGCTGACGTCGTACTCCGACGACGAGGCGCTGTTCACCGCGATCATGGCCGGCGCGGCCGGGTACCTGCTGAAGCAGGTCAACGGTCAGGCCTTGATCGATGCCGTACGTCGTCTTGCGGCCGGAGAGTCGCTGCTCGACCCGAGCATGACCGCCAAGGTGCTGGAACGTCTGCGTCATCCGGTCGCCACCGAGGACCCGCGATACGCGTCGTTGACCGAGCAGGAGCGCCGCATCCTCGCGGAGATCGCCGAGGGCAAGACCAATCGCCAGATCGCGCAGTCGTTGTTCCTGGCTGAGAAGACCGTCAAGAACTACGTGTCCTCGCTGCTGCGCAAACTCAACCTGGAGCGCCGTACCGAAGCCGCTGTCTTCGCCGTCGAACACGCGCGGAAGCAACGCGGCTAGCTAGCATGCTGGCCCATGGGAGTTTGGACCGACGACGACATCCGTGACCAGCACGACCGCACCGTTGTCATCACTGGCGCGAACTCGGGCCTGGGCCTACGTGCGGCGACGGTGCTCGCGGCCAAAGGTGCTCGGGTGATCCTTGCCTGCCGATCCCGGGAGCGCGGTGAGCGTGCCGCTGCGGCGGTCGGCGGCGAGCTCGTTTTGCTGGACCTCTCCGACCTGGACTCGGTGCGAACGGCCGCGGCGGAGATCCGGGACCGTACGGGCGATCGCGTCGACCTGCTGATCGACAACGCGGGCATCCCGGCGGGCCGGCTGCGACGTACCGCCGAGGGGCACGAGTCGATCTTCGCCACCAACTATCTGGGGCACGCCGCCCTGACGTGGCTCCTGATGCCGGCGCTGCGTGCCGGGGACTCGGCTCGCGTCGTGACCGTGTCCAGCATCGCCCACCGCGGCAAGGGTTTCGACGTCGAGGATCCCGGCTTCGAGCACCGTCGGTTCCGGATGGGCCAGGCCTATGCCCAGTCCAAGCTGGCCGGGCTGATGTTCGCGCTGGAACTGCAGGAACGCCTGTCGGCCGAGGGCTCTCCGGTGATCAGCGTGGCCGCGCACCCCGGGTTCACCGGCACGGAACTGGGTGCCGCGGGCGCTCGTAACCAAGGGCTCGGCGCGCTCGCCAGACCGCTCAACGCGCTGACGAAAGCGCTGTCCCAGTCCGTGCCCGAGGGGACGTTGCCGGTGCTGTACGCAGCGACCGCGCCCGACGTGCAAGGCGGTGACTACTACGGGTCGAGGAAGTTCGGCGAGTTCTTCGGAGGGGTCGGTCCGGCCCGGATCGACCCACGGGCCCAGGACCAGTCCCTGCGCGCGAGGCTCTGGGAGCGCACGGCCGAGCTGACCGGCGTCCGCGCGGACCCTGCCTGACACCAGGCTTTTATTTGGCTATTGACAGAATAAAAGAGGCTCTTTAGGTTCGGCCTCATGACCTCAGAACCTTCGCTCGGCCGGCGCCGCGTCCTGCAACTCGGAGCACTGGCCGGACTCGCCTCCACTGTGACCACTGTGACCTCTGTGGCCTCGGCAACCGCCGCCGCGGCGCCCGGCGTCAGGGTCACCGACCTCGGGCCGGGCGTCATGAACTTCTCGCTCGCCGCGGGGATTCCGGTCGGCGACCGGGTCTACGTCGCATCCCGGAACATCGACCCGATGCGGATCGTCGGCTACGACCTCACCACGGACAAGGTCACCAGCGTGACCGCCGGCCCGGGAATCAGCACGCAGTTGCTGGTCGCCGATCCTGAAGGCCGCTACCTGTACGCCGCGGTCGACGAGCGCGGCCAGTCCGCACCGGGGTTCATCCGGCTCGACCTGTCCCAGCCGGACGCTCCGAAAGAGGACCTGGCCTCGATTCCCGGGCTCTCGCCGTACGCGATCGCCATGGCCCCGGACGGCGTGCTGTACTTCGGCGGGCTCGAGAAGGCGCCCACCTTGCGTCGGTACGACGCGGCGACGGGTGACCTGTCGACCATCGCCGGCCCGGACCCGAACGCGCCGATGATCCGCAGCCTGCTCGCCACCGAGGATCGTGTGTACGTCGGCACCGGCGCCTCGCTCGGCGCGACTCCGACCAGTACCAAGGCCGGACTGTTCGTGCTGGATCGTGCCTCTGGCGAGTACACCTCGATCCTGCCGCCGGAGTTCGCCGATGCCGTCGAGGTTCGTGACATCGCGCTGGACGGGAACTCGCTGTACGTCTGCTCGACGACCGCCTCCGGTGCGGCAGTCGCCGTCCTGGACGTCACGCAGCCGGGGGAGTACCGCTTGCTGCAGAGCAACCGGCCGTTCCTGCGGCTTCCCCGCTTTGCCGAGGGCAAGGTCTACTTCAACGGGGGCGGTCTGATCGAGTTGTCCCTGGATACCGGTGCGTTCCGGGAGATCACCGTGGCGGGGTCGCCGTTCGGTGAGATCTGGGGGCTGTGGGTCCGTGGCGGCAAACTGATGGTGGTGTCGGCGTTCGGCCTGGTGTTCGAGGTCGACCCGGCCGACAGCACGGCAAGAATCCACGACCTGGTGGCAGGGGGTGCACCGACCGGCCCTCAGCTGGCGATGTCCGTGGCCGCGGGGGCGAACGGTGTCTACGTTGGCGGCACCAACTCCGTCATGTATCACGACCTCCGCACCGGGGCGCAGACCCGGATCCTTGCCCCGAGCGAGGCCAAGGACGTGCTGATCCGGGATCGTACGGCGTACTTCGCGCAGTACAACGCGATCGGGATCCTGGCCTACAACCCGCGCCTCGACGGCCAATGGCCCCGGCTGAAGGCCCCGTTTCCTGCAGAGCAGAACCGCCCGCACCAGATCGTCTGGGACGACTGCCACGAGCTGGCATTGATCGGGCTCCAGTCGGACACCGAGAGCGGTGGTTCTCTACTGACGTTCGACCCCAGGACGTCCGCGACGACCGCTGCGATCAACCCGATCGACGATGTCCAGATGGTGCGCGCGGTGACCGCACACGACGGCGTCGCCTACCTCGGCGGCCAATCCGTCGGCAACGGCGGCGGGACGGTGGTGGCCTGGGATCCGGTACGGCGCAAGGAGTTGTGGCGACTCACGCCGCAGTCGAAGCCGACCGGTGTGACGGGCCTGGCGGTCCTCGGCGGGCACCTGTACGTGATGTGTCACCGGGGCGACTTCTTCGTGGTCGAGTTGCGGACGCGGCGGATCATTCACTCCGCGAACCATGGGCCCGTGGTGCCCAACTACGGCACGCTGCTGGTCAGCCGGGGCCGGGTCTACGCGACCTCCAGCCGGGCCTTCTTCCGCTTCGATCCGAAGACGTTCGCGCGAACGGACCTGGTCACCTTGAACGCCGAGTGGTACGGCATCCCGCGCTCCGCGGTCGACGAGCGTGGTCAGTTCTACGCGATCCAGGGACGAAACCTCATCCGCATCCAGGTCGACGACTGATCCCTATCGGAGGACCTCATGAACGACGTACTTCCTGCAGGCCGGCGGGTCGGCAGGCGGGCTGTGCTGGCCGGTCTCGCCGGTGCAGCAGCAGTTCCCTGGGCGCGGCCAGCGGCGGCATGCGCGGCCGGCACGGTGGTGTTCCGCGACGGGTTCGAGACCGGAACCTTCGACGCGTGGGACGTCGAGTCGGTGGAGGGGAACGGCACTCAAGCCGTCGTACCCGATCCGGCCGGTTCAGGTGAGCTGGTCGCCCGGTTCACGCTGCCGAACGACGGTGTCTCGTTCCGGTCCGAGCTGGGCAAGGATCAGTTCGAATGGGGGCGGTACGTCTACCAGCTCTCGATCTTTGTGCCGGCCGACTGGGTCGTCTTCGAGCGTGGTTCAATCCTGGCGCAGTGGCATGGCTATCGCTTCGCGGACGGCACCAGCACGTATCCGCCGCTGGCGCTGAACGCCTACCAGAACCTCTGGCGGTTGGACCTCGCGCGGCTCACCGGTCCGAACACCGCGACGAAGCAGTTCTTCACGCTGGGTTCGCTGAGTGGGTCGTACGGGCGCTGGACGAAGTGGGTCTTCGACATCACCTGGTCGACGCCGGACAGCGACGGTCTGGTGGTCATCACGCGCGACGGGACCGAGGTACTGCGGGAGGCCGGCGCGAACAACTATCACCAGCAGTGGTCCCCGCACTTCCAGACCGGCATCTACCGCTCGGAGTGGCGGCCGGGCAACAGTTGGCCGACCGGTGGACCGGATGTGGTTGTCTGCCACCGCGACATCGTCGTCACCGAGTACTGATCCGAATGAGCCGTTTCGGGGAGCGGCTCAGACCGGAGTTCCGTCGGCGGTGAACAGCCGGGCCAAGGACGCGTGGGCGGCGCCGGTGGCCACTGACTCCGGTGAGGCTGCCACGGTCTGCAGGTCGGGCACCGGAGTGTAGTGATGTGCGTACTCCGTCCGGATCGTTGTCGTCAGCAACTGCTCCAGACCCAGGTCCCGCATCTCGCCGGCGGATGCGAGGACGATGGCCGCAGGCCCGACGACCTTGGCGAGATTCGCGATCCCGACGCCGAGCCGTTCGGCCGCGTCGGGTACGACGGACGCTTCCGACGTACCGCTCTCGGCCAGCCGGCGAGCGATGCCCCAGCCGCTGGAGTACGCCTCGACGCAGTCCTCGGCGCCGCAGTGACAGGTCCGCCCCTCGGAAGGGCCGGTGGCCCGGGCGTGCGCGAAGCTGCCGGCCGCACCTTCGGATCCGCGGTGCAGCCGTCCGCCCACGACGATCGAGACTCCGAGGCTGGTGCCGATGTTGAACACCAGCAGATCACGTCCATGCTGCTCGCGTCCGAACAGCAGCATGCCCTGCGCGAGACAGTTGACGTAGCTGTCGACGACAGTGGGTAGGCCGGTCGCGGACTCGATCATCGGTCCCAGCGCGACACCTTCCCAGCCGAGCGCGCCGCTGTGCCGCACGAGGCCTCCGGCGCTGTCGACGACGCCGGAAACGGCGACGCCCACTCCGAGGAGCTCGGCGCCTTCCCGATCGGAGCCGAGGGTGGAGATCGCGCGGGCGACCGCGTCACCGACCCGGCTGGGGGTGGTGTCCGGCAGCTCGACCTGCTGCGTGTCCACGACCGTTCCGCGCAGGTCAACCAGGACAGCGAACAAGTGGTCGCGGGCGACGCGCACGCCGGCCGCGAAGATCCGGCCGTCGCCCAGCTGCAGCTGCCGGGCCGGGCGTCCCCGGGCGCCCTGGACGATGTCGGTCTCGGCGAGATAGCCGGCCTCCACGAGCCTGCCAACGATTCCGGTCACGGTCGCCGGGCTGAGCCCGGTCCGGGCCGCGACAGCCGCGCGGGAGATCACGCCTTCGGTGCGTACGACGTCGAGCACCAGAGCCTCGTTGATCTCGCGGATCAAGGTCTTGCTGCCCGGACGGACGAGCGGTCCGGCCGGTCTGCGCACGGTCGCCGAGCGCTCCACGGGGCGACTCCTGTCTCGAGATCCGCTGATGATCCGGACAGCCTAGCAGCCTTATTTTGGATGCTGACAGAAATAATCGCGGCGCTGTGGATGGACTTCTGGACGACCGGACTGAAAGGCTGACCTGTATGAGCGTTGACGTGATTGTCGTCGGTCTCGGGTTCGGCGCCGACTTCGCGCCGATCTACCAGGCCCACCCAGGCGTCGGTCGGGTCGCGGTTGTCGATGCCGATCCCGCCCGTACGGCGTCTGTCGCGGACCGGCTCGGGATCGCGGAGCGCTTCGCGTCGCTCGAGGACGCGCTGTCCGCTCCGGGATGGGACGCCGTACACCTGCTCACTCCGGTGCGGTTCCACGCCGGGCAGGTCCAGCAGGTGCTGCAGTCCGGGAGGCACTGCGCGTCGGCGGTGCCGATGGCCACGACGCTCGAGGATCTGGATGCGCTGATCGCGGCGCAGGACGATGCCCAGCGCAACTACATGATGATGGAGACCGCGGTCTACTCCCGCGAGTTCTTCCACGCCAAGGAGCTGCTGGAGACCGGGAAGCTCGGTCGGCTCACGTACTTCAAGGGCGACCACCTGCAGAACCTCGACGGGTATCCGGAGTACTGGCGCGGCTACCCGCCGATGCACTACGTGACCCACGCCCTCTCGCCGGCTCTCGCCTTGGCGAACACCCGCGTCGAGTCCGTGCGCTGCCTCGGCTCCAGCCGGCTGACGCCCGATCACATCGGCGTTGCAGGGGATGGGTTCGGGACCGAGGCCGCGCTGTTCAAGCTGGCCGGTGACGACCTGGTCGCCAACGTCACGATGTCGTTCTTCCAGCTGGGCCGCAGCTATCTCGAAGGCTTCTCGGTGTACGGCGACGAGGGTGCGCTGGAGTGGCCGCAGCTCGAGGGCGGCCCGATGAAGGAGTTCAAGCTCGAGCCGCTCCCGGACGGTCGCCGCGGACGCCCCGTGACCGAGGCCGACGTACGGCCCGCAGGAGCCCCGGAATTGTTGCCCGAGGCCCTCAGACCGTTCACCGACGGCGGTCACGGCGGCTCTCACCCGCACCTGGTCCACGAGTTCATCACGAGCATCGTCGACAACCGGCCGCCGCGAGTCGACGCCCGAACCGCGGCAACCTGGACGGCCCCCGGAATCTGCGCCCATCAGTCAGCTCTGCAGGGCGGCGCAGAGATCAAGGTGCCGGACTACGGAGCTCGCTGACTGCCCGGCCAGGGATCTGGAGAGAGCGCCTGGCCGGGCGCCGGTTTTCAGTGGGTGGTCAGCTCGGGGGAGTGGCGGAGCATGCGGAGCGCTCGCATGCGCATCGGGCCGATGCTGCCGACCGGGAGGTTCAGCTTCTCGGCGATCTCCAGGTAGGACGGGCAGCTGTCCGACATCAGCAGCCTGATCAGTTTCTGGTAGCGGGCGGGCAGCCGGGACAGGGCTCGTTCCGTTGAAGGCTCGTACTCGCCGTCGGCCGGGTAGACGTCGACCACGGCGGCGCGTTGGCCGTCGCTGTGCTCGGTGGTCGGATCGGCGTACAGCAGGTACCGCTTCCGGCTGATCGCCACCCGCAGTCCTTCCCGGCGGGCCGTCGCGGCCAGCCAGGCGGGAAGGCATTCCGGGTCACGGATCTGACGGCCGTGTTGCCACAACCGCAGCCAGGTGAGCTGAGCCGCGTCCGCGGCGTCACTGTGGCTCAGGCCGACACCGCGAGCGGTGTGCAGAAGGAGTGAGCCGTAGCGCGCTTCCAGCTCCTTCCAGGCCGACCAGTCGGAGCCGAGTGCGCGGCTGAGAACATCCGCGATCGAGGGACCGGACTCGGTGCGGTCGCGGGTTCCCTCGAGCGGCCGTGCGGTGCTGCGTAGCGAGATCGTCGTCACGCTCCACGTCCTTTCGCTGATTCGCGCAGCTGGCGACAAGACGCGCGGGAGCACAGGAGGATCTAGCCGACGGCCCTGTGCCTCACTCACGTCCCCCGTGGTCGTCGACAGTGCTGCCTTCGCCGCCTATTCGATCACCGAGGCCGTCACGAAGACGTAGTCGATTCGTCACGAAATCGTGCTTGTGGCGTCACCGCTCGCATACGCCTTCTCCGGGGGCCGGTCGGAGGTGTTCCGGTACAGCAGGGACGGGCCGAGCAGACGCAGCAACGGCGCGGCCATCATCGTGGTGACCAGCGCCATCATCACCATCACCGTGAAGGCGCTGTGGTTGATGATGCCGACACCGAGCCCGGCGGACAGTACGACGATCTCGGTGATCCCGCGCGCGTTCATCAGGACTCCCAGGCCGGCCGCGGACCGCGCGGGCAGACCGCCGGCCAAGGCCACCGGTACGGCTCCGGCCAGCTTGCCGATGACCGCTACGACCAGCAGAAGAGCGCCGGCGGCGAGTACCTGCGGTTGCGAGACCGCTGCGCTGACGTCGGTCTGCAGGCCGATGGATGCGAAGAAGACCGGCACCAGCAGAGTGCGGTTGAGCCCGCCGATCTGCTGGGCCACGGCGGTCACCGGCAGGCTGTCCTTCGGCAGCACGAGGCCGGCCAGGAAGCCGCCGAAGATCGCGTGGACGCCGATCTGGTCGGTCGCCGCGGCGAGACCGAGGATCAGAGCGAGGACGAGCAGCACCAGGATGGGCGTGGGCACGGAGGCGGCGTACCGGAGCGACAGACGGAGCAGCAACGGTCGGAGGACCAGCAAGGAAACGGCGCCCAGGAGAACGGTCAGGCCCAGTGCCAGCAGAGCATCACCAGGACCGGTGGACCGAATCATCGCCATCGTGATCGCGAGGGCGCACCAGGCGAGCACGTCCGCGGCGGCGGCGCACAGCATGGCCAGCGATCCGAGCCGGGTGTCCTGCAGCCCGCAGTCCTGAACGATCCGCGCCAGGACGGGGAACGCGGTGATGCTGAGCGCCGTACCGATGAAGACGGCGAACGGCAACCGGTCCACCGTGGGACCGGCCAGCGTCGAGTAGAGCGGTATCGCCGCGAGCAGCCCGAGGGCGAACGGAACCGCCATGATCGCGAGGCTGGTGGCCGCGATCGCACCGCGCTCGCGGCCGATCCGGCCGAAGTCGGACCCGACGGCGAACATGAAGACGGTCAGCCCGGCCTGTGCCAGGAGGCCGAGGTTCGGTCGTACCTCGGCGGGCAGTACGGCGTTGTACAGCCAGGGCGTCAGCGATCCGATCACCGACGGCCCGAGTACCAGCCCGGCGATGATCTCGCCGACGACGGCGGGCTGTCCGACCAACCTTGCAAGCCGGCCGAACAGGGTTGCCAGTGCGCAGACGGCTGCGATCGCCAACAGGAGCCGCCACATCAACTGTGCCGAGGTTGGGCCGGCGGCCGGAGGTACGGACGCCGCGGCCGTGTGTTCAGGCCGCAGCCAACCCGCTGCGAAGCACACGGCGGCCAGGGCGACCGCGCCGGCAACCAGGACGATTGCGACCGCCAATGCCCTACCAGGCTTGGGAATCAACGAGGGCATGGGCACGCCTGTCAGGCGGACACTGCGCCGTCGGCAGGCACCGAGACAGCAGTACGACGGTGGACGCCGTTGACTCGCTTGGCGGCGCGGTGAGCGAGGATGTCCTGCGCGATGTCTGCGGCCCGGTTGCCGAGGACGCTGAGCAGCGAGTCGGCGATGCCGTGCGTCGCCTCGTTCACGCCTTGCAGGTAGCAGGCCGCGTCCGACGGCTCGCCGAGGTCCAGACGGTACTGCCGGTTGACCTCGATCCGGTCGAGCCCGATCGCCGCGCCGAGCCCGCGGATCAGCCCGGGCATCTCCCGGACGAAGCCGGTGCCGAGGAAGACCAGATCGCGACGTAGCTCGTCGACGCCGCCGGTCTTGCGGTCAGTGAGCTCGAGGACGATCTCGTCCCCGTCGGCGCGAGCACCGGTGATGTCGGTCATCGGCACCAGCCGCTGCCGGTCGACGCCGCTCAGCCGGTCCAGGTACAGACCGGTGTAGAGCTCCTGCAGGAGGTCGCTCTCGACGCCGGAGTAGTTCGTCAGGTGCATCTCCTGCAGGATCTGCTTCTTGCCCTCCGGCAAGGCCTCGAAGAACTTGTCGATGTACGACGGGTAGTAGAGCTCGTTGGTGAACTTGTTCGTGTCGTACGCGCGCAGCCCGATCGATCGCATCACCCAACTCACATCACTGTTGGGCAGGTCGTGCTGCGTTGCCCGGAACATCTCGGCCGCGCTCTGCGCCGCGCCGACCACCGCGATCCGGTGCGGCTGGTCCTTGTCGAGGGTCGCGATCCGGCTGCGGTACCGGGTGCTGTGGATCAGCCGGTCGGCGGGCAGATGGCTGAGCTCCGGCGGCACGTACGGGTCGCGCCCGGCGCCGACGACCAGGTAGCGGCTGGAGATCTCGGTGCCGTCGGCGAGCCGGGTCAGCCATCCGGTCAGACGGCCGGCGGAATCCCGGACGGGTTCGACCGACGTACAGTCGCAGCCGAGCCGCAGCTGCACCTTCCGCAGCGATTCCGACACCCACTGCAGATAGCCGGAGACCTCGACGCGGTACGGCGTGAAGCTGCCCATGTTGATGAAGTCGTCGAGCCGGCCGACGCTGCGCAGGTAGTTCAGGAAGGTGAACTTGCTGCGCGGGTTCCGCAGCGTCACCAGGTCCTTGGCGAAGGCAACCTGGCTCTTCGTCCAGGGCAGCAGCAGGCCGCGTTGCCACTCGACCGTCGGCCCGCGTTCGATGAGGAGCGAGCTCTCCGCCAGGCCGTCGGCGCCGAGTTCCTCCAGCGCGACCGCGAGGGCGAGGTTGGCCGGCCCGGCGCCGATGGCGAGCAGTTCGACGTCGTGGTTGGTCATAGCAACTCCAAAGGGTCGTGGCTCACCAGGGCCGTCCGGAATACTCGGGCTCGTTCAGCGCGTCGTACTTCAGTTGCACCAGATCGGCCGCGGCAGTCAGCCGGTCGGCACAGGTGGCGAGATCGCCCGCGCTGCAGACGACGTACGCGTGCCGGCCGATGTGTGCCCGCGGTGGCAGCCGGACGGTCGCTCCGGGTTCGACCATCGGATGTGCCTCCACCAGACCCGGCGCCGACCCCGGCTCGGGGACGGTGATCTCCACGACGCGGCAGTCCTCGGGCGGGTAGCAGAACCGGATTCCGACGCAGGTCCGATGGTCGGGCTCCAGCAGGGGACGGTTGCCCCGCGCCACGTCGACCAGGACCGCACCGGGGTCGATACCGGTGGCCAGCTTGCCCAGGTACGGGATCAGGTCACCGCCGAGCCGGCCGTTGATCTCGATCACCACCGGTCCGCGCGAGCTGAACCGGATCTCGGTGTGGGTGATGCCGTACGGCGCGCCGATCGCTTCGTGCGCGGAGCGGAGCAGCTCGCGCAACTCGGGGTCGTCCAGCAACGGGTCCGCCCCGTCGACGAGGTGTCCGACCTCCTCGAAGTACGGCGGTTCGCCTAGCTGCTTGTGGGCGATGCAGAACGGCAGGTACTCGCCTGCCACCACCGCACCGTCGACGCTGATCTCCGGACCGTCGACCAGTTCCTCGATCAACGCCCCACCGTGGTACTCGACCGGACCGTTCCGGCTCGAGCTGTCGGCGCGGTCGAACGCGTCGGCGATTCCGGCCGCATCGCTCACCACGGCAACGCCGATGCTCGCCGCCATACCGCGTGGTTTGACCACGACCGGATAGCCGATGTCCTCGGCCGCGGCGGCGGCTTCGACGGCCGTCGTGGCCACCGCGAACTTCGGCTGCGGCAGACCGGCAGCAGTGAGCGCCTGTCTGGTCCGCGCCTTGTCGCGACAACCTTGCGCACCTCGTGCGGTCAGACCGGGCAGCCCGAGTCGCTCCGCCACCAGGGCGGTCGCGATCACCGACGGTTCGTCGTACGTGAAGACTCCGCGGACTCCGTACGTACGGGCAACAGCTTCGGCGGCCGCGAGCAGACCGTTGTGGTCTAGCACCAATCCGGCTCCCTCGAGAGGGACGACCACAGAGCTGCCGGCAACGTACGGCGTCTGCCAGGTGGCCTGCTCGTCGTCGATCAGCCAGAGCCGGCTGCACGCGGCCGCACCTTGGACCAGGTACTCGCGGTACGGCTGGAAGCCGCTGCCCAACTGCAGCACGACACCGTTGTCGTCGTTCACGCCAGCCTCCCGGGAGCCGTCACTGACGAACGAGAGGGGTTGATCCGGTGTGGGTGATACACCTACCGATGGCAAGTGCGGGATATCCGTCGCGCCAACTGCTTGTACTCAAACAGGTGACGGCTCTACCTTCACGGGAGGTAGCTCGGAAACAACCTAACGAGAAGTCGCGATACCTGTACGACAGGGCCCGCCCGCCCGAGACTTCTCGCGGTATTGGAACGTTCCCGAGCCGGGCGGGTCTTGAGGATTCTTCTTACCCAGTGGGGGGAGATCGATAGATGCGCGCTCGGCCCGTACCGGCAGACGATCCTGATCCGGACATCCCGCCTGCCGGAGCCCACCGATCGGTGCGGCTGCGGATGCTCGACGGCTTCTGGGTCGTCGACGGTCAACAGACCTTGTCGATCCCGCTCAGTGCGCGCCGCGTCGTGGCGTTCGTCGCGCTCCGCGGGCGATCCAGCCGCGCGGAGGTGGCCGGCACCCTCTGGCCGGAGGTGTCGGACTCGAAGGCGCAGGCCTGTTTGCGCACCGCGCTGTGGCGGCTCCGCCAGCTGAGTCCACAGCCCCTGATCACCGGTGACGAGACGCTGCGCGTCGACGAGTCCGTGGACGTCGACGTGAACACCCTCATCACCGCCATTCGCCGAGTGATCAACGACGGCGAATGCGGTGCAGACCAAGGGCTCTTGCCGACCCTCGCCGCGATGGGCGAGCTGCTCCCGGGCTGGTACGACGACTGGGTCCTGCTGGGGCGGGAACGCCTGCGCCAGCTGCAGTTGCACGCGCTCGAGCTGACGGCCCAGCAACTGACCTGCTCCGGGCGGTACGCCGAGGCGATCGAGGCAGCGATGGCGGCCGTGCGACTGGAACCGTTGCGGGAGAGCGCGACCAGGGTGCTGATCGAGGTTCATCTCGCCGAGGACAACGTGGTCGAGGCGATCCGCCGGCTCGAGTTCTTCCAGCGGAGTCTGGCCAGCGAAATCGGTGTCGAGCCCACGCCGGAGCTGGTGGATCTGGTACGCAGCCGGCAGATCGGAGCCGATCCGCGCAGGGTTGTCGCAGACATCTTCAAGCTGGACCGGAGCCGAGCCCTGTCGCCCAGGACGACGCTGGCGTAGGGCTCCAGAGATCTTCCGGACCGAGTGCCTGCACGTGGTACTTGCCGAGAGCACTGACGAGGAACTGCAACTCCAGCGCGAGGCACTCGACGAGATTGACGAGGCCGTGGTCGGGGTCGGTGTCCACCGCGATGAGCGCGGCCCGGCCCAGGCCGCCCGCGGTCGCGCCGAGGGCCAGGCACTTGGCGACCCGCGCGCCCTCCCACATCCGTCCGGAGACCAGCAGGCAGGACGGGTCGGAAGGTGCTCGGTCGTGCCCGATCCGCTGCAGGCATTCGCCCAGCGGAAGCCCGACGTGGCGGAGGAAGGCGCGCGGAGCCCAGCCTGTACCTGCCTCGGCGCCGTCGACGGACACCGCGTCCGCGCCGGCTGCCCAGGCCACCTGCGCTGCTGTCGAGACGTCTCGCGCGGGCGGCAGTTTCACCCACACTCTGGCCCGTGGATAGTTGTTGCGCATCAGGCGGATCTGTTGCCGCAGGATCTCCTCGGTGAAGGTGCCGGGGCTGCTGCTGCGCAGGACCCGGTCGCCGCCGAAGACCGGGTCGAGGAGGTACGCGTCGGCCAGCCGGGCGGCGGCGTCCGCACCGACCAGAGTCATCCCGCCCAGCCCGGGTTTGGCGCCCTGCCCGACCTTGAGTTCGAACGCGAGCCGCCCGGACTCCAGCAGTGGAAGGGCGTTCGGATCGCTGTACACGAGGTTCCACACCTCGGCGTCGGCGTCCTCGGTGCTCTGCTGGACGACAACGCCGCCGTACCCGTCCAGTGCCCCGTCCTGGTACGCGCGGATCCGGCCGAGCAGCGAGCGTTCCGCGTCGTCCTCGAGCCGCCCGTAACTGTTGACCGGCATCACGTTCTCGCCGATGACCATCGGGATCCCGAGGCGTCCGGCCTGACGGCCGGCGGCCAGGCCGAGTGCGACGCTCGCCGCCTCGGTCGAGCCGAACGCCGAGACGTACACCGGCAACGCCGACCGGAACCCGCCGATCGTCGTCTCCAGCAGGACATCGCGGTACGTCGGCTCCCGGGCCAGTTCGACGAGTTGTGCCAGCCGCTGCGGTACGAAGACCGGCGGCACCAGCCGCAGGCGGTCGAGGTGATCGTCCTCCGGAACGGAACAGTCGGCTCCGAACAACACGTGCCCGTAGTCGTCCGTGGACGGGAACGCGTCGGCGGCGCCGGTCCGGGCGCGGCGGCGGATCGACTCTTCGGGGAACCCCTCGGCGTACAGGATGCGCTCCTTCGGTCGGCTTCTGACCGGAAGAGGCGTTGGCGGTACGACGAAAATACGGCCCGTATCAGTGGACGTCGTCGGGCCCCTCTAGCAAGTAGGGGCGTCGGCTCGAGGGGGACACCAATGAGGTTCACGCGTGCAATCACGATCATGCTCGGCCTGACGCTCGGCGTCGGCTCGATCCCGCCGACGGCCACCGCCGTCGCGGCCGATCCATGCGGCTTGCCACGAGGTGTGCTGAAGGCGAGCGACCTGGCGTCTCGCTCCGCGATCGAGTGCGGCGCGGTCGGACGGCTCGTCGACGCGGGGGACGGCGTACCGCTTCAGGTGCAACCGCCGGGTGGCAGCGTCACTCTGGACATGCTGTATCCGAACGAGGCCCGGACCTACAGCCTGACGACTGACGCCCGAGGTGTGGTGACTACCGGCGAGCACGTCACGAAGGACCGCTTCCCGGACCTGCCCGGTCCGGGAGCATGCGAGCGAGACAGCTACCTCCTCCGTCCGTACAAGTGGTACCGGCCATGGTTGTTCCGGACGACCAAGGGAACGGCGCTCACCAACGGCAGTCAGGCCGACTTCGATGCGGCTGCCCGCAGGTCCGTGGTCAACATGACCCGCGGCCGCAACACCTGCGGTATGCGAGGCGACACCGCCGCATCGGGCGGCCTGGTCGGCCACACCGCCGTACGCGGCAACTTCGTGTACGCCGACGGCCAGACGACCTGCGGTGCCTCCGACGGCCGCAATGTGATCGATGCGGGGGACCTGCCCGGCGACTTCCTCGAGGCGACACTGGCGTGGACCTGCACGTGGGCGGAGACCCGCCATGGCGTGACGCAGGCCGTCTCGGCCGACATCCGGATGAACAACGGCGACTACAAATGGACGTACGACCCGTCCCGCGACACAGCGTGCGACCCGGCGCAACCGCCGGATCAGGACCGCTGGCGGTACGACGTGGAGTCGGTGCTGACCCACGAGATGGGCCACGTCTACGGGCTCGTCAACCTGAGTGCCGCCGAGGACCTCAACCTGACGATGTACCCCGGCGTACGACGCTGCACTGCACACATGCGCACCTTGGGCCGCGGCGACGTACTCGGCCTGCGGGCGCTCTACGGACGCCGCTGAACGCGTGGGCGGGACAGCCTCAGGTACAGCAGCGCGGCCACGCTGACGAGCGCCGGCCACAGAAGGTAGACCCCGGCCATCAGGAGCAGGACCACAACGGCTCCCTGCGCGACAAGTGCGGCGAAACGTGCCCGGCTGCGTCGCGGCAGCAGCTTCACTGCCGCCGCGACGCCGACGGCGTACACGGTCACGAACAGCCCGGTGGTGAGCAGGACCAGCGATTGCGGAGCGACTCCTGCCACCACCACGACAACGGCAGTCACCATCGACATTGCGCTGAGTACGGCGAGACTGCGGCGTGGCACGACGCCCGCAGAGCTGCCACGGGCCAGCCAGACAGGGAGAGCGCCGTCGCGAGCGAGGGCCGCGCCGAGCTTGGATGCGCCCGCGTAGTACGCGTTCATCGCACCGAAGGTCAGGAGGACGGCCGCCGCCGCGGCCAGCACGCGGGCGTTGCCGCCAAGGCCGATCGCGAGTAGATCTCCGAGCGGCGCGTCGGTGTCGGCGGCCCGCGGGCCCAGCACCGTGATGGTGGCGAACGCGACGCTGAGGTAGATCACGCCGACCACGATCACCGCGATGGCAGTGGCTCGCGGTACGTCGCGGGCCGGGTGGCGGAACTCGGCGGTGAGGTAGGTGACCGTCTCCCAACCGACGAAGCTCCAAACCAGGAGCGCGGCGGCAGGGCCGATCGCCTGCCAACCGTGCGGCGCGAAAGGCTGCAGGTTGGACAGGTCGGCGTGCGGCAGCGAGAGCGCGACCGCGAGGCCCAGGAAGAGCGTCAGCAGCCCGGCGAGGCCGATCTGGACCCGGCCGGTCACCTCGATACCGAAGGCGTTCGCAGCCGGCACGACGGCCAGGAGCGCCAGCATGGTTGCGAACACGACGCCTTGTTCGCCGCCCAGCGCTGCTTCGACGTATCCACCCGCCCACAGCGCGGCGGCGGGACCGCCGACCGGTACGGACAGGTAGAAGCACCAGCCGACGATCGCCGCTGCCCGCTCACCGAAGGCCAATCGCGCGTACGTCGCGATGCCGCCCGAATCCGGATAGCGCGCACCGAGTGCGGCGAAGGTGGCAGCCAGCGGAGCGGACACCACTGCCAGGCCTAACCAGGCCAGCAATGACGCGGGGCCTGCTACTTCGGCGGCGAGCGCCGGTAGCGCGATGACACCGGTCGCCAGTACGGCTCCGATGTACAACGCCGTACCTTGCCCGAGACTCAGCCTGCCGGTTTCTGTCACGCGCGACATCCTCGCTGGAACCGCGGTCAGGGTGAAGCGATGCCGGGTACCTTCGGAAAGGCGCTGGCCTGCCAGACCGAGTCCAGCCCGGCGACGTAGCGGGTGAACCGCTCCAGGCCGAGACCGAAACCGGCGCTCGGCGGTACGCCGTCCCGCAGCATCTGCAGGTACCACGCGTACTTCGCCGGGTTCTCCGCCGTCTCCCGCATCCGCGCGATGATCGTGGCGTAGTCCTGCTCGCGTTCGCTGCCGCTGCACAGTTCGCCGTACCCCTCGGCGGCGATCAGATCGAAGTTCCGCAGCATGCCGGGCAGGTCCTTGGACTCCCGGTCGTAGAAGCCGCGCGATCCCTTCGGGTAGTCGGTGACGAAGAACGGCCGGCTCGCCTTCGCCGACAACTTCGCCTCGCCCACCCAGTCGAGCTCGGCGTCCGGGCTCTGGTCGTGACCGGTCGCCCGCAGGTCGGCGACCGCGTCGGCGTGCGTCCGGCGCCCGAACGGCGTACTGAGCAACTCGGCGAGCTCGGACGTGTCGCGGCCAAGGGCCTCGAACTCGTCGGGGAGCTCCGCCACCACCTGCTGTACGACGTGGCGCACCAGGTCCTCCACGATCGCCATGGCGTCGTCCCGGGACGCGTCCGCCATCTCGATGTCGATCTGGTGGAACTCGGCCAGGTGCCTGCTGGTCGACGCGGTCTCGAGCGGTTCCAGCCGGATGTTCGGCGCGATGAAGAAGATCTTGTCGAACGACGTCAGCGCGGCCTGCTTGTAGAGGATCGCGCTGGTCATCAGCTTGTACCGGTGCCCGTAGTAGTCCACGTCGACCTGCTTGGCGCCGCGCGCGCCCGGGTCGGTGACCGGGCCGATCACCGGCGGCAGCAACTCGATGAAACCCTTGGCGCCTAGGAACTCCCGGGCCGCGGCGAGCATCCGGTGCTGGATCTTGAGGACCGACCGGGTGACGGGTGAGGTGAGGTGCTCACGCGGACTGGCGGGCAGCCGGGCTTCGGTTTCCGGGATCCGGGTCTCGGTCATCTGTGCTCCCTGATGAGTCGGCTTGGAACTCCTGCTCGAGGCTCGCGTTGTCGAACGTCCGTTCCACGTACGACAGCGAGGCCAGCAGCCCGGCCGCCGTCAGCTTCGCGGAGTCGGTCGGGCCGACGACACCGCGGATCGGCAACGACCCGATCGACGACCACTGCAGCCGCCCGGTACTGTCGAGGTAGCTGCGGGCCCGGCCGGCGTTGTCCGGATGCAGGCAGTACGGCACGTCGAGGTAGCCGCGCCGGAAGGCGGTGGCCAGTGCCGCGCCGAGATCCGGGCCGAGGTCGAGCACCGCCTCGATCAAGGCGGTCGCCTCGGCGTGGATGCCGGTGTCGACGGGATCGCCGGCGATCGTGAGGCAACCTTCGGCGGCCAGCGCCGCGGTCTCGAGAGCGGCGACGTTCTCGGCGAACGTGGGAATTCGGTAGCCCTCGGCAACCGTCTTCACGATCAGCCGCGCCGCGCCGGCCCGGACCGCGAGCCTGGCCGCTTCCTCCAGGAGACCGGTGGCACCGTCAGGCGTCCGCGGATACACCCCCATGTAGGTGTAGACGACGATGTGCCAGTCGACGTCCGGCAGCCACTGCGTGGCCAGCCGGCGCAACGCCAGCAGCGCTTCCGTGTCCTGATCCGGGTTGGTTTGCTGGGCGTAGCTCAGCGAGACACTACGGATTCCGTGCTGCCGGAAGAACATGCACTCCAAAACGCTCAACGCCACTAGCAGGCCGGGTGGGCAGAGCTGACCCATCATGCAGCCGCCGAAGCTCTCGACGTGCGGTTCGACTCCGGTCGCTCTGACCTCCGCCAGCAGGTCACAGCTGCGGGCCCAGTTCGGGATCGAGTCCTCCAGCGGCATCCGGCTGTAGGGCAGGCAGTAGGAGACCGGCCCGCCCTCAGTCGCATGCAGACCAGCCTGGATCAGCGCGGCCACGATCGGCTCGGGACAAGGGGATCCGTGCCGAATCTGCACCGGGAAGTCAGGCCCGGCGACACCGTCCAGTACCGATCGGGTGACGGCCGGGTCGTGCGCGACGATGGGGTATCCGTTGAGCTCGATGCCAGCAGCAAGTGCAGCGCGCGCGTTCGCGTTGTCACCCATTCGGGTGTAGCTGTCGAGCGTGATCGTGCCGACCGCGGTCGCCGTCGCCTTCCGGGTGGCCAGGAGCCCCGCGTGCATTGCGGCGGGATCGCTGACACCCATCCGCGGTTGCACCACGAGCTTGCCTGCTTGGTGCGCCCGGGCGACGAAGTCACCGAACGAGCCGGTCTCCGGGACGCTCACGAAGCCTGGCCGATGGCGAGCCGGCCGACGTACGACTGGAAGGCGGTGAGCCCGGTGCCGTCCTCGAAGACCGCGCCGTACCCGGCCGCTGTCAGTTGGGTCCGGCTGCGGTCGCAGCCCGGTCCGGCGATCCCCAGCTTCCCGCCGATCACCATCGGAGTGCCGGCCAGTTCGGCGTGGTTCCGGACCTGACGGATCAGCCGCAGGCCGTCGTGGAAGCCGTGCCCGTTGACACTGCTGACGACGATCAGATCCGGCCGCAGTCGCAGGCATTCGGACACCATCAGCTCGTCCGGAACGCAGGCGCCGAGGTTGTGCACCTGATGGCCGAGCTCCTCGAGAACCAGTTGCAGGACGACCAGATTCCAGGTGTGCGAGTCCGACGACACGCTGGTCAGCACCACGGACAAGCCGTCGGCGCTGACCTCCAAGCCTTCGGCGTGATTCATGACAAGCAGAGTGCGGATCGACGGTGGCCTGATACATCCGGCCGATCAGCCGGGGGCGATCTCATCGAGGTCGGACACCCCGGTCGCGGCCTGTGGACCGTACCGCTCCCAGCGTTCGTGCAACCGGATCCGACCGTCGGGCAGCAACTCGGGTGTGCTCTCGCAGTGCCCTGCGACCAGTACGCCGTCGGCGAGCACCATGGTGTAGCTGAACTCGAGTGTGTCGTCCGGCCGGCACACGCCGGTGAGCGCACCGCGCCGTACGCGACCGCCGCTGAAGTCCGCCCAGAGCAGGTCGCCGCGCTGCCGGTACGACGCGACCGTGACGTCGTTGCCTTCCGCATGGTGTCCGGCGGGGGAGAACCTTCTGCCGTTGTAGTCGATCATCCGTGTAGCTCCAACGTGCAGCACTTGACGCCACCACCGGCCCGCAGGAGTTCGGAGACGTCCATGCCGATCGGGACGAAGCCTGCCTCCCGCAACTGTGCGACCAGGTTGGTGGAACCTGCCGGCATCAGGACATGCAGGCCGTCGGACACCGCGTTGAGAGCGAACACGGCGGCGTCTTCGGCGGTCGCGATGATCGCGGACGGGAAGAGTTCGCGCAGGATCGCCTGACTCCCCGGGGTGAAGGCGCCCGGGTAGTACATGACGGTCTCGTCGTCCAGCGCGGCCAGTGCGGTGTCCAGGTGGTAGTACCGGTCGTCGACGAGGGTCAGGCCGATCACCGGGCGGTCGAAGTACTGCTCGCTCTCGAGGTGGGCCCGGCGGTCGGTGCGGAACCCGCTGCCGGCCAGCAACCAAGGCCCGGCGGACAGGTAGTCGCCTTCACCCTCGTTCGCCGTCGAGGCCTGCTGGACGTGCAGACCGCGACCGGCGAACCATTCCAGGTACGACGCCGACTCTGCGTCCCGCTCGGCGTGCCGGAAGCGGGCTACGAGCGCGCGGTCGCCCCAGACGGTCGCGCCGTTCGCGGCGAACACCATGTCCGGCAGCCCGGGCACCGGTGGGATCACGTCCACGGTGTGCCCGAGGTCGAGCAGCTGGTCGTGGATCCGCTGCCACTGCGCCGCCGCGATCGGCTGGTCGGTCGGCTTGGCGGGATTCATCCACGGGTTGATCGAGTAGGTGACGTCGAAGTGGGTGGGCGGGCACATCAGGTACCGGCGATGGGTGCTCCGCCGGATCGCGGCGTCGGACAGTACGTCGGCGGTGGTCGGCGTACCGACCTCGGAGATGAGTTCCATGCCGACAAGAGCGCGCGGGAGCCGCGATCAGATACTCGCGCCGGCCGGTGTATTTCCGGGCGACCGCGCCGGTCTCTGTCCGAGCAGGAGCGCTCTGTTCCGTCTTGACCCCGGAGGTCCCGAATATGCTGACCGGCCTGAGCCGAGCTGAACTCACTGCCCAATACCTGGACGAGATCAAGCGCCGCGGGATCTCTGCCGCCGAACTCGTGAGCACCCACCCCGAGTCGATCGGGTTGCAGTCGGTGTACGGCGGCCGGTACCTGGCGCGGCCGCTGTTCCTCGGCGCCGACGAGTGTGAGCAGCTCGCGAACGACATCCTGACCATGCACGCTGCACTCACCAGCCTGCCCGACAAGCTGTACGGCGGTGATCTGGCGGCGTTCGCCCGTTCGGTCGGAATGACCGACGTACAGGTCTCGGCCGTACTGCGCAGCCGCGGCGCGACGGTGACGAAGCAGAGCCGCGCCGACCTGTACCTGGACGAGAGCGGGTTCAAGCTGCTCGAGTTCAACATGGGCAGTGCGCTCGGCGGCATCGACCAGTCCGACATGGCCCGGGCCTTGCTCGATCAGCCGATCCTCGCGGAGTTCGCGCAGACGCACCGCCTGGCCTACGTGGACACGATGCGCGAACAGGTCAACAACATGTTCGTCGAGTCCGGGTTCGCGCACGACTCCCGGCCGGTGCTGGCCACCGTCGACTGGCCGAGCAGCTACGAGACCCTCGAGCCGTACATGCGGCACTTCGCGACGCGCCTGCAGGACATGGGAATCGACGCCCACGTCGGCCACATCGGGCAGCTCGAGGTCCGCGACGGCGGCGTCTGGCTCGGCGACGTGAAGGTCGACATCATCCAGCGCCTCTTCATGCTGGAGGATCTGCTCGAGCACTCGGACGCGTCGGCGATGATGGACCCGATCCTGGACGCCGCCGCCCGCGGCGAGGTGAAGATCTTCACGCCGCTGGACGCCGAGATGTTCGCCAGCAAGGGAGCTCTCGCGGTGCTGTCCGACGAGGCCAACCGCCAGTACTTCGACCAGCAGACCCTGACCAGCCTCGACCGGATCCTGCCCTGGACCCGGATGGTGCGCTCCGGGCCGGTGACGCTGGAGGACGGCACACAGGTCGAGCTGCTCGACTACGTGCTCGGTCATCAGGCAGAACTGGTCCTCAAGCCGACGTCGCGGCACAGCGGGGAAGGCGTGCTGCTGGGCTGGCGTGCCGACACCGACGGAGAGCTGTGGGAGGAGCGGGTTCGGGAGGCACTAGACGGCCCGTGGGTCGTCCAACGCCGGATCCGTCCGGTGCCGGAGCTGTTCCCGATGCCGGACGGCGACCCGGCGCCGTGGCTCGTGAACTGGGGCGTCTACACCGTCGTGAACGGGTTCGGCGGTGTGTACGCGCGGGCCATGTCTGTCGAGTC
Organism: Kribbella sp. NBC_00482; assembly: GCF_036013725.1. Classification (GTDB taxonomy): domain Bacteria; phylum Actinomycetota; class Actinomycetes; order Propionibacteriales; family Kribbellaceae; genus Kribbella. The sequence goes on along the minus strand of NZ_CP107881.1, from coordinate 7,444,554 downwards.
CGACGTCGAGGTGGTCCGGCTGGACGCCGGCGCGTCGGTCGGCTGCTGCCTGCATGCCCTGCCGGAGGACTCGGACGTCGAGCCGGGCTCCGCGCTTCCGGTCCGCAAGAACTGAAAAGAAGGGGGCCGGTGCATCTTGCACCGGCCCCCTTCTTTTACGCGGATCCTCAGGTGGCTGCTTCGGGGTTGGCGCCGGGGGCCTCGGAGGTGGCAGCCGCGTCGGCCGGCTGCTCGTCGGGGCGGCGCATCCCGATCCGGGCGCAGACGGCGGAGAGGACGGCCACTGCCGCTGCCCACAGCCAGAAGGTCTGGCCGACCTTCTCCCACAGGAAGACGCCGACCGCCGGACCGACCGCGTTGCCGAGACCGAAGACACTCAGCATGGCGCCGGAGTACCGGCCCCGCAGGTGCGGTGGCGCGACCATCCCCGGGTAGGCGAACGTGGTCGGTGCGCCGATGATCTCCGACGTCGTCCAGATCAGCGTGCCGATGATCAGCAGCACCGGGACCAGCGCGATCGCGTAGACGCCGTAGCCGACCGCGACCAGGCCGAAGCCCGCGATCGCGGTCAGGCGCAACGGCCAGGTCTGCACGTACTTGGTGGCCGGCACCTCGCAGACGGCGACCACGATGGCGTTCGCGGAGACGATCGCGCTGTACCACCACAGGCTGAGGCCGTCGTTCACGATCGCGAGCGGAAGCACGGCGATGTACTGGCAGTAGACGATCGTCACCAGGAACACGGCGGCCAGGTAGAAGTCGTACCGCCAGTCCGCCAGCACCGCGCGGTACCCCTGCTTCGGCTCCGCGGCCTTGGCGGCGCTCGCGGCCTCGTCCGGTGCGGCCTTTCCAGGAAGGAACTTCCAGGCGATCGCGCTGTAGAGCACGGCGGCGAACGCCTCCGCCCAGAACAGCAGGTTGTACGAGACCGACACCAGCGCGACGCCGACGATCGGTGTCACCGCCGTACCGAGGTTGATGGCCAGCCGGTACATCGCCATCGTCATCACGAGCTGACCCGGCTTGGTCAGCTCGGCCAGCATGGCCTGCGCGGCCGGCCGGTTCAGCTGGCTGACGGTGCTGACCGTGATGATCGCCAGGAGGATCACCCAGTACACGTTGATGTACAGGATGGAGACGATCAGCGCGGCCGAGCCGAGCATGCTGATCAACGTCGCCGCCCGGGCACTCAGCCGGTCGGTCAGCCAGCCGCCGACGAACGCCCCCAGCACGTGACCGGCGCCGTAGACGCCGAGCGCGAAACCTGCCTGGCCGACCGTGAACCCGCGGTGGGTCATGAACAGCACCAGGAAGATCTGCAGGAAGGCGCCCAGCCGGTTGACGAAAACTCCGAACAGCAGCGCCTTCGACGTGATCGACGTCTGGCGCCAGGTAGCGATGGCGCCCAGGCCTTCGCCCGGCTGCCCGGCCGAACCCGGTTCGCGGTCGACTTCTTCGCTCATCAGCCACTCCACCCCTCTGTGCGTTCGGTCCTGCACGTTATCGGTTGGAGCGCCGTACGGACAGCCCTCAAAGGCAACAAAACAAGGCGTATCAGGGCCTGGCCGGTGCTGCCTCTGATGAATGACGGCGACGCGTAGCGGAAGCGTACGTGCGCCCCTGTCGACATGCCTGCAGCCAGGAGGATCGGATCTATGACAACCGAAATGACGGAGGCCCTCCCGCGGATTCCGGACGACTTCATGCAGAGGCCGTACGAGATCCTCGAGCCGTACCGCACAGCCGGCCGGGTGCACCACGTGGTCTTCCCGCACGGTGCCGACGTCTGGCTGGTGACCCGGTACGCCGACGTACGCGCATTGCTCCAGGACCCCCGGGTGAGCAAGGACGGCACCCGGATGAACGAGATGTTCGCCCGCCACACCGGGACCTACGTCGAGGACGAGAAGCCCGACGTCGGCTTCGACGACGAGCTGTCGCAGCACATGCTGAACAGCGACCCGCCCCGGCACACGCGGCTGCGTTCGCTGGTGAGCAAGGCGTTCACCCTGCGCCGGATGGATGAGTTCCGGCCGCGGATCGAGCAGTTGGTCGACGACTACCTGACCAAGCTCGAAGGCCGCGACGACATCGACCTGGTCACCGAGTACGCCCAGCCGCTGCCGATCAATCTCATCTGCGACGTGCTCGGCATCCCGTTCGAGGACCGCGAGCGGTTCCAGCAGTGGGCGGTCGAGCTGGTCGGCGCCGGGCACCCGCCGGAGGTGGTCGAGACCGCCTCGAAGAATGTGCTCGCCTACGGGCACCAGATCATCGCGATGAAGCGCGAGAACCCGGCCGACGACATGGTCAGCGCGATGCTCGAGGGCAACCCGAACGGCGACCGGCTGACCGACGACGAACTCGTCGCGATGATCTTCCTGTACACGGTGGCCGGCCACATCACCTCCCAGCACACGCTGTCGAACGGCATCCTCAGCCTGCTCAGCAACCCCGACGCGATGGCGCGGCTGCGGTCCGACCTGTCGATCATGCCGCAGGCGATCGACGAGCTGATGCGGTACGACGGCGGCGTCGGAGTGGCCACGTTCCGGTTCACGGCGGAGGACATCGAGATCGGCGATGTCGTCGTACCGAAGAACAACATCCTGGCGCTGTCGATCCTGTCCGCGCACCGCGACGACGAACAGTTCCCGAACGCGAACACGCTCGACCTCGACCGCCGTCCCAACGGGGTCCTGGGGTTCGGCCACGGCCCGCACTTCTGCATCGGGCAGCCACTGGCCAAGATGCAGACGGACATCGCGCTGACCCGGCTGATCGAACGCTTCCCGCACCTACGCATGACCGCGGACCCGAGCTTCCTGGAGTGGGAGCCCAGCACCCTCCTCCGAGGCATGCACCACCTACCGGCCACGACCCTTCCGCCGAAGCCCTGAAACGACGGACCGCCCCGGCCGGATGATCGGCCGGGGCGGTCTGCTGTTCAGGTCACTTCTCGACGTAGTACCAGTCCTCGGGGTTGATGAGGCCGTACGGGTTGATCGGCTCGACGCCGCGGAGGTTCTTCGCGACCTCGAACATCCGGTTCGGGAAGCCCGGCGACCAGATGGTCGGCACCTGTTCGGCGATGTAGTCCTGGTACTCGTACATCGCCTCCGGGTCGTCGCTGTGCACCGTGCGGTCGATCAGCTCGTCGGCCTTCGGGTCGCTGTAGTCCCCGAAGTTGCTGCCGCCACCGGTGCGGAACAGCATCTCGCCGGTCAGGTGACCGTAGAAGGACCAGCCGCCGTTCCAGGTGTTGATCTCCCACAGCCGCTTGCTCGGGACGCCGGGGCTGTGATCCTCGGCCACCATCACCGACCCGTACACCGGCTCCAGCTTCAGCTCGATCCCGGCCTTGGCCGCATCCTCCCGGTACATCTCCAGCAGCCTGGTCAGCGCGACCTTGCCCTCGACGTACCGGATCGTGAACGAGAGCCGGTCACCGATGTCGACACCATCACCGGCGCAGCCGGCCACCTCACCCGGCTGAACGCAGCCGGCCGGCAAGGTGCTCGTGTCCCAGCCGTGCGCCTCGAGCAGGTCGCGGGCCGCGTCTACGTCGAAGGGCATCGGGTCCTTGCGCTGCTTCGGCGACACGTGCGGGTTGGCCGGCGACGGCGGCACCGGCCCGTCCATCCGGTACGCGTTGCCGTGGTAGATCTCGCGGATCGCGCGGTCCTGGTCCAGGCACATCTGCAGCGCCTGCCGGACATAGGTGTGCTTGTAGATCCGCGCCGCGGTGGAGTCGCTGTCGAAGTTGAACGGCATGTAGCGCACCACGAACACGTCCTGCGGCACCAGCCGGTACGAATCCGCGAGCGGGTCCTCGCCGTCGTCGGTGAGTCCCATCCCGAACGGCAGGTACCCGATCTGGATCCCGTCCGGCGCGTCCGGTCCGGCCTGCAGACGCTCGTACATCACCTCGTCGGTGTCGTTCTGCACCTGCCGGAACTCGGCCAGGTGCGGCTTGTTCGGGCCGGAGTACTTGTCGTTCGGGACGAAGGTGACGACGCCGTCGACGGTGTAGCTCTTCAGCCGCCACGGGCCGTTGACGACGCTCCACACCGGGCTCTCGGCCCAGCCGCCCCGGAAGTGGTTCGCCTCCATCGTCCACTCGCCGTTCTGCGACACGAGGTAGTCGTAGACGGCGGGAATGTCGGCCACGTCGTACGACGCCCGCGCCGGGCCGCTCGCCGTTCGGTCCCAGGCCTTCGGCATCGGGGTGATCAGCGACAACTGGTTCATCTCCACCCAGGTCCTGGAGTACACCTGGTCGAAGGTGAACCGAACCTTGTCCTCGGCAACCTTCTCGTACGACGCAAGGTTGTCCGGGAAGTACCCGGGTACGTAGTAGCCGAGCCGGTCGCCCTTGACCGCCATCATGTTCACCCAGAACATCACGTTGTCGGCGCAGATCGGCTCACCGTTGGACCACTGCCAGGGCTTCAGCGTGACCGTGACGCTCAGTCCGTCCTCGCTCCACTCCGGCGGGTAGGCCAGGCTCAGTTCGGGGTTCACCTCCGGCCTGCCCTCGCGGCCGAGCCAGTAGAGCGGGCGGAACATCAGCACCTGGAACTCGTACAGGTTGCGGATGCCGATCCGTTCCCGTGGCGTGAACGGGAAGATGGCGGCCGGCGGAAAGCCGGGGTTGCAGGCCCAGGTGACGGTGCCACCCTCGACCCCGACTTCCCGTCGGTCGTCCTCGGACGGCTGGTCGGACTGCTGTTCGGACAACACGGTGGACATCCGGGTCACCTCTCGTCGGGGTTGGATCAGGCTCGGGTAGGGGCCGTCAGGCGTACGTCGATCTGCCCGGCGAACTCGTACGCCGTCCGGATCGCCTCGTCGAACGTCGACCCGCTGGTACAGAGGAAGCCGAGGATGTTGTTGCCGTCCGGCGGGCGCCGGATCACGTCGCCGGGCTTGGCCGTGATCTTCAGGAAGAACACCCGGTCGGACCCGGCCACCGCGGGCGGCACGGTGATCTCCTCGACCCGGCCAGGTCCGCCGATCAGGCAGGTGCCGGCCAGGTGTACCCCGGTCGGCCGGTAGTGATGCACGTCGGGCTTCGTTCCGGCGGCGACGGCCATCGCGGCGCGGATCGGGCAGTATCCGGCACTCAGCCGGGCGAAGTAGTCCAGCCCGCCGCCACCGGGGCGGACAGCGATCTCCAGCAGGTGCGGCCGGCCTTGGTGGAAGCGGACCTCGGCGTGCATCACGCTGCGCCGTAGACCTTGCGCGTGGGCGGCGGTGGTGACGACGTCGTGGACGGCGGCGAGTTCGCCGGCGTCGAGGGTCGTGGGCGCCCGGTGGGCGTCGTCGTCGAAGGTGCTGCCCTCGACCGTGATCCGGTCGACGATCCCGCCGAGATACACCTCGTCGTCCCAGGCGAGTGCCTCGATCTGCAGCTCCCGGCCATCCAGGAAGGATTCGACCAGCAGTCCGTACGGGCCGAGGTCGAGACCGTCGGCCTCCATCTGGAACCAGGACATCCCCGCCATGCCCTCGAGCGCCTGCGGGAACCGGGCGCGCAGTTCGTCCGGGCCGTCGATCCTGAACACGAAGTTGCTCGCGGCACCTAAAGTCGGCTTGAGGATGATCGGGTAGCCGAACTCGTCCGCGGCCGCGAGCGCGGCGGTGACGTCCGGCGTCAGCCGGAAGCGGGGGACCGGAGCGCCACCGCGCAACTGGGCCTCGCGCATCAGGAGCTTGTTCCGGCTGATCCGCGCGGCGTCGAGGCCGACTCCGGGCAGGCCGAGGGCCTCGGCCACCGCGGCGACCGTGAGTACGCCGGACTCGGAGAAGGTGAGCACGCCGTCGAATCGCTCGTGCGCATGCCACGCGCGAGCGGTCGCGATGATGTCGTCGATGTGCCTGGAGCCGGTGATCCGGTACCGCTCGTCCGGCCAGTAGCCGGGTTCGCCGAGGCCGTTGAGAACGAAGAGGGTCCCGCCGAACTCCTCGATCTGGCGGTAGCGGGACTGGTAGTAGCGGGCGTTCTGGACCGCTTCGAGGGCAAGTAGCTTCACGGTTGTCTACTCCTTCCCGGCCGCGGCGAGAAAGCGCGGCTGGTCGACCGACTCCAGGCCGGTCGGGCGCGGGGTTGCGCCAACGACGCGATCGGCGAGCGCGCGGGCGATCTGCGGTGCGAACTTGAAGGACATTCCGCCGCAGGCGGCGTACGCCCAGATCGCGCCTGCGCCGTACGACGCCAGCAGCGGTCCGCCCCGGGTCCGCTCGGACAGGTAGAAGCCGTCGAAGCAGTCGACGACTGCCGCCGGATCGAAGCCCGCGAGCACCTCGGTGAAGACGCCGATGAGGTGTTCGCGCCATCGATCCGGGGTGTCCCGGTCGGTCATCCCGGCCGCCGGCCGGCAGGCGCTGGCTGCGCTCAGCCGCAACGACGCAGCCGAATGCGCCGGCGCTGACATCAACCAGGCGTCGCCTGCCGAACCGAGTCCGAGGACCGCGGGCATCCCGGCCGACTGAGGCCGGTACGACAGCACGCTCTGCCGACACAGCGTCAGATCGGAGGCGACGGCGGCCGGCACCAGCTCGCGGGACCATGGCCCGGCCGCCACGACCACCCGGTCGGCGGTACGAGTCTCGCCGTCGGCGAACCGGATCAGTCCGCCCTGTTCATGCTGGGTCACCTCGACGACCCGCTGGTGCGGATGCAGCCGAACCTGCGGCCTGCTACCCAGCCAACGTGCCATCGCGACGAGCGCATGGTCGGCCAGGACGACGCCGGCGGTGGCCTCCAGCACGGCTCCGGACCCGGCCGGGAACCGGATCCACGGATACCGTCCAGCCAAGTCTGTCGGCGACAGACCCCAGGCTCTCGCACCGGCGGCGATGAGAACGGCGAGGTCGCCCGCCACGGTCCGCTCCGGCATCGCAGTGAGCGCGCCGGAGGGGTGATAGAACCGCGAGCCGATCAGACTCTCGACCTCCAACCAGCCCGTGTGGGCCCGGGCTGCCGCCGATGTCAGCGCCGGCTCACCGCGATGCAGGGCGCGGACCACCCGGAGCCGGTCGTTCGAGGTGGCCGTGGGCGACGGGATCGGACCGGCGTCGACGAGTTCAACCCGCGTCACGCCGGGCGCGCGGACACATTCGACGGCGGTGAGCAAGCCGACGACGCCACCACCGACCACGGTGATGCGCATCTGGGATCACCCGGCGGCCGCGTCGGCCGCCAGCAGGGGAGGCGCGAACGGGGTCACCTCGGCGGCGTCGAAGGCTCCGGCGACCAGGGTCCCGCTCTCCGGCGAGTCGTCGAAGACGCCGGCGTCGCGCGCGGCGGCGGCCAGATCGATGAGGATGGGCGAGGCCAGCGCGAGCAGCGCCTTGACCTCGCAGAACAGGTCGCCCCAGGCTTCGGGGTCCTCGTCGAGGCCCTGGCCGTCGAGGGTCGTCGCTCGCCGTCGCAACCGGTCGATCTGGACCAACACAGTGTCCGCCGAGCGGTTCAGGTTGAACGTCGGCATCTCGTAGCCGAGGTCGAACCGCTCGAGCATCAGTGCCACGCGCTGCCGGCCCGCGTCCGAGACCGGCAGCCGGCTGTCGCCGCCGGCGTTCGCGACCGCTTTGGCGAGGATGCCGGCCAGCTGGTTCCACGGGCCGACCAGCCGTTCCTCGGCCATCGTGTCGAGGCCCGCCCGGCTGAAGGTGGACCGCTGGTACTCCGGTGCGGTGAGCGCCAGGTACAGCCGGGCGATGTCGCGCGGCACCTCCTCGAGCAGCTCCTCGGGGGTCAGCACATGTCCCTTGCTGGTCGAGAACTTCGAGCTCTCCAGCTCGTAGAACTCGTTGTTGATGATCGACTCCGGCCAGACGTACTTGTCGCCGTGCGCCATCAGCATCGCGATGTGCGGAAGGCAGAAGTAGTAGGCGTTGTCGAAGCCGAGGAAGTGCACGATCCGCAGATCCTCGGCCTTACGCCACAGGTCGCCGGGCACAGTGTCCCGGCCGAGCTTCGCGGCGGCGTACGACGTGGTGAACATGCCGGCCGGGATCAGTTCGAGCCAGGCGTTCAGCACCTGCCCGGGGACCTCCGGGAACTGGGCGTCGATACCCCAGGTCAGCGGGAACGTGATCGGCACGTCCTGCAAAGGCCGGGACAGCAGCTCGGCGATCATCTGCCGGACGTGCGGCCGCCGATGCGCCGCCAGCTTTTCGTGGTACGTCGTCAGTTGCGCTCGGTACTCCTCGAGCGGGAGCACCATGATGGTGGCCTCGCGGTAGGTCAGCTCGTCGTCGGGGTTGATCGTCGAGTGCGGGTTGATCAGCTGGTCGAAGTTGTTCGGGTGGCAGCAGGTCTCGCACAGGCCACCGCGGCTGCTGGTCAGGCAGACCGGGCAGTCGCCCTCGATCAGGCCCTCGACCATGAACTCGCCGGTGCGTTCGAGGAAGGGCAACCGGACGGTCTTCAGCCGGAACACGCCGGCGGCGTGCAGCGCGCTGAAGTACTGCAGCACAGTGGCGCGGTAGGTCTGGTCGAACGGGCCGAACCCGTCGATCGAGATGCCGATCGCGCTGAGCGCCGCCTGGATCTTCGCGGTCGACTGCTTGCACAACTCCTCGGGCGTGATGCCCGCGCGGCCTGCCGACGCCACCACATAGGTCTGGCTGTCGTCGGTCTCGGAGGTGAAGATGACGTTCCGGCCGCGGGCTCGCTGGTACCGGGCGTAGACGTCGCCGGCCAGGTACGGCCCGGCGATGTGGCCGAGGTGCATGCCGCCGTTCGGCGTCGGGTTCGGACCGAGGACGAGGACGGGACGGTTGTCGTCGGACGGCAGCAGTTGGGTCATTGGCTGGCTCCTACTCGCTCGGCGGTCTCGATGGCCTCGGCGGTCCGGTCGTTCTCGGCGGCGTTGGCGGCGGCCTCGGCGGCGAACGTCTCGGTGTCCGATCCGGCGTACTCGGCAAGGAATCGGTGGGCCATCTGCGGGTCCCACCAGATGCTGCAGAAGACGAAGTCCTCGTCGGTGAGGTTGTGCACCCGGTGCAGCTGGCCGGGCGTGAAGTACGCGACGTCGCCGGCCCGGAACGGCTGCCGCTCACCGCCGCACTCGATCACGCACTCCCCGGAGACGGCGACGAAGATCTCCTGCTCGTGATGGGTGTGCAGCTTGGAGACCGTCCCCGCCCGGCAGACCGCGTAGCTGGTCTCGAACGGGGCGTTCAGGACCGGCCACGGTTGCAGGCGCTGGGTGTCCACGCCGTACTCGTGCAGCAGGTTGTCGCGATCCAGCCGGGAGATGTGTACGACCATGGCTACCGTCCCGAAATCTGTTCGAAGGTGTTCGGACCGTCCTTGGAGTGCCGGGTCTCGATGACCGCCTTGTGCGGATCGCCCGCCAGGATCAGGTCGATGACCGGCGTACCGCCGTCGGTGCTCTGCACGGACCGGCTGTACAGCACGCGCAACTGGCTCGGCGTGAGGCCGCTGATCCGCTCCAGTTCGGCGGCCAGCGTGGGATCTTCGGCCGCACCGGCCAGCAGGCTGTGGATGTCGCTGATCCGCACGGACAGGGCCGGGTACTCGCGATCCAGGAACCGCTCGAGCCCGGCGCCCTGTCCGGCGAAGGGGGAGTAGGTCATGCAGACCAGGTGCTCCTCGGTGAGCCCGAAGGTCGTCAGCGCGTACTCCTCGGCGGCCCGCCGCATCCGGAGCGGTGCGTCCGGGCCGTCGTACCGGACGCGCATCACCTCGACCAGTTCGTCCGGGATGTCCTTCTTGCGCATCAATCCGAGCGCGAACCCGACGTACTCGGTCAGGCCCTCGTCGTACGACCGCTGGAACAGGCGCTCGGCCTTCAGACCGCGCAGGTGCGCCATGAGTGCCGGGTTCGCACAGTCGGACTCGGTGAAGCTGAACGCGAGGTCGTCGAACTCGAAGCCGAGGAAGCCGGTCAGCAGGTCGAAGTGGTCGCCGGCCGCGTAGGCGGTCTCACCGTAGACGGTGAAGAACCGCAGCCGATCCGGGACGTCCACGCTGACCCGGCGCTCGGTGATCGCGGCGGTGGCCTCCGGGCCGTGGATGTCGGCGAAGTACGACTGCGAGATGTCGTCGAGCCGGCCGAGGATCCGGCCGAACCCGCTCCGGCCCGCACGCTGCCGTTCGGCTGGGGCAGTGCGCAAACTCCGGGCCAGCCGGCCGACCCAGAAGCTGTACTGACGTTGCTCCTGCGGTGAGTCGCCGGTGATCAGCACGTCGGCGCCGTCGCCGTACGCCGCCGCCAGCCCGAAGGCGTTGAAGACGCTGAGATTGCAGGAGTTGCAGAACGTCGGCCGTCCGTCGGCGAACGTCCGGTGACCGGTCATCAGGATGTCGAGCCGATTGCGCCGTACGACGTGTTCGCGCTGCGGGGAGTCGACGTCGAACGCGCTGATCTCGTCGCCGTCGACGAGCAGCAGCTCGCAGTCCGGGTCGTCGGTCAGGCCGAGCGCCCGGTACTCGCGGTCGATGTTCTCGAGTACCGCGCGCGGCATGCCCGCGTGCCGGTTGGTCGCCACCCGCATCCGGAACGTGCGGCCGTGAACCCTGTCCAGGATCAGCTGCATCGCGCGGACGAAGGCCAGCATGTACGCGCTGTCCTTGCCGCCGCCGAACGCCACCAGGACGAGGTTGCGCTCCAGCTCCCGCCGGTGCGGCAACTCGTCGAGGAGCCGTCCGCTGCAGCGCAGCGCCTCAGCCATGAGATCGGGCGGCATCGCCGACCGCAGCCCGGCGAGCGTCCGTTCCCGTGCCTGTGCGACACCGTCGGCAGGGGAGCGATCCAGTTCGAGTGTTGTCATCCGGTTCTCCTCGCGGGCTGGGCCTTTTCCCACCCCTTAGAGCCCGGCCGGCTCCTCGGCTGATACAGCCGTCGCGGGGATTCGGCCCCGGTGCGCGACGATGTCCCGGCAGATCTCCTCGGCCCGCTGGGCCAGCACACTGAGCAGTGAGTCGGAGATGCCGTGCGTCTCTTCGTTGACGCCCTGGAGATAGCACGCCGCGGTGCTGTCGTCGTTCAGTTCCAGTCGGTACTGGCGAGACACTTCGACGCTGTCGAGCTCGAGATCGCTCGCGAGCTCGCGGACCAGCCGCGGCATGCGAGTGTCGAAACCGGTGCCGAGGAACACCAGGTCGCGGCGCAGCTCGGTGACGGCTCCGGTCCGCCGGTCGGTGAGCTCCAGCACCACTTCGTCCCCGGCCTCGTGGGCGGCCGTGATGTCCACCATCGTGACGAGTCGCCGATTGGTGCGGTCCTCGAAGCGATCGAGGTAGAGGTCGGCGTACAGATGCTCGAGCATCGGGGGAGTGACGACCGAGTAGTTGGTCCGGTAGAGCTCCCTGAGGATCTGCTCCCGCGCGGCGGGTCGGGCGTCGTAGAACTCGTCGACGAACGACGGGTAGTACATCTCGTTGGTGAACTTGCTCGACTGGTCCGAGCTCAGACCGATGGACCGCATCAGCCACGTGATGTCGCTGTCGCGCAGGTCGTCGCGCAGTGCGCGGAACATCTCGGCGGCACTCTGCGAGCTGCCCACCAGGGCGACTCGGTACGGCAGCTCGCCGTCGAGTTCGGCCATCCGTTGGCGGTACTGCGTGCTGTGGATGATCCGGTCCCGGGACACGCCGGCGAGCTCTGGCGGGATGTTCGGTTCGCGGCTGCCGCCGTACACCAGGTATCTGCTGAGGATCGTCGTACCGTCGGCAAGGCTGGTGACCCAGCCCGTCACGGACCCGGCGTCGTCCCGCCGCGGCCGTATCGCGACGCACTCACATCCCAGGCGGATGCGGACCCGGGTGAGTGAATCTGCGACCCAGCGCAGGTACTCCGCGAATTCGACGCGGTACGGCGTGAACGTGCTCATGTTGACGAACTCGTCGAGCCGGCCGGTCTCGTACAGGTGGTTCAGGAACGAGAAACGGCTGCTCGGGTCCCGCTGCGTGACCAGGTCCTTGAGGAACGACACCTGGCTCGTCGCCCAGGGCATCAGCATGCCGGGCTGCCACTCGATCGTCGTGTTCCGGTCGATCAGCAGGGTGTTCGCCGCGAGATCAGGCGCCAACTCCTCGAGCGCGACCGCGAGCCCGAGATTGGACGGCCCGGCACCGATCGCCAGCAGTTCGACTACGTGTTCGGACATCCGAGCCCTCGCCTCCGGTCGCCATCACCTTCCCTTCGAGAGCCCGGCACCGGCCGCCGTTGATACACCTCAAGTCGTCACTTGATGCCGGCGAGGCGGACGCCGTTGACGATGTACCGCTGGAAGATGAGGACGAGCAGGATCGTCGGCAGCGCCGCCAGGGTCGATCCGGCCATCAGCATGCCCCACTCGTTGCCGCGCGCCGAGCGGAACGTCGCGAGGTACTGCATGATCTGGGTCAGGTCGGGGTTCGACACGACGAGCACCGGCCAGACGTAGGAGTTCCAGTACCCGAGGAACGAGGCGATGCCGACGACGACGAACGGCCCGAGCGACTGCGGCACGAAGATCTGCAGGAAGATCTGCCAGCGGGTGGCGCCGTCGATGAGCGCGGCCTCCTCCACCGCGGCCGGCATGTTGAGGTAGAACTGCCGCAGGAAGAACATCTGACCGCTCGCCGCGACGCCGGGGATGATCAGCACCGCCAGGGTGTCGAGCATGCGGAGCTTGCTCACCACGACGAACGACGTCAGCAGGATCGCCATCGCCGGGACGAACATCGGCGTGATGCAGACCAGCCACCACAGCTGCTTCCCCGCGAAATCGAGACGGGCGAACGCGTACGCCGCCATGGAGTTCACCACCAGGCTCGCGACGGTGAAAATGACGGCGCCGACGAAGGTGATGACCATGGCGCGGACGAACGCCGGGTCCGCGAGGATCAGGCGGTAGTTGTCGAGCCGCCAGACGTCGGGGAAGAACTGGAACGGACTGCGCAGCACCTCGTTCTGGCTCTTGAAGCCGGAGATCGCCATCCATGCGAGCGGAAAGAGCGCGGTCACGGCGATACCGGCGACGAGCAGGTAGGTCAGGAGCCGGCGCGGTGTGTACCACGAGCGGTTCATCGGAGGTCCTTTCGGTGACGCCGCCTCACGCGTCAGACGACTTCTCGGAGCTGACGACCCGGAAGATGACGATCGAGATGGTGCCGATGACGAGGAAGAGCAGCAGCGCCGCCGTCAACGAGTAGCTCGTCGCGTACGGCGTGGCGTCGCGGAAGCTGTTGAAGATGTAGAGGTTCGGCGTGTTCGTCGCGTTGACGGGGCCGCCGTTCGTCATGACGAGCGGCAACTGGAACTCCTGGATCGTCAACGTCAGGCCGGAGACGAGCAGGAACAGGATGACGTTGCGCAGCGACGGGATGGTGATGTATCTGGTGCGCTGCCAGAAGTTCGCACCGTCGAGTTTGGCCGACTCGAAGTAGCTGTCGGGGATGTCGAGGATGCCGGCGAGCATGATCAGCGTGGAAACGCCGAAGCCGAGCCAGATCGCGGGCACCGCCACGGCCGGCAGCGCGGTCGACGCCGTGTTGAGCCACGCGAGCGGGCCCTGGCCGAACAGCCCGATGAACCAGTTCGCGACGCCTTCGTCCTGGTAGATGAAGACGAAGATGATCGCCGCCACGACGCTCGAGACGACGGCCGGCACGTAGACGGTCGTCTTCATGAAGGCCGCCATCCGCTTCGACAGCGTCGCGAGGAAGCTCGCGAGGAGCAGAGCGAGCACGAGGATCGTTGGCACGACCATCAGCGCGAGTTTGAGGCCGACCAGGAGCGACTCGTAGAACTCGGGGTCGGTGAGAACGTACTTGTAGAAGTCGAATCCGACGAACTCGGCGTCCTTGTAGAAGCTCATCTCGAAGAAGCTGAGGTAGAACGCGTAGACGAGCGGCCAGATGACGAAGATGCCGAGCAGTATCACCATCGGCGTGATCATCAGGTACGCCGTGAGGTGCGCACGCAGGTGCCGCGGTACCTGTTCGGTGAGCTTCGCGTCGCGCCGGCGTCGTCGGCGCGAGGGGCCGTTCGGGCCGGCCACCTGGGTGACCGGGCCCGTCGGCTGCGTTGAGGTGTCGAGCATCGTCGGTCAGCCCTTCGGTGCCGTGCCCTTGAGGCGCTGCTGTTTGATGACGCGGTCGATCGCGTCGCTCGCCTTCTGGGTCGCGGCCGGGATGTCGGACTTGCCCTTCATGACGGACTCGATCGCCGTCGCGAACGCGAGGGAGATGTCGAACGGGTAGGCCGGCTCGGCCTTGCCGGTCGCGACGACCTTGTCGGTGATGACCTTCATGAACGGATCGGCCGTGGCCGCCGGGTCGCTGGCGAGCGCCTGGTCGACCGACGTACGGACGGTGTACTTCGAGAAGCCGCTCTGCCGGAAGAAGTCGGCCATGATCGCCGGGTCACCCGCGAGCAGGTACTCGATGAACTTCGCCGCGGCTTCCTTGTGCTTCGACTTGGCGTCGACCGTCAGCGTCCAGCCGCCGAGCGTCGCCGTCGGCTTGCTCGGATCGCCGTCGACGGACGGGAACGGAGCGACCGCGGTGTTCTTGATCATCGCCGGGAAGGTCTGCTTGAGCTGGCCGACGGCCCACGAGCCGTTCGCCATCATCGCGACCTGACCTTGGCCGTACGGCGTCGCGTCGGGGTAACCGACCTTGGGCTGCTGCGGGATCCAGCCCTTCTGGAAGAGGGTCTGGTAGAACTCGAAGAGCTTCGTGTAGCACGGGTCCTTCGCGTTGGCGGCGGACCAGTCGTCGTTGATCGGCAGGTGGCCGCACGCGTTGTACTGCAGACCCCAGCTCGACCAGCCGAGGTCGGGTGCGACAGACGCGATCGACATGCCCTTGACCTTGCCCTGCGTCAGCTTCTCCGCCCAGGTGAGCAGCTCGTCCCAGGTCTTGGGTGGCGTCGCCGGGTCGAGACCGGCGGCCTTGACGAGGTCGGTGCGGTAGTAGAGCACGGTCGACGGCTCGACGAGCATCGGGTACGCGTAGTGCTTGCCGCCGACCTGGACGAACCCGCCGACGTTGGACTTGATGTCGCTCCACGCCTTGTCCGGCAGCAGCCCGTCGAGCTCGGCGAACTGGCCGTTCGCGACGCCGGCGGGGATGCCGCCGTAGTTCGTCGTCGCGACATCGGGTTGGGTGCCGGCGGCCTGCGCGGCCTTGAGCTTCTGCTGCCAGGTGTCACCGGGAACGACCTGGTACTTGACCTTCACCTCGGACTGCGACGCGTTGAACTTGTCGACGTACGTCTTGAACCACTTCTGCTGGTACGGCTCGAACTGCGACTGCCAGAAGGTGATCTCGGCCGGTCCTCCGCCACCCCCGGAACTGCCTGGGGTGCCGGAATTCGAGCTGCAGCCCGCGAGGGCGATCAACGCGGCCACGGCTGTTGCTGCGACGATCCTGAGTCTCCGTTGACGCATGTCGATGCTCCTTGACGCCTAGGTTCACAACCCTGCTCACGCGACGGAGTGTCGCAGAAATCGATTTCCCAGACAAGGGTTTGCTCGGGAAGTACGCGGGCACCGAAAGGGCCTGCACGGGGATTCATCGTGCCGGGTCGAAGCCCGGCTGTGGAAAGGGGAAGGACCATGGAGTTCATTCTGTGGATCATCGCCGTGATCCTCGTCGTGTCCGGGATCGTGTCGCTGTTCCGTGGCCAGATGATGTGGGGTGCCGCACTGATCGTCATCGGCCTCCTGGTCGGGCCGGGCGGCGTGAGCCTGTTCACCTGACGTACGGTCCGGGGGCCTAGGGTTCGTGGTGTGTACAGCAGCGTAATCCTGCCGGTGACGGCGACGCAGTCCGCTCCCGCCTTGGTTCTTCGCCCATGGGGTGCGGCAGACCTCGACCAACTGATCGAGGTCTGCCGAGATCCAGCCTTGCGGCGCTACACGAGTGCCTCCGTGGACAGTGCCGCGGACGGCGTGCGTTGGGTGGAGACCCAGGAGGCGGGGTGGGCTGCCGGCACGCGGTTCAGCTTCGCAGTGGTCGGCGATGAGTCGAGTGCCGAGCGCGTGCTCGGTAACGTCGTACTCAAGGAGTTCGCCGACGACGGGTCGACCGCCGAGGTGGGCTATTGGACGGCGGCGTGGGCCCGAGGGTAGAGCCTGGCGCCGCGCGCACTCGACGTACTCACCGAGTGGGCTTTCGGGACCTTCGCGGCGCTCGAACGGCTCGTCCTGCGTCATCAGGTGGACAACGTCGCATCGTGCAGAGTCGCGCAGAAGTGCGGCTTCGCCCTCGACCAGGTCATGGCACCCGAGCCGCCGAGGTTCCCGCTCGAAGGGCACCTGCACGTACGGCGCACCGCCTGAGCGGAACCTACGTGCGGAGGATCTTGGCCATCGGCTTGCCCTTGGCGAGTTCGTCGACGAGCTTGTCCAGGTAGCGGATCTTCTGCATCAGCGGATCGTCGATCTGTTCGACGCGCACGCCGCAGATGGATCCGGTGATCGCCGACGCCCGCGGATTGAGGCGCGCGTCGGCGAAGAAGTCCTCGAAGGTCGTGCCCGCGGTCAGGTGCTCCTTCAGTGCTGCGGCGCCGAAACCGGTCAGCCATTCGATCACCTGATCGAGCTCGGCCTGCGTGCGTCCCTTCTTCTCGACCTTGGTCACATACAGGGGATACACGGACGCGAAGGTGACGGTGAAGATACGGCTCATCCGACAAATCTAAGGCCCGCCGGACCAAGACGGCTCTGACAGCGGTGTCTCTTCATGTCGTGTATCTTGATGTCGAGATACATTGACGGAAGGGAGTGGTCGATGCCGGGGCGTGGAGCGGACGGGGCGGGCTTCAGTCTGTGGCGGATCGGTGTCCCGGCGTTCGGGCCGACCGTGCTGAACGCGGTCGGGCAGGGCGCCGTGCTGCCCGTCATCGCGCTCTCGGCGCGTGGGCTCGGGGCGTCGGTGGGATTCGCGGCATTCCTGGTCGGCGTGCTCGGGATCGGTCAGTTCGCCGGATCACTGCCGGCCGGTGCGCTCGTCGTACGGATCGGCGAACGGCGCGCGTTGCTCGTGGCGGCCGTCGTCAGCGCCGTCGCCTGGGCGGCGGCGATCGTGGTCAGGACACCCTGGTTGCTCGGTGCAACCTTGCTCGTCGCGGGTCTCGCGGGGGCGGTGTTCGGCCTCGCGCGCCAGTCCTACGTCACCGAGATCGTGCCGGTGGAACTGCGAGCCCGCGCGCTGTCGACCCTCGGCGGTGTCAGCCGGATCGGGCTCTTCATCGGGCCGTTCCTCGGCGCCGCCGCAGGGCATCTCTGGGGACTTCCCGGTGCCTATGGCGTGGGAGTCGCCGGCTCGATCGGCGCCGCCGTACTCCTGCTGACCACGCGCGAGCCACACGGCGTCGACGTTGGCGTCCCGCCGTCGAAACAGCCGATCCGTCAGGTGATCCTGAGCCACCGGTACACCTTTCTGACCCTCGGTACCGGAGTCTTCGTCATCGCCGTGGCCCGCGCGGCGCGAACGAGCCTGATTCCCTTGTGGGGCGAGCACATCGGCCTGTCGGCGGCCGGAACCTCGATCGTGTTCGGCATCACCGGTGGCATCGAGATGCTGCTGTTCTATCCGGCCGGCCTGGTGATGGATCGCTTCGGTCGGGCATGGATCGCCGTACCGTCGACGCTGATGCTCGGCATCGGCATGCTCGCGCTGCCCGCCAGTACGGCGCTGTCCGGTCTGCTGGTGGTCGCCTCGTTCATGGCCGTGGGCAACGGTCTCGGCTCGGGCATCGTGAAGACCCTCGGTGCCGACGCGGCACCGGCCGGGTTGCGTGCCCAGTTCCTGGCCGGCTGGACCTTCACCGCCGAACTCGGCAGTGTGATCGGCCCGCTGCTGATAGCGGCCATCACCGTTGCGGCCCCACTGGCAGCGGCCAGCCTCGCGATCGGCGCCGTCACCGTCACTGGCACCTCCTGGCTGGCCCGCTGGGTCCCGCGCTACGACCCTCAGTCGCGGCGGGTGCCTGGGACGGCTGCGAGTAGTTCGCGGGTGTAGGGGTTCTGCGGGTTGGCGAACAGATCGTCAGGGCGGCCGCTCTCGACGATGCGGCCGGTCTGCATGACGTGGACGGTGTGGGAGATCATCCGTACGACGGCCAGGTCGTGGCTGATGAACAGGTAGCTGAGGCCGAGCTCCCGCTGCAGGTCCGCGAGCAGTTCGAGGATCTGGGCCTGGACGAGGACGTCGAGCGCGGACACGGCTTCGTCGAGTACGACGAGTTCGGGGGACAGCGCGAGAGCCCGGGCGATCGCCACCCGTTGACGCTGGCCGCCGGAGAGCTCGTGCGGCAGTCGGCCGGCCATGTCGGACGGCAGTGACACCTGGTCGAGCAGCCGGGCGACAGCCTTCGCGCGAGTCGCCGTCGTCCCGACCCGGTGGACTCGGAGCGGCTCGGCGATCGATCGCTCGACGGTGTACCTCGGGTCGAGTGCGGCGTACGGGTTCTGGAACACCGGTTGCACCCGGCGGCGGAAGGCGAAGAGGTCTCGCCGGCGCAGGGATGTGAGATCTGTGCCGTCGAAGTGGATGTGCCCGGACGTGATGTCTTCGAGCCCCAGCAGCAGGTTCGCGGTTGTCGACTTGCCCGACCCGGACTCGCCGACGATGGAAACGGTCTGTCCACGCGGGATGGTGAGACTCACACCGTCGACGGCGGTGAACCGCGAGGCGGCGCCGGATCTCGAGGCACGCAGGGTGAAGTCCTTGCGCAGGTCTTCGATCCGGACCAGGTCGACAGGGTTCTCGACGTCGGCCGGGGCGAGTTCGGTCACCATGCTGACCGTCGTCAGGCTGGGCGCCGCCCGGAGCAACCGCTGGGTGTACTCGTGCTGCGGCCTGGCGACGATCTCGTCCGCCGACCCGGCTTCGACGATCTCGCCGCGGTACATCACCAGGATCGTGTCGGCGCGCTCCGCGGCGAGCGCCAGGTCGTGGGTGATGAGAAGGATCGCCGTTCCCATCTCGGCGGTGAGTTGGCCGAGCTGGTCGAGGATCCGTCGCTGGACGGTCACGTCCAGGGCCGAGGTGGGTTCGTCGGCGATGAGGAGCTTCGGCCGGCAGGCCAGCCCCATCGCGATCAGGGCGCGCTGGCGCATACCGCCGGAGAACTCGTGCGGGTACTGCGCGGCTCGACGCTCCGGCTCGGGGATGCCGACCTGCTCGAGCAACTCGATCGCCTTGGCTCGCGCGCCGGTCCGCTGCCCGTGGACGACGAGCGCCTCGGCGATCTGCTCGCCGATCCGCATCAGCGGGTTGAGGTTGGACATCGGATCCTGCGGGACCAGCCCGATCCCCGCGCCGCGGATCGCGGTCAGCTCGCGTTCGCCTGCCTGAGCGAGATCCCGGCCCTCGAACAGCACTTCGCCGCTGACGATACGGCCGTTGCCGGGCAGCAGCCGATTGATCGCGGCGGCCGTGGTGGACTTGCCGGAACCGGATTCGCCCACGAGCGCGACCGTCTGTCCGGCCTGGATCTCGAGGCTGACCCCGCGAACCGCGGTCACCTCACGGTCCCGGGTCCGGAACGCCACCGTCAGGTCCCGGATCGCCAACAGGGGTACGTCGACCTCGTCTGTCGGATGCTCGGTCATCGGGCAACTCCTCGAACCAGATCGCCGGTCGTGGTGAGCAACGCGGTGAAGAGCGTCTCGGTGGCAACCGGGGCGCCGGCCACGAGCAGCCGGTTGCTGCCGAGGGCGAGAGCGATGCCGCGACCCGGGACGAAGCCGGCCGCGCAACCGACGTACCCAGGATGTCCCAGCACGGTGAGTGTCTCGCCAGGGAGGCCGAGACGGTAGCGCCGGAAACCCAACGCCTGCGACTCATCGGGCCCCGCCGTGAAGAACTCCTGGGCGACTTCCGGGCGCCAGAGGTCGTCGTGCTCTTCGTAGTCGGCCAGCGCCGTGGCCCAGGTCAGGAGATCGGGCACAGTGGAGAAGAGACCGGCGTGCCCGGAGACGCCGCCGAAGGCGTGATACGAGTTGCCGTCGGCAACTTCCCCGTCGATCGAATGCAGTCGCCAACCGGTGAACTCGGTACTGCGGTGTGGCACCGGGTAGGGCTGTCCCGTGTCGAGCATCGTCATCTCGACTCGATCGTCGCGGGCGCCGGTCGCGACGGTTTCGCCGGATGGATGGGCGAAGCGGGTGCTGTTCAAACCGAGGGGAGTAGTGACCAGGTCGGTCACGGCCGCCGACAGGTCCGCGCCGAAGGCTGTCGCGATGATCCGTCCCAGCAGGATGAAGCCGAGGTCGGAGTAGAGGCGCTCGCGGCGAGGTTCGTAGCGCAGCGGGAGTTCCTCGACCTGGCGCGGGGTGATGTAGAGCGGGTACCACTCCCAGAGGCCGGCTCGATGGAGGAGGAGATCCCGCACCGTTGCGTCGGCGGTGAAGCCCGGCAGATAACGACGTACGGCGGAATCGAGGTCGACCAGGCCGGCGGACACCAGCCGGATCAGCGCTGTCGTGGTCGCCACGACCTTGGTGACGGAGGCGAGATCGTGGTGGGTCTCGACGGTCATTGGCGACACCCCGTGCCGTACGTCGCCCTCCCACCGGACGATCCGGTAGCCGCCGGCGACGGATGCCTCGAGGCCCGGAGCGCTGATCCCGAGGACGATGCCTGGGGGAGCGTCGGCGCCGGTGAGCAGACGCTCCGCCGTTGCCTGCAGATCACTCATCGCCTGCTCCGGCTTCGGGGGTCGAGGGTGTCGCGCAGGCCGTCGCCGAGGAGATTCAGGCCGATGACGAAGAGCACGATCGCCACGCCCGGGCCGATCATCGTCCACGGAGCGACGTACACGAGGGTGCGGGCGTCGAGGATCATCGAGCCGAGCGACGGCGCCGGTGGCGGGGTGCCGAGGCCGAGGAAACTGAGGGCCGCCTCGGTGAGGACGGCCCACGACAGCGACAGCGCCACCTGGATGATGACGATCGAGACGATGTTGGGCAGGACGTGGCGGATCATCACCATCCACCGGCTCTGACCGGTGCTGATGGCTGCCTTGACGTACTCGATCTCGCGGAGCGAGAGGACCGGCCCACGGGTCACCCGGATGAAGATGGGCACGTAGACGATCGCGATCGCCACCGCGACGGTGAACCAGTTGCGTGCGAGCACTGAGGCCAGGGACAGGGCCAGCAGCAGCGGCGGAAAGGCGAGCAGGACGTTCGTGACGCCGCCGATCAGTCCGTCCGACACACCGCGGTAGAAGCCCGCGACAAGACCTGCGAGGGTTCCGACGACACCCGCGAAGGCGACGGCCACGACTGCGATGAGCGCCGAGTTCGCGACCCCGGCGGCGACGCGGGCGAAGACGTCTCGGCCGAACTGGTCAGTGCCGAGGAGGTGACCGCCCGACGGCGACTGCAGACGGGAGGTCGGGTCCTGGGTGATCGCATCGTGCGGCAGCAAATGGAACGCCGACAGCAGCGCCAGGACCAGCAGGATCGCGAGGACCACCAGTCCGGTGACCGCGGTCGGGCTGTGCAGGATGCGAAGGCTACGCGGCCGGGCGCCGGCCGGGATCTCGGCGGCCTGGGAGATGTCCGTCATGACGCACGCACCCGGGGGTCGATGATCCGGTAGAGCAGGTCGGTCAGCAGGTTGACGAGGACGAAGGCGAGCGCGATCACCAGGACGGTGCTCTGTACGACGGCGTACTCCTTCTGCTGGATGCCGAGCAGCACCTGCCGGCCGATGCCGGGAAGCGAGAAGATCTGCTCGACGACCACCGCGCCGCCGAGGAGGTAGCCGAACTGGAGGCCGGTCATCGTCACGATCGGCACCAGCGCGTTCCCGAGCACGTGCTTGAACTGCAGCCTGCGCGGCGGCACGCCTTTGGCGCGGGCGGTTCGGATGAAGTCGTTGGACCGGATGTCGAGGACCGCGGTCCGGGTGGTGCGCAGGATCGGCGCGGCGATGCCGAACCCGAGCACCAGCGCGGGCATGAACATCTGCTGCAGATTCAGGAGCGGGTCCTGGGCGAGGGTCGCGAAGCCCCGTCCGTTGGGGTTGAAGCCGAGCTCGGCGGCGAACACCGACAGCAATGTGGTGGCGAGCAGGAAAGCCGGTACGGACAGGCCCGCCAAGCTGACGACCTGGCCGACGACGTCCCGCGGCGATTCGGGCTTCGAGGCGGCCAGCATGCCCAGTGGTACGCCGATCAGCAGCGCGAGCACGATCGATACAACGGCGAGTTCCAGCGTCACCGGCAACGAGGAGAGGGTCAGCTCGAGCACGCTGCGCTGGGCACGCGCGGAAAACCCGAGATTCCCGGTGAACACGTTGCCCAGCCAGGAGAAGAACTGCACCGGCAACGGCCGGTCGAGTCCGTAGTACTGGGTCAGCGCCTCTCGCTGCGCGGGGGTCAGTGCCGCGGCCTCGGTGCCGAGCCCCGCCGTGATCTGGTTGCCCGGGATCGCACGGAGCATCACGAACACGAAGACGGCAACACCCAGGAGCGTGCCGATCGTGCTCGCGATGCGCCGTACGACGCGGTGCCGCAGAAGCCGCCGTACCATCAGCTGACAGTCGTCGTCCGCAGGTACTGCAAGGATCCGTTCACCATCGGGACGAATCCCTTCACCTGGGAGGTGGTGGCGGTGTACGTGAACCCGGTGAACAGCCAGATCCACGCCGCGTTGTTCTCCAGTTCGGCCGAGACCTGGCTGTAGATCTGCTTGCGCTGCGCCTCGTCGGTGCTGGCCTTGCCGGCAGCGAAGAGCTGATCGAGTTTGGGAGAGCTGTAGCCGGCCACCTTGTTCAGGTTGCCCTTGCTGGTGAAGTAGCGGCCGTACATGCCGTCCGGATCCGGTCGCCCGCCGTTCAGGGCGACGGCGGCGTCGAAGGTACCGGCCACCCACCGGTCCACGAACGCGCCGGACTCGAGGGTCTCCAGGTCGAGGGTGATCTTGGCCTCGGCGAGCTGGGCCTTGAGGCTCTGGGCCTCGTTGACCGAGGTCGCGTACTCGCCCTGCGAGACGATCGCCTTCACGTGCAGGCCGTCAGGCTTGCCGGCCTTGGCGAGGTAGTCGGCCGCCTTGGTCAGGTCTCGTTGGGGGCAGGGACGCTGCGCGGGGTCGGACTTGAACTCCGGCGCCGTGATCGGCCCGGTCACCTCACCCTCGCCGAGCGCGGCGGCGTCCAGGACCTGCTTGCGGTCGATCGCGCACTGGATCGCCAGCCGGACGTTGACATTCGCGAGGTCGCCGTGGCGAGCATTCAGCTGAAGCACGTGATAGCTCAGCTGCGGCGTCTTGGCGACCTGCAGGTTGCCGCCCTCAGCGGTCTTGGCGACCAGCGGGTCGTCGAAGACCGCGAGCTGGACGTTGCCGGACTGCATCGCGGACACGATCGACGACTCGTCCGGGATCACGCGGAACTCGATGGCGTCCAGCTTGGGCTTCTCGCTACCCCAGTACTTGTCGTTCTTGGCCAGCGTCAGGGACTGGCTTGGCGTCCGTTTCGACAACTTGTACGGGCCGGTGCCGTTCGTGGCCGAGCCGAGCTTCTGCTCGGTGTCGGTGGACGACAGGATGGCCAGGTTGGTGCTGGCCAGGTTGCCCGGCAGGGCGGCATCCGGCGTGCTGAGCTTCAGCACCACGGTGTGCGCGTCCGGCGCCTGGACGGCGCTCACCGACGCGAGCGAAGCGCGGGCGACGGCGGCGGTCTTCTCGTCCATGATCTTGTCGAGCGAGAACTTCACGTCCGCCGAGTCCATCGCACTGCCGTCGCTGAACGTGACGCCGTCGCGCAACGTCAAGGTGAGCGTCTTGCCGCCGTCTGTGGTCTTCCACTCCTTGGCCAGGCCGGGAACCACTTTCAGGTCCTGGCCGAACTCGGTCAGCGTCCCGTAGACGTTCTGCAGGACGTTGACGGCCTGGAACTGCGTTGCCTTCCAGGGGAACAGCGTGTCCGGGTCGGAGGTGACGCCGACGACCAAGGTCCCTCCGGCGGCGCCGGACGCAGATCCCGACGGACCGGACGAGGAGCAGCCGGCGACTGCCAGCGCCGCGGCGAGAGTCACAGCCACGAGTGGGCCGGCTGACGTTCGGAACGGGTACCGCATGAGGACTCCTCGATGGCAGAAAAGTACCTGGGACAACTCTCGGAGGTACATTACTTTCCCTGAGCGCGCACTCCGACAGGCACCATCCGCGAACGTGCAGAAGAGGACACCGTGATGCTCGATCCCGTCGTCGACAAAGGTCAGCTGACCGAGACCGACCGCTTCATCTTCGAGTCGTGGGGCTACTTCGTGATACCCAACGTCCTGACCAAGGAGGAGGCCGCCGAGGCGTACGACGTCTCGCAGCGTCTGCACCAGAGCCGCGACCGCGAGTTCGGGCAGATCGGCCGGACCTACGAGAGCGAGCCGGTCCTCGAACGGCTCATCGACCATCCCGACGTACTTCCGAAGGTGCAGGGTCTGCTCGGCGACCGATTCGTGCTGCAGGCCGGCTGGAACACCATGCAACCGGCGCACGCCGGGAACGGCCGCTGGCACCAGGACGGATCGTCCGCCTTCGACTTCAAGGACCTGGGATACCCGGTGCCCTTGCTCCAGCTCCGCGTGTCGTACCTGCTCACCGATCAGACGGTGCCCGGCATGGGCAACATGGAGCTGATCCCCGGCAGCCACCGCTCGCGGGTCGGTTTGCCGGACGCAATCCGTGAGCCCAACGACGACATCGCGATCGGCCATGTCGTGTGCGCCGAGGCCGGGGCCGCCCTGGTGTTCCACAACGGCGTCTGGCACCGAACCTTCCGCCACGACGGCGACCTCGACCGCTACACAACGCACTACGTCTACAGCCCACCCTGGGTCCGCCCGGCCGATCGCCTCACCAACGACCCCGAGTTCCTCGAGCGCACCACACCCCTGAGGCGCGCGTTGATGGGAGAGTTCGCCCGACCAGACGCCCCCTTCGGCGCCAACTACGACCCACTTCCGATCTGAGGTCCTGGCCCCGGGAGCTACTAGGATCTGGCGCGCTCGTGCAGTCGACATACGGGGAGCTTCGATGTTCGCGAGACAGCAGATTCGGCGTGTCGTGCTATGGGTCGCGGCTGCCGCGACGCTGGCAGTGCTGCTTCCGGGGCCGGGTACGACGGCCTCTGCGCGGGTGGCGCCCGAGCCGAGGGCGGCCGCGCAGGCTGCCGAGGCGTACGAGGCCTGCGGGCCGGAGCGGGTCGAACGGGACGGTACGGTCCGCCGGTTCTGCGGGCAGACCGTCGGCGACCTGGGCCGGACCGGCTGGTACTACCCCGACGAGGACCGCTACGAGTGGGCGGACTGGTGGCGGGCGACCGTCCGCAACTGCAAGCTCGACGGGAAGTACCTGGGCACCGACGGCGTCCGGCGGATGTTCATCGGCTATCCCCACTTCCGTCGGCCGACCGACGGCAGCGTGTACGTGCCCGGCACGCAGTACTGGGAGTGGAAGGGCCGCACCTACGCGCGGCTGGCTTACTACAGCTACGCCGATCATCGGGTGCATCCGACCGAGAAGCAGTTCACGGACCGCCTGCCCCGGGAGTATCCGCCGCACGGCAAGCCGGCCCAGCCCTGCCATCCGTCCTAGCGTCTTTCCGACCTAGCGTCCTGAGTCGGAGGTCCGGGAGCCCAAGGCCTGCTGGCACTGCTCGATCCCGGCGCGGGCACTGTCCAGCTCGCCAGGATTGTCGAGCTCGTCCGCGAGGGACTCGGCGCGGCGGTAGGTCTCCAGGGCGGGATCGAATCGGCCGAGCAGGTGCAGGTCCGCCCCGAGTTCGTTGAGGATCGACAGTTCGCCCAGTCGATAACCGGTCTCACGGGCAAGCACCAGGGCTTGCTCGTGGTGTTGCAGTGCCTCGTCGAGCCGTCCCAGCCGCTGGTACACGCTGCCGACGTTGCCGAGGGCAACACCCTGGGCTGCCCGGTCGCCGATTCGCCTCGCCAGCTCCAGGTGCCTGAGGTTCTGCTCGAGTGCCTCGTCCAGCCGGCCGCTGCGCTCCAGTGCGTATCCGAGGTTGCCGAGCGCTACGCCTTCGGTGACCCGGTCGTCGGTCGTGGCCAGGATGTCGATCGCGGTCCGGTAGTGCTCGATTGCCTCGGGCAACCGGTCGAGTCGTCCGTAGCTGACAGCCAGGTTGGTCAGGGCGATCCCCTCGCCGACCCGGTCGCCCAGTTCCTGGTGGATAGCGAGGGCATCCTGGTTGTGCTGCAGCGCCTCGTCATACCGGCCGAGCCGCCAGCACGCGGTTCCGAGGTTGATCAGCGCGCGGGCTCGCCCGGGTGGCGCAGCGATCCTGGCCGCCAGCTCGTGCAGGTTCGCGGCATCCTGATGGTGCCCCGCATCGTCGAGGAAGCGGAACAGCAGGACAGACAGGTCGACGGCATGCTGAGGCGAACCGTGGTTGCTGGCATGGCTCGCGATCGCCAGCAGGTTCGCCCTCTCCGTTTCCAGCCAGGCAGCCGCGCTGTCACGGTCGGCGATCGGCGGCGTGGGGGTCCCCGGATCCGGGACCTCCGGATGGCGGTGGCGATCCTGCGGCGCGTAGTGCACGAGCGCGCACTTCGCCGTACGGCGGTAGTGGTCGTAGAGCTTGACCAACGCCGAGCGGCGCCCGGCCGGCCGCTCTTCTTCGCGCGCCCGGTCCGAGGCGAAGATCCGGACCAGGTCGTGCATCGCGAACCGCTCGGTCGCGGGCTGCCGCAGCACACTGGCGGACACCAGGCGGTCGAGGGTGGCAGTAGTACTGCTGAGCCCACCGCCGGTGAGCGCGGCCGCGGCGCACGCGTCCAGGTCCGGGCCAGGATGAAGAGACAGCAGCCGCAGCAGCCGCTGGTCGTCCTCCGGGAGCCGCTCGTACGACGTCGCCAGAGCAACCTCGACCGTGTCGTCCAGCCGGAGGCTGCCGCGTCGCTCCGCGAGGCGATCGAGGTGGTCCGACAAGGTCCAGTCCGGTCGGTTGTCCATCCAGCCTGCGATCAGTGCGACCGCCAGCGGAAGGTGGCCACACAGGTCCGCGATCCGGGCGGCCAGCTCAGGCGCGGCATCGACCTGTCCGGTGGCGGTCCGGCGCAGCAGTTCGACCGACTCCGCCGGAGCGAACGGCTCGAGCGCGATCTCCTGGGTGATTCCCGGCAGCTGGAGACGTCGACGGCTCGTCACCAGGGTCAGACAGCCGTCCGCGGCGGTCAGCAGCGGTGCCACCTGGTCCTCGCTGCCCGCGTTGTCGAGCAGCACCAGCGCCGGGGAACGGGCAAGCAGGGAGCGGTACATCGCCGTACGCCGTGCCAGGTCGAGCGGCGCGATCTCGCTACCGCGCACGCCGAGCCGACGCAGGAAGGCACCTAGTACGGCGGCCGGGTCTGCCGGTGGTCGATCCGGGTCGTAGCCGCGCAGGTCGACGAACAGGCGCCGCCCTGGGACCAGCCGCTGGGCGATGTGGGTGGCGAGAGTCGTCTTGCCTGCGCCCGCCATCCCGTGGATCGTCACCAGCCCGGTCACGGTGCCGGCCGGTACCCGGTTCAGCTCTGCTCGCCGGCCGGTGAACTGCGGCAGGTCGGCCGGGAGATCGGTTGCCACGTCCACGACGGACGCCTCGGCGGCGCGCTGATCGACCACCTGGCACACCTGTCGCCACTCGGCCGCCGCTGCGTCGTCCTCGACCAGCACGCGCACGATGTCGACCAGTAGCTCCGGGTCGATCCGGCTCCGGCCAGGCTGGAAGCAGTGGTAGACGGTCGCATACGCGGGGATCTCGCAGACACCTCGGGCCGTCCGGTCGCGGACGGTCCGCCGGTGCGCCTCGCGGTACGACACTCCGGCCCACGATCTGAGCGCTCGAAGACGCTCGGCGAGGTCGTCGTACGTGCGCACCGAGCCCGGGCGGGGAGGCTCGCGGCCGGATTCCATGGCGGCACGCTAGCAAGTCCGGCGGCCGCGGGTGATCGGATTCGATCGGTTCGGCTGATCGGACCGACGCGACGGCGGCATGCTCATCCGGCCGGGACCACCGGCACGAAGTCATCCATCTGGAGGAACTGATGAGGATCGCGTCATTGCTGGTAGCCGGGGCCATCGGGGTGTCCGGCCTGGTCGCGGCCGGGACGGCAGCCACCGCGGCAGACGGTCCGGACGTACCGGAAGGGCCGGGCTTCGCCATCAAGTCGCAGAACGGCGGGGAGTTCGCAGGCCATGCAGAGGCCGGCGGCAGGATCGCCTGGCACGGCGCCAAGTCGTTCACGATCCACGTCGCCCGGGTGGCCGACATCTGCCTCAGCGGCGGCGACGGCGCGGGTGCGTACATCTGGTACCAGACGCGTCTCGGCAACGGCTTCAGCGACTGGAAGCGCACGCCCATCGCGGACACGTCGGGCTGCAGCGACGGCGATGTCGGTCACGGTGACTACCGCGTCTACAGCAACGAGACAATCGGCGCCGTACGAGTCATCCTCCGCGAGTGCGAAGGCAAGGACGGCTGCAACACGTCCCCCAACGACAACGCCAAGACCGACTGGAAGTGGAACCCAAACCGCTGATCCACAGCGGCCGGCACCAGCAACAGGATCGGGGGACACGATCGGCGGGCAGCTAGCCCGCCGATCGCGACCGTCAGGTGGGGCCTACCCAGCTTTGGTTTCGGGTGGCTACGCAGTCGTAGATTTGTAGTTGGCGGCCGTTGGTGAAGTCGGCTTCGGGGAGGTCCAGGCATCGGCCGGAGGCCTGGTTGATGAGGGAGCCGAAGTTGGCTTGGTGCCACTTCTGGTTGTCGCCGCCTGAGCAGGTTGCGACGTTCAGCAAGGTCAGGTTCGCCGTCTGGCCGGACGGCACCTCCAGGCAGACGCCTCCTGTTTTCAGTTGTCCGAGGCTGTCGAGACTCCACGTCTGGTTGGAGTTCGCCAGGCAGGACCACAGCTGCACCTTGCCGCTGGCAACATCGCGATCGACGCACATGTCCTGGCGCGTGGTCGACACGATGGCGCCGGCGGGAGCCGTGCCCGCGGGGCCGGGCGTCCAGGTCGAGCCGATGGGGGAGAAGCTGAGTGAGGTGAGGGTGACCGCACCGCCGACGGCGTACAGGTGAAGCCCGAGGCTGGCGGGGGAGGAGTCGAAGGCGACGTTGTCGCTCACTACGGTTTTGCCGTTGTTGCCGAAGACCTCCAGTTGCCCGCGGTCCACGAGGATTCTGATCGTGACCTGGTTCGAGATCGGTGGCGCCGGCGCGCCGTACAGGGTCTGCGCCGCAACGCCGTACGCGACGGTGCGATCGCTCGATCCGTCCGCGCGCGCGTGCAGGCGGAATCCGAACTCCGACGCGGTGGCGCCGGTCAGGTCGAACTGGGCGCTGATCTCGTACGTGTCGGCCGAGATGCCGCTGAGTGGATCGGTCGCCGGATCCGTCGTGATCGTGCGCGATCCCCAGGTCTGCGTCGACGTACGGATGGTAGAGATCTCACTGACCGGATTGCGGGTGAGGCGGATGCCCTCCGGATAGGTCTTCAGGGCGAGCTCGACCGGGAAGGAAGCGTTGCCGGTCCAGGTCACGCCGGCGTTGCTCGGCTGCCAGCCCAGCTGGACGATGCGGCCGTTCGGCAGCTGGTTGAAGGTCTGGGGCGCGTACCAGGTGGACGGTGGGAAGGCCGCGCCGGACACTCCCCATTCCATCCGCTGCGGGGTCGCCCAGTCCGAGACGAACAGGCCGTTCGCGTCGAGTGAGCCGACGACGTACTCGCCGCTGGCATCCTGGAGGACCCACTTCTGCGCGTTGGTGTCCCCGTCGACCAGCAGTTGGTAGAGGTCGGGACATTCGACGAACCAGTTGGCCGCGTAGGCGCCGCGATAGGTCCAGTCGAGCAGATTCGTCGAGGTGTAGAACGCGGCGCCGGTCCCGGCCCGGAACGTGACGAGTTCCCAGCGGTTGTGCTGCGGGTCCCACTGCACCTTGGGGTCGCGGCTCTCGACCGGATCGGTGATGACCTTCGCTCCGCCGTTGTACATCTGGAAGGTCTTCGCCCCGTCGGTCGAGTACGCGATGCTGACGCCGTCGGTGTTGGTGAACAACAGGATCGGGTCGTCGGACCCGACCTTCAGCCCGGTCACGTTGTTGAGGTCGACCCAGCCCGATCCCGACCAGAGGTTGCCACTGTGCACACCGGGCTCGAGGCTGATCGGTTGCTGCGTCCAGTGCACGAGGTCGGTGCTCGTCGCGTGCCCCCAGTGCACCGCCGCGTCCCACGACAGGCCGTGCGGGTTGTGCTGGAAGAACAGGTGGTACACACCGCGGTAGTACAAGGGAGCGTTGATGTCGTTCATGAACCCGTTCTGCGGGCTGAAGTGGAACTGACCGCGGAACGGTTCGGTGTAGTCGGTGGCGGCGTACGGGTACTCCGGATAGTCGGCGGGTGAGCCGGCGACGGCGGCCGGGACCGCCGTCAGACCGGTGAGCGCCAGGACCCAGGCCAGGAACCGAGCCAGGAACAGGGCGACCCGGATCATGGCGTGGCCCGGAACCCGTACGTCGCTCCGCTCAGCGCCTGGAACTCCGCCGAGGTGCCGCAGTCGAGGACCTTCGTGTTGACCGTCGATCCGTCGAGTACAACGGTGCGTACGGCGACGTTCGCGGCCGTGTGATTGGTGGCGACGTAGTTGTTGCTCCCCGACTTCACCAGGACGATCGTCGGGGTCGCTCCGGACGGCGTGATGTTCGCGGCCGGCACGTCGAACGAGAAGTGATTGCCGACCACGGTGTTGCCGCTGCCGTTGAGCTGCACGAGCCCGAAGAGATCGTCGAGCCCGTTGTTGAAGCCGGTCATCGCCGGGAACGATTCGGGGACCCGGAGGAAATGGTTCGATCCGATCAGGTTGTTGTGGCAGGCGCCTTCGCACTGGATCATGCCCGGATAGAAGGCGTGCAGGCGGTTCGCGCTGATCGTGTTGTTCGTGCAGTTCTTCAGGTGCACCGAGCTCTTGCCCCGGGGGAAGACGTTGTTCCCGGAGACGATCAGGCCGAAGTGGTTCTCGGCGTAGATCGAGAAGCCGACATAGCCGGCGCCGATCATGTTGTCGTTGACCATGCTGGCCTGCCCGGATCCGACGAGCTCGATGCAGCTGCCGTTCTCGCAGAGGAAGTTGCCCTGGATATGCAGCGCGTCGGCGTCGGTGATCACGATCCCGCGCTCCAGGTACACCATCCCCAGGCCCCGGATCCGCAGCGAGTCGGTGGCGGTGGTCGATCGGATCCCGATCTTGCCGTTGAGGTAGCTGTTCTGGTTCGGCGTGAACGAGACGCCGTCCAGGCAGAAGTCCAGCAGTTCGATCGAGCTGAGCCTGGGGTCGCCGCTGCGGCTGATCAGGATCGCCTCGGCGTTCCCGTCGGTGTTCTCGACCCGGATCCGGCTGCCGCCCGGCCAGATCTCGTGCCAGCTGGAGGTGTTGCCGGAGTTGTACCGGATGCTCGACGAGGTGAAGCCGTGCCCGGATCCCTTGAGCTGCAGGTAGCTGATGTCGATGACGATCCGGGTCTTGAGCGAGTAGTCGCCCGGCGGGACGTAGATGACCGCACCGGGCTTGGAGGCCTGCGTCGGCTGGTTCGTCTTGATGTCGGCGATGATGCTGTTCACGATCGCGCCGATGTCGGTGTAGGCGGTGGTCGACGGGCTGCTGGGGATGGTCCAGGTGGTGACGTCGTAGATCGTCGAGGGCATCGTCTTCCCTTTCGTGAGGTGGGCTGCGGTGGGTCAGAGCACGCCGAGGAGCGTGTTGTGCGGTCGCGGCGCCGGGTCGGCGGCGACGGCCGCGGATGCCGGCGTACTCGGCAGTTGGAGGTAGCCAGCGGCGCTCGCGGCGGCTGCGGCCGCCAGGAAGACCCGGCGCGAGAGGCGTGCGTCCGGAGGAGTGGAGGAGTTCACGACGGCTCCTTCTCGGGAGTGCCAAAAGGTTTTGGCAGAGCGGAATTGATCCGAAGGTAGGACCGCGGCCAGGCGGCGGCAAGATCGCCGCAGCTGCCAAAAGTTTTGGCAGCTGTTTGGCGGAAGTTTGGCGTTGACCGACCGGCCCCGGCGGGTGAACATTCCTGCCAAGACGTTTTGCCAAAACGTTTCATCACAAGCCTGAACGGAGCGGAGTATGAACCTTCGCAGCACGAGCGGTCGTCTCCGGACCGCGATGGCCGGCATCGCCGTGGCGACGAGTGTGATCCTGGCGATCGCCGGATGCGGTGCCGGTGGCAGCTCGGAAGGCGCGGCCGGCAAGCTCACCGTCCTGGTGGAGGGCGGCGGAAAGGCCGAGCTCCAGCCGATCGCCGATCTCTACCAGAAGGACACCGGTACGACGGTCG
This sequence comes from Kribbella sp. NBC_00482, assembly GCF_036013725.1. Taxonomy (GTDB): domain Bacteria; phylum Actinomycetota; class Actinomycetes; order Propionibacteriales; family Kribbellaceae; genus Kribbella. Next base: position 7,412,228 of record NZ_CP107881.1, on the reverse strand, counting down.
AACTCGTCGAACTGCCGTACGACGGTCTCTACGACCGGATCCAGACCGAGCTCGGCTCGGGCAAGACGTCCTTCGACGTCGCCGCGCTCGACGCCATCTGGCTGAGCGCCTTCTCCGGCGGTGTCTCGCCGCTCGACGATCTGTTCACCGACGACGTGAAGCGCGATCTGTTCCCGGGCCTGGTGGCCGAGGCACAGGTCGGCGGGTCGTACGTCGGGATGCCGGCGTGGACGAACTCCGAGATTCTCTACTACCGGACCGACCTGTTCGGCGACCCGAAGGAGAAGGCTGCCTTCCAGGCGAAGTACGGGTACGCGCTGGTGCCGCCGACCACGTGGAAGCAGTACAAGGACGTGGCCGAGTTCTTCACCCGCGACACGAACGGCGACGGCCAGACCGATCTGTACGGCACCGATGTGAAGGGTGCGGTCGAGACGGAGTGGCTGGCCACGGTTTCGCAGACCGGCGAGAAGACGATGGTTCTCGATCCGAAGAGCGGCGACGTCACCATCGACGACGCCGATCACCTGGCAGCGTTGAACTTCTACACCAGCCTGTTGCCGTTCGCGCCGCCCGGCGCCGCGCAGCTCGACTGGGCCGGCGCGCAGAACCTCTTCTACCAGGGCAAGCTCGCGATGATGCGCTTCTGGGGCCATGCCTACACCCAGACCCCGGCCAATGCCGCGGTCAAAGGCAAGATCGGCGTCGCTCCGATGATCGCGGGCCCCGGCGGCATCGCCGGCGTACCGGGCGCCTGGTACCTATCGGTGCCCAAGGCAACCGACAAGCAGGCCGAGGCCAAGAAGTTCATCGCCTTCGCCTACGAGCACAACGACCTCTCGGTCAAGACGTCGCTGGGTCTGGTCGCGCGGATCTCGGCGTTCGAATCGCAAGCCGGCGTCGCCGGGCACGAGAACTACCCGGCCATCCTCACGACGCTGAAGTCGCCCGCGACGATCGCGCGGCCGGCCACACCGAAGTGGCAAGAGATCGTGACGTCGGTGCTGACGCCGATGCTGCAGAAGTCGGTCGCCAAGGGCGCGGACAACGCGGCACTGCTGAAACAGGCGAAGGCTCAGATTCAGGCCATCGTCAAGTAGACCGACTCCGAAGGACACTCCTGTGCGCCTCACCGACCGCCGGTTCGCGCTCGCACTGATCGCTCCGGCCGCCTTGTTCCTGGCCGCCTTCGTGGCGTGGCCACTGATCAGATTTGTCTCGAACGCGTTCTACGAGATCTCGCCGATGGCCGGCGGCCCGCGGACGTTCGTGGGTTTCGAGAACTTCGCGACCGCGTTCGACTCCCCGGCATTCCAAGGAGCGGCGCTGCGGACGATCGTCTACACGGTCATCGTGGTCGCGCTCGAATTCACCTTCGGGCTCGCCGTGGCGTTGGTCTTCGCGGCGCTCGGCAGCCGGTCGGCCGTGTTCCGGACTGTGTTCATGTACCCGCTCATGGTCGCCCCGGTGGTAGCCGGCCTGCTGTGGCGATTCCTGCTCATCGACAACTTCGGCATCCTCAACGAGTTGCTGCGCCGAGTCGGACTGCTGCACAGCACGGACCAGATCACCTGGCTGAGCAATCCGAAGATCGCACTGTTCTCGGTGGCGCTGCCGGACATCTGGCTGACGACCTCGTTCATCACGCTCATCCTCTTCGCGGGACTGCAGAACGTTCCGGGTGACGTCATCGAGGCTGCTCGGATCGACGGCGTACGGTTCCCGACGCTGCTGTTCCGGATCATCCTGCCGCTGCTGCGACCGGTGATCGCCGTGGCGCTGATCGTTCGCGGCATCGACGCGGCCCGCGCGTTCGACATCATCCTGATCCAGACCAACGGAGGGCCACAGGACAGTACGACGACGCTCAGCCTGCTGATCTACCGCACGATGACACGCAACGGCGATCCCGGCCTTGCCAGCGCCATGGGCACCGTCTATCTGATCGCGATGCTCCTGGTCGCCGCGATCGCGATCTTCGCCATCTGGCGGCCCGGGGGTGATCAGGCATGAACGGCCTCGAGACCCGCCGCCGTCCGACGCGAGTCGTCCTGTGGGTCGCGCTCGTCGCCGTACTGGTGCTGTACGGATTCCCGTTCGTCTACCTGCTGCTGACGTCGTTCAAGACGCCGCTCGACGCGATCGCCGTACCGCCCCAGGTGTTGCCGTCGCAGTGGACGCTCGACAACTACGTCGCCGCGCTCAGCAAGGACGGCGTCGTACCGGCGCTGATCAACAGCGTCGCAACCGCAGTGCTCAGTACGGCGTTCTCACTCGCCCTCGGGGTGCCGGCGGCGTACGCGATCACCCGCTACCGAACGCCGAGCGGGCGCATCTTCGTGGTCGCGGCGCTGGTCACCCGGATGGTGCCGACGATCGCGGTCGGGGCGCCGCTGGTCGAGACGATGCGGCGGCTCGGCATCTCGGACACCACGATCGGTCTGGCGATCGCCCACACCACGATCTCGCTGCCGCTGTCGATCTGGCTGATGTCGAGCTTCTTCGAGGCGGTCCCGATCGAGCTGGAAGAAGCCGCCAAGGTCGACGGCAGCGATCGGCTGCAGGCGTTCCGGCACGTCGTTCTGCCGGTCGTTTCCGGCGGCCTGGCGGTCACGGCCATCTTCGCGTTCCTCGCGTCCTGGAACGAGTTCCTGTTCGCACTGCTGCTCACGTCGGTGCGGGCCCAGACCACGCCGATCGTGATCGCCAATTTCCAGACGCAGTTCGGCCTCGACTGGGGCGGAATGACCGCGCTCTCGGCGCTCTACTCCGTCCCGGTCATCCTGCTCACTCTCGCGCTCCAGCGGCACATCGTCGCCGGCCTGACCCTCGGCGCCGTCAAGGGCTGACACACTCAAACACCGGAGAAGATATGGAATTCTGGCAACCCAACAGCCCGCTCGGCGGTCTGGCCCACGTGAAGTCCGGCCGGTCGCGCCGCGAGTCCAGCTGGGACCGCAGCGGCGGCAACCGGGACTTCGCGGTGGTGCCCGCGGGCGAGACCTTCGTGATCGCCGATATCACCGGGGCGGGACGCATCGAGCACATCTGGCTGACCACGCGGTGCTACTCGGAGAAGTACCTGCGCAAGCTCGTCATCGAGATGTTCTGGGACGGGGAGGAGAACCCGAGCGTACGGGCGCCGCTCGGCGACTTCTTCGGTGTCGGGCACGCGGTCGCGAAGCACTACATCTCCCTTCCGCTGAACGCCGTTTTCGGTCCGCGGCGGGGTCCCAAAGGGCCGTTCGCGGCCGCGATGAACAGCTACTTCCCGATGCCGTTCGGCAGTCACGCGAGGATCCAGATCCGCAACGAGAGCGATCAGCCGATCGAGAACCTCTTCTACTACGTCGACTACGAGCTCAGCGAGGAGCCGATCCCGGACGACGTCGCGCGGTTCCATGCGTACTACCGGCAGGAGAAGCCGACGACCGCCGTACAGCACACCACCGATCTCGAGAACCCGGCGCCGTGGGACCTGCCGGGGACGAACCTGACCGGCGACGACAACTACGTGATCCTCGATGCGACCGGCACGGGGCACTACGTTGGCTGCGTGCTCAGCATCGACAACTTCGACGCCTCCAACCAGGTGTTCACCTGGCCGGGGGAGGGCGACGACATGTTCTTCATCGACGGGGAGGTCTGGCCGCCCTCCTTGCACGGGACCGGCACGGAGGACTACTTCGGCGCCGCCTGGGGATTCCCCAGTGGGGAGTACGCCGGTCCGTACCACGGCATCACGCTCGGTGCGAGCCCGCAGGAGCACTTCGGGCTGTGGAGCATGTTCCGCTGGCACATCGAGGACCCGGTCCGGTTCGCGAAGAGCCTGCGGGTGTCGATCGAGCACGGACACGCCAACGATCAGGGGAACGACTACTCGAGCGTCGCCTACTGGTACCAGTTGGGGGATCACGCGCCGCATGCCGAGCTGCCACCGGTCGAGGAGCGGCTACCGCGACGATGGCCGGAGCACGGCCTCTGGGACGAGTGAGGTCGGGTCGATGAGCGGAGCAGATGAGGAAGCGGTCACGCCGAAGGTGGGCATCCGGGATGTCGCGCGCGCCGCGGGGGTGTCCGTCACGACGGTTTCGCACGTGCTCAACGAGACTCCGCACACGCGAACGAGTGAGGCGACCCGGGACCGGGTGCGATCGGTCGCCCGGGACCTCGGGTACACCCCGAACCGGCTCGCCCGCGGGCTACGGACCCGCGCGTCGGACATGATCGGGCTGCTCACCGAGGAGATCGCGACCACCCCGCACGCCGGCCGGATCATCCTCGGCGCGCAGGAGGAGGCGAGTCGGCACAACCTCACGCTCGCGATCATCAACTCGCATCTGGACGCCGGCGCGGACGCCCGCCGCGCCGACGCCCGGGCGCTGATCGAGCGTCAGGTGGACGGCATCATCTACGCCACGGTCTTCCACCACGAGGTGTCGGTGCCGCGCGAGTTGCGCGCGGTACCGGCGGTGCTGATAGGAGCCCTGGACCGGCAAGGCGTCGTACCCGCTGTTCTACCGGACGAGGCCAGCGGGGCGGCCGATCTCGTTGCCCTGCTGGCCGACGCCGGGCATCGGCGGATCGCGTTCGCGGACTCGAGCATCGAGGTTCCGGCCACCCAGGGCCGCCTGGTCGGGTACCTCCGCGGTCTCGAGCAGGCAGGTATCCCGCGTGACGACCGACTGATCACCTCGAGTGTGTCGGAGGCCGGCGGTGGATACACGGCCAGCCTCGAGTTGCTCGATCGAGACGATCGGCCGACGGCGATCTTCTGCTACAACGACCGGATGGCGATGGGCGCCTACCGCGCGGCCCAGGAGCTCGGCCTGCGAATTCCCGATGACGTGTCGATCGTCGGCTTCGACGACCAGGCGCCCATCGCGGCCAGTGTTTACCCGGCGCTCACCACCGTCGCCCTGCCGCATTACGAGATGGGCGCCTGGGCGGTGGCCACCTTGACCCGGCTCATCCAGAGCAGCAGTACCTCGTGGTACCGCTCGACACACCCGACCTTGCTGCCCTGCCCGGTCGTCGTCCGCGAGTCGGTAGCCCCTTCCGCTGCACGGCGTACGGGCGCACTCTGAGTCATGAAGACCATCGCTGTACTGCCCGACGGCTACACCGTCCGTCCGGCTGAGCCGGCCGACGCCGAGGCACTGTTCGACATGCTCGCGGCTTACAACACGGCGGTGTTCGGGTACGCCGACACCACGTTGCTGGAAGTCGCCTACTGCATTGACATGCCGGGCTTCGACCGCATGGTCGACGGCTGGCTCGTGCTCGCCGCGGACGGCCTGCCGGCCGGGTATGCGACCGCGCTCGGCACAGGCGACCGTCAGCTGATCGACATCGAAGTGGCAGCGAAGGATCCAGGGGTCGCCGCCTGGCTGGTCGATCGGACGGTGGAGCGCGCCCAGGAGATGGGACGCGAGCGTGGCCATGCCGACGTCACCGTCGACGCGTTCGTGTGCCGGGCCGACGAATCGCTGCGCGCGCAGCTGTCCGACCGCGACTTCAGCACCGGTACGTCGTACCACCGGATGCGGATCGACCACACCGGACCGGTTGCCACCCCGGCTGTCACTCCCGACTGGCCCGTCGGAGTCGTGGTCCGCCGCGGGGCCTTCGACGACGCCACCCGACGGGCCGCACACGAGGTCATCAACGAGTCCTTCCGCGGCCAGTTCGGCTGGGCCGAGACCCCGCATGAGGCGTGGGTCGAGCGGCTCGACGACGTGCCCATCTTCGAGTGGGACCAGCTCACGCTGCTCGAAGTCGACGGCCGGGCGGCCGCGGTCCGCCAGTGCAACGACAAGTACGTCGAGACCGAGAACTGTGGTCACATCGGAATGCTCGGTGTGCTCGAGGAGTTCCGGGGGCGTGGTCTGGCGAAGTTCCTGCTGCGCGACGCGTTCGCCCTCGACGCAGCCATCGGCCGGGCCGGCACGATCCTGCACGTCGACACGAACAACCCGACGCCGGCACTCGGCCTGTACCTGTCGGTGGGCATGAACGCCACCGTCGTCTTCGACGGCTGGCGCCGCGTCGTCCCCGTCGCCTAGCTCGGGGTTCTGAAAGGGTGGGGGGCATGCCCGATCGCCCCTTGCTCTCGTCAGCCGCCGGTTCGCGCGGCGACAACCTCCGAGTGTGCTACTCCGCGGCCCTGCACAATCTCCTCGACGTCAACACCATCGCCGACGCGGCCGACGGTGCGGCTGATGGTGCGGCGTACCTGCGCGCCGGAGGAGGGTACTCCGATCCGTGGACGCGGGACGCCGCCATCAACTCGTGGCATGCGGCGAGTCTGCTGTCGCCCCAGGTCGCCAAGCACACGTTGCAGAAGGTCTGCACCGACGGCCTGATCGCTCAGGACAACCAATGGTGGGACCAGATCATCTGGGTCATCGGTGCACAACATCATCACCTGGTGACCGGCGACGCGGGGTTCGCGGCCGATGCTTTCCGGATCGGCGCGGCTTCCCTGGACATCCTCCGACGTGATCGCTTCGACAGCCCGTCGGGTCTCTACCGCGGTCCGGCCCTCATGCAGGACGGTATCGCCGGCTACCCGGAACCGCCGTACCAGCCGGACAATCCGTCGTCCTTCGTGCTGGACCACCCGGTCAGCCGAGACATCCGCTGCCTGTCGACGAATGCCGTGTACGTCGGAGCACTTGGTTGCCTGGAACAACTCGCGGCCGAGGTCGGAGCGGATCCGGAGCCGTACGCCGTCCAGCGGGCCCAACTCGTTGCCGCCATCAACGACCACCTCTGGTCGGACACGGCCGGCACGTACGGCTACTTCCTCGGACCCGGCGGGCTCGATCTCCATCAGGAGACCGCTGGGCTCGCGCTGGCGATCGAGTTCGGCATCGCCGGGGCGGAGCGCGCGGCGGGGATCGTCGAGGGCATCCACCGCGAGCCGTTCGGCGTGGTGAACGTGTGGCCGCACTTCGCCCGCTTCGGCTCCGATCGTCCCGGCCGCCACAATGCCATCTGCTGGCCGATGGTCATGGGGTTGTGGGGGTACTCGGCGGCCGCGGCTCAGCATGCGGCCGAGTTCGGCCGTGCGCTGGACGACCTCGTCACTGTCTTCCGCTCCAGTGGTGACGAGCTGTTCGAGGTCTACAACGCGACGACAGGCGAGGTGGACGGTGGCTGGCAGGTGGGCCGTCAGTGGGAGTCGCTCCCGCACCAGACCTGGTCTGCCACCGCGCTCCTCCGACTCGTCCACGAAGGTCTGTTCGGGCTCAGGTTCGGTGCCGAGGGAATCACGATCCGGCCGACCGTGCCCACGACGTACGCCGGTGAATGGTCGCTGCGATCGCTTCGTTACCGCGCAGCGACGCTCGACGTGACGCTGCGCGGCGAAGGCACCCACGTCCAGTCCGTTCACCTCGACGGCCAAGCGATGGAAACCCCGTTCGTCCCGGCCACCCTCACCGGCCACCACCACGTCGAGGTCGTCCTCGGCTGATCGCGCTCAGCCGGCTCGAGTCCGGTGCGGGAGAGTGTGGGTGCCGTCGCAGAACGGAGGAATAGCGCTGTGCCCGCAGCGGCAGAGTGCGACGGTACGGCGTGCAGCCGGAATCGGACCGCCGTCCTCGTCCACTAGTTCGAAGTCACCGCGCACCAGGATCGGACCGTCCGGGTAGAGACGGATCTGCGTCGCGCTGTCGTCCTGCGTGGTCATGGAACAGCCAGTACCCACCCCAGTAACGGTTTCCAGGCCGGGTAATGGTTCGCTGCCAATGCGTCGAGGAGACAAACATGCAGCTACCACCATCGCGTGGGCCGCTCAGTGCCTGGTTGAGCGGCCTGCTCACGGGCGCCGGCGGTGCACAGCGGACCGTCGAGTTCGTGGGGTCCGGTCAGCCGTTCGCCGACGAGGACCTGCAACTTGCGCTCTGGATCGCGTACGAGCTGCAGTACCGCGGATTCGACGACGTGGATCCCGATGCCCAGTGGGATCCGGGCATCATTGCGGCCCGCACCCAGTGGGAGCGTCCCTGGATCAACTGGCTGGAAGCCAACTGCCGGGTTCGTCCGACCGACGAACCGGTCGCGGAGCAGCTCCGGGCGATGATCGACGCCGATGACGGACCGCGGCTGGCGCCGTACCTGCGTCGGCATGCCACCCGGGAGCAGTTTCGTGAATTCGTTCTGAACCGGTCCGTCTACCAGCTCAAGGAGGCCGACCCGCACAGCTTCGGCATTCCACACCTGGACGGGGCTGCCAAGGCGGCGCTGGTCGAGATCGAAGCCGACGAGTACGGCGGCGGTCGCCCGGAACGGATGCATTCCGAACTGTTCCGTACGACGATGCGCTGGCTCGGACTCGACGACAGCTACGGCCGGTACGTCTCGGAGGTCCCGGCCGTCACGCTGGCCGTCTCGAACGTGATGTCGCTGTTCGCGGTCCATCGCCGCTGGACCGCCGCCCTGATCGGCCACCTGGCGGCGCTCGAGATGACCTCGACCTTGCCCAATCGCCAGTACGCCGCCGGCGCCGCCAGACTCGGCGCTACGAAAGACCAGGCACGATACTTCACCGAACACGTCGAAGCGGACGCCGTCCATGAGCAGATCGCTGCCCACGACCTCTGCGGAAGCTACGTGCAACAGCACCCCGACGCCATCAGCGACATCCTCTTCGGCGCCCGCTGCTCACTCGTCATCGACAACCTCTTCGCCGAACACCTCCTGACCCGATGGAAGGTCTCCACGCGCTACCTTCGCCCGCCCCACGCCGCCGCAGTCTGACCCGCGGCGGTTTCTACCGACTCGCAGACAGTTGGTGGATCAGCCGTCGTTCGTGGTGGTGCGGCGGCGTCCGGCTCGCGTCTCCGACGTACCGCGATGCGATGCCCGCGTCGTCCGGTCGTCGGTGACTGCTGTCTCAGGTGGGTCGGGGGACACGCGAGCCGGATGGACCGGACCCCCGCCCAGACGACGGAACTTCCACCGGCGCTCGTCGTAGTCGTAGTAGGTGTCCACCCCGCCGACAGACATAACCGACCTCCCACCCCTAGGTGCCCATTCGAGCACGCTGCATTGGGGTGCCCAACGATCACAGTCCTCAAACCCCTCAAGCAGTCCGCCGTGCGCCGCGCCCGGAGGGACTTACAGCGTCGACCAGGTGGCCGTCAGTGTTTTGGGTGTGGCAAGAGCAGGACGCCCAGGGTCATGCCGAGGAGGCAGGGGAGGCCGTGGTTGTCGTGCATGATCGTGTCGACTACGGCGAGCACAGGCACGGCGAATGCCGTGATCCGGAGCGGTACCGGCGGTGTGACGCCGTACCGGCGCGGCGCCAGGAGGATCATCGTGGCCAGCCCGCCGATCAGGCCGGCGACGCACATCGAGTTGCCTGCGCCCACTGGATTGAGCCAGATGTAGCTCATGAACTGGCCGAACCATCCGCAGGCGAAGTAGAGGACAAGCCACCGCCAACGGCCGAACACGCGCTCGGCGATCGTGCCGAAGACCGGCAGCAAGAGCAGGTTCGAGATGAGCCCGGACGCCCAGCCGTCCTGGAAGAACATGCCGGTCAGCAGTCGATACCACTGGCCGTGGTCGATGCGAGAGGCGTTACGTACGACATGTTCGTAGAGCGGCCGGTGCACGAGCTGCGCGATCCCGCACGCCAGCGTCACCAGAAACACGGCTGCGGTCAGCAGCGGCCGGGTCGGGCCGACGGCGAGTGCCGCGAGCGAGGCACGAGGTGCGGTGCGAGTAGTCACACCAGGACCCTAATGTGCCGACGCTGCGGCACCTCCGCCGTTTGTCATGATGAAGTCCGCCGTTTGTCATGGTGAAGACCTGACCCGCCACCGGTGAGGCGCGCCGGTGGCGGGTCGAGCGTCTACTCGCCCACGAGTGGGTCGTTGGTGGCGGTCGCCCAGCGGAAGTACGCCGGGTCGTTGAACGTGCCGGGAACCTTACCGAGGCCCTGGATGACCGTCGCGGTCCCGTTGGCGTGTCCGACGGCGTACAGATAGGCCGATTGGGTGTCCTTGTCGATGCCCAGCAGCAGGGTGCCCTGCTTCCCGCACTTCTGCGCGATCAGGAATTCGAAGCCCTGCCAGGTACGGGTGCGTACCGGCTTGACGACCGGTTTCATCGGCGATGTCGTCGGGATGTGAATCGTGTAGAGCGCGCCGCCCCGGGTGTTCGCGAGGAACGTGTCGTAGGTCCGGGTCTTGCTGATCAACGCCATCGACTTCACCGACGCGAAGCCCGGGGCCGTGCCGGTAACTTGCCAATCCCCAGGGATGGAGGTCCATCTGAGCAGCACGCCGTCGGCGCGCAAGCCATAGGTCGCCCCTCGCGCGGACGTTCCCTCCCGATAGCGAGACGTCTCGAACGCGACGATGTCACCGTAGTCGCTGCTGTAGACCTCGCGGACGATCGACTTCGGGTCGAATGCACGGCCCGGGGCGAAGACGTAGCCGCTGTAGGCCATCTTCGCGCCCATGATCACATGGCCCCCGACGTAGACCCCGGCCGGATCCGGCGAGGTGAACATCGAACTGCTGAGTCGTACCGGATCCTTGAACAGACCAGGCGCCACCACATGGTCGTTCGTTCGCGTCGGTGGCGAGTTGGCAGTGATGCGCTGCGACCTGTGATCACCTCCAGCCGTGACCGATCCGAGATCCATCGTGCACTTGCCGGCGCTTGCGTCACCGGTGGTCGTCGTGACGGCGTCCGCGGCTCCGGGGAACAAACCGACGGCCAACAGCGCAGCCGCGCTCAGTGCCACCGAGCCTCGACGGACAAGCCTTTGCTTACCGTGCATGTCGCAACCTCTCGTACCTGCCCCCAGGCTGCGGGCTCGATGCCAGCAGTAGATCGTTACTCACCTTGATGCAGCTGAGCCGCAGAAAGTTGCGCAGCCGTTCCGAACGCCCTGCATGGCTGGATCTCTGCCAACAAATCGTTGCTGTGAGCAACGGTTGGCGCACCGGCCGAGTCAGCCGCTGCGAAGTACCCGGTAGATCGTTTCGGACGAGGGGGCCGGACGAGCAACGTCGTGCCAACCGAGCTCGAGCGCCTTGTCGGCGATCGCCGTTTTGACCTGCGCAACGTCTACGTCGTCTTCGAACAACGAGATCGAGAGCCCGTCACCCGTGGCCGGGTCGACCAGGTGGTAGGCGTGCAGGACTCCGGGAACGGTCTTGGCCGCGTCGATCACCCACTGCCGGTCGTCGTCCGGCATCGGCTCCCATACGGCGATTCGAGCGAACAAGGCGGTACCTCCGTTGACCGGTGGGGAGACTCAGGTGACCAGCATGCCTCGACATCGTGGCTCGGGGATGTCAGTGGCGCGGCAGGATCGTGGTCGGTCTGGTGAGTATGTTTCAGTTGTTAACGCTTCCAGTGTGCGTGACGATCTTCCGTGTTTCGTCGGGGCGATAGCACGCTGTGCGTGGAAGATCCTTTCTGGAAACGGGTTTCGGGCGGTTGCCGTTACGAGACCGTGACGCGTGGATGTCTTGCCGACGTCTTGACCAGCCTGCATGGGAGCGCAAACATGTGAGCGCTAACAATCGAATCGGACCAGCGATGTGGGAGTGACATTCATCCCGGAGGGGAAGCGTTCGTGAAGAAGAGGTTTGTGGCCACCCTGAGTGGGGCCTTGCTGGTGCTCGGCCTCGCGGCGTGCGGCGGAGAAGGAGCAGGCGGGACCACCGACACCGCGAGTCAGCAGCCCAAGGATCTGACCATCGGGGTGTCGATGCCGACGCAGACGTCGGAGCGCTGGATCGCCGACGGCAAGGCGGTGAAGGAGAAGCTCGAGGCGAAGGGATACAAGGTCGATCTGCAGTACGCGAACGACGACATCCCGACCCAGTCGCAGCAGGTGGATCAGATGATCACCCAGGGCGCCGACGTGCTGGTCATCGCCGCGATCGACGGCACCGCGCTCAGCAGCCAGCTGCAGGCGGCGGCCGACAAGAAGATCCCGGTGGTCGCGTACGACCGGTTGATCCGCGGCAGTCAGAACGTCGACTTCTACGTCAGCTTCGACAACTACAAGGTCGGCGTCGCCCAGGCCAAGTCACTTCTTCGCGGGCTGGGCCTGGAGAACGCGGACGGTTCGAAGGGCACCAAGACCGGGCCGCTCAACATCGAGGTCTTCGCCGGTTCGCTGGACGACAACAACACGCACTTCTTCTTCCAAGGCGCGATGGACACTCTGAAGCCGTACGTCGACAGCGGCACGCTGGTCGTCAAGTCGAAGCAGACGAAGCTCGAACAGGTCGCGATCCTGCGCTGGCAGCAGGAGGCGGCGCAGAAGCGGATGGAGAACCTGCTGACCTCGAGCTACAACGACGGCGGCAAGGTCGCCGGCGTCCTCTCGCCGTACGACGGCATTTCGCGCGGCATCATCACCGCGTTGCAGAACGTCGGTTACGGTACGGCGGCCAACCCGATGCCGGCGATCACCGGTCAGGACGCGGAGATCGCGTCGGTCAAGCTCATCAACACCGGTGTCCAGAGCTCCACGATCTTCAAGGACACCCGTCTGCTGGCCGAGCAGGCCGTCAACGCGTCGGTGGCGTTCCTGGAGAAGAAGCAGCCGGAGTCCAACGACACCAAGTCGTACGACAACGGCGTGAAGGTCGTCCCGGCGTACCTGCTGCCGATCCAGACCGTCTTCAAGCAGGACATCCAGAAGCAACTCGTCGACTCCGGTTACTACACGGCCGCCGAGGTCGCCGCCGGTCAGGCGAAGTAGGGCCGAATGAACGACGTGCTGCTCGAGATGCGTGGCATCACCAAGCGTTTCCCCGGGGTCACGGCGCTCGAGGACGTCTCGCTCGACGTGCGGCGTGGGGAGATCCATGCCATCTGCGGCGAGAACGGCGCCGGCAAGTCGACCCTGATGAAGGTGCTGTCCGGCGTGTACCCGAGCGGGAGTTACGACGGCGGGATCAGCTTCGACGGCAGGCCCGTGCACTTCACCGGCATCCGGGGCAGTGAGGCCGTCGGGATCGTCATCATCCATCAGGAGCTGGCGCTGGTCCCGTACCTGTCGATCGCCGAGAACATCTTTCTCGGCAACGAGCGCCGCGGACGCGGCGGACTGATCGACTGGAACCGGACCAACGCCGAGGCCCGCGAGCTGCTGACGTCGGTCGGCCTGGACGAGAACCCGGTCTCGCCGGTGATCCAGCTCGGCGTCGGTAAACAGCAGTTGGTCGAGATCGCGAAGGCGTTGTCGAAGGACGTCCGGTTGCTGATCCTCGACGAGCCGACCGCCGCGCTCAACGACGTCGACTCGGCGCACCTGCTCGACCTGCTCCGGCGGCTGCGGGACCGCGGGATCACCTGCATCATGATCTCCCACAAGCTGAGCGAGATCACCGCGATCGCCGACTCGACCTCGGTGATCCGCGACGGTCGCACGGTGGAGACGCTCGACATGACCTCGGGGGAGGTCACCCAGGAGCGGATCATCCGCGGCATGGTCGGCCGCGACCTCGAGAGCTTCTACCCGGTCCGCGACTCCGATCCCGGACCCGAAGTACTGCGGATCGAGGACTGGACGGTGTGGCACCCGGTCCAGCCGCGCAAGGTCGTCGACGGTGCGACCCTGTCCGTGCGTGCCGGCGAGGTCGTCGGCATCGCCGGACTGATGGGTGCGGGACGCACCGAACTCGCGATGAGCGTCTTCGGGCGCTCGTACGGGCGCAATATCAGCGGCCGGCTGTATCTTCACGGCCAGCAGGTCCGGGCCCGAACCGTGGCCGAGGCGATCTCCAGCGGCATCGCGTACGCCACCGAGGACCGCAAGCGGTACGGGCTGAACCTGATCGCCGACGTCCGTGCGAACGTCTCCGCCGCCGCACTCGGCAAGCTGGCCCGGGCCGGTTGGGTCAACGGCAACGAGGAGATCAAGGTCGCCGAGCAGGGCCGGCGGGAGATGAACATCAAGACCCGCACCGTGCTGGACACCGTCGGCACCCTGTCCGGGGGCAACCAGCAGAAGGTCGTGCTGTCCAAATGGCTCTTCACGGATCCGGACGTACTCATCCTGGACGAGCCCACGCGCGGTATCGACGTCGGAGCCAAGTTCGAGATCTACACGATCATCAACCGGCTCGTCGCACAGGGGAAGGCGGTCATCGTCATCTCCTCCGAACTGCCTGAACTGCTGGGGATGTGCGACCGGATCTACGCGTTGTCGGCCGGCCGGATCACCGGCGAACTGCCGGTGGGCCAAGCCACTCAGGAAGACCTCATGGCGCTCATGACGAAGGAGAAGGAGCTCGCCGGATGACCAGCACCAAGCCTTCGGTACCAACCGAACCGGCGTCAGCAGACAGCGCCTCCGCGGCGCTGCACATCGGCACCAGCGATCCGCTCACCCTGATCATGCGGAACCTGCGGCAGAGCGGCATCTACATCGCGTTCGTCGTGATCGTGGCGCTGTTCGCCTTCCTGACCGACGGTGTCCTGCTCAGCCCGGGCAACATCACCAACATCGTGCTCCAGTACTCCTACATCCTGGTGCTGGCGATCGGCATGGTGATCCTGATCATCGCCGGCCACATCGACCTGTCGGTCGGGTCGATCGTCGCGTTGACGGGCGCGGTGTCCGCCGTACTGGTCATCCAGCACGGACAGCCGTGGTGGATCGGCGTGGTGGCGGCCGTCGCGGTGGGCGTCGCGGTCGGGGCGTGGCACGGCTTCTGGGTGGCGTACGTCGGTATGCCGGCGTTCATCGTGACGCTGGCGGGCATGCTGCTGTTCCGGGGCCTGACGATGCAGGTACTGGACAACGTCTCCTTGTCGCCGTTCCCGGCCGACTACCAGAAGGTCGCCAACGGATTCCTGAACGGCCTGATGGGTGGGCAGGGCTACGACGCGTTCACACTGCTCATCGCCGGGATCGCGGTCGCCGGGTATGCGGTCAGCGTGTTCCGCACCCGGTTGGCACGGATCCGCTACGAGCAGCCGGTGGAGTCGTTCCCGCTGTTCGTCACGCGCGTACTGGCGGTCGCCGCGGTCGTCATGTACTTCGCCTGGCAGCTCGCCCACGCCCGTGGACTGCCGATCGTCCTGATCATCCTGGCCGTCCTCGTGATCGCCTACGGGTTGATGACGAAGAGCACCGTCTTCGGTCGCCAGGTCTACGCGATCGGCGGCAACCTGTCCGCCGCGATGCTGTCCGGTGTAAAGGTCCGCAAGGTCAACTTCTGGATCTTCGTGAACATGGGATTCCTGGCCGGGATCGCCGGCGTCATCTACTCGTCCCGGTCCAACGGCGCCCAGCCGGCCGCCGGCAACATGTTCGAACTCGACGCGATCGCCGCGGCGTTCATCGGCGGCGCGGCCGTCGCGGGTGGCGTCGGCACCGTGGTCGGGGCGATGGTCGGCGGCCTCATCATGGCGGTGATGAGCAACGGGATGCAGTTGATGGGCGTCGACCAGTCGACCCAGTCCATCGTGAAGGGCCTGGTGCTGCTGCTGGCCGTTGCCTTCGACATCTACAACAAGCGCCGCGCCGGCGCCACCCGCTAGGAGCACGGTGGATCGCCCCCTCGGCATGGCGGACGTCGCCGCGCGCGCCGGGGTTTCGCACCAGACGGTGTCGAGGGTGGTCAACGCGCACCCGAACGTGGCGGCGGCGACCCGCAAGAAAGTGCTGGAGGCGATCGCCGAACTCGGCTACCGACCCAACAGCGCGGCCCGTGCCCTGGTGACCGGATCGTCGCGCACGATCGGCCTCGCGATCGCCAACGTGAGCCAGTACGGACCCGCACAGACCTTGCTCGGTCTGGAACATGCGGCCCGCGAGGCCGGCTACTTCCTGACGGTGTCGGTCCTCGACGACGACAGCGGCGGCAATCTGATCGAGGCTGTCGAGCGGCTGGCGACGCAGTCCGTCGACGCCATCGTTGCGTTGAGCACCTATGAGGGCGCTGTTCACGCACTACCCGTCGTGAATCCGAGAGTGCCGCTGATCACCGTCCAGGCGGAGCGTGGTGGTCAGGACCTAGCGGTCTGGGTCGACCAGGAGACAGGCGCCGCACTCGCTACCAGGCACCTGCTCGACCTCGGGCACCGCACTGTTCATCACGTGCGAGGGCCGGCCAACGCCCTGGAGGCGGATGCCCGGCAACGCAGCTGGCGGATCGAGCTCGAGTCGGTCGGCGCCGTTGTGCCGCCTGTGCTGCACGGCGACTGGTGGCCGCCGACCGGTTACCTGGCCGGTCGGGAGCTGCTCGCACGTCGTCGTGGGGGAGAGGAAGTCACAGCCGTCTTCGTCGCCAACGATCAGATGGCGCTCGGGCTGCTCAGCGCGTTCGACGAGGGTGGGATCCGCGTACCGGACGACATCAGCGTCGTCGGATTCGACGACGTTCCCGAGGCGCCGTACTACGCACCGCCCCTGACGACAGTTCGCCAGGACTTCGCCGAACTGGGCCGGCGCGTCGTCCAAGCGGTCCTCGCGCGAATCAGTGGTACGGCGTTCCAGCCCGAGCCGGTTCAACCACGTCTGATGGTCCGCAGCACGACCGCCCCGCCACGCCACCACGAGAAGGGGTGAGCCCGAACCGGCAGCGGCGATCCCTACTATTTCCCTATGGCGAGAGCGAGCGAGGATCTTGGACGAGCTCCGAGCATGACGGATGTGGCCGCAGCAGCCGGCGTCTCGCATCAGACCGTGTCCCGGGTGCTGAACGGATCGGAGCTGGTGCGCGACGAGACCCGCACCCGTGTGCTGGCGGCGATCGCCGAGCTGGGCTACCGGCGCAACAACGCGGCCCGGCTCCTCGTCACGAACAGGTCGCACCGCATCGGGATGATCTCGGCGCATCTGGTTCTCCACGGGCCGAGCATGATCGCTGTGTCGGTTCAGGACGCCGGGCACAAGGCGGGGTACGACGTCTCGCTCGTCGCGGTCGAGGCCTTCACGGCGCAGTCGCTCCGGGAGGCCGTCGATCGCCTCCTCGACGAGGCAGTCGAGGCGATCGTCGTTGCGGTCGCGCATCGCGAGGCACTCGAGCAGGTCAGGTCGCTCGAGATGCCCGTACCCCTGGTCGTCGTCCAAGGAGTGAGCGACGGGCAGCGGATGGCGGTGGGGATCGACCAGGAAGCGGGCGCCCGCCTGGCGGTCGAGCATTTGCTTGACCTCGGCCACCGCCATGTCGCCCATGTCACCGGGCCGCTGGAGTGGGTGGAAGCCGGCCAGCGACGTACGGGCTGGCGGAGCGCGCACGAGCATCGCCATGTTCTGCCGGGACCGGAGCTCGGCGGTGACTGGTCGCCGGAGAGCGGGTACGAGGCCGGTCTGCGGATCGCCGAGGATCCGGACGTGACGGCGGTCTTCGTGGCGAACGACGGGATGGCCATCGGGCTGATGTACGCCTTGCACGAGAAGGGCCGCGACGTCCCTGGTGAGATCAGTGTCGTCGGATTCGACGACGTGCCCGAGGCGCGGTACCTCTGGCCGGCGCTCACGACCGTCGACCAGGAGTTCTCCCTGCTCGGCCGGCGCGCTGTCGAGCTGACCCTGCGGGCGCTCGGCGGTGAGGCCGATCTGTCGGCCGAGTTGATCCGTCCCGCACTCGTCGTACGCGACTCCACGGCCGCACCGCGATCCTGACCAGTGAGCGCTGACGGCCACCGTCCAGATGGTCGCTACCGTTCTTGACAAGCTAGAATGTTAGCGTTCACAATCTCGGCACTGATGCTGTTCCTGCACATCATCAGAGAGGAACTGTGCATGAGCCCCGAAGAGCAGTACGTCGTCGGAGTCGACTTCGGCACCTTGTCCGGCCGAGCCGTCGTCGTTCGCGTGAGTGACGGGGCCGAGCTCGGTACGGGCGTCCACGAGTACGCGCACGCCGTGCTCGACGACCGGCTGCCGGCGACCGGTCTGCGGTTGGCGCCGGAGTGGGCCTTGCAGGTCCCCGACGACTACCGCGAGGTGCTCAGGACCGCCGTCCCCGCGGCGATCGCCGCCTCCGGGATCGACCCGGCGCAGGTGATCGGAATCGCTACCGACTTCACCGCCTGCACGATGGTCCCGTGCCTCGCCGACGGTACGCCGCTGAACGAGGCGGACGGCTTCGCGGACAGACCGCATGCGTACGTCAAGCTGTGGAAGCACCACGCCGCACAGCCGCAGGCCGATCGCATCAACGAGCTCGCTCGCGAGCGAGGTGAGGGCTGGCTTCCGCGGTACGGCGGCCTGATCTCGTCGGAGTGGGAGTTCGCCAAAGCGCTGCAGCTCTTCGAGGAAGACCGCCCGCTCTACGACCGGATGGAGCACTGGGTCGAGGCGGCCGACTGGATCGTGTGGCAGTTGTGCGGCAGCTACGTCCGCAATGCCTGCACCGCCGGTTACAAGGGCATCCTGCAGGACGGCCGGTACCCGTCTCCCGACTTCCTCGAAGGCCTCGCGCCCGGCTTCGGGCCCTTCGTCGCCGACAAGCTGGAACATCCGATCGGGCAGCTCGGCTCCGCGGCCGGCCGGTTGACTGCCGAGGCAGCTGCGTGGACCGGGCTCCCTGAAGGCATCGCGGTCGCCGTCGGGAACGTCGACGCGCACGTGACAGCGCCCGCAGCGCAGGCAGTGGACGCGGGACAGATGGTCGCCATCATGGGTACGTCGACCTGTCACGTGATGAGCGCGGACGCGCTGCGTGAGGTGCCCGGCATGTGCGGCGTTGTCGATGGCGGCATCATCGCGGGCAGCTGGGGCTACGAAGCCGGGCAGAGCGGTGTCGGCGACATCTTCGGGTGGTACGTCGACAACGCCGTGCCGCCGTCGTACCACGAAGCTGCTGCCGCCGCGGGGGAGTCGTTGCACGAGCACCTGACGAGGCTCGCGGCCGATCAAGCGGTGGCTGAGCACGGGCTCGTCGCGCTCGACTGGCACAGCGGTAACCGGTCGGTGCTCGTCGACCACGAGCTCTCGGGACTGGTCGTCGGACAGACGTTGGCGACTCGCCCGGAGGACGGCTACCGCGCGCTGCTCGAGGCGACCGCGTTCGGCACCCGCGTCATCGTCGAGACGTTCGCGAACAGCGGCGTACCGGTGCTGGAGTTGATCATCGCCGGCGGGCTCGCGAAGAACGCCCTCCTGATGCAGATCTACGCCGACGTCACCAGGCTTCCGCTGTCGATCATCGATTCCGAACAGGGGCCGGCGCTGGGTTCGGCCATCCACGCGGCGGTCGCTGCCGGTGCCTATCCCGACGTACCGACCGCGGCCAAGAGCATGGGCAAGGTCCGGCGCGGTGTCCACCTCCCGGACGAGGAACGGGCCAAGGCCTACGACGAGCTGTTCGAGCTGTACCTCGAGCTGCACGACCAGTTCGGGCGGCACACCAAGCTGATGCGGCAGTTGAAGGCGATCCGGCGCAGGGCTGTGGAGGCCAAGTGAGTGCGATCGCGGAAGTCGCCGACATCCTCACCCGGCTGCGGGCCGAGGTATGTCAGCTGCATGCGCATCTGCCGGCCTACGGGCTGGTGGTGTGGACGGCGGGCAACGTCTCCGCCCGGGTTCCCGGGCACGACCTCATGGTGATCAAACCGAGCGGGGTCGCCTATGACGAGCTGACCCCCGGCAACATGGTCGTCTGCGATCTCCACGGCAGGGTCGTCGACGGTGAGCACGCGCCGTCCTCGGACACCGAGGCCCAAGCCTACGTCTATCGGGAGATGCCGGACGTCGGCGGCGTGGTGCACACCCATTCGCCGTACGCCGTCGCCTGGGCTGCACGCGGCGAAGCGATCCCGTGCGTGACGACGATGTGTGCCGACGAGTTCGGCGGACCGATCCCCGTGGGGCCGTTCGCGATCATCGGGGACGACTCGATCGGCCGCGGCATCGTCGAGACGCTCCGCGGCTCGCGCTCGCCGGCCGCGCTGATGCAGAACCACGGCGTCTTCACCATCGGGCCGACCGCCAAGGCCGCGGTGAAGGCGGCTGTCATGTGCGAGGACGTCGCCCGCTCGGTGCACCTCGCGCGGCAGCTCGGCGACCCGATCCCGATCGATCAGGGGTACGTCGACCAGCTCTTCGACCGCTACCAGAACGTCTACGGCCAACGATGACGCAGCTCTGTGCTGGTCAGGCCCTGGAAGGACCGCATGACTGTGAACACCACTGAGACCGCTCGTGAGGTCTGGTTCCTGACCGGCAGCCAGGGCCTGTACGGCCCTGAAACCCTCGAGCAGGTCGCCGAACAGTCTCAGGCGGTGGCCAAGCGTCTCGCCGAGGCCGGCCTGCCGGTACAGATCGTGTGGAAGCCGGTGCTGCTCGACGCCGATGCGATCCGCCGGCAGATGCTCGACGCCAACAGCGCGCCGGAGTGCGTCGGCGTCATCGCGTGGATGCACACGTTCTCGCCGGCGAAGATGTGGATCGCCGGCCTCGACGCGCTCCGCAAGCCGCTGCTGCACCTGCACACGCAGGCCAACGTCGCGTTGCCTTGGTCAACGATCGACATGGACTTCATGAACCTCAACCAGGCCGCGCACGGCGACCGGGAGTTCGGCTACATCCAGTCCCGCCTGCAGGTGCCGCGCAAGACCGTCGCGGGGCATGTCGAATCTGCGTCTGTCCAGCAGCGGGTCGGGCACTGGGCCCGCGCCGCGCTCGGCGTCGCGGAACTCCGTTCGCTGAAGCTCGCGCGCTTCGGCGACAACATGCGCGACGTCGCCGTGACCGAAGGAGACAAGGTCGAGGCGCAGTTGCGGTTCGGCGTCTCGGTCAACACCTACAGCGTCAACGAGCTCGTCGCAGCGGTCGACGGCGTCCCCGGTGCCGAGGTCTCCGCCCTGGTGGAGGAGTACGTCGACACGTACGCCGTCGTACCCGAGCTGCTGCCCGACGGCGAGCGGCATGAGTCGCTGCGCTACGGGGCCCAGATCGAACTGGGACTTCGATCGTTCCTGACCGATGGTGGGTTCGGAGCGTTCACCTCCAACTTCGAGGATCTGGGCGGGCTTCGCCAACTGCCCGGTCTGGCCGTGCAGCGGCTGATGGCCGACGGCTACGGATTCGGCGGCGAAGGGGACTGGAAGACCTCTGTGCTGCTGCGTGCCAGCAAGGCGATGGCCGACGGGCTGCCGGGCGGCACCTCCTTCATGGAGGACTACACCTACCACCTGGTGCCGGGGGAGGAGAAGATCCTCGGCGCGCACATGCTCGAGGTGTGTCCGTCGCTGACGACGGCCCGCCCGTCGCTGGAGATTCATCCGCTCGGCATCGGCGGCCGCGAGGATCCCGTCCGGCTGCGCTTCCTTGCCGATCCGGGCGATGGTGTCGTGGTAGGCATCGCGGATCTCGGCGACCGCTTCCGGCTCACGGCGAACGTCGTACACCTCGTCGAGCCGGACGAGGCCCTCCCGAGGCTTCCGGTCGCTTGTGCGGTGTGGAAGCCCGAGCCGTCCTTGTCGACCTCGGCCGAGTCGTGGCTGGTTGCCGGGGCGCCGCATCACACGGTCCTGACGACGGCCCTCGACCGGGAGGTCTACGAGGACTTCGCCGACATGCTCTCCGTCGAGCTGGCCGTCATCGACGCCTCGACCACCGTGCGCGAGTTCCAGCGCGAGCTCCACTGGAACGACGTCTACCACCGTCTCAGCAGGGCCGGTGCCCGCTGACGTAGCGGTCCATGAAGCACGTGAGGAACGCACGCTGGGTCGACAGGGCTTGTCGGCCTGCGCGCCGATCGTCGAGGGTTCCCGTCGGGAAGCCCAGCTCGAGCTGGGCTCCGAGGGCGGGGTCCGCTCGCGCGGCTTGCGCGTTGAACACGACCCAATCCGTGTAGCCGTAGTGCTGTACGTCGAGTTGCCTGAGCGGGTGCGGTCCGCGCAGGTTCGACAGGAACTGGAGCAGCCGTGGATCATCGAGCGGGAACTCCCGGCTGAGCATCAGCCCGAACGGCTGGTCCAGGCCGCCGGTGAGCACGTCGCCGCGCAGGCTGCCGTCCAGGTCGACTCCGGCCACGACCTCCGAGTGGAAGAACATGACCTCTGCGGTGGTCGCTCCACCACGCGAGTGGCCGAACATGCCGATCGGCGTGTGCCGATTGGCTTGGGGCACGAGTCGTGGCACCTCGGCCAGGACGACCTCGGCGTCCACGAGTCGCTCGTTGGGCGGTCTGCTCTCGGGGTCGTCGCCTGGGATCAGCGTCCCGTCGGGTTCTTCGATCAACAGGCTCTCGTGCGGGTGCTCCATGGTGACCATGGCGTAGCCCTGGCTGGCCAGCTCGATCACCTGTCCGGTCTGGAACGCTGCGAGCGTGCCTGCACCGTGCTGGACAAGGATCACGCCTTTGACGCGAGGCAACGGTCGCGCACCGGTCGACGCATGGGTGTCGATGTTCAGGAGGCCTGTCGGTAGACCTGCTTCCAGCTGTGCTTGAACCCCTGGAGACATGTACGGCGCGCTGTTGCCGGTGGCCCGGCCACGAGCCGGGTACCAAACCCGGATGGGCAGCCTCCGCGGTCGGCCTGTCTGTACGTCGACGCGCGACGGATCGGACACCGACGCCGAGCGCACGCCTACGGCGTACGGGCCGGTCGGACTGGGCAGCGAGAGCACCGGCTCGGCGGGGCTGCCCGCTGGGGCTGCGTTCGCCTGGCCGAGGCCGGTGATCAGGCAGGTCAGCACTGCCGTGGCTGCCGTGATGATCCTTGTTCGGTTCCGTCGTCCGCCCCGCGTCGTCATGCGACGGCCGGCTGGCTCGGTCGAGGAGTCGTGTTCTTGGTGCCGTTGGATCGCGTTGCGATGGTCACGACGATGATGGCGATCCCGAGGAGCGTCAGTACGCCGCCGGCGACGAGTGCGACGATGGCGATGGGCCGGATGATGGGCAGTTCTGCGCCGGCGCTGATGTCGGCGTCGATGCCGGGCGATCCGTCGGCGTTCATGATCAGGACCGTCCAGTTGCCATCGGCAACCTCCCAGGTGAGCGTGCGTGGTCCGGTCCCGGTATCGGACGCGACCCAGAAGGACTGCTCGGCGGGATTCGAGGCAGGCGCGCCGCCGGGCCTTGACGTGTACGTGGCCTGGAAGGGGGAGGCATCGATGTCGGTGAGTTCGTCGTGGCCGACTCCGTTCAGATATCTGGCAACGTCATCGGCCCGGCCGATGCCGATGAACAGCGGGCTGCCGGCATTCGTGGACTCCATGCGGATCCGGACGCGGCCCAGCAGGTCTTCGGCGGAGAAGACATCAGGTCCGGTGACGTCGACGTCGAGCGAAGGAACCGACAGCGCAGAGGTCTCGGTGGTGAATCGCTCCGGACCGGCCGTGAAGTAGCCGTCGTTGTCTTGCTGCTGATGCACCCACAGTCCGGCCCCGCCGCCGATGAGCATGCTGCCGCCGAGCAGGATCAACAAGCTGCCGAAGATGACGAGCACTGTGCGCCAGCCACTCCACCGGCGTACGGTCATCGGTGCCTGCGGTACGTCGCGAGTCGTTGGTGTGGTGGTCATGAGACAGCTCCTGTGATCTCGTCCTGTGCCGGTGTCCTGATCAGCCAGATGCCGAGCCAGGCCATCGCCAGGCCGAGGCCGAGACCCCACGGCGGCAGGAGCGCGCTCCAACCGAGCAGGCCTCCGATCACGATGGCCACGCAGATGACGCGCGGGAACACACCGGCGCGCAGGCTGGCGATACCGAACAGCGCCCAGCCGATCGCGAACAACAGGTAGCTGGAGACGGCGCCGATGACGATCAGACCGGACGGCGTCAGGTCCAGGATCTGCGGCGCGACGTCGGCGAGATAGGTGACGTAGAACGTCTCGAACCACAGGTCACCACCGAGGAACATCGTCCCCACGACGGCCGCGATCAGCCCGACGACGCCGAGCCGGCCGGCCTTGTGCGCCTGCCGGCCGTACGCCGCGACCGCGGCGAGCACCAGCAGACAGAAGGCCAGGAAGTACACGATGCCGCTGATGCGGTACACGAGATTGGTCGAAGTCGCCTCATGGTTGTCGGCATCGACGATCGGCAGGATCACCAGCTCGACGACGATCATCAAGAGGCCGGCCGTCAGGGCCAGTGGGCCGGCCAGCCGGGACAGCGCCGACCGTGAGTAGTCCGGCGAGGTAGCGGTGGATCCTGAACTCTGGTGTGCGTCTAGCCCAGTCATAGTGGGCAACCTTTCGGTGTGCGGGGATCTGGCTGGATCGGCCTGCCCGGAACGAGCGGCTGTGCTACCAGCAAAGGCGTTCGCGCCGCACACTCCCATCGGGTTGGGCGCACCGCGGCCGGGGGCTGGCCGTACGCGTCGGGCGGAAGATCGTGCGGATAACCCACCCACGGGGGTTCGGGTACTCCCATATCGAACAGGGGTGGCGCAGACTGCAGAGATGAGGGTGTGGGGGCGATGGCTGACGGGCCGTGAACGACTCGCCGGCCTACTGATGGTGGGCGGGCTCGTCGCGTTCGTGGTGCTGGTGTACGTCGTGATCGTGCAGGGCGGCGGCGCACTGATCGGCCACACGTCCACGCCCCATGTGGGACTCTCGGTGCTGGCCACCGCGGTCGTGGCGCTGGCGTTCGGTCGAGTGCAGTCACGCCTCGAGGTCGTCACGTCGCGTCTGGTGCACGGCGGACGGCAGTCGCCGTACGAGATCTTGAGGCGGTTCTCGCCGGAGGTGACCGGCAGCCGCGCCGCCGACGACCTGCCGGCTCGGATGGCGGAGATCCTGGCCGATGGCACGGCGGCCAGGTCGGCGCAGGTGTGGCTGATGGTCGACGGCCGGTTGAGGCTGGCCGCAACCTGGCCGCCCGGTGACGGTCTGCCGCCCGTAGCCGGCGACGGGCCTGGTCGACGGGAGCTTCCGGTGCGTCAGGCGGGGGAGTTGCTCGGCGTCCTGGCCGTTCAGGAACACGAGAACGTACCGCTGACTCCGGTCGAGGAACGCCTGTTCGCAGGCCTGGCGAACCAGGCCGGGCTCGTCCTGCGGGGCACACGGCTGCGCGCCGAACTCGTCCATCGGATCGCGGAGCTGTCAACGCTGGCGGCCGAGCTGCGGCTGTCCCGGGAGCGACTCGTCGACGCACAGGACGCCGAGCGGAGACGCCTGGAGCGCGACATCCATGACGGCGCGCAACAGCATCTGGTCGCGCTCGCCGTGAACCTGAGCCTCGCCCGCACCTTGACCGGCCGGGCACCCGAACGGGCCGATCGGCTCGTCGTGGAGCAGTCCAAGGCGGCGACCGCGACCATCGACGTGATCACCAGCCTCTCGCGAGGCATCTACCCGAGCCTGCTGGCCGACGAAGGGCTCGAAGCCGCCCTGCGTACGGCGATCTCCCAGAGCCCGCTCCCAGTCGAACTCGCTGTTGCCGGCCTCGGCCGTTACCCGGCCGGCGTCGAAGCAGCGGCGTACTTCTGCGCGCTGGAGGCATTGCAGAACTCGGCCAAGCACTCATCGGCGACTGCTGTTCACCTCGGTCTCCGGGGCGGCCCCGGTCTCTTGGAGTTGACCGTCCAGGACCATGGGGCCGGGTTCGATCTCGGCGCGGTTCCCGCGGGTGCGGGCCTGGCCAACATGCGTGATCGGGTCGAGTCGGCCGGCGGCACGCTGACGATCGACACGACACCGTCGCGCGGCACCCTGATCGCGGCGCGGCTGCCGGGTGTACGTCGGCCGAGGGACTGAGATGTACGCGCGGGTGGCGTGGGTACTGACGGCGCTCACGGCACTCATCGCAGCGGCGGACGTCTGGGTGACCTCGACGTACCGGCCACTGCTGTCCGAAGAGGCCGTGGCCTTACACGGCTTCCCGTTCGTCACCGGCGCCGTCGTCGGGTGCGCGGCGATGGGCGCACTGATCGTGGCGCGATGGGCCAGGCATCCGATCGGCTGGATGCTGTGTCTGATCGGCTTCACCGCCTCGATCTCCTTGCTGGCCGAGGCCTATGGCATCTGGGTGCTCACCGCTGACGGGCCTGGCCCGCGGAGCCTTGGCGGGACATCGAGCTGGATCGCTGCCCTGCTGGGTGGACAGCTCTCGCTCGCCGCGTTGGCCATCGTGTT
The DNA here is from genome assembly GCF_036013725.1 of Kribbella sp. NBC_00482. GTDB lineage: Bacteria > Actinomycetota > Actinomycetes > Propionibacteriales > Kribbellaceae > Kribbella. Next base: position 7,386,194 of record NZ_CP107881.1, on the reverse strand, counting down.
CCTGGTGGCGCCGGACGGCCACTTCCAGTCCCGCCGATGGCGCGCCGTGGCGGTCGTGACCTTGCTGGGCTACGGCGCATACGCAGGGAGTCTGCTGACCCTGCCGCCGACCGAGTTCCAGATCGACCGGGAGAACTTCGGGCCGATCGGCAGTCTGCTGTCCTCCGCCGGTCTGCCGCTCCTCGCGGTCGGATTGCTCGCTGCGATGGTGGCCATGGTCCGCCGATTGCGTCGTAGCCGGGGCGAGCAACGGCGGCAGCTGCGGCTGATCGCGGTCTCGGCGGTCCTCGTCGCCCTGAGCTTCGTCTACCTGGTCGTCGCGCAGTCGCTGAACGGCAATCGGCAGACCTGGATCTCGAGCCTCCCGCTGTTCGTCTCCTTCCTCTGCCTGCCGTTCCTGTTCGCGGTCGCGGTGCTGCGCTACCGGCTGTTCGATCTGGACCTGATCATCAACCGGGCCGTCGTCGTTGCCTTAGGCACCATATTCGCCGGGGTCGGCTATGCCGGCCTGGTGCTCGCCGTCGCGGGCCTGGTGAACACGCGGACCGACGGATTCTGGGTGTCGCTGCTGGCCACCGCGCTGGTCGCCGTCGCGTTCCAGCCGCTCCGCCGATGGGTCGTCCGGCTGGCCAACCGGCTCGCCTACGGGGCCCGGGCGCTGCCGTACGAGGCGTTGTCCGACTTCAGCCGGCGCCTCGCGGAGACGCCGACGGCGGCATCGCTCTTGCCCGCCGTCGCAGAAGCAGCCGGGCGCGCGGTGTCCGCGCAGTCCTCGACCGCGGTCCTGCAGGTGCCCGGCTCGGCAGGGATTTCCAGGACCTGGCCCGGTCGGCCCGACGGCCCGTCGGAGTGCGAGGTGCCGGTCCGGCACGGCGGCGAAACCCTCGGTAGCATCGGCGTGACCATGCCGAAGGGGCGCCGGCTCCGGACGGCGGACGAACAGCTGCTCCACGATCTGGCCGATCAGACCGCACTGGCCTTTCGCAACGCTGCCATGGAGTCGGAGCTGGCAGCGCACGTGGTCGCTCTGGATCGCACGAACGGCGCACTCGCCGAGTCACGGCGACGACTGCTCGCCGCCGACGACGCCACTCGCCGTCAGCTGGAGTCCGCGATCTCCCGTGAGGTGCTGTCCCATCTCGAGCCGATGCCGGAGCGTCTGCGGACCCTCCGCGTCGCCGGATCGGGCATCGCCGCGTCGGCCGAGCTCCAGCGGCTCGTGTCCGAGACGAACGCCGCGCTGGAGTCGTTGCGGGAACTGACGCACGGCGTATTTCCCACTCAGCTGGCGCGGTCCGGACTGTCCCGGGCTCTCCGTTCGCACCTGGCCAGGAACGGTCTGGCCGCCGGCCTGCAGATCGAGCCGTCGGCCGATCGGCGGTTCCCCGCCCGCGTCGAGGCGGCGGTCTACTTCTGCTGTGTCGAGGTCCTGCGCGCCGGGTCCACCGCAGCCAGGATCGACCTGGAGCTGGCGAGGCAGGACCTGGTCCTCCAAGTGCACGGAGTCGCTCGGGGCGACATCGACGTACAGTCGATCATCGACCGGGTAGAGGCGGTCGGCGGAACACCGTCGCTGGATGATCCGTTGGTGTTGTCCGTCAGCATTCCGGTCGCCATCGAAACACCTACTCCGGTCTAGCGAGCGAGCGCGGCCGCCCAGCTGGAAGCGAGCTGGTCCGGGCCGAAGGTGGCCTTCGCGAGGTAGGTGGCCGCCCCGCAACCGGTGAGGTCGAACTCGTCCGCGTCGGAGGTCGAGAGCAGTACGACGACTGGAGCGTCGACGGCCCGGGTGATCCGCCGGCTGGCCTCGATGCCGTCGATGCCCGGCAGGTTGACGTCCATCAGCACCAGATCAGGACGCAGCCGCACGACCGCGGGCAGCGATTCCTCGCCCGACGATGTCGCCGCCACCACGACGAAGCCGTCGGTCTCCGACACGACGGCAGTGATTGCCCGGCGAAACGGCTCCTGGTCGTCGACGATCAGAACACGTACAGCGGCCACCTCCTATCCACCTCCTGGTCTCAGGTTGACGCAGAAGGTCGTCGCGGCGGGATGGGGCTGGCCGCTCGGCTTGGGGCGGTTGTCCCCCCTGCTGATCGCCGTACGGCGGCAGCTCAGCGACCGGCCGTCCCGCCAGTGGCCTCGAGAAAGGCCAGCACGGCCATCACCCGGCGGTTCACGTCGGACTCGTCCGCCAGGCCGAGCTTCTGGAAGAGCGAGCTGATGTGTTTCTCCACTGCACGCTCACTCATGAACAAGGCCTTCGAGGTGGCCGCGTTGCTGCGGCCCGCCGCCATCTCCTGGAGCACCTCGCGCTCGCGCCCGGTCAACCGGAGCAGCGGTGACTGTGCGTCCTGGGCCTTCCGTGCGAGCAGTCCCTCGACGACTCTGGGGTCGAGCACCGAGCCGCCGCGCGCCACGTCGTACAGCGCCCGGACGAGTTCGTCGAGCTGGGAGACTCGCTCCTTCAACAGGTACCCGAGTCCCGCGACGCCGTCCGACAACAGATCGAACGCGTACTCCTCCTCGACGTACTGGGACAGGACGACAACTCCGATGGACGGGTGCTCGGACCGGATCTGTTTGGCCGCGTCGATCCCCTCGGTCGTGAACGTAGGCGGCATCCGGATGTCGGTGAGTACGGCGTCAGGCCGATGCTCGGCAACCGCCTTGAGCAGACTGACCGGGTCCACAACCGTCTCGACCAGGTCGATCTCCCCGGCTTCGGCGAGAAGCGCAGAGATCCCCTCCCGCACAAGGAAATTGTCATCCGCAAAGACGACCCGCAACACCATCCCACCACTCTAGGCCCGGGACCGGCCCTGGGTGATGAGTTGTCGCGCTTGCACCCGTCATACCTACGACAGGACGCGTCGCGCGAGAGACGATCGGCTGGCCTACCTGGTCGCGGTCCAGCACCTCGCGCCGCGCCCACGGGCCGTGCTGATCCTGCGGGACGTGCTCGGCTGGCCGGCGAAGGACGTCGCGGAACTCCTCGGCGACTCCGTCAACTCCGTCAACAGCGCCCTGCAGCGGGCCCGTGCCGGCCTGCGCGAGCACCTGCCCACCGAGCGACAGGACTGGACCGGCGGCGACGAGGACATCAGGACGCGCGAGCTCGTACGCCGCTACACCGACGCCAGCGTGGCCACGGACATCCCGACGCTCACTTCCATGCTGCGAGACGACGTACGGTCCTCGATGCCGCCGACGCCGGGCCTGTACGTCGGCCGCGACGCGGTGGTGAACGACTGGGTCGAGAGCGGCTTCGAGAACATGTCGCACCTGCGCACCGCCCGCACCTCCGTGAACCGGCAGCCCGCCGTCGCCTTCTACGACTGGCAGGAGCGGGAGGGCGCGTACCTGCCGTTGACGATCGACGTCCTGCGCGTCACCGGCGGGGCGATCACCGAGATCGTCACGTTCCACGCCCACCAGTTCCCACGACTCGGGCTGCCCGACCGCCTGCCGGCCGACAGCACCGAGTAGCGTGACCAGCCGCGTCGTCCGACTCCGCCCGCAACGAGACAACTCCTATGGCCAGCGAAGTTGGTGGGCTTTGGACTGGCGGTAGGGGTCGTGGCCGGAGAGGGACTTGGGTACGCCGGTTTCCCACCAGGCGCCGGCCTCGGTCCAGGTGGTTGGGTGGGTGCGGCAGACGACGACGGCGGGGCGCCGGGTGTGTGCTGCAGCGGATCGCGCGCGTTGGTAGGCGGCCAGGAGGTCGTTGATGCCGGCTCCTTCGGGGACGTCCTCGACGGTGCAGCCGAGGGCCCGGGCGTGGCTCGCGAAGTCGGCGCGGACAGTGGTGTCGGGTCCGCGGGCGTCGGTGAGCATGTTGTTGAATCCCTGGGCGCCTTGGTTGGTCTGCAGCCGGTGGATCACTGCGTAGCCGCCGTTGTCGCACAGTACGGCGACGTACGGATGGCCTGAGAACGCGGCGGAGTACAGCTCGGAGTTGAGCATCAGGTAGGAACCGTCGCCGAACAGCGCGGTGACGACACCGCCGGGGTGAGTCTGCGAGCGGGCCATCGCGGCTCCCCAGGGTGCGACTACTTCATAGCCCATGCAGGAGAAGCCGTACTCGAGATCCATGGTGGCGCCGGAGGTGGCGCCGGGCGCTACCTTGCCCGTACGCCAGCCGCCGTGAAGCTCTCCGGGCATACCTCCTGAAGCGGTGAGGACGTAGTCGTCGGGCCCGCTGACGTCGTTGACCATGCCAACGACCTGTGCGTAGGTCAGCGCACCATCGGGACCGCCATCGGTCCGGAGCCGGTCGACGTGCGCGTCCCAGGCCGTCTTCTCCTCGACCGTCCTAGCGGCCCAGGCGGATGGCGCGATCCAGTCGGACACAGCTGCGGACAGCTCGACGAGGGTTTCGCGGGCGTCGCCGACGATCGCTTCGGTTGCGTGCTTGACGGCGTCGTACGACGCGGTGTTGACGGTGATGATGCGTACGTCGGGGCGGAAGCCGGTCCAGGACGAGGTGGTGAAGTCCTGGAGGCGGGTGCCTACGGCGAGTACGACGTCGGCGTCTCCAGCCAGGTTGTTGGCGCCGGTCGAACCGATGACGCCGAGCGCGCCGCCGTACAACGCGTGGTCGTGCGGCACCAAGGTGCGGCCTGCCGCGGTCTCCACGACGGGCACGCCATGGGTTTCGGCGAAGGCAGTCGCCTCGCGGGCAGCGCCGGAGTACCGCACGCCTCCGCCGAGGACGAGCAGCGGCCTTTGTGCGCTCTTCAGTACGGCGGCCGCCGACGCGAGCGCCTCGCGGTCAGGCCGAAGCCTGGCGACCCGGTGCAGACGGGTCTCGAACATGCGCGTGGGGAAGTCGTACTCCTCGGCCTGCACGTCTTGCGGCAGCGCCAGTACGACAGGCCCCGCGTCGGCGGGATCGGTCAGGACTCGCGCGACCTGCGGAAGCGTAGACAACAGTTGCTCAGGGCACGTGATCCGGTCGAAGTAGCGCGACACCGGGCGGAATGCGTCGTTGACCGAGATGGTCGGATCGCCGAAGTGCTCGACCTGCTGCAGTACAGGGTCGGCTGCGCGTCGGGTGAACGTGTCGCCTGGAAGGAGTAAGACCGGCAGACGATTCGCGTGGGCCACTCCCGCAGCGGTCACCATGTTCAGTGCACCAGGGCCGACGGAGGACGTTGCCGCCATCACTTGGCGTCGGTCGGTGGCGCGTGCGTAGGCCACCGCGGCAAGTGCCATGCCTTGTTCGTTCTGCCCTCGCCAGGTCGGCAACGCGTCGCGTACGTCGTACAGCGCGGTGCCGAGCCCGAGGACGTTGCCGTGTCCGAAGATGCCGAAAACCCCGGCGAACAACGGCACCTCGGTCCCGTCGAGGAGCTCGGATCGCTGTGCGATCATCCAGCGCACGAGTGCTTGGGCAGTGGTGAGACGAACCGTCTCTTTCATGCTGCGGTTCCTGCCGCACTGAGGACCTTCGCGGCCGCATCGACGGCGGCCCGAACGTCGCCGTCCGGCGGGTACAGCAAGGCTCGGCCGACAACCAGGCCGCGGACCACGGGTTGGGTCAGTGCAGCGCCCCAGGACTCGAGATCCTTGACCGGGTCTGGGCTCGGGATTCCGCCGAGTACGACGCAGGGCAGGGTGGTCGCACCGAACACGGTCGCTGGGTCGTCGCAGGACGGCATCTTCAACCAGGTGTGGGCGCTGGTCGTGCCGAGTGCGCTGCCGACCGCCATCGCCCGAGCCAGCGCGGGTGCGTCCTTGCGCAGCCGCAGGGTGCCGTCGTCGTCGCGGTGGTAGGGGAGTGGCTCGACCATGGCCACCAGCCCGCGGGCCGCGAGTTCGGACACTGCCTGGGCACACCCCTCGATGGTGCCGGCCGTGGACGGATCCCGATCGTCGATCCGCAGGAGCATCTTCCCGCCTTGCAGCCCACAGTCCGCGATGCCGGCCGCGTCGTAGCCGGTGAACCGGTCGTCCATGGTCCAGGTGGCGCCGTCGAGGCCGCCGCGGTTCATGGAGCCGATCACGACCTTGCCCTCGAGCGCTCCCAGCAGCAGGAGTTCCTCGACGACGTCGGGACTGCCGAGGACGCCGTCGACGTCGGGGTGTTCGAGCGCGGCGATGAGCCGGGCCAGCAGCGAGCGCCGGTCGGCCATTGCCATGTGGTTCCCGCCGGAGGCAAGCGCTCCGCGGGCTGGATGGTCGGCGGCGACGAGGAACAGCGTTCCGCGCGCGCTGAGCAGGTGTTGCGGTTGGGTGCGGGCGGCGTACGCGCGTTTGACGGCCAACGGGTCGGTCGCGCGGGTGTGGAGCAACTCGTGCCACCGGTCACCGCTGAGGAGGGGCGGGGTCATGCGGTTGCTCCTTCGGAGGCGAGCAGTGCGTCGAGCTCTGTCACGGTAGGCATGGCATCTGCGCAGGCGAGTCGGGCGGCGACGATAGCGCCGGCCGCGTTGGCGTATTCGGCGGTCCGGCGGGCGGGCCAGCCCGCCAGCAGGCCGTGGACGAGAGCGCCGCCGAATGCGTCGCCGGCACCCAGCCCGCAGACAACGTCGACGCGATGCGGTGCTACGACTGTCCTTTCGTCGTTGGTGGCGACGAGTACGCCGCGGCCCCCCATCTTGACCATCGCGAGCTCGACGCCACGCTCGAGCAGCCGATCGGCGGCTGCCTCCGGATCGGCGGTGCCGGTGGCGACCTCGACCTCCGCACGGTTGCCGACGACAACGTTCACGAGATCGAGCATCGCGTCGTACTCGGTCCTGGCCTGCTCCGGCGACGGCCAGAACATGGGACGCCAGTCGAGATCGAGCACAGTCCACTGCCGCCGGCCGCGGTGCTTGAGCATGGCCAGCTGAGTACTGCGCGCGGGTTCGACACTGACACCTGTGCCCGTCACCCAGAACACGGGCACTTCCCGGACGAGATCCCACGGGACGTCGTCGGCGGTCAGCGTGAGATCGGGCGCAACGGGCCGTCGGTAGAACAGCAGCGGCGGGTCCTCGGGCGGATTCAACTCGCAGAACACGATCGGTGTCAGCAGGTCCTGCGAGGTTCCGACGTACGACGGGTCGACGCCGAACCCGGTGAGCGCCTCACGAACGTAGTCGCCGAACCCGTCCGCACCCACCTTCGTCAATACGGCGGTACGGCGTCCCAGCCGGGCGGCGCCGACCGCGACATTGGTCGCCGTACCGCCCAGATACCGGGCGAACGACGTCACATCCTTGAGCGGACCCGGCTGCTGCGGATACAGATCAACGCCGACCCGCCCGACCGTCAGCAGTTCGAGATCGGTCATCACTGTTGTCACCAGGCCCCGACGTACTTGTCGACGGTCTGCCGCATGTGCGTGGCCGAGTCGCGGGCGCGGTCCTCCCAGGCGAAGACGCACGAGGTCATGACGGTGTCGTCACGCTCGCCGAACCCGAGCTCGTCGAGGGTGGCGAAGAAGGTGTCCCAGTCGACCTCGCCTTGGCCGATGTCGAGGTGCTGGTGCACGCGGGCTGTGGATCCCGGTGGATTGACGATGTACCGCAGACCGGACGACGCGCGGTGGTCGAACGAGTCCGCCAGATGCACCTGAGTCAGCAGCGGTCCGGCGTATCGCATGATCTCGACCATGTTCCCGCCCATGTGGAAGGTGTGCGGGGCGCAGTACAGGAAGGAGACGAGGGGTGAGTTGATGCCACGGATCATGTCGATCGCCACGAGGCCGTCCTCGACGAAGTCGTCCGGGTGCGGCTCCAAGCGCAGCTCGACGCCCTCGCGCTCGAAGACCGGCAGCAGTTCCTCCATCGACTTCCAGAACATCGCCTCGCTCCGGCTTGCTTGCTCCGGCCGGCCGTTGAACTCCGAGTTCATCACCCGGCAGCCAAGATCCACGGTCAGCTGGATCGCGCGTTTCCAGTACCGGACCGCGGCTTGCCGTTCTTCCTCGTCGGGGCCTGACCAGCGGTACAACGGCAGGTGGGAGGCGATCTGTACGCCGGCTGCGTCGAGAGCGTTCTTGAATCCCTTCACGGTGTCGTTGCCCGCTCGTGCGTGCAGGAAGAAGGGGGTGAAGTCCTCGCGGGGCGAGAGTTCGATGTAGTCGTAGCCCAGGTCGGCGACCAGTCCCGGTAGCTCGAGCAGAGGCGTCGTACGGAACATGTACGGGTCAAGTGCAATCTTCATCGCTTCGTGCCCTTCACTGAGCGGTGGGGAAGTGGAAGCTGGAGTCGACCGATTGCTCCACGTGCGGCCAGCGGGAAGTGACGGCCTTGGCGCGCGTGTAGAAGGCGACGCCTTCGGGTCCGTGGATGTGGGACTGGCCGAACAGGGAGTCCTTCCAGCCGCCGAAGGAGTAGTACGCCATCGGGACCGGGATCGGTACGTTGATGCCGATCATCCCGACCTTCACGCCTCGCATGAACCGGCGCGCGGCCTCGCCGCTGTTGGTGAAGATCGCCGTACCGTTCCCGTAGGGATTGGCGTTGATCAACTCGATCGCGGCATCGACGCTGTCCGCCCGCAGCACCGACAGCACCGGGCCGAACACTTCCTCGCGGTAGACGTCCATCTCCGGCGTGACCTGATCCACCACGGTCGGACCGACGAAGAAGCCGTTCTCGTAGCCGGGGACCACGAGGCCGCGGCCGTCGGTGGTGACCTTGCCTCCTTGAGCCTCGCCGGCGTCGATGAGCCCGATGATCCGGTCCCGCGCCTGAGCGGTGACCACCGGTCCCATCTCGGATCGCTGATCACGCCCAGGCCCCACCACCACGTCACGGGCCTTGGCGTTCACGGCCTCGACCAGAGCGTCGCCCGCGCCACCGACTGTCACGGCCGCGGAGATCGCCATGCAGCGTTCTCCAGCCGACCCGAAGGCCGCCGCTACCAGATGGCCGGAGGCGAAGTCGAGGTCCGCGTCCGGCAGCACGATGGCGTGGTTCTTCGCGCCCCCGAGAGCCTGCACCCGCTTGCCCGACGTCGTGCCGCGCTGATGGAGGTACTTCGCGATGGGCGTGGAGCCGACGAACGAGATCGCCTCGACGTCCGGGTGGTCCAGCAGCGCGTCGACGGCTTCCTTGTCGCCGTGTACGACGTTGAACACGCCGTCGGGGAGTCCGGCTTCGGTCCACAGCTCGGCGATCCGCAACGATGCCGACGGATCGCGCTCGCTGGGCTTGAGTACGAAAGTGTTGCCGCAGGCAATCGCCACCGGATGCATCCACATCGGCACCATCACCGGGAAGTTGAACGGCGTGATCCCCGCACACACCCCCAGTGGCTCGCGGAAGGAGAACGCGTCGATGCCCCGCGAGACCTGGTCGGAGTAGTCGCCCTTCAGCAGTTGCGGGATCCCACAGGCGAACTCGACCACCTCCAGGCCTCGCTGGACCTCTCCGGCGGCATCCGACACCACCTTGCCGTGCTCGTCACTGACGATCTCCGCGAGCTCGCCGACGTGCGCGTTCACCAGTTCGCGGAACGCGAACAGCACCTTCGTCCGTTGGGACAGCGAGGACTGCGACCACGATGCGAAGGCCCGCTTCGCAGCCTGTACGGCGGTGTCCACGTCGGCGGCCGACGCCAGTACGACCTCGGCCTGCGGTTGACCGGTGGCAGGGTTCCACACCTGGCTGCGCCGGGCCGAGGTGCCGTTGGCCGACGTACCGTCGATCCAGTGTTCTATCGTCCTCACGACAGGCCCCATCAGCTCAGTACGCCGGCCTGCGCGGCGGACTTGATCAGGTTGTCGGCCGCGAACTTCAGCCCTTCGATCTGACCGAACGAGGCGTCCTCGTGCTCGATGTTCACCGGCAACTGCGGGTTGACCTTGTGCAGGGCGGTGAGGAAGCGGGCCCAGAAGTCGACGTCGTGGCCGCGGCCGACCGCGACGAACGACCAGCCGGGAACCGCGGGCCATCGAGTGACGGTGTAGTGCCCACCGAGACCGATCGGCTTCTCGTCAGCAGGGATCCACTCGAAGCGGTCGTCCAGTACGCCGTTGATCGCGGCGGTCTCGTGGATCAGCGTGTCTTTCGCGGCCGCGAAGAAGACGAGTTCACCCAGGTCCTCCACGGCCTGGATCGGGTCGATGTGCTGCCAGAACAGGTGGCTGGGGTCCATCTCGGCGCCGATATGGGTCGCGTTGGTCCGCTCGACCAGCCGCTTCAGCGTGGCGGGGTTGAACACGAGGTTGTGCGGGTGCATCTCGATCGCGACGCGTACGTCGTACTGCGCGGCGAGCGACTCGATCTCGGTCCAGAACGGAATCGCGACCTCGTCCCATTGGTAGTCGAGCGTCTCCTTGTAGACGCTGTCCCAGGGGATGACGGTCCACGACGGACGAGTTCCGCCCGGCTCGGCCGCCGGCAGACCCGACATGGTGATGACGGTCTTGATACCGAGCAGGCCGGCCAGCTTGATGGTTCGCTTCAGGTCCTCGCCGTGGGTGATCTCGGGGTCCGGATGGAGCGGGTTCCCGTTGCAGTTCAATGCGGTCAGCTCGATGCCGTACTTGTCGAAGACGGCGAGGTACTCTGCGCGCGCTTCCGGGCTCTCCAGCAGTTGCTCGACCGGCAGGTGCGGCGTACCGATGAATCCGCCGGCGTTGATCTCGGCACTGGTCAGGCCGAGGTCGCGGAGGATCTCCAGGGCCTCCTCGAGGGTCTTGTCGTGCAGGCAGGCGGTGTAGGCGCCGAGCTTCATTGATGATTCCTTTCAGATCAGGGAGACGGCCTGGCCGTTGTTGAGGGCGGACTGGGTGACGGCCGCGAGGATTTCCAGGTTGTGCAGGCCGTGGGCGAGCGAGGGGACGGGAGGGAGCTTGCCGAGCCCGGCGACCTGGTCGAGGAACGCGCGGGCCTGCCACGCGAACAATTCGTTCTGGCCGTAGCCGACGGAGGGGAAGTCCATCGGGATGCCCTTGTTGATGCCCGGATGCTGCGGGCCGATCAGCACCGATCGGAAGCCGTTGGTCTTCCCGTCCGGTCCGTGGTCGGCGAAGGTGAACTCGCCCGGGCGGTTGAGGTCGAACGCCGCGGCGCCCTCGGCCGCGAAGATCTCGAACCCGAGCCCGTTCGGCAGACCGTGCGCGACCCGGCTGATCGAGAAGGTCCCCACCGCCCCATTCGCGAACGTCGCTGTGAACGTCGCGATGTCCTCGTTCTCCACCGGCTCCAACGTGTCGCCCACCGCGCCGGCGGCGTGCCCGACGGTGGCGCCGAGCGGTACCGGACGCTCGGCGGTGAACGTCTGGAAGACGGCGCCACTCACACTGGAGATCGGGCCACACAGGTACTCGCCGAGGTCGATCATGTGGCTGCCGATGTCGGCCAGGGCGCCCGTACCCGGTCCGCCCTTGTAGCGCCAGCTCATCGGGTTGCCGGAGTTCTGCGCGTAGTCGCACCAGTAGTGCCCGTTGAAGTGCCGCACCGGTCCGATCGCGTCACTGTGCAGCTGTTCACGGATGGCGTTGATACCCGGCGTACGGCGGAACGAGAAGCCGACACCGGACTGCGTGGCCGCGCTTTCGGCCGCGGCGACCATCGCCTTGGCATCCTCGACCGACGGCGCCAGCGGCTTCTCGCACAGCACATGCTTGCCAGCAGCAAGGAGTGCCTCGACCACCGGGCGATGCAACTCGTTGGCGATGGCAACCGAAACCACGTCGATGTCAGGCGCTTCGGCAATCGCCTGCCACGACGTCTCCGCGCGCTCGTACCCGAACCGCCGCGCGCCGTCGACCGCGAACGGCTCGTGCGCGTCGGCGATCGCGACCAACCGGATGTCCGGCAGGTCGAGGTCGTAGAGCTGGCTGGCGGCGCGATAGCCGGCGGCATGAGCCCGGCCGACCATGCCGGCTCCGATGACTGCCACTCCGAGAGAGTTCACAGCTGTGCTTCCTTCACTTCTGCGGTGGTCGTGTAGGACTCGATCTCGGCCTCGAGTTCGGCCATCGCCTCGCCACCGGCCATCAGGTCGGTGATCTCCTCGCGCGACCGCTCGCCCTTACGGAAGTCGGCCGCGAGCGCACCGCGGATCAGGACCGCGAAGTGATCGCCGACCGTCATCGCATGGGTGACGTGGTGGGTGACCAGGACCACCGCGATGCCCTTCATCCGTGCCTGCATGATGATGCGGAGCACATGCGCCGCCTCCTTCACCCCGAGGGCGGCGGTCGGCTCGTCGAGGATGAGCAGCTTCGCGCCGAAGTAGACCGCCCGGGCGATGGCCAGCGCTTGCCGCTCACCACCGGACAGGCCACCCACCAGGCGGTCCCCGTCCGTGACCCGGGTGATGCCGAGGCTCTGCATCTCCTGTACGGCGATCCCACCGGCGAACCTGTGGTCGAACCGGCGGAACGGGCCGCGCCACTTGGTCGGTTCCGCGCCGACGAAGAACGAGCGCCCGATCGACATCAGCGGGAACGTCCCGCCGAACTGGTGGACGGTGGCGACGCCGCGCGCGCTCGCATCGCGCGGGCTGCGGAAGGCAGCCGGCTCACCGTTCGCCTCGATGGTCCCGGAGGTCGGCTGGTGGACTCCGGAGAGGATCTTGATCAGCGTCGACTTGCCTGCGCCGTTGTCGCCCAGCAGGCAGAGCACCTCGCCCGGGTGGACGCGCAGCGAGATGTCGGTCAGTACGTCGGTCGCGCCGAACGACTTGCACACGTCGCGCAGTTCGAGCAGCGGGGTGGGCGGTGGTGTCATCGTCAGGCCTTCCTCTTCGTGCGGGGCGTGTAGGACAACGCCATCCGGCGGAACGTGTTGTTCATCAGTACGGCGGCCAGGATGAGGACGCCGAGGATGAGAGCGGCCCAGTCGGAGTTCCAGCCGGTGTAGTAGATGCCCTGGCTGACGATCGAGAACGTCAGTGTGCCGAGCACGACGCCGACCACCGAGCCGTACCCGCCGGTGAGCAGTACGCCGCCGATCACGACGGCGATGATCGAGTTGAAGACGAACGACTGCCCGTTCGCGACCTGGGCACTGTTGTAGAGGATGCTCTGAATGACTCCCACCACCGCGGCGCCGAACCCGGATGCGGTGAACAGGGCGATCTTCACGCCCTCGACAGGGATTCCGGTGGTCCGGGCGCTCTCCTTGTCGCCGCCGACTGCGAAGACCCAGTTGCCCCACGGGCTGGCGTGCAGAAGCCATCCGACCACGACGATCGCGGCGATCCACCAGAAGATCGCCACCTCGAACTTGCCGGCGACGAGAGTGCCCAGTAGCTGCTTGGCCTGCGGGCCGGGGTTCAGGGCCACGCTCGTCGTACCGGTGATGACCCGCGAGAGGCCGAGGGTCAGGCCGGACAAGCCGAACAGGGTTGCGAGGGTGACGATGAACGACGGGACGTTGGTGCGGGTCACCAGCAGACCGTTGAGGAAGCCGATGACAAGACCCAGTAGGAGAGCGGCGAGGATGCCGACGATCATCGGTGCTCCCCAGTAGCCGGAGACGATCGCCACAGTCATCGAACTCGACGCCAGGACCGAGCCGACCGACAGATCCAGTTCGCCCGCGATCATCAGCAGGCCGACCGGGATGGCGATGATGCCGAGCTCGGCCGCGACGTTCAGCCAGCTGGCCGCGCCGCCGGCGGACAGGAACTGTCCGCCGCCGAAGATCGCGAAGAAGACGAAGACGGCGATCGTACCGATGAGCGCCCCGGTTTCGGGGCGGCGGGCGAGGCCGGCGACCGAGACACCGGACGGCGGGACAGGCCGGGGTTTGGTCTGCGCGGCGAGCTGTGTGGTCGTCATCGGACACCTGCCTTCGCACCGGCGATCGCGGAATCGATGTTGTCCTTGCTGATGACTGCCGGACCCGTGAGCAGCGGCTTCTGCGGCAGCTCGAGGCCGTACTTCAGGTAGCCCTGCGCCATCGACACCGACAGGAAGCCCTGCATGTAGGGCTGCTGGTCGATCGCGAACAGCTGCTTGCCGTCCTTGATCCGGTTGAGCTGCGATTCGTCGAGGTCGAACGTGCCGAGCTTGACCTTGTCCGTGAGACTCGCCTGCAGGATGCCGCTGGCGGCGCTGTCCGCGTCCTGGGTGCTGATGGTCACGACACCGTCGATCGTGTCGTCCTTGAGCAACGCGGCCTTGATGCCCTGCGCGACAGCCGTGGGGTTGCCGAAGTTGGACGACGGCATCGGCAGTTGCTTCGACGTACCGCCGGTGGCCTTCACGCCGTCAGCGATACCGCGGCACCGGGCCTCGGTGTTGGCGGCTCCCGGCACGGTGTTGACACACAGCACGTTCTTGGCGCCCTGCTTTCCGAAGAACTCACCGCCGGTCTTGCCGGCCGTGTACTCGTCGCTGCCGACGTAGTTGAGCGCACCCAGGCTGTTCGCGGCCTCGATCCCGCCGGCGTTGTAGATGATCAGCGGAATTCCCTTCTGGACAACGCGTTTGAAGGCCGCGTCCTCCGCCTCCGGAACCCAGTCGGGGCCGATGATCGCGGCCGCACCCTGGCTGACGGCGGAGTCGATCAGCTTCGCGGCATCCGGGCCGAGGTTGTCGTAGTTCTGCGGGCCGAGGAACGTCACCGTCCCGCCCTGCGCCTCGACGACCTCGGCCGCGGCCTCGACACCGCGCTTCACCTTCGACCAGAACGGATCGTCGGACTTGCCCCCGATCACGAAGATCGCCGTACCGCCGGGCTTCGCATTGCCGGCCGCGGCCGGTGACTCGCTGGTACCCGTGCTGGCCACGGGCCGACCACTGTTACAGGCGCTCGCGAGCAGCAGGACCGCCACGGTCGTCGTGGCCAGAGCCCCACGGGCCCATCTGGATCTTGAAGCGGGCTTGAGTGACACGAGAAGTCGCTCCCTTCAGGCTGGGTCGCGCCGAACGCGGCGCCAGTCACCAGGGAAGCGACACGTTTCGTCCGTGTCAATACTTTGTTACGACATTTTAGAGCGCTCTAGTTTTGATTTCGTTGTCAGGTCCTAGAGCGCTATAGAAGATCTGTACGAAGTCTGCCTAGAGCGCTATAGTCAGTCTGCTCGGCAGGTCTGGTGCGCTAGCGTGTCCCGGCGAGCGGGACACGACGGAGAGGCGGTCGGGGACGTGGTGGACGAGCAGGCGTGGCCGCGGCGGCGGGTGACTCTCGCGGATGTCGCCGAGCGCGCGGGTGTCTCTCCCGCCCTGGTCTCGATCGTGATGCGCGAGGCGCCGGGTGCCAGCCCGAGCAGCCGGGAGCGGATCCTGGCCGTTGCCAAGCAACTCGGCTATCGCCCGGACGTCAGGGCCCGGTCCCTGGCGAGCCTCAAGGCCCACGTCATCGGCATCCTCTTCGGGCAGGCCGGCCGGTTCCATCTCGAGCTGATCGACGGCCTGTACGCGGCCGCTGAGGAGCGAGGCTGGGATCTGGTCCTCAGCGCCCTCACCGCCAGCCGCGACGAGCAGCGGGCGCTGGCATCGTTGAACGACTTCCGCTTCGACGCCCTGATCATGCTCGGCCCGCCCGTCGCGGAGCCGCTCCTCGCGGGCAGAGTTCCGTTGGTGGTCATGGGATGGCACGTCGACCATCCGGACGTCGACGTCGTACGTACCTCGGACGAGCACGGCCTCGCCTCGGCCGTGGACCATCTCGTCGGGCTGGGCCATCGCAGGATCGCGCATCTCCAGGGTGGGACCGGGTTGGTGGCGATCTCGCGCCGCGACGCCTACCTGAAGGCGATGCGGTCGCACGGTCTGGACGACGAGGTTCGGGTCGTGGTGTGTGACGGTGAGGATCAGCTCGACGGCCAGCTCGCCGCGCGGAGGCTGCTCGACGAGAACGCCGACCTTCCGACAGGCATCGTCGCCTTCAATGACGACATCGCCGCGGCGGCCATGAGCGTGCTGGCGCAGCAGGGAATCGACGTACCGGGCGACGTTTCGGTCATCGGCTTCGACGACAGCGTGATCGCCCGGAGCCCGGGGATCGACCTGACCACCGTGCAGCAGATCCCCCAGGAGATGGCCCACCTCGCGGTCGACCGCATCATCGCCCGCACGTCCGGCGCCGAGGTTCCCGATCGAGAGCTCGTCCTCGAGCCCGACCTGCGGATCCGATCGACAACAGGTCCGGTCGCCGGCCGGCGCCGGTCCCGCGACTGAAGCTCAGCAACCTGCACAGAACCTTCACGAGTCGTCGTGGCTGTGTGACCAGCTCGGCTCCTATGGTCGGAGCGTGGTAGTTGACGGAGTGGGCCGCCGGATTCTGGTGGTCGAGGACGAGCCGGTGATCAACCAGGCGGTGACTGACCGGCTGCGTGGGTCCGGGTACGACGTTGTGCAGGCGTGGGACGGGCCCGGTGCGGTCGAGCAGTTCGCGGCGAGCGCGCCGGACCTGGTGCTGCTGGACGTGATGCTTCCTGGGTTCGACGGGCACGAGGTATGCCGGCGGATCCAGGCCGAGCGGCCGGTGCCGGTACTGATGCTGACCGCGCGCGACGACGAGGCGGACATCCTGGTCGGGCTCGGGCTGGGGGCGGACGACTACCTCACGAAGCCGTTCCGGATGCGGGAGTTGGTGGCTCGGGTGGGGGCACTGCTGCGGCGGGTCGAGCGGGCTGCCGAGTTGGCTGCCCGGCCGGCGGCCGAGGTGGGCAACCTGCGGATCGACTCGGCCGCGCGCCGGGTCTGGGCCGCCGGGGCCGAGGTCCATCTGACGCCGACCGAGTTCGATCTGCTGCTCTGTCTGGCGGCGAAGCCGGGTGACGTCGTGACCCGGGAGAACCTGTACGCCGAAGTCTGGGGCTGGCCGGGTGCGTCCGGGACGCGCACGGTCGACAGCCACGTGAAGGCGTTGCGAGCCAAGATCGGCGCCGACCGCGTGCGAACGGTCCACGGCGTCGGCTACGCCCTCGAGTCCGGGAGTACGACGTGAGCGGCCCGCTGATGGATCAGGTGACGTCGGTCAAGGTCAAGCTCGGTCTGCTCGTAGCGATCAGTGTGACGGTGGCTTCGATCGTCGCCGCGGTGGGGGCCGTCGGCGACGTACCTGTCTGGCTCAGCATCCCGGTCACGGTGGCCCTGGCCCTCGGCGTGACCCAACTGCTGGCAGTCGGCATGACATCGCCCCTCCGCGAGATGACCGCTGCAGCCCGGCAGATGGCGCGCGGCGACTACTCCGGCCGAGTCACCGCGGCCTCGAGCGACGAGGTGGGAGAGCTGGCGCGGGCCTTCAACCGGATGGCGGAGGACTTGGAGGCCGTCGACCGCCAACGCCGCGAACTGGTGGCCAACGTGAGCCATGAGTTGCGTACGCCGCTCGCCGCGCTGTGTGCCGTACTAGAGAACTTGGTCGACGGGGTCGCCGAGCCGGACCCAGTCGCATTGCGGACAGCGCTCGACCAGGCAGAGCGGCTCTCGGCACTCGCCTCGGATCTCTTGGATCTGGCCCGCGTCGATGCCGGTGCGGCTGCACTGTCCAGCACACAGGTCGCGGTCGCGGAGTTGCTGGAGCAGGCTGTCGCCGAGGCTCGAGTGACTGGTCGTGAGGTGCGGTACGACGTATGCGTCACGCCGCAGGACCTCAGTGTCCCGGCGGACCCAGCGCGGCTGCACCAGCTGATTGCCAACCTGCTCGACAACGCGTCCAGGCACAGTCCTGCCGGCGGACTCGTCCGGATCACCGCCGAGGCCACGGCCACCGGGTGGCGCTTGGAGGTCGCGGATGACGGGCCAGGAGTCCCTGCCGTCGACCGGGACCGAGTCTTCGAGCGGTTCGGGACGCTGACGGAGGCAGGCGGTGGCGGTGGCACAGGTCTGGGTCTCGCGATCGCCCGCTGGGTGACCGATCTCCACGGCGGCACTATCCACTTCGTCGACCCCGCGCCGGGCAGCACGGGTGCCCGCGTCCGCGTCGACCTCCCGCACGAGCCACGTCAACACATCCAGGTCGTCAAGCACGAGCAGGTCATCAAGAGGGAGCCCGCCATGCCCAAGCCGGTCGAGACGCCCGCACCCGCTGCAGCGCCAGTGAGAGTGTCGGAGCCAGGGATGGACACGCTGTTCGGCAGGTTCTGGCCGGAGACCGGCCTGCCCGGCAACATCCGTGCGGTCCTGTCCTGCTTGGCAGTCGGCCTACTGGCCGGCATCGTCCTGCCGTTCCGCGACCTCGGCGTCGGCACGCTCGTCGTACTGCTGGCAGCCGGGGGAGTGATCCTCGGCTTCAGCGTCAACCGCCGGTCCCGCTTCACGCAAGCCTGTGCTGCTCTCTGCGTGCTCTTGGCAGTGACAGCCGCACTGCGGGACGCGGAGTGGATCGTGGTCCTGTGTCTGCTGGCGGGCGGCGCGGTCTGCATGGCCGGACTGGTGAACGGCCGCTCTCTACCGAGCTTCGTGCTGGCCGGCGTGGCCTGGCCGCTCGCTGGGCTCCGGGGACTGCCGTGGCTGGGTCGCTCTGCACAGGCCGTGAGAGGTCTGCGAACGAGCGCTCCGGCGCTGCGGACCGCGGTGTGGTCGTTGCTGGCGGTCCTGGTCTTCGGACTGCTGTTCGCGTCGGCCGATGCCGTCTTCGCTGAGTGGGCGGGCGTCGTCGTACCTGATCTGAATCTCGACACGTTCGTACTGCGTGCGTTCATCACCGTGGCAGTAGGTGGCGTCGTACTGGCAGCGACGTACCTGGGGCTGAATCCGCCCAGCGTCGAGCCTTCGGGCGATCCGGTGCGGCCCGTTGCACGCCGGTACGAGTGGCTGGTGCCGGTGCTGCTTGTGGATGCGGTGTTCCTGGTCTTCCTGGCAGCGCAGGCGACTGCGAACTTCGGTGGGCACGAGTACCTTGAGCGCATCACTGGCCTGACCTACGCGGAGTACGTCCACCAGGGCTTCGGCCAGCTCACTGTGGCCACTGCGCTCACTCTGCTCGTGGTGTGGGCCGCCGCTCGCAAGGCACCGCGCGCCACGCCTGCCGACGTGGCCTGGCTGCGTGGGTCGCTCGGTCTGCTCTGCCTGCTGACCTTGGTCGTGGTCGCGTCCGCGCTCTACCGGATGCACGTCTATCAGGAGGCGTACGGCTTCACCGAGCTCCGGCTGCTCGTCGACGTCTTCGAGGGTTGGCTGGGTCTGCTCGTGATCGGTGTGATGGTGGCCGGCGTGACCATGAAGGCAGCCTGGCTCCCGCGGGCCGCGCTGCTCAGCGGTGCGAGCCTCCTCCTTGGGATCGCGGCCATCAACCCGGACGCGTGGATCGCCCAGCACAACGTCGACCGGTACGCCGCGACCGGCAAAGTCGATTGGTACTACCTGCAAGGACTCTCCGACGACGCCGTACCAGTACTCACCACCCTGCCGGACGACGTCGTCTACTGCGCACTGACCGCTCGTGAACCCAGCAAGAACGACTGGCTCGAGTGGAACCTGGGCCGCCACCGCGCCAACCCCCTCATCCGCGCCCACGCCAACGCCACCCCAGTCACCTGCAGAAGCGAGCCTGCGGGGTAAACCCGACGTCGTGGGACAGTTGCCCGACGATGACAATCTTTACGTTCCACCTCGCGGAGCTCCGTCCGACGACGACGGCGCGTGCACTGTGGAAGGCGCCGGCTGTGCCTTCAACGCCCGGCTTGCGGTACGCCGAGTGCCTGGCGCTGATGCGCCTCGGTGCCCCGACCGTCTCGCCGGCCCGGATGCAGTTGCGTCGGATGGCGATGTTCGCGCGGTGGGAGGACGAGGCGGCCGTCGAGAAGTTCCTGGCGGATGACCCCCTGGGCAGGCAGCTGGCGACAGGCTGGCACGTGCGGATGCAGTTCCTGCGCCGCTGGTCGCGGCTTGCGGCGCTGCCCGACCTTCCGGCGAGAGCGGGCGAGTGGGACCCTGCCGAACCCGTCGTGGCGGTCACGCTGGCCCGGATGCGCCTCCTGGAGGTGCCGAGGTTCCTCAAGTGGGGCAAGCCCGTGGAACGGCTGGTTCGCGACCATCCGGGGGCCACGCTGGCGCTGGCCGCGATGCGCCCGCCCCGGACGATCTCGACGTTCTCGGTCTGGCGGTCCGTGCGGGAGATGGAAGAGATGGTGCACGGCCACAGCACTGTCCCGGATCCCGACCGTCATGCCACCGCGATGGCCGAACGCCGGCGCAGGGACTTCCACCACGAGTTCGCCACCCTACGATTCCGGCCACTCTCGGAACACGGCTCGTGGCAAGGCCGGAGCGAAATCGTTCCCCGGTAGGCGCTGGTGGCTAACCCTTCACGGCGCCGATCATGATGCCCTTGGCGAAGTGTTTCTGGAGGAAGGGGTAGACGAACAGGATCGGCAGGATGCTGACCACGAGCATCGCCATCTGCAGCGACTGCTGCGGCAGCGCCGTACCGCTGTCGCCGGTGCCGATCGTGGCGTTGTTGACGACAAAGGTGCGCAGCACCAGCGACAGCGGATACTTCTCGTTCTCGGTGATGTAGAGGAGGGCCGAGAAGAAGCTGTTCCAGTAGCCCACCGCGTAGAACAGACCGATCACGGCCATGATCGCCTTGGACAGCGGCAGCACGATCCGGGTCAGGATGGCGATCTCGCCGGCACCGTCGATCTTGGCCGAGTCCAGCAGTTCCTGCGGCAGGTCGAGGAAGAACGCCCGCATGACGATCACGTTGAATGCGTTGATGAGCATCGGCAAGATCAGTGACCAATAGCTGTTGAGAAGGCCGAGCTGCTTGACCGTCAGGTACATCGGGATGATTCCTGGTGCGAACAAGAGACTGAACAGAACCAGCAGCAGAATCGGTTTGCTCCCGTAACTGCCGGGCCGGCTCAGCCCGTACGCAAGCAGCGTCGTACAGGCCAGAGACAGCGTCGTACCGACGAGGGTGATCGCGACGGAGACGAACACCGCGCGGGTGACCACGCCACCGGAGAACAACGCCCGGTAGGCCTCGAGACTGGGATTGTCGGGCCACAGGACGTAGCCGCCGGCGGCGGTCACCTGCTGCTGGTCCGCCAGGCTCGTGGAGACGACCGCCAGGAACGGCAAGATCACCAGCAGGCAGCCGATCGTCAGCACGAGACCCTTTGCCGCTCGCACCGGAACTGCGGCGGGCGTGACCGAGACGCTCATTTCTGGTAGACCCCCCGCTCGCCGAACAGATGCGCAACCTTGTTGGCGGCGAGCACGAGCACGACGCCGATGATGCCCTTGACCAGGCCCGCGGCGGCCGAAGCGCCCCAGACGCCGGCGCCGACCGCGTTGTTGAACACGTAGGTGTCCAGTACTTCGGAGGCGTCCGGGCCGACCGCCTGCTGCTGCAGGATGATCTGCTCGAAGCCGACGTTGAGGACGTCGCCCAGCCGCAGAATCGCGAGCAGGATGATGACGGAGCGGATGCCGGGCAGGGTCACATGCCACAGCTGGCGCAGCCGGGAGGCACCGTCGACCGCTGCCGCCTCGTACAGCGCCAGATCGATCCGGGAGATCGCGGCCAGGAAGAGGATCGTGCCCCAGCCGGTGTCCTTCCAGATCACCTGGGCGACGATCAGCTCCTTGAACATCGCGGGGTTGCCGATGAGGTTGAAGCTGCCGAGGTCGTGATGCTGCAGGAAGCTGTTCAGGAGGCCGGCGTTGCCCAGCATGTGCTGGAAGATCGCCACGACGATCACCCAGGACATGAAGTGCGGCAGGTACAGCACCGACTGCACGAGTCGCTTGAAGCGCTCCGAAGTGAGCGAGTTGAGCATCAACGCCACCGCGATCGGCAGCGGGAAGACGAAGAACAGCTGCAGCAGGGAGATGACCAGGGTGTTGGTCAACGCGTTGAGGAACGCCGGATCGCCAGTGAAGATGACCTGGAAGTTGTCCAGCCCGACCCATGGCGAGTCCGCAATGCCGACGTACGGCTGGTAGTCCTTGAACGCGATGACGTGGCCCAGCAGCGGGATGTAGTGGAACACCAGCAGCGCGCCGAGACCGGGTAGCGCGCAGGCGACCAGAAGCCAGTCCCGCCGCAGCCGTCGGCGCCCGGTTCGTGGCATCAGTTGTACTTCTTCTGGGTGCGGACCTCGCGCGGCCAGCTGAGCTCGACGCCGAGGTCGACGAGGAGCTTCTGGTACTCGGCGAGCTTCGCCTGATCCGTGTGCACCTTGCGCGGCGCGGACCCGGTGTCCAGGCAGTACGCGGCGAGGGCGCCGGCAGCCTCACCGATGTTCCACTCGACGGGGTGCAGGCGGTAGCAGCCGTTGGTGATGTGGGTGGTGCCGAGATTCTTGTTCGCGGGCAGCAGGTTCTCCACTCGGACCGGCAGCAGCGCGCCGAGTGGAATCTGGAACGGCCAGCTCTCGACGTCGATGTACTGACGCGGTCCGCCGTCACCACCACTCGAGGGGTGTAGGTCAATGCGGTAGCTGCCGATGCCGACGGAGTCGCGGAACTCCTCCGCGCCTTCCAGTGCGCCTCGGGCGGCGACCCCGACGTGCTGCTCGGTGACCGTGAAGTCGGCACGGATGCGGCGCGACTCACGGATGTACGGATACTTCGCGAGGCCGTCGGCGGTGTCCGTGACATCGTGACGCAGCCGCAGACCGGGATACCCGGTGCCACCGTCGTACGTCGGTGCCTCGGTCTGCATCCAGTACAGGAAGGAGAGGCTGAGCTGCTTGGCTGCCGCGAGATGACGGTCCCGTTCGGAGTCGTCGACGCCGGTCAGCGGGCCCAGCCAGTAGTCCACCTGCTGCCAGTTGACCAACGTGATGTCGCTGGCCGCGAACCCCGCGGTGAGATGCGAGTTGTGCAGGATGCGGCGGAACCGCCACAGGTCGAAGTCCCTGTCCGGCTCGAAGATGTTCTTCTTGTACGGGCGAAGCGTCTCGGGCGCGACGTGCATCCAGCTGAGCAGCGGAGCCGGCCAGAAGTCCGGGTGGTACTCGCGCCAGAAGTCGTACATCTGCGGCCGGTCGATCGTGTGATCCTCGCCGGGCCGGTGGTCCAGCGCGAAGCAGTACGTGAACGACTGCTGGTCCAATGGCTGGGCGGGTCCCTCGGGGGCATGCGGCTCGCCGGTCTCAGCGCGACTCTCCGCGCCCATCACATGCTCGACACCGGCAAGCTCCAGCAGGTCCCCGAGCTCCGTCGCGTCCAGGATGTAGGAGGCCGAAGCAGTCAGCTCGTGACCGGTTCCAGTGTCGAGGAGCCGGACCGCAGTCACCTGGTCGCCGTTGGTCTCGGCCGCAATCGGTCGGTGCCGGAGCAGGACCTGGAGCTGCCGGTTCGCCCGGTACGGCGCCAGCAGCTCGTCGATCGCCGCTACCGCGACCCGCGGCTCGTGACACAGACGGCTGACGTGGCCCTGTCCCGGGTTGAGGTTCTCGGTGGCGAGCGCCTGTTCGGTCAACGGGTAGCCGCGGCGGTAGTAATCGCGGATCGTCTCCCGCAGCTTGCGGTACGTCGCCGTACAGCCGAACTGCTCGATCCACGGGTGCTCGTCCGGCGGCACCGCCTGCGACGTCAGCTGGCCGCCGAGCCAGTCGGTCTCCTCGGTGAGGACGACCTGCCGGCCCATCCGGACGGCGGACAGCGCCGCGGCGATACCGCCGAGTCCGCCGCCGACGACCAGGACATCGCAATGTAGCTCACGCACGAAAGCTCCTTGTGGGGTTCAGCCGCGGGGCGCGGCCAAGGTTTCGCCGTCGCGGATCCCGCACTCGATGACAGTGCGGCGAGGCGATCGGTCGGAGGGGTTCTTGAGGATGTCGGCCAGCAGCCGCACCGCCGCGACACCCATCTCCCGGCCAGGGGTGACGACGGTGGTGACATCGCGGACGGTGGGCACCAGGGAGAACTCACTGAGGGCCGCGACGGACAGGTCGCGCGGCACGGACAGACCTAGCTCCTCGGCGGCGGCACAGGCGTCGCCGGCTCGCTCGCAGTCGTCGGCGATGAGGCAGGTATAGCCCTGCTCGACCAGTCGGGGGACGAGCTCGGTGACGGCACTGGCGTTGGGCGTGACGAACACGTCGGCTGCGTCGAGCCGGTCGGCGAGCTGATCACGGGCAGCGGTGAAGCCGGTGTCGCGGTCGATGATCGACTCGTGGCTCGAACCGCCGTGCAGCCGCGCGATCCGGCGATGTCCGAACCCGCTGATCCGCTCGACCAACTGGCGGGTGGCGGTGCTGTAGTCGGCAGCGGCGTACGAAGTCTCGATACTGGCCAGCTCGCGGCGGCCGATGAACACCGCGGGGAAGCCCTCGCGGAGCATCGCGGCGAGCTCGTCGCGGTCCTCGGCCTGACCGACGATGACCGCTCCGTCGGCGAGCTGAAGGGTGTTGAGCCCGTTCTTGTAGATCGCCCGGCGCCGGCCGTCGATGTGCGAGCCGGTGAAGAGCAGCAGATGGCAGTCGAGGTCCTCCGCGGCCTCCTCCACCCCGGTCAGGAAGGGGTGGTAGAAGTTCATCGCGTCCATCGGGAACAGCGCCTCGTAGGTGAACACGCCGATGATGTTGCTGCGCCCCCCGGCCAGGTTGCGGGCGGCGACGTTCGGCACATAGCCGAGCTGCCGGATCGCCTGCTCGACCCGGGCCGCGGTGCTGTCGCCCACCCGGACGCCCGTGCCGGTGCGGCCGTTGACCACCGCCGAGACCACAGCGGGGGACACCTTCGCCAGCCGGGCCACATCGGCCTGGGTCGGCCGCTTCCGCGGACCTCCGGCATCGTTCATGCGATGGTTCCAATCTGATATCGCGCATCATCATCGGGCGCCGCTCACGGTAGTCAACCGTTGCTCCCGGGTCAACAGAGCGGCTTCTTTGCGAGGTGTTGACAGTCGTGGAGACCCGACTCTAGTGTCACCAGCCATCTGATGATGCGCCTTATCAACGTCAGATCCCACGAAGGGAGAATCGCAAGTGACCCAGCACCCGGTCCTGAGCCGTCGGGACCTCCTGCGTGGCGCGGGAGCGCTGTCGCTCGCCGCCGCGATCGCACCACTCACCGCGGCCTGCGGCGGCGGCACTGCTGACGTGAGTGCCGCCAACGCCCGGCTGAAGCTGCCGACGTACGTCCCGTTCGGCGGAGTCAAACCGGATCTTGCAGCCGGCGACAACCTGCTGCCCGGCTTCTACGGCTATCCGGCCGACCCGGTCTCGGCGATCACCGGAAAGCCCGGCGCGGGCGCGGGGAAGGTCGACATCCTGGTCAACACGTTCAGCCCGGTGCCGCCCGCCGTGGGCAGCAACAGTTACTGGCAGGCGCTCAACGACAGGGTCGGCGCCGAACTGGCGTTCAACATCGTGCCGGATGCCGACTACGGCACCAAGCTGACCACGACGCTGGCCGGGGGAGACCTGCCGGACCTGGTGATGCTGCAGAGCTGGACCCCGAACCTGCCCGCGGTCCTGAAGGCCAAGTTCGCGGATCTGACTCCGTACCTGTCGGGCGACGCGGTCAAGGAGTACCCGTTCCTGGCCGGCATCCCGGAGTTCTCCTGGCGGCCGATGATCGCGAACGGCGGGATCTACGGCCTGCCCACACCCCGGGCCAGCATCGGGAACATCATGTTCGCTCGCGACGATCTGATCGCGGAGCGGTCACTCAATCCGGCGCCGCAGAACCACCAGGAGTTCGTGGCCCTGTGCGAGGGCCTGACCGATGCCAAGGCCGGACGCTGGGCACTCGGCGATACCGGTGTCGGGGGCGGTGGCGCTCTGGCGTTCACGCTGGCGATGGCCGGCGCCCCGAACGGCTGGGAGGTGAGCGGAGGCAAGTTCACCAACGCCGTCGAGACGGACGCCTATCCCCAGGCACTCGACGCTGTCGCCGCGATGGTCAAGAAGGGGGTCTTCCACCCCGACACGTTCAGTGCGACCTTCCAGCAGGGCCGGGACTGGTTCGGCACCGGGAAGATCGCCCTGAAGGTCGACGGCTACGCGGCCTGGGACATCCTGCTCTCCACCTACCAGGGGATCGACGTCGGCGCGATGATCGCCCCGGCGTTCGACGGGGCCGGAAAGGGACGCCAGTTCACCGGGTCCGGCAGCTTCGCCGTCACCGCCGTCAAGAAGGGCGACGAGGCACGGGTCAAGCAGTTGCTGGCGATCGCGAACTGGATGGTCGCTCCCTTCGGTACCGCCGAGCATCTGTTCCGCAAGTTCGGTGTCGAGGGCACCGACTACACGATGACGGACGGCGTACCCAAGCCGACCAAGCGGGGCGAGACGGACGTCAAGATCCCTCTCCAGTATCTCGTCGACAGCCCGCCGGTCATCGGGCCCGGCGAGAAGGCAGTAGTCGACAAGCAGTACGCCTTCCACCGCAAGGCCGCGACGCTGCTGGTGGAGGATCCGACCGTCGGCCTGGACTCGGCCACCCGGGCAGCCAAGGGGTCCGCCCTGTCGAAGATCCTCAACAGCGCGGTGAGCGAGATCGTCCGCGGCAACAAGCCGGTGACCGACTGGTCCGGCGTCGTCGGCAACTGGCGCCAGTCCGGCGGCGACACGATGCGCGGCGAGTTCGAAGCGGCGTACTCGAAGCAGCGCTGAGCACTGACATCTGCTCCACCCATCCCACCGACAGGAGAGTCCGATGCGCATCAGAATGGGGCGGCTGCTGGCCGCAGTCTCACTGCTCGCGGCCGCCGCGACCATGCCGGCCGCGGCCGGCGCCGCCACAGTCCAGGAACAGGCCCCCAACTGGCAGTTCATCTGGGGTGACACCTTCGACGGCACGCTCGACGCGCAGAAGTGGGGCGCCCTCGAGGGCACCACCAGTCCGGGTACCGACCTGGCCTACGCGTCCTTCGACGTCACGACGAGCAGCAGCAATCTGGTACTGACGACCGAGAAGCGGCAGTACGGCTCCAAGCCCTACACCTCGGGCATGGTGTGGACGAAGGGCCGCTTCTCCTTCACCTACGGCAAGATCGAAGTGGTGGCGAAGGTGCCGCCGATGGGAACCGGCATCTGGCCCGCACTCTGGCTGCAGGGCAACGCGACCTACAACTGGCCGGGCCCGGGCGGCAACGAGATCGACTTCGCCGAGATGTGGAACACGCCGTACGAGGTGAAGCACGCCCTGCATTACGCGGACACCCCGAACGGCCCTGACCTCGGCGCCAACCAGGGCTGCAAGTACGTCAGCCCGGTCGACCTGTCCGCCGGCTACCACACGTACGGCGTCATCTGGGAGCCCGGGCCGACGCTGACGTTCACCGTCGACGGGCAGCAGACCTGCCAGATGAGCCCACAAGGCAACTACTTCAACACACCCATGCACATCATCATGAACACCGCGGTCGGCGCCTCCTGGATCGGCCATCCCGACGCGACCGTCCCGTTCCCCCAACAGTTCAAGATCGACTCGGTCCGCGTCTACCAGGACGCAAACCTCAACTGACCCACCCCGACGTACCCTCTGCCCGGCCGGTCATCGTCCTTCGGCGATCCGTTCGTGGTGGTGGATCACCTCTGCGATGACGAAGTTGAGGAACTTCTCCGCGAACACAGGGTCCAGCCCGGCGTCGGTGGCCAGGGATCGAAGCCGGGTGATCTGCCGCTCTTCCCGCGCCTTGTCGGCCGGCGGCATACCGCCACGAGCCTTGAGTGCACCCACCTGCTGGGTGCACTTGAACCGCTCGGCAAGCAGGTGCACCACCGCCGCGTCGATGTTGTCGATCGTGCTACGCAGGCTGGCGAGTTCAGCCGGGACGTCCGTATCTGTCACGTCACCACTCTGGCACAGGGCCGCTCGTGAACTTGTCGGCACTCCGTTCACCTCGAGCGGTGACGACTGCCGTCAGTCGCAGTTGTCGCAGATCCCGTTGGCTGGGGTCTGCAGGTTGCAGATGGGGCACTTGTTGATCGGGCGCTCAGCGATCGCGGCCTTGCGGGCCCGCGCGCGGGCGGCGGCGAGTTTCGGCGGGATCATCGCGCTGCCACCGTCGGCGGGCAGGCCTGCCGCCTCGAAGTGACGGTAGCTGGCGACGCGCTCGTGGGAGGCGTGCACATCCGCGTCCGGGGGAGTGGTACCAGTTGCCGCACCCACGATGGCGGCGTACCCGTCGAAGACGCTCTCGTCGGGGTTGACGCACAGCGCCGACAACATCGGCTCACCCCGCCGCAGGCTCTCCGCGGACACCTCGGCGAGCACGCCACCGATCCAGTGCCGGGTCGGTTGCTTGGTACGGATGCCGGTCAACTCCTGGACGCCCGCGGCGATGTCCTTCTGCTGCCTGAGTGCCTGGTACTTCTTGGCGGCGACGATCAGCAGCTCCCGCGCGGCGCCCGCCCACTCGATGCGGGCGGCGGCGACACCGACATCGGACACGTCGCGCCAAGCGCGATCCTCTACATCCTGCACGGTGGGGTCTGATGCGGCGACATCGAAGCTGGACACGCGGGAGACCCTAACCGCCCCACCACCAATCGGCGAAACCACCGTCCAGACAGATGCCGCATCACCTGGTACCCACGCACAATCCGCCTGGGGTTCGGGGTTGGCGGAGTGGGGCGCGGGTACCGGGTTGGTGCCGTCCGGCAGTGGGCGGATGCTGACTGGTCGCATCTGCTGGAGGGGTTGTGATCACAGTCGGTGGCGTGCCGTCTGGGGGGCGGTCCCGTTCATCCGAAGCCGGTGTGTCCGGCGACGGAACTGACGATGGGAGACACCATGGATACCGGAGACAAGATGAAGAACGCCGCGGAGTCGGCGAAGGGCAAGATGAAGGAGAAGGCCGGGGACGCGACCGACGATCGCGATCTGCAGGCCGAAGGCCAGGCGGAGAAGACGAAGGCCGATCTCAAGCAGGCCGGCGAGAAGGTCAAGGACGCGTTCAAGGACTGACGCGCCGCCTCTGACCTGTTCCAGGATCCCCGCTCCTCGAGCGGGGATCCGTCGCATCTGAAGAGGCCTTTGATTTCCAGCCGGGCTTGCCCGCGTGCTCACCGAGGGCTATGGTCGTATGAACGTAAGACGTACGGTCGTAATACAAACCCTCATGGAGCCCGTGATGACAGGAACTCGCCCGATCGCGTTCGTGACAGGCGCCACCTCAGGCATCGGCAAGGCGACTGCGGTCGCGCTGGCTGCCGCGGGCTTCGAGGTGGTCGGAACCGGCCGCAACACCGCGCACCTCACCGCACCGGCTGGCGTGACCTACCTCGACCTGGACGTGACCAGCGACGAATCGGTCGCATCGGCGGTCAAGCAGGTGATCGACCGCTTCGGACAGATCGACGTACTGGTCAACAACGCCGGCGTCGGCTCAACCGGCGCAGCCGAGGAGTTCTCGATCACCCAGACGCAGGACATCTTCGACATCAACGTCTACGGCGTCATGCGGACGACCAAGGCGGTCCTGCCGCACATGCGCGCCCAAGGCAGCGGGCGCATCATCAATCTCTCCTCCCTCAGCGGGTTCGTCCCCAGCCCGTTCATGACCGTCTACGTCGCGACCAAGTACGCGGTCGAGGGCTACTCCCAGTCGCTGGACCACGAGGTCCGCGAGTACGGCGTACGGGTCCTGCTCGTCGAGCCCGGGCCGATCAACACCCCGTTCGCAGGCCACAGCGTGGAGGCCGACACCCCCATGCCGCTCTACGCCGCGGGACGGCGCAACTACGACGAACTGTTGGAGAAGAACCTCAGCAGCGGCGACGACCCCGCCGTCGTCGCCAAGGTGATCGTCGCGGCGGTCACCGACCGGAACCCGAAACTACGGCGCACCGCCGGTACGACCGCCCGGACCGTCAACGCGGTGTACCGCGCCGCCCCGCCCCGGATCTTCGACCGCGTCATCCGCAGATTCAACCGGATGCCGAGCTGACCGCTGCCGAATGCACAGGCCCGACGAGACGGAGGAGGCACACATGGTGCGGTACACGAAGGAACACAAGCAGGAAACGCGGCAGCGGATCATCACGACGGCCGGTCGGCGGTTCAAGCGCGACGGCATCGACGGCTCCGGCGTCGCGACGCTGATGAAGGACGCGGGCCTGACCAACGGCGCCTTCTACGCCCACTTCGCCTCCAAGGACGACCTCGTCGACACCGCGATCACCGAGCAGTTGCACACGCTGCACACGAACATCGTCGAGCAGGCCGCGCCCGGCCTGGCCGGCCTTGAACAGATCGTGCGCTGGTATCTGTCGCCCGACCACCGGGACAATCCCGTCGACGGCTGCCCCAACGCCGCCCTCCTGGACGAGATCGCGCGCAGCGGCGATACCACCAGGCAGGCGTACACCGACGGCGTGCTGCGCGTCATCGACGGCCTCGCCGCCCGCATGACGCCCGAGGACCCGATCTCGGCGCGCGTGAAGGCGCTCAGCCTCCTCGGTCTGATGGCCGGGACGCTGCAGCTCTCCCGAGCCCTGACGGACCGAAAGCTCTCCGACGACCTCCTCGCGCAGGGCCTCAGCAACGCCTTGGCCCTGCTGGACCCCAAGCTCCGACCATAACCGCGCAAACCTTCGACGAGCGATCGCGCCTCCTTGCGTGACAGACGCCAACGGGACGGGGGCCGAGGCACGCTTGAGGGTCAGCTTTCCGCTTCGCTCTGCAGTTTCTGCTGCAGCTCGTCCTTGCTCAGCCCCGACGTTCCGGAGATATCCGCGTTGGTTGCCTGCTGGGCGAGTTGGTCCCGGGTTATGTCGCCGGGCTGTTCGCCGAGGTGTTGTTTGCGGCTGGCAACGAAGGCTTCGCCGAGCTCGGTACGGCGCTCGTCGGACAGATTGGAGCGCATTCCGGGCAGGACCTTGGTCTCTTCCTCCTCGACGTGATGCGACACCGCGTCGATCAGGTTCTGCAGCGCGGAGTCGAACTTGGCCGAGGTCGGATCAGTCGCGGCGAGTTTCGCGAGCAGCTGGTCGGCTTCGATGTGTTCTTGCTGGCTGTGCGAGACCTCGTCCTTCTCGCCGGCCTCCGCTGCGGCGACCGGATAGACCTCGGCTTCCTCTGCGCGGCTGTGGGCGGTCAGCAAGGTGGTCAGCACCGGTAGCAGGTTCGGGCGCTTCTCCGGGCTGTCCTTGAGCTCGTCGAACAAACGCTCGACCTCACGGTGGTCCTGCATGATCAGGTCGACTACATCGACGGGCATCTCATTGTCCCTTCAGGTGGTGTGGTGTCCGACCGGTACCCCCGGCGTATGCGGCCGTTCTGCTATCGCTGGTTGCGGGTCAAGGAGACGGCTGCCGCCGTGGCGCCGGCGGCGAGTGCGCCGATCAGTCCGCGGTGCCTGGAGGCCCAGGTCTGGAAGCTGCGCGACGTCGACCGGTTGTCGAACGCTCCGTGCGCGCCGTAGTCGCGCTCTTGGTCGGCGGGCTGCCACAGGTTCGCGGCCTTCTCGGCGGGCTGGTCGGTCTGCTGCGCCTTGTAACCGGTCCGCGCCAGGTAGCGGTCCAGGAGTCCGGCGGCGAACTTGTTCGCGATCAGCGTGGCCACGGTCGGCGCGCCGACCCAGTACTCGCGCCGGCGCGGATGGTCGGCCGCGTAGACGACAGCGTCCGCGGCGACTTCGGGCTGGAAGATCGGCGGCACGGGTTGCGGGTGCTTCGGCAGCCGGGACAGCACCCAGGAGAACTGTGGTGTGTTGACGGCCGGCATCTGGACCATGGTCACGTGCACGTTGGACCTGTCGTGCAGCAGTTCGCATCGCAGCGAGTCATGGAAACCTTGCGTCGCGTGCTTCGCTCCGCAGTACGCCGACTGCAGCGGGATCCCGCGGTACGCGAGCGCCGACCCCACCTGCACGATCGTGCCGTGATCGCGCGGCTTCATCCGGCGTAGCGCAGCCCGCGTTCCGTGCACGTACCCGAGATAAGTGACCTCGGTCGTGCGCTTGAACTCGCTGGGCTCGATCTCCAGGAACGGCGCGAACACCGACGCGAAGGCGACGTTCACCCAGACGTCGATCGGCCCCAGTTCCTTCTCCACCCGATCGGCCGCGGCCTCGACCTGTTCGTGGTCGGCGACGTCGACCGGGATCGGGAGCCCGGTCCCGCCGGCGGCGGTGACATCGCGTACGGCGCCTTCGAGTCCCGACTCGCCGCGGGCCAGCAACGCGACCTTGTCGCCGCGCCGGGCGAAGGCGACCGCGCTCGCCCGGCCGATGCCGCCACTGGCGCCGGTCACCACAACAACCTGTCCCACGCGATCCTCCTCGGTGCCTGATCTGACGATCAAGCCCTTCCGGTGACCACCGCGGACTCCTCGAAACCTGTTTGCTGCCGAACACCCCGTGTACCGGCCGGTCGGGTCGACTGCTCTCGGCCTGGGAGACGGCCGGCAACGAGCCGCGGTCCGTGCAGGCCCGGCACGAGGAGATGGCGGCCTTCGAAGCGGTCGGGTACGCCAAGTTCACCGGCGCCGGAACATCACCTTCCATTGGGTCCAGGGTCATTCGGACCACGAGATGAACGACTTCGTGGACAGCCTGGCCGTCGCTGCCTGCTTCCCCGCCGCAGTGACACTTTCGCAATGCGACGCCCGGTAACAGATCGAGCTCCCGGACGATAACTCCAGAGAGGGACGGTACTAGCCGATCCGGCTAGTTTTTGACGCCGTTCCCAAGGTTTGGGAAAGAACATTTCGAGCCGTTCCGCAAACGGTCTCGAATGGTTGGGGGGAGGATTTACGTGTGCTGGATACCGTTCCGGGGGATTGAATCGATCGATTGACGAAGACGAGTAGGGTGCGGCGCATCGTACGCGATGCGTCGCACCCTACTGGCTTGTACGGGCCTTGTCCGTCAGATTGGTTCGCAGCTGGCGGTGCGCACGGGACCGGACAATTAGCTGACAATTCCAGCTGATTCCTAGGTGCCCGTGGAATTGCGTCCCACGATGGATCGGCGCTGGAGGTTCCGGTGCTGTGGATTCGTCGGGGGAGGCTCGCTCAGAATGGTTGGCACCGTTGATCCGCTGCTTGCCGAGTTCGTTTGGTTCGGCACGGCGACGTTGCGGCGGCGCGCGCACGGGGCCGCCGGCCCGAACACCTGCCCGACGCGGATCGCGCCGTACAGCTCGACGGCCGCGACCGTGCACCAGGTCTGCCGCGACTCGGACTGCCTGGGGATCATGCATGACATCTACGCCCGCGTGCTCGACCGTCTCGAGCAGCTCGGTCAGTCTCTGGCGATGGTTGCCGAGCGCCCCGGGTACGCCCGTCGCGTGGTCGGATCGCAGGTGGCGGACTTCGAGCGGGAGGCTCGGGTACGCCGTGGCCTGCCGGCGAAGCCGACGCGGAACGACGGCATCGCGGGCCGGGTGAACGACGCCCTGGCCGAGCAGGACGAGGCCGCCTGGTTGCGGACGCTGTTCCGGATGATGCGCGGCTACGCCTGCCGGGACGGTCGCGTCAGTGCGGCGTGGCCGGTCGATGCGTGGTCCGGTGAGAAGAGCGCGCACGACGGAGTGCTGCGCGTGATCGGTACGTCCACAGCGCAGGCGGAGCTGATGACGAACATTCGTACCGTGCTCGAGGTCGCCGGCCGGGTAGCCGGCGAGGCGTGGGTGAACGACTCGATCCTGCAACCGTTGCGGACGTGCATGGTGCCGCTGGACGACAAGCACGAGCAGGCAGCGGCATCGCAGGCACCGGTCGCGGATGTGGTGACGATCAACGAGTTCCGACGGCGGTTCCGCCGATTGACCGTTGCGGGGTTGCCGACCGAAACGGCGTTGCGCCAGTCGTCAATGGAGGTTCTCGGGGCCGAGCCGAGGTGCGCGGTCGGGGACGTGTTCGACGACTTGCTTCTCCTGGCGGAGGTTCAGACCCAGCCGATGCCGTAGGCAAGTCCTTGCCGGATGTTCGGCCAATCCGCCGCGACACAGTGATCGTCGTTGGGCGTCAGGCTGTGCCCGGTTGGCTGGCGGTCCTCGATGACCGGTGGCGGCACACCGTCGTATCGCCAGACGTGGCCGGCCTGGGCGCCGTCCTCGAAACGCACGCTGGCGCGGAAGGAGCGGGTGCGCCGGACCGGGGCGAGTGCGTTGTACGGACGGATGAAGTCCCGGGACGGCATTGTCACGCTGACGCCGACACGATGCGTCTCACCGGTGTCGAGAGGTCGGGGCAGGTGCATGGTGAGCAACCAGGAACTGGCCGAGTACCGGTCGATCTCGATCTCTTCGCAGCCTTCGGTCGGCTCGACCTCGATCCCCGCACCGTCCGGACCGCCGACGACATGCGGGACGCTGAAGGACTCGCACAGTGTCGTCAAACCGTTCTGCGTGACGTGGATGTCCCGGATGCCGATGAACTGTGGTCGGTCCCCGATGATCGCGTGCGATTCGATCCGGTCGACGTACCATCCCCTTGCCACCAGGGGATTCTGGTCGTCACCGACCCGGGTCCTGCGCTCCAGGACCTGGGCGACGGCGCGGTTCGCCTCGCGGAGCCGGCGGAGGATCGTTCGCGGACCACGGTCGAGTTCGATGCCGACCTTCTCCAGCCTGGCGGTCAGGTACGGCGAGTCGTCGCCGACCCCGAGCCCGGCCAGGAAGACCTTCTCGAGATCGGGTTGCAGGGTCCTCGCGGCGTCGAACAGATGGGCGCTGATGAGCCCGCGGCCGAGGGCACGGTCTGGCTCGTTGTCGCCGAAGATCAGCGCCGACAACCACGGACCCAGACGGTCCACCACGTCGGCCGCATACACGCCGCGGCCGCGATGCAGGTTGTCCAGCTCCTTCGCGAGCAGTTCGACCCGGGCGGTCATGCCCCGGACCTCGCCGAGAGGTTACCGGGCTCTGGTTTCTGCACTGGATTCATGTCTTGGTCTCGCCCCCCACGCCCAACCAAACCGTGACTCCCCGTAGATGTCAATCACCCGACGTCGGCCCGAACCCGGAGACGAGCACAGGGCCGAACACGGGACGCGGTGCGTGGCTGCGTGGTATAAGCGATGGGTGGGGATTACGCACAGCGACGTGGCGCCGTGGGATGCCGCCGATCTCTGGGAGCGTTGAGCTTTGCCGGGGGAAGCGGCGTTCGTCGGTCGGGACGAGCAACGGGAGTTGATGGGGCGGCGGCTCGCCGATGTACGAGACGGTCATGCCCGGACCGTGCTGGTGGGTGGTGACGCCGGAGTCGGCAAGAGCCGGCTGGTCGCGCTGTTCGCCGAGTCGGCGCGCGCCGGTGGTGCCCATGTGCTCTCCGGAGCTTGCGAGGAGCACTTCGGTGATCCGATGCCGTACGGTCCGTTGCTGGAGTTGCTGGAGACGTTCGGACGGGAACGCGGCAGCAAGCGGGCCCGCGCGATCGGCGGACCGGCCTACCAGCGGCTGATCGACTTCTTCGACCTGGGCGTCGACTCGATGAAGAGTCCCCAACAGGTCTTCCTCGCCGTACGCCGGATGCTGGACGACCTCGGTGCGGACGCGCCGGTTGTGCTGATCATCGAGGATCTGCACTGGGCGGATCCGTCGACGCTCGACCTTGTGCGGCACCTCGGCCAGGCCGGCCAGGAGGACCGTCGGTTGATGCTCGTCTGCACCTATCGCACCCGCGAGGTGAGCCGTGACAACCCGTTGTGGCAGTTGATGGCCGGGACGGCGTTCCAGCGGCGGACCGAGCGCATCGAACTGCCCGCCTTTACTCTGAAGGAACTGAGCCAGTTCCTCGACTCGGTGAACGGCGGCCGGTGCGAACCGGAACTCGTCGAGCGCTGCTTCGAGTGGTCCGACGGAATCGCCTTCTACGCGGAGCAATTGATCGCCACCGGCGCGCTGGAGAACCAGGAGGACACTCGGCTTCCCGCCGACATGGAGTCGGTGGTGCTCGCTCGACTCACAGGTCTGGACACCGACGCGCTGAATGTACTGCGAGTGGCGGCCGTCGCAGGTCGTGCGATGAGTCGGCGGTTGCTGCGTACGGTCAGCGACCTGCCCGCGGATGCGTTGCACAAGGCGGTGCAGGAGTGCTTCGACCGCCAGATGCTCATCGCCGGACACAACGAGGACGTCTACCGGTTCCGGCACGCGTTGTTGCGCGAGGCGGTGTACCAGACGACGGTGCGCGACACGCAGGTCGATCTGCATATCGCAATGGCGGAGGCGCTGGCGTCCGACGCGCGACTGAGTCTCACCGAGGGCTCGGCGACCGCCGAGCAAGCCAGCCACTGGTTCCAGGCAGGCGTCCGGCCGAAGGCGCTCGCGTTCGCCGTGCTGGCTGGGCAGCTCGCCGCGCGTACCTTGGCGTTTCCGTCCGCGGAGGTGCAGTTCGGCCGGGCCTTGCAGTTGTGGCAGCAGGTCGATGATCCCGAGGCGGTGGCCGGCATCGGACGTGTCCGGTTGCTGATCGAGGCCGCTGACGCCGCGCGCTGGTCGGGGCACGTTGGTCTAGCCATCAAGTACATCGGGCAGGCAGTCTCGGAAGCGCCGGACGGCTACCCGGCGGATGGGCTCGGCGAGCTGCAGGAGAGACTTGCCACGTACCTCTGGGAAGCCGGTGAGATCGGCGATTCCACGAACGCCTTCGACGAGGCCGCGAGGCTGCTGGAGGGGCAGCCGTCCTCCGCGATGAAGGCACGTGTCCTCGCCGGGGTCGGGCTCGCCCGGCTGCGGGCCGGTCGCTACGCGGAAGGCCGTACGGAGGCCGACAAGGCGCTGGCGATGGCAGTCGAAGTCGGAGCGCGGGCCGAGGAAGGTCGCGCGCTGAACATCTCCGGCCTCGCATTGGAAATGCTCGACGAGCCGGGCGGCGCAGAGC
The DNA here is from genome assembly GCF_036013725.1 of Kribbella sp. NBC_00482. GTDB lineage: Bacteria > Actinomycetota > Actinomycetes > Propionibacteriales > Kribbellaceae > Kribbella. The sequence continues at coordinate 7,349,602 of NZ_CP107881.1, read as the reverse complement.
GGCTCCGGCAGGCAGTCGACATCGCGCATTCGGTGCACCACATCGAGGATCTGTTCCGGGCGTACGGCAATCTCGGGCTCGTGCTCGAGCACGCCGGCCGTCTGCGGGAAGCGGCCGAGGTGACGAAACGCGGACTCGAGGAGGCACGGACCCTCGACCTCGCGAACACCAGACAGGGCACGATCCTGGCGAACAACAGCAGCGTCGCGCTCGTACTGCTGGGGGAGTGGGACGATGCCGAGCGCATCATCACCGAGGTGTCGCTGGATCGGCCGGTCGCCGAGAGCCTCTATCCGCGCCTCACCCTCGCCGAGATCAAGGTGGCGCGTGGCGAGTACGACCAGGCGCGCGAGCTGCTCGCGTCGATCGCCGCCGTCGAGCCCGGCGAGGATCCGCGCTTCATCGGGCCGCTGCACACCGTCCGAGCCGAGTTGGCGCTCGGTGAAGGTGACCTGCTCCGCGCGGTGGACGAGGTGAAGCGTGGCGTCGAGGTTGTCCGAGGCAGCGAGAACGCCGTGGAGTTGCTGCGACTGTGTGCGGTGGGTCTCCGCAGCGCGGCAGACCAGGCCACTCGGCGGGGTGCGAACGATGCCGATCGGGCCGCGGCGGTGCGTACCGGCGACTGGCTCGCTCACGAGGGCTGGGATGCCCACCCGGTCCCGTCAGGGGCTGAGACGGAACAGCTCGTACGGCTGTGCAAGGCCGAGCGACAGCGCATCCGGCGCGCCGGCACCGCCGCGTTATGGAGCGAGGTCGCGACCGGATGGGCGGAGCTGGATCGTCCGTACGCCGTCGCGTACGCCCGATTCCGTCAGGCAGCCGCGACTGATGACCGGACGGCGGCGCGCGCGATCCTCCGTCACGTACATCGCGTGGCTGTGGAACTCCGCGCCGACCCGTTGCGGGTCATGGTGACCGCATTGGCCAAGCGCATCGGACTCGACGTGGATCGGGCGCCGCGGATCGAGCGACCGTACAACCTCACCGACGCGGAGTTCGAGACCTTGCGCTTGCTCGCCGACGGTAACGACGCCACGGCGATCGCCGCTGCGCGCACCGTGTCCCAGCGAACCGTTGAGACACAGCTCGGATCGATCTATCGAAAGCTGGGCGTCCGCGGGGCCGGTGAGGCGGTGGCGCGGACGCACAACGAAGCCTTGCTGCGCTGAGCAAATCTGTCCGTCAGAGACGGGCATGACGCGAAAAGCTCTGCTGATCGGCGCGCAGCCGCCCGACCTGACCGGTGTGCTCAATGACGTCGAGGCGATGGCGGGGGCACTCGAACCGCGTGGCTTCCTGATCGAGCGCTTGGTGACACCGTACGCCACCCGCGCGGCGGTCCTCGACGCGTACGAGAAGCTCATCGTCGACGCTCGTCAGGACGACGCGGTCGTCGTCTACTACAGCGGCCACGGCGGCCGGCTGCAGCGGCCGGGCAGCCGGGACCTGCAGTTCATCGTGCCGGACGACTGCACCGATTCCGACGACTTCCGCGGCATCACCGGCATCGAGCTGTCCGTCCTGCTCGCCCGGCTCAGCGCCCGTACGGCCAACGCCACCGTAGTCCTCGACTGCTGCCATGCCGCGCACATGTCCCGTCACGCCGGGCTCCGGGTCAAGGCGCGCCTGAGGCCGGTGAATTACGACGTCGTCGAGCAGCACGTGGACGGACTCGTAGCAGCCGGTCTGCGAGTGGACGAGCGTCCGATGATCAGTAATCCTCGAGCCGTACGGGTGGTCGCGTGCGCGCTGTCGGAGCTGGCCTGGGAGGGCATCAACCGCGACGGCGTGGAGATGGGGTTGCTGACCGACGCGTTGTCCCGCGCCCTCCGCGGCGCGCAGGACCTGCGCGTCAACTGGTCGACGCTCATCGACGCGGTACGGCGGGACGTGCAGGACCTGGCGCCCGCTCAACGGCCGGAGGCCGAAGGCCCGGCGGAGCGGCAGCCGTTCGAGACAACCGATGTCGAGCCACTGGGCGTGCTGCCGGTCGCGGCCGACGGACCGGATCGGATCCAGTTGCTCGGTGCGCCGCTCCTGGGCGTGGGCGTCGGCGACAGGTTCGCCATCATGCCGGCGTCGGCGACCGGTCCGCAGGACGGGCCGGCGATCGGAGCTGCGACGGTGGACCATGTCCTGCCGACGGTCGCGCTCGCAAAGTTCGACAGTGAGCCGTCTGGCCAGACGCTCCCCCCGGACGCGCTCGCGTACTGCGTCAGCGTCACGGCGCCCGCGTTGGCGGTACGGCTTCCGCAGGGTGATCCCGTGAGCGAGGAGTTGGCCAAGGCGATGTCGCTGCGCCCGCAGCTGCGCCCGGACGCACAGGCGTCGATAGGCGTTGCCGTCGACGCGCAGGGCGAACTGGTGGTGACGGACGACGGTGTGCCGCTGCATCCTCCGTACCCGCCGACGCAGCTCGGTATCAACTCGATCATGTCGAACCTGCAGCGGATCGCCCAGGCGGTGGCGCTGCGTCGGCTGGCCGGCGATCCGGACCGGCCGCTGTCGCACGGTGTCGAGCTCGAGTGGGGTCGGGTAAGCGACGGCGAGGAGGAGCGACTTCCGCTCACCGGAGCGTTGCTGTTCGCGGACGAGAAGGAACGCGTGTTCTTCCGGCTGCGCAACATCGGTGATCAGGCGATGTACGTGTCGTTGATCGACATCGGCATCGCGTCGCGCATCTCGGTTCTCACTGCGGCCGACCCAGGCGGCGTGCGGCTCGCTCCACGCGCCTCGTACACGTACGGCTGGAACGAGGACCAGCGGCGGCTCGCCGGCGTCGAGATGACCTGGCCGGAAGGTGTCGCGACGGCAGTCGCGCGGCCGGAGACGGTCATCGCTCTGATCAGCGACGGGCCGGTGGACGTCGGACCGCTGCAGCAACAGGGCGTACGAACCGCAAAAGCACGCGACGGCGCCTCCGAACTCGAACGCTTGCTGATCCAGATCGCCAACGGGACGAGTCGGGATGTCGGAGACGCTCAGGCGGCGACCGTGCGCTACGCGGTCGAGCCGATCGACTTCATGCTGAACCCGACGCCGAGGCCGCTGAGGGAGCAGGCGGGGTTCCTGATCGACGACCGGCCGGAGGAACCGGTACGACTGCTGTCTCCGCGCGGCGTGGCGCCGGGCAAAGTCGCCGTCCGGATCGCCGAACTGATCGTGCATCGCAACCGGGCGCTGCGTAGCGCCGACGTCCGGGTGGACGCGGTCGTACTGACGGGTGGGGCCGGTGACCAGCCGGTGTACCGGGCGCAGACCACGAGGTTCAGCAACATCCGCGACGACGAGCGGCTCCCGCTCGACAACCTGCTGATCTATCACGGACCTGCGGTGGAGTTCCTCGACATCGCAGTCTGGGTCTCGCGTGACACGACGGGCAGTCTCGCGCTCAGCGACCTGCTCGAGCAGAAGTTCGGTGACCCCACGGTGCAGGCCGCCGGCGCTCAGCTGGCCGGGCTCGCGCTGACCGCGCCGCACGCCGCCGTGGCGGTAGCGGCCGCGAGCGCCGGCGCTGTGCTGGTGAACACGGCGTACGAGCTGCTGACGGCCGCGGTCGGACAGAGCATCGGGCTCTACCGCACCTCCCTGCTCGCACAGGAAGAGTTCGGGATCGGCCGCCACGTGCGGCACCCGCAGGATTTCTCCTTCACATTCTCGGTCGAGACGGTGGGCTGAGAAGCCGCCCGAGCCGCCCATTAAACGCTCGTTTCTGCGAGCATCATCGAAAGGTAGCGACATGAACAAGAAACTTGTCATCGGCGAGCAGGAGTGGGGAATCGCGGACGCGGACGCGGACGGTGTCGCCCGGCTGGTACGCGAAGCGATGAGCAACGGTACGACGGTCGAGCTCCAGCTGTACGACGTTACCGGGCAAGGCGTCACGGTCTTCCTCAACGGCGCGGCCGCGGCCTGCGTGGTCCTCGACCTGACGACGGGACCGCGGCCGAGCGAGATGTCCTGACGCTCCCGTGAGGACGGGCCGGGTCCGCGTCCGGACCCGGCCCGTACGTATTCCACGACCCCATTCCTCGGGCGTTTACGCATTTTCCGGTATCTGTCTCCATTGTCATTCAATGCGCATTTCTGGACGTCGACGATCGGTGCAGGCGCTGAACCGCGCCGTCGACGCAGAGGAGCGCGCCGTGACCTACATTGCCGAGCCGTCCTCCGCCGCGGACGAGGTACGCCGCCTCGCCGGCGCGGGCGAACTCACCGAACAGTTCCGGGGCTCGTCCCGGGACGAGCGGCGGAGGCTGCGTGCGGGCGCTGCCGAGATCGCCGGGCCACTGGTGTACGAGCGCGTGAGCAGGCCGATCGAGCGCAGGCGCGGCCATTACGAGTGCGCCACCACGCCGCGGCGGATGCTGCCGGACTGCCTGGACCGCTTCCACGACGACGTCGACGGGGTTCTGGAGGACCTGTTCGCCCACGCGCACGTGCCGATCGCGAACCTCGAGGGCTGGCTCGCCTCCCGGCTCCGGCGTGCCACCATCGAGGCGTACCGCCGACGTCGCGGCGCACGTGGCGCGTCCCAGCGGCCCCGGGTACCGGGCTGGCTCGCGGACGCGCTCGGCCGGGACGCCTGGCTGGTCGACCTGGCCAAGGCGATCCTGGAATGGGTCGGTACCGATGCCACGGCGGGATGCTCGCTCTGGCCACTGAACGCCTTCGCCGAGCGGCGCGCCGGCCTGACCGGGGATCACGCCGTCCGCGAGACCGTGGTCGCCCGCGAGGTCGAGATCGTCCTGATCGAGATGCGCAGAAGGCCCGAGTGGTACGAGAAGTACGTCGAGCGCCCGCTCGGTCGTAAGCAGGCGCCCACCTTCACCGACCTCAACCCGGAACCGAAGCCGTTGCCGCTGGTGGACTCGTACGAGCAGGACGAGACGGTACTGCGTGAGTTGGCGAGCCTCGCGATCGAAGTCATGATCGCGCGCATCGACCGCGGCGAGGACGCCGCCGCGGTGGCCGCCGACGTACTGGGGACGGTGTTCGGCGACCTGACGATCTCGGACGGTCTGGAGAAGGCGCCGGGTGACCACGGCGGCTCCCAGCAAGTCGCGACCCTGGTCGACGATCCGGCCGAGCTCAAGCGGATCGTCGGGGCGGTCCTGCACCTTCTCGGAGACCTGCGTCCCGGCGGCCGTCCGTCAGAACAGTAGGAGACGGTGTGAGGAAGGGCGCGGCATGCACGTAGTGGACGAAGACGGGCCGAACCATCCGGACGGACGAAGGGCGCAGGCGGTCGTCCGCTTGTGCGAGCTGATGGGTGCTGCCAACGATCGGATGATGGCCGACCCGCGTTCGGCGTTGGCTGAGGTGGAGCGGCTGGCGGTGGACTTCGCCGGAGACCCGGAGATTCGAACGCTGATCGAGGCTGTCCGCGCAGCCCTGAGTATGACGATCGGGCCCGCCTTCGCCGAGGTGCCCGCACTGCAGCCGATCTTCGACGACGTCGGCCGGCTCGCCCGCGGCCAGGCCGACCCGATACTGGGACTGATGCCGGGGTTCCTGGAGGCCCTGAGGGCGCAGCAGAACGGCGACAGCGAGGCCGCGCGCACGTTGTTCGCCGAGACGCTGGCGCTGGCCCAGGGCCTGCCGGACGACAACCCCATGCGTCAGCAGTTGGCGGACCTGGCGCCCATGGCGGAGCTGATGATGGCGCTGGAAACGCCAGGTTATGACACGGCAGACCGCGACCACCTCATCGGCGTGCTGCGAGAAAGCGCAGCTCGTCCGGGGCGCACTGACGGCGAGCGCGCGCTCCTCCTCGTCGCGGCAGGCGGCGCGGCGTTGAACGAGGGCAAGGAGCGCGACCTCGGACGGATCAACGAGGGCATCGACGATCTGCGTGCGGCCGTGACGCTGACCGAGGGCCAGCCGGAGCACGTCTTCAATCTCGGCAGCCTCGCGTTGGCGATGTACCACCGTTCGGACGTCCGCGGATCGATGGCCGATGTCGACGAGGCGATCGCGCTGCTCGAGCGTGCTCGGGACGTGGCCGGGGGAGTTGACCACCCGCACTGGAGTTTCATCTGCGAAATGCTGGCCGACTTCGGTCGGCGGCGCGGCGAGATCCTGTCGTCGAGTCCGGACGTCCTCGACGCGCTGCGTGGCTACGCCTGGCAGGTCTTGCTGCAGCCCACCGCGGGGAGTGCCCGTACGCTCGCGGCGAGCGCGGCGGAAGAGGCCATGAAGGTCGCCGCCCGCTGCCTCAGCGAGCGGGAACCTGGGAGCGCCCTACGTGCCTTGCGCGCGCTGGATGGCGGCCGGGGGCTGATGCTGTTCGCGGCGACCGAGCTACGCGATCCGTACACACGACTCGTCGACGCGGGCGAGAAGGAGTTGGCTGACCGGTGGCGGGCGGAGGAGAATCCGTCGGTCCTGCTACGGGAAGAGGTCATCGGCGCACTGTCCCGCGACGTCGATCTGCTCGATCCTCCCACGTTGGAGGAAGTCCAGGAGGCGCTACGCCGTCTCGGTGCGGATGCGCTCGTCTACCTGGTTCCGGCCGCTTCGTCGGCGCTCGGCTGGGCGGTGATCGCACCGGTCGAGGGGACGCCGCGGTACCTCCCGCTGCCCGGTCTCGCGATCGAGGAGGGCACGGAGATCGAGCGGTACCTGGCCGCTGCGGCCGTCAGGGATGCGGCCGTCAGGGATGCGGCCCCACGCAGCGGCCTTCGGGACGTCGCGTCTCCCGAGGAAGCCGGTTTCGCCGAGCGGCTCGACGCGCTGTGCGAGTGGGCGTGGAAGGGTGCGATGGGGCGGATCGTCGAGCCGTACCTCGCCGGTGCGCCGGACCGGACCCCGCGGCTCGTGCTGGTCCCGATGGGCGACCTGGCCCGAGTACCTTGGCAGGCGGCACGGCGACCTGACGGAACCTATCTGCTGGAGCTTGCCGCCATATCGCAGGCCGCGTCGGCCCGGATGCTGTGCGCCTCGGCCGCCGCCGAGCCGGTGCGGCACACGGCGACCGGGTTGGTGGTGGCCGATCCGGACACCGGTGGCGCGGCACCGGACCTGCCGTCGGCGCGCCTGGAGGCGTACGCGATCTACCGGACCTTCTATCCCGCCGCGACCTATATCGGTCGCCGGCCGGACGGTTCTGTCAGCAGCTCAGGCGCCGGCACCCCCGACCAGGTCCGGACCTGGCTGCGGGCGCACGGCTCGCACGCGGGAAGGATGGTCCACTTCGCGACGCACGGAATCATGCAGACCGATGCGGCCTCCGCGTCGTCCCGGCTCCTGCTGGCCGACGGTACCCTCGACGCCGACGACCTGATCCGCCTTCTCGACACCGACCGGCACCCCATCAGCCTCGCGGTGCTCGCCGGGTGCCACACAGGTCAGTCGATCCACGGCTACGACGAGGCCTACAGCCTCGGCACGGTCCTGCTGGCGGCGGGCGCGCGGTCCGTGCTGTCGACCCAGTGGAGCATCCCGGACCGGGACACCTCCTTGCTGATGTACATGTTCCACCACTGGCTGATCGCGGAGGGCTGTCAACCGTGGGACGCGCTCCGTCAAGCCCAGCTGTGGATGCTCGACGGCGAGCGACAGCCGCCTCGGAACATGCCCGCTCCGCTGCGCCGCTTGCTTGCGGACGCCGACCCCGGGCGCATCGTCGCGTGGGCCGGGTTCGTTCACTCGGGCCAGTGACCGATCGAAAGGTGGCAGTGCCATGGACCTAACCATCGCGGAACTGGTACGACGCGCGCAGGAGCTCGTGATGCGCTACTGGCGGGCAGGGCCGGGTACGCCGGGCGCACTCGGCGACCTGTCCGAGGCGATCTCGCTGCTCGACAAAGCGTATGACCAGGTGCGCCCCGGCGATCCTGGCCGCGGGGGGATTGCCGCGCAGCTAGGTTGGCTGCTGATGTCTCGCCACACTGCACACGGCGGGCCCGTTGCGGACCGGGATCGTGGGACAGTCCTACTCGGCGAGGCACTCAGCAGCCCGGGCCTCCCGCCGACCTGGATCATGCTGGCTCGGATAGGTCTCGGCCAGCTGCGCCTCTCCCGTGCGCTGGAGGGGGTGACCAACCAAGCCGCGCGCGGCGGCTTCCTCGGCGGGACGTCTTCGGCGTCGAAGGCTGATGCCGAAGCGGCGATCGAGTGCTTCCGCGAGGCTCTCCGCAGCCCGGCGGTCACTCCCGAGGTAGTCGCGACGATCCAGAGCCTGATCACGCTCACGGAGGCGATCGTGCCCCTGCTCAGCGGCAACCTGGACTTCACCGGGATGATCAGTGCGATGGTGGGTGTCCAGGACCTGATGAAGCGCGGCGGCCAGGTAGCGAATCCCGGCATCGCGTCGCTGTTCTTCACGACCGACTTGACGAACGTCGATCCGCTCAACTACCCCGGTCTTGATCTGCGGGACAGCGACACGCGAACGCCCGGGCCGGCGCCGCGGCGAGCCGTGCCGGTCCCGGTCGCACCCATCGAGCCTGACTCCGCCCGGCGAGGTGCCCGCGGCCGGCTGGCAGATCTATCGGGCCTGCCCGGGAACCCCATCTGGGAGCAGGCGTTGGCTGTCTTGCAGATGGGGCCGGAACAGGGAGTAGCCGCCGAGCTGGACGCGTTCGGCGGCGCGGCGATGAACGCGGTCGAGGCGGGCGGGGACGACGATCCGGTCGAGTCAGGGCTCGACCATTTGCTGGCTGCGGTGGGACTGTGCCTGCGGGAGCAGCGGGACGGCAGCGGATGGGGCGACGACAGCGGCGCGGGCATCAGCACCGCCGCGGCGGAACAGCTTCTCGCCGCGACCGAGCTCATCCCGACCGATCACCCCGCCGCCGCTGCGGTCGTCGAGACGCTCGGCGCCGTACTGGATGACACGCGGCCCTTTGGTGGGGCGATTCCTGGACGGTTCACGGCATATGCGGCCGAAGTGTCGCCGCGTCCGGCCGTCGTGGCAGCACTCAGTGAGTTGTGTCGCGCGACGGGCGCAGATGTCGCCGTCGATCCAGGGCCGCTGGAGGCTGCGGTCGCCGCCGTGCCGCGTGATCATTTCGCGTACGCCGCCCTGTCGACCGCGGTGCAGCAGGTTCGACTCGCCGCAGCGGTCCGGGCGTACGATCCCGCAGCCGTCCGCACTGCAGTCGGACCGGCGCCGGAGGGCCTTGCCAGGCTGCTCGACGCCCTGGTCCACGATGACGCCGAGGCGCTTCGGGGCGCCGTCGACGGGCTGGTCGGAGACGCGATGTCGCCGCGGTGCGCCGCGGTGGTGGGTGCGAGCTACCTTGAGCTGACACCGGCTGACCTCGACGACGCCGTACGGCTCCTGACCGCCGCGACCCGGGAGCTCGGTCACGTGAATCTGGGGTTGTGCACCCGATCGTGGTGGCGCCTCGTTGCGACGTATCGCCGCCGCGGCGCACCCGGCGACGCTGAGCTGAGTCGTGATGCCGGTGTCAACGCGCTGCGCGGTGGTGGTCAGGATCGGGTCAGTGCGGCGCGGTTTGCCGGACAGATGCTGGCCGAGAGGTACGAGGCAGCGGCGTACACCGCCCTGGAGGTTGCCGCCGTGGCGTCCGATCGGCCGGTCGAGCTCGCCGAGGACGTTCTCGGCGTCATGCTCGGCATCGACCTCCAGGCCTCGCCGGCCGTCGAGGTGCCGGCGCTCGCTGACCTGGCCGTCGCGGTACGGCGGGTCGGGGCCTCCGCGCTCCTCTATCTGCATCCGACCGATGACGTCGGCCGGACGGCCGGTGTGTTGTGCCTGGATCCGGCAACCGATCGCCTCGACGTGCTCGCGAACTTACCGGTGCACGACCTGTTGCCGCTCGACGATCCTGGCTTGTCGGCCATCACGGGACGCTGGAGCGCCGGCAGCCTGCTCGTGGCCGCGTCCGGCGACCTCGGCCGGATCGCTCTGTCCGCGGTGTGCACGGGTTCGGGCCGTCGGCTCGCCGAGAACGTTGGTGTCACCTACGTGTCGTCGGGGGCTCGGGTGATCGAGCTGTCCGATCGGCCTTCGGTACCGGTCAGCGACGCTCCACTGTTCGTCGTCAACCCGCGCGGTGACCGGGATTCGGCGATGGTCGACGTCATGGTGCTCCGACGCCTGTTCTACCCGCGCTCCGCGTGTGTGGGTCGTGCTGTCGAGTCGGTGGATGCAGCTGGGACGAGAGACGACGTCCTGAGCCACCTGTCGGGTGCCTCGGTGACGCATCTGGCGTGCGGGTTGCAACGCGACGACGTACCTGCGCTTCTCCTGGCTGACGGCGATGTACTCGCCGTCCGTGAGGACGGTCTGCACGGCACGGGACTGGTGGTCCTTGCGGAACCGGCAGCCGAGGGGTTCGGCTCGGTCGCCGACGCTTTCCTCGACGTGGGCTTCTCGCACGTGATCGGCTGGCAGTGGGCGGTCCCGGTGCGGTTCGCCGAACTCGCTTTGTTCATGACCCACTTGATGCTCGTCGACCACCGGATGCCGCCGGCGAGAGCGGTGAACGCCGTACACCGGTGGATGCTCGACCCCGATAGGGACCTGGCGCCGCTGCTGACTGGCGCCCACCTGACGACGGTCGACACGATCGACCTGACGCGCCCGGCACTTTGGTCCGCACTGGCCTGCCGCGGCTGCTGACCGCCGGAGCATGCCATGTCGGATCCGACCGAACGCCTGCAAACCCTGTTCTTACAGGAACTACACCGCGCCATCGCCGCCTGCCGGCAGAACGGCGCCAACCCAGCCGACCTCTCGACCAACCTGAAACACCGCCTCCACCGGCTACAGCGAGAGTCCTGCCTGCACCAGGCAGAATCCGTCCCACGAGCCCACCAGGGATAAGTGGGGACACCCGATGGGCTGGTTCGATCGGCAGACGGCCGGCCTCTTTGTCTCGGGCCTGCACGGGCTGATGCGTCGGCAGGGCGGGCAGATCGGTCTGGAGCGTGATCCGCGGGGCGGCTACGAGGACGGGCTGGGACGGGCTGGGGGTTTGGCTGGAGCATGACCCGAGGGACTTCGGGATGGCGCAGCTGATGGCACCACTGAACGCCCTGACCAAAGCCCTATCCCAACCCGTGCCCCCTCCATGCGGCAACCGCTCCGGGCGTACAAGGCGGCGACTACCAGCCGAACTGACCGCCATCCAACCCGACCCCGCACGCCAAGTTGTAGCCTCAGGTGCGCGCACCGAGCCAGGTCACGCAGGCGAGGTTGAGGTCGTTGATCTGCGACGCGGCTGTGTCCAGCGTCGCAGCCACCTTGGTGTAGGCCTCCGCGACGGAGGCCTGCTCGGACAGGTCCTGAGCATCGATCGCCTTCTGCACACGGGCCTCCGCGACGCCGAACGACGTACTGATCTGCTCGACGAGTGGTGAGATTGTCGTTGTGACGAAGCCGGTGTCGACCAGCGCGATTGTCGGGAAGCTGACGTTGAACGCCGTACCGAAACGCATCTGGCACAGCCTGATCTCGACCAGGAACCGTCGCAGCGGCAGCGCCGCGTCCTCGACGGGCTGGCTGATCAGCTCCTGGATGTCCGCGAGGATCTTGAGCGAGTCGTCGGTCAGGCTGCGGACGACGGAGCGTGCGTCCATCTCGGTGGCAGCGCGCATGTTCGACCGGTGGGTCCAACGAACCACCAGGTAGGCGGTGGCGGCGGCCACCAGACCACCGATGACCGCGCTTCCGAGGCCCTGCAGAAGGTTGCTCCAGCCTCCCAAGCTGTCGAACCAAGTCGCACCAGCCTCGTCGCTAGGTCTCATTGACCGCTGCCCTCACGGTGACGAGCGGAGCGGGTGTTGGCCGGCCGAGGAGCCTCGTCCACTCAGCGAGCTGCGGACGCGTGCCTCGGGGGCCCGCCGCCCGGGTCCACAAGGCCTTCAGTTGACGGCTGTCCTCCGGACCGAGACCGGAGATCTGCCCGGTGATCCGTGCCGGGTCGATCCGGCCGTCGAAGTTGTGCGCGACCAGCAGCCGGTAGGCGAGCAAGGCGAACTTGTAGCGATCCGCGTCGAGCGTGGCCACGGGGAGATCGGGTGCCTCCGGGTCGTCCCAGTCGGCGGTGCTCGCCGGTGCCTGCCGGGTGAACGACCGGCTACCCAGCAGCCTGCTCGAATCGACGTCGTAGACCGCCAGATGGACCCCGGAGTTCGGGTCGAACGAGAAGTTGCCCCAGGAGAGATCGCCGTACACGACGCCTGATCCGTGCATCGACTCCAGGAAGGCTGCGACCAGCTGGACCAGGGTGAGCCGGTCGGCGTCGGACACGGTGAACGGCAGCGAGAACGCCGTACGCTTCGGGATGGCGTGGTCCAGCGTCCGGAGCCGGCGTTCCTCGCCGAAGTCGTAGTAGAAGCGCGGATCCAGCTTCGGCATGACGTAGCCGCTGAGACCGGAGCGGACAATCGCTTCTTCGGGCCAGCAGAACGCGATGGGCAGGCCGGCCAACGGCTTGGCGATCTCGTGTCCGGCCTCGACGAGTCGCTGGAAGTCCTCCTCGGCACCGGGAATGGAACGCCCGAACTGCTTCACCACGCGGCTCGGATCGCCTTCGAGCTCGTGCACGGATCCTTGCCCGCCGGCGCCCAGGACTTCTCCAATGACCCTCGAGCGCTTTCGAGGCCGGCGACTGTCCTCAGGAGACGCGACTGTTGAGTCAGCTGATTGCACCGGCTTCGTTCTTGTGCTGGACAAGGGCATCACCCGGGGCAGAACCGGGATGTACGTGCGGTTTGCAGCTGGCGGTTGCTGCGGTGGCTGTGCAGGCGTACGGCGCAGCAAGCGGTTTACCTGGCGACAAAATGCCTTCCACGGGCGAACGAACCATCTGAAGCTCATCGGATCAGCTACCTGGTGGTCGAACGGGGTGATAGATGCGCGCCTCGGAGACGCCGAGGAGGTCGGGCCGGGGCGGTGGTGCGTTGATCGGTCGGTGCTGGCTCGGTGGTGTGACCGGGGTGAAAGGCCGTGGCGACAGGACCTGCATCCACTCCTTGGCGGTCGGACGCGAGCCGACGGAGCCGCCCGCCCTACGCAGCAGGTCCTGCACGCGCAGGGCCTGGTCCGGCTGCTCGAAGAGCGCGGGATCCAGTGACGTGGTCGGTGTTGGTCGTGCGTCCAGGCTCGTAGTGAGTACCCGCAGGACCGCCAGCGCGAGCTTGTAGCGGTCACGATCGATCGTCGGCTTGGTCCTCGTGTGCGGCTTCGCCTGAGGATCGTCCCAGTCGGGCGTCTCTGCCTGCGGCAGGACCGGCTCCCGGCCTTCGTACCGCAACCCGTCGCAGTCGAGCATCATGATCCGCGGCTGCGGCGGCCCTGCCCACAAGACGTTGGCGAACGACAGATCGCCGATCACGATGTTCTGCTGGTGCAGAGCGTCCATCACCCTGGCGAGGTCCCGCACTATGACGATCCGGTCCGGGACCGTCGGCAGTTGGACCTTGCCCCAGATCAACTTGGGCTGGGAGCCGAGGAAGCCGAGGTCTGCGAGCTTTCGCTCGCCGCCGACCTCGAGGATGAAGTCGGAGGGAGCCCGCCGCATAAGGAAGCCGACGGTTCTCGGTCCATCCGTGACCACGGACAGCGGCCAGGCGGTCCAGGCTTCGATTCCGGTGCCCTCACACCTGATCTTCGATCGTTCGGTGACCAACTGCCGCAGCGTGTCCGGGCGGAACGCCGGGTGGTCCGGGGTGTGGTACTCCTTGAAAACCTGCTGCGCGTCGTTCATCAGGGCGAAGACGTTTCCCTGCCCGCCGTCGGCCAGCCGCTGGCCGACCATGAGGGAGGAACGCGGCGTGGTGGTCATGTGGGTAGCTCCGCGAAGTGGAGCCCGACGAACGTACGGTCATCGTCGTAGCTCTTGATGGTGGCGTCGAGAACGCTGAGCAAGTCCGCCGGCACGGGGGCGTCGGTCCGCCACAGCTCGGCCAGGGCGTCGGCGAAGTCCTGGTTCGCGGGCAAGATGTTGCCGATCCCGTCCGAGACCAGGGCCAGCGTCTCACCGGGACGGAATATCTCACGCCAGACGCGAGCGATCGGGCACAACGGCAAGGATTCGACGGCCGTGACGATCGGCGACTCGGTGTCCTCGGGTCCAGCGCCCAACTCGATCCAGCGGCCGTCGCGCAGTCGCCAGGCGGACGAGTCTCCGACCTGGGCGAGCGTCACCTCGAAGCCGTCCGTGGAAGGCCGCTGGTCCGCCACCGCCGCCAGCATGAGGGTGCTCGACAGTTGGCGCGGCTGCAGGTTGTTCTCGGCCGCCATTGTCTGCATGGCGCTGGACAGGAAGTCGAGCGAGACCGTGTCCACGGATGGATCTGCGAGGGAAGCGACCAGGCCGTCGTGACCCACCGACGCCCGGGCGGCGTAGGCAGAGCCGATGTGCGAGGCCGATGACGAGCCGACGCCGTCCGCCACCGCCAAAGTTAGGTAACCGTCAGGGGCGCCGATCCCGAACGAGTCCTGGCGGACCTCCGCGAGGTAGCGGTGCATGTGTCCTCTCGCCGACAGCGCCCGTACGCGGCCGACCTGTGTGTCGAGCCAGTCCAGCGCGATGTCCGGCACGTGCCTGGTAGCGCTGCGCTGCTTCGCCAGACGGCGAGGAACCGGCGAGAGGTTGGCCGGCGGACCGAACCGTCGCAGACGGCCTGACGATGTCTCCGAGGACCGTCCGGATTCCGCGACGGACGGCCGTTCAGCGACGGGCTGGGGGACCGGTTCGTCCGAGCTGTCGACGGTCGTGACTGGATCGCTGACTGCGGGGCCGTCCATCTGGCCTCCTTCGTGTGATGAAGCAGGGCTCTGGGCCGAGCCGGTTGGATCCGCATCTCCGGCGAGTTCGGCGATGTGGTCCGGCGCGGACCGCTCGCGGAGGGACACGTGGTCAGAGCTCGGCGACGGTCAGGGAGGTGAAGCCCGGGATGTTGTCCGGCGTCTGCAAGGTCATGCCGCCGTCGTTCGAGCTGTGCGAGCCGCTCTGTACGATGGACTTGGTCAGCGCGACCGCGAACTCCTGCAGCGCGGCGGCAGGTGACATGTCCCGATTAACGATGAAGGCCTTGAACGTGGCGACCGCGGAGATCGTCGTCTCGTCCGCCTGGCCAATGCCAAAGGCAACGATGTTCGGCCGGTACGGGAACGTGTCCGCCGTGAGGTCCTGCCATTCGGTCTTCCAGTCGGTGTTGGCGTGGCCGTCGGTGAGGAAGAAGACCACCGGCCGGTACACCTTGTGCCCATCGCGCTTCAGACGCTCGACGTCTTGCTCGATCTGCTCCTTGACGCATTGCAGGGCCGCCGCGAAATTGGTGCCGCCCTTGGGGCCGAGGACCGGAAGTCCCGTCACCTGACTCAAGTCGGACATCTCCAGCAGCACCTCGGCGGTGTCGCTGAAGCCGATGATGCTGAACTGCGTCTTGTCCGACACCACCGGGTTGAGCCCGATCTCCTTGTGCAACTTCGGCAACGCATCGTTGATGGTCTTGATCGGCTCTCCGGCCATCGAGCCCGACTCGTCGCAGACGAGGTAGAACGGCAGTACCTGCTGACCCATGACTCTCAGCTCTCTTCCACTTGGTTAGGTTGCCTTCTTGACGGTGAACACGAAAACCTCGAGACGGACCTGCCCGTAGCCGAGGGTGCCGTCCCAGAACGGCCGGGAAACTGTTGACCTGGGGAACAAGGTCGGCGACGCGCAGGTGAGATGCTTGGCGACGCCGCGGGCCACGGACTGGCCGTGGACCACATCAGGGCCGCCGCCGAAGATCAGTACAAGACCGGCCTGCTGCCCGCTCAGCGCAGCGGCCGCCTGGCGAACGTGACGGCACGCGGCGGTACCTTCCTGGAGGGCAGCCGAACCGCTCGACGTCAGTGCGCGGGCATCGACGGCGATGGAGAGCAGCGCCGGAACCTGCTTCAGACCGATGATCGGTGCCGGTGTCCGGGTCGGTTTCGGTGTGGGCTTCGGTGTCGGTTTCGGAGTGACGGCTGCCGTCGGCTTGGGTTTCGGCGCGGCGGCCGGCTTGACCGGCGCCGCGGAGCCGAGGCCGACCAGGAACAGGACCAGGAACAGGTCGGCGAAGACCCAGCCGGCGATCGACTCGATCGACCAGCGCGGCCGTCGTTGACTTCTCGCGTTCTGCCCGGACGTCATCGGTCGCTCATCCCGCCATCGTCTCCGGGCCGCCCAGGCGCTCGATCGTCCGGAGCATTCGCTCCGCGGCGTCGTACGAGCGGGAGAGCTCTGTCGTCTGGGCCTGCATCGCACTCTCGTGCTGGCTCAGGGAACCGTTGATCGTTTCCAGCGACTTGCCGAGCTCGGTGATGATCGAGTTGAGCTCGGTCTTGATGCCACCGGAAGCTACGGACAGGGTCGCGACACCTGTCGCGAGATTCTGCTGCGACTTGGCGACCTTGGCGACCTCGGCCGAGATGGCCGAACCGGCCGAGGAGGCCGACCGGCCGGCCTTCTCGAGAGCAATCTTCGTACCGTCGTGCAGATCGGTCACGTGGGTCTGCACCGCCGTCGAGAGCTCCTTGAGCGTCCGATCCATGGCGAGTTGCAGATCAGCGTTCGCAGTCCTGGCCACGTCGGCCGACGCCTTGGCACCCGTGGTCGCCTTGATGGCGGACGCGATCAGGTCGGCGAGCGACGTACGCAGTTCCGTGACCGACTCGCGCAGTTCGGTGGAGCCGGCGAGCGTTGTCTCGTTGGCCTGGCGAAGTGCGTCCACGGATCGCTTGATCATCGCCTCGAGACGTACCGGATCGTCGGCCCGACGTTGGTCCAGCAGTCGCCTCGCGAGCGCGATGCAGGCGGTCAGTTCGCTTTGGGCCTCGTGCCGTCGATTGTCCTCACGGTCGGCGGCGGCGTGCGCGACGAACCGATGGACGACGACGCAGCCGATCGCGAACAGGATCAGACCGACCGAGATCTGGGCGGTCGGGATGAGGCGGTGGACGGACGCGAGGCCGCCGTCGAAGCCGGTGGTCCACAGCGACAGGAAGGTCCGCCCGTTCTCCTTTCCCCGGGCGACAACTGCCTGGTACGCCTCAGTCGCGGCGTGGAAGCTCCACCAGGTCCAGGCGACCGGCAGGAACGCGGAGATCGCGGCCAAGGCGCCGAGGATGCGTTCGGCCCACTCCTTGTCGCTGATCGCCACCGCGGACGAGGCCGGGAAGGCGGCGAACAGATCGACATTCGTCCATTCGTCGTTGTTATCGTCCTCCACGGCGGTCGCCAATGACTGCAGGTCGTCGGAGCGCCGGGAAAAGCGCGTATCGGCGGCGAGTGTTCGCAGCCGGGTGCAGCATTCGGAAAATACGTCGGTCACGGTTTCCTCGAATCGCTCACGAGCACAGAGCATTCCCCCACAGGAAGCTCGCGGCATGGGACACAGAACGGCCGCGGAATACGGCCGGTCCGCTCAGATTGTTGCCGGGGGGACGGAGACCCGGCGTTCGGTGATCATTGCCCACGACTCCTTCTGACGGACAGCGTCACGGCAAGCGGACTCGTCGGGTCAGATCGGTTGGGGACGGAGTGCTCACTGGCGGACGCCTGCCTGCCAGCAGGTCAGGTGCCAGGCCGGGAGTTGCTGGACCAGGTCGACCTGCCGCCGGCCACGGGCGAAGGTCACCGACTTGCGGCCGGCCAGGTAGCACCAGGCATCAAGGTCCGCGTCGGTTCCGAAGTAGTGGAAGCTGCTCGACAGCACCGAATCCCGGGTCAGGAACGGTCCCAGCAGCCTGCTCTGCGCCTCGACCGGGAGATTGCCCAGGAAGCCGCGCAGTTGCGGATCAAGCTCTTCGTGCAACGGACCAGGTCTGGTGGCGCCCGACTCGCGGCTGCTGCCGGGGTGCGTTGCCTGATGCGTGATGATGACGTCCCGGATCGATCCCGGTGCGAACGCCCATGTGTCGAACCGCCGAGAGGCGTCACCCGACGCATCGGTCGTCGGCGTGCTCGTGACCAGACCGCGTTCGCCGAACACGACGACGTACGGCCTGGCTTCTGGACCGTCGTACGCATATGCCCACCAGTCGATGACCGGCCCGGAGAATTCGGCGAGCCGCTGCTTGACCGGCTCCCCGAGGCGCCCCCACCAGTATTCCCGATCCTCACCGCTGCCAAATTCGAACCCACCGGCGTCATGACCGGCAGGCCAATCCCGCCCGTCATCGAAATCGGAGCTCATGACCATTCCCCCTTGAATCTGTCCGCTATATCGCGAGCCGACGACCCAGCGTTACCAAGAGCCAGGACTTTTCTTTCAGCCTCGCGGAAGCCCGAAGATCGCGGCCCGGAGATCGTGGATCGTGGTGTCGGACAGCGACGCCACTAACATCCTGATCCGTGCTAGTGCCGTCGCAAGGAACGTTGAGGTTGTTTACGGTGCCACGCTCGTGGGGCCAGCTCGAACCGCATTCGTGGCCAGTGTCGGGACCGGCTGAAGTAGACGTAGGTGTAGGTCAGGGCAGTGGGTCGCTAGCCGCGACGCGCTGGGTGCGGCCGTTCGAACAGGGAGCACGCCGGATCGAGATCTCGCCCTGGAACTAGATGTGCTCCGTGCCCACCGATTGCTGTGCTGGTGAGGCCCAGATAAGGTCCTGTCCGCCGGTGATCGTGACGACCGCAGGTCCGGTCGCCTTCTGGCCACCGGGTACATCCGTCACCGTGACGGCTGGCGTCAGAGATTTCGACCGGTAGACCGGCGGCGCTCTACGGAGGACGATCAGGATCCGAAGTCGTCGCCGGCGAGGCAGTTGGTGAAGCTGCGCGGTTCGTCGAGCCGCTCGGGGCGAGATCGTCGAGGAGTTCTTCGATATCGGACGGTCGCGGTCGTTGCCTTGGGAGCGGAGCGACGAGGCGAGCCAGGCGGTCCAGGAGCTGAAGAATCCTGGACGCGGCTGGGACGGGCTCGTGGTGGGGCAGGCGACGAAGTGCTGGTACGGCAACCAGTTCAGCCTGACGTGGCCGAACTTCCATCGGTACGGCGTGTCGCGTCCGCCGGGTCCTTTGCATCAGTGCCAGGATCTCGTGGAGAGCAAGGCAGAGCATTTGGCCCAGCCGGCGAGTTTCAGTCGCCGGTAGCTCGACGAGTTGCACGTCCTTCTGATCATGGAGCCGGGCGCTGAGGTGGCTGGCCGCCTCCTACCTGCTGGTGCGCAATGCTGTAGACCTCCAGTGCCAGCCGAGGGACGCCGGAGTCAGCTCCAAACTATGTTTGACAGGCTCTCCAGGGGCGGTTGCGGGCCGAGTGCCTCGACGGTGGGTGGGGCCGTGTCGGCGGTGTGGAGTGCAACGGGGAGGCGGACCTTCGTGCGGTTCTCCAGCTCTGCGATCGAGACCTGGAAGACCCGGAACTCGTCGAGTTCGAGAGTTTCCAGCTGGTCGAGATTCTGAGTCAGCAGGAACGCGCTCGCTTTCAGCGAGCCGGCCTCGACGAAGGAGATCACCTTCCAGAACTCCCGCGGGATCTTGACCCCGCGGAAGATCCGGTCGTCGTCGTTGAAGACCGGGCCTCCGTAGACACTGATGCGAAGGTCGTCGACATCGACATCGGCGAAGACCGCATCCTCCAGCCGGCCCCAGAGCCCGTCTCTGCTGCTCTGGTTGAAGTCGTCCATCTGCGGGGTGATGTTGGTGAAGAAGAACGAGTCGCGGTTCGCCTGCTCTGCTTCGTCCATCGAGCCCCACAGCAGATCGGCCCGCCGGGCGAGGTGGCCGCGGTCGAGACGGTTGTCTCTGTACAACTCGTCGCCGTTCTGTACGTCGGCCGGCAGCCTCGGGTCCTTGATGAAGGGGATGCCGGTGCGCGTGATCTTCTTCAGCCCGCCACCGTCGACGTTCCACGCGACCCAGTGGGCGAACTTCCGGCTGCGGCTCATGGTCAGCGAGAAGTGGGTGTAGTCGACCCTGACCGAGGAGTTCAGCAGCACCGCGTCGTCGGCCGCTGCCGGATCCAGCTCCGGTGCGGCCAGCGGGACACTCAGGAAGGCAGGATCGAAGCCTGTGAGCACCGGGGTGGGCTCAGGCTGGAGGAGCGTGATCCCCAGCTTCTGGAACAAGGACCTCGGCAAGCAGGCCAGCGCGTGCTCGTCCGGATCGCCCTGACCTTCGCCGGCGAAGTGGATACCGGCGAGGACCTTGGTCGTTCGACCGTTGGCAGCCTTGAACAGCCACGCCGCTCCCGAATCGCCGCCTTTGCTGACCTCGTCGTCCTGCGGTCGCTTGCCAGGGTCGATGCCGATTTCGAAGCCGCCGACCTCGACCACGCCGGCGTGCGGGCCGTAGTCGATCTTCGCGATGGTGTCGACCCGTCTGACGATGCCATGAGTGACTCCAGTGGTCCGGCCGCTCTTGACCACCTTGTCTCCGAGCTCCGGATCGCCGAGTTCGTCCGGAACGACGTCGAGCCCGAAGATCGACGGATCGACGTCCCGGCTCCCGAGCTCGGCGATCGCACCGTCGCCTGCGATCCCGAGATGGGATCGCAGGAGCGCACCGAGATGGTTGCGCTCGATCCGGTTGTCGTCGTGCGGGCCGGGCTGTACGACGATGTCGCCGAGCTTGCCGTCGTCGCCGTTCAGCACGTGCCAGTTGCTCAACACACACGGCCGGCCGGTCTCGACGTCGTAGACGATGGCGCCGATCGTCCCGGCCGTGATCGTCTGGTGACCCACGCTGACGCCGGGCCGGACCGGGTCGATGCGGACCTTGCGCTCGTCCACGTCGGCCTCGGGGACGACTCTGAAATCAGGACGATAGCTCCGCTGGATCACATCGGTGGGGATCTTGACACCCGCGACCGTGATGGAGTCCGGCAGTTCTTTGCTCGGCAGCCGACCGAGCTCCTCCGGAAGAACCTTCTGGTCCACCGTGAACTGGATCGACAGTTCCTTCGTCTGTTTGCCGTCGCGGATCTTGTACCCGATCCCGATCGACGAGACGTTCGGGTCCTTCAGGTAATTCGAGCCCTCGCTGCGGATGAACTCCCGCAATGCGGCGGACAACTGCTCGTCAGGTACGACAGAATCTTTCGTGTCAGCCATGGCTGACTCCCCCCAATGGATCGCTCAACAGATCCGAGCGTGCTCCCGTGGTGAGCGGCTGTCAACAGCACGCCCCAGATGACAGAGCCGGGCGTTTTCCCGGCAATTCAGCCGGCAATTCACCCGTTTGATCAATGCCCTTGTTCTGTCGCCGCGGGACCTAGCGCGACAGCTTGGTCTCGAGGGCGTTCGAGACGCCGCTCTTGAGGAGTCGCTCGCGAACATCGTCGATGGCCGCATCGTGGTGCTCGGAGGAGACGGCGTCTTCGAATCGGCGATAGAGCTCGGGGTCGGTCGTCAAGTAGAAGGCGAGCTCCTGGCCGACCTGGCCGAGGTCGGCCGGCACTTTGTCGGCCGTTGTCCCCAAGAGCTCCGCCAACCCACCGTCGAGAGGGTTGGGTGGACCGGCTGCCGCGGCGAGAGACGGTTGGGTACTGCGGACGGTGCCCTCGAAGAGATGGCCGAATGTGGTGAGACCGCCGCGTGCCAACGGCACGTTTTGGGTCGCAGTCGGCGCAAGGGTCGGTACGGTCCGGCCGTTCGGCAGGGCTGCGTTCAGCAATGCGTTGGCGTCGACGAGTCCGCCGCCGAACTGCCCGGACGGCCAGTCCGGGACCGGGTTCGCGGTGTCTCGCACCAGTTGGGAGAACGTCGACGCGATCCGTTCCTTGCCGCCGCACGCGTTGATGATTGTGGTTCGGCCGTGTTTGGCGAGCCACAGGGCGGCGATCCCTGCCACGGTGGCCACGGCGTACGACGTACCTGAGCCTTGGCTGACGTTGTTGAGGGAATCGTTGGCGTTCGCGGTGGCGTGCCAGACCCGGTCGCCGGGTGCGGTGATGTCGACCGCGCGTCCTCGTGACGAACCCTTCCAGGTGCCGCGCTCGGCATCGCAGGCGGCGACCGCGACGACCTCGTCGTACGCCGCTGGGAACACCACGAAGCGCACGCAGTTGCCGGCGGCGGCGAGCACGATGACGCCTCGGCTGGTCGCGTAGACCACGGCGTCGTGCAGACGATCGCTGCCGAGGCCACCCATGCTGATGGAGATGACGTGGACGCCTCGGTCCGTGGCCAGCTCGATGGCTCGGGCGAGGTTGAGGGTGTCGAGGACGACCACGCTGTCGGAGACCCGGAACGGGATGAGTTTGGCGTGTGGCGCCGTACCGCTGACGGCGTTGTCCGCATTCCCGTTGGTGGCGCCTCGTGGGCTGACGATGACACTGGCCGTGCCGGTGCCGTGCCCGCCGTTCTGCCAGGGGAAGGTCTTCTTCAGCTCGTCCCGCGCGTCGTCGTCGTTGTCGAAGAGGTCACGTCCGAGATCGGTCTGCAGGTTGGCCGCGATCTCGGGGTGGCGCCGGTAGCCGGTGTCCGGGTGGCCGATGACGACTCCTTCGCCAGGCTGGGCGCCGGCGAAGTGGTTCTGCCAGGCCAGGGGGACGTTGGCCATTTCGATGCTCCACTCGTGCGCCTTGGCCTTGGCGAAGTCCTTACCACTACCGCAGCCGAAGCTCGGCAGACCGAAGGCGGCGGTCGGTTGCTCGTCGCTGTCGAAGCCCCACTCCGGACGGTCGGTGACCCACGCCTTGAACAGCGGCTCGGCGCTCGCGATGCCTTTGTGTGCGCGGAGTTGGTACGTCCGGTCCCACGCATCACGTGGGCTCAGGGCGCCTTCTTCGGAGATCACTTCGAACTGGTTCTTGCGGTCTCCGTAGTTGGTGGCGTGCCAGCCCTCGCCGAGTATGTCGTTGATCGCGCGATCCACCTTCTGTTGCGCGGCGCGGTTGGTCGTCTTGATGGTGAAGCCCTGGAGGACCGGGCCGGGATCGTGCTCGTTCTCGTTCATCTGTGCGTCCTGGTCAGATGGTGGATTTGGCGATCAGGTGATCGAGGGCCTGCCGGGTCTTGCTGACCTGGCTGTTGTCGATCGGCAACTGCTTGTGCTGCACGAAGGCAGTGAGTGCGGCCTGGGCGGCGACGGCCTTCTTCGGCTTGGCGACGATCGAGAGTTCGAGGAAGTCGAGTCCTGTGTCGACCTGCCAGCGTTCGGCCCGCACGCCTGACGTCACGCCGTCGATGGTGAACTCGTCGAAGCGCGTCGCGGCGATCGGCGGCAGCATGCTGACGGCCGCGAGGTTGACCCGGCCCACACTGCACGTGGCGAGGAAGTCGAGTTGCGTCTTGCTGAACAGTTCGGGGATGAGCCGGCCATCGGCCTGCGCAGCGGACAGCCGCGAGTCCGACCATTCCACTTTCATCGAGGCGGCCAGCGACCGCGACTGGCCCGCCCAGTCGGCCTCGATCTTCAGTTCCTCGGCGTCTTCTGCGTCGGGTTCGAGGTTCTCGAAGTACTGCGGATCGAGCTGGGACCAGCGACTGGGCCGGAGCTTGATCGTCGTGTCGCCGGTTGTCGCGGTCTTGCCGCGAACTCGCAGTACGACGCCGATGTCGAGGAGCGCCGTGGTCGCCGCGGCGTCGGTGACGTCCTCACAGAACACCACCGTCCAGGGTTGACCGCCTGTGAGCTCGAGGCGTTCGATCGCCTCTTCGACGTGTTCGTCGGCCAGCGTGACCTTGATTTCAACCTTGTCCGGACGCACCTCGACACCCCCAATGAGTACGCCGGCCGGACCCGCCCCCAGGTCCACACCGGCCGCACGTCGAATTTCCACACTCCTCCGAGTCCCAACCGCCGTCAACGGGGCAAGTGTTCGACGGGATTTCCGCAGGTGATTCTCGCTCAAACAGGTGAATTAGCTACTGGCGGGTGGAGCCGACGATCGCCCGCGTCGGGCTCCGGGTTGCCTAGGCTCCAGGAAGTCGGAATACGAGGTGCAGATATTCCAGATAGTCCGTCGTGGCAAAGCGTTCACTGATCTTCGAGCTAAATCGAGTTTCGACCTCGCTGGGGATATTGCTAAATGTCACGGCATTGATGGTGGAATTCACGAAAGAGGTGATCAACAGCGGCGTCCTGCACGGCGGACCCGGACAGCCGCCGTGTGCGAAGCCGCCGTCCGGTGAGGTGGACCTCGGCTTCACCAGCCTGGCCGCGCGGGTCATTCAGTCGCTTGAAAGGTTGTTGCTATTGGCAATTAATTGAGTGATGTCTTGACACCGTCGAAGTGCCTCCGTAGCGTCATTCCTTGGGGATTCATCAGGCAAATTCACCGTCATTTGGTGATCGACACTTCACGCCTGAGGGGGGATGCATGTCTGACGCTGCGTTGTCCTTGCTCGCCCCAACCGAACTGCCGCCAGGTACAGCCGATTCCGCGGCGAATTGGCGGCAACCCTTTCAGCGCCTCGACACCCTGCTGGCCGCGGCGGTGGCCGAGGCGCGGCAGAGGTTCGGTGCCGAGGCGGGGCACGACTCGTTCCGGGGGCTCTACGTAACAGACGAGAACGCTGCAGCGGCCCTCCGCCATCCGCCGGGGGAGCCGTTGCGCAGGCACCAAGAGGCTGGACCGGACCGCGCGCTCGAACCGACCTGGTCGGACCTGGCCGCGGATCACGGCGGATGGGCCTGGCTACGGCGTACGTATCACCTGACCGACGCCGAGCTCGATGTCGTGCTGATAGCGCTGGCTCCCGAGATCGATCTTCGCTACGAACGGGTCTACGGCTACCTTCAGGACGACGTCAGCCGCCGCCGCGCAACCGTGAATCTGACCCTCGACCTCATCAGCACGTCGCCGGACGAGAAGCTGAACCAGCGGTCTTTGTTCGCGGCCGACGCCCCGCTGCTGCGGAGCAAGATCCTCCGACTGGTCGGCGAGGAGCGGGTGCAGTCACCGCTTCTGGCGAATGCTGTTGTCCTCGACGAGCAGATCACGCAGATCCTGCTGGCCGTGCGCGGGCTCGACAGACAGCTGGCTGACTATTGCCTGCTCACTACCCCGCGCCCGGGCGCCTGGAACGAGACAGCGCTCCCGCCGGCCACCCGGCGTACGGTTGTTGACGCGGCCCGTGCCGCGCAGGGCCGTTACCCGCTGCGAATCCAGCTGCACGGGCCGGTCGGCTCCGGCCGTCGGGCCGCGGCGGTGGCATTGGCAGGGGAGCTGCAAGTCCCCATCCTCATACTGCGAGCGCCTCACCTGCCGTCCGGAGACGAGGAGGCGGCAACTGTCGTCGCTCGTTCCTTCCGCGAGGCGATGCTGCAGGAGGCGATGCTGTTCGTCGAGGGCGTGGATGCGCTGTCACTCGGATCGCGCGTGCGGGCGGCCTTGATCGATGGCTTGGCGGAGCATGGCGGCATCACGGTGCTGGCCGACACTCAGCCATGGACGGCGGACGGTAGCCCGCCACTCGGTGTCCTGGATGTTGCCCTTGGGCGCGCGGATCTGCCAACTCGGCGTACCGCGTGGGCGCGGGAACTCGAGCAGGCCGGGGTGGCACCGTCGACCGAACTGGCGGAGACGCTCGCCGGTCGGTTCGCGTTCGGGCCTGCGCGGATCGCCGAGGCCGTCGCGAGTGCCGTCAGTGCCGCAGGTCCATCCGGCGACCCGACCGCGGGCGAGGTGTTCGCGGCCGCGCGGCGCCAGACCAGTCAGCGGCTGTCGACCCTGGCGCGCCGGATCGAGCCAGCCTCCTCATGGGCCGACGTCGTCCTGCCGCCTGACACCACCTTGCAGCTGGAAGAGCTGTGTGCCCGGGTCGGGCTGCGGTCGACGGTCCTGAACGAGTGGGGGTTCGATCAGAAACTCTTGCGTGGAAAGGGAACCAGCGCGCTGTTCACCGGGCCGCCGGGTACCGGCAAGACCACCGCAGCCGAGGTCGTGGCCGGGGAGCTCGGCTTGGACCTGTTCTCGATCGATCTGTCCGCGGTGATCAGCAAGTACATCGGTGAGACCGAGAAGAACCTGGAGAAGATCTTCACGGCCGCCGCCGATGCGGACGCGATTCTGATGTTCGACGAGGCCGACGCGTTGTTCGGCAAGCGGTCCGAGGTCCATGACGCGCACGACCGGTACGCCAACGTCGAGACGTCGTACCTGCTGCAACGGATGGAGCAGTACGAGGGCATCGCGATTCTCGCGACCAACCTCCGCCAGAACCTGGACGAGGCGTTCACCCGCCGGCTGCAGTTCATCGTCGAGTTCCCCTTCCCCGACGAGGAGTTGCGGGAAGGGATCTGGCGGGTCTGCTTCCCGGCCGCCGCACCGCTGGCCGGGCAGCTCGACTTCGCCGGTCTCGCCCGCGACTTCCGGCTCTCGGGCGCGAACATCCGGAACGCGGCTCTGCACGCGGCGTTCCTGGCGGCCGGCCGGGGTGAGCCGATCGGGATGCCGCATCTGCGGCAGGCGATCCACCGCGAGTTCCAGAAGCTCGGCCGGGTGCGGCCGGACCTGGCCGTCGACCAGGGTTGGTGAGCGGCCGTGTTCCAGGACCTCGACGAGACGCTGAAGGCATTGCTGGACGACGCCGCGGCGCCGGCCGAGCTCCGGGCCGCGGACGTGAGTTTCGATACCCCGGACAAGGACTACAGGCCGGCTGAGGCAACGGTGAACCTGTTCCTGCACGAGGTGACGGAGAACCGGAGCCTCCGCGACGAGGCGCGCGTGCTGGGCAGGGTGGCCGATGGCTACACCTCGCGGCTCCCGTCGCTGCGGGTCGACTGCACCTATCTGGCCACGGCGTGGTCCGCGCAGAGCGGCGGTCTCAAGGCGGCCGAAGAGCATCGGCTTCTGGGCCTCGCCCTGCAGTGGCTCAGCCGGTTCCCGGTGGTGGCGGAGCGGTTCCTGCGCGGCGCGCTGAAGACTCCGCCGCAGCCCTACCCGTTGCCCACGACGGTGGCGCAGGTCCAGGAGAACAGGTCGACCGGCGACTTCTGGACAGCCCTCGGCATCGCGCCCCGGCCGGCGTTCCCGGTCACGGTGACGGTGACCGTCGAGCCGTACGACGAGGTCGAGGAGCTCCCCGCGGTCCAGAAGGTGCACCTGCGCAGCGGCCTGGTCGACGACCCGCTGTTCCGCGGCGTGGTGTTCGACAAGTCGCTCGTACCGGTCGCGGCCGCCACGGTCTCCGTCGACGGCACCGGCGCCCAGGCGACCTCCGGTCCGGACGGGGAGTTCGCCGTACCGGGACTCGAGTTCGGGTCGTACACGCTGACAGTGCGGGCGAGCGGGCGGCCCGACGAACAAGTCGCCGTGACGTTCGCGGCCGACCATCAGACGCAGACGGTGGTCCTCTCGGGGGCCTAGGCCGCGACAACGCAGCAAACGGAAAGGCGGGAGAGCAGCGATGGTCGACTACGCGACAGCAGCGCCCGGGATCCATGTGGAGGAGATCACCCCCGCGGGCCCGATCGAAGGAGCGGGGACGAGCGTGGCGGCGCTGATCGGCACGACGGCGACGCTGCCGACCGGTGACGCGCTCGGGAAGCCGGTGCCGGTGACCAGCTGGAACGCGTACAAGGACAGGCTCGGCGAGTACAAGTCCGGGCAGAACCTCCCGTACGCCGTCCGCGGGTTCTTCGACAACGGGGGAACGTTCGCGTACGTGGTGCCGATCAAGGACATGGGCGGCCTGGACGGTGCACTCGAGCAGCTCAGCCGGTTGCCCGACGTCGGCCTGGTCTGCGTGCCGGGGCTGGTGGACCCGGCGCTGCAGAAGGACAAGGTGATCAAGCACTGCGAGGATCTGGGCGACCGGTTCGCGATCCTGGACGGCATCCAGGACAAGGACCCGCTCAAGCCCGGTGGCCCGCTGCTCACCCAACGGGCCGGACTACTCTCCCCGAACGGGTTCGGCGCGCTCTACTGGCCGTGGATCATGATCCGCGACCCCGCCGGGGCAGCGGGCGACACGATCGCGATACCGCCGTCGGGTCACCTGGCCGGGGTGATGGCCCGCTGCGACAGCACGATCGGCGTGCACAAGGCACCGGCGAACGAGCAGGTACGCGGCGCCGTCGGCCTGGACTTCACGCTGAACGACACCGAGCAGGGGGCCCTGAACCAGCAGAACATCAACGCACTGCGGGTCTTCCCCGGCGGGCCGCCGCTGGTGTGGGGTGCGCGGACGCTCTCCGCCGACGTGCCCTGGCGCTTCGTCAACGTCCGGCGGCTGGTGTCGTACGTCGAGGACTCGCTGGTGGCCGGGTTGCGCTGGGCCGTGTTCCAGCCGAACACCCCGGGACTGTGGAAGAGCCTGCAGCGATCGATCACCGAGTTTCTGACCCGCGTGTGGGAGGCCGGTGGGCTGTTCGGTCAATCCGCCAAAGAGGCCTTCTACGTGACCATCGACGAGTCTCTGAACCCGGCGCCGGTTCGTGACCGCGGCGAGGTGATCGTCGAGATCGGCCTGGCCGTCACCCGGCCGGCCGAGCACATCGTGCTGCGGATCGGCCTGTGGGACGGCGGCGCCAAGGTCAGCGAGGGCTGATCCCACCGGGCACCGGATGCCCGGTCGAGAGGAAGTGGCAACTCGGGATTGGGAGGGCAGGATGCCGCAGACAGGACAACGCGTCGATCCGTACCGCAGCTTCAACTTCCTGGTCGAGCTGGACGGGATCGCGCAGGCAAGTTTCACGGAGTGCAGCGGGCTCGGCTCGACCACGGAAGTGATCGAGAATCGCGAGGGCGGTGACAACACCACGGTCCGGAAGCTGCCCGGCAAGACGACGTACACCGACATCACGCTGAAGTGGGGAGCGACCACGTCGGTCGAGCTGTGGGAGTGGCGGCTGCAGATCGTGCAGGGCCTCGTCGTCCGCAAGAACGGCTCGATCGTGGTCTTCGACCTGGCCAACAGCACCGAGGTCGTGCGCTGGAACTTCGACCGGGCCTGGCCGACCAAGTGGGAGGGATCGGCGTTCAACGCCAAGGGCAGCGAGATCCTGATCGAGACGCTGGTCCTCGCGCATGAGGGTCTGGAC
This sequence comes from Kribbella sp. NBC_00482, assembly GCF_036013725.1. Classification (GTDB taxonomy): domain Bacteria; phylum Actinomycetota; class Actinomycetes; order Propionibacteriales; family Kribbellaceae; genus Kribbella. The sequence goes on along the minus strand of NZ_CP107881.1, from coordinate 7,320,716 downwards.
CGGGTATGACGGGTCAGCTGGTCACCGAGGTGCCGTTCGAGTTGCCGAAGGGGTACGTCGATGCCGACGGCACCTTGCACCGCTCCGGCACGATGCGGCTGGCGACGGCGGCGGACGAGATCTACCCGTTGCGTGATCCGCGGGTCCAGGGCTGGCCGGCGTACCTCATCGTGGTGCTGCTGGCCCGGGTGGTGACGAAGCTCGGCAGCCTGACAGACGTGAACCCGGGGGTGGTCGAAGGGTTGTTCTCCGAGGATCTGGCCCATCTGCAGGACCTGTACAACCGGATCAACGGGCTCACGCCGCACCTGTTCGCCGTGGTCTGCCCGCACTGCGGTGAGAGCCACGACGTGGAGGTGCCGCTGCTGGGGGGATAGCGGGCTACCCCTTGGACCGGGTCCACCAGGAGGCAGCCTTTCTCGGTCGGCACACGCACTGGACTCTCACCGAGGTACTGACGCTGGACCATGCCGAGCGCCGGCGATGGGTGCGCGAGGTGTCGGCTCAGGTCGAGCCGGGTTGATGGCGTAGGGAGGGGACGGCATGGACAGCATGGACGGTACGGCGCAGCGCCCTGAGACGCTCGGGGAACGGCTGGCCGTGCTCGCCGAGTACCTGCGGCTGCGGCACGCCGTCGGTTTCGCCTGGGCCCCTGGATTCGCGGCGGTCCTGGAGCGGCTGGACGCCTTCGATGATGCCTGGGCCGGGCGGTTCGAGCGGTACGAGGGCTGGGAGGACTTGGCCCAGCATCGCGGAACGTACCCGACCGCAGCTCCGGCCGGGCCCCGATCGTCCAGCGGACCTGCGGCGGCGGGAACGGTGGCTGCCGCGGTCCCTTCGGACGTCGGTGCGGTCACCGGTTCCGGCGTCGCTCCGGAGCCGCGGAAACTGCCGGTCGATGTTCGCGCCCGGCTCCGTGACATCGCCGGGCCTGGGGCCGACCGCATGCGGGTCCGCATCGATGCGAACGCCGACGCCGAGGCCCGATCGCAGCACGCCGACGCGGTCACCGTGGGAACGACCGTCAAGGTCCGGTCCGGACAGTTCCGGCCGGACACCGCCGAAGGCCTCGGCCTGCTCGCACACGAGGCGAGCCACGTCACGGCCTTGCTTGCCCGCGGCGCCGCGGCGCGGCGGAACACACCGTACGGCGTCGCGGCTGAGGAAACCGTCGCGGCACGCGTGGAGCGCTTGGGCCAGCAGTCTCCCGCGCTGAGCCACCCGGCCGGCGCCGCGCCGGTGGGGTACGACGCTCATGCCGTAGGTCCGACCCACCGTCCGCACCCGGGACCACAGAATGCCGCAGTACCCAGTGTCCCGTCGGCGCTGACTCCGATGCGGGCCGACGCCGATCGGCCGGAGGCGGCTCCCGCGCCCGCGCTCGTCGACGCCGACGGTTTACGCCACAGCATCGTCGAGGAACTGATGCGCCGGCTGCGGACCGACTCCGAGCGGGGAGGCTGAGATGGTGAGCCTGCTGGCCAAGGCCGTGCTGATCGACACCACCACCGGGGCTGGCCACGTGGTGATGTACAACCCCGAGGAGCTGAAGGTCGAGCAGGGCAACCAGTTCGCCGAGGTCGCCATCCCCGGGCTCAACGCCTCGCCGCTGCAGTACGTGCGCGGCAAGAACCGGGTCCTGACGATGGAGCTGTTCTTCGACACCTACGAGACCAAGGAGGATGTCCGGATCTACACCGCGCCGATCGTCGGGTTGCTCGACAAGCTGCCGCAGACGCTCGCGCCACCCGTGCTGCTGTTCTCCCTCGGCCGGGTGCAGTTCCGCTGTGTCCTCACCGATGCCGGCCAGCGGTTCACCATGTTCGCCCCGGACGGCACTCCGGTCCGCTCGACGATGTCGGTCCGCCTGCAGGAGTACGTCGACGTCTCGCTCGAGATCAGCCAGGGCTTGTTCCTCGGATCGCCGACCGCTTCGGCGATCGTGAACACGGCCCTCACCCCGATCGTGGCCGCCATCAGCCCGTCGGCCGCTTCGGCCATGCACGTGGTGCTGGCCGGAGAGACGCTCAGTGGCATCGCCGGTGCCTACCTCGGCGATCCCGCCCGCTGGCGGGAGATCGCGAAGGCCAACGGGATCGTCGATCCACTCGGCGTCCGGCCTGGTGCCGCGCTGGTGATCCCGGGTCCGCCGACCGGCCCGTCCGGAGCGGGGCGGACGTCGTGAGGGCCCCGCCGTACGCCCCGCGCTTCGACGTCCGCCTGTCCGGTGTGACACTGGCCGCCGACCTCGCCGACCAGGTGCTCAGCCTGACCGTCGAGAGCGACCTCGACCTGGCCGGCTCGTTCAGCCTGAGCCTGCGCAACCACGACAACGCCTTGCTCGACTCCGCCCTGCTCGATGTCGGCAAGACCGTCGAGATCCACCTCGGCTACGCGCAGGACCTGGTCCCGGCGTTCCTCGGCGAGATCGCCTCGATCGAGCCGTCGTTCCCGGCCGACGGGCCACCGACGATCACGGTCTCGGGGTACGACAAGTCGTACCGGCTGCGGCACACCCAGCCCGAGCCGCGCGCGTACGGCGATCTGAACGACAGCCTGATCGCGGCCCAGATCGCGGCCGAGAACGGGCTCACCCCGATCGTGGACCCGGTCCCGTTCCACGCCGACCGGGTCCAGGTCGAGACCGACATGGCGTTCCTCAAGGCCTGCGCCGCGCAGTACTTCTTCGACGTGTACGTCGAGTGGGACCGGCTGCACTTCCACTTCCCGCGGCCGCAGCTGTCCGCGCACACCCTGGAGTGGGGCAAGAACCTGTCCAGCTTCAGCCCGCGGATCTCGGCCACCGGCCTGGCCGGGGTGCAGCAGGTCCGGGTCTACAACCAGGAGCTCGCGCAGGCGCTGACGGTGACCATGCTGGCCGCGGACCTCGATGCGGACAATCTGGTCGAACGCCTCGGCAGCTCGGCGGCGCAGCTGCTGATGTCCTTTGTGCGCAAGGGGATCCGGCGCCAGGCGATCGGCAACCCGGTGCAGGCGGCGGCGGTGGCCAAGGCGATCCTGTCGAACCTGCTGGAGGGTACCTACGAAGGCAGCGGATCCTGCATCGGGATCCCGGACCTCTCGGCCGGTCGCTACGTCACGATCGCCGGGGTGGGGAAGCGGTTCAGTGGCACCTACCGGCTGCGCAAAGTGACGCACCGGATCGACGGCAACGGGTTCCGGACCGACTTCTCCATCACCCAGAGCGGGCACTCGAGCCTGCTCGGGCTGCTGCGGAAGAAGCTGGTCGAGGCGCCGTCGCCGAACCAGGCCGAGAAGTTCTACGGCGTGGTGCTGGGTGTGGTCGAGGACAACAACGAGCTGGCGGCGGCAACGGTCACACCCGCGATCGGGCGGGTCAAGGTGAGCTTTCCCGGACTGGCGGACACCTTCAAGAGCGGCTGGGCGCCGTGTGTCCGGCCGATGGCGGGCGACGGCACCGGGTTCTACGCGCTGCCCGACAAAGGGGATCAGGTGCTGGTCGCCTTCGAGCACGGCGAGCTGTCGAAGCCGTACGTGCTGGGTGCGCTCTGGACGGCGCTGCGCAAACCACCGGCAGACAACGCGGACGGCCAGAACACCAAGAAGGTGCTCAAGTCCAAGGCGGGACACACCATCACCTTCGACGACACCGCCGGCGGGGCGGCCCTGACGATCAGCGCGGCCGGTGACCTGTCGATCAAGGCCACCGGGCAGATCACGCTCGCGGCGGCGGGCGGCAGTACGGCGATCACGCTGGCCGACGACGGAGTGGACGTGACATGACCGAGGAGGGGAGTCGATGATCGTTCCAGCGGTGCTGACCACGGAGAGCACCCTCACCTGCGCCCACGGGTTCGCGGTCTCGGCCGGCAGTTCCAGCAGGCTGCGGGTCGGCGGCAAGGCGGTCCTGCTGGCCGATCTGGCCGGCCAGTCCATCGACTGCCGGCTCCCGGACGACCCGAACACGTCGACGAAGCACTGCACGAAGGTCGCTCAGGTATCGGCCGGCGAGTCATCCAAGCTCACGGTCGGCAGCGTGTCGGTACTGCTCGACGTCGTGGCCGGTCTGTCCGACGGCACCCCGCCGCCGACCGGGCCACCGCTGCTGCCCGCCGTCGCGCAACAGGCCAAGCTGCGAGCGGCGGTGGCGCCATGACGGATGAGGTGCTGGGCCGCGGACTGGCCTTCCCGTTGCGGATCAGCGGAACCGGGCTCGCGGAGTCCACTGCCGTCCCGCGGGTCGAGGAGTCGATCCGGATGATCCTCGGCACGCAGTACGGCGAGCGGCTGATGCGCCCGGGGTTCGGCTCCAACCTGAAGAGTCTGGTCTTCGCGCCCAACGACGCGACCACGGCGAGCCTGGCGCGGTACTACGTGACTGACGCGCTCGCCCGCTGGGAGCAGCGCATCGACGTACTCGACGTGCTGGTGACCAACGATGTCGACGCCGCGGCCCTCGTGATCGAGATCCGGTACCGCCTCCGGGTCACCGCCCAGGAGCATCAACTGGTCCTGCCCTTCCTGCTGGAGCGTGGCTGATGGCTCCCGAATCGAACCGCGGGCGGATCGTGCCGCCCGATCTGGACGACCGGACCTGGCAGGACCTGGTCAACCAGATGCGCGCGCTGATCCCGAAGTACGCGCCGCAGTGGACCGACCACAACCCGACCGACCTCGGCGTCACGCTGATCGAGCTGTTCGCCTGGCTCGGCGAGAGCATCATCTACCGGCTGAACCAGACGCCCGAGAAGAACTACCTGGCCTTCCTCAACCTGCTCGGGATCACCCGCGATCCGCCGACGCCGGCCCGCACTTACCTGACCTACAGTTCCTCGGTGCCCGGTCCGGTCACGGTGCCGGCCGGGAGCCAGCCGCAGACCGTCGACCCGGCCGGCGGGCGGCCGGTGGTGTTCGAGACCGACGAGGATCTCGCCGTACTGCCCACCAACCTGAAGGCGGCGCTCCGGGCCGGGCCGTTGGCGACGGGTGCGAACCGAGCGTCGTACCGCAACGTCTCGGCCGATCTCGTCGCCCCGCCGACCGCGAACCATCTGGTCGAGGTCCCTGCCGAGCAGACCGTCGCGTTCTACCTGGGGTTCGACCAGGCGGTGACGGGCGACGTGCCGCTGGAGCTCCTTCTCTACCAGGCGGCGCGGACCGCCGGGGCGGCCACGGTGCGCGCGACGTACTCGAGAGGTACGACGGAGCCGTTGAACTGGCCGGTGGTACCGACAGTTGGTGACGGGACCGAGGGGCTGCAGCACGACGGAGCGGTTCGACTGTCGATGCCGGGCGACTGGACCGCACAGCGCGCCGCGGGTCCTGATCCCACGAAGCCGTGGAAGACCGTGCTGCCGGCGACCGAAGCGGACCAGGTCACCGAGCCGCTGTTCTGGGTAGGCCTGCTGATCGACGCGCCGGCCGCCGTACCTCTGCCTGGCGGCGACCCGCCGCCCGCGCTCGCGATCGGTATCGACCGGCTGCTGTTCAACGCCGTCTCGGCGCGGGCCGCGCTGTCGATCCGGAGTGCGGAAGAGCTGGGCGAGAGCACCGGCCAGGGATTCCAGGTGTTTGCCCTGCGCAACCGTCCGCTGTACCGGCGGCCGGGGCTGACCGCGCCGTACGCCGATCTGGTCGTCCAGGTCGAGTCCGGGTCGCCGCCGGCCTGGCGGGACTGGGAGCTGGTCGACGAGTTCCCGCCCGGCGCGGGTGACGTCTATCGGGTCGATCCGGTCGCCGGCGAGGTGCGGTTCGGCAACTTCGACGAGCGGTCCGGCGAGGGGAGCGGCTCGGTGCCGCCGAGCGGCAGCAAGATCCGGGCCGCTCACTACCGGTACGTCGCATCCGGTGCCGGCGGGAACGTCGGACCTCGCCAGGTCACGGTCGTCGGCACACCTCCGGGCGGAGGGACGGCGAACGGCATCGCCGGGGTGACCAACCACGGCGCGGCCCGGGACGGCGCCGACGAGGAACCGATCGAGGAGACGATGCGGCGCGCGCCGGAGGAGCTGCGCATCCGCTACCGCGCCGTCACCGTGGACGACTACGAGTTCCTCGCGCGGGAGGCCAGCAACGACCTGCGGATCCGGCGCTGCCTGCCGCCACGGGTGCACGCCGCCGACGCGCCAGGGCAGCCGCCGCCGTGGCGGGCCGGGGACCCGTGGACGTTCGGCGGACTGGTCCGTGCGCCCGGCACGGTCAACCTGGTGATCGCTCCGGACCGGGCGGTCGAGGTGCCTCGGCCGGAACCGACCCAGGACCAGATCAGGCTGGTCCAGGCGTACCTCGACGAGCGCCGGGACCTCACCGCCCGGCTGGAGGTGGTCGCGCCGCGGTACCTGCCGGTGATCGTCAACGTCGAGATCATGGTCTGGCAGGAGGCGCTGGATGCGGGTGCCGACCGGGCCGCGATCGAGGCCGAGACCAGGGCCCGGATCCAGAAGTTCTTCCATCCGACCAGCGGTGGTCCGGAGGGGAAGGGCTGGGAGGTCGGGGCGCCGGTGTTCACCTCCGACGTCTTCCAGGCGCTGATGCCGACGAAGGACCTCGGCTTCATCAGCGTGCTGCAGGTGAAGCCGGACACGCCGGTCTACCACTTCCCGCCGCTCGGTCCCGGTGGGGCGTACAAGGGTGACGTCGAGCGGCCGTTCGCCCTCTCGACCTTCGGAGCGTCGGTGCGGCTGGCCGACTACGAGCTGGTCTGCGCGGCGGCGGACGCCGTACAGCAGGTCAAGACCACGCCGGTTCAGGTCTGAGCGCCGATGAGCGAGTCCAGCAGCTATCTCGCCTACCTGCCGCCGGTGCTCTGGCGGGACCGTCCGACCGCGGAGAACGAGGAGCAACTGCTCGAGCTCGGCGCGGCGCTGCGGATCTTCGAGAAGGTCGCGACCGGACTGGCGGACGACGTCCGGCTGACGCATGTCGACGCCGAGGATCCGGCCCGGACCCACAACCATCCGGGCCTCACAGACGAGATCGCCGACCTGCACCGGCTCTTCGATCCGTGGACCACACCCACGGACTTCCTGCCCTGGCTGGCATCGTGGGTGGCACTGGAGTTCCCCACGCTGCAAGGCGTTCCGTTGTGGGAGGAGTACCAGCGCCGCAAGGTGACTGCCGAGATCGCGCAGATCTACCGGCTGCGCGGCCGCAAGAAGGGCCTGAACCAGTACCTCGACCTGTATGCCGTCGGCCAGGCGCGGCCCCGGGTCAGCGTCGACGACGGCGCCCGGCTGCTGAGCGTGCTCCCGCGACCGGGCGAGTTGTCGACGGTCAGTGCGCTCGTCTCGCAGGGTCCGGTGGTCACCGCCGAGGTTGTGCGTTCGGAAGGTCTGACCAGACCCTGGTGCGTCGCCGCCGGTACCGATGGAAGCCTGTTCGTCGGGGACATCGGCCTGCCTGAAGGCGCGGCGGTGCGCCTGCCGGGCCGGGTCTGGCACCTCGACCCCGCGGGCCGCTACGAGCTGTCGGGTACGCCGCCCCGCCCGGCACCGCTGTCGCCGGACACCCCCAACCTCAAGGACATCGTCGCGGTCGCGGTCCGTCCGGACCGTGGTCAAGCGCCCGACACGCTGTACGTGCTGACCCGTACCGGCCGGCTGTTCGCGATACCGGCGCCGTACCGCGGAGTCCCGGCCACGCTCGTGACGACCTTGTCCACTCCGGGGACCGCCGTGTGGATGGTTGCCCTGGCCGTGGACCCGGCCACCGGGGACCTGCTCGCGCTCGACCGCGGCGGGCGGCCACCGCAGGCTCCGGCACCGACCGTGGTGACCGTCCGCCCGAGCCCGTTGACGGTTACCCGCACCGCGTTGGCGAAGGCGGTCGAGCCGCTGTCGATGATCGTCGACAGCGACGGCACGCTCCTCCTCGGCGACGGCGGCGATCAGGAGCCGGCCGGCGCACCGGTCGCGGGCAATCTGCTGCGTGTCGATCGGGGACCTACGCCCTGGCGCGAGACGATCCTGCTGCCGGCCGCCAATCCGTTGGTGGCACCAACGGGATTGGCGCGCACCCGGGCCGGGCTGCTGTACGTGCTCGACGTCGGACTCAAGCCGTTCGCTCCGTCGGCCACGGATCCGTTCATCTGCCCGGTCGCCGAGCCCGCGGCCGTCTACGCCGTCGACCTCGCCACGAGCCCGCCGACCTGCACGCGGATCACCGCGCCGGGGGAGTTCGTGTACCCGACCGGCCTGGCCGCGATCGGCGACCGGCTGGTGGTGAGCGACCCCGGACAGCCGGAGGTCTCGGGCCTGGAACCGTACTGGGGCCGGGTCCGGCCGTTCGAGTTCGACGTGTCGATCCACTTCACCGACTCGCGGCTGCCGGCCGATCCGGTCGTCCGCAAGCGCGTCCTCGACCAGGCCGTCGGCAACATCAGTTCGATCGTGTCGGAGCAGAAACCCGCCCACACGCTGTGGACCTTGAACACCTCGATCCTCTGAACAGAAAGGAGCCCTCCAGTGGCCGAGGGATGGCGATGACCGATCCACGACTAGCCGAGCGACTGACCGAGCTGCGGCGCGAGTACGCGCTCGGCGAGGGGCGGTTGCGGGAGCTGGTGCAGCAGGAGTCGGCCCTGCGGGAGACGTTGCTGCGGATCAGCGGGGCGATCCAGGTACTCGAGGAGCTGACCGGCGAGGAGCCGGACAGCAGACCGCAAGAGCCCGTTGTAGATGCCGATACCGACCGACAGGTCCTGAACGTTCCGTGAGCTGAGAGGAGTCGTCGATGAGTGCCACAGGCCTGGTCCGCACGCAGTACTGGAACGTCAGCGGTCCGAATCCCACACCGCGGTCGGGGATGACGTCGCGGGCGGAGTCGCGCACCGACGTCGAGGGGTATCTGCTGGTCGCGGACGCCGTCCGGAACGCCGTGACGTACACGTACGGCGTGGCAGGCGGGCTGCAGCTGTCGGCGACGACGGGGGAGACCGCGGTCACCGTGGCCACCGGCGTTGCCTTGGACGTCGGCGGGCAGATGGTGGTGCTGGCCGAGGGCGGGCTGGCGATCGTCGATCCGTTCGTCGGACCGACCGGCGTACAGAACATCCCGACCGTCCAGGTCGAGGCGAGCGGGGTCACGTTCGACACCACCGGGCTGGCCGGTGACATGTTGTTCACCATCACCTGGCGGGAGGTGGAGGAGGCGACGTCCGGCCTGCTGGTGCTGCACCAGGCGCCGTGGCTGCGGCTGGTGGACCCGGCGACCTTCGTCGACGACGGGCTCCAACTCGTGCTGGCGGTGGTCACGCTCGGGACCGGGGGCGTGGTGGATGCGCTCGCTCTGGGGGCGCGCCGGTACGTCGGGATTCCTGTCAGTCGCCTGGAGCTGCGGTCGCCGAGCCTCGACGTCGCTGGACCGACAGTCGGCCAGCGTCCGGTGGCGGAGCTGACCGGCCGGACCGATGGTGGGGTCGATCTCAACGTGCTTCCACCGACCGGGCCGCCGGGCAGGGCACTTTCCGTGCTGGGCGGCGGCGGAGACGTCGACGTCGCCGCGGGCCTGCGCGTGGGCGGTCCGGCCGTCCTTGCGTCGAGTCTGGCCGTCGCGGCCGGAGTCGAGACCGGCGGGGATCTGTCCGTCGCAGGCAACACCACCACTGGCGGCGACCTGGCGATCGCCGGCAACGCGACTGCGAGTCGCGACCTGACGGTCACGGGCAGGCTCACCGCGGGTGGCGATGTGGCAGTCGCGGGCAAGAGTTCCGTCGGCGGTGACCTGGCGGTTGCCGGGAAAGCCGCGGTGGCCGGGCAGCTGACCGCCGTCGGGGCTGCGCTGACGTCCCTGGCAGTCAGCGGTGGGGCCGATGTCGGTTCGAGCCTGGCGGTGCACGGCAGCGAGACGATCGGCATCGATCTCGTCGTCGCGCGCAACGTCGTGGTGGGCGGCCGGGTCGGGGTCAGGAAGAGCAACCCGGCGTTCGAGCTCGACGTGGCCGGCACGATCTGCGCGAACACCTTCTGCAACCCGTCGGACCTGCGGGTGAAGTCCGACGTCCGCGAGGTCGCGGACGTGCTCGACCGGCTGGCCGACGTCCGCGCGGTGACCTTCGTGCCGGCACGGACCGATCCAGGGACACCGGTCCGGCGGCACGCGGGAGTCGTGGCCCAGGACGTCGTCAAGTCGTTGCCGGAGCTGGTGATCCCGATGGGACCCGATGGCGTGCTGGCGGTCGACTACGCGGGCTTGGCCGGCGTACTCGTTGGTGCGGTCAACGAACTGCGTGCTGCCACCGCCACGCTGTCGGAGCGGGTCGCGGAGCTCGAGGACCGGCGCGGGCGGGACGACGATGTCCGCGGATGACCAGGCGTTCGACGAGTTCGACCTCGACCTGGTGTTCGGTGAGCTCGACCAGCACGGTGTCGTGCTCTACCTGCCGACCGGCCGCGAGATCCCCGGCGAGACGTGCAACACGAACAACGCGACCTGCCCGAACACCTGTCGTGCGACCTGTCCTGACACCTGTCGTGCGACCTGCCCGGCGACGTGCCGTGCGACCTGTCCGGCCACCTGCCGAGCCACCTGCCGGGCGACCTGCCAGGCCACCTGCCACGAGACCTGCCACCACCCGACCTTCGCGAACACGCACTGCTTCACCTGCCGATCAGGCTGCCAGGAGCCGTGACCATGTCGGTCGTCCCCGAATCTGTCCCCGAATATGTCGCCGAACGTGTGGCTGAGCGGGTCACGGACCCGGCGATCCTGGCCGCGGCGATCGCGGCCACAGCCAGGCAGTCGCAGTACGCCGACCTGCTGCCATGGCGCCCGGCGAGCCTGGCCCAGGGGCACGCTGGGATCGCCGTCCTCAGCGCCGAGCTCGACCACCGCGACCCAGGACACGGCTGGGACGAGGTGGGGCACCGGCAGCTCGCCGCCGCCGCGCAGGCAGCTGATCCGCACGATGTCTCGCTCTTCTCCGGCTTGGCGGGAATCGGATTCGCGGCACTCCAGTTGGCGGGCGGACGTCCGCGGTACGAGCGTCTGCTGAAGACGGTCGACGGAGTACTGGCACCGTACGTCGAGGACGCGGCGACGCGGTTGGCGTGCGCGGACGGATGCGCTGCCTCCGACCACGACCTCGTGTCGGGCCTGACCGGGGTGGGGGTCTACCTGCTTGCTCGTGGTGGGGACGACGAGGTCCTGCGCCAGGCCCTGCCGGGTCTTGCCCGGTTGCTGTCCGACGGCGGGCATCCTCGACGTTGGCACACGCCGTACGAGCTGGCGGCCGGGTCGCTGCGTACGGCGTATCCGGGTGGGCATCACAACTGCGGCCTCGCCCACGGCGCACCGGGGCCATTGGCCTTGCTCTCCCTCGCCGTCCAGGCCGGCGTAGAGGTGCCGGAGAGCAGAGACGCGATTACAGCCACGGCCGACTGGCTCGCCGCCCACCGGACCGGGACTCCCGAGGCGCCGGACTGGCCCGACGCCATCCCCCTCGACGCCGCCCTCGATGCCGGCTCCGGCTCCGCTGGTTCTGGCCGGGCGGCTTGGTGTTATGGAGCGGTTGGGGTGGCCCGGAGTCTTTGGCTGGCTGGAAGCGCGCTGCAGCGGGAGGACTGGCGGGAGCTTGCGGCGACCACGATCCGTGGGATCGCGCGACGGCGGCCGGAGGAGTGGTGGCTGTCCACTCCGACGTTCTGCCACGGCAGCGCGGGACTGCTCCAGGTACTGCGCCGGTTCGCGGCCGACCTCGCCGACCCGGAGCTCGCCCGGACTGCCGAAACACTGGCCGCCGACCTGGCAGCGGGCTACGACCCCGACTCCCTGCTCGGAGTGCGCGGTGTCGAGCCCGGCGGCGTCCTCGTCGATCACCCGGGTCTGCTGGACGGAGCGCCGGGAGTTGCGCTCGCCCTGCTCGATCTGCCGGCCGGCGACAACGGCTGGGACCGAATGTTCCTGCTGTCATGACCGCCGAGCCGCTCTACCGTCCACTGAGCAGGCTGATCGTCCGCGCGCCACTGCTACCGGCAGCGACCTTCGCCGACCTCGGCGAGCAGTTCGACATCGAGCGGTGGTGGGCCGATCCCGAGGTCGAGTTCGCGGTGACGGTCGCCTCGCCGGACCTGGCCGCTGCGTTGACCCCTTCCGCGGCCAAGGCGTCCGCCTCGGCACAGGCCGCGCTGCAGCGGTATCTGATCCGTGCGGCGACCCGACCTACGCCGTTCGGTGGCTTCGCTGCGGTCGGCATCGCGCACTGGTCGGAGCGCACCGACCTCGAGGTCGATGCGATCAGACGGCCGACCCGCACGCGGCCGGACATGCAGTGGCTGTCGAAGGTGGTCGGTGAGGTGGACCGGGATCCGCAGCTGTGCGTGTACGCCAACACCTGTGCCTTCGAGCACGCCGGCCGGATCTACCTCGCGGACCCTGGCACGGGCGGCGTCCGATCCGGGCCCGATGTGTCGGTGCGCGCAACACCGGTGGTACGTCGAACTCTCGCGCTGGCCCGGGGGAGTGCGATCGCTGTTGGCGAACTGCGCCGACTTGTTCTCGCCGAACGCCCGTCCGCGTCCCCCGGGAAGGTCGACCAGTTGCTCGACGAGCTGACCGAACAGCAGTTCCTGCTGCCCGCGCTGCTACCGCCACTCATCGGTGACCCGCTGGCTCGCCTCGTGAGCATCGTGACCCCGATGGCCGGCGGCTGCTCCGGGCGGCTGACAGAAGTCGCCGCGGCCTGCCGCAACGTTGACCTCGTCCCCGCGAGCGCGGCAACCGCAGCACTCCGGGACGCGAGGTCGCTCCTGGGCTCGCGCGGCGATGCGACGTCGTCGTCGGGCGCCGACGTCCAGGTGGACACCGGTCTCCCGCTGGTCCGGACAGGGGTCGCGGCAGCAGTTGCCGACGAGGTCGCCCGCGCCGTCGATGTCCTCTTCGGACTGCACCCGAACCCTGACTGGTCACCGCTGGCCGGCTACCGCGCCGCCTTCCACAACCGGTACGGCGACGACTGCCGCGTGCCCCTGCTCGAGTTGCTCGATCCGCGGTTCGGCCTCGGTCCGCCGTCCGCGCACCCCGGCCACGACAGCGCGGCCGCCGACCATCGAACGGAGATACTGCGGGACCTCGCGACCGGAGCGATCCGCGACGGCAGCCACGAGGTCTTCGTCGACGACGTGTTGATCGAGCGGATGTCGAACGGTCTGGAGCCCGAGCACCTGCCGGTGTCGGTCGAGCTGAGCGTCTTCGTCGCAGCCCGCAGCCGGACGGCGATCGACCGGGGCGACTACCTGTTGATGATCGGGCCGAACCTCGGTGCGCCGGAGGCGGGACGAGGGCTCGGCCGCTTCGCCGACCTGCTCGGCGCGGACGCGCGCGACCTGTTGACGGAGGTGGTTGCAGCGGAGACCGCCGTACGCAGAGCTGATGCCGTGGTGGCTGAGTTGGTCTACCGGCCGCTGCGGACACGGTCGGCCAATGTCGCCGTACGACCGTTGGTGCGCGACTACGAACTGGCGGTCGGGGTGGCGCCGACGCTTGCGCCCGATCGGGTGGTGCAGGTGGACGAGTTGTCGCTCGGGCTGGTCGACGGGCGATTCGAGGTGTGGTGGGACGTGGTCGATCGGCCACTGGTCCTCACCGCCGGGCACATGCTGAATCCGGCGGCCGCTCCGCCGGTCTGCCGGGCGCTGCTGGAGCTGACGTCGGACGGTACGGCGTACCTCCCGGCCTTCGACTGGGGGCCGATGGCTGGGATACCTTTCCTGCCACGGGTTCGCCACGGCCGGGTGGTGCTCTCGCCGGCCCAGTGGCGGCTCGGGCCCTGCGATCCCGGCGACGCGTGGCTGGACGCGTGGCGTGAGCGGTGGAATGTCCCGCGGCTGGTCTATCTGGCCAGCGCCGACAACCGGCTGCTGCTGGATCTGGACGACCGTTCGCATCAGGCCCAGATACGGGAGGCGTTGGATCGGCAGGGTTCGTTGATCGTCCAGGAGGCATTACCGGGTCCTGAGGACGGCTGGTTGCCCGGTCCGCGCGGCAAGCTGATCGCGGAGCTCGTCGTACCTCTCGTGCGGGCCCGACCGGCAGCGCGGGTCAGCAGCCGCCGGGCTCCGCTGCTCCGGGAAGATTCGCAGGTACTGCGCCCGCCGGGGTCCGATTGGCTGTACTTCGCACTCGACGGCCCGCAACGGACCGAGGACGAACTGCTCGTCGGCTCGCTCGGCGCGCTGGCCGGTGGGTTCGTCGAACGCGGAGATGCCGACGGCTGGTTCTTCGTCCGGTACGCCGAGCCGGACCGGCAACTGCGCATCCGTATCCACGGCGAACCGGCGGTCCTGGTAGACAAGGTCCTGCCCGAGGTGAGCCGGTGGGCGGCCCACGCCATCGCATCCGGAGCCCGGACGCGCTTCGAACTACGAACCTACGAGCGCGAGATCGCACGGTACGGCGGCCCCGGGACGACCGCGATCTGCGAGGCGATCGCCTGCCGCGACAGCGCGGCGGTCCGCGATCTCCTGAGGGTCGGCCAACAGTTCGACCGAGTGGACCTGGGGCTGGTCAGCATCGCCGACCTGCTGTGCTCACTGACCAATCACGACGACACCGAGCGAGCCCGCTGGTCCCAGCAGCTCGCCGGCCAGACTCCCTCAGCCGGCCTCCGGTTCCGCGAGACCAAACACCACCTCAGATGCCTGCTCCAGCGGCCCGATCCAAGCTGGCAACCGGTCACCGAGATCCTGGCCGGCCGTCGCGTCGCTCTCACCCCGCTGGTCGCATCCCTCCACTCCCAGTGGACCGACGGCACCGCACTCCACCCACCCGAATCCCTCGCTGCCAGTCTCGTCCACCTGCACGCCAACCGCCTTGGCCTCGACCACGCCACAGAACACCTGACCCTCGGCCTCCTCACCCGCACCCTCCGCTCGCTCGCCGCCTTCGGCGCTACTTCTTGAGGTTGTCGATGTGGGACTTGGCCTTGAGCAGGTCTCTGGTGGTGGCCTTGCCGTCCTCTGCCTTGGCCATGACCTCGAGGATGGAGTCGAGCTGGCCCTGGATGAGCGCCTTCTCCAGCTGGGTCAGGACGATCGGTCCGTTCGCCTTCTCCCACTCGTCGGCTTCGTACAGCAGGGTGTAGATCTCGATCGCCGCGTTGACCATCCAGGAGGCCTTCACATCCGCGACGCTGGTGCCGTTCACGAGTTGCTGGTACACGGTGAAGGAGTGCCAGACGTCGTCCTTGGTTTGGTAATGCATGTTCGCGGGCTGTTGCTCCTTGGCGATGATCCATCGATCGAGCCGGTCGCGCCGATACCGCAACAGCGCCCCCATCCAGGCGCGGGACTCGCGGAACGAGCGGTTGAGGAACGGCTCGAGGTCGGCTTCGCGCTTGAGCGCACCGGCACTCCCCTTGAGCAGCTCCGCGCCGAGCATCCGGCCCTGGTTCTCGGCGATCATGTCGTTGAGCGAGTCCTGCCCGAACACCTCGAACCCTTCGAGGTGCCACAGTTCGTAGGCCAGGAACAGCTCGCGCAGAGCGAGCTGGTTCTGGGCCGCGTACTTGACTCCTGTGGCCCAGTGCATGAGCTGGGAGATGTTCTTGCCGCCGCCGCGGACGTCGGCGTCGAAGTCGATATCCGTGTTCGGCTCACCGATCAGGAACGGGATGTCCAGGTAGCGGAGGGCGGCGGCGGAGTTCTCCACGCTCAGGATGTCCGTCGCGGCGCCCAGTTTCGACGGCAGCGCGAGGAGGTTCCGGAACATCGGCAGCCCCTTCAGCCGGTCGAGCTGGGCGGGTAGTTCCTGCTTGTTGAGCCAGCTGATCGCTTTGCGCTCCCACATGTTCGCCGGCAGACGCCAAGCACCGCCCTTCGTTCGCACCACCAGTTCGTCGCGACCACCGATGTGCGCGATCGCTTCCTCGAGCGGGGCGCCGATCCGCTCCTCGGCCGCCTCCTTGCCCTTGGCCGCCGTGGGGGAGGCGAAGTAGTCGGCGAGGTACTTGGTCGTCAGCCGCGTGTAGAAGTCCGAACCCGTATCGATGCTGCCCGGGACCTTCGCACGCGCGGCGGCCTCCGTCTTGATGAACGCCAGCACTTCCAGGGTCTTGGCCTCGGCGTCCTTGTTGTTCCGGTTGGTGGGCTGCATCCCGAGCAACCAGAGGGCGTACTCCAGCTCGGATCCGCGCATCTCGGACTTGAGACGGTCCGGCAGCCACTCGTGGTAGAGCTCGGTGTAGTACGACTTGAGCATGTTGAGCTGAAGGACATCGCGGCCGAAAGGCAGGAAGACCGCGTAAACGGCCTCCTCGTCGGTCCCGGCACGCTCCACTGCCTTCCGCACACGTTGCGCTGTGGCGATCCATTCGGCCTCGGTCGCCGGCAGGGTGGTCGCGATCGCCTGGTCGCTGGTCGGGTCGCCCAGGTTGATGAGCTGGAGCGCGTACTCGAGCTCGCCGCCGCTGAAGTCGCCGCGGATGTCCGCCACCAGCTCGCCCTTGTACTTCTGCCGGTACTTGTCCTGGGCCCGCTTGATCGCGTCCGGATCCCGCCGGAGCCGTTGCAAGGCGCGGTACACGCCCTCCTCGTCCGTCCCCCAACCCTCGACGCCCTTCCGCACGTCCCGGGTGATGCGGTCGTAGTCGAGTGTGTCCGCGAAGACCGGGGCCGCCGCGGCGGGGGCCGCGACCTGGCGGCGGATCGGCGCGCCGGGCTGGGAGCGCTGCTGCGTCACATGCACCAGCTCGTGGGCGAGCAGGTGCCGGCCGGCCGCGTCGTACGGCGCGTACTCCCCGCGGCCGAAGACGATGTCGTTGCCGACCGTGTAGGCCCGCGCACCGAGCCGAGCCGCCGACTCGGAACTCTGCGGGCC
This sequence comes from Kribbella sp. NBC_00482, assembly GCF_036013725.1. GTDB lineage: Bacteria > Actinomycetota > Actinomycetes > Propionibacteriales > Kribbellaceae > Kribbella. The sequence goes on along the minus strand of NZ_CP107881.1, from coordinate 7,303,925 downwards.
GGTGTGGATCCGGACCTGCGCGAGTCCTGCTCCCAACCGCGGCTCGAAGAAGGCGCGCGTCGAGGCCGGCAGCGGTGCCCCTGTCGCGCCGACCGACGCGTCGTCAGCGGTCGATCGGTTCGCGCTGCCGTGCGGCGTGTTGCCGACGACCTGCTCGGCCCGCCGATCGGCGTCCACCTCGCTCGGATCGTCCACCCGCCCGACCGCTCCAGGCTCCTCGCCTGCCAGCAACCGCCGTACCCCTTGATTCCCGATCTGCCGCTGCAGGCTGAGCATCGGCGGGTCACGCCGAGGACGCGCCGACTCACGCCCAGACTCCGCCGCCGGCGCAGGCCGAACCACCTGAGCCTTCCGCTCAAAGGTCGTCATGGCCAGCGCCCCCCAGCCTCTTCGTCACCCCTACCGCGAGTCTGCGCCCGTTCAAACTCCCAGACAACCACTGAGACCTTCACCAAAACCCGTACTCGACCGGCACCTACCCAGAGATCACCTCAGCGCATCGGTACGGGCGAGGTACGGGCAGAGCGGCAGCAGCGACGGTTCCTAGGCTCGACCGCTTGATCTCGAACGTCCCACTGAGAGGAACTCACGTGCGCAAAAAGCTCGTCGGCATCCTGGTCGCGGTCACGGTCCTGTTCGGCGGTGCCGTCCTCGCCGAGCCGGCTTCGGCGGCCACCGCCCCCTGCCGGCAGAACATCTACGGCCCGGGGGGCACCGGCTCCTGCGTGAAGGCGATCCAGAGCCTCGCCAACGTGCTGTCCATCAGCAACTCCGGCCGCAGCGAAGCCGGCCCGATCGCCATCGACAGCATCTACGGCGACCAGACGATGAACGCCATCATGAAGATCCAGCGCGCCGCCCGCGCCGCGAACCACCCGAACACCAAGGTCGACGGCTGGGTCGGCGCCCAGACCTGGACGGTCCTTTGCTACTACGGCGCGTTCTGGGGCGACGACACCAAGGCCAGGGACGCCTACCGCTGGGCTAAGTCCTACGCCTGCTGACGAAGTCGCGTACCGCTGCCGGGCCGGTGGGTCCCACCTGCCCGGCACCGCGGTACGGTCACCTGGCATTTCCGACGTCGGCAGCCTGATCGGCACCGCGGTCTCCTGACGCAGGTTCGAGGACGACGACGGGGATCTGACGGTCGGTGCGTTGCTGGTAGCGCCCGTACCCTCCGTGGATCTTGACGATCTCTTCCCACAGCGCCACTCGTTCGGGGCCGGTTGCGGTGCGCGCGATCAGGGGGCGGGTCGTGCCGCGCAGTGTGACCTGGACTTCGGGATCGGCGCGCAGGTTGTGGTACCACGCGGGATGCCGGTCGTCGCCGCCGAATGACGCCACCAGCACGACGCGGTCGTCGTCGGCAATCGGCGCTGTGAGGATGGTGGTCCGTCGCTGCCCCGTCTTCCGGCCGATGGTCAGGAGCCCGACCACCGTCATACCCGCGGCCCGGCCGAACACCCGGCCCTTCGACCGGAAGAACACGGCCCCGTGCAACTTGGTAAAGGCTCTGTAGAGCGCGTCCTTGGCTCGCATCATGATCACCTCAGTATGGCGGCGTCTGTGCGGCGCGTGCTTCCTCGATCATCGTCTACTCCAGACCGTAAGCTCGAAGGGCGTTGCCGCGGCCCAGCATTTCGACGTAGCGACGCGCGTCGGCTGCGCCGATCAGATCGTCGGCCAGCCACTCGTCGAGCACCCGGCCGACGGCGCGGCGCCAGAGCCACGATCCGCACGCGTACAGCTCGGGCAGACCGAACGCGTCCGAGGCGTAGAGCACCTTGTGCAGCGGCGCGATCTCCAGCGACTCCCGCACGAGCGTCTGGCTGGACGGGCCGGTATGGCTGACTGCGGCACTGGTGTCCAGCCAAACATGCGGGAAGAGCTGCGCGAGAATCCCGGCCTGACGGATGTACGGGTAGCAGTGCAGCAACATCAGCCGAGCGCCCGTCGTACGTGTCGCGTGCGCGAACCCGGTGAGGTGGGACGGATCGCAGCGGTGCAGCACGATGTCCGGGTCGCCGTAGCCGACGTGCAATTGGATCGGTTGACGGAGTTCCACCGCCCGCCACAACAAGTGCCGCAGCAGCACTGGGTCCGCGAGACGCGTCGGTGAGCCTGCCTCGATTGCCGTCAGCCAGCGGCCCGCGGCCGCGGTTACCTGAGCAGGTTCCGGTGGGGCCGGGTCGAAGTCGAGACCGTACCGGTAGGCGATGATCGACTTGACGCCGACGGCGTTTGCGGCGGCCGCCTCCAGCGCGTCGTCGAACGCGCTGGCGAAGCCGGCGGCAGTACAGCCCGGCGCGATCGACTCGGCGAGCGCTTCCAGGCGCACGATCTCCTCGGTAGCCGCGCCGGTCAGGGTCGCCATCTCGTCCGGCGTCATGACCGTCGAAGCCCGGAAGCCGGTGTCGAGCAGGTACCGCTCGGTTCCGCTCGAAGCCAGTAGCCGCGCGCTGACCTCCGTGCCACCCAGCTCGCCGCGGCGCCGAAGATACTCCTCCGCGGTGCAATGCCGCGGCAGGTCGAGCAACGGCGCGCACACCGAGCGCACCGTGATCCCGAACGGGTTGTCGAACACCTACGTACCGGGTGGGGCAGGCCAGTCCGATTCGGTGGCCAGCAGCTCCACCTCCGCATCGGTCGCGGTGCCGGTCTGTACGCCGTGGCAGTGGTGGTCGATCAGCGGCAACTCGGCGACGCTTTCACCAGCTCGCATGACCGGCCGTCCTTGATCGCTCATGCCGACCACGCGAACCGCAACCGATCGGCCACTGCGGACGGATCCTGTCCTTCGAAAGCGGTCACCTCGTGCCGCCGTACGGCCAGCAGCGCGGACAGCAGGCCTGCGCCGAGGATGTGTTTGGCCTCGGCCGACTCCTGGAGCGCGTCCAGCGCCGCGGTCTGATCGGTAGGCAGCGTCCGGTGCTGCACGTCGGCCGGATGAGTGGAGACCTCGGCCGGCAGCGGGGTCCTGCGCCGCAGTCCGTCCACGATCAGTCCGAGCACGACCGCGGTCGCGAGGTAGGGGTTGGCGGACGGGTCGACACATTTGACCTCGAGGTTGGCGCTGCCTGCCTCGACCGCGCACAGACGCACTGCGGCCTCGCGGTTCTCCAGTCCCCAGCAGGCGAACGCGCCCGACCAGTGCCCGGGAAGCAGCCGCTGACCCGACAGCACGGACCCGGCGAGCACGCCGACCACGCCGGGCAGCCCGGCGAGGATGCCGCCGATCGCCGACTCGCCCTCCACGGTCAGCCCGTGCGGTCCGGTCCCTCCGGACAGCATCGGCGTACCGTCGCGATCGAGTGAGACATGGATGTGGGCCCCGTTGCCGCTACCACCCGCGAACGGCACCGGCGAGAACGACACGGCAAGCCCTGCGCGCCGCGCCGCGCGGCCGATCACGATGCGAGCCACTACCACCAGGTCGGCCGCGGCGACCGGATCGGTGGGGGAGAAGGAGATTTCGTACTGGTCGTCGCCGTACTCGGCATGGCACTGCTCGACGTCGAGCCCGGCGGTTCGGCAGTCGTCGAGCAGTCGCAGGAGGAAGTCCTCCCGGTCCAGCCCTGCGGTCAGGCCGTAGCAGTTCCACGGGCGTTCGGTCAGAGCCGCGCCGTCGGCGGCGGTGAGTACGAACTCGACCTCGCAGCCGACGGTGGCGGTCACGCCGAGTGATGCCAACTCGTCCGCTGTTTCTCGTAGCCGCCCGCGTGTGCACAGCAGCGAAGGCGAGCCGGACTGATCATGGAACTCGGCCGGCGCCCAGGCCAGGCCGCCGCCGAGCACGCGCAGCGCGCGCAGGTCGGGACGCAGCCGCTGGTCACCGACCACGCCCAGCTCAGGCGTGAACGCGATGCCGTTGTCGATGCAGAAGACATGCCAGCTCGGTGCGGCCCCCAGCCCGGACCGGTGCGTCTCCGCGATCTTCTCGCGCGGCACGAACTTCGCGCGAGGCACGCCACCGGGATCGACGGCGGTCACCGCGAGCGCGGTGACCGCGGCCCGGGCGAGGTCGGCGTCGAGCTCAACGAGCTCGCCATCGCCGAGGACGGGAAGGAGATGCGAGGCCATAGAAGAAACCGTCTCACCCCACCCGCCGGTTGCCCTCGTTCGCCCCGACAAGACGGCCCCCGCGTGTCTCGTGCGCCCAGGCTTCGGACTCGGCCGAGCCGGAGGAGGTGGAATGACATAACGTCACGTCAGTTGAGTGTTGCCCTCTGCTAGATGTCTGTTTGACGTTGGTCAGGCGTCGGTCAGGGCCGTCGCCGAGTCGCGGACGACGAGCTCGGGCTCGGGATCGGTGATGATGCCGCCGGTGCACGGGCGTCCCGCCATCAGCTCGTACAGCCCGTGGACGCCGGCCCGGCCGAGCTCGTACATGGGCATCCGGACTGCGGTCACGGCTGGGCGCAGGTGTTCCATCAGGCCGACGTCGTGGATCCCGACCACAGACAGCTGGTCGGGTACGGCGATGCCGAGGTCCCGGGCGGCGGCCAGCACCCCGACGGCGCTCATGATGTTGTTCACCACGACCGCGGTCGGCGCGGCCGGCAGTTGCAGGGCCTGTCGCAGCCCGTCGGCACCGGCCTGCTCACCGAATCCGGTGGCCAGGTGCGGCGCCGGTTCCAGCCCGGCCTGCTGCATCTCCTGCTGATACCCGAGGTAGCGCTGCCGGAACGCGTGTCCGGTCGCCCCGCCGATGAAGACGATCCGGCGATGGCGCAGGTTGAGCAGGAATCGGGTCGCGATCTCGCCCGCGCGGCAGTCGTCGATGCCGACCCAAGGGTGGTCCTGGGCGTAGTCCAGGGTGAGGATCGGCTTGGGATGGGAGCGAAGCTCGGCCATCACGTCGTCGTCGAACAGCCGGTCGTCCCGGATCAGGATGCCGTCGACGGTGCCGTGGCTGAGTAGCCGGGTGACGAACTGGCTGCCTGAGCGCATCGTCTCGGCGTCGCCGAGCAGGACGGTCCCGCCGCGCTCGGCCGCGGCCCCGTAGACGCCGCGCAGCAGGTGGGCGTAGACGGGATTGTCGAGCTTGTGGAGGATCAGCGCGATCATGCCGGTGCGGTTGAGCCGCAGGGACCGGGCTGCTTGGTTGGGCTGGTAGTCGAGGCTCTCCATCGCCTGGATGACCCGCGCACGGGTGGCCTCGCTCATCCGGGTGTGGGTCGTGCCGTTGATCACGGCCGACACCACCGCGACCGATACCCCCGCTGTGCGGGCGATGTCCTGTTGCGTTGCCACGCTTGCGCGCCTCCCTCGAGCCGTTGACGTAACGTCTCAACCAAGCCTACGGTGAATTAACGATACGTCACCTAAGAGGCCTCGGTTCGGAAGGACTCACCGAACACGCTCATGTGTCAGAAGGAGATGGGATGCAACGGAGACTTCTTCGGCCGAGCACTCGCCGCCGTGCCCATGCGTGGGCTGCGACGACAGTCGCGCTGGCTCTGATGATGACGGGTCTGTCGCCGGCCCGGGCCGCCACGTCCGACATGTCGGATCTCGGTGAGCTGCTCGACCTGACGCGTCCGGGGCTCGCCCGCGTGGCGGCGGAGCTTGCCGCCGGCGATGAGGCGGGCGCCGCGGCCGAGCTAAAGGTCTACTACGCGGGCCGCACGGGCATCGAGTACCCGGGTGTGGGCGGGGGAGGAGGTGGCGACGCGCCCGCTGACGAACTGGCGGCGGGGACCTTCCGGTTCGGCACCGTGACCCGTGACTTCTACGACGATGCCGCGCAGCGGATCGACGTGGACTGGGCGGATGCCTGGGGCGGGACGGAGACCGCGCCAGGGAGCGCACAGGTTCTGATGAGTGACTTCGCGTTCATGTCGACGCTGACGAGCGCTTATCTGAAGGAGAGCGACCCGCAGAAGCGTGCGGCGTACGCGTCGGCGTGGATGGACATCTCACTGGACTTCTTCGCCGACAATCCGAGCTGGCCGCAGAACCGCAACCTGTCGGGCGGTAAGCGGCTGACCCAGCTCGTCAGCGCGTTCTCCGTCTTCCGCACGGAGCCGAGCATCGACGCGAATGACCTCGTGGCGTACCTGTCCGGCGTGCACGCGACGACGGATCTCCTCGCGACTGTGCTGCAGATCCATGTCGGAAACAACTGGTATGTCTCGATGGCCCGCGCGATCTACGTCACGGCGGTCTATCTGCCCGAGTTCACGGCGTCCTTCGTCTGGGAGCCGTTCGTGGTGCGCTCTGTCGAGCGGTTCCTGCGTGCCTGGGTGAAGGGCGACGGCGTGTACCGCGAGCCGACGTTCAACTATCAGGCCTACGTGGCGGATCTGATCAACACGATGATCGACATAGCGGATGCCAACGGGCGAACCCTTCCCCACGGGATTGTTCGGTCAGCGGATTGGATCGCGGATGCGCTGTTCGCGACCCGTCAGCCGAATCTCGAGACCGCGCTCGTCGGTGATTCTCCGAACACGGACGCGGGCGAGAGCGCGATTCGGAGGACCGGTGAGCGTAATTCCTGGTCCGACTTCACCTGGGTCGCCTCCGGGCGCACCGAGGGCACCGTCCCGACGCTGTCGTCCACCGTGTTTCCGATCAGCTATGCGGTCCAGCGGTCCGGGTGGGACGCCGACGCGCGGTACATGCTGATCAACAACCAGAACTCCAGCTATACGGCCTCCCATCGGCATCCCGACGACCTCAGCCTGGTGATGGCGGCGTACGGGCGTCCGCTGATCGTCGACCCCGGAGCGGGGGACTACAGCGCGACCCCGACGAACGACTGGATGCGCCGTACGACCGAGGCGCACAACACCATCGAGGTCGACGGACAACCGCAGCCCGCCGGCCTGCCCCGCTCGACGTCGCTGTGGCGCTCGAACGCGGGCCTCGATATCTACCGCGGTAAGACGCAGGCCTACCGGCCGATCGCGCACGATCGCGTCGTCTACTTCGTCAAGCCCGGCTTCTGGGTCGTGTCCGACGACCTCACGGGTGCCACCGGCGCGCACGACTACCGGCAGCTCTGGCACTTCCCTGGCGATCCGGTCACCGTCGACCCGAACACGAACGTCGCCACGGTCGGGTTCGACACCGTGCCCGGCGCCGCACCGGTTGCCGGCGTGCAGCTCGTCCCCGTGGCCCGACCCGGCGCCGATGTCACGTCGAGCGTCCACAAGAACGGCGCCGTCCGCGTGGGCGAGCAGGTTCTCACCGACGTCGACTACCTGTCGTACGACTGGTCCGCCACCGGCGCCACAGGTGTGGACACGGTCGTAGTTCCCGGCAAGGCCGGCGCCGCGCCCTCGGTGAAGGCGTCGCGCATCGATCTGCCCCAGGTGGATCACTCCGTGGCGAGCGCGATGGAGATCGACCTGTCGAAGGCGACCGGCCGCTTCTACCTGTCGCGCGAGGCGGTTCCCACGTCGAGGAAGTTCGGGGCTGCCGCGACCGACGCCGAGACTGCCTACCTCGAGCGTGCGAACAAGGGCGGCGGGCTGACGCGGTACGCGCTGACCCAGGGATCGTCGCTGGTCGACGACGGGGACACCGTCATCAAAGCCTCCGGAGTTGTGTCGGACGTCAGTGTGGAACTGCAGGGCGCTACCGCCCAGATCTCGCTCGGGGACCCGTTCACCGGCACCCTTTCGATCAACGCGCCGAAGGTACGCGCGGTGAAGATCAACGGCACCCCGACCGCGTTCACCCGTACCGGCAACCTCGTCACCGTCTCGCCCAAGGCTGCCTTCGCCCCGAAGCCGTTGCTCAACGAGGAGTTCACCGACGCGAGCCTGGACAGCACCGTCTATGACTTCAATGGCTCGCTTGACGGCTGGACGCCAGTGCAGGGCACCTGGACGCTGGGCGGCGCGCAGCCTGACACGCAGCTGGTGCAGACCTCGAGTACGGACACGCAGTCGTTGGCGGTGCAGCAGGACGTACCGGACGACGTGGTCGTGACTGCCGACGTAGTTCCGGGGACACGAAACCAGACGACGGCAACGACCGGTCTCGCGTTCCGCTACCACGATTCCCGCAACTACTACCGGGCCGATGTTGTCAGTACATCGGGCGGCGCGAAGCTGCAGCTCGTGAAGGTTTACAACGCGACGTCCACGCTTCTCGCGGAGACGGAGCTGCCCATCAACGCAGACAGCGCGCACACGCTGACCGTCTCCGCAGTCGGGAAGCATCTGAGCGCCGCAGTGGGCAACACGTCGATCTCCGCAGACGACACGCAATTGCCGACGGGTGGCGCCGCCGCCTCCACGAATGGCCGGGCCGCGGCCTTTGACAACATCACGATCAAGGAAGGGCTCGACCAGGCCAATTGGCGGGGCATCGCAGGAAAGGTGTCCGTCAACTCGGGTCAGTTGAAGCTCACGCCTACCGATGGCAGGGCGCACATACTGGCCGACTCGACACTGCCGTCACGCTTCTCCGAGACGTGCGACTATGCCGCGCACGCCACGGTCACGATCAATGGATCCGTCGGCACCGCAGGCATCTCGCTGCGAGACACCTCGGACTCCTATGGGTACCGGATCCACCTCGGCAAGACGAGCAGTAGAACTCAGTACGCGAGTATCGTTCGGGAGGCTCACGCGTCGGGTCCGGTCACGGTGGGCACGGTATCCCTCAGCAACCCGTTGACAGGTCCCGTCGAACTTGGTGCAGCGATCCGCGGTGACCGTATCACCGTCACGTTGAACGGCGTTCAGATCCTGGAGGGTCGCGACACCGTTGTCCGGAGCGGCGGCGTTGGGCTCTACGCATCCACGGAGAGCACGTTCGAGAACGTCACTGTCGCACGCTCCTGCGAGCGAAAGCGCGTCCGTCCAAGTGTTCCCGGCGCAGGCCGGCCCCCAGGTCCACAGGATTGATCTGATGGACAGCCGCGTTGATCGGTGGCGAGGGCGGGTGCGGTTACGCTGGCGGGCATGACCACGCTCAAGGACGTTGCGAAGCGGGCCGGGGTGTCCACGGCCGTGGTTTCCGCGGTGATCTCCGGGGCTCGCGGCAACATCCGGATGAGCGAGGCGACCAGGCTGCGCGTCGAGCAGGCGATCCAGGACACGGGCTATCGCGTCAACCACGCCGCGAAGTCGCTGAGACTGTCCAGATCGGGAGTGATCGCAGCGGTGGTGCCGAAGATCGCGAACCCGGTCTTCGAGCTGGCGATTCGTGGCATGCATGCGGCCGCCGAGGAACACGGTGACGTGCTGTTGCTGGCCGACGCACTGTGGATCGAGCCGGGCAGCCACCTGATGAGCCGGATCGTCGGCACGGGCATGGTCGACGGGGTGTTGTTGCGGTCCACCCAATGGGGGACCGAGACCTCCGAGGAACTCACCAAGCGGTCGATCCCGTACGTGATCCTGCAGAACCCGCGACCTGACGACTCCGTGTCGGTGTGGATCGACGACGCGGCCGGGATCGGTCTGGCCACGACGCACCTGCTGGGTCTCGGGCACCGCCGCATCGCACTGGTCGGCGGCCCCGTCGTCCCGATCGCCAGTAGCGTCCGGGTCGACGGCTACCGCTCGGCGTTGCGGGCAGCGGGTGTGCGCTTCGACCGGTCGCTGATCAAGCAGGTCGGCTATGAGCTGCCGGACCTGGCGGCCGCGACGCGCGAGCTCCTGGGCTCGGCCCGGCCGCCGTCCGCCCTCATCATCGACAACATCGTCGCGGCACCGGGAGCGATCGCGGCGGTCATCGATCTCGGCCTGCGGATTCCCGCCGATCTGTCGATCGTCGTGTACCAGGATCTGCCCATCGCCGACGCCATTCGGCCGGCACCGAGCACGGTCAGGATGCCTGTGCAGCAAGCCGGAATGCGCGCCTATACGACACTGCGCCGGATGATCGACGGCCGCCGCGTCCAGTCGGCACTGGTGACGCGGCCGGCGCCGAAACTGATCGATCGAGGATCGACGGCACGGTACGCCGGCTGAGCGTCCACCTGCTGAGAGGTCACCGTTGACGCACTCGCGAGACCTTGATTAACCGATGAATCATCGGCATGATGCTCGCCGTAGCTCCGAATCGACCGTAAGCCCACCGCTGCTCGGGATGGGCTGGACAGGGAATTCTTCATGGTTCACGTCGTTCTCGTCTCCGGCTGGCAAACCGTCAACATCGGCGACGTCGCCCATACGCCGGGCGCGCTCCGAGCCTTTCAGCGCTACGCACCGGAAGTGAAGCTGACGCTGTGGGCTCGCAGCATCGACGAGCGCGTACGGCAGATGCTCCGCCGCTACTTTCCGGACGTCGAGATCGTCGAGGACCGGGTCGTGCCCGGCGAGCCGCTCAGCCCGGAGCTTGAACAGTTGTTTGCCGAAGGCGACCTTTTGGTCCACGGGTCGGGGCCATCGCTCGTTGCCCAGGTGGAGGTCGCCGAATGGCATCGGCGGACCGGAAAGCCGCATGGGATTTTCGGGGTGACAGTAGATCCGCTCCGGCCGTACGGCTCGACGCTGGCCCGGGCGGCGAGCATGGTCAGCGCGATCGACGGTGACCTGCTCACCGAGCTCGAGCGCGAGGTGCTCGACACGGCCGCGTTCGTCTACTGCCGGGACTCGTTGACCGAGCGGTTCCTCGCCGGCCAGGACCTCGGGGCGCCCACGATCGCGTTCGGTCCGGACGCCACCGTGATGTTCGACGTGGTCGACGACGGCGACGGTCAGGCGGTCCTCGCGGAGTACGGGTTGAAGCCCGGACGCTTCCTGTGCGTCGTACCGCGGCTGCGTTTCACGCCGTACCACCAGATCCGGAACTACCCACCCGCGGCCGAGGATGTTCGCCGTACGGCCTACAACGCGGGCTATCTGAAGTCCGACTTGGACGTTCTGCGGCAGACCGTGATCGGCTGGGTGCGAGCCACTGGGGAGCGGGCGCTCGTCGTGCCGGAGATGAGCTACGCGATGGGAGTCGCCGAGGCCGAGTTCGCGGGGACCTTCCCGGCCGACGTGGCCGACCTGGTCCACATCCTGCCGCGGTTCTGGGACCTGACCGAGGCGGCCGCGGTGTACCGGCGGGCCGGCGCGGTCGTGAGCATGGAGTGCCACTCACCTCTGATCGCGTTGGCGGAAGGTGTTCCGTCGGTCTACCTGCGGCAGCCGACCGACACGATCAAGGGCCAGATGTACAACGATCTCGGCCTGCCGCTGATCGAGCTGGGACCTGGGGCCGCCGCTGCCGCCGGGCAACTCGTGCAGAAGATCGTCGACGACCGGCCGGCCGCGGCCGAACGCGCCCAGGAGACGCGGGACGGCGCGCAGGAGCGCGTGCGGGGGATGGTCGAGGCCGCCATCGCAGCGGTCGGCAGCAGGATCCGCTGATGTCGTCGGGGATCAAGGTGCGGCCGGCGGCCGGCGCGGATCCCGGTGCGCCTGCCGCCCGCGAGACTCGCCTCCGCGGGCAGCTCGCGGCCCGGTGGCACCGGGACCGGGTGCTGCTCGTGCTCGCGGTGCCGGGAGTGATCGTCCTGGTGGTGTTCCACTACCTGCCGCTGCTGGGCAACGTGATCGCCTTCCAGGACTACCAGCCGTTCCTCGGCATCAGCGGATCGGATTTCGTTGGCCTGAGCAACTTCTCGGTCATCTTCGACGGTGACCCGGAGTTCCTCAACGCGCTCGTGAACACCTTGATCATCACGATGGTCCAGGTGCTGTTCGTGTTCCCGGTGCCGATCGCGCTGGCCCTGGTCCTCAACTCGATGCTGAACGAACGAGCCAAGCGGCTGACGCAGTCGATCCTCTACCTGCCGCACTTCCTGTCCTGGGTCATCGTCGTGGCGCTGTTCCAGCAGATGTTCGGCAACGGCGGAATGCTGAACGAGTGGCTGCGTTCCGCGGACCTGGGATCCTTCCGGATCATCGGCGTACCGGAGCTGTTCAAACTGCTGATCACGTCGCAGGTGATCTGGAAGGACACCGGATGGTCGACCATCATCTTCCTGGCCGCGCTCTCCAAGGTCGACCTGAACCTGTACGAGGCGGCGGCGATCGACCGGGCCGGCCCGCTTCGGCAGCTGTGGCACGTCACGCTGCCCGCGATCCGGCCCGTGATCGTACTGCTGCTGATCCTGCGGCTGGGTGATTCGCTCACGGTCGGTTTCGAGCAGATCCTCCTGCAGCAGGGTCCGGTCGGCGCGCAGGCTTCCGAAGTGCTCGACACCTACGTCTACAACAACGGGATCATCGGCGGGAACTGGGGTGTCTCGGCCGCGGTCGGCTTGGTGAAGGGCCTCGTCGGCGTGGTTCTCGTACTCGGGGCGAACCGGCTCGCCCACGCCATGGGGGAGCGGGGGGTGTACTCGAAATGACCGGACTGCTGGAGACCACCGCTGAACGCCGGGCTCGGCGCAACCGTCAACCGGCCTCGGACGAGCGGCCCGCCTGGATGGGCCGGCAACCGCGCTGGGCGACCGCGGCGCGCGGTGGACTGCTGACCGTCGCCTGCCTCGCGGTGATCGTCCCGTTCGTCGCCGTCGTGATGACGAGTCTGGCGCCGCAACGCGACATCAGCGCACGCGGTGGACTTGTCCTCTTCACCAGCGAGCCGTCGCTCGCGGCGTACCGGGCCGTTCTGTCGGGAGGCGTGGTGACGCGGGCCCTCAGCGTGTCGGTCGTGGTCACCGCTGTGGGCACTGTCCTGTCGCTGGCCTGCACCATCATGCTCGCGTACGCCCTGTCGCGGCCGGGATCGCTGTTGCACAAGCCCATCCTGCTGATGACGCTGTTCACCCTCTTGTTCAATCCGGGCATGATCCCGATGTACCTGATCGTCAAGCAGCTCGGCCTGATCGACAACCTGGCGGCGTTGATCCTGCCGGTGGTGGTCAACGCCTTCAACGTGATCGTGATGCGGTCCTTCTTCCTCGAGCTTCCCAGTGAGCTGACCGAGTCGGCGAAGATCGACGGGGCCGGCGAACTCCGGATCCTCGCCTTCATCGTCCTGCCGCTCTCGAAGGCCGTCGTCGCGGTGGTCGGCTTGTTCTACGCCGTCGCCTACTGGAATGCGTTCTTCTCTGCCCTGCTCTACCTGCCGTCGCCGGAGAAGTGGCCGCTGCAGCTGGTCCTGCGAACGTTCGTCGTGAACCAGACGCCGCTCGGTACGGACGAGCTCTCGGCGTCGACCGAGTCGCTGCCACCCCAGGCATCGATCCAGATGGCGATTCTGGTCATGTCCGTCATCCCGATCCTGATCATCTACCCGTTCATCCAGAAGCACTTCAGCAAGGGACTTCTGATCGGCGCCGTCAAAGGCTGATCGACCGGACGCCCGCCATGAGGAGGGAACCGTAACCATGGATGCGCTTTCGCGCCGTACGTTGCTCAAAGGGCTGTCCGCGGCAGCCGTCGCCGGTGCGGCCGGATCAGCTCTCGGCTGCTCGGCCAAGACGACGACGGGAACTTCCGGCCGAATCGGAGCGGACATTCTCCCGACGTTCGCCCGGGCCGGGAACGCCGAACCCGCGCTGAAGAGCGCAAATCCGCTCGGCATGAGCGGGTACTTCGAATACCCGCCGAATCCGGTCGCGGCGGTCAGTAAGCCCCCGCTGTCGGGTGGCCAGCTCTCCGCACTCACCTACACCTTCGACCCGGTGGCGCCTGGCAAGTCCGACAATCCGCTGTGGCAGGAGGTCGACAAGCGACTTGGTGGAAAGCTCGACATCACCTACGCGCCGGCGGCTGACTACGCTCAACGGTTCGCGACGACCGTGGCCGGCGGAGATCTGCCCGACCTCGTGTCGATCTACGGCTCGGTGCAGCAGTTGCCCGCGTTGCTGAAGGCAAAGTTCACCGACTTGACCGAGTACTTGTCGGGCGATGCCGTCAAGGACTATCCGAACCTGGCGGGTCTGTCCACCGATTCGTGGCGCAAGACCGTGTACGGCAACGCCCTGTGGGGAGTACCGATCGCCCGGGTACCGATCCCGTCGGTCGCCTGGATCCGCGCAGACCTCGTCGCCGGTACCGGACTGCCCGCGCAGCCCAAGGACATCGGAGAGTTCAAGGCTTTGCTGAAGGGGCTGACCAACGAGCGTAAGTCCCGATGGGCCTGCGGCGATCCGGGCGGCACGCTGACCATGATCGCCGCTTCCCTGGGCATCCCCGGCAGCTGGATCGAGGACGGCGGGAAGTTCACCTCCAACATCGAACTCGAGGCGTACGAGAAGGCGCTGGCCGACACCCGCGAGCTGGCCGACGCCGGCGTCTTCCATCCGGACGGCTTGGTTGCGTCCAACAACCAACGCAACGACTGGTTCACCAACGGGACCACCCCGATCGTCTTCGGCGGGTACGCCGGCTGGAGCAAGTACGAGATGTGGGGAGCCGAGGTGCCGGGCTTCAAGCTCGGGTCTCTTCCGATGTTCGGCTACGACGCGGCGAGCAAGCCCGTACATCCTCGGGGGAGTGCGGCTCAGGCGTTCACCGCTGTCACCCAGGCCGAACCGGACCGGGTCCGCGAGGTGCTCCGGGTACTCGATTGGCTCGCCGCGCCGTTCGGATCTTCCGAGTACCTCCTGCGCACCTTCGGGATCGAGGGGCAGACGTTCAAGTTCGAGGGCAGCGACCCGATCGTGAACTCGCGCGGCCAGAATCTGCGGCTGGTGCCGTTCGGCTACGTCTGTGGACCGACCCAGGTCATCTACGACCCGGGACGGCGCGACGTCGCCCAGGCCCGCTTCGACTACCAGGAAGCCGCGCTGCCGATCCTCGCCGCTGATCCGACCCAGGGCCTGTACTCCGAGACCGATGCGGCCAAGGGCCAGCAGTTGAGCAAGGACCTGACCGATACACGGAACGGCATCCTGGCCGGACGCGCACCCGTATCGAGCTGGAAGGCCGCCGTGACCAAGTGGCGCAACGGCGGAGGCGACAAGATCCGGGCCGAGTATCAACAGGCCTTCTCGCAGGCGGGGCCCAAATGAGCCGTCAGCTGGTGACCCGAGCCGACGAGTTCCTGGCCGGGCGGCCGTATTCCATCATCGACCGTGAGCCGTCGGACTGGACCGGGGACGCCCACAACTACTACTCGGTCGGCAACTACTCCTGGCCGAATCCGGAGACAGCCGACGGTCTGCCGTACATCAGGGTCGACGGCCGGCGGAACCCGGACTCGTTCAGCGATCGCTACGACAAACGGCGGTTCCGGCAAACGGTCGCGGCCGTCAACACCCTGGTGCAAGCCCACGTCCGAACCGGCGAGGCACGCTACGCCGACGCCGCCGTCGAACGTCTCGAACGCTGGTTCCTGGACCCGGCGACAGCGATGCGCCCCAACTTCGCTCACGCTGCCGCGCTGCCCGGTCATCACGACGGCGCGGCGATCGGGCAGATCGAGGCGACGCTCCTGACCGACCTCGTGGATCACGTCGACCTGCTGGTGAGGGCCGGACGATTCACCGAACGTCTCCCGCTCCTGCAGGACTGGTTCGCCGAGTTGACCGTCTGGATGCGGTCGAGCGAACTCGGCCGGCAGGAAGAACTGATGACCAACAACCACGGAGTCTGGTGGGACGCGCAGGTACTGCGCTATCTGCAGTTCGTCGATGATCGGACCGCGCTCACCGAGGTCCTCGATCGGTTCGACATCCGGCTGCGCCAGATCGCTCCCGGCGGCGCGCTCCCGAGAGAACTGGCTCGTCCCGACTCGTTGCTCTACACCACCTACTGCCTGCGAGCTTTCGCCGTCTGCTGTCGGGTTGCAGCTGCTGAAGGCCGCGACCTCTGGAACGCGCCCGCCGAACCAGGCTTCGGCAGTTTGCACGACGCCTTCCAGTTCTGGGCCGAGCACGGCAACGACGACCGCCGATGGATCTGGCCCCGAGTGCTCCCGGACCTCGACCGCACCGCACTGTGGCTCGCCGACGAAGCCGCCACCGTCTATGAGACCCCTGACCTCGCAGCGTTCGCAGAAACCCTGCGAAGGCGAGATCTACCCGCCCCCGAGATCCCGTCAACCGCGGCCATCTCGGCCGCGAACTCCTCTGATGCTGCGGGCGAACGAAGCATTTCCCTCTAAGTAAGGAGTGACACAGATGCAGATCTCGGCCCCTAGTCGACTTACTCGAAAGACGATGGCTCTCGCCGTGGCGGCAACCCTGAGCGCATCAGTGGGTATCGCGGCAGTGACGAACACACAACCTGCCAGCGCGGCAGCAACGGTCCCCAGCTACTCGATGGGTATCGAAGGTGAGACCTTCACGATCGAGAACGCCGCTGCGTGCAGTGCGACGATCGGCGACGGCGGCAACCTCCTGGAGGGCGGACGCTGGTTTCCTGGCAAGTGTCAGGGAGCGGGGCAGGCACCCCAGATCACCGGGACCTCGGATGCGCGGGCGTTGACGTTCCGCACGGACAAGGACTTCAGGTACGAAGGCGCCATCGTTGAGGACCCTGCCAAGAACACCTGGAAGGACGCTGCTGGAAACACCCTCCGGGACCGCTCGGAGCTGGCGACGCCGTGGGACCTGCCGTTCCACACCGACGTGTGGGTCGGGTTCGACGTTCGCATCCCTGCCGGCGTCGATGAGGTGACGGGCAGCGGGGCGTACGTGCTCCAGCTGTGGCAGTGCACCGCGAACCCGATCGGCGGCGTACGCATCCAGTCAGGCGCCGGCAACGGACACAACGTCCAGTTCGTGCGTCGTGGCGAGGAGCCGGGCACGGACTACAACACGTCGATGGCGACCAAGAGCGTCGGGACCGACGAGTGGCATTCCTTCGTCATCAAGTATCGCGTGGAGCCCTACCACGACGGCGCGCCGAAGGGGAGTATCGCGGTGTACCACAAGAGAGTCGGAGCGACCACCGTCGAGGAGAAGCTCTTCGAGCAGGATGAGTACTTCGGCTACGCGACGCGTTCCAGGTGCGCTGATGACTCCTTCAAGAACGAGTTCAGGATCAAGTTCGGCATGTACAAGGACTACCAGCCGGGCGCAACGTTCCGTTCCGACTTCCGGAACGTGAGAATCGGCGCCACCAAGGCAGCAGTGCAGCCCTACAACCGCGGTTGATACGTCTTCGGTGACGTTCAGGCAGCCGTCAGACAACGGCACGATCATGTCCCTTCTTCCCGTTCACCGCGCCATGCCGCCCACAGCGACGTATACAGACCACCCTGTTTCAACAGTTCGGCATGACCTCCGTCGGCCACGATTCGGCCGTCCTGCATGACCAGAACCCGGTCGGCGTCCTCAGCACTGTGCAGTCGGTGCGCAATGGATATCACCGTCCGACCGACCAGAAGTCTGGCGAGAGCGCGCTCGAGGCCTCTGGCGAATCGGGAGTCGAACTGCGACGTCGCTTCATCGAGTACGACGGTGCTCGGATCGGTCAGCACCAAGCGGGCCATGGACAGTTGTTGCTGTTCTGCCGGGTTGAGACCACGGTCTGCCTCGGTGAGCGGTCTATCAAGGCCGAAGGTGTTCACCAGCGGCTTGGCACCGACATCGTCAAGAACGGAGACGAGTTGCTGCTCGCTCGCGTCGGGGGCTGCAATGAGCAGATTGTCGCGGATACTGCCGTCGAAGACGAAGGTGTGCTGCGTGAGCATCGCAAGGTGCCGGTTGACGGCATCACGTGGAAAATCTGGCAGCGGGATGTCATTCAGGCGCACTCGGCCGTGTGTTGGCTTGTCAATTCCGACGATCAGCCGCGCCAGCGTGGATTTGCCGGCGCCAGACGGGCCGACAATCGCGATTCGCTCACCCGGGTTGATCTCCAAGCTGATGTCGTGAAGGACATCGTGTCCAGGGCGATACGCGAAGGAGACTTGACTAAGGGTCAGTCGATGTGGCGTGGCTGGAATCTCGGCCCGAACCGGATCGACGTCATCGTGGAGTGAGTTGAGTCCTAGCAGTCGCGCGAGGGCGGCGCTGCCCACTTGCAGCTTGTCTTGCTGGTAGAGAAACAGGTCGACCTGTGCGCTCAACTGCTGGGCATAGAGCGCCGCGGTGGTGATTGCCGCGATCGACCCGGTGCCGTTCAGGTAGGCAAGCCCACCGAAGAGCAGGATCGCCACGGCTGGCAGAGCGATCGCGATATCGGTCACTGGCAGGAACACCGAGCGCAGCCACAGTGTGTACCACCCGGCGCGGAAGTTCCTGTCCGCGGCCTCCACCATTGCGTCGCGGCGCTGCGTCTCCAGCCCATGGCCGACGACGGTGCGGGCGCCGCGAATGTTCTCGGAGAGCACCTCCGTACTCTCCGCGTACGACGCCTGCTCTGCAAGATAGCCCGTACGAGAACGACGCAGGTACCAGCGTGCGGCGGGGATGAGAAGCGGCAGCGCTACAGCGAGACAAGCCAGGAAGTACCAGCCGAGTAACACCGTTGCGATCAGGATCGCCAGAATGGTCAGCACTGTGGTGATGACGCTTGGAACGGACTGGCTCGCCACCTGGACCAGCGAATTCACGTCACGGGTCGATCGGGTGACCAGGTCGCCGGCCCGCACCGCTTCGATCCGGCCCAGGGAGGTTCCGAGCAGTTCCGTGACGAACTTCTCGCGTAGTTCGGCGGCCACTCGCTCGGCCAAGTTGGTGGTCAGCCGGGTTGCCAACCACAGCAGGACCGCCTGCGCCGCCAGCGCCGCTAGCATCGCTGCCGTCAAAGGCATGATGCGGTCATCGCCGGAGCTCGTCCGCTGCACCAGTTGGCCGACGAGGTAGGGGCTGACCAGGCCTGTAGCAACCGCAGCGGCGTACACCAGGAGAGCAAGCGCCAGTTGAGCGGGATGGGCTGTCAGGAGCGCCAGGCCAGTTCGGCGCACAGCAGTGGGGTCGGCGACCGGGAGGCTACTCACGACAAGGCTCCACTACGCTCGACCAGCAACTGGTAGTCGGTTCGCTCGAGGAGGCCGGCGTGGGTGCCGGTAGCCAACACCTCGCCGTCTCGCAAGAGCACGATGTGATCGGCCTGCGCCAAGTGTGGAGTGCTGTTGGTCAGCAGCACCGTGGTGCACCCTGCGCGGTGGTGGCGCAGCCTGCCGGCTACCTCAACCTCCGTGGTCGCATCGAGGGCGTTGGTCGGCTCGACCAGTACCAGAGTCTGACTGGTGGCGAGCAATGCTCGTGCCAGTCGAATGCGCTGTTGCTCTCCTCCGGAGAAATCCGTGCCACCTGCCGTGACCACATGCGCAAGCCCGTCAGGCAGCGGATCGATCACATCTTGGAGTACTGCGGCGTGCACAGCCCTATCTATGGACGCCTGATCGGCCCGTCCCCAGGGGTCTAGGACGCTGATCAGCGCGCCCGAGAAAAGGTAGTCATCCGCCGGCACCACCAGTACCTGCTGAGGGTTCGGATGCACCCCGCGGATCTTTTCGGCGAGTGTGGCCCAGTCAATCGTGTCAGTAGATGCGATGACGGTGTAGTGGCCGATCGGCGCCGACAGTCCGGACTCAGAGTCAAGCACTGTCGTGGACTGATGTTCAGACCCTTTGGCCTCGACGGATCCAGTGCGGTCGGCGGCGCGCACGGCAAGGTAGGAACTGATCCGGTGAGCGGATTCCTTGGCAGCGGTCCATTGCTGATGGGAGGCGAACACCCAGGGGACTGGCATGGTGAGGAATGTTGCATAGCCATACGCGGCGACGAAGTCTCCGATCGAAATGGTGCCAGACGCGGCGAGAGTGGCAGCAAACCAGACGGTGGCGGTGCTCAGCACGCCCGTGGCGAGGCTTTGGCTGCCGGCCACAACGGTCCCGACTCGCGCCCGCATGGCGGCCGCAGTGCGCACCTGCTGTGACTTTTCCCGGTAGCGGTCGGCAAATCGTTCGGTCGCACCGAGGCCCTTGATCACGCGGATTCCGCTGGTTGCGTCGAGGGCGAGCGCCGTCAGTTCGCCCATGCGCTCCTGCATCGTGCGCTGCGTCTTTGCGTACGGGCGTAGAAAGAAACCATTGACCCGCAACAGAACGACGGCGCCAAGAATCACCAAGAGGAACAGTTGCCACGAAAGTGTCAGCAGAACGACACTGACGACGAGAACCGAGGCCAATCCGCCAATGCCGCGAGTGAGTCCGGCGATCCCACCGCCGATCGGCATCACGTCCCCGATGCCGAGGTTGATCACCTCTCCCGCCGCTCGGCCCTGGGGCCGACCGCCAAGCCGGATCGATTGGTGATTTACCAGAGTCATTGCGCGCAGAGAGGTCTCCAATCGCAGCCGAGTGTCGCTGCGCTGTTGGACCATCCCCAGCAGCGCGCCGAACGCGATGATTGCCGCGAGGGCGAGGCAGCGGAGCGCAAGCCCCGAGGGAGTCCGTCCCGTGCTGGTCAAATAGTCGATGGTCCGGCCAATCAACCAGGGCACGATCGCACTCGCCGTCATCGTCGCGACAGCAGCAAGGACGCCGATGGCCAGCGGACGCCGTACCTGGCGCAACAGGCCGCGCAACAAAGTTGTCTGCTCGATCGAGTCCGTACCGTCGTCCGCCACCCAGGTTGGCAGTTTCGGAGAGCCCGAGTTCATTCACCAGTCCTCACGATCGGTCCAGTTTCCGGCAATTCAGATCTGACGTCTGCTGGGTATCCAGCTCAAATCTCTCATGGCCATAGGCCGCTCGTGTGCTGCTTCGGATTGTTGTGCGGCTCGGGCGAGAACCGCGCCGACCAGCGCCCAAACGTACGGCCGAGCACGGTGAGGCCTTATTGGGGTGGCTGATCGCGGTGTCGTTGGAGGAACTCGATGATGGCTTCGGCCGCGGGTTCGGGTTCTTGTTCAGCGGGGTAATGGCCGGATCGTTCGAGGATGAGGCCGGTGACGTCGGTTGAGAGCGTGCGGAGGCCGTCCGCGACGGCGGAGCCCATCGCGTAGTGTCCTCCGATCGCGAGCACGGGCGCGTGGATCGGATGCTGTTGGAGCTGTTGGACGTCGGCGAT
Source organism: Kribbella sp. NBC_00482 (assembly GCF_036013725.1). GTDB lineage: Bacteria > Actinomycetota > Actinomycetes > Propionibacteriales > Kribbellaceae > Kribbella. The sequence goes on along the minus strand of NZ_CP107881.1, from coordinate 7,283,047 downwards.
GTCGTCGGCTCGGGATCGGTAGTAGCCGAGCCCGGCTTCCAGAGCATCGTCCGTCGTGTAGGCGTCGATGTAGGAGCGGACTGTATCCGGGGCGAGTCCTGGCGGGCCGGCGTTCTGCCGGAGGAAGGTCCCGTAGTAGGCGTCTTCCCGTCCCGGGACGAGCTGCTCGGCGAGGCCGGGTGCGCGGTTGAACGGTCCATGCCAGGACGGGTAGTGCTCAGCGCCTGGTGCGGGGATGTCGACGTCGATCCCAGGCAGGATCTCCTCTTCGATCACGACCGCGTTTACCGCCTGGGGCATTGCAGCGGCGAGGAGAAGTGCGACCGTTCCACCCCAGTCGTGGCCTACCAGCGAGAAGCGCGTAAGTCCGCGCGCGCTGAGATCGTTACCCAGCCAGTGGGCAAGGTCGCTCTTCCTGAAACTAGATGTGTTCTTCGCTGGCCTCCCGAGCCCCGGCAGGGTGACCGGAACGGGCGCGAACCCGCTGCGACGCAGGAGTGGTTGCAGGCTTTGCCAATGCGTCTCGGTGACCGGCCAGCCGTGCAGGAGCACGACAGGCCAACCGTTCGACGAAGGACTCATCGTCCCATCATCCCCACCACGTCGGACTCAAGCGCTCGCCGGGCCTTACGTCACGCTGCGGTCGGGCCGGTCGAGGGACCCTGATGGGGGCTTCAGGCTGTGGCGTTGTTGAGGAGTTGGATGATGGCTCGCTGTTCGAGTTTGGCTGCGTCGGAGCCTGAACCGCCGCGGCCTGTTGTCCAGTGGGCGAGGTCGGCCGGAGTTGAGCCGTGGTCGTTCGCGAGGCGAGGATTCGCCCCCAGGCGCAGGAGTGTCTCGACGGCCGCTGAGCATCGGTTTCGGGCCGCTCGGTGCAAGGGTGTCACGCCGGCCAGCGCGGGAGCGTTCGGGTCGGCTCCTGCTTCGATGAGGTATTCGATGATCGCCTGCTGGCGGAGCGGGTTCCAGTGCGTTGCGCCGGGTCCGCCGCTGACGGCTGCATGCAGAGGTTCGGCGCCCCGGCGGTTGCGGGCGCCGATGTCGGCGCCGCGCGCCACCAGGTCTTCGGCGAGCTCGACGTCGTACGTGAACGCTGCGACGTGCAGCGCCGTGTCGCCTTCGTAGACCTGGGCCTGACACTCGGTCATGAAGCTTTCTTCGCGTCGCGCCAACCGTGCCGTCGCCAACCGGGGTACGGCGTCGAGTGATGCCTTGACGGCCGTGCGGTCACCCGCCGCGATGGCCACCAGCAGCCCGGCGAGGTCCTCGATGGTGGCCACACAGGCACGCTACCTCGGCCGCGCAGGCGCAGGGCGTACCGGCGGTCGGTCCTGCGGTGAAATCCGGTGGTCCCGCATCGCTGGTCCCCTTACCCTTGGATCGAACTGAGCGCCGCCGCGAGGGCAGGCGCTTTGACGAGTGAGGGGAGCCCGGCCGTGCGTTACCGCATCGCTGTGAGTGTTCCCCGGTCTCGGTACGACGTGATCCTGGTGTCTTCGTGTGCCAGGTGCCGGCTGCGCGGTCGGCCCCTGTCCGTGACGAACTGATCGAGCCTGTCCTGCAGGCGGCTGCTTTCTGAGCTGCCGCCGGGGGTATGGCGCATGGCCTGACCACAGGCCAGCTTCGTCCGCGAATCGCGCTGTCCCGATCCGGATCATCGGAAAGGCCATCGGCCCATGCGTACGAACCTTGACCACCGTCAACAGAACCACCCGCTGTCCGGCCTGCGCAACGTCGGCATTCTCGCCCATGTCGATGCAGGCAAGACCACCGTCACCGAACGGATCCTCTATCTCACCGGCACCACTCACAAGCGCGGTGAGGTCCACGACGGCACGACCGTCACCGACTTCGACCCGCAGGAACGCGATCGCGGGATCACGATCTTCGCCGCAGCCGTCAGCTGCGACTGGGACGGGCACTCGATCAACCTGATCGACACCCCGGGCCACGTCGACTTCTCTGACGAGGTGGAGCGCTCGCTGCGGGTGCTCGACGGTGCCGTCGCGCTGTTCGACGCCGTCGCCGGCGTGGAACCGCAGAGCGAGTCGGTCTGGCGCCAGGCCGACCGGCACGGGGTGCCGCGGATCGCGTTCGTCAACAAGATGGACCGTCCCGGCGCCGACCTCGACGCAGCGGTGGCCTCGATCCGCGAGCGGTTGCACGTGACTCCGCTGGTGGTCCAGTTGCCGATGGGAAAGGAGGCAGAGTTCAGTGGAGTGATCGATCTGATCAGGATGCGGGCGTATGTCTGGAACGACGACACCTTTGCGGAGCGTCTGGTTCCCGATGCCCTTCTGGAACAGGCGAAGCGACGGCGTCGGCTGCTCGAGGAGGCTGTCGCCGAGCTCCACCCGGTCGCGCTGGACGAGTTCTATGCGCGGTCAACGGTCTCGGCGGAGACGCTGGCTGCCGCACTGCGGGACCTGACCCGGTCTGGTACCGGCGTGGTGGTGCTGTGCGGGTCGGCGTACCGCAATCGCGGAATCGAGCCGCTGCTGGACGCCGTCGTCGCCTATCTGCCTTCGCCACAGGAAGTGCCCGCGGTGCGCGGCATGTCGGACGGCGCCGTACAGGAGCGGGTCGCCGACCCGAGGGCGCCGTTCGCTGCGCTCGTGTTCAAGGTCAGCTCGACCGCCACCGGGCGGCTGACGTACCTGCGGGTCTATTCGGGAACGATTCGGAAGGGAGACACCGTGATGGACGCGGGCGCGGGACGCACTGAGCGGATCAGCCGGATCCTGCGGGTGCAGGCCGACCAGCACGCGGAGGTCCAGCAGGCGATCGCCGGCGACATCGTCGCGGTCGTCGGACCGAAGTCTGCACGGGGCGGCGCCACCCTGTGCGCGCCGGCAGCACTGCTGGTCCTCGAACCGCCGGCCGTGGCCGCCCCGGTCGTTTCCGTGGCAGTCGAGGCCCGCAAGAGCGTCGACTCCGACCGGCTCATGTCGGCACTGACGCGGCTGGTCGAGGAGGACCCCTCGCTGACGGTCCGGACCGATTCCGAGACCGGTCAGACGCTGCTGTCGGGAATGGGCGAGCTGCACCTCGAGGTCGCGGTGGAGAAGATACGTCGCGCTCACGGGCTGGAGGTCGGAGTCGGCCGGCCGCAGGTGACCTACCGCGAAACAGTCGCGCGCGGGGTGTCCGGGTTTGTGTACCGGCACGTCAAGCAGGACGGCGGGGCAGGTCAGTTCGCCCGGATCACTCTCGACGTGGAACCGCTGGAGGTAGCTGATGACGACAGCACGGAGAACTTCGCGTTCCGGTCGGTCGTCGTCGGTGGACGGGTGCCGCAGGAGTATGTCCGCGCAGTCGAGGCAGGCTGCCGGGATGCTCTGGCTGAGGGGCCCGTCGGCGGGCACCCGGTGACCGGGGTGCGTGTCACGCTGACGGATGGGGCCACCCATTCGAACGACTCCTCGGAGATGGCGTTCCGTACGGCTGGCCGGCTGGGGCTCCGGGAAGCGCTGCGCGCCAGTGCGATGGTGCTCCTGGAACCGGTCGCCGAGGTCACCGCGACCGTGCCTGAGGATGCCATGGGCGGCGTGCTCGGCGACCTGGCGGCACGGCGTGGCCGGATTTCGGGTACGACGTCGCGACCGGGAACGATGGTGATCGTCGCCACCGTCCCGCTGGCCGAGTTGTTCGGTTATGCAACGCAGTTGCGCAGCCGTACCCAGGGCCGGGGAACCTTCACCACCCGAACCACCGGCTACGTCCCGGCACCAGGCGCGAGATCTGAGGAAACTCCGCCCCGGTAGAACCAAGCAGAGCCCTCACAGGTCCGTCCGCGGGCAGACCTGTGAGGGCTCAGCCCGGAGAGCCGGTGCATCTGATGCTCGTTGGGTCATGGGTGGCGGATGTAGTACTCGGTGAACTCGCGGCAGCGCCCTTCGCCGTCGAAGCGGATGATGAAGCAGTTCTCGTAGGCACGGACGATGGGGCCGCCAGGCACTTCGCGGTAGCGCGATGTGCCGGTGGCCACCACGGTGTCACCGTCGACCGCGACCGGCGAGTATTCGGCTTCGTAGGTGCCGGGTGTGTCGCGGGTGGAGGCGTCGTCCGACGCGCTCTGTCCTAGCCAGGATGCGACGACGGCGTCCCGACCGACGATCGGCTCGTCGTACGGGTGGTAGCGGTACGTGATGTTCTCGCTGAACAGGCCTGCAATGTCGCCCGGATCGTAGGACATCCACGCCCCGACGTACCGGTCGAGCCAATCTCGAGCCGTCGACTGATCCATTGGCTCACCTTAGTCCGCGATCCCCTTCCGGAGAACGCAATGCAGTCAACCAGCCTTGCGGTGATCCGGGGGAGCCGCCGCGGGCCGGGGAATCGCGACTCGGCGTCATCGCGACGCAGCGTGAGGATTCGCTGGGATCCCATCATCGGCCGACCGCCAGGTGGGTGTTATAACGGGTTCGTCGGCGGTTGGGGCTGGGTACGGGGATCAGGATGCTTATTGCTGAGCGGTACAGATTGGGCCCCTCTGTTGGTCGGGGCGGCATGGGGGAGGTGTTCCGTGCCACGGATGAACTGCTGGGGCGGGTTGTCGCGGTCAAGTTGCTGCTGCCGTCCGATCAGGACGCCAGAGCGGGCGAACGATTTCAGCGGGAGGCGCGAGCTGCCGCGAGGTTGAGCGACCCGCATGTGGTCTCGGTGTACGACTTCGGTCGTCACGACGAAGGCTTCTTCTTGGTGATGGAGTTGGTCGAAGGCCGCACCGTCGCCGCGGAGCTCGCTCAGCAGGGACCGCTGCCGAAGGACCGCGCGATCGACATCGTCGAACAGGCGGCCGCGGGCCTGGCCGCGGCGCACCTGGAGGACGTCGTCCATCGTGACGTGAAACCGGGCAACCTGCTGCTGACGGCCGACGGGATCGTGAAGGTCGCGGATTTCGGCATCGCTCACCTTCCAGGAGAAGGGGCGAGCACGCTCACGGCGACGGGCCAGATTGTCGGCAGCACGCACTACCTCGCCCCCGAGCGGGCGAGGGGTGAGCAGGCGGGGAAGGCAGCCGATGTGTACGCGCTGGGTTGCGTGCTCTATCAACTGGTTGCCGGCCAGCCTCCGTTCAGGGCGGAACACCCGGCGGCGATTCTCTACCAGCACGTCGACACCGCTCCGACGCCGCCGAGTTCGGCCCGCCCCGAGCTGGCCGGATCGTTCGAGAATGTTCTGCTGCGGATGCTCGCGAAGGATGCCGCTGACCGTCCGTCCGCAGCCGAGATCGCGGGCGGCGCCTTGCGTGCGCAGTTGCCGGCAGGTGATCGCAGCCTTGCCCTGTCCGTCCCGGAAGTTGTGGCCGCGCCGGAAGTTGTGACAGCGAACGACCCAGTCGTCACCGCCCCGACCCGAACACGAAGAAGGACACTTCTCGTCGGGGGGATCGCCGTCCTCGCGACAGGAGCGGCCGTGCTGGCCGGCGTCCTACTCAACGGCAACGACACCAGGTTGCCCCCGACGACCGAGGTCGGTCCTCAAAGCAGCCCCAGTACGCCGACGTCGAACGCCACCACGACGAGAACGGCATCGACCGCCGGTGCGAACCAGCCGAACAGCACGAAGGTCACCTCGGCTCGCCCATCGCAAGGCACCTCTGAACAGGGAACGCCGAGCACTCCTTCGCCCAGCACGTCGGTCACCGATACATCGTCGCCGGGCACGGAGTCGCCGAGCGTGCCCACCCGGAGCAGCGCCACGCCGAGCGCTTCCACCCGAGGAACGCCTTCGACCGGAGACTCCCCGTCAAGCACGCCGACCAGCAGCACTCCCACGACGAGTACCCCGCCGCCTGACACCTCGTCGCCCAGCCCCCAGCGCACCGAAACCCCGCCGGCAGCCGACTAGCCACAGACCGCGTCGACGCGGTCCCCCCACGACGAGGTACGACGTTCTGTAGCTCCTGACTCGCGGGATCTGTCCAAAGGAGTCAGTCCAGCAGTCTTTGCAGGCGCAGGCGGATCGCGCTCTCGTCGCCTTCGACATCGACCAGCTTGTCGCGGCTGGTGGCACCCCGTACCAGTGTGACGGCCGAGCGTCGCACGCCGAGTGCGGCCGCGACAGCCTCCAGCACAGCCTTCGTCGCCTGGCCCTCCACCGCACGAGCTGCCACCGCGACCACCAGTGCCGGCCCGGCCGGCCCGTCGTACCGACCACCAACCGCGGTCCGGGAGGCACCCGGTCTGACACGAAGCAGGATCCTCATCCCCGAATTCTCGCCCGCGCGACACCCCGAACAGACATAGGCCAGCAGACGACCGTCAGAAGATGTAGAGGCCGGTGGCGGCGGTTGGGAGCATGCCGAGGAGGAGCCAGGGGGAGAGCGGGTTGCGGCGGAAGATGGCGAGGATGCCTGCGGCGGTGAGGGCGCCGATCACCCCGGACATCAGCCACAGACCGATGCCGCGGCCGAAGTCGGTGGCCGCGACGCCGATGCTGTAGACGGCCAGCGTGACTGCGGGAACGGTGCCGACGTGGAAGAGAACCGCGGAGACAACCCAGCGCTGGACGGTCTCGATGTTCATCGGGCGAGGAGTACGTCGGCGTCGTAGTGGGCGGCGTTCCGTGGCCTGCTCCATCATCACTCCAATAGTTAGTGTACTAACTATTAGTCTACATACGGTTGGTACGCTCGTGGCATGGCAGCGACGAAGATCACGCCGGTCGACAACCCGCTGGCGCTGGAACACCAGGTTTGCTTCGCCTTGGCGGTGGCCGCGCGGACAGTCATCGCGCTGTACCGCCCGGTTCTCGAGCCGATGGGCCTGACGCATCCGCAGTACCTGGTGATGTTGGCGCTGTGGGAGTTCGAGCCGGTCTCAGTGAAGGACCTGTCCGGAATGCTTCAGCTCGAGCCGGCGACGCTTTCGCCGTTGCTCAAGCGCCTCGAAGCCTCCGGTCTCCTGCGTCGCGACCGCTCAGCCTCGGACGAGCGGTCGCTGGCTGTCGTTCTGACCGAAGAGGGTCGGGCGCTTCGTGACCAGGCTTTGGAGGTACCGCCAGCCGTCGTCGAACGCCTCGGCATGGATGTCGACGAGCTGATGGACCTGCACGACCGGCTGACCAGGGTCATCGCCGCAGCCACGGATGGCCGAACCTCCGGCAAGCCCTCACCGGCAACCACCACTTGAGCGATACCACCGTCCCGCGGATGTGTTGTGAACCGGCGACCGCGTGACCCGTGCCGACGATCGCGGCGCGCGTATCGGACCTCCGGCCGGTCAGGGGACCTGGTGGATGTCGATGATTGCTTGGTTGTTGCTGATGTACGGCGCGCGCAAGGTGACACCGGGCGGGTCGTCGGCTCGGGATTGGGTGGCGCCGAGGACGACAGTGTCGCCGAAGGTGTGCGGGTCCGGGCTCAGGCCTCCGGTGCCGCCGCGGATGGCTCCGGTTAGGGCGAAAGTGCCGGAGTCGCCGACGACAGTAATCGCTAGCGTGTTCCCACGGAACTTGATCTTCTGGCCGCTGTCGACCAGGACTTGGCAGTCACCGTCCGCACAGGCCATCAGGTTGCTGCCGTCCTTGGCCTTCGGCGCCGGCCGCGGCTTCGGGGTCGGCGTAGGCGGTGGCGTGGCAGTCGAGGGGGCAGTTGGCGTGGGGGTCGTGCTGGCTGGGGCGGATGGGCTTTGCGTACCGGAGGGCTCCTCGGTCGAACCGCAGGCGGCGAGCAACAGGAGAGCGGCCAGCGTGGCCGGTACGGACTTCATGACGGTCAGGATGAGGGGCCTGCCGGGCCAACTGACTCGCTTGGCCGCAACCGGTCAATGGCGTCGTCTATCAAGCATTGCTGACGTTGTACCGAGATCCTCGACATCTTTGAAGGCGCGACAGCCGTTGCAGCCAGGTGCCCGACGCCTGCTAGTGGTACGAACACCTCCGTCGACAGTCCGCGTGGACGGCGGACGATGTCGGTGCGCGCTTCGTCCTCGAGGAACAGCACGATCGGTACGACGTACGGTGCGCCGGCTGCGACGTTCTCGTTGTGGCGTTGCACGATGCGGAGCAATCCGGGGCGATGTCGGAGAGTGTTGTCCCATCAGCGCGCCACCCTCGGTGTGTGATGACTCCGAGCTTGAATCGCCGATGTTCGAGGGGGCAAGGCTGGTTCGCTCGATCTCGGCATGGCTTCAGGAGTCCTGTGAGTAGATGAGGGCTGTGTACGGCGGGAGTGCGACGCCGGCGCTGCACGGCATGCCGTCGCGGGGTATATCGCTTGCGACCGTGTCAAAGGTGTCCTGGGCTCCGAAGTCGGGGCTGTAGCCCTTCCAGTCGGTGTTGCAGCGCAGGTGCCAGGTCCCGGCCCTCGGGAGGCCGATGCGGTAGTCCTCGTACGCGCGGTTGGCGAGATTGGCGATGACGATGACGTCGTCCCGTGGACCGCCGGCGTTCCAACGGTGAAAGGCGAGGACTTTGCCGGATTCGTTGACGTGGTGGACGTTGACGAAGGGTCCGCGGAGGCCGCGGGTTGTTTGCTGTCGGTCCCGCCGTAGAGCGATGAGGTCGCCGTACAAGCTGAGGATGCCGGCGTAGGTGTCCGCTTTCGTCCAGTCCATGGGGTCGGTGTCACGGAACCATTCGTCCTCGAGCAACTCCTGGCCTTGGAAGATCATCGGGATACCAGGTGAGGTGAAGACGAGCGCTGCGCCGAGTGTCGATCGTTTCCGCGCGTACCAACTGCCGGGGTCTCCGGGCGTGATCTCCTGCGGTAAGCGGGCGCGGCCGTTGGCGACCTCATCGTGTGATTCGGTGTAGATCACGCGGCGAAGCCAACCTCCGGTGTAGGCGTGGCTGACCGCGTCGCACACCGCCTGTGTACTGCGGTCCGCGTCGTCGATCGCGGTCAACGCGCGGCGGACCGGGTGCACGAAGGCCGCATCCCATTGGCTCCCGAAGCCGGCGCCGCCGTCGCGTGTCACCCAGTCGTTGGTCTGCAGGTCCTCGGCGATGTGGAGTTTCCACGGCTGGCGAGCGCTGGTCTCACTGGTGACGCGTTGCATCAGGCGCCAGCCGTCGGGGATGTCCCCGGACGAATCGTTGCCACCCCACCGATTACGGATGAGGGCGGTCGCGTCCCAACGCAGCCCGTCGATGCGGAACTCCTCCAGCCACATCCGCGCGTTGTCGGCAAGGTACTGAGTGACCTCCGGGCGGCCGTAGTCCGGCCTGTCTCCGAAGGGAGTCTTGCGGCGGTCGTCGTTGTAGAAGTAGATGCCGCCGCCGTCACCCTCGTGCCAGCCGTCGAATCGCCAGATGTCGAGGTCTTGCGGACCCAGATGGTTGTAGACGACATCGATAAACACCGCGATATCACGGTCGTGGGCAGCGCGAATGAGTTGCTTCAGCCGGTGTGGTCCGCCATAGATTTGTTCGACCGCGAAGATGTGGGCCGGGTTGTAGCCCCAGGAGAAATCGCCCATGAATTCGCTGGCCGGCATGAGTTCGATGGCGCTGACACCAAGGCCGGACAAATGGTCGAGTCTGGCCTCGACGCTGTCGAAACTGCCCGGTGGGCCGCCGACGGTGTCGTTGTACGTACCGACGTGCAATTCATAGATCACCAGGTCGTCCCATGACGGTGTGCGGTAATCGTGCTGTCCCCAGTCGAAGTCGATCGTGGACACGATCGACCTGCCGGCCGAGTTCGTGAGTTCGCGGGCGTAGGGATCGTTGCGTTGCTGGGGATCCGCGCCGCCCAGTTGAAACTTGTAGTGGGCGCCCGCGACGACACCGTCGACATCGGCTGACCAGAGGCCCGCCGACTCGGCCGCAAGCGTGACGGTCACGTCCGCGCCGTCTGGTCCGAGCACGACGGAGACGTCGGTCGCATGGGGCGCCCATACGCGGAACGTCACCCCTCCGTCGTAGACAGTGGCGCCCATTCCAGCGCGGAACGACGGTGCGAGGCTGACGCGGATTCCGCTCATCTCTCCTCCTGGCTGATCGCATTTACGGTCACCATACGCGCGGTTGACGGTGGTGAGACTCAACGAGCACGGTGGCGGCAATAATTGAAGCGAATGTTTCTATTTTGGGGAGAAGTCTCAAGGCTGAAACAAGGGTGAATTCGTCTTTGGCTAATTGCGGTCGATGATTGCGGAACAGCAGCTGGGACCGCCAACGCAGTACTCGAGCTCGGCGTCACCGAACCCCCAGCCTTCGCCCTCGTCCCGACGACTGACAATCACCGGCACTCACCCGGCACCACCCACTGCTACCTAACCCTCGCCGCCCCTTCGCCGTCAGGTCGCGTTGCTGCCGCAACAGTCGCGCCTGCATCTGGTCGCTGCGAGCGATGTCTTCAACCTGTCCGGATACGACGCCATCGAGGCGGTCGACCGGCCATTAGGCGGCCGCCGCCGCGTGGTCGTGCAAGCCATCGATCGTGACGAGGGATGCCCGGACTGCGGGGTGTTCTCCACGAAGGTGCACGCCTGGGTCAGATAGCAGGTCCGCGACATCCCGGTGCGGCGACACGGTCGAGGTCGTCGTCGGCAAGCGCCGCATGGTCTGTGCCGAACCGGCGTGCGGGCGGCCGTTCGCCCAGGCCAGCGAGTAGTTGCCGGCCCGTGCCCGATGTCTGACCTGCCGACAGGACCACCTCGCCGATGCAGTGCGTACCTTGGACATCCGCCGACGGTGTACATCCACCAAGATCTCCTCTGCGAGGGCGCGTGCACAGAGTGACGACGATCCCACGGACGCGGCCGAGCGAATGTTCCGCCGCAGGATTGCTGCTGCAGATGCGACGATCACGCGGCTTCAACGGGCGCTGGAGGCCGGCTGGGATCCCGAGGCGTTGACCAGTCGGAACATACAACGCTGCCGTGGCCGAGAAGAAGGCTGCACTCGCCGGGCTGGTGGCCATAGAGCCGACCGAGCGGTTGAGTGCTGAAGACATCCGCGCGATGGTGGGCGGCGGGTGGTGGCCGGCGAATGATGTGGCCGTTCACGGCGAGCGTTCCGCAGCGATGCGAATGTCGCCCATGAGTGCGGCGAAGCGGCCGGGTTCGTCGAACGGCGGGGTGTGTCCTGAGTTCTCGAAGACCACGTACTTCTTGCTGGGTGCCGCTATGAGGTTGAACCACTCACGCGCCAGGGTCTCGCGGCCGGCGGCCTCGTGGCTGCCCTCGACGAGGTAGACCGGGACGCCGAGGCGCGGCACGTCGACACGGAAGTCGGTGTTGCTGAGCTGGGGATTGAGCACGTTGAACGTTTCGGCGATCGCGGCCATGCCGCGAAGCTGCTCGATGAGCGTGTACTCGCCGACAAACAAGCTGGCCGGGTACTCCGCGGCGGCGTTGTAGTCCTTGCCATGCTCGAAGTCCATCCACTGTGCGTTCGAGGCGATCGCCACGGGATAGTCGAGTGTGTCGGCGTACGGCGGCTCGCCGAGTTCACGCAGTGCGTCTGCCGTGCCGTCATCACCGCGGGCCACTGCGTCGGCCAGGCTTTCGGCGTACATCAGCTTGTCGGTCTCGAACGGGTCCACCATCTGACCGGTGCCGACGTAGGCGTGGAACAACTCAGGGGAGCGCTGCACCGCGAGCGTGCCGATGATGGTGCCCCACGAGCTCCCCACCAGGTAGATCTTCTGCTCGTCGAAGCGGTCGCGCAGATAATTGGTGACCGCCAAGGTGTCGTCGACCATCTGCTCCACGGTGAGGGTCGAGCGTGGCTCGAGTGCGTCGTAGGACTTGCCGGTGCCGCGCTGGTCCCAAGTGGCGACGACGAATTTCTGTTCCAGGTCCTCACCGGAATTGCGGATGCGGCCGAGCCCGGTCCCGCCGGGACCACCCTCGAGGAACAGGAGTACGGGGGACTGTGCGGACACGCCACGCAGCATGATCGACTGGCCGTGTCCCCCGATCTGCACATCGACGAGCTCGGCGACGCTGCCCGTGAGCGGCTCCCCGTTCTCTCCGAGGATCGCTTCGGTGGAGGCCGGCCGCAGGATGCCGGCAACCAGCACGATGACGGCCAGAGTGGGAAGGGCGAGAAAACCGCGGCGCAGCCAGTGACGTTTGCGGACCGGCTCAGACGGTCCTTGGGGCTGCTTGGCCAGCGCGACTCCGTAAACAAGACCCGCGACCATCGGCAGCAGCACGAGGAGGGCGTCGACCCCACGACCGGCAACCAGCGCCATCACGCCGTAGAGGTTGTCGAGACGGATGCCATCGACAGTTGGACCCTGAACACGCATCCGGGCCACCTCATACACCAGCATGAACACTGCCGGTGCGAGCAGCATGGCCCAACGCGATCGCATCAGCCATCCGGCCGCGAACCCGACCGCAAGCGCCGCCACGACAGCGATGAGCGCCTCAACTGTTGTCACGGGACCCCGGGGAATCAGCCAGCCCGCGACTACGCCCGCCATCCCGGCAACCGCCGCCGCTTCCAACGCTCTGGTGCGCGTTTGGGTGGCACCGAGATTGTCGGACCCTTCTTTGCGGACGTGCATCTTCGCCTCCGTGGGCCTCATGTCGGAACGCGGTCCCAACTCCTTCACCGTCGCCTCGCCCGGGCATGGTGTGTAGAGGCGAAAGCCTCGCGAACGGAGGCACAACGGAGGGGTTGGCGGTCCGCAAGAGCGGCGTTTGGCGCGTACAGCTCTATCGGTCGTGTAATCGTGGACCGCACCAGTCGATGACCGTGCGGGCGTAATCGGCTGGCACTTCCAACGGCGGCGCATGACCGACGCGGGGGAGGGCCACCAGGTTCCAATCGGGCCGTTGACCTGTCCAGTCATCGATCGACGAGGGGGGAGTGAGGCGATCCTCGTCGCCCCAGACAAGAAGAGTTGGCGAGGCAACCCGGCGCATCGCCTCGAGTACGGGTCGCCGCCGGACGAACATCAGCGACAGCAGCGAGACATATACCGTGACCGCGTTTCCCAAACGCGTCGGCTCGACCGCCGACATCTCGTCCCGCATGAGACCGGCGATTTCGTCCGACATTCTCGTCAGGTCACCGCCCGTACTCCACTTGCTGCCCGCGATCGAGGCGGGATCGTCCAGCACCCGCAGTTGCGCTGCGAGGATTCGCCGACCCGAAGTGCGGAGCAGCACAAGGGCGACCGGTGCGACGACGGCCAGCCCCGCCCTGCCGAGGGTTTGCCACAGGCGCGCCTCGCGGGCGCTCAGCGGGGGAGGAAGTGCAGGCACCACCAAAATGAGCCCGGCGACCCGTTCGGGCGCCTGGTCGGCGAACAGCAACGAAATCATCCCGCCCGCCGACCAGCCGTGAACCACGACCCGATCTAGCTCGAGTGCGTCAACGAAATCGCGCAGGAACAGCACGTTGGAGTCGATGCTCGCCGCACGCCGGTTCGGCAGCGCGGTGTGGCCGGCGATGGTGCCGGGCAGGTCCACCGCGATCGCGTGCGTGTCTGGTCGCAGTTCCGCGAGTACGTCGAGCCAGTTCGAGGCGCTGTTGGCCGGGTTGGGGACGAGTAGGTGAACCGGCATCTCCGACGTCCGCGTCTGATCAGATACCAGGTAGTGCACCTTCGTGCCGTGCACATCGACTGTCTCGCTGCGAATTCCGGACCAGCGAGCCGCACGCTCACCCCAGTCGGTGTACTGCACCACTCCAGGCTACCGCCCGTCGACAGGGGCTTGGGCGAGCTCACCGCCCGCGCCTGGTTCCCCTCGTTTGTCACTGGTGACGCGTCTCCTGCGGGCACCGTTCAGGCCTGCGGCAGAGCGTGGTCGTCTCCGCGACGTACGGCGTCGGCAGCCTGATCGGCGACACGGTCTGCTGACGCCGGTTCGAGGACGACGACGGGGATCTGACGGTCGGTGCGTTGCTGGTAGCGCCTGTACCCTCGTCGGCAATCGGCGCTGTGAGGATGGTGGTCCGTCGCTGCCCCGTCTTCCGGCCGATGGTCAGGAGCCCGACCACCGTCATACCTGCGGCCCGGCCGAACACCCGGCCCTTCGACCGGAAGAACACGGCCCCGTGCAACTTGGTAAAGGCTCTGTAGAGCGCGTCCTTGGCTCGCATCATGATCACCTCAGTATGGCGGCGTCCGGACGCCGGCTTCGCCGCGTGTTGTCAGCGGCCCAGGAGTTTGTCGAGCCAGCTGCCGCCCTGGCGTTCGGCCTTCGGGTGGCCGGGGCACCACAGGTCGGCAGGAACGGTCGCCTTGACTTGTGCGACGTGCTGCCCGCAGCCGGCCCAGGTCGTCTTGGAACAGGTCTTGCAGGTGACGGGTCGGCACATGCTGGTTTCTCCTTGTCGCGTTCGGGTGTACGACGTCAGACTTGCGGGCGGATGAGTTGGAGGCCGGTCTTTGCCGCGTTCTCGAACTGGTCGTCGACAGCGACAAGGGTGCGGCCGGCGGCGTGCAGGAACGAGGCTGCGATGGAGGCGCGGTAGCCGGCGGCGCAGTGGACCCACACCTCCCCGGGCGGTACTTCGGCGATGCGTCGCGGCAGCTCGTGGATGGGGATGTTGACTGCTCCCTCGATCCGCGCGGCGCTGTGTTCCTCGGTACGGCGTACGTCCAGCACGACGACGTCGCGATGATGCCGGACCTGTTCGAGATCGGCGAAGCCGGCGGTCGGGAAGGACACAGGTGTCGCGACACTCCACTGGTCAGGTCCGCCGGTTGCGTGGGCCGCTGGGCGGTCGATGCCGATCCGAACCAGTTCGCGCTGCGCCTGTTGGGCATCCGCGGCGGTCTCGCCGAGTAACGTCACCGGTGTGCCCCAGGTGATCAGCCAGCCGAGGTAGGTGGAGAAGGCGCCGTCGCGCCCGAAGTTGAGGGTGCCGGGTGCGTGGCCGGCCGCGAAGGTGGTGCGGGTGCGCAGATCGACGACCCATTCGCCGGCTTCGATCCGGCGGCGCAGCTCGGCGGCGTCGGCAAGCTCGGGGAGCGAGAGGTCGGGAGCACCGGGTCCGGCGGAGTTGGCGGGTGCCATGTGTGTGTAGTAAGCGGGCCAGGCGCCGAGACCGTCGAGCAGGTCGCGGACGTAGTCCTCTTCGTCCTGAGTCAGGACGGGGTTGGAGCGCCTTTCCTGCCCGATGGTCGATTCGGCCGCGGCGGACTGCGTGGCGGAGCAGAACGAGCCGAATCCGTGGGTGGGGTAGACCTCGGTCTCGTCGGGGAGCGCCCGGGCGAGTTTGTGTGCGGAGTGGTGCTGATGACGGGCGAGAGCGTCGGTATGGTCCGGGCCCAGGAGATCGGGCCGTCCGGTCGCGCCGTACAGCAGGGACCCGCCGGTGAAGACCGCGACGGGTTGGTCGTTGTCGGTGAGGGCGTAGGACAGGTGGGTGAATGTGTGGCCGGGGGTGTGGATCGCGCGGACCCGCATCCGGTCGCCGATCCGGACGGTGTCGCCGTCGTGCAGCGGCGTGCGGTCGAACGAGACGTTGTCGTCGGCATTGACCAGGTACGCAGCGTCAGTGGCCTGGGCGAGTGCGAAGCCGCCGGTGACGTAGTCGTTGTGGATGTGGGTCTCGAAGACGTGGGTCAGGCGTACGGCGTCGGTCCGGAGGATCTCCAGGATGCGATCGATGTCGCGTTGTGGGTCGATGACGAATGCGACGTCGCCGTCGTGGACGAGGTAACTGCGGTCACCGAGCGACGGCGTCTCGATGGTCCGGATGGTCAGACGGCTCTGGTCGGTCATCGCGTCCTCACTTGCGGATGGAGCGTCCCGAGGTACTCCTGGTTATCCCCCTAGGGGGTTCTGATCTCGACGGTAACACATCCCGCTGGGGGGATGTAGAATTGGTGGCGACGACGCTGATCCAGTGCTTCGTGGAGCTGACCGAGGAGATTCGATGGAGTTCGAGCCGGATGAGATCAAGCCGATCATCACGCGGATGAAGCGCGCTCACGGGCATCTCGGCAGCGTGATCCGGATGATGGAAGAAGGTGCGGACTGCGAGTCGGTTCTGACCCAGCTCGCCGCCGTGAACAAGGCGCTTGCACGGTCCGGATACGCGATCGTCAGCACCGGTCTGCAGCACTGCCTCGCCGACGAGAGCAGCGACGTCGACGTGGCGAAGATGGAGAAGCTCTTCCTCGCCCTGGCTTGACGCGTTGGAATAGCTCAGTGATTATTGAGTCAATGAATGCTGAGAGATTCTCCGTGGTGGAGCGGGCCCGAATTCATGCCGCGCTCGGTGATCCAGTACGCCTCGCGATCGTGGACACCCTGGTGGCCGGTGATGCGGCGCCGGGTGAGCTCGGCGCGGCGTTGGAGTTGCCGACGAATCTGGTGGCTCATCATCTGAAGGTCCTGGAGGCGGCCGGTGTCGTCGCGCGGACGCGGTCCGAAGGCGACAGGCGGCGCACCTATGTGCAGCTCCGTCCCGAGGCGCTGACGTCGATCGCGACCCCGGCGTTGGCCGGCGCGGAGCGAGTGGTGTTCGTCTGCACGCAGAACTCGGCGCGTTCCCAGTTGGCCGCGGCGATCTGGTCGCGGCGCAGCCGGGTCCCGGCGTTGTCCGCGGGCACGCACCCGGCGGAGCGTGTGCATCCGCGAGCCGTGAAGGTCGCCCGGCGGCACGGACTGGATCCGGCCGGGTGGCGCACCGCGCGGCTGCGGGACGTCGTACGGCGTGACGATCTGCTGATCGCGGTGTGCGACAACGCGTACGAGCATCTCGAGCACGAAACCCGCCTGCACTGGTCGATCCCCGACCCGGCCCCGGCCGACACCGACGCGGCCTTCGAAGCCGCGTACACCGAACTCGCCGATCGGATCGACCGGTTGGTGCCTGCATTGTCACGTGAGGGGAGCGCGCGATGACTGAACTTGCCTGGCACCGCCGCGAAGACCTGTCAATCGACCAAAGCCTCGCTCTGCGCACCGCGGCTGCTCGACTGGCCGACGAGTTCTCCGGTGTCTACGGTCCGGAGACTGTCGAGCGGTTCCTGCACTCCAGCTACGACCAGTTCGCTACGGGGAGCACGGTCCCGAACTTCCTTCCCCTGCTGGCCGAACGGTTCGCGAGGCAACGACTCGGCGCGCTTGCCCGGGTCGAGGGTCACCACGACGACGGCAGGCCGGTCGTCCTGTTTCTGTGCGTGCACAACGCCGGCCGGTCGCAGATCGCGCTGGGGTTCTTCCAGCAGTTGGCCGGTGCTCGCGCGGTCGCGTGGTCCGGTGGCTCCGAGCCTGGGCTCGAGGTGAACCCTGCTGCGGTGGCTGCGATGGCCGAGCGCGGGATCGACATCTCCACCGAGTACCCGAAGCCTTGGACCGACGAGGTCGTGCGGGCCGCGGATGTGGTGGTGACGATGGGCTGCGGTGACTCGTGCCCGATCTTCCCCGGTACACGGTACGAGAACTGGGATCTCGGCGACCCGGCCGGCCTCGACGTCGCCGACGTACGCCCGATCCGCGACGAGATCGAGCGCCGCGTTCGTGCCCTGCTCGGCGAACTGGAGGTTGCGGTGGGCAACGGATGAGCTTGGCGTTGTGGCGGCGGGTTGTCGCGGAGGGGACCGGGACGGGGTTGCTGGTGACGGTTGTCGTCGGTTCGGGGATCGCGGCCGCTCAACTACCGCCCGGCGACACTGGACTGCAGTTGCTGGAGAATTCGTTCGCGACTGCGCTCGGGCTGGCTGTTCTGATCTTGATGCTCGGGCCGGTGTCCGGTGCGCATTTCAATCCGGTCGTGTCGGTTGTCGATTGGTGGCTCGGCCGGCGGACCGGCGCCGGCCTGAGTCTGCGGGATCTGTCAGCGTACGTCGCGGCGCAGGTCGTCGGTGCGATCGCGGGCGCGGTGCTGGCCGATGTGATGTTCGGGCTGAGCGCTGTTTCGTGGTCGACGACGCACCGGTCCGCGGGTCACTTGTGGATCGGGGAGACGGTCGCTACCGCGGGGTTGATCCTGCTGATCTTCGCGCTCGTCCGGTCGGGTCGCGGCGCCGTCGTACCTGTTGCTGTTGGCGCGTATATCGGCGCGGCTTACTGGTTCACCTCGTCGACGTCGTTCGCGAACCCTGCCGTGACGGTCGGCCGTGCGTTCAGTGACACGTTCGCCGGGATCGCACCTGGTTCCGTTCCTGGTTTCGTTTTCTTCCAGGTGATCGGCGCGGTCGTCGGCGCCGGCCTGGTTGTCGTGCTGTACCCCGAGCTGGGCGACTCCGCGGAGGAGTCCGCCGTACCGGATCTGGAGTTGCATCGTGAGTAAGCCTGTTGTGCTGTTCGTCTGCGTCCACAACGCCGGCCGCTCGCAAATGGCAGCCGGGTGGCTGCGGCACCTTGCCGGCGACACCGTGGACGTCCGGTCGGCCGGATCTGAGCCGCGGGACCAGGTCAACCCGACCGCGGTCGAGGCGATGCGCGAGGTCGGGATCGACATCACCGGGAACGTCCCGCAGTTGCTCGCCACCGAGGACGTCCGGGCGAGCGACGTCGTGATCACCATGGGGTGTGGCGACGCCTGCCCGATCTTCCCCGGCAAACGTTACGAGGACTGGGAACTCACCGACCCCGCCGGCCAGCCGATCGAGGTCGTTCGCCAGGTCCGTGACGATATCCGCGGTCGTGTGGAGAAGCTCGTCGCCGACCTCACCGCCAGCCGATGACGAATTGGCTCAGGTAGCTGGTTCGGGGGTTGTCAGCGTGGCTGCTATCTGGTGAGACCAGGCGCGGATGTCGCGCCAGTCTCTGGAGTCGCCGACCAGGCGTTCGAGGTCGTGGTTGTGGAGGACGGCGTCTGCTTGGAGGTCGCCGGCGAAGGTCTTGATCGGTGGTGCCTGGAACGCGCGGGCCAAGCGGCTCACGTCGGGCGGGACGGGTTGCTCCTCGTCACGGCTCGCGCCGATCGGGCCGGAGTGGAAGAGCCAGACGTCGCGGGTGCGGAGTTGGCGCTCGTGCCGGCTGAGGAACCGGACCGCCTCGGGCAGCCAGCGACCTTGGTAGACCGCGCTGCCCAGGACGATGGCGTCGTACGGCGTGACGGCCTGGACTGCCCCGACTTCGTGGACGTCGACGCTGAGGCCGGAGGTGCGGAGCTCGGCTCCGATGGCGCCCGCGATGCTCGCGGTCGCGCCCATCTTGGTGGCGTAGGCGACCAGCACGTTCTTGGACATCAGATGCTCCTTCGATCCTGGAAGACGTCGCGGGCCGCCGGTACGGCGAAGGCCAGGGCGGGGACGCACCAGAGCCAGAAGCCCCAGCCGAACAGCACCAGCGCCAGATGGAAGAGGATCACGGCGACGTAGCCGAGGCGGCGGATCTTGACCAGGAGGATGGCGATGGCGAGTTCGCCGGCGGCGAGCAGCAAGGCCCACAGGGTGGGGTGAGCCATGAAGGTGTTCTGCCAGGCGTCGGTGGTCCAGGTGAACAACGCGGCGTCGGCGAAGCCGTCGTACGAGCGCGGTGTGGTCAGGGCCAGCACGGTATGGATGCCGGCACCGGAGGCGAAGAGCGCGACGAATCCCCAGAGGATCGCGCGCCAGATGGTTGCCGAAGGTATCTGGGTGGCTGGTGCGGTCATGTCAGCCTCCGATGGCGGCGGCGGGGATGATCGCGACGGGGCAGTCGGCGTGGTGGAGGACGGTTTGGCTGACCGAGCCGATGAGCATGCCGGCGAAGCCGCCGCGACCGCGGGCGCCGAGGACGATCAGGGCTGCGTCCGATGACAGGCGCAGGATGTGCTCGGCGGGGTGGCCGGTGATCTGGATGAGCTCGGCGTCGTGGCCGTCATGTTTGTGGACGGCCTCGCGAAGCTGGTCCTCGGTGAGACGGTGCAGGTCGGTCCCGATTGGCTGCGCGGCGATGACGCGTACGGCGAGGTTGTGGCGGCGGGCGTAGACGATGCCGTAGTCGAGGGCGGTGTCGCCGGCGGGTGATCCGTCGTACCCGATGACGACGCGGGTTCCGTCGAGTTCGGCGAGGCCCGGGCGTACGACGACCACCGGGCACCGGGCGTTCGCTGCGAGGTCGAGGCCGGTCGCACCGACGAGCGCCCCGGCCATCACGCCGAGCCCACGGCTCCCGATCACCACGACCTCCGCATCGCTGGAGGCCTTGACGAGAACCGTTGACGGCGTGCCCTTGTCGATCCGGGTGTCGATCTCGATGCCCGGGGCCAGCCCGCGGGCCAGCCGGACTGCGCGATACACGACTTCACCGGCGCTGGACGCGGGCTCGTGAGCTGCGACGGCGTGGAGCATGCGGAGGTTGCTGCGCAACGACGCCGCTTCCACCGCCGCCCATTTGATGGCGATGTCGGCGGCTGGCGATCCGTCGATGCCTACAACCACGGGCTTGTGCCTCATGCCTCCTCCTGAGCTCTCTCCTTCGAGCATCGCCCGTTCTGGCGGTGCGCGCACCGGCCGATCGGTCCTCCGGCAGTGAGGTCTTTCGGCCCTATGGGTGACGGCCGGACCCGCGTTGGCTCAAAAGGGAATGGCCCGTCGAGCTGAAGGAGGACCCGATGCCAAGCATCCGGATCACGGCCACCGCGGTTGCTCGCGAGGCGATCCGTCATCTGAGCGACACCCGCGGCGCGCCCGTGATGTTCGTCCAGTCCGGTGGTTGTTGCGCCGGGAGTACGCCGATGTGCTACCCGGAGAACGAGTTCCTGGTTGGCCCCGGTGACGTTCTGCTCGGCGAGGTCGAAGGCAGCCCGTTCTACATCGATCGGCACCTCGACCAGGCCTGGGGCGAGACGACGTTCCTGCTCGACGTCGCGCCCGGAGGACCGGAGGGATTCTCCCTTCCGGCGGGGCTCGGAGGGCATTTCGTCACTCGCTCCGCCAGCTGTGCACCTGAATCCATCACGCATGCACCTGAAAGGACCGTCATGAAAGCAGCAGTTGTCACCGACTTCAGCAAGCCTCTCGAGATCCAGGAGCTGCCGATTCCCGAGCCGGGCCCGGGCGAGGTCCTGGTCCGGATGGAGACCAGCGGGCTGTGTCACACCGACATCCATGCCGCGCGAGGGGACTGGCCGGTGAAGCCGACGCCGCCGTTCGTCCCGGGGCACGAAGGGATCGGTGTGGTGGAGCGGTTGGGCGCCGACGTGACCGAACGTACCGTCGGCGACCGAGTCGCGATCGCCTGGCTGGGCTACGCCTGTGGCACGTGCAAGTACTGCATCAGCGGCTGGGAGACGCTCTGCCTGGAGCAGCGCAACTCCGGATACTCGGTGAACGGCAGCTTCGCCGAGTACGCCGTCGTACCCGCTGCCTTCGCGACCCTGGTACCGGACGGAGTCTCGTCACGGGACGCCGCACCGCTGACGTGTGCCGGAGTGACGACGTACAAGGCGATCCGGGTGGCCAAGGTGGTGCCGGCCGAGACGGTCGCGATCTTCGGCATCGGGGGCCTGGGACACCTGGCCCTGCAGTACGCGCGGATCGTGGGCGGCATCACCATCGGCGTCGACATCGAGGACAGCAAGCTGAAGATGGCCAAGGAGCTCGGTGCGGACCACGTGGTGAACGCGGCGAAGACCGATCCAGTCGAAGCGATCCAGGCTCTCGGCGGTGCCGATGTGGCCGTCGTACTGGCCGTGAACCCGCGGGTGTTCGACCAGGCGTTCCAGTCGCTGCGCCGCGGTGGGCGTCTGGTCTGTGTGGCATTGCCGGCGGACGACGGTGCGATGACCCTGCCGATCTTCGACACCGTGCTGAACGGCAAGAGCGTGATCGGTTCGATCGTTGGCACGCGCAACGATCTCGCCGACGTGTTCGCCCTGCACGCCGCGGGGCGGACCCGGGTGATCGCCGTCGACCGCAAGCTCGACGACGTCAACCAGTCGATCACGGATGTCCTGGCCGGTGACGTCCCGGCCCGTGTCGTCTTCCAGTTCTGATGAACCTGCTGATCGGCTGCCCGGCCGAGACCGAGTGGCACGAGAGCCGCGTGGCGGTCACACCCGAAGTGGTGGGGCGGCTGCGCCGGACCGGCCTCGACCTGATCGTGGAGGCCGGCGCGGGACGCGGCGCTGGTTTCCCGGACGAGGCGTACGTCGCGGCCGGCGCGCGCGTTGCGGATCGGTCGGCGGTGTTCGCCGAGGCGGACATCCTGACGGTGATTCACCGGCCGGATTGTCAGCGTCTGCGGGCCGGCCAGATCGTGATCGGTCTGCTTCATCGTTACGACGATCCTGACGAACTGGCGGAGGTTACGGCGCTGAGCTTCGAGGGGCTACCGCGCACCCTCAGCCGGGCGCAGTCGATGGACGTGCTCACCTCGCAGGCCAACGTGGCCGGGTACAAGGCCGCAGTCCTCGCGGCGGACACGTTCGGAGGCTTCTTCCCGATGATGATGACCGCAGCCGGGACGGTCCGTCCGGCCAAGGTGCTCGTGCTCGGCGGAGGAGTCGCGGGGCTGCAGGCAATCGGTACCGCGCGGCGCCTGGGCGCACTGGTGACCGGGTACGACGTCCGCGAAGCCGCACGCGCCGACATTGCCTCGACCGGTGCCGCCGTACTGGATCTCAAGGTCACGGCCGAGGGGGACGGCGGCTACGCAAGGACGCTGACCGCCGAGGAACAAGCGGAACAGCAGAAGGCTCTGGTGGACGCGATCCGGGACTTCGACGTCGTCATCACGACAGCTCAGGTGCCGGGTCACCGTCCGCCGGAACTGGTGCCGGCCCAGGCGCTAGGGGCGCTGGCGCCTGGGTCGGTGGTCGTCGATCTGGCCGCCGGGCCGTTGGGCGGCAATGTGGCGGGTTCGGTGCCGGACAGCCGGACCGAGACGGAGAACGGTGTGGTGGTGCTTGGCGCCGGCAACCTTCCGGCGCAGGTTCCACGCGCGGCGTCGTCCGCCTGGGCGCGCAACGTCGCGGCGTTGCTCGAGCACCTAATCCATGACGGTTCCGTCGTACTCGATCCCGAGGACGAGATCACGGCCGGGCTACTCGTGCAGGCGAAGGAGGCAGTGTCATGACAGCTGTGCTGCTGGCAGACATCACGGTCTTCGTGCTGAGCGTGCTGGTCGGGTTCGAGGTCATCTCGAAGGTCCCGGCCACCCTGCACACCCCGCTGATGTCCGGGGCGAACGCGATCCACGGCGTGGTGGTGATCGGCGTGATGATCATTGCCGCAAGCATCGACACCACGATCGGGTACCTGCTGCTGTTCGTCGCCGCGGCGTTCGCGGCCGCGAACGTGGTCGGCGGGTACGTCGTGACCGACCGGATGCTGGAGATGTTCCACGCGAAGCCGAAGGGCCAACGATGAATACCACGACGCACCTTCTCTATCTGGGTACGGCGGTCTGCTTCGTGCTCGGCCTGCACCTGATGAACTCGCCGGCGACCGCGCGCCGGGGCAACCAGCTGTCCGCGTTCGGGATGGCGGTCGCGATCGCACTGACTGTGGTCGTGCTGGTCGACGACGGAGCGATCACGGCCACTGCGGCGGTTGTCCTCGCCGTTGGCGTACTCGCCGGGGCGATGGCGGGGCTGGTCGCCGCGCGGCGGGTGAAGATGACCGCGATGCCGCAGCTCGTCAGCCTGTTCAACGCGGTCGGCGGCGGCGCGGCAGCCCTCATCGCGTTCACCGACGCACTCCCTGGTACGGCTGACGCGCCGGTCAGTACGACGCTCACCACGTTCCTCGACGTGTTGATCGGCGCGATCACGTTCTCGGGGTCCCTGGTTGCCGCGGGCAAGCTTGCCGGTGTCGTACCGGGACGTCCGCTGACCTTTTCGGGCGGCCGTGTGCTCAACCTGCTGCTCGCCCTGACCGCGCTGGGTGCTGGTGTCCTCTACACGGCTCACATCGGCGGGCTGGCAACGTTGAGTCTTCTGACCGGTGCCGCTCTGGTCATCGGCGTACTGGTGACGCTGCCGATCGGCGGCGCCGACATGCCCGTGGTGATCTCTCTGCTGAACGCCTGCACCGGCACCGCGGTGGCCATGGCCGGGTTCGTGATCGGCAGCACGCCGCTGATCATCGCGGGCGCACTGGTCGGCGCGGCCGGCGGCATCCTGACCAAGTTGATGGCCGTCGCCATGAACCGCTCGCTGCTGAGCATCGTCGCCGGCGGCTTCGGGACCGGTGACGAGCAGACCACACCAGCCATCGCAGCGAACGGCACAGTCCGCACCGTGACCGCCGATGACGCTGCGCTGCAGCTCGCGTACGCCGGGAAGGTCGTCATCGTCCCCGGGTACGGACTCGCCGCGGCGCAGGCCCAGCACGAGGTGGTCGAGCTTGCCCAGGCGCTGACCGAGCACGGTGCGGATGTCAGCTATGGCATCCACCCGGTGGCCGGCAGGATGCCCGGTCACATGAACGTCCTGCTGGCCGAGGCGAACGCGCCGTACCCGCAGCTCAAGGACCTGGACGAGATCAACCCGCAGTTCGCGGCGACCGACGTCGTCCTGGTCGTCGGCGCGAACGACGTGACGAACCCAGCCGCCCGAGGACCGGGGAACGCCGTGTCCGGGATGCCGATCCTGGACGTCGACAAGGCCCACAGCGTGATCGTGGTCAAGCGCTCGCTCGGGCACGGGTACGCCGGAGTCGACAACGAGCTCTACACCAACCCGCGCACCGCGATGCTGTTCGGAGACGCGAAGGCCGTGCTGACGGCGCTGATCAGCGAACTCCAGGCGTACGTTCGCTGAAGCTCATGTCACCAGGAGCGGCGGGCGCTCCTGGTCGCTGCCTCGGCGCCGAGGAGGCCGTAGTGGCCGTCGTACCTCGCGTACAAGGCGTGCAGGCGGCCGGTCGCGTGGTCCGTGAAGATGTCGAACGGTGCTCCGGTGAGGTCGAGCCGTCCTGTCGCCTCGGTGACGCTTCGGCGCTCGGCCGCGGCGAGCGCCATCGGCGGCGAGGTGACCTCGAGCCCGATCGGATTCGGTCGAGACTGGATGACGCGGTATCGGCCGAGACCGCTCCTGACCACGATGCTGTCCTGGCGGCTGAACTTCTCCCGGAACAGATGAAGCCGGTAGTCCATCGCGTTGAGCACGACGATGGCTTCTGCGACCGTCATCGGAGCCGGGCGGCAGATCTTCCGGCGGGCCAGCCGGCGCCGTTCAGGTGGCAGCAGCTCTGGCGGGGAGGGCAGGAGATCAGTGACGACGTGGCCTCGGAGACATGCCGCCAGCGCGCGCGGGTACACCCGCAGTTGCTCGATCGTGCGCATCGCGAGGACGGTGACGAGCTCGGTCATGGTCGCGGCGGCCGTCTGAGCCCGGACACGGTGCCCCGCGCTCAGCTGTACGTCGATTTGCGCGACCAGCGGTCTGCGCAGACCGGGTTCGGCGAGCCGGGTCAGCCGAACTCGGGTGTATGCCGTCCATGGACCGAGGATCGGCGCGAGATGCTCGTGGATCACCGTCGCGGCGTCGGTCGGAACGATCCCCGTCGTACTGACCGGAACCGTGGCCACCGAACGCAGCGGCAGGACAACTTGGCCTTCCGTGCTCATGATTCCCCCCGTAAGGCGCCTCAGTGTCTGTGCAGTTGCTCCGTCGTGAGAACGTGCGTATCGGGACCCGGGAAGAAAAGCGTCTCCGCGTCGGTGTCGTACCAGCGCACGAGGTACGGCGGTGCGCCGTCGGTGCCGTGCACTTCGACGATCAAACCGCGCCGTGACGGAGCACCTCGATGGTTGCTTTCGACTACCAGCCAGTTGCCTGCCGTCGCCCTCATGACCAGCTCCTTCCGGTCCCAATGGCTTCACGCTGCCACCATGCACCGGAACCGGTACAGGTCCGTTGGACCCTGAATCAGGGCCGTTGGTCCCGCCGCGCCGAGGCAGGAGTGGTGCTCATCAGCCGAGGAAGTGGCCGGCTGGGCGTTTGGGGGAGGGGGCGGAGGGTGGGCGGTGCGAGATGCTGCGTTGGGTGGCTTCGATGGCGGCGCTGACGTCGGCCGACCAGGCGCGGATCTTGTCCCAGTCGCGTGCGTCGCCGGCGAGGTTGCCTGCCGCGAGCCGGCGGGCCAAGAAGCCCTTCGCAGTAGCCGGTTCCAAACGGCCCGCGAACGTGACGGCAGGTGTGGCACCGATTTCCTGAGCGAGGTGACGGACGGCCGGCGGCATCGCCTGGTCCTCGTCCTTGTCCGGTCCGACCGGCCCGCTGTGGAAGAGCCAGACCTGGCGCTGCCGGAGGGCGCCGATGTTGTGGCGGAGGAACCGCACTGCGTCCCGACGCCAGCGGCGGATGTAGATCGCGCTGCCCAGGACCACAGCGTCGTACGGCGCGACGTCCTTCACTCCGGCCACATCGACAACGTCGACGGAGTGCCCGTGTGCGCGCAGCTCGTCACCGATCGCCGCGGCGATGTCCGCGGTCGCGCCCATCTTGCTGGCGTACGCGACCAACACCTTCTTGGACATAGGAACCTCCTTCGGGATCGCATCCAGGACACCAGTCGAAGCGGCGCGTCGGCAGTGCCCAACGGCCCGGTTCCTTAGGACCCAAAGGCACTGCCTCCATATGCCGTCACACGATGGACTGGTGTCGTCTCGAAGAAACCGGAGGTCAGGCGATGAGGCATCCGTTGAAGGTGTCGGACGTGATGACGCGCGACGTCATCACGGTCACCGAGGACACGCCGTACAAGGAGATCGTCTCGCTGCTGGCGGCGAACCACATCAGCGCCGTGCCGGTGGTGAACCAGTACGGCGGCATCGGCGGGATCGTCTCGGAGACGGACCTGGTCCGGAAGGAGGAGTTTCAGCGGCGGCGGACACCCTGGACGCTGCGCTGGTGGCGGCATGCAGCACGTTCGAAGGCCGCCGGGCTTCGGGCAGCTGAAGTGATGTCGCACCCTGCGGTGACGATCGAGCAGACGGCGACCATTCCCGAGGCCGCGCAGTTGATGGCGGCACGCGGGATCACCCGGCTGGTCGTGACTCACGACGACGTGCTGGCCGGAATTGTCACCAGGTCGGATCTGCTGAAAGCGTTCCTGGAGCCGGACGACCGCCTCCTGCAACGCGTCCGCCGGGAGGTCGTGGTCCACGCGTTGTGGGACGACCCGTTCAGCATCCAGGCCAGCGCCAAGGACGGTGTCGTGACACTGTCCGGCGAGGTCGAGCAGCGCAGTACGGCGGATGTCGTCGCGAAGCTGACCCGTGAGGTCGATGGTGTGGTGGGTGTCGTCAACCAATTGGCCTGGGTGTACGACGACCTGGCGTCGGCGCCGGACCTCCAGCCGTCACCCGAACTCCGGCGCCGTCCCTGATTGTCGAGTTCCGCCGACAGACCTGAGACGGAATCGATCGGTTCAGTCGTGGCTGCAGGTGCGCTTCGATGGAATGGTGATGCCGTTCTCGAGGGCGAGGCGGAGGAGACTGTCCAGCTCGCCGGAGTAGACGCGCTCGGAGTCGAGGTCCCCGGTCTCCTGGGCAGCGCGGAGTTGTTCCTGGGCAGAGGCGATCCGCTGACGCAGTTCCGCGGTGAACGTGTCCATGGTGGTTCTACCATATGCATGACTTGCAGAATTCTTCAATTCGTGATCGCATGAATTTCGCAGAACATGAAGCGAGCGAAGGGCGGAGGATGACGACACCGCTGCACCAGTTGAAGGCGGAGTTCTTCAAGACGCTGGGGCATCCGACGCGTATCCGAGTCCTCGAACTGTTGAGCGAACGCGAGATGGCGGTCAGTGAGCTCCTGCCCGAGGTTCGCCTCGAGGCCTCGAATCTGTCCCAGCAGCTGTCGGTCCTGCGCCGGGCCGGCCTCGTGTCGGCCCGCCGCGACGGCTCGCAGGTCTACTACTCGCTGACCAGCCCTCAGGTGGCTGAGCTGCTCGCCGTGGCCCGGGGCATCTTGACATCGGTGCTGTCGGATCAGGTCGAGCTGCTGGACGGTCTGCGCGCGGACTCCGTTGCCTCGGGGTTGGTACGGCGAGCCCGGTGAGAGATCTGTTCCGGAAGATCCGCTCGACCGGCCGGGTCGCGGAGCCCGCGCCGGAGCGGCGGCCGGTGCAGGACGACGTACTCCGGGGCTCGGTGCAGGTGCGCCATGTCGATGCCGGGTCCTGCAACGGCTGTGAGCTCGAGATCGGCTCGGCCTTCGGACCGGTGTACGACGCGGAGCGGTACGGCGCGCGCCTGGTCGCCTCGCCCCGGCACGCGGACGTGCTGCTGGTGACCGGTCCGGTGACCCGGAACATGGCCGACCCGTTGCGGAAGGCGTACGACGCGACTCCGGCGCCGAAGCGGGTCGTCGCGGTGGGGGACTGCGCACACGACTGTGGTGTGTTCGCGGGCGGTTACGGTGTCGAAGGTGCTGTCGCGGACGTGATTCCGGTCGATGGCGTCGTCCGCGGATGTCCGCCGGAGCCGCCGCAGATCATCGAAGCGCTGCGGGACCTGACCGGACGATGACGATCGGTTGGGCGCTGCTCGGTGTACTGGTGGTCGCCGGGCTGGGCGCGCTGGGTGCATTCGCCGCTGATCCACGCCGTCGTGCGGTGATCGCTGGGCTGTCGACCGTTGCCGCGGGTGCTTTCGGTGTCCTGGCGGGAGTGCTTGCGCTGGGCGGCCGGACGTTCTCGACGACGATCCCCGAGCTGCTGCCGCTGAGCGAGGCGTCGGTCGCTGTGGACGCATTGTCCGGGCTGTTCTGCTTGCTGATCGGTGGCGTCGCGGTCGTCGCCGGGATCTACAGCATCGGCTACTTCGGTGGCGGACACGCCGGATCGCGATCGGCGCAGGGGCTGCTGCCGCTGTTCGTCGCGGCGATGATCATGATTCCGGCGGCCGGGAACGTGACGACGTTCCTGGTGCTGTGGGAGCTGATGGCTCTGGCGTCCCTCGCTCTGGTGCTGGCCGAGCACCGGCTGCGGCCTGCCGTTCGCGATGCCGGTGTCTGGTACGGCGCGATGACGCATGCCGGTCTGGTCGCGATCCTGCTCGGGTTGGTGCTGTTCGCGTCGATGGCCGGTGGTGAGTCGTTCGAGGTTCTGCGCGCGGCGCAGCTGTCCGAGGGGGCTCGTTCGGTCGTCTTCGTGCTGATCTTGATCGGGTTCGGCTCGAAGGCTGGTCTGGTGCCGCTGCACGTGTGGTTGCCGCGGGCTCATCCGGAGGCGCCGAGCCCGGTGTCGGCGTTGATGTCGGCGGCGATGGTGAAGCTCGGCCTGTACGGCGTACTGCGCGTCGGCCTCGACCTGCTCGGCGGTGGTCCGCGCTGGTGGTGGATGCTGGTGCTGACCGTTGGCGGCGTGTCCGCGTTGTACGGCGTACTGCAGGCCAGTGTCGCGGTGGATCTGAAGCGTCTGCTCGGCTACTCGACGACCGAGAACCTGGGATTGATCTTCCTCGGCGTCGGCGCGGGTGGGATGTTCGCCGCTGCCGGCAACCGCACGCTGGCGAGTTTGCTGATCGCGGCCGCGGTGCTGCATGCGCTGAACCATGCGGGGTTCAAGACGTTGCTGTTCCTGGGTGCGGGATCGGTGCTGCGGGCGACCGGCGTTCGTGATCTCGACGACCTGGGTGGGCTGGTGTCGCGGATGCCGGTGACGGCGGCGTTGTTCGGCGTCGGGGCGTTGGCGGCCGCGGCGTTGCCGCCGGGCAACGGGTTCGTGTCCGAGTGGCTGCTGGTGCAGGGGCTGATCCACGGTCTGCCGGGCGCGGACGCTGTGACCGCGGTGTCGATGCCGTTGGCGGTCGGGGTTGTGGCGCTGACCGCGGGGCTGGGTGTGGCGACGTTCGTGAAGGCGTTCGGGGTCGGGTTCCTGGCGCGCCCGCGGTCGGAATCGGCGGCTGCGGCGAAGGAGTCGCCGCTGAGTATGCGCGGCGCGATGCTTCTCGCGGCGGTGGTGTGTACCGGCCTGGCGGTGGTGCCGGCCTCGCTGGGGCCGACCTTGGCTCGAATGTTGGAGGTACTGCCTTCCGTGCGGGACGGTTCGCCGTTGCGTGGTGGGGTGACGTTGCGGTTGGCGGGGATCCAGGGGTCGATGTCGCCGTTGCTGATCCTGGCGGGGCTGCTGTTGGCGGCGCTGCTTGTGGTCGCGTTGGTACGGCGTGGGCTGCCTCGTCGTGTGTCGTTGGTGTGGGGCTGCGGTGGTACGCGGCTCGACCCGCGGATGGAGTACACGGCGACCTCGTTCGCGGAGCCGTTGACGCGGGTGTTCGACGACGTACTGCGTCCCGAGAACGACCTCGACGTCACGCATCACGCGGAGTCGCAGTACCTGATCGAGAGTGTTCAATACCGGCAGCGCGTCGACGATCGGCTCGAGGGCGCTCTGTATCCGCCTGTTCTTGCTGCTGGCAACAAGTTCGGTGTGGTGCTCAGCCGGCTGCAGAACGGCAGCGTGCACAGGTATCTCGCGCTCGGCCTTGCCGGTCTGATCGCGGTCCTCGTTGTCGTGGGGCTGACCACATGAGTGTCGTTGGAGTTGTCGTCCAGGTCGTGCTGCTGGTCGTGTTGGCGCCGTACCTGGTCGGCTTGATGCGGCAGGTGCGTGCGCGGATGGAGGGTCGTGCGGGTGCCGGGTTCGGGCAGCCGTGGCGCGATCTGCGCAAACAGTTCCGCAAAGAGCCGATCACCCCGGCCGGATCGAGTTGGGTCTTCGCCGCGGCGCCGGCTGTGCTGGTGGCGACCACCCTGGTGATCGCGACGGTCGCACCCTTCGTCGCTACGGTGTCGCCTCTGGACGGGATCGCGGATCTGTTCGCGGTCGTCGCGTTGCTGCTGCTCGGGACGGTCGCCTTGGCGCTGGCCGGACTGGACACCGGTACGGCGTTCGGCGGCATGGGCGCCAGCCGCGAGATCACGGTCGCGGCGTTGGCCGAGCCGACGATCCTGCTGGCCGGCTTCGCGTTGTCCGCCCGGGTCGGTACGACGAATCTCGCCGCGATCGTGGAACGCGGTCAGCAGGCGCCAGGCGACGTACTGTCCCCGGCGTCGCTGCTCGCCGCGGTCGCGCTGGCCGTCGTGGTGATCGCGGAAGCGGGGCGGCTGCCGGTCGACAACCCGTCGACGCATCTCGAGCTGACGATGATCCACGAGGCGATGGTGCTGGAGTACGCCGGTCGTGACCTGGCGCTGGTGGAGTTCGCGTCGGCGCTGCGGCTGACGGTGTTGCTGGGGCTGTGGTCGAGTCTGTTCCTGCCGTGGGGCGTGGCTACTTCGGCGTCGCCTGTGGCATTGCTGATCGGGGTGGTCGCGTTCGTCGCGAAGGTCGCCGTACTCGGGGCGGTGCTGGCGGCTGGTGAGGTGTTCATGGCCAAGCTGCGGCTGTTCCGGGTGCCGGAGCTGCTGGCCGGATCGTTCCTGTTCGGTCTGCTGGCCGTCTCGTCCTCCTTCTTCCTGGCGTGATCATGACGACTCAATGGCTCTATCTGATCTGCGGCGGTCTGCTGCTGTCGTCGGTTATGGTCCTTTGGCGACGCGAGCTGTCCGCGATCGTCCGACTGCTCGTCCTGCAGGGAGTCTTGCTGGGCGGACTGGCCGGAGTTCTCGCCGTACGGCTGGACAGTGTCGAGCTGGGCGTGGTGGCGGTCGGCGTACTCGCGCTGAAGGCTTTTGTGGTGCCGAGCATCTTGCGCCGGGTCTTGCGGGACAGCGGCGAAGCGCGAGAGACCGAGCCGCTGACCAACGTGACGGCGTCGATCGTCGCGGCGGCCTTCCTGACCTTGCTCGCGTACGCCGCAAGTCGCCCACTCGTCCGACTGTCGCCGTCGGCCGAGACCCACGCGGTGCCGGTCGGGCTGGCGATGGTGCTGATCGGATTCTTCGTCCTGGTGACGCGGCGGCGGGCGCTGTCGCAGATCGTCGGGTTCCTGCTGCTCGACAACGGGATCGCGACGACCGCGTTCCTGATCACTGGCGGAGTGCCCGGGATCGTCGAGCTCGCCGTCTCCCTCGACGTACTGCTGGTCGTGCTCGTGCTACAGGTGCTGACAGCCCGGCTCCGTACGACCTTCGGCGGAACGGACATCGACGAGCTGCGGGAGTTGCGCGACTGATGAGTCTCACTGCGCTTCTGGTGGCGGCCCCGGTCGTCGCTCCGCTGGCCGCCTCCGCGGCTGCGGTGAAGCTGGGGTGGCGGCGTTCCGTTGCTGTCAGCACGGTCGTGGCCGCTCTGGTGGTTCTGACGGTCGGTGCAGGTACGTTGGTGTGGACCACCGACGGCGGCGCGGTCGAGGCCGGGAGCTGGCTGCGCATCGATGCGTTGTCCGGCGTGATGCTGATCGTCATCGGCGCCGTCGGCGCTGTCGCGACCTGTGCCGGGATCGGGTATCTGGACGAGGAGCTCGCGACTGGGCACACCACCGCGAATCGCGCCCGGTGGTACGGGGTCCTCGTGCCGCTCTTCCTGGCCGCGATGGTCGTCGCCGTACTGGCGAACAACCTCGGCCTGCTCTGGGCCGCGATCGAAGCCACCACGATCGTCACCGCGTTCCTCGTCGGCCACGGCCGATCGCGGAAGTCGCTCGAGGCAACCTGGAAGTACGTGATCATCTGCTCGGTCGGGATCGCGCTGGCGTATCTGGGGACGGTGCTGGTCAACTACGCGGCCAAGCAAGCGGGCGTCGTGGAGCACGGAACGCTCGACTGGACCGAACTCGTCGCGCACGCTGATGAGCTCGACCCGGGCGTGATGCGGCTCGCGTTCGCGCTGCTCGTGCTGGGGTTCGGGACAAAGGCCGGCCTTGTGCCGCTGCACAGTTGGTTGCCGGACGCCCACAGTCAGGCGCCGGCTCCGGTGTCCGCGCTGATGTCCGGCGTACTTCTGCCGGTCGCGGTCTACGCGCTGGCTCGCTATCGGGTCATCGCGGTCGCCAGCGTCGATCCCGGGTTCGTCCGCGGTCTGTTGCTCGTGGTCGCCTTGTTGTCGTTGCTGCTGGCGGCGGGGCTGCTCCTGGCGCAGCGCGACTACAAGCGGCTGCTCGCGTACTCCAGCATCGAGCACATGGCGCTCGCGGTCGTCGGGGTGGCGATCGGTACGCCGCTGGCGATCGCGGCCGCGCTGCTGCACATCGTCGGGCACGGTCTCGGCAAGGCAGTGCTGTTCTGCGGGGCGGGGGAGATCCTCGCGCGTGAAGGCAGCACCAGGATCGATGCCGTTCGTGGGTTGTTCACGCGTACGCCGGTCCTCGCCGGGCTGTTCGCGGCCGGCCTGGCCGCGTTGCTCGGGCTCCCGCCGTTCAGCCTGTTCGTCAGTGAGATCGGTCTGATCCGCGCCGGGATCGACGCACACCTGGGCTGGGTGATGGCCGTCGTGCTCGCCCTGCTGCTCGTCGTCTTCGTCGCGATCAGCACCAAGACGGCGGGCCTCCTCCTGGGGGCGGGGCCACCAGAGCCCCAGGGACAGGGAGGTGTCGCGACGATGACGGCACTTCGGGAATCGACCGTCGTACCGCTGACGGCTGGGCTCGTCGCGCTCGCCGTACTGGGCCTCGTCGACTGGCCGCTCGGCGCGCTGCTGCACGCCGCCGGCCAGATCGTGGGGACCCCATGAGCCCGGACGTCCGGACCTATCCGAACCGCCGCCAGTCGACGGTCACCGCGGCGAACCTCGCGGACCGGGCGACGGCCCTGCTGAAGAGCGGATTCCGCCTGGCGTTGGTCTCCGCGCATGACGACCCGGACGGCTTCCGCGTGGTGTACCTCTTCGTCGCCGCACAGCCCGACCGGCGACTCGAACTGGTCCTGACCACGAGTCGCTCCGAGCCCCGGATCCCAAGCCTGGCGGCGCTGTCGTTCCCGGCCGGTCGATTCGAGCGTGAGCTGCACGACCTGTTCGGTATCGACATAGCGGACCATCCGCTTCCGCAGCGGCTCGTGCTGCACCAGCACTGGCCGGACGGCTGGTTCCCGATGCGCCGCGACGCGGGAGAGCCGGCTGACTTCGGCGGGTTCGGCGACATCGACGAACCGTACCCGTTCGTGAAGGTCGACGGCACCGGCGTGTACGAGATCCCGGTGGGCCCGATTCATGCCGGGCTGATAGAACCCGGCCACTTCCGGTTCTCGGTCGTCGGCGAGACCATCCTGAAACTCAAGGCCCGGTTGTGGTTCGTGCACAAGGGGATCGAGAAGCTTGCCGAGGGCAGATTGATCGCCGACGTGCTGCCGCTGACAGAGCGGATCTCCGGCGACACGGCCGTCGGGCACGCTCTCGCGTTCTGCCTGGCCGTCGAAGAGGCCCGGGACTGGCGTGTGTCGGGACAGACCCAGGATCTGCGAGCGGTGCTGCTTGAACTGGAGCGCCTCTACAACCACGTGACGGATATCGGGGCCTTGTGCAACGACGTCGGCTACGGCATCGCCAACGCCCACGCGCAACGAATCCGCGAGCAACTGCTCCGCCTCAACAAGGACGTCACCGGCCACCGCCTCCTGCGCGGCGCGATCGCACCCGGTGCCGTCCGCGTCCGCTCCCTCCCCACACCGGAGGTCTTCGCCGCGATCGCCGCCGATATCCAGGAGGTCGTCGACATCGCGCTCGGCAACAGCGTCGTACTCGACCGGATGACCGGAACCGCCGTACTGACCCTCGAACAGGCCCGTGACATCGGGACCCTCGGGTACGTCGCCCGCGCCAGCGGACTCGACCACGACGCCCGCCGCGACCACCCCTTTACACCGCTGACGGCCCGGGTGACCGCCTCGGCACAGACCTCCGGGGACGTCCTGTCGAGACTCCTCACCCGCGTCGACGAGATCCACGCATCCGTCGCCCTGATCACCGAACTGCTCGCCAGCCGGCCACCCTTGAGCGCGGAAACACCCAAGCCCAGCTGGCTCGCCGCCGGACGGTCGTCCGGCGTCGGCCTGGTCGAAGGCTGGCGCGGAACGATCGCGCACCGGATCGAGTTCGCCCCGGACGGCACCGTGTCCCGCCTCAAGATCGTCGACCCGTCGTTCTTCAACTGGCCGGCTCTCCCGGTCGCCCTGGCCGACACGATCGTCCCCGACTTCCCCCTCACCAACAAGAGCTTCAACCTCTCCTATGCAGGGAACGACCTGTGATACCCCGGCGGCCGCGCCCGACGAAGATGGGACCTTTGCCCCTGACCTGGGACCGTCCCGACAGCGGAGTCTCGAGCCGGGGGAGTTCGGCTCGGGGCCTTGTCGTCACCGGCTTCTACTGTGGGGAGGAACCTCGTGAACACTGGTGAGGGCGTCATCGTGTGTGGGATCGACGGGTCTGCCGGCGGGCTGCGCGCGGTCGAGTGGGCATTCGACGAGGCACGTCGCCGGTCCTGCCGGCTGCGCGCGGTGACGGTCTGGTCGTGGGACGGGCCGGAGTACGGGCGGACGATCGGCAGCGCGGAGGAGGCCCGAAGGCTTGCTGTCGACATCCAGGACGAGATCCTGACCAAGGTCGTCGGCGAACGCCCCGAGCCCGAGCTCGAGAAGCTCGTCCTGGAAGGACGTCCGAGCGAACAGCTGTGCCGGGCAGCGCATGACGCCGATCTCCTGATCCTCGGCAGCCACGGCCACGGCGCGTTCCACGACGCCCTGGTCGGCTCGACCAGCCTGCACGTCGTCCGCCATGCGCCCTGTCCGGTGGTGCTGTTGCCCGACCCGGCCAGGGCTGAGCACGAGCGCAGGGCATCGAGGCCACGTCACCGGCTGCCAGGTCCGCAGGGCGGCGTCCCGACCTTCTGAGCGCTCACCGGCCGTCCAGCCAGCTGTCGCTGCGGCGATCCTCGGTAGGACTTCTGGCCCTGTCTGCCGGCGGCGGTGGGCTGGCATGCTGACTCCGGGACGGATGCCGTAACGGACTGGAGGTTGACGAGGTGCCTGCCGATGGTGGCGTCGTCGAGCTTGGACGCAGGCACGGTCTGACCACGGAGCAGGTCGCCGAGCGGGTCGCGGCGGGGCGGACGAACGCGGTTCAGGTGCGGACCAGCCGGACCTTCGGGCAGATCGTTCGGGCCAATGTCTTCACGTTCTTCAACGGGCTGCTCGGGCTGCTCCTGGTCGCCGTCATCGCGACCGGTCAGTGGCGGAACGCGCTGTTCGGGCTGGTGATCCTCACCAACTCCGGGATCGGAATCATCCAAGAGGTACGTGCCAAGCGGACACTGGATCGGCTCGCCCTGCTCAACGTCACCAAAGCCCGCGTCGTGCGCGACGGTTCGCCGGGCGAGATCGACGCCGCCGACGTCGTCCAGGACGATCTCGTGCGACTCCGCACCGGCGATCAGGTGCTCGCCGACGGCCCAGTGGTGGCCGCCGAGGGTCTCGAGATCGATGAGTCGTTGCTGACCGGGGAGTCCGATCCGGTGCTCAAGACGTCGGGTGACGAGGTGCGATCAGGGTCGATCGTCGTCGCCGGAACTGGCGAGTTCGAGGCGCGGGCGGTCGGCGCCGAGACGTACGCCGCCCGGCTGGCCGCCGAGGCACGCCGGTTCCAGATCACCCGCTCCGAGCTGGTCGCCGGTACGACGAGACTGCTGCGCTGGATCTCCTTGGTCCTGCTCGTCGTCGCGCCGGTGTTGCTGTGGTCGCAGTTCCGGAGCACGGACAACGAGGGCTGGCGGGACGCGGTCACCGGAGCTGTCGCGGCGATCGTCGGGATGATCCCCGAGGGGCTTGTGCTGCTGACGTCGCTGGCGTTCATGCTCGCGATCGTGACACTGGCGCGCCGGCAGACGCTCGTCCAAGAACTGCCGGCAGTCGAAGGACTGGCACGGGTCGATGTCGTCTGCCTGGACAAGACCGGCACGCTGACGCACGGCAACGTGGTGTTCGGCCGCATCGAACCACTCCTACCTGAGCCGGTCGACGACGTACTTGCCTTGATCGCC
This sequence comes from Kribbella sp. NBC_00482, assembly GCF_036013725.1. Classification (GTDB taxonomy): domain Bacteria; phylum Actinomycetota; class Actinomycetes; order Propionibacteriales; family Kribbellaceae; genus Kribbella. The sequence continues at coordinate 7,246,376 of NZ_CP107881.1, read as the reverse complement.
GCCGGCGGCGGCTCGAACGCCACCTCCGACGCGCTGCGCGCCGCGTTCGGGCCGTCGGACTCGACGGCTGTCGCACGGGTGCCGTTCTCCTCGGCCCGCAAATGGCAATCGGTGACCGTAGGCGGCGCCGCCTGGGCACTCGGTGCGCCCGAGATGGTGCTGGTCGATGAAAACGACCGGGCGGGTAGGGCGGCCCGGCGCCGCGCGAACGACGTGGCAGCTGGAGGAGAGCGGGTGCTCGTGCTGGCCCGTGGCGTGCCGCACGAGGGCAACGTGCTGGAGCTGCCCGCGGAGCTTGTGCCGATCGCGCTCGTTGTACTGACGGAGAACATCCGTGATGACGCCGCCGCGACGATGCGGTACTTCACCGAGCAAGGCGTCGCGCTGAAGGTGCTGTCCGGCGACAACCCGCGGACAGTCGGTGCGGTGGCCGCGGCGGTCGGCGTACCAGGTGTCAACGGCTCCGACGATGCCGTCGATGCGCGGACTCTGCCCGAGGACCCCGACGAGCTGGCCGACGTACTCGACCGGTCATCGGCGTTCGGGCGGGTGAGCCCGCACCAGAAGCGCGCGTTCGTGAAGGCGCTGCAGAGCCGAGGTCATGTGGTCGCGATGACCGGCGACGGCGTCAACGACGCGCTCGCGCTGAAGGACGCCGACATCGGGGTTGCCATGGGCAACGGGTCACCCGCCACCCGTGCGGTGGCGCAGCTGGTGCTGCTCGACGGGCGCTTCGCCCATCTGCCCGATGTCGTCGCCGAGGGACGCCGGGTGATCGCCAACATCGAACGGGCCGCGAACCTGTTCCTGGTCAAGAACGTCTATTCACTGGTCCTGGCGCTGATCACCGCGACCGCTCTGGTGGCGTATCCGCTGGAACCGATCCAGCTCACGTTGATCTCGAACCTCACGATCGGGATCCCCGCGTTCTTCCTGGCGCTCGGCCCCAACACCAGACGGTATCTGCCGGGCTTCCTCGGCCGGACGCTACGGTTCGCGGTTCCTGTCGGTGTGGTGACCGCCGTCTGCGCCTTTGCGGGTTACCGCCTGATGCGTGTGGTCGATCCCGGCTCGGGCGTTACCGGCGCTCGTACCGTCACCACCGTCGTCGTACTGGTCGTGTCCTTGTGGACGCTGTCGATCCTTGCTCGGCCACTGCGGCTGTGGAAGGTGGCACTACTCGCCGCGATGGTCCTGCTCGCGGCTGTCGCCGTACTGGTTCCCGCAATCGGCCACGGCCTGTTCCTGCTCGAGGTCACGCCGTACCGGCTGCTCGCCGCCCTCGCGCTGGCTGCCGTTGGCATCGCTCTGGTCGAGGTCACCTCCCGAATCGGCCGCCGACGATGGGATGGCCTGTCTGTCCCTCATTGACGGGACTTTCGACCCTGTGGCGGGACTGCTGGAGCGGGCTACAGCTAGAGGTATGTCCGACTTCGCCTGGCCCCTGCGTAGGTCGGCGCCACGCAATCCATGGTTCCGGCAGCACCCGTCCATCGCCTTTGTGGTGGCGGCGGGGCTGTACGGCGCCGTTCTGTTGCTGACGCTGTTCGCCGGTACGCCAGGCGACGACTACTTCTTGCTGTACGTCTTCCCGGTCGCTCTGATCGCGATTACGTTCGGCCTGCGCGCCGGCGCTCTTGCCGGGCTCTCTGCCGTTGCCTTCGTCGTGGTTTGGGTCGTCCTGCGTGACGTCTCTTTTTCCACTGCAGGGTGGGCAGCGCGCGTTGCGCCACTGCTGGTGCTCGGTCTGCTGCTCGGCAGAGCGGCCGACCGACTGCGCTGGGCAGAGGCCGAGCGTCTCCGGCTGGAGGCAGCCGCACTGCTGCACCGCGAGGCGATCGAGATCAACGATTCGCTGGTACAGGGCATGGCCGCGGCCAGGTGGTCCTTCCAGGCCGGTGAGGTGGAGGCCGGCCTCAAGATCCTCGACGAGACCCTCAACCAGGCCCAGGAGTTGGTCTCCGACCTGATCCGACGGGCCGGGATGGGGCCGAGTGGTCCTGCCCGAACCGGGACGTTGGGCTCTGGGGAGCGCCGCCCACAGGTCGGATCCTCGAAACACCGCTGAACGTCGGCGGCAGGCCGGCGAGTATCGCCATTCCGGGCGGCGGCTCGCGTTACCGGACCGGTGAGGAGGCGGTGATGTCGACCCCGGCGCTGTCGGTGGCGCACTTGGGCAAGCGGTTCGGCGACCGGGTGGCGGTCGACGACGTCAGCTTCACGGTGGCGCCGGGGGAGACGTACGGTCTGCTCGGCCCGAACGGGGCCGGCAAGACCACGACGATTCGCCTGGTCTGTGGGCTGTTGCGGGCCGACCGGGGAGAGGTCCTCCTGGCCGGTTCTCCGGTCGGCCCGGCGATCCCCGACGCGAAGCGGCACATCGGGTACGTCCCGCAGGAGATCGCCCTCTACCCGGATCTGACCGCCCGCGAGAACCTGCGGTTCTTCGGCCGGTTGCACGGGCTGCGGGGCAAACCGTTGAGTCGTCGGGTCGGCGAGGTGCTCGAGTTGATCGGACTGACGGATCGAGCCGGCGACCGCGTGGAGTCGTTCTCCGGCGGGATGCGACGGCGGCTCAACATTGGAGCCGGGTTGTTGCACCAGCCGTCACTACTGGTCCTCGACGAGCCGACGGTCGGTGTGGATCCGCAGAGCAGGCATGCCGTGATGGAGAGCGTGCGGTCGTTCGGCGCCGCGGGTATGGCGGTGCTGTACACCACTCACTACATGGAAGAGGCGGAGCGGCTCTGCGACCGCGTCGGGATCATCGACCACGGGCGATTGGTCGCCGAGGGCACCCGTCGGGAGCTGGTCGCGCAGCTCGGCGAGCGCGACCGGATCAACCTGACCGCGACCGGCGATCTGGCTCTGCTCGCCAACAGGTGCCGGGCGCTCGCGGGTGTCGACCGCGCGGACGTCAAGGACGGAGCGGTGCAGCTGATCGCGTCCGACGGGCGCAGGCTGCTCCCCGACGTACTCGAGGCAGCTGACCGGACCGGCGTGTCGGTTCGGTCGGTGGACGTGGACGAGCCCGATCTGGAGGCCGTCTTCCTGCACCTGACCGGTACGGCGTTGCGGGAGTGATGATGTACGCCGCACTCGTGATCGCCGCCAAGGATCTCCGCCAGCGTTTCCGCGACCGGTCGGCCCTCGTTCTCGGTTTCGTCGCGCCGATCGCAGTGGCGGCGCTGATGAGCTTCGCCTTCTCAGGTGTGGAGAACTTCCACGCCGACGTCGCCCTGGTGGACAACGATCGGGGTCAGATAGCGGCCGCGCTGAGGACGGCGCTCACCGGACCGGAACTGTCTGAGGTGCTCACGATTCGTGACGCCGGCGACGAGGCCGAGGCTCGCAGGCTGATCGGCGACGGGGACGTCGGCGCCGCCTTCGTCGTGCCCCGCGGATTCAGCGCCGCCGCGGTCGGTGACGAACCGGTGGGTCTGCGTGTTCTGGCTGATCCGGACGAGCCTCTGCAGGCGGAGGTGGCGCGGGCCGTCGCGGATGCCTACGTCACACAGCTCAACGCAGACCGGCTCTCCGTGCACACGGCGCTCGCAGCCGGCGTCTCCCGAAGCCGAAGTGATGAGCTAGCCGCGGCGGTGGCCGGCCTCCGGCTGCCCGAGTCGGTGGAAGCGCGGCCGACCGGGTACCGGCAACTCACGACCGCGAGCTACTACGCACCCGCGATGGGGATCCTGTTCGTGCTGTTCGCGATCGGCTTCACCGCGCGCAGTTACTTCGCCGAGGCGCGCACCGGGACCTTGGAGCGGATCGCGGCGGCGCCGGTACGCCGTGGCGCTGTACTGCTCGGGAAGTCGCTCGCCGTGTTCGTCTACAGCGTTGCCAGCCTGGGCACGCTCGCGGTCGTCTCCTCGCTGGCCTTCGGCGCGCGATGGGGGCCGGTGCTCCCGGCCGCGGCGCTGATCATCGCCCTGTCGGCCGTTCTCGTCGCCTTCACGGCTCTCGTCGTCGCCGTGGCCGGGACCGAACGGCAGGCGGACGGTATCGCGTCGATGGTGACCTTCGCGCTGTTGCTGCTCGGCGGCAACTTCGTCCTGGTCAGCCAGGCACCAGAGACGCTGCGCACGCTTGCTCTGCTGACCCCCAACGGCTGGGCGCTTCGGGGGTTCACCGATCTCGCCACCGGTGCCGCGGCGACCAGCGCGATCCAACCCGTACTGATCATTCTCGGGATGGCCGGCGCTCTCGGAGCGGTGGCTGCTCTCGTCATCCGCTGGAGGTCGGAGTGAGGACCGTACTGACTGTGGCCGGAGCCTCGCTGCGCCGGATCCTGCGCGACCGAACCGCGTTGTTCTTCATCGTGGTGCTCCCTGTCGTGATCATCGTCGTCGTCGGCGCCGTCGTACAGAACCCAGGAGGATTCCGGATCGGCGTGCTCGACGGCCGGCGGTCCGGTCTTGCGTCCGGCCTCGTCGACGAGCTGAAGGCTGCTGGGCCGCTGCACACCATGACGGACGAGGCAGCCGCTCGTACGGCGCTCCGCCGCGGCGAGCTCGACGCCGTCGTACTGATTCCGGCCGGTCTGGACGCCAGCCTCCTGGCAGGTGACGAGGTTCGTATCCCAGTGCTGGCGGGTGGTGCCGAGTCGACGCAGGCCGCCGTACGTTCGGCGGTCGGGGCCGCGGTCGCGCGGCATGCGGAGCGGGTACAGGCCGCGGCGTTCGCAGCCCGGATGACGGGAACCACGGCCGCACAGCAGTTGCCGAAAGCAACCGCACTTCAGCCGGTGACACCGCGCATCGGCATCAGCACCGAGAACGTCGCGACCGGGAGCGACTTCCTCCCGCTCGGCTTCAGCTACAGCGCGCCGACGATGCTGGTGGTCTTCGTCTTCATCAACGCGCTCGCCGGTGGTGCCGCGATCGTGCAGACCAGGCAGCTCGGCATCTACAGCCGGGCCCAGGCAGCGCCGATCCGGGTGCGGAGCCTGGTGCTGGGTGAGGCATTGTGCTATCTGACGTTCTCGGTGCTCCAGTCCGTCCTGATCGTCGCGGTCGGCGCTCTGCTGTTCGGTGTCAGCTGGGGTGACCCGCTGGCCGCGGCCACGCTGATCGGCAGCTGGGCGCTCGTGGGGACAGGGGCAGGCATGCTCGCTGGGGCCGTCTTCAAGACGCCGGACCAGGCATCCGCGATCGGCCCCGTCATCGGGATCGCGTTCGGCATGCTCGGTGGTTGCATGTGGCCGCTGGCCATCGTTCCGGATGCGGTCCGGACGCTCGGACACGTCACGCCCCACGCGTGGGCGGTGGACGCCTGGATCACCGTGCTGTCCCGGGACGGCGGCGTCGTCGACATCGCGACCAACCTCGCCGTACTGGCGGCCTTCACCGTGGGCATGCTCGCCCTCGCCGCGGTCCTCCTCCAACGCCGATTGACCAGCTGAGGAGCAGTCGGCAGTGTCCTGATCCGGTCGGCGCGCATCACCGGGCAGAATGATTCGGGAAGCGAGCGCTCAGGGGGCCACGTGATGACGTTCTCGGTACCGGGGGTCGCGACGTTGCGTGGGTATCGTCTGAGCTGGCTGCGGTCGGATGTGGTTGCGGGTGTCACGGTGGCGGCGTACTTCGTGCCGCAGGTGATGGCGTACGCGCAGCTGGCCGGCCTGCCGGCTGTCACAGGGCTGTGGGCCGCGCTCGTGCCGCTCGTGTTGTATTTCGGCCTCGGCTCCTCGCGAATCCTTTCGCTCGGTCCGGAGTCGACGACCGCGCTGTTGACGGCGACGGCGATTGCCCCGCTGGCCGCCGGTGATCCGGTCCGGTACGCCGGTCTGGCCGCTCTGCTGGCGCTACTGGTCGGGGCAGTGTGCCTGATCTGCTGGGTCGCCCGCCTCGGCTTCCTCGCGGATCTGTTGTCCAAGCCGGTGCTGGTCGGGTACTTGGCCGGGATCGCGGTGATCATGATGACCAGCCAGCTCGGCCGGCTGACCGGTGCCCCGGTGGATGGTGACTCGCCGCCGGCCGAGGTGTTGTCCGCGATCCGGCTGATCGGAGAGTGGCAAGTGGCTCCGGTGGCGCTGTCGGTCGTCGCGATCGCACTGCTGTTGGCGCTCGCGCGTTGGACGCCTCGGCTGCCCGGTCCGCTCATCGTGGTCGCGCTCGCCGCGGCGGTGACGTGGGCCGGTGACCTGGGCGACAGTGGAGTGCGGCTCGTCGGCGCGGTGCCGAGCGGTCTGCCGGAACCGCGCCTGCCAGGCGTGGATGGGAGCGACATCGGACTGCTGGCACTCGCGGCGCTCGGCGTTGCGCTGGTCGGCTACACCGACACCGTGCTGACCGCTCGGGCGTTCGCGGGCCGCGGCGAGCGCATCGATCCGGATCGCGAGTTTCTCGTTCTCGGTCTGTCGAACGTGTCTGCCGGAGTACTGCAGGGGTTCCCGATCAGCAGCAGCGGCAGCCGGACCGCGCTCGCCGAGGCCGCCGGGGCGAGGAGCCAGGTGTACTCGCTGGCAGCCGCGGTCGCTATCCTCGCGACGCTCCTGTTCGCAGGGCCGCTGTTGTCCACCTTCCCGATCCCGGCGCTGGGTGCCCTGATCGTGTACGCCGCTCTGCGGCTGATCGAGCTGTCGGAGTTCCGCAGGATCGCCTCTTTCCGCCGCAGCGAGCTGTTGTTGGCGTTGGCAACGACCGTCGGCGTGATCGCACTGGATGTGCTGTACGGCGTACTCGTCGCTGTGGCGCTGTCGGTGCTCGACATACTGCGTCGCGTCGCCCGGCCGCACGACGGCATTCTCGGCTACGTCCCCGGCATCGCGGGCATGCACGACATCGACGACTACCCCGACGCCCGCCCGGTCCCCGGTCTGGTCGTCTACCGCTACGACTCACCGTTGTTCTTCGCCAACGCCAACGACTTCCGTCGCCGCGCGCTGGCCGCGGTGGACGACGCGCCGACGCCGGTCCGTTGGTTGCTGCTGAACGCCGAGGCCAACGTCGAGATCGACATCACCGCGATCGACGTCCTCGACACCCTCCGCGAGGAGCTCGAGGCCCGCGGCGTCGTGCTCGCACTCGTCCGCGTCAAGCAGGACCTCCGAGACGACCTCGACGCGGCCGGATTCCTCGGGCGCCTCGGCTCCGACCGCGTCTTTTACACCCTCCCCACCGCGGTCGAGGCATTCCACCGCGACACCGGCACCTGACGTCGCGCAGATCACATCAGCGGCAGGCCGGGATAGGACCTTCGGCCCTACGGGCGCGAGCGGGACGGGCGTTCGCTCGAAAGTACATGGGCGCGTCGAGCGAAGGAGAAGGCATCATGCAGTACATCGCACCTGGAAGAGAAGGCAGTCCGGTCGAGGTCAAGCCGCGGTACGAGAACTTCATCGGTGGCCGCTGGGTGGCACCGTCGGAGGGGCACTATCGGGTCGACCTGACGCCGGCCACGGCCGAGCCGATCACGGAGGTCGCACAGTCGACCGAGGCGGACGTGGAACTGGCGCTGGACGCCGCGCACGCGGCCAAGGACGCCTGGGGTGAGAAGTCCGCGTCCGAGCGCGCCGAGGTCCTGAACGCGGTCGCCGACGCGGTCGAGGCGAACAAGGAGATGCTGGCCGTCGCCGAGAGCTGGGAGAACGGCAAGCCGGTCCGCGAGACCCTGAACGCGGACATCCCACTGGTCGTCGACCACTTCCGGTACTTCGCCGGCGCCGTTCGGGCCGAGGAGGGGCGGACGACGGAGATCGACAAGGACCTGGTCGCGTACCACTTCCGGGAGCCGCTCGGTGTCGTCGGTCAGATCATTCCGTTCAACTTCCCGCTGCTGATGGCCGCCTGGAAGCTGGCTCCGGCCTGGGCCGCGGGCAACTGCTCGGTGATGAAGCCGGCGTCGCCGACACCGTGGTCGATCCTCAAGCTCGCCGAAGTGATCGGTGACATCGTGCCGCCCGGCGTGATGAACGTGATCACCGGCCCGGGTGCCGAGATCGGCAAGGCGCTGGCCACGAGTCCCCGGATCGCCAAGATCGGATTCACCGGTGAGACCGTCACCGGCCGGCTGATCATGCAGTACGCCGCGCAGAACCTGATCCCGTCGACGGTCGAGCTCGGTGGCAAGAGCCCGAACATCTTCTTCGGCGACGTGATGGCGCACGACGACAAGTTCCTGGACAAGGCGGTCGAAGGGCTCGTGCTGTACGCGTTCAACAAGGGCGAGGTCTGCACGTGCCCGTCGCGGGCGCTGATCCAGGAGGACATCTACGACGCGTTCATGAGCCGCTGCCTGGACCGGATCGCCGCGATCAAGCAGGGCAACCCGCTGGACACCGAGACCCAGGTCGGCGCGCAGGTGTCGCAGGGTCAGCTCGACAAGATCACGTCGTACGTCCAGATCGGCCGCGAGGAAGGGGCCGAGGTTCTGATCGGCGGCGAGCGGGCCAAGATCGACGGCGACTTCGCCGAGGGCTACTACTTCCAGCCGACCGTGCTGCGCGGCCACAACAAGATGCGGGTCTTCCAGGAGGAGATCTTCGGCCCGGTCCTCGCGGTGACGACCTTCAAGGACGAGGCGGAGGCGCTGGAGATCGCCAACGACACCCTGTACGGACTCGGCGCCGGTGTCTGGACCCGCGACGGCAGCCGCGCGTACCGGATGGGCCGTGGCATCAAGGCGGGCCGGGTGTGGACGAACTGCTTCCACCAGTACCCGGCGGGCGCGGCGTTCGGCGGCTACAAGATCTCCGGTATCGGCCGCGAGAACCACCGGATGATGCTCGACCACTACAGCCAGACCAAGAACCTCCTCGTCAGCTACAGCGACGAGCCGCTCGGTCTGTTCTGACCAACTGCCCCGTAGGCCCGTTGTGGTGGGGCCTACGTGCCGCCTGGGTCGGGACCTTAGGCCCTGACCCAGGCAGTGGCGCCGGGGTGACGCTGACGGTACGTCGGTGACCAGTTGGGGAGGTTGTCATGAGCACCGGGCAGAAGCGATCTGGGGAGCTGTGGGTGCTGATGCTGGCCCGTCGGCTGGGGTTCGGGCGGAATCCGCTCCGTCGCCGATCCGACCGGATCGAGATGGCTGTGCTGTGGTGCGCGCTGATGGCCGCGCTGTTGCTGGTCCCGATCGGGGCGGCCGTGGGTACGTCGTACCGCACCGCGGGCGACGCCTCGGCGGAACGGCAGCGCGTGAGTCTGCACGAGGTGCGGGCGCGGACCCTGGAAAGCACCGAGGGCCAGGTGCCGGCGACTCCCGGAAACGTACTGACGCGGGTCCAGATCAGCTACATCGATCCCTCGGGTCTCCAGCGCCAGGGATCGACGAATGTCGTGATCGGGACCAAGGCCGACGCCGAGGTGACGGCTTGGCTCAACCAGGCCGGCGACATCGTTGCGGCACCGCGATCGCGAGGCGACAACGCCGCGGTGGGCAGCTGGGTCGGGATTCTCGTGGTCGCGGGCTCTTGGCTGCTCCTGTGGGGTGCGGTGCGCCTCGCGCGGGTCCCGCTGGACCGCCGTCGCGCGCACGACTGGGCCGCCGAATGGCTCGACGTCGCACCCCGCTGGCTCCGCGGCCAGAAGTAGAGGAGGAAAACCATGACTGACAACCGTCCTGCGGCAACTCCGGATGGCCGGCCTGTCGGGTCGCGTGCCCGGTGGGCGATCGTGCTTGCGAGTCTGGCAATCATCGCGGTCGCGGTGCTGACGGTGGTCGTCCTCAACAGCGACGACGAGCCGTCCGGTACGGCGCCTGCGCCCAGCGCGACGGTCACACAGCCCGGGCCGACGGTGACCGTCACTGCCACGCCGAAACCCACGTCTTCGCGGACGTCGACGACGAGCCCTGACCACCGGACGTTCCGGTACCAGCCGTTGTGGCCGTTCACTTCCGAGACTGCCGCAGCGGCCTGGCAGCAGGCGTATCGCAGCGGCGGCAAGCAGCCCTGGCACCTGGACCCGGCACAGACCGCGCTCTCGTTCACCACCGGCTTCCTGGGTTTCGACGAGATCGGCCTGGTTGTGTCGAAGTCCGTCCGGGGTGACGAAGCGTTCGTATCGGTCGGCTACCGGGCGGACCAGAACCCGCCGTCGGTCGCGGCCGTCATCCACCTCGCCCGGCTGGGCCAGGGCGACGACGCGCCGTGGGAGGTCGTCGGGACCCGCGACAGCAGCCTGACACTGACGCAGCCACGGTACGGCGCGGTCGCCGGCTCGCCGTTGACCGTCGGCGGGCGGATCACCGGTGTGGACGAGGCGATCCGCGTCGACGTACGTCAGGCCTCCACGGGCCAACGGCTCGGGACGTTCTGCTGCGTCCCCGCGGGCGGCGAAGGGCAGCCGTGGTCGACACAGGTCACCTTCCAAGGAGCAACCGATCCGGCCGTAGTGATCGTCGCCTCGACCGGCGGCCACTACCAGGACGTCGAGGCCTTCGCAGTCACAGCAATCCGCACAGCTGATTGAGCATCCGTTGAAGGAATTCATTGATGATGACGATGTACATCCTCGTGGGTGTGGACGACCGACCTGGAAGCCAGATCGCGCGCCGGCATGCTCCTCGGCTCGGTCAGCCGAAGCCTGATGCACCACGCGGACTCGCCCGTCGCGATCGTCCGCCGGCACGCGCGGTCCAGGAGCCCGACTTCCTGATGGTGTCAGCCACTCAGAGACGTCCGGACTCCATGTACTTCTTGAGCCCAACCCAGTTCCGGCGCTCCCAACCGCGACCGAAGACGCTCAGCACCGGGGAGAGCAGCCGCGACCAGCCGAGCAGCACCGTGTCCCAATCCCACCGCAGGCGCGTGCCACCCTCGACCTCGTCGAATGTCAGCGTTCCGTCGACCAGCAGGTACGACGCTCGCACGACACTGTGAAGACGATGCGGTCTGTCGTACTCCACGAGCTCCAGAGTCATCTCGCCCTTCGCGCCCATGCCCTTGGGGACGGCTGCGAATCGCGAGCCAGTGCCGATCGGTCCTTCGCTCACCATCTCGGCACGGACGATCCGAGGGTTGTACCTCGGCTCGTTACGTTCGTCGGCGACCATGTCGAACACCTCGACGACCGGCGCATCGATAGTGACCTCTCCGACGATGCGGGTCATGGCGTTGTGTCGGTTGTGCAGACGTAGCGTTCGACGAGTTGGTAGGGGCTGCCGTCGACGGAGACCTCGTTGCGCCAGGTCATCGTCTCCGCGTCGGCAACGTGCCAGAACAGGCGGGTGCGGACGCGCGGGCGGCCGATGCTCTCGAAGGTGAGCAGCCTGCCGCCGATGGTGCCGGAAAGGAAGTCGAGGCGGCCGTCGCTGTCGGCGGACGACGCGCGGTACTCGAGGGCCTCGGGATCCCAGCCTGCTACCCAGTGAAGTTGCGAGTGACGGACGAACGTCCCGTCGGTCAGGTACAGGTCTTGTTCGTGGTCGCCGACGATCCACAGCCCGTCCTGGATCGTGTGATACCTGGCTTCTCCGATCGCGGTCATCGCAGGACTGCCGGGGCCGGTGCTACCGGCCTGGATCGTGCCGGTCCAGCGGACGTCGCGGTGGAAGCGCGCCAGCCTGACCATCTCCGCACTGGGCCGCAGCGGGAGCGCGAGTGTGGTTGTCATGACAAGTGTCTCCTGTCTGGTCGATGAGCTGCGGTAGGTCCTGCGCAGACATCTCCCGATTCCACCGTCCGCCGGCGGCGCCGTATCGGGCAGTGGCGTACGTCCCTGAAGGAGAGGGCCGTTCGACTCCTGGAGATGGGGTGACAACGGCTCTGACCATCGTGCGGGGGAGACCTCAGGATCGGAGTGTCAGATTCGAGTGGAGGGACTACATCATGACCACTACACCGCGCCAGCGGCACGACTTGCCTGTTCCCGCGATGGAGCCGGACGGCGATCGGCATGCGTTCATCACCACTGCGGCCGGCCGTGCGCTGGCTGTACTGCGGATCGTGCTCGGACTGTCGTTCTTGTGGGCGTTCGTCGACAAGGTGTTCGGGCTCGGTTATGCGACCCCGTCCGGCAAAGGCTGGATCGATGGTGGGGATCCGACAGCAGGGTTCCTGGGCAAGGGAACCAACGGCCCGTTCGCGGACTTCTATCAGTCGCTGGTGGGTGACTGGTGGGTCACTCCGTTGTTCATGATCGGCCTGGCCGGCATCGGTCTCGCGCTGACCCTCGGCATCGGGATGAGGATCGCGGCTGTCAGCGGCGCGTTGCTGTACGTGTTGATGTGGTCGGCGAATCTGCCGCCGGAGAACAATCCGGTGCTGGATGACCACATTGTCGGTGCGGTAACGGTCGTGGTTCTGGCGCTGGTTGCTGCGGGCAACGTGTGGGGCTTCGGCAAGTGGTGGAGCGGCCTGGACTTCGTCCGCAAGTACCCTTGGCTCCGGTGAGCTCGATGTCTGTGAAGCCGGTTATCCACGTAGGGGTTGACGGCTCTTGGCGTGACACCGGCGCCCTGGAGTGGGCCTTGCAGGAGTCGTTGCTCCGGCGAGAGCCCCTCCAGGTGGTCCACGTCATCGACGAGAAGCTCCGGCACGTTCCCGGATGGGAGGGCGATGCGGTCGACGACGCGTCGATGGAGCTCGTCAACGATGTCCAGAAGTACCTGGACGAAAGCCCGGGCACCCTGGACAACGAGGCCGATCTGATGGTCGGCCCGCCGGCCAGGAAACTCGCCCAGGCGGCTGCCGACAGCCGAATGCTGGTCGTCGGCCGCCGCGGACTGGGGACGTTCAAGCGGTTGCTGGTCGGCTCCACCTCGGAAGCTGTCGTGGCGCAGGCGACCGTCCCGGTCGTGGTGGTTCCGGAGCACTGGAAGCCGTCCGATCATGCCGGGCCGGTGCTGGTCGCGCTGGACAATGACGCCGAGAACGTCGCGGTGATGGAGTTCGCGGTCGCCGAAGCGACGGAGCGCGGACTGCCGATTCGGCTCGTTCATGTGTGGGATCTTCCGGCGATGTACAGCTGGGACGCGATCAATGTCGCCGGCGTCAGTGCCGAGTTGGCAGACAACGCTGAGCGACGTTTCGAGAAGGTCGTCGCCGAGTGGCGCCAGAAGTATCCCGGGCGGATCTTCGAGGTGGAGGTTCGGCGTGGTCATCTGGTGGACGGGATCGTCACCGCCGCCGAGGACGCCGACGCGCAGCTGCTGGTCCTCGGCACTCGCCATCCCACGCGGATGGCTTCGTTCCTGCTCGGGTCGGTGACCCGAGGCGTCCTGCATCACGCAACCTGCCCGCTGGCGATCGTCCCGGCGCCGAGCGCGAGCTGACGAGAGACAGAGAAATGGCTGGCTGGAACCGGACAGGACCCGTCGTCGTCGAGGTCGACGGAAGTGCGGAGAACCTGCGCCTGGTCGAGTACGCCGCCGCCGAGGCCAGGCGGACCTCATCACGGCTGGAACTGATCGCGCCGTACTCGAGCCGTAGTTCCTTCGCATCGGGTTACTCGCAGAAGCCGGTGGCCGAGGCCGCCGACGACGCGGTCCAGGTTGCGACCGCACACCTGCGGCACCGTGGCAATCATTCGCTGCGGTTGACCGGAGCCACCGGTGAGGGGCCGCGGTCACGGGTGCTCGCGCACGCAGCACAGAACGCGCGGATGCTCGTGATCGCCCGGTCGCACGGCCGGGGCCCGGAGCGGCTGGTGAACACGCAGGTCAATCTGATGCTGGCGGCGCGGGCGGGCTGCCCGCTGGTCGTCGTACCGGCGTCCTGGCACTCGTCCACGACCGACCGGAAGGTTGCCGTCGGCATCGATGGTACGACGCTGTCGTCCGAAGCACTGGAATTCGCCTTCATGACGGCGTCGCAGCGGGACGCGGACCTGATCGTGGTCCACTCGGACGTCGTGGCCGGACACCTGCCGGCTGGGGATGATCCTGAGTGGTCGTGGCTCAGCCGGGCAGACCACCTGCTGTCCGAAACGCTGACGCCGTGGTCGAGCCGGTTCCCGGACGTGAAGGTGACCCGGTTCCTGAGTAGTCGGCCGCCGGCCGCGGCGCTGGTGCACGAGAGCGGCGACGTCGGTCTGGTCGTGGTCGGCGCGCACAGTGGCCCAGGCCCCGTCGACCCGGTGGCCCGCCGCTCGGTGGCCGCGATGACATGTCCGGTCGCGATCGTCCCGCACCACGCGGCCACGGCCGAATCGGCGAACGTCGCGTGAATCGGTCAGCGTAGGTCGTCGAAGCGAACGGCGAGCCGCGTCAGCGCGCGTAGCGCGGCGAGGGTCTCGGGGATTTGCTGGGCGTCCGCTGCGCGAGCCGTGCGGAGCAGGTCGTCGCGCAACTCTTCGAGGCCGTCGACCAGTCGTATGACCTCCTCGGTGAGGATCCCGTCGTACGCCTCGCGGCCGGTCATCGCCGGCAGAATGCGGCCGTGGTACGCGACGATCGTCTGACGGGCTTCGGCCAGGTGGCGTTCCTCGGTGCGCCAGTCGTCGCTGGTGCTGGTCTCGGCGATGCCGGCGAGCGCGGCCTCCCAGCGGTCGAGTTCTTGCTGAAGCGTGGTCACTGCCGGTCCTTCGGCAGAAAGTCCGCGATCGGGCGGCGGGCGGTTCCGGTTCCCGGGTGGCTGTGGCCGAAGCGGATGATCATGTCCGCGTACCCGGGGCGTTGGGTGAGCTGCTGGACCTTGGCGCGCAGGTCGTCGAACTCGAGCGGCTGGTTGAGGAACGACGCGCTGACCCCAGCGCGAACGGCAGTCAGCAGGACCCGTTCGAGTGCAGCGCCGGCGGCCACCTGGTCGGCGGGCTCGTCGTAGCCGGTGGAGAGTACAGCGAGGTCGGGGTGCGCTTCGAACGCGGACTCCTTGCGCATCCGGTCGAGCGGCTTGGTCCCCATGTCGCGGACGGTGCCCGGGTAGCTGGCCGGCCGCGGTCCGAGTGCCGAGCTCGGGATCCCCTCGACCGGGCGAGCGCCGCCGATCCAGTGCGCGCGTTCGGCGCTGCGGTGCCAGTCGCCGATCTCGCGCAGGTCGGTGTCGAGCACCAGGTCGCGGACGGCCCGCACTTCGGTTTCGCCGAGCCAGGTGAGTTCGGCACCTTCGGCGTACGCCGCCTGCATCAAGGCGACCCGGACGTCCTCGGCGATGGGCGTCGCGTCGGACGGGTTGCGGTCGGTGTGCCGGTGCGGGATCTGTTCGGCCAGGTCGGCCAGCTCTTCGTTCCGGGTCCCGCTGGGTTCGATCACGATGCGGGCGAGCAGATCGGGTTCTTCTCTCGGGTACGGCGCCAGCCCGAACCAGGTGCCGTACCCGAGAGTCTCGGCCGCGCACCTCAGGTTGAAGGTGGCGGCGCCGGCGGCGATCCGCATCGCCCGGCCGGTCGGGTCCTCGGCCGGCAGCGTGCGCGAGCCGTCGAGGTAGACGTCGATGACGTGACCGTCGATCTCGAACCGCCAGGGCTGGGTGTTGTGCATGCTCGGCGCAGCAACAGCCGCTGCCAGCAGGATGTCGACGTGCGCTGTCGGCAGTTGCTCGGACATTGGGCGCTCCTCCCGGTAGTTCTCCGCCTCCAGCCTCGCTGCCGGGAGGTGGCGGCGCTGCGGGCAAGAGTCCCGAACCAGACGGGCCGTTCGGCAGTCAGTCAGCCAGTCAGTCGGTCGGTCGGTGCCTCGAGCTCGACGACGGTGCCGTGGGGATCGTTGGCGGTGATCCGAACGGTGCCGCCGAGGGCCTGCGCACGTTCGGTGAGGTTCCGGAGGCCGCTGCGACGGGTGCTCGGTCCGATGCCGACGCCGTCGTCGGTGATGCGGGCGAGGACGAGACCCTCGCCGACCGAGACCTCGACGGTCGCCTCCGACGCCTTGGCATGCCGGACGATATTGGACAACGACTCCCGCACCGTGGCGAGGATCTGCGGCCTGGTCGCGGCCGGTACGGCGGTGTCGACCGGACCACTCCAGATCAGTCGCGGCCGGAACCCGAGCGGCTCGGCGTACTCGTCGACGAGGGCCTGGACGTCGCCGCGCAGCGTGCTGGCGCCCGGGGCCTGCTGGAGTCCGAAGATCGCGGCCCGGAGGTCGTGGATGGTGGCGTCGATGTCGTCGACCGCCTGGGTCAGCCGTTGCTGGTGTTCGGGCCGCGCCAGCCGATGCATCCCTTGGAGCTGCAGCCCGGTGGCGAAGAGCCGCTGGATGACCAGATCGTGCAGGTCGCGGGCGATCCGGTCGCGGTCCTCGAGCACGGCGAGCATGTCGCGGTCGCGTTGTGACTGAGCACGTTCGAGTGCCAGCGTGGCCTGGCCGGCGAACATCCGGACCAGCTCGGCGCCGTCGCTCATCCCGTTGTCCGGGCCTCGTCCGGAAGCGACCACGAGCAGACCGCTGGTGCCGGTAGTACCTGACGGCAGCGGAGCCATCGTCGTGCGGCCGAGCCGTGCACCTTCGGGGAACTCGGTCAGGCTGCCGTGGTCCTTGAGCAACTCGGCCAGGTCCTCGATCGTCACCTGCTCGCCGCCGGTCACGGCCCGGCCCAGTACTGGGAGGTCCTGGGGCAACCGCTGACCGAGGAAGCGCCGGAACTCCGGCGGTCCGTCGACTGCCCGGACGACCAGCTCGTCGCCGTCCGCGAACAGCACGGCGGCGACGTCGGAGCCGGACACCTCGCGAGACCTCCGCGCGATCAGCTGCAGTGCTTGGTCCGGATCGAATTCGCCGAGCATCAATTGCGTGATCTCCGCGGTCACCTCGTGCCAGCGCCGGCGTTGCTCGGTGTCGGCGTACAGGCGGGCGTTGTCGATGACGACGCCGGCCGCGGCGGCGAGGGCGGTGACGGTGCGTTCATCGTCTTCGGTGAAGTCGGCGCCGCCGGTCTTCTCGGTCAGGTAGAGGTTGCCGTAGGCGTGTTCGCGGGTGCGGATCGGGACGCCGAGGAAGCTCTTCATCGGCGGATGGTTGGCCGGGAATCCGTAGGACTGGGGGTGTTCGGCGAGGTCGTGCAGGCGGATCGGCTCGGGGTGCTCGATCAGCAGCCCGAGGATGCCGTGCCCTTCGGGGTACGGGCCGATGGCGGCGATCTCCTCGTCGCTCACACCGTGGGTGATGAAGCGGACGAGTCGTCTGCCGTCCGGCCCGACGACGCCGAGCGCGCCGTATCGGGAGCCGGCGAGCTCGCAGGCTGCCGACACGATGCGGTCCAGGGTGCTGTTCAGATCGAGATCGGCGCCGATCCCGACGACTGCGTCGAGGAGCGCCCGGAGGCGTTCCTGGTACTCCATGATCTCGTCGACACGCCCGAGGAGTTCCTGCAACAGGGCGTCGAGACGCACCCGGGACAAGCCGGCGTATTCCAGCGCACCCTCGTCCCAGCCCCCACGCCCTGACCGCGAGCCGTCAGTCACACGGCAACACTACGGGAAGTCACCACCGGCGTGAACCGGAACGAGTTGCCCGCGGGTCAGGAACTCGCGGCCTCACGAGGCCTTTGGGGGGTTCGTACGGGTCGTTGGGCCCTGGGCGTGACCAGTTGACCGGCGTGTTCTGTACGAGGCGACTACGGCGCGACGCTCAGAGGGGGAGGTTGTCATGCCCAGCGTGCAGACCTCGAGTGCTCGTGGTTTGTCGGCGGCGGATGCGGGACTGCGGCTCGCGGCCGACGGGCCGAACGAGTTGCCCGCACCGCGGCGTACGCCGGCCTGGAAGGTACTCGCCGGGCAGCTGACTCATCTGTTCGCGTTGATGTTGTGGGTCGCTGCGGCGCTGGCGCTGGCGGCGGGACTAGCCCCGCTCGCGGTCGCGATCGTGGTGATCATCGTCCTGAACGGCGTCTTCGCGTTCGCCCAGGAGTTCCGCGCCGACCGTGCTGCCGAACGACTGCGTGACTTGCTGCCGTCCCGCGTCCAGGTGGTTCGTGACGGCTTGGTCACGTCTGTCGATGCGACCCAGTTGGTCCGCGACGATCTGGTCGTGCTCAGCGCGGGCGATCGGATATCGGCTGATTTGCGGCTGGTGACCATTCATGCACTCGCAGTGGACGAGTCGATGCTCACCGGTGAGTCGGTCCCGGTCCGGCCGTCGTCCGGGCAGCAGGTCTTCGCGGGAACGTTCGTCGTCCAGGGCGAGGCGGATGCTGTTGTGACCGCGGTCGCCGGGAACACCCGATTGGCCGGGATCCAGTCGCTGACCGAGAGCGCGGACCGCCCGCCGAGTCCGTTGACTGTCGAACTGCATCGCCTGATCCGGGTCATCGCGGTGATCGCCGTCGCCGTCGGCGTCTCGCTGACGGTGGCGTCGCTGCTGCTCGGCCTGAGTGTCTCCAAGGCCCTTCTGTTCGGCGTGGGGGTGATGGTGGCGCTCGTACCCGAGGGTCTGCTGCCCACGGTGACGCTGTCGCTGGCCCGGGGCGCGCAGCGGATGGCCCACGGCAACGCTCTGGTCAGACGGCTGGACGCGGTCGAGACGCTCGGCGCGACAACGTACGTCTGCACCGACAAGACCGGCACGTTGACGATGAATCAGATGGAGGTCCTGGAGGTCTGGACGCCGTGTGGATCGGTCACGATGGAGAGTCACGGCTACGACCCGGCGGGTTCGGCCGACGGGGATCCGGCGGCGATCGAGGCGACCGCGAGGGCCGCCGCGGCGGCTGTCGCCTGCATCAGGGGCCGAGCGGTGCGCTCCAAGGACCGGTGGGTCGCGGAAGGCGATCCGATGGAGGTGGCCGTCGACGTACTCGCCCGGCGCCTCGGGGCGCAGCCGGTGGATCGGGCGATGATCACCCACCGGGCCACGTTCACGAGCGAGACGAGATACAGCGCGGTAGTTGTCAACGGCAACACTGCGGTGATCGGTGCGCCCGACGCCCTCATGCCGTACTGCCGGACCAACGGCGGTCCGGATGCCACCGCGGCGGTCGACAGTCTGGCCAGGCGCGGCCGGCGGGTCCTCGCGGTGGCACGGGCGTCCGGCATGCTTGTGCACGACGGCCAGTTGGAGCTCGGCGCCGACGCGCTCGAACTGCTGGCCGTGGTTGGGTTGGAGGATCCGCCAAGGACCGATGTGCACGCCGCCCTCGCCACCTGCCGGCAGGCCGGCGTGCGGATCGCGGTGGTGACCGGAGACCACGCGGCGACCGCGGAGGTGATCGCGCGTGAGGTCGGTCTGCTCGGACCTGGCGGGCTGGTTGTCAACGGCAACGAGCTGCCGGACGACGACGAGCGCCTGGGCGAGCTGCTCGACCGTGACGACGGGGTCGTGGTCGCCAGGGTGACACCGCAGGACAAGCTCCGGATCGCGCGGGCACTGCGCAAGCGCGGTCACGTGGTGGCCATGACCGGTGACGGCGTCAACGACGCGCCGGCGCTGCGCGAGGCCGATGTCGGCGTCGCAATGGGCGCCTCGGGCAGCGATGTCGCCCGGGCCTCCGCCGACCTGGTCCTGCTGGACGATCACTTCGCCAGCATCGTGACCGCGATCCGGCTCGGCCGTGCCACGTTCTCCAACGTACGGCGATTTCTCACCTACCATCTCGCCGACAACGTCGCCGAGCTCGCGCCGTTCGTGGCCTGGGCGCTGACCGGCAGTTCGATTCCGCTCGCGATCGGCGTACTGCAGGTACTGGCGCTGGACATCGGCACCGACGTACTGCCGGCGCTCGCCCTGGGCGTCGAGCGGCCGGGCCGGAATGTTCTGGACGGTCCGGCTCGGCATCACCGGCTGGTCGATCGGGCTCTGCTGGTCAGAGCGTTCGGCGTGCTCGGGCTGACGGAGGCCGTCGTGGCGATGACGGCATTCGTCCTGATCTTGTCCGGTCACGGCTGGCACTTCGGGGCCGTACCGTCCGGCGCGGCACTGGCGGTCGCCTCGGGGACCGCGTTCGCGGTGATCGCCTTGATGCAGATGGCGAACGCCCTTGCCTGCCGCAGCGAGCGAAGCACGATCTTCAAGGTCGGCCTCACCACGAACCGGACCCTGGTGCTGGCACTCGCCATCGAACTGGTCCTGCTGGCGGTCTTCCTCGGCATCCCGCCGGTGGCTGATCTGCTGGGCGGCGGCTGGCCGTCCGCACAGGGCTGGCTGTTCGCCGGCATCGGCGTGATCGCACTCCTTGTCGTCGACACGTCAACCAAGCTCGTCCGGCGAACGTCCGTGCGTCGGAGCTGTGTGTAGGACCACTGTCACGGATTGTTGGGACCTTTGACCCTAGAGCGACTCCGCGCTAGTCCGGTTTGGTGGGGTCGAAGGGCAGCCGCCGAGAACCAATCGGATGTGCCCGGACCGGGCCTCTCTGCGGTATGCCGCCGAACCGAGGGACGAGGGGGAATTTCCATGCGTGGAAGCTTGCGCCTTGGAGGACGAGCAGGACTGGCGATGGTGGCGGGCGTGAGCCTGCTGCTGGCCGGTACGTCGCTGTCCTCCGCAGCCGAGCAGAAGGCGACAACGACGGCCGCACCGGCCGCCTTGATCGTCAAGAACAACGACTTCAACGGTGATACCAACTCGGACGTTCTGTCCGTCGACACGACCGGACGCCTGTGGCTCTACCCGGGCAACGGGGCGGCTGGATGGCTGCCGCGCATCGGTTACAGCCAAGGCTGGGATGCGATGACCGCGATCGTCGCCCCCGGGGACTTCGACGGCGACGGGCACGCGGACCTGATGTCGGTCGACGCTACGGGGTACCTGCGGCTGTACTCGGGGAACGGCAGCGGGGGCTGGCTGATCTGGAAGCGCTTCGGTGGCGGATGGAACGCGATGACCTCGGTGTCCGGGCCGGGCGACTTCAACGGTGACGGTCACATGGACCTGCTGGCGCGGCAGAGCACGGGCCAGCTGTGGCTCTACCCGGGCAACGGCGCCGGTGGTTTCCTGCCGCGGGTGGGATACGGGACCGGCTGGAACGCGATGACGTCAATGCGCGGGCCTGGTGACTTCGACGGCGACACCTTCGTCGATTTCGCGGCTCGTGACGGAAACGGGGATCTGTGGCTGTACCGGGGCAACGGCACGGGCGGTTGGCTGCCGGGCCGGACCCTGATCGGGACCAGTTGGCAGAACGCGACGGCGATCGTGACTCCGTGGGACTTCAACGGCGACGACAAGGCGGATCTGCTGGTTCGCAACGGTTCTGGGCAGCTGTACCTGTACCGCGGTAGCGGCACCAGCGGGTGGATCCTGCCGCCGGTGCTCGTCGGCTCCGGCTGGAACAGCATGACCGCAATCACTGCCTGACATCCAGACCGGCCCGCGTCACACTCGTGGCGCGGGCCGGCCGTCAGCGAGCCGGAGCGGCAGAGCAGAAGTGCCCCCGGTGCTGGACCGGACGGCCCTGGTCGTGAGGGTCTCGAGAGCGGAGGGTGGAGACAGGATGAGCTGACTGAAAGGGGAACGGCGATGGCTGCGACGAGACGATGGAGTGTTGACATCTTCATCGACGAGCACGAGGACGAGCGGATCACCAACGCGGAGGCCCGCCTGCACACGAACGACAAGACCCACCTCGTCGGCCACGGCAGCGCGCACCGCCACCCCGAGGACGCCGAGGTCGCTGAGATCGGCGACGAGCTCGCCGCCGCGCGAGCCTTGTCGAACCTGTCCCACGAACTGATCCATGCCGCCGCGTCCGACATCGAGCAGATCACCAAGAAACACGTCCACCTGAAGAGCTGACGCTCGACGCTCAGTGCCGGGTGGACTCCTGCATGTCCGAACGGGTTGTGGTGAGGACAAAGGGCTGAATGACCTCGGTGCGCCAGAAGTGCGGGTCGCGGGTCGGGGCATCGTGGTACACCTCCCAGGCATCGCCGGACCGGACAGCGCCCTCGTCCTTCAGCCATTCGTCCAAGGAGTCGTAGGCTTCGCCCAGCCCGTCGTACGGGCCGATGCGCCACGCGACGACGACGTTCGCTCCAGGGATCGTCGATGGCCGGACGCTGCCGTCACCGATGATGCGGATGGCGACCGGGAAGCCTGCCTCGACCTCGAACCTGTGATCCGGCCGAACGTGATACCGAACGAACGGGAAGCCGCACGGGGCGACTTCGTGCCGGCTCAGGTACGTCGCGACGTGGTCGAGTGCGGCCGGGCACCAAGCGCTCAGCTCTTCGCGACGCAAGGTGCCCTTGGCGACCGCGGTCCGCTGCGCGGGGACCGTTCGTGACTCGATGCGCATATCTCCTCCTCAGGCGCCGTACATCGAGCGTCTCGCCGCCGGCCGATGATCGGCACCGGCAAACGGTCCCGAGCGACTGGGTCCTTCGGCCTCGCGCCGTGGACCTCCGACTGCCGGACTCGGGTCCGACGGCTGTGGTGCGAGTCACAGGCCGCGGCCGAGACTCGAAGCAGTCGATAGGAGGCTGTGATGAGCACGGTGGAGAAGTTGGACGAGGCAGTGCGGCTGAGCGGTGTGTCGGCGTACGGCGCGCGGTTCACGGATCTGGCCGTGCGGTACGGCGAAGTCGTCGTGCTGACCGGGCCGAACGGGACCGGCAAGAGCACGATCAGCCGCGTGATCGTCGGCGAGCTGGCAGCGTGCGGATCGATCGAGGTCCTGGGCTCGGGTCCGGCCGCGGCCGAGTTGAAGGGGCGGATCGGCTATCTGGTCAAGGATCTGGAGACGATGGGCTCGCTGACATCTCGCGACGTCCTGGACATCTGCGCCGCGGTGCGCGGCTGCGGTACGGCGTACGCGCACGAACTCGCCGTACGCCTCGGGCTGGAGATCGATCGTCCGATGGGTCAGCTGAGCCGGGGCCAGTTGCGGCGGCTGGGCATCGTCCAGGCGCTCATGCACGAACCCGAACTGATCGTCCTGGACGACCCGACCACCGAGCTGGACGACGAAGCCCGCCGGATTCTGCCGGCCTTGCTCCACGAGGCGGCTGCCCGCGGCGCGGCGGTGCTGGTCACCTCGCAGTCGGAGCCCGACGCCGAGTGGTACGCGGACCGGACCGTGCAGCTGACGAGCAGCGCCGTCGTCGACGATCACGACAACGAAGCACCGGCGCCGGCATCCGAGCCGGAACGAGACCCGGAAGCAGCTCGAGCAGTCGCGCTGCCGTTGTACCGCACGCCCATCCCGGGCTGCGCGCAGCCGCCTCTCCTTCGATCGGCGGTCGGCGGAACCACCCGCCGCTGTCAGACGGAAGTCATCGATCGCTCGATCGCCCCGTCGACTCCTCGGGATCGTCGGACTTGTCGCCGACGCCGGCCTTTCCCGGCGCGGGCTCGGCCTGGTGGCGTTCCTTGTAGATCTCGACGCCGAGGTGGCGGATGAGTGCCTGCTCGGCTGCGGTCGGGCCGCTGGACCGGCGGCTTGCGGCGGAGCGTTGCGCGTCGCGCTGGGCACGCCTGTTCTCGAGGTCGCTCATGGCCGGCTCCTTCCTCTCTCACCATCAGCACACACCCGGACACGCTCACCCAACAGAGCAGAAGTCCCCGCCCCCAATGGTCCGGACGACCCTGCCCCGCGCTGGACGGACCCGACTTTGAGAAGCCACCAACCATCTCGACGCCAGTGAAATGGTTGGTGGCTTCTCAAAGTCGGGTGGGTGGGGGGAGCGGGTGCGGGGTCAGCGTTTTGTGAGGCGCCTGCGGCCGGCGCGCCACCAGGTCCAGGTGCGGTGGAGGCTGGTTCGGGCGGGGCGGATGTGGCGGCCGATCGCGGTGGCCAGGCCTGGTACTGAGGCCAGGGCCAGCGCGCACAGGATCTCGGTGACGGTCAAGGACTGCAGGCCGAGAAGGTCTCGCAACGGTGCGAGTGCCAAGGGAAGCATCTGGGCAGCCAGGGCGCCGGCCACCGCCAGGTCGAGGAAGCGCAGCCGCCTGCCGTCGGGCGGATTCGGCCTGCGTAGCGCGATGGCGACACCCAGCTGGGCGAGACCGAGCACGAGGAAGCTCATGGTCTGCCACGGTGCTCCGACGCTTCGGGCCCAGACGGCCGCTGTCATGGTGACGGCGGCAATGAGTGCGCCGGTCAAGGCGATCCGCTTCCACAGGCCCGCGCCGAGGATCTGTTCCTGGGGTGAGCGCGGCGGTTGCTGCATCGTCCCGGGGTCGGCGGGCTCCGCGCCGATGGCTACGCCGGGCAGTCCATGGGTGAGCATGTTGATCCACAGGATCTGGCCGGGCACCAGCGGTACGGCGAAGCCGAGCAGTGGACCGATCAGCATCACCAGGACCTCGGCGAGACCGCCGCTCAGGGCGTAGCGGAGGAAAGTGCGGATGTTCGTGTAGATCCGCCGGCCTTCCTCGATCGCGGCCTCGATGGTGCCGAGGTCGTCATCGGTGAGGACCAGATCAGCCGCTTGCCGCGCGACCTCGGTGCCGCCCTTGCCCATCGCGACGCCGATGTCGGCGCGACGGAGTGCAGGGGCGTCGTTGACGCCGTCGCCGGTCATCGCGACGACGTGACCGTGGTCCTGCCAGGCGCGCACGATGTCGAGTTTCTGCTCCGGACGGATCCGGGCGAAGACGTGCCCGCTGGTCGGGTCCTTGCCGTTGTCGATGTCGGCGCCGGTGACGACCTCGCCGTCGTGAACACCGATGCGGTTCGCGACCGCGAGCGCAGTGCCGGGCGCGTCCCCGGTGATGAGCAGGAGGCCGATCCCGGCCTCGCCGAAGGTGGCGACGACGTCCGCGGCGTTGCGCCGGACCGGATCGGTGATCGCGATCAGGCCGACGAGCCGCAGCCCGTTCTCGGTGCGGGGAGCGTCAGCCGGCACGAGTTTGTCGGCGACGGCCAGCACGCGGTAGCCGGCTTCCGACAGCTCGGCCGCAACTGCCTTGGCGCGAACGAGATCGCCGTACGGCGTGACGTCGGGGGTGAGCATCACCTCCGGTGCGCCCTTGCCGATCACGAGGACGTCGTCGCTGCCGGGCGGCAGGTGGAAGGTGGTCATCCGTTTGCGCGCACTGTCGAAGGGAAGCTCGTGCGTTCGCGGGTACGCGGCGCGGAGTTCGTCGGGGTCGACGGCGCCGCGATGGGCGAGTGTGAGGAGCGCCGCCTCGGTCGGATCACCGATCGGACGCCAGGCCGGGTCCTCGTCCGTGGGCAGGCCCAGAGCGGCATCGTTGCAGAGGGTAATGTCCCGCAGCAGGTGCTGGACGTCGGGGGAGACGTCGGCGGGTATGAGGTGACCGGCAGGGTCGTAGCCGGTGCCGCTGGCGGTGGCCGTGCTGGACTCGGTCCACAGGCGTTCGGCCTGCATGATGCCTTCGGTGATGGTGCCGGTCTTGTCGGTGGCGACCATGGTGACCGCGCCGAGCGTCTCGACCGCGGGCAGCTTGCGGACAACCGCGGCGCGCTGCGCCATCCGGTGGGCGCCGATCGCGAGGGCGAGCGTGACGACCGCGGGCAGCGACTCGGGTACGGCGGCCACCGTGAGACTGACCGCGGTCACGACCATGCTCGGCAACGGCAGCCCGCGGACGAGACCGGCGACGGCGACGACGGCGGACAGTGCGACGGCCACGATGCTCAGCATTCGGCTGAGCGCGGCCAGCCTGCGTTGCAGCGGAGTCGCCCGCGGCCGCTGGTTCGACAGCAGCGCGGCGATTCGCCCGAGTGCGCTGCCCGATCCGGTTCGAGTGACAGTGCCGGTGCCGCGGCCGCGGGTCACGACGGTTCCGGCGTACAGCTTGTCCGATGGGTCCTTCTCGACCGGGACGGATTCTCCGGTGAGGGTGGATTCGTCGGCCTGGAGCTGAACTGCGTCGAACAGTTCGAGGTCGGCGGGTACGACGTCGCCGGCTTGGAGCAGGATCACGTCCGCCGGTACGACGTCGGCCGACGGGATGACGGTGGTGCGGCCGTTGCGTCGTACGGTCGCCTGTGGCGCGGCCAGCCGGTTGAGGGCGGCGAGTGCGTGCTCGGCACGTACTTCCTGGATGACGCCGACGGTGGTGTTGAGCACGACCACGACCAGGATGACCGCCAGGTCGGTCAGGTCGCGGAGGCTTGCGGTGAGTACCGCGGCGGCGAGGAGGAGCAGGATCATCGGATCCCGCAGCTGCACCAGTACGCGGCGCCAGGTTGACGGTGGGCGGGGTGACGGAATCGTGTTCGGCCCGTGTTCGACCAGCGCGATCGCGGCCTGGTCCGAGGAGAGGCCGCGCGGAGGCGCCTGCTGAACGGTCATCGATCGGGTTCGACGCCGCGCCGCGGCCGGTCGAGGAGGTCGAGGGCGAACACCAGCGCCAAGCTGCCCATGAACGCGGCCAGCAGGAACGCGGCCGTGGTGGTCGCGGCGAACGCGATGGTGGAGATGTACAGCGCGAGAGCGAGCGCCGCGGCAACACCCTCGACGCGCCCGATCCGTAGCGGCCTACCGCTCCGGATCACCCAGAACGCGGCGCCGCCGAGGAAGAGCCCGGTGGAGGCCATCGATCGCGCGTTGTCGATCAGTGGCATGTCTCCGTTGACGAGGTAGCCGATGTACGGAACCAGGACAGCGGCGAACAGAAGGATCGCGACGGCATCGCGAACGCGTAGTCTCACCGGACTCACCGCCGGCCGGAGGTCTTGGGTCGTGGTAGGGACAGCAGGGTCCAGACGAGGACGAACAGCGCCACGAGCGTCACCCGTAGACCCTCGGACCAGTCGCTCGTCCAGACGGCCGTGGCCAGGACCTGCGGGAAGAACACGATCCAGGTGAGGATCTCGACCACGATCGGCAGATCTCGGATCCAGGCGGCGAGGTCGTCGAGCTGGCCCTTCTGCATCACGACGAAGAAGATGATCCACAGCCCGGTCATCCAGACGGACCAGCCTCTCGACGAGGCCGGAGCCCGGCGTACCTCGGTGGTCGACGACTTGGACATGATGGCTCCTTCCTCGGCGTACAGCGGAGACTCCGCGCTTCGAGCATCTGTCCTGCCGGGAGTCTGCGCACGGGGCATTAGTCCTGCTTGGCGTGGGCCGTTGCGCTCTGCGCCTGGAGGCTGAGGTAGCACAGGCCGGCCACCGGAACCGGTCCCCAGAACTGCACGAGACGCCAGGACAGAACCGCGAGGACGGCGGCCTGGCCGTCGACGCCGAAGCCGAGGAGGCTCGAGATCGCGATGCCCTCGACCACCGCGATACCGCCAGGGGTCAGCGGCACGACGGCGGCCAGGTTGGCGGCGCAGTAGGTCAGGAGCAGGGGGATCGGGTTGATCGGCTCGCCGTAGGCGGCGAGGAACATCCACAGGACGGCTGCGTCGAGCAACCAGTTGAGCGTTGCCCAGACGAAGAACGCCTTGCGCACCTCGTGGTCGGCCAAGAGATCGCGGAGGCGGAGCGCGACCGAGGTGATCCAGGGTCGTGTTCGGCGCGGGAGTCGATGAAGCGACGCCCGCAGCGTACGGGCTGCGAATCGCTCGAGCGCGGATCGCTGGCGGATTGCGCGTACGCCGGCGGCTACAGCGGCCAGACCGATCAGGAACATGATCAGGTACGCCGAGGTCGCGTCCCTCAGGAACAGTGCGGGGATCGAGGTCAGCCAGGCGATCAGGAGCAGCGCGGCGTACGAGCCGATGGCTTCCGCCGTGATGGTTGCTGTGATGTTGGACGGTCGTGCGCCACCGGCCTGCAGCAGCCGGAAGCGAAGAGCGGTCGCGGTCGCTGCGCCACCCGGTATCACGTGGCTCACGCCGTACCCGGTGACATCGGTGCGCAGGATCCACGAGAACCGCGTCTGGCCGGGGCCCAGCAGCGCACGGGTGAAGAGCGAGTAGCTGACCAAGCAGCTGGCTTCGAGGAGGACTCCGGCGATCATCCACGCCGGGTTGAGATGTGCGACACGGTCGAGGGACTCGCGGGCCGAGGTGAGTTTCGGGAGGACGACGTACTCGACCACGGCGATCACGATCACGAGCGAGACGGCGGTCCACACCCGGCGGCGCCAAGCGGGCGCGGTCGCACCGTCCATGGGTCGCTCCCTTCCACGATGCAGCTTGCCTGTCCGAACGGCGGTGCGGGAGGGCCGAAGGTCCGGGGTGATGCGGTGCGGATGGCCCTGCTGCTGTGGCGCGTCGCGAGGTGGGGTGGAGGTGTAGGGAAAGGCAACCGGAAGGAGACACGATGGTGACGACACTTCAGCACCGGGACAGCCGGCGGCAGTTCGCGGATCTGTTCGACTGGGCCGAGGGCCTGCCGAATCTGTTCACGTTGCCGGCCACGATGCGCGGCGTCCGGATCGAGGAGTTCACCGACGACGACAAGTACGTCGTGCGTGCGGAACTGCCCGGTCTGGATCCGGAGAAGGACATCAAGGTCGAGGTCGCGAACGGGATGCTGGCCATCTCCGCGACTCGTCAGCAGGAGGAGCACGACGCAGCCCGGTCCGAGTTCCACTACGGCACGCTCACCCGCCGGGTGCTGCTGCCGGACGGAGCCGACGAGCAGGCGGTCGTCGCGAAGTACACGGCCGGGATCCTCGAGGTGACCGTGCCGATCTCGGCGAAACCCGCCGAGGCGCGCGCGATCACGATCGAGCACACCGACTGACACACCCTGGCCCGGCCGGCCGCATCCGGCCGGGCCCCGTCATGAAAAGGACGCGTCGTGAAGCGGTTGGTAATCCTGGGCGGAGGCACCGCCGGCACGGTCGTGGCCAACAAGCTGCGCCGCGGACTGGCGCTCGACGACTGGCGGATCACGGTGATCGACCGGGACCCGGACCACCTGTACCAGCCGGGGCTGCTGTTCGTCCCCTTCGGTGGCCGGGAAGATCTGCTGAAACCCCGTCGCCAGCTGCTGCGCGCCGGGATCCAGCTGCTGATCGGTGAGATCGCGGCCGTCGACCCGGAGCGGAAGTCGGTCAAGCTAATCGACGGTGACGTGGTCAGCTACGACTACCTTGTCATCGCCACCGGCACCAGCTCGCGGCCGGACCAGACAGCAGGCATGCTCGGCGCGGAGTGGCGTCACAGCATCCACGACTTCTACACGTACGACGGTACGTTCGCACTCCGCGACGCCTTGCAGGGGCTCACCGGCGGGCGGCTCGTCGTCCACGTGGTCGAACAACCCATCAAGTGCCCGGTCGCGCCGTTGGAGTTCACCTTCCTCGCGGAGGCCTTCTTCCGTCGTCGTGAGATGCGGGATCAGGTCGAGATCGTGTACGTGACGCCGCTGGACGGTGCGTTCACCAAGCCGATCGCGTCGCGGTACCTCGGCCGGCTGCTCGACGAGCGGAAGATCACGGTCGAGACCGACTTCCTGGTCGAACGGGTCGACGCCGACCGCAAGACGCTGGTGAGCTACGACGAGCGCGAGATCGGATACGACCTGCTGGTCACGGTGCCACTCAACATGGGTGCGGACTTCATCGGCGCGTCCGGTCTGGGCGATGAGCTGAACTACGTGCCGGTCGACAAATACACGCTGCAGTCACTGGCCCATCCGGACATCTTCGCCATTGGCGACGCCAACGACCTACCGACCTCGAAGGCCGGATCCGTGGCGCATTTCTCGAGCGAGATCTTCGTCGAGAACTTCTTCCAGTACGTCGAAGGCGTCGCGATGACGCACCGCTTCGACGGGCACGCGAACTGCTTCGTGGAGACCGGTGACGGCAAGGGCCTGCTGATCGACTTCAACTACGACACCGAGCCACTACCCGGGCGATTCCCGTTCGGACGTCTAGGTCCGCTCTCCCTGCTGCGTGAGACGAAGGCTAACCACTGGGGCAAGCTCGCCTTCCGCTGGATCTACTGGAATCTGCTGGTCAAGGGTCGCTGGCTGCCGATACCGAGCCGGATGTCCATGAGCGGCAAACACCGACCGGACGAGGAGGTCCGACCATGACGACTGTTCACACTGACTCTGAGGGTTTCCTGACCATGTACGACGAATGGTCCGAGGAACTCGCCGTACAGCTCGCGTCCCGGATCGGGATCGAGCTCACCGACGAGCACTGGAAGGCGATCCGGTTCCTGCGCGAGGACTACCCGACGCACGGCGAGACCGCCACACTGCGCCGGGTGTCGACGCTGGCCGGCATCCCCGTCAAGCAGTTGTTCGCCCTGTTCCCCAGTAAGCCGGCCAAGAAGATGGCGTACGTCGCCGGCCTGCCGAAACCCCGCGGTTGCGTGTGAGAGGACATCGCCATGACCACCGTTGACAATCTGCCGCTGGCCGTCCCGAACTTCGGCGACGAGGCAACCGAAGGCCGCAAACTGGCCATCATCTGCTCCAAGGGCAACCTGGACATGGCCTACCCGGGCCTGATCCTGGCCAACGCCGCCCTCGGTGAGGGCGTGGAGACGCACCTGTTCTTCACCTTCTGGGGCTTCGACATGATCACCAAGTCGCGGATGTACGACCTGAAGTTCACCATGCTCGGGAACACCGCGACACACATGCCGCAAGGCCTCGGCGGCCTACCCGGCATGACCGCGATGGCCACCCACCAGATGAAGAAGCAGATCCAGGAGATCGGCGTACCCGACGTACCGGAGTTCCTCGAACAGATCGTCGCGTCTGGCGGTCACCTCTGGGCCTGCCGCATGTCCGCCGACATGATGCACCTCGACGAGTCCGACCTGTACGAAGACGTCGAAGCCATCATCAGCGCCGCCGACTTCATCGAAAAGACCGAAGGCGCCCAACTCCTGTTCATCTGACCGTCCGAGGCGGGACTTTCGGCCCATTGGCAACGCCTGCAACTTGCACGATGGTGGAAAGCGTGACGATCTCGGTTGGGGACGAGGTATGACAGATCATGCGGAGCGGCGTACCGGGGACGTAGTGGGTTCGCCGTGGCTGATGCTGGTGCTGGCTACGGTTGGTTTCGCGGTCAACTTCTGGGCTTGGGCGTTGATCAGCCCGCTCGGTCCGTTGTTTCGGCAGAATGGGGCGCTGGGGGCGCTGACTGAGTCGGATGTCGCGCTGCTGGTCGCGGTCCCGGTGGTTGTCGGGTCGCTCGGTCGCATCGTGGTCGGTGCGCTGACCGACAAGCTGGGTGGCCGGGTGATGTTCCCGATCGTGTCCGCGGTGACGATCGTCCCGATCCTGTTCATCGCGTTCGTCGCGCTCGACTCCTATGCGTTGCTGCTGGTCGGAGGGTTCTTCCTCGGTGTCGCGGGGACGACGTTCGCGGTCGGGGTGCCGTTCGTGAATGCTTGGTTCCCGCCCGAGCGGAGGGGTCTCGCGGTGGGGATCTTCGGCGCCGGCATGGGTGGTACGGCGATCAGCGCGCTGACGACCGTGAAGCTGTACGACGGTCTAGGGGCCAAGACGCCGTTCTTGATCACCGCAGCCGCCCTCGCCGTGTACGCCGTCGTCGCCTGGATGTTCCTCCGGGACGCTCCTGGACGCACAGCACCATCAACCTCGCTGGCACGGCGCCTCGTGGCCAACGCGAAGCTTCCGATCACCTGGCAGGCCTGCGTCCTGTACGCGGTGGCTTTCGGCGGGTACGTCGCCTTCTCGGTTTATCTCCCGGCCTACCTGAAGACGGACTACGACCTCACGCCGGCCGACGCAGCGAACCGGATGGCGGGCTTCGTCGCGGTCGCGGTCATCATGCGCCCACTTGGTGGGTGGCTGTCGGACCGGTTGGGGCCGGTTCCGGTGCTGGCTGTCGGGTACGCCGTGGTGGTCGCCGGAGCGGGGGTCGCTGCGACTCATCCGCTGCTCGAGCATGTCGGCACGATTGCGTTTCTCGGAATGGCCGCCGCCCTCGGCTCGGGTAGCGGCGCGACTTTTGCGCTGATCGCCGAGGTCACGGAACCGTCGCGAGTGGGCGGGGTGACCGGTTTGGTCGGTGCGGCCGGCGGACTCGGTGGGTTCGTACCGCCGCTGGTGATGGGTTATGTGTACGGCCGGACGGAGTCCTACGCGATCGGCCTGTGGCTGCTGGCGGCGACGGCGGCTCTGACTCTCGTCCTGACTCTGACTCTGGTACGGGCGACGGAGCGCGCGCATCGGATGTCGTCACCCGGCGACGAAGAGGTTTCCAAGAGCGTTTCCTGAGCCGTGACCGCGTCGAAGAGAGGATCGCTTGTGAGCACTGAGGGCACGGGAGCCGGTCGCGAGGTGGGGCTTGACGGAGGCTTGAGCGACGCGCTCGTGCGGACGAGACGGTTCTTCACGAAAGGCAAGGTGTCGGCCGACCTCCGGACGCTGACGAAGACCGGTGGCCGGGAGGCGGACGACTTCTACCGGGATCGTTGGAGTCACGACAAGGTGGTGCGCTCGACGCATGGCGTGAACTGTACGGGCTCTTGTTCGTGGAAGGTTTACGTCAAGGACGGCATCATTACCTGGGAGACCCAGCAGACCGACTATCCGTCCGTCGGACCCGACAGCCCGGAGTACGAGCCGCGGGGTTGTCCACGCGGCGCGGCCTTCTCTTGGTACACCTACTCGCCGACGCGCATCCGCTATCCCTACATCCGCGGCGTCCTGCTGGAGATGTATCGCGAGGCGAAGAGGCAGCACGGCGGGGACCCGGTCAAGGCGTGGGCGCACATCGTCGACAACCCATTGCGGGCCAAGGCCTACAAGTCCGCGCGTGGCAAGGGCGGGCTGGTCCGCGCGACTTGGGACGAGGCGACCGAAATGGTCGCCGCCGCCTATGTGCACACGATCAAGAAATGGGGGCCGGATCGGGTCGCCGGCTTCTCTCCGATTCCCGCGATGTCGATGGTGTCGCACGCGTCCGGCGCTCGATTCACCTCGCTGATCGGCGGATCGATGCTGTCCTTCTACGACTGGTATGCCGATCTTCCGGTCGCGTCGCCTCAGGTCTTCGGCGATCAGACCGACGTACCGGAGTCCGGCGACTGGTGGGACGCGGGCTACCTGATCATGTGGGGCTCGAACGTTCCCGTGACGCGGACGCCGGACGCGCACTGGATGACCGAGGCGCGGTACCGCGGGCAGAAGGTGATCGTGGTCTCGCCGGATTACGCGGACAACGTGAAGTTCGCGGACGAATGGTTGCCGGCAGCACCGGGTACGGACGGGGCGCTGGCGATGGCGATGGGGCACGTCATCCTGAAGGAGTTCTTCGTCGATCGGGAGACGCCGTACTTCACCGCCTACACCAAGAAGTACACCGATCTTCCGTACCTCGTGGTGCTGGATCCCGGCGACGACGGTGCGCCGTACCGGCCGGGCAAGTTCCTGACCGCCGCGGACCTGCCCGCGCATGCGGGGGAGGAGAACGCGCACTTCAAGACCGTGCTGATCGACTCTCGAGCGGACGAGGTCGTCGTTCCGAACGGGGCGCTCGGTCACCGCTTCGGCGAGGCAGGCGCCGGGATGTGGAACCTTGATCTCGGTGAGGTCGATCCACGGTTGACCTTGCTCGAGTCGGGCAGTGAGTCGGTGCAGGTCGAGCTGCCGCGGTTCGACGACGCTTCGACGTCGCTGGTCCGCGGCGTGCCGGTTCGGCGCGTAGGTGACCAGGTGGTCGCCACGGTGTTCGACCTGATGCTGGCGCAGTACGGCGTGGGTCGGCTTGGGCTTCCCGGTGCGTGGCCTGCTTCGTACGACGATGCGACCGCGCCGTACACACCCGCGTGGCAAGAGACGGTCACGGGCGTGCCGGCGGTGGCGGCGGCCCGGATCGCGCGGGAGTTCGCGGCCAACGCGGAGGAATCGCGGGGCCGGTCGATGATCCTGATGGGCGCCGGAACGAATCACTGGTTCCACTCGGACACTATCTACCGGAGCTTCCTCGCACTGACGACGTTGACCGGGTGCCAGGGAGTCAACGGTGGCGGTTGGGCGCACTACGTCGGCCAGGAGAAGTGCCGGCCGATCACCGGCTGGGCGCAGTTGGCGTTCGGACTGGACTGGTTGCGGCCCCCGCGGCAGATGATCCACACCGCGTACTGGTACCTGCACACGAACCAGTACCGGTACGACACGTTCTCCGCCGACACTGTTGCCGCGAGCACCGGTCGTGGCCTGCTGGCCGGGATGAGTACCGCCGACGTGATTGCCAAGAGTGCGCGGATGGGCTGGATGCCGTCGTACCCGACGTTCAACCGCAACCCATTGGACCTCGCCGATGAGGCCGCGGAGGCGGGCCGGCCGGTGGCGGAGCATGTGGTTGAGCAGTTGAAGTCCGGCGACCTGCGGTTCGCCGCGGAGGATCCGGACTCGCCGGAGAACTTCCCCCGGGTCCTGGCGATCTGGCGCGCGAACCTGCTCGGGTCGTCAGGCAAGGGCAACGAGTACTTCCTCAAGCATCTCCTGGGCACCGACAACTCCCTGCGTGCCTCCGAGGCGGCCGAAGGTCAGCGTCCGCGGGAGGTTGACTGGCATGAGCACGCACCTGAGGGGAAGCTGGACCTGCTGCTGACCCTGGACTTCCGACAGACGAGTACGACGATCTTCTCCGATGTCGTGCTACCGGCCGCGACCTGGTACGAGAAGCACGATCTGAACACCACGGACATGCACCCGTTCATACACTCGTTCAACCCGGCCATCGCGCCGCCCTGGCAGACCCGCACGGACTGGGACGCCTGGCAGACGATCGCGACGAAGTTCAGCGAGCTTGCTCGGGGCAACCTGGATACCCGCCGCGACATCGTCGCCGTGCCGCTTCTGCACGACACCCCGGACGCGATGGCCAACCCGCACGGCGTCGTACGCGACTGGAAGCACGGTGAGTGCGAGCCGATTCCTGGTGTCACGATGCCGAAGCTCGTCGAGGTCGAACGTGACTACACCGCGATCGGCGCGCAGATGCAGGCCCTCGGTCCGCTGCTGGACAAGCTCGGGACCACGACGAAGGGCGTGACGTACGACGTCTCCGCCTCGATCGAGTATCTCCGGGCC
Organism: Kribbella sp. NBC_00482; assembly: GCF_036013725.1. GTDB lineage: Bacteria > Actinomycetota > Actinomycetes > Propionibacteriales > Kribbellaceae > Kribbella. Next base: position 7,211,713 of record NZ_CP107881.1, on the reverse strand, counting down.
AAGAACGGCGCTGTCCGCGGCGGTCCTGCAGATGGTCGGCCGTCACTCAAGCGGGACGTCCACGCCTGTGAGGCCATCCTGGCGCTGTCCGGCACGACGAACGGGCACCTCGCGACGCAAGGATTCAAGACCCTGGAGAAGCGGACGGGGACACGACTGCACGATCTGGCGGCCGAGCACGAGGGCAAGCAGATCACGTTCGCCGACACCCAGGCGGCGCCTGTCCCGGTGATCACGTCACCGGAGTGGTCGGGCTCGGAGGCCGGCGGGCGCCGGTACTCGCCGTTCACGATCAACGTCGAGCGGCTGAAGCCCTGGCACACACTGACGGGTCGGCAACACTTCTACCTCGACCACGACTGGATGAGCGAGCTCGGCGAGAACCTCCCTGTCTACCGGCCGCCGCTGAACATGGCGGCGCTGTTCGCGGAGCCATCAGTGGGCGACGTGGGTGGTGAGGGGGTGACGGTTCGCTACCTGACCCCGCACAACAAGTGGTCGATCCACTCGGAGTACCAGGACAACCTGTTCATGCTTTCGCTGTCGCGCGGCGGGCAGACGATCTGGATGAGCGACAAGGACGCCGCCAAGGTCGGTGTCCTGGACAACGACTGGATCGAGGCGGTCAACCGCAACGGAGTCGTGGTCGCCCGCGCGATCGTGTCCCACCGGATGCCCGAGGGCACGGTCTACATGCATCACGCGCAGGACCGGTTGATCGACGTACCGATCGCGGAGACCTCCGGCAAACGCGGCGGTATCCACAACTCGCTGACCAGGATCCTGGTCAAGCCCAGTCACGTCATCGGGGGCTACGCGCAGCTGTCTTTCGCCTTCAACTATCTCGGGCCGACCGGCAATCAGCGGGACGAGGTCACAGTGATCCGCAAGCGCAGCCAGGAGGTGACGTACTGATGAAGGTCATGGCGCAGATGGCGATGGTGATGAACCTCGACAAATGCATCGGCTGCCACACCTGCTCGGTCACCTGCAAGCAGGCCTGGACCAACCGTGCGGGGACCGAGTACGTCTGGTTCAACAATGTCGAGACCCGGCCCGGGCAGGGGTACCCGCGACGGTACGAGGACCAGGAGGAATGGCAGGGCGGCTGGGAACTCAACAAGCGCGGCCGGCTCAAGCTCAAGGCCGGCGGTCGGCTGAAGAAGCTCGCCACCATCTTCTCCAACCCGAAGATGCCCTCGATCCAGGACTACTACGAGCCCTGGACGTACGACTACGCGACCCTGACCGACGCTCCGGCTCAGGAGTACACGCCGGTCGCGCGGCCGAAGTCGCTGATCTCCGGCAAGGACATGAAGATCTCGTGGTCTTCCAACTGGGACGACGACCTCGGCGGGTCGGCCGCGACGGCAGAGCACGACCCGGTGCTGAAGAAGGTGGGCGACAAGGTCAAGTTCGAGTTCGAGCAGACCTTTATGTTCTACCTGCCGCGGATCTGCGAGCACTGCCTCAATCCGTCGTGCGCGGCGTCGTGTCCGAGTGGTGCGATCTACAAGCGCACCGAAGACGGCATCGTGCTGGTCGACCAGGACCGCTGCCGGGGCTGGCGGATGTGCGTGTCCGGCTGCCCGTACAAGAAGGTCTACTTCAACCACCGCACAGGCAAGGCGGAGAAGTGCACCTTCTGCTTCCCGCGTGTGGAGGTCGGCCTGCCGACGGTCTGCGCCGAGACCTGCGTCGGCCGGCTGCGGTACATCGGCCTGGTGCTGTACGACGCCGACAGGGTTCTCGAGGCTGCGTCGGTCATGCCGGAGAGCGCTCTCTACGAAGCTCAGCGGTCCATCCTGCTCGACCCGAATGATCCTGGGGTGATCCGTGCCGCCGAGCGAGACGGCGTACCTCGCGACTGGATCGATGCGGCTCAGCGTTCACCGGTCAATGCGTTGATCAACACGTTCAAGATCGCGCTGCCGCTGCATCCGGAGTACCGCACGATGCCGATGGTCTGGTACATCCCGCCGCTGTCGCCGGTCGTCGACGTGGTCCGCGAGACCGGCGAGGACGCCGAGAAACAGGAGAACCTGTTCGCGGCGATCGACGCGTTGCGGATCCCGATCGAGTACCTCGCCGAGCTGTTCACGGCGGGCGACGTAGCTCCGGTCGACGCGGTACTGCGCAAGCTCGCCGCGATGCGCTCGTACATGCGCGACATCAACCTCGGCCGTGATCCGGACGGCTCGATCCCGGCCGCGGTCGGGATGGCGGAGGAGGAGATCTACGACATGTACCGGCTGCTCGCACTGGCCAAGTACGACGAGCGGTACGTCATCCCGCCCGCACACGCGGAGCAGGCCCACGACCTCGAAGAGGTGGCGTGCTCACTGGACTACGAGGGCGGCCCGGGGATGGGCGGCTCGGGTCCGTTCGGCGAGGGATCCGGCGGAACGACGCCGATCGCGGTCGAGAACTTCCAGATGCTGCAGGACCGCCAGACCTCGGACACCCTCGCGTCACCGGACGACAAGGCCGCCCGGGTCAACCTCCTGAACTGGGATGGCAAGGGGAGTCCCCGGGGCCTGTTCCCACCGAAGGCGGACGAGTGATGAGGCTCCGTGGCGACCAGTTGACGATCGCTTGGCAGTCCGCGTCGCTGCTGCTCGCCTATCCCGACAGCCAACTACTCGACCGGCTCGAGGTGATCAGGCGTGCAACGCACGAACTCCCGTCCCGAGTGGGTGAGTTGGTGCGGGCAACCGTCACGAATCTGTCCGGTACGCCGCTGTCCGAGCTGGAGGCCGACTACGTCGAGACCTTCGACAACCGCCGCCGCCACAACCTGTTCCTGACCTACTTCTTGTACGGCGACACACGCAAACGCGGAGGTGCCCTGCTGCGGTTCAAGCAGACCTATCTCGCGTCGGGCCTCGACCTCGACCCCGGCGAACTTCCCGACCATCTCTGCGTCGTCCTGGAGTACGCCGCGACTGTCGATCACGAACAGGGCCGGCGGCTGATGCTCGAGCACCGTGCCGGCCTCGAGGTCCTTCGCCTGTCCTTGACCGACATCAGTTCTCGCTGGGCCGGAGCGGTCGAGGCAGTCACCGCCACGCTTCCACCTCTGCGGGGAAACGAGCGCGACGCCGTGCAGAAGCTCATCGCCGAAGGACCCCCGGACGAGGAGGTCGGCCTCACCCCGTACGGCTCGGCCTTCGACACCGGCCCGGCTTCGCCAGTTCCGCTGCCGATGCCGACGTACCGCGGAGGTCGCTGAGCATGGACACGTTCCTGTGGGTCATCGTCCCGTACATCTGCCTGACCGTCTTCGTCGTCGGACACTTCTGGCGCTACCGCTACGACAAGTTCGGCTGGACGACACGGTCATCGCAGCTGTACGAGGACCGGCTACTGCGTTGGGGCAGCCCACTGTTCCACTTCGGTCTGCTCGCGGTCTTCCTCGGGCACGTGATGGGACTCGGCGTACCGAAGTCCTGGACGGAAGCTGTCGGCGTATCCGAAGGGGTCTACCACTTCCTCGCCGTCTCGATCGGCGCGGTGGCCGGCTTCGGCACCGTCGTCGGCATGGCGATCTTGATCTACCGCCGCCGTACGGTCGGCCCGGTCTTCTCCGCCACCACCAAGATGGACAAGACCATGTACGCCGTCCTCGCGACGGTCATCCTTCTCGGGCTGGCCAACACCGTCTTCGCGAACATCTTCGGGCACTACGACTACCGCGAAGGCGTCTCCGTCTGGTTCCGCGGCATCTTCCGCTTCCAGTTGCACCCAGAGCTGATGGCCGCTGCGCCGATCACGTTCCAGTTGCACGGACTCGCCGCGATGCTGCTGTTCGCCCTGTGGCCCTTCACCCGCCTGGTCCACGTCTTCAGCGCCCCGCTCGGCTACCTCACCCGCCCCTACATCGTCTACCGCAGCCGCGACGCCCAACTAGGAACCCACCGCCCCCGCCCCGGCTGGGACCGAACCCGCTGAGTTCACACCGCGAAGTGGATACTCTTCAGGAGTCTCCAGCAGGTGATGGCCTGCACGATGCCGAGCAGGCCCAGAACAGAGACGACGACCAGTGAGGCTTCCTCGCCGCGGGCGATGGCAACCATCATCAGGCTCACGATGCCCAAGCTGATGCCGGCCATCGCGCTGAGGACGATTGGCGCGAGTACCTGGCCCCATGCGTGGCCGCGGTGTAGCAGGATGCCGGTGAGCATCGTGGCGGGAAGGAGCAGGGCTAGGTCGAGTACGTGTACCGGATTGGTGAGTAGACCAGCATCACGTAGCTCTTTCGGCGGGGCCCCGTCCGGGATTGCCGGCAGGTCCTGGCTGAGCCAGAGCAGTGCGAAGCCCGCGGCGAGCACGATCAGGAAGGCCGACACGATCCTGTTCAGCCGCCCAGGCGGAGACGTCGGCACGCGCGCTATGTCGATGGTCGCGAAGAAGCCGATAAGCGCCCACACCGCGAGTCCGAGGACTGCGACGTACAACAGGAACAGCGGTCCGAAGTGCACGGCGAACGCATAGATCACGTATGTGTAGGCCGCATAGACGACCGTCCCGGCCCACGCGAGCAGTGCCCGCACCGAGCCCCGCGCGGCGACAACTGCGAGGACCAGCAGCACTGGGAGAACGACCAAGTTGGCGATGTCTTGGCCGATTGCCTGGGTCTGCCAGTCTGCCGTCTCGTTCGCATAGATCCTGTCGACGAGAATGCCGGTCACGCTGCCTGGGATGCCGAGCAGCGCGATCGGCACCGACAGCCACAGCCACCAGGGCGCCCCGACGATTCCGGCGGGTGCTCGAGGTTCGCTACTCACGCCGGCTCTTTCCAGGCGATCGCTCGGTGGATTCCGTCGCCGGTGAGGAGTAGTTCGCGGAGGCGGCCGACGAAGCGGGCGGCGGGGGCGCCGTCGACGATGTCGTGGTCGACGCTGACGGTCAGCTGGAGAAACTCGCGTTCGACGAGTACGCCCTGGAAGAAGATCGGTCGTCGGGCGATGCCGCCGACCACGACGCTCAGGGTGTGGAGCTGGAAGCCGATGCCCCAGCCGGCCCCGGCGCCGAACATGCCAACGGCCGTCACCCCCACCGTCCCGGCCAGAGCCTGTTGACGACGGGGGAGCCGGTGCAGTGCGCCGAGCAGTGCGACCCGGACGAATCCGGGCAGCAGCAGGTACGCATGCGCCCACGGCGCCTTGCGGACCGAAGGACTCAGGTGCGGATCCGTCTTGACCGCGTGGATCTCCTCGTGCAGCTCTTCGACCGTCCGCCGGGACGCGTCACGCAGGACGTGGGTGAACGCGAACGGCTTCCCGTCGACGTCGACCTCGACCGGCAGGCCGATGTCGACCTGGTCGAAGATGACCTCACGGCCACGCAGGTCTCGATACGCCTGAATGCTGGGATCCGCGGCGACCGCGCCGGCGACGCAGTGGATCACGAACGCCGTGAAGTGGCGCGAGGCTCCGTCCGCGCGCAGGGCCGCCCGCGCTGAGGTGACGTCGACCTCGAAGAGGCCGTGGATGGCGTGCCTGCGTCGTGCCGCCCGGCCGGTGTCGATCACCAACTGCCGGACCCACGGCACCGCTCTTACCTGTGCGCCCACAATGAACCTCCAGAGCCGATCTCATCTGAATGATCGACTTCCTGGGCCACGGTTCGCACCGGCCGAACGGTCCTTCGACGCGGGACCTTGGACTCTCAGCCGCGGAGTTGGGCGGCATGGTCGGGGACCTGGGTCTGCATGTCTCGCGGTGGGCGCTCGTAGCCTTTGGATGGTGGGCGGGGTGGGAGCTCGAGAGGTGGTCGCTGGGCCTCGTGGTACGGGACGCTGGACAGCAGATGGGCAATCATGTTGATCCGGGCGGAGCGTTTGTCCTCGCTCTCGACGACGTACCACGGCGCTTCGGGGATGTCGGTGTGGACGAACATCTCGTCCTTCGCGCGGGAGTAGTCCTCCCAGCGGGTGATCGACTCCAGGTCCATCGGCGATAGCTTCCAGCGGCGCATCGGATCCTCGAGGCGGCTGCGGAAACGGTTCTCCTGTTCACTGTCGCTGACCGAGAACCAGTACTTGCGCAGGAGTACGCCGTCCTCGACGAGCAGCCGTTCGAAGATCGGGCACTGGTGCAGAAACCGTGCGTACTCCTGGTTGGTGCAGAACCTCATCACATGTTCGACGCCGGCGCGGTTGTACCAGCTGCGGTCGAACAGGACGATTTCACCGGCGGCCGGCAGGTGTTCGACGTACCGCTGGAAGTACCACTGCGTCCGCTCGCGCTCGGTCGGCGCCGGCAGTGCGGCGATCCGGGCTACGCGGGGATTGAGGTACTCCGTGACGCGCTTGATCGTGCTGCCCTTCCCGGCGGCGTCGCGGCCCTCGAACACCACCACGACCCGGGCCTTCTCGACCCGGACCCATTCCTGCAGCTTCACCAGCTCGGCCTGCAGCCGCAGTAATTCCCGCTCGTACAGCTTCTTCGGCAACCGTCCCATTCCTGCACCATCCCGCATCTGCCATCCAGATCACAGCGGTCACGCCGCGGACGGGTCTTTCGCCTCTACAGATGCCGGACCGACCGGCCTGCACTGAGGGAATGAAGAGATCAGGACTTCCCTTGGTTGACCGGGAGGCGTTGCTGCGTGCGGCTGTCCTGGCGCCGTCGATCCACAACACGCAGCCCTGGCGGTTCCGGTTCGTGGAGCGGACCGTGCAGGTGTTCCGGGTCCGGGAGCGGGAGCTGCCGGCCGAGGATCCGTCGCGGCGGATGCTGTTCTTGTCGCTCGGAGCCTCGATCCTGAATCTGCGGGTGGCAGCCGCGGCGCGGGGGATGGGCTCGGAGGTACGTCACCTCGTCGACCAGCGGCTGCCGGAGCTTGTGGCGGTTGTGGAACTGCGAGACTCGCCGGGCGAGCCGTTGGCCGAGTTGGCGCCGTACCTGACGAAGCGCCGGACGAACCGGGAGCCGTTCACCGATGAGCGGGTGACTGCCCAGGTCCGCGCGGAGCTCGATCTGTGTGCTCGGGTCGAGGGTGCGGTGCTGCAGTGGATCGACAAGCCGTCCCGGCGCTGGTGGTTGCAGATGGCGACGAATGACGCGGTGGCGGCGGACGACGAGGACGCGGCGCGGACGGCAGAGCGGCGGCGGTGGGTCGGTGGCGCTCGGGACAGCGACGGTGTGCCGTCCAGCGCCCTGGGATCGCGGGTCGCGGGCGGGAGCCCGGTGGTCCGCGATCTGGCGGCGACGGTCGCGGATGCGGTGCGTCCGGTGGCCGAGTTCGAGCGGGAGCCGCAGCTGGCGGTGCTGGCAACTCGGTACGACGGGCCGATCGAGTGGCTGCGGGCGGGGCAGGCTCTCGAGCATGTGCTGCTGGAGGCCACTGCCCGCGGGTTGTCGACGTCGCTGCTGAATCAGGCGATCGAGCACGAAGAGCTCCGGGTGCAGATCAATGATCCGTTGGGACCGTGGCAGCGTCCGCAGGCGGTGATCCGGTTCGGGTACGGCCCGGCCGTGCCGCCGACGCCGCGGCGCACCGTCGAGGACGTCCTGATCATCGAGTAACGCGGGCCGGTTGGTCCGGAGACGTCGGGACCTTGGGCCCTGACCGCGGCTCATCTGCTGCGCCAGTCTGGAGATGCAGGGGGATTACCGGCTCGCCGGAAGCGGACCAGGAAGAGGTGGCCACGAGCCACGAGACCCTCCGTCGTCAAGACGGCCCCGCTCCGGAGAGCCGGTCCCCTGTATCCAGACTGGGTGGCTTGGAGGAGGTTGTCATGGGCACCGAAAAGCAACGTTCTGGGGAGTTGTGGGTGCTCATGCAGACCCGTCGACTCGGATTCGGACGCAATCCGTTGCGCCGCTGGTCGGATCGGGCTGAGACCATGCTGTTGTGGTGCGCGCTGCTCGCGGCGTTGCTGCTGGTTCCTGCGGGAGCCGCTGTCGGGATGAGCGTCCGGACTTCCCTCAACACGACGGCGGCCCAGCAACGGGCCGTCCTGCACGAGGTGCGGGCGCGGACCGTGGAAAGCACGGAGCGCATGGTTCCGAGTGCCCCCGGCGACGTGTTGTCGCGCGCCCGGGTGTCCTACACCGATCCGCAAGGCGTGGACCGTGAAAGTGTTGCGGGTGTCGCGATGGGCACCAAGACCGGCGTCGACGTGACCATCTGGATCGACAGTGCCGGCAACATCGTGACCGCGCCGCGGTCCCGCTCCGACAGCGCCGCGTTCGGCGTGGCGGCCGGCATCTTCACCGTGCTCGGTTCATGGCTCCTGCTGTGGGGCCTGTTCGGCCTGGCCCGGCTGCCACTGGACCGCCGCCGCTCACGGGACTGGGACGCCGAGTGGGACACCGTCGCCCCACGTTGGCTCCACGGCCCGAAGTAGCCGGAGCCGGCCCCCGCCGGCTCCGTTCGACTTGTCACCGGCGACGGGCGATGCGGTCCATGGTGGAGCGGATCGAGGCCTCGGTGGGTTGGGGCCAGAGCACGTCCCACGTGTGGAAGACGACGCCGATGCCCCAGGCGAAGATCGGGAAGACCGGCCAGAAGAAGCCGGCTCCGGTGACGTACCAGATGATCACCACGAAGGTGTTCACCAGGATGAACGCCATGAGATGGCCGGCGAGCTCACGCCGCTTGCGCAGCTCGGTCACCGCCTGCTCGCGTAGTCCGTCGTCAGTGCGTGGCGGACCGATGTGGTCGACCGGCGTCTTGTCGAGAACTGCCTTGTCGTCCATGACTACCTCCTTGCTTGTCAACTCCACCGTCTGTCGATGCCGGTCGGCCGGTCAGAGCAGCAAGACGTGCCTTGAGCGGGACCTTCGGCACTGCTGGCTCGGCCGATTCGGTCCGACGCTGGGTTCGACGGACGAGTGACTGGAGGACGTGATGAGTACCACGACGTACCCGGTCCGGGTGGATGGGGCGCTCGACGATCGGCTGAATCGCTGGTTGTGGTTGGTGAAGTGGGTGCTGGTGATTCCGCACCTGTTCGTGCTGGCGGTGTTGTGGATCGTGTTCGCGCTGCTGAGTTTCGTGGCGTTCTTCGCGATCCTGTTCACGGGCCGCTATCCGCGCGGGATCTTCGACTTCAACGTCGGGGTGATGCGCTGGACGTGGCGGGTGCAGTTCTACGCGTACGGCGCTTTGGGTACGGACAAGTACCCGCCGTTCACGTTGCAGGATGTCCCGGACTACCCGGCGCATCTCGAGGTGAAGTATCCCGAGCACCTGTCCCGCGGCCTGGTCCTGGTCAAGTGGTGGTTGCTGGCGATTCCGCACTACATCGTGGTCGGGTTCTTCGTCGGTACCGGAACGTGGTTCGCGACCCAGGCAGACGATCGCGCGTGGGGATGGAGCGGTGGCCTGGTCGGACTGCTGGTCCTGGTCGCGGCGATCGTCCTGCTGTTCACAGGGCGGTACCCGCGGTCGGTCTTCGACCTGGTGCTCGGGATGAACCGGTGGGCGTTGCGTGTCGCGGCGTACGCCGGGCTGATGGTCGACCAGTACCCGCCGTTCCGCTTGGACATGGGCGGCGACGATCCCGGTACGACGCGACTCCACGAGCCGCTGCCGCCCAGCACACCGCCGGCCGGCGCACCGTCGCCGGGGTCGGCGCCGCGGATGTCCGCTGGACGGATTGTCGCCCTCGTCCTCGGCGTCGTCGTGACGCTGGCGTCCGTGGTCGGCCTCACGGTCGGCGGAGCGCTGGCCTGGCTGGACCAAGGACGCCGGGACCCGGCGGGCTTCGTCACCTCGGGCCAGGTGGTCATGTCCACGTCCGGGTACGCGCTGACCAGCGAGAAGTTCACGATCGATGTCGGCGCCACGACGGTCCCGCGGAGCTGGTTCGGCGACGCCCGGCTGCGCGTGGCCTCGACCGACGGCGCACCGGTGTTCGTCGGCCTGGCGAGGTCGGCCGATGTGACGACCTACCTGGCCGGCGTCGGCTACACCACCGTGAAGGCGATCGGCCCGAACAACACGACGTACGACGATCACGTCGGCGGCGCGCCGTCGACCGAGCCGACCGCGCTACACATCTGGCGTGTCCAGGCTTCCGGTCCGGGGGAGCAGACGATCACCTGGCCGGTCGAGAACGGCGATTGGACGCTCGTCGTGATGACCGCGGACGGCAGCGGGAGCGTCAGTGTCCGAGCGGACGTCGGTGCGACCGCCCCGGCTCTCGAGTGGGCGTGGATCGTGGTCCTCGCGAGCGCGGGTGTGACGCTCGTGCTCGGTCTGCTCCTCGTGGTGCTGGCGGTCATCCGGCGACAGCAGCCGGGACCTTCGGCCCTGCAACGACCGCCCCTCCCGCCGGTGGAATGAGTACGACGGATACCACCGACTGAAGGATCGATCATGAGCGTACGGGTTGGGATCAACGGGTTCGGGCGAATCGGGCGGGACTATCTGCGCTGCGTGCTCGAACGGGGATCCGGTGGGGTCGAGGTGGTCGCGATCAACGATGTCGCGGCACCGGCGACGCTGGCGCACCTGCTCCGCTACGACTCGACGTACGGCCCCCTGAAAGAGGAGGTCGGTCACACCGAGAACACGATCACGGTCGGCGGCCGGACCCTGAGGGCGACCGCCGAGCGTGATCCGGCAAAGCTCGACTGGGCCGCGGTCGGCGCCGACATCGTGATCGAGTCGACCGGCAAGTTCCGCACCCAGGAAGCCGCCGGCGCCCACCTGAAGGCTGGTGCCCGGAAGGTGATCCTGTCGGTTCCCGGCAAGGACGTCGACACGACGGTCGTCCTCGGTGTCAACGAGGACGACTACGACCCGGCGACGCACCACGTCATCTCGAACGCTTCGTGTACGACGAACTGCGTCGCGCCGATGGTGTCGGTGCTGCACCGGGCGTTCGGCATCGAGCACGCTCTGATGACCACCATCCACAGCTACACCAACGACCAGGTGCTGCTGGACTCGCCGCACAAGGATCTGAGGCGTGGGCGCTCCGGCGCCGCTAACCTGATCCCGACGAGTACCGGCGCAGCCCGCGCGGTCGGTCTGGTCATCCCGGAGTTGGCCGGCAAGATCGACGGCGTCGCGGTGCGCGTCCCGATCGAGGACGGCTCGCTTACCGACCTCTCGGCGGAGCTCGCGGAGCCAGTCACGGTCGAGCAGGTGAACCAGGCGTTCGCCGACGCCGCGGCCGGTCCGTTGAAGGGCATCCTGCGCTACACCACGGATCCGATCGTGTCGCGCGACATCGTCGGTGACCCGGCGTCCTGCATCTTCGACGCCCAGCTGACCCAGGTTCAGGGCCACCTGGTGAAGGTCTTCGGTTGGTACGACAACGAGTGGGGCTACACGAGCCGTCTGGTCGACCTGACCGAGCTCGTCGCCGCCTCACTGTGAGCAGTCCAGGAGGATGAGATGAACAGCGAGTACGTCGTACGGCTCGACGGTGAAGCGATGCGGCTTGGTGTCGAGGCGGAGGTTGATCCGGAGCAGGTCGGTGTGAAGGCAGCCCGGCTGGCCGAGTTGGCCAGTAAAGGCATTCGCGTCCCTGAGGGGTTCGCGGTGACTGCCACGGCGTACCGCGAGTTCGTCCACCACGCGGGGCTCGCCCCGACGATCGCCCAGGAGATCCGTAGGTTCCGCACCGGTCGCGATCTGGTCGTGGCTGCGGCGGAGATCCGCTCGGCCTTCCGGGACGCGTCGATGCCAGTGGCAATGGCTGACGAAGTCCTGGCGGCGTATCAGGACCTGGGCGGTGACGGGACGCAGGTTGCGGTCCGCTGCAGCCCGGTGACCTTCGCGGACTCGGTGCAGGACGAGTTCTTCCTGCATCTCGCAACAGGAGACGATGTACTCGCTGCCTGCCGACGGTGCTTCGCGTCGCTGTACAGCACCGTTGCCATCGGCAACCGGGAGGCTGAGGGGATCGACCACCTGAAGGCTGTGATGCCGGTGACCGTGCAGCGGATGGTGCGTGCTGACCTCGGTGGCTCGGGCACGGCCCGCAGTGAGAGCACCTTCGTCCGGGTCCGTGCCTCGTGGGGCCTCGGCGAAGGAGCCGATGCTGACCAGTATTCGGTGCACTCTGGCGCGCGGCCGATGATCGTGCGGCACCGCGGCGCCAAACTCAGCAAGACTGTGTACGCCGAGCAGCGCGGCACACGGACTGTTGCGACGACGCCGGCCGAACGTGACGCGCTCGTGCTGACCGACGAAGAGCTTCAGGAACTCGCTCGGTGGTCGGTCGTGGCGGACGCTCATTTCCGCCGTCCGACGACGCTCGACTGGGCGAAGGACGGGCAGAGCGGTGAGCTGTACGTGGTCGAGGTCCGGCCGGGTGCGGCGCCTGCTGTCACCATCGTGGCGCGTGGTCGATCCGTTCTCGAATCCTCCGCGTCACGGTACCGGTGACTGCGATGTTCGAGGTGCGGATCCACGGCCGCGGCGGCCAGGGAGTGGTGACGACAGCCGAGTTGCTGTCAGTCGCGGCGTTCGCGGAGGGCCGGCAGGCGCAGGCGTTCCCGACCTTCGGGTCGGAGCGCACCGGCGCGCCGGTGGTCGGGTTCTGCCGGATCGCCGACCAACCCATTCGGAGTCACGAACCGATCGCCGCACCGGATGCGGTGGTCGTTCAGGACGCGACGCTGATTCATCAGCCGGACGTCCTGGCCGGTCTCCGGAGCGACGGCTATCTGCTCGTCAACACGTCACGATCATTGGCTGAGCTGGGTCTGGACGGGGCCGGCAAGCGGGTGCTGACGGTTCCGGCGACCGAGCTGGCGCTCACTCACCTCGGCCGTCCGTTGCCCGGCGCAGTGCTGCTCGGCGCGTTCGCGGCGCTCACGGGGCAGGTCAAGGTCGAGTCGGTCGTCGCTGCCGTCCAGGAACGGTTCTCCGGTTCCGTTGCTGCTGGCAACGTCGCTGCGGTTCACGACGCGTACGACCTCGCTCGACGATCCCTCCAGGAGGCTGCTCATGCGCTCACAGATTGAAGGCTCGCGCGCGGTCGCGCAGACCGTTGCACGGTGCCGGCCCGAGGTGGTCTGTGCGTACCCGATCTCTCCGCAGACGCACATCGTCGAAGCGCTCAGCGTGATGGTCGCGTCCGGCGAGCTGACGCCGTGCGAGTTCGTGAACGTCGAGTCGGAGTTCGGCGCGATGTCGGTGGCCATCGGCGCGTCCGCGGCCGCCGCCCGTGCCTACACGGCGACGGCCAGCCAGGGGTTGCTCTACATGGCCGAGGCGCTCTACAACGCCTCCGGGCTCGGCCTGCCGATCGTGATGACGGTCGCGAACCGCGCGATCGGGGCCCCGATCAACATCTGGAACGACCAGAGCGACTCGATGTCGCAGCGCGACTCGGGCTGGATCCAGCTGTACGCCGAGAGCAACCAAGAAGCGGCCGATCTGCACGTGCAAGCGTTCCGCATCGCCGAGGAGCTGTCGCTGCCGGTGATGGTGTGCATGGACGGCTTCGTGCTCACCCATGCGGTCGAGGGCGTCGACGTACCGTCGCAGGAGCAGGTGGACGCGTTCTTGCCGCCGTACAAGCCACAACAGGTCCTGGATCCGGACGATCCGATGACGATCGGCGCGATGGTCGGACCGGACGCGTTCACCGAGGTCCGGTACCTGGCGCACGCGAAGCACCTGAAAGCTCTCCAGGTGATTCCCCGGGTGGCCGACGACTTCGCGACAACCTTCTGGCGGAGCTCCGGCGGTCTGGTCCGGCCGTACGGCGCCCTAGGGGCCGAGACGATCGTGGTGGCGCTCGGCTCGGTGCTGGGCACGATCAAGGACACCGTCGACGAGCTGCGCGCCGAGGGCACGAGCATCGGAGTCCTGGGGCTGACGACCTTCCGGCCGTTCCCGTACGACGCCGTACGGGCAGCGCTGCGCGGTGCGCGACGAGTCGTCGTACTGGAGCGAGCTGTCGCGGCCGGGATGGGCGGCATCGTGACGGCCGATGTCCGTGGGAGTGTGCCGGGCATCCCGATCACCACGGTGATCGCGGGACTCGGCGGCCGTCCGGTCACGAAGAAGTCGTTGCGTGCGCTGTTCGCCGATGCCGTCGCGGATCGGCTCGAACCGCTGACGTTCCTCGATCTCAAGCGTGACGTGGTCGAGCGCGAGCTGAGCTGAGAGGAACCAGTCATGCCAGTACAACGGATCAGGTTCTACCAGACCGGCAGTTTCGCGGTCGGCAACCGCCTGCTGGACCCGGATCAGCAGTCCGTGCAGGCCGATGCCGAGCGGACCAACTCGCTGACCACGGGACATCGTGCCTGCCAGGGTTGTGGCGAGGCACTGGGCGCGCGCTATGTGCTGGACGCGGTGATGCGTGCCACCGGCAACCGTGCGGTCACGGTGAACGCGACCGGGTGCTTGGAGGTCTTCTCTACCCCGTTCCCGGAGTCGTCGTGGCGGGTGCCGTGGTTGCACTCGCTGTTCGGCAACGCGCCGGCTGTCGCGACCGGTGTCGCGGCTGCCCTGAGGGCGAAGGGGCGTACCGACGTCCGTGTCGTCGGGCAGGGCGGCGACGGCGGCACGGTCGACATCGGCCTGGGGTGCCTGTCGGGGATGTTCGAGCGCAACGACGACGTGCTGTACGTCTGCTACGACAACGGTGGCTACATGAACACCGGCGTACAGCGGTCCGGCGCGACGCCGCACGGTGCGGTGACCACGACGACACCGGCGGGGAACTCGTTCCGGCAGGGCAAGAGCCTGCCGTTGATCGCGATGGCGCACCGGATTCCGTACGTCGCCACGGCGACCGTCGCCGACCTGCGCGACCTCGAGTACAAGGCGACCCGGGCGATGGAGTTCCACGGTGCGCGGTATCTGCACGTGCTCGTGCCGTGCCCGCTGGGGTGGCGCACGGCCTCGAGCGAGACCATCCAGATCGCCCGGCTGGCCACGGAAACCGGGAGCTTTCCGGTCTTCGAGGCCGTCGACGGCGAGGTGACCGATGTGACCCGGATCCGGCGGCTGCGGCCGGTCGAGGACTACCTGCGACCACAGGGGCGCTTTGCGCATCTGTTCGGCGACACCCCGCGCGACGACGTGATCAGCAGCATCCAGGCGGAAGCGGATCGCAACATTCGCACGTTCGGCCTGACCGAGACCACCGAGGTGAGTTAGATGCCCGAGGCAAACAGCCGCCATCCGTACGCCATCACGCTGGACGTCGGTTCCAGCCTCGCGAACAAGACCGGGTCCTGGCGCACCGAGCGCCCGATCTACCTCGACCGGATGCCGCCGTGCAACGACGCGTGCCCGGCCGGCGAGAACGTCCAGGAATGGATCGCGCTGGCCGAAGAAGGTGACTACGAGGCCGCCTGGCGGCAGATCATGGTCGACAATCCGTTCCCGGCGATCATGGGCCGGGTCTGCTACCGGCCGTGCGAGACGGCCTGCAACCGGGCGACGCTCGACGAGCCGGTCGGTATCAACTCGATCGAGCGGTTCCTGGGCGACGAGGCGATCGGCCAGGGCTGGTCGGTCGTGGTCGAGGAACCGCCGACCGGCAAGCACGTGCTGGTCGTGGGAGCGGGTCCTTCTGGGCTGTCGGCGGCGTATCACCTGGCGTTGCGCGGTCATCAGGTGACGGTGCGGGACGACTCGCCGGAGGCCGGCGGGATGATGCGCTACGGCATACCGGCGTACCGGCTGACTCGGGACGTGGTGGACGCCGAGATCCAGCGGATCGTCGATATGGGCGTGCGGCTTGAGCTCAGTACGCCGGTGACCGACCTCGGTGATGCGCTCGTCGACTTCGACGCGGTCTTCCTCGCAGTCGGTGCGCATGTCGGGCGGAGGGCGGACATCCCGGCGGGCGACTCGGCGCGAATCGTGGACGCGGTCTCGATGCTCGCCGGTCTGGAGAAGGGCGAGCAGCCGCTGCTCGGTCGACGGGTCGCGGTGTACGGCGGCGGAAACACGGCCATGGACGTCGCCCGGACCGCACGTCGGCTCGGGGCCTCGGACGCGGTCGTGGTGTATCGGCGTACCCGTGAGCGGATGCCGGCGCACGACATCGAGGTCCGGGAGGCGTTGGACGAGGGTGTCCGGATGCGGTGGTTGTCCACCATCGTGTACGCCGGTGCCGACCGCGTCCGGATCGAGAAGATGCGGCTCGACGACTCCGGCTTCCCGCAGCCGACCGGGGAGTTCGAGGAGCTGGACGCGGACTCGGTGGTGCTGGCGCTCGGCCAGCAGGCGGATCTCGCGCTGGTGTGCGACCTGTCCGACGTCGAGATCGCCGACGGCGTGGTCCAGGTCGATGGGCGGATGATGACCGGGCGCGCGGGCCTGTTCGCCGGTGGCGACATGGTGCCGGGTGAACGGACCGTCACGGTCGCGGTCGGTCACGGCAAGCAGGCGGCCCGGAACCTCGACGCCTGGCTGCGCGGTGCGACGTACGAGCATCCGGAGCGGCCCGAGCCGGCGACGTACGACCGCCTGAACACCTGGTACTACGCGGATGCGCCGGCCACCCTGCGACCGCAGCTCGACGTTGCGCGCCGGATCACGTCCTTCGATGAGGTCACCCAAGGGCTGACCGCCGAGAACGCGTTGTTCGAGGCCCGTCGCTGCATGTCCTGCGGCAACTGTCTCGAGTGTGACAACTGCTTCGGCGTCTGCCCCGACAACGCGATCATCAAGCTCGGCCCCGGCCAGGGCTACGAGATCGACCTGGACTTCTGCAAAGGCTGCGGCCTCTGCGCCGCCGAATGCCCCAGCGGAGCCATCACCATGATCCGCGAACGTTCCTGACCTGGCCGGGTCAGGAACGGGTGGTCTTGGGTCGGGTCACAGGGACAACGGTGAGGAGGCCGTCGAGCCCCTTGAAATCGTCTGGGTTCGTCGTGAAGAGGGGGATGTCCTCGGCGATGGCGATCGCGGCGATCATCAGGTCGGCGACTCGACGTCTCGGCTTGCGGCCCGCGCTCACGACGGCGGCGCAGACTCTGCCGTAGATACGGGCCGCTTCGGCGTCGAAGGGGATGGGATCGAACTCGTTCTCGGCGCGCTGCAGGACATCCATCCGCCGGGCACGCTCGGCGTGCTCGTCGTAGTCG
Source organism: Kribbella sp. NBC_00482 (assembly GCF_036013725.1). Taxonomy (GTDB): domain Bacteria; phylum Actinomycetota; class Actinomycetes; order Propionibacteriales; family Kribbellaceae; genus Kribbella. The sequence continues at coordinate 7,194,686 of NZ_CP107881.1, read as the reverse complement.
TCCTGTACGTCGTTGCCGCGGACCTCGTGGGGGCCCGCCGAGAGCTCTGCCAGCGTGATGGCACTGATCGCGATCTCGGACGGGAGCTCAGCGGGATCGACCCACTTGCGCAAGATCATGATGTTCGTGTCCAGGAGACCCTGCTGGTACTCAGCGGGCATACGGGTCGTCCAGCTGCTGGTCGGAGGTGGCGTCCTGGTCACCGCGGAAGGCGTCGACGGAGATGTCGGGGGCAGTCCTGGACATGGCCGCGAACTCGGCACGCGGGACGAAGCGCCGCCGGCGCCGCAAAGGGATCAGCTCGCCGATCCGGTGCCCATCGCGTGTGACGGTGAAGGACTGGCCGCTCTGGACGGCATCCATGATCTCTTTGGACTTCGTGCGCAGATCGCGCTGGGTGATCTCCGGCTGTCCGGTCATGCACCCACGATAGCCCGACTGTGGCACCTCGTGCTACCAAATGGCACACCGTGCTCCTCGGATAGGTCGGTTGGGGCTTGAAACAGGGTCGTTGGTCTCTGCTGTGTACCACGTCTCGAGCGTCACGATCGAGAGCAGACGTACGCACAGATGAGAGGGGGATCCCGTGGACGAGTCCGGTGCGGTGGATACGGTGGGCGGCCGGCCGATCGTGGTCGGGTACGACGGATCGTCGGGGAGTGATGCGGCCGCTCGCTGGGCGGCTGGTATGGCGCGACTCCTCGCGCGCGACCTCCGGATGGTCCATGTGATGCCCTGGCCGATCCTCCGTAGTGCCGGCGGCACTGGGGTGCTGGTCGGCGGAGATGTGCTCTGGCTGGCGGCGCAGCGGTTGGTGGAGACGTTCTGCCGGCACGTCCGCACCGAGTATCCAGGCGTGGCGATCGAGGCCGAGGTGTCGCTCGGCGATCTGGTGCCGACTCTGTTGCGTGAAGCGGAAGGTGGGTCCTTGCTGGTCCTCGGATCCCCAGGCTTCGGGGAGGTCCGTGAGCTCGCCGATGGAATGGCGACGGCGAGCATCGCGACCGACGCTTCGTGCCCGGTGGTCGTCGTGCCGGCGGGGTGGTCACCCCGGCCGGGCGACGTGGTCGTCGGCGTGGACGGATCGGAGCAGAGCCGAAAGGCGATCGACTTCGCGTTCCTGCTCGCCGAGCAGACGGGTGCGTCCGTGAGGGCCGTGCTCGCGTGGCACGACCCGAAGAGCGTGGGGCCGGGCGACATGCAGTTCCCCGTGTACGACGTCGACGCGCTCGCTGAGGACAGCGCCGCGGTTCTCGGCGAGGCCGTGGCGGGACGGTGCGTTGATCATCCGGATGTGAAGGTCACTGAGAAGCTCGTGCACGGGACGGCCTCGAAGGTTTCTCTTGGACGAGTCCCGCGATGCCGGGTTGCTGGTCGTCGGCTCTCGCGGCCGAGGACGGATCCGCAGCCTCTTACTGGGCTCAGTCAGCCGCGCGATCCTCCACGACGCCGCATGCCCGGTCGCGGTGGTGCGGTAGCAAACGGTGGCCGAAGGTCCCTGTGGATCGAGGGCTGACGGCTCTCCCTTAGCGGGCCTGGCAGCGCGAGATTGGTAGTGGGAGATGATGATCATGCAGAAACGGGCATCGCTGAACGAGCTCGGTCTGAGTACCGGGAAGAAGGCCCGGCTGCGCCGGATCCTGTTCGACCACGGGCTGCGGAACGGTACGGCGTTGTTCCTGCCGTACGACCAAGGGCTCGAGCACGGGCCGCGGGACTTCTTCGCGAACCCGAAGGCGTCCGATCCGGCGTACATCATGAAGCTGGCGGTCGCCGGGGAGTTCAACGGCGTCGCGATCCAGATCGGGCTGGCGGAGAAGTTCTTCTGGGACTACGCCGGTGAGATCCCGTTGATCCTCAAGCTGAACGGCAAGACCGACATCCCGTCGGACGCGGCGGCGCTGTCGCCGGTGCACGCGAGTGTCGAGGACGCCGTACGGCTGGGGGCCGACGCGGTCGGCTACACCCTGTACGTCGGTTCGCCCGCGCAGGAGACCGACTTCGCGCAGTACCGGCAGATCCGCGCGGACGCGGAGCGGTTCGGGATGCCGCTGGTCGTGTGGGCGTATCCGCGGGGCGAAGCGATCGAGGCGAAGGGCGGCAAGGACTCCTTCTACGCCGTCGACTACGCCGCCCGGGTCGCGAGCGAACTCGGTGCGGACGTGGTGAAGGTGAACTTCCCGCATCCGGCCAAGCGCGACAACGTCAAGCCGCCGTACGAAGAGATCTTCACTCCGCAGCAGGCGATCGACGGCGTGGTCCGGTCCGCGAACCGCACGCTGGTGCTGGTGTCCGGCGGCTCGAAGGCGGGCGACGACGCGATGTACCGCAAGGCCGATCAGGCGATGGACGCGGGCGGTCTGGGCCTGATCTTCGGGCGGAACGTGTGGCAACGCGGGTACGACGAGTCGCTTGCCTTCGTCGACGCGCTGAAGGAAATCCTCGTCCAGCACCCCAGCGAATGAAGGGAATCCGGTCATGACGAAATACATCCTCGTTGGTGTGGACGACACGCCTGAGGCACAGATCGCGCTGCGCTGGGCCGTGGACGCGGCCGAACAGCGGGACCTGCCGGTGCGGGTCGTGCGGGCGTACCTGGACGATCTCAAGCGCTGGCCCGCGGTCGGCATGGACGGCTACGTGCCGCCACCGATGCCGCTGGGCACGTTGCAGCACGAGCTCGACGAAGCTGTGCAGTTCGCACGCGACCGGCTCGGGTACGAGGGCGGGTCCGGGTGGCTGGCGGCCGAGGATCCGTCGGACGCGCTCCTGATGGAGGCCGGCGGGGCCGAGATGGTCGTCGTCGGTTCGCGGTCGCGCAGCAAGATGTCGGCCGCGGTGCTCGGCTCGGTGGCGACGGCGGTTGCGGCCAAGGCACCGTGTCCGGTGGTCGTGGTGCGCGGCGAACGCCGTACCGGACCCATTGTGGTCGGCACGGACGGCTCGCCTGACTCCGAGGACGCAGTGCTGTTCGGGTTCGAGGAGGCATCGCGAAGCGGACAGCCGCTGCGCGTCGTGTACTGCTGGCAGCCGCAGGCGGAGCACGCAGCGTCGATCGACAGCGCCGAGGCCCTGCTGAAGAACTGGCTCGCCGAGAGTCTCGCGGCGTACCGGGACAAGTACCCGACGGTGAAGGTGCGTGCTTCCATCGCCGAGGGCCGAGCCAGTACGCGATTGATCAAGATGTCCAAAACTGCCTCGCTGGTCGTCGTCGGCTCGCGCGGTCGTGGCGGCGTCGCCGGCCTGCTGATGGGTTCCGTCAGCCAGAGCCTTCTGCACCACGCGGACTCGCCCGTTGCGATCGTCCGCCGGCACGAGGAGTCATGATGCGCCACTTCCTGACCGTCTCCGACGTGATGACCAAGGACGTCGTCACCGTCGAGAAGGACACGCCGTTCAAGGCCGTTGCCGCGACCCTTGCCGAGCATCACATCAGCGCAGTACCGGTCCGCGACATGTTCGGCAGGGTGGTCGGTGTGGTGTCCGAAACGGACCTCCTGCGCAAGGAGGAGTTCCAGCGGTCACCGCGGCGTACATACCACTTCACACACCGCGCGGCCCACTCGAAGGCAGAGGCGTTGACCGCCGAACAACTGATGACCAGCCCCGCCGTGACCGTAGAAGGCGGCTGCGCCCTGGACGAGGCCGCACGGTTGATGGCGGCTCGCGGGATCACCCGCCTGGTCGTGACCGACGGCGACAAGCTGATCGGGATCGTGGCGCGCTCCGATCTACTCAGCGCATATCTCGCCTCGGACCAGGAGACTCTCGCCCGGGTACGGCGTGACGTCATCGATCGTCATCTGTGGGACGATCCACGCGCTGTGGACGTCTCGGTGGTGGAGGGCGTCGTGACGCTGACAGGACAGGTGGAGAAGCGCAGCACCGCTGCGTTCGCCGAACACCTCGTGGCAGGCGTCGACGGTGTCGTCGCCGTCCACAACCAGCTGACCTGGGCCTTCGACGACACAGCGCGCTCTCCGGGTGGGGTCTTCTACTGAGAACCCGGACCGGCACGTAACAGGGGTGGGTGAGCTGATGCGGCAGCTCACCCACCCCTTCGCGTCGCGGCTACCGTTGCGGCATGGAGTCGCGGCGGAGTTGGGTCGAGCACATCATGGGGCTGCCCATCAGTGTGCTCGCCCGCGGGGACGGCGCCGATTCCGGGCGGGCAGACGCCGCGGTGCGGGACGTCTTCGCCGAGCTGACCGAGGCTGATCGGGTGTTCTCGCCGTACAAGGCCGGCAGTGCGGTGAGTCTGCTCGCGCGGGGCGAGCTGACTTGGGATCGTGTCGATCCGGTGGTGCGGGAGGTCGCGGAGCGGTGTGCTGTCGCGCGGGAGTCGACCGATGGGCTCTTCGATGCGGACGTGCCCGGCGGCACGTGGGATCCTTCCGGACTGGTGAAGGGCTGGGCGGTTGAGCAGGCTGGCGAGCGGTTGCGGGAGGTCGTCGACGTGGACTGGTGCCTGAACGCGGGCGGCGACGTGCTGGTGGTGTGCCCGAGCGGCGAGCCGTTCACCGTGGGCATCCAGGATCCGCGAGATCCGGGCAGGGTCGTCGCGAGCGTGCCACGAATCGGCGGAGCGGTGGCGACGAGCGGGACCGCGGCGCGCGGCCCGCACCTGTACGACCCACGGACCGGACAGTCGGTGGCGAGCCGATGGTTGTCGGTATCGGTCAGCGGCCCGTCCCTGGAGTGCGCCGACGTGCTGGCGACTGCGGCTTTCGTCGCCGGTGACGACTGGCCCAAGATGTTGCTTGCGGGGTACGAAGGGCTCGGTGTTCTTGCCGATGGCAACCTGTCCGCGACGGCCGGCTGGGGCCGGCTGTGACGTCGAGCATCCTGCTGGTCGAGGACGACGCAGATCTGGCCCGGCTGCTCGACCGCGTGCTCACTGACGAGGGGTACGCCGTGACACGGGCGGGCGACGGACACACCGGCCTGCACCTTGCCCTCACGCGACCGGTCGACGCGATGATCGTCGACCGCGGCCTGCCGGCCGTCGAAGGCCTCGATCTGATCGCGCGGCTACGGAGCCGCGGCGTCGGTACGCCGATCCTGGTGCTCTCTGCCCGCAACAGCACGGAGGACCGGGTCGAGGGCCTCGATGCCGGGGCCGAGGACTACCTGACCAAGCCGTTCGAGCTCACCGAACTGCTCGCGCGCGTCCGCGCGCTGCTCCGACGTCACCTGGATCACGCTGTCCAGCTCGCCGTACCGGGTGGCTCGCTGGACCTCGCGACGCGGACGGTACGACGGACCGACGAGGTGCCCGCGGAACTGTCGGAGCGGGAGGCAGCCCTGCTCGGACTGCTGGCGGCACGACCTGGTGCAGTGTTCAGCCGGGCCGAACTGCTCGATCGGGTGTTCGGCGACGCCGAGTCGGAAACGGTCGTCGACACATATGTCCACTACTGCCGGCGGAAGCTCGGGCGGGGCGTGATCAGCACGGTTCGTGGGCTCGGGTACCGGCTGGGGAAGCTGTGACCGGCCGTCCGATCGGTGACGAGGTGCTCGTACGTCGCGCCGCGCGCGGTGTCGCCGTGCAGGCAGCCGCCTTGGTCGCGCTGGCGATGTTGCTCTTGATCGCTCTGGTCACCCTGGTGGTCGTCCGGGGGCAGGCCGGTGCAGCGGACGATCTGCTCCGGTCCGCGGTCGCCACGGCTGACGACGTGGGCGATCCGCCGGCCGGGACTTGGTTGGTCCTGACCGGTCCGTCCGGGACGACCAGCTCACCTGGACTGCCTTCGGAGCTACTGCCCGAGCTGGCGGCGCTCCGGGCGCGCGCCACCGCACAGGTCGGGTTGATCACGGTCGAGAACGACGACGGCGAGTACCGCATTGCGAGTGGTCTCGTTGAGGGCAAGCGGGTGCAGGCCGTCCTCAACCTGGCGGCTGCGCACAAGGACCGTGCGAGGTTGCTGCAGGCGATGGGGTCTGCTGCGGTGCTCGGTCTGCTGCTGGCCGGCCTGCTGGGCGTGCTGATCGGACGGCGCGCCGTACGGCCGCTCGCGCAGGCGCTGACGTTGCAGCGCGCGTTCGTCGCCGACGCGGGGCATGAGCTGCGGACGCCGCTGACGTTACTGAGCACACGAGCGCAGGTCCTCGGGCGGGCCTTGCGTCGCACCGGTGCCAATGACGAGATCGTGGGCGACGCAGACGGTGTTGTCGCGGACACGCGCCGGCTCGCGGAGGTCGTCGACGACCTCCTGGCCGCGGCTGATCCGCGCGGCACCGACAACCACGAGCCGGTCGATCTGGTCCGGATCGCTCGGGACGTGGCCGATGCCGCAGGAGCTCATGCGGAGCAGACTGGAGTGCGGCTGCGCTGGGCCGCCGACACCGACACTGCGCGGGCCCTCGGTTCACCGAGTGCGATCCGGCGCGCGACGATCGCGCTGGTCGACAACGCGATCGACCACACGCCGCCCGGCGGCGAGGTCCGGATCGCCGTACGACGGCAGCGCGGCGACGTGGTCCTCGCGGTCAGAGACTCGGGTCCCGGGATCGGTCCCGAGGCGGCGCAGCGGGTCCTGCGCCGCTTCGACTCCAGCGGTCACCGCGCCGGACGCCGGCACTACGGCCTCGGTCTGGCGCTGGCGCATGACGTCGCGAACCGGCTCGGCGGGCAGCTCCGGCTCGCCCCGAGCGAGATCGGCGCAACGTTCGAGCTCGTCCTGCCGGTCATCGCGGAAGGCGGTCCAAGGAACGACTAAGAATCGGCGGTCATCGTCGGGGCATGACGCACGGCGGACCAGCACGAGAGGCGATTCGGCCGCGGACGATGCACGCCCGGCGGCGACCGCGCCCGACTCCGGCGTGGTGGCGCGATATCGCCGGGGTGTTGTGCTGGGCCAGCGTGCTGGTGGTTGTCGCGCTGTGGGTTTCGGGGCGTGGGTTCCAGACGCTTGTCACTGGGCGGGCCGACTTGCTCACCTCGCTCGGGCGGCTGTCCGGGCTGGTGGCCGCGGATCTGTTGCTGGTGCAGGTGTTCCTGATGGCGCGAGTGCCGATGATCGAGCGGAGCTACGGCCAGGACGAGCTCGCGCGCCGGCATCGGCTGGTCGGATTCTGGTCGTTCAACCTCCTCCTGCTGCACATCGTCTTGATCCTCGCCGGATACACGCTGCGCGATCACAACAACCTGCTGCGTGAGACATGGGCGGTCGTCACGACGTACGGCGGGATGCTGCTCGCGGTCGCGGCGAGTGTCGCACTGACGGTCGTGGTGCTGACGTCGATCAAGGCGACGCGGAAGGCACTGCGGTACGAGTCGTGGCACCTGCTCCACCTGTATGCGTACGTCGGGGTCGGGCTGTCGGTTCCCCACGAGATCTGGAGCGGTGCGGACTTCACGACCGCGCGCGTGGCGCGCCTCTACTGGTGGTCGGTGTACGGCGTCGCGCTCGGTGCGATCGTCGTGTACCGACTCGCGCTGCCGCTGTGGCGGACGCTTCGGCACGGGCTCACCGTGCGGGAAGTGATCCCCGAAACACCGGACGTCGTGACAGTGCTGCTCGGCGGCCGAGGGCTGCACCGGATGCCGGTCCGGGCAGGCCAGTACTTCGTGTTCCGGTTCCTCGACGGTCCGGGCTGGTCGCGGGGCAACCCGTACTCGTTGTCGGCGTCACCGGCGCCCGATCGGCTCCGGGTGACTGCGAAGTCCGCGGGCGACGGCAGCAGCCGGCTCGCCAGGTTGCGGCCAGGGACGCGGGTGGCGGTCGAGGGGCCGTACGGCCGGCTCACCGCGGAGCGGCGGGTCACCGGCCACGTCGCGATGTTTGCCTGCGGCATCGGAATTACCCCGCTGCGCGCACTGCTCGAGGAACTCGACTACCGGCCTGGCGACGCGACGCTCGTGTACCGCGCCCACAGCGTGGCGGACCTGGTCTTCCGCGCCGAGCTCGAGCAGTTGGCCGGTCGTCGCGGCATCACCCTCCACTACCTGCTCGGCCCGCGATTGCGTGCCCGGGTGTCGTGGTTGCCCGAGGGTGGTGCGTGGTTCTCGTCCGATGCGGACGCCGTACGGCGCATGGTTCCCGAGGTCTCGCAGTACGACGTCTATGTCTGCGGACCGGACCGCTGGATGGATGCCATGTGCGCGGCTGTTCTCGCGGCCGGGGTGCCGGCGGGCCAGCTGCATCAGGAACGGTTCTCGTGGTGAGGAGTGCGTAGGTGAAGCGTGGGATCAAGCTGCTGATGACGGCGGTGACCACAGCGGTCGTCGCGGTCGCGTTCCGGGCGAGCGTGCAACCGGCCACGACCGGCGGACAGGCTGCTGTGGTCAGTTCCGAGCCGTCGAGGCCCACGGCTGCATCGCCGCCGAAGTCCACCCGACCGACGGCCGCGCACCGCAGCACGGCACCGCGATCACGGCCGAGCGCTCCGGCGACCTCCTCGATTGTTGTGGCGGGCGGTGTCGTCGACACGCAGTACGGGCCGGTGCAGGTCGAGATCACGGTGCGCGGTGGGCGGATCACCAAGGCACATGCCCTGCAGCACCCGAGCGGAGGGGGCGAGACCGACCAGATCAACAGCTACGCGGTCCCACAGCTCAGCCAGGAGACCCTGGCGGCGCAGAGTTCGCACATCGACACGGTGTCCGGGGCAACGTTCACCTCCGACGGGTACCGCCGGTCGCTGCAGTCGGCGCTCGATGCCGCGCACCAGGCCGGTGCGCGATGACGTCGCATTCGGCGCGGTTGCGGCGCAACCTCGCCGTGGGCGGAAGTACCGGCGTACTGCTGGTGCTGTTGTTCGTCTACCCGACGAGCCGGAACGTTGTCTCGAACCCATCGGTGCCCTCGGCAACACCCGGAGTCGTCAGTACGTCGCCGGGCACCGGTGAGCTGACCGTGAACGGGACATCGGAGGGAACGCGGTACGGGCCGGTGCAGGTCCGGATCACGGTGCGCGGCCACCGACTCATCACGGTTACCGCTGTCGTCTACCCGTCGTCCGGCGGGCGGGACCGGGAGATCAGCTCGTTCGCGCTGCCGCAGCTGGAGCAGGAGGCGATCGCGGCTCAGAGCGCCCGGATCGACACGGTGTCGGGGGCAACGTTCACCTCCGACGGCTACCGCCGCTCCCTGCAGTCCGCACTGGACGCCGCACACTTCCGGGCGGCGGGCTGACGTCTTCCAAGAATTCCCCAAGAACCGGCTGCCAGCCTGAGCGCCACTGACCTGACCCGAAGGAACCCGCATGCAGACTGTCAACGGTCTCCCCGCCCACGTGCTGCTCGTGCACGCCATCGTCGTCCTGCTCCCGCTCGCAGCAGCCCTCCTGGCGCTCACCGCGTTGTGGCCGCAGGCGAGGCGCCGGCTGGCCGGTCCGAACGCGATCCTGTCGGTGCTGGTCGTCGTACTGGTGCCGATCACGACGAGCGCCGGCGAGTGGCTGGAGGGTCGTGTCTCACCGAACCCGCTGATCCACCGGCACGCCGAGCTCGGAGACACTGCCATCTACGCGGCCGTCGGGGTCGCCGCCCTGGCGGTGATCCTGTGGTGGCGGCAGCGTGAGAGCGCCGGGCGGACGCCCGCGAAGCGCACGTTCCTCGCTCCTGCCTCGAAGGCCCTCACCGCGACGTTGACCGTGGTCGCCATCCTGGTTTCGGGTGCCGCCGTGTACGACGTGGTCCGAATCGGAGACTCCGGAGCCAAGGCCAGCTGGAGCAACTGGGCCGCCCGCCGCTGAGCGTCGAGCGTCCTTGGCCGGCGCTTCGAAGGTGAGGTGCTCGGCGAGTTGCACGGTCCAGAGGCTGAGCAGGGTCGCGATCGCGATCGTGAGGAGCAGCGTGGGAGCGAGTACCGGTGCGAGCGCCGCGCAGACCGTCGCGGGCAGAGCTAGGACAGGGGTGAGCCAAGCGACGGTGGGTGGATCGCGTCCGTCGGTGAGGAGCAACGTGACCGTGCCGGTGCCGAGCAGGGTCGTGGCGGCCATCGCGCGCACCGGGATCAGGTTGCTGCTGGCAAGGAACGTGCCGTACAGCGCGATCAGGAGGGCGAGCGGGATCGCGGCGATGATGCAGCGGCGCACCGGCATTGTGCTCACCCGCCGTGGGCGGTTGAGATGTCGCGGCCGTCCAGGGTTGGGAGGGCCAGGGCGACCAGTAGTGCGGAGCCGGCGAGGAGCCAGAGGTAGCTCAGTTGGAGGCCGGCGCCGAGAGGTCCGTTGTGGAAGGCCTGGTAGATGGGGGAGTAAGGCTGCCAGGAGTCGAAGCGCGGCAGGATGAGGCCGGCGGCGTACACGACGTAGGCCGCGGTCGCTGCGGACGCCGAGAGGGCGATGGCGGTAGCGCGGCGGCCGGTGAGGGCGCCGACGGCCAGGGCCAGTACGCCGTACTCGAGGCCGAGCAATGTCATCGCGAGCACCCCGCTGGCGGCGTCGGCTGCGGAGATGCCGAGGCCGAAGGTCAAGCTGCCGACGATCGTGGCGGTGAAGAGAGCGAGCCCGAGGACCGCGATCGACGTCAGCAGCGCGAGCGCCTTGTCGATGATGACGCGGGCGCCGGAGACGGGGGTGACGAGCAACAGTTCGAGCGTTCCACGTTCCTCCTCGCCGGCGATCGTCCGTGCGCCGTGGCCGATGCCGTAGACGAGGAACAGGCTGGGCAGCAGCAAAGTGAAGAGCTCGGCATTGAGGAAGCCGACGCCGGTGGTCATCGCCTCCAGGTTGAAGAACTTGCGCAACTGCTCGGGGAACGACTTGTACAGCTCCGCCAGGTCGGGCATGTCCCGGACCGACGGCCAGAGTGCGGACTCCAGCAGCACCAGTACGGCGATCGCGATTGACCAGCCGATCAGCCCGCGGCGCGCGTCGTACAGCGACTTGAGGTAGACGTTGCGGAACACGACCCTCACTCCTGTCCGTCGTAGTAGTCGAGGAACGCGGCTTCGAGGTCCGCCTCGTGGCTGACGACGTTCGTCACGCCGTACGCCGCGACCGTCTTGATCAGCTCGGCCGTCGATCCGGTGACGACGACGTGGGCGACCCGGCCGTCGATCGACACCTGCTCCACACCCGCTACGGCCCGAACGAGGTCCGTCGGCGGGGTCGTGGCGAACGTCAGGTCGAGCCGGCGTCGGGCCCTGTCGCGCAGCGCCTGCACCGATTGGACGGTGACCAGCCGGCCCGCGCGCAGGATCGCGACGGTGTCGGCGACCGCCTCGACCTCCGACAAGACGTGCGACGAGAGGAAGACGGTCCGCCCCGCGTCCCGCGTCTCTCGTAACAGCTCACGGAACTCGCGTTGCATCAACGGGTCCAGCCCGGTCGTCGGCTCGTCGAGAATGAGCAGTTCGGGGTCGTGCATGAAGGCCTGCACGATGCCGACCTTCTGCCGGTTGCCGCGCGACAACGCACCGATCCGGACGTCGAGATCCAGGTCGAACCGCTTGGCCAGTAGGTCGATCCGGGTCCGCTCCACTCCGCCGTACAGATGGGCGAAGTAGTCCAGGTACTGCGCACCGGTGAGGTCCGGGTAGGCCACGAAGTCGCCAGGGAGATAGCCGATACGTCGCTGCAGTGCGTCGTACTGGTCGGAGGCGTCGAAGCCGAACACGATCGCGGATCCGGAGGTCGGGCGGATGAGCCCGGCGAGCAGCCGGATCGTCGTGGTCTTCCCGGCGCCGTTCGGTCCGAGATATCCGAGAACGACCCCCGGGGGTACGTCGAGATCGAGACTCTCGAGCGCGGTCCGGTGACCGAACCGTTTGGTGAGGTTGCGGGTTCTGATGACGTGGTCCATGTCAGGGCTCCGGGTGGTGTACGACGGCGACCGGGCAGTGCGAGTGGTGGAGCAGACCGCGGGCCACGGAGCCCATCCGCAGTTCGGAGAACGCCGTACGGCCGAGGCCGCCGACCACCACGAGGTCCGCGTCCTGGGACTCGCGGGCCAGGACGAGGACCGGGTGATCGGCGACGCCGCGGTGCTGGACAGTGACATCCGGGTACTTCGCGGTCCAGCCTTCGAGGGCCTGTGTGAGTAGCTCGTCGGAGGTCTCGATCCACGGCTGCCTGGCCGGGTCGAACCAGTTGTTGGGATCCGGGTAGGTCTGCCGGACCTCGATCGCGTGGACGCCGAGAATCTCCGCGCCGGTCGCGGCCGCCAGTTCGAAGGCGAAGCGGAGGGCGTCCTGACTGTCCACCGAGCCGTCGATGCCGACGACGATCCGCTGGTGCGGGGGTTCCGCGGGGTCCCAGGTGTCGGGGACGATGATCAGGGGGACCTCTGTGGCCAGCGCTGTGCAGGTCTGGGAGGTGGAGCCGAGTACGAGTTCGGCGAAGCCGCCCATCCCGCGCCGGCCGACGACCAGGGCAATGGACTGTTCGGCGAGCTCGAGGAGGACCTGTGCCGGATGGCCGTGGCGGACCTCGAGCGACGCGTCGCGGAATCCGAGACGACCGAGCTCGTCCAGGGCGTCGCCGAGGACCTCGGTGCCGTCGTCGGATCGCATGGATGGCGGGCCGCCGCCGGCTTCGCGTTCGTTGTCGAGGACGTACACGGCGTGCAGCGGTGCCTGGTGCAGTTCGGCGTACGCCGTTGCCCAGGCCAGTGCGATCAGGCCGTCGCGTGATCCGTCGATTCCGACCAGTACCGGCAGTTCTGCGGACATGACACCTCCCGGGCTCGTAGTCCTGCAGCTCCAGTCAAGTCGCGCGGCGGAGGCGTGGGCAGGACGGAAGGTCCTGAAGACGAGCACCGAAGGTCCCGGTCCACGGGTGCTGTTCGGCCGCTGTCATGGAGGTCCGCGGGGACGAGAGTCGAGGGTGGGAAGTCTCGTTCAGGGAGGTTCGTGATGAGGGCATTGGTCTACAACGGTCCGGGTCAGCGGAGCTGGCGCGAGGTGCCGGACCCGGTGATCCAGGATCCTGAGGATGCGATCGTGCGCGTCGACGCGGTGACGATCTGCGGCACCGATCTGCACATCCTGAAAGGTGATGTGCCGACGGTTCAGCCGGGACGGATTCTCGGGCATGAGGCGGTCGGCACGATTACGGCCGTCGGCACGGGTGTCCGGGGCGTCGCGGTCGGTGACCGGGTGCTGATTTCGTGCATCACGGCCTGTGGCCGGTGCGAGTACTGCAGGCAGGGTCATTACGGTCAGTGCCTCGGGGGAGGCGGCTGGATCCTCGGTCACTTGATCGACGGCACCCAGGCCGAGCAGGTGCGCGTGCCGTTCGCGGATCGGTCGGTGTACAAGTTGCCGGACAACGTCAGTAATGAGGAGGCGGTGCTGCTGGCCGACATCCTGCCGACGTCGTACGAGGTCGGCGTACTCAACGGCAAGGTCTCTCCGGGCGACACCGTGGTGATCGTCGGCGCGGGGCCGATCGGGCTGGCAGCGCTGGCGACCAGCAAGCTGTTCACCCCGTCGCGGGTCATCGTCGTCGACGCAGCGGACTCACGGCGTAAGGCGGCCCTCGAGCGTGGTGCGGATCTGGCGATCGGGCCGGACGAGGACGTCGAGGAGAAGGTCCGCGAGCTGACCGGCGGCCTTGGCGCCGACGTGGCGATCGAGGCGGTCGGCATACCGGAGACGTTCGAGCTGTGCACCCGCGTCGTCCGCCCGGGCGGCACGGTCGCGAACGTCGGTGTGCATGGCGCGCCGGCGACGCTGCACCTGGAAGACCTGTGGATCAAGAACGTCACCATCACCACCGGTCTGGTCGACACCTACTCCACACCGCGGTTGCTGTCGATGCTGGCGGCCGGCCGGTTGCAGCTGCCCGGTCTGATCACGCACCGCTTCGGCCTCGACGAGATGCAGGACGCGTACGACGTGTTCTCGTCGCCGGCCACGACCGGAGCGCTGAAGGTCGCACTGTTCGGCGAGCAAGGGTTCTGAGCACGAAAGAGCCGCGGTCCACGACGAGATGTCCTGGACCGCGGCTCTTTCGTGCTCAGTGGACGATGGCGATCGGGCAGTGGGTGTGGTGCAGCACGCTCTGGCCGACTGATCCGAGGAGCAGTCCGGTGAACCCGCCTCGGCCACGCGAGCCCACGACGACCAGGTCGGCAGACTCGGAGCGCCGTACCAACGCCTGCGCCGCGGAGCCCATGGCGAGCTCGGTCGACCACTCGACGTCCGGATGCTCCGCCGCCGCGCCGGCCACCGACTCGGCGACCAGCAGGCGGGCCTCCTCGCGGATCTTCTCCTCGTCGAACTGCAACATCGACGCGCCGTCGGCGTACGTGAGGAACGGGCTGGTCCACGTGTGGACGGCGACGACCTTGGCGTGCAGCGACTCGGCCTGGTCGAAGGCGAAGTCGATGGCCTTCGCTGAGACCTTGGAGCCATCGACACCGACGACCACGGTCGGCCCTTCGTGCGCCCGCGCCCGCAGGTCGTGCGGGATGACCACGACCGGGCAGTCCGCATGGGTGGTCACCTGGGTCGCGACCGAGCCGACGAGCAGGCCGCTCCAGCCGCCGAGCCCGCGCGATCCGAGCACCATCAGCCGGGCGTCCTGCGCCGCGTCGATCAAGGTCCTTGCAGCGGCGTCGCCGACCAGGCTGGTGTCGACCTGCAGGCCGGGGTACTGCGTGCGGATGTCGCCGGCCAGCGCGTCGAGGGCTGCCTGGCGGGCCTCACGGACCGCATCCAGCGGAACGATGTGGCCAGGCGACGGCCGGGTGATGATGACGACCTCGAAGGCCTCGACGATCCGGAGCGGGACCTTGGCGCGGTCAGCCGCTACGGCGGCCCACTGCAATGCGGAACGGCTGCCTGGCGAGCCGTCGTACCCGATCACGATCGGGGAGGGTTGTGTCGACATGATGTGACCTCCTGTGGGTTTCAGAACCATTGGTCGAAGGAACTGCGCCAGTCCAGCCGGGATGTGTGGCCGGCTGTCTGGGCCGGATAGCCGACCCGGAGAACCATCTGCGGCCAGGACCGGCCGCCGATCAGTTCGCGCATGCGAGCGCGGTCCAGCGGGCGCTCGAGCACTTGATTGAGGAACGAGACGGTCAGGTCGTACGACGTGGCCACCAGGAGCACACGCTGGAGCGCGACACCCGCACCGACCCAGGCGGCACTGTCCTCGTCCTTGGTGCCGAGTACGGCGATCGCGGGGTGGGCCTCGTAGTCGACTCGGTCGCGGTGGTCGTTGTCCAGGCCGAGCGACAGGTCGCGCACGAATGCTGCGCGCGCCGGGAGCGGCCCGAGCGTGTCTGCTGGGATTCCGTCTCGCGATCGGTCTCCGCCGACCCAGCGCAGCCGCTCGTGCAGGCGGTCCTCGTCGACAAGGTCCGCGGCGTCGGCCGTGCGTTGGCAGCGTGGCACCTTCGACGTGTGCCGCCTTGTCGAGATGGCGCTGCACTGCGGGCGGGATGGGAAGGTCGAGCAGTGGTCCACGGTAGGTGTGTCGCTCGGTCAGTTCGGCGTACAGCTTGCCGAGCTCCGGGACAGGCGTGTTGCGGTCGTCGAGGAACAGTCTGGCCACGACCTGGGGTCGGTTGGGGTCCGGGTTCACGGCGAGGCGCGACTTGTGGCCGAGGACGGCGGCGGCCACGCGGAGATTGAAGGCCACGGCGCCGATTGCGATCCGTGCGCCGCGCCCGGACGGGTCGGCGACGGGCAGGGAGCGCTCCTCGTCGGCCAGTACGTCGATGACGGGCCCCTGGACCTCGAACCGCCAGGGCTGCGTGTTGTACATCGACGGCGCATGAGCCGCGGCCGTGAGCAGGACATCTACCTCGTCATCGGTCAGTACGGCATTCATGATGCGGCCCTCTCTGTGGCGGACGTTCCTCGCGATTCCAGCGTCTTCGCGTTGCCGGGCGACGGACAGCGGCAGACGTCCCGGGTCGGGTGGGCCGTTCGGCTCCTGCGAGAGAGGTGAGAACGGCTCTGCCGGATGTCGCGGCGAAATCGGACGATCGAGGTGTCAGCAATTCGAGGGAAGGACCACATCATGACCACCACGCCGCACCGGCGCGATCTCCAGGCTCCTGCGATGGAGCCCGTAGAGCGCCCCATGATCTCTACTGCGGCCGGGCGTGCGCTCGCCGTACTGCGGGTTGTTCTCGGCCTGTCGTTCTTGTGGGCGTTCGTCGACAAGGTGTTCGGCTTCGGGTATGCGACTCCGTCGGGTAAGGGCTGGATCGATGGTGGTGATCCGACGGCCGGGTTCCTGGGCAAGGGGACCGACGGTCCGTTGGCGGACTTCTATCAGTCGCTGGTGGGTGACTGGTGGGTCACTCCGTTGTTCATGGTCGGTCTGGCCGGTATCGGTCTGGCGTTGACGCTGGGTATCGGGATGCGGATCGCGGCCGTGAGTGGCGCGTTGCTGTACGTGTTGATGTGGTCGGCGAATCTGCCGCCGGAGAACAACCCGGTGCTGGATGACCACATTGTCGGTGCTGTCACGGTCGTTGTGCTGGCGCTGGTTGCTGCTGGCAACGTGTGGGGCTTCGGCAAGTGGTGGAGCGGCCTGGACTTCGTCCGCAAGTACCCCTGGCTCCGGTGAGCTCGATGACTGACTGGAACCGCACGGGACCCGTCGTGGTCGAGGTGGACGGGACTGCGGAGAACCATCGGGTGGTGGACTATGCGTCCGCTGAGGCGCTGCGGGTGGGCGCGGAACTGGTGCTGGTAGCGCCGTACTCCGCGCACGGGTCGTACACGCCGATGATGCCGGGCTATGCGCCGAAGTCGCCGGCCGAGCTCGCCGACGCCGCTCTGCGGTCTGCGGTGGCTCATTTGCGCCACCGTGACGGGTACGCGACAGAGCTGGTCGCGGTCGCGGAGGAGGGGGCGCGATTGCGGGTACTGGCTCATGCGGCGCGGTCGGCGCGGATGTTGGTGGTTGGGCGTTCCCGGAGTCGTGGTCCGCAGCGGTTGGTGCATACGCAGGCGAATCTGCGGCTGGCGGCGCGGGCAGGTTGTCCGATGGTTGTGGTGCCGCTGTCGTGGAAGCCGTCGCTGCTCGACCGGAAGGTTGCCGTGGGCATCGACGGTACGGCGTTGTCGTCGGAGGCGCTGGAGTTCGCCTTTGGGATCGCGGCAGGGCGCGAGGGCGACCTGGTCGTCGTACACGCGGGCATGCCGGCCGAGCGACCGTTCGCGGACGACGACCCCGAGTGCTCGTGGATCAGCCGGGCCGACTACATCTTGTCGGAGACGCTGGCGCCGTGGACGAGTCGGTTCCCGGACGTCAAGGTCACGCGGTTCCTGAGCAGCCGGCCACCGTCCGCGGCGCTGGTGCATGAGAGTGCTGACGTCGGCCTGGTGGTTGTCGGGTCGCACAGCGGTCCGTTGGCGATCGATCCGGTCGCGCGGCGGTCGGTGGCGGCGATGACGTGCCCGGTCGCGATCGTGCCGCACCACCTGGCGGATGCCGAACATGCGGTGGACCGTGCGCGGGCCGCCGTGCCCAGTCATTGATGTAGGGGTGAGGTCATGTCTGAGAACGGTCGTGCGCTGATCGTGTACGAGTCGATGTTCGGCAACACCGAGCGGATCGCGCGGGCGGTCCGGGACGGGTTGCGGCAGTACTGTCCGGCGGACACGGTGCCCGTCAATCAGGCACCGGACGTGGTGCCTGACGACGTCCGGCTGCTGGTGGTCGGGGGACCGACTCACGCGTTCTCGATGAGTCGGATGTCGACGCGGCAGGAGGCCTGGAAACAAGGTGGGCTGGTGACGCCGGTCGAGGTCGGCATCCGCGACTGGCTGGCCGCGCTGAAGCCCACCAGGGTGGAGACGTTGCGCGTGACAACCTTCGACACCCGGATCGCCAAGGTACGGCGGTTACCGGGATCGGCGGCGCGGTCGGCGGCGAAACTGCTGCGCCGCATGGGCTTCCGGATGCTCAGTACGTCCGAGAGCTTCTTCGTGAACGACACGACCGGTCCCATCCGCGACGTCGAGATCGAGCGCGCCGAGCGCTGGGGCGCCGAGCTCGGCCGCCTTCTGACCGGATCCGCGAAAGTCGCGTGAGGGGAGTGGAACGATGATGCACTCGATGGCAGGAGCGGCCTTCTGGTCCGTGCTCGTACTGGTGCTCTGGGTCGTGGCGGTCGGCGGCGCGGCCTGGGCCGCGGTCCGGATGATCCGCCAACCCCGACGCCAACCCCCGCCCCAGCTCCCGTCCCCCTTGGACATCCTCGAACGCCGTTTCGCAGCCGGCGAAATCACCCACGAGGAATTCGACGAGGCCCGAGCCCGCCTCCGCGAGCACGAAGTCGACATCTGAGCTGGCATCGGCCTAACGCACGCAGCGACAGCGGGGGCGGCCGTCTACCGGCGACCTCCGTCAGGACAGCAACTCGGGGATGTCCTTCACGGCCTCGATGGCTTCTAGGGTGTCGCCGCCGATGAGGAATACCTTGAACGTCAACTTCGCGACTTGCCAAGCTTTGGTCAGTCCTGACGATTTCTGTCCGGATGCGTGGTAGATGAACCCAAGACGCTCCGCCGCGGCGCGGGCATCCTCGGGTCCGACTGTATCGATCATGTCGAGCGCCCGGAGAATGTCATGGAGCCTGGACACCACGGCCGCGCGGATTGGAGGCGCCAGCTCGGTGTCCTTGAGGGCCGCGTCCAGGGCTTCGACGATGCGATCGCGTAGACCTGCGCGGACCTGATCAGTGACTCTGGCGCGCACACTGCCGCTCGCCCGGAGGACACTGGACAGAGCCTTCAATGCAGTTAGATGCTCGGGCGCCACCTGGACGTTGGGGCCTTGTCCCATTTGAGTACCGGAATCCCTCGTGAGCACAAGTGTCCTGAGCAGCGCGGGCGCCGCGACGTCGTACATCTCCACATACGAATCTTCCTCAAGATCCTCCAACTGCCACCGGACCTGCCGGATAAGGTCGACGACGGACGCGGCCCGTCGTCGAGTTTCGTCCTCATCCGCAGCACCGAGAGTCTGCAGCCACAGCTGCAGTAAGCCGCCAGTGGGACTGTAGTTCTCGCGGTATCTGGTGAAGATCGCGTGCAGCCGACTGGCAGAGTTGTCTGTATCGGACATGGCCCAGAGGGTAGCCCCTGCCTGCCGGTGGGGCTCGCTCTGACTCAGCGTGAAGCACCCGAGCGTCGGAACCGTCCCTTGGATGCGCTCACCAGGAGCGGATGCGGCGGCCGGTGGTGCGGTGGGGGTCGATGGCCATGTAGGTGTCTCGGGTGCCGCCTGCCCAGGGGTCTACGCAGTTGTGGACGGACGCGATCTCTGTGTCGACGGCCGGGCGGACCGTGCCGTTGACCATGACACTCCAGCCGTCGTGCATACCTTCGTCGATGACGTCCAGTTCGAACACGATCGGTTCCAGGTCGTACTGCGCGACTGCGCTGTCAGCGGCGGTCCGGAACACGATCAGCTCGCCGAGTGTGCAGTAGTTGACCGGGATCACGACCAGCCCGTCGACGCCGTCGTACGCGATCCGTCCGACGCTGCCGGCCTCGATCAGCCGCCGGCATTCCTCCTTCCGCATCGGGTCCAGGACGGGAGCCACGGGGGTCCGCCGATCTGGTTTCGGCCGCTCGCCCGTGAGGTCCGAGACGGTGAGGTCGAGAGCGTGCGCCAGCCGGACGAGCTCGGCGCCGGTCAGCGCGAACGGGCGGGTCTCGATGTGGTCGATGCGGCCTGTGTCGAGCCCGGCACGAACGGCGACTTCCGGGAGGGTCAGACCCAGGGCCTGCCGGCGGCGCCGGATCCGGGTGCCGAGGTCGCTGTGGCGGCCGTTCGTCTGTGCGTCCATCGGAGTCTGCCTTTCCTGTCGGGCTGTCAGTTCCAGACAATCAGCCGGACGGCGGCGCGGGCAGGGTCTGAGGTCACGGACAACCGGGCCGGACGGCAGGTCGCGCAGGCAGGGTTGGCCGCGGGTAGGCCGCCGAAGGTCCTGGACAAGGCGGGACCCTCGTCCCTGGCGAGTAGCGTGGGTACCGCGGGATGCTGGGGCGGGCCCCAGGACCGGTGGGCCGGGGCGAGAAATGGTCGAAGGAGTTCGTGATGGCGATCAAGGTGTTCCTGCTCGATGACCACGAGGTGGTGCGGCTGGGGCTGCACCAGCTGCTCGACGCGGAGCCGGACATCGAGGTCGTCGGTGATGCCGCGACCGCGGCGGAGGCGATCGCCCGGATTCCCGCCGTACGTCCGGATGTCGCTGTCCTGGATGTACGGCTTCCTGATGGTGACGGGATCAGCGTGTGCCGTGAGGTCCGGTCGCAGATGGACGACCCGCCGGCGTGCCTGATGCTGACGTCGTACTCCGACGACGAGGCGTTGTTCACCGCGATCATGGCCGGTGCCGCCGGGTACCTTCTGAAGCAGATCCACGGTCAGGCGTTGATCGACGCCGTACGCCGCCTCGCGGCCGGAGAATCGCTGCTGGACCCGAGCATGACCGCCAAGGTGCTCGAGCGCCTGCGGCACCCGGTGGACACCGAAGACCCGCGGTACGCGTCGCTGACCGAGCAGGAACGCCGGATCCTCGCCGAGATCGCCGAGGGCAAGACGAACCGGCAGATCGCGCAAGCCCTGTTCCTGGCCGAGAAGACCGTCAAGAACTACGTATCGTCCCTGCTGCGCAAGCTGAACTTGGAGCGCCGCACGGAAGCGGCCGTGTTCGCTGTCGAGCACGAGCGGA
This sequence comes from Kribbella sp. NBC_00482, assembly GCF_036013725.1. Classification (GTDB taxonomy): domain Bacteria; phylum Actinomycetota; class Actinomycetes; order Propionibacteriales; family Kribbellaceae; genus Kribbella. The sequence goes on along the minus strand of NZ_CP107881.1, from coordinate 7,174,084 downwards.
AGCAGCGCGGCTAACTCTCGAGGGCTGCGTGAGGGATGACGGCGACCGGGCAGGGTGCTTGGGTGAGCATCGTTTGACTCACGGAGCCGAGTAGCAGGCCGGCAAAGCCGCCGCGGCCTCGTGAACCTACGACCAGCAGTTGGGCGTCGGCCGACCATTCGAGCAGCAGCTCCGACGGATGTCCGGTGACTTCGACGATCTCGGCCTCATGAGCGTGGGGACGGATGGCGGCGAGCAGGTCGTGGTCGTCGTCATCTGCGTCGTCCAGGACCGTGACGATCCGAGCCGGGAGCTCGTGACGGCGGGAGTAGGCCAGCCCGAACTCGACGGCGGCGTCGGCAGGCGGCGAGCCGTCGTACCCGATCACGACCCGGTTTCCGACGAGTGCGTCGTCCCCGGGCCGTACGACGACTACCGGGCAGTGGGCGTGGGCGGAGAGCTCGATACCGGCCGAGCTGACCATCAACCCGAGCAGGCGTCCCGTCAGGCGGCTGCCGAGCACGATCAGGTCGGCGGTTCTCGACTCCGCGAGAAGTACCGCGGGCGGGAATCCGTCCACCCGGCTGCCTGTCACCGGCAACCTGGGCTCGAACTTCCGTGCGAGGTCGACGGCCTCCGCGACGATCTGGTCGGCCTGGGCGCGAAGCCCTGGCGCCAGGTCGCTCGGTCCGAGCGGTACCCGGAACTCCGGCCACACGAACGCGTGCACCAGATCGAGCCCGACTCCGCGTGCGGCGGCCTCGACAGCGCCCCAGCGGATGGCGTTCTCGCAGTCGGGTCGACCGTCGATGCCTACGACAACTCTTCTTCCGGTCATGCCGGCCCCCTCTGCCAGTGCCAGTTGCGGATCTCGGGCAGGTCTTCGCCGTGCTCGAGGATGTACGCGTGGTGGCGCGCCCGCTGGTCGACCAGCCATTGGCGTACGTCGGCCGCACGCTGCCCGAGCCCGGGCACGCGGTCGATCACGTCGAGCGCGAGATGGAACCGGTCGAGGTCGTTGCGCACCACCATGTCGAACGGCGTCGTGGTGGTGCCCTCCTCCTTGTAGCCGCGGACGTGCAGGTTGTCGTGGTTCGTCCGCCGGTACGTGAGCCTGTGGATCAGCCAGGGGTAGCCGTGGTAAGCGAAGATGATGGGCTTGTCAGTCGTGAACAGCGCGTCGAAGTCGGCGTCGGGCATCCCGTGCGGGTGCTCGCCGGCCGGTTGCAGGCGCATCAGGTCGACCACGTTGACGACGCGGATCTTCAACGAGGGCAGGTGCTCGCGCAGCAGGCTGACCGCCGCGAGGGTCTCCAGCGTCGGTACGTCGCCCGCGCACGCCATCACCACGTCCGGTTCGCCCTGGTCGTTGCTCGCGAAGTCCCACACGCCGGCGCCTCGCGCGCAATGCAGCTGGGCGGCCTCGGGGTCGAGCCAGTCGGCCTGGGGCTGCTTCCCGGCGACGATGACGTTGATGTAGTCCTTGCTGCGCAGGCAGTGGTCGGCGGTTGCCAGCAGGGTGTTCGTGTCCGGCGGAAGGTAGACGCGGATCACTTCGGCCTTCTTGTTCACCACATGATCGATGAACCCGGGATCCTGGTGTGAGAACCCGTTGTGGTCCTGCCGCCAGACGTGCGAGGTGAGCAGGTAGTTGAGGGACGCGATCGGCCGGCGCCAGCGCAGGCCGCGGGTGACCTTGAGCCACTTCGCGTGCTGGTTGACCATCGAGTCGACGATGTGCACGAAGGCCTCGTAGCAGGAGAACCAGCCGTGCCGCCCGGTCAGCAGGTAGCCCTCCAGCCAGCCTTGACAGGTGTGTTCGCTGAGGATCTCCATCACCCGGCCGTCGACCGCGAGGTGCTCGTCGGTCGGGAGCACTTCGGCGTTCCAGGCCTTGCTGGTCACCTCGTACAACGCGTCCAGCCGGTTGGAGGCCGTCTCGTCGGGCCCGAAGACCCGGAAGTTGCGGTACGGGAGACTCGCGCGCATGACGTCGCGCAGGTAGTAGCCGAGGACGCGGGTCGGCTCGTGTTCGGACGCGCCAGGACTTTCGACGGGTACGGCGTACTCCGCGATCGCGGGCAGATCGAGGTCACGCCGGAGCAGCCCGCCGTTGCTGTGCGGGCTCGATCCCATCCGCCGGTCGGCAGCAGGCACCTGCCGCAGCAGCCGTTCGACGGGCCGGCCCTCATCGTCGAAGAGGTCCTCCGGCCGATAGCTGCGGAGCCAGTCCTCGAGCATCCGGAGGTGCTCGGGGGACGTACGGACGCTGGTCAGCGGTACCTGGTGTGACCGCCACGTTCCTTCTACAGGTACGCCGTGGACCTCGCGCGGACCCGTCCAGCCCTTGGGGGTGCGCAGGACGATGACCGGCCAGGGTCGGCGGGGCGCGTCGGGGTGGGCTCGTGCTTCGGTTTGGATTGCTGTGATGTCGTCGAGGGCCTGGTCGAGGGTGAGCGCGAGCGCCTGGTGGACGTGCTCAGGCTCTTCGCCGTCGACCAGATACGGTCGGTATCCGTACCCTTCGAGCAGCCGGGTCAGCTCGTCGTCACCGATCCTCGCGAGCAGCGCCGGATTGGCGATCTTGTACCCGTTGAGGTGCAGGATCGGCAGTACGGCGCCGTCCGTCTTCGGGTCCAGGAACTTGTTCGAGTGCCACGAGGCGGCCAGCGGGCCGGTCTCGGCCTCGCCGTCGCCGATCACACAGGCGACGACCAGGTCGGGGTTGTCGAGTACGGCGCCGTACGCGTGGCTGAGTGAGTAACCGAGCTCGCCGCCCTCGTGGATCGACCCCGGCAGCTCCGGTGCGACGTGGCTCGGGATGCCACCCGGGAAGGAGAACTGATGGAACAGCCTGGCCATGCCGGCCGCGTCCCGGGAGACATCGGGGTAGGTGTCGCTGTAGCTACCTTCGAGCCAGGTGTTGGCGGCGATTGCGGGGCCGCCGTGGCCGGGGCCGATGACGTACATCATGGTCAGGTCGCGGCGACGGATCACCCGGTTGAGGTGGGCGTAGAGGATGTTGAGGCCGGGCGTCGTACCCCAGTGACCGAGGAGGCGCGGCTTGATGTGCTCCGCCTGCAGCGGCTCGGTCAGGAGCGGGTTCGCGAGTAGGTAGATCTGGCCGACGGCCAGGTAGTTGGCGGCTCGCCAGTACGCGTCGAGATCAGCGACTTCCTCGTCGGACAGGGGCTTTCCGGTGAGTTCGTGCACGAGTTCTCCTCCGAGAGGTCGAGTACGGCCGTGACCGCGCCAGGTCGGTCCATCGTCCTCAGCTTCGCGGTTGTCGCTGGTGACGTCCTAGGGGCAAAGGTCCCGACGCCCCGGGCCCCAACGGCACTGGCTGGGGAGAGGCGCGGTGCGGTGGGCTGGTGGGGTGTCGGAAGGAGCAGTCATGACCGCGATCGAGCAACCGGGTGCCCGGCCACGAGCAGGGTGGGACGTGCTGGCGGCGGACGGGTCCGTGGTTCGGATCCGCCCGGTGCGTGAGGACGACGAGGCGGCGCTGGAGGCCATGAACCGACGCGTGTCCGACGAGTCGATCTACCTGCGCTTCTTCGGCGTCAGCCGGAACATGGCCGACGAGTACACGCACCACCTGGCCGCTGATCAGGACGGTCACGTCGCGCTGGTCGCGGAGTACGGCGACGACGTCGTCGGGATCGCGAGCTACGAGATCCTGCGGGCGGGCGAGGCCGAGATGGCCTTCCTGCTGCAGGACTCGGTCCACGGCCGAGGGCTCGGGACGTTGCTGCTCGAGCAACTGGCTGCTACTGCCCGGGAGAACGGTATCGAGCGGTTGCGGGCCGACACGCTGGGCGAGAACGCCAAGATGCTGCGGGTGCTCGTGGATTCGGGATTCGAGCAAGTCCGCAAGCTCGACAGCGGCGTGGTCGAACTGGTGCTCGACACCGCGTACCACCCACTGACGCTCGAGAAGATGGCCGAGCGTGAGCGGGCGGCCGAGAATCGCTCGTTGCTGCGACTGTTCTCGCCGCGGACGGTCGCGGTGATCGGCGCCGGCCGGAAGCCTGGTGGCATCGGCCATGAGCTCTTGCACAACATCGTCGGAGGCGGCTTCACCGGTTCTGTGTACGCCGTGAATCCGCACGCGGCCGAGGTTGCGGACGTGCCGGCGTACCCGTCGATCTCGGCTGTGCCCTCCGCGGTCGATCTCGCGGTCATCGCCGTCCCGGCGGAGCAGGTGCTGGACGTGCTCAGGGAGTGCGGGAAATGCGGCGTCGGTGGCGCGGTCGTGCTGACGTCGGGGTTCTCCGAGCTCGGGACCGCCGGCCGCGAACTGCAACGTGAGCTGCTGGAGATCGCCCGTCGGCACAGCATCCGGTTGATCGGGCCGAACTGCCTCGGCCTGGTGAACACGGCACCGGACGTGCGCCTGAACGCGACCTTCGCGGAGGTCGCCCCGACGTCCGGAAGTCTTGCCATTGCGGCACAGTCCGGCGCAGTCGGTATCGCGGTGCTGGAGCATGCGGGCCGGACCGGTCTGGGGATCTCGGAGTTCGTTTCCCTCGGCAACAAGGTCGATGTCAGCGGCAACGACGTACTGCTGCACTGGTGGAGCGATCCGCGGACCGCAGTGATCGGGCTGTACCTGGAGTCGTTCGGGAACCCGCGCAAGTTCGGCGGTCTGGCCCGGATGATCGGCCGGACGAAGCCGATCCTGGTCGTCAAAGGCGGGCGCTCGATCGGTGGCCGCCGGGCCGGTGCCTCGCACACCGCGGCCGCCGCGACGCCGGAGACCGCTGTCGACGCGCTGTTCGCGCAGTCCGGCGTACTTCGGATGGACACCATAGAGGAGCTTGTGGAGACAGCCCGGGTTCTCGCCGTGCCGCCACTGCCGCGTGGCCGCCGAGTCGCGGTCGTGGGCAACGCGGGCGGCGCGGGGATTCTGGCCGCCGATGCTGCGGCGCGTCTCGGTCTCGAACTGCCGGAGCTGAGTGCTGCTGTCCAGGCACAGCTTGCCGCTGTCGGGTCGGTGGGTACGGCGAACCCGGTCGACCTCGGTGCTGCCGCCTCACCGTCCAGCCTGCAGCAGGCCTTGCGGGTGCTGCTGGCAAGCGGGGAGGTCGACAGCATGGTGGTGAACTACGCCGTGACGCGGGCCGGCAACGTCGACGAGATCTACGCTTCGATAGCCGTAGCTGGTGATGGGGCCGAGCTTCCGATCGTCGTGAACTGTGTCGGGTCGGGGCATGCTGCTCCGGAGATCGCGTTGCCAGACGGGCGGCGGCTGCCGGTGTTTCCGTTCCCGGAGAGTGCGGTCCGGGCCTTGGCTCATGCGGTGCGGTACGCCGAGTGGCGTGCGCGGCCGCAGGGTGTCGTACCGGAGCTGGCTCAGGTGGACAGGGCAGACGCTCGTGGGGTCGTCCAACGGTTCTTCCGGGACTCGCCCGAGGGCGGATGGCTGGATCCGCGGCAGGCGAGTCAATTGCTGCGGCGCGCTGGAGTCTCTGTGCTTCCGGTCGTTCCAGCAGTATCTCGCGCGGAGGCGATCGCGGCGGCCGGGTATCCGGTCGTGTTGAAGACGGCCGCACCCGGCGTACTGCACAAGACCGACGTCGGTGGCGTGCGCGTCGGGCTGACGAACGCGGTCGAGCTCGGCAAGGCCTACGAAGAGATCACGTCGGCTACCGGTGATCCGCACGTGCTGGTTCAAGCGATGGCGCCGCAGGGGACCGAGTTGGCGATCGGTGTGGTGCGGGACCGGCTGTTCGGACCGTTGGTGATGGCCGGCAGCGGTGGCGTGCTGACCGACGTACTCGCTGATCGTCAGTGGCGCGGGTTGCCGCTGACCGACCTGGATGCGCTCGACATGCTGCACTCGCTGCGCTGCGCCCCGGTCCTCGCGGGGTACCGCGGAGCTCAGGCAGCTGACCAGGACGCCGTGCTGAGTGTCATCCACCGGATCGCCTGGCTGGCGAACGTGGTTCCCGAGCTCGCCGAACTCGACATCAACCCGCTGGTAGCCGCTCCGTCCGGGGCCTTCGCGGTCGACGTTCGGATCCGCCTGACGCCGACAGCGCCCGAGCCCGACTGGTACGGCCGCCACCTGCGTGGCGAGGATTCCTGATCAGATCCTGACCCGCTCGAGGTGGCTCGGCGTGGCTGCGGTCCAGTCGAGCTCGTCCTGGATCCGGCGGGCCAGTTCGGCGCGGGCGTGGTCCTCGCCGTGGACGACGTACACGGTTTCCGGCGCGCTCGGCGCCGCTGACAGCCAGCTGATGAGTTCGTCGGAGTCGGCGTGGGCGGAGAATTCGGGCAGCCCGACGACCTGTGCGCGGACCGGTATGTAGCGGCCGTGGATCTTGACCGAGCGGGCGCCGTCCAGCAGCGCCCGGCCACGTGTGCCGGGGACCTGGAAGCCGGGGAGGATCACGGTGTTCCGCTTGCCCGGCAGCAGCCGCGCCAGGTGGTACAGGACCCTTCCGCCGGTCGCCATACCGGACGCCGAGATGACGATCGACGGGCGGCCGGGGTCGCTGATTCGCATCGATTCCTCGACGGAGTGGACCAGCCGCAGGGTGCCGGGGTCGAACGGGTCGGGACCGCCGAGGATCTCGGGACGGAGCTCGGGTGACTTGTTCGTGACCGCCGCGCGGTAGACGTTCAGGGCGGCCAGGGCCATCGGGCTGTTGACGTAGACGGGCAGGCGCGGGATCAGGTCGAGGCGCATCAGACCGGCGAGCTCGTGCAGCAGAACCGCCGTACGGTCGATCGCGAAGGCAGGCATCAGGACGACGCCACCTCGCGCTGCGGTCGTGCTGATCAGGCGGCCGAGCTGGGCGTGGTCGAGAGGCTCGTGGTGTCGATCGCCGTACGTCGCCTCGACCAGGATCGTGTCGACGGCCGGCGGAGGTTCGGGCGGGCGGAGCAAGGGGTGCTCTTGCCTGCCGAGATCGCCGCTGACCAGGAGGCGCCGGCCGTCGATCTCGAGCTCGGCGAAGGCCGAGCCGAGGATGTGGCCGGCGCGGTGGAGAGTCACCGTTGCCGCGCCGACCTCGGTGCGGCCGTCGGCGGGGCGGAACAGCCTGATGGCCTGTTCCGCATCCTCGGTGTCGAAGAGCGGTTGCGGGGGATCATGCCGGGAGTAGCCACCGGCGCGGGCGTGCTGAGCGTCCTCCATCTGGAGGTGCGCGGCGTCGCGGAGCACGATCGCTGCGACGTCCGCCGTACCGGGAGTGCAGATCACTGGACCGCGGAACCCTTGCCTGACCAGGCCCGGCAGGTAGCCGCAGTGGTCGAGGTGCGCGTGGGTGAGGACAACGGCATCCAGCGACGCCGGGTCGATCGGGAACGAGTCCCAGTTGCGGCGGCGCCACTGCGCTTCGCCTTGGAACAGGCCGCAGTCGAGCAGGATCCGCTGCTGGTCGTGCTCCAGCAGGAACTTGCTGCCGGTCACCGTTCCGGCCGCGCCGAGGAAGGTGAGCACGCTCATGAGGCGCTTTCGAGGGTTTGCTCGAAGCGGAGCGCCACCCGGCTGAGGGCGCGGAGCGCGGCGATCGTCTCGGCGATCTCTCGGTGGGAACTCGTCGGGTGGACGGTCCGGAACAGGTCGTTGCGGAGGTCTTCGAGGCCGTCGAGGAGATGTTCGATCTCGTCGACGACGATCACGTCGTACGGCCGCTGAGCGGCGAGCAACGGAAGGATGTGGCCACGGAACGCGACGAGCGTGTGCTGAGCCTCGGCCAGCCGGCGCTCTTCGAGGAACCAGTTGTCGGACATGCTGGCTTCGGCGAGGTTGTCGAGGTCGGCCCCCCAGCGGTGGATCTCCTGGCGCAACGTGCTCATGACTGCTCCTCCCACTGGTCTCACTCTCAGCCTGGTCCCGGGAGGAGTTCGGCGCTGCGGGCAAGAGTCCCGACCTGCCAGGCCGTTCGGCTCGTCGACGTTACTGAACTCGTGGTCGCTGGCCCCACGGCACGAGACGCCGGCCTTGAACAGACTCGATCCCGAGCCGGACCAGTCGCGGGTCGTCCATCGGCATCCATGTGTGGAGTGGCAGCGTACGGCGCAACTCGTCGGCCTCGTCGTTTGTGACGACGGACAGGTGCCCGATCGCTGTGACGGTCCAGCCGACATGACGTTCCCTGTCCACCTCGTCGGCCTCGAACGCGACGATGTCGCCACGTTCGGCCGCCCGGAACTTGTCGCCCTGGCCCGTGCTGAGCACGATCGTGTCGTCGTCCAGGACGAAGTTCACCAGCCGGACCGCAGGCAGCCCGCCGTACGTGTAAACCAGCCGCCCGAGCGGAACCGACCGGAGCATGCGAAGGCACTCGGCCGGCGAGAGGATCGCGAGCCGAGAACGGTCGAACTGCAGAGGTGGAGTGGTCATCGGAAATCCTTAGTGCGCCGCAGGCGGACCGGGTCAGTGGACGATGGCGATGGGGGAGTGGGTGTGGTGCAGGGCTGATTGGCTTACCGAGCCGAGGAGTAGGCCGGTGAATCCGCCACGGCCGCGGGAGCCGACGACCATGAGGTCGGCGGACTCGGATCGCCGTACGAGGGCGTGTGCCGCGGCGCCCATGACGAGTTCGGTCGTCCACTGCACGTCTGGGTGGTCCGCCGCCGCGCCGGCCACTGACTCGGCGACCAGGAGACCTGCCTCGTTCCGGAACTGGTCCTCGTCGAGCTCCAGCATCGACGCGCTATCGGCGTAGGTCAGGTACGGCGAGGTCCACGCGTGGAGCGCGATCACCCGCGCGTGCAGGGCGTCGGCCTGATCGAACGCGAAGTCGATCGCCGCGGCCGAGGCCTTCGAGCCGTCCACGCCGACGACCACCGTCAGGCCTTGGTGAGGGTGCTGCCGTGGCTCATGGGGAAGCACGATCACCGGGCAGTGCGCGTGCGTGGTGACCTGTACCGCGACGGATCCGACGAGCAGTCCGCTCCAGCCGCCGAGGCCGCGCGAGCCGAGGACGACGAGACGAGCGCCTTCGGCGGCGTCGATCAGAGCCTTCGCGGCCGTGCCGCCGACCAGGCTGGTCTCGACCTTGAGGTCGGGGTGGTGCAGGCGGACACGCTCGGCCACGGCCTCGAGCCCTTGCCTGCGTACGGTACGTACCGTCTCGAGTGGTACGACGTGCCCTGGCGAAGGACGGGTAGCGATGACGAGTTCGAAGGCCTCGACGAGCCTCAACGGCGCCATCACACGGACCGCCTCGGCGGTCGCCCATTGAAGGGCGTTCTGGCTGCCGGCTGAACCGTCGTACCCGACGACGATCGGAGCGGGCTGGGTGATCATGGCGATCTCCTCCTCGGGCACTGAATTCTCGAGCGGTGCACGATCATCGGCTGGCCGTTCCGGGCCGGTCGCCGAAACGGAGCAAGGTGTAGTTGAGGCACTCGGCGCGGACGTCGTGTGCGGTCGCGGTCAGAACAACGCGTTCGAGTGCGATGCCGGCCTGGATCTGGTCCGAGGGCTCGCCGCCCTGCGTGACGACGACCGCCAGCGCTCCGACGGGAAGCCAGTTCAGGTGGGCGTCCTCGATGGCGGCAGCCTGTCGGAGCGCGCGGCGTACCTGCTGGTCCGGGGGTGCCGCCGGGCGGACGAGGTCGCGCGACAAGATCGCGGTGTAGAGGCGCTGCAGCTCCTGGTCCGGCACACCGGTCGGCTCGACGACGAGCCGGGCTGCGAGAGTGGGATCGCTGGGGTACGGGTAGATGCTGATCCAGCTGTCGAAGCTGATTGAGGCGGCGGCGCAGCGCAGGTTGAAGATGGCCGCGCCGGTAGCGATGCGCTGAATCCTGCTGACCGGATCGGGCGTGGACCGCGCGATGTCGTCGAGGTAGATGTCGATGAGGTGGCCGTTGGCCTCGATGCGCCACGGCCGCGGGATATGCAGGGCCGGCGCAGCCTGAGCGGCGTCGAGCAGCACACCGAGCGCAGCGGACGTGAGCTGATCGGTCAGCATCAGAACCTCCCTGAGACTGTGGTGACTCCGATTCCAGCGTCCGCCGGGATCTGCGCGAGGAGAAGCGGCATACAGCCTGGAGATGTTGGGTCGTTCGGCACCTGAGACATCTGTTCGGGCGAGCTGTCACGGGCCGACGCGAGTGCTGGCGACCGGGGAGCGGCTTGGGTATGGGCCGGTGGTGTATCTGTTGACTTCGGCAACGGCGCCGTCGAGGCCTCGGATGATGTGGCAGAGGCCGTTCCATCGGGCGACCTCGACGCCGATGGCGATCAGCCGGACCCGACTTGGGCCGGAGGCGAACGGCTCGGGGGAGTCGCAGCGACGCGTGTGCCACGCTCCGTTCTCGTAGTACGTCTCGACGTCGGCGTGGAGTGAGAGGTCGTCGCTCAGCCCAGTGTCATCGCGCGTTGTCATCGCGGCCGCCTCCCATCGCCGGCGTGGGCCGGCCCAGAACCTGGCCAGACGAAGTAGGCAGGTTCTTATCCAGACTCTGCCGCGCCGCCTGTAGCGATGGGGCGTGCCAAAGGTCCCGAGTTCGCAGGGCCGTCTGTCAGTACGCCGCCTGTCGCCGTCTGTCTTCGAGTGGTAGCTTCAAATGACCATCGAGGTGGCCCTGGACCCTGGCACCCAGCGATATCGCGGTTGGGGGTCCTGATGCTGGGTTCGGACGTTCTTCTCCGTTGTGTGGGTGAGCTGGATGATCGCAGCTCTGGCCGCGGGGCGGGCTGAGGTCGCAACGATGATTACCAGGTATCTGGATCGTCTGGCTCGTTCATCACACTTCGGCTCGTGGCGGACCGATGAGCTGAACGATGCGCTGTCGGCCATCGAGGATGCGCTGGTTGAGCGACGGCCGCCGCCCGGCGGCGGGCCAGGAGTGCTCAACATTCGATTCCAGATCTACCGGCAACGGTTGCAGCGCGAGTTGGATCACCGCGCGGAATCAAGCGACCACTGAGCTGTTGCAGCACCGGAGTCCCGGAACCGCACGGCGAGAGATTCAGGTGGCTTTGCCGGTGAAGAAGGCGGTCTCGCTCATGAACTCGGGCTCGACCTCGATGCTGATCTTCGCGAGACCTGACTTCGGGACCGAGAACGCTGTCGTTGCAGTCTTGCGTTTGCCGGGTTGCAGGCTGCCTTCGAATGGGTACTGCCCGCCGACGCCGTCGGTGTAGACATTCTCTGCTTGAACGCCGTCGTCGCCGTAGGTGAGCCGTGCCTCGGCACCGGCCAGGTCGACGTTGGCCGACGTGCCATTGGTGATCGTCCAGGTCACCTTGACGGCCTTGTGACCGGCCGTCAATCCGACGGCGTAAGAGCCGGCTTTGAAGACCTTCGCCGACACGACGCGGACGGCCAGGCCGGACTCGTAGGTCAGGGTCTTGCCGATCACCGTCGTGTCCTTTGCCGGCTCGGAGCTCGGCTCCTCGGTAGCAGCCGGTTCCTCGGTGGCCGGCGGTTCCTCGGTCGTCGGCTCGCTGCTCGGCGCAACGGTAGGCGCTGTCGTGGCCTGAGTCGTGGGCGTTGCTTCGCCGCTGACAGGGTCGGCGACGGCGCCGCAACCGACGAGCAACGTTGCGGTCATAGCTACCGCGGCAGACATACGTGCATTCATGGATAGGCCCCCGTTCGTGTCCCCGAGCCCCCCTCGGGATCAGGATCACCGTATTTGGCCGTCACTCCCTGCAACTAGGGCCGATGGTCCCGCCGTCGTGCCCTCAACTAATAGGTCTTCAGGCCCTGGCCTTGGGCAGGGGTCTCTGCTGATGGTGGAACATGACGGGGCCGGTCGTCCGGCAAGGGGAGGGGCTCGGCCCGGGGGCAGGGGGCTCGGCCATGGGCGCAGAAGGCTGCTCGTTCGAGGGCAAAGGGGCGGTTGGTCCACGACTGGCGGTTTACCGAGCCGTTTGGCGGGCATTCCGCAGCGTGTCTGTTGCGATCGGCGTCATTGCCGCCACGGTGTTGCTGCCAGCGGAGATCCTGGGCGTGGCACTCCTCGCGATCGTCGTCGCTGCCGCGACAGCCCTGGGTCTGTACGGCGGCGGAGACGCTGCCCGCTGGACGAGAGGACAGGTCGTCACGGCCGCCGCTGCCGCAACTGCAGGTACTACCTTGGTCCTCGGCCTCACCGTCGTTCTCGGTCTGAGCGTGCTGTGGTTGGCCGTACTCTTGGCCGCCACCTCGCCTCCTGCGGTGCACTGGTACGGGGTGAGACTTGGAGCCAGTACGGCGAGCGAGCGTCTGGACGTGCCGCAACGCAGTACTGCGGACTTGTGCCGCCAATGGCGTGAAAGCTACGAAGCACTGCGGCAAGCGAGGACCGACAAGCAGCGTCTCCACATCGTGTTGGAGCGCCAGCGCTGTCTCGACGAGCTCGATCGGCGCGACCCTGAGGGCCTGCAGGCATGGCTGGCGTCCTCCGCGAGCGCCGCCGGCGACCCCTCCAGATTCCTCAAGAGCCAGTAGCCCAAATGACCGTCACCTGACCAGGAGTTCTTCGAGCCTTGGTCGAATGTCGCTGTCTTCTCCTTCGACATCGACCAGTTTGTCCCGGCTGGTCGCACCCCGTACCAGTGTCACGGCAGAGCGTCGTGTGCCGAACGCCGCCGCGACCGCTTCGAGCGCGGCCTTCGTCGCCTGGCCGTCGACCGCACGGGCCGTTACCGCGACCACCAAGGCAGGACCGGTCGCACCGTCATATCTGCCGCCGACGGCAGTCCGGGAGGCGCCAGGTTTGACCCGGAGCAGAATTCGCATGCCTGAATTCTCGCCTGACGGAGACCAGGGGGCACCGTCCGTCAGGTCGCAGGGGGCAGAGCGTCTGGTTCGGGCGGGACCTTTGGCCCTGTGGACGTCGTGGCGGTCGCTGGAGGCTGAGAGGTGGAGGTGGCACATCCATGACCGCAACGCTGACGACTGCCCGCTACGTGTTCGACTTCGCCGAAGGAAGTATGCACCAGAAGGACCTACTCGGGGGCAAGGGCGCCAATCTCGCCGAGATGACCCGCCTGGGTCTGCCGGTTCCGCCGGGTTTCACGATCGGGACAACGGCCTGCCGGGCCTTCCTGGAGAACGGTGATCTGCCGCCGGGCGTGGCCGAGGAGATTGCCAAGCATCTCGGTCGCCTGGAGGCGACGATGGGCCGTCGGCTGGGTGACCCGGCCGATCCGTTGCTGCTGTCGGTCCGTTCCGGCGCGAAGTTCTCCATGCCCGGGATGATGGAGACCATCCTGGACATCGGGCTGACCGATGCCTCCGTGCAGGGGCTTGCGAAGCACTCAGGTGATGATCACTTCGCGTGGGACTCGTACCGACGGCTGTTGCAGATGTACGCGCGGACGGTGCTCGACGTACCTGACGAGCTCCTGCAAGCAGCTGTGTCGACGGAGTACGCCGAGTGGGGAGTCGGGACGCCGGAGGAGTTGCCGGCGGAGGCGATCGAGCGTGCCTGTACGGCGTTGAAGCAGGCGATCGCCGATCACGCGGGCCGGCCGTTCCCGCAGGACCCGCTGGAGCAGCTCGACTTGGCGGTTCGAGCCGTCTTCCGCTCGTGGTCGACGGAGCGGGCGCGCCTGTACCGGCGGCAGGAGCACATCGCCGACGATCTCGGTACGGCGGTCAACGTGATGGCCATGGTCTTCGGCAACCGCGGATCCGACAGCGGGACCGGCGTCGCGTTCACTCGCGACCCGGCCTCTGGCGCGACCGGCGTGTACGGCGATTACCTGCAGAACGCTCAGGGTGAGGATGTCGTCGCGGGTGTCCGCAACACTGTTCCCTTGGCGCAGTTGGCGGCGATCGATCCGGTGAGCGACGTCGAGCTGCGGACCGCGATGTCGAAGCTGGAGCGGCACTACCGCGACCTGTGCGACATCGAGTTCACGATCGAGCGCGGACGGCTGTGGATCCTGCAGACACGGGTCGGGAAGCGGACCGCTGCAGCTGCGTTCCGGATTGCCGTCCAGCTCGTCGACGAAGGGCTCATCACCCTCGACGAGGCACTGCTCCGGGTGAACGGCGCGCAGCTCGGCCAGCTGATGTTTCCACGCTTCAGCGAGGATCACGACGTACCAGTGGTGGCTCACGGCGTCGCTGCCTCCCCAGGGGCTGCGGTGGGTGTCGCAGCGTTCGACTCTGCTGCGGCTCGCAGGCTCTGGGATGAAGGCCAACAGGTGATCCTTGTCCGCCGTGAGACGAACCCCGATGATCTGCCCGGCATGCTTGCCTCGGTCGGAATCCTCACCACCAGAGGCGGCAAGACGTCACACGCGGCGGTCGTCGCTCGCGGGCTCGGAAAGACGTGCGTCTGCGGCGTCGACAGCCTGACCGTCGATCCGGTCGCACGCCGGGCCGTCACCTCCGGCGGAGATGTGATCGAGGAAGAGGACATGCTGTCCCTCGACGGTCTGGCCGGAGTCGTCTACCGCGGAGAGGTTCCGGTCGTCGCGTCACCTGTCGTCGAGTACTTCGAGGGGAGACTGGAGTTCTCGAAGTCCGACGATCTGGTGCGCGCCGTGGATCGGCTCCTGCGGCATGCCGATGCCCGTCGGGTGCTGGGCGTACACGCGAATGCGGACACCCCGGCCGATGCCGATCGCGCTCGCCGGTTCGGTGCCGGAGGCATCGGTCTGTGCCGGACCGAGCACCTGTTCCTGGGGGAGCGGCGCAAGCTGGTCGAGCGGCTCGTCCTCGCGGACGGTGCTGCGGAGCAGGAGGCCGCCCTCGAGGATCTGCTGCAGTTGCAGCGTGATGACTTCGCCGGGATCTTCCGGGCGATGGCCGGTCTGCCGGTAACCGTGCGGCTGATCGATCCACCGCTGCACGAGTTCCTGCCCGACCTTGCCGATCTGTCGGTGCGGGTGGCCGTCGCACGTGCGACCAACGCACCCGAACCTGAGGCCGAGCGTCTCCTCAAGGCGGTGCAGAGGATGCATGAGAGCAACCCGATGCTCGGCCTGCGCGGTGTGCGGCTGGGAATCGTGATCCCGGGACTGTTCGCCATGCAGACCCGGGCGATCGCCGAGGCGGCCGCCGCAGTGACCGCGGAGGGGCTGGAGGTGCACCCGGAGATCATGGTGCCGCTGGTCGCCGGCGAGGCCGAGATGCGGTTAGTGCGGGACGAGATCGAGACCGTACTTGCCGATGTCGCAACGTCTACCGGTCGCATGGTCCCGACGCGGATCGGGGCGATGATCGAGGTACCGCGGGCAGCGCTGGGTGCGGAGCGGATCGCCAAGTCAGCGGACTTCTTCTCGTTCGGTACGAACGACCTCACGCAACTGACCTGGGCGTTCAGCCGCGACGACGTGGAGGCGTCGATCTTCCCGCGCTACCTGGACGCCGGGATCTTCGCGGTCTCGCCGTTCGAGTCGCTCGATGTCGAGGGCGTCGGCCGGCTCGTCGAGATCGCAGTCGCCGAAGGTCGCAAGGGCAACCCGGACCTGGTCATCGGCATCTGCGGCGAACACGGTGGCGATCCCGCCTCCATCGCGTTCTTCGCCGACGCGGGCCTGGACTACGTCTCGTGCTCGCCGTACCGCATCCCCATAGCCCGCCTCGAAGCCGGACGCGCTGCTGTGGCCCCGACATCCTCCGGCAGCGACACCCGCTGACTGGTCCCGGCAGACGGCCTTCCTTGCCAGGAGGCGGCGGTCAGCGAGGGCTCGGTGGTCGGCGGGTGGTGATGCCCCGGATGATGACGTCGACGATGTGGGTGAGGAAGGCGTCGTCCACGGGTTCGCCGGTGAGTAGCAGGCGGAGGTGAATGGGGCCGAGGACGGACTCGATGACCCATCGGGGGTCGGTGCCCGCGGCGATCTCGCCGCGGGCGATGGCGCGTTCGACGATGACGCCGTCGATGGCCAGACGCTCGGCCCAGAACTGCCGGTTGGCCTCCGCGAGCCTGGGATTGTGGGGTGATTCCGCCGCCACTGTCCGCGCCATTGCCGCGACCTCGGGGGCGGTGGCGTTGAGAGCAGCGGTGCGGGCGAGTTCCAGCAGGTCGTCGCGCAGTGCGCCGGTGTCGGCGACGGCGACGTGCCGTGCGACCTGATCGAGGATCGCCTCCAGAACGAGATCCTCGCGGGTGCCCCAGCGTCGGTACAGTGTCGTCTTGTGGACGCCCGCACGGCGGGCGACGTCCTCGAGGCTGAGGTCCGCGTAGCCGGACTCGGCCAATTCGGCCAAGGTTGCGGCGATGGCGGCAGCCCGGACTCTCGCGCTGCGCCCGCCCGGCCGACGCTGTGGTGTTGTTGCCGGGACGTCCGGATCCGCGGGGTCGCGCTGCCGGGTCGTCACATTCGTCACCCTAACCGAATCCAGCTTATTGCAACGGCAAGTTGCGTTTGCTAGCTTGGCTCGCGTGAAGCCTTATGGGCAGGCAAAGGCCCTCCACCGGTTGGTACGACGGTCAGCGTCGACCCGGCCGATGGCCGTGGTTTACAGCGTCATCCAGCAACCTCTTGACGAGCTCGTCTATCGCCTCAGCCATGGCGGGACGACCGCTTCGTCCTGGCTCGCTGGAGTCAAGATCACCATGCTGATCACGACGGGCGCGAAAACGGGTCTGCCCCGGACGACCCCGGTTTTGGGGTTGCCCGACGGGCCGGACACGATTGTGATCGCCTCCAACTATGGGCGTTCGCGGCATCCGTCCTGGTACTACAACCTGCGGGCAGATCCACACGCCACGATCGTCGTCGATGGCGTGAGCCGCGAGGTCACCGCGTACGAGCTGCGTGGTGCGGAGCGCGACCGTGACTACCTGCGCGGCGAGGAGATGTTTCCCGGCTTCAGTCGCTACGGCCGATGGGCGGCGAACCGCACCATCCCGGTCCTCAGGCTCCGGCCGCGATGACTGCGATGGGACACGTCGGCGCGTTCCTGCGCGGGATGCGGGTGGCCGCGCCGGAACCGACAAAGGCGGAGACCAAGGAGATCGACGTGCATCATCCGATGAAGGACTTGCCGATCGTCGACGACTACGGGGACGGATTTCGCAGTCGCCTGGTGGAGTGGGGCGGGATGATCGTCTCGTACGAGACGTTCCCCAAGGGTGTCGATGCGACGCCGCTGTTCAAGGGGCTGCCGGACGACATGTGCCAGTCACCGCATTGGGGCTACATCCTGCGGGGCCGTGTGCGGATCAAGCGTGCGGACGGCGACGCCGTGCTGCGAACCGGAGACGTCTATTACCTGGAGCCTGGGCATGTTCCGGTCTTCGAGGAGGAGACCGAGGTTCTCGAGTTCAGTCCGAAGAACGAGTACCAGCAGACGATCGACGTCGTGAACGACAATATGGCCGGTCTGGCATAGCGCTGGCAATGCGCGCGTTGTGGGGCGCAACGTGGTGAACGCAAGCATCATTGCTCGGTGCAAACGAAGCGTTGACCTGTTCTGCGGGTCGGTGGCTGTTCCACGGTTGGAGGGGCTGCGAGTGATCATCTAGCGGTCGAGTTGAAGGCGGTTACAGGAACCGAAGGGCAGGGCGACGGCGAGGAGGACGACCGGTATCACGAGGGTGATGCCGGTGTTGATCGCCCACAGTGCGGGTGCGGCGAACGCGAACGAGCCTCTGGCTGTCCAGAGCGAGTATGGGGCGGGACCTCGGATCGCCGTACCTCATGCTGCGCCTGCCAGTCGGTCTGCTGCCGGCGGCCGCTGGAGTTTGAGAGAAGCAATCGCAGACGGTGCGAACTGTTGAGCACTGTTACTCAGTGTGCTGGCCATATGCGTTGAACAGACATGCGGATGAGGCCGGAGTCGGAGGATGGACGTGAGCTGTCAGCGGCCGTGCGCGTGCCTGAGGTGCCCCCGATCGTTTATCCACAGGCCGGTCGTGTGCTGCTTCGGCTTGTTGTACGACTAGCCCAGAAGATGAGCGGAGACGGGGATTCACGCCGATCGGAGGAGCGAGGACTTTGAGCGAGAGCGGGCTCGACGAGTGGGCGACGTTGGACGAGCTTTTGGGGATGGAGGCGCTTGCTGCGCAGCCGACGGTTGGTGATGGGATCGGTCGGTTGGCGTTCTATGGGCGGTGTTCGACCGAGGACAACCAGGATCCGGCGACGTCGAAGGCCTGGCAGATGGGGGAGGCCGCGCGGTTCGTTGAGCCGATGGGAGGTGAGATCGTCGCGGAGTACTTCGACATTGGGCAGTCTCGGTCGTTGCCTTGGGAACGGCGGGATCAGGCGAACGAGGTACTTCGTGCGTTGAAGGATCCAGACCGTGGCTGGGGCGGATTGGTTGTGGGTGAGGCGACTCGTTGCTGGTTCAGTAATCAGTTCAGCCTGACGTGGCCGAAGTTCGATCGGTATGGCGTGTCCCTGTGGATACCGAGTCTTGGGGGTCGGTTCGATCCGGAGAACACGGTGCACGACATGGCGATGACGATCACTGGCGGGTTGTCGAAGTCGGAGCGGCAGCATGTGCAGCGGCGAGTTCGGGCGGCGATGGCTGCGCAGGTGCTGATCGACGGGCGCTATCAGGGAGGGCGTGCGCCGTACGGGTACGTCGTGGCCGACGGCGGGCCGCATCCACATCCGCGGAAGGCGCTAGAGGGGCAAAGGTTGAGGGTGCTAGTGGTCGATGAGTTCGCGGCGGCTGTTGTGCGGCGGATCTTCGATCTCTATCTGCAGGGCTGGGGGCGGAAGGCGATCGCGGAGCAGTTGAACCGTGAGGGCGTGCCGTGTCCGTCTGCACATTCGCCTCGGCAGAATCGGCATCGGAAGATGGACGGCTGGCAGCACTCGACCATCGCGGCTGTCCTGGAGAATCCGCGGTACACCGGGTATGCGATCTACGGCCGGTGGCAGAAGGTCGAGGAGTTGCTGGACCCCGAGGATGTGGCCGCGGGTTACGTCGTGAAGTTCCGGCGGTCGCCGCAGGCGAAGATCGTGCGGTCTCGGCAGCCGGCTCATCCGGCGATAGTGCCGGTTGAGACGTTTACCGCTGCGCAGCTCGAGCAGCGCCGGCGGAGGTCCGGGGGCAAGTCCTCCTGGTCGTCGGTGGATCGGCAGCGGATCTCGAGGAAGCGTGTCTATGTGTACCGAGGACGGATCAGATGTGGCATCTGTGTCCGGACGATGGAGGGCGCTGCACGCCGCGAGGACACGATCTACTACCGGTGCAACGCTCGCACGCTGGTACCCGGATCAGCGACCGCATTGGCTCATCCGCGACAGATCTACCTCCGCGAGGACTCAATCACTCCGCAGATCAACCGGTGGATCGGCAGGCTGTTCGATTCGATCCATCGGAGCGAGACGATCACCGCACTCCTGCAGGCTGACGACTCAGCCGACCAGCTGCGCGACCAGGTCGAACGCCTGCGAGATCGCGTCGCCGCGGCCGAGACCGTTATGGAGAAGTTGCGCAAGGCATTGGATGCCGGCTGGGATCCGGTCGAGCTGCGGGCGCAGTACAACTCGGCCGCTGCCGAGAAGCACGCAGCCGAGACGGCACTCGCCACAGCGCCGAGTGCGAAGGGTCTGAACCGTGAAGAACTCGAGATGTACGTCGATCAGCTCGGCGACGTCGCGCGGGCCTTGGACTCTGCCGAACCAGAGGAGCTGAGTGAGCTCTACTCGTCGCTTCGGCTGTCGCTGACGTATCACCACACCGAGCAGATAGTCGATGTGGAAGTCGACCCGATGGCCGACCGTGTGGATAAGTACCGTGTCCGAGGGGGGACTTGAACCCCCACGCCCCGTAAAGGGCACTAGCACCTCAAGCTAGCGCGTCTGCCTATTCCGCCACCCGGACGAGTGGTCTGACCGCCTCAGCGGTACCGACCGGAGAACAGTAGCAAACTCCAGGGGTGGAATTCACATCGGGCGGACCGGGGTGTCTGATGGGGCTGGAGGAAGGGTGGGTGGAGATGACGGAGATCGATCTCTCGGCCGTTGAAGCGGAGCGTGAGCGGTTGCGTACGGCGTACTTGAAGGGTGGGACCACGTCGTCGGCGCGTGGGCTGCATCACACTGCGTTACTGTGCGCGGACGTCGAGCGGACGGTGCGGTTCTACCAGGAGGTGCTGGGATTCCCGTTGACCGAGATGGTCGGGAACCGGGACTACGAGGGGTCGACGCACTTCTTCTTCGACATCGGGAACGGGAACCTGCTGGCGTTCTTCGACTTCCCGGGGCTGGATCTCGGGCCGTACGCCGAGGTGCTCGGTGGACTGCATCATCTGGCGATCTCGGTGGAGCCCGGGCAGTGGGATCGGCTGAAGGCGAGCCTGATCGAGCACGGGGTCGAGTTCCAGGAGGAGAGCGGTACGTCGATCTACTTCCGCGACCCCGATGGCGCCCGGATCGAACTGATCTCCGACCCGCTGGGGGAGATGTACGGCCTCAAGGTGCTCTGACACCCCCTGGCTAACGCAGGTTGGTTGAACCGAGTGCGCGGCTGAGCCGTTGACCGGGTGACGAGGGGGCGGGATCCTCGTCTCGGGGTGAGACCGAGGCTCGGGGTGGGGACGATGGGGCAGCGAAGTCCGTTGGTGACGCTGGTGGCGACGGCCGTCGGGCTGGTTGGGTTGTTGGTGGTCAACAGCACACAGACCGGCGCTCCGGCCGCTGAGCCGGCCGCCGAGCAGTCAGCGTCGGCCAACCCGACGAGCGCGCCCCCAACCACAGCGCCTCCAACCACGGCGCCCCCAGCTCAGACGCCAACAAGCCCAGCGCCGGAGCAGACGACCGCGCCGCCGGCAGCAGAGGACCCGGCGGTGTACGTCGGCCGGACAGCCGGTCGGGAGGCGACGGTCGCCGTCGCTGTCAAAGGCACAAAGGCCGTTGCCTACATCTGCGACGGCAGCCGCGTGGAAGCCTGGCTGACCGGCACCTTCACCGCCGGTCAGTTCGTACTGCGCTCGCGCACAGGGGAGCGCCTGACCGGAGTCGCCACCGCGAAAACCGCGTCAGGCGAACTGACCCTGCGCGGTCGCTCACTACGGTTCACCGCGACCCTGGCCGGACCGCCCTCGGGCCTCTACCGGGCCAAGAACAGCACGTCGACGATCGGCTGGATCGTCCTTCCCGACGGCTCGCAGGTAGGCATCGACAACGACGGCACTCCCGCCGCCGCGCCACCGCTCGACCCCGCGACCCGCTCCGCCACTGTGAACGGCGCCGCCGTCACCGCTCAATCCATCGCCGGCGACGAGACGTTCTGAGGTGGGGCAAATGAGTACGACGGCCGTTGCGAGGCGCAGCGCCGTGGCGGTCCCGGTGATCGCCGGGGCCGCAGCGGCTGTCGCGTTGGGCGTGTACGGGCGATTGCACGATCCCACCGGCGTGGCGATCGACATCGCGGGCTTCTCCAGTTTTCAAGCGGTCAAGAGCTGGCTGACCACGCTCGCCGCCGTACTCGGCCTCCTCCAACTGGCAAGCGCGGTCGCGCTCTACCGGGGCCGTCCGCAGCTCGCACCCTTGCACCGCTGGTCCGGGAGAGCTGCCGTCCTGGTCACCCTCCCCGTCGTCGCGCATTGCCTTTATGCGTTGGGCTTCCAGTACGGCGAACCGCGCGTACTGATCCACTCCCTGCTCGGCTGTTTCTTCTACGGCGCGTTCGTCGTGAAGATGCTCGCACTTACCCGGGCAGGCGCGCCGTCCTGGCTGCTCCCGGTCGCCGGCGGGGCTGTCTTCACCGGCCTGATCGGGCTGTGGCTCACCTCGGCGCTGTGGTTCTTCACCACGTTCGGCGTCATCCGTTGAAAGGACACGCTGTGGAAGCACCCAGCCGCCGTACCATCCTCACCGGAGCCGCCGCCGGACTGGCGACTGTCGCCGGCTGCGCGAAGTACGGCGAGCCGCAGAGCACGCCCGCGCCCGCGCCGGCCGACACCGTCCTCGGCCCGACCGCGGACATCCCGGTCGGCGGCGGGAAGATCTTCGCGCCGCAGCAGGTCGTGGTCACGCAGCCGGTCCAGGGCACGTTCAAGGCGTTCAGCTCGATCTGCACGCACCAGAGCTGCCCGGTCGCTAGCGTTGCTAGCGGGACGATCAACTGCGACTGCCATGGCAGCAAGTACGCGGTGGAGGACGGCTCCGTGCAGGCCGGCCCGGCACCACGCCCGCTGGCACCGAAGCAGATCACCGTCTCCGGTGACGCGATCACCCTGACCTGAATCCCCTTCCGCGGCCGCGGTGGGGGAGGATGGGTCTCATGACGACCTCCAGCGACCGTACGGCGTACACGCCCGATGCCGAAGTAGTGGAGCTCTGCAGCGAGCTGATCCAGATCGACACCACGAACTACGGGAACGGCAAGAGCAACGGCGAGCGGGTCGCGGCGGAGTACGTCGCGGCGAAGCTGGACGAGGTCGGGATCGAGTCGACGATCTACGAGTCGGAGCCGGGGCGGGCGACGCTGGTCGCGCACTGGGACGGCGAGGACCAGAGTGCGGACCCGCTGCTCGTGCACGGGCACCTGGACGTCGTACCGGCGGATCCGAAGGACTGGAAGGTCGACCCGTTCGCGGGGGAGATCTTCGACGGGTGCGTGTGGGGCCGCGGCGCGGTCGACATGAAGGACTTCGACGCGATGGTGCTGTCGGTCGTGCGAGCGCGGCAGCGCGCCGGCGCGAAGCCGCGGCGTCCGGTTCGGCTGGTGTTCACCGCCGACGAGGAGGCCGGCGGTGTGTACGGCGCCCAGTGGCTGATCAACAACCACCCGGAAACCGTTGCCGACTGCACCGAAGGCATCGGCGAGGTGGGCGGGTTCTCGATCACGGTCAAGGACGACCTGCGGCTGTACCTGATCGAGACCGCCGAGAAGGGCATGAACTGGATGCGGCTCAAGGCCCGCGGTACGGCGGGACACGGGTCGATGGTCAACACCGACAACGCCGTCACGAACCTGGTCGAGGCGGTCACCCGGATCGGCTCGCACGAGTGGCCGCTGCGCGTCACGCCGACCGTCCGCGAGTTCCTGAAGACGCTGGAGGACGTGCTCGAGGTCGAGCTCGACCCGGAGGACATGACCGCGACGCTGGCCAAGCTGGGCAGCTTCAGCCGGATGTTCGGCGCCACGATCCGCAACACCGCGAACCCGACGATGCTGAACGCCGGCTACAAGGTGAACGTGATCCCGGGCGACGCGGAGGCGCACATCGACGGGCGGTTCCTGCCCGGGCACGAGGACGAGTTCTTCGCGACCATCGACGAACTGCTCGGCGACAAGGTGCAGCGCGAGACCGTCGTCCAGGACATCGCGCTGGAGACCGAGTTCAGCGGCGGACTGGTCGAGGCGATGAAGGCGTGCCTCGCGGCCGAGGACCCGCAGAGCCGCACCGCGCCGCTGCTGATGTCGGGCGGTACGGACGCCAAGTCGTGGAGCCGGCTGGGCGTGCGGTGCTTCGGGTTCGTGCCGCTGCAGCTGCCGCCGGACCTGGACTTCATGGGCATGTTCCACGGCATCGACGAGCGGGTGCCGACGTCGGCCCTGGAGTTCGGGTCGCGCGTGCTGGACAGGTTCCTGGATCAGGCCTGACGGATGATCCTCGGCTCGGTCAGTAGGCCGGAGTTGAGGTAGTCGGCGGCGTGTTCGATGTGCTGGAGGTCGAACCGCCGCCCGTAGCGCGCGGTGGCGTCTGCTGCTGCGTCGAGCAGATGGTGATCGGCGGAGAGCGCGTTCGCGGCGGTGTTGTGGACGACGATCCGCAGCTCGTTCACGCCCGGTCGCGCGGCCGGTGTGAGGTCGACCTGGTACGGCGGCGCCCAGAGTGAACCGCAGTGGGTGTCGTTGAGCCAGATGTCGGCGGCGACGCCCACCGGCGGGGTGATGAGCGCGCGGTAGGAGTTGCCGGGGACGTAGGGCTCGCTGTCGGGGGCGACCGGTTCACCCGGGCCGAAGTCCAGAAGCAGGCGGTCGGTGGTGTCGGGGAGTTCGATCTCGGTGCGGTACGTCGCGGAGCCGGAGTACGTCGTCAGCGCCGGGTCGTCCTCCCAACGGTGCGGGAGCGTGACCGGGCGACTCTCATTGCCAAAGGCAACCGACCAGCCGTCCTGAAGCGGGCTGGTCAATTCGTCGGCCGGAGCGGCTGCGTCAGCTGCGGGCTCGGATGTGGTGGCTGGGATCAGGACGGCCGACTCGTAGGGGTGGAGGGTGAGGGTGCTGGTGAGTTCGGCGTCGTCAGAGAGCGCTCTCCAGCGTTCCAGGGGTTGGTCGAACGTGAGGGTGCGGATCTCGGGGCCGGTGTTGGCGACGAAGTAGAAGTCGCCGTCGTCGAGGCGCCTGTGGACCACACCTACGTCCTGTTGGGGAGAGAGCGGCGCGGGCGGGAGGTGGTCGGCGAGGGTGCTGAGGTCGGCGATCACCTTTCCACCGGACGCGACGACAGCATCCAGCCAGCGCTGAGTCGCCGGCGGCGTCGTGGTTCCTTCGGGCACGACCACGAGAGGTGCGTCGGCGGGATCGAGTACCTCGAGTGCGTCGTCGTCGATCAGGTCGAAGTCGAGTCCCGCCTCCCGGATCGTCCGGGGAGCGCTCTCCGGGATCAGCCGGCGGGCGACGCGGTAGAGGTTGAGCGGCTCGGCGTGCCCCGTGCGTACGGCGGCGTACGCGTCGGAGGCAGGGATGTAGATCTTCACCGGCCGGACCGGCGTGCCCTGCTGGAGCAGCCAGGAGAGACGGTGCAGAGAACGGAAGAGAGCAGTTGCTGACGGCCACCAAGGGTTCCGGTCGTCGAGTGCACCGGCCGCGTAGAAGATCCACCCGAGCCCGGGTCCGTCGGACGGCGAGTAGGGCCAGCCGTGGCCGATGAGCTGGTTGACGCCGGAGAGGAAATGCTCGTGGGCCTCGCCTTGGAGATCCAGCGGCGTCGCGCGGAACGAGGGGGAGTGGACCCACGTCCACACCTCGGCCGACACGACCGAGCGGCCGTAGATGTTCGCGGCCGACGACGCCCAGCGGGTCTCGGGGATGCGTGTCCATCCCCAGCCTTCGCCTTCGAACAGGTCAGCGTGCCGGTAGCTGCTCATCGTCGCCGGCGGCTCACCGTAGCTCTGGATCCGGAACGGTACGCCGTACCCGGCCGCCCATTGCTGGAACACCTTCAGGAAGTTGTCCTCGTACAGCTCCGACAGCGTCCGCCCGAAGTCGATCCGCAGTTGCCGCGAGCCCTCGTTGTCCACGAGCAACTCGTAGAGCCGAGGCCGCAACTCGTACCCGCGCCGTTTCGCGAACTCGTCGAAGATCGTCGGCGTCCAGTCCCCGCCGTACACCTCGAGGCTGTCGCAGAACACCGACCCGAGGAGCTCCGGTGTGGCCGCGAGCAGCAACGGCTCGGCGACCTGCCTGATGTGCTCCTCAGCGGCGGCCGCCGAGTAGTGGTCGAGCGTGAGTCCCTCTGCTCCGACCGCGGTCCGCTTCACCTGCTGCCCGGTCACGCGGGACGTCGCGATCAGGATCTCGCGAGGCTGCCCGCCGGCCGGTACGTGAATGATCCCGTCGCTCGCCGGTACCTCGACGTACGACGACGGCGCGCCTCCCCACCCGTCACCGACGTACGCCGCGACGAACTCGTCACCGGGCCAGCCGGCCACGATCGGTACGTCGTACGCCGCGGCGCCGATCTCGCGGCGGTCCCAGTGCAACTGCCGTGCCGCGTACTCGGGACCGACGTGCGGGCCGCCGTACGACCAGCCGCTCCCGAGCGTCACGTCGAACCGCAGTCCGAGCCGTTGCGCCGTTCGTGCCGCGTGCCCGACCAGTTCGAGGAACTCTGGTGATCCGAACGGCGCCGTCACCGGACCCATCGGGTAGACGAACGCGACCTCCGCGCCGCCGAGCCCGGCTGCGGCCATGGCTTCCAGCTCGCGGTCGATTTCGTCTCGCTCGATGGACGGCCCGAACCACCACCAGCGCATCATCGGCCGCGCCGCGGGCGGCGGGTTCCGGAACTGTCGTCGTACGTCGTCGACGGTCGCCATGCTGTTCACCCCACAGCCGGCAGCGACCTGCGGTCAACGGCGATGACCAGTACCGGTCAGATCGTCCTGCGCAGTGGCGACACCCGAGGTCAGCAGGTACTGGCCAACGGCGTTTACGAGAGGTTGAGGGTGGCGCGGAGTTGAGGGAGGTAGGTG
Source organism: Kribbella sp. NBC_00482 (assembly GCF_036013725.1). Taxonomy (GTDB): domain Bacteria; phylum Actinomycetota; class Actinomycetes; order Propionibacteriales; family Kribbellaceae; genus Kribbella. Next base: position 7,148,079 of record NZ_CP107881.1, on the reverse strand, counting down.
ATCAGGGGCTTGGGTGGGGTGGGGGTGGTGACTACCGAGAGGGTGAGGCGGTAGTGGAAGGGGGCGGTGGTGAGGTGTTCTCCGGGGCGGAGTTCGGTTGCCAGGGCGCTGCGGGGGACTAGGGCCAGGTGGGAGCTTCGGCGCGCCATCGCGACGGTAGTGCTGAGGGTGACGCCGCGGCGGGGGACGGCGCCTTGGGCGGCCAGGCGGGAGTGGATCTCTTCGGAGCCGCGGTCGTACGTGGAGAACGCGATCTGGCGATCTTTCAAGGGCCGGCGGCCGCGGCCGGGTGGGCGGGCTCCGGGTGGGACGAACAGGACGAGTTCGTCGCGGCCGACGCGGCGGGCGACCGTGCCACGGGGGAGCGTCATCTGGTCGGCGATCGCGATGAACGCGGCGTCCATGGTGCCCTCGGCGATGCGTTCGACCAGGAAGTGGCCGTGGTCGACCTGCTGCTGGACCTCCAGGTCGGGAAGGTCGGCGTCGAGGACCGGGAACAGGATCGGCGCGAGGCTGGCGAACGTACCGATCACGAGGCGCTGCGTGACGGCGGCCGCGCGCGTGGCGTCGTACACCTCCTCGAGGTGGCCGAGGATGTGGTCGGCGCGGCGACTGAGTTCGGAGCCGGCCGCGGTGGGGCGGGCGCCGCGGGTGTCGCGCTCGAAGAGTTTGGTGCCGCAGAGGCGTTCGAGCCGGGCGAGGCGTTGGGACGCCGAAGGCTGGGAGATGCGGAGTTCGCGGGCCGCGGTGCCGACGGCGCCGGTCCGGGCGATGGCCTGGACCAGCCGCAGGTCCTCGACCGATGGTAATGAGGCCATAGGCTGAGCCTATGGCATGCGCGAAACTCGTGCCAGCTACCTGCAGGTGCGGGAAACGCCAAGAATTCAAGGCGTGAAAGCAAGATCCGAAGCGTTGGCGTTGCTGGCGGGAAGCGGTACGGCGGACTTCGCGTTCCGGATTTCTCAGGTTGCGTTGCCGCTGGTGATCCTCCGGGAAACGGGATCGGTAGCGGCGACCGGACTCGTTGCCGGTGCTGCTGGGGTTCCCGTGCTCCTGTCGCCGTGGTGGGCTCGCAAGGCGCGGCAGTGGGTGGACTCGGGACCGCGGCTCGCGGTCGTGGCGCTGGTGTCCGCGATCGCGTTGGCGTCGGTGCCGGCGGCGGCCGGGCTGGGGATCTTGTCACCGGAGTTGCTGATCATGAGCGGGCTGCTGCTCGGGTGCGGCGATGCGCTGGCGACCCCAGGACGGTCGGCGTTGCTCGCCGACACCGGCGACCGATGGGGCGAGGGCCGGGCGGTGCAGCTGCTGACCTGGCAGGACGGACTGCGACGACTGGGGATGATGATCGGCCCGGCCGTCGGTGCCTTGTCGGTGTCGACCGGGTTGACGAACGGGTTGCTCTGGGTCGAGGCCGCGACAGTCGCCGGTGCCGGGTTGCTGGCGTGCAGCGTGCGGTCAGAGCGTGCCCCGGAAGAAGTTGTGCCGCCGTCGATCCGCGGGAGTCTGCGCGGACGACCCGAGATCGCGTACGGCTGGGTCGTCCGGGGCACGGGATGCGTTACCTGGTTCGCGTTCACGCTGGGGCTGTCGGTACTGGGGGAGGAGCGCGGACAGCCCGGGGTCTACCTGGCGGCGGGGATGACCGGGTACGGCGTGGGGTCGCTCGCCGGGACCGCGGTGTCGTTGGCAGTGGTACGGCGTACGCGGCCGGTGGTGACCGCATCGATGGCATGGGCCTGGAGCGGGCTGTGCTGGGTCGGAATGGGGGTCTGGACGACGCCGCCCGTGGTTGCCGTGATGGGCGCGCTATCGGGCGTGACCGTGGTGATCGGGATCGCGGCGATCTCTGTTCTCATCACCCGGTCGTCGGCCGGCGCCGAGCGACGCGCGTTGCTCTCCGGGCAGAGCGTCGTCGTGAACGCCGGGAGCGCGGCGGGCATGCTCGTCGGGGGACCGATCATCGGCGCTCTCGGAGCCGAGATCGCGCTGATCGGTTCGGGTCTCGTCACCGCGACCGTCGCCGTACTGGTCCTGCTTTCGTCCCAGTCCACGTGGGACCCAACGTCTGGGTCCGCCACGACCTCTGAAGGCGCTCTACCGCGCCAGGCGGCCCATCAGAGCGGCGGCTGCGCAGATGCCGGCGATGGCGGCGACGATCAGGACGGTGAAGTCGAGGAGGTAGTTGGTGGGCTGGCCGATCAGCAGACCTCGGAGAGCGCTCACTTCGTACGTCAGGGGGTTGGCGTGGGAGATGGCTCGGAGCCAGCCGGGCATGATGTCGACGGGGTAGAGGGCGTTGGAGGCGAAGAACAGCGGCATCGTGATCGCCTGGCCGATGCCCATCAGGCGATCCCGGCGCAGGACCAGGCCGGCGATCGTCATCGAGAGACAGGAGAAGAACGCGGCCCCGAGGACCACGACCGCGAGAACGGCGAGCAACTTCAGCGGGTTCCAGGTGAGACTGACGCCGAGCAGCGCTGCGACGATGAGAACGACGATCGCCTGGGAGATCGTCCGGACGCCGGCGGCGAAGGCCTTCCCGGCGACCAGTGCGGATCGCGGGGACGGCGTGACCAGCAACTTCGTGAGAATCCCGGCGTCACGTTCCCAGATGATCTGGATCCCGTAGAAAATGGCCACGAACAGCGCCGACTGCGCGATGATCCCGGGCGCGAGATAGTCCAGGTACGGCACGTCGCCGGTCGGGATCGCCCGGATCCGGCTGAACGTCTGGCCGAAGATCACCAGCCACAGCACCGGCTGAATTGCTCGCGTGATCAGCTCGGTCCGGTCGTGCCGGAGCTTCTGTAGCTCGATGAGGCAGAACGTGCCGATCCTGCAGAACAGCCGGAGCACGGCTCGCGGCCGCGAATCAACCCATGCGCTGGGCGGTGCGGCGGGTGCCACGGACATCGCGCAGGCCTCCCTTCGCCTGACCTTCGAGGCTCTCGCCGGTGTGGTGCCGGAACACGTCCTCGAGGCTCGCAGCCGGACCGAGCTCGGCCTTCAACTCGTTCGGCGTACCGGCGGCGCGCAACCGGCCCAGGTGCATCAACGCAACCCGGTCGCAGAGGATGTCGGCCTCCTCCATGTAGTGCGTGGTCAGCAGCACGGTCATCCCGTACCGCTCCTGCATCTCCTGCACCCGCGCCCACACCGAGTCCCGCGCCACCGGGTCGAGTCCGACCGTCGGCTCGTCCAGCACGAGCAGCGCGGGCCGGTTGACCAGCGCCTGCGCGAGTTCGAGGCGTCGCACCATGCCGCCGGAGTACGTCGACGCGAGCCGGTCGGCGGCGTCGGTGAGGTCGACGATCTCCAGCACCTCGGCCACTCGTGCAGCCCGTTCGCGCCGCGGTACGTCGTACAGCCGCGCGAACCAGGAAACGTTCTCTCGTCCGGAGAGCGCTCCCTCGATGGACAGCTGCTGCGGGACGTATCCGAGCAGGCGCCGTACGGACATCGCGGCGGTGTGCACGTCGAGGCCGAAGACGCGGACCGTGCCGGACTGGGGTGGGTAGAGCGTGTTCAGCACGCGCAGCGTCGTCGTCTTGCCGGCGCCGTTGGGACCGAGAAGGCCGAAGCATTCGCCGGGGGAGACGGTCAGGTCGAGATCGTCGACCGCGAGATGGTCGCCGAACCGATGACTGAGTCCGGTGACCTCCGCTGCGGGCGGGGGCTCTGCAGTCATGCGCGCACCTTCCGTTGCTGTTCGTCCAAGGGGTGCAGGCGTTCAGCCAGTACGGCGAGAACGGGCAACGCCGATCTCAGCGCCGCACGGTCGTCGGACGTCAGATCGTCCAGCGTCCGGGTGACCAACGCCGTACGGCGATCGCGCCAGGCCTCGACCTGTTCGCGGGCAGGCTCCGTCAGCGTCAACCGCGCGACCCGGCGATCCGATTCGTCAGGCGTGCGCTCCAGCAGACCGCGCTCGGTGAGTTGGCCGACGAGGGTCGACACGGTGTTCGCGACCAGGCCGAGCTCGGCCGCGGCCTCGGCGACGGAGATGCCGGGATTGCGGCGGACGGTCCGGATCAGCTCGGCCTGGGAGTCGGTGAGTGCGGACAGCGGGAACGGCCGCCCGACGGATCGGCGCAGGTGCCGCCGCACCAGCCCGATCGCCGCCAGCAGTTCCTCGGCGAGAACCTCGGTCACACTCAAGAGAATACCTCTGGTGCAGAGATAATTCACTTGCAGAACCCCAACTAGTGGGGGTACGACGTCGCCGCGGGCGGGTGCAGCATCAGGGCATGAGCACAACAGAGAGCAACAAAGCCGTCGTCAAGGACTTCATCGACAGTCTGTTCAGCAAGGGGGATCTCGGTGCGGTCGACACCTACCTGGCCGAGGACTTCGTCAACCACGACCCGCCGTTCGGTGTCACGGCCGACCGCGAGGGCATGCGGACGGCCGGCGGCATGATGCGCGCCGCGTTCCCGGACTGGCGCAGTGAGCTGCACGAGCTGATCGCGGAGGGCGACCTCGTCGTCGAGCGGTTCACGGCAGGCGGGACGCACCGGGGCGAAGTGATGGGGATGCCGGGGACGGGGAAGCCGATCAGCTTGCCGGGTATCAACATCTTCCGGCTCCGCGACGGCCTGATCGTGGAGCGCTGGGGACGGCTCGACGATCTCGGGCTGCTCAGACAACTCGGCGTCATACCGGCGTAGCATCACGAGCATGGGGGCGGGGGATCGCCTGGAGGTGCTGATCCAGCGCTGTTACGCGGGGCTGGACGTCGATCAGCTGCGGTCCGAGGCGTTCGCCCGGCTGCGCGACGTACTGACGGTCGATGCGTTGTTCTTCGCGACAGTGGATCCGGCGACCGTGCTGTTCACGTCGGCGGTCGCCGACGAACCGCTCGGTGCGGTGACCGAGCAGTTCATCGCGAACGAGTTCGGGCAGGACGACGTGAACAAGTTCGCCGTCCTCGCAGGCGGTCCGGAGCCGGTACGAACGCTCGGCCAGGCGACGCGGGGCAACTGGCAGAGCAGCCCGCGGTACGTCGAGCTGATGCGACCGCTCGGTCTGGGCGACGAGCTGCGGGCTGCCTTGATGTCGAACGGCCGGTGCTGGGGCGTGCTCTGCCTTCATCGAGAGGACGCCGACGCGGGGTTCTCCGAGCACGAGATTCAGCTGGTACGGCGGCTCGCGCCGCATCTTGGCGAGGGACTCCGTCGAGGACTTCGGACGAGCCCGGCCGCGAAGACCGGGCTGGAGGAAAGGCGCGGCGTCGGGCCAGGGGTCGTGGTTCTCGATGCGGGGTTGCGGGTGGAGTCGGTCAGCACCGAGGCGGAGTACTGGCTCGGCGAGCTCGGTGTGTCTCACGAGTTGCCGGTCGCGGTGCGGTCGGTGGCCGCGCGGATGCGGGCCGACCGGACGACCGCGCGGCTGAAGGTCAGGACGCGGCGGGGTGAGTGGCTCGAGATGCAGGCGTCCAAGCTCGGGGAGGACGGGCAGACAGCGGTCGTGATCGAGCCGGTGGCACCGGCCCAGCTGGGCTCTCTGCTGCTCGACCTGCACGGTCTCACCCCTGCTCAGCAGCGGGTGACCGAGTTGCTGCTGCGCGGGTACTCGACACGGCAGATCGTCGAGCGGTTGTGCCTGTCTCCGCACACAGTGCAGGAGCATGTACGGGCGTCGTACGACAAGGTCGGCGTCGGCAGCCGACGGGAATTGGTAGCCGTCCTGCTCAGAGGGTCCGCATCACGCGGATGATGCGGCGCCGCAGCCACACGCGGCGTGAACCGTCGGGATAGCGACGCAGACGGGCCAGCTCCCACCCGCCGTACTCCGCGTGCTCGGTGAGCAGCTTGCGCACCGCACCGCGGGACTCCGTCCTGGACAACTCGAACTGCTGTAATTCGTACTCGGCCATCCACACCTCCAACAACGACCCTCAGGAAACATCCTCCAGTGCCGCGGCGATGGCGGGCGGCAATGTGAGCTCCTCCACACCCAGCACAGACTTCAGTTGCAGCGCCGTCCTGGCCCCGACGATCGCCGCCGACACCCCCGGCCGGTCCCGCACCCAGGTCAGCGCGACCTCGAGCGGAGTCCAGCCGAGCCCGTCGGCGGCTCGAGCGACCGCTTCCACGATGCCCGAAGCCCGCCCGTCGAGGTAGGGGTCGACGAATCTCGACAGATGCTGAGACGCCGCCCGGGAGTCCGCCGGGATGCCGGTTCGGTACTTCCCGGTCAGCACGCCGCGGCCGAGCGGCGACCACGCGAGCACCCCGATGCCGAGGCCGGCGGCCGCGCGGATCGCGTCCAGTTCGGCGTCCCGGGCGAGCAGCGAGTACTCGACCTGGTTGGCGACCGGGACCGCGCGGCCCGGCCAGGCCTGCTGCCAGGTGACGGCGCGGGCCGCCTTCCAGCCGGCGTAGTTCGAAATGCCGACGTACCGCACCTTGCCGGAGCTGACGGCGTGGTCGAGCGCGGAGAGCGTCTCCTCCAGCGGCACGTCGTCGGACCAGGTGTGCAGCTGCCAGAGGTCGATGTGGTCGATGTTCATCCGGCGCAGCGAGCCCTCGAGATCGCGCAGCAGCGCGCCGCGGGACGTGTCAGTGATCCGCTCGCCCCGGCGGACGCTGAACCCGGCCTTAGTGGCGATCACCAGGTCGTCGCGGTCCACCACGTCGCCGATCAGCGACCCGATCAGCTGCTCGCTGTCGCCGTCGCCGTACGCCGCCGCGGTGTCGACGAGCGTGCCTCCGGCGGACACGAACGCGGCGAGCTGCTCGCGGGCCTCGTGCTCGTCGGTGTCCCGGCCCCACGACATGGTGCCCAGCCCGAGTCGGCTCACCGCCAGTCCACTGTGACCGAGATAGCGCTGCTGCATGTACCGAGCCTATTGCGGCCCACCGACAACGGCTCGCTAGGCTCGCCAGTCATGCGACTCGGACTCAACATCGGCTTCGTCTACGGCGGCGACGACCATCTGGACCACCTGAGGCTGGTGAAGGAGGCCGAGGCGCTCGGATTCTCGGTCACCTGGGCCGCGGAGGCGTACGGCTCGGACGCGGCGACGCTGCTCAGCTGGATCGCCGCCCAGACCACCACCATCGACGTCGGCGCGGCGGTCTTCCAGATCCCGGCCCGGACGCCGGCGATGACCGCGATGACGGCGGCCACCCTGGACCGGCTGTCGAACGGCCGGTTCCGGCTCGGTCTCGGCGTGTCCGGGCCGCAGGTCTCGGAGGGTTGGCACGGTGTGCGATTTTCTCAGCCTCTGCTCAGGACCCGTGAGTACGTTGACATCGTGAACGCGGCCCTGCGACGCGAGACGGTCGCGTACGAGGGCAAGTACTTCACGCTGCCGCTGCCCGACGGACCGGGCAAGGCGCTGAAACTGACCGTGCGGCCGATCCGCGACCATGTGCCGGTGTACCTGGCCGCGGTCGGCCCGAAGAACCTCGAGTTGGCCGGCGAGATCGCCGACGGCTGGCTCGGGATCCTCAACGACCCAGGCTTCCTTGGAGAGCAGTTGACGCACATCAGGACGGGCCGTGCGGTTCGTCATCAGAGCCTCGACGGATTCGACGTCGTCGTCACCACACCGCTGATGACCGGTGACGACATCCAGGCGGCGGCCGACCCGGTCCGCGGGTACGCCGCCTTGTACATCGGCGGCATGGGCAGCCGGGAGAAGAACTTCTACAACGCGCTCGCGGTCCGGATGGGGTACGCCGAGGAGGCGAAGGAGATCCAGGACCTGTACCTGGACAAGAAGCACCGCGAGGCGATGGCCGCCGTACCCTTCGGGTTCCTGGACTCGATCTCGCTGCTCGGTGACAAGGCGCGGATCGCGGACAAGCTCACGGCGTACGCCGAGGCCGGGGCGACGACGGTCGCGCTGACGCCGTTCGCGTCGACGGTCGAGCAGCGGATCGCCGACCTGCGGACCGCCGCGGAGGCCCTGGAGCTGTCCGGAGTCGGCAACTGATGACGATCTGGGACTCCATCATCCTCGGCATCGTCGAGGGCCTGACCGAATTCCTGCCGGTCTCCAGCACCGGGCACCTGACGATCGTGTCGAAGATGCTCGGGCTGAAGATCGACGACCCGTCGATCACCGGGTACACCGCGGTGATCCAGATCGGCGCGATCGCGGCGGTGGTGCTGTACTTCTGGAAGGACATCCGGCGGATCGCGATCGCCTGGGTGCGCGGGATCGCGAAGCCGGAACACCGCGGCGAGTTCGACCACCGGATGGGCTGGTACGTGATCGTCGGCTCGATGCCGATCGTGATCGTCGGTTTCCTGGCGCGGGACCTGATCTCGGGGCCGCTGCGCAGCCTGTGGTGGGTGGCCGGAGCCCTGATCGGGTGGTCGTTCTTCATGGTCGCCGCCGAGCGGCTGGGCACGAAGGCGCGGCCGCTCACCCGCATCACGCTCGTCGACGCGATCGTGATGGGCCTCGTGCAGTGCCTCGCCCTGATCCCTGGTGTGTCCCGGTCCGGCGCGACGATCTCGGCCGGCCTGTTCTGCGGTCTCGACCGGGTCGCCGCGACGCGGATCGCGTTCCTGCTGGGCATTCCGGCCCTGGTCGGGGCGGGGATCTACGAGTTGAAGGATGCGCTCAACGGTGACGTCGGCGTCATACACCTGCTCGTCGGCACGGTCGTCAGCTTCCTGGTCGCGTACGCGTCCGTCGCCTGGCTGCTGCGCTTCGTCGCGAAGCACTCGACCGAGATCTTCGCGTTCTACCGCGTCCTGCTCGGCATCGTGCTGATCATCCTGCTCGCCACCAGCACGATCACGGCGACCTAGGTCCTAGAGCCAGCCGACCTTGCGGAAGAAGCGGTACATGGTGACGCAGACGACCGCCATCAGCAGCAGGATGGCGTAGTAGCCGAAGTGCCAGCGGAGCTCCGGCATGTTGTCGAAGTTCATGCCGTAGATGCCGGCCAGCATGGTCGGTACGGCGGCGATCGCGACCCACGCGGAGATCTTGCGCATGTCGTCGTTCTGCTGGACCGAGACGCGGGCGAGGTGCGCGTTCAGGGCGGACGTGAGCAGCGTGTCGATCGCCTCGGCCTGGTCGGAGACCCGGCTGAGGTGGTCGGCGACGTCGCGGAAGAACGGGCTCGCCTTCGCGCTGATCCCGGCCACCCCGTGCGCGAACTGCTCCATCGGCTCCCGCAACGGGTCGATCGCGCGGCGCATCTCCAGCACCTCGCGCTTCAGCCGGTAGATCCGCTCCGCGTCGCTGGTCCGCTCGGGGGAGAACACCGACGACTCGATCTCGTCGACGTCGAGTTCGACCTGCTCGGCGACGTGTTCGTAGTCGTCCACGATCGCGTCCGAGATCGCCCACAGCACCGCGGCCGGTCCGTGCCCGAGCACCGAGGCGCGGTCCTCGAGTTCGTGCCGGGTGGTGGCGAGTTCGCCGCCTTCCCCATGCCGGACGGTCACGACGTACCGCGGTCCGACGAAGGCCGTCACCTGACCTGTCTCGACGGCGTCGCCTTCGTCGACGTACCAGAGGGTCCGCAGTACGACGAGCAGCGTGTCACCGAACCGCTCCACCTTGGGCCGCTGGTGGATCTGCAGCGCGTCCTCGATGGCCAGATCGTGCAGGCCGAACAGCCGCTGCACCCGCGCCATCTCGGCGTCCGACGGCTCGTGCAGCCCGATCCAGCCGAAGCTGTCGGCGCCGTCGTCGATGGCCTGGGCAACCGTCTCGGGATCCTTGGGCAGGTCCTGCCGCTCCCCGGCGGCGTACACCCCGCAGTCCACGATCACACCCCCATCATGGCACCAGGGGTCGTGCCTGACTTGCGGGGACGAGATAACGTGCACTGCATGCCCACCGTGATTCTCGTTCGCCACGGTCGTAGTTCCGCGAACACGTCCGGCACGCTGGCGGGTCGTACGCCGGGCGTGAAGCTCGACGACACCGGCGTACAGCAGGCCGCGGCGGTCGCGCAGCGGCTGGCCGAACTGCCGCTGGCCGCGATCGTCACCTCCCCGCTCGACCGCTGCAAGCAGACCGCCGCCGCGATCGCGAAGCAGCACGACGGGTTGCGTCCGGCAACGGATCGCCGGCTGACCGAGTGCGGGTACGGCGACTGGACCGGGCAGAAGATCGCCACGCTGGCCAAGGACCCGCTGTGGGCCGTCGTGCAGCAGCACCCGTCGGCCGTCACGTTCCCGAACGGCGAGTCGATGCGGGGGATGCAGCAGCGCGGTGTCGACGCCGTCCGGGCGCACGACGCGGAGCTCGCGAAAAGCCATGGGCCCAACGCGATCTGGGTCGCGGTCTCGCACGGCGACGTGATCAAGGCGATCGTCGCGGACGCGCTCGGTCAGCACCTGGACACGTTCCAGCGGATCGTCGTGGACACGGCGTCGACAACGATCATCACCTACACCGCGACCCGCCCGTTCCTGGTCCGGCTGAACGACTCCGGCAGCGAACTGGCGTCGCTGATCCCTAAGCCGTCAGCGAAAGCCAAGCCCAAGAAGCAGTCCTCGGACGCCGTGGTCGGTGGACGGTAATAGGGTCTAGGTATGGCGCGAGTTGTGCACTCCTTCGACGACCCCGAGCGGTTCGTCGCCGGCACCGTGGGGGAACCCGGTGCGAGGACGTTCTTCCTGCAGGCCCGGGCCGGGCAGCGGCTGACGTCGGTCGCGTGCGAGAAGGAACAGGTGATGGCGCTCGCGGAGCGGCTCGACGTGATGCTGGACGAGGTCGCCCGGCGCTTCGACCGCGACCCGGTCGCGCAGACCGCGAGTGACGACACCGCGCCGCTCGAGCAGCCGATCGAGGAGGAGTTCCGGGCCGGCACCATGACGCTGGCGTGGGAGGCCGACGCCGAGCGGGTGGTGATCGAGGTGTTCGCGGTCGTCACCGGCGAGCAGGCCGACCTGGAGGAGACCGACCCGGTCACCGCGGCGATGGAGTCCGACGACGCCGAGGTGTTCATCGTCCGGATCACCGAGGAGCAGGCCCGTGCGTTCGCCCGGCGGGCGGTCGCGCTGGTCGCGTCCGGACGCCCGAGCTGCCCGTTCTGCGGCCGGCCGATCGACGCCGACGGCCACATCTGCCCGCGGGCCAACGGCTACCGCAGGCACCTGCCGGAATGACGATCAACCCGGAGCTCCTCGCACTGGGGGAGCTGTCACTACACGGTCGCCTGGTCGCCGCGTCGAACGGCACCTACCAAGGTTCGGTCAGCCTGGCCGGCGAGACCGCCACGGTTGTCTACAAGCCGATCGAGGGGGAGCGGCCGCTGTGGGACTTCCCCGACGGCACGCTCGCCCAGCGCGAGTTCGCGGCGTACGTCGTGTCCGAGGCGCTCGGCTGGTCCGTCGTGCCGCCGACGCTGCTGCGCGACGGGCCGCTCGGTGAAGGCATGGTCCAGTTGTGGATCGACGAGGCCGAGCTCGGACCGGGGGACACCGAGCTGGTCGACATCGTCCCGCAGGGCCGCGTGCCCGACGGCTGGGTCGGTGTCCTGGACGCGCTCGACGGCCGCCACAACCCGGTCACGCTCGTGCACGCCGACAACGACTCGTTGCGGCGGATGGCTGTGTTCGATGCCGTGGTCAACAATGCCGACCGCAAGGGCGGCCACGTGCTGAACCCGGGCGACGGCCGGGTGTACGGCGTGGACCACGGCGTCACGTTCAATGCCGACGACAAGCTCCGGACGGTCCTGTGGGGCTGGGCCGGTGCACCGATCCCGGCCGGCCTGCTGGACGACGTACGGCGGCTCGCGGATCAACTGGCCGGTGGCCTCGGGCAACAACTGTGTGAGCTCGTCACCGCCGTCGAGCTGACCGCGACCCGGGAACGCTGCTCGACACTGCTCAAGACCGGGACCTTCCCGCACCCGAGCGACGAGTGGCCCGCGATTCCCTGGCCCGCGTTCTAAGGTCTGCCCTGCACGCTGACGTTGCCGACCCGGCCCAGTTCGTCGAACTCGACGACGATCGGGCTGCCGTTCGGCGCCGTACCGCGGATCGCGTCCGGGCCCTCGTCGTACTGCAGGCCGAAGTGGTGGAAGTAGCCGCGGACGACCTGCCGGTGGTCGGCGGGGAAGACGCTGATCGCGGTCATCAGCATCCGCGGCGTGGCGATCGCGTCGAACCCGGCCTGCGGGAGCTGCTCGTCGGCGACGTGCAGGTACACGTGCCCCTGACCCTCATTGATCGCGGTCGACCAGACACCACGACCGCCGAGGACGGTGCCGGCGGTGATCGCGAGCGTGATCGCGGCCTGGGCCGGCTGCTCGAAGCCGCTCAGATCCGGGCTCTCGGTGGTGAACTCGGCGATCCGGTGCCGTTCGCCGAACTCGCGGATCGCGAGCGTCGACGCGACCGCGGGAGCGTCCGGCCCGAAGCCCGGGTTCGCCCAGCCCCACAGCCAGGTCCGGTCGAGTTCCGAGAAGCTGCCGAGCAGTGAGATCCCGTGCAGTACGCCGCGCTCACCGCCGAGCGTCCGCGCGTCGAGATCGGCCTGCAGCGAGTCCGGTCCGACCACCTCGTTGAACAGGTCCTGCTGCTGGATCGCGGCCGCGGCGATCCAGCCGCCGTACGACTGGAGCTCGGGGCTGAAGTCTGTACTCATCGCTCGCGAGGCTATCCGCAGGCGGGTGCACACCCCAGCTGTGGACCACGGAGTGGAACCGTGTCGCGTCATTGAAAATCGGACTGGCATAAGCTCCGACACATGCAGGCGTGGACGAAACCAGACATCCCGGCCGTACCCGGGCCCGCGCGGCGGTTACGCCTCTACGACACCGCCTCGCGCGGTCTGGTCGAGGTGCCGCCGACCGACGGCGGGACCGCCCGCATGTACGTCTGCGGCATCACGCCGTACGACGCCACCCACATGGGCCACGCCGCGACGTACGTCACGTTCGACCTGATCAACCGCCTCTGGCACGACGCCGGGTACGACGTCTCGTACACCCAGAACATCACCGACGTCGACGACCCGCTGCTGGAGCGCGCGACCGCGACCGGCGTCGAGTGGACCGATCTCGCGGCGCGGGAGATCCAGCTGTTCCGCGACGACATGACCGCGCTGCGGGTGATTCCGCCGCAGCACTACATCGGCGTCGTCGAGTCGATCGACCTGGTCTCGAGCGCGGTCGAGGACCTGCGCCGCGCCGGCGCGGTCTACTCCGTCGACGGCGACCTGTACTTCGCCGTGAAGGCGGACCCGGCGTTCGGCGGCGTGTCCAACTACGACCGCGACACGATGCGCGAGCTGTTCGCGGAGCGCGGCGGCGACCCGGACCGCGAGGGCAAACAGGACCCGCTGGACAGCCTGCTGTGGCGGCACGAGCGGCCGGGGGAGCCGGCCTGGGACTCGGCGCTCGGCCGCGGCCGGCCGGGCTGGCACGTCGAGTGCTCGGCGATCGCGCTGAAGTACCTCGGGATGTCGTTCGACGTCCAGGGCGGCGGCTCGGACCTGATCTTCCCGCACCACGAGATGTCCGCGAGCGGTGCGCAGGTCGCGACGGGGGAGCACCCGTTCGCCCGCGCCTACGTGCATCAGGCGATGGTCGGGCTCGACGGCGAGAAGATGTCGAAGTCCAAGGGCAACCTGGTGCTGGTGTCGAAGGAGCGGCTCGCGGGCGCGGACCCGATGGCGATCCGGCTGGCGCTGCTCACCCACCACTACCGGACCGACTGGTTCTGGGAAGACTCCGACCTGCCCGACGGTCAGGCGCGGCTCGAGCGGTGGCGTTCGGCGGTGGCGCGGGACGCCGGACCGGACGGTGCGGCCGTTGTGGACGCCGTACGGGCGGCACTCACCAACGACCTGGACTCCGCCGGCGCGCTGGCGGCGCTCGACGAGTGGGCATCAACCGACGGCACCGACTCGGAGGCACCCGCGCTGATCGCCCAGGCGTGTGACGCGTTGCTGGGTGTGAAGCTCTAGCCGGTGACTGGGTGGTGGGTCTTGACCGGGGTCGGGACCGGTGCGGCCGGCGGGGTGTTGACCTGGGCCGGTGCCTCGTGGGGCGCCTCCGGTTGCGGCTTGGGCTTCGGCTTGGCGGCCGGCTTGGCGCAGGTCGCCGACGCCAGGTTGATGGTTTCGGTGCCGCCGCCCAGGTTGATGCTGAGACCGGTGATGGTGAACGCGCCGTCGGAGTGCTTGCCTTGACTGTTGACCGTGATGCTCGCCAACGGGTTGGACGGCAGGGCAACGCTCTGCTTGGTGCTCGGCAGCTTGATGGTCTGGCCGAGCAGAGTCAGCGAGCCGATGTCGACGCCGCCGTCGTCACCGGAGCACCAGACGTTCAGCGAGTCGATGCCGAGCAGCGACTTCGGCGGGTTGAGCAGCAGGTTGCACAGGTCCGGCAGGTTCTTCACCGGCAGGTCCTTGGTGCTCAGCTTCGGCAACGGCAGGCCGAGGTCGGGCAGCGCGATATCCGGGAGCGGCAGGTTGTCCGCGCCGGTCTTCGGCAGCGCGGAGCACTGCTGCTTCAGCTCCGGCGGGACCGTCACCTGGCTCAGGATGTCGGGGCCGACGACGACGTCGAACAGCTCGACCGAGGCCGAGTCGTTGCCCGCGGTCGCCGTACCGGCCCGGACCGAGATCAGCGGGTTCTTCGGGAGTTCGAGCGCGGAGGTCGTCTGCCGCTTGCCGTCCAGGGATTCGGCGTACGGCGTCTTCGGGATCGGCACCTGGCCTTCGGCGCTCACGGCGTACGCCGAGGACGGGCGGGCCGCCGCGTTGCCGACGGGAGCGCTCGCGACCAGGCTGAACGTCACGACGCCTGCCACGGCCGCAGCCGTCAGCACGGTCGGAGTCAACTGTCGTCGCATCGGAATCTCCTTATTTGCTGTCGATCAGGACGAGCGTCCCGAGCGGAACCTTCTGCAGGTGGGCGAGAGCGGTCTTCGGCACCCGGACGCAGCCCGCGCTGATCGCGGCGCCGAACACGCGCGGATTCGGCCAGCCGTGGATCGCGACCGTACCAGGTCCGCCACCGAACGTGTCCAAGGTGGGACTGTGCGCACCCAACGGCAGCACGATCGGCGACGCCGACCGCTTGCGGTCGATGATCGAGCCGAGCAGGAACGTCCGCCCGGGCGGCGTCGGCGTCTTCGTCGCGCCGACCCCGGCCTTCCAGGTGCCGAGGCTCTTGTTGTTCTCGAAGAGCTCGAGCGTCCGCGAGCTGGTGTGCACGCGGATCAGGTACGACGAGGTGGCCCGGTCGAGCCCTTCGTCCTGGAGCCAGCCGGTGGACCGGTTGGGTTTGGAGGGGAGCAGGACCCGGACCCAGCCGTCGGTCTGCTCCACCACCGGCAGCCAGGTCGGCCCGAACTGGGTCGGGCCGATCTTGCCGAACGCGTCCGCGTCCGGGGAGCTGTAGAGCGCGGCCTCGGCGCGCGGGTGCACGACGAGCCCGGTGGTGCCGGCGAACGGCTCGGCGTCGAGCGGCGCGGTGGTGATGATCGTCGACGTCGTCGAGGCGGTCAGTGTCGTGAGGTCGACGGTCTCGTGCTTCTTGTTGCCGAGGATCCCGACCGCGGCGACCACACCGAGCAGCACGAGCACGGCCAGCGCAGGCACCGACGTGCCGCCTCGCTCGTCGCGCATCCGATTGCTCCCCGTGGTCCCGGTGACGGCACGCCGTCACCCCCCAGTAGTCCGGACGAATATAAACCCACTGGTAACAACGGTCCACACCTTGCGACGGTTACGGGTCGAGGACCTAGTCGCCGTGGTTCTTGTTGCGGCGTTTGAGGTAGCGCTCGAACTCGGCGGCGATCGCCTCGCCGGTGGCCTCCGGGAGGTCGGCGGTGTCGCGCTGCTCCTCCAGCGACTGCACGTACTCCGCGACCTCGGGGTCTTCCTCGGTGAGCTCGTCGGCGCCGCGCTGCCAGGCCCGCGCGAGCTCCGGGAGGTCGCCTTCGGGCATGGCGAGGTCGAGGAGCGCCTCGATCTTGCTGAGCAACGCCAGCGACGCCTTCGGGCACGGCGTACCCGCGATGTAGTGCGGGATCGCGGACCAGATGGACACCGCCGGCACGCCGAGGGTGGTGCACAGGTCCGCGAAGACACCGGTGATGCCGGTGGGGCCTTCGTACGTCGACGGCTCCAGGCTCCAGGCCGCGGTCAGTTGCTCGTCGGACGAGGTCGCCGACACCGGGATCGGACGGGTGTGCGGGGAGTCCGCGAGCAGGGCGCCGAGGACGACGACGAGCTGCGCGTTCGACTCGTCGACGATCTCCAGCAGCTCCCGGGAGAACGCCCGCCAGCGCATGTTCGGCTCGACGCCGCGGATCAGCAGCACGTCGCGGCCGGTGTCGTCCGGACGGGCCAGGTAGATCCGGGTGGTCGGCCAGGTCAGGTGCCGTACGCCCTCCTCGTCGAGGCCGACGCGGGGACGGTTCACCTGGTAGTCGTAGTAGTCCTCGGGGTCGATCGCCGTGACGAGCTCGGCTTCCCACTCGTCGATCAGGTGGTCGACCGCTCCGGTGGCCGCCTCGGCCGCGTCGTTCCAGCCCTCGAACGCGGCGATCACGACCGGGTCCCTCAGGTTCGCGAGGTCTACCACTCGCAGGCTCCCTGTCGTCTCTGTAGTCGGCTCTGTAGCCAATCCGGTGGGGTCACCGGAAACCGGACTGCCCAGACTACGTGTTCCGCTGTGCGCGTGTGCCTGGTTTCACCCCAGGCGGAACGTGTCGTGCCGGACCAGGGAGAATGGACAGGACGTGAGCGGTGGAGACGACCACCGACAACAGAAGAGGAGCTGTAGTTGCCGGCCCTGCAAGCGGTGCTGTGGGACATGGACGGGACGCTGGTCGACTCCGAGAAGGTCTGGGCGGAGGTGCAGCTGGAGCTGCTGGCCGAGCTGGGTGCGACCTGGACGCTCGAGGACTGCCTGACCTTGATCGGAAGCGACCTGCGGGACGCTGTACAGGTCTGGATGGCGCGGATCCCGGAGGGCGTGATCACCGCCGAGGAGCTGGCCGACCGGATGTTCTCGGAGGTGGTGGAGGCGCTCCGCAAGGAGGTGACCTTCCAGCCGGGTGCGCTCGAGCTGCTGCAGGCGCTGCGCAAGGAAGACATCCCGTGCGCGCTGGTGTCGGCGTCGTACCGGGTGATGATCGACGCGGTGCTCGTGCACCTGCCGCCGGATCCGTTCGCGGTGATCGTGGCCGGTGACGAGGTGACGCTGGGCAAGCCGAACCCGGAGCCGTACCTGACCGGTGCGGCCAGGCTCGGCGTCGACCCGGCGAACTGCGTCGTGATCGAGGACTCGATGACCGGCACCCAGGCCGGGACGGCGGCCGGCATGTACGTCGTCGCCGTACCGCAGTGGGTGACGATCCCGGAGGCGCCGCGACGGCTCGTGGTGAAGTCGCTCGAGCCGCTCACCCCGGAGTCACTGCGGTCGCTGCTCCGTTGAGGAAGTACCGTCACTTGGTGCCCTCGGGGGCGTTGTCTGGTAGTGGGGTTGTGGGCTGGGGAAAGGTGAGACGGTGAGTGAGTGGGTGCGCCGGGTGTCGGCGGCCGTGGCGGTGGGTGCGCTGGGCGTGTCCTTGGCGGCCTGCGGTGAGCCGGACGACAACGCCCCGCACCCGGGGGAGCAGACGCCGAAGCTGATGCTGCTGCGGCTCGCGACCACGGACGCGATCTCGTCGCTGGACCCGGCCGGGCCGTACGACGTGGGCTCGCGGACCGTCCAGGCGAACCTCTACCAGACGCTGCTGACGATCCTTCCGGACAAGCCGACCCCGGTGCCGGACGCCGCGGACTGCCAGTTCGACTCGCCGACGACGTACACGTGCAGCCTGAAGGAGAACCTGACCTTCCCGAACGGGCACGAACTGACGTCGTCGGACGTGAAGTTCAGCTTCGACCGGCTGGTCCGGCTGAAGACGCCCGGGGGAGCGGCCGCACTGTTCTCCTCGGTGAAGTCGGTGAGTACGCCGGACGAGCTGACCGCGGTGTTCAACCTGACCAGTCCGGATGCGCGCCTGCCGTACCTGCTGACCACGACCGCCTCCTCGATCGTCGACGAGGAGTCATACCCGGCGAACAGCCTGCTCGACACGAAGGCCATCGGCAGCGGGCCGTACCAGTTGGCGGCGTACAAGCCCGGCACCGAGGTCACGCTGACGAAGTTCGCCGGGTACCGCGGTCCGCGCGCAGCGCAGAACGACGGCGTCACGATCAGCCTGATGAAGGACTCGAACGCGCTCTACGAGGCCGTCACGACCGGCAAGGCCGACCTCGCCTTCCACGGCTTCGGCCCGAGCCTGCTGGACAAGCTGCGCAAGTCCGACCAGGTCCAGGTCGTCGAGACCGGCTCCGCGGAGATCCGCCTGTTCACCTTCCAGATGAAGTCGCTGCTGGCCCGCAAGCCGGCCGTCCGGCGGGCCGTGGCGCAGCTGATCGACCGCGCGGCGATCGCGAAGAAGGCGTACGGCGACCACGTGTCGCCCCTGTACTCGGTCCTGCCGCCCGGCTACGGCGGACAGTCCGACGCGTTCAAGACGGAGTACAAGCAGCCGAGCAAGGTAGCGGCCGCGGCGATCCTCAAGGAGGCCAACATCGCCGCACCCGTGCCGCTGACGGTCGGGTGGACGCCCTCGCACTACGGCGTCGGCGCGAAGGCCGAGGTGCTGGAGCTGAAGCGGCAACTGGAGGCGTCCGGGCTGTTCCGGGTGACGCTGCGAGGCGCGGAGTGGCCGCAGTACCAGGAGCTGACGAAGACCGGGACGTACGACCTGTACCAGACCGGCTGGACCCCGTCGTACCCGGATGCGGACGACTACCTGACCCCGTTCGTGAACGGCTACCGATCGGCGGCTGCCAGCAAGTTGCTGCAGCAGGAACGGACCGAGCAGAACGGTCTGAAGCGCGACGAACTGATCGGGCAGCTACAGGGAGTGATCGCCCGGGAGGTTCCGGTGATTCCCAGCTGGCAGGGTCGGGTCGCGGTGGTCGCGGGCAAGGATTTGGAGAACCTCAAGACGGCGCTCGATCCGTTGTCGTTCCTTTACCTTTCCGGCCTTCGACGGTGACATTGCGGCCTTCGGCCGGTGACACAAAGATGCCATGGCAGTAACGGTTCGCAAGGTGCTGGCGACCGTGGGTGCGACGCCGTGGTTTACTGCGGAAAGTCCACGATACGGGACGATTTCCTGACGATCACGATCGGGCAACGCAGCACTTTCCGCGTTTGACTCCGGGCTGTAATGGCGGCAGGTTAAGGCGGCAGCCATTCCGGATTTCGTTCCGGTTCATCCGAACCAGGCAGGGGAACTCATCGCGTGAGCACGCCACTCGAGGTCGAGCCGGGATCAACCTCAGCGCAACCCGAGGCGATCCTCAAAGGCGCGGGCAAGATCGAGGGCCGGTCACTGTGGCAGATCTCCTGGATGCGGCTGAAGCGTGACAAGGTCGCGCTCGCCGGCGGCGCCTTCGTGGTGCTGCTGATCCTGGTCGGGATCTTCGCGCCGGTGGTCTGCAAACTGGTCGGTGTCACCCCGAACGACTTCCACCAGGATCTGGTGGACCCGTCCCTGCAGACCCCGATCGGCAAGCTCGGCGGCGTCAGCTGGGACCACCCGTTCGGCGTCGAGCCGGTCAACGGCCGCGACATCTTCGCCCGGATCGTGTACGGCGCCCGCATCTCGCTGCTGATCGCGTTCCTGGCGACCCTGCTGTCGGTGGTGATCGGCGTCGTGATGGGTATCGTCGCCGGCTACTTCGGCGGCTGGGTGGACACGCTGATCAGCCGCTTGATGGACATCTTCCTCGCGTTCCCGCTGGTGCTCTTCGCGCTGGCGCTGGTCGGCGCGATCCCGGACAAGATGTTCGGGCTGCAGGGCGACGCGCTGCGGGTCGCGCTGATCGTCTTCATCATCGGGTTCTTCAGCTGGCCGTACATCGGCCGGATCATCCGCGGCCAGACGCTGTCGCTGCGGGAGCGGGAGTTCGTCGACGCGGCGCGGAGTCTCGGCGCGCGACGCCCGTACATCCTGTTCACCGAACTGCTGCCGAACCTGATCGCGCCGATCCTGGTCTACGCGACGTTGCTGATTCCGACCAACGTCCTGTTCGAGGCCGGTCTTTCCTACCTGGGTGTCGGTGTCCGCCCGCCGACCGCGAGCTGGGGCGACATGCTCTCCGGCGCGGCGAACTGGTACCAGGTCGACCCGATGTACATGATTCCGCCCGGTTTGGCGATCTTCGTCACCGTGCTGGCGTTCAACCTGTTCGGTGACGGATTGCGCGACGCGCTCGACCCGCGATCCCGGTAGGCGTTTCGCATCAACCAGGGAGCCTGGCTCTCAACGATTAAAGGGGTGCAACAAGAGATGAGATGGAATCGCATCACGACGGTAACAGCCGTCAGTGCGGCCGTCGCCTTGAGCCTGGTGGCCTGCGGGGGACCGAAGGCTTCCTCCGGAGGGTCGGGTGGCGGCAGCAGCGCGGCGACGCCCGAGTTCGACGCGGCCAACGGGAAGATCTTCAACCCGAGCGACAAAAAGGGCGGCACGCTCCGGATGGCGGCCACCGAGAAGTGGGACTCCACCGACCCCGGTGACACCTACTACGGCCTGTCCTGGAACCTGGCGCGCAACTACGTCCGGCCGCTGATGGTCTTCAAGTCGGCACCGGGCAAGGAAGGCGGCAAGGTCGTTCCGGACCTCGCCGAGGCTCCTGGTGTGCCGACCGACGACGCCAAGACCTGGACCTACAAGATCCGTAAGGGCGTCAAGTTCGAGGACGGCACCGAGGTCAAGGCCAAGGACGTCATGTACGGCGTCGCGCGGTCGCTGGACAAGACCACGCTGCCGAACGGCCCGACGTACTTCAACGACTTCCTGGTCGACGTCCCGAAGGACTACAGCGTCGCCAAGGACCCGCAGCTGAAGCAGCTGGCCAAGGCGATGACGACGCCGGACGACTACACGATCGTCTTCCACCTGAACAAGACGTTCGCCGGCTTCGACTACTTCGCGCAGCTGCCGTCCACCGCGGGCGTCCCGCAGGCCAAGGACACCGGCTCGAAGTACCAGCTGCACCCGATCTCGAGCGGCCCGTACAAGTTCGAGAGCAACGACGCGAACAAGGGCTTCACGCTGGTCCGCAACGACCAGTACGACCCGGCGACCGACCCGGACTCGGGCCGTAAGGCGTTGCCGGACAAGATCACCGTCGCCTACAACGTGAACGGCGCCGACATCGACAACCGGCTGCAGGCCGGCGACCTCGACCTCGACATCGTCGGTACCGGCGTGCTGGCCGAGACCCAGGCGAAGGTCCTCGCGGACCCGAAGCTGAAGGCGCACACCGACAACGTGCTGTCCACGCGCCTGAACTTCACGGTGTTCAACAGTGAGGTCAAGCCGTTCGACAACGTCGACTGCCGCAAGGCCGTGCTGTACGCCGCCGACCACGAGGGCTACCAGCGCGCGTACGGCGGTCCGGTCGGTGGCGACATCGCGACGAACCTGATGCCGCCGTCGGTCGCGGGTGCGCAGAAGTTCGACGACTACGGCTTCGAGCAGGACAAGAACGGCAACCCGACGAAGGCCAAGGAAGCACTGGCGAAGTGCGGGATGCCGAACGGCTTCAGCACCAACATCGCCTACCGTGCGGACCGGCCGAAGGAGAAGGCTGTCGCCGAGTCGCTGCAGCAGTCGCTGGCCAAGGTCGGCATCAAGCTGACGCCGAAGGGCTTCCCGACCGGTGACTACACCAAGCTGTACGCCGGTAAGCCGGACTACGCGAAGGCCAACGGCCTGGGCATGATCGTCTACAGCTGGGGTGCTGACTGGCCGGACGGCTTCGGCTTCCTGAGCCAGATCGTCGACAGCCGGGTCATCCGGGCCGCCGGCGGTAACACCAACCTGGGCATCCGGATCCCGGAGGTCGACGCGCTGATCGACAAGGCGCTGGCGACGACCGACGAGACCGCGCGTAACCAGATCTGGGTGGACGTGGACAAGAAGGTCATGGAGCAGGCCGGCGTGCTGCCGGGTATCTGGGCCAAGGGCCTGCTGTACCGCCCGGACACGCTCGCGAACGTGTTCAGCAACGACGGTCAGAACATGTACGACTACGCGAGTATCGGTCTCGCGCAGAAGTAGCAGTCGGCAGTCAGTTGCCCTGAACAACAATCACCAGTAGAGGTAGGTGAAGGCTGAGGGTGGCCGGTGATCAGCGATGATCGCCGGCCACCACGCCGAGCACGGTGTTCGCATATCTTGTCCGCCGGGTGATCGGAGCAGTACTCCTGCTCTTCATCGTCACGGCCGTCACGTTCTCGATCTTCTTCCTGGTCCCGAGACTCGGTGGTGCGACCGCCGACGACCTGGCCGGCCGCTACGTCGGCAAGAGCGCGGGGCAGGAG
Organism: Kribbella sp. NBC_00482; assembly: GCF_036013725.1. Taxonomy (GTDB): domain Bacteria; phylum Actinomycetota; class Actinomycetes; order Propionibacteriales; family Kribbellaceae; genus Kribbella. Next base: position 7,125,736 of record NZ_CP107881.1, on the reverse strand, counting down.
CAGATCCACAACACGGCGGTCCGGCTCGGCTTCACCGACCCTCTCTACGTGCAGTACGGCCGATTCGTGAAAGGCCTCGTGGTCGGCCAGGAGTACAACTACGGCACCGGGACCGAGCACTGCCCGGCGCCGTGCTTCGGGTACTCGTTCCTGACCCAGCAGCCGGTGTGGCCGGACCTGGTCTCGCGAATACCCGTGACCGCGTCGCTCGCCGGCGGTGCGGCCTTCATCTGGCTCATCACCGGCGTCGGCACCGGCATCGTCTCGGCACTCAGACGCGGGTCGGTGCTGGACCGATCACTCATGTCGGTGGCGCTCGCAGGTGTGTCGCTACCGATCTTCTTCACCGGCCTGCTGTCGCTGTCGATCTTCAGTTACGGCCTCGGCTGGACCCAGCAGGGCGGCATCAACCCACTCGACGAGACGAACCCGTTGTGGTGGGCCTACGACCTGCTCCTCCCGTGGGTGACGCTCGCGTTCCTGTACGCCGCGGCGTACGCGCGACTCACCCGGGCCGGCATGCTCGAGACGATGAACGAGGACTTCGTGCGGACAGCCCGCGCCAAGGGCCTCACCGAGCGGACCGTGGTGCTGCGGCACGGCCTCCGGTCGGCGCTGACGCCGATCCTGACGATCTTCGGTCTCGACCTCGGTCTGCTGATGGGCGGCGCGATCCTCACCGAGACCACGTTCTCGCTGCCGGGCATCGGTCAGTACGCCGTCATCGCGCTCCGGGCCAACGACCTGCCGAAGGTACTCGGCGTGACCCTGGTCGCCGCGTTCTTCATCGTGCTGGCGAACCTGGTCGTTGACCTTCTGTACGCCGTCGTCGACCCGAGGGTGCGAATCTCGTGACCGAGCCCATCGAAGAAGTCCAAGACTCCCCGCAGCGGGTGGAGCGCGGCGAAGCGTTCCTCGACGTCCGCGACCTGAAGGTGCACTTCCCGACCGACGACGGTGTGGTGAAGTCCGTCGACGGCATCTCGTTCCAGCTGGAGCGCGGCAAGACCCTCGGCATCGTCGGCGAGTCCGGCTCCGGCAAGAGCGTCACCAGCCTGTCGATCATGGGCCTGCACCCGCCGGGCGTCGCGAAAATCAGCGGGCAGATCTTCCTCGACGGCCAGGATCTGGTGACGGCGTCGCGGGAAGAGGTGCGGTTGCTGCGCGGCAAGCGGATGGCGATGATCTTCCAGGACCCGCTGTCCGCGATGCACCCGTTCTACACAGTCGGCACGCAGATCGTCGAGGCGTACCGGGTGCACAACCAGGTCAGCAAGGCGGTCGCGAAGAAGCACGCGATCGAGATGCTCGACCGGGTCGGCATCCCGCAGCCCGACCGCCGCGTGGACGCGTACCCGCACCAGTTCTCCGGCGGTATGCGGCAGCGCGCGATGATCGCGATGGCGCTGTCCTGCGACCCCGACCTGCTGATCGCCGACGAACCGACGACGGCCCTCGACGTCACCGTGCAGGCGCAGATCCTGGACCTGATCCGGGACCTGCAGCGCGAGTTCAACTCCGCCGTCATCATCATCACCCACGACCTCGGCGTGGTCGCCGAGCTGGCCGACGACATCCAGGTGATGTACGCCGGCCGCGCGGCCGAGTACAGCACCGCGGAGGACATCTTCGACCGGCCGCAGCACCCGTACACCTGGGGTCTGCTCGGGTCGATGCCGCGGATCGACCGGGAGCGCACCGAGCGGCTGATCCCGATCAAGGGCACGCCGCCGAGCCTGATCAACGTGCCGGAGGGCTGCGCGTTCAACCCGCGTTGCAACTACGCGCACCTGAACGGCGGCGCCAGCGAGACCGAGCGGCCGGAGCTGCTCGACACCGGTAACGGCCATCTGGTCGCGTGCCATCTCTCCCCGCAGGAGCGCCAGAAGGCGTGGGAGACCGACATCAAGCCGAAGCTGTGAACGGGACGACTGTGACTACTACTGACGCCGAACCGACGCCCGTTGTCCCCGCGATCGGCGAGGAGATCCTGTCGGTCGACGGCCTCGTCAAGCACTTCCCGATCCGCAAGGGGCTGCTGCAGCGTCAGGTCGGCGCCGTCCAGGCGGTCGACGGCCTGACCTTCAACGTGACCCGCGGCGAGACGCTGTCGCTGGTGGGGGAGTCGGGCTGCGGCAAGACCACCACCGGCCGCTTGCTGACCCGGCTGCTGGAGCCGACGTCGGGCAAGATCGTGTTCGAGGGGCGGGACATCAGCCACCTCAGCGAGGGGCGGATGCGTCCGCTGCGTCGCGACGTACAGATGATCTTCCAGGACCCGTACGGTTCGCTGAACCCGCGGCACACGGTCGGCAAGATCGTCGGCGCGCCGTTCCGGCTGCAGAACGTGAAGACCGAGCACGGCACCAAGCGGGCCGTGCAGGAGCTTCTCGAGCTCGTCGGTCTGAGCCCGGAGCACTACAACCGGTACCCGCACGAGTTCTCCGGCGGTCAGCGGCAGCGCATCGGGATCGCGCGCACGCTGGCGCTCCGGCCGAAGCTGATCGTCGCCGACGAGCCGGTGTCCGCGCTGGACGTGTCGATCCAGGCCCAGGTCGTGAACCTGCTGGAGGACCTGCAGGAAGAGTTCGACCTGACGTACGTGATGATCGCGCACGACCTGTCCGTCGTACGGCATGTGTCGGACCGGGTCGCGGTCATGTACCTCGGCAAGATCGTCGAGCTGGCGGACCGCGTCAGCCTGTACGAGAAGCCGATGCACCCGTACACGGTCGCGCTGCTGTCCGCCGTACCGGTGCCGGACACGAAGCGGAAGGGCAAGCAGGAGCGGATCCGGCTGCAGGGCGACGTCCCCAGCCCGATCAACCCGCCGCCCGCGTGCCGCTTCCACACACGCTGCTGGAAGGCGCAGGAGATCTGTAAGACCACGGAGCCGCCGCTGGTCGAGCTCGCCCCGGGTCACCAGACTGCCTGCCACTTCCCGGAGAACGTGGAGGCGCCGGCCGCCAAGGCGGAGCCGGCGAGCTGATCATTCGCCCTGATCGATGATCGGGCGTCCGGTCGGAAGCGCGAACGGCGTGACCCGCGGCGGCTCCTTGCTGAAGGTGAGCTTGGAGAACTCCTTCGCGACAACGGTGCACGCGCTGGTGGAGGCGTTGCACGTGACCAGGTCCACCACGTCCGAGTTGGTGCCTGATCGCACGCCGGCTGCGGTGAAGTTGGTGTCGTCGAGCCACTGACCGAAGAAGAAGTCCCAGTACGGGCGTGGCAACGGGCCTCCTCGGTCCGCTGTCACGCCGAACAGCTGGAGGCCGGACCAGCTGGGCTGAATGCCCATCATGGCATCGTCCGGTTGTGTCACGAGGTACGTCGCGTTGGGCGACAGGAACGCCTGCTGACCGCTGTATGTGGTCCGGTTTCCCGTGGTGAGGGTGGGACCGACCTTCAGCGAGTGGCCTGTGCCCGCCTGATCGAGCGGCTGCTGGTACACCAGTTGACCCGAGGTCACGGTGCGGACCGCGACCGGTGACACCTTGGCGATGAATTCGCGCTGGTTGGTGCGGATGTCCCAGCGGTACAGGCCGTCCAGCGTGCCGAAGTACGCCGTGTTGCCGTCGATGGCGACGATCTCCGGGCCGTAGGCGAGGCTGGCGTACTTCGGGATCTTGTTGCCGATCGGGGTCCGCACGAGTTCGCGGCCCGCGGCGACGTCGTACACGACCGACTCGCCCTGGTCGTTGTGGGTCTCGACCCAGGCGACCAGATTGCCGCGGTGGTCGGCGGTCAGTTGCCAGGCGCTCTTGCCGAGGCTCCGTACGCCGGACCGGTCGGCCACGTGGATGGCGTTCTCGGCGTTCAGGAACACGAAGCCCGCGTCGGTCTGGACGAACGCGGTCACGGTGTGCGGCGCCACCGAGATGACCTCGGAGCCGTAGCGGATCTCGTTGCCGAGCGCAAAGGTCGCGCGGCGTTGGGTGAACGGACCGGGACGGGCCGGCTGAGGTTGTTCGTTGCGAGGCCTCAGCACACTTGCTCCGCCGACGGCCACGGCCGCGGTCGCGACGGCACCTCCGAGGATGCCGAGCGTGCGCCGCCGGGCGGCGCGGTGGTTGCCGGCCGCAATGATGCCGTCGAGGTCGAGCGGCGGCGGCTCGGTACCGGCGGCGCGCTCGGCCAGTGTGTCCCTGAGGAGGTCGTTCATTCGATTCCTGCCTTCAGCACGACGTCGGAGCCCAGGCGGGCCCGGAGTTTCTTGAGTGCGTCGGAGACCTGGCTCTTCACGGTCCCGACGCTGCAGCCGAGGATCTCGGCGGTTTGTGGCTCGGTGAGGTCTTCGTAGTAGCGCAGCACCAGCGCGGCCCGTTGCCGCGGCGGGAGCTTCTGCACTTCGCGCCACAGCCAGACGCGGGCGGTCGCGTCGTCGGCGCTGACGGGCTGATCGGGTACGTCGTCGTACGGCCGCTCCGCCCGCCAGGCCTTCCGGCGCCACCAGCCGATCGCGGTGGTGGTGATCGCGCGGCGGGTGTACGCCTCGGCGTTGCTCGGATCACGGAGACGGTGCCAGCCGACGTACGTCTTGACCAGCGCCTCCTGGACGAGGTCCTCGGCGAGGCCGCGGTCGCTCGTCAGCAGGTACGCGTACCGGAAGAGCGCGCCATGCCTGCTGGTCGCGAACTCGGCGAACCCGTTCGCCTCGGCCATCCGTCCCCCTTGGTCTGTCTACCCTCCCTGACGTGGGGACGTAGGCAAAGGGTTGGGCGTTGCAGCAAGGAGCAACCGGGCGATGAGCGCGTGACCGGCCGCGTTCGGGTGGTCACCGTCGGAGGCGAGCAGCGCGGTGATGTCTGCACTGTCCTCGAAGGGCGTGTAGATGTCCACGTACGTCGCATCGTCGGCCCGCGCCGCGGCGGCGATCGCGTTGTTCGTGCGGACCGTCAGCTGGTCGCTGGCGACCCGGCCGCTCGGGGTGTACTGCTGCTTGGCCACGTCGCCGTCCTTGAAGACGTTCCAGTAGCCGGTCATCAGGATCGTCGTCGGCAGGTCGCCGCGGAGCGCGTGCACCCGGCTCAGGATCCGGCCGAGGTTTGCGGTCAGCTGCTCGTACTCGTCGGACACGCAGTCGCCGGTGCACTGTCCGCTGGTGACGTCGTCGTGGTGGTCGCCGAAGTCGTTGGCGCCGATCGTGAGCAGTACGACGTTCGCGGCTGTCGTGGCGTGCTCGACGGGGGAGTTGCGCTGATCGAGCTGCTGCAGCAGACCGGTCGAGTCGAGGCCGGCGACGCCTTGGTTGTCGACCGTGACCGGTACGGCGGAGCGGTTGTGGAGGAGGTCGCCGTACAGCTGGGGGAACGCGGCGCAGTCGCAGTTGGAACCGGACGTGACCGAGTCGCCAAGGGCCACCACCCGGACCTGACCGGGCGTCGGTGGGAGGACCTCGCTGACCGTGTCGGCGCCGGCGATCGCGCTGACGAACCCGAGCACGAGCAGGCCGGCGGCGAGCCGTGGGAGTGTGTGGATCACGCCGGTTTGGTGTGGCTCCCTTCGTGCTGTGGGAGGACGAGCTGGTTCGCGAGCCAAGGATAGGCCGACGCGAACGCGGGCGCCGCGAACTGCCACACGTGGGTGCCGGGCGAGATCTCGACCCGCGACCAGATGCCGACTTTGGCCCCGGCCTTGGACAGCTCCTCCGCCTCGTGCTGATGGCGAAGCTCCGCGGTGCTCGTCAGGAACAAGCCGTTGACGCCCCGGTACTTGCCGTGGGCACGCATTACGAGCAGCGGCTCGTTGGCCTTCTCGAGCGCCACATTGCCGCCGTACAGATCGTGCAGACTGGCAGCCGGTGTCGTCGTGTACGGCGCGAGGTCCCCGGAGATGTCGACGAAATGATCGAACACGTCCGGGTGCTCCACGACGAGGTCGAGGGCGCACGTGCCGCCCATCGAGAACCCGGCGACGGCCCACTGCCGCGGGTTGCTGGAGGCACCGAACGTCTTCTCGACGTACCGCGGGATGTCCTCGTCGAGATGGTCCGCCGAGTTGCCTCGCGGCCCGTTCACGCACTCGGTGTCGTTGTCGAAGCGATGCGTGGCGTCGACGAACACCAGGATCGGCGCGTACCCGTGGTGCCGGTGTGCATACGCGTCGGACACCTGTACGGCGTTGCCGAGCCGCACCCAGTCACCCGGCCCGCCGCGCTCGCCACCGACCAACTCGACGACCGGCAGCGCCTGCCGGTGCGCGCTGTGGACGAACCAGATCGGCGGCAGGTACACCAGCTCCTGCCGGTGGTCGAAATGGCTGTACGTCGCGGGAATGTTCACCGCCACGAGCCGCCCGGCCGTCGGCATCTTCGTCGAGCGGGCATCGTGCGCGAGCCCCGACATCGATACCTGACCCGGCAGCGGAGCGTTCGTCCAGTCGTTCATCGCGGAGTCGATCGTCGGGTAGTACCCGACGAACTGGTTGATCCCGTTGGCACCCACCAACGCCGCCAACCCCGCGGCCACCACAGCCGCCCCCCGCCGCCACCACCGAGCACTTCGCCACCCGACCCCGAGCACGATCAACGCTCCGACCGCCACCCCGAACCACAACCAAACGACGAACGGCAACGGATCCGTCAGCCCGACCACCTTGGCCCCCGGATAAGCCGCAACCAGCGTCACCAACGCAGCCCCACCAGCCAACCAAGGCACCCGCCGCCGCCACCGCCGATCCCGCCACCCGACCGCCGCAACCAACACCCCCGCAGCCAGCACCTCCAGCACCACCGGAAACCATCCCCCAAGCAGCGACACACCCATCCGACCCTCCGAAACCTGAGCAGACCCAAACCCCAGACGCCCGACCACAGCGAATGGTTGGCACGGCCGACTCAGCCCCTCTCAGCGCCTACTCAGCTACCTGCGAGATCCCGCAGTGCAGCGAACAGTTTCGTGCCTGGCACCCTGACAACCCTGCGGCTGCGCAGGTACTTCCGAACGAAGTCGACGCTCCTGTCAGGCCAGGTCTCCGCAACGTACAGCGCATCCTCCGGAGCGATCCTCTCCAGATAGTCGCCCGGCAGGTCGCAGAACATCTGCGGAACGTCTGGCTGGACGGCCCAGTGGTCCGGGCCGCTGACCCGCAGATACGTGACGAATTCGGGGGCGAAGTAGTGGTCGCAGGTGATCGGCATCGACTGCGCGACATAGCGGTCGATCTCGAGCCGCAGTACCTCCAGTTCGCTCCGGTCGCTTCCGGTGGCGTGTGCTTCGGCGCGCCAGAGCACCGCGACGACCGTCGTCGACCGGGCCGGGTCTGCGGCGTACAGGTAGTCGCGCAGCTCGGGCATCGCGGTCAGCAACCCGGGGTGGCTGCCGACGACCGCCGCGAGTTCGACCTCATAGCCGGCCGACGGCGGCGGCAGGACGACGGCGAGCAGCCGCCGGACGTAGTCGAACGACAGGTGCGGAGCGGTCCGCGTGAGCAGGCACAGGATCGATTGCTTGACATTGGGATTGATTTCGCTGCTCCCGGAGAGCGTTCTCAGGATGCGCTCGAACCAACTGTGGTCGTAGGGCAACAGGCGATCGAACTGCGGTACGACCGTGCCGATGAAGGCGACGGCCGCGATGTCCTCCATGGCGGCCACGTCGGCGGGACGCCAGACATCGTCTTCCAGAGGCGTAGCGACGGCCCCAATCATGAGTCTGGTCCTGTGCTCGAGATCTCCCAGCAGCCCAGCCTCGTTCAGAAACGGATCGAGAGTGGCCCCGGGGAGCGTGAGTCGTGCTTCCTCGAGGTCGATCGGCGCCTTGGCGGGTTCAATGGTCAGCATTCCCATCACCGTCCTCCACGACGGCAGGTCGAGCCCGGCGCGCCAGAGGCGAACCATTCGGGTCCACCGTTCTGCGGTGTCAGTGCCGACCACGGAGCGGATCGGCACCGGCTGGGCGCGCACGGCGCGCAGCAGCGTCAAGTTGGCGGTGTAGCAGGCTCGGCGCCGGACCGGGTCATAGGGGAGGGGCCTGTAGAGCGGGTCGCCGGTATCGGGGCGGGTGAGTTCGCGCTGGAGCAGGTGGCTGATGGTTTCCTGGAATGCCTCCCAATCCTCCTCGGTGAGGTGAATGTTCAGCTCCAGCGCGAACAGCAGGATCTGCTGGCTGGTGCTCAACGGTTGGTGGCTGAGGAGGCGGCGGAGGAGTTCGTCGTCCAGGCCGCCGGGGTGTGGGAGGGCGGTCTCCAGCTCGCGGTGCCGCATCAGCTGGACGAGGAGCTCTACGACGAGTTCTGCGACCAGGAATTCGCCGAAGGTGGCGTGGAGGAACTCGTAGGCGCTGCGTTGTTCGCGGTCGGCACGGGGGTTGTGGACGAACATGAATTCGCCGAGGACGCGGTCGGCCGCGGTCAAGGGCTGGATTCCCGCCGAAGCGTCGGCGGGTGGCTCGAGGGCGGCGAGATCCGCGTTCAGCTCGAGGTCGGTGATGTGTTGGCGGCCGCGGTTGAACATGCCGATCGCGGCGTACTGGAGCTGCCGACGTTGCTGACGCTGCAGCAGTTTCTGTTCGGACTCCGAAGCGTCCGGTGCGGTCTTCTCGGTGATCTGGCGGCTGATGAAGCGGTCCATGATCCGCTGGTACAGCTCGCACCGGGTCAGGTCGGCGCCCAGCTGATTGGTACCGAGTTCGGCCAGGTAGACGGCGAGCATGAGCAGCAGCAACGGCTGTCTGGTCAGATCGGTGATCTCGTCGGAGACCGTCATCTCCTCGATCTCGAGCGGAACGAACGTGTCGATCCCGGTGTGCGCCGCGTTCCAGGCGGTGAGCCACTGCTCGATCCGCGCTCGGTCGAACTCTCGCAGCTTGATCATCGGGGTGTCCGTCGCGATCTCGGCGCGGTCGGCGACGACGGTCCGGGACGTGACGATGACCGAGGTCGGCGTACCCAGGGTTCTGGCTCGTTTCTGGAAGTCCTCGACCTTCGACAGGTACGCCGACTGGGTGACGCCGGTGGCCTGGACGAGTTCGTCGAAGCCGTCGAGCAGTACGACGAGATGACAGCGGTGCGGGCAGACACTCGCGTCATCACAGAACTCGCATGCGCCACACTCCTGACGCAGCTCGTCGAGGTCGGCGTTCGGCCGCTGGAGCGTGCGCTGCAGCTCCTTGTTGATCTGAAGCGTCAGGTCATCGTCGGGATTGACCGATCGGAGCGGTACGCGGACGACTGCGAACGCGTCCTCCGGCAGCTGTGCGGCCAGCACCTCCGTGAGCAACGACTTACCGGCACCAGGGTGGCCGAGCAGAAGCAACGGCCGTCGAGCGCCCTCGGGACTCGCCAGGTAGCTGGCGAGGTACTCGACCAGTGACGAGTGCTCGGGCTGCCGCGACCACCAGTCCTCGTCAGAGGGTCGCGATTGATCGTCTGCGACCGCGTAGTGGAAGGACGGCTCGACGAACCCGTCCCGCACCGGAGGCGACGCGACGGACTGCGTACGGGAGCGCAGGAGCGGCTCGTCCAGGACCTCACGTGCCGCCAGCGCCAGCTTCTCGCGGTAGCTGTTCCGCGGCGCGGGACGGCCCGGCATCACCATCGCGAGCATCGTCCGCAGGTCGCCGAGCGCCGCTGCCTGTACGTCTGCCTGCGCGCGGATCAGCTCGCGGGTGCCGGAGAATTCGTTCAGCGTCACCCACAGACTGAACGGCGCGGACGTGCTGAGCTCTAGCAGCCGGCTCCTGTAGAGCGACGCGGCCCGTTCGACGATCGCGTCCAGCAACGCGGCAGACGGCACCGGCTCGAGCCGGCTCCAGGCCTCGAGTCCGGTGAAGAAATCGAGGCACCGTCGCCCCAGCCGCTGGTAGTACGGCTTGAGATTCCGGTCGAGGTTCTCCTCGAACCCGAGCTCCGGTGACGACAGCGGTACGACGGCATCGAACAGGTCGTCGGCGTCGGTTCCAGGTACCGCGAGCAGTTGGCGCCGCTCCTGATCGGTGAGGCCGAGCTCGCGGTACTTCGGGCCGATGATCTGGGGCAGCGCGTCGAAGAACGACGAGACGGCCGTGATCGTGTGCGCGGCCACGACAAGGTCGCGCTGATTCTTGTCCTTCGTGCCGCGCAGTCGCTTGGACACGTTCGTCACGATCGCGTCCAGCACGCTGACAGCTTCGTTCTTGGGATCGATCAGGGCCAGCCAGCCCGCTGCGGTGATGCCGACCACCGGGCCGCCGGCGACGAAGGCGGCACCGGCGCCTGCAACCAGGGCACCGCCGAAGATCTTGCCGAGGACGTCACCGGCTGAGCGGCCGGGGTCCACGAGCTCCAGCGCGCCGGTGAACGTGAAAGGCGAGCGGGCCACAGCGGTGCTCCTTGGAACGAGGCGAAACCGAAGCACAAACCTACCGAGTGAGTCGTAGGGTCGGGGGCATGCTTGATCATTTGGTTCTGGCTACTGAGGATCTTCAGGGGAGTGTGGCGGCGTTTGCTGCGGCTACTGGGGTTGAGCCTGTTGAGGGTGGGCGGCATGTGGGGCGGGGGACTCGGAACTACCTGGTTGGGTTCGGGGCTTCGTCGTACCTGGAGATCATTGGGCCTGATGTGGAGCGACCGGTCCAAGGGGTGATGCCGTTTGGGATCGAGGGGCTCCGGGGGTCGCGGCTGGTGGCTTGGGCGGTTCGGGTGGCGGATATCGAGGCTGCGGTGGTGGCGGTTCCGGAGCTTGGGGCGATCGAGCCGATGAGTCGGAGGACGCCGGCGGGGGAGTTGCTGAGTTGGCGGCTGACGTCGGCGGACCCGGCGCCGTACGACGGGATCGTGCCGTTCCTGATCGACTGGGGGACGAGCCGGCATCCGGCCGAGTCGGGATTGCCGTCGGTGGAGCTGGTCGACTTCGGGGCGACGCATCCACGGGCGGGCGAGGTCAACGCCGTACTCGAGGCTCTGGATGTCGGTCTCAAGGCGGTGACGGGGGAGCCTGGATTGCAGGCCACCGTCGCCGGGCCGGGAGGTAGCTACTCGCTGCGGTGAGTTCACTGGGTGTCGCAGCCGGAAGTCCGGCGGGCCGCGTTCGACAATGTCGAACGATGGGCGTTGTGCCGCTTCACGATCGCTCCTACATTCCAGCCAGCCGTGGTCGTCACGGCGGGGAAGGGAGGTTCGGTATGGCTACGACCGAAGCGGTCAAAGCGAAGACCCTTCTGGGGGAGTGTTCGGCGGAACTGGCGGGCACGTTCATCCTGATCCTGTTCGGCGTCGGCGTGGTGGCGCAGGTGGTGGCGGGCGGGATCGGGGACCACGACTCGATCGCATGGGCGTGGGGTCTGGGTGTGACCCTGGGCATCTACACGGCGGGCCGGATGACCGGCGCGCATCTGAATCCGGCGGTGACGATCGCGTTGGCGGCGTTCCGCGGGTTCAGCTGGAAGAAGGTGCTGCCGTACTCGGTGGCGCAGTTCCTCGGGGCGTTCCTGGCGGCGCTCGTGGTTCGCTGGAACTACACCGAGGCGATCGGCAAGTTCGATCCCGGGCACACGATCAAGAGCCAGGGCATCTTCTCCACCTTGCCGGGCAACGGCAGCATGGATCTCGGCGTGGGCATGTGGGGCGGCTTCCGGGACCAGATCATCGGTACGGCGATCCTGATGTTCGTGATCCTGGCGATCACCGACCTGCGCAACACGTCCCCGGCGGCGAACCTGGCGCCGTTGATCGTCGGCCTGCTGGTGGTCGGGATCGGGATGGCGTGGGGCACCAACGCCGGCTACGCGATCAACCCGGCCCGTGACTTCGGTCCCCGGGTGGCCTCGCTGATCACCGGGTACGGAGGAGCACTCAAGGATCAGTTCGGGGACTTGTATTTCTGGGTGCCGATCGTGGCACCGATCCTCGGCGCGCTGGTGGGTGCGTTCCTGTACGACCTGCTGGTCGGCCGGAACCTTCCGATCGCCGACGAGGACGAGGAGCCGGGCCGCATCCCGGAGGAGAACACCACAGCATGAGCATGCAGCGTGAGGAGAGGACTTTCCATGGCTGACTTCGTCGGTGCCGTCGACCAGGGCACCACGAGCACCCGTTTCATGATCTTCGACCACTCCGGCAACGAGGTGGGCAAGCACCAGCTGGAGCACGAGCAGATCCTGCCGCAGGCCGGCTGGGTCGAGCACAACCCGGTCGAGATCTGGGAGCGCACGAGCTCGGTGATCCAGACCGCGCTGGGCTCGAAGGGTCTGCAGTCGAGCGACCTGGCGGCGCTCGGCATCACCAACCAGCGCGAGACGGCCGTGGTCTGGAACCGCAAGACCGGCCGGCCCTACTACAACGCGATCGTCTGGCAGGACACCCGGACCGACCGGATCGCGTCCGCGCTGGAGCGCGAGGGCAAGGGCGACGTCATCCGGCAGAAGGCCGGCCTGCCGCCGGCGACGTACTTCTCGGCCGGCAAGGTGCAGTGGATCCTGGACAACGTCGACGGCGTCCGGGCGGCGGCCGAGGCCGGTGACGCCGTGTTCGGCAACACCGACACCTGGCTGCTGTGGAACCTGACCGGTGGCGTGAACGGCGGCGTGCACATCACCGACGTGACCAACGCCAGCCGCACGATGCTGATGAACCTCGAGACCCTCGACTGGGACGACGAGCTGATCAGCTTCTTCAACATCCCGCGGCAGATGCTGCCGGAGATCCGGCCGTCGTCGGATCCGAACATGTACGGCGAGACGCTCGCCAACGGTCCGCTGGCCGGCGTCGTACCGCTGACCGGCGACCTGGGTGACCAGCAGGCGGCGACTGTCGGTCAGGTGTGCTTCAACCCTGGTGAAGCGAAGAACACCTACGGCACCGGCAACTTCATGCTGCTGAACACCGGCACCGAGCTGGTCCGTTCGAAGGCCGGCCTGCTCAGCACGATGTGCTACAAGTTCGGCGACGAGGACCCGGTGTACGCGCTGGAAGGCTCGATCGCCGTCACCGGGTCCGCGGTGCAGTGGCTGCGGGACCAGCTCGGCATCATCTCCGGTGCGAGTGAGACCGAGACGCTCGCCCGTCAGGTCGAGGACAACGGCGGCGTGTACTTCGTGCCCGCGTTCTCCGGCCTGTTCGCGCCGTACTGGCGGTCCGACGCCCGCGGCGCGATCGTGGGTCTGTCCAGGTTCAACACCAACGCGCACCTGGCGCGCGCGACACTGGAAGCGATCTGCTACCAGAGCAAGGACGTCGCGGACGCGATGGAGAAGGACTCGGGCGTGCGGCTCGACGTACTGAAGGTCGACGGCGGTGTCACGGCGAACGAGCTCTGCATGCAGATGCAGGCCGACATCCTCGGGGTACCGGTGAGCAAGCCGGTCGTCGCGGAGACCACCGCGCTCGGCGCGGCGTACGCGGCCGGTCTGGCCGTCGGATTCTGGAAGACCAAGGACGAGCTGGTGCAGAACTGGAACGAGGACAAGCGGTGGAACCCGGAGTGGAACGACGAGCAGCGCGCTCAGGGGTACGCCGGGTGGCAGAAGGCAGTCCAGCGCACGCTTGACTGGGTCGACGTCGACTGATCAGCAGTACATCTAGCTCGGAAGGACGAACACAGTGGCTGTAGTGGCTCTGTCACCGCAAGCAAGGGCCGACGCGATCGACGCGCTGGCCGACGGGCGCGAACTGGACGTCCTGGTGATCGGTGGCGGGGTGGTCGGCACCGGCGCGGCGCTCGACGCCGCGACCCGTGGTCTGACCACCGGACTGCTGGAGGCCCGCGACTTCGCGAGCGGCACCTCCAGCAGGTCCAGCAAGCTGATCCACGGTGGCCTGCGCTACCTGGAGATGCTCGACTTCCGGCTGGTGCACGAGGCGTTGCAGGAGCGCGGTCTGCTCCTGCAGCGCCTGGCACCGCACCTGGTGAAGCCGGTGCCGTTCCTGTACCCGCTCCAGCACCGCTGGTGGGAGCGGCTCTACGCAGGCGCCGGCGTCGCGCTGTACGACGGTATGGCGGTCAGCTCCGGCCTCGGTGCCGGACTGCCCATCCACCGGCACCTGACCCGGCGCGGCGCCATGCGGCTCGTGCCGTCGCTGAAGAAGTCGGCGCTGATCGGCGCGTTGCAGTACTACGACGCGCAGGTCGACGACGCGCGGCACACGATGGAGCTCGCCCGGACCGCGGCGTCGTACGGCGCCTTCGTCGCCAACCGGGTGAAGGTGACCGGTTTCCTGCGGCAGGGTGAGCGGGTCACCGGCGTCCAGGCGAAGGACCTGGAGAGCGGGCGCGAGTTCGAGGTGCGGGCCAAGCAGGTCGTGAACGCGACCGGCGTCTGGACCGACGACACACAGGCGATGGTGGGGGAGCGCGGGCAGTACCACGTCCGCGCGTCGAAGGGCATCCACCTCGTCGTACCGAAGGACCGGATCCAGTCCAGCACCGGGATGATCCTGCGGACCGAGAAGTCCGTGCTGTTCATCATCCCGTGGGGCCGGCACTGGCTGATCGGCACCACCGACACCGACTGGCAACTGGACAAGGCGCACCCGGCCGCGACCAGCAAGGACATCGAGTACCTGCTCGACCACGTCAACGCCGTCCTCACCACACCGCTCACCCGCGAGGACGTCGAGGGCGTGTACGCCGGTCTGCGGCCGCTGCTCGCCGGCGAGTCGGAGAGTACGTCGAAGCTGTCCCGCGAACACGTCGTCGCGCACGCGGCGCCGGGCCTCGTAGTGGTTGCCGGTGGCAAATACACGACGTACCGGGTGATGGCCAAGGACGCGATCGACGCGGCCGCGGACGCGCTCGACGGGCGGGTTCCGCGCAGTGTCACGAAGAACATCCCGCTGGTCGGCGCCGACGGCTACCAGGCGCTGTGGAACCAGCGGCACCTGATCGCGCAACGCTCCGGCCTGCACGTCGCCCGGATCGAGCACCTGCTGAACCGGTACGGCGCGCTGATCGACGAGGTGCTCGAGCTCGTCGCCGAGGACCCGTCGCTGGGCGAGCAGCTGCCCGGTACGCAGGACTACCTGAAGGCCGAGATCGTGTATGGCGCCAAGGCCGAGGGCGCTCGTCACCTCGACGACATCCTGGCCCGGCGGACCCGGATCTCGATCGAGGCCTGGGACCGCGGCGTCGGCGCCGCCGAGGCGGCCGCCCGACTGGTCGCGCCGATCCTCGGCTGGGACGAGGCGACGGTCGACCGCGAGGTCTCGTTCTACACCCGGCGGGTCGAATCCGAACGCGATTCGCAGGACCAGCCCGACGACGAGTCGGCCGACAAGGTCCGCCTGGAAGCACCGGACATCGTCTCCCCGGCCTAGACCCGGAGGGGTGGGGAGGGCTGCATTCCACAGCCCTCCCCAAGTCCGTCACAATCGGCGCGCAGGCGATGTATCAAGCGTTTGACAGTCGCGTCTCGACTAGAGCTCTTCGGGTGTGGCCGAAAGGGTTGCGGCTGTGGTGCCTCTGCGTGCGAACGTGTTGTGCAGGTTGTCCGCAGATGGGAGAGTGCGCGTGCCCCGGTGGTTCTCGCGAGGTCAGAAGGCTCCGGAGTACACAGGGGTGAACGACCGGCGCCAGCAGTTGATCATCGACGGTCTCCGCTTTCGGGGTATCGACGACACGGAGCCGGCCGATCGCGAGGAACGCGTCAGGTCGGCGGTGGAGCGGGTCTCTGTCCACGTGCAGCGGCTGTCCGGCGTACCTGACAAGCAGGAGTGGTGGCGTGCCGGGCGGGGCATCGGCGGAGATGCCATGGGCATCCGGTTCGAGCCGAACCACCCGGCGTACCCGGACGGCCGTCTGCATGTCGGCGACCGTCAGTGGGAGGTGCTGGGTGAGCTCACCCGGCAGTCCGGCACGGAGTTCGGGTCGTCGATCGGCGAACAGCGGGACACGCTGTTCGAGCTGGTCGCCAAGTCAGCGGATCGCTTCCGGGTGAACGCACCCGACGCACCGGACCATCGGCTTCCGATCGAGGACCGGCACTTCGTCGATCCGGGCGACGTTCGCGAGGCCGCGTTCTCCCACCGGGTGAACAACGTGTGGCTGCAGCAGAACTTCGGCGCGGTCGTCAACGGTCTGCGGGCCGAAGGTGTGTTGACCGACCAGACCGCTCAGCAGCTCCTGGAGAAATCGCCGAAGGACCGGGAGAGCATGGAGCGCTGGGCGGGTGAGCTCGCGGCCGGTCAGCTGACCGAGGGCGTTTACCACCGGCTGGCAGACCGTCCGGACAGCCTCGAGCTCGACCGGACCGACACCGCGGTGAAGGGGTTCCTCGACGACCTGGCCGCACAGAGCGGGACCGATTCCGCGATGTTTCTGAACCAGGTCCAGGTCGCGCCGCCGGCCCAGAAGTCGTGGCAGATCGCGGGCAGCCTGATGGAGAACTCGGCACTGCGTGATCTGGACCCGGAGAAGTACCTGGAGGCAAAGGAGAAGCTGAGCGTTGTGGTTGACGAACAGGCCTGGACCCTGACCACCGCGTCACAGCCGACCCAAGCCGCAAGCGGTCAGGTGATCGCTGCCTTGAAGGGCCTCGAGGCCGAGGCAGCCCCGTCGCCGCGTACCGCACCCCAGGAACGGTTCATCGACCCGCGCGAGGGTGTCGCGGAGCCTGGCAGCGGGTCCGCCGTACCAGCCACTGGAGATGGATCGGCCCCGCGTTCGGACCACCCGCACTCACGGAACCAGGGTCAGCACCTCGGGTCGTGACCTTTACGGCTCCTGGTCCTCGGGGCGGATCCAGTTGAAGGTGCGTTGGACGGCGGCTTGCCAGTTTGCATACTCGGTGGCGCGGCGGGTCGGATCCATGTGCGGCATCCACTGGCCGGCGCGGTGCCAGTTGCTGCGCAGGCCCTCGAGGTCGGGCCAGTACCCGACCGCCAGGCCGGCGGCGTACGCCGCTCCGAGCGAGACCGTCTCGGTCACCATCGGACGGACCACGGGGACATCGAGCAGGTCGGCGAGGAACTGCATCAGCAGGTTGTTCGCCGTCATCCCGCCGTCCACCTTCAACGCGGTCAGCGCGATCCCGGAGTCGGCGTTCATCGCGTCGACCACCTCGAGCGTCTGGAACCCGGTCGCCTCGAGGACGGCGCGGGCCAGGTGCCCCTTGGTGATGTAGCCGGTCAGCCCGGCGATCACGCCGCGCGCCTCGCTGCGCCAGTGCGGCGCGAACAGTCCGGAGAACGCGGGCACGATGTACGCGCCGCCGTTGTCCTCGACCGTCCGCGCCAGCGTCTCGATCTCGGCCGCGGTGTGGATCATCCCGAGCCCGTCGCGGAACCACTGCACGAGTGACCCGGTGACCGCCATCGATCCTTCGAGCGCGTACGACGCCGGATGGTCGCCGATCTGGTACGCGACCGTTGTGAGCATCCCGTGCTTGGACCGGACGATCTCCTGCCCGGTGTGCAGCAACAGGAACGACCCCGTGCCGTACGTGCACTTCGCCTCGCCCGCGCTGAAGCACGTCTGCCCGAACAGCGCCGCCTGCTGGTCGCCGAGCGCCGCACCGATCCGGACCCCGGGGAGTACTTCGGTCGCGGTCGCGAAGACCCCGGACGACGGCCGGATCTCGGGCAGGATCGCCCGCGGTACGTCGAACGCCTCGAGCAGCCTGTCGTCCCATTCGAGCGTCTCGATGTTCATCAGCATCGTCCGGCTCGCGTTCGTCACGTCGGTGGCATGGAGTCCGCCGCTCGCACCGCCGGTGAAGTTCCAGATCAGCCAGCTCTCCATCGTGCCGAACAGGATCTCGCCGCGCTCGGCGCGTTGCCGCAGTCCGGGGGTGTGGTCGAGCATCCACCGGATCCGCGGTGCCGAGAAGTACGTCGTCAGCGGGAGACCGCACAACTCCGCGAACCGGTCCGGTCCCTCGCTGCCGGCCAGTTCGGTGACCAACCGATCCGTCCGGGTGTCCTGCCAGGTCACCGCGCGCCCGATCGGCCGGCCGGTGACGCGATCCCAGAGCAGGCTGGTCTCGCGCTGGTTCGCGATGCCGATGGCAACGATCTGGGACGGCATGGCGCCGATCTGCTTGATCGCGGCCGGTACCACGCGGGTGACGTTGTTCCAGATCTCCCCGGCGTCGTGCTCGACCCAGCCCGGCCGGGGGTACAACTGGTGGTGCTCCCGTTGCGCCACTGACACCAACCGCCCGCGTCGGTCGAACAAGATGCAGCGTGTCGAGTTCGTCCCCTGATCCACCGCCGCCACATACTGCTCAGCCATCAGGTGTCCTCCCGGAGGTCGCGGGCGATGGCTTCTGCGGTGGCGCGGACCATGGTGACCAGGTCCGGCCGGTGTCGCAGGCGGCTGTCACAGATGCGTTCGATCCGTCCGGCGAGTCCGACGGCGCCGACGACCAGTCCGCCGAGTCCCCGGATCGGGGCCGCGATGCTCCCCAGCTCGACCGTGTGCTCCTCGAGTTCGGTCGCCCACCCACGGGCCCGGACCGTCGCGAGCTCCTCGCTCAGCTGGACCGGATCGGTGATCGTCCGCGTCGTGTACGCCTCCAGGCTCCGCGGCCGGGCGCTGGTGTCGTACGCCAGGACGGCCTTGCCGAGCGCGGTCGCGTGCGGAGGCAGCGTCGTACCGACGTCCAGGTCCTGGTCGCTGTCGTCGGGCCGGAAGACATGGTGCACGACCTCGACCTTGCCCTCGACGAGGCGGCCGACACGGACCACCTCGCCGCTGCGCGACGCGAGCGAGTCGGCCCAGTTGATCGCGCGGCTGCGCAGCTCGTTCGGGTCGAGGTAGCTCTCGCCGAGCCGGCCGAACGCGTCGCTCAGGTGGTAGTGCGCGCCACTGTGGTCCTGTTCGACGAACCCGACCTGGTGCAGCGTCCGAAGGATGCCGTGCACGGTCGTCTTCGCCAGGCCGAGCGCGTTGCCGAGATCGGCGACCCCCAACCCGTCAGGCGCGGCGGCGAGCAGTCGCAGCACCGCCGCGGCCCGTTCGATCGACTGCACGGTCCCCGGCACACCGGCAGGCTACCTGTGAATCACTGGTCTGGCTCCACCTCACGCGTCACGCCGAGCCATCACCTCACGATCGCCGACCGATCACCGACTGATCACTCCGAAGCGATCGCTTGCAGTACGTCGAGTCGGGCTGCGCGGCGTGACGGCCAGACCGCGGCCAGTACGCCGAACACGATCGCGAGCACGACCGCGATCACCAACTGCAGCACCGGGATGTCGCGGACCGCGAGGCCGTCGTCCACCATCGCCGACTGCACCGCGACGGCGAAGGCGACGCCGATCGCCAGGCCGAGAAACGCGCCGAGCAAGGTGATCGCGATCGACTCGACCCGGAGCATCCGGCTGAGCTGCGGCCGGTCCATCCCGATCGCGCGCAGCAGGCCGATCTCCCGGGTCCGCTCGACGACGCCGAGCGCGAGCGTGTTCACGATGCCGAGCAGCGCGATCAGGATCGCCATCGCGAGCAGGAAGCCGACCGCGACGAGTACGCCGTTCACGGGCTCCCGGGCGACCGCGGCGTACGCCTCCTGATCGCGGACCTCGATCGTCGGGTAGTCCTTGCGGAGCTGGTCGAGGATCCCGGTCCGGACCTCCGCCACCTGATTGCCCTTGGCAACTTCGACGTACAGCAGGTTGTCGCTCGGCGACCCGCCGATCGTCGCGTACGTCGGGAGCGACACGACGATCGCGTTCAGCTGCCGGTTCGGGGCGAGGACGCCGCCGACGGTCAGGCGATGGGTGCCGTTCGTGGTCTTCAGGTCGAACGGCTTCCCGACGGTGAGCTTGAGGGTCTTGGCGAGGTTGCGGGGGACGATCGCCTGGCCGGCGGCGAGCGCCGCGGCCGAGCCGGCGTCGAACGTTGTCGTGACGGGGCCGGCCAGCGTGCCGTCGCTGACTCCGGTGACCTGGACGTTCGTCCTGCCGACCTCACCGGACTGCTGCCGGACCCGCTGCACTGCCTGGACGCCGGGGACCTTCGCGGTCCGCTCGCCGACCTCGGTGCTGAAACTCGGGGTGCCGTCGTTCGTGATCAGGATCTCGGCGGTGCCGAGCGCGTCGACCAGGCTCTTGTCGATCGACGCCTTCACCGAGGCGCCGATGACCAGCAGGCCGCTGATCAGCCCCACGGAGATCATCAGCGCGGAAGCGGTGGCCGACGTCCGGCGTGGGTTCCGCTCGGCGTTGCGGCGGCCGAGGGTGACCGGCGCCTTGCGGCCGAACGGGTACATCAGCGCGCGGACGACGTACCGGCTGATGATCGGGTTGAGCATCACGATCGCGAGGACGGCGGTGCCAGTGCCGAGCGTGATCAGGACGGTGCCGGGGAGTCCGCCGGCGCCCACGCCGATGCCGAAGAAGAGGACGGCCATGAGCAGCATGAAGGCGCCGATCAGCACCCGGACGAGCAGCGAGCGTTCCGGGACGTGGACGTCGTCGCGCATCGCTGCGACAGGTGGGAGCTTCCCGGCCCGGCGGGCGGCGGGGGCCGCGGCGGCGACCGTCACGCCGATACCGATGAGGTAGCAGACGATGATCGTGGTGGGTGTGACCTGCAGCGACGCGGTCGGGATGCGCAGGTCGAGCAGCTCGTAGCCGAACCGGATCCCGGAGGCCACGCCGATGCCCACCAGCAGGCCGAGCGTCGCTCCGACGAAGCCGATGATCACGCTCTCGGCGAGCACCGTGCCGGTGATCTGGCCGCGGGACGCGCCGATCGCGCGGAGCATCGCGAGCTCCCGGGACCGTTGCGCGACGACCATCGCGAACGTGTTGACGATCAGGAACCCGCCGACGAAGAGCGCGAGGGCGGCGAACAGGAGCAGCACGGTGCCGAAGCCGCCGAAGGTGTTGTCCAGGTCGTGTTCGCCGTCGGTGGTGACCTGCTTCGCGGTCCGGACCTTGACCGAGTCGCCCATGGTGTCCGCGATCGCCTTGCTGACCACGTTCGGGTCGGAACCCGGCTCGAGCGAGACGGTGATCGACGTCCAGCCGGGCTTGCCGAGCAGCAGGAGCTGAGCGGTCGCGCCGTCGAAGCTGACCAGCGGCGCACCGGCGGCCGCACCGGCTTGCGCGGGGGTCGTGGTCGCGGTGAGCGTCGCGGTGACGGCGCGGGTCGGCGTGACGATCCGGACCTGGTCGCCGACGTGGTAGCCCGCGCGGCTCGCGGTCGACTCGTCGAGCGCCAACTGGCCGCCGCCCCAGGGCGCCGTACCGTCGACGAGCTTGAACGGCGCCGCAGCGGGGTCCCGCGGCCAGGCGGCGCCGAAGGACGTCAGACCGTAGTTCTCCAGCACCTTCCCGTCGGGGCCGAGGATCTGCACGTTGCTGACCATGAGCTGCGGGATCGCGGCGGCCACTCCGAGTACGGCGGCGATGCGGTCGACGAGGTCGATCTGGAAGGTGGCGGGGCGGTCCGTGCCGGTCTCGATCGGGGACGCCGGCGTGACGGTGACGTCCGCCGTACTGACGGCGAAGTTCTTCTTCAGCGCCGTGGACAGGCTGTCGGTGAAGACCATCGCGCCGCCGGCGAACGCGACGCCGAGGGTGACGGCGAGCGTGCACAGCACGAAGCGGAGCCGGTGCGCGAGCACCGAACGGAGGCCGAGCTTGAACATCAGCCGGCCAGCTCGCCCGCGGTCTCGTGCCGGGCCTCCAGTTGCTTCATCGCGTCGAGGACGGACTCCGCGGTGGGATCGACCAGCTCGGACTGCAGCTGCCCGTCGGCCAGGAACAGGACGCGGTCGGCGTACGACGCGGCCGTCGGGTCGTGGGTGACCATCACGACCGTCTGGTTGAACTCCCGGACCGAGCGATGCAGGAAGTCGAGGACGTCCCCGGACGATCGCGAGTCGAGGTTGCCGGTCGGCTCGTCGGCGAACACCACGTCCGGGCGGGAGACCAGCGCGCGGGCACAGGCGACACGCTGCTGCTGGCCGCCGGACAGCTCGGACGGCTTGTGGCGGAGACGGTCCATCAGGCCGATCGTGTCGACGACCGTGGTCAGCCAATCCTGGTCGGGTTTACGGCCGGCCAGGTCGAGGGGGAGTGTGATGTTCTCCAGCGCGGACAGCGTCGGGACCAGGTTGAACGCCTGGAACACGAAGCCGATCCGGTCGCGGCGCAGATGCGTGAGCTGCTTCTCGGGCAGCGTGGTCAGGTCGACGTCACCGAGGAAGACCTTGCCCTCGGACGGCTTGTCCAGCCCCGCCAGACAGTGCAGCAGCGTCGACTTGCCGGAGCCCGACGGCCCCATGATCGCGGTGAACCGGCCTTTTCCGAAGTCCGCGCTCACGCCGGCCAGCGCATCCACCTGGGTGAGGCCACCGCCGTACCGCTTCCAGACGCCGGTCGCTCGCACCGCCACATCGCCCACACTCATGCGACGAACCGTATCCACCCAGGGTTCCTCTGCCGGGGCGAGGGCACGACTAACCGTCGACTGTGATCAGGTCTATGCCTGCCGACTCGGCGGCGACTTCCTCCACCGAGCGGGTCGGGAGCGGTGGGGGCGTGCCGCCCCAGGCCGGGCAGATGGCCTTGTGGTCGCACCATTCGCAGAGCGGGCCTTTGCTGGGGCGCCAGTCGCCGGAATCGAGAGCTCGGGTGATTGCGACCCACAGTGCCGAGACCTTGCGTTCGCAGGCGCGCAGGTCGGCCTCGTCGGGGACGTAGCGGACGATCTCCCCGTTGCCGAGATAGACCAGTTGCAGCATCGCCGGCACCACGCCGCGCAGCTTCCACAGCACCAGCGCGTAGAACTTCATCTGGAACAGCGCCTTCGCCTCGAAGAACTCCGACGGCGAGCGACCGGTCTTGTAGTCGACGACCCGGATCTCGCCGGTCGGCGCCACGTCGAGGCGGTCGACGTACCCCCGCAGGACCAGACCGGAGTCCAGCGCGGTCTCGACGTACAGCTCCCGCTCGGCGGGCTCCAGCGCGTTCGGGTCTTCGAGTGCGAAGTACTTGCCGAGCAACTGGTGCGCCTCGGCCAGCCACTTCGCGAGCTCCTCGCCGTCCGCGTCCTCCGCGAACAGCTCCGCGACCTCCGGCTCCTCCTCCAGCAGTCGCTGCCACTGCGGCTCGAGCATCTGCGCAGCCTGCTCCAGCGTCCGCTCGCCGCGCGGCAGGTCGAACAGCCGCTCCAGCACCGCGTGCACCACGGTCCCGCGCACCGCGGCCGCCGACGGCTTCTCCGGCAGGCGGTCGACCACCCGGAACCGGTACTTCAGCGGGCAGCTCATGAAGTCCGCGGCCCGGGACGGCGACAACGCCCCGCGCGGATGCACGTGCGGATCGACAGCAGCTGCAGCGCTCATGCACCAAACCCTAGGCACAACCACCGACAGTTCGCCCGCCCCCACCCCGAGCCTGTGGAAAACCGCTTCACAGCGCGACTCACAGCAAACTCCCAGCAGACTCACGGCCGGTCGGCGGGCCGCGTTGTCATGCTCGATGCATGACGCCACCGACGCAGCCTCCTCCGAACCACGACCGCGGTCTCGAGTACGACCTCGCGACTCTGCACCGGCGCCGCTTCCTCGGCCTGTTCACGGCCGCCGGTCTCGCCGCCGTCGCCGGCTGCACGACGGACGACGGTACGACGACGAGCACGCCGAGCAGCACGTCGACGAGTGCTACGCCGTCGACCAGCTCGAGCGCGACCACCGATGCCGCTATAGAGGTCGACGAGATCCCGCAGGAGACCGGCGGACCGTACCCGGGCGACGGCTCCAACGGGCCCAACGTCCTCACCCAGTCAGGCATCGTCCGCAGCGACATCACCAAGTCGTTCGGCTCCGCGTCCGGCGTCGCCACCGGCGTACCGCTGACCGTCGAGCTGATCGTCGTCGACGCCGACCAGGACAAGGCCCTCGAAGGCGCCGCCGTCTACCTCTGGCACTGCGACGCCGAGGGCCGGTACTCGCTGTACTCCGACGGCGTGACGAACGAGAACTACCTCCGCGGCGTCCAGGCAGCGGACGGCTCCGGCAAGGTCACCTTCACGACGATCTTCCCGGCCGCGTACATGGGGCGCTGGCCGCACATCCACTTCGAGGTCTACGCCAGCACCGCTGAGGCCACCAAGGCCGGCCAGATCACTCGTACGTCGCAACTCGCTCTCCCGAAGGACGTCTGCAGCACGGTCTACGCCACGGACGGGTACGACGGCAGCGCGCGGAACCTCAGCCAGACGTCGCTGGAAGACGACAACGTGTTCGGCGACGACGACGGCGTACACCAGCTCGCGACCGTCACCGGAGACGTCTCCAGCGGGTACGTCGCCACGCTGACGGTGGGTGTGTAGCAGCGAGTTAACACCGGCCAAGTAGCGTTGGGGTGATGCCAGACTCGCGTGACCCTCAGAACCCCGCCCAGCCGGCCGGCCCGACCCCGCCCGGAACGTGGGTGCTGGGGCGCGTCCGCGGCATCCGGCTGACCATGCGGTTCACCTGGCTGCCGGTGGCGATGCTGCTCGCGATCGGCTTCGCGGCGATCATCGGGCAGCAGTTCCCCGAGCTCGGCGGCTGGCGGTACGTCGCCGCGTTCGCCTTCGTGGTCGCGTTCACGGTGTCGATCCTGATCCACGAGCTCGCGCACGCGCTGATGGCGATGAAGTTCGGCATCGGCGTCTCCGAGATCAACCTCGGTTTCTTCGCGGCCGGCACGCATATCGAGGGGGAGCGGAAGTCCCCGCTCGAGGAGTTCGCGGTCTCGGTCGTCGGACCGATCGCGTCCCTGATCGTCGGCGGACTCGCGTACCTAGGGTCCCGCGCCTTCGACGAGGGCGTCGGGTACGTCGCCCTCTGGGAGCTCGGCGTCGCGAACCTGATCGTCGGCGTCACGAACCTGCTGCCCGGCCTGCCGCTCGACGGCGGCTGGGTGCTGCGGGCGATCGTCTGGAAGTTCACCGGCAACATGCACACCGGCACGATCGCGGCCGCGTGGGCCGGGCGGATCCTCGCGATGGCGGTGCTGGCGCTCCCGGTCCTGCTGGAGGAGATCTGGGGCCGGCAACCCTCGATGATCGACTTCCTGATCGCCCTGCTCGTCGGCTTCTTCCTCTGGTCCGGCTCGACCGCGTCCCTGATGCAGGCCCGGCTGCGGCGCAAGCTGCCCGCCATCCAGGTCCGGACGATGGCCCGCCGCGCCATCGCCGTACATTCCGGTACGCCGCTTGCCGAGGCCGTCCGGCTGGCCGGGGAGGCGCACGCGGGAGCGGTCGTGGTGATCGACGGCGAGGGCAAGCCGCACGCCCTGGTGTCCGAGACCGCGGTCGCCGCGGTCGCACCGAACCAGCGTCCGTGGACCACGGTCAGCGAGGTCTCCACCCGGATCGGTGCGGGCCACATCATCGGCGTCAACGACACCGGCGAGGAGATCCTCGCCACACTCCGTGAGCACCCCGCCTCGGAGTACCTGGTCCTGGACGCCGACGGCGGCGTCTACGGCGTCCTCGCGACCACCGACATAGAACGCGCTTTCAGAGGCCGTTGAACAGCCGCTGATTCTTCGGTTCCGGTGACCGAAAGTTAAGGTGAGCGCCTTATGGCTGACTTGCGCGACTTTCCCGACCAGGCGTTCTCCGGGGTCCATCACGGACCGCTGCAGGAGGGCGAGTGGATCACCCTGCAGGACTCCAAGGGCCGCCGGCACTCGGTCAAGCTGGAGCGCGGGAAGACCTTCCACACCACCAAGGGCGGGATCGACCACGACCAGCTGATCGACGGCCCGGACGCGGTCACGATCCGGTCCAAGGGCAACGTCGAGTACCTCGCGCTGCGGCCGCTGATGGCCGACTACTCGGTCTCGATGCCGCGCGGCGCCGCCGTGATCTACCCGAAGGACACCGCGCAGATCGTCACGATGGCCGACATCTTCCCGGGCGCGAAGGTGGTCGAGGCCGGCGCCGGTTCCGGTGCGCTGACGACCGCGCTGCTGCGGGCGGTCGGGATCCACGGACAGGTGATCTCGTTCGAGCGCCGCGAGGACTTCGCCGAGGTCGCGCGGAAGAACGTGACCGGCTTCTTCGGCGGCGAGCACCCGGCCTGGCGGCTCGAGGTGGGCGACCTGGTCGAGAAGCTGAACGAGCAGGACGTCGACCGCGTCATCCTCGACATGCTCGCGCCGTGGGAGTGCGTTGACGTGGTCTCTGAGGCACTTTCACCCGGGGGTGTGTTCTGTGCCTACGTGGCCACCACAACGCAGCTGAGCCGTGTTGTGGAGACGCTGAGGGCACACGGCGAATTCACCGAGCCGCGCGCGTGGGAGTCTCTCGTGCGAGACTGGCATGTAGAGGGTCTCGCCGTCCGTCCGGGCCACCGGATGCAAGGACACACGGCCTTCCTGGTCACTGCCCGGAGGATGGCGCACGGGGTGCAGGCACCCCGGAAGAAGCGCCGTCCGGCACCGGGCGCGTACGGCGACGACTACGCCGGTCCCCGCCGCGCGGAGCCGTCGTCCGAAGTATCCTCGGAAACTTCCGGCGACATGCCGTAGGCAACGGACTCCATCCGCAACCGACACGTGATGGGATTCAGCTTGCCCGGCGAGGTTTTCTGGGTAAGGTCCATAGGGTCGAGCCCCACATGGTGAGGTGATGATCGTGGCTGGAGACGAGAGTCCTACCGCGGCAGAACTGCGTAACCAGGTCCGGTACCTGGAGGCCGAAGTCGCGGCGTTGCGACGTCGGCTGCTCGAGCACCCGGCGGACAGCCGGTCGCTCGAGAGCAGACTGTCCGAAACCCAGGCCTCCTTGGCGAGTGTCACCGCTCAGAACGAGCGGCTGGCGGACACGCTGCGGGAGGCGCGAGAGAAGATCATCGCCCTGAAGGAGGAAGTCGACCGGCTGGCGCAACCGCCGTCCGGATTCGGCACCTTCCTCGGACGGAACGAAGACGACACGCTCGACGTGTTCACCGGCGGCCGGAAACTCCGGGTCGCGGCGAGCCCGTCGGTCGACCTGGACGCGCTCAAGCTCGGCCAGGAACTGATGCTCAACGAAGCACTCAACGTCGTCGAGGCCTGCGACTTCGAGGTCGTCGGCGATGTCGTGATGCTGAAGGAGCTGCTCGCCGACGGCGAGCGGGCGCTGGTGATCGCGCAGGCCGACGAGGAGCGCGTGGTGCGACTGGCGTCGCCGCTGCTCGACATCGCGCTGCGCACCGGCGACTCGCTGCTGCTGGAGCCCCGCTCCGGCTATGTCTACGAGAAGATCCCGAAGTCCGAGGTCGAGGAGCTGGTGCTCGAAGAGGTCCCGGACATCGACTACACCCAGATCGGCGGTCTGGCCGGCCAGATCGAGGCGATCCGGGACGCGGTCGAGTTGCCGTACCTGCACAAGGACCTGTTCCTCGAGCACGAGCTGAAGCCGCCGAAGGGCGTGCTGCTCTACGGCCCACCCGGCTGCGGCAAGACGCTGATCGCGAAAGCGGTGGCGAACTCGCTGGCCAAGAAGGTCGCGGAGCGTACCGGGGTGGCCGAGCAGAAGTCGTTCTTCCTGAACATCAAGGGCCCCGAGCTGCTGAACAAGTACGTCGGCGAGACCGAGCGGCACATCCGCCTGGTCTTCCAGCGGGCCCGGGAGAAGGCTTCCGAGGGCATGCCGGTGATCGTGTTCTTCGACGAGATGGACTCGCTGTTCCGCACCCGCGGATCCGGTGTGTCGTCCGACGTGGAGAACACCATCGTCCCGCAGTTGCTGAGCGAGATCGACGGTGTCGAGGGGCTGGAGAACGTCCTCGTCATCGGTGCCTCCAACCGCGAGGACATGATCGACCCGGCGATCCTGCGGCCCGGCCGGCTGGACGTGAAGATCAAGATCGAGCGCCCCGACGCGGAGGCGGCGCGGGACATCTTCTCGAAGTACCTGACCCCCAACCTGCCGCTGCACGACGACGATCTGGGCGAGTTCGGCGGCGACCGGCGGGGCTGTGTGGACGGGATGATCCAGCGCACGGTCGAGCGGATGTACACCGAGGCCGACGAGAACCGCTTCCTCGAGGTCACCTACGCCAACGGTGACAAGGAGGTCCTGTACTTCAAGGACTTCAACTCGGGCGCGATGATCCAGAACATCGTCGACCGGGCGAAGAAGATGGCGATCAAGGCGTTCCTGGACGAGAAGCAGAAGGGTCTGCGGGTGCAGCACCTGCTGCAGGCCTGCGTGGACGAGTTCAAGGAGAACGAGGACCTGCCGAACACCACCAACCCGGACGACTGGGCCCGGATCTCCGGCAAGAAGGGCGAGCGGATCGTCTACATCCGGACGCTCATCTCCGGCAAGCAGGGCACCGAACCAGGTCGCTCCATCGACACCGCGACCAACACGGGTCAGTACCTGTAGAAGCTCGAAGTACCCAAGAACCGCCCTGGTCCTGTCGGACCGGGGCGGTTCTGCTGTCTCCGGTCCGGCCTGTCCGTCAGATCACGGTATGGGTGGGTCCTGGAGGGGTACGGCATGAGTGGGTCAACTGGGTTCCGCTACCAGGTGGTCAGCGCCGCCGAGCAGCGGCGTCGGGCGGCGGACGCGGTACGGGCGAGGGTTCAAGCCCGTCGGTCGACGGTGCTGATGTTGCGGGCGTCAGTGGAGCCGGCAGCCGCCAAGCAGGTCCGGGAGACGCGGGCCAAGTCGCTCGACCGGGCCGATATGTCCCGGCTGGTCCAGATCGAGAGCGAGCTTGCCGTCGAGGAGCAGGCGCTTCTGCAGGCCCACGCCCAGAGCCGGGTCGATCGGGCCCGGGACATGGTCTCTGTCGAGCTGCAGGCTCTCCAGGTCGCGCTGCCGAGCCTCCGGTTCCGGCTGAGCAGCGAGGAAGCGGCGAGTCGGCGGAGTACCGGTCAGCCGAAGGAAGCGGATCCGGTCGACGTGCTGGCCGGTCGCGTCGAGGCGGTTCTCGGGATCGCTCTCGGGTTGGACGAGTCGATCCAGGCCGATCTGCAGAAGCTCGCGCAGGTAGTCACCGATCGCGACGCCGGCTACGCGAAGGCCCAGAGCTTCCTGACCGAGTTGGAGACCAGAATCACCGGTGCGATCAGGCGACAGCGGGCAAAGGAACGCCAGGAACGGCAAGCTCAGGAGCTGCGGTACGAGTACGCGGTTCTGCTCGACTCCGACTCGGATCCCGGTCGACGTGCGCGAGCGATCGTGGACGGGCTGCGCGTCGACGACGACCTGGCGAAGGTTGCCGCCGCGCTCAAGGTTCTCGATCAGCACCGGACCCGCGAGGCCGATCGCCGGTTCACCCTCGACCAGGCCGGCGCCGTGCTGCGGGAGATGGGGTACTCCGTCGACCTCGACCCGTCGGACTCCGGGGGAGCAACCGTGGCGATGGCCTCCACCCCGGACTGGCCGCATCACGGTCTCAAGTTGGTGTTCCCCGAGGAGGCGCCCGACGTACACACCATCCCGGTCGCCTTCGACGACACCGATGGGCGCGACGACCTGGGCTTCGATCGGTCTTCGTGTGACCAGGTGGACAAGCTGATGGACCGCTTGGGTGATCGCGGAATTCCGACGGACATGACGTACCGCAATGAACCCGGGAAGCTCGCACCGCAGCGGCAGCTCCGTCGAACGGCGATCCAGAAGCAGGCCAAGCAGAAGCAGAAGCGGCTCCCGTGAGTGCGCGCGGGCTGCAGGAGCACCCCCTGTGGCTGCAGGAGATCGACGCGGGCCTGACCGTGACACCGGCGTACGTACTCCACGGCAATCTGCGGGACAGGTACCTGGTGCCCCGTGAAGGCGGTGGCTGGCAACCACTCGACCTCCACCAGGCCTTGTGGGACACGCTCCGCCGTAGCGGCTACTCCGCGGTCATCCGGCACACCCCGGTCGGCCTGCGGGTGCTGCCGAACGAACAGGCAGCCCACCAACTGGTGACCCGGGTCACCGGCTTGTCCGGCGATCTCG
Source organism: Kribbella sp. NBC_00482 (assembly GCF_036013725.1). Taxonomy (GTDB): domain Bacteria; phylum Actinomycetota; class Actinomycetes; order Propionibacteriales; family Kribbellaceae; genus Kribbella. Next base: position 7,095,933 of record NZ_CP107881.1, on the reverse strand, counting down.
CCGACCGACCGGTCGGTCCGGATCAGCTGACCGCCTTACTGCGTTCCGTCACATCCTGCCGGGACGCGCGCCTGGCCCTCACGATCGACTACGTCTCCCAGTGGCGGCCAGCCGGTACGCCGCCGTCCGAAGCGGAGCATGCGTTCATGCAGGCTGCTCTGACAGTCATCCACGACGCCCGACCGGTCGTAGCGGGCAGCGAGCGGACATCCGGTCTGTACAACCCGTTCCTGTGGCTGGTCGACCGCCCTGCCGATCTGCCGCCCTGGCTGGCCGGCGGGTCCGAGGGGATCCGCCAGATCCCGGTGCCGCAGCCGGAGCTCAGCATGCGCCTCCGACTGGCCCGTGGACTGGTCGCCTCGATGCCCGGCGGTACGAACCTGCCCGCATCGACCCTGGACACAGCCGCCACCCGTTTCGCGGAACGGTCGGATGGGATGTCGCTGCACGCCATGATTGCCACAACCCAGCTCGCGCTGGACCAGAACCTCGGCCCCGAGCGGATCGACGACGCGGTCCGTGCGTACCGGACCGGCATGACGGACAACCCGTGGGCACAGCCGGAGCTCCGGGACCGGATCCGGACCGGCGAGGCCGTCCTCTCGTCGAAGGTGAAGGGTCAACGGCGCGCGGTTCGGCATGCGCTGGACATCCTGATCCGTTCGAACACGGGGATGACCGGCGCGGAGCGCGGCGGCGATTCGGCCGGCCCTCGCGGCATCCTGTTCTTCGCCGGCCCGACCGGCGTCGGCAAGACCGAGCTCGCCAAGCGCATCACCGAGCTGATCTTCGGTGACGAGAACGCGTACATCCGGTTCGACATGTCGGAGTTCTCGGCGGAGCACTCCGAGGCGCGGCTGATCGGATCGCCGCCCGGCTACGAGGGACATGGCGAAGGCGGAGAGCTGACCAACGCGGTCCGGCAGCGGCCGTTCTGTGTGGTGCTGTTCGACGAGGTCGAGAAGGCGGACAAACGGATCCTGGACAAGTTCCTGCAGATCCTGTCCGACGGACGGCTGACCGACGGCAGCGGCGACACGGTCCACTTCGGCGAGGCGATCATCGTCTTCACCTCGAATCTGGGCGTGCCGGCCGTGCAGCCCGGGCAGCCGGTTCCGGTCGGCGACGAGCTCGTGACGGTGATCAAGCAGGCGATCGAGCACGAGTTCACGCATGAGATCAGGCGGCCTGAGCTGCTCGGCCGGATCGGCGAGGACAACATCGTCGTGTTCGACTACATCGATCCGGTGACGGCGGAGGTGCTGGCCGAAGGATTCATCGCCAATGTGCTCGAGCGGGCGGCGACCCAGAACGGTCTCGAGCTGACGCTGGCCGACGAGGTACGGCGCGACGTGATCCGGCTCGCCGTCGCCGACCTGTCCAAGGGGGGACGGGGTGTCGGCCGGACGGTCGAATCGGTGCTGGTGAACCCACTGGGTCGCGCCCTCTTCGACCTCTCGCCGGAAACCACCAGCGTCACGGTGAAAGAGCTGGTCCGGGAGGAGGGCGGATGGCTCACGGCGAAGCTGGTCTGACGCTCCGCGTCGCCCGGATCCTTGCGCCGGTCACCGCCCTCGGCCCGGGTCGACGGGTCGTGTTGTGGGTCCAGGGTTGTGCGATCGGCTGTATCGGCTGCGCGTCGGTCGACACCTGGGATCCGAACGGCGGCCGCGACCTGACGGTCGACGAGGTCGCGGCGACTTTGGCCGAGCAGATCCGTTCCGGAGAGCTGGACGGTCTGACGATCACCGGCGGTGAGCCGACGAGTCAGCCGGACGCTGTCGCCACCGTGGTTGGACAGGTCCGGAAGCTCGTCGGACCGGTCGACGTCCTGGTTTTCAGCGGGCGCCCGTACGCCGCCGCGAGGCGATCCGCACCGCGACTGGTGTCGATGGCGGACTGCGTGGTTGCCGGGCCGTTTCGGCAGGACCTGCCGGCGGCCGGCCGGTTAGTGGCGTCGAGCAACCAGACGGTCCACTACCGGTCGGCGGCCGTACGCGACCGATACGAGAGATGGACCGCGGTGAGCAGCCCAGGACTCGAGGTGACCGTCGACCAGGGAGCGGTCTTCCTGGTCGGCATCCCGCAACGCGGCGAGCTCGACGAGTTCGCCGGCCGGCTGCACGAACGCGGTGTCGATCTGGGCGAGGTGTCATGGCGACCGTGACCTGTTCTGTCTGCAAGACGCCCGGGATCGACGACAGCCTGCTGCTCTGTCCCAGCTGCCAGGTCTTCCTGGCCGGAGTGGCAGAGGAGGCGCCGGTTGCGATCGAGACGATTCACGAGGCGCCGGTGGAGTCGCCCAGCGAACAAACGGGCGCGTGCCCGCGGTGCGGCGAGCACTGTCCAGATGATGCGACGACCTGCCATCGGTGCGGCGCTCCGGTCGCGTCGCAAGGCTCGCGGGCAGACATCTCTTCGGTTCGCCTGCACCTGCCGAACGGGGGAACGGTCGGCATCAAGCCTGGGGATGTCGTCGTGATCGGCCGTGACAGCCCTGATGCACGTATCGCGGACGGCCTCGAGAGGTTCCACGGTGTTTCGCGCGAGCACGCGCGTCTCGCGGTGCGCACGTCGGAGGTGACACTCGTCGACCTGAGATCGACCAACGGGACAAAGGTCGACGGGCGTGCGGCGAGCGACGTACCGCTGTCGTTGGCGCCAGGGCAGCACGAGATCCGGCTCGGCAAGGCCGCGGTACTGACTGTGGACGTACTCGGGAAGGGGCAGGCATGACGAGGCTGTACGTCGCCGCGCGGACGCATACCGGCCGGGTTCGCGAGGAGAACCAGGACTGCGTGCTCGTGGACGCCTGGGTGTCCGCCCGCGACGCGATGCTGGCCCGGTCCGTCGAACTGAGACCAGGACAGACGCCGTACGTCGTGGCGGTGTGTGACGGGCTCGGCGGACACGCAGGGGGAGCCGTCGCATCGCGGCTGGCTGCCGCCACTTTGGGTGCTACGGACTGGCCCGGGATCGATGAGAAGGTCGTCACCGAGCGGGTGGTCGAGGCAGCACGGGCGATCCAGCAGGTGTCGGACGACGTACACGGTCTTCGTGGGCTGGGGTCGACTGTGGCCGGGATCGCGCTGACCGCGACCCAGCTCAGTGTGTTCAACGTCGGCGACAGTTCGGTGTTCCGGGTCATGGACGGGTCGCTGGGCGAGCTGACCAGGCCTGATCGCCGACCTGATCCGCATCGGGCCGGGGCGACGGTCCTGACGCAGAGCCTGTCGGTGTTCACCGCCGTACCGGATCCGTCGGTGGCGACGCTCGCGATCGCCCGGCCGATGCGTCTGGTCGCCTGTAGCGACGGACTGACCGATGTCGTCGGCACTGACGACCTGCGGTCACTGCTGGCCGGCGAGGTAGGCGCGCCCGACGGTGCGCGGGAGGCAGTCCAGCGACTGATCGAGCGAGCTCTCCGACAGGGTGCCCCGGACAACGTCTCGGTGATCGTGATCGACCTCGTCCCGGACGAGGCGCGTGTACCCGAATGATCGTCCGGCCGGAGCCGAGCGGCCGGCACGCGTCGACGGTCCACAGAGTTCGAATCTTCCGAACGGCGGGGTGAGGGAATGAGCGACAGGCCTTCGACAAGGCACGAGTCCGCGGACGACGCGCGGCCCGCGACCCGGCATGAGTCGACGGACGACACACGACCTGCGACGAGGCATGAGTCCGCGGACGACGCGCGGCCGCTGACGCGCCACGAGCAGTCTGGGCCCGGCGCGCCGCTGACCACGCACGAGGGGGCCGACGAGCCCGCGCGGCCGCGCTCGCGTCGGCGCCTGCTCGCGCCGCCGGCGGTCGAGGAGAAGTTCGAGTACGTCAAGGAGTTGTCGTCCGGCGGTGCCCAGGCGGACGTCGTCCTGTTCACGGACCGGAGCAACGGTCGCGAAGTTGCGATCAAGATCTATCGGCCCGAGGCTTCCAAGGCCCTCGACCGTGACGCGATCGAGCCGCTGACCCGCGCGGACAAGGAGCACGTGCTGGAGTTCGAGCTCCAGTCGGACGAGGAGCAGATCTGGGAGGTCCAGGAGTACCTGGTCGGCGGGAGCCTGGAGGATCTCGTCGTACGCCGTGGTCGTGGCGCGCAACCGCCGGACTTCGTCAAGGACGTCCTGAAGGAAGTCGGGCAGGCCCTCGACCACGTCCACTCGCTGGGGATCACTCATCGCGACCTCAAGCCGCAGAACATCCTGATCAGGTCCGAGCGGCCGCTCGACTGCGTGCTCGCCGACTTCGGCCTGGCGCGGATCGGAGTGCTGTCGAACGCGGTCGTCTCGAAGGCCGGTACGTACCCGTATACCTCTCCCGAGGGCAGCACCGGCCACGGCAACAAGGCGAACGACTGGTGGGGGCTCGGCGTCATCGTCCATGAGCTGCTCACCGGCCGGCACCTCTTGTCGGCCGGTAAGGACGGCGCGTTCCACAGCGAGACCCGCGTCCTGGACATTCACCGGACGGAGTCGTGGGACTACGACGACGTCACGGATCCGCGGTGGAAGCTGCTGCTGGACGGCTTGCTGTCGCCACAGGAAGGGCGGTGGGCCTGGCAGGACGTCCAGCAGTGGCTGGCCGGGAAGTCGCCGAAGATCAGGGCGGTCTGGCCGCGACGGGTGTCGTCGTCGGCGCCGACGAGCAAGCGCAGGCCGAAGGCGGCGTACCACTTCGCCGGCGCGGATCTGAACGAGCCGGCTGACCTGGCCCGGGCGATCCGGAAGAACTTCGTCACCGCGCGGGACCATCTTGCGGGCGTTCGAGCGCGGGATCTGCAGGTCTGGTTGCACGACACGTCGCTCGGCGACGGCGCGGACGACGTCCTGAAGGCGGTGCTCGACGGGCACACCTCGCCCGGCCGGGCGGCGGTGGAGCTCCAGTTGCTGATCGAGCCGGACAAGGAAGCCTGGTTCCGTGACAAGCCGCTGTCCACCGCCGGACTCGAAGGCGTCATCAAGGCGGCCAAGTCCGGCGATGCCGCGGCGATCGACTGGGTACAGGAACTCCGGAACTCATCGGTGCTGTCGGTCGTCGGACGGCATACCGGAACGCGTGAGCTGTCCCGGGCCGACGACCTGCTCGCCTCATGGTGGCGCCGGATCGGCGATGGTCTGCTGAGCACCGGCTTCTGGGCCCAGCCGGTGTTCCGCGAGTATGTCGCGAACGCCACGCCGGCGCTCGAGGGAATCCTCCTGGAAGCTGCCCTCAGCGACGACGCCCGCCGACGGATCTGGGACCGCGCCCGTCAGCTCAGCCGGAAGATTCCGCGGGGCGCGCAGCCCCTCACCCAGCAAACGACCCAGCTCGCGGCCGCGATCAATCTCGACGCCGTCCCGGAGGCGGCCCTCATCTCGCTCGTCTATCCAGCCTGGTTCGACCGTCTGTCCGAGGACGCGCAGGCACAGTCCCGGCAGGCGGCCGCGGCGAAAGATGCCGAGCGGCGGGCCGCGCGCGAACAGAACAACCGGCAAGCGGCGTTCCGAGGCACTCAGCGCAGGCGGGCGGATGTCAGAGCGATCTGGTACGGCGTGATCGCCTGCGTCACGGTCCTCCTCCCGTGGCTCCTGGGGCGCTACGTCCTTCGCGGACAGTGGCCTCGACTCGAATCATCAGGTGTGTTCGACGGCGACGCCCGTGGCTCAGGCGACTACTTCATGACCGATTGGGGGACCGGGTGTCTCGCGATCGCGGTACTCGTGGCGGGATTCATATTCTTTCGCCCGTGGCGGGGGCGGGTTCGGATGCTGGTCGTCGCGGCGCTCGGCCTCGGCGCGGCGTACTACTGGGGTGTCCCGCTCGACCAGCAGGAGTGGAACTTCCGGGAGGCGGTGACGACGGTGCGGCTGCGGAGTACGCCGTACCCGTTCGACACGAAGTACTACACGTGCGGTTCGGCAATGGTGTCGTTCGACAGCAGCGTTGTCGACAAGAGCAAGCCGGACGTCGTGTACTCGCTGCACACTGCCCGGGTGAAGGGCAGCACGTCGCCCCTGTGCAACCTGATCGATTTCTACGAGGGATGGCGCCGCGTGAAGTCGTTCAAGCTCCGCGCCGGGCAGTATGTCGAGAGCAGCACGTTCTCGAGCCCGGTCAGCGTCAACACGACTGTGCCGTCCAAGACGGTCTTCACGCTGCAACTGACCAATGGCAAGAAGCTGACCTACAAGCTCTCGTCCCTGCGAGCCGGCTGACTACACGGTAGGCCTAACACCCGGTGTGATCGGGGGGTTTCCCTGATTGGTACGGCGGTTTTGCGGGCCTACGGTGCTGGTATGGCGACGGATGAGGTGCGGAAGGATCTGCGGGCTGCTGTTGCGGCGCGGCAGGAGCTGGGACCGGAGTACGAGGCTGAGATCATCGACGGCTTCCTGGAGAAGCTCGACGCACGGGACCGGCACCGCGATGCCGGGCTGCTGCCCGAGCCCGCGCCGCGGCGGCACCCGAGTCGCGAGAACGACCCGGGTGGGCTCGCGTTGGCGATCGTGTCGATCGTCGCGGCGATCCCGATCACCGCGATCGCGGCCGGCATGATCGGCCCGTTCGGCGTCGTCATCTGCTGGGCGGGCCTCGTCGCGATCAACTTCGCCCGTACGATGGCCCGCCGCCGCTGACGCGCGTTACTTCGGCTCGATCCGGAGCAGCCGGCCCTGGGCGTCGTACGCCCGCACCTCCTGGCGCACGATGTTGCCATTGACGGCCACATTCACCCGGTTGTCCGCGTAGGCGTAGCCACTGTCGACGTAGCCTCGTTGCCAGGAACTCGCGTGGCCGTTCCAGACCAGGCGCGACTCGATCCGGGCGATCTCCGGACGGGCTCGGTAGAGTCTCCACATCCGGTACGCCGGCTCCGGCGCCGATACCGAGGAATCGGCGGAGACGAGGCCGGCGAGGCCCTCCTTCTGCGTCGGCAGCGTGCCCCACTGCGCCGACGACTTCCTCTCCCACATGCTGGCTCCGGAGGGTGCGAGGCAGATGGCGCGGCCGGAGGCTCCGGACCCCTTGAGGATCATCAGGACATCGGTGTTCCTGGGATTCGCGGCCGGCACCCGCCGCGCCCAGACAACTGTCATCGGCCGGTCGAGCTTCAGGTGCCCGCCCCGCTCGCACGACTTCGCGAAGGCGGCGGTCGCCTCGGCGTCGGTCACGGCTTCGAGACCGCTCCGGGTCGGCGTTGCCGCCGTCGCTGGGCCGGCGACCGCGGGGCCGTCGGACGGACGGTTGCTGACGATGAGCGTGCCGGCCACAACGGCCGCCACGGCCGCGACACTGACCGCCGGAGCGATCCAGCGCCGGGCGGGGTGGTGGCCGGTCGGGCGCGACTTGTCCATAACCCGGCTGCGAAGCTCCGCGCGCCGCGCCGGGTCCAGCGGAGGAACGCGCGGCGGTTCGAGTTCGGTGTTCATGAGAGCTCCTCGTTGAGGGCGACCCGGGTGAGCAGGTCGGGGAAACGGCGACGGGTGCGGTGCAGCCGGGCCTTGACGGTCCCGATCGGTACGCCGAGGGCTTCCGCCGCCTCGGAGGTGGTCAGTCCGGACCAGACGACGAGCTCGAGCGTCTCGCGTTCGTGCCGGGGTAGCTTCGCGACGGCGCGACGGATCGCCGACATCCGGAGCTCGTCGTCCAGGCGGCGGGCGACGTCCGGCGCATGGTCGTCATCGGGTGCGGGACCTGGCAGGCGATCGACGAGGTTGCGGAAGCGGTTCGCCGTCCGGGCCAGCGTCCGGCACTCGTTGCCGGCCACGACGAGCAGCCAGCCGCGAGCGCTCGCTCCGGTCAACGGCCCCGGTGGATTGCGATCGAACCGCCGCCAGGTGCTCAGGAACGTCGCCTGGACCACGTCGTCGGCGGTGCTCCAGGAGGCGGTCCGCCGGAACGCGAACGCCCGTACGTCGTCGGCGTACCGGTCGAAAAGCTCGCCGAGGGCGAAATGGTCCCCGGCGCGCAACCGCTCCCACAGCTCCTGGTCCGAGCCCGGACCGCTCGCTGATCCGGCGCCTGCGGATCCCATCGACGGCTCCGTATCGTCAGTCAGGGTGATCTTCACATCAGCTAGTGACCGGCCGCCTGCCAGGTGGTTGCATCACAGCGCGGCGGCGATCTCCGCCAGTCCGGTCGCGACGTCGTCGGGCAGGTCGAGGAGCAGGCCGCGGTGGACGCCGTACCAGGGGGAGAGGCGGGCCCAGTCGTGGGCACGCTCGACCAGGTCAGGAGTGGGTTGGTAGACCTCTCGTACGCCGGCGGCCACGGACTCCGGTGCGCCGTTCAGGGGCCAGCAGAGGTCGAGGGCGGGGTCGCCGATGACGGCGTCGGTCCAGTCGATGATTCCGGTGATCTGTCCGTCGGTCATCAGGATGTGGTCCGGACCGAGGTCGCAATGAACCAAGGCGGTTCGGACGTTCGCGACGCGGTCAAGCAGCTCGGTCGCCGTGGTCCGGACCTGTGCCGGGAGCAACGGCACGATCTGGTCGCGGCACTCCTCCAGAAAGGTGGTCTTCTCGGCTGTAGCGGTCGCTGCGTCCAATGCGCCGTACGCCACGGCCTCTGCGGTGTCGACCGCGTGCAACGCCTTCAGGAAGGCACCCAGCGCCCGGCCGGTCTCGATGCCGCCGTCCGTGAACGGTTCGCCGGGCAGCAGCAGATGGCGTACGCCGTCCGTTGTCAGCTCAGGTACCGGGACCGGCAGGGGGAGCTGTGGCGCGAGCCAGGGGAGGAGTGTCGCCTCGGCGAGCAGCCGCGGGCGCACCTCCGGACGACGCGGGGCCCGGTGGATCCACGGCCCGTCGATCCAGGCGTGGCTGTCCCACCCCTCGAGGATCGTCATACCAAGCTCCGCACGTACGGGCCGAGCAGCGCCAGTCCGTCCGGCATGAACGACCACTCGTCGAACTTGGCCACGAGCTCGGCCGGCGACATCCACGCGCCCCACGCGACCTCTTCCGGCTGGTGCCGCACCGGACCGTCCCAGACACACGTGTACAGGTATGCGTGGTACCGCGTGTTCTCGTCGGCGTAGTCGCCCTCCGGCAACCGCGTCAGCTCCACGCCGGCGATCCCGAGCTCCTCGTCCAGCTCCCGTACGACGGCATGGAACGGGTCCTCACCGGCCGCGACGACCCCACCGGCAGCGAAGTCGTACCGGCTCGGGTACACGTCCTTGGCCGGCGTCCGCCGATGCACGTAGATGTCGCCGTCCGGATTCAGAACAACGACACCAGTCGCGGAGTGACGCAGGTTGTCGCGACGCATCACCGATCGGGGTGCGGCCCCGATGACATGGTTGTCCTCGTCCAGAATCGCCACCATCTCGTCCACCCGCGAAGTTTCACACGTAACCCTGTGGACACAGCAAGCCCTTTAGTCGTCGGTACCGCGTAGGCTCGGCTGCATGAGTGTTCGGCGGATCATGGGTACCGAGACCGAGTTCGGGATCTCGGTGCCGGGCCAGCCCGGGGCCAACCCGATGCTGACCTCGAGCCAGGTGGTGAACGGGTACGCGCAGACGCAGCCGCTCGCGCGCAAGACCCGGTGGGACTTCGACGAGGAGCACCCGCTGCGGGACGCGCGAGGATTCGACCTCAGCCGGGAGGTGGCGGACTCCAGCCAGCTCACCGACGAGGAGACCGGTCTGGCGAACGTGATCCTCACCAACGGCGCCCGGCTGTACGTCGACCACGCCCACCCGGAGTACTCCGCGCCCGAGACCACGAACCCGCGGGACGCGGTGGTGTGGGACAAGGCCGGCGAACTGGTGATCATGGAGGGCGCGCGGCAGGCCCGCCTGATTCCCGGGGCGCCGCAGCTGAACCTCTACAAGAACAACACCGACAACAAGGGCGCGTCGTACGGTTCGCACGAGAACTACCTGATGCGCCGGTCGACGCCGTTCGCGTCGATCGTGCGGCACCTGACGCCGTTCTTCGTGAGCCGTCAGGTGGTCACCGGCGCCGGCCGGGTCGGTCTCGGCCAGGACGGTGCGGCGCACGGTTTCCAGATCAGCCAGCGGGCCGACTACTTCGAGGTCGAGGTCGGCCTGGAGACGACGCTGAAGCGGCCGATCATCAACACCCGCGACGAGCCGCACGCGAACCCGGACCGCTACCGCCGGCTGCACGTGATCATCGGCGACGCGAACCTGTCCGAGATCTCGACGTACCTGAAGGTCGGGACGACCTCGCTGGTGCTGGCGATGATCGAGGACGGCTGGCTCACCGACGACCTCGGCGTCGACCGCCCGGTGACCGCACTGCACGAGGTCAGCCACGACCCGTCCTGCACGCACCTGCTGACGCTCAAGGACGGCCGCAAGATCACCGCCGTCCAGCTGCAGACGGAGTACCTGGAGCAGGCCCGCAAGTACGTCGAGGACAAGTACGGCGACGACGCGGACCGGCAGACCAAGGACGTGCTGCACCGCTGGGAGCAGGTGCTCGACCAGCTCGCCATCGACCCGATGAAGCTGTCCGACCAGCTCGACTGGGTCGCGAAGTACAAACTGCTCCAGTCGTACCGCGACCGCGACGGTCTGGAGTGGGACGACTCGAAGCTGCACCTGGTCGACCTGCAGTACGCCGACCTGCGCCCGGACAAGGGCCTGTATTACAAGTTGGTGAAATCCGGCCGGATGCAGCGGATCGTCACCGACGCGGAGATCCGGATGGCCGTCGCGCACCCGCCGACCGACACCCGGGCGTACTTCCGCGGCCGCTGCATGCAGCAGTACGCGCCGCAGGTCGCGGCCGCCTCCTGGGACTCGGTGATCTTCGATCTGCCCGGCAAGGAGTCGCTCCAGCGGATCCCGACCCTGGACCCGCTGCGAGGCACGAAAGCGCATGTCGGGGCACTTCTTGACCAATGCGACACCGCAAGTGACCTGGTTCGCACCATTACTGGGGGCGCCGCCGGGTAGGGTCGCTAGTGAGGGCCGGTTGGGCGGCCCTCCCAGCGGTTCTAGGAGGTGTGCCATGGCGAAGGACGGCGGTCAGCAGCACAAGCAGCCGAAGCGTTCGTCGACCGAGGAAGAGGTCGAGCAGGTCGAGGCGTCGGAGGACGTCCAGGAGCGCAAAGAGCGGCTCGACGAGGACGTCGACTCGATCCTGGACGAGATCGACGAGGTCCTCGAGGAGAACGCCGAGGAGTTCGTCCGCGGATTCGTGCAAAAGGGTGGGGAGTGAACCGCTCGATGACATCTGATGCCTCCGGCCGGCTGCCGGAAGCCTTCCTGACCCCAGGCGGCTCGTCGTTCATGGACTTCCTGGCCGGGCACGCGCCCGACCTGTTGCCCGGACGACGGTCCCTGGGGCAGGGTGACCTGTCCAGCGAAGTCCCGCACGGTACGACGATCGTGGCCGCCACCTTCCCCGGTGGCGTGATCATGGCCGGCGACCGGCGGGCCACGATGGGCAACATCATCGCCCAGCGTGACATCGAGAAGGTGTTCCCCGCCGACGAGTACTCGGCGGTCGCGTTCGCCGGCTCGGCCGGCTTCGGGATCGAGATGGTCCGGTTGTTCCAGGTCGAGCTGGAGCACTACGAGAAGCTCGAGGGCGCCACCCTCAGCCTCGACGGCAAGGCCAACCGGCTCAGCGCGCTGATCCGCGGCAACCTGCCGATGGCGATGCAGGGCCTCACCGTGGTGCCGCTGTTCGCGGGCTACGACCCGGACATCAAGGGCGGCCGGATCTTCTCCTACGACCCGACCGGCGGTCGGTACGAGGAGACGCACTTCTACAGCGTCGGTTCGGGCTCGCTGTTCGCCCGCGGCGCGCTGAAGAAGCTCTACCGCGAGGACCTGTCCGAGACCGACTGCGCGACGGTGGCGATCCAGTCGCTGATCGACGCGGCCGACGACGACTCGGCGACCGGCGGCCCGGACATGCTGCGCCGGATCTTCCCGGTGATCGGCGTGGTCACCGTGGACGGTTACCGGCGGCTGCCGGAGGACGAGGTGGCGGCGCTCGTCGACGCGGCCTGGGCCCAGCGGCACGAACGTCCCGACGGCCCGTCCGCGGCGTCCCTCACCTGACCACCTGCCGATCGACTGATTAGAGGACGACACCTTCGATGAGCGTTCCGTTCTACGTCTCGCCCGAGCAGCTGATGCGGGACCGGGCCGACTTCGCCCGCAAGGGCATCGCCAAGGGCCGCAGCGCGATCGCGCTGCAGTACGCCGACGGCATCCTGTTCGTGGCGGAGAACCGCTCGCCCGCCCTGCACAAGGTGGCCGAGATCTACGACCGGATGGCGTTCGCCGCCGTCGGGCGGTACAACGAGTTCGAGAACCTGCGGATCGCCGGCGTCCGGCTCGCCGACATGCGCGGGTACTCCTACGACCGCCGTGACGTCACCGGCCGGGCGCTGGCCAACGCGTATGCGCAGACCCTCGGCGCGATCTTCTCCTCCGGCGGCGAGAAGCCGCTCGAGGTCGAGATCCTGGTCGCCGAGACCGGCACCAGCGCGGCCGACGACCAGATCTACCGGCTCACCTACGACGGCTCGATCGCGGACGTCCGCGGGTACGCCGTGATGGGCGGCGCCGCGGACACGGTCGCGGAGTACATCGGCGAGCACTACACCGAGGGCATCTCGCTGGCCGGCGCACTCCGGCTCGCGGTGGACGCGCTCGGCCACGACGGCACCGAGGTCCGGGAGCTGACCCCGGAGCAGCTCGAGGTCGCCGTCCTGGACCGGACCCGGACCCAGGTGCGCAAGTTCAAGCGGATCTCCGAGGAGTCGCTGGCCGGCATCCTGAGCGAGTCCAGCCCAGCGGTGGACGAGAAGTCGGACGCCGAATCGGACTCGGACGCAGGTGACTCCAGCGACGGCGACTCCAGTGAGTCGTCTGCGAGTGGCACCCCGGTCGCTCCGCCGGCCGACGACGCACCGATCGCGCCGCCGGAGGATCCCGACGACGACCGTCCGCTGTGACGGACCAGATCGAGAACTCAGCCGCCACCGACGAGGTGGCGGCTGAGCTTTCTCGACCAGGCGATCCGGCGCCGTGGGAGTTGCTGGGGGAGGAGCAGGGTTTCCACCGGTTCCTGACCGTGAACCTGCGGCGGTACCGGATGCCGAACGGGCGCGAGGTCGACTGGGACGTGTTCGGCCCGAAGTCCGCGGCCGGGATCACGTCCGGTGTCACCGTGCTGCCGTTGACGCCCGAGGGACGGATCGTCACGGTCCGGATGTTCCGCGCCGGGCCGGACCGCGTGGTCACGAACCTGCCAGGCGGGTTCGTCGAGCCGGACGAGGACCCGGCGGTCGCCGGAGCTCGCGAGCTCGAAGAGGAGACTGGCTATACCTGCGAGACGCTGGACGTCGTGGGCTGGCAGTGGGCGTCGGCGTCGTCGACGTACCGGAAGTACGTCGCGATCGCGCGTGGCTGCCGTCCGGACGGGAAGCAGCAGCTGGACGAGACCGAGGACTGTGTCCCGGTCGAGCTGTCCGTGGACGCGTTCCGTGCCGAGCTGCGCACACCGGGTGCGATGACCGGAGCCGACGCGGCATACCTAGCGCTCGACCACGCCGGCCTGCTCTGAGCCGGGCCGGTATTCTGGCTGCGGACCGCGACTGGCGCTGAGGTGGATGACCACCGGGGAACGGTCTGCCATCCGGCTTCGCCGCGCGCCTGGGCACACTTCTGACGCAGAGGAGTGCGCAGATGAGCGCAGAACTGATGATCGGGACCGACCTCGCCGCCGACATGGTTGCCAAGGCCGCCGAACGAGCACGGGTCCTTCAGGAGCAGTACGGCGTGCAGCCGTGTCTGGCGACCGTGCTGGTCGGTGACGACCCGGCGTCGGCGACGTACGTGCGGATGAAGCAGAACCGGTCGAAGAAGGCCGGGATCGCGTCGCTGAGCATCGTACTGCCGGCCGAGACGACCACCGAGGAACTCGTCGCGGAGATCACGAAGCTCTCCGACGACCCGGCCGTGCACGGGATCCTCCTGCAGCACCCGGTGCCGCCGCAGATCGACGAGCGGGCCGCGTTCGAGGCCATCGACCCGGCCAAGGACGTCGACGGCGTCACGATGCGGTCGTTCGCGGCGATGGCCTTCAATGACACCAGGGATCCCGGGTTCCGGTCCGCGACGCCCGGCGGGATCATGCGGCTGCTGGCGGCGTACGACGTACCGCTCGAAGGGGCGCACGCGGTGGTGATCGGCCGCAGCCCGATCCTCGGTAAACCGGCCGGTATGTTGCTGCTGGCATCGAACGCCACCGTCACGTACGCGCACTCGCGGACCCGGGACCTGCCGGAGCTGGTCCGCACCGCGGATGTCGTGATCGCCGCGGTCGGCAAGGCGAACTTCGTCCGCGGCGACTGGCTGAAGCCGGGCGCGGTCGTGGTCGACGCCGGGTACAACGAGGGCAACGTCGGCGACGTGCACTTCGCGGAGGCGGCCGAGGTGGCCCGGCTGATCACGCCGGTTCCGGGCGGCGTCGGACCGATGACGATCGCGCTGCTGCTGGAGCAGACGGTCGATGCCGCTGAGACGGCTGTCCACTCTTTGACTACTCTGGCCTAGGGTTGGGGGACAAGATCTAAGGAGGCGGACGTGGCGGTACGGGCGATCCGGGGTGCCACCCAGCTGGACGTGGACGAGCGCGAGCACCTGCTCGAGCGGTCCGCGGAGCTGGTGAAGGCGGTCCTGGAGGCGAACGATCTGGAGAACGAGGATCTGATCAGCATCCTGTTCACCGTCACGTCGGACCTGTGTTCGGAGTTTCCCGCCGTCGCGGGCCGGCAGATCGGCCTGACCGACGTACCGCTGATGTGCATGCAGGAGATCCCGGTGCCGCACGCGCTGCCGCGGGTGGTTCGGCTGATGGTGCACACCGAGTCGCCGCGGTCGCGGGACAAGATCCAGCACGTGTACCTGCACGGGGCGGTCGCGCTCCGCCCGGATCTGACCGGCGCACAGTGAAGGTGACACGGTGAGTGAGTTGCGCGGCCCGGTTCGCATCGTCGGCACCGGATTGATCGGTACGTCGATCGGCCTCGCGCTCGTGCGGCTCGGTGTGGTCGTGGAACTCGTCGACGGGAACCCGGACAACGCGCTGATGGCCGAACGGATCGGCGCCGGCTCACGGACGGTCCAGATCGAGCCGCAGCTGGTCGTGGTCGCCGTACCGCCGGACCATGTCGGCGCCGTGGTGGCCGAACAGCTCGCACAGACCAATGCCATCGTCACGGACGCGGCCAGTGTGAAGTCGAAGCCGCTCGCCGATGCGCGCAGCCTGACCGATGACGTCAGCCGGTACGTCGGCAGTCACCCGATGGCCGGCTCCGAGCGCAACGGCCCACTGGCGGCGCGTGCGGACCTGTTCGACGGCGCGACCTGGGCGATCACCCCGCACGCGGCGAGCGCCCCGGAAGCGGTCGATCTCGTACGCCGGCTCGCGGAGGCCTGTGGCGCGCGGACGGTGGAGCTGTCGGTGGAGGATCACGACCTCGGTGTTGCCCGGGTGTCGCACCTGCCGCACCTGATGTCGGCGCTCGCCGCGGGCACGCTCGCGGACGCGCCGTCCTCGCATCTCGAACTGTCCGGTCAGGGCGTCCGGGACGTGACCCGGATCGCGGCCGGCGACCCGCGGCTGTGGACCCAGATCGTGTCCGCGAACTCGACCGCGCTGACCGGCCTGCTGGAGCAGATCCGCGGCGAGCTCGACCGGCTGCTCGTTGCCCTCGGCAAGGAAGAGGCGGGCGAGGAACTGACCGCGATCCTCGGCCAGGGCGTGTCCGGCGCGGTCCGCGTCCCGGGCAAGCACGGTACGCCGCACATCGACCTGGTCACGGTCCTCGTCACGATCCCGGACCGCCCCGGTCAGCTGGCCCGCTTGTTCGCCGACGCCGCCGAGTCCGGCGCCAACGTCGAAGACCTCCGCATCGACCACAGTCCCGGCCGCCCCGCCGGTGAGGTCGAGCTGGCCGTCAAGCCCGCCTCGGTGGACCAACTGGTCGACGTACTCACAGACAGAGGGTGGGTAGTCCACCGCTGACTAAGGGCGTGCCTGGCGGCCCCGCGCGGCACGCCCTGTCCCCGGGCGAAGGTAACCTTCGGGCATGATCATCGCTGTTGACGGGCCGAGCGGCTCCGGTAAGTCGAGCACCGCGCGTGGAGTGGCCACCCGTCTCGGTCTGCGGTACCTGGACACCGGTGCGACGTACCGTGCGGTGACCTGGTCGGCCGTCGATCGCGGGCTGGACCTGGACGACACAGCGGCGGTCGCGCAGCGCGCACGGGAGCTCGTGCTGGAGATCAGCACCGACCCCGGCCGTCAGTTCGTGATCGCCGACGGGACCGACGTCACGGCCGCGATCCGGGAGCCGCGGATCAGCGAGGTGGTGTCGAAGATCGCCACCAACCTGGACGTCCGCAAGGAGCTGATCCGGCGGCAGCGGGAGATCATCGACGATGCCCAGCCGAGCGGCGGGATCGTGGTCGAGGGCCGCGACATCGCCACCGTGGTCGCCACCGACGCCGAGCTCAAGGTCCACCTGACCGCCGACCAGGACGCCCGGATGTCCCGGCGCGCGGCCGAGCTCGAGTCCGGTGCGGTGACGGCCGAGCAACTCCGGGACCAGATCGTCCGCCGCGACGCCGACGACGCCACCGTTTCGCAGTTCCTGGTTGCCTCCGACGGCGCCGTCACCGTCGACTCCACCCATTTGACCCTGGAGGAGGTCGTCGACGTGATCAGCCGGCTCGCCAAGGAGACCGTCCCTCGAGGCCGGGAGCTATGACGGCTGAAGTCACCGGGCACAAGGACCTGCCCCGCACTGACGATCTGCCTGCACTGCCTTACCGGATGGCGCTCCCGTTGCGGAGAGTCGCCAGGCTGTACTTCCGCCGTAAGTACGACCTGACCCTGCACTACGAGGACCGGTTCCCGCTGACCGGGCCGTTGCTGATGGCGCCGAACCACCTCAGCCTGCTGGACGGACCGCTGCTCGGGGCGATCGCGCCGCGGATGCTGCACCAGCTCGGCAAGATCGAGGTGTTCGGCGGTCTCCAGGGGGCGATCCTGCGCCGGACCGGTCAGATCCCGGTCGACCGGTCGACGTACGACGTACTCGCGGTCCGGCAGTCGATCAAGGTACTGCGCGACGGCCGGGTGCTGAACATCTACCCGGAGGGCACCCGCGGCCCGGGCGACTTCAGCCGGATCCGGACCGGAGTGGCGTACCTGGCGATGGTGACCGGGGCCCCGATCCTGCCCGTCGCGCTGATGGGGACGCGGCTGCCAGGGGGTGACATCGAGGGTTTTCCGCCGGCCGGGAGCCGCATCGACGTGGTGTACGGCGAGCCTTTCGTCGTCGAGCGCGTACCCTTTCCCAGGAGACACTCCGACGTACAGGCGGTCGCCGACCAGATCGGCGACGTGTTGCGCGCCCATGTGAAGGCGGCCGTCGACGAAACCGGCCACCCGCTTCCGGGCTGGCGAGACCAGAAGGACCCTGATGACTGACCTGCCCACCGAAGCACCGACGCATGACCGCGAAGACACCGGGCCGCTGCCCGTGCTCGCGATCGTCGGGCGGCCGAACGTGGGCAAGTCCACGCTGGTCAACCGCATCATCGGCCGCCGCGAGGCGGTCGTCGAGGACACCCCGGGCGTCACCCGGGACCGCGTGTCGTACGACGCCAACTGGGCCGGCCGCGAGTTCACGGTCGTCGACACCGGCGGCTGGGACCCGGACGCGGTCGGCATGGCCGCCCTGGTCGCGGCCCAGGCGGAGGTCGCGATCAACGCCGCCGACGCGGTGCTGTTCGTGGTCGACGCCGTGGTCGGCATCACCGACGCGGACGAGGCGGTCGTCCGAGTACTGCGGAAGTCCGGCAAGCCCGTCGTACTGGCCGCGAACAAGGTCGACGACCAGCGCATCGAGTCCGAGGCGATGAACCTGTGGAGCCTCGGTATCGGCGAGCCGTACCCGGTGTCCGGGATGCACGGCCGCGGTACGGGCGACCTGCTGGACGCCGTACTCGAGGCCCTTCCGGAGGCACCCGCGGAGCGCGACGGCGAGCTCGGCGGACCGCGCCGGGTCGCGATCGTCGGCAAGCCGAACGTGGGCAAGTCCTCGCTGCTCAACAAGGTCGCCAAGGAGGACCGGGTCGTCGTCAGCGACATCGCCGGTACGACGGTGGACCCGGTCGACGAACTGATCACGCTCGGCGGCCAGGAGTGGCGGTTCATCGACACCGCGGGCATCCGGCGCAAGGTGAAGAACGTCCAGGGCCACGAGTACTACGCCTCGCTGCGGACCAACGCCGCGATCGATCGGGCCGAGGTCGTCGTGGTCGTCATCGACGCCTCGGAGTCGCTCACCGAGCAGGACCTGCGGATCATGAACGCGGTCGAGGAAGCCGGCAAGGCGTTGGTGATCGCGTACAACAAGTGGGACCTGATGGACGAGGAGCGCCGCTACTACCTGGAGCGCGAGATCGACCGCGACCTGGTGCAGTTCCGCTGGGCGCCGCGGGTGAACATCAGCGCGCTCACCGGCTGGCACATGGACAGGCTGGTGCCCGCCATCTCGGCTGCGCTGGAAGGCTGGCAGACCCGCGTCCCGACCGGGCAGCTGAACGCCTTCCTCGGCCGCCTGGTCGCCGCGCATCCGCACCCGGTCCGGTCCGGCAAGCAGCCGAAGATCCTCTTCGGCACGCAGGCCACCACGATGCCCCCGACCTTCGCCATCTTCACCTCCGGCCAGATCGAGGCGTCGTACCAGCGCTTCATCGAACGCCGCCTCCGCGAGGACTTCGGCTTCGTCGGCAGCCCCGTCCACGTCCAGATCCGGGCCCGCCAAAAGAACAAGAAACGCTGACCGAACCCGGTAAGAACCACCTGATCAGATGCTGTAAGGTAATGCTCGGTTCGTTCGCAGAACGAGTCGGCGGGCTGTGGCCTAGCTTGGTTAAGGCGCGTGTCTGGGGGACACGAGAGCGGGAGTTCAAATCTCCCCAGCCCGACCGCCAGAGGGGCACCGATTCTGTCGGTGCCCCTCTTTATGTTGATCCTATGACGACACCTGGGGATCGACGGACTTGGAACGATGAGGAGCTGCGTGAGGCGGTGCGGACCAGTCGATCGTGGCGTGCGGCCGCTCGTGCGCTGGGCTTGAAGGGAACATCAGCAGGCACGGTCCGAACGCTGAAGCGGCACGCATCGCGGCTGGAACTCGATACGTCGCACTTCACTGGACAGCGCCGCTGGTCAGATCAGCAGCTTCGTGAAGCTGTGACGATGGCAAGCCGCTGGGCGGACGTGCTTGCAGGTCTGGGCGTCATTGACAACGGTGAGAACCGAGTGAGGATCAAGGCGCATGCGATCCGACTGGGTTTGGAGTGCGCGCATCTGAAGTCGGCGCAACCGCAACCTACGTCCCCGGACGAGGTGTTCGACGAGCCGGTTCGGCCAGAAATGCTTCGATACTCAGCTGCAGCGTTAGCGATGGCGTGGCTCACCTTGCGTGGTTGTGCGGTTGCGTTGCCGATCGAGCCCCAGGCGTACGACCTGTTGGTGACGACCTCCAAGGGCATCCAGCGTGTACAGGTGAAGTCCTGCGCGTCCCGCAACCGGCGAGGCTATTGGGACGTCGGTATTGGGCGACGGCCGTATACGCTCGACAAATCCGCTGGCAAGATGCCTTACGATCCCGAGTCGATCGACCTGTTCTTCATCGTGCTCGGTGACGGCAGCATCTACGTCATCCCGAGCTCGGTCCTGGCCGGCCGCAAAAGCATCTCGGCTGAGAGTTACTTGGCGTATCGCGTGGGGGATGCGTCGAGTTTGCTGGGGAGTGGGACGTCGATGGATGCCGACGCCCCACGTCGTGTGTCAGCGTACGCTCGCGAGTTCCTTGGGATCCGGGGTCTCGTCGACCCGGAGGCCTTCGCCTTCGATGTCTACGCGGGGCGTGAGGCGGTCTAGCCAGTTCGGGAACCACCAGGCTCGGTCGCCGAGGAGGCTGAGGATGGCGGGGACGAGGGTCATGCGGACCACGAAGGCGTCGATCAGGACGCCGATGGTGAGGCCGAAGCCGATCGCCTTGATGATCGGGTCCTCGACGAGGATGAAGCCGGCGAAGACCGAGGCCATGATCAGCGCCGCGGCGGTGACGACGCGCGCGCCGTGGCCGAGGCCCTGGACGGTCGCGTCGTTCGCGTGCCGGCCGTGGACGAACTCCTCCCGCACGCGGGACACGATGAACACCTCGTAGTCCATCGCCAGCCCGAACAGGATGCCCATCATGATGATCGGCAGGAAGCTCACCAGCGGACCGGGGGAGTCGACCCCGACCAGGCTTGCCAGATGTCCTTCCTGGAACACCGCGATCGTGATCCCGAACGTCGCCCCGATCGTCAGCACGAACCCGAGCGTCGCCTTCAACGGCACCAGCACCGAGCGGAACGCGAGCAGCAACAGCAGGAACGACAGCCCGATCACGACGAACAGGTACGTCGGCAAGGCGTTGGACAGCTTGTTCGAGACATCGACGCCGACTGCCGTGTTCCCGGTCACGGAGATACTCGCGTCGCCGGTGGCGAGAGGCTGCACCGCGGACCGCAGGTTCTTCACCAGATCAGCGGTTTCCTCGCTGGCCGGACCGCTCTTCGGGATCACCTGCAGCAACCGCGTCGTACCGTCCTGACTCGCCGCGGCCGGCTGCGCCGCGACGACATCCGGCAAACCCTGCGCCTTGCCCAGCACCTGCTGCACCAGCGCGTTGGACGTGGCCGCGTCGTTGCTCTTCACAACAACCACGAGCGGCCCGTTGGCACCCGGCCCGAATGCCGCAGCCGTCAGGTCGTACGCGACCCGCTGGTTGCTCCCGGCTGCCGCCGAAGCGCCGTCCGGCAGTGCGAGCTGCATGTCCTTCGCCGGGATCGCCAGCAAGCCCAACCCGATGATGCCGATAGCAACGATCGGCACCCGGAAGCGGGTCACCAGCCGACCCCACCGGAAACCGAAGCCCTCCTTGTGTGTCGCCGCAGCCGGTGCCTTGCGCAACTTCCGCGGCAGCACCCGGTTGCCCACGAACCCGAGCAACGCCGGCAGCAACGTCAACGCCACCAGTACGGCGGTCAGTACAGTCGCGGCTGCGGCGAGGCCCATCGCGGTCAGGAACGGTACGCCGACCACGGACAACCCGGCGAGCGCGATGACCACGGTCGCGCCGGCGAACAACACCGCCGACCCGGCCGTCGCGGTCGCTCGTGCGACGGACTCCTCCGGATCCATGCCCTCGCCCAGCTGCGACCGGTGCCGCGAACTGATGAACAACGAGTAGTCGATCCCCACTGCGAGCCCGAGCATCAGCGCCAGGATCGGCGCCGTCGACGACACGTCGGTGAACGCGGTCACGACGAACAACCCGGCCATCCCGGCCAGTACGCCGAGGAACGCCGTCACCAGCGTCATCCCGGCCGCCACGAGCGACCCGAATGTGACGACCAGTACGACGGCCGCGACCGCGACGCCGAGCACCTCGGTCGCGCCGATCTCCGGGACCCCGGCCTTGATCTGTCCGCCCGGCACCACCTGGAGATCACCCGAGCTGAGTCCGCTCAGTCCGTCGTACCCGTCGCTGCTCTCGTGCGACAGTTCGTCGGCCGGCTTGTCGAACTGGACGCTGATCAACCCCGTCGTACCGTCCGGGCTGATCGCCTTGCTGGTGAACGGGTCGATCGCCGCGATCACCTCGGGCACCTTCGCGACCTTGGCAACGGTGGCGCCGACAGCGGCCTTCACAGTCGGGTCGGTGAGCGTCTTGCCGTCGGGTGCCTTCACCACGACCGTGGCGGACGCGCCGCTGGCGGCCGGCAGTTCCTGCTTGAGCGCGTCGAGCGCGCGCTGCGACTCGGTGCCCGGGATCGAGAACGTGTTCGCGGTCTTGCCGCCCAGCGTCAGCGCACCGACACCGAGGACGACGAGGAACAGCGCCCACAGCGCGGCGACCAGGCGCCTGCGCTGGTAGGAGAACCGGCCGAGCCGGTACAGCAGATTGGCCATCGTGAAGAGCGTCCGTTCAGATCGGTACGGCGTACGGGCAGAAGTGATCGCCCCGTGGCGGCGGGGGAGTCGTGTCGGTGCTCAGGCGCGGCGGAGGAGTCTCCGCAGGGCGATGTCGCAGAGTCTTCGGAGGTCGTCGTCGGTGCGCTCACCCGAATGCCGGCACTCGCCGAGCAGACCGTTGATGGCGAACTTCGCCAGGTCGCGCTCAAGCGGGTCGTCGGATCCGGCCATGTAATCCGACAGTTGCATGCCGTCGGCGACCAGTTGCCCGACCTCGGGCATCTGCTCGATCACCGGGAGGATGTCCTGGAGCACGTCGACGACGCCGCGGTGCACGACGGCGAGATCGATGAAGCTCTGGATCGCGAGCTCCTGCGCGTCGGCCCGGGACAGCTCGGCGGCGGCCTTGACGAGCACGGCCACGTCGGCGGCCGCGGGTTCGAGGACGGCGGCGAGGACGGCGGGCTTGCCGCTGAAGTGGTACAGCACGGTCGCCTTGGAGCAGCCGGCCGCGGTCGCGATGTCCTGCAGTGACGTCGCGTTGTAGCCGCCGGCCTGGAACAGGTCCATCGCCTGGCGCACGATCTCGCGCCTGGTCCGCTCTCGCGCCGGGGTGGTAACTGCCATGTCATGCATCATGACTGACCGATCGGCCAGTTTTCAACCGATCGGTCAGTTTGTGGTCCGGTTCACGCGGTTGCCTTCGGTGTAATGATGTAATTCAGACCCCTCGCTTCGCTCGGGGGCGGGAAGAGAAGAGGCGAGAGCGATGGCTGACGAGATTGCTGACGGGGTGGCCGGGGACGACGTACTGGATGCCTACTCCCGAGTGGTCTCGGGCGTGGCCGCACACCTGATCCCGCGGGTCGCGAGCCTGCGGATCCACAGCCGGCGCGGCGACTCGTCCGGCTCGGCCGTCGTCCTGACCGGCGACGGGCATCTGCTCACAAACGCGCACGTGGTCGGCGAGGGCGTCGAGGCGGCGGCCGAGTTCGCGGACGGTACGACGGCGCAGGCCCGGGTGGTCGGGGTGGATCGGCTGTCCGATCTCGCCGTACTGCGGGCCGACCGGGAGATCCCTGATCCGCCGGAGTACGGCGACGCCGACTTGCTGAAGGTCGGGAACCTGGTGGTTGCCGTCGGCAATCCGCTCGGCCTCGCGGGGAGCGTGACGGCCGGCGTGGTGAGTGCGCTGGGTCGATCGCTGCCGGTGCGCAGCGGATCGGCTCAGCGCATCATCGAGGACGTGATCCAGACCGATGCCGCGCTGAACCCGGGCAACTCCGGCGGAGCGCTCGCCGACGGAAACGGACGGGTGATCGGGATCAACACCGCGGTCGCCGGGATCGGGCTCGGTCTGGCGGTGCCGGTCAACCAGACGACTCGCCGGATCATCTACTCGCTGCTGCACGACGGTCGCGTGCGGCGCGGGTACCTCGGGCTGGTGACCAAGCCCGCGCCACTGCAGCCGGCGCTCGTGGAACGGTTCGACCAGCGCACGGCGCTGCGGGTCGTCGAGGTCATCGCGGCCAGCCCCGCGGCGGCAGCGGGTCTACGGCAGGGCGATCTCGTCCTGGCCGTCAACGGCGTACAGCTTCGGGATGCCCAGTCGTTGCAGCGTCAGTTGTTCGAGGACGCGATCGCGCGCCGTACCGAGATCACCGCGATCCGGAACAACGCGCTCGTGGACGTGATCGCGTATCCGGCCGAACTCAGCCACTGAGGTCGGCGCGCAGGAGGACGCAGGTGCCTGGTTTGAGGGGCGCGTTCGGGAAGGTGAAGTCGCGGGTGACCTCGCTGAATCCGAAGCGGCGGGTGAGATCGAGAATGGCGGCGTTGCCGAGATTGACGAAGGTGTAGATCTCGTCGGCGCGCTCGGTGGTCCAGCGGATGCGGTCCTTCGTCAGCAGGTCGCCGATGCCGTGGCGCCGCCACTCGTTCGAGACGATCAGTCCGATCAGGTAGTACCCGTCCGGAGCCGTCGTGGGCGGGTCGGCGGGGGAGATCTGGTGCCGGATCACCGCGCCGTACCCGACGACTTGACCCTTGATCTCCGCGACCGCCGTGTAGCGATCGGGGTTCTGGAGATCGGCCTCGAGCCGGCTCCGGCGCTCGTCGACCGGCCCGCCGGTGCGCGTCACGATCAGTTCGGCGCAGGCCGTGAGATCCGCGTCCGCGGCCGGGCGCACCAGGACGTCGACTGTCTGCCGGGCGGCCCCGGGCTGATACTCCGCGAAGCCGGTCATGCGCTCATCCTAGGATCGGCCGCGTGGACGAACTCATGCGGCAGGTAGACGAACTGTACGAACGGGCGGTCTTCAACGGCGAGTACGGCGGCCTGCCCGACGCGGACCGCGCGCTGGACGCGGTCGAGGCCCGGCTGCTCCTGCAACGCGGCCGGATCCTGCACTGCCGCTTCCTGGAGTCGCGGGTCGAGCCGGTGGAGGAACTGGCGTACTTCGAGCGCGCGGCGAACCTGTTCCGCGCCGTCGGCGACGAGCGCGGCGAGGCCGAGGCGCAGTTCTGGATCGGCTGCTTCCACCAGGTGGTCCGCGACGACAACCCGACCGCTGTCCCCTTCCTCACCAAGGCCGCCGACCTGTCCCGCACGACCGGCGACCAACTAACCCTCTCCTACGCCCTCCGCCACCTAGGCATCGCCGCCCAAATGTCCGGCAACCACAACGAGGCCCGCGCCCTACTGGAGGAGTCCACAACACTCCGCCGAACCCTCAACTTCACCCCAGGCGTAGCAGCAAACCTCGTCGGCCTCATCTACCTCGCGATCGCCCAGAACCGCCCCGACGACGCCCGCACCCTAGCCACCGAAGCCACAACCCTGGCCACCACATCCGGCGCGGTGAAGATCACCGAACAAATCGAAGCAGCCCGCTCACGCATCTAACGGACAGGTGTGCATTTTCGACTGGAGGTGTCGGCTGGCGGGGTAGTGCACCTGAGCGTGATTGTGGTTGTGCGTACGGTGTCTCGCTGGTGCTCTACCTGTCGACCTTGCACACGATCGGCCGACTGAGCACGCCTGCTGACCTCGCGGGACTGCGCCGCCGTTCGTGGTGAGTCACGACCCAGCGGTTCTGGTTCTCGCCCTGGACCTCATCGTGGGCTCCGGTGGACGGAGAGTTGGCCTGTGACTGGCCAGGCAGTAGGCACCTCATCCGCGTAATAGACGTATTCGAGGTAACTCAGCAGCCCGTCGTCGACGAACAGAATCACCGCGCCCGGGATGCCGTCCTCGTTCGGTTCGACCTGCAGTTCGGCAGGAACTACCCGACTCGGCATCGGCACGCGTCGTGCTGCCTCGTTCGCGACAAACAGATCAACAGATGGGCAGCCGCAGCCACAGCCGCCGATCGACAGCGCACTCGTCGCCTGGGTGCGTAGGTCGGCGGCACCGTCGAAGTCTGCCGAGAGCAGAAGATCGAGGACGTCTCGCTCGTCAGTAGTCAGCGGACGTGGCGGCCACCGTGGTGCGTCTACCATCCACGGGCTCGCCACTCGGACAGGCTTGGCCGCTCGGTGCCGAGGGTGGTGTCGGAGCCGTGGCCGGGGTAGACCCAGGTTTCGTCGGGGAGGTCGGCGAAGAGTTTGGTCTCGACGTCGTTCAGGAGTGAGGTGAAGCGCTCGGCGTCGTCCTGGGTGTTGCCGATGCCGCCGGGGAACAGCGAGTCGCCGGTGAACAGGTGGGGTGCGCCGTCCGGGTCGTCGTACAGCAGTGCGATCGAGCCGGGGGTGTGGCCGACGAGGTGGATGACGCGGAGGCTGCACTGACCGACTGCGATGTGGTCGCCGTCGTCGACGAGCTGGTCGGTGGGGACCGGGATGCCCTCGGCGTCGTACCGGCCGGCGACCGTGGTGGCGCCCGTACGGGCGACGACCGCGGCCAGCGCCTCCCAGTGGTCCTGGTGGCGGTGCGTGGTGATCACCCGCGCGAGGCCGCCGTCGCCGATCAGCCGGAGCAGCGTGTCCGCCTCGTTGGCGGCGTCGATCAGCACCTGCTCGTCGGTCTGCCGGCAGCGCAGCAGGTACGCGTTGTTGTCCATCGGCCCGACCGCGACCTTGGTGATCATCAAGTGGGCCAACTCGTGGGTCTGCGCTGCCCCGCCGACCTTCACGTTCCCGTGGTACTCCGGCATGTTGCCTCTCCCTGATCTCGGTGACACGCCGATCCTCGCACCTCCTGACCACCGGTGCAGCGACCACCCTCTGCGATCGAATATACTTTCGAAACGGCCTCCGGATCTGGCGGCGGAAGTTTTTGTCGGTGGGCCTCGTTAGCATGACCGGGCAAGTCAGAGATCCACCTGGAACCCCCTCGAGAACGGCTGAGAGTAGAGCTTGTGTCTGACCGTCTGATCGTGCGCGGAGCGCGTGAGCACAACCTGAAGGACGTCTCGGTCGACCTGCCGCGGGACGCCATGATCGTCTTCACCGGCCTGTCGGGGTCCGGGAAGTCCAGCCTGGCCTTCGACACGATCTTCGCCGAGGGCCAGCGGCGGTACGTCGAGTCGCTCTCGGCGTACGCACGGCAGTTCCTCGGTCAGATGGACAAGCCGGACGTCGACTTCATCGAGGGCCTGTCACCGGCCGTCTCGATCGACCAGAAGTCCACCTCGCGGAACCCGCGGTCCACCGTCGGCACGATCACCGAGGTGTACGACTACCTCCGGCTGCTGTTCGCCCGCGCCGGACGTCCGCACTGCCCGGAGTGCGGCGAGCCGATCGCGCGCCAGACCCCGCAGCAGATCGTCGACCGCGTGCTCGAACTGGAGGAGGGCACCCGGTTCCAGGTGCTCGCCCCGGTCGTCCGCGGTCGCAAGGGGGAGTACCTGGATCTCTTCCGCCAGTTGACCGGTCAGGGCCTGTCCCGGGCCCGGGTCGACGGCGAGACGATCCAGCTCACCGACCCGCCGAAGCTCGACAAGCAGAAGAAGCACGACATCGAGGTCGTCGTCGACCGGCTCGCGGTGAAGAGCTCGGCCAAGCAGCGGCTCACCGACTCGGTCGAGACCGCGCTCGGCCTGGCCAGCGGGCTGCTCGTGCTGGACTTCGTCGACCTCCCGGAGGACGACCCGCACCGCGAGCGCCGGTTCTCCGAGAAGCTCGCCTGCCCGAACGATCACCCGCTCGCGATCGACGAGCTCGAGCCGCGGTCGTTCTCGTTCAACTCGCCGTACGGCGCCTGCCCGGTGTGCGCCGGTCTCGGAACCCGGATGGAGGTCGACCCGGAGCTGCTCGTTCCGGACCCGTCGAAGTCGCTCGACGAGGGCGCGATCCAGCCGTGGTCGGGGCAGAACGTCACGCAGTACTTCGAGCGCCTGCTGGACGCGCTGGCGAAGGACCTGAAGTTCAAGACCAGCACGCCGTTCGGTGAGCTGCCGGCGAAGGCGAAGAAGGCGCTGATCACCGGCCACGACAAGCAGGTCCACGTCTCGTACCAGAACCGCTACGGTCGCGAGCGGTCGTACTACACGAGCTTCGAAGGCGTCGTTCCGTACGTCGAGCGCCGGCACGCGGAGGCGTCGAGCGACACCGGGCGGGAGCGCTTCGAGGAGTACATGCGCGAGGTGCCGTGCCTGGCCTGCAACGGCGCACGGCTGAAGCCGATCTCACTCGCGGTCACGCTCGGCGGGAAGAACATCGCGGAGATCAGCGCGATGTCGATCGACGAGGTGCACGGCTTCCTGACGCAGATGGAGCTGAGCCCGCGCGAGAAGCAGATCGCGGAGCGGGTGGTCAAGGAGATCGGCGAGCGGCTGCGCTTCCTGCTGGACGTCGGCCTGGACTATCTGGCGCTGAGCCGGCCGGCGGGTTCACTGTCCGGTGGTGAGGCGCAGCGGATCCGGTTGGCGACGCAGATCGGTTCGGGCCTGGTCGGCGTGCTGTACGTGCTCGACGAGCCTTCGATCGGCCTGCACCAGCGGGACAACCGGCGGCTGATCGACACGCTGGTCCGGCTCAAGGATCTCGGCAACACGCTGATCGTCGTCGAGCACGACGAGGACACCATCGATCATGCGGACTGGGTCGTCGACATCGGCCCGGGCGCCGGTGAGCACGGCGGCCAGGTGGTCGTGTCCGGCACGGTCGAGGATCTGCGCAACCACCCGGACTCGATCACCGGTGCGTATATCTCCGGTCGCCGGGAGATCCCGATCCCGGAGGTCCGGCGGCCGCTCACCGAGGGTCGCGAGCTGACCGTGTACGGCGCGCGCCAGAACAACCTGCAGGATCTCGACGTGACCATCCCGCTCGGGGTGTTCGTCGCGGTCACCGGGGTGTCCGGCTCGGGCAAGTCGACGCTGGTGAACGACATTCTCTACACGTCGCTGGCGCGGCAGATCTACGGTGCCCGCACGGTGCCCGGCCGGCACACCAAGATCTCCGGGATGGAGCTCGTCGACAAGGTCATCCACGTCGACCAGTCGCCGATCGGGCGTACGCCGAGGTCGAACCCGGCGACGTACACCGGTGTTTGGGACCACATCCGGAAGCTGTTCGCGGACACGCCCGAGGCGAAGGTCCGCGGGTACCTGCAGGGCCGCTTCTCGTTCAACGTCAAGGGCGGCCGCTGCGAGGCCTGCTCCGGCGACGGCACGCTGAAGATCGAGATGAACTTCCTGCCGGACGTGTATGTCCCGTGCGAGGTGTGCCACGGCGCCCGGTACAACCGCGAGACGCTCGAGGTGCACTACAAGAGCAAGACCGTCGCGGATGTGCTGGACATGCCGATCGAGGAGGCGTCCGAGTTCTTCGCGGCGATCCCGGCGATCTCGCGGCACCTGAAGACGCTGGTCGAGGTCGGCCTCGGGTACGTCCGGCTCGGGCAGCCCGCACCGACGCTGTCCGGCGGTGAGGCGCAGCGCGTCAAGCTGGCCTCCGAGCTGCAGCGGCGGTCGACGGGTCGCACGGTCTACGTGCTCGACGAGCCGACCACCGGTCTGCACTTCGAGGACATCCGCAAGCTGCTCGGCGTGCTGAACGGCCTGGTGGACAAGGGCAACTCGGTGCTGGTCATCGAGCACAACCTCGACGTCATCAAGACCGCCGACTGGCTCATCGACCTCGGCCCCGACGGCGGGCGTCGCGGCGGCACCCTGGTCGCCGAAGGTACGCCGGAGGAGGTCGCGGCCAACCCCGCGTCGTACACCGGGCAGTTCCTCGCCGAAATCCTCGAAGGTCGCGCCGCCAAGCCGAGCGCCAAGAAGGCCGCCGCGCAGGCAGCACCCGCGAAGTCAGCACCCGCGAAGTCAGCACCGGCGAAGAAGGCGGCCGTCAAGAAGACGGCAGCCGCGAAGAAGACAGCGGCCAAGACGACAGCGGCCAAGAAGACGGTTGCCAAGAAGACTGCGCAGAAGGCTGCGCCGGCGAAGAAGGCGGCAGCCAGGAAGCGCGTCGCTGGCTGACCAGACTTAGCGGCGGAAGAGTTGCTGCCAGAGGTGCCGGACCCAGGTGCGGCGCGGTGACGGCAGCAACGCCGCCGGCAGCATGACTGCCGGCGGCTTCGCGAGCGTGACCGGCACCTGAACCATCCGGTCACCCTGCAACCAGTACAGGTCGGGGCTGCACTGATCCGCCGCATCGCGATAGGTGTCGGCGACGTACTGCGCCAACCGGTCCGCGGCCTGCTGTCCCGCATCGGCGGCGCAGAACGCGACCGTGCTCAACCTCGGTACGCCGACCAGCACGCCCAGACCGATGGAGGCCTGAGGCAACAACTTCTCGCGGTCCACGATCGCCATCGACACGAGCGGGTCGTCGTCCCGGGTGAGCACCGAGAAGCCGTCGTGCTCGACCGGCCGCAGGTCCGAGATGTGCTCCAGCGTCAGCTGCACCGGCGACGGTACGTCGGGATCGCCGAGCCCGAGCATGGACCGCCGTACGATGGTCAGCCGGCGGTAGTCCGCACCGGTGCCGACGAACACCACGACCTCGAAATGGTCTCCGAACGGGATCAACGCGTCCGCCACCGGGCCGGAGGTGCGCGCCGACCAGCCGCGCTGCAGCAGCATCGCGCGCTGACGGACCGCGACGTCGCCGAACCGGTGTTCCTCCGTGGCCAGCTCGCCCTCCGCGACGACCGCGCGCAGCCAGGCCTCGATCTGCTCGGCCCACAACTGCTGGGGGAGCTGACGGCACCGATCGATGATCTCGCCGAGGCCGACGACGGCCGACATCTGCAGCGCGCCGCGGCCCCAGCCGACCTCGACCGTGCGTTCGGCGGTGTCGACCACGCACCCCGGCATCCACATTGGCGCCAGGTCCGCGATCGCCTTCAGAACCGTCGAATCGTTCGTCGTACCAGTCATCTCCAGGCCTCTCCCACGCCTCAAAGTGTGCCGCGTGCGGGGTCGACGCGGACCAGCAGCCCCTGGTGACGCGCACCGCACGGACCAGAAAGCGAACAGTAAGCGGATGGAAAGCACCGCCTGGTGAACTGTGAGTCGATGCGTCGCCGTGCGAAGGAGAGAACGTGACCGGACGATGGGACATGGGCCAGGACACCATTGGCCAGTTGGTGAAGAAGACTTCGACGGGAACCGAAGACCTGGGTGGCCTCGTAAGACAACTGGTTGCGGCGGCGGAACCGCTGGAAGGAAAGATGAACGGTTCCGGCAAGGCGACGTTCGACTCCTTCAAATCCAATGTCGACAGCATCGCGGCCGACCTGAACGCAGGACTCGCGGCGATCACCGAGGGCCAGGCCGGCATGGATGCCGCCTTCCGCACCGGTGACACCGAGATGGCCGACACCGCCAAGAAGAACCAGGGGGCCGCGGACTTCACCGGCGCCAGGTTCGGCAAGCGCTGAGAGAGGACCTGACGATGGCGAACCGCAACAGCTACGACACTGCTGCCTCCAGCGAGGTCCAAACGACCATCAACAACCTCTCCGGGCGGATCTCCGGCCTGATCGAAGCTCACCGCCAGAACGTCGAGGGCGCGCTGTCGGACGCTTCGGCGAGTGGCGTGACCGAGAGCTACCGCGCCGTCGAGGAGAAGTTCAACACCGCGGCCGATGCGACCCTGGCGATCATCGCCTCGCTGAAGGAGACGCTGGTCCAGAACGACGCCACCGCGGCCGCGACGCTGCGGAAGGCGTCGGCCGCCGTCGACGGCATCAGCGGCTGAACCGGCAGACCTGAGGAGCAGCAGTGGATTGGAACATCGACCTCGAGGGCTCGGGCCTGGTCCTCATGCGCACGGCAAATGCGGCGGCGCCGTTCAACAAGCTCGCGACGGAGTACGGCGAGAGCCTGACGGTGATCATGGAGGGGCTGAACTACGACATCTTCGCACTGGTGGCGACGGCCGTCGGCGAGTACTCCGAACACTGGGCGCCGACCCTGAACGCGGCGGCGACGCAGGTCGGTGCCTCGCTGACCGGGCTGCAGAACGCTCTGCAGGCCTACGTGGACGGGCACGAAGAGATGGCGATGAACGCCCAGTACCAGGCCTCCATCGGATACATCCCCGAGCTTCCCGGGTCCACGGTGACGGACCCGAACGGCGGGGACACCGCGGTATGACCAGCCCGACGGCGGTGCCGGACGAGGTTGCCCGAGCAGGCAGGGAGCGCCTCGCCGAGTGGCTGACTGCGCAGGCGTCGGAGCGTGAGCTCGGTGCGACACCGGAGCAGTTGGCGGACTGGACGGCGTACCAGGTGGAGGAGTACCTGCTGTTCGTTCCGCCGGGGTACGCCAATCTGATGTTTCTGGTGGCGGATCACGGCATCAGATCCTTCGCGCCGAGCGAGATGACGGTTGCCACTGCGATCGCGGCAGCGCGAGCGAGGACCGAACCGGCATGATCAAACCCGAGGGCATCCCGGTCGAGGAAGTGGCCGCGGTCGTCGCGGCGCTCGACGAGAACGTCGCGGAGCTGAGCGGGTTGGGGGGTCACTTCAGCGATCTGGGCAACAGCATCCACAACACGTTCCAAGGGCTGAACGAGGTCTACGAGGCGCCGGAGCGCGAGCTGCTGGTCAGCTCGACGGTGAACATCCAGACCAATCTCACCGAGTTCGGCCCGAGTCTGCCGGCGATGGCGACGCACCTGACCACGCTCGCCGACGAGGTACGCGGCTGGTGCGCGATGCTCGAGAACCTCCGGGAGGACGCCTACGACTGGCAAGATCGCAAGGACGCCGACCCGGACTGGCAGAGCGATCAGGCCATGGTCGACGAGATGAACATGCTCGTCGGCATGGTCGGGCTGATCATGACGGACCGGCTCCCCGAGCTGTGCTTCACCGCTGCCAACGAGATCGTCAAGCTGCACGGCGGCAAGACGTGGGATCCGGAGACCGGGGTGCGCGACGGTGAGGACCCGCCTCCGGCGGACGAGCAGACGTCGGAAGAGCCGCCCTGGGGGACCACCGAGAACGTGGACCACCCGTGGTGGCTGGACACCCTCCAGTTTCCGGGGAACGTCGTCCTCGGCGTCCTCACGGTCGTCGGTGAAACCATCGAGAGCGTTCTGACGCTCGTGCCGGTGCTGCCGCTGCTCGGTGAGTGGGACTACGGGCGGGAGTTCGCGAAGGACAAGCTCAACTACGACATACCGACCTGGGAGGACGCGGGTAACGCGTGGGTCGGGTTGGGCTTCTTCGCGGCACAGGTCGCGACCGCGCCGCTCCAGTTCGGGGCGTGGGTTCAGGAAACGGTCTTCGGTCTGGAGCGACCGGACGAGGTGAAGGAGTGGACCGAGTCGGGCCTCGAGATGGCCGAGGGCATCAGCAAGTCCTTCGTCGCCTGGGACGAGTGGAAGGAGAACCCGGGCAAGGCGCTTGGGATCACGCTCGCCAACGTGGTGTCGGTCGTGGCGAGCGGCGGTGCTGCGGGTGCGGTCAGGACCGCGGCGCTGGCCGGGCGGTTCGGTGCGATGAGCACGACGGTGGCACGGGTTTCCAGGGTTGCCGAGATCGCTCAGAACACGCGGATCGCCCTGCACGACGGTGTTCTCCGGACGGTGACGAAGATTCCGACGGTCGCAGACGTGGTCGCCGGGCTCTCGAAGATCCCGATCGTCGGGGACGACTTCAGGCTGGAGGGCACTCCGCGGGTCGACGTGGACGTTCCGTCGGTGGACGGCTCGGACGCTACCCACACCCCGGCCGCGACGACGGCGGACGCGACGGTAGACAGGTCGTCGATCGACACTTCGTCGTCGACGCACACGACCACCCCGGACGGCGTCGAGACACCCGGCAGGTCCGAAACCCCGTCGTCTGCCTCTTCCGCGGATCCCGGTACGACGACCCCGGTCACCCGCACAGACCCGACGACACCGACCACCCACACACCGGACCCCACGAGGTTCCCGGATCCCCGCACCCCGGACCCGATCACAACACCCACGCCCCACCTGCCGGACCCAACGACGACTCCGCGCCCGCACCGCCCCGATTCCCCCTCAACCACCACCACACGCACCCCGGACCCGACCCGTACGACCGAGTCGACGCGCACCCCGGAGTCGACCCGTACGCCGGAGTCCACGCGCACGACCGAGTCCACGCGTAACCCGGAGCCGACCCGTACGACCGAGTCGACGCGTACGCCGGAGTCCACGCGCACGCCGGAGTCCACGCGTACGACCGAGTCGACGCGTACCCCGGAGTCGACACGCACGCCGGAGTCGACCCGTACGCCGGAGTCCACGCGTACGACCGAGTCGACGCGTACCCCGGAGTCGACGCGTACGCCGGAGTCGACGCGTACGCCGGAGTCCACGCGTACGACCGAGTCGACGCGTACCCCGGAGTCGACACGCACGGTCGAGTCCACGCGGGAGCCTGGGGCGGGGGAGGGGAGGCCGGCGAAGGAGCGTGCTTACAGCTCTGGGCCGGTGGAGCGGCCGGAGGTGCCTGCTGCCCGGACCGTAGATCCGACGGTTGGCCAGGTTCATCCCGGCGTACCCGGTCATGTCGAAACACCGGACCGCACCCACAACCCGCCCAACGCGCCCGGTCCGACGAGAACGCCGCACCAGGAGCCGACGCCGCCTCGGCCGTACGACGCGGCGAACGACCCGAAGTGGGACAGCCCTCTGCGGCGGCAGGTTGCGCTCGACCAGTTGAAGCCGGAGTACCTGCGCCCGGAGCCGGGGAAGCCCCGGCCGGAGGTCGACCCGTTCTCGCACATTCCTCCGGACATCCGCGATCCGCGCTGGGGCAACCTGGTCAAGACGGTCGGTGACCCGCCGTGGAGCAACGTGTACGCCTGGAAGGGCATGGTCAACCCGGATATCGGGAAGTCCAAGCACTACGAGATGAACTGTCCGGAGACGTCACGCACTGCCGCCGACATTCTGAACGGCGGCCGGCCGCGGCTCGCGGCCGGAAACACGTTCAAGAGTGGCGAGAATCCGGAAGGCACGCTCGAGTGGATGGATCTGGCCGACTTCAAGCCGGAGCACAAGCTCGCGGCGCCGGACGGACCGCACATTCCGGCCGCCTTCACCGATTCGGCCTACCGCACGCTGTGCGACGCGCTGAAAGGCAGGCCGCAGGGCACGCATGCGAACGTCTTCGTGACCTGGAAGTCCGGCATGCCCGGCATTCCGGGTAGTGGGCACGTCTTCAACGCGTTCGTCGACGATCGGGACAAGATCAAGTTTCTCGACACGCAGCCCAAGGGCGGCAAGCTCGTCGACGCATTCCCTGACGGCAGTACGGATCCGCGTCCGAACATCCCGTACCGGGACCCGCGCTCCGGGAACCCGGTCGACATCACGTCGATGCAGTTCGCGATCCGGCAGCCGGGCGGAGCCTGGGAGGGCGTCCCGAGGAGTCCGGATATGCTGCCGGGTTCGCAGTTGCAGTTCCTGCGTCCGCAGACCCCGCTCGGCGACCAGCCCCACGTACCGGACCCGCACGCTCCGAACACCCCAGAGTCGCGTACGCCGGTGGAGGAAGGTACCGGTCGCAGCGAATGGGACGACCTGACAGACCTGGTCCCGCCGTCCGCCCGACCCCTGGAGACGGGCTCGCCCGATCCACGCGCTGTGGAACCCGATCCGCCATCGGCTCAACCGCACCGGCCACCGTCACCGGACCCGACGCCGGACCCGACGCCGAACCCGACGCCGAACCCGACGCCGTCACCCCAAGCTGAGCCGGTGCGCGGCCGGGCTGAGCCGGTCCATCGGCTGGTTGCTCCCGAGGGGCCGCCGTCGGAGTTGGCCGACCGCTCGTTCCGGGCGTCGCCGCAGGACGAGAAGGATTTCCGCGCGACGCTGGGCGGTGAGAGTCCACCGCCGTGGCAGCGGCAGCGCGGGCGCGAGCAGCTCGGCGAAGTGATCAACGCCCTGGAGGACACGGATCTCATCGCGATGCACAAGATGCTGGAGATGGACCACCAGGACATCAACAAGCGGTTCCGCGCCCACCATCCGGCTGTGGGGCAGCAGCCGCTCGTCCGGGTCGCGACGTCAGCGTTGAACAAGCTGCCTGACTACCAGGGCGAGATCCACCGGGGCCTCTCCTTCGACACGGCGGCGGACCGCGAGGCGTTCCTGAGCCGGTACAGACCCGGTGGTTCGGTGCGGGAACCAGCGTTCCAGCACTCGGCCAAGAGTCAGGATGATGCCAGGGGCTTCACGGGCGGCAATCACACGCCGGGCCGGGTCCTGGTGCACATCGATGCACGGCATGGCAAGGACATGGGGTTCATGCGTCGCTCGAGTGCCGACATCGCCGAGGTGATCCACCCGCCGCACACCGAGTTCTATCCGTACGAGATGTACTTCGACGAATCGGAGGGGATCTGGCACGTGCGCGTCCGTGACCACGGCGGGCCGGTAGATGTCACGGACGGTTCGGACCAGGGGAGCGGCAGTGTCAGGTAACTACGGGACGCAGGTCATCGAGTCGGTGGCCGTGCGGCGCCTGCGGCTGCGGGAGGCCTGGCTGTTCGGAGTCGAGCGTACGAAGAACACTCTCAACGAGCAGACCAGCAAGGTCTTCGCGAGTGTGCTCATCGGCGCGCTCGCCTGCGCGGGTTGTGCCGGGGTGTCCTACTTCAAGTCGTCGATGGCCGAGGAGGAGCAGCAGAACCGGCCGACGCCGACACCGACACCGACAGGCCCGGTCAGTCCGTCGCCGAAGTCTCCGACGGTGCGGGGCACCGGTCGGCGGAGGAACCGATAGTGGCAAGCCGGATCGTGCACCGCCCTGCGCGGCGGACTCCTGCTCCCGGGGTGCAGCAGCAACGGGTGATCGAACCTGCGCCGTCGCTCGGTGGTGCCGGTGGAGGCGGCGCCGGCGGTTCGCTGCAGATGTTGCTGCCGATGGTGGGCAGTCTCGGTTCCGTCGCGATGATGACGATGGGCCGATCGGGCCCGATGGTGATGGTCGGCGTCGGTCTGCTCGGGCTGACGCTGGTCGCGTCGCTCGGCGGCATGCTGGCGTCCCGTGGGAAGGGCGGCAAGGACCGCAAGCAGCAGCGGACCCGCTATCTCGAGTACCTCGAGCGGATGCGTACCGAGTTCTCGGAAGCGGAACGCAAGGCCCGCGCCCAGGCGCTCGAGCTGAACCCGCCGCCCGACGCACTGATCGACTGTGTCGCGGACGTGTCGCGGTTGTGGGAGCGGCGACGTACCGACAGCGACTTCCTGCAGGCTCGCTGCGGCACCGGCCGGGTGCCGGTGGTCCCGGCAGCGGTCGGGCACGGCGGATCCGCGATGGAGCCGCCGGACCAGTTCATGACGGCCGAGGCCGAGGCGTTGGTACGGCGGTTCACGCTGATGCCCGACATGCCGTTGACCGTGCCGCTGGACCACGTCGGCAATGTCAGCATCGTCGGCGACCGCGAGGGCGTCGTACGGGTGGCTCGCTCGCTGCTCGTGCAGACCGCCGTGTTCCACGCGCCCGAGGACGTCGCGATCGCGGCCTGCTTCCGGCCGGCCGCATTGGCGGACTGGCAGTGGATGAGCTGGCTGCCGCACGTCGTGGACCAAGATCGCAGGGAAGGTCCGGTGCCGTTTCGCAGGATCGCGGAGACGCCGCAGGAACTGACGAGGCTGCTCGCCGACGACCTCGGCGCGCGGGTTCAGTGGGCGTCCGAGTCGCGCCGTGGATCGGTGGCGTTCGAGGATCGGAGCCGGCTGACCAAGAGGTTGCTGGTGCTGCATGACACGTACGGCGACGTTGCTGTCGAGGTGCGCCCGCAGGCCGACGACACGCTGGTATCGGGAGAGCTCGGAGTCACTGTCCTGCACCTGGTCGCCGACCGGGTGCAGGAACCCAGTTCGGTGACGATGCGGATCACGGTCTTCGGCGACGAGGTGCGCGTGGAGGACCTGCGCGGGCAGTACCCGATGGTCGCCGGCGGGCAGGTGGATCGGATCGGGGCCGCGGTCGCGGAGGGTCTCGCCCGCGAGCTCGCGTCGTTGCGGCTGTCGGCGGAGTCGCTGGAGGAGGACGCGCACCGCGGCGACGTCGACTTCATGGCGCTGATCGGGATCAGCGACGTCGCCCAGCTGGACTTCGGCCGGTTGTGGCAGCCGCGTCCGGATCGAGCGTTCCTGCGGGTGCCGCTCGGCGTCGACAACCACGGCGCCGTCGTACTGGTCGACCTGAAGGAATCGGCTCAGCTCGGGATGGGCCCGCACGGCCTGTGCATCGGTGCGACCGGCTCCGGCAAGTCCGAAGTACTGCGGACGATGGTGATGGCGCTGCAGGCCACGCACTCTCCGGAGGATCTCGCGTTCGTGCTGGTCGACTTCAAGGGCGGCGCGACGTTCGCGCCGTTCGAGGGAGTGCCGCACGTGGCGGGCATCATCACGAACCTGCGCGACGACGCGAGCCTGATCGAGCGCGCGTACAAGAGCCTGGAAGGTGAGGTCCTGCGCCGTCAGCAGGTGCTGAAGGACGCCGGCAACATTGCCAACATCACCGACTACCGGCTGCTGCGAGCGCAGCGACCGGAACTGGATCCGCTGCCGCATCTGTTCGTCATCATCGACGAGTTCGGCGAGCTGCTCAACGAACGCCCGGACTTCATCGACCTGTTCCTCTCGATCGGCCGGATCGGCCGGTCGATCGGTGTCCACCTGCTGCTGTCCAGTCAGCGGATCGAAGCAGGCAAGCTGCGCGGGCTGGAGACGTACCTGTCCTATCGGCTCGGTCTGCGGACGTTCTCCGAGGAGGAGAGCCGGACGGTGCTGGACACGACCGACGCGTTCCATCTGCCGCCGCTGCCCGGATTCGGCTACCTCAAGGTCGATACGAGCGTCTACCAGCGCTTCCGGGCGGCGTACATCTCCGGGCCGTACGTCGCGGACGCCGACGAGACGATCGAGGACGAAGGGACGGACGCCCGTCCGATGGCGCTGCCGCCGTATCAGGTGATCGCGGACGAGATGCAGGCGCCGGTCGAATCGAAGGCGACCGAGCGTACGACGGGACCGACCGAGCTGACGCTCTTCGTCGATCAGGTACGCCGTGCGGCTGAGCCGGTGCTGAAGATCTGGCTGCCGCCGCTGCCGGCCGCCTGCACGCTGGATGCGCTGGCGGGCCGCGCTGACTATGTCGACGGGCGTGGTCTGCAACTGCCCGCGTCGACGCCGCGGATGCAGCCGCCGGTCGGAGTGATCGACGACCCGGGCAATCAGCGCCAGGAGGTGTTCCCGCTCGACCTGACCCGCGCCGGTGGACATGCCGCGATCGTCGGCGGTCCGCAGTCCGGGAAGACGACGGCGCTGCGGACGCTGGTCACCTCGCTGGCTCACACCCACACTCCGCAGGAGGTCGCGATCTATGCGCTCGACCTCGCGGGCGGCGGCATGCAGGCGCTCGAGCAACTGCCGCACGTCGGCGGCGTCGCGCTGCGCACCGACCGGGAGAAGATCCGGCGGACGGTCGAGGAGATCCGGGCCATGATCGACCACCGCGAGCGGGTGTTCCGCAACCACGCCATCGACACCATGGACGCGCTCCGCGAGGAGCACGCGGCCGGCCGGATCCCCGAGCTGCCGACTGCGGACGTCGTCCTGGTGATCGACAACATCGGTGCGATCCGGACCGCGTTCGACGAGCTGGACGGGCCGGTCACCGACATCCTGCAGCGGGGCGGCAACTACGGCATCCATGTGGTGGCGTCGATGCTGCGGTGGAACGACGTACGGATGCAGAGCCAGTCGCTGTTCGGCACCATGCTCGAGCTGCGGCTGAACGATGCGTCCGACTCGAACATCGACCGACGCCTGCAGGAGGTACTGCGGAAGGCCGGCCCGGGACGGATGCTGGTTCCGGGCAGCAAGCTGTTCGCCCAGTTCGCGTTGCCGCGGGTCGACGGCGTCGGGTCCGACGAGAAGTTGTCGGAGGTCCTTGAAGCCCAGGCGCTGGCGGTGCGGTCCACGTGGCAGGGACCGCGCGTTCCGCAGGTCCGGATCCTGCCGCTGAAGCTGCCGCGGGCCGAGGTCGCCGACGAGGTTCGGCAGCCGGCCGTGCTGCCGATCGGGGTGGACGAGCGGGCGCTGGCACCGGTGTACCTGGATCTGGCCGGCCGGGACAGCAACCTCGTCGTGTTCGGCGACAGCGGTTCGGGCAAGACCAACCTCGTACGGCTGATCGTGCAGCAGTTGCTCGAGCGGCACACGCCCGATGAGTTGGTGTTCGCGGTGATGGATCCGCGCCGCGGTCTGCGCGACGTCGTACCTCAGGCGTACGTCGGTGGCTATGCGCCGACCGGCCGGGTCGCCGCTGGGCTCGCGGCCGGCGTCTCCGAGGAGCTGGCGAAGCGGATGCCCGACGACACAGGCAAGATTCCGGAGGCCGGTCAGGGCGGGCCGCGGATCGTCGTACTGGCCGACGACTACGAACTGCTGACCACGGGCGGGCAGTCGCCGATGGCTGCGTTCCTTCCGTACGTCGCCTCCGGACGGGACATCAAGTTGCACTTCATCGTGACCCGGCGAGCCGCGGGCGCGTCGCGGCAGATGTACGAGCCGTTCCTGTCAGCGGTCCTGGAGTCCGGAGCAGCCGGGCTGGTGCTGTCCGGCGAGCGGAGCGAGGGACAGCTCTTCACGGGTGCGTACCCGGGCGACTACCCGCCCGGCCGGGGCTTGTTCGTACGACGGGGCGACGGGCCGCAGCTCATGCACACCGCGCTGGCGGACGCAGTCACGGACAACACGATCAGCAACGCAGGAGGAGCGATATGACCTACGACCTGGTCGCTCTCGTCGAAGGGCGTCCGTCGACCGAAGACCTCTT
This sequence comes from Kribbella sp. NBC_00482, assembly GCF_036013725.1. Taxonomy (GTDB): domain Bacteria; phylum Actinomycetota; class Actinomycetes; order Propionibacteriales; family Kribbellaceae; genus Kribbella. The sequence goes on along the minus strand of NZ_CP107881.1, from coordinate 7,055,670 downwards.
GGCAGGCCTCGCCGCCGCGGGGGAGGAGCTGGGGGTCCGCGCGGTGAGCGGGGGTGCCGTCATTCAGCTGTGTGATGACGAGAACCAGCCGCTGGTATCGATCGAAGTGCCGCTGCTGATCCAGGTGCCGGGTGAGGTCGAGCGAATGCTCGGTACGGCGGTCGGCTCGGTCCCGACTCCCGCGTGGTGGGTGGAGATCCGGGCGACGGCCCGGGACGGCGCCCGGGAGCTGGCGGAACGCTACGCGACCACTCTGATCAACCGGCTCGGTGGACAGGTCTGGACGTCGGCAGGCGTCCGAAACCTCACCGGCCCGGCAACCACGAGCAAGGGGGACGAGTGAGATGCCGAACGCACTGACCTTCAGTCCTGGCGTCGACCTGATCACCGAGAAGGTCGCCGTCGTCATGCAGGATCGCCCGGTGGTCGGCATGTCGGCCTGGCTCAGTGACGCGGTCGCGTCGGCCGAGACGGCCGGACGTGCGGTCCAGCTGGTCACGCCGCGGACTTCCCGGATCACCTGGCCGGTCCGGTCGACCCTGTTCGGTACTCCGTTCTCCAAGTGGGTCGTGACCGGCGACGACGGCGAGTACTTCGACGGGCTGAACGGCGTACGACTGAAGTGGAACGGGGACCTGTTCGTCGCTCGATCACCAGCGGTGCAAGGGGAGCAGAACGCGGATGTGCATCCTGACTTCGTCGTCCAGGAGCAGCCGTTCGGACAGCTCCAGCTGACTGTTCGGGTGCGGCACAAACCTGTTGCGAGCATCGTTCTGGGACGCGTTGCCGACCGGTTGTTCACCGCGGCCTCCGGGGCCGGGCCGGCCGGTTGGTCGACGTCCGAGCCTGTGACTCAGCCGTGGAGCACGGAGGCGCTGACCGAGTACTGCCGCGGCCGCGCTCCACAGCCGACCTGGCTGGTGTTGGCTGGTGCGCCCGGATCGGAAGTCAGGCCGTCGGTCGGCACCCTCGCGACCCGTCGTACCCGGTCCGGACTGGACGAGACCGTGACCCTGGCGGTCGCTCAGCCTGGACCCGAGCTCCCGGACGTCCACCGGATCGGCGCGTGGGTCGACGAGATCGCCGACCACTTCGAACTGGTGTCGGCGATGGCGGTGGGCTCGTACGGCGCGGCGGACGGGACGTACGCACCGCGGTTCCTCGGCATGGCCTGCCCGATCGGTGTCGCCGCCGGGAACGAGGCGGTCCGGGCGTCGGGCCTCGAGAAGATGCTGAAGATCGAGGGCATCAGCCGCGCCTTGGCGATCGGGCCCGCGCATACGCCGGCGGTCTGGTACCCGATCGGCGACGGGCGCAGCCCGCGCGACTGGCAGACCTACGCGAACCTGATGAAGAAGCTGATCCCTGGGGCCGAGCGAGGGCGGACATGAGTACCTACAGCCGGGTCACGGTGATCGGTCAGCGCAAGCGCCTGGATGCGGTGCTTCCCGCCGACCAGCCGCTCGGCGTACTGCTTCCGGAGCTGCTGCGGATGCTGGACGAGCCGATGCAGCAGACTCCGCAACGCCGCTTCCTGACCACCGCCAACGGTGCGCTCGTGTCACCGGAGGGAACGCTCGCGTCCGCACAGATCATCGACGGCGCTGTACTGCGGCTCGCCGCCGAGGGGGAGGTGCCACCGACGCCGACCGTGTACGACGTCACCGAGGAAGCGGTCGAGGACCTCGAACGCCGTGGCGCGACGTTCACACCGAAGCACCGGCGGATCCTCGCCGGAGCGGGGCTGGGGTTCTCGATCATCGCCGGTGCGCTCTCGGTCCTGGTGATCGCCCCGCATGCGGTGACCGCGGCGGCGCTGCTCCTGGTCGCCGCGATCTGTGCGTTCGTCGGTATCGCGATCGGCCGGGCCGGCCACAAGTTCGTCGCGGTCCCGTTGGTCACGGTCGCGACGGTCGTCGTCGCACTCGCAATCGGTTTCTGGGCACTGGACGCGGGCTGGGAGCTCGGTCTGGTGTTCACGGTCGGCGCGCTCTGCTTGTCGTTCGGCCCGATGCTCTACGCGGTCGCGGGGCTCGTCGGTGGCGGCGTGGTCGCTGGTGCGACGTCGGTGCTCTTCGTCGCTGTCTGGATGATCGGTATCGGCACCGGGCTGGCCGCGGACCGGGTCGGCGCGCTCGCGGCGTTGCTGGCGGTCGTACTGCTGGGCATCTTGCCGCGGATGGCGCTCGCGCTGTCCGGGCTGCCGGGCCTGGACGACAAGCGTGCTGCCGGGCACGAGATCATGCGGACCGATGTGCAGAGTGCGCTCAACGCGGCGCATCTGGGTCTGGCACTCGCCACCGTGCCGATCGCTGTGTCCTCGGCGGTCGCCGGCATCATGCTGCTGCGGTACGGCTCTGGCTGGGCGGTCGGGCTGGCCCTGGTCCTGGCGTTCCTGCTCGCGTCGCGGTCGCGGCTGTACCCGTTGGCGAGCGAAGTCGCCGTCCTGTTCGCGGCGGCGTTCACGATCGTGTCGGGATGCGTTCTGATCGCCGCGGCCAACGGTCAGGGCGGTGCGCTGATCGCACTCGGGCTGCTGGTGCTCGTGGCGATGTTCTGCGCCTTCGGTCTCAGTTTCGCACCGCCGGAGCATGTTCGCGCGCGGCTCACCCAACAGCTCGACTATCTTGAGGTCGGGGTGATCATCGTGACGGTCCCCCTGGCGCTGGGAGTGTTCGGCGTCTACGCCACCTTGCTGGACAAGTTCTGACGACCGGATGGAATGACTGATCCTGACTGGCAGCGCGACATGCTGCGCCGGATCTCGGCGGAGCAGCAGCCCGCGGAAGAACCGGCCGGCCCCGACGACACGCCGCCCGCGTCGCCCCCTGGGCAACCGGTAGCACCTGCGCACCAGCCCCAGCCACAGCAGCCACCTTCGTACCCGCCGCCGGTGTACGAGCAGCAGCCGCCGTACCAGCAGCAGCATCCGGCGTACCAGCAGAATCAGCCGCGTGCGGATTGGGGACGGGCTGCAGGGGACAGTGGGGAGTCGGTGTTCGACAGGTTTCGGCGGGTTGCGTCCGAGGCGGCGTACCTGATCGGCGGATCCGGCAAGTTGCAGCATGACGTGGACCTGATCGCCACCTGCCGCCGTCCGATCGCGATCACCCGCCGCGTCGGTGTGACGAGTCCGGTGGTGAACGGCGGTACGTCGACGGTGACGGCGCTGCTGTCGACGACGCTGGCGGCCCAGCGCGCGGACCGGGTGGTCGCGGTCGACGTCGACCCGGGCGGCGCCGAGTTGTCGCGACGGCTCGAGCTGACCCGCGGATCCGGTGCGATCGAGGGTGCGACTCTGGTCCGCAGCGACCCGACGGTGCCGGCGCTCCGGTCGACTCTAGCCGCCGCACAGAGTCAGGGTGCGCGCGATGTCGGGCTCGCCGTCGTGGACTGCCCGGGGAGCATGTTCGACGAGATCGCCACCGAGATGGCGAACACCGGACACTGCACGGTCCTCGTCGTGCCGTCGGTCCCGCACGTCGCGAGCTACTGCCTGCAGCAGCTCGATCAGCTGGCGCCCGCCGGACAGGACGTACTGCTCAACCGCGGCGTCGTCGTGATCACGGTGGTCGACAGCTCCACTGCCGACACGGCCCGTTGGCTCGGCGACGCGTTTCGGCAGCGCGGACTGGATCCGGTGCTGGTGCCGTACGACCCGCACATCGCGGGCGCCTGGCCGCTGCACTCGAGCGAACTCGAGACCGAGACGCGGCGCGCGGTCCTGGAACTCGCCGCCCGCGTCGTCGGGATCGTGACGCAGGCTGCCAGCTGATTCACAGCAAACCTTCAAACTGCGGTTCAATCCCGACGAGGTTGAACCGTTCGGGCCATCCGGTCGTTTGACTCGGTATATAGCGTTCAACTACTTCGATCAGCAGGCTCCTGGAGGTCCAGATTCATGAGCGATGACACGATGGCACCACCCACCACCCCGCAGCAGACCACCCCGGCGGCGAAGGCTGCCGACGGTCTGCGCGACCGGAGGACGGTGCTCCGCTGCGCGGCGATGGTCGCGCTCGCGGGTGCCAGCGCACCGATCCTCGCGGCCTGCGGTGGCAGCGACGACGCCGCAGGCGGCGGTACGACGCCGTCCGCGAGCGGCTCGAGCTCGGCGCCGAGCGCCAGCAGCAGCGCGTCGTCGAGTGCTCCGTCGTCGAGTGCGCCCGCCAGTGGCGGCTCGGTGCTCGGCCCGGTGTCCGACGTACCGGTCGGCGGCGGGAAGGTGTTCACCGACGCGAAGGTCGTGGTGACGCAGCCGACCGCGGGTCAGTACAAGGGCTTCTCCGCGGTGTGCACGCACCAGGGCAACCCGATCGGCTCGGTGGAGAACGGCCAGATCGTCTGCCCGTTCCACCAGAGCCACTTCAGCATCACCGACGGCAGCCCGGTCAGCGGCCCGGCGCAGACGGCGCTCCCGGCCGTGAACGTGAAGGTCGAGGGCGGCAACATCGTCGAGTCGGCCTGACCACCGACCGCCCGAACAGACGAAGGCCCGGCCACCGGGGTGAGGAAACTGGTGGCCGGGCCTTCAGCTAGTTGTCAGGACTGGTCGGCAGCCCCGACGAACAGCAACTTGTTCGGCGAGCCCGTGCCCGGGTCTCCGACCTTGTCCGCCGTCGAGTTGTCGACCAGCGCCTTGGCGACGTCGGCCGGCGTGGCGTCCGGGTGGTCCGCCAGGTAGAGCGCGACCCCGCCGGCGACGTGCGGCGTGGCCATCGACGTACCGCTCATCTTCGCGGTGGCGTCCGGGTCGGTGATGCCGACCGAGGTGATGTCGACGCCCGGAGCGAACAGGTCCACGCACTTGCCGAAGTTCGAGAACTCCGCGCGCTTGTCCTGGTCATCGGTGGCGCCGACCGTGATCGCCGAAGGCTCGCGCGACGGCGAGCCCTGGCAGGCGTCCGCACTTTCATTGCCAGCAGCAACGGCGTAGGTGACGCCGGAGTCGACCGAGGCCTTGACCGCCGCGTCGAGGGCGTCGTCCGCGCCGCCGCCGAGGCTCATGTTCGCGACCGCCGGCTTCTTGGCGTTCTTGGTCACCCAGTCGATACCGGCCACGACGGACTCGGTCGTGCCGGAGCCCTTGCAGTCGAGCACCCGGACGCCGAAGACCTTCGCGCCCTTGGCCAGGCCGTACGTCGTACCCGCGATGGTGCCGGCCACGTGGCTGCCGTGCCCCATGCAGTCGACGCCGTTCTGGCCGTCACCGACGGTGTCGGTGCCGACCGACGCGCGGTCTCCGAAGTCCTTGTGGGCTGCGTAGATCCCGGTATCGATCACGTAGACGTTCACGTTCTCGGCCGTCGTCGACGCCTCGTACTTCTTGTCCAGCGGCAGGTCGCGCTGGTCGGCGCGGTCCAGGCCCCACGGCGGGTCGTCCTGGCTGACCGTGATCTTCTGGTTCTGCTGGACGAACGCGACCCGCTTGTCACCGGCCAGCTTCTTCGCCTGATCCTCGGTCATGCCGGCGGAGAAGCCCTTGATCGACGAGTCGAACTGCTTGTTGACCTTGACGTCGTAGCTCGTGGCCAGGCTCTGCGTCGCGGCCCGGGTCTGGGCCCGCGAGCTCTGGCCTGCCAGTACGACGATGTAGCTGCCGGGGATCGCGTTCGAACTGCCGGCGCCGCGGATGGTGACGGGAGCGGTTTGCGACGCGTCACTTCCGGCCGCGGTAACGGCGATTCCGGTGACCGCGAGCGCGGACGCAGCGACGGCACCGAGTAAGGCGCGCGGTCTGCGAAGGGATGGGGACATGGGCGGAACTCCCTCGAGATCAGCGCAAGGCCTTGTTGCCTCACGCAAAGGACCTGCTCATCTACCCTGGTCCACACGCTAGGCAGCGCGCCCATCCCAGTCGGGGGTCAAATCGGCCTTATGGGCCAACCCGCAATACGACCGCAATCTTCAGCTGGTTTGACGGGCTTGGTGATTGGAATACTTGCGCGCCGCGAACTCGTAGGCCTCCACGATCAACGACGACAGCTGGTCCAGACCGGTCGGGTCGACGATCGCGACCCAGTGCTGAGTCGCATAGAACGGATGTGGCATCAACACGCCGCGGGCGGCGTAGTCATGGCCCGAGTCGAGCACCCAGTCGGCGTCGCGCTCGGTCGGCACCGGTCCGAACAGGGACGTGTACGTCGTCTTGGTGAGGCCGAGGTTGAGACGCCAGGAGCCGGGCTCGTCGAGCCGCGACACCTTCTCGTAGTGGTCGCCGGTGACAATGGTGGCGAACGGCTGCTGCCGCTCCGGCGGGAGGTCGGCGGAAGGGTCGTAGAGGTAGAACAGGTCGTCCTGGGCCTCGAGCACCCGGACGCCGTCGTACGCGCGCATCAGTCGATCGAGTTCGTCGATGGTCATACCTTCAAGTCTGTCATTGAACTAGCAGTAGATACTTTGCCGCGATTCCGGATTTGTCGGCGGGCCGAACTAGGGTGGTTGGGTGGCTGATCCGTCCTCGTACCGTCCCGCTCCGGGATCGATCCCCGACTCGCCCGGTGTCTACCGTTTCAGCGACTCCGGCGGCCGGGTGATCTACGTCGGCAAGGCGAAGAACCTCCGCGCCCGGCTGTCGTCGTACTTCCAGGATCTGGTGAACCTGCACCCGCGCACGCAGGCGATGGTGACGACGGCCGCGAAGGTCGAGTGGACGGTGGTCTCGACCGAGGTCGAGTCGCTGCAGCTGGAGTACTCCTGGATCAAGGAGTACGACCCGCGCTTCAACGTGAAGTACCGCGACGACAAGTCGTACCCGTGGCTCGCGATCACCCTCAACGAGGAGTATCCGCGGGTGATGGTCGGCCGCGGCCAGAAGAAGAAGGGCGTGCGGTACTTCGGTCCGTACAGCCACGCGTGGGCAATTCGGGAGACCGTCGACCTGCTGCTGCGGGTGTTCCCGATGCGTTCGTGCAGCAAGGGCGTGTTCAACCGGCACCGCCAGATCGGCCGGCCCTGCCTGCTCGGATACATCGGCAAGTGCGCCGCGCCCTGCACCGGTCAGGTGACCCAGGAGGAGCACCGGCAGATCGTCGACGACTTCGCCGCGTTCCTCTCCGGCCAGACCGCGACGTACGTGCGCCGGCTGCAGAAGGAGATGCAGGCCGCGGCCGCCGAGCTCGAGTACGAGCGGGCCGCGAAGATCCGCGACGACCTGGCCGCCCTCGAGAAGGCACTGGCCAAGAACGCGGTGGTGCTCGGCGATGGCACCGACACCGACGTGATCGCGCTCAGCGAGGACCCGCTCGAGGTCGCGGTCCAGATCTTCTACGTCCGCGGCGGCCGGATCCGCGGCGAGCGCGGCTTCATCGCCGACAAGGCCGACGGTACGGCGAGCACCGGCGACCTGGTGTCCCGGTTCATCCAGCAGACGTACGCCGGGGACTCGGCCGAGGCGATCCCGCGGGAGATCCTGGTCCCGACGATGCCCGAGGACGCGGCGGCGCTGACCGAGTGGCTCGAGGCGACGCGCGGGGCGCGGGTGGACATCCGGGTCCCGCAGCGTGGCGACAAGAAGGCGCTGATGGAGACCGTCGAACGCAACGCGCTGCAGACGCTGACGATGCACAAGACCAAGCGGGCCAGCGACCTGACCACCCGCAACCAGGCGCTCGAGGAGATCCAGGCCGCGCTCGACCTGCCCGAGGCGCCGCTGCGGCTGGAGTGCTACGACGTCTCGAACCTGCAGGGCACCGAGGTGGTCGCCTCGATGGTGGTGTTCGAGGACGGTTTGCCGCGCAAGAGCGAGTACCGGCGGTTCGTGATCAAGGGCGTCGACGGCCAGAACGACGTCGCCTCGATCGCCGAGGTGCTGACCCGCCGGTTCAAGCGGCTCCTGGACGAGCGGGCCACGATGACCGCCGACGAGGATCCGAACGGCGCTCTCATCGACCCCGAGACCGGGCGGGCCAGGAAGTTCTCGTACGCGCCGGGGCTGGTGGTCGTCGACGGTGGTCCTCCACAGGTCGCGGCGGCCCGGCAGGCGATGGACGAGCTCGGCCTCGGCGACATCCCGGTCTGCGGCCTGGCGAAGCGCCTGGAAGAGGTGTGGCTGCCGGACGAGGAAGACCCGGTGATCTTCTCGCGGACGTCGGAAGGTCTCTACCTGCTGCAGCGGCTCCGGGACGAGGCGCACCGGTTCGCGATCACGCACCACCGCAACCGGCGGTCGAAGTCGATGGTCGAGAGCGTCCTCGACGAGGTGCCGGGACTCGGCGAGGTCCGGCGGAAGACGCTGCTGCGGCACTTCGGGTCGCTGAAGAAGTTGCGGCTGGCCACGATCGACGAGGTGGCGGACCTGCCCGGTTTCGGGCGCCGTACGGCGGAGTCCGTCGTACTCGCGGTTAACGCTGCTGCAACGAAGGCGGAAACCGGCCGCGCTCCGGCCGTGAACATGGCAACAGGCGAGATACTGGATGACGACGTCCCGGCGCCGGCCGGGACGCCTGACGGGGATCCAGGGAGAACTGAGAACTGATGGACGACACGGGCGGCAACCTCATCATCGTGTCCGGGATGTCGGGCGCGGGACGGAGCTCCGTCGCCGACGTACTGGAGGACCTCGGCTGGTTCGTCGTGGACAACCTGCCGCCGATGTTCCTGACCACCCTCGTCGAGCAGGTCGTCGGGACCGGCGCGGCGCCGCGGCTCGCGGTCGTCGTCGACGTCCGGACCGGCCTGTTCTTCGAGGAGCTGAGCTCGGCGATCCACGACCTGCGGCTGAAGGGGTACCGGCCGCTGACGTTGTTCCTGGAGGCGTCCGACGACGTGATCGTGCGCCGGCAGGAGAGCGTCCGCCGGCCGCACCCGCTGCAGGGCGAGGGCCGGTTGCTCGACGGTATCCAGCGTGAGCGCGAGCTGCTCGGCGACATCCGGGCCGGCGCCGACCTGGTCATCGACACCTCGAGCCTGAACATCCACCAGCTCGCCGCGAAGATCGTGAACGCGTTCGGCGACGAGGAGAACGCGGAGCTGCGGGCGACCGTGGTGTCGTTCGGTTTCAAGTACGGGATCCCGGTGGACGCCGACGTGGTCGCCGACATGCGCTTCATCCCGAACCCGTACTGGCAGCCCGACCTGCGTCCGATGACCGGGCAGGACAGGCCTGTGTCAGACTTCGTGCTCGGCCATCCGCTGGCCCAGCAGTTCCTGCAGAACTACGTGGACGTGCTGGACACCCTGCGGACCGGCTACCTGAACGAGGGCAAGCGCTTCGTCACCGTCGCGATCGGCTGCACCGGGGGAAAGCACCGCAGTGTCGCGATGGCCGAGGAGATCGCCCGCAGGCTGCGCGAGAAGGGGTCACCGACGTTAGTAGTACACCGGGATCTGGGGCGGGAGTGACGCAGAGCGCTTCGGGCAGCTCTGCCCGCGAAGAGCGCGGGCGACAGCGCTCCGATGTGTTGTCTGGGGGGCGACCCCCAGGCCCCCGCCGGGCACCTCGCGTCGTCGCGCTGGGTGGGGGACATGGCTTGGCCGCATCCCTTTCCGCGCTTCGTCACGTCACCGATCAGCTGACCGCGGTCGTCACGGTCGCCGACAACGGCGGCTCGTCCGGGCGCCTGCGCCAGGAGCTCGGCGTACTGCCACCGGGTGATCTGCGGATGGCGTTGGCCGCACTGTGTCGTGATGACGAGTGGGGCCGGACGTGGGCCGACGTACTGCAGCATCGCTTCCGCAGCAACGGTGAGCTGCACGACCACGCGGTCGGCAACCTGCTGATCGTCGCGTTGTGGGAGCTGCTCGGCGAGGCGGTCGACGGACTCGACTGGGTCGGTCGGCTGCTCGGCGCGGAGGGCCGGGTGCTGCCGATGTCCGCCGTACCGCTGGACATCACCGCGCGCGTGCTCGGGCTGGATCCGGAGCATCCGGAAGTGATCACGGAGATCCGCGGTCAGGCCGAGGTGGCGACGACCGAGGGACACGTCGTCGACGTCGCGCTCGATCCTGCCGACCCGCCGGCATGTCCCGAGGCCCTGGTGGCGATCGCGGAAGCCGACTGGGTCGTCGTGGGGCCGGGCTCGTGGTTCACGTCCGTCATCCCGAACCTGTTGGTTCCCGAGCTGAGCCGTGGCCTCGAGCAGACCGGCGCCCGCCGGCTCGTCACGCTGAACCTGGGAGAGCAGAAGGGCGAGACCGACGGCTTCTCGCCCGAGACCCACCTGGAGGTCCTGGCCGCGCACGCTCCGGATCTCCGGATCGACGTCGTACTCGCCGACGCCGGTCACGTGCCCGACCCCGAGTCGCTGCGCCGTACGGCGGAGTCCCTCGGGGCCGAGCTGGTGATCGCCGACATCGCCGACGAGGACCGCGACCTGCACCACGCCCCGGACAAACTCGCCAAGGTCTACCGGGAGATCTTCAGCTAGCTAATCGAAGTCGGCGTCGACGTCCTTCGTGGCGGTGTACACCTGCTTGCCATCGGCGTCGTACCCGCGGACCCGGACCTTCTTGATGTCGGAGTTCCCGCCGGTCAGGCCCCAGATGTAGTAGCCGTTCGAGATCAGCGCGCGGGTCGGGCCCTGCTTCGGCAGGTCGACGACGAGCTGCGCGACGCCGTCCGGCACCATCCCGAAGCTGAAGTCCTCGGCGAACTTCCCGTTCGCCTGTACGGCGCTCCTGCCGTAGTCGTACGCGCCCTTCGCAGTTGGCGCCAGCATGTGGCACCACGCGTACACCTTCTTGTCCGGTGAGATCAGTACGGCGGTGAGCTTGTTGCCGGTGCCCGTCTTGAGCGCGACCTGCCAATCCTTCGTCACCGAGCCGGCGGCCTTGTCCCGCGGCTCCTGCGTCTTGCTCCCGCCACTGAAGTAGATGTCGTCCACACCACGGCACCGGGTGGTGATCTGCTCGTCGGTCAGCGGACTGACCGGCGGCGGGGGAGCGAGCGCCTTCCCGGTCAACGGGTCCTTCGTGAGTACGACGTTCGGAGTGATCGGCTCGGCGGTCTTGACCGTGACGTTGTCCGGGACGGACGGCCGTTGTGGCGTCGGGAGCGGCGGGCGCACGTACTCGAAGACCTTGTGGCCTTGAGCGTCGTACCCGCGGACCTGCCGGACCTGCCCGCTGGTCGAGGCGTCGAACCCGAGCGAGTAGAAACCGTTCTCGCCGAGGAGCGCCTGCCGCGGTTCGGTCTCGTCGTCGAGGTCGACCAGAACCTCGCGGACACCGTCCGGAACCCGGTTCGCGACCGTCCCGGACGGGGTCTTGCCCGAGGTGGCCTCCGGCTTCGTGCTGCTCCGCCCGTAGGACTGCGCCTGCCCGACGCTCATCAACGTACAGGTGCTGACGACGGACTGGTCCGGTGACAGGAACATCGCCTGCACCCGGTTGCCGGTGCCGGTCTTCACGACGACCTTCCAGTTGGCGCCGAGCGGCTGCCTCTTGTCGAAGGAGTTGGCGCCACGCTCGCGCAAGAAGTCGACGTACTCCTTGTCGGCCTGCTTGCACTGGTTGCGCAGGTTCGCGTCGCTCAGTTGGCTGACGGGCGGAGGCGTCTGGACGGCCTTGCCGGTCTCGTCCTTGATGATGCGACCGGTGCTCGGATCCATCGTGAGCCTCGGGCCGTCCGCGGGACCGGTGCTCTCGTTCCGGTTCGCGGACCACGTGGCGACACCAGCGATGATGACGCCGGTGGTGAGGACAGCGGTGGAGACCGTCGCGATCCGCGTCTTCCGCACGGAGCGCCGGGCACGCACGAGCAGATCGTCCACGTCCGTGGTCAGTGGCTGGTCGGTGTCGTCGGCGGCAGCAGCCAGCAAGCGTTCGATGTCCGTACTCATGAGGCACTCCTTTCGGTCTGGTCGAGAAGTTCGCGGAGGCGGGTGAGGCCGCGCGACGTCTGGCTCTTCACGCCGCCGACGCCGATGCCGAGGATGTCGGCGGTCTGTTCGAGGCTGAGGTCGGCGTAGTGCCGCAGTACGACACATGCCCGTTGACTAGGCGGCAGCGAACCGAGTGCCTGAACGACGAGCATCCGGTCGTCGACTGCGCCGACCGGATCGGGCAGCGGCCCTGTCTGCTCGTCGGTGTCGACGAGTCGCTCCCGCCGCCACGGCTTCCTGGCCTGGTCGAACACGGCCGTGACCAGGCATTGGTGCGCGTAGCTGTTCAGCCCTTGGGTACGGTCGATCCGGTGCCAGCGGCGGTACACCTTGACCAGCGCGTCCTGCGCCGCGTCCTCCGCCCGGTGCCAGTCGCCGCACATCAGGTACGCCGTTCTGCGCAGCCGCCGGACCGTGGTCGCGGCGAACTCGGTGAACTCGGCGTCGTCCGGTGCCTTCATACCCCTCCTCTCGAAGCGTCGCCCGGGTAACGCACTCAGCGGACCGAAAGGTTGCAGCGCCCGTAACCGGGGCAGCTTCCGCCCGTTGGGTCTTTGACATGGGTGGGAGGATGGCCTTCATGGCGATGACAGCACAGGTGAAGTCCGAGTTGACCAGTATTCAGGTGACGAAACCGTGTTGCCGCAAGGCCGAGGTCTCGTCGATCCTGCGGTTTGCCGGCGGGCTGCACCTGGTATCCGGACGCATCGTCGTCGAGGCCGAACTGGACAGCGGCGCCGCGGCCCGGAGACTACGCAAGGACATCGCCGAGATCTTCGGTCACCCGTCGGACGTGGTGGTGATTTCCCCGTCAGGCATCCGCAAGCAGACCAAGTACGTCGTACGCGTGGTCCGGGACGGTGACGCGCTGGCGCGGCAGACCGGGCTCGTCGACAACCGCGGCCGTCCGGTCCGGGGGCTTCCGCCCGCGGTCGTCTCCGGTGCGTCCTGTGACGCGGTGGCGGCCTGGCGCGGTGCGTTTCTCGCGCACGGTTCGCTGACCGAGCCCGGTCGGTCGTCCTCGCTCGAGGTGACCTGCCCGGGACCGGAGGCGGCGCTCGCGCTGGTCGGTGCGGCGCGGCGGCTCGGGATCGGTTCGAAGGCCCGCGAGGTTCGGAACGTGGACCGTGTGGTGATCCGCGACGGTGACGCGATCGGCGCGCTGCTCACCCGGCTCGGTGCACACGAGTCGGTGCTGGCGTGGGAGGAGCGCCGGATGCGTCGCGAGGTTCGCGCCACCGCGAACCGGCTGGCCAACTTCGACGATGCGAACCTGCGCCGCTCCGCACGGGCCGCGGTGGCTGCGGGCGCGCGCGTCGAGCGGGCGCTGGAGATCCTCGGCGACGACGTACCGGACCACCTGCAGGTGGCGGGCAAGCTGCGGCTGGAGCACAAGCAGGCCAGCCTCGAAGAGCTCGGCCAGCTGCACGAGCCGGCCCTCACCAAGGACGCCGTCGCCGGCCGGATCCGCCGGCTGCTCGCGATGGCCGACAAGCGCGCCAGCGACCTCGGCGTCCCGAACACCGAAGCCAACCTCACCCCGGAAATGCTCGACCCGGCCTGACCGGATCGTTATCTCCTACTGCCCACACAGCCCTTGCGACGTTGGTTGGATCTCTCCACGGGGTTTCCATCCGATGAACAGATGAGGACCGATGGGCACAACACCAGAAGAACAAGCGGCGCTGGACAAGATCATCCAGGAAGGCATCAAGCGCGAGGTCGAGCGGATGCAGGCGGAGGCAGCCCGGAAAGCCGCTGAGGAAGCGAACAAGGGCAAGATGGTTGCCGACCCGGAGCCGGTCGTCGCGAACTGGCCGGACAACGAGGTGCAGGCGGCGCCGCAGGGCGGGCTTGACAAGGTGGCCGGTGCGCTGCGGGTCGGGCAGGCCGGTGACGCGGCCTTTGCGCGCGACCTGCTGAACAGTGGGCAGGCGCCGCTCGGCGGTGTGGCCAAGCCTGAGCCGACCGCCGATGGCGCGAAGGAAAGCGCTGCCGGGGTGCGGGCCGCGAAGCCGGCGCTCGGCCTCGGCTGACCGCTCGGTGAGCCGGACTTCCGCCACTCACCAACCGGCCGGGTCGTGAGGTCGGCACGGTAGTCGACCGCTGGATGTCCAACCCGCGTGCAGGTTGGTGAGTGGCGGAGGTCCGGTCACTCCGGACCGAAGGATTTCCCGGTGATTCCGGGGTTTCGAGTCCGACCGGTTCCTTTTGGCGGAGGGCTCGCCGAGGGTGTGCGTGCCCATTCGCGCACGTCCTGTCCCGGATCGTGCGCGTCTCCCGCCCAAGGAGTAACGCATGAAGCGCATTCATCGCGCCGGTCTGGCCGCGACCGCGATCGCCGGTCTGGCCGTCGTCACCATCACCGTGAACGTGCAGGCCGCCCAACCGGGTGGCTCCGCCGTGTCCCCGGTGGCCGCTGCCCGCGCCAACGCCGTACAGCTCGGCATCGGCGACGGCGGCGACCTGGTCGTCCGTGACGTCGTCGTGGACGGCGACGGCAGCAGCCACGTCCGGTTCGACCGCACGTACCAAGGTCTGCCGGTCGTCGGCGGCGACGTCGTCGTCCACCAGGACAAGGCAGGCAAGGCCCGGTCGTCGACCGGTGGCGTCGGCAAGCTGGCCCTGTCCGTGAAGCCTGCGGTCTCAGCCGCGTCCGCGACCGCCGCCACGAAGCAGAAGGCCGCCAAGCAGCAGCTCGTCGTCTTCGTCACGAACGCCGGCCAGTCCAAGCTCGCGTACAAGGTCGTCAGCGAGGGCCGCAAGGCCAACGGCGAACCGACCGGCACCGAGACGTACGTCGACGCGCAGAACAGCAAGGTCCTCGACAGCTGGACCACAGTCAACGACGACCTCGGCAGCGGCACCGGCCTGTACGTCGGCACTGTCGGACTCGACACCACGAAGTCCGGCACCAGCTGGACGATGGTCGACCCGGTCCGCGGCGGCAACGCGACGTACAACGCCGGCACGCTCTTCTCCGACGCCGACAACGTCTGGGGGACCGGCAGCAACTCGAACGCGCAGACCGCCGGCGTCGACGCCCATTACGGCATCGCCAAGACGTGGGACTACTACAAGAGCGTGCACGGCCGCAACGGCATCGCCAACGACGGCAAGGGCGCGAAGTCGTACGTCCACGACGGCGCGTACGTGAACGCCTCTTGGAGCGACTCCTGCTTCTGCATGCGGTACGGCGACGGCGACGCGAGCCAGGGGATCGGCCCGCTCGTCGAGCTGGACATCGCCGGCCACGAGATGAGCCACGGCGTCACCAGCCGCTCGGCGGGCCTGCGCTACAGCGGCGAGTCCGGCGGCCTGAACGAGTCCACGTCGGACATCTTCGGCACGGCCGTCGAGTGGTACGCCGCCAACAGTCAGGACACCCCGGACTACGTGCTCGGTGAGGAGATCTTCACCGACTACAACCCGGCGACGAACTACATCCGGCGGCTCGACAAGCCGTCGATGGACGGTGCCAGCGCCGACTCGTGGTCGAAGAGCGTGGGCCGGCTGAACGTGCACTACTCGTCCGGTGTCGGCAACCACTTCTTCTACCTGCTGTCCGAGGGCAGCGGGGCGAAGACGATCAACGGCGTCGCGTACAACAGCCCGACGGCCAACGGCGTCACGGTCGCCGGTATCGGCATCACCAAGGCCGAGAAGATCTGGTACCGCGCGCTGACGACGTACATGACGTCCCGGACCGACTACCACGGTGCCCGGACCGCGACGCTGAACGCCGCCACGGACCTGTACGGCGCGAGCAGCGCCGAGCGGGCCGCGGTCGACAAGGCGTGGGTCGGAGTGAACGTGCTGCCGTGATCGGGTGAACCTCACGTAGACAGTGAGGCGAACGGCGGTTTCCGGAGAGACGCTCCGGAAATCGCCGTTCGTCAGACCAGCCAGTGGTCTGGTCTGAAGCCGTGAAAAATAACCGGTGGTCTCATCTGGACGCTACCAGTTGATCGAGTGGGCTGTTGGGCTAGTGTTCGGGCTGTAGCGGCAGTGCCAAAGCTAGTTCTGAGGAGACGCAGACCCGTGACCGTACGCGTAGGTATCAACGGCTTCGGCCGCATCGGCCGTAACTTCTTCCGCGCCGTGCAGGCGTCCGGTGCCGACATCGAGGTCGTCGCCGTCAACGACCTGACCGACAACCAGACCCTCGCTCACCTGCTGAAGTACGACTCGATCCTGGGCCGCTTCCCGGGTGAGGTCTCCGCCACCGACGACGACATCACCGTCGGCGGCAAGAGCTTCAAGGCGTTCGCCGAGCGTGACCCGGCCAACCTGAAGTGGTCGGACGTCGGCGCCGACGTGGTGATCGAGTCCACCGGCTTCTTCACCGACGCCACCAAGGCCAAGACGCACGCCGACAACGGCGCCAAGAAGGTCATCATCTCCGCCCCGGCGAAGAACGAGGACCTGACCGTGGTGATGGGCGTGAACCACGACCTGTACGACGCCGAGAAGCACACCGTGATCTCGAACGCGTCCTGCACCACCAACTGCATCGCCCCGCTGGCGAAGGTCCTCAACGACGCGTTCGGGATCGAAAAGGGTCTGATGACCACGATCCACGCGTACACCCAGGACCAGAACCTGCAGGACGGCCCGCACAGCGACCTGCGTCGCGCCCGCGCCGCCGCGATCAACATCGTGCCGACCTCGACCGGTGCCGCGAAGGCGATCGGCCTGGTGCTGCCGGAGCTCAAGGGCAAGCTGGACGGCTACGCGCTGCGCGTCCCGGTCCCGACGGGCTCGGCGACCGACCTCACCGTCACCGTCGGCCGCGAGGTCACCGTGGACGAGGTCAAGGAGGCCTACAAGGCCGCCGCGGCCGAGGGCTCGCTGAAGGGCTACCTGACCTACACCGAGGACGCGATCGTCTCGAGCGACATCGTCACTGACCCGGCGTCCTGCATCTTCGACGCCGGCCTCACCAAGGTGATCGGCAACCAGGTCAAGGTCGTCGGCTGGTACGACAACGAGTGGGGCTACTCGAACCGCCTCGTCGACCTGGTGAACCACGTCGGCGCCTCGCTCTGACATTCCGCTTGCTTGCGTCCGAAGGCAGCCCTGGTGCTTCTTCGGGCGCAAGCTCGTTCACACGAGAAAGCTGAACTGTGAAGACGATCGAAGACCTCGGCGATCTGGCCGGGCAGCGGGTGCTGGTCCGGTCCGACCTCAATGTGCCGATCAAGGACGAGGTGATCGGCGACGACGGCCGGATCCGCGCGTCGCTGCCGACTCTGGTGAAGCTGGCGAAGGCGGGCGCGAAGGTGATCGTGACCGCGCACCTCGGCCGTCCCAAGGGCGAACCGAACCCGAAGTACACGCTGGCCCCGGTGGCGAAGCGGCTCGGTGAGCTGCTGCAGCCCGAGGGCGTCACGGTGCGGTTCGCCTCCGACGTCACCGGTGACGCGGCGCAGACCGCCGTACAGGATCTCGACGAGGGTGAGGTCCTGCTGCTCGAGAACGTGCGCTACGACCCGCGCGAGGAGAGCAAGGACGAGGCCGAGCGTGGCGCGCTGGCCGAAGAACTGGCCGCGCTCGCGGACGTCTTCGTCAGCGACGGGTTCGGTGTCGTGCACCGCAAGCAGGCCAGTGTGTACGACGTGGCGCGTCAGCTCCCGCACGCCGCGGGCGGCCTGGTGCTCGCCGAGGTCGACGTACTGAAGAAGCTCACCGAGGACCCGGCCCGGCCGTACGTCGTCGTGCTCGGCGGCGCCAAGGTGTCGGACAAGCTCGCGGTGATCGACAACCTGATCGCCAAGGCCGACAAGCTGCTGATCGGCGGCGGCATGGTCTTCACGTTCCTGAAGGCGCAGGGCCACGAGGTCGGCAAGAGCCTGCTCGAGGAAGACCAGCTGGACATCGTCCGCGGCTACCTGAAGGAGGCCGGCGACAAGATCGTGCTGCCGACCGACATCGTGGTCGCGCCGGAGTTCAAGGCGGACTCGCCGGCCACCGTCGTGGCCGCGGACGCGATCCCCGCCGACCAGCTCGGCCTGGACATCGGCCCGGACTCCGCGAAGGTCTTCGCGGCCGAGGTCGCCGCGGCGAAGACGGTGTTCTGGAACGGCCCGATGGGCGTGTTCGAGATGGCGGCGTTCGCCGGCGGAACCAAGGCCGTCGCGCAGGCGTTGACCGAGGTGGACGGGCTGAGTGTCGTCGGCGGCGGGGACTCCGCGGCCGCCGTACGGCAGCTAGGCTTCGCCGACGACGCGTTCGGCCACATCTCCACCGGTGGCGGCGCGTCGCTCGAATACCTGGAGGGCAAGGAGCTCCCGGGTCTCGCGGTACTGGAAGAGGACTGAGATGGCAGGCGACAACTCAGCTGCCCGTACGCCGTTGATGGCGGGCAACTGGAAGATGAACCTGAACCACGTCGAGGCCGTGCACCTGCTGCAGAAGCTGAGCTGGACGCTGCAGGACAAGAAGCACGACTTCGAGCGGGTCGAGGTGGCGGTGCTGCCGCCGTTCACCGACATCCGCAGCGTGCAGACGCTGGTCGACGGTGACCGGATGAAGATCAAGTACGGCGCGCAGGACGTGTCCACGCGCGACTCCGGGGCGTACACCGGCGAGATCTCGGCGGCGATGCTCACCAAGCTCGGCTGCACCTATGTGCTGACCGGGCACTCGGAGCGCCGGCAGTACCACGACGAGACCGACGAGGTCGTCAACGCCAAGACCGCGAAGGCGCTCGAGGCCGGCCTGGTCCCGATCATGTGCGTCGGCGAGGGCCTGGAGATCCGGAAGGCCGACGGTCACGTCGAGCACTGCCTGGGTCAGATCGACGCCGGGCTGGCCGGGCTGAAGCAGGACGACGTCCGGAAGGTCGTCATCGCGTACGAGCCGGTCTGGGCGATCGGCACCGGCGAGGTCGCGACGCCGGAGGACGCGCAGGAGGTGATCGCCGCGATCCGGGGCCGGATCGAGGAGACGATCTCACCCTCGGTCGCCGACTCGGTACGGATTCTTTACGGTGGATCGGTGAAGATGGCCAGTGCAAGTGGCATCATGGCCCAACCGGATGTCGACGGCTGCCTGGTCGGAGGCGCGAGCCTTCAGGTGGACGAGTTCGCCGGCATCTGCCGTTACCTGGACCTTCAGTTAGGCTACTCCTCGTGATTCTCGCTTTCTCGATCGTCGTGATCGCCTGCAGCCTGTTCCTGACGCTGCTGGTGCTGCTGCACAAAGGCCGCGGTGGCGGCCTCTCGGACCTGTTCGGTGGCGGTGTGTCGTCCAGCCTGGGCGGCTCGTCGGTCGCCGAGCGGAACCTGGACCGGATCACGATCGGCGTCGGTCTGATCTGGTTCGCCGCCATCGTCGCGCTCGGCCTGCTCTACAAGCTCGGCTGAGGGGGAGTAGGTTCCCGTGGCTGGTGGTGGCAGTGCGATTCGTGGCAGCCGGGTCGGTGCCGGGCCGATGGGCGAGGCGGAGCGCGGCGACACCGCGCCCCGGCAGCGCATCGTGTTCTTCTGTGCGAACGGGCACGATACCGCGACCTGGTTCGCGGTCGAGGCGGCCATCCCGGAGGAGTGGGACTGTCCACGGTGCGGTCTGCCGACCAGCACCGATGTGAACAACCCGCCTCCGCCGCCGAAGATCGAGCCCTACAAGACCCACCTGGCCTATGTGAAGGAGCGGCGCTCCGAGCAGGAGGCGCAGGAGATCCTCGACGAAGCCCTCGAGAAGCTCCGCGCCCGTCGCGCCCGCGGCGAGGTCATCTTCTAGCAACTCCGTCGAAGCCCGGACCGGCTGGTCCGGGCTTCGACGTTCCTCGTACCCCCTGTGGTCGGACGGGTGCAGCGCGCTAGGGTCTGCGCCATGAAGACGTCGATCGCGCCTGTTCGCTGGACCCCGCCGCCCGTACCGCCGGTGCGGCATCCGAAGGGCGTCGACGTCGAGGTCGTTGCGTTGCCGGGCGCGGGACCCGAGGACACGCTGATCGACGACGACGGCAGCGTTCTCACGGGCCTGTACGACGGCCGCATCCTGCGCGTCAGCGCCGACGGCAAGACGATCAGCACCCTCGCCGACACCGGCGGCCGGCCGCTCGGCCTGGAATGGCTGCCGGACGGCAAGGTGCTGATCTGCGACGCGAACCGCGGTCTGCTGACGCTCGACAAGGACAACCGGGTGACGACCTTGCTGTCGGACATCGACGGCCGCCCGATGCGGTTCTGCAACAACGCGGACGTCACCGAGGACGGCACGATCTACTTCACCGACTCGTCCACCCGGTTCGGCATCGACGAGTGGATGGCCGATCTCCTCGAACACTCCACGACCGGCAGCGTGTACCGCCGTACGCCCGACGGGGCACTTACCCGGCTGGCGACCGGCCGCGGCTTTCCGAACGGCGTGGCGCTCAGCAGCGATCGCCGTACGCTCTTCTGGGCCGAGACCGCGACGTACGGGCTCTACAAACTCGACCTCACGACCGCGGGCGCCGAGCCGGTGCAGATCGCGGCGATCCCGGGCCTGCCGGACAACATCGCCCGCGGCTCCGACGGCCTGATCTGGGTCGCGGTCGGGTCGCCGCGCAACGCCGTACTCGATCTGCTGCTGCCCAAGCACCCTGTACTCCGCAAGGTCGTGTGGGCGTTGCCGGACGCGTTGAAGCCGAAGGCTGCGGACATCATCGAGATCCAGGCGTACGACGAGACCGGCGAACTGGTCCACGACCTGCGCGCCAAGCACCCGAGCTTCCACATGCCCACCGGCGTCCGCGAACGCGACGGGAAGGTGTGGCTAGGAAGCATCGGCACCAGCTCCCTAGCCACGTTCCCGACGCCTACTTCTTAGGCACCTCGTCCTGCTTCTCGCCGTTGCCGCTGACCACCAGCGTGAAGTCCTCGCCGTGGTTGCTGACCCCTTCGATGACCGCAGCCTCGACCGCCTCCGAGCCGATCTCGCTGCGCAACATCAAGGGATCGGTGCGCAGGTCCTTGGCCAGCGCGACCGCAAGCCCGACCATCACGACCGCGAACGGCAACGCCGCGACGATCGTGAGGTTCTGCAAGCCTTGCAAGGCGTCGGCGCCACCTCCGCCGGCGAGCAGCATGACCGCCGCCACCGCGCCGGTGAGCACGCCCCAGAAGATCACCAGGGGCTTCTTCGGCTCGATCGCACCGCGCTCGGACAACGTGCCCATGACGATCGACGCGGCGTCCGCACCGGACACGAAGAAGATCGCGACCAGCATGACCACGATCACCGTCGTGACCGCACTCAGCGGGATGTGCTCGAGCATGCCGAACAGCTGACCCTCGGACGTCGACGCGCCGGCGATGTCCGTACCGTCACGCTGCATATCGATCGCCGTACCGCCGAAGATGCAGAACCACAGCACGCTGACCAGTGACGGCACCAGCAGTACGCCGGTGACGAACTGCCGGATCGTGCGGCCGCGGCTGATCCGCGCGATGAACATGCCGACGAACGGCGTCCACGAGATCCACCAGGCCCAGTAGAAGACGGTCCAGCCGGACAGCCAGGTCGCCATCGCGTCGCCGCCACTGGCCTCGGTCCGTGCGGCCATGTCGGCCAGGTCGCGGAAGTAGTCGCCGATCGCGGTCGGCACCAGGTTCAGGATCAGCACGGTCGGGCCGACCACGAACACGAAGACCGCGAGGACGACGGCCAGCACCATGTTGATGTTCGAGAGCCACTGGATGCCCTTCGCGACGCCGGAAACCGCCGAGGCCACGAAGGCCGCGGTGAGTACGGCGATCACGCCGACCATGACGGCGTTCCCGGTGTTGTCCAGCCAGCCGAGGATCCGGACGCCGGAACCGATCTGCAGTGCGCCGAGCCCGAGCGACGCGGCCGACCCGAACAGCGTCGCGAAGATCGCCAGCCCGTCGATCACCTTGCCGATCGGTCCTTCGGTACGGCGTCCCAGCAGCGGAGCGAACGCCGCGCTGATCAGCTGCGACCGGCCGCGCCGGAACGTGCCGTACGCGATCGCGATCCCGACCACGGCGTAGATCGCCCACGGGTGCAGGGTCCAGTGGAACAACGTGGTCGCCATCGCGGTCTCGAGGGCCTCCGGCGACCCGCCCGCAACGGTCCCCGGCGGGGGACTGGTGAAGTGCGAGAGCGGCTCGCTGACGCCGAAGAACATCAGTCCGATGCCCATACCGGCGCTGAACATCATCGCGACCCAGGACACGGTCTTGAACTCGGGTTCCTCGTCGTCCCGGCCGAGCGGGATCCGCCCGTACCGTCCGGCGGCGAGCCAGATCACGTAGACGACGAAGCCGGAGGCCAGCAGGACGAACAGCCAGCCGGTGTTCTGTTCGACCCATCCGAGGGCCGAGTCGGACGCCGTCCCGAGACCGGCGGCGTCGACGATGCCCCAGGCGACGAAGGCCAGGGCGATGACCGCGGTGACACCGAAGGTGACGCGGTCGAGTCCGGAGCCGTGACTTCGGCTGCCGGGCGGCGGGGGTGTTGCGATCGCGGGATGCAGTGCGGGGTCTTGGGTGTCTGCCTGGTTGTCGATATCTATCGCCACAGGTAAGTCACGCCTCGCTTAGGCGCGCCTCCGTTCGGTTGTGTCGGGGACAGTGCCTTACGACCGTGTCGAAGATCGTGGCAAAACGCAACAATCGTGCTTTCGGCCACACTCGGTAAGGTGCGCTCATGCGTTTCGGAATTGCGATCCTGCCGGAGTACCGCTGGCAGGACGCCGCGCCGCGGTGGCGGCGAGCGGAGGAGTACGGGTTCGACCATGCGTGGACATACGACCACCTGACCTGGAGCGGTCTGCAGGACTCACCGTGGTACGGGACGACGCCGACGCTGACGGCGGCCGCCCTCGTCACGTCGACGATCAAGCTCGGTACGTTCGTCACCTCGCCGAACTTCCGGCACCCGCTGGCGCTGACCCGCGACATCCTCGCGATCGACGACGTGTCCGGCGGCCGGTTCCTGTGCGGGATCGGCGCCGGCGGCAGCTTGGACGCGACGATCCAGGGTGGGCCGGACCTGGCGCCGCGGGAGAAGCAGGATCGCTATCAGGAGTTCGTGCGGCTCCTCGACACCCTGCTCACCACGGACGGTGTCGACTTCAAGGGCGAGTACTTCGAGACGCGGAACGGCCGCACGCTGCCTGGTTGCGTCCAGCAACCACGTGTCCCGTTCGTCCTGGCCGGCAACGGGCCGCGCTCGCTCAAGTTCGCCGCCAGGCACGGCGACGGCTGGATGACGACCGGGGCAGCGGGGGACGACCTGGACAGCTGGTGGGCGGCGGTCGCCGACCTCAGCCACCGCCTCGACGACCTCCTCGAGGGCCGTCACCTGGACAGGTACCTGTCCCTCGACTCCAAGGTCTACGCGCTCTCCAGCCCGGCCGCCTTCGAGGACGCCGTCGGCCGCGCCGCAGCCCTCGGCTTCACCGACGTCATCACCCACTGGCCCCGCACCGAGGGCGTGTACGCCGGCTCCGAAACCGTCCTCGAGCAGATCGCGACCGACGTCGTACCGCGGTTGCGCTGAGCCCCATTTGTTGTGAGACGGCGAAAGGGCCGCACACCTGGTGGTGTGCGACCCTCTCGTCAGTGTGCTGGAAGGGCGATCAGGTGCCGATCGCGCGGATGTTCTCCGCCTGCAGACCCTTCTGGCCCTGGGTGATCTCGAACTCCACGCGCTGGTTCTCGTCCAGCGAACGGAAGCCCGACATCTGGATGGCCGAGTAGTGCGCGAACACGTCCGCGCCACCGTCATCCGGGGTGATGAAGCCGAAGCCCTTGTCAGCGTTGAACCACTTGACAGTACCGACAGCCATTTGTCTATCTCCTCGATGGCTATTAACAATCCGCGACCCACACCTCATGAGCCGCGCGTCGCCGAAAGGCCCCAGACGACAGACCGGCCATGCAGCACAGCAAAAGTCAGGGAGTCCAAAACTGCAACGGCATAACTGTAGCCGTTCTGCGGCCTGATGGTAGGGGTGACCACAAACACGTGTCGCTGATTGTCGCGACTCGCTACCCTCCGTGCACGGACGATTCTGGGCGGCACAGGGCCGGTCCGGAACCGGAAATCCCGCGCCGACCTGCTGTTTCGCCGCCGACGGAACGGACGTGACGATGGCAACGAAGGACAATGGCCCGGTACGCCGGGTGATGGGCGCATGATTCTGATCGGAGTCCTCGGCGTGTCGCGCGGCTGTGGACAGTGGTGTTGACGGTGGTGCAGCAGGAAGAGCGAGGAGGCAACAATGATCGTCAGCGTGACCCGCAGCGGCGGTTTCGCCGGGCTGACCAAGCAGGGCGAGCTGGACACCAGCAGCCAGCCGGACGCGGACCGCCTGGAGGCCGCGGTCCGCGAACTGGAGGCCAAGGACCTGGGCACCGGGCGGCCGCGGCCGGACCGGTACGTGTATCGGCTGGAGGTGCGTGACGCCGCCGCCGACGTCACGCAGCACACGGTCGCAGAGCAGGACGTGGACGCGACCACAGCCTGGCTGCTGGACCGCATCCTCGGTTAGCGCCAGTCGATCTCCGGCGCCCGGTAGAAGTTGACGCCGAGCACCTCCCAGCGCGGACCTTGCTCGGCCAGTCGGTCGCGGTACGTCGTCCAGTCGAGCGCGGACTCCGGCGACCACCCGAGCTCGGCGATGCCCGGCAACCGCGGGAACGTCATGAACTCGACCTTGTCCAGGTCGTCGAGCGTCTCCGTCCACAGCGGCGCCTCGACGCCGTCGATCGCGCTCGCCGGCACGTTCGGGATCAGCGTGGCCGGGTTCCAGCTGTAGGACTGCTCCACGCTGACCAGTCCGGCCCATTGCAGCCCGAGCGGGGTCTCCTCGTGGTACTTCATGTCCAGGTACGCCCGGTTCGCGGGGGACAGCACCAGCGTCGCCCCCTGCTCGACGGCCTGCTGCGCCAACACCTGAGCCTTGGGGTCCTCGGTGCCCCAGTACTGCACGACAGTGCCGGCAGGCAGCGGCCCGTCGGCGATCTCGTGCCACCCCATCACCCGCTTGCCGTGCTTCACGACCAGCTCGGCGGCCTTGGGCACGAAGGCGAGGTAGTCCGAGTGCGGCGTCGAGTGGGCCTCGTCCCCACCGAGGTGCAGGACCTCGCCGGGCGTCTGCTCGGCCACCTCCCGGAACACGTCGTCGAGGAACTCGTACGTCACGTCCTTGTCGATGGCGAACGAGCTGAAACCGACCTCGGTCTCCGTGTAGAGCTCCGGCGCCTGGTCGCCCTTGTTCAGCTCGGGGTACGACGCCAGCGCCGCGTTGGTGTGTCCTGGGGTGTCGATCTCCGGTACGACGGTGATGTAGTGCTCCGCGGCGTACTGGACGAGGTCGGCGTACTCCGCCTTCGTGTAGTACCCGCCCGCGTCGCCGCCGACCTGCTTGCTGCCGCCGTACTCCGTCAGCCGCGGCCAGGAGTCCACCTGGATCCGCCAGCCCTGGTCGTCGGACAGGTGCAGGTGTAGCCGGTTGAGCTTGTAGAGCGACACCAGGTCGATGAAGTGCTTCACCTGGTCGACGGTGAAGAAGTGCCGCGTGACGTCGAGCATGACGCCGCGGTAGCCGTAGCGCGGGGAGTCGGAGATCGTCGTACCGGCGATCTCCCACGGACCCTCCTGCTCGGTGTCGGCCTCGGCCGTGGCGGGGAGGAGCTGCCGGAGGGTGGTGACGCCGCGGAACAGTCCCTCGGCGGTCGCCGCTGTGACGGTGACGCCGGCCCCGTCCGCGCGAAGTTCGTAGCCCTCGGCACCCAACGACTCCGGGCCGTTGGTGGACAGCGTGATCGTCCCGGTGCCTTGCTGGACCGGCAGCGTGAAACCGGTCGACCGGCGGAGCTGCGCCGCGAGTCGGTCGGCGATCGTCTGGGCGGAGGAGTCATCGAGGCCGATGGTGGCGTCGGACTGCAGCGTGAAGGTCTCGTCGGTGAGCGCCTGCTGCGCCGTGGGCTGCGGAATCATGATCGAAAGTGTTCGCGGCTCCCGGCATTACGTCAAGAGGCTTCAATACCGCCTGGCCGACTCGATCGCCTGTGCCGCGTAGCCCCCGCCGAACAGCACGACGTGCACCAGCAACGGGTGCAGTTGATGCAGCCCGATCCGCTCCTGCCAACCGTCTCTGAGCGGGTGCGCCTCGTCGTACGCGCGCAGTACGCGGTCCAGTCGCGGTAGCCCGAAGAGCGCGAGCATGGCGAGGTCCGTCTCCCGGTGACCGCCGTGCGCGGCCGGATCGATCAGGTGTACGCCGTCCGGCGTCCAGAGCACGTTGCCGGACCACAGGTCACCGTGGATCCGGCACGGCTCGTCGGACGGGTCGTCGTACACACCTGCGTCCAGGCGAGTGCAGACGCGCTCGACGGCGTCCAGGTGGATGCCCTGGTCGTGGGCGGCCCGTAGGTACGGCCGGAGGCGCAGGTTCGCGTAGAACTCACCCCACGACTTCACTGGCTCCAGTGCGTGCGGCAACGGGGCGGTGCCGATGTAGCCGTCGCCACTCCACCCGTCCGGCGGTACGCCGAAGTAGCGGGCGCCGGCGTCATGTGTGACGGCCAGCCGCCGCCCGAAGTCCTCGGCGGCTGACTCGGTTGGCGGAGCCATGTTCAACCTGGTGGTCGTTAGTTGAGTGGGGGAGACGTGGAGCGGCTCAGCGACCGGCACTCCGCCAGGAACGTCCAGCCAGCGCAGACCAGCCGCCTCGACCTCGAAGAAGCCCGCAGGTGCGTCAGGCCGGCTCTTCACAAACGGCGTGGTCACCCCGGCACTCTGGCACGGTCCGTCGCGGCCGGACCAGCAGGGGTTCGCTGAGCATGACAAGAGCTGCGGCCGCGGTCAGCAAGCCGCCGACGAGTGCTACCGCCCGCACAGTCGTGGTGTCGATCAGCGCGCCGCCCACGAACGCTCCGGCGGCGATGCCGACGTTGAACGCCGAGCTGGCCCCGGCGGACGCGATGTCGGTGCTGCCCGGGGCGATCTGGAGCGTCCGGCTCTGTACGGCGACTGCGAGCCCGCTGAACGCCAGGCCGATCACCGCGATCAGCGCGACCGTCACGACCTGTACCTGTCCCAGTGCGTACAGCCCGAACAGGCCGACCGTGATGAGGCCGAGCGGCAGAACGGTCGCGCCCCACGGGTGCCGATCCAGCACGCGGCCGACGATCAGTGTGCCGGCCAGTCCGCCGGCACCACTGGCCAGCAGCATCGGACCGAGGACCTCGGAAGAGAACCCGGAGACGTCCAGCAGGAACGGCGTGACGTACGTGTTGAACGTCAGGAATCCGGTCACACCGACGGCGGACGCGATCAGCAGGACGACGTACCGCCGGAGATCAGGGGAACTGCCCCGGCGTGACGGACTGTCCTGCACCTCGGTGCGCGGGAGCAGGACGACGATCCCGACGCAGGCGGCCGCTCCGAGCACCGTCATCACCACGAACGGCA
Organism: Kribbella sp. NBC_00482; assembly: GCF_036013725.1. Lineage (GTDB taxonomy): Bacteria > Actinomycetota > Actinomycetes > Propionibacteriales > Kribbellaceae > Kribbella. The sequence goes on along the minus strand of NZ_CP107881.1, from coordinate 7,028,413 downwards.
CCCGCCAGCCGGCCTGCTCTCCGAGCCAGGTGCCGAGCGGGATGCCGAGGATCGGCGCCAGCGCCGTACCGATAGCGAGCCGCGCGATCACCCGGCCGCGAAACTCCGGCGTGAACAGGCTGGTCGCGATCGGCGGGGCGATCGACCAGAACAGCGCCTGTGCGAGAGCGATCACCAGCCGCGCGGCAAACAGCGTCTCGTACGAGGGAGCCGCCGCGGAGAGTGCCGTGGCAGCGGTCAGGACCCCGAGCGTGCCGGCAAGCACCAGGCGGCGAGGTAGATGGTGGGTGAGCCGGGCCAGTGGGATGGAGGCGAGGACGACGACCGCGGCGTACCCGGTGACGAGGAGGCCGATCTGGGAGCGGGATCGCTCGAGGTCGTCGGCGATCACGGTCAGCAGACCGATCGGAAGCACCTCGACGGTCACGAACGAGAAGGTTGAAACGCCGAGGAACACCAGTGCGAGGCTTGCCCGGCGGAACGAGAGAGGCATGAGGCACCTGATTCCAGTAAAGGATTCTATGGTGGTAGCATCTCACCCGTGACCGACAGTTTTCGTGCGGAGTTCCGCATCGTGGGCGGACACCCTGCCCTCGACCTGGTGAACACGGTCACTCCCCGGGTGCGGGGCGGTGCTGTGGAGCACGACTACCTGACGTCGCCCGCCGAGCTGGTCGCCTGGTCCCGCCGGATCGGGCTGATCGATCTGCGCGATTACAGTGCCGTCGAGGGCACGTGGCGCTCGTCGCCGGAGCTGGCCACGAAGTCCCTCAACGCGACGCTGGAGATCCGTGAGGCGGCGTACGACGTGTTCGCGCCGCGGGCGTTCGGCGCCGTTGTCGCGGGCGACGGCGTGAAGCACAGTGAGGGTTCTGCGTTCGAGCGGTTGATGTTGCGCTGGTCGGCGGCGGCCGCGCGGTCGATGCTGATCCCGGACGCGGGCCGGGAGCGGGGCATCGCGGAGCTGGTGGTCGGGACGTCGCCGGCGCAGTTGATTCCCGATCGGCTGGTGGTGGCCGCGGTCGAGCTGGTGCGGGGCGTCGAGTTGCGCCAGTTGCGGGCCTGCCCGGTCGACGACGGGGGCTGCGGGTGGCTGTTCCTCGACCGCAGCCGGAACGGTTCGCGGCGCTGGTGCGCGATGGAGGACTGCGGGACGCGGGCGAAGATCCGCAAACTCGGCGAGCGCCGGCGTGCTACCGGCGTACAGCAGTCTGAGGGGTAGCGCGCCCGAACCTTCACTGTCAGCGACCGGCTCACTGGCCGAGAACGCGTGTCGAAAGGTGCGAATTGTCCCTGCGACCTGTCATCGTAGGCGGCCGGGCCTTCCGACAAGAGGGCCTTGGCCGGACCTGCCCCTTATGAGGAGCAGGCTGACGAAACAGATTGTGGAGGACAGATGACGCAGGTGGCAGAGCAGCCGGGCAGTACTGCCGGGCGGCTCGGCTCGGTGGTCCTGGATTGCCCGGACCCACTCGAGCTCGCCCAGTTCTACTCGGCGCTGCTGGGGCTGGAGATCGACGAGAACGGTGACGAGGACTGGCGGAGCCTGACCGGCCCCGGCTCGTCGTTGGGGTTCTCGACGCTGGCCTTCCGGCGCTCGGAGGAGTACGTGCCGGACACGTGGCCCGGCACCGACGCGCAGGACCTTCACCTCGACCTGATCGTCGAGGATCTCTCCAGCGGTCACGCGACCGTGGTCGCCCTCGGAGCCGAGCCGCTCGATCCGCTGGACCCGCCGCCCGCCGACAACGCGCGCGGCTGGCGGATCTACGCCGACCCGGCGGGGCACCCGTTCCGGATCTGCCTCGAGTGAGTCACCGAAGAGCCCGCCCCGAACTCGGGGCGGGCTTTTCTCATGTCAAGAAGCGCCGGCGAACGGGAAGTGCCGGCCTTCGACGTACTGCGGTCGCGGCTGGTAGCTGTTCACCCCCGGCTCGCCGCGCAGGTGGAACGCGCTCGGGTACGGCGACTCCGGATCGGTGATCCTCGTCGACGTCGGGATGTAGCGGATGGTCAGCCCGCAGCGCCGATAGGGCGACGTGTTCGCGGTACTCCCGTGCACGATGTTCGCGTGGTGCACCTCGACGTCGCCCGGCGCGAGCACCATGTCGACGGCCTGCGACTCGTCGACCTCGACCGCGATCTCCTTGCCGAGCACGCTCTCCACGTCGGTGTTGTCGCGCATCCCGGCGACCCCGGAGCGGTGACTGCCCGGGATCAACCGGACGCACCCGTTCTCCGGCGTCGAGTGGTCGACGGCCAGCCAGAGCGTCACCACCTTCATCGGGTCGAGCGGCCAGAACGCGGCGTCCTGATGCCAGAGCACCGGCTGCCCGGAGTACGGCGGCTTGGAGATGTAGTGCGACGCGAACAGCGCGATGTCCGGCCCGACGAACTTCTCGGCGATGTCGACGAGCCGGTCGTCGCTCACCAGCCGGACCCAGAACGGGTCATCACGCAGGTAGACGTGTCCGAGCTGCTCGGGCCGGACCTCGGGATGGCGGGCCTGCAGCCACTCGACATGATCGTTCACTTCCTTGATCAGGTCTTGGTCGATGACGTCGCGGAAGATGACATAGCCGTCGGTTTCGAACATGCCTCCAGCGTCGTCGGTCGGTGCCTGGACGGACTAGCAGCCGTACGACGAGAATTTGTACTGTCTTGATGTGGATCAGATCCTGCGCTTCGAGGCCCACGCGTTCGGCCGCCCGTACCACGCGGCGCGCGTCCGGATCCCGGCCCGTGCCCGCGACACCGAACTGCACACGCACGCCGACTTCCACGAGTTCATGGGAGTCATGTCCGGCAGCGGCGAACACCTACTGACCACCGGCGTCGCGCCGCTGCGGGCCGGTGACGTCGTACTGGTCCGGCCGAGCGACCGCCATGCGGTACGCGGCGCGGCGCCCGATGGTCTGGAGTTTGTCAACGTCGCGTTCCCGAGCTCGATCTGGCAAGGATTCCTCGACCTGACCCGCACACCGACCTGGTCGTCCCGAGGTCCGGTCAGCTTCCATCAACCGTCCGCCGTACCGGTCTTCGAGCACGCCCTCGACCGGTTCCAGAACACCCCAACCGCCTACGACCTGCTGCGCTTCTGGATCGACCTTCTCGACCTACTGACACCCGGCGACCCCGGCGGCTCAGGGATCCCCGACTGGCTCGCCAAAGCGTGTACGTCGATGCGCGCCGAGGAGAACCTCCGCGGCGGCGTACCGCGCCTGCTCGAACTAGCCGGCGTGAGCCCCGCACACCTGTCCCGCTCGATGCGCGCGGCGTACGGCGTCACGCCGACCACCTTCGTCACCGACCTCCGCCTAGAGCACGCCGCATCCTTGCTAGCCGCAACCAACACCACGATCGCTACCATCGCGACCCGCTGCGGCTTCACCAGCCAGTCCTACTTCACGCGCCGCTTCACCACAGCCCACGCCCTCACTCCCACCACCTTCCGCCACCGCTCCCAACGCGCCTTCGTCCCCTGACAACCGACCGGCGTGATCAGCTGCCATTGTCAGCGGATCTCGTTCCAGCGGGCTCCGGTCCAAGGTGGCAAGTCGAGCGATCGGGATGCCCAGCTGAGGCAGATCACAGCGATACGTTGAAAGACCATGCGGAGCCACTGGGGGGCTTGCGTCTCGTGAGCGGCCCGGCGAGCGCACTGACCGGCGATGTGGGCCGCCCAAGGCCCTCCTTCAGGTAGTACGTCGAACGGATCCGGGCCGCCTTCGAGTGGCAACGTAGCGAGTGCCGAAGCGAGGTCCTGCTGCGGATTCCCACGAATGGCCTGGGCCCAGTCCACCAGCACTACGCGTTGACCGACGAAACACAGATTGTCGCTCCGGACGTCGTTGTGCACCAGCGCATCACCCCCGACCGGGACGTTGCTTTCCGCCTCCACCAGTCCATCGAGCGCAGCGTTGAACCAGGCCTCGCTGCACAGGCCGAGCGCCAGGAAGTCATCCGCCTCGCGCTCGATCAACGGCCACTGCGGCCGGAATCCGTCCCGGGCCGACGGAAGGGATGCCGGCGGGGGCAGCTCACCGACCCGCCGCAGTGCCGCGAACAGGAGATCGAACTGACCGGGCTTCCACGTCACCGGGTCATGGTCGGCCGGCCAATGCGCAGCACGCAGGTCCTCCATCACGAGGACCGGGCGATCTCCGTCCTCGAGCCAGGCCAGCTCCCGAGCGACCAGGTCGCTCTCGATACTGGAGACGATCTCATGCTCTGTACGGAGCCCTTTCGCTCCCTGGTCATCGACCGCAGCCTTAACGAAGGCGCTCGAGCCGTCAGCAAAGCCAACCACGAAGGACGCGGCCGACAGCCCGGTGTGCGGTCGATGCCAGTCAATCGGCTCTTTGCCTAGTGCGGACGCAATCAGCGTGTGCAACTCCTGCGTCGGATGCCCGTCCTTTGTCACAGCCATACTGTGCTTCTCCTAGCCGGTTGGATCTTGACTGCTCCGAGTGCCAGGGCCGGGCGCATTCAACGAACGGGATCGCCGGGTCGCGGCGATACCGGTGTCAGGCAACCGACTCGGCTTGCGGCTTTCGTTCAGCCGACGAAGGCGACTGTGTTGCCGTCTAGCTCCCGTAGCCCGCCTCGAGCTGGCGCATGCGGCTACCGACCGAGTAGTTGCGGTCGCGGTGCCGGCGCGGGAGTTGCTTGGCCTGCTTCTTGTACGTTTCGAGTATGGGCATGGCGTCCCTCCCAGGGTTGAGCTGGAGTAGGTGGGCCTTGCCCTTTCGGCGTCTTGCGCCGTTGCGCCCCGACTGGAGACTGAGCTCGCGCTTTCTCATGAATTTAGCACGGACGATCGCCTCGCAGTCCCCCCACCGCACGGCTGGGCCACTGGACCAGTCGACTGCGCCGGTGTCGAAGAACGTGCCAATTGATCCCCGTGCCCGTCTCGCGATCACGCAGTGGTCTCCCGATGCACCCAGCGGCACGACCTACGTCGGCAACGGCAGACCCGGTGGACCGCGCCCAAACCAGACCGAAACGTCACCGATGTCCTGAGACATCACAGGGCCGCGGGGACATCGATTTGGTTCAATCGAACAGGTGTTCTAATATGTGTACATGAGAGGGATGCCGATCACTCAGTTCGGCGGTGACCGCCAGGTCCCCGCCGAACTGTCAGCGCCCACTTCAGGCGGAGTGGGCGCGCGGTCTGCGTGGAGCGTCTGGGATGACGTGCCGCCGGACGACGACTACGTCCCGGACGACCTGGTCTACCCGACTGATCCCGAGGTCCCCGACGGTCCGGCGGTGATCAGTGAGCAGGACCAGTTGGACGCCGAGCTGGACGAGTTACTGGGTTGGAACCGGTACTCGCGGGTGGACGAGTTCGAGTGGCAGGAGTGGGACGGTGTCGAACAGGACGCCGCCGAGCGGGAGATGCTGCGCCGGGAGGCGCCGGCCTGGGTGTTCCTGCCGCCCGGCGGTGCGCTGGCAGCCGCGCTGGAGGGGACCCGGCCGGAGGCGATGTCGCCGATGGCGTTGATCGAGTTGATGAAGGCCGCGGACCGGCTGATCAGCTTCGGCGAGGCGATCAAGACCAGCGCGACGGCGTCGTTCGTCCGGCAGCGTCGCGCCGAGCATCGCGAGTCGCCCCGCCCGACCCAGCTCGATTCGAAGGGCCGCCCGGTCGACCCGGAGCGGTCCTGGAACGGCGAGATCGCGCTGGCGCTCGGGTTGTCGCCGGACACGGTCGGACGGCGGGTGGAGACGGCCTTGCGTCTGACCTCGATATTGTCGGCGACTCATCTGGGCTTGCGGTGTGGGGCGCTGACCTGGGGTAAGGCGCTGGCGATCTCCGAGGCCACCAGCACTCTGCCCGATGAGGCGGCGCGGGCGGTGGAGGCGCATGTGCTGAAACGTGCCGCCAAGCAGACCCATCGGAACCTGTTGGAGTCGTTGCGCCGCCAGGTCGCCAAACACACCACCGTGCAAGCGGCCGAGGATCACCGCGCCGCGGTGGCCGAGCGGACCTGCAAGGTCGTCCCGCTGGCCAACGGTATGGCCGGGTTGTGGATTGTGCACAGCGCCGACAAGATCCAGCGAATGTGGGTCACCATCCAAGCCATGGCCACCCTCGCCAAACGCGGCACCCCCACCGCCGCCCCCGCTCCGCTCGGCGCGCCGATGGCTTCCGGGCTGCGGGCCGGCGCGCCAGGATCCCCGGACGTCAGACCCGATCCGAATCCGGGCACCACCCCCGACGACATCGCCGTCACCGGCAGCGCCCCTAGTGCGGATGCCGGTGCGTGCGCGAACGCGAGTGCTGCTGCGGATGCCGGTGCGGATGCCGGTGCGGAGAAGGACGTCCGCACCGCCGAGCAGCGCCGCGCCGACGCGGCCGCGGATCTGTTCGAGCACATCCTGCGCAACGGGCTGGACTGGCTCGGCCGGCGCCTGCCCGACCAGCACCGCCGCCGCCCCCACATCGAGGTCGTCGTCCCAGCCTCGACCCTGCTCGGCCTCGACGATGACCCTGCCGAACTCACCGGCTACGGACCCATCCCCGCCGACATGGCCCGCCGTATCGCCGCCGACGGCACCTGGCGCCGGCTCCTCACCGACCCCGTCAACGGCACTGTCCTCGAGGCCTCCACCACCCGCCACGACCCGGGGGTGCTGGTCACCGAAACCCTGCTCGCCCGCCACCCGGTGTGTGCCTGGCCCGGCTGTAACCGCACCTCCCGTGAATGCGACCGCGACCACGCCACCCCGTTCGCACAATCTGGGCAGACAACTCTGACCGGACTCGTGCCGTACTGCGAGTACCACCACGTCATCAAGGACACCAAAGCGTGGGGATGGAAAACCACCGCTCACCCTGACGGCTCCGTCACCCTCACGACCCCTAGCGGTCATCGGTACACCACCGTCCCACCCGCCCGTGGCCCGATCACCCAGCAACCCGACGCCAATCCCACCGCTGGCCCCCGGCAGGTAGCTCACGACCCGCCACCGTTCTGAAAGCAGAAGGCACACCATTACCTGCGCCGGCCCGAGGAACCACGCAGAGCTGTCAACGCCCCAGCACGCCTGAGACCAGCACGCCTCAGACCAGCACGACTGCCGGTGTGTCGGTGGTCACCGCACTGGGCCGCCGCTCCTAATGGGCCTCGGGCCCTGATCGGACCGTCGCGAGGTAGTCGGCAACGTCTGCCTGCTTGAACCATTGCGCCCATCCACGTACGTCCGCGTGGAACTGCACATCGGTCAGTGACAGGTCCGCGCCACGCTCGACCAGGAACCGGAGTGTGTCCAGCGAGCCGGTGCCTGCGGCCAGATGGGCTGCGGTCGCGCCGTCCGGGGTCCGTTCGTTGACGCTGAAGCCCAGGTCGGCGAGCGTCGGGATGAGCTCCCAGCGCTGCGCGGCGGCTGCCTCGGCGAGGAGTGCGGGGCGGTCGGCCGGTGTGAGCTCACCCGCAAGGGCAGCCGCGAACGGGTCTTCGGCGTGCGCACCGCGGTAGAAGTCGCGGACGGTGCCCACCTCGGCGCCGTGGTGGATCAGCTCGTCGAGGATGTGCAGCGCGAACGAGGTGCCGTCGTTGTCGGCGTACGGGCCCGCGATCTCGCCCATCGGCCGGTCGAGGTCCTCCTGGTTGAGCGCGGCGAGGCGCCGACGCCAGATCTCGTACGCGTGATCCAGTGCCTCAAGAGCAGCCTCGGCAGACCCCGGGACCGCGGGCTCATCGTCCGTGGCAACAGGTTCGTGCCCGAACCAGGTCGCCGTACGTTCGGCCTGCAACAGGTCGGCGATGTGCGTGATCCGCCAGGCCAGAGTGGTGAACGGCGGGGGAGCGGGCGGTATCCAGGCCCAGTCGGCGGCGTACCCGTCGTCGGCCTTGTGAACCGACCAGCAGCCGTCGAACGGCTCCCAGAAGTACTCCGCGTCGGTCAAACCTTCGACCCGGTCCCGCAGTCGTTGCCAAGCGAAGTCCGACAGGTCCAGCAGGTTCTGCGTGAGCGTCGTCATGTGATCACCGTAGGACGACCTGCGGACAGGGTCGGTCCGCAGGTCGAGGCAGAATAGACGCACGATGGATACCGCGGCCCGGCTGCTCCGTTTGCTGTCCTTGCTCCACTCGCGCCCTCAATGGGACGGCGCCGAGTTGGCGGCGAGGCTCGACATCACGCGTCGCACCGTACGGCGTGATGTGACGCGGCTGCGCTCGCTCGGCTACCCGATCGACGCCACGGCCGGGATCGGCGGTGGTTACCGGCTCGGCCCCGGCGGACGGCTGCCGCCGCTGCTGCTCGAGGATTCCGAAGCTGTGGCCATCGCGGTCGGCCTGCGTGTCGCGACGACCACGACGGTGACCGGAGTCGAGGAGGCCGCGATCTCCGCGCTCGCCAAACTCCATCAAGTACTACCCGTGCGGCTGCGCGAGCAGATTGCCGCGATCGGGGCGCACACCACGCAATTCCCGCAAGGCGAGCTGCCGGCGGTGGACGGCGACGTGCTGGTTACGCTGGCGGCCGGCTGCCGGCACGTCGAAGGGATCCGGTTCCGCTATCGCACCCATGACGGCAGCGAGTCAGAGCGCAGTGTCGAGCCGTTGCAGATCGTGCACACCGGTCGGCGCTGGTACCTGGTCGCCCGCGACCGCGACCGGCAGGCTTGGCGCACCTTCCGGGTCGACCGCATCGAGGAGCCGGTGCTCACCGGCTCCCGATACCGCTTCGACGACCCGCCGGACCCGGTCGCACTCGTTGCCGAGGGCACCGGAGTGGCGCCGTGGGACATCGTCGCCCGCATCCGTGTCCAGGCCTCCGCCGAGACCGTGACCAAGGCGATTCCGCCAGGCCAAGGCGTGGTCGAGCCGATCGACGCGGTCACCTGCGAGCTGCGCTTCGCCGCCAACGAGCTGGGACCCCTCGTCGCCCAGGTCACCCGCGTCTACTGGCCGTTCGAAATCCTCGACCCACCCGAACTCCGTGCCGCCGTCCACGAACACGCGCGCCGGCTGCTCGACTCCTAGCTGTCGGCCAAGGCTTTGCGGATGCGTTTCTCTGAGACCGGGTAGGGCGTGCCGAGGGTTTGGGCGAAGAGGCTGATGCGGAGTTCCTCGAGCATCCACCGGACCTCGAGTAGTTCGGGGCTCGGGTACTTGCCGGTCGGCACCGCGCGGAGTCTCTTGCGGTACTCGTCGGTGAGCATGTCGACGACGGCCATGCCGGAGCGGTCGCGCGCTGCGTTGGCCCCGAGCTTGTCCAGCCGCTGCTCCATGCCGCGCAGGTACCGCACCAGATCGGGCAGTCGTTTCGCGCCGGTCTCCGTGATGAACCCTGGATGCACAAGCCCTTCGAGTTGGCCGCGGACATCCGAGAGGGCAGCGAGCAACGCGGGGCTGGCGGCGCGGGAGATCTGCTTGTCCACGGTCCGCGCATGCCCGAGCACCTGCTCGACCTGCTGCAGGATCGTCAGCACGGTGTCCGCGAGATCCGACCGTACGGCGTCCCGCAGGATCGAGAACGCGGTCAGGTTCCACGCCGGCCCGCCCGCCGCCGCCATCAGCTGATCGACGGCCGCCGCGATCGCATCGTCGAGCAGCTCGCCGACGTTGCGATGCGGACCCGCCATCAACGTCATCTTCTGCTGGTTGCTCAGATTCCGCTGTACGACGTCGATCACCGACGGCATCGTCAGCAGCAGAAGCCGCCGCGTACCCGCCCACATCGCCGCGGCCTGATCACGTTCGGTCTCCTGCAGACGGATCGCGACGCTCTTGCCCTCGTCGACGAGCGCCGGGTATCCCGCGACCGTCAGCCCGTTGCGGTGTTCGGAGAAGCTGCGGGGGAGATCGCCGAGCGTCCAGTCGGTCAGCCCGGCCTTCTCGAGACCGCTGACCGCCTTCGACGCGACCTGCGAGATCGCGGCCTTCGTCTTCGGCTTCAGCTTCTCCTTCAGCTTGGCGAGATCCTTGCCCTCGGCCACGGTCTTGCGCTTGTCGTCCTCGACCCGGAACGTCAGCCGCAGGTGCTCGGGCACCCGGGTCCAGTCCCAGTCCTCCGTCTCGATCACGACACCGCGAAGGTCCCGCAGGGCGCGCGCCATCGCGTCGGTGAGCGGTCCGGACGCCGGGTCGAGCTCGGGGAGGATCTGCCGCGCGTGGTCGGGCGCCGGCACGATGTTCCGCCGTACCGCCTTCGGAAGTGACTTGATCAGCGTCGTGACCAGCTCCTCGCGGAAGCCGGGAACGCTCCACTCGAAGCCGTCCGCGGTCACCTGGTTCAGCACGAGCAGCGGAATGTGCACAGTCACGCCGTCGGCGTCCGTGCCGGGCTCGAAGGCGTAGGTCAGGTCGAACGTCATCCCGTTCTGCGTCCAGCGCAGCGGGAACTCGTCCTCCTTGACGTCCGCGCCTTCGCGGACGATCAGCGAACGTTCGAAGTCGAGCAGGTCGGCGTCGCGCTGCCGTGCCGTCTTCCACCACGTGTCGAAGTGCCGTCCGGTGACGACCTCTGGGCCGAGCCGCTCGTCGTAGAACGCGAACAGCGTCTCGTCGTCGACCAGCAGGTCGCGCCGCCGGGTGCGCTCCTCGAGCTCCTCGACCTCTTCGATCAGCTTGCGGTTCTCGTGGAAGAACTTGTGGTGGGTGTCCCAGTCGCCCTCGACCAGCGCGTGCCGGATGAACAGCTCGCGCGACACCTCCGGGTCGACCTTCCCGTAGTTCACCTTGCGCCGGGCGACGATCGGTACGCCGTACAGCGTGACCTTCTCGTACGCCATCACGGCGCCGGCCTTACGTTCCCAGTGCGGCTCGGAGTACGAGCGCTTGATCAGGTGCGGGGCGAGATCCTCGGCCCACTCCGGCTCGATCTTCGCGTTCACCCGCGCCCACAGCTTCGACGTCTCGACCAGCTCGGCGGCCATCACGAACTGCGGCGGCTTCTTGAACAGCCCCGAGCCGGGGAAGATCGCGAACTTCGTACCGCGCGCGCCGAGGTACTGGTGCTGGTTGGCGGGGTCCTTCATCCCGAGGTGGCTGAGCAGACCGGACATCAGCGCGATGTGCACGCTCTGCGGATCGGCCGGCTCGCCGCTGTTGAGCTTCACACCGATCTGGGACGCGACCTGACGCAGCTGGGCGAAGATGTCCTGCCACTCGCGGACCCGGAGATAGTTCAGGTACTCGCTGCGGCACATCCGGCGGAACTGGTTGCCGGACAGTTCCTTCTGCTGCTTCTTCAGATAGCCCCAGAGGTTCAGGTACCCGAGGAAGTCGCTGTTCGGGTCGCGGAACCGGGCGTGCGCCTGCTGGGCCTGCGCCTCGGCGTCGGTCGGGCGTTCGCGCGGGTCCTGGATCGAGAGTGCGGCCGCGATCACCATGACCTCGCGGACACAGGCGTGCTTGTCGGCCTCGACGATCATCCGGGCCAGCCGCGGATCCAGCGGGATCTGCGCGAGCTGCCGGCCGATCGGGGTCAGCCGGCCGCCCTTCGGTGTGTCGATCGCCCCGAGCTCGGTGAGCAGTTGCAGGCCGTCGGTGATGCTGCGCTTGTCGGGTTCGTCGATGAACGGGAACGCGGCGATGTCGCCGAGCCCGATCGCGGTCATCTGCAGGATGACGGAGGCGAGGTTGGTACGCAGGATCTCCGGCTCGGTGAACTCCGGGCGGTTGTCGAAGTCCTCCTCGGAGTACAGGCGGATGCAGATACCGTCGCTGGTCCGGCCGCTGCGGCCCTTGCGCTGGTTGGCGCTGGCCTGCGACACCGGCTCGATCGGCAGGTGCTGGACCTTGGTGCGGTGGCTGTAGCGCGAGATGCGCGCCGTACCGGGGTCGATCACGTACTTGATGCCGGGGACGGTCAGCGAGGTCTCGGCGACGTTCGTGGCGAGCACGATCCGGCGGTTGGCGTGCGGCTGGAAGACCCGGTGCTGCTCCGCGTTCGAGAGCCGCGCGTAGAGGGGGAGGATCTCGGTCGTACGCCGTTCGCCGCGGAACTTGTCGTTCAGCGCGTCGGCGGTGTCGCGGATCTCGCGCTCACCGGACAGGAAGACCAGGACGTCGCCGTCCGCCTCGTACTCGAGCTCGTCGACGGCGTCCAGGATCGCCTGGGTCTGGTCGCGGTCGATCGTGCGCGGGTCCTCGGGGTCGTTGACCGGGCGGTACCGCACCTCGACCGGGTAGGTCCGGCCGGACACCTCGACGATCGGCGCCGGAGTGCCGTCGGCGGCCGCGAAGTGCGCCGCGAACCGCTCCGGGTCGATGGTCGCCGAGGTGATGATCACCTTGAGGTCGGGGCGGCGGGGGAGGAGGCGTTCGAGGTAGCCGAGGATGAAGTCGATGTTCAGGCTGCGCTCGTGCGCCTCGTCGATGATGAGGGTGTCGTACCGCGTCAGGTCACGGTCGCGCTGCAGCTCGTTCAGCAGGATGCCGTCGGTCATCAGCTTGACCAGAGAGCGCTCGCTGACCTTGTCGGTGAACCGTACGGCGAAACCGATCGTCTCACCGAGCTCGGTGCCGAGTTCTTCCGCGATCCGCTCCGCGACGGTCCGCGCGGCGAGCCGGCGGGGCTGGGTGTGGCCGATCATGCCGTGCACGCCGCGGCCGAGCTCGAGGCAGATCTTCGGGATCTGAGTGGTCTTCCCGGACCCGGTCTCGCCCGCGACGACCACGACCTGGTGGTCCCGGATCGCGGCGGCGATCTCGTCCTTCAGCTGACTGACCGGCAGCTCTTCCGGGTACGTGATCTCCGGTACGGCGTTCCTCCGCACCTCCACGCGCCGCTCGGCCTGCTCGACGGCCGCGGCCACCCCCTGCAGCTCGGCGGCCCGCTTGCGAGCATCCGTTGTACGCCGGACCCGCTCGAGCCGGCGCCCCAGATGCTCCCGGTCGTAAGCCGTCAGATCTTCCAGCCGAGCCGCGACCTCGCTGAGGTTCACGTCGGCGACAGGAGTCTCATCGGAGGACGGCTTCCGCCCACCACGCCGCCGCGACGGACGACGCCGCTTCGCTGGGTCCTGGGTGGGAGCTGGGGATGGACTCGTGGACTCGGTCCGGGCATCAGGCATAACCAGCCCAGTTTAGGCGCCCCACCCCAGCACCTCACCCGGATTTCAGTCGTGGGGTGACTGGACCTTGACGGCGAGGACCGGGACGGGGGATTCGAGGAGGACTCGTTGGGCGGTGCTGCCGAGGATGAGTTTGCCGACCGGGCTGCGGCGGCGGAGGCCGAGGACGATCAGGCCGACGTCGTCGGCGGCGGCTGCCTTCAGGAGTGCGCCGGCCACGTCGCCCTCGGAAACCGCCTGCTGGATCGTCACCTCGACGCCGTGCTCGCGCAGCTTGGCCTCGGCGGCCGCCAACTCGTCGGCGTTGGCGTAGCGGGCGTCGATGTAGGCGTCGCCGCGGCTCGTGTTCAGCAGTAGGATCGAGGCCCCGCGCAGCTCGGCCTCGACCGCCGCGGCGGTCAGCGCCGCCTCACCCTCGGGCGTTGGTACGTATCCGACGAGAATCTTCACAGCCCCACTCTCCCATCAATCGTCCTCGCCGAAGGACAGGCGGTCGCGGGTGGGTTGGGTACCGCGGATGCGGGCGACGATCCGCGGCAGGTACGGGACGAACAGCGCGAGCACCGTCAGCGCGATGATCACGGCGCTCAGCGGGCGGGTGATGAACACGCTCGCGTCGCCGTTCGAGATCACCAGCGACCGGCGGAACTGCTCCTCCATCGTCGGCCCGAGGATCACGCCGAGGATCACCGGCGCGATCGGGAAGTCGAGCTTCCGCATGAAGAACCCGGCCACACCGATCAGGAGCGCCATCAGCACCTCGTAGCCGGAGCCGGACAGCGAGTACACACCGAGGCACGCGAAGACCAGAATTCCGGAGTACAGCAAGGGACGGGGGACCTTGAGGACCTGGACCCAGATCTGGATCAGCGGCAGGTTCATGATCAGCAGGATCAGGTTCCCGATGTACAGCGACGCGATGAGAGTCCAGACCAGCGTGCTCTGGTCCTCGAACAGCTGCGGCCCCGGCTGCACGTTGAAGATCTGGAACGCCGCGAGCATCACCGCGGCCGTCGCCGACGTGGGCAGACCGAGCGTCAGCAGCGGTACGAGTACACCCGAGAACGACGCGTTGTTCGCCGCCTCCGGTCCCGCCACCCCCTCGATCGCGCCGTCACCGAACTCGTCGCGGCCCTTCTTGCGCGCCTGCCGCCGCTCGATCGAGTACGACAGGAACGTCGGTACTTCGGCGCCGCCGGACGGGATCGCCCCGAACGGGAACCCGAGCGCGGTGCCCCGCAGCCACGGCTTCCACGACCGTCCCCAGTCCGACCTGGTCAGGTACCCGGTCCGCAGCCGGCCCTTCTCCAGTACGGCGGGACGCTCCGGAGTGGACCGCAGCTTCGACGCCACGTGCAACGTCTCGCCGATCGCGAACAACCCGACGATCACGATCACCACGTCGATCCCGTCGAGCAGCCGCAGCGTGCCGAACGTGTACCGCGGCGCACCGGACAGGCTGTCGAGACCGATCAGCCCGATGAACAGCCCGACCACCAGCGACAGCAGCCCGCGAACCAGCGAGTGCCCGACGAGCGCGGTCACCGCGACCATCGCGAGCAGCGTGATCGCGAAGTAGTCGGTCGCCTGGAAATGGCTCGCCAGGCTCCCGATCGGCTTCGCGACGAACGTCAGCAGCACGGTCGAGATCGTCCCGGCCACGAACGACCCGATCGCCGCGGTCGCCAGCGCCGCCCGGGCCCGGCCCTTGAGCGCCATCTTGTGACCCTCGATCGCGGTCGCCACCGAGGCCGACTCACCGGGGGTGTTGATCAGGATCGACGTGGTCGAACCGCCGTACATCGCGCCGTAGTAGATCCCGGCGAACATGATGAAGGCGCCGATCGGGTCGGAGAAGTTGAACGTGATCGGCAGCAGCAGCGCGATCGTCAGCGCGGGGCCGATGCCGGGCAGGATGCCGACGAGCATGCCGAGGGTGACGCCGAGGACGGCCCACAGCAGGTTCATCGGGTCGAGCACGGTGCCGAAGCCGTGCAGGAGGTCACCGAAAACACTCAAGCCGATCACAGGCCCAGCACCCCTCCCGGCAACGAGATGTCGAGGAACTGCGTGAACGCGATGTACACGACAACAGTGAGTACGACGGCCACCACGATGTCCCGCACCAACTGGCGGCTACCGAGCACCCGGGCCGCCGCGAAGAACAGCAACGCAGTGGCAATGAGATAGCCGAGCGGGACGACGAGCAGCGCATACAGCACCAGAAGTGCGGAGACCGCGACCGGCTCGAACCAGCTGCGATCGGTTGCGCGGGCGGTCCTCGGCGACCGGAGTCCTTCGATCAGGTAGGCGATCGACAGCACCAGCCACGCGGACGTCACGAGCAGCGGGAAGAACCGCGGACCGGCTGGGTCGAAGCCCTTGGGGCTGCGGATGTCGAACACGCCCACCAGGAACGTCACGCTCAACACGATCAGCACGAGCGCGGCGATGATCCGCACCAGCCGCGAAGCCTCGACCTCGACATCCGAAGCTTTGACTGCTTCTTCGACTGCTTCCTCAGAAGTGCTCACAGGATTCCCAGCTCCTTCTCCAGGGCCTGGACGCGGGTGGTTTCCTCGGCGATGAACTTGGTGGCGTCGTCACCGGTCTTGAAGAAGTCGGTCCAGCCGTTCTTCTTCCGGATCTCGGCCCACTCGGGCGACTGGTTCACCTTCGTCACGAAGTCGATCAGCCGTTGCCGGTCCGCGGCCGGTACGTCGGGCGGTGCGACGATCGCGCGCCAGTTCTGCACCTCGGCGTCGTACCCCTCGGACTTCATCGTCGGGAGCTGCTTGCCGTTGAGTGTGACCGGCTCGGTGCCGGAGGTGGCGAGGACGCGCATCTTCCCGGCGGTGATCTGCTCCTCGAACTCACTCAGCCCGGAGATGCCCACCGTCACGTCGCCGGACAGGATCGCCGCGGTCGCCTCGCCGCCGCCGGAGTAGCTGATGTACTTGACCTTCGACGGGTCCGCACCGGCCGCCTTCACCAGCGTGCCCGCGGTGATGTGGTCGGTGCCGCCGATCGTTCCGCCGCCCCAGCTCACCTTCGACGGGTCGGCCTTGTACATCTCGACCAGGTCCTTGAGGGACTTCAGCGGCGAGTCCGACTTCACCACCAGCACCTCCTGCTCCGCGGTGAGCGTCGCGATCGGCGTGGTGTCGGAGACGGTGATCTCGGACTGGTTCAGCGTCAGCGCGCCGACCATCACCAGGCCGGTGATCATCAGCGTGTGCGGGTCCTTGCGGTTCTTCGTGACCAGCTTGGAGATGCCGACCGCGCCGCCGGCGCCGGTCACGTTCACCACGGAGACCGCTCTCTCGCCGAGCAGCTTCTTCTCCTGGACCACGTGCTGGAACTGCCGGGCGGTCAGGTCCCAACCACCACCAGGCGCGGCGGGGACCATAATCTCGACGTTGCGGCTCGGGAAGTCGCCGGCGACGCTGCCGCCGTCGAGCGTCTTCTCCAGGGCCGAGCAGCCGCTGACGAGCAGACTGATCGTGAGACCCGCGGCGACCAGCACCGTTCTGGGTCGCGACATGAGCAGCTACCTCCTGAGGGCGAGGGATCACTGCGGGCGACCGTAGCAGCATTCCACCAGGAGGTACAGAGATTCCGTTGCGTGGCACGGCGGGTTATCGTCGGGCCATGAGTGAAGGTGACGGAGTACGGAGTGTGCACCGCGCGCTGGACCTGCTCGAGCGGTTCGACGACGAGCATCCGACCTGGTCGCTGGCGGCGCTGACGGCGGCGAGCGGGCTGCCGAAGACGACGGTGCTCCGGCTCGTGACCACGCTCGAGCAGCGCGGTCTGGTCGCGGCGATCGGGCCGGGCAAGTACGCGATCGGTCCGGGCTTCCTGCGCTGGTCCCGGCTGAGCAGCGCGACGATGGAGATCCCGCCGGCGGTCCGCGCGGCGATGGGCAAGCTGTCGGCCGACACGGGCGAGACCGCGAACCTGTACATCCGCGTCGGCCGGACCCGGGTCTGTCTCGCGCAGGCGCCGGGCTCGCTGAGCGTCCGGCACATGGTGGTCGTCGGATCGTCGATGCCGCTGTGGGGCGGAGCCGCGTCGAAGGTGCTGCTGACGGATCCGCCGGTGCTCGCCGTCGATCCGTCGCTGATCGAGGAGCTTGCGTTGGAGGCGCCGCGGCAGCCGGGGTTCGCGAAGAAGCTGCGGGCCGCGGTCACCGATGCGGCTGCGCGGGGGTTCGCGGTCAGTCATGGTGAGCGCGAGCTTGGTGCGTCGGGTGTTGCGGCTCCGGTACGGCGTACTGACGGGCGGGTCGTTGCGGCGATCGCGATCGGCGGGCCGACGACCCGCTTCAGCGACGACCGCCTGCCGCCGTACATCACCGCCGTACGCCGCTGCTCGGAAACCATCGTGCGAACGGGGTGGAGCGGTTTCAGTGCGTCCTGACGTGGATTTGCTGGCTGGTGTGCGGGTGCTTGATCTGACCAATGTGCTCGCAGGGCCGTTTGCCGGTTATCAGTTGGCGTTGATGGGAGCCGAGGTGATCAAGGTCGAGGTGCCCGGGTCGGGCGATCTCGCCCGGAACCTCGGTGGCGACCTGGAGCTGTCCAAGGACGGGCTCGGCATCTCGTTCCTCGCCCAGAACGCGGGGAAGCGCTCTCTCACGCTCAACCTGAAGAGCACCGCCGGTCGTGAGGTCTTCGAGCGACTGGTCCGTGAGGCGGATGTACTGCTGGAGAACTTCCGGCCGGGAGTCCTCGAGCGCCTCGGCTTCCCGGTCGACGTACTGCGGTCGCTGAATCCGGGCCTCGTGTACTGCGCGGTGTCGGGCTTCGGCCAGACCGGGCCGATGCGCGGGCGACCGGCGTACGACCAGATCATCCAGGGACTGTCCGGGATCATGAGCGTCACGGGAACGCCGGAGACCGCGCCGATCCGGACCGGTTTCCCGATCGCGGACACGCTCGGCGGGTACGCCGCGGCGTTCGCGATCTCGGCGGCGCTGGTGAAACGGGAACGGACCGGCGCCGGCAGTTTCCTCGACGTCTCGATGCTGGAAACGGCGGTCGCGGCGATGGGATGGGTGGTCTCGGACTACCTGGTCGCGGGCCGGAAACCCGGTGCCATGGGCAACGAGAACGCGACGTCGGCCCCGTCCGGAACGTTCCGGACCGCAGACGGGGCGCTGAACATCGCGGCCAACAAGCAGGAGCAGTACGTCGAGCTGTGCACGGCGCTGGGCCGCCTGGAGTTGCTGACGGACGCGCGGTTCGGGTCACGGGAAGCGCGGAAGGTGCATCGGGCCGAGCTGAAGGAGGAACTTGAGAGAACGCTCTCTCAGCGTTCCGCGGCGTACTGGGACGAGTTGCTCGCGGAGTCCGGCGTACCGGTCGCGCCGGTGCTGAGCGTCGAGCAGACGCTCTCTCTGCCGCAGCTCGCCGAACGCGAACTCCTGCACACGGTGGAGATGCCCGACGGACGGGATCGCGAACTGCGGGTGCTCGGCAGCAGCGTGCACGTGGACGGCGGGTCGGTCGGACCGTCGACGCGTCCGCCGCGACTGGGAGAACACACCGACGAGATCCTCGCCGAGCTCGGCTACACCTCGGACGAGATCACAGAGCTACGAGCAACAGGAGCTACATGAGTACCGAGGGTGCTGATTGGTGGGCAACGGGGATCTCGGATATCGAGCCCGGCGTGATCCGGTTTCACGGTTATCCGATCGAGCAGCTGATCGACGGGATCACGTTTCCGCAGATGATCTGGCTGATGGTCCGCGGTGAACTGCCGACGCCGGGGGAGGCGCGGCTGCTCGAGCAGACCCTCGTCGCCGCCGTCGACCACGGCCCGCAGGCGCCCTCGATCGCGGCCGCCCGGATGGCCGCCTCCTGCGGTCTGGCGCTAAACAACGCGATCGCCACCGGTGTGAACCTGCTCGGTGACGTCCACGGCGGCGCCGGACAGCAATGCCTCGAAGTCCTGTACGACCTGCGACGCACGGTCGACGCCGGCACCGACCCGACGACCGCAGCCCGAGAGCTCGTTGCCTCGTACAAGGAACGCAAGGCGTACGTCCCCGGCTTCGGTCACCGCTTCCACCCGCACGACCCGCGCCGCGACCCTCTCATCGCCGCCGCCCAGCAGGCAGTTGCCGACGGCACCATCAGCGGGGAACACCTGGAGATCGCTCTCTCGCTGGAATCCGTTCTCGCTCCCGTCCCGATGAACGTCGACGGCGCCACCGCGACCATCTACGCCGAACTCGGCCTCCCCGCCGAACTCGCCCGTGGCCTCTTCATCCTGTCCCGCTCCGTCGGCCTGCTCGCGCACGCCCGCGAGCAGCAACAAGAACCGACGCGCATCAAAGGCCCTCTCCCGAAGTCCGTCATCCCCACGTACACCGGCCACCCACCCCGCTCACTCTGATCGCTCTGACCACTCTGGCCGGTTAGGGTCGAGCACATGGTCGAACTCCAGGTGGTCCTCCCGGACGAGTCGGCGTCGATGCCGCCCGAGCGACTGGTCGAGCTGGCGGTCGCTGCAGAAGATCTGGGCTACGGCACGGCCTGGTTGCCCGACCACCTCCTCCCGCCGGGTGAGTTCGGCTCGACGTACGGCGGCGTCTACGAGCCTCTCGTCACCATCGGGTACCTCGCGGCGCGCACGAGCCGGATCCGGTTCGGTACCTCGGTGCTTGTGCTGCCGATGCGGAGCCCGTACGTGGTCGCCAAGCAGGCGGCGACGCTGCACCGGCTGTCCGGCGAGCGCGTCGTACTGGGAATCGGCGCGGGGTGGGCGACGGCCGAGTTCGCGGCGGTCGGCGCGGTGTTCGAGGAGCGTGGCCGCCGGACCGACGAGTCGCTCGGGATCATCCGTGACCTCTTCGAGGGCCGCGACCGCGGCGGAGTGTTCGAGCCGAAACTCCGGGCGCCGCTCCCGCTCATGATCGGCGGTACGACGGGGCCCGCGTTGCGCCGCGCCGCGCGGTACGGCGACGAGTGGCAGGGGCTCGGCCTGGACGGTGCCGGCTTCGCGGCGGCGGTCTCGCGACTCAGGTCGTTCGGCGACCGGCCGATCAAGGTCGGGACGCGGCTCGACTGGTCCAGCGGCGATCCCGATCCGGTCGTCGCATCCGCTCACGAGCTCGTCGACGCGGGCGCCGAGACGCTGGCGGTGTCCTTCGGTGACGAGCGGACTGCGTTGGACCGGATGACGAAGTTCCGGGAGCTCTTCACGGCGGCGTGAGTTTGCCGCGCAGGACCTTGCCGGTCGCGTTGCGCGGGAACTCGTCGAGGACGACGATCTGGCGCGGCGTCTTGTAGCGCGCGAGGTTCGCCTTCACGTGCGTCAGCAACTCGTCCTCGGTGGCCGGCGAGTGGAGTACGACGTACGCGATCAGCCGCTGGCCGAACTCGTCGTCGGGCACTCCGGCAACGACCGCTTCGGCGACAGCGGGATGTGCCGCGAGGCACTGCTCGACCTCGACCGGGTACACGTTCTCGCCGCCGGAAACGATCATGTCGTCCTCGCGGCCGTCGACGAACAAGCGCCCGGCGGCGTCAAGATGCCCGAGGTCGCCGGTGCTCATCCGCCCGTCGACAACGGTCTTGCTCGAACCGTCGGAGTACCCGCCGAACACCAGACCGCCGCCCGCGAAGATCCGCCCGGTCATGCCGGTCGGCACCGTGCGGTCCTGGTCGTCGAGGATCCGGATCGTGCTGCCGAGACAGGGTCGCCCGACGGTCCCGGGCGCGGCGAGCAGGTCGGCGGACGTCGCGATCGTGGCGATGCCGACCTCGCTCGACCCGTAGGCGTCGCACAGTACCGGCCCGAACCGTTCGATGAACCGCTCGGCCAGCGGCGCGCCGAGCTGGGACGCGCCCGAGATGACCGCCCGCAGTGAGCGCAGGTCGTACTCCGCGATCGCGTTCGGACCGAGATCGAGCAGTCGGCGCAGCATCACCGGTACGGCGACGACCGCGCCGGCGCGGGTCGCTTCGACGTCGGCGAGCAAGGTGGGGGCGTCGAACCGCGGTCGCAGGACGAGCGGCGAGCCGAGGAACAACGCGAGCATCGAGGTGAGCAGACCGAGCCCGTGGAACAGCGGCGGGCACACAACCATCGGCTCACCCGCCCGCAACCCGAACCGGCTGAGCGCACTCCCGGTCAGCCCCGCCAACCCCACCGCAGTCGGCACCCGAGGCGCCGCCTTGGGAGTACCGGTAGTCCCCGAAGTGAGAATCGTGATGTGCCCAGCCACGTCAGGCGCAGGCGCTGCCGCCGCCACACTCTCAGCAAGCTCAGCTAACCCAGAGAGGACTGACCGAATGCCTGCCGGTGGCGTGAACTCGGAGTCGTGGACGAGGAGGTCGGGGCGGTGGCGTGCGAGGACTGCTTGGAGTTGGGGTGGGGCGAATTCGGTGTTCACGAACAGGACGTCGGCGCCGAGCCGCGACGCCGCCAGGGTCGCCTCGAGGAAGCCGCGGTGGTTCCGGCACAGCACCGCCACCTTGCTCCCGGCAACGATCCCGTACTGCGCCTGCATCCCGGCCGCGATCCGTTCGCACCGCCGATCCAACTCGGCATACGTGATCGAGTCGTCCCCGGAGATCACCGCCGCCCGCTCCGGGTACCGGATCGCCGCGATCACCCCGAGCGCGGCCATCGACTGACCCCAGGTCCGCAGCGCCCGCTCGATCCGCACGAGCTGCGCCGGCCCGGCCGACTTCCACACCCCGGACTTGATCAGCGCGACCGACAACCCACCGACCTCGGCCGCGCTCTGCACCAGCCACTCCGGCGGCCGCAGCGGTGGGATCGGCCGGATCGTCCTCATCGCTTCTTCCCGCCTCCGGTACGCCGGTAGTACTGCTCGAGCAACCGATCCGTCGGCACCCGCAACAGGTTGCCGAGGGCATCGGCCAGCCGGACGAACGGCGGCGTGATGTTGTGCGGGCGCTCGGCCACCGCCGTACACACCTGATCGGCCGCCTGCTCCGGCGTGAGTCCCGGCATCTTGTTGAGCAGCGGCGTCGGCTCACTCATCCGCGTATGCACCAGGCCCATGTAGACCGTCGACGTCGTCACCCCGTCGCCGCGCACCTCCTGCGCGACGCACCGCAGCCACACGTCGAACGCGCTCTTCGACGCCAGGTACGCCGACCAGCGCGCCATCGGCGGCGTACGGACGCCGGCCGTCGACACGTTCACGATGTGGCCGGACCCGCGCTCGCGCATCGACGGCAGCAGTTCGAGCACGAGCTTGGCCGGCCCGAGGTAGTTCACCGCGTTCGTCCGCTCGATGTCGTGGAACCGCTGGTACGTGTCCGCGATCGACCGCCGGATCGACTTGCCCGCGTTGTTCACGAGTACGTCGACCCGCTCGTGCTCGGCCAGCACAGTCCGCACGAGCTCCTCGACCGCGGCCGGATCGGCGAGGTTCGCCGGGTACACGTACGCCGTCCCGCCGCGCGAGCGGAGGTCGTCCGCGACGAGTTGCAACTGGTCCGCCGTACGCGCCACGAGCAGCACCGTCGCCCCGGCAGCGGCCAGCCGCCGCGCGGTTGCCTCACCGATCCCGTACGACGAGCCGGTCACCAGGATCACCTTGTCCCGGACGGCCGCGGCCAGCCGTTCGTCGGAGATCCCGGTCCGCCCGTTCGTCAGCGCGACGAGCAACGGCCACCCCAGAGGACGCTTCCCAGCCACCATGCGCCTGACATTACCCGCTGGTAGTGATTTACGGCAGACGTTGCAGCCATTCGCGGATCAGGGCGCCGAACAGGGCGGGTTGCTCGAGTTGGAGGTTGTGGCCGGCGACGTCGAGTACGGCGTACGTCGCGCGCGGGTAGTGGGGGAGCAGGTCGTACTGATCCGCGTACCCGGTCACCGCGTCCTGGCGGCCGCACACGATGAGGGACGGTCCGTCGTACGGCGGACCGCTCTCCGGTGCCGTCGACAGCGCCCAGTTCTTCTGGATGCGTTCCATCGCTGCCGTGTCGGCGACCGCCAGACCCGGCGCCACGTCCGAGCGATATGCGGCCAGCGCCTCGGCGGTCTGTGCCACGGCCAGCTCGGTGAAGTCCTCGCCCTCGGTCAGCGACTCGGACACCCCCGGCTCGGACCGCAGTACGACGTGTTCGGGCAGCGTCCGGTCCTTGTGCCAGAGTTCGCCGACCGGGCAGATCAGTCCGATGCCGAGGATCTGCTCGGGCCGCTCGGCGACCAGGCCGCGGGCGAGATACCCGCCGTACGACTCGCCGAGGAGGACGAACGGCTCGTCGCCGATCTGCTCGTCGATGAACGCCCGGACCGCCGCCATGATGCCGTCGGAGCTGTCGATGTCGCCGGCCGGGCTCTTGCCCATCCCGGGCAGATCGGGATACAGGCGGCGGTAGCCGGGCAGCGCCGATGGTCCAGCGAAGATCGGCTCCAGGCAGCCGGTCATCAGCCGGTGGTCCGGCGTCCAGCCGTGCAACGCGAGAACCGGAACGCCGTCGCCGAAGGACACATGGTGCAGGGTCATGGGGAAGTTGTAGCAACCGCTCCCGACAGTTTTAGATTCAGGTATGGCCCGTCGCTCAGCACTTCCTCCCGTTCATGATGTCGCCGTCCTTCGCGCCCGCCTGGATCGTGCCCGCGAGGCCGCGGCCGGTACCGGTCTGGTGATCACGCCGGGCTCGGACCTGCGCTACCTGATCGGTCAGCCGGGCGGCTCGCTGGAGCGCCTCACCACGCTCGTGATTCCGGCCGACGGCGCCCCGGCACTCGTCGTACCGAAGCTCGAAGCGCCCGGGTATGCCGATCTGCCGCTGACGGAGCTGGGCGTCGATGTGATCACCTGGGTGGACGGCGTCGACCCGTACAGCCTCGTGGCCGAGCGGCTGGGTGGCGCCGAGCGGGTCGCGGTCAGCGACTTCACGCCGGCGCTGCACGTCTTCGGGTTCCGCGACGCACTGCCGAAGGCCGAGCAGGTGCTGGCCGGGCCGATCGTCCGTGAGTTGCGGATGCGGAAGGACGCGGCGGAGATCGACGCGCTGCGGAAGGCGGGCGCGGCGATCGACCGCGTGCACGCCCGCGTCGGTGAGTGGCTGCGCCCCGGCCGGACCGAGGCGGAGGTCGGCGCCGACATCGAGGCCGCGATCGTCGAGGAAGGCCACACCGGGGCCGACTTCGTGATCGTCGGCAGCGGCCCGAACGGCGCCAGCCCGCACCACGCCCTGTCCGACCGCGTGATCGAGGCCGGCGACGTGGTGGTCGTCGACATCGGCGGTCCGGTTGCCGAGGGCTACAACTCCGACTCCACGCGGACGTACGCCGTGGGTACGCCGCGGGACGCCGACGTCGCCGCGACGTACGCCGTACTGCAGGAGGCTCAGCGGGCCGCGGTGGAGGCTGTCCGGCCCGGTGCGACCGCGGAGTCGATCGACGCCGCCGCCCGGGACGTCATCGCGGCCGCGGGCTTCGGCGACTACTTCATCCACCGGACCGGCCACGGGATCGGGCTGGACGTGCACGAGGAGCCGTACATCGTCGCGGGCAACGACCTGCTGCTGGAGCCCGGTATGGCGTTCAGCGTCGAGCCGGGCATCTACCAGGCCGGTCGCTGGGGCGCGCGGATCGAGGACATCGTCGTGGTGACGGCGGACGGCGTCGAGTCGATGAACAACCAGCCGCATGACCTGGTCGTTCTGACCTAGCCCGCCCGGAACGTCTTGCGGTAGGCGAGCGGGGACACGCCCAGCTCGGACCGCAGGTGGTGTCGCAGGGAGGCCGCCGTACCCAGGCCAGCCTCATCGGCGACGCGGTCGACGGACAGGGCGGTGGTCTCCAGCAGCTGGCACGCGTGCCGCACACGCTGCTGCAGCAACCAGGTGCCGGGCGACTGTCCGGTCTCGGCCTTGAAGCGCCGGCTGAACGTGCGCACACTCATCCGCGCATGCTCCGCCATCGCCGCGAGGCTGATGTCCTCACCGAGCCGTTCGAGCGCCCAGGCCCGCGTCGGCGACGTACCCTCACTGCCTTCCTCGGGTACGACGCGCTCGATGTACTGCGACTGCCCGCCGTCACGCCACGGCGGTACGACGCAGTGCCGGGCGGCCCGGTTGGCGACCTCGCTGCCGAAGTCACGGCGGATCAGGTGCAGGCAGAGGTCGACGCCCGCAGCCAGGCCGGCCGACGTGAGTACGTCGCCGTCGTCGATGAACAGCTTGTCCTCGTCGAGCTTCACCTGCGGGTACACGCTGCGGAACAGCTCGGCCCGCTCCCAGTGCGTTGTCGCGGGCCGCCCGTCGAGGTAACCGGCCGCGCCGAGGACGAACGCGCCGGTGCAGATCGAGGCGATCCGCGTGCCCGGGCGGATGGTGGCGAGTGCGGCGGCGAGGTCGTCGGGCAGCGTGCCTTCGTACCGCGGCTGGGGGATGTAGGTTCCCGGGACGATCACCGTGTCCGCCTCGGCGAGAGC
Organism: Kribbella sp. NBC_00482; assembly: GCF_036013725.1. Taxonomy (GTDB): domain Bacteria; phylum Actinomycetota; class Actinomycetes; order Propionibacteriales; family Kribbellaceae; genus Kribbella. The sequence continues at coordinate 7,002,935 of NZ_CP107881.1, read as the reverse complement.
CTCGGGGCCGTAGTCCGGGACGAGGTTGAACCCGGCGCCGGCCCGCACCGGACCGCCTAGTCCGCAGATGCGGATGTCGTACAACTTGGTGCCGTCGGCCTTGGTGGCGGCGCCCAGGACGGTCGGCGGGATGGTCAGGTCGAACCCGACCACCGGCTCGAGCGCGAGGACGGCGACCACATGCGGACCGACGGCGGCCAGATGACGGCTCATGGCCATATCTTGACATAGGTTGTCTATCTGGCCACTAGTTCGATGACGGTCGAACCGCCATCCTTGGTCGGGTGACGCAGATTCTGGAGACGAAGAAGGCTCCCCGGGTGCACCTGGCCTGGGCGGTCGCTGTGGTCGGGTTCGTGACGCTGATCGGCGCGGCCGGGTTCCGGTCGGTGCCGAGTGTGCTGCTCGATCCGCTGCACGAGGAGTTCGGGTGGTCGCACGCGACGATCTCCGCGGCGGTGTCGATCAACCTGCTGCTGTTCGGCGGGATCTCGCCGTTCGCCGCCGCGCTGATGGACCGGCTCGGGCTGCGGAAGGTGGTCAGTGGCGCACTGGTCCTGATCGCGTTGGGCAGCGGCCTGACCGTCTTCATGACTGCGTCCTGGCAGCTACTGCTCTGCTGGGGCCTTCTGGTCGGCATCGGCACCGGTTCGATGTCCATGACCTTCGTAGCGACGATCACCGGGCGCTGGTTCGTCCACCGGCGCGGTCTGGTGACCGGCATCCTCACAGCGGCCGGTGCGACCGGTCAGCTGATCTTCCTGCCGCTCATCGCGTCGCTGGCGTCGAACTACGGCTGGCGGTTGCCCGCGCTCGTGGCGGCCGGTGCAGCGTTGGCCGTCGTACCGCTGGTGCTGTTCTTCCTGCGGGACTACCCGAGTGATGTCGGGCTGCGTGCGTACGGGGCTCCGGAGGGCAGTACGGCGGGGCAGCGGGTGGAAACGACCGGTAGTAGTGCCATGCGCGCGCTGAACGCCTTGCGGATGGCAGCGCGGCGTCCTGCGTTCTGGATGCTGGCGGGCGGGTTCGCGATCTGTGGCGCGTCGACGAACGGTCTGATCGGGACGCACTTCGTGACGGCGGCGCACGACCACGGCATGCCGGCTACGACTGCTGCGTCATTGCTGGCACTAGTGGGTGTGTTCGACGTGGGCGGGACGATCCTCTCCGGGTACCTGACCGACCGGTGGGACCCGCGGTACCTACTGATCGCCTATTACTCGCTGCGCGGCCTCTCGTTGCTGGTGCTGCCGTCACTGCTCGGGCCGACCGCTGCGCCGAGCACCTGGGTGTTCATCATCTTCTACGGGCTGGACTGGGTGGCGACCGTGCCGCCGACCGTCGCGCTGTGCCGCGAGTGGTTCGGTGAGGACGGGCCGATCGTGTTCGGCTGGGTGTTCGCGTCGCATCAGGTTGGCGCCGCCCTGGCTGCGACCGGCGCCGGCGTGATCCGGGACGCGCAAGGCAGCTACAACCTGGCGTGGTACCTGGCCGGCGGACTCTGCGCCGCGGCGGCGTTGATGTCCGCAAGCATCGGACGCCGCCTCGTAACTACCTGACTCTTTCCGTTAGCCTCGATATGAGTTGAGGTTGGAGGGATGAGCGATGGATATCGAGCCGGGTGAGTTGACGGTCGGGCAGCTGTCGCAACGCAGCGGCGTGGCGATCTCGGCTCTGCATTTCTACGAGCGGCAGGGGCTGATCATCAGCCGCCGTACGTCGGGGAACCAGCGCCGCTACAAGCGGGACACACTGCGGCGGGTGGCGTTGGTCAGGATCGCTCAGCGGGTCGGCGTACCGCTCGCCGAAGTGGCCGCGATCCTGAAGCTGCTGCCGGAGAACCGGACGCCGACGCGCGCCGACTGGGAACGCATCTCGGAGTGCTGGCAGGCGGAGCTCGACCGCCGCATCGTGCACCTCGAACAACTCCGCGACGACTTCAAGGACTGCGTCGGCTGCGGCTGCCTCTCCCTCGACCGCTGCGCCCTCGCCAACCCGTACGACGCCCTCGCCGCAAAAGGTCCTGGCCCCCGCCGCCTGATGACCACCGAAGGAGAACCCTGCCACCCAGGCAAATGCGCCTGAGCACTTATCCACAGGTGGTTGGCTCGGGGGCGCGGTTTGGGGGTGGAGACGTCTAGTGTCGTCGGCATGGGTGAGACCGACGCAGTGCTGACTCTGACCGACGACCGGGCGAAGGTTGCGGGTGACCTGATCCGGGCGATCGCGGGGGACGAGGCACGCCTGCGGACGGATCAGGAGACCGCGGTTGCCGCGTTGTGTGAGGCGGCGGCGCGGGTGCTCGTGGTTCAGGCGACCGGCTGGGGAAAGTCCGCGGTCTACTGGGCCGCGACGGCGATCCGCCGAGCCGAGGGTTTCGGCCCAACGCTGGTGGTCTCACCGCTGCTCTCACTGATGCGTGACCAGGTCGCCGCCGCGGGCCGCGCGGGCCTCCGCGCCGCGACGCTGAACTCGAACAACATCGACGAATGGTCGAACATCGAGCACGACCTGCGCTCCGGCGCGATCGACGTCCTGCTGGTCTCCCCGGAGCGCCTGGCGAACCCGGGCTTCGGACGGCGCGTGTTGGACAGTCTGGCCGGGGAGATCGGTCTGCTGGTCATCGACGAAGCGCACGCGGTGTCGGACTGGGGTCACGACTTTCGCCCGGACTACCGCCGCGTGTCCGAGGTGCTGCAGCGCCTGAACCCAAAGACGCCGGTGCTCGCGACGACCGCGACCGCCAACTCGCGCGTGACGGAGGACGTCGCGAAGCAGCTCGGTGAGTCGACCTTGGTACTGCGTGGCCCGCTGGCGCGATCGAGTCTGCAGCTCGCTGTCGTGGACGCGCTGTCGCCGCTGGACCGGTTCGCCTGGGTAGTCGACGTACTGCCGACGCTTCCCGGGTCGGGGATCGTGTACGCGTTGACCGTCGCCGACGCGCAACGGCTGGCCGCGGTGATCCAGGAGGTCCACGGGCGGGATGTACCGGTCGCGGCGTACACAGGTCAGTTGGAGGCGGGGGAGCGGGAGCGGCTCGAGGACGCGCTACGCGCCAACCAGTTGAAGGCGTTGATCGCGACGTCGGCCTTGGGGATGGGGTACGACAAGCCGGATCTCGGATTCGTCGTGCATGTCGGGTCGCCGCCCTCACCGGTCTCGTACTACCAGCAGGTCGGCCGTGCTGGCCGCGGCATCGATCACGCGGTGGTGGCGTTGCTGCCGTCCGACGCGGATGCGGGCGTGTGGGACTACTTCGCGACTGCGACGATCCCGGTGCCGGAGAACGTGCAGCGGTTGCTGCGGGCGTTGGAGGGCTACGGGCCGGACCAGCCCGCGACCGTGCCGGCGTTGGAGGCCGAGACCGGACTGCGCCGGACCCGAGTCGAGCTGATGCTGAAGCAACTCGCTGTCGACGGCGCGGTCGACCGGGTCGAGCGCGGCTGGGTCCGGACCGGCGCCGAGTGGACGTTCGACGCGGCGCACTACGACGGCATCGTGTCGGTACGACGGCGCGAGGCCGACATCATGCGCGCGTACACCCGCGGCGATCGTTGTCTGATGCAACTTCTCCAGGAGTCGCTGGACGATCCGTCGGCGGAGCCCTGCGGCCGCTGCTCGGTGTGCCTGGGGGTGCTGCCCGAGCCGTTGGTGGAGCGCCCCGATCCGGAGACCGTCGCGACCATCACGCGGTCGCTGCGCGGCGAAGTCCACGTCCTGGAGACGCGGAAGATGTGGCCGGGCGGCGCGTTCGGCGCCCGCGGGAAGATCCCACCCGCCCTCTCCGCCGAGCCTGGCCGCATCGTCGTGTACGCCGACGCGCCCGAGTGGCGCGAGGTGTTGCAGCGTGCGTTCAGCGGCTCGCCTGCGCCCGATGCTGTCGAGGCGTTACAGGCCGGTGCCGTCGCGGCACTGTCCAAGTGGCGTGGTTCGTGGTCGGCGCGGCCCGATGTCGTCGTACCGCTCCCTGCCGGGGGCTACCGGGAGCTCACGTCCGCGGTTGCCGATCACGTTGCCGGGGTGGGCCGGTTGGAGCGGGCGGAGCTGACCATCGACCGGACCGGCTACACCGACGACCTGTCGTCGGCCGAGGAGGCGAAGGTCTGGCGGGACGGCATCCAGGTGGACGGCGCCACGGCTCAGGCCGTCGCGGAACGCACTGTGCTCCTACTCGTCGACTCCACGTCGTCCCAATGGCCGGTCACGGTAGCCACGGCGAAACTTCGCGAAGCAGGTGCGGCCGCAGTTCTCCCGCTCGTGATCCACAAGCGTCCTTAGGAGGCTCGCCAGCTTTCGAGCGTGCTGGTCCACTCGCGGTTCGCCTCGACGAGTTGGGCGAGGACTTCGGGCTCCGAGCTGGAGAGGTCCTGGGTTTCGCCTGGGTCCTCGATGAGGTTGAAGAGGTGCCGGCCGGGAGTCTGCGGGGCGCCGAGGCGTTCGGCCGGGTCGGTGACGAGCTTCCACGGGCCGCGGCGGATGGCCTGTTGTCCGGCGTACTGCCAGGTGAGGGTGCGCTCAGGATCATTGCCGGTGAAGAGTGCGGTGCCGTCGACATCGGCCGGTGGGGTGAGGCCGGCTGCGGTCAGCACCGTCGGTGTCACGTCCATCATCATCGCGGGCTCGCCGGACGTGACGCCCGACGGCAGCGTCGACGGCCAGGACCAGATGCCGGGGACCCGGATCCCGCCCTCGAACAACGACCCCTTGTGGCCGCGCAGTCCGCCGGTCGAGCCGCCGGCGTACGCGATCTCCTCGCCGCCGAGCCAGTTGCGTTCCTCCGCCGACGGCCCGTTGTCCGACGAGAAGAAGATGATCGTGTCGTCCAGCCGCCCGGTCCGCTCCAACGCCTCGACGATCCGCCCGACGCCGTCGTCCACCCGGCTGACCATCGCCGCCATCACCTGCTGGTCCCACGGCAGGTCCGCGTACTGCGCCATCGCGTCAGCCGGCGCGTGCATCGGGTAGTGCGGCGCGTTGTACGCGACGTAACAGAGGAACGGATCGCTGACGTCCGTGATGAAGTCGACCGCGCGATCCGTGATCAGGTCGGTCAGGTAGTCGCCGTTGTGCCAGACCTCGTCGTCGTCCGACCACAGATCGTGCAGCGGGTTCCGCACACCCCAGTACATGATGTGCGAGTAGTAGTCGACGCATCCGGCCCGGAACCCGAAGTGGTGGTCGAACCCGAACCGGAGCGGTGCCGACCCGGCCTCGACGCCGAGATGCCACTTGCCGAACACCGCCGTACGCCAGCCGGCCGACGACAGCGCCGACGCGAGCGTGGACTGCGGCGGCAGACCGTGCGTGTCCCGCTGCGCGCCGAGGATCGACTCGACTCCGGCGTGCGCCGGATGCCGGCCGGTCAGCAGCGCGGCCCGCGACGGCGAGCAGACGGGGGAGTTCGAGTACCAGTCGGTCATCCGCACGCCGCGCGCGGCCAGCGCGTCGAGGTGCGGCGTACGGATGTCCGGGCTGCCGTAGCAGCCGAGGTCGCCCCAGCCGAGGTCGTCGGTGTAGATGATCACGATGTTCGGACGGGGCACGCGGACTCCTACTGCAGGCTGGCGACAGATGTCTCCAGCAAGGATTTCAGGTCCGCCAGCAGGGCCGGCCAGCCGTCCTGGATCATGGTCCGGATCGTGCTGTCCGGTTCGAAGCCGCTGTGGATCACCGTGAGCTTCACCTGGCCGTCGGCCGGCTCGAGCTCGAACGTTGCCGTCGACAACGGCTCGCGGCTGATCCGGTCGTACGTCGCCTCGTCGATCTCGTACTTCTTCGCGAACTCCGGGGTCATGTGGTGCCAGGCGTAGGACAGTCGCGTGTACGGCGTGTGCTCGACCACCACCTGCCCCGGTCCGGAGATCACGACATCGCCCTGGTGCCACACCATCGGGGAACCGGGTTTCCAGTCGGTCTCGTGGTGGAGCTGCCAGTACTGCTCGGTGAACGCCGGGTCGGTCAGCGCCTGCCACAACCGCTCGGGCGTGGTCCGGATGTACGTGGTGTAAACGAAGTCGTTGTCTGTCACTTCAGCCTCCAAAGCCGTCTTGAGGTCGGCGAACAGCTGAACCCGCCGACGGTCGTACTGGTTGATCCAGCGATCGGCGATGGCGTTGATCGGCTCCGCGTTCAGGTGATGCAGCTTCTCGCGGCCGCGCCATACGGTGCTGACGAGGTTCGCGCTCTCGAGTACGGCGAGATGCTTGCTCACGGACTGTCGCGCCATGTCGAGCTCGGCGCACAGCTCACGCAGGGTCTGCCCGTTGCGCAGGTTCAGCAGATCGAGCAGCCGTCGCCGGCTGGGATCTGCGAGCGCCCGGAACACCTCGTCGTCCATCGCACTCCGATCGCCTCATGCAGCCGTCTGGCTGCCTTTCTAACATAGGCAGCCGAATGGCTGCCTGTCAAGGAACCCGATTGACGCCCGCGCGAGGATGAGGAGGTGGAGATCGTGAGCCTGGGCTACCGGACCGACCTGTTGCTGCTGCAGCTGAGTGGAAGCACCTTCTACGACACCGGCGAGTACGTCGTGATCCGTACGCCGGCCAACCCCGGCTTCTGGTGGGGCAACTTCCTGCTGTACCGCACGCCCTTCGCTCCGGACGACGCCAAGATCCGCCTCGACGACTTCCGCCGGGAGTTCCCGGACGCGGACCACGTTGCCATCGGCATCGATACCGTCGACGGCGAGATCGGGGCGGTGGACGAGCTGACCGCCGCCGGATTCACGGTCGACGGCAGTGTCGTGATGACGGCGGATCGGGTCCTGCAACCGCAGCGGCCCAACGCGGACTCGACGTATCGCTTCCTGAGTGGTGACGACGACTGGGAGCAGCTGTACCACCAGAGCCTCGCCACCGCGTCCATGACGGTCGACGCGGAGTACGAGGAGTTCACCCGGCGCAGGTTGGCGGCGAAGCGCGAGCTGGTCGACGCCGGTCACGGGAAGTGGTTCGGCGCGTTCGACGGGGATCGGCTCCAGAGTGCGCTCGGGTTGATGTTCGACGGCAGGGGGCTGGCCCGGTTCCAGGATGTGCAGACGTCCCCGGAGGACCGTGGTCGCGGGCTGGCGACCACGCTCGTCCACCACGCGTCGACGTACGGGCTGACCGAAGGCGGTGCGCGGACCCTGGTGATGGTCGCGGATCCGGAGTACCTCGCGATCCGGATCTATCGCTCGCTCGGATTCACCGACTCGGAGACCCAGCTCGGGTTCGCGAAGCCGCCTGCCTGACCCCGCATGAAACAGTAGACCCATGACTGACGGACGTGGGGTTGTGCTGGTCACCGGTGGAAGTCGTGGGATCGGCGCGGCCGCGTCGCTCGCGCTCGCGGCGGACGGCTGGGACGTCGGGGTCAACTACCGGACGCAGGCCGACGAAGCCGCACAGGTCGTGAAGGCCTGCGAGGAACGCGGCGGGCGTGCGATCGCCGTCCAGGCGGACGTTACCGAGGCCGGTCAGATCGAGCGGCTCTTCGACACGGTCACCGCGGAGCTGGGCCCGATCAGCGCGGTGATCAACAACGCCGGCGTCGTCTCGCCGGCCGGCCGAGTCGCGGAGTACGACGCCGAACGCCTTGAGCGGGTGTTCCGGATCAACGCGATCAGCGCGTTCCTCGTCGCCGGCGCCGCGGTCCGCCGGATGTCGACGGCGTACGGCGGCGACGGTGGCGTGATCGTCAACATCTCCTCGCGCGCCGCGGTGCTCGGATCGGGCGGCGAGTACGTCGACTATGCGGCGAGCAAGGCCGCCGTCGACGCGCTGACGACCGGCTTGGCGAATGAGGTCGCGAAGGAGGGTGTCCGCGTCCTCGGGGTCCGGCCCGGCCTGATCCAGACCGACATCCACGAGCCCGGCCGCCTGGACCGTCTCGGCGCCACCCCGCCACTGGCCCGCCCCGGCAAGCCGGAAGAGGTAGCCGAGGTCATCGCCTTCCTGGCCTCCACCCGCTCCTCGTACATGACCGGTACGACGGTCGACGTCTCGGGCGGCCGGTAGCGGATGGGACTGCGGCCGGTGGATCTGGCGCGGCGGGCGGGTGTCTCGACGCAGTTGGTGCGGAACTACGAGGCGGCTGGGATTCTGCCGGCTGCGCCTCGGTCGGAGACTGGGTACCGGCAGTACGGGCCTGAGCATGTGGCGGCGTTGTTGACGTATCGCGCGCTCGCGCCGGGGTTCGGCGCCGAGACCGCCACGGAGATCATGCGCGCTGTCCACAACGGCGACGAGGCGCTCGCCTACAGACTGGTGGACGCGGCCCACGCCGCCCTGCACGAGCAGCGACTCGCCACCGACGCCGCCAGTGAGGCCCTCGGCGCGCTGGCCGCGGAGTACGTCGACGAGCAGCCCGTCACCGGTCCATCCCTACTCGTCGGCGAACTCGCCCACCGCCTGGGCATCCGTACGTCGGCCCTCCGCGTCTGGGAGGCCGCGGGCCTGCTCGCGCCGACCCGGGAACCGGGCACGAAGTACCGGCGGTACGGCCCCGAGGAAGTGCGCGACGCGCGGATCATCCACATGCTCCGCCAGGGCCGGTACTACTTCGAGCAGATCAGGCCGGTCCTGGACGGCCTGCGCCGTACCGGCAGCACCGACGCCCTACGCACGGCGATCGCCGAACGCCGCGCCGCCCACGACCGCCAAACGAAGGCGATGCTCCACGGCGCCGCCCTCCTCCACCAACTCATCGACGACCTTGAGCACGCACCAACCGTTGCGGCGCCGGCTTGATGGTTGGTGGGTGCTCAAAGTTGGCGTGGTACGGCGAGGTGGGTTGGGGTTGATCGGCCGCGGACGGTGACTTCGTCGCCGGGGTGCCAGTGCTCGGCCTCGGCGGGGGCGGACTCGGCGACCGCGGTCATCGACGCGATGAGTCGGCCGGGCGCGGTCTTGGCCAGCTCGCTCAGTCGCGCCGCCTCGTTCACCGGGTCGCCGATCACGGTGTACTCATGCCGCCGTACGTCGCCCACCGTGCCGGCCACCACGATCCCCGCCGTGACGCCGATCCCGGCGGTTGCCTCCGGCAACTCGTCGGCGAGCCGCCGGGACAGCTCCCGCCCCGCGGTGAGAGCGCTGCCTGCCGGATCGGCCAGCTCGGCCGGCGCCCCGAAGACCGCCAGCACCGCGTCACCCGCGAACTTGTTCACAAACCCGCCCTGCCGGTCCACCTCGGCCACCACCAGCGCGAAGAACCGGTTGAGCAACTGCACGACCTCGGCCGGCGGCCGCTGCGCCGCCAGCTCGGTCGAACCGACCAGGTCGACGAACAGCACCGCGGCGTACCGCTCCTCGCCGCCGAGGCTGTCGCTGGTCAGCGCCTCCTGCACGACGTCAGGCCCGACGTACCGCCCGAACAGGTCCCGGATCCGCTCCCGCTCGCGCAGCCCGTCCGCCATCCGGTTGAACCCGGCCTGCAGCGACCCCAGCTCGGTGCCGTCGAAGACCGGGATGCTCACGTCGAGGCGCCCCTCGCCGATCAGGTTCAACGCGTCCCGCACCGACCGCACCGGCGCCACCACCGACTTGGCCGACAACCAGGTGAGGAGGCAACCGTTGCCGAGCGCCACGATGCCCAGGGCAAGAATCACGACCGAGAGTCGGGTCGAGCTGACATTGTCCTCGATCAGCGCGAGTACGGCGGCCAGCATCAGGCCCGCCACGGGTACACCGGAGCCGACCGCCCAGAAGAACACCGTGCGGGCCTTCAACCCGGCCGCGAGCAGGCGGCGCGGCGGCGGGGAGTCGACGAGCGCCCGCGCCGCGATGGGCCTCAGAGCGAACTCGGTCAGCAGGTACGAGACCGCGGAGGTGATGATCATCCCGTCGACCACGGTGAGCGCGACGCGGAGTGCGTTCTCAGGCTGCAGCACCAGCGTCATCACGGTGAACAGCACGGCCGCGCCGAGCCAGAGCAGCACCTCGATCAGCGTGAGCCGCAGCGGCAGCTGCAGCGTGGCGATCTGCTCCCGCCGGGTGGCCGGCCGCTCCAGGTCGATCCAGCGGGTGACCCGCTTCGTGAGGCGGCTGCTCCAGACGTAGCAGACCCCCATCGCGAAGACGAAGTACGCCGGGATGACGATCGTGTCGATGAGCTGGAGCTGGTCGACCAGCGACGGGCCCGGAAGCACGAAGACAGCCAGGACGAAGGTGACGAAGGCACCGATCAGGTTGGTGGCGATCGAGAACACGGTGAGCAGCAGGTGGAGACGGATCCGCAGCCGTTTCGTACTCTGGTCGGCCGGACCGAGCAGCCAGGATCCGAACGGCCGCCTTTTGAGGACCAGCTCGGGGCTCCGCTGGGACATCATGGTCCTAGTCTGCCGTGTCAGGACCGAACCAGGGTTTTGGCACGGTGGTGCGGCTGGCCCAGATTGGTCGCTCGATCCGCCCGAGAGGTAGGTAGTGTTCCTCGGACGCCTCACTCGGGGAGCATCCCTTGACGCACGATCGCCACTCCTACGCTGAGCCGAATGTGGTTCGGACCACCCACCTCGAGCTCGACATCGAGCTCGACTTCGACGAGAACGTGCTGGCCGGCAGTGCCACGCACACCCTCGCCTGGATCGGTGCGACCAGCCGGCTCGTCCTGGACACCCGCGACCTCACGGTGCTGGGTGTCGAAGGGCTGACGGCCGACGGCTGGGAGCCGCTGGAGTACAGCCTCGCGGTTCCGGACCCGGAGCTGGGCTCCGCGCTGACCATCCGGACAGCCGGCCACCCGCGGGTCAAGGTCAGTTACCGGACCGCGCCGACCGCGACCGGTCTGCAGTGGCTGGAGCCGGCGATGACCGCGGGCGGCGTGATGCCGTTCATGTTCAGCCAGTCGCAGGCGATCCACGCGCGCAGCTGGGTCCCGGTGCAGGACACGCCGAGCGTGCGGTTCAGCTACGCCGCGCACGTGACGGCGCCGCCGGAGCTGATGGTGCTGATGAGCGCCGACAACGGTACGACGTCGCGCCGTACCGGCTCGTACGACGTGGTGATGCCGGAGCCGATCCCGTCGTACCTGCTGGCGATCGCCGCGGGCGACCTGGTGTTCGAGCCGCTCGGCGAGCGGTCGGGTGTCTGGGCCGAGCCCGAGATGGCGCGGCGGGCGGCGACCGAGTTCGTCGACACCGAGGAGATGATGCGGGTCACCGAGGAGCTCTTCGGGCCGTACCGCTGGGGTCGCTACGACCTGCTCGTGCTGCCGCCGTCGTTCCCGTACGGCGGTATGGAGAACCCGCGGATGACGTTCGCGACCCCGACCGTGGTGATCGGCGACAAGTCGCTGGTCAGCGTGATCGCGCACGAGCTGGCGCACAGCTGGTCCGGCAACCTGGTCACGCAGGACAGCTGGGACGACATCTGGCTCAACGAGGGCTTCACGTCGTACGTCGAGAACCGGATCGTGGAGGCCGTCTACGGGACCGAGTTCGCGGTGATGGAGACCGCGATCAAGCAGCACGCGACCGTGGTGAAGCTGGACCCGCTGACGCCGGCCGAGCTCGCGGTGGAGCTGCCGGGCCTGCACCACCGGTCCGAGTACCACGGGACGACGTCGACCGGCCCGCTGAAGGGGTCGTGGTTCCTGTCGTGGCTGGAGGAGCGGTTCACGCGGGAGGTGTTCGATCCGTTCCTGCGCGGGTACTTCGACAGGTTCGCGTTCCGCAGCATCAACACCGACAACTTCGTGGACCACCTTCGGGAACACCTGACCGCGCCGCATCCGGGCGTGGTGACCGAGGCCGAGCTGGCCGCCTGGCTGTACGAGCCGGGGATCCCGGCCTTCGCGCAGCGCGCGGTGTCGGCCCGGTTCCAGGTCGTGGACGAGGCGCGCGGCCTGTGGCTGACGACAGGCGAGCTGCCGCACGGCGCGGAGCGGTGGACGACGCAGGAGTGGCTGCGGTTCCTCGATGCGGCTCCCGACGTACTGAGCCCGCTGCTGCTGCAGCAGCTCGACCGTGCGTTCGGCCTGACCGGTACGGCCAACGGTGAGATCGCGCGGCGCTGGTACCAGATCGTTGCCGCGAGCAGCTATGAGGCGGCGTACGCCGAGATGGCCGAGTTCCTGACCAAGGTCGGGCGGATGAAGCTCGTCCTCCCGGTGTACCAGGCGCTGGCCGGCACCGACCGTGCTTTCGCCGCGGAGGTCTTCGCCAAGGCACGCCCCGGCTACCACCCGATCACGACTGCTGCGGTGCAGAAGATCCTCGGCCAGTAGACTCGGCCAGTAGACTGGGTCGCATGATGACGCGAATTCCTGACGGGAGGATCGATCCCGCTGCTCGATGAGCGGGATCCGGGTGCGGAGCCGCAAGGAGCTCAAGCACCAACGCCGCCGCAAGTCCCACTCGTGCTGGGACCATCTACTGGTCGCGCCGCTCTGGCCGATGTACGACGTGAACCTCGGGACCCTGCTCCGTACCTGTGACGCGGTCGGCGCGTGTCTCGCCGTACCGAAGCTGCCGTGGGTGCCGGATGCGCTTGCCAAGGGCAACACGCTGCGCAGACGGACCTGCGTGCACTGGACCGGGCACGACCCGGTGCGCTGGCTGATCGATCAGCGGAGCAAACCGGACACGACGGTGATCGGGGTCGAGCTGGCCGACGAGGCGATCCGGCTGGCCGATCTGCCGCCGGCGCGGAACCGGACGATCGCCGTCCTCGGGCACGAGCGCACCGGGATCCCGCCCGAGGCGGTCGACCAGCTGGACGTCGTGGTCGAGATCCCGATGATCGGGACCGGTGCCAGTCTCAACGTCGCGGTCGCTGGTTCGCTTGTGCTCTATCGGCTGGCCGGGCTGCTATAGGTCGAGGGTGCGGCGGTGCACCTCGTACTGCGGGCGGTAGCCGAGGCGGTCGTTGGTACGCCGCATGGCCGTGTTGGTGTCGACCGTGTCGGTGAGCAGGCCGTCCAGATCGGGGAACCGGCGACGGGTCTCGTGGATCTGGGCGGCCTTCATCCACAGCGCCAGCCCGCGGCCGCGGTGGTTGGGGAGGACGGCAGTGCCGTAGTTCTGCCCGTCGCCCTTCCCGTCACCTGCGACGACGACCTCGGTGAAGCCGGCGATGCGGCCCGTGCTGTCGACCGCCGCAACGACCGAAAGGCGCTCGCCGCGTTGCTCGATCAGCTCTGCGGCGTGCCTGGTCCGCTCGACGTCCCACACGTCCACGCCGGCGTCGATCGTGCCCGACGGGGCGTCGTTCATCCCTGCGCGCGCATCGGTGAAGGTCTGCACCAGTTCGTCCGGCGGCGCACCTTCCCAGGACACCAGCCGGTAGCCCGGGACTTCCGGTACGTCGGGAGTCTTCGTCGACAGATCCAGCCGCGCGTAGATCAGCGTCAGACCGATCGTGAACCCGTGCCGCTGCAGGAAGCGGTCGCCGACCGAGTTGACGTCGACATCGGTGACCAGCGTCCGTACGTCGTGCTCGCGGGCGCCCGTGACGACGGCGCCGAGCAGCAGCGTGCCGATCCCGCGGCCGCGCTCGGCCGGGTGCACGTTGATCTCCATGTCGCCCAGGTGCGCATGCGCCTTGCGGCTGCTGAGGCGCAGGAACGCGGAGCCGACCGGCGTACCGTCGGCCTGTGCTGCCAGCCAGGCGATCCGGCGGCTGAACGGCTTGTAGTCGGGATCGGTCAGGGGAATCAGTCGGATGCTCAAGCCGTCAACATAACGCCGTCCCGGGATCACGTGCCGCGTGGCCATCGATCCGCTAGCGTGGCGCGGAGGCCGAACGGGGAGCGGGGAGAGGAGCCAGGGTGGAGCAGCCGGACGAGGACGCCCGCCGGGAGCGGATGATCCGCACGATCGGTGCCGACCACATCGCGCTCCGCGAGCAGGTCCTCGCGGAACTGCGCCGGCGGATCGTGGACGGTGAGTACCACGAGGGCGAGCGGCTGACCGAGACGCGCCTCGCGGACGACTTCGGGGTGTCACGCAATCCGGTCCGGGAAGCGCTGCGCGTGGTCGAGGCCGAAGGCTTCGTGCACATCCTGCCGCGGCGGGGCGCGGTCGTGGCGACCCTGGACGAGACCGCGGTCCGGGACCTGTTCGCCGTACGGCAGCAGCTGGAGACGCTCGCGGCCGGACTCGCGGCGGAGCGGGCGACGCCCCAGGGGATCGCGACGCTGCGCCGGCTGGTCGAGGAGGCGAACGCCGCCGCGAAGGCCGAGGACTTCGACCAGGTCGCCGAGCTCAACAGCGAGTTCCACCGGGCCGTGATCGAGGTCAGCGGGAACCGCTGGCTGCACTCGATCTCGGCCGCGATGTACCACCACGTGCACTGGGTGTTCCGGGTCGGCGCCGCCCAGCGGGCGCCGCACTCGACGGAGGAGCACATGCGGCTGGTCGAGGCGATCGAGGCAGGCGACGCGGCGGCCGCGAGTACGGCCGCCCGCCTGCACGTCGAGGCCGCGGCCAAGGCGGCACTCGGCCCGAAGGCCTGATTCAGCGCCCGACCGCGTACCCCTGCATGCCGCGCGGGTTGGCCGCGGCCGCGAGGACGCCGTCGGCCTCCTTCCGTACGGCGCACAGCCGGCCGAGGCTCCACGCATCGGACTCGGTCACGACGTGCCCACGTCGCGCGAGTTCGTCGCGGATGTCCTTGCCGACCCGGCTCTCGATCACGAGCCCACCTGGTTCCGTGGAGCGCGGGTAGAACGACGACGGGAAGCCGGTCGTGTGCCAGGCGGGCGCGTCGATCGCCTCCTGCAGGTCCAGGCCGGCGCCGAGGTGCCGGAGCAGGAAGAGCAGCTGCCACTGGTCCTGCTGGTCGCCGCCCGGCGATCCGCAGGCCATGATCGGCTCGCCGTCGCGGAGCACGAGCGTCGGCGTCAGCGTGGTGCGCGGCCGCTTGCCGGGCGCGAGCGAGGCCGGGAGCCCTTCCTCGAGCCAGAACATCTGCGCGCGGCTGCCGAGGCAGAATCCGAGCTCGGGAATCGTCGGCGACGACTGCAGCCAGCCGCCGCTGGGTGTCGCCGAGATCATGTTGCCCCAGCGGTCGACCACGTCGACGTGGCAGGTGTCGCCGCGCGTCTCACCGATCGGGGAGACGGTCGGCTCGCCGGTCGTCGCGTCGCCCGTCTCGTTGCCGGTAGCAATTGAAGCCAGCTTCGGTGTGCGCCCGTCCGGGGTGCCCGGGCGGAGGTCCAGTGCGGCGTCCGAGCCGATCAGCTTCGCGCGCTCGGCGGCGTACCCGGGGGAGAGGAGCGTGTCGAGCGGTACGTCGGCGCCGTCGCCGTACCAGGCCTCGCGGTCCGCGTACGACAGCTTCATCACCTCGACCGTCGTGTGCATGCCCTCGGCGGTGTCGAGGTCGACGTCGCCGAGTTCCGCGAGTACGGCGAGGGACTGCAGCAGGGCGGGTCCTTGGCCCCACGGACCGGTCTTGGCGACCGTGTGCCCGTTCCAGTCGTACGTCGCCGCGTCCTCCCAGGTCGCCTGGAACGCGGCCAGGTCGTCGCCCGTGATCAGGCCGGCGTGGTCCTCGCCGCTGGAGTCGCGATGCGGCAGTCGCGAGAACTTGTCGATCGTCTCAGCGACGAACCCTTCCCGCCAGGTCGTCCGCGCCCGCTCGATCTGTGTTTCCCGATCCGCCCCTGTGGCCTCAGCCACCAGCCTCTCGAGCGTCGCGGCGTACGCCGGATTGCTGAACCGGCCGGTCACCGGGCGGCCGTCCTTGAGCCAGAGCGCGGCGGACGTCGGCCAGTGCTCCTCGAAGAGCTGCTGCACGGTGCCGATGGTGTCGGCGATCCGCGGCACGAGTGGGTGCCCGTTGCGGGCGTAGTCGATCGCCGGCTCGAGTACGACGCTCAACGGCAGGGTGCCGTGGTCACGCAGCAGGAGCAGCCAGGCGTCGACCGCGCCGGGAACCGTGGCCGCGAGCGGGCCGGAGCCGGGCACCAATGTCAGGCCGAGTGACCGGTAGTGCTCGATGGTCGCACCAGCCGGCGCGACGCCCTGACCGGACAGCACCCGCGGCGCGGGGTCGTCGGCGGTCGCGATGATCGCCGGCACCTCACCGCCCGGCCCGTTGAGGTGCGGCTCGACCACGTGCAGCACGAACCCGGCCGCGGCGCCCGCGTCGAACGCGTTCCCGCCCAGCTCGAGGATCCGCATGGCCGACTGCGACGCCAGCCAATGCGTGGACGAAACCATCCCGAACGTGCCACGCAGCGTAGGCCGGGTGGTGAACGTCATGGGGCAACTCCTTCAGTCGGTCGTACGTCGGGGCCGGTGCCGTCGTCGTTGACGAGGTGGCAGGCGACCTGGTGTCCACCTTCGCCGATCGTCCGTGGTTCCGGGACGACTGTCCGGCATGTGTCCACCGCGACCGGGCAGCGGGTGTGGAAGCGGCAGCCGGGCGGTGGGTCGATCGCGGACGGGAGGTCGTCACCGAGCAGGACGGGTCGGCGGGCGCGCTGCTCGGCGGGATCGGGTACGGGCGCTGCGGACAGGAGCGCCTGCGTGTACGGGTGGGCCGGCTTCCCGAAAATCTTCGAGCGCGGCCCCTGCTCTACCAATTGCCCGAGGTACATCACCGCAACCTCGTCGGCGAGGTATTCGACCGCGGACAGGTCGTGCGTGATGAACAAGCACGCGAAGCCGAGATCGCGCTGGAGGTCGGCGAGCAGATTGAGCACGGAGGCCTGCACCGAGACGTCCAGCGCGCTCGTCGGCTCGTCCGCGACCAGCAGCCGTGGTTCGGAGATCAGCGCGCGGGCGATGCTGACCCGTTGCCGCTGACCGCCGGACAGTTCGTGTGGTGCGCGCTGCGCGACCTCCGGGCGGAGGCCGACCCGGCGCAGTGACTCGGAGACCTTGGTGGAGATGTCCTTGCGGCGCATCAGGCGGAGCGGTTCGCCGACGATGTCGCCGACGGACAGTCGCGGATCGAGCGACCCGGCCGGGTCCTGGAACACGATGGACACGTCGCGGCGGTGCGGCCGGAGCCGGCGGCGGCTGAGGTGGGTGATGTCGGCGCCGGCGAGGCGAACGGTTCCGCCGGTCGGTTCGAGCAGTCTGACGATGCAGCGGCCGACGGTCGACTTGCCGGACCCGCTCTCGCCGACGAGCGCGACGACGGAGCCTTGCCGGATCCGGAGCGTCACTCCGTCGACGGCCCGCACGGGACCGAAGTGCATGACCAGGTCCTCGACTTCGAGGGCGGTGTCCATCAGACCTCCACTGGTTCACGCACAGGGTTCCAGCACGCGACTCGATGCGGACCGTCGGTGAGCTGCGGTTGGGACGACGTACAGGTGTCGACGGCTCGTGTGCAGCGGTCGGCGAACGTACACGCGTCGGGTTGCTCGCTGAGCACCGGGACGAGGCCCGGAATCTCGTTCAGGCGCTGGGATTCCGCATGCCGTCCGGCAGCGGGGGAGGCGCCGAGCAGTCCCACCGTGTACGGGTGCTCGGGGTGAGCGAACAGGTCGTGGACCTCGGCGGTTTCCACGACGCGTCCGGCGTACATCACCGCGACCCGATCGGCGAGGTCGGCGACGACACCGAGGTCGTGCGTGATCAGCACGATGCTGGTGCCGAGGCGTTCGCGAAGACCGCGCAGTACGTCGAGGATGCCGGCCTGGATCGTGACGTCGAGGGCCGTGGTCGGCTCGTCGGCGATCAGGACCTTCGGGTCGCAGGCGACCGCCATCGCGATCATCACGCGTTGCCGCATGCCGCCGGACAGTTGGTGCGGATAGTCGCCGACGCGGCGCTCGGCGGACGGGATGCCGACGAGCTTCAGCAGCTCGATCGCGCGGGCGTGCGCAGCCTGGCGGTTCAGGCCGATATGCGTCCGCAGTACCTCGATGATCTGGTGGCCGACGGTGAACACCGGGTTCAGCGAGGTCATCGGCTCCTGGAAGATGTACGCGACCTCGCGGCCGCGGATCGAGCGGAGCGTGCGCTTGTCGGCGCCGATCAGTTCGGTGCCGTCGAGCTCGACGGAGCCGTTCACGGTCGCCGTGCGGGGGAGGAGACCCGCGATGCTCATCGCGGTGACGCTCTTGCCGCAGCCGGATTCACCGACCACCGCGAGCACCTCGCCGTCACCGACCTCGAAGCTGACCCGATCGACCGCCGACAACGGCCCGTCCTCGGTGCGGAACGTGACGGACAGATCCTTCACTGCCAGAACATGCCCATCAGTAGATGCAGTCATCGCCGGCTCGCCTTCGGGTCGAGGGCGTCGCGGAGGCTGTCGCCGACGATGTTGAACGCCAGCGTGAGCAGCATGATCGCGACACCCGGCATCACCGCGGCCCACGGCGCCCGGGACGCGAACTGCTGCGCGTCGGCGAGCATCGTGCCGAGGCTCGGCGCGGGGGGCTGGATGCCGAGGCCGAGGAACGACAGCACGGCCTCGCCGAGGATCGCCGCCGGGATACCGACGGTGGCCTGGACGATGATCGCGGAGCCGGCGTTCGGGAAGATGTGCCGGCCCAGCACCCAGGCGTCGCTCGCGCCTTCGACGATCGCCGCGGCGACGAAGTCCAGCGACTTGATCCGCAGCGTCTCGGACCGGACGATCCGGATCATGCCGGGGATCTGCGCGATGCCGATCGCGATCGCCGCGTTGCCGAGGCTCGCGCCGCGGATCGCGGCCAGCCCGACCGCGAGGATCAGGAACGGGAACGCCAGCACCAGGTCGGTCAGCCGCGAGATCAGCGCGTCGACGGGCCGGAAGTACCCGGCGATCAGCCCGAGCGGTACGCCGACCACGAGCGAGAACGCGACCGCGAGGACGCCGACGTGCAAGGACGCCCGGAGCCCGAACATGATCCGCGAGAGCACATCGCGGCCGAGGTCGTCGGTGCCCAGCAGGTAGCCGGCGGTGCCTGGCGGCGCGAACGCGCGATCGAGGGCGGTCTGGGTGGGCTCGTGCGGGGCCAACCAGTTCGCGAACACCGCGAGGATCACCGCGATCGCTAGCACTGCTAGCCCGGTGAGAGCGAGCGGGTTGTGCAAGATCCGGCGTACCACTCGGCGGCGGTTGCTGCGGAGCGGGGCCGCCGTCAAAGCTTCGGCAACTGCCATCACGCCTCACCTCGTACGCGGATCCGCGGGTCGATGACGGAGTACAGGAGATCGACCAGCAGGTTGATGACGATGTACGCCGTCGCGGTCACCAGGACGACCGCCTGGATGACGGGGTAGTCGCGCTGGAAGACGGCGTCGACGGTCAGCTTGCCGAAACCGGGGAGCGCGAAGATCCGTTCGGTGACGACCGCGCCGGAGATCAGCGCGCCCAGTTGGAGGCCGACGATCGTCACGACCACGATCAGGCTGTTGCGCAGGGCATGCTTTCCGACGACGGCCTTGGGCGAGAGGCCCTTGGCTTCCGCCGTACGGATGTAGTCGGCCGAGAGGGCGTCGAGCATCGACGACCTGGTCTGGCGCATGATCACGGCGGAGAGGCCGGTGCCGAGGATCAGCGCCGGGAGGATCAGGTGATGGAGGTTCGCCACCGGGTTGGTGAAGAACGGGACGAAACCCGAGGCGGGGAAGAGGCCGAGGGCAACGGACAGGTACAGGATCGCCATCAGCCCGAGCCAGAAGTGCGGCACCGACAGTCCTAGCAGTGCTAGCGCGTTCGCGGCCCATTCCGCCGGACGCCCACGACGTACGGCGGCGATCACCCCGGCCCCGACCCCGATCACGCTCGCGATCAGGATCGCCAGCACCGACAGCTCGATCGTCACCGGCAGCGCGCTGACGATCATCGAGCGCACCGGCGTACCGGTCCGGATCGACTGCCCGAGATCACCGCGCGCCGCATGACTCACGAACTGCCAGAACTGCACGAGCCACGACTGGTCCAGCCCGTACTGCTGCCGGATCGCCCGCAGCGACTCCGGATCCCGATCCTCACCCGCAAGCGCCAGCGCCGGATCGCCCGGCAACGCCCGCACCCCGGCGAACACCACGATCGTCGCGAGCACGAGCGTCACCGCGGACTGCCACAACCGATTGAGCAGGTACCGCCTCACTTCGCGAATCCTGCGAAGGCCGTTCGGATCACGCCGTCCGGGTAGACCTGGATGCCGAGGAGCTTCTTGGAGACGCCGGTCAGGTTGCGCTGGCGGTACATGTAGATGATCGGGTCGTCCTGCTGCAGCAAGGTGGTGACCTGGCCGTAGAGCTTCACGCGCTCGGCCTGGTCCGTGGACTGGCGCGCGTCGGTGAGCAGCTTGTCGAGGGCCGGGTTGCTGTAGCCGGAGACGTTCTGGCTGCCGGTGGTGCCGACGAAGTTGTAGATGTTCGCGTCCGGGTCGACCCGGCCCGACCAGCCGAGCTGCAGGAGCTCGAAGTCACCACGGTCCTGCTGGTCCAGCAGAGCGGCGTACTCGACCGGCTTGATGACCAGGTCGAACCCGGCGTCCTTCACCATCCCCTGCAGCGCCTGCGCGAGCCGCAGACTGTCCGGGTTGTTCGACGTGACCATCTCGACCTTGTACGGCGTGGTCACGCCGGCGTCGGCCAGCAACTGCTTGGCCTTCGCGGGATCGTGCGCCGGGCAGACCTGCGCCGCGTCGGAGGTGAACTCGCTCTTCGGCGAGATCGGCGAGCAGGCGACCGTGTTGAGCCCGTTGAAGATCGACTTCACGAGCGCTTCCCGGTCGATGGCCAGCGCCAGCGCCTGCCGGACCTTCGGGTCCTTCGCGATCGGGGTGTCGAGCGGCTTCATCGGGTTGCCGACCCCGTTGGCGTTCCCAACGTTGATGGTCAGGCCCTGGTACCCGAGCGACTGCGACTGCAGCACGCTGACGCTGTCGTCCTTCTGCAGCGTCGGCGCGTCCTGCGACGACAACGAGTCCGCGACCTGCGCGTCGCCGGACTTCAGGTTCGCCGAGCGGATGCTGGAGTCGGTGATGATCCGGTACTCGATCGCGTCCAGGTGCACCTTGGCGGCGTCGTAGTACTGCGGGTCCTTGACGACCTTGATCGAGTTCTGCGCGACCCGGCTGGCGAACTTGAACGGGCCGACGCAGACCGGCGCGCTGGAGAAGTTCGCACCGAGCTTCGCGACCGCGGCCGGGCTGAGCACCATCCCGGCCCGGTCGGCCAGCGCGGCGGCCAGCGGGGCGAACGGCTTCGAGAGCTTGATGACGACGGTCTTCGGGTCCGGCGTCTCGATCGAGGTGACCGGGCCGAGCTCGCTCTTGCGCGCCGAGCCGGCCAGCGTGAGATCCCGGTTCAGCGAGATCTTGACCGCGTTCGAGTCGAACGTGCCGCCGTCGGCGAACTTCACGCCCTCCTTCAGCGGGATCGTCAGGCTGAGTCCGTCGGGCGAGATCGTCGGCAGCGCGGTCGCGAGCTGCGGGACCAGCTTCGCGTCCGGGCCGAGGTCGTACAGCTTCTCGCACATGGTGTGGAAGACGTACCGCGAGTACAGGCTGCGCGACAGCGTCGGGTCGAGCTTGTCCGGGTCGGCGGACAGCGCGACCGTCAGCGTGCCGCCCTGCTTCACCTGCGCGGCGTCGGCCGCCTCGCCGAACACGTCCTGCCCGGCTGACGACTGACCGCTCGTCGGATTGTCACCGCCGGCCGGCTCGACCGGCGAGCAGGCCGTCCCGACCAGGGCCACCGCAACGACGGCCGCGCCGATCCCAGCCGCGGTACGGCGGCGGGTGCCGGAGATGAAACGGTTCAGTGCGAGTCGACGAGTCATCGCGGTAGCTCCTGGGTAGGCGGGTTCTTGTCGACTGTTTCATGTATACAAGGCACGTGCGCAAGTGATTCGGCGAGTTTGTCTGAACCTTTTACTACCGCCGGACCGCGTTCAGCCGGTGACCGGGTAGGTGAGCGTTCCGGTCGGGACCGTGTGGTTGCCGAGAGCAATCGCCATCAGGTTCGGCCCGTCGTACTGCGGATGGTGAATGCCGAACCCGGTGGCCTGCCGGAAACCGAACCGCGGGTAGTACTCCGCGTGGCCGAGGACGACCGCCGCAGGCTCGGGCCGGTCACGCGCCGTCGCCAAAGCGGCTCGTACGGCGGCCCCGCCGGCGCCTTGCCGTTGGTACGCCGGAAGCACGGCGACCGGCCCGAGCGAGAGGACCGGTACGTCGTCGACGTGACAACGCGTGAGGAGTGCGTAGGCGATCGGCTCGTCGTCGGACGTGGTCGCGACGAACGACAGCCCGGGAATCCAGGCGACCGGGTCGGCGCGGAGCGCGTCCAGGAAGTCGACCTCGAACTGCCGTCCGAAGGCGTCGCGGGTCAGGTCGCGGAGAGGTGCGAGGTCGGACAGAGTCTCGACACGGGTGTTCCAGGTGATGGACAACGGAGGTCCCTTTCGGAGGTTCAGCGGATGAGTTGAATGACCGATGGCGCTGCCGGGCGTGCCGCAGCGCGGGCTGACGCGGTCATCAACTCACCTCCTCCATCTCCGAAGTCGCGACCAACTTTAACCGAGTGCGACGCGTCTATCACCCTGAATTCGTCAGCTGAACAAGGGGTCTTCAGTGAACGTGAACCGCAAGCGTGCAGGCAGTTGGAGAAGGTATGCCCTGGGGGCCGGCGCAGTCGCCGCACTGCTGACAACCGCTGCGTGCGGCTCAGCCAATGCGTCGGACGGAAGCAAGCCCTCGGACCAGCAGAGCACCACGAGCTCGACACCTACCGCACCGACCTCGTCGAGTCCGGTGGAGTCGACGGAACCGGCAGCAGCGACAGCGACTGCTACGCCGTCGAAGAAGCCCACCGCCGACGCCAGCGTCGACCTCTGCACCATGGCCGACCTGTCTTTCACCGCCACGAACTACGACGCGCCGGGCGAAGACGTTCGGCACCTCATGCTCGTGGCGACGAACAAGAGCGCCAAGAAGTGCGACGTACAGAACTATCCCGAGGTCACTCTCGGCAACGCCAAGGGCCACGCCCCGGTCAAGCAGGGGACCGACGCCGGCGAGGCAGTCACCCTCGCTCCCGGCGCGAAGGCGTACGCCGGCGTGCTCGCCACCGGCGGCCAGATGGACACCTATCCCGTGAAGTTCATGACCGTCGGCCTCGGCAGCCCCGGCGGCGAGGCCGAGGCGGAGAAGCCGGTCAGGGTGAAGATGCCTGTCACCTCTTTCGAGGCCGACGACGGCCAGCGCGTCACGTACTGGGCGGGCACCGAGGGCCTCGCCATGCGTCCCGTCACCCAGTCCTGACTCTCACCACTCGACGACGAGCGGATCCCTGGACGGCGGACCGGCCGGGATCCAGGTCTCCTCAACGAGCCGGTACGGATGCCAGCGGCCATCCCGGTCGAGTCGGAGCTGCGTGTCGGCGCCGAGCGTCAACTGGTTCGCCGACGCGCTGATGGTCAGGTCGTCGTCCGCGGCGAGCAGCTCCGTGCGGGCCCGGTTGAGCTCGGCCGGATCGGGCGTCCAGGTGTGCTCAAGTACGTCGAGACCGGGTGCGCCGCCGTACTGCCAGGCTTGGATGCCTGGGGCAAGGTTCCGTCCGGTGGACTCGGTCAGCGTCGTGACGAGTTGCGGGAAGTCCGTCGCCAGGCGGACGGCGTCCTGCCAGTCGTCGAGCGGCTGTGGTTCGGCGGTGCCGTGGAGGAGCGCGTTCAGGATCGATCGGGCTCGGCGGGCGGCGTCGAGCACGAGCAACTGGAGCACCTGCGGCCCGAGGTCGCCGGGCGGTTCGATTCCAGCAACCGCGAGTTCGTCGGGGCCGACCTTTGCCGGGAGCTCCGGCGGCTCGGGCAGATCGCCGGGCGTGCCGGCCAGTACGTCGGCGATGTCGACGCCGGCCTCGGCGGGCTGGGCCGCGGTGGTCTGCAGTTCGTCGAGCAGGGCTTCGCGGGAGCGGCCGCGGAGGAGCAGCAGCACGAACGGGTCGGCGTCGAGGAGCCAGGCGACCTGGTAACAGAGCGCGGCAGCGTGCTGGCAGGGGAGTTCCCAGGCGTCGCACGTGCAGCTCGGATCGAGATCGCCGATGCCCGGCAGCAGCGTGACACCGGCATCGGACGCCGCCTCGACCAGGTTGTGCGGCATCTCGCCGTCGAGCAACGCCGCGATGTGGCCGGCGCGCGAGGCAACCTGCTCCTGGAAGCGGTGCCAGTCGTCATCGCTCAGTTGGTCGACGTGGACCACGGACTCGTACGTGTCCTCGGGTGAGTAGACAGTGGCCGCGATCCGTCCGGGGCTGACGGTGATCGTGCCGACCTGGCCGGAGTTCGCGTACCGGCGGCCCTTCTTGAGTTGACCGTTGTCCAGCGAGGTGTCTTCCATCGCCTGTACCCAGGCTCGGGCCCACCACGACCGACCCCGGGTGCTGCGGTGTTGGGCTGTGAAGGCCGGGAAGCCTTGCGCCTCGGTCATCGCGCACCTCCCCGCAGCTCGACGAGGTCGGCCAGTTCGGCGTCGGAGAGTTCGGTCAGTGCCGCCTCGCCGCCGGACAGCACGGCCTCGGCCAGCTCGCGTTTGGCGGCAAGCATTCCGGCGATCCGGTCCTCGATGGTGCCTTCGGCAATCAACCGGTGGACCTGCACCGGCCGGGTCTGCCCGATCCGGTACGCCCGGTCGGTCGCCTGGTCCTCGACCGCGGGATTCCACCAGCGGTCGAAATGTACGACGTGATCCGCGCGAGTCAGGTTCAGCCCGGTCCCGGCCGCCTTCAGCGACAGCAGGAACACGGGCACCTCGCCGGCCTGGAACCGGTCGACCATCTCCTCGCGTCGCGCGACCGGCGTGCCGCCGTGCAGGAGCTGGGTCGGGATGCCGCGGTCGGCGAGATGTCGTTCGAGCAGTCGCGCCATCGCGACGTACTGCGTGAAGACGAGCACGGCGCCGTCCTCGGCGACGATCGTCTCGAGCAGTTCGTCGAGCAGTTCGAGCTTGCCCGAGCGACCGGTCAGCCGCGCGTCGTCGGGCTCCTTCAAGTACTGCGCGGGGTGGTTGCAGATCTGCTTCAGGCCGGTGAGGAGCTTCACGATCAGTCCGCGCCGCGCCATCCGGTCGCTTGCCTGGACCTCCGCCATCAGCTCGCGAACCGTTGCCTCGTACAACACGACCTGCTCGCGGGTGAGTGATACCGCCTGGTCTGTCTCGGTCTTCGGCGGCAGCTCGGGTGCGATCCCGGGATCGGACTTCTTCCGCCGGAGCAGGAACGGTTTGACGAGCTTCGCGAGCCGCGCCGCGACCTCCTCGTCCTTGTCGGCCTCGATCGGCTGCGCCCACTGGTTGCGGAACGATCCGAGCCGGCCGAGCAGCCCGGGCGTCGTCCAGTCGAGGATCGCCCACAGCTCGGACAGGTTGTTCTCCACCGGTGTACCGGTCAAGGCCACCCGCGCCTGGGCCGGCACCGTCCGCAGCGCCTTCGCCGTACCGGACGACGGGTTCTTCACATGCTGCGCCTCATCGGCCACCACGAGCGCCCACGGATGCTCGGCCAGCCGTACGGCGTCACGCCGCAGCGTCCCGTACGTCGTCAGCACGAAGCCTTCCCGCGCGTCGTCGAGCGAACGGGACGTGCCGTGGAAGCGCCGTACCGGTGTGCCCGGAGCGAAGCGCTGCACCTCCCGCTCCCAGTTGCCGAGCAGCGAGGCCGGGCAGACGACCAGGGTCGGACCGGAGGTGTCGGCGGACTGCTGGCGGTGCAGGTGGAGCGAGATGAGCGTGATCGTTTTGCCGAGGCCCATGTCGTCGGCGAGACAGCCGCCGAGACCGAGCGACGTCATCCGCGACAGCCAGCGCAGACCGCGCAGCTGGTAGTCGCGGAGGGTCGCCTGCAGACCGGCCGGCGCTTCGATCGGTTCGTCGGCGCGGTCCGGGTCAGCGATCTTGGCGCGGAGGTCGTCGAGCCACTTGGTCGGTGTGACGGTGATCTGCCGGCCGTCGATCTCGGTGGTGCCGGTGAGGGCGGCGCCGAGGGCGTCGATGGCGGTGACCGGTTTGAGGATGCGTTCGCGGGCCTTGCGGGCGAGCTCGGGATCGATCAGCATCCACTGGTCCCGGAGCCGGACGACCGGCCGGGTGGCTTCCGCGAGCTGGTCGAGCTCGGCCTCGGTCAGCGGGTCGTCGCCGAGTGCCACCTGCCAGCTGAAGTCGAGGGTGCGATCGCCGCCGAAGAAGCCTGGGAGATCGCTGGGCGGCCCGTCCGCTGACGTGATCGCGGCGCGTGCGGTGAGCTTCCGTCCGAGGCTGCGTGGCCAGTGCACGTCCACGCCTGCTGCGGCGAGCCGCTGCGCGAAGCCGGCCAGCAGCTCGGCGACCTCTTCGTCCGCGAGGTCCATCCGGTCCGGTACGGCGGAGTCGAGCAGGCGGCTGAGTGGTTGCCAGACGCGTGCTGCGCGGCGGATCGCCAGGGTGGCGTCGATGCGTGCTCGCGGGCCGAAGCCGGGGACGTCGTCGGACCAGACATCGTCCGCGTCTCTGACGAGGGTGGGGTCCTTCAGGCTGTGCAGTTGGACCACGGCGCTGAAGGCGAGCGAGTCGGCCAGCTCGATACGGAGCGAGATTCGTACGCCGGTGTCGAGTCCGGCAGAGACCTCGTCGGCCCAGGTCCGCAGACGGTCGGCGCGCTGAGGCGCGGTCGCCGTGAACAGGTTGGTCTGGTGCGCCTTCGCTGCGGCGGGGGAGCGCGGCATGCCGTCGGCCACGGCGTCCAGAAACTCCCGCAACAACTCCTCAGCAACAGGAACCCGCAAGGTCGTGAGGGGGAGCGCTCGCGCTGAGGCGGGCATTGCTTCAGCGAGTTCGAGCACGCGGGTGATGTCGTCGGGGTCGAGCGGGCCGACCCGCCACGCGTCGTGACCTTCGGCGGTGACACCGGGGAGGAGTTTGCCGCGGGCAACCAGTTGGAGGGCGACGAGGGACGCGCCACCCCAGAAGGCCGCCGACGGGTGTGCCCCAGGCGCCCGCCGCATCCGCCCGAGGATCGGAACCGCCTCCGCGACCGGCAACTCGACGGCGCGGACGCCCTGCAACTCCGTTCCGGTACCGACCAGGTTCAGGTCGACCTGATCGCCGACGCCGAGG
Organism: Kribbella sp. NBC_00482; assembly: GCF_036013725.1. Lineage (GTDB taxonomy): Bacteria > Actinomycetota > Actinomycetes > Propionibacteriales > Kribbellaceae > Kribbella. Next base: position 6,975,965 of record NZ_CP107881.1, on the reverse strand, counting down.
GGGAGTGGACTGCCGTCCGGATCCCAGAACGCCACTCGGCTCGTGCGTGGTGGATCGGCCGGCCGGAAAACCACCGCACACCCAGCCAACTCCTGCCCCGTGCCCACCAACCCGACAACCTCCCACTCGTCAAGAACACCTACAAGAAACTCAGACCGGAACTGTTTCGGCCTCTTCCGTGCCGGGCTGGTCGAACTGGGTCCGATGCAGTTCCTCGTACCTGCCGCCGGCCGCGAGCAGGCTCGTATGCGTGCCGCGTTCGACGATCTGCCCGGACTCGATCACGAGGATCTGATCGGCGGCCCGGATGGTCGACAACCGGTGCGCGATCACGACCGCCGTACGTCCGGAAAGCGCCTCGGTCAGCGCTGCCTGCACCGCGGCCTCGTTCGTCGAGTCCAGCGCGGCGGTCGCCTCGTCGAGGATCACCACCCGCGGCTGCGCGAGCAGCAACCGCGCAATCGTCAGCCGCTGCCGCTCACCACCCGACAGCCGGTACCCACGCTCTCCCACGACCGTCTCGAGCTGATCAGGCAGCGAACGGATCAGCTCACCCAGCCGAGCCCGCTCCAGTGCGTCCCACAGGTCGTCCTCCGTCGCCTCGGGGCGCGCGAGCAGCAGGTTCTCCCGGATCGAGTCGTGGAAGAGATGCCCGTCCTGCGTGACCATCCCCAGCGTCTCCCGCAACGACTCCGCGGAGACATCGCGTACGTCGACCCCGGCGAGCTTCACGGTCCCCGAGTCCACGTCGTACAACCGCGGAATCAGCTGCGCGATCGTCGACTTCCCGGCACCCGACGAACCGACCAGCGCCACCATCTGCCCCGGCTCGGCACGGAACGAGACGTCGTGCAGCACCTCAACGCCACCGCGCGTGTCCAGCTTCGCGACCTCCTCGAGGGACGCGAGCGACACCTTGTCCGCCGATGGGTACGCGAAGCTGACGCCGGAGAACTCCACCGTCACCGGGCCCTCGGGCACTCGTCCCGCGTCCGGCTTGTCCTTGATCAGCGGCTCCAGGTCCAGCACCTCGAAGACCCGCTCGAAGCTCACGAGCGCGGTCATCACCTCGAGCCGCGCACTCGCGAGCGCGGTCAACGGCGAGTACAACCGGGTGAGCAGCAAAGCCATCGCAACGACGGCTCCGGTGTCGAGTTGGTCACGCAACGCGTAGAACCCGCCCAGCCCGTAGACGACCGCCAGCGCGAGAGCGGACACCAGCGTGAGCGAGGTGACGAAGATCCACTGCACCATCGCGGTGCGCACGCCGATGTCCCGCACCCGCCGCGCCCGCACCGCGAACTCGAGGGACTCGCGAGCCGGCCGCCCGAACAGCTTGACCAGCGTCGCGCCCGGCGCCGAGAACCGCTCGGTCATCTGGGTGCTCATGGTCGCGTTGTAGTCCGCCGCTTCCCGCTGCAGGCCGGCCAGTCTGGCCCCGAACCGGCGCGCGGGGATGACGAACACCGGGAGGATGACCAGCGCGAGCAGAGTGATCTGCCACGACACCCCCAACATCACCACCAGCGTCAGCACCAGCATCACCAGGTTGCTGACGACACCGGACAGGGTGTCGCTGAAGGCTCGCTGCGCACCGATCACGTCATTGTTCAGCCGGGAGACCAGTGCGCCGGTCCGTGTGCGGGTGAAGAATGCGATCGGCATCCGCTGGATGTGGTCGAACACCGCGGTCCGCAGGTCGAGGATCAGTCCCTCGCCGATGCTCGCGGACAGCCAGCGGGTGACCATTCCCAGCCCGGCCTCCGCGACCGCGATGGCCGCGATCAGCAGCGACAGTTGCAGTACGACGCTGAAGGCCTTGCCGCCGACGATCGCGTCGACCACGCGCCCGGCCAGCACGGGCGTGGCGACCGCAAGCACCGCACCACCGATGCTGAGCACCAGGAACGAGACCAGATACCGCCGGTGCGGCCGTGCGAAGGCGAGGATGCGTTGCAGGGTGGCTCGGGAGAAGGGTCTCTTCTCGTCCTGGGCGTTCATCGCGTGGTACAGCGAGTTCCACGCGGTCATTTCCATGCTCACGGCTGTGCTCCGCTGAATCGATCGGCTGGGACGGTCGATGATTCCGCACACCACCGACAAAACCTCACGCTAGAACCTCGACGGGACTTGAGGTCAACTGCGTACACTGTACGAAGAATAGCCGGTGAGAAGGAAACGCGCACATGAATCAGGAACACAGCGGCAGCGGTGACCCCGCGAAGAGTCTCGAGCTGCTGTGGCGCCGCCGTCCCACGCCGACCCGCGGGCCGAAGCCGGCGCTGACCGTCGACGGGATCGTCGCGGTCGCCCTGAAGATCGCGGACGCCGAAGGTCTGGGCGCGATGTCGATGCGCCGGGTCGCCGACGAGCTCGGCGTCGGCGCGATGACGCTGTACCGCTACTTCCCGGGCAAGGGAGAGTTGCTCGACGTCATGCTCGACACCGTGTACGGCGAGCTGCCGCGTCGCGTCGTACCGGGGGACTGGCGGGCAGCGCTCGACGAGGTTGCTCGGGAGAACCAGGAGCTGTATCTGCGGCACCCGTGGTTGCTCCAGGTCGCGATCAACCGGCCGCCGCTCGGGCCGAACGTAATGGCGAAGTACGAGTGGGAGCTGACCGCGGTCGAGGGGATCGGGCTCACCGATCTCGAGATGGACGCGACCGTGGCTCTCGTCAACGGCTACGTGCACGGCGCCGTCCGTACGGCGGTGGAGGCGCGCCAGGTGATCCAGCGGTCCGGGATGACGGACAAGGAATGGTGGCTGGCTCACGTACCGCACCTGGATCAGATCAGCGACCTGGAGAAGTTCCCGCTCTCGTCCCGCGTCGGGACGGCCGTCGGGAATGAGTTCGATGCCCCTTATGATGCCGAACACGCGTTCGAGTACGGTCTGGAAAGGCTGCTGGACGGCGTGTCCGCGCTGGTCGGGAACCGGACTGCGCCGGAAGGGTAAATGTAGTTGTGAGTGAGTACTCACTCAGTTACCTTTGAATCCGTGAGCCCACGAGCAACCCCACTGCCCCCCGAGGAACGGCGCGCTGCCATCCTCGCGGCCGCGATGCCGTTGCTGGAGGAGTTCGGCACCGAGGTCAGCACCAAGCAGATCGCCGAGGCGGCGGGGATCGCCGAGGGGACGATCTTCCGTGCGTTCGGCAGCAAGGACGCGCTGATCGAGGCCGCGATGGCGACCGTGTTCGACCCCTCGGACCTGATCCGGGCCCTCGAGCAGGTCGATCGCACGCTGCCGTTGCGGGAGCGAACCGTTGTCGCGGTCGAGATCGGCCAGAAGCGGCTGCGCGGTGTGTTCAAACTGCTCTTCGCGCTGCGGATCCGCCGGCCACCCGAGTTCAAGCACTCGACACCGATGGACGAGGCCCGGCGCAAACGTCAGAACGACCTGGCCAACGCCGCGTTCGCCGACCTGCTCCGGCCGGATGCCGATCAGTTCCGGGTGCCCCCGGAGGAGATCGTCCGGATGATCGGCCTGCTCACGTTCTCGGCCACCCACCCAATGATTTCCGGCGGCCACGTGCTGACCGCCGAGGAGATCGTCGACTTCGCCTTCGACGGTGTCCGCAAGCACCACACCGGTCAGCCACCGGCCTCCGAGGACATCGTCGGATTCGCGCTCGACGGTGCCCGCCATCACGATTCTGGGGATGATTGATGTTACTTCGCGTCTTGCGTACGCACTTGCGTCCGTACGCGGGAAACCTGTTCCTGGTGGTCGTCCTGCAACTGGTCGGGACGATTGCCTCCCTCTACCTACCCAGCCTGAACGCCGACATCATCGACGAGGGTGTCGCCAAGGGCGACACCGGCTACATCATGAGCACCGGCGGCTGGATGCTCGCCGTCAGCCTGGTGCAGATCGCCTGCACGATCACGGCTGTGTACTTCGGTGCGAAGACGGCTGCCCTGTTCGGACGCGACGTACGCGCCGCGGTGTTCCACCGGGTCGGCGAGTTCTCCGCCCGGGAGGTCAACCAGTTCGGTGCGCCGACGCTGATCTCGCGCAGCACCAACGACGTCACCCAGATCCAGATGCTGGTCGTCACCACCTGCACGATGCTGGTCGCCGCGCCGATCACGATGGTCGGCGGCGTGATCATGGCGGTCCGTGAGGACGTCGGCCTGTCCTGGCTGGTGGCGGTCGCCGTACCGCTGCTGGCGATCTGTATCGGGTTCATCGCGAGCCGCATGGTCCCGCAGTTCCGGAAGATGCAGAAGAACATCGACGGCGTGAACCGGGTGCTGCGCGAGCAGATCGCGGGCATCCGGGTGGTCCGGGCGTTCGTCCGCGAGCCGCACGAGGTCGAGCGGTTCGGCGAGGCCAACGCGAACCTGACCGACACCGCGATCCGGGCCGGCCGGCTGATGGCGCTGGTGTTCCCGACGGTGATGCTGATCCTGAACGTGTCGAGCATCGCGGTGCTGTGGTTCGGCGCCTCCCGGGTGGAGAACGGGACGATGCAGGTCGGCGCGCTGACCGCGTTCCTGAGCTACCTGATCCAGATCCTGTTCTCGGTGATGATGGGCGTGTTCGTGATGATCATGGTGCCGCGGGCCTCGGTGTGCGCGGACCGGATCTCCGAGGTGCTGGACACCGAGTCGTCGGTGCGGCCGCCGGTCACGCCGATCAAGACCTTCACCGGTCGCGGCCAGCTGGTGTTCGAGCACGCCTCGTTCAAGTACCCGGGGGCGGCCGAGCCGGTGCTGCACGACATCAACCTCGTCGCCTCGCCGGGTCAGACGACCGCGATCATCGGCAGTACGGGCGCCGGCAAGACGACGTTGCTGTCGCTGGTGCCGCGGCTGTTCGACGCGACCGAAGGGCGGGTGCTCGTCGACGGTATCGACGTACGGGAGATCGAGCCCGAGGCACTGTGGGAGCGGATCGGTCTGGTCCCGCAACGCCCGTACCTGTTCTCCGGGACGATCGCCAGCAACCTGCGGTACGGCAACCCGGACGCGACCGACGACGAGCTCTGGGAGGCACTGGAGATTGCCCAGGGCAAGGACTTCGTCGAGGCGATGCCGGAAGGACTGAACGCGCCGATCGCGCAGGGCGGCACGAACGTGTCCGGCGGCCAGCGGCAGCGGCTCGCGATCGCGCGGGCGCTGGTCCGCAAGCCGGAGATCTTCCTGTTCGACGACTCGTTCTCGGCGCTCGACCTGTCGACGGACGCCCGGTTGCGGGCAGCGCTGCGGCCGGTCACCCGGGACGCCTGCGTGGTCGTCGTCGCCCAGCGGGTCTCGACGATCATCGACGCCGACCAGATCGTGGTGATCGAGGACGGCGCGATCGTCGGCAAGGGGACCCATCAGGAGTTGCTCGACACGTGTCCGACGTACGTCGAGATCGTCGAGTCCCAGCGTTCCGCGGAGGAGGCGGCATGAGCGAGTCACAAGAGCCTGCTGCGGACGGCACGGCAGACAGCAACGCCGACAACAAGACGGTCAAGGCGACCGAGCGGCCGAACACCGGGCGCGCGTTCGGGCCTCCGGGAGGGATTCCGGGGGACAAGTCGATGGACTTCCTGCCCTCGGCGAAGCGGCTGCTCAAGCGGCTGCGTCCGCACCGGGTGCAGGTGTCGGGGGTCGTGCTGCTCGCGATCTTCAGCGTCGGCCTGTCGGTGCTCGGCCCGAAGATCCTCGGTCGCGCGACCGACATCATCTTCTCCGGCGCGATCGGCAAGCAGTTCCCGCGCGGCCTGAGCAAGGAACAGGTCATCGAGCAGACCCGCGCGTCCGGCAACGGCCGGCTGGCGGACCTGCTGCAGGGGATCGACCTGATCCCGGGCGTCGGTATCGATTTCGATGCCCTGCGCGACGTTCTGCTGCTGGTGCTGGCGTTGTACGTCGGGGCGTTCTTCCTGTCCTGGGCGCAGGGTTACATCCTGAACGGCGTCGTACAGCGGACCATTCTCGACCTGCGGTCCGAGGTCGAGGAGAAGCTGAACAAGCTGCCGCTGAGCTACTTCGACGGCGCGCCGCGCGGCGAGCTGCTCAGCCGGGTGACCAACGACATCGACAACATCTCGACCAGCCTGCAGCAGACGCTGAGCCAGTTGCTCACGTCGCTGCTGACGGTGATCGGGGTGGTCACGATGATGTTCGTGATCTCGCCGCTGCTGGCGCTGATCGCGCTCGTCACGATCCCGATCTCGATGATCCTGACGGCGGCGATCGCCAAGCGTTCGCAGGTCCGGTTCGTCGCGCAATGGCGGCATACCGGCGCCTTGAACGGTCAGATCGAGGAGGCGTTCACCGGGCACGAGCTGGTGAAGGTCTTCGGCCGGCAGAAGGAGATCGAGGCGAGCTTCGCGGAGAAGAACGAGGAGCTGTACAAGGCGGCGTTCGGGGCGCAGTTCATCTCCGGTCTGATCATGCCGCTGATGATGTTCATCGGGAACGTGAACTACGTGGTGATCGCGGTCGTCGGCGGTCTGCGGGTCGCCTCCGGCACGATGTCGCTGGGTGACGTCCAGGCGTTCATCCAGTACTCGCGGCAGTTCACCCAGCCGCTGACCCAGGTGGCCTCGATGGCGAACCTGCTGCAGTCGGGCGTGGCGTCGGCGGAGCGAGTGTTCGAGGTCCTGGACGCCAAGGAGCAGGTGCCGGACGACGCGACGCCGCAGAAGGTCATGGACTCGCGGGGCCGGGTCGAGTTCGAGCACGTGTCGTTCTCGTACAACCCGGAGAAGCCGCTGATCACCGACCTGAGCCTGGTCGCCGAACCCGGCCAGACGGTCGCGATCGTCGGCCCGACCGGTGCCGGGAAGACCACCCTGGTCAACCTGATCATGCGGTTCTACGAGCTGAACGGCGGCCGGATCACGCTCGACGGCGTCGACATCACCGACCTGACCCGGCACGACCTGCGCTCGCGGATCGGCATGGTGCTGCAGGACACGTGGCTGTTCGGCGGCACGATCCGGGACAACATCCTCTACGGCAACCTGAAGGCCACCGAGGAGGACATGCTGGCGGCAGCGAAGGCGACGTACGTCGACCGCTTCGTGCACAGCCTGCCGGACGGGTACGACACGGTCATCGACGAGGAAGGCAGCAACGTCAGCGCCGGTGAGAAGCAGCTGCTCACCATCGCGCGGGCGTTCCTCGCCGACCCGCAGTTGCTGATCCTCGACGAGGCGACCAGTTCGGTCGACACCCGCACGGAGGTCCTGGTGCAGCGCGCCATGGCCGCCCTGCGCTCCGACCGCACCAGCTTCGTCATCGCCCACCGCCTGTCCACCATCCGCGACGCGGACCTGATCCTCGTCATGGAAGACGGCGCCATCGTCGAACAAGGCAACCACCGCGAGCTCCTGGCAGTGAACGGCGCCTACGCCCGCCTCTACAACGCCCAGTTCAGCGGCGCCGTAGTAGACATCGACGAAGAAGCCGCAGCCATCGCACCCCCAGTAGCAACACCAGCCGGCCGCCCAATGGCCCGCTGATCTCACCAGGACGGGGACGCGAGCCGGCGTCCCCGTCCTGCCGCCTGTGGATAACTTCCGCGGGGCATACGCTGACTGTGGCGTACTTGAGCAATGGCGACTGACTCGGTACGGCGACGTGGTAAGCAGCTGGCGCGGCTGACCGGGACGAAGCTGGGCATCACCGATCCAGCCCACCTGGCCACACTGCAGGACGCCTATCTCGTCGCCTACGAGTTCCCGGCGCCGTTGATGGTGCGGGTGGCCGACGACATGCTGGCCGATCTCCGCGCGGATGTCGGCTCCCGTCGTACCGACCGCATCCTCGGTCTGGGCCGTGACGGCCACCACCTCGCGTTCGCGATGAGGATGCTCGATCACGACTTCATCCAGCAGAACTGCTCGAACCTGGTTGTGTCGCGGGCCCTGGTAGAGAACGCACTGCAGGATCTCGAGAACCACCAGGGGATGACGTTCCCGCAGGTCGACGGATTCCGACGGGTCGCATCGCGTGTGGATCCGGCGGACACGGTCGGTGGTTTCCAGGTGCTGAGAGACTACTTGCAGATGCGTCGGGTGCCGGTCGGTCGGCCGGGCAGCCGGGTGAGCGTGTTCGACACGAGCTACAAGGGCACGGTGCAAGAGCTCCTGTCGGCGGTGTATCCGGAGACGAAGTTCACCGGGCGATACGCATTTCACGGCGCACCGCCGTACGATCCACATCCGGGGAGCAAACAGGGGTACGAAGTACACCTGACGGCTACCGAAGGGCGGGGCGGTCTGCCGCTCTACGAACTGCCGGAGGACGTTTCCAAGACGTTCGCGCATCAGCTCGCGCTCAACAGCATCGAGGAGCTCTTCGACGGGCCGATGTCCAGTCCGGTCCGAATCGGTTCCGCCGGCCCTGAGCAGACCGGTCAACGCAATCAGCCGGCGCTGCTGGACGGACTGAGCCGTGGCCGGATCTCACCGCGACTCCGGCACCTTCCGGTGCGTGAAGGTGTCAAGGTGATGAACCTCCATGCGGTTGCCGACCTCGCGGGAGACGTCGCGAGAGTGCGTGATGCCGGAGGCAACTACCGTGCCTGGCTGGACGACTGGGCACACCGGTACCGGATGGAGATCCGCGCCTGGATCAGCGGCGGATCCACCGATCCACGGCTGGCGGAGCTCCTCGACTCGTTCGTGCATCGTGCCGACAAGAAGCAGGCCGACCTGCTCCAGAAGGCTCTCGACCGGGCGCAGGTCCCTGAGGCCGCGCGTGAGTCGGTCTGGTCGGCGTACGAGCAGTGTGCCAGCGACGGGGACAAGACGGTCTTCGTAGAGAATGTTCTGAACTCGACTCGGGCAAGCGGAGGTAGTGATGGGCGGCGGGAAGGGAAGCGATCCGGAGGGCGACTGGATGGCCCTCGCCGGGACGACCGCGGGCTTTGAAGGGTTCGAGGACATGGCGGACGCGATGCTGCAGGACGGGCCTCCGCCGCGGGTGGGCGTGCCGGCGATCGCGAAGGCGCCGATGATCATCGACACCGATCTGGGTGGGGATCCGGATGACACGGTGGCATTGGTGGTGGCGGCTCGACGAGTGCCGGAGTTGCGGTTGGTGGTGACCAGCGACGAGTACGGCGGGGAGCGGGCCCGGCTCGTGCGGTACATGCTGGATCTGGTCGGACGGCCCGATGTACGCGTCGTGGCCGGCTCTGATCTGGGGAACAGGCGGATGTGGGTGATGGACGGGGTCTGTCCTGCTGACGTACCTCGGCAGGACAACGATGTGGTCGGTGTGATCGACGAGGTCTGTTCGGGAATCGAGGGACGGATTCGCTGGGTCGGCATGGGGCCGCTGTCGAACCTCGGGCGGCTGCAGCGCGAGGCGCCGGTACTGGTACCGCGGATGGCTGTTACGCAGATGGGCGGCGCGATCAACTATCGGGATCCGTCGCGGGCCGAGCACAACTTCCGGGTGGACGCGGAGGCTGCCATCCGGATGGTGCCGGAGCTGGAGCGTTGGAATCCGTCGTTCGTGCTGTCGGACGTGACGTTCAACCCGGCGATCGAGATCACCCGGGAGTCCGCGCTCTACCAACGCTGGGGTCGTCCGGACGCGCGGCCGTGGGAGCGGGTCCTGCGCGAGCACCTCGACCGCTGGACGGCGAAGTACCCAGGATCCATGCAGCACGACGCGCTCACGCTGGCGGCCGCGCTGCTCTGGCCAGGGGTTCGATTTGTTCGGGAGCGCGTCGCGCTGGACTCCATCGCGCGGATGAGCCTGAGCGCCGACGGCGTTGAGATCGCAATGTCGGCATCGGCTGACTATCCCGCTTTCATGACTTGGCTGGACGAGGCGTTGAGCTGACCACCCAAGTGGCATCGTCGATTGCGCGGGCGCCGATGGTTATTGATACGGATGCTGGTGGGGATCCGGATGACAGTGTGGCGTTGGTGGTGGCGGCTCGGTTGGTGCCTGAGTTGGTGTTGGTGGTGACTAGTGATGAGTTCGCGGGGGAGCGGGCTCGGTTTGTGCGGTGGTTGCTGGATGTGGCGGGGCGGTCGGATGTTCGCGTGGTGGCGGGGGCCGATCTTGGGAATCGGCGGGGATATGTCGTCGGTGGGATGTGTCCGGCGGACGTGCCTCCGCAGGAGTCGGATGTTGTGGCGGCGGTGAGTGAGGTCTTTGAGGGGCTCGAAGGGCGGGTTCGGTGGCTGGGGATCGGGCCGCTGTCGAATCTCGCGCACCTGCAGGGGAACGGCCGGAGTTGGTGGCTCGGATGGTCGTCACGCAGATGGGCGGGGCGATCAACTACCGGGATCCGACGCGGGCCGAGCACAACTTCCGCGCGGATCCGGAGGCGGCGATCGGGATCCTGCCGACCCTGGAACGGTGGGGGCCGCCGACGTTCGTGTTGTCCGACGTGACGTTCAATCCGGCCATCGAGATCACCGCGGAGTCGCCCCTCTACAAGCGCTGGGCCGCGCCGGACGCGCGCCCGTCGGAGCGAGTACTGCGCGAACACTTCGATCGCTGGATGGCGAAGTACCCATGTATCCAGCACGATGCGCTCACGCTGGCGGCCGCGCTGCTGTGGCCGGGGGTGCGTTTCGTGCGTGAGCGCGTCGTGCTGGATTCCATCGCGCGGATGACGCCGAGTGCCGACGGGGTTGAGATCGCGATGTCGGCGTCAGCTGACTACCCGGCTTTCATGGCCTGGCTGGACAAGGCGTTGAGCTGACGCCCTCACTCCCAGACGAAGTTGAGGGCGCGTTCGAAGTTGACGTACCCGGCGCGGGCGAAGGCCTTGGCCATCGGCACGTTGCCGAGGTCCGTCGAGGCCCGGATCCGGTCGACGCCCTCGCCGGCGAGGATGCGGGTGCCCTCGGCAAGGATCTCGTCGATGTAGCCGTGCCCGCGGTGCGCGGGGAGAACCCCGATGTACGCGATGATCGGGTGGTAGTTGTTGCGCGCGGGCACCACGAACCCCACCGGACCGCCCCCGTCAGGGAGTTCGGCGATCTGCCACCACTCGTGCGGGCTCGTGAACCCGGCGAACTCCTCGTCGTAATGCTGCTCCGCTGCCTCGCGCGGAGTGAGGCCCGAAGCCAGGTCCGCCTGGCCGTGCGCGTCGAGCGTGCCCTCCATCACCGGAGTCATGAGAGCGAGCAGATCCTCGCGGTCGACGACCGGCCGGAACACGAGCCGGCCCTTGGACTCGGGGAGCAGGGACGTCGGAGTCCACTGCAACCGGAGCCGCTCGACCAGAAGCCGCGCGCCCGTGCTCTCGAGGACGCGCGTGCGGGACTCGACCACCTCGCGGGCCGCGGGGTCCTCACGCCAGTCCGGCGGGACGAAACGCCCGTACTCCGGCAGCTTCGCGCCCGACGGAAAGACCGCCGCCTTCGCCGTCTCGAACAGCTGCAGGCCGATCTCGTCCCGGTCTGCCCGCGGCAGCGTGTCGTCGATGTCGAAGAAGTCGAATTGCAGCGGGACGTCCCCACCCGGTGTCGTCCACCACGCCAGCCGGGCGAGGACACGATCGCCGTCGAGGGCCACCCACGCCCACTCCGGGCGCCGGCAGCCGTTGGCGAAGTCGTCCGGCAGTTCGTGGTCGAGGACATACGAGAGCCGGCAGAACAGCTCGATCTCCTCAGGACCGGTCAGGGGTCGATATGTCAGTGTCAAGCGAGCTCCTAGGCAGGGGTACGGCGGAGACGGCGTACGGCGAGTTCGGCCAGTAGGGCGGCGCCGTCGGGGAGGACTGAGTCGTCGAAGTTGGCCAGTGGGGAGTGGTTGTCGGCGGCTGCGTCGGGGTCGGGGAAGGCGCAGGCGCTGAGGTTGAGGTACACGCCGGGGATCTCGTTGAGGACGAACGACATGTCCTCGGCGCCGCACCTCGGGTTCGGCCGTTCGCGGAACCGGTCCGGGCCGAACACGTCGACGATGGTCTCGCGCGCGAAGTTGTACTCCGCCTCGTCGTTGACCGTCACCGGGTACCCGACCCGGTAGTCCGCCTCGACCTGCAGCCCGTGTGCGGCCGCGAGCCCCTCGACCAGCTGGATCGACGCCTGCTGGATCTTCGCCCGGGCCGCCTCTGAGAACGTCCGCACGGTCGCGTCGAAGAACGCGTCGTCCGGGATGATGTTCTCCTTCGTGCCGCCCGCGATCCGGCCGACCGTGAGAACCACTGGGTCGAACACGTCGAACTGCCGCGTGATCATCATCTGCAACGCGGTCACGATCTCGCAGAGCACCGGGATCGGGTCCTTACCGCGGTACGGCGTGGAGCCGTGAGTGCCTGCACCGACGACGCGCACGGACAACTGGTCCGCCGCGGCCATGAACGACCCGGGCCTGCTGCTCCACATCCCCAACGGCTGCGAGGACGACCCGACGTGCAGCCCGTACGCCGCATCCGCCCGCCGGCCCGCCGCGTCGAGAACGCCTTCGCGGATCATGATCGGCGCGCCGCCGGTCGTCTCCTCGCCCGGCTGGAACATGAACACCACGTCACCCGGCAGCTCGTCCCGCATCGCACACAGCACCTTCGCGGCGCCGACGAGCCCCGCGACGTGCAGGTCGTGACCACAGGCGTGCATCATCCCGGGATGCTGGGACGCGAACGGTACGTCGGTCCGCTCGGTGACCGGCAGCGCGTCCATGTCGCCGCGCAGCAGTACGACGGGACCAGGCCCGCCGCCGCCCCGCAGTACGGCGGTCACCGACGACAGCTCCTTACCGAGCGTGATCTCCAGCGGCAGCCCTTCGAGCGCGTCGAGGACCAACTGCTGCGTCTTCGGCAAGTCGAGGTCGTACTCCGGGACCTGGTGCAGCGCCCGACGCAACGTCACGATCTCCTCGCGGAACTGCTCCGCCAGCTCACGCGTGCTCATGCTTTGGGGCCCAGGTCGAGCGCCGCCATGACGCGTTGGGCGCTACTGCCGAGTTCGAGCAGTTCGACGAGATCCAGCCAGCGTTCCGGGTCCTTGATCGCGCGCGGCAGCGTCGCGTCGTACGTCCCGACCGGCGCGTCCTTCGCCACCGCGACCACCTTCGGCGCGACGTCGAGGTAGTCGGCCGCAGCCACGATCTTCTTCTTCACCCCGGGCGCCATCGGTGTACTCGGGTCGGCGGCCGCGGCGCGGATCGCGTCCAGATCGCCGTACGCCGTGACGAGCGACGCGGCTGTCTTCTCGCCGACGCCCTTCACTCCGGGCAGCCCGTCGGACGCGTCACCACGCAGCGTCGCGAAGTCGGCGTACCGCTGAGCGGGGACCTCGTACTTCGCGAGCAGCGCCTTCTCGTCGTACACCTCGGCCCGTCCGACGCCGCGGGCGGCCGTGTAGACGACCCGGATGCCGCGGCTGTCGTCGATCAGCTGAAACAGGTCACGGTCGCCGGTGACGACGTCGACCGGCATCGTCGCCTGGTGTGACAGCGTGCCGATCACGTCGTCGGCCTCGTGGTCCGGCGCGCCGACGACAGGGATCCCGATCGCCTCCAGGCAGGCCCGGATGTACGGGATCTGCGCCTCCAGGCGGTCGGGCACGTCCTCGACCTGCTCGCCCTTCGCCGACACGAACTCGACCCGCTGCGCCTTGTACGACGGAATCAGCGCGACCCGCCACGACGGTCGCCAGTTGTCGTCCCAGCACGCCACCAGATGGGTCGGCTTGTGGTTGTCCGCCAGCCGGGCGATGAAGTCGAGCAGCCCCCGGATCGCGTTCGTCGGCGTACCGTCGGCAGCCTTCATCGTGTCCGGGACGCCGAAGAACGCCCGGAAATAGAGCGACGCGGTGTCGAGCAGCATCAGCCGCTGTGTCTCAGCCATAGGGAGATGCTTTCATGCCAGGCGCTCGCGGCAGTAGGGTCTCCAGGATGGAGGACCTGGACCGCAAGATCGTCGGGCTGCTCGCGTCCGACGGCAGGATGAGCTTCACCGACCTGGGCAAGGCGACCGGCCTGTCCACGTCGGCCGTACACCAGCGGGTGAAGCGGCTCGAGCAGCGCGGGATCATCCAGGGGTACGCCGCCACCGTCGACCACACCGCACTGGATCTGCCGCTGACCGCGCTGATCTCGATCCGGCCGATCGACCCGTCGCAGCCGGACGACTCACCGGAGCGGCTCCGGGAGGTCCCGGAGATCGAGTCCTGCTACTCGGTCGCCGGCGACTCCAGCTATGTCCTGATCGTCCGGGTCGCCACGCCGGCCGCGCTGGAGAACCTGCTGGCCGTGATCCGGGCGCGTGCGAACGTCTCCACGACCACGACGATCGTGCTGAGTACGCCGTACGAACGCCGTCCACCGGCCCTGTGAAGGTCCTGCTGAGCGACCTGTTCAGCACGCTGATCTCCGGCGGGGACGACGAGCGGGATGAGGTCAACGCGCGGATGGGCGCCGCGCTCGGGGTCGACGCCGTGGCGTTTCAGCGGGCGTTCGACGCGTCGTCGTACGAGCGGTTCATCGGGGCGTACGGCGATCTGCCGAACACGCTGCGGGTGATCGCTGAACGGTGCGGTGGTATGCCGACCGACGAACAGGTGCAGGAGGCAACGGGCCTGCGGCGGGCGCTCGCGCAACGACTGCTCGGCCGGGCGCCGGTGGCGACGCTGGAGACCTTGGCCGCGTTCAAGGCGGCGGGCTGGCGGATCGGGCTGGTCAGCAACATCACCGCCGAGACCCAGGTCCAGTGGCCGACCAGCCCGCTCGCTCAGTACTTCGACGCAACCGCCTTCTCCGCCGAGGTCGGAGCCGCCAAGCCCGAGCCCGCGATCTACGAGATCGCCTGCGCGGCCCTCGGCGCCGACCCCGGCGACTGCATCTACGTTGGCGACGGCAACGACAACGAGCTCCCGGCCGCCGCCGCCCTCGGCATGCACGCGATCCGTACGACGGAACACGCGGACAGCGACCGAACCTGGTCCGGCCCGACAATCACGACGTACGCCGAGCTCACGACCTACCTGGCTCAGTAGCCGCCCGCGTCGACGACCTGGGACTCGAACGACGCGACCTGGATCTTGCCCTTGCCCTTCGGCGGGATCAGCAGGACGGCGTCGTGGATCGTCTCCGAGGTGAGGCGGTTGTAGTAGATGACTGACTTCGGGCTGAACGCGGTCTCCGGCATCCCGTCCCACCAGAAGTGCCAGTTGGGCCCTGGTACCAGGGTGTACTCGTGGGTGAGTGAGACGAACACCACCGCCGTACCTGACTTCGTGACGAACGCGGGCGACTCCGCCGGCGCCGTGAACACGTCGGTCATGCTGCGGGTGGATCCGCGCATCTTGGCTTTCGCGACCCTGTTGCTCACGATGCCCGTGAGCATCTTCGTGATGTCCGCGTTCGGCTGGAACGCGGCGGCGCGCGGTGACTTGGCGCCGCCGGTCAGGTACGTCGCCAGGCTCGTCGCGGCGACCTGTGGGGCGGCCGCGAGCTTGGTGTTGTCGGCCTTGGTCGCTGCGCGGAGGCCGGCGAAGTCCGGGACCTTGACGGTCGTCGGCACACCCGCGGCGAACGTGATCATCCAGGGGCTGCCGGCGGTGGCGCGCTCCCACACGCCGAGGTGGCGGTAGGCCTTGTTGGTCGAGATCCCTGAGTTGCTGACGAAGCGCATCGGGTAGCTGGCGGACTGCGGCGCGCCGATCACCGGGTTGGTGTAGACGAACGGTCCCGTCGGCTTGTCCTTCGCGACGCGGTCGATCTCGTAGCCGGCCTGGCTCTCGCGGACCAGGTTGCCGCCTTCAACGGTCGCGATGAGCTTGCCGTCGCGGGTGCTGTTCGCCTTGTTGTTCACGACGTTGTAGTGCTTGATCACCGCGACCGCGGCGTTGTCGGTGACCGTCGGCCGGGTCAACGCCGTCACCGTGTCCGCCTGCGGAACCGCCGCACAACCGGCAACAACTCCGAACGCCAGCCCTCCAACAACCAAGCGCCAAGCCACCCCACCCCCCGAAGGCCGCTGAGGCTGGCCTTGCACCGGCGGCTGTTGAGGCCTGCCTTGTGCGGGTGGCTGACCGTGGGTGGGTGGGTACTGGGCCGGCTGGCCTTGGGGGTGCTGCTGTGGGCCGGTCGGCATCGGGGGACGTGCGGGTTGCGCGGGCGGGCCTTGGACAGGCGGGTACTGGTCCTGCGGGGAGTTGGTCTGGGGGTGGGGGAGGTGCCCCGTCGAGCCGGCGGACTCGCCGTGCTGGGGTTTGGTGGGGCGGCGACGGAAGAGGATCAGGAGGATGCCGAGGGCAAGGAGAATGATGCCGGCGGCAAACACGATGAGTGCGGTCGCGAACGCCTTCGGGATCTCGATGCCGAGGTCGACCTGTACGTCGGGAGCCGTCTTCCCGTCGGCGCTCATGATGACGACGTCGTACGGCCCGTCCTCGATCGGCCACGCGATCGACTGCGTACCGGTGCCGTTCGCCTTGGCGACCCACCAGTCGAGCGTGTCCGGCGCCGCGAGCGGACCCGCCGTACCCTTCTCGTCCTGCGTCGACAGCGCGACCGGGAACTGCACCTGCACAAGCTTCGTGTGCGAGATGCCCTTCAGATAACTGCTGACGTCGAAGTCCCGAGCCACCCCGACGAACACCGGCTGATTCTTGGCCGACCGTACGTCGACATGCAGCACCGGACCATGCCGGTTCAGCAGATCCGGCGTACTCGCGATCGCCAGCCCCTTGCTGCTCAGATGCTGCTCACCGGACTGAACCGTGTTGTCCGGCCCGATCAACCAGAACGCCGCGGCCCCACCGACCACCGCGACGATCAACCCGATCAAAGCCAGCAGCACACCGAATATCCTGCGGATCACCCGCACACAAACTCCCGAGATCGCGGCATGCCCCAGACACACCGCCCAAAAAACAGACCCGTGATGCTAACCCCACCCCAACCCACCAAACGCGCCGGGCCCCGCGATCACGCCGTACGCCGAGCTGACAACCCACCTGATTCAGTAACCGCCGGCCTCGACGAACTCGTCGGCAGTACCGAGGATCCGGAGCTTCGCCCCTTTCTGCGGAATGGCAAGGGCGACTTGATAGAGAGTCGTGCTGGTGATGGCGCTGTCGTACTTCGTGGTGGGTGGGCTGAAGGCGGAACCGGGGCTGCCCTGGGCCCAGTAGATTGAAAGGTTCGGGCCGACCTGAAGCTGGAACTCCTCGGTGAGGGAGAGGAACACCAACGCCTCGCCGGAGCTCGTCAGGAAGGCAGTCGGCGTACCGCTGAGCCTGAAGGTGTCGATGACAGCGCGATAGGACTTCGGGTCCTTGAGCAGCGACTTGCCGTCCGCGACGGTGCTGAGGATGCGGGTGACGTCGGCAGACGGCGCGAAGAGGTTGGCACGCCGCGACCGGACGCCGCCGTTCAGGTATTCGGCGAGTGCGTCTGCTGCGGCTGCCGGAGAAACCGCGAGCTTCGCGTTGTCTGCGGAGGTGACCGGACGCAAGCCCTGGAGGGGCGGGAGCTTGACCTTCTTCTCCGGGGAGACCTGATGGGTGATGAGCCAGGGCTCGCCCGCGGACTTGCGCTCCCAGAGGTCGAGGACTTGGTAGTCCTTGTACGCCGACAGGCCGGCCGAGGCCACGAACCGCATCGGATATCCGCCGAACGACGGCACGCCGACGCTCGGCTTCACGTGGGTGGTCGGGGCGGGGATCCGCTTGCCTGCCTTGTCCAGCATCCTCTCGATGCGATAGCCGGCCTGTGTCAGACGGAGCAGGTCGCCGGTCTCGACAGTCGCAATCAGCTTCTCGTCGCGACGCTTCGCAGCGGCATTGCTGACCTCGTCGTAACGCTTGATCGCCGCCGCTGCACCTTGCTCGCTGATTGCCGGACGCGTCAGCGATGTCACAGTGTCAGGCTGCGGGACGGCCGAGCAGCCGGTCGCCACTACCAGGGCGATCCCCGAACCGAGAATCCGCCGTACGCCGACACTTCTGCGGATCACGCGCACAAAGAACTCCCGAGTTCGCGGCATGCCCCAGACACACCGCCCGACAACGCTCCGCGATGCTAGCGGTTGCTGAGCGCATCGAACCCCTCACGCTCGGACAATTGCATGAAGTTGCAGTCTCAGTACCCCAAGAGCTGGGGCGAGACCCGCGCGCCGGGGCCGCTGAACAGGAAATAACCGGTGCACCGACACCGCTTCGTGTTCAACGCCCCGCATCTTGCAGGCCTTCGGTGCCATCCCCTGCATCGGTGGCACCGAAGGCTGATTGGGAGGGTTAGTTGATGTCGAGGAGTTTTTGGGCTTCGGCTGTGGTGCGGGAGGCGGCGGCTCGGGCTTCGGCTTCGGCCAGGTGGTTGCCGGCGTGCTGGGTCCACCAGTCCTGGCCCGCGGCCGGGAGCGTGTCGATCGGGTCGTAGTACTCGTAGGTGCGGTTGAGCGCCTCGGGGTCCTGCTGCTCGATGCCGGTGCGGTAGTTCTTCTTCCAGTACGAGATGCCGCGCACCTCGTCGTACTCGGACAGCTGGTGCACCCAGCGCTTGCCGACGTACGGGACGTCGCACACGATGCGCGGGGTCGCGAAGCCGGGGAGGTAGCCGAGGATCCCGTGCTGCAGGTGCTGCGCGTCCTTCACCGACACCCGCCAGTGCTCCGAGAACGGGATCATGTCGCACATGTAGAAGTAGTACGGCGTGATGTTCGCGCCGTCGAGCAACGCGAAGCACAGGTCGAGCAGCTGCGGGATCGAGTCGTTGACGCCGCGCATCAGCACGCCCTGGTTGCGCACGTCCCGCAGACCGGCCTCGAGCATCGCCTTCGACGCCTCGGCGACCAGCGGGGTCACGGACTGCGCCGCGTTCACGTGCGTGTGCATCGCCAGCATGACACCGCGCTCGCGCGCGAGCCGGGCCACCCGCTCGACCCCACTCAGGACGTCGGAGGACAGCCAGTGCTGCGGCATGCCCATCAGCGCCTTGGTCGCGAGCCGGATGTCGCGGATGTTCTCGATCTCGAGCAGGTTCATCAGGAACGTCTCGAGCCGCGGCCAGGGCATGTTTGCCACGTCGCCGCCGGAGACGACGACGTCCCGGACGCCCGGCGTACGGCGCAGGTAGTCGAGCATGTCGTCGAGCCGGGTCTGCGGCTTGGCGACGAACTTGAGCTTGTCGATCACCGGCGTCGAGTTCCCGACCAGGTCCATCCGCGTGCAGTGACCGCAGTACTGCGGGCACGTCGGCAGGACCTCCGCGAGGACCTTGGTCGGGTATCGGTGGGTCAACCCCTCCGTGGCCCACATCTCGTGCTCGTGCAGTGAATCCCGGGCCGCGTGCGGGTGCGACGGCCAGTCGGTACGGCGGTCGCTGAACACCGGCAGCATGTAGCGGCGGACCGGGTCCGCGTAGAACGCCTCCGTATAGTCGTCCGCGCCGGCAGGAACGATGGTGTTCAGCATCTGCGGTGGGAGCAGCATCGACATCGTCGCGCGCTCGGCCTGGTCCCGGGTGAGGTCGTCGTACAGCCGGTCCTCGAGCAGGTCGCCCATCACGTCGCGCAGCTGCTTCACGTTCTTCACACAGTGCGACCGCTGCCACTGCACCGAGCGCCACTCCTCGGCCGTGACGTCCTTCCAGCCGGGCAGCCGGGTCCAGTCCGGTTCGACCAGCTCGGCGCGGCGGTACACATACGGCTGGCCATCCCTGGGCCGATCTCTGGGCTGCTCGGAACGAGTCAGCTCCGGGGTGATCAGGTCGGTCACGGGTCCTCCGCTGGGCTTCGGGTTAGTGCGGTCTGATGCGAGGATAGCGACAGAACGTCCGTCAGATCCAACAGTACGCCGCAAGAATTCCCGTCGAGGCGCGCTATGAGTAGTATTTTGCCCGACCGCACAGAGGAGGATCCGTGTCATCGAGCCCGGTAGGACTGCATCGTGTACTCGCGCCGTTCGGCGTGTTGCCGCAGGCGGCGGAGAGACTCGACGCCCGTCCTGGGATCTGGCCCGACGAGGTCCGTATCGCGGTGGAGCGGCTGAACCTGGACGCCGCGTCGTACCGCCAGCTCGCCGAAAAGCACGGCGGTGACGGTACGGCGATCCGCCGCGCGGTCCTGGACATCGTCAAGACCCGCGGCAAGATGCAGAACCCGGTCACCGGGTCGGGCGGCATGCTCGTCGGCGTGGTCGACGAGGCCGGCCCCGACTCGCCCCTCGGTCTCGCGCCTGGCGACCGAGTGGCCACGCTGGTCTCGCTCACACTGACCCCGCTGCAGATCACCGACGAACTGCGCGACTGGGACGGCAAGAGCGAGCAGGTACCAGCGCAGGGGCACGCGATCCTGTTCGCGCGATCGATCGTCGCGAAGCTGCCCGACGACCTGAAACCGGAGCTGTCGCTGGCCGTGATGGACGTCTGCGGCGCCCCGGCGCTGACCGCGCGCGTGGTGCGATCGTATGTCGATAAAGGCATAAAGCCTGTCGTGTCAGTAATTGGCGGCGCAGGTAAATCCGGGTCGTTGTCGTTGGCCGCTGCCCGCGCTGCCGGAGCTGCTCGCACGATCGGTGTCGTGCCGGTCGAGCACGAGCAGGAACGCCTGACCGCAGCCGGTCTGGCCGATGTCGTGACGCTGGCCGACGCCCGCGATCCGGTGGCTCTGGCGAAGGCGGTCGAGGAGGCCGGGGGACCCGCGGACATCACCGTGGTGTGCGTCGACGTACCGGGGTGTGAGCACGGAGCCGTCCTGTCGACGGCCTCGGGCGGCACCGTGATCTTCTTCTCGATGGCGACCTCGTTCTCCGCGGCCGCGCTCGGCGCGGAGGGGCTCGCCGCGGACGTGACGATGCTGGTCGGCAACGGGTACGTCCCGGGGCACGCGGGCTATGCGATGGAGCTGTTGCGGACCGAGCCGGGTGTCCGTGGTCTGTTCGAGAGCAGGCTGGCGGAGGATTAGGCCGTGCGCACACTTCTGACGAACGGTTCCGTCTACTCGCCTGCCGACCCCCACGCGACCGCGATCGCGTTCGACGACGGGGTGGTGACCTGGCTCGGTGACGACACCGGCGCGAGTTCGTACGCCGACGGCGCGGACGAGGTGATCGACCTCGACGGCAAGCTGGTGACGCCGGCCTTCGTCGACGCCCATGTCCACACGGCCGGAGCCGGCGCGGTGCTGACTGGTCTCGACCTCGCCGGGACGACCTCGTTGACGGACGCCCTCGATCGGCTTGCAGCGTTCGCGGCGAACCTTCCGGAGGACGCGGTCATCGACGGCGCCGGCTGGGACGAGACCGCGTGGCCGGAGGGTCGCCCGCCGACCACCGAGGAGCTCGACCGCGCAGCGGGCGGCCGCCGCGTCTACCTGTCCCGTGTCGACGGCCACTCCGGCGTCATCTCGTCCGCTCTCGTCCAGGTGGCGAAGGACCAAGAGGGGTACGACGAGACCGGCCGCGTGGAGCGCTCCGCGAATCACGCCGTACGGGATGCCCTCGGCGACCTGATCGGGCCGGATCAGCGGCGGCAGGACATCGAGGCCGCGCTGAAGGCCATGGCCGCCAAGGGGATCGGCGCGTTCCACGAGATGGCCGCGCCGCACATCGGGCCGCTGTGGGAGCTACCGATCGTGCGCGAGACGGCTGAGCAGCTCGGCCTGGCCGCGACGCTGTACTGGGGTGAGCCGGGCGCCTTCGAACACCTCGGAACCTACGGTCTCGCCGGTCTTGCGGGTGACCTGAACGCCGACGGCGCCATCGGTTCGCGTACGGCGGCTTTGCGGGAGCCGTACGCCGATCGCGCCGACCACCGCGGCCACGCGTACCTGACGGCGGAGCAGATCGCCGAACACGTGATCGCCTGCACCGAGCGGAACGTGCAGGCCGGATTCCACTGCATCGGCGACCAGGCGCTCGACAACATCGCGCGCGGTTTCGAGCTCGCCGCCGAGAAGGTCGGCGTCCAGGCGCTCGTCGCGGCGCGACACCGGCTCGAGCACGTCGAAATGGTGGACGAGGCAACAATCGCGACGCTCGCGCGCTGTGGCGTGGTCGCGAGTGTGCAGCCGATGTTCGACGGCCTGTGGGGCGGTTCGGACGGTATGTACGCCGAGCGCGTCGGCGACCGCTGGCAGGGCATGAACCCGTTCGGTTCGCTGGCCCGCGCAGGCGTCGTACTGGCGTTCGGCTCGGATGCGCCGGTGACGGAGCTAGGCGGCTGGGAGGCCGTGCGCGCGGCGGCGTTCCACCACGAGCAGTCGGAACGGATCACGGTACGAGCAGCGTTCCAGGCGCACACGCGAGGCGGCTGGCGGGCCGCGGGGATCGATGACGCCGGAGTGCTCGCGCCCAGCACGGCCGCGACGTACGCGATCTGGCACAGCGATGCCGACCTCGTCGTACAGACGCCGGACACGCGCGTCGCCGCGTGGTCGACGGACCCGCGGGCCGGCGTACCGGTGCTGCCGGATCTGAGCCAGGGAACACCTACCTGCCTGCGAACCGTCGTCGGTGGTCGTGTGGTCTATGAAGCCGAGGGATGGTCGCAATGAAGAAGAAGCTGGACCTCGATCCAGTCACCGTCCGGAAGGCGCGCAGCCTCGCGCGCAAGGCCGGGAAGCCGATCGTCAACCTGGCACGGCAGCACACGACGGTGTCGGTCGAGCGAGCGGTACTGCGGCTCACCGGGCTGACCGGTGCCGACACCGAGGGCATCCCGTGGGTGAACCGGCTCGCGGACACCGTGCGCGCGGACGTCGGTCTCGAGCACGGTCTCGCGTTGCCGGTGTGGGACGCGCTGCTCCGCGGTGAGGCCGAGGACCTTGCAGTGCTGGCGCAGAAAGCCGCGTCGGGCTCGGTCACGTTCCGGATGCCTGAGGGGCGCGACGCCGTACGCGCACGATCCGCCGCACGCAAGGCGGCGGCTGCCGGGATGAAGCGGATCGACGGGCGGCGCCGGGAGCGGGACCGGCTGGTCAAGCGGCACGGCGACCCGGAGCAGCGGCCGTGGATCTACCTGATCGTTGCCACCGGCGACATCTACGAGGACATCCCGCAGGCGCAGGCGGCCGCGCGCGAAGGGGCCGACATCATCGCGGTGATCCGGTCGACGGGGCAGTCGCTGCTCGACTACGTGCCGGAGGGCGCGACCCGCGAGGGGTTCGCCGGCACGTACGCGACGCAGGAGAACTTCCGCCTGATGCGGGCCGCGCTGGACGAGTCGTCTCGCGAATTGGGCCGGTACGTCCGGCTGACCAACTACGCGTCCGGTCTGTGTATGCCGGAGATCGCGACGCTGGCCGGGCTCGAGCGGCTCGACATGATGCTGAACGACTCGATGTACGGGATCCTCTTCCGCGACATCAACCCGATCCGGACGTTCGTCGACCAGCGGTTCAGCCGCCAGATCCACGCCCGCGCCGGGATCATCATCAACACCGGCGAGGACAACTACCTGACCACGGCGGACGCAGTCGATGCCGCGCACACGGTGACGGTCTCGCAGCTGCTGAACGAGTACTTCGCCAAGGAGGCCGGGCTCGAGGACTGGCAGCTGGGCCTCGGGCACGCGTTCGAGATCAACCCGGACATCCCGGACTCGTTCCGGCTCGAGCTCGCGCACGCGATGCTGGCGCGGCAGCTGTTCCCGAACGCGCCGCTCAAGTGGATGCCGCCGACCCGGCACATGACCGGTGACGTGTTCCGCGGGTACCTGCTGGACGGGTTCTTCAACCTGGTCGGTGCGATGACCGGGCAGGGCATCCTGCTGGTCGGCATGATGACCGAGGCGGTCGTGACGCCGTGGATCTCCGACCGCGACCTGGCGCTGCAGAACGTCCGCTACGTCTTGGGTGCCGCAGGCAACCTTCACGAGGACTTCCGGCCGGAGCCGAACGGCTTCATCGCGCAGCGTGCCCGGCAGGTGCTGGGGGAGTCGGTCGAACTGCTGGACCGGATCGTCGACGACGGCCTGCTGAACGCGATCGGCGACGGCACCTTCGGCCTGATGAAGCGCCCGCAGGACGCCGGCCGTGGCCTGGACGGGGTCGCGCGCAAGTCGCCGGCGTACTACAACCCGGCGGTCGAGTTGTTGGAGGAGGGCCAGTGAGCATCATCCGGCCGTACGGCGACACCACGGGCGACGGGATGGTGCAGCTGTCGTTCACGTTGCCGGTCCCGCACGACAAGCGCGCCGAGGGCGCGGCGGTCCAGCTGGCCAACAAGATGGGCATGGATCCTGCCCTGGTCGTGCACTCGAAGCCGATCGGTCCGGACTTCACGTTCTTCGTGGTCTACGGCCCCGTGAACCACCTGGTCGACACGTCGAAGGTCGAGGTGATCGAGCGCGACTACCCGCTGCTGTCACCGAAGGAGGTCAACCTCGCGATCCGCAAGGGACTGCGCCGCCGGCTGACCGTGGTCGGCGCCTGCATCGGCACCGACGCGCACACTGTCGGTATCGACGCGATTCTCAACATCAAGGGGTTCGCGGGGGAGAAGGGCCTGGAGTACTACCGCGAGGTGAAGGTCGTGAACCTCGGCGCGCAGGTCGCCGTACCCGAGCTGGTCCGGCGGGCCAAGGCCGACAAGGCCGACGCGATCCTGGTGTCGCAGGTGGTCACGCAGCGCGAGGCGCACGTGCTCAACACCAAGGAGATGTCCGCGGCGTTCCGGGAGGCGTACGCCGAGGACTCGCGGCCCGTACTTGTTGCCGGCGGCCCCCGTTTCACCGAGCAGATGGCCGGCGAGCTCGGCGTCGACAGGGTATTCGGCCGCGGTACGACGCCGGGCGAAGTGGCCAGCTATCTCGTCGACGCGCTAGTGACTCGGCGTCACCAGTACAGACTGCATTCAACCGAAAACGGGGCTGCATAAAGGTGTCTAAGGCAACCATTGGACTGACGGTCACGCATCGTCGGTACGTTCCGTACAGCCACGCGCACTACGCCGGCAACCTGGTCGACGGCGCGTACGTGCTCGCGCTGTTCGGCGACGTCGCGACCGAGGTCTGCATCCAGGCGGACAGTGACGAAGGCCTGTTCGCGTCGTACTCCGACGTGCAGTTCCTGCAGCCGCTGCGGGCCGGCGACGTGGTCGAGGTGAAGGCAACGATCACGCGCGTCGGGAACCGCAGCCGCGACCTCGATTTCAGCGCGTACGTCGTGTGCCGCGGACGTCCGGACCAATCGGAGTCGGCGGCCGAGGTACTGGCCGAACCGCTGGAGATCACCCGGGCCAAAGGCACCGTCGTCGTCCCGGTTGGGTGACGATTGGTTGCCCTGGGTAACGATCACGTGGCGTGCCGATATCGCTCTGTAACGTGACTCGACTGAGGGATCTTCGTTTTCCCTTGTAGGGCAGGCGATCGTGTTACAACGGGCTCAAAGAGCCCGGGCAGAGGTTGACACCGTCGTCGCCAGCGAGCATCGTTTTGGGAGTCGTCATAACCCGTTTGTTCAACGGTCACACGAAGTTCGGCCGCCGGATGATCCCGCGACGCTGACCAGGCCAAAGCCAGGCTTGAGTCGACGGGGGCTGAGATCGCCGGTGGTTAGCCCCCCGCGGGGCAGAGGTGGAAGAGGCTCGGCGGCCAGTAGACAACAGCCTGACAGTGTGCAGCCAGCGCATCGACGGTTGGTCCGAAGGCACGCCGAGCCTCTTTCCTCTGGCTGGACCACGGACTGTTGATACTCCTTCACTTTGCGCGATCGGTGCCGAATGGCTACCGGCCGGATACATTTGCGTGTCCGGGACGTTGTACGGTCATTCGACCGGCATCCGTCGGTGCGTGAGGCAGAGGGGTTACCGCGTGGACCGGTTGAAGGCTCTGGGTCGGCTCATGCCCCGGGTGGTGGTGGCGGTGGCCGCCGGTGCGCTGCTCGGGTTCGCGTTCGAACCGCATGATCATCCCTGGCTGACGATCGTCGCCGTACCGCTGTTCCTCGCCGCGCTCAACGGGATCTCGATGAAGGCCGGCTTCCTGGTCGGCGCCGGGTTCGGGATCGCGTACTACGCCGTCCTCGTGCCCTGGCTGAGCATCATCGGCGGCGACGCCGCGATCGCGCTGGCGATCCTCGAGGGACTGTTCTACGCAGTCTTCGGATTGTTCGCGACGCAGGTCCTGAAGCTGAAGCTGTGGGCGCTGTGGATCCCGTGCCTGTGGGTCGCGACCGAGTTCGCGACCGCGTCGGTGCCGTTCGGCGGGTTCCCGTGGGGCCGGCTCGCGTGGGCGTTCTCCGACGACTCCCTGGGCAAGCTGGCCGCGTACGTCGGCATCCCGGGCCTCAGCTTCGTCGTCGCGTTCGTCGGCGTCCTGCTGTACGCCGTACTGCGCCGGGGGACCGCGCTCCGCCTGCGGGCCGTGGCGCTCGTCGCGGGGCTGGCGATCGTGTTCGGGAGTGCCTTGATCCACCTGTCGATCGAGGGCGACGGGCAGACCGTGCGGGCCGCGATGGTGCAGGGCAACGTGCCGGGCAAGGGGCTCGAGTTCCTGGGCCGGGCGCGGACCGTCACCCGCAACCATCTGCAGGCGACGCTCGACCTGCAGAAGCGGGTCGAGGCCGGGACCGAGATGAAGCCGGACGTGGTGATCTGGCCGGAGAACTCGACCGACATCGACCCGTACAAGGACGCGGAGACCCGCGCCGACATCGAGACCGCGGTGAAGGCGGTCGGCGTACCGATCCTGGTCGGCGCCGTCACCGAGGGGCCGGGGGAGAACGAGCGGCAGACCACCGGCATCGTCTGGGATCCCGTGACCGGGCCCGGGCAGCGGTACGCGAAGCGGCACCCGGTGCCGTTCGGTGAGTACATCCCGTTCCGCGACCAGTTGCTGCCCTACATCAAGCGGCTCGAGATGATCGGCGCGCAGACCGTGCCGGGTGTCGGGCCGGGCGTGATGCCGATCCGCGGGGTCACGTACGGCGATGTGATCTGCTTCGAGCTCGCGTACGACAACGTCATCCATGACGTGGTCAAGGGCGGTGCCCAGGTGCTGATCGTGCAGACCAACAACGCGACGTACGGCGGGACGGGTCAGCCCGAGCAGCAGTTCGCGATCACGCGGATGCGGGCGATCGAGACCGGGCGCACCGTGCTGATCGCGTCGACGAGCGGGATCTCCGGTGTGATCCGCCCGGACGGCTCGGTCGAGCACAAGTCGGCGCAGTTCGTGCCGGACGTGTATGTCGCGACTGTCCCGGTGCAGAACCGTCAGACGCTGGCGATGACTCTCGGCGGCTGGCCGGAGTGGGTTCTCACCGGGCTCGGTCTGCTCGGTCTGGCGCTGGCGCTGGTCAAGCGCCGCCGTGGGCGCACGGACGAGACCCCGCCGCCGGCCGCGACGCCCAGCCGCGAGAAGGTCCCGGTCTGAGTCAGGGTTCACTCAGGGTTTGTCGTGCCCACTCGTTCCGTACGCTGGTGTCTCAGGCAGGAAGGGGTAGGACATGCCGTGGTTTGTGGCGCTCGCGTTGCTGGTAGTTCCGATTGCGGAGATCTTCGTGATCATCCAGGTCGGTCAGGTGATCGGCGGGTGGCCGACGGTCGGGCTGCTGCTGGTGGAGAGCGCGCTCGGCGCGTGGCTGATCAAGCGCGAGGGCCGGCGGGCGTGGCGGGCGCTGCAGAGCTCGTTCGAGACCGGGAAGATGCCGGGCCGCGAGCTGGCTGACGCCGCCCTGGTCCTGGTCGGCGGCACGCTGCTGCTCACCCCAGGTTTCCTCACCGACGTCTTCGGCTTCTTCTTCGTCCTCCCCTTCACCCGCCCCCTGGCCCGCCGCGCCATGACCGCCTTCTTCGGCCGCCGCGTAGCCACCCAGTTCAGCGGCCCCGGCCTCGGCCCCTTCATCCCCGGCCCCGGCACCCCCGGCCCCCCACGCCCAACAGATGACGTAATCCAAGGCGAGGTCATAGACCCCGACAAGAAGTAGCGGATTCCCACCACTCACCCCGCCTTCACGACGCGAACGGGCCTTTCGGGCTGAAGGCGTGCTGCGTGAACCGGTCTGCGATGAGTTCGTGGGTGGGGCCGTCGGGGTGGAGGTCGTCGGGGAGCGGGTGGGCGACGTTGTCTGGCTCGCCGTACAGCAGCAGGCCGTCGAGGTGGTGGAGGTTGGGGTCGGTCAGGGCGCGTTGGGTGAGGATTCGGGCGAGCTCCGTGCGGATCACCGACAGGGTGAGTTTGCCGGCGGGGATCTCGTCGGGGTTGCCCGTGGCGGTGAAGCGGAGTTCGCCGGCGCCGAGGGCGGAGAGGTCCCAGCTGGTCGGTCCGGGGGTGTCCTCGTGGATCGGGCAGAGGATGGGGGAGACGACCAGCAGCGGCGTGTCGGGGTGGCCGTCGCGGATGGTGTCGAGGAAGCCATGGACGGCGGGGGTGAAGCTGCGCAGTCGGAGCCCGTCGCTGTTGACGATGTTGATGCCGAGTTTGAGGCTGATCAGGTCAGCGGGCGTGTCCCGGATCGTGCGGGCGATGAACGGCTGCAGGTACGCGCTGCCACCGAAGCCCAGGTTGACGAGTTCCAGACCGGCCTGAGCGGCGACCAGGGCCGGCCAGGTGCCGGTGGGGTGGGTGGCGTTGGACCCGTGGCTGATGGAGCTGCCGTGGTGCAGCCAGACCCGGCGCGTGGCCGGAACCGGTTCGACGGCAGCATCGGTGCGCAGGGCAACGAGTTCGGTGGTCTCGTTGTGCGGCAACCAGATCTCGACGGTCTTCGGTACGGCGGCCAGCCCGTCGATTCGCAGCGTCTCAGGCTGCCCGATCTGGGTCGAGGTGGTGCCTGTCATGAGATCGATAGTGATGACATCGCCGCCGGATGCGCTGAGCTGCGTCACCAGTTCGCCGTCGACGAGTACGTCGTACAGGCCGTCCGGACGTGCGGGAGCGCCGACGTAGTCCCGCTTCGTCGGCAGCGTCTCCAGCTCGACCACGGTGGCCGACGTACGGAAGACGAGGCGTACGCCGGACGGCTGTGACTCGACCATCGACATCTGGCCGTCGTCGTACTGCGTTCGCGCCCAAGCCGGCAGGCGGTGCGGCAGCACGCCGCGGTCGGTCTGCTCCAGGTCGAGTGCACCGCGGAGCAGGTCGGCGGTGATGGAGGTGGTGATCATGTCAGCTCCAGCTGCGGAGGAGGGTGTCGAGGGCTTGGATGATGCGTGGCCAGCTGTCGCCGGCGCTGGGCTCGCTGTGGGAGAAGGAACCAGCGAGCTCGAGGGTGATGTAGCCGTGGATCGTGCTGCCGAGGAGGCGTACGGCGTCCGTCTGGGCGGGCTCGTCCAGGTCGTACCCACGGAGGACCGCGCGGACGAGCTCCGAATGCCTACGCCCGGCAGCCACGTACTGCTCACCTAGGACTGAGGCAGCGGCGGTATGGCGGGTCGCGGCGTAGCGGCCCGGGTGGGCTTGTGCGTAGTCGCGATAGACGTTGGCGAGGGCGAGCAGGGCATCGCCGCCGGCTCGGCCGGCGACGGCGGTCGCGCACTGGTCGGCAAGCTCGGTGAGGGCGACCGTGGCGATGCGGGCCTTCAGATCGTCGGAGTTGCGGACGTGTGAGTACAGGCTCGCGACCTGGACGCCGAAGTGCCGGGCCAGCGCCGACACGGTGACCTGTTCGAACCCGACCTCGTCGGCCAGCTCGGCGCCGGCCTGCGCGAGCCGCGCGCCGCTCAACCCCGCTCTTGCCATAACTCATTATGTGATTACCTAAAGCCTTTAGGCAAATCAGGACGAGAAGAAACCCTCACCGCGCCATTGCGGTGAGGGTTCCCGTGGATCAGGCGGTGCGCTTGGTCCGGTGCAGGTGCGCCGGACCGATCTCGCCCTTGCGGAGCAGATCGACCCGCTCGGCCAGCAGCTCCTCCAGCTCCGAGATGCTCCGGCGCTCGCGCAGCATGTCCCAGTGCGTACGGGCCGGCTTCTCCTGCTTCGGCTCCGGCTTCTCGCCGGTGGACCGGGCGGCCTCGCTGCCGCAGTGCGGGCACTCCCAGATCGCGGGCACCTCGGCGTCGTGCGCCATCGTGACCTCGACCACGTGGCCGCGGGGGCAGTCGTACGTGATCATCTGGCGCGGCGCGAACTCCACACCGCGGTCATCCTCGAAGCTGACCCCACCCAGCCCCGAACCACGCAGTACGCGATTAGACATGTCAAACCTCCGAGATCGTCATCCGTGCCAACGGTCGGCCGGCCCGGATCATTCCCATTTTGGCATGCCCGAGCCGTATGTACGCACCTGACACCGGTGCCGTGACCTGCTGTCATCAGCTGTTCACAGATCCCGCTGTGTCACCGGGTGTCGCGGACCGTCCGATGTACGACGCACCAAATCGATACCTGGTTCACAGCCTGTTGCCAGGAAGTGAGGATCTCCTCCTCAGCAACCGACCCTAGCCTCAGCGTCCATGGTGCTACCCCGCCACAACCTCCGTGGCCTCAGTTTCGTGAACGTGGCCCTGGTGGCCATCGTCCTCGCCATCGCCCTCACCGCCTACTTCTTGTTCTTCAAGAAGGACCCGCCGGCCGCCAGCGCGACCCGGCCCTCGGTGGCTGTGCAGCGTGGCGAGGTGACCGCGAGCGTCAGTTCGAGCGGCACCCTGCAGAGCTCCCAGACCGCGTCCCCGCAGTTCGAGACGTCCGGCACGGTGACGCAGGTGCTCGTGAAGGTCGGCCAGGTGGTGGCGAAGGGCGCCGCGATCGCGAAGGTCGACCCGGCAGCCGCCGAGCGGCAGTTGCGGATCGCCCAGCAGAACCAGATCGCCTCCGCGAACTCGGTGACCGCGGCCGACGAGACGCTCAGCGACGCGGAGGACGCCCTCGAGGCGGCCGAGGAAGCCTCGGCGTCACCCTCGCAGACACCCACTCCCAGCAACGGCCAGCAACAGCAGGAGACTCAGCAGTCTCAAGGTCAAGGTCAGAGTCAGAGCCCGCAGGTTGCCGTCAGCAACGCCGAGGCGAACCTGGCGAAGGCGAAGGCGGACAAGGAACAGTCCGACCAGAATGTCGAGGCGGCCCAGGCCGCGGTCGACGCGACCACGCTGAAGGCGCCGATCGCCGGCACGATCACCGCGGTGAACGGCGCGGTCGGCTCGGTGGCCGGCGGGTCCAGTTCGAGTTCGAGTTCCGGTGCAGGCGGCAGCGGGCAAGGCTCGACCTCAGGTCAAGGTTCAGGCTCAACCTCCAGTACGTCGACCACGTCCGGCACCGGCTTCGTGGACATGGCCGACCTGAAGGCGCTCCAGGTGGTGGCCGCGTTCGCCGAGGCGGACGCGATCAAGATCAAGGCCGGCCAGGCCGCGACGGTCACCCTGAACGCCGAGCCCGGTACGACGCTCACCGCATCGCTGGCGACGGTGTCGCCGACCCCGACCACCACCAACGGCGTGGTTTCGTACTCGGCCACCTTCAGCCTCGCCAAGCTCCCGGCCAACGCCCGGATGGGCCAGACCGCGAACGTCGTGGTCCAGACCGCGAAGGCGGCCAACGCCCTCTACGTCCCGAGCACGGCGATCGCGACCAGCGGTACGACGTCCACGGTCACGATGGCCGACGGCAGCGGGACGCGTGAGGTGCAGGTCGGCGTCCGGGGCGGCAGCTACACCCAGATCACGTCGGGCCTGAACGAAGGCGACCAGATCGAGCTGCTGCAGGGCGCGATCGGCGGCACCGGGACCCAGAACGGCCAGGGCCGGCAGGGGCAGCAGCCTGGCGGCGGGCAGTTCCCGGGCGCGGGCGTCGGTCAGGGAACCGGCGCCGGAGGCTTCCGTGGCCGCTGAGTCCCTGATCGAGATCCGGGAGGTCACCAAGACGTACGGCCAGGGCGAGACCGCGGTGCACGCTCTCCGGGGTGTGTCGCTGCGGGTCGAGGCCGGCGAGTACGTCGCGGTGATGGGCTCGTCCGGATCCGGCAAGTCGACGTTGATGAACATCCTCGGCTGCCTCGACGTACCGTCCCGCGGCGAGTACTGGCTCGACGGCAGCGACGTGGCTCGGCTGAGCGAGGACCAGCAGGCACTCGTCCGCGGCCGCAAGATCGGGTTCATCTTCCAGTCGTTCAACCTGATCCCGCGCACCACCGCGCTCGCGAACGTCGAACTGCCCCTCACCTACGCCCACCTGCGCCGGGGCGAACGCCGCAGGCGGGCCAACCGGGCGCTCGAACTGGTCGGCCTCGCCGACCGCACCGGGCACCGGCCGAACGAGCTGTCCGGCGGTCAGCAGCAGCGGGTCGCGATCGCCCGGGCGCTGGCGACGGGTCCGCGGATCCTGCTCGCCGACGAGCCGACCGGCAACCTCGACGCCCACTCGACCGACGAGGTGCTCGGCATGTTCGACGGTCTGCACGCCGACGGCCGCACGATCATCGTGATCACCCATGAGCACGACGTCGCGGCCCGCGCCCGGCGGCTCGTACAGGTCTCCGACGGCCGGATCGTCTCCGACGAGGTGACCCGCTGATGTCCCCACGCGACCTGATGGGCGCCGCGCTCCGCGGCCTCACGGCGAACAAACTGAGATCGCTCCTCACCGTCCTCGGCGTCTCGATCGGGGTCGGTGCGGTGATCGTGCTGGTTGCGGTCGGCAACGGCTCCGGGAAGGCGGTGCAGGCCCGGCTCGAGGCGATGGGCACCAACCTGCTCACGGTCTCCACGACCGGCGGCGGAGGCGGTTTCCAGCGTGGCCAGGCCGGACCGGCGGCCCAGCAGTACAGCCTGACCCTCGACGACTCCGCCGCGCTGGCCGACAAAACGCTCGCGCCTGACGTCTCCGCGGTCGCCCCGGTGATGACGAGCAGTGGGGCGACGGCGACGAACGGCGACACCAGCTACACGGTGAGCCAGGTGATCGGTACGACGCCGGAGTACATGCCGGCCACCAACACACCGGTCGGAGAAGGGGCTTCCTTCACCCAGGAGGACGTCGACACTTCGCAGCGGGTCATCCTGCTCGGACAGACGACTGCGACAGAGCTGTTCACCCGGCCTGCCAGCGCGATCGGCCAGACGATCAAGCTCGGTGCCGTGGACTTCGTCGTCCGTGGGGTACTGGCGAGCAAGGACAGCACCGGGTTCAACGACCCGAACGCGACCGCCGTCATGCCGATCAGCAGCCTGCGCGCGACCCAGGCCGGGTACGGCGCGCTCAGTCAGATCGTCGTACAGGCCGCAGACAAGGACCGGGTCGACACGGCGCAGGCCGAGGTCACGCAACTGCTGACCGCTCGCCACCAGGTGCCCGCAACCGAGACCTCGCCCTTCCGGATCACCAACTCGGCGCAGATCCTGCAGACCAGCCAGGACACCGCGGCGACGTTCACGGCCCTGCTCGCGACCGTGGCCGCGATCAGCCTGGTCGTGGGCGGGATCGGGGTCACCAACATCATGCTGGTCACGGTCACCGAGCGGACCCGCGAGATCGGCATCCGCAAGGCACTCGGCGCCCGGCGGCGGACGATCCTCGGCCAGTTCCTGATCGAGGCGACGCTGCTCAGCCTGATCGGCGGCGCCGTCGGGGTCGGGGCCGCGCTGATCGTCACCCGCTTCCAGTTGGCCGGCGTGCAACCGGTACTGGTGCCGTCGTCGATCGGACTCGCGCTCGGCGTGTCCGCGGCGGTCGGCCTGTTCTTCGGCAGCATGCCGGCGCACCGAGCCGCCGGTCTCCGTCCCATCGATGCACTACGTCACGAGTGAGAGGCACTTTCTGATGAGCAACCAGACGCCCGACGAGTTCGCCCAGATCGGGTCCGACGAGGAGGTCGAGTCGGCGCTGAAGCCGAAGAAGACCCTCAACCTGCCGCTGGCCACGGCGATCCTGACCGGGATCGTCGTCCTCGCCATCGGCCTCGGCGGCGGCGCCGGGCTGCACGCGGCGTTCGCCTCGGACAGCTCGTCGAACCAGCCGCAGGCGGGCGGTCGCGGTGCCGGCGGGTACGGCGGGTTCCGCGGGCAGAACGGGTACGGGCAGAACGCACCCGGTCAGGGGCCCGGCGGTGCGCAGGGTGGTGGCGGGACGGTCGGTACGGTCGTCTCGGCGACCAGTTCCGAGCTGGTCGTGAAGACCCAGTCCGGCAATGTCACGGTGAAGCTCACCGGCGGCACGACGTACGAGATCACCTCGAAGGGCACCGCGGCGGACCTGAAGGCGGGGGAGCAGGTGGTCGTCAGCGGACAGAACGCCAACGGCACGATCACCGCGAACACCGTCCGCCAGGGCGCCTTCGGCGGCGGCTTCCGGAACCCGAGCGCAACTCCGTCCTCGCGCTGAGGACCGCTTCAAGCCGGGCGGTGTCCGAGGGATGACTGGAAGCGGATCAGGTAGCCGTCGGGGTCCGTCACCAGGAACTGCTCGACGCCTGCCTCGCCGTCGCCGGTTCGGTACCACTTCGTTTCCGGCTGCAGGAACAACGACCAACCGGCGGCGCGCAGCGACTCGACGATCGGCGTGATCGAAGGGACGGCGATCTGGAAGTTGACGCCGCGACCCAGCGGCGGGCGCAGCCGTCCGGTGATCCAGTTCCGGCCGACACCGATCTGCTCGAGCATGACGTGCGCGTCGCCGGAGGTGAGGTACGCGAAGCCCTCGTCCGGCCGGTCGTACAGCACCTCGAACCCAAGGAACTCACACCAGAAATGCGTGCTGGTGGCAACGGACTTCACGAGGAGCTCGGGCACCAGGGCGGGCGGACTCATCGCGTCATCGTGTCAGGTCCGGGTGGCGGTGAGGGCTACGGCGACGGAATCGAGGGTGAAGCTGCCGCCGACGGCGTCGATCGCGGCGGCGGTGCCTTCGAGGACGGCGTCGAGTTTGCCGGCGGTGGCGAGGGGTTTGGCTATGCCGCTGGTGCGGAGTTGGTCCAGCCACTCGTCGCGGGTGTAGGTGCGGGACCAGGGGAAGGTTGCGCGAGAGATGTCGGTGAAGGCGTCGGTGAGGTTGTCGGCGGTTCGGTCCAGGAAGTGCTCGTACGCTCCGAGGGGTGAGGCGGCGGCCGGGTTCCCGGGCTGGACGGCGGCGAACGCTGCGCCGAGGTCTGCAGGCGGTTGCAGGACGTACCAGAAGACGGCGAAGGTCCCGCCGGGGCGGAGGACGGCGGCGGCCTTCGCGGCGCCGACCGCTGGGTCGATCCAGTGCCAGGTCATCCCGGCGACGAGCGCGTCGAAGGTGCGGTCGGACGCGTCCCAGGTCTCGAAGGGGGAGACCTCGGCTTCGACTCCGGTGGAGCGTGCGTACGCCGCCATTCGCTCGTCCACGTCGACGCCGAGCACTCGGCATCCCGCCGCCTGGAGCTGGCGAGACAGGATGCCGGTCCCGCATCCGACGTCGAGGAAGTCGCGACCGGGGGCTGCGGCAACGAGTGCCTCGATGAGGGCGGTCGGGTAGGACGGGCGGGCTCGGTCGTAAAGCGCCGCGTCGGCACCGAAGGACTCGGCCATCTCACGGTGGGTGTGTGGGTCTGAGTCTGGCGTTAGAGTGGGCATGTGCCCACGGTAGTGGGCGGTTGCCCACTTTTGTCAAGGGATGGTGTGAATGCCTACCGGTGTGGCCATGCGGGATGCCCGGGAGCAGCTGTTCGACGCGGCCGAGCGGGTGCTGTTGCGGGATGGGCCGGAGGCGCTGACCAGTCGGGCCGTGACCGCCGAAGCGGGGTGCGCGAAAGGCGTGCTGCACAAGCACTTCACCGACTTCGACGGCTTCCTCGCGGAGCTCGTCCTCGACCGGATCCGCCGCCTCGACGACCAGGCCGAAGCGCTACTGAAGGCCGCGGGGCAGGGGAGCGTCGTCGACAACCTGACCGCGATGCTGACCGACCTGTTCGGTTCGGTCGCCGTCGCGATCGTCAGCCTGACGATCTCCCGCGACGGGTTGCGTGCCCGGCTGCGGGAGGCCGTGCCCACCGGCGTACCGATCCTCAGCGAGGCCGGCCAAGCGATCCGGGACTACCTCGCCGCAGAGCAGACCTACGGCCGCATCCGGCCGGACGCCGACACCGACGTACTCGGCCTGACGCTGATCGGCTCGACCCACATGATGTTCGCCGACCGCACCGGCTCCCGCCCGACGCCAGCCGACGTGCGGGCCTTCGTGGCATCCGTCGTACCGACGAGTCATTGACGTGTTCGCGCGGAAAGCGCTATCTTCCGACGAAATGACGCCCAAAAAGTACCAATCGGTCAGGAAGTTGGAGACATGCATCGTCGTACGGGCGGAGTCGATCGGGGGCGTGATGCTGACCGGTGAGGACTGCGGGCGGATCGGGCCGCACGCACGATGAACACGACCCAGAAGAACGCAGTGGGAGAGCTGGAGATCGTCCGGACGGTTCTCGATCGGCTGCGGCTGGATCTGGTTGTTGCGGCTCGGATCACCAAGGTGCACCGGGAGTGGTCGCGGGGTCTGGTGCCGGATCCGTTCTCCCGCCTCTACCTGATCCTCGAGGGGGAGGGGCGGCTCGTCGTCGGGGACCAGGAGCTCTACCCGCGGCCCGGTGAGCTCGTCTATCTGCCAGCCGACGTGCCGGTGTCGTACGAGACGATCAGCGACAACGTCTTCCGCAAGCACTGGCTGCATTTCAACGCGCTGATCGGCGACCGGGACATCGGCGAGATGCTGACGCTGCCCTACATCGTCCCGAGCAAGGCGCCCGAGGAGGCGGCGGCCCTGTTCGAGCAGGTCGGTGCGGCCGATCGCGACCCGCCCGGTCTCGCGACGCCGCTGCGGCTGCGTTCGGCGCTGACCGCGCTGTTCGCGCACTACCTGGACAGCGCGCCGGCCGGCTCGGTGCGGTTGTCCGAGCGGCAGACGAGCGAGTCCGGGATCGTGCAGTACATCCAGGACAACCTGTCCACGCTGCCGAGCGTCGAGGAGCTCGCGTCCGTGTTCGGCTACGACTTGGCGACCTTCATGCGGCACTTCCGCACCGAGTTCGGGTTGTCGCCGAAGCAGTACATCAAGCGGGCCCGGATCGAATGGGCCCAGCGCGAGCTGACGGCGACCGCGCGCCCGATGGAGGAGATCGCGGACGCCGTCGGGATGGATCAGTCCTACTTCTCCAAAGTGTTCCGCCAGGTGAGTTCGGTGACCCCGAGCGAGTACCGGAAGTTGTACCGCCCCCACAACTAGGAGCCTCGTCATGGACCGTCGTACGTTCTTGGCCGGCAGCGGAGCCGTCGCAGTCTTCTTGGTGAGCGCGCGCCCAGCGCTCGCCAAGAAGCAGGCCACGGTGACCTCGCTGGCAGCGTTGCAGCAGGCAATCAACAGTGCCACCGCCGGCACCACGATCACGATGGCGAACGGTTCGTACACCGTACCGTCGGGATCACCGATCACCGTCACCAACCGGCGCGGGCCGATCACGATCGTGGCTCAGACCCGCGGCGGTGTGACGTTGACCGGCGCGCAGAGCTTCGTGTTCTCGGGGTCGTCGGACATCACGATCAGCGGGTTCGCGTTCCGGCAGAGTACGACGCTGGAGATCCCGGCGGACTGCCCGCGGATCCGGCTGACCCGCAACGACCTCCAACTCGCGGCGTCGACGGGCCACTGGGTCGTCGTCCGCGGCGACGACGCGAAGATCGACCGCAACGTCTTCCACGACAAGTCCACCGTCGGCGTGTACCTGGTGATCGACGGCCCGGGTTCGGAGGCGATGGCGCAGCGTACGCACATCCTGCGGAACTACTTCCGCGACCACACGTTCAGCGGGTCCAACGGCGGGGAGCCGATCCGGCTCGGGGTGAGTGGACGGGCGCTCAGCACCGCCGACGCGACGGTCGAGTACAACCTGTTCGAGCGGTGCGACGGCGATCCCGAGGCGATCTCGGTGAAGTCGTCCGGCAACACGATCCGATACAACACGATCCGTTCGTCCCTCGGCGGTCTCGTGCTGCGGCACGGCAACGACAACCGGGTCGAGAGCAACTACCTGCTGTCCGGGCAGAACGGGATCCGGATCTACGGCAACGACCATCTGATCGCGAACAACTACGTCGGCGGGATCGCGGGCGCCGGCGTGGTGCTCGGCAGCGGCACGGAGCGGGACCACTACGAGGGCGAGCCGTCCAGCTCCCGGACCGGCAACGACGCCCCCGACCGTGTGACGATCTCGCTCAACACGCTCCGGAACAACGGACAGGCTCTCGTCGGCGAGAGTCAGCGCACCGTTCCTCCGCTGGACTGCGTGGTGACTGACAACCTGATGGTCGGTGACAGCGGCGAGCTGGTCGACATGCCGTACCTCGACGGGCTGACCTGGGCGGGGAACATCGTCTGGGGCGCGGCGGCCAACGGCAACATCCCGTCGTCGGGTGTCACGCGGGCTGATCCGAAGCTGACTGCGGGCACTGACGGTGTCTACCGGCTCGGCTCGGCGAGCGCTGCCGTGAACGCTGCTGCCGTCGATCACTCGGGTCAGGTCAGTGACGACGTCGACGGGCAGGCGCGTACGGCGCCGTACGACGTGGGTGCCGACGAGTACTCGACTGCGGCAACGGTCCGACGCCCGCTCACCTCCGCGGACGTCGGTCCCGGCGCCGCTTAGACCACGGTCGGCTGGCTGTTGCCGGCTTCGTCGATGCCGCGGCGCATGTCGACGCGGACCAGCAGCGCGAGACCGACGACGAAGAAGAGGCCGAGGGCGACGATCGCGGGACGGTACGAGCCGGTGAGCTGGTGGACGAGACCGAACACCAGCGTGCCGAGCCACGACGTCCCGCGTTCGCCCGCCTGGTACAGCGAGAAGTACTCCGCCTCGCGGCCCTTCGGGATCAGCTGGCTGAACGCCGACCGGGACAACGCCTGCGTCCCGCCGAGCACGATCCCGATCGCCATCCCCATCGCCAGGAACGGGACGATCTGGCGCTCCGGCAGCAGGAACCCGGCGATCACGATCAGGATCCAGATCACCAGGCCGCCGGAGATGGTGCGATGGGCGCCGTACCGCTGGGCGAACCGGCCGAAGGCCAGCGCCCCGAAGAACGCGACGAACTGGACCAGCAGGATCGTTGCGATCAGCACCTGTGTCTCGAAGCCAAGCTGCTTCTCGCCGTACGTCGACGACACCGAGATGACCGTCTGGATCCCGTCGTTGAAGAACAGGTACGCGATCAGGAACAGCATCGTCATCTTGTAGGTGCGCAGGTGCTTGAGTGTGGCGGCCAGCTGACCGAAGCTCTGGCGCACGAGGCTGCCGCTGCGCACCTGCACGATGTTCGTCGGCGGCCGGTTCCGCAGCCGGAGGAACGGGAAGAACGTGAAGATTCCCCACCAGAGCCCCGCACTGAGCAGGCTGAGGCGTACAGCCGTGCTCTGACTCAGCCCGAGGGCGTCGTGGGCGGTGACGACCGCCAGGTTGACCAGGAGCAGCAGGAAGCCGCCGGCGTACCCGAAGGCCCAGGCGCGGGACGAGACGGCGTCGCGCTGATCCGGTGGGGCGATGTCGATGAGGATCGAGTCGTACACGACCAGGGACGAGCCGAGACACAGGTTCCCGATGAACAGCAGCAGCGCGCCGAGCTGCCATCGCCCGCCATCGACGAACACCATGCACGAGGCGGCGAGGGCTCCGGCCCAGGCGAATCCGCACATGAGGAGCTTCTTGCGCGACATGCGGTCCGCGATCGCGCCGACCACCGGCAGGAACAGCGCCGACACCAGGGTCGCGACCGTCACGACGTAGAACGCGAGCGAGCCGGGCGAGATCCCGAGCCCGAGAACGTTCAGGTTCGTGTGGCAGGGGTTGTCGGACGTGCCGACGAACCCGCAGGCGGCTCTCTCCGCGACCGACGTCAGGTACGGCGCGAACAGGACGGTACCCGTGGTAGTGACGTAGCCCGAGTTGGCCCAGTCGTAGAGACTGAATCCCCAGTACTCGCGCTTGTCGACCGCCGGCGGGGCGGAGAGGAATCCCATGCGCGGAAGTGTGTCAGGTCCCGGGGACGAAGCGGGGTACCCGCGGATAACACTTCAACTCCACTGACCGCGCTCCACCAGAACGTCCTTGAGCAGGTCGGTGCGGTCCGTGATCAGGCCGTCGACGCCCGCGTCGAGCATCCGGCGCATCGCGTCCGGGTCGTCGACCGTCCAGACGTGCACCTGCTTGCCGCGGGAGTGCGCGCGCTTGATCAGGCCGGGCGTGAGGACGTGGAAGGAGCGGTACCCCTCGGGGATCTGCAGGCAGGCGCCGCGGGCCTTGAGCGCGAACGGCAGGAAGCGGATCAGGACGATCTCCCACTCGCCGTACCCGGTGCACAGCCGGGGACCGAGCAGCTTGCGGATCCGGTTGACCCGCGACTGGGAGAACGACGACACGCAGATCCGGTCGATGGCGTTCGCGGCCCGCAGGACCTTCGCGGCGGGTTCGAGGCCGCCCTCGGCCTTGATGTCGAGGTTGAACCGGATGTCCGGGAAGTGCTCGAGCAGCTCGTCCAGGCGGGGGATCGGCTCGTGGCCGTTGATCTTCGCCTTGCTGACCTCGGACCACGGCAGCTCCGCGATCACCCCGGTCCGGTCGGTGACCCGGTCGAGCTTGTCGTCGTGGAACGCGATCACGACACCGTCGCTGGTCGC
This sequence comes from Kribbella sp. NBC_00482, assembly GCF_036013725.1. Lineage (GTDB taxonomy): Bacteria > Actinomycetota > Actinomycetes > Propionibacteriales > Kribbellaceae > Kribbella. The sequence continues at coordinate 6,935,548 of NZ_CP107881.1, read as the reverse complement.
GTGCAGGTCGGTCTCCAGGTACCGGTACCCGAGGTCGACGGCGTTCTGGAACGCGTGCAGCGAGTTCTCGTAGCCGATGTTGTCCGGGTGCTTGGCACCGCCTCGATGGGCCATCGCGATCGGTCCGTCGTGGTCGAGGTAGGGGTACACGTCTGCAGTATGTACCGTTCGGGTGGTGACAGTACTCCGCTCCCGCCCCGATCTGTGGACTCTCGATCCCGACGTTCTGCACCTCAACCACGGTTCGTACGGCGCTGTGCCGCGCCGCACGCAAGAGGTGATGGCCGGCCTCCGCGCCGAGATGGACGCCAACCCGATGGTCTGGTTCCGTACCGTCGCCGACCGGCTGACCGCGAGCCGCCTGGCGCTGGCGGCGTACCTGGAGACCGACCCGGAAGGGTTCGCGCTGGTGGCGAACGCGAGCGCCGGCGTGACGGTCGCGCTGCAGACGCTGCCGATCCCGGCCGGCAGCCGGATCGTGCTGACCGACCACGCGTACGGCGCGGTGCGGTTCGCGGCCGAGCGGTTCGCGAAGGCGCACGGCGCCGAGGTGGTGATCGTCGAGATCCCGATCGAGGCCGACGACGAGACCGTGGTCGCGCTGATCGGCGACCGGCTGGACGGCGCGTCCGTCCTGATCGTGGACCAGATCACCTCGGGTACGGCGAAGGTGTTGCCGATCGACGCACTGGTGACGGCCGCCCATGAGCGCGGCGTACCGATCGTGGTCGACGGCGCGCACGCACCGGCGCTGATCGACGCACCGGCCGCCGGGGGAGCCGACTTCTGGACCGGCAACTTCCACAAGTGGCCGGCCGCGCCGCGGGCGACGGCCGGTCTGGTCGTCGCCGAGCAGTGGCGTACTGCGTCGATGCCGCTGATCGTGTCGTGGTCCGAGCACGACGAGCGGATGCCCGAGCGCTTCGACATGCTGGGCACGTACGACTACGTGCCGTGGATCGCGGCGCCGGAATCGCTGCAGGTCCTGGCCGACCTGGACTGGCCGACCCGGCGCCCGCAGCTGACCACGTTGGTCGAGGAGGGCTCGAAGGTTCTGGCGAAGGCGCTGGGGACCGGAGTTGCCGAGGTGGCGCACCCGCCGGCGACGATGCGGCTGGTCGAGCTGCCGTCCTCGGTCGACCTCAGCGGCGGCGACGCGCTGAAGCTGCGGGTGTCCCGCGAGCTGAAGGCCGAGATCACGCTCACCGGCTTCGACGGCCGTGGATTCATCCGGCTCTCCGCACACGCGTACAACTCGCTCGCGGACTACGAGAAACTGTCGGAGGGCCTTCGTAGGCTCCTCGCGTGAACGATATCCAGGGCTCTTACAACACTGCTGCTGCCGACTACCACGCGATCCTGAAGGACTATCACCGCACGGATCCGTTCGAGGCCGGTGCGCTGCACTACTTCGCGGCGTTGGTGGACGGGCCGGTGGGGGATCTCGGGTGCGGCACCGGACGGATCACGTCGTACCTGGCCGGCCGGGGGATGGACGTGTTCGGGGTCGATCTGACGCCGGGGATGATCGAGGTGGCCCGGCGGGAGTACCCGGAGCTGCGGTTCGAGGTCGGTTCGCTGTACGACCTGGACCTGAAAGACGGTGAGCTGGCCGGAGCCCTCGCGTGGTATTCGCTCGTTCACACTCCACGCGAGGACCTTCCGGCGGTGTTCGCGGAACTGTTCCGCGTGCTGCGGCCCGGCGGCCACCTCGTGCACGGCTTCAAGGTCGGCGACGGCGGCCGGCATCTCGAGAACGCCTACGGTCACGACATCGACCTCGAGGTCTACATGTACGACGTCGCGGACGTCGCCGGGCTGCTCGCGAGCGCCGGGTTCGCCGAGGTGGCGACCCTGACGCGCGCTGCACTCCCGAAGGAGAAGGACCCCGCCCAGGCCGCCCTCATCGTCCGTAAGCCGGAGTGATCAGGCCGGTTGGTTCTTGATCAGGTCGATCGCGGTCGCGATGAGAGCGGCCTCCTGCTGGTCCTGGAGGTCGAACAGCGCGACGTCCGCCTTGCGGTGGACGAGCGCGTCGAGTGCGGTGGCGAGCGGGCAGTGGCGGAGCTCCAGCCCGTTGTGCTCGTGCCGCTCGTACAGACCGTTCACGACCTCGTCGATCCGGCGGCGGGCTTCCACCCCACCCCACCAGGCTTCCGCGGCCAAGGCGGCGACGGTATCGGCGCTCACCCCCTGGTCGAGATCGGCGACACAGCCACCGTCGAAGCATGCAGGTGGTTTGGCGATGTAGCTGTGCTGCGCCGCGCGGAGTGTCGGGACCAAGTCGACAGCCGGGTCGAAGTAGTCGAGCGGGCAGACCAAGAGGGCGTTCTCGCCGAGTGATGGCTCGTACCTCGGAAGCCCGCGGAGCGCGGCAACGGGTGGCAGGCCCGGGAAGGTATGCAGGACCAGGTGGGCGCGGCCGCGGACGGTCACCTCCTCGACGTGATCGATCTGCTGCCATTCGATCAACCGGCTGCCGGTCGACCGCTCACTCCCGATATCCGACTTGCCGACAACTACCTCGACGACCAGCCCGTCGGGCTCGAGCCTTAGCCGAAAGCGTTCGAACGGGCGAAACAGAGTCGAGAGCACTACGAAGACCAGGACGCCGAGCATGACCGCCACCGGCAGCGTGAACAACCACCAAAGGCTGTCGCTTGCGCGGAGCCACTCCTGCCGTGCCAGGAGTGCGGCTGCGGCCGCGGTGCCAGCGAAGGTGATGATTCTCCGGACCGTCGTGAAGCGAAGATGCGGTTTTCTGGCATCCAGTACGGCGGGTATCGGCCGGGTGATGTGCTCAGCGGGGTCGCGCTGTGCAATGGCGCCGTACCGGGCGTCTGCCGACAGCGTCAGGTAGTTCTGCAGGAGTGCGTGGCGGACCTGGTACCTCGTACCGACGCGCCGGAGAACGCCGCGCACGCTGGCGTCCTCGAGAAACGCGCGCTGGCGCCACGGGAGACGCCCGGTGAGCGGCAGCCACAGCCGCGCGATGAGCAGCCACGGAACCCAGTAAGTCTCGACGACGTACGTCGCGGCCCAGAACGCGATGGCGAACGGTGGCCCCACCACAAACCAGCCGATCGCTGCCGGCACCAGCGCGATGATCGGCGCCAGCAGATAGACCCGGACCGGCACCGAGAGATGATCGTCTGTCCAGCGCTCGAAGCGGTTCCGACGGTCCGGCTCCAGATCGCCCGTACTCGCGAACGGCGGTGACCCGGGGCCTCTCCAGGCCCGCAGCGCATAGTCCAGCGCGAAGGCGAACACGGCCGTCAGTAGGATCCCGTTGCCGACGCGCCGGTCGAACATCAGCGCCGCCACCGCGCCGAACGGCAACATGCAGGTGACGCCGACGATCAGGCTCGACCCGAACGAGCGGAGCGGGTCCACCAGCGGGGCGCCGACGTTGTACCGGGACAGCCGGTCCACGTCCATCAGGCGCATCTCGCGGGTGATGGCGGACAGCCACCGGTGCGCATCGGCCGCGCTCCAGCGATGCTTCTCGCCGGAGCGACGGCGGTAGACGGCGGGCAGGAACTCGGCGATCAGATGGTGTTCCAGGGCAGCTCGGCTCGGGAACCGCCGGGTATCGAGCAGTTCGGCAGGATCGGCGTCGGAGTTGTGGTCCGAGTAGCGCGCGCACGCGAGGTAGACCATCAAGGGCGTGCTGAGGAGGTCGAGGACCTGACGCCCGGCAGGATCCGGCGACGGGCGGCGAACAGCTCCGATGACAGGTTCCCAGATTCCGGCTCTGCGGCCGGTGGCGGACGTCCGCAGGTACGGTACGAGGACACCTTCGGACAGATCGTCCAGCGCGATCACTGCGGCAGCGTTGAGCACTCGTGTCTCCGCGACCACGGCGCCGTACTGGTCGACCCGACTGGTGACGATGAGGGGGCGGCGCGCCTGGTCGTTGAGGTGCCGCAGGGCAACGTACTGGTACTGCGGCGGCAGCTCGTCGAACCCGTCGAGGATGGGCAGGACGAGCCGGCCTGCGACCAGTCCGGCGGCGAGGGTCTTGTCCGACGGGCCGATCGCGGCCAGCTCGGGATGTTCGGCCTCGAGACGGGCGACCAGCCAGCTCGACAGATCGACGTCGGGGCTCCAGGACTTGAAGCTGACGACGTACGGAACCGGCTGTCCTGACTCGCGGTCGGAGACGAGGTGCGCCGCACAGTGCACCGCAGCGATGCTCTTCCCGGCACCGGGCCGGCCGAGGATCACCAGCCGGCCGGACGGGATGCCGCTGTAGGCCTTGGCGACTCCGTCCAGCAGCCCATGGACAGTGAGCGGTGGCACGTCGTTGTCGCTCTGGTTGACGTTCGCCCAGTGATCGATGAGCTCCGGGGCGTCGACACGGGACCACTTCAGGTTGATGAGTTGGGCGTGCTCGCCGGGTTCGGACTCCAGCAGGGCCCGCCACTCGCCCTTGAGTTCTTTCGCCAACGCGTCGACGACCTTCGTGAGGTCCTGCTCGGTGGTTCGCCGCGGCGGGCTCGCGCGGCGCTCGACCAGCACCGACAGCGCACAGAGGACGATAACCGCGCCCCAGGCCGCCGGAGGCCACCAGGCGGCGTCGACCTGAACGGTGTTGGTGGCCAGGTTTCCGGCCAGCGCGACGGCCAGTGGCAGGATGACCCAGGCGAGCCAGGACGGTCTACGCATCGGCTCCGCCTCCCCGCCAGGTCGTTCTCACGTGTGGCGACCTTAGCGGAGAGTAGGTCTCCTGCCACTGGCTGTCTTGCGCAGAGGGTCAGCCCTTGACCGCTCCGGACGTCATGCCGGCCACGATCTGCCGGTTGAAGAACAGGAACATGATCAGCGGCGGGATCGTGATCAGCAGGATGTCCATGAACAGCAGGTTGTACTGCGTGCTGAACTGGCCGGAGAAGTTGTAGAGGGTCAGCTGGACGGTGGCGTTCTTGTCGCCGGGCAGGAAGTACAGCGGGTTCACGAAGTCGTTGAACACGTTGACCGACTGCACGACGACGACGGTGATGATCACGGATCTGAGCAGCGGGAAGATGACCCGGAAGAACAACCGCAACGGCCCGGCCCCGTCGATGATCGCCGCCTCGTCCAGTTCCCGCGGGATGGTCGCGACGAACGCCCGGAACAGCAGGATGCAGAACGACAGGCCGAACGCGATCTCGATCAGGATCAGCCCCGGCATGGTCTTGAACAGCCCGAGCTTCTGCAGCACCCAGATCGTCGGTACGACGGCCGGCGGGATGATCAGCCCGGACAGCACCAGGAAGTTGATGAAACCGTTCCACTTGCTCTTGCGCCGCTGCAGCACGAACCCGGCCATGGCCGCCAGCACCACCATCCCCGCGACGCTGGCCACGGTCAGGATCGTGCTGTTGATGAACGCGATCACCAGCATGTAGTCGCGGGCCTTGACCACGTCGACGAAGTTCTGCACGAAGTGGAACTGATGCGGCCAGGAGAAGTCCAGGTCCGCGGACTGCTGCCGGTCCTTCACCGCGGTCAGCACGATGAAGGCGAACGGGATGATGAACACCACGATCGAGGACACGATCGCGACCGCGCTGAGGACGTAGCTCCGGCCCGGCCGGTGGTTGACGAGTTCGGAGGTACTCACATGTCCACCTCCTTCCGGTTCAGGAACCACGACAGCGGCAGGATGATCGCGGTGACGATCACGAACAGGATCACGTTGCCGGCCGTCGACAGACCGTAGAAACCGGCCTGGTACTGCTTGTAGATCACCGACGAGATCACGTCCGAGGTGAACCCGGGCCCGCCGCGCGTCATCGCCCAGATCAGCTCGAACGACCGCAGGCCGCCGATCAGCGACAGGATGATCACAGTGACGGTGGCCGGCTTGCACAGCGGCAGCACGATCCGGCGGAACGACTCCCACGACCCGGCGCCGTCCACCCGGGCGGCCTCCATGTACTCGCGCGGGATCGACACGATGCCGGCGATGTAGATCAGGGTCGCCAGCCCGACGCCCTTCCACACATCGACCGCGGCGATCGACATCAGCGCCCATTTCGGATCGGTCAGCCACCCGGGTCCGTTGATCCCGAGCACGCCAAGGGCGCCGTTGATGATGCCGCGCTCCGGATTCATCAGCACCTGGAACAGCAGGCCGACGCCGACGGTGCTGACCAGCACCGGGAAGAACACGACCGACCGGAGGTACCCGCGGCCGATGATCCGCGACGTCAGCAGGACGGCGAGCAGCAGACCGAGCACGACCTTCGAACCCGACGTCACCACCGCGTAGATCAACGTGTTGGTGAAGCCCTTGACCAGCGCCGGCTCCTGGAAGAACGTGACGAAGTTGTCGAAGCCGATGAACTTCGACTCGAACAGGCTCCACCGGGTCAGGCTGTAGTAGAACGAGGCGAACGTCGGGACGAGGAACAGCACGGCGTAGATGACCGCGGTCGGCAGGTAGAACCAGAACGAGTACGGCGTGTAGACCTTCCCCCCGGCCGCCTTCGCGGCCGGGGGTGCCTCAGTACGTGAACCCGGATGTGCAGAGGTAACGGTCATACCTCACCAACCCGCCAGCCCGAGCTGCTGGGCCTGCTTCTTGACGTCCTCGTCGTACCGGACCGCGCCGTCCTTCGCCTTGCGGATGCCGGACCCGACCTCGACCGTGATCTGCTCCAGCGACGGGCCCTTCACCGGTGACAGGAACTCCAGCGCCAGGCTGGACGAGCCCTCCTTGTCGAGGTACGGCTGCATGTCCTTGATCGCCCGCGGTACGTCGTCCCCGAGCGTGCAGCCCTTGACCGCGTACGGACCGGTCGGTGCGCCGGCCGTGTTCTGCGACTTGCAGCCGTCCGGGCTGGCGACGAAAGCCTGGAACTTCTTGGCCGCGTCCAGCTTGGCGCCCTCGGTGGACTTGGGGATGTAGAGGCCGCCCGGCGTCCACAGCGTCAGGCCGTTCTTGCTCGCGTCGTCACCAGGCAGCGCGAACAGGCCGACGGACTTGGCCGCGTCCGGGTAGGTGGCGACCATGTTGGCGACCACGCCGGACAGGATCGGGTAGTGCGCGCCCTTGCCGGTGGCAAGCATCTTCAGGCCGTCAGGCAGCTTGGCGGAGGCGAAGTCCTTGTTCTCGTAGCCTGCGTCGTGGACGGCCTCGGTGTGCTCGAAGCCCTTCACCGCGGCCGGCGACGTCGCGTACTTCGCCTGGTTCTTGGTGTACTTGTCGGCGAAGTCCGGCTCGGCCGCGGAGACGTTGTGGAAGTCTCCGAGCACGAACAGCTGCGACGTCCAGGTCTCGCCGTACGTCTGGATGACGGGGGCGACGCCGCCGCCGGACGCCTTGATCTTGGCGTTGTTGGCCATGAACTCGGCCCAGGTCTTCGGAATCTGCAGCCCGAGCTTCTCGTAGACCGGGATGCTGTAGAGGACCGCACCGCCCTGGAAACCGCCGACGGGTGCGCCGTACACCTGTCCGTCGGCGGTCACGGTCTTCTTGAAGTTCTCGTCCAGGTCCTTGACCCACGGCTCGTCGTTGACCGAGAGCAGGTTCTTCTGCGGCGCGATCGCGTTGAACAGCGACCCGGTGTTGTAGTTGAAGATGTCGACCATGTCGCCGGTGGACAGCCGGGTCTTGATGATGTTGTCGCCCTCGGTGCCACCCGGACGCGTCTCCACCTTCACGGTGATGTTCGAGTTCTTCGCGTGGAAGTCCTTGGCGAGTTGCTCGGCCTCCTTCACGTCCTGATCCTGGTTCGTGGTCAGGTACGTGATCTCGACCGCGCCGCTGCCACCGGCGTCGTCGCTGGATCCGAGACTGCCCGCGCTGCACGCGGCAAGGGTTAGGGAACAGACAGCCAGCAGTGCGAGTCCGCTGGCTCCTGGGCGGAACCTCATCATGACCTCCAAGGGATGTACATCGCGGCAGCGGGGCGGTCGGTGAGTTGGGTTAGTGGGTGAGTCGTGCGTCGAGCTCGGCCTGCAGGGCCTGGGCGTCCGGGTTCTTGCGGAAGCGGCCGAGCACGGGGATCAGCTCGGCGGCCGGGTTGTCGAGGTAGCGCTCCAGACGAGTGGCGAGGTCGGTGTCGGCGGCGACCACCTCGTCCTCGACGGCGGCCGCGATGATCGCGGTCCACGCCGGTGCGTTGTCGACGAGCTGGCGGATCGTGGCGTCGGCGGGCACGCCCGGCGTCTCGGCGTACGGGTCGTCGGCGGTCCACTCGTGGGTTCCGTGACCGACCTCGACCGGCTCGTCCTGTCCGGGTACGGCGACGCTGGCCTTGGATCCGACCGGCACCGTCACGGACAGCGTGACCTGACCGTTGTCACGGGCCCATGCCACGGCTGCCTCGCCGTACGGCGTGAGGTGCTTGGCCGAGGCCTTCGTCAGGTGCTCGGTGACGAGTGGGCGTACCTCGAAGGTCCGGTAGCCAGGATCGACCGCGGCCAGTCCCGCGACGCGGCGGTGCATCCAGTCGGCGACGGCGCCGAGGGCGTAGTGGTTGAACGACGTCATCTCGCCGGGGTTGATGCTGCCGTCGGGCAGCATGCTGTCGTAGCGCTCCCAGACCGTCGTGGCTCCCATCGTCACTGCGTACAGCCAAGACGGGCAACCTGTCTGTAGCAGGAGGCGGTATGCCAGGTCAGGATGTCCGGAATCGGCCAGTGCATCGGAGATCAGCGGCGTTCCGACGAATCCGGTACTGATCCGGAAACTCGACGTCCGGACGAGGTCGGCGAGGCGCTCGCCGGCGCCGTGCCGCTGGGTCTCGGTCGGCAGCAGGGCCCACTGCAGGGCGAGGGCGTAGGTCGTTGCCGCGTCGCTCAGTACCCGGCCGCCGGCGGTGACGTACTCGGTGGCGAAGGCCTTCCGGACGCCGTCGGCCAGCGTGGCGTACTGACGGGCGACGTCGGGCTGGCCGACGATCTCGGCGGCCCGCGCGACCACCTCGGCCGAGCGGGCCAGGTGCGCGGTCGCGACCACGTCGGCGTCGGCCTTGGCCTTGAACGCGTTCTCCGGCGGGGCCGTCGGGTCGAGCCAGTCGCCGAACTGGAAGCCGCCGGACCAGAGCAGGTTGCTGCCGGCCAGGTCGGTCATCTTGTCGACCCACGCGCGCATGCTCGGGAGCTGACGGGCGAGCAGGCCGGCGTCGCCCGTGCGCTGGTAGATCACCCAGGGCACGATCGTTGCCGCGTCACCCCAAGCCGCGGTGGCCGGGTGCTGGTCGCGCAGCACGTCCGGCACGACGTACGGCACCGATCCGTCCTTGTGCTGCTCGGCTGCCAGGTCGGCGAGCCAGTTGGTGAGGAAGCCGGCGGTGTCGAACAGGAAGGTCGCGGTCGGGGAGAAGACCTGGATGTCGCCGGTCCAGCCGAGGCGTTCGTCGCGCTGCGGGCAGTCGGTCGGTACGTCGACGAAGTTGCCGCGCATGCCCCAGACCACGTTGTCGTGGAACTTGTTGAGCAACTCGTTGGACGATTCGAACCAGCCGGTGCGTTGCAGGTCGGTACCGACGACGACGGCCTCGATGTCGTCCTTCGAGAGAGCGCTCACTCCCGTTACTTCGGCGTACCGGAAGCCGTGGAAGGTGAGCGGCGAGTCGAGGGTCACCTCGTCCGGTCCGGCGAGGATGTAGGTGTCGGTGGCCTTCGCGGTGCGGAGGGGGCGGACGCCGAGCTCGCCGTTCTCCAGGACCTCCGCGTGCCGCAGGACGATCTCGTCGCCCTCGGCCTGACCGCGGACCGTCAGGCGGACGCGGCCGACGAGGTTCTGGCCGAAGTCGACGAGGGTCTTGCCGGCCGGGGACGTGGTGATTTCGAGCGCGGGCAGGACGTCGGTGATCCGGACCGGCGGGCCGTCGGGGGCGACGAGCAGGTTCAGGTCGGCGTCGAGAACATCCACCAGAGAACGCTCTCCGGGCTTCTTGCGCAGGTCCGTGGTCTGGCCGTCGTACAGGTCGTCGGCGAGGACGTTGCTCTCCCGGGAGGTCCAGGTGCCGTCGCTCGCGAAGTTGTGGACCTGTCCGTCCTCGGTGGTGACCTCGAGTTGCGCGAGGACGGCGAGGCGCTCGCCGTACAGCTGCTTCTGGTTCTGGAAGCCGATCCGGCCGCGGTACCAGGCGTTGCCGACGAGGAACTCGAGCGTGTTCTCACCAGGTTGGACCAGCTCGGTCACGTCATAGGTCTGGTAGCGGAGCCGGAACTGGTACGACGTCCACCCGGGCGCCAGCTCCTCGGTGCCGACGCGTTGCCCGTTGAGCTCGGGGATGTAGATGCCGTGCGACGTCGCGTACAAGCGAGCCTTCACGACGCCGTCGGGGAGATCCGCGGTACCGGCGATCAGTGGAGCGGGGGAGCCGTGCGGGTTGTTCTTCGGGCTGACGAACCGGGCAGTCCAGTCGTCCGTCGTGAGCAGCCCGACCTCGACCGTCGCGGGCTCGCTCCAGTCACTCCAGTCTTCGTTTCCACGGACGCGGACCCGAACCTGCGCGGACTCACGCGACGCGAGCGCCGTACCCGGCCAGGGCACGAGGATCTGGTCGGGGGACTGGACGGTGAAGACTTCTGTGGTTCCGGTGGTGATCTCGACCTCGTACGCCGTCTGCGCGTAGCCGGCGTCCGCGGCCGGGACCTGCCAGGAGATCCGCGGGCTCGCGGTGCCTAGGCCCACTACGGGTGCAGGCTGATGCTCGAAGCGGAGGGCGGTGGGTGCGGCGAGTTGCGACATGAGACTCCAAGAGACGAGTGAAACGATTCATTGGGTGCTCTGACAAAACGCTCGAACTTTGGCTGAGGGGCCGGCGAGGACGTTTCGCCTGTTCCCCGATCCTGCGACCGGTAGTCCCCGGCTACTAGCCCGATGTGCACTCGGTCTAGCACGATCTGCACTTCGGCTCGTATCGTGACGTGATGTCGGACGAGCCGGTGAGGACCCGCGGGACCGTGCTGCACTTCGTCGAAGGGACGGTGGTGCACGCGGGTACGCACCTGCACGAAAAGGCGCACCCGCTGCACACGCACAGCTTCTTCGAGCTGGTACTCGTCACAGGCGGTGAGGGCGTTCATCACAGCCTCGCCGGACGCCAGCGGCTGCAGGCCGGCGACGCGATCCTGCTGCGGCCGGGGGTCTGGCACGAGTACGTCGACTGCGACGGGCTCGAGGTCTACAACTGCTGCTTCTCCGCCGACCTGGTCCGGCGTGAGCTCGCCTGGGCGCGCGAGGATCCCTTGCTGGGTTATCTGTTGTGGACCGGTCCGTTCTCGGCCCAGCGCCGCGGCATGATCGGCACACATCTCGACCCGGCGACCGTGCAGGAGGCGGTCGGCCACCTCGACGGATTGCGCCGGCTACGGAACCAGCCGTTGAGCCGGCACCGTGGCGAGTTGATCGGCTGGCTGTCGTTGTACCTGAGTTGCGTCGCGCGAACCGTCGCGGAAACCGACGAACGCGGCGAGTACACCCATCCCGCCGTCGTCGACGCGATGCGGATGATGGAGGCCGACCCGGCCCGGTACTGGACGCTGACCGATCTGGCGGGGGAGTTGCACCTCGCGCCCGGGTACCTGGTGCGCCTGTTCAAGTCGGTGACGGGGCTGCCGCCGATGGCGTACTTGTCGCGGCATCGCGTCGAGCTCGCGGCCGATCGCCTGCTGCACACCGACCTGCCGATCAACCGGATCGGCGAGTCGGTCGGCTGGCCGGACCAGAACTACTTCGCCCGCCGGTTCAAGTCCCATTACGGCCTGTCCGCATCGGCCTATCGGCAACGTTTCAATGGAATCCGGCTCAGTCCGTCCGGTCACTGATCAGCAGCTCCAGGCCGTCCAGGATCCGCGCCAGGCCGAACTCCAGCCCCTGGTTCTCGCTGCCCGCCGACGTACGCATCGCGGTGGTCAGATGCGGGAACCGGTCCGCCTCGGTGGTGAGGATCTCGGCGAGCGACTGCTGCCAGTCCTCCTCGGTCAGTCCGGTCGTGTGCCCGGGGAAGGTCGTGGACTGCTGCGCGATGTTCCGGACGTGACTCGTGATCACCAGGATCGAGTCCAGTTGCTCGCCGCCGCTCAGCCCGGTGCCGGTCAACGCCGCGACCCCGCGCTCCACCCAGGCGAGCTCGTTCGGGCCGAGGAGGCGGCGGCCGATGGTGGACTGCAGCAGCCACGGGTGCCGGGCGAATCCGGCGTACAGGTCGATCGCCCAGGTGCGGAGCGCCTCGCGCCACGGTAGGTCGGGGCGGTCCGGTGGGCCGCCCATCGCCAGGTCGCTCATCACCGCGACCAGTTCGGTCTTGCCGGGGACGTACCGGTAGAGCGCCATCTTCGTGACCGGGAGCTCACCGGCGACGCGTTGCATCGAGACCGCGTCGAGGCCCTCGGCGTCCGCGATCGCGATGGCGACCTCGGCGATCGCGGTCAGCGTGATCGCCGGCTTCGGCCCGCGCGTCCGGGCCGGTTCCTTGCCCCAGAGCAGTTCGGTCATCGCATTCCTTCGCTATCGACTTGAACTGTGTCTACCATACACATTACTGTGTCCGGCAGACACAGTTACTCTCGATGGAGGCGATGATGAAGGTTCTGGTTTCGGGTGCGAGCGTGGCGGGCCCCTCGGTGGCGCTCTGGCTGGGCCGCGCGGGACACGACGTGACGGTGGTCGAGATCGCGCCCGCGCTGCGACAGGGCGGGTATGCGGTGGACTTCCGCGGCGAGGTGTTCACGACCGTCCTCGAGCGCATGGGCGTGCTCGATGACCTGCGGGCGCTGCAGACCGGTGGAAACGCGATGCGGTTCGTCGACGAGTCGGGCCGCAAGCTGATGCGGCTGCCGGCCGAGTTCGCGGGTGGGGAGCTGGAGGTACTGCGGGCAGACTTGTCGCGGGTGTTGTACGAGCACAGCCGCGAGCAGGCGACGTACCGCTTCGGCGACTCGATCGCGAGCCTGCAGGAGCACGCGGACGGCGTGGACGTGCGGTTCGAGAGCGGTATCGAGGAGACGTACGACCTGGTGATCGGCGCGGACGGGATGCATTCCGTCGTACGGCGGCTGGCGTGGCCGGCGGAGGAGGTCGTCGAGCGGCACCTCGACTACTACGTGGGCGGCTGGGAGGTGCCGAACACGCTCGGGATCTCCGGCGACACGCTGATGTACAACGTGCCCGGGAAACTCGCGAGTGTCGGCGCGGACCGTCGCGATCCGGCGCTGGCGGGGACGCTGTTCGTGTTCAAGTCGCCGAAGCTGGAGTACAACCGGCGGGACCTGGACGAGCAGAAGGCGATCCTGCGGGACCAGTTCAGCGGCCTCGGCTGGCACGTGCCGGAGCTGCTCGAAGCGTTGCCGGCAGCAACGGAGCTGTACTTCGACTCGATCAGCCGGGTCAGCGTGGACCGCTGGTCGACCGACCGGATCGTGCTGCTCGGCGACGCGGGGTACGGCGCGACGTTCGGCGCGCTCGGGACCGGTACGGCGGTGGTCGGCGCCTACGTACTGGCGGGGGAGTTGGCACAGGGCGACTTCCGGACCGCCTTCGACCGCTACGAGGAGCGGTTGCGGAAGTCGGTGTCGAAGACCCAGGACGGCAGCCGCGCGGGCCAGTTCATGGCGCCGGCGACCCGGTTCGGGATCGCGGCGCGGAACAAGATCCTCGACCGGCCGTTCTTCCTGAACCAGATGCTCAAGATGGCCCAGAACATGAGCGAACTGGTCGAACTACCTACCTACTCAATGCAGCAGGGGCAGTTTGTGCAGGAATGACTCCCACGAGTCGGGCAGCCAGCCCGGCACGCCGAGCACCGCCATGTAGAGCCAGATCGCGACGAGCACGCAAAGGAACAGCGCAAGCGTCCCGAGCGCCTTCAGCCAGGCGGGCTGCTTGCCGGTCCAGGCGGTGAGTGCCTTCACCCAGTCCTTGACCCGGTACAGCAGCCGCTGGGCCCACTCGAACTCGCTCGCGAGCACGGCGAGACCGGCGATGAACAACGGGATCCCGCCCGGTCCCGGCAGCCAGCCGGTCAACGGCGCGGCAATGATCAGCAATCCGCCGAGAACGCCCACACCAATGCGGTAGAAGAGCAATTTCCTCGGATTCTCGCGAATCCTTCTCCGCCATTCCCACCGGTCGTCCGCTGCATCGAGCGTGATGTTGTGATCGGTGCGGTCGGGACTCTGTTTCTCGGCCACGCCCCCAGAGTACCGGGCGTTCAGGCACTCGCCGGGTTGCCGAACTCCCAATGCCACGGCTCTTCCCGATTACCGCCTTGGTCGGCCCAGGCCGGGTGCACCCAGCCGTACGCCGACGCGTGCGACTTCATCCACTGATATTGGGTGGTGTTGTACTTGTCGACGCCCCCGCAAAGGTCGACCGCGACACCCCAGCCGTGGTTGGACGTGCCCGGCAGGGCGGCCAGGGAGGGCTTGCGCTGGTAGAGGCTGACCTGGGACGCGTACGAACGGTAGGAGTCGGTGATGCACAGTGACTTGCCGAACTGCGCACGGTAGGCCGTGGCGAGCTTCAGGTACGCCGCGGCGGCGTCGCACCTGAGCATGTGACCCGACCCGATCGCGCACAGCTTGCCGGACGGGATCATGCCGTTGCTGTAGCCGCCCCACCCGGTGCTCGCGGATCCGGTCGCCAGGAACGGCATCGGGTTGACCGGGTCGCCGCCGAGCCGGACCTCGAAGTGCAGGTGCGGCCCGGTCGAGTTGCCTTCGGTGCCGACGGCACCTATCTGCTGTCCGGCCGTGACCTGCTGGCCGTCGGCGACGTCGACCCGGCTCAGGTGGGCGTAGAGCGTCTCCAGGCCGTTCCCGTGGTCGATCCGCACCAGGTTGCCGGCCCAGGCGGGGTGCTCGACGCGTACGACGCCGGAGGTCACCGCGCGTACCGTCGTACCGACTGCAGCCGGGAAGTCCTGGCCGGTGTGGAATCCGGTCGACCACATGGATCCCGACTGACCGAACGGCGTACCGATCTCGTAGGTCCCGTCCGGCAGCGGCCAGTTCCAGGAGCCCGAACCGACGTCGTACGACGTGGCTGTGTTGCCGCACCGGAACGCGTACGCCTCGGATGTTGCCACCGGTGCGACCTGGGGCTTGGTCGGGGCGCCGAGTGTCGGGCGGAGTGCGGCGTACAGGTTGTCGGGGATCGTCGTGACGACGACCGAGCCCTTCGACTCGTCGGCGGCGATCATCTCGCCGTTGTCGAGCGCGATGCCGATGTGGAGAAGGCCGAGGGACTTGCTGCCCATGACGAGCAGGTCGCCGGGCTGGATCTGCGCGTTCGGGACGGCCTGGTAGCCCGGGTAGACCTTGCCGACCAGGTTCGGCAGGGTCGTGTACGGCTGCCAGGCAACGCGGGCCGCTCCGAGGCAGCCGTACGCGTCCGGGCCGGTCGCGGCGACGCCGTACGGCTTTCCGACCAGGCTGAAGGCTTGATTGACCGCTCGGATCGTCTCGGCCGACATCACGCGCACGGTGCGGCCGGCGACGGACACCGATGCGACACCGGGGACGGCTGCCCCGCGGCGGGTCAGCGGTGCCAGCCCGGTCGGCAGCGCGCTCGGATTCTTGAGTACGGCGGCCGCCGGGGGAGTGACCTTCGTGGCCGCGAGCTCGGTCAGGTACGTCTGCCAGCGCGAGAGCGCCTGCTGGTTGCGCGCGAGTTGGAGCTGCTTCGAGAGGGCGGACGCGATGTCGAGATCGGCGGTCTGGTCGGCCATCGCCGCAGAGGCGCTGGCGGCCTTGTGCTGCACCTGATTGCTGAGCTCCTGAGCCTTGGCGGCGGACTCGTTCGCGGCGGTGCGCTTCGTGGTCGCGTCCGCCTTGAGCCGGTTGGACTCGGCTTCGGCGGCCATGGCCTTGTTGTACTGCGACACCTGGGTGCTGCCGAGCTGGGTGATCGCGGTCTGCCGGTCGGCGATCTCCTGCAGGTTCTCGGCGATCGGCGCGAGTGACCAGAGCATCGACTCGGTGCCCATCACGGTCGGGATGCCCAGTTGGTACGCCTGCGCGGTGATCACGCCGAGCCGGCGGCGCTCCTCGTCGGACAGGCCCTTGGAGGCCGTCGCACTGGCCTCCGCTTTCTTCGCGGCCGCCTCGGCGGTCTGTGCCTCCTTCAGAGCCTTCGTGTAGGCGATGGTGGCCTTGGCGAAGTCGGCCTGGACGGCGGCGGCTTCGGCCTGGAGCTGCTCGAGGGAGCGGTTGACGTCGGTGACGGAGGCAGGCGGCGGCTGAGTGGTCGAGGGCGTGGGATCGTCGGCGTACGCCGGTACGGCGACAGCCGCCAGCAATGTGCCGAGTGCCGCGAGCCGCAGCCCACGACGCCTGCCCAGATCCATCCGTCCCCCATGGAATTCGCCTCACGCGCCTGGCCAGAGTAGGCGGCGTACGGTCCGCGCGGAACCCCGATGTACACACCGTGACCATGAGGCGGGCCACAGTTGCCGCCTCGGCGTCGGATCGGCTGGTGGGACCTATTAAAGTTCACTGCATGGCCTCGCACTTTGACGTTGTTGTCCTCGGCGCCGGTCCCGGTGGGTACGTCGCGGCGATCCGCGCTGCCCAGCTCGGGCTCAAGACCGCCATCATCGAGAAGAAGTACTGGGGCGGTGTCTGCCTGAACGTGGGCTGTATCCCGTCCAAGGCGCTGCTGCGGAACGCCGAGCTGTCGCACATCTTCCGGACGGAGGCGAAGACCTTCGGCATCAGCGGCGAGGTGACCTTCGACTTCCCGACCGCGGTGCAGCGCAGCCGCAAGGTCGCGGACGGCCGGGTCAAGGGCGTCCACTTCCTGATGAAGAAGAACAACATCACCGAGTTCGACGGCTGGGGCTCGTTCACCGACGCCAACACCCTCGACGTGACGCTGAACGACGGCTCGTCGGAGACCGTCACGTTCGGCTCCTGCATCGTGGCGACCGGCGCGACCACCAAGCTGCTGCCGGGCACGCAGCTCAGCGAGCGCGTGGTGACGTATGAGGAGCAGATCCTCACCGAGGACCTGCCCGGCTCGATCGTGATCGCCGGCGCGGGTGCGATCGGTGTCGAGTTCGCGTACGTGCTGGCGAACTACGGCGTGAAGGTGACGATCGTCGAGTTCCTGGACCGGATGGTCCCGCTGGAGGACCCGGACGTCTCCAAGGAGCTGGCGCGGGCGTACAAGAAGCTCGGCGTCGACGTCCTGACGTCCACCCGGGTCGACTCGATCGACGACTCCGGCGCCTCGGTCAAGGTCACCGTGACCGGCAAGGACGGCGTACAGAAGACGATCGAGGCCGACAAGGTCATGCAGGCGATCGGCTTCCAGCCTCGCGTGGACGGCTACGGCCTGGACAAGATCGGCGTACAGCTCACCGAGCGCGGCGCGATCAACGTCGACGGCCTCTGCCGGACGAACGTGCCGAACATCTTCGCGATCGGCGACGTGACCGCGAAGCTGATGCTCGCGCACGCGGCCGAGGCGATGGGCGTGATCGCGGCCGAGACGATCGCGGGCCACGAGACCATGGAGCTCGACTACGCGATGATCCCGCGGGCGACGTTCTGCCAGCCGCAGATCGCCAGCTTCGGGTACACCGAGGAAGAGGCCCGCAAGCTCGGCCACGACGTCAAGGTCGCCAAGTTCCCGTTCACCGCGAACGGCAAGGCCCACGGCCTCGGCGACCCGACCGGCTTCGTCAAGGTGATCAGCGACAGCAAGTACGGCGAACTTCTCGGCGCCCACCTGATCGGCCCCGAGGTCACCGAACTCCTCCCCGAGCTCACCCTCGCCCAGAAGTGGGACCTCACCACCAAGGAACTGGCCCGCAACGTCCACGCCCACCCCACCCTCAGCGAGGCCCTCCAAGAAGCCTTCCACGGCCTCGAAGGCCACATGATCAACTTCTAGCCGGAGCGGGGAGGATTTCATCCCGTTCTGGGTGCAAAATCCTCCCCAACCTCTCAGGCGACGGCAGTAGCTTCTAGTTCGACCAGTTGGCCGGGGATGGCTAGGCGGGTTACGCCTAGCATCGTGGTGGTGGGGGTGGCTCCGGCGGCTGCTAGGCGGCCGGCCAGTAGGCCGTAGTGGGGGAACAGTAGGTCTACGTCTGTGGTGTAGACGTTGAGGCGGACGAGGTTTGTGAGGGTCATGCCGGCCTCGGTGAGTACCGCCTCCAGGTTGTCTAGGGTCAGTGCCAGCTGTGCGGGCAGGTCGCCGTCGTGCTCGGGTTTGCCGTCGGCGTTCATCGCGGTCTGTCCGGAGCAGTACAGGGTTCGGGTGTGTCCGGAGACCAGTTCGCCCTGGTTGAAGCCGAGCTCCAGCGACCAGGGGACCGGGTTGACTGCGGTTCGTTCAATCGTCATGTTGGCGAGCTTTCCAACAAATCACGACACCCTTCGTCAGGTATTGTTTTCGGGTGCGCGCCGACCGATTGGTCTCGCTGGTTTTGCTGCTGCGTCAACGCGGCCGGCTGACCGCGGACGTGCTCGCCAGCGAGCTGGAGGTGTCGACCCGCACCGTGCTGCGGGACATCGAGGCGCTGTCTGCTGCGGGCGTTCCGGTGTACGCCGAACGCGGGCGGCACGGCGGATTCGCGTTGCTGCCTGGGTTCCGGACCGAGCTCACCGGGCTGAATCACGACGAGGCACTGGCGTTGCTGACCGCCGGCTCGGGGCGCGGTGAGCAGGTCTTCGGTCTCAGCGCGGCGCTCGCCTCGGCGATGCGCAAGGTCGTCGACGCGCTCCCGGAAACTCATCGGACCACCGCAAGCGAGGCCGCTCAGCGGATCCTGGTCGACCCGGAGACAGATCTGCTCTCGCGCCGGCTGATCACCAAAGAGGTGCCGGACGCGGCGATGCTCGAGGTACGGCGTGCGGTGCTGGCCGGACACAAGCTGCGCATCCTGTACGCCGCCACCGCCCAGGAACCGCAGTGGCGCACAGTCGACCCGATCGGCCTGGTCACCGTCCGCGACCGGGGCTACCTGCTGGCTCGACGAAGCGGCGAGGACCGCACCTACCGACTCTCGCGGATGCAGGCCGCCGAGGAACTTCCCGAACCTGCCGAGCGCCCGAACCAGGTCGACCTGGACCGCATCTGGCGCGACCGCTCCGCCCAATTCCTCTCCGACGGCCACCTCACCGTGTTGGTGCGGGTCAATCCAGTACGCCGCGAAGACCTGCTGAACGCAGCAGTAGCCGTCCGAGCCGAAGCGCCCGACCCCGACGGCTGGCTCCGCCTCGAACTGACCTTCCAAGACTCGTGGCACGCCGAATGGGCTCTCTGGCAACTAGGCGCCAACGCCGAAGCCCTAGCCCCCCAATCCCTCCGAACCGCCCTGCACAGCCGAGCCACCACAATGGCGAGCCGCTACGCCGACCCTTCACTTCCGCACGCTTAGCGCATCATGTCGGCGATGGCGATGCGTGCGGCCGACGGGCACCCCTTGGTGAATCCGTAGAAGGGGCCGAAGTCGCGGATCGACGAGAACCCTGTCAGGTAGAGCCCGGCCAACGACGTCTCGAGGCCCTCCGTCAGGTTGGGGAATCCCTCGGTTGCCGAGACCAGTTCCACAACACCGCCCAGGTACGGCACGCGGGCAAGGTCGGCCCGGT
This sequence comes from Kribbella sp. NBC_00482, assembly GCF_036013725.1. Taxonomy (GTDB): domain Bacteria; phylum Actinomycetota; class Actinomycetes; order Propionibacteriales; family Kribbellaceae; genus Kribbella. The sequence goes on along the minus strand of NZ_CP107881.1, from coordinate 6,915,997 downwards.
AACCGGAAGCGAAGACGACATGATCGGCTGTCAGCGCCGTGCCGTCGGAGAGCATGAGCGTCACGTCGTGGTCGCCGACAGCCGTATCGACCACCGCGCACCCCGGATGGCTGGTCACGACGGAGTCGGGGATTCGCGGCACCAGCCAGGGTTCGAGGGTGAGACGCCCGACCTGCCAGAACTGGGCAGCGATCGCTGCCTGCCGCTCGGCTGAGAGGCCTCGCCACCATCCCGGGTGGGCCAGCGTCTGGTCGACGTACTGGTCGACGAAGCCCCAGTTCACCTTGGCGAACGTCGGCGTGCTGTGGCGATGTACCACGTCCACCTGGTCGGCGTCGTGGTCACAGAGCAAGGCCGCCCACTCGTAGGCGCTCTGCCGGCCGCCGATGATCACGACCCGGGCACCGGCGAACGAATCGAAGGAGACCAGTTCGGACGTGTGCGAGCGGCGAGCAGGCGGGACATCGGCGTACCACTCCGGAAGGTTGAGGAAGTACCCGACGCCGGGTGCCGCAACGACCTTGTCCGCGGTGATCGTCGCACCGTCGTCCATCGTTGCGACGAAGCCCGCGTTCGGCTTGGTCAGGCTGGTCACGAGGCGCTCGTCGAGGTCGAGCCCCTTGCTCTCGCGGAACCATTCCGTGTAGTCGAGGAAAACCGAGATCGGGATCGGGTCGAAGTCTTCGGGACGCAGCCCCCGGTCTTCGAAGTACGCCTCGAACGTGTACTCGCCGTTGCCGTCGAGATGCCAGTCGGTGCCCGAACGGAGGAACATCTCAGCCGGCATCTGGTGGCGCCAGAAACCCATCCGGTGGCCGACAACGCGGGTCTCGATGCCGTTGTCGCGGGCAAAGGCGGCCGCAGCATAGGCATAGGGGCCCGCACCGACGACCAGCAGATCCGTCCGGTCCGTCATCGCGGGTAGCGGTAGACGGTTTGGAGGGGTTCGCCGGGGACGTGGATGTGGAGGGCGAAGCCGGGTTCGGTTGTGGGGTCTACGAGCGATCCGGTTGGGCTCTCAGGCTCGAAGGGGAGGGGGACCGATGAGCGGATGCCGGGGGCGACGCAGAGGGGGATGCCGGCGAAGGTTGCTGTGATGGCGTTGTGGACGTGGCCTGCGAGCAACGCGGTGACCGGCTTGTCTTGAAGGACGGCGGCGAAGGGTTCGCGGGTGCGGAGCATCCACTGGTCCATCGTCGGGTGATGGAGGTTGAACGGCGGCTGGTGGAACGCGACGAACAACGGTCCGTCGAAGGGTTCCCGCAGTACGCCGTCCAGCCAGGCCAGCGACTCCTCCGGCAGCAGCCCGTGGTTCTCACCGGGGACAGTCGTGTCGAGCAGGACGAAGCGGGCCTTCCCGACCTGGCGAACCTGATGGATCGGATGTCCCGCACCCGACGCGTCGACGAACGACGCGAGCCCGTCGCGGAACGGCGTACTCACGTCATGGTTGCCCGGCAGGACCAACACGGGCACGTCCAGCTTCAGCTCCTCGGCGAGTTCGGCGTACTCCTCCGGCAGGCCGTGATCGGCGAGATCGCCGGTGACGAGGACGACGTCGACCGGACGGCGGAACTGTTGCAGGTACGACGTGATTCGCCGGAGCCGCGACCGCGCCTCGTCCGAGCCGTCGAGATGCGGGTCACTCAGGTGCGCGATGACGTACATGTCAGCACACTAGAGCTCAGACAGGGTGCCGGAAGAGGGTCTGGAGCTGGGCGCCCGGGGTGTGGATGTGGAGTGCCAGACCGGGGTGGGCCGTGGTGCCGTCAACAAGGCCGCCGCCAGGGGCCGGGGGCTCGAAGGGGAGCGGCGGGGTCGAGCGGACGCCTGGGGCCACCAGGAACGGCAGTCCGGCCCAGGTTGTCGCGAGGCCGTTGTGCACGTGCCCGGCGAGCAGGGCGGTGATCGGCTTGCCGCGGAGAACGGCCTCGAGTTCCGGCCCGGAGCGGAGCAGCCACTGGTCGAGGACCGGGTGGTTCAGCTCGAACGGCGGGTGGTGGAAGGCCACGAACAACAGACCGTCGACAGGTTCCGCGAGTACGCCGTCGAGCCACGCGAGTGACTCCGCCGACAACAGCCCGTGGTCCTCACCAGGCACCGACGTGTCGAGCAGGACGAAACGTGCGCCGCCGATGTCGTGCACCTGGTGCACCGGATGCCCCTCGCCGGCTGAGTCGACGAACGACGCCAGGCCGGCGCGCAAAGGCGCGCTGACATCGTGGTTGCCCGGCAACACCAGCACGGGCACGTCGAGCTTCAGCTCCGCGGCGAGTTCGGCGTACTCGGATTCCAGGCCGTGATCGGCAAGGTCGCCACTGACCAGGACGACGTCGACCGGACGACGGAACTCTCGCAGGTACGACGTGATCTTCCGGAGCCGCGACCGCGCCTCCTCCGAGCCGTCGAGATGCGGGTCACTGAGGTGCGCGATGACGTACATGGGCAGCAGGTTAGCCGCAGAACTCTGTCGTTGCCGCCTGCTTATGTTGCGATGACGCGCCGGGTGGGGACTTGGCCGGTTCGGGCTCCTCTGGGAGATTGGGCGGCATGGCTGAACAGGTGGATGTCGTCGTGGTGGGGCTCGGGGTCGGCGGGGAGGAGACGGCTGGGAGGCTGGCGCAAGCAGGGCTGCGGGTGGTCGGGATCGAGTCGCGGCTGGTCGGCGGCGAGTGCCCGTACTACGGGTGCATCCCGAGCAAGATGATGATCCGGGCCGCGAACCTGATCGCCGAGACCCGTCGCGTCGACGGCATCGCCGGTACGGCGACCGTGCAGCCGGACTGGACTCCGGTCGCGAAGCGGATCCGGGAGGAGGCGACCGACACCTGGAACGACCAGGTCGCTGTCGACCGGCTGGTGAACAAGGGCGCGACCGTCATCAAGGACGTGGCCACCGTCACCGGCCCGAACACGGTCCGCGCCGGCGACAACGAGTACGAGGCGGCCCGCGGCATCGTGATCGCGACCGGGACGGTCCCGTCCGTCCCGCCGATCGACGGCCTGGCCGGTACGCCGTTCTGGACGAACCGCGAGGCGATCGAAGTCGAGACGCTGCCCGCGTCGATCGTCGTCCTCGGCGGCGGCGCGATCGGCATGGAGCTGGCGCAGGTGTTCGCCCGCTTCGGCGTCCAGGTGACCGTCGTCGAAGGTGCTCCCGAGGTGCTGTCGATGGAGGAGCCGGAATCGGGCGAGCTGGCCCGCGAGGCGCTGGAGCGCGATGGCGTGACGTTCCGTCTCGGCGCGCAGGCCCAGCAGGTCGGGTACGCCGACGGGACGTTCACCGTCACGCTCGCGGACGGGGCGACGGCGAGCGGCGAGAAGTTGCTGGTGGCAACCGGTCGGCGCGTGGCGACCGCGGAGCTCGGCCTGGACAAGCTCGGTCTGGACCCGTCGGCACGGCGGGTCGAGGTCGACGAGCACGTCCGCGCGGGCGACAAGGTCTGGGCGGTCGGCGACGTCACCGGGGTAGGCGCGTTCACCCACAACGCGATGTACCAGGCCGACATCGCGGTCCGCGACATCCTGCAGGAGGCGGACGCGCCGACCGCGAGCTACCACGCGATGCCGCGGGTCACGTTCACCGACCCGGAGATCGGTGCGGTCGGACTGACCGAGAAGCAGGCGCGGGACGCGGGCCTGAACGTGCGGACCGGGTCGACCCCGATCCCGGCCTCGACGCGCGGCTGGATCCACAAGGCCGGCAACGAGGGCTTCATCAAGGTCGTGATGGACGCGGACCGTGGCGTGCTGGTCGGGGCGACGAGCGCGGGCCCGACGGGCGGCGAGGTGCTCAGCGCGCTGGCGGTCGCGGTGCACGCCGCCGTACCGGTGAACACGCTGCGTCAGATGATCTACGCGTATCCGACATTCCATCGCGCGATCAGCGAGGCACTGAAGGAGTTGTGAGACTTCTTGTTGCGATTCGGTCGCAACAAGAACAAGAATGATCGCGTGCATGTCCCTGATGGTTTTTTCAACGCGCCCACGTCCGTCGCCACCGGCCTGATCGCGGCGGGCGCGGTCGGCTTCAGCCTGCAGCGGGCGAACCGTGAGCTCCGCGAGACCGGTCCGGCGCTGGCCGGGCTGACGGCGGCGTTCGTGTTCGCGGTGCAGATGGTGAACTTCCCGGTCGGGGCGGGCACCAGCGGTCACCTGCTCGGAGGTGCGCTCGCGGCTGCGCTGGTCGGGCCGTGGACCGCCGTACTGGTGATGTCGACGGTGCTCCTGGTCCAAGGACTGCTGTTCGCCGACGGCGGGCTGACGGCGCTCGGTACGAACATCACGTTGATGGGCCTGATCACGGTCCTCGTCGGATACTCCCTGACGCGGGCGCTGCTGAAGGTGCTGCCGCGCCGGGTCGGCAGCGTCGTACCGGCGGCGACCGTCGGCGCGCTCGTGTCGGTGCCGGTCGCGGCGCTGGCGTTCACCGGGCTGTACTCGATCGGCGGCGCGGTCGACATTCCGCTCGGCAAGCTCGCGACCGCGATGGTCGGCTGGCACGTGCTGGTCGGGATCGGCGAGGCCGTGATCACCGCGGCTGTGCTGAGCGCGGTCGTCGCGACCCGGCCGGACCTCGTGTACGCCGCTCGGCACCTGCAGCAGGACCTGGTCCTGGTCGATGCCGACGGCAACACTTCCACGGTGTCTCCGGACAAGCCGATCGCCGCGAAGCCGCCCGGCCGGTCGCTCGGCGTGGGGATCGCGGTGACGCTGCTCGTCGCGGGCGGGCTGAGCCTGTTCGCGAGCGCGCACCCGGACGGGCTGGAGTTCGTCGGCGCCAAGCTCGGGTTCGAGGGTGCGGCCAAGAACTCGGCGGTGGCGGGCAGTCCGCTGGCCGATTACGGCGTACACGGCATCGGCAACGCGCAGGTGTCCGGGGCGCTGGCCGGGATCATCGGCGTACTGGTGACGATCGTCGTCGGCCTCGCGATCGCGAAACTCGCCTCGCTCCGGACCAACAAGGCGTCATGAGCGGCGACGGCCTGCTCGTCGCGGTGGACAGTCCGGTTCACCGCGTCCCGGCGCAGGTGAAGCTCGTCGCACTGTTCGTGTTCGTGCTGGCGGTCGTCTCCACGCCCGCCGCGATCTTCTGGGCGTTCGGCCTGTACGCCGTGATGCTCGTCGCGGCCGTCGTCGTGGCGAAGGTGCCGGCGACCGTGGTGTCGCGACGGCTCGCGGTCGAGACGCCGTTCATCGTGTTCGCGTTGTTGCTGCCGTTCGTCGCGACCGGCCCGCAGGTCGACGTACTCGGGCTGCACCTGTCCCAGTCGGGTGTGCTCGGCGCCTGGAACGTGCTGGCCAAGGGCACGCTCGGCGTGATCGCGGCGATCCTGCTGTCGGCGACGACCGCACCACGCGACCTGCTCGCCGGGCTCGAGCGGCTGCGACTGCCCTCGACCCTGGTCGCGATCCTGTCGTTCATGGTTCGGTACCTGAGCGTGGTGTCGGACGACCTGCACCGGATGCGAGTCGCCCGGGAATCACGCGGGTACACCGGCGGTCGGGTCGGTCATTTGAAGGCGGTTGCCGGGGGAGTGGGCGCCCTGTTCGTGCGGAGCTTCGAGCGGGGCGAGCGTGTCCATCTGGCGATGCGCTCGCGCGGCTACACCGGACGAATGCCGCTGCTCAGCGTTTCGGGTGCAACCCGGGCACAGTGGACCGAGGGGCTGGCGATCTCCCTGGCCGCGGTGGCGATCGCGGTCGCGGCTAGGGTGGTGAGCTTGTGAGCGGTCCTGCGATTCAGGTCGAGCGGCTGGTGTTCGCGTACCCCGACGGGCGGCAGGCGCTGTTCGGCGTCGACTTCACCGTGGAGCGTGGCGAGCGGGTCGCGCTGCTCGGTCCGAACGGCGCCGGCAAGACGACGCTCGTGCTGCATCTGAACGGCATCCTCGGCTCGGTCGCCGGTGGGACCGGAAGCGGCCGCATCCAGATCGGCGGCACCGGGCTGCACCGGGAGCACCTGGCCGAGATCCGTCGCAAGGTCGGTCTGGTCTTCCAGGACCCGGACGACCAGCTGTTCATGCCGACGGTCCGCGACGACGTGGCGTTCGGTCCGGCCAACTTGGGTCTGCGCGGCTCCGAGCTGGACGACCGAGTTTTCGAGGCGCTGGTCGAGGTAGGCATGCAGGACCACGCCGACCTCGCCCCGCACCACCTGTCGTTCGGGCAGCGCCGCCGGGTCGCGGTCGCCACGGTCCTCGCGATGCGTCCCGAAGTACTGGTCCTCGACGAGCCGTCGAGCAACCTCGATCCCGCGGCCCGCCGCGAGCTCGCCGACATCCTCGCCGGGCTCGACGTGACATTGCTGATGATCACCCACGACCTGCCGTACGCACTGCAGCTGTGCGAGCGGAGCCTGCTGATCGACAGCGGCCGCATCGTGGCGGACGGCAAGACCCGTGACCTGCTCGGCGACGCCGACCTGATGGCCGCACACCGTCTAGAGCTGCCGTACGGTTTCGACCCCCTCTCCGTCCCCGGTCCAGAGCGTTCATAAGGGGGCTAGTTGGTGACAGTCACCTGGAATCCACGGTGAATTTGTTACCAAGCCCTTGTTTGTTACTGGCGGGTCAGGGGAAGGTGACGTTGAGTACTTCAGTCGTTACCTCCCGCTCAGGCAAAGGCGGTCCGCCCCCATGAAGTCATTCGCCAGTTTGCTCACTGCCGCGGCCCTCGGCGCCGCGATGCTGCTCAGCCCGGGTGTCGCGCACGCCGCGGCCCAGAACTACGTCGCACTCGGCGACTCGTACGCCTCCGGCGTCGGGACCCGCACCTACATCGAGAGCAGCGGGTCCTGCCAGCGCTCCACGAAGGCGTACGCGTACGTCGACGCCGCCCGGATCGGCGCGAACCTCACGTTCGTGGCCTGCTCCGGCGCGAGGGTCGCCGACGTCACCGCGAATCAGCTGTCGTCGGTGACCAGCTCCACCAACATCGTCTCCGTCCAGGTCGGCGGCAACGACGCCGGCTTCTCGTCGGTGATCACCGAGTGCGCCAAGCCGTCGTGGCTCGGCGACTGCTCGAGCGCCGTCGCGAACGCGAACGCGATCATCAACAACACGCTGCCCGGCCGGCTGAACAGCCTGTACTCGTCGATCCGGAGCCGGGCGTCGTCGGCGAAGGTCGTCGTGGTCGGGTACCCGCGCCTGTTCAACGGCACCGACTGCAACGCCGGCACGTTCTTCAGCCCGGACGAGATGACCAAGCTGAACGCGACCGCCGACCTGCTGAACTCGAAGGTCTCGGCGGCGGCGAGCTCGGCCGGTTTCACGTTCGTGAACCCGACGTCGAAGTTCATGGGGCACTCGGTGTGCGGCAGCCCGGAGTGGGTCAACGGCCTGTCCAACCCGGTCAGCGAGTCCTACCACCCGAACGTTAGCGGCCAGGCGGCGTACGCCGATCTGGTCCAGCCTGCTCTCTGACGACCCACCTGGTTATTTGGGGATGCGGACGGGCCCAGTTCGTGGTGTCATGCTGAGGTGGCGCGGAGGTCTGTGGACTGGCTACTGGCCGCCAGGATGCAGGCCAACTGCCTCGCGCGTCCGGTGAACGAGGCCGGCCCCGGAGGGGTGGCCGACGTCGTACGCCGGGCGGGGGGATTCCAGGCCCAGACCTGGCGAGGAGCGTCGTACGCCGTCCGCGCCCGATCGACCGCGACCACGCTCGCCGACGTCTCGACCGCCCAGGAAACCGACCGCTCCGTGATGCGCGGCTGGTTCATGCGCGGCACCATCCAACTGGTCGCGACCGAGGACGCCGGCCCGCTACTCGGTCTGCTCGGCCCGAAACTGATCAAGGACACCGAACGCCGGTACGGCGAACTCGGCCTGACGGAACGCATCCGCGCCGAGGCCACCGACGTACTCGAAGACTGGTTGCTCGCGCACGGTCCGAGCAACCGTGCCGAACTGGCCGACGTACTGGTGCGCGCCGGATTGATCGCGGAGCCGAAGGGGCAGGCGGTCTACGCCCTCATCCGGCACGCCGGCCTGCTCGGACGCCTCTGCTACGGCCCGGGCGAAACCTGGGTCGCCGTCCGCGGCTGGCTGGGCAAGCCACTCGTCCTCGAAGGCGATCCCGAGGACCTCGCCCGCCGCTACCTGACCGCCTACGGCCCAGCCACCGCACGCGACTTCGCCACCTGGTCGGGCCTGCCGGTCCCGCTCGCGCGCCGAGCCGTGGAGGCGGTGGCCACGACCTCTTTCGAGATCGAGACCACCGAACTCCACGCCGTCGACGACCTGCCCGGCTGCCACGACGTACGACTGCTGGGCGAGTTCGACACCTATCTACTCGGCTACCAGAACCGCCACTTCGACCTGCCGACCTCGATCTTCCCGGGCGGCGGCATGCTCCGCCCGGCCGTCGTACAGGCCGGCCGTCCGATCGGCACCTGGCAGCACGCGACCCTCGCGGTCGACCTTTTCGAACCAGCCGACGTGTCCCAGGAGCTCGCCGACATCAAGCGGTTCTCAGACGGCTGACACGTACTCGCGGAGATGTTCGGCCGTGATGGTCGGGCTGCTTTCGACCAGGTCCGCGGGTGTTCCTGTGAAGACGACCTGCCCGCCGTCGTGGCCGGCTCCCGGGCCGATGTCGATGAGCCAGTCGGCGTGCGCCATCACCGCCTGGTGGTGCTCGATCACGATGACCGTGTTGCCCTGGTCGACGAGCGTGTCGAGCATGCCGAGGAGCTTGTCGACGTCGGCGAGGTGCAGCCCGGTCGTCGGCTCGTCGAGGATGTAGATCGACCCGGTCCGGCCCATGTTGATCGCCAGCTTGAGTCGTTGCCGTTCACCACCGGACAGTGTGGTCAGCGGCTGCCCGAGCCCGATGTACCCGAGCCCGACCGTCGCAAGCCGGTCCAGGATCGTCCGCGCCGTCCCGCTCCCGAAGAAGTCACGCGCCTCGGCCACGGTCATCCGCAGTACTTCGCTGATGTTCTTGCCCCGCAACCGATACCCGAGCACCTCCGCCGTGAATCGGGCGCCGTTGCAGTCCTCGCAGACCGACGCGACCTCGGCCATCATCGCGAGGTCCGTGTACACCAGCCCGATGCCCTTGCAGGTCGGGCAGGCACCGACCGAGTTCGCGCTGAACAACCCCGGCTTCACCTTGTTGGCCTTGGCGAACGCCGCGCGAATGGGATCCAGCAGCCCTGTGTACGTCGCCGGATTGCTCCGCTTCGACCCGCGGATCGGTTCCTGACCCGCGATGATCACGCCGTCCCGCCCGGCCAGCGAGCCGTGGACCAGCGAACTCTTCCCGGAACCCGCGACACCGGTCACCACCGTGAGTACGCCGAGCGGAACGTCCACACTCACATCGCGCAGATTGTGCAGCGTCGCGTTCTCGATCGCGATCTTCCCGGTCGGCCGCCGTACGTCGTCCCGCACGGTCACCCGGTGATCGAGGTACTGTCCGGTGAGCGTCCCCGACGCCTTCAAACCGTCCACGTCGCCGGCGTAGCAGAGCCGCCCGCCGGACAGCCCCGCACCGGGACCGAGATCGACGACGTGATCGGCGATCCGGATCGTCTCCGGCTTGTGCTCGACGACCAGCACCGTGTTGCCCTTGTCCCGCAGTTGCAGCAGCAGGTCGTTCATCTGCTGGATGTCGTGCGGATGCAGGCCGACCGTCGGCTCGTCGAACACATAGGTGACATCGCTCAGGCTCGACCCAAGATGACGCACCAGCTTCACCCGTTGCGCCTCACCACCGGACAGCGTCGACGATTCGCGATCCAGGCTCAGGTACCCGAGCCCGATCGTCACGAAGGACTCGAGCAACTGCCGGAGCCCGTCCAGCATCGGCCCGACGCCCGAATGCTTGACCCCGGCAACGAACTGGGCGAGGTCGCTGATCTGCATCGCCGAACACTCGCCGATCGTCCGCCCGTCCACGGTCACACTCCGGGCCGCGGCATTGAGCCGTACGCCGCCGCACTCCGGGCACGTCTCCTGCCGGATAGCGCGCTCGGCGAACGCCCGCGCCTGGCTCTGCATCGACTGCGGATCCTTGCTCAGGTACTGCCGTTTCAGTTTGCTGATGAGACCTTCGAAGGTCAGATTGCTCTTCCCGACCCGGATCTTGATCGGCTCCTGGTGCAAGAACTGCTGCCAGGTCTCGGCCGGATAGTCCTTGAGCGGCAGGTCCGGGTCGAACAGGCCTGACTGGGCCATCAGTTGCCAGTGCCAAGTGTCGACCGAGTACCCGGGCGCCTTGATCGGTCCTTGGTTGAGGGTTTTGTCGAGATCCACGAGTTCGTCGAGGTTGAACTCGGTGGTCCGCCCGAGGCCCTCGCACACCGGGCACATGCCTTCGGCCCGGTTGAAGCTGAAGACCGAGGGCGGTCCGGCGTACGGCGTACCGGCGCGGCTGAACAGCACCCGCAGCATGGTGTGGGCGTCGGTCGCCGTACCGACGGTGGAGCGGGCGTTGGCGCCGATCCGTTCCTGGTCGACGATGATCGCGGCGGACAGGTTCCGCAGCGCGTCCACGTCCGGCCGGCCGAGGCTCGGCATGAAGTTCTGGACGAACGCGGTGTAGGTCTCGTTGATGAGCCGCTGGGACTCGGCGGCGATGGTGTCGAAGACGAGTGAGGACTTGCCGGAACCGGAGACTCCGGTGAAGACGGTGAGCCGGCGTTTGGGGATGTCGAGCGAGACGCCGCTGAGGTTGTTCTCGCGGGCGCCGCGCACCTGGATGACGTCGTGGCTGTCAGCAGGAAGCATCCTTCAATGGTCTCATTGAACCGCTCATACGAACTTTGGCGAGATGCTCAGCCAGGTCCGTCGGAGAAAAGTCTCAACGCCGTCAGGAAGGTTTGCGAGCGACCCGGGCGACCTCGTCCAGCAGATCCTGGAGCTGGCCCGCGAGCTGGGTGCGCGCGGTGGGGGAGAGTGATGCGACCAGTTCGGACTCTCGCGTGAGAACCTGGTCGACTGTTCGCTCGATGAGGTCGTGGCCGGCTTCGGTGAGGGTGACGACGACGGCGCGGGTCCCGTCGTCCGCGGAACGCCGGGTGACCAGTCCGCTTGCCTCGGCGCGGGCGACCCGTTGCGAGATCGCCCCGGCGGTGACGAGCGTACGGCGGGACAGTTCGCGCGTACTGAGCTCGTACGGCGTGCCCGCGCGCCGCAGCACGCTGAGCAGGTCGAGCGTCGCGGGATCCACGCCGGCGTCCGCGAGCACCCGGCGCCGGTCGTCGGCGAACAGCTTCGCCAGCCGCCACAGGGGAGTGACGATCTCGATCGAGTCGGTCGGCGTACCGGGGCGCTCCCGCTGCCAGGCGCGCGCGATGTCGGCGGCGGGGTACGGGCTCGGGGCGTCGAGCGGGTAGTTGTCGGACACGGGACCCATGCTACGTTTAGATCTAAACATTTAGAGCTAAACGTAAGGGTGGCAATGAGGACGATCGTGGTGACCGGAGGGGCGACCGGAATCGGGCGGGCGACCGCTGAGCGGTTCCGTGCGGACGGTGACGAGGTGGTGATCACCGGGCGGCGCGCCGACGTACTCGAGAAGACCGCCGCCGACCTCGGAGCCAGGGGAGTGGTGTGCGACGCGACCGACCCGGCCCAGGTGGAGCGGCTGCTGGAGGAGCTGCCCGAGCGGGTCGATGTCCTGGTCAACAATGCCGGCGGCAACACCGACTTCGGCCGTCCCGACGGTGATCTCGCGCAACTGAAGGCGAACTGGCTGGCGAACCTCGACGCCAATCTGCTCAGCGCAGTACTCACGACGACCGCCCTCGCGCCGCGGTTGACCACCGCCGTCGTCCATCTGGGTTCGATCGCCGGTGCCCGCGGGGCCGGTTCGTACGGTGCGTCGAAGGCCGCACTGGCGATGTGGAACGTCGACGCGGCGACCGAGCTCGGGGCTCGGGGTGTGACCTCGAACGTCGTCGCGCCGGGTTTCACCGCGGAGACCGAGTTCTTCCAAGGCCGCCTGACCGACGAGCGTCGCCAGACCTTGCTCCAGGCAACGCTGACCAAACGCGAGGGCGAGGTCGCCGACATCGCCGGCACCATCCACTTCCTGGCCTCACTTGCTGCCCGCCACCTCACCGGTCAGGTCCTGCATGTGAACGGCGGTGCCCTGATCACGCGCTGATGCGTGACAACGTGTGCCAGGTGTGACAATGGGCGACATGCGTCCCACCGTCAAAGATGTCGCCAAGCTCGCCGGGGTGTCGCCGAAGACGGTGTCGAACGTGATCAACGGCGTCGTGTTCGTGCGGGCCGAGACGCGGGCCCGGGTGGAGAGCGCGCTCGCCGAGCTCGACTACGTGCCGAACATGAGCGCCCGCGGTCTGCGCAACGGCCGCTCCGGCATGATCGCGCTGGCGCTGCCCGACCTGCTCCGGCCGTACTCCGCGGAGATCGTCCACCTGGTCGTCGAGCTCGCCCACGAGCGCGGCTGGGGCGTGCAGATCGAGCAGACCGCGGCCGAGCCCAAGCGCGAGTTCGAGCTGCTGTCGAAGGCCCGCGCGTACCTCGTCGATGGCCTGATCCTCAACCCGGTGAACCTCGACGACAGTGCCGTGATGACGGCCGGCCCGCTGCCGCCGCTCGTGCTGATCGGTGACGTCGACCAGGATGTCGTGAGCCAGGTCGCGATCGACAACGTCGCGGCCGCGCGGGACCTCACGAAACACCTGGTGGCACAGGGCTGCCGCCGGATCGCTGCCGTCGGTACGCCGGAGATTCCGCGTGGCTCGAGTGGCGCCGGAGTCCTCGGCGGCTCGGCCCAGTCCCCGGGTACGGCGGCGTCGCGGCTACGGACCAAGGGGTATCACGAGGCGCTCGAGGAGGCCGGCGTACCGATCGATCCGAGCCTGGAGATCAGCCTCGACCGCTGGCGGCCCGAGGGTGCCGCGACCGTGGTGGGGAAGTACCTGGCCGAGCACGAGTTGCCGGACGCGTTCTTCTGCTTCACCGACACGTTGGCCTCCGGCACGTTGTCCGCGCTGTGGAGCGCGGGCATCGACGTACCGAAGCAGACCCTGGTGGCCGGGTTCGACAACATCCTGGACAGCCAGTTCATGATCCCGCCGCTGACCACGATCGCGTTCGACCGGCGGCAGTTCGTCGCCGCGGCCCTGGATCTGCTGGCCGAGCGGATGGCGGACAAGGGTGCGCCGCCACGCAGGGTGATGATCCCGCATCGCGTGGTCGAGCGCGCCAGTACCGCACGTTAACGGATACGTTTCCACAAAATCGCACATCGGGGTCTTGTGCGGCTCATTCTAACGATGTAATTTTCGGTCCGCCCCCCGAAGGAGACCGAATGAGTGAAGATTTCTCGCGGCGCAGCCTGCTCAAAGCAGCAGCCGCGCTGGCCGGTGGCGGGTTGCTCGTCGGCTGCGCGCCCGGCGCGTCGCGTTCGACGACCGACCTGAACTACTGGCACCTCTTGACCGGTGGTGACGGCACGGTGATGGCAGGCCTGGTGGACGCCGTCAACGCCGCGAACCTCGGCTTTCGCACGACCCAGACGGTGCTCGCCTGGGGTCCGCCGTACTACACGAAGCTCGCGATGGCGTCGGCCGGCGGCCGCGCTCCGGACGTGGCGATCATGCACGCGTCCCGGATCGCCGGCTACGCGCCCGGCGGCCTGCTCGAGCCCTGGGACCTCGACCTGCTCGCCGAGGCCGGCCTGCGCAAGGAGGACTTCCCGGAGCGGGTCTGGGAGAAGTGTCAGTACGACGGGAAGCTGTATGCGATCGCGCTCGACACGCACCCGTTCGTGCTCTACTACAACACCGAGCACGCCGAGAAGGCCGGTGTCACCGAGGCTCTGCACTCGCTGAAGAGCCCGGAGGAGTTCACCGAGGTCGCGACCAAGCTGCAGAAGGTCACCGGCAAGCACGGCCTGTCCTACGGCTATCTCGGTGACGGTGCCCAGATGTGGCGGCTCTGGTACACGCTCTACAAGCAGACCGGTGCCGACATGAAGCTCGTGCCCGGTCAGCCGGCCGAGGTCGACAAGGACGCCGCGGTCAAGACGCTGACCTTCGTCCAGTCCCTGCTCAACGACACGATCGCCTCGCGCAGCGGCGACGGCGGTACGGCGACCAGCGAGTTCCTGCACGGCGAGAGCGGCATGTTCTTCGGCGGCGTCTGGGAGCTCCCGGTGCTGAAGGAAGCCAAGCTGCCCGTCGACGCGGTGCCGATCCCGACCATGTTCGGGACGCAGGCGGCGTACGCCGACTCGCACACGTTCGTGCTGCCGCGGCAGTCGAAGGTGTCCCCGGAGCGCCGCAAGCACGTCTACACGATGGTGGCCGAGCTGCTGAAGCGGTCGGTGAAGTGGGCCGGCGGCGGACACATCCCGGCGTACCAGCCGGTCGCGACGAGCGCGGAGTACCAGGCGCTGAAGCCGCAGTCGAACTACGCGGGCATCCCGGCGTACGTGAACTACGACCCGGACGTGTGGTTCAGCGGCGCGGGCAGCGACTTCCAGAACTACTTCGCCGAGAACGTGCAGAACGTGTTCCTCGGCAGTGGTGGTCCAGCGGCCGGGTTCGACGGTTTCGTCGCCCGGCTGAACAAGCTGCTCGACCGTCCCCAGCCGGTGTGAGAGGAGAGGCACAGATGTCTCCAGAAATGTCGACTGCTATCGACACTCCGCCCGTGACGACGGAGGAGGTCACCGCTCAGGGCAAGGCTCGGGCGAAGCGTGGGGAGACCCTCGCCGGGTGGGCCTTCGCGGCACCGTTCGCCGTACTGTTCGTGCTCTTTCTCGTGGTGCCGGCGATCTACGGCCTGTACCTGAGCTTCACCGGCGAGACGCTGACCGGCGCGGGGAGCGGACTGGTTGGTTTCTCCAACTACGTGGACGCGTTGCGCGACCCGGACATGTGGAAGTCGCTCGGGAACACCGTGTGGTTCACGGCGCTGAGCACGATCCCGCTCATCGTCCTGTCACTCGCGCTGGCGCTTCTCGTGAACCTCGGCCTGCCCGGCCGATGGCTGTGGCGGCTGTCGTTCTTCCTGCCGTACCTGCTCGCGTCGACCGTCGTCGTGATGTTCTGGAGCTGGATGTACAACCCGAAGCTCGGGTTGATCAACGGCGTACTGGAGAAGTTCGGTGCCGGACCGGTGGCCTGGCTGCAGGATCCGAAGGTCGCGATGATCTCGGTCGTGATCACCACGCTGTGGTGGACGATCGGGTTCAACTTCCTGCTCTATCTCGCGGCGCTGCAGAACATTCCCGAGCAGCAGTTCGAGGCCGCGGCGCTCGACGGCGCCGGCAAGTGGCGGCAGCTGTTCTCGATCGTGATCCCGCAGTTGGCGCCGACCACCGCGCTGCTCGTGACGTTGCAGGTGCTCGCGTCGCTGAAGGTGTTCGACCAGATCTACATGCTGACCAACGGCGGTCCGGCCGGGAAGACGCGGTCGATCGTGCAGTACATCTACGAGTCCGGCTTCACCGGCTACCGGTTCGGTTACTCGTCGGCCATCTCGTACCTGTTCTTCGCGCTCATCGTCCTGGTGTCGCTGGCGCAGTACAAGCTGATCAACCGCAGGAGCGCCGCATGAGCACCTACACCCTCAGCCGTGGAATCAGCCGTGGGATCAAACAAACGCACAAGCCAGGTGAAAATCCCTGGAGTGTGTCCAGAATGGCTGCGTTGCTGGTGCTTGCGGTCCTGGCCGTAACCTGGCTGGTCCCGTTCGCCTGGGCCGTGCTCACGTCCCTGAAGTCCGAGGCGGACGCCGGTGCGTCGCAGATCACCCTGAGTCCGCCGGACGGGTTGAGCTTCGAGGCCTACCGCAAGGTGCTGTCCGCGGGCGACATCCCGTCCTGGGCGTGGAACAGCCTGATCACGTCGGTGGCGATCACCTTCATCACGGTCGCCACGTCGGCGCTGGCCGGGTACGCGTTCTCGCGGGTCAACTTCAAGGGCAAACGCCTGTTGTACGCCGCGATCATCGCGGCGATCATCATTCCGCCGCAGCTGCTGATCGTGCCGTTGTTCCGGCAGATGCTGGCGTTCAACCTGGTCGACACGTACTGGGGCATCATCCTGCCGCAGGCGTTCGCGCCCGCGATGGTCCTGATTCTCAAGCGTTTCTTCGACCAGATCCCGGTGGAGCTGGAGGACGCGGCGCGGGTCGACGGCGCCGGGCGCCTGCGGGTGTTCTGGTCCGTCGTACTGCCGTTGTCGCGGCCGATCCTCGCCGCGGTGGCGATCTTCGTGTTCATCGGGGCGTGGAACAACTTCCTGTGGCCGTTCATCGTGACCACGGACGCGGACCTGATGACGCTGCCGGTCGGCCTGCAGACGGTCAAGAGCGCTTACGGACTGCAGTACGCGCAGAACATGGCCTCCGCGATCCTGGCCGCGCTGCCGCTGGTCGTGGTGTTCCTGTTCTTCCAGCGCCAGATCATCAAAGGCATTGCTACCACTGGCTTCGGTGGTCAGTAGACGGCCCCTTCGAAAGCGTGGACAGGAATTCCGGCACTCGGGATTCCGGTCACGATCCCTTGAAAACACCGTCACTCTCAGCAAGGGTATTCGGATCACTTCCGCGTCGTTTCCGGGTGCGGGAAGGACGGGGGAGTGTGCGGCCGTGCCATGAAATCTGAGGAGTCAGGCACGACCGCAACCGCCATCACTCGGGGAGAACGATGAGAAGGGGGAAGTGTGTCAGCGATGAGTAGGCTCGCCGAGCAGTGCCGTGATGTGAGGAGTCACGGCAACGCGGGACTCGGCCGGGCTTCGATCCAACCGGCGGTGTGTACCGGCATCCACGAGGTGAGCTCGTCGATTCCGTCGGTGCGACCGCGACGCGTGGCGATGCTCAGACTGAGCAACGGAATGACGACCACGCTACGACTCGGCGACGGTGCCCAGGCGCCGGCGCCCGGCAGCACGGTATACGTCCAAGGTGGCCGGGGCATGGGTGATCAGCCCGCCTCAGGTGGGGTCATCCTCGCGTCCCGCATGCCTGTCGGGACGTAGTCGTCTGAGTCAGTGACTCGCCGGTCTCAGGTGTCCAACGCCCAGCTGAGGCCGGCAAGTCCCTGGACAGCACAGCTAGCTCTCCATCGGATCCGTGAACTCGCGGATCTCGATGGGTGAGTACGGCGCCTCCGGCAGTCGCGCGGCGATCTCGACTGCGCGATCCAGGCTCGCGCAGTCGACGAGGTAGTAGCCGGCCAGCACTTCCTTCGCCTCGGTGAACGGCCCGTCCGTCACGGTCGGTTCGCCGTCCCGCACCCGGACCACCCGCGAGTTCGCGGTAGTCAGCGGTCTGTCGTCGACGTGCTCACCGCGCGCCTTCAGTTCGTCGATGAGCTTGCCGTGCTGTTCCATCACCTGGTCCATGCCCGTGGCGTGCAGCGTGTCCCAGGTCTCGTCGTTCCCGTAGATCAGCAGCATGTATTTCATCGCTTGCCTCCATTCACCCGGGTACGTCGGAGCCCCGGACGTCTTCTCGACATCCGGGGCCCAGAGTAGTGATCACAGAGTAGTGACTACCAGGTGGCGCCGGCCGGGGCCCGCACCGTGGTGTTGAGGCGGTTGAACAGGTTGGTGAGCCCGATCATCAGGATGATCGCCGACAGTTCCTTCTCGTCGAAGTGGTCGGCGGCGGCGCTCCAGATCTCGTCGGTGACCGCGGTCGGGTTGTCGGCCAGCCGGGTCGCGGCCTCGGTCAGCTCGAGTGCGGCGCGCTCGGCGTCGGTGAACAGGTCGGAGTCACGCCACGCCGCGACCTGGTGCAGCCGCTCGTCGGTCTCGCCGTTCTTCAGCGCCGACTTGACGCCACCGAACACGCACGGCGAGCAGCCGTTGATCTGGCTGGCGCGCAGGTGCACCAGTTCGAGCGTCGTGCCGTCGGTGCCGGACTGCCCGATCGCCTTGTAGATGTTCTGGATGCCCTTCGTGGCGTCGGGCAGAACCATTGCGGGGTTGGTCATCCGTGCTTGCATGGGAGGTCTCCAAAAGCTGTGGTCTGTTGATTTCACTCCCTTGACGGATGCTGCGCGGCCGATGTGACAGCGAACCGGAGGTCTTTTTCCAGCCGGGTTTCGACCGGTACGGCGGGGTCGGAGTACTGACCCGTCAGGCAGATCGGGCCGCTGTAGTTGAGCTGCCGCAGGGTCGCGAAGACGGCCGGCCAGTCGGACAGCCCGTCCTCGGCCTCGACGAAGTTCGTCTTCCAGCCGCCGTCCGCGCGGAGGTAGTGGACGTTCTTCAGGTTCACGATGCCCAGCCGGTCCGCGCCCAGTTCCAGCGTCACCGCGGGATGATCACCGGCGAGCGCGTCGTGCGCCGCGTCCCACACGAGCTTGAACCGGTCGGGCAGCCCGTCGAGCAACTGCAGCACGCCGAGCGTCGACGACACGTACCGCCCGTGATGCGGCTGCACTCCGACCTGGACGTCGTACCGCTCGGTGAGTACGACGGCGCGTTCGAGCAGCTCGCGGTTGCGTCGTACGGCCGCGGCGTACCCGTCGGGGCCGAGGTCGGCCATGATCCGGATCATCGGTACGCCGGACTCCGCGCAGGCGGCGAACACCTGCTCGGACAGGTCGCTCGCGACGCTGATCGGTTCGATGCCCTCGGCCCGTAACTGGGCGGTGAACTTCGGCAGCTCGGCCTCGGCGATCGCCGGCGTCACGTACGCCGTGTCGCGCACCGGGACCTCGGCGCCGGCGAATCCGAGTCCGGAGATCAGCCGGCCGAGCTCGTCACCGGGCAACCCGATCCAGGGTTTGGTGAAGACGGACCACAGATAGGTCATGTTCAGCGGCCTCCCAGCCCACTCATGGTGATACCTCGGACGAACCAGCGTTGTGTGAGGAAGAACAGCACGATCAGGGGCACGGTGGTGACGGTGGCCGCCATCAGCAGCAGGTTCCACTGGGTGCCGTTGGTGTCCTGGAACACCTGCAGACCAACGGATGCGGTGCGGGTGGCGTCGCTGTTGGAGATCACCAACGGCCACAGCAGGTTGTTCCATTGTCCGATGAACTTGAAGACCGCCAGCGTCGCGATCGCCGGTACCGCGAGCGGCACGATGACGCGGACGAACGCCTGCCACCGGTTGGCGCCGTCCAGCCGGGCGGCCTCCTCGTAGTCGCGTGGGATGCCGAGGAAGAACTGCCGGAGCAGGAACACGCCGATCGCTGTGAACGCGTGCGGCAGGATCATGCCCGGCCAGGTGTCGATGCCGTGCAGCTTCGCGACCAGCACGAACTGCGGGATCAGCGTCACCTGCGACGGGATCATCAGGGTCGCGAGATAGATGCCGAACAGCCAGCTGCGGCCGGGGAAGTTCAGCCTGGCGAAGGCGTACGCCGCGAGTGCCGCGGTGGCCGTTTCGAGCAGCGTCGTACCGGCGGCGAAGTAGATCGTGTTGAGGAGGTACTTGCCGAGCGGGACGAGCTCGAACGCGCGAGCCAGGTTCTCGGGGTGCCAGCTGGTCGGCCAGAACGACGGCTTCGCGGCCATCGACTCGCCGTCGGACTGGAACGCGACGAGCACCATCATGACGACCGGGACCAGCGTGATCGCGGTGACCAGGAAGCAGGTGAAGACAACGAGCCTGCGCCGGAGCTCAGCTGTCGTTCCAGCTGTGGTTTCAGTTGTCATAGTGCACCAACTTCCGCTGGAACATGAACTGCGCGGCGGTGATCAGGATGATGAACGCGAACAGCACGAGCGACTGCGCGGCGGCGTACCCCTGGTCGTAGTTCTCGAAGCCGGTCCGGTAGATGTACATGACCAGCGTGGTGGTGCGGGTGCCCGGGCCGCCGTTCGTCATGATCAGCGCCTGGTCGAAGACCTGGAACGATCCGATCACCGACGTGACGATCACGAAGAACAGCGCGGGGGACAGCATCGGCAGCGTGATGTGCCGGAAGCTCTTCCACGGCGACGTACCGTCCACGCGGGCTGATTCGTACAGCTGTTGCGGGATCGCCTGGAGGCCGGCCAGGAAGACGACCATGCCGAAGCCGAAGCTCTTCCAGACGCTCATGAGGATCAGCGCGGGCATCGCCCACGTGTCGGAGATGAGCCAGGCGGGTCCGTTGATGCCGAACCATCCGAGCACGGCGTTCACCAGGCCGTCGTGCGGGATGTAGAGCCAGATCCAGACGAACGCGACCGCGACCGTGATGGTTGCGTACGGCAACAGCAGGAGGCTTCGGAAGATCGCGATCCGTTTCACGCCCTGGTTGAGCAGCAGCGCCAGCGCGAGGCTGACCAGGATCGTCAGCGGGACGCTCACCAGCGTGAAGTACGCCGTACTGCCGAGCGCCGACCAGAACGTCGGATCGGGGCCGAGGCGGGCGAAGTTGTGCAGGCCGGCCCAGGTGGGCGCGCTGAACAGGTTCCAGTTCAGCAGCGAGATGACGCCGGCAGCGACGACCGGTCCGGCGGTGAAGATCAGGAAGCCGATCAGGCTGGGCAGGATGAACAGCCAGGCAGTGAGCGCTTCCCGGCTGCGCCAGCGCGGCGGCGGGGCCTGCTTGGCCGGTGCCGATGCGGTGGTGACGGGTGCGGTGTCTGTCGTGGAAATGGCCATCACGGTCACCCCTTCCTGGCCGTGGCTTGGCGGACGGTGTCGAGATGCTGCCGCATCAGTACGTCGAGACGCGGTGTGAGGCCGTTGATGGCCTCCGGGACGCTGACCTGGCCGAGGAACGTGCGCGGAAGATCCTGACCGAGCAGCTGCTTGACCTGGTTCCAGTTCGTGGTCACGTCGAACGCGTGGCCGCCGGCGATCTTGCCGGCCAGGATGTCCTGGACGATTCCGAGGTTGTCGGGCGGCGGCTGGAAAGCGCTCCCCGCACTGAGCCTGGCCGGGTTGTTGCGACCGGCCTTGGCGTAGATGTCGAGCGCACCGGTGCTGGTGAGCGTCTTGAGCAGCTTCCACGCGAGGTCGAGCTCGGCGCCCTCGCGTACCCCCGATGGAATGGCGAAGCTGGACCCTGAGACGCGCGGCGTGCTGCCGTTCGCGCCGGCCGGGAACGGGATGATGTCCCAGTCGAACTTGGCCTTGCGGGCATTCACGACCTGCCACGGCCCGTTCTGCATGAACGCGACGTTGCCCTGCATGAAGTTGGACAGTGAACTCTCGGTGACCAGGTTCTTGATCGGCGGCGTCACCTTGTCCTTCACGAACAGGTCGATGACGAACTGCAGCGCTTCCATCGCCTCGGGATCGCCGAGCGCGCTGCGGCTCGCGTCGGCGCTCATCACGTTCCCGCCGGCGCAGTAGATCCACGACACCAGGTCATCGATGGCCGGCGCGCAAGTGAAGCCGTACTGCTCGCCGGGTTTGGTGAGCTGCTTGGCGAGGTCGCGGAAGGTCGCCCAGGACATCGGTTCGGTGCGGGACGGCAGCGGGACGCCCTGCTTCTTCAGGAGGTCCTTGTTGTAGTACATGACAGTCGGCGCGACGTCGAAGCCGATCGCGTAGGTCTTGTTGTTGAACCCCGAGATCTTCCGGCTGGTCTCATAGAAGTCGTCGAGCTTGAAGTCGGGATCCGCGGCGATCAGGTCATCGAGCGGCCGGTGCGCGCCGCGAGCGGCGTACGTCGGGATCAGGGTGCCGTTGAGCGCGGTGACCAGGCTCGCCGTACCGCTGACGAGTTGCAGGTCGAGTTTGGTCGGGTAGCCGCTCGACGGGGTCAGGGTGGCGACCGACTTCACGCCGAGCTGCTGCTCGACGTACTTGCCGAAGTCCTCCCAGACCTTCTTCTCGGCGGCGCTGCTCGACCACATCGCCCAGGTGGCGGCGCCGGCCGGTGGCCCCGACGAACAGCCGGCCGCGAACGCGATACCGGCCAGTCCGCCGAGCTGAAGCACGCTGCGGCGGGTCAGGTTGGTGCTCATGGATCTCCTCACCTGGTTCTCCTCACCGGTAGAGCAGGTCGATCGACTCGGCGCGGATGCGCTCCTCGTCGACCTCGACGCCCAATCCAGGGGCAGTGGGGACCGTTGCGACGGCCTTGGTGATGCTCAGCCCGTCCACGTACAGATCGGTCAGCAGTTCCGGCCCGTTGAGCTCGGCGGGCAGGGCGAGCTCGAGCTGACTGAACACGTGCAATGCGGCGGCGAACGCGATTCCGCAGTCGGTCAGGCCGCTGGCGAGCAACTCCACGCCGCCCGCCAGCGCTGTCTGGGCGGTCTTGAGGGCGTTGCGTAGTCCGCCCGATTTGCAGATCTTGACCACGACCAGGTCTGCTGCGTTGAGGCGGATCGCGCGGGCGAGGTCCTGCGCGGAGAAGCTGCCCTCGTCGATCGCGACCGGCAGGTCGATCAGCTCACGCACACGTTGCATGGCGAGCGTGTCGGTGCTCGGGACGGGTTGCTCGACGCAGTGGATCGTTCGGATGTGCGCTGTCCGGTCGCGGAGTTGCTTGAGCGCGGCCGGGCGGTAGGACTGATTGGCGTCCAGCCACAGAGGTTTGCCGTCGGCAACTTCCGCGACGGTCTCGATCGCGGCGGTGTCCGCGTCGAGGTCGCCGCCGATCTTGACCTTGTACGCCGCATAGTCCGACGACTGGAGAGCGTGTTCTCGGACCGTTTCCTGGTCGCCGACCCCGATCGCGGAGCAGAGCGGGATCTCGTCGTAGATCTTGCCGCCGAGCAGTGCATGAACCGGGACACCGGCGAGCTTGCCGGCTGCGTCGTGCATCGCGACGTCGACGGCGGCGCGTGCGAACGGGAAGCCGTTCGAGACGGCGGGGCTGAGTCGTTTGGCGGCGCGATGGTGGAACAGCTCGACGTCGAACGGCGTGAGTTCGAGCAGGATCGGGGCCAGGTGGCGGCGGATGACGACCGCCATCGTCTCGGCGGTCTCGTAGCTCCAGCTGGGGAGAGCTCTCTGCTCTCCCCAGCCGACCACGCCGTCCTCGGTCGTGAGCTTCACGAAGATCACCGCGCCGGCCTGGTCCGGGGCGGCGTCGGGGGAGCCGACAGCACCGCTGCCGAGCACGAACCGCCGCGCGAACGGCACCGCGACCGGAAACACCTCAACCTGAGTGATGCGGGACATGCTGATCAGTCCTCTCAGTTGGTCTGCTCGTCGCGATGCGTCAGGCGGCGATCGACCAGAGGGCGGGGTCTACGAAGCTGGGGCCTCGGGTGCCGTCTTCGAGCCACTGGAGGGCGTCCTTCAGCACATAGCCGGCGAGGTTCAGGTGGCCCTCGGCCGTGTCGCCGGCGATGTGCGGGGTGAGCAGCAGGTTCTCCGCGCGGAGAGCGCTCTCGGCGAGTTCCGGCGGCTCCGGATCGTAGACGTCCAGCGCGGCGTAGATCCGACCATCGATTGCGTGTTCCAGCAGGGCCTGCTGATCGATCGCCGGACCGCGCGAGGAGTTGACCACGACCGCACCGTCCGGGAGCCGTTCGATCAGGTCGCGCGAGATCATGCCCTTCGTCTCGGGTACGTTCGGCACGTGGATCGTCAAGAAAGCGCTCTCTGACGTTTCCGGCAGCTCGGCCAGCCGGACCCCGAGTTCCGCGGCGCGCTCGGCGCTCAGGTACGGGTCGTACACGACCACATCGCAGCCGAACGGCTTGAGCAGTGTGATCAGCGCACGCGCCGTACTGCTCGCGCCGATGATCCCGACCTTCGCGCCGGCCAGCTCATGCCCGCGGTACTCGGTCTGCTTCCACCCGCCGCCGCGAACCGCGCCGTCGAAGCGGGGCAGTCGCCGGGCCAGTGTGAGCATCGACGCCAGGCAGTACTCACCGACCGACCACGCGATCCGCGGGCCGGCCGAGAACACTCCGACGCCCTGGTCGAGGATGACCGGGTCGATCAGGTTCTTCACGGTGCCCGCAGCATGGGCTACGACCTTCGGGCCGTTGCCGTCGGCCCACAGTTCCTTGTCGAGGTGCGGCGTACCCCAGCTGGTCAGCAGCACGTCGGCGCCTTGGGCGAGCAGCGGCACGGCGGCCGGGTCGAGTGCCGGCGGCTTCGCGAGCGAGCCGGGACCTTTGGTGTGGTCGGCGGTCGCCCAGACCACGTCGAAGCGGTCCTCGAGCAGGCGGCGGGTCTCCGGGTCGATCACGTCGGCGGCGCGTTCGGGGGAGAAGAGGGCGGCGAGTTTCGGCACCGTGCGGCTCCTTCGGTGGGTGGTGATCCGACGGTAGGCGCTTTCCGTTATGCAGGTCCAAGCCCATTTACGTATGGGCCGATACCGTGCTTGCATGGCCGCCATGGACCTGTCGCTCCAGCAACTCCGTGGATTCGTCGCCGTCGCCGAGGAACTGCACTACGGCCGCGCAGCCCAGCGCCTGAACCTGACCCAGCCGCCGTTGACCCGCCAGATCCAGGGCCTCGAGCGCAACCTCAACGTCCGCCTGTTCGATCGCACCGGCCGCGGCGTCCGGCTCACCGCAGCCGGGGGAGTCTTCCTCGAGCACGCCCGCCGAGTGCTGGCACTGCTAGAAGTCGCACCCGAGGCGACCCGTCGCGCCGCGGACGGGACGACCGGGACGCTCCGCCTCGCCTTCACCGCGATCGGCGCGTACGCCGTACTCGCCGACTTCCTGACCATGGTCGGGAAACGAACGCCGGGGGTCACGGCCGAGCTGACCGAACTGGTGAGCCCGGCACAGTTCGAGGCGCTGGCGAATCTCGAGATCGACATCGGCCTGGTGCGGCCGCCGATCCCGGCGCAGTTCGAGTCGCTGCTGGTGCACTCGGAGGGCCTGGTCCTCGCCGTACCCGCCTCGCATCCACTGGCACTCGGCGACAGGGCGGTGTCCCTGGTGGACGTGACCGACGACTACATCGGGTACAGCCCGGAGGGATCGCAGTACCTGCACGACATCTGCGCGGCCATGATCGGCATGGATCGCTACGCCGTCAGCCAACTGGCGTCGCAGGTGCCCACGATGCTCGCGCTGGTCCGCGCCGGCCTCGGCTGTGCGTTGATCCCGCGCTCGATCATGGCGATGGGCGTCGAAGGCGTCCACTACCGCGAACTCGACGCGGCCGACGCGCATTCCGTCACCTTGCACGCGTGCTGGAGCCCCGACAACCCCAACCCGGCCCTGCAACGCCTGGCCGAATCCCTGCGGCTGGACCCGCACCTCACGACTTGACCTAGAGCGAACTCTAATTCGTACGCTCGACGGTATGAGTGCACAACACAAGATCGGCTCGGGTTTCGGGCACGACAGCACCGCGGACGACGTCCTCGCCGGGATCGACCTGACCGGCAAGCTGGCGATCGTCACCGGTGGATATTCCGGTCTCGGTCTGGAGACCACCAAGGCGCTGGTGAAGGCCGGCGCGCACGTCGTCGTACCGGCTCGGCGGCCGGACGCGGCGCGGGAGGCTCTGGGTGACCTGGCTGAGGTCGACGAGCTCGATCTGGGCTCGCAGGACAGTGTGAAGGCGTTCGCCGAGCGGTTCCTGGCCTCGGGCCGGTCGGTGGACATCGTGATCGACAACGCGGGGATCATGGCCTCGCCGGAGACGCGGGTCGGGCCGGGGTGGGAGGCGCAGTTCGCGACCAACCACTTGGGGCACTTCGCGTTGGTGAACCGGCTGTGGCCGGCGCTCGCGGCCGACGGTGGCGCGCGGGTCGTGTCGGTGTCGTCGACCGGTCATCGGCGGTCGGACATCCGGTGGGACGACCTCGAGTTCCGGCTGGGGTACGACAAGTGGGAGGCGTACGGGCAGGCGAAGACGGCCAACGTGCTGTTCGCCGTACAGCTCGATGCCCTCGGCAAGGATTCCGGCGTACGGGCGTTCGCGCTGCATCCCGGCGGGATCCTGACTCCGCTGCAGCGGCACCTGGAGAAGCAGGAGATGGTCGACTTCGGCTGGATCGACGAGGACGGCAACGCACTGAACCCGGCGTTCAAGAGCCCGGAGCAGGGTGCGGCGACGCAGGTCTGGGCGGCGACGTCGCCGCAGCTCGACGGGCTCGGCGGCGTGTTCCTCGAGGACTGCGAGGTCGCCGAGGTGTCGGCCGACGACGCGCCGGGAGTACGTCCGTACGCGATCGACCCCGCGTCGGCGGAGCGGCTGTGGACGGTGTCGGCACAGCTCACCGGGGTGAACGCGTTCGGGTAGGCTGACGCGGTCAGATAAGGGCGGGGTTCTGTGTCTGTTTCACCTTCCACTGTTGAGATCGGCCTCGTCGTCGAGCGGTTGCGTGCGTCCGGCTGTGTGTTCGCCGAGGACGAGGCTGCGCTGATCGCCGAGACCGCGCGGGACGCGGCCGAGCTCGCCGCGATGGTCGACCAGCGGGTCGCCGGGTTGCCGTTGGAGTACGTCGTCGGCTGGGCCTCGTTCCGCGGGTTGCGGATCGCTGTCGATCCCGGGGTATTCATCCCGCGTCGCCGTACCGAGTTCCTGGTCGCTGAGGCGCTGCGCTTCACCGTCGCGGGCTCGGTCGTCGTGGACCTCGGCTGCGGCTCGGGTGCCTTGGGCGCCGCGGTCGCGGCCGAGCGCGAGGTCTCGCTGTACGCCGCTGACATCGAGCCGGCCGCGGTGCGATGTGCTCGGCGGAACCTGGAGCCGTTGGACGGGACCGTGTATCAGGGCGACCTGTTCGCTGCATTGCCGGAGCGGTTGCTTGGCGAGGTCGACGTACTGCTGGCGAACGTTCCGTACGTGCCGACAGACGAGATCCGGCTGCTCCCAGCGGAGGCTCGGCTGTACGAGCCGCACGTCACGCTGGACGGGGGACCGGACGGCCTCGCGACCCTGCGCCGCGTGGTCGCCGGCGCCGCGGAATGGCTGGCGCCGGGTGGGCACCTGTTCGTCGAGATGAGCGATCAACAGGCGCCGCTCGCGCGGGCGGTCATGGTCGAACACGGTCTGGAGACCGAGATCACCGCAGACGACGACCTCGGCGCGAACGTCGTCCGGGGCCGCCGCAGCTGAACGCTCCCGGCTCAGG
The DNA here is from genome assembly GCF_036013725.1 of Kribbella sp. NBC_00482. GTDB lineage: Bacteria > Actinomycetota > Actinomycetes > Propionibacteriales > Kribbellaceae > Kribbella. The sequence goes on along the minus strand of NZ_CP107881.1, from coordinate 6,889,099 downwards.
TTGTCGGGAAGTCCTCGAGCGAGGGCGCTAGCAGGTCGAACGCGTGCTTGCCTTCCGCGGCGACGATGCCGGCGATCTTCGCGTTGGGGAGACCCGCGAGCGTGAGCTCCTGGATGCGCTGGAACAGGATGCGGTGCACGGTGCCGAGCAGCCCGGCAGCCGTGCGTACGGCGATGTCCTCCGGCTCTGCGCCCGCTGCCTCCGCGAGGGCAGCGGCCAGAGCCTGCTCGCGTTGATCGTGCAGACTGCGCAGGCAAACGGTCAGCGTCGGACTATCGGCGATCATCCGGGTGAACTCCGGCCCGGCGAACCCGGCCACGGGATCCTGCGCGGCGACCGCGGTTTCGAACGCGCGTCGCAGTGCCGCATAGGCCGATTCGCCGTTCTGGCGCGAGGTCACCGCATCGGCCAATGAGGCAACGAACGCGGCCTGATGGTCGAGGGCGAGATCCTCCTTGCGGGCGAAGTAGTTGGTCACGGTCTTCTTCGCGACCCGGGCCGCGTCCGCGATCTCGGCGATGGTCGTCTCCTCGAAACCCTGCGCGATGAAGAGCCGCGTCGCCTGGTCTGAGATCAGCTGCCGCGTCTCCTGCTTCTTGATCTCGCGCAGCCCGAGTGGAGCGATCGTCGTGGTGTCCATGGAGAAATCATACCCCCGACGTAAAAGTATGTTGACAGCACACTCGGCCTCTGATTAAAGTTACTCCCGTCGTAAAAATACTCCGAAGGGAAGTAGTGGATGCGTACTCCGAAACACGGTGCGGCCGGCTCGGCGTTCGACCGCCGGGGCGACCAACGGCGCACGGCGCAGACCCGCGTCGTGCGCTACCAGCAGCCGGTGACCCGCCGCCCCACCACGCGGCGCGGCAACCGCTGATCGCAGTTCGTCCGTACACCGAGTTCTCCGGAAGGAATCCCATGAAGATCAACGCATCCACCCTGTCTCTCACCGTCGATGACGTCGCCGCCTCGCACGCCTTCTTCACCAAGCACCTCGGGTACTCCGAGGAGGTCGCGGCGGAAGGTTTCGCGAAACTCACCCGCGACGACGACGCCGTCGATATCGTCCTGCTACAGCGCGGCATCGAGATCCTGCCGCCCGAGCAGCGCGACCAGCGCGCCGCGGGCCTGATCCTGGCGTTCACGATCAGCGGCATCGAGGCCGAGGAGCAGCGCCTGCGCTCCGAGGGCGTCGCGATCTCGATGCCGCTGCGCGAGGAGCCCTGGGGCGAGAAGCTGTTCCAGGTCACCGACCCCAACGGCGTCGTCGTACAGCTGGTCGAATGGGCCTAGACCCGGCGCTGTACATGGAGTAAGTACTCCGGGCGGTTGAGGGGGTCGTGGTCGGTGCGCGGGCGTTCCGGGACCGGGCCGGTCACCGGTTGGTAGCGCTCGAACGCCGACTCCAGGACGCCTTCGCCGCGGGTGAGGGCGGGGAGCTGCTGTTCGAGTTCGTACACGGCGGCCGCGGGGATCTCTCCTTCCAGGGTTGAGGTTTCCGCGGCCAGCGCCGGGACCTGCGGAATGGCGCGGAGCCGGGCGAGGGCCGCGAGTACGGCGCGGGTCGTGTCGGTCGGGATCTCCAGACGGAAGCGGTGCATCGGCTCGTGCACCGTCGTACCTGCTTCCTGGAGTGCGTTGATCAGGATCAGTGGGGTGAGGAACCGGAAATCGCCGGCCGTGCTGGACATGCTCTTGTCGAACACGGCGTGTGCGTGACTCTGGCGGGCCGAATAGCCCGAGTGCGTCATCACCACGCGGGCGTCCGGGATCTGCCAGCCGTGGAGGCCCTGGTGCAGGGTTTCGCGGACGGTTTCCTCGACGGCCTTGATGAACGCGTACGGCATCGAGCCGAGTTCGACCTCCAGCTCGAAGGTGACGCCGGCGTTGACCGGCGCTGCTTCGACTCGGAGCCCGACGGTGGCGAGGAACGGGTTCGCGTCCTTCTTGTTGAACTCGACCGCCTGCCCGGTGCCGGCGATCCGCTCGATGCAGATCGTGGTCGTCTCGCGGAAGTCGACCTCGATCCCGAAGTCGGTGGCCAGCGTCGACTCGATGACCTCCTTCTGCACCTCGCCGTACAGGGAAACGTAGGTTTCCTGGCGCAGATCGTCCTGGCGGAGGTTGATCAGCGGGTCCTGCTCCGCCAGTTGCGTGAGCGCGACACGGAGGTTGCCCTTGTCGGAGCGCTTCCGCGGGGTGATGACCGTCTCGAGCGTGGGCGGGGAGAACGCCTGCGCGGAAACAATGTGCCGTTCCGTGGCGGAAACGTTCCGGAAATCGGTCAGGGTGTCGCCGATGCGGATTTCCGCGAGTCCCCAGAAGCGGCCGATCTGGCCGGCCCGGATCGTCGCCGCGGGGCCTTCGCCGACGACCTCGAGCGCGGTGATCTTCCCGTCCGCGTCGCCGTACCGCACGCGGTCGCGCACCTGGGTGCTGCCGGAGAACATTCGTACGTACGCGATCTTCTCGCCGGCCGGTCCGCGTTCGACCTTGAACACGGTGCCGTCGAGCGGTACGCCGGTGGTGCGGGCGCGGGGGAGCAGTTCCCGGATGCCGTCGGCGAGGGCTTCCGTGCCCGCACCGGTGATCGCGGATCCGAAGTACACCGGGTGGACGATCGCTTGGTGCGTCTGGGCGATGAGTGCCTCGTGCAACGACAGCGGCTCGTTGTCGACGTACCGCTGCAGAAGTGCGTCGTCGTGCCGGGTGAGGACCTCCAGAAGAGCGTCCTCCTGCACGATCGGCTTGAACTTCGCCTCGGGCGTGCCGAGGTACGCCGCCTCGCCCATCGGAACGATGTCCCGGGTGAGCTTGGTGGCGATCTGCTCCAGTACGCCGTCGTACTGCGCGCCAGGGCGGTCGAGTTTGTTGACGAAGACGAGGGTGGGGATGCGCAGGCGTTGCAGGGTGCGCATGAGTACGCGCGTCTGCGCCTGGACGCCCTCCACCGCCGAGATGACCAGGACCGCGCCGTCGAGCACGCTCAGCGCGCGCTCCACCTCGGCGATGAAGTCCGGGTGCCCCGGGGTGTCGATCAGGTTGATGCCGACGTCGCCGATCGTGAACGCGGCGACGGCCGACTTGATCGTGATCCCGCGCTGCCGTTCGAGCGCGAGCGAGTCGGTCTGGGTGCTTCCGTCGTCGACGCTGCCGACCTCGTCGATGACTCCGGCGGCGTACAGCAGCCGCTCGGTCAGGCTGGTCTTTCCGGCGTCAACATGCGCCAGGATCCCAAGATTCAGTACTTCCACGCCGCTTCATGTCCTTAGAACAGGTGCCATCGGTCGTCGCAACAGCCATGAAGCGAGGTCGCATGACGGACTCCTTTACGAGACACCTGTTCTTCGGTACGCCCCGAGTACACCAACCCTTCCCACCCGCGAACAAACCATTTAGCTCCCACCTACACCCACCCGTAGGCTGACTCGGATGCTCGATCCCATCGCACTCGCGACACCGCACGTGGGTGCCGTCGTCCGTGCCACACCGGTCAACGGGTTCGTCGGCAACCAGACGTTCTGCCTGGAAACGCGTGCCGGCGTCTACTACCTGAAGGCCGGGGCGACGGTCGCCGAGGAGGCCGACGCGTGCCGGCTCGCGCGGTCTGTTGACGTACCTGCGCCTGAGGTGATCGCGTCGTCTCCATTGATCACGCGGGAGCTTCCCGGTCGGCCGCTCGCGGCGGACTCACCCGACCTCGGCACGGTGCTGCGGGTGGTTGGGGAGGGCGTGCGGCGCGTGCATACGATCGTCGATCCGTCGGCGTCCTGGCGGGATCGGTTGCGGGGTGTGTTGGACGGGCTGGACGTGTTGCCGGATCGGCTCGCGGCGCGCGTTCGGGCCGTGGCGCCGGAGTTCATCGAGAGCGTTGCGGGAGTGACGCCTGTCCTGCTGCACGGGGATCTGCATCTGCGGCACGTGTACGCCGCGGGTGCCGAGCTGACCGGGATCCTCGACTGGGGCGACGCGACGTACGGCGATCCTCTGTTCGACCTCGCGCGCTTGTCCATGGCCGGGCCGCAGGTGACCGCCGCGTTCCTGGCAGGGTACGGCGAGGTCGACGCGCCGCCCCGGACGCTGTCGATGTACCGCGCGCTCTGGTCGCTGATCGCGTTACAGGCGGAGCTTGCCGCGGGCGGTGACTGGATTCAACCGCACCTCGATGTGATCGCGCAGGAGATCGGTTGATGAGAGCGAAGGGCTGAGAAGGCTGCGACCTTTGCCCGATCCTCAGCAGGATCGGCAGCGTTGATCCGCCGCCAGAAGGCAATATCGCTGCGCAGGCGCGCACGGATCAGCGGTATCAGGTCATTCGTCGGTCGGACCGGGCCGCCGGCCCGCCGGTACTCACCCAGAAACTCCAGCGCGTGATCCACGTCCAGGGCATCGCCAGCCGGAGACCGGCCGAACTCCCAGACCGACCAGGCAAGTTCGTTGATCAACGGGCCCCATTCGACCTCGTCCCAATCAACCAGGCCGACGATCTGCCCGTCCCGGCACAGCACATTGCCCGGGAAGAAGTCACGGTGCATCCATCCGGCCGGTTGATCCTCGCTATGGGTCCGCCAGGACTGCAGCCATCGATCCAGCTCAGGATCGGGAAGCAGCCGCTCGGCCTCGGAGTCATCACGTTCTGGAGGCTTTCCCTCGCCCAGACTCGGAAACGCACGCGCAGAAAGGTGCAGTCGTGCCAAGAGCCGAGCCGCCTGCCGAAGCTCGCCACGATTCCGTCTGTCGAGGCGCTCACCCATCACGAACGGCCAGACGGTGATCGGCCGCCCCTGCCAGGAGAAGACCGCTTCCCCGTCAGACCCAACCAGCGGCGGAATCACCTCAGAGAGCTCACCGGCGAACTCGGTGGCAACTCTGCACGACCATTGCTGGTCCGGCAGTTCGTAATTCTGCGCCAACCTCACGACCACGGACGGTTCCGTATTCAGCCGCCAGAGCTTGCTCGCGGTCCCACCGCCGATCGCTTCCGCGCTGTCGGCCACAACACCGTACCGATCACGAACTTCCGCCAGGAGCGTTTCGGGAAGGGCCTGCATATTCATCAACCTCACTGGTCTCGACCGCGTGTCGGGTGACCAGTGGATCAGTCCGCGAACATCCCCGCAAAGGCTCGCGCGGGAGGTCAGTTGATGAGGGTGCCCAAGGGGGTGCCGTTGAGGATGGCTGAGGCGGCGCCGGGGCGGTCTATGTCGAAGACGTGGAGGGGGAGGTGGTGGTCGCGGGCGAGGATGAAGGCGGTTTGGTCCATCACGCCGAGGCCGCGGTCGATGACCTCGGCGTAGGTCAGGTGGTCGAAGCGGCGGGCGTCGGGGTGCTTGTTCGGGTCGGCGTCGTACACACCGTCGGTGCCGTTCTTCGCGACCAATAGCGCGTCGGCCTCCAGTTCCACCGCGCGCTGCACCGATGGGTAGTCGGTGGTGGTGAACGGCTGCCCGTTGCCGCAGGCAAGCAGTACGATCGAGCCCTTCTCCAGGTGCCGGAGCGCGCGCAGCCGGATGTACGGTTCGGCGAGGTTGTCGATCGGGATCGCCGTCATCAGCCGTACGCCGTGCGCACCGAGCGCCGCGAGCCGTCCACGCAGCAGCACCGCGTTGATGACGGTGCCGAGCATGCCGATGTTGTCCGCCTCGACCCGGTCGATGCCCCAGTCGTCCGCCCGGTTGCCCCGGAACACGTTCCCGCCGCCGACGACAACCGCGACCTGGACCCCGGTGGCGCGCAGCGCGATCACCTCGGTCGCGAGATGGGTGAGCCGATCGCTCGCGAAACCGAACTCGTTCGGTCCGGCGATCGCCTGACCGGACAACTTGAGCACGAGCCTGCGGTACATGCCACTCCGTTCTGAAGGCGGGGAGGCACAGCCGATCGCGACGTACCGACAGCACATCTATCACGAACCGGTTCCGCTGCGCGCCGTGGTCTGCAACGCCGACGGTGTGACTGAGTTCAAGGCGCAGAATCTAACCGGGCACGATCCGAGGAGTCGACGCTCCGGAACACGGTGTTCCAAGACATCGACCTCAGCGGCGCCCACTTCTACAACGTGAACCGGACTACGGTGGGCCTTTCCTGCTCCCTGACATAGGAGAACTCGTGACGCTGCCAGCCCCCGTCCAGGACCTGTGCGACCGCTTCCTGCTGCTGGCCGAGCAGGAGCTGCCCACGGGGCTGCTGACCGGGCTCTATCTCCATGGCGGGGTGGTCTTCGGCGAGTGGGCGCCGCGGGAGTCCGACGTCGACTTCCTCGCCACGCTCGCCCACCGGCCGGTGCCGGCGGAGGTGGAGGCGCTGCGGGGCGTCCACACACAGATGGTGGCATACTCCTCGATCCGGTTCGACGGGCCGCACCTGCTCGCCGCCGACCTGGCATGCGACCCGCGCACGCTGCCTCCGTTGCCGGAGATGATCCCCACCAGGAAACTCGAGATTCTCGCCTCGCCGTCGCGGATGATCACGTGGCACGAACTGGCGCAGGCCGGGATCACGGTCACCGGCCCAGAGCTGTCCACTCTTCAGATCTGGACCGACAAGCAGGCGCTGCATGACTACACCGTGGACAACCTCGACACCTATTGGCGCCGCAACGCCGAAGGCCTGGCCCGGGCAACCCCTGCCGACCTCCCAACAGATCAGCGCGAACGCGACTATCTGCTCACGCACTGCATCCTCGCCTCCGTGCGTCTGCACCATCTCCTGGTCACCGGCGAGATGACCGCGAAGTCGCGCGCCGGCCGCTGGGCACTGACCCACTACGACGAGCGCTGGCACCGGGTACTGACCGAGGGCCTCCGCCTGCGCGACGTCAGCGGTGCTTCCGGCTACGCAGACCAGGCCGACCTGCTCGGGGACGTCCGGGACTTCCTGGCGCACGTTGTGGAGACCGCCACTGGCAGGCCTGTGGCCCCGACAAACGCCTGATGACCACCGACCTGGTTCGCGACGGCGAGAAGGCGCGCACCGCCGGTACGCCGAGCGTGATCTCGCGACCCTGCAGGAGAGAACTGTCGGCGCAGGGTCCTAGCCTCTGGTCATGGTGTCTGAGACTGGGTTGCTGGACTGGCGGAAGTTGGCACAGAAGCTGCATGCGAGGTTCTTGATCGATGCATATGCCGATGGCGTGCGCTTCGTGGCGGCGGTGGGGGAGGCTTGTCAGGACGCCGTACCTGATCTTCGGCTCGGTGCGTCGTTCGTGGATGTCGCCACTCGGGACGCGGACCTGGCGGGACGGATCAGCGCGATCGCGGCGGAGCATGGTCTGACCGCCGATCCGGCGGCCGTGGCGCAGCTCGAGATCGGGTTGGACACGGCGGATCTGGTGGAGCTCGGCCCGTTCTGGGCGGCGGTGCTCACCGGCAGCACGGAATCCTTTACGGGCAACGACATCTTCGATCCGACGGGCCGCGTCGCCAACGTGTGGTTCCAGGGCACGACACCGCACGAGACGCCTCGCCAGCGGTTCCATCTCGACCTCTGGCTGCCGCCGGAGGTCGTGCCGGGGCGGATCGAGGTGGCGCTCGCGGCCGGCGGCAAGGTCGTGTACGACGAGGAGGCGCCGGCGTTCATCGTGCTCGCGGATCCGCAGGGGAACAAGGTCTGTCTGTGTACGGCGGAGGGCCGCTAAAACGGGAGCGCCGTACGGCGTGCTCTGCTACGGTCGTGCTGAATCTAGGAGGTGTGTGATGGCTTGCAAGGTTATCCGGTTCCGCGCCATTCCCTCCTGGTCTGCTGCCCGCTGACAAGCTGACAGCTCTTCCCGGACCGATTGGTGCGTCGCGGCGTCTGGCCGCGGGTCACGTGCGCCCTCGAACAGGTGCGCACTCCGTGCCGATCGAACCGGAGATCCCTCATGTCCTCCGTGGACATTCAGCTGCATGCTGCCCTCGCGCGCGCCGTCGCCGGCGTGCCGCATCACGAACTCCGCGGCCGCGTCGCCGCGCTCTCACACCGCTACCGCACCGAACAGGTCGTCGACACCGCCCCGGGAATGCGCGACGCGCTCGACGCCCTCGCGTACGCCGTCGTACGGATGCCGGCCACCTTCCGCGCACTCCACGTGGCGCTCGCGATGGCCGAGCGTCACGTCAGCTCTCCGTTCACCACGCACCTCGATCTCGGCGGCGGAACAGGAGCCGCGGCGTGGGCCGCCGCGTCGCTGTGGCCGGCGATCAGCACCCAGATCGTCGAACGCCAGCCCGCCGCCATTCGCCTCGGCAAGCAACTTGCCACTGGCAACTTCTCGTCCAGCTGGACCTCCGCCGACCTCCGCGACTGGACGTCACCGACCACGGTCGACCTCATCACGATCGGGTACGTCCTCAACGAACTGGCCGAGGAGACCCGCCGCGACCTCCTCCGCACCGCCGCCCAGTCGGCGAAGACGATCGTCCTCGTCGAACCGGGCACCCCGAGCGGTCACCGCCGTACGATCGACGCCCGCGAGCTCCTGATCTCCCACGGGTTCACGATCGCGGCGCCCTGCCCGCACCAGGGACCATGCCCGATCGACTGGTGTCACTTCGCCGCGCGCCTGCCCCGGACCGAGTTGCACCGGGCGCTGAAGGACGGCACCCGCAACTATGAGGACGAGAAGTTCGCGTACGTCGTCGCGACCCGCAGCCCGGTTCGCCGGGCCGCGGCGCGAGTACTCACCCGGCCGATCCGTCGCAAAGGCCAGGTCGTCCTCGACCTCTGCACCGCGGCCGGTACGTCGGAGCGCGTCGTCGTACCGAAGTCGGCCCCGGCGTACCGCGTCGCCCGTAGTGCGGGGTGGGGTGATGAGTCGCCGATGATCAGCTGATGACGAGCCGGGCGATCCGTCCGTCGATCAGGGTGAACGTGAAGTCCAGGTCGGCGGTACCGCCTGGGAAGTCGCCGTCGAGGTGATGGGTCGCGACGTAGGTCTGTTCGTCGACCTGGCGGGCGCTGGTGAGTTCGGTCGTGTAGCTGTACTCACTGGCCGAGCTCGCCAGCCAGGCGCGGATCTCGTCGTGGCCGCGATAGGTCTTGCCGTCGTCAGTGACCTCGGCGTCGTCGGCGTACCAGCGCATCGCCGCCGGGACGTCCCGGGTGACGTGGCTGATCAGGTATTTGGTGATCGTGTCAGGCAGCACGCTGAGGAGGTTGCCGCCTCTCGTCGGGGGAGACGCAAGGAGTTGACTCTCTCCCGGCGGGAGGGTGCAGGCTGAGCGGTGTGCGGAGCGGAATGACGATCGGCGAGTTCGCGCGGGCGACGCATCTGAGCGTTCGCACGCTGCGGCGGTACCACGAGAGCGGATTGCTCGAGCCCGCGTCCGTCGACGCGTCGAGCGGCTACCGGTACTACGCCGTCGAGCAGATCCCGTCCGCTCAGGTCATCCACCGGCTGCGCGAGCTCGACGTACCGCTGGCAGAGGTCGGCAAGATCATCGCCACCGACGACCCGGACCGGCGCGCGGACCTCGTCGCGGTTCATCTCGAACGGTTGCAAGAGACGCTCGAACGGACCCGAGCGGCCGTGACCTCCTTACAACGGTTGCTCAGGCCCGCTCCTGGTGACCTCGAAGTCGAGCTCCGCTCGGAGCCTGCCACGTTGGTTGCCGGCATCAAGGACGTCCTGTGTCTGGACGAGGTTCTCCCGTGGTACGACGGTGCGATGGCCGAGCTCGACGCTGCCGTCGCCCAGCCGGTCGGTCCGCCGGGCGGGCGCTACGACGACGAGCTGTTCGCCGAGGGCCGCGGGACCGTTCTCGTCTACTACCCCGTGGCCGAGGCGCCGTCGCACGGCCGGGTGCGCCCGGTCGAGCTGCCCGCCGTCGAGCTCGCAGCCACGATCCACCATGGTCCCCACGACGACATCGACGTCACCTACGGTCGGCTCGCGACCTGGGTGCACGAGCACGCCCTGGCTGTTGCTGGACCGGTGCAGGAGACGTACACGGTCGGCCCGCGAGACGACCCGGATCCGGCGGCCTGGCGCACCGGCATCGCGTGGCCTGTCTTCCGCGTCAGCTGAGCGGTCTCAGAGTTCGTAGCCGCCGGAGGCTTCCACGGTCTGCGCGGTGATCCAGCCTGCGTCGGAGGAGCTGAGGAACGCGATGACCTTGCCGAGGTCGTCGGACTCGCCGATCCGGCCGAGCGCGGTGCGTTCGGCGATCGGCGGGATCAGCTCCGGGTACTGGGCGAACGCGTCGTCGCCGAGACGGGTCCGGGTGACGCCGGGAGCGACGGCGTTGACCCGGATCCGGCGGGTGCTGAGCTCCTTCGCGAGGTAGCGGGTGAGCACGATCTGCGCGCCCTTCACGCTTGCGTAGACGGAGTACCCGGGCGACGGGCGCGCCGACTCGAGCGCCGACGTACTGGTCGTGTAGACGATCGAGCCGTGGTCGGCGATCAGCGGGAGGAGAGTCTGGGTGAGGAAGTACGGCCCTTTCAGGTGGACGTTCACCATCTGGTCGAACAGGTCCGCGGTCGTGTCCTCGAACATCACCGGAGGTTGCCCGACACCGGCGTTGCTGACGAGGAAGTCGAACGATGTGCGGTCCCATCGCCGCAGTACGTCGGTGAGCGCGGTGCGGAACTCGGTGAACGTGTCAGGGCGACCGACGTCCAGCGGCAGCGCGACCGCCGTACCGCCGTCCTTCTCGATCCGTTCGACCGTCTCCAGGCCGCGTTCGCGACTGCCGCGATAGGTGAGGACGACCGCGGTGCCGCGTTTCGCGAGCTCGAATGCCGCGGCTTGGCCGATGCCGGAACTTCCGCCGGTGATCACAGCTACATGCATGATCGTGCACAACTCCTACTGGTCAGGAACAGGTACCTCACCAGTACACGAGTAATTGCAGGCGGAGTGTTAGACCAATGCTCGCGACGACTTGCCTGATCCTGCTCGATCGCGACTCGGCGGCGTACCGAACTCGCGCCGGTACTCGCGGCTGAACTGGGACGGGCTGTCGTAGCCGACGGCGTACCCGGCGCTCGTCACGTCCTCGCCGAGCCCGACCACGCGCAGCCGCGCTTCCTGCAGGCGGATCTTCTTCTGGTACTGGATCGGGGTCAGCTCGGTCACGGTGCGGAAGTGCCGGTGGAACGCCGACGTACTCATGCCGGCCATCGCTGCGAGGTCCTCGACCCGGAACGGCTCGGTGTAGTGGTCGCGGATCCAGCGGATGACGCGCGCGACGTGCGACAGGCTGCTGTCGGCGAGGCCGATGTCCCGTACGGCGGCACCTTGTGGACTGCGGAGCAGGCGCCAGAGGATCTCGCGCTGGACGAGCGGCGCCAGTACGGGTGCGTCGTCAGGCTCGTCGACCAGGCGGAGCAGGCGGATGACCGCGTCGACCAGTTCCGTCGAGGCGCGGCTCACGCTCAGGCCGCGGACGGGTCCACCCGGCTTCTCGGCCGCGTCGAGCAGAAGCTCGGCGATGATCTCCGGCTTCAACGCGAGACCGACGCCGAGGCAGGGTACGGCGGGCGACGCCTCGACGAAGTGGCCCGTGACGGGTAGGTCGACCGATACGACGAGGTAGTCGCCGGCGCCGTACTCGAAGACCTGCTCCCCGAGCGCCAGCCGCTTGCGGCCCTGAGCCACCAGCGCGAATGTCGGCGAGGCGAGGCTGGACGTCGGCGGGGTGGGCGCTGTCACGACCGACAGCAGGAGCCCGTCGATCGTGCCTTCACGCCCTGCCGCATTCACGATCAGCTCGCGCAGCTCATCCATGACGGGTTTGTCAGGCGTCGAGGAAGGTGGTGACGGTGTCGAGGACCAGGGGAGTGCGGGCGAGACCGGTGAAGTGCGTCGTACCGGGGAAGATCGCCAGCTGGGAGGCGGGGACGCCCACGAAGTCGCCGTTGACGTCGCCGCCGCGGAGCTGGTGGAAGCGGACGGCATGCTCGAGCTTCACCGCGTCGGAGTCGCCGAACGTCAGCAGCGTGGGCGCCTCGATGCCACGGATGTCGTCGTCGCTCCATCCGCTCATGCCGCGGTCGTAGCTGCCGAGCTTGTCGAGCAGCGTCTGCAGGTGCTCGTGGTCGGGGTGCGGCGACTTCGCCAGGTAGTCGGCCTCCATCGGCGTGCCGGCGATCATCTCCACCTTCATCGAACCGACCGCCTCCGCGTTCTCTTCACGGTCACCGGACGGGTTGAACGAGACCGACGAGATGATCGCCTTCCGTACCAGCTCCGGGTACTCGATCGCGAGGTACAGCGCGACCGCGCCGCCGACGCTGAACCCGAACAGGTCGGCCCTCGGTACGTCGAGGCGCGCGAGCAGCGCCACCACGTCCGAGGCCAGCTCCGCCGTACCGAGTGGGCGGTCGATGTCGTTCGTGTAGCCGTGTCCCTGGAAGTCAGCGGCGATGACCTTCCGCCCGGCCGACAGCCCTTCGAGCAGCTCCCCGAACTGCAGGTCGATGTTGAACAGGCCGCCGTGCAGCAGCACCAACGGCGTACCGCCCTCGCCGTGCACTTCGTAGTACATGCGCAGCCCGTTGACGTCGGCGTACCCAGTCTGCTTGCTCACAGTTCTCCCACCAGTAGACAAAACGGATGTCCCGCCGGATCCGCCAGGACGTACAGCGGTTCGCCCTCGTCGGCGGTCCGGTCGTACAGAAGCCTTGCACCGAGCTCCTCGGCGCGCTGCCGGTGCCGATGGAGTTCGTCCACCGACGGTACGGCGTAGTCGAGGTGCATCTGCTTCGGTACGCCGTCCGACGGCCACGTGGACGGCGTCAGCTCATCGACCTGGTTGATCGCCAGCTGACGATTCCCGTCCTCGTCGACCAGCACGAGCCAGCCGGCATCGTCCGCCGTTCCGTCTGTCGGTGGCTCGTCGCCGGGGCGGTACCGCAGCCCGAGCAGCACCCGATAGAACTCGGCCAGCCCACGCCAATCCACCGCATCGAGCGCGGTGTGCATGCGCTGCGGATAGGTGGACCCGACCTCGAAGCGGACGATGACGAGCTCGTCGCTCGGCTGGAGCTCCGGGTAGTAGTCACGGAGCCCCGGGAGGACGTCGGCGGCGGTCGCGAAGCCGTCCTCGCGGGCCTCGTCGTCGGTCACGCTGTCGACGCGCTTGGCGAGGGTCGACACGATCCGCCCGGGGATGCGGACCTCGTCGTCGAACTCGAACACCAGGGTCGCCGGACCGACCTCGACGGGATCGTTGAAGCGCATGGTGATCCGCTTCGTGCCGGCGCGGACCGTGTCGAGGTGCGTGGCACGGAAGCGGAGCTCCTGGAGGCTCATGCCGACCGAGCCTACGTGCTGCGGAACGAACGTCGGTAGCTATTCGGGGGTACGCCGACTACGCGTTGGAAGTGGCGGCGGAGGGTGGTGGCGGTTCCGAGGCCGGTGGCCGCGGCAACCTTTTCGATTCCGTCGTCGGTGGACTCGAGGAGTTGCTGCGCTCGGCGGACGCGTTGGGTCAGGAGCCATTGGAGTGGCGTCTGGCCGGTGACCGAACGGAACTGCCGACCTAGGTGTCGTGGGCTCGTGTTGGCACGCTTCGCCAGGTCGGTGACGGTCAGCGGCTGGTCCAGACGCTCCTGCGCCCAGGCCAGTAGCTGCGCGAGCGAGTGATCGCCGGTGACCTGCACTGGGGTCGCCACGAACTGTGCCTGTCCTCCGGCCCGATGCGGCGGTACGACGAGGCGCCGGGCGATCGTGTTCGCGATGGTCGCTCCGTGGTCGAGATGAATCAGATGCAGACACAGATCGACCGCCGCCGCTTTGCCCGCCGCCGTCAGCACGTTGCCGTTGTCGGTGTAGAGCACGTCCGGATCCACGACAGCCTCCGGGTACCGCGCGCTCAGCACGTCGGCGTGCGCCCAATGCGTGGTGGCCCGCCGTCCGTCGAGCAGTCCGGCCGCGCCGAGTACGAACGCGCCGGTGCACAACGACGCGATCCTTGCCCCGGCCTCGTATGCCGCCCGCACCGCATCGGCGAGTTCGGCCGACACCGGCTCGTCGACATCCGCGAGCGCCGGCACCAGTACGGTGTCCGCCCGCGCGATCGCGTCGAGCGGTTCGGTCGGCTCGACCATGAACGGCCCGACCTGTACCGGCCGCGGTCCGCACAGGCGTACGTCGTACCACTCGTCGACTTCGAGTGGTGGATTGCCGAAGATCTCGTACGCGATCCCGAGCTCGAAGTGGAGCAGGTGTCCGACGGTGGCGAGTGCGACGGTGTGCATGTCCGAAAGTGTACGGATGGTGTCGTTCCGGACTCTCACGCCGGGTGGTCGAAACCGGCGAGACTCGTCCCCATGAACGCAATCGTGGTGTACGGCGCCACCGGTCACACCGGCCGCTTCGTCGTCGAGGAACTCCTCCGGCAGAACCTTCCCACCGCTGTCTCCGGACGCAACGCTGCTGCACTCGCCGAGCAGTGGGGCGACCTCGACGTACGGCCGGCTGCCGTCGACGACCCACACGCACTCGACCTGGCCCTGAAGAACGCTGCAGCCGTGATCAACGCCGCCGGGCCGTTCGCCACGACCGCCGACGCGATCATCGACGCGGCCGCCCGCGCGGGCATCCCGTACGTCGACGTCGCGGCCGAACTCGAGGCGAACGTGGCGACGTTCGCTCGGGAGAGCGCTCTTCCGGTGATCCCGGCGATGGCGTTCTACGGTGGGCTCGGCGACCTGCTGACGACCGCGGCGCTGGGGGAGCGGACCACCGCTGACGAGGTGCATGTGGCCTACGGGCTGAGCAGTTGGCATCCCACGCCGGGCACGCGCGCCGCCGGTCAGGTTTCGCACGACCGGCGGAACGGGAGCCGTGTGCGGTTCAGCGGCGGTCGTCTGCAGTACCACCAGGACCAGTCGGTGCAGGAGGACTGGGTGTTTCCGGATCCGCTCGGCCGGCGCCGCGTGATCGCCGAGTTCACGATGGCCGACGTGATCACGATCCCGTCGCACATCGCCGTACCGGAGGTCCGCACGTACATGACGCTCGAGGCCGCCGGTGATCTCGCGAACTCGGAGACGCCGGCGCCTGCTGCCGTTGACGAGTTGGGTCGGTCGGATCAGACGTTCGTGGTGGATGTCCGGGTGCGGACCGGCGGAGAGGAGCGGCGGGCGACGGCGACCGGGCAGGACATCTACGCGATCTCGGCGCCGCTCGCGGTCGGCGCGGTACGCCGGATCCTTGCCGGCGAGACGCGTACGTCCGGGGTGGCGTCGGCCGGGGCGATGTTCGACGCCGTCGAGTTCCTCAAGGATTTACCGCTGACACTCGACCTGCCGTAAACCACTTCCCTGCGGGAGAATGTTGCGCCTGCTGTGTTCTTCGAAACCGCCCTTGAAGAGCTGGAGGCCGCCCGCCATGCCCGACATTCCCCACAGCAATCTCCATCGCCGTGACTTCCTCCGGCTGACGGCCGCCGGTGCCGCCGCCGGAACGGCGGGGAGCGCTCTCTCCGCGTTCCCGGCTTATGCCCGCGCCGCCGCTGACATCGACTACACGGCGCGCAAGACGTTCGATGACTGGGACCGGCTGTTCCAGGAGGGTGGTCCCGGGCAGCCGGATCAGCCGAACGACAACACGAACCGCGACGGCCGCTCCGGCATGCTCGCCTGGAGCCAGTCGTACGTGCTGCTCGGTCTGGTCCGCATGTACGAGAAGCACCGCGACACGTACTACCTGGACCGCCTCATCGACAACGTCGACCAGGTGCTCGCGGTCCGCGACAGCGAACGCGGCGTCACGGACTACCGCGGTCTCTCCCTCCCCGCCTGGCGAGCCGACCACCCGTACACGACCGGCTACGCAACCCTTGCCGACAGCAACGGCCAGCCGCTGCTCGACCTCCGCGAAGCGCTGTCGTACGCCGAGGACACCACGGTCACCGTGACCGCCGGGACCCGTCCGGACACGTTCACCGTCCAGCTCGTCAACACGTTCGTGAACCGCACGGTCACGCTCTCCGACCTCTCTCTGGATCCGGCGAGCCCCGACTACGCGGTGAGCCGCATCTACGCAGCGGCCCCCGGACCGCTCCAGCTCACGGCCGCCGATCGACGGCCGACGCCCCGCGCAGGCGACGTACCGCAGCTCGGCACCTACGAGATGCACTGCAAGCCGGTGATCTTCGCCGTTCACACCGGGATGATCACGTACCCGATCGCGAGCTTCGTCCGGCTCGTCGCCGGCTCCCCGGTTCTCCGCCGGCGCTACCACCGGAAGGCGGACGAGTACCTCAGGGCCTGCCGCGAGGCGGTCGCCGTGCACGACTGGGAGTACGAGAGCGACCAGAACGGCGGTCACCTCATCTGGCCGAAGGGGCAGCCGCTCGCGTACGACGGGTGCGAGCAGCCGATCAACCAGTCGGTCGGCCTCGGGCAGACGCTGGTCGAGCTCGCGCTGGCAACCGGAGAGATCGGTTACCGGCGGAAGGTCGCCGCGATGGGGCGGATGCTCGCCGGTCAGCTGACGGTAGATGCCGGGGACGCCAGCGTGTGGCACTACTGGCCGGCGGGCGGCCGCATCTACGAGGGGTTCACGAAGACGGGAAACCCGGAGAGCGATCTCTCGATTTTCACGCCGTCGGGCGGTCCGGCGCGGCAGTTCGAGGACATCAGCCACGGCGCGATCGACGTGGAGTTCGCCGTCCGGGCATTCCGTGCGCGGCTCGCGTTCACGGGCCGGGACATGGAGCGGCTCGCGCGTACGTTCACCCAGAACGTCGCGACGACCGACGCCGACGGGCTCCCCGCCGTACACACAACCGTCGGCGGCACCGCGATCGGCGCGGCCTCGGTCGCACACCAGGCCCCGCGCTGGATGCAGGTGAGCCCGTGGGACCCGCGGGTTCACGCACACTGCCTCGCGCTCTACAACCGCTATCAGCCGACACCAGAACGCGACGGTCAGCAGGCAATCGGGTTCGGCTGGCTACTGGCGAACGTCGCGTACCTCAACTGGGCAGCTCGGTGACCGAACTCGACCAACTGGTGTCGACGCTCGATGGCACCACCGGCCGCTGATCACCGGTCCCGCGCGGAGGAATGACTTCGGTCGGCTGACATGGCAGGATTCCTACGGTGAGTAGCGGTACGACGGATGAGCAGCGCCTGCTGGACCTGGCGCGGCTGCGGCGTGTGAAGGATCGGATCGACCGGGAGTACGCGCAGCCCCTGGACGTCGAGGCGCTCGCGCGCGGCGCGCACATGTCGTCGGGCCACCTGAGCCGCGAGTTCAAACGCGCTTACGGAGAGTCGCCGTACGGGTATCTGATGACCCGGCGGATCGAGCGGGCGATGATGCTGCTGCGGCGCGGCGGGATGAGCGTCACCGACGTCTGCTTCGCGGTCGGCTGCCAGTCGCTGGGCACGTTCAGCACCCGGTTCGCCGAGCTGGTCGGGATGCCGCCGAGCGTCTACAAGGAGAACGCCGGCGACGCCACGCTCGGCATCCCGTCGTGTGTGGCGAAACAGGTGACGCGACCGATCAGGAATCGAGAAGCATCTCCGACGTCCGGCAGCTAGGTTGACGCCCATGCAGATCAAGATTCTCGCCAGCTTCCTGCCGCACACCGATCCCGAGGAGTCGCTGAAGTTCTACCGCGACATCCTCGGCTTCGAGGTCCGCACCGACGTCGGGTACGGCGGCATGCGCTGGATCACCGTCGGCCCGCCCGGCCAGCCGGACACGGGGATCGTGCTCTGCCCGCCGTTCGCCGACCCCGGGATCACCGAGGACGAGCGCCGCACGCTCGGCGAAATGATGGCGAAGGGCACGTACGCCACCGTGGTGCTCCAGACCGACGACATCGACGGACTGTTCGAGCGGCTGCAGGCGACCGACGCCGAGGTGATCCAGGAACCGGTGGACCAGCCGTACGGCGTCCGCGACTGCGCGTTCCGCGACCCGGCCGGCAACCACATCCGGATCAACCAGGCATCCTGAAACGACTCTGGGAGAAGACATGAGCCGCGACGAACACGTTGCCGACAGCCACGACCTGATCCGGGTGACCGGGGCCCGGGTGAACAACCTGAAGGACGTCAGCGTCGAGATCCCGAAGCGCCGGCTGACCGCGTTCACCGGGGTGTCCGGGTCGGGCAAGAGCTCGCTCGTGTTCGGCACCATCGCGGCGGAGTCGCAGCGGCTGATCAACGAGACGTACAGCGCGTTCGTCCAGGGCTTCATGCCCAACCAGGCTCGCCCGGAGGTCGACGTACTCGACGGCCTGACCACCGCGATCATCGTCGACCAGGAGCGGATGGGCGCCAACCCGCGCTCCACGGTCGGTACGGCGACCGACGCGAACGCGATGCTCCGGATCCTGTTCAGCCGGATCGCGAAACCGCACGCCGGCCCGCCGACGGCGTACTCGTTCAACGTCCCGAAACGGACCGCGACCGGTTCGCTGAAGACCGACAAGGGCGCCGGGGAGACGAAGGTCGTCCGCGAGGCCGTGTACGCCGGCGGCATGTGTCCGCGCTGCGAGGGCATGGGTTCGGTGACGGACTTCGACCTGACCGCGCTGTACGACGAGAACAAGTCGCTGAACGAGGGCGCGCTGACGATCCCCGGGTACAGCATGGACGGCTGGTACGGGCGGATCTTTCGGGGCGCCGGGTACTTCAACCCGGACAAGCCGATCAAGAAGTACACCAAGAAGGAACTGCACGACCTGCTGCACCGGGAAGCGACCAAGATCAAGGTCGAGGGCATCAACCTCACCTACACCGGCATCATCCCGGCGATCCAGCGGTCGTTCCTGTCCAAGGACGTGGACGCGATGCAGCCGCACATCCGCGCGTTCGTCGAGCGGGCGGTGACGTTCACGATCTGCCCGGACTGCGGCGGGACCCGGCTGAGCGCCGAGGCGCGCGCGTCGAAGATCAAGGGCAAGAACATCGCGGACCTGTGCGCGATGCAGATCACCGACCTGGCCGCGTGGATCCGCGCGCTCAAGGAGCCGTCGGTCGCGCCGCTGCTGAACGCACTGGGCGACGCGCTCGACGCGTTCGTGGACATCGGCCTCGGGTACCTGTCGCTGGAGCGGCCCGCCGGCACGCTGTCCGGCGGCGAAGCGCAGCGGACGAAGATGATCCGCCACCTCGGGTCGTCGCTGACCGACGTCACCTACGTGTTCGACGAGCCGACGATCGGCCTGCACCCGCACGACATCCAGCGGATGAACGAACTCCTGCTGCAGCTGCGCGACAAGGGCAACACCGTCCTCGTCGTGGAGCACAAGCCGGAGACGATCGCGATCGCCGACCACGTGATCGACCTCGGTCCCGGCGCCGGCTCCGGCGGTGGCGAGGTGGTGTTCGAGGGGACGCTCGACAAGCTGCGCACCAGCGGGACGCTGACCGGGCGGCATCTGGACGACAAGGCCTCGGTCAAGTCGTCCGTGCGGTCCGGTTCGGGCGCGCTGGAGATCCGCGGCGCCTCGACGAACAACCTGCAGGACGTGAATGTCGACGTACCGCTCGGTGTCCTGGTGGTCGTGACCGGGGTCGCGGGGTCGGGGAAGAGTTCGCTGATCCAGGGGTCGGTCGCCGATCTCGAGGGTGTGGTGGCGATCGATCAGGGTGCGATTCGCGGGTCGCGGCGGAGCAACCCGGCGACGTACACGGGGCTGCTGGACCCGATCCGGAAGGCGTTCGCGAAGGCGAACGGCGTGAAGCCGGCGCTGTTCAGCGCGAACTCCGAGGGCGCCTGCCCGGCCTGCAAGGGCGCGGGCGTCATCTACACCGAGCTCGGCGTGATGGCGACCGTCGAGGCCCCGTGCGAGGAGTGCGAGGGGAAGCGGTTCCAGGCCGCCGTGCTGGAGTACACGTTCGGCGGGAAGAACATCGCCGAGGTGCTCGCGATGCCGGTCTCGGAGGCGCTGCCGTACTTCGCCGAGGGCGAGGCGCGGACGCCCGCCGCGGAGAAGATCCTGGAACGGCTCGCCGACGTCGGGCTCGGGTACCTGTCGCTCGGGCAGCCGCTGACGACCCTGTCCGGCGGTGAGCGGCAGCGGCTGAAGCTGGCCACGCACATGGGGGAGGCAGGCGGCATCCTCGTCCTCGACGAGCCGACCACCGGCCTGCACCTGGCCGACGTCGAGCAGCTCCTCGCGCTGCTGGACCGCCTGGTCGACTCCGGCAGGTCGGTCATCGTCATCGAGCACCACCAGGCCGTGATGGCCCACGCCGACTGGATCATCGACCTCGGTCCCGGCGCCGGCCACGACGGCGGCAAGGTGGTCTTCGAAGGCACCCCGGCCAACCTGATCAAGAAGCCGAAAACACTGACCGCGAAGCATCTCGCGGAGTACGTCGCCTGAACTGCTGCCGGAACTGATCAGGAATCGAGAAGCAGCCGGAAGCGGTCGCGAATAGCGTGAGAGTCACTGAACGTCAGGGGCAACCGCCCCCCGGAATTGGAGACGAAATGACTGGCACGCAAGGCGTCAACACGATCCTGCACCCCGTGACCGACCTCGAGAAGGCCAAGCCGGTGTACACCGCTCTGCTCGGTGTCGAGCCGATGGCCGACTCCCCGTACTACGTCGGGTACGAGGCCGAAGGTCAGCAGATCGGGCTGGTCCCGAACAGCGACATGACCTCGCCGATCGCGTACTGGCACGTGGCCGACATCGAGGCCAAGATCAAGGAGATCACCGAGGCCGGCGGCACGCTCAAGGACGCACCGAAGGACGTCGGCGCCGGGCGGCTCGTTGCCACCCTCACCGACCCCGACGGCAACATTCTCGGCATTCTCCAGGACCCGTCCTGATCATGTGCCACGTCCCGGAGGAGTACCGAGCGGCGCTGTTCGGCGTACGCCGTCAGCCGGAGGAGGCCGCCGCCGTCGAGGAAATCCCCGTGTGCGCGGACGAGCAGCTGAGGCATGATCTGGTGCATGGGCGACCCGATCCAGCACGTTCTGTTCGACGCTGACGGCGTACTGCAGGATCTTCCTGGCGGTTGGTACGCGGCCATGGAGCCGTACGTGGGCGACCGGGCCCGGGACTTCCTCCACGAGACCTGGTCCGACGAGCTGCCGATGCTCGCCGGACGTGGTGACTATCTGCCGGTGCTCGCGGCGTCGCTGGAGAAGTACGGCGTGAGCACACCGGCGACCGAGGTGTACGACGCGGTGTGGAAGAACATCGTGCTCATCGAGGAGTCACTCGACATCGTGCGGACCCTGAAGCGGAAGGGGTACGGCGTACACCTCGGCACCAACCAGGAGTGCTACCGCGGCGCGCACATGCGGGAGGTCCTCGGGTACGACGACCTGTTCGACGTCAGCTGCTACTCGTACGACCTGGGCGTCGCGAAACCCGACCCGGTCTTCTTCACCCGCGCCGCGGAACGCATCGGCGCCGACGCGGACTCGATCCTGTTCATCGACGACACCGCCAAGAACATCACCGGCGCCCGCACCGCCGGCCTCCACGCCGAACAATGGGACTTCACCCAGGGCCACACCACCCTCCACACCGTCTTCACCAAGCACGGCGTTACGGCCGCCTAGGTCACTCGATGACGATTTCGACCGGGATGTTGCCGTGGGTGGCGTGGGAGTACGGGCAGATGTTGTGGGCTGCTTCGATCAGTTGGCGGCCGGGTTCGCCGCGGAGGTGGTCGGGGAGTTCGATTCGCAGTACGGCGGCGAGGGTGAACCTCCCGGTGGTGGGGACGAGGCTGATCTCGGCGGTCACCGCGACGTCTTTGGCGTCCAGGTTCTGGGCTTGGCCGATGCGGTCCAGGACTGTGGAGAAGCAGGCGGCCCAGCCGGCGGCGAGTAGTTGTTCGGGGTTGAGGCCGTCGCCGGTGCCGCCGAGTTCCTTCGGGAGGGCGAGTTGGACGTCCAGCTGGCCGTCGGTGGTGACTGCGCGGGCGTCGCGTCCGGAGGAGGTTGCTACTGCTGTGTAGGTGGGATTCATGCGGACCACGATCCGGGGCGATGGGGGAGTGGCTCAATTACCTCTTGGTTAATGGATGCGCGGCGTGCGCCCGCCGTACGCTGATTTTGTGACCGTGTTGGAAGAGCCGCAGACCGCCGGGGAGATGCTTCGCTTCTGGCGGATGCACCGTCGATTGAGTCAGCTTGAGCTGTCGCTCGATGCTGAAGTGTCGACCAAGCACCTGAGTTTCGTGGAGACGGGACGCGCGCAACCGAGCCGGCAACTGCTGGTCCATCTCTCGAACCATCTCGACCTGCCGCTGGCCGAACAGAACCGGTTGCTGCTCGCGGGTGGGTTCGCGCCGCGGTACCTCGACGAGCCGTACCACTCCGACGCGATGCTCCCGCTCCGCGAACCGCTGCACCAGCTCCTCGACGCGCACATGCCGAACCCGGCGCTCATCGTCGACGGCCTGTGGAACCTGATCGACGCGAACGACGCCGCCTCGATCCTCTGGGACGGCGTCGACCCCGAACTCCTCAAGCCGCCGATGAACATGCTGCGCCTCGCCCTCCACCCCGGCGGCCTGCCCAGCATCTCGTCCATGACGGCGGCGTGCAGTGTCCCGCTCATCCACCAACTGAAACGCAAGAGTCGCGACACCGCCGACCAACCACTCGCGGACCTCCTCGAAGAGCTCGAGCCCTACCTCCCCGACAAGCCCATCACAGGCCCGTCCCAACAGCCCATGGTCACCCTGGACCTCCAAACCCGCCTGGGCCCCATCCGCCTCTTCACCCTGATAGCCACCATCGGAGCCCCCTTAGAAGTAACAGCCGCCAACCTGGCCATAGAAACCTTCCTCCCCACAGACCCCACCAGCGCCAACCGCCTCCACGCACTAGCCGACGCCAAGCCACAATGACGGCTCCCATGGGTCAGCCCGTCCAGAACGCTGCCCGCACCGCCCTCGTGGAACTCTGCGAGTCCGGCTCGCCGGTCGTGCGGCCCGAAACCGTCGACAAGATCCTCGCAGTCGCCGTACGCCGCTGGCAGTCCTTCCACCGCCGGAACGACCGCACCCCAGACATCAACACCCGCACCAACGACCTGGCCAAAGGCCTCCTCAACACGTTCGAACCCGCACCAACGCTCGCCGGCCCCCTCCAATCCGACTACCACCACCTGGCCACAGCCCTCGCCAACGTCTTCGCGACCGAGTAGTCGGGCACATCGAGGGTTTCCGGAACTTTTTCGGCACCAGCTGACGAAAATGTTCCGAAAAGCTGCGGCACGAGCACGTATCTCGGTTGCAGTCGGACGGGTGTCGTCGTTTGACTGGGTGTTGTGGCCGAGGGCGAGCATGCTGCGAAGAACCGCGTGGTGTGGGATGAGCGATACAGCGGGTGGTTCGGTGGGCGCGCTGCTGAGCAATGGGCGGCCGAACCGCACTGGGGGAGCAGCTCGCGACCGCTGCCGCGCTGCAGCGGGAGTTCGGGCTGGTGTTTCCGCTCATCCACGGTAACGCCGAGGACGTGCCGTTGCCGGACGCCACTTTCGATGTTGCGATCAGCGAGTACGGCGCGAGCAGTTGGTGCGACCCCACGCTCTGGATCCCGGAGGCCGCCCGACTGCTCCGTGCCGGCGGTCAACTCATCTTCCTGCGCAACTCCACACTCCTCGAACTCTGCACAGCGCCCGGTGCCGACGCCCGCGACCGACCGCCTCAGCCGCCCGTACGCCGACGTCGCGCGAATCGACCGTACCGACGGGGGCACGCACTTCCAGCTCCCCACCGGACAGATGATCAAGGTGCTACGCGACTCCGGATTCGTGGTCGATGAGCTCACCGAGTTCGTCGTACCGCCGGATGCTCGCTCCGACTACGCGTACGTCACGCCGGACTGGGCATCCAGCTGGCCCAGTGTGGAGGTGTGGAAGGCGACGCTCGTTTAGGGTCGGTGGCGTTGGAGGAGTTGGCGGGAGGACTCGAAGCCGAGCCGTTCGTAGACCGGTACTGCCTTGCGGCCGGAGTGGACTGTCACGTGGAGGGCGCCGGCGCCCATCGCGTGTTCTGAGGCAGCTTTCACGAGTGCCGACCCGATCCCGCGGCCGCGGGCGTCCGGCATGACGAAGACGCTCTGGATGTCCGCGGACATCCGACTCGTCGCTCCAGGCCTCGGAACGCGTGGGACGAGCGCAACCCACGCCATGCCGACGATCTCCGGCTGATCAAGCCGCGCGACGTACGCCACGTGCATGTCCTCACGAGCGGCCCACCACTTCCCGAAGTCCGCCGTGAAAGCGTCGATGGCCTGCTGCTCCAGCTGCTCGTCGCTGCTGTTCAACCACAGCAACCGCGCCAGCCCAGCGACATCGTCCCCAGTAGCCTCACTGATCCGCACGACCTAAGTCTGTCATGGACGCCAGTGCGGGCGGTCCGTTTCGAGAAGCCGGAGCCAGATCTCGCTGATCGTCGGGTACGCCGGGACTGCGTGCCAGAGGCGATCCAGCGGGACATCACCGGCGATGGCGATCGTCGCCGCATGCAGCAGTTCGGCGACATCGGGCCCGACCGCCGTGAACCCGATCAGGACGTTGCGGTCGGCATCGACAATCATCCGCGCTTGACCGCGGTAGTCGTCGGCGTGCAGCGCCGCGCCTGAGACCGCTCCGAGGTCGTAGTCGACGATCCGGATGTTCTTGCCGGCAGCCGCCGCGGCTTCGGCGGACAGGCCGACTGCGGCAACTTCGGGATCGGTGAAGATCACCTGCGTCGCGGCACGTTCGTCGGCCGTGACCGCGTGCCGTCCCCACGGACTCAGGTCGAGCTCCTCGCCACGAGCTCGTACGGCGATCGCGTCGCCCAGGGCGCGACCTTGGTACTTGCCGTGATGGGTGAGAAGGACACGCTTGTTCACGTCGCCTGCCGCGTACAGCCAACCCTCGCCGACACGATCGCCGTCATCGTCGACAACAGCGAGTGTGTCGTCGACGCGCAGCCAGTCTCCCGGCGTGAGGCCGACGTGATCCAGGCCGAGGTCCTTCGTGTTGGGCGTGCGTCCGGTCGCGACGAGAACCTCGTCAGCTTCGACCGTCGCGCCGTCGGAGAGCGTCAGCTGTACGGCGTCGGAGTCTCGACGAGCCTCAGCGACCTCGACATCCAGGTGAAGAGACACACCCGCCGTACGGAGAGCGTCGGCCACCTGATCACTGGCGAACGGCTCCACTCCGGGCAGCAGCCGGCTCTGCGAGACGAGCGTCACCTGCGAGCCGAGCGCGCTGAAGGCGGTCGCCATCTCGGAGCCGACCACGCCGCCACCGATGATGGCCAGCCTCGGCGGGATGTTCTGTACGGCGGCTGCCTCGCGGCTCGTCCACGGTGCCACATCGGCCAGGCCGCGGATGGGCGGCAGGTGGGCGCTGCTGCCGGTGGCGATCACGACCGCGTGACGTGCTTGCACGGTGGTCGTCGTACCGTCCGTTTGGGTGACGGTGACGGTACGGGTCCCGGTGATGCGTCCGTGTCCGCGGACGAGGTTGATCCCGGCGTGGTTCAGCCACTCGACCTGGCCGGAATCGCTCCAGTTGGAGGCGAACCGGTCACGCCGAGCGAGCACCCCGGTCGGGTCCAGTTCGCCGGTGATGGTTTGGCCGGCGGCCGGCAGTGCGCGAGCGGCGCGGAGGGCCGCGGCGTCGCGGAGCAGGGCTTTGGTCGGCATGCAGGCCCAGTACGAGCACTCGCCGCCGACGAGTTCGTGTTCGACGATCGCCGCGGTCAGGCCGCCCTGCACTACTCGGTCGGCGACGTTCTCACCAACCGGTCCGCCACCGATGATCGCGACGTCGAAGAGCTTCTCGGTCATCTCAGTGCGCCTTCGCGGCGAGGCGCTGCAGACGGATTGCGGAGATCAGGAAGAAGATGCCGCCCAGGATCGCGTACCCGGCAACGCTGGTGAGCGAGGGCTTCGCACCACCGGCCATGAGGATGAAGCTGCTGCCGGCGAGGACCGAGATGCCGCCGCTGAGGATCATCGCCCACTGGCCACCGAGCCGGTACCGCAGGATCGCGACGATCAGCTGGACGATGCCCGCGGTGATCGCCCAAGCGCCCCAGACCCGCAGCACGCTCGGGATCCCGGAACCGGCAGCGACGGCCAGTCCGATCGCGGTGAGCAGGCTCAGCGCCATGTTGACGTAGAGCGGCGCCTTCGGTCGCGACGTACCCGAGGAACGGAAGTCGACCACCGCCGCCGCGACATCGAACAGCGGGTAGATCACCAAGAGAGCGGTTGCTCCCGGGTTGATCTTCTTGGCGATCG
The DNA here is from genome assembly GCF_036013725.1 of Kribbella sp. NBC_00482. Lineage (GTDB taxonomy): Bacteria > Actinomycetota > Actinomycetes > Propionibacteriales > Kribbellaceae > Kribbella. Next base: position 6,862,926 of record NZ_CP107881.1, on the reverse strand, counting down.
CCATCATCAGGACCGCCCAGACGATGGCGAACCCGAAGCGGACGTAGTACAGCGTGCGCAGCGTCTTCGTGCTGTCGGCGGCGCCGGCCACCGTGCCGGTGGCTGCTGCATAAGAACTGGACACCAGTTGCCTCTCAAAGGATGTAGATAGAACGATCGGTACACCTGGAGCGTGCCGCAAGTTGTCAACCGTTGTCAAGACCGATCGTTCTATCTGCTACGGTCGGAGTTGTTGAAGGGATCGGAAGGGGAGGCGGTATGTCGGAAGCACGGTCGCGACTGCTCAGCACGGCCACTGGGCTCTTCTACGCCGAAGGCATTCGCGCTGTCGGCGTGGACCGGGTCATCGCCGAGGCTCAGGTAACACGCGCCACGCTGTACCGGCATTTCTCGAGCAAGGACGACCTGATCGTGGCGTACCTGACGCAGGCCGACGAGGCGATCCGTGCGCAGGTGAACGCCGCGCGGGCGCAGGACGAGAGTCCGGCCGACATCATTCGAGCCGTCAGCCGGTCCATCGCCGACGACATTCAGAGCACCGGCTTCCGGGGCTGCGCGTTCCTCAACGCCGCCGCCGAGTACCCGGACCCAGCCTTCGCCGTGCACCAGGCGGTCCTCAAGCACCGGCAGTGGTTCCTGTGGGCGATGGTCGAACTCTTCACCGGCCTCGGGAAGATCGACGCCGAGCCCGCCGCCCGGCACTTCGTGATGCTCCGGGACGGCGCCATGGCCGCCGGCTGTCTGACCGACCCGAAGCCTGTCGTCGAAACCTTCCTCCGCGGAATCGAAGGCCTTCTCAGCTACCGCAGTCGCGAAGGACAAGCTCTCGGATAGCGTCGTCGGATGCTGACCGCCGACAGTCACGTGCACAGCCAGTGGTCGTGGGACGCGTTGCACGGCTCGATGGAGGCGACGTGCGAGCGGGCCGTCGAGATCGGCGTACCGGCTCTCGTGTTCACCGACCACGCCGACTTCACGCCGTGGACCATCTCCGACGGCACGGAACTCCCCGCAGCGTGGCAGACCTTCGTCAGCGGCGGAATTCTGACCCCGCCGGCCTTGGATCTGGACGGGTATCTGCAATCCCTGGAGCACTGCCGCGAACGGTTTCCGGATCTGCGGATCCTGTCGGGCGTCGAGCTCAGCGAACCGCACTGGCACCTCGACTCGGTCGAGAAACTCCTCGGGGCCGGCGACTTCGACCTGGTGATCAGCTCGGTGCACTCGATGACTACCGACGCCGGCCTGGGCGAGATCTCGCTGGCGTACGACGCCCGCCCCGCCGCCGAAGTGGTCCGTGAGTATCTGGCCGAGACGCTGCGGATGATCGAGCAGTACGACGGATTCGACGTACTAGCGCATCTCGACTACCCGCTCCGGTACTGGCCTGCCGCCGTTCCCTTCGATGCAACTGCGTTCGAGGAGGAGCTCCGGGCGGTTCTGCGGGCGCTCGCTGACAGTGGAAAGGCGCTGGAGATCAATACCAAGGTGCCTTTGGAGCCACGGATTCTGCGGTGGTGGCATGCCGAAGGGGGCGACGCCGTCACGTTCGGCAGCGACGCGCACGAGCCGGCGCTGCTCGGTCGGGGATTCGCTGACGCGGTCGTGATGGCTGAGGCTTGCGGGTTCCGCCCGGGGCCGGCGCCGTGGAGCGCGTGGGTGCGGAGCGACTGTTAGGGTCGGCCGAGATGGACGGGGATCTTCAGTTGGCGTTCGGTGCCGTGGAGCTGGCGGCTGACGTTGCTGTCGGGTATTTCGGGGCTGGGGTCACGGCGACGTTGAAGGCTGACGGTACGCCGGTCACGGAGGCCGATCGGGCCGTCGAACGGCTGCTCCGCGAGACCTTGTCGGAGGCTCGGCCCGGTGATGCGTTCCTGGGGGAGGAACTGGGGGAGTTGGGCGATTCCGATCGGGTCTGGATCCTCGATCCGATCGATGGCACCAGGTTCTTCAGCGAGGGTGATCCGAACTGGCGGATCCAGATCGCCCTGGAGGTGCGAGGGGTCACCGAGCTCGCGGTGGTCGCATCTCCCGCGCTAGGACGTTGCTGGTGGGCGACGCGAGGCGGCGGTGCGTTCGAGTCGTCGTGGCCACGTGACGACGTACGCCGCCTCGAGGTCAGTACGACGGCGTCGCCGAAAAACGCTGTACTGGTTGCTCTGGACAACGACTCCGGAGCTCGCCTTGCCGGGGCTCGCCCGCCGTCGAGCCCGCTGCCGTTGATCGAACTCGTCCGCGGCGAGCTCGACGCGTTCCTCGTCGAGCGCTACCACAAGTGGGATCACGCGCCGTGGATCCTGATCGTCGAAGAGGCCGGCGGCCGCTTCACGAACCGCACCGGCAGCAACTCGGCCGACCAAGGCGGCGGCCTGTACTCGAACGACGCCCTCCACAACCACCTACTCTCCGCCCTGCACTACCCATCGCGTCCCTGACGGAGCACCCCGGCTATCACGGGAGGAACCGTTCCGGGCGAAAGTCAGCGAGCATCTCGTCTCGCTGACCGCTGACGATCTCCGACGCGAGCAGCCGGCCGATGACTGGACCGAGCGTGATGCCGCTGTGGGAAACGGCCTCGTAGTAGCCCGGCACAGACGGCACCGCTCCGACCGAGGGAAACCCGTCGATCGGGATCGGCCGTTCGACGACCCGTGTCTGCGCGATGCGGGAGCTGCTCAGCTCGGGTACGACGTACCGCGCCGCTTCATGCAGCCGCCGGGCCAGCTCGGCAGGATCTTCGCCGGTGTCGATGAGTGCATCGATCTCGCGGCTGTGGAGGACGACCGAGTCCTTGCCGTCAGGACGGATCTCGATGTGCGGCGCGTGCATCGCCCGGTGAACTGGGACCTGAGTACAGCTGAGCCGCGTGACGACGCCGGGTTCGCGGCGCATCGGTAGATCCCGTGCGATGAGCCCGGCGATGTCGGAGGCGCTCGGGCCTGCCGCGTTCACGATGACGTCGAGCCTGGTCCCATCGGACAGCCCAACGGCAGGCCCACCGGCATCGATCTCACGGACCGCAGCGCCGAACCGGTGCTCGGCGCCGGCTGCGACTGCGTCACGGATCAGGCAGCCGACGAGCTGGCGCCCGTGCACCCAGGCTTCGTCGGGATAGTACGCGACGGGCACCTGGTCGGGTATGGCGACTGCGGGTTCGAGGTGGCGGCGTACGTCGGCTCCTGTCTGCACCTCAACCCGATAGTCCCAGCGAGCCAACAGATCTGCTGTCTTCAGGAGGTGCGCCGGATCGTCGGCCCAGCGCAGGTGGCCGGTGGGATGCCACCACGGGTCTGGCCCGATGGCGGCTGCGAGTTCGCGGTACGCCGCTATGCCCGCGACGTTCAGGTCGAAGTAGGACTTGCGGGCGGTCTTGTTGCTGGCGTTGACCCACGAGAACGACCAGTTCGTGACGCCTTCGCCCGGCCGGCCCGCGTCGACGAAGATCACCTTCGCGCCGAGCCGGGACAAGTTCCAGCCCACGCAGGCTCCGAGGATACCGGCTCCGATGACGGCAGCCTTCATCGCCGATGCTCCTGATCGCCCTTGTTCACAAGGGTTCTTGCCCAGCGATCAGCGTGATCGCCGAGGAGTTCGTCGGTGAGGCGGCCCATCGCGACGAGCAGGCCGATGGATCCGGCTGTGATGAGTACTGCGAGCAACATGTGATTCATCGTCGAAGAGATCGACGCACGGTGACAGTGGCAAGAATGCCGTTCTCCGATAGATTCTGGTCATGCATCGAATCGCAGTCCTCGCGGTCGACGGGATCCACAGCTTCGACCTGGCGATGCCGCTGCAGGTGTTCAGCACGGCGCATTCGCAGGAGAAGGAGCCGGGGGAGTTCTTCGGGCCGCGGCTGTACGACGTACGGGTTTGCGGGGATGGTCGCGACCTGCTTGTCGCGGGCGTCGGGGGAGTGGAGATGTACCGGCTCACCCCGCCGTACCCGTTGGCCGACGCGCTCGACGCGGACACCATCGTGGTCATCGGCGTACCCGCAGGCCGTGAGCCGATGACCGAAGGGCTCGATCTGCTGCGAGAGGCACACCGGCGTGGCATCAGGATCGCCTCGATCAGCGCCGGCGGCGCCCGGGTGATGGCGGCGTCCGGTCTGCTGGACGGCCGGCGGCTGGCGACGCACTGGTCGCGCGCGGACCTCCTCGCGGAACGATATCCGCAGGTCGTGGTCGACACCGACGTGCTCTACATCGACCACGGCGACGTACTCACGTCAGCCGGCGCCGCCAGCGGCATCGACATGTGCCTGCACATGATCCGGCAGGACTTCGGATCCGCGGTCGCCGCCGATGTCGCCAGGCACATGGTCGTGCCACCACAACGCGACGGCGGCCAAGCGCCGTACATCGCACACCCGGACCCCGGAGACGATCACGGATCACTCGAGCCGACGATGCGGTGGATACGAGAACGCCTGGGGGAGCCGGTGACCCTGGCGGACATCGCGTCGTACGCCGGGTTGAGCCCGCGCACGCTCAACCGGAGATTCCGCGAACAGACCGGTACGACGCCACTGCAATGGTTGCTGCGGCAACGAGTGCATCATGCGCAGGAACTGCTGGAAACCACTGACCTGTCCGTCGAGGAGATCTCAAGGCACTGCGGCTTCGGTACGTCGATCGCGATGCGCCAGCACTTCGCCAAACACATCAGAACCTCACCGATGACGTACCGCCGCACGTTCCGCGCCCGAGCTGACCCTTGATGGTGGCCAACTTTGTCGGGCAGGGCGACGTCTCAAGTCGAACTGATTGCACTGATTGCCGACAGAAGGAGCGCTTCGTGCCGAAGACCGACTACGACGAGTTCGCTGAGGCGTACTCCGCGGACAACGAGGTCAATCTGCTCAACGCCCACTACGAGCGGCCGGCGGTGCTGAGCCTCGCTGGTGACGTGGACGGCCGGCGCATCCTCGACGTCGGCTGTGGCTCCGGTCCGCTGTCAGCGGCGCTGCGTGACAAGGGCGCGATTGTGTCCGGCTTCGATCTGAGTGCGGCGACGATCGAACTGGCCCGCCGAAGGCTGGGGGAGGACGCCGACCTGACCGTCGCCGACCTGGCCAAGCCGCTGCCGTACGACGACGCCGCCTTCGATGATGTCGTTGCCTCCCTCGTCCTGCACTACCTGCAGGACTGGACCGAGCCGCTCGCAGAGCTCCGCCGGGTACTGAAGCCGGGTGGACGCCTCATCCTGTCGCTCAACCACCCGATCGCCTACACCGCGCTGAACCCCGACGCCGAGTACTTCGACGTCGCCGAGTACTCCTTCGACGCCGAGCATGCGGGCCGTACGGTCGTCTACACGCTCTGGCACCGGCCGCTTCAGGCGATGTCCGACGCCTTCACGGCGGCAGGTTTCCGCATCTCGGTCCTCAGCGAGCCGCCGATCGACCCGGACACGCCCCGCGAACTGCTTCCGCAGGAACTGAAGGATCTGAACCACCTGCCGAGGTTCATCTGCTTCATCTTCTTCGTCCTCGAGGCCTGCTGAATTCACGATCGGAGCCTCGCGGTGCCATAGGGTTTGGGCCGTGTCTGAAACCGACGTGCTAGTCCTGCGACCAGGTGCGGGTCCGCGCCGCCAGGTCCTCACGATCGCCGCCGTGATCGCCGTGGTCCTCGTTGTCGGCGGCGTTCTGGCCGGCGGCCGGCCCGCCCTGATCACCTGCATCGGCCTCGTCCTGTTGCTGGCCGCAACCATCGCCGTCTATCTGTGGCGCTCCCGGATCGTCGTCACCCCGGCCGACATTTCGGCCCGCGGCCTGACCTTCCACCGCCGTCGCGACCGCGCGCTCGCCGCCTCGGTGATCCGGGCCACGGTGGTACAGCCCGGGGCTGTGTCCGAGACGATCGTCGTACTCGACGCCCGCGAACAAGCCCTGCTGAGCATCAACGGCGCCCTCTACGCGCCCGCCGATCTCGACCGGCTGGTCAGCCACCTCGGCCTGCCCACCGGCGGGCCGAACGGACCGGTCACCACGGCGCAACTGGCCCGCGAGCGGCCCGGCACCGTGAGCTGGGCCGGCCGGCACCCGGTCGCCTTCCCACTCCTGTGCGCCCTCGCCTTCGCCATCACCGCAGTCCTCCTCGGAACCCTGATCGCAGCCCTAACAGGCTCCTAGGATCGCTGCTGTGCAAATGCTGGGGTCATCGATCGCTCCGTCGCGGACGCTCGCCCAGGTGGAGCGCGGCGTGGATCGAGGTTGGCACACCGGCGCCCAGGTCTACGCCTCCGTCAGAGGCCAGGTGCTGATCGATCTCGCGATTGGTGAAGCGCGTCCAGGTGTTCCGATGGCGACCTCGACGATCGTCGAGTGGGCCTCTGCGACCAAACCAATCCCGTGCGTCGGCATCGGACTGTTGTGGGAACGCGGCCTGCTCGACCTCGACGACCCTGTCCATCTCCACATCCCGGAGTTCGCGGCGGCGGGCAAACACCGTGTGACCATCCGGCACTTGCTGACTCATACGGGCGGTCTCACCAGCACCATCGCAGGCGTGGCGCCGCCGGAAGAGATCGTGGCCGACATCTGCGCGGCGCCACTGGCGGATGGGTGGACGCCGGGCGCGCGCTGCGCCTACAACTCGATCGCACTGTGGATCATCTCGGAACTGGTCGCCAGAGTCAGCGGGCGTCGGTTCGGAGAGTTCGTCCGCGAGGAGATCTTCGGTCCGTGCCGCATGGATGACTGCTGGATCGGAATGCCGCCCGATGTCTATCGCGAGCAGCAGGACAGAATCGCGGTGATCCCAGGATTCAGCCCGTCAGGTACGGAAGCTTGGGTGACCTGGGCTCGTCCAACCGGGGGAGCTCATGGTCCGATCGGACAACTGGGCCGGTTCTACGAGGCCTTGCTCAACCGTCGCCTGCTGTCTGTTCCCACCATGGAGGCGATGACGACTCGGCATCTGTGCGGCGTGGAGGATGAATACCTGGGGGAGACCGTTGACCGCGGACTGGGGTTCATGCTCGGCTCGTCCAACCCCGCGCACGGCTACGGAGCGCATGCCTCCCCTCGGGCCTTTGGCCACGGTGGACGGACGTGGAGCGTCGGTTTCGCTGACCCCCCGCAGGACCTGGCCGTCGCCGTGTACTGGAACGGGATGGCGGACGCCGAAACTCACGCTCGGCGGCTTCCGGACCTGCTGAACGCGATCTACCTCGATCTCAACTCAGGATGTTCCGTTGCCGGGTCCGGGTAAATCGATTGCGGTCAGGAGGTTCGGCAGGCTTTCGGGGTGGGCCATGTTCAAGTCCGCGAGTTCGCTGGGCCGGAACCAGCGAAGGTCGTCGTGCTCCTCGGGTGCGGCGTTGACAGGTTCTCCGTCCCAGCGCGTGATGAGGAACGCGTGGACGTCGAGGGTCGGGTCGCTGACCGTCATCGGGACGGGTACAGGGTCGTGGACGTGCACACCGAGTTCTTCGAGGCATTCCCGACCGATCGCTTGGTGAGGCAGTTCCCCCGACTCGACATGTCCGCCGGCGGAGAAGCTCCAAGCGTCGGGATACCACTGACGTGATGGGTGGCGATGCACGAGGAGCACGAGACCGTCGCGCACAAGGACAGCGACTGAAATCGGAATCTGGGCGACCATGCAGCGCACACTAACCGCCGCTTCCGACACTTCACGGAAACGGATCTAGGCCCTGCCTGACAAGGCGTTGAGCACCGCGACCTGTGGGAACGTCGCCGGTGCGCCGTAGCCGTGCTCAGCCAGCCACCGGACCTCCATCAAGCTTCGCAACGACCAGTACGCGCGAATCACGTCGATCTCGATGTCGCCGCCGTAGCCCTCGACCACGTCGTCGAGGTGCTCCTCGTGTGCGCGGGTCAGAGTGGCCAGGTCATACATCGCGTCGCCATGGCCGCCCTCAGACCAGTCGACGACGCCGCTCACCTCGTCACCGTCCACGAACACATGAACGATCTGCAGGTCGCCGTGGATGAACACCGGTGTCCATGGCCACAGCGCCGCTTCCGCGACCTGACGGTTGCGCCTGACAACGTCCGCGGATACGACATCGTTGGCGACGAGCCACTCACACTCCGCGTCGAGCAGCGGCGGAAACTCGATACTCCGACTGCTGCGAGCGGGCTTCTGCTGACATTGGCTGCTGGGCCACGGCGGCGGTGGAGCGTCGTGCAGCGTACGGACGGCGGCACCCGCTGCGACCCACGCCGCCGACGACGCACGCGAAGGCTCTTCAAGCCGGCCGAGCGCCGCTCCAGGAACTGCCGCGATGGCGAGCACGGGCGGCTTGCGCCAGAGGACCTCGGGGGTGGCGATCGGCGCCCTCGCCATGACCTCGACCTCTCGGTCGATGCGCGCCTGATCCGTGTCGACCTTCAGGAACACGCCGCCGACGCGCAGCGTCACGCGCTCCGAGTGCGCGACAACGACTTCGACCTCCCGCATGTCGTCGATCATCGCCGCACGCCACCGACGGCGCAAAGGACATTTGCGGCGGCCGGATGGTCAGCTGGTTGTGAGCCAGGGGCCGACGGGATGCCGGGGCAGGGCTGACTGCGGGTCATCGAGCATCGCCCTGGTTTGCGCGGCGTACTCGCGGCTTGCTCGCCAACATCCCTCCGGCGGTTGCAGTGCGTCGGCGAGTCGGGACCTCATCGCTTCGAGGGTGTCGCGCAGGGATTCGATCACGGCCGCGCCATACCGGGCACGCCAGGTCCGTTCGACCTGGGTCACCCACTCGGCGTAGGCGTCACGCTCCCGCAGCCCTGCTGGGGTCAGGGTGACGACCTTGCCGCGGCCCGTCTCGGCCGGGCGTACGGTGATCATTCCCGACCGTTCCAGTACGCCGAGCGCCGGGACCACCGGCCGCCCGGTCACCCCGGTCCGCTCGGGCAGGTCCCGGACCCGGATCGGGTCGGCACTGAGCGCGGGCAGGTAATTCGCGGCGATCGCCATCGGCAGCGGCGAATCCGACTCGACCTCCCGCGCAAAGGTTTCCAGCGCGGCCGTGAGTGGCTCAGCGATCGAACCTTCCGCGGACGTGCCCGTAACTGCCGCCAGTGAACTTCGGAGCTCACCCATCGCGTCTCGGCCGAAGCGTTCCGTCCACCGATCGTCCGTCGCCCTGATGATCGGCGGCCAGAGTTCCTTGGCGCGGCGACAGACAGCCTTCGGGATGAGCACCGAGGTGCCGCGCAGCCTGCGACTGCTGCCGTACCCGTCCTTCGACGGTCTCCGGACCGGCGCATCTGGCTCCAGTCGCACCTCGACGTACCCCCACCGCTCCACGCCGCCGATCATCGGGAACAGATCCTTCTCGGTCCAGCCCGTCCGCTCGAGCAGCGCGACGACTGTCGTTCCCGGGTCGTCGACGTGACGTAGCAGCGACCAAAACACGACAGGCAGCTTGACCCCGGGGAATCCCGACCGCACTAGTTGTGCCTCGAACTCGTTGTCCAGCTCGATCCGGTACGCGATCAGCGCCTGCGCCACCAACGTCGACAAAGCAGGCTCCAGCTCCACCTCGCCGGGGGCCCTGTCGTTAGTCATACGGCGATGCTAGAAGCAGCCACCGACAGCCGGGTCAGTCTGCTTCGCAGACGTAGAGTTGGAGCGGGGCATCTGTGGTGAGTGGCTCACGGGACCAGTCGCCGAAGCGTTCGACAACCCGGAGACCGCCGAGCGAGAGCAGCACCGGTAGCTCCTGGGGGAAGATGCTCCTGATCTCGAGCGGCGCGACAACGAAGTCGGCCTCGGAATCGGTCGAGAAGTACCACTTCCCGCGAGTCACCTGCGCGGCCGCGTCGTAGATCTCCGCGACATCGACCTGGACTACGCCACGATCGGGATCCACGAACGCCAATGCGTCGCGCCTGCGTCGAACGCCGTCGGCCTGGGCAAGCATGCGCACGCTCGGGTTGAACACGTCGAAGACGAACCGCGCTCCGGGCGCAAGATGCCGTCGCACCGACCGGAAGCAGTCCACCAAGTCCTCGGCCTCATGCAGATGGAGCAATGAATTGGCCGCGATGAACACGAGGTCGAACGTTCGGCCCAGGTCGAACTTGCGCATGTCGCCGTGTACCCACTCCACCTCCACGCCGCGCTCGTCCGCCTTGCGCTGAGCCTCGGCAAGCATGGCCGACGAGAGCTCCAGGCCCATGCACGGATGCCCGTCGGACGCGATCGGGATCAGCTTGTGGCCGGTGCCACACCCGAGTTCCAAGACACACCCGCCGTACCGATCGGCCTCGGCCCTGTAGAAGTCGACGGCCTGCTCGCCTCCGGGGAACAACCGGTCGTACAACCTCGCATCCGAGTAGAACTGCTCGCTCATGAGGCGCACCTTCCTTGCTTGATCTTCCGCAACCTGCCTTCGGCCGACAAGCACCTGGCTATTGTCGCGAGATCACTTGGATGCGCAGCGGATGCAGGTGCGGACCGCTGGACGCGCCCGGAGGCGCTCGTTCGAGATCGGTTGGTTGCAGCGTTCACACGTTGTGTAGGTTCCAGCCGCTAGACGTGCCAAGGCGGCATCGATCTCCGTCAGGGCGTTCCGGGCCTGCTCGGCCAGCGCGCCGAGCTGGGACCGTTCGAACGCGATCGTTGAACCCTCGGGATCGTGTTCGTCGTCGGCGTTGCTGTCGCGCGAGGCAGCCACGACTCTGTCGAAGTCCTCGGTCAGGTTCGCCAGGCGGTCGATCGTCTTCTGCCGCTCACGCTCGAGTTGAGCACGCGGATCGTCCATCCATGAATTCTGAACCAGCGGATCCTTCTCGCACCAACCGTTTGATCAGTCAGCATGGCCCGGCTGATCGGCCGGGGTGTGCTGGTTGTCGCGGTGACCGTGCAGGGAGCCGGCGTGGGCCTTGGCGGTGGGGTCGTTGCGGGTCTTGATCAGGCTGGCGACCACGACGATCGTCAGGATGCCGATGATGACGCCGAGGCTGATCGCGGTGGACACCTCCGGGATCCGGTCGTCGATGTCGACGTGGGCCCAGTGCAGGATCAGCTTGACGCCGATGAAGGCGAGGATGACGGCGAGCCCGGCGGACAGATAGACGAGCCGGTCCAGCAGCCCCTTGACCAGGAAGAACAGCGCCCGCAGGCCGAGCAGCGCGAACGCGTTGGCGGCGAACACGATGAACGCCTCCTCGGTGACGCCGAACACCGCCGGGATCGAGTCGAGCGCGAAGAGCAGATCGACCCCGCCGATCGCGACCAGTACGACGAACAGCGGCGTGACCACCTTGCGGCCGCCGATCCGTGCGGTCAGCTTGCCGCCGACGTAGTCGTCGCTGACCGGCAGCACCCGGCGCGCGGTCTTCACGATGACGTTGTTCTCGACGTCGGGATCCTCGGCGCGATGCCGGAACAACTGCACGGCCGTGTAGAGCAACAGCAGGCCGAACAACAAGAACATGAACGAGAACAGCGACAGCAACGTCGCACCGAGCGCGATGAAGATCGCCCGCATCACCAGCGCCAGCACGATGCCGAAGGTCAGCACCTTGTGCTGGTGCTCCTCGGGTACGGCGAACGTGGTCATGATGATCACGAACACGAACAGGTTGTCGACCGACAGGCTCTTCTCGACGATGTAGCCGGCGAAGTACTCCGCCCCGAACTCACCGCCGTACGCGCTCAGGAACCACAGGCCGAACCCGATCGCCACCAGGACGTAGAAGACCGACCAGGCGGCGGCCTCGCGGAACCCGACCCGGTGCGGCCGGAGCGCGGCGATCAGCAGGTCGGCGGCCAGCAGGACGACGATCAGGCCGATGGTGACGGCCCAGGTGACGGCACTGATCTCGAGCACGCGCTCCTCCAGTTGTTGAGGGCAACCATCCGTTACCGAGCCTAACGACTGAAAACCCGGCTTGACGGTTTCTTGTCGTAACGTTGCCCGACTCTTGTCCTGACGCCCCGCTGTGGCCGCGGCGGCCGCCGTACGATGAAGAACTGTTGCCGGGGAAGGGATTCGGGATGCAGGTGCTGCTGGTCGAGGACGACCCGTCGATCGCCGGTGCGCTCAGCGAGGGGCTGCCGCGGTACGGCTTCAGCGTCGAGCATGTCTGGACCGGGGCCGAGGCGCTGGCCGCGTTCGGCGCGGCCGACCTGGTGCTGCTGGATCTGGGCCTGCCCGATACCGACGGCATCGACGTCTGCCGACGGATCCGGGCGACCAGCGACGTACCGCTGATCATCATCACCGCGCGCTCGGACGAGATCGAGCGAGTGGTCGGGCTTGAACTGGGCGCCGACGACTACGTGTCCAAGCCGTTCGGCCTGCGCGAGCTGGTCGCCCGGATGCGTGCGGTCACCCGCCGAACGGCGCCCCGCGAGAGCGAGCCGAAGCCGGCAGAGAGCGAGACTCAGCAGCTCGGCACGCTCAGGCTGGATCGGGCCGCTCGCAGGGCCTTCGTGGCCGATGTGGAGATCCAGCTCACGCCGAAGGAGTACGACCTGCTCAGCCTGCTGGCGGCGGGCCCTGGGGTCGTGCACACCCGGGAGCAGCTGATCGAGGAGGTCTGGGACAGCAACTGGTTCGGCTCGACCCGCACCCTGGACGTCCATGTCGGTGCCCTGCGCAAGAAACTTGACGGTTCCGTCGAGGTCCACACTGTGCGCGGGGTCGGTTTCCGGCTCGAACCGGTCGAGCGGTGAAGCTTCGGCTGGTCGCGAGCTACGTCCTGCTGGTGGCCGTCGCGCTGGCCCTGTTCACCATCCCGGTCGCGCTGAGCTCGTCGGCCATCCTACGGTCGACGCTGGAGCAGACCGCCCAGCGAGAGGCAAAGTTGTTCGCCCCGCTGGTTCTGCGGAACGACGCGGCCGCCGCGCAGGCGGTGACCGACCGGACGCGAGACTTCCAGAACGCCACTGGGTCGCAGGTCAGGATCTTCAGAGCATCCGATGCCATCACCGATGACCAGGTCCGGCAGGCGCTCGACGGTGCGGATCCGGCGCCGGTCTGGGGTGAGCATCCGTTGCTGGACGCCGGCGCGGTCAGTGTGGTTCTCCCGGTCCGGGACCAGGGCCGCACGGTCGCGGTCGTCCAGATCGTCTCCCCGGCGGCCGAGGTGAACTCCCAAATCGCGCAGATCTGGGAGTTCCGGCTGCTCGTCGGTCTCGCCGTACTGATTGCCGCCTCCGGGGTCGCCGTAGTGATCGCGAGTACGTTGGCCCGGCCGTTGCGGCACCTGGACGCGGTCGCCCGCCGGATCGGGGAGGGCGACTACTCGGTGCGCGCGGAGACCAAGGGGCCGCCCGAGATCGCGACGCTGGCACGCACACTGAACGACAGCGCCCGGCAGACGAACGCGCTGCTGACCTCCCAGCGATCCTTCGTCGCCGACGCCTCCCACCAGTTGCGTACGCCGCTCGCCGCCATCCGACTCACTCTCGACAATGTCCGCGACACCACCGACGACCCGGACGTGAGCCGGCGGATCGCGACCGTGGACGCCGAGATCCACCGGATGAGCCGGATGGTCGAAGGCCTGCTGGCGCTGGCCCGGGCCGAATCGACCGCGGCGCCGCAGTCGATCGACCTGGCCGCGATCATCGATCAGCGGGTCTCGACCTGGTCGGCGGCCTTGGCGGAGACCGGTGTCGAGCTGGTCGTGGATCTCGAGCGGCCGTGCTGGATCACCGCGACGCCGGGGGCGCTGGAGCAGGTCCTCGACAACGTGCTCAGCAACGCGCTCGCGGCGGCGCCGGCGGCCAGCAAGATCACGCTTCGGGCCCGTAGAACAGGGGAGTTGGTGATCAGCGACCAGGGCCCGGGGATGACGGCCGAGCAGCGCAGTCGTGCGTTTGACCGGTTCTGGCGAGCCGGTCCGCCGGGCACGGGGACGGGTCTCGGCCTGGCGATCGTGAAGCAGTTGGTCGAGCACGACGGCGGCCAGGTCGAGCTCCGGGACGCATCTGGCCGAGGCCTTGCGGTGCACGTCGTACTGCGTCCCGCGTCTGCTTCGAAACGCTGACGTAAAGCTGTTGCTGTGCTGGCGTTCCGCTGGCCCGACGTTGCTGCGGGCAACGGCAATCTGGATGGTGTACCGCCCACCGTCCAGAAGGAGCTGCTATGAACCTCAAGACTGCCGCCGCCGGCACCCTGGCCATCGCGATGCTGGCGCTGACCGGGTGCAGTGCCGACGACGATCGCCCGACCCAGCAGGAGATCGCCGGCCTGTTCGACCAGTGGAACGCCGCCCTGGCCGGCGGGAACGCCACCACCGTGGCGGATCTGTATGCGGCGGACGGCGTACTCCTGCCGACGCTGAGTGCCGACGTCCGATCGAACCGGGACGAGATCGAGGAGTACTTCGAGGAGGACTTCCTGCCGAAGAAGCCCCAGGGGACGATCACCGAGTCGCACGTCCGGATCCTCGACGACCAGAACGCCGCGCACAGTGGGAACTACCGGTTCAGCCTGACCGGCAAGGACGGCAGCAAGAGCTCGGTCGATGCCCGATTCACCTATGTCTACGAGAAGGTCGACGGCCGGTGGATGATCGTCGAACACCATTCGTCGGCGGCGCCCGCCTGATCCTGCCGCGACCGGGCCGGAACGGGAGTTGACAGCGGGGGAGCCGTGCCCCGCCTACCGTCCGGCCAGCTCGGCCACCACCGGCGCGAGCGTGTCGGCAAAGTCGGCGCCGATGACGAAATAGGAGAAGCCGATCTCCTCGCGACGTCGTTGGACTTCTTCGGCGGCCGCCGCGGGATCACTCGGAAGAATGAGGAGCGAGTCGGCCGCGCGAAGCACCGCGGTGTCGAGGTTGGGCGGCGCCATGAACGGAGCGACACCGTCACCGACAGCGGCGACGTGCTGGACGAGTTCGATGTCCCGGCCGCCGGCCAACTCGCGGACCCGGTTCGTGGTTTCGGCCCGGTCACTGTCTGGTGAGAGCACGAACGTGACTGCGTCAGCGACTTCGAGCGCCAGCGCCTGCGACTTCGGTCCGCTCACCGCCATGACAACCGGCGTGTGCAGATCGGGGCCGTCAAACGTACGCAGGGTGGCGACGGTCTCGCGCATCCTGGCGCGACGCTCAGCGGGGGAGACGACAGGCAGTCCGAGCTCGACTTCGATCCCGGGTCGCCCGGCGCCAATGCCCATTTCGAAGCGGCCTTCCGTGAGTACTGAGAGTGAGTGCGCCTCCCACGCTGTGCTCCACGGTTCGCGCAGCGCGGCGGCATAGACCCACGAGCCGATCCGCAGGTCAGTGAGGGCGGCCGCGGTCGCCAGCGTGGGGCCGAGCGATGGCTGCCACGTAGGAACGTCGGGCATCAGCAACGTTGAGTAACCACTGTCGGCGATGCGGCGCACGCGATCTCGCCACGTCGGCAGGTCAGACAGGATCGGCGCAACGACCCCGAATCGGAACGGTCTGGTTACTCGCCTGGGCTGGTCGTTCATCGCGGTTCTCCTCGAGTCCGGGACCGTGTTCGGTCCGGTTGCCTTATCCACGAACCCGCCCCCCAGAATCCGACAATCCCGCCAGGAACGTCGAAGCTTCGATTAACGTGGAGACACCCACGAAGACGATGGCTGACGGCGCAGGTGAGGGGGACGGCTATGTACGCAGTGGTCGGTGTATGGGAACTGGATCGAGCCAGGGATGAGGCACAGCAGGCTGCCTTGGAAGGGATCGTTGCCGGCGTGAGCCAGTTGCCCGGCCTGACGAAGGGCTACTGGAGCGACTACGACGACCCGGCGCGGTCACACACGTTCATCGTCTTCGCCGAACTCGATGCGGCGGTGGCCTTCGCGGACAATGTTCGTGGCAACGCCGAGAACCAGAACCGCTCCGGAGTCCGAAACATCAGCTTGGACATCGTGACCGTCAAGGCCACGACCTGAACCATCCGACGTACATCCCCTCCGTTGATTCAGCGCCGATAATGGACATTATGTCAACTAGAAGTCTGCGTACTGCATCAGATGAATCAGGTACGTAGCCGCGGAACCACTACCCCGCACAACGTGGCGGTCATCTGTCGCGTTCGGCGCTGACGATCAGGAAGTTCGGCAGTGCGACGTAGGACTCGATCGCCTCGATTCCGCTGTCTCGTGCGACCTGTGGATCAAGTCTCGGTTCGCACAGTTCAGTCACGCGACACCCGAGACCGACGACCTCGTTGATGTAGGCAGACAGCGGGCGGTGGAAGTCGGGTGCATGGCCCTCTGGCATCTCGTACTCATCCAGGTACCGATCAAGCTGGTAATGACCGTGATCCCGCCACGTTGGGTAGAGATTCTCAAACGCCGGATGGGTGATCGAGAACACGAACCGGCCGCCCGGCTTCAGTGCGCCGACGCACGCCGCCATCGCCGACTGCCAGGCGGGTATGGCGAGCAGCACCATGCTGCAGACCACCGCATCGAACGGCTGACCAACCTCCGGCAACGTCGAGAGATCAGCCTGCACGAACCTGATGCCCTGACGCCGCTCCTGCTCGATCTTCTGAGCGCGCGCCAGCAGCGCGGCAGCCGGCTCCACACCAACGACCTCAGCTCCGCCTTCGGCCAACAGCCGGCTTAAATAGCCTTCGCCACTGCCTGCATCGAGGACTTTCCGACCATCGACGGGCCCCAGCATCCGGAGCAGGTTCCCATTCATCAAGTGGCGCTTGGGAAAGTCGCCCTGATCGTCGTACGCCTCAATCGCGTCAGTCGGCATCGCCGACCACGCTGCGATCGCCTCTGAGTTACTGATCGTGGACATGTGGACACACCTCTCCGACGACAGATGGGCAGGGACAGCCATGTAACCTACCGCCCCGCCGGCCAGCTCTGCATGCGGTTTCACCACCGGGCTGACGACCACCGGACGCCGAATGCGCACGATCTTGATACGCAGAGTGTCGGGTAATTCAATGGACATTGTCCGATCCCCCGCCTACCGCCAACAGCTAGCGACCTGTTCAATCCTTGGCGGCGGTCAGCGTCTTACACGACGCCGACGGGTGGTCGTTGCCCTATGTAGGGTGGCACTTCAAGGGGCTTGGTGGCAACAGATCTGGAAAAATGGAGAATCGCGGGCGGAGTCGCAACCATAATAGGCCTAATAGTAGCCTTAGCGGCCTGGTAATTCCCTGTGACGTCATCATCAACGCCAAGTAATATGCCGACACCTACAACACAGCCGTCGACCCCTAACTGTGTGTTGGGAAAGCCACTGCTGCGTAATAAAGTAATGAAATGGCAAGAGCACGCACAGGCAAGATGCCGAATGACCAGGTTCTGCGCTGGGCGGCCGACGCGGTTGGCGGGACGAGCGTCGTTTCGTCCGAGGGCCTGAGCCGCGGCGAGCACCGCCCTTCGGGCACGTTCCGCCTGGGAATCGAAGGACCGGCGGCCCGGACCAGGGACGTGATCTTGAAGGTCCCTGTCCGGGGATGGATCGCCGCCGCGTGGGTGATCACGAACGCACGCGCGCTTCAGTTGGCCGAGACTCATGGCCTGGCCGCGCCGCGGCTGATCGCTGCGGATCTCGACGGGAAGGCGAGCGGAACCGTCGCCACCCTGGAGACCTTCCTGCCCGGCAGCGCCGGTCTCTCGCCGACGGTTTCGGTCGCCCGGCTCCGCGAAGCGGGAGCGGCCCTTGCCAGGGTCCACGCCTTCAGGCTGGTTCCGCAGGCCCACCTGCCATACCGGCCCCGGCCGTGCGCCGTCGACGACCGCGCCGATGAACGCTGGCGGGGCCTGATGCCGACCACACCTTTGCTGCAGCAGGCCGACGAGCGGGTCAGGTCGCACGGGATGCCGGCCGTCGCGTCGGTGTTCGTGCATGGTGACGCCTGGGGCGGCAACATGCTGTGGGAGGGTGACCGTTGCGTTGCGCTGATCGACTGGAATACAGCCGGGGCTGGTGATCCGGGCGTCGATCTCGGCAGCCTGCGGATGCAGATGACCCTTCAGTACGGCCAGGACGCGCCGTCCCATGTGTTGGAGGGCTGGGAGCGGCAGGCGGGCCGGGAGGCAGTCGGCGTGCCCTACTGGGATGCCGTGGCCGCGCTGAACACGCCGACAGTGATGGACGGTTGGGCGGGATTCGCCGACGACGGTAGCCTCCTGGGCGCCGCTGCCGTCACCGAAAGGCGCGACGCTTTCCTTCGCACCGCTCTCAGTCAGTGGTCATAAAGTGGTCGCGCGTGCCGAAATCGACGCTGCTCTTACTTCACCTAGCTAGCACTGAACCGGCGAAGGTCGACTGCGACAGCTTTGATTACCACGACAATGACGGCGACGTGCTATACCTTGCTTGCGACCACCATGTAGTTCTCGGCCTCAAGGTCGAACGTGCTCACGTCGGTCCGGAGTCCGACCCGGTGCAGTTCGACTTCGAGTTCCTCGTGCCGGTAGGGCCAGCAGGACAGCAGTTCTGAGCGGACAAGAACCATCTCAGTCGCATCAACTTGCGCGATCGCAATCTCGATGTGGTGCTCGTCCTCCCAATGCGGCGCAATCTCCCAGCGGTAGACCACGACGGCATCGCGACCGTTCCGGCGGACGAGTCGGTCACTGATGTCCAGCCGGGAACCTCTGGCCCTCACGAGTTCCCAAGTGCGGGATGTGAGTACCAAGCGCCCGCCAGGGCGCAGAAGGCGTGACATCGACTCCAGAGCAGCACCCCTGCCTGTCGCGCCCGCGGCATGGTGAAGCGAGTTGCCAACGCAGAACACCATGTCGAACGTGCCGTCCTCGAAATGGTCGGGCAACTCTTCCCAGTTCGCCCGCACGGCCCGGACGGATGCCCCGAACTCCTCGGACAACTCTGCCGTCCGACGAACCATCGCTTCGCTGGCGTCAGTTGCGACGACCTGCATGCCACGACCGGCGAGGCCAACCGCCAACTGTCCGGTTCCGCACGAACAGTCGAGGACGTGAGCGTTCGACGGCAGGAGACGGAGGACCTCATCGAACGACGCAGCGAACTCGGCCGGAGGCAACTTTGCATCCGAGATGAGCCATTCGTACACCTCGGCAAGCACGTCATAATCCGTCACAACCACTACCTCCGTCACACGGCAGACTCCCGGCGGGACGTCAGTCCATCAGCGGAGCAAGCCGGGCACCAATGGTTTTCGCAAGGACAACCTGTCCGCGCATGCCGCGGATAGCGCGAGCTGATCCGAGCGTGTCCAGTAGAATCGCCCAGCCGACGACAAACGGGAGTCTCATGCCGATCACCGCGATGCTCGACGTCCACTTCGCTGCCGACCACGTGGTGGACGGGCCGGCCATGTTCACCGAGATCCTCGAGGAAACTCGGGATTTCGCAGGTTGCCTGCGGGTCGACTTGCTCGCAGATATTGCCGACCCTGCACATTACGTTGCCTATGAACTCTGGGAGTCGAACGAGCACGATCTCGCCTATCGTGCGTGGCGACAGGGCGACGGGGCAACAAAGTTGCGCGACGTCCTGGACCGTGATCCTGTTCTCACGAAGTTTGAGACTGCCGTTCCGAAACCTGGTTGACAGCGGACGGGGCCGACCGTTCGAGTGGGCTCGTGAGTCCCCGCAAGATGGACGCCGACCAGGCCGACATCGACACGCCACTCGTCCGCGAACTGGTGGCCGCTCAGTTCCCGCAGTGGGCCGCGTTGCCGCTGGAGCCGGTCGACTCCGGCGGATTGGTGAACGCGATCTACCGCCTCGGCACCGACCTGTCCGTACGGTTGCTGCTCCGGCCCTCGAACACCGACATAGTGCAACGGGAGCAGGCGAAACTCGCGGCACTCGCGCCGTTCCTGCCTGTGGCCATCCCTTCTGTCGAGGCGATCGGCTCACCCACCGAGGCGTTCCCGGGCGAGTGGTCCGTCCACCGCTGGCTCACCGGTACGCACCCCTCCCCCGACGCGCTGGTTGATCCGCGTGGGCTGGCGACGGACCTCGCGGCGTTCGTCGACGCGTTCCGGCAGATCGACTTGCCGGACCGGCCGCCGGTGTATCTCGGCGAGCGCCGGACGCGTGCTCTGATGGTCTCGATGGACTCCCCGACGCGGGAGGCGATCAGCGAGCTGGATGGCCTGATCGACACTCGCGCAGTACTGGCGTCGTGGGAGGAGTCGCTCGCGGCGCCGTACGACGGGCGCGAGGTGTGGGTGCACTCGGACCTGACGCCGAGCAACCTGCTCGTGTCGGCGGAGGGCCGGCTGACCGCGGTGCTCGACTTCGAGACGTGCGGTGTCGGCGATCCGGCGTGCGACATGTTCCCCGTGTG
Source organism: Kribbella sp. NBC_00482 (assembly GCF_036013725.1). Lineage (GTDB taxonomy): Bacteria > Actinomycetota > Actinomycetes > Propionibacteriales > Kribbellaceae > Kribbella. The sequence continues at coordinate 6,842,704 of NZ_CP107881.1, read as the reverse complement.
GTACCTGCTGCCCGCGAAGGTCCACGACGAGTTCCGTACGGCGCTGGACGTGGACGACGCGACCTGGCTCCGCGGACGCGGGCGTGTGCTGTCCCAGGCCCTGATCGTGTTGCGGTACCACAAGGACACCAACCCGGCGATCGCGAGCTACGCGCTGCACGCCATCGGCAAGGTGCTCGCAGCTCCTCGATGAGATCTCCGAGCGTGGTGCGGACCGAACACGCACGCGGTCAATACGCAGAGTCTCCGGTAGCGCGAGTGGGATCGGTGAGGAGATCGAGGTGGCCGACGTGGCACGCGGTCTCTTCGAGCATGTGGACCAGCACCCAGCGGAGCGTCACTGGCCCTTTGCCGAATGACGGCCGCGGTGCCTTTGTGTCAAGGCTGGCGAGTCGCTCAGTGACCTCCCTGCTGCGCGCGCATGCCGCAAGATAGAGGTCGGCGATCTGATCGACGGTGTCGTGAACAGCGGATCCCATGTCCCAGGACGGCTGGGTGTTGGATGGTGCGGACGCCCACGGCTCGGGCAGTTCGCCGCCTCCGACTCGGGCCGTGAACCAGTGATCCTCCATGTGAGCCAGGTGCTTGACGACTCCCCCGGCAGTTAGATCGGTCGACACGAGAGTCCTGGACCGTGCTTGCTCGTCCGTCAGGGTCTGAAGCAGGCTGAGGGCTCGACGTCGGTACTGATCAAGGAACTGGGTGAGAGTGGTCCGTTCGTCGGCATCGAGGTCCGGATAGCGATCGGATTCGTCGACGGACATCGCGGTGATCCTTTCGCTACTGATGGGGACGGAGCTTGAACATCAGGATGCCGAGGTACTTGTTCATCCATGCCTGCTTGTGCGGGTAGCGGCCTCGGGCGTCCTCGGACAGTTGAGGCTCGATCGCGGCCTCGATCCACAACCCGGCCGCACTGAACACGTTGAGCAGGTCAGACATGGTGTACGGACGCTTCGTGAGGGTGATGTGGTCGTTCCAGCCGCTGACGTAGGAGAACGAGGCGGTGGAGAAATACTCTTCACCCAGGGACGTCCCATTCCGTTCGGCCCGTTCAACGGCGGACCGGATCTTTCGCGTAGCCGAACGACTGCAGGACCAAGATCCGGTCGAATCTGCGCCCGGCGAGCCCAGGCACAGACTCCAGCTCAGAGAGATCGCCTCGGATGAACTCCACGCCAGGCGGCGGGTCACTGAGGAAGTTGCCACTGACGTCCACACCTACGGACGCGGTCGCGCCGTCTCGAACCAGCTCAGCGAGCTTGCCGCCGTTGCCGCAACCGAGATCGAGCACAGACCGTCCGGTCACATCACCCAGAAGGTCTCGCTGCGCAGGCCACTCGACAATCCGATCCAGCGAGTCCTCCCTGGTTCGGGCCCGCTCGTAGTCCGGAGCGAGTTCCAGCCACGGCCGGCTCGAATCCCCAGGACTGTCCGCCTGTGAGTCGTCTGACATCGCCACGGGACAGACCATAGTCGTCCCTTGGGCCTCCAGGGCGTTCGTTGCTCCCACTCCCCTGTGCTGTCCGGATAATTTCGATGCGCCGATGGACTGTGAGGCCTAGATTGCAGGGCGTGAACCTTTCGCAGCTCGGTACGCCGGTTGGTCCGATGACTCGCGTCCACGGCGGGTTCGCCAATCGGATGTACCGGCTCGACACCGACCAAGGGTCGTTCGCGGTGAAGGAATTGAACCTCGCCGATCGTCGCTCGACCTACCACGTCGAGGACGTGTTCAGGTTCGAGCGCGCGGCCTTCGCCGCCGGCATCCCGATGGCGGAGCCGATCTCGGCCAGCGACAGCACGCTCGTCCATCGGTGGGTCGAGGGAGAAACGTTGCCCGAGGCACCGGTGTCGGAGGCGTACGCGTTCGAGATCGGCGAGATTCTCGCGCGCATCCACGCGCTCGACGTCGAGTGGCCGCACGAGCCGGTCGAGGAAGCGGTGTCATACGACTGGCCCGAGCTCGCCGTACGGGCCGCGGCGACCGGGCAGCCGTGGGCCGACGAGCTCGCCTCCCATGTCGAGACGTTCCTCGCGATCGCCCACTTCGTCGACACCTGCGAACGACCAGGCCCCGTCGTACTGACCCACAAGGACATCCAGCCGTGGAACCTCCTCGCTCGAGACGGTCGGCCGGTAGTGCTCGACTGGGAGCTTTCGGGGATGCTCGACCTGTCCAGTGAGCTCGGCTCGACCGCGCTGAGCATCGCGAAGGGATCTGGCTTCGACCACATCGAGCCCGCGGTCTTCCGCGCAGTTCTTGACGGGTACGTCGCAGGTGGCGGAACGTTGCCGCCGTCGGGTCCGAGTTGGTTCGTCTTCATGATCGGCGGCTGGCTCGGACACACGAGATGGAACATCCTCCGCTGCCTCGCCGGCTCCGAGGCGAACACCGGCCCGGACCTCGCGCTGTCGCACGAGTCGGCCCGCAACGGCGTACGCGGTCTGCCCAACATGTTCGCCCGCCTCCCGCAGCTCGAGACGCTTCTCCCGTGACAGGCGGGACTCCCCCGCCGAAATGCAGATGCCTCGTGGTGGGGCGTTGGGTGAGACTTGGGTGATGGGGACAACGCCTCGCACGATCATTGACTCGGTGGTGCGGTCGGTTTGCGGTCGTGACGTCGTACGACTGGTTCCTCTCGCTGGTGGCGGGATGAACGAGACGTATCGCGTTGAGCTTGCCGGTGAGGGCGCTGTGGTTGTCCGGATCGCGCGTCAGGATGTGCCGTGGTTCATCGATGAGGCCTACCTCATGACGCAGGCGCGCGCTGCGGGCGCTCCGACAGCAGAAGTGCTCGGGCTCGAGCATCTGGATCACGACGGCGAACTGCTGTCCTTCTCGGTCCAGCAGTTCCTGCCTGGCCGTTCCCTCGACGAGCTCATCGGCGAAGTGCCTGCTGCTGAGCTCGAGCGGCTGGTCGTGGACGCCGGTGAGATGTTGGCGCGGGTGCACAGCGTGGTCCTGGACGACCAGCGAGCCATCCGGCACGAACTGCGGTTGCCCGATGAGCGCGAAGTCGCCCGGGTCGCAGGCATCGTCAAGGAGACGGTCGACCCGGCGGCAGCCGCGATCGTCGTACGCGGTGCCGACTTCCTGCGCCACGAGGTGACGACCCGGGCGGCTCCCCCGCTCTCGCTGGTCCATGGCGATTTCTGCCCGAAGAACCTGCTGATCCACGACGGGTCGGTCGTCGGCTTCATCGACTGGGAGTTCGCCGGCCGTACGTCGCCGGCGTACGACTTCGCCCAGTGGGAGGTGGACGCCGGAGACGCGTTGAATGATCGATTGGATCTGGTACGCCGGGGATACGCGCGGGTCGCTGATCCTGAGTTGGCCGAGGCAGGTTGGACGCCGGCCTTTGCCATCGACTGGGCACTCGAAAAGCTCGGGTGGAAGAACCCCGCTACGCCGGCGCAAGTCCGGCGCTGCTTGGACGTGATTGCCCGCTACGCGAGCGCCTGAGCAGTCAGAAGGTAGGTGGCAGGGATGCTCATGGCCTGCTCCCCCAGGCCTGGGTACATGGACTGCTCGGGAAACTCCTGGAGCGAACGAACGGTCAGGCCGGCGGTGAGGACTGCGGTGACTACGCTGCCGATGCTCCAGACGAAGCTTCGGTGCGGAATGTCCGGAGTGCCTAGCGTTCGGGTGATCTCCGGGGCTTTCAGTGGATCGGTGTAGCCGTCTCGGTCCGTGCCGAAATAGTCGCCGCTGACGGACAATGCGTTGTCTCCGCGTACCGTCAGGATCTCCCACAGCGGATGGTGTTCGCTGATCACCAGGACACCACCAGGGTTGAGTCGATCGGCGACCAATCGCGTCCAGTCGGTGATGGTGGGCACCCAGCACAGGCCGCCCCACGAGATGTAGATGACGTCGAATCCGGTGATCTCCGCATCCAGCGTCATCATGTCCTGCAGGACGAACGTGACGTCCACTCCCAGTGCGTCGGCCTTCGCGCGGCCGGTGGCCAGGTGCGACGGCGCGATATCCACGGCAGTCACCTCTGCCCCGAGCTGCGCGAAGGTCAGCGCCTCATCACCCACCGAACACGCGAGCTGCAACACGCGGCGACCACGAACATCTCCGACGGCCGCAAGCTCGTCGTCAGTCAGGGCACTGCCACCGTTCAAGAAGAACTCGACCGGCTGACCGTGACGATGTGGCGCCAGCCGCTCCCAGTACACGCTGTTCTGCCTGACGACCTCGGAAACTCGCAGCTCGGACACAACGCCGACCGTATTCGTAACCAGTTGCCTGCGCATCCTGGTTTCACGACCGACTCCCCTTCCCGCTGAATTCGTCGGTACCGTTGCGCGATGAGACCCGTCGACACCATCAATGCCTGTCGCGCGAGCCATATGTCGTTGCTCGCCGACCTCGCGCCGTTGGCCGATGACGACTTCCGTACGCCGAGTCTGCTTCCGCGCTACTCACGGGGACACGTCGTCACGCATCTTGCGAACAAGGCCAGGGCTCATGTGCACATCTTCGGGGGCCCGGCCGCCGGTGAGATCCGTCAGGTTCACCCCGACGGATACAACCCGGATCTGGCCGCGGACCGCGGCGTGAACCGCTCAGCGGCCGAACTCCGCTCCGATCTGACGCAATCCTTCGAACTGCTCGAAGGCACCTGGGATGCTTTCGACGACACCCTCTGGGACCGGCAAGGCATCATGGCGGCCGGCCGGCGGACGATGGCCGAGATCGTCGCCCACCACCTGCGGAACGTCGAGGTCCACCACGTGGATCTCGACGTCGGCCATCGACCTTCCGATTGGCCCTCGATCCTCGTCGACGGCGAATTGCCGAAGCGTCTCCGATCGCTGCCCGACCGAGCCGGTCACGCCGAGATCCTCGCCTGGCTGCTGGGCCGCGCACCAGCACCCAACCTCGACGGCCCTTGGTAGCGCGTGTCCGGTGCCTTCTTGCGTTGTTCCAGCCTCTACAACAGAGGCAAGAATGTCTGGCAGGCTTCGAGGTCGTGGAGTTGGAGGCCGTTTCTGCGGGGCGGTGATCGGCTGACCCGCACGTCGTCCCGCGAGCAATCACCCACATGCTTTTGTGGTGTATAGGCTGCCGTGATGGAATCCGAGGGGCGGTCGCGTTTGGCTGAGGGTTGGGATGTCAACGCTGGGGCGTGGATCGAGTGGACCAGGCGAGGCCTCGACAGCTACAACACCCACAAGCAGGCCTTCCTGCCGCTGATCCCGCCACCTGGTCGGCTCACCGTGGACATCGGTGCCGGTGAGGGTCGGATCAGCCGTGAGTTGCGGGCCCGTGGACATCGCGTCCTGGCGATCGATCGGTCGTCGACGATGATTCGCTCCGCAGCGACGCACCCCGAGGAACCTGTACCGGCCGTTGTCGCTGATGCGGTGAACCTCCCGGTGCCGGATGCGGCCGCTGACTGTGCCGTGGCGTTCATGAGTTTGCACGACATCGACAACGTCGTACCGGCGATCGCGGAGATCGGCCGCATTCTCGCCGGCGGAGGAAAATTGGTGATGGCGATCGTGCACCCGCTCAATTCAGCGGGCGATTTCGATCGAGACGCCGCCGGCCCGAATCCGCCGTACGTCATCCCGGATTCGTACACCCAAGCCAGGCATTACACCAACACGCGCAGTCGCGACGGTCTGTCGATGACGTACCACGGAATTCACCGGCCGCTGCAGACCTACACCGAGGCGCTCGCAGACGCGGGCCTGGTGATCGAGCGGCTCCGGGAACAGACCTCCGATGATCCCGAGAACAAGTGGTACCGAATTCCGCTGTTCCTGCACATCGTTGCCACCGTTCAGCGTTGAGGGCCGCTGTGTACGTGGATGTGCAGGTGTTTGGAGTCCTGGTATTCGCCGAGGTTGGTCAGTACCGCGGCCGCGCCGGTGGTTCGCTCGGTGTCGGCGGCGATCGACTGCACGACGGTGAACAGCCGGCGTACGACCTGCTCGTCGGCCGAGGTCACCGTGGTGAAGGACGCAATGTGTTGTTTCGGCACGATGACGATGTGGTTCTTCCAGAACGGCCGGGTGTGATGGAACGCCAGCACTAATTCGTCCTCATACACAACGTTGAGCGAGCCCGGATCAGGAATCGCCACATCGCAGTAGAAGTCGTCGCCACGGTATTGCACTGTCAGAGGATACCTACTCCCCCTTGTGAAGGCGATCACAAGAGACGATAGAGTGATGCGATGACGCGCGACGGTGCCCGGCGACGTACGGCGCGTGTCCGCGAGTGGCTGGACCGGACCAGCGAGACCGGGAACCCGGCAACCGCCAACGATCTGGCCGGCCCCTTTCGCTTCCTCTTCTGGCTCGCGCGGTCGCAGTCCCGACGGATCGCGCTGGGCGGAGTGCTGGGCACTCTCTGGATGGTTGGCCTCGCGGTGCCTCCATGGGTGCTGTCCCATGCTGTTGATGAAGGACTTGTGGCCGGCAACACCGGTGCCCTGGTCCGATGGGCGTTGGTCCTGCTGGCCGTCGGCGTCCTCAACGCGCTGCTGGGTATCGCGAGGCACCGAACGATGACGAAGGTCCGGATGGACGCCTCGTTCCGCGCAGTCAGAGCCGCGGTCGAACACACCTCCCGCTTGGGTGCGTCGTTACCGGGACGCGTCAGCACTGGAGAGGTGGTGACGGTCGGCATCACCGATGTGTACACGGTCGCGATGGCGCTGACCGTCGCCGGTCCTGGCGTCGGCGCGGTCGTCGCGTACGCCGTGGTTGCCGTTGTACTGTTCACCACTTCCCCACTGCTGGCGGCGGTGGTGCTCGCCGGCGTTCCGCTGCTTGCCATCGCAGTCGGCCCGTTCTTGCAGCGCATTGAACGGACGGGCGGCGAGTACCGCGTGCACCAGGGACGGTTGACGACCCGCCTGGTCGACGTGCTGGGCGGGCTTCGCGTGCTCAACGGCCTTGGTGGCAAGGAGTTCGTCGCGGAGCGGTACGAGCAACAGTCGCAGGGACTGGTGGGACACGGCTACCGCGTCGCTGGACCTGCGAGCTGGGTCGGCGCGTTGTCGACCGGTCTGCCGGCGCTGTTCCTGGCCGCGGTCGTGTGGTTGTCGGCGCGGATGGCTGCCACCGGATCCATCACGATCGGCGATGTCGTCGCGGTCTACGGGTACGTCGCCGTACTCGTCGTTCCCGTGTCCGCCTTCATCGAGGGCGGTGGCGACATCGCCCGCGCTCGCGTGGCCGGGCGACGCATCATCGACCTGCTCAATCTGCCCGCCGCCCGCGACGACCAGCGAGGAGACCTTCCGACTGGGTGCGGCCCGTTGGCCGACCCTGCCTCGGGTCTGACGGTTCGTCCCGGCCTGTTGACTGCGCTGGTCGCCGCCCGGCCGGCGGAGACGAGGACGGTCATCGAGCGGCTGGGTCAGCTGAGCACCGACGCTGACGACAGTGCGACGTGGGCAGGCGTGCCGATCGACGATGTTGCGCGTGAGGAGTTCCGGCGCCGGTTGGTTGTCGCCGACAACGATGCCGAGGTGTTCGCCGGGACGGTGCGAGACGTTGTCGCGGGTCGTCTCGAGCCTGACGACAGCCGGATTCGCGCGGCTCTCCGAGTCGCGGTAGCCGAGGACGTCGTTGAGGCGCTGCCCGGCGGCCTCGACGCCACCATCGCTGCCAGCGGTAGCGATCTGTCCGGCGGGCAACGGCAGCGGATCCGGCTCGCCCGCGCCGTCTATGCCGCACCGGACGTTCTGCTCGCCGTCGAACCGACATCCGCTGTCGACGCGAACACCGAAGCGGCGATGATCGACCGGATCCGCGAAGCGCGGCGTGACACGACAACGGTGATCACGACGACATCGCCACTCGTGCTGGACCGCGCCGACGAGGTCGTCGTCCTGGTCGACGGCAAGGCGTCGGCGGTCGGGACGCACGCGGACCTTCTGCGCACTGATTCGTACTATCGCGAGCTCGTGTCCAGGACGGCCGATGAGTAGCCAGTTGCCGGTCGCCGGCCCCGCCGAAGTCCGCGCTGCGGCGCGACGTGACCTCCGCGCGGAACGTCGTACGGTGATTGGGCTCGTCCTGGTCAACGGGCTTGCGTCCGCGGCAGGTCTGATCGGTCCGTTGCTGCTCGGCCGCGTCATCGACACGATCCAATCGGGCTCCGGTGACGTGCTCAGCACGGTCGATCGGCTTGCCTTCGGCGCGCTCGTGTTCACTGTCGTGCAGACAGTGCTGGCGTGGTGGGCGCTCAAGATCGGGTACCGGTTCGGCGAACGGACGGCGGCGCGGGTCCGGGAACGGTTCTTGCGGCGGACTCTGGCGCTGCCTCCACGCGTAGCCGACCATCTTCCGGCCGGCGATCTGATCTCCCGCGGAAGCACTGATGCCTCCGTGGTGGCGTTCACCTTGCGATCGGCTGTCCCCGAGGTTCTCGTGGCTCTCGTCCACGCTTTGTTCCTCATCGTCGCGGTGCTCGTCCTGGACGTGCGGCTCGGGCTGTGCGGATTCGTGGCCCTGCTCGGCGTCGGAGCGGCCGTGCGCTGGTACGTACGACGCGCGCGACCGGCCTACCTGGCGGTTGCTGCGACTGGTGCGGATATGGCCGATGTCGTCGCCAGCACGGCCAAAGGCGCCCGTACGGTCGAACTTCTCGGATTGGAACGTCGCCGCAGAGAGGTCACAGAGGCCGCCGTCACCCGAGCCCGGTCCGCACGCTTGAGCGCGCTGTGGTTGCGGACGATCCTGTTTCCGTGGGCGGAGGTGTCGCTGGCGCTCCCGGTGGTGGGAGTCCTTCTCGTCGGCGGCGCCCTGTACGCGAATGATCTCGTCAGTCTCGGAGTCGTGGTGACGGCCACGGTGTATCTTCGCCAGCTCGTCGGGCCGCTCGACACACTGATGCTCTGGATCGAGCAGCTACAAGGCGCCGGTGCCTCCTATGCACGCGTCGAGGGCCTGGCGGATGTCCCCACTGAGTCCGAGCCTGCCGCGGTTGAGTACGCGGACGGCGATCGCATCCGGGTGGACAACGCGCACTACAGCTACACGGGAGTTCGCGACGTACTGCAGGGAATCGACCTCGTGGTGCAGCCCGGCGAACGCTTGGCGATCGTCGGCACGTCCGGAGCTGGGAAGTCAACGCTCGCGCGGCTGCTCGCCGGTCTCGACCGGCCGCACACCGGGTCGGTGACCATTGGCGGTACGCCGGTTGCTGATCTGCCGCCCGACCAGCTCCGCGAGCACGTCGTACTGATCACGCAAGATCATCACGTCTTCCATGACACCGTGCGCGACAACCTGCTGATCGCGAAGCCGGACGCAACGGACGAGGAACTGTGCGCGGCCCTCGCCGCAGTCGGAGCCACGTGGTGGGAAGACCTGCCGCTCGGGCTGGACACCGACACTGAGCTCGACGACGCGGGCGCCCAGCAACTCTCGCTGGCGCGAGTCGTCCTCGCCGATCCGCACACCCTGATCCTGGACGAAGCGACCGCACTCCTCGACCCCAAGACCGCACGGCAAACCGAGCAGTCGCTGGCCGGCGTCCTCGAGGGTCGCACCGTGATTGCGATCGCCCACCGCCTGCAGACAGCGCACGACGCCGACAGGATCGCGGTCATGGAGGCCGGCGAACTCGTCGAGCTCGGCACCCACGACGAACTCGTCAGCGCAGGCCACGTCTACGGCCGCCTCTGGCAGACCTGGCACGGGGAAACACCGAACCCTTAGGCGTGTGGTCCTGGTCGGCTGTAGAAACGTGACGTGCTGACCAAGCGTGTGGTGGCGGGGCTGCAGCGGCATGTGGCCGGGTTGATGGACGAGCATCGGGTTCCGGGGATCGCGGTCGGGATCTGTGACCGACAGGCTGGCGGTTCGGGGTGAGGAAATTTTGGTGGGTGTGTAGGAGTGGCGGGGGTGAGTTCGTTGGGTGGGTGTAGGCAGGGTTGAGCAGAGTGGACTGGAGATCGTGATGCAGTATCTGATTTCTGTGATTGACAGCCGGACCGGGTCGGCGACTCAGGACGAATACGCGGCGATCGACGCGTTCAACGAGCAGTTGGTGGCGGACGGGCACTGGGTGTTCGCGGGTGGGCTCAGTGCTCCCAGCGACGCGACCGTGATCGACGCCCGGGGGGACGACGAGCCGATCTTCACCGACGGGCCGTACCTGGAGTCGAAGGAGTACGTGGCCGGGTTCTGGGTGTTCGAGGCGCCGGACCTGGACGTGGCGCTGAAGCTGGCCGCCGCGGCGTCGAAGGCGTGCAACCGCCGGCTCGAGGTGCGGCCGTTCCTGTGAGCGACGTCCAGGAAGCGATCACTCGGGTCCACCACGAGGAATGGGCGCGGGTGGTCGCCTCGCTGACCAAGCGGTTCCGTGACCTCGACATCGCCGAGGAGGCGGCCGCCGAGGCGTTCGCCACCGCCGTTGAGCGCTGGCCCGCCGACGGCGTACCGCCCAACCCCGGCGCCTGGCTGACCACCGCCGCCAACCGCAAGGCGATCGACCGGATCCGCCGCGAGAGCAAACGTGACGACAAGCAGAAGGAGGCTCAGATGTCGTACGACGAACCGCCCGAGCCTCTCGGCGTGATCGACGACGAGCGGCTCCGGCTGATCTTCACCTGCTGTCACCCGGCACTCGCGATGGAGACCCGGGTCGCGCTGACGCTCCGGATGATCGGCGGCCTGACCGTTCCCGAGATCGCCCGCGGCTTCCTGGTCCAGGAGACCGCGATGGGCCAGCGGATCACTCGCGCGAAGGCGAAGATCAAAGCGGCCAAGATCCCGTATCGGGTCCCGTCCGCGGAAGACCTTCCGGGACGCGTGTCCGGCGTACTCGCCGTGCTGTTCCTCGTCTTCAACGAGGGCTACCTGGCGACCGGCCCTGATACCGATCCGGTCCGTCACGAGCTGACTGCCGAGGCGATTCGGCTCACCCGCCTGATCCGGGCGCTGCTGCCGGACGACGGCGAGGTCGCCGGCCTGCTCGCGCTCATGCTCCTCACCGAGGCCCGCCGTACCGCACGAGTTTCGGCGGCCGGCGAACTGATCTCGCTGCGCGACCAGGACCGCGGCGCCTGGGACACGGCACTGGTTGCCGAGGGCCACCGTCTCGTCCGCGAGCGGCTCGCGACCCGGCTACCTCCGGGCCGCTACCAGATCCTCGCTGCGATCAATGCCGTCCACACGTCCGCGCGCGACGCGGCGGACACCGACTGGTCGCAGGTCGTGGCGCTCTACGACCAGCTCGTCCGGGTCGACCGCTCACCGATCGTCGCGCTCAACCGCGCGATCGCGGTCGCCGAGCTCGACGGGCCCGAGGTGGCGCTGGCGACGATCGATCGGCTGGGCGAGAAGCTGTCCGGGTACCACGCGTACCACGCCGCGCGCGCCGACCTACTGCGGCGACTGGGCCGCAGCCAGGAGTCGCGGGCCGCGTACGACGCAGCGATCGAGCTGGCCGAGAACACGGCCGAGGTTGCGTACCTGAGCCGCCGGCGCGATCAATTGGTCACCTGGCGGCCGTAGCGGGCGAGGTAGTGCCAGACGTACTTGATCGACTGCGCCGGATGCGCGCCAGTTGCTCTTCCGAGTACGTCGGGGGTGAGTTGCGGGCCGAGCGAGCGGGCGAGGGCGACGATCTCGGGACCGCGGTACGCCGGGTCGAAGTCGGCCGGATCCGCGCGAAAGCCCGGGTGGTACTCGACCGGGCAGCCGAGCTCCCGCGCTGCGTCCTCGACGGGTGTGCCGATGAACGACGGGTCCAGGACCACCGCCTCGACGTCGGCGGCGATGCGGATCTGGCCGTGGAGATGCGCCTCGATGTAATCGTCCAGGTCGTCGAGCGGCGCCGCGTCGGCCAGCTCACACAGCTGCGGCAGGACGCTCCGGTCACCGAAGTCGGCCGGATCGCGCGCGGAGTCCGGGAAGCAGAACGTTGCTCGCTCAATCGTGTCGGGTTTCAGCCGGAGGTACGACGACCCGAAGCGGATCGCTCCGCCGTACACGTCACGCCGCCGATTCCACACCCCGTAGACGGGCCGATCCAGTTCCGGTTGGTCGTCGTACCGTCCGGAGAACAACCGGCTCTCCCACTCCCACCGGTCTCCCCCGCGGAACGCGGTCAGTCCGCCGTTGGAGATCCCCGTCGTGAACTGCGACCGATAGAGCCCGTCCGCGGCGATCGACTCGATCACCGTCCTCGCACCGTGCGGCCAGTTCGGATGGAACTGCACGGTGAGCATCAGAACGGACCCGTCTCGCGGCCGTCGGCGTCGACCATGATGAAGCGAAGCTGCTCGTCCTGCCGGCCGCTGGCGAGCCAGTGCGCGAACGCGATCCGCGCGGTCGGCGGCATGTCGAGCGTGGTCGGATCCATCGTCAGATCGAACCACCGCAGATCGCCCTCGGTGCATTCTGTCGGTACGGGCGCCGCGGGGCGGAGGTTGGCGGTGAAGTAGTACGTCGTACGCACCTCGTCGCCGGTGTCGCGTACGGCGACGTACCGGAGCGCGAGGTCGGTCAGGTGGTCGGCCTTGACGCCGATCTCCTCGTCGACTTCCCGGAGCGCGGCCGCTGTCGGGTCGGTGAGCTCGTGCGGCTCGAGGTGACCGCCGATGCCGACCCAGGAGTCCGCGATCGCGCGGGATCCGCGGCGGTAGAGGAGCAACACGCTCCCCTCCCGCACGAGGAAGACCGAGGTCAGGTGCCGGGCCGAGCGGAGTGGCACGTCAGACGTTGACGTTGAAGCCGAGGTCCAGGTCGGACGCGGCCTGGCCGCCGCGGATGCCCCAGTTCGAGGTGGGGTGGTCCCGGACGAGGATCGTGACGTGATCCGCGGGGATGCCGAAGGGCTTCAGGTTGCCGACGATCTCGGTGTAGAGCTTGCGCTTGGCGTCGATCGAGCGTCCCGCGAAGCAGTCGACGGTGACGAGCGTGAAGAACTCGGGCTCGGTCAGCCGCGGCGAACACGCGAACCGGTGCGGCGCGTGGACGACCAGGCGCACGTCCTTGTCCTGCGGCGGAATCTGGAACGCGGTGACGAGCGCACCGTGCACCGCCTCGATCAGTCCGGCCTCATCAACGTCGGAGTACTCCCGACGAACCTCGATCTGCGCAGTGGGCATCTACAGAATCCTTCCACGATCGACAGCAACACCCCGACCCCACCACGAAGCAGCCACTCCGGCGACCGAATATCCAGCCGACGCCGCAGCCGAACCACTCGGGTAGCAGTGGATATCCGGCTCTCTTGTCCGATGTATGGGTGAAGTCGCCCCAGCCGTGGACCCGCGACGAGGTCAGTGGGGTGAACTCCTGCCGATCCGCGCGAACGCCCAAGAGCGGGGAAACAAAGTTGCACAGAGCGACAACTTCCTTCCCCGCCACCGCCCCCCCGCCGAGTCGTGGCGTTTGGTTGCCCCTGAGCACCGCGAGTCGTGAATCAAGGTTGCAGGCGACCGCCAAGGCCCACGACTCGACGGCCCCGGTCCCATCGACGGGACTGGCGAAGAACGGTTATCCCTTCGAGTGGGGGTTCTCTACTGATACGTGAGGGGAGAACCCTGCACACGAGGGGTTATCCAGCCCTCGTGCCCGACGACCGGCCACCCAGCGACGCCCAACTCAACCCAGCCGACCCACACATACGTCACAAGAGCCAGTTGTCCGGCTCTTGTGCGTGAGGTGCGGTTGGTGGGTGGGGGGATTTGTCGGTGGGGGTGGGCAGACTTGGGTGTTGTGAAGATTCCGCGTGGGGCTGCGGTTGTTGTTGAGGCGGGCAGGGTTTTGGTGGTGAAGCGGTATCTGCGGCAGGGGGCGTCGGCCGAGTGTGTGATGTGTGAGTACGGCGATGTGCCGGGGCCTCGGTGTGAGGGGCATCGGTACGCCGTTCTACCCGGAGGGCATGTGGAGGCGGGTGAGTCGGCGGCGGGCGCTGCGCTTCGGGAGCTCGAGGAGGAGACGACGCTCACCGGCACCTTGGACCGGTTGCTGTGGACCGGCACGCACAACGGGCGGCCGGCGTACTACTTCCTGGTCAGCGACGTGAACGGCGTACCGGAACTGTCAGGTGACGAAGCGGTGGACCATTGTGCGACGAACCATTTCGAACTGCGGTGGGCCGACGCGGCGGACCTGGAGGAATTCGGGATCTACCCGACGGAGCTGCAGCAGCATTTGACGCGTCTACTTCAGGCGGGCGACCACGCGGGTTAGGCCGAGGAGGTTTCCCTGGTCGGCTTCCAGTAGGTGCTCGTCGGGTTCATACCCGCGGCCCACCTGTGCGCACGTCTGCAGCCAGTGGAGCCAGTCGGCCCAGCCGTTCGGCACGAAGTCGGCCGTTTCAACGGTGACCAGGCCGGTGCGTTCCCAGAGGTGTCGCCACCAGTCAGGCGGGAGCCAGGTGCAGAGGTCGGGTCCCCAGCGCTCCGCGACGTACGGCGGCGGGGTGAAGTCGGGAGCGGTCCGGATGCCTGGGGTGATGATGCCGAGCGTCCCGTTCGGACGGACCAAGTCGGTCAGGTACGGGAGGTAGTCGACGCCGGTGCCGAAATAGTTGTACGCGCCGATGCTGACGACAGCGTCGAAGAACCCGTGCGCGAACGGGAGTTTGCGGGCGTCGGACTGGATCGGATGCACGCGGTCAGCCACGCCGGCGTCCTGTACGCGCTGCCAGTTCTCGCTGGGGTCGACCCAGAGGTCGGTGGCCCAGACCTCGACGTCACATTCGCGGGCCAGGAAGATCGACGTCAGCGCCGTACCGCAGCCGAGGTCGAGGACCCGCATGCCGGGCCGCAGCGTCATCACCTGCAGGAGGCTTTCGGCGCTCCACAGCGGGTGCGGGCCCATGAGATTGTCGACGACCCATTGCTGGTCATAGGTGTTCGATCGTGGATAACGGTCAAGGGTGAGCGCTTCGCTCAGGAGTTCACTGGACATGGCGTGACGATGCCAGCGTGCTCCGGGAGATCACAACGCAATTTCGGCGACGGCCTCGGCGATCATTCGATGTCCTTGCTGTTCGAAGGATTCGTCGCCGACCTGGTGTGCCCACACCGCCGTACTGATCGCCTCCCGGAGCCGGGCGCGCTGCCAGGCCGCTGGTTCGCGCGGGTCCGAGCCATAGCCGGTGATGAACGCCGGCTCGAGGCTCGGTTCGGAGCGGAACTGCTGGGCGGCCAGGCGAGCGAGGTCGGTGTACGCCGGGCGCAGGTCCGCGCGGCCGAAGTCGATGACGCGGACGATGCCGTTGTCGACAAGCCAGTTGCGGGGCTGCCAGTCGCCGTGGGTCGGTACGAGCGTCGCGGGCGGTGTCGGCCAGGCCTCGATCGTTGCCCGGAGAAGGTCGGCGAGGTCGGGTGCGATCCGGTGCGGTCTGCCTAGTCCCGCGAGCGTGCGCTGGTTCTCACGGGATTCGTAGTTGTCGTCCGGTACGGCGGATTGCCGGTGAAATGCCGCGAGCAGTTCGCCCGCCTGCTGATAGGTGTCCGAGGCCCATTCGTACGGCGTGCCTTCGACGAGCTCACCGGGAAGGAAACGGGTCAGGAGGAGCTTCGCGTCCTCGTCCGCGTGGACGAGCTCGGCCGCTCTCCCCCACGTGGTCCACGGCTGCAACCAGTTGCGGTGGGCACGGATTTCGCGGGCGAGACGGTGGTCGGCGCTGTCGCCGGCCTTCGCGATGTAGCGCTCTCCGTGGTGCTCGAGCTCCAGCACGAGCGTTCCGATGAGACCCCAGCTGTGGTCACGCACGATCGCGGCGGACGGCAGCCACACGTCGAGGAGCTGTTGCTGCCGCTCGGTGAGTCCCACGCGCATGAGAGTAGCGCAAGAAATATGCGGGAAAGGATGGACGAATTACTTGGAAGGATTTATCCTGGCCGAATGCAGAATTCACAGGAGAATGCGTCCCTACCAATTAACTTATCATCGGAAATTGCGGAAAGCAAGTCCGGCGAATTCTGGTCGCTCGGAGGAGTGCCGGTTCGGCGGATCGGATTCGGTACGAAGCGGCTCGCGGGCGGTGACGGCGGCGGGGCCGACGTACAGGACCGGGCGATCGCGCTGCTGCGGCGAGTCGTCGAGCTCGGGGTGAATCACATCGACACCGCGGAGTTCTACCCGAGTTACGGACGGTCCGGCGGGACGGACTTCGAGAGCCTGGGCTGGGCGAACGACGTGATCCGGCGCGCGCTGGCGCCGCACCCGGAAGAGCTCGTGATCGCGACCAAGGTCGGGCCGACGAAACACGGGCTGGCGCGGCCGGACCAGTTGCGGGAACTCGTGGAGAGCGATCTCCGCGTTCTCGGGGTCGATTCTCTGGACCTCGTGTACCTGCGGCAGACGGGTCTGGAGTCCATTGCTGAGCATTTCGGCGTCCTGGCCGAGTTGCAGGCGAAGGGGATGATCCGGCACTTGGGTGTCTCGAACGTGCGGGTCCCGCACCTTCACGAGGCGCGGGAGATCGCGCCGGTGGTTGCGGTGCAGAACCGGTACAGCGTGGGATTCGGGCGGGCGAACGACGAGATCCTGCAGTTGTGCGGTGAGTTGGGGATCGCCTTCATCCCGTTCTTCACGCTCACCGCTGAGTCGCGGGAGGGGGGCGGGGTGCCCGACTCCGGGCCGGTTCAGGAGATCGCGGACCGCCACGGGGCGACGGTCGCGCAGGTGCGGTTGGCGTGGACGCTGAGCCGCGGCGATCACGTCCTCGCAATCCCGGGCACCTCCAGCCCGCAGCACCTGGAGGAGAACCTGCGGGCCGCCGACCTCAACCTCTCCCCCGAGGACCTCGCAACCCTCAACTCCCTGGTCGACTGAGCCGTATGCGCCGGGGCGCGAGCCCCGGCGCATACCATCGCGACTGGCGTCGACGTACCGCGGGTGCGGGTGCTGACTCAGCTCCTCGACGTTGTCAGAAGGCGACCTCGTCGGTCTTCTGTACGGCGGCGGTCCGGCCCGGAGCCCGGTGGTACTGCCAGTAGAGGTTGGTGTGCGCGATCACCTTGTCGGGCGTCGGCGCGCCGTACTCGCTCAGGTCCTCGGTGGTGTGGGCGTCGGCGACCAGCGTCACGTCGTACCCACGGACCATCGCGCCGTGGATCGTCGAGCGGATGCACTCGTCGGTCTGCGCGCCGCTGACGACCAGGTGGCCGATGCCGGCGCGGGCGAGGACGTCCTCCAGGTCGGTCGCCTCGAAGCTGTCGGCGTACGTCTTGTGGACGAGCGACTCCGAGCCGTCCCGGGACAGCTCAGGCACGAACTGCCACTCGTCGCTGTCCTTGACCAGGTTCTCGCCGGAGTGCTGGATCCAGACGACCGGGACGCCTCCGGCGCGGGCCTTGCCGACGAGTGTGCTGATGTTGGCGACGACGCGGTCGCGCTCGTACGACTCCCCCACGACACCGTTCTGGACGTCGATCACGAGCACGGCCGTGTGCGGCCTATCGGACAGCGTGGACATGGAGGCTCCTCCCTCTAAAACGTGTACGGCGAACGCTAGACCCGCCCGCCGACAGTTCTTGTCACGTCCAGCCGCGCAACCGCAGCCGCACGGTCGGTACGTCGCCGTCGTCGAGATCCTCCGCCCGCCGTACGGCCGCCTTCACCGGCAGGAGGTACCGCCCGTCCTTCGGGAACATCGACGTGTCCCAGACACTCGCACCGATCTCGGCGGTCACCGGGATCATCCCCCACCCGTACGTGACAAAGTTCGACTCCGCCTCGAAGTACGCGCTCTCCTCGTCGGGGACGGTGATGAAGTACCAGGGCGCAGGCCCGCGCCAGTACCAGATCTCTCCCGAGAACTCGATGTCGTTCATCCCGCTTCCAGCCACTCGTCCACCACTCCCATGAACTCGTCGAGGTGTCCGTACCAGACGGAATGCCCCGCACCCGGCACCGACCGGACCCAGAATCCCAGCTCCTCCAGCTCCCGCGCCCGCCGAGCAGACACATAGCGGCTCGGGTCGGCCCGCACCACAATCGACGGCACCACGGGTCGCTTGACCGCTTGCCCTACGTACGAGCGTTCGAGCGCCACCGCGGTCTCGACATCGAACCGAGCCGCCGCCTCCGCCTCGACCCGGCAGTCCGCAGCTGACCAACCGGTCCGGGTAGCCAACCGCTCCACAGTGCGTGCGGCGCGAGAGGTCGTGAAACGTTCGCGCAGCTCCGCAGCCGGCGCCGGCGGGTCCGCGGACGGGTCAGAGAGGGGTACGTCGACATACACCGCCCGACTCGGCCGCAGCCGAGCCAGTGCGTCGGAAAGCACGATCGCCCCGAGCGAGTGACCGATGGCGAGCGCCGGTGGCGTGTCGACGACAGAGAGGACAGCGTCGACGAACAGTTCCATCGTCGCGTCAGGGGCCCGTGGCGCATCGCCGTGGCCGGGCAGATCGATCGCGACCGCCCGGTATCCGCGAGCCGCGAGCGCCGGGCCGACCTCGTGGTACTGCGAGGCCGCGCCCAGCATCCCGTGGATGAGAAGCGCCACCCGGTCGCCCGAGCCCCAGGTCAGCATCAGTCTGGTGTGCTCGCGGCGAGCAGGCGCTGGGCGACGAACTGGCAGGCGGCTCGGAGTTCGGGGCCGCCGATGATCCGGAACGGGGCGCGGATCTCGGACAGTTTGCCGGCGTACCAGTCGGGTTCGTCGGTGCTGGCCAGGAGCCGCGTGCGGTTCTCGTCGATGGGTTCCAGGCGGCCCATGCTGCGCGGGATCCAGCAGGCGGCGTCGTCGAGAGGTGCGTCGATCTCGACCTCGATCGGGTACCGCCAGCCCATCGCGAGGTGCTCCTCGACAGCGGCCAGCGGATCGAGCTCAGCGGGTGGCACGAACGATGCCGTCTGCGCCTCGACCTTGGTGATCTTGTCGACGCGCAGCACGCGCCGGGCGTCCTTGGCGTGCGACCAGCACAGCAGGTACCAGCGACCACGACGTACGACGACCGCCCACGGGTCGACGTCCATCGGCCACTCGTCCTCGTGGCGGCGGTACTGGATCGTCACGCGCCGGCAGTCCGCGCTGTGCGACACGAGGGCGGCGGTGATCTCGGGATCAGGGGTCCGGGCCCCGGGATCGGGTCCACGCGCAGGGACCCGGCGGATCGCGTCGGTGGACCGGGCGACGGCTTCGGGCAGCACCCGGACGATCTTCCCGAGCGCGTCCTCGACCGGATCCGCGGCGCCGCGCGGTCCTTCCAGCACCGCCATCACCAGCCCGAGCGCCTCGGTCGGGCTGAACATCAACGGCGGCAACCGCAAGCCGCGTCCGACCCGGTAGCCGCCGTACGGCCCGCGCACCGACTCGATCGGGATGTCGGCCTCGCGCAGGATCGCGACGTAGCGGCGGGCTGCGCGCTCGGAGACCCCGAGCTTGTCCCCCAGCTGCTCCGCGGTGACGCCGGGGCTGTTCTGGATCAGCTCCAGGACCATCAGGGTCCGCGCCGTCGGGCTCACGTCGTACGCCATCAGTCACCATTCCGGAAGAAGTCCGTCCGGAACTGAGGGTAACCCGTTTTAACTGCTCAGACGGTGAGCGGTTTGTCTGCGACGATCGGGGTCATGCGGGCGGATCGGTTGGTGGCGGTGCTGTTGCTGATGCAGGCCCGGGGCCGGGTGACCGCGGCCGATGTCGCGGCGGAGCTCGAGATCTCGGTGGCGACCGCGCGCCGGGACCTGGAGGCGTTGTCGACGGCCGGCATCCCGGTCTATCCACAGCCGGGGCGGAACGGCGGCTGGCAGTTGGTCGGCGGTGCAAGGACCGACCTGAGCGGGCTGACGGCAACCGAGGCGCAGGCGTTGTTCCTGCTCGTGGGTCCGGCGGCGTCGATCGCTCCCGACGCGAAGGCGGCCCTCCGCAAGCTCGTGCAGGCCTTGCCGGGCACCTTTCGCGAGCACGCCCAGGCTGCAGCCGAGGCGGTGGTGATCGACCCGGCTCGCTGGGGCGAGCACGTGAAGGAACGCCCAGAGCTGGTACGTCGCCTGCAGGACTCCGTCGTACGCCGGGAACGGGTCCGATTGGTCTACTCCAGACGCGGCCGGGAGACGTCGGAGCGGGTGGTGGACCCGCTCGGTCTCGTGGACAAGGACGACGTCTGGTACCTGATCGCGTGGACCGAGAAGGGGCAGCGGACGTACCGCATCGACCGGGTGGTCGACGCGGAAACGACCGGCGCGACCTTCGAGCGGCCGGACGGGTTCGAGCTGTCGACGGCGTGGGCCGAGATCGTCGAACGGATGGAGGAGCGACGATCGGGGCTGACGGCAACTGTCCTGATGGACGAGCGGTTCGTGTGGGTGATGCAGGACCGGCTCGGCCGCAACTGCGAGGTCGACGGGGTCGATGGCGACCGGGTCCGGCTGAAGGTCACCGCGCCCACTCCGTTGATGATCGCGCAGCACCTCGCCGGGTGGGGCGGGTCGATCGAAGTGGTGGATCCTCCGTCGGTGCAGGCGGAGCTCGCGCGACTTGGCCGGGAATTGATGCGGCGGTATGCCGCGATGGACCACCCGGATGAGTAAGGTGCCATGGTTCAACGTGTCCCGACACCGCCCCTCGATCAGCCTCAGGATCCATTCGTGACCACATCCCCTCCCCAGCCGCCGCAGAACCCGTACTCAGGTCAGCCGGCCGGCTACGGTCCGCCACAGCAGCAGTTCCCGCAGTACGGTCAGCAGCCCGGCCAGCCCCAGCAGCCGGATCAGCCCGGTCAGCCTGGTCAGCAGCAGTACGCGGGCCAGCAGTACGGCGGCCAGCAGTACCAGCAGCAGCCGGGCCAGACCTACCCACAGGACGGCGGTCAGCAGTACCCGCCGCAGGGCCAGTACCCTGGCCAGCAGCAGTACCAGGGTCAGCAGTACCAGCAGGACCAGTCGTTTCCCCAGCAGGGCCAGGCGCCGCAGGGCCAGATGGCCTGCCGTTTCTGCGGCGGCTACCCGGCGGCCGAGGCCACCGTGCGCGGCCACCAGGGCCTGATCATCATCATGCGGTTCCTGAAGTTGCAGGGCCCGTTCTGCCGCACCTGCGGGATCGCGTCGGTCCGCGACATGACCGCGAAGAGCCTCTGGCAGGGCTGGTGGGGTATCGGTTCGTCGATCATCAACCCGATCACGATGCTGATGAACATCGGCCCGATGCAGAAGTTCAAGGGCCTCCCGGAGCCCACGCCGGGCCAGGGCCGGCCGATGGACCCGGGCAAACCGCTGTTCCAGCGGCCGGCGATCCTCGGTCTGCTGCTGCCGATCGCACTGATCGCGGCGATCGTGTTCGCGAACCTGAACTCGACCGAGTCGAAGGCCAAGATCGGTGCCTGTGTCATCAACCAGGGCACGTCGGCCAAGCCGGACGTGAAGGTCGTCGACTGCACGTCCTCGGAGGCCGAGTACAAGATCGTCGACAAGATCGACGACTCGACCGACGACAGCCAGTGCGGCGAGGACGCCGAGGCGTCGTACG
The DNA here is from genome assembly GCF_036013725.1 of Kribbella sp. NBC_00482. Taxonomy (GTDB): domain Bacteria; phylum Actinomycetota; class Actinomycetes; order Propionibacteriales; family Kribbellaceae; genus Kribbella. Next base: position 6,821,286 of record NZ_CP107881.1, on the reverse strand, counting down.
TCTACCAGAGCGGCTCGACGAAGTACACGCTCTGTCTGACCCCGGTGAAGTAGCGAGTGCTGGGGTCCCGGCGACGGGACCCCAGCCTCAGCTGTAGTACCCGTCCACGGGCACGCGGGCCTCGTCGTACAGCGCCGGTCCTTCCAGCGGTACGTCGGGGAAGCCGCCCGTCGACTTGAGCCCGTCGAGCTGCTCGCCCGACAGCGCGAACACGACCTTGCCGAGGCCGGACCTCGCGAGCGCGCCCGAGCACATCCCGCACGGCTGGCAGCTCGTGTACATGGTGGTGCCGGCCGCGTCCTCGGGCGACAGCTGCTGGGCCGCCCACACCGCGAGCTTCAGCTCCGGGTGGAAGCTGATGTTCCCTTCGGTGAGCGTCGTGTTCCGCTCCTCGATGAGCACGGTGCCGTCGGGGCCGACCAGCAGCGAGCCGAACGGCGGGTTCCCGTCCTTCCGCGCCTCCGCGGCGAGTGCGATCGCACGGCGCAGGAATCCTTCTGCCTCAGGTGTCACGTCGTCTCCAGTCTCATTGCCGCGGCGATTGTCGCCAACGCCTGCCAGGCCCCTTCGGGCCGTTCGGTCTCAAGAGGGTCGCCGACGAACGGATCGAGTACGACGCTCTGCGCGCCGAGCTCCCGCAGTACGGCGAGATCCTGCATCACCTGCTCGATCGAACCCTCCCCCGCTACTCGATCATCGTCGCCCAGCGGCTCGTCCGTCAGCCGGAGCAGGATCCGCGGCGCGAATCCCGGCACCGGCCGGTCCTCCGACGCCGCGACCGTCCGCAGCCGATCCAGCCCGTCTCGCAGCTGCTCGATCGTTTGCCGCAGCGGATGCCACGCGTCGCCGTACCGGACGGTCCGGCGCAATCCCGCCGTACTCGAACCGCCGACCCAGATCGGGATCGGCCCGTCGCCGTAGTCCGCAGTGTCGGCCCACGCGCGCCGCACCTCGGCGAGTACCTCGTCCGTACGCCGACCGCGGTGCGCATGCTCCGCGCCGAGCGCCGCGAACTCCTGCCGCGCCCAGCCGACCCCGACACCGAGCACCAGGCGACCGCCACTCAACGCGTTGAGGTTGGCCGCCATCCTTGCCACCAGCAACGGATGCCGGTACGGCGCGATCAGCACGGTCGTCCCGAGCCGGACCCGCTCGGTGATCCCGGCGAGCCAGCTCAGCGTGGTGAACGGTTCGTAGAACGGCGCGGGGTACTGCTCCGCGACGTCCGGCGTGATCACCACATGGTCCGACACCATCAGCAGGTCGTACCCGAGTCCCTCGACGACGCGCGCCCAGTCCCGCAGCCGCGCCGGATTCGTCCCCGGGCCGAAGTTCGGCACGTTCACTCCAAGTTCCACGCCCTCAGGCTATCCAGGCGGAGACACAGTTCTGAAGAGAATCCTCACGGCGTACGTCGCCTCGCGCCGGGGAATCGCCGGTAGATTATCCGTATGACCGAGAGTCTCGATCCGACCGACTGGGCGATCCTGACCGAACTGCAGGAGGACGCCCGGCTGTCCCTCACGCAGCTCGGCAAGCGGGTCAACCTGAGCGCCTCGGCCACCACCGAGCGAGTACGCCGGCTGGAGTCGATCGGCGTGATCACCGGGTACCGCGCCGAGGTCGACCTCACGAAGGTCGGCTACCCGGTGCTGGCCGTCGTACGACTGAAGTACCCCGGCAACAAGCACGAGCCGCTGCATCGTCTGATGGCCGAGCGCCGCGAGATTCTGGAGTGCCTGCGAACCACCGGCGACGACTGCTACACCCTGAAGGTCGCAGCAGCATCGATGCCGCACCTCGAGGAACTCGTCAACGAGCTGACTGACTTCGGCAGCACGACGACCAACCTGGTCTACTCCCAGACGCAGCGCTACCGAGGCCCGCAAAAGCCGGTGGCCGATCAGGCGTGAGGATGAGAGCGTGGCCCGGTGCTGACCGTCCTGGGGATCGACGTCTCGTCTGACCTGCTGGAGCGATGGGTCGACTGGCTCGCACCGGACGAGCAGCCGTTCTTCGTGACGAGGAAGCAGGCGACGGCCTGGAAGCTGGCCACGGACGACCGGGAGCCGAGCCGGGAGGATCGCGACACCTATCGCACGTACGCGATCGACCGGAAGGCTGCTCGGACCGCGTGGTTGAGCGAGGCGGCGTTCGACGACTTGCCGAAGGCGACGCGGGCCGCGTTGGTTCGGGCGCAGGTGGATTACGACCGCGGGTCGGTTCCGACGGTGCGGAAGTGGTCGCGGATCGTCGGGCCGGACGTTCGTCAGCAGGCGGACGGGCATCGGTTCGTCTGGTGGAAGTCGCTGCTGCGGGAGCCGGCGCGCGTGCTTCCCGAGATCGTGAGCGAGGATCTCGGGCCGAGCCGGCATGCCGAGGTCCGGTCCTGGCCCGCGGCGCTGCCACGCGTGCGGGAGTTGGCCGGCACGTTTCCGGACGGCAGCGGGCCGAACTGCTTCGGCACCGTGATGGCTGCCTGCGGCGTCGACGGCGCCGAGACGGTCTGGATGGTGCGCGAACCGTTCGAGGAATGGCTGGCGAACCACACCGAGAGCGGCGGCAAGGACGACGTACCGGGCACTGTGCTCGTCTGGCGTGACGCTGCGCGGCGGGTCCAGCACGCGGCGCTGACCATCGGCGACGGGTGGATGTTGCACAAGCCGTCGCAGTCGTGGATGACGCCCCGGAAGGTACGAACCGTCGCCGAGGTGAAGCGCGCCACGCGGACTGCCGGATGGCGGCTCGAGCGTCATAAACTGGCCGGGTGAGGTTGCTCGTCACTGGAGCCGCTGGTCTCCTGGGGCGTGAACTCCTGCGCACGGGCGGGCACGAGGTCATCCCGGCGTACCACTCGCAAGTCGTGGCGGGTGGGGTGCAGCTCGACGTACGGCGACGTGACGCGGTGCGGGACGTGATTCGCAGCGTCCGGCCGGACGGGATCATCCACACCGCCTACAAGCAGGACGACTGGCGGACCACGGCCCATGGCGCGGTCAACGTCGCGCTGGAGGCGGACGACGCGCGTCTTGTGTTCGTGTCCAGCGATGCGGTCTTCGGTCCCCGGGAAGCGGCGTACACCGAGAACGAATTGCCATGCCCGATCACGCCGTACGGTGCGGCCAAGGCGGCGGCCGAGACGGCGATCCGTGCGGTCATGCCGGGCGCTGTCATCGCGCGGACGTCGCTCATCATCGGATCGGACGGTCACTCGGAGGAGGAACAGCGCGTACGACGGTTGGCGGCCGGTGAGCCTGGTGTGTTCTACACGGGCAACATCCGCTGCCCGGTGCACGTCTCCGACCTCGCGTCGGCGCTGCTCGAGTTGCTCGTCTCCGAGGTCATCGGCGTGACCCACGTGGCCGGTCCTGAGGCGCTCAGCCGATTCGACCTGGGACGGCTGATCGCCATTCGCGACGGTCTCGACCCGCAGACCCTGCCGTCCGCGCCAGGTACGCCGTCCGACATTCGTCTCGACAGCCGCGGCACCCAGGACGTGCTGAAGACGCGGCTTCGGCCGGCGAGCGAGTTCCTACTCTCCTGAGGTCTGCAGGTCGCGGGCTAGTTCCTGCAGCGTGCGCGCGAGCTCTGCGACTCGTGCGTGGTCGTCGGTGCCCAGCGCCGCGGCGAGGGCCGGCTCGATGCTCGTGGCACGGACCTGAGCCAGGCGGTCCGAGGCGTCGGGCGCCTGACTGACCAAGGCCCGGCGTCGGTCGGTCGGATCGGTTGTCGTGATGACCGATCCGGCCTCCTTCAGCCGGGCGATCGCGGTCGACACCTGGCTCTGCGGCAGGCCGGTGCGGGCGGCGATCTCCCCCACCGCGCTCGTCGGATGCTCGGCGATGTCACTCGCGACGATCAGCACCATCCGCGCGCTGCCGGCGTACTTCGCCGCGCCGCCCGGCGGCTCCGGTAACGCGTCCTCGCCGATCTTCATCAGCGCCCGCCCGAGCAGGAAGAGCTCCACACCGTTCACACCGCCGAATCTACATCAAGATCGATACATCTTGATCAATGCATCTAATTAGATGTAATCTCCGGACCATGATCGACGTACCCGGAGCAGTGCTCCACTACCAGCTCGAAGGCAACGGACCGCTGCTGCTGATCTCGCAGAGCGGTGAAGGCGATGCCGACCGCAGCACCGACCTCGTCCGGCAGCTCGCCGACGACTACACCGTGCTCACCTACGACCGCCGCGGCCTGTCCCGGAGCAAGGTCGACGAGCCGGGCGCCACGATCGCCGACCACGCGGACGACGTACACCGTCTGCTCCTGCACGTCACCGACGAACCCGTCGCCATGCTCGGCTGCAATCTCGGCGCGGTGATCGGTCTGCATCTGACCGTGAAGCATCCGACGCAGCTGCACACACTCGTCGCGCACGAGCCGATCGCGCCCTGGCTGCTCCCCGACCCCAAACTGCACCGCGACGAACTCACCGAGCTCCGCGCCCAGTACCTGGCCAACGGACTCCAGGCCACGATCCCGGCCATCGTCCGCTCACTCGGCATCGACCCGTCGAACGGCGAACCCGGCCGCACCGACTTCCCGATGGACGCGAACCGGCTCGCGAACTTCGACTACTTCATCCGCCACGACTTCACCGCCGCCGCGGACGACGACCTCGACCCGGCCGCGCTCTCGTCGACCGGCGTGCGGATCATTCCGGCAGCGGGTACGACGACGCCGCGGACCGTCTTCGACTACCAGTGTGCCGAGGCCCTGGCCGAGCTCAGCGGCCAGGACCTGCAGACCTTCCCGGGCGGTCACAACGGCAACCTCAGCCACCCGAAGGCCTATGCGCAGCGCCTCCGTGAAGTGCTCAGTCGTCGTTGACCGTTGTGGTGACGGGGATGCCGAGCTCGACGGTACGGCTGACCGTGCAGAGGCGGTCGTGGGACATCTTCACGGCGCGCGGCAGCGCCTCGCGGGCCTTGTCGCCGTCCTCGCCCTCGGGGAAATGCACGGTGAACTCGACCGCGAGGTTCTCCATCCGGTTGCCTTCCTCGGCGTCCCGGATCTTGTCGCCGCGGACGACCGCGCTGAACTCGGTCGGCTCGGCCCGGCGGCTCACCACGATGTCGACGTCGATCGCCGAGCAGGTCCCGATCGCGGCCAGCAGCAGCTCGACCGGCGTGAAGTCGGTGTCCGCGCCGCCGGAGCCGATCCGGATGCTCCCGCCGCGGGCGTTCCGCACCTCGTAGCTGCTGTTCGCCAGGCGCTCGAAGGTCACCTGCCGGAGTGTGTCTGCCATAGTGTCGCAGTCCCGTCACATTCTGTTGCTTGTGGCAACGTCATAAGGGTCAGAGGTTCTCGAGGGCCTCACGGACGGGTGTGTCCCCGCCGATGAGCTCGAGTGTCCGGCCGATCGAGGCCGGAGCGTCACAGAGGCCGGCCAGCACCAGCGCGACGTCGTCGCGGGTGATCCGGCCGGGACCGGTCCTGTCGGCGAGGTACACCGTGCCGGTCCCGGGGTCGTCGGTCAGACTGCCGGGCCGCAGGATCGTCCAGTCCAGGTCTCTGGCCCGGAGGTCCTCCTCAGCGGCCCACTTGGCCCGGAGATAGACCGTGAACGTCTCGTTGTCGGTCAGCGACAGGGCACGTTCCGCGTTGATCGAGCCGACCTGGATGTGCCGCCGTACGCCGGCCTGCTCGGCAGCGTCCGCGAACAGCGCGGCTGCGCCCCGGTCGACCGTGTCCTTGCGCGCGTTCCCGCTGCCCGGCCCGGCGCCGGCGGCGAAGACCGCCACGTCCGCGCCCGCCAGGACCTTGGCCACCGCGCCGACGTCGGCCTGCTCGAGATCCAGTACGGCGGCTTCACCGCCGGCTGCCGCGATGTCGGCCTCGTGGTCCGGGTTCCGCACCACCCCGACCACCTGGTGCCCGTCGGCGCTCAGCAACCGAGTCAGCCGCAGCGCGATCTGTCCGTGTCCACCCGCAATCACGACTCGCATACCTGCAGACTATCTCTGTGCCCAACGCAGCAGCCACCGACGGGACGAGGATCGCCTACCAGGTTCGGGGCGCCGGGCAACCACTTGTTCTCCTCGCCGGGCAGTCCAACAACCACACCTGGTGGGATCCGGTCCGGGCGGACTTCGAGACGCAGTACCGGACGATCACCCTGGACTGGCGAGGAACCGGCGAGAGCGGCAAGCCGGACGAGGTCTACAGCACGGTCGGGTTCGCGGAGGACGTGGTCGCGGTCCTCGACGACCTCGGGCTGGACAGAGCGCACGTCTACGGGACCTCCATGGGCGGGCGGGTCGCGCAGTGGCTGGCGATCAACCATCCCCAGCGTGTCGGCGCACTGGTTCTGGGCTGTACGTCACCCGGTGCGGCGCACGGGTACGAGCGCAGCCAGGAGATCCGTAAGGCGCTGGCCGATCCGGCCCGAACCGAGCGCGTGCTGCTCGAGCTGATGTACACCCCGGGGTGGCTCGCTCAGAATCACGGCCCGTACTACGTGCTCGGTGACGCGGCCATGCCGTCGTACGCCAAAAGCAGGCATCTGGTCGCCAGCAACAGGCACGACGCATGGGACGGCCTGCCGAGCATCACTGCGCCGACTCTGATCCTGCACGGCACCGACGACATCTTCAGTCCGGCCGCGAACGCGCAGCTGCTCGCCGACCGGATCCCGGGGGCACGTGCCGAACTCCTCACGGGTGCCCGGCACGCCTACTTTCACGAGTTCCGGTCGGTCGCCAGTCCGGCGGTCCTATCCTTCCTGACCGCCGCGCAGGACGGGGCGTAGCGCGTCCAGAACGGCGGGGTCCTCGATGGTCGACGGGACCGGTTCGTCGCGGCCGTCGGCGATTCCGCGCATGGTGCGGCGCAGGATCTTGCCCGAGCGGGTCTTCGGCAGCGCGTCGACCACCGACACGTCCCGGAACGCGGCGACCGGCCCGATCTCCCGGCGTACGGCGGCCACCAGTTCGTCCCGCAGTACGTCGTCCGACACCGTCGCGCCCGCCTTGAGTACGACGAGTGCCCGCGGCAACTGTCCCTTCAGCGCGTCGTGCACGCCGATCACCGCGCACTCGGCGACCGCCGGGTTCGCCGCGACGACGGCCTCGATCGAGCCCGTCGACAAACGGTGGCCGGCGACGTTGATGACGTCGTCGGTGCGGCCCATCACGAAGATGTAGCCGTCGTCGTCGATGAACCCGCCGTCGCCGGTCAGGTAGTAGCCGTCGTACTCCTTGAGGTAGCTGTCGATGTAGCGCTGGTCGTCGCCCCACAGCGTCGGCAGGGCGCCCGGCGGCAGCGGCAGCTTGATCGCGATCGCGCCCTCCTCGTGCGGCAGCAGCTCCTTGCCGTAGGCATCGAGGATCTGCACGTTCCAGCCCGGCATCGGCACGGTCGCCGAGCCCGGCTTGGTCGGCAGCGGCTCGAGCCCGCGCGGGTTGGCCGCGATCGGCCAGCCGGTCTCGGTCTGCCACCAGTGGTCGACGACCGGTACGCCGAGATGCTCGTGCGCCCAGTGGTACGTCTCCGGGTCGAGCCGCTCCCCCGCCAGGAACAACGTCCGGAACGTGTCCAGCGGGTACTTCGCCAGCTCGGCCGCCTCGGGATCGACCTTCTTGATGGCGCGGATCGCGGTCGGCGCGGTGAACAGCGCCTTCACGCCGTGCTCGGAGATCACCCGCCAGAACGCGCCCGCGTCCGGCGTCCCGACCGGCTTGCCTTCGTAGAGGACCGTGGTCGCGCCGGCCAGGAGCGGCGCGTAGACGATGTACGAGTGGCCGACGACCCAGCCGACGTCGGACGCCGTCCACCACACGTCGCCCGGCCCGATGTCGTACACGTTGCGCATCGTCCAGGCGAGCGCGACCGCGTGGCCGCCGTTGTCGCGGACGACACCCTTCGGACGTCCCGTCGTACCGGAGGTGTAGAGGATGTACAGCGGGTCGGTCGCCGCGACCTGCACCGGGCCCGTCGGCTGGGACTTCGCGGTCAGGGCAGTCCAGTCGAGGTCACGATCACCTAGCTGGGCCTCCGCCTCCGAGCGCTGGAACACGACGGTGTGCTCGGGCTGGTGTGACGAGATCTTCAGCGCCTCGTCGATGATCGGTTTGTACTCGACGATCCGCGTCGGCTCGATGCCACAGGAAGCCGCGACGATCACGCGAGGTCCGGCGTCCTCGATCCGGGCCGCGAGCTCACGCGGAGCGAAGCCGCCGAACACCACCGAGTGGACCGCTCCGAGTCGCGCGCAGGCCAGCATCGCGACGACCGCCTCCGGGATCATCGGCATGTAGACGATCACCCGGTCGCCCTTGCCGACACCTAGCGACGCCAGCGCGCCGGCGAACGTCGCCACCTCGTCCCGCAGTTGCGCGTAGGTGTAGGTCCGGCCGGTCCCGGTGACCGGTGAGTCGTAGACGAGCGCCGTCCGGCCGCCGTCACCGGCCTCGACGTGCCGGTCGAGCGCGTTGTACGACGTGTTCAGCACGCCGTCGGGGAACCAGTGGAAGATCGGCGCATCGGTCGCGTCGAGCGCCCGGGTCGGCGGCCTCGTCCAGGAGATCGCCTCGGCCGCCGCGAGCCAGAACCCGTGCGGGTCGTCCAGGCTCCGCTGGTAGGTCTCCTCGTACGCGCCCATTCCGCTCATGTGCAGAGCCTCCGTCCGTCGGCTGTTCACCATCGTGGCAGGGTTGGAGCATGACGGTAAGCCTGGACGACGTGAAGCAAGCCGCGGAGCGGATCGCTGGGCGGGTACGGCGTACGCCGGTGATCGAGGTGGCGCCGGGGCTCACGTTCAAGCTCGAACTGCTCCAGCACACGGGTTCGTTCAAGCCGCGGGGCGCGTTCAACCGGCTGCTCAGCGCGAAGGACAGCGGTGAGCTGACCGGTCAGGGCATCGTCGCCGCGTCCGGCGGCAACCACGGGCTGGCGGCGGCGTATGCGGCGCGCGAGCTCGGCGTACCGGCCCGGATCTTCGTCCCTGAGACGACCCCGGCCGCGAAGCTCGGCAAGCTGCGCACCCTCGACGCGGACATCGTGCAGGTCGGATCGGAGTACGCCGAGGCGTACCAGGCGGCGCTCGCGGCGCAGGACGAGTCGGGTGCGCTGCTGGTGCACGCCTACGACCAGCCGGAGGTCGTCGCCGGGCAGGGCACGGTCGGCCTCGAACTACTCGAGCAGGCGGGCATGTTCGACACGGTCCTGGTCGCGGTCGGCGGCGGCGGTCTGATCGCCGGCATCGCGACCGCCATCGGTGACAACGCGCAGGTGGTCAGCGTGGAACCCGCGCTCGCGCCGACCCTGCAACGGGCACTCGAGGTGGGCGAGCCGACCGACGGAGCCGTCGGCGGAGTGGCCGCGGATTCGCTCGGTGCGCGCCGTATCGGTTCGCTGGCCTTCGAGGCCGCCCAGAGGTACGGCGTCCGGACGGTGCTCGTCGACGACGAGGCGATCGTTGCTGGTCGCAATGAGCTGTGGCGGCAGTACCACCTGGCGACCGAGCACGGCGGCGCGACGGCGTACGCCGCGTTGCTGTCGGGCGCCTACCGCCCGGCTGCCGGTGAGCGCGTTGCCGTCGTGGTCTGCGGGGCGAACACCGACCCCGCGACGCTCATTTGACGCGTTGCTGCTTGTCGTCGGCCAGCACCCAGGCCGCAAGTACGCCGGCGATGCCACCGAACAGGTGACCCTGCCAGGAGATCCCGTCCTGCGGGAGCAGCCCGCTGAACAGGGCGCTGCCCCAGACCATCACGACGACGATGCCGAGCAGCACCTGCAAGAGCCGGCGGTTGAACAGGCCGCGGAGGATCAGGTACGACGCGTACCCGAAGACCAGCCCGCTGGCGCCGATCGTGATCGTGTTCGGCGGTGAGACCAGCCAGGTCCCGAACCCGCCGATCACCGTCACGATCGCGGTCACCGCGAACAGCCGGGCCGCGCCGCTGACCGCGATCAGCGCGCCGAGCGTGACCAGCGGCAAGGTGTTCGAGACCAGGTGACCGAACCCGAGATGCAGGAACGGCGCGGTCAGGATCCCGATCAGGCCGCGAGGCTCGCGGGAGATGATCCCGTACTGGTCGAGGGCGCCGTGGGTCACGGTGTCGACGACCTCGCTGAGCCACATCAGCCCCACCAGACCGACGAGCAGCTTCAGCCCACTACCGATCCGGGCGGTGTCCACAGCCCGCCCGGTCCGCTTGGCCGGAGTCTGATAGCTCATACCCCAACGATGCCGTATCGGCTCAAATCTCAGCCAGTGGCAGGCGCGGCGACAGCGGACAGTGATCCCTGAGATACTGCGAGTGGCACTCGTCGAGGTGAGGGGGAACGATGCCGATAGCTGTCTATGTCCTCGGCCTGAGCATCTTCGCCCAAGGCACGTCCGAACTGATGCTCGCCGGCCTGCTTCCCGAGCTCGCGACGGATCTGCACGTCACCATCCCCCAGGCCGGGCTGCTGATCTCCGCGTTCGCGATCGGCATGCTCGTCGGAGCCCCGGTCCTCGCGGTCGTCACCCTCACCTGGTCCCGCCGTGCGGCGGGACTCGTCTTCCTGGCGATCTTCGCGCTCACCCATGTCGTGGGCGCACTGACGTCGAGCTACGCCGTACTGCTCGCCACCCGGATCGTCGGCGCCTTCGTGTACTCCGGGTTCTGGTCGATCGCCGCGGTGACCGTGGTTGCCCTCGTGCCGGCGAACAGGCGCGCGCGGGCGATGAGCATCGTCACCGGCGGCCTGACGATCGCGACCATCGTCGGCCTCCCGCTCGGAACGGTCCTGGGCCAGCACCTCGGCTGGCAGTCGGCGTTCTGGACCGTCGCCGGGATGTGCGTGCTCGCGATGGCAGGCGTCTTCGCCACACTGCCGGCCGACCGGCCTGACCCCGCAAGCGCGCCGCGGCTCGCCGACGAGATCCGGGTGCTCCGCAACGCGCGGCTCTGGCTCGCGTTCGGTACGACGGCACTGGTGACCGCCACGATCCTCATCGTCTTCAGCTACCTCGCCCCGCTCCTGATCCAGACCACAGGCCTTCCGCCCGGAGCCGTTCCCGGCGTCCTCGCTCTCTATGGTCTCGGCTCGTTCATCGGGATCACCGTCGGCGGCCGGTTCGCCGACGCGCTCCCGTTCCACACCTTGTTCATCAGCATCACGGGGCTGATCGTTCTGTCCGGCGTACTGGCGATCACCGCCTCTGTCCCGGCGGTGGCGATCGGCGTGATCGCACTGCTCGGCGGATTCGGTTTCGCCGCGAACCCTGCTCTCAACGCCCGCGTGTTCAGCCTCGCCGGTGACGCGCCGAGGCTCGCGACCGCGACGAACTTCTCCGCGTTCAACGTCGGCATCACGCTCGGGCCGTGGCTCGGCGGCCTGGCGATCGACGCCGGCGCGGGCTACCCCGCACTCGGCTGGATCGCCGTCGGCACCGGCGCCGCGGCCCTCGCGACCGTGCTGTTCGCTGCGTTCGTCCCGGTCAGTTCACCGGACCCTGCGGGTCGAGGTGCGACGGGTCGAAGTCGGGGTGCCGGTTGAACACGTACTTGTTCAGCAGCCAGGTGATGATCCACAGCCCGACCCCGACGAGCATCAGCCAGCCCGCGATCTTGTAGTCCGCCGACGCCCGCCCGGACAACGGGCTCGCCAGGTACACGCACAGGATCACGCCCAGCACCGGCAGCGCGGTCGGCGCGTGGAAGTGACCGTGCTCGACCTGGTCCCGCCGCAGGACCAGCACCGCGACGTTCACGATCGCGAACACGCACAGCAGCAGGAACGCCGTCGTACCACCGAGCGCGGCGAGGTCGGCGTACCCGATCAGGACGAACGCGAGCAGCGTGGTGAACAGGATCGCGATGTACGGCGTACGGCGCCTGCGCAGCACCCGGCCGAGCGGACCGGGCAGCACCTGCTCGTGCGACATGCCGTACAGCAGGCGGCTGGCCATCAGCATGTTGATCAGCGCCGAGTTGGCGACCGCGAACATCGTGATCCACGCGAACAGCTCCAGCGGGAACCCGGGCGCGCCGGCCTGGACCACCTTGAGCAGCGGCGTCGCACCCTTGTTCAGCTCGTCCGGCGAGACCAGCGCGACCGCGGAGATCGCGACCAGGACGTAGATGACGCCGGTGGCGCACAGGCCGATCAGCATGATCTTCGGGAAGATCCGCACCGGGTCCTTGGTCTCCTCCGCCATGTTCACCGAGTCCTCGAACCCGACCATCGCGAAGAACGCCAGCGCGGTCGCGGCCGTCACCGCGCTGAACGGCGACTCGCCCTCGGGGACCTTGAAGTCGGTCAGGCGGGAGGTGTCGCCGTCGCCGCCGATCAGCGCCCAGGCGCCGATCCCGATCACGATCAGCAGACCGCTGAGCTCGACGCAGGTGAGTACGACGTTCGCCTTCACGCTCTCGCCGACCCCGCGCAGGTTCACCAGCGCGATCAGCGTCATGAACGCGAGCGAGGTGATCATCAGGAGCGCACCGCGGTCGGCGTCGATGTGCACGGCGGAGAAGAAGTTCGCCGCGAACGCCTTCGACGCGCTCGACGCCGAGGTGAGGCCGGAGCACATCACCGCGAACGTGAGCAGGAAGGTGAGGAAGTGGATCCCGAACGCCTTGTGCGTGTAGACCGCCGCGCCACCGGCCTTCGGGTACTTCGTGACGAGCTCGAGGTAGCTGGTCGCGGTCAGCAGGGCGACCACGAACGCGCACAGGAACGGCAGCCAGACCGCGCCGCCGACCTCACCGGCCACCTTGCCGGTCAACGCGTACACCCCGGTCCCGAGGATGTCCCCGACGACGAACAGCAGGAGTAGTCCGGGTCCCATGACCCGCTTCAGCTCAGGACGGTCACCAGTCTGCGCCACGGCGGCGGATTCACTCATGAAGGCTCCCCGGAGTCGGTCTGACAGCATGTGGCCCGTGATGCACCTTCGACTCATCGTCCCACCGGACCGCAGTGAGCGCGTCCTGAACACGCTCGTCGAGGACCCGCGAGTCACCAGCATCGTCCGGCTGCCCGGCGCCGCCCGCCGTCCCGAGGGCGACGTGGTCGAGTGCGACGTGACCCGCGAGGCCGCCTCCGACGTCCTCAGCTGGCTCAAGGCACAGGGCCTGTACGACGACGGCTCGGTGGCGATGGCCTCCGTGGACGCGGCGCCGTCGCGGAACGCCCAGGCCGCGGAGCAGGCGGCGCCCGGCGCACCCGACGACGCGGTCATCTGGGACGCCGTCGTGGACCAGGCGTACAACGAGGCCGGCGGGTCCTGGGTGTACTACGTGTTCCTCACCTTGGCGACCATGATCGCCTCGATCGCCGTGATCACCGACTCCGCGATCCTCGTCGTCGGCGCCATGGTGGTCGGCCCGGAGTTCGGCGTGGTGGCCGCCCTTGCCGTCGGCATCTTCCTGCGCAAGGGCGGCCTGACCAAGAGGTCGCTGTCGCTCCTCGTCAAAGGATTCGTACTCGCGATCGCGCTGACGGCACTGGCGGCGCTGTTGGCCCGCGCCGTCGGCTGGGTCGACGTCGGTGACGTCACGGCGGCCCGGCCGCTGACCGGGTTCATCTGGCGCCCGGACAAGTGGTCCGCGGTCGTCGCCGTACTCGCGGGATGCGCCGGAGTGCTGTCGCAGACGGCCGGTCGCGGCAACGCGCTGGTCGGCGTGTTCATCTCGGTCACGACGGTGCCCGCCGCCGGCGACTTCGCGCTGTCCCTCGCGCTCTGGGCACCGCACCAGATCGGCGGGTCCGCGGCGCAGCTCGGCATCAACCTCGCCGGGATGACCGCCGCGGGCGTCGTCACCCTTCTGCTGCAGCGACTGATCTGGCGCAGTTACCTGAAGGTGAAGCGAAGGACGGGCGCGCGCGTTGAGGCTTGACCAGACGTCCCCTGTCCGATCCGCGCGCGCCCGGCTCCATCAGACATACCCCACCTGACGGGTCCCCGCACCTGACAGGGTGTTGACGTATCCCGGACATGGCGCGAAGTAGCCAAACCGGTCGAGTCCGTCCACGGGACGAGATAGCCTGATCGGATGCTGGAGTCGGTTGGGGTGGAGCCGTCCGATGAGGACGCCTACCGCGCGTTGCTGTCGGCCCCGGGCTGCGGCGTCCGCGAACTCGCCGACCGCCTCGGCCGTGACGAGCACGAGGTCGTCGCGACGATCGGTCGGCTCGAGAAGCTCGGTCTACTGACCAGCACCGCCGACGACCCGGTCCGCCTGCTCCCGACCCGCCCGGACGTCGCGGTCGACGCATTGGTCGCCGTACGCCGGGCCGAGCTCGATCGCGTGCGCGCCGAGGCCCGGGTGCTGCTGTCCGAGCTGAGCACGCAGGAGCAGTACCGGCCGGAGAACCTCGTCGAGGTGATCGTCGGTCAGGAGGCGATCGCCGCCCGGTTCGCGCAGCTGCTCAACGGCACCAACGACCAGCTCCTCGTCCTCGACCGGCCGCCGTACGCCGCGCAGGCCGCCGAATCGGACAGCACCGTGCGTGGGCTCCTCGGTGACGGGGTCGTCGTCCACGGCATCTACTCCCCCGACTCGCTCGACATCCCCGGCGGCGTCGACGAGGCGTACAGCGCGGCCGACGCCGGTGAGACGTCGCGGGTGCATCCGCAGGTGCCGATGAAGCTGGCCGTGTTCGACGGCAAGATCGCGCTCCTGCCGCTGTCGGTGGACCAGCTGGTCGACAGCGCACTCGTCGTACACCCGTGTGCGTTGCTGGACGCGCTGATCGAGATGTTCTGGCTGCTGTGGGACCAGGCCGTGCCGGTGGTCCCGGCCGCCAAGGCCGACCCGACGGACGCCCGGCTGATGACCTTGCTAGCGGCCGGTTTCAAGGACGACGCGATTGCGCGGCAGCTCGCGCTGAGCAGCCGGACCGTCGGCCGCCGGGTGGCCGAGCTGATGGAGACGCTGGGTGCACGGACCCGGTTCCAGGCCGGCATCCACGCCCAGCGCCGCCATCTACTCGAGGACTAGCCAAGGATCTAGCAGGTGCCGAGCATCTGCGTCAGCGCTGTCTTCTCAGCGGACTGCAGCGACAACTTGTAGGTGTACTTCACCCAGATCCACTCGCGGGCGTAGATGCAGTGCACCGAGGTGTTCGGCGGCTTCCACTCCGACGGGTCCTTGTCACCCTTCGAGCGGTTGCTCGACGCCGTCACCGCGATCAGCTGCGAGATGGTCAGGTTGTTCGCGAACTCCTGCCGCTTGGCGGTGGTCCACGCGCTCGCGCCCGACTTCCAGGCCTCGGACAACGGCACGATGTGGTCGATGTCGACGTCCGAGGAGTCCTCCACCCAGGTCGAGTCGTACACGCTGTACCAGCGGCCGGCGGACGGCTGGCAACTGCTGTCCACGGTCACGCCGGAGCCGTCGCGCTTCAGCACCTCTTCGCGGGTGTCGCAGGTCCCGGACTGGTTGATCCAGTGCGGGAACTTGTCTCGGCTGTAGCCGTCGCTCGAACCCTCCGTCTTCACGGTCAGGCTCGCCAGCTGGGTCGCGGCGGTGCTCGCCGACGGCGGGGTCGGCGGGTACGCCAGCGCCGGTCCGGCACTCAGCGTCCACGCGGCCGCGGCTGCCGCCACGGTTGTCAGTAGTGCAGTCCTGCGTTGCATCGGTCAGGCCTCCGAGGTAGGGCGGAATCCCCCCTGAACGTTGCTGCCCCTCAGCCTTCCCCGGTTACACAGTGTAGGAAACCACTTACCAGTTACAGTCGCGTGAACGTAGGACGCTGCCCATCCAGCGGCTCAGGGTGCGGCGCCGGCCGGCTCGAAGCCGGCGAGCATCTCCTCCAAGGCGTGCTGGTCCGGTCCGACGAACGCATCGGCCTGCGGTGCCGTCTCGAGCAGATCCAGGAAGTTCGTGGTGTGCCCCGGAGCCGGCGGCAGGTGACTGCTGAGAATGACGTCCGGGTTCATCTCCCGTAACGGCTGGACAGTACGCCGGAACGCTTCCTGGTCGACGTTGTGCACCCACGGGCTGTCGATCGTCGCCCACAGCAACTGCCCGCCACGCAGCGCGTCCCGCGGGGCATCGCTGACATCGCCGCAGTCGGCGAGCTCCGATGTCGGCATCGGCGCTCCGAAGCAATCGGAGCTGAAGCAGGCCCGCGACCGGTCGTCGTAGAAGCCCACGGTCGCCGGGCTGTCGTACAGCGGCGGCCGGAAGGCGGTCACGGTGCGGTCCCCCAGCGAGAGCGACTGGCCGGGGTTCAGCAGGTACAGCCGGTCCATGGGCAGCGGCCGCTCGGTCGACATGATGCCGGCGCCGATGAAGGTCGTGATCAGGCGTGCCTGCGGTGCCGCTTCCAGCAGGTCGAACAACGAGCCGGTGTGGTCGCGGTCGGGATGGGTCAGCCAGATCCACCGCACATCGGCCGGATCGACCACCGAGCCGAGCGCGTCCATGAAGCCGCGACCGGGCAGGCTCAACCCGGTGTCGACCACCAGCGGTTCGGCCGCGAGCAGGACGAACGCGTTGACGGGCAGGAAACCGATGCCCGGTACCGGCAGTTGATCACTGAGCACGCTGATGTCAGCGCCGACACGATTGATCCGCATGATGCCCCCTGTGGAGTGCCGCCGTCACCCACGGCGAGCGGCCCCGGACCTGCTCTTCTTCGGAGCGTCCGCCGCGATCCGGACCGTGTCAAGCGCGGGAGCGGAGGAGATGCCGACGGCAAGGATCAGTCGTGTTCCACCACGGTCAGCGTCCAGCCGGCCGCCGTGCGGTCGAGCTCGGCGTTCCAACGGTCGCTGATCAGTCTGTGCAGTGATTTCGGCGTGCCCGGGTCCTTGCCGGACTCAAGCAGATGCCGCGCGACCAGGCCGCGGGTGTGCTTCGCGTTGTGCGAGACGACCGACCGCACACCGTTGCGTTCCCGCACCACATTCACCGACACCCACTTGTCCGCCTGGTCGCCGGACGGCCGCCACGCCGCGACGTACGTCGAGGACCGGCAGTCCACGATCACACCGTCGACGCCGGCCAGCGCGGCGTTCAGCGGATCGCGCCAGACCGATGCGAGCGGTCCGTGGCCCGGGAGCGTCGTACCCATCGACAGCCGGTACGGCGGGACGCGGTCGGCCGGTCGAAGCGCGCCCCAGACCGCCGAGATGACAAGCAGGCGATTCGCGGCGCGACGCTTCGTGCCCGCGGAGAGCGTGGAGTAGCCGAGGGCGTCGTACAGGACACCTGAGTACAGCTCGGAGACCGGCACGGACGGTTCGGTGCGCCAGCGGGTGTTGCGCTCGACCTCGTCACGCAGCGAGGCGCCGACCTCCAGTACGTCGTGCGCATCGGCGGAGGCGGAGACCTTCGCCAATGTCTCGAGGACCTGCTCGCGGACCGGATTCAGCTCCGGGAACGACAGCGTGCCGAAGTCGACGGCACGACCGCGCGACCGTCCGGTCTTACCTTCGGACGGCGGCAGGAGAATCAGGGTCACGTCAGTTCGTCCAGGGTGGCCAGGTCGGCGGGTGTCGGGTCCCACCGGCCGGCTGCGACGTTCTGCGTGATCTGCTCGGGGGTAGTGGCGCCGGCGATCACCGAGGCGACCGCAGGCTGCGCCGCGAGGCCGCCGATCGCGACGTCGATCATCGTCAGGTTGCGCTCGGCCGCGAACGTCTCGAGCGCCTCGATCTTGTCGAAGTCGGCCCGGGCAAGCCGGTCCGGCTGGCCCGCGAGCCGGGTGCCCTCGGGCGCCGCGGCACCACGCTTGTACTTGCCGCTGAGCAGGCCGGACGAGAGCGGGAAGAACGGCAGGATGCCGATCCCCAGGTGCTCGCACGCGGGCACCAGCTCGTCCTCGGCCTCGCGTTCGAGCAGCGAGTACCGGTTCTGCGCGCTGATGAAGTGCTCGAGGCCGTTCGACCGGGCGGTCCACTCGGCGTCGACCACCTGCCAGCCCGCGAACTGCGAGCTGCCCAGGTAACGGACCTTGCCCTCGGCAACGAGTTCGGACAGGGCGGACAGGGTCTCCTCGATCGGGGTGACCGGGTCCGGGACGTGCAGCTGGTAGAGATCGATCCAGTCAGTACCGAGCCGCTGCAGGCTTGATTCGACCGCCTTGCGGATGTACCGACGGGAGCCGCGGACACCCCAGTCCGGCCCGTTCACGCCGTGCATGTCGCCGCCGAACTTGGTCGCGATCACCACCTCGTCACGGCGGCTCCCCAGCGCCTTTCCGAGCAGTTCCTCGCTGAAGCCGTGGTCACCGCGGTACACGTCCGCGGTGTCGAACAGCGTGATCCCCGCGTCGACGGCAGCGTTCACCACCGCATCCGTCCGGGTCGCGTCCAGCCGTCCGCCGAAGTTGTTGCACCCCAGCCCAACCACGCTGACTGCAAGCCCTGAGTCACCCAGCTGCCGGTACTCCATATCACCCATGTGCTCAGCCTAGTCTCGGCATACAGTGGCCCTCATGCCGAGTCTCACCGTCGACGGCGCCCGCACTCGGGCCGCCGCGCTTTCCGTCCAGTCGTACGACGTCGACCTCGACCTCACCCAGGGCGAGCGGACGTTCGGATCCACCACCACGATCAGGTTCACCGCCTCTGATCAGTCGAGTTGGGTGGACGTGAAACCCGACGAGCTGATCTCCGTGACGCTCAACGGTACGGCGGTCGACGTCGCCGGCCTGAACGACGGACGGCTCGAGCTGACCGGCCTGCAGCCGGAGAACGAACTCGTCGTGGTCGCCTCGATGCTGTACTCGCACGACGGCGAGGGCCTGCACCGTGCGGTCGACGCCGCCGACGGTCTCGCCTACACGTACGCGATGTCGTTCCTCGACGCCGGCCCGCGGATCTTCGCGTGCTTCGACCAGCCCGACCTCAAGGCGCCGTACCGCTTCAAGGTCACGGCCCCGGAAGAGTGGATCGTGCTCGGCAACGGCGCCGCGACGCAGGTCTCCCCCGGCCGTTGGGAGCTGGCCGAGACCAAGCGGCTGTCGACGTACTTCGTCACCGTGGTCGCCGGGCCGTACCACCAGATCACCGACTCGCACGACGGGATCGCGCTCAGCGTCGTCTCGCGGCAGTCGCTGAAGGAGGCCCTCGACCGTGAGGCCGCGGACATCTTCGAGGTCACCAAGCAGTCCTTCGACGCGTACCACCGGATGTTCGGGTACCGGTACCCGTTCGGCGACTACCACCAGGCGTTCGTGCCGGAGTTCAACGCCGGAGCGATGGAGAACCCGGGCTGCGTGACGTTCCGGGACCAGATGGTGTTCCGGTCCGCGGTCACCGACGGCGAGCGCAGCCAGCGGGCCCGGACGATCGTGCACGAGATGGCGCACCAGTGGTTCGGCGACACCGTGACGATGAAGTGGTGGAACGACCTCTGGCTGAACGAGTCGTTCGCCGAGTACATGGCGCACCGGGTGTCGACCGAGGCGACCCGGTACACCGACAACTGGATCGACTTCGCCTACATGCGCAAGTGGTGGGGCCTGCAGGCCGACCAGCGATCCTCGACGCACCCGATCGCTGCCGACGCCGTCAAGGACGCGCTCGCGTCGCTCGACGACTTCGACGGCATCTCGTACGCGAAGGGCGCCGCGGTCCTCAAGCAGCTCGCGGCGTACCTCGGTGACGACGTGTTCCTGGCCGGCGTCAACGCGCACATCGCCGCCAACGAGTTCGGCAACGCGACCTTCGCCGACCTGGTCGCGAAGTGGACCGAAGCCGGCGCGGTCGGCCTCGACGACTGGGCGCAGGCCTGGCTGCGGACGCCGGGCCTCGACACGATCAGCGTCTCCCGGACCGCCACCGGCATCAAGTTGCACCGCAAAGCACCCGAGGCCTACCCGGCGACACGGCCGCACAAGCTGACCGTCAGCGGGTTCGACGCCGAGGGTCGCTGTACGACGGTCGACGTCCTCGTCGACGCCGACGAGGTGGATGTCGACCTGGACCCATCGCTCGCCGTCGTGGTCCCGGACGCCGGCGACGACAGCTGGGCGAAGATCCGGCTCGACTCTTTGAGCCTGGACAACCTCGCGGCGCTGCTGCCGAAGATCACCGACGGCGTCACCCGCGCCGTCATCCTCAACAGCGTGCGGGACGCGGTCGCCGACGCGGAGCTCGACCCGAAGATCGGGTTCGACGTCGTGCTGGGGATGCTGCCCACCGAGACCAGCGACATCGCGGTCGGGACGCTGCTCAACTGGTCGAACACCCACCTGCTCGGCGTCTACCTGCCGTACGAGCCGTACCGCGGGCAGCTGGCCGACGTACTGCGTGCGCGGCTGGAGACCGTCGAGGTCGGAAGCAGTGTGCAGCTGTCGGTGGCCCGCGGGTTCGCGCGGTTCACGGATGATGTCGACCGGCTGAACGGCTGGCTTGTGGGCAACTCTGCTTTCTCTGTACCTGACGGCGTCACGATGGACGCCGACCTGCGCTGGATCGTGACGCTGCAGCTCGCCCGGCTCGGTGCGATCGGCGAGGCCGAGATCAACGCCGAGCTCGAGCGGGACTCCTCGTCCGAGGGCATCGTCCACGCCACCCGGTGCCGGGCCGCGTTGCCGACGGCCGCCGCGAAGGAGCGGGCGTGGACGCAGATCATCACCGACGCCGACATCGCGAACTACGAGCTCTACGCCGCGTGCGAAGGGTTCTGGCACCCGACACAGGCCGAGCTCACCGCGTCGTACGTCGACCGGTTCTTCGCGGAGATCCCCGGCACCGAGAAGCTCCGCTCCGGCTGGGTCGTGGGGACCAGCGCGCAAGGTGCGTTCCCCCGGTACGCGATCGAACAGCGGGTGGTCGACCGGGCCGCCGACCTGATCGCCGACGAATCCGTGGCGGCCGCGATCCGGCGGGCCGTCGGCGACCGCGCGGACGACCTGAAGCGTGCACTTGCGGTGCGATCCGCGTTCTGATTGGGCTGCAGGGCTGACGAGTGGTTCGCAGTCACACCGTGTTGTGACTACTGTGACTGGTGTGATCAGGAGGACCCTGGTGACCAGGCAAGATGTGGATTCGTGACGTAACCTCCACAATGACCGCGCGGCACGGCGCGCCGGTCTTGGTCAGGCAGTACGTCCCGGGAGAGACTGTCGAGAACCGCACAGGAGAACAAGGTCAATGCGCGAGGCGAGGCTCGTCGGTCTGAGCCAGGATGGAACACAACTCATCCTGGCGATGGCAGAGACGGGTGAGGAGTTCGCCGTACCGGTCGACGACCGGTTGCGTGCGGCCCTCCGCGGCGACCGTGCCCGACTCGGCCAGCTGGAGATTCAAATGGAGAGCGCGCTGCGCCCACGAGACATCCAGGCTCGTATTCGCGCCGGCGAAAGTCCCGAGGCGGTCGCTGCTATCGCCCAGATGCCGATGGAACGCGTGATGGCGTTCGCCGGCCCCGTTCTGGCCGAGCGGGACCACATCGCCAGCCTCGCGCAGCGTGCCTCCGTCCGTCGTCGTGGTGGCGGTGACGCGCCCACGCGGAACCTCGGCGCGTGGGTCACCGACCGGCTGCGCACGCGGCAGGTCGACCCGGCGTCGGCCGAGTGGGACGCGTGGCGGCGCGAGGACGGCCGCTGGGCGGTCCGGGTGTCGTACTTCGTCGAGTCCGAGGACAGTGCCGACACCGGGGCGGAGCAGAAGGACGAGAAGATCGCGATGTTCGCGTACGACGCCCCCGGGCGGTACGCGGTGCCCGACGACGACGAGGCGCGGTGGCTCGTCGGCGAGCAGGCACAGGTCACGACGACGACGCCGGTGCAGCCGCAGCCCGGTGAGCGGCGGCTGGCCGCGGTCGCGGACATCGACCCGCTGATCGCACCCGACCACGGCGCCGACAGCTACGAGGCAGGCTTCGAGGACACCGTCGGCCTCCGCCGCCGAAACCACCCGGTTTCCGGCGACGGCCGAGAGTTCGGCCTGGACTCCCGCGAAGGAACTCGCGACGCAGTTCGCGATGGTGGGCGCGATGCCCGCGACGGTGCACGTGATGGTGGACGTGATGGTGGACGTGATGGTGGACGTGACCTTGGACGGGACGCTCGCGACTACCCTCGTGAGGTTGCGCGGGAAGCGGATCGTGGTCCGCGGCGCGTGCACTCGGTCCCGAACCCGGACGAGGAGCCGACGCTGATCGACGTACCGGTCGACCAGCCCCCGGCCCCACGCCCCGCGGTCCGCGCCGTCGAACGCCCCGCCGACCCACCCGCCTTCGCCTCCCCCGCCACCCCGGAGGACCGCCCCGAGCCTGCTCGCCCGGAGCGCTCCGAACCAGCCCCCCGTCCAGCAGCCCGTACGTCGGAACCCCGCCGCCCGGACCCCGTCCGCGACCCGGCACCCAGCACCTCCCCCGAGCCGAAGACGCCTGAGCAGCCCCCGGCAGCCAGCGCCCAACCGGCCCAGCCCGACAGCACCGAGGCTGCCGAGCCTGCAACCGACGACACGGCCGAGACCAAGAAGAAGCCTGCCCGCCGAGGAAAGCGCGCCAGCGTCCCGAGCTGGGACGAAATCATGTTCGGCAAGAAAGCAGACTGAACCCGCGTTCCCGTAGTTTCACGGACCGTGCCCACCGACCTCGAACTCTCCGCGCTGGCCGCCGCGAAGCTCGCCGTACGACGAGACCCGGCGGCTGCCGACGCCGTAGAGAAGTGCCGAGCGGAGCTCGCTGATCAGGTCCCGGACGGCCAGCGAATCGCGTTCCTCGTCGGCTGGGGCTACCTCGCGCTCGATGAGCCGACCGAGGCCTGGGAATGCTTCCGCGCGGCCGTCTCCTATGAGACCGAGCCGCACCTGACAGACCGTGCCGCACTCCTCGCCGGCCT
Source organism: Kribbella sp. NBC_00482 (assembly GCF_036013725.1). Lineage (GTDB taxonomy): Bacteria > Actinomycetota > Actinomycetes > Propionibacteriales > Kribbellaceae > Kribbella. The sequence continues at coordinate 6,798,528 of NZ_CP107881.1, read as the reverse complement.
GCTGGCCGCCCGGGAACTCGAAGCACCGGCGCTCGCCGGCGCCTGGTACCGCGCTTCGACCGAGCTGATCGCCGTCCTCGACCAGGTCAACTTCACTGACGACCTGACCACTCAACTCACCGACGACCTGATCTGGCCGGACCACCCAGAACTGCGCGCCGACGTCCTCCCACACCTGGTGACGACGCTCGACGCACGGAGCCGATCCCTGACGGCCCTGACGCTCTACGCCTTGCACCACGCCCACGGTGACTCCGACGCTGCCGTCCGAGCCGCGTGGCAGGTCGTGCAGCTCGGCCATCCGACGTACCTGGCCGCCGCCTGGCTCGGGATCGCCGAGACCCTGATCAAGCAAGGCGACAACGCGACGGCCGCCAAGGCCTGCCAGGAGGCTCTCACCGCTGACGGACAGTTCAGCGCGCGGCTCCTGCTCGGACTGGCCGAAGGCCCGGAGGCCGACGTACAGACGCAGGCCGGGATCCTCCTCGGCGTGTTGCAGCGCGATGCAGGCGACCTCGAGTCAGCCCTGACGACCTTGACCCACGCAGCACAAGGTGATGATCCGGCTGCGCTTCTCGCTCTCGCGCAGACGCACGACCTCGCGGGTGACGCGGCCGCCGCACAGCCCGTCTACGCGAAGCTGACCGAGCACGAGCTGTCCGAGCAGTACCAGGAGGCGATGTTCAACCTCGGGCTGCACGCCAAAGACCGGCGTGACCTGCCGGAGTCGACCCGGTGGTTCAGTCAGTACATCGAGGCGGGCTACGCAGCCCATCCGCTGGCGGCCGCCCATCTCGGCGAGCTCGCCTACTGGGTCGGCGACAAACAGGCCGCACTCCACTGGTACCAGTACACGCTGGACCACACCGACCTCCCCGTGCTCGTGGAGGAGGCCGAACAACGGATGGCCGAGCTGCTCAGGCCTTCAGGCGGCTGAGTGCCTGCATGGCGTCGTACTCGATCCGCGCGAGGTCGCCGAGGATCGTGCCCGCCTTGACCAGGCACTGCGCATCTCCTGTGCCGATCAGTGCTGCGACCTCGGTCCACAAGGTGGCCGCTTCGCCGTACAGCTTGTGCCCCGTGAGCAGATCGCGGCTGTCGAGTAGTTCGGTGCATTCGCCGAGGAAGTCGCGGTAGAGGTTCCGGAACAGAGCGCCACCGGTGCCGGCCTTCTCCATCAGGAGTGCGGCCTGTGGCAGATCCCGTTGCGGGTCGTCGGTCCGCTCGAGCCATCGGCGTACCTGCTTGCCGGCCTTCTCGATGCCTCGGTGACCGAGGTTGGCGATGGGCGGGTGGAGGAACGCTTCGGCGCAGGCGTTGATCGCGGGAACGATCCGAGCCGCCTGCGACGGCAGCTCTCGGGGAGCGGCGAGGGTGAAGGACCGGTGCTTGGCGGTCATCGGACCCCGCGCAGCTCTGGCTTCGGCGAGGCTGGACAGGCTGGTGGACACCGCTCCGCCTTGCTGGTCGGTGTCGACCAGATACGCGTCTTGGTCGTCGTAGGCGTACATCGCCACGACGTGACCGCCGAAGTGCACCTTCGAGCTGAAGTACTCCAGGTAGTAGCTGTCGAGCTGCAGCCCGACCGGGCGCCCGGCGTCGATCGAGGCCGCGACGTTCTCCCAGGCCCTCCGCGGCGAGGTCGTCTCCTGGACCAGAAGCTCCAGCTCGAGGGTCCGCGCCAGGTTCCTGGTCAGCTCGAACGGCTTCACCCGTCCTCCGAGGAAGGGAAAGTGGAGGCTCTTGCTGTCCCAGTAGATGAAGGACAGCCCGGAGCCGAGCCCGAAGAGCATGGCCTCGGACAGCTCCACGCCCTGGTCGCGGAGCAGTACACCCAGCGCTGTCGTCTCGCAGTGCCGGCCGCCTTCTCTATCTGTTCGCACCTCCGCATGATGGACCCTCCGGCAGCCGGAGAGTCGAGACTCTCCTGACACATCACGGACAGTCGTCCCATATCGCGGACGGTGTTTGGTGGTGGACCCTGGGTACTGTCATGATCTTCGGCATGCAGATGCTGTGTTGTTGCTGTTGTCGCTGACGCGCGCCGACTCTCCGGCGCACGAGGCCCTGACCTTTCCGTGGCCCGCCCGCCGACACAGCACTCACAGGAATTCGCATGAATCTCCCGGCTCTCGCCGATCTGCTCGCCTCTCGTGGTCTCCGGCTCCTTCCCGGTTCGTACGCCGTACCGGTCGAGCTGCTCGTCCAGCTGCCTGACGCCACGATCGTCCAGTTCACCGCCCGCGGTACGACGCTGCGGCTGCGCAGCTACTCCCCCGACGCGCTGACCGCGATCACGATCCCCGCCGAGTGCGGCTGCGGGGACCACCACCCGCAGGCCGGCCCGTCCCGCGTGACGCTCAGCCGGTACGCCGTACCGCTCGACGAACGCACCATCGACGGCGAACTCGAGTACGGCTGGCGCCACCACGAAGCCGGCCTACTCCACCTCGCCGACGCGACCACCCACTTCCTCACCCTCCTCGAAACCCTCCACGCCCGAACCCTCGTCGGCGTCGCCTGACAACACCAACGGATATCCCCCGCCGTTGAGGGTTCTCCGTTGGTATGCGAGGGGAGAACCCACCACGCGAGGGGATATCCCTCGCGTGCGAACGGGCGTTGCGGCGGGGGTCAGGGGCAGCGGGGGTCAGGGGCGGCGGCGGGCGGGTTCGGTGTCGTCGAAGTGCCTGCGGGCCGCCTCTACCTTCGTGAGGTTGGGGGACCATTCGGCGAGGGAGTGGAAGAGGGGGGCGAGGGTGCGGCCGAGGGGGCTGATCGCGTACTCGACGCGCGGCGGGACCTCGGCGTGGTACGTGCGGGTGACGAGGCCGTCGCGTTCCAGTTGGCGCAGGCGCTGCGTGAGGACCTTCGGCGTGATCACCCCGATCCGGCGCTGCAGCTCGACGAACCGCTGCTGCCCGAACTCGTTCAGCGTCCACAGGATCGGCGTCGTCCACCGGCTGAAGACCAGGTCGACGACCGGTGCGATCGGGCAGGCCTGCACGGGATCAACTGCCACATCAGCTGCTGTGCTCTCGCTCACAAACCCAATACTATCCTCTAGGTACCTACTATCCCGCGGCCAGTAGCGTCATCGCCATGATCGTGATCACCGGAGCAACCGGCAATGTAGGCCGCCCCCTCGTCCAGACCCTGACCGCCGCCGGCGAGGACATCGTCCCCGTCTCACGCAACACCGAAGGCCACCAGGTCGACCTCACCAATCCCGCAACTCTGACGCCGGTCCTCGACGGCGCGAAGGCCGTCTTCCTTCTCACTTCCCCGGACTTCCTTGCCAACGGCAACCTCCAGGACGTCGTCGACGTGATTCGCGAGGCCGGCGTACCGCGCGTGGTCCTGCTGTCGTCGCAAGGCGTCGGCACCAAGCGCCACCCCTCGATCCACGAGGATGCCGTGACCGCCTCCGGTCTGGAGTGGACCATCCTGCGCCCCGGCAACTTCGACAGCAACGCGTTCGCGTGGGCCGACTCGATCCGCACCCAGCGGGCCATGGCCGCGCCGTTCGCCGACGTGGCCCTCCCCGCGGTCGACCCGCAGGACATCGCCGAGGTCGCCGCGGCCGCCCTGCGCGACCCGGCCCACGCGAACGCCGTCTACACGTTGACCGGCCCAGCCGCGATCTCGCCCCGTGAGCAGGCCGAGGTGATCCAGACCGTGATCGGCGAGCCGATCCACTTCACGGAACTCACTCGCGACCAGGCGCGCTCCGGCATGCTCAACTTCATGCCGGAGCCGGTCGTCGACGCGACCCTCGACGTTCTCGGTACGCCGTCAGCGGCCGAGCAGCAGGTCAGTCCCGACGTCGCGAACGTGCTCGGCCGCCCGCCGCGCGCGTTCGCGGACTGGGTCAGCCGGAACGTCGAGGCGTTCCGCTGACCAACGGCAGGAACACGTCGTCGGCCAGCGACACGAGAGTCGAGGCCGGCACCGGTTCGCGGGTGAACAGCATCTCGTGACGTAGCAGGTTGGTGGGCGCGGTGAGCACCCGGTCGGGAACGTCCGCGGTGGGGATCTCACCGCGCTCCGCCGCCTGCTTCAGGATGGTCGCCATCACGCCGGCCATCCGCCTGAACGCCTCCTGATCCAGGTCCGGCGCCTCGGACAGCAGCCCGTGCAGGATGTCCGGTCCGACCGCAGCGAACCGATCGGCCATCCGTCGCAGCACATCCAGTACGTCGTCCCGCAGGCTGCCCGTGTCCGGGATGTCGTCGACGATCGAGCCGGTGTGGTGCCGCATCGCCGCGACCACGAGCTCCGCCCGATTCCGCCACCGCCGGTACAGCACCTGCTTACCGGTGTGCGCCCGCGCCGCGACAGCCTCCATCGTCAGCCGCGCATACCCGGACTCACAGACCTCGTCCCAGGCCGCCTCGAGCAGCGCCGCCTCGAGTTCCGCACCGCGCCGGCGCTCCATGCATCCTCCAAAAAGAGACCTTGCGTCTCTTAACGGTTCGAGCCTACTCTGAGCTCCGTAAGAGACGCAACGTCTCTAAGGAGCTGCTCGCATGACCACCACCACTGACCGTCTCGACCGGTCGGTTCTCAAACTCGCCGCCGTCCTGGTCCTCGGCGCGCTCGCCCCGCTGCTCGACAGCACGATCGTCACTGTCGCGATCCACACCCTCGGCGCCGACCTGCACGCCTCGGTCGCCACGGTCCAATGGGTCAGTACGGCGTACCTACTCGCGCTGGCGATGGCGGTCCCGATCACCGGCTGGTCGGCGAACTGCTTCGGCGCCAAACGGATGTGGATCGTCGCGCTCGGACTGTTCCTCGCGGGTTCGATGCTGTGCGGCGTGGCCTGGGACATCGGCTCGCTGATCGCGTTCCGCATCGTCCAGGGGGTCGGCGGCGGCCTGATGCTGCCGATCCTGCAGACACTGCTCCTGCGCGCCGCCGGCCGCGAACGCATCGGCCGGCTGATGGCGGTCGTCACGCTGCCCGCGATGGTCGGTCCGATCCTCGGCCCGGTGATCGGCGGCATCCTGGTCGGCCACCTCGACTGGCGCTGGATCTTCTACGTCAACGTGCCGATCTGCATCGCCGCGATCGTCCTCGCCGTACGTACGCTGCAGCCCGATCCGCCAGCCACCGCGGCACGGCTCGACATCGTCGGTCTGCTGTTGGTCTCCCCCGCGCTCGCCGCGATCATCTACGGCCTCAGCCAGGTCGGCGACCACGGCTTCGGGCACTCCGCCGTACTCGTCCCCCTCGCCGTCGGCGTGCTGCTGCTGGCAGCGTTCGTACTGCGACGCACCGCCGAGCCGCTGATCGACCTGGCGCTGTTCCGCACGAGATCGTTCGCCGCATCGACCGCGCTGATGTTCCTCACCGGCTTCGGTCTGTACGGCGCGATGCTGCTGCTCCCGCTCTTCTACCAGCAAGCCCGCGGCGAGACGGTGACTGCCGCCGGCCTCCTGCTTGTGCCGCAGGGAATTGGCAGCCTGCTCGCCCGGACCGCCGGGGGTCTCACCGATCGCCTCGGTCCGCGTCCGGTCGTCCTCGCCGGCATCGTTCTCACTGCGCTCGGGACCATCCCGTTCGCGATCTCCGATGCGTCGTACTGGCTGCTGGGGTTCGCGCTCGTGCTGCGCGGCGCCGGGCTGAGTGCGGTCAATCTCGCGGTGATGGTCGGGGCCTTCCGTGATCTCGAGGCGGTGCAGATCCCGCACGCGAGCAGTACGACGCGGATCATGCAGCAGTTGGGTGGTGCGTTCGGTGCGGCGACGCTCGCCGTCGTACTGCAGAGCCAGCTCATCGGACACCATGCGTCGACGGCGTACGCGCACAGCTTCGGGTGGGCGATCGGGTTCACCGTGCTGGCCGCCGTACCGGCGTTCTTTCTGCCGCGGCGTCGGGCTCTTGAATAAGTAACACGCTTGGTTTAACTTATCCGCGCAGTTGATCTTCCGGTCCGCCACCTGGAGGTTTCAGCATGTCCAGACGCCTGTTCGCGCGGGTTCTTCCCGCCGTGCTTCTCGCCAGCGTTCTCGCCGTGCCAGCGGCGCGCGCTGCCACCATGTATCCCAGTGGGGTCGGTGCCGATCTCGGCCCGGCCCCGACCACGCTCGGCGTGCGGCCTGCCGCCGGCGACGACCCGGCCGGCCTCCGGACCGGCACCGAACAAGGCCGCACGTACTGGCAGACCAACCAGGCCGCCGGCACCGGCTACCTGGAGTTCGACGTCGACAGCGACTACGTCGACGAGATCGGCACCGACGACGTCCTGGTGACGGTGACCTATCTCGACAGCGGCTCGGGCACGCTCGAACTCCAGTACGACGCCAAGGCCGACCCGCAGCAGGACACCACCGACGTCCAGCTCACGAACACCGGCCAGTGGAAGACCGGCGTCTTCTCGCTCACCGACATCGCCTTCACCAACCGCCTCGGCGACGCCGACGTCCGCCTCTTCGGCAGCGCCGACATCACGATCGCCGGCCTGCGGATCAGTACGGCGGGAGCCTCGGTGCAACTCGGCGCGACGCCGGTCCAGAACGGGATCAGCCCGCGGGCCGGTGACGACGCTTCGCACCTGGTGACCGGCGTCCAGGACGGTCGCCCGTATTGGCAGACCGACCACACCGCACCGGCGCCGGGGACGAACTTCTTCTACCTGAACGTTGCCGACACCTACCTGTACGACAACCGCAGTCTGGTGCTGGTCAGCATCGAATACTTCGACGAGGGCAGCGGCCAGTTCGGTCTGCACTACGACTCCCCCGGCGAGACGATCCCGGACAAGTTCAAGAACTCCGAGGTCGTTCGGTACGGCGACACCAAGACGTGGAAGACGTACACGTTCGCGCTGCCCGACGCGGTGATGACGAACCGGTCGAACGGCGGCGACTTCCGGATCCACAACGGTGACGGCGCGGTCGATCTCAAGGTCGCCGCGGTCCGGGTCGCCAAGGTCGCGACCACCCTCGACGTCACCGAGGGGCTCGTCGACCTCATCGGTCAGGCCACCCGCACCGAGAAGGCGGCCCGCGAGGGGACGCGCGACGGGCAGTACCCGGTGGGCAGCCGTGCCACCTTGCAGGACGCGATCGACAACGCTCAGGCGATCGCGTCCACTCCGGGCGTCACCGACGTACAGGTCAAGGAAGCGCTCACGACGCTGCAGGCCAAGCTGGACGCGTTCACCGCGTCGATCGTGGACACCAACTTCGCGGACGACGGTACGGCGACTGCGAGCGGTGGGACCGCGGCTGCTCAGGTCAACGACAACAACCACCAGACGGCCTGGACCGGTGATGCAGACTCGTGGCTGCAGATCGATCTTGGGTCGCGGCGTCCGGTGAACGATGTGCGGGTCGAGTGGGCCGAGGCATACTCCCCCGACTACGCCGTACAGGTGTCGAACGACGGTCAGAAGTTCGTCAGCGTCGGGCGGACCGGATCGCCGGGCGGGAACCAGTTCAGCCGGACGCGGTTCGCGACGGTCAGTGTGCGGTACGTCCGGGTCGCGATGACCGGGGCCGATTCCTTCGCCGTCAAGGAGCTGCAGCTGCGGTTGGCGCCGGTCGTGACGCCGACACCGCGGCTCGTGGCGACGAGCAACCCGACCGAGGACGGCGTGGTTGCGGACTTCGACGCCACGCAGTTCGGCGCCGACCGTAGTGGCCGGCGGGACTCCACGAAGGCGATCCAGCAGGCGATCTACGCCTGCCAGGACGCGGGCGGTGGCACGGTGTGGCTGCCGGCCGGGCAGTACAAGGTGACCGACACGATCGAGGTGCACGCGTTCTGCAGTCTCCGTGGCGACCATGGTCAGAAGCTCGGCACGGGCACGGTGATCATCGCCGACCTGCCGTCCGGAGACGACGGGCCGAGCCTGTTCCGGATCGGCGGGAGCGCCGGCGTTCTCGGCGTCACGACCTACTACCCGCACCAGAGCGCAAGTACGCCGGTTCCGTACAACTACACGTTCGAGATCCCCGGCGGTGCGTGGATCGGCAACGAGAACTACATGATGGCGACGGTCTCCGACGTCACCATGCTGAACTCGTACCGCGGGATCGGCGTCAGCACGATGCCGAACGACCACGGCAACGCGCCGAGCTCGGGTCAGGTGCACGAGTCGACGACGATCCGCAACGTCCGCGGTACGGCGCTGTTCGAGGGCGCCCGCGCCTACAACGGCGCCGACGTCGGCACCTGGGAGAACGTTGCCTTCAGCAACTCGTACTGGTCGTCCGCGCCGGCCGCCTACCACCCGCCGGCCCGGTCCGCGCTCGATGCGTGGACCCGCGCGCACGGCACCGGCCTGGTGCTCGGCGACCTCGAATGGGACCAGTTCTACCGGATCGCGCTCTCCGACTACGCCGTCGGCATCCACGTCGTCGCGGGCCAGCGGGCCCAGTTCACCGGCAGCTTCCTGGAACCCGACGTACGACGGGTCGGGACCGGTCTGCTCGTCGACGTGATGGACGACCGCTGGGGACTCACCTTGGCCGGCGGTCGTGTCGAGGGTGGCATCACGAACAACTCGCAGGGCTATGTGAAGATCACCGGGACAGCGGTCTCTGGCGCTCTCACGGGCATCATCCACCGGATGTCGGGGACCGCGCCGAGCTACACCCAGAGAGCGCTCCCCCGACCGGTGCAGAAGCTGTACGTCGTGGCTGCGCCGCACGGGATCGGGTACCTGCCGGCCGCCGATGCGACGCGCGAGGTGCAGAAGGTGCTGGATCGCGCCGGGCGTAAGGGTGGCGGGATCGTCTACCTGCCCGCTGGGTGGTACCGGATCAGTACGCATCTGAGCGTTCCGGCGAAGGTCGAGCTGCGCGGTGCTTCCGCCGTACCGAACCGGGATCAGGGCGGGGCGAGCGGCGGGACGGTCTTGCAGGCGTTCGAGGGACGCGGCGCGGGAGAGTCGGCAACCGCTCTCTTGACGCTCTCCGGGAAGAGCGCCGGCATCCGCGGGCTGCGGGTCTTCTATCCGGAGAACAATCCGGCGGAGAGCGTCGTCCCCTATCCGTACGCCGTCCGCGGCCACGCAGGCGCGAACTACGTCATCAACGCCGGGTTCCCGAACGCCTGGAACGGCATCGACCTCAGCGGCGACGGTGTCGTGGTCCGCAAGGTCGCGGGCGCGTTCTTCGACCACGCGATCGCGATCGGCCCGGGACGCGACGGCCGCGTAGAGGGCGTGCTCTCGAACGGGAACGCGGTCACCCGGGTCGGGTACCAGCAGCCGTACTGGATGAACGAGGGCCGGATCTTCGAGCTCGTCATCGACAAGTACATGCGGAAGACCGCGAAGATCGTCACCGTCGACGGGGCGCGCGGACTGACGCTGCTCAACGTGTTCGCATACGGGTTCCACGACGGGCTCGTGGTGAACTCCGGTCAGGTCGACGCGTTCAACCTGGGCACCGACAACCTCGGCGGCGACGGGCACACCGTGCGGGTCGTGAGCGGCGACGTCGAGGCAACGAACCTCGCCCGCTACAACGGCGCGACGCTGAGCGGGCCTGCGACGTTGCACAACGTGATGGTGATCAACGTCGTCCAGCGCAGCGTAGCTGTCGAGGCGAACGGGAACGGCACCGTGGAGATCGCCGGAAACGAGTCCGAGCCGGGGACGTACGAGGTCGGCGCGCAGGTCACCGTGACGGCAGCGCCAGGATCGGATAGCGTTTTCCGGGACTGGACCGTGAACGGGACCGTGGTGTCGACAGTGCCGTCGTACACCTTCACCGTCTCCGTTGACCAGAAATTGATAGCCAACTTCACACCGAAGTAGGAGCGAGATGGCTGACACACAGCAGCAGGTCGCGATCGTCGGGTGCGGCATCATCGGCCGCACCCACGCCAAGACCATCGCGGAACGGCCGGACGCGATCGTCACCGCCCTGGTGGACGGTGACGCCGCGGCCGCGGAGGCACTCAAGGCACAACTGGTCGAACTCGGGCAGCCGGAGCCGAAGGTGTACGACGACCTGACCGCGGCGCTGGGTGGGTCGGACGTCTCCCTCGTCGCGATCTGCACCCCGAGTGGCACGCACGCGGCGCTGGCCGAGCAGGCGCTGAACGAGAAGAAGCACGTCGTGATCGAGAAACCGCTCGACGTCGACCTGATCCGGGCCCGCCGCCTCGGCGCGGCAGCCACCCGGGCCGGGAACCACGGCGTGCTGTCGTCGGTGATCAGTCAGCACCGCTTCGACGCCGGCAGCGCGGTGGTCAAGCAGGCGATCGACGCCGGGCGGTTCGGGCAGCTCACGTCGTCCGTCGCGACCGTGGCGTGGTGGCGCAGCGACGAGTACTACGCGTCGGCCGGCTGGCGCGGGACGTGGACGCAGGACGGCGGTGGCGCGCTGATGAACCAGGGCGTCCACACCGTCGACCTGATGCTGTGGTTCATGGGCCGCCCGGTGAGCATCCAGGCCCAGGCGCTGCGGGCCGCGCACCACGCGATCGAGGTCGAGGACACGGTCGTAGCCACGATCACCTTCGAGAACGGCTCCGTAGGCACATTGCATGCCACGACCGCGGCGTTCCCCGGCGGCCGCACCCGCGTCTCCGTCCACGGCACCGAAGGCGGCGCCGAGGTCGAGGACGACCGTCTCCGCCGCCTGAACGTGGACGGCTCCAAGGACGACCAGCCCGTCGACGTCGGCGGCCCCGGCGGCCACAAAGCGCAGTACGACGACATCCTCAAGGCGATCGCCGACGGCACCCCGCCGGCCATCACCGTCCAGGACGCCATCGACGCCCTGGCCACGGTGCGAGCGGTCTACATCGCCTCCACCCTCCAACGCCCGGTCAAGTTCGTGGACGTGCTGGAGGGTCGGTACGACGACGTGGAGGTGTCGCGCGGCGTCGGCCTCCCACCCACCTGACCGGATCCCCAGGCCATCACAATCCATCGAGCAGACGGCGGCTGAGCGTGGTCGCGCTCGGCGGCGCCGAATGTGATGGCCTGGAGGTCCGCTCCTACGCGCCCGGCTCGCGGGAGTTCAGGATGCGTTGGTAGAGGTTGCAGTCTTGCCAGCGGCCGTCGATGTGCAGGTAGGTAGGCGCGAAGCCGATCTGTTCGAAGTCGGCGCGCTGGAGGACCCGCTGCGAGGCGGTGTTGTTCGTCAGCGTGCTGGCTTCGATGCGGTGCAGCTTCAGTTCGGTGTCGGCGATTTCCGCGACCGCCGAGACGGCGAGTGTGGCGAGGCCGCGGCCGACGGCGTCGGCGGCCAGCCAGTAGCCGAGGGCCGCGCTGCGGAACGGGCCGGGGACCAGGTCGCTCAACGTGATCTGACCGACGATCCGATCGCCTTCGGCCAGCACCCACGGCACGACCTGGCCGTTCTTGTAGCGCTCGAGCTGGTACGTCATCCGCTCGGCCTGCCCGACAGTGGTGAACCACTTGTCGTCCCGGACCGGCTCCCACGGCCGGAGATGTTCGCGGCTCCGGGTCTGTGCGTCGGCGAGAGCAGGGGCGTCGTCGAGGGTCGCGATCCGGAGCTCGACGTCCGGAGTCAGCGGGCGGGGTTCGATCACTGTTCGATCACTTGGGCAGCCTACGGGCCTGACTCGATCCCGAGACCCGAGGGGTGAACGCGTCGTGGAAGATCGTCGACGCCGCCCCGACCGCGGCCGCGTCGGTCTGCAGCATCGACTCCTCGACCGCGACCGGCCGGGTCTCGCGCGCCACCGGATGCGCGTTCACCGCGCGCCCGATCTCGGTCAGCAGGATCTCCGAGATCTCCTTGCCGTACGCCGGTCCGCCGAGCACCACCAGGTCGATGTCGAGCAGATCCACCAGCCCGACCGCGCCCTGCCCGATCACGCGGGCGACCTGCGTGACCGCCTTCACCGCCGCAGCGTCCCCGTCGGCTGCCGCCTTGCACACGGCCCGGTAGCGCTTGGCCTCGTCGGTCGCGGCCGGGTCGGTCTCGACGTACCCGAACTCGCCCGCGATCACCGGCAGCGACGCCGTCGGGTTGCACTCGGGGATCATGCGGGGTCCGTCGACAGGGTCCCACTCCCCCATCCGCAGCGCCGCGATCTGCCCGAACTCACCGGCGTTCGCCGTGCCGCCGCGGTAGATCGAGCCGTTCAGGATCAGGCCGCTGCCGACGCCCGTGCCGAGGTAGAGGTACGCGAAGTCCCGCGCCCGCGCCGACCGGCCGATCCAGCGCTCGCCGATCGCGGCCGCCGTACCGTCCTTCTCCACCAGCACCGGATGGTTCAGCTTCTGCTGTAGGAGTTGGCGGATCTTCAACCCGCGCCAGGCCGGCTGCAACGGCAGCGCGAGCAGGGTCCCGTCGGCGTCGATCGGGCCCGGTACGGCGACGCCGACACCGAGCATCGACGCGAGGTCGACCTGGCTGATGCTGAGCGCGGCGTTCACCGTGGCCGCGGTCAGGTCGATCAGCTGGTCCGCCGCGAGGTCGTCGGCGAGGTCGACCGTTTCGCGGCGCACGATCGTGCCGTCCAGGTCGACCACGGCAACGGTGAGCAGTTCGGGATCGATGTGGATACCGACCGCGTGCGCGGCCTTCGACCGCAACCGCACCGGCGTCCGCGGCTTGCCGAGCCGCTCCGCGCGCTCCTGCGCCTCCTCCACCAGCAACCCCTGCTGGAGAAGGAGACGCAGGATCCGCGACACCGACTGCTGGGTCAGGCCGGTACGGCGGGAGATCTCGGTCCGGCTGATGATGCCGGCCAGCCGGATCGTCTCGATGATCACGGCCTCGTTGAACGAGCCCAGGTCGTACTGGTTCGCGCCCGCGCGCCGCATCTCGGCGAGTCCCTCGACCGAATCGCTCATCTCAACCTCCCCGTCTCGTCCCTACTGGCCGTGATCGTACTGCCCGACGCCCGAGGTCACGGCGCTTCGAGCGCTCCGTCGATGCGCCGTACGCCGGCCGCCCACTCGTCGTGACCGGACAGCTCCGCCGGATAACGGGCCGCCGCCTCCAGGTCGACGTCGATTCCCCAGCCGGGCGCCTCGTTCGGCCGCAGCCAGCCGTCCTCGATCTGCAGCGTCCCGGGGAACACCTCGTACGTCGCCTCGTTGTAGATATGCCCCTCTTGGATGCCGAAGGCAACAGACGAGACATCCAGCGCGACGTTCGCCGCGGCGCCGATCGGCGAGGTGTCGCCCGGACCGTGCCAGGCCGTCCGTACGCCGGAGATCTCGGCGAGGTCGGCCAGCTTGCGGGCCGGGGTGAGACCGCCGATGTCCGAGACGTGCGAACGGATGAAGTCGACGCCGCCGTCCCGGATCAGCCGGACCGCGTCACCGAACGACGTCGTGAGCTCGCCGACGGCCAGCGGAACCGGAGAGGCGGCCCGGACCTCGGGCAGCCGGTCCCACAGCTCCGGCGCGAGCACGTCCTCGAGGAAGAACAGCCGGTGCGGCTCGAGTGACCGAGCCAGCAGCACCGCTTCCTTCGGCGTCAGCCGCGAGTGCACGTCGTGGAGCAGTTCGATGTTGTCGGGCAGCGCGTGCCGCGCCTCGGCGAACAGCTCCGGCGTCGTCCGCAGGTAGTCCCGCACGGACCAGCCGTTGTGGTACGGCGAATCCGGGTAGAGCGTCGGCGCCTGCGGAGCGCCGTACCCGCCACCGCCCGGTGTCGAGACCTGCAGCCGGATGTGCCGCCAGCCCTGCGTGATCAGCTTCTGCGCGTGGTCGATCGTGTCGGCGATCGTCCGCCCGCTCGCGTGGATGTACGTGTCGGCCGCCGCACGGACCTTGCCGCCGAGCAGCTCGTACACCGGCATGCCGGCGCGCTTGCCGGCGATGTCCCACAGCGCCTGGTCGATGCCGGAGATCGCGTTGTTCGTGACCGGTCCGCCACGCCAGTACCCGGAGTACGACGCCAGGCGGGTGAGATCGCCGATGTCACCCGGGTAGCGGCCGACGAGCAGCCGGGACAGGTGCTCGTCGACGAACGTCTGGACGGCCTTCCAGCGCTGCGTGAATGTGGCGCAGCCGAGCCCGTACAGGCCCGGTTCGGTGGTGTCGATCTTCACGACCACCAGCGGGATGCCTTGCGGCGCCGTGACGATCGCCTTCACCTCGCGGATCCGGATGTCGTCCCGCACTGGCCACGGCTGGTCGAAGTTCGAGGGCATTCAAAGCTCCAGAGAGAGGGTGGGTAGGTCGAGTTCGTGCCGGGCCTCGAAGCCCAGCACAGTCCGTACAGCGGTCAGGTCGATCGGCACCTCGCGTCCCGCGAACCGTCGCGACCGCGGCACGTCCGGCGCGTACGCGTCCAGCAGGTCCTCGGTCGGGTACGGCGCAGTGGTGGTGCTCGCGGCGACGAAGAAGGTCTGAGCGCCCGACAACGGCGCGGTCAATCCGAGCTCGACGGCGTACGCCGCGTCGCGGGTGTCCAGGTAGCTCCAGGCCTCCCGCAGTCCGCTGCCCGGATGCTCCCGGACGTAGTCGGACATCTCCTGCAGCACCTCCGCCGAGTTGACGTGCGGGAACCGGAACGCGACCACGTCGATCCCCCAGCGCCGCCACGCCATCCGCGCGGTGTTCTCGTCGTTCTGCTTCGACAGCGAGTACGCGTCGCCGATATCGCTCGCCGCCTGCTCGTCCCACGGGAAGTACGGCGGCCCGATCTCGTGCGGGTTGAACGGTACGCCGGTCGCGTTGATGCTGCTCGCGATCACGGCCCGGTCGATGCCGAGCGCACCGGCCTGGGCCAGCACGTTGAACGTCGACACCACGTTGATCGAGTACACCTCGTACGGCGTACCGGCCGACGGGTGCGGCAGCGCTGCCAGGTGCACGACGTACTCCACGCCCTCGAGGGCATGGGCCACGTCCGTCTCGGACCGGGTGTCGCCGATCAGCACCCGGTCCGCCTTCAGGTCCGGGTGCTCGACGTTCGACAAGGCGGTCACCTTGGCACCCAGCTCGTTCAGGTGCTCGACCGTGACCAGCCCGATCCGCCCGGCAGCCCCCGTCACCAGCACCCGCCGACCGTTCAGTGGAGAGGTGAAGGAGGGGGTATCGAGGAGCTTCTGTCGGTCAGACTGGAGAGGATCCACAGGTCCTCCATTCCGACATCCGGAACTGTCGGTACCGGCTGATTGGATCGATTGCATGTCGCGGTTCCGCATGTACCCCACGCCTGTGCAGCGGTGCGACCTGTTCGAGCATTGCAGGCATGCCCGGTACGTCTGGAACCTGGCGCTTGAACAATGGTCGATGTGGAGACGGGATCAGGGCCCGACACCGACCTTTACCGAGCAGTGTCGGCAACTGACCGCGGCACGAGCTGCGTCCGACTGGCTTCGAGCAGGATCCCAAACTGTCCAGCAGCAGGCGCTGCGCGACTTCGACCGAGCAGCCAAGAGCTTCTACTCCGGCACCCACCGCCGACCTACCTGGCGCAAAGCCGGACAGCGCGAGGGATTTCGCATCGTCGGTAGCCAGGCAACCCGGGTGGTCAGGCTGAACCGGAAATGGGCCGCGGTACTCGTCCCGAAAGTCGGTTGGGTCCGGTTCCGCTTGACTCGAGCGATCCCAACGGCAAAGTCGTACCGCGTCACCTGCGATCGGCTGGGTCACTGGCACATCGCCTTCGCTGTTGTCCCGCCTCCGATTCCAGCGCCCGGTACCGGCGGAGTCGTCGGCGTCGACCGTGGTGTCGTTGTATCGGCGGCCCTCTCGACCGGAGAACTCCTGCTGTGTCCCCAACTCTCCGAGGCTGAACAAGCTCGGCTCAAAAGCCTGCAGCGCCGCCTCGCCCGCTGTCGCAGCGGCTCCTCCCGACGCCGCAAGGTGAAGGCGGCGGTAGCGAAGCTGTTCGCGCGGGCACGGAACCGGCGCAAGGACTGGGTAGAGAAGACCAGCACCGAGCTTGCGCGGCGATTCGACGTCATCCGTGTTGAAGACCTGCGAATCGTTCAGCTGACCAGGCGTCCCAAACCCAAACCCGACCCCGAACGCCCAGATGCCTACCTGCCGAACCGACGCCGAGCAAAAGCTGGTCTCAACCGGGCGATCCTCGCCAACGGCTGGGGTGGCCTGGTACGCCGTTTGCAGGACAAGGGACCCGGACGGGTCGAGAAAGTCCACCCCGCGTACACGTCGCAGACCTGCAGCGACTGCGGGCATTGCGCCCCAGAGAATCGTGAGAGCCAAGCGGTCTTCCGGTGCCTTGCCTGTGGCTTCCGAGCGCATGCCGACGTGAACGCGGCAGTCAACATCGCGGCCGGACGGGCCGTCAGAGCACGCCGAGAGACGCCGGTCCGGGTCTCGCTGAAGCGTGAACCTCAACGCGCTACCTCTCAGTAGTAGTTGGAATCCCCGTCCGGTGGATGGGGAGGACGTCAATCTTTGATACCTCCTGCCATGCCCACGCCGCGCAGGAACTGTTTCTGGAACAACAAGAAGAGCACGACGGGGATCAGAACCGCGAGGAACAGCGCGCTCATCTGCAGGGAGATCTCTGTGGTCTTGGCCACCCGGGGCAGGGCGACCGAGATCGGCTGCAGCCGTGGGTCCGGCAGCACGAGCAGCGGCCAGAGGTAGTCCTTCCACGAACCGATGACGGTCAGTAGCGCGACGACTCCGACGATCGGCTTCGACAGCGGCAGGATCAGCGACGTGAACAGCCTCAGGTTGCTCGCACCGTCGATGCGGGCGGCCTCGATCAGCTCACGCGGGATCGAGTCGAAGTACCGCTTCATCACCAGCACGTTGAACGCGCCGGCCGCCTGCGGCAGCCAGACCGCCCAGAACGTGTTCTGCAGACTGATCCCGAGCAGCGGCATCTTCAGCACCGTCATGTACAGCGGGACGAGCGAGATGACACCGGGCAGGAAGAGCGTCGCCAGGACGGCGCCGGTGACGATCGGTCCCCACTTCGGCCGCAGGACGCTCAGCACGAAGGCTCCCGTCGTACACACGAACAGCGTCGCGATCATCGAGCCGATCGCGATGAACGCCGTGTTGCCCAGGTACGCGCCGATCTGCACGCGGTTCCAGGCGTCCGGGATGTTCTGCGGCTGGATACCCGACGGCCACAACTGCATCGGGCCGCGCAGGATGTCCTGGCTCGTCGAGACACCGGACTTGAGCAGCCACAGCAGCGGCCCGACGCCAGCGATCACCAGGCCAATGAACAGCAGCACCTGGATGGCCGGCAACCCGTAGCGGACGACCGAAACTTTCCGGTCGGAGACGGAGATGATGCCGCGTTCGTCGCTCATGAGATGCTCCATCGCCGGGTCATGAAGTGATAGACCACCGACAGCACGCACAGCACCCCGGCGAGCAGCACGCTGAGCGCGGTCGCAGCGCCGAAGTCGCCGTTGATGAACGCGTACCGGTAGATCAGCAGCAGGATCGTCGTGGTGGCGTTGTTCGGGCCGCCGCCGGTGAACAGGAACGGCTCGGTGAAGACCTGGAATGTCCCGATCAGCTGCAGCAGCATCATGATCAGGATGATTCCGCGGATCTGCGGCAGCGTGACGTGCCAGACCCGGCTCCAGATCCCCGCGCCGTCCAGCTCGGCCGCCTCGTACAACTCCGTCCGTACGCCGGTCAGCGCCGCCAGGTAGATGATCGATGTGGCGCCGGCGCCGGCCCACGTCGCCTCGAGGACGATCGCGGGCATCGCCAGCGTCTGCGAGTTCAGCCACGCGAACGGCCCGAGCCCGAACCAGCCGAGGATCGAGTTGAACACGCCCGCCCCGCTCGGGTCGTAGAAGAACGTCCACAGCAGGATCGCGGCCACCGGCGGTACGACGGCCGGCAGGTAGGAGAGCACGTTGTAGAGCCAGCCGGTCCTGCGCAGCTCGCTGATGAACACGGCCAGGAACAACGGCACCGGGAAGCCGAAGACCAGGGCCAGCAGGCAGAAGTACAGCGTGTTGAGTGCTGCCTGCGGGAGCTGCGGATCGGTCAGCACGTAGCTGAAGTTCGACATCCCGACCCACTCGGGCGGGGCGACGAGGTTGTTCTTCTGGAAGCTGAGCACCAGGCCGCGCAGGATCGGGCCCCAGGAGAAGTACAGGAAGATGAGCACCAGGGGCAGGGCGAAGAAGACGGCACTCAGCCCGCCGGAGCGGTACCAGGTGGCAACACTCCGGCCGGACTTCTGCGTTCGTTGCTGGAACATGGGCTACCGGGCCAGACGCGCGTCGATCTTCGAGGCCGTGTCACTCAGTAGTTTGTCGATGTCCGCATCCTTCTTCGTGAGCACCTGCTGAACGACCGGGTCGAGCAGCGAGTAGACCTCCTGGCCCTTGTTCGACGGCTCGGGCAGCAGCTTCAGCGTCGTCGTCGAGTCGATGTAGCCCTGGAACTGCTTCACCGGGACGTTCACGTACGGCTCGCGCCACTTGTTGAACTGGTCGTACGTCTCCTGGCTCAGCGGCGTGATCCCCGGCCGGCCGACGAAACCCTTGTCGGCGATCGTGGTCTTGGCGTCCTGGACCGCGACCGACTCGGTCGTGTACTTGTCGAACTGGTCGAACTTGATCCACTTCAGCGCGGCGACGACCTCGTTCTTGGTCGCCTTCGGGCTGATCATCTTCAGCGAGCCGCCGGTCAGCGTTCCGTGCGGACCGCCGTCCTGCGGCAGGGCGCCCTCGCCGAAGTCGGCCGGCTTCATGCCGAAGTTCTTCACGCTCATGTCGTAGGCGTCCGGCGCCTGCAGCACCATGCCGATCTTGCCGGCCGCGAAGTCCTGGCGGACCTCCTCCTGGTTGTACAGGAACCTGCTGCCCATCGAGTTGTCGGTCCAGCGCATGTCCTTGAGCAGCTGCAGCGCCTTCTTGGTCGGCGCGTCGTTGAACGTGCTCTTCTTGCCGTCCGGGCTCTCGACGGTGCCGCCCATGCTGTACGTCATCGTCGTCAGCATCCAGCCGCCGGTGTTGTTCGTGGTCAGCTGCGCGTACCCGGCCTTGCCGGTCTTGTCGGCGATCTGCTTCGCGTACTGACGGACCTCGTCCCAGGACGTCGGCGGCTTGTCCGGGTCCAAGCCTGCCTGCGTGAACAGGGCGCGGTTGTAAGCGATACCGACCGAGAAGACATCGATGGGTACGCCGTAGATCCGGCCGTTCGCGTCCTGGACGATCTTCAGGACGTTCGGGTTCAGGTCCTTGGTCAGGTCGACCAGCTTCAGCTCGTCGGTGATGTCCGGGAGCTGCTTGTTCGGGATCATGTTGGCCGGCTCGGTGAAGCTGATGTTCATCACCGTCGGCAGCGTCCCGCCGGCCACCTGGGCCTGGAAGGTCTGCGCCTCCCACTTGGTCTCGGTCGACTTCACCGTGATGTTCGGGTACTTCGCCGTGAAGTCCTTGATCTTCTGCTCGAACGCCTTGATGTCGTTCGGCTTGTCAGGGGTCGGGCGGTCCCCGATCGTGATGGTGACCGGCGCCTTCTCGTCGATGCCGCCACCGGCGCCGCCGGACGCGGCGGGCGTGTCCTTCGCGCATCCCGCCGCGGCGAGCACCAACCCCGCAACCCCCAGGGCAGTCCCGAACCTGCCCCACCTGCTCACTCTCGTCATCGGAACTCCTCAGGTTTCCGGATGCCGCCGATGTGCTCTGAGCCACACACCGGCCAGGTCCCGAGTAAGTTAAACCAAGCGTGTTACTAACTCAAGACCTCAGATCGCCCAGTGGCATGAACTTGGCCGCCTGCGGATCGGCCAGGAAGTCCAGGAGGAGCCGGTTCACCAGGTCGGGCTTCTCCAACGGCAGCCCGTGCGACGAACCAGGTACGACGGCCACCTGGGCGTCCGGGATCCCGCGGGCAACCTCTGCCGTGTGCTCGATCCGGACGCAGTCGTCGTCGCCCTGCATGAGCAGCACAGGCATCGGCAGCGTCTTCAGAGCGGCAAGCTCGACATCTGGGAGGGTCTTCCACATCTGAGTCCACTTGGCGAAGACCACGTCGAAGTGCTCCGGGCCGTCAGGTGAGAGCGGCTCGTACTGCGGGCGGAAGGCCGCGGCGAGGAACTCCAGGCCCGCGGGCTCGAGGAGTGCCTGGTTGGCGGCAGTGCCGCCGGCGTGGGTCAGTTCGGTGCCGATCAGGACGAGTTTGCGGACGAGGTCCGGCCGGGACAGCGCGAGGCTCATCCCGACCTTGCCGCCGTCACTCCACCCGATCACGTGCACCGGCCCGAGCTCGAGTGCCTCGACGAACGCGGCCGTGTCCGCGGCGAAAATGTCCATCGACACCGGCCCGTCGACATCCGGCGTACGGCCGTGCCCGCGTCGCTCGGGGATCAGAACCCGGTACTGCGCGGCCAATGCCGGCGCCTGCCCCTGCCAGCTGTCTGCCGTCACTCCCCCGCCGTGCAACAGCACGACCGGCTCGCCCGTCCCGAGCTCGTCGTAATACGTCCGCACACCCTGGGCATCGACATCCATAACCGACGAACGAGCCACAGCGACTCCGGCGTTCCCGGGCCGCGGCAAATCGGTGGAGGTGGTGGTCGGCTGAGGCGAGGATGGGCGTATGTATCTGCGACCGGCGACCGCCGTTGATCTTCCGTTCCTGCTCGAGATGTTGCTCGAGGCGTGCAACTGGGACGGGACTCCCTGGTACGACGAGGCGAAGGCGCGGGGCGACGATCACGCGTGGCGGTACTTGGACGGTTGGCCGCGGGAGAGTGACTTCGGCGTCGTCGCGGAGATCGACGGTTCCCCAGCCGGTGCGTCGTGGGCGCGGTTGCTCACCGCGGAGCGGCCCGGGTACGGGTACATCGCGGACGACGTACCCGAGCTGACCCTGGGTGTGGCGGCCGGCTTCCGGCGGCGCGGGGTCGCCCGTGGCGTGCTGACCGAACTGATCGCGCAGGCGCGTGCAGCGTCGTACGGACGGCTCTCGCTCAGCGTGGACCCGGACAACCCGGCCCGGAAGCTCTACGAATCACTCGGATTCCGGAAGGTCGGCGTCGTCGGCACCTCGGACACGATGGTGCTCGAGCTTTAGCCGAAGCCTCGGACGCGGAACTGCATGACGCGGTACGGCCAGCCGTTGTCGGTGTTCCATTGGCTGACCGAGAGATGCATGTCCGAGAGCGTGGAGCCTGGGATGACGTAACCGCCGTACAGCTGGGCGACGTGATTGTCGTCCTCCGAGCCCCAGGCGCCGCCGTAGATCAGGGTCTGCCGGTACGCCGTGTAGAGGTTGGACGTCGGCGTGTCCATGATCATGCCGTCGATCCGGTAGTCGCCGGCGTTGAACCACGTCAGCACCCACTTGCCGCCAAGCGGGCGCAGGCTCATCTCGCCGAAGCTCCCGCTCAGGATCGGCGTCGCGGGGTTGCCCCACGCCCAGACCCCGTCGCGGTAGCCCCACGGTTCGTACGCCGCCGGGTTCGCGATCTGCTCCTGGCGGACACGCTTCAGGATGATCGGCTTGTTGCGCTGGAAGCCCGTCGAGTAGACGTACACGTACCCGTCGTTGCCGAGTCCCCAGGTCAGCAACTGGAACATCCCGCCGTCGATGTTCGGGTCGAACTTCGCGCCGGTGTGGTACCAGCTCGCGCCCGAGTTGTCCGATCGCCAGATCTCTGTCCACACAACGTTTCCTAGGCCCTTGTTCACCATCGCGTGCAGGTACATCGACCCGCCGATCGTGATCACGTCCGACGGCAGCACCGTCGAGAACGTCGGATTGTCGTGCGGGTAGTCCCACAGCTGCTGCGCCGCGTCTCCCCCGACCGCGCCGGACCACTGCACGCCGCCGTTCAGGTCCGAGGTCGTCGACCACAACGCGACCGGTGAGCGCCACCAGCCCCCGCCGACACGTGCCTCCTCGAACGTGTCACCGAACATGAACAGCAGCCGCCCGTCCGGCGTCCGTGCCGGAATCCCGAGGTCGGTCGCCGCCATCCGGAACCGGTCGGTCAAACCGGGCCCGGACAGATCGGCCACCTTGTTGGTCAGCACAGCCTGACTGCTCCCGAAGGCACGGCCCGGTACGGCGGCCAGGACGCCGGCGCCGACGGCCGCGCGCAGGAACGTGGATCGCTTCATCATCGACTGTCTCCCAGGGGCGGTTGCGAGAATGGGAAATCGATTGCTCGCTCACCATCCCGCGCCGCTGCGGCGAAGTCAACCCTTTCGTTATCCGTGCACGAGGACGGTCGCGAGCTGCGTGAACTGCTTGCGCTGGGTCGCGTTCAGTTCCTTCAGCAATTCGGTCACGCGCCGGGCGATCTGTGCCTCTCCGACCTCCGCCAGCCGTCGGCCGTCGGGCGTCAGGGCGACCAGGACGCCGCGGCCGTCGTGCGGCGACGGCATCCGCTCGACGAGACCGCGCTTCTCCGCCCGCGACACGAGCCCGGTCATCGAGGACTTGTCGAGGCCGAGATGGTTGCCGAGCTCGAGCATCCCCGGCTGCCGGTCACGCAGGATCCCGAGCAGCCGGATCTGGATGATCGACAGGTCGTGCTCGGCGCCGACCGCGGCGAGGATCCGCTGGACCCGGAAGGACAGCTGTACGACGGCGTCCACGGTGTTCATGTACCGGAGTCTAGTTGACCTAGTACGTGAGACAAACTATCTTCTAGTAGTAGTACGTGAGACAAACTACTTTCGTGGGGGTGTGCGCGATGCAGGCAGCCGTGGTGCGGTCGTTCGACCGGCCGCCGACGTACGACGACTATCCGGAGCCGACGGTGTCCGACGCGGACGAGGTGCTCGTGCGCGTGGTCGCCGCCGGTCTGCACCCACGGGTGCGGTCCGCGGCCGACGGGTCGCACTACACGTCCGAGGGTGCGTTGCCGATGGTTCCGGGGCTCGACGGGGTCGGACGGACGGCGGACGGCGAGTTGCTGTACTTCGTTGCCGCCGACAACGCTGTCGGCTCGATGGCGGAGCGGGCGGTCGTCGATCGGCGGCGGGCCGTCGTACTGCCTGAGGGCACCGATCCGGTAGCGGTCGCGGCCGCGATGAACCCGGCGATGTCGTCGTGGGTCGCACTCCGTCGACGCGCGAACTTCCAGCCCGGAGGGTCGGTTCTCGTCCTCGGCGCGACCGGGAACGCCGGACAGCTCGCCGTACAGATCGCCAAGCAGCTGGGCGCGTCGAAGGTGATCGGCGCCGGCCGCGATCCTGAACGGCTGCAGTTACTCGCCGCCCTGGGCGCCGACGACGCAGTCAGCCTCGATGCCGTGGCCAAGTCGGCCGCCGACGTCGATGTGGTTCTCGACTACCTGTGGGGCGCGCCCACGGAGCAGGCGATGTCCGCCCTCCTCCACGCCCGCACCGACCGGGCCCGTCCCCTCACCTGGGTCCAGATCGGGTCGATGGCCGGCCGCGAGCTGACACTCCCGTCGTACCTGCTCCGAGCCACCGCCCTGACCATCATCGGCAGCGGCCAAGGCTCGGTCCCCACGCGCGACATCCTCGCCGACCTCCCTGCCCTGGCCACCCTCATCACCTCGAGCCAGCTGGCGATCAACCCCCAGCCAGTCCCACTCGCCGAGGTCGAGCAAGCGTGGACCAAGCCGGTGCAGCCCGGCGTACGCGTGGTGTTGGTTCCTTGACCGGTGACCCACCTCACGTCGATCGACTGTCACGTACGAGACCAGCCCGGCATCTCGTGGTCGAACAGTCGTTTCCACTGGAGGAACATGATGACGAACGCGGAGCAGACCACCGTACTGATCACCGGCGCGAACAAGGGCCTCGGCTACGAAGCGGCTCGTCGGCTCGGAGAAATGGGCTGGAAAGTCTTCCTCGGTTCACGTGACGAGGAACGCGGACGGGTGGCGGTCGAGAAGCTGGCGGCCGACGGAGTGGATGTGGTGCTGGTGCCGCTGGACGTCACGTCCGACGAGTCCGTGGCCGGCGCCCTGCAGGTCGTGTCCAGCCACACCGGACGGCTCGACGTACTCATCAACAACGCGGGCGCGCCGGGGCATGCCGTTCACCCGGGCGAGGCGACAGCTGACGAGCTGCACGGCGTGTACGACGCCAACGTGTACGGACCGGTGCGGGTCACGCATGCGTTCCTGCCGCTGCTGCAAGCGGCGAGCAACCCACGGGTGGTGATGGTCTCCAGCGGCGGCGGGGCCTTCAGCGTCGTGCTGGACCCGGAGCAGCCGGTCTCCAAGATGCACGAACTCGCGTACAGCTCGTCCAAGGCAGCGCTGAACATGCTCACCATCAGGTACGCCAAGGCACTGCCGGCCATCAAGTTCAATGCCATCACGCCGGGTGAGACCGCCAACCACACGTTCGCCGCCACCGACATGAACAACCACAAGGGTCAGCTGACCGTCACCGAAGGCACCGACGTCATCATCCGCATGGCCACGCTGGGCCCGGACGGACCCACCGGCACCTTCGAGGACCGTCTCGGTCCCGTGGATTGGTGAGCGGTCAGTCCTTGCCGGTGGCTACTGGGCGGGTGGGGTCGGTGATGTATTCGGACCAGCTGCCGATGTAGACGGTGGCGGGGAGGCCGGCGGATTCCAGGGCGAGGGCTTCGTGGGCGGCGGTTACACCCGAGCCGCAGTAGACTGCGGTTTCGGTCGACGGGCTGACGCCGAGTGCGGTGAAACGGGCCTGGAGATCGGCGGGCGGGAGGAAGCGGCCGGTCTCGTCGACGTTCGCGGTCGTCGGGGCGTTGACAGCCCCGGGGATGTGGCCGGCGACCGGATCCATCGGCTCGACCTCGCCCGCGAACCGCTCCGGTGCCCGTGCGTCCAGCAGGATGCCCTTCGCCGCCACCGCAGCAGCACCGTCGGCGTCGAGCACGGGCAGGTGGCCGGGCGTCGCGGTGAAGGTACCTGCACCATCAGCCGGTGCCTCCACGGTGGCCTCTCCCCCGGCGGCCTTCCATGCGGCCAGTCCGCCGTCGAGGACGCGGACGTCGGTCAGCCCGAAGTACCTGAACACCCACCAGGCGCGGGCCGCGGACATCGAGTTCGCAGCGTCGTACACCACCACCGGGGTGTCGGCGGAGCTGACGCCGAGCCGGCGGAACGTGTCCGTCACAGTGGTTGCGGCGGGCAATGGGTGGCGGCCGGGACCGGGAGCGGCGGCGAGCTCGGTGTCGAGGTCGACGAAGTACGCCCCGGGCAGGTGGCCGGCGTCGTACGCCTCCTTGCCGGGCGGGCCGGCCAGGTTCCAGGTGACGTCGACCAGCACCGGAGCGGCGGCCAGCGCCCGCAGGTCGTCAACGGTGATCAACGGACTCATGACGCAGCTCCTCCGAACGGCAGGACTTCGGGTGACAGGGTGGCGCGGGCGCGGGCCTGGGTGAGACGGCGGCGGTGGTGCCGGCGGCAGAGGACCTCGTACGCGATCTCGTGGTCCAGCGACACGATGTCGCCCACCACCAGCTGCTCGCCCTCGGTCACCATCTCCCCACCGATCGTACGGGCGTTGTGCGTGGCCCGTTCACCGCACCAGCACAACGCCTCGACCTGGAGCAGTTCCATCCGGTCCGCGAGCTCCACCAGCCGCGCCGACCCCGGGAACAGCGTCGCCCGGAAGTCGGTCAGGATGCCGAAGCAGAACACGTCGATCTGCAGCTCGTCGGTCAGCCGCGCGAGCTGCTCGATCTGCAGCGGGCTGTAGAACTGCGCCTCGTCGCAGACCACGTAGTCGATCCGGCCGCCCGCCGTCAGCTCGTTCACGACGTAGTCCCAGAAGTCGAACTCCGTGCGTACCTCGACCGCCTCCGCGGACAGCCCGAGCCGCGACGAGAGCACCGACTCCCCCGCCCGGTCGTGGCTGGTGAAGATCCTTCCGAGCCTCCCGCGTGCCTTGTGGTTGTGATCCATCTGCAGCGCGAGTGTCGACTTGCCGCAGTCCATGGTCCCGGTGAAATACAGGAGCTCCGCCACGGGCGAACATCCTGCCAAGTCAAAGGTCCGGGGCGCACGTCGGGGTGTGTCGGAGCGGTGGGTTGGGTTCTGAGCCTCCGTTCAGCTTGAATGGATTGTGCGCAAAGCTCTGTTCCTCGTCCTCGCGGCCTTCCTGGTCGTCGCCACCGCCACCCTTCCGGCCGGTGCGGCGCCGGCCCGGTCCGAGGCGGGACTGCGCGCGTACTTCGTGATCACCGCGCCGAACCAGACCGGCAAGGTGACCGGTGCGATCACGCAGAACGGCGGCACGGTCTATGCGACGTACGACGCGATCGGGGTGATCGTGGCGCACTCGACGGCCGCCGACTTCGCGGACAAGTTGCGCGGCGTCGAGGGCGTGCAGAAGGCCGGCGCGACCCGCACCTCCGACCTGCCCGCGGCGGTCGGGAACCCGGCCATCCCGCCGGCGGTCCCGGAGACCCCGACGACGCAGCCGGAGAGCGACCGCGCGGACATGACCCAGATCGGCGCGGACCGCGCCTGGGCGAAGAACCCGGGCTCGAAGACCGTCACCGTCGGAGTCCTCGACACCGGCGTCGACGACCTGCACCCGGACCTCAAGGCGAACTTCGACGCGGCGAAGTCGGCGTCCTGCGCGTACGGCAAGGCCGACGTCCGGCCCGGCGCGTGGCGGCCGGTCGGCGAGCACGGTACCCATGTCGCGGGCACGATCGCCGGCGCGAAGAACGGCATCGGGATGGTCGGGGTCGCGCCGGGCGTGAAGGTGTCGTCGATCCGGGTCGCCGAGGCCGGGAGCCAACTGTTCTTCCCGGAGAACACGGTCTGCGCGTTCATGTTCGCCGCCGACAAGGGCGTCTCGGTGACGAACAACAGCTACTACGTCGACCCTTGGTTGTACAACTGCCCGACCGACAAGGACCAGGACGCGATCGCCGAAGCGGTCCGCCGGTCCGTCGCGTACTCGGACAGCAAGGGTGTGGTGAACATCGCCGCGGCCGGCAACGAGAACGACGACCTGGCCAACAAGACCGAGGACCCCTCCAGCCCGGACGACTCGACCCCGGCCGACCGGACCGTCACGAACGACTGCATCAGCCTGCCGACCGAGCTACCGAACGTCGTCGTGGTCGCGTCGGTGGGCCCGACCAGCGCGAAGTCGCCGTTCTCGAACTTCGGTGAGGGCAAGATCAGCCTCGCCGCACCGGGCCAGGCCGTGTACTCGACGGTGCCGGGCGGTGGCTACAAGCTCCTCGACGGTACGTCGATGGCGTCGCCGCACGTCGCCGGCGTCGCGGCCCTGCTCCGCAGCGCCGACCCGAAGCTGAACCCGGCCCAGGTCCGCGCCCGGCTCGCCCAGCAGGCCAACGACCTCGCGTGCCCGCCCGCGGCCTCCGGTGAGTGCTCCGGCTCGGCGGGGAACAACTCGTACTACGGCGAAGGGCTCGTCGACGCGGCCGAGGCGGTCGGCGCCGCCTCCGCGCAGCCGCAGGGCGCGATCTCGGTCACTCAGCCGTCCGAGCAGCTCGGCGTCGGCGGCATCCCGGCGGTTCCCCTGCTCTTGAAGGGCACTGGCGGCACCGGCGACATCAGCTACTCGGCGAGCGGTCTGCCGCCCGGCCTCACCATCGACGCCGAGCGCGGCTGGATCACCGGCGTGCTGGCGCCCGGCGCCGGCCGGTTCAAGGTGACTGTCACCGCCCGCGACGGCGAAGCGAAGACCGCCACCACCAGCTTCTTCTGGGACGTCTGGAGCTTCTAGCTCCCTGCGTCGACGAGCAGGGGGATCTCCATCTCGTCCGGAGTGAGTGAGCCGTGGAGACCGATCAGATCGGCCTCCTGCGCGTGGCGTCGGCTGGCCACCAGTGCGAGCGGACCGAGCGCCGCGACGACGATGTCCCCGAGGCGCGGTGACACCCGGTCCTCGACGACCGGACCGAACCAGCCACGCGCGATCGCCTCGGAGCGGGTCAGCACCAGGGCCTTGTCTCCCAGCCGTTCCCGGTAGACGGCGAGTACGTCGGCCTCGGCGCCGGGAACGCAGTACAAGTGACGGAAACGCGACTCCCCACCGATGAGGGTCAGCCCTTCGGTCAGTGCGGGCTCGGTGTCCAGGTCCACGCGGTGCTCGGGGGCGACGTCGATCATGCCGTGGTCGGCGACGACGAGCAGAACGGCGTCACGCGGCAGCGCCGAGCGGACCTGTTGGGCGAACGTGTCGGCCGCGCCCAGTTCCTTCTGCCACTGCCAGGAGTCGCAGCCTTGCTGGTGGCCGATGTAGTCGAGCTGCGAGTCGTACACGTAGACCAGTGACGACTGCCCTTCACGACTCGCGAAACGGGTTGCGTCCAGACGGTCTTCGACAGTGTCGGCACCACGGTGCGCGCTCCCCCGAAACGCGGCCGCCGTCAGACCTGACGTGTCGAACCGCGCCTTGCTCACGTTGCGCGTGGCAACACCTGCGGCCGCCACCCGCTCGAACACGGTCCCGTGCGGCTGCCAGCGTCGCGGGTCGACCGGCGCGTCCCAGGACAGTGCGTTCAGCAGTGCACCGGTTTCCGGCACGAGCGACGTGTAGCCGACGATGCCGTGCGCACCCGGAGGCAGACCCGTGCCGAGGCTCGTGAGGCTGACCGCAGTCGTCGACGGCACTCCGGCGGTCAGACTGCGGCTCTTCGGGATCAGCGACGACATGTACGGCGCGGCATCGCCGTACCGCTGGAGCAGCTTCCAGCCGAGTCCGTCCAGCAGGAGCACGGCGTACCGGGAGGCGGGCGGCAGGCCGAGGAGGTTGGTCTCCCCCGGCACCGACAGCGCGCCGGCGACTGATGGCAGGACGTCGGCGAGCGCGCCGCCGCCGTACTGCGGCGAAACCGGCTGGATCACGGCGCTACCTGCTGGTGGTCGCGAACGAGAGTGCCTTCGCGAACTCGAGCACCTGCTGGATCCCGGCCGGCCCGTCGGCCGCGGCGCTGATCCGCAGCGAGATGTCATCGGCCGCGATCGAGCCGGTGTACCCGTGGTCGGCCTCGCAGTTCGGGTCCGCGCAGACAGCCGGCTCGAGGTCGATGCGGTTCACCATTCCCCAGCCGATGGTCAGCACCACTTCGCCGCTGCCCGCCACCGCCGGGTCGGCCTTGCCGGTGGCGTAGCCCGCCGGGTTCGGTACGACGCGGTTCACGACGACGGCGTTCACCCGGTGCAGCGGGATCGCCTCGGTCGAGGTGGACGCGTACGGCGCGCGGATCAGTTCGTCGGCGGCGTGCTCGTCGGTGTGGCCGACGATCAGCCGGGTCGGGGTCAGCGCCAGGATCGTGATGTGCCGCCGGACCTCGTCGCGGTCGAACGTCGGCTCGTGCTGCAGCACGTAGGCCCGGATCGGTTCGCCGGCGATCGCCACCTCGAGCGAGTCGGTCACCACGTCGGGGTAATAGCCGCACCGATCGATCGCGTCGCGCAGGTCCGCCGACGCGTCCGCGAGCTCCGGTGTATTCAGGTCACGCATGCCCACATCCTCGCACGATCGTGCCCCGGACCGTTTCACCCTTGTGGACAACCGCGATCAGTTCGCACTTGCCTTCCGCAGGACCGGTGCGCCGGCAGTGCCCGCGACGGTGACCAGGACGAGCCCCGCGACGACCTGCCCGAGCAGCAGCAGTACGCCGGAACTCCCCTGGGTGATCATCTTTCCGCCGCTCAACGCCAGCCCGCACAGCGCACCGAACCCGACAACAGGCAGGCCGACACCGACGACCGGTACGACGGCCGCCACCCGAGCCGCTCGCTCGATCACCGACAGCGGCACTCCGGACCGCCGTAGCGCGCGTGCAGGAGCTGCTTGGTCCAGCGCCGTACCCACTGCTCCCGCAGCGGTCGAGGCAGCCACGGTCAGGAAGACCAGCGAGAGCAGCAACGCGACACCGATCCGCATGTCGTTGAAGCTCGGGACGTCGTCACCAGAGGGCATGAACACCGAAATGAACCCCGTAACGAAGCCGGACAGCACCAGCGCCGCCACAGGTCGGAAAGCGCCTTTTGGATCGTCTACCAGGCGTCGACCGGCCAGCAATGTCACAGGTCCGTTTGCTGCCTTCGCCATCGCCTTGCCGACCAGTTGGACAGCCCACGGCCCGACCACGCGTACGGCGAGGGCCGCGAAGCCGACCGCGATCAGCAACGGCAGCACAGCCGCCTTCATCCCGAAGTACGCCAGCATCACCGGACCGATGACCAGCATCCCGATGCGGAGCACACTGAGGCCCTTGCGCGTTTGACCGCGTACGACGCCCAGCGGGGTGATGCTGACGCGTCCGAGGCCGATGAGCGCACTGGTGACAGACAGAACAGGTACGGCGGCCAGTACGACGAGGACTGTCCACCATTGGACCGTGATGTCACCGACGTACCAGCGTCCGCCGCCGAGTGGGATCTGCGCGATCAGCGGACTCAGAACGGTGTAGCCGACCAGACCGACGACTGCACCGGCCGCGGCGAGCACGGCTTGTTCTACTGTGCTCAGCCAGAGCACCTGAGTCCGGGTGGCACCGGCGAGACGTAGGGCTGCCAGTCGGTGCTCGCGGCGCTTGGCTGCGACACCAGCAGCTTGTCCGACGAGGCTCAGGATCGGGAACAGCACCAGGATGATGCCGAACGCCACTGCGATGAGCAGAGCGAGCATGCGGCTGTCCCAGACCTTCTCGTTCCAGCTGCTCACGTACTGCGGGTGCTGGTCGGCAGGGATCGTCTGGACGCCACGGATGATGATGAACTCTTCCGGCGAGGACAGGCCCTTGTCGGTGATCACACCGGTCGGCTTCTCGACGCCGTACTGCTTGGCGAGGCTGGACCAGCGTTTGGCGACCTCGGGCGAGACGAAGACCTCGCCGGGCTTGGGTGCGTGGTCGAGGCCAGGCGGTGGTGCGAGCTCGTTGGGGCGGAGGACCGCGAGGTCGAGAACACTCAGGCGGTGGCCGTCGACACGCTGGTCGTCGTCCAGGTTCAACGCGCCGATCGCCGTCGCCGGATCGGCCTTGTCCGCACTCCGCCACCCGATCCGCTCCGACCGCTGCGACAACCCGAGCGAGCCGGCAATCAGAAACGTCACCAGCAGTGCGACCACTGCGGTCGCACCGAACGCGGCCAGGTTCGCGGCACGTCCGCCCGGCCCGGGGCGCCGTACAAACCGCAGACCGAGCTCAGTCATCGGGTTCATCGCACGGCTCCCATGGCGTCGCTGACTCGGCCGTCGACGATGTGGAGGGCGCGGTGGCAGCGGGCGGCAACGGCGTTGTCGTGGGTGACGACGACTACTGCGGCGCCGCGGTAGGTCGCGGCACCTACCAGCAGGTCGATGACCTGTGAGCCGGTGGTGGCGTCCAGCGCGCCGGTCGGCTCGTCCGCGAACACCACCTGCGGCTCGCCGACCAGCGCCCGCGCGATGGCCACGCGCTGCGCCTGACCGCCGGACAGCTCACCCGGGCGACGGCCAACCTCGGCGGCCAGCCCAACCTGGGCGAGCGTCGTGCGCGCCCGCCCGATCGCCTCGCGCCGGCTCAGACCGTCAACCATCAACGGCAGGGCAACGTTCTCGTCGGCAGGCAGCTCGGCGAGCAGTTGGTTGTCCTGGAACACGAAGCCAAGCCGGCGACGACGCAGTACCGTCCGGGCGGCGTCGTTGAGCTGGTCGACGCGTTCACCGCCCAGCCACACCTCGCCCTGGTCCGGCGTGAGGATGCCGGCGAGTACGTGCAGGAGGGTGGTCTTGCCGTTGCCGCTCGGGCCCATGACCGCGATCGCCTCGCCGGAGCGGACGGCGACGTCCACACCGGCCAGGCCGACCACGCTGCCGTAGTGCTTCACCAGGCCGTGCCCACTCAACACGACCTGCGACTGGGGACTTTGAAAGTTCATGCCCAGAGCCTGTCGCGATCACCGCCCGCGAGCGTCGGCCCGCGGACCGGTCTTGCCGTCGTCTTTAGACCCGTCCGGCGTACGACTCCAGTCGTACGTCAGTCGGTCTGGAACGCTGACGGGTAGGCGTCCCGGTAGCTCGGGATCGTCCCGGCCGGGGTCTGCACCGACTCGGCGTTCAGCATCGCGTGCACGATCGCCCGCGACAGTGTTCGCGCGCCGGCGGCGTACACGGACTCCAGCTGGCCGATCGCCATCGGATCGGTCACGCTCAGCCGCGGCTCGTCCGACGTCCGGGTCGAGAGCGCGAAGATGCTGTCGCCGTCGACCAGGGTGTGGATCGGGTCGATCGCCCGCGCCAGCCCGTCGTGCGCGACCATCGCCATCCGTTGCGTCGCGGCCTTGTCCAGCGGTACGTCGGTGGCGACGATCGCGATGACCGTGTTCATCGACGGGCCTGGGATGAGGTTGCGGCCGGGCGCGGCGGGCGGCGGCGGCTCGACCGGGGTCCGCAGGTGCGCGAACTCGCCGCCGAGCCCGAGGCGGGCGCCGTACAGGTTGCCGTCGGCATCGACCGTGGAGCCGGCTGCGTTCACGACGACCAGCGCGCCGACCGTCGTGCCGTCGTCGAGCCGGACGCTCGCCGATCCGACGCCGCCCTTCAGCGAGCGGGCCCGGGCGCCGGCCCCGGCTCCATGGTTGCCCAGGGCAACCGGACCGTCGGTGGCGGCGGCGATCGCGTCCGCTCCCCAGGACGGCTCCGGCCGGGCCTTGAAGTCGCCGCCGCGGGCGAGATCGAAGATCACGGCGGCCGGGACGATCGGCACCACGTCGTACTCGCCCTGGCCGACGCGGACGCCCTCACCGCGGTCCTCCAGCCAGCGCATCACGCTGCCCGCGGTGTCGAGCCCGAACGCGCTGCCTCCGGTCAGGACGATCGCGTTCACGCCGCCGTTCGAGTTCACCGGCGCGAGCAGGTCGGTCTCACGGGTGCCGGGTGCGCCACCGCGGACGTCGACCCCGCCGACGGCGGTTCCCGGCACGTGCACGACCGTCGTTCCGGTCAGGTACGGCGGGTCGACGCGCTCGACCTGTCCGACCAGGATTCCAGGGACATCGGTGATCGCGTTACGCGGTCCAGGCTGCATGCCGACGATCCTAGGACAGGGCCTAATCCGGTTGCGGTGAGCGTTAGCGTGAAGGCATGAACGCCGATCAGGTCTGTGGTCTGCTGGCCGAACCGTCGAGGTTGCGGACGTACTCCGCCATCGTCCTCGGCGCCTCCACTCCCGACCAGGTTGCCGGGAGCACCGGACTCCCCGCGCCGGTCGTGGTGAAGGCGCTGCAGCGGCTGACCAAGGGCGGGCTGATCGCGGCGAGCCGGGACGGGTTCACTGCGGACGAGGCCGCGTTCAAGGACGCCGTGCGGGAGAGCCGGCCGGAGCGGGTTCCGCTGGATCCCGATCCTGCGCGGGACAACGTGCTGAGGTCGTTCATCCGCGACGGGCGGCTGACCCACTTCCCGACGTTCCCGGACAAGTACCAGATCGTGCTCGAGTACATCGTGCAGAGCTTCGAGGCAGGGCGCCCGTACCCCGAGGCCGAGGTCAACGAGATCCTCAACCGCTGGCACGCCGACCACGCCGCCCTCCGCCGAGGCCTGGTCGACGCCAAGCTTCTCGACCGCGAGAACAGTATCTACGTCAGGTAAGTCGTCGGGCCGGGGTGTCCTGGCGGGGCTTCTCGTTCGGTGCGATGCGGATTCTGGTGTCCAGGACGGTGGCGCCCTGGGCGGAGACCAGGACCGAGCGGAGGTCCAGGCGGACGACCTCCTCGAGGTCGAGGGTCAGGCGGGACACCCGGTGCAGGAGGTCCTCGATCGCGGGGATGTCCACGGGGTCCGAGCCGCGGTAGCCGTACAGCAGCGGCGCGGCCTTCACCTCGCGCACCATCTCGGCCGCGTCGCGGGTGGTGAGCGGCGGCATCCGGTACGAGCGGTCCCCCAGCAGATCCGTCGCGACGCCGGACAGCCCGAACGTCACCACCGGACCGAACGACACGTCCTCGATCGTCGAGATCACCACCGGTACGCCGGGCGGCGCCATCTTCTGTACGACGAACTGCGCCCGCCCCGGATCGGACGCGACCCCGAACGTGTGGGTCATCTCCGCCCAGGCCGCCCGCATGTCCTCCTCGTCGTGGATGTGCATCCAGATGTCAGCGAGGTCCGGCCGCATCCGCCACTGTTCCGCGGTCGCCTTCAGGATCACCTCGAACCCGAGGTCCGCGGCCCGGTCGACGGCCTCGTCCGCGGACAGCACCGGGAACGCCGGCAGCACCGAGATCCCGTAGAAGGTCAGCAGCCGCTGCCGATCGGCCTCGTCGAGGTCCGCGCCGGACGGGTGCCGCTGCAGGAACTCCGCGACGAAGTCCTCGCCCCCGCCGGTGTCGATCTCCGGCAGATCCGGGATCCGGCTGTCCGACCGGCGCCGCCACTCGGCGTACTGCGTCGCCTTCGCCAGCGCGCCGACGGCGTACTGCGGATTGAGGAACGACGGGATCGAGCCGCGCGCGGCACCGCCGTCCTCGTCCGGTACCTGCAGTTCGGCGGGCACGCTCCGGGACGCGAGGAACGTCGACACCACCGGCTTGTCCGAGCCCGCGGCCGCCGCGGCGAGCACCTGCGCGACCTCGCCGCCGTTCGACTGCACCGGCGGTGTGTAGATCACCACGACCGAGTGCACCTTGTCGTCGGCGAACACCTCGGACAGTGCGAGACCGAAGTCCGACGCGGTCGCGTCCGCGCTCAGGTTCCGCGGCTCGCCCGCGACGTCCAGGCCGCAGCCCGCCATCGTGTCGAGCGCAAGCAGCGTCAGGGCGTCCGAGTTCGAGACGATCGCGACCCGGCGGCCCTTCGGCAGCGGCTGGTGCGCGAGCAGCTGCGCGACGTCGAACAGCTCGCCGGTGGTGTCCACACGGATCAGGCCGCTCTGACGGAACATCGACTCGATGCTTTCCGGCGGCAAATGGCTGCGCCGTACGAGCTGTCCGACCGGCACGCCTTGGGTGGCGCGTCCGGACTTCAGCGCGATCACCGGTTTCCGCCCCGCCAGCCGTCGCGACACCCGGCTGAACTTGCGCGGGTTGCCGAGCGACTCCAGGTACAGCAGGACGACCTCGGTGGCCTCGTCGGAGTACCAGTACTGCATCAGGTCGTTGCCCGAGACATCCGCGCGGTTGCCCGCCGACACGAAGCTCGACAGCCCGAGACCACGTCCGACCATGTCGGCGAGGATCGGCACGCCGAGCGCTCCGGACTGGCAGAAGAACGCGACCCGGCCCTTGCTCGGCATCAGCGGTGACAGCGTCGCGTTCAGCGAGACCCCGCTCGCGGTGTTGATCAGCCCCAGCGCGTTCGGCCCGATCACCCGCATGCCGTACGACCGCGCGAGACCCACCAGGTACCGCTGCCGCTTGCGCCCCTCGTCACCGATCTCGGCGAACCCGCTCGAGACCACGACCAGCCCGCGCACACCCTTCGCCGCGCAGTCCAGGACGACGTCCGCGACCATGTCCGCCTTGACCGCGACCACCGCGAGGTCGACGGTGTCCTCGACCTCCCGGATCGTCGGGTACGCCGGGACGCCCTCGATCTCGGACGCTTTCGTGTCGGTGTTCACGGCGTACAGCCGGCCGGGGAACCCGCCGTCGCGGAGGTTGCGCAGCAGCGCGTTGCCGATCGTGCCCTCGCGGCGACTCGCACCGATGACGGCGACCGAGGACGGGGTCAGCAACCGGGCGATCGACAACGCCTCGGAGCGCTGCTCGCGGGCCTGCATCACCCCGAACGACGTGTCGGTCGGCGCGATGTCGAACTCGACCATGATCACGCCGTCCTCGAACTCCCGGGCGACCTTGTACCCGGCCTCGGTGAAGACCGTGATCATCTTCCGGTTGTCCGGCAGCACCTCGGCGACGAACCGGTGGATGCCGTTCTCCCGGGCCGCCTGCGCCAGGTGCTCGAGCAGCAACTGCCCCAGTCCGCGGCCCTGGTGCGCGTCCTCGATCAGGAACGCGACTTCCGCCGTACTCCGGCTGGTGCCTTCATAACGTCCGACGCCGATCATCTCGTCACCGACCGTGACGATCAGTGCCAGCCGCGCGTGGTAGTCGACCTGCGTGAACCTCGCCACATCGCGGTCGGACAGTTCTGGGTACGGGGCGAAGAAGCGGTAGTACTTCGACTGCTCGGACACCCGGGCGTAGAACGCCACCAGGAGCGCGGCATCGTCCGGCGTGATCGGCCGCAAGTGCGCGGTCGCGCCGTCCCGCAGGACGACATCGGCCTCGTACTCCGCCGGATAGCCGTCCGGAGGCTCGTGGTCATACTGGTCCGGCACCTAGACAGCGTACTCAAACACTTACTGGAGAGGACCCGAATTTGGTCGAGCGGATCGCGCCGGTGCTGGTGTTCCTTGTCGCAGTGACTGTCATCGCCGAGCTGGCCGACCAGGCCAAGGTGTTCGACGTCGCGGCGCGGGAAGCCGCGCACCTCGCCCGCGGCCGGGTCTGGCGTCTCTGGCTACTGGTGGTCGCGCTGGCCACGGGCCTCACCATCGTGCTGTCTCTGGACACCTGCGCGGTGCTGCTGACACCTGTGGTGCTGTCCATGGCCCGCCAACTGGACATCCCGCCGAAGCTGTTCGCGTTCACCACCGTCTGGCTGGCCGGTACGGCGTCTCTCCTGTTACCGGTGTCCAACCTCACGAACCTCCTCGCCCTGCATCCGTTCCGCAAGCTGGACGTCAACTACCTGTCCGTGAGCTGGCGCCCTGCGATCGCGGCGATCCTCATCACTGTCGTAGTACTCGCGGCGCTCTTCCACCGCGACCTGCCGCGGCGGTACGTCGTACCGCCGACACCTGCGGTCGAGGACAAGGTCCTGTTCTGGGGCTCGGCAGGGGTCTGCCTGCTGCTCGGCCCGGCGTTCGTCTCGGGCATCGAGGTGGCGTGGCCGGCGAGCATCGGTGCGCTCGTGCTGGTCGTCCTGTTCGCAGTACGGCGGCGCAGCGTCCTCAAGTGGTCGCTGATCCCGTTCAAGCTGGTCGGCACGGTCGTGGTGCTGTTCACCGTCGTCGGGTTCCTGAGCTCCCACGGGCTCGAGGAGCTGTTGCGGTGGGTCGCGGGCACCACCTCCGAGCTGCGCTTGAGCGCGACCGCTGCGCTCGGGGCGAACCTGTTCGACAACCTCCCGGCGTACCTCGCCATGGAACCGGTCGCCGCGGACAGCCCGCACCGCATGCTCGCCCTCCTCATCGGCGTCAACTGCGGTTGCCTGCTCACCCTGTGGGGCTCGCTCGCCACATTGCTCTGGCGGGCACGCTGCGACGCCGCCCGCGTGGACATCTCCTGGTGGTCGTTCCTGTGGCGCGGCCTGATCCTCACGCCACTCGTCGTCACCGGAGCTGTCCTCGCGCTGAATGGGTAGTGTGCGCTCATGGCGACGGAGCAGAGCACTTCGGAGGTCACCCGGGAGTTCCGGACGGCGCGCGACTTCCTGGTGGCGCATCGGGACGACTACGAGACGGCGTACCGGGACTTCAGTTGGCCGGCGTTCGAGCGGTTCAACTGGGCGCGTGACTGGTTCGACGCGCTCGCCGTGGAGCAGCCTGAGGTGGCCGCGCTGACGATCGTCGAGGAGGACGGCGAGGTCAATTCGCGGACGTACGCGGAGATGGGCGAGCGGTCCCGCCAGGTGGCCGGGTGGCTGACCGAGGCCGGGCTGAAGCCGGGCGACCGCGTCCTGATCGTCCTCGGCAACCAGGTCGAGCTGTGGGAGACGATGCTCGGCTGCATCCGCGCCGGTGCGGTGATGATCCCCGCCACGACCCTGCTCACCGACGCCGACCTCGCGGACCGGATCTCCCGCGGCATCGTCCGCGCCGTCGTCACCAGCGGCGCCGACGCCGGCCGGTACGCCGGAATCGCCGACAACTGCATCCGCGTCGCCGTCGGCGCACCGGCCGAGGGCTGGCTCCCCTTTTCAGACTCGGAGAACTACGACGGACCGGTGCCCGAGGTCGACACCGCGGCCGACGACTCGCTGCTGCTCTACTTCACCTCCGGCACGACGAGCCAGCCGAAGCTGGTCGAGCACACGCAGGTGAGCTACCCGATCGGCCACCTGTCCACGATGTACTGGATCGGCCTGCAGCCCGGCGACGTACACCTCAACGTCTCCTCCCCCGGCTGGGCGAAGCACTCGTGGAGCAACGTGTTCGCGCCCTGGAACGCCGGCGCGACCGTCTTCCTCTACAACTACACGCGGTTCGACGCCGAGAAGATGCTGCAGGTGCTGCAGGAGTACGGCGTGACCACGTTCTGCGCGCCGCCGACGGTGTGGCGGATGCTGATCCAGGCGGACCTGTCCGCGGTCGAGGTCAGGATCCGCGAGTGCATCTCGGCCGGGGAACCGTTGAACCCCGAGGTGATCGAGCAGGTCCGCACCGCGTGGGGCATCACGATCCGGGACGGGTACGGCCAGACCGAGACGACCGCGCAGATCGGGAACCCGCCCGGCCAGCAGGTGAAGCTCGGCTCGATGGGGCGCCCGCTGCCGGGGTACAGCATCGCGCTGATCGACCCGTCCACCGACGAGATCGGCGACGACGGCGAGATCTGCATCGAAATGGCGCCCGCGCCGGTCCCGCTGATGCGCGGGTACCGGGACGCGCAGGAGCTCACCGAAGAGGTGATGCGGCACGGGTACTACCACACCGGCGACGTCGCGAGCCGCGACGAGGACGGCTACATCACGTACGTCGGACGCTCGGACGACGTGTTCAAGGCCAGCGACTACCGCATCTCCCCGTTCGAGCTGGAGTCGGTGCTGATCGAGCATCCGGCCGTCGCCGAGGCGGCCGTCGTACCGTCACCGGATCCGGTGCGGCTCGCCGTACCGAAGGCGTACGTCGTACTCGCGGCCGGGCACGAACCGTCGCGTGAGCTCGCCGGGGAGATCCTGGCGTTCTGCCGCGAGCACCTGGCGCCGTACAAGCGGATCCGGCGGATCGAGTTCTCCGACCTGCCGAAGACGATCTCCGGGAAGATCCGGCGGGTCGAGTTGCGCGCCGACGAGGCGGCGAAGGTCGAGAGCGGGACCGGCGGGCAGACGTACGACGAGGCGGACTTCAAGTAACCGCGATGTCGTTCCACACCGGACTCGGCTGGGCGGCCGTCGTCGTCCTGCCGTTGCTGATCGCGATCGGGGTCGGCGCCTCGCGGTACGCAGGGCTCCGGCACGACAAGGGCATCGTCACGGCGGCGCTGCGTGCGGTCGTGCAACTCGCCGCGGTCGGGGCAGTGGTCGGGGTCGCGCTGCAGCACACGCTCGGCGCGATCGCGTTCGTGCTGTTGATGTTCGTGGTCGCGACCGCGACGAGCACGCGACGGCTTCAGCACACCGTGGTCGTCCCGCGGCAATGGATGTACTGCGCGGCCGCGATCGGGAGCGGGGCGTTCGCCGTACTGCTGCTCCTGATCCTGCCGGGCGTCGTACCCCGGAACCCGGCGAGCATCCTGCCGATGGGCGGGATCATCGTCGGCGGCGCGATGACGGCGACCACGCTCGCCGGACGGCGGGTGCTGAGCGAGTACGGCACCCGGTACGGCGAGTTCGAGGCCGGACTGTCGATCGGGCTGCTGCAGCCGGACGCGTTCAAGCTCGTGGTCGGCCCCGTCGCGGGTGACGCCCTGCTGCCGGCCCTCGATCAGACCCGGACGGTCGGCCTCGTCACCCTGCCGGGTGCGTTCGTGGGCATGGTCCTCGGCGGGGCCTCACCGACCCAGGCAGCCGCGCTCCAACTCGTCGTACTCGTCGGCCTGGTCGCAGCCGAGGCGATCGCGATCCTGGTCGTCACGGAGCTGCTGTCACGCTCGACGCTTCCGGACGGGCGTACCGTTTCAGCATGAGCGACGACAAGAGCATCTTCAGCCGGATCGACGACCTGGTGGCCGAGGAGCACGAGCTGCGGACCAAGCACGCGGCGGGACAGGTGAACGACGCCGACGAGCACGCCCGCCTCCGGGCGCTCGAGGTCGAGCTGGACCAGTGCTGGGACCTGCTCCGCCAGCGCCGCGCCAAGCGCGAGTTCGGCGAGAACCCCGACGACGCCGCCGCCCGCTCCAGCGACACCGTCGAGGGCTACCTCAACTAGAAACCGCGCAGTTTCTGCGGGGTGATCCGGATCAGGACCGAGTAAGCAGCGTGGAACTGGTCCGGGGTCATGCCGAGGCCGGTGATGTCGTCGGCGTACTTCGCGTTGTACGCCGCCAGCGTGTCGCCGCTGATCGGGTCCGCGTCGATCACCGCCGTGCCGGAGATGACGCCGACGTCTCCCCCGGTGTGGGTGGCGTTGAAGTTGACCGTGACCTGCGGATGGCCGGCGACGTTGCGCAGCTTGGCCTTGTCCGGCTCGCTGCTGATCAGGATCTCGTCGTCGTGCCAGAGGAACCACACCGGGGTGGGCGCCGGCGTGCCAGACGGGGCGACGGTGGTCAGCCAGACCACCCGCTCGTCGTCGAGCTGCCGTGCGATGCGCTTACCGAAGCCGGTGGACGTGTCGATCGTGAACATCAGAGCCCTTCGGAAGAGATCGGTCCGAGACGTCCCCACTCGATCGCCGGGCAGTGGTCCATCACCATCGTGAGACCCGCGGCCGTCGTCCGTGCGTAGGCGTCCTGATCCACTACATCGAGCTGGAACCAGACCGCTTTCGCGTTGATTCCCACCGCCTGGTCGGCGATGTCCCCGGCCAGCTCGGACCGCACGAACACGTCCACGCAGTCCACCGCAAACGGGATGTCCGCGAGCCGCGCGTACCCCTGCTCGCCGTGCACCGTCTCCGCCGCCGGATGCACCGGCACGATCCGCTTCCCGTGACTCTGCAGGAACCGCGCCACCCCGTACGCCGCCCGGCTGGTGTTGTTCGACAGCCCCACCACGGCCCAGGTCTCGCACTCGGCCAGGATCTTCCGAATCGCCTCGTCCATCGCTAGCCCCTCAAATACGTCAGCACTGCGGAAACGCGCCGGTCCAACCCTTCGTCCAACCGCAGCTTGGCGAAGATATTCCCGACGTGCTTGCGTACGGCGGCCTCACTCACCACCAACTGCTCCGCGATCGACCCGTTCACCCGGCCTTCGGCCATCAGCGCGAGCACCTCCAGTTCGCGCGGCGTCAGCGCGGACAGCGGCCCGTCGTTCCGCCGCCGCGCCAGCAACTGCCGCACGACCTCGGGGTCGACCACGGTCCCGCCGTCGGCGACCCGGTCCAGCGACTCGAGGAACTCGGTCACGTGCCCGACCCGGTCCTTCAACAGGTACCCGATCCCGCCGGTCGTTGTCTCCAGCAACGTCGACAGGTAGGCATCGGCGACGTACTGCGACAGCACCAGGATCCCGATCTCGGGCAGCTCCGCCCGGATCGCCGCCGCGGCCCGCAGCCCTTCGTCGCTGTGCCCGGGCGGCATCCGTACGTCGGTGATCACCATGTCCGGCGGGTCCTTGCGGACGACAGCCAGCAGAGCATCCCCGTCCCCGACAGCGTCCCGTACCTCGTGCCCGGCGCGATCCAGAATGCTGGCCAGACCCTCTCGCAGCAGCAGTGAATCTTCCGCCAGCACGATGCTCAATCGCCGAGTCGGCACGGGCACTCCATCCTCAATCGCGTCGGCCCACCGGATGGGCTGTCGACGTCGAGTCTGCCGCCCAAAGCGTCCAACCGCGTCACCAACCCGGTGAGACCCGTCCCGGCACCCAACTGCGCGCCGCCGACGCCGTCGTCCTGCACCGTGATGACGAGCCGGTCCTTGTCGACCCAGCCGGTCACCTCGCACGTCGAGGCCTGCGCGTGCTTGGCGACGTTCGCCAGCGCTTCACTGACGACGAAGTACGCCGCGGCCTCGATCGGACCCGGCAACCGCGTCGGGATCGACAGCTGCAACGTCACCGGGAGCGGCATCCGATCGGCCACTTCCCGTACGGCGGCCTCCAGCCCGTGATCCACCAGCACCCGCGGATGAATGCCTCGGACAGCGGCCCGCAGGTCCGCCAGCGCCGCCTCGGCCTCCCCATGCGCCTTGACCACCAAACGCTTGCCCTCACCTTCCGGGAGGTCCAGCTCGGCGAGACCGAGCGTCATGGTGAGTCCGACCAGCCGCTGCTGTACGCCGTCGTGCAGGTGCCGCTCGATCCGCACCCGCTCGGTCTCGAACGCGTCGACCAGGTCCAGCCTCGAACGACGCAACTCGGCGAGGTTCCGCTGGAGCTCCTCCTGCCGCGGCCCGAGCATCACCTTCGCGAGCGAGGCCTGCGCGCCGGCGATCACCCCGAGCAAGTACGAGCTGACCACGAAGAACACTGGCCCGAACAGGACCAGGAACAAGAGCCCTTCCCGCGCAGTGTCCATCGTCCACGGACCCATGCCCATTTGATCGCCGTCCGCGATCACTGGTGCCGCGAGGGTCGTGAGAAGGGTGGTCGCGCTGACCCCCGCGAACAGGGCGCTCAGCGGCCAGAGGAAGACGCCGAGCACGAAGCCGTACCCGAGCGCCCGCATCGACGCCTGCTCGCGGCGCCGGAACGTCAGCCTCGCTCGCAGCGTGAGCCCGGCCGGCAGCTTCGCGTGCGGACTGCTGATGCCGTCGAGCAGCATCAGTCCGGCCCGCCATCGCTCCGCCCTCCCGATCGCCGCGCCGATCAGCGGGAACGCCGCCAGCATCACGATCCCGATCAGGATCGGGCTCAGCACCGCGCTCAGTCCCGCCAGCCCGACCAGCACCACGATCGACACCACACCCATCGGCACGGACGTCAACAGGTACGCATAGCTCCGCCACGGCCACGACGAGATCAGGTAGCGCGGCGAAGCCAATGCGGCCCACACGGTCATGGCCCCAACCCTAGGCGGGCTCTGGTCCCTGGGCGGTAGCGTGCGCGCTACTGCGGGTCTCCCCCGTGGGCCAGGGTCCAGATCGTCGTACGACGGTTTGCTGGAACCATGACCGCTACCGCGCCGACCTATCCGTTCACCGCACCGGCCGAGCCGCCTGCGCTGCTACTGGACGGCATCACCAAGACATACCGTTCCAAGGCCGGAGCGGTCGACGCGCTGCGCGGGGTGACCTACCACTTCGCCCGGGGCTCGTTCACGGCTGTGATGGGCCCGTCCGGCTCCGGCAAGTCGACACTGCTGCAGTGCGCGGCAGGACTCGACCATCCGACCACAGGGACCGTCGTACTCAACGGAGTCACCCTCCTCGGACTGAACGAGGTAGAGCTCACGAAACTGCGCCGGGCCGAGATGGGCTTCGTGTTCCAGGCGTACAACCTGCTGCCCTCGCTGACCGTGTACGACAACGTGGCACTCCCGCTGCGCCTCACCGGTCGCCGCCCGGCGCGGAACGACGTACAGCGGGTGCTGGAACAGGTCGGACTGGAAGGGAAAGCGAAGCGGCGGCCCGCCGAGCTGTCCGGCGGGCAGCAGCAGCGGGTCGCGATCGCGCGGGCGCTGATCACCCGCCCGTCGGTGTTCTTCGCCGACGAACCGACCGGCGCACTGGACAGCGGCACCAGCCGGCAGATCCTCGGACTGTTGCGCGAGGCAACCGACAGCGCGGGCCAGACCGTCGTGATGGTGACCCACGACCCGGTCGCGGCCGCGTACGCCGAACGCGTGCTGTTCCTGTCCGACGGGCTGCTCGCCGGCCACCTCGATCGCGCCACGCCCGCGCAGATCGCGGCGGCGATGAGCGACCTGGAGCGATGATGTTCTTCCTCAGCCGGCAAACCGTCGGCCGGCACCGATCGCTGTACGCCGGTTCGTTCGTGGCGCTCGCAGTCGGGGTGTTCCTGCTCGGGCTGGCGGCGACCGCGACGGCCGCCACGGTCGCGTACCACGGGCCGACCTCCGCGAGCATCGGCGTCACCACTCTCGGCGGCGACGGTACGCCGCCTGAGACCGTGAAGGTGCCGTTGTCGGACGCCGACGTGTCCGGTTTGCAGACCGTGCTCAGCATGGTCGGGACGATCAGCGGGTTCATCACGATGTTCGTGATCGCGAGCACGTTCGCGTTCGCCGTCGCGTCCCGCCGGCGGGAGCTCGGGCTGCTGCGGCTGATCGGCGCGACGCCGCGGCAGATCCGCCGGATGGTGCTCGGCGAGGCAGTCGCCGTCGCGCTCGCCGCATCGCTGACCGGGGCATTCGCGGCTCACCTCGCGACACCGCTCCTGCTGCGCAAGGCGTCGTACACCGAGCTGGCGCCGGTGAAACTGGAGCCGGCGTCGCCGTGGGTCCCGCTCGCGATCGCCGTCGCGGCCGGCCTGCTGGTCGCGATGCTCGGTGCGCGTTCGGCGGCTCGGCGCGCGGGCAAGGTCGCGCCCATCGACGCACTGCGGGAGGCGTCTCTCGAGCCCCCGCGGATCGGGCCGGTGCGGGTCGTGTTCGGGCTGCTGTTCCTGGCCGGCGCGATCACCATGCTCACGCTGATCCGGCCGTCGAGCGGTGAGGGCGCCGTACCGCTCGCGATGTTCACGCCGATGGTGATGGTGATCGCGCTGACGTTGCTCGCGCCCCTCGTCGTACCGCTGATCGGACGGGTGTGGGCGGTACCGCTGGTCGCGTGGACGCAGGTGTCGGGGCGACTGGCCCGGAGC
Source organism: Kribbella sp. NBC_00482 (assembly GCF_036013725.1). GTDB lineage: Bacteria > Actinomycetota > Actinomycetes > Propionibacteriales > Kribbellaceae > Kribbella. The sequence goes on along the minus strand of NZ_CP107881.1, from coordinate 6,754,114 downwards.
AACGTGCTCGCCGCGCCGCGACGGAGTGCATCCCTCGCGGCGCCGATCCTCGCCATCTCGGCGATCGCCGGGTCCATGGTGCTGAGTCTCAGCTTTGTCGCTGACAGTGCGGCGGCGACCGTCCGCGACGCGGTCCGGGCGCCGATCGTCGTCACTGGAGCCGCACCCGTCGACAGCGCCGGTACGAAGGCCGTTGATGCAGGACTGCCGGTTCAGGTGGTGCGGATCGCGGCCGACTACGCGCAGCTCGAGGACGCCGAGGGGATCGATCCCGCCATCGCGTCGCAGACCCGGGACCTCACCGTGCGGTCCGGATCTCTGACCGGACTGACCGGCAATACGGTTGCTGTCAGCAAGGAGATGGCGGGGTTCGAGAGCTACCACGTCGGCGACGAGATCCCGGTGGTGTTCCCCGACCGGACGCCGGTGAAGCTTCGGGTGGTCGCGATCGTGAAGGACGCGTTCGGCGTGAATCCGTCGTTCCTGATCCCGCTCGACCTGGCGCGCCAACATGCACCGGAGGCACAGGTCGAGCGCAGCTTTGTGCTGCCGGCCGACGGGGTATCGCCCGCGGATCTCGTGCAGCGGATTCCCGGAGCACAGTTGGCGACCGACTGGGAGGCCGACCAGGCGAAGGGCGTCCGGGAGGGCAACCGGATCGGGCTCGTCATGCTGCTCGGGCCGGCCGCGCTCTACAGCGCCATTGCGATCGCCAACACACTCCTGATGGGCAGTCTGCAGCGCCGCCACGAGTTCGTCACGTCGCGGTTGCTCGGCGCGACGCCGGCGCAGCTGCGGCGCATGGTGCTCTGGGAGTCGTCGCTGGTCGGCACGATCGCGCTCAGCCTCGGGACCGTGATCACGGTGACGGTCGGAGTACTGATCCGGCACGCGATGAACGCGGGTCTGGCCGACGTACCGACCACCGTGCCGTGGGGCATCCTGCTGGGTATCGGCGCACTTTGTCTGATCCTGGCGGTAGGGTCCGCTCTGGCCCCGACGACGTACCTCCTGCGCCGGTCGCAGCCCTCCGCAGCGGTGGACTAGTCCGCAACCGTGGAGGAGATCGACGACAGGGTGGGTCGTGGCCGGGAGAATCGCCGTTCACCAGGGACAATGGGTGCGGCGCGCCGGACCGTCGCGGCGCCCGTACCGCTTGATCGAGGAGTTCGTAGACCCGCATGGCACGCCGTACCAGCACCGCCGAACCCGAGGACTTCGAGGAGCGCATCCTCGACGTCGACGTCTCCGACGAGATGCGTACCAGCTACCTGGAGTACGCCTACTCGGTGATCTACGCCCGGGCGCTGCCCGACGCCCGGGACGGCCTCAAACCGGTCCAGCGGCGGATCCTGTTCTCGATGGCGGAGAACAACATCCGCCCCGACCGCGGCCATGTGAAGTCGGCCCGCGTCGTCGGTGAGGTCATGGGTAAGTACCACCCGCACGGCGACGGCGCGATCTACGACGCCCTGGTCCGGACCGCGCAGCCGTGGTCGATGCGCGTGCCGCTGATCGACGGCCACGGAAACTTCGGATCTCTGGACGATGGTCCGGCGGCGATGCGTTACACCGAGTGCCGGATGGCGCCGCCGTCGATGGCGATGACGACCGGTCTGGACGAGAACGTCGTCGACTTCAAGCCGAACTACGACGGCCGGGAGACCGAGCCGTACGTGCTGCCGGCCGCCTTCCCGAACCTGCTGGTCAACGGCGCCGCCGGGATCGCGGTCGGGATGGCCACCAACATGGCCCCGCACAACCTGGTCGAGGTGATCCAGGCGCTGCGGCACCTGATCAAGACGCCGGGTGCCGACCTCGACGACCTGATGCGGTTCATCCCCGGGCCGGACCTGCCGACCGGCGGCAAGATCGTCGGCCTGGAAGGCATCAAGGACGCGTACGCGACCGGCCGCGGCAGCTTCAAGATGCGCGCCACCGCGCGCGTCGAGAACGTCACCCCGCGCCGCAAGGGCATCGTGGTCACCGAACTGCCGTACTCCGTCGGCCCGGAGAAGGTGATCGAGAAGATCAAGACACTGGTGCAGAGCAAGAAGCTCCAGGGCATCGCGGACGTCAAGGACCTCACCGACCGCGCCCACGGCACGCAGCTGGTCATCGAGGTCAAGAACGGCTTCGTCCCCGAGGCGCTGCTTGAGCAGCTCTACAAGATGACCCCGCTCGAGGACGCGTTCCACGTCAACAACGTGTGCCTGGTCGAGGGACAGCCGCGCACGCTCGGCCTGAAGGAGCTGCTCGAGGTCTACCTCGCGCACCGGTACGACGTGACGCGCCGGCGCAGCGAGTTCCGCCGGAAGAAGGCCCAGGACCGGCTGCACATCGTCGACGGTCTGCTGATCGCGATCCTGGACATCGACGAGGTCATCCAGGTGATCCGGAGCAGCGACGACTCGGCCGAGGCCCGGGCGCGGCTGATCGAGATCTACGACCTGTCCGAGATCCAGGCGAACTACATCCTGGACATGCCGCTGCGCCGGCTGACGAAGTACTCCAAGCTCGAGCTGGAGACCGAGAAGGGCGAGCTGGAGCGCGAGATCGAGGCGCTGACCGCGATCATCGAGGACGCCGCGCTGCTCCGCAAGACGGTGTCCGACGAGCTCGCCGAGGTCGCGAAGACGTACGGGACGCCGCGGCGGACCGTGCTGCTGGAATCGTCGGGCGCGACCAAGACGGCCGCCGTGCCGCTCGAGGTCAGCGACGACCCGTGCTGGATCCTGATGAGCTCGACAGGGCTGCTCGCGCGGACGAACGGTGTGGAGCCGTTCGGTCCCAGCGACGCGCGCGCGAAGCACGACGCGATCGTGTCCGCGGTGAAGAGCACCGCCCGCGGGCAGTACGGCCTGATCACCAGTGCGGGCCGGTTGATCCGGCTCGAGTCGCTCGACCTTCCCGCCGTACCGACGACCGCGAACGCGCCGAACCTGCAGGGTGGCGCGCCGATCGCGGAGTTCGTGTCGCTGGACCCGGGCGAGAAGGCGCTGGCACTGACCACGATGGATCCGGACTCGGTCGGCGTCGCCCTCGGTACGACGAGTGGCGTCGTGAAGCGCGTCGTACCGGATCACCTCAGCAACCGGGACTCGTGGGAGATCATCGGGCTCAAGGACGGCGACGAGGTCATCGGCGCGGTCGAGCTGACCACAGGTGACGAGGAGCTGTGCTTCATCACGTCCGACGCGCAACTGCTGCACTTCCCCGCCTCGGTCGTGCGGCCGCAGGGGCGGACCGCCGGCGGCATGGCCGGCGTACGGCTCGCTGCGAAGGCGAAGGTGGTGTTCTTCGGCGCCGTGGACACCGGGCGCGAGGCGCAGGTCGTCACCATCGCGGGCTCGTCGTCCGCGCTGCCGGGGACCGAGGTCGGCGCGGTGAAGCTGACGCCGTTCAGCGAGTACCCGGGCAAGGGCCGCGGGACCGGCGGTGTGCGTTGCCAGCGGCTGCTCAAGGGCGAGGACGGGCTGCTGCTCGGGTACATCGGCACGGCGCCGGTGAAGGCCAGCGCGAACAGCGGCGCACCGGTCGACCTGCCACCTGTCGACCTGCGGCGCGACGGCTCCGGCGTACCGGTTGCTCAGCCCATCGCTGCATGCGCTCCCGATCTGGCAGGCTGACCCCTGTGAAGAGAGTGCTCGCGCTGTGCGCGGTCGTGGTACTTGCGGTGGCGGGCTGTAGCGACAAGAAGGAGTCCGGCGGCGGAGGCCAGTCCGGCGGCGACGCGGTCGCGCTGCTGACCGACGTCAAGAAGACCATCGACGAGGCCGCCAGCGTGCACATCGTGCTGACCGGGCGCGACCTGCCGGACAACGCGCAGACGCTCGCCAGCGGTGACGGCGTCGCGACGCACGCGCCCGCGTTCAAGGGCAAGCTGACCGTGCGGTCGTCCGGTTCGCCGATCGACGCCGAGGTGGTCGCGGTCGGGAGCAAGGTCTACGCCAAGGTGTCGTTCTCCCCCAGCTACATCGAGCTCACGCCGACGCAGCTGGCCGGGCTCGGCGCGCCCGACCCGGCGATCCTGCTCGATCCGGCGAAGGGCCTGACCGCCGTCCTGCCGACGCTCAAGGACCCCAAGGTGAAGGGCGAGACCCGCGAGGGCGCGAAGGTCCTCACCGAGGTCACCGGCTCGGTCGAGGGCAAGACCCTCCAGGGCATCTTCCCGAAGGCTCCTGCCGACCAGGACTTCCCGAGTACGTTCAAGATCGACAAGAGCAGCAAGCAGCTGGTCTCGGCGACCATCACCGGCCCGTTCTACTCCGGCGCCACCAGCAGCTACGACGTAACCCTGGACAAATACGGCGAGAAGATCGAAATCACGAAGCCGTGACCCCGAGGACCCGCCTCACGCTGGCCTCGGTTGCTGTCGCGTTTGCGGCGGCTGACACGTACGTCGTGGTGCTGGCGTTGCCGGACATGATGGCTGGGGTCGGGCTGTCCGCGGACGAGTTGCAGCGGGCGGCGCCGATCATTTCCGGGTTCCTGCTCGGGTACATCGCCGTACTGCCGCTGATCGGGCGGATCGCGGATGTCGCCGGGCGTACGCCGGTGCTCGTCGGAGCACTGGTGCTGTTCGCGGTCGGGTCGCTGATCACGGCAGGCGCCTACGACCTGCCGCTGGTGGTAACCGGTCGGTTTCTTCAAGGTGTCGGCGGTGGTGGGCTGGTTCCGGCCACACTCGCGCTCGTCGCCGACCTATGGCCTGCGGAGCGGCGTGGGTTGCCGTTGGGTGTGGTCGGGGCGGTGCAGGAGCTCGGCTCCGTGCTGGGTCCGCTGCTGGGCGCCGCCGTACTCGCGGTGGCTGACTGGCGGTACATTTTCTGGCTCAATCTGGTCGTCGCCATCGTTCTCGCACTGCTCCTCCGCGGTCGCTGGCGGCCCCGGATCTCGGGTGCCGTCGGGTTACTCGCGTGCATTGCGCTGGGCCTGACGCTCACAGCGCCGGATCGACTCGCGTCTGGGGTGACGCTCGGTCTGCCCTTCGTGCCCTTCACCGGAACGTCCCGGCTGCTCACGCCCATCGGGATCGTCACGCTGGTCCTGGCGCTTGTCTGGCTCGGCCTCGTGCTGAGGCGCACTCGTGGACACCTGGCCGCAATGCTCTCGCGAGTCGACCTCGTCGGCGCACTGCTGCTCGCGCTCGCGCTGGCCGGTGTCGTCCTCGCTTTCGCGACGGCAGATCCCGAGCGCGAACTGATGTCGCCGGCCGGGCCGTGGCTGCTCGTCGCGGCAGCCGTGTTCGCGGTCGCATTCGCGCTCTGGCAGCGTCGTACGGCGGCCGCGATCGTGCCCCGTGGTTTGTTGAGTGGTCGCCCGGCGTGGGGTTCGCTGGTGGTCAGTTTTCTGATCGGATGCGCGCTGATCGCGGCCCTGGTCGACGTACCGGTGTTTGCTCGCACGACGCAGGGCGGCGGTCAGTTGGCGGCCGCTCTGGTGCTGCTGCGGTTCCTGATCGCTCTGCCGGTCGGTGCGGTCGTCGGCGGCTGGCTGACACGGCGCCACGGGCTCGGGTTGATCACCGGCGCCGGGCTCGGGTTGTCCGGCGCGATGTTCGTGGTGATGGCGTTCTGGAGCCGTACGGCGCTGGATCACTGGCCGGCGACCGTCGTACTGCTCGTCTGCGGCTTCGGATTCGGGCTGGCGCTCTCACCGTTGAACACCGCGATGCTCGGCGCGACTCCCGCCGACAGCCACGGCCTGGTGAGCGCTCTCGTCGTGGTCGCTCGGATGGTCGGCATGCTCGTGGGGGTCTCAGCACTGACCGCGATCGGCCTCCGCCGGTACTACGCCATTGCCGACGGCATCAAATCGCCGAACGAGCTCTGCCCGACCTCCCCCGGCGACTGCCGCCCGTTCGTCGATGCACTCCGCGACGCGGCCGTTTCACAAGTTCACGCGATCTTCGCCGGGGCCGCGGTGTGCGCGTTCCTGGCCGCTGTCCTGGGCGTCCTCCTGCTCGGGCGGCGTGGCGCACCGCACACATGATGATCATCATGAGGGACAGCCGTCTCAGGTCGCGTACCGTGAAGCTGTGACACCTGGGACCCCTGCTCCTGCCGCCGGCCTGTGCTCGACCTTCTGTCGAGTACTGCAGGAGCCGTTGCCGGGTACGGCGGTGATCGCGACCGGATGGGTCGTCGTCGAGCAGCCCGGTCCGTGGGGTGCGAAGGCGCCGACACAGAGTCACCTCGACCCGAGATTCGGTGGCGCCTTCGACGACGAGTGCAAGAAGGTCGACGTACGGTTCGGCCTGATCCGCTCCCCTGGCCGGCACGCCGACTCGGTCGAGCGATCGCACCAGGTCTTCGTGGCGTCCACGAGGCCGGGCAATGCGTGGCTACTTGGCGGCCGGGTCGTGGATCCTACGGAGCTGAACGACCTCGACCTCGGCGCGGTCGCCCGCGGTGACCGCACGGCGACAATGGCGTCGCTGCCGGCCTTGGCTCCGGTCGACGAGCCGATCGTGCTGGTCTGTACCAACGGGAAGCGCGACGAGTGTTGCGCCGTACTCGGACGGCCGCTGGTGGCAGGGCTGGCCGAGCGCGTGCCAGGTCGGGTCTGGGAGGCCAATCACCTCGGCGGGCACCGGTTCGCGCCCACCGCGACGTACCTGCCGGCCGGGACCATGCACGGGCATCTCACGGTCGACACGGCGGTCGAGGTCCTGGCCGCGGCCGACCGCGGCGAAACAGTACTGACCGGGCTGCGCGGCCGCTCCACCTGGACCAAGCGCGGTCAGGCGGCCGAGGTCGCCGTACGTTCATTCATCGGAGATCTGGCACTGGATTCGTTGCTGGTCGTCGGCGAAGGCGCCGACACCGTCACTGTCCAGCATGTCGACGGACGGTCGTGGATCGTGCCGGTCACCAGTGCACCCGCTGATCCACCTCGTCCGGACTCCTGCGGAAAGGAACCGTTCGCCATGTCGATTCTGCACGCCGGAACCCCAGTATCAGGAGCAATGCGATGAGCGAAGGCTTCGACGACCTGCTCGCCGCGAACGCGGAGTACGCCGCCGACTTCCACTACGGCGGATTCGACGGGATCGCCCATGCCGGGATCGGCGTGGTCACCTGTATGGACTCGCGGATCCCGCCGCTGGAGATGCTCGGGCTCAAACCCGGCGACGCGAAGGTCCTGCGTTCCGCCGGCGGGCGGGTCACCGAGATCACGATGACCGGGCTGATCCTCGGCGTCCAGCTGCTCGGCGTCCGGCGGATCATGATCATCCCGCACACCCGCTGCGCGATGGCCGCGATGTCCGAGGACGAGCTCCGCGAGAAGGTCGAACTGGCCGCCGGGAAACCGGCCGGTTACCTGCCGATCTCGGTCATCCCCGACCAGCTCGAAGCGCTCCGCCGCGACGTCGCCGCCGTCCGCGAACACCCGCTGATCGGGGACGACATCCTCGTCGGCGGCTTCATGTACGACGTGGACAACGGGCACCTCACCCAGATCGACTGACGTCAGCTGATTTCCGAGAGCAGTTCCGCGCTCGCTTTGCGCACCTTCGGATCCGGGTCCTCCTCGGCCATCCGGGCCAGCATCATGAGTGACTCCGTGTTCGACAGGTAGAGCGTGGACCAGGCGGCCGCGTTCCGGATGTCGGGGTCGGGATCGTGGGAGGCCTGCAGGATTGCCCCGAAGTACTCCGGGTCGTCGTCGGAACCCATCGCCAGCGCGACCCGGAGGATCGCCCGGCCCTTCTCACGCCCGCTCAGCCGGGCGGCATCGGCCAGCAGTTCGTCCCGCTGGTACGGACGCAACTCGAACATCAGGGTCACCCGGCGGGCGATCTCCGCGACCTCCGCCCCGTCGGTGCCGAAGAACTCGATGGCGGCCGTCTGAGTGGTGCGGTCTTCCAGGTACATCATCCAGAGCTCGGGCGTCACACCCCACAGGAGATAGCAGCGGTAGCTCTCGTCTGCCTCGCCGGCGTTGCTCTCCACCAGCGGCCAGTGCCCGGCGGTGGCGATCAGCTCGGCGCGTCCGCGCAGCGTGCCGTCGGTCGGCTCGCGGTGGATCATTCCGGCGATGGTCACCGGGCCGGTGTCGGTGTCACGCAGGAGCATCCGGTGGTGTTGGTCGAGGTCGGCCACGAGACGCCTTTCGGAGCGGGAGACGGGCAGCTCCAGAACCTATCGTCAGGTGACGGTCACCTTGCCGGTGTCGAGTTCGTAGTAGGCGCCAGTCAGTTGGGGTTCCGGTAAGAAACGTGTCACCAGCGGCAAACGGCGTGGGGTAGCGCTCAGGTTCGGGGTCCGGGAGGATCGCCGATCGTGGACAGGCCGATGGAACTCGACGAGCTGGTCGAGAAGTGGACGTTGGTGGATGACGAGCAGAGCCTCGTGGCCGGTAAGCGTGGTGCAACCAGGCTCGGGTTCGTACTGCTGCTGAAGTTCTACACTCAGCACGGCCAGTTCCCTCAGGGCCGGAGCGCGCTGCCCGATGACGCGGTCCGGTTCGTTGCTGACCAGGTCAAGGTGCCGGCTTCGGAGCTGGGTCTGTATGAGTGGTCGGGCCGCACCAGCCGGTATCACCACGCCCAGATCCGGGAGCATCTGGGTTTTCGGGAGTGCTCGGTCGAGGATGCCGACAAGCTGGCGGCCTGGCTGGCAGTAGAGGTCTGTGAGGACGAGCGGCATCGGGACCGGGTCCGCGAGCAGCTGCTGATCAGGTGCCGTGATCAGCGGATCGAGCCACCGAGCGTTGGTCGGGTCGACCGGCTTGTGCGGTCCGCATTGCATCAGGCCGAGATCGCGATGACGGGCCGGATCGCTGCTCGCCTGCCAGCGGACACAGCCGAGCGGCTCAGGTTGCTGGTGGCTGGCCCTGTGGGTGACGGTGACGACGCTGATTCGGTGTTGGCGTTGGTGAAGTCCGATCCGGGCAACGTGAGTCTGGAGTCGATGCTGACCGAGATCAAGAAGCTGCGCGCGGTCCGCGCGATCGAGCTCCCGGCGGGTTTGTTCGGTGATGTGGCCCCGAAGGTGCTGGCGGGGTGGCGTTCCCGGGCGGCGGTGGAGTCGCCGTCACATCTGCGTGACCATCCGGTCGAGTTGCGGCTGACGCTGCTGGCCGCATTGCTGCATGCTCGGGAGCGGGAGATTACCGACGTCCTGGTCGATCTGCTGATCTCGACGGTGCACCGGATCAACGCTCGCGCCGATAAGCGCGTCACCCAGGAGCTGGTGAACGCTTTCAAGAAGGTGACGGGCAAGGAGAACATCTTGTTCGCGATCGCCGAGGCGGCGCTGGATGCTCCGGACGGCCCGGTGCGGTCAGTTGTCTTTCCAGCGGTCAGTGGCGGTGAGCAGACCCTGCGGGAGCTGGTGCACGAGTACAAGACAAAGGGCCCGGTGTATCGCCGCACGGTGCAGACCACGCTGAAGGCCTCGTACACCAACCATTACCGGCGGGGCCTGATCGAGCTGCTCGATGTGCTGGAGTTCCGGTCGTCGAACGCGACGCACCGGCCGGTGCTGGATGCGCTGGAGCTAGTGGCTCGGCACAAGGATGGCCGGTTCACGTTCTATCCGGCCGGCGAGCACGTCCCGGATCACAAGGGTGTGCTGGGCGACTGGACGGACCTGGTTCGGCGTACCGACGAGAGGGGCCGCACGAAGGTGGTGCGGTCGACGTACGAGGTGTGCACGTTCCAGGCGCTGCGGGAACGGCTGCGCTGCAAGGAGATCTGGGTGGTCGGCGCGGACCGGTGGCGCAATCCCGACGAAGACTTGCCCCGAGACTTCGAGGCGCGCCGACGGGAGCACTACAGCGCGCTACGGAAACCCCTAGACCCGACTGCGTTCATCGACGAACTCCAGGCCGAGCTGCGCAGCGAACTCGCCGCTCTGAATGACCAGGTCGACCAGCTGGGCTGGGTGGAGTTCCGCGACCGCGGCAAGCAGGGCGGGGTCAGACTGACCCCGCTGGATGCCGCACCCGAGCCGAAGAACCTCCGTGCGCTGAAGAGCGAGATCCGGACCCGGTGGGGCACGGTGCCCCTGATCGACATGCTGAAGGAGGCGGTGCTGCGCACCGGCTGCCTGGACCAGGTGACCGGTACGGCGGGGCGCGGTGAGCTGTCGCGGTCGGTGCTGGCCGAGCGGCTGCTGCTCGCGGTCTACGCCTATGGCACTAACACCGGGATCCGCGCGATCTCCGGCGGCGAGCACGGCCACTCCGAAGACGACCTGCGCTACGTGCGACGCCGCTACCTGTCAGTCGACGTCGCCAGGGCGATGGCCACCCAGATCGCCAACGCCACTTTCGCCGTCCGGCGCCAGCAAGTCTGGGGCGCCGGATCGTCGGCGGTAGCGAGTGACTCAACGCACTTCGGTGCGTTCGACCAGAACATCTTCACCGAGTGGCATTCGCGGTACGGCGGCCGCGGGGTGCTGATCTACTGGCACGTCGAGCGCAAGTCAATGGCGATCCACTCGCAAGTGATCAACTGCTCCGCCTCGGAGGTCGCGGCGATGATCGAGGGGGCGATGCGTCACGGGACGTCGATGGAGGTCGACGGCAACTACGTCGATTCCCACGGCCAATCAGAGGTTGGGTTCGGGTTGACCCGGCTGCTCGGGTTCGATCTACTGCCGAGGATCAAGCGGATCAACATGGTGAAGCTGTACCGGCCGGCCACCGGCGAACCGGACGCTTACCCACGGCTGGCTCCGGCGTTGACTCGCCCGATCCGGTGGGATGTGATCGGTCAGCAGTACGACCAGATGATCAAGTACGCAACGGCGATCAGGTCCGGTACTGCGTCGACCGATGCGATCTTGCGCCGGTTCACGAAGGCCAATGCGATCCATCCGACCTATCAGGCGATGATCGAGCTCGGCCGCGCCCAGAAGACCTCGTTCGTGGCCCGGTACCTGCGCGACAGGGATCTGCAGCGCGAGATCAACGAGGGTCTGAACGTGGTCGAGTCGTGGAACGGCGGCAACCAGGTCATCTTCTTCGGCAAGGGTGGCGATATCGCCACCAACCGGCGCGACGAACAAGAACTGTCCGTGCTGTGCCTGCGGGTGCTGCAGTCGGCGCTGGTCTACGTCAACACCCTGATGGTGCAAGACGTCCTGGCCGGCGGCGACTGGTCCGACCGGATGACCGACGTCGACCACCGAGGCCTGACCCCGCTGTTCTGGACCCATGTCGCGCCGTACGGCGAGGTCCGGTTGAACATGCAGCGCCGCCTCAGCCTGGCAGGGAACTGACCACGTGAGGCGTTCTAGGAACGAGGCTCGTCCGGGGGCGTAGTAGCTGGTGAGCATCTCGGTGGTCCAGGCCAGTTGGTGGATCTCACCTCGCGGACCGAACTCGCTGAGCCACGGTTTGATGTCGATCGCGCCGGGTGCCGTCGGGCAGCGCACCCCGCGATTGCAGCAAGCTGCAAACCTCGTCCCCTTCCATCCGGGCACGAATGCCCTTACGTTCGTCCGGGGGTGGGTACATGTCTAGACCAAAGAAGACCCTATTCGCACTGCTCACGATTACCGTCGGCCTAGCCTGCGCGTCCACGGCCAACGCGTCCGGGCCAGCAACTCACGGCCGCGGCCCAAGCAGCACCCTTCAAGCACGTCCGGCTAGCGCGGCGACCACGGAGGATCCTAACCTGGCGCCGTACCCAAAGCGGGATGTTGTCCTGCGTCTGAAGGGGGGCGGAACTGTGACCGATAAACCGGTACCGCTCGACATCACTGGCGAGGGGGACCGACCGGAGCGGATCAATCTAGTGCAAGAAGCTTTGAATGCGAGTCCAGGGCTAGATGGTGGCCTGAGATGGGACTGGAAGCGGAGCGTGCTGGTAGTCCCCTTGGTGGGCCCGATGGACGGTTCGGCGCCAGTTGTTGAACAGGTGAAGTCTTCGGTCATGGCGGCAGCCAAGGGATTGACGGTCGAGTTCCAGTCGGTGAAGTATCCGCGTGGTGAGCTAGAAGAGTTGGCCAATCGGTTGTTTTCGACCAAGGATCAGTGGGCTCCGGGCCTCAGCGGGGCGAGCGGTGGCTGGGACCCCGAGGCAAACCGCGTCCTGGTGTCCGTGCGCAACAACTCCGCTCAGTTGGGGGCGTGGGCCGATCGAGTCAAGGCATTGAACGACAGCAGAGTGGTCTTCCGGTCCCATGCACCAAAGCCGAGTTCCGGACTTCAGGGGCGTATGGATGACTTCCGCCCGTGGGCTGTCGGGAACTGGTTGTCATGGTCGGGCGTCGGACACCCTCCCACCCCCGATAATAATGACTGCACGGGTGGCTGGGCATGGCGAAAGTGGACCACGAACGTTTACTTGGGCAGCACGGCATACCATTGTGTATGGGATGGAGTCTCGGCTCATCTGACCTGGTACGCAGGGGAATGGCAACTAGCTGGAAAGCTGTACGGCACAGCTGTGCGGACGCACAAAGGTACGGATTCCGCTTTGCTTGGCATCGAGGGGTGTCAATGTTATGCACCGTTAGTCTGGGTCGGTGATTCATGGACTGAGGATCTTCGCGTGGTTGCAGGGCTCAAAACCAGTTGGTACATCGGACAGCCGGTTGCTCTCAGCGCCGTCAATAGCGGGCTGCACGTCGCGCATGTGAAGAGTACGAATTGGGATGAGGACGGATACAGCAGCGTGGCCATGTACGAGGAGGTCAGCCTAGGTGGCGACTCAGGTGGGCCTTGGCTTACGACAATGCCGGGATCGGGTGACGTCGTGGCACATGGTCAACACTTGGGCGTCAGTGACGACCCGACGACTGGGTCATTGTTTATACGACTCAATGACATCAGCGAGAAACATCAGGCCTCGGTCCTGTTGTATCCTTGAGGCAAGAAGCAATCTAACCAAACCCATGAGCGCCGTGCATGGTTTACGACACTGACATTCATGCATGCGGCGATCGCGTCGATGGCAATCTGAGGTAATTCAAGCAAACAGTCGGTGGAGCCGAGTGCAATCCAGCCTAAATCTGAAAGCTCAGCGCGGAAATGATACGCTTTCAAGCTCGCTTGATAGGAATTCTCGAGTTCGCCCCAGCAACAAACTGCTTGGGAGTTCGTGCCCGGACGGGTGATTTCGTCGAGGTTGTGTGGCCCATGGATTGGGCGGTCGACACGCGTGACGGAGTAACTCTGCTGGTCGACGCGGAGGGGCAGCCGCTCGGCCGGGTCGGAGACGAGGTGGCAGTCACCGGGGGCTATGTTTCGCCAGCCAGCCTGAACGCAATCTCTCGTACAGGGGACTCGTCTGTGTTCGCTGCCCATGAGCTCAGGGTCATGTGACAACTATCGAAGCCGACATCTCACTCGTGCTGCGGCGGTTCAGCCAACCGGCGGCTCGGCATCGTCCGGTACGGAGCCATTCCCCGACTGCGGTCACGACGAGGCAAAGATCTCACCAACCGCTTCACTAACATCGCGGCCGCCGCTGTAGGCCCTGAACTCCCGGGGGATGCGCCGTGCCGCAAAGTAGGGCCTCGCCGTAGCTTCCAGCGCGAACCAACGATTGCCAGGCAAGGCGGGTGTCGTGGAGTTGATGGGTGGTTGGTCCGTTAGGGGATCCTCTAACGGACACCATGTGACCACCGACCAGATCAGTCCAGCGAGCGGACGCACGACGTCTCATAAGACCCGTACGGTGATTGTCTCAATGGTCGGGGGCTATCCGTACGCTGTGGGGTGTGACAGCGACCCTGATCGGCTACGCCCGCTGCTCGACCGACGAACAAGACCTGACCGCGCAACGCGGCATCCTGCTCGAGCTCGGTGTGGCAGCCAACCGGATCTATCTCGACAAGGGCATGACTGGTGCCAACCGGCGCCGGCCCGGACTGGACCAAGCCCTGGCCGCGGTCCGCGCCGCCGACACCCTCGTCGTCCCGAAGCTGGACCGGCTCGCACGCTCGGTGCCCGACGCCCGCGACATCGGCGACACCCTCGCATCTCGCGGGATCCGGCTGTCACTGGGCGGAACCATCTACGACCCGACCGACCCCATGGGCAAGCTGTTCTTCAACATCCTGGCCACCTTCGCCGAGTTCGAAGTCGACCTCCTGCGAATGCGGACCCGCGAAGGAATGGCCGTGGCCAAAGCCAAGGGAAAGCTCCGGGGCAAACAACCCAAACTGTCCGCACGCCAGCAGAGCCACCTGGTCGCCCTGCACGAGGCAGGCGATCACAGCATCGCCGATCTGGCCGAACTGTTCACGGTCTCGCGGCCCACCGTGTACCGAGTCCTCGAACGCCACCGCGCCAGCACCGCTGACGGTTAACCGACCCTCGTTTGCCGCTGCTGACATGTTCCTTACCAGCACCCCCAGTTGGAGTTTGCCGGAGCGTTCGAGTGGGGCGATGACGGGCGATTCGCGGAGCGCAGCGAGGACGTGGGTGACGTTGGCCTGGACGGCGTTGGTGAGGCGGTCGCCGGGCTTGCCCGAGATCTGGCGGACGGCCGGGGCGAGGGTGTCCACGAGGTAGCCGAGCTTCCCGGGGTGGGCGCTTGGCTTGTCGAGGGCCTTGATGGTGGCCTCCAGGGCACCGCAGCGTTGGTGGCCGAGGACGAGCAGGAGCGGGGTGTGGAGTTCGGCGACCCCGAACTCCAGGCTGCCGATCACCGATTGGTCGAGTGCTCCGCCAGCGCTGCGTACGACGACCACATCGCCGAGGCCCTGGTCGAAGACGAGCTCGATCGGTACCCGGGAGTCGACGCAGCCGAGGATCGTTGCGAACGGATGCTGTCCTTTGCTCACCGCGATCCGCCGGGCGATGCCCTCGTCGAGGTCCTGTTCCCGTGCGGCGACGAACCGCGCATTACCCGCCAGCAACCGCTCGACCGCCTGCTTGCCATCGGCAACCGAACCTCCGGTCGGCGGGACCGTTCCGACCACCGGTTCCTCAGACCGTTGACTCCCACATCCGGCCAGTCCTGCTGCCAGAGCGGCGGTGAGGATGCTGCGGCGGGTCGGGGTGTTCATCGGCGGGTCTCCTCACGCGCGGACGGCGGGGCGGTGCCGTCTCATCGACCGTAGCAGATTGCATACAGTCTGCAGTACCCACGAACACTGAGGATCTCTCGGATCCCGCTCCGAAATCTGATAGACACCCCTTATGAGACTCCGCCCCAGCTCATTCCACCGCTCCCTGGTCGCCGGCGCCCTGGCGCTGACCGCCGTTCTCTCCGGCGCCCCGATCGCTCAGGCACTCCCCGACACCGCGCCCGCCTTCCGCGGTGGACCGGTCACCGGCTGCCTGGACCACTCGATCGTCGGCACGGTCGAGGAGCAGCGGCTCAGCCGGGGCGTCAACGGCGGCCCGTCGGTGCCCGCAGAGATCCTGCGCCGCTCGGGCTTCGACCGCCAGGTCGACCTGTTCACGCAACTCCTGTGCCGCGTCCCCAGCCGTCAAGCCGCAGCAGCCCTGGTCCGCACGCAGGGCGAAGCCCTCTGGCGTACGGCGACCCAACGCGCTCAACGCAACCCCCACGGCGCCGACGCGCTACCCGCGACAGACGACCGCGGACTGTACTGGGCACGCATCTCGATGGCGCTGGCCCTGCGCCAATGGCAACCAGCCTTCGGCCTCGGCACGACGGAACGCGCCACCCTGATCCGCTCGTTCGAGTACGCCTCCCGCGGCATCACCAGCACCCGCTTCACCCCGGGTGTCCGCAAGATCCTCGTCACCGGCTTCGACCCGTTCACGCTCGACGCGGACATCAGGATCGGCAACCCGTCCGGTGCCAACGCCCTGACCCTCGACGGTCAGCGGTGGCGGGTGAACGGTACGACGTACGAGATCCAGACGGTGATGTTCCCGGTCCGGTACACCGACTTCGACGACAGCATGGTCGAGAACGCTCTCGCACCGCACTACCGCCCAGGTCCGCAGCACGCTGACCTGGTGATGACAGCGAGCCAGGGCCGGGTGGGCATCTTCGATCTCGAGGTCTTCAACGGACGCCGGCGGTCGGTCAGCTCGATCGGCGACAACAACAACCTCTGGGGCGGCGGGACGATCAGCGCCCCGGTCGTCTCCCCCAGCATGCCGACCGGCCCGGAGTGGCTGACTTCGAGCCTGCCGCTCGCGCGGATGGCGCAGACCGACGTTCCACCGTTCCGGACCCGCGTCAACACCTCCGTGCTGGAGATCCCCGCCGGTCAGACCACACCGGTACGCCGGCCGGACGGTCCCACGGCCGGTTCGATCGCATCCGAAGGGACCGGCGGCGGCTACCTCTCCAATGAAGTTGCCTACCGCAACACTCTGCAACGCGACCTGCTCGACCCCTCGATGCCGGCCGGCCACCTGCACGTCCCGGTGCTGTCGTTCGACCTCACGAACAAGACCGCGATCACCGACCCGACGTACGAGGCCAACCGGGACGCGATCGTCGCCGGAGCGCATGCGATCCTGCGGTCCGCCCTCTCGTGATCAGAATAGTGGTCATGTGATCACTATTCTGATCACAGCTTGAGGATGTCGGCCGTCCGAACCGGCAGCCCGGTCTCGAAGGATCGGTTCGCGGCCAGCCCTGTCACCAGAGCGAGTGCTGCCTGACGTGCATCGGCGACCTCGGCACCCTCGGTCTCTTCGCCGTCCAGCAAGGCAGCCAGCACCCGTGGGTCCGCACCGCCATGTCCCTCGTGATCGTGGTCGACGGTGTGATCGACCGGCTCCGACCACAGGGGCCGCAAAGTGATGCCAGTAAATGTCGACTCTTCGACATGGAGTTCGAGGCGTCCGCCCGATCCGTTGAACATCACCCGGTAGCCCTCGGCCGGCGAGTACGCCGTCAGGTGGTAGGTCATCGTGGCACCCGTGTCGTACGAGACGAGCACTGCCATGTCGTCCTCGATCGACACCCCTGAGGCGAACACATTGCGATCCCGGTAGTACCCGTCCTCCCCCTCCGCATCCAGGTAGAGGTCGCGCATCGTCGCGTTGTCGGCCAGTTGCAGCGCGAACGGATCGTCCACCGCATCGCTGGATCCGTGCGCTCGTACGTAGTCCCGCGCGTACCCGTGCTCGTGACCAGGCCCGTAGAACGCCAACTGTCCGCGGGCGTAGACCGTCCGAGGCTCGGCGCCGAGCCACCAGTTCACGAGATCGAAGTGGTGGCTGGCCTTGTGCACCATCAGCCCGCCCGAGTTCGACTTGTCGCGATGCCAGCGCCGGAAGTAGTCCGCACCGTGCGAGACGTCGAGCATCCACTCGAAATGCACCGAATGCACCCTGCCGATCGCGCCCTCGGCCAGCAGTTGACGCACCCGCCGATGCACCGGGTTGAACCGGTAGTTGTAGGCGACCGACAACGAGCCGCCCGTCTCACGAACCGTGTCCAGGATGCTCTGCGCCTTCACCGCGTCGGTCGTCATCGGCTTCTCGCAGATCACCCGCACACCAGCCCGCAACGCGGCCTCGATGTACCGATCGTGGGTCGAGTCAACGCTCGTCACCACCACGAGCTCTACCCGCTCCACCCGCAACATCTCGTCGTACCGCGCCGGCGGCCACAGGTGCGCCGTACGGCGGCCTGCCGCGAGCAGCATGCGGTTGTGGAACGCCATCCGTACCGAGTTCGGGTCGCACAACGCGACCACGTCGTACCCGTCACGCTTGGCCAGGCCCTCGGTGAAGAGCTGGGCCCGGTGACCGGTGCCGACGATCGCGGTTCGCACTGCGTTTGGCATGGAACCCCCTCTATTGCTTGACCGCGCCGGCCAGGCCGTTGACGAAGAAACGCTGCAGGAGAACGAAGAGCAGGATGATCGGCGCGAGCGTGATGACGGTTCCCGCGCAGAGCAGCGTCCACTCGGTCGAGTTCTCGCCGATGAACGCGTACATCCCGATTGCCAGCGTGCGGAGCTCCGGCCGGCCGAGCGTGAACACCAGCGGGATGAAGAAGCTGTTCCACGCCGTGATCGCGGTGAACAGGCCGACGGTGGCCAGCATCGGACCGGACAGCGGCAGCATGATCCGCGCGAACGTCTGGTGGAAGTTCGCGCCGTCGACCTGGGCGGCGTCCTCGAGCTCGCGGTCGACGGCCATGAAGTACCCCATGAACAGGAACGTCCCGAAGACCACTCCCCCGGACGCCTGGACGATGATCACCGACCACAGGCTGTTCAGCAGATGCAGCCGCTGCATCAGGTCGAACACCGGGATGATCGTGTACCCGTGCGGCAGGAACAGGGTCGCGGACACCAGCCCGAGACAGAACCCACGCCCCGGGAACCGTGTACGGGCAAGTACGTATCCCGCGCAGGAAGTGACTACTAAAGTAATCACCACCGTTCCTAAGGTGATCAGAATAGTGTTCATGAAGTACCGGCTGAACGAGGCCTCCTGCCAGGCGTTCAGGTAGTTCGCCCAGAGGAAGTGCGACGGCATCGGATTCAGCCCGTCGGTGAAGAAGTCGTCGTCGCTCTTCAGCGAACTCCCGAGCGCCCAGAACAACGGATAGAGCCACGCGAGCCCACTGACCAGCAGCGCGACATGCGTCATCGCGGTCACTGCTCGACTGCGCGTCATGCCAGACCTCCCGTCCCGCGGCGCTTTGCGAGAGAGCGCAGTACGACGACCTGCACGACCGAGAAGGCGATGAGCAGTACGCCGTACACGAAGGACGCGGCGGAGGCGAGGCCGATGTCCGGTTGTACTGCGTTCGCGTTACTCCCGCCGAACGCCAGGTGGTAGATGTACGTGTTCACCACCTCGGTGGCAAAGAACGGTCCGCCGCTCGTCAGCACCTGCACGAGATCGAAGATCTGGAACGTCCCGATCACCGCGAGGATCACGATCACCACGCCGACCGCGCGCAGCATCGGGATCGTGATGTACCGGAAGGTCGCGAACCGGCCCGCACCGTCCAGGCGGGCGGCCTCGTACAGCTCCTCCGGGATGGTCTGCAGGCCCGCGAGGAAGTACACGAGGTTGTAGCCGAACGTGTGCCAGATCCCGACCAGGATGATGATCCCGAGCGCGAAGTGCGGATCCCCCAGCCAGTCGATGTGGCGGTCGATCAGGTGCAGCTTCAGCAGCAGGTCGTTGATCGAGTCGCCGAAGTTCGACACCAGCAGCTGGATCACGACCCCGATCACCGCGGCGGACGTGACGACCGGCAGGAAGAACAACGTGCGGTAGAACGACGCGAACCGCAGCTTCTTGTTGTTCAGGACGAGCGCGAGCGCCAACGCAAGGACGAGCTGGATCGGTACGACGAACGCGGCGTACACGAAGGTGTGTCCGAGGGACCGCCAGAAGATGCTGTCGTGGACGATCTGCCGGAAGTTGCCCAGCCCCACGAAGTCGGACGGATCGCCGATCCCGTCCCATTTGTAGAAGGTGTAACCGAGCGAGGCGATGATCGGGTACACCACGAACACCAGCAGAAGCACCATCATCGGCGCCAGGTACACGTACGACCACAGGTAGGTCCGGCGGCGCGCGCGACGCCGCCCGGCCGAGCGCGGTGGCTCGGCGCGGGCGACGTCGTCGCGAACCGTGGCGGTCATCACCATCAGGCGCCCGGCTTGGTGGTGTAGGGCTTGGCCAGGTCCCAGTCGGCGAATGTGAAGTCCTTCGCGCTGACTCCGGGCGCCTTCTTGATCGCGTCGCCCAACGCCTGGTTCATCTTGTCCGTCAGCTCGTTCAGCGCGGCCTGCGGATCCTTCAGCTGTCCGGTGTAGACGCCGGCGAGTACGTCGTTGATGTCCGGCTTCACCCCGGGCAGCTGAACGGCCGACACCTTCGGGTTCCGGATCGTCGGCTGCGGCCCGACGACCGCTGCGCCCGACATCGCGACATACTGCGAGAACGGTGCGAAGGTCACGCTCTTCGGGTCGTTGTTCTTCGCGTACACCGAGAGTCCCTGGCCCTGCTCGACCCACCGCTTCCCCGCGTCGGGGCTGTACAGCCAGTCGAACCAGGCCCACGCCTCGTCGGCGTGCGGCGTCTTCGCGTTGACCGCGACGAACTTCCCGCCGGGCGGGCCGTAGAACAGCGCCTTCGGCTCACCGGCCGTCGGCGTCGGCAGCGTGACCAGGCTGTAGTCGGTGAACTTGTGCTTGGTCCACTCGGGCTGGTTCCACACGCCGCCGACAGTCATCCCGAACCGGCCGCGTTCGAAGAAGGCCCGGGCCTGCTCGTCGGAGATGCTCATCGAGTTCGGGTAGAACCAGTTCTTGTTCTTCCACTCGAGCAGCAGGTTGATGACGTCGAGGTAGTTCCGGTCCGTGCCGAACGTCCACTTGCCGACCCGGTAGTCCATCCCGTCGATCCCACCGACGGCCGCACCACCCGGGGTACCGGCGCCACGGACGAACAGATCCAGCCACCAGGCCAGGGTCGTGTTCGTCGAGTTGCCGAAGCCGAACGGCGCGACCTTGCCACCGCTCTTCGACGCGATCGCCTCCGCGGCACCGGTGACCTCGTCCCAGGTCTTCGGGAGCTTCACGCTGCCGTCCGCGTTCGTCAGCCCGGCGTCCTTGAACACACCGTGGTGGACGTAGAGCTGCAGCGACGGAGCCGGCGCGGCGAACGGCGCCGTGTAGACCTTCCCGCTGAAGACGTCGACGCCCTCGACGAAGCTGTTCTCCGGGAACCGTCCCTGCCAGGCGTCGGTCGCCCACTTGTCCAGCGGCATGAGCCAGCTCTGCGAGATCTGCTGGCTCAACTGCGGGCTCTTCGGCACCATCAGGATGTCCGGCGCGTTGTTGCTCCGGTACGCCAGCGACACCAGGTCGGCGTACTTGTCACTGACCTGTGTGGTCTTCTTGACCGCGATCCCGGGATGGGCCTCCTGGAACAGCTTGATCTCGTTGTCGACCCAGCCGGCCTGGCTGGCGTACCAGTCCCAGTAGGTGATGGTCGTCGCGGCCTTCGACCCCTTGGCGTCGCCGGCTCCATCGTTGGCCGAGCAGCCGGCCAGTGCCCCGGCGCCGGCCAGTCCGGCGGCCCCGCGGAGCAGTGTCCGTCGTGAGATGCGTGATGACATGAGTGTTCCTCCAGTGACTTAGCTGCAGGCCGGCGTGGTCGACGACGCGGTCTGGGTCAGTGCGCCGAGCCGCCAGGTGAGTGGGCTGCCGTCCCAGGTGACCGCCACGCGCCGCGGTCGCTGGAAGGGCAGGAACGAGACGGTCTGGCCGCGATCGGACGGTCCGGGGCTGAACGCGTTGTCCGCGCCGACCGGGACCGGGATGTAGTAGTTGTTCGCGTTGTTGTACCCGAAGTACGCCGTGTACGAGTTGTCGACCGTGTTGTGTACGACGCAGGCCGCGGTCGGCTGCACCGGGTTGAACGTGGTCTCCGCAGGGCCGGTGCCCGGATCGGCGACGGTCTTCGCCATCGGAGCGAAGGAGACGTCGTCCACCAGCAGGTTGCCGGCACCGGTCGTCGTACTGATCCACCACTCGGCCTTGGTCAGCGAGCCGGTCCAGCTCACCTGCGCGTTGGCGGCCGACAGCTGGGTCCAGCCGGTGCTCGTGACGGGAGCTGTGCCGAGGCGGACCGTGGTCGATCCGGTCGAGGTAGTGAGCTTCAGACTCACCATCGCGGTGTCCGAACCACTGGCCAGGCGCACCCACGCCGACGAGTCGTACAGACCGCCGTTGACCACCGACACACCCTGTGCCGGACCGGCCCAGGCGGCCTCCCTGCCAGTCACCGACAGATCGCCACTGCCGCCGTGTGGAGTCGTCGACGCGTTCTTCAACGTGCACGTGCCCAGGCAGTACCAGCCCGTGGTGTTCGACTGGTTCTCCAACGACCCGTTCGCAAGCACCGAAGGCGTCGGCAGGTACGGCGCTGTCGTCGGCGGACCCTGGGCCGGCGGTGGCGTGCCGGCCGTGGGCGTGATGGCGAGGTCGTCGAGGGTGCACACAGTTGTGGTCGTACCGGGGTTCGACCAGGCGAACGCCTGAACCCACTTCGTCCCGGTCGGTGGTGTGAAGGCGGCCAGCTTCTGTGTGTAGGCACGTTCATCGGCGTATGACAGGACGTACTGGAACGTCGGCGTACCTGCGGTCGTTCCCCCACGTACGCCGACGTAGCACTGGGTTCCGCCGCCGTTCAGACGACCCCATCCCGAGAGCAGGTAGCTCGTGCCCGGGGTGATGCCAGTCAGGTTCTGCGTGACGCCGGAGCCCGGGCTCAGCGACAGTGCGGTGTGGCCGCTGTGTGCGTTCGCCGCGGTCGCGGGGCCGGTGCCGAGAGGTGTCCAGCCTCGGGTGCCGCTCTCGAAGTCGCCGTCGCCGATCGGGTTCGGCTGATCCGTGCGGACGGTTGTCGCGATGCCGTCGGCGATCACCCTGACCGACGCGCCGGCCGTGGTCGGCATCGCGACCTTGACCTGCTTGGACACGCCGTTCACGGTGACTGTCACCAGGTAGTCACCGAGGAAACCGCGTGTTCCGTACGTTCCGGCCGAACTGCTCTGACCGGTCGCGCTGGTGTGCCATTGGCGGGTGATCAGGTCCTCCCACACGAGTGCGTTCGGCTTGGGTGACCAGTCGTCGTTGTAGAGCGCGACACGCGGGTTGTAGATGTTCTTCGTCCAGAGGCCGAAGTTGCTGATCTGGTTCACGTTCGGGTTCGAGAACATCGCGGTCATGAAGTCGCGGGTGTAGTCCGCCTGCAGCTGCAGGTCGTCGGTGTCCACGTCGAACTCCGTGATCGCGACCTTGACCCCGAGCCCGGCGAACTGGTCCACGATCGACAGCAGATCGTCGGGCGACGTCAGCTGCACCCCGTTGAAATGACTCTCGAAGCCGACCAGGTCGATCGGTGCGTTGTCGGCCTTGAGCGACTGCACGATGTTGTACACGTGGTCGCGGTGCCGCGTCTCCCAGCCGTTGTTCTCGACCAGGCCGTAGTCGTTGAGCGCGAGCTTCGCATTCGGGTCCGCCTGGTGCGCGAGCTGGAACCACGACGCGATCTCGTTCGGCCCGAGGATGTCCTGCAGGCTGTGCTCCGAGTACGGCTCGTTCACCACATCCCACTCGTCGACGATCCCGGCCAGTGCACCGGCCTCGTCCAGGACGTGGTTGTTGACACGGGTCCGCAACGCGGCCGGGTCGTTCTGCAGCGTGCTCAGATCGGGCGGCAGGTATCCCCACGACGGCCAGACCAGGTTGTGACCGCGGATCCGCAGCCTGTGCTCACGCATCCACTGCATCGCCGGCAGCGTGATCGTGTCGCGTTCGGTCGGGTTCTCCCAGTGGTTCCACTTCAGATTGTTGCCCAGGGCTCCTTGGTTGAAGATCGTCGAGGCCTTGCTCTGGTACTGCGCGAGGTCGGCCGCACCGATCCCGCTGGACGGATCACCAATCAGCCGCGCGCCGTCCGAGGCGGCACCGAACTTGAAGGCGCTGGTCTGCTGTACGGCGGAAACGGTCGCACCACTGACCGGGTTGCCGGCCGGATCGACGACCGAGACCGCGAGATTCCCCTTGCGGTACTGGTCGATCCGCGCGTTGGCCGACGTACGCCAGGCCGCGTTCGCGTCTCGGCCGTCGTACGTCACCTGGGGGTAGCCGGCCGGCGTACCTTGTCCCCAGTTCTGGACGGAGACGCCGGCGATCTGGAACGTCTGCGCGCCGTACCCGAGCCAGAGGTTCAGATGCGCCGCGGTCGTGGTCCCGGCCGTGTACGTCGTGGTGGCGCGGAACGGGAACTGGAACTTCTGCCACTCGGTGCCGTACCGCAGCGCGGCGTTGAGCGACTTCTTGTACGGCGAACCGTCGGTCTCGAACACCACGTGGGCGTTGCCGGCCGAAGGCGAGATCGACCGTGCCCAGAGCGTGGCGACGAGCGCATCGCCTTCGGTGACGGTCGCGGCGGCCGGTACGCCGAGCGTGATCTCGTACTCGCCGTCGAGACCGGGACTCTGTGGGCCGTTCGGGACGGCGATCTGCAGGGCCTTGGTGAAGTTGGGGTTGCCGGTGATCGGGATCTGTTGGGTCGCGTCGGCCGGGAGGCTCTTGAACTCGGTGAAGTTGGCGACGGCATCGGGCGGGAGGACTTCGACAGGGGCGGCGTCGGCGCGCGCAGTGGGCGCGACCACTGCGACGGCCGCGACCAGGGCGACGGTCACGCCGGTGGCCAGTTTTCTGATCACTGGACGTTCCTTCCAGAGGGCGCACAGCAGCGCGGACCCGCCGGCGGTACGCCGGGGTCCTGAACGGGGACTGCTGCGATCGGGCGGTCGGGCGGGACCTCGATCCGGTACGGATCAGGCCTTGGAGGTCGTCTGCGAACGTCCGCGCGGGGATCGGGTCACGGGCGCCGGCCCGCAACTCGCCCGGACGATCAAGCTGGTCGGCATCACGAGCCGCGGCCGGTCGGCGGCCGGCTCTTCTGCAGTCGGCTCTTCTGCGGGAGGTTCGTCAGTGGGTGGTTCGTCGGTGGGACCGATCGCGTGGAGCAGCATCTCGGCCGCGCGCTTGCCCATGTCGACGAACGGCTGCTGGATCGTGGTCAGCGGCGGCCGGATCTGCGCCGCCGACTCGATGTCGTCGAAACCGATCACCGAGACGTCCTCCGGGACCCGCAGCCCGGCCTCGGCCGCGGCGGTCATCACGGCGTACGCCGTCACGTCCGAGTGCGCGAACACGGCGGTCGGACGCTGGTCCGGGGGCAGCGCGAACAGCTCCCGCGAACGGGCGCGGATCTGCTCGGGCAGGAAGTCACCGGGCTTGGTGAGCTCGGGATCGGGCTGGATGCCGGCCGACCGGAGCGCGTCCAGGTACCCGCGGTAGCGGTCCCGGCAGCACCGGTAGACCATCCGTCCCTGGACACAGGCGATGCGCTCATGTCCCAGCTGGAGCAGGTGATCCATGGCCGTCAGCGCGCCGTCGTAGTTGTCGGCGGTGACCGAAGGCAGCGCGACATCGGCGTCGATGGTGTTCACGAGGACGACCGGCAGGCCGTCGGAGTGCAGTTGGACGAGCGGTTCCAGCGGCTGCTCGTGGCTGACCACCAGCAGGCCGGACACCATGCTCGACGTGAGGATGCGGTCGATCAGCGAACCGTAGTCACGGTCGTTGGTCGCGGTGTACAGGATGATGTCGAACCCGCTGCGCTCGGTCACCGCGGCCACCCCGATGTTGATCGAGGCAACCATGTGCCAGGACAGACCCGGCACGACCATCCCGATCAGCCGGGTGCTGCCCTTGGCCAGCGCGGTCGCCGCGAAGCTCGGGACGTACCGGTTGCGGCGCATCACCGCCAGCACGTGCCGCCGCGTCGCCGGGTCGACCTTCGGGCTGTTGTTCAGCACCAGGGAGACCGTCGACTTGGACACACCGGACAGCGCGGCGATGTCACGAATCGTCAGCTTCGCCATCCGGCCACCTCCCCTGCTGATGCGTTGGACTGGTCCAACGAGGTTGTGCACCGGAACGTAACAGCGGCCCGCAACCCCGTCAACACTTGACCCGAAAACGGTTTCCCGCCGAGGGATTGCGCCGTACGGCGTCCTCGTGCCACGATCGCCCCACCGTGTTGGACCGGTCCTACGCAGGCCGGGATCACCTGCCCGGACCGGTCCACCACGGCTTGTGCTGCCCGGTAGATCAGGAAGGCCGCCCATGCCGCCGTACTCCCTCGACGACTTCAGCCTCGACCTGCGCCGCGCCGTACCGCCCGCCGAGCTCTGGGTGCGTAGCGCGACCGGGACCGTCACGCAGCTCGCGAACACCGTCTGCGGCGTCGGCGGCTGGTTCGCTCCCCCGCTGGCCGCGCCCGACAGCCGGCTGACGATCTCGTTCGAGGTCGACGGTCGGCGCATCGTCGACGCGGCGCGACCTGGTGCCGGGGATCGCGGACTACTTCCGGCCGGCGGCACGTGGTACCCGGATCGCCTGATCCGCCACGGCACCTATCACCAGTACGCCGCCGGTCGGCTGACGTCGCTCGCCGTCGAATCCACGATCGTTCCGGGCGCGGCCGGCTACGAGCTCACGCTGACGATCACCAACCGCTCCGCCAACACCCACGAGGTGTCGATCCAGCCCGACCTCGCCCCGTCCAAGACCCACCGGGTACCGCTCTCCGAATGGGGCTGGGTCCCACCCGGCACCGGCACGGACGACGAAATCCCCTTCCACCACAGCGATCTGACCGCGACGCTCCAGCCCCACGGCGAGCTCCGCTTCACCTTCACCGTCGGATCGCCGTCCCACTCGACCCGTTCCAACTATCCACTGGAACGGTTGCCGGTGCTCACCTCGGACATCCCGGGGCTCGAGCAGTACTACCGGCGTTCGCTCGCCAGCGGTCTGGTGTGCTGGTGGGATCACCCGGACTTCGTCACCCAGCCGTTCATCGCAACCTCCGGCCTGGACGGCGGCGCGCTGTGCGCCTACGCCTGGGACACCGGTGGCTACGCACCGAACCTCCTGAGCCTGATGCTCGGCGACTGCGTCATCGACATCATCGAGTCGTTCCTCGACGCCGACCTCACCGACCGCTACGCGATCGCCCCCGACGGCACCGGCCTCGGCGTCGCCTACGCGTACAGCGGCTGGTCGCTCGTCTCCCTCGCCCGCGCCGCCGCCGCGGAACGTCCGCTCGATCCCACGCTGGTGTCCCGGCTGTACGACGTACTCATCGCACTCGACAAGCAGTTCCGGCCGGACGACCAGACCGGCGTACTGCGGGACTACGGAGATCAGAGCAATCTCCTCGAGATGCGAAGTACCGGATGGGAGCACGTCGTCGCGAGCCCCAACGCCGAACGCGCCTGGGCCCTCGACGCCCTCGCCGACCTGTCCGACCTCACCGGCGCCGCACTGCCGACCGCCGAGCTCCGGGAATCCGCACAACAGATCCGCGCCGAGGTGATCCGGCAACTGTGGGACGCCGACGCCGGCTGGTTCCGCAGCCGCTACCCGGACGGCCACACCGAGCTCGCGTACTCCATCCAGGCGTACGACGTACTTCGCGCCGGCGCGTGTCCGCCTGACGTCGCCGCCGCGCTGATCAGCCACCTGCGTCCGGGGGCGTTCCTCGGTGAGTACGGCGTCAGCAGCGTCAGCGCCGAGGATGCGCTCCACTACGAGACCGCTGACATCGACTGGTCCGGGGCCGGCGCGTACACCGGCGAGGCACCGCAGCTCGCACTCACCCTCTGGGAACACGGCGAACCCGAACGCGCCTGGGACGTACTACGCCGCCTGTTCTGGATGGGCGAGCACTACCCGTACTTCCCCCAGGACCACTACTCCGACAAACCCGGCGCCCCCGCCACCGGCCGCCGCATCAACATCATCGCCGGCCTGACCGGAGCGGAATCTCTCCTCACCGGTCTCCTCGGCATCCACCCGCACCCCGACGGCTCCCTCACCATCACTCCCAATCCGATTGCCGCGGGCAACATCAGGCTGACCAATCTCAGCTACCGCGGCCACGCGATCGAGGTGGTCATCGAGTCCCGCCGTACGACCGTCACTGTCGACGGGCACGAGGTCGCATCGGGTCAGGTCATCCCGCCAAGATGACCGGAAACACCTCGACGATCGAGTCGAACTGATGGTCCGGGGTTGGGGCGCCTGAGACGTAGCGTTGGTCCCGGGCTGGGGCGCCGGTGGCGTGGCGGTTTCCGATCTGGATCGTGTGGAGGCCGGCCGCGATGCCGCCTGCGATGTCGTGGGAGGGGTGGTCGCCGACCATCCAGCCGTCGTCGAGGGTTGTGCCGGTGTGGGTCGCGGCGAGTTCGAAGATGCGGCGGTCGGGTTTGCGGACGCCGACCGTCTCGGAGACGCAGGCGTAGTCGATGGAGTCGGCGATCTGGGTGTACTCGAGTTTCCGGTTCTGCTGGACGGTGCCGCCGTTCGTCACCACCGCGACGCGCCAGCCCGCTGCGCGTAGTTCGGCCAGTCCGTCGAGCACGGGCTGCTCCACCCACGTGAACAACGGATGCTCCTCGTCGTACGACGCGACCAGCTCGTCCACCGGAGCCGCAAGCCCGAACCGTTCCCGAGCCAACTCGAACAACTCCGCCCGCGGCCGGAACCCACCGTTGTCATGAGCAACCAACCACTCAACGGCGGACTCCCCCAGCCCATTCAACTCCGCCCACCACCGCCCCCACTTCAGAAACGCCCCATCCCGATCAATAAGCGTGTTATCCAAATCAAAACAAACCAACCGAGGCATCCGCTCCACACCCCCACCCTCACACACCCCGAACCTCCAGCCCATCACAACCGGTCGCGGGCGGCGTGCGCGAGCGTGCATCCGCCGGCGGCTAGCAATTGTGATGGCCTGGACGTCCACACAGACAGCCCACAGTCACCCGAGCACCTGCCCCACCCCACGGTCGCTTTCCGGAACATTCCCGCCAGCAGGCGCAAAATTCTTTCCGGAAACCCGCCCGCCAGCCCACCACCGGCGGCACACCCGGCGGAGGACGCGGACCTCCAAGCCATCACGTGCGCGTGCGGGAGGCAAGCGTTTCGTGGTGGGCTGACCCGCCGCGGAGCGGGGGCGGTTAGACGTCGATGCGGTTTTCGTCTAGGTCGTAGGCGCCTTGGACTATGAATTCTTTGCGGGGGGCTACGTCGTTGCCCATCAGGAGGTCGAAGACCTTGGCGGCGGCTTCGGCGTCGTCGACCGTGATGCGGCGCAGGGTGCGGTGCCGGGGGTCCATGGTGGTTTCGGCCAGCTGGTCGGCGTCCATTTCACCGAGACCCTTGTAGCGCTGCGGCGGCTCTTTCCAGCGGACGCCCTTCTTCATCAGCTCGGCCGACTTCCGCTGGTACTCCGAGTCGCTGTACGTGTACAGGTACTTGTCCTGCCCCTTCTTCGGGTTCGTCAGCTCGAACCGGTGCAGCGGCGGTACGGCGGTGTAGACGCGCCCCGCCTCCACGAGCGGCCGCATGTACCGGAAGAAGAGTGTCGCGAGCAGCGTCCGGATGTGGGCGCCGTCGGAGTCGGCGTCCGCCATGAAGATGATCTTGCCGTACCGCGCCTGCTCGAGATCGAACGTGCGACCCGAGCCGGCCCCGACCACCTGGATGATCGACGCGCATTCGACGTTCTTCAGGACGTCACCGACGGACGCCTTCTGCACGTTCAGGATCTTGCCGCGGATCGGCAGGAGCGCCTGGAACTCCGAGCTCCGCGCGAGCTTCGCCGTACCGAGCGCCGAATCACCCTCGACGATGAACAGTTCGGACCGGTCGACGTCGTTGCTCCGGCAGTCCGCGAGCTTCGCCGGCAGCGCCGACGACTCCAGTGCGGTCTTCCGCCGCTGCAGCTCCCGGTGCTGACGGGCGGCGACCCGGGTCCGGGATGCGGCGACGATCTTCTCCAGTACGGCGCGCGCCTGCGCCTTGAACTCACGTTTCGTCGACGTCAGGAACGACTCGAGCTCGGTCTGTACGACCTTCGCCACGATCCGCGACGCCGCCGGCGTACCGAGCACTTCCTTCGTCTGCCCGTCGAACTGCGGCTCGGCGAGCCGCACCGTCACGACCGCGGTCAGACCTTCGAGTACGTCGTCCTTGATGATCTCCTCGCCGTTCTTCAGCAGGCGGGTGCCATCTAGTGCATTGGTGAAACTCTTCGACAGCGCCCGCTCGAACCCGGCGACGTGGGTGCCGCCCTTCGGGGTGGCGACGATGTTCACGAACGAGCGCAGCTCGGTCTCGTACCCGTCGCCCCAGCGCACCGCGATGTCGACGTCCAGGTCCCGCTCGACGTCGGTCGGCGTCATGTGGCCGGCGTCGTCGAGCATCGGCACGGTCTCGGTGAAGTGACCGGTCCCGGCCAGCCGGACGACCTCGGTCACCTTCTGGTCGGTCGCGAGGAACTCGCAGAACTCGCTGATCCCGCCGTCGTGCTTGAAGGTCTCCTCGGTGGCCTCGTCGCCGCGCTCGTCGCGGATCACCAGCTCGAGCCCCGGCACCAGGAACGACGTCTGCCGCGCCCGGGTGACCAGCTCGTCGTAGTTGAACGCGGCGTCCTTGGTGAAGACCTGCCGGTCCGCCCAGTACCGGATCCGGGTGCCGGTGACACCCTTCTTCGCCCGGCCGGCCTTCCGCAGGCCCTTCGCCGGGGTGAAGCCGGCCGCGGCCCCCTCGCCGTCGAACTCGCCAGCAACACCGCGCCGGAACGACGTCGTCCAGATCACGCCGCCGCGGTCGACCTCGACGTCCAGCCGCGCCGACAGCGCGTTCACCACCGACGCGCCGACACCGTGCAGACCGCCGGACGCGTTGTACGACCCGCCGCCGAACTTGCCGCCGGCGTGCAGCTTGGTGAACACGACCTCGACGCCGCTGAGCTTGGTCTTCGGCTCGATGTCGACCGGGATCCCGCGCGCGCGGTCGACGACCTCGACCGAACCGTCCTTGTGGAGCACGACGTCGATCTGCTCACCGTGCCCGGCCAGGGCCTCGTCGACGGCGTTGTCGATGATCTCCCACAGGCAGTGCATCAGGCCGCGGCTGTCGGTGGACCCGATGTACATGCCGGGCCGCTTGCGGACCGCCTCGAGACCCTCGAGGACGAGCAGATGGCGGGCGTTGTACGCCGGGTCGATCTCGGTACTGCGAGGCGTCGGGGCGGCCACAGGGCTCCTTCACTGGATTGCCACACTTACACACCGCAGCTTATGCGGCCGCACCCCCAAAACACGGCAGGCGGGGCCTGAGACGACTGGCAGCTGGGTACAAGACATACGTGTTGCGACAGGTATCGATCCGGACTCGATTAAGAGTGGCGTACGACACTCCGATTCCGAGCAGACGGTAACGGTTCCATGGCGCACAGTGAGAGTAGAAGCACCCCGCCTCCGTGTCTCACCAGAAAATCGCCCGCAGGCGAAACGATTCCGCGTCAGCAAGCGTCATACGAAGACAGGTGGTTCGTCTCACATACGGACACGTTGTCCCCACCGGGAAGCGATCCACGTGTCAGGATGTTGCTATCTGGTGAGTACGGAACTAGATGAGATGAGGCCTCAATGACTACAGCACTCGCCCCGAGTTCGGCGCTGTCGGCCGCGGATCGTTGTGACCGCTGCGGTGCGCAGGCCTACGTCCGAGTCACTCTGACCAGCGGTGGGGAGCTACTTTTCTGCGCCCACCACGGCCGGGAGCACTCGGAGAAGCTGCGCGACATCGCGATCACCATCCACGACGAGACCGGTCGGCTCGAAGCCACCCCCACCACGGTCGCCGTAGACGACGAGCGGTGACCCAGACGCTGTTCTAAACGCGCCAGCGCCGGCGCCAAAGTCATCACAGGCTTCGATGGCGGTTCACCCGAGAGGTGAACCGCCATCCCTCTTTTCCACCAGTTCGCTTACACGACAGGTACGCCGGGACCGGGTCCGTGCCGCCGCAGTTCCTGCCAGGCCCGCGACAACCGCGTGACCGCATCATCAAGCACTTGCTCGGAGTAGGCGAACGGCACCCGTAGGTAGTCGTCGTGCGCACCCGACGGATCCATCGCCTGTCCGGCCACCACCTCGACGCCGTGCCGCAACGCGACTTGCGCGAAGACCCGGGCGTCGGTGTCCGGCAACCGGACCCACAACGCCGACCCGCCCACCGGCGACGACCATTCCCAGTCCGGTAGTCGTTCGGTCAACAACTCCCCCATCAGCTTCTTCCGCACGGTCGCCAGCCGCGCCCGCGCCGACGTCAGCTCGGTGAGCCGCGGCAGCAGCCGAGCAGTCAGTGCCTGGTCGATGACCGGACTCCCGAGATCGGCCAGTGCCTTGTGCCGCGCCAGCCGCTCGGCCAACGGTCGCGACGCGCGGATCCACCCGATCCGCAGTCCGCCCCACACGGCCTTCGACACCGACCCGATCGTCAGCACCTCGGCATCGTCCGGCGCGTACGCCGCCAGCGGCGGCGGGATCTCCGGACCGGCCGGATCCCACGCCGAGTACGCGTTGTCCTCGACCACGACGACCCCGTGCCGGGCAGCCAGCTCCGCGACCTGCCGGCGACGGTTCGCCGACATCAGCCGGCCGGTCGGGTTGTGGAACGTCGGCATCACGAACAGCATCGCGGGCTGATGCTCGGCGAGCGCGGCCTCGAGCAGGTCCGGCCGGATCCCGGCGTCGTCCAGCGGTACGCCGACCACTCGCCCGCCGGCCGCCCCGAACAGGTCGAAGCATCCCGGCCAGCTCGGCTGCTCGATGGCGACCGCGGCGCCGTTGCGCAGGTACATCTGCGTCGCGAGCGCGATCCCTTGGTGCGCGCCGGTCGTCACAACGATCTCGTCCGGCGACGTCGGCAGTCCGCCCTCGGTGAAGTGTTCCGCGATCCGCTCGCGCAGTACCGGCAGACCGCGCGGGTGGTACCCGACGTCGCCGAGCAGTGCGGGCAGCTCGTCTGATGCGAGTTCGATCAGCTCCGCCGACAGTTCGGGCAGTCCAGGGTCCACGGCGTACGTGAGCGAGATGACTTCGCCCGGTCCGACGGTGATGCGGTGGAACAACGACTCGCCGTACCCGGCCGGCATCTGCTTGTCCGATCGTGAACGACCACGTCCGGCGGCGCGCGCCACCGTCGTACCGCTGCCACGACGGCTCTCGACCAGGCCGCGGGCGCGCAGTTCGTCGTACGCCGCGACGACCGTCGAGCGACTGATCGCCAACGAGTCCGCCAGCCGTCGTTCGGCCGGGAGGCGGGCGCCGACCGGGAGTTCGGCGGAGCCGATCAGAGCCGCGATCTCGTCGGCCAGCCGCCGGTAGAGGCCGCCGCTGCGGGTGCTCAGCCGGTTGCCGATCAGGTCGGCCAGCGCCGACGGGTCTCCAGAACGGTCCACTTCTCCTCATATTGGCTCGGGTGGACTGCTTCTCGCGCCGCCAGGCTAGTACCGGAAGGCAGTCCAGTTCGAGAGCAGGAGTGAGAAGACATGATGATCGGTCAACTGTTGGGGTTCACCGGCGCGACGGTGGTGCTGGTCGGGATGCCGGGGCCGAACAACCTGTACATCTCGCTCCGCAGCCTCACCCAGGGCCGTCGCGCGGGGGTCGTCTCCGCGCTGGCGATCGAGACCGGGACGCTCGTCTACATCGTCGTGACCGCGCTCGGTCTCGCCACCCTCGTGCAGGCCTCGCCCACGCTCTTCACCGCGATCACCGTCGCCGGGGCGCTCTACCTCGCGTACCTCGGTCTCAAGCTGCTCAAGGCCCCGGCGAACGACCATCCCGCCGATGTCCAGGCCGCGCCGCTCGGCCGCGTGTTCCGCGACGGCGTCGTGGTGAACCTGCTCAACCCGAAGGCGGCGCTGTTCTTCCTGGCGTTCCTGCCGCAGTTCGCGACCCGCGGTGCCGATCCGGCTCAGCTCCGCACCGAACTCCTGCTGCTCGGCGTCGGCGCCTTGCTGATCGGCCTCACTTTCGACCTCTGCTACGCGGTCGGCGCGGACGCCGTCGGTCGCCGCTTCCGCTCGGTCCGTACGACGAGCCGCCGCCGCAACCTGATCGTCGCGGCGATCTACCTCGCACTGTCGGCGTTCGCGCTGATCACGGCACTCTGAGGCCCTTCCACTACCACCACTGAGCCGTTCTCGAACCGCAGCGACAACGTCTCGCCGCCGACCCGCAGCCCGCCGAGTTCGAGCACCTGCCAGGGCACCGAGTCGGCGGGATTGATCGCGAGCGTGCCGCCGGGTACGTCGGGCTCGATGCCGAACGCCGCCACCACCACGGCAACCGCGGAGGCCGCTGCCCACGCCTGCGGGCGGCACGAGAGCGGGTACGGCGTCGGCGTACTCTCGGCGCTCGTCCCGCGGCCGCCGTACAACTCCGGCAGGCGGTAGTCGAACGCCTCCGCCGCACGAACCAGTCCCTCGACGTACGACGACGCCACATCGGCCTGACCGCTCGCGAACAGGCCCTCGACAGTCATCGCGGTGTCGTGCGGCCAGACGCTGCCGGTGTGGTAGCCGAGCGGGTTGAAGCGGGTCATCGCGGTGGACAACGTCCGAAGCCCGAAGCCGCTGTTCAGGTCGTCGCCGGCCAGTACGTCGGCGACCGTCTGCTCCTCGTCCGCGTCGAGCAGCCCTGTGCCGAGCAGGTGGCCCATGTTCGACGCACGACCGACCACCGGGTTCTTCGCGCCGTCGAGCGCGATCGCCGGGTAACCGTCGACCCAGAACGTGGCCCGGAAGCGTTCCTGCAGCGCCGCCGCCCAGGCGCGCCACTCGTCGCCGGACTCGCCGTACGCCTCGAGCAGTTCGGCGCCCTTCACGGCAGCGGCGTACGCGTAGCCCTGGACCTCGCACAGCGCGATCGGCGCCGTCGCCAACGTCCCGTCCGGCCATTGCACCGCGTCGTTGGAGTCCTTCCAGCCCTGGTTCGCGAGCCCGTGACCCGACTCGTCGACGTACTCGAGGAAGCCGTCGCCGTCCGGGTCGGCGTACTCCTTCATCCAGGTGAGGGCGCGCTTCAGGTTCGGGAGGAGGTCGCGGACCTCGTCGGCGGGCATACCCCAGCGCCACGCCTTGTGCAGCGTGGTGATCCACAGCTGGGTCGCGTCGTGGGTGCCGTAGTACACGGCCGGCAGGACCAGGCCGCCGCCGTGGTCGGCGACCTCGGCGCGTAGCTCGTGCGGGATCTTGCCCGGCTGTTCAGCGGAGCCGGCGTCGACCTTGGCGCCTTGCCGCGCGGCCAGCGCTCGCAGCGTCCCGGCGGCGAGCGTGGGATCGACGGGGATCAGCATGCCCGACGAGATCAGCGAGTCACGGCCGAAGAGCGTGAGGTACCAGGGCGGGCCGGCGCCGAGGTAGCGGTCGTCGTCCGCGGCGAGCTGGAGCGCGCGGACGTCCTCCAGCGAACGGTCCAGCCAGCGTTCAACCCGCTTGTCGTCACAGCGGACAACAACGTCGTACGGCGTGCGCTCTGCCGGCGGCTCGATCGAGAAGCCGGTGTTCGACTTCGGGAAGTCGGCCGTCACACGCACGGTGATCGTGAACTCCTCCCCCGGTTCGACGCGCGGTGTGGCGGAGATGCCGGGGTCGGCGGTGACGACGACGCGGGTGTCGTCCTTCTCCCATCGAGTGCGTCCAGGGCCGTCCGGGAGCGGCGCGAGTTGCGGCAGGCCGGCGGCGGCGCCGCTGCGGACCGCGGCCGTGCCGGCGAGATCGGTGCCGAGGGCAACATCCAGCCGGCCTTCGATCGCCGACCGCGAGCGGTTCACCAGGGTGATGCGCTCGGTGAGGCCTTCGGAGTCGACGGTACGGGTCCGGTACAGCATCACGGTCGGGTCGTGCCGGGTGTCGCCGAGTCCCTCGACCATCGCGACGTACTGATGGGTGGCCGAGTCGCGTTCGTCGACATGCACCGGGACCGGCTCGCGTCCGTCGACCGTCACGCTCAGGTGGGACAGGATCCGGCGGTCCCGGGCGTACACGCCCTCGGCGCCGGTGCCGGTCAGCTGACCGGATCGGGGCGACAGAACGACCCACGGAGCAGCGAGGGCGGTGACCAGTTCGTGTAACGGGGACATGTCTCCACCCTAAAGGTGCGCTGATGCGAGAGAGTGTGGGTATGGAGACAGGGGTGACCGTACTGGTCGGGATCGCGATCTTCGTCGGGATCGTGGGCATCGTCGTACCGATCCTGCCCGGGGCGATCCTCAGTCTGGCGGCGATCCTGGTCTGGGCGATCGTCGAGGGCAGCGCGA
Source organism: Kribbella sp. NBC_00482 (assembly GCF_036013725.1). Lineage (GTDB taxonomy): Bacteria > Actinomycetota > Actinomycetes > Propionibacteriales > Kribbellaceae > Kribbella. The sequence continues at coordinate 6,718,466 of NZ_CP107881.1, read as the reverse complement.
CCGGGTGGGTCGTGTTCGCGATCGCGGTGGTCCTGATCGGTGCGAGTCAGGTGGTGAAGTACGTCGTACCGGAGCGGCGGCTCCGCGAGGCCGGCGTACCGCGGCGGTCGATGTTCTTCGGGGTCCTGCTCGGCATCGTCGGGTTCTTCGTGATTCCGGTGGTCGGCATGTTCGTCGGCTTCCCGATCGGCGTCTACCTGTCCGAGCTCCAACGCCAGCGCGACCACGCCCTGGCGTGGACCTCGACCAAGCACGCACTCCGCGAGACCGGCGTCTCCATCCTGATCGAGCTCGTCGGCACCTCACTCGCCGCAGCCGTCTGGCTCATCGCCGTGCTGTTCATCGTGTGAATTGCCAGGGACTTTCCAGTCCCAGCAGAGGGCCGTCCAAGGTCTGCCACGAACGGTGGAATGACCAGTGCCGGGCATCTCCCGGCACGCAACGGAAGGCACTGCAGTATGGCGTTGCATCAGAAGCTCATCGACAACCGCTGGCGGGCGGCCGGCACGATCGCCGCGGTGGCGGCGACCACGGTCGGTGGCGGCGTCGCGTTCGCGGCGACCGGCGACAACACCACTCCGGCTTCCTCGACGGCCCCGTCCGAGGGGACGACCAACGGGAACCAGAAGGCGCCCGATCACGACAAGGGTCCACGGGACGGGCTGTTCGGCGCGTTGCACGGTGAGTTCGTCGTACAGAAGGACGGGGGTGGCTACCAGACGGTCGTCACGCAGTCCGGTTCGGTGACGGCGGTGAGCAGTACGTCGATCACGGTGACGAGCGCGGACGGATACAGCCGGACGTACGTCGTCAACTCGGACACGAAGGTGAACCGGGACGGGAAGATCGCCGACCTCAAGAGCGGTGCGACGGTCCGGATCCGCGCGGTCGTGTCCGGGAGCACCGCGACGGCGAGCTCGATCGACGACGGCAGCAACCGCCCGACCGGCACCCCGCCGAACGGCGCCAAACCCAACGGCGACAAGCCGAACGGTCAGCAGCCGAGCGCCACGCCGAGCACGAAGTAGTCGACGACAGCTTTTGAGGGGTCGACTCCGGGGAGTGCGGGGTCGACCTCTCAGAGGTCAGGCGGCGGGACGAATCGTCGCCCACGCACCGTTCTTAGGTGATTGCCAGGTTGTTCTTATCCGCAGCGGAGGTTTGTCCAAGGTCCGCACGCCACCGTGGGAAGGAACAGTGCCGGGTGACGTCCCGGTACGCAGTACGGAAGGCACAGCAGGATGAAGCTCTCACAGAAGCGATGGCGGCTGCTCGGCACGGTGGCCGCCGTGGCCGTGACCACCACGGCGGGCGGGGTCGCCTGGGCAACCAGCAACGCAGACCCGACACCGTCACCGTCGGCCTCCCCGTCCAGCCCGTCCACCCCCGGGCAACAACAGAAGCCGGACAGACCGGGCAAGGGCGGATTCGGGCCGCGGGGCGAGTTCGGGCTCGGCGGGGCGCTGCACGGCGAGTTCGTCGTACCGAAGGACGGCGGCGGGTACCAGACCGTCGCGACCCAGCGCGGCGAGGTCACCGCGGTGAGCAAGGAATCGATCACGGTGAAGAGCGCGGACGGGTACAGCCGGACCTACACGCTCACCGAGGACACGCTGGTCAACGCGGCCCGCGACGGCATCGACGACGTGAAGACCGGGAACACCGTGACCGTGACGGCCGTGGTCACCGACGGTAAGGCGACCGCCAGTTCGGTGAACGACGGGACCGTCCGTGACGCGGCCGGCCAGAAGTGGGGTTTCAAGCACGGCCCCCGCTGAGGCCTCCCGGAGTAGTCGCGGACGACTCACAGGTGATTGCCAGGAACCTTCCAGGGTTCGCATGGGATTCACCTGCACACTGAGACCATGAGTCCGCATCTGCTGGTTGTCGACGACGAGCCGAACATCGTCGAGCTCCTGTCCGCGAGTCTGCGTTTCGCCGGGTACGAAGTGACCACGGCGACCCACGGCGCCGAGGCGCTGCGCAAGGCGCGGGACGTGGAGCCGGACCTGGTCGTGCTCGACGTCATGATGCCGGGGCTGGACGGTTTCGAGGTCGTACGCCGTTTGCGCGGTGAGGACCGGCACGTGCCGGTGCTGTTCCTCACCGCCCGGGACGCGGTCGAGGACAAGGTGCTCGGCCTGCAGACCGGCGGCGACGACTACGTCACGAAGCCGTTCAGCCTCGATGAGCTGGTCGCCCGTGTCCGTGCGCTGCTCCGCCGGTCCGGTCACCGTGAACAGACCACGACCGAGGCCGCCGTACTGCGCTATGCGGATCTGGAACTGAACGAGGACAGCTACGAGGTCTTCAAGTCCGGTCAGGCCGTGCAGCTGTCGCTGACCGAGTTCAAGCTGCTGCGGTGCTTGCTGGAGAACTCCGAGCGGGTGATGTCGAAGGGCCAGATCCTGTCCGCTGTGTGGAACTACGACTTCGCCGGGGACGCCGGCGTGGTCGAGTCGTACATGTCCTACCTGCGCCGTAAGGTCGACACCGGCGACCAGAAGCTGCTCCACACCGTCCGCGGGGTCGGCTACGTCCTGCGTACTCCGCGAGGCCCCAACTGATGCAACTGAACCACCGGCGGTTCGCCGACCGGTACCCGCTGCGCGTCACCATCGTCGTGGTCCTGCTGGCGCTCGTCGCGCTCGCCCTGGCCGCGTCCGGTGTGCTGGCGACCACGATCATGCGCGGCTACCTGATCGACCGCGTCGACGAGCAACTGCAGCAGACCGCCATGCCGCTGTCGCACGCCCCGTCGGATCGGCGTCCGTTGCCTCCCGGCGGCGGTGGCGGACCGGTGCGCCGGCAATTGCCGAGCGAGTTCGTGGTCCAGTTCAACGACTCGGAGGGTACGAGCGACAAGGGGCCGGTCGGGTCGCCCCTCGCCGAGACGGAGCCGTTGCCGAACCTGCCGACGCTCAACCTGAACCAGGTCCGCGACCTGGCCGGGAAGCCGTTCCAGGTCGACGCGCAGTCCGGTGGGGCGACGTGGCGGGTGCTCGCGTTGCCTACAGACGACGGGAAGGGCTCCGTCATCGTGGCGCTGAGCCTGAAGGAGATGGACCACACGATCCAGCGGCTGGTCGGGATCCAGGCCGCGGCCGGGGTGATCCTGCTGGTGTTGCTGGCCGGCGTCGGGACTTACGTCGTACGGCGAAGCCTGCGTGGGCTCGAGGACGTGGAGCACACCGCTGTCGCGATCGCCGGCGGGGACTTGAGTCGCCGAGTGCCGCAGCGGGACCCGCGGACCGAGGTCGGGCGGTTGTCGCTGGCGCTGAACCAGATGCTCGGACAGATCGAGACCGCGTTCGCGCAGCGCACCGCGTCGGAGTTCGCGGCGCGGCGGAGTGAGGACGCGGCGAGGCAGTCGGAGGAGGCCGCTCGGCAGTCCGAGGACCGGATGCGGCGGTTCGTGGCGGATGCGTCGCATGAGTTGCGTACGCCGTTGACGTCGATCCGGGGGTTTGCAGAGCTGGCCCGGCACCGGGGTGACGTGACAGACGCCGACACGATGCGCCGGATCGAGGACGAGGCCAAGCGGATGGGGCTGCTCGTCGACGACCTGTTGTTGCTCGCGCGACTGGATCAGCAGCGGCCGTTGCGTTCGGAGTCCGTCGATCTGCTTCCGATCGCGGCCGACGCACTGCACAACGCGCAAGCCGTGCAGCCCGAACGCCACATCTCGCTGACGATCCTGCCCGACTCGGAGGCGCCGGTCGTCTCCGGCGACGAGGCACGCCTGCGGCAGGTCCTCGGGAACCTGGTGAGCAACGCCCTGCACTACACCCCCGTCGACGCGCCCATCACCGTCTCCGTCGGAACCCGAGGCTCCGAAGCCATCCTCGAAGTCAGCGACACCGGCCCCGGCCTCACCGACGAACAGAAGGCCCGCATCTTCGAACGCTTCTACCGAGTGGACACAGCCCGAACCCGCTCCACCGGCGGCTCCGGCCTTGGCCTCTCCATCGTCGCCGCCCTCGTAGCCGCCCACCACGGCCACGTAACCACCACCGACACCCACCCCCACGGCGCCACCTTCACCGTCCACCTCCCCCTCACCACATAAACCGACCCCACTCCTCGGCGGCTAGAGGACTGGGAAGGTTCGGGTGGCGGATTCTCCGTGTTCTAGGACTTGGGCTGCGGGGCCCAGGAGTTTGGGGTCGGGGTGGCCTACTAGGGCTTCGTCCTTGTCGGTGTAGTTGTAGAGGGAGAGGACGTGGCGCATGGCTTCCAGGCGGGCGCGTTTCTTGTCGTTGCTTTTGACAACGGTCCAGGGGGCGTGGGGCGTGTCCGTGTAGTGGAACATCGCCTCCTTGGCCTCGGTGTACGCCTGCCACTTGTCGAGCGACGCGAGGTCGGTGGGTGAGAGTTTCCACTGCCGCACCGGGTCGATCTGCCGGATCGTGAACCGCGTCTGCTGCTCGGCCTGCGACACCGAGAACCACAGTTTCACCAGCAGGATCCCGGACCGCACCAACATCCGCTCGAACTCCGGCGCCTGCCGCATGAACTCCTCGTACTGCTCCTGGTCGCAATACCCCATCACATGCTCGACGCACGCGCGGTTGTACCAGGAGCGGTCGAACAACGTCATCTCACCAGCCGCCGGCAGGTGCGCGACGTACCGCTGGAAGTACCACTGCGTCTGCTCGCGCTCCGTCGGCTTCTCCAGCGCGACGATGCTCGCCCCGCGCGGGTTGAGGTGCTCCATGAACCGCTTGATCGTCCCGCCCTTGCCGGCCGCGTCACGACCCTCGAACACGATCACCAGCCGCTGCTTCGACCGCTTCACCCAGTACTGCAGCTTCAGCAGCTCGATCTGCAGCAGCCGCTTGTCCCGGTCGTAGATCTGCCGCGCCAGCCGCTCGCCGTACGGGTATCCCTCGCGCCACGTATCGACCGGCGTACCGTCGGCCCGCAGCAGCACCGGGTCGTCGTCCTCCTCGTCCAGCACGCGGAAGCCGAGCTCTTGCACCAGATCAGGCGTGTTCATGAGCACAGACTCGGCCCCGAGGATGACGCCCAGGTGAACAAGACTCAGTGGCGACGCAGCTTCACCGTGCAGTCGCGGCGATTGATCGGTACGCCGTCGCGCAGCACCTGTGCCCGGTCGTGCGCACGGCTGACCAACGTCTCCCACTCGCCGTCCGGAAGGCCCAGGCTCTCGATCACCTCATCAGGCTCCGGGAAGTGCAGGTCGGGATGCGGATTGTGCTCCCCCGGCGGGAAGCCCAGGTGGCCCTCGATGAGCAGTACGCCGCCTCGCGCGACAACCGCCGCTGCACGGCGCAGGATGCCGTCGCGGGGCAGTTCGGTCTTGGAGTGCAGGAACTGCGCGGACACCAGGTCGAACTCACCGTCCGGGAACGACTTCCCCAACTCGTGCTGCTGCCAGTCGATCCGGTCGCCGACCCCGGCGGCCTTCGCGTGCTCGGCGGCGCGCCCCAGCGCGACCGTCGAGATGTCGACAGCGGTGACGGTCCAGCCCCGCTGCGCGAGCCAGATCGCGTCGGCCCCTTCGCCGCAGCCGAGGTCGAGGGCCCGGCCCGGCGTGAGGCCGGACACCTCGTCGACGAAGGCGACGTTCGGCTTGCCGCTCCAGATCTGCTCGTGCTCGGTGTAGAACGCGTTCCAGTGCTCGTCAGGGAGCTGTTCGGTGGTCATGAACCGATGGTGCACGGACCCGCTACGCAGCGGCAAACATTCTTGCCGGATTGGCAAACCCTAGCTGTCGCGGACCGGTAGCGGTTCGGCCTTCCCGACCACGAACGCGTACGTCAGAGCACCGATCACCGCCACCACCCCGGCCACCGCGAACGACGGCAGGTACGACCCGTGGTAGATGTCGAGCAGCAGGCCGAAGACGTACGGGCTGATGATCCCCGCGATGTTCGACGCGAAGTTCTGGATGCCCCCGATCGAGGCCACGTGCCGCGACGACGGTGCCACGTCACCCGGCAACGACCAGATCCCCGTCGCCGCGATCGCCAGGCTCGCGTACGAGATCGCCAGGAACAGCAAGGCGACATACACCGACTTCGCCGGGGCCGCGAACACGATCGCCGCACCGCCGAGCAGCCCGCCGACCATCACGGTCTTCCGCACCCGCGTCACGTCCGCGCCCGCGCGGATCTTCCGGTCGGCGACGATGCCGGCGATCCACCCGCCGGCGATCGCGGTGATGCCGGGCAGTGTGCCGAGCGTCCCGAGCTCCTTCAGGTCGAGCCCGCGGGCGTCCTTCAGGTACGACGGGAACCAGGTGAGGAAGAAGTAGATGACGAAGTTCAGGCAGAAGAAGCCGAGCATCATCCCGCGGATCGTCCGGTACCGGAACAGGTCCCGCCAGCGCACCTGCGCCGCGGCCTCGGAGTCGTTCTCGTCGAGCCGCGCGCCGTTCGACACGATGTACTCGCGTTCCTCGGCGTTCGCGTGCTTGTGCTCCATCGGATCGCGGTAGTACCAGTACCAGACCGCCGCGAGCATGATCCCGAGCACGCCGAGCACGACGAACGAGAAGTGCCAGCTCACCAACGCGATCAGCGCGGTCACGACCGGCAGCGACAGCACCGTCCCGACCCGCGAACCGGAGTCGATCACCGCGCTCGCGAACGCCCGCTCGTGCGCGGGGAACCACCGCGACGCGGCCTTGGTCGCACTCGGGTACGCCGGCGCCTCCCCCGCTCCGAGCGCGAACCGGAACGCGAACAACGACCAGAACCCGCGCGCGAGCGGCGTCAGCGCGGTGACGACGCTCCACCAGAGCGCGGCGACCGTGAACGCCTTCCGCGAACCCACCTTGTCGGCGAACCAGCCCGCCGCCAGCATCGCGCCGTCGTACGCCCAGAAGAACGCGCCGAGGATCAGGCCCTTCTCGGCGTTGCTGAGGTCGAGGTGCAGGTCGTCCTCGATGAACGGCAGCGCGACGCTGAGGTTCGCGCGATCCAGGTAATTCAGTGAGAGCCCGACGAACGCGAGCCCTAGGATCAGGTACCTCGTACGACTGGCTCCGGGTGGAGCTTTCACAGAGGTGGCGGTCACTGTGCGCCTCCGATCGAGTGCGGATCGTGGCACGCTACCTCGCACGTCTTCTTTGTGCAGACAAATGTTTCATGCAGCGGAATGAGGCTTTGAGTGATCGAGGACGGCGAAGAGATCCCGCTGCTCGGCGGCGACGTGACCGAGGGCCTGGTGCGCGTCGGCGACACCGTACGGCGCCCGCCCGGCGAGCGCGCCGAACTTGTCCAGGACGTCCTGCTGCACCTGGAGAAGGTCGGGTTCGACGGCGCACCGAGATTCCTCGGCATCGACTCGGCCGGCCGCCAGGCGCTCACGTACGTCGAGGGCGAGGTCGCGGGCCGCCCGCGGCCACCGTGGATCGCGGACGAGGAGCGGATGGTCTCGGTCGCACGGCTGCTGCGTGCGTACGACGACGCCGTCGAGGGATTCGGGATCCCGGAGAACCTGCCCGCGCCGATCGAGCCGCCCGGTTTGCCGGACCTCAACGATCCGCCGGAGCTGGTCGGCCATCAGGACGTGACGCCGGAGAACGTGGTCTTCCGGGAAGGGCGCGCGTACGCGCTGATCGACTTCGATCTCGCCCGCCCGGTGAGCCGCGCCCGTGAGTTCGTGAACCTGATGCTGTGGTGGGCCCCGCTCGGCGCCGACGCCGATCTCGACCCCGAACTCCGCGGCCTGGACCGTCCCCGCCGCTGCCGGCTCCTCGCCGATGCCTACGGCCTCTCCCCCGCCGAGCGCGCCCGCACACTGGAGCTCACGATCGGTTTGAACGTGCGCGCCTGGCACACGATGAAGTACCGCGCCGAAACCCTCGGCGGCGGCTGGCAGCGGATGTGGAGTGAGGGAGTCGGCGACAAGATCCGCGCACGGCAGACCTGGCTCGAGGAGAACGCCGACTCCCTCACGACCGCACTACTCAGCTGACGGCAACCTCGTCCTTGACCTCTTCCGGAGCTGACGTCTTCCGGTCCCGCATGAGGACGAACGCCAGCACCGCGGACCCGAGGACCGCTACCGCACTCACCACGAAGGTGCCTGACATCGCCTGCGCAAAGGCGGTCCGGGCGGTGTCAGCCAACCCCGCGTCACCTAGAGCGAATGCCTCGCCGATCGAGCGTCGCGCCGCGTCAGGCGCCGACTCCGGCATCTTCGCGGTGAAGTTGTTCGCCAGCGCCGACCCCAGGATCGCGATCCCCAACGCCGCACCCGCCTGCTGCACGGTGTCGTTCAACGCCGACCCGACGCCCGCGTGCTCGTGCGGCACGGCACCCATGAGCGCCGCGGTCGCCGCCGGCTGAGCCAGTCCGGCGCCCACCCCGAACACACCCAGCGCCAGTGCGACCATCCCGAACCCGTCGTCCGCGGACAGCCTCGACATCACCCAGAAGCCGCCGGCCAGCACGACCAACCCGGCGACGGTCATCGGCCGGTTCCCGATCTTCTGACCGAGCGTCGCCCCGACACCGTTCACCAGGATGACCGCCACCGCCATCGGCGCCATCGCCAGACCGGCCTTCGTCGGCGAGAACCCAAGGACGAACTGCATGTACTGCGTCAGCGCCAGAATCAACCCACCGTTGGCGACCTGCAGCAGCACCAGCGACAAGCTGCCGCCGCTGAAGTTCCGGTCGCGGAAGAGCGTCAACGGCACCATCGGCACCGGAGTCCGCAGCTCCCACACGACGAACAAGGTCAGCCCGGCAACGGCGACAATCAGCATCGGCCAGGACAGACCGTGCTCCGGCAGTTCGATGATCACCCAGACCAGCGACACCAGCCCGACCATCGACAGCAGCGCACCGATCGGGTCGGGCTTGCGCCACGGCCCTTTGGACTCCGGCATCAGGATCACTGCCGCCGCGATCGCCAGCACCGCCACCGGCACGTTGATCAGGAACACCGAGCCCCACCAGAACTTCGCGATCATCGCGCCGCCGAGCACCGGCCCGCCGATCAGCCCGACCATCAGCACCGAGCTCCAGATCGACATCGCCTTCCGGCGTTCGTCGTCGTCGAAGACCGTGATCAGCACCGACAGCGTGCTCGGCATCACGACCGCCCCGCCGACTCCCATCAGCACCCGTCCCGCGATCAGCATCTCCGGAGTCCCGGCGTACGTCGCCAGCAGGGACGCGGCGCCGAAGATCGCCAGACCGGCGATCATCACCTTCTTGCGCCCGTACCGGTCGGACAGGCTGCCGGCAGTCAGCAACAGGCCGGCGAACACCAGGATGTAGCTCGCGACGATCCACTGGATCTCCTGCGCGCTCGCACCGAGGTCCTCGGTCAGCACCGGGATCGCGACGTTCAGGACGCCGTTGTCCAGCACGAGCACCATCGTGCTCAGGCAGAGCACGATCAGAATCAGCCACCTGCGCGGATGCCGAGCGGTCATCGCGCACCTCCTCGAGTTAATTGAACAGTGTTCAGTGTGCCTGAACAGTGTGCAATTAGAACTGAACGCTGGTCAAGTCCTGCACAGTGTTCAGTAATCGGCTAGGGTGGACGGCATGGCGAGCGAGGAGTACACGTCGGTCTGGACCCGGCCGAAGCGCGGCCGGCGCCGTGAGCAGCCCGCGCTGACCCAGCAGCAGATCGTCGCGGAGGCGATCAAGCTGCTGGACGCCGACGGGCTGGAGGCGCTGACGATGCGCAAGCTCGGAGCGGCGCTCGGAGCGGTGGCGACAGCCGTCTACTGGCACGTCGCGAACAAGGACGAGCTGCTCGAGCTCGTCGTCGACGAGGTGTACGGCGAGGTCGAGGTGCCGAGGGTCGCCGACCCGTCGGAATGGCGCCCTGCGGCAGAAGCCGCGGCGCGCAGTGTGCGCGCGATGATCGTCCGGCACCCGTGGGTCGCGCCCACGCTCGCCGACGTGGGCATGAACTACCTCGGGCCGAACCTGATGCGGATCTCCGACGATCTGCTCGGCACCTATCTGGCCGCCGGTTTCGAGCTGATCGAGGCGGACCAGGCCGCCAACACAGTGCTCGGCTACGTGATCGGTGTCGCCTCGGTCGAAGCCGCGACCGTCACCAAGCTCAAGCGCACCGGCAAGGACATGGCCGCCTGGCAGGCCGAGGTCTGGCCCGCCGCGGTCAAGGCCGCCGAGCCGTACCCGCACATGCGGGCACTGTACGCCGCCAACAGCAACACCGATCTCGAAGCGGGCGGCGAGGACAGCTTCAGCTACGGCCTCGCCAGAATCCTGGACGGCCTCGAAGCCCGTCTGTGACGCGGGCCGGTTGCCCGAGGCTGTTCCACCCCGGGCAACCGACCAGGTCAGCGAGCGATCTTCACCTCGGCGCCGCTCTTCGCGGACTCGTAGATCGCGGTCAGCATCCGGGCCATCTCGAGGCCCTGCTCCGCGGTCGCGTCGGCCGGGATCTCGCCCCGGCAGATCTGCAGGAAGTGATCGATCTGGTTCGCGAACCCGACCTTGAAGTCGAACCCGAGCGAGTCGATCTGCGGCTGGATGTGCAGCAGCGTGTCGTGCTGCTCGGTGACCATCAGGAGCTCCGGCTCGATCTCCGCGCCGCCCTTGTCACCGTGGATCCGGACGCTGATCTCGTTGCGCGCGTGCAGCGAGAACGACGTGGCCACGTCGAGGACCGCCCCGCCCTCGAAGCGGATCTGCGCGGTCGCGAAGTCCTCGACCGTGTTCGGCCGCGCCGCCGACGCCGCCTTGTACCGGGTCAGGTTCTGGATGTTGTCCCGGGCACCCAGCGGCGCGAACGTCGCACCGGACGCGGACACCGCCTTCGGCATCCCCATCAGGTACCAGCACAGGTCGATGATGTGGACGCCGAGGTCGATCAGCGGACCGCCGCCGGACAGCTCCACGTCGCCGAACCAGCCGCCCGGGTTGCCGGCCGTCCGCAACAGCGTGGCCCGCGCCGCGTAGATGTCACCGAACTCGCCCGCGTCCAGGAACCGCTTGGTGACCAGGGCGTTCGGCGCATACCGCCGTACGTACCCGATCTGCAGGGCCTTTCCGGTCTCCTCGACCGCCTTCACCAGTGCCTCGGCCTCGGGCACCGTCACGGTCATCGGCTTCTCGACCAGGACGTCCTTGCCCGCCCGCAGCGCCGCCTCGGCGATCGGGGCGTGCAGCGTGTTCGGCACGCAGACGCTGACCGCGTCGACGTCCGGGTCCGAGAAGATCTCCTCGGCGGAACCGGTCACCCGCGCCACGCCGAACTGCTCACCGCGCGCCTTCGCCCGCTCGAGGTCGACGTCGCACACGGCGACGAGCTCGGCCTGCGGGTTCTGCTGGTACGCCTTCAGATGCTCGACAGCGATCGAGCCGAGCCCGATCACTGCAATCCGCGTCGTCATGTCACGCCACGCTTTCGGTCAGTCGAATGATGTTCGCGAGCGAGCGCTCGATGGCCGGCAGCGGTGCCTCCATGCCCTCGAACTCCAGGCTCACCGGTACGTCGGGCTTGGTGGCGGCCAGTGCGAGCAGACCGGCCACGTCCACGTCGCCGTGGCCCGTGACCGTGCCGAGCAGGTAGTCGCCGGCCAACGTCTTGAGCCAGCCGTCGCCCGCCGAACGGCGGATGTGGAAGTCCTTCACACCGATCGATGCCGCGACGTCGATCAGTCCGGCGGCGGTCTTGCCGGGCACCTCGCCGACACACAGTCCGTTGCCGAGGTCGAGCGTGACCCGGAAGTTCGGGCGGTCCACGGCGTGCACGAGCCGGGCCAGCCGGTCGCTGCCGTTCATGAAGAAACCGTGGTTCTCGATCGTCGACACGATGCCCAGGTCCGCGGCGTGGTCGGCGACCGCGCGGCAGCCCTCGACGACCTTCTCGAACGTCGTCTCGAACTCGCCCGGGTCCTGCTCGCGCCACGCCCACGGCGCGACGTCGTGCCGGAAGATGCCGGCGCCGAACTGGTGCGCGACGTCCAGCTGCTTGCGGAGGCGGTCGATCTCCTCGGTGTCGGCGGACCGCAGATCGCCGCTGACCAGGTAGTTCACGATCGGTACGCCGATCTCCTCGGCGTGCTTGGCCGTGTCGCGGACGACGTTCTCGTTCTCCAGGTAGTACTCGCCGTCCATCGCGGCGACCTCGATGTGCCCGGCCGAAGAGGCCGCGACCCAGTCCAGGACCGCGATCAGGTCCATCTCGCCGCTCGTCATGAGCTGGCGGAAGCAATACGAGCTGACTCCTAGCTTCACTGCGTGGTCCTCTCGAGTTCGTGAGTGATGTGGGTCCACGGACTGGGGTAGTCGTGGACACCGTAGATACCTGAGCTGCACCGGTCGAACGCGTTGCCGACCGCCCCGAGCACCACCGCCTCGCGCCCCAGTGCCGAGGCGACGAAAGGTGGGCGCTCGGGGAAGACCAATTCCTGCTCGACCGCTGCCGCGAGCGGACGAAGCAGAGCGCCGCTGTCCTGCAGAGCCCCGCCGCGCACGACCACGACCTCCGGATCGACGACCAGCAGCACGGTCGCGATCCGCCCGGCGATCTGCGCGCAGAAGTCCTCGACCTCCGCCTGCGCGTCGGCGTCGCCGGCGGCGGCCGCACTCAGCACCTCCGCACTGCTCGGCCGCACGGACCAGACGAGCTGTCCGCGCTGCGCGTTGCGGGTCCAGCGCATGCCGCGCTGCGCACCGAGCTCACCGGCGAGGCGGTGACGGCCCTGCCGGATGACTCCGTTCAGCACGATCGACACGGACAGCCGATGACCGATCTGGAGATAGACGACATCGGAGTACCCACGGCCCGCGCCGCCGCGTTGCTCCGCCAGCGCCGCCAGCTTGATGTCGTTGTCCACGACGATCGGCTGTTCGAGCTCCTTCGCCAGCAACTCCGCGACGGGCAGGCCGACCAGGTCCGGCATCGCCAGGCTGGCGCGCAGGCGACCGTCGGCCTCGACCACGCCGGGTAGACCCACGCCAACCGCGCGGAGACGTCCCAGATCGATCGAGCCGGCTGCGGCGTCGAGTGCCCGTGGGATCAGTGAGAGATCGGCCTTCCGCTCGGGCGCCAGTTCGGCGTACCCAAGCCGGCGGCCAGACAGGTCGCAGATGATCGCGCGGGCCCCGCGGGGACCGAGGTCGACGCCGGCGACCAGCCCTGTCTCGCGAGCGAACCGGAAGGCACGGGCAGGTCGGCCCGGACCGGCCGTGGCCGGGCTGGCCGCCTCGACCAGCCCGGTCTCGAGGAGATCGTCCAGGACGGCGTGCACGGTCGGTCGCGACAGGCCGGTGCCCTCGCTGATCGCCCCGACCGTACGCGCCTCATCGGCGTCGGCGAGGAAACGCAGGCACGCGACCTGGTTCGCAGATCGCTCCGCCTGGGCGGCGCCGCGTGCAGTATCCATCGACCCCAACCCATTATGGAACCGGCTTTAATAAAGACGGTAACAGAATGGGTCGACAGAAGGCAACGGATATTGCCAGTAGCAACTAGCGCTGGAGGATTGTGCGTTCGGCGACTGTCCAGGTGGTGGTTGTCAGGAGGTAGAGGCCGGCGGCCAGCGGTACGAAGGCGGCTGTCAGCAAGGTGCCGTACGGCAGCAGTTGAGCGACGCGTCGTGACAACGTGGTCGCCGACGGGTCCAGTTGGCGTAGCTGGAGTCGGGCCGAGAACCAGGCGACCACAGCGAGTAGTACCGCGATCACGATGTACGCCGGGGTGCCGGTGAGGATCGGCCAGTGCACGCCGAGCGGGGCGCCGAGCAGGTTGCCGCTGATGAGCTGGTTCGACTCCCCCGCCACCATGGTCCGCGAGAACAGCGTGTACATCAGCCAGAAGAACGGCAGCTGCGCGAGCGTCGGCAGGAAGCCGGCGAACAACGACGTACCGGACTCGGTCTGCAACTTCGCCACCTCACGCTGCAGGCGCTCCGGGTTGTCGCGATGCCGTTCGGTCAGCTTCTTCAGCTGCGGCATCAACTCCGCGCGGGCCTTCAACCCGCGGTGCGCCCGCACGCTCAGCGGGAGCAGGGACAGCCGTACGACGAGGGTGCACAGGACGATCGCGATGACCGCGGCGTACGCACCGGTGAGCGGTTCGAGTGTGGTGACGAGGGACGTGAGCAAGTGATAGGCACCGGCGACCGGTGCCTCCAGAAAGGAAGGCACAGCAAAACTCCACGAGTGTGTAGGAACAGGTAGCGAGGTGGACCGCTACTGTCCCGGTGCTCGTGGGCGTGGGCGTCCGGCCGCGTCGGGATCGCGCAGCCGGAGGAACACGGTCTGCTCGGCCCGGTCCCGGACCGAGGTCGCGCGAGCGAGCAACGGCGCGGCGGTGTGCACCGAGCGCGCGGACGACCGCGCGACGACGACCAGCGCCAACAGCAAAGCCGCCGCCGTAAGAACGGCGGCGGCCAACGAAGCCGTGTCCAACACAGGGATCACCGACGCGACAACGCCGGCGATCCACTGCGTCATGACATCAATCCAGGTAATCCCGGAGGACCTGTGAGCGCGACGGGTGGCGCAGCTTCGACATGGTCTTGGACTCGATCTGGCGGATCCGCTCGCGGGTCACGCCGTACACCTTGCCGATCTCGTCAAGCGTCTTCGGCTGGCCGTCGGTCAGACCGAACCGCATCGAGACCACACCGGCCTCGCGCTCGGACAGCGTGTCGAGGACCGCGTGCAGCTGCTCCTGGAGCAGCGTGAACGAGACCGCCTCGGCCGGCACGATCGCCTCGGAGTCCTCGATCAGGTCACCGAACTCGGAGTCGCCGTCCTCACCGAGCGGCGTGTGCAGCGAGATCGGCTCACGACCGTACTTCTGCACCTCGATGACCTTCTCCGGGGTCATGTCGAGCTCCTTGGCGAGCTCCTCCGGAGTGGGCTCCCGGCCGAGGTCCTGCAGCATCTGCCGCTGGACGCGGGCGAGCTTGTTGATGACCTCGACCATGTGCACCGGGATCCGGATGGTCCGGGCCTGGTCGGCCATCGCGCGGGTGATCGCCTGCCGGATCCACCAGGTCGCGTACGTCGAGAACTTGTAGCCCTTGGTGTAGTCGAACTTCTCCACCGCGCGGATCAGACCGAGGTTGCCCTCCTGGATCAGGTCCAGGAACAGCATCCCGCGGCCGGTGTAGCGCTTGGCCAACGACACCACCAAGCGCAGGTTGGCCTCGAGCAGGTGGTTCTTGGCGCGCCGGCCGTCCTCGGAGATCCACTCGTACTCGTCGCGGACCTTCTCCTTGAGCTTGGCGGTCTCGTCGGCGATCTGCTCCTCCGCGAACAGGCCGGCCTCGATCCGCTTGGCGAGCTCGACCTCCTGCTCGGCGTTCAGCAGCGGGACCTTGCCGATCTGCTTCAGGTAGTCCTTGACCGGGTCCGCGGTGGCCCCCGCGACCATCACCTGCTGCTCGGGCTCGTCGGTCTCGTCGGCCTCGGAGACGATGAAGCCCTGGTCCTCGGTGAGCTCCTTCTCCAGTGGCTTCACCGCGTCCGGGCTGAAGTCGGACTCGTCCACATCGTCCAGCGCGCGCGGCTTACCGGTCTTCGGGTCGATGGACAGACCCGCCTCGGACACTGCCTTCTTCGCCGTAGCCTTCTTGGCAGCGGCCTTCTTCGCGGGGATACCGTCCTCCTTGGTGCCGGCGGCCTTCACCGCGGCCTTCTTCGCGGCCACCTTCTTGGCGGCCGGGTCGGTCACTCGAGCGCTGGTCCTCGGAGCCGTGCTACGGGCCGTGGCGGCCACGGTCCGGGCCGGCTCGGCGGGAAGATTCTCGGACGAGCTGGACGACACGAATTACCTCTCGTCTGACGCAGGGTTTGTACGACGGTACGACGTTGTGTTGCTGAGTCTTGGGGTACTGCTCTTCGCGGCTGCTCGCTGGTCAGGCGGCGGCAACAGTCCATTGTAATCCGCGAACCAAGCCCAAGCGTCGCGCGACCCCCCGCTGACGTCATTTCAGGGGGGCCGCCGGCGTCGATCGTCTCACCCGTTGCGGGTCTGCCGCAGTGGACGCGCCACCACCCGCTGCCGAACCATCTGCTGCTCCTGCTTGAACTGCCGCACTCTGACCAGCGACGCCACGTCGATCACGTCTGCGACCGACTTGAACGCGCCGTCCTCGCCGTACGGCTCGGAGGCCTCGCGCCAGCCGCGCGGCCGGACCTTCAGCTGCTTGCCGAGCAGCGCGACGAAGATCTTCGCCTTCTGCGCACCGAACCCCGGCAGCGCCGACAGCCTGGCCAGCAGATCGTCCCCGGACTTCACGTCGGACCACAGGCCTGACGCGTTCCCCGAGTACTGGTCGTCCAGGTGCTTGGCCAGCGTCTGGATCCGGGCCGCCATCGCGGTCGGGAAGCGGTGCACGGCCGGCGGACCGGCCACCACCTCGACGAACGCGTCCGGGTCGTAGTGCGCGACCGTCTGCGGGTCGAAGGGACCGATCATCCGCTTCGAGATCGCGACCGGGCCGGCGAACGCCCGCTCCATCGGAATCTGCTGGTCGAGCAGCATGCCGACCAGCAGGGCGAACGGATCTCTGCTCAACATCTCGTCGGCGTCGGGCTGCTGCGCAAGGCACAGCTTCCTGCTGCGTGTCGAAGTCACCTCAGTCCTCCTCCCCATCTAACAACTCAGGCTCGGCCTTCACGGCCAGCACCGGACACGGAGCATCGAGCAGCACCCGCTGCGCGTTGCTGCCGAGGATGAGCTTGCCGACCGGGGAACGGCGCCGCAGCCCGATCACGATGAACTCCGCGTGCACCTGCTCGGCGACGGCCACCAGGTCCTCCGCCGGGTCCAGGCCACGTACCAACTGCCGCACCTCATACGGCACACCGGTCGAGTCCAGCTGCTCCCGTACTTCCGTCAACGCGGCGTCACTCGCCGCAGCCTCGTCGCTGTCGAAGCTGCGCCCACCTCGATGCGAGTTCACCACCACCAGCTTGGCGTCTCGCAGCGTTGCCTCCTCCGCTGCGCGCCGAAGAGCCGCACGGCCTTCCGCCTTCGGCACATAACCCACGACGATGGTCGTCATCGCCCTGCCTCACCTCCGGGTGTGTGTCGACCCGTCTCGAACGATACTGCTCCCGACCGCAGTCGGCATCCGCTGCATTTGCACCTGTTGTGTCGTACCGGTGACGGAGGGCTGCCGGTGCCCGGGTCCTACCCGCGGCGGGCCCGCCTAACCTTCCGGTGGCCACACCTTTGCAGGGCTGTCACCAAATGCGCCACCCCTGTAGTCCGGGTCGTTATCGAACTCGTCCGGAAACCGTCGATCCCGTTGCCTTGGGCAAGATCGAACGGGTTCCGCCAGAAGGACCGGGGTTCCGCGACCCGCTGTCCTACGTTGTCGTGCGTACGCCGTCGTACGAACCGGTTCAGTCGACCGGCCATTCGTGCACGGGCGTGTTGTCGTGCATGTGGTCGCGGTACCGGCGGAGCATCCCGCGCAACGCGTCCTTGCGGCCGTGCGATCCCTTTGTATACAAGCGGTGGAACTCCTCGGCCTGCCACGACGCGCCGTTACGGCCCGTCAGGCAGCGCTGCTCGATGATCCCGAGCAGCCGGTCCCGTACGGCGACGTCCACGCCCCAGGCGTCGAGGCCGCGAACCGCCAACGGCAGAAGGCGTCTGAGCACCAGCTCGGTCGCACGCGCCGTACCGACACCCGGCCAGAACACCTCCGCCTCGATGCCGGTGCGGGCCGCGGCGTGGAAGTTCTCCTCGGCGGCGCTGAACGACATCTGCGACCAGATCGGCCGTTCGTCGTCGGCCAGCGCACGCACCAGGCCGAAGTAGAAGGCGCCGTTCGCGATCGTGTCGACGACGGTCGGCCCGGCCGGCAGCACACGATTCTCCACGCGGAGATGCGGCTTCTCCCGGACAACGTCGTACACGGGCCGGTTCCAGCGGTAGATCGTCCCGTTGTGCAGCCGCAACTCCGAAAGGGCCGGCGTGTCACCGCGGTCCAGGACGGCGATCGGATCCTCGTCGGAGGTGACCGGCAACAGCGCCGGGTAGTACCGCGAGTTCTCCTCGAAGAGGTCGAAGATCGAGGTGATCCATCGTTCACCGAACCAAACCCGCGGCCGGACGCCTTGCGTCTTCAGTTCGTGGGTCCGCGTGTCGGCGGCTTGCTCGAACAACGCGATCCGGGTCTCGCGGAGCAGTTCCTTGCCGAACAGGAACGGCGAGTTCGCACCGACCGCGAGTTGTACGCCGGAGATCGCCTGGGCGGCGTTCCAGTACCGCGGGAACGCCTCCGGTGTCACCTGGAGGTGGAACTGCGTCGACGTACAGGCGGCCTCGGGGACGATGCTGTCCGCGGTGACCTGCAGCCGTTCGACGCCGTCGATGGAGATCTGCACGTCCTCGCCGCGGGCGGCGAAGATCTGGTCGTTGAGCAGTGCGTACCGCGGGTTGGTGCTGAGCGCGTCGCGGCGGATGTGCTCGGTGAGCAGCGTCGGCAGGATGCCGATCACCACCATCGACGAGCCGGTCCGGGCGGCCTTGTCCTCGGCCGCGTTCAGGCTCTCCCGGATGCTCGACTCCATGTTGTCCAGACCGAGTCCGTCGATCTGGCCGGGCGGCACGTTGATCTCGATGTTGAACTGGCCGAGCTCGGTCTGGAACGCGTCGTCCTCGATCGCGCTCAGCACCTCGCTGTTCTTCATCGCCGGGTCGCACCGCTCGTCGACCAGGTTCAGCTCGATCTCGATCCCGGTCATCGGCCGCTCGGGCGCGAACCGGTCCTCGCGCAGCATCCGCGCGAAGGCGTCCAGATTGCGGTGCACCTGTTCGCGGAACGCGGTCCGGTCCGCCCGGGTGAACTCGACCCGGTCGACTTCCTCGCCCATCAGCGCCTCCCCTGGTGGCTCCCCCGGCTATGACATGGCCTCAGTGTGCACGAAGGTGCCCTTTGATGGGCGGTTCAATCGCGTGGTGGACTCAGACCGGGAACACGATGAAGTGGTCGCGGTCGATCCGCACCGGCTCCTCCCCCGCCCCGGCGACGACCTCGGCGAGCTCGGTCAGTACGTCGGGACGCAGCTGCAGCTCGTGCTCGTCCGGGTGCCTGTCCTCGCCCATCTCGTAGTCCTGCCCCGGCTTGGTCGTCAGCTCGATGTGCGCGCCCAGGATCCACTCGACCGGATTGCCGTCAGCAACAAACGCCGCGAGCCGTGCGACGCTCGCGCGGAACGCGGGCCAGTCGAAGACGTACAGGCGTCCCGGGTAGAGCGAGTCGCCGCTGAGGAGCAGCCGCGTGTCCCGGTCGTAGATCGCGATGTGCGACGCATGGTGGCCCGGGATCGGCAGGACGTCGAGCACCCGTCCGCCGAGGTCGAGCTGCACCACGCCGTTCGGCCAGTCGGCGAACCCGAAGTACGCCGCGACCTCCTCGGCGCGCCTGCCGACGGGCTTGTCGAACTCGCCGTCGCCGCCGACATGGTCGCCATGGCCGTGGGTGTGCGCGACGACCAGTTCCCGCTCCCCCGCCAGCTCCTCGATCAGCGGTCGGAGCGGCACATGCCCGGTGCCGGTGTCGAGCACGAGAGCACGCTCGTCACCGAGCAGGAGGTAGATGAACGGGCCCTCGAAGTTGGTCCGGAGTGACTGGCGGATGATCGCCGTGCGTTCGTCGTACCAATGGATCTGATGGTCGGGAGTGGACGGATCGGTGCCGTCGTCCCAGTGGTCCGGGAAGGTCATCCGGTAATTGTCGGTGGTGGCAGCGACACTGGACAGGTGCGAGACGATCCGTCGGTGCTGCACGTGGACCTGGACGCGTTCTTCGCGGCGGTCGAGCAGCGGGACAAGCCGTCGCTGCGGGGCAAGCCCGTGGTTGTCGGCGGCATCGGCGTGCGCGGGGTCGTGTCCACCGCGTCGTACGAGGCACGCAAGTACGGCGTGCGCTCGGCGATGTCGACCGCCGAGGCGCGCTCCCGTTGCCCGCACGCGGCGTACCTGGGTCCGCGCTTCGAGGTCTACCGGCAGAGCAGCCGGGCCGTGATGGCGGAGATGCGGGCACTGTCGCCGTTGGTCGAGCCGCTGTCGCTGGACGAGGCGTTCATCGATCTGGCGGCGAGTGGGCTGACCGGGCTGACGGTCGAGGACGTGCAGGCGATCGCCGACGATCTGAAGGCTGCCATCCACAAGGTGTCCGGCGGGCTGACCGCGTCGGTCGGTGCGGGTACGTCGAAGCTGATCGCGAAGATCGCCAGCGATCTCGACAAGCCCAACGGCGTGGTCGTCGTACCGGCCGGCACCGAGGCCGAGTTCCTCGCGCCGATGCAGGTCACGGTGATCCCGGGAGTCGGCCCAGCGACCGCGCAGCGGCTCAGCATGGCCGGCGTCCGCACCGTCGCGGATCTGCAGCAGCTCAACGAGGACGAGTTGATCCGCCAGGTCGGGTCCGCGCACGGCTCCAGCCTGCACCGGCTCGCGGTGGCGGCCGACGACCGGCCGGTCGTGAGCGATCGGGAGACCAAGTCGGTCAGCGTCGAGGACACGTTCGAGACCGACATCATCGACCGCGCGCTGCTGACCGCGATCAGCGACCGGATGGCGCATCGTGTCGCCGAGCGCCTGCAGAAGGCGCAGCTGTCCGGCCGGACCGTGACGGTCAAGACGCGGATGCACGACTTCACCACGCACACCCGCTCGTCGACGTTGGCCGGACCGACCGACGACGCGCGGGTGGTCGCCCGCGTCGCACGCCGGCTGCTCGAGGAGAGCGACATTGGCGGCGGGATTCGATTGCTCGGTGTAGGCGTCTCGTCACTCGCCGACTGGATCCAGGACGATCTGTTCACCGAAGGGGAGCACGCCGAGAATCCGGTCGAGGTGGTCGAGCTGCCGGCCAGGCCGCGCGACCAGATCGGGTTCCATCCCGGGCAGGACGTCGCGCACCCGGACCACGGCCGCGGCTGGGTCTGGGGCTCGGGACGCGGTCGCGTCACGGTCCGGTTCGAGACCGCGGACACCCCACCGGGCCCGGTCCGGACGTTCTCCGTCGACGATCCGGCGCTGACAAAAGTGCAGCACACCGGTGCGGATGCAGACGAAGAACCCGAAACTGAGCACAATGTCTCGGATGAATGAGGAACGGCGGGGGGTGTACCCGTTCTGTGCTTCGTGCACGGCGACGTCCGAGGTCTGGCGCTCGGCCGAGGTAGCGGGGCCGACGGGTGGCCGGTTCTACGGGCACCGGGAAGTGTGCGAGAACTGCGGGTCGTCGGTGCGGACGCTCTACAACACGGTGCTGTGGGTGCCGGTGTCCAAGGTCGGACGCTTCCGGATCATCCCGACCGGCGGGCGCACGTACGTCGGCCGCAAGGTGGTCGACGTACCGGCTCCGGCCGTCGTACGGCGCGAACCGGTGTCGGCGATCGTGAATCATCCGGAGCTCGAGGGCGCACCGGCGTACAAGCAGGCCGAGGCGTACTGGGACGAGCGCGAGCCGGGGCAGGCGCTGCCGTTCTACCAGTCGGCGCTGGCCGAGCGGGAGAAGGTGCTCGCGGCCGACGACCCGGCGACGTTGCGGGTCCGGTTGCGGGTGGCCCAGGGCCTGCTCGCGACCGCGAACTACGGGCGGGCAATCGCGTGGTTCGAGCTGGTGACGCCGCAGCTGGTTGAGGTGTTCGGGCCGCATCACGAGCTGACGCGGGCGGCGACCGAGGCGATCACCGGTGCACGACTGATGGTCGGTGGTCCGCGGTCGGAGGCTCAGCTGCTCGCGGACATCGTCGCGGCGGACGGGGTTGTGGACGACGATGCGCAGTTGTTGCGCGATCGGGCAGCACTCGGGAAGGCGCTGCTCGCGTGCGGCGACATCGCGGAGTCGGTCGAGGCGCTGACCCAGGTCGTCCGGGACGCACCGCTTGGTCATCCGGACACGGCGATCTACCGCAAAGCGCTGGTGGAGGCGTGCGGGGTCGCCGACGCGCGCGGGAAGAAGCGCGACGTGCAGCTCGTCGCAGCCGCGCGACGGTTGCTCAGCGGCGCAGACGCACCGACAAGCACGTGACACAACCCTCGAGCTTCTCGAACTCGCTGATGTCGACCACGATCGGCCGATAACCCAGGCCCTCGAACAACTGCTTCGACTTCGGCGCCGACGCCGCCATCAGCAGCCTGTCGTCGTCCAGCAGTACGACGTGTGCGCCCGCTTCCTCAGGCACCGCACGGAACGCGTCGAACGCTGCCGGGTTGTCGACGAGCGGCTCGTACCCGACGACCGTTCCGTCGGGCAGTGCGGTGACGGCGGACTTCAGGTGCAGGACCTTCTGCACCGGGACCGCGCGGACCTCCGCGCCGAGTGGTGCGAACGCCTCACGCAGTTGCTGGATCCCGGCCGCGTTCGTCCGGCCGCCCTGCCCGACGTAGATCGTCGAGCCAATCTTCAGGACGTCGCCGCCGTCGAGGGTCCCGGGCTCGTCGATCCGTGCGATCCGGTACCCCTGCTCCGCGACGGTCGCCTCGGCCGCCGTCGCCTCCGCGCGTCGCTCGTCCGCGCCGGCCCGCGCGATCACCGCGAGGTCGCCGTACACGACCATCGTGTCCTCGATGAACACGCCGTCGGGGCACTCGTCGATCGGCGGTACTTCGACTGTGCCCCAGCCGGTGTCGTGGAGCGCGTCGACGTACCGCTGCCATTGCTCGAAGGCCAGGCCGAGGTCCACCGGCCGGCGCTCGATGTGCGTGACGAGACCTTCGGCGAGCCGCTGGCTCGGGCGGCGAATGAGGGCTGTCGGCATGACCGCAGAGTATCCGGGTACCGGCAGGCATCCGAGAGAGGAGACACGGATGCCGAAGATCCTTCCGGCGGCGGGTGGTGACGTGGTCGAGATCATCCTCGCCGACCACAGGTGGTTCGAAGAGGCGCTGCGCGAGCTGCGTGACGTGCGCAGCGATCGTGCGGCGGTGCTCGCCGACCTCGCCACCGTCCTGATCGCGCACGCCGAGGCCGAGGAGTCCAAGGTCTACCCGGCGCTGCGGCACCAGGACGCGATCGACGCCGACGAGGTCGAGCACTCCGAACACGAGCATGCCGAGGGCAATGACGCGCTGCTCGCCCTGATGGAGGTCGACGACACCGGCAGCGAAGAGTTCAGCGAGAAGCTGCACGAGCTGTCCGAGGCGCTCACGCACCACCTCGACGAGGAGGAGCGAGACGTCCTGAACCCGGCGCGGACGGACGTCGACGAAGGTGTCCGCCGCAAGCTCGGTGACGTGTTCGCCGAGGAGCGCGCCCGGCTGATCGAGTCCGGTTGCGGCGACCTGGCGAACGTCCGGAAAGTCGTCGCGGCCGAACAGCAGAACTAAGCTGTGTCCGTGCGCGAACTCACCGCCGTGGCCGACCTGACGGTTCCGCCCGATGTCGCCTTCGAGCTCTTCACCGACGAGTTCGGTCGATGGTGGCCGCCGGAGTTCTCGTGGTCGGGCGCCGACGGACTCACCGACATGGGCCTGCTCGACGGCGTGCTCTACGAGCTCGGACCGCACAGTATGCAGTGGGACTGGGGCCGGGTGCTGACCTGGGAACCAGGTCGACGGCTCGTCTTCAGCTGGCAGATCGGTCCAGACCGGGTGCCGGTGCCCCGTGCCGAGGACGCGACCGAGGTCGAGGTCACCTTCGACGACTCAACGGTCCGCGTCGTTCATCGTGGCTGGGAGCGGCACGGGGCAGCCGGCGACGGATACCGGAAGAACTTCGAGGAGGTCTGGCCCTACGTCCTCGGACGGTTCGCCGAGTACGCCGCCAACCGTCCTCGCTAGAGCTCGATGCCGAGGCCTTCCTCCGCGACGATCACTTCGCCCGCGAAGACTCGCTTGGCCTCTGCCACGGACACCGATCGGTCCGATCCCGGCCAGAAGTGCGTGAGCAACAGCCTCGATGCTCCCCTAGCGCCCACGGCTGCTTCCGTCGCAGTCATCACGTAGCGGGGCTGGGTCTGTGGTGACGGGCCTTGGAGTGTGGCATCCGAGATGAAGAGATCTGTTCCGTCAGCCAATCGCGCCAGGTCGGGCGAGGGGCCGCTGTCTCCCGTGTACGCGATCGACACCCCTGGCGCGCTGAGTCGTACGCCGAGATTCGTCTTGTAATGCGGGAGTTCCACCGTCAGCACCTCGAACGGCCCGATCCGCGTTGTCGACGCCAAGTCGTGGACCGCGAAGACGTCGGCCGGATCCGGGTGCGGCTCGAGTGCTCGTAGTACGTCGAGGACGCCGGGTGCACAGTGCAGCGGGAGCGGTGGCGCGTCGGGCGCCTCGTAGTGTCGTACACGGGCGAGACCACTCACGTCGACGCAGTGGTCCGGGTGCTGGTGGGTGACGACGACCGCGTCGACCTCGCCCTTCGGGCAATGTTCGAGCAGTCGCGGCAGGGCGGCGTACCCGAGATCCAGGACGACCCGGAAACCGTCGTACTCGAGCAGGAATCCGGCGCAGGCACGCCCGGCCTCCGGCCAGGCGCCGCAGGAACCGAGGACGGTCAGCGACCTCACACGAACGGTCGATCCGTCGGCACGATGTGCTTGCCGAGCGGCACCAGCGAGACCGGGATCAGCTTGAAGTTCGCGACCCCGAGCGGGATGCCGATCACCGTCAGGCACAGCGCGATGCCGGTCGTCAGGTGGCCGAGTGCCAGCCACCAGCCCGCGACGACGATCCAGATCAGGTTGCCGAGCAGCGCGCCCGCTCCGGCGGTGCGCTTGTCCACGATGGTCCGCCCGAACGGCCACAGGGTGTACGCCGCGATCCGGAACGACGCGATCCCGAACGGGATCGTGACGATCAGCACGCAACAGATGATTCCGGCGACCGCGTAACCGACCGCCAGCCAGAACCCGGCCAGGATCAGCCAGATCAGGTTGAGGAGCGTCTTCATGTCTCCTAGCGTGCCACCTGGCCGGTGTGTTCCTGCACCAGTTGCGCGACAAGTCCGGGATCGTTCCGGGGCATCCAGTGGCCGCCCCTGATCACCTTGACCGTGAGGTTCGGGGCCCAGCGCGCAACGTCGGTCTGCAGCGGGGTGGTGACGAACGGGTCGGCGTCCGGTGAGACCGCCAGCACAGGTACGTCGGTACGCCGCTGTGCGGGCCGGAGGAGCCGCGGGATGACGTTCGCGCGGTACAGCTTGATGCCGTTCACGTAGTCGCCGAGAGAGCGGTTGTCGTCGGGCTGCTGCTGCTCCAGGCGGTTGAACGCGCCGTGCGCCCAGCCTTTGCGCCAGCCGAGCTCCGGGAGCCATGGGAGGTGGAAGTAGAAGATGTACCACGAGTGCAGCAACTGCCTGAGCGCTGCGAGAGAGCGCTTTCTGAGGAAGTAACCGGCGTGATCGAGCGACGGCCCGGAGATCGAGGTGAAGGACGCGATCCGGGGTTGCAGGTCCGGGGCAGTCACGAAGTGCCAGGCCTGGATGGAGCCCCAGTCATGGGCCAGCACGTGCACCGGCCGGTCGGGTGACACCTGGTCGATGACCGCCTGGAAGTCCTCTTGCAGGCGATCGAGTGCGTACGCCGCGGTGCTTGTCGGATGGTCGGATTCGCCGGCACCTCGGACGTCGTACGCGACCACCTGAAAGTCGTCGGCGAGCAGCTCGGCCACCGGCTCCCAGAGCGCCGCGTTGTCCGGATACCCGTGCACGCAGACCAGCACCGGGTCAGCGCTGTTGTTGTAGCTGTAGACGGCGAGGGTGGTGCCGTCTCGGCTAGTAGCTGTCGACTTCGAGGGTGGCAAAGGTCATCCCCGCTTTCACCAGGCGCTCGCGCAGAGCGGGTCCCATGGCCGCGGCCGTCGTGGTCTGGCCGGCGGTCTCCGGCAGATCGTCGAGCGCCAGACAGAGAGCGCTCTCCCCCAGCATCTTCGCGGTCTCGTCGTACCCCGGGTCCCGGCCCGCGACCTCGGTGATCACCTGCTTGCCGCCGCCACGACCGACGAACCGGACGTTGAACCACGACTGCGCCCGGCGTTCCGCGCTCGGTCCGTCACCGGGCTGGAGCCGCTTCAGCAGCGCGTTCCGGACCGGCGGAACCTGGGCGCCCGCGATCAGCAGACCCACCCCACCGATGCCTGCGGCAACAGTCGGGAGATGCTTCACCGCGGCGTAGTGCGAGTACCGGAAATCCGGCCCGTAGCGATCGAGCAGCCGGCCCGAGTACCCGACGATCTGCGGATCGATGGTCGGCAACGGAACGGCCCAGAAGCCTTGCTGACGGTGGATCTTCCCGGCCACCGCTCGCGCCGTCCGGTCTGTCGGACGGGGCTCGGCCGCGCGTCGCGCGCGGTGCGCTTCCAGGTTCTGCTTCGGGCGCGAGAACGCGGTGATCGCGGTGTGGAACGTGCCACCGGACGGCCGGCCCCCGCCGCGGATCAACCCGTCGACCTGGATGGGCACGTTCTCCGGCAGCTGCTCGACGGTGTACTGCACACCTAGGTCGTACGGGATCGAGTCGAACCCGCACGCGTGGATGATCCGGGCGCCGGTCTGCGTCGCGCGTTCGTGGTAGCGCACGTACATCCGGTCCAGGAACTCCTGCTCACCGGTGAGATCGAGATACCCGGTCCCGGCCTCCGCGCAGGCGGCGACGAGCGGTTCGCCGTACCGGACGTAGGGACCGACCGTGGTGGCGACGACCTTGGTCGACTCGGCGAGTTCGCGCAGCGAGTTCGCGTCGGTGACGTCGGCGACCAGGATGTCCCGGCCGAACCGCTCGAGCTTCTGTTTGTTGCGTCCGGCAACCGCCCAGCGCAGGCCGTCCGGCGCGTTCTTCTCCAGGTATTCCGCAGTGAGCGCTCCCGTGAATCCGCTCGCCCCCAAGAGGACAACGTCGTACTCGCGGCTCATCTTCGGGCTCACTTCTGCGCAGCTTCGGCGTCCGCGAGCCCGCCGGCGCCGCTCGGTCGCGAGGACGCCTCGGCGCCACGTGACTGGACATCGGCCAGCGCCGCCGCATCGGCCTTCGGCACGCTGAACCGCGAGCCGGCCTCGATGACATGCGGGATCACCCAACGGAACACCTTCAGCGCGCCGATCCAGCCCGGCACGTGAACGGTGCGAGAGCGCTTTCTGATGCCCTCGACGAACTTGCCCACCGCGAACTCCAGCGAGTACGTCTTGCTCACACCCGGGATCCCGGTCCGGACCTTGCCGAACACCGGATGCGTGTCGACCCCGCGCACCATGTCGGTGTCGACGAACGTCATGTGCGCGACGCCGACCCGGACTCCCAGGTGCTTCAGCTCCGGCCGCAGTGTGTCCCCCATCGCCTCGACTCCGGCCTTCGACACGTTGTACGACGCGAGGCCCGGGATGTGCACGATCGCGGCGAGGGACGAGACGAGCAGCAGGTAGCCCTTGCTCTCCAGCAGGTACGGCAGCGTGAGGTGAACCGTGCGCCAGACGCCGATCAGGTCCACATCGAGAACGCGCTCCCAGACCTTCGGGTCCATGCTCCGGCTGAAGCCCGGCGCGGCGATCCCGGCGTTCGCCATCACGACGTCGATCCGGCCGTAGCGCTCGGCGATCGCCTCGACCGCGGTCCGCAGCGAGTCGGTGTCGGTGACATCCGCCTCCCACCAGCCGGCGTCCGGGCCGCAGTCCTCCGCGACCTTCTTCAGCTCGTCCGGTTCCAGGCCGACCAGCGCCAGCTTCGCGCCGTCCTGCGCCAGCTGCCGGGCGACTGCGGCACCGATCCCCCGGGAGGCGCCGGTGATGAGCACGACTTGACCGGGCAACGGAAGCATCGGGGACCTCCAGCTTGTTGAGTGGATACTCAACAGTAAGTGCTTGTTGACCGAATACTCAATAGACTGTCCGCATGAGCCAGATCTCCTCCGGTGCCCGGCTGCGGCCCGACGAGCGGCGCGCGCAGATCCTCGCGGCCGCGCGCCGGGTGCTGCTCGCGGACCCGCACCGCGAGCTGACGGTCGAACTCGTCGCCGCCGAGGCCGGCGTCTCCCCCGCTCTCCTGTTCCACTACTTCGGCTCGAAGAAGAAGTTCCAGTACGCCGTGATCGAGGAAGCCGCGGCCGAGGTCATGCTGCGCACCGCCCCGGACCCGTCGCTGCCTCCCGCCGAACAACTGCGCGCCGGGATCCGCGCGTTCGTCCGCGCCGTACTCGAAGCTCCCCAGCTCTACCGGGCGACCCTGCTGATGTCGGCTGCCGGAGACCCGGACGTCAGAGCGCTGCACTCCGACCTGCGTCGTGTCTTCAGCCAGTGGGTGATCAGGGCGGTCGCCGAGCGAGGTATCGAGATCACCCCCGTCGTCGAGCTCGCGTGTCACGGCTGGCAGGGATACGTCGAACAGACCCTGCTGGTGTGGATCGACAATCCGACCGTCTCACCGGAAGCCCTCGAGGATCTGTGCGCGCAGTCCCTGGACGCCATCCTGTCGACAACCAGCCTCACGACGACCCCGGAGTGATCTCCGACGGCTCGGCAGCGAGCGCCGTCAGCAACTGGAGCACCTCGCCGATCAGGCCGTCGGTCGCCTCCGCGCCGAGCCGCGCGGTCAGCTCCGCATCGATCGCGGACAGCACGACTCGGCAGCGACCGAGCAGTTGCTCGCCTGCAGCCGTGACCTTCAGGTCTGCGGCCCGCCCTCGCCCAGGTGCCGTCAGTCGCTCGACAGCTCCCATGTCCTGCAACTGCAGGAGCGTCGACTGCATGCTTTGGGTGGTGATGCCGTCCCTCCGGGCGAGCTCGCTGTACGACAGCCCCGGCTGGTGTGCGAGATGCCCCAGCGCCGAGAAGTGCCGCAGTGACAGGCCCTCTGCCCGGAGATCACGCTCCAACCGTGTGCGCAGCTCTCCACCCAGCATCACCAGCAACAGCGCGGGACTCACTGGCGGTCGTCTGGGCTCTTCCATCCGGCAATCATCGCAGGTTTCAGTCTCACTGATACTTGAGTTACAGTCTGGCTGAAACTTTCGACCTCTGGGGAGTGCGATGAACAAGTTCCTGCTCAGCGTCCATGTCCTGGCCGCGATCATCTTCGTCGGTCCGGTGACGATCGCGGCGAGCATGTTCCCGCCGATCGCGCGGCGGACGCTCCTGGCGGAGGCGCCGGACGCTGCGGTACTCGGGGTCCTCCACCGGATCAGCCGGGTCTACGCGATCGGCGGCCTGACCGTGCCCGTCTTCGGTCTTGCGGTGGCCGGCGGGATGGGGGTGCTGGGCGACTACTGGCTGATCATCTCGATGATCCTCACGCTCGTCGCCGCGGCCTTGCTCGCCTTCGTGGTCATCCCCACACAATCCCGTGTGCTGGCAGCGGTCGTCGCCGGTCCCGACGTACGCACGGCGCTGCTCCCCCAGGCCAAGGCACTGTCCATGACCACCGGCGTGTTCGCCCTCCTGTGGGCCGTCGTCGTGGTGCTGATGATCGTCCGCCCCGGTTCGACAACGGGGGCCTGACGATGAAGGTGCTGAAGATCGCGGCGGCCGTCGAGGCTGCGACGGTGTGCTTGCTGTTCGCGAACCTCCTCACGGTGCATTGGGCGCCCGTCTCGTCGGTGCTGGGTCCGACGCACGGTACGGCGTACCTCGTGACGATCGTGACGGTCGTGACCTCGGCCGGCGCGTCGCCGCGGGCAAAGGTGCTCTCGTTCGTCCCTGCGGTCGGCGGGTACCTGGCGTTGCGGAGGATGTCGGCGCGCGATCCGTCGGAGGCTGCGCGTTAGGGTTCTCGGGTGCTGACGGTTGCCACGGTGAATGTGAACGGGATCAGGGCCGCCTTCCGGCGCGGGATGGCGCCGTGGCTGGAGAGCACGGACCCGGACCTTTTGCTGATGCAGGAAGTTCGCGCGTCGGACGACGTACTGCGGGAGCTCCTCGGCGGCGACTGGAACATCGCGCACGCCGAGCCGGCGATCGACGGGCACAAGGGACGCGCGGGCGTCGCGGTCGCGAGCCGGCGGCCAATCAAGGAGGAGCGCGGCGAGATCGGACCCGAGCGGTTCGCCGGGACCGGGCGCTGGGTCGAGGCGGACGTCGTGCTGGACGACGGTACGACGTTGACCGCGGTCAGCACGTACGTGTTCACCGGCGAGTTCGAGACCCCGCCGCGGCAGGAGGAGAAGTACGCGTTCCTGGACGCGATCACCGCACGGCTGACCGAGCTGCGGGCGGACGGTCGGCACGTGCTGATGTGCGGCGACCTCAACATCGCGCACCGCGAGGAAGACCTGAAGGCCTGGAAGGCGAACCGCAAGAAGAGCGGCTTCCTGCTCGAGGAACGCGCCTGGATGGACCGTCTCTTCGAAGCCGGCTGGGTAGACCTGGGCCGGCGCTTCGGCGGCGAAGGCCCCGGCCCGTACTCATGGTGGTCCTGGCGCGGCAAGGCCTTCGACAACGACGCCGGCTGGCGCATCGACTACCAGATCGCCTCCCCCGCACTCGCCGGGTCCGCCACCGCCTGCGTCATCCACCGAGCCCCGACGTACGCCGAACGCTGGAGCGACCACGCCCCGGTCGTCGCGACGTACGAGATCTAGCCCCGACCATCTAGCCCTGACCGCGCCTACAGTCGGGCCATGCCTGACGATCCTGCCTTCGTCCTGCCGACGCCCGACGTCGCCCGGACGACCTACGAGGGGCTGCAGCTCAACCTCCCTGACACCACGGAACCCGCGCCGGCTGTTCTGCTGATCCACGGAGTGCCCTACCGCGCCGAGGGCAAGCCGCTACCGAGTGCGTGGCAGATCTATCAGGGGTACGCCGCTCAACTCGCCGCCCACGGCTCCGTGGCGGCAGTCGTCGACCACAGTCCCGACGGCCTACCCGACGAGGACCGCTCCCTGATCGCACTGTCGAAGGCGATCGCGGCCGTCCGGGCGCACCCGCGCGTGGACGCGAGCCGCGTGGCCCTGTGGTTCTTCTCCGGCGGCTCGCCGCTGTCCGTCGGCTTCCTGCAGAGTCCTCCGGACTGGCTCAGATGCATCGCCCTGACCTACCCGGTCCTCGGCGACTCCGAACTCGTCACGATCCGCGGCGTCCACCCGATCGACGCTGTCACGGGTGCGCGCGGGCTCCCGCTCGTGATGACCTTGGTCGGTCGTGAACTGCCGGACGTGGCGCTCACCCAGCCGCCGTTCATCGAAGCTGCCCGGGCGGCTGGCGCCGACCTCGAGGTGATCGAAGTACCGGATGGCCGGCACGGATTCGACGTACTCGACCACACCGAAGAGTCGCGGCAGGCAGTGGCGGCCGCGCTGTCCGCGGTGACGCGGGTAGTCTCGCGGCATGTCTGAGATTTCTTCTTCTGTGACGCCGCCGGTCGCTGCGCGGAAGCCGGTTGAGCGGGTGCATCACGGTGATGTGTTCGTCGACGAGTACGAGTGGTTGCGCGACAAGAGCGATGACGAGGTGCTGGGGTACCTGCGGGCCGAGAACACGTACACCGAGGCCCGGACGGCGCACCTGGAATCGTTGCGTGAGGCAATCTTCAAGGAGATCTCGGACCGGACGCTGCAGACCGACCTGAGCGTTCCGGCCAGGCGCGGCGGGTACTGGTACTACTCGCGCACGATCGAGGGCCGGCAGTACTCGCTGCACTGCCGGGTCAAGGTGGACGGCGACCAGCCACCGGCCACCGACGGCGAGATCGCGGGCGAAGAGGTCATGCTCGACGGCAACGAGGTGGCCGGCGACTCCGAGTTCTTCTCGCTCGGCACGGTCGACGTGTCCCCCGACGGGCGCCTGCTGGCGTACTCCGTCGACCTCAAGGGCGACGAGCGGTTCACGCTGCGGATCAAGGACCTCGACACCGGCGAGCTGCTGCCGGACGAGCTGCCCGAGGTGCACTACGGCTCGGCCTGGTCCGCCGACGGATCGACGATCTTCTACACCAAGGTCGACGACGCCTGGCGCCCGTACCAGGTCTGGCGGCACACCCTCGGCGCGGCCGATGACGTGCTGGTGATGGAAGAACCGGACGAGCGGTTCTGGGTCGGCGTCGACCTGACGCGCAACGAGCAGGCGATCATGATCGCGCTCGGCAGCAAGCTCACCAGTGAGGTCTGGCTGCTCGACGCCCAGAACCCGACGGGTGACCCGGTCGTGGTCGCGGCCCGCCGCGAAGGCGTCGAGTACGACGTCGAGCACGCCGGCGACCAGCTCCTGATCACGCACAACGCCGACGCCGCCAACTTCTCGCTGGCCTCCGCGCCACTCGACTCCCCCGGCGACTGGACGGCCTTGATCGAGGGCGACGAGACCAGCCGCCTGCTCGGCGCGGACGCGTTCGCCGACCACGTCATCCTGTACCGGCGCCGCAACGCGCTCACCGAGCTCGCGATCATGCGACGTACCAACGACGGTTTCGGCGATCCCGAAGTACTGGAGTTCGACGAGCCGATCTACACCGTGTCGCCCGGCCGCAACGACGAGTGGCACGACACCCGGTACCGGTTCGGCTACACCTCCCTCGTCACCCCGGGTTCGACGTACGACGTGGACGTCGCGACCGGCGAGCGGCGACTGCTCAAGCAGCAGCCCGTCCTCGGTGACGTGGACCTCACCGCGTATACGCAGTACCGCGAGTGGGCGACGGCTCCGGACGGTACGAAGGTGCCGATCTCGATGGTCGCACGCAAGGACGTCGCGAAGGACGGGAACGCGCCGGTCGTGCTGTACGGGTACGGCTCGTACGAGACGTCCGTCGACCCGTGGTTCTCGATCCCGCGGCTCTCGCTGCTCGACCGCGGCGTGGTGTTCGCGATCGCGCACATCCGCGGCGGCGGCGAGCTCGGCCGGCACTGGTACGACGACGGCAAGACGCTCACCAAGCGGAACACGTTCACGGATTTCGTGGCGGCCGCGGAACACCTGGTGCAGGCCGGCTGGACCAGGCCGGAACGGATCGTCGCCCAGGGCGGCAGCGCCGGCGGACTGCTGATGGGCGCGGTCGCGAACCTGGCCCCGCAGGCATTCGGCGGAATCGTCGCGGAAGTGCCGTTCGTGGACGCGTTGACGACGATTCTGGACCCGTCGCTGCCGCTCACGGTGATCGAGTGGGAGGAATGGGGCAATCCGCTCGAAGACCCCGCGGTCTACGAGTACATGAAGTCCTACTCGCCGTACGAAAACGTCACCGCGCAGCACTATCCGCGCATCCTCGCGATCACCAGCCTGAACGACACCCGGGTGTTCTTCGTCGAGCCGGCGAAGTGGGTGGCGAAACTCCGGGCGACCGCGAGCGGGGACACCGACGTACTGCTCAAGACCGAGATGGACGCCGGGCACGGCGGTCGCAGCGGGCGGTACGACGCCTGGCGCGAGGTCGCCTTTTCGCTGTCGTGGGAGCTCGACACCCTCGGGCTGAGCTGACCCAGAGCCGACCAAGAGGGAATTTCCGCCCCCGGGCGTGTGTTGTGCAACACATCCGGGGGCACCGGAACACAGTGATTCTGGACGAATTCTCAGCTTCCGCAGCGCGTGTTGTGCCGAATAGTCCCGTCAGCCTGAGGGACACCGGTTTCCAGCGCGATTTCGCTGCCAGGAACTCTCAGGGAACGTTCAGGGTGTTTACACACTCGTCCTGGAATCTTGAACCCTACTCGAGCGTTGCTCTCCATGTAACGACGAAGGGAGTTTCGGTGGCTCGCATGGCTCGTGTCCGGTCCACGGACGACGGTATCGACGGCAAGGACAGCGTCGGTCTCTACCTCGAGGAGATCGCTCGCACTCCTTTGCTGACAGCTGAGGAAGAAGTCGAGCTCGCTGAGACGGTCGAAGCAGGACTCCTTGCGGAGCAACTGCTGGCCGAGGGGCGGGTTGGACGTAAGAAGGGCGGAGCGCCCAAATATGCCACGGAGGAGGAGCTGGAGTGGCTGGCCGAAGAGGGCCAGCGCGCGCAGCAGCGGTTCGTGACCGCGAACCTCCGGCTCGTGGTGTCGATCGCTCGCCGCTACGGACGTTCCCAGATGCCCTTGCTGGACCTGGTCCAGGAAGGCAACACGGGACTCATCCGCGCGGTGGAGAAGTTCGACTACCGAAAGGGTTTCAAGTTCTCGACGTACGCGACCTGGTGGGTGCGGCAGGCCATCACCCGCGGTATCGCGCAGCAGGCCCGGGTGGTCCGGCTGCCGGTGCACGTGGTGGAGCAGCTGAACCAGATCGGGTCGGCACGGCGCACACTGGAGCGCAAGCTCGGGCGGGAGCCGGAGATCGACGAGATCGCAGCCGAGCTGAACCTGGATCCGGAGCGGGTCACGGAACTGATCCGTATCGGCCGGGACCACATCAGCCTGAACAGCCCGGTCGACGACGAGGGTGAGACCTCGCTGGGTGACCTGATCGCGGCCGAGACCGCGCCGGGTCCGGACCAGCTGGTCGCCGACGCGTCGGACCGTTCGGGACTGTTCAGTCTGGTCGACCAGCTCGACCCGCGGTCCGCGGACGTGATCCGGCGCCGCTACGGTCTGCACGACGGCCGCCAGGCCAAGTTGGCCGACATCGGCGCGGTGCACGGCATCTCCGCCGAGCGGGTCCGCCAGATCGAGCGCGAGGCACTGGGTCGCCTCCGCCTGATGGCAGACCCGACGCTGGCCGCGTAACACCCACCCCGAAACCCCTCAGGACCCCCGAGCCACGATCTGGCTCGGGGGTCCTTTCGGTTGTCAGCCAAAGGTCAGCCCCAGTGGATCCACGACTCCACCGCAAGGTGGTCACTCGGGAACTGCCCGTCCTTGCTGAAGGTGTTGATGTTCGCCTTCGAGACACGCAGCCCCGGAGTGGTGAGGATCCAGTCGATCCGGTCCCCGTTCGGTGTCAGCGGCTTGTACCCGTGGAACGTCGCGTACAGGGCGCTGCGGCGCTCGGCCGTCACCCAACTGTCGGCGAACTTCCCGCTCGTCACGAGCTTGTCGTACACGGTCAGCCCCGGCTTGGCGGCCTCGTTGTAGTCCGCGGTGAGGATCACCGGCAGCGCGGGGTCGAAGCCGGCGATCCGCTGCAGGATCAGGTCGGCGGACTTCGAGCGGGCCGTCGCGTCGTACGCCTCCAGGTGTGTGTTGACCGCGTAGAACTCCTTCGACGTCGCCTTGTCCTTGAAGCGCACCCACGTCACCATCCGCGGGCAGCAGCCGCCCCAGGTCTGGGAGCCGATCACGTCCGGGGTGTCCGACAGCCAGAAGTGGTCGTACTCGAGCGGCTGCAGGCGGCGCTGGTCGAAGAAGATCATCATGAACTCCCCCTTGCTGCCGCCCTCCCGCCCCAGGCCGATCGAGTCGTACGCCGGGCCGAGGTCGGAGGAGATGTCCTGGAGCTGGGAGTACAGGCCCTCCTGGGTGCCGATGAGCTGCGGGCGGGCCTGCCGCAACTGCTCCCGCATCACCGGACGCCGGTCCGCCCAGGTGTTCGGCGGGGTGTCGCTGGCGTACCTCAGGTTGTACGACATCACGTGCAGTGGACCAGCGGCTGTTGCCTCGGCTGAGGTTGGCGCGGCTTGTGACACACCGCTGCTGAGCGTCAGGCCGGCGACGGCCGCCGCGACGAGCGCGGCGAGCCGACGGCGCGTGGTGAACATGTCAAAAACCTCCAAGGGCGGTTTGCAAGGAGGTTGGACGTTAACCAGATCTGGTGACCGGTCGCTAGCCGTAGCGCGTCGCGCACGTGACGTTAGAGGTGCCGCGGGGCCTCTTAGGCGGCTGCTTCGTTCCAGGAGTCGATCAGCGGGATCAGCTCGGACAGGCGCTGGACGGTCGCGTCCGGCGTACCTTCCGTGTGCCCGATCTGCTCGGTCGGGATCGCGCTGTGCGGCAGGTGCGCCGCGCGCATCCCGACGTTCTGCGCGCCCCAGACGTCGTCGAACAACCTGTCGCCGACGAACAGGCACCGGGACGGCTCGGACACCCCGACCGCCCGCATCGCGGCCAGGAACGCCTCCGGGTGCGGCTTGGTGTGCGGGATCTCGCTGGTGTAGACCGCTCCGTCGAGCAGGTCCAGTACGCCGTCGCGCGCGAAGACCTCCTCGTGCCGCCGCCGCGGCCAGATCGTGTTCGACAGGACGCCGACCTTGAGACCGCGGTTGCGGAGCGCCTGCAGGGTGTCGACCGCGTCCGGCTCCAGCTCCGTGTGCGGGTCCCACTGCCGCTCGTACTCCGCCAGCGCCGCGGGCGTCATCACCACCTCGGCCAGCGAGCACACCTCCTCGAGGGTGCTGCTTCGGTGCTCGTCGCGTGAACGCCGCCACACGGAGCCCTCGGCCGCGACCAGCCGGGCCGCCAACTCTTCGGCGTTGTCCTCGTCGAGCAGCACGGACACGGCCCGCCACGTCTCGTGCAGAGAGATGTCGTGCCAGGTTGCCAGCGTGCCGCCCCAGTCGAACAGGACGGCTTCGATCTTCGCGTTCGTCACCCGGCAAAGCCTGCCAGAGCCGACCGACAGTTCTCGCCTGCTTTTCAGCTCAGCCGGCGGATCTCCTGCCTGCGGGCCAGCCAGGTCACCGCGATCGCGTAGAACGCCAGGCAGGGAATGTCCGCGACGAACAGCGTCCACGGGGCATCTCCCTGTACGTTCCACTGGTCGCCGCGACCCGTTGCCGCGGGCAACAGGAAGGCGATCAGGTTGTTCAGGACGTGCAGGGCGATCGCGGCCTCCAGTCCCCCGGTCCGGACCGTCAGCCAGCCGACCACCACCGCGAACATGAAGATGTCCGCCATCGCCCAGCCGATGTACCCGTGGGCAGACGCGAACGCCACGCCGCCCACGACGATGCCGGGCCAGGGCGAGCGGAAGAGCCTCCGCAACCAGCGCGCCCGCCCGTTCGGGTCGTCCGGCCCGTAGGCGCCGACGGCCTGGATCAGCCAGCCGCGGAACACGAACTCCTCGGCCGCCGACTGGAACGGCACCAGGAACAGAATCACCAGCGCCGGTACGACGAACGCACTGAAGCCGATCCAGTCTCCTCCGGCGGTCCCGATCGACTCGTCGGCGGGAGACACCGCGTCGACCAGTACACCCATCGCGAACGAGAGCGCGATATAGCCGACCGCCGGCAGGCAGCACCACAGCAGCCAGCGCCAGCGGATCCTGTTCAGCACCGAGGCGACGCTCCAGAACGGCCGGCGCTGGACCATCCACGCGACCAGGCCGACGAGCGGGGTCAGGACGCCGAGCATCACCAGCGTCACGGCGAGGTTCTCGGTGTCGCTCGGGAAGATGTCCGTGCCGCTCGGCTCCGGCAGCGGTCCGGCCAGGGTCCGGTGCGCGATCACCCAGACGACCACGATCAGCGACGTCAGGACGAACGCGAAGAGGCCCAGCAGGAGAGATCCGACGAAGGGCCGCCACCAGGCGTGCTTCGGCGTACGGGCCAGCCGGTGGTACGGCGTACCTGCGGGTGCCGGGACTGTTCGCGGCTCGCGGTTCGCGTACACAGGCGGGTAGGCGCCGTACTGCTGCTGGTAAGGCGGCGGGTATTGCTGCGGGTGCTGCGGATATGGGCCGGTGTGGGGCGGCGGTGGCGGTGGCTGTCCCGGCTGGGAGTATGGGCCCGGGTGCGGAGACGGTCCGGGCTGCTGCGGGTCCATGACTGGACTCTAGAAGATCGGACCAACTGGACGGAGGGAGAACACGGTGGTTACTGAACCGACGCTCGGGGAGAACCGGCAGACCGACGCGCTGCCCCAGTCCGTGCTGATGCCGTTGAGCGGTTCCGCCATCTTTCTGGTCGTCCAGGTGGAGCCGGGCGGCGAGGACCGGACCCGGGACCTGCTGGAGCGGCTGAGCGGTCTCGTGCGTTCGGTCGGGTTCCGTGTACCGGCCGGCAATCTCTCCTGTGTCACCAGCATCGGCTCGGAGGTCTGGGACCGTCTGTTCGGCGGTCCGCGCCCGGCCGAGCTGCACCCGTTCGTCGAACTCAAGGGCGCCACGCACCACGCGCCGTCGACGCCGGGCGATCTGCTCTTCCACATCCGGGCCGCGCACCAGGATCAGTGCTTCGAGCTGGCCGGCCAGATCATGAACGTGCTCGACGGCGCGGCGACGGTCGTCGACGAGGTGCACGGCTTCAAGTACTTCGAGATGCGCGACCTGCTCGGCTTCGTCGACGGTACCGAGAACCCGACCGGCAGCGAGGCGCACGCCGCTGTCCTGATCGGCGGCGAGGACCCGGACTTCCGCGGCGGGAGCTACGTGATCGTGCAGAAGTACCTGCACGACCTGAAGGCCTGGAACACGCTGACCGTCGAGCAGCAGGAGCTCGCCGTCGGCCGGACCAAGCTCGACGACATCGAGCTCGACGACGCCAAGAAGCCCGGCAACGCGCACATCGTGCTGAACGTGATCGAGGACGACGACGGCAACGAACTGCAGATCCTGCGCGACAACATGCCGTTCGGCACCATCGGCACGCAGGACTTCGGCACCTACTTCATCGGGTACGCCAAGACGCCGGCGGTGACCGAGCTGATGCTCCGGCGGATGTTCATCGGGGTACCCGAGGGCAACCACGACCGGCTCCTCGACTTCTCCACCGCGGTCACCGGTTGCCTGTTCTTCACCCCACCCGCAGCCTTCCTGGACGACCTCCCGCCGGCACCCTGAGAACTGTCGGCGGGTTGAGTGACACTTGGGACATGTTGCTCACCGAGGTGGTCGAGACGTCGGCCGCGCTGGCCGGGACCCGGTCGCGGCTGAAGAAGGCCGAGTTCATCGCCGGCTTGTTGTCCAAGGCCACCGAACCCGCCGAGATCGAGATCGTCGTGACGTACCTGTCGGGCGAGCTGCGGCAGCGGCGTACCGGGGTGGGCTGGCGGACGCTGATGGACGCACCGGATCCCGCCGCTGAGCCGGCGTTGACGGTCGAGGAGGTCGACGCCACGTTCGCGGAGCTGGCGGAGATGTCGGGCACCGGCGTCCAGGCTCGCCGACGGGCGGCCGTGGACGGGTTGTTCGGGCGGGCGACAGCGGACGAGCAGCAGTTCCTGCGATTGCTCGTCGGTGGTGAGCTACGACAGGGCGCGCTCGACGGCGTGATGGCGGATGCGGTTGCGCGCGCGACGGGCATTCCGCTGGACAAGATTCGGGCTGCGGCGATGTTGCGCGGGGCGGCTGCTCCGGTCGCGGTCGCCGTACTGACCGAGGGCGAGGCTGGGCTCGCGCAGTTCGGGCTCGAAGTCGGTCGCGGGGTGCAGCCGATGCTCGCGCAGTCGGCGACGAGTGTGGCGGAGGCGTTGGAGAAGACAGGTACGCCGGCCGCGCTCGAGTGGAAGCTGGACGGGATCCGGATTCAGGCGCACCGGGACGGCGAGAAGGTCGTCGTCTACACGCGGACGCTCGACGACATCACTACGCGGGTGCCTGAGGTGGTGGCCGCCGTGCTCGCGCTTGATGCGCAGCAGGTCGTGCTCGACGGCGAGCTCATCGCGTTGCGGTCCGATGGCCGGCCGGAGCCGTTCCAGGTGACGGGGTCGCGGACGGCGACCCGGGCTGCGACGGGGCCGGAATCGGTGCCGCTCACGCCGTACTTCTTCGACATCCTGCATCAGGACGGTGAGGATCTGCTCGGGCTCGACGGGGCGACGCGACAGGATTGGCTGGCGAAGCTCGTGCCCGAGGAGCGGCGTGTGCCGCGGCTCGTGACCGATGACGCGGAGGCCGGTCAGGCGTTCTTCGCGGAGGCGGTGCGCCGCGGACACGAGGGTGTGGTGGTGAAGTCGCTGACCGTGCCGTACGAGGCCGGCCGGCGCGGTTCCGGATGGGTCAAGGTCAAACAGACGCACACGCTCGACCTGCTCGTGCTGGCGGCGGAGTGGGGTCACGGGCGGCGGACGGGCTGGTTGTCGAACCTGCATCTGGGCGCGCGGGACGCGGAGACCGGCGAGTTCGTGATGCTCGGGAAGACGTTCAAGGGGCTCACGGACGAGCTGCTGCGGTGGCAGACCGAGCGGTTCCAGGAGCTCGCCGTACGGCGCGACGACTGGGCCGTTTACCTCCGGCCGGAGGTGGTCGTGGAGATCGCGTTCGACGGCGTACAGACCTCTCCGCGGTATCCGGCCGGGATGGCGCTGCGGTTCGCCCGCGTGATCCGGTATCGCGAGGACAAGCGGCCTACCGACGTTGATACCGTGCAGACGGTGCGCGAGAT
Source organism: Kribbella sp. NBC_00482 (assembly GCF_036013725.1). GTDB lineage: Bacteria > Actinomycetota > Actinomycetes > Propionibacteriales > Kribbellaceae > Kribbella. Next base: position 6,678,411 of record NZ_CP107881.1, on the reverse strand, counting down.
TCACCTCGGACCCGGTACCGCAGAAGAGAGTGTGGGCGATGAGTGAGGACCCGGATGTCGTGTCGCGGCGGATCGCGCGCGAGTCGCTCGACCGGGACGACCCGACCGGCTGGTTCGAGAACCTGTACGCCGCCGCAGCCGAGGGCTCCGCGGTCGTCCCGTGGGATCGCGGTACGGCGCACCAATTGCTGCTCGAGTGGGTCCAGGAGTCCGCGCCGGACGGTGCGGACAAGACGGCGCTGATCGTCGGCGCGGGCACCGGATGGGACGCCGAGCTGATCGCGGACCGCGGGTACGACACGACCGCGTTCGACATCTCCCCCAGCGCGATCGAGACCGCGCACCGGAACCACCCGGACTCGAAGGCGCACTATCGCGTCGCCGATCTGCTGGCGCCACCGGCCGACTGGCACCACGCGTTCGATCTCGTCGTCGAGATCTACACCGTGCAGGCGCTCCCGATCGCACTGCAGCCCGAGGCCGTCAAGCACGTCACGTCGCTCGTGGCCCCCGGAGGCACCTTGCTGGTCATCGCTGCCGCACGGCCCGACGACCAGCCCGACGACGACATCCAAGGTCCGCCCTGGCCGCTCACGCGCGCGACGATTCAGTCGTTCGCCGCTGCGGATCTCCGGCTCATCCAGCTCAGCCAGTCGCCCAGCCCGGCAGACGCAAGCGTCCTGCGCTGGCGGGCCGAGTACCTGCGCGACTAAACGTGCCGGCCGATTTGCTCGGCGATGCCACTCGACTGCCGTCTGGTGACGGTCGAACTGGACGAGACGCGTGTGGCTGCGGCTCGGCGGGTCTTCGCGGAGGAGCCGCGGGTTGAAGTGGTGCACGGGGACTCGTTCGACGAGTTGGCGCAGCGGGCGCCGTTCGACCTGCTCTTCGCGGACGGCGGAAGTCAGCCCGCGGCGATCGTCGACCTGCTGCGGATCGGCGGGCGACTCGTGAACGACGACGTGACGCCGGTGAACCTCCTGCCGGCCGATTCGCCGTACCGCGAACACGACCCGAAGCGAGAGTTGTTCTTCGGCGATCCACGTCTCGTCGCGGCCGAAGCGGTCCTGCCGGACCTCCACAACTCGCTACTCGTAGGCACCCGAGTGCGCTGAGTACGGTCAGTCGCCGAGCTGAGCGGCCTCGGATTGCATGGGAACATCTGTTCGATAATCATGTAGACTTGGGTTATGGCGGGGCGAAGTGTGGTGGGGCCGACGGCGCTGCGGATGATGCTCGGGAGTCATCTGCGGGAGCTGCGTGAGCGCGCCGGCGTCACTCGCTCCGATGCCGGCTGGGCGATCCGCGCTTCGGAGTCGAAGATCAGCCGCCTCGAGCTCGGCCGGGTCGGGTTCAAGGAACGCGACGTCGACGATCTGCTGACGTTGTACGGCGTACAGGACGCACGCGAGCGCGATCGGCTGCTGGAGCTCGCCCGAGAGGCCAACGACCCGGGCTGGTGGCATCGGTACGGCGACGTCACGCCCGAGTGGTTCGACTCGTATCTCGGGCTCGAGGCGACCGCCGAACTGATCCGGACGTACGAGATCCAGTTCGTGCCCGGCCTCTTGCAGACCGCGGATTACGCACGCGCCGTCGCGCAGCTCACGCCGGGCGGCGCTCGTACCGACAACGAGATCGAGCGGGTCGTCGCTCTGCGCACCCGTCGGCAACGTGTGCTCGACCGCGAGCCGCCCCTCAAGCTCTGGGCCGTCATCGAGGAGTCCGTGCTGCACCGGCCGATCGGCGGTCCCGACGTACTGCGCAACCAGCTCGGCGCGCTCCGCGAAGCCGTCACCCGCCCCAACGTGACCGTGCAGATCATCCCCCTCGAAAGCACCGGCCACGCTGCGACCGGCGGCGCCTTCAGCCTGCTCCGCTTCCCGCAACGCGACCTGCCCGACATCGTCTACCTGGAACACCTCACCAGCGCGCTCTACCTGGACAAACGCGACGACGTAGAGGCCTACACCCAGGCCCTGGACCTCCTGGCCTCGACCAGCCCCTCCCCCCAACAAACCGAACACGAGCTGACCCGGCTGCTGGAGCGCTTGCCGGCCTGACTACCGCTCACTCCCGCCCTTCAGATGCTCCACGCGGCCTTGATCCTCGCCCGCGTCCAGCAGACCGTCCTCAGGCGCCCGGTTGGCGGCGTACTCGGTGATGGCGATCTGGGGGTGGTGGAGGTCGAAGGCTGGGGACTCGGAGCGGATTCGCGGGAGTTTCTCGAAGTTGTGGCGGGGTGGTGGGCAGCTGGTTGCCCACTCGAGTGAGCGGCCCCAGCCCCACGGGTCGTCGACCTCCACGCGTGGCGTACGGCGTGACTTGTAGATGTTGTAGAGGAACGGCAGCGTCGAGATTCCGAGGACGAACGCGCCGATCGTCGACACCTGGTGCAGGACGGTGAAGCCCTCGCTCGCCCGGTAGTCGGCGTACCGTCGCGGCATCCCCTCGACCCCGAGCCAATGCTGCACCAGGAATGTCGTGTGGAAGCCGACGAACAGCAACCAGAAGTGCAACTTGCCCAGCTTCTCGTCGAGCATCCGCCCCGTCAGCTTGGGCCACCAGAAGTAGAACCCCGCGAACATCGCGAACACGACAGTGCCGAACACGACGTAGTGGAAGTGCGCGACCACGAAGTACGAGTCGGACAGCTGGTAGTCCAGCACCGGCGACGCGAGGATCACGCCGGTCAGACCGCCGAACAGGAACGTGGCGAGGAAGCCCACCGACCACAGCATCGGCGTGTCCAGCGACACCGACCCGCCCCAGATCGTGCCGATCCAGTTGAAGAACTTCACGCCGGTCGGGACCGCGATCAGGAACGTCATGAACGAGAAGAACGGCAGGTTCACCCCACCCGTCACGAACATGTGGTGCGCCCACACCGCGATCGACAACGCCCCGATCCCGAGGGTCGCCGCGACCAGGCCGTAGTACCCGAAGATCGGTTTGCGGCTGAACACCGGGAGGATCTCGGTGATGATGCCGAAGAACGGCAGCGCGATGATGTATACCTCGGGATGCCCGAAGAACCAGAACAGGTGCTGCCAGAGCAGGGCGCCGCCGTTCGCGGCATCGAACACGTGCGCACCGAGCGTGCGGTCCGCTTCCAGGATCAGCAACGCCGCGGCGAGGATCGGGAACGCGATCAGCACCAGGATCGACGTGACCAGAATGTTCCAGCAGAAGATCGGCATCCGGAACATCGTCATACCGGGCGCACGCATGGTGATGATCGTGGTGACGAAGTTGACCGCACCGAGGATCGTGCCCAGACCGGCCATCCACAGACCCATGATCCACAGGTCTCCCCCGATCCCCGGCGATCGCGTGCCGCCCGACAACGGCGCGTACGCCGTCCAGCCGAAGTCGGCCGCGCCGCCCGGGCTCAGGAACGCGCCGAGCGTGATCAGCCCGCCGAACAGGAACAGCCAGTAGCTGAACATGTTCAGCCGCGGGAACGCCACGTCCGGCGACCCGATCTGCACCGGCATGATGACGTTGGCGAACCCGACGAACAGCGGGGTCGCGAACAGCAGCAGCATGATCGTGCCGTGCATCGTGAAGAGCTGGTTGTACACCTCTTCGTTCACGATCTGCAGCCGCGGCTCGGCGAGCTCGGCGCGGATCACCAGCGCCATCACGCCGGCGATCAGGAAGAACGCGAACGACGTGACGAGGTACAGCTGGCCGATCACCTTGTGGTCGGTCGTCGACAACAGCCGTCCGATCACCTGCCCCAGCGGCCGCCGCCCCACTTCGGCAGCGGTCGAGGAGCGCTCGGTGACTCCGGCATGCCCGCTGACACTGGCCATAAGCCCCTCCGTACTACGGCATCCCTTCGATTAGACACCTATGGATCGTCGTGAGCTACCTCTGAGGACCGGCCGCGATCATCGCGCGTACGTCGGCCAGGCGCAGTGTCGCGGGGTCGACGTCCATCAGGCACCACGTCGCCCCGGCCTCGGCGTACGGGCGTGGATCGACCGACGGCTCCAGAGCGACCGCGATGTCGTAGTCGTCGAGGTTGCCACGCAGTTCACGCAGTACGGCGGCAGGCTCGGCCAGCTGATCCGGTGATGTGAGGTTGACCGGGAAGAAGCCGTCGTACCGCGCCGCTCGCCGGACGGGCTTCGCGTTGCCCGGGAAGCCGGCGAGCCACACCCGTACTCGGCCGGCCACCGGGCGTGGCAGGAACTGCACGTCGTCGACGAGGTAGTGCTTGCCGTGGTGGTTCACCGGCTCGCCCGTCCACCCGGCAGTGAGGATGTCGAGCGTCTCGTCCATCCGCTCGGCGCGCGCCCGGTCGTCCACCTCCTCGCCGGTCTTGGAGTACTCCTGCGCGAACCGGTCGCTGCCCAGCCCGACGCCGAGGATCAGCCGGCCATTCGAGAGGCGGTCGAGGGTCGTTGTCTCACGCAACAACTTGGTCGGCCGCCGGCGGGCGATCGGCGAAACCATCGGGCCGATCCGCAGTCGTTCGGTCGCGGTCGCCATCGCGCTCATCGTGATCCACGGGTCCGAAACCTCGCGGATCGGTTCTCGCCACCACAGCTGGTCCCACAGGAAGAACCCGTCCCATCCGGCCTCCTCGGCCGCCGCCGCGAGCCGCGCAACCTCCACCGGATCGGACAACTCGTCAAACAGCGGCAGCCAAACTGCGTACTTCATCATCGCTCCCCAGCAAGCGCAGTGTGGTCGACAAGCTCGTCGACAAAGGTCTTCCAGTACGGCGCCGACAGCCCGTGCCCCATGCCCGCTAGCACTGCTAGCCGAGCGCCCGGCACCGCGTCGCGGATCGCTTCACCGTGCGGCAGCGGAAGCAGCGGATCCGCATCGCCGTGCAGCACGAGAACTGGCATCGACAGGTCGCCGAAGCCACCGTTCCGCGGTCCGTCGAACGTCATCGCGAAGTGGTTCGTCAACGAGCCCTCGAAGTTCCGCGCTCGCGCCATGTCCTCCCGCACCAGAGCGCGCGCGTCGGCCTCGTCGAAGTGGCCCGCCGCCTCGGCTTCGATCGACCGTACGACGTACTCCTCGACCGCAGCGTGGTCGGCGAAGTCCGGCCAGCCCAGCCGTGGCATGTCGGCCGACGGCGGCGGGAGGCCGTCGTCGCCCGTGCTCGTCGACACGAACGTCAGCGAAGCGACCCGCGACGGGTGGTCGACTCCGAGCATCAGCGCCGTACCGCCCGACATCGACTGCGCCACCACGTGCGCCCGGTCCGCACCCAGCGCGTCGAGCAGACCGACAGCGTCTGCCGCCAGGTCGCTCATCGCGTAGCCCGGCGCACCGGTCGGGAACGACGTCGAGCGGCCGGTGTCGCGCTGGTCGTAGCGGATCACGAAGCGCCCGCGCCCGGCCAGTTCGGTGCACAGCCGCGAGTCCCACCAGAGCATGGACGCCCCGGCGCCGTGGATCAGCAGGACCGCGGGATCGGCGGGGTCGCCGTACGTCTCCGCGCTGAGTTCGACGTTGTTGACTGGGTAAGTTGTCATGCTTCGACCGTAGAAGCAGGCGATCATCATGAAAAGCGATTGATTCTTATCAAAGCGATCGCCATCGGCGATAGAGTGCCGAGTATGTACGAGCTACGTCACCTGGCGACGCTGGCCGCTGTCGCCGACGAGGGATCGTTCGGCCGCGCCGCGAGCAGGCTCAGGTACACCCAGTCGAGCGTCAGCCAGCAGATTGCGATTCTGGAGAAGGCCGCCGGCGGTCCGCTCTTCGACCGGCCCGGTGGACCGAAGCCGGTCCGGATCACCCCGCTGGGCACCGTCGTCCTGCAGCACGGACGCGACCTGCTGCGTCGAGCGGACGAGATGCGCGACGGCATCGAGCGGTTCCGGGCAGGTGACAGCCGGATCGACATCGGCACGTTCCAGACCGTGTCGAACACGCTGCTGCCGCTGGTGATTCGTCCACTCCGCGACGCGCACCCGGGGTGCGACATCCGGCTGTTCGAGGAGGAGACCGACGATCCCGACCTCGCCGGGCTCGACCTGATGTTCTTCGACGGCCGCGGCGGCGACGGCATCGAGGACCTCAAACTGCTGGACGACCCGTACTTCCTCGTCGCGCGACCCGGCGACTTCCCGGCCGGGCCGGTCGCACTCGAGATGCTCGACGGACTGTCGCTGGTCGCGCATCCGGCGATCTGCCACCAGGCCGTCGTCGAAGACTTCCTGAATACTCGCGGCATCAGCCCGCAGGTCGTGTTCCGCACCGAGGGAAACGAGGCGCTGCTCGCGATGGTCCGCGCCGGCCTCGGTGCGGCACTGATGCCGCGTCTCGCCGTGCTCCGTGACGACGAGAGTCTGGCGCTGCATCAGCTCACGCCAGAACTCCCGCCGCGGGAGATCTTCTTGCTATGGCAGGCAGGCCGCACGCACTCACCGCTTGCGGCGCACGCGATCGAACTCGCGCGGAGTGCGGCGGCCGCCCTTGTCTAGCTGACGGTGAGGACCTTCGAGGCCGTCTGCGTGCCCTGGTGGTCTGCGTCCGCCAGCCACACCACGCGGTACGTGTACGTGCCGCGTGCGGTCGGCTTGATGCTGAACGCGTACTTCCCGTTCGTCGTCAGCTTCCCGGTCGTCACGGCCACCCACGACGTACCGGAGCGACGCTGCAGGTACGCCGTCGTACCGGCATGGGCCGGGTTCAGGTAGCCGTACAGCAGGGTCGATCCGCCGAGCGTGATCGCCGCCGGAGTCAGGTACGCCGACATCGCCGGGTGGACCTGGACGAGTGGCGCCGTGCTCCGCGTCCCGAGCACGCCGGTGGCGCCGTTGTAGCCCCACATGTAGTACGTCGACACCGCCGGCTTCTGCGACGTCGTCGCCACACCGTTGGCGTCCGAGGTGAACGTGCCGACCGTCGACCACTTGCTGGCGGTCTTCGCCTTCGAGTACAGCACCACCGGTACGCCGGCCAGCTTCGCGCCGTCGAGCCGGGTCACGGCCGTCGACAGCGTCACCGCGCCGGTGTACATGATGGAGGCCGCGCTCGCCCCGATCGTCGCCTTGGACCCGACCAGCCGTACGTCGACGCCCGGGCCGATCTTGCCCTTGCTGTCCTTCACCCACACGCGATATGCGTAGCTGGCCGAGTTCGCCAGCCCGGTGTGGGTGAACAAGCTCGCCGTGCCGTTGTAGATCGGCGTACCGGACGTCGGCAGCGCCGGCGGTGTCGAACCGGACGCGGCGCGGACCATGATCTGTCCGAGCGTCGTGTTGGCGGGCTTCGTCCAGCGCAGCGTGGCGGCCGCGACCCCACCCGACACGGTGAAGCTGCTCACCGGCGGCGGCGGAGCGGTCAGGTTCAGGTAGTTCCGGTCGATGGACATCGTGACGCCACCGTTGGTCTCGCTCACATCGCCCGCGAACTGGTGCACCCGCTGGTGGTTGCTCCAGTACGTCGCCGGGATGAAGCGCGTCGTACCGACCGGGGTCGATCCCCAGTGCGCGAACCAGATGTTGTCCGGCCGCGTGTACGCCGTACTCGTGTAGGCACTCGCCAGATCAGCAGCGCCCGAGGCCGCACCGACGTACGCGCCGCCGAGGTAGCCGCGCGAGTTCAGCTCCTGCGTCCACCCGCTCAGGTACGACAGCACGGCGGCCTTGCAAGCAGCAGTCGACGTGTAGGCCTCGATGTCGCTGTAGATCGCGCTGCGCTGCGCGAATCCGAGCGCCTGCGCCGCGGTGACCGCGTTGATCGCGGCGTTGCGCCCCTGGATCAGGGCGGTCGAGGCGACCGACGACATCCGGCTGTTGTACGTCGTGCACGGTGCCTGCAGGCCGACGTCGATGAGCAGGAACTGCCAGCCCTTGCTCGCGTTCGTCGCAACCCAGTTCGCGGTCAGGTTCGGCTGCCCGCACGCCCGCAACCCGCCGCTGATGTAGATGCCGACCCCTTGGTACGTCGGCCGCCACGCGTCCATCGCGCTCTGTGCCGGCGCCGCGCAGGTGTCGAACCCGTTGCCGGCGTAGTTGCCCGTCGCAACGATCGTCGGCGCGACGGCGGCCTGCTCGGCGACGCGCGCCGACGGCGTCTTCGTCACCACGCGGCCGGTCGCGAGTACGCCGTTCGCGGTCGCCTCGGCACCCGGCGCGTAGTACGCCGTCGCCAGCACGCCCGCGTCGACGACCGCACGACGGAGCAGTCCGTCGCTGGACGGCTGCGACGTGGTCAGCGGCTCCAGGATCAGGCCGGAACTCCGGCCGACGAGGTGCGCCGGGCAGTTGGCCTGTGCCGTGCTGCGGCCCAGGTACACGGCCGGCTGATCGAGCCGGACGCAGGCGGTCGGGTTCGCGGCCAGGTCGACGACAGGCCAACTGGCCGGGACCGTCACCTGATAGCCGCGGTACGAGACGGTCTTGGTGTCTTCAGCGGTGGCCGGTCCGCTCATGGCGATTCCGGCGACCAGGCCAAGGGCAAGAGCGAGCCCCCCAGGTCTGAACAACCTCACATTGCTCCCCAGTTCATCGTTGGACGGTGCCCCCAAGTGAAGGCGAGCGCCTGCGCTCCTGTCGAAGAGCTTCCGGCACTCGCCTCGATGCCCAGATGCTATCGGCGCAGCAAGTGCGGTGATCGGGCGGTCTGTTTTGGATCGATCAGTCCATAACGTGCTAGGCTCGGCGGTATGCCGAGACCGAGGACCTTCGACGAGGACCGTGCCGTGGACGCCGCGATGCGGGTGTTCTGGACGTCGGGCTACGAGGCCACCTCGACACAGGACCTCTGCGCGGCGACCGGGCTCGGCCGGAGCAGCATCTACAACACCTTCACCAGCAAGCGCGACCTGTTCGACCGCGCCCTGCAGCGGTACGTCGACCGCTTCACCGCCGCCCAGCTCGAGGTCATCCAGGACGCGACACTGCCGATCCGCGAGCGGGTCCGGCAGATCCTGTGGGCGGCAGTGGAGCCGGATCCCGGCGAACCGGCCGGCTGCTTCGTGATCAACACGATCGTGGAGCTCGGCCCGAAGGACGCCGAGGTCGTCGATCGCCTCGACCGCGATCACGAGGCGAAACTGGCCGCCCTGACCACCGCCATCCAGGCGGCGCAGGCCGCCGGCGAGCTCGACCCGGAGCAGGACGCGGCCGGACTCGCGACGTACGTCTTCACCGTTCTCGGCGGTCTGCGCGTGGCCGCCCGCCGCGACGCGACCCCCGAGAGTCAGCGGGTCGTCGTCGAGGCAACGCTCCGCAACTTCTGACATCCCGCGGTTCACCATGCCCACGTTTTGAACCGATCGATCTAATATTGAGAGGCTCTCATGCCCCGCGCTGTCTATCTGCTCGGCCTGGCGATCTTCGCCCAAGGCACCTCCGAGCTGATGCTCGCCGGTCTGCTCCCCGAGATCGCGACCGATCTGAACGTCTCCATCCCCGCGGCCGGCCTGCTGATCTCCGCGTTCGCGATCGGCATGCTCGTCGGCGCACCGATCCTGGCCGTCGCAACGCTGCGCTGGTCCCGGCGGGCCGCGATGCTCGCGTTCCTGGTGATCTTCACGCTCACCCACGTGGCCGGCGCTCTCACCTCGTCGTACGGCGTGCTCGTCGCGACCCGGGTCGCAGGCGCCTTCGTGTACGCCGGTTTCTGGGCGGTCGCCTCCGTGACCGCGATCGAGCTGGCGGGGCCTGCAGCGCGCGCGAAGGCGATGAGCGTGCTGGCGAGCGGTCTCACCGTGGCCACGATCGTCGGGCTGCCTGCCGGGACGTTGCTCGGTCAGCACCTCGGTTGGCGGTCGGCGTTCTGGGCGGTCGCCGTCCTGTCGGTCCTCGCGATCGGCGGTGTCGTCGCGACGATCCCCCGGGGACGCTCAGAGAGCGCTCCCCAGCTGCGTCTCGAGCTGCGCAGCATGGCGAATCCGCAGCTCTGGCTCGCGTACGGGACGACGGCGCTGTCGACCGGCGCGATCCTGGTGATCTTCAGCTACCTCGCTCCCCTGCTCACCGAGACCACCGGGCTGTCCGCGGCCTGGGTGCCGGTGATCCTGGCGCTGTACGGCGTCGGCGCGCTGGCCGGTATCACGATCAGCGGACGCACCGCGGATCAGCGACCGTTCAGCACGCTGGTGATCAGCCTGACCGGAGTGATCGCCGCAGCGATCGTGCTCGCGCTCGCGACCGGCACACCGTGGCTCGCCATCCCCGCGATCATCGGCGTCGGGACGTTCGGCTTCGCCACCAACCCGGCGGTGAACTCGCGGGTGTTCAGCGTGGCCGGATCCGCACCGATGCTCGCCGCCGCCTTCAACATCTCGGCGTTCAACGTCGGCATCACGGTCGGTCCCTGGCTCGGCGGCCTGGCCATCGACGCAGGCGCGGGCTATTCCGCGGTCGGCTGGATCGGCGCCGGGCTCGGAGTGCTTGCCTTCGGCACCATTCCGCTCGCCGTCCGGGCCGCGGGCCGCACCGCTCAGCCGGCGTACGAGAGCGCAAGCTCGATGACCGGCGCGTAGCTAGCGCGGCGGGCGTCCGTCCAGGTCGCGGCACCGCCGGCGAGGTCGTCGGTTGTCATGCGGTAGATCAAGGCACGCACGAGCATCTGGCCCCACTCGGGCAGTTGTGCCCAGCGTGCCGCGAGATCCGGTTCGGCGCCGTACCAGCAGAGGGCATCGGCGACCGCGACAGCCGCCGCCCAGGACGGCGGTCGCCAGTAGACCGGCCAGTCGATGATCGCCGGCGGGAGACCGTCGGCGAACATCACGTTCCCGGGCAGATCACCGTGCACCACTTGCGCCGCCAGGTCCACCGGCCGCCACGCGGCGACGAGCGGCCCGACCAGGTCGACGTACGCCGTACTCCCCTCGACCGACTGTTCTCGCCAGGCGACCCGGTCGCCGTCCGCCCACGGATCGTGGCGCGCGTCGATGAACTCCGGCCACGGCAGCCCGGCGACAGCCTCATGGAACGCGGCCGCGGCGGTGAGGACCTCGTCCTGCCGCCGCACATCCGTCGCGCCGACCAGCAACTCACTGGCCTCCCACCCGAACGCGACCCATGCACCATCCCGGGCCCGCACCGGCCGCGCCACCCGAAACTCTCCGGACTCCGGCAACGCGCTCAGCACCTCGGCGCGCCATGCGGACTCCGCGTCGACGCGCTTGACTACGACCGCTCCGGAACGCCAGGTCTCACCCTGTCCTCCCGGCAGCCGCACCACCGGCGCTGCCAGCCCGAAGGCATCCAGGACCTCATTCGACGGACCATGCATGCCTGGGGACGATACAGCCGGGGCGGTTCCCAAGTCTGGGAGCCGCCCCGGAGTCATTCAGGTGGTGCACACGGGGGCCGGCGGGGATTGCTTGGTGAGCAGGAACTGGTCCGCCGCGCTCCGGGCGCAGTCTGAGGTGTAGTACGAGGTGTGGCCGTCGCCGATGCGGGACAGGACGCTGCTGCCGCGGATCTGGGCTGCCAGGCCGAAGGCCCACTGGTACGAGACAGACGGGTCGTGGGTCGAGTGAACGATCAGTGTCGGCACGCCCTTCACATCCAGGGTGCGCTGCGGATTGGCGACCTTGAACGGCCAACCGATGCATAAGCCGCCCAGCCAGAACTCCGACCCGCCCTGCAGGTGCGGCGCCAACTGCCGTGCCATCTCGATGCGCTGCTGCATGTCGGCGAAGGTGTGGATATCGGCGACGTAGTCACCACAGTGATTGGCGATGCGGGCGAAGAGGTTGTCGGTGGGACCCTGGGGCGGCGGGAAGGCGAAGAAGTCGGCTTGCCCGGCCACCGCCGCCTTGAGGACCTCGGAGAACACCGGCCACGACAGCTCGCCCGCGAGCACGTTGGGCGTCTTCGCGAGGAGCCAGGTCGGAGTGCCCATCCGGATGTCGTCCCCGGTCACGGGGCGCAGGGCTCCTTCGACCGGGATCGGGTTCTGGTCGGCGCTCTTGACGAGTTGGTCGTAGACCGCAGCGACGTCCTGGCCCTGCAAGGCACAGTCGGCAGCGGTGGCACACCATTCGACGAAGCGGTTGAATGCCTCTTCCACGGTGCTGATCCCGTCGGCGGTGATCTGCACCTCTGAGCCGCTGTGTTCGAGTGCCGCGTCCAGGACCATGGCTCGCGTGCGCTTCGGGTACAGCTGGGCGTACTGCGCACCGACCTGCGTGCCGTAGGACAGGCCCAGCCAGTTCACCTGCGAGACGCCGAGTGCGATCCGTAGGGCCTCGTGGTCGCGGGCAACGCTGATGGTGTCCGCGTGCAGCATCAGTGGCCCGGTCTGCTTCAGACAGCTCTTCGCGACGGCGCGATTGTGGGCCACCATGGCGTCGAACTCTTGTTGGGTTCGCGGGAAGAAGCTGTAGTCGGGCGTCAGTGCCGGAACACCGCACGTGATCGGAGTGCTTGCGCCGACGCCTCGCGGATCGACGCCGACGATGTCGAAGCGAGCCCGCAGCGCGGCGGAGAAGAAGGTATCGGCTGCCATGACATAGCGGACGGCGCCATCTCCCGGGCCACCAGGGTTGAAGAACAACGTGCCGATCCGGTGCGCCGGGTCGTCGGCGGGCCGGCGAGCCACGGCCACGTTGATCTTCGGACCGTTCGGATCTGCCCAATCTGCCGGCACGCGCAGAGTCCCGCAACGGGCCTTTGTCGAACCCGCACAGGGACCGAAGTCGATGTTGTACTGCGATGTCTTGGTGGTCGTGGACTGCGCGGAGGACACCAACGCTGTCGAAGCGAGCGATCCCGCGCCGATGAGTGTCACGAGCAGCAACGTACGAATGCGTCCGACTTTCATCAGGACTCCCCCGGCGCGATCAGCCTCGACCAGAACCTGGAGCTGACTTCACTCTGCCTGAGTGGACGGGGGTCAGCCCATCGCCGAGGTGGCGCCAATGCCACCGTCCTCGCCACGCCAAGGAGAGTCAAGGCACAGCAGCGGTGACCACCGCTCCGGAGCCTGCACTCTTTCATCGCTAGGGTTGAAGCGGCGGTGGGAGGCTGTATGGCTGGTGGCTCGCGGCAGGTCGAGGTCCGGCTCCTTGGCGCGTTCGGCGTCTTCGTGGACGGGTCCGAAGCCCCTGTCTCCGCGCCGCGCTTGCGGGATCTGCTCGCGGTACTCGCGCTGTCGGCAGGTGATCCGGTGCCGGTCGACACGATCGGCGACCGGGTCTGGAGCGACCAGCCACCTGACCGCCTGCGTCCGACCGTGCAGACCTGTATCTCCCGGCTGCGCACCCTCCTCGGCCCCGAGGTCATCCGCGCGCATCCCGAGGCCTACGCGCTCACGCTCCCCCGCGAGAACGTCGACGTACTCCGCTTCACCGACGAACTCGATCGCGCCCACCAACTCCCCGTGCCAGCCGATGAACGCACTGCGACCGCGGCAGCGCTCGATCTCTGGGCCGGCACGCCGTTCTCCGATCTGACGGCCGACTGGTTCGCCACGGCCGCCCTCCCCGGTCTGGTAGAGCGCTATCTCGCGGCCCGGGAGCGGCGGATCGACCTGGACATCGCCGGCGGTGTCCTCGAGCCGCTGCTCGTCGAGGTGCGCGACCTCGCGACCCAGTACCCGTACCGCGAACCGCTGTGGGAGCGCCTGATCCGGCTGCTCGACGTCACCGGTCGCCACGCGGAGGCCCTCGCCTGCTACGACGACGTACGCCGTCTGATCTCCGACGAACTCGGAGTCGATCCGGGTGCCGAGCTCCGCGCTCTGCACGCCGAACTGCTCGCCGCCGACTCCGAACCCGAGGAGGCCGCCGCGGCCCCGCCCGCGCGCATCGTCGTACCCCGACAGCTGCCGGCCGAGAACAGCAGGGTCACCGGCCGCGAGGACGAGCTGAAGGAGCTCAACGAACTGCTGCCCGCACCCGACGAGAAGGATCCGGCGACCGTGATCGCGGCGATCTGCGGAATCGGCGGCGCGGGAAAGACGAGCCTCGCGGTGCGGTGGGCGCACCGGGTGCGGCACCTGTTCCCGGACGGCGACCTGTACCTCAACCTCCGCGGCTTCGATCCGGCCGATCTGATGCCGACGACCGCAGCGCTGCGGCTGCTGCTCAGCGGCCTCGGCCTGCGCGCCGAACGCATCCCCACCGACGAGGCGGCCCAGTCCGCGTTGCTCCGCAGCACCCTGCACGGCCGCCGCATGCTGTTCCTGCTGGACAACGCCCGCGATGCCGAGCAGCTCCGTCCGCTGCTGCCGGCCCGAGGCTGCCTGGTGATCGCCACCAGCCGGGACCGGCTGCGCACTCTCGTGGTCCGCGACGGCGCCTACCGGATCACCCTCGGCGAACTTCCGCCGGTCGAATCCGAACGGCTGATCCGGTCGATCGCACCCGACACCGACGCCGACCAGGTCACCGAACTCGCCCGGAGCTGCCAACACCTGCCGCTCGCGCTCGCGGTCATCGCGGAGCATGCCGCCGGACGGTCGCCGCAGCAGGTCGCCGAACTGGTCACGCAACTGCATGCGGAGCAGTCGATCCTCGACACGTTCGACGACAGTGACGAGGCGACCGGTCTGCGCGCGATCTTCTCCTGGTCGCACCGGGCGCTGCAGGACTCCACGGCCCGGTTGTACGAGCACCTCGGCCTGTTCCCGGTCAGCGACTTCGCCCTACCGGCCGTCGCTGCGTTGCTCGGGGCAACGGTCTCGGACACCCGCCGGCTGCTCGCGCGGTTGGCCGATCTGCACCTGGTCGAGGATCTCGGCAACGGCCGCTTCGAGATGCACGACCTGGTCCGCGCCCACGCCGCCGAGCTGGGCCAACTGCTGCCCGACCGCACCGAGGCTCTGGAGCGGCTGTTCAGCTGGTACACGCACACCGGCTTCAACGCACGGGTGCTGCGCGACGACCGCGGATCCGACCGCAAGCTCGTTCCACCAGCAGCCGGCGTCACTCCTGGACAGTTCCCGGACGCCGCCGCAGCCGTCCAGTGGTACGACGACGAGCGTCAGACGCTGGCCGCGGTGATCCGGCTCGCCCACGCCACCGGCCACGACCGGTACACCTACGAGCTCGTCGAGTCGTGCGAAGGCGATCTCAGTGGCCGTGACCTGGACCTGCTCACCGAACTCCTGATGCTCGCCCAGGACAGCTGTACCCGGCTCGACGATCCCTTGCCCGAGGCCTTCATCAACAACACGCTCGGGCTGCGCTACATGGAGCAGCGTGACGACTGCGAACGCGCGATCGTCCACTTCGAACGATCGGCGGAGATCTTCCGGGCAGCAGGCATGGACATCCAGGTCGCGCGGGCACTGGGCAACCTCTCCGTCTCGCACGACATCCTCGGCCGGAGCAGCCAGGCGATCGACGTCGCCCAGCAAGGACTCGCGATCAAGCGGCGCATCGGAGACGAGCGAGGACAGGCACACTCGCTCGGGAACATGGCCGCGATGTATCACGCAGCCGGCCGCCTCGACGAAGCAGCCGAGGCCGCCGGGGAGGCGATCCGCTACTACCGCACCATCCACAGCCACCGGGGCGAAGGCGCGGTCCTCGACACGCTCGCCGGCATCGAGGCCGCCCGCGGCCGGTACGACGAAGCGCTCAGCTGTCACCTCGAGTCGGTGCGCCTGCACCGCGAACTCGGGTTCCCCTGGGGCGAGGCCGTCGTACTGAAGAATCTCGGGCACACGTATCACGCGGTCGGCCGCATCGCCGAGGCGAAGGCGGCGTGGCAGGAGGCCCTCACCATCTGCGACCGCATCCACGCCCCACGCTCCGAGGACCTCGACCGAGAGCAGCTCGTCGCCCTCCTGAGTCACGACTGACGGGCGCGTACCGACGCCACCTCGGCCTTCAGATCGGCCCAAAACTCGGCCCCAGCAGCGATCCGGAACGCCAGCCGGTACACCGTCGTGGTCGCGGCGCCGCGCACCCGCAGATGCACCTCCGACCGTCCGGGATGTGCCGCCAGCACGTCCCGCAACTGGTTCACGGTGCGCGGTACGACGTTGCTCTGCGCCATCTCCAACTCGACGACCCCGACCGTGGCCAGATCGGGAACCGTCACCTCGGAACCGATCAGCCGCGGTACGTCGTCCCGCTTGTCCAACCGCCCCTTCACGAACACCACCGCGTCCTGCTGCAGTCGCCCGGACACCAACTGGTACGTCGCCGGGAAGAACAGGCACTCGACCGACCCGGCGAGATCCTCGATCGTTGCCGTGGCCCACGGATCGCCCTTCTTCGTCACCCGCCGCTGCAAGCCGGAGATGATCCCGCCGATCGTCACCACCGCGCCGTCGGACTGATCACCGAGCTGAGCGATCCCCACGTCGGAACGCTCGGAGAGCGCTCCCTCGAGGCCGAACAGTGGATGGTCCGACACGTACAGGCCCAGCATCTCCCGCTCGCGCGCCAGCAGGACCGCCTTGTCCCACTCGTCCGGCGCGAAGCTCACGTCGAGCGTGAACACCGGCGATTCCGACGTACCGAACAGATCGAACTGCCCCTCGGCCTCCTTCCGCTTGACCGCAACGGCGTTCTCGACCAGCTCCTCGTGCCTCGCGAGCAAACCCTTTCGCGTGTGTCCGAGCGTGTCGAACGCACCGGCCTGGATCAGCGACTCGATCGCACGTTTGCTGCAGGCAACGGACTCCACCTTCGCCAGGAAGTCCGGGAACGACGCGTACCGGCCGCCCTGGCGGCTGCGGACGATCCCGTCGACGACCGCGGACCCGACGTTCCGTACGGCGGACAGCCCGAAGAGCACCACGTCGTCCCCCTGAGCGCCGAAGTTCGCGAGCGACTCGTTGATGTCGGGCGGTAGCACCTTGATCCCCATCCGCCGGCATTCGTTCAGGTACACCGCGGATTTGTCCTTGTCGTCCTTCACCGAGGTCAGCAAAGCCGCCATGTACTCGGCCGGATGGTTCGCCTTCAGGTACGCCGTCCAGTACGACAACAGCGCGTACGCCGCGGCATGCGCCTTGTTGTACGCGTACCCGGCGAACGGCACTAGAACGTCCCACACGGCCTGCGTCGCTACGTCCGAGAATCCGTGCTGCCGGCAACCATCCCGGAACGGCACGAACTCCTGGTCGAGCACTTCCTTCTTCTTCTTGCCCATCGCGCGCCGCAGCAGGTCCGCCTGGCCCAGGCTGTACCCGGCGAGGATCTGCGCCGCCTTCTGCACCTGTTCCTGGTAGACCACCAGCCCGTAGGTGATCCCGAGCACCTCGCGCAGCGGCTCCTCGAGTTCGGGGTGGATCGGCGTGATCTCCTGCTGCCCGTTCTTCCGCAGCGCGTAGTTCGTGTGCGAGTTCATCGCCATCGGGCCTGGCCGGTACAGTGCGGTCACGGCGGTGATGTCCTCGAACTGGTCCGGCCGCATCAACCGCAGCAGCGCGCGCATCGCCGTACCGTCGAACTGGAAGACGCCGAGCGTGTCGCCGCGGCCCAGCAACTGGAACGTCGGTGCGTCGTCGAGCGGCAACCGCAAGAGCTCGATCTCGAGGCCCTTGGTCGCCCGCACCATCTTCACCGCGTCGTCGATGACAGTCAGGTTGCGGAGGCCGAGGAAGTCCATCTTCAGCAGCCCGAGGGACTCGCAGCTCGGGTAGTCCCACTGGGTGATGGTGACGCCGTCGGAGTGCCGGACCCAGACCGGGACGTGGTCGACGATCGACTCGCTCGACATGATCACGCCGGCCGCGTGCACCCCCATCTGCCGGACCAGGCCCTCGACGCCCTTCGCGGTGTCGATCACGGTGCGTACGTCGGGGTCGTTCTCGTACATCGACCGGACCTCGGCGGCCTCGTCGTACCGCGGATGCTTCGGGTCGGTGATCCCGGTCAGGTCGATGCCGGAGCCGCCGACGTCCGCGGGCATCGCCTTGGTGATCCGGTCGCCCGTCGCGTACGGGAGGCCGAGGACCCGAGCCGAGTCCTTGATCGCGTTCTTCGCCTTGATCGTGCCGTAGGTGCCGATCATCGCGACCTTGTCGGCGCCGTACTTCTCGGTGACGTAGCGGATCACCTCGACCCGTCGGCGTTCGTCGAAGTCGATGTCGACGTCCGGCATCGAGACCCGCTCCGGGTTCAGGAACCGCTCGAAGATCAGCCCGTGCTCGATCGGGTCCAGGTCGGTGATGCCGAGCGCGTACGACACCAGCGAACCGGCCGCCGACCCGCGGCCCGGGCCGACCGCGATGTCGTTGCTCTTGGCCCACATGATGAAGTCCGCGACCACCAGGAAGTAGCCCGGGAACCCCATCTGGATGATGACGTCCATCTCGTACTCGATCAGCTTCTGATATCGCTCGCCCCACCCGTCCGGGTATCGCCGGCGCATCCCCCGCAGGACCTCGTCGCGGAACCACGTCACCTCCGTGAACCCTTCAGGTACGGCGAACCGCGGCATCAGGTCGCGCTTCGTGAACATCCCGGTGGTGTCGATGCGCTCGGCAACCATCAGGGTGTTGCGGCAGCCGTCCTGCCAGGCGTCCGAGGTGTCGACGGCGTACATCTCGGCGGCCGACTTGAGGTAGTAGCCGGACCCGTCGAAGCGGAAGCGGTCAGGGTCGGCCAGGGACTTGCCGGTCTGGATGCACAGGAGGGCGTCGTGCGCCTTGGCCTCGGCGGCGTGGGTGTAGTGCGAGTCGTTCGTGACCAGCGGTGGGATGCCGAGCGTGCGCCCGAGGTCGAGCAGGCCGTCGCGAACCCTTCGCTCGATCTCGATGCCGTGGTCCATCAGTTCGAGGAAGTAGTTCTCCTTGCCGAAGATGTCCTGGTACTGCGCGGCCGCCTCGACCGCTGCGTCGTACTGGCCGAGTCGCAGTCGCGTCTGCACCTCGCCGGACGGGCAGCCGGTCGACGCGATCAGCCCGTCGGACCACTGGGCGAGGCTGTCCTTGTCCATCCGCGGCCACTTCTGCAACCAGCCCTCCTGGTACGCGTCAGAGGACAGCCGGAACAGGTTGTGCAGGCCGGTCGCATCCCGCGCCCAGATCGTCTTGTGCGTGTAGCCGCCGGATCCGGAGACGTCGTCGCGTTTCTGGTGCGGTTGCCCCCAGAACACGCGCTTCTTGGTACGGCGGGACGCGGGCGCGACGTACGCCTCGATGCCGATGATCGGCGTAATGCCGGCCTTCTGCGCCTGGTGGAAGAAGTCGTACGCGCCGTGCAGGTTCCCATGGTCCGAGATCGCGAGATGGGTCATGCCGTGCTCGGTGCAGGCCGCGAACAGGTCCTTCAGCCGCGCGGCGCCGTCGAGCAGCGAGTACTGCGTGTGAACGTGCAGATGTGTGAACGAAGGCACCCGAGCTCCACAACCGTCAGTTGTCTGGAGCCCTCATCCAAGGATCGTGCGGCGCGTAGATCAAACAACCCTGTCGTCTGTGCTGACAACCTGCGGTTGTACTGTCTGGTCCCGTGAATCTCGACAGCCTGCGCGCGTTCGTCGCCGTCGCCGAGGAAGGCCAGTTCCGGTACGCCGCCGACCGCCTGCGACTGAGCCAGCAGGCAGTGTCGAAGCGGATCGCGGCGCTGGAGGCCTCGCTCGGAGCGACGCTCTTCGACCGCGTTCCGACTGGCGCGACGCTGACCGCTGCCGGGCGGACGTTTCTGCCGCACGCGCACGCCGTACTGATCGCCGCGCGGCATGCTGTCGAGTCGGTGCAGGCCGACGTGCGGCCGCTACGCGTCGACATCCTCGGGAGCCGGCTGCTGCCCGCCGTACTCATGCTCGACTTCCACCAGACGCACCCCGAGCTCCCGCTGAAGACTTTGGTGCTGCGCGGGCTGGGAGCAGCGCTTCCGGCTCTGCTTGCTGGTGAGATCGATGCGACCTTTGCCTATCATCCTGAGCCGCTGCCGCCTGGGCTCGAGAGCATGGTCGCGTACCTGGAGCCGCACGAGATCATCGTCGGTGCCGGGCATCCTCTCGCGAATCGGACGTCGGTGCCGGTGGACGAACTGCGCCGGTACACGTTCTGGATTCCGGGGATCATCGAGGGCAGCGAGTGGGGCACGTTCTATCAGGAGCTGACCGCCGACTTCGGCCTCACGATCGACTCGACCGGTCCGAACTTCGGGTTCGAGGAACTGGTCGGGACGATCGCCGAGTCGAAGTCGCTGATCACGTTCTGGGGTGAACGGACGCGGGAGGCGGGGCCGTGGCCGCGAGGCCTGCGGCGACTTCGGGTGGTGGACCCGACACCGGTCTATCCGTGGTCTTTGATCTGGCTCAGCTCGAACAAGCACCCAGATCTCGTGAAGCTGATCGAGCATGTACGCCGACAGCCGCAGCCCGCTGACACCAGCGACGTGTGGCTACCCCGACGACTACGTAGCTAGCCACACCCCACCAACTCTTCTTCAACTCGGCTGCGGGTGTCGGCTGCGCTTGCAGGCCGGGGGCGATCTAGGATTTCGCGGTGACTGATCTCGACCTGTTCGGCGACCTCGACACCGGGGCGCTTCCGGAACGGCAGCAACGCATTCTGGTGGTGATCCGGGACTGGGTGACGCGGTACGGGTACCCGCCGAGCAGCCGGCAGATCGGCGACGCGGTCGGGCTGCGCTCCTCGTCGTCGGTGTCCAAGCACCTCGCCAGTCTCGAGGAGAAGGGGTTCCTCCGCCGGAGCCCGTCGGTCTCGCGGCCGATCGACGTCCGGATGTTCCTCCAGGAGCCGGGCGCCGGGTCGACGAGTGACGACAACGTGCCGGTGCCGGTGGTCGGCGACATCGCGGCCGGTACGCCGATCTCCGCGATCGAGCACGTCGACGACGTACTCCAACTCCCCCGCGGGCTGACCGGCCGCGGCACCGTGTTCGGCCTGCGTGTCCGCGGCGAGTCGATGATCGACGCCGCGATCTGCGACGGCGACATCGTCGTGGTCCGCCAGCAGTCCGAGGCCCACTCCGGCCAGATCGTCGCCGCCATGCTCGACGACGAGGCAACCGTCAAGGTCTTCCGCCGCCGCAACAACCACGTCTACCTGGAACCCCGCAACCCCGCCTACGAAGTCATCGACGGCGACAACGCAACAATCCTCGGCGTAGTCGTCTCAGTCCTCCGCAGCGTCTAACCCACCGCGTTCTTAGGTACTTCGGCGGTGCGTTTGACACCGAACAGCTGGTTGAGCACCGGGGTGGATGACAGGGCCCAGGCCAGGAGTGCGGAGGCGGCGAAGGCTGTGGGTAGGAGTACGGCGTACTTGAGCCAGAGGTTGGTGTGCCAGGTGACGATGAAGTAGGCGAGCGCGAGGATTACCGGCTGGTGGATGATGAAGTACGGCATTGCGGCTCGGGCCAGGCGGGGCGGTACGGGGCGTTGGAGGGCGGGGGCGCGGAGGCCGAGGCCTAGGACGGCGACCAGCCAGCCCCAGACGGCGAGGGTGATGAGCGACGAGTACCAGACGTACTGCCAGGAGTAGCCCGGGTTCGGCCACCAGCCGTCGAGGAAGTCGATGATGCCCGTGACGACACCGAGCACGAACGCGCCGGCCCCGAGCAGCAGTCCAGGTACGGCGTCCCGGCGTACCGCGGCCAGGAGCCGGTCGTCCGACATCACCAGATACCCGACGACGAAGAAGTCGAAGAAGAACACGAACTCGCCCCACCCGTGCTCCGGACCGGGCGCGGCGAGCAGCAGCAGGTGAATCGGCACGAGAGGTACGGCGAGCAGCAGGATCGACCCGCGCCGCTGACACCGCCGCGCGATCCAGGCCGTCCAACCAGGTCTACCGCGCAGCAACAGAAACACCGGCAGACCGAGTACGGCGAACTGGATCAGATACACGAGGAACCACAGGTGGTACGTGTCGCGCATCCACAGCGGCGCATCGCCGGCGAGATCGCTGAAGAACGTCCGCACATCACCGAAGAACGAGTCCGTCGACCGACCCTTGTGATGCTCCTCGATGAAGTACTGCAGCGGTGAGAGCAGCACGTAGGCGACGAAGAACGGAACGAGCAACCTCAGAGAGCGCTCCCTGAGGAACTCGAGCGCGCTCCGCCACCGCAGCGCCAGCCACGCGGCGGAGCCGGAGATCATGAAGAAGAACGCCAGCCCCCACAACCCCAGGAACGCGATCCCGATCGAGATCCCCTCACTCGTCTGCGCGTTCTTCACATGCCAGTCGCCGTCGTCGAACGGCCGCAGGGTGTGGAACACGAACACCCCGAACACCGCGATCACCCGCAACCAGTCCAGAAACCACAGCCGTTCGCCCCGCCCCTCCACACCCATGAAGCAAGGATGGTGGTTCAGCGGGCCAGGCGCTCGTTGAGCAGACCGAGCTGTGCCGGATTGGCAGTCAACTCGGCGGCCCGCTCGTCGGCGTCGTGGGCCTCGGCAGCACGGCCGAGGTCGCGAAGGAGCTGCGCGCGGGTCGCGTGGAACAACGAGTACTGCTCAAGCCCGGTGGCCATTCCGTCGAGCTCTGCGAGGGCGGCTGCGGGTCCGCGTACGTAGGACAGTGCGATGGATCGGTGCAGGCCGGCGACCGGTGTCGGCTGCAGGGTGAGGAGCATGTCGTACAGGACGAGGATCTGCGGCCAGTCCGTCTCGGGCCAGGTCGATGCCTCGCTGTGGCAGGCGGCGATGGCGGCCTGAAGTTGGTACGGGCCGGGTGCGTGGTGCCGGCGGGCGGTGCGCGTGAGGAGAGCGGTTGCGTCGGCGATCGCTGCGTGGTCCCACGACGTACGGTCCTGGTCCTCGAGGAGGATGAGGTCGCCGGCCGGCGTGAAGCGGGCCGCCGTACGGGCGCGATGCAGTCTGATCAGCGCGAGCAGGCCGGCTACCTCGGGCTCGTTGGGCAGGAGGCCGTGGAGCAGCGCGGTCAGCCATTCGGCGTCGTCGACGAGATCGCACGAGTGAGCGCATTCCGCCGTACTCGACAGGTAGCCCTCGTTGAAGAGCAGGTAGATGACTGTCAGTACTTCGTTCAGTCGGTCGGGGAGCTCGTCGTCGCGCGGGATCCGGTACGGGATGCCGGCGTCGGTGATCTTGCGCTTCGCCCGCGTGATCCGCTGGGCGACCGCGGACTCCGATGCGAGGAACGCGGCCGCGATCTGCGCAGTCGTCAGACCGCACACCACCCGAAGCGTCAGCGCGACCTGAGCCTCCCGCGCCAACGCCGGGTGGCAGCAGGTGAAGATCAAGCGCAGCCGGTCATCCGAGGCCGGCTGCTGCTCGAGCGGCTGGAGGAGAGCGAGCTTGGCGCGATAGTTCTGCTGCCGACGCAGTACGTCGAGACCGCGGTGCTTAGCGACCGTGAACAGCCACGCGTCCGGCCGCTCGGGAATCCCTTCGACCGGCCAGCGCTTCAGCGCGATCTCGACCGCGTCCTGCACCAGATCCTCGGCCGCCGAGAAGTCACCCAGCAGCGACACCAATGCACCGGCCAACCGCCCCGCGTGATCACGCACCACGCGGGCCAACTCTCCGTCGGTGCTCACATCTGTGCGACCGGGCGGATCTCGATCACCGGGCAGGCCGGCCACGTCTTCACCATCCGCAGTGCCTCGTCGAGATCCTCGACCTCGATCTCGGTAAACCCGGACACGACCTCCTTGCCCTCGATGAACGGCCCGTCGGTCGTCAGCTGCCCGCTGTCCAGCCGGACCGTCGTCGCGGTCTCGCGGCCCTGCAGCTTGCTCCCCCGGTTGGTGATCTTGTCCGCGTGGTCGTCGAACCACTGGTACACCCGCCGGTACGCCTCCTCCTTCTCGGCCGGACCCATCGCCGCGAACTCCGTCGCGAACTCCTCGGTCTCGATGAACATCAGCACGTACTTCACTCGCGTACCTCCTTGAGGACAGTCTCGCTCAGGAGACGATCGACCCGGGCCGCGATCCGACAGTCTGCGATGGTGGGTTCATGAGACGTCCGTTGTTCGCCCGGATGTACACGCGGGTGCGGCCCGCCATGGACGAGCAGGGAGCGGCCGATCATCGGCGTCGGCTGCTCACCGGTGTACAGGGCCGGGTGGTCGAGATCGGAGCGGGCGACGGCGGCAACTTCGCCCACTACCCCACCGACGTGACAAGCGTCCTCGCCGTCGAACCCGAGCCCTATCTCCGCGCCCAGGCCCAGCGCCAAGCCGCCTCTGCCCCGGTCCCGGTCGAGGTCGTCGAAGGTACGGCGGACCACCTGCCGGCACCTGACGCGTCAGCCGACGCCGTAGTGGTCTCGCTCGTGCTCTGCTCGGTCCCCGACCAGGCCAAAGCCCTGGCCGAGGTGCGGCGGGTACTGCGACCCGGCGGCGAGCTCAGGTTCTACGAGCACGTCGCGGCCGCCCCCGACCGCACCCTCGCAACGGTCCAGCGCATCTCCGACGCAACCCTGTGGCCGCTGTTCGCCGGCGGCTGCCACACCCACCGCGACACCGCCGCCGCGATCACCGCCGCCGGTTTCGAGATCGAGGAACTCGACCAGTTCGAGTTCCCACCCGATCACAAGTCCCCAGCCAGCCCGCACATCCTCGGCCGCGCGCGAGTCAAATCATGACTCAGCGCATGACTCGGGGCATGACTCAGGCCAGGAGGTCCATCGCCGCAGTCCCGTCCTGGAAGTTCGTCGGCACCGAGACCTGGTCGTGCACGATCAGCCACTGCCCGTCGATCTTCTGCCAGGCCGCGGTCCAGCGCAGCCAGTAGTCGATCTTGCCGCCCGTCTTCATCACGGCGTTCATGTGGTTCAGCGAGTACACGACCGCGAGCTCGCCGTCGACGAGGACGGTCAGGTCGCGGACCTCGTACTCGAGCGGCAGCTCGAACGCCTCGAAAACGAACTCCCAGTTCTCCCACTTCGTCTCGGCGCCGAGATGCCGTAGCGGCGGCTGGATGTCGAAGGAGACGATGTTCGGGGCGAAGATCGTGCGGACGGCGGCCCGGTCGCCGGTGCGGATCGCGTCGAGCAGGATGTCGATGCGTTCCCGGATGTCGACTTCGGATACAGCGTTCTGTGTGGTCATGATCTGTACGACGAGATGTCCGCACGAACTGTCAGATCTCACACTTCGCCCGGCTGTTCCGTCGTACCAGGTATGAACGAGGAGAGGACCGACATGAGCGACCCGGGCCTGAGCGCGATCATGAGCGAGCGGCGGCAGCTGATCAATCTCGCGTACCGGCTGCTGGGGTCGCTGGCCGACGCCGAGGACGTGGTCCAGGAGACGTACGCGCGCTGGTACGCGATGACACCGGACGAGCAGCAGGCGATCGACAACCCGGCGGCGTGGCTGACCAAAGTCGCGAGCCGGATCTGCCTCGACCTGCTGCGGTCCGCCCGCGCCCGGCGGGAGCGGTACGTCGGTGAATGGATCCCTGAGCCGTTGCCGGAAACCACCGAGTGGCACACCGGATCCACCGACCCGGCCGACCCTGCCGATCGAGTGACGCTCGACGAGTCGGTGAACATGGCGTTCCTTGTCGTACTGGACGCGATGACGCCTGCCGAGCGGGTGGCGTTCATCCTGCACGACGTGTTCCGGTACCCGTTCCCGGAGGTCGCGGAGATCGTCGGCCGGACGCCGGCGGCGTGCCGTCAGCTGGCCTCGTCGGCGCGGCGCCGGATCCGGGACGCCGAGCACCCGGCGGCGCCGTCAGCGCGGCGGGCGGAGCTGGTCCGCGAGTTCAAGGCGGCCTGGGAGGCGACCGACATCGCGGCGCTCGTCAACCTGCTCGATCCCGGGGTCACCGCGGTCGCCGACGGCGGCGGCATCGTGCGAGCCTCGCTCGCGCCGGTACACGGCGGAGTCGACGTCGCGCAGTACTTCGCCGATCTCCCGGTCTTCAACCTCGGCCGCACTCTCATCGAGCGCATGGTCAACGGTCAGCCCGGGCTGGTGATCGAGTTCGAAGGCGCCGTCGAGACCGTGATCGCGTTCGATGTGGACGGCGATCACATCACGAACATCTGGGCGATCAGGAACCCGGAGAAGCTGCAGCCCTGGAAGAGCTGACCAGCGTCGTCACGGTCTCCTGGGCGCAGGCCTTGTTCACGCCGATCCCGCCGCGCGCGCCGCGTTTGATCCAGCCCGCCACGTAGTGACCGGGCCGTCCGACGACGGCGCCGCGGACGTTCGGGACGATGCCGCGGTCCGCGTCGAACGGCAGCCCGTCGACCGCCTGTCCCTCGAACCCGATCGCCGTGAACAGGTTGCCCGCCGCGATCGTGTCGCCGGACTCGAGCGTCAGCCCCTCGGACGTCCAACTCGTCGGACGCGCGTGGAACCGCAGCTCGACCCGATCGCCGGCCGCGGCGAGCAACTCCTGCAACGCCGTTTCCGTGTACGCCGCCGTTTCGGGTCCGCGCCGGCCAAGCAGCACGACCTCCTTGATACCGCTCGCTGCAAGCACCCGCCTGACGTCCGGCGACACGTCCATCTGGCGAAGCTGGTCCTCGTCGCTCAGCAACAGGCGCGCGACGTCGAGGGCGACGTTTCCGTTGCCGACGACAACCGCCCGCGGTCCGGTCAGCTGGACCGGTAGGGTTGCGCCCGGCCGCCCGTTGTACCAGGCAACGAAATCCTCGGCAGTGCAAGCCGAATCCTCGCCGGAGATGCCAAGACGACGACTCCGGCGAGCACCGACGGCGTGGACCACCGCGTCGTACCCAGTGGTCAGCGAGGTGGAGTCAGTGCCCGGCAGCCAGCGCACCCGCGAGTGACCGACGATCCGCTCGAACGTGTCGATGATCTGCTTCGTCCGCGGGTGATCCGGCGCGACACCGAATCGCACCAGTCCACCGACCTGGTCCAGCCGGTCGACCAGCGTCACCTCGGCCGTTGTCCGCAGCAACAACTCGCGCGTCGCGTACATCCCGGCCGGCCCGGCGCCGACGACCAGCACCCGGCGCGGGCCGTCTCCCCAGACCTGGTACGCCGGCGGCTCCCAGCTGTCCAGGTCCGTGGCCTCGAGCGGCTCCCGCTCCGCGAAGTACGCCGCATTCCGCTCGACGTCCTCGGGCGCCGCCTGGTCGGCCGGTTGCGCCGCGTCGACCGGGCAGATGTCGGCGCACGCCCCGCAGTCGATGCAGGTCCGTGGATCGATGAACAGACTCACGCCGGCGCCGAACCCGGGCTCGCCGGGCGACGGGTGGATGCTGTTCATCGGGCAGACCGCGACGCAGCTCGCGTCCGAGCAGCACTCCCCCGAGATCACGTAACTCATCAAGCACCCGTGCTCACAGCAGGCCGGTCCGCCGATACACCCGGGCGGCGGCGGGCGTCAGCAGCCCGACCGACCCGAGGAAGTCCATCAGGTTCGCGCAGCTCGTCCGCAGCAACGACCGGTGGTGCTCGTTGCTCCGCGCCTCGCGGACGGCACGCTCGGCGTCCAGCCCGACGTTCGCGTAGACCTGACGGCTCACCATGCTCGACACGATCATGTCGGCGGCGATCGCGATCACCAGCGCGCTCACCCAGCGGCGCCCGCGGCCCGCGCCGGCCAGCCGCTCGCGAGTCTCCTCGCGCGCGAACACCATGTGCCGCGACTCCTCCACCACGTGGATGTGGTTCACGGTCCGCACCAGCGGCTCGACCCGGCGGTCCCGCATCCAGTCGCGCTGCATGACGTCCAGTACCTCTTCGGCCACCAGAATCGCGGCGTACGCCGTCTCACCGGTCGCGACCGTCTTGAACATCCGGCCGAGCTCGCGCGCGAGCAGCCGCGGGCGGTACGCCGGCTCGACCATCCGCTCGGTCGCACGAGCGAACATGATCGAGTGCCGGCACTCGTCGGCGATCTCGGTCAGCGCCCACTGGAACTCGGCGCTCCGTGGTGGCTTGTCGTAGACGTCGCGCAGGATCATCTGCTGCAGGATCAGCTCGAACCAGATCCCGGTCGTCGCGACCGACGCGGACTCGTGCCGGGTCAGCTCCCGCTGCTGCGCCTCGGTCAGCTCGTCCCAGTACGGCGTCCCGTAGAGCGTGCTCCACTCCGGCGACATCCCGTACCCGTCGCCGATCGGCGCTTCCCAGTCGATCTCGGTCTCCGGATCCCGGGACAACCGGCTCGCCGATCCCAGCAACCGCTCAGCGGTCTCGTCCATCGGGCACACCTCCGAGGCGATATGACATCGTCTATGTAACATAACCGATGTCCTACCGCCTGTCGAGCATCGCCCTACGGTTCAGGCCCCACCCGGCACGAAACCGAACAGGCTCTGGCCTGTCACGAGCGGTTCCGGTACGCCGGTGAAGCGGTGCGCGCCGACGCCGAAATCGGCCTCCGGATCGGAGACCCACACCTGCTCGAAGCCGCGCGCCTCGAACCAGTCGCAGATCGTCGGCACCAGGTCCGGCTCGCCGCGATGGCGGGTCCAGACGACCGTTGCGCCGGTACGGCAGAGCTGCGGGCTCGCCGCGATCGTGCGCTGGATGTCCGCGGGCGTGATGTTCCCGAAGATCCCGCACAGCAGCACCAGCTCGGCCGGCGCCATACCGACGTACTGATCGGTCAGCGACGCGTCGCCCGTGATCACCTCGACCTGATCGAGACCGCTCGCCCGCTCCCGCGCGAACGCCGACAACTCAGGGTCGAGCTCGACCAGCCGCGCAAGTACGTCGGCACGCCGCGGATGGTCCTCCAGTACGTCGATGACGTCCCGGCCCTGCCCCGCGCAGAGGCTGATCACCGGCACCGGACCCGCCGGGGCCCGATCGAGCGCCCCACGGACCTGATCCTGCACTGCCGCCAACCGCCGCGACAGTGCGGATTCGGGATCTTCGTACTTCGCGTGCCACGCCCGCCAGTCCATGTCAGGAGAGATTAGAGATGCTGCGGTCCATCAGATCGAAAGCCTGGTTGACCAGCGCCAGGGCGCGATCCCGCACCTCGTCGTCCGCGACACCGTCCTGTGTCCACTGCTCGACCTTCCGGAGCACGAGCGGATGGACACTGAACACCTGATGCGCCAGCACCTGACCGGTCAGCTCCCCCACCTCGTCCGCCAGAGCGGCAGCGACGGCGTCCTCATGCACTGCCCACATCTGCTGACCGCGAGCCTGCAGCAACGCGCTCCCGCCCAGCACCCGACGAAAGTGCGCGGTAGGGCCGCTCGGATGATCCTCGAACCGGCCCAGCGACCGCCGGCGCAGCCCGGCGAGCGGACCCTCCCCCGGCTGCCGGTCGGCCACGGCCTGCAGCCAGCTCTGCTCGATCTCCTCCGACCGGTCGAAGAACAGATCCTCCTTGGCCGGGAAGTAGTTGAAGACGGTCTTCACCGACACGTCCGCCGCAGCCGCGACCTCGGCGACCGTCGTCCGGTCGAAGCCGCGGTCGGCGAACAACCGCAGCGCCACGTCCGCGATCCGCGTCCGGGTCTCGCGTTTCTTCCGTTCCCGCAGGCCGGGTTCGGCCATCTCTTCACCTCCTTGCACGATCAGCTTACATCGCGCTGTATGTTTATAGTGGACTGTAAATATCGCTCAGACTGTAGGAGAACATCATGACCCGGACATCGGTGCTGATCGTGGGAGGCGGGCTCGTCGGCCTGTCGGCGGCGCTGTTTCTGCAGTACCACGGTGTGGACTTCGTGCTCGTGGAACGCCGTACCGGTGCGTCCGTGCTGCCACGGTCGCGTGGCGTGCACCCCCGGACCGTCGAGTTGTACCGGCAGATCGGCATCGAGGATCGCGTCCAGGAAGCCGCTGCCACTGCTCTGAAGGCCGGTGCGTTCGGCGGCGCTCGCCACGGCCGGAACCTGATCGAGTCCGAGGGCCTCGACCTGAGCGCCCTGCACCGGAACGGGATCGGCGGCGACCCGAGCCCGTCGACGTTCTGCTTCTGCCCACAGGTCCTGCTCGAGCCGGTGCTCGCCGATCTCGCCCGCGAACGCGGCGGCGACCTGCGCTTCGGCGTCGAACTGACGGCTTTCAACGCCGGCCCCGACGCTGTGACGGACACGGTGACCGCGACGATCGGCGGCGAGCAGATCGAGGCGGACTACCTGATCGCCGCCGACGGAGCGGGCAGCCCGGTGCGGACCGAACTCGGCATCGGCGGCTGGACGCTGCCGCCGACCCACCGGTACCTGAACGTCTTCGTGCACGCCGACCTGACCGCCGTCGTCGAGGGCCGCACCTTCAGCCAGTGCGACGTCGCCAACGACGTGGTCCGCGGGATCATCCTCGCGAAGAACAACACCGACGAGTGGTCCTTCCACCTCGAGTACGACGACACTCCCCCGGACAACCCGCTCGAGCAGGTCCACGCGGCGATCGGCCGCGACGACATCGACGTCGACGTACTGGCGTCGAGCACCTGGGACACTCGCGTCCACGTCGCCGACGAGTACCGCCGTGGCCGGGTCTTCCTCGCCGGCGACGCGGCGCACCAGCACGCGCCGTGGGGCGGGTTCGGCGCCAACACCGGCATCGCCGACGTACACAATCTGGCCTGGAAGCTCGCCATGGTGCTGAACGGGCGGGCGACGCCGGAGCTGCTGGATACCTACGAGCCGGAGCGGCGGCCGCGCGCAGTACTCGCCGCGCAGCAGGCACGGTTGCGCACCGACTTCTTCGCGCGCTACGGGATCGAGACCGATACCAACGCCGCCGAGGTGGCCGAGCAGGTCGACGCCGGCGCGGTCATGACGCGCTACAACTACACCGGCGACGGGTACGTCGACGTACTGAGCTGCCAGGTCGGCACGCGGCTGCCGCACGTGGAACTGTCCACCGGGCAGTCGACGCTCGACCTGTGCGGGCCCGGCTTCGTCATCCTGGCCGGCTCGGAGGCGCCGGACTTCGGCGACACGGTCCCGGTCCACCGGGTCGGCAAAGGCACCGATCTGGACGGCGACTGGGCCGAGTGCACCGGCCTGTCCGCGGACGGCGCACTATTGGTCAGGCCCGACCAGCACGTTGCCGCGCGCACGGACAACGGCCTCACGCCCGCGAACCTGACCACGTTCCTGCCCTGATGCGCGCGATCTGTAACCTCACGGTGACGGACAGGCAGGAACTTCCGGGGCCGATGGATAGTTGACCTTCAGGAGCCTGCGCACGATCAGAGGAGAGTCATGGCACGGCGTGTCGAACAGAAGGCTGCGGCCCGCGAGCGCATCGCGGCGCAGCTGGCCGCCCAGCAACAGGCGGAGCGACGGCGGCGCCTGCTGCTCGCGGTCGGCGCGGTCGTCCTGGTCGTGGTCATCGTCGGCGGCCTGGTGACGATCCGGCTGGTCGGCGGCGGCAAGAAGACCGCGACCGGTCCGAGCGGCTCTGCCGACTCGGGTCTGGTCACCGCGCTCTCCTCGATCCCGGACTCGACGTTCGCCGCGGTCGGCACCAGCGAGGTCAAGGCCGCTCCGTCGGCGATCACCGCGCCGGCGCTGACCGCGGGCGGCAAGCCGAAGGTGCTCTACATCGGCGCCGAGTTCTGCCCGTACTGCGCCGCGGAGCGCTGGCCGGTCACGGTCGCGCTGTCGCGCTTCGGCACGTTCAGCAACCTCGGTACGACGCATTCGGCGTCCGAGGACGTGTTCCCGAACACGCCGACGCTGTCCTTCCACGGAGCGACGTACACCAGCCAGTACCTGGCGTTCACGGGCGTCGAGACGACCACGAACGAGATGGTCGGGAACGGGTACAAGCCGCTCGACACCCCGACAGCCGAGGACCAGAAGACGTTCGACACGTACAACAAGCCGCCGTACGTCGACAGCGACGGCTCGATCCCGTTCATCGACCTCGGCGGCAAGTACGTCGGGTCCGGGGCGACGTACAGCCCGGACCTGCTGGCCGGTAAGACACAGACCGAGATCGCGGACGCGCTGAAGGACCCGTCCAGCCCGATCGCGAAGGCGGTCGACGGCTCGGCCAACGTCTACACCGCAGCGATCTGCAAGCTGACGAACAACCAGCCGGCGAAGGTCTGCTCCACCGACGCGGTGACCGCGGCCGCGGCGAAGCTCGGCGCGGCGAAAGGCTGAGCGTGCCTAGTTCCAGCAACGCGACCGCACAGCGCCCGCCCCGGACCTCGTTGGGCTGGATCCCCTGGGCCACATTGGTGGTGTCGGTGGCCGGCCTCGCGGTGGCGGCGTACCTCACCTATGAGCACTTCACCGCCGGCACCACGCTCGCCTGCCCCGACACCGGGGTGGTGAACTGCGCCAAGGTGACGAGCAGCCAGTACTCGAAGGTCTTCGGGATCCCGGTCGCACTGCTCGGCCTCGCGTTCTTCGTCGGCATGACCGCCCTGTCCGTGCCGCCGATGTGGCGTACGTCGTCCCCGTGGCCGAGCCGCCTACGGCTGGTCGGCGTACTGACCGGGGTCGTGTTCGTCTGCTACCTGATCTGGGCCGAACTGTTCCAGATCAACGCGATCTGCCTGTGGTGCACAGTCGTCCACGCCCTGACGCTGGTTCTGTTCGCTCTGGTCATCATCCGGCTGGCCCTGGTTCCGCCTGCGTCATGAAATAGCGTCGCAACGGGTACCGGGGCGACATGCGATGGCTGCGACTCCGCGGGCTGCTGCTGGCCAACCTGGTGCT
The DNA here is from genome assembly GCF_036013725.1 of Kribbella sp. NBC_00482. Classification (GTDB taxonomy): domain Bacteria; phylum Actinomycetota; class Actinomycetes; order Propionibacteriales; family Kribbellaceae; genus Kribbella. The sequence goes on along the minus strand of NZ_CP107881.1, from coordinate 6,645,991 downwards.
GTTCTTCAGTTTCCTGGTCGGCCTGGCGTTCGTCGGCCACGCCCACGAGAACTCCCAACTCGCCGAACACGGCCAGGCGCCGCAGACGTTCGGGCAGTACGTCGGCTCGGCGTCGTTCGGCGAGGCGGTGTTCGAGAACTGGGAGTCCGAGTTCCTGCAGATGTTCATGTACGTCCTGCTCACGGCGTACCTGGTGCAGAAAGGCTCGGCCGAGTCCCGGCCCGTCGACGAGCCGGCGCCGCAGGACGAGGATCCCCGCGACCACCGCACCGACCGGAACGCGCCCTGGCCGGTACGGCACGGTTCCGAGCTGATTCTCAAGCTGTACGAGAACTCGCTGGCGATCGCGTTCGGGCTGGTGTTCGTGCTCTCGCTCTGGTTGCACGCGGCAACCGGCGCCGCGACGTACAGCGAGGACGAGGCGCTGCACGGCGGCGCTGCGGTGACGACCTGGCAGTACCTCGGGACCTCGCAGTTCTGGTACGAGTCGCTGCAGAACTGGCAGAGCGAGTTCCTCGCCGTCGCCGCGATCATCGGTGGATCGATCTACCTCCGGCAGCGGCGCTCGGCGCAGTCCAAGCCTGTCCACGCGCCACACTCCGAAACGGGCGGCTGATGAGCAAACATCCCGGAGCCGAGAAGTGGGTGCCGCAGAAGGGCGGCATGCGGAAGGTACGCGCGGAGCTCGGTAGCTGCCGCGGTTGTGACCTGTGGGAGGACGCCGAGCGGGCCGTGGCGGGCGAAGGTCCGGTGCGGGCGCAGCTGATGTTCGTCGGCGAGACACCCGGGGATCACGAGGACAAGGATGGGCACGTCTTCGTCGGGCCGGCCGGGCATCTGCTCGACAAGGCGCTCGTCGAGGCGGGGATCGAGCGGTCGGACGTGTATCTCACCAATGCCGTGAAGCACTTCCGGTTCGAGCTCCGCGGAAAGCGGCGGATCCACAAGACGCCGACGGCAAGTCAGATCACGGCCTGCCGTCCGTGGCTGGTGCGGGAACTCGAGATCGTGAAGCCGTCGTTGGTGGTCGTGATGGGGTCGGTCGCGGCCAAGGCTCTGCTGGGCTCGACGTTCCGGGTGACACAAGAGCGCGGCAAGCGGGTCGAGTTGCCGGGCGGCCTGCCGGCGGTGGCGACCGTGCATCCGTCGGCTGTGGTCCGGTCCGAGGAGTTCCGGCGCGACTTCGGGCGCTTCGTCGACGACCTCCGGGTCGCGGTCGAGCTACTCGGTCAGGAGGTCGTGTAGTCGACCACGAGGACGGATGCCACGATGTGCCCGTCGGTCCGGGTCATCTGCTGGACCGGCATGCCCGGCAGGCTGGTCGCGAACCAGAAGATCTCGTCGGTCCCGCCGTCCCGCACGGTGTAGCGCAGGCAGTCCAGCGCGCCGATCGCGGTCTCGATCCGCTCCGGCTCGATCGTCGTGCCGTCGGCCGCGAACGAGGCGTGCCGCTGCAGGTCGAGCCAGGTCGCCTGCATCACCTGCGGCTCGCCGAGCAGAGCACCGTCGAGCGACCGCCGCGAACGTTCCAGCGTTGCGCCGTCCTCGTCGCACTCGACGTACGTGCTGATCAGCAGGAACGGCTCCGCACCGACCGATTCGACGCGGCGCGTGATGGACTTCCCCACCCTCGTCGCGGACCGGATCTCGGCGGCGGTGAACGGCGTCGGAGCATGCCCGACCTCCAGCACATGCGAATCCGCTGCCATCCGACCTCCCAAGCTAGGACCCGACGCCACTGTAGATGCCGGCCGCGGCGATGTCGCGGTCCGACTACTCGGCTGACCAGCGCCAGTTGCGGACCTCTGGCAGGTCCTCGCCGTAGCGGGTGACGTAGGCGTGATGGCGGGTGCGTTGGTCGGCGAAGTACTGCCGCGTCGACACTGCCCGGGACTGCAGCGACGGCACCCTGTCGATGACGTCCATCGCGAGGTGGTAGCGGTCCAGATTGTTGCGGACCACCATGTCGAACGGCGTGGTCGTCGTTCCCTCCTCGATGTAGCCGCGGACGTGCAGATTGGCATGACCGTGCCGCCGGTAGGTGAGGCGATGGATCAGCCACGGGTAGCCGTGGTACGCGAAGATCACCGGCTTGTCGGTGGTGAGCAGAGCGTCGTACTCCGCGTCCGGAAGCCCGTGCGGATGCTCGGTCGCGTCCTGCAGCCGCATCAGGTCGACGACGTTCACGACCCGGATCCGCAGCTCCGGCAGGTGCTCGCGGAGCAGGTCGACCGCGGCCAGCGTCTCCATCGTCGGCACGTCGCCGGCGCAGGCCATCACGACCTCGGGATCGCCCTCGTCGTTGCTCGCGAAGTCCCAGACGCCGGCGCCCCGAGCGCAGTGCGCCGCCGCTTCGTCCCAGTCGAGCCAGTTGGGCTGCGGCTGTTTGCCGGCGACAACGACGTTGATGTAGTTCCGGGTCCGCAGACAGTGATCCATCGTGGACAGCAGCGTGTTCGTGTCCGGTGGCAGGTAGACCCGGACGACCTCGGCCTTCTTGTTCACCACATGGTCGATGAATCCCGGGTCCTGATGCGAGAACCCGTTGTGGTCCTGCCGCCAGACGTGCGACGTGAGCAGGTAGTTCAGCGACGGGACCGGCAGCCGCCATTCGAGGCGGTTGATCGTCTTCAGCCACTTCGCGTGCTGGTTGACCATCGAGTCGACGATGTGGACGAACGCCTCGTACGACGAGAACACACCGTGCCGCCCGGTGAGCAGGTACCCCTCCAACCAGCCCTGGCAGGTGTGCTCGCTGAGGATCTCCAGCACGCGGCCGTCCGGCGCGAGATGGTTGTCGGTGTCCCGGCGCTCGGCGAGCCACCGCTTCCCGGTCTCCTCGTACACCGCGCTCAACCGGTTCGACTCGGTCTCGTCCGGCCCGAACAGCCGCAGGTTGTCCGGGTTACGCCGGAAGGTGTCCCGGAGGAACGCGCCGAAGACCTTCGTCGGCTCCCCGTCCTCGGCGCCAGGCGCCTTCACTGGTACGGCGTACTCCTCCACCGGCGGGAGCTCGAGGTCACGGCTCAGGACACCGCCGTTGGCGTGCGGGCTCGATCCCATCCGCCGCTCCGGACCCGGGGCGAGCTCGAGGAGCTCCGGGACGGGACGGCCCTGGTCGTCGAACAGTTCCTCGGGCCGATAGCTGCGGAGCCAGTACTCCAGTTGGCGCAGATGCTCCTCGTTCGTGCGCACGCCGGACAGCGGCACCTGATGGGATCGCCACGTGTCCTCGACCTGCTCACCGTCGACCGTTCGCGGGCCGGTCCACCCCTTCGGCGTCCGCAACACGATCATCGGCCAGGCGGCACGCGCCGGTGCCTGGTCCGCGGACCGCGCCTCGCGCTGGATCTCGTCGATCCGGTCCAGGCACCGGTCCAGCGTGGCTGCCAGCGCCTGGTGAACCTCGGCCGGCTCGGCGCCGTCGACCAGGTACGGCTCGTACCCGTAGCCCCGCATCAGCGCGGTCAGCTCCTCGTCACCGATCCTCGCCAGCAGCGCCGGGTTGGCGATCTTGTAGCCGTTCAGGTGCAGGATCGGCAGTACGGCGCCGTCGCGCGCCGGGTTCAGGAACTTGTTCGAGTGCCACGACGCCGCGAGCGGGCCCGTTTCGGCCTCACCGTCACCGACGACACAGGCCACGACCAGATCCGGGTTGTCGGCGGCCGCGCCGTAGGCGTGGCTGAGCGAGTAGCCCAGCTCGCCGCCCTCGTTGATCGATCCCGGCACGTCCGCGGCCACGTGACTCGGGATACCTCCCGGAAAGGAGAACTGCCGGAACAGCCGCCCCATGCCGTGCTCGTCGCGCGTCGTGTTCGGGTACGCCGCCGTCCAGCTCCCCTCCAGCCACGTGTTCGCCACCAGCGCCGGCCCGCCGTGTCCGGGGCCGGTAACGAACAACATCTCCCGGTCCCGCTGCCGGATCACCCGGTTCAGGTGCGCATAGATCAGGTTGAGTCCAGGCGTCGTACCCCAGTGGCCGAGCAGCCGCGGCTTGATGTGCTCAGGTCGCAGCGGCTCCCGCAGGAGCGGATCGGCGAGCAGATAGATCTGCCCGACGGACAGGTAGTTGGCCGCGCGCCAGTACGCGTCGATCCCCCGCAACTCGTCGTCGCGCAGTGCCTTGGCCTCGATCTGCTCCACTGTTCACCCCTCGAAGATCGCCGAAGTTCTTCGTGTTCCGGGCTGGTACCCGGTGCCGGTCTGCAACATTCGGACGAGTGCGGGTACCATGGGATCTCGATCGCGCGTACAGGAGCGGTGCATTCTGAGCCGTTTTCCTGGGGGACCCTCTGGACGGCCCTCTGCACGTCATGGGGTACGTCACGGGGCCACGCCTCGTCGGCGGGTCGGTCCTCGCGTGGTCCGGTATTCCGTCACGGCTCCGCCGTGGCACGACACAGGAGGAAATGTTGGCCCGACGAGGTCAGCGCCAGCCCGGCGCTACCCGTTCCGCTCCCCGTCGCCGGCGTCGCGTCCGTGACGGCGAGTCCGACGGTCTGATCCAGGTCCTCGCGCAGGCAGTGCGCGAGGTCGAGACCGCGGTCACCCGTGGCGCGATCAAGCCGTCGACCCGGACGAAGTTCCAGATCGTCGCGCTGCTGGTCCGCGAGGAGCGATCCCGCGTGAACGGCGCCGAGTCCGCCACCGAGGCGTACCGCACCGAGCAGCTCCGGCGGCTCGACGGGATCGCGACGATCCTGGCGAAGACCGCCGCGCTGGAGCCCTCGCTGCTCGTGCTGCTGGCCGAGGACGCGGTGATCTCCGAGGCCGCGGCCGCGCTCAAGCGGCAGATGCTCGAGGACGCCGGGATGGAGGCGCCCGAGGAGCCGGAGCCGGAGCAACCAGTCGCTCCCCCGGAGACGCAGCGGCGGGTGGTGCCGCAGGCGGTCGTGTCCCGGCAGCTCGCCAACCCGTTCCTCCCGCCCGACTTCTCCAACGCCCCGTCGCGCGCCGCCAAGCCGAGCCGGCTGGGCGGCTGGGAGCTGATCGGACCGCTGCTGCGCTCCTTCGAGTACGCCGCGGCCTCGGCCACCATGCACCTGCCCGACCCGAAGTCGCTCCGGCTCGCCGGCGGCATCGACGCGCTCCGCCTCCGCGGGCTCGAGCTGATGCCGCACCAGGCCGGAGTGATCGAAGCCGCGGCGGAGGGCCACCGGACGTTCCTGCTCGCCGACGAGCCCGGTCTGGGCAAGACCGCCCAGGCGTTGCTCGCCGCGCAGGCCGCCGACGCCTATCCCCTGCTGGCCGTCGTGCCGAACGTCGTCAAGACGAACTGGGCCCGCGAGGTCGGCCTCTGGACACCCCGCCGTACGCCGACCGTCATCCACGGCGACGGCGACACGATCGACGGCTTCGCCGACATCGTGGTGGTGAACTACGAGATCCTCGACCGGCACGTCGGCTGGCTCGGCGACCTCGGGTTCCGCAGCATGGTCGTCGACGAGGCGCACTTCATCAAGAACAAGAAGTCGCAGCGGTCCCGGAACGTGCTCGACCTGGCCAACCGGATCCGCAGCCGGACCGCCCGGCCGCTGCTGATGGCTCTCACCGGTACGCCGCTGATCAACTCGATCGAGGACTTCACCGCGATCTGGGAGTTCCTCGGCTGGATCGACGAGAAGGCACCGCGGTCCGAGCTGATGGAGAAGCTCGACGCGACCGACCTGACCCCGGCCGACCCCGGGTTCAACGCGGCCGCTCGGGCCAGCGTGATCGACATGGGCATCGTCCGCCGCCGCAAGGTCGACGTGGCCGCGGACATCCCGGCCCGCCGGATCGCCGACCTCCCGGTCGAGCTCGACGGCGCCGTCGGCCGCTCGATCCGGGCCGCGGAGCGAGAGCTCGCGGACCGTCTCGTCGAGCGGTACCGGACCGCGCTGGAGACCCGACGCTCGGGCGTTGTCGTGGACGGCGTCGACCACGACCTGGTCCGGCAGGTGGCCGGCTGGGAGCGGACCGAGATGGCGGCCAAGAAGACCGGCGACAACGTGTTCAGCCTGTTCCGCCGGATCGGTCAGGCGAAGGCGGGCCTGGCCGCGGACTACGCGGCGCAGCTCGCGCAGAACGTCGGCAAGGTGGTGTTCTTCGCCCGCCACATCGAGGTGATGGACACCGCCGAGGAGCTGTTCGCCGAACGCGGCATCAAGTACTCGTCGATCCGCGGCGACCAGACCGCCCGCACCCGGCAGAAGAACATCGATGCCTTCGTCAACGATCCCGAGGTGTCGATCGCGGTCTGCTCGCTGCTGACCGCTGGCGTCGGCCTCAACCTGCAGGTCTCGTCGAACGTCGTGCTCGCCGAGCTGTCGTGGACCAACGCCGAGCAGACCCAGGCCATCGACCGGGTGCACCGGATCGGGCAGGACGAGCCGGTCACGGCGTGGCGGATCATCGCCGCGCAGACCATCGACACCCGGGTCGCGGACCTCATCGACGCCAAGGCCGGCCTGGCCGCCAAGGCGCTCGACGGCTCCGACGAAGAGGTCGGCTCCTCCGCCGACTTCCAGCTCGAAGCCCTGGCCGCTCTGCTCACCAGGGCCCTCGAAGCCTCAGCCTGATAGCTCGCCCACCGGCAACTCAACACTCAAGGTGTTGGTTGCCGGTGCGAGCGGGCAGGTCCACTCCGGGCTGTAGGCGCAGGACGGGTTGTACGCGAAATTCAGGTCGACGACGAACTCGTGCACGTCGACACCGAGGTCCGCGCCCTTCACCGTGTCGATCAGGTAGCGGCCGCCGCCGTACGTCGACCTGCCGGTGTCCTTCACCGGGACGAACAGACCGCCGCCGTACGACTCCAGCCACCACACGTCCAGGTCACCCACCGGCAACTGCAGTACGCCGACGCGCGAGAACGGGATCACTCCGTCGGTCGCGGACTGGAACTCCCAGCTGAACGGCTTCACGTCGGTCTCGATGGTCGCCTCGAAGCGGAACTCCGGGCGGTACGGCGCGACAGGCGCACCGGTGTACGTCGCGCGCTGTTCCGGCGGGACCGGTGAGGCCGGGTGGTTCGTCAGCAACTCGTTGCGGCCGGCCTGCCATCGGGTGTGGGCGGCGGCCGGATCGTTCTCGGCGCGGATGTCCCGGTAGAGCGCGAAGACCTGTCGGCGCCAGTCGGCGACGGCCAGCGCGGGTGCCCCGAAGTTCCCCATGTTCACAGCGTCTCCTGTCAGCTCTTGAGCGCTTCGGCGGATTTCGCCCAGTTGTCGTGCAGGCGGTCGACGTACGACTGCGCCTGCGAACCGGCCTTGCGGCCGCGGGCGAAGATCCGCATGTTGCCGCCGCCGGCGTTGTAGCCGAGGGCAAGCAACTCGTCCTTGGTGTAGAGGTCGGCGCGTTGGCTCGGCAGCCGTTTCGCCAGGTCGTGGAGGTGCCAGGCCGCGGCCTGGATCGCCAGCGCCGGGTTGTCGGGCAGCTCTTCCCACTTCCGCTTCGCGAAGTCCCGGCCGCGTTTGGTCTCGTCGAACGCGGGCTTGTGCATGTTCGCGATCCCGAACGCCGGATCGGAGTCCACCTCGGCCCACTGGCGCTCGAACTTCGGGTCGTGCGGCTTGTACGACTCGTTGTACAAGATTGCCATCAGCAACTGCGGGTTGATCCCGGCCTGCTTGGCGTACCGCCGTACGTCGGGCGCGAAGTGCGCCGGATCGTAGTCGTCGTACCACGGTTTCGTCGTTGTGGTCTTCGTGGTGGGCTTGGTTGTCGTTGTGGCGGTTGGCTTGGTGGTGGGGTCCGTTTTGGCGGTGGTGTCCTTGTCGGAACAGGCCGCCCAGACCCCTACGAGCAGTACTCCGACCGCCACCCACGACCAGCGTTTCGCCACCCCACCACCGTAGTCAGTCCGCGCAACGCGCCGACCCGCGACACTTCCGGAAAGCGCTTGCTACGGTGGTGGGGTGATCTACGAGCTGAACCATGTCGGTGGCCGGGTACAGGATCTCGAGGCGAGCTTGTCGTTCTACGGCGGGCTCGGGGCGGAGGTGGTCGACCGGTTGTTCATGCCCGGTCCGCGCGTCAACCGGGTACACATCCAGCTCGCGACCGGCCTGGTCGAGCTGCTCCATCACGAGCAGCCCGACCCGCAGGCGACGTACGGGCTGAACCACATCGGCTTCATGACCGACGACCTCGACGGCGACTACGCGCGGCTGATGGACCTCGGGTACGCCGAACTGTCGTCGCCCCGCGTCGCCGGGAGCGGGCAGGGCCGCCTCGCGTTCCTGTCCGACCCGAACGGCGTCCGCGTCGAACTGCTCCAGCGCTCGGAGGAGTTCCGCGTCGCCCCGATCACGACGGGTCCGGTAGTCGGGTTCACGCACGTCGCGGTCGCGGCACCCGATCCCGAAGCGGCGGCCGAGTTCTACGGCACCCACCTCGGCATGGAACGTGTCGCTGACGACACGTTCCGCCTTGGCGCCGACACGGTGAAACTCGTACCCCCACCAGCCGCCACCATCGCCCACCTGGCCTTCACCACTCAGTCCCCCACCGCCGACACCCACGACCCCGACGGCATCCCCGTCACGTTCGTCTCCACCTGACCCGCCGCGCCCCGGACTCGGGATAGGCAATGGTGGGTCGGGACCTGCTATTGCCTGTCCCCAGTCACCGGCGGTTGTGCCCGGTGAAGCTCTAGCCTGGGGGCGTGTTCGACTACGACGCTGAGATGCGGTTCTTGCAGGGGCGGTTTCGGGCTGCTTGTGGGGTGCGGGCCGGGGATCGGGTGCTTGATGTCGGGTGTGGGGGCGGGCAGACGACGCGGGAGGCGGCGGCGGATGCCGGCCAGGGGCGTGTGCTTGGGGTGGATGTGTCGGAGCGGATGCTTGATCATGCGCGCCGGCGTACGGCGTCGGAACACGTCAGCTATCTGCTCGCGGACGCGGCGACGTACGACTTCGGGGAGGCTGCGTTCGATGTGTGCATCAGCCGGTTCGGGGTGATGTTCTTCGACGATCCGGTGGGTGCGTTCGCGAATCTGCGGCGGGCGTTGCGGCCGGGTGGCCGGCTGGTCGCGATGGTGTGGCAGGCGCGCGCGGAGAACGAATGGGCGCAGGTCATCCCGGCGACGATCAGCGAGAGCGCGGCAGTTCGGGATGAGTCGCCGTTCTCGTTCGGGGATCCGGAGGTTGTGCGGGGCATTCTCAGGTCCGCGGGGTACGGCGAGGTGTCGTTTGCCGAGGTGCGGGAACGGCTGTACTACGGGCCCGATGTCACGACGGCGTACGAGAACGTGCTCCAGCTCCGCGAACCGCTAGCACTGCTAGCGGAGCTCACCCCAGCCGACGCCGAGCGCGCGCAGGCTGACCTACGTGCGATGCTCGCGGCCCACGACACCGGCGACGGCGTCCTGTTCGACTCCGCTTCCTGGATCGTCACCGCAGAGTGACCGGCGTCACATTCCACGGATGTCGTCTCCGCCGCGACCCGAACGACGCTCAGGCACAAGCACCACACACCACCTGATCAAGGAGCACCAGATGCGTTCCCTCATCACCACCGCGTTCATCTCTCTCGACGGCGTCGTGGACTCGCCCGGCGGCGAGGTCGGCTACCGCAACACGGGCTGGACCTTCAAGGACATCGCGTTCGACGAGGCGGCGTACGCGCTCAAGGGCGAAGAGCAGGACCAAGCCACCGCGATGCTGCTCGGCCGGGTCAGCTACCAGGCGTTCTCGCTGGTCTGGCCGGAGATGACCGAGGACTTCGCGCGCTACAACGCGATGCCGAAGTACGTCGTCTCGACCACCCTGAAGGACAGCGACCTGGTGTCGAACTGGGGCGAGACCACCATCCTCCGCTCGCTCGACGACGTCGCCGCGCTGAAGGAGACCGAGGGCGGCCCGATCATCATCAACGGCAGCGCCACCCTCAACCGCAACCTGTCCGACGCGGGCCTGATCGACCAGTACAACCTGCTCGTCTTCCCGGTCCTCCTCGGCGCCGGCAAGCGGCTGTTCAGCGAGGCCGACCGCGACAAGCTCAACCTCAACCTGACGTCGAGCGAGTCCTACCCCAACGGCATCCAGAAGCTCGTGTACGCCGTCCAGCACTGAGCCCAACCAGATTGTCGGATGGCTGTACTACCGTTCGCGCATGGGTGTACTGGGGAGGCACGAGGACGAGCACTACATGCCTGAGGACGGGATTCTCGTCGTGCAGGATGTGCGCGGGGGGTCTTGGTACGAGGACCTGACCGCGAACGATGCGCATCCGGTCGGCACGCTCGGGCGTTCCGGACGCGGGTGGTTGTACGCAGCGGGCGGGGACGGGCCGTGCATCGTCCGCGTGCAACTGCGCGACGACCGCCCGGCCGACGATGACCAATGGAGCGACGTCTTCGAGGCTCCATACCTGAGTCCGAGCGGAGCCGTCAGTCTGACCGGACTTACGACCGGCCCCGGCGACGAGCATGTGCGGCTGGGTGAGCCCGGGATGTACCGGGTCCGCGCGGCTCACCGCGCGCTGCCGCCTGCGCCCGAACCTCCCCAGGACGAGGACGACCTCACACCGACCGACCTCTGGCAGCTGGACTTCTGGCCGGACCAGGAGCCCGCGGACCCACCGCGCTGGCTCCGCCGCCACCGACCGCCGGTGCGCAAGGCCGATCCGGGGTGGAACTCGGTGCTCGGGTACTACCAGGAGCTCGAGGTGGCCAGCGTCGTCGAATGGGTCGGACGTGCTGACGGGATGACCGTCGACGACATCAACGCCTGGGGCGCCGATCACCATCGCGGCCCGAACTGGCTGGACCAGTCGTTCAGCAAGAGCCCCACGCGCGAAGGCTGGCCGACGCTCGCCGACATCGCCCGGCAGGTCCACGTCCCCGAGCCGGAGGTCCGACGCGACCTCCTCCCCCTCTACGTCGCGCTCCAGATGCTCACCTTCGACGGCACCCGGTACTTCGGGATCAACGACAAGCCGCTGGCGCAGGACGTGCTGCAACTGCCCGCCGATGCGGTCGCCTCGCTCGAGCTGTCCCAGGCAGTGAAGCAATTCACCGGGTACGCCTCGGATCTGGTGTCGGTCGTGTTCTGGGGCGGCGGCGAGCAGACGATCGCGTCCCTCGCCGAAAGGACCTTGGCCTCGGAGGACGACGTACGCAGGACTCTCCGGTACGCCGAGGAGCGCAAGCTGCTCGAGGTGCAGCGGCGAGGTCCGGACGAGGTTTCGTTGACCATCTGTCCAGCGGCAAGGCCGAGGTAGCTCCGTGGGTATCGACGTACGGCCGGCCAGTGTCTTCGATGACGTGCGGGCGGTGATCGGGCCGAAGTCGCCGACGTCCAACGTGTGCTTCTGCTTGAGCTATCGGATTCCGTCCAAGCTCAACAACGCGCTGCACGGTCCGGAGCGGGCCGAGTACGTCGAGGAGCTCTGCCAGGCGACGCCCGCTCCCGGTGTGCTCGCGTACGACGGTGACACGCCGGTCGGATGGGCCGCGGTCGCGCCGCGTGCGGACACGACGTTCGCCCGGAACCGGAAGATTCCGCACGTGGACGAGCTGCCGGTGTGGTCGCTGTGGTGCATCCGGGTCCGCCCGGGGCACCGCGGCCAGGGGATCTCGCACGCGTTGATCGCCGGCGCCGTCGAGTTCGCGCGCGAGAACGGTGCGCCGGTGGTCGAGGCCTATCCGCTCGACAACGGCAACAGCAAGGTCGATCTCACAATGGCGTACGCCGGGATCCGCAAGAACTTCGAGCACGCCGGGTTCACCAAGGCCGCCGACACCACGTCGACCCTCGCCGGGCACCCCCGCATCCTCATGCGTCTCGACCTCCGCTGAGCCAGCGCGCGGCCGCGTCGTAGATGTCGTCCGGCCTGCTGTTGAAGGCGATGGCCGCGTCCGGTGCGTGCCGTCTTGTCAGGTTGACGATCCGTTCGAACAACTCGAGCTGATCCTCGTTCTTCCGGATCCCGCCACCGATCACAACGCACTCCCACGGTTGCGCTGCCAACGCCGCGCCAATCACTGCCTCGATGTCGTCGCTGCCGTCCAACCCGACCAGGCAGGTCTGTGCGCCGACGCCGTGCGCGGCGAAGTCCGCCATCCCGACCTGGATCCCGGTAGCGACCGGCTCAGGGTCCCACGGCCCGGGAACGCGGTACGGGTCGAGACCGATCACCAGCACGCGCGCGTTGACGTCCATGTTCGCGACACTACTCCCCCGGCGATCATTACGGTCCTGGTCGAAAAGATGGTCAGCGGGCCGCGCTACCTGGCGGGTTGGAAAACCCGTATCGCCGCAGACCCCTGATGAATAGGCTCGCCCGTATGACCGACGGCGAATGGAGGGACGGCGGGTTCAGGCAGCGTCGGCCCTCCGTGGAGACTCTCGCCTGGGTTGCGGCGTCGATGGGTCGGGGCAGTCGCGTCGTCGGCTATCGCCGACTGACCGGTGGCGTCTGCTCCGCCGTGAATCGGGTGACTGTCGAACGCCGTGGAACGCGAACGTTTGTCGTACTGCGGCAGTACCCCGGCGGGCTTGGCCTGCAGGAAGCCTTGGAGAAGGAGATCGCCAACCTTGGTGTGGTGGCGGGAAGTGGGCTCCCGGTTCCGAGCATCCTGGCTGCTGATGTTGCTGGTGCTTCGACGGGAGGCCAGCCGTCGTTGCTGATGACACGGTTGCCGGGTCATGTTCACCTCAATCCGGCGGAACCTCGGTCGTGGCTGACGAGGATCGCGGAGCTTGCTGTATTGCTGCATTCCCTCGATCTCCCCGCGAAGGTGTTCAGACCTTGGACGGATTCTTGGATCGCTCCTCGAGACGGGTTTCAGGTGCCGGTCGGCGCACAGAAGCCGGCTGTGTGGAAGGCGGCGTTCGGTGTCATGGCGGCGCCGCCGCCTAAGGGCGCTGCCGTCTTTCTGCACTGCGATTTCCTGCCTGTCAACCTGCTGTGGTCGCGCGGGAGGATTACTGGGCTGACCGACTGGAACGGCATCCATCGGGGGTCGCGCGCGATTGACGTCGGGCAGTGTCGGCGATACTTGGCGGCGCTCTACTCGCCCGAGTGGTCGGAGGAGCTTCGGTCGCTCTATCAGTCGATCGCCGGGGTGACTCTCGATCCGTGGTGGGATCTGTATGCCCTGCTGCACTATGACGACAGCGGGTCGAAGTGGATCCGTGGTCAGGTCGCTGGACGCCGTCCCGTCGATGTGCCCGGCATGACTTCCCGAGTCGAGATCGCTATCGAGACAGCGCTACGCCGCCTCGGCTAGCTGAGGTCGAAGGACAGCAGGGTGATGCTGTGGGGTGGGAAGTCGTAGGTCGCGTCGGTCAGCTCGACGGTGCCTAGGTCGCGCAAGCTCACGGCGTCCGGGGTGGTCAGGCTGTTGGACGCGAGTACGTCGTCCGCGGTCAGTTGCTTCACCGCGGCCCGTGTCGGCAGGGCGTCTCGACTCGTGTCGAGGGTCAGGCCGGCGCGGATCGCGGTGTCGCGGTGGCGGTTGATGACGGCGATACGGATCGACTTGCCGTCGGCGGTCTCGGTCGCCGAGACGTCCAGATCCGGGACGGTCGCCGGATAGGCGCGGAACTCGCCGCGGTGGTCGCGCTCGTCGCCCTGCCGTACCGCGGTCAGCTTGCCGGGTGACCGTACGTCGGCGGCGAGCGCGATCGGGCCGAGGTGGTTCTGGTACAGGTCCCAGACGTGGTACGTCGCCGCGCGGACGGCACCGCCCGGGCGGGCGACGATCACGCCGTTCGCGTTCAGCAGGTTCACCGTGTTCGCCATGGCGACAGGAACCTCGCGGCCGGCGGCGCGGTGCAGGGCGTGGAAGACGCCGGCGTAGAAGAGCGCGTCGGCCAGCGTTCTCGGACTCCACCGGTTCACGCGGTGCGCGGGATGAGTCGGTAGGCCGTCGACCTCGCGGGCGACCGTTCCGCCGTCATCCGACGGCTGCGGGTCCGGCCAGGTCGCGGGCTCGACGTGCCGGATGTTCCACTCGTCCAAGGAGAGCGCGAGAGCGCTGCCGTTCCGAGACGCGATTCCGCCGACCAGATCCGAGTACTCGACGATCTGCTGCTCGAAGTAGAGCGACTGGGCGACGATCGCCTCGTACTCCGCCTCGCCGTCGATCAGCTGGGTCGTGGCGCCGTAGAGGTGGAACGACAGGTAGTCGATCTGGTTGCCGATAGCACCTAGTACGGTCTCGGTCCAGCCGTCGCGGTCGTCGGTCTTGCCGACCGCGATGAACTTGAGCGACGGATCCACAGCTCGCATGAAGCGGGCATGCTCGGCCGCGTCGGCGGCGTACGCGGCGGCGCTGCGATGGCCCATCTGCCAGTCGCCGTACACCTCGTTGCCGAGTCCCCAGTACTTCACGCCGTACGACGTGGGATGGCCGTTACACGCTCGCCGCCGGGTGTACTCAGTGTCGCCGCCGTAGTTGGTGTACTCGACCCAGCGGACCGCCTCGTCGACGTCGCGGCAGCTGTGCGCGAGGTACGGTTCGGTCCCGACCTCGGCGCACCAGGCGAGGAACTCGTCGGTGCCGAAGCGGTTGCTCTCCTCGGATCCCCAGGCCAGCTCCAGCCGTCGCGGCCGGGAGGCGCGCGGGCCGATGCCGTCTTCCCAGCGGTACGCCGAGGTGAAGTTGCCGCCCGGCCAGCGGACCACCGGGAGACCGAGTTCCCGGCAGAGCTCAATGACGTCGGTCCGCAGACCGTTCCGCGTGTCATCGCCGCCGTACGCCAGTGGTGATCCTTCATCGAAGACGCCGCCCTCGATGTTGCCGAAGAACGCGGACTCCAGGAAGTGCCCGTAGATCATCGGGTCGATGGCGTGCCGCCGGTTCCGGTGGATGTCGATCATCGCGGCGGGAGTCACGGGCGAGAGGCCTCCTGGTCGAGAGCCGCTGGTGAGGTTGTGAGTACGAGGGCGATGCCGCCGCGGGCTGCGGCGTCGGGGCCGAGTGCGGCGCGGGTGATGCGTACGCTGCGGTGGACCTGGCCGTGGGTGTAGCGCCTGAACGCGGTCCGCAGCGGCTGGAACAGGTGGTCGCCGGTCTCGGCCAGTTCGCCGCCGATCACGACGACTTCCGGGTTGACGGTGTTGCAGGCGGCAGCCAGTACCTCGCCGACGCGTGTGCCGGCCTCCGCCAGCAGGTCGCGGGCCTTCTCGTCGCGGGCTTCGAGGATGCTGTCGCATTGCGCTTGCAGGGTTGTCAGCGACACATATCGCTCGAGACAGCCGCGGCCGCCGCAGGAGCAGGCCAGTCCGTCGCGGTCCACGCTGATGTGCCCGAGCTCCCCCGCCGCGCCACCGGCTCCCGCGAACAGCCGCCCACCGAGCACGAGCCCGCCGCCGACGCCGTACGACAGCCGCAAGTACAACGCGCTCCCGACGCCTGAGCCGGCGCCCCACACAGCTTCCGCTAGCGCTGCTAGCCGCGTGTTGTTGTCCACATAGACAGGTACGCCGAACCTCGCACGCAGCGTGTCCCCCACCAACGCAACCCGATCAGGGGACCGAACGGCGTCGGTAGGTACCGGGCCGACGATGCCCACGCCGACGCCGGCGAGCGCGGTCAGCGAGATGTCGTGGCGGGTGGTCAGGTTGTCGACCAGGTCGAGAGCGAGCTGCAGGCGGCGGGCCCACGGCGTGCGTTCGGCGCAGGCGATGGCGCCCGAGGCGACGAACTCGTGCGCGACGTTCGAGATCGTCACCTGGATCCGGCGCTGCCCGAGATCGATCCCCAGCGCGAGCCCACCCGCCGGATTCAACGTCACCACCGAGACCGGCCGCCCGCGCCCGCGCACTGCCGACCCGGAGACAGCTCGCTCGGTCAGGGTCTGCTTGGTCAGGAGGGTTTGGATGATCGACGACAGGGTCGCGCGGGAGAGGCTGGTCTGCTCGGCCAGTTGGGCGCGCGTGAGCGGACCTCGCGTGCGCAAGACGGAAAGGACCCGTTCCTCGTGTGTTTCCCGGAGCAGCCGGAGCGGCCCGGACGATTCCCTACCCACGGGACCCGACTCTGACCGCCGCACCAGCTTTTTGTCAACACTCCAGATTTAATACACTGGTCCGTATGCGGCCGAACGTTCTGCTCCTCTGCACCGACCAGCAGCGGTTCTCCGCGCTCGGTGCCTCCGGCAACGACGAGATCGAGACCCCGAACCTCGACAGGCTCGCCGCGCAGGGCGCGCTGTTCGAGAACTGCTACGTACAGAACCCGGTCTGCGGCCCGTCCCGCGCCAGCCTGATGACCAGCCGGTACGTTCACCAGCACGGCCTGTGGGCGAACGGCGTCAGCCTGCCGGACCACGAGCGCCTGTTCAGCAAGGACCTCGCCGAGGCCGGCTACGACTGCGGCCTGGTCGGCAAGTTCCACCTGAACGCCTGCTTCGGCGGCCGCTCCGAGAAGCGCCACGACGACGGCTTCCGCGTCTTCCGCTGGGCCCACGACCCGTACCCGGGCTCATCGGAGAACGAGTACCACCGCTGGCTCCACACCCTCCGCCCCGACCTGGCCGACACGGACGTCGATTACGACACGCTCCCCGCCGAGATCCACTACAGCCACTGGATCGGCGAGCAGACGATCGACTTCCTCACCCACTCCCGCGACCGCGACAAGCCCTTCCTGTTCGTCGCCAACTTCTTCGACCCGCACCACGGCTTCGGCGCCCCGGAGGACTACGTACGCCGCTACCGGGACAAGGAACTCAGCCGCCCACTCCCCGACGACCTGACCGGGAAGCCGCCGATCCAGACCGAGGCCTCCCACGAGTCGTACGCCGGCCACGCGCGCGGCTTCACGTCGTACA
This sequence comes from Kribbella sp. NBC_00482, assembly GCF_036013725.1. Taxonomy (GTDB): domain Bacteria; phylum Actinomycetota; class Actinomycetes; order Propionibacteriales; family Kribbellaceae; genus Kribbella. The sequence continues at coordinate 6,629,225 of NZ_CP107881.1, read as the reverse complement.
GCCCGGAAGAGCTGCAAGAGGTGAAGGCGGCGTACTACGCGATGGTGACGCTCGTCGACGACGAGGTCGGCCGGATCCTCGACGCGCTCGATGCCGAAGGCCTCAGCGACGACACGCTCGTCATCTTCACCAGCGACCACGGCGAGATGCTCGGCGACCATGCGCTGATGCTCAAGGGTCCGATGATGTACGAGCAGGCCGTCCGCGTCCCGCTCATCCTGCGCTGGCCCACGACGATCCCCGACGGCACCCGCAGCACCGAGCTCGTCCAGTGGATCGATCTCGGCGCCACCATCCTCACCGCCGCCGGGCTGCAACCCAAAGGCGAGGGCCAGGATCTGTTGCCGTTGGCCACCAATCGCGCGGCGGGCCGCGGCTGGGCCCTGAGCGAGTACCGCAACAGCGGCCACCCGTACCCGACCCCGGTCCACCTGACGATGCTCCGGCGCGACCACTGGAAGCTCGTCGTCCAGCACGGCTCCCCCGCGACCGCCAGAACCGGTGAGCTGTACGACCTCGCCGCCGATCCGGACGAGCTGCAGAACCTCTGGGACGACCCGCTGCACCGAGACATCCGCACCGATCTCCAGGAGTTCCTCCTCGACGTCCTCGTCGCCACCGAGGACCGCAGCCAGGAACGTGTCGCGGACTGGTGAGAAATTCGTTGGCGGGTACGTCGAGCGGGCGAGTACCGTACCGGCGGACGTGACTTCACACGAGGAGGTGGTACCCATGCACGCTGTATCTCGACGGGTGCTCCCTCTCTCCGTCACGGCAGGGCGATCGGACTAGGTGTCGCCAGGAGCGCCGCAACCAGGCACTCCTGAAAGGCACCACCATGACTGATCTGCACTTCATCAGCACCACCACGAACGGCGTCCTCGAACGCGAGTTCACCATCGGCGAAGACATCCACGGCGTGCTCTGGTCACCGGCCGCGCCGAGTCAGCCCGCCCCAGTGATCCTGCTCGGGCACGGCGGCGGACGCGACGCCAAGGCGCTCCCGATGGTCGGCCGCGCCCAGCGCCTCGTCGCGGAAGGCTTCCACGCCGTCGCGATCGACGCACCTGGTCACGGCGAGCGGCCGCGTACGGCGCTCGACGACGAGCAGATCGCGGCGATGCAGGAGGCGATGAGCACCGGCGTACCGGTCGGCCCGATCGTCGTCCCGTACAACCTGCATCTCGCCGAACGCGCCGTCCCCGAATGGCAGGCGACCCTCGACGCGCTCGAGCGACTGCCCGAGGTCGACGGCCGGTTCGGGTACTTCGGGCTCAACATGGGCACCGCGATCGGCGTACCGCTGACCGCCGCCGATCCCCGGATCGCGGCCGCGGTGTTCGGCATCTTCTGGTACGACGGGATGCTCGCGGAGCACGCCCGCCGGATCAAGGTGCCGGTCGAGTTCCTGCTGCAGTGGGACGACCAGCACATCCCGCGTGACTCCGGGATCGCGTTGTTCGACGCGTTCGCGTCCACGGAGAAGTCCCTGCACGCGAACGCCGGCGCGCACAAGGAAGTGCCGCGGTTCGAGGTCGAGAGCATGGTGCGGTTCTTCAACCGCCACCTGCGCTAGGACGTGCTGAACCGCTGCTCGATGGTGTCGAGGAAGCCCTCGACCTGGCGGTACGTGTCGGAGCTGTACACGCCGATACTGCGTTCCGTCCCGAGGGCTTCCCGCATCGCGTCGAGGTAGCGGCGCTGCAGGATCTCCATCTGTTCGCGCGTGTCCGCCTTGGTCTCCCGGAGCTGCCGGCTCCCGGAGACCAGGCGCGGCACGATCCGGTCCTTCAGCGTGCTGACCACGACCGGATCGAGGGGCTCGCCGTCGACGGTCTGCTCCTCGAGCGGGCCGACCGCGTCGATCGCCGCCTCGCCGATCTGCCGCATCAGCGCCTGCACCGAGTCGCGCTTGTCCTCGCTGCTCTCCGGACGGAACCGCATCTTCGCGATCACCGCGGGCAGCGAGATCCCGAACGCGACCAGCGTGATCAGGGCGACGATGAACGCCGCGAGCACGACCGTGTCGCGGTGCGGCGTACCGGCCGGGATCGTCTGCGCAGCCGCGACCGTCACGACGCCGCGCATCCCGGCCCAGGCGAGCACCACCATCCCGCGGCCGGTGATCGGTTCCCGCTTCTCGAAGTCCGCGTCCGCCCGGCCGCGCGCGAGGCGTTTGCGCGCCCAGGCGACGCGGTTCTCCTCGCGCCGATCGGACGGCTCCATCGTGTCGAGGTGCTCCTCGAACTGGTCCAGCTGGGCCTGGACCTGCTCATGACGGTCCTTCCGGCCGAACCGGCCCTGCAGCCACGGCCAGGCGAGCCCGAGGAAACGCAGTACGACGAGCAGGCCGACCACCAACAGGACGAGCCCGGTGATCTCGCCGATCGTCGTCTCGGCACGGGCGTCGTCGACGAGTTCCGGTAACTGGTACCCCATCGCGAGGAAGACGCCGCTCTCCAGGATGAAGCTGATCGTCGTCCAGGTGGTCGCCTGTGTCTGCCGGTCGCGGGCACTGAACTTCCGGCTGCCGAGTGCTCCGGTCAGGAGCCCGGCGATCACCACGGCGAGTACGCCGGACGCGTGCGCCGCCTCGGCCGGGAAGTAGGCGAGGAACGGTACGGCGAACGAGATCGTGGTGTTGAGCACCGGGTCGTCGAGGCGCTGCCGCAGTACGGCGGTCAGCAGGCCGACGGCCGCGCCGATGAGGATCGCGCCGACGACCGCCCAGGCGAAGTCGAGCGCGGTGTGGCCGAGGCTGAAGTGGCTGGTGACGGCCAGCGCGGCGACCGCCGTACGCAGGACGACGAGCGCCGAGGCGTCGTTGACGAGACTCTCGCCTTCGAGCACGGTCATGAGGCGTGGTGGGAGACCGACTCGGTGCCCGATCGCGGTCGCGGCGACCGCGTCCGTCGGGCTCACGACCGCGCCGAGTGCGGTAGCGAGCGCGAACGAGATGCTCGGGAACAGCGCGTGGACGACGGCCCCGATCACCAGCGCGGACACGATCACCATCACGATCGACAACCACGAGATCAGCCCGAAGTTCCGCCGTACGTCGAGGACCGGGAGCTGGACCGCGGACGCGTAGAGCAGCGGCGGCAGGATGCCTGCGAGGATGATCTCGGGCTCGATGTGGATGGCCGGCGTACTCGGCAGGTAACTGGCTCCGATGCCCAGGGCAACGAGCAGCAGCGGCGCGGCGACGCCGGTCCGGCGCGCGAACACCGAGGCCGCGATCATGATCGCGAGCCCGGCTCCGGCAATCAGAACGATCTGGTGGTCCACGTGACAGCACTCTAGGGCCGCTCACCGGTGTGCCCGGGTAATGACCAGGGATTCTCACTGGTGTCACGGGGGCGCCCGAGCGGCATGGTGGAGGTCAGTGAACGACCCGAATCCCCTGGAGGAAGTCATGAGCACCGACCTGAAGCTGGAAGCCGTCGTCATCCCGGTCGCGGATGCCGATCGGTCGAAGGAGTTCTACAGCGGCCTCGGTTGGCGGCTGGACGCGGACTTCGCGTTCGACAACGGGTTCCGGGTCGTCCAGTTCACGCCGCCGGGCTCCCCCGCCTCGGTCCAGTTCGGCACCCACATCACCTCGGCCGCGCCGGGCACCGCGCAGGGGCTCTACCTGGTCGTCACCGATGTGGAGGCGGCGCGGTCCGAGTTGCTGGCGCATGGGGCCAAGGTCAGCGAGGTCTTCCACTCAGCGGCTCCCGGCGCGCAGTTCGAAGCCGGCGACACCAGCGGTCGGGTGACCGGGCCGGCCGACGAGCGGTCGAGCTACGGGTCGTTCGCGACGTTCAACGACCCAGACGGCAACACCTGGCTGTTGCAGGAAGTCACCAAGCGGCTGCCCGGCCGCGTGGACGAGGCGACGTACACATCTGTGGACGACCTCGAAGCGGCCCTTCGGCGCGCCGCAGCCGCCCACGGCGAGCACGAGGCCCGCACCGGGCAGGCCGACGAGAACTGGCCGACCTGGTACGCCACCTACATGGTCGCCGAGCGCACCGGCACCGAACTCCCTCAGTAACTGAATTGGCGCGCGAGGAGTTGAATCGCGGTCGGCAGCGTGATCGACCACCTGCACGCCTTGACGGGACCTTCGGTTCCGTAGGGTTCGCGGTATGGGTAGCAGTGTCTATATCGCTTCGGTGGAGGGTACGACCGGGAAGTCGACGGTGGCTCTCGGGGTGCTCCACCAGTTGTCCCGGCGAGTCGGGCGGGTGGCGGTGTTCCGGCCGATCGTGCGCGCAGACACCGCGACGCACGGCGGACGGGACTACGTTCTCGAGCTGCTGATCTCGCAGGACGCGGTCGAGCAGTCGTACGACGACGGCGTCGGGGTCACGTACGACGAGGTGCACGAGGATCCCGACGCGGCGCTGGACACCATCGTCCAGCGGTACCGCGCGGTCGCCGAGCGGGCTGACGCGGTGCTGATCGTCGGCAGCGACTACACCGATGTCGGCACGCCGACCGAGTTCTCGTTCAACGCCAAGATCGCGGCGAACCTCGGCGCGCCGGTGCTGCTCGTCCTGAACGGGTTCGGCCGTACGCCGCACGACGTACGGGCGATCGCCGATATGGCCTCCGCCGAGCTCGCCGCCAACCACGGCTCCCTGTTCGCCGTGATCGCGAACCGCGTGGACGACGGCGAAGGCAAGCTCCTCGTCGCCGCGCTCGACGGCATCGGGGCGCCGGCGTTCGCGATCCCCGAGGAGCCGGTGCTGAACCAGCCGCTCGTCGCCGATCTGATGGCGCCGATCGACGGCCGGCTGCTGAGCGGTGACCCGCAGCTGCTGACCCGCGAGGTCACCGGGCTGATGATCGCCGGGATGACGATGCCGAACGTGCTGGACCGCCTGTTCGACGGCGCCGCGGTCGTCACCGCGGGCGACCGCCCCGAGGTCGTGCTCGGTGTCCTGATGGCCCACGCGTCCCGGACCTTCCCGCAGATCGCGGCCATCGTGCTCAACGGCGGCTTCGAACTCCCGGCGCAGGTGCAACGACTGATCGAAGGTCTGGGCGTCACGCTCCCGATCATCGAGACCGATCTCGGTACGCAGGCCACCTCCGCGAAGCTGACCGCCGTCCGCGGCCGACTCACGAAGGACGCTCCGCGCAAGATCGACACGGCCCTGGCGCTCTTCGACCAGTACGTCGACGGTACGGCGCTGCTCGACCAGCTCGCGCTCGCCCGCAGCAGCGCGGTGACGCCACTCATGTTCGAGCACCAACTGGTCGACCGGGCTGTGTCCGACCGCAGGCACATCGTGCTGCCGGAGGGCGAGGAGGAGCGGATCCTGCGCGCGGCCGACGTACTGCTCCGGCGTGGCGTCGCCAACCTCACCCTGCTCGGCGACCCGACCACGATCAGCGCGAAGGCCGCGGCCCTCGGCGTCGACCTGACCGCGGCGCACGTCGTCCATCCGGAGAACAGCGAGCTGACCGAGCAGTTCGCCGCCGAATACCACCGTCTCCGGCAGCATCGCGGCGTCGATCTCGACCGCGCCCGCGAACTCGTCCGGGACGTGTCGTACTTCGGCACGATGATGGTCCAGCTCGGACTCGCGGACGGGATGGTGTCAGGCGCCGTCCACACCACCGCCCACACCATCAGGCCGGCCCTCGAGGTGGTGAAGACCGTGCCGGACGTCTCCGTCGTCTCGTCGGTGTTCTTCATGTGCCTGGAGAACCAGGTCCTGGTGTACGGCGACTGCGCGGTGAACCCGGACCCGACGGCCGAGCAGCTCGCCGACATCGCGATCTCGTCCGCCGCGACCGCCACCTCGTTCGGGGTCGAGCCGCGGGTCGCGATGCTGTCGTACTCGACCGGCACGTCCGGCGCCGGCACCGACGTCGAAAAGGTGTCCAAGGCAACGAACATCGTCCGCGAACGCGCACCGCAACTGCCGGTCGAGGGGCCGATCCAGTACGACGCCGCGATCGACAGCGCCGTGGCGAGGACGAAGTTGCCGGACTCCCCCGTCGCCGGACGGGCCACAGTGTTCGTGTTCCCGGATCTCAACACCGGCAACAACACGTACAAGGCAGTGCAGCGCTCGGCGAACGCCGTCGCGGTCGGCCCGGTCCTGCAGGGTCTGCGGAAGCCGGTCAACGATCTGTCGCGAGGAGCGACCGTCCGAGACATCATCAACACGGTCGCGATCACCGCGATCCAGGCACAGCAGGGTGGCGCGCGATGAGTGGACACGTGCTGGTGATCAACGCTGGTTCGTCATCGCTCAAGTACAGCCTGGTCGACGCCAAGACCGGTGAGGCCGCGGCGACGGGGCTGGTCGAGCAGATCGGCGAGGAGCAGAGCCACCACCTGCACCACGGGCCTGCGGGCGACTTCGACGACGATCAGGCGGTGGCCGATCACGAGGCCGCGCTGGAGGCCGCCGTACGGGCGTTCGAGACGCATGGTCCCGCGCTAGGTGAGGTGGACATCGTCGCCGTCGGGCACCGCGTCGTCCACGGCGGCGACCGGTTCGCGGCGCCGGCGCTGGTCGACGACGAGTTGATCGCGGCGGTGACCGACCTGGTTCCGCTGGCGCCGTTGCACAATCCCGCGAATCTCGAGGGCATCGAGGTCGCGCGGCGACTGTTGCCGGACCTGCCGCATGTCGCGGTCTTCGACACCGCGTTCCATCAGACGTTGCCGCCGTACGCCTACACGTACGCGGTGCCGAGTTCCTGGCAGGACGAGTACGGCATCCGGCGGTACGGGTTCCACGGTACGTCGCACTCGTTCGTGGCAGGTCAGGCCGCGGCGTTGCTCGGGCGCGAACTCGAGGACGTGAACCTGATCGTGCTGCACCTCGGCAACGGTTGCTCGGCGACCGCCGTACAGGGCGGCAAGTCGGTGGACACGTCGATGGGGCTGACGCCGTTGGAGGGCCTCGTGATGGGGACGCGGTCCGGCGATCTCGATCCGGCGATCCACGGGCATCTCGCGCGGGTCGCCGGGCGGTCGGCCGAGGAGACTGACCGGTCGCTGAACTCCGAGTCCGGGCTGAAAGGCCTCACCGGCGTGAACGACTTCCGTGAGGTGTCGCGCCGGCGGGCGGCCGGGGACGAGCGGGCACAGCTCGCGTTCGACATCTACTGCTACCGGTTGAAGAAGTACATCGGCGCCTACTACGCCGTACTGGGAACCGTCGACGCGATCGTCTTCACCGCCGGCGTCGGCCAGCACTCCGCCGAGGTCCGCGCCGCCACGCTCAGCGGTATGGAAGGTCTGGGCGTTCACCTCGACCCGACCCGGAACACCGAGAACGAACGGATCGTTTCGACCGAGGACAGCCCGGTCGCCGTGCTGGTCATCCCCACCAACGAGGAATGGGAGATCGCCCGGCAGGCTCTCGACGTCGTTCGCGGTTAGCGCGCCATCGCAGCGTCGATGAGCCGGGCCGCTGCCCCGGCGAGGTCCTCCGCTGTCGTGCCGATGCCGGACATCTTCGACGCCGACTGGAAACGGACAGCCAGGGCCAGCAGATCGGTGCGGGCAAGCTGCTCGCCCTCTTCCCAACGCGGCGGCACGGGCGGCGGCGTCGGGATCGTGATGACGACGGTGCCGATCACGATGACGGTGCCAGGTGGCGGGATCACGGTGTTCAGGACCGGCGGGCTCGCGATCACACCGTCGGTGAAGGCGTCGAGTGCGTCCTTGACGTGTGCGCGTTCGGGTTCGCTCTCGGCGGCGTCCGGGCTCGCGGTCCTCCCCCGCGCAACGGCCTGGCTGGCCTCCATCGAGCAGGCCAAGGACACCAGGGCAAGACGCCCGTCGGCTTTCCGCCCTTTCATGGGGGCAATCCCGGTATCGACGTCCCCGAAGACCTCAGCTCCGGTTTCGACGAGACCCAGGAAGTGAGCGACCGCGATCGGGTCGATGATGGTTCCTTCTTCACACGGGAAGGGGGAGCTCACCATCGCGCACAGGTCGTCTGCAGTGAGTTCGATCAGTGCCATCGGAACCTCCAAGAGTTCTCTACAGGTACAGAACGCCGACCGCGAGCTCGTGATACACGACGGGGCCCTTCCCGCTCGGGACTTTCGGCCCTACTGCCACGCGCGGAATCGCCGGACCGTTGAGACGTGGACACGTTCGGGACGGTGCAGCAGTTCGACAGATCCCGCCTGGAGATCATCGGGCCGGCGGACTGTCTGCGGCTGCTCGCGTCGCTCCCACTTGGCCGGCTGGTCTACACCGATGCCGGGCTGCCGGCGATCCGGCTGGTCAACTTCGTCGTCGACGAGGACACGATCGTGTTCAGCACCGGCCAGGGCGACAAGTTCCGGGCCGCCGAGCGGGGCGATGTGGTCGCGTTCGAGGCCGACGAGGTCGATGCGGAGCGGCACATCGGGTGGACGGTGACGGCGATCGGGCACCTGTCCGTGGTCACGGACGACGAGGTGGCCGAGTTGCGTCGTACGTTGGCTCTGCATTCCTGGATGCCGATGGAGGAGCCGCGGCTCGTCCGGCTCGGGATCGAGTCCGTCCACGGCCGGCGCCTGGTCCCGTGGGGACGGCGTCCGCGCTTCCGGTAACTCACCGTTATTTGTACTGTGGTCGCGTGGCCGAAGGCTCGCGTGGGGGGTGGGACGAAGGCGCGCTCGAGCACGCGGGTTTGTCCCGAGTACGGCTCGATGCGCTCCTGCAGGAGCTGCTGGGGCGGGTCGACGAGTTCATGGAGTACCAGGAGCGCTTGCGGGCGCTTCTCGACGCGGTCGTCGGGATCGGCGCGGATCTCGACCTGAACAGCACGCTGGACCGCATTGTCTCCGCCTCGTGCGAGCTGGCCGGCGCCCGGTACGGCGCGCTCGGCGTCGTCGGGCCGGACGGCAAACGACTCGTCCGCTTCATCACCCACGGCGTCACCGGCGACGAGATCGCCGCCATCGGACCGTACCCCGAGGGCCACGGCATCCTCGGCCTGCTGATCGAGCACCCCGAGCCGATCCGCCTGCACGACCTCGCCGAACACCCCAGATCGTACGGATTCCCGGCCAACCACCCGCCGATGAAGAGCTTCCTCGGCGTCCCGGTCCGAACCCGCGAACACGCCTACGGCAACCTCTACCTGACCGAGAAGACCGGCGGCGCCGACTTCACCGAGGACGACGAACGCGCCGTCACCGCCCTGGCTGCCGCGGCCGGCGTCGTCATCGACAACGCCCGGTTGTACGCCGACTCCGAGCAGCGCCGGCGCTGGCACGAGATCACGGCCGAGATCACCCAGCTGATGCTCGGCGAGTTCGATGCCGACCAGGCGCTCCAGTTGATCGCGCAGCGGTCCCGCGAGGTGGCCGGGGCGCAGGTCGCGGCCGTTCTCCTCACTGACGCGGATCAGCTGGTCGTCCGCGCTGTCGACGGGCCGCCCGGGTACTCGCAGTACCTCGGCCGCCGGATCCCCAGCGACGTACCGGTGCTCGGCCGCGTCACCTCGGGCGCCGGTGAACAGATCGTGATCGAGGACCTCGCGCAGTTCCTCAAGGACGCGGGTGGGTTGGCCGAGTTCCCCGAAGGCGCGACGCTGGCGAGGACAACGTTGGCGCCGCTGCCGGCCGGCGGCGCCGGCACCGGCGGCGTGCTGGTCGTGGCGATCGCGCAAGGCGCCGACTCACGGATGGCCGACGGAGCAGACCTGGTCGCGATGTTCGCGGGCCAGGCGACGCTCGCGGTCGAGCGCGCTCAGGCGCAACGGGATCGGGACATGCTCGCCGTCCTCGAGGACCGCGACCGGATCGCCCGCGATCTGCACGATCTGGTCATCCAACGGCTGTTCGCGACCGGGCTCCAGCTCCAAGGTATGCATCGGCTGGTCGCGCCCGAGCACCAGCAACGCCTGGCCCGCGCGGTCGACGAGATCGACACGACGATCCACGAACTACGCGCCGCGATCTTCGAACTGCAGCAGCCGGAGGCGACCGCGTCGTTGCGTGGCGACGTACACGCGCTGGTCAACGAGTACGCCGAACCGCTCGGGTTCCGGCCGCAACTCACCTGCACCGGCCCGATCGACACCGTCGTACCGGCGACCGTCCGGCCGCAGATCCTGGCCACGATTCGCGAGGCCTTGTCCAACATCGTCCGCCACGCCGAGGCCTCGCACGCGACCGTCGAGATCACCGTCTCCCCCGGCCAGGTCATCACCCGGGTCACCGACAACGGCATCGGTATCGGCCTGGGCACCCACCGCAGCGGCCTCCGCAACCTGACCGACCGCGCCCAGGCGCTCGGCGGCGCCGTGCGGATCAGCGACAACCACCCACAGGGCACCGTCGTCGAGCTCACAGCCCCGGTCGACTGACGGCCGAAAGGCCTGCCAGGTCGGGACTCTTGCCCGCAGCGCGACCCACTCTCTTCCGGCGAAGCTGAAGCTGGAGGTGGACCTCATGTCCGATCAGCTGCCGAAAGAGCACATCGAAGTCCTGCTGGCGGCCGCCGTCGCCGCGCCGAGCATGCACAACACCCAGCCGTGGCGGTTCGAGATCGACGGTCACGTGATCGACGTCTACCTGGACGGATCCCGCACGCTTCCCGCCGAAGACCCGACCGGCCGGGCGATGCGGATCGCCGCCGGCGCCGCCACCTTCAACCTCCGCTGCGCGGCCGAGACTCTCGGGTACGGCGCCTGGTTCGGGCTGGCGCCGTACCCGCTGGAAGAACCCGATCTGCTCGCCCGCATCGTGATCGAACCGACCGCCGCCCGGAACGACGAGCTGCACGATCTCGCCGTACAGATCCCCTATCGCCACACCGACCGGCACCCGTCGGACGCCACAGCGGTCGCCGAGGGCACGCGGGTTTCGCTGCTGCAGGCGGCGTACGCCGAGGGCGCGCAGCTCACCTGGCTCGCCGAGGACGATGTCCACGCGGTTCTCGATCTGGTGCGCGACACCGATCTGCGCGAGATCGGCGACTGGCACCGCCGCGCCGAACGCGCCCACTGGGTCGGTGGCGAACGGACCGCCGACGGCGTGCCCAGCTCGGCGCTCGGACCGCGCGACGTCACCTACCCAGCGACTGTCCGCGACCTGGCGACCCGGCCGACCGACCGCATGCGCGCCGAGCGGCCGTTCGAACAGCACCCGGACCTCGCCGTACTCTCGACCGACTTCGACGAGCCCTCCGACCAGGTAGCCGCAGGCGCAGCGCTCCAACGCGTGCTGCTCACCGCGACCCAGGCAGGTGTCAGCGCCTCGTTCCTGAACCAGCCGCTCGAGTACGACGACCTGCGCCGCAGCGTCCAGCACCTCACCGGGCTGCCCGGTCACGCGCACATGATCATCCGCTTCGGCCACCACCGCTCCGGCTCCGCGACCGCGCGCCGGCCGCTCGCCGACTTCCTGAAGGAGCAGTCATGACAGCAGTGCGCGAGGAGATCGGCCGCTGGGAGGCCGACCTCGGGAACCTCGCCGAGACCAGCTCGTCCGACAGTTGGTTCCTCGAAGAGCGCCGGCTCGCCGAGGCCCAGCACACCCTCGTCGCCTTCCGCGGCCACATCCTGCCGCTGCTCACCGCTCAGCCGCCGTACGACGCCGTGGTCGCGGAAATCGAGCACTTGCTCGAAGGCCTCGAAGACGACCGCAACGACCTGTTCCGCACGGTCCACTCCAGCGCGTCGCATCAGCAGATCGCAGAAACGGTCGCCGCCCTGCGCGCCCTCAGCCGGGTAGCGGTCCGTATCCAGGCGCCGAATGCCGACGTACATTGAGGGGTGGTGATGCACCATGCCCCAGGTGAGATTCCACAGCGACGAACTGACCGCCGTCCGGCGGGGTCACCTTGTCCCTGAGCAATTGGCGGACTGGGTTCCTTCAGCGTGTGCGGTCGTGGCCGAGCATCTGCGTCACCACGGCATCGCTCCGACCGGATACCCGTTCGCCCGCTGGCATCCGCTGCCCGGCGGCGGGATCGCGGCCGAGGCCGGCTTCCCCGTCGGGGCGCCGATCGCGAACAGCGGCGAAGTCGAAGCTTCCTCACTGCCCGCCGGACCGGTGCTCGCCGTCTGGCACAGCGACCCGGACGAGAAACTCCCGCTCAGCTATCACGCCGTGCACGACTGGCTGGAAACCGGAGATGCGGTCGCGACCGGGGACAGCTGGGAGATCTACCACGACCTCCCCACCTGCGAGCACGTCGGAACCCGCATCGAGATCGTCCAGCCGATCACCTTCCCCACCACCCCACCGCACCGCAACTGAGGCGACTCAGCGGACTCAGCGGACTCAGCGGGTGATGGTTTGGGCGGCTTCTGCCAGTTCGGCGAGGCGGTGGGCCCGTGCGGACTCGGCCGGAGTGAACGGCTCCCCCGGCCGGCTGAACGCGAACAGGCCGGTCCACGGCGAAGGCACCTTCAGCACCGTCCCGTCGTCGGGCAGCTGACCCGCCAGAGTCGCCCGATTAGTGACCAGCTGAGCGCCCAGCAACTCGGCGACCGCATGCGGCAGCTCGCTCGGATCCGCCACCACCCGAGCCGACAGACTCAACGCCTTCGTCTGACCGTCCACCAACGCCAACGCGGTCGTCGGCCACACGTGCGTCTCGCGCCCACCTGCCGACTCGATCGCAATCTCCAGCTCAGCGGCCGTGACGTCATCCGGCGTCGAGACGACCAGTTCGTCCCGCACCCCGTCGTCGATCGGATGAACGTGCAGCCCCAGGATGTTCGCGTTCAGGACGGAGAGCTGCCGGGTAACGCTCTCCAGCGTTCCCGCCCGATCGTCGAGCGTGACGCGAATCCGCCACAGCGTCCCGATCCCGTTCCGCGGACGGGCCTTCGGCGCATGCAGCCAGGACCGCAGCAGCCGCATCGTCGACGGCTCCACCACCCAGATCACGAGCGCCGTTGTCACGCTCGCAAGAACGGCGACGGAGACCAGGTACGGCGGGTGCGCGGCGAGCACCATCGCGTGCAACGCCAGCTCCACCGGGGCGATCGCGACCAGCTTCGCCAGCGTCAGCCGGAGTCGCCGGGGATGCGGCAAACGTCCACACACGTCGCAGGCGGTCCCACCCGTGAGCGTCGTACGCAACGAGTCCATACGGCAAAGCGTCCCTGGTCCAGATTGCCCGGCTGTTGCGCCGGTGTGAAGTTCGTCAGGGTTCGATGAGGCCGGCGCGGATGGCGTAGCGGGTGAGTTCGGTGCGGTCGCGCATGCCGAGCTTCTGGAGGATGTTGGCGCGGTGCCGTTCGACGGTCTTGTGGCTGATCGTGAGGATGCGCGCGATCTCCTTCGACGAGTGCCCCTCCGCGATCAGCTTCACGACCTCGTCCTCGCGAGCGGTCAGGACCTGACCGGGAACGCGCTCTCCCCGCCGTACCCGGTCCAGGTAGTCCCGCACCAGCGTGCTCATCACGCCGGGATACAGGAACGACTCACCGCGCCCGGCGGCCCGGCAGGCGTCGACGAGATCGCGGTCGGCGACCGACTTCAGCACGTAGCCGCTCGCGCCTGCCTTCAGCGCAGCGAAGAAGTACTGCTCGTTGTCGTACATCGACAGCATCAGCATCCGCGGCGGTTCACGCCGGCGGGACAGTTCGCGGGCCGCCTGCAGACCCGTCATCCGCGGCATCGCGACGTCGAGCACCACCAGGTCGACCGGCGTCTCGCGGAACGCCTGGAGCGCTTCCGCACCGTCTCCGGCCTCCGCGACGACCTGCAGGTCCGGTTCGCTGTCCAGGATCAGCCGTACGCCGCGGCGTACCAGGGCGTGGTCGTCGGCCAGCAGGATCCGGATCATCGCTGATCCAGCGGGACTGTCAGACGCACCGACGTACCAGTGTCACCGGGACCGACCGAGAGTTCGGCCCCGATCAGGAGAGAGCGCTCTCTCATTCCCCGGATCCCTGTGCCTTCCTCTGCGCCGCGCAGGCCCGTCCCGTCGTCGTCGACCGCCAGAACGACCGCTTGGCCTTGCCGCTGCAGCGACAGCCGCACGCTGCGGGCCTGTGAGTGGCGCGCAGCGTTGGTGAGCGCTTCCTGGGCGACGCGGTAGATCACGAGTTCCCGTTCGGCGCCCAGCTCGGGCAGGCCGGGCGAGGTGACCCGCCGTACGTGCATCCCGTGTGACGAGAACTCGGTCGCGAGCGCGGCCAGGGCCGCCTGAAGGCCGAGATCTTCGAGCACGCCCGGGCGCAGCCGTCGAGCCACGCCGCGAACCTCGTCGAGCGTGGCTCGCGCCGTCTCCTGCACTTCGAGCAGGTCCTTCTGCACAGCCTCGGGCACGCCCGACGACAGCTGTTTGAGACCGAGCAGTACGGCGGTGAGGCCCTGACCGATCTCGTCGTGCAGCTCGCGCGCGATCCGGTGCCGCTCCGCCTCCTGCGCGGCGAGCGCTTTCGCGTTGCTCCGGCCGCGTTCGGTCTCCAGGCGTTCGAGCATCGCGTTGAAACCGCGCACGAGTTGCTCGACCGCGCCGTTGCGTGACTCGGGCAACCGGCGTCCGGGCCGTTGCAGGTCGACGGTGTCCATCAGCCGGATCAGCCGGTCGAGTGGCGCGAGGCTCGTGCGCAACAGCATCGAGTTGAGGACGACGATGCCGATCAGGCCGAGCACGAGGACGACGGCCTCCGAGACGAGTACGGTCGCGGACACCGTCACCGGGGCCAGCGCCAGCGCGGCGGTCCCGACCACGAACACCAGTCCGTTGATCAGGCAGACCCGCCAGTACAAAGGCATTCCGGCTGCTGTCTTCACCGCTCCAGCCTCCATCACGTGCGTCGAGGATGTCCATGCGACCGGGCAAAGGTGGGTGTCAGCACTCATACCGTCGCCCTGTTCCGGCGGCCAGACTGGAGCTGCGGCGGGGCGCGCCTGACGTGCCGAGGGGGTCGTTGGCGAGTGCCTCGCCGCACCAACGGCCCCGGGAGGCAGCATGTACGTCGCAACCACCGTCCTCGCGTCGCCGGCCGCCCGTCCTTGGGCGATTCTGGCCACGCTTCTCGTCCTCGCGGCGGTTGCCGCGATCGAGCCACGGGTGGTCCCCCGCGGCCACTGGCTCGTCGTACTGCGGTCCGGCCGCACCCACCGGGTTCTCGCCGGCGGGCTCGCGATCCGCGTGCCGTTGCTCGAGCGGTACGTCTGGTTGCCGAGGGCATGCACCCGGCGGCCATTCGTTGTCACGGCCCGCAGCCAGGACGGTGTCGAGGTCCGTGTCTCCGGCGAGATCGGAATCCGCATCGTGGACCCGGCGGTGGCCGTCGAGAACGCGCTCTCTCCGCTGGATCTCGCGCTGGACGAGGCCGAGCGGGCGCTCATCCGGACCGTCGCCCGCTGCGGCGTCACGGCGCTCGCCGAGCTTCCGCCGTACCTCGAGCTCGCGATCGAGATCCCCGGCATCCAGGTCACCCCGGTGGACCTGGGAAACGTGGAGATCGCTCTCTCGCCGTTCTCGCTGCGCACGGTGGCCCATCAGGAGAAGTAGCCCGTCATACGAAGTACCGCAGCCACACGTACACCCAGGCGAGTCCGATGCTGAGCGCCGTCACCACGACGCCGTACCGCGTGAACTGCCAGAACGTGATGTGATGCCCACTCCGGGAGGCGATCCCGAGCGCGACCACATTGGCGCTGGCGGCGACCGCCGTACCGTTGCCGCCGAAGTCGGCGCCGAGCGCGAACGCCCACCACAACGACTGCCCGGTCCGGTGGTCCGGCGCCTGCTCCACGACGCCTTCGACCACCGGCGTCATCGTGGCGACGTACGGAATGTTGTCGAAGAACGCGCCGAGTACGCCGGAGCCGAACAGTATCGCCGTTGCCGCCAGCAAGTACCGGTCGCCGATCGCGGCGACCGCCCAGTCGCCGATCGCCTCGATCACGCCGGTGTGTACCAGTCCGGACACCATCACGAACAGGCCCATGAAGAACACCAGCGTCGACCACTCGACCTCGCGCAGCACCTCACCGACATCGGCTTTCGCCACCAGCACCATCACGCCGGCGCCGATCAGCGCGACCAGCGACGGTTCGAGATGGATCACCGAGTGCAGCGAGAAACCCGCGACCATCACCGCCAGCACCGCCAGGCAGCGGGCCAGCAACCACGGATCACGGATCGCCCGCCGTTCCTGCAACGCGAGGATCGCGGAGACCTGCTCCGGGTTGTACCGGAAGTCCTTCCGGAACAGGAACCTCGCCAGGACGACGAACAGCACGAACACGATCACCACGATCGGGGTCATGTGCACGAGGAAGTCGTTGAACGACAAGCCGGCGCGGCTGCCGATGATGATGTTCGGCGGGTCACCGATCAGCGTCGCGGCGCCGCCGATGTTGGACGCGAGCACCTCGGCGATCAGGTACGGCTGCGGCGGGATCCGGAGCCGTTCGCAGACCACGATCGTCACCGGCGCGACCAGCATGATCGTGGTCACGTTGTCCAGGAACGGCGAGGCGACCGCGGTGATGATCATCAGCAGCACCATCAGCCGGTACGGCTGGCCGCGGGAGCGTTTCGCCGCCCAGATCCCCAGGTAGTCGAACACGCCGGTCTGCTTGATGATCCCGATCACGATCATCATGCCGAAGAGCAGGAAGATGACGTTCCAGTCGATCCCTTCGTGCTCGGAGAAGAACACCTCGGTCCCCGGGGCGAGACCGAGCACCAGCATGGCGGCGGCGCCGATCAGCACCACCTTGACCTTGTCGGCCTTCTCGGTCGCGATGTAGAAGAACGCCAAGCCGAAGATCACCAACGCGACGAGGGGCCTCACACCTCACCCCGGCGGCTGGTCTTCGAGCCCGGCAACGGCCAAGCTGGTCAGCAAGCGATCCAGGGTGATGACGCCGGTCAGCGCGCCGTCCGTGCCTGCCACGGCGACCAGGGGGCTGCGTCCGCGCGCCATCACGGCAGCGATCTCGAGCAGGGTCGCGTCGGCGGTCACGGTCAACGGCCGCGCGATCGGCCGCGGCAGGCAGTCGCCGACCGTGAGACCGCCGAGCTCGCGCCAGAACGCGTCCGCCGACTCCTCGTCCACGGCCCGCACCAGCATCGGGTCGTCCTGGTACGCCGCCGGAATGCTCAGCCTCAGCACCTGCGAACCCGGCAGCACCGCGAGCGGCCGCCCCCGGTCGTCCACGACCACCAGGCCGGGCATCCGCCCGACCGCCATCAACTGCACCGCCTTGACCACGGGATCGTGCACCGTGACCGTCGGCAGGCCGATCGCTATGTCGCCGGCCCGCATCGCCACACCCTGCATCGACATACCCTGCTTGGCCGCACCCATCGCGCCGACCGCCTTGACCGCCTTGACACTGTTCACCCTGGCCTCCCTGGCCGCCCGGGAACGGCGGCCGCACTCAGAGATCAGTCTTCGTGCGCAGGCAGGCAGCAACCATGGGGTCCAGACCCCAACTCGAGTCCTAGGCGACGCTCCGTACGGCGTCGGTCACGCAGGCCAGGGCGAGCAACCTGACGATGTCGACGTGCATGTCGACCCGGGCGTGCGGTGGCGTGATGGACCGGGCGTAGGTCAGGCGCGATCGGCGGAGAGTTCCTCGGCGATACGGTCGCCGATGACGAGGCAGGCGGTGGCGGCGGGCGACGGCGCGTTCAGTACGTGCAGGGCGCGGCCGTCGCGGAGGAACAGGAAGTCGTCGACCAGCTTTCCGTCGCGGGTCACGGCCTGAGCGCGGACGCCCGCGCCGGACCGGCGTACGTCGGAGACCTGCAACTCCGGCAGCATCCGCCGCGCTTCGCGGACCAGCGCACGACCGGTGAGCGAGCGAACGATCTCCTTCGCGCCGGTGCGTGCGTACCGGCGCGCGAGCTTCCAGGAACCGCGGTACGTCGCTGCCTCCCAGACATCCCGCGCGACGATCTGTCGCCACGAGTAGCCTTCGCGGGACAGCGCCGGGACGGCGTTCGGGCCGAGGTGGACGCTGCCGTCGATACCGCGGGTCAGGTGGACACCGAGGAACGGCAGGTCGGGGTCGGGCACCGGATACACCAGCCCCTTCACCAGGTACTCCCGCTCGGGAACGAGCTCGCTGAACTCCCCGCGGAACGGCAGGATGCGAACCCCCGGTTCGAGACCCGACGCCCGCGCAAGACGGTCGCTGTGCAAGCCTGCGCACACGGCCACCCGGTCTGCCTCGATCACCTCATCCGTCGTCCGCACGCGCACCACGGAGCCGGCATTCTCGACCGCCGTCACGGACACACCGGTCCGGATCTCGCCGCCTGCCGCCCGTACGTCGTCGGCGAGCGCGGCGGCCACCAACTTGAAGTCGACGCGTCCCGTCGAGTCGACCGCGAGAGCACCCTTCACCCGCAGGTGCGGTTCACGCTCCGCGACCTCGCCCAGGTTCAGCCGGCGTACCGGGACACCGTTCTCGCGGCCGATCCCGAACAGGCGATCGAGCTGCGGCAGTTCGGCCTCGGTCGTCGCCACGACCAGCTTGCCCGGCACGTCGAGCGGGATGCCCTTCTCCTCGCAGTACTCGCGCAGCGCCGTACCGCCCGCCACCGCGAACCGCGCCTTCAGCGAGCCGGGACGGTAGTACAGCCCCGAATGCACGACGCCCGAGTTGTGCCCGGTCTGGTGGGCCCCGACGGCCGGTTCCTTCTCCAGTACGACGACCGGCGTACCGGGATCGAGCCGCTGCAGGCTTCGCGCCACAGCCAGCCCCACGATCCCGCCACCGACAACCACCGCAGATCTCGTCACCTGTGAAAGGAGCACGATCCGCGGTCAGAAATACACTGCTAGGCGGTGTGGGCGATCTGCTCCTGGATTCGGAATTCGAGGCCGTCGGCGACCGCCAGGTACACGTCCTGGTCGACGAGATTGCCGTCGAGCCGCAGCAGCCCGCGCGGGCTGTCGTAGAAGTGACCGCTCGGGAGCCCGGCCGACATTGCGATCGAGCCGCTGATCTCGCCGAGCCGGGCGAGGAAGCGGATCGCCTCGTAACAGGACTCACCCACCGCGTTGAGGGCCGGCGCGAAGGCCCCGAAGCGGGCGTAGTACTGCTGGGCGAACTCGCTGCTTTCGACGGTCGCGAGCTTGTCGAAGTACGCCGCGGCCGCGTAGACGCCGTGGTTCGCGCCCGATCCGGCGCCGAGCAGCGTGTTCTCCTCGATCGCCGGGCTGAGCCGGAGCAGTCGCTCGCTCAATCCACCGGCCGCGAACTGGCGGTTGAAGTGCACCGCGTCCTGGCCCATGAGGAGCATGATCACGCCGTCGGCGTCGGTTGCCCGGAGCCCGTCGATCACGTCCCGGAAGTCCGCCGTACCGAGTGGGACGTACGCCGAGTGCACGATCTCGGATCCCGTTCCCTGCAAGGCTTCCTGGGCCACCGAGCCGGTGACCCGCGGATAGACGTAGTCGTTGCCGACGACAACCCAACGCCGGGCGCCGAGGTGCTCGCGCAACCAGTGCGCCGCCGGCAGCAGCTGGTTGACCGGGCGCTCGCCGAGCATGAACACACCAGGCGTGTCGTCACCGCCCTCGTGCATCGCGGCGAACGCGTACACCACCCGCCCGCCGATGCGTCGGGTCAGCGCGACCCGGACCGCGGAGATGTGCCAGCCGGCCACGGCCTCGACCCGACCCGCGTCGACGAGCCGCCCCACATCCTCGGCGACAACCTCGGGCGGGCGGCCGGCGTCCACCTGGACGAGCTCGACCCGGCGGCCGGCGATGCCGTTCCGTGCGTTCAGTTGCTCGACCGCGAGCTGGCCGCAGGCGAGACAGGACGGTCCGTAGATCCCGGTCGGACCCTGCAGCGGCACGACGAAGGCGATCGGCAGTACGTCGGAGCGCGCCACCGTCACCTCCTCCCGCCGTACATTCGGTCCAGTGTGGACGAACCGGAGGCGGAAGTTCGACCGAACGGCTATATTTCCCACCACCTGAACCGATGAGGGGGTCCCGCGTGCTCCTCTTGCTGAAGCGGATCGAGCGGCAACTCGAGCTGGGTCTGCAGCCGTTGCTCGACGAGTTCGGCCTGACGATCGAGCAGTGGCGGATCATGGCCGCGCTTCACGAGGAGCCCGGGCAGCCGATGTCGGTGCTCGCGGAGTCCGCCGTACTGCCGGCCGCGAGCCTGACCCGGCACGTCGACAAGCTGGTCGAGCGCGGCCTGGTGCTGCGGCGCATCCACCCGGACGACAAGCGCCGGATCGTCACGGCGCTCTCCCCCGTCGGCGGCACGGTCGCCGCTCGCCTCGCTCCCGCTCAACGCGAGCTCGAGGCGGACCTGGCGAAGTACTTCCAGATGGAAATACACGAACGTAGCAGCTCGGCAACACACCGGTAACACGGCGTTCCTAGGTTCCTTCCATTCGGGTGCATCCCCGCCGGCAGCGTCGCCGGTCCGCCGGAGCACCGCTCGCCCGAAGGTGCCGCCAGGAGTTCGCCCATGTCTGTGGAACCCTCGCTCGACCACCGCACCACCGCTGAAGCCCCCGCACCCACCACCGCGACCCGCGAGACGCTGGAGGACTACACCCTCCGGTTCGCGCCGCGCAGCTACCGCAAATGGTCGACCGGCGTCGTCGCCGTCTCGGCCCTCGGCGGGATCGCCTATCTCGCCGACTTCGCGATCGGCGCGAACATCGGGATCGCGTACGGGACCACGAACGCGCTGTGGGGTATCGCGATCTTCGCCGTGGTGATCTTCGCGACCGGCCTGCCGCTCGCGTACTACGCCGCGCGCTACAACATCGACCTCGACCTGATCACCCGCGGCAGCGGCTTCGGGTACTACGGCTCGGTCGTCACCAACGTGATCTTCGCGTCGTTCACGTTCATCTTCTTCGCACTCGAAGGCTCCATCATGGCGCAGGGCCTTCAACTAGGCCTTCATGTGCCGCTGTGGCTCGGGTACGCCGTGTCCACGCTGGTGATCTTCCCGTTGGTGATCTACGGGATGAAGGTGCTGTCGACACTCCAGGTGTGGACGACGCCGCTGTGGCTGATCCTGATGGTGCTGCCGTTCTGCTACCTGCTCATCTCGCACCCGTCGTCGGTGTCGACGTTCTTCGACTACGGTCCGGACGCCGACTTCGGATCGATGCTGCTGGCCGCCGGCGTGTGCCTGTCGCTGATCGCGCAGATCGCCGAACAGATCGACTACCTGCGGTTCATGCCGCCGAAGACCCCGGAGAACTCGCGCCGGTGGTGGACCGCGATGCTGCTGGCCGGGCCGGGCTGGGTGATCTTCGGCGCCCTGAAGCAGGTGATCGGCCTGTTCCTGGCCGTCTACCTGATCGCGAACGTCGCCGACTCGTCGTCGATCGCGAACCAGCCGGTGCACCAGTTCCTCGAGATCTACCGCGGGTTCCTGCCCGGGTGGCTGGCGATGACGCTGGCCGTCGTACTGGTCGTCATCAGCCAGGTGAAGATCAACGTGACGAACGCGTACTCCGGTTCGCTGGCCTGGACGAACTCGTACACGCGGCTGACCCGGCACTACCCCGGACGGCTCGTGTTCCTCGGGTTCAACCTGGTGATCGCGCTGGTGCTGATGGAGGCGAACATGTTCGACTTCCTGAACACCATCCTCGGGTTCTACGCAAACTGCGGGATGGCGTGGATCGTGGTCGTTGCCTCGGACATCGTGTTCAACAAGTACCTGCTGGGGTTGTCGCCCAAGGCTCCGGAGTTCCGGCGCGGCATGCTGTACGCCGTCAACCCGGTCGGCTTCGGGTCGATGGCGGCCGCCGCCGGCCTCTCGATCGTCGTGTTCTTCGGTGGACTCGGCGAAGGGATCAAGCCGTACTCGCCGCTCGTCGCGATCGGCCTCGCCCTCGTCCTGCCGCCGGTGCTGGCCGTTCTCACCCGTGGCAAGTACTACCTGCGGCGGGACAACGACGGGCTGGACCTGCCGATGTACGACGAGCACGGCAACCCGTCCGGTGAAGTGCTGACGTGCCACGTGTGCCGACAGCAGTACGAGCGCCCCGACATGACCGCCTGCGAAACGCACTCCGCCGCAGTGTGCTCGCTGTGCCTCAGCACGGACAAGGTCGCCGACCACGTCCTACCGTTGCAAGCATGAACTTCACTCCCGCCGATGTCGAGAAGTTGCTGCTCTCCGTGGCCGGCATGGTCGCCCGCGACCGGCTGGCCCGGGGAGTGCTTCTCAACCACCCCGAAACCGTCGCCCTGCTCAGCACCTGGGTGATCGAACGCGCCCGCGAAGGCGCTCGCGTCGCCGACCTGATGGAATCCGGCCGCACCGTCCTCACCCGCGACCAGGTCATGCCCGGCGTCGCCGAACTCCTGCACGACGTGCAGGTCGAGGCGACGTTCCCGGACGGCCGCAAGCTCGTCACCATCCACAATCCGATCGTCTGAGGGAGAGGTATGAGTGCTCCAGGTGAGATTCGCGTTCGGCCCGGAACCATCACGCTGAACGCCGACCGCTCCGACGACGAACGTTTGCGGCTGGTGATCGTGAACGCCGGCGACCGGCCGATCCAGATCGGCTCGCATCTGCATCTGCCCGACGCCAACAGCGCGCTCGCCTTCGACCGGGAGGCCGCGCAGGGCTTCCGGCTGGACATCCCGTCGGGTACGTCGCAGCGGTTCGAGCCCGGCGCCTCACGTGAGGTGGCGCTGGTCGCGCTCCGCGGTCGGCGGCTGGTGCCCGGGATCCAGCTCAAGCAGGTGGATCGTGGTTGAGATCTCGCGCGCGGCGTACGCCGCCCTGTACGGGCCGACCGTCGGCGACCAGGTGCGCCTCGGCGACACAGACCTCTGGGTCGAGGTCGAGCAGGACTTCACCGTCGGCGGCGAGGAGGTCGTCTTCGGCGGCGGCAAGTCGATCCGCGAGTCGATGGCGCAAGGTACGACGACCCGCGCGGAGGGTGCGCCCGACACCATCATCAGCAACGTGCTGGTCGTGGACTGGTGGGGCATCGTCCGCGCCGACGTAGGCATCCGCGACGGCCGGATCGTCGCCCTCGGCCGCGCGGGCAATCCGGACATCGCGGACGGCGTACATCCCGACCTCCAGATCGGCCCATCCACCGACGTCATCGCCGGCGAGGGTCGCATCCTCACCGCCGGCGCGATCGACGCGCACGTCCACCTGCTGTCGCCGTCGCAGCTTCACGAGGCGCTCGCGACCGGGATCACCACGATCGTCGGCGGCGGCACCGGCCCGAGTGAGGGCTCGAAGGCGACCACGGTCACCCCCGGCGCGTGGCACCTCGAGCAGATGCATCGCGCGCTCGACGCCGTACCGCTGAACATCCTCCTGCTCGGCAAGGGGAACACCGTCAGCGCCGAGGCCCTCGCCGAACAAGCGCTCGCCGGTGCCGCCGGGTACAAGCTGCACGAGGACTGGGGTTCGACCCCGGCAGCGATCGACACAGCTCTGCGCGCTGCGGACGAGTGGGGTCTGCAGGTCGCGCTGCACGCCGACAGCCTGAACGAGGCAGGGTACGTCGAGTCGACGCTCGGCGCGATCGCGGGCCGGGGCATCCACGCGTTCCACGTCGAGGGCGCGGGCGGCGGTCACGCGCCGGACATCCTCACGATCGCGTCGTACCCGCATGTCATCCCGGGCTCGACGAACCCCACGTTGCCGCACACCGTCAACACGATCGCCGAGCACCTCGACATGCTCATGGTCTGCCACCACCTCAGCCCCGACGTCCCCGAGGATCTCGCGTTCGCCGAGTCCCGGATCCGCGCCACCACGATCGCGGCCGAGGACATCCTGCACGACCTCGGCGCGCTGTCGGTCACCTCGTCCGACGCGCAGGCGATGGGCCGGATCGGCGAGGTCATCACCCGCACCTGGCAGGTCGCCCACGTGATGAAACACCGCCGCGGCCCGCTCGGCACGGTCGCCGACAACGAGCGGGTACGCCGGTACGTCGCGAAGTACACGATCAACCCGGCCATTGCCCACGGCATCGATCACGTCGTCGGCTCGGTCGAACCGGGCAAGCTCGCGGACCTCACGCTCTGGGACCCGCGGTACTTCGGCGTCCGCCCGAACCTCGTGATCAAGGGCGGCGCGATCGCCTGGGCCGCCCTCGGCGATCCGAACGCGTCGATCCCGACGCCGCAGCCGGTGCTGATGCGGCCCGCGTTCGGCGACGCGATCGGGGCGGATCTCTCGTACACGTTCGTATCGCCGGCCGCGCTCGAGGACGGGCTGGCCGAGCGGCTCGGTCTGCGCCGGAAGCTGCTCGGCGTACGTCCGACGCGGGAGCTCACCAAAGCCGACCTGAAGAACAACGACGCGCTGCCGGCGATCGACATCGACCCGGAGACGTTCGCGATCAAGGTCGACGGCGAGCTGGTCGAGCCGGCGCCGGCGTCGGTCCTCCCACTCGCTCAGCTCTACGCGATGTTCTGATGGGCAACGCGGAGCTGGTCGCGATGATGCTCGCCGACGGCCGGCTGCCGACCGGCGGGCACACCCAGTCCGGCGGACTGGAGCCCGCCGTACGCGCGGGCCTGGGTGCCGACGGCAAGCAACTCGCCGACGTGGCGGCGTACGCCCGGGATCGCCTCCGTACGACGACCCGCGTCGAAGCCGCCGTCGCCGTAGTCACCCTTTGCGGAACAAATGTTGCACCAGACGACGAAAATGTTCCGCAAACCACCATCGCCCTGGTCGAGGCCGCCTGGGCTGCGCGGGTGCCGAGTCACGTCGTACGAGGCGTCTCGCGACGGCAGGGCCGCCTGTTGTTGCGCCTCGCACGCCGCGTTTGGCCCGACGTATCGGCGTACCTGCCGAACGACGGCGAGATCGCGAGACCCGTAGTACTCGGGGTCGTCGGTGCCGTGACCGGCCTGTCCGCGGAGCAGGTCGCGCGCACCGTCGCGTACGACGACGCGCAAACAGTCATCTCCGCGTCCTTGAAGTTGCTCCCCGTAGACCCCGCCGACGCCGCGGCCTGGTTGGCCGGGCTGCACGACGACATCGAGTGGCTCGTCAAGGACGTCGCGCCTCTGACCCGAATCGACGAGATCCCGGCCGACGGTGCGCCGCTGATCGACGTGTTCGCGCACAACCATGCCATTGAGAGAATGAGGTTGTTCCATGCCTGAGACCCGCTCCTTCCGTCTCGGTGTCGCCGGACCGGTCGGCACCGGCAAGAGCTCGCTGATCGCGACCGTCTGCCGCGAACTCGCCGACGAACTCCGGCTCGGTGTGATCACCAACGACATCTACACCGACGAGGACGCGCGACTGCTCCGCTCGGCCGGCGTACTCGACCCGGAACGCATCCGCGCCGTCGAGACCGGCGCTTGCCCGCACACCGCGATCCGCGACGACGTCACGCCGAACCTGATCGCGGTCGAGGACCTCGAACGCGACTTCGCCCCGCTCGATGTCGTACTGGTCGAGTCCGGCGGCGACAACCTGACCGCGACGTTCTCCCCCGCGCTCGTCGACGCGCAGATCTTCGTACTCGACGTCGCCGGCGGCGGCGACGTGGCACGCAAGGGTGGCCCCGGCATCGCCCGCGCCGACCTTCTCATCGTGAACAAGACCGACCTGGCGCCGTACGTCGGGGTCGACGTCGAGCAGATGGTGAAGGACGCCTCGGAGGCCCGTGACGGGAAACCCGTGATAGCGCTCTCTCGCACGGATCCTGCCTCGGTCGCCCTCTTGACCGAATGGGTGCGCTCGATGGCGCACGTCGTACGCGCCGGTGACCACACGCCCATCGATCCCGGACCGATGGCCCCGCATTCGCACGTCGGCGAGGACGGCGAGCTGATCACGCACACCCATGCCCACACGCATTGAGGTCGTCGCCGACCCGGTCCGCGACCGCTGTCTGCTGACGACCGACCACCTGTCACCGCGGCAACTGCCCGGTGCTGACGGCGTGGTGCGCGTCGCTCTCGTCGCCGCCGGCGCGCTGCTGCTCGCCGGCGACGACGTACGTATCGAGATCGCGGTCTCCGGCGCCGTACGGCTGGAGATCGTCGAGACCGCCGGAACCGTTGCCTACGGCATGCGTGGCGGCTCAGCGCGCTGGGACATCGACATCCGGCTCACCGACGGCGCGAGCCTCCAGTGGTACGCCGAACCTTTCGTCGTCTCCGCCGACGCCGATGTCACTCGTACGACGACCGCACACCTCGCGACCGGCTGCACCGCACACCTTCGCGAGTCACTCGTCCTGGGACGCCACGGCGAAACCGGCGGCGTTCTGCGCACCGCGACCCGCGCCTGGCTCGGCGAGGACCTGCTCCTCGCCGAGGATCTCGACCTCTCCCCCGAAACCCGCACCGGCTGGGCAGTCCTGGGCACGAACCGTTGCCTCGACACCGTGACCACACTCGGCTTCCGGCTACCCGACGACCCGCAGACCCTGCAACTCGAAGGCCCGGGCTCGATCGCCCGCCGCCTGGTCCACGAACAGCACCAGAGCACCCTCAACCACCCAGCCTCCGCGAGCTACGCCCGGTAAGCGCTCCACATGTTGGTCATGCGGGTGCTCTGGCCCGAGGTGAACTGGTTGTAGCAGGAGTCGTACGAGTAGTCCATGTAGTTGTGGATCGGGTCCAGGCCCGGCAGCGAGCACGAGTCCCGTCCGGTCGGGCAGCCATTGGTCGGGCTGCTCTGCGCGGGAGTGTCGGCGACCTCGTCGTTCGTCGCCGTACAACCGCCCTGGAAGGTGTGGTAGAGCCCGAGCCAGTGGCCCGCCTCGTGCGTCGCGGTCTCACCGAGGTCGTAGTTCGTCGCCGAGCCACCGGGCAGCGACGTGTAATGCACCCGGATCCCGTCGATGCCGGGCTGCCGTGCGTAGTCCCACGGGAACGTCGCGATCCCGAGGTACGCGAAGTCGACCAGCCAGATGTTCAGCGCGTTCTTGCCGCCCTGACGGGTCTTCTTGCGGTACGCGCTGCTCTGCTTGTCCTTGTGCCACTGGTTGTTGTCGTACTTGTTGACGCCGGCCAGCGTGAACGTGAAACCGGTGTTCGCGGCCTGCGACGACTCCTGACCGCCGTACGTCTTGTTCAGTACGGCGATCTGCTGCGAGATCTGGGTGGCGGTGACATCACCGTTACCGCTGGCGTCCCGCATCACGTGAACGTAGACGGGCACGTTCACCGACGCCGCGGCGCCGCGGGCGGTCTTTGCCTTCAGCAACCGCGCCGTCTGGGCCTCGATCGCCTTCTGCTCGGCGGCCGAGATGTCCCGGGTGTCGGCACCGTGACCGCCCTTCGCGGACGCGCCGGCAGTCGGCGGCACGAAGCAGTCCGGCGCCTCGCCGACCGGCGTTCGCGCGGAGGCTTGACCGCTGAGCGGAGTCAGGAGCAGGGCCGAGCCGGCCACCAGGACCGCCACGGCACGGGAACGAGGAATCAGAGATCGCATAGCTGCGCTCCTCCGGGTCGAGCCGCTGGACGGGCGGCCGGTTGCCCCGAATACTGCCCAGCACTTACCTGACACGGAAGCGGTCGTTCCCCGAATCAGGGGAATCCTTCGATGCAATGAGTCAATGATTGATATATACCGATGAACTGACTATGGTCTGGGTCATGTCGATTTCCGAGATGCGCGAGCCGACGTTCCTCGTTCTGGCCGCGCTCGCCGACGGCCGCAAGCACGGTTACGCGGTGATCAGCGAAGTGTCGGGCCTGTCCAGCGGCCGCGTCACCCTCCGCCCGGGCACCCTCTACGCCGCCCTCGACCGCCTCCGCGACGAGGGGCTGGTCCGCCCAGCCGGCGAGGAGATCGTCGACGGCCGCCTCCGCCGGTACTACGAACTCACGGACGCCGGCGCCGAGGCGCTGGCCACCGAGGCAGCTCGCCTTCAGTCCAACGCCGACCAGGCGCTCCGCAGGCTCCGACTCCGACTGGGCCCCGCGGCCGGAGGTGGTGTCGCGTGAACGCCCTGTATCGCGCAGTACTGAAGTGCTACCCGCGCTGGTGGCGCGACCAGCACGGCGAAGAGGCTCTCGGTGTCTTGCTTGACTCCGCGGAGGCTCGCGGCCGCGCCGACTTCAGGGATTTGCTCAATCTGGCGGCCCACGCCGCTCGGCTCCGGCTGACCCAGGCAGGTCCGCCCACCCTGGCCCAGGGGATCCGCAACCGTGTGTCGGTGATCGCGCTGGCATTGCTGGGCGCGATCAGCAGCACGTTCCTGGTCTTCGGTGAGTGGGCGCCTTGGGATCCGCGGACGAGTATGGAGGGCTCGCCGATCGGCAACGTGACCACCGGATCGATCTGCTTCCTCGCCGGGCTGCTCGCCACGACCGCGATGATCCTCGGTCGGGCAGCCTCTGCACGTTGGCTCGCGGCCTTCAGTGCGCTGAGCGCGCTGGCGATCATGGCGCCGCCGATCGAGCCGCTCGCGCACAGCCTGGGCTTCACCCGGCCGCCAGGCGGCATCCTCGCCTTCGTCATCATGATCGGCGCCCTCGCCGCGACCGGTCAGCCGCTGCGACCGCGCAGCAGCTCCCGCGGCCTGTTCGCGCTGCTGGCGGGCGGTCCGACGATCACCGCGATGCTCGTACTCGCGCCCTCACTCGGACCCGAGCCATGGTTCTACTACCGCCTGCCTGACCAGGTCTCGCTGCGGATCGGGCTCGGAATCCTGCTGGGCACCGGCCTGATCGTGCTCGCCACCGTCCTGCTGATCGCGGGTCACCGGGTCTGGGGAGCGGCACTCGCCGTGAACTCGTCGCCCTGGCTGCTCTTGTTCGCTCTCGATCCGACGGTGCAAGGTCTCGGGATCACGCCGGTCGGCGGCCTGAGCCTGCTGGCCCTCGTGATCATGGCCGCGTCGCTCGCCGGCGTGATCGTCGTCCGGATCGGCCGGCACCGTCAGCCGGACACCTTCAGCCGCCTCACGACAAAGTCCCAGGGATAGCGCGGATCTCGAGGTCTTGCGGTCGAATTATCGATCACTTACTGTCTGGGTGATCGATAACTCGGGCCCCGTGACGCCGTCGCGGGGCAGCACTGATCGCCGTGTGACCTCCCCGCCCAGTGAGGACCCGCCGTCATGCCTCGAACTGTCCCGTTCCGTCCGATCCGCACCGGCCTGGTGGCGTTGCTGATCACCCTCGCGCTGATCGCCGTCGCCGGGTCGTCGCCGGTCGGCGCCGCGCCCGCGAAACCCGTTGCTACCTACAACAATCCGTTGATGGGCGACATCGCCCAGGCGTTCTCCGACGTCGGGCTGATCCGCGCCAAGGACGGCGCCTGGTACTCGTACGCCACCAACACGAGCCTGACCCGTGAGAACGCGGACAACGGCGGACCGCAGCACCTGATCCCGATGGTGCGCTCCACCGATCTCGTGCACTGGGAGTTCCTCGGCGACGCGTTCAGCGCCGAGAACCACCCCGAGTGGGCGCCCTGGCCGCAGAAGGGGTACTGGGCGCCGGACGTCCGGTACGTCGACGGCCAGTACTACATGTACTACTCCGCGCCGAGTTCCACGCCGCTCGGCGCCGCGATCGGGCTCGCGATCTCGTCGTCGCCCGCCGGGCCGTGGAAGGACATCGGTCACCCGGTCGTGGACTTCGTCGCCGACAGCGAGGTGATGGAGATCGACCCGATGATGTTCATCGACGACGACGGCACGAAGTACCTGTACTACGGCTCGTTCCGCCGCGGCGGACTGCACGTCGTACGGCTCTCGCCCGACGGCCGCAGTACGGTCGGTACGTCGCAGCAGGTCGTCGCCGGTGAGCGTGGTGAGGGTGCGTGGGTGACGAAACGCGGTCCTTGGTACTACCTGTTCTACTCCGGCTACGGCTGCTGCATCGGCAACGTCGGCGGCGGCGGATACCCGGTGCTGGTCGGGCGCTCCACCTCCCCCACCGGCCCGTTCGTCGACGAGAACGGCGTCTCGCTCACCGCTGCGCAGCCCGGCGGAACGATCGTGAACTCGTTCAACGGGAACTCGCTCTCTGCCACTGGACACAACGCCGTCACAGTGGACCGCTCCGGGCAGCAGTGGAACCTCGTCAACTCCGACATCCGCGCCGACCACACGTGGGGCGGCCGTCCGCAGTCGATGGATCGCCTGGACTGGATCGGCGGCTGGCCGACGGTCCGCGCCGGGCAATGGACCTCGGACCAGCCGCAGCCCGCGCCCGCGGCGACCTCGACGATCGGCAGCTCGTTCAACGAGTCCACCTCCCTGTCGGACTGGCGCGCACTCGCCGGCGAATGGACGGTCGGGCAGGACGTGTCGAGCGGCGGGTACGCCGAATCCGCCGGCGCCTCGGCGTTGCTGGTCAGCCACACGGGCGGACCGGCCGACTACCGCGTCGAAGCCGACCTCCGCACCTCGACCAGTAAGGCCGGGCTGGTCTTCGCGTACCGCTCGCCGCGGAACTACTCCGTCGCCTGGCTCGACCCCGTACGCCGCTCGCTCCGGGTCGAGCAACGCGTCGGCGGGAAGATCGTCAGCAACTCGGAGAGCGCTCTCTACGAGGGTTTCCGGTACGACACCTGGCATTCCGTCAGCGTCGAGGTACGCGGTGAACGAGCCACGATCCAGGTCGCACCGGCGCTCGGCGACAACCCGTTGGGTGAGCTCAACGTGCGCTTGGCCAACGGGCTGGCCGGCCCGGCGCAGGTGGGCCTGGCCGGGGCGGCACAGGGCGACAACGTTGCGATGACCAAGCTCTACCAGCCGGTCACGCGGAAGATCCCGGAGCCGCGCGTCGGCAAACTGCTCCCCGCGTTCAGCGACGAGTTCACCGCCGAAGACTCCCAGTGGCAATGGACCGGCGCCAACCAGGGAAACCTCGAGAACGGTCAGCTGGTCTGGGACACCCAAGCCAATGACCTCAGCAAGGAAGACAACCTCGCCACCGTCCTCCTGCGTGATGCGCCGCAAGGCGACTACACCGTCGAGACGCGCGTCTCCCTGCCGTTCGAGGGCAGCACCGGCAACGCCCGCGCCGGACTCATCGCCTGGGCATCGCGAACGCAGTCGCTGCAGCTCGCTCCGACCCGCACAGGCGCCGTACGGCAGACCTTCCTGTGGCCTGGAGCGGATGCGAGTCCGTGGGCGGAGGCCATTCAGCTTGGGCCGAGCGCCGACACGATGTGGCTGCGGCTGCGCCACACCATTCAGCCGAGCACCGGTGAGCATCTGTTCCAGGCCGCCACCAGCCTCGACGGCCGGCACTGGCAGTGGGGCAGCTATTGGTATCTACCCGCCGACGCTGGACCACTCAAGCTCGGCCTCATCTCCATGGGCGGCACCGGCACCACGGCTCGGTTCGACTACGTGAGGACGTACCAGTCATGACGCGGCCGCACGAATACCCGATCACTCGTCGAACCCTGCTCGCCAGCGGCGCAGCTGGAGCGCTCGCCGCCGGTCTCCTGCCCGGTTCAGCATCCCGCGCATTCGCCGTACCGCCCAACGAAGACGGCTACGACCTCTGGCTGCGCTACCGCCTCGTCGCCGACAGCAACCTCCTGTCGCGCTACCGCGCCGCGTTCACTCACGTCGTTGTGCAGGGCAACCACGTCGTACTGCGATCCGCGGGTGCGGAACTCGCTCGCGGGCTGTCCTGCCTCCTCGGACGCTCGATACCGGTACGCGACCAGATCGGCAAAGGCGCAGTGGTCGTCGGCACGAAGGCCGACGACGCCCTCGGCGCGGAGGGATTCAGGATCAAGCGCCGTACGGATCGGGTCGAGATCACCGGGGCGGGAGAGCGGGGAGCGCTCTACGGCGCGTTCCGGTTCCTGCAGCAACTGCAGCGCCAGCGCCCGCTCGAGCGGCTCGACCTGACCGACCGCCCCGCGTCGCCGCTGCGCATGCTCAACCACTGGGACAACCTGAATCGCAGCATCGAACGCGGCTACGCCGGCAAGTCGATCTTCGTCTGGGACGAGCTCCCCGGACTCCGCGAGCGGTACGTCGACTACGCCCGGGTCCTCGCCTCGGTCGGGATCAACCACACCGTGATCAACAACGTCAACGCCAGCGCCGAGTTCCTCCGCTCGGAGCGACTGCCCGGGCTAGCAGCGCTAGCCGGCGTACTGCGGTCGTGGGGTGTGCGGCTGTGGTTGTCGGCCAACTACGCCGCGCCGATCACGCTCACCGCGGATCAGCCGTCACCGATCACCGTCGCCGATCCGCTCGACGCGCGCGTGCAGCAGTGGTGGCAGGACAAGATCGACGAGATCTACCGGCTCATCCCGGACTTCGGCGGGTTCCTGGTCAAAGCGAACTCCGAGGGACAGCCGGGTCCGCTCGACTACGGGCGTACGCATGCCGAAGGCGCCAACATGCTGGCCGACCGGCTCGCGGCGTACGACGGCAAGCTCGTCTGGAGATCCTTCGTGCACGAGGGGTTCGACGACTGGGCGGAGTATGAGTACCGGGTGTTCCATCCGCTCGACGGGCAGTTCCACGCGAACGCCGTCGTACAGACGAAGAACGGGCCGATCGACTTCCAGGTCCGGGAGCCGGTCAACCCGCTGTTCGGCGGGTTACCGCAGACCAACCAGATGATCGAACTGCAGGTCACGCAGGAGTACACGGGGCACTCGACGCACCTGTGCTACCTCGTGCCGGAATGGAAATCGATCCTCGGTTTCCAGACCCATACGGGCACGGGCAGCGGTCCGACTGTCGCGGACGTCGTCACCGGCGTCGCGTACGACCAGGAGAATGTTGGGTTCGCCGGCGTGGTCAACCTCGGCGACGACCGGGACTGGACCGGCTATCAGCTCGGCGCCGCGAACACCCACGGATTCGCGCGGCTCGCGTGGAACCCGAAGTTGTCCGCGGACGAGATCGTCGCCGAATGGATCGAGCTCACGTTCGGCGGCGATCGCCAGGTCGGGTCGGTGCTCAAGGCAATCATGTTGCAGTCGTGGCAGACGTACGAGAGTTACACGTCGCCGCTCGGCATGGGCTACCTCACGTACCCGCTCGGCGCGCACTTCGCGCCGGCACCGACCACGACGCAGAACCTGTCGCACCACACCACCGCCGAGGGTACGGGGTTCGACCGGACCGCCGCGACCGGCAGCGGATTCACCGGGCTGTACGCCGAGCACTGGCAGGACCTCTACGGCTCGCTGGAGAACTGCCCGGATGAGCTGCTGCTGTTCATGCACTGGGTGCCGTACACGCATCGGCTGCGTTCCGGGAAGACCATGATCCAGCACATCTACGACAGCCACTTCGACGGACATGAACGCGTCGAGGAGTTCCGGCGTGCGTGGGGTCGGTTGGCGGGGCGGGTGGATCGGGCGCGGTACGCCGATATCGCGGCAACGTTCGACGCCCATGTGGTCGAGGCGGAGCGCTGGCGCGACACGATTGTCTCGTACTTCTACGGGTTCTCGCGGATCGTGTCGAGCGGTACGGGATGGTTGCAGCTCGCATATCCGGGCGGGCGGCTGCTGTTCGGTGGACGCGCGAACAGCCTCGCTGTCGAGGTCACCAACGCGTCCGGCGCCGAGCGGTCCATTACCGCGGCCGTGCATCCGGTGGACTCAGGCTGGCAGGTCGGTACGGCGAGTGCGACTGTCGGGGCGGGGGCCGCGGCGACCGTTGCGCTGCCGGTGACTCCGCCGTTGATCGCGGATCATTTCGACCTGGCGATCGACATCAGTCCGGCGCAGACGGCGTTGAGTTCGCGGAACCAGACGTTCGTGGTGACGCCGGATGCTGGGCAGTGTCATCTTGCGTTGGACATCGGGACCGCGGACAGCCCGCTGGTGACGGGCTATGCGCGGGTCTCCCCCAGCACTACGTGGGACACGACGCGGGGCTACGGCTGGGTCGGTACGGCGCCGCAGGGTCGTGATCGTGGCAACACGTGGGATGCGCTCCGGCGGGACTTCTGCGGTGATTATCCTGCTCGCACGCTGCGGATCACGTTGCCGCCCGGCCCGGTCCGTCTTTCGGCGCTCGTCGGCGACGGCGGTCCGGACTGTCCACCGACGATCATCGCCGAGGGCAACGAAGTCCTTGCCACGTCCACCGATCTGCCGGGCGGCATCTTCACCTGGCTGCACGCCGACCTCGACGGCGGCCCCACCGGCCGCACCGCCGACCTGACCCTCGACAGCGAACCAGACCGCTTCTGGCACTTGGGCGCCCTGGTCCTCACCTAAGCGCGGCGGGGTGGGACTGTGGTGTCGCGGAACACGATTTCGGTGGGGGCGGCGGGAAGGGGGTCAGGCTCGGGTTCGTTGCGGATCGCTGCGATCAGGCGACGCATCCCGTGCCGCCCCGACGTCTCGCGGTCCACGCGGACCGTCGACAACGCAGGAGTTCCGTAGCGTACGAGCGTCAGATCGTCCCATCCTGTAACGCTCAGATCCTCCGGCACCCGCCACCCCCGCCGGAACGCCGCATGCATCACCCCGACTGCGATGTGATCGCTCGCTGCAACCACCGCTGTGACGGGCGTGTCATCAGGCAACGACTCCACAGCCTCAACACCGGTATCGGGATGCCAAGGACCGTCGTACACACCATGCGACCGTAACCCCAGCCGCTCACAAGCCTTCAGGTACCCGGATTTGCGGAGCTGCGCCGACCTCCAGTCCTGCGGGCCCGCCGCGTGGAAGAAGTCACGATGCCCGAGCTCCGCGAGCTTCTCCAGGATCTCTTCCATCGTCGCCTCGTCCGCCGCCACCGCCTCGACCGCGCGCAGCCGATGGTCGAACTCCGCGGTCTGTACGACGACACCCGCGCTGTGGGTGTCGACCGCCAGCGGGGTCACCGACAGCACGCCGTCGACCTGCCCGCGCGCCAGGATCTCGTCCGCCAGCCGGCTCAGCTCGGCCGGGTCCTCGTCGACGCCGATCACGATCTCCACCTGGTACCCGAGCCGCTGCGCCTCCTCGCACGCCGCGGCGACGGTCCGCTCCGGCCCGGTCCATCCCGGCAGGATGATCGCGACCGCTCCGGTACTCCGCGTCCGCATCGCCCGCGCCATCAGGTTCGGCCGGTACCCCAACTCGTCGACCGCGGCCTTGATGCGCACCGACGTGTCCGGTCCCACGGTCGGATCGGACCGCAGGTACCGCGACACCGTCTGATGCGACACCCCGGCCAGCGCAGCCACGTCGTACATCGTCGGCCGCCGCTGCACACTCATACCGCCACGATACTTGTGAGAGGCGTGATTTCCTCGGTCAGTCGGGGCTCGCGGTCAGGAGTGTGTCGAGTACCTCCGCGGCCTCGTCGTACCCGGCATCCGCGATCCGCTGCAGCTCGCGGAGATCGCGGGCTGCAGCAGCCCGCCGCGTCAACAGCTCACCCGCGTGCTGGCTGCCCTCGTCCAGCAGATCGCTCAACTCCTGTACGTCGCCGCGCCCCTCGGCCAGGTCCGCGAGCCGGTCCAAGGCCAGCTCGTTTCCCTCGTCAGCGAGTGCGCGGAGGGTGTCCCGATCGAAACTCGTCATACCTCATCGTGCACCATCGTCCTGGGTTGCTGGGTGGGGCGCGGGCCGGCCTTGGGCCAGGTCATCGAGCCTGGATCGCGGGCCTCGCGGCGGATTCGCTTGTCGATGACGAACCTGCACGCGGTCTCCTTCACCACCGCGCCCAGGCGACCGGAGATGTGGAGGTTCACCGCGGAATCGTCCATACGCGCAAGCTGCCGAATACCGGCATGCCGCCCCAGGCTGACGCACGCCCCGGTGAACGCCAGATCGAGCGCAGCCGGTTCGTCCCCGGCGATCCGGCTCAGCACAGTGTTGGCGGCCTGCGCGCCGAGCGGACCAGCGGCGTACGTACTCATCCGCAACGCCCGCCCCGAAGGAGCGACCGCATCACCCGCCGCGACGATCCGCGAGTCGTCGACACTCGTCAACGTCTCGTCCGTCAGTAACCGCCCGAGCTCATCAGTTCGCAACCCGCTCGCCGCCGCTAACTCCGGCACCCCGAACCCGGCCGTCCAAACAGTCAACGCACTCCCCCGAACGCCACCACCCGCGAGAACAACCCCGTCCACGCGAACCTCCGCCACCGCAGTGTTCTCGAGTACGGCGACATCATGCCGAGAGAGCCATCTCGCGACGTACCGGCGACCCTTGGCGCTCAACGTGGGCGCCAATCCACCCCCGCAGACCAGCGTGACCGAGCGTCCTTGCTCAACCAGTTCAGCCGCCGTTTCGATGCCCGTGAACCCGCCGCCGACCACCGTGATCGGCGCATCGAGCGACAGATCGTCCAACCTGGACCGCAGACGCTGCGCCGCCTCGAACTCGGCGATGTCGAACGAGAACTCCGCCGCACCAGGAACCGCCTCAGGAACCGCCGCCCTGCTGCCCACCGCATAGATGAGGTAGTCGTAGTCCAGCGCCCGCCCCGACTCCAGACGCACCTTGCGCGCGTCAGTCTCGATCCGCGTGACGCTGTCGACGACCAACGAGATTCCGTCACCGAGCAGCGTCGCGTAGTCGAGCGTCGCCTCACCGGTACGAGCCACGAACTGATGCAGCCGAATGCGTTCGACGAAGTGCGGACGCGGGTTGACCAGCGTGACGTCGACATCGTCGCGCTGCCGCAAACGGTTGGCCGCGAGCGTTCCGGCGTACCCGCCGCCAACGACGACGATCTTGTGCTTCAACGACCAGTAATCCGACGACATTGTGAACTTCCTTCCTTGGACGGTCTCACCAAGGAAGACCAGGTAGGTCCGCGAAACGTCAGGCGACGTCACATTTCACCCTGCTGTTCGGTCGAGTAGTCATGGACGAACGACGGCAGCTGCTCAATCTCGCGTACCGGCTCCTGGGCTCGCTGGCCGACGCCGAGGACGTCGTACAGGAGGCCTATGCCCGGTGGTACGCGCTGTCCCCGCGCCAGCGCGACGCGATCGTCTCCCCCGGCGCATGGTTGACGAAGGTCGCCAGCCGCATCTGTCTCACTGTCCTCTCGTCGGCACGCGTTCGGCGGGAGACGTACGTCGGGGAATGGATCCCCGAGCCGGTTCCCGACCCGTCCGAGTGGACCCCCGCGGACCCGGCCGACCGCATCACCCTCGACGAATCGGTCAGCATGGCGTTCCTCGTCGTACTGGAAGCGATGACGCCGGCCGAACGGGTCGCGTTCATCCTCCACGACGTCTTCCGCTATCCGTTCGCCGAAGTCGCCGACATCGTCGGCCGGACTCCCGCGGCCTGCCGGCAACTGGCCTCGTCGGCCCGCCGCCGGATCCGCACGTCACGGGAACCGGCGCCTGTGCAGTCGCAGATCATCCGGGACTTCAAGCAGGCCTGGGAGAACCGGGACATCGAGACTCTCATCAGCCTTCTGGACCCCGACGCCACCGCGACCGCGGACACCGGCGGCCAGGCGCCCGCGTTCCTGCGCTCACTCACCGGCGCCGAACCAATCGTCCGCAGCCTGACCACCTTCGCCGACAAGTTGCCCGCGCTGACGTTCCTCGAACGCACAGTCAACGGCCAGCCCGGCCTGGTAGCCCAGCAAAACGGCACCACCGTCACCGTCTACGCCTTCGAAACCACGCCAACCCAGATCAAACGCATCTGGGCAATCCGAAACCCCACCAAACTCCACCCCTGGAGCTGACTAGGTCGATTGGCTGTCCTCCTTCGTGCGGGAAGACCTGTAGTGGAACAGTTCCGCCACGGCGCGAACGAGTTCCGCTCGCTGGCTCGGGCGAGTTCCGCGCAGGACGATGAGGAGTGCGACCAGGCGCGCGACGGCGTACACGAGCGCACACGCGACGGCTCCGATGACAGTGAAGTTACTGACCAGCCCCATGACAACTCTCCGGTGCTCCGGGCACGCTCCGACACTGCGGGCGTGCGCCTCTAACCGGAGGTCTCTTCCGCCACCGCGGGGGGCTGGTCAAAGCTCACCGCATCTACTGGCCGACGGCGCCGGGTTGCAGGTTGCCCTGCAGGCCGTGATGACGACGCCGCCGCGAAGGAATACTCCCCTCCAACTTGTCTACGAGCGTTCCATACAACAGCACCCCGATCAAGCTGCCCCGGCGCGCCCGCTACGAAGCGGTGTTGAACCAGGTGCCCAGTCGTGGGATTCGGCGGAGGGCGAGTTGGTCGAGGAGGAGGGCGGCGGCCAGGGTGAGGCCGAAGAGGGGGAGGAAGATGGCGAGGGCGGTGACGAGGACGGCCAGGGCGGGGGTTGCGCGGAGCGGGAGGCGGCCGCGGGGTGCGCCGAGGGAGTTGCCCTTCGGGCGGCGGCGCCACCACATCAGCGGTCCGCTGACGCACATGAAGATCACGCCGAGACAGAAGACCGTCGTCAACCAGAAGTTGAACGTGCCCAGGCGCCTGCCCTCGTGCAGCGCGATGCCTTGGGCAACGACCTTCGCCAGGGCCGGGTAGTCGCTGTAGCCGTACGTCGAGACCACGCCGCCGCCGTACCGGTCGACGTGCAACGTGCGCTCCTTGCCGGGGTCGTTGAACGCGTACCCGATCGCCGAGAAGACACCCCCGTCGTCGGCGGGCAGTGCGATCGTCATCGGGCGGCGCAGCCCGTTGCGCTGGCCGACCTCGATCGCGGTGTCGACGGTGGCGACCGACCGCTTCCCGTCGGCCGGGTTCGAGCGCGGTACTTCGGTCTTGCCCAGACCCCACGGCACCGAGTGGCTGTGCGGCAGCGACTCGTCCAAGGTCGAGGTCGGGTTCGAGAGCGCACCGGGATCCTCGCCCCAGAACGACGTACCTTGATGGGTCGCGAGCTCCTGAGCCTTCGCGCCCCAGAACCCGGTCCACGGCAGACCCGACACGATCAGGAAGAGCAGCCCGAGACCGAGGACCGCGCCGGTGCGGCCGTGCCGTGAGCGCAGTACGGCGCCCGCCGCTCCAGCCGCCCGTCGTCGCGCTCGCGCGACCCTCCCCAGGAAGAACAGGTAGTAGCCGGTCAGCGCCATCACGATCGCCCAGCAGGCAGCGATCTCGATCACGTAATCGCCCCAACGGCCGGCCATCAGTTCGCCGTGCAGCAGGATCGCGGCGCCCGACAGCGTCGTGTCCGGGTTGAGCGAACCCAGTACCTTGCCCTCGTACGGGTCGACGAACACGTCCCGGGGGCCGGCCGCGGTGTCGACGGAGAACACCGTCGAGCGGTTCGGCGCCGACGGCTCGGTCATCGAGACCACGGTCGCGTCAGGGAAGGCCTGGCGTACCTCGTCGAGCTGCGTCTCGTACGGCTGCGCGACCAGGCCGGCCGGCTGGCTCACCTTCATCAGATCGGCGTGCAGAACCGGTTCGATCTGGAAGCGGAACAGGTAGATCAGGCCCGTCGCGGCGAGGATCAGCAGGACCGGGATCACCAGGAAGCTGGCGTAGAAATGCCACCGCCAGAAGGCCCGGAACAACCCGGTGCCGCGGCCGCGCGCACCGTTCTCCGGCTTCGCTGGGGCCTCCAGAACTGCGTTCACGTCCACTCCTTCTCCGCATGGTCCAGTTGAGGAGTCGGTTCGCGGGGACGATCAGTTCCAGCGGTTCCATGTGGCGTGGGACACAGATGCGGCGTCGGGGGCTGTCCGAGGGGGATGCGACCATGGTTCGGCCATGCAGCAGACCTGGGGGTTCCGAGGGACGCGGGCCGCGATGTTCGCGGCCACCTGCGTGCTGCTCGCCGCCCTCGGCCACGTCGTCATGTCCGGCGCGGGCCTCCCGTGGTGGGCGATACCAATGGGCTTCGGCTGGATCGGGATCACCGCGTGGATCGTCGCCGACCGGGAGCGCGGCGTACCGTTCGTCGTCCTGAGCACGCTGGTAGCGCAGGGCGCGCTGCACCTGGTGTTCTCGCTCGCGCAGTCGATGGCGGTCCCGCACGCGATGCACACCGGCCACGAGATGACCGGTACGTCGTCGCTCGGCATGCTCGGCGCCCACCTGCTCGCGGCGCTTCTGTGCGGTCTGTGGCTCGCGTACGGGGAGCGGGCCGCGTTCGCTGTACTGCGATCCGTCGCCCGCCTGATCCTGCTGCCGTTGCGACCGCTCGCGCGTCCACAGGTCACCGCACACCAGCCACGGATCCGGCCCACCCACTCCCCCACGCCGTACGACGACCTGCTGCTCGTTCACGCCATCTCCTCCAGGGGTCCACCGAGCGGACTCGCTGCTTTCTGACAGCACGATCCACCCCGGGCGTTCGCCGTCCGGGGATGCGCCATGCCATTCGGCAGGCCTCCGCTCACCGGTGTCGCGTCTGCACGCGCTGCCGGATCTTTGGACCTCAGAAGGACTCAATCCATGGCTTCTGCCTTGATCGACGACCGATCAACACAATGGGCGATCGCCGCACGTGACGGTGATCTCGTTGCTCTCGACAACTTCGTCCGCGCACTGCATCACGACGTACGGCGGTACGTCGCACACCTGAGCGCCGATCCGCACTCGGCCGACGACCTCACCCAGGAGACGTTCCTGCGGGCCCTGCAAAGCCTGCACCGGTTCGAGGGACGGTCTTCGGCGCGGACGTGGCTGCTGTCCATCGCCCGGCGTACCGTCGCCGACGACCTGCGCCGCAAGGCAGCACGCCCGCGAATCTCCGGGCACGACTGGCAGCGTGCCGCCGAACAGACCCAGCCGCGGGGCCTCCCCGGCTTCGAGGACGGCATCGCCCTGAGCGAACTGCTCGACAAGATCCCCGGCGACCGCCGCGAGGTCTTCGTCCTCACCCAACTCGCCGGCGTCCCCTACGCCCAGACCGCCGCCCGTCTGGGCTGTCCGGTCGGCACCGTCCGCTCCCGGGTTTCGCGAGCACGGACGACTCTGGCCGACCTGCTCACCGCCTGACGGGCCTGGCTGCCTCCCGATCCGTGCGGGAGGCAGCCTGGCCTAGGATCGGCGGCATGGCAACGCGGTTGGTACAGATCTCGATCAAGGCTCAGGACAGTTCCGGGCTCGGCAGGTTCTGGGCGGAGGCGCTCGGCTGGGAGGTGACCGCCGACAACGCCGAGGAGACGAACCTCGAACCCGAGGGCTTCAGCTATCCCGACCCCAGCGCCGTCTGCATCGACCTCATTCCGATCCCGATGCCCAAGACGGTGAAGAACCGCGTCCACCTCGACCTCGCCACCACCTCCGCGGCGCACCAGGCGGAGTTGATCGAACGCCTCCAGAGCCTCGGCGCAACGCCTGCCGACGTCGGCCAGGGCGATGTTCCGTGGACGGTCCTCGCCGACCCGGAGGGCAACGAGTTCTGCGTGCTGGAGCCTCGGCCGATCTACAGCGACACGGGCCCGATCGCCGCAGTCGTCGTCGATTGCGCGGACCCGCGAGCCATGGCGCAGTTCTGGTCGTCGGCGATGGACTGGACCCTCCACGAGGTCAGCGATGAGTCCGCCGTACTGCGTTCTGCCAAGGGCGTCGGGCCGTACCTCGAGTTCATCCGCACCTCGGACCCGAAGACCGTGCTGGACCGCATCCATCTCGACCTGCGCCCGTACCCCACCGACGACCACGCGGCGGAGGCGGACCGGCTGCGCGCTCTCGGCGCCACCGACCTCGACATCGGCCAGGGCGACGTCCCGTGGGCCGTCCTGGCAGACCCCGAGAACAACGAGTTCTGCCTCCTGACACCCCGGTGAGCGGCGCCATGCGGATCACGAAGTACACCCACGCCTGCGTACGGCTGGAACACGATGGCCGGGTGCTCGTCATCGACCCCGGGACGTGGAGCGAGCCGGCCGCCTTGGCCGGTGCGGACGCGGTGCTGGTGACTCACGAGCACGCAGACCACGTCGACGTACTCCGGCTGATCGGGCTCGGCGTGCCGGTCTACGCCCCTCTCGACGCGAACATCGCACCGCTGGAAATCACCGGTGTGTCCTCCGGTGAGGAGTTCACCGCCGCCGGCTTCCGGGTACGGGCGGTCGGCGGTCGGCACGCGTTCATCTACGACGGTCAGCCGGACTGTGCGAACCTCGGCTACCTCATCGACGAGGCGGTCTACCACCCCGGTGACTCGCTGCACGTTCCCGAGCAGCCGATCGAGACGCTCCTCGTGCCGGCGCAAGGATCGTGGATGAAGACGGCGGAGGCGATCGACTTCGTCAAGGCCATCACACCGCAGCGGGCGTTCCCGATTCACGACGCCCAGATCAACGCCCGCGGCCTGAGCAGCGTCAACGGCTGGCTCGCCGAGGAGACCGACAGCGGCTACCGGTACCTGGCCCCCGGCGAATCGATCTGACCTAGGCTTTGAGTTCCGCGACGAGTTTCTCGATCCGCGTGCGGATCTCGTCGCGGACCTCGCGGACGACCTCGATCGGCTGTCCCGCGGGGTCGGTGAGTTCCCAGTCCTCGTAGCGTTTGCCGGGGAAGATCGGGCACGCATCGCCGCAGCCCATGGTGATCACGACATCGCTAGCGCGGACGTCCTCGGTCTTCAGTACTTGGGGGACGTTGGCGGTGATGTCGATACCGACCTCGCGCATCGCCTCGACCGCGGTCGGGTTGATCTGCTCCCGCGGTTCGGACCCGGCCGACCGCACCTCCACGGCATCACCCGCCAACTCCCGCAACCACCCCGCAGCCATCTGCGAACGCCCGGCATTGTGAACGCAAACGAACAGAACAACTGGCTTACTCACGACGCAACTCCAGATTCGGTACGGCGAACTCCTCCGCGGAGTCGCCCAGCTCGGGATAGAGCACGATGACCAGGCCGGCGCCGACAACCGC
Organism: Kribbella sp. NBC_00482; assembly: GCF_036013725.1. Lineage (GTDB taxonomy): Bacteria > Actinomycetota > Actinomycetes > Propionibacteriales > Kribbellaceae > Kribbella. The sequence continues at coordinate 6,586,631 of NZ_CP107881.1, read as the reverse complement.
GCCGATCACCTGGAAGAACACGAAACCAGGAACGGAACCAGGTGCGATCCCGGCGAAGGTGTCGCTGAACGCGCGACCGACCGTCACGGCAGGGTTCGCGAACGACGTCGACGAGGTGAACCAGTAGGCCGCGCCGATGTACGCGCCGACAGCAGCAGGGGCTACAGCGGCGCGGCCGGACCGGACGAGCGCGAAGATCAGCAGGATCAACCCCGCGGTGGCGACCGTCTCCCCGATCCACAAGTGGCCTGCGGACCGGTGCGTCGTCGACCACGAAACAGCGGCCTGACCGAACATCACATTGGCCAGCATCGCGCCCGCTATCGCGCCGACGACCTGCGCGGCGACGTACGCGGACAAGTCCCGCAGACTCAGCCCGCCGCCGTTCCGTCGACCGAGCCACCAATCGGCGACCGACACGACCGGGTTGAAATGCGCACCGGACACCGGCCCGAGCATCAGGATCAGGACAGCCAACCCGAGCGCAGTCGCGAAAGAGTTCTCCAGCAACTGCAGTCCGGTGTCGCCGGGTGAGAGCTCGGCCGCCGCGATCCCCGAACCGACGACAACCGTCACCAACAACCCTGTCCCGAGTCCCTCCGCGACGACCCGCCGCCACAACTCCGGCCTCATCCGTTGCCCACCGCAACCACCAACCGGTCGATCCGGTCGGAGAGTTCGGCGTACGTGGTCTCGAAGGCCGCGTCGGTGTCGGCCGGCGCCGGGTCGGGGATCGACCAGTGCAGGCGGGTTTCGTGCTCGAGATCTTCGTACGCGTTGTCGCACACCGCGATCAGCAGATCGTCACGCCGTACGACGTCCCGCAGCCGCGCGGTGCGCCACCCGGCCGGATCCAGTCCGTGCCGCCGGGCGACCTTCACGGCTCGCGGATGCACACGCTCCGCCGGGTGCGTGCCCGCGGACAACGCCGGGACCCGGCTGCGCCGCGACCAGATCGCCGCGGCCAACTGGGAACGCGCCGAGTTCTGCGTGCAGACGAACACCACTCGCTCCGCACCGGCAGGCGCGGGCGTCGTCATCGCCGCCATCGCGTCGGGCCGAAGCCGCACATAGGTACGGCGCTTGTCGCCTTCGGACCGCGTCCGCGCGACGACGCCGGCCGCCTCCAGGACCTTCAGATGATGGGCCACCAGGTTCGTCGGCAGCTCCAGCTCAGCGCCGAGTTCACCCGGCGACGCGTCACCGGCCACCAGGGTGTCCACGATCGCGAGCCGCGCCGGGTCACCCAAAGCCGCATGAATCCGGGCCCGGCCCGCCAGGGTTAATCCCTCAATGCTCATTGACTCAATGATCACTGAGCTATTTCACTGCGTCAAGCCGAGGAACCGATCAGCTCAGCGGCGCCGGGGTCGCGATGAGGGTGGCGATCCACTCCAGGCGCTGTGGGACGGACCAGTAGTAGACCCAGGTTCCGCGGCGTTCGCAGTCGACGAGGCCGGCCTCGCGGAGCACCTTCAGGTGGTGCGAGATCGTCGGGCCGCTCACCTCGAACTGGGGTGTCAGGTCGCATACGCAGATCTCGCCGGCGGCCGACGTGATCATCGACAACAGACGCAGCCGGATCGGGTCGGCGAGTGCTTTGAACACCACGGCCCCTTCGGCGGCCGCGGCCGGATCGAGAGCCGCGTCGGAGATCGGCGTACAGCAGGCGCCGCCCGAGACCGGCGTCAGGGTGATCTCCTGTTTCGACATGCTTCTATCTTGACTCTTGTCGAATCAAGAGGCAAGGTGGGACTCGCTGATTAGATGAACTTCAAGACAGGGAGTGGATCGTGGGCGAGCAGGTGGTGGCACCCGTGGTGGTCATCGGGGCAGGTCCGGTCGGGCTGGCTGCGGCGGCGCATCTGGCCGAGCGTGGGCTGGACTTCGTCGTACTGGAATCCGGTGCGGGCGTCGCGGCGGCGATCGGGGAATGGCGGCACGTGAAGCTGTTCAGCCCGTGGCGCTACGACCTCGACAGCGCGGCACGCCGGCTGCTGGAGGCCGGCGGGTGGAGCGCGCCGGATCTCGGCACGCTGCCGACCGGCGGGGAGCTCATCGACGCGTACCTCGAGCCGCTCACGAAGCTCCCGCAGCTCAACGACAGGATCCGGTACGGCGCTGAGGTCGTTGCGATCACCCGGGTTGGATTCGACCGGATCCGCACTGCTGGACGCGAGGACGCACCGTTCCTCATCCGGCTCGCCGACGGCACCGAACTGCTCGCGTCATCCGTCATCGATGCCTCCGGCACCTGGCGCAAACCAAACGTCCTCGGCGCCTCCGGCATCCCAGCCCGCGGCGAGACCTCCATCTCGCGTGGTGTTGCTCGGGCGTTGCCCGACGTACTTGGTGCTGATCGGGAGCGGTACGCCGGGCGCCGTACGGCCGTCGTCGGTGCCGGCCACTCCGCTGCGACCACTTTGCTGGATCTCGGCCGGCTCGCGGAGGAGGTGCCTGGAACTGAGATCGTGTGGGTTGTCCGCGGCACCGACCAGGCCCGCACGTACGGCGGTGGCGACGCCGACGAACTGCCCGCTCGCGGCGCCCTCGGCTCCCGCCTGAAGAAGCTCGTCCAGTCCGGCCAGGTCGAGCTCGTCAGCTCCTTCCGCATCGAGTCCGTCAGTACGTCGAACGGGCGGATCGAGCTGCGCTCCGGCGAGAGGACCGTCAGCGCGGACACGGTTGTGAAGTCGACCGGGTTCCGCCCGGACCACGACATCGTCGCGGAGCTGCGGCTCGACCTCGACCCGGTTCTCGGCTCGACCCGCGCCCTCGCGCCGCTGATCGACCCGAACCAGCACTCCTGCGGCACAGTCCCGCCGCACGGAGTCGACGAGCTGACCCATCCCGAGCCGGGCTACTACGCGATCGGCGCGAAGTCCTACGGCCGTGCACCGACGTTCCTGCTCGCCACCGGCTACGAACAGGCCCGCTCGGTCGTCGCCGCACTCGCCGGCGACTGGGAATCCGCCCGCGACGTCCAACTCGACCTCCCCGAAACCGGCGTCTGCTCCTCCAACCTCGCCTTCGGCGAATCCGCCGAAGCCGGCAGCTGCTGCGGCCCCACGCCGCAAGCCGTCGAGCTCACCACACCAGCCGCCCGCGGCCTGGCCACCGGTATCAGCGGCGGCCTGCTCACAGTGATCGAGGACAAGCAATCCGGCTGCTGCAACTGATGTCTGCACCCGCCACCACGACCGGCCTCGCCAACGCCGGTCGTGGCGGCATGCGTCGCGACGTCATCGCCGCGCTCGCGATCACCACCACCGTCAGCTACGGCGTCCTGTACTACGCCTTCAGCGCCCTACTCGAACCGATGCGCCAAGACCTGCGCATCTCCCCCACCACCGCGACCGGCGCCCTCACCCTCGCCTCACTCGTCAGCGCCGTCCTGGCCGTACCCATCGGCCGCCGCCTCGACAACCGCGGCGGCCACGGAGTCATGAGCGTCGGTTCGGTCATCGCAGCCGGCGCAGTCCTCGCCTGGTCACAGGCCCAGAATACGACCCAGCTGTACGCCGCTTTTGTTGCCATCGGCATCGCCTCGGCCATGGTGCTGTACCCACCCGCGTTCGCCGTCGTCGTCGCGGTCACCGCACCACAACGCCGTACGGCGGCGCTCCTGGCGATCACCCTCGTGGCCGGATTCGCCAGCTCGATCTTCATCCCCCTGACCGGCCAGCTCGTCCACGCCCTCGGCTGGCGGCACGCTCTCCTCGTGCTGGCCGCCGTACTCGCCCTCGCCACCATCCCCCTGCATGTCCTCGCTCTACGCGGTACTCGGCCGAACACGCGCAGGAGCACTCATGAACCTCACACCTCACCGGCCCGCGTTCTGCGCGACTCCGGGTTCTGGCTGCTCGCGGTCGTGTTCGTCCTCCACAGCGCGGCCCTCGCGATCATCGGCGTACACCTCGTCACCTATCTCACGAAGCTAGGGCACTCCCCCACCACGGCCGCCACGCTCGCAGGTCTACTCGGTCTGCTCTCCGTCACCGGCCGGATCACGGTCTCCGTCCTCCGCCGATGGTTGCCGATGACATCGATCAGCGCCGCGGTCATCCTTCTCCAAGGCATCGCCTTGGCCGTCCTGCCTGCCGCCGGCGAAAGCACCACCGGCGCCGCCGGGTGCCTGATCGCGTTCGGCCTCGGCTTCGGCGTTGCGTCCATCGCCAAGCCCGCGATCATTCTCGACCGGTACGGCGACCAGGGGTACGCGACCATCGCCGGCCTCCTCGGAACACCGACAACGCTCGCGTCTGCGACGGCTCCACTGGCCGCCGCTGCCCTGGCCACCGCGCTCGGCTACACCCCGCTCATCCTGAGCGCGGCCGTCGCCTGCACCCTCGCAGGCCTCGCCCTCGCCGCCATCCGTTTCCTGCCCACGCGCTTCACGCCGGTCGCGCGTCGCTAGTCGCGTTCTTGCGGGCCCTAGGTTTGCGAGGTTTGTTCCCGTTCCCGTTCCCGTTGTGCTCGGGCTCCGGCTCGGCCGCGAATGGGATGAACGGCATGGTCAGCGGGAGCGCTGCCAGCCGCATCAGGAGCAGGACGTTGTCGTCGCCGGCGGTCTTGTTGAGGCGGAGACGCCCACAGTTGGTGCACCGGTGGATGAGGACCCAGCGGCCCTCGCCGCGGACCGTGACCGCGATCGGCTCCATGCCGCCGGCACAGTCGGCCTTGCGATCACCCGGCACGTTGCGGTCGAGATGACGCGACCACAAGCAACTCGGGCAATGATTGCGATGGGTAGTTCCGGGGGCGTCGAGGGAGACCTCTACGCCGCAATGTTCACAGCTGAACGAACGTGCGAATGCCAAACCGAAGAACCTTTCAAAGCGAAACTGCAGGACAGAACAGTCATCGCTTCACCTCCTCCCGGCCCGCACCGGCTGCTCCGGCACACCTCCCCACAGCAGACCAGCCCATGTCCTGCATCGTCAAACAATTAACCCGCCTCCCGCCGGCCTCCTCCGTGAACACGAGATAGGCCCTGGTGGGTGGGCACCCGGTATTTCCTGTTCCCAGTCACCACCGCCTATCCCCAGTTCCAACGGCGGGTTGACCTTGACGCAGGGTCAACCCCGCAGAGTGGCGGGCATGACAGTTCAATCGGCCGCTGGGCCGGCGATTCGGGTGCAGGGGCTGGAGAAGGCGTACGGGGAGAAGGCGGTACTGCGGGGCGTGGAGTTCGATGTCGCGCCGGGCAGCATCTTCGCGTTGCTCGGCTCCAACGGGGCGGGCAAGACCACGACGATCAGGATCCTTTCGACGCTCCTCAAGGCGGATGCGGGGACGGCCGCCGTCAACGGTTTCGACGTCGCCACGCAGCCGGCCGACGTACGGGAATCCATCAGCTTGACCGGGCAGTTCGCCGCCGTCGACGAGATCCTCACCGGCCGGGAGAACCTCGTACTCGTCGCCAAGCTCCGGCACGTCCAGGACCCCGGCGCGGTCGCCGACAACCTCCTCGACCGCTTCTCGCTGACGGAAGCAGCCGCCCAGCGAACAGCGACGTACTCGGGCGGAATGCGCCGCCGCCTCGACATCGCGATGAGTCTGATCGGGAACTCGCCGGTGATCTTCCTCGACGAACCGACCGCGGGGCTCGATCCCGAGGCGCGGATCGAGGTCTGGCAGACGGTGAAGGAACTCGCCGGCCACGGTACGACGGTGTTGCTCACCACGCAGTACCTGGAAGAGGCCGAACAGCTCGCCGACCGGATCGCGATCCTGCACCAGGGCCGGATCATCGTGAACGGCACCCTCACCGAACTCAAGCAGCTCCTCCCGCCCGCCAAGGTCGAGTACGTCGAGAAGCAGCCGACCCTCGAGGACGTGTTCCTCGCAATCACCAAGGACCGAGCATGAGCACCCACTTCCTCAGCGATACCGGCGCCCTCACCGGACGAAGCCTTCGCCACGTCACCCGCAGCGCGGACACGATCATCACCACGGTCCTCACGCCGATCGCGATGATGGTGATGTTCGTGTACGTCTTCGGCGGCGCGATCGACACCGGGACGGACGAGTACGTGAACTACATGCTGCCCGGCATCCTGCTGATCACGGTCGCGTCCGGCGTCGCGTACACGGCGTTCCGGATCTTCATGGACCTGAAGAGCGGGATCTTCGAGCGGTTCCAGTCGATGCCGATCGCACGATCAGGCGTGCTGTGGGCGCATGTCGTCACCTCGCTGGTCGCCAACCTGATCTCGCTGGTGATCGTCTCGGGTGTCGCGCTGGTCATGGGGTTCCGGTCGAGCGCGAGTGTGCTGGATTGGCTTGCCGTCGCGGGGATCCTGTTCCTGTTCACGCTGGCCCTGACGTGGATCGCCGTGATCCCGGGGCTCTCTGCCTCGACGGTCGAGGGAGCAGGCGCGTTCGCGTACCCGCTCATCTTCCTGCCGTTCGTCAGCTCGGCGTTCGTGCCCACGCAGACAATGCCTGGCCCGGTGCGCTGGTTCGCCGAGAACCAGCCGGTGACCTCCATCGTCGACACGATCCGCAACCTGTTCGCCCAGCAACCGGTCGGAGACGACATCTGGACGGCCATGGCGTGGTGCGTCGGCATCCTCGTTGTCGCCTACGCCTTCGCGGTGGCTGCCTATCGCCGGAAAGTTGCCTGAGGCAGGCTTGGACCTATGCTCACGATCAGCCAGCTGGCGGCGCACGCCGGGGTGACGGTGCGAGCGGTACGGCACTATCACAAGATCGGCCTGCTGCCGGAGCCCGCACGCGACCACTCCGGGTACCGGGCGTACGACGCCGGCGCTGTCGTGCGACTGATCCGGATCCATGTCCTGGCCGATGCCGGCGTACCGCTCGCCCGGGTGCAGGAGCTCCTCGACGCCGACCCGGACGACTTCAGCGACGGCGTCGAGAAGATCGACAAGGAACTGCGCACCGAGATCCGGCGGCTGCAGGACACCCGTAAACGCCTCGCCAGACTCGCGGCCGGCGAGCACCTCGCGCTTCCACCGAGCGTCGTGGGCTACCTCGACCGGCTCCGCGAGCTCGGAATGAGAGAGCAGTACATCGAGCTGGAGCGCGACGCCTGGATCATGATCGCCGCCCAGGTCCCGCACCTGGTCGACGACGTGATCGTCCAGAAACACCAATCGCTGCAGCACCCCGACATGGTGAAGCTCTACCGCATCGTCAACGAGGCGCTCGACTGGTCCGACGACAGCCCACGGATCGTCGAGATCGTCGACATCCTGGAGCGCCTGATGATCGCCGCCGTACAGGCCGGCGCGATCGGCAGCTACGGCCTCGACGACGACCTGGTCCACCTCATGGACTCGGCCATGCTCGAAGCCGCCCCAGGCGCCGGCCGGATCCTAGCCCTCCTGGAAGAACGAGGCTGGAAAGGCTGGACCCGCATCGAGCAGGTACCCCTGGACCGGATCTGACCGATCAGGTGTTCCGGCCGATCAGATCCGGAGCCGCCGGAGTGTCGGAGCTTCCGATCTCGCGCCGTTCGGCGGCCGAGATCAACCCGAGCTCGTGCAGGATCGCCGCGGACCGGCGCCAGCAGTCGCGTGCGGTACCGGACGAACCGAGATCGGCCTGCGTACGGCCCAGGCCCCACCAGATCTCGGCGTCGAGGAGCGTCTGGGTCGCTTCGGACCGGCGGCTGGCCGCGTGCGCGCGCTCGAAATGGGCAAGCGCCTCCGCGGGTCGGCCAGCCAGTCGCGTCGCTTCGGCCAGGTTGCAGAGGATGTTCGCCAGCCAGTTCATCTCGTCCAGCGACTCGGCGATCGCCAATGCCTCGGTGTGCGCGGCGACCTCGTCCGAGGGCCGGTCCGCGTGCCGGTAGGTCAGACCGAGGCTGGTCAGGGAGTCGGCTAGTGCAGTGGGCCGGTCGTTGCGCCTGTTCAGCTCGATCGCCGCTCGCGAGTGGGCGATCGACTCGTCATGGCGCCCCAGCAGGCGGTACCCCGACGCCATCGCAGCGAGCTGTACCGCCTCGCCCGGCTCGTTGCCTATCTCCCGGTACGCCGACAGCGCCTGCGACAGGTGCTCGATCGCGAAACTGTAGTCTCCCCAGCGCAGCAGCGCGGCCCCGATGTTCTCGTGGCCGACCGCGGTGTGGAACGGCTCGGTGGCCGCGGACAGCACCAGTTCGCCGAGCCGGAGTCTGTCGCGATGCCGGCCGCGCAGGGTCAGCCCGAGGCCGACCGCAGAGCCGATCGCGGCCGCCAGCCCGGGCTCGAGTCCGGCAGCCTGGCGGACGATCGCGGACAGATTGTCGGCCTCGGAATCAAGCCACGCGTAGACCTCGTCGCGCTCGCGCAGTTCGATCCCAACCCCCTGCAGGGATGAGGGGCCGGCCTCGGTCCGCCAGGCGGCGTCGGCGTTCAGCAGCCGGCACGCGGTCCGCGAGGTAGCCAGATAGCAATGCAGAGCACGTCGTACGGCGGCTGCGCGGCTGGCGTCGTCGTCCGCCGCAACGGCGCGGTCGCGGCCGAAAAGCCGGAGCAGATCGTGCGCCCTACCGCCCAGGCGTATGGCTCTCGAGCAACTGCATGTCGACCAGGCTCTCGAGCAGATCCTCGGCGGTACTGGTGCTGATCTCCGCCATCGCCGCGACAACCGGGACGCCGACGTCGGCAGCGTCCAGCAGGTTGATCTGCCGGAAGAGCCGCTGTTGCCGATCGTCGAGCTCCTGATAGCTGACCTGGAAACTTGCCCGTACGCCGCGATCCTCGGTCTGCAACTCACTCAACCGCCGGCACCCCTGGTCGGTGGTCGCGAGCCGATCGGCCAAAGTCGGCAGGGTCCACGACGGGCGGGAGGTCAACCGAGACGCAGCGATCGAAACCGCCAGCGGCAGGGCCCCACACAGCCGTACGACGTCGGCCGCGGCCTGGCGCTGCTCCGGGTCAGCCAGGTCGACCCGACCGACCAAGCGACCCAGCAACGCGATCGCGTCTTCCTCGGGCAGCACCTCGAGAGGTTCGTGGACGGCGCCGGGCAGCGCCCCCAGGATCCGTCTGCTGGTGACGATCGTGCGGCAGTCCTGCCCGGCCGGGATCAACGGTTCGACCTGACCGACGTCCAGCGCGTTGTCCAAGACCACGAGCAGGCGCAGGTCGTTCGTCATCGACCGGAACCGGGCGGCCGCCTCATCGGTCTCCGCCGGAACGGCCCCGTCGGCGGCACCGAGCGAACGCAGGAACCGACCGAGCACCTCGGCGGGTTCCAAGGGCGCGACGTCCGGAGTCGATCCGCGCAGGTCGACGTACAGCTGGCCGTCGGGGAACGCATCGGCGAGCAGGTGCCCGACATGCACCGCGAGCTCGGACTTGCCGACACCGCCGGGGCCCGCGAGTGCCGCGATCGGTGCGGGGCGCGGCCGCGCGGAGGCCAGCAGATCGCGGAGCCTGCGGATCGCGGCTTCCCTCCCGGTGAACGTCGGCACACCGAGCGGCAGCTCCGCCGGTACGACGGTTTCCTGGCCGGCCTGTGGTTCGTCCGGCGCTGCACCGGCCAGCACCGCACGCTCGAGCTCGCGGAGTTCCCGGCCCGGCTCGATGCCGAGCTCCTCGACCAGCAGGCGCCGGCCGTCCCGGTAGCACTCGAGTGCCTCCGCCGGCCGGCCGGATCGCCACAACGCCGTCATCAGCAGTGCACGCAGGTGTTCGCGCAACGGTTGCTCGGCGACCAGGGCGCTGAGCTCCGCGATCGCCTGGCGGTACCTTCCGAGCGCGAACTCCACGTCGTACAACTGCTCGGCGATCGTCAGCCGCAGTTCGGCCAGCCGCTGGGCACTGGCGCTCAACGCGCGGGTCGACAGGTCGCGCAACGCCGTACCGCGCCAGAGCGCGAGGGCGGCGCGCAACCGGTCGGCCGCGTCCTCGAGATCGCCGGCAACCTGCGCCTCGGACTGCAGCCGCTCGGCCTCTGCCAGGTCGATCCGAGCCTCCTGGTCGTTCAGTCGGTAGCCGTGCTGTGTCGTCTCGATGAGTTCGCGTTCGCACCCGGCGTCGGCGAGCGCGCGCCGCAGCGTGGACACCTGGATGGACAGCTGCGTGCGCGCCGACGCCGGCGGATTGTCGTCCCACACCGCGTCGATCAGCTCGTCCGCCGACACCGCGCGGCCCGCCTCCATCAGCAAGGCAGCAAGCACCTGATGGGCCCGCTGGCCCCCGAGGTTCGCCGCCCTACCCCCAACGATCACCTCGACCGGCCCCAGCACCCGGATCTCCACCCCGTCCCCAACCATCACTTCAGGCTAAGCGACGATCGGGTCCTTCCCCCGGGCCATCTTTGGGAACCCACCGACCACGATCGGGCCGCGAGAATGGTCGGTGGCTTCTCAAAGACGGCTCAGCGGCGAGTTAGTTGATGCGCCAGCCGAAGAAGCGTTTGCACTTGTCCGGCTTCACCTCTCGATGCGAGCTGATGCTGTTGCTCCAGTTGCCCGCTTCGTTCTTGCCGTCGCCGTACATGTAGAGCTTCGTGACGTAGTGCCCGGGACGGACGCAGAATCGATCGCCCGCGTCGCTCCACCGGGGCCGCGTGTAGAACTCCACGGTCGCGTCGCTGTGATTGATCAGCGAACCCGCCCTGTTGTCCCACTTCTGAATCTGGCCCTCGCTGTCGCCGTGGTCACGGTCCTCACCGGAATCGTCCTTCGCGCCATTGGCGTCTGCGCAGTTCTTCGCCGTGTACAGATAGATGTGCTTGTCGCTGCTCGGCAAACTGTTGGCAGTCGCCCGGCAGTCCTTCTCCCGCGCGGTCTCGGCGCCTGTCTTCACGGCCGGACCCATCGCGGCCGCGCTGACACCGCCCACCATCAGCACGGCGGTCGCCGCCGAGATCAGCACCAATCGCGTGCCCATCACAACTCCTCTTCCTGGATGGTTGATGCCACGACGCTAGGAACAGGCGCTATAGGCTCGTTATCCCGGCTCGATAACCGGCGTATAACCGGCGTACCTACCGTCGCCGGTATGAAACCTTCGGATCTGGTCAAAGGACTCGTGGTCGCCGCGACGACCGGCGCACTGGTGTACGGCGGAGGCGCACAGGCCACCGGCGCGGCACAGGAGCAGAAGAATGCCACGCCCGACAAACCCACCACGTTCGTGGACAACGATCCGAACGGCTCCACGAGCGAGCGGTACCGGATCCGCGACTACCTGGTGAACCTGATCAAGGGCGCCGAGGAGGACTCGGCCATCACGATCGCGTCGTACCGGTTCGACGACTACGAGATCGCGAAGGCCCTGATCGACAAGATCAACACCAAACGGGTGACGGTGAAGATCATCGTCGACGCGGAGCACCGCGGAACGGCGCCGTACCGGGACGTCAAGATCGCCGCCGACGCCAGCAGGATCTCCTGGATCAAGTACTGCGAGCCAGGCACCGCTTCCGGCGGCAACAAGCACACGTCGTGCATCGGCGACCACATCATGCACAACAAGTTCTACTTGTTCAGCAAGACCCGCGGTCAGTCCAACGTGGTCGTGCAGACGAGTTCGAATCTCAGCGAGCATTCCGGCCCGAAAATGTGGAACACCGCGTTCACCGCGATGGGCGACGACGGGAACTGGCTGTACGACAAGTACCAGGAGTACTTCTCCGATCTCAACACCGAGGAGAAGCGCTCCGACCAGTACCAGCACTTCATCAATGAGCACGGCCCGGTGTCCAACGCGAAGTACAAGCTGTATGTCTCGCCGCGCCCGGAGTCGAGCGGCAACGTCACCTTCGCGAACATCCTGAAGAGCGTGAAATGCGACGGTAACTCGACCGGCGGCACCAGCGACAAGGAGCACCGGACCATCGTCCGAGTGGCCGCGGCGCAAATCGCCAAGGGCGGCGGGGCAGCCGTCGCTGCCGAGCTTTGGCGGCTGGACAACGAGGGCTGCTACGTCGACGTCGTCGGCACAGAGGTGAGCCAAGCCGAGGAGGGTCCGCTGCGCGGTGGACTGCTGCGCGCCCCGACCGGCAAGTTCCACGGGCCGGAGGTCCGCGAGTTCAGCAACAACCAGTGCGGAACCCACGAGAAGAACATCCTGATCGACGGCAACTACGCCGGCAACGGGGACCAGAAGGTCGTCTTCACCGGAAGCCACAACCTGAACAAGAAGTCGCCCTTCCACAACGACGACATCATCCTGCGGATCAACGACGCGGGCGTCCACGACAAGTTCAAGGAGCACTTCTTCAAGATCCGTGCCGCCGCGGCGATCACGTGGCAGACGAGCAAGTACGAGACGACCAACCCGGACGACTTCGAGTTCAAGTGCAAGTAGTGAGGCCCTACGAAACTCGTGCGGCGGCGTGCAGTGCCAGACCGTCCGTGGCGGCGATGTCGGCGCGGAACCAGCCGGATGAGTCGACGGTGTATGTCGGACCCGTGCAGCTGCCCGCCGAGAAGTCGCCGTGGAAGACGTCGCAGTAGACGCCGGCCGGAAGCTGGGTGTGGAAGCTCCGGCCGGTCAGCGCCGAGCTCTCGTCGTTCAGGACGAGGTAGCCCTTGTCGCCACGCCCGAACGCGATCGCGTCGTTGCCGTTGTCCCACCACTCGGTGACGCCGGTCCCCCGGACGGCGTTGTGGAAGCCGACCATGTTGGCGATCACCCGCCACTCGTGCTCACACCGCCAGCGGTTGCTGAAGCACGTCGTGTCGACCGTCTGCCCGCTACTGGTCGACGGCGGACCTTCGTCGTTCGACGTGTACTCGTAGCTCGACATCACCTTCGGCGTCCCGTACGTCCAGGCCAGCATGAAGGCGTTCGCCATCGCGTAGCGGCCGTTGTCGCGGAACGTCAGTACGCCGCTGCCGCGCTGCGTGTCGTGGTTGTCGGTGAACACCACGGCACGATCCGACGCCAGCGGCTCCGCGAACGTCTTCAGGTAGGCGAGCCGCTCGGTGTTGAAGATCTTCGCGAGATCCTTCCCGTACCGGAACTCGAGTACGTCGCCGTTCCCGACGTACTCGTCCGGGGTGATCGGCTCGCCGGCGCCGTAGATCACTTCCTGGTAGAGGTACGCCGGACGCGACAGGCGGGACTTGATCGCGGCGATGTCCTCGGCCGGCATGTGCTTCGAGGCATCGAGCCGGAACCCGTCGACGCCGACCGACAGCAGATCGTTCAGGTACGCCGCGATTCGCCCTCGCACGTAGTCGGTCCCGGTCGCGAGATCGGCGAGGTCGACGAGCTCACAGTTCTGTACCTCGTACCGGTCGCCGTAGTTGACGATGTCGTCGTTGCCGTTGCGCCCGCAGTGATGGAAGTCCTGCGTCTGGTACGTCCCCGGGTAGTCGTAGTGCGTGTACGTCGACCCCGCGCTGCCGGTGCCGCCCGAGGAGCCACCGGTCATGTGGTTGATCACGGCATCGACGTACACCTTGACGCCGGCCGCGTGACAACTGTTGACCATGGCAACGAACTGACTGCGCGTTCCGCGGCGCGTGCTGTCCAGTTTGTAACTCACCGGCTGGTAGTCCTGCCACCACGGATACCCGGAGCCCGGTAGCACGACATGCTCTTGCGGAGGCGAGACCTGCACCGCGCCGTACCCCTTCGGGCCGAGTGCCTCGCCGCACTCCCGACCGACCGACGTCCAGTTCCATTCGAACAGCTGGACGATTACGTCCCGGTCTCCCACCGGCGCCGCCTGCGCGCTCGTCCCGCTCAACCCGGCCATGGACAGACCCAGTAACAAGACCAGAATTTTGCGCATCATCGAGCTCCCTCGGGGCGGTGGGCACCCTCATCAAACCACGGCGGCTCGGGCCTCCGAGGGGTTCCCGTGTCGCAGAGTCGCCCGGAACGGCGCATACTGGAGGTCTGATGCTGCCCTATCGCGCGACGACGCGTCGTCACCTGTCCACCAGTCCTTTCAAGGCCCAGGTTTCCGACTCGCTGAAGAGTTACGAAGTCGGTGAGCGGGTCTCTCACGACAGGGAGGGACTCGGCCGCGTTCACTCGGTCGAAGGTGACGGCACCGTCATCATCGACTTCGGCGCCGGCCGCCTCCTCCGAGTCGTCGCCCCCTTCTCCAAACTCCACTCCCTCGGCGCCCAACCCGACGCCTGAGCGTGATCGCTCAGTAACCTCACGTCACCCAGGCTCACGGTCGGGCGTCTAAGGCGTCTCGTCCAGGCGGTTGTAGATCGTGTCGGCCAGGGCCTGGCGTGCGGAATCCTGTGCCCAGCGGGATGTCACCGTCGGGTCCTCGAGAGCCGTCTTGAGGCCCCTTCGTTCGTCCGGAGACAGCGAGCCGAGCATCGAGTTGGCAACAATCAGGCCGTGATACTGCTCGAACGCCGACTGCGATCCCTCGATCGCCTGCAGGACCGAGGAGAAGTCGGCCAGGTGGATGTCGCCCTCCATCAGAGCAAGCGCCATCACCCGCCGGCCGGGGGTACCGAGCGTGAACATGCTTTGGACGTCCTGCGCGCTGAACTCTCCCGACTTGGCCATCGCACGGCCTTGCCGTACGAGGTCTTCCATCTGACCGGTACGCCGAGGGCTCGCCGGCGTCGACCGTAGCTCGTCGTACCTGTCCGCGATCCCACCGATGTTCTGCACGGGACTCGTCGGCGCAGCGCCGGTCGTGCCTTGTGTGATGTTCATAGCGGCATCCTTCGCGGCCCTCGCCGTGCCGAGGTCTCCAGCGCTCGCCGCACGACGAGACAGGTCCAGCAATGCGTCCGCCGCGCTCATCGCCAGCCCGAGACGCAGTCGCGCGTACAGCCATCCGACCAGGAACCCGACGACGGCGAAGTAGACAACGACACTCCCGGCGAACGCGCTCGCTCCGGGCTGTCCGCCGACCGCAGGCGCCAGTCCGTTGAACAGCCGGCCGGCGCCGTCCTTGATCGGTCCGAGTTGAGTCAAGGTCGCGCCCACGAGCAGGGTGGTCAGCCAGTCAGAGATCCGCTCCAAGTTGGTGTTTCGGGGCGTTGCTCGGCGGGCTGGTGAAGTTGTTTCTGGAGGACGTGCAGCGGGTTCGCGAGGTGCGGGCTGAGCAGGTGCGGTTCGTGCGGGCGGTCCTGACTGATCTGAAGGCTGTGCACGATCGGACCGAGCGGGTCAGAACGTTGATCGCCGCACATCAGTCCGCCCTGACGTACGGCAATGAAATGCGTGACCTCATCGATTCCGCCGTACAGTTGCGCAACGTCGTACGCGCCCTCGACCAGACCAGCGACATCCTGGAGACCCGTCGATCGGCGTTGAGGTCCAGCGTCGCGAGCATGGAGAGCTACCTGAACTCGCTCACCGACGAGTTCACCACGTCGTACAAAACGATCGCCGATGAGCAGCGCATCTATGAGGCGGCTTTCGATCAACTGCTGAAGACGCCGGACGGACGGCCACCGCACAATTCGCCGTGGGACAGCCTCGGGAACCTACCGCAGTTGAAGGAGTTTCTCGGCGGGTCCAACTCGGCCAAGGACTCCCCCGTCTACACGAGCGACTTCCTGAACCCACTGGATCTGGCAACCTGAATCCTCCGCAGCGAACTCACGCGCCTGTCGACCAGAAGGCAACTGCCATTGCCGGACGAGCAGCGCGAGATCTACAACAGACTGGCCAAATGAATCAGCTCGAGCGACTGTGGCGCAGGTAGCGGTGCTGGTGCGCCGGGTGGCCGGCTGGATGATCGGTTTGGTGGCGGCACGGTCTTCGCGGGCCGTGTGATGTGCACGCTCGACAGGTAGAGCACCGGCGAGACACTGTACGCACGGATACGTTCACGCTCAGGTGCACTACCCGGCCACCTGACACATCCTAATGGGTGTTATCGGGTCGGTCGGTGACAGACTCGGTGTTTGTAGCTGCTGGTGAGTGAGCACTCATACCTCCTGGGCTTTGAGCCCTGTGGACAGAGCGTGCCCTTGCTGGTGGTCAGGAGGCGTGAATGGCTGATGGGGTGTCGTGCCCAGCACTGCGGGTTGGTGGTGTGAGCACTGATCCATTAGGGCGCCGAGGTCTCCTGCCGGCTGCTGGTTCTACTCATGCGGGTCATGCGGGTCATGCGGGTGTGTGACGGGAGAACTGCATCGTGTTGTTCGTTGGTGACGACTGGGCCGAAGACCACCATGACCTCGAGGTCCAAGACGATCAGGGCCGGGTGCTGGCCCGCAAACGGGTCACCGACGGCATTGCGGGGGTGGTCGGGTTCCACGAACTGGTTGCGGAGTTCCTGGGCGATGACGACGGCCCGGGCCAGGTGATGGCGGGGATCGAGACCGACCGGGGATCGTGGGTTGGTGCGTTGATCGCGGCGGGCTATGCGGTGTTCGGGGTGAATCCGAAACTGGCGGCTCGGCATCGGGAGGTGATCTCGCTGTCGGGTGCCAAGGACGACAAGACCGACGCGCACACGCTGGCCGACATGGTCCGGACCCGGCGCCATCAGTTACGCCGGGTCGAGCCTGACTCGCAGGTGGCGGCCGGGGTGAAGGTGCTGGCCCGGGCGCATCAGGGGCTGATCCAGGAGCAGACCCGGCACATGCTGCGGCTGCGGTCAGCGCTTCGGGAGTACTTCCCAGCCGCGTTGAGCGCCTACCAGCTGGGTTCGTTGACGTTGACCAGCTCCGACGTGCTGGCGTTGCTGGACAAGGCCCCCACACCGGCGGCAGCAGCGAAACTGACCATCGCCCAGATCACCGCGGCACTGAAAACCGCCGGCCGGCGCGGTGACGTCCCGGCCCGCGCTGCCGCGATCCAGGCCGCGCTGCGCACCGAACACCTCGGCCAGCCCGACCTGGTCGCCGACGCCTACGCCATCACGATCCGTTCCACGATCGCGATCCTGCAGACCCTGAACACCCAGATCCCGGCCCTGCAGAACGGCGTTGAGGCCTATTTTGGCCAGCACCCGGACGCTGAGATCTACCGCAGCCAGCCCGGCCTCGGAAAGATCCTCGGCGCCCGGGTGCTCGCAGAGTTCGGCGACGCCCCCGGCCGCTACACCGACGCGAAAGCCCGCAAGAACTACGCCGGCACCGCCCCCATCACCCGCCAATCCGGCAAGCTGAAAACCGTCCACGCCCGGTTCATCCACAACAACCGGCTCATCAACGCGCTCGGCCTGCAAGCCAACGCCGCCGTCTTGCACGACCCCCACGTCCGCGCCTACTACGACCAGCTCCGCGCCAGAGGCCTCGGCCACCACGCCGCCCTCCGCCAGATCGCCAACCGACTCACCGGCATCCTCCACGGCTGCCTCAAAACCCACACCACCTACAACCCCCACACAGCCTGGGCCCACCGCACCACAACCACCGCCGCTTGACACCCTTAACACCAGGGGTGTCTGTCCAGCTGCACATCACATCAGGCCAGCACCGTGCCTGATGCATTAGCTCAAATCGATCAGATGGTTCTCTCCGCTCGTGCCAGGTCGTCCTCAACGCGCTCCAGCGGGAAGCCTTTGAGGATTGACTCATGCACCTGGTCGACCATCCAGTGCGCCTCGTAGCTGCGTCGGGTCGCCGGGCTGAGGTCGGCCAACTTCTCCTCGACCTGCCTGAACTCCTCGGCCCCGATCGTCCTCCGTCCGACGCTGCCCCAGTGCAGCCCGATGAGCGCGTAGTACCGATCGCCACGCACAGCGCCGGCGTTCCAGTCGACCACGCCACTGACACTGCCGGCGTCATCGAACAGCACGTTGCCCGGCGTGTAGTCCGTGTGCACGAGATCATCGCCCTGCATGCGAAACGGCCGCCCACCGTCAACTTCACGCAGTCGCTCCAGCAGTCGTCGGCCACGCTCACCAAGCCGGCCAATGGTGTCCTCGAACACGCTGGCGCTGTCAGGAAAGGCTCTCGGCCGCGGGACTTCCGGATAGTCACGTAGCACCCCAGCGAACCGCTCGTTCATCGCGACGAACGCAGCAGCCGTGGTCGAGTTGAGCTGACTCACATGGCGTCCGGGCAACCTCTCCTGCACAACAACGACGTACCCATCCGAGAGCTCCAGTACCAACTGATGCTCGGGAACGGGCAGAGCTTGCCCGCGTACGTCGTTCAGCACACCCGCCGTCTGCCGCATCACCGCCAACGGCGTGCGAGTACGCGTCATCGCCGACTCGCGCCCGTCCGCCCACTGCACGAACGCCGCGCTGCTGGAACCGCCCACCTGATCAGCGAGCCCGGTCAGCACCAGTCCGCTGCCCGTTCGAGCGTTGACTTCTTCGATGACCGCAGTCGGCGCCCACGGATTCTCTGACAGCCGAAACTCAAGCCTGTGCGCCATCACGACACGTTCTCAACCAGCCAGTGCGACAGCGATCGCAACTGGGAGAAGGCGGCAAGTACGTGGTCGGCTGCGGCCGGAGTGTGAATCCATTCCTCGCAGCCGAGTGCTCGGGTTGCGATCACCGACTTGTGCCGCAACAACTGCGCCCGCGGATGGTCAACGGGATAACCACGCAACGGCCGCTTCAGCAGATCGCCCGAGATCGCGAATCCCTCCCGCTCGAGCTTCCGCACAATGGCAACCAGCCGCGGCCCAGAACCGTCGTCCGCCACCGCGGCCCGATAGCGCTCGATCTGCACCGACGGCGCGTACCACCACGCCACGCTGACCTCTACCCCATCCAGATCGAACCGGACTCCAAGCTCAACGTTCCGACCCAGCCGCACAATCGCACTCTGCCGCTGCCACGCCCGCACCAGCACATCGCCGTACCCCCAGACCGAAAAGTCCTCGTACGCCGGATCCGCGTCCGCCACCACATTCAGCAGCTCAATCATCGGCCGCCGAACCAGCTCCTCCCGCTCCCGCCTGCACTCCCGCCTGACACCAGCCGACGGCTCCCCCTCGAGCCGCAACAGCACATCAAACGCACCCCGCGGCCACCCCTCGAAGCTCCCACTCACCCGACGCAGCTTATCGAGCACGCATGTCAACCAAACGCCTCTCACGTCAGAGGAACAGCGCGGCTTCGCCTCTTGCCTGGCTTTGGTATGCAGCGGAGCAGCGATTTCGGCATCCTGGCCGATTTGATCCGGAGTCTTAGCCCCGCGTCATTCAGGCCGACAAGGAGACGTGCCCGCTGAATCTCGGCAAAACCCGCGCATGCGCGTTTGGACTGATCCAGCCCTGCCAGTTGTAAAGTCGTTCAATGGACGCCACAGTCTTAGTCGCCGCCATGGGCTTTGTATCGACGCTCCTCGGAGCATGGTTCGCGGCCTACTGGCAGCGTCGAGCAAGCCGCGAGGGCCAGCTCCTTACCGCCAAGCTCCGCGCCTACGGTGACTGTGCCGCGGCTCTGTACGAATATGAGCGTGCGACATACAACCGTGCTAAAGCCCGGTTGGCGGCTCTTCCAGAGGAGCAGCGAGTAGAGCTTCGGCAGGAGGCATATCGCTGCAACGCGCTTGCGCGTTCAGCTCTAGGGCAGGTGGCCATACTCAGTGGAAGTGGAAGTCTGCGGCAGGAGCTTGAGGCGGTCCGCCACTCAGTCGGAGGTCTGAACGACGCAATCGACCCCGCCGATCTGAAACGACGTCACGACGGTGTCGCTATGGCGCTTGATCAGGCTTTGGGCAGGGCAGGCTCGGATCTGATGCAGTGAGCCAGATACTTTGATGCAGCGCGTCACTCCGCCGGGAAGCGCAATCCGATCACCTCACTAAGTCGCGGTGCTGCTTCTGTCCCGAAGGTGCGTCCGCTCCGCTCCCTGCGCCTCAGCAGACGCAGCGTGGCACTTTCCAGGGCAGGCGCGAGTCAGCGGCGACCATCGAGCTCGTTGCAGTCCCGACAATCCAGTGAGCGGCCAAGTCCGGGGCGAGTCCGCTTGCCCGCCCCGATTGGCGACAGCACGATGCGGTCACTCGTGGGCCTCTTAGCTGCTGCGCATGCCAGAGATGGCTCTGGCGATGACCAGGCGCTGGACCTCCGAGGTACCACTCCTAGATCTCTTCCAGCTTTTGAAGGCGATCGTCGGCGGGAACGCAGATATGCCCTGCCCGGCGGTTCCTGCCTCTAATCGCCAACCATCGTGGCAGGCTTCTGGCAGAGCTGGGATGGAGAAGGACATTCCTCAACGCAACTTGTTCAGCTCCGGAGACGCCGTTTCACCGGTCACCGTCCTTCCCAGCGGCACTGCAGCCCGGCCAAGCCGAAGAACTCAAGTTCCAGGCGCCGAAACCCAATTGTGTTGGTGGAGGCGTATCAGTCGCCGTTTCCGGGCCTCTTACAGGTGAGATGGATCAGCTCGAGAGTGTCGGTACGCATTAGTGCCGATCAACCGGGGGTGGAGTAAATGGCGATTCTTCAGGATCCGCCGGACGGCGGGCTCGCAAAGGGCACGGATGTTTCCTTTCACTACTGGCTGCGGGTGGTGCTGCTGCTGGTCGGCGCCGTCGTCGTCGGGCTTGGCGCAGTGCTTCTCGGCGACCGTGTCGGAGCCGACGCCTTGCCGCGGGCGGTCTGGGTCGCGTTCCTCGTGCTCGCCATCGTGCTGGTGGTCGTTCTGCTCGCCACCGACATGGAGCGCCGCTGGCGTGCCGTGCTGCGCTGGCTTGCTCTGATCCTGAGTGCTCTTGCCGCAGCACACTTCGGCGACGCGGCGAGTCTCAAGGGCACGAACATGTCGATCGTCGACATCGAACTCGCGGGCGGTAGCGAGGCATGGAAGGCCTGCGAGTGTGATCCAGTCTTCACGACCGCGGTCCAGCAGGACTTCTGGTTCATCGTCTCCTACGTTTTCCTGCTCGGCCTACTGGTGTCGTGGGCCGGCACCTACTTCCGGCTGCCGTCGCTACGACGAGCGCGTACGACGGTCGTCATCGCCGTCGTCGTCGCGGGCGTCTTCGACGTCGCCGAGAACATCTTGATGCTCAACGCGGGACCGTCGAACGGACCTTGGCAGTTCGCCGCGGTCTGCGCCTGGGCCAAGTTCACCCTGCTCCTCGTCGCCATCATCTACATCGCGGCAGGTGCCTTCGCGTGGTGGTCGACGCCGCACTGGGTCAGGATCGCGTCTCTGAAGCTGCCGGCGTACGCCCGGAAGGTCGCTGGGATGGCTCCGGAGGCGGAACCTTCGGAAGCGGTCACCCAAGCCGCAGAGGGCAACCAGATGCAACGCTGCGAACCCCCGCCCGGAGTGGCGATGTATGGCATTGCCCTGTCTGGCGGCGGCATCCGGGCGTCGTCGATCAGCCTCGGCGCACTCCAGGAACTTGACGATGAGATCCTCGGCTGGTCCGGGGCACGCGCGGTCACCGCCGTGTCGGGCGGATCGAACATGGCGGCCGGCTGGAGCATCTCTCGATCCAGCCTCCCGACAACAGACGCCGCGAGCGTTGAACGGGAGCTCCTCCGCCAGCAGGCACCTAGCCCGTGGCAGCAGCAGGACAACGGGTGGCTCACCGCCGAGGAGCGTCATCTCGTCGACAACCTCGGGTACCTCGGGTCGAACCAACCTCGCGGATCCGACACCGATCCGGCTGCCGCGAAGGCGACCAGGCAAGCCGGCCCCGAGGGCAGCCAGACGTCCACCAAGGCGTCGTACCGTCCAGCTGTGTTCGCGACGGTGATCGCGGGTCTGACAGTCAACGTGGTAGTGCTGGTGAGCATGCTCTGGGCCATCACACGGCCTGTGGGCTGGGCATTGCGCAGCCTCACGGACCAGAGCGGCGAGCTGCCGGAGGACGCGATGCACGATCTCGTCACGGGTCATTCGCTCTCGCTGCCCGGGATCATTTTCCTGGTCGCCGGATTCGTCGTCCTGATGCTCTGGGTCCTCGCAGGCCAGTTCCTGGTCGGTTACGCCCAGAACAACAAGTGGGCGCGCGTCACGCTGCAGACGCTCAAGCGGGCGTCGTACAGCGCACTGGCCCTGGGTGCGTTGCTCGCACTGACTTTGTGGGGTTTCGTCGAGCTGGTCGGCGCGGTCGCCCATCTGTCGTTGCCCACGCTGGTCGCCACAGTTGGTGCGAGCGCCGGTGTCGTCGGCTCGGTCGTCCGCATTCTCCGGAAGCCGGCAGCACGCTTCGCACCAATGCTCGGCGGTGTTGCCTTCGCCATCGGCGGGCTCGGTGTGACAGCGCTGGCGACGTGGACCGCGGCCAAGCAGGAGGTGACGTGGTCCCCCGACGATCTGGTCAGCTGGCAATCCGGCTGGAACTGGGTTCTCGCGCTGGCGCTGCTGACCATTGTGCTCCTGGGCCCCAGCTCCGAGAGCTGGTCGCTGGCACCCTTCTACCGAGGCAAGCTGCGGCTGGCCTACGCGACGTACCGGACCCCGGGCGGGGACGACGGGCTCCGTGTGCAGCCGTACGAGAACGACGCCGCTGGGACGGACAAGACCAAGCGGGAACCCGGCCTGTTCGCCTTCAACTACGACGAGAAAGCGGCCCGTACGCCGTTGGTGGTGTGCACGACCAGCACTGTGACCTCACGTGCTGTGCGTACCCGCTACGGCACTCCGGCTCTGAGCGTGACGTTCGACCCTGAGCGGACGATCCTGCATCTGCCCCAGGACGGGCGCGGCAACACGCTGCAGTTCGCCGCGTCGACCCGAGTGCTCGACCGACTCGGCCGCAAGCTGCACAAGCGGATCACGACGATGATGGCAGTCGCCATCTCCAGCGCCGCGGTCTCCCCCGCGATGGGGCGGTACCAGATCGGGCCGACCAGCATGCTGCTGGCCTTCTTCAACATCCGCCTCGGCGTGTGGATCGCCAACCCACGCTTCATCACCCAACTCGAAGCAGCCGGCCTGGAGAACAAGCCCGGCCTGGCGTACCCCCATACCGGGCTCGGTTACCTGTTCAAGGAGTTCTTCGGGATCCATGATCTCGACGACCCGTACCTGTACCTGACTGACGGCGGGCACTGGGAGAACACTGGACTCGTCGAGCTGCTCCGGATCCCCGAAATCACCGAGATCGTCTGCGTCGACGCCGACTCCGGTCCGGGTGACGCGACAAGCTCGCTCGGCAAGGCCATCGCGATCGCCCCCAGCGAGTGCGACATCCGGATCGACATCAGTCTCGACCCGCTCCGGGCCACCCCGAGCAGCTCGCGCGTGCCGGCGTACTCGCCCCGGACCGTCAACATCGGGTTCTTCAGCAAGGGCGCGGGATCGTTCACAGACAAGACCCCGGTCGGCGTCCTCTGGTACGCCAAGCCGGGGCTTGCCAAGGAGATGCCCGCGGCGTTGCTCGCATTCCACGAGCGGTACCCGACCTACCCGCGCGAGTCGACCCTGAACCAGTTCTTCGACACGGCGAGCTTCGTTGCCTACCGCAACTTCGGCCGCTACAACGCCCGCCAGATCCTGCGGGCGCGCGGGAAACTTAAGGTCGCCCTGAACGTACTCCTCGATATCACCGACGACGCCGCCCTCGATGAGGAACTGACAGCGATGGCCGTCGACCCACAAGGCCACTGGGCCATCACCGAACTCTCCCGCGCCGCCCACAGCGCAGCCGCTTCCAACCCAGCCGCCGCCACATCCCTGATCAGAGCGTATTGCCAAGCAGTACGGAGCTCGCTAGTGACAGGTCCTTGACCAGCTATCGGTAGCGGCGGGACTTGTTGTCCGTCTTGGATTCGCCGGGCTGCCACTCGGCGATCCAGGGGCCGGTTCCCTCGGAGAGGTCCACGATGCCGTCCTCGAGCCAACTGTATTTCCCATCGAGCACCTGCCGGGCCAGCCTTCGATCGGCGTCGTCACTGTTGCTCCACAGCTGCTCGAACAGATGGTCCACCCGAAGCCGCGACTGCTCGCAGAACACCGCCGCCAGCTCGTACGCCGACTCGCCCCGAGCGGCATCTTGGCCGCGTAGCGTTTCGGCTCGCGAGCAGGACGCCGCCATCGCGAACAGCTCCGCCCCGATGTCCACGATCCTGGCCAGGAAGCACTGCCGGTACTCGAGCTTCGCCTGCCACCGCCCCATGCCGTAGAACGTCTGCCGCGCGAGCTTGCGCGACGACCGCTCGACGTACCGCAAGTGCTTCGCGAGCGGCCCGAACTCGCGGTAGGACCGGGGATCGGATCCCTTGCCGACGGCGAGCTGAGGCAGCCATTTGGCGTAGAACCCGCTCGCGTTCACCGCGGCCTTCGCCTTGGCCTGGAGATCGGCGTCCGCTGAGGCCAGGTCGCCGGCCGCGGAGAGGTGGGCGTCGACCGCCTCCCGCGCGATCAGCAGATGCATGATCTCGGTCGAGCCCTCGAAGATCCGGTTGATCCGCAGATCGCGCAGGATCTGCTCCGCCGGCACCGCCCGTTCACCGCGGGCCGCCAGCGAGTCGGCGGTCTCGTACCCGCGTCCACCGCGGATCTGCACCAGTTCGTCGGCGATCCGCCAGGCCATCTCGCTGGACCACAACTTGGCCAGCGCCGCCTCGATCCGGATGTCCTTGGTGCCCGCGTCGGCCAGATTGGCGGACAGGTCGAGCACCGCCTCGAGGGCATACGTGGTGGCAGCCATGAACGAGAGCTTCTCGGCCACGGCCGCGTGGGCACCGATCGGCCGGCCCCACTGGACGCGCTCCACGGACCACTCCCGCGCGATCTTCAGGCACCATTTGGCCGCCGCTGTGGTGGTCGCCGGGATGGACAGTCGCCCGGTGTTCAGCGTAGTGAGCGCGATCCGCAGGCCGTCGCCTTCCCGTCCCAGCCGGTTCTCGACCGGCACCCGGACCTGGTGGAAACGGGTCACGCCGTTCTCGATCCCGCGCAGCCCCATGAAGGCATTGCGGTTCTCCACCGTGATCCCCGGCGCATCGGCCTCGACGACGAAAGCGCTGATGCCACCCCGCTGGCCGTCGTGCTCGGGTACGCGGGCCATCACCACGACCAGCTCGGCGATGACGCCGTTCGTCGTCCACAGCTTCACGCCGTCGAGGAGGTACGCCGTACCGTCGTCGGTCGGGATCGCCGTCGACGCCAGCCGGGCCGGGTCCGAACCCACATCGGGCTCCGTGAGCAGGAACGCGGTCACCGCACCGGCGGCGCAGCGGGGCAGGAACCGCTGCTTCTGCTCGTCGGTCCCGAACATCTTCACCGGCTCCGGCACACCGATCGACTGATGCGCGGAGACTAGCGCGCCCAGGCTCGGATGCACCGAAGAGACAAGCATCAACGCCTTGCCGTAGTACGACATCGGCAGGCCGAGGCCGCCGTACCCGGTCGGGATCTTGATACCGAACGTCCCCAGCTCGGCGAGCCCCTGCAGGTACTCGTCCGGGATCTTCGCCTCCCGCTCGATCAGCAGGCCGTCGAGGGTCGCGCAGTACGCCGCCAGCCGGGCGATGAACTCCTCGCCACGTGCAGCGTCGTCCGCCGCGATGGCGTGCGGTTGCGGATGAATGAGCGACAGGTCGAAGTCGCCGAGGTACAGCTTCTTCGCGAAGCTCGGCCGGGTCCACTCCGTCTCCCGGGCCGCCTCCGCAACCTCTCGGGCCTCACGCTCGCCGACCTGCCGCGTCGTAGCCGTCACGGGTATCCCTCCTCGCCTGGGGACTTCTACTACCCGCTAGTACCCCAAACGAGCTCCGGCGAACTCAGAGTCCGACCATCGCCATGCCGGCTGGGTTGTAGCGGTCCCCCTGGACACCGATCCGAGCGGCGAGCGCGTCGAGATCGGCGATCTCGTCGGCCGACAGCGCGACCTGGGACGCGCCGGTGTTCTCGTCGATCCGCGGGCGGCGGCGCGTTCCGGGGATGGGGACGATCCACGGCTGCTGGGCCAGCAGCCAGGCGAGGGCGATCTGGCCGGGCGTGCAACCCTTCGGCTCGGCGAGGGCGCGGACGTAGGCGACCAGGGCCTCGTTGGCGGTGAGGTTGCCGGCCTCGAAGCGCGGGACCCGCGAGCGGATGTCGCCGGCGCTGAACTCCGTCGACGTACTCACGGTGCCGGTCAGAAAGCCCTTGCCCAGCGGGCTGAACGGCACGAACCCGATCCCGAGCTCGGCACACGCCGGCAGCACCTCCGGCTCCGGGTCCCGCGTCCACAGCGAGTACTCGCTCTGCACAGCGGTGACCGGATGTACGGCGTGCGCCCGGCGGATCGTGTCCGCGCCGGCCTCGGACAGCCCGAAATGCCGGACCTTCCCGGCCTTCACGAGCTCGGCGACCGCCCCGGCGACGTCCTCGATCGGTACGTCGGGGTCCACCCGGTGCTGGTAGAACAAGTCGATCACGTCGATCCCGAGCCGCTGCAACGACTCGTCCGCGACCCGCCGGATCTGCTCGGGACGCGAGTTCGTCCCGGTCATCTTGCCGTCCTGGATGTTCCACCCGAACTTGGTCGCGATCACGACCTGGTCGCGCAGCGGCGCCAGCGCCTCGCCGACGAGTTCCTCGTTCACGTACGGCCCGTACACCTCGGCCGTGTCGAAGAACGTCACGCCGGCGGACTCCACGGCGTACCGGATCACGCCGATCATGTCGTCGCGGTCACCAGGGTTCGGTCCGTAGCTCTGCGACATCCCCATGCAGCCGAGACCGACCGCGGAGACCTCCAGGCCCTGACCGAGCGTACGTGTATGCATGATGCCTCCTCAGGCCTCGGGGATTTCGATGCCGCCGAACCCGCGGGTGATGGTCTCCGGCGCCGGGCCGCCGCGGATCCCGGTCTCGAGTGCGTCGATCGCGGCGAGCTGCTCGTCGGTCAGCTCGAAGTCGAAGACGGCGAGGTTCTCCGCGATCCGGGACGGGGTGACCGACTTCGGAATCGGCTGCCGTCCTTCCTGCACATGCCAGCGCAGCATCACCTGGGCGGGCGTACGGCGGTGTGCCGCGGCGATCTCCAGAATCGTCGGATCTTCCAACGTCGACCCCTTCGAACCGTCCCGGTAGAAGGTGATCCCGCCGATCGGCGACCATGCCTGGTTGAGGATGCCGCGCTCGTTGTCATAGGCAAGCAGCTCGGGCTGCTGGAAGTACGGGTGGATCTCGAGCTGGTTGACCGCCGGCACGACACCGGTCTCGGCCAGCAACCGGTCCAGGTGCGGCGGCATGAAGTTCGACACTCCGATCGCCCGGACCTTGCCGTCGGCAAGCAACTTCTCCAGGGCCTGATAGGCGCCGATGGTGCGCTCGAAATCGCTGGGAACCGCCTGGTGCAGGATCAACAGGTCGATCTGCTCGACGCCGAGCTTCCCGGCGCTCTTGTCGAACGCGTGCAGCGTCTCGTCGTACCCGTAGTCGACGACCCAGATCTTCGTCTCGACGAAGACGTCGTCCCGGCCGGAGCGCCGGATCGCCTCGCCCACTTCACGCTCGTTGCCGTACGCCGCCGCTGTGTCCACGTGCCGGTATCCGACCTCCAGCGCCGTCTCGACAGCCGCGATCGTCTCCGCGGGCGGTGTCTGAAAGACACCGAACCCGATCGCCGGCATCTCTACCCCGTTGTTCAACTTGATCGTCGGAACGCTCATGCCGCCACCGTAGGCCCCGCACGCTACGCCCTGGGAGTCACTGCCGTTCCAGGTACTGCCAGTGCCTCCCACGCCGCCTTGACGTAGTCCGATTTCCAGCGTCCCATGAGGTAAGGCAACGGGCGGTCGGAGGGGTGAACCGGGTGACGCTCTCGCGGCTAGTGAGCCCGTAGAAGAGCCATGGCTGGGCGCGTGGGAGCTCCGTGGACCTCGAGGCCACTCAGACTGCGCCTACCGGCGGATCTGGGCCACACTGCCGCGGCCATCGTCCTGGTCGGCGCCGCCTACTACCTCGGTGCACGTCTGGGCCTGAGCCTGTCGCTGGTCGAGCGGAACGTCACGCCGCTGTGGCCGCCCAGCGGCATCGCGCTGGCCGCGTTCCTGGTGCTGGGGAGGTCGATGTGGCCGGCCGTCGCGCTGGCAGCGCTGGCCGTCAATCTGCCGATCAGCGCCGGTCCGGTGCCCGCGCTGTTCACCGCCCTGGGTAACACCCTCGCGCCACTGGTCGCGGCGATCGTCCTCGAGCGCGTCGGCTTCCGGCGTCAGCTGGATCGCCGGCGTGATGCGCTGGCGATCGTCTTCCTGGGTGCGCTCGCGAGCATGACGATCAGCGCGACCGTCGGCGCCACCACGCTCGTAGCCTCGAATGCGATCACCATTGATCAGCTGGCCGGTGCGTGGGCGGTCTGGTGGACCGGCGACGCCATGGGTGTTCTCGCCGTCGCGCCGTTCCTTCTGTGCATCCCTCTGTTCTGGGAGCACGAGCGGTGGCCGGCCGCGCGCTGGTTCGAGGCCGCGGTGATCCTCGTGCTGACCACGGTCCTGGCGTTGTGGACTGCGTCCAGCGGCCTGTCACTGTTGTTCCTGGTGCTGCCGTGCCTGGGCTGGGCCTCGTGGCGTCTGCACCTGCGCGGAGCTGCCCCGGCCGCGCTGATCGCCTCGCTCATCGCAACCTGGTCGGCAACACACCAGCTCGGACCCTTCGCGGGCGAGTCGCTACTGGGGCAGATGTTGACCCTTCAGGCGTTCAACGCCACCATCGCGCTCACATCGTTCTTCCTCGCCGCACTCGTGACCGAGCGTGTGCAGTTTGCTCGCGCGCTGATGTCCGCAGCCGCCAATCTGGAGGAGCGGGTCAAGACTCGCACCGCGCAGCTCACATCGACCAACGACCGCCTGCGCCGCGAGATCCACCAGCGGTACGAGACCGAACAGCAGCTGACCCTGGAGGAGGCACGCGCCCGGCGCGAGCACCAAATCGCGGAGACGCTGCAACACAGCCTGCTCCCGGACCGGATGCCGGACATCCCTGGCGTGGCCGTGGCCGCCCGCTACGTCCCAGCGACCGCGGACCTGCACCTCGGCGGTGACTGGTACGACGTGATCCAGCTGCGCGGCGGCCTGATCGGCCTCGTCATCGGAGACGTTGCCGGACACGGTCTGCAGGCCGCGGCAGCCATGGCACAGCTGAGGATGGCTGTCCGGGCGTACGCCGTACACGATCCTTCACCGGTAGCCGTGATGAACGGCCTGCACGAGCTGGTCCGCGAGTTGCCGATGGCCGAGATGGTGACCTTGCTCTACGTCCTGTACGACCCGGACACCGGCACGATCCGGTTCACGAACGCCGGACATCCGCCGGCCCTCCTGATCGACGACTCACACACGAGGTACCTCGACGGTGGATTGGCTCCACCGCTCGGCGTACTCGCGCACCAGGACTATGCCGAGGCAACCCAGGCACTGCGGCCTGGAGCCACTCTCCTGCTCTACACCGACGGGCTCGTCGAGGAACGCACGCTCTCAATCCAGGACGGCCTCGATCGGCTACTAGCCGAAGCATCTGCCAACGGGCAGGTCGACGCTCTCTGCGACCGGGTCCTGTCGACACTCCGCGACGGCGAGGTCGCCGACGACATCGCACTGATCGCACTCCAGCCCTTGGTACTGGCCGGTGCACCGCTGTCCCTCGACGTACCAGCCGATGCACGCATGCTCTTCCACGTCCGGCACGTCCTAGGTCGCTGGCTGCGCGAGTCAGGCGTCGGCGCGAGGGACGCCGGCGAGCTAGCGATCGCCTGCGGAGAGGCCTGCAGCAATGTCGTCCGCCACGCGTACGGCGCCTCGCCCGGCAACCTGCACCTCGAGGGGCGCCTCGTGGACGGCGCAGTCGAACTGACCGTCCGCGACCACGGCCAATGGCGAAACCCAACAAACCGCAGCGGCGGCTTAGGCCTAACCCTGATCCGCGGCCTCACCGACTCGACAGACGTCGACACAACCCCAGAAGGCACAACAATCCACATGCGCCGCAACCTGGACGAACCGTGACCGCGTACGCAGTAGTGGATGCTCGAACAAGCAACGGCGTCCGCTGTGTGCGAATCTGCGGCGAAGTCGACCTCACCAACGCCACCAACGTACGCGAAGCCATCAGCCGCCTCGCCTCCCCCGACGCGCCCGTCATCATCGTGGACCTAACCGACACCACCTACCTAGACAGCTCCGCCATAGCAATGCTCTTCCACCTGGCCGAACGCCTCACCCAACGCCGCCAGAAACTCCACATCGTCGTCCCACCAAACTCCCCACTCCGAGCCGCCCTAGAACTGACGGCCCTCCCCCACACGATCCCGCTCCAACCCACCCTCGAATAACGCCACCCACGCGCGAGCTGAGTACTTTCACATCGGCGGTGGTTGGTCCAGGCCGAGGCGCGCAGCGATGGCCGCCGCTTGCACCCGCGTCTGCACTCCGAGCTTGTCCAGGATGTGGGTCACGTGGACGCTTGCGGTCTTGGGGCTCATAAAGAGCGCCTCGCCTATCTCGCGGTTGGTGAGTCCGTCGGCGAGCAGCGCTAGGACCTGCTGCTCGCGGTCTGTCAGGGCGGGCGGACCTGCCGGGCTCGGCACCGGCCCCGCCTGGTCGTGAGGTGCGCCGCTCTGTCCCGTGTCGATGCGGGCAAGTCGGGCGAGCTTGCCGATCTGCTCGAGCAGCGGAGCCGCGCGGAGGCGTTCGGCAAGGTGCCGTGCCGCGATGAGTTGTTCGGCAGCTGTACGTCGGGCGGCGGCGCCGGGGCGGCTGGTGAGGATCGCCTCGGCGGCGCGGAGTCGTGCCTGAGCCTCCTCGTACGGTCGCCCGAGCGCGGACCATTCCCGCGCCGCGATCAGCCACGGATCCGGGTCGAAGGCTCCCGTAGCGCGCGATCGCTGGCCATCGATCACGGCAGTTACGGCCGCTCGGCTCCGGCCCTGGGTCGCGCCGCCGAGGCGCGACACCAACTGCTCGAGGCGGTCAGGCGCACGGACGGCCGCAGCCGCCTCGAGACCGGCGAGCAGTAGCCCGCCCTCCACATCCTCATCAGCGCCTGCACGCGCGGTGTCGGCCACTGACAACGCCAACTCGAGCGCCTGCTCCGCACGACCAGTCCGCAGCAGGAGGAGCGTTTGACCTTCGCCGTACGACGCCAGGAATCGTGGTTGATCGCGTTCGTTCAAGGATGCCGCGTGACGCAGCGACTGCTCCGCCGCCGCGATATCGCCGCGCGCCAGGTATACGTGGACCATCGTCACCTGGAAGAAGCCCAGATCAGACGGCGCCGATCGCTCGGACATCCAGGCAACCGCCTCGTCCCATCGACCGGACTCGTAGAGCGCCTGGACGACGTTGCTGTCCATGAGGTCTTCCAGCCAGTGCCGGCCCAACATCAGCCGGCGCACACGCTGCCCGACGAAGCGCGCGATCTGTGCGGCTCGGTCCGGTTCACCCATCCGCAAGTAGACATCGGTCAGAGCGACCCCGGCCATCGCGAGATCCTCTGGTTCAGCCAGCTTGTGCGCGATCGCGAGTGCCGTGAGGTCATGTCCGAGCGCCTGAGAGAACAGGCCCTGCAGAGCGGCCCCGATACCGAGTACGGCGTGAGCTTTGCCGACCGTCCGGTGGTCCGCGTACTTCGCGCCCAACTCGAGCGCGATGCGCGCCGGCGCCTCCACCTCGTCCCACCGCGAACAGGTGCCGAGCGCCATTGCCTGGCAGGCGCAGATCCTGGCCAACGTCGGTTCGTCGCCGGCGGACGTCAACCGCTGAGCGAGCTCGACGTCGCGCAATGCCTGCTCGGTGTCCCCCACGGTGGTTCCGAGCCAGCAGCGTGTCAACGCTGCGCCCAGCACCTCCTCGCGCGTAGTGGACATGGCCGTGAGATCGCCTTCCAGCAACCCCATGGCCCGGTCCGTCTGACCGACAGAGCCCAAGTGCGTCGCCGCCGACACGAGGAGCGACAGCTTCTCGGGTACGTCGGCCAACGCCGTACGGGCGGAACCCCACAACGACGCGGCCTCGGCGTACCAATGACCGGCCTCGGCTATCGCGTACCCCTGCTCGGCCGCCACAGCAGCCCGCACCGACCAGACGAGCCCGTCGTCGGCGTCCTCAGCGCGGCAGTACTGCTCAGCAATCTCCGCGACCCGGGCCGCGCTCGGCCGCTCGGGCAGATCCGCCTCCAGGCACGCCGCCAGCCTGGTGTGCAGCTGCCGCCGATCACGCGATAACAGTTCCTCGTACGCAACCTCGGCCAGCACGGGGTGACGAGCCATCGCCCCATGTCCAGCCTCGCGTACGACGAGACCTGCGTCGCACGCCTCCCAGACGGCGTCTGCAGCACCGGAGGCCGCAGCGAGCATCTCGTCGTCGGTCAAACCCCTGCCAAGGGTCGCGGCGGCGGCGACCACCATGCGAGCGGGCAGCCCGACGGCATCAAGCCTCGAGACCAGCACCTGGCGCAGCGACTCCGACGGTTCCGCGTCACTGCCCGCCAGCTCGGCATTGAGATAAGGGTTGCCGGAGCTGCGCGCGTACACCGCTGCCACGACCTCATCGGAACAGTCCGGCAGTTGAAGAGCGGTCTCCTCAAGGGTCAGCGGGTGAAGAGGTACGTCGGTGACCGACAAGATGCGCAACTGTTCCCCGAGCCAGCGCGTGTGCTCGGCGTCAGTGTCCTCGTCCCGCCAGGTCAGCAAGACCAGCAGACCCGTCGATGGGAGGTTGCGGCTCAGGTGCGCCAGGAAATCCAGGGTCGACACATCCGCCCAGTGCACGTCCTCGACGACGAGCACTGCGCCGTCCTCGGCGATCTCACCAACCGTGCGCATCATCGACTCGACGGCCCACGCTCGACCGGCTGCGACCGACGTAAACACCTCCCCGGCAGCATCCCGGCCCACCCCGAGTGCCGCGTCCAGTCCCCCATACGCCACCGCACCGGACAACGGCGCACACGCACCCCTCAGGATCCGCAACCCGGCGGAATCGGCATCCGCCACGGCGGCACGCACCACCGTCGTCTTCCCAATCCCCGCTTCACCCCGCACGACCGCAACGGCCGACCCTTTCGGCAATCCGGCCGCCAGCTCCCCAAGCAGCGCAAGCTCCCCCTCGCGCCCGATCAACACCCCACCCACCCCACCATCATGCGCCCCGCTAAGGCATCAGCAACGGCCATCTAAGGAAACGCCGTCGCGCCCCCTGCTCGCATGCCCGATGTGCTGACCACGCCCGCGGACGGACTGTGGTCGAAACACCAAACTCTCAACAAGGAGAACCCATGAACCACAAGCGCATCATCATCACCGCCCCCGTCCTCGCCATCGCCGCCCTCGCGTTCACCTCCGCGGAGTCGAACGCCAAGGTCCTGCCGTTCCCCGACCCCGCCGCGGTCGCTCCGCAAGACCCCGGCGCACCGAACTACCCGACCTACGACCCCGCCGACGCGGTCCCGACCCAGCCCACCAGCACCAACTCCACCATCGTCACAGACGACACCACAGCCGAGGCACTCCAAGCCGGCGCATCAGGCCTCGGCGGAGCAGCCATCGCCCTCACCGCCATGTGGCTCCACCGACGCCACCAAACCCACACCGCCTAGCAACATCCAGCCGGCCAGGCGCACCCCAGACTCCGTGCGCCGCGCCGGCTCGCCGCCCCGGGCCTCAGCCAGCTACTCGAGCCGCAGATGCCTCATCATCCACCACAACCCGGCGCCCGACGGGTTAGCAGCCCGGCGAACATAATCCTCCGCCAGCACTGAGTCGCCGTCGCTGCGGGACGGTCGCTCGACAGCGGCCGGCGAGCACAACTCCGACCGCAACCCGCAGGTCCGACGACAGCAGGAAAGGACGCACCGACGACAGACCAGGCGCAGGTGTGAGCAGACCTAGCAGGCACACAGGAGGAGCGAAACGACGCGGCGCCTGCGGAGCGCGCGAGGGGTCGATCACTCCACCCCAATCACCTACCTGACACGCACGCCCGAGATGGCCCATGCGACTACGAGGCACTGGATTTCGAGGTGCCTTCGAAGAAGGTGTAGATCTCTTCCAGCCCGCGGTCGATTCGCGTCGCACGCTGCGAATCCGCGCCTGACCTGCGCGTTTGGCTCCCAGCGTTGCTCAGCCGTATTCGTTGTTTCCCATCGTCCCACGGAGCTGTGACGGAGCAGGTATTTGCCAAGAGCAACCTTGAGTGACGCTGTAGGCAGCGATCAGAGCCCACGTGAGACCACATGCGCATGACGCGACAGCGGGCAACTCTTGAGTTGCTCCTGCCGCGCTCGTTGCAAGATGCGCGCAGTGCCGAATTGGACCGGCCGATATTACAAGATTCCCCGCTGATCGAAGATCTGCACGCCAACGCACATCCGGGCCACTCAGGAGCCATGATGTTGATATCCGGCCCATAGGCTCGGAAAGTGCGGGTACCTCGCACGCAGATTCAATACCGCTTGGCGCAGACACCCGGCAATGTCTGACTTGGGCGCGTTCGCCAGAGTGGTGTAAAAACCCACGGTCATCTCCAACGCTACCGAATCCACAATCTTCCACTGGCTCCCCACGACATGACGGAAGCCGGCGATCTGGAAAGACGAGCCGATGCTGATCGCTTCGTCGACGATGAACTCCGCGGAGCGCAGCGCCTCACAGGCGGAGAGGAAGACCAAATCCGCGGACGGCAGGCTCAGCGAACTTACCGCCCCGGCTGAGAACGTCCGCTGGTTGTAATCAGCCAGGATGAGCTCGGCGGAGAATGCCGAGGCTTCCCCCAGCACCGCGTGACACGCAAAATGAGCGACACGTCGCTTCTCAAGCGCAGAACTGACCGCGGTTGACGTCGCCGACTCTCCGACTAGCGGGAGTATGTCGTCAAAGAGCTCGCTCAACTTAGACAGCTCAGCAAGCGCGGCGGGCAGTGGTGGCGCTGCAGGTGTCTCGGGCATCGCCACAACTACAGCGGATCTCAGCGCGTCGTAGTCAATCAGTCTGGCTGACCGCCGCGCCATCGCCAGTGTGAATGCATATGATGAAATCATTGTATCCAGCGCCGAAGTCGAACTCCACGAGGCGGCATGGATAGGTAGAAGTGCCAGCATGCCAGTCGGAATCCACCACACGGGCCGAGTTCCGTCCCGCTGTGGCCATCTCATGGCGCGCACGATCGGCCCTACAATCGCCTGTCCCAACCACTCTAGGACACCGCGCACCTCTGCCTGAGCACGCAGGAACTGGGATATATCAGATGCCCAGGCGACTTCGGCCGTCGACAAACTGCCCCGGAGAGCGTCTACATAAGATCGCACCATCACGGGCGTCACCAGCCACAGGCGTACGACCCGGATCCCGCCGTCTTCGATGACAATCGCATCTGAACGTTGGGGAGCGACGTTGATCATAACCGCCGCGCCGCCTTCAACCCCCGCCGCCGATCCGAGCATGTCGTCATGCTCCGGCATGAGAAAGTCACCACCACCTGGTATCTGCCGAATCTCATCGATCAACGCTTGCAGATCCGACGCGAGGCTTCGGCGCCGAGCGGACATATAAATGGCCGATGGCATTTCGTCAACCGATAGCCCATAGCCAGTGAGACTGCGTAGTTCTGTTTGAAGGGACTCGAAACGCGCAGCGTGACCGGGAGCCACAACTCGGAGATGTTCGGCCGCAGCTCGAACATCCAGTGCCTCAGTAATCAGAAAAGCCCGCGCTCTTTCCAAAAATCCAACAGCAATTGTCGGATCGTCGAGCTGCAACGCGCAGGCGGCCGCTTCCGAAGAAAGGCCAGAGATCCTTCTCAACCAATACTCTCTGCTCTGCTGATTAAGTTCGATCGAAACAAGTGCAGGCAAGAGTTGAACGGCGCGGTGAAATGCTTGCACGGCTTCCTGCCACCTCTTCATCCGAGCGGCCAGTCGGGCCGCCGCCAGGGCAGATTCGATCCGAATCGAAAACACCGGAACGTCAAAGTCCGCGGCAGCCAAACGGGCGTTGATTGAGGCGTCGTGATCGCTTGATTCTCCCCCTCGATCTCCGCGTCGTTCAAGTGCGCTCCCGATAATCGTAAGTGCATACAATTGGAGGAAATCGTCACTGGTTGATTCGAGCACTCCTCTTGCGGTGTCGATTGCTACGGCGAGGTCATGAAGATCTCCAGAGACGTCGGACTTGGTAAGCGCTGAAGCAGCTACGTCCAATGTATGCGAATTCGCCATCACGGAGTTCTTCGGCAGCAGTCCAATGGCCTGCATGCCTACAGCAATCGCCTGTTCCCAATCCACAACATCTCCTGTTGCTTGGGCAATTACCCGCAGGCATCCGAAGAAGTTGTGCAAATGAATAGAATGTGAACGCTTGTTGTCCTTCTCGTCCGACGAGATGGCTTCGAGGCCTGCCTCGAAGGCGTCACTCAGGTCCTCAGGGATACCCGTCATCCGATACCGTGTTTGCAGGGCTGCGCATAGATTGTTCTGCCAGGAGTGCAGTCGCGGGTCATGCGGATCTGATCTGTCAACCGCGAACCGAGTGTGCTCCACTGCCTGATCGATGTGATCCACGTCCCCAGACTGTTCAAACAATTCGCGATACGTGTCACCCAATGCGGAGATCGTATCAAGATCCTGAGCGCCGAGCGCTGCTTCCATGTCGCGAGAGGCCACAAAGGTGTCGATTGCTTCGATAAGAAGGGACTTGTCATGCGAAATCGAGGCATGACGCGCAATGGAAACACCGAGATTGTGAAGAGCGCCCGCAGCGAGCTCGTGGTCGCTCCGTACCATCGAAAGAATCTCTTTGGCTATTTGAATGGACTTGAGTGAATCCTCGTCGGCACCGCGTCCGTGGTCGAGCGCACGGTCCATAAGGGCGATTCGCAGGGTGTCGAGGGTTGTGACTCGATCTGTCAATTCGCCCGCAGAGGACTGAACCGACTCAAGCCCTGTGATCGCTGCGTCGAGGTCTTCTCTCGCAGCGGTGCTCCGATACAGCATCAGCCGAGCATTGGCGATTTTATTGACTAGCGATCGACGCGGAACCTTTTCCTCTGCGAACGACATAATCGGCTCGAGGGCAAGGATCGCCATCTCGGCGTCGCGTCTCGACGAGCCAGCCGCGAGCGCCAATTCGCCGATCCCCAAGCGGCACGACACTGAAGCGTCGTCGTCGGCGTCGCCTGTCTCCTCGACAATCTGTGTCAGACGTGTCTGTATCCGCCTGGCCAGACTGCGCTCGAATCCGCTCGACCACGCGGACGCGAGAAGCGAAGCCGCCCTTCCGAGGAGAAGGTACTGATCGCGCTCGACGTCGAGGGAAAACAAGTCCTTGACTGCCTCGCTAACCTGTGCGATCAGCTCACCGTTCTCGCCCGTATCGTCAAAATGATAGCAGGAAACCATCACGAACAAACCCAGGACGACCACGCGACTGGCGTTATCTGCTGGCGGAGCATCTTTTGCTTTGGTGTAGGCCGCAAGGACATCAAGCCTTCGCCAACTGTCGTCGGCATGACCGGTTGCCATCAACAGATTCGTTAGGCCACGAACAGGATCTATCATATCTGGATCATCATTTGCCGCCGCGGCGGCCAGGAAGTGGGACAGCGCTTCATCGCGATCGGCAGCCAATTTCACATCGTCGTAACGGGCGAGCAGGGCGCGCCCCGCGGTGCAATGAGCCATAACCAGATGCTCCTGAGTGGCCGCAGCGCCGGCGACAGCTAGTCTTGCGGACGCGATTGCCTCGTCGGCGAGATTGCCCTTCGCCCCGACAGTGACGAGCGCCGAAGCTAGATTGGCGTGCTGCCGCCAAAGGTGAGTCTCGTCGCGTTGTTTCCGAAGCAGGAGTCGAAGAATCGCGATTGGAATCTGATCAGTCGACTCGGGGCCATTCCACTCGCCCGCCCGCAGAGTCATGGTCAACGCCAGATCGCTCAACGCATTGGACACCTCTGGCGCGAGGGACGTCGCGTCGGATAGCACATCGAGACCCGCCCTCAATATTCCGAGATCGTTGGTCTCCGACTGAACGCGCTGCATAACTTCAGCGATAGCCATGGTCCGCTGATCGATGAGATTCTGTTCGTTACTCCTCGCAAGGAACTTCCTGCTCAACACAAGCGATTCAGCGATGTACCTCTTCTCTCCCGAAGTGAAGTAGAGATCTTCCAAACTGCTGCACAGCAACATCGCCAACTCGTCGAGCTGACTGATATCTGCCAGGCTATAAGATGTACGGAGCAGCATGGTTTCAATCTTCATTGCGTCTTGGTCGCGCGTTTCGCCATAGATACGACTCGCCATCGTTGCGAGGTGGTACCAACTCCACTCATTCTGCGGGATGAATTGTGGGGCGTCGTCGGAGTGTCCTTCTATGTAGGCCAGCACCTGCGCCATCGGCGCATCTGGTATGTCCACGTCTAAATGGTAGACAGGATGAAGGCATACCAGACTGAGAGCCATTCGATAGCTTCGCTCTTCGCCCTCCACAGCGTCAGCTAGATGCGAATAGTAGACGCCCAAGGCGAGCCTGATCCTCATTTCCCTCATTACTACAGGGTCGCGCACCAGTTTGTCGGCCAATTCCATGAGTTGGAGGAAGTTCCGACGATCATCGTTCGCCAAGACACGGTGCAGCGCATCTACGAATGTTTCAGCGTCGAGGGTCACCGCAGCGGCTCCTTCCAGACTGTATTGTCGACTGGTGGACTGTGCTAGCCTCAGCGTGCTACGAGCGCTCAGGTTCTCTTGCGATTGGCGGAACAGTCAATGGGTCAAGCACCTTCTACCCTCCTTCAGTTAGCCATCATCGTGAGCTTCGTGCTGCCGGGCATCGTGTATCAGTACGTTCGCGAGATCAGGCTTGGCCCGAAGCCGGGCGAGCGCGACATCGGTGAGCGAGTTCTTCGGGCCTTGACCGCTTCCATCGTGCTGAACGCGCTCTATCTGACTGTGGCAGGACCATCTCCTGTCAAATGGTTGTTTGGCGAGAAGCCGGCGTGGGGTCGCGACTTGATCCTGAACAACCTGCGCCAGATAGGTCTGTTCGCCTTGCTTTTCTTTGTCATTGTGCCGGCCATCGCTGCCGTAGGTACTGCTTGGCTAATCCGGCGACGCCAGCCAGCGAGATACGACGCGGTTCCAACAGCCTGGGACTCAGCCTTTGTCCGACGATCGCCCTGTTTCGTGCGGGCGAGATTGAAGGATGGTTTGTGGATCGGCGGATGGTATGGCTCGGAGTCCTACGCGTCTGGGTTCCCTCACCAAGCCGATCTGTTCCTTCAATCAGCCTGGCAGTTGGATGGTTCCGGTCACTTCGAGAAGAAGACCGAGGCAACGGGTGGAATGCTGATTCAGGCGTCGAGTATCGCGATGCTCGAGTTCCTGGAGGTCGAAGATGGCGCCAAATAACAGGAGAGGACAACATGGGATCCGAAGCGGACGAAAACACCGATTTGACCCCCGCGGAGCGAGAGCTATTTGAGCAGGCCACGTGGCATCGTGGCTATCGTCCCGTCGACAGGACACCCGAGCCGGACGCCGGCCCGACGAGTGCGGGCAGCGCGACCGCAGCCGCGGACTCTGAGGCCCCGCCAACGTCTGAAGAATCGTGACATCCTGTGGATGGCGTTCTCGGTCTCCTGCCCTCGAGAACTGATGGCGTGCGGCGTCGCAGTCATCAACGCCCACGGCGGCTTTCGTTCGGGGCCATCCTCGTACGCTGGCAAAACCTCCGGGAGAACTGGAGCGAACATGGCAGTGCTCGCCCTGGTGCGGAGCACCACGTGTTGCGACGTTGACTAGAACCCACCCGTCGTTGACAGCTCGCTCATGAGCATCCGCCGAGCTGAGGCAACCGGGATCAGGCTTGCGAGCGATCACTAGAGCACCGGACCTTTGCAGGCCATCTACAGGTGCGATGTGAGGGCTAGTCACTTCAAGTCTCGCAAGCGATTGCCGTGAAACTTGCCTAAAGAGCAGTCGTCCGGACTCGACCATCCCCGCGTTCGACAGATCGGTACCGCAGACATCCTGAGCTGGGCGCCGCCGGCTCCGGACTGGGGCAAGTGAACGAACGACGAAGCGCAGATCTGTTTGATGGCTTTCCAGCTGGGGTGCGCACAGCTGGAGATCAGTTGCCGACGTAGTCGAGGAAGCGTGATGCCGGCCGTGCCCAGAGCCCGTTACGAGTTTGAATCGTCTCTGGTCTTGTGAGTAGGAGTGCACGGCTGGGGCGCGTAACTGCGACGTAGAACGCCCGCAGCTCACCCTTTAGATCCTCCACGCTCCGAGCCCTGAAGTCGGGGAACTGCCCATCGTTGAGGCCGATTACGGCCACGGCCTTGTACTCACGCCCTTGGGCCTTATGAACTGTGTGTAGGCGTACGCCTACGCTCTGGCCGTCACCACGCTGCCATCTTGCGACGAACAGTTCAAATCGAGACCAGGTCCGGTCGGCTTGCGGAGTTCGATCGCAGAAACTTCTCCAAACGGAGATGATTTCCGACTGGTCTCTGGCCCAGAACGCATCCTCGCGACTGTCGAGTGCACCAATGCGGGTAACGAACTCCTCAGGGGTGAGGAAGGCAGCAAAGGCGCGAAGGTGCTCCGCATACGTTCCCGAAATCGTCTCACGCACCGAATCTCTGTTCCTCGAATCAACGGACAATTCGCGCTGAAGCCGTCGCCGCGACACAGCAGAATCCGGCCGGAAGGTGGCCAAGAGCCACGCGGACCGACCTATTTCGGAGCTGAGCCAGTCATCGGCGTGCGTAGCCACCGCGACTGTATAGCCAGCGTTCTCGAGTGTCGACTGGCAAGCGCGAAGGCTGGAAGTTGTCCGGCCAAGCACGGCGATGTTCTCTGGTCGGAGCATCGGGTCCTCCCCCGGTGCGAGCACTGCTGCAGGAAGCCCATCCGTTAAGAGTCGACTTACCCACTCGGAGATTCCGGCGGCCTCTGCTTGCTCATCGGCATAGTCAACCCGTCGGACGCTGCCCCGCGCAGCATAGATTTGAGGTGCCGCCGGCGAATCACCAAGAGCTGCCGCGATCTGGTCACCCAGGCCGACGATCTCGCCCGCCGATCGAAAGTTCTGCGTCAGCCGGAACACCGTCGCCCCAAAGTCATGCTCGAACTCGTGCAGGTAGTCAGGACTCGCACCCGCGAAGCCAACGATCGATTGCTTGTCGTCACCGACCAACATCACGTGTGGCACATCGTTGCCGGCGAGGATCAGCTTCTTGAGTAACTCGTACTGGGACGACGTAAGGTTTTGCGCCTCGTCGACGATCACGTGCCGAAACACGCGAGCGACCAGCCCGGCTACCGCTGGAATTTCGAGAAGCTCCTTTGCTCGAGCGAGCATCGCTTCGTAGTCCAGCGCACCGGCCTGGCTCAGCGCAGCATCCCAGTCGTCCGCGATCGGGTCTTCTACCCCTCTCGCTCTCGCGAGGTCCAATCGCGCCAATTGCTCTTTAGGCTCGTCTAGGGCAGGCATTCCCATAGACATTCGCCACTCCTGGAAGAGCTCGGCGCGGTCGGCATCGTCGACAACGATGATAGGCTCGGGCGGGAGACCTACCCATGTCCCGTATTGCAGAAGCAATCCTTGGGCGAAGCCATGGAGCGTATCGGTCTCCACCCGCCGGTGTCCCTCGCCCAGATGTGTGGCGAACCGCTCACGTAGCTCGGCTGCCGCACGACGCGTGTAGGAGAGCGCAATGACACGGAACCCCGCATCTCCACTCAGAATTCGCTCGACCCGCTGAGCTACCACCTCGGTTTTGCCGCTCCCGGCGCTGGCCAGGACGACAACGTAACGATCCTCGCAGTCTCGTGCTGCCCGCTGTTCGTCGCTTAGCTCAACGTCCGCGGCGTCAGGCATCTGCGTCTCCATTCGCTGCGGCCGTCGGTCCCAGCGCCTCGACGAGATGTCGCAGCCCAGCGGGCCATGCAGTTGGATCAGGGAAGGCTTCGACGAATGCCCTTCCGAGCGGCGAGCCATAGGTCCCTTTTAGCTGCTTCAGTCGTTCGAGAGCGGAACCCTCGACAAACGACAGATGCTCTGCGCACCGTGCCAGCACCCATTCTTCGTCGTGCTCGACGAGCACTTCTTCCAGCGCCCCGTCTTTGGCGGGATCGCCAGTCGCCCAAACCCGAATCGCCGAGCTGCGGATCTTCTTCTCATCCTTATGTCCTTGGTCGTCGCAGTCGAGGAAGACCACGCACGGGATGCCAGCCGCCTCGGCATACTTGATAAGAGCGTCGGACTGCGACATGCCGCCTGGGTCCAAGACGCAGATCTCATCCGCCCGCGGCCCAAGAGCCGCCCTGAGAATATGGGGAAGGAATCCCCGTTCCGACGCCCCATCCCCGATCACAAGTGCCCCCGCGAAGAGCAGTTCGCCGAATGGCCGCTCCACATAGCGCCTGATCTTCTCCCACTCCGCCTCGGCGACATCCAATCGCAGGGCTGGTGGCTTTGTCACCTCGACATCGGACGGTGTCATATCGTGAACTATGCATCCGTCTGCCGTTCTTCGAATTAGGCGAAGCGAACCGAGCTCCGCCACCGTGACCAGGTGTGATGAGTGGGTGCTCACAACAATCTGACCCGGCACCGCCGCGAGCAGGTCAGCCAAGTCGAAGCAAGCCTGAGGATGGAGATGTGCCTCAGGCTCCTCGATCAGGGTGACCGGATGGATCGGAAAGTCTGAGCCGTCTCGTCCGAGCCTTCTGTCGTACAGAACACTCTGAACCTGGAGTGATGCGAGGCTGCGCGCCCCCGCCCCGTGGAGGCGCATAGGCATTGCACCAGCACCGGTGTCCAAGGCGATGTCGATCAGTCGGACCAACTCCTCAAGCCGGCCGGGCAGCGCGCTCACATGCGGAGAGCCAATCCCGCTGACTGCGCCGGCCAGCATGCGGAGCCGGTCCCGCACGGCACCAAGCGCTGAGCTCTCGTCGACAATCCGCCCACCGAGTGCCTGAAGATCGGTCTCAAGGGTTCCGCGAGCAGCCTCCGGCACCTCAAGATCGTCAAGCACGCGCCTAATCGACGTCCCAGGACGGCTGAGCTCGCCAGCCAGGTCCCGGCCTGTACCTGTCATGTCCGCGGCGAGCACGCGCCGGTGGGCTCGGCTCAATTCTGACGCGCCACTGGCCGGTCTCCATTCGTCGGTGCCAGCATCGAACATCAGGAATCGGCTCGTGGCGCGGGCACCCCACCCCTCTGCCGACCGTGCGATCGAAGTCCGCCAGGCGATCCGCTGCTCCCCGCTCGCTGACACCAACTGAATGTGAGTCCCGAAGACTTCTCGTACTCGGTCGTCGAAGGAAGCCGCGGGGCCTGCCGGTGCCAAGACGAGTTCGATCGTCGGGTCTTCGTCGGAACCGACGGTGAAATCATCGCGTTCGGCGTTCACGCTGCCACACGCAAGGGCGATGGCGCGCAGGAGGCGTGACTTCCCCGAGTTGTTCCGACCGACGAGAATGGTGAGCTTTGGACGTAGCGTCAGAACGCATTCCCGAATCCCGCGGAACGTCCGTATTCTCACGACCTCGATCCGCATCAGTGATGCGGGCTGCGATGCAGCGGAGATCGTCGACACCATGCCACGATAGTCGGGGTCGACGGGTCTTGTGGAGTGTGGCAGTCGGCGAGTCACTGACAGTCCGGTCACATCCGGGACCAGCCAAGTAGCGCAGCGCATCCACCACAGCGGAGCAGCCAATTGTCGGATGCTGCTCACCGGGATCATCGCGCCCGCATCGCGGCCCTGATCCTGCAGGCTCACCGCAGTTGCGGCCGACGGTTCGTGGCAACCGGCAGGCAATGTCCTCCACTCGCTCTTCGCGGCAGCTTCATGTCCGACACACATCTGGCATTCGAGGCGTTTCTGTCGCCGAAACGATTGGATGCGATCTGGCGACGGTGTGAGATGTGGGGGGTTTCTGACGTTCCTGCTGGTCAGCGGGGACTCGTTCGTCGCGGTGCGGGTGTGACGTTATCGGACTTCGTGCCGGTCGGGAACCGCAATCCTTTGCTGGGTTGAGGTCTTCACAGCGGCTCGCATCTGATGCGATGATCCCGCATCCGATGCGGGCAGGTGGAGAGTGGTTTCGGTGGACGATCGCGGTGCGATTCCGGGCGCGGCAGGCTTGGTTCTGGTCGATGGGGTGTCGCTGTTTCGCCCTGAGGAGCAGGTATTTGAGGCGATGCTGGAAGGGTTCGCGAACCAGCAACTGGCGAGGAATCTGGCCTACTCGACCGTGCAGGCCCGTGAGCATCAGCTGCGCGCGTTCGCCGGTCATGCGGAGGCGTTTCCGTGGCTGTGGTCGCCGCATCTGGCCGATGAGTGGTTCAGTGATCTGCGCGCGGTACGGCATGTCACTCGCTCGACGGTGCGCAGCTACCAGGTCGCGATCCGCGGCTTCTGCAGCTACCTGACCGACCCCGCCTACGGCTGGGCGAGCGAGTGCGAGCGACGGTTCGGGACGCACCCGATTCAGGTGATCCACGAGGTGAACGCGGCCGCGCACGTCGCCGATTCCGAGGCCGAACCGGCACGGCGCGCGTTCACCCGGGCCGAGTTGCAGGAACTGTTCGACCACGCCGACGACGAGGTCGCCCGCAAACAAGCGCTCGGCCGCAAGGGCTGGCTGCCGGCGTTTCGGGACGCGACGATCTTCAAGATCGCCTACGGCTACGGCACCCGCCGCACCGAAACCGCGATGCTGGACGCCGCAGACTTCGGCCGCAACCCCAACGGCCCGGAGTTCGGCGACTACGGCATCTGCTACATCCGGCACGGCAAAGCACAACGCGGCTCACCACCCAAACGCCGCTCCGTGCTCACCGTCTGGGCCTGGACGAGCGAGGTTCTCGAGCAGTGGTTCACCGAGATCAGGCCATGCTTCGGGCTGCCCAACAACCCGGCCGCCTGGCCGTCCGAACGCGGTCTACGCGTCGGGCCGCAGCAGCTGAACAAGCGACTGGCCGGCTACCGGGACGCGCTCGGAATGGACCCCGCATTGGAGTTCCACTCGCTGCGCCGCTCCTA
Source organism: Kribbella sp. NBC_00482 (assembly GCF_036013725.1). Lineage (GTDB taxonomy): Bacteria > Actinomycetota > Actinomycetes > Propionibacteriales > Kribbellaceae > Kribbella. The sequence continues at coordinate 6,541,872 of NZ_CP107881.1, read as the reverse complement.
CGTCACGCACCTGATCGAGGACGGCTGGGATCCCCGGTTCGTGCAGGAACAGGTCGGCCACAACCACGCCTCGACCACCTCGATCTACACCTGCGTGTCGTCTGACTACCGCACCCGCACCCTGCGCCGCGCCCTCGACGCCATGGTCGCCGATGCCCTGAACCCCGCCCTGAAACCAGCCGAATCGAACCCCACGGGAGGCACTCAATGAGAGGCCACAAGCGTCTGGTCAGCTACCAGTGGCGACTGCGGGAGGTGATGGCCGAACACCAGATGTTCGCCACCACCGAACTCGTCCCACTGCTCCACGAACGCGGCATCGACCTGTCCGCCTCCCAAGTCCACCGCCTCGTCACCGGCACCCCAGAACGTCTCTCGATGGCCGTTCTCGCCGCGTTGTGCGACATCTTCGCCACCGATCCCAGTGAGCTCATCACCACCGACGCGGTCAACCTCGGCGTCCGCAAAACCGCCACCGGCGAACGCACACCGGGCAAGGCAGTCGCCGATCTGCGTCCGAGACGCGCCCGCATCACCGACCAGACATGAACGTCAACCCACCAAGACTGCGGACCCAGACACCGAACCAGACACGGTGCGCTCGTTGCCGTCGGCCCCTTCGAGGCGCCGCCGAGCCTCAACCAGGCGAAGCTCCGCCCACGGGCCGAACAGTCGTTGCCACCAAGCACTGGCCGGAAGGCCCGATCTGCTCAGGCTGTTTCGTCAAGGCCTGCGAGACCTACGGCGTCTGCGCCGGTTGCGGCGTCGACCGGATGCTGCCCGGCATCAGTCCCAGCGGCGACCGGTTGTGCACCGACTGCGCCGGCGGACTTGGCGACTACATCTGCAGCCGCTGTGGTGAGGAGGCATGGCGCCACTACGCCGGCATCTGCGGCCGCTGCGTCCTCACCGACCGGCTCACCGCCGCCCTCGGCGACGGCACCGGCACGATCCGCCCCGAACTCGCGCCGCTCTTCGAGTCGATCCGCGCCATGAGCAGACCACGGTCCGGCATCCTCTGGCTGTCCAGACCGCACGTCCCAGCCATCCTCCAGGCCCTCGCCACGGGCCGCGTTCCGCTCACCCACGACGGGCTCAGCACCCTGACCCCCTGGCGGTCGGTCGTCTATATCCGCGACCTGCTGATCGCCTGCGGAACCCTGCCACCCATCGACCGCTACCTGTTCTTGTTCGAGCAATGGCTCCCCCGCTGGCTCGACACCATCGACGACCCCGAACACCGCAAACTGCTCCACCGCTTCGCCACCTGGCACCTCCTGCGACACCTGCGAACCACCGCCAGGACCGGTCCGATCGGCCACTACCGCAACCAGGGCGCTCGCACCCAACTCCGCACCGCGGCCGCCTTCCTCACCGACCTCGCCGCCCGCCAACACACCCCGCAACAGTGCACCCAAGCCGACCTCGACCGCTGGTTCGCCACCACCAACAGCACCGCCAAGCTGGGGCTACGAGCGTTCCTGCGCTGGGCCATCGACCACCACGCCATGCCGCGACTGGTCCTGCCCCCGGTCGTCACCGGTCACAGTCCACCCATCAGCAACCGCCAACGCATCGACCTCATCCGGCGCATCCACACCGACCCCGCCATCGCGCCGATCGACAGGGTCATCGCGCTGCTCATCCTGCTCTACGCTCAACCACTCCCACGGATCGTCCGCCTCACCCTCGCCGACGTCACCCACGACGGCGACCAGCTCCTGATCCGGCTCGGAGACCCGCCCGTCCCAGTCCCTCAACCCTTCGCCAGCCACATCACCACCTACCTGGCCAGCCGACCCAACCTCGTCACCGCCACCAACCCCGGCAGCCAACTCCTGTTCCCCGGCCGCCGCGCCGGCCAACCCATCCATCCCACCAGCGTCCGGCTCCGCCTGCACAACCTCGGCATCCCCAACCTCAACGCCAGAACCCGCGCCATCCGCGAACTGTTGCTCCAGGCACCAGCACCCGTCGTCGCAACAATGCTCAACTACACGCCCCACAGCGCAGAACGCATCGCCGCCCAAGCCGGCAGCACCTGGAAGACCTACGCCGCCGGCGACCACACCCGTCGCCCCACACCACCACGGCGGCCCTGACAACAACCATCACCAACGCCAAACGTTGAGCACCGATGATTGGCGACGGTCGAATAGGACTCGCCACCGGTCATCACCAATCTGCAACGCGTATTTCGAACCGTGCCCGGGCCGCGCGTTGAGTAGTTATGGACGACCTACCACCTCCGTTCGGCGACGATCTGAGCGCGCGCCAACACGTCTGTGAGCACTGCGGCGACACCTACACCGCGGCCAGATCCGACCAGCGCTTCTGCTCCGATCGCTGCCGCGTCCGCAACTGGCGAAGCCGTCGGCGGGTCCGCTCAGCCGAGGCAATCGAGGCCGAGCACGTCGCCGTGCTCCTCGCGGAAGTCGACCGATTGCAGCGCCAAGTCACCGAACTCCAGCAGGCCAACACAACGCTCCGCGAGGCACTTACCCATGCGCAGAAACGCTTGATCACCGCTCTGCCGTGGCCTCGCCGGCCGTCTGGATCTTGGAGATGACCTCGCCCAGGTTGACGGAACCGGCGGCACTGGTCCCGTCCTGCCATTGCACCCTTCTGAAGCAAGCCAGGACAATGCGGATCCTCGCAGCAGGACCTCCCGCACGCCCGCGACGCGCCCTCTCTCGAATGCAGCAGCGGGGCCACAGGCAGCGGCAGACTTGGGTTTCTCGACACGTCCACAGGCACAGAGGACGGCGCACCCCGACGACCGCGGTGGCACGACCTAGCGGAAGGGGGCGACGAATCGTGGCGCAACCAACGGACTCGTGGACGGCGTACGACTACGCCGTCGTCGACGTCGAGGGAAACGGACAGCAGCCACCGGACCTGGTCGAGATCTCGATCATCGCGATCAAGGACGGTTTGATCGGGCAAGCGAGGACCTGGCTGGTTTGTCCGCCTCGGCCGATCACTCCGATGGCGCGGCGCTTCCACAGGATCACGCACGATCAGCTCGTAGACGCTCTGACCGTGGCCGACATCGAGGCAGAATTGCGCCACGCGCTGAGCGACAAGGTGTTCGTCGCGCACAACGCCGGCGTCGATCTCGGCGTGCTCGGTCGCGAGCTGCCCGGCTTCCAACCCGTACAAGTCCTGGACACTGTCAAGCTCGCTCGGCGGCTGCTTCCTGGCCGCGCATCGTACAAGCTCGGAGCGCTTGTCGACGCGTTCGGCCTAGCCCGAGGTCTTCCGGCCGAGCTGACGCCGCACCGCGCGACCTACCACACGCTCGTCTGCGCCCAGCTCCTCGCCCATTTGGCGACGCCTCCCGGCCGCGAGCCGCGCACACTCGTCGAGCTGATGGATGCCACAGTCCGTAAGTCCACGACAGACACCGCCGGCGAGGAACGAGCCGCGAGTCTGTTCTGAACCGGTGCGTACATCTACTTGTAGCGGCGCCAAAGTTCGTTGGCGCCCGATCTTAGAGTGGCCAGTCGATGCGCGTGGACCTTGGCGATGTCTGGGCGGTTGCGGAGGTCAGTGATGACGCTGGTGACGAGGACTAGTTCTCTGATGCGGCGGAGCGTCGGCCAGGAAGGGAGGGTCGTCACGTCTCGGCCGTAGGCGGTGGCTAGCGCCTCGTGGTCCTGGGTGGCGCCAAAGCGGAGGGCGCTGACGGCGGCTACGACTAGGTCGTAGGCGAGCGGGCCGATGCTGGTGCCGTCGAAGTCGCAAAGGACAAAGCGACCGGTCGGCTCCTTCAGGAGGTTGCCCATGTAGGCGTCTCCGTGGAGTAGGCCCATCCGGAGGTCGGGAGTGAGGTCTCGGTAGTCGGCTTCGGTCTTGGCCCACTGTTCAGTGAGCCAGCCGTGATCGTCAGCGGTTAGGCCGTCGGCCATGGCGAGACGGCTGCGCGCACGACTGAAGGGATCCCAGGGCTTGAGGTTCGGCATCGGTTCGAGTTTGTGCCAGCCAAGTAATGGTGCCGCCAGCGCCGCGCCAGTCCACGCGGGATTGCTGCCTTCAAGCAACTGCCAGATGGTGGCCGAGTAGTTCTCGAACAGGACAGGCTGGCTCAGATCTGGAGCAAGCCTGACGGCCGGCGCATCATGCTGCTCGAGCCAGGTGGCGATTCGTGCGACGTGGTCGGCGCGTTGGCTGGCGAGGTCGCCTGCGCCGAACCTGACGACGACGCCTTGGCTGGGAAGTCGGTACACGGCGTTATTCGTGTACTTGATGAGTTCGGCTTCGTCCGGGAGAAGGCCTGCTTCTTGGCAGATTCCCTTGAGGGCGTGCTTGAGCCGCTGGTCGAGCTCTGGGGACAGGTTCGTCATGCGGTGAGGGCCTTCGGCGCGGTTGTGCGGAGGGATTCGAACTGGTGGAGCAAGTCCACGGCGTCGGAGTTGCCGGAATGGTGTGAAGCTGCGGCGCCGATCTCCGCGAGGCGGCTCAGGCCACGACCACTGCGGAGGACCTGGGCTTCGTTGATGACATCGCGACCTACGTCGACACCGACGTGGAGTTCGTTCGTACGCAGCAGGTTCGTCGACAGGATGATCCGGTCGAAGGTTCGGCTTCGGCGCGATCTGTCCGGGCCGGACTCGGTGATTGCCAGTTGCGCGAATTCGACGGCGCGCACGGCGTACTCGCGGGCCTGTGCCTCGTCCTTTGCGTAGCCCGACAGCGAGTTGTACACCAGCGCCTGATGCCCGGTGTAGTCGCCTGGCGTGAAATACAGCGTTGTCCATGGAGATACTCGACTCTTGTCGGCACGGCCCATCTCGTGTTCCGCACGAGCGAGTGCGTCGAGGACGTGATCGTGCTTGCCGAGCATCGCGTAGGCGAGCGCTTCGTTGGCGTGCAGTCTTGCGACCTCGGCTGGATCGCCCGCGTCCTGTGCCGCGAGCTGGCCAAGCTGGAGCATCTTCAGTGCCTCGACTGGTTGGGCTTCTTGCATGCTGACCCGACCGAGCCGGTACAGGATCGAAGCTGCGAGCGAGGGTTCGTCGGCATCTTTGGCGAGGACGAGAGCGTTCATGAGGAAGCGTCGGGCTGCTGCTTGATCGCCGATGTCGTGGAACGACCAACCGAGCATGCTGCTGAAGTCCGCTAGTGACACCTTGAGGTCTCGGTGGGTGCGTTGGTCCGCGGTCGAGTGGATCATCCGCCGTGCGTAGCCATAGAAACCACGGGCCGCGTCAACCGCTGCTCCCCCGCCGTAACGCTGATCTAGTTTGCGGAACTCCAGGGTCATCGACGCTACTTGTTCGACGTCCGATTCGTTGATGACGGCCGGTACTGCGGCCACGCTGTTCGGCAACTCGGGTAGCCACTTCCGTGCCTGGTCATTGACTGAACCGAACGCGACGCTCGCAACCGCGCCAGCGAAGTTGCGGCGATCGTCGCTGGTCAGCTCGCTCGACTTGTAGCTCTCCCCTTGGCCAGGTGAGCTGTATGCGAGTCCCATCCGTCCGCGCGGAATCTCGAATGCGTCGGCGATGCGTTCAAGGACGTCGTACGCCTTGACCTGGCGGCCGTTGAGGATCTCCGAGACCTCGCCCTGGGATTGGCAGGTGCGGGCTCCGATTTGTGTCTGGCTCCAGCCGTGCCGGGACACAGAGTGTTACATCCACTGACAAAGGACGCCCACCATGACGACGCCGCTGTTCATCGTGATCTGCCTGACCGCGGGGCTGACGATCGCAATGGTCACCTCTCTCCTCCGAGACTCGTCCGGCCGTAACGAATGACATGGCGGCAGGACAGATGACCAGCACTCTTTCAGGTACAGATCACCACGAGCGGGGCAACGCCATGCGGGCGTACGGCTACATCCGGAAGCACTTCCTCATGAACGATTCGGAGCTGGCCGGCGCTCGGAAACTCGTCGTGGACGCTGCTCAGAGTCGTGGCGTTCAACTGGTAGCGATTCACGTCGAGGAGATCGAGACATCGCCCGAGGCGTTCCACGATCTACTCGCGATCGTGATGCAGGAAGCACAGCGAATGATCATCACGCCCGACGTCCAGCACCTCGCGGTCGCGGGCGACCCGTCGTCGGTGAAACAGCGCCTTGAGTCGAATGGCATCACGATCGTGGTCGGCGGCTAGGCACCGCGACCGTCAGGACGAGTGGTGCATATGCCGACTACCCCAGCCCTCGGGTTCATCTCGATGGCCTTCGTGCGCAACACCGGCGAGCTCCTCGCGATCCGTCGACAGCTGAAGGCGTTCGCGACCGAGCACGGGCTCCAGCTCACCAAGGTGTACGTCGAGGAACCCGGGCCTCCCAGCGCGGCCCTCGACCTTCTCGAATCGCTCCTGGAGTCCGACGGGCAGCCGCTCGTCGTTCCAACCCTGCACCACCTCGCCGTACTCGGGCACCCCACGCAGATCAGAGACCACCTCCGCCGCTGCACCCACGAGGTCCTGATTGCCACCAAGCCGGCGGAGCGGACGTGCTGAGGGGACATCCCTTGTTCTCCTCAAGTCCCCTGCACCCCGCGTCCGTTCCGCCGCTCCACCGGGAGCGCTGCCCGATCCACCTCACTGAGTCGGGTGGCGTTCCCGCCCCGAAGCTGCGTCCGCTCGGCGCCCCCTGCGCCTGAGCGGACGCAGCGCGGCGCACGGTCGAGCGCACAGACTCGCGGCCAACCGTTCGGATGATCCTGTTTCAGCGGAAAGCGATCGACCGGCATGAGACGCGAGCTGACTTGGTGATCACCGAACAGACGCGCAACCTGCCGATTCGACCCACTAATCGAAGGTCCGCGACGATGGGCGGCCGTACGTAATGTCCAGAACCCCGTGGAACTCGATCGGTACTGCGCTTTGGGCCCGTACAGCTGCCAGCGCTGTCTGTGGCGCCTTGGAGCTGAGCGTGATCCCCACGCCGGAGAAGTCATGGTTCGGCCCAGCCGAGCTGATGACGCCTCTGTTGGCATCCATCAGCGATCTGGCGGCGGCCACAAGCTCGGCCCTGCTGTAGATCGCCTGGCGGATGGCCACCGGCACTGGCTGACTCGCCACGACTTGCTGCAGCTCAGCCGGAGGATCGCCTTTCCAATAGACCACGACGGTCTTGTGGTCAGCGAGAATGCGAACGCTGCCCGCGTCGATGTCGGGATTCTCGGTGACCCACTCCATCACTGCTTGAGCCGCTTCGTCTTCGGGCGTTGGCTGAACTTCCCCCAGGACCGGGCCTTCAGGGTCCTTCGGAACCTTGGCACCCGCCTCCGCGTGCGAGCCCGCGTCGCTATCACTCATGGACTCGGCTCCTTCCGGAACGACGGTACGCTGCCTCCCCGCTAGTCCCAGTGATCCGACAATAGATCCGCGACACCGGTCCGCCAACTGATCCGCAACAGCCCAGAAGCCTGGCGCCCCTGAAGGACCCGGCGAACGCACGGATCTGCGGATGACAGAGCGTTGCCCGCGTGCGATGGAGCTGCCCTGTGGCGACCGTACAGCGAGTGAAGTTCTGTGCCCAGAATGATCCGGACTCAGGTCGCGGTCTCGAAGTACTCGAGGATGAGTTTGTTGCCACGAAACCAGGAACATGCGAGCTCGGACCAAACGGCGGTTGGGAACTGTCCGTCGATGCGGAACAGCTTGCGGTAGCGGTCCCCCTTACCGCGGGTGCGGAAGCCCTGCTGTGACATCGGGTACTGGGCGGCGGCAAATGCCTTGACTGCGCCGTCGCAATGTACGAAAGCCTTCCTCTCGGTGTCACGGATTGCGTGCAGGTACCTGGCAAAAACCCATTCAGCGCCAGGCTTGGGCGGCGGCATGAACTCTTCGATCTCAACACCCTTCAGAGGTCCGTCAGCGGTCCAACGGACAGAAAGGCCCGCGTAAGGGTGTAGCCAAGAAGTTCCTCCGTCCGGGTCGCCGTGGAACGTCTCCCCCACAGCCGAGAGGTTGTCGAGATCCTCAGCGACAAGACTGCGGCCGTACCAGAAGTCTCTCTCTTCCCACTCTTCGTACTCGTCCTTGTAGCGGAGGCGGCGGTCGTCGAGTGCGAACCGGGCGATGAGGTCATGCTGCTTGGCGAGGCGGAGGACTGTGCCGATGAGTTCGTAGTGAATGTTGGAGCCGAATCCGCGTCGAAGGAGTTGGTGGTACTGGAAGGCATAGTTGCCAGTGTGAAGACCCCATGGACGGGCATCTAAGTCGGTGACGGTGACGAGTCCGCTCTCGTCGAGCAAGGGGATGAGGTTGGGGGCGGCCGCGAACACTCTGGAATCAGGACTCGGGTTGTCGAATAGATCGATCGATAGTTTGGAGTGCGTTGCCCACGTGACTGCCTCTAACAGTGACTCAGATACCGAGGGCTTCTGGAGCACGTCCATGAGGAGTTCGTAGATGCTTGCGACGACGTTCGGCTCCTCGACGGCCCACCGGTCGAGGACCGTCACGGCTTTGTCACGGACCTCAACGAGTCTTGGACTCCCCTTCGAGAACAAAAAAAGGGGCGCCGTGTCGACGTCGAGCATCGTCTGGCACAGGTCATCGTAAAGCGGACCGAGTCTCCCCCCGATCGCTGCCATGTCGCTGATGTTTAGGTCGTCCGACATCGCCCCTCCGCTGGTTGCCCCGCGTGATCAACATCATGCCGGCCAACGTCGACAGCCCGTGCGGATCGAAGCGAAGACTTTCAGGACCCAGCCGACTGTGTCACACCGCCGCGATTGACGGAGCGGCGCCGCCCCGTGCGGTTGAAGCCGGACGCAACGTCCGGACATGCCGCGGAGAGTGAAAGCTCGGAACTGCCGATGTGCGCGCATCCAAAACAGCGCTGGGGTATCCCCCGCTCGCCGGCACCGGTACGGCATGGCGCCTCGGACTAGGTACGGGCACAGAGCACGCCAATTGAGGACAGCGCTAGTGATCCAGCCCTTCTAGGAACCGTTTCGCCTCCTCGTCGTTCCGGCGCCCTTCCTCCCGGTACGACTCCGCAACCGACCGCAGTGCGGCGGCAGTTCGCGGATGCATGGCCTGGACGGCTTCGGCCCAGCCCTCGTACCTCTTCGCGAGGTCATATTCCTGCTTGCCGCCTTCGGTCATACCTCGCCTTGTGACGCCTCGCTTGTTGAACAAGCCGACCGTGAAGCCTCGTTCGAGCCGGTCGTTCGGCGCGGTTTCAAGTACCTCTCGCACCGCCCGAGCTGGGAAGGTTCCGTCCGGATCGGTGGGGGCATGTGCGAGCACCTCCCCGACGTGCAACTCTCCGATTTCGAGGCGATCCGACTGCGTTAGGAGGGCGCGGACCTCGTCAAGCCACCCTTGAAGAGCGGCAGCGTCCACGCTCCCGTCTTCCCTGGTGCCAGGCACGACCCGCCACTCTCGCAGCAGCCTGTACGCGTTGGACGCCAGATTCGGGTCTACGTCGCGCGGTTCGGCGCGAGCTTCTGAACTCGCAGGCTTGAAAGCTAGCTCTATGAGCTGGACGAACGTCGTCGGGTCACGGGCGAGAAGGCGCTGCAGTGACGGAGCGCGGGATTCGTAGCGCAGAGCCGGGAGGAACTTCCACTCGAGGCGCGCTACCTCGGTCTCGTCAACGCCGCGCGAGCGCAAGTAGTCCAGCAGTCTCGTGAGGTCATGCTCCGAAACGCGGCCAATCTCGGGGTCCTCCACAGTTCCGAGTTGAGTCAGCGCGTCACGGACGACGTCTACGCCGTCGCCAAGGCGCTCGGCGTACAGGCTCAACGCGTCGATCGCCATAGCTGCACGGCGGTGGCGCAGGAGTTGCCTTGCCACCTCACTGGCATGCGGGAACTCGGCGCCACGCCCATGTGGAACGAACTCGGCCCAATAAGCCTCATCCACATCGGTGCCAAGTTCCGGGATCAGCTCCCATGCGTCGGTGACGTCAGCGACGGTCTGAAGCAGGCGCGCCTGCACAAGGGGACGACCTACGAAGCGCTCTACCCATGGCCGGACGGCCGTGACGGCGCCTCCGCCACGAGCGCGCGCGAATCCCTCCGCGAACTGGACCAGTTGTCCGTCTTCGCTGTCCAGCAGTGAGAGAGCCTCGTAGTCGTGCTCGTCGTTGACCGACGCCAGGGCGGAACCCACCGCCCAGGGAAGCTGGACTGTGGTCGCCAACTCCGCCGACGCACCGAAACCTTGTTCGCTCAGGATCTGGACGATCGCGTCTTCCCGGGCGCGCTGCAATTCAGCCTCGAAAGTGGCGAAGTCGTCACGCACCGAGACGCCAATGTCTGGATGCCAACTGTCAAAGAGCCAGCGGTGCAGTTCAGTGGCGAGTGGAGGCCTTAGGCGTTCGCCTACAGCCGCGAGCGGCGTCAGCCATTCTTCTGAGAGCGACCAGTCCGCGTCGGGGTACTGCCGATGCTTGCGCACGAAGTCCTCGATTGCGTTCCAGAGCGCGACCAACGCCTCGCTGTCCAGGTCGTCACGGTCCAGGGCTTCGAGCGCCGCTATTGACTCGCGCCGCCATACTTCCGGAAGTCGGTCGAATTCTGGAATGACGTCGATCCATCGAGCCTGCTCTTTGGTCGCGACGTGCACGATCCGTTCCGCAACCGCGTCGACCATGCTGAAGAATTCGCCGTATGTGACGGTCCGCTCACCCTCGCTCGCCCACTCACGAAACAGCGGCTTGTAAGTATGCGTGCCGACTGCCGAATGCTCGGGCAGCAGGGCGATCAGGAGGTCCCACGTCACCTCGCTGTGCCGCTGCAATAGGGCGTCCAGGGTCATGACACGGGTCTCGGCAGGAGCCGAGGTCTGTGGCAGCCAGGGGCGGAATATGTCGCGAAGGCTCGCTGCGGGGCGATTGCTCAGCTTGCCGCCGGGATCGATCTCAGCCAAGTTGGCAAGCAGCTCGGCAGCGAAGCCGAGGTGTCGCCCTGACCAGGCGACGCACTCCAAAGCCCACAACAACCCGGTGTGGGGGCTGCTGGCATGCCAAGCATCGTCCTCGTCCTGAAACAGTTCGCGAACGAGCGGCTGCTGGCCGTTCGCGGCTTCGGCGACGGCGCGGAGAAACATGTCCGGTGCCGCCTCTGCCAGAAGAGGCAACACGTCTTCGAGTGATGCCCACAGTTGCGCGGAAGGGTCTTCGTTGGCGCGCCTGAGGAGTCTCCAGACGACGCGTTCAGCCCATTGGTGAGCGGATCGGCCTCCCGAGAGTCGCACCTCGTCGCCACGAACTCCCAACAGTGCGATGGTTCGGCCGAGGCCCTTGCGCAGGTCGCTTGAGTGGACCCGCACCTTGCCATAGATCGCCGCGCTCCAGCGCTCGTCTGGTGGAAGGTCCAAACGCGGGTCAACTGCGCCAAGCACGTTCTGGACAGCTCGCTCAAGCGCTTCCAGGTCCGCGTCCCTGATCGTGTGTCTCGCGGTGCGCCATGAATCTTCGGCAGCTGCCACGGCCCAAGCTGCACCGACGCGGGTGAACAGCGGGTCGGGTTGACGGACCGCGCTGTGCAGTCGCTCATCGATGTCGTCCTGCGCGGTCCCGGTGATGCCTTCGAGCACCTCGACGTCGCCGCTTCGCAGTTGGTTCCAGGCGCCGGCCAGCCACGCTCGACGTACGACTCGTTCGGAGAGGTCCTGGGACCACTGGTCGGGATCGGGCTGTCCGAACCTCGTGGCAACCCGCTGAAGGGCGAGCAGGCTCTTGTTGCCAGCGCGCACGTACCGGGAGAGGTCGGCCTCGGGAACGCCCGCTTCACGGAGTGCCGCCTCAAGTGCCAGGTGGTCGAGCGGCGGCAGTTCGATGTCAGCGTCGCCGTCGGTAACAACGAAGACGACGTGGTGGTTCTCGACGAGTTGCGCATCCCGCTGCAAGTGCTCTTCGTAGGGGAGCAGGATGAGCAGACTCGACGTGCTGTCCAGCCGCCGGAGCGTAATGCCATCGTGGACAAGGAGCGACCGGGACAGCATCAGCTCCGATGCCTCAGCACCCTGCGCCATCATCGAGCACGCCGCGAACGCCAGCCCGTCGTCAACACTGGCGGCCTTGATGAATGTCCGGCCCACGTCCACCGAAAGACGCCGAAGCAGTGCCGCAGCATGGTCTTCGCGACCCGCAAGCACGACACCCGCCGTCAACGTTGGATCGAAGCCGTTGGAGAACCGGCGCCACCACTCCTCGATCGTCGCCACGCCGAGGGCCGGCATGTCGAGGAGTTCAGACAGCCAGATACGGTCCTGCACGCACTCTTCGAGCGCCTGCTCGATGTCATCGGCATCGAGCGCCCGTACGTCGCGCCACTTGCCTTCTGCGCGCCGCTTCTGCTCCCAGTCCTTCTTCTTTCGCCAGCGCCGCGGGGTCACGAACACGAACGTGGTCGTGGCCATGTCGAGCCCGAGTGGGTCAGCGGTGCGGGTCTTGTAGTCGTCCGTTGCCTTCCCGGCCGGGTCCTCGCTCGTCCCCATCTCCCAGACGCTCAAGCCATCTGGCACGAAGGAGGTGGCTCTGGTCGCCTCGACTACGCCGTCATAGCCCGGCAGCCCAATACCTTCCCCGCCTGGCATCTCCACGCGTTGGACCTGATCGTTCTCATGTCGAATGAGCCGGCGGACAAGCCGCGGAAGGTCGGCCTGCGCAGACCGCTGGTCGGCCCAACGCTCCAGATCGGTAGCGTCAGCCAGGTGCGGCGGACCAACTCGCTCTGCCATGTCCCCAACTCCTCCTTGGCCCAAGCCTAGGTGGTCGGTGCCGGAGGCTCGGGGAGGCCGGGCACTGAGAGCAACAGATGCGCGCGGCAGCATCCGCTCATGCAGCCGACAGGTGTTGCGGTGGCTACGCGCTTGGGCGCTTTCCCGGGGCGATTTCGACTTCCCCGGCAAGCCATCTGACGAAGCGGTCTGCGTGGACCAGATACGTCGTCTTGCTGCTGGGCGCCAGATCGGCAGCGTTGATCAGGCTGCTGTAGCGCTCCAACTCTCCGCGAAGCTCATCCAGCGTCCACGAGTTGCCAGCTTCCCTGTCCGTGCGTCCCATGGTGCACGACTCGGTCCCGGCCCGAACATCCGGACATGCCGCATAAAGAGCGTTCACGCCACTGGCCCCCGACCAACGGCAAGATCATGTCCTGCCACCTTCTTGACTCAAGACAGACCTGCAGCCTGCCGGCGTCCAGGGTGCCGCGAGGCTCGTCCTTGGCCGCCAGGACAGCCTCGATCAGGGCGCGACGCGCAGCCCGTAGGATCTCCTTCTAGGCTGTATGCCGTGGTCACGAGTGGTAGGCGTGAGCGGAGGGGGTGAGCCGTGGCGCAGTCCGAGGTGCTCGATCCGGCCGATATCGGCATCGTGGCGACCGGCCTCGCCGACGGCTCCGTCGGTGTCCGTGCTGCGGCCTTCGAGGCACTGTCTCGGCTGCCGCTGCCCGCCCCCGACTGGCGAGTGGTGGGCCGGTGCGCGCTGCGTGTGCTGGCCGGTGGCGGATCGGCGGCCGAGCGTCAGGCGGTGATCGAAGCTTCCCCGTCGATCCCTCTGAGGTCGGTGCGCGATCGGGTCGCGGAATTCGTCGATTCCCCGGATCCGGAGCTGAGCCGGCATGCCGCTGCTGCTGTCCGCGAGATGGGGCACGCGCGTACGGTGCCAGCGATCCTAGCCCTCCCGGCCGGTGATTCGGACCTGTACCGGATCGCGCTCACCGACATCTCCGGTGCGGTCGCGGCGGTGCGCGCCGAGTTCGGCGCGCGCGCCGCTGGATCGGAAGACCGGTTCTGGCTCGCGCTCGCGCTCGCGCTCTCCGGGGAGGACGCGGAACTCAGGGCGGTCGTCGAGCCTCTTGCAGGGCTGCATCGGCCTGACTGGTACCGACGCGTGGACTACAGGCTGCGCGAGGTGATGGCAGCGCGTCGACTCCCTGAGCCAACCGCGCGATGGCTATCCGAGCCGGATGCGCTGATACCGGCGGATCTGGTCAGCGCACTCACTGTTCTTCCTGACCTGGCATGGTCCTACTCCCACCGAGTTGGAACGGCGCTTCGGCCCGGTTGGAGCGACGGGCGAAACCCCGGCTTCTCGACGCGAGGCGATCCGGACCAGAACGAGGCTCGCGAAGCCGACGAGCTGTACGCATGGATCTCCGACGGATCCACGTGGCTGACGCCGGGGCAATGGGAGGAGACGACGGAGGAGCTCGCCGCGAGGGTTCGCAGCGTGGAGTCGCACCCCGTGATCGTCAGCCGGCTGATGGAACGAGCATCGGTGGCGTGGGACGGGTACCACTCGATCCTCGAGTCGAACACGATCGTGACGCTCGTGGGGATGGCACAGGGTCGATTCCGGCCGGATGTGGCCGGATTGTTCGACACCTATCGCGAGGTGATGACCCGGTCGTGGCAATTCGAGCGGAGCGCCGGGTTCGACGAGGCCAGCGTCAGGTTCGGTAGGGCCGACGACGAGGGCGGCCCGCGATCGTTCTGCCTTCAGATCGGCTGGATCGTCTCGCGCGGCGGGCTTCCTGGCCTGGTCCCAGCGCTGGCAGAGCATCTGCGGGCCGCCGATCCCGCGGACCGCATTGCGGCCGCCTATCTGATTGCCGACGCGGCGGCTTACGTGACGGAGGCGATCGCGCCGCAGTTCGGTGGCGGGTCGGGTCCGGACCGCGAAGCCGCGTGGGAGCTGGTGGACGAATCCGACGAGGACAAGGTCGGCGACGAGACGGTACCAGCTGGGCCCGGGCTGGCACTACAGGAGGTGATCAACAGTGCCGTGAGTCGATTCGTGACTGAAGGCCGCGTGCTCTTCAATCCGCCCGACCGCATGCGCAAGGGCCACCTCGAACGAGTCGAGGTGGCCGTCGCCAGAACCAAGGATCTTGACGAGGCGCTTCTCCAAATGGTGCGCGGACAAGGTCAGCCTCGAATCGAAAACATAGAGACCTCTCCGTTCATGGCGGTCGAGCTCAAAGGCTCCGGATTCGACGTCACGCCGCTGCAGGGGGCGACGGGCACCGAGCAACTGCTCCGTCCGACGGCGTTGTGGGAGTTCGATGTGCTGCCGTTGCGGAGCGGCTTCCAGACACTCCAAGTGTGCGTAGCTATGCGGATCCCGATCCAAGACCGGTCTGACGAACGTGTCTCAATCCCGGTACTCGAACGCCAGATACGGGTCGCTATCGACACCCGCTACAGCAGTCAGCAGTTCCTCAAACGAAACTGGCAGTGGCTCATCGTTACCCTCATCGGGTTCGCAGGTGCTGTGACAGCCTGGTTGAAGTTGGTTCGCGGGGGCGAGTGACCCGGGCGCGACGACCTCAGCCGCATCCCATGGGCACTTTCGGGCCCAGCCGCCGCGACCGACTAACGACGCTCGGAGTTCGTTCGCCCCCCCAGTGTTCAACCCCGTGCCCGCATGCAGCAGGGCACTTGCCAGGGCGGTCACAGTATCTGTGCAGGTTTGCGATGTGCCGCTGGCCCCGCAGTCGCGAGCGAAACGCCGCCAGCCGCACAAGCCAGCCGCGAGAGCACACCCCGCCGGCGCAGCGCGCTCGCATCCCGCGATGGGGGCCATCGAAGGTGCGTCATACCGCCGCGATTAACGCAGCGGCGCAGGTCCAGTTCCGGGTTGAAACGGAGGACGCAACGTCCGGACATGCCGCGATCCGTGTTTTCGAATGTCGCATATCACCTGGCGGACGAGTGCCGCGCATCAGTCGACGGAGGACCCCCGCTCGTCCCACCTTGGTGAGTTTGGCTCTTATGGATCAACAGCGGCCTCGGATCGACCCGGACATTCCGCTGGATCGGTAGGCCTGTGCAGGCGCACGGTGGTCAGGGGTCGACGGTCTGAACACGACTGGCGCTCAAGGCCGCACGCGACTAAGTCTTCGCGAACCATCGCCGGATGCCCGGACAACGGTCGATTGTCTCCACACTCCAAACGTTGAACTGCCGCACATCGACACGATGGAGGTGCGGCGCGATGGCCTACGTGAAAGATCAGTGGACTCGGGCGGTGAGGCAGGCGGACGGGACGGTTGGGCGGGTTCGGACTGCTAAGTGGGGGCGGGGGAAGCGATGGTTGGCGGGGTGGGTGGATCCGGAGGGGCGGGAGCGGTCTAAGGCGTTTGGGACGAAGACGGCGGCTGAGCGGCATGGGGCTGCGATGGAGACGGATCGGGAGCGTGGGGAGTACATCGATCCGGAGGCTGGGAAGGTTCGGTTTGAGGAGGTTGCCGGGAGGTGGCTGGCTTCTCGGGTGGTGGATCCTGCGACTGCGTTGAAGTACGAGTCGTCGCTGCGGCTGCACGTTGCACCCGTGTTTGGGCGGCGGCAGTTGCGGACGATCAAGCCTTCGGAGATCGCGGCATGGGTGGCTGGCCTCGATTCGCGGTTCGGGTCGTCTACGGCGCGTACGGCGTACCTCGTGTTGCACGGGACGCTGGAGGTTGCCGTTGATGATGAGGCGATCAAGCGGAATCCGGCGAAGGCGCGAGTGGTCAAGGTGCCGGCGGAGAAGGGCGGGAAGACCACTGCCTGGAGTGATGAGGTTGTGCTGCGGATCGTGGAAGGGCATCCGGCGCCGTACAGGCCGATCGCGTCGATCGGTGCTGCGTGCGGGCTGCGGCAAGGTGAGTTGTTCGGGCTCGCCGAGGAGGACGTCGACTTCGACGAGATGGTGATCCGAGTCCGGAGACAGGTGAAGAAGCTCGGCAGGGAGTTCATCTTCGCGCTGCCCAAGAACGACACCGAGCGGACCGTGCCGATGTCAGAAGGTGTAGCCGTGATGCTCGCGGACTACATCGAGACCGCGAAGCCGCGGGCCTACACGTTGCCGTGGGAGAAGATCGACGGGAAGCCACACACCGTCAACCTCTTGTTCCGGTGGACTGACGACAAGCACATCCGGGCGCGGACGTACGACGAGCTGGTGTGGAAGCCGGCGCTCTTCCACGCTGGCGTCATACCCGAGCCGACGAAGGACGCGCGGGGCAGGCGGCAGTACTACTCTAGTCGCGAGAACGGCATGCACGCGCTTCGGCACTACTACGCGAGCATCACCCTGGCGGACGGCGTGAACATCAAGGAGCTGGCGCAGTACCTGGGGCACGGCGACCCAGGGTTCACGCTCCGGCTGTACACCCACATGCTGCCGTCGTCGCACGAGCGGGCGAGGAAGGCGGTCGACTCGCGCCTGGCCCGTCTCTTCTCGATGGAGTCTCACGGAGCTGTGACGGAGCTGGCCGCCGACCGGTCCCCCAGACCTCAGTGGGAACCCGACGGCGGCCAGTCACTCGATGACCCTGGAATCAGCCTGTGACCTGCGCAAACACCTACCGGATGCGCATCCCAGAGATGGCTCGGGCGATCACCAGACGTTGGATTTCGGAGGTGCCTTCGAAGATGGTGTAGATCTTGGCGTCTCGGTGCATTCGTTCTACGGGGTATTCGCGGGTGTAGCCGTTGCCGCCGAGGATTTGGATGGCTTCTTCGGTTACCTTGACGGCGACCTCGCCGGCCTTGAGTTTGGCCATGGAGCCTTCGCCGTGGCGGTACTCGGGGGTTTCGCCGCGCATGAGGGCGGCGGACATGTTGGCGGCACGCCAGACCAGGAGGCGGGCGGCGTCGATTTCCATGGCCATGTCGGCGAGTTTGAAGGCGATGCCCTGGTTGTCGATGATGGGGCGGCCGAACTGTTCGCGGGTCTTGGCGTAGTCGAGGGCTACCTCGTAGGCGGCGCGGGCGATGCCGATGGCTTGGGCGCCGACGATGTGGCGGGTCATTTCGAAGGTGGCCATCGAGGCGTTGCGGCCGGCCGAGCCAGAGCCAGCAGTCCCATTAGAGGCGGCAGCCCGGGCGATGCGGGCGTCTAGTTTTTCTTTGCCGCCCAGGACGTTCTCGGCGGGGATGCGGACGTTGTCGAAGAAGACGTCGGCGGTGTGGGAGGCGCGCAGGCCGTGCTTGCGCAGTTTCGTGCCCTGCTCGAGGCCGCGGACCTCCGACTTCGGTACGACGAACGCAGCCTGACCCTTCGTGCCGAGCGACGGGTCGACGGTCGCGACGACGACGTGGATGTCGGCGATACCGCCGTTCGTCGCCCACGCCTTCTGCCCGTTGATGACCCACTCGGACGTCCGCTCGTCGAAGACCGCGCGCGTACGGATCGCGGACACATCAGACCCCGCACCGGGCTCGGACGAGCAGAACGCGGCCACGCGTACGTCGTCCTGCGTGCCGTAGCAGCGACCCATCCACTGGCTCCACTGCTCAGGCGTTCCGTTCGAGAAGATCGCGGACGACGCGAGGCCGGTGCCCTTGAGTGACATCGCGATGCCGGCATCGCCCCAGAACAACTCCTCGTGGACGAGCGGCATCAGCAGGCCGGTCGGGTCGACGAACAGGTTGATGTTCATGTCGAGGCCGTAGATGCCGACCTTCGCCGCTTCCTGGATGATCGGCCAGGGCGTCTGCTCGCGCTCGTCCCATTCGGCCGCGGCGGGCCGGATGACGTCGGCGGCGAACGTGTGCGCCCAGTCCCGGATCTCGCGCTGGTCGTCGTTGATCGCCAGCGAGAAGGTGCTCCAGTCCGGCTTCGAGCGCTCGGCGCCGAGTTCGCCGGCCAGCGACATCACGTCTGCGGACACAACAGGGTCGCTCATCAGGTCCTCACAAATGCGGAGATGTTACCGACGAGTGTAACTGTCGTTTGCACCAACGGGTACCACTGTGGCTAAGATCGATTCATGAGCTCCGCGCTGCTCGCGATCGGACGCCGCCGCACCACGGCGGAGCGTCGGCGCGACCGCGAGCGGGACATCATCCGCGCCACCCGCGAGATCTTCGACGAGCGCGGCACGATCGACGCCCAGATCGACGATATCGCCAAGCGGGTCGGGATCAACAAGGCCCTCATCTACCGGCACTTCGCCGGCAAGGAAGAGCTGTTCGCGCTCACCCTGGTCGACTACCTCGGCGAGCTGGACAAAAGCCTGCAAGAAACAGACAACAACAGACGGGCGCCGCTCAACCGGCTCAAGGCGCTGAGTGAGACGTTCGTCGACTTCTGCCTCAGCTATCCGGCCTTCACCGACTGCGCGATGAGTCTGCTCAGAAAGACCGGCGAGCAGTTGTTCGGCGAGATCACCGAGCCGGTGATGGTCAAGTTGGGTACGGCGATGGCCGCGCCGCTGGACCGTATCGCGGTGGTCCTCAAAGCCGGCCAGCGTACGGGCGTGTTCGACGAGGTCGACACGGCGTACCTGGCGAACCATCTCTACACGCAGACGCTCGGATCGTTGCACATGGCAAGGGTCGGGCTGATCGTGTCGGGCAGCCAACCGGGCCACCCGGTGGTGCATCATGCCGATGTCGGCACCGTCCGGTCGACGGCGATCACCGCGACTCTCGCCACCGCGGTGGGACAGAAAGCCCTGACAACCAAGAAGACCCGCTCCGCTAGAGCAGGAGACATATCGTGACCGAACCGCGCAAGGTGGCCGTGGTCGCCGGCAACCGGATTCCGTTTGCCCGGCAGGACAAGACCTACCGGCACGCCTCCAACTCCGACATGCTCACCGCCGCCCTGAACGGTCTCGTCGACCGCACAGGCCTCGGTGGCCAGGAGGTCGGTGAGGTGGTCGCCGGAGCAGTTCTCAAGCATGCCCGCGACTGGAACATGGTGCGTGAGGTGGTTCTCGGGTCGAAGCTCGCCCCGACCACCCCGGCGTACGACATCCAGCAGGCCTGTGGCACCGGGCTCGAGGCGGCCATCCTGGTCGGCAACAAGATCGCGCTCGGCCAGATCGACGCGGGGATCGCGGGGGGTGTCGACACCGCCTCCGACGCGCCGCTCGCGGTCAACGACCACCTGCGCAACGTCCTGCTCGACCTCAACCGCGCCAAGACGTACCCGGAGCGCTTGAAGGTCCTCGCCCGCGTCCGCCCCAAGGACGTCGTACCGGAGATCCCCCGCAACGCCGAGCCGCGCACCGGCAAGTCGATGGGCGACCATGCCGCGTTGACCGCGCTCGAGTGGGGCATCACCCGGGAGGCGCAGGACGAGCTCGCGTACAACTCCCACATCAACCTCGCGAAGTCGTACGACCGTGGTTTCCAGAACGACCTGATCACGCCGTACCTGGGCCTCGAGACGGACCAGAACCTGCGCCCGGACACCACGCTCGAGAAGCTGGCCAAGCTCCGGACCGTGTACGGCAAGGGCGAGACCGCGACCATGACCGCCGGGAACTCGACCCCGCTGACCGACGGCGCCTCGGCCGTCCTGCTGAGCACCGACGAGTGGGCGGAGCAGCACGGTCTGCGGCCGCTCGCGTACCTGACCCACTCGCAGACGGCCGCGGTCGACTACGTGAAGGGTGCCGAGGGTCTGTTGATGGCCCCCGCGTACGCCGTACCTCGGATGCTGCAGCGCGCCGGGCTGACCCTGCAGGACTTCGACTACTACGAGATCCACGAGGCGTTCGCCTCGCAGGTGCTGTCCACCCTGAAGGCGTGGGAGGATCCGATCTTCTGCAAGGAGCGGCTCGGCCTGGACGCGCCGCTCGGGGAGATCGACCGGGACAAGCTGAACGTGAACGGCAGCTCGCTCGCCGCGGGTCACCCGTTCGCGGCGACCGGCGGGCGGATCGTTGCCGCGCTGGCCAAGCAACTGGACGAGAACGGCGGCGGTCGCGGGCTGATCTCGATCTGCGCCGCGGGCGGCCAGGGTGTCGTCGCCATCCTCGAGAAGTAGGAGCTGAGATGACGGATCGCTACCAGACCTTCACCACGACGCCGCTCGGCAAGACGCTGGTGAAGAACCTGGGCCTGCCCGACCCGACGCCGCTGCCCCGCTGGACCGAGGGCTCACCGGTGATCGACGGGCCGGTCGTCTTCGGCGCGATCGGCGAGACCGACGCCGGCAAGGCGGTCCAGGCGCTGCTCCGCGACATCGGCGCCGCGTTCAGTACCGTGACCGAAGGCGTCGCGTCGAGCACGATCCGGCCGAAGGCGATCGTCTTCGACGCGACCGGCGCCACCTCGACCGCGGACCTGACCAGCCTGCAGCGCTTCTTCTCCCCCGTGGTCCGCCAGCTGGCTCCGGCCGGTCGCGTCATCGTCGTCGGCCGTACGCCGGAACTCGCGAACTCCCCCGAGCAGCACATCGCGCAGCGTGCCCTCGAGGGCTTCACGCGAAGCCTCGGCAAGGAGGTGAAGCGCGGCGCCACGGTCAACCTCGTGTACGTCGCCCCGGACGCGCACGAGCAACTCGACTCGACGCTCCGCTTCTTCCTGTCCCCCAAGTCGGCGTACGTCGACGGCCAGGTCGCCCGGATCGGGACCGGACCGCTGGTGAGCAACGACCCGAGCCGCCCGCTAGCAGGCCGTACGGCGCTGGTGACCGGAGCCGCCCGCGGTATCGGCGCCTCGATCGCCAACACGCTCGCCCGCGACGGCGCGACGATCATCGGCGTCGACGTACCGCAGAACGCGGACCCACTGCGCAAGGTGATCTCCAAGATCGGCGGTACCGAGCTTCTCCTCGACGTCACCGCGGTCGACGCGGCGCAGCGGATCGCGGCGCACGCGCAGGAGCAGCACGGCGGGCTCGACATCATCGTCCACAACGCGGGCATCACCCGCGACCGGCGGCTCGTGAACATGCGCACCGACGCGTGGGACGCCGTACTCGACGTGAACCTGCGCGCGCCGGAGCGGATCACCAAGCATCTGGTCGATTCCGGGGCGCTCCGCGACGGCGGCTCGATCATCGGGGTGTCGTCGATGGCGGGGATCGCGGGCAACAACGGCCAAACGAACTACGCGACCTCGAAGGCCGGCGTGATCGGTCTCGTGCAGGCGCTGGCGCCGGCGCTGGCCGAGCGGCAGATCCGGATCAACGCGGTCGCGCCCGGGTTCATCGAGACCGAGATGACCGCGAAGATCCCGTTCACGATCCGCGAGGTCGGGCGGCGGATCAACTCGCTGCAGCAGGGCGGTCTGCCGATCGACGTGGCCGAGACGATCGCCTGGTTCGCGGATCCGGCGTCGGCCGGTGTGACCGGGAACGTGGTTCGGGTCTGCGGCCAGAGCATGCTGGGCGCCTGAGATGCCGACCCGACGGTACGACGACTCCCCCGGCCTCGGCTCGCTCTACGCGCGGACCGTTCGGGCCACGCTCAGACGGGCCGACTACGAGCCTGACGCGGACGGGCTGACGCTCGAGCTGCCCCGGTCGGCGATCGACCAGGATCACCTGACCGCGTACCGCGAGGTGACCGGGTTCGCGGCGGGGCCCTCGCTGCCTCCGACGTACCCGCATGTCTTGGCGTTCCCGCTGCATCTGGACCTGATGTCCGATCCCTCGTTCCCGTACAAGCCGATGGGGATCGTGCACCTGTCCAACACGATCACGCAGAAGCAGCCGATCCCGCTGCACGCCGAGCCGGCGATCCGCGTGCACAGTACGGCGGAGCGGCCGCACCCGAAGGGCACTGTCTTCGACGTGATCAGCGAGGTCTTCGTCGATCACGAACTGGTGTGGAGCGATCTCACCACGCTGCTCAGCCGCACGGCCGGGACGGAAGCCGCGCACGCCGATCTGCTCACCGATCCCGTGCTGAGCCCGAGTGCGTGGTGGGACCTGCGCGGCAACCTCGGCCGCCGGTACGCCGCAGCGTCCGGCGACCGGAACCCGATCCACCTCTTCAAGCTGACCGCTCAGGCGTTCGGGTTCCCGCGCCAGATCGCGCACGGGATGTGGGCCAAGGCTGCCGCGCTCGCGTCGATCCAGCGCGCCGGCGCGCTGCCGGACGCCTTCACGGTCCGCGTGGACTTCCGCAAGCCGTTGCTGCTGCCGTCCCGGGTCGGGTTCGGCTACCAGCAGACGGGCAAGACGGTCGACTTCGCGCTGTACGACGAAGGGCACGACGTGACCCACCTGATCGGGCAACTCCAGGCGGACTGACCCGCCACGCAGGCAGAACCCCCTCGGACGTGCTCATAACCCGTCCGAATCGTGACTTCTGCCTGCATGGGGATCCGCCTCCACCCGGATCCGATCCAGCACCTCGCCGATCGGGGCCGGGTCCCAGCGCCGGCCGTCCCGTTCCCGGACCGCGAGCTGGCCGGCCGCGGCCTCGCGGGAACCGATGACGGCCTGGTACGGCGCCAGCCGGTTCTCGCGGATCCGGGCGCCCAGACTGCCCTCGTCCGCATGCGCGACCTCGACCCGGAGCCCGCGATCCGATGCTCTCCGGGCGACCTCCACAGCGAGTTTCTCCTCGTCGTCGGAGATCGGCAGTACGACGACCTGAACCGGCGCCAGCCACGCCGGGAACGCGCCGCCGTGCACCTCGATCAGCTGAGCAACCGCTCTCTCGATGCTCCCGACGATCGCGCGGTGCACCATCACCGGACGGTGCTTGTTGCCGTCGGCACCGATGTACTCGAGCCCGAACGCCTCCGGCTGGTGGAAGTCGATCTGGACGGTCGACAGGCTGAACTCGCGTCCCGCCGAATCCTCCATCTGGATGTCGATCTTCGGCCCGTAGAACGCCGCGTCACCCGGCGCGTCCTCGTATTCGACGCCCGCGTTCTCGAGGACCTCACGGAGCAGTTCGGCGGCCTGTGCCCAGCTTGCCGCGTCACCGACGTACTTGCTGGCCGGGCTGTTGAACTCGGCGTCGTCGGAAGGAAGTGCAAGCACATAGCGCGACGCGCTGATGCCCAGGTCGGCGTACGCCTGCTTGATCAGTTGCAAAGCCCCGGCGGCCTCTCCCGCCACCTGGTCGAGGCGGCAGAAGATGTGGGCGTCGTTGAGTTGCATCGCGCGGACCCGGCTCAGGCCGCCGATCGCTCCGGAGAGTTCGGCGCGGTACTGCCCGCCGAGCTCGGAGAGGCGGAGCGGGAGTTCGCGGTAGCTGTGCGAGCGGGATCGGAACATCAGAGCGTGGTGCGGGCAGATGCTGGGGCGCAGGACCAGTTGCTCACCGCCCATGTCCATCGGCGGGTACATGTCCTCGTGGTACTTGGCCCAGTGGCCCGAGATCTCGTACAGCTCGCGCTTGCCGAGGACCGGTGAATAGACCCGCTGATAGCCGGCTCTTCGTTCCACCTCGGCGATGTAGCTCTCCAAGGCGTGCCGGACGGCGGCACCGGCGGGCAACCAGTAGGGCAGTCCCGCGCCGATCAGCGGGTCGGAGTCGAACAGGCCGAGTTCGCGGCCGAGTTTGCGGTGGTCGTACATGATTCCTCCATGGGTTGAGGCGAGGAACCCACGGAGCACGACAAAGCCCCGGGGCACTCGCCCCGGGGCTTGGTCAGACAGTCAGATGTCAGCGCGCCAGGACGAGGTCCGGCGTCGTCGTGACTACTGCGCGCTGCAACATGTCTCCACGGTATCAGAGGAAACGGGAAAGAAAAGCACGGGTTCGTTCGTGCTGCGGATTGTCGATCACCTGCTCCGGCGTGCCCTGCTCGACCACCTGGCCGGCGTCCATGAACACGACCCGGTCGGCGGCCTCACGGGCGAAACTGATCTCGTGGGTGACGACGACCATCGTCAGACCGGCGCTGGCGAGACGCTTCATGGTGGCGAGCACCTCGCCGACCAGCTCGGGGTCGAGCGCCGAGGTCGGCTCGTCGAACAGCATCAACTTCGGCCGCATCGCCAGCGCCCGGGCGATCGCCACGCGTTGCTGCTGACCGCCGGACAGCTGGCGCGGGTACGCCTTCTCCCGGCCGGCCAGTCCCACCTCGGCGAGGAGGTCGACGGCACGCGCGGTCGCCTCCCGTCGCCCCTCCCCCAGGACCGCGATCGGCGCCTCGATGATGTTCTCCAGCGCGGTCATGTGCGGGAACAGGTTGAACTGCTGGAACACCATGCCGATGTCCCGGCGCCGGCGAGCGACCTCATTTGGCGACAGCTCGTGAAGGCGGCCGTTGCGTACGTCGTACCCGACATCGCGGCCGTCGACGGTGATGCGGCCCGCATCGAGGGACTCGAGCAGGTTGATGCACCGCAGGAACGTCGACTTGCCGGAACCGGACGGGCCGAGGACCACGACGGTCTCGCCCGGTGTGACGTCGAGATCGATCCCGGACAGTACTTCGGTGTGCCCGAAGCTCTTGCGGACACCGCGCGCCTGCAATACCGCCGTACTCATGCCGCACTCCCCTTCGGACGGATACGCAAGAAGTCCCAGAAACTAGGAGCCTGGTGCCGGGCGCCGCGGTTGTAGTGCCGTTCGATGAACGACTGGACGACGTACAGGACCGAGGTGACCGCGAGGTACCAGAGGCAGACCACGATCAGCATCGGGATCGTCTCGAAGGTCCGGTTGTAGATCGACTGCGCCGTGTAGAGCAGGTCGGAGAGCGCGATCACGCTGACCAGCGCGGTCGCCTTCACCATGCTGATCACCTGGTTGCCCGTCGGCGGCACGATGAAGCGCATCGCCTGCGGCAGGATGATCCGCTTCATGATCCGCGAGTTCTTCATCCCGAGCGCGTGACCCGCCTCGCGCTGACCGGGGTCGACCGAGAGCAGACCGCCGCGGACGATCTCGGCCATGTAGGCGCCCTCGTTCAGCCCGAGGCCCAGGATCGCCGCCAGTAGCGGGGTGATCAACGTGTTCGTGTCGACGCTGGCGAAGACCGGCCCGAACGGGATGCCGAGGTTCAGCTTGGGCAGTAGCGCGGACAGGTTGTAGAAGAAGATCAGCTGCACGAGGGTCGGCGTACCGCGGAAGAACCAGATGTACAGTCCGGCGGCGCCGCGCAGCAGCGGGTTGGCCGAGATGCGGCAGACCGCGAGGAGTACGCCGAGCACGACGCCGATCACCATCGCGACGACGGTCAGCATCAGCGTGACGCCGAGGCCCCGGACGATCGACTCGGCCCGCAGCCAGGCCCAGACCACGTCCCACCCGAAGTTGTCGTTGGTGACGAGCATCTTGACCAGTTGCGCGGCGAACACCAGTACGACGAGCGCCGACAGCCAGCGCCAAGGGTGTTTGCGGTGCGCCGCGTTGCGGACGTCGAGCTCCAGGCCCGCGGCCGGAGCGTCTTGCACCGTGGTTGCCATGGTCAGCCCTTCCCGAGGTTGAGGCCGGGTTTGGCCAGCTTGTTCTTCTCCAGACCCCACTTCGCCATGATCGCGTCATAGGTGCCGTTGGCATGCAGTTTCTCGAAAGCAGCCAGCAGTATGTCGGCCAGCGGCGACCCGATCGGCACGAGCGCACCCTGGAACAGGTCCTCGAAACCGTTGCCCTTGCCAACGCCGGCCAGTTCCAGCTTGCCACCGGACTGCGCCACGAAGTAGGTCAGCGGCGCCTGCGAGGAGAAGAACGCGTCGGCCCGGTTGGACTGCACCGCGAGGATCGACGACGGCTGGTCCTTGTACGACTGCACCTCGACCGGCGGTTTCCCGGCCGCCACGCACTTGGTCGACTGCGCCTTGATCACCTTCTCCGCCGACCCTGCTGCCTGTACGGCGATCCGCTTGCCGCACGCGGTGTCCAGACCGTCGATGCCCTTCGGATTCCCCTTGTGCACGGCGAAGACGACGTACTCCTGGACGTAGTCGATGAAGGTCGCCTGCTTCTGCCGCTCGACGAAATCGCCGGTCGGTCCCAGGTCCAGGTCGTACCGCTTCGCCTGCATGCCGGACAAGACACTGGCCAGGCCGTCGACGGTGGTGTGCTCGATCTGGATGCCGAGCAGCTGGCTGATCGCCTGGGACAGGTCGGCGGTCGCGCCTTCGATCGAGGTGTCCTTGTCGGTGCCGACGATCACGTACGGCGGGAACGACCCGTTGTTGACGGCAATGATCTTGCCGGCGGTCTTGATCTTCTCCGGCAACTGGTCGTGCAGGGCCTTGTCGACCTGCTGCTGCGGGATCGCGGCGGCCGGCGCCTTCGCATTGGCGTTGGTGCTGGTGTCGACCGGGTCTGCGGTGCACGCGGTCACACCGAGTGCACTTGCGACCAGTAGGGCGAGGGCTGCGGTGCGGGGGATGGACACGACTACTCCTACGGCTTCAGCTGGTGGGGACGGCTTCGACCGGTCGAGGGGTGGGGCTGACGGAGAAGCGCCGGTTGATCAGAACCGGCAGGCGGCGGCGGGCGTCGGTCAGACGCTGCCGGGAGACGACGGCCGTGATGGTGGCCGGCTCCTCTGCTGCTTGGGCGAGCGGGACACCGAGCGGGTCGACGATGAGGCTCTGGCCGATGTTGCGCTGACCGCATTCACCACTTGCGACGACGTACACGGTGTTCTCGAGCGCGCGGGCGGTGACGAGAGTCTGCCAGTGGTGTTCCTTGAGCGGGCCCTTGACCCAGGCGGCCGGCAGCACGAGTACGTCGGCGCCGTCGAGGGCGAGGAGGCGGGACAGTTCGGGGAACCGGACGTCGTAGCAGGTCATCAGACCGACCTTGAAGCCGTTGACGTCGATCAGTTCGGGGACGACGTCGGCCGGGGTCACGTTGTCGGACTCCAGTTGGCTGAACGCGTCGTACAGGTGGAGTTTGCGGTAGAGGCCGGTGATGGCGCCGTCCTTCAGGACGACGAGGGTGTTGTATGGCTTGTCGTTCGCGGACTTCTCGTGGATGCCGACGACGACGGTGAGCTGCAGGCCCTCGGTGGCCTTGAGCAGGCCGGTGACGAAGGGGCCGTCGAGCGGCTGGGCGTACTCGCGGATGCGCTCACGCTCTTCGATGAAGCGCGCGAGGACGCCTTCGGGGAGTACGAGCAGGTCGACGCCGTCGGCATCCGCCTGCTTGATGAGCTGCGTCGCCGTGTCCAGGTTCTCCTGCCAGTCGACGCTCGCGACGAACTGCGCGGCCGAGACGTTGAGCGTGCTCATGCGATCTTCTCCAACGGGTCGATCTGGTAGGGAAACAGGTCTTCGGCGGGCACGGGCTGCGCGAGCAACTCCTGGGCGACGAGGTGGTCCTGGAAGGCGGCGACCATGCGGCGGTCGGCGGAGACGCCGTACGGCATCCAGTCCGGGCCGAAGAGCCTGCTGGTGACGCCGACTTCTTCGTTGTGCCAGGGGGTGATGTCCATCAGCTTGTTCCGGCGCTGGAAGCTGAGCTGCTTCGCCTGCTCGAACAGGTCGATGAGCTGCTGAGCGATCTCGGGCCTTTCCTCCAGTATCTCCTTGCGCAGGGCAAGCAAGTGGATGCCGGGAATGAAGCCATGGCGACCGTAGTAGGCACGCTCCTCAAAGCGAGTGTCGCGGAACAGCGTCCGGTACGGCGAGTCCTGGTCGTGGAAACCTGGTGGCATGAAAGGCGTCATCACGGCGTCGAGCTCCTTGTCCAGCAGGAGATCCACGAGCCGCGCTCCGTCAGCGGTATGCCGGATGTTGTTGCCGACAGCAACTCCCCCGAGGCGGTCCACCACCGGGTGGGCCGCGGTGAGCGGGCCGACCTGCCAGTCGGCGTCGTGGATGCCGACGCCGGCTTCGGCGAGGATCGCGCGGGTCCAGGTGTTGCCGCTGTCCGGCCAGCCGGTCAGGCCGATCCGGGCGCCCTTCAGGTCTGCCGCGGTCTCGGCCGTCGAGTCCCGCCGGACGATGATGCAGCGATGCCGGAAGCCGCGCATCAGGAAGATCGGTAGCGCGACCACCCGGTCGTCCCCGGCCGCACGGGCCCGGACGTAGCGGCTGAACGAGGTCTCGCCGCCGTCGTACTCGGGTGCACCCCACAGATCCGGCGTCGCCTCCAGCCGGGTGACGGTCGGGCCGGGGACGTCGCCGAGGGCCAACGGGATCACGTGGTCCCAGTGGCGTACGCCGAGGTGAAGCTTCACGCGGTTCGTTCCTTCGATGCCGGGACGCTCTCGTGGGGTCCGGGTCGGATGCGCGACGTCGCTGTCGCGAGCTCGATTGTTCGGTAGCCTATGTTCAGCGCGATCACCCGAACAATGCATTGAAATGTTACTGATCAAAAACCTGGGGGAAGGCATGGCCGAAGACGTTCCACCGCAGGACGGTCCGGCGGTGTCGTCGGCCTGGCTGGCCGAGCAGATCACCGAGCCCAGCGCGGCGGGGATCGCGGCAGCGATCTCCCGGCTGGTCCGGCACGGTGAGCTCCAGCCG
This sequence comes from Kribbella sp. NBC_00482, assembly GCF_036013725.1. GTDB lineage: Bacteria > Actinomycetota > Actinomycetes > Propionibacteriales > Kribbellaceae > Kribbella. The sequence goes on along the minus strand of NZ_CP107881.1, from coordinate 6,512,828 downwards.
CAGACCCGCCTTCCGACCGTACGCGCGCTCGCTCCCCGGCTGGATGTCAGCCCGGCGACCGTGTCCGCAGCCTGGGCAACCCTGCGCAAGCAACGCGTCGTCGCCGGCGGCGGGCGGCAGGGCACGTGGGTGCTCGGCGGTCTCGCGGTCCCCCGGCCGGCCCGCTACGAGAACATCTCCCGCCTGTGGCCGGATCAGACCCTCAACCTCTCGCGCGCGATCCCGGACCCGGCGCTGCTGCCGGACATGGCCGACGCGTTCGTCCACGCCCTCCGCGACCCCGACCTGCACTCGTACGAGGTGGTCTCGATCAGCGCGCCGCTCCGCGCGGCCGCCGCCCGAACGTGGCCCTTCGAGACCGACCACTGGATGTGCGTGAACGGCGGCTACGAAGGCCTCCTCCTGCTGATGCGTACGACGGTTGTCCCCGGCGAACACGTGGCGATCGAAGAGCCCGCGACCCCGCGCCTGCTGGACATCCTCGACAACGTCGGCGCGCGGCCGGTGCCCGTCGCGACCGATGCGGAGGGCCCGGTCCCGGCATCGCTGCAGGAGGCGCTCCAGCACGATCCGGTCGCGTTCATCTACGAGCCGCGGAGCAGCTCACATTTCGGTGCCTCGGTGACGCCGTCGCGCCGCGACGAGCTCGCGGCGCTGCTCGCCGGGACCGACACCCTCGTGATCGAGGACGACGGGCTCGGCGAGCTGAGCTCGTTCGAGTACCACGGGGTCGCCGAAGTACTGCCGGATCAGAGCGTGCTGGTGCGGAGCTACTCCAAGTCCCACTCCCCCGACCTCCGCCTCGCCGTGATGGCCGGTGCCGCCGAGCCGATCGAGCGGGTCCGCGTCTACCGGCAGTTCGGTTCGGGCTGGACGAGTCGCATGCTGCAGAACGCGCTCGCCTGGCTGCTCGACGACGAACTGTCGAAGACCGCGGTCGCCAGCGCGCGTACGGCGTACCGGGAACGCCGCGACCACCTCACGCAACTGCTGGCCGCCCGCGGCGTCCAGACGACCGGCGTCGACGGCCTGGCGATCTGGGTGCCAGTTCGCAGCGAACACGAGGCGCTCCTTGTCCTCGCGTCCCACGGCATCGCCGTCGCCGGCGCAAGCGCCAGCTGGACGAAACCCGGCCCACCCGCCATCCGCATCGCCACCGGCCGACCCATCCCCCACCCCAACCGAGTAGCCGACGCCGTCGCCCTCGCCGTCCAGGCCCGATAACCCGGTCAGTTTGATTCGTCGAGGTCCAGGCCGACGGGGCGGATCAGGCCCTCCTGTGCGACGGAGGCGACGAGGCTGCCTGACTCGTTGTAGAGGCGGCCGGTGGCGAAGCCGCGGGCTCCGGAGGCGGACGGCGACGACTGGTCGTACAGCAGCCACTCGTCGGCGCGGAACGGCCGGTGGAACCAGAGTGCGTGATCGAGCGACGCCGGCTGGATGCGGCGGTCGCCGATGACGATGCCGTGCGGGAGCAGGCTGGCGCCGAGCAGCGTCAAGTCGCTCGCGTAGGCCAGCACGCACGCGTGCAGCGCCGGATCGTCGGGAAGCTTGCCGGCGGCCCTTATCCAGAACTGCCGACCCGTGACACCGGCCAGGCGTACGTCGAGCGCCGCCCACTCCTTGTCCCAATCGGCGGCCGGTCGGCCCGACCGCGCCTCGAGAACGGTCGCCAGGCGCGGCGCCTCCTCGGGCGGTACGGCGTCGTCGGGCATCGGGTCCTGGTGATCCAGGCCGGGTTCCGGGCGCTGGAAGGACGCGGACATGTAGAAGATCGGCTTCCCGTTCTGCGACGCCACCACTCGGCGGCTGCTGAACGATCCGCCGTCGCGGGTCGGTTCCGCGCGGTACACGATCGGCACGGACGTGTCGCCCCCGCGCAGGAAGTACCCGTGCAGCGAGTGCACGACACGCTCGGCGTCGACGGACCGCCCGGCCGCCGCGAGCGCCTGACCGAGCACCTGTCCACCGAACACCCGTTGCATCGAGGTCTGCGGCTGACGACCGCGGAACAGGTCGACGTCGATCTTCTCCAGGTCGAGCAGCTCGACCAGATCCTCCAGCGACTCAGGCATGCCTCATCCTGACAGCCCCGACCGCCGAGCAACGCCGTACCCACTGTGGAAACCATCACGTACACCCAACGCCCAGTCCCCCATTTGCCTGGCAGACCCATCAAATGGGGGGTTCCTGACCCTGGCTAAGGGTCACTAACCCCTCATTTGGTGGGTCCACCAGCCAAATTGCTGGGTCTGCCAGGCAAATGAGGATGCGACAGGGCGACTGCGGGGTGACGCGTCGGCGTGGTTCGGGCGGGGCGGTGGTTCGGGCGGGGCGGTGGTTCGGGCGGGGCGGTGGTTCGGAGCCGGGGCGGTGGTGCGGTGCGGGTGGTGGGGCGGGGGTGCGTGGGGCGGGGGTGCGCGGGGCGGGGCGGGGTGTGGAGGGTTAGTCGTTGTCTTCGCGGTTGAGTTCGGCGAGGAATTGTTCTACTTCTGCGCCGAGCTCTTCTGCGGAGGGGGTCGAGTCGGCCAGGAGGCTCTTGCGGGTCAGGGAGCCGTCGGCGGCGTCGTACTGCGTTTCGAGCGCCTTGACGACTGCGCTGGCGTCCTCGGAAGCCTCGACCTGCTCGTCGACCAGCCGGCCGGTGACGGCGGCCTCGTCGAGCAGGGCCTTGCTAGGGAGGAGCAGGCCGGTCGCGGCCGAGATCGCGTGCACGAGGGCCAGTGCGGCACCCGGGAAGCGGTTCTCGGCCAGGTAGTGCGGCACGTGGACGGCGAAGCCCATCGCGTCCTTGCCCGCCTCGCCGAGACGGACCTGCAGCATCGTCCCCGCGCTCGCGGGCAGCCGCATCTCGCCGTCCCAGATGTTCGACCGGGTGACCAGCTCGGGCCGCGTCGCGTGCGCCGTCAAGCCGAGCGGCCGCGTGTGCGGCACACCCATCGGGATGCCGTGCACACCGACCGTGAGCGTCACGTTGTAGAGCTCGTTGAGCTGCCGGATCGCCCCGGCGAACCGGTCCCAGTGGCTGTCCGGCTCGGCGCCCTCGAGCAGCAGGAAGTCGACGCCCGCGTCGTCGGTCACCAGATGCAGGCTCAGGTGCGGCGGGTCGTAGTCGGTGAACCGGTCCTCGGAGAACGTCACCTCGGGCCGCCGAGCCCGGTAGTCGTGCAGAAGGTCGACGTCGAACCTCGCCAGCAGCCGGTGGTCCAGCACCTCGAGCAGGTGGTCCGCGGTCACGCGCCCCGCCTGGCCGGCGTCCATGAACCCGTCCAGCGAGTGCACCAGGACCTTCGGGGGCGCCGCCGGGCCGGTGGCCACCGACTCGTCGACGATCTCGTAGAGGTCGTCCGGTCGCAGCATCGTCGTCTCCTTCGTCACTTCCAACAAACCGACAAGTACTTCTACCTTGCCAACGCCACGACGTCGCGGACTAATTCCGGCCCTGGGAAAGATTCAGGATGTTCCAAGACTCGGCGGTAGGCGCGACAGCAGCGGAAAGCGCTTGCTAGGTTGTTCGTCGTGAGCCCTGAGCCAAACTCCGCCCTGACCGTCATGCTGGCGATGAACGACGCCAGCCGGGACCGCGTCCTGGTGCCGCGGGTCCGGCAGCGCCTCGAGGCGATCGCCACCGTGCTGCCGGTCGGACCCGGCTCCAGTTTCCTCGCCGACCCCGCCGTACGGGCGGCGCTCCCGGACGTCGACGTACTGCTCACCGGCTGGGGCTGCCCGCGGATCGGGCCGGAGGTTCTCGAGGCGGCGCCCAAGCTGCAGGCGATCCTGCACGCGGCCGGCTCGGTCAAGGCGATCGTCGATCCGGCGGCGTTCGACCGCGGTATCCAGGTCTCCTCGGCGGCCACGGCGAACGCGCAGCCGGTCGCCGAGTTCACGGTCGCGGCGATCGTGCTGGCCGGGAAGCGGGCGTTCCGGCTCGCAGCGCAGTACCGGCTGGAGCGGCGTAAGGCCGACCCGCACGGGATGCCGGGCAGCTACGGTACGACGGTCGGCCTGCTGGGGGCGTCCCGCATCGCGAAGATGGTCGCCGAGCGGTTGCGCGGATTCGACCTCGAAGTGCTGATCAGCGACCCGTACCTGACCACGGACGAGGCCGCGGCCCTCGGTGCGGAACTGGTCGACAACGACACGCTCTTCCGCCGCAGCGACATCCTCAGCGTGCACGCGCCGCTGCTGCCGGAGACGGTCGGTCTGGTGGACGCGCGGCTGCTCGCGCTGCTGAAGGACGGCTCTTCGCTCATCAACACGGCCCGCGGCAAGATCATCGATTCCGAGGCTCTGATCCGCGAGTGCGCGACCGGCCGGATCGACGCGATCCTCGACGTCACCGACCCGGAGCCGCTGCCGCCGGACTCGCCGCTGCTCGACCTTCCGAACGTCTTCGTCACCCCGCACGTCGCCGGTGCCGTCGGCAACGAGATCGCCCGCCTCGGCGAGCTCGCGGTCAGCGAACTCGAACGCCTGACCGCCGGCGAACCCCTCCTGCACGCCATCAGCCCCTCCGAAATCGGGAGACTCGCATGACCCGCTTGATCCTGCCGGACACCGACCGTCAACTGTCCCGCCAGACCGGATGGGTGCGGGCGCACTGGGAGGCGCTCGCGGACCATCTGCTCGATTCGCTCGTTCCGTACTTCTCCCCCGGCGCCTCGCTGGTCGACCTCCCGGGCCGGCCGAGCAGGTCGGGTACGGCGTCCGACGCGCTGGAGGGATTCGCCCGGTCGTTCATGCTCGCCGCGTTCCGGATCGCCGGCGTCCAGGGCAAGGGCTGCGAGGAACTGATCGAGCGGTACGCGCGGGGCGTCGCGAACGGCGCCAACCCGGACCACCCCGAGGCGTGGCTGCGACTCACCCCGAGGTCGCAGCAGATGGTGGAGGCCGCGGCGATCGCGGTGGCGCTGCACGAGACCCGCGAATGGATCTGGGACCGCCTCGACACGCGGGCGCAGGAGCACGTGGCGGAGTGGCTCGGCGGCTTCAACGGGTCGACGACGCACGACAACAACTGGCGGCTGTTCCAGGTCGTCAGCGAGCAGTTTCTCGCGTCGGTGGGAGCGCCGTACTCGCAGGAGGACATCGACGGCGGCCTCGACCGGATCGAGGACTGGTACGTCGGCAACGGCTGGTACTCCGACGGCGACGGGCAGAACTTCGACAACTACATCGGCTGGGCGATGCACCTGTACCCGGGTCTCTGGGCGCGGATGGCAGCCGTGACGCCGGGAGCGCAGTACGAGGACCGGCTGAAGCTGTACAAGGAGCGGATCAAACTCTTCCTCGAAGACGCCGTACACCTGGTCGGGAACGACGGGGCGCCGATCTACCAGGGCCGGTCGCTGACCTACCGGATGGCGGCCGCGGCGCCGTACTGGATGGGCGCGCTGCTCGACTCGACGCCGTTGACGCCGGGTGAGACGCGGCGGCTGTGCTCGGGGATCGCGCGGCATTTCGTGCAGCACGGGGTGCCGGACGAGCGTGGCGTGCTGACGCTCGGGTGGTACGACACGTTCCTGCCGACGACGCAGCAGTACTCCGGTCCTGGTTCGCCGTACTGGGCCTCGAAGGGTTTCGTCGGGCTGATCCTGCCGCCGGAGCACCCGGTGTGGGCGGACCCGGAGGACTCGATTCCGCTGGACAACGCGGATCAACTCCGAGCAATGCCCGAGCCGGGGTGGATCGTGCATGCGAGCCGCCACGATCAGGTCGTGCAGCTGGTGAACCACGGCGCCGACCACGCGCCGGTGGCGGAGCCGCAGGGCGTGGAACCGGCGGGCGATCCGCACTACAACCGGCTGGCGTACGCGAACCACGCTGGGCCGGATCTGTCCGATCACGAGCCGCACGTGGACAACCTGATCTCGCTGGTGTCCCCCGAAGGTCTGGCCAGCGGGCGCGGGCGGATCCGGCGGCTCGGCGTGGACGGCAGTACGGCGTCCTCGTGGCACAACGCCTGGCTCGGTGACGAAGGACCGTGGGCGATCGAGATCACGTCGGTGGTGCACAGCGGCTGGGAGATCCGGTGCGCACTGGTTGAAGGCCCCGCCGGAGCGCTGGTGCGCAGCGGCGGATTCGCTGTCGCCAGCGACTCTTTGCCGGAGGCAACAGCCAGCGAAGGCGCCGCCTCCGCACGGAATTCAGACGGATTGGTATCGGCGGTGGTCGGCCTGCACGGGTACGACGTAGCCGGCGTGCACCGCGGGCTGGGAGTGAACCCGTACGGCCCGCACTCGGCGACGCCGTACTTGACGGCATCGCATCGGGGGGAGCCGTTGGTGCTCGTGAACGCCGTACTGCTGACCCGCGACGCCCTCCGGCCGGAGGCGCTTGCCGAGGGCATCGATGTCGCCGTGGACGGTACGACGGTGCGGATCAGCCTGCCCGGAGGCGGTACCGAGGTGGTCGAACTGGGACGGAATCGAGCCGGTTAGGTCAGGCTCGCCAACGGTGTGGATTCGGCGGATCGCCGTTACATTGACGGCATGAGCACGTACGAGAAACTCCTGCAGGAGCAGATCCGCAACGAATTCACGGCCTCCCAGCAGTACGTGGCGGTCGCTGTCTGGTTCGACGACCAGGACCTGCCGCAGCTGGCCGCGCACTTCTACAAGCAGTCACTCGAAGAGCGCAACCACGCGATGATGATGGTCCAGTACCTGCTCGACAAGGACATCCGGCCGCACATCCCGGCCGTCGGCGAGGTCGAGTCGGACTTCAAGACCGCACTCGAGCCGCTCGAACTCGCGCTGGCGCAGGAGATCACGGTCACCAAGCAGATCGAGATGCTCGCGCGCACGGCCCGTGACGAGAGCGACTACGTCGGCGAGCAGTTCATGCAGTGGTTCCTCAAGGAGCAGGTCGAGGAGGTCTCGGCCATGAACACTCTGGTCAACGTCGCGAAGCGCGCCGGCGACAACCTCTTCCACCTCGAGGACTTCCTGGCCCGCGAGACCGTCGGCGACGCCGGCGCCGACCCCACGGCCCCCACAGCCGCAGGTGGAACGGTCTGAGCTACCAGCTCCCGCCGCCACCGCCGCCTCCCCCGCCGCCCGACGAACCCGAGGACGACGACGAGGAACCGCTGTACGAGCTGAAGCCGGACGAGCTGCCGCCACCTGATCCGGGCGCGGGCGCAGGAGGTGGCGGCGGCACGAACGTGGACTGCACCGAGGTGCTGATCGAGCTCGCCGACCAGTTGGAGTGGTAGTACGAAGGGCCGACGTACCACGTCGGATCGGGTGTCAGGCGGTCCGCCTCCACGAGTTCCCCGCACACGCGCTGCCAGCGGGTTGCGAGACGGAAGGCGATCGCCCAGGGCAGGTACTTCGAGAAGATGTCCTCACCCTCCTCGAAGCGCAGCTGATCCGCCTCGGCGGTGGCGAGGTACTGGCGGAACCCGATGACCTGGTCCGTGATGGCGCGACCTTCCGCACTCCGCTGCCCGCGCCGCTTCCGCCCGATCCACATCCAGAGCAGGGTCAGCAGAGCGCACCCGGGGACGATGATCGCGATCACGCGGCCCGCGGTCGCCGGCCCGGACCCGATCTGCGCGGCGCCGAAACCGAGGATGACGAGCGCGACGGTGAGCATCCAGCCGAGGGCGGTCGAGCCGTCGTCGTTTCCGGACGCGGCGGGCAGCCTGAGGTACCACTGCTGCCGTTTGATGTTGATCCAGACAGCGTCGTACATCTTGTCCGCGGCCTGAACCAGCGTGTAGTCGCCGACCTCGGCGCGTTCGAGCGTCCGCTCCTCGCCGGTCTCCTGCTTCGGGAACAGTCCCTTGAGCAGCACCTTCTCGTGCGTCGCCGTCGCGACCTCCGGATCGACCAGCACGGCCTTGCGCGCACCCTCGTCGGTGTTGTCGAGGCGGATTGCGCCGCGGACGGCGAGGTGCATCAGGGTGGCCGCGAGGGCGGTGGACTTGTCGGTCACGTCGGCCATCAGCCCACCCTCGGCGACCGTGACCTCAGGCGGCGCGAACGCCACCGGAATCTGGTCAGCAGCGAGGTGGTCCTTCCCGATCTGCGCACTCCCGCCCGCGGGCGGGACGATCCCCGGCGGCAGGCCGACGTATCGCAGGTCGCGGAGGCCTCCCCGGTTGTAGAGGTACGCGGCGGCGATACCGGCCGCGGTCGCGAGGACAGACCCGGCGAGCGCGAGCCACGACAGCCCGCTGCGCTCCAGCCAGTTCGGCGGATCGACCACGATCGGGGTGTCGTTCTGCACAGCGCCGGCCTTGATCCCGGCAACGATCGTCAGCTGGCTCCCGGAGAGCAGCTTGGAGTCGGTGAAGAGCCCGATGCCACCGGCAAGGGACTTCTTCTCGCAGGAGCTGGTGGAGCCGGCCTTGCCGCTGTAGCACTCGACCTGCTGCACACCCTCCGGCGCCTGGACAGTCACGCTGACCTTCGCGATGTGGGCATCCCACGCCGAGCCGGTGGCATCCCAGTACAGCTCGCTGTGGTCGTCGAAGTGCCGGAGCGCGCCACGTACGTCGTACGAGATCACGTACTTCGCGCTGGTCGACCAGATCGTCTGGCTCTTCGAGCCGATCTTGATCCGCAGTGTCTGGTCGCGATCCTGGTTGAACTTCGCCTTCTCTGTCGTGAACTGGTCCGGCGCGGTCGGCGACGACACCAGGATGTTCGAGACCTCGTACTTCTGGTCCTTCGTCTTGTCGTCGGCGTACGGCTCGCGGATCACCAGGTCGCGGTAGATCCCGTGCCGCCCGGACTCCGCGAAGGTGTAGTCGATCGTCTCCGTGACGTGCAGTACGCCGTCCTCGGAAACCGTGTAGGCGATCTTGAACGACTCGATCTCGTCGCCGTACGCCGCGGTCGCAGCCTCGGCCGGTACGGCGAAACCCGCCACCGCGAGAACGGTGAACAGTGTGCTGATGACAATCCCGAGCGCCCGACGCATAGCGGGAATGTAGCCGCCCCAAAGGCCACTACTACCAGCTGCCGCCGCCTCCGCCGCCGCCACCGCCGCCGGAGGACCCGCCGCTGAAACCGGACGAACTGCCGCCGCCACCGCCGGAGCTGGACGGCGTGGGCGGCGGGTCGAAGGTGTTCGTCAGGGTGGTGCTGACCGCGCCCGCGGTCCAGCCGGAGGCGTAGTACGACGGTCCGGAGTACCAGTACGGGTCGGGCGTGATGCGGCCGGCGGCGACGAGCTGCTCGCACACCTTCTGCCACCGGTCGGCGAGACCGAAAGCGATGGCCCAGGGCAGGTACTTCGAGAAGATGTCCTCACCCTCCTCGAAGCGCAGCTGGTCCGCCTCGGCCGTGGCCAGGTACTTCCGGAAGCCGATCAGCTGGTCGGCCACCGCCCGGCCGGCCGGGTTCCGTTGCCCGCGGCCCCGGATCGCGATCCAGATGCCGATGGCAACGATGACCGCGATCACCGGTACCGCGACGACCACAGCCCGGCCGAAACCGCCGGTCGCCGCGCTGATCACGGTCCCCATCAGGCCGGCGCCGACGACCCAGATCGCGATCATGCCCATACAGGCGCAGCCGAAGCCGTTCTTGAACGCCGAACCGCCACCGGCCCGCGGCATCCGCAGGTACCACTGGCGAGCCTTCACCTGGTCACGGAGCGCCTTGATCATCGCGTCGTGCGCGTGCCGCATGGTGTTGTCACCCACCGCACCGCGCTCCAGCAGCACCTCCGTGCCCGGCTGCAACCCCGGGTACAGGCCGAGCATCAACGCCTGCTCGTGCGGTGCGGTCGCAGCCGCCGGGTTCAGCAGCACCGCCTTCTGCGATGTGCCGTCATTGTCGATCCGTACGCCGCCGCGCACCGCCAGGTCGATCAGTGTCGCGGCCGTCTCGGTCGTGTTCGCCTTCGCATCGATCAGCAGGCCGCCCTCGGCGACCGGGATCCGCGGCGGCGCGAACGCGACCGGGATCTGGTCCTCGGTGAGGTCGTCCTTCACCGGCTGCGCGGCGACCCCGTCCGGCGGGAACGCGCCCGGCGGCATCCCGGCGTACCGCTGGTCCTTGTTGCCGAGCTTCGAGTAGAGCGTGGCGAGGACGATGGCGGCCACGGTCGCGATGCCGGAGCCGACCAGCGAGAGCCAGGACACCCCGTTGCGTTCCATCCAGCTCGGCGGGTCGACCAGGATCGGGGTGTCGTTCTGGACGGCGCCGGCGGTGATTCCGGCGACGATCGTCAACTGCTCGCCGCGCTCGAGGTTGGAGGCGCCGAACACGCCCTTCTCCCCCACGACCGACTTCTGCGGGCACGTCCGGTTCGATCCGGCGGTGCCCAGGAAGCACTCGGTCCTGGTCACCCCCTGCGGGACGTCGACGTTGATCGCGACCTGGTTGATGACCGCGCTCCACGCGCTGCCGGTGGCGTCCCAGTACAGCTCGCTGTGGTCGTCGAAGTGCCGGAGCGCGCCGCGGACGTCGTACGAGATCTTGTACGTCGCCTCGGTGCCGGAGATCGTCTTGTCCGGGTCGCCGATCTTGACCTGCAGTTCCCCGTAGCGGCCCTGGTTCCCCTCGTACGTGTCGACGGTGAACTCGTCCGGGGCGCCGGTCGGGGACGACACGTCGATGTTCGAGACCTGGTACTCCTGGTCCTTCGAGTCGTCGTCCTTGTAGGGCTCGCGGGTGACCAGGTCCCGGTAGATCCCGTGCCGCCCGGACGTCGCGAAGTGGTAGTCGATCGTCTCCTCGACGTGCAGGACGCCCTCGGCCGAGACCGTGTAGTCGATCCTGAAGTTCCTGATCTCGTCGCCGTCCTCCGCCGTACCCGCGTTTGCCGGTACGGCGAAACCGGCCAGCGCCAGGACGGCGACCAACGTACTGATGACGACCCCGAGTGCCCGACGCATGCCCGCGACCCTATCGAGGGCTGGGGTCCGGGCCTCGCAGGCTCGACACGAATCTGCGAGCTGAGGGGCCTTGTGCGAAGTGTCGGTTAGGGGAATCGTGGGTGGACCAGGAGGAACGTCATGGCAGACAAGTCGAACGCTTCCCAAGGCACCGGAGCCGCGCCCGCTGTGGACAGTCCGGCCGCCATCCGCAACGTGGTCCTGGTCGGGCCTTCGGGCTCCGGCAAGACCACCCTCGTCGAGGCCTTGCTGGTGGCCTCCGGAGTCCTGAACAGACCCGGCACCGTCCTGGACGGAACCACGGTGTGCGACTTCGACGACGCGGAGCTCCGGCAGCAGCGCTCGGTGGGTCTGTCGCTCGCCTCCCTGCAGCACGACGGCGGCCAGGGAAAAGTGAAGGTGAACCTGATCGACACGCCCGGGTACGCCGATTTCGTCGGTGAGCTGCGGGCCGGACTCCGCGCTGCCGACTGTGCGCTGTTCGTGATCTCGGCGAACGAGGGCGTCGACGAGCCGACCCGGACGCTCTGGCAGGAGTGCGACCAGGTGGGGATGCCGCGCGCGGTCGTGATCACCAAGCTCGACCATGCCCGCGCGAACTACCAGAACGCGCTCTCCACGGCGCAGGACGCGTTCGGGGACAAGGTGCTGCCGCTCTACCTGCCCGCTGGTGACGGGCTGATCGGGCTGCTCTCCCAGTCGTACTTCGGGTACGCCGAGGGCAAGCGTTCGACCGCGCCACCGGATCCGTCGTACGCCGACGAGATCGAGGTGCTGCGTGGCACGCTGATCGAGGGCATCATCGAGGAGTCCGAGGACGAGTCGTTGATGGAGCGCTATCTCGAAGGCGAGGAGATCGACCAGAAGGTGCTGATCGAGGACCTCGAGCGCGCGGTCGCGCGGGGCTCGTTCTTCCCCGCCATCCCGGTCTGCAGCGCCTCCGGAGTCGGCACGCAGGAGCTGCTCGAGGTGATCACGAGCGGTTTCCCGTCACCACTCGAGCACAAGCTCCCGGACGTCTTCACCCCGCACGGAGTCGCCCGCCAGGGCCTGACCTGCGACACCTCCGGAGCGCTGCTCGCCGAGGTGGTGAAGACGACGTCGGACCCGTACGTCGGGAGGGTCAGCCTGGTGCGGGTGTTCTCCGGCACCATCAGGCCCGACACGACAGTTCACGTGTCGGGCCATTTCACGTCGTTCTTCGGTGACCACAACGGCGCGTCGCACGGGCACGAGGACCATGACGAGGACGAGCGGATCGGCACGCTGTCGTTCCCGCTCGGCAAGACGCAGCGCCCGGCGGGGCAGGTGATCGCCGGTGACCTGTGCGCGATCGGCCGGCTGACCCGCGCGGAGACCGGGGACACACTCTCCGACAAGGCCGATCCGCTGCTACTGCGGCCGTGGAACATGCCGGAGCCGTTGCTGCCGATCGCCGTCCAGGCGCATGCGAAGACCGACGAGGACAAGCTCGGGGCCGGCTTGCAGCGGCTGGCGGCCGAGGATCCGACACTGCGGATCGAGCAGAACCCGGAGACCCACCAGATCGTGCTGTGGTGCATGGGCGAGGCGCACTCGGACGTCGTACTGGACGCGCTGGCGAACCGGTACGGCGTGACCGTGGACACCGTCGAGCTCCGGGTGCCGCTGCGGGAGACGTTCGGCGGGCCGGCCAAGGGCCACGGGCGGCACGTGAAGCAGTCCGGCGGGCACGGTCAGTACGCCGTCTGCGACATCGAGGTCGAGCCGCTGCCGGGCGGGTCGGGCTTCGAGTTCGTCGACAAGGTGGTCGGCGGTGCGGTGCCGCGGCAGTTCATCCCGAGCGTCGAGAAGGGCGTCCGGGCGCAGATGGAGAAGGGCGTCGGGGCCGGGTACCCGATGGTCGACATCCGGGTCACGTTGCGCGACGGGAAGGCACACAGCGTCGACTCGTCCGACATGGCGTTCCAGATGGCCGGCGGGCTGGCGCTGCGCGAGGCGGCGGCCGCAACCAAGGTCGCGATGCTGGAGCCGGTGGACCTGGTGTCGGTCCTGGTGCCCGACGATCTCGTCGGTGCGGTGATGAGCGATCTGTCCGGGCGTCGCGGGCGGCTGCTCGGGACCGACAAGGTCGGCGAGAGCAGGACCCTGGTGAAGGCCGAAGTACCGCAGGTAGAGATCACCCGCTACTCCATCGACCTCCGCTCGCTGTCCCACGGCTCGGCGTCGTTCAGCCGCGAGTTCTCCCGCTACGAGGCGATGCCGGAGGCCGCCGCGTCCAAACTGAAGTGATCAGCTGAGGCGGCGGCGTACGTCGCGGGACTTGAGGTACGCCGCCACGTCGTCGTACCGCTCGCTCTGGTTGGCGAACTCGATGTACGAGCGCACGCGATGCAGCCAGTCGAGCGTCGACGGCTTCACCGCGGTCAGCGCGTCGGTCAGGTGCTGCATCCCGAGCGGCGGCTCGCCACCGGTCGAGAGCGCCTCGTCGATCACCTTGTCGACGCCGCGCTCGATCAGCGCGCGCAGGTCGGCGCCGCTGAACATTGCCGTCTGCGCGGCGAGGGCCTTCAGGTCGAGGCCGTCGGCCGGGACCTCCTTCGTCACCACGGACAGGATGTCGGCGCGGGCCTGTTCGTCCGGCGGCGGTACGAAGATCACCCGGTCGAAACGGCCGGGGCGGAGCATCGCCTCGTCGACGTCCCACGGCGCGTTGGTCGCGGCGAGCACCAGCAGGCCCTCGTTCTCGGAGCCGATCGCGTCGAGTTCCTGCAGCAGTACGTCGACCAGGCGGCGCGCCTCGGACCCGCCGTGCTTGTGGCGCGCGAACGCCAGCGCGTCCAGCTCGTCGAGGAACAGCACGCACGGCGCGTTGGCGCGGGCACGCTCGAACGCGGCATGCAGATTGCGCTCGGAGACCCCGAGGTACGGATCCATCACGTCCTCGATCCGGACGTTGATGAACGGCAGGCCGCACTCCCCCGCGGTCGCACGAGCCAGCAGCGTCTTGCCGCAGCCTGGCGGTCCGTAAAGCATCACGCCGCCGCCGGACTTCCGCCCGTACTTCTCGTACAGCTCCGGCCGGCTCAGCGGGAGGATCACCATCCGGTGGATGACACGCTTGATCTCCTCCATCCCACCGACCTGGTCGAAGGTCGTGGTCTCCTTGGGCGTGTCCGGGATCAACGGATCCTGCTCGTCCTCCGGCCCGACCTTGATCCGTACGCCGCTGCGCTCGGCGATCATGCCGTCGACGAGCTGCTGCAGCCGCCCGGTCCCTTCGACCACGCCGCGCTGGCGAGCCGCTTCGAGCAGATTCCGCAGCAGGGCGAGCCGCCCGTTCGCCGCGGCGAGTTCACCGACCGGCACGAACTGGTCATCCGGCAGCCCGTGCTGATCGAGCAGTACGACGTACTGGTCGAGCGCCTCCTCGATCTCACCGGCCGTGGCCAGCGACTCCGCGAGCACGAGCCGCAGCAGTACGTCGTCCGGGGCCGCGTCGACCGCCTTGCGCAGCGCCTCGATCCGGTCGCCGGTCATGGGGCCTCCTGCCCTGGACTGAGGAGCGGAGGGAGCGAAGCGACCGGAGCGACGAGGGAAGGGCAGGAGTTACAGCCCCATGACCCCCGCGCCGGAGGCGCGGCAATATGCACAGTCATGATCCCCATTTCCTGTTGATCCAGCGGCGGACCAGCGGTGGGACCACCCAGGAGTAGACGCAGAAGGTCAGCCAGACCATGGCGAAGGCGAAGGACAGCGGTGCGAGCCCGGCCGCGCGGAGGCCGTAGATCACCGCGACCGCGCCGACCCAGACGACCAGCGGATTGATGCGGGCGAACGGGCGCAGCGGAACCATCAGCGGGTGGTTGAACAGCTTCGCCTCGCGGGCGGCCGCGCGCAGGTCCGCGTCATCAGGCTGCGAGGCAGCCGCGGATCGCAGCGAGTTGTATCCGGCTCGCGCATCGCCGGTCAGCATGGACGCCGTACCGTGCAACGCCCGTGCGTTCGGGTCCTCCGGGTCGTACGACAAGGCTTCGGTGCTGTGCCGGTGCATGTCGCGGTCCTTGCCGAGCGCGAACGCCACCTGCGCACGGGCAGCCGAGACCGCCACGCTCTCCGGCGCGTGCGACGCGGCACGCTCGACCAGGGCGCTCGCCTTCTCGGCCTGCCCGGCCGCGAGGCAGACGTGGGCGTACCCGAGCAGCAGATCCGGATCGTTCGGGTCGAGGCTCAGGCCCTGCAGGAACGCGGCCTCGGCCTCCGGCAGCCGGCCCGCCGAACGCAGCGAGGACCCGAGGACGTGCAGCATCGCGGGGAACGGGCCGTGCTGGGCCAGGCCGTCCCGCAGTACGTCGACCGCCTCGGCATCCCGGTCGAGCGCGTGCAACGCGGCACCGCGGAACAGGTACGCGCGGTAGTCCACGGCCGCATCTCCGGACAGCCCCTGCAACTCGTCGAGCACGCGCTCGGGGCGGCCGATCTGCAGCCAGTGCGCGGCCATCCGCAGCCGTGCCTCACTCGGTTCGTTCACAGCACCACCGTCACCAGGAAGAGGATCAACGCCTCGGCGAGCGCGCCGCCGATCGTCACCGCGATCCCCCAGCCCCACAGGGATCCGTAGTCCGCGCCGCGCAACTGGAACGCGCGGTCCATCGGACGCTGCAGCCGGAGCTGGACCATGCAGCACAGTACGGCGACCACACGGATGCTCACCCGGAGGCCCGACGTCACGCCGGTGTCGTCGTACAGCAGGACGAACACGCCGATGACGGCGAGCAGACCGGCCAGGCCGGTCAGCAGGATCAGCCGGCGCTTGGCTGCGTCGACACCGAGCCGGCCAGCGTTGAGGTAGGCCACGGCCGTGGACGCGAGCACCCCGCCGAAGAACGCGACGTACGTCTGGGACATCAGGCGCCACGGGCGCGCCGACATGTCCACGCCGGCGCCGACGGTCGGGCGCAGGAGTTCGTCCGGCATCGGGCTCCAGGTGCAGAGGGGCAGAGGTTCGGCTCGCGCAGTGTATAGCCTGTGCCGATGAGCGAGAACTGCATCTTCTGCGGGATCGTGGCCGGCAGCATTCCCTCCACACGGGTCGCCGAGACCGACCGGGCGATCGCGTTCATGGACATCAACCCCGGCACACCCGGACACCTGCTGGTGGTGCCGCGCGCGCACTCGACCGATCTCCGCGAAGCCGCTCCTGAGGACCTCACCGCCGCGACGCTGCTCGCCCAGTCGCTGGTCTCGCGGGTGATCGACCGCCTGGACGCCGACGGCGCCAACCTGCTGAGCTGCATCGGCGCCGAGGCGTGGCAGTCCGTGTTCCACACCCACCTGCACGTCATCCCCCGCTACAAGGACGACCCCCTCCAGCTCCCCTGGCACCCCACGCCCGGAGACCTGGAGGAGATCAACGCAACGGCCGCCAAACTCACCTGAGCGAGGAGAAGAACTCGCGGAGGTCCTGCACGAGCAGGTCCGGCGCGTCCTGGGTGGCCCAGTGGCTGCCGCGGTCGAACTCGTGCCAGGACACGATGTTCGCGTGGTCCCGCTCGGCGAACCGGCGGAGCGGCCGGAAGTCGAACGCGAAGCTGGCCAGCGCGGTCGGCGTGGTGGTCGGCTCCTTCGGATGATCGGCGTGCTTGTCCTCGTAGTAGAAGCGCGCCGACGACGCACCGGTGTTCGTCAGCCAGTAGATCGTCGCGTTGGTGAGGACGTGCTCGTCGGTGCAGCTGCTGAGCAGCTGGGCGATCCACGCGAGCTGACCGGTCGGCGAGTCTGCCAGCGCGTGGGCGACGTTCTGCGGCGCCTGCTCCTGCAGCTTCGCGTACGCGCCCAGGTTGTCGTTGAAGAACTGCAGGAACTGCAGGTACCCCAGTTCCTCCTCGGTGAGGTTCTCAAGCTCCGCCGGATCCCCGCTCGGGAACGAGAACAGCTGGGTCACGTGTACGCCGATCACGTGCTCCGGATCGACCCGTCCGACCTCCGGGGACACGTAGGAGCCGCCGTCGTTGCCATGAGCGCCGTACCGCTCGTAGCCGAGCCGGCGCATCAGCTCGGCCCACGCCGCCGCCACCCGGTACCTGTTCCAGCCGCGGTCTTTCGTGGGACCGGAGAAGCCGAAACCTGGGACGGTCGGGATGACCAGGTGGAACGCCTGCCCGCCGTTCTGCGGGTTGGTGAGCGGCTCGATCAGGTCGACGTACTCGAGCGACGTGTTCGGCCAGCCGTGGGTGAGGATCAGCGGGATCGCGTCCGGGTCGGCCGAGCGGACGTGGAAGAAGTGCACGTTCTGACCGTCGATCTCGGTGACGAACTGCGGGTAGGAGTTCAGCCGCTCCTCCCACTTCCGCCAGTCGTACGACGTCAGCCACTGCTCGGTCAGGCGCCGTACGTAGGACAGCGGTACGCCGTACTCCCACTCGGGCGGCAGCGGCCCGGTCTGGACGGCGTCCGTGTAGTCGATGTCGAGCTCGTTCGCCCACCGGGTGCGGGTGAGACGGTCGCGCAGGTCGTCAAGGTCCGCCTGCGGAATGTCGATGCGGAAGGGCCGGATCTCGCTGTTGTTCGTCATGTTCTTCACGCTAGAAGCCCATTAGGCGGACTAGCTTCCTAATTCCCTGCCAGACTTTCGGACATGATCGAGACCTCGGCGCGGCTGCTGAAGCTACTCACGTTGCTGCAGTCGCCGCGCGACTGGACCGGTGCCGAGCTGGCCGACAAGTTGCAGGTCAGCGCCCGGACGGTACGCAGCGACGTGGAACGACTGCGGTCGCTCGGCTACCCGGTCGACGCCACCCGTGGGTCTGTGGGCGGTTACCGGCTCGGGGCGGGGGCCGCGCTGCCGCCGTTGCTGCTGGACGACGACGAGGCCGTGGCGGTGACGATCGGGCTCCGGAAGGCGGCCGGCGTCACCGGAGTGGAAGAGATCTCGCTGCGGGCGCTGAGCAAGCTGGAGCAAGTGCTGCCGTCGCGGCTGCGTCGGCGGGTCAACACTCTCGCCGGCTACACAGTGCAGGTGCCGCCGGACGAGGTGGGTCCGCAGGTCGATCCGGAGCTGCTGACGCAGCTGACCGCGCTCTGCCGGGACCGGGAGCAGCTGAGGTTCGACTACCTGGCACATGACGGGTCGGAGACGCTCCGGCGCGCCGAACCGCACCGGCTGGTCAACTGGGGCCGGCGCTGGTACCTCGTCGCGTTCGACGTGGAGCGGGGCGACTGGCGGACGTTCCGGGTCGATCGGGTGCGGCCGCGGATCCCGACCGGTCCGCGGTTCGCTCCACGTGAGCTGCCTGAGGACGGTGATCTGGCGGCGTACGTGTCCCGACGGGTGTCCGCTGCGGCCTGGCGGTACCGGGCGTCCGTGGAGGTCGCCGTACCTGCGTCGGTGCTTGTAGATCGGCTGACGCCTGCGGTCGGCGTCGTCGAACCGATCGACGAGGAGCGGTGTCTGCTGCGGACAGGCGCCGACAGCGTCCAAAGTCTCGCCGTACATCTCGGTCTGCTCGACGCGGACTTCGTCGTACTCGACGGTCCTCCGGAGCTGACGGCGTACGTGGAGCGGCTGGCCGAACGCTACCGGCGCGCGACGAGCTCGTAGACCGAGAGGAGCTCTGGGAGCAGGACGGACCAGTCGTACTTCGGTACGGCGGCCAGTCCGACGGACCGGAGCTGCTCGCGCTCGTCGGGCCGGCGCAGTAGCCGGAGCGCGCGGGCCGCCAGCTCACCGGCGTTCCCAGGCTCGAACAGCTCCCCCAGCTGCCCGCCCTCCAGCACGTGCCGGAACGCGGGCAGGTCACTCGCCAGAACGGGCGCTCCCGCCGCCATCGCCTCCAGCAGCACGATGCCGAAGCTCTCGCCGCCGAGATGCGGGGCGACGTAGACGTCCGAACCGGCCAGCATGTCGGCGCGGGCCTCGTCGTCGATCGCGCCGAGGAACAGCACGTTGTCTTGATACCGCCGCCGCAACGCCTCGTCGGCTTGTCCTGATCCGGCGACCAGGACCTTCACCCGTGGACGCTCGGCGATCAAGGCCGGTACGGCGTCCAGCAGCACGCCGAGGCCCTTGCGCGGCTCGTCGAGCCGGCCCAGGAAGCTGATCGTGCCGTCCTCGCCCATCCACTCCGGGCGCGGGCTGCCCTTGAAGCGGGCGGTGTAGAGGCCGTTCGGGATCACCACGGCCTCGCCGCCGATGTGCTGGACCATCATCGAGCGCGCGTTCTCCGACACCGCGATCCGGGCGTCGATCTTCTCCAGCGCCGGCCGGAGCAGGCTGGATGCCACGCTCATCGCCCGGGACCGCACCTGCCAGGTGTGGAACGTGGCGACGAAGGGCCCGTCGGCGGACCACAGCGCGATGATCGACGCGCTCGGCGTGGTCGGCTCGTGGACGTGGACCACGTCGAAGTTCCCGTCGGCGAGCCAGCTCTTCACGCGCGCCGCCGTACGCGGACCGAACGTCACGCGGGCGACCGACCCGTTGTACGGCACGCCGACGGCCCGTCCGGACGAGACGACGTACGGCGGGATCGCGCTGTCGTCGACGGGCGCCAGGACCGACACCTCATGGCCGAGAGAGAGCAGCGCCTCCGCCAGATCCCGGACATGGTTCTGCACCCCGCCGGGCGTGCCCAGCGAGTACGGGCAGACCACACCGATCCTCACGGTTCAATTCTCACCCGTCGAGAAAGATCCTCTGCAGCATGTGCCAGTCCTGCGGGTGTTCGGCGATGCCGATTGCGAAAGCGTCGGCGCAGCGCTGGGTCATCGCCGCCGCGCCGCCGTCGGGCTCGACCGCCTCGTGGAAGGTGATGACGAGATCCGGACCGTCGTAGTGCAGCGTCGCCGGGACCAGTGGTGCACCGGTCTTCAGACTGAGGGCGGCCGGTCCGGCCGGCATCCGCGACGGCCGGCCGAAGAACGTGACCGGCACACCACGCTCGGACAGGTCCCGGTCGGCCACCAGGCACACGAATCCCCCGGCGCGCAGGCGGTCCGCGAGTACGCCGGTGACGTCGTCGTCACCGCCTGTCAGCGGAAGCACCTCCATACCGAGTTTCTTCCGGTACTCGATGAAGCGGTCGAACAGCGACTCCGGCTGCAGGCGTTCCGCGACCGTCGACACCGGCATTCCGGTCAGCCCGGCCCAGGCGCCCGCGTGGTCGTAGTTCGCCAGGTGTGGCAGCGCGCAGATCACGCCCTGCCCGGCGGCGTACGCGTCGCGCAGCACCTTCTCGTTGACCGTTCGGACCCGGCCGACGATCTGTTCGTCGGTCCACTCGGGCAGGCGGAACGCTTCCTGCCAGTAGCGCAGATACGACCGAATGCCAGCGTGCGTGAGCGCGTCGACCTCGGCCTCGTCGGCTTCTGGACGTACTGCGGCCAGGTTGCCGCGCAGTCGCCGTACGCCGCGGCCGTTGCGGCGGAACGTGCGATCCGCGGCCCGCTGGAACAGCCACGTGACGGTCCGCTCGGGCAGGCGTCGTACCAAGGTCCAGGCAAGCGCGAAGGCCAGGTCGACGACCCGGTGCTGGACCCTTTCCATCAGGCCTTGGGGTCCGGCGGCGGCGTGTCGAGGCCCGAGTTGGCCGGGTCGGCCAGGACCTGCTTGCGCACCGACAGCGACCGCTGGACGACGGTGATCGTGCTCGCCGCGGCGACGTACCAGATCACGATCTCCAGCAGGATCGGCAGGTTCAGCACGTCGGAGAAGAACGCGGTGACCAGCGTGAAGACCAAGCGATCCGCGCGCTCGGCGAGGCCGCCGCTCGCCTTCAGGCCGAGGCTTTCCGCCTTGGCCCGCGCGTACGACGTGACCGCGCCCATCACCAGTGCCCACAGCGTCACGGCCGCCATCAGCGTCGAGTCGCCGGCCCGCGAGTTCGCGTAGAACATCACCAGGCCGCCGTAGACCGCGCCGTCGGCGATCCGGTCCAGCGTCGAGTCGAGGAACGAGCCCCACTTCGACGACGTCCCCGACGTCCGGGCCATGTGGCCGTCGATCAGGTCCGAGAACACGAAACAGGTGATGACCACCGCGCCGATCCACAGCTGGCCGCGCGGGAAGAAGATCAGCGCCCCGGCGGACACACCGATGGTGCCGACCAGCGTGACCACGTCGGCGCTCACACCGAGTTTGAGCAGGAGGGTGGCGATCGGCGTGATCACCTTGGTCCAGAACTGCCGGAATCTGTTAAGCATGGCGACGCGATCGTAGTTCACGCGGGGAGACATCCGGTGACAAGGCACGGGTTTCGGCCTGCGGCGGGGCTTCGCACGGAGGATGCTGGAGGTGAGGAGGTGACCGCCATGCGCCGAAGGCAGCTCGCGGGTGCGCTCGTCCTCCTCCTTGCAGCAGGCGGTTGCTCCGTCGCGCAGCGCGCCGACGGCACCGCGCCGGCTCCCGTGCCGCCCTCGGTGATCATCCCGACCGCCATCGCTCCCCCGCAGCCCGAGGGACTCGACGGTACGTCGGGAGCGCCCGGGCCACAGGTGTGTGCGGCGATCACGCGCCCGCTGACCGCGAAGTTCCGCGGCCCGGTCACGGCCAAGCCGAACGCCTGGAACGACGGCGGACTTCCGGCGATGGACCTCTGCACCCTGCTGCTCGGAGACCTGCCGGTCACGATCGGCGTCAGCGCACTGCCTATTCAGCCGGACACGCTCAGCCGGCTCGTGGAGAATCCCGGGGCGGTCGAGTCGCTGCCGGAGCTCGGGCCGGACGCAACCATCAGCGAGTCGCGGATCGTCTTCCGGGTCGCGGACCGTGCGGTGCGGATCAGCCCGGCCGGCGGCATCGACCGCGATCCCGCGGACGGGATCGAGAAGGCGAGAGCGATCGCGATCGCGCTGGCCGCGCGGGACGCCGTACCCCGTACCCTGCGGCCGGCCCGGCAGGCGGACGAGACGTGTCAGCTGGCGACGTCGGCGGCCGAGCGGTTCATCCGGCTGCAGGTGCAGTTGCGGCGGGACTACCGGGTGAAGGGCGCGCTGACCTGCGTCTGGGGGACGTACGACGCGACCGTGTCGATCGTGGAGGCGTTCGACCAGGCGACGATCCCGGAAGCGCAGCGGGTGCCGCCGCCACGGTTCGCGCCGATCGGGCAGCCCGGGTACTACCTCCCGGAAGCCGGAGAACTGGTCTTCCGCCAAGGCCGCCGGGTCGTCCGCGTCACCGCGCTGACCAACCCACCGCGCGAGGTCACGCTGACGACGCTCACCAACCTGGTCGACCCGATGCTTCCGCTCTTCTTGCGCTGAACTTTCCGGTCCAGACCAGCGTCCAACCACTATCTATCAGCGATGGGGGTGGTGGAAATGCGCACACTTCTCAGGTACGGCGGGTTGATGGCCGCCGCGACGCTCACCACGGGACTGCTCACGGCCGGCACGGCGACGGCGGAGCAGAGCGGGACAACGGCGCCGTGCAGGATCTCGGTCGGCTCGGTGAGTGCCGGCGGGGATCACCGGATGCAGACCTTCTCGGCGACGGCGCCGGTCACGAAGGTCACCGACAAGATCGTCGCGAAGGACGTCTACGCGGACGGTCAGACGCGGCTCAGCGCGGCAGTCCGGTACGGCCCGGGCGAGGGCTCGGAGCTGCACACCGGCCAGGTGGTGCTGGGATCGGTGCTGTACGACTTCTCGTACCGGACGCCGACCGGTGGCGGGACGGTGTCGCAGAAGGTGCTCACCCGGGTCGGTCCGGGCTGGCAGAGCTACCGGACCCTGGACCGGTCGACGGTCGGATCCCAGTCCGTCGAATGGTCGCTGACCAACGACGGAGCGGAGCTGGAGCGCCGTACCGTCAAGACCGAGAACGGGCGGGTCTATCGTCACATGGACGGTTGGGCGTCCAACTTCCGCGGCGTGAAGGGGATGGCGTTGATCAGCCAGACCTCGACGTACGACACGTTCCTGATGACGCACAGCACCGGCCGGCTGTACACCGCCCGGCTCCCGCGCGTCAGCGGGCACATCATCCAACCGGTCGTGAAACCGATCCGGATGTCGACCTGGGGGGTGTTCGAGACGCTGGTGGCCGCACCGTGCGGTCAAGGCACGATCGTCCTCGGCATCGATCGCGACACCGGCAACGGCTACCTGTACTCCGTTGGCCACGCCAACGGACTGTCGACCGTCATCAAGGGCCTCGGCAAGGCTCCCGGCACGTTCAAGGATCCGGTGTACTTCAGCTGGACCAAGTTTGGGGACCCGCTGCTCTTCGGCGAGTGATCTGGGGGACAAATGAACAACTGGACCAAATACGGCGCAGTTCTGGCCGCAGGGGTTCTCAGCGCCGGTCTCCTGACCGGACCGGCGTCAGCGCAACCCAGCAGCACCGCCCGTACCTGCGGGCTCAATCTCGGATCGGTGACCGCCGGCGGCGATCACCGCGAGCAGGTCATCACCGACGACGGTGACATGGTCGACAACTGGATCGTTGCCAAGGACCTCTTTCCCGACGGACAGGTCCGGCTGCACGCGACGCTCCGGTACGGCGCCGCAGAGGTCGGCGGTATGGCGCACCAGGGCCCGGTCATCATGGGCTCGACGATGTACGACAGCAGTTACATCACGGCGAACGGCCAGGGACCCGTGACGGAGAGGCAGCTCACGCGGGTCGGGCCCGGCTGGCAGGTCTACCGGAGTCTCGACCGGTCGACGTACCTCACGGCGACCACGCAGCGGGACACGGAGTACTCGCTGCACACCGACGGCACGCTCTACCGCCGCAACGTCACCTACAAGAACGGTGTGGCGAGCCGGCAGATCACCGGATGGCAGTCGGGCTACCGGGGTGTGAAGGCGATGACGCTGATCAGCCAGACAGCGACGTACGACACGTTCCTGATGACGCTGACCTCCGGCAAGCTGTACACGGCCCGGCTGCCGTTGGCCGGCGGGCACATCATCCCGGGTGTGGTGAAGCAGGTCCGGGGCTCGACGTGGCAGGGATTCGAGACGCTGGTGGCGGCTGCGTGCGACGACGGCGTACTGCTGCTCGGCATCGACAAGGACAGCGGGTCCGCCTACCTGTACAAGGTTGGGCACGCCAACGGCGCCGCGACCCCGATCAGGATGATCCGCAAGGTGCCGGGCACGTTCAAGGAGTCGGTGTACTTCCACTGGCAGTTGTTCACCGGCGAGCGGCTGGCGGGCGACTGATCCCCCGTAACAGCAGCTGATTCAGGGTTCGGCCCGGCTCTTCGGAGCCGGGCCGAACTTTTTCGGTCATGACCGCATCCAACCCGCTGTCCGATCCAAGAGCAGGGGGAGAACAGAATGATCAAGTGGGCCAGGTACGGCGGAGCGATCGCGGCCGGGGTTGTCAGCGCGGCCTTGCTGAGCGGGGGTTTCGCCGCAGCACAGTCCACCGGTGGCGCGAGCACATCCGGCGCCACGTGCAGCATCAAGGTCGGCTCGGTGACGGCGGGCGGGGACCACCGGCTGCAGACGTTCGCGACCGACGGCGTGAAGGTCGAGGACAAGATCGTTGCCAAGGACATCTACCCGGACGGGCAGGTCCGGCTGAGCGCGACGATGCGGTTCGGTGCGACGGAGGTCGGCGGTGACGCACACACCGGTCCGGTCATCATGGGGTCGAGCTTGTACGACACGTCGTACCTGACGCCGGCCGGTGGGGGCACCGTCTCGCAGAAGCAGGTCACCCGCGTGGGTGGCGGCTGGGACGTGTACCGGTCGCTCGACCGTTCGACCGTGGTCACCGCGACCACGCAGCGGGACACGGAGTACTCGCTGCACACCGACGGCACGCTCTACCGCCGCAACGTCGTCTCCAACGACGGCGTACCGAGCCGGCAGGTCACCGGCTGGCAGTCCGGCTACAGCGGGGTGAAGGCGATGACGCTCATCAGCCAGACCTCGACGTACGACACGTTCCTGATGACGATGACCTCCGGCAAGCTGTACACCGCCCGGCTGCCGCTCGCCGGCGGACAGATCATCCCGGGTGTGGTGAAGGAGGTCCGGAGCTCGACCTGGCAGGGCTTCGAGTCGCTGGTCGCCGCGCCGTGCGGCGACGGCACGCTGCTGCTCGGGATCGACAAGGACAGCGGCTCCGGCTACCTGTACCGCGTGGGTCACGCCAACGGCACCGCCACGACGATCCAGTCGCTCGGCAAGGCCGCGGGCAGCTTCACCGACCCGACGTACTTCCTGTGGAAGAACTTCAGCGGTCAGGATCTGAACGGCGAGTGACGCTCTGAGCAATCGCCCCACCCTCGGGTGGGGCGATTGGTCGTTTACGGCCAGGACTTCGCGAGGAGCGCGCGGGTGTCCGGGAGGAGTTGGGGCAGGACCTTCGTGTGGGCGATCGCCGGCATGAAGTTGGTGTCGCCGGCCCACCTCGGGACGATGTGCTGGTGCAGGTGGGCGGCGATGCCGGCGCCGGCGATCTCGCCCTGGTTCATGCCGATGTTGAAGCCGTGCGCCCCCGACACCGTGCGGATCGCCTGCATCGCCTGCCGGGTCAACGTGGAGACGTCGGCGACCTCCGCCTCGGTCAGCTCGGTGTAGTCGGCGACGTGCCGGTAGGGCACGACCATCAGGTGACCCGGGTTGTACGGGTACAGGTTCAGGACGGCGTACGCCGCCTCGCCGCGATGCACGATCAGCGCATCGGCGTCCGGCAGCCCCGGCAGCCGGCAGAACGGGCAGCCCGCGCCGGCCTCATCACTGGTGGGCTTGTTCTCGCCCTCGATGTACGCCATCCGATGC
The DNA here is from genome assembly GCF_036013725.1 of Kribbella sp. NBC_00482. Lineage (GTDB taxonomy): Bacteria > Actinomycetota > Actinomycetes > Propionibacteriales > Kribbellaceae > Kribbella. The sequence continues at coordinate 6,487,255 of NZ_CP107881.1, read as the reverse complement.
GGCGTCCACAACCGCATGAACGGATCGGGCACCCCGACCCCGTCCTGCCGCACCAGGTCTTCAGGTCTGTACGGCGAGTCGGGGGTGTCCGTCATACCTGGACGCGTTTCGCTACGGACTCGACGATCTCGGCCACGGCGTCGGCGATCGGTACGCCGTTCTTCTGGGTGCCGTCGCGATACCGGAAGGAGACCGATCCGGCCGACATGTCGTCGTCGCCCGCGATCAACATGTACGGCACCTTGGCCTTCTGGGCGTTCCGGATCTTCTTCTGCATCCGGTCGTCGGACGCGTCGACCTCGATCCGGATCCCCTGCGCCTTCAGCTGCTTGGCGATCTCGAACAGGTAGTCCACGTGCCCGTCGGTGATCGGGATGCCGATCACCTGGACCGGGGCCAGCCAGGGCGGGAACACACCGGCGTAGTGCTCGGTGAGCACCGCGACGAACCGCTCGATCGAGCCGAACAGCGCACGGTGGATCATCACCGGCCGCTGCCGGGAGCCGTCCGGCGCCGTGTACTCCAGCTCGAACCGCTCCGGCAGGTTGAAGTCCAGCTGGATCGTCGACATCTGCCAGGTCCGGCCGATCGCGTCCTTGACCTGGACCGAGATCTTCGGACCGTAGAACGCGGCGCCGCCCGGGTCCGGGACCAGCTCGAGGCCGGAGCCCTCGGCAACTTCGCGGAGCGTCTCGGTGGCCTCCTCCCAGACGTCGTCGGAGCCGACGAACTTGTCCGGGTTCTTGGTGGAGAGCTCGAGGTAGAAGTCGTCCAGGCCGTAGTCGGCGAGCAGCCCGAGCACGAACGTCAGCAGGTTGCGCAGCTCGTCGCGCATCTGCTCACGGGTGCAGTAGATGTGCGCGTCGTCCTGGGTGAAGCCGCGGGCCCGGGTCATGCCGTGCACGACGCCGGACTTCTCCAGCCGGTAGACCGTACCGAACTCGAACAGCCGCAGCGGCAGCTCCCGGTACGACCGGCCGCGGGCCGCGAAGATCAGGTTGTGCATCGGGCAGTTCATCGGCTTCAGGTAGTAGTCCTGGCCCTGCTTGCGGATCTGCCCGTCCGCGCCGCGCTCCTCGTCCAGGTGCATGGGCGGGTACATGCCGTCGGCGTACCAGTCCAGGTGACCGGAGGTCTCGAACAGCTGGCCCTTGGTGATGTGCGGCGAGTAGACGAACTCGTAGTCGTCCTCGACGTGCCGCTGGCGGGAGTAGTCCTCCATCACCTTCCGCAGTACGCCGCCCTTGGGGTGGAACACCGCGAGGCCGGAGCCGATCTCGTCCGGGAAGCTGAACAGGTCGAGCTCGGTGCCGAGCTTGCGGTGGTCGCGCTTGGCGGCCTCCTCGAGCCTCGTCAGGTACGCCTTGAGCTCGTCGCGCGACTCCCAGGCGGTGCCGTAGATCCGCTGCAGCTGCGGGTTCTTCTCGCTCCCCCGCCAGTACGCCGCCGCCGTACGCATCAGCTTGAAGTTGCCGAGGTATCCGGTGGCCGGGACGTGCGGGCCGCGGCACAGGTCCTTCCAGGCGACGCTGTCGTCGCGCCGGACGTTGTCGTAGATCGTCAGCTCGCCGCCGCCGACCTCGACACTCGCACCCTCGGCGGCGTCGGCCGCGGAGCCCTTGATGCCGATCAGCTCGAGCTTGTACGGCTCGCTCGCGAGCTCGTCGCGGGCATCGTCGTCGGACACCACCCGGCGGCTGAACCGCTGCCGCTCCTTGATGATCTGCTGCATCTTCTTCTCGAGCTTGCCCAGATCGTCCGGCGTGAACGGCGTCGGTACGTCGAAGTCGTAGTAGAAGCCGTTCTCCACGGGCGGGCCGATGCCGAGCTTGGCCTCCGGGAACAGGTCCTGCACCGCCTGCGCGAGGACGTGCGCGGTCGAGTGCCGGATGATCGACCGGCCGTCCTCGGACCCCGCCTTGACCGGCTCGATCTCGTCGCCGTCGGCGACCACCCGGGACAGGTCCCGCAGCTCACCGTTGACCCGGGCGGCGATGGCGGAGCGGTCCTGGCCGAAGATTCCGGCGAACAGCTCCCCGATCGTCGTCGTCTCGGTCACACTCCGCTCAGCCTCGCCCTCGACGCCGATCAGATGGACCTTGACTTCCGACACGTGCACTCCTCGGGTCTCGACCAGCCGATTACCGGTCACGGACAGATGGTATCGACACACCTGACGAAAGTAGGGGTCGGGACCAGCCGGTCGTCCGATGTGCCGGGGGCGCCTCCATTTCTAGGTTCTAGGTACCACAAGGACCAGGAAAGGGCCCCGGCGTGATCACGCTCGAAGGACTCACCAAGAGGTACGGCGGGACGACCGCCGTGGACTCGCTCGACCTCACCATCTCCCCCGGCCGGGTGACCGGCTTCCTCGGGCCGAACGGCGCCGGCAAGTCGACCACGATGCGGATGATCCTCGGCCTCGACAGCCCGACCGCGGGCAGCGCGCTCGTCGACGGACGTCCGTACGCCGAATGGCCGCGCCCGCTGACCAAGGTCGGGGCCCTGCTCGACGCCAAAGCCCTGCACCCTCGCCGGTCCGCCCGTGACCATCTGGTCGCGATGGCCCGCAGCAACGGCGTCCCGGTCGCCCGCGTCGACGAGGTGCTGTCGATCGTCGGCCTGGACACGGTGACGCGCAAACGCGCCGGGCAGTTCTCGCTCGGCATGGGCCAGCGGCTCGGCATCGCCGGCGCGCTGCTCGGCGATCCCGAGGTGCTGATGTTCGACGAGCCGGTGAACGGCCTCGACCCGGACGGTGTTCGCTGGGTCCGTGAGCTGATGCGCTCGCTCGCGGCGGAGGGCCGCACGGTCTTCGTCTCCAGCCATCTGATGAGTGAGATGCAGCTGACCGCCGATCAGCTGGTCGTGATCGGTCGCGGCCGCCTCATCGCGGACGCCGCGGTCGGCGACGTGATCGCGGGGTCGTCCAGGACGACCGTCGCGGCGCGGGTCCCCGACCGGACCCAGCTCGCCGTACTGCGGGACCGGCTGGCGGATGAGGCCGAGCGAGTCGAGGCGGTCGGGGAGCGGCTGGTGGTGACCGGCGTACCGGCCGAACGGGTCGGCGATCTCGCCTACGAACTCGGCGTACGGCTGCACGAACTGGTGACGGAGCGCGCGTCCCTCGAGGAGGCCTACATGGAGCTCACCGCGGACAGCGTCGAGTACGGCGTGGCGGTGGCGTCATGAACGACGCGATCCTCCAGTTCGCACACGAACTGATGTCCTCCTGGTGGATCTACCTCGCGTTGTGGGGGTTCGCGGCGCTGGACGGGTTCTTCCCGGCTATCCCATCGGAGACGCTGGTCGTCACGGCAGGGGTGTTCGCCGCCGCCGGTGAGCCCAACCTGTACGCCGTCATCGTCGTCTCGGCGGTCGGAGCCTTCATGGGCGATCACGTCTCCTACGCCCTCGGGCGCGGCGCCGGCGGACGGGCGCTCGACCGGATGAAGCCAGGGACCAGGCGGTCCTCCGCGGTGCTCTGGGCTCGGCAGGCTTTGGCCGAGCGCGGCGGGTTGGTCCTGATCGTCGCCAGGTACGTGCCCGGAGGACGTACCGCGGTCACGCTGACGATGGGATCGGTCCGGTACCCGCTCCGGCAGTTCTCCGCGTTCGCCGCACTGGCCGCGGTCAGTTGGGGCGTCTACTGCAGCCTGGTCGGATATATCGGCGGGAAAGCGTTCGAGGACAACCCGCTGAAGGGTGTGGTCCTCGGCATCGGGCTCGCGCTCGCGGTCACGCTGGTCGTCGAGGTCGTCCGGCATCGGCTCAAGAAGCGGCGTCAAGGTCAAGTCGAGGCTCAGGGTGAGCTCGTGGAAGCAGGTGGACGATGAGTACAGCGATCCTCGGAGTAACGACCGGTTCAGGTCTGTCGAACGCGGTTCGATCGGAGTGGGTCAAGCTGTGGTCGGTCCGGTCCAGCTGGCTCAACATCGTGGCTGCTGCCGTGCTGAGCACGTTGCTCGGGCTGCAGTACGGCTGGGGACTTGCCTACGACAACACCCACCTCGAGCCGGGCGAGGTCGCGCAGCAGCAGCCGATCGGGCACTTCGGCGCCTCGGCGATGCTGATCGTGCAGGTGGTGATTGCCGCGTTCGCCCTGCTGACAGTCACCTCGGAGTACGCGACGGGCAGCATCCGTTCGACTCTGCAGTGGACTCCGGTACGGCGGGACGTCGTACTCGCCAAGGCTGTTGTACTGGCACCGGTCCTGTTCGTCTACGGGATCGCTATAGCGGCGCTCGCCTCCGTGGCAGGCGGTCTGACCGCCGGCTCCTGGGCTGACTGGAACGCGACCGACATCGTGGTCGACCTGCTGTCCGTCGGCTTCTACGCGACCGCTGCCGGCCTCTTCAGTGCCGGAATCGCCTGGGTGGTCCGGAGCACCGCAGGCACACTGACGGTTGCCTTTCTGCTGCTTCTGGTGGTCCCGCTGATGCTGGGCCAGGCCTCATTGCGCGCCCTGGTGTGGACAGCGGCCCTCCTCCCAGGCGGGGCCGGCCAGAACTTCCTGACAGGCGGCACAGACCCGCTCTCCCCCACCCTGAGTGCGGCGGTCCTGATCGCCTGGGCAGCCGGCGCACTCGTCTTCGGTGCGATCGTCCTCAAGCGACGCGACGCCTGACCAGCAACGAGGCGGTCCGGACAGTGTCCGGACCGCCTCGTTGACTGAGCTCAGCGGGGGGTGTTGAGGGCGGTGGTGATCTGTTCCGAGACGCGGGCCGCCAGGTCCAGGGCGGCGCGTCGGGTGCCGGGCTGCAGGGCGTTGTGGTCGAGTGGGCCTTCGGCGGCGACGTGCATGTCGGTCGGGATGTCGACGACGGCGGCCGCGCGGGACTCGAAGTACGGGCGGAGCTGCTTCTCGACCTCCTTGTTCACATCGCCGGGGCCGTTGGAGACCGCGATGATGGCGCGGCGGATCAGCCGCTGAGCCTCCGGGCCCTGGTTGTCGAGCTCCTCGAGCATCTGCACGGCGGCCGCGCAGGACAGGCTCTTCCACTTGATCGGGATGACGAGGGCGTCGGCCGCCTTCATCGCCTCGCGCCAGTTGCTGGAGCCCTCGTTGTTCCCGGTGTCGATCACGAGCACCTTGTAGAACCGGCTCAGCAGGCGGTGGATCTGGTCGAAGTCCTTGGCCTCGATCTGCGCGTACGTCGTGGTCGCCGACGTGAGGACGTCGTACTGACCGGCGACCTGGTGCCGCAGGTACGCCGCGACGTCGCCGAGCCGGGCGTCCGGCTGGGTCAGCATCGGCATCGCCTGCAGCATGTCCGTGACGGTCGACCGCGAGTTCGTGTCGTGGGTCCGCAGGTGCATGTTGCCGCGCAGCTCGTTGTTGTCCCACGCGACGACACCGCCGCCGCGGGCCTGACCGAGCGCACCGGCCAGCATCAGGGTGGTCGGCGTCTTGCCCGAGCCGCCCTTCGGGTTCGCCACGACGATCGTCACCGGACGGCGGAAGGCCGTCGCCGCCGTCGCCCGGGCGATCCGCTCGGAACGCTCGGTGCTGCCCGGACGCAGCTTCAGCATGCTCCGCATGCCACGCTCGGCGGGAGCCTCCCGCGGCAGCGGCAGCGCCTGGATCAGCTCGTCGGCCCGGTACGACAGGTTCTTCGGCGGCTGCTGCGCCTGCTGACCCGGGACACCCTGCGGGAAGAAGTGCTGTGCGGCCGGCGACAGCGGCTGACCGCCCTGTCCCGGCTGGGGCGCCGGAGCCGCCTGCGGAGGCTGGGCAGGCGGGAACTGCGCTCCCTGCGGCTGCGCGCCCGGCTCCTGTCCGGAGCCGTGGAACGACGAACCGCCGAACACGGGGCTGTTCTGACCGGCATCCTGAGCGGGAGCAGCATCGTCGGTGGCGGCCGCGGGCTCGGCCTCGAGAGCGGCCTCGTCGTCCTGCTCTTCCGGCTGGCTCCACGACGCGGCACCGGACTCGGCGGCCGGCTGCGTCCACGACGGGGTCGGCGCGCTCGGCTGCGGCTGGGTCCACGGCGCCGGCTGGTCGACAGGCTTGGCGGCCGGTCCGGACCACGAGTCGCCCGGGAAGTCCTGCGACAAGGCGTCCGCCTGTTCTTCGGTCTCCTCGACGGGCTGTGCATCCGACGACTCGGCGTCGGTCGACTGGTTAGGGTCCGGCTGAGACCAGGAGGGGGTCGGCTGCCACATTCTCCGGACCTCGGCCGCCGCTGCTTCCCGGTCTTTGTGCTGTCCGGAGTTGTGCGAGTCGGTCACGACCTGGATCCCCGATCTGTGCGAGGGGGCGGGTGGCCCCTGGAGGCTTGCTGGGTGGTCCGGAGAGGTGAGGTCTCCGGGAGGGTCCACTATCCCATGACCCGGTGTCCTCACTATGTCACCACCCGGAGCGTTCGATGACGGTTCGACAACCAGTATCCAGGCTCGCGCCGACCATGCGTCCCGGTGACCCGAAGCGGCCAGATCCGGCCCCTCAGCCCGTGACCAGACCGGCTTCGTAGGCGACGATCGCCGCCTGGACCCGGTTCTTCACGCCGAGCCGCAGCAGAACGGCGCTGACGTACGCCTTCACGGTCCCCTCGACCAGGTACAGCCGGCCGGCGATCTCGGCGTTCGACAGGCCGGCACCGACCAGTCCGAGCACCTCAAGCTCCCGGGGAGTCAGTACGGCGACCTGCTCCTTCGCGGCCGCGGCACGCGCCATCGCTCCGCCACCGGCCCCGGCACCCAGCTCGGCGATCACCCGCTGGGCGATCTTCGGCGAGAGGTAGGCGGCGCCGTCAGCTACTGCTTTCAGCCCCGCGATCAGCTCCCGCGGGTCGCCGGACTTCAGCAGGAAGCCGCTCGCGCCGTCGCCGAGCGCCCGGGCGATGTAGGCGTCCTCCGAGAACGTCGTGAGGATGACGACCGCCGTTTCCGGGACGGTCCGCCGGATCTCGGCGCCGGCAGCCAGTCCGTCCAGCTTCGGCATCCGGATGTCCAGTACGGCGACGTCCGGCCGGTGCCGCCGTACCGCTTCGACGGCTTCCACGCCGTCGGCTGCCTCGGCAACGACGTCGATCTCGTCGTCGGTGCCGAGGATCGCGCGGACACCGGCGCGCACCATCGCCTCGTCGTCGGCGAGCATCACCCTGATCATCCGTTGCCTTCCGGGGTCGGTGCGACAGAACCACTCTGTACGACGGCCTTGGCGACCAAAGCGCCGTTCGCGAAGCACAGACGGTAGACGTAGTTGCTGGAGAACGGTGCGGCCGGGCGGTAGTACCGGCAGCTCCAGTCGGTCGGTGGGTGGTAGCCCTCCCCCGGCGGGTCGATCATCTGCATCCGGGGCAGTACCTTCTCCACCTCTGCCTCGGACTGCCCGATGGTGAGTCCGTCGTACTGCGCGGGTCGCAGGATCGCGCTGTAGCCGGCGACGAGGTAGTAGCCAAGGGCAACCGCACCGACCACCGCACCTAGTAGTACGGGCGCGGCAATGGCAGTGATCAGGCCACGCTGTGCGCTCCGTCGTACCGTGGCTCGCTCAACCGCGGCGGTCGGCGGCTCTGGTCGGCCACCGGCGCGCGGCATCGTGGCAGTGACCTGGAAACCACCGCCTGGTCGTGGATCCGCAGCGAACGAGCCACCTGCCAGCCGGACACGTTCTCGCAGGCCGTCGAGGCCACGCCCACCTGACGGCGCAGCCAGTGGCTGAGTCGCTCCGGTGTCGACAACCTCTACCTGTACGTCGTCCTCGTGTGTCGTCACGCTGACCGTCACCGACGCACCAGGTGCGTGCTTGCTCGCATTCGTCAACGACTCCTGCACCACGCGGTGCACAGCACGGTCCACCATCGGCGCCAGTACGCCGTCGATGTCCTCAGTGAGCTGCACCGCCAGACCGGACGCTGCAGCCCTGTCCACCAACGCACGCACGGTTTCGTCGTGCGGCACGGTCGGTGCGTCCTGGTCACGCAGTACGCCGACGATTTCGCCGAGCCGCTCTGTCGCTGTGGCCGCTGACTCGCGTAGCTCACCCGCAGCTCGTCGGTGCTCCTCTGGCAGGGACGGGTCGAGCTCGAGGGCTGCCGCGCGCAGTGCGATCAGGCTGAGCTCGTGACCGACCGAATCGTGCATGTCCTCGGCGATCCGGGACCTCTCGCGCAGGCGCTCCTGGTCGATCTCCATCTGCTGCTCGCGCTCGATCCGCTCGGCCCGCTCCCAGCCGGCCGTCGCCAGCAATGCCTGCTGTGCCCGGTAGCGCCCTATCAACCACGGCAGCACGACCAGCAGTAGTGCGAGCAGGAGCAACAGGAGCCACGTCAGCACCGCCTCTGTCGCCAGTGATCCCCTGCGCAACGTCAGGGCGAGGACGAGCATCCCGAGCAGCGACCAACTGCACAGCAGGACGAAGTGCTTGAGCTGCGTCTCCCGCCGTCCGGCCAGGTAGCTCAGCAGACTGATCGCCGGTACCAGCGAGATCTGCACGCCGTTCGTCGTACCGAGCGCGAAGGCGAGGACGACGATCTCCGTCCACGCCACGACGGCCAGAGCCACCAGGGGCCACCTACGTCGCCCGAAGACAGCAAATGCCAGTACGGCGAGGCAGACAGCGCGGAACCAGTACGGGTCGTGCCGTGCACCGCTCTCTGCGAGCACCAGGAAGGTCAGCGCGGCCCACAGACCCACGTCCCCCAGGCGCCGCCACTTCATGACGTAGACGCTACACAGTCGCGATGCCCGCGCCGTACTGCCGAAGGTCAGGTCTGCGCGTCGATCAGCTCGAACGGTACGAGGGACAGGTTCGGCACGGGCTCGCCGCGCAGCTGCGCAAGTAGTAGGTCCACGGCACGCCGGCCCATCTCTGTCTGGTTCTGCCGGACATGCAGGTACGGCGGTCCGCCGATGGAGTCCCCCGGTGAGTCGAAGCAGGCAACCACCCGGTCACCGCCCAGCGCACGGTCGACCATGCGGGCCAGGTTGTACTCACAGGCGAAGTACGCCGTCACCTCGGGCCTCTGGTCGCGGAACGCCCGGATGGTGTCCATGTCCGCGCGGACGCTCTCAGTCGTCGTCGAGCCGGGCAGGGTGCTGCGCAGGTCGGTCAGCTCGTACGGCTGACCGACGGTGGTGAAGGCGGCGCGGAAGCCTTCCAGCCGGTCCTCGATCGACGAGGTGTTCACCGGGGGCGGAGAGACGAAGGCAACGTGCTCATGCCCCAGCTCCAGCAACCGCGTGGTGAGTGCGCGAGCTGCGGCCACGTTGTCCGTGTGCACCGCGGCCACAGGGATGCCGGACAGATGACGGTCCACCAGAACCACCGGGAACCCGTCGAGCACCTGCCGGAGCAGGCTGGCGTTGTAGAAGTCGCCGTGCACCGGGAACACGATCAGACCGTCCACAGTGGCCACGAGCGAGTCGACAGCCTTCTCCTCATCGGTCTGCCGGCCGTGCGTACGCCGTACCACCAGGTGGGCGCCGTACTCCGCGCAGCGCTCCTCGATCGCGTTCAGAAGGTCCAGCCCGTACGCCTCGGACATATCAGGCACGACCAGCGCGATCGACCGGGCCTCGCGGCGCGGCGTCGGCCGCAACGGGACGGTCAGATCGGTGAGGTCGGGCAGCCGGCGTACGACGAACGTCCCCTTGCCGCGGACGCGCTCCACCAGACCGGCTTCCCGCAGTACCTCCAAGGCGCGCTTGGAGGTGATCCGGCTGACCGCGAACTGCGCCGCCAGCTCCATCTCGGACGGCACCCGGTCCCCCGGCCGCAGCGCGCCCCGACGGAGCTGCTCCAGCACGTGAGCACAGATCCGCTCGTACAGCAGTGCCACAGCGCCTACCCCTCGGAAGTTCCGGTTGACATATCCAATCATCCCGCAAACTGTCGGTGCGGCCTGGGACCGTACCGGACATGGAAATCGCGGGAAAAGTCGCAGTGGTCACCGGTGCCGCGGTCGGCATCGGGCGCGCGATCGCCGTCCGCCTGGGTGCGGCAGGCGCCTCGGTCGTGGTCGCGGACGTCGATGGGCCCGGCGGGCAGCGAACGTGCGAGCTGATCGGGCCGTCTGCGCGCTTCGCCGACGTCGATGTGCGCGACGACGCGGCGGTGGCCGAACTGATGGCATGTCAGCCACAGATCCTGGTCAACAACGCGGGCGGCGGCGTGGTGGTGAACGTCGGCTCGTCGGCCGGGGTGGGCTTCGGACCACACGTCTCCCCGGAGTACAGCGCGGCGAAGGCGGGCCTGATCCGGCTCACCACGACGCTGACTCCCCTGCACGCCAGTCACGGCGTCCGGGTGAACTGCGTCGTCCCCGACTGGGTCGCCACTCCTCGCGGACTCCGCGAACGCGAGGCGCTGCCACCGGCGGATCGCGGACCTGAGTTGATCCCGCTCAGCACAGTGACCGACGCCGTCGTCCGCTTAGTGGAGGACGAATCACTTGCTGGCCGCGTCCTGCTCCTGGAACGCGAGTAGGAGCCTCATCTGTTGAACTAGTCGCAGCCCTGTTCGGCTGACACGATGCCGCCATGACCCGCCCACCCGTGCCTGCGTTCGCCGCACGGCCGGTGGCGACCGTGGCGTTGATCGTCGGTGCGGTGATGACTGCGCTCTCCGGACGCTACGGCTACCACCGCGACGAGCTGTACTTCATGGTCGCCGGACGCCATCTCAGCTGGGGGTACGTCGACCAACCGCCGCTGACGCCGTTCATCGCGCGTGTCTCGACCGCTGTCTTCGGCGACACCGTGATGGGTTTGCGGGTGCTGTCGACGCTGAGCACTGTCGCCACGATCATCGTCGTCGCGCTGATCGCGCGGGAGTTCGGGAGCGATCGACGCGGACAGATCCTGGCTGCTGTCTGCGCCGCGGTGTCCGGCTTCGTGCTCGGCGTCGGGCACTTGGTCTCCACGGCGACGTACGACCTGCTTGCCTGGATGTTGATCGGTCTGTTCGCGGTGAAGCTGCTGCGGACGGGCGACGGTCGCTGGTGGCTCGCGCTCGGGCTGACGGCCGGGATCGCGTTGGAGAACAAGTACCTCGTCGTGCTGCCGATCGGCGCGCTGCTCATCTCGCTACTGATCGTCGGACCGCGCGGGGTGCTGCGGTCCTGGTGGCTGCTCGCGGGCGTGGCGGTCGCGGGTCTGATCGCGCTGCCGAACCTGCTGTGGCAGTTCCAGCACGACTGGCCGCAGCTCACGGTCGCCAGCGGTATCAGCGAGGACGACGGCACCGAGAACCGGATCATGTTCATCCCGCTGCAGCTCTTGCAGCTGTCACCGTTCCTGGTCCCGGTGTGGGTGGCCGGCTTCCTGCGCATCTGGCGGCAGCTCCACTGGGCACGCTCCGTCGCGCTGGCGTATCCGGCGTTGTGCGTCGTCGTGCTCGTCACCGGCGGGAAGTCGTACTACGCGCTGCCGCTGCTACTCGTGCTCGTGGCGGCCGGTTGTGAGCCCGCCCTTCGCTGGGTCGACCGTCATCGAGTCCAGGCTGTCGTCGGTCTCGTCCTGACTGCGGTGACATCTGCCGTCTTCACATTGCCGGTTTTGCCCGCGTCAGCGGCCGACTTCGTCATCCCTGTGAACAAGGAGCAGGGCGAACAGATCGGGTGGCCGGCGTTCGCCGCGTCCGTCGCGAGCGCCTGGAGTCAGATCCCGTCTGCGGAGCGAGCGACTCTCTTCACCGGCAACTACGGCGAGGCCGGAGCGCTCGTGCGCTACGGGCCCGCGCTCGGCCTGCCCACGCCGTACTCCTCGCACATGAGCTTCTGGGATTGGTCGCGACCTCCGGACACCAACACCGGTCCGGTGCTGCTCGTCGAGATCGAGCGGAACCCGGGCTTCGAGTCGTACTTCCGCGACTGCCAGCAGGTCGGCACGGTGGACAGCATCGTCTCGAACGACGAGGACGGCACCGCCTTGGTCCTGTGCACCGAGCCCGCGGAGCCGTGGTCCACCTTGTGGCCGAAGATCCGGCAGTTCTATTGATCCGCTTACGGTTGGACGATGCTCGACCTCGCTGACCTACCTGCTGGACTCCTGTTCCTGCGCGACGACCGGGTCGGCAAACGGTGGCCCGTGAACCTGCCCGCCTTCCGTCTGGCCCGGTACCCGATGACGCGGGGCGACCTGCCACTCACGGGCGTGAGCTGGTTCGACGCGATTGCCTTGTGCAACCAGTTGTCGATGGACGCCGGGCTGCCGCTCGCCTACACGATCGAGGGCGAGCAGGTGGACTGGGACCAGTCCTCCCCCGGCTACCGGCTGCCCACCGAGGCCGAGTGGCAGTACGCGTGCACCGCCGGCACGCCCGGCTATCGCTACGGCCCCCTCGACGACATCGCCTGGTACGCCGAGAACTCCGGCGGCCATGCGCATCCCGTCGGTCTGCGCACGCCGAACGCGTGGGGGCTGCACGACATGCTCGGCAACGTGTGGGAGTGGTGCTGGGATCTGTACGACCCTGACACCTACGGCCCGTACCGGATCTTCCGCGGCGGCGGTTTCGCCGACGAAGAGCGCGCTCTCGGCTCCACCGTCCGCCGACGCTCACATCCGACGTTCGCCATCGAAGACCTCGGCTTCCGAGTCGCCCAGTCAGTCATCGACTGACGGTCTGAGCGCGAGCTTGCCGACGGTGGCGCGAGCCTCGAGCTCGGCCAGAGCCTTCGGTCCGTCGGCGAGGTCGTAGACGGTCGGACGACCGGGCGGGTACACACCTTTCTTGATCAGTTCGTCGAGCTCTGCGAGAACCTCGGCGAACAGCTCAGGCGCCTGCTGGATCGTGGTGGTCAAATGCTGACCGATCACGTGCACCGGGTGCTTGAAGTTGAGCTCCCAGTTGCTGATCGACGACTCCCCCGCCGCAGCCCCGATCACGACAACCTTCCCAGTCACCCGGCGCGCAACCTCGACGCTCTGCCGGAACGTCTCCCCGCCAACGGACTCGAGCACGATGTCCACACCACGCCCGCCCGTCAACCGGCGTACCTCAGCGACCAGGTCCGCGTGACGGTCGATCACATGATCCGCACCAAGCCGCCGTACGACATCATGCTTCGACGCGGACGCCGTGCCGATCACCGTTGCGCCGTAATACTTCGCGATCCGCACCGCAGCCTGCCCAACACCGCCGGCGGCCGCGTGGATCAGCACAATGTCACCAGCGGTCAGCCGTCCGAGCGGACGGAGAGACACGAGAGCGGTCGCCCAGTTCAGCACCAAGCCAAGCGTTTCATCATCACTCCAGCCAGTCGGCACCCGCACCACGGTGTCCGCGGGCATCAGCACGTACTCCGCAAACGCACCAGCGCCCGTACCAATGACGTGGTCGCCGAGGGCCACGTTCGTCACGCTCTCCCCCAGGGCGACGATCTCTCCGGCTGCCTCGAAGCCCGCGAGGTACGGCGGCCTCGGACCGCCGTCGTACGTGCCCCGCGTCTGCATCACGTCAGCGAAGTTCACCCCGGCGGCACCAACTTTCACGAGGACCTCCCCCGACCCCGCCACCGGCACCACGACATCCACGAGCCGCATCACCCGCGGACCGTCCAACGAAGGCTGTTCCAACGCCCGCACGACCGTCACCATCCTCCTGAGATTGTTTGATGCTGATCGTACAGCTGTTCGCCGATTGTCGAACTCTCTCCCGAAATCCGGTCGCGTTCGCACGAGGTCCGCAGCTCGCTTGCCGTGATGGAGCTGCCACTCATCACCCCCAGGCTGGCTCTCCGCTGGCCGATCGAGTCCGACTTCCAGACCCTCGTCGAACTCTGGACCGACCCCCGCGTCGCCCAATTCATGGACGACTTCGGCCCCCGCGACAAGCAAGCAGTCCGCGAATGGCTGGACCTCCACAGCAGCACCACCACCCAGGACGGCACCCACCTCCAACTGATCCTCACCCGCCGATCCGACACCACCCCCGTCGGCTGGCTAGGCCTGGGCATCAGCAACGACCCCACCGCCGACTGGAGCTTCGGCTACGCCATCCACCCCACCCACCGCTCCAACGGCTACGCCACCGAGGCTCTAACAGCCGCCCTAACCCACCTAGACGTAACCGTCTGGGGCGAATGCCACCTAACCAACAACGCCTCAGCCCACGTAATGCAATCCGCCGGCATGCAAGAACTACCCCCCACCACCAGCCGCCGCTTCCGCCACCCCGCCCCCACCACCTAGCCGCCACGCGGTAGGTGACGTGCGAACCCACCCCGCACACGTGAGCGGACCGCCCAACCCAACCACCGCAGCCGAGCGAAGCGAAGGCGCCCACCGGCGGGGCAGCTGGAGATGTGGTGAGGAACGCACGAACCCAACCCAAGCGGGTGAGCGGACTGCCCAACCCGACCACCGCAGCCGAGCGAAGCGAAGGCGCATAGGGGGTGCGGGTGGCGGAGCCCCCGCCGCGCGGCAAGCGAAGCGCAGCCGCACAAATGACGAAGGCGACCCGGTCCGCGCTTTCCGCGGACACGAGTCGCCTATCGGCTTCGTGGACGATACTGGGATCGAACCAGTGACCTCTTCCGTGTCAGGGAAGCGCGCTACCGCTGCGCCAATCGTCCAAGGGAACCTGTTGGGGTTCTCGAGGTGGAGACGGGATTCGAACCCGTGTACACGGCTTTGCAGGCCGTTGCCTCGCCTCTCGGCCACTCCACCACTGAGAAAGCTGGCCTGCCGAACCCTCTCCGAGCGGACGACCGGGTTCGAACCGGCGACCTCAACCTTGGCAAGGTTGCGCTCTACCAACTGAGCTACGTCCGCAACGCGACCGGTTTTCGGTGTCTCCGGCGCGAGAAGAACATTAGCCCATCTCTGTCTCAGTTCAAAAACCGGGGTCGCCGGTACGTCGACGTACTGTCATCAACTGCTCACCTTCGGACTCCCGCGCGGACCGGGATCACCTGCGCACTAAGGTGTTCCGCGGAAGGAGCACCACATGCGTATCTGGCTCAACGGCGCCTTGCTGGACGACGAGGCGACGGTCTCGCCGCTGGATCACGGGCTGACCACCGGTGACGGCGTTTTCGAGACGATCAAGATCGAGAGCGGCCGCCCGTTCGCGGTACGGCGGCATCTCGACCGGCTGGTCCGTTCTGCGGTCGGGCTCGGCCTCCCGGCGCCTGATGTCGCCGCGATCGAGGCGGGTATCGACGCGGTGATCGCGGCTGATCCCGGTATCCCGTTCGGCCGGCTGCGGATCACGTTCACGGGCGGTGTCTCTCCGCTGTCGTCGGACCGCGGCACGTCGAGCCCGACCGTCCTGATCGCGACCCAGGAGATCAAGCGCCCGTCCCCCACCTCAGCGATCGTCACCGTCCCGTGGGTGCGCAACGAACGCAGCGCGGTCGCCGGCCTCAAGACCACGTCGTACGCCGAGAACGTCCGCGCCCTCGCCTACGCGAAGGAACGCGGCGGCAGCGAGGCGATCTTCGCCAACACGATCGGCAACCTGAGCGAAGGCACCGGCTCGAACATCTTCTGCGTGTACGACGGTGAACTCGTCACGCCGACCCTCGCGTCGGGCGCGCTGGCGGGCGTGACGCGCGGACTCGTCCTCGAATGGTTCGGCGGCGTCGAGCGCGACGTACCGCTGGAGCAGCTGTTCGAGGCAGAGGAGATCTTCCTCACATCCACAACGCGTGATGTCCAGGGCATCCAGCGTGTCGACGACCGCGACCTGCCGGCTCCCGGCACCATCACCGCCCAGGTCGCCAAGATCTTCGCGGAACGCTCCACCGAAAACCCGAACCCGTAGCGGCCGCCCTTTCCGGAACATATCTGCCAACAGACGGCAAAAAGGTTCCGGAAAGGGCGTCGAGTACTCGCTGAGTGGTTACTCGCCCGAGGCTTTGCGGCGTTCGCGATAGGCGGCTACGTGCAAGCGGTTGCCGCAGGTGCGGGCGTCGCAGTAGCGCTTGGAGCGATTGCGGGACAGGTCGATCAAGGCGTCATCGCAGTCCGGCGCCTCGCATCTGCGGAGGCGTTCGCGTTCGCCGGCCGAGATGACCTGCGCCAGGGCGATCCCGCACTCCACCGTGATCCGGCACGCCAGCGACGCGCCCGCGCGGGAGTAGTGGATGTGCCACGGGTGCCCGTCGTGGTTCGTCAGCCGCGGAGTCGACGTACCGCGCGCGATGATCGCGTTGATCATCGTCGCCGCGGACGCGTCGGAATCCGTGGTGAACACCGGCGCGAACAACGGCCGCAGATCACGCACCTCGGCCAGGTCCTTGTCCGACAGCGTGTCGACCGCGCTGAACTCCCGTTCCTGGACGAACTTCTCCAGTTCCTCCAAGGTATCCAGCGAATCGACCTGGCTGTTCGGCCCGGGCAGCGTGTTGACGAGCCGGACCAGCGTCCCGAGCGCCTGCTCGGTGTCGTGCGAGAAAGTCACAATCACGTCTCCAACGTGACGGGGTCTCCGTCCTGCAGCAAGAGTAGCCCGGCCCGATTAGATCGTCGCTTCATCATGCGATATGGTTTCACCCGCAACACCACACAAGAAACATCAGCACCACCCCGGGCGATTGGCGCAGTGGTAGCGCGCTTCGTTCACACCGAAGAGGTCACTGGTTCGAACCCAGTATCGCCCACGACAGTCGACAGGCGACGTGTGTCCGCAGAAAGCGCGGACCTCGTCGCCTTCGTCATTTGTGCGGCAGCGCTCCGCTCGCCGCGCGGCGGGGGCTCCGCCACCCGCACCCCCTTGCGCCTTCGCTTCGCTCGGCTGCGGTGGTTGGGTTGGGCAGTTCGCTCAGGTGTGAGGGTCGGGTTCGTGCGTTACTCACCACATCCCCAACTGCCCGTCGGTGGACGCCTTCGCTTCGCTTGGCTGGCGGTGGTTGGGTTGGCGGTTTCCTTCGCTCGGCTCCGCGGGCGGGCGTCCACTGGCCGAGCGGTTCCTCGCTCTCAGATGACCCAGGTGCTGTTGTCCATCAGGACGCGGGTCTTTAGTTCGTTGACCTCGCGCCAGGCTTGGATCTTTGTTGGTGTGACTCGGAAGAACGGGTAGTTCGGTAGGGGGCGCGGGTCGAAGCCTGCCTTCGCTGCGAAGGACGCGCCCTCGGCGTCCGACGGCTGCACGACCGAGACCGTGCCGGCTATGTGGATCACGTCGCGCAGCTCCCCCAGCGTCAGGTGGATGACGGGATTCGCCAGCAGATTGCGCGCCGTCGGGTTGGTCCGTGACGTCGACAGCAGCAGGGTTCCGTCGCTCCACAGGAACGAGAGCGGCATCAGGTACGGCGTACCGTCGAGCGACGCCGTCGACACCCAGGCGTCGACGTCCTGCTCCAGACGGTTCAAGGTGTCCTGCTTGCGGACCTCCAACGGGCGGGCCTCGGCCGTCATCGCTCACTCCTCTGTCACATGTGGTGCTCGCACTCCGTCAATCGCATGACGGCGCTCGGCCGGTCAGTGTGACAGTTCAACACATGAAGGATGTGATCCGGATGGGCGGCGACGACTGGCTGGCGACGCGGTTCGAGCAGAACCGGGACCGGCTGCGGGCCGTCGCGTACCGGATCCTGGGCTCCGAGCCCGAGGCCGAGGACGCGGTCCAGGAAACCTGGATCCGGCTCAGCCGCAGCGACACCGCGACGATCGACAACCTCGGCGGGTGGCTGACGACCGTGGTCGGGCGGATCTGCCTCGACATGCTGCGGACCCGGCGCGGGCGGCCCGAGTTGCCGGTCGGCGAGCACTCCCCGGTCCTCGCGGACGACGTCGTACCGGATCCCGAACTCGAAGCAATACAGGCGGATTCGGTGGGGCTGGCACTGCTAGTGGTTCTCGAGACGCTGTCGCCGGCCGAGCGGCTCGCGTTCGTCCTGCACGATCTGTTCGCCGTACCGTTCGATGACATCGCGCCGATCATCGGCAAGTCCCCGGCCGCCGCTCGCCAGATTGCCAGCCGTGCGCGCCGACGGGTCCGCGGTACGCCGGAACCGACCGACGTCGACGTCGTGCGGCAGAAGGAAGTCGTCACCGCATTCCTCGCCGCAGCACGTGGTGCGGACTTCTCGGGACTGCTTCACGTGCTGGACCCGGAGGTCGTCGTACGAAGTGACGCAGGCGCAGCGGCCTACGGCGGTACGCCGGGGCTCGCAGGAGCTGACCGGGTCGCGCAGGAGTTCTCCGGTCGGGCGGCCGCCGCGAAGCTGGTGCTGGTCGACGGAATGCCTGGCCTGGTGTGGATGCAGCGCGGTGAACCGCTGATTGTGTTCTCTTTCACCGTGGTCGGCGGGCGTGTCGCCGCGATCGATCTCCGGGGCGATGCGGAGTACCTCGAAAGCGTCGATCTGGTGTCGCTGAAGGCCTGACCGGACGGCGTGGCGAGTGGACAGATTCGATGGGACTCGTGTGACGGATGAGGTGCTTTTCGAGCCTGCAGTGGCCCGGTGAAATCGGGTTTTTGTCCGGGGGGAAAGTGCGCTACTGTTCTGCTCTCGCACCGAGCGGAAACGCGACGGAGCGCAGTGCGGACGTAGCTCAGTTGGTAGAGCGCAACCTTGCCAAGGTTGAGGTCGCCGGTTCGAACCCGGTCGTCCGCTCGGAGAAGGTTCGGCAGGCCACCGTCCTCCGTGGCGGAAGGGCCTCTCTGGTGGAGTGGCCGAGAGGCGAGGCAACGGACTGCAAATCCGTTTACACGGGTTCGAATCCCGTCTCCACCTCGAGGACGATTGGCGCAGCGGTAGCGCGCTTCCCTGACACGGAAGAGGTCACTGGTTCGATCCCAGTATCGTCCACCAACAACAGGCGGCGGGTGCGAAAGCACTCGCCGCCTGTTTGCGTTTCAGCGGCGGCTCTGGGCCGCCACCGCCAGCAGGAGCACTGCGCCGCCTAGCAGTGCTAGCGGGGTCAGATGTTCGTGAAAGGCGAGGACGCCGATCGCTGCAGCTACTACTGGTTCTAGCAGTGCTAGCACTGATGCTGTCGAGGCTTTGAGAGTTCGCAGGCCGATGTAGAACAGGGTGTAGGCGAAGGCCGTTGGGACCAGTCCGAAGTACGCGATCAGCAGCCAGCCGATGAGCGTGGTGGGCAGCGCAGCGAAGGGCGCCAGGAACAAGGCACCTGCGGTGAAGCCCAGGAGTGCGGTGGTCAGGGGGTCTGGGGTGTTGCGGTTCAGGAGGGTTGTGAGCGAGTAGCCGGCTGCGGAGAGCACGGCTGCCGCGATGCCAACCAGGTTGGCTGTGCCGTTGGTGGCGGATAGGAGGACCAGGCCGGCGAGGGCAGCGAAGAGAGCTGGGGTCAGCCGTTCGCGGGCGGCGAGCGTGATGAAGATCGGGGCCGTGCCCAACGCGATCACGGTGGCCATGCCGACGCCGACGCGCGGGATCGCGGTGAAGTAGCCGAGCTGGCAAACGGCCAGACCCAAACCGCTCAAGACGTGGCGGAGCGGGCCGGCCGCCACCACCGGTCGGAGAGGCGCTCGGCGTACGGCGAGACGCGCCAACGACAGCCACACGACAGCGGCTGCCAGGCGCCAGAAGGATGTGGCCAACGGTGTCAGGCCGTAAGCGGACAGGAGGGCGCCGGTTGGGCCGCCGGTGCCCCAGGCGAGGGCGGCGAGGACGACGTACACGAGGGCACGCCGAGTCGAGAGACGATGATGCATCGGACACTCCGGGAAGGTGTTCGCAACGAGTGGTCGGGGCGTCTGCGAACAGCCCGAAGAAGCCCAGGCCGAAAGACCTGAGCGCGAGGATGCCGTCCGCTAAACGGCGGCCGGCGGAGTGATGATGCGATGCACGAAGAGGACCCTAGCCAGTCCCCCGGGCGTCGAGCGAACGGATTTACATCCGCAGGTACGAGCCGCCGTTGAAGTCGAGGACGGTCCCGGTCGCGAACTCGGCTTCGCGCGACGCCAGGTACAGGATCGCGGCCGCGACCTCGGACGGGTCGGCCACGCGTTCGAGCGGGCTCTCCAGCCGGCGGCGGTCGTACCCCTCACCAGCCAGGTTCACCGCGGCCATGTCGGTGACCGTCCAGCCCGGCGCGATCGCCGTCACCGCGATCCCCTCCGGCCCCAGCGCCCGCGCCAGCGACTGCGTGAACGAGACGATCGCCGCCTTCGAGGCGCCGTATGCGGGCTGGTTCGGCTCGCCGCGGAACGCGCCGCGCGACGACACGTTCACGATCCGGCCGCCGCGCGACATGTGCCGCACCGCGCACCACGTGACGTTGGACGGACCAACGAGATTCACCGCGAGCGTGTCCGCCCACGCCTGCTGCCATTCGGCGTACGTCGTCTCGCGGATCCGGTGCGGGTGGTACACGCCGGCGTTGTTCACGAGTACGTCGATACTCCCCAGCGCCGCGGCTGCGTCGGACACCATCGCCTCGATCGCCGCCGGATCGGCCAGGTCCGCCTGCACCGTCAGATGCCCTGAACCCGGCAGCTCCTTGAGCACCTGCGCCGCGGCGTCCGCGGAGGCGCTGTAATGGATCGCCACCCGGTCTCCCGCGGCAGCGAACGCCCGCGCCGCCGCCGCACCGATCCCCCGCGAAGCCCCCGTCACCAGCACCGATCGGTTCATACGACCGATCCTGCCATCAAACGGCACAGCATCACGGTCGGGGCTTGTGGTCGCGGCGGTACGACTTGCTGGCGCGGACCCACTCCTTCTTCATCTCGGTCCGGAGCCGGATGTCCGCACGACGGGCCATGTACGCCGCCTCGCGCTGCAGCTTCACCCAGCTGTCGTAGCGCCGGTACGGCAGCGATCCGTCGTCCAAAGCCGCCCGTACCGCGCACTCGGGCTCCATCACGTGTGAGCAGTCCTTGAACTTGCACTGCGCTGCGAACGCCGTGATGTCCGGGAACGCCGCAGCCAAGCCCTCTCCGCTCTCCTGCAGACCGATCCCCCGCAGCCCCGGCGTGTCGATCACGACCCCGCCCTGAGGCAGAGCGATCAGCTCGCGCCGTACCGAGGTATGCCGGCCCTTCCCGTCCTCACGGATGTCCTGCAAGTCCAGCAGCTCCACACCCGCCAGCGCGTTCACCAGCGACGACTTGCCCGCGCCACTCGAACCTAGCAACGCCAGCGTCGCGTTCCCGTCGAGCAGCGCCCGTACGTCGTCCATACCGGCGCCCGTGGTCGCGCTGCACACCAGTACGTCGGCACCCGGCGCGGCCACAACGACGTCCTCGGCCACCGACTCGGCGTCCCCGACGAGGTCGGACTTCGTCAGTACGACGACCGGCCGCGCACCGCTCTCCCAGGCCAACGCCAGGAACCGCTCGATGCGCACGATGTTCGGCTCCGGGACGAGCCCGACGACGATCGCGATCACGTCGACGTTGGACGCGAGCACCTGCCCGCGCGACGAGCCGCCGACCTCGGCCCGGACGATCGTCGTACGGCGGGGCAGCACCGACTCGAGCGTGATCCGGTCGTCCGGCCAGAACCGCAGGACGACCCAGTCCCCTGTGCAGGGGCCGGCCTGCGCGTCGGCGGCGATCTCGGCGAGCAGCGCACCGGACCAACTGGCGCGCACCGGACCATCCTCGGTCAAGATCGTCGCCAAGCCCTTGTCGACCCGGGCGACGCGCCCCGGGACGAGGTCCTCCGGGACGGACTGCAGAAACTCGGCCGTGGAACTGTCGAGTCCCAGGGCCTGAAGCGTGGCTGACATGCGGCGAACCTTTCAGAGGGTCCGGCCGCGAGATCAGCTCAGCGGACGGACGGTGCGGGAGACAACGGCCCAATGGGCCTGTTGCAAGCTCATGGCGGGTGCCTCCCTTCCGAATCCCAGCGGTCCCGAGCCGGAACCGTGTGTCGCGATGCCGTCAGCCTAGGTCGTCGGTGTCACCCTGCGCACCGGATTTTCCGACCGACGCAGGCTTCCGCGGGACCTCAGGCTCAACGTGAGCTTCAGGCTCACGCTCAGGTCGAGGCGCAGCGGAGGGAGCAGACTTCCGGGGACGCTTGGCAAGCTTCTCCACCTTCCGCCCGATGGCCGCCTCCGGCCGCTCCTCGGACTCGACCGGCGTCGGCACGTAGCCCTCCTCGTGGTGCGGATCCGGCTCCGCCTTCATCACCGGCTCGACCTCGTCCTCGTCCTTGTCCTTGTCCTTGTCGCCAGGCTCCACCTCGACCTCGGCCTCTTTCACCTCGGCGACGTGCTGCTTGTGCGGCCACAGCCGGTCCACGACCGCGTTCAGCGCCGCACCGATCAGTACGGCGATCGCGGTCATGTAGAGCCACATCAGTACGGCGATCGGCGCCGCGAGCGGGCCGTAGATCGACGTGCCGCCGACCGTGCTCTGCAGGATCCACCGGAGCACGAAGCTGCCCAGGATCCAGATCGACAGCGCCAGGAACGACCCGGGCAGGTCCGAGACCCACGGCGTACGGATCGGGACCGAGAGGTGGTACAGGGTGTTCAAGAAGCCCGCGGACAGGATCGTGACCACCGGCCAGTACAGCTGGTTCAGGAAGTCCAGCCGGTGCGGCAGGAGGGCGTCGACCGCGTCGGGGCCGGCCAGCACCAGCGGCAGGACGATGACGCCGATCACAAGTGCCGCGCAGTACAGCGAGAACGACAGCGCGCGGGTGCGGACGATGCCGCGCTTGCCGCCCATCCCGTACATGATCGTGATGGTGTCCACGAACACGTTCAGCGCGCGGCTGCCGGACCACAGCGCCAGCACGAAACCGATCGAGATGACGTCCGGGCGGCCGCCGTTCAGCACCTGGTCCAGCGTCGGCGCGATGACGTTCTTGATCGAGTCGTCGGTCAGCGCCCGGGCGGCCAGGTCGACGATCTGCTGCTTGATGTCATTGATCGTCTCGACCTCGAACCACTTGCTCGCGATGTAACCGAGCGAGCCGGCCAGCCCGAAGATCAGCGGCGGCAGCGAGAGGATCGCGAAGAACGCCCCCTCGGCCGCGAGTCCGGTGACCCGGTAGCGCAGACAGACCCCGATCGTCTGGGTGAGCAGCTTCCAGGTCGTCGCGGGGACCCTGCGAACCCATGCCAATGAGAGGGAGCTCCCACCAGTGGGTCCTGCCCCAGAACGTGCCATACCGCTTACCGTACTGACATGGCGGACCCATTCGCGGTAACGAATCAGGCTCCCCCACTGCGGGGCGTGAACTTCTTCACCCAGGACCGGGCTCTCAGTGACGCTCTGCGTCCGTACGCCGACCTCGCCGACGACCCCGGTCTGCACCGGATCGGCGAGCTCGCGGGATCCGAGGAAGCGCTCTCTCACGCTCTCCCGGCGAACCAGAACCCGCCGGTGCTGCGCACCCACGACCGCTACGGGAACCGGATCGACGAGGTCGATTTCCACCCGTCTTGGCACTGGCTGATGGAGCAGGCCGTCGGGTTCGGGCTCCAGGCGGCGCCGTGGACCAGCGAGCGCCCCTCGCCGCACCTGACCCGAGCGGCCGGGTTCTACCTGTGGTCCCAGGTCGAGCCGGGTCACGGCTGCCCGATCTCGATGACGTACGCCGCCGTGCCCGCGCTCAGGGCAGACGCGCAACTCGCGAAGGAGTGGGTCCCGCAACTGGCGTCGACCAAGTACGACGTACGCCGACTGCCGGCCGCCGAGAAGTTCGGCGTACTGGCCGGGATGGGGATGACCGAGAAGCAGGGCGGTTCCGACGTACGCGCGAACCTCACGACGGCGACGCCCGCCGGCGACGTGTATCAGCTGAACGGTCACAAGTGGTTCTGCTCGGCGCCGCAGGTGGACCTGTTCCTGGTCCTCGCGCAGGCGCCGGACGGGCTCAGCTGCTTCGTCGTACCGCGGGTTCTTGCCGACGGCAACCGGAACCCGTTCGCGCTGCAGCGCCTGAAGGACAAGCTCGGCAACCGCTCGAACGCGTCCAGCGAGGTCGAGTTCCACGGCACGATCGGATACCGCCTCGGGGACGAGGGCGCCGGCGTCCGCACGATCATCGAGATGGTCGCGGCGACCCGGCTGGACTGCGTACTCGGCTCGGCCGCGCTCCAGCGGCGCGCGCTCGTCGAAGCGACCTGGCACACGCGGCACCGCTCGGCCTTCGGCGGTCTGCTCGCCGACAAGCCCGCGATGCAGAACGTCCTGTCCGATCTCGCGCTGGAGAGCGAGGCGGCGACGGCTCTGGGGATGCGGCTGGCCGCCGCAGTGGATTCCTCGGACCCGAAGGAAGCAGCCTTCCGGCGGATTGCGCTTCCCCTCGCGAAGTTCTGGGTGTGCAAGCGGACGCCGTTCATGGTCGCGGAGGCGCTGGAGTGCCTCGGCGGGAACGGGTACGTCGAGGAGTCCGGGCTGCCGCTGCTCTACCGGGAGTCGCCGCTGAACTCGATCTGGGAAGGGTCGGGCAACGTCAACGCGCTCGACGTACTGCGTGCCCTCCGCCGCCCGGAGTCGCTCGAGGCGTGGCTGCTCGAGATCGGCGCGGTCCAGGGTGCCGATGCGCGGCTCGATGCGGCGGTCAACGACGTACTGCAAGCGCTTGCTGATATCGAGAACGCCGAGGCCGGGGCGCGGCGACTGGCTGCACGGATGGCCCTGTGCCTGCAGGCGTCGCTGCTGATCCGGCACTCGACGCCGGACGTTGCGGACGCCTTCGTGGCGTCCCGGCTGGCCAACGACTGGGGTGGCGTTTTCGGGACGCTGCCCAGGACCACGCCCTTCCAGGAGATCGTCGAACGCACGATAGGGTGACTGTGCCTTTCTTTTGGGCAGTCGCGACTGGCGCGCTGAAGGTGGAGAACCACCGGGGAGCGAAACCCGTCGGCACCGTGCGCCTGGGTGCCTTCGACCCACTGCAACCGCAGGAGAGACAACGATGACTCAGTCCTACGACGCCGCCGCCGCGTCGGCCGCGTACAACAACGCGCTGCAGGTGATCGCTGCGGTGGAACCCACCATCGCCGGCGCGATCAAGGCCGAGCTCGCCGACCAGCGGTCCTCGCTGAAGCTGATCGCGAGCGAGAACTACGCCTCCCCCGCCACCCTGCTCACGATGGGCAACTGGCTGTCGGACAAGTACGCCGAGGGCACCATCGGGCACCGCTTCTACGCCGGCTGCCAGAACGTCGACACCGTCGAGCAGACCGCCGCCGACCACGCCAAGGCCCTGTTCAACGCGCCCCACGCCTACGTCCAGCCGCACTCCGGCATCGACGCGAACTTGGTCGCGTTCTGGGCGATCCTGGCGCAGCGGATCGAGTCCCCGGCGCTGGCCGAGGCGGGCGCGAAGCACGTCAACGACCTGACCGACGAGGACTGGACCAAGCTCCGCAAGGCGCTCGGCGACCAGAAGATGCTCGGGATGTCGCTGGACGCCGGCGGTCACCTGACCCACGGTTTCCGGCCGAACATCTCCGGCAAGATGTTCAACCAGCACTCGTACGGCACGGACCCGTCGACCGGGCTGCTCGACTACGACGAGGTCGCGCGTAAGGCGCGCGAGTTCAAGCCGCTGATCCTGATCGCCGGCTACTCCGCCTACCCGCGCAAGGTGAACTTCGCCAAGATGCGGGAGATCGCCGACGAGGTCGGGGCGACCCTGATGGTCGACATGGCGCACTTCGCCGGCCTGGTCGCGGGCAAGGTCTTCACCGGCGACTTCGACCCGGTCCCGCACGCGCACGTCACCACGACCACGACCCACAAGTCGCTGCGCGGCCCGCGCGGCGGCATGGTGCTCTGCCAGCCGGAGTACGCCGACGCCGTCGACCGCGGGTGCCCGATGGTTCTGGGCGGTCCGCTCAGCCAGACGATGGCCGCCAAGGCGGTCGCGCTGGCCGAGGCGCGGCAGCCCTCGTTCCAGGACTACGCGCAGTCCGTCGCCGACAACGCGGTCACGCTGGCCGAGGGCCTGATGAAGCGCGGCGTGAAGCTGGTGACGGACGGCACCGAGAACCACCTGGTGCTGCTGGACGTCTCGTCGTACGGCATCACCGGCCGGCAGGCCGAGTCGGCGCTGCTCGACGCGGGCATCGTCACCAACCGGAACGCCGTACCGCGCGACCCGAACGGCGCCTGGTACACGTCCGGCGTCCGGATCGGTACGCCGGCGCTCACCACGCGCGGCTTCGGCGGCGACGAGTTCGACCGGGTCGCGGGGCTGATCGTCGACGTGCTGTCCTCGACGACGCCGACCACGACCGCGGCCGGCGCTCCGTCCAAGGCGAAGTACGTCCTGGCCGACGGCGTCGCCGACAAGACCAAGGCCGCTTCGGCCGAGATGCTCGACAAGTTCCCGCTGTACCCGGGCCTCGTGCTCAGCTGACACACGTCGCAGCGCCCGCTCCTCGCTTCGGGGAGCGGGCGCTGTTCTGTTCGTCAGATGTCTTGCTTGACACCCATCAGGGCGTCCTGAGAGGGCTTCTCGGCTCGCGCAGGCATCAGGACGGCGGCGAGGATCGCGCCGGCGACGGCGATACCGGCCGAGACCCACATCGTGGTGTTGAGGCTGTGGATGAACGCGTCACGGACGTTGTCGAGCAGCTCCGGCGAACCGGCCTTCTCGGCGACCGCGAGCCCGCCTGCGAGGCTCTTCTCCACCGTGTCGGCCGCCTGCGCGGGCAACCCACCGGTGTCGACGTTGCTCCGGTAGACGGAGTTCAGCACGGTGCCGAGTACGGCGACGCCGACCGTCCCACCGACCTGCCGGAACGCCTGCAACAGGGCTGATCCGGTCCCGGCTCGCTCCGGGTCGAGCACGCCGAGGGCTGCGTTCATTGCCTGCGGCATCGAGCCTCCGAGGCCGAACCCGACCACCGCGAACCAGGTCGCGGTGTACCCGTACCCGGTCCCCAGCTCGGTGAAGGCACCGAGCACGAAACCGGCCGCCATCACCACGAACCCGGTCATCACCACGAGCCGCGTACCGGCCTTGGCCTCGACGGGCTCGGCCAGCTTCGCACCGACCGTCATACCGCCGATGAACGGCAGCAGCTTGAGACCGGTGTGCAGCGCGTCCGACCCGTTGATGCCCTGGAAGTACTGCGGCATCGTGAACAGCAACCCGAAGATCGCGAACACCGACACCGTCAGTATTACGGCGCCGCCCGTGAACACCCGCTCGCCGAACAACCGCAGCTCGATCAACGGTTCGCTGTTGCGCCGCTGCCACACGAGGAATCCGGCGATCAGTACGACGGCCAGCCCGAGGAACACGATCGTCACGGCGGCGCCCCACGACGCCTCCCCCGCCTTGGTCACGCCGTACACGAGGGCCGCGAGACCGGCGCTCGACAGGATCATGCCGAGCCAGTCGATCGCGGGGCGGTTCGCGCTCCGGCTCTCGGGAACGAGCAGCGTCACCGCCAGCGCTGCCAGGAACGCGATCGGGATGTTGATCACGAAGATCCACTGCCAGCCGGCGTGGTCGAGCAGCAGGCCGCCGACGATCGGGCCGAGCGGCATACCGATGCTGTTGGCAACGACGAAGAAGCCGATCGCCTTCTTCCGCTCCTCCGCGGTGCGGAACAGCACGGTGATCAGCGAGAGCGCGACCGGAACGATCATCGCCGCACCGATGCCGAGGAAGGCCCGGGCCGCGATCAGGGTCCCCGCCGAATCGGCCAACGCACAGGCCAGCGAGGCGGCGCCGAACAGCGTGAGCGCGATCGCGATGATCTTGCGCCGCCCGTACCGGTCACCGAGCAGACCGGCCGGCAGCAGCAGCGCCGCGAGTACGAGGTTGTAGCTGTTGGCCATCCACTGCAGCTGGCTGGTGGAGGCGTCGAGGTCTTTGGCCAGCGTCGGCAGTGCGACGTTGAGCACGGTCGTGTCCAGACCGAGGACGAGGACCGCGAGGCAGAGCGCGATGAGTACTCCGAAGCGGCGGGCGCCGGTCAGCGTCAGCCCTTCGGCGTCGGAGGTTGAGGTCATGGATACAAATTATCAGAAGATTGTTATAGTTGCGATAAATCAAATCACTGTAAGCTTCAACCATGGCGCAGGAACCGAGCCCGGAACAGATCAGCCAGTTCGTCGAGCGGTTCGCCGGCGTCCTGGCCAACAGCGGCGTCCCGACGATGTCCGCCCGGGTGATGGGCGCGATGCTGGTCAGCCCGACCGGCACGATGACCGCCGCCGAGCTGGCCGATGCCCTGAAGATCAGCCAGCCGGCCGTCTCCGGCGCGGTCCGCCAGCTGCTCCAGGTCTCGTTCATCACCCGCGAGCGCCTGCCCGGCTCTCGCAAGGATCACTACCGCATCCGCGAGGACGTTTTCGCCACGATCCTCGAGCGCCGCAACCAGGGGCTCGGCGAGTGGGAGTCGACCAGCCGCTCCGGCGCCGAACTCTTCGGCTTCGACACCCCCGTCGGCCAGCGCCTCACCGAAGCCGCCGACTTCTTCGCGTTCATCCACACCGACATGGACCAGATGATCAAGAGCTGGCGCACGGAACACCCGCGATGAACCGCCGCGAGGCCAAGCAGCTCGTCGGTACGGCGTGGTTGGACAGCGACTACCGAACCCAGTGGGAGACGCGCATCATGCGCCGGCGCGTCCCGCTCTACCGCGTCGGCATCGCCGCCCTGCGTGCGCTGAACGCCGTGACAGGCGGACCGAACCGGCCGTCGCTGAAGGTCACCCGGTGGAACCGGATCGGGCCGCACGGCGGCACCTTCGTGATGGACAAGCTCGAGACGATGACCGGCCGGACCGATCATCCGGTCACCTCGCGAGCCGAGCTGCGCGCCCGTACGTCGTTCGCGGCCCGGCTGGCGCGAGCCGTCTCCGCGGACGAGTGGCCGCAGATCATCTCCGAGTACGAACGACGCCGGCGGGGTGAACGACCGCAGTACCGGTATGTCGGGCATCGGCCGCTCAACGCGGTGTCGCACGCGCTGATGGACGAGGCATGGGTACGGGGCGAGCTGCCGACGGACCAGTTTCGGGCCTGGAACGTGCTGAAGGACGAGGACGAAGGGGCGTTCTACAGCGAGTTCTTCACCGACGGGGGCGCGCGGGGTTATCCCGGTGGTGAGACGAATCCGGGCTTCCGGCTGGGGCGGATCACGTTCGACGTCAGTTGGCGGGAGAAAGCGTCACTGGCGGGTGAGGTCCACGTACTCGGTCGCAGCCGGCTCCTCCGCGCGAAGGAGCTGGTCAAGTTCCTCCGCACGGAGCTTCGCGAAGCAGTCCGGCCGCCCGTAGCTTCGCCGGCGCAGGCACACGCGGCTCAGACCACCACGCGCGACGACGTCTACACCAAGCCAGTCGTCGCCGCGATCGCCGACTTCACCAAACCTGAGGCCCAGCGCTCCCCCACCGCCCGCGGCGAAACCACGCCCGATCGCAAGCGCGCCTCAGCCATCGACCTCGCCAACACCGTCGCCAAGGCACTCGCACCACCGCCAGGGCAACCTCGTCCGCCCCATGCGGCGCAACGATCTGCGCACCCACCGGTAGCCCGTCCGCCTGTCCCGCCGGAACACTCACCGCGGGATGCCCAGTCACGCTGAACACCCAGCACGGGTCGCCGCATGCTCGGGGCGATCAGCGGGTTCGTGGCTTCTCCTGGGGTACGAGAGTGTCAAGATGCGTCGCCAATATCGCTTGAAGCCTGTCGGCGGTGGCGACGGCCGGCCTGGTCGCGGCGTGGACGGCAAGACCGTCGAGTACGGCGTGGAGCCGGTCGGCCTCCCGCTCGACGTCCACCTGATCGCCGCCGATCTCGGCCACCCAGCGGCGGCACCCGGCCCGCAGCGCGTCGTAGCTTCTCTCGGCGCACTCGCGCAGTTCCGGGTCGACCAGTGCGCGCGCAGTGAACGCGAGCCAGACGGCGTTCTCCTCCTGGCGCTCCTTGTCGAGGGGCAACAACTCGACGAGGAACCGCTCCGCGGTCGTGCGCGGGTCGCCGGTCGGGTCCAGAGCCTCGAGACGGCGCTCGATGCGCTCGACGACCTGGTTCATCGCGAAGACCAGTAGTTCGGCCTGCGTGCTGAACAGGTGGCGCAACGAGCCGTTGGACAACCCGGCTTCGCGGGCAACGTTGCGGACCGACGCGTGCTCGAGCCCGTCACGAAGGATCACCCGCCAGGCCGCCTCCGCGAGGTGCTGACGTCGCTCACCGGAATCGATGATCTTCGGCATAGCTTTTTATAGCACAGCTGTACTAGAGTCCTCCGATTAGTACACCTGTACCACCAAGGAGCCTGATGCCGACCACAGCTACGCCACCGCACGCCTCGAGCTCGCTTCGCCGCTTGGCCGGCCAGCGAAGCGTCCGGATCACCGCCGCCGTCTGGCTGGCCGCCAACGTCGCGGTTCTGC
The DNA here is from genome assembly GCF_036013725.1 of Kribbella sp. NBC_00482. Lineage (GTDB taxonomy): Bacteria > Actinomycetota > Actinomycetes > Propionibacteriales > Kribbellaceae > Kribbella. The sequence goes on along the minus strand of NZ_CP107881.1, from coordinate 6,457,060 downwards.
TCGTCGCGGGTGAGACGCTGCCGTTCGGCTGGCCCGGCGTGCCCGGTTCCACGGTCGACCACGTGGTGAACACCAACATCGGGATGCTGGGGATCTTCGGATTGATGGCCGTGACCTGCCTGCTGACCAGACACCGCGTCCGGCCTGATCTCGCCGCCCGAGCCCCGGACGCGGCATCCGCGCGTCGCGAGACCGTTCTTCTGCTCGCTTACGGCGCGCTCGGCCTCGGTCTCGGGTTCGCCCTCGCCCGACTGTTCGGCTGGCACCCCTTCGGCCTGCACCTGGCCGGCTCGATCTTCGGTACCCACGACCATGTCGCACCGGTCGAGGCACTGACGTGGGCGGGATACAACGTCGTGGTGTACGCAGTACTGCCACTGGCGTACTTTCGCCGCAAGTACTCGGCACAGCAGTTGAACCTTGTGTCCAGTGATCGGCGGAGCGACACCCGGGTCATTGCCGTGGTGTTGCTCATCGAGTCGGCAATCCAGTTCGCGACACTGACGACGGTGTTCGGGCGACTGTCCACCGGGCAGTACCTCGTCGGTCTGCCCCTCACGTTCGTGCTCTACCTTGCCGGGGCCGTCCTGCCGGCGATGATCTTCGTCTACTGCATCCTGGTGCCCCGGTTCCTGAAACTGACCGGTTCGACCGCGACGACAGTCGTTCTCGGCGGCATCACCTACACACTCCTGCACCTGTGGGACGCGTGGACGGTGCTCACCTCGCCCGCCAACTGGCTCCTCTCGATCATCTTCCTGTTCTTCACCTATTTCGGCCCAGGAATGATGAAAACGATGCTGACCGTGCGTACCGGCAACGCGTGGACGCATGTGTGGGCCTATCACGCCGTCGCGCCGCACACCCTCATCGATGCGCCACATGTCGTAGAGATCTTCCGGGTGCGATGACGACCTCCGATCGCATCACACACTCACGGCCGGTCAGATCCGGTCGCTCAGACCACGAAGCTCAAGAACTAGAGGAGGATCATGGACGACGACGTGACCAGATACATCGACAAGGGTCACCCTTGGCAGATCGAGGTCTGCGAGAAAATACGTGAGCTCGTGCGTCAGGCGATTCCTGACGTCGAGGAGAAGTTGGAGTACGGCAAGCCGCACTTCCTCAAGAACGACAAACACGCTGCCGTTCTCCATGTGGCCAAGAACAAGGTCTCCTTCATGGTGTTCAACGCCGCACAGGTCGAGGCTGTCAAAGGGGTGCTGAGGCCCCTGGGCAACGGCGATCGCAAGGCCGTGGACATCGCCGAGAACCAGGACGTGGACTACGGACTGCTCGCCGCTGTCGTCGCCAGGACCAGCAGCACCCTCTAGGCTCCGACGCTAGCAGTGGACTCGCGGCGCTGGCAGCTCCGCACGGAGCCGACGGGCGACGGCCAAGGCGACGTCGTCGGCTCCGTGTGGCGCGATGACCTGAAGGCCGACCGGCAGTCCGTCGGACAAGCCGGCCGGGACGCTCACGGCCCCGTGACCCGTCACGTTGAAGACCCAGCAGGGGTCCCCGGTCACGATGGTCTCCTCGTGCTGGTCGTAGCCGTGGGCAACGGTCAGGGTGGTGGGGGTGACCAACGCGTCCACCTCCGCGAACAGGTCGGCCAGCGCGGTGTTGTTGTGGTCGCGGACCAGTCGGGCCCGATTGGCCGCGGCTGCCTCGGCACCACGCCCGTTGTCCAACCCGGACAACACTGGCCACGCCTCGGCCGTCGGCTCCAGCTCCAGGGGTACGTCGGCCAGCTCGACATCAGCCGCCGCCAGCCGATCCCGCAGGACGCGATCCACATCGTCGTCAGCCGGGCAGGATCCGAGTGTCGAGCGGTAGGCCACTCGCCACCGCCGATCACTCACCGAGGGGACCGGCCAGTGGGGTAGGGATGTGGAGTCCAGGCGGTGGGGGCCGCTGGCGATGCTGGTGGCGAGGATGACGTCGTCGAGGTCTGCGCCGATCACGCCGGCTGTGGTCAGCCCGCCGAGGGCGCGGCCGCCCGGGCGTGGGACGCGGCCGTAGGTGCCCTTGAACCCGACGATCCCGCAGAACGATGCCGGGATCCGCAACGACCCGCCACTGTCGCCACCGGTCGCCAGCGGTACGACGCCCGCCGCGACGGCCGCCGCACCTCCCGCGGTCGACCCGCCGGGCGACTGCTCCAGGTCCCACGGATTCCGCGTGTACTCCCGCCCGTTCCACCCGAACGTCAGCGACACCGCACCCGGCCGCGCCCGCGTCGCCCACCCGATCGGGACCGCGCCGGCAGCGATCAGCCGGGTCAGGAGCGGCGACTCAGGCGGCGTACGCGCCTTGATCAGGAACGGTACGCCGGCCAACGGCCCGCTCGGATCCACCCGCTCGGCAGCACGGCGCGCCCCGTCGGCGTCCAGTTCGTCCAGGAAGTGCAGCACCGGATCGAGTTCCCGGGCCGCCTGGAGAGCGCGCTCCACGATCTCCAGCGCAGACACAGCCCCCGACCGCACCTGCTCAGCAACAGCCCGAGCAGTCATTCGGCGACGAGGGTGTAGGCGAAGGCGAGGCGGCGGTCGAGCCACTCCGCTTTGATCGTGACCGACTTGGTTGCTTCGGACAACATGACGACGTCGTCGCCGGCCCGCCACTCGAGGACGCGCTCCTTGGTCGGCTGGTCGCCGCCCTCGGCGCCGAAACCTGTGAGCGCGTCCAGCACCCCGGTGAAGAGCCGCCCGGCGGCCTTCTCGGCGAGCTGTTTCGCGTCGCCGCTCAACCACTCGGTCCGCCCGATCACGTCCACCTGACCCGGCTGCTCGATGCGCCAGTTCGGACGGAGCAACGGCCGACTCGAAGGGATCCGGATGATGGTCCCGACCGTCGCTCCGCCGGCGTCCTGCACGACGAACTCGTGGCCCCCACGTTGATCCACCGAGCAGAGCACCTGCGTCGCTTCGGGATCACGGAACAGGGCCAGGCCGGCGGTCCCGACGTACGCACAAGGCGCGAAGACCCGATCGTCCTTGGACCCCTGCGGGACCCGGATCGCCTTCGCGCCCCAGCCGATCCGGTTCCGCTTGCGGGTCGCCGGGCGTTCGACCGTACCGAGGGTGAACTCCCGGACGCCTTCCCAGGCGACCTGAGCCACCGGCGCCTCCGGTTTCGACTTGCCGAACGCCATCCAGGCCTCCTCCTGTGAGTGGTCACCGGATCAGAGCGTAAGTGGTGTTTCGGGGTCGCACACAGTAGAAAAGGCCCATGTCTGAACACCAGCCGCCCCCGCACCCGCCTCACATGCCGGGTGGGCCCGCGGCGTACGCGCCACCGCAAGTCCGGGTGATCAGCGCCGGCTACCGGCGGTGGGCCAGGATTCTCATCGGGCTGGCGATCGCCCTCGCGGTCCTCATGGTGGTTGCCCTCGTGGCGAGCTTTGTCCTCCTTGCAGTGGCGGACGCGGACGTGGACAACGCCGCCTATGGTTACCTGGCCATCTTTCTCTGGTTCGGGATCTTCGCCGCGATCCCGTTCCTGCTCGGGCTCGGCATCCCCGGTGTGGTCATGACGCGGCGTGTGCGGCAGCAGCGGACCACCTGAGCTGTCACCGAGTCAGGGCGTAGACGGCGATCGCGGCGAAGTCGTCGGCCGGTTCCGAGGCCTGCCACGAGCGCACGTCGTCGACGTACCGCGAGCCGTGGCCGGTGAACTCGGCGTACCGATCGACACCGTCGGCCGGGCACGGGTTCATCCCGTCGAGGTGATCCCCGAGCCCTTCCTCGAACAACGACGCCGAGTTCGGCCCGTTGACGACCGCGCCGGTGAGCTCGCGACCGGTGATGTTCGCGATCTGGTGGTGCGGGCACCGCTCCGCGTTCCGGCCGACGCCGACCATGAACGAGACGCCCCACGCGTTCGCCCCGAAGTTCCAATCGAGCTGCTGCTGCCCGAAGGCGTCGTACCGCCGGTCGCCGGTCACCTTCCGGTACAGCCGCGCTGTCGCGGCCAGCCCGAAGGCATGCGGTACGGCGTCGAAGTTGTCGTACTGCGCTCCCGCCCGGAACGGATCGGCCGCAGCCCGCGATGCCCCGATCTCCAACTGCGCCCGCAGATCGCCGACCAGCTTGGAAACCAACGGCCGATCCGTCCGCGCCGCCCGGATCAGATCCGCATGAGCCAGGGCGCTCACGTCGTACAGGTTGAGCGTGTCGCCGCCCGCCTCGTGTTCGATGTACTGCGTCGCCCAATACCCCGCCTGCTTCAGCCAGGACCCGGCGCGCCGATCGCCCAGTCGCCGAGCGGCCAGAGCGAGCTCGGTCGCACCCAGCTCGAGGTCGTCCCGCCACGCCGTCTCCGGGTAGAACGCGAACGGCAGCGAGGTCACCAGCTGGCCGACGTTCGTCGTTTGAGCCTGCCGATAGATCTGAGCCGCCGTTTCGAGATGCCGGCGAGCTGCCGCGCGGTCCGGCTCGACCTGAGCGGCGAGCGCGAACGCCGCCGCCGTACGACCGGCCAGGTTCGGGCTGATCGGCTTGCCCGGCGCTGCGGCCCGGAAGACCGGGCGGTTCCGCAGGAAGCGTGCGGACGGATCGGTGAGGGTGTCGTCGACGCCGGGCAGCCGCCAGATGTCGTGGTCGCCGATGAACGTCTCCTCGGCGTTCCCGGCCCCGACGCCGACCTGGATGTAGAGCGTCCGGGTCCGTTCGTCCCACATCTTGTCCAGCCAGTCCAGCCCGTGCCGCGCCTCCGCCAGCACCTTCCGGTCCGGCTGCCGAGCATCCCGTGCCGATGCCCACAGCAACGATTCCGAGTACGCCGCGATGTGCGTGAACTTGAGGTAGTCGCCGGCGTCGTACCACCCACCGGTGACATCGACCGGCCCACCGAGCTGCTGCAGCTCACCGACCGTCTGGTCGGTATCCGGATCCACAAACTCAGGGATCTCGTAGACCAGCGCCCGGGCGTCATTGCGGTGCGCGGTGTCGCGCTGAGCCGTGAAGAAGTTGATCGCCTTGTCCTTCGCACCGGTCAGAAGCCGGTCCGACGACGCCCGTACGTCGAAGCTCGCGGCGGCCATGCCGGGGACCTCGAGACGGTAGCTCCCCGGGATCTTCAGCGCGGACAGATCCAGCTGATAGACGTGCCGGTACGTCGCGTTCCACTCCCCCGCGTCATCGCCGACCCGCCCGCTCAGCACGCGCCGGCCATGCCGATCCACGACCTGATAGCGCACTCCCGTCGCGGCGTCGTGAGTCATCACGTACGCCGCCTTGCTGTCGAAGGCGCCGTACCCGAGCTGGTTCACCCGTACAGCCCCACCCGCGACACCGTCCGCTGCACTCACCGGACCCACCAGACCAACCACCAGACCCGCTGCCAGAACCACCGCTCCGACTCGTCGCCACGACCTCACGATTGTCTCCCTCCACCCAATCGTTAGGAAAGTTTCCTATTACTCGGACGGACGGTAGCGCACCGAACCTGCCGGAGTACAGACCTCAGCGATCGACCCGGACTGCCGCCCACAGCACCAGCGCCGCGAACAGGACGGCGACCAGCACGCACGCGACCGGAATGCTCGCCAGGCTGATCAGCGCCCCGAAGCCGACCATCGCGAGCGGCATCATCGCCTCGTCGGACAGATTCACAATGCTGAAACTGCGACCCAGGTACGTCGGGTCCACGCTCTGCTGGAACGCCGCGGACAGCTGCGCCGACGCGATCCCCGCCGTACAGCCGATCATCGCCATCGCGACGAAGACACCGAGCTTCGGCATCAGGCCGATCATCGCGCAACCGGCCGCCTGGACGACCAGCGCCAGCAGACCGGATCGCGCGAGGTCGGCCGGCTTCCACCGCATCGCAACCAGCGCGCCCGCTGCGGCCGCTACCCCGGAGCACGCCTGGAACCATCCGTACCAGGCCGAGCCCCACCCGGCGGAGTGGGTGCGTTGCACGAGGCCGACGGCGAGGATCGGGCCGACGCACAGATTCAGCCCCGAGAACGCGATCACCAGCGTCCGGGCACGGACGTCCCGCTTGAGGTACGCGAACCCGTCACGCAGGTCGGCGCGGATCGAGTGGCCCGTGGAGACGGGCTGCGGGAGCCGCGGCTTGACCAGGAACGCCAGCGCCACCGCGATCACCACGAACGACACCGCGTCGACGATCATCACGGTGATCAGGCCGCCGTGTGCGACCAGCAGACCGCCGAGCGGAGCACCCCCGAAGACCGCGAGCCGCTGCGCCAGTTGGGTGCCGGCCGACAGTTTGACGAGGTCTTCCGACTGAACCATCCGCCGCGGCAGCGTTCCGGACGCCGGCGCGTAGAGCGCGTCGACCGCGCCGAACACGACCGCGACGGTCGCTAGCAGTGCTAGCGAAAGTCCCCAGATCGCGACGGCCGACGCGGCCACGGCGAGTACGACGATCCGCGCGAGGTTGGCGAGGATCATCGTCCGGCGCCCGTCGAAACGGTCCGCGAGCGCACCGCCGTACAGCAGGATGAGCGCCTTCGGCAGCGCGCCGATCCCCATCACCAGACCCGCGCCGGCCGGGCTCGTGACCTGTGCGGCGCTCCAGGCGAGTCCGACGTACCAGGCCATGTCGCCGGCCTGCGACACCGCGGCCGACGCGATCCATCCGTGCACCCGACGGTCTCTCCGGAGCGGCGGGAAGACCTCGGTGGTCATGGGCGTGCAGGAATGGCGTGCGCGAAGAAGAAGACGCGGTGCGCGTCCTCACCCTCGGCCGGGAGCTCGGAGTACGAGCGGACCAGATCCTCGATCCGCTCACTCAGCTCGGTGAGCTGATCGGGCGTCAATGTGAGCCATCTCTCGGTCGCGTACGCCGCCCGCACCCAGGGCTCCTCGAACTCGTACCGCATGTCGAACCACTGCCGCACCTTGCCGACGTGATGGGCCAGGTTCGCGTCCTCGGCGGTGGCCGCGACCAACTCGGCCGCCGGGTCCCCCTGCGCGTCCGCGATCGACCACGAGTACTCCGAGGTGTCGCCGAGCTTCCACCACCGCTCGCGGCGGTTCTTGGCCAGCTCCGGAGCTTCGACGATCACGCCCGCGGACGCGAGAACCTTCAGGTGATGGCTGACATTGCCGACAAGTTCTCCGGTGGACCCGGCCAGCCGGGACGCGGTCGCCGGACCGTCGATGTGGATCAGGTCGAGCAGCCGGCGGCGCAGCGGGTGGTGCATGGCGGCGAGCACGGACGGCGTCACCGTCCGGCGGTTCGGAGGCGTCATGGAGAGCACCGTAACTTCCACAAGAACTCTTGCACAAGATTTCTTGTACGACGTGTTCGACGCCGGAATCAATCTCCATCAGACTGGTAGAGATAGCCATATCGTGAGATCGGATCTCAAGATGTAGGAATGGGAGTTGATTTGTCAGCGGTTCGAGCTGACGCTTGTGGACATGCTCGCTGCGTTCACCACCCACCTCGTAGGTCGGCTCCATGTCGACCTCGGGCGGATGCGCAGTGCCATCTGTTGTCCTTCGATGTTCTGACAGCCACCCTGCCAGGGCCAACGACGGCCCCCTGATCACCCCCGATCACCGCTGGGTGCGCACCGCGCGGAACGCATCGAACCGACGACGCTTCGATCCTGCCGCCCTCGGTGAGCACCTGTCACGAGGACAAGGACACGCCCCAGATGACTGCCGGCGTCACCTCCCCCGCCCGCAAACCCGCCCGCCCCCGTAAGGGCAAGGGCGAAGGTCAGTGGGCGCTCGGATACCGCGAGCCGCTGAACAAGAACGAAGAGAACAAGAAGAACGACGACGGCCTGAACGTCCGGGCGCGGATCGAGAACGTCTACGCGCACCGCGGCTTCGACTCGATCGACCCGGCCGACCTGCGCGGCCGCTTCCGCTGGTGGGGTCTGTACACCCAGCGCAAGCCCGGGATCGACGGCGGCAAGACCGCGACGCTGGAGCCGGAGGAGCTGGACGACCGCTACTTCATGCTGCGGGTCCGGATCGAGGGCGGCCAGCTGACCGCCGAGCAGTTGCGGGTGATCGCCGACATCTCCACGACGTACGCGCGCGACACCGCGGACATCACCGACCGGCAGAACATCCAGCTGCACTGGATCCGGATCGAGGACGTGCCGGCGATCTGGCAGCAGCTGGAGTCGGTCGGGCTCTACACGACCGAGGCGTGCGGCGACGTACCGCGGGTCGTCATCGCGAGCCCGGTCGCGGGCATCGCGGCGGACGAGATCATCGACCCGACGCCGGCCATCGACGAGATCGTCTCGAAGTACATCGGCTCGGACGAGTTCTCCAACCTGCCGCGGAAGTTCAAGACCGCGCTCACCGGGCACCCGTCGCACGACGTCGTACCGGAGGTCAACGACATCGCGTTCGTCGGTGTCGTGCACCCGGAGCACGGCCCGGGCTTCGACCTGTGGGTCGGCGGCGGCCTGTCGACGAACCCGATGCTCGCGCAGCGGCTGGGCACCTGGATCCCGCTGGACGAGGTCGCCGAAGCCTGGTGGGGGGTCACCAGCATCTTCCGCGACTACGGCTACCGCCGGCTGCGGACCCGGGCCCGGCTGAAGTTCCTGCTGGCGGACTGGGGCGTCGAGAAGTTCCGCGAGGTCCTCGAGGACAAGTACCTCAAGCGGAAGCTGATCGACGGACCGGCGCCCGAGGTCCCCGCGATCCAGGGTGACCACGTCGGCGTCCACAAGCAGAACGACGGCAAGTACTTCGTCGGCGTCGCGCCGGTCGTCGGCCGGGTCTCCGGTACATCGCTCGCGCAGGTCGCCGACGTGGTCGCGCGGCACGGGTCGGACCGGATCCGGACCACCGCCCAGCAGAAGCTGCTGGTGCTGGACGTCGAGGAGTCGCAGGTCGAGTCGCTGGTCGCCGAGCTGGACGCGCTCGGGTACCAGGCGAACCCGTCGGCGTGGCGGCGGAACACGATGGCCTGCACCGGCATCGAGTTCTGCAAGCTGGCGATCGTCGAGACCAAGGCGAAGGCGGCGCAGCTGATCAACGAGCTCGAGGAGCGGATCCCCGAACTCGACGTACCGATCACCGTGAACGTCAACGGCTGCCCGAACTCGTGCGCCCGGATCCAGGTCGCGGACATCGGACTGAAGGGCCAGCTGGTACTGGATGCCGACGGCAAGCAGGTGCCCGGCTACCAGGTGCACCTCGGCGGCGGCCTCGGGCTGGACGCCGGGTTCGGCCGGAAGCTGCGCGGTCACAAGGTCACGGCGGACGGGCTCACCGACTACGTGGAACGTGTCACCCAGAACTACCTGAAGGAGCGCAACGAGGGCGAGCGCTTCGCCCAGTGGGTCACCCGAGCGGACCAGGAGGCACTTCAGTGAGCGAACGTGCGGCACCGATGTATTGCCCCTACTGCGGGGACGAGGACCTTCGTCCTTCTGAAGAGGGCCATGGTGCGTGGGAGTGCCGGCCGTGTACACGGGTGTTCCAGCTGAAGATGATCGGGTTGCGGGTGACGGTGGAATGAGTACGGATCTGAAGACGATCGCCGAGGAGGCGAACGAACGTCTCGCCGACGCGTCGGCGGTGGAGGTGCTCGCGTGGGCGCGGGAGACCTTCGGTGACGAACTGGTGGTGACCGCCTCGATGGCCGACGGCGCACTCCCCCATCTCGCGGCCGCCGCGGCGCCCGGGGTCGACGTACTGTTCCTCGACACCGGCTACCACTTCGCCGAGACGATCGGGACCCGGGACGCGGTCGCCGCGATGCTGCCGATCCACCTGATCAACGCCTTGCCGAAGCAGACGGTCGCCGAGCAGGACGCGGAGTACGGCGAGAAACTGCACGACCGCGACCCGAACAAGTGCTGCGCGATGCGCAAGGTCGAGCCGCTGAACCGGTACCTGTCCGGCTACAAGGCCTGGGTCACCGGCATCCGCCGCGAGGAGGCGCCGACCCGCGCCAACACGCCGGTCGTCGAGTACGACGAGAAGCGCGACATGGTGAAGCTCAACCCGATCGCGCCGTGGACGCAGGAGGACCTGGACAGCTACATCCAGGACAACGGCGTACTCGTGAACCTGCTGCAGTACGACGGCTACCCGTCGATCGGTTGCGAGCCGTGCACGCAGCAGGTCGCGCCCGGTGAGGACCCGCGCAGCGGCCGCTGGGCGGGCACCGGCAAGGTCGAATGCGGGTTGCACACGTGACCGCGCCAGTGATCAACACAGTCACAGAGCTGGATGCTCTGGAAAGCGAATCGATCTTCGTGTTCCGCGAGGTCGCGGCGGAGTTCGAGCGGCCGGTGATCCTGTTCTCCGGCGGCAAGGACTCGATCGTGATGCTGCACCTGGCCCGGAAGGCATTCTCGCCGGCCGGCGTGCCGTTCACGTTGCTGCACGTCGACACCGGCCACAACTTCCCCGAAGTACTGGCCTATCGCGACGCGGTCGTCGAGCAGCTCGGGCTGAAGCTCGAGGTGGCGAAGGTCGAGGACTACATCGCCGACGGCCGGCTGCGCGAGCGCACCGACGGGACCCGGAACCAGCTGCAGACCGTACCGTTGCTCGACGCAATCAACGCGCACCGCTTCGACGCCGTCTTCGGCGGCGGCCGGCGTGACGAGGAGCGCGCCCGGGCGAAGGAGCGGATCTTCAGCCTGCGGGACGAGTTCGGTCAGTGGGACCCGCGCAACCAGCGCCCGGAGCTGTGGTCGCTGTACAACGGGCGGCACCGGCCGGGTGAGCACGTGCGGGTGTTCCCGCTGTCCAACTGGACCGAGCTGGACGTGTGGAACTACATCGAGCGCGAGCAGATCCCGCTGCCTTCGATCTACTACGCCCACGAGCGGGACGTGTTCGAACGCGACGGCATGCTGCTTGCCGTCGGCCCCTACTCGCAGCCTCGCTCCGGTGAAGAGGTGGACCGCCGCCTGGTGCGCTATCGGACCGTGGGCGATATGTCCTGCACGGGTGCGGTTGCATCGACAGCTGTAAGCCCGGCCGAGGTCGTCATCGAGGTCGCGGCCAGCGAGATCACCGAGCGGGGCGCGACCCGCGCCGACGACCGGGCCAGCGAGGCCGCGATGGAAGACCGCAAACGAGAGGGGTACTTCTGATGAGCACCCTGTTGCGTCTGGCAACGGCCGGATCGGTGGACGACGGCAAGTCGACGCTGGTCGGGCGGCTGCTGCACGACTGCAAGGCGATCCTCGCCGACCAGATCGCGCACGTGAAGACGGTCTCCGAAGCCCGCGGCGGTGACTTCGACTTCGCACTGCTCACCGACGGTCTGCGAGCCGAACGCGAGCAGGGCATCACGATCGACGTCGCCTACCGGTACTTCGCCACCGACAAGCGCTCGTTCATCCTGGCCGACTGCCCCGGGCACGTGCAGTACACACGGAACACGGTCACGGGCGCATCGACGGCGGACGTGGTGATCATCCTGGTCGACGCCCGCCACGGCGTACTCGAGCAGACGCGGCGGCACCTCGCCGTCGCCGGTCTGCTCCGGGTGCCGCACGTCGTACTCGCGGTGAACAAGATCGACCTGGTCGGCTACGACGAGGCCGGGTTCACCAAGATCGCCGAGGACGTCAACGAGGTCGCCGACCAACTCGGCATCGCGGACATCCAAGCCATCCCGGTCTCGGCCCTCGCCGGCGACAACGTCGTCGAACACTCCACCCGGACCCCGTGGTACGACGGACCGACACTGCTCGAGTTCCTGGAGAACGCGAACGGGCGGATCGACAACTCTGCGCAGCCGCTGCGGTTCCCGGTGCAGTACGTGATCCGCCCGCAGACCGACGAGTACCGCGACTACCGCGGCTACACCGGAACCGTTGCCTCCGGCACCGTCACGGTCGGCGACCCGGTGATCGTGCTGCCGGCGGGACGCCGTACGTCGATCGCCGGCATCGACCGGCCGGTCGTCACCGCCACCAGCACCGCGGTCGTCGAACGGCCGTCCGCGATCGCCGGTGAAGCCGTCACGGTCCGGCTCGCCGACGACATCGACGTCGCCCGCGGCTCGGTGATCGTCGCCGCCGAGCACTCCCCCGGCACCCGCCGGGAACTGGCGGCCACCATCAGCTGGCTGGCCGACCGGCCACTGACCGTCGGGGCCCGGGTGCTGATCAAGCACACCACCACCACCGCGCAGGCGATCGTCACCAAGATCACCGGCGCGCTGGACCTCGACACGCTCGGAGTCATCGACGCCACCGAGCTCGACCTGAACGACATCGGCAAGGTGCAGCTCAAGATCGCCGCACCGCTGGCCGCCGACCCGTACTCCAGCAACGCCATCACCGGTTCGTTCCTGCTCATCGACGCCCACGACGGGTGGACGCTCGCGGCCGGAATGATCGACGACGAAGAAGGGGAACTGCTGTGACTGCTCCAGCGCTCGTGATCCTCGCCCACGGCAGCCGCGATCCGCGTTCGGCCGCCACCGTCCACTCGCTCGTGAAGTGCCTGCGCGAGATGCGTGACGACCTGCGGATCGAAGCCTCCTTCCTCGACCACTGCCCGCCGACGCCGTACCAGGTGATCGGCAAGCTCGCCGCCGAGGGCGTCGAGGAGGTCGTCGTCCTGCCGCTGCTGCTGTCGGCCGCGTACCACGCGCGGATCGACGTACCGGCCGTCCTCGACGAGGCGCAGAGCCGGTTCCCGAACCTGCGGATCATCGCGTCCGACGTGCTCGGGTTCGACGACACGCTGCTCGACGTACTCGACCGCCGGATGCGCGCCGAGCTGAAGGGCGGCCGGGTGCGTGAGCTGGACGCGCTGGTGCTCGCGGCCGCCGGTTCGAGCGACTCGCACGCGAACGCGAGCGTCACCCGCCTCGCGCGGTTGTGGGGCCAGCGTCACCGGCTCCCCGTCACCGCCGCGTTCGTCTGCGCCGCCTCGCCGTCACCGGCCGAGGCCGTACTCCAGTGGCGCCTGGAGGGCCGCCGCCACGTCGCGGTCGGCTCCCTCTTCCTCGCCCCCGGCGTACTCCCCGACCGAGCCGAAACCACGTCCCGCCGCGCCGGCGCGGTCGCAGTCTCGGCCCCCCTCGGCGTCAGCACGGAGGTAGCCCGCCTGGTCCTCCTCCGCTACGGCGTAGCCGGCCTCGACCTCCTAACCCTCGACCCGGCCCCCCGCCCAGTCATCGCCCGCCCCGAGTTGGTGCGTACGGCCTGAACCTCCCCGCAGGCAGAACCCTCTGTTGGGCCCCTATGCGGCCCACTTCCGGGGGTTCTGCCTGCGCGCCCGTCCGCTCAAGACACCCGCCAGCGCCTGGGCGACCCACCCCTCGTCGAGCACCACGTCCTCCCATGAGAATCGCAGCAGGGTCCACCCGCGCATGGCGAGGTTGACGTAGCGGCGGCAGTCGCGGCGCAGCGCCTCGCGAGACGCGTGGTAAGCGAACGAGTCGGCCTCCAGGACCAGCCGCAGCTCCGGGTGACCGAGGTCGACGCGCGCGAAGAACTCGTCGTCCGCGATCACGAACTGCGGCACGAAACCGCAGTACCCGGCCTTGAGGACGCGACCCTGCAACACCGACTCGAGGGCCGACGCCGCGCGCGGATCACCCGCCTCGGCCAGCCTGATCCCCCGTGCCCGCCCTGGCCCCCGGACCGAGACCGCCGCGGCGAGCAGTTCGTCCCGCGTCACGAGGCCCTTGCGCAGTGCCGAGTCGGCGACCGCGAGGGCCTCGCAGAACGGGAGGCTCCGCGCGCAGTCGAGGACAGTGCGCAGCGGCGTGGTCGCGCCGTCGAGTTCGGGAGCATCGGACCAGTGCAGGGTGCACGCAAGCCGCGTCTCGCGCCTACGCTGGCGGCGAGCGACGGTGACATGGGGTTTGAGCGGCATCGTGACGACGTCGAGCCCATGGTGCTGCGCCGCGCTCTCGTGTGACAGGACACCGCCGTACGCGCGGGCGACAGTCAGCGGCGACGGATCGATCGGCAGGGCGTACAGGCCCTTGGCGACGCGCTTGATCCGGCCCTGCGCCAGCGCGAGCCGGATCGCCCGCGAGGGGACGAGTGCGTGCAGTTGCGCGAACGTCGCGCTCCCACCCGCCTTCTGCAGGACTTCAACCACCTCAGCCACCGAACCAGCGTGGCAGGGATCGCGCCGTCGCCGCGGCCGTTATCCACAGGCGGACCGCCACGCAGGCACAACCCGCCGTCGAAGGGGTCCAACCGGCCGTTTCGAGGGGTTCTGCCTGCGTGGCGGTTCACGCTCGGGCTAGCGTGATATCTTGATAGCTATGGCGAAGGATGGGACCAAGAACATCTTGTTGCGGCTCGATCCGGTGTTGGCTGAGCGGTTGCAGACTGTGGCTTCGGTGGAGGGGCGTTCGGTGTCGGACGTGGCGCGTGAGGCGATCGCCGCGTTGGTGGATCAGCGGCGGCAGGACGTGCAGTTCAGCGAGTTGCTCGAGCAGAACCTCGTCCGGCACGAGGAATCGTTGCGCCGGCTGCGTGGAGACGACTGATGCGTTACCTCGGTCGGTACGACGTTCTCGCGATCGCCGCGCGCGTGCTGCGGTGCGACTCCGACGACGTCGTACGCCGATCGAACCTGGACGCGATCGATCGCGTGCTGGACGGCGTACGGCTGACCGGCGGCCTCGCGGAGTCGGCTGGGGTGCTGCTCGCGGGTCTGGTCCGGGCGCGGCCGTTCGACGGAGCCAACCGGGTGGTGGCGGTCGCGGTCGTGCTGCAGTTCGTCACGCTGAACCGCGCCGAGCTGCAACTCGAGCCGGTCGCCGACGTCGACGATCTGCTCGATCGGATCGCGTCCGGTGACGCCGGGTACCACGAGGCCGCCGCCTTCGTCCGGAGCCGGCTCGAGCACCACCCGGTGACGGCCGAGGACCTGCAGGAACGCCTTCGGGTCGAGCTGGTTCTCGACGAGGAGGCGCTGACCTTCGATCTCGTGCAGGACTGGTGGAGGGGAGATCCCATGTACGAACAGTTCAGCGAGCAGGCCCGGCACGTCATCGTGCTGGCGCAGGAGGAGGCGCGCAGCCTCGACCATGTGTACGTCGGCACCGAGCACCTACTGCTCGGCCTGATCACCTTGGGGCAGGGCGTCGCGTCGCGTGTGCTCGCCGACCTGGGCGTCACGGCTCCGGCGGTGCGGGATCTGGTCGTCGAGATCATCGGCCGCGGCCGGAGCGGTGCGGCCGCCGGGACGATCCCGTTCACGCCGCGCGCGAAGAGCACGTTCGAGTTCGCGTGGGGCGAGGCGCGGGCCCGTGGCGCGGAGCAGGTCGGTCCGGAGCACCTGCTCCTCGGCGTACTCCACGACGGCGACGGGGTCGGCGGCCAGATCATCACCAAGCTCGCCGAGAGCACCGACGAGGTACGCCGGAAGCTCGAGAAGCACATGAACTGGCGCCAGCGGTCACACGACCTCGTCACGGGCATGCTCGCCGAGGACCCCGCCAACACGTGGACGACGTACGGCCGCCGGCATCACCTGCTCGCCGAACTCAACGCCGTCCTCGAGGAGAACGAGCGCCTGCACGAGCAGGTCGCTGCGCTCCGCGACCTGCTCCGGCGCCACGACATCGACCCGGACAGCTGATGCTCAGGTCGCGGCTTCGACGAGCAGGCAGATCCCGACTGTCAGGAACCACAGGTTCGTGCTGAGCAGGAACCCGCGCTCGAACAGACCGAACACCACGCGCAGCCGAGGCACGAGCGCGATCACCAGCAGGACGAGCGACACGACGGCGATGATGCGCAGCACCGACAGGAAGCCGCTCACCGACTCCCAGGCGCCGACAGATCCGAGTTCGGGCGTCATGTCGGCGATCGCGGAGTACGTCAGCGCGAACGCGGCGACCGCGAACACATAGTGCAGCCGGCCGGACCGGGTCAGTCGCTGCCCCTCGAGGTCGGTCGGGAACTTCAGCATGCCGGCCCGCATCACCGGGATCAGAAACAGGAACACCAACTGCAGCACGGTCACTGTCGGGGTGCCGGGCTCGAGCGCGAGTCCAGCGGCCAGTGCAAGGATGCCGACCGACGAAGCCACGAGTGCCCAGCGGAACAGCCACGCGTAGCGGCCGACGCCGTAGTCGCTGACGGCATGCCGGACCGGGTGGTAGCCGGTCGGAAGCACGTGCAACGCCACGAAGACGCAGAGATAGCCACCCATCCCCAGGACGGCGAGAAGAGCCAGGATCAACGCCATGCGGGCAACCGTAGATGGTCCAGGACCAGGGCCACCTAGCCGCTGTCAGGTTGCTGCCAGGCGCTTCTTCTCGTTCTCGACGTCGAAGTCGGCCGCAGGCCACTCCGGGTTCAGCTCCTTGAGCGTCTCCAGGAGGATTGTGGTGACGGCCCAGTTGCGGTACCACTTGCGGTCGCTCGGGATGACGTACCAGGGCGCGTCAGGCGTGTTGCAGCGCTCAAGCGCCGCGTGGTACGCCTCCATGTAGTCGGGCCACAGCTGCCGCTCGTCGACGTCACCCGGGTTGTACTTCCAGTGCTTGGTCGGGTCGGCGAGGCGCTCCTCGAGCCGGGCCCGCTGCTCGTCGGCCGAGATGTGCAGGTAGCACTTCACGATCGTCACGCCGCTGGCGGTCAGCTCGGCCTCGAACTCGTTGATCTGGTCGTACCGCCGGGTCCACACGTTCGGCGTGACCAGTTCGCGCACCCGGGCGATCAGCACGTCCTCGTAGTGCGACCGATCGAAGACCCCGATCATCCCGTGCCCGGGCACTGCCTGCCGGATCCGCCACAGGAACCCGCGGCGCTTCTCGGCCGGCGTCGGCGCCTTGAACGAGGTGATCTTCAGGCCCTGCGGGTCCATCAGCCCCGCGCCGTGCCGGATCACGCCGCCCTTGCCGGAGGTGTCCATCCCCTGCAGCACCAGCAGAATGCTCCGCTCGCCACCGGTCCGGCCCTCGGCGAACAGCCGCTCTTGCCAGTCCGAGACCTCGGCGCCGAGGTTCTCCAGCGCGAGCTTGCCGTCGTCCTTGGTCCCGCTGAACCCCGCCGTCGCACGCGTGTCGTACTTCGTCAGGTCCACCTCGCCGACCGGCACCCGCAGCTGCTCCCGCAGTCCCCCACCGGCTGCCTTCTGGCCCTTCTTCTGCTTCGCCATTAGGTCATCCTGCCTCATCAGCCCATGAGTTCAGCGGCTTTCCGCCGTCGTCTGGACCACAAGATCAGCTCGATCACGACCACCGCCACCAGGCAGGCCACGACCGCGGCCGCGCCCCACAGAATCCCCAGGAGCCCAGCCAGACACTCCTCCGCGTCGGGGGCACACCCGGTCTTGTCGTGGTACATCATCCCGATCACCGTGACGACGAGTGACACCACGACAGTGCCGACCAGGTACGCCGCGGCGCGCAGCAGCCACCGTCCGCCGCCGAGCCGTGCCCCGGCGGTGGTGAGCAGCACGAAGGCCAGCACGAAGAGCACGATCTCGAGCTGTTGCAGCTCGCCCTCGTTCTGGTTCCAGATGAACCGGAACCCGTCGTTGACGATGTCCTGCCAGATCATCACCACGGTCAGCACACCGAGCACGATCCCCAGCGACAACCGAGCCCGCGGCTCCGGCCACGCGACCACCACGGACGCCACCGCCGGCACCACCGCAAGCAGCCCGAGCGGGAAGATCCAGTAGCTGCTGCCGAACCCCGACGTGTCGCGGAACTGCACGAATCCCCCGGCACCCAGCAACCCGAGCGCCACCGCGAACAGCACCAGCGAGACCCTACGTCGCTGTCCTTCGACTCTCATCGGTTCAGGGAATCATGCGGCACGGGCCAGTGCGATCAGGCGCGACAAGGCCCGCAGGTACTTCTTCCGGTAGCCGCCCTTCAGCATCTCGGCCGAGAACAGCCGGTCGAGCGGGACGCCGCTCGCGAGGAGCGGCAGGTTGCGGTCGTACATCCGGTCCGCGAGCACCACCACCCGCAACGCCACGTTCTCGTCGGTCAGCGGCCGTACGTCGGTGATCGCCACCGTCTCGATCCCGTCGAGCAGGGCGCCGTACTTGCTCGGATGCAGTTCGGCCAGGTGCCGGTGCAGGTCGACGAAGTGGTCGCACGACGCGTTCGCCCGTACTGCGGCCTCCTGCTCGACCTTCTCGTCGGGCCACGGGTCCGGCGCCACCGGGAGCCCTCGATGGCGGTAGTCGGGCCCGTCCACTCGCCGTACGTCGAAGCGCGCTGCAAGACCCTGGATCTCGCGGAGGAACTCGATCGCCTGGAAACGGCCCTCGCCGAGCTTGTCGGGCAACGTGTTCGAGGTCGCCGCGAACTCGACGCCGGCCTCGACCAGCTGACCGAGCAGCCGCGAGATCAGCATCGTGTCGCCGGGGTCGTCCAGCTCGAACTCGTCGATACAGACCAGCCGGTACGCCGACAGCGCCTCGACCGCCGTCCGCAGCCCGAGGGCACCGACGAGGTTGGTGAGCTCGACGAACGTGCAGTACATCTTCGGGCCCGAGGACTCGTGCCACAACGAAGCGAGCAGGTGGGTCTTGCCGACGCCGAATCCGCCATCGAGGTAGATGCCCGGTTTGTCCGGGGACACGTTCCGTCCGCGCAACCGAGACCACAGCGACGGCGTCGGCCGCGGCTTGGCCAGCTTCTCCGCCCGAGCCGACAGCACGGCGAGGGCCTCCGTCTGCGACGGCTCGTCCGGATCCGGGCGGTACGTGCCGAACCGGACCTCGGCGAACCGCGGCGGCGGCACGCACTCGGACAACAGCCGATCCGGCGAAACCGCCGGCGCCCGCTCACTCAACCGCACCACCATGCGCCCAACCCTAAGGTCTCGCACTTTGAGCACCCACCAACCATGGACAGCCCCCCGAAATGGTTGGTGGGTGCACAAAGTTGGGCTGTGGCCTTGACCACTTTCTTACTTTCAGTTAGGAAGTTGTAGAGAGGGTCGTGAGGCGAACTACGAGGAGTCTCCGATGGGCGAACAGCACGTGCGGCGGCGGACGGTTCTGAAAGGGGCGGTGGGTGCACTCGGCCTCGGGTCGGCACTGGCCGCCTGCGGCGGGAGTGACAGCGGCGGCGGCACCACGAGCGGCGGGAAAGCCGTGGTCCGGATGTGGTCCTGGTACAACGACCAGGAGGACCAGTTCCCGAAGCTGATCAGCGCGTTCGAGGCCGCGCACAGCAACATCAAGATCGAGAACCGGATCTTCGGCACCCCGGACCAGTACCTGCCCGCGTTGCAGGCGGCGGTCGCGGGTGGCGACGTACCGGAGATCTTCGCGCCGCACACGCGGGCGCTGACCTACGGCACCGGCGGGGTGTCGGCCGACCTGAAGCAGGAGCTCGGCGACGACTTCCTGAAGGACTTCTTCGACTCGGCCAACCAGGAGTACACGCTGGACGGCAAGCAGTACGCCGTCGGCTGGATGGCGCAGACGTTCGGGCTCTTCTACAACCCGGACATGCTGAAGAAGGCGGGTGTCGCGGAGGACGGTATCGAGACCTGGGACGACCTGATCGCGGCGGCGGCGAAGATCAAGGCGACCGGCAAGTTCCCGGTGGCGCTCAGCTGCAACCCGACGACGAGTTCGCTGGACTTCTTCCTGCCGCTGATCACGCAGGTCGCCGACGACCCGACGTACTACCTGAAACTCGATCAGCTCAAGGACGGCGCGACGTACGAGGACCCGAAGGTGGTCCAGGCGATCGAACTGCAGCAGAAGATCGTCAAGGCCGGCGTGTTCCAGCCCGGTACGACGGGCACCAGTGGCGACCAGGCGCCGCAGATCTTCTACACCGGGAAGTCCGCGATGCTCTTCAACGGCAGCTGGACGCCACAGGGGCTGACGAAGGACGCGACGCCGGCGTTCAACAAGCTGTACAAGGTGATGAAGACACCGGCGATCGCGCCCGGCAAGCGGCACTGGACGGCGAACCAGGCGGGTGCCGGGTGGGCGTTGTCGGCGACCAGCAAGAACAAGGACGCCGCGCTGGAGTTCCTGAAGTTCATGTACTCCGCCGACCAGTACTCCCCCACGATGAACGGCTCCAACTCGATGCCGGCCACGAAGAGCGCGGCGGCCCGGATCGAGCTGCCGATCATGAAGCAGATGACGTCCTGGCTGCTCGACGGCGACGGCTGCCCGCACATCCCGTTCGGTCCCGGCTCGGTGGCGGCCGGCGATCCACTCGCGAAGATCTTCGACGGCAGCGGCGAGCCGGCGGCGGTCGCGAAGGCGATGCAGCAGGCGGTGCAGAACGCCAAGGGCGGCTGATCGGATGGCGACAGCCCAATTCTTCGGGACGCCGCTCAGAAAATCGCAAAGAGTCGCGGGCTATCTCTTCGTTCTTCCGACGTTCGTCCTGTTCCTGGGTTTCGTACTCTGGCCGATCCTCTACACGGCGTACCTGAGCCTGACCTCGTGGGGCGGGTTCGGGGCGCCGCGGTTCGTGAACTTCGACAACTACAGCCGGATGCTGCACGATCCGGTGGCACGCCGGGCGTTGATCGTCACGCTGGTGCTGACCGGCGTGACGACGGCGATCCTGACGTTCCTCGGTCTCGTCACGGCGGTGCTGGTGAACGTGATCTGGCCGAAGGTCGGTGTCGTCGTCCGCACCATCCTGTTCATCCCCGGGATCGTGTCGTTCGTCGTGTCGGCGGTGCTCTGGAAGCTGATCTACGACCCGAACATCGGCACCCTCAACCGGTTGCTCGGGGCAATCGGTCTGGACAGCCTGCAGCACCCGTGGCTGGCCGACCACAAGACCGTGCTGCCGGCGATCGTCGTGGTGACGGTCTGGGGCGGCCTCGGGTTCAACATGCTGATCTACTTCGCCGGTCTGCAGAGCATCGATCCCAACCTGTACGAGGCCGCGGCCATGGACGGGGCCAACACGGTCCAGCAGTTCCGCCACATCACGGTCCCGAGCCTGCGGATCGTGACCGGCCTGATCGTCAGCCTCGGGTTGCTCAACGGGTTCAAGGCGTTCGACGTGATCTTCGTGATGACGGGCGGCGGGCCGAACCACGCCAGCGAAGTACTCGGCACGTATCTGTACTCGCTGGCCTTCGGGTCGACGTCCGGCTCGATCCCGCAACTGGGGTACGCCAGCGCGTTCAGCGTCGTGACGATGGTGCTCTGCACGCTCGCGGTGATCGCGCAGCTCTGGCTGACCCGGAGGGCGGACCGATGAGGAAGAACCTGCTCGGTAAGTCGTTCGCGACGTTCGTGCTGCTGCCGTTCTGCCTGCTGATGGCGTTCCCGTTCGTGTGGATGCTGCTCACGTCGCTGCGCGAGCAGAACACGATCTTCAACGGGCCGATCATCCCGCGGAAGTTCACCGGTACGGCGTACAAGGACGCCTGGACGTCGATCGAGTTCCCGCTGCATTTCTGGAACAGCGTGTGGATCACGTCGGTGACCGTGATCGGCGTACTCGTCTTCGCCACCCTCAGCGGGTATGCGTTCGCGAAGCTGGACTTCCCGTTCCGCAACACGTTGTTCGTGTTGCTGCTGACGACGCTGATGATGCCGTCGACGGCGCTGATCATCCCGCTGTATCTCGAGCTCAAGTCGTTCGGTCTGCTCGACAGCCAGGCCGGTCTGCTGGTGCTCTACATCTCGGGATCGGCGCCGTTCGCGATGTTCCTGATGCGGGCGTTCTTCCAGACGTTGCCGGACGAGCTGATCGAGGCCGCGCGGGTGGACGGCGGCAGTGAGCTGACGATCTTCCGGCGGGTGATCCTGCCGCTCACGCGACCCGGGATCGCGACCGTGGTGATCTTCCAGTTCCTGTCCACCTGGAACGAGTTCCTGATCGCCAACACGGTCCTGCGGAACACCGACTCGCTGCCTTTGCAGCCGGTGCTGTTCACGCTGATGGGTCAGTACTCCACGAACTGGCCGGCCCTCACCGCCGGTCTCACGTTGTCCGTCGTACCGGTCGTGATCGTCTACGTCCGGATGCAACGGCAGTTCGTCGCCGGGATGATGCTCGGCGCCGTGAAAAACTGAGAGAGGTGCTATGCCGATCAAGAACGTCGTGGTCAACTGCACGGACGTGCAGCGCTCCGTCGAGTACTACACCAGGTTTCTCGAGCTCCGCGTCGTCGGAGAGCCGACAGCGCAGCGCGCCGTACTGGACGCGGTGACCGCGACGGTCGAGTTACGGGCCGTGAGCAATGACCGGGGACAGAGCACCTGGTCGCCCGACGATCTGCAGAAGGGCTTCCGGCACATCGGGTTCAAGGTGGACCGGATCGACGAGCGGGCCGGCGTCCTGAAGGACGCCGGGGTGGAGTTCAAACTCGACCCGCTCGACGCCGAGGGCAACGTCCGGATCTGCTTCTTCTACGACCCGGACGGCACGCTGCTGGAGCTGATCCAGGGCGATCTCGAGTACGCCGAGGTCCTGGACGCGGCCGGCGTCGCCAGAGAGCGCTCTCTGGGCGTTCCCGAGCGACCGCGGTTCGACCACGTCGCCGTCACGATCGAGGACCGCGACGCGACCGCCGCCCACTACCACGAGCACCACGGCTTCGACTTCATCGGAACCATCGAGCAGCCGCACGACAGCCGCGGCTTCCACATCGGCTACCTCAAGGGCGGCGAGACCGTCCTCGAGGTCTTCACGTACGACGTCCCCAAGACGTCCCGGGACCCGCAGCTCGACGTCGCGGGTTTCGCGTACGCCGAACTCGCGGGCGACCCGCCGGACCTACCGGTCGCGATCTCGCCGGACGGGACGAAGGTCTACGTCGACCCTGACGGGTTCCCATACACGGCAAGCACCGACACCGTAGGCTCCGGCGCATGACTGAAAACTGGCTCCGTCCGCTGGGTTCGACCGGTCTGACCGTCTCCGCCGCCTGTGCCGGCGGCAGCGCGATCGCCGGCATGCCCGCCGTCTTCGGGTACGACGTCACGCCCCAGGAAGCGGTCGACCTGGTACTGCGGGTGTTCGACAGCCCGATCACCTGGATCGACACCTCGAACGGGTACGGCGACGGCTCCAGCGAGACCCGGATCGGCCAGGCGATCCGCGAGTACGGCGGACTGTCCGAAGGGTTCCTGGTCGCGACGAAGGTCGACGCCAAGGACGGCGACTACTCCGGCGCACGCGTCCGGGCGAGCGTTGCCGAGAGCAAGGAGCGGCTCGGGCTGGACGAGCTGCCGCTGGTCCACCTCCACGACCCGGAGGCCCACGACTTCGAGTCGATGCGCGACGCCGTCGACACGCTGATGCAGCTGCGCGCGGACGGGGAGATCGGGCACGTCGGCCTGGCCGGCGGCGACACTCGTGAGCTGTCCCGGTACCTGGATCTCGGCGGGTTCGAAGTACTGCTCGTGCACAACCGCTGGAGCCTGGTCGACCGCTCGGCCGACGGCATCTTCCAGCGGGCTCGCGCGGAGGGCATCGCGGTGGTGAACGCGGCGGTCTACGGCGGCGGGATCCTCGCGAACCCGTCCGGCGCCACGAAGTACGCCTACCGCGAGGCGCCGGCCGCGGTCCTGCAGGCCGTCGCGGAGATGGACAAGGCGTGCCGCGAGTACGGCATCGACCT
Organism: Kribbella sp. NBC_00482; assembly: GCF_036013725.1. GTDB lineage: Bacteria > Actinomycetota > Actinomycetes > Propionibacteriales > Kribbellaceae > Kribbella. The sequence continues at coordinate 6,433,569 of NZ_CP107881.1, read as the reverse complement.
CGCGACTGCCGCGCTCAGGCACTCGATCGACGACCCGGGAATCGCCGGCACGGTCGTCGGCATCAGCAAGCCGGCCCGCGTCGACGCGCTGATCGCTGCCCAGGATGCGGACCTGCCCGAGGAGCTGCTTAACCGGTTAGGTAGCCTGCTTCCGGACAAGCAGTACTGGGTCGAGAAGGAGACGACGTGACGAACGGGTTCCCGAGCGGGTTCACCTGGGGTGCGGCGACCGCGTCGTACCAGGTCGAAGGCGCCACGACAGCGGACGGCCGCGGCCCGAGTATCTGGGACACGTTCGCCCACACTCCGGGGCGGATCGCGGACGGCACCACCGGCGATGTGGCCGACGAGCACTACGTCCGGTTCGCCGACGACGTCCGGCTGCTCGCGGACCTGGGGCTGAACGCGTACCGGTTCTCGATCGCGTGGCCGCGGATCATGCCCGCAGGCGCCGTCAATACTGCTGGGCTCGACTTCTACAAGCGGCTCGCCGAGACGTGCCTGGAGAACGGCGTCACGCCGTACGCGACGCTGTATCACTGGGACCTGCCGCAGCCGCTCGAGGACGCCGGCGGCTGGCTGGTGCGTGACACGGCCGAGCGTTTCCGCGACTACGCCGCCGTCACGCACGACGCCCTGTCGGACGTGGTCAAGCACTGGATGACGCTGAACGAGCCGTGGTGCTCGGCGTTCCTCGGGTACGGCAACGGTGAGCACGCGCCGGGCCGCGCCGAAGGTGCCGACGCGCTGAAGGCTGTGCACCACCTGCTGCTCGGGCACGGTCTCGCGCTGGACGCGATCCGGTCCGAGGGCGGGACGTACGGCATCGCGCTCAACCCGGCGCCGATCCACGCCGCGTCCGACTCCCCCGCCGACCGCGACGCCGCGCGCCGGATCGACGGCCTGCGGAACCGTCTCTTCCTCGAGCCGTTGCTGTCCGGGCAGTACCCGGCGGACGTCCTGGAAGACACCGGGATGACGGAGTGGTTCGCGGCGCAGGCGGCCGACCTGCCGCTGATCGGGGCGCCGCTCGACTTCATCGGCGTCAACTACTACTGCCCGACCACGGTGGCCGCGCCGGACGGGCCGATCTCGTCGCCGGTCGCCTCCACCCAACCGGGCAGCGAGAACGTCGCTGCCGTCGACACCGGTCTCCCGCGGACCCAGATGGGCTGGCCGATCCAGGCGACCGGTCTGCGCGACATCCTGGTCACGATCAACAAGCTCGCGCCCGAGCTGCCGTTGTACGTGACCGAGAACGGATCGGCGTACCTCGACGAGTTGACCACGGACGGCACGGTCGAGGACGACGAGCGACTCGACTACCTCCAGCAGCACGTTGCCGTCTGCCAGGAACTGGTCGCCGAGGGCTTCCCGCTGAAGGGGTACTTCGCCTGGTCGCTGCTCGACAACTTCGAGTGGTCGTGGGGCTACAGCCGCCGCTTCGGCATCGTGTACGTCGACTACGCGACGCAGGCGCGCATCGTGAAGAAGAGCGGCCGCTGGCTGCAGAACTTCCTCACGAGCGCGCGTTCTGGTGCGGAGTGAGCTGACTGTGCAGGACGAGTGAGGCGGCGCCCAGCGCCGCCGCGCTCGGTCCGAGTTTGGAGAGCTCGACGCGGGTCGGGTGCATCGCGCGGACGAACGACAGCCGGTTGAGCTCGGTCGACGCGACCCGGACGTAGATGTCGCCGGCCTCGCTGAAGCCGGGGCCGGCCAGAATGATCTGGTTCAGGTCCAGCAGGTTGGTGATCGAGAGCAGCGCCTTCGCCAGGTACGTCGCGGACTCCTCGATCAGCTCGACGCACTGTGGATCACCGCCGGCGGCGAGGCGCGCGATCTTGGCGAAGTCCGCGCGTACGGACGTCTCACGACCACGGAGACCGAGCTTGTCGGCCAGCGTCGCGTCCTGTTCGGCGCGGGCAACCACGGCCCTCGGCGCGGCCAGGCTCTCCAGGCAGCCCTGTCCGCCGCACCAGCACATCGGCCCGTTGACGTCGAGCACCATGTGGCCGATCTCGCCGACGTTCGACGACGAACCGCGGTACACATCGCCGTTCGTCACCAGGCCGAGCCCGAAACCGGCCGCCAGGTAGACGGTCGCGAAGTCGTTCACCGACGGGATCTTCCCGGCCCAGAACTCGCCGATCGCCGCGCAGGTCGAGTCGTTCTCCACCACGATCGGGTGGTCGATCGCCGCCTTCAGCGTGTCCCGCACCGCGAACGGCTCCCACGCGTACTTCTCCGAGTCGGTCCGCAGCAGCCGCGTCCCGCCCCGGCCCTGCCGGCCGGCCAGCGCCACGCCGACTCCGACCAGCGTGGACGGCTCGATCTCCGCCTTCACGATCAGGTCCTCGAGCTCGGCCGTGATCCGGCGGACGGCAGTCGCCGGCGCATCCTTGCCGATCCCCCGCGACGACAGCTGCTCGATCACCCGGCCGCTCATGTCGGTGACGACGTACGTCGTACTCGGGGTGTCCACCGCGATACCGACCGCGTGCCGCGCGCGCGGGTTGAACTGCAGCAGCGTGGCGCGTTTCCCGCCGGTCGGGTCGCCGTACCCGGTCTCGATGATCAGGCCGTCGGCGAGCAGTCGCTTGACCACCCGGGAGATCGACGCGCCGGTCAGGCCGGAGCGGTCGGCGAGGTCGACGCGGGTCACCGTCCCGCTGGAACGGATCAGGTCGAGGATCGCGCTGTGCGTCTCCTGCGCGGTCGCACCCCTCAGAATCTTCGCCACGTCACCCTCCCTCGGAGCGCACTTTAGTACACAACGTAAGGAAGTGGCAGAGGTTGACCTCAATCATTGTTGAGGTCCTAGCGTGAGCCGCGTGAAAGCGATCAGATTGCATACGTTCGGTCCGGCGGAGAACCTCGTGTACGAGGAGGTTCCGGACCCCACTCCCGGCAGCGGCATGGTGCTGGTCGAGGTCGAGGCCGCGGGCGTCCACCTCGTCGACACGATGATCCGCGCAGGCACCACCGGCGGCGGGCCGATCCCGGTCCCGGACCTGCCGACGATCCCGGGGCGCGAGGTCGCGGGGCGGGTCAGTGCGATCGGACCGGACGTCGACCCGACGTGGATCGGCAAGCGGGTCGTGGTCCATCTGGGCATGGTGCCAGGCGGGTACGCCGAACGCGCGGTGGCGAAGGTCGAGTCGCTGTACGAACTTCCCGATCACGTCGACGCCGCGCAGGCAGTCGCCGCGATCGGCACCGGCCGTACGACGGCGGGCATCCTGCAGCAGGCGCATCTCACCGCGGACGACGTCGTACTGATCACGGCTGCCGCGGGCGGGATCGGCAGCTACCTGATCCAGTCGGCGCGCAACGCCGGCGCGATCGCCATCGGGCTGGCCGGCGGTCCCGCCAAGGTCGAGACGGTCCGCTCGCTCGGTGCGCAGTACGCGATCGACTACCGCGACCCCGATTGGCCCGCGCGGTTGAAGGCCGAGTTGGGCGACCGCGACATCACGCTGCTCTTCGACGGAGTGGGCGGCCCCAACGGACAGCAAGCCTTCGACCTGCTCGGCGTCGGCGGCCGCGTCCTCATGTTCGGCTGGTCGGGCGGCGGACCCATCGAGTTCACCCACGAAGACCTGATGACCCGAGGCCTGACCGCCAGCTGGGCCATCGGCGCCAAATTCGCCGGCCGCCTCCGACCCCTAGAAGCAGCCGCCCTAGAAGAAACCACCTCCGGCCGCTGGACGGCACTCACCACCACCTTCCCCCTGTCCGACGCAGCCACCGCCCACCGAGCCCTAGAACAACGCGCAACCACCGGCAAGGTCGTCCTCATCCCCTGAGGCGGCTTGGGGAGGATTTCCTGCCCGATTCGGCACAGGATCCTCCCCAACTGTGCTCAGTCGCCCTCGAGGTGCAGCTCGGTGGATCGGTTTGTCGCGCAGCGCTCGGCGAGGCGTCGTACGGCGGACAGCACCTCGCGCTCCGCGACCGTGAGGGGCCCCGCGAGTTCCTGGTCCAGCTCGGCGACGAACTGCGGCATCTCCACCGCCGTCAGCACCAGGTCGCCGTACGGATCCACCCGCCCCAACATCGGCAACGAACTCCGGGCGCACAACCGCACGAACACGTCATCCGAGTCAGGTACGACGTCAAGCTGAGTCAACCGACGACGCCTCGAACTCGTCCCCGGCTGACGCACCTCGTTCAGGACCACATCAACCCCCACCAAGCACTCCTCAATCCCAACGGGCGGCAGCGTTCAGCTGATCGTAGGTGGATCGACGACGGCGGACCATCACCGAGAACGACTCCCGTTCCCACCTGACCAACTGTGGATGCGAAGGTCAACGCTGATGCGTTGACCCTGTGTTCCTCAGTGCTCGCCGAATTCTCCGAGCTGGCTGATGAGCCGCTCGCGGGCGGCATTCAACTGATCAGAGTAGGTCGGATCGAAGATCACCGAAAGCTGGGTTTCCAGCGATCCGTTGATCTTCAGCAAGGCAGACCAGACGGCACGGTCATCGACGAGCGCCGACAAATCCTCCCGGTGGAGCACTCGGCTCATCCAGTCCGACAGAACCAGCGCCTGGTCTTCGGTCATTTCAATCTTCACGCAGAGATCTCCTCTGGTTCTGGCCGGCGCCCACGATCGCTGTTGCCTTGGGAAATCGGTCGGTCAGGTGTTGCGGGGGGCGTAGATGATGACTGCGACGCCTAGGAGGCAGATGGTGGCTCCTAGGAGGTCGTAGCGGTCGGGTTTGTAGTGGTCTATGAGGATGCCCCAGGTCAGGGAGCCGGCTACGAAGAATCCGCCGTAGGCGGCGAGGATTCGGCCGAAGTGGGGGTCGGGCTGGAAGGTGGCCACGAAGCCGTAGGCGCCTAGGGCAACTATTCCACCGGCGATCCAGAGCAGGCCGCGGTGTTCGCGCCAGCCTTGCCAGATGAGCCAGGCTCCCCCGATCTCGGCGAGTGCCGCCAGCAGGAAGAGTACGACGGACTTCAGTACGGTCACTGAGCGATCTCCGAGAAGGGCAGGGGGCAGTCGGGGTTGCCGGCGCAGGTCTCGAGGTCGTCGCAGCCGGCGGCTATGCCGGCGCGGAGGGTTTCGGCGATGACTGTCAGGTCGGCGAGTTTCGCTTCCACGTCGGCCAGTTTCTCGCGGGCGCGTGTCTGCAGCCCGGCTCCCCCGCCGCGGGCGTGCCGGTGCCTGGCGGCGTCGAGCAGCTCGGAGATCTCGGCGAGCGTGAACCCGAGTCGCTGCGCCGCCTTGATCACGCCCAGCGTCGTCACGGCCTCCGCGGGATACAGGCGGTGCCCGCCGAGAGTGCGGTCCGGCTCATCGAGCAGCCCGCGGCGTTCGTAGTACCGCAGGGTCTGCAGGTTGACCCCGGCCGCCGCCGCTACCTCGCTCGACCTCATCGCGGCAGACGTTCGGACAGACCATCGAGTACGGCGGTCTGCGTCGGCGGGACCGCGATGCGAAGGGTCGTGCCGGTCAGGGTGAAGGTGAAGAAGGAGCAGCACTCGTTCTCGCGGGCCGTGAGGTCCTCGACCGTCGTACGGGCGTCTGCGTCGAGCGTCACGTCGAGGGTCTGCGGGTCCACGCGGACGGCGCCGTGGAGGTGGGTGCTGAACAGGTCGTCGAACTCGGCCACGCGGAACGGCCGCTCCGCGGTGGGCAGGGTGCAGGCTTCCGGGGCCCAGGTTTCGTCCATGGATCGACGGTAAGCCTGTACCGACGTACCGGATGCAACTATTGCCCGCGATAGGTCAGCGTGAAGACGACCGCGCCGAAGCTCACCCGGTCGCCGGGGCGGACGCGGACCGTGGTGGTGATCCGGAGGTCGTTGACGCACGTCCCGTTCATCGAGCCCAGGTCGCGGAGCATCCAGCCATCGCCCAGGTGCCGCAGCTCGGCGTGGAAGCGCGACACGGTGACGTCCCCGAGCCGGAGCGTCGCGCCCGGGAAACGCCCGATGCGGACGGTGGCAGAACCCGGCTCCGGCAACGCGAGCGGCGCGGGAGTGGCTGAGGCCCGGTACTGCGAAGTGGTTCGGCCCGATCGTAAGAACTTGGAGCGCAGGTCGCGCAGCCAACTCGCGCGTCGAGGTTCACCACGCGGCAGGTCGCGGAGTACGTCGGCCAGTTCGCCGCGGCTCTGGGCGCGGAGGACGAAGTTCATCCGGCGGATGAAGGTGTCGTGCGACAGGCGGCCCGAGCCGGCGCCGTCGCGCAGGACAGCCAGCGCACGGTCGCGTTCGGCGTCCGAGGGACGCGCCCACTCCACTGGCACCGAGCTCATGGAGCGATTGTCCGTGGGGGGCGGTTCACTGTCCACCACGAGCTTGTGACAGTAGGTTCCTGGTGACTGTCCGCGCTGTGGGACAGAATGACGGGATGCGACTGCCTGTCATGCCGCCGGTCAAGCCGATGCTCGCCAAGCCGGTCAAGGAGATTCCCCGCGGGGCCCTGTCCTACGAACCGAAGTGGGACGGGTTCCGGTCGATCATCTTCCGCGACGGCGACGAGGTGGAGATCGGCAGCCGGAACGAGAAGCCGATGACGCGGTACTTCCCCGAGCTGGTCGAGGCGGTGAAGGCGAATCTCCCGGAGCGCTGCGCGATCGACGGCGAGATCATCGTGATCGGCGACTCCGGCGACCGGCTCGACTTCGAGGTGCTGCAGCAGCGGATCCACCCGGCCGCGAGCCGCGTGAACATGCTGTCCGAGAAGACCCCGGCCCGGTTCGTCGCGTTCGACCTGCTGGCGCTCGGTGACGACGACTACACGGAGCGCCCGTTCAGCGAACGCCGTACGGCGCTGATCGACGCGCTCGCAAGCGTGAAGGCTCCCATCCACGTCACTCCCGCGACCGCCGACCACGACGTTGCCGCGCAGTGGTTCGAGCAGTTCGAGGGCGCCGGCCTCGACGGACTGATCGCGAAGCCGCTGGACGGGACGTACCAGCCGGACAAGCGGGTGATGTTCAAGATCAAGCCGGAGCGTACGGCGGACTGCGTGGTGGCGGGCTACCGCCTGCACAAGAGCGGGCCGGACCGGATCGGCTCGCTGCTGCTCGGGCTGTACAACGAGGACGGCACGCTGGCGAGCGTCGGCGTGATCGGCGCGTTCCCGATGGAGCGTCGCAAGGAGCTCTTCGTGGAGATGCAGTCGCTCGTCACCACGTTCGACGAGCACCCGTGGGCGTGGGCGAAGCAGGAGGAAGGCGTCCGTACGCCGCGCAACGCCGAGGGCAGCCGCTGGCAGGCAGGCAAGGATCTCTCGTTCACTCCCTTGCGCCCCGAGCGGGTCGTCGAGGTCCGGTACGACCACATGGAAGGCATCCGCTTCCGGCACACCGCGCAGTTCGTCCGCTGGCGCCCGGACCGCACCCCCGAGTCCTGCACGTACGAGCAGTTGGAGGAACCGATCAAGTTCGACCTGGCCGACGTTCTCTCGAGCGCCCAACGCTGATGCTCTACAGCCTCTACACGCGCCGCCTGCGCCGCCAGCTCGTCGGCCTGCCGAAGCCGGAACACGTCGCGATCGCGATGGACGGCAACCGCCGCTGGGCCAAGGGCCGCGGGTACGACGACGTACGCATCGGTCATCGCTTCGGCGCCGAGCACCTCGAGCTCTTCCTGAACTGGTGCGCCGACGCAGGGATCCGGTGCGTGACCGCCTGGGTGGCGTCGCCGAGCAACCTGCGCAAGCGCGGCGCCGACCAGGTCGACTACCTGATGAACCTCACCGAGACCGTGCTCGCCGAGCATGTCCGGCGGGACCACCGGTGGCGGCTGCACGTCGCCGGCCAGCTGGATCTGTTGCCTGATTCAACGGCCCGCGCGCTGAAGGAGGCGGTCGAGGAAACGCGCGACCGCCCCGATGCGGGAGACCTGACGATCGCGATCGCGTACAGCGGCCGGCTCGAGGTGGTGGACGCCGTCCGCGCTGTGCTGGACGAGGCGGCCGCGAGCGGTCGATCGCTGGACGAGGTCGCGGACTCGCTGAGCGAGGAGTCGATCAGCCGGCATCTCTACGTGCCGGGGCTGCCGGACACCGACCTGGTCATCCGGACCAGCGGCGAGCTGCGGATGTCGGACTTCCTGCTGTGGCAGGCGACCGACTCGGACATCGAGTTCTGCGACCTGTACTGGCCGGCGTTCCGCGAGGTGGACCTGCTGCGAGCGCTCCGAACTTACGGACGACGGAGACTGGAACGATCCAGATGAATACTTCCCGCCCCTGAGGGGGCACTATTGGGGGATACCGACTGGTAAGCACGGAGGTGGCACGATGTACGACGTCGTACTGCTCGTCGAACAGGAACTGTCCGAGCCCGACGCGAAACGCGTCGTCGAACTCCATCAGGACATGCCCGATCCAGTCACGTACCACGTGCTGGTGCCCTGTCACAACGCGGAGGCGGGCGTCGAGGCCTCGATCAGCGCTCTCGGGACCGCGGACCTCTACGGACCGGGCCTGGCCGGTCAGCGCCAGGATCTCGCGGAAGCGCAGAAGGCGATCGACACCGAGGCCAAGGGCTGCAGCGGGCGCAGCGTCCAGCGGCTCCGCGACCTCGGCCAGACCGCCGAGGGCGGGATCTCGCACGACCGTCCGATCGACGCCCTGGTCGCGACCGTGCAGCACGTCCAGGGGCAGGAGGTCATCATCCTGACGCGGCCGCACATCGTGGCGGAGTTCTTCCACCTCGACTGGACCAACTCGGCCCGCCGGCACCTCGGCGTACCGGTGCTCCACCTACTGGAGCACGATTCACGAGAGGCCGCTTCCAACTAGTACCGCTCGCCAAAACCCGGTGCGAGCCAACCGGAGCGGCTCTACTCTCCGGGCATGGATCTTCGCGAAGAACGTCGGAGCGACCGCCAGTCCGTACGGGATGTTCACCTGCAGGCGTTCGGTGACCACGGGCCTGTGGTGGCTGACCTGGCCGACGCGCTGCGGGACACGATCACAGCTGAGGACGGCCTGTCGCTGGTTGCCGAGCACGACGGGCAGGTCGTCGGCCATGTCCTGTTCACGCGCAGTCTTCTCGATGCCGATCGCCGCTTGGTCGACGTGCAAGTCCTCAGTCCTTTGGGCGTGATGCCTGAGTTCCATGGACGCGGTATCGGCTCGGCCCTGGTCCGGCGCGGATTGGCTGTCCTCGCCGAGCGGGCTGTTCCCCTCGTCTTTCTGGAGGGCGATCCCGGCTATTACTCGCGTTTCGGCTTCGAGCCGGCCGGCGGACTGGGCTTCCGGAAGCCGTCGCTGCGTATCCCGGACGGCGCCTTCCAGGTCGTCAGGTTCTCGGCACATGAGCCATGGATGACGGGCACACTGGTCTATGCCGAACCGTTCTGGCGGCACGACTCAGTCGGCCTTCGCACTGTGGACTAATGCGGGAGTAGGGCCGCGTAGGTGATGCCGCCGACGAGGCTGGCGATCAGGAGCGACAGGGTGGTTCGGATCGCGCGCTCGCCGGTTCGGCCGTAGTGGCGGCCGTCTTCGGAGTGGTACGCGACTTTGAAGCCCGCGTACCCGGCTGCGAGGACGAGACCCAGTTTGATCATCAGACACCTGCCGCGGTACCGGACTCGTTGAACTGCGTGTGGTACAGATCAGCGTACTCGCCGCCGGCCGCGAGCAGTTGCTCGTGCGTGCCGCGCTCGACGATGTTGCCGTGGTCAACCACCAGGATCAGGTCCGCGTTCCGCACCGTCGACAGCCGGTGCGCGATCACCAGCGACGTACGGCCTTCCAGCGCGGTGTCCAGCGCCCGCTGAACGGCGACCTCGGACTCGGAGTCCAGGTGCGCGGTCGCCTCGTCCAGTACGACGATCTTCGGGGCCTTCAGCAACAACCGGGCGATGGCGAGTCGTTGCCGCTCGCCACCGGACAGCCGGTGACCGCGATCGCCGACCACGGTGTCCAGCCCGTCGGGCAACGCTGACACCAGCTCCCAGATCTGTGCGGCCCGCAGCGCGGCGACCATCTCGTCCTCGGTCGCGTCGGGCTTCGCGTAGCTGAGGTTCGCGCGGATCGTGTCGTGGAACATGTGCGCGTCCTGCGTGACGTACCCGATCGTGTCGTGCAGGGACTGCAGCGTGACGTCGCGAACATCCTGACCGCCGATGCGCACCGCTCCCCCGGTCACGTCGTACAGGCGTGCGACCAGGTTGGTGATGGTCGTCTTACCGGCTCCGGACGGGCCGACCAGGGCAACCATCTGACCGGACCGTACGACGAAGCTCACGTCCTCCAGCACCTGCGCCGAGACGCGCTTGTCCAGGACTGCGACGGACTCGAGGCTGGCCAGCGAGACCTGCTCGGCCGTCGGGTACGCGAACGCGACATGCTCGAACTCGACGCTCGCCGCGTCGGCCGGAAGGTCCGCAGCGTCGGGGGCGTCCTTGATCATCGGTTCGAGGTCGAGCACCTCGAAGACCCGCTCGAAGGAGACCAGCGCGGTCATCACGTCGACGCGGACGTTGGAGAGCGCGGTCAGCGGACCGTACAGCCGGCCGAGCAGGGCGACGAGCGCGAGCAGCGTGCCGATGGTCAACGTCTCGCGGACGGCCAGGTTGCCGCCCACGCCGTACACCAGGGCTGTGGCCAGCGCGGCCACCAGGGTCAGGGCGGTGAAGAACACGCGGCCGAGCATCGCGATCCGGATACCCAGGTCGCGGACCCGCCCGGCCCGCTCACCGAAGTCGGCGTTCTCGAGTCGTGGCTGGCCGAACAGGGTGACCAGGAGCGCGCCGCCGACGCTGAAGCGCTCGGTCATCGAGGTGGACATCTCGGCGTTGAGGTTCATCTGTTCCCGCGTCATCGCGGCCAGGCGGCGGCCGAGGACCCGCGCGGGGATCAGGAAGATCGGCAGCATCAGGATCGCGACCACGGTCAACTGCCAGCTCAGCACGAGCATCGCGCCGATGACCAGGATCAGGCTGATGACGTTCGAGACAACGCCGGACAGGGTCGAGGTGAAGGCCTGCTGGGCGCCGATCACGTCGTTGTTGAGTCGCGAGACCAGCGCACCGGTCTGGGTCCGGGTGAAGAACGCGACCGGCATCCGCTGGACATGCGCGAACACCTTGGTCCGCAGGTCGAAGATCAGCCCTTCACCGATGCGCGCCGAGAACCAGCGCTGCACGAGGCCGAGCGCCGCCTCCACGACCGCGAGCAACGCGACCACAAGGGCCAGCGCGGTCACCAGGCCGGCGTTCCCCTTGGTGATCCCGTCGTCGACGATCTTCTTGAACAGCAGCGGCGACGCGATCACCAGCACCGCCGAGACGACGACCAGCAGCAGGAACGCCGTGATGTGCCAGCGGAACGGCCTGGCGAACCGGACGATCCGCCGCAGCGTGCCCTTGGCGAGCTTCTGCTCGAGGACCGACGAGTCCTGGCGCCGCCAGCCCATCGCGCCCATTCCTGGGCGCATCATTCCCGACATCCGGTTCCCTCCCTGTGGTGAACCTTCATAACACTCGAGGTCACTCCGCGCTTCCCGCAACTTTTGGTTGCACATCAGCGCGACCTGGTCTAAAGTCACATGCAACCAAAGGTTGCGAAAGGATGGAAGCAATGACCAGGAGCATCGAGCGGGAGATCCGGGTGGAGGCTAGCCCAGAGGTGGTCTACGAGGTGATCAGCTCGCCGGAGCACCTGCGCGAGTGGTGGCCGGACGAAGCCGAGCTCGACGCCGTCCCTGGCGCGACCGGGACTGTCGGCTTCCGGCAGGCGGAGGGGACGAAGGTCGTGCCGCTCACCGTGGTCGAGGCCGAGCCGCCGCGGCGGTTCGCGTTCCGCTGGGACTACGAGGGCGAGGAGGCCACGCCGGAGAACTCGCTGCTCGTGACGTTCGAACTGGTTCCGGTCGACGGCGGCACGCTGCTGCGGTTCGCCGAGACCGGGTACGACGAAGCGGCCAAGTCCGACGCGGTGCTCGCGGACCACACCAGCGGCTGGAACTACTTCCTCCCCCGCCTCGCGCCGTACGTCGAGAAGTTGGCGCAACGGCCGTGATCGACGACGAGCTCTGGTCGGCGATCGGCGACCCCACCCGGCGGCGGATGCTCGACCTGCTGCTCGCGGGCGGCGGCGGTACGGCGACCAGTCTCAGCGACCAACTGCCCGTCACACGGCAGGCGGTCGCGAAGCATCTCGGCGTACTCGATCGGGCCGGGCTCGTGCACTCCACGCCGTCCGGACGTGAACGCCGCTACACCGTGGACGAGGAACGGCTCACCCACGCGATCAACCAGCTGACCGACGTCACCAACGCCTGGGACCGGCGGCTGCAACGCATCAAGCGCATCGCCGAGGCGATCGAACAAGCCGAGAGGAAACTCCAATGAGCGACATCCTGCACCGCGTTGGCATCATCGCGTCCCCGAAGGACGTCTTCGCAGCACTCACCACGATCGACGGTCTGGCCGGCTGGTGGACCGAGGACACGGTCGGCGACCCCGACGGCGTCATCGAGTTCCGCTTCGCCACGGCGGGTGGCGACGGCTTCGACATGAAGGTCGTCGAGACCAAGCCCGGCGAGCTGGTCCACTGGGAGGTCGTCGGCGGTCCGGACGAGTGGATCGGCACGCACGTCACCTTCGAGCTGTCCCAGACCGACGAGTACACGATCATCCTGTTCAAGCAGGCAGGATGGCGCGAGCCGGTCGAGTTCATGTACCACTGCAGCACCAAGTGGGCCACGTTCCTGATGAGCCTCAAGCAGTACGTCGAGACCGGCAAGGGCGAGCCCGCGCCACATGACGTACTGGTCAGCAACTGGCACTAACCAAGCGCGGCCAGGAGCTCCTTCAGACGGCGTTCCTGGGCCTCACGCTCGGCCTTGAGCTGGTCGTCGTACGAGCGGTCCGCGGCACCGAGGAGCAACGCCTTGGTCTCGCGGATCGCACCGGGCAACGGGCCGAGCAGCGCGTCGGACAGGTCCTTCACCGTCGCCTCCAGCTCGTCCGCCGGTACGACGATGTTCGCGAGGCCGAGCTCCTTCGCCTCCGCGGCCTCGACCCAGCGGGTCGTCGCGCAGATCTCCAGCGCCCGCGAATACCCGACCAGCTCGACGAGCGGCTTCGTACCACCGAGGTCCGGGACCAGCCCGAGCGACGGCTCGCGCATGCTGAAGCGGGCGTCGGGCGTGACGACCCGGAGGTCGCAGGCCAAGGCGAGCTGGAACCCGGCGCCGACCGCGTGGCCCTGCACCGCGGCGATGCTGACGATCTCGGGCCGCCGCAACCAGGAGAACCCGGACTGGAACTTCGCGATCAGCTCCAGGACCTCGTCGGTCGGTTTGCTGCCGAGGGTGAGCAGCGGCTCCTGCCCCAGGTCGTTCTCCCCCATGATCAGCCGGCGGTCCAGGCCGGCCGAGAACGACGGACCCTCCCCCGACACGACCACCACGCGGACGTCGGACGGCAGCGCCGTACCGAAGTCGGCCAGCGCGCTCCACATCGCGGGCGTCTGCGCGTTGCGCACCTCCGGACGGTCGAGCACCACACGCGCGACCGGTCCGTCCACCGTCAACCGCAGTCCGAGATCCGTCATGGCCCGGATATTACTCGGAAGTAATCAGGCTAGCGAGATCAGGTCGGCGTACTCGTTGGTCCAGAGGTCTTCGACGCCGTCCGGAAGCAGCACGACCCGCTCCGGTTCGAGGGCCTCGACGGCGCCCTCGTCGTGGGTGACCAGGACGATCGCGCCGGTGTACGAGCGGATCGCGTTCAGCACCTCGGCGCGGGACGCCGGGTCCAGGTTGTTGGTCGGCTCGTCGAGGAGCAGGACGTTCGCCGCCGACACGACCAGCGTGGCCAGCGCGAGGCGGGTCTTCTCGCCGCCGGACAGCACCTTGGCGGGCTTGTCCGCGTCGTCGCCGGTGAACAGGAACGAGCCGAGCACGCTGCGCGCCTGGGTCTCGTTGAGGTCCGGGGCGGCGGTCTTCATGTTCTCCAGGACCGTCCGGTTCACGTCCAGGGTCTCGTGCTCCTGGGCGTAGTACCCGAGCTTGAGGCCGTGCCCGTCGACCACCTCGCCGGTGTCCGCCTTCTCGATCCCGCCGAGGATCCGCAGCAGCGTGGTCTTGCCGGCGCCGTTCAGCCCGAGGACGACGACCCGCGAGCCCTTGTCGATCGCCAGGTCGACATCGGTGAAGATCTCCAGCGAGCCGTACGACTTCGACAGCTCCCGCGCCATCAGCGGCGTCTTGCCGCACGACGCGGGGGTCGGGAACGAGATCTTCGCGACGCGATCCTGCTTGCGCTCGTCCTCGAGCGAGGACATCAGCCGCTCGGCCCGCCGCAGCATCTGCTGGGCCGCGGCCGCCTTGGTCGCCTTGGCGCGCATCTTGTTCGCCTGGTCGACCAGCTGGGTCGCCTTCTTCTCCGCGTTCGACCGCTCGCGCTTGCGACGGCGCTCGTCGGTCTCCCGCTGGAGCAGGTACGCCTTCCAGCCGACGTTGTAGACGTCGATCTCGGCCCGGTTCGCGTCGAGGTGGAAGACCCGGGTGACGGTGTCCTGCAGCAGGTTCACGTCGTGGCTGATCATGATCACGCCACCGGCGTACGACTTCAGGAAGTCGCGCAGCCAGATGATCGAGTCGGCGTCCAGGTGGTTGGTCGGCTCGTCGAGCAGCAGCGTCTCGGCCTGCGCGAACAGGATCCGGGCCAGCTCGACACGGCGGCGCTGACCACCGGACAGGGTCGACAGCGGCTGGCCGAGGACGCGGTCCGGGAGGCCGAGGTTGGCGGCGATCCGGGCTGCCTCGGACTCGGCGGCGTACCCACCGGCGGCGTGCAGCTCCGCCTCGGCCCGCTCGTACCGCCGCATGGCCTTGGCGCGGGTCTTCTCGTCCGCGCTGGCCATCGACTTCTCGGCGGAGCGCAACCGCCGTACGACGTCGTCCAGGCCGCGCGCGGACAGGATCCGGTCCCGGGCCAGTACTTCGAGGTCGCCGGTGCGCGGGTCCTGCGGCAGGTAGCCGATCTCGCCCGAGGACGTCACGGAACCGCTGGCCGGCAGCCCCTCACCGGCGAGGATCTTGGTCAGCGTCGTCTTGCCGGCGCCGTTGCGGCCGACCAGCCCGACCTTGTCGCCGGGGCCGACCCGGAACGAGGCGGGGGCGAGCAGCTGACGGGCACCGACGCGCACCTCGAGATTGGAAACGGTGATCATCGGAGGTCGCAGGCGTCCTTACGCTGGGATACGGGGCTGAGCTCTGGGCGGCGTGGCGGTTTCTTCGCGGCGTCATGGCAGGGTCGCGGCACGCCGAAATCCCCCGCTCTCAGGTCTAGTGTAGGTGGCGTGAAATTCAACCCGGATGCGGATCTCGACACCAGCGGTGTCGAAGACACCCGCGGTAGTGGTGGCGGCGGCCGCAGCGGCCTCCCCGGCGGGATGATCCCGGTCGGCGGCGGCATCGGCGGCATCATCCTGCTCGTCGTGATCCTGCTCCTGACCGGCGGCCTGCCAGGCGGAGGTGGCAGCGACGAACCGGTCACGCAGAACACGGCAGCGGGCAACCTGAGCTCCTGCAAGAAGGGCACCGACCTGCAGTCGAACTCGGACTGCCGGTTCGTGTTCTACCAGAACTCGATCGAGAGCTTCTGGGCCGCGGAGCTCCCCCGGCGCGGCAAGAAGTACACCCGCGCACCGATGCGGGTCTTCGAAGGCTCGGTGAACACCGGCTGCGGCCCGGCGACCAGCGCCGTCGGCCCGTTCTACTGCCCGCCGGACAAGCGGGTGTACCTGGACATCGGGTTCTTCGAGACGCTCGAGAAGG
This sequence comes from Kribbella sp. NBC_00482, assembly GCF_036013725.1. Classification (GTDB taxonomy): domain Bacteria; phylum Actinomycetota; class Actinomycetes; order Propionibacteriales; family Kribbellaceae; genus Kribbella. The sequence goes on along the minus strand of NZ_CP107881.1, from coordinate 6,417,803 downwards.
ACCTGGGCGCCCGCGGCGGCGAGTTCGCCGAGGCGTACGTCGTGGCGCACGAGTACGGCCACCACATCCAGAACCTGTACGGCATCCTCGACCGGATCAAGACCCGCAGCGGCCCCGCGTCGGACTCGGTCCGCTCCGAACTCCAGGCCGACTGCCTCGCCGGGATCTGGACCAACCACGCGACCACCGTCCCGAACTCGAGCGGCCAGCCGCTGATCACCGAACTCAGCGAGGACGACATCGCCCGCGGCCTCGACGCCGCCGCCTCGGTCGGCGACGACCGCATCCAGTCGAAGACCCAGGGCCAGGTCACCCCGGAAAGCTTCAGCCACGGCACCGCCGAACAACGCATGAAATGGTTCCAAGCCGGCATGGACTCCGGCGACATGACCACCTGCGACACCTGGTCAGCCAAGTCCCTCTGACAAAGACGAACCGCCCCGTACGCCGGAAGCGTGCGGGGCGGTTCGTTGTGCTGCAGAGGTCAGGCGACCTGGGCGGGGCGGTGGTAGCCGGGGAGGAGTTCGTCGACGAGGGCGTCGGTCTCCGCCTCGGGGCCGCGGGGGCCGCCGTGTTTGGTGAGGGCGGCGTACATCTGGGCGGCCACGTTGGTGACGTCCGCGGTGCTGCCGAAGTGGGCAGCCAGGCGGAGCGTGGCGCGCCACAGTTCCTCCGAGGCCGGCGAGAAGCTGAGACCGGTCTGGAGGGCCGTGCGGGCCAGGTTGCCGTCGTTGTGGCTGAGGGACGACTCGGCGAGCCGCAGCGCGGCGTCGACGACGGCCTCCACCATCCGGCGCTCGATCCCGGACGCGGCGAGCCACGAGTAGCGGCCGCCGGGCAGGTTCGACCAGGCCGGTCCGTGCACCAGGCTGAGCGCTGTCGACAGCGGGCCGCGCGGGTCGTCGATCATCGTCGCCTGCTTCGCGAGCGTGCGGAAGACGTCCCAGTCGACCCGGACGACGCTGCGGTTCAGCATCCAGCGGCCCGACTCGTCGGCGTACATGGCGTCCACGCCGACCCAGCGCCGGGTGTGCTCCAGCGCCGAGTCGCGCAGCTCCTCGCTGATGCCACGCGGCCAGATCGCCCCGGCGAGCACGTTGGGGTGTACGCCGTAGTCCTGGCTGGCCAGGAACGCGATGATCTCCGTCGACAGCGCGACCCGGCCGTCGTCGATGACCCCGCGGGCGTCCACCTCGACCGGACCGAGCAGGTCCACCTCGACCGGCGCCGGCCGGCTCAGGTCGGTGGTGGAGAACTCGTACGCCGGCATGTCCTGCTCGGACCGGCGCTTGTCGCGGGCGTCCGTCTCGGCCGCGTCGAACAGCGCGACCAGGTCGGCGAACTGCTCCGGGTTGACGCTGTGCGCGTCGACCTCGAGGCCGAGCAGCCGGCAGACGGCCTGGTTCTTCTCGTCCACGACGAACCGCCACGGCGAGTTCATCACGTCGCCGACCACGACCACCGAGATGCTGCGCTTGGTGTCCGCGGCCAGCCGGTTCAGCTGGTCCTGCTCCTCCGGCGACGGCGGCGCGGACACGAAGATGATCTCCGAGCCCCACAGCGCCGCGTCCGGATGCGTCATCCGGGCCTCCGCAACGGAACCGACGTTCCGCCGCTGGCAGGCCTGCACCTGCGCCTCGGTACGGCGGACGACCTCGGCGATCGCGTCGTCGAGGCGGATCCAGTAGCTCAGCCGTCCCGGCGCGAGCGACGACAGGTCGTCGCCGAAACCGACCATGCTGATGTGCGCGCCCTCGGACCACAGGTTCGTCGCCAGCTCGACCGCGAGCGAACCGACCACGTCGCGGGACGCGTTGTTCACGCCGCCGAACGCGACGATCCCGTTCGCGGTGTCGAGGTCGATCAGCACCGTCGCGCCGTCCGCGTTCTGGCCGACCGTCACCAGCGTCGGGTACGGCGCCGGTGCGTTGACCTCACCGCTCGGGCCGTAACCGCGGCGCAGCGTCCACCGGGTGCCCTCGGCAATCGCCTGCCACGGACCGGGCGGCTCGCCCTGCGCGCCGTACGGATCGAGCACGAGCGTGAGCGCCCGGTCGGTCACCAGTGCGGCGACCACATTCGGCATCGGCCGGTTCAGCTGCGTCATGTCGGCGCCGAGCTTGCGCAGCGAGTTGTCCACGAACTGCGCGGTCGGAACGTCCGACGCGAGCCGCAGGCCGATCTCCGTCTGCCGGTGACCGGCAGCCTTCGGGCCGGGACCTTGCGCCCAGCCGCGGCGCCGCTTCAGCGCCAGCGCCAGACCGGCCGCGAGCAGCGTCGCCCCGAAGCCGAAGATACCCGCCTCCTGCAGGCCGATGCCGTCGTTGGTCGCGACCGGAGTCACCTCGGGCACCTGGGTACCGCCGCCGGCCGGCTCGCCGTGCTCGGGCTGCCCGGTCCCCGGCTCGTGCGGCTCGACGGTGACGTTCGGCTGCCCCGGCTTGACGTTCTTCGCACCCGGGTCGCTCTTCGCACTGCCGATGCCGACCGACGAAGGCTTCTCGATGCCCTGCTCCGAGTAGCGGCCTGGGCCGACCGGCTTCTGCTCGGGCGTCGTCCGGGTCTCGGTCTTGTTCTCGACCGTCGTCTTCGGCTTGGCCGGGGTCGTCTTCGTGTTGACAGTCTTGGTGGTCGGCTTGACGGTCGTGGGGTCGCCGATGCTCACGCGGACCGTGTGCACACCCGGGCCCTTGGCGTCGGCCGGCAGCCGCACCTGCCAGCCCGGCAGGATCAGGTCCGGGTTGGTCAGCCGGCGGCCGTCGGGCTGCAGCTTGTTCTTGTTGAGGTCGTAGATCTCCTTGTACCGGCGACCGTCACCGAGATACCGCTCCGCAATGTCCCACAGGCAGTCGTAGTTCCGGGCCGACGGCGGACGGACCTCGGTGTACTTGACGACCTGACCCTTGTGGTCGTTGTTCGTCCGTACGCCGACGCTCGTCTTCCCGTGGCTGCCGCTGAGCACCGTGCTGGCTGCCTCGGTCTGGCGGTACTCCGACGTCGAGGACTGCTCGTTGCCGTGCCGCACGCTGACCGACGTCGGAGCGGCCGGGCCGCTCGTGGTGACCGCGCTCGCGACCGGCAGGCTGACACCGGCGCCCGCGGCGATCAGCACGACGGTGCCGATCAGCCGGCGGGCCAGGACCTGGGAGCCGCCGCCGAGCGGGACGCGTGGCGAAAGACCGTGACCGCGGATCTCCGCGGCCGCCTCCGCGATCAGGCAGACGACGAAGTGCAGCCAGGCGACCCAGATGAAGAACGCGATGATGCCGAGCACCGTCTCGATGCTCAGCTCGCTGAACAGCATGCTCTTGCTGGGCATCTTGTCCGGCCACGGCGTACCGAAGAACCGCAGCAGCACGTACGGCACGCCGCCGACGATCGCCAGGATCGCGAGCAGCGCGACGAAGCCCTTCAGCCGGTCCGCACCCGGACTCCCCTGACGCCGCTGCGGCAACCGCGCCGCCTGCGTAGGCTCATTCGTCCTTACCATCGCTCCTCCATACCCCCACCATCAGCCACCGATTGCCTGAGCTTCCTGCACAGGCAGGCGCTGCACGGCAGTCACCGTCGCCTTACCGATCGAATGCCAGCCGCCAGAATCCCGACCGATCCAGTACGAGACCTCCCAGGTGATGGTCAGCTTCACCGTGTACATGCTGTCCGGCTGACTCGCACTGGACCTCAGGTACTTGTGCTTGCAGGTGTTCATCTGGTGGAAGGGATCCTGGGTCTCGTCGTACCCATCCGGGTCGTCGGCCGGAGTGGTTCCCATCAAGCACGTGAACGGCCTGGTGCCGTCACCGGGATCGACCTTCATCTCGACGACCATGCCCCGCATGGTCAGGTTGTGCTGCGGATCGTAGTAGCCGCTCAATTCACCTGTGTTCTTGTACTGCTCGGAGCTCTCCTTCGTCAGAGAGAAGAACGCCGGCACGTTCACCCGAGGCGTGAAGGTCGGCTTGACCACCAGCGCCGGAGTGGGATAGGTGCTCTTGAACTTCATCCAGAACTGGTCCATGTAGTCCGGTTCCGGGCACTGCGCCTCTTCCTCGGCGTTCACCGGCACGTAGGCGCGCTCGAGATGCGCCTTGTTGCCACCGTTGTAGGTGTTCAGGTCGTAGTCGGTGATAGTGACCCGGAGCACCCACTTCTTTCCCTCCGGCGCCTGCGGAAGGTGGATCCCGTCTGGGATCGGGAAGTTGCGGCACGGCACGAACGGCCTGCCGTTCAACCGCTCTCGCCAGGTCGGCGGCGGAGTGCCGTCACCCAGGTAGGCATTACCCGAGGTGCAGTACGCGCCGAAGCCTGTCGAGTTCACGTACATGCTGCAGACCGTGTTGCCGGTCTGGATCGTGTCTGCCGCGGCCGTGGTGGCGGGGACGCACATGAGCAGTGCGAGTACAGCGCTCAGGGTGAGCAGTGTGCGGCCTACCCGGTTGTGCATCCTCACTCCCCAGACTCGTCTTCCGGCAGATTATCTTCGACCAGGGGCATCATGCCCGGTACCCAGTACCCCGTCACCTCTTCGCAACCTCAAAATCCCTGTTCCGGACTAGGCCGGATAGCGTACCGATGCGCAGTTCACGCCCTTGCTGGTCGCCAGGCGGTACGGCATCCAGCCGATCCCGGTCTTGATCATCTCGATGACCTCGGGCGACCCCTTCGGCGTCACCACGGCCCAGTTCCGCGCCTTTGGATTCCAGTACTGCGTGGTCTGCGAGCGGCAGGTCCGCACCGCCACCGTGCCGTCCGGCGTGGAACTCGCGCCGACGACGACCACGCTGCCCGGCGGCTTCATGATCCAGCCGTTGCGCTTGGCATCCTGGATGCCCTGTGACACGTCCGAGTAGAAGAAGGACGGGAAGCGCTTCTTCAGGATTGTGTCGTCCTTGGACACGAGGGCCTGGAAGTAGAGGGGGTAGCTGGTCACGAGGCCTTGGACGGCGGGGTTGGACGCGAAGTTCCCTGGCTGGACGATGACTTGTTTCGCGGTCGGTGCGGTGGGTTTCGCGGTGGTGGCCGGCGCGGTGGTCGTGGCCGGTGCGGACGACGGCGCGGTGGACGGCGTGCTTGACGTCGTCGTACCGGACTCGCCGCCGACCGGGACCGGGCGGCCGCCGTCGTTGGTGTCCTTGCTGCAGGCACTCAACAGCAGGACACCGACGACCGCAAAGGCCGGGAGGGCAAACCTACGCACGGACAGAATCCTCCGGGTTCTAGCGCCCGCTCGGCGGCGAGCTGCTCGTGGGGCCTGACGGTTCGCCGGTCGGCGGGGTCTCGGACGGGGTCGGCGTCGGTGTCACGTTCGGCGAGCAGGAGGCCGGGAACGGGAACGGCGACAGCGTCCAGATCGGGGTCGGCGAGCCGACGGTCCAGGTCGGGCACGGCAGGTCGATCGTCGGCGGCCGCGGGGTGTCGATCGTCCCTCCGGGGCCGTCGGTCGTCGGGTTCACCTCGATCGGCGGGATGGTCGGGCTGTCGTCCGCCTTGTCGACGCCCTGTTCGGCGTGCGCCTGACCGGTGCCGCTGGCCTTCAGCGACTGCTTGCCGATCAGGCCGAGGAACGTCGTCTTGTTGGCGATGTCGACCTTGATGTCGACCTCTTTGTCGGTCAGCGTGGTCGGACCGCAGGCCGTGACCGCCGGGTCGTTCGCTCGCACCTGGCCGCAGAACTCAGTGATCGCGGTCGCCGCCTTGGCAGTGTCGATCTTGGCCTCGGCGACGTTCAACTGGATGGCCGCGGCGCCGACGCGCGCGGCCTCCTGCGCGTAGCCGACCGCACGGGAGCGGGCTCCCAGTTGCCGGCCGCCGTCGATCACCAGGCCGGCCAGGGTGAAGATCATCACCGCGAGGATCGCGACCGCGGGGCTCAGCGCGCCGCGGCCGAACCGCCGATGGTTGCGTCGCGCATCGATCCGGAAGAACTCGACGAGCCGCGATCGAGAGCGTTCAGGAGCCGTCACCGCGCACCCCCCGGTACGGATCGAGCGAGGACGTGAACCGCTTGGTGATCGTGGTGTCGCCGCCCAGGCCGAGGAATCCGAGGTCGCGGTAGTTGATCGTGCAGCTGACCTCGACCGACAACGGCGAACCGGCCACGAATCCGGTGGTGATCGAGCCCGCCGCGGACTCCTTGCACGAGGCCACCGCCTGGCTCATCGCCGAGTTGACGGCCTCGTCGACGCGCGCCTGCGCGTCCGGCAGCGACCGCGCCTGACTGGCGCCCCGGGCACCGTCGCGGGCCGCGCCCTCCAGCAACGACGAGGTCTGGAAGTACCGGCCGCAGGCCAGCAGGAACATGAACAGCGCCAGCAGCACCGGCGCGAGGATCACCATCTCGAGCGCCATCGTGCCGCGCTCGCGGTTACGCCGCCCGCGAGACCTCGGTCTGCGTGTCATCTGCTCGCTCACTTGTCGGCTTCGAACTGTTCGATGCGGCCGGTGGCGGTCCGGGACACCTTCAGCTCCAGGCCGGGCACCAGCGACACGGTCTTGCCGGTCACCGTGAACGAAACCACGCCTTCAGGGTCGTTGTACGCCGGGAACGGGACGGTGGCGTTCGTCAGCGTCGTACCGCCGAGCTGCTGGGCGTACGACTCGACGTCGGCCCGCACCTTCTCCCCCACCGCCGGGGTGTAGACCAAGGGCTGCACCAGCCGCAGCTTGGACACGCCCTCCTGCGCCGCGTTCAGCGCGACGGAACGCCCGTACAGCCACAGAGCGGTCTGGATGGACACGAAGATCAGCGCGATGATCGCCGGCGCCAGGATGGACAGCTCGAGTGTGCTGACCCCCCGCTCCGACCGTCTGCGCCGAACTCCCTTCCGCCCAAGTCGACTCAGCCTCCCCAGCCGCATGGTTCGTCCGTCAGCCCTTGTCGATATCGGCGGTGTGCTTGGTGATGACGCGCTTCACCACGACGCCGATCGCCAGCGCGGCGACAACCAGGATCCCCGAGATGATCGCCCACTCGAGTGCGGACGCGCCCAGCTCGGTGTTCCCCTGCTTTGCGCGGGCCCGCTGGGCCTGCGCCCGCGCCACCGCGTAGCCGGTCATGGCCCGCCAGAACATCAACTCCGAGGTCATCCACATACCTTCCAGATCATGAGGCCGAAACAGGCCTCAGTATGCCGTGTTCGACGGACGACTCCGCCCAACGGATCCCTTGCCCTCATCACGGTTCTGCCTAACTTCCGAGGATGGCCACACCGGCCGGAAAGGCCAGGAACAGGAAGAAGGCCGCGATCATGACCAGCTGCGCGACCAGCATGGACTGGGAACGCTCACCCGCCTTGCCTTCCACGTCCGCGAGTTCCTTGCGCCGCAGCGACGCCGCCCGGGCGAGCAGCGACGAGCGGATCTTCGCGCCCTCGTCACCGGCGAGCGCGAGCGCCGAGGCCATGTCCCGCAGTTCCTCGACGCCCAGGTCCTCGCCGAGCAGGGCCATCGCGTCCCACGGCGTGATGCCGATCAACCGCGCGTTCGCCAGCGCCTGCCGGATCCGGGCCATCGCCCAGTGCTCGCCGATCGTCGACGCCGTCATCAGCGCCTCCGGCAGACCACGGCCGCCCGCGAGGTTCATCGCGACCAGGTCCAGGAAGCTGCCGACCACGTGCCGGAAGTCCCGCCGCCGCTTCTCAGCCTCCTGACGCAGGGCCAGGTCGGGCAGGAAGAACGCCAGCGCCATGAAGGCCAGGGTGACGATCGCCGGGGCCGCCCCGGGCGCCGTGATGCCGATCGCCGAGAACAGGAACAGCACGATCGGGATGAAGACCATCGCACCGAGCGCGAAGAACGCCTTGGTGGCGAGCATCGCGGCGAACGGCCGGTTCATCACCGCGAGGTCGCGGCGGAGCTTGCCGAACGCCCAGCCGCGCGAGTTCGCCTCCGCCTCGAGCCGGCGGCCGAGGGTCTCCCGGGCCCGGTCCACCCCGCCCAGCACCCGCTCGCCGGCGGCGCTGGCGGTGGCACCGCCCGTGTAGCCGCCACGCCCCGCGTCGATCCGTGCGATCGTGGACAGCACGTTGGCCCGCGGCTTGATGAACATCCGGACCAGCACGTACACGCCGAGTCCGGCGATGCCGCCGGTAATGAAGGCCCAGGTCATCCGCTCACCGTCTCCATCCGATCGTCGCCCGACCGGGGCAGCCGGTGGTCGTCGGCGATGCCGATCAGGAACCGGTCCGGCACCTCGATCTTCGCCAGCCGCCGCAGCCACAGCAGCCCGAGCGCGTAGAGCCCGATCACCACGGCCAGCACGACCTGGCCGACGAAGCTCGTGTACGGCGCCATGTACGCCGAGTTGAACAGCACCAGACCGGCCGCCATGATCAGCGTGATCGCGACCACCACCTGGACGCTGCGCCGGGTCGAACGACGTTCCGCCGCGACCTTCCGGCGTACGTCGAGTTCCTCGCGGGCCGAGTCGGCCAGCGCACTGAGCACCTCGCGCAGACCGGGACCGCGCAGCCGGGCGTTCAGCACCAGGGCGGCGACGATCAGGTCGGCGGACGGGTCGTCCAGGTCGTCGGCGAACCGCATCAGGGCCGACGGCAACGGTTCGCGGATCCGGAGCCGGTCGACCAGCAGGTTCAGGCTGGGTTTGATCGCGGGCGCCGCGTTCACCGCGGTGGCCGGGATCGCCTGCTCCAGGCCGACCGCGCCGGCGATCGTGTCGCGCAGCGCCTCGGTCCAGGTGGCCAGCGCGTCCAGTCGGTCGATCGCCCGGCGTTCCTCACCGGTGCCGCCGAAGAAACGGTCGGCCATCGCCGCGAGCAGGCCGAGGGCGACCGCGAGCACCAGCCAGCGGGTCACCACCAGCACGATCAGGCCGACCGCGAAGGCCGCGCCCAGCCGGATGATGTTCTTGCGGGCCTCGACGCTGCGGTTGCGGAACAGCGACGGGGTCTCGTCCTTCGGCTCGGTGCCGCGGATCGCGACGATCAGCAGCATCACCGCGCCGCCGACCAACGCCCCGCACAGCAGCGCTCCCAGAGTCCGGTCGTTCATCGCGTCACGCCCACGTTCCGTGCACGAGCGGCTGGTACCCGAAGTGCTCGAGCTCGTCCATGCACGCGATCGGCGCGTGCGCCGCGGCGTGGCCGTCCGGTCCCGGTGCGAACACCTCGCCGGACAGCACCCGGCCGTCCCATCCGGTGACCTCCCGGATGCTCTCGACGTACCGGCTGAGGCCGCCGCCGCGGGAGTAGTCGTTGTGCTTGCGGACGAACACGACGAAGTCGAGCGCGCCGGAGATCAGCATCTGGGTGGCCTCCATCGGCAACCGCTCGCGGGCCTGGATCGCATACGTGCTGATCCGGTTGAACACCTCCATCGAGCTGTTCGAGTGGATCGTCGACAGCGAGCCGTCGTTACCCTGGCTCATCGCGTTCAGCATCGTGACGATCTCGTCGCCGAGCACCTCACCGACGATCACCCGGCTCGGGTTCATGCGCAGCGAACGCCGGACCAGGTCGGCCATGCTGACCTCGCCGACGCCTTCGGAGTTCGGCAGCCGTTCCTCGAACGCGACCACGTTCGGGTGCAGGTCCTTGAACTCGCCGAGGCCGAGCTCGAGCGAGCGCTCGACGGTGATCAGCCGCTCGTGCGGCTGGATCTCGTTGGCCAGTGCCCGCAGCAGCGTCGTCTTCCCGGAGTTCGTGGCGCCGGCGATCATGACGTTCTTCCGCGCCGCGACCGCGGCCCGCAGGAACGAGCCGACGTCGTCGGTGATGGTTCCGTTGGCCACCAGGTCCTTGAGGAACACCTTGCCGAGACGGGCACGCCGGATCGACACCGCGGGACGGGACGTCACGCCCATCACCGCGGACAGCCGGGACCCGTCGGGCAGCCGCAGGTCCAGCTGCGGGTTGGCCGAGTCGAACGGGCGGCTGGTGAGGCCGGCGTGCGCCGCCAGCACCTGGATCAGCTCGATCAGTTCCTCGTCGCTCTCGGCAACCGGGCCCGGGGTCTCCTCGCGACCGTCGCCGTACTGCACGAAGACCTGGTCGCAGCCGTTGATGTCGATGTTCTCGACCTCGGCGTCGTCGATCAGCGGCTGCAGCCGGCCGACACCGAACAGCGCGGAGTGGATCGCGCCGGCGATCTGCGCGTCGTCGTCCGGCGTCGGCGGCGTCCGGCCGTCGGCCAGCTCGTACCGCGCGTGATCTTCGAGCACCTGCACGATCAGCGACCGTGCGTACTCCCGCTCGTCCTCCGCGCTCATCGGAGGTACGCCGTTCACCTGGTCGCGACGCCGCTGCTCGTTCAGCCGCTCGGCGACCTGCACCCGCAGCTTCCGGACCAGCTCCTGATCCGCGCTCATCGATAGTCACCCGGCGGTGGCGGGAACGCTGCGTTGGCCATGTCGAAGTCCTGCGGCGGCGGAGCGGCGACCAAGGACGCCATCTCCGCGGTGATGACGCTGGCGGACCGGATCAGCTGGGTCTTGTCGAGACGGCCGTGGCCACGCCCGTCGAAGAACGCTGCGCCGATCGGGTCGTAGGCCAGGTGCCAGCGGTGCCGGACCGGCAGGGACATGGCATCCAGCACGGACCAGACCTGCTTCACGCCGTCCCGCTGCTTCGGGTCGGCCACGACGACCACGCCGAGCTGTGCGTCGACGTGGTGCACCAGCGTCGACAGCCGCTCCCGCAGGTGCGCCACCGACGAGCCGGTCGCCGAACACACCAGTACGACGAGGCGCGCGGACTGGATGACCGGAAGCTGCGGCGACGACGCGCCGATCCGCCCGCAGTCGGCCAGTACGTCGCCGTGCTGCATCTGGTTGAACGTGATGCCGAGCGGATGCCACAGACCGCCCATGCCGCCGACCTGCTCCGGCGAGCGCACACCGAGCAGCACGTCGAGACCGCCGTCGAGCTGCTGGCTGTGCGCGAGGATGACCTCGTCCCCCAGCCCCTTCCGGCTCGCGGCCGCCAGGCTGACCAGGCCGCGGTCGGAGTTGAGACCCGCTCCGCCCGGTCCGGTCATCCGGATCGCCACGTCACTGCCCGCCGGGTCGCACTCGGCCAGCAGCACCTGCCGCGGCCAGAGCGCGCCGAAGACCAGACTTGCCGTGGTCACCCCGGGCGAGCCCTTCGCGCTCGCCAGCGCCACCAGCGCCATCAGTTGGCCCCGTTGCGTGCGACGTCCGGCTTCGTGCCCGGAGCCAGCTTCACCAGCACCAGCGTCTTGGCCGCGGCGGCCGCCGCAACCGTCGTGATGTCGTCGGCCGGGATCAGGATCGTCACGTTGAGCGAGCTGTTCGCGCTCGTCTTGCTGTCGGTGATCGCACCCGCGGTGGAGGTCACCTCGGCCGCGCTGACCAACGGCACGGCGGCACCCTCCGCGTTGGCCGAGGGCACACGGATGACCTTGACGATGTCGCCGACCTCGAGGCCGTCCGACGGCGCGCGCCCGGCCTCCAGGCTGACACCGGCCAGGGCGCCACCGGCCGGGATCGGCTGCTCGCCTTCCTGCGTGAGGCTCTCAGGCGTGACGAACTGGTCCTTGTACAGCCAGGTTTTCGTGTAGCGGCCGATGTACTTCTCCGCTTCAGACCACGGAATCAGGCCACCGGTGGCGCCGGCCAGGTCACCCCGGGAGAGGTCCTTCGCCTCGAGCTTGCTGCCCGGTGGCAGCGAATCGACCGAGATCGCCACGAAGTCGGAGCGGTTGCCGCTGTTCAGCGCGATCAGCGCCGATCCGGCGGCGCCGAGCAGGATCAGGATGACCGCGAGCGCGGCCAGGGCAGGACGGCGTTCCCGGCCGCTCGGGAGGCGGGTCGAACCGCCACCCGTCGATCGGCCCGCTGCCCGGGCGCCTTGGGAAGAGTTACGCGTGGAGGACGAGAGACTCACCCGCATACCGTAATGGCAGCGAGGTGCCATTCGTGCCAGGAGGCCATGCCGTTACCGCGCCGCGACCCGCTCGAGCTCGGCAGGCTTGAGCAACTGGTTGAACGTTTCCGGTCCGCCGTACAACTGGTCTAGATAGGCAAACATCGCGCGCAGGCACAGGCCGACCTGTCGCTCCCAGCCGGGCCGTCCCTCCAGCCAGATCACAAGCTCCCGCCCTTCGGCCAGCGTGACAGCGGCGTTCACCGGCTGCACCAGCCGGTCCGTGTCGGGGTCCGGTTCGATCTTCGGGCCGCGTACCTCCTGGACGGCGGCGGCCAGGGCCGCCCGCTCGGCGCCGGCGCGGAAGTAGTCGAATCCGTGCTCGCCGTGCAGCCGGTCGAGGTACTCGCAGAGTGCGAGGAACAGCTCGATGCCGTCGTACTCCCGGCCGTCCCCGGCGTGGTGCCGTAACTGGGCGACTGTGCTGCGAGCCTCGGGGATGTTCCACTCGGAGTCACCGAACTTCTCCCACATGCACTTGATCCTAGGTGGGTCGCTGGGCGTAAATCGTTAACGGTTCGGGTGAATCGAGTTGCTGGCAAGTAACCGATTGTTTGCTAAATTCCGGACCAGAGGGTCCGGGTGACAACTGGTGATCACCCGGGCACTTAACGGGAGGGGTGGTTCGGCTGACTACAACGACGTTGTCCGCCACGGATCCGACGGCTCGCGCTCGCTGGGCGGTCGGAAACGCGCTCGGGATTCTGCACCCCTCGGCGGTGCCGCTGCGTGACGGCCGGGTCCGGCTGACCACGCGCGACGACGTGCTCGCAGCGCGGGTGATGCGCGCGATCGAGGAGCTGCTCGACCGCCGGGCCGCAGACCGCGTCGGCGACGACCGGCTGCTGGCAGAGGCCGTCAGCGTGATCGGGACCGAAGTGGCCCGGGCGCGCGGTGAGTTGCCCGCGCGCGGTGCGGTCGATGCCCTCGACCGGTACCTCCGGGTGCCGGGGCTCGACGAGTCCCGCCGTACCGAGGCCGACGCCATGCTCCGGGTCGCCCTCAGCGGCGCGGCGCCGGACGACCAGGACGCGGCCGCTCGCCTCAGGCGGCTGACAACGCCGCAGAACGCCGTCGCGACCTCGGCACTCGTGTCCGCCTCGGCCGCTATCAACCGCGATGCGGAGCTCCTCGGCGTGGGTACGCCGCCTGCACCGCGGCGCGCCGGCCGCCGCCGCGCACAGGTCGGCAGCAGGCACCGGAGCGCGGAAGGACGCCGGCTCTGGACCTCGCAGATCCGCGGCACCGGGCTGACGGTCGGCGCGCGTCCGCGCTCGCAGGGACCGCTGACCGACCTGCACGCGCTGAACCTGCTCGCCTCGATGGACCGCCGGGCCCTGGACGCCGCGGTGACCGACCGTCCGGCTGTCGACCCCGACGCGCCGCAGGCCCTTCTGCAGATGACGGGCTCCGCCGTACCGCAGCAGCTCCGGGTCGAGATCGGCGACACCACACTGGGCGCGATGGGGCAGGGCATCATCCGGGCCGGTACGGCGAACGACCCGCACGTACTGCGGATTCCGCCCGGGCTCAGCGACGAACAGGTCCGCTTCGTCTGGACGCACCAGCTGACTCTGATGTCGCAGGAGATCGCCGCCGCGGAGGCCGGCCGGTCCCGCGGTGTCTTCGGCAAGTTGAGGTCCGTCTTCGGCCATGAGCGCCGCGACCGGCGGCTGCACGCGGACCACGCCGCGTTCCAGAGCCTGCTCGTGGACTGGCACGAGGCGCGCGCCGAGACGCTCGCGAACGGCCATCCGAGCGGGCCGCGCAGCGTCGCCGATCTCGAACGCGATCTGGAGGGCCTGGCCCGGACCATCCGCCGGCACGGCGGTTCCGAGCCCGCACTCCCCTGGACCGCCGGGGCGGTCGCAAACCCCGAGGCAACCGCCGCAGGCCGGGCCGCCGCGCGCGCCGAGGCCGAGGCGAAGCCGGCCCGGAACACGCCGGCTCACCTGCGCGGTCAGGTCGTCACCCAGATCGAGACGCTCCAGGCCGCGGTCAAGGATCTCGACAAGAAGGCGGAGAACAAGCGGAGCAGCTCCCGGGACGCGACCAAGGAGGCCAACAAGGCCGACAAGGACGCCGGCGCCGAGGACCTGCAGCGCGACCGCGGCGCCCCCGAGCGGGCGCGCAAGCTGCGCGTCACGGCCCGGACCGCGCGGAACAGGTCCGGCCGGCACACCGAGATCGCCGGTGCCTACGAGCAGGCCGCCGCCGACGCGCGGCAGGCCCTGGCCGGCTACCAGACGCTCCTCACCGAGATCGACGCGGACGGCTCGCAGAGCGGGATCGCCGATCTGGCCGCCGCCGCGCAGCAGCAGGTGGCGGTGTACGAACGCAGCCTCGGCCAGGCGATGCCGGTCAAGGACCTGCTGATGACCGGTGCGCCGGAAGGCGACCAGCTCAACCTGCCGATCGCCGACATCAACCGGGTCCTGGCCGCGAACAAGTTCAGCGAACAACTGCCGACCCGCGGCCCGCTCCCGGTGCCCGCGGCGGAGTACCGGCGGCTGCTGTCCCGCGACGGCATGGTGTTCACCGTCGACAACGACGCGAACACCGACGTCTCCTCGCTGCGCCAGGTGCGGCTGCGGCTGATCCCGGACGACCTCACCGAGCGCGACGACATCGACTTCACAATGGCCGAGCTGCAGTCGGGCACGCTCGGCGAGGGCGGCACCACCGTCGCCACGACGGACACCCACTCGACGAACGTCAACGTCGGCGTGAACGTCGGGGCGATCCTGGCCCTGGCCGCACCCGGTACGCCGGTCCACGCCGCCGCGCAGCTCGTCGCGCCGAAGGTCGAGGTGGCGCGCGGCCGCTCGCTCGCGGAGAGCAGCGGGGCCACGGCGCACCACCAGTCCGGTTGGGTCGACGACAACCGCGGCGAGTCGATCCTCTACGAGTGGTCCGGCAAGTGGCAGATCGAGGTACGGGCCTCCCCCACCGAGCCCTGGTCGGCGGTCGAGACGGTCGACGCCGGCCGCCAGCAGACCTGGGTCCCCAGCGCCTACACGGTGAAGCCGCCCGCCGAGACGGTCTCGCTGGCAGAGATCGGTCACGGGCAGGAGGTCACCGGCGAGTTCCCGCGGCACGCGGTCACCAGCATCACCGGACTGCACGACGTCACGGATCGCCTGGTCCGGAGGGCACAGCAGCAGTACGACGACCTGGACCGGGTCTCGTACAACCACATCGCCGGCCTGATGATCAACGACTCGCACCGCCTGCTGCGCGAGTTCAGTCAGCCCGGCGGAGTCACCCGGCGGATCCCCACCGGCGGCGAGACGGAGTACGACCTCACCTGGGAGGTCGAGCCGATCTGGGCCGACGCCCAACTGGTCGGTGAGTCCAGCTCGGAGATGTGGCAGGAAGAGGTCCTCGTCGACTTCGCCGGCGTCAACGCGAGCCAGACCTACACGGCGTCGGTCACCGGCACGGGGTCGGTCGCGTTCCCGGGCAAGCCCTCCGACCTGAGCCCGGTGCGCGCGGCGGCCGTGCTCAACAACGTCGGCGGTTCCGGCGTGAACGTGTCGCCGAACGCGTCGGCCGGACGCAACGTGTCCCGGGCGGGCGGCCAGAGCGTCAGCATGACCACGATCACCCCGGCCGTGCACCGCAACCAAGGCCCGACGCAGGGCGTGCTGGTCGGTATGAGGGTGCGCGCCACGCTGCGCAAGGTCGGCGACTCCACGGCCGCGCCCATCGTCGAGACCGGCGACTGCCGCGCGATGTTGCGGGTCGCGGAGAACGACCTGCTGCGCGCGGGCGGCCGCGCCGACAAGGACGCCGTACTGCGGGAAGACGACGGCACCGTCAAGGTGGACAAGCAGGGCCACGTGCTGCTGCGGGGCGACGCCGAGCCGTCGACCGTGCCGCAGACGCTGCCGCCGTGGATGGGCCGCGGCGAGAACCAACTGCGCGGCGTCGGCAAGGCCCTGCCGCAGAACCTCAAGGGCGCCGAGCAAGCGCAGCGCCAGGCGCTGGAGCAGTTGGCCAAGATGGGCCTGGTAGCGCGGCCCGGGCAGCCGGCCACCGCTCAGCAGGAAGCCAACCGCGAGCGGATCAAGCAGCACATCAGCGCGCCGCGGATCGAGGCCGGCATCAACCAGGCCTGTCAGGGCGGCCTGGTCGTGATGCTCGAGGACACCGGCTTCGCGGGTACGCCGCGCTGGCGGCCGTTCCGGCTGTCGGTCACGCAGGACTACGACGAGGCGACCAAGGAGTTCGAGGCCACCGGCGCCGGGACGAGTACGAACGAGAACGTCGTCCTGCTCGGCATCAGCTCGGAGGCCACCGGCCGGACGTCGAGCCGGTCCCGGGGGGTGCCGCTGTCCGCCGGGGTCGGCGCATCCAACCCTCCGCCGGAAGGCATCCGCGGCTGGATGGGCAAGATCGGCGTGAAGTTCAGCCGGAACGCGCTCGGCCGCACGTTCAGCTACACCGCGGGACGGCGCGTCAACCGCGTCACCCTGAGCGAGAGCACCGAGCCGCTCGACCGGCTCGAGCAGGACGTGCGGATCACGTTCGCCGAGATGACCGACGACGGCGACGCCGAGCCGATCGCCGACGTTTGGGGCAGCCTCGAGGTCGCGTACGACAGCTCGATGACCCGTGCCGACGCTCCGGTGTACGAGACGGATCCGAAGCCGCCTCATCACCGCGCGGTCGAGCAGGCGTTCCCGGTCGCGGTCGATGCCGGCAACCCAGCCGACTTGCTGTGCAAGGAGATCAAGGCGATCCGGTCGGACTCGACCGCTCTGCCCGCGCTGCACGAGGCGCTGTCGCCGACCAGCCTGGTCGCGAACCGCGAGTGGATGAACGGTAGCTACCCGCTGCCGTTCACGGTGGTCCGTGCCCCGGGCAGTCCGGCGCACGCGCTCGAGGACGGCACGATCCTGCCGCAGGAGTACGAGATCGTGATCCGCGGCGAGGCGGTCAGCCTCACGCATGTCGCGATGAGCCAAGAGAACTCCGTCGACATCAACTACACGATGACCGACGTCGGCTCGACGTCCGGTACGTCGGCATCCGGCGGCGTCACCGGGGAGGCCGGGGGCGGTCTGGTCGAGGCCGGCGGCTCCGCCCGCTCCGGAAACCTCTCGGTCGGACGCATCGGCGGCCAGTCGCAGTCCACCACGACCAGCGAGACGTCCGGCGACGAGCGGCTGCTGGTCAACCCGGGCACGCACCACGAGTTCATCGAGCGCCACAAGATGACCGCGGACATCGTCCACAACGGTCAGGTGATCAAGTCCGTACCGCTGCCGGACGCACTGGCCCAGAAGGCGATGGCCGAGCGGCGAGCGCTGGAGCTGTACAGCTCCGGCGAGCTCGACCTGCCGCTCTGGGTGGTGTCCGACGCCGCCGAGCGGTACCTGAACGACAAGCTGCCGGTCAGTCACAAGGTCGCGGGCGGCTTCTTGCGTCGTTACCAGCGGGAGAAGGCCGGCGTCACCACTGGGCTGGCCGCCGAGCACACGACCGAGAGTCTGACGGCGAAGCTGCAGGCGAACACCCGGGCCCCCGGCGGGCAGACCTCGAACGCCGCCGCGGAATTCGAGACGACGGCCGACCAGGTCGAGGCGATGGCTGCGCAGGGCCGCGTCATGAGCACCTCCGAGGCGTACGACGAGAGCCAGGGAGCGGCCAAGATCGAGTCGCTCACCGTCGAGAGGGCCGAAGGCGCCGAGGAGGACGAAAGCCCCCAGCAGGTCGACCTGCGGACCCTGGTCGAACCGCAGGTGGACGCACTCGCTCCCGGGCTGCGGGACGCCAGCCGCGTGCTCCAGAGAGCCCTGGACATCGACCTGAAGCCGGGGAACTTCCACGGCCACCTCGAGGACATGCTCGGCGCGGACGGCTTCGAGGTTCCGATCGAGGTGCCGATCCAGGGACAGGAACGACCCGACGTCCTGTTCGTCCAGGTGCGCGCCCGGTACGAGGGCGAACGGATCATCGAAGGCGTACCGACCACCCCCGAAGGCGAACCCGACATCCCGAAGGAGGAGGTCGGCAGCGTCGACCAGAACTACGACAACAACCAGCTCGACCGGTCGGCCGCCCACACCGTGACGGTCTCCGTCGGTGTCGACGGCAAGGGTCCCACTGCTCTCGGCGACGGCTCTGCCGGGGTTGCGACGGACCAGACCACGTCCAACACGGCCGGCAGCGGCGAGATGAACACCACGATCGACCGATTGGGCCATTTCGACCTGGACAAGACGCATCAGAAGATCGTGTTCACGACCCAGGTCGTCAGGCTTCGCAACGCCGGCGCGGCCGCGATGGCCAGTGCCCGCTGGAAGCTCGGCCGGATCGACCCGGCCGACGTCACGAGCGTGTCCGAACCTCGCGAACTCCGCGCGGACATCGTCCAGTGGATCCCCCACGGCGATCTGATGGACGGCCCGCGGATCGAGGCGCAGCCGGAGCTGGAGGAACACGCCGAGCACCGCCCGATCCAGCTCCCCGAAGGCGCCGTACCGATCCGGGCCGCGCTGCACGCGAAGGGCGCCGCCCGGCGCAACGAACTGGTCGAGAACCTGACCGCGCACCTTGAGCAGCCGGGCGTCCTCGGCCGGCGGGGTACGGCGGAGTACCGGCATCTGATCAGGTCGAACCTCAAGCCGAGCGCGCTGAAGGCCAAGGCCGGCCGGCTGCTCGGCGAAGGCATCGCGCTGCAGCCGATGGCGCAGCCCGGCAACGGGCGGACGACGGTCAGCGTCGCGATCAACGCGACCGCGGTGGGCTGGGAGCTGCACGGACCGTCGCTCGAGGGTCAGGCGGGCCGGGTCTGGCGCCGGCAGGAGGTGTACCGCTCGTCGAGCAGCAGCAACCGGCTGACCCCGGTGACCGCGTCCGGCGGCATCGATGGCGGTCTGGTGTCGGTCAGCGGCTCGATCGGCGAGCAGGTCAAGGAGCAGTCGTCCGACGCCAACGGCACCCGGCTGGAGACCAGCCGGTTCCTCGAGGGCCAGATGGTCACGGTCCGGATCCCGGTGGTGTACGACGCCACTGTCCGGACGACCACCGACAACGGCCGCGGCGAGCCGGTCGTGAAGAAGTCCGTCAACCTGCCGGACCTGGCCCGCGGCGAGATGTTCGTCCGGATGCTCCGGCACCAGTACCTCGACGGACTCCGGCAGATGGAGACCGGCGCGTCGCTCGACGCCGTACTGGCGAACGCGCGGCTGCAGGCGGTGCCGGCTGAACTCGGGCCGCCGGACATCACGGCGACCGAGTACGGGCAGGGCAAGTCGGGCGCGGTCTTCCAGCCGTACCGGCCGCTGCTGAACGCGCTCGAGCGCGCGAAGGCCGAGCGCAAGCCCGTCGTCTTGCTGGTCCAGGAGGCCGACGGCACCGAGCGGAAGTACCAGGCTCTGCCGAACGGAACCATGCTCGGCGACCGCGACGGCGGTTTCGCGTCGGCGTTCGCGACTCTGCATCCGAACCTGGCGCTGATGGCCGAGGGCCGGGTCGACCTGCGGGAGCTGTACAACACGTCGTCACCGGACGGCAGCTTCAGCGCGAAGGTGGCCGGCGAGCTGGAGAAGGCGAACGTGCCGCGCGACGTGCTCAAGGCTCTCGACTACACGACGGCCGCGCGGACGCTGCCGACTGCGTCCAACCAGGGAGCGCGCACCTCGCCGGGCGGCGCCTCCGGACGGACGATTGCACCAACCGGCCACGGGCCGTCGCTGTCCGGGCCGTGAGCCGATGATGGAAACTGCAGAACCTGGTGGACGAGAGGGGCTCGATGGCATTCGCGGTGGCGCGGACGTGGGACGAGGCGCAGCTGTACCTGGAGCTGCATCCGTGTCCGGACTGCGGGTCGGTCGACGCGCCCTGGGAACAGGCACTGATCCAGATCAGAGGTGAACCGGCGTCCAGCTACGCCGCGACCTGCCCTGGTTGTTCCGCCGAACGCGAGTACCTGTTCGGGGTGCCGGCGCGCGAGACACCGGTGCGCGGCTGGCCGACGTTCGGCGGTCCGGAGCCGTCCGAGCTCCTCGACGCGGGCCAGTGGCTGGACGTCGCCGACACCGCCGCGGCGGCCGTCCCCACGGATCCCGTCGAGGCCGGTAGGGTGCTGGCCATCGCGCAGGCCGCCGTCGTCGAGGTGATCAAGTTCGTCCCGGCCGGCGCGGACGCCGTACCGGACGACGAGTTCTGGACGCCGGAAGGTCGGGCCCTGCGTGCCGCCGAGCCGGGGCGCTTCCGGCTGGACAGGTTGCTGGTGACCCGGGACTCGTACGCCGAACTGAGCAGAGAAATCAGCGAGACAGGAGCGAGATAACCGATGCCGATCGCACGGACCCTGTGGGAGGCCCGGATCTACGTCGCGCTGGAGACGGCGCAGGCCGGAGCGCAACCCGGTGAGGTGTTGGCGCCTGCCCCCGATTTCGAGCCCGGCGACAACCTCGTCGAGGGCCCGGACGCCTGGACCTATCGGTCGCCGATCGGCGAGATCACCATCCCGTACTCGTCCCAGCACTCGTCGACCCGGCTCGGAGCGCACTGGGGACTGGGACGGTCGCAGCTGGTCGACGCAGCGGAGTGGGCGGTCGTCGGGCATCTGTACGCCGACCGGACGATCGCGGCCGACATGGCGTACGACGGCCAACCGGGCCAGGCGCGCTACTACGTCGAGCTCGGCTGGGAGCTCGCCGCCGAGGCGATCCGGGAGGCGATGAAGTCGCTGCCGGAAGGTACCAACGGCGGCGACACCGTCCCCGATTCGGAGATCTGGACCAGCTTCGGCACCGACGCCAAGGCCCGCGACCCGTATCTGGTCAGCCGCGCGAGGCTGGATGACGACCTGGAGTACTACACCGGCACGCTGGCGGACTTCCGCGCGTTGTACAGCGGTTCCTGATGTGACAATCCCCACCGGCAATTGTTAACCCGTCCAGTGGGATTTGTAGCGAGAAACTGAACAGCTGGTTGCTAATCTCCCCGTCCGGTGATCTGAACGGGGAGATTGGCGTTGACGAGTGCTGCCGGCACGGAGAACGACCCGCGGGTTCGCGCGCGCCAAGCGCTCGGGCTCGCGGTCGGCGTCGTGGCGCCCGAGGCGCTCGCACTGCAGGCCGGCGGCCTTCGGTTGCGGCACTCTGGTGAACGACTGGCCCGTAAGGCTCTTCGCCGGCTGGAGCGTCGGCTTGCCCGGCGAGCGGCGGCGGTCGGCGACGACCGTCTGGTCGCCGAAGCCGTGGCGTTCGTCGGGGCCCAGCTCGAGCGGACGCGCGGCGGGAGTGCGGCGGACGGTGCGACCGGCGGGCTCGATGCTCTGCTTGATCTCCCCGGGCTGCCGGCAGTACAGCAGCGCGAGGCGCAGGCTCTGCTGCAGGACCTGCTGGACGGCAACCGGCTCGAGAGCGAGGCCGACCTTCGGCGGCTGACCAGCGCGCGGGCCCGGCAGGAGAGTTCGAACCGGCCCTTCGCGGCGGACCTGGTCGCCAACGCCAGCACCCTGGCCCGCGACGCCGAGCGCCTGTCCCAGCCGACCACTGCCCGGACGTTGCGGGCGCCGGGCCGTCCGCGGCGCCCGGTCGGGGGCGTGCACCAACCGAGCAGCGGGGCGGGGCGTGCAGCGGCGGGTGGATTCTTCGGCCCGATCCGCCGGCTCGTGAGCGACATCAGGGCGAGCGCCGGGGCACACCGCGCGGTGCGGGATCGTCGAGCAGAGGCGCAGTACGAGGAGTTCCGCCGGCTCAGTGTGGAGTGGCGGGACACCCGGGCCGGTCTGGGCGTCCGCGCGCTCACTGAGGTCGAGACCGACCTGACCGACCTGTCCGAAGCGATCCGCCACGGCGGGCACCCCGCTCCGAGGGTGCCGTGGACCGGTCTGAACGTCGTCGTACCCGAGGCGCAGCAGACGCCGGCGACGACTCCTGAGGAACGCTTCCAAGCCCGCGTACGGCGCCAGATCGCCGATCTCGAGTCCGCAGCAGCGGATCACACGCATCGCGCCGACGTACGAACCGCCAGCGCGGCAGACGCCCGCGATCAGGCGGCGGAGCTGTTCACTGCGGCCGACGGCGAGGCCGGCGCGAAGGACGCATCCGCGGGTGAGCGGGCCCGCCGGCTCCGTGTTCGGGCGGTCGCGCGGCTCCGGGTTGCCGATCGCCATACCGAGATCGCGAGCCTCTGCACGGCCGCCGCGGATCAGGCCCGCGCCGCCGCCGAGGCGTACCGCGCGCTGTCCCCAGAAGGCGATACAGAGGCCGCCGTACGGGAGGTTCGGGCGTACGAGCAGGCGACCGCGGCGACTCTCCCGGCCAAGGACGTACAGCACAACGGCCTCCCGTCCGGCCGGCTCCCCCACCTGACCAGGCTGTGCCAGGAGCTCAACGAGGCGCTGAAGGAACGCAAGGCGCCGTACTCCTTCACCCCGGACGTCCTGCACCGGACGCTGCGCGGCGAGAGCCGCCGGATCCTCGCGCCCGACGGTTTCGTGCTCACGATCGGCAACGACGCGCACGCAGGTGCCGACGACCTCGTGCAGTTCCACCTGCAACTCGATCCCGGCGAGCTCCACGAGGTGCTGGACAGCCCGTTGACCATCGACGAGGCCCAGGTGGGGCAGGTGGTCCAGGGTGGCTTCAACGTCGCCACGGCCACGGCCCAGAACGCCGCGGCGACAGCCAACACAAGCCTGCGGGCCGTGACGGAGGCGCTGCCGGACACGAACAAGCTGAAGGTGGCTGCCGCGTTCGTCTCGCCCGGCGCCGAGCTGAGCCGCGGCCGGGGCCGGACGGTCACCGGCGGAGCGACCGAGTTCGCCCAGACGGGCGCGGTCGAGGCGCTCCGCGGTGAGTTCCTGCGGTACCGGTCGGACCGGCCGCGCTGGATCTGGCGGATCCGGGACTCGGCCACCGCGGACTGGTCGCCGCCCAACGTCGTCGACGCCGGTGCGGACCACGACGCAGCCACGCTCGACCTGGGCTACATCCACACCTACACGGTTCCGCCGCCGACCGAGACGACCGACCTGGAGACGCTCGGTCTGGCCGCGGAACGCCGTACGGCGATGCCCGAGCACATGGCCACCCGCGTCGACGGCCTCAACGACCTGTGCGATCGGACCCTGGCCGAGCTCCAGCATCGACTCGGATCGATCGATCGTGTCGGACACGACCGGGTCCGCAGCCTGGTCGTCGAGGACGGGATGACCCGGCTCGACGAGACGACCCGGCCGGGCGGTGTCTGGCGCCTCATCACCGACGGCGGTCGCCCGGTCGCCTGGGCACAGCTGGAGACGGAGGTGGACCTGGAGTCCGCCGAGTTGACCAGCGACAGCTCGCCGGATCACAAACTCGAGCTCTGGCGCGTCGGCAACTCGGGCGCGTCCGGCAGTCAGTCGTTCAGCCGGTCGCGCACCGCCGGCCTCACGGGCAGTACGCCGGTCTCCGACCTGGGCCCGACCACCGCGGACCTGGCGCCGGGACTGCACGCAGGACGGAACGTCAGCTATGAGGACACCGCGTCGACGGCCGACCTGGGCAGCCGGTGGAGCACCCAGCGGGTAGCGCCGACCGTCGGTGTGAAGCTGCGCCTGCGGCACAAGGTCACTGTCCACCGCCTCGACCGCGACGAATCGTTCACGACCGAAGGCGCGGGCGACGCCTGCCTGCGGATGGCGGAGCGGGACGCCTTCCGCTACGGACTCCCGGTCCCCGCCGCAGCCCTCCTCCGGGATGCCGACGGAGCCGTACGACGTGGTGCGGACGGCCGGGTGCTCCTGCGCGGGGACCCGCGCCCGACCGACACTCCCCTGCAACTCCCGCCGTGGCTGGGCAACGGGCCGGGGCAGCTTCGCGGTGCCGGACCGGCGATGATCCGGGAGCTCTCCGGCGCCGACGACGCACTGCGGGGCTTCCTCACGCACCTGTCCGAGCAGGGCATGATCCCGCCGCTCGACGAGCAAGGCCGCCCACTGCCCGCGGCCCTCGCCGGTCAGGACCCCGCCCTCGTTCTCAGCCAGGTCGAGAACTGGGAACGCGCCTGTCAGCAGATCGCCAAGCACCGGCTGGAGACCGGGTACGACCACGCCGCGCAGGACCGGCTGCTCTTTCAGCTCACCGAGCACCGCACCGGCCACCCGCCGCGGGTCCGGTCCTTCAAGATCGCCCTCGAGCAGCACTTCGACCGCGTGACTCCGATCGGTGTCGCGGACAACGACATGGTCGTCAACGTCGACATCGGCGTCAGTACGTCGGGACGTAGCGGCTCGCGGGCGCAGAGTCTGCCGTGGTCAGCACGGCTGGGACTGAGCAACGCGCCGGCCGCCGGGGAGGCCGGGACCACACCGACGGCTGGTGCCTCGGTCGGCCGAACGTCGCGGGGCCGTTCCGTCGGATGGTCGTCCACCAGGGGCGCGTACCGGATGACGGTGGCCGAGTCAGGTTCGACGGTCGCGGTGTTCGACGTACCGCACACGATCACGGTCAGCGAGGTCACGTCCGACGGCACGGCGGTGCCGGTGGCCTCGTCCGAGGGCAGCGCGCAGGTCTGGCTCGACAGCGAATTCTGCAGCGGACAGCAGCCCACGGTCGCTGTACCGGGGCGCGTCGAATCCAAGCTGCTGCAGACGGCGGCGGTCCACCACATCGACGCGCGGAACCCGATCGCCCGGCTGACGGCCGCCGTACCCGGCCTTGAGGACAGCCCCGCGCTGCACCAGCTCAGCGGATACCTCGCCCCGCGGAATTTCATCGCCCGGCCCGAGCTGCTCACCACCGAGTACCGCACCAGCGTGGCCGTCGGTTCCGAACCGTCCGACTCGCTCGAGGCGATCCGGCAGCGCGGTCTCACTCCACGGCCGGCCTCACTGACCGTCACGACGCGGGTCGAGAACCTCAGGTACGTCGGCACCGGGCATCCCATTGTCGCCGAGCTGAACGTGACGCTGGCGACCACAGGCAGCACTACGGCCCAGTCGGCCGCCACGATGGCGGGAATCAACGGCGGAAGTGGCGCCGTGTCTGCTGACGAGCAGTCGTACGGCGGCTCGCTCGGGCTGAGCCGTACGACGACCGTCTCGTCGAGCGCGTCCGAGTCGGCCACGTCCGGCGTCGAGCGGACCCTGATGCGGGACGGACAGCACTACCAGTTCTGGGGCGATCTCGTCCTCGAGGCCCAGCTCCGGGCGGGCGGTGCGGCACCACGGCGGATCCCGCTCGAGACCGGCGCCGTACTCCTCACGCTGCCCGAGCGCGACGCGCTGCAGGCGTACGGGCGGCGCGAGCTCGAGCTTCCACTGCACCAGGTCTCCGACGCGGTCGAGCGTGTGCTCAACGGCAACCTCGTCCTCCCGCGCCGCGCCGTCACCGCACTGATGCGGCGCTACCGGATCGAGAAGCGGGGCGCCACCAGCGGCCTCGCTGCCGGACACACCGACGAGGTGCTGGTCGACGCGCTCCGGACGGCGACCGGACTTCCGGCGCAGCCCGATCAGCGGCTCGACGCCGTACTGGCTCAGGCCGAAGATCTCGCCCGGCAGCGGGTCGTGCCGCGGCTCCCCCGCCACTACGACCGGATAATGGGGGCCGCGCAGGTCGACCAGGCCTCGCTGCAGGACCAGGACGGCAACGACACCGACCCGTTCCGGGAGGTCTGCGCTGCCGTCGCGGACCATTCTCCGCAGGCGCTGGACGACCCCGTGCTGGTCAGCGCGCTGCGCGGCGAGCTCGCCGGCACCCGCTGGCGGAACCAGCTGGACGACATGCTCGACCCGCGCGGCTTCGTCCTCGAGCGTCCGGTCCGCATCGGGGCGAGCACCCGCAACCTCCGGGTCCGGGTGCGCTTGAGGTTCGCCGGCGAACCGAGCACCGAGGCCGGCGGGACGCAGGGCCAGAGCGGCAACGGCTTCGGCCTCCGCCAGCTGTGGAGCCTGCGCGACCGTAGCCGCAGCCGGACCGAGGGCACGTCGTACGGCGCCTCGCTCGACCTGTCGGGATCGGACGGGATCCCGGCGACGGCCGGTGCCGGCGCGGAGGTCAGCACCTCCACTACCGCGGCGAGCACCGAGGCGAGCACCCAGATCGCCACCGCCCTGGCGATCGAAACAGCCCGGGTCGAGCGGGACTACCAGCTGTTCATCGAGATCGAGGACTCGGCGTCTCCCGGTGGGACGGCTGACTCCACGACCCGCCGGGAAGCCCACGGGCGGATGAGTCTCGCCGTACCGGTGTCTGTGCTCGACTCGGCTCCCCCGCAGCTCGGGCCGGAGGTCCCGGACCACACGGACCACCGGCCGGTGGTCCTGCCCGACCACTATCTCCCCGAAGGCACGCTGCCTTACCTGCCCGGCGATGCGGAGGACAATGCCCTGTTCCAGGCTGCCTGCGCTCGTCTCGGCGAGGTGGATCTGCTCAAGCCCGAAGGCGTACGGATGCATGCCGCGACGTTGGAGTCGCGGCTCGGCGGCGCGAACCGGATGGTCGCGTTCCAGGAGATGGCCGGTCCGTCGGGGCACGAGCTCGTCCCGCTCGCTGTTCCCGGCGACAGCGCGCGGGTGGTCGCGATCCGGGTCCGCGCCGAGGTTTCGGGCCTGGAACTGGTGTCGGATCCGGACGAGGAGTCGACCACCCAGCTCGGCCAGAACTCCCGCGCGCTCCGGGTCAGCCAGGTGACCGCGCGCAGCAACAGACTGCTGCCCGGCTCCCGGACGATCGGTACCAGTACGCCGGGCGGAGAACTCAGCGTGAGCGCAACGAGCAGCCGGCGGGTCAGCGAGCAGGACACCGGTACGGTCGGTGCGCGCCATGAGACCGGGGTGTACGAGTCCGGGCAGGTCGTCACGGTCAAGGTGCGGGTGGACTACCACCTGGACTTCGAGCGCCTCCGGCTCGGCCGGCGCAAGCACCCGAAGGTCGAACGCTCCGCCACGATCCGGCGAGCTGCGTCCGGCGAGGCGTACCTGACGATGTACCGGCACGAGTACGACGAGATGCGGGCACGGATGGAATCCGGTCAAACCGCTCGTACCAGCTCGGACCGGGTGCGGACCGTACAGGTGACCGCGGATGCCGACGACCAGCATCCGTACCGGCCGCTGGTCGACGCCCTCGACCAGGCCCGGCGCGAGGACGTCAACGTCCGGCTCGCCGTCCGGGAAACGAACGGCCGACGTACCGTCTACGTCGCGCATCCGGACGGCACGATGACCGGCCGAGGCGACGGGGGCTTCGCGGCAGCGTTCGCGACACTGCACCCGCGGCTGGCCCTGCTCGCCGAGGGTCGCGTCGATCTCCGGGCCCTGCACGTGCCGGACGCTCCGCCCCGGCGGTTCACCAGCGCGGTCGTCGAGGCGCTGCAACAGCACGGCATCCCGGCGGCAGCACTCGCCGAGACCGACTCGCGGATGAGTCACACCCGGACCGCGAAGGCAGCGATGCGCCGAAGCCACACCACCAACCCCGCGAGCGGGATGACGATCGATTGAACGACTACGACCCGCCGTACGCCATCGCCCGGACGACGACCGAGGCGAAGCTCTATCTCGACCTCACCGCATGCTCTGACTGCGGCTCGGACCAAGCGACCTGGCAGTACGACATCCACGACGCAGCGCTGAGGTACGTCGGCGCGTGTGCGGGCTGCGACGCCGAGCGGGAGTACCTGTTCTCGCCGCCGTACGACGGACTTCTCGATGATGCTGGGACCTTTGGCGGACCGGAGCCCTCGGAGCTGGTCGACGCCGGGCAGTGGTTGGCGGTTGCCGACTGGATCGCCGGCGAGGTGGCGGCCGACGACCGGTCCGAGGCGGCTCGCACCGTGATGGCCTACGCACGTCAAGCCGTGCAGGAGGTCCTGAAATTCGTCCCGCCGGCCGCCGACTCCGTACCTGCGGAAGCGTTCTGGACCGACGCCGGGCAGGCCGAACGGGATCGCGACCCCGGACGCTTCCGGCTTGACCGCCTACTGGCCGTCCGGGACAGCTACTCCGGCTGATCCAGGTCGATCCGGATCGCCCGGGCGTCGACACCGGCCTGCTCGAGAACCTTCTGCTTCGGATCCGGTACGCCGAGGAACGGCGGCCGCACCAACCCGGCGACCTCCTTCAGCCGGGGATCGTCGAGCACCGTGTCGACCGCCCGCCGGTCTCCCCCGCACACCAGTACGTCGAGCTTCGCCGGCGCCAGGATCCGCACCGCGACCTCAGTGGCCGCCGCGAACGCCTCACGCGCCTGGTTGTCCCGCCGGCGCGCGTACCGCTGCTGCGACCAGCCGCCCGCCTTGGTCGTCCCCTGCACATGCCGCGAGCCGACCTTGGAGTCGAGAAGCTTGCCGCCGGCAAACACTCCCGCGCCGTACCCGCCGCGCCGGACGAGCAGTATGCCGAGCCGCCGTTCGGTGAGCACATGCGCCACGAGCCCCGCGCGGGACAACTCCACGAGGGGCTCGAAAGGCACAGTCACGACAGCGGACTCGCCGTCCTCCCCGGACAACGTGACGCTCGTCGGCGTCACGTCGTACACGACCTCGCCGTGCCGGTCGCCGAAGCCGGTCAGCCACCTGTCCAACCGCTCCGGCGCGACGTGAACGGTGCGTGTCATGCGTCAGTCCCCTCGGACAGTCCGGCACGCACGATGGCGCGCGCGGACGACAGCATCACGTCCGCGGCATCGTCGCGGCTCAGTCCGGCCACGTCGACGAGCCAGACCAGCGCCTCGATCCCGACAGCACTGCGCACGGCGACGGCGAGCCGATGAACAGCGGCTTCGGACAACCTGTCCCGGGCAGGCGCGAGCGCATCCTCGAACCAGCCGATCCCACGCCCTTGCCGCAGTGGCAGCTGACCCGGCTGTGCGGACGGCTCGAGCGACAGGCGAAGCATCGTGCGCTGCTGCGGCTCGAACTCCAGCACAATCTTGACGAACGCCGCCACGACCGCGAGCAGCCGAGCCTCGGGGTCGTCACCGCTGTCGGCCGGCAACAAGGACGTGAGCTCGACCTCGGGGTGGGCGGCGGCGAGCAGCTCCGCCTGACTGCGGAAGTACCGGTACGCCGTCGTCCGCGAGATCGACGCAGCCGCCGCGGCCTCCTCGACCGTCGGGGCCGACCCGCCCTGGGTGATCAACTCACGAGCGGCGGCGATCAGATCGTTGCGCGTGCGCTGCTTCTGCCGGGTCCGTCCGGACTGCTCGTACGCCGTTGACATGGCATACACGGTACCGTACTTTCGTAATGGGACTCCAGTCCCACGAACGGGAGGGGTATTCGACATGACCACACTGGCTGCGACGGTCCGCGATCACGGCGAGGGCGAACGGCGGTGGTTCAGCGGAGGCGGTCTGCAGACCTGGCTGGCGACCTCGGAAGAGACCGGAGGCGCGTTCCTGCTCTTCGAGTTCACCGGCGAGCAGGGCAAGGTCACGCCGCTGCACATCCACCCCGCGTCGGACGAGACGTTCTACCTGCTCGACGGAGAGATCCTGCTGGACCTCGACGGGAAGAAGCGCGGCCTCTCGACCGGTGGGGTCGCGGTGATTCCCCGCGGCGTACCGCACGCCTTCACGGTCGTCTCCCCGACGACCAGGATGCTGACGATCCTGACACCCGGCACCGACGAGGCGTTCTTCCGGCTCGCCAGCGACCCCGCTCCGGAGGGAAGCCGGCCGATCCCGGTCGACTTCGACCGGATCCGGGACGTCGCCGAGCAGACCGGCGCCATCCAGATCGTCGGACCGCCGCCGTTCTGAGAGCAGATGCGAAGAGCCCGGGCCACCTGACCCGGGCTCTCGCACTGCGGAAAACACTCAGACGTTGAAACCCTCAGACGTTGAAGCCGAGGGCGCGCAGCTGGTCGCGGCCGTCGTCGGTGATCTTCTCCGGGCCCCACGGCGGCATCCAGACCCAGTTGATCCGGAAGTCGTTGACGAGGCCTTCGAGCGCCATCCGGGTCTGGTCCTCGATCACGTCGGTCAGCGGGCAGGCCGCGGACGTCAGCGTCATGTCGATGATCGCCGTACTGGTGTCGTCGACGGTGATGCCGTAGATCAGGCCCAGGTCGACCACGTTGATGCCGAGCTCGGGGTCGACGACGTCCTTGAGGGCCTCGTTGACGTCCTCGACCTTGGGCGGCGTCGTCCCCGCCTGCGCCGCTTCGAGGTCGACCTCGGGCAGCTCGATCTTCTCGTCGGTCTGGTCAGGCATTGCTCACTCCTTGGTTGGCTGCCCCGTTAGCTGCAAGGGCCTGCGCCGTGGCGTCACGCCACGCCGACCAGCCCAGCAGTGCACACTTCACCCGGGCCGGGAACTGCGCGACGCCCGCGAACGCGACGCCGTCCTCCAGAACCTCTTCGTCCGGTTCGACATTCCCCCGGCCCTGCATCAGTTCGAGGAACTTCTCGTACGTCGCCATGCCCTCGGCCACCGGCTTGCCGATCACCAGGTCCGACATCACCGACGTCGCCGCCTGGCTGATCGAGCAGCCGACGCTGTCGTGCGTGACGCCCTTCACGGTGTCGCCGTCGAGCTCGACCCGGAGCGTGACCTCGTCCCCGCAGGACGGGTTCACGTGGTGCACCTCCACGTCGTACGGGTCCGCGAGCCCCGCGTGGTGCGGGGTCCGGTAGTGGTCCAGGATGATCTCCTGGTAGAGGCTGTCGAGCTGCATTATCAGTCCACCTTGAAGAACGATCGGACGAATCCGAGCCCGTCGACGAGCGCGTCGACCTCCTCGGGAGTCGTGTACAGGTAGAAAGACGCTCTGGTCGACGATTGCATTCCGAACCGCTCGTGCACCGGCCGCGCGCAGTGGTGCCCGGCCCGGACCGCGATCCCCCGGGTGTCCAGCACGGTCGACACGTCGTGCGGGTGTACGCCGTCCAGCGCGAAGCTGATCGCGCCGCCGTGGTCCTTCGCGTCGGTCGGTCCGAGCAGCGTCAGGCCGGGGACCGTCTTCAGGCCCTCGAGCGCGTACTCGACGATCGCGTGCTCGTGCGCGGCGATCTTGTCCATCCCGATCCCGGACAGGTAGTCGACGGCCGCACCGAGCCCGACCGCCTGCGCGATCGGCGGCGTACCGGCCTCGAACCGGGCCGGCGGCGGCGCGTACGTCGAACCGGTCATCCGGACGACCTCGATCATCTCGCCGCCGCCGAGGAACGGCGGCAGCGACGCGAGCAGCTCGTACCGGCCCCAGAGGACCCCGATACCGGTCGGGCCGACGACCTTGTGACCGGTGAAGACCAGCAGGTCCGCGCCGAGGGTGGACACGTCGACCGGGAACTGCGGGACGGCCTGCGACGCGTCGACCACGACGGTCGCGCCAACCGCGTGCGCCTTGGCGGCGATGTCGCTGATCGGGTTGATCGTGCCGAGCGCGTTCGACACCCAGGTGAGGGCGACGACCTTGGTGTTCTCGGTGAGCAGCTCCTCGATGTTGCTGAGGTCCAGCCGCCCGTCCTCGGTCACGCCGAACCACTTGAGGGTGGCGCCGGTCCGCTCACACGCGAGCTGCCACGGGACGATGTTGCTGTGGTGCTCCATCTCGGAGACCACCACGACGTCACCCGGCTTGAGCGACGCGCCGAGCGTGTGGGCGGCCAGGTTGAGCGCCTCGGAGGCGTTCTTGGTGAAGACGATCTCGTCCCGGTTCGGGGCGCCGATGAACGCGGCCACCTTGTCCCGGCCGCCTTCGTACGCCGCGGTCGCCTCGGCACCGAGCTGGTGCATGGCGCGGGCGACGTTGGCGTTGTGGATCAGGTAGTGGTCCTCGATCGCCTGGACGACCTGGCGCGGCTTCTGCGAGGAGTTGGCCGAGTCCAGGTAGACCAGCGGGAACCCGCCCGCGAGCTTGCGGGACAGGATCGGGAAGTCCGCCCGGACCGACTGCAGGTCCAGCGGACTGCTAAAGGTCCGGGCGTCCGTCACTTCGCGCCTGCCTTGAGGAAACGCTCGTAGCCGTTGGCCTCCAGCTCCTCGGCCAGCTCCGGGCCACCCTCCTCGGCGACGCGGCCGTCGACGAAGACGTGCACGAAGTCCGGCTTGATGTAGCGCAGGATCCGCGTGTAGTGGGTGATCAGCAGAACACCCTTGTCGCCCTGGCCGGCGAACCGGTTGACGCCCTCGGAGACGATCTTGAGCGCGTCGATGTCGAGGCCGGAGTCGGTCTCGTCGAGGATCGCGATCTTCGGGTTCAGCAGCTCCAGCTGGACGATCTCGTGGCGCTTCTTCTCACCGCCGGAGAAGCCTTCGTTGACGTTGCGGGTCCCGAAGGACGGGTCCATGTCCAGGTCGGACAGTGCCTTGTTCACGTCCTTGACCCAGGTGCGCAGCTTCGGCGCCTCGCCGTCGATCGCGGTCTTGGCCGTCCGCAGGAAGTTCGCCACCGACACCCCCGGCACCTCGACCGGGTACTGCATCGCCAGGAACAGGCCGGCCCGGGCGCGCTCGTCGACGGCCATGTCCAGCACGTCCTCGCCGTCCAGGGTCACCGTGCCGCTGGTGATGTTGTACTTCGGGTGTCCGGCGATCGAGTACGCCAGCGTCGACTTGCCGGAGCCGTTCGGGCCCATGATCGCGTGCGTCTGACCGGCCGCGATGGTCAGGTCGACGCCGCGCAGGATCTCCTTCGGGCCGTTCTCGGTGTCGACCGACACGTGCAGGTCGCGGATCTCGAGTGTCGCCATGGTTTGTCTATCTCCGTCGCTTTACAGGACTGTGCTTACAGGTTTGGCTGGTTCAGGGGGTTCTTCACATCGACGAGCACGTCGTCGCCGTCGAGGCGCACCGGGTAGATCGGCACCGGGTCGTAGGCCGGCAGGCTGGTCGGCTCACCGGTGCGCAGGTCGAAGCGGGACCCGTGCAGCCAGCACTCGATCTCGCACTCGCCGACGTCACCCTCGGACAGCTGGATCTGCGCGTGCGAGCACTCGTCCCGCACCGCGAAGTACTGTCCTTCGCTCTTCACGACCGCGACCTCCACACCGCCGACCTCGACCGGGATCACTCCCTCGTCGGGGACGTCGGCGGCGGCGCAGGCGCGCTCGAAGGTATCGCTCATCGTGTCACTCTCACTGCCCGACAACCGCCTTGGCCGATGCGCTCAACTCCGCGGCCCGCGCCAGCTTCTCCTCGATCACGTCGTGCAGGTGCTCGGTGACCTCGGGTACGCCGATCTTGCCGATGATGTCGTTGAAGAAGCCGGACACCACCAGCCGCCGGGCCGCGTCCTCGGGGATGCCGCGAGCCTGCAGGTAGAACAGCTGCTCGTCGTCGAAGCGACCGGTCGCGGATGCGTGGCCGGCGCCCTCGATCTCGCCGGTCTCGATCTCCAGGTTCGGCACCGAGTCGGCGCGGGCGCCGTCGGTCAGGACCAGGTTCCGGTTCAGCTCGAACGTGTTGGTGCCTTCGGCCGCGGCCCGGATCAGCACGTCGCCGATCCACACCGAGCGCGCGTGGTCACCGGCCAGTGCGCCCTTGTAGAGCACGTTGCTCTTGCAGTTGATGGCCTCGTGGTCGACGAAGAGCCGGTTCTCGTGGTGCTGCCCGCCTTCGGCGAAGTAGACCCCGAGGAGTTCCGCGTCGCCACCCGGCCCGGCGTACCGGACGTTGGTGCCGATCCGGACGACCTTGCCGCCCAGGGTGACGACCACGTGGTGGAGCTTCGCGTCCCGCCCGACCAGCGCGTCGTGCTGGGCCAGGTGGATCGACTCGTGGTCGCCCTGCTGGATGCTGACGACACGCAGTTCGGCGCCGTCGCCGACGACGACCTCGACGTTGCTGCTCAGCTCGCCCGCGCCGGTGTGATCGATGATCACGATCGCGCGGCTGTGCCGGCCGGCCTCGACGATCAGGTGACTGAAGCCGCGACCGCCGAGGCTCGCGACGTTCACGTGCACCGGCTCGGTCAGCTCGGCCTCGACCGGGATCCGCACCGCGAGGGCCTCGCCGGCGTGCGTCCAGGCGACGGCCGCGGAGCGGTCCTGCGGCGTGCCGACCTTGAGCGAGTCCGCGGCGACGGTCTCGAAGACGACACCCTCCGGACCGGACGCGTCGACCTTCGGGGTCTCGGTGCCGGCCGCGTCGTCGAACAGGGCCTTGAGCTGCTTGACCGGGGTGAAGCGCCACTCCTCCTCGCGTCCGTTCGGCACCGCGAAGTCGGCGACGTCGTACGACGTCGGCCGCTCGCTACGCGCCTGGAGCGGGACCGGCGAACCCGGTCCGTGGGAGTGCGCCTTGTTGCCGGTAGCAACAAGGGTTTCAGCGGCGGACATCAGCCGACGGCCCCTTCCATCTGCAGCTCGATGAGCCGGTTGAGTTCCAGCGCGTACTCCATCGGGAGCTCGCGGGCGATCGGCTCGATGAAGCCGCGGACGATCATCGCCATCGCCTCGTCCTCGGCCATGCCCCGGCTCATCAGGTAGAAGAGCTGGTCGTCGCTGACCTTGGACACGGTCGCCTCGTGCCCCATCGCCACGTCGTCCTCGCGGACGTCGACGTACGGGTAGGTGTCCGAACGGCTGATGGTGTCGACCAGCAGCGCGTCACAGCGCACCGTCGACTTGCTGTGGTGCGAGCCCGGCGCCACCTCGACCAGACCGCGGTACGACGTCCGGCCGCCACCGCGGGCCACCGACTTCGAGACGATCGAGCTGGAGGTGTACGGCGCGTTGTGCACCATCTTGGAGCCGGCGTCCTGGTGCTGGCCCTCGCCCGCGAACGCGACCGACAGGGTCTCGCCCTTGGCGTGCTCGCCCATCAGGTACACGGCCGGGTACTTCATCGTCACCTTGGAACCGATGTTGCCGTCGATCCACTCCATGGTCGCGCCCTCTTCGCAGGTGGCGCGCTTGGTGACCAGGTTGTAGACGTTGTTCGACCAGTTCTGGATCGTCGTGTAGCGGCAGCGGGCGCCCTTCTTCACGATGATCTCGACGACCGCCGAGTGCAGCGAGTCGGACTTGTAGATCGGCGCGGTACAACCCTCGACGTAGTGCACGTAGGCGCCCTCGTCGACGATGATCAGGGTCCGCTCGAACTGGCCCATGTTCTCGGTGTTGATCCGGAAGTAGGCCTGCAGCGGGATGTCCACCTTGACGCCCTTGGGGACGTAGATGAACGAGCCGCCGGACCACACCGCGGTGTTCAGCGACGCGAACTTGTTGTCGCCGACCGGGATGACGGAGCCGAAGTACTCCTTGAAGATCTCCGGGTGCTCGCGCAGGCCGGTGTCGGTGTCCAGGAAGATGACGCCCTGCGCCTCCAGGTCCTCACGGATCTGGTGGTAGACGACCTCCGACTCGTACTGCGCGGCGACGCCGGCGACCAGGCGCTGCTTCTCCGCCTCCGGGATGCCGAGCTTGTCGTAGGTGTTCTTGATGTCCTCGGGCAGCTCTTCCCAGCTGGTCGCCTGCTTCTCGGTCGACCGGACGAAGTACTTGATGTTGTCGAAGTCGATCCCGGACAGGTCGGCGCCCCAGGACGGCATCGGCTTGCGGTCGAAGAGCTTCAGGCCCTTCAGCCGCAGGTCGAGCATCCACTCCGGCTCGTTCTTGAGCGCGGAGATGCCCCGCACCACGTCCGTGCTCAGGCCGCGCTGGGCGATCGCCCCGGCGGCGTCGGAGTCGGACCAGCCGTACTGGTAGTTGCCGAGGCCTTCCAGTTCGGGGTGAGCGGTTTGCGTCATCGAGCAGTCCTCGCAGATTCGCTGTCGGATACAGGGGCCGCAGGGGCAGGGCCCGGGATATGCGTCGTACACACACCGTCGCCGTGGGCGATGGTGGCCAGTCGCTGCACGTGCTTGCCGAGGAGTCTCGAGAACACCTCGGTCTCGGCCTCGCACAGCTGGGGGAACTGCGCGGCCACGTGCGCGACCGGGCAGTGGTGCTGGCAGAGCTGGGCGCCGTGGCCCGCCTCCGCCGTGGAGGCTGCGTAGCCGTCGGCCGTCAGGGCCTGGGCGAGCACCTCCGCCTTCTTGCTCTCGGGAGCCTGCGCGAGCAGTTCCCGGTAGCGCTCCTCCACCTCGGAGACCCGGCTCCGGGCGAACTCCGCCACGGCGTCGTCACCGCCGGCCTCGGCGATGAACCGCATCGCCGTCGCCGCGAGGTCGTCGTACGCCTGGTGGAAGGCGTGCCGGCCGGAGTCGGTCAGCACGAACACCTTCGCCGGGCGGCCGCGGCCGCGAGGGCCGTAGACCCGCTCGTCGCGGGATTCCACCAGGCCCTCGTCGAGCAGGTGGTCCAGGTGCCGGCGAACCGCCGCCGGGGTGAGTTCGAGCCGTTCCGCCAGCACCGCGGCGCTGGACGGGCCATTGGTCAGGATCGAGCGTGCGACCCGGTCCCGGGTGGACTCGTCCCGCGCGCCGGCAGCGCCGTGGGGCACGGCTCGGTCGGTCGCAGGAGTTTTCACAACATCAGTGTCGCGTAATTCCCCAGACCCTTCAAATAAGGGTCCCCTAACCGGTTCGGGCGCTCACGCGGGGCCCGGGACCCGACCGTGAGCGAGGTCACTCCGGGCCGTTCTCTATGCTGCCGTTTGTGCCAGTCGCGGTGGAGATCGACAACCTCGTCGTGCGGTACGGCGAGAAGACCGCGGTCGACGGTCTCAGTCTCACCGTAGCCGCCGGCACTGTGACGGCCGTGCTCGGCCCGAACGGCGCCGGCAAGACCACGACCGTGGAGACCTGCGAGGGCTTCCGGCGCCCGGATTCGGGCAGCGTCCGGGTCCTCGGTCTGGACCCGCTCGCCGACCACGACGAGCTGATGCCGAGGATCGGCGTGATGCTCCAGGAGGGCGGCGCCTGGTCGGGCGTCCGCGCGGTCGAGATGCTCCGGTACGTCGCCACTTTGCACACCCATCCGCTCGACGTGCCCGCCCTGGTGGAGCGCCTCGACCTGGGCAGCTGCGGACGCACGCCGTACCGGCGGCTCTCCGGCGGGCAGAAGCAGCGGCTGTCGTTCGCGCTGGCGATCGTCGGACGGCCGGAGATCGCGTTCCTGGACGAACCGACCACCGGGCTGGACCCGCACGGCCGGCGCGAGATCTGGCAACTGATCCGCGACCTGCGCGACGACGGCGTGACCGTCGTGCTGACGACGCACGCGATGGACGAGGCCGAGCAGCTGTCCGACCAGGTGCACGTGGTGGCGGCCGGCAAGGTGATCGCCTCCGGCACCCCGGACTCCCTCACCGAACACCACACCAAGTCCCTCGAGGACGTCTTCCTCGAACTGACCGCGCCGAAGCGGGAGACGCGATGAGCAGCGCTGCGACCTACGCCCCGAGGCCGGGCAGCGCGCCTTGGCCGCGGAAGGTGCTCGCGCACACCCGGATGGAGTTCAAGCTGCTCCTCCGCAACGGCGAGCAGCTGCTGCTCGCGCTGGTGATTCCGCTCGGTCTGCTGCTCCTCCTCGGCGGGACCGGCCTCGGCGAGCGGCTGCCGCTCGGGGGCGGCCGGCCGATCGACGAAGCAGTCCCCCGGGTGCTCGCGCTCGCGATCCTGTCCTCGTCGTTCACCTCGCTGGCGATCGCGACCGGCTT
Source organism: Kribbella sp. NBC_00482 (assembly GCF_036013725.1). GTDB lineage: Bacteria > Actinomycetota > Actinomycetes > Propionibacteriales > Kribbellaceae > Kribbella. Next base: position 6,380,403 of record NZ_CP107881.1, on the reverse strand, counting down.
CGAGCGCCGGTACGGCGTCATCAAGCGCCTGGGCGCCTCGCCGCTGTCCCGCACCGGTCTGCTCGCGGGAAAGATCGGCGCGGTCCTGATCGTCGAGGTCATCCAGCTCATCGTTCTGATCGGCACCGGGTTCGCGCTCGGCTGGAAGCCGATCGGCGGGTTCGAGGCCGTCTTCGGCGTCGTCCTCACTGTTCTGTGCGGTACGGCGGCCTTCGCGTCGCTGGGTCTGCTGATGGCCGGCGTACTGCGGGCCGAGGCGACCTTGGCCGCGGCGAACCTGCTGTACCTGCTGCTGCTCGTGGGCGGCGCGATCATGACGCCCGTCGACGAGTACCCGGAAGGCATGCAAGGCGTCGTACGCCTGCTGCCGAGTGCCGCGCTCGCCAACGGGATCGCGAATTCGACGGTCGAAGGGGTGATTCCGTGGGCGGCGGCGTTGTCGCTGGCACTCTGGGCGGGCGTGCTGGGGTACCTGGTCTCCCGCACGTTCCGCTGGGATTGACCTTTAGAGTGTGCCGGTGATGACGACCGAGACCCCGCCCCAAGAGACTGAGCCAGTCAGCGGATTCTGGCGACTGGTTCCCGAGCCGAGCCTGGACGTCGTCCGGCGCTGGGGCTGGGCGTCGATCGTGGTGAACATCGGCATCGTGGTCACCGGCGGACTGGTCCGGCTGACCGGCTCGGGACTCGGCTGCCCGACCTGGCCGTCCTGCACCGACGACTCGTACGTCCCGCACGCCGCCCTCGGCATCCACGGCGCGATCGAGTTCACCAACCGGATGCTCGGGTTCGTCGTCGCGATCGTCGCGATCCTCACCTGGCTGGTCGTGATGCGCTACCGCCCGATCCGGCGGGACCTGCGCCGGCTGGCGACCGCGGCCGCGCTCGGGGTCCCGCTGCAGGGCGTGATCGGCGGCATCAGTGTGCTCACCGGCCTGAACCCCTGGATCGTCTCGGCGCACTTCCTGGTCTCACCGGTCATCATCACACTGACCGTCGCGATGATGCGCCGGTCGCGCACCAGCCCGTACCCGCACACTCCCCCGGTGGTCCGCGCGCTCGCAACGGCTGCCGTGGTGGCGGTCTGGCTGACCGTTGCCCTCGGCACCATTGTCACCGGGGCCGGTCCGCACTCGGGCGATCCGGAGACCGGCCGCAACGGTTTCGACCCCGAGCTGGTCAGCCAGCTGCACTCCGACGTCGTCTTCGGCCTGCTCGGAATCTCGATCGCGCTGGTGATCGCGACCCGCGTGACCGCGACCTCACGGACGCTGCGCAAGCTCGCCGCCTGGCTCCTGGCGATCGAACTTCTGCAGGGCGCCGTCGGCTTCACGCAGTACTTCACCGGCCTGCCATGGGGCCTCGTCCTCGTCCACATGTTCCTCGCCGGCCTACTGATCGCCCTCGTCACCGCCGTCTACGGCGAACGCGGAACCCCCGCCACCTGACGGACGTCCCGCGTGTCACTCAGTACCTAACTCTGTAGACCGCTCCTGGGCCGAAGACCGACGCGGAGACGAACAGCTGCCCTGCGCGGTTGAAGCCGGCGCCGCCCGGCAGCGTCAGCTGGTCCTTCACCAGTTCGCGCTTGTACCCGGCCTTGTGGGACTTGCCCGGGTACTGCAGGAACAGGCCGCCCTTCGTCGGGCCGGTCAGCTCGAACTTCAGCCAGCTGGCCTTGTCCAGCTCGACGACCGCGAGCGTTCCCCGCGGTCCTCCGGCCAGGTCCACGATCGACGTGTACCCGTCGGCGTACCGCTGGCAGTTGCCCTTGTACGGCCTGTCCGGGTCGCACACGGCGCCCACCGAGCCGGGCTTGATCCGCCAGATCTGCGAGGTCCCCGGCGTGGCCGGGAAGCCGCGGAGCTCACCGACGTACCAGTAACCGTCGGAGCCGACCGTCACCGACGTAGCGACGGCCTCGGCCGGGATCGGCGTACCGGCCGGCGGCAGCGGGTTGCCGTCCGGGTCCGTGGCAGGCAGACCGGGCGGGACGTTCACGACGCGTGGCTTGAGTTTCGCGACCGTCTTGATGTGGCCGTTCGGCCAGACCCGGAGCAGGTCGTTGCCGGCGGCGTCCGAGACCAGGACCGTGCCGTCGCTCAGCGCGGCGAGTCCGAACGGGTTGGAGTCGGTCGGGTTCTGCTCCAGGTCGTACGGGTCCGGATCCTTCTTCTGGTATGCGCCGATGTCGGCGATCTTGACCGGTGCCTTCCCGTACCGCATCCGGTAGAGCGTCGTGATCCCCGGCACCGGCGGCTGCCCCGGCTCACCGCCCGCGCCGGTCAGCGCGTACGTCGTACCCCACTTGTTCGTGTCGATCGCCGGCGGGAACCCAGCCGTGCCCGGCACCGTGCCGAGCTTCAGGGTCCGGTGGCCGTCGGTCACGTACACCGAGCCGTCGGTGACGCTGTAGATGACCTTGTTCGCGTACGTCGAGACGCCGCGCGGACCGTTCAGACCTGTTGCCACCGGCCTCAGACTCGAGTGGCTGTGACCGGCCTCGGCCTGGCCTACGACCAGGAGCGAACCGGTCAGTGCGAGTGCCGCGACCGCGGCGATGCGTGTTCGTACACCCATGCGAATCCCCCTGTTGCTACGCCTCCCCAGGCGTGGATCCCCCTCCACAGGCAGGAGCCCATCGCAACATCAGATCACGATCAGGTCAACGGGAAAACGCATCGCACCCGCGGTGCGACTCTCAGTGCCAGGTCTTAGCGCAGGAGCGGATCAATGGCCGCGGCGATGAACAGCAGCGCGAGGTAGATATTCGAGAAGTGGAAGAGCCGCATCGGGCGCAGTGCGGGGCCGTCCGCGCCGGTGTGGGCCCGGAGCAACAACCGGCGCGCCTCGCGAAGGAACACGAAACCGAGCACGATCGCGGCCAACGGGTACACCCAGCCGGTGTCGCCGACCGGCCAGAGCGCGAGCGACGTGATCACCATGACCACGGAGTACGCCATGATCTGCCGCGCGGTGGCGACCGGGGTGGCGACCACGGGGAGCATCGGCACGTCGACCGACGCGTAGTCCTCGCGGTACCGCATCGCGAGCGACCAGGTGTGCGGCGGCGTCCAGAAGAAGACCACCAGGAACAGCACGACCGGCGTCCAGGCCAGCTCGCCGGTGACCGCGGTCCAGCCGATCAGGGTCGGGAAGCAGCCGGCGATCCCGCCCCAGACGATGTTCTGCACGGTCCGGCGCTTGAGCAGCATCGTGTAGCCGAAGACGTAGAACAGGTTCGCGGCCAGGGCCAGGCCGGACGACAGCCAGTTCACGTAGAAGCCGAGCTCGAGGGTGGCCAGCACGCCCAGCACGACACCGAAGATCGTCGCGGAGCGCGGGCTGACCGCGTGCCGCGGCAGCGGGCGGCGCCGGGTCCGGCGCATCTGCTCGTCGATGTCGCGGTCGAGCACGCAGTTGATCGTGTTGGCGCTGCCGGAGGCCAGGATGCCGCCGATCAGGGTGGCCACGACCACCTCGAGACCGGGCACGCCACCGGCTGCCAGGAACATCACCGGCACGGTGGTGATCAGGAGCAGCTCGATGATGCGCGGCTTGGTCAGACCGACGTACGCCTTCACCACGTCGCGCACCGACGGACTCACCACAGCAGTAGCGTCCGGCAGCGGCGTCGGGTACGACGTCGTCGCGGCGGGACGCGGGTCGACGGCCGTCACGAACACCTCGAACAGAGTGGGTTGACGCCGGATGAGCGGCGCTGACGATTCAGCAGTCTACGACGCCCCGTAGGAGAGTTCTCGCACCCCCCTCCGATACCTCGGGAACAGCCGGATCCGCTGAACGGTTGACAAACAGTCGAAGGGTGCACAACGGAATGAGCAAGCCACAGTAGGCTCATCCTGAGCGAGAAGATCACCATCGAGAGGAGCGCCGCCGGCGTGACGGAGAAGACCAGCCCAAAGCTTGAATGGACCGAGCTCGACCAGCGCGCGGTCGACACCGTACGGGTGCTCGCGATGGATGCGGTCGAGAAGGTCGGCAACGGACATCCCGGTACGGCGATGAGCCTCGCACCGGCGGCGTACCTGCTGTTCCAGAAGGTGATGCGGCACAACCCGGCCGATACCCACTGGGCCGGCCGCGACCGGTTCGTGCTGTCCGCGGGGCATTCCAGCCTGACCCTGTACATCCAGCTCTACCTGGCCGGCTTCGGCCTCGAGCTGGACGACCTGAAGTCGCTGCGGACCTGGGGCAGCAAGACCCCGGGCCACCCCGAGTACCGGCACACCGCCGGCGTCGAGACCACGACCGGCCCGCTCGGCCAGGGCGTCGGCAACGCGGTCGGCATGGCGATGGCGGCCCGCCGCGAGCGCGGCCTGCTGGAGCCGGAGGCGGCCGCTGGTGAGGGCGTGTTCGACCACCACGTCTACGTGATCGCCTCCGACGGTGACCTGGAGGAAGGCGTCTCGGCAGAGTCCTCGTCGCTCGCCGGTCACCAGAAGCTCGGCAACCTGACGGTCATCTGGGACGACAACAAGATCTCGATCGAGGACGACACCAACATCGCGTTCTCCGAGGACGTCTCGGCCCGCTACGCGGCGTACGGCTGGGATGTCCGGAGCGTCGACTGGACCGACGGCGGCACCGGCTACCACGAGGACGTCCAGGCCCTGTACGACGCCATCGAGGCCGGTAACGCGGTCACCGACAAACCGACCTTCATCCAGCTGCGCACGATCATCGGCTGGCCGGCGGCCACCAAGAAGGGCACCGGCAAGGTCCACGGCAACGCCCTCGGCGCCGCGGAGGTCGCGGCGACCAAGGAGATCCTCGGCTGGGATCCGGAGCAGACGTTCCAGGTGGCCGACGACGTGATCGCGCACACCCGCGAGGCGCTGGACCGCGGCAAGGCGATCGAGACCGAGTGGACCGCGAAGTTCGACGAGTGGAAGGCCGCGAACCCGGAGCGGGCTGCGCTGCTGGACCGGCTCTCGAAGCGTGAACTGCCGGCAGGCTGGAAGGACCAACTCCCGAGCTGGGACGCCGATACCAAGGGCGTCGCGACCCGCGCGGCGTCCGGCGAGGTGCTCACCAAGCTGGCGCCGGAACTGCCGGAGCTGTGGGGCGGCTCGGCCGACCTGGCCGGCTCGAACAACACCACGCCGAAGGGGCAGCCGTCGTTCATCCCCAAGGAGCACTCGACCGAGGAGTTCCAGGGCGACGAGTACGGCCGGGTGCTGCACTTCGGTATCCGCGAGCACGCCATGGGCTCGGTGCTGAACGGCATCGCGCTGCACGGCCTGACCCGCCCGTACGGCGGTACCTTCCTGGTCTTCTCGGACTACATGCGCCCGGCGGTCCGGCTGGCCGCGCTGATGCAGCTGCCGGTGACGTACGTCTGGACGCACGACTCGATCGGCCTCGGCGAGGACGGTCCGACGCACCAGCCGATCGAGCACATCTCGGCGCTGCGGGCGATCCCGGGCCTGGACGTCGTACGGCCTGGTGACGCGAACGAGACCGCGGCCGCGTGGGCCACCATCCTCGAGCACACCGACCGCCCGGCCGGCCTGGTGCTGACCCGGCAGAACGTGCCGACCTTCCCGCGGGGCGCCGATGGCTTCGCGACCACGGAGAACGTGCACAAGGGCGCGTACGTGCTGCTGGACACGGAAGGTACGCCGGACGTCGTCCTGATCGGCACCGGCTCCGAGGTCCAGCTCGCCGTCGAGGCGCGGGCCAAGCTGGCCGAGGAAGGCGTGAACGCCCGCGTTGTCTCGATGCCGTCGCGTGAGTGGTTCGACGAGCAGGATGACGCGTACCGCGAGTCCGTGATCCCGGCGGACGTGCGGGCCCGGGTCTCGGTCGAGGCCGGGATCGCGCTGAGCTGGCACGACATCGTCGGCGACGCCGGCCGCTCGGTGAGCGTGGAGCACTACGGCGCGTCCGCGGCGTACCAGACGCTCTACGACGAGTTCGGCATCACCACCGACGCGGTCGTGCAGGCCGCGAAGGACAGCATCGCCGCCGCCGCGGCGATCAGCGGACCGGGCGTGCCGCCCGGACGCTCCGCCGCCGGCCCGGTCGGACCGGCCGACGCCAACTGAAGACGACAACAGAACATTCGGGAAGAAGGCATCGGACACATGAACGATCGCTTGAAAGCACTCGCCGACGCGGGTGTCTCCATCTGGCTGGACGACCTGTCCCGTGAGCGACTGACGAGCGGCAGCCTGCAGGCCCTGATCGAGGACAAGCACGTGGTCGGTGTGACCACGAACCCGACCATCTTCGCCAAGGCCATCTCGGACGCCGACGCGTACGCCGAGACAGTGAGCGGGCTGGCCGCCCAGGGCGTGTCCGTCGACGAGGCGATCCGGGTGATCACGACCAGCGACGTCCGCGACGCCGCCGACGTGTTCAAGCCGGCGTACGACGACTCCGAGGGTCAGGACGGCCGGGTGTCGATCGAGGTCGAGCCGACCCTGGCGCACGACACCGCGAAGACGGTCGAGCAGGCCAAGCAGCTGTGGGACATCGTCGGCCGGGAGAACGTCTTCATCAAGATCCCCGCGACCAAGGCGGGCCTGCCGGCGATCACCCAGACGCTGGCCGCCGGGATCAGCGTGAACGTGACGCTGATCTTCTCGCTGGAGCGCTACAAGGCCGTCGCGGACGCGTTCCTGACCGGCCTCGAGCAGGCCGTCGAGAACGGTCACGACGTCACCAAGATGGCCAGCGTCGCGTCGTTCTTCGTCAGCCGGGTCGACAGCGAGATCGACAAGCGGCTGGACGCGATCGGCACCGACGAGGCCAAGGCGCTCAAGGGCAAGGCCGCGATCGCCAACGCCCGGCTCGCGTTCGAGGCGTACGAGGAGATCTTCGGCTCCGACCGCTGGCGCGAGCTCGAGACCGCCGGCGCCAAGCCGCAGCGTCCGCTGTGGGCGTCCACCGGCACCAAGGACCCGTCGTACTCCCCCACGCTGTACGTCGACAACCTGGTCACCCGTGGTGTCGTGAACACGATGCCCGAGGCAACCATCAAGGCGGTCGAGGAGCACAGCGAGATCACCGGCGACACGGTCCGCGGCGACTACGCCGGCGACCGCAAGGTGATCGACGACCTGGAGAAGCTCGGCATCTCGTACGACGAGGTCGTGCAGCTGCTCGAGGACGAGGGCGTCTCGAAGTTCGACGCCTCCTGGTCGGAGCTGCAGGACACCGTCGCGTCGGCCCTCAAGGCGGCCACCAAGTGAGCGCTCCGAAGGTAAGCACGCAGAACGGCGACTGGGCCGAGGTCGTCGACAAGCTGGTCGAGGAGAAGATCGCGTCCCGGATCGCCGCGAAGGACGCGACGATCTGGGGCCCGGACGCCGAGTCCGAGGCGTCGATCCGGCTCGGCTGGGTCGATCTGCACGACACCTCGCGGCCGCTACTGGCCGAGATCGAGGCGCTGCAGGCCGACCTGCGGTCCGAGGGCCTGGACCGGATCGTGCTGTCCGGTATGGGCGGCTCGTCGCTGGCGCCGGAGGTCATCACCCGGACGGCGGGCGTGGAGCTCGTCGTCCTCGACTCGACCGACCCGAGCGTGGTCAAGCGCGCTCTGGACGGTGACCTGTCGAAGACCGTGATCGTGGTGTCCAGCAAGTCCGGCGGGACGGTCGAGACCGACAGCCACCGCCGTACCTTCGCGAAGGCGTTCACCGACGCGGGGATCGACGCGGCGTCGCGGATCGTCGTCGTGACGGACCCGGGTTCGCCGTTCGAGAAGCTGTCGGCGGACGAGGGTTACCGCAAGACGTTCCTCGCGGACCCGAACGTCGGCGGGCGGTACAGCGCGCTGACCGCGTTCGGCCTGGTGCCGTCCGGTCTGGCCGGCGCCGACATCGCCGACCTGCTCGACCAGGCGGCCGAGGCGGCGCCGGAGTTGCAGGCCGACTCCACCGACAACCCGGCGCTTTGGCTCGGCGCGGTGCTCGCGGCGAGCGAGGGCCGGGACAAGGCGATCATCACGGCCGACGGCTCCGACATCGTCGGGTTCCCGGACTGGGCCGAGCAGCTGATCGCGGAGAGCACCGGCAAGAACGGCACCGGCGTACTCCCGGTCGCGGTCGAGGTCGGTGCGCCGGAGCTGCACAGCGACGCTGCTGACCTGACCAACGCCTTGCTCGCCGAGAAGGCGACCAGCGGGGTCCCGACGGCGCTGACGTCGGGCTCGCTCGGCGGTCAGATGCTGCTCTGGGAGACGGCGACGGCAGTGGCCGGCTACCTGCTCGGCATCGACCCGTTCGACCAGCCGGACGTGGAGAGCGCGAAGAAGGCGGCGCGTGGTCTGCTCGACGCGCAGCCGGAGCCGGAAGCGGCCGCGTTCACCGACGGCGTCGTCGAGGTCCGCGCTACCGACGGCCTGCTCGACGGTGTGGACTCGCTGCAGGGCGCTGTGGACGCGCTGCTGGGCAAGCTCGAGCCCAAGGGTTACGTCGCCGTGATGGCGTACCTGGACTCCGAGCGCGACGCCGATCTGATCACGATCCGGCCGGCGCTGGCGACCAAGACGGAGCGTCCGGTGACCTTCGGCTGGGGCCCGCGGTTCCTGCACTCGACCGGTCAGTACCACAAGGGCGGCCACCCGGAGGGCGTGTACCTGCAGATCACCGGTGCGCACCCGGTCGACGTGGAGATCCCGGACCGGCCGTTCACGTTCGGCACGCTGATCTCGGCGCAGGCCGCCGGTGACGCGGGCGTCATCGCGGAGCGCGGCCGTCCGGTGCTGCGTCTGCACCTGACGGACGTGGCGTCCGGCGTACAGCAGCTTTTGTCCCTGTTCAAGTAAGCAAGACAACTCGGGAGGAAAGCGGCCCATGACCGCTGAGCTCGACGAAGGGCCGGTCGGCCCGGTGAACCCGCTGCGCGATCCGCAGGATCGGCGGCTGCCGAGGATCGCCGGGCCGTGCGGCCTGGTGATCTTCGGCGTCACCGGCGACCTGGCCCGCAAGAAGCTGATGCCGGCGGTCTACGACCTGGCGAACCGGGGGCTGCTGCCCCCGGGTTTCGCCCTGGTCGGGTTCGCCCGTCGTGACTACACCAACCAGGACTTCGCCCAGATCGTGCACGACTCGGTGAAGGAGCACGCGCGGACGCCGTTCCGCGAGGAGGTCTGGCAGCAGCTCTCCGAGGGCTTCCGGTTCGTGCCGGGCGACCTGACCGACGACGAGGCGTTCAAGCGGCTCCGGGAGACGGTCGACGAGCTGGACGTCACCCGCGGGACCGGCGGCAACCACGCGTTCTACCTGTCGATCCCACCGGGGCTGTTCCCGGAGGTCGTGCGGCAGCTGTCCGAGCACGGGCTGACCGACGAGAAGCCGGGCTCGTGGCGGCGGGTGGTGATCGAGAAACCGTTCGGTCACGACCTGAAGAGCGCCCGCGAGCTGAACCAGGTCGTCGAGTCGGTGTTCCCGCCCGAGGCGGTCTTCCGGATCGACCACTACCTGGGCAAGGAGACGGTCCAGAACATCCTCGCGCTGCGGTTCGCGAACGCGATGTTCGAGCCGATCTGGAACAGCAACTACGTCGACCACGTGCAGATCACGATGGCCGAGGACATCGGCATCGGCGGCCGCGCCGGGTACTACGACGGCATCGGCGCCGCGCGGGACGTGATCCAGAACCACCTCCTCCAGCTACTCGCGCTGGTCGCGATGGAGGAGCCGGTCAGCTTCGACGCCTGGTCGCTGCGCCAGGAGAAGAAGAAGGTGCTGGCCGCCGTACAGCTGCCGGAGCGGCTCGACCTGCACAGTGCCCGCGGGCAGTACGCGGCGGGCTGGGCCGGTGGCGCGAAGGTGAAGGGCTACCTGCAGGAGGACGGCATCCCGGCGTCCTCGGCGACGGAGACGTTCGCGGCACTGCGGGTCGACGTCGACACCCGGCGCTGGGCGGGCGTCCCGTTCTACCTGCGCACCGGCAAGCGGCTCGGCCGCCGCGTCACCGAGGTCGCGGTGATGTTCAAGCGCGCGCCGCACCTGCCGTTCAACAAGACCGAGACCGAAGAGCTCGGCCAGAACGCGCTGGTGCTGCGGATCCAGCCGGACGAAGGCATCACGGTCCGCTTCGGCGCCAAGGTCCCCGGTACGTCGATGGAGATCCGCGACGTGAACATGGACTTCATGTACGGCGGATCGTTCACGGAGTCGTCCCCCGAGGCGTACGAGCGGCTGATCCTCGACGTACTGCTCGGTGATCCGCCGCTGTTCCCGCAGCACACCGAGGTCGAACTGGGCTGGAAGATCCTCGACCCGGTGCTCGACTACTGGACGCGGCACGGCAAGCCGGAGCAGTACGGGTCCGGCGGCTGGGGCCCGGACTCGGCGCACGAGATGCTCGCCCGCGACGGACGTGCCTGGAGGCGGCCATGATCATCGACCTGACCGACAGCACGTCGAGCGAGATCGCGTCGGCGTTGCTGAAGGCCCGGCGGAACGCGGGCTCGCCGGCCATGGGCATGGTCGGCACGATCGTGGTGGTCGTCGACGAGTCGTCCCACCACGACGCGATGAAGGCCGCGAACGAGGCCGGCCGCGAACACCCGTCCCGGGTCCTGGTCGCGATCCTGCGGCCGGGCCGCGGCGCGTCCGGGCTGGACGCCGAGGTCCGGGTCGGGGAGGGCATTCCGGGCGAGGCGGTGCTGCTGCGGCTGCACGGTGAACTGGCGAAGGTGCCGGAGTCCGTGGTCACACCGCTCTTGCTGCCCGACTCCCCCGTCATCGTCTGGTGGCCGGGCGGCGGGCCTCGCGTTCCCGCCGAGGATCCGTTGGGCCGGCTGGGTCGGCGCCGGGTGACCGACGCGGCTGCTACGCGCCGGGCGTCGGTGGACTACACCGCGCGGGCCGAGGGTTATGCGCCTGGCGACACCGACTTCGCGTGGACGCGGTTGACGCCGTGGCGTGCGCTGATGGCGGCCGCCCTGGATCAGTACCCGACAAAGGTGACCGGGGCCGAGGTCACGGCCGCTCGCGGGAACCCGAGTGCGGATCTGATGTCCGCGTGGTTGCAGTCGCGGTTGAAGGTGCCGGTGGAGCAGCGGAACTCGCGGGGTCCGGGTGTGACCGCCGTACGGCTGTTCACGCCCTCTGGTCCGATCGCGTTGACGCGGCCGGACGGTGCGGTGGCGACGTTCAGCGTGCCTGGGCAGCCGGATCGGCCGGTGGCGTTGAAGCGGCGTACGACGTCCGAGCTGTTGAGCGAGGAGCTGCGGCGGCTCGATCCGGACGACGTGTATGCGAAGACGCTGGCCTGCATGGTGGAGCGGGACGCGCTGCCGGCGGACGCGAAGAAGGTCGCGGAGACGGCGCGGAAGTCCACCGCGGCCAAGGTGACCGCGGCTGGGAAGAAGGTCGTGGCGACCAAGAAGGCGGCTCCCGCCAAGAAGAAGGTTGCACCTGCGAAGAAGATTGCTGCCAAGAAGGTTGCTGGGGGCAAGAAAGCGGCGAAGCGATGAAGCAGGCGGAGCTGCTGATCCATGCCGATGCCGACGATCTGGCGTACGCCGTCGCGTCCCGGTTAATCACCCGGGTCGTTGACGCCCAGAGCACCGGTGGCGTCGCCCACGTGGTGCTGACCGGCGGCCGGGTCGCGGCCGTCGTCTACCGGGCTGTCGCGGAGTCGCCGGCCAGGAACCAGATCGATTGGCAGCGGGTCGAGTTCTGGTGGGGAGACGAGCGTTTCCTGCCGGACGGCGACCCGGACCGGAACGAGACGCAGGGCCGGGAGGCACTGCTGTCGCACCTGGACGTCGACCCGGCGCGGGTGCACCCGATGCCGGCCGACACCGGACAGGGCGCCGAGGCCGCGGCTGCGGCGTACGCGGAGGAGCTGGTTGCCGCGGGCTCGCCGAAGTTCGACGTACTGATGCTCGGCGTCGGCCCGGACGGACACGTCGCGTCGCTCTTCCCCGGCTATCCGCAGCTCGAGGTGACGGATGCTGCGGCGGTGGCCGTTCACGACTCACCGAAGCCGCCGCCGACCCGGGTTTCCTTGACGTTCCCGCGGCTGGACCGGGCGCGGGAGGTCTGGTTCGTGGTGTCGGGCGAGGACAAGGCCGACGCGGTTGCGCAAGCGCTGAGCGGCGGTGACGTCCCGGCCGCCCACGCGAAGGGCCAGGACCGCACCCTCTGGCTCCTCGACCAGGCCGCAGCCTCGAAACTGTCGTGATCGCATGCTGAAGAGGACCATTGCGGTGGCGGCGAGCATCACGCTCGCCGCCACCGTTTTGGTTGCCACCTCAGACAATCCCGTCGAGGCGGCCGCGCCGGTGCTGATGGGCGTTCACGACGACATCGCGCCGAAGGACCTGGCGAAGCGGTACCCCGGGGTGCGGGCGACCCGCGAGTTCGTCAACGGGGTCCAGCCGGTGAAGACCAACCTGCGGAAGAAGTACGCCGGGGTCGCGCAGGCGTCGTGGGATGCAGGGCTGATCCCGTTCGTCAGCATCAAGACCGCGCCGGCGGCGACCGGTTCCGGGAAGTACGACGTACGGTTCCGGGAGCTCGCGGTGTGGCTGAAGGACCGGCCGGACACGTACTTCATCTGGTACCACGAGCCCGAGAACGACATGGACGGGCAGACGTTCGCGAAGGCGTTCAAGCGCGTCCGGGACGTGATGAAGGCTGCCAACCCGCAGGTGAAGGTCGGGTATTCGGCGATGGCGTTCCAGTGGGACGGCCAGCCGCGGACCAAGGACCCGAAGCCGTGGCGGGTCGAGGCGGACTTCTACGGCGCCGACACGTACAGCGGCGGCACGCAGCCTGCGACCGCGATCGTCAGCGAGCACGCCGGGCACGTGCGGTGGTATCGCGAGGTCGTGCAGAAGACACCTGGTGCGGCGGCGAAGTGGGGACTGACCGAGCGCGGGTTCAAGCGGACGAAGAGCGATCAGGCACGGGCGGACGAGATCGACCGCGAGACGGCGTACCTCGACGGACTGCCGGCGGGATCACGGCCGGCGTTCTACCTGTACTGGAACACGAAGGGCACCGAGGGCGATCCCGATCTGGTGAACGGCCCGAAGGCGCGGGCCGCGGTGGCCCGGATGGTCGGGAAGCTCGGCTGAGTTCGGCCGGCGCCGAACAGTCGGGATGACAGACTCGGGCGTATGACGATGTTCCGCGAGTTGCATGCCGACCGGTTCGTGATGCCGAACGCCTGGGATGCCGGGAGTGCCGTGATCCTGGCGGCGGCCGGGTTCCCGGCGATCGCGACGACCAGCGCGGGGATCGCGTTCTCGCTGGCGAAGGGCGATCACACGCTGCCGGACGGGGCGCCGGCGGTGTCACGGGAGCAGATGTTCGACCGGACGCGAGAGATCACGGCGGCGAGCGCCGTACCGGTGAACGGGGACCTCGAGGACGGCTACGGCGCCTCGTCGTCGCAGGTCGCGGAGACGATCGCGTTGGCTCGCGAGGCCGGGTTGGCCGGCGGGAACATCGAGGACTACGACGGGCGGGAGCTGTACGACGTCGAGCTCTCCGTCGAGCGGATCGTGGCGGCGCGGGAGGCGGCCGGAGACGAGTTCGTGCTGACCGCGCGGACCGACGGGCAGCTGCTGCGTACGCCGACCTCGTTGAGCGACTCGATCGACCGGGCAAACCGCTACCGCGCAGCCGGAGCAGACTGCCTGTACGTCCCCGGCGTGAACGACCTCGACACGATCCGCACACTGGTCGCCGAGATCGACGGACCGTTGAACGTGGTCATCGGTCTCGGCTCCTCCACGCTTACCGTCGCCGACCTCCAGGCAGCCGGCGTCGTCCGGATCAGCCTCGGCGGCAGCATCGCGCGGGCGGCCCTCGGCTTCATCCGCCGCAGCGCGGAGGAGTTGGCGACGAAGGGCACCATCACCTTCGCCGCCGACCAGATCCCCCAGGCCGAGCTGAACGAGCTCTTCGCCCGAGCGTCAACCGGGCAGGACGTCACCGAAAGCGGCAGCTAGCGGCGGGAACATCTCTCGGACGTCTCCCCCGCTGACCCAGATCCCGATCGCCAGCGCAGCCGTTGCCTCCAGCAACCTCGCGCGCCGCAGTCCACCCGCGGGCACCGGCGTACATCCGAGATCCCGCACCAGCTCCGCGACCTGCTCCAGCCCGCCGTCGCCGCAGATCGGCACCCCGAGACCGGTGGGCGGATTCCGCCACACGGCATCGGCGGCCAGGTTGAACGCCTTAACGACCTGCACTCCCGGCACAGCCTGGCTGATCGCCTCAGCCGTGGCGGGCTGCGCCAACGTGAAGTCCCGGTGATCCAGCGCGTTCGTGCAGTCGATCAACGTCTTCCCGGCCGGCACCATCCCCGCGACCGCCACCGCTACCTCGGCAGGCACGGCCAGCAGCACAATCTCGCCGTACGCCGCTGCCTCCTCCAAGGTCCCGGTCGAGGCACCGACCCGCTGTGCGACCTCCGCGGCTCGCCCCGGATCGCGGCCGCCCACCATCACGTCGTGGCCCGCCTTGACCCATTGCGAGGCCAGTGCCTCGGCCATCAACCCGTTGCCCAGTGTTCCTATTCGCATGGAATCGACCGTAGAGAGTTCGATGCGCACCTCCAGGTGTCCAACGGGCGACGCACAATGGACGGGTGGAGCTGAGATTCTTCGCCGACTGCCAGGCGCGCGTCGCCGCCGACCTGATCAGCGGCCGCTGGCCGATGGTCGTGCTGTACTCGCTCGCGGACGGCCCGGCGCGACCCGGCGAGCTCCGCAAGCAGATCGGCGGCATCAGCCAGAAGGTCCTCACCGAGACCCTCCGCCGCCTCGAGCACAACGGACTGGTCGAACGCACCCGGTACGCCGAAGCACCGCCGCGGGTCGAGTACTCGCTGACCGTCGCCGGCAAGGATCTCCTGGTCCCGATCCGCGCCCTCGGCGACTGGGCCGCCGTTTACGCCGACCAGCTCCCGACCGAAAACAACCCGTAAACGCCTCGCGGGACAGTGGTGGAGTCAGCCCGATCCCGATGGAGGTCCCAGCCGTGTTCACCCTGCAGCAGCTCGTCGACGCCCCGCCCACCGAGGTCGTCCGCGCCTTCACCGAACCCGAACCGTTCGCCGCCTGGTTCGTCGCCGAGGGCTTCAGCACCCCGTCCGACCGCGTCACGATCGACGTCCGCCCGGGCGGCCTGATCTCGGCAGTCTTCGTAGGCGAGGACGGCACGGAGGTCCCGTTCACGCTCCGCTTCGGTGAGCTGGACCTCCCGCACCGCCTGGTCCTGCACTTCGACCAGCCCGCCGAGGAGATCACCGTCGACCTGACCGCGCTCGCGGACGGCCGCACCCGGCTCGGCTACCGAAGCGTCGGGCTGTCCGACGAGCAGCAGGTCCCGATCGAATCCGGCGTCGCCACGATGCTCGGCCACTTGGCGGCGTACTTCACCCAGTGACCTATCCGGAGGGTCCTCCGCAAAGCGGGATAGGATTCCGGGCATGACAGCTTCCGATTCCACCGACCGTCCGTACGGCGCGTTCCCCGCCCGGATCGGTCTGCAGGTCCAGCCCCAGCACGCCCAGTACGCCGACATCCGGCGGACCGTGGCGGCGGCCGAAGAGATCGGCGTTGACGTTGTTTTCAACTGGGACCACTTCTACCCGCTCAGCGGTGCGCCCGAGGGTCTGCACTTCGAGTGCTGGACCATGCTGGCCGCCTGGGCCGAGGCGACCGAGCGGGTCGAGTTCGGCGCTCTGGTCACCTGTAACTCCTACCGCAACCCCGACCTGCTCGCCGACATGGCGCGGACGGTCGACCACATCAGCGACGGCCGGCTGATCTTCGGCATCGGCTCCGGCTGGTTCGAGAAGGACTACGACGAGTACGGCTACGAGTTCGGTACGGCGGGCGGCCGGCTGGATGCTCTCGGCGAGGCACTGCCGCGCATCGAGGCACGCTGGGAGAAGCTCAACCCGAAGCCGACCCGGGAAATCCCGGTGCTGATCGGAGGCGGCGGTGAGAAGAAGACGCTGAAGCTCGTCGCCAAGCACGCGAACATCTGGCACGGGTTCGGCGACGCCGAGACGCTCGCCCACAAGCACGCCGTACTCGACGAGCACTGCAAGACGATCGGCCGCGACCCGGGCGAGATCGAGCGCTCCGCGGGCGTCGGCGACAAGTCCCCCGAGGACATCGGAAAGTCGCTGCTGGACGTAGGCACCCGCCTCTTCACAGTCTCCTCCTCAGGCCCCGACTACGACCTGGGCCTCCTCCGCGAATGGGTCAGCTGGCGCGACGAGGTCAACGCCAAGTAGTACCCGCTCGACTTTGAGCACCCACCAACCATCCGCGCGAGCCGAAAACGGTTGGTGGGTGCTCAAAGACGCCGCGCGGGCGGCGGTTAGGATTTCGGGCATGTCTACGTTGCCTGGGAATGGTTCGGTGCGGCCTATTACGCGTTGGGGTACCGACGTGATGCATCGGGTCAATCAGCCTGTCACCGATTTCGGGGACGAACTGCAGACGCTGGTCGCCGACATGGTCGCGACGATGAACGCGGCCGAAGGCGTCGGCCTGGCGGCGAACCAGGTCGGCGTGGACCTGCAGCTGTTCGTGTTCGACTGCCCCGACAAGGAGGGCAAGCGCGTCCAGGGCGTCGTGTGCAATCCGACGCTGGAGGTCCCGGAGGGCAAGGACCGCAACCTGGACGAAGGCGACGAGGGCTGCCTGTCGCTGCCGGGTGCGTTCACCAAGTGCGCCCGCCCGGACTTCGCCAAGGTCACCGGCGTCGACCAGCACGGCAAGCCGGTCAGCTTCGAGGGCGACGGCCTGCTCGCCCGCTGCCTGCAGCACGAGACCGACCACACGCAGGGCATGGTCTTCGGCGACCGCCTCTCCCGCAAGTACAAGAAGCGCCTGTTCGCCGAGGCGGAGGAGTTCGCCCCCGACTACCCGACCGACTGGCCCGTCACCCCGATGGTCGAGCACGAGGACGAGCACGAGGACACCCCGGCCACCTGAGCTACCAGCGGGCCTTCTCCAGGTCGATCCCGTCGACGGTTTCGGCCGCGGTCTGTCCGGTGGTGTCGAGCCAGAGGCCTCGGCGCGGGATGTCGTCGAGGCCGGCCTGCAGTGCGCGTACGCCGTCCTCGAGCGAGGTGCCCCAGTCGCGGTACGAGTTGGCGCCGCCGCGGCCGATCTCCCGCTCGACGATCGACTCGACCGACGGGACGAGTACGACGAGGTACGGGTCGACGCCGTGCAGCCGGGAGAACCAGCGCTCGACATCTTCGCCCAGGATGATGTCGCTGCAGACGAAGTCGAACCCGGCGTCGGCGTAGTGCTGCGCGACCAAGGCGCTGGCGTCGTACCGGAGTTCCAGTTGCCGCACGGCCTCCGCCGACGGATCCGGCGTCATGACCTCGGCGCCCGCGACCACGCCGCGGAAGAACACGTCCCCGTCGAGCGTCGCGGCCGGCGGCCCCATCCGCGCGGCGAGCAGCGGCGCGATCGTCGACTTCCCCGCGGCCTGCATCCCTGTGATCAGGACTACTTTCGCCATTCCCCCGCCTTGAGTGAGTAGATCGTGGCGTCGAACGGTACGCCATCGTCCTCCAGCACCGCCTCGTGGTCGAAGCTCATCCCGAGCCGGCGCATGACGGCGATGCTACGGACGTTCGGAGTGTCGGTCACCGCAATTACCCGTGCCAGCTCGGCTTCACCGAACGCATGGTCGAGCCACGACGCCGCCGCCTCGGTCGCGTACCCGTGGCCCCAGTGCTCCCGCGCCAGCCGCCACCCGATCTCGAGGTCGTCCGGGTACCACTTCTCCTTGCTCAGTCCGCAGGCGCCGAGGAACACGCCGTCCGAGCGTCGCTCGACCGCCAGGAAGCCGAACCCCTGCGCTTCGTAGGACGCGTTGATCGCCCAGGCGGTCCGGTCCGAGTCCTCGCGGCTGAGCGGCGGTCCGAGGTACTGCGTGACGTCGGGGTCCGCGTTCAGCGCGGCCCACGGCTCCAGGTCGGAATCGCGGAACGGGCGCAGTACCAGGCGTTCCGTCGTACGCACGGCTCCCCCTCAGCTTCGAGTGGCGTAGAACGCTACTGCTGCTGAGGATGCCACGTTGAGGGAGTCGACGCCGCCCGCCATCGGGATACGTACGGTCAGGTCTGCTTGTTCGAGCACGTGCGGTTTGAGGCCGTGGCCTTCGGTGCCGAAGATCAGTGCGAGCTTGTCGTCCTTGCGGTCCGCGAGCTCGTCGAGCGTGATCGAGTCGTCGGCGAGCGCCATCGCGGCCGCGACGTACCCGTTGTCCTGCAGGTGCCGCAGGTCGCCGGGCCAGTCCTGCAGGCGGGTCCACGGGACCTGGAAGACGGTGCCCATCGACACCTTGATCGAACGCCGGTACAGCGGGTCGGCGCACGTCGGCGTCACCAGGACCAGCCCGACGCCGAGCGCGGCCGCGGCGCGAAACCCGGCTCCGACGTTGGTGTGATCAACGATCTCGTCGAAGATCGCGATCCGCCGTACGTCGTCGGTGAGCAGGTCCGGCAGCGGTACGGCGGGCTGCCGCTTGTACGACGCCAGCGCGCCGCGGTGCACGTGGAACCCGGTGACCTGCTCGGCCAACTCCTCCGAGACGACGTACACCGGCTTGCCCGGCCATTTCTCCAGCACGTCCTGCAACGAGTCGAGCCAGCGCGGTGCGAGCAGGAACGACCGCGGCTCGTACCCGGCGTCCGCCGCCCGGCGAATCACCTTGTCGCCCTCGGCAATGAACAGCCCGTGCTCTTCTTCGATGAGCCGCCGAAGACTGACCTCCCGCAACCGAACATAGTCGGAAAGCCGTTCGTCCGAGGCGTCCGCGATCGAATCCAGACTCACGCCTGACCTGCCACGTCCACCACGTTGCCGATGACAACGATCGCCGGTGCGCCGACGCCCTCGTCCGCCATCGCCTGTGCGATCCCGGCAAGATTCGACGTCACCATCCGCTGCCCAGGAAGGGTGCCGTCGGCAATCGCCGCCGCCGGCGTCTCCGCCGCGCGACCACCCTCGATCAACCGGGACGCGATAGCGGGCAGATTCTCGACCGCCATCAGCAAAACCAACGTCCCGTGCATCTGAGCCAACGCATCCCAGTTCACCAGCGAATCCGGATGCGACGGCGGAATGTGCCCCGACACCACCGTGAACTCGTGCGTCACCCCACGATGCGTCACAGGAATCCCGGAAACCGCCGGCACCGAGATCGAGCTCGTGATCCCCGGCACGACCGTCCAAGGCACCCCAGCCGCCGCACAGGCCAGCGCCTCCTCGAACCCGCGCCCGAAGACGTACGGATCCCCACCCTTGAGCCGTACGACGACCTTCCCCTGCTGCCCGCGCTCCACCAGGATCCGGTTGATCTCCTCCTGCTGTGCGGCCCGACCGCGCGGCAGTTTCGCCGCATCGAACAGCTCCACATCAGGATGCAGCTCATCCAGCAACTGCTGCGGCGCCAACCGATCCGCGACCACCACATCCGCCTCGGCCAGCAACCGCCGCCCGCGGACCGTGATCAGATCCGGATCGCCCGGCCCGCCACCAACGAGGTACACCCCGGGCCGCCGGTCCACCTCCCGCGCCGCCAGCTCACCGGTCCGCAGCCCCTCGAGGATCGAGTCCCGTACGGCGGCCGACCGCCGGTGATCGCCACCGCCGAGCACACCGATCGTCACGTTGTCGTGCTGCCCCGACGCCGGCGTCCAGGCGGTCGCACGGGACCGGTCGTCGGATCGTACGCAGAAGATCCGCCGTTCCTCCGCCTCGGCCGACACCTGATCGTTGACCGCGGCATCATCCGTCGCGACCACGACGTACCAGGCTCCGTCCAGGTCGCCGGCGGCGTACCCGCGCTCGATCCAGGTCAGCGCCGGGTTGCCGAGCAGCCCCTCGATCGTCGGCGTGATCGACGGCGACACGAGGTCGATCCGCGCCCCGGACTCGAGCAGCCGCGGCAACCGCCGCTGGGCGACACCGCCACCGCCGACGACGACCACGCGCCGTCCTTCGAGGACGAGACCGGACAAGTACTGGTTCGTCACGAAGTGATCCCCGCGTCCTCGAACGTGGCCATCTCGGCGAGCGCCCGGACCGCGCAGGTCAGGATCGGGTACGCGAGCACCGCGCCGGTCCCCTCACCGAGCCGCAGGTCCAGGTCCACCAGCGGCTGCAGGCCGAGCTGCTTGAGCGCGACTGCGTGCCCGGGCTCGGCGGACCGGTGCCCGGCGATGCAGTAGTCGATGACGGCCGGGTGGAACGCCTGCGCCACCAGTGCGGCCGCCCCGGCGATCACACCGTCCAGGATCACCGGGACCTTGTTGGCCGCGGCGCCGAGGAGGTACCCGGCGAGGGCCGCATGCTCCAGACCGCCGTACGCCTGCAGAGCTTTGAGCGGCTCGGTCGGCGGTACGGCGTGGAGCGCGAGAGCATCCCGTACGACGCTTGTCTTGTGGGCGAGCGCCGCGTCGTCGATACCGGTCCCGCGACCCGTCACGGCGTCGGCGGTCGCGCCTGTGAAGGTCGCGATCAGGGCTGCCGAGGCGGTCGTGTTGGCGATGCCCATGTCGCCGGTCAGCAGGCAGCGGTACCCGTCTTGGACGAGCTGCTCAGCGAGGTCGAACCCGACGGCTAGCGCTGCCCGCGCCTCGTCCTCGGTCAGCGCGTCGGTCTGCGAGAGGTCGCGGGTGCCCGGGCGGACCTTCGCGTGCAGGATGTCCAGCTGCTCGACCGGGGTGGCGACGCCGACGTCGACCACGCGAACGTCGACACCGTTGTTCTTGGCGAACGCGTTGACCGCGGCGCCGCCGGCAGCGAAGTTCGCCAGCATCGCGGCGGTCACTTCCTGCGGCCACGGGGAGACGTTCTGCGCATGGACGCCGTGATCGGCCGCGAACACCGACACCACGGCCGGGGCCGGCACTGCCTGCGTTCCGGTCATCCCGGCCACCCGAACCGACAGCTCCTCGAGCACACCGAGCGACCCAGCCGGCTTCGTCAGCTGCGCATGCCGCTCCTCGGCCGCCCGCATCGCTCCGGAATCCGCCGGAGCGATCCGCTCCAGGTACCCCTCCAGCGCGCCGTCCATCGCGTCCTCCATCCGTTCCTGCCCGTTCCCGTCCACCGGTCCGGCCGACGGTTCCGTCGTACCGCTCCGATCTTCGCATCCCCGGGCGTGTGCCCCGGGACGGACCGGCGGGATGTGGACAGTAGTGTCGGAATCACCACATCCCGCGAGATCCCGGAGGGCTCACAGATGTCGCTCGATCGTCCCGTCGCACCGGACCCGTACAAACTCCTCCCGGAGGCCGGTTCGTTCACCGTCACCAGCACCGACGTCGCCGACGGCAAGCCGCTGGCCGACGACCACGCGTTCGCGGGCGGCAACACGTCGCCGCAGCTCAGCTGGTCCGGGTTCCCGGCGGAGACCAAGGCCTTCGTCGTGACCTGCTACGACCCCGACGCCCCGATCGTCTCCGGCTTCTGGCACTGGGTCCTGGTCAACCTCCCGGCCACCGTCACCGAACTCCCCACCGGCGCCGGCACCACCGAACGCCTCGACAACGGCGCGTTCCACGTCCGCAACGACTTCGGCACCAAGTCCTTCGGCGGCGCCGCCCCACCCGCAGGCGACCAGGTCCACCGCTACTACTTCGTCGTCCACGCCATCGACGTAGAAGCCCTGGACGTCGACGCGGACGCCACCCCCGCAGTAGTCAGCTTCAACCTGGCCTTCCACACCTTGGCCCGAGCCATCCTCACCCCGACCTACCAGATCACCGAGTAGGCCTCAGAGGGCGGCGACGTAGACCCATTCGCCGGCTTCGCGGGTGAAGGTGCTGTTTTCGGATTGGGTGCCTGGGTTGCCGTTTCTGGTGTAGTGGGCGTGGAACTCGACGGTTCCTTCGCTGTGGAACGGGCTGCCGCCGGTGGTGCCGACGATTTCCAGGCCGGTCCATTTCTGGCCCGGTGTGAAGTCGATGGTGGCTGGGCGGGTGGTGAGGGACCAGGTTCGGCGCAGGTACGCCGCATCGTGCATCGCGAAGGCGGCGTACCTGGACCGCATCAACTGCTCCGCGGTGGTGGCCGTCGCTTCGCCGCGGTGCAGGCGGCCGCAGCAGGCGGCGTACGGCAGGTCTTGTCCACAGGGGCAGGTGGGGACTGGCATCTGCCAATTGTCCCCGATCCGTCGCCCGCCTGCGTGATCTACTGCGGTGATGGTCACCGAGGCGGCACGCTGGCGACGGCAGATGGTGCGGCCCGTTCTCGACTGGTACGCCGCTGTGGAAGGCGTCGACGCGGTGATGCTGGGTGGGTCGACCGCCCGCGGGGACGCGGATCGATGGTCGGATGTCGAGGTCGGCGTGTTCTGGCGACGGCCGCCGACGACTGCCGAGCGTCTCGCGGTCGCTGGGGCTGCTGACGTTCGGTTGGTGAACATCGACGGCCCGCCGTGGGACGACCAGCTGCACCTGGGCGAGCTGATGGTCGAGGTCGCGCATACCTTGACGCAGACGGTCGAGAACGCCTTGGACGAGTTGCTGAACGGCAAGCCCGATGGCGAGGTCATGCAACTGGCGCAGGGCATCATCGACGGCCGCGAGGTGATCGGCCCGCGGGCGGAGCTCGTCGCAGGCTGGCGGGAGCGCGTGGCGACGTACCCGCGTGGGTTGGCGCTCGCCGTCGTCCGGTACAACGGGAACATCGAGAAGTTCTGGCGCTGGCAGATGTTCTTCGAGCGCGACAACCCGCTGCTGGTCGCGCGTGAGTTCGTGCGGATGACCAACCAGCTGCTCAACGTCCTCTACGCCCTCAACGGCCGGTACAGCGGTCACGTGCTGGCCTTCAAACGCCTCGATGCGCTCGACCTCCCACTGGCACCACCGTCCCTCGCCACCCGCCTCCGCGCGGTCTTCGACCGACCCGCCCCCGAAGGCGCGCAGACGCTGCACGATCTCATCGAGGAAACCTTCGACCTCGTCGAGCACGACCTGCCCGAGGTCGACGTCGACCGCCTGCGCGCCACCTTCCGCAGCGATCGCAAGCCTGTCGAGTCAGCGGACTGAGAGCCGCGGATCCCGCACCGGCAGGCTCGCAACCTCCGCGCACAGGTCGTCGTACTGCTCCCGGCTGAGCTCCTCCGACAGCACCACGTCGACGCGGCCTCCCGTGCGTCCCCACGCGCCGACGATCCGCCCGTCGACCATCAACCCGTTCGGATGAAAGGAATCGGCCGCCGCCGTCAGGGCCCGCAGACCGGGCGCGATGAACCGGCCGTCGCGGTCGCGACCGAACAACCGCAAGTCCGGTGCCGCCAGCAACCGCACCCCACGCGGCGCCTCCGCCGACCACAGAAGGTCCGCGTCGTCCCGAAGTACCCAGCCGGGTACGCCGTCGAAGTCGACCTCGATCAGCTCGTCGGCCAACTGATCCCACACCACGCGCGCATCGGCCGGTGACATCCCGGCCCACCACGCGTACACCTTCGCCGTGGTCGGCCCGAAGCAATGAACGTGCCGCCGGCAGAGCTCCAGCCGCGCCTCGGCGACGTCGATCTCCGGTCGCGGAACCTCACGCACCCACAGCGACGTCGTGTTCCACCGCAGCGCGATCCGCCCACTCGCACACGCCTCACGCAGCCCATCAATCCCGGCTCCGCGTCGTCGCTCCTGCCCGCCGAGCGTCTCGCACACGTTGTCCGCGAGTACGTCGATCCGCCCAGATTCCAGCGGCATCCGGCCCAGCGTGAACACCCCGAAGTCCCGCACCGGCAACACGTACACGGCCGCCCGCGGACTGTACGTCTGGATCAGCGACGGGTGCTCCCAGTCCGCCGGCGAACACCCCGCCATCCGCGCATGCAGTCCGAGCAACGCGTCCCGCGGCGCGGTGTCCTGCAACCCGACGTACGCCGCCGCTTCGTGTGAGCCGGTCGGCAGTCTCTCGACCAGGTTGTTGACCCGCAGCCGGTAGGCAATGGCCTGCTCCCGCGTAACAATCCGCATAGCCCCGACCGTAGACAGAAAACACGCCACCGCCTGACTTGATTTCGAGGAGCACCCCTTGAAGACAGCCCGACTCGATCTCGTGGCCCTCGATCTCGACCGGGATCTCGGCGCGCTGCACGCGATGTTCTCGGATGCGGAGTGGGCGCGGGGCGGATACATGACGCCGACCGCGTCCGTCGACGAGTCGCGGGAGCGGTTGGTGCAGGAGTTCGGGGACAACGGCGGGTGGACCTGGGTACTGCGGGTGCGGCCGGACGAGGACGCGGCGGGGGTGATCGGCGTGTTCTCGGATCAGGGCAGCTCGATCCGGGGCATGAGCTGGTACCTGAGACGGGAGCGCTGGGGCACGGGGCTGATGAGCGAGGCCGCGCGTGCCGTGACCGACCACCTCCTGCAGCAGCCGTCGATCACCGGGGTCGAGGCGTGGATCGACTCGCGCAACGTACGGTCGATCGGTGTCGCGCGGCACGCCGGTCTGGACCTCGTCGGCCGGTTGCCGCGTACGCAGTACGGCGAGATCGCGCAGTCGGTCGTGATGGGCCGCGCCGCTGGGCCGAGCGACCCCGTGACATTCGGGGCCTCCCCGGTCCTCGACGTGCACGACGTCGCTGGAACGGCGCGTCTCCTGTGCGAGCTGTTGGGACTCCACGTCCGCTTCCAGTTCGACGACTTCGTACATCTCGGGCTCACCGAGTGGA
Organism: Kribbella sp. NBC_00482; assembly: GCF_036013725.1. GTDB lineage: Bacteria > Actinomycetota > Actinomycetes > Propionibacteriales > Kribbellaceae > Kribbella. The sequence continues at coordinate 6,355,723 of NZ_CP107881.1, read as the reverse complement.
ACGGTCAGAGCGGTCTCGAAGTACGGCGTGCGACGGGCGACATCTCCCCCGCCACGGTCACCGTCGATGTCGGCGTACTCGTCGATCCCCTGTACGACGCCGCGCTCGCCGCCGGCCTGGTCCAGTCGACGCCACCCGAGGACACACCATGGTCCCGCCGCACGTTCACCCTGGTCCTGTCCGAGGGGCACCGCGTGACGATCTCGGGGCCGCTCAGCGGAGCCTGAGCAGCTGCACTCAGCTTCGGAAGTCGTAGTTGTAGACCATGATCGCGCCGACGCCCAGGGCGACGAGGGCGAGGAGCATGCCGATCACTGCCGCAGGCTTCCCGCGGCGGTTGGCGGCGAGCGCCGCGATGGCCAGCGCGAGGGCCGGTAGGGCGAACGGGAAGGCCAGATACTGGCGGACCGGGAACCGGTCGATGAGGTTCGAGAACGGCAGGAACGGCGCAACCAATCCGGCGATGCCGAGCAACAGCGCGAGGACACTCGGCACGGCCGAGCCCATCGGCCGATGGACGCCGGACAGCACGGCGGCAACAGGCTGCTGCGCGTGCTCCGGCCAAAGGTGCTGCGGGTACTCGTGGCCTGCGGGTGGAGTCGGCTCAGTTGGGCGGTCGGTCATAGGAGCTCCACACTCGGGGTCCAGGCACGAACTGTGCCTGGTGCGGACAGCGTTTTCTCCGCTGACGCGGCGACTCCCGGGAAGGTTCCCCAGATCGGCGCGATTACTCCTCGTCCAGCGGGAAGGCGCGGATGATGACGGCGGTGGGGGTGCCGGAGCTTGGTTCGGTCGTGGTGAAGTCGCGGAGGACGCGGTGCAGGCGGGCGCGGAGTTCGGCGAGTTCGCCGTCCGCGAGGGTGACGACCTCACTGAACGCGAAGTCCTCGTCGTCGGACGTCTTCGCGGCCAGCCAGCTCGCGTACGCGGTGTCCTCGAGTTCGCGGTTGAGCGTCGACTGCTCGGTCCGCACCCGGCGCCACGGCTTCACCCGGCCCGCCGCGCCCGGCTCCGGCTCGATCACTCCGAGCGCCTCCAGCCGGCGCAGATGGAACGAGCACGAGCCGGTGCTCTCCCTCAGCTCGCGGGCGGCGATCGTTGAGGTCGTCGTACCGTCTCGGTCGATCAACGTCAGGAGCGCCTCCCGCAGCGGGTGCGCGCGGACGACGTCACGCCGGTTCGGCGCACTGCTCTCCATGGCGCGCATCCTATCCTGACCTTTGCAAAGTTTGCGCTTTGCAGAGTACGGTCTTTGTATGCCGACGTACATCCTGGGCCGCCCGAACCGTCGCCTGCCCGAGCTGACGGACGAGGTACGACGCGGCAAGCCGCTGCGCATCACGGAGTACGGCGAGGAAATCCTGCATCGCCCGTGCCGGCCGGTGACCGAGTACGGCGACGCGCGCTGGGGCGGGCTGATCGACGACATGTTCACGACGATGTGGATCGCCGAGGGCTGTGGGCTGGCGGCGAACCAGGTGGATGTCGACGCGCAGCTCTTCGTCTACGACCTCACCGACGAGTACGGCGACCGCCACGTCGGGCACGCGTTCAACCCGCGCGTCGAGACCACGCCTGCCCTGATCGGCACGCAGCTCGGCACCGAAGGCTGCCTGTCCGTACCCGGCGCCAACGCCCCACTGGACCGCCCTGCCCGCGCCACACTGCACGCGTACGACGTCGACGGCCGCCCGTTCACGCTCGAATCCACCGGCTACTTCGCCCGCTGCCTCATCCACGAAACCCAGCACCTCGGCGGCACGGTCTACGTCGACCACCTCTCCCCCACCCTGCGCGCCCAGACCCTGAGCCGATCGACCGACCAACGCCCGTCGGTCCTCGCCCGTCGCGCCAGCCGAGAGAATCAACTCGCCGCGGTTCGCTGAACGCGTTAACGTCCGTGCCGTGGAGGACCCGAAGCAGGTCGTACGACGCGGATACGACGTACTCTCACACCGCTACGACAACGCCACCAACGCCACCTCGAAGTACAAGTCCTGGACCGACGACGTGATCACCCGACTCGCCCCCGCCAGCCAGGTCCTCGACGTCGGATGCGGCAGCGGCGTACCCGTCGCTCATACGCTGAGCGCCGCGGGGTCGTCGTCTCGCTCTACGCGCTGATCCACCTGCCGCTGGACGAACAGCAGCAACTCCTCGCGCGGATCGCCACGTGGCTCCGACCCGGCGGGTGCTTCCTCTGTACGACGGGCCACACCGCCTGGACCGGCACCGACGACAACTGGCTGGACGGCGGCGCCCCCATGTGGTGGAGCCACACCGACACAGCGACGTACCGCAGCTGGATGTCCGACGCCGGTCTGGTCGTAGACACCGAATCCTTCGTCCCCGAAGGCTCAGGCGGCCACACGCTCTTCTGGACGCACCGGCTTTCCGGAACATAATTGCCACCAGCTGACGATTATGTTCCGGAAAGCTGGGTCTCGCGGCGGCGGCTCAGGCGGTTGTCAGCGCTGCCAGGGCGCGGTCCATCGCGGCGTTGAATTCTTCGGGCGACAGCGACAACCGCGATTTGATGTCTCTGCTCCACTGGTCGGCGAGGACCTCGGCGGAGCCCGCCTCGACCCCGTCGAGCGCAGCGTCCGCCAGGTCCGACGGCACGATCTTGTCCACGGGCCAGCCGGCCGCCATGTCGGTGTCTGCCAGGCCGAGGTGGACGCCCGTCACGATGGTGCCCTGCTCTGCGAGCTCCTGACGGACGCTGTTGGTCATGGCCCACGCGGCGCCCTTACTCAGGTGGTAGGCGTGGCCACCGCCGGTCCCGAACCACGACATCGCGGAGAGGACGTTCACGATCGCACCCCCGCCGTTCCTGGCGAGGGCCGGTGCGAACTCCCGGATCAGCCCCAGAGGGCCGAGCATGTTGGTCTCCAGCTCGAGCCGGATCGCGTCCAAGGAACCGGTCACGAGGTCGGTCCCCGTCTGGATGCCCGCGTTGTTGACCAGCAGCGAGACGTCGGGGGCCGCCGCGGCCGCTGCCCGCACGGACACGGGGTCGGTGACGTCGAGGGCCAGCACCTCCACGCCGGGCAGGTCCACGCTCTCGGGACGCCGAGCCGTGGCGTAGACCTTGCGTGCGCCCCGATCGAGGAGACGCTGGGCGAAGGCGCGACCCAAGCCGCGGTTGGCTCCGGTGACAAGGGCAACTGAGTTGTTGATGTCCATGTCCAGTACGCTAAAACCTGACGCTGACGTCAGGGGCAAGTTTCGGCCGTGTGAAGGGAGTCACCATGACCGGTATGGCGACGTCGGCCGAGCGGCTGGTCCGCATCGGCGAGGTGGCGCGGGGCGCCGGTGTCTCGGTGCGCGCCGTGCGCTACTACGAGCAGCAGGGCCTGCTCACAGCGGAACGCAGCCCGTCGGGCCAGCGCCTCTACCGGCAGGACGCCATCACCCTGGTGCGCTTCTTCCAGCAGATGTACGCCGCCGGCCTGACCAGCCAGAGGATCGCGGAACTCCTGCCCTGCTGGGACGCCGGACACACCGACGCCGAACAGCGAGCCATGCTGCGCGCCGAGCGCGACCGCATCCAGGCCAAGGTCGACGACCTGCAGGCCGCCCTGGACCGCCTCGACGAGGTCATCGGCATCACGGACACGCACCCGTAGGTCTCTTAGCGGGGCGCGGTGGTTTCTTGGCGTAGGGCTTGGAGTACGTCGAGTTCTCGGTCGATCTCGCGGCGCTTGGACTCGAGGCGCTGAACCTCCTGTGCGAGGAGCATCTCCAGTACGCCGGTGCGCTCTTCGAGGGGCGCGTCGAGGCACGGCAGCAGCTCGCCGATGACGGCACTGCCCAGGCCGGCCGCGAACAGGTGCTGGATCATCACAACCCGCTCGACCATCGACTTGTCGAAGTCCCGCCACCCGCCCGGGGTGCGGCTCGAGCGGATCAGGTCCTGCTCCTCGTAGTACCGCAATGAGCGTGTGCTCACGCCGGTCGCCTCGGCAAGCTCTCCGATCCGCATGAGTCAAGTGTTGCACCTGACACCAGTGTGAAGTTCCACCCTGAGGAGGTCGCACCGTCCCTGGAAGGAACCTCATGCACTGGCTCTACCTCGCGATCGCCGTCGTGTTCGAGATCGCCGTGGCGATCTCCGCCGGCAAGGCGCAAGGCTTCAAGCACCGCGGCTGGACCGCCGCGACCCTCGTCACCGGCGGCCTCGGCACGTACTTCCTGAGCCGCGCCCTCCTCACCTTCGACGTCGGCGTCGGGTACGCCCTGTGGACCTCACTCGCCGGAGTCGGCATCACCCTGCTCGGCGCACTCCTCTTCGGCCAGAAACTCACGTGGCACAAGGCGATCGGCATCGCCCTGGTCATCGGCGGCGTCGTCGGCCTCCAACTCACGAGCGGATCGTGATCGCATGAACACCGAGCCTCAGTCGTCCCGTACTGCGTGGCTCACCCTGCTGCTCGCCGGCGCCTTCGAGGTCGGCTACGCGCTCTCGGTGGGTGGCAGTCACGCCTTCACGGTCTGGCAGTGGTCCGTCGCCGCGGCGGTGTTCTTCCTGCTCACCCTCTGGGCGCTCAGCCAGGCCCTACGCACCATCGAGGTAAGCATCGGCTACGCCACCTGGGCAGGCCTAGGCTCCGCCGGCGCCGCCCTACTAGGCCCAGTCTTCTTCAACGAGTCCCTCACCCCCACCAAAACCCTCTGGCTAGCAGTCCCCATCACCGGCGTCATCTACCTAAAACTCGCCGACCGCCACCCCAACCCCACCTAACCGCTCCGCGGCGGCGCGCCGTCCGCTCTCTCGGCCGATGCACTCGGCGAGGTTCACGACGTCAGCGGGTTTCCGGAACATAACTGAGGTGGGGGCGGGGAGCCTGGTGGACTCCCCGCCGGTTTGGGTTAGTCCTTGATGCCGGACTGGGTTACGCCTTGGATCAGGTAGCGCTGGAGGAAGGCGAAGATCAGGACCAGCGGGAGGATCGACACCGCGACTGCCATGAACAACTCGTGGATGTTGATGGTTTGGGCTGTGATGAACGTCGACATCGCGACCTGGATGGTCCACGACGACGAGTCCTGGCCGATCACCAGCGGCCACAGGAACGAGTTCCAGTTGCCGATGAAGGTGATCGCCGCGAGTGCCGCGAAGAACGGCAGGGAGTTCGGTACGACGATCCGCCAGAACACCCCGAAGTACCCGGCGCCGTCGACCCGCGCCGCTTCCTCGAGCTCCTTCGGAAATCCGAGGAAATACTGCCGGAAAAGGAATGCCGCGAACCCGCTGAACAACGTCGGGATGATCAGGCCCCGCAGCGAGGACACCCACCCGAACGACGACACGACGATGAACGACGGGATGAACGTCACCGCTCCCGGGATCATCAACGTCGCGACGATCGCGTAGAAGATCTTGTCCGCGTGCCGATAGGGAATGCGCGCCAGCCCGTACCCGGCCATCGATGCCAGCAGCAACTGTCCCGCCGTACCCAGGATCGCGACCACAGCGGAGTTGTACAGCGCCCGCGCCATCGGCACCGTGGTGTCGTTGAACAGCTCACTGATGTTGCTCCACTGCAGATGCGACGGGAACAACGTCCACGAAGGCGCGGTGATGTCCGATTCGGTGGACAACGCGTTGCGCAGGATCAGGTAGAACGGGATCAGGAACAGCACGACCGCGATCAACAGCGCGATCCAGCGCAGCACCAGCGCGACCCGGCCCCACGTGCTCCGGCTGAACCCGATCGGCTGCGGAGTTCCCGTCGTACGTTCGGAGACCGCCATCAGTCGCCCGCCTTTCCGAAGCCGAAGAGCCGGCTCTGCAGCAGCGTCACGATCATGATGATGACCGCGAGGATCAGCGCGCCGGCCGATCCGTGCCCCAGGTCCTGGATCGAGCCGAGCGAGATGCTGTACAGGTAGACCAGCGGCGGTCGCGCGTAGTTGACGTTGCCGACCAGGTTGTAGAACTCGTCGAACGCCTGGTACGCCGCGATCAGGTTCAGGATCAGTACGGCGACCGACGTCGCCCGCAACTGCGGCAACGTGATGTACCGGAAGACCTGCCACCCGGGCTTCGCCCCGTCGACGTACGCCGCCTCGTACAGCGTCGGCGAGATCCGCTGCAGCCCCGCGATGAACAGGATCATGTAGAACCCGAGCTGCAGCCACAGCCGCACCGTCACCAGCGGGATCCAGTACCACGGCGGATCCACGGTCGACAGCCAGGCGATGTTCTCGACCCCGAACCAGCCGAGCACGGTGTTCGCGAGCCCGAACCGGACGCCGTTGAAGATCGACAGTTTCCAGATCAGCGACGCGACGACGTACGAGCACGCGGTCGGAAGGAAGAACACCGACCGGAAGAACGCCCGCGCGATCTTCACCTGGTTGACCAGCAACGCCAGCGCGAGCGCGAGCACGAACGTCAGCGGCACGATGAACACCGCGAAGATCGTGAACGTGCCCAGGCTGGACAGGAAGTTGTGGTCGGTGAGCATGTCGACGTAGTTGCGCAGCCCGACGAACTTCGTCGGTGTCGCGGTGTTGTACGCCTCGAAGAAGCTGAGGACCAGGCTCCAGATGATCGGCAGGTACGAGAAGATCAGCAGCCCGACCACGAACGGCCCGACGAAGATCCAGAACCACAGTGCGTTCCCGGAGATCCCCTTGTGACGACGCCGCGTTCCCTGCCGCTCACCAGTGGCGGCAGGATCCGCGGACGTCTTGGCCGGAGCGCTCATCCGAACAACCGCGTCAGCTCGCCGTTGACGGTCTTCTCGGCCTTGGTGATCTCGGCAGCTGGGTCAGCTCCCTTCTTGATGACGTTGGTGAGCAGGTCGGTGAACGCCGTACCCATCTTCGGCGTCCAGGCCGGGTTGTCGGTGTAGCCGTAGTCCTGGGTCAGCTTGACCGTGTCGGCCGCGACACCGCTCTGCAGCTTGGCTGCCTTGGCCGCGAGGCTCTTGCGCGGCGGGATGTGGAAGCCGTAGTTCAGAGACCAGTCCTCCTGGTACTCCTCCTTGTCGATCCACAGCCACTTCACGAACTTCTTCGCCGCGTCGACGTTCGGGCTCTTCGCGGAGACGAACTGCGTCCAGCCGCCGGAGTACACGGCCGGCTTGGCCTGCGCGTCGAGCTTCGGGAACGGGATGACGCCGATGTCGTCGCCCAGCGCCTTCTGCATGCCCGGCACCGCCCACATGCCGATGAACTGCATCGCCACCAGGCCCTGGTTGATCGCGGTCGGGTCCCACCAGTCCGTGGGAGCACCGAGCAGCACGCTCTTGCTGGCGTACAGCTCGTGCAGTTTGCCGAAGGCCTGGGCGGCGCGATCACCGGTGAAGCCGGGCTTGTTGTCCTTGGTCAGGAACTCCCCGCCGGACGAATACAGCGCCGGCCCGCCCATGACGTTGCCGCCGTCGTTGCCGACGAAGATGCCCTTCACCTTGTTCGTGGTGAGTTCCTTGGCCGCGGAGATCAGGTCGTCGATCGTCTCCGGCGGCTTGATCCCGGCCTTGTCCAGCAGACTCTTCTTGTAGTAGATGACCTGCGGGTCGATGATCATCCGGATCCCGTAGATCTTGCCGTCCAGGGTGTTCGTGGCCAGGTCGCCCGGCTGGAAGTCGTCCTTGACGTCGGCCATGATGTCGTCCAGCGCCACGACCTGGTTGCTCTTCACCATGCTGATGTTGAAGTGGCCCTCGAAGACGTCCGGGCCCTTGCTGGAGAGCAGACCGGACGCGAGCTTGGCGTCGTAGTCACCCGGCGTCCACTGCACTGCGACGTTCGCGTCGGGGTACGCCTTGGCGTACTTCAGCGCCGCCTGCTGGGTCCCGGTCTCGCCGTACTGGTGGTACCACTGCGACAGGTTCGGCTTCGAGCCGCCACTTCCCCCGCCGGACGACGGTCTGCCGGTATTACCACCACAGGCCGCGGTGAATGCGGCCAGGGCGGCCAGGCCACCGGTCCGCTTGAGCAGGTCGCGCCGGGAGAGTCCGGCGTTCGGAACATGAGCAGGCATGAATTCCACCTTCCCGAGAGGGAACGTCGCAGGGGACGCACGGTTCCGAGGTACTTAACGGTGTTAAGCATCTCCGAGTTCTGGCACACGGTACTGCAGGTCAATCGTTGTAGAAGTGGCAGCACAATGGCTCAAAAGCGCGCCCGGCGCAAGACCGGGCGCGCTGTTATTTGTTCGAATGTGTGGAGTTTGCTTGAGTTGGTACCAGCCCGTGATCAGCCGAAGATCTCGCCCGCCGCTGCCTTCCGGATCAGCAGTGCGGGCGGCTCGAAGCGCGCGCCGTACGTCGCTGCCAGTTCGCGCGCCCGGTCGGCGAATGCGGGCAGTCCATAGGCGTTCACGTACTGCAGCGCGCCGCCGTGCAGCGGCGGGAATCCGATCCCGAAGATCGACCCGATGTTGGCGTCCGGCACCGAGCGCAACACGCGCTCGTCCAGGCACTTCACCGTCTCGAGCGCCATCGCGAACAGCATCCGGTCCTGCAGATCAACCAACGGTACGTCGCCGTGCTGAGCGAAGTGCTCCCGCAACCCGGGCCACAACTGCTTCGGGCCGTCTGCCGGGTAGTCGTAGAACCCCGCACCGGCAGCCTTGCCGCGCCGGTCGAACTCGTTGACGAGCCGGTCGGCAACCGCCATCCCAGGATGGTCGTCGAACGCGCCCGCGCTGTCGCCCGCCGCCCGCGCGGCGTCCCGGATCTTCTGCGGCAGCGTCAGCGTCACCTCGTCCAGCATCGCCAGCGGCGGCGCCGGGAACCCGGCCTGGGTCGCGGCGCGCTCGATCATCACCGGGTCGACACCCTCGGCAACCATCGCGGCGCCCTCCATGACGAGCGTGCCGAACACCCGCGACGTGAAGAACCCGCGGCTGTCGTTGACCACGATCGGCGTCTTCTTGATCTGCCGTACGACGTCGTACGCCTGCGCGATCGCCCGGTCCGAGGTCTTCTCCCCCACGATCAGCTCGACCAGCGGCATCCGGTCGACCGGCGAGAAGAAGTGCATGCCGACGAAGTCGTCCGGCCGGTCGATGCCGTCGGCGAGCGCGGTGATCGGCAGCGTGGAGGTGTTCGAGCAGAGCAGCGCGTCGGGCTCGACCACGTCGGCGACCTCCGCGAACACCTTCTGCTTGAGTCCACCGTCCTCGAAGACGGCCTCGATCACCAGGTCGCACCCGGCCAGGTCGTTCGGGTCCCCGGTCGGCGTGATCCGGCTCAGGAACGCCTCCACATCGGCAGCCGTCGCCCGGCCCTTCGCGACCTGCTTCGCGAGCAGCTTCTCGGAGTACTCCTTGCCGCGCGCAGCCGCCTCCAAAGACACGTCCTTGAGCACCACGGAGATGCCGGCCTTCGCACACACGTAGGCGATCCCGGCGCCCATCATTCCCGCCCCGAGCACACCGACCTTGCGTGCGGAGTACTTCGGTACGCCGGCAGGCCGCGACCCACCCGCGTTGATCGACTGCAGGTCGAAGAAGAACGCCTGGATCATGTTCTTCGCGATCTGGCCGGTCGCCAGCGACACGAAGTACCGCGACTCGATCCGCGAGGCGGTCTCGAAGTCGACCTGGCTGCCCTCGACCGCGGCGCTCATGATCGCCCGCGGCGCCGGGTACGGCGCGCCCTTGAGCTGCTTGCGCAGGTTCGCCGGGAACGCGGGCAGGAACGCGGCCAGCTTCGGCGAGGACGGCGTACCGCCGGGGATCTTGTACCCGTCGCGATCCCAGGGCTGCTTCGCGTCGCCGTCGTACGTCGAGATCCACCGGCGGGCCGCGTCCAGCAGGTCATCGGCCGGCACGACCTCGTCGACGATCCCGACCGACAATGCGTGCGCAGGCTTCATCCGCTGGCCCTGCAGCAGCACCTTCATCAGTGCGTCCTGCAGTCCGAGCATCCGGACCGTGCGGGTCACTCCCCCGCCGCCGGGCAGCAGGCCGAGCGTCACCTCGGGTACGCCGAGTTCGACCCGGTTGTCGTCGGCAACGATCCGGTGGTGGCAGGCGAGCGCGATCTCCAGCCCGCCGCCGAGCGCGGATCCGTTGATCGCGGCAACGACCGGCACGCCCAACGTCTCCAGGACCCGCAGCTGCCGCTTGACTTCCTCGACCGTCTCGAACACCTGCGCAGCGTCCGACGGCTGGATCTGCGACAGCTGCTGCAAGTTGCCGCCGGCAAAGAATGTCGCCTTCGCGGACGTCACGATCACGCCCTTGATCAGGGCCTTCTCGGCGACCAGGCGCTCGACGGTCCGTCCCATCGCCTCGACGTACGCGTCGTTCATCGTGTTGGCGGACGCGGACGGGTCGTTCAGCGTCAGAGTGATGACGCCGGCGTCGTTCTTCCACTCGATCATGCTGTTCACGCTGCGAGCCTCTCGATGATCGTCGCGACGCCCATGCCGCCGCCGACGCACAGGGTGGCCAGTCCGTAGCGGAGCTCGCGTCGCTCCAGCTCGTCCAGCAGGGTTCCGATCAGCATCGCGCCGGTGGCGCCGAGCGGGTGGCCGAGTGCGATCGCGCCGCCGTTCACGTTCACCTTCTCGTGCGGTACGCCGAGATCCTTCATGAAGTGCATGACCGCGGCCGCGAACGCCTCGTTCATCTCGAACAGGTCGATGTCGCCGGCTTCCAGACCCGCGCGAGCCAAAGCCTTCCGGGCGGCCGGCGCCGGGCCGGTCAGCATGATGGTCGGATCGGCACCACTGACACCAACAGCGACCACCCGGCCGCGGGGCGCCTGACCGAGCGCCTCGCCGGCCTTCTCGTTGCCGACAGCAACCAGGGCCGCGCCGTCGACGATGCCCGACGAGTTGCCCGCGTGGTGCACGTGCGAGATCCGCTCGACGGTCAGGTACTTCTCCAGCGCGACCGAGTCGAACCCGCCGTGCTCGCCGATCGCCGCGAACGACAACGGCAGCCCGGCCAGCGTGTCGACCGACGTACCGGGACGGACGAGCTGGTCGTGGTCCAGGATCCGCAGACCGTTCCGATCCACGACCGGTACGACGGAACGCGCGAAGTACCCGTTGGCCCACGCCTTCGCGGCCCGGGCGTGCGACTCGGCGGCGTAGGCGTCGACGTCGGTGCGGGAGAAGCCGTCGAGCGTCGCGATCAGGTCCGCGCTGATGCCCTGCGGGATGAAGCCGGTGTCGAGCGCGGTCTCCGGGTCCATCGCCCAGGCGCCGCCGTCGGAGCCCATCTTCACGCGGGACATCGACTCGACGCCGCCGGCCAGGATGAAGTCCTCCCACCCGGACCGCACCCGCTGCGCCGCCTGGTTGACGGCCTCGAGACCCGAGGCGCAGAAGCGATTCAGCTGCACGCCACCAGTCGTCTCGGGATAGCCGGCCATCAGTACGGCGGTCCGCGCGATGTCCATGCCCTGGTCGCCGATCGGCGTCACGACCCCGAGCACCACGTCGTCGATAACGGCCGGATCCAGATCGGGATGCCGGGTGCGCAGCTCCTGCAGCAGTCCGGTGATCAGCTGGATCGGCTTGACCTCGTGCAGCGCTCCGGTCGGCTTGCCCTTGCCGCGCGGTGTCCGAATCGCGTCGTACAGAAAGGCTTCGCTGGTCATGGGGCCTCCCGGCCTGGACTGAGGAGTGGAGGGAGCGAAGCGACCGGAACGACGAGGGAAGGCCGGGAGTCACAGCCCCATGACCCGCCGCGCCGGAGGCGTGGCATTGGCACAGTCATGCAGCCGATTGTGACAGTAATGCTGTCATGGTGGTCAAGTGGGGGCCGTTATGATCTCCGCCATGTCGGAGCTCGCGGGGGACGACGCGACGTTGACGGTGGATGAGCTGTCGACGCGGGTCGGGATGACGGTGCGTACGTTGCGGTTCTATGCGGGGCGAGGGCTGATTCCGCCACCGATCCGGCGCGGGCGGGTCGGGTACTACGGCCCGGAGCACATCGCGCGGCTCGATCTGGTGCGTGAGCTGCAGGCGCACGGGTTCACGCTGCAGGCGATCGAGGGGTACCTGGAGCGGATCCCCACCAACGCGACACCGCAGGACATCGCGCTGCACCGGACGCTGCTGACGCCGTGGATGCGCGATCTCCCCGAAACGCTTGATCGAGCGGCACTGGTACGGCGTACCGGTCGTGAGCTGACTGACGACGACATCGAGATGCTCGTCGCGCTCGGGGTGGTCGAGCCGACGCCGGACGAGGACGTGTTCCAGGTCGCGACCGCGCATCTGAGTCTCGGCGTCGAGCTGCTCGACCTGGATCTCCCGGTCGAGGCAGTGCTGGACGCCGGCCGGATCTTCACCGAGCACGGCCGCGCGATCGCGGAAGAACTCACCGAGGTCTTCCGCACCAAGGTCTGGCCCCACTACCGAGACTCCGGCGGCCCACCCGAGCACATCCAGCAACTAGTAGAACGCTTCAAGCCAGTCACCATCCAAGGCCTCGTCCTCGCCTACGAACGAGCCGTAGGCGAAACCCAACGCGACACAATCCGCCGCACCCAGAACAAGCCTCGCTAGGAGTTGGGGACGCGGAGGTAGGTGAGGCCTCGGAGGTCCAGGTAGGTGTCGTTGGGGGTGGTTACTACGCGGAGGAGGACTGTGTCGCAGCCGGCGCAGCGGGCGACGGTGCCGGGGGCGTCGACGTACACGCGGGACTCGGCGAAGACGGTGGTGTGGCCGCAGCCGTTGCATTGGGCGATGGCTGCCGTCAGGTCGACTGCGAACAACTCGCTCAAGGCTCCTGCGGCCGCGTTGCCGTCCAAGTAGTTGCTCATCGAGGTCCTCCTGTCGGGCCGAAACGTTCAGTTCTGACGCGGGCCGGGTCGTGGCCGGCCGCGACCAGCAGGTTCGCCACCGTCTCCACGAACGGCGTCGGGCCGCACACGTACGTCGTCGCACCGTCCTCGGGCTTGAGCGCGTACTGCTCGATCAGGTCCGCGTCGATCCGTCCGACCCGAGGCTCCCCGGCCGGCGCCTCCCGCGTGTACACGAGCCGTACGTCGACAGCGTCCGACGCGGCCAGCTCCTTCAGGTCGCTCACATAGATCACCGACTCCGGCCGCCGCACGGAGTACAGCAACCGCACCGGCGTCGTACCAGCGACCGCATGAGCCCGCAGCATCGCCCGCAACGGCACGACACCCGATCCCCCGCCGATCAGCTGCACCGGCCCTTCCTGCTCCGGCTTCCACACGAACCACCCGCCGACCGGTCCCCGGATCTCCAACGGATCCCCGACCTTCAGCACCTCGACGAGGTACGGCGACACCTCACCGCCAGGCACCTGCTCCACGGTCAACTCGATCGTGGAGCTGTGCGAATTGGCCCAGGCCGACGCGATCGAGTAAGACCGCGACGCCCGGTACCCGTCCTCAGCGGTCAGCCGTACGTCGAGATGCTGCCCCGCGAGATGCCCCGGCCAGTCCGGTACGTCGAGCACGATCGTGCGAGCCGTCTCGGTCTCCTGCCGTACGTCGGCCACCGTGGCGACCTGCCAAGACATGCGCGCGGTCAGTCGCCGGCGTATCGCTGTTCTTTCCATGGGTCTCCGTACTCGTGATAGCCGGCGGTCTCCCAGAAGCCGAGGTCCTCGCTGTCGGACAGCACCAGGCCTCGGACCCACTTGGCGCTCTTCCAGAAGTACAGGTGCGGAACGAGCAGTCGCGCGGGTCCGCCGTGCTCGGCATGCAGCGGCTCACCGTCGTACTCGTAGGCGATCCAGGACTGCCCGTCGAGCAGGTCGTCGAGCGGCAGGTTCGTGGTGTAGCCGCCGTAGCTGTGCGCCATCGCGAAGTCCGCGCCGGTCTCGACGTCCGCGAGCAGCGTGTCGAGCGAGACGCCTTTCCAGGTCGTCTGCAGTTTGGACCACCGCGTCACACAGTGGATGTCCTTGGTGATCTCCTCGGCCGGCAACGCCGTCAGGGCCGCCCAGTCCCACTTGTACTTCTCGCCGGTCTCCGTCGTGACCGTGAACTCCCAGTGATCGGTCAGGATCTGCGGCGTCGGTCCCGCCGACAGCACCGGAAACTCGTGCGTCAGGTACTGCCCCGGCGGCAGATCCGCCCCACTCCCACGCCGGCCCGTGAATCCTGGCGACACGATCCCCATGACGACCTCCCTCGACTCCTGCACGCAGTCAATCACGGCGACTTGCCCGCCGGGAGAGCCGCGGGGCCGAACCCGGACTAGAATGAATGGCCACAGCGTCGGCCCCGGACCACGGTTCGCGCATCGCGGTATGTCCGGGGAGGGACGGCGGAATGAGCATCGCGGTATCGGGTACCGGTCGTTCCTAGGCGGCTGGACCGGCGGATCTGGGGACCGGGCATGGCGTGGCCGCGAAGAGACTTGGTGACGCGCGCGCTATGAACAACATTTCGACGATCCGGCCGCTAGGGTGGGCCATCCGCCCGACGGCGGTTCGAGTGTGGACGGATTGGGTGGATCACGACCGCAGCGCGAGGGTGTGGGGGGCGATCAGAGCCGTTTCCAACGGCGGGGCGCCTTCGTTGGCGGACGCCGTGTCGGCCTGCGCCCAGGCGCTCTCCGCGGCAGGCGCCGGGCTCGCGATGAGCCTCGACAACGGACTCCTGGAGCCGGTGCTGGCCACCGCCCCGGAGATCGGTGAACTGGAGGACCTTCAGTTCGAGCTGGGTGAAGGTCCGAGCGGTGAGGCTGTCGCCAGCAGCGCGCCGGTGCTCGAGCCGGACCTGCACGGGTCGTCGGCCGGTCGGCGATGGCCCGCGTTCGCCGCGGCCGGGGCCGGTCGGGGCGTGCACGGCGTCTTCGCGTTCCCGGTCGCCGCCGGAGCCGCGAGAGTCGGCGTGCTGACCGTTTACCGGCGGGAGCCGGGGCCGCTGCAGCGAGAGCAACTGGAGGAGGCGTTGGTGTTCGCGGATGCCCTCTTCGTGCTCGCCCTCGACGGCCGCCAAGGCGTCAGCGTGGACCTGGACGAGGTGATCGAGGCCGCGTTCACCGCTCGCCGGGCCGAGGTGCACCAGGCCGCGGGCAGACTGGCCTCGCAGCAGCGCATCAGTGTCACCGACGCGCTGGCCCGGCTGCGCGCCCACGCCTACAGCAGTGGACTTTCATTGCACAAGATCGCCATCGACGTGATGTCCGACCGTCTGCACCTGGACGGTGACCTCGCGGGCGGCAGCGACCCACCGCGCAAACCAGGCCCAACAGACCCCGAACAAGCCGAGAAAGAACAGGAGGAGGAGTGATGATTGCATCCGACCGTCGAGTGCGCGAGGTGTTCATCGAACTGTCGGACACACTCGTCGACGATTTCGACATCATCGAGTTCTTGGACCGGCTCGCCGCCCACTGCAGCGAACTGCTGGGGGTGTCGGCCTGCGGCATTCTGCTCGCCGATCATCACGGCGCGCTGAACCTGGTCGCAGCCTCCACCGAACAGGCACGGCTGGTCGAGCTGACCCAGCTGCAGAACCTCGAGGGCCCGTGCTTCGACGCGTTCAGCTCCGGCCGCCCGGTGCAGCACCCGGACCTGCGGAGCGCGCGCGGGCATTGGCCCCGCTTCACCGCCGCCGCTGTCACCGAGGGCTACCTGTCGGTTCAGGCGCTGCCGATGCGCTTGCGCAACACCGTCCTCGGGGCAGTGAATCTGTTCAGCAAGACCACCGGGGAACTGGATGCCGACACGATCACCCTGGGGCAGGCGCTGGCCGACGCGGCCACGATCGGCATCGTGCACCAACGCGCGCTGGCCCGCCAGGAGATCGTCACCGAGCAGCTCCAGACCGCTCTGAACAGCCGGATCCTGATCGAGCAGGCGAAGGGATTCCTCAGCCACAGCCTGGACATCGCTGTCGACGAGGCGTTCGACATCCTGCGTTCCTACGCCCGGGCCAACAACCGCCGCCTGACCGAGGTCGCCGAGGACGTCGTCCAGGCTCGTCTGACCCTGACCCGGGAGTAGGGCGCCGACCTGTGGTGCTCCCCCGCGCGGAGGGTTTAGGCTGATTGAGCCTGTTCGGGCAGCCCAAGACCCCGGCGCCAGGTGTGTCGCGCCGCTGGGAGGGGTTGGGCACGACTCACGGTGAACGCCAGCACAGGATGATCGCACCCCCTGTCTGGCGATTCAGGCGCAGGACCCGTCGCGACGGCGTCGCCCGCGTGCGCACCGAGCGACGGTTCCCCTGCGTCTAGACGCCCATCGTGCGGCCGATGATTTCCTTCATGATTTCGGTGGTGCCGCCGTAGATGGTCTGGATGCGGGTGTCCAGGTAGGCCTTGGCGATCGGGTACTCGGTCATGAAGCCGTAGCCGCCGTGCAGCTGCAGGCACCGGTCGACGACCTTCTTCTGCAGCTCGGTGGTCCACCACTTGGCCATCGCGGCCTCGGCCACGGTCAGCGTGCCGGCGTTGAGTTCCTGGATGCAGCGATCGACGAACACCCGGGCGATCTGGGTCTCGGTGGCGAGCTCCGCGAGGACGAAACGACTGTTCTGGAACGATCCGATCGGACGGCCGAACGCCTTGCGGTCCTTCACGTACCGCAGCGTGTCCTCGAGGATGCTCTCGCAGGCGGCGGCCGCGACCACCGCGATCGTCAACCGCTCCTGGGGCAGCTTCTCCATCAGGTAGACGAAGCCCTTGCCCTCTTCGCCAAGCAGGTTGTCGACGGCGACCCGGACGTCGTCGAAGAACATTTCCGCGGTGTCCTGCGCCTTGAGGCCGATCTTGTCCAGGTTCCGCCCGCGCTCGAACCCGGGCATCCCGCGCTCGACGACGATCAGCGAGATCCCCTGCGCGCCGGCCTCCGGGTCGGTCTTCGCGACGACGATCACCAGGTCGGCGAGAATCCCGTTGGAAATGAACGTTTTCTGCCCGTTCAGCACGTAGTGGTCGCCGTCGCGCCGTGCGGTGGTCTGGATGCCCTGAAGGTCGCTGCCGGCCCCTGGCTCGGTCATCGCGATCGCGGTGATCGTCTCCCCCGAACAGAAGGCCGGCAGCCAGCGCGCCTTCTGCTCGTCGGTCGCGTAGTCCAGCAGGTACGCCGAGTTGATGTCGGTGTGGATGGTGAAGCCGACTCCGCTCGCGCGGACCCGGGTCAGTTCCTCGATCAGCACGGTGTTGAACCGGAAGTCACGCACGCCGCCACCGCCGTACTGGTCGGGCATCATGAAGCCGAGCAGGCCTGCCGCACCGGCCGCGGTCCAGAGCTCGCGCGGGACGATCCCGGCGTCCTCCCAGCTGTCGTGATGCGGGACGATCTCCTTGTCGCAGAACGACCGGACGGTCTCCCGGAAGGCGTCGTGATCGGCGTCGAACAGCTGACGTTCCACGGGCGGGTTCCTCTCTCAGTTCTGCACGGCTGCGCGGGACTCCAGCAGTTGGTCGATGTCGGTGATTCCCCAGTCGGCCAAGGCTTCCCGGGTGTGCTCCCCCGGCCGCGCGGGCGGCCGGTCCAGGCTGGTCGGCGTACGGTCGAAGCGCGGCGCGGGGGCCGCCTGCCGGACGCCGTGGTGCTCCACAAAGGTGCCTCGGGCAACAAGATGCGGGTGGTCGCCGGCGAGTGGCAACACTGGTGCGACGCACGCGTCCGAGCCGTCGAACAGCTCCGTCCACTCCGCCTGGGTCCGCTGCCGGAACGTCTCGGTCAGCACCTTCCGCAACTCCGGCCACTGCGAAGGATCGTTGCGGTCCGGCGCGTCCAGACCGAGTTTGTCGATCAGCTCGGCGTAGAACTGCGGTTCGAGCGCCCCGACCGCAACGTGCTTCCCGTCGGCGGTCTCGTACACGTCGTAGAACGGCGCGCCGGTGTCGAGCAGGTTCGTCCCGCGTTCCTGCCGCCACGATCCGGCGGCGAGTGCACCGAGCAGCATCGTGGTCAGGTGCGCCGAGCCGTCCACGATCGCCGCGTCCACGACCTGTCCGCGCCCGCTGCGCTGCGCCTCGTTCAGTGCCGCGAGTACGCCGATCACGAGGTACAGCGATCCGCCTGCGAAGTCACCGAGCAGGTTCGCGGGCACCTGCGGCGGACCGTCGGCCCGCCCGATCAGATGCAGCGCGCCGGACAGCGCGAGGTAGTCGATGTCGTGTCCCGCGGTCTGCGCGAGCGGACCGTCCTGCCCCCACCCGGTCATCCGCCCGTACACGAGCCGCGGATTGGTCTCGTGACAGTCCGCCGGCCCGAGCCCGAGCCGCTCGGCCACCCCGGGCCGGAACCCTTCGACCAGTACGTCGGCCTGCGTGACCAGCCGCCGTACGACGTCGACCGCGGCCGGCTGCTTGAGGTCCAGGGCCGCACTGCGACGGCCGCGGTTGACCAGATCCAGCTCCGGCGGGCCCAGCGACACCCCGCCGCCGGGGCGCTCGACCCGCAGCACGTCGGCGCCGAGCTCCGCCAGCATCATGCAGGCGAACGGCGCCGGACCGAGGCCGGCCAGCTCGACCACCTTCACGCCCTCGAGTGGACCCATGGGCGCTATTGTGACAGTCCTACTGTCACAGTCGTCAAGTCATCTTGCGTGTCCCCGCCAGTGCGGTGAGCGGAAGCACCACCATCAGACTCACGCCGACCGCGAGTACGACGGACCAGCCGGGCTGGTCGCCGTCGAGATGGCCGAGGTGGAAGGCCGTGTGCGGCACCGAGAACGCGAGATAGGCGAGCAGCGCCAAGGTCGCGAGGTAGCGGTCGAGGCGGATCGCGGCGGCGGTCAGGACGACGCCGAGGCCGAGTGAGGCCGCACCGAAATCGCGGAACGCGTGCTCGGCGAACGGCGGATCCCAGTCGACCGTCGGAACGTTGTCGTAGAACGACTTCGGCGCGAACGTCAGCCAGAACCCCAGAACGAACTGGAGCGCGGCCAACGCCACCAGCACGCCGCGCACGTACCCCCTCATCCGAGATGCTCCGCGAACGTGATCCGCCCGTACGCCGGCCCGTCCACCATCGCCTCGCCGTTCGCGAACGCACGGAACACCTTGCCGCCCAGGCGCACTCCGACGATCGGGCGCCGCGAGCCCTTCGCCCGCTTCCAGATGTGGGCCAGCTCCGGCACCGACAGGCGTTCGGGTCCGCCGATGTCCGGAGCCCGCCCCTTCACCGGCGGCTCGCCGACAAGCTCGGTCAGCCGGGCGGCGACGTCCTCGACGGCGATCGGCTGCATCATCATCTTCGGCGCGATCACGACCGGGAGGTACCGCTGGGCGGCGAAGACGCGCTCGACCAGGTCGTGGAACTGGGTAGCGCGCTGGATCGTGTACGGCACGCCCGACTCCTCGACCAGCCGCTCGACCTCGAGCTTGGTCCGGTAGTACCCGAGCGGGATACGGTCGATCCCCGCGATCGACATCACCACGAGGTGCTTCACCCCCGCCGCGGCTGCGAGCAGGTTCCGGGTCTGCTGCGCATCCTGGCCGCGGAGACTGGTGGCGAGGTGCACCACCACGTCGGCGCCCTCGAGTGCGGCTGCCAGCCCGTCGCCGGTCGTGAGGTCAGCCACGACATGGTCGGGTCCGGCCCGGCGGCTGAGCACCCGTACCTCGTGGCCAGCCGTACGGAACGCGTTCACGGTGGGCCTGCCGAGGTGGCCGGTCCCACCGGTGACGAGAAGGGAAGTCATCCTGGTGTCCTTTCGGTTCACCAGGAAAGATCGGACAGCCTCCCGATCTGTGACACCTGGGCGGCGGCAAAGGCGAGCTTGTCCGGATTCAGCACGAACCGGAGGGCGCTGACGCCCTGCGGCCCGGCCTCGACGAAGCACACCGCCATCAGCCCGTCGGGGCTCTCGGCAACGAGCACCGGCTCGCCGTTCGCCTCCGCGAACCGCATGACGAAGCCCGCGCCGAACTTCTGCAGCGTCCCGATCAGGTACCGCGCCACCTGGGTCCGGCCGACGACCGGGTTCCGGGCCGCGGTCACCTTGCCGCCGCCGTCCGAGGTGGAGACGACGTCCTCGGCGAGCAGGCGTTCGAGCTGCTCGATCTCGCCCGACTGCGCCGCCGCGAGGAAACGATCGACGAACTCGCGCCAGCCAACCCGGTCGACCGGCTGCCTGCGCCGCGAATCAGTCGCCACCCGCTTGCGGGCGCGGGACAGCAGTTGCCGGGCGTTGGCGTCCGTCGTCCCGATCAGCTCAGCCACCTCGCGATGGCTGTACCCGAATGCTTCGTGCAGGACGTACGCCGCCCGCTCCGCCGGGGTCAGCGCCTCCAGCAGCAGTAGCAGCGCGAACGACACCGAGTCCCGCTGGGCGACGATCTCCAGCGGCTCGAGCGCGTCGAGCCCGGTCCGCCCCGTCAGCACCGGCTCCGGCAGCCACTCGCCGACGTACAGCTCCCGCCGCGCCCGCGCCGACGTCAGCTGCTTGATCGACAGGTTGGTGACGACCTTCGCCAGGTACGCGTTCGGATCCCGCACCGTCGCCCGATCGACATCCTGCCAACGCAGCCACGCGTCCTGCACGATCTCCTCGGCATCGGTCGCCGTACCGGTCATCCGATACGCAATCCCGAACAACCGCCCCCGCTGCCGCTCGAAGTCATCCACGCGCTCAGTCTGTCAGGGACTGCCCGCGAGGTTCATTGGTGTGCCAGCAAGGCGATCAGCTCCACGACGCCCGGGCCAGGTTCTCGACCGGGAGCGGGAGCAGGCTCTGCTTCCCGTAGCCCGGTGGCGAGCAACTGGGCCGCGACCTCGTCCGGCAGACCGAGAAGGTCGGCGACATCGTCGCAGCTGTGATCTCCGAGCTGGACGAGAGCAAGCATGGTCCGCTGATGCTGCGCGAGTACCCGCAGCCCGACGATGGCGATGCTCTCGACAGTGCTGTCGAAACGGTCGCGCTGCGGCCTGCCGTCGATCCGGTCGCTGACGGCTCCGGCGCGCAGGCAGTGCAGATAGGTCAGGCGTGCCAGCTCGTGTCGTGACGGGAGCCCACCGTCCGACCGGGGTGGACTCGCACAGTAGGCAGCGATGACATCGACCACGACTCTCTGCGCAGCGGCTCTGTCGCGCAGAATCGTCCCTGCGATCCACCGCAGTTGGTCACCGTGCGTCGACCAGATCCGCACGAAAGCATCGTCGGCATCGGACGCGCTGTTCATCTTCCCCCTGGACCACCCTGAGCGACGGCTCGTCGCCAGGGGCAGGGGCGCGGTCGACACCGACAGTAACACCGCCGGTGCGCGGTGAAAAGGCAGTCACACCTGGTCTGAGGGCTGGCGGAACGTCTCCGCGGCTCGCTGGATCTGGGCGTAGTAGTCCGTCCAGGCGGCCTCGTCGAGCATGTCTGCGTCCTTGCCGCCCTGGCCGTCGATCAGTTCGCGGACGATGTCCGCGTGGCCGGCGTGGTGGGCGGTCTCGTCGACGACGCGGACGAGCAGCGCGCCGAACGTCGTACCGCGTTGCCCCTCGGCCCAGTGCGGAACTTCGGCCGGGTGGTCCAGGTCGAGCTCGGCGATGGAGCGGTCGCTGTGCGCGCAGGCCTCGCGGTAGAGGCCGGTGATGTACTCCGTCGACTCGGACGGCAGCGCCCACATGTCGGCACCGCCCCAGACCGAACCGTCCTCGTTCCAGGGCAGCGCCTTCTCCGGTGGCCGACCGACACTCGTGCCGAGGTACACCTGCTCGATGCCGACGAGGTGCTTCACCAGCCCGAGCAGATTGGTCCCGGACGGCACGAGCGGACGCCGACGGTCGTACTCACCGATCCCGTCGAGCTTGGCAAGCAGCAGCGCACGGGTGTCCTGGAGATACTGCTGGAGGTGGGACTTCACGGGGCTCCTGGTGGGATGAACGGGACGGGTGGTGCGCCGTGCTCGATGAGGTGCAGCAGCGCGGCGGTGTCGGCGTATTCGTCGATCATGTCGGCGAGACGGTCCAGCCGCTCCTCGCGCAGGCCGGCGAACGAGACCGAGCCGTCAGGCGCGGGCTTGCCGGTGAGCCCGGCGACCTCGGCGAGGAACGCATGCCGCGCGGAGTCGTCGTCGAGCAGACCGTGCCAGATCGTGCCCCACGTGTTGCCGCTGCGGCACCCACCTGGGAACGCCTCCGCGTCACCAACCACCTCGACGACACCATGATGGATCTCGTACGCCGTTCGCGCCGGCCGCGCCAGCGTCTTCTCGCGGGCGAACGTGGTTGCTACCGGCAACAGCCCCAGACCGGCCGACGAGCCACCCGACTCGACCTCGTACGGGTCGGAGATCGTTGCGCCGAGCATCTGATAACCGCCGCAGATGCCGAGCACCGGACGGCCGTCCGCGACCCGTGCCGCCACAGCCTCGGCGAGACCGAGCGACCGGAACCACTCCAGATCCGCACTGGTCGCGCGCGAGCCCGGCAACACGACCAGGTCGGCGTCGCGGACCTCCCCCGGACTCGTGGTGAAGAACACGCTGTTGGTCGGCTCCACCGCGAGCGCGTCGAGGTCCGTGAAGTTGCTGATCCGCGGGAACCGCACCACCGCGATCGTCAACAGGTCACCCGGCGAGGCACGCCGTACCGGGATGTCCAGCGCGTCCTCGGAGTCCAGCCACAGCTCGGGCAGCCACGGCAGTACGCCGTACGTCGGCCGGCCGGTGACCGAGGCGAGCATGTCGATCCCCGGCTGCAGCAGCGAGACGTCGCCGCGGAACTTGTTCACCAGGAATCCGCTGATCAGGGCCTGATCGGCCGCGTCGAGCAACGCGACCGTGCCGAACATCGACGCGAACACTCCCCCGCGGTCGATGTCGCCGACCACGACGACCGGAGCCTTGGTGTGCTGCGCGAGGCCGAGGTTCACGTAGTCCGACTGCCGCAGGTTGATCTCGGTCGGGCTGCCCGCGCCCTCGCTGATCACCACGTCGTACCTCGACGCGAGATCGTCGTACGCCGCGAACGCCGCCTTCGCCAGCTCCGCCCGCTCGGTCAGGAAGCCGCGGGACGTCAACTCGCCCCACGGCTCACCCATCAGGACGACGTGGCTGCGCCGGTCGCTGCCCGGTTTGAGCAGGACCGGGTTCATCGCGGCCTCGGGCTCGGCGCCGGCGGCAACGGCCTGGATCCACTGCGCGCGGCCGATCTCGGTGCCGTCCGCGCAGACCATCGAGTTGTTCGACATGTTCTGCGCCTTGTACGGCGCGACCCGCACACCCTGCCGCGCCAGCCATCGGCACAGCCCGGTGACGACGGTCGTCTTCCCGGCGTCGGACGTCGTACCGGCGATCAGCAGCGAACCCACGCCGCCATCTTAGGGTTCGTCCGCCCGGCGCCGTTCGGTAGCCGGGAGACGCGGCGTCGGACCCTGGAAGCGCGTCGCTCCGGTCTTCGACGACAGCGGCTTCGCGATGGCCTCCAGCGACTTGCCTTCCGCGTCCACGCCGAACACCCACGCGATGATCCCGCCGGCCAGCATCACGGCCGCGCCGACGATGTAACCGACCGTCAGCGGCCCGCGCGCCGGGTTGTCGCCCTCACCGATCAGCGAGGCGAACAGGTACGGCGCGATCACGCCGCCGGTCAGCTGCGAGATCGCGAAGAAGAACGAGATCGCCTGCCCGCGCAGCTCGATCGGGAAGATCTCGCTCACCGTCAGGTACGCCGAGGACGCACCGGCCGACGCGAAGAAGAACACCACGCACCACAGCCCGGTCAACGACGCGGCGTTCAGTACGCCGGCGTTGAACAGCAACGCGGTGATGAACAGGACGACGGCCGACAGCGTGTACGTGCTGAGGATCATCTTCCGGCGGCCGACGGTGTCGAACAGGTGCCCGAGCAGCAGCGGGCCGGCCAGGTTGCCGATCGCGAACGGGAAGAAGTACAGCGCGACGCTGGAGTCGTTCAGGCCGAAGTACGACTTCAGCACCAGCGCGTAGGTGAAGAAGATCGCGTTGTAGAGAAAGGCCTGGGTGACCATCATCGAGAAGCCGAGGAACGATCGGCTGCGGTAGTCGCGGAGCATCACGCGGGCGATCTCGCGGTACGTCACCGGCGGGTAGTCGACGACCTCGATCGCCTCGTCGTCGCGGACCTCGCGCAGTTCGCCGCCCTGCCGCCGTACCGTCTCCTCGATCTGGTCGACGGTCCGCTCGGCCTCCTCGACCCGGCCGTGCGTCATCAGCCAGCGCGGGCTCTCCGGGATGTGCCGGCGCAGGTAGATGATGACCAGGCCCATCACCGGGCCGATCAGGAAGCACAGCCGCCAGCCCCACTCGACCGCGACGATGTCCGTGTTCAGGAACAGCAGACCGACCGCGGACCCGATCAGCGCACCGGCCCAGTAGGTGCCGTTGATGCCGATGTCGACGCGGCCGCGGTACTTCGACGGGATCAGCTCGTCGATCGCGGAGTTGATCGCGGCGTACTCACCGCCGATGCCCATCCCCGCAATGAACCGGAAGACCAGCAGCGACCCGAGGTCCCAGGACAGGCCGGCCGCGCCGGAGGCGATCAGGTAGACCAGCAGCGTGACGATGAACAGGCTGCGTCGCCCGAGCCGGTCGGTCATCCGGCCGAACAAGAGCGCGCCGACCACCTCACCGGCCAGGTAGATCGACGCCATCAGACCCACCTCGGAGGTGGTCAGATGCAGGGTCTCCGGTTCCTTCAGCACGTTCCCGACCAGGGAGACCAGCTGGATCTCCAGGCCGTCCAGGATCCAGGAGACGCCCAGACCGACGACGATCATCCAATGGAACTTGGTCCAGGGCAGCCGGTCCATCCGGGCCGGCACGAGACTCGGTATCGCCTTGCCGTGCTCCAACGCGTGTTCGCTGCTCATCCCTGCTCCTCCCGGCCCGTGATTGGAAAGCCTTTGGGCCGGTACCCCAGGAGTGACGAACCCCAAACGGTCAGTTAGCGGGTGCGGCGAGCTGCAGCACTTCGGCGGTGGGGAGCTTGGCCAGGTCGGCGCCGTCGACGAGGAGTTTGGAGGCGCGCATACCGCTGCCGATCACGACCGGACCGGCGTTCGCGACCGCCTCGTCGACCAGGACCGGCCAGTCGGCGGGCAGTCCGATCGGCGTGATGCCGCCGTACTCCATCCTGGTCGTGCTGACCGCGTCGTCCTGCGCGGCGAACGAGATCTTCCGGACGCCGAGGTGCTTGCGGATCACGCCGTTCACGTCGGCCCGGTGGGTGGCGAGCACCATCACCGCGGCGTACGTCGACTCACCGGCGCGCTTGCCGTGGACGATCACGCAGTTCGCCGACGCGGCCATCGGTACGTCGTACTCGGCGCAGAACGCGGCCGTGTCGGCCAGGCCGGGATCGATCGCGGCCGCGGACGCCGGGATCGATCCGATGCCGTCGCGGACCGGCTCGGCCAGCAACTCCGGGACCTCGGCGGCGGCCTTCCACTCGAGCTTGCCCAGTACCGTCACTCGCCCTCCCGCTTCACGAGGTCGGCGTACTCGGTGTGATCGGTCAGGAAGTCGATGTAGAACGGGCAGAGCGGCTTGACCCGGAGCCCGAGCGCCCGGGCATCGTCGAGCGACTGGGTCGCGATCCGGCCGGCCACGCCCTGGCCGCGGAATTCCGGCAGCGTCTCGGCATGCACGAAGCTGATCACACCGGGGTGCAGCCTGTAGTCGACGAATCCCATCAGATTGCCTTCGGCGTCGACCGCTTCGTACCGGCTCCGCTCCTTGGCGTCCACGACACTGATCTCGTTCTCCATGCCCGCCACTCTAACCAGCCCGCCCTGGACCGGCCCTGCCGTGGACCGGCCGTGGCCTAGCGTGCCGCCGTGCACAACTCACCGCCCGGGTTCGTGGAGCTCCCTCCAATTGCAAGCGGTCCTGACGACTTCCTGTCGGCATTGCGGAACGCCGACTGGTCGGCGTTCGAGCCCTCTCGTGACCTGCCTCCACTGCGCGACGCACTTGCTGAGCTCCAGGTGGAACACGGGGTCACGGACGCGCACCGGTTCGCGACCGAACAGATCAGGTCGGCCGGTGCGGTACTCCGCCACCCCGACGGGCATCTGGTCGAGATCGACGCGTTGGCGCTCAGTCCCTGTGGGCGCTACCTTGCGGTCGGCTCGTGGTGCGGCGACGACTACGACCGCGGCGGTGTGCTGCAGGTCTGGGAGCTCCATTTCGGGCGCTGTGTCAACAAGCTGGACGGAGTCCCCGGCGGCGTGGGCTGGCCCGGGTACGCCCGCAGCATCCAGTGGTCGCCCGACGGGCAGCGGGTCGCGATGGCGTTCAACACCAACATGGTGGGGTTGTGGGACCCGTTCGGCGCGGACGGCGAGGATCCGATCGGCGATGCCTCGGTGACCGACGGCGGTTCGCGTCCGCCGGACTTCGCGTTCGCGCCCGACGGAACGCACGCCTACATCGGGATGCGGGCCCCGCGTGAGGTCCACGGCTGCATCGCCCGACTCGACCGGAAACACTTCTTCTACAACGCGTACGACGAAGACGGTCCGCAGCCCGCGTGGCTGGCCGAGACCCTACCGCCGGCGATCAAGGCACGGCTCGGCGACAACGAACTCTTCTTCGAGCAGGTCTTCTGGTCACGGGACGGCTCGCGGATCTACGGCTACAGCCGACGCAACTGGGCGGCGTCGATCGACGTTCACAGCGGCCAGGTGGTGTGGCTCGACGGAGCCGACACGCACGGCCAGGCCCCGGCCTGGAGTCTCGACGAGCGCCTGGTGGCGGTTCACCTGGACGGGCGCCTGCTGATCGCCGACGCCCTCAGCGGTGCGCTGGTCGGCGAGCTCCCTGGACTGCCCGGTGCCCAGCTGTGCTGGGGAGCCCGTGGCCGGCTGGCCGCGGTCCTGACCGACCACCACTTCCCTCGCGTGGTCGTGCACGACCCTGACGGACGCAGCCACCACCTCCACGTGGCGCCGAAGGAAGCGGACTGGGAGCTTCCCGACGCGGGAGTCTGGGCATGGTCACCGGACGGCGAGTTCGCCGCCTGCCTCACCTCGGCCGATCGGATCGAGATCTGGTCGCCTGGGCAGTACCCGGAGGCCGTGGACGTCTTCGACGTACCCGAGGACATCACCGGCGTGATCTGGGGCGCGGACGGCGTCATCGTCGCGGCCGGCCGGACCAGGCTGCGATTCATCGAAGCCTCGACCGGCGACGTGCTCGGCGACTTCCGCTTCCTGCGCGAGCCGTACGCTGCGCGCCCGCTCGAGCTCGACGGTGACGACATCGGCCTCGACCTCCAGGACGAGGACCAGGGCGACCCCTCGTTCGTCCTCGACGAGGACACCTGGGCTGCGGCGTTCGCGCCGGGTCTCGTGATCGCCCCCGATGACCGGCGCGACGACCTGGACCTGCTGCTCGCCTGGGCGGTCGACCGGCGGTACGCCTGGCCCACGTGGTGGGGCGAACTGGACATCGTCCCGGACGCGGAGAGCGCGGCCGGACGCCTCGGAGCGCCGTACGACGAATACCTCGAGCCGTTCGTCGGCGCAGCCGAACCCGCGCCCGCCGTGACCTGGCCACCGCCGAACACAGCGACCGTGGACGACCTGTTCCAGCTCGCGCTGGACTCCGTCGGGCCGTTGCGGACGAGCTGGGATCACCATGTCAGCGAGAGCCTCCGGCACGCGGCTCGGCTGCGCGCACGGCGCGGCGAAGCGCAAGGCGCGATGGAACTGCTGGCCGCCGTGCCCACTCCGAGCGAGCGCCTCCGCGGCACCGCCGACGTCGCGCTGATCCTGGCCGCTGCCGGCCTGCTCGACGATGCCCGGGCCGTCTTCACCGTGACCGACGCCGACATCGACGCCGTACTCGACGAGTACAACGTGCCGTTCATCGCGTCGTCGATCGGCGGCGCCTACACCGCACTCGGCGACGCCGCCCGGGGCGATGCCTGGTTCGCCCGCGCCCGGGCCGCGATCGAGCCCGAGACCAATCCGGGCGAGCATCGCCTGGCCGTTGCATGGGCACTGGTCGAATGCGGCCGCGTCGAGGAGGCTCGCGCCGTCTGGCAGGGCGCAACCACCACGCCGTCGACGTTCTACACCACACCGTTCCTGGCGTACCTGGTACGAACGGGACGAGACGCCTTCGCCCGCGAGCTCTTCACGCTCAAGAGCACGTCGGGGACAGACTACGTCTCCTACTCCGAGGACGGTACGCAGGAATACCTCGGGCATCTCGAGGAGGGCTGGTTCGACGGTTGGGAAGGTGTGGAGGTGCTCGCTGCCCTCGGGCGTCCGGACCTGATTCGTGAGTGGGCGCGGGTCTTCGGCGACGGCTACGCCTACGAAGACGTGCTCGCAAAGGCCGAAGCCACCGCACGCGACGGAAGTCTCCACCCGACACCGGCCGAGATCTCCGGTCTGGTGGACGAGTACGGCACGCTGCTGAAGACGCCGCGCGCCCGGCGTGAACACCCGACCCAGTTGCTCGTCCTGCAGGCCGCCGCCTGCGGTCACCTCGGCGCGGTTCTGAACCTGATCCCGGCGTTGCCGGACGACGACTTCAACGGTCGACCCGGTTCCGCCTTCCGCGCCCTCTGGATCGCGGCGACGGGCGCCGACGTCGAACCCTGGTGACTGGACAGGCGGTAGCATCACCCGCTGGAATGGGTGCGTGGCTGGGCGTGGGACAGGGTGAGTGAGCAGACGACTGTGAGCGGCGGCGAAGGCGGACCGACCGCTCTCCGAATCATGCTCGGTGGGCAGTTGCGGCGGATGCGTGAATCCGCCGGGATCAGTCGTGCCGACGCGGGCTGGCAGATCCGGGCGTCGGAGTCCAAGGTCAGCCGGATGGAGCTCGGCCGCGTCGGGTTCAAGGAGCGCGACGTCAGCGACCTGCTCGAGCTCTACGGCATGGCCGACGAGGGCGAGCGCTTCCGGTTGATGGAGCTGTCCCGGGCCGCGAACAACCCGGGTTGGTGGTCCCGTTACGGCGACGTGATGCCGAGCTGGTTCGCGAACTACGTCGGGCTCGAGGTCGCCGCGACGCTGATCCGGACGTACGAGGTGATGTTCGTCCCGGGCCTGTTGCAGACCGAGGAGTACGCGCGGTCCGTCGTACAGATGGGCAAGTCGTTCCTGCCGAATCAGGAGGTCGACCAGCGGGTGGAGCTGCGGGTGACCCGGCAGCAGATCCTCACCCGGCCGAACCCGGCCCGGCTGTGGGTCGTCATCGACGAGTCGGTGCTGCACCGTCCGGTCGGCGGCGAGGACGTGATGCGGGCGCAGATCGAGCACCTGCTCAAGTGGTCGCAGCAGCCGAACATCACGTTGCAGGTGATGCCGTTCAGCAGCGTCGGGTACCCGGGCGCCGGCGGCGCGTTCAGCCTGCTGCGGTTCCCGGACGGCGACCTGCCGGACATCGTCTACATCGAGCACGCGGCGAGCGCGGTCTACCTGGACAAGGTCGAAGAGGTCGACGAGTACGTCGCGATCATGGAAGGGCTGACGATCTCCGCAGCCCCGGTCTCCGCGACCGAGGGCCTCTTGGAAGAGGCCCTCGCGCGGATGTGAGTCAGGCGACCTTGAGGTCGACGTTGATGTTGCCGCGGGTGGCGTTGGAGTACGGGCAGACCTGGTGTGCCTTGGCGACGAGGTCCTCGGCGACCGCGTTGTCCAGGCCGGGCAGGCTGACGACCAGCGCGACCTCGAGGCCGTAGCCGGCGCCGCCGTTGATCGGGCCGATGCCGACCTCGGCGGTGACGGTCGAGCCGTCCATAACATCTTGGGCCAGACGGGCCTTGCGGGCCACGACCTTCAGCGCACTGTGGAAGCAGGCCGCGTAGCCGGCCGCGAACAGCTGCTCCGGGTTGGTTCCGTTGCCGGAGCCACCCATCTCGGCCGGCGGTACGACGAGGACGTCGAGCTTGCCGTCGTCGGTGGCGACCTTGCCGTCCCGGCCGCCGTTCGCGGTGGCGCGGGCGGTGTACAGAACCTTCTCAACAGCGATAGTCATCAGTGGTTTCTCCTAGCGAGTGGGGTCGAGCAGGAGCTTGCCGACGGTCCGGCGAGCTCGCATGTCTTCGTGGGCGGAGGCGACGTCGGACAGCGCGTACTCGCCGCCGACGATCGGGCGGAGCTTGCCGCCCGCGGTCAGGTCGAACAGCTCGGTCAGCGGACCGCCGAGCAGCTGCGGGTTCGCGAAGCAGTCGGCCAGCCAGAAGCCGGCGATCGTCTTCGAACCCTTCATCAACCGGCTCGAGTCGATCGGCGCGGCCGACTGCCGGGACGCGGCACCGAAGGTGACCAGGCGGCCGAAGCGGCCCAGTGCGGCGAACGACTCGTCGAAGGTCTGGCCGCCGACCATCTCGAGCACGATGTCGACGGGCTTGCCGCCGTTCGCCTCGAGGATGCGGTCCTTCAGGCCTTCCGGCGTACCGTCGATCGCGGCGTCGGCGCCCAGCTCGAGGACCTGCTTGCGCTTCTCCTCGCTGGAGGCGGTCGCGATCACGCGGCCCGCGCCCCAGAGCTTGGCGAGCTGAACGGCGAGCGAACCGACACCGCCGGCACCGGCGTGCACCAGGACGGACTCGCCCGGCTGCAGGTGCGTCGACGTCTTGAGCAGGTGCCACGCGGTGGTGCCCTGCAGCACGAGCGCCAGCGCGTCGCCGTCGCTGACACCTTCCGGGACATCCCAGGCGTACGGCGCGTGGGCGACAGCCTGCTCCGCATAGCCACCGGACCCGACGAGCGCGACCACCCGGCGGCCGTCCGCGGTGTGGCCGACGACCTCGCCGCCCGGGATCAGCGGCAGCTCGGTCTTGGAGAGGTAACTGTTCTCGACCTGGTGCGTGTCCGCGTAGTTGATGCCCGCGCGGTCGACCGTGATCAGGACCTGCCCCTCGCCGGCGACCGGCGCCGGGACATCGCTGACCTTGAGGACCTCGGGTCCGCCGAACTCGGTGATCTGAATGGCTCGCATACACCGTACTATACACTGTACGTTAGGAGCATCGAAGGGAGATGGGTCACATGGCTGGGTCCGATGTCTAGGACGCCGCGGAACACCCTGAGCGCCGACCTGATCGTGCGGACGGCGCTGGAGCTGATGGAGGCGAAAGGCACCGACGCGTTCAGCCTGCGCGGGGTCGCCGGCGAGCTCGGGGTCGGCCCGATGGCGCTCTACACCTACTTCCGGAACAAGGACGATCTGTACGACGCCGTCCGCGATCACCTGATGGGGCTCCTGCCCTCCGTCCCGTCGGACGAGCCGTGGCCGGACCAGGTGCGAGCCGTGTGCCGGTCGTTGCGGCTGTTGATGCTCCAGCACCCTTGCCTTGCGCAACTACTCGCCGGACGGCCGCTGAGCGGGCACGAGACGGCGCGGGTCGCTGAGGGTCTGCTCGGCGTACTGCGGGCTGCCGGGTTCGACCCGGAGACGGCCGCACGGACGCACACGACGTTGTTCACGTACGTGCTCGGCTCGACGTCGTGGGAGATCCAGATGGCGGCCGAACGCCGCGATCCCGAGGCATGGCGGCGGCTGCGCACCTCGATGGAGTCGCTGTCGGCGCGGGACTTCCCGTCGGTCGTCGAACTGGCGCCGGAGCTGGCCCGTACGACGGGCGGCGACGAACAGTTCGACTACGGCCTGGATCTACTACTGGCCGGACTGCAGCTCAGAACACCATCGTGACGATGGCGAGGATGCCGATGCAGACGATCAGCGCGCGGAGTGCGATCGGCGGGAGCTTCCGGCCGTAGCGGGCGCCGAGGAAACCGCCGATGGTCGATCCGACCGCGATCAGACCGGCCGCGAGCCAGTTGATGTCGTGCACGATGACGAACAGGATCGCGGACGCGGTGTTCACGACCGTGGCGAGGACGTTCTTCAGGCCGTTCATCCGCTGCAGGTTCGAGTCCAGGCCGAGGCCGAGGATCGCCATCAGCAGGACACCTTGCGCGGCGCCGAAGTACCCGCCGTACACACCGGTGGCGAAGACGGCCGGGATCACCCACCACGCGCCGCGGTGCTGATGGGACGGCACGCTGATCCACTTCGACAGCCACGGCTGGAAGGCGACCAGCAGACAGCCGAGCAGGATCAGGACCGGTACGACGGCGTGGAACGCGGAGTCGGGCAGCGTCAGCAGCAGCACTCCCCCGAGGATGCCGCCGGCCAGCGACGCCGGCACCAGCCGGAGCAACCGGCCGCGCTGCCCTTCGAGCTCGCGACGGTAACCGATCGCGCCGGCCGCCGTACCAGGGGCCAGACCGACCGTATTGCTGACGTTCGCCAGCACCGGAGGGATGCCGACGGCAAGTAACGCGGGGAAGGTGAGCAGCGTGCCCGACCCCACCACGGCGTTGATCGTTCCCGCGCCCATCCCCGCCAGCAGGACGAACACCGCCTCGAACCATGTCATCGCTGACCGACTCTACGCACCTGACCCGTCCATTGCAGAGCTGTCCGACGGTTGAACACGCAAGAGCCCTCCCGAACCAAACAGTTCGGGAGGGCTCTGGTGTGGTCAGCGCTGCGGCGGTTCCTGCGCCGGCGGCTCCTGCGACGGAGCCGGCGGCGGGATCGACGGGGAGCTGGGCGCAGCCTGGCTGCGGCTGCTCACGGCCGCGGACTCGGCCGCGGCGATCGCCTCGCGGACCGCGTTGTCGGCCTCGGCCACCGCTGCCGGTGGCGCGGCGGTGTCGATCTCCGGCACCTGGCCGTTGTCCAACTGCGGGGCCTCCCAGTTGCCCTCGGCCTGCTGCGTGATACCCGCCACCTGGCCGACCGCGCTGCCGAGACCCTTGAGCGCGTCGCCGATCTCGCTGGGCACGATCCACAGCTTGTTCGCGTCGCCCTGGGCGATCGACGGCAGCATCTGCAGGTACTGGTACGCGAGCAGACCCTGGTCCGGCTTGCCGGCGTGGATCGCGTTGAAGACCGTGGTGATGGCCTGCGCCTCACCCTGCGCCTTCAGGATCCGCGCTTCCCGCTCCGCCTGCGCCCGCAGGATCCGGGACTGCTTGTCGCCTTCGGCGGTCAGGATCGAGGACTGCTTCTGACCCTCGGCGGACAGGACGGCCGACTGCCGCATACCTTCCGCGGTGAGGATCGCGGCGCGCTTGTCACGGTCGGCGCGCATCTGCTTCTCCATCGAGTCCTGGATCGACGGCGGCGGGTCGATCGAGCGCAGCTCGACGCGGTTGACGCGGATGCCCCATTTGCCGGTCGCCTCGTCCAGCACGTACCGGAGCTTCTCGTTGATCTCTTCACGCGAGGTCAGGGTCTGCTCCAGGTCCATGCCGCCGATGATGTTCCGCAGCGTGGTCATGGTGAGCTGCTCGATGGCCTGGATGTAGTTGGAGATCTCGTACGTCGCGCGCACCGGGTCGTTCACCTGGAAGTAGATGACGGAGTCGATCGACACCATCAGGTTGTCCTCGGTGATGACGCCCTGCGGCGGGAATGCGACCACCTGCTCGCGCATGTCGATGGTGTAGCGGACCTTGTCGACGAACGGGGTCAGCAGGTTCAGGCCCGGCTGCAGGCCGGTCTTGAACTTACCGAACCGTTCGACGATGCCGACGGTCTGCTGCGACACCACCCGGACGGACTTGACCAAGGTCACGATCACAACCAGCGCGACCAGTGCCAGGACTATGAGGAACGCGGTCACTTTGACCCTCCACTCGAACGGACCCTCAGGACGGAGAGCTACTTCAACCGTCCCGCACCTCCGACACTACTGCGCCGAGGGGACCACTCAACGCCAATCCGGCTTCAGCTCTTCGGCGGGTCCGTCGGCTTGGGGTCCTGGGTCGGTTCAGGCATGTCCAGTTGGTGGTGCAACGGCTCGCCGACCGGGTACACGACCGCGGTCGCGCCGTCGATCGACATCACCTCGACGCGCGTCCCCGGGGCGATCGTCGACACCTCGTCGTACGGACGCGCCGTCCACAGCTCGCCGCCGAGCCGGATCGAACCGCCGCCGTCGGGGTGGATCTCCTTGATCACGAGGCCGGACTTGCCGATCACATGGGCCGAGCCGGTCTTCAGCTCCTGGCCGTGATGGATCTTCCGGACGATCATCGGCCGGATCGCGGCGAGCATCGCGGCCGCGGTGATCAGCCCGACGACGATCTGCAGCCACAGCAGCCCCGGTAAGAACGCCGCCACACCGGCCGCGGTGAGCGCACCGGCCGCCAGCATCAGCAACGTGAAGTCCAGCGAGGCCAGTTCAGCCAGGCCGAGGACGGCAGCGATCGTCAGCCACGCCGCCCACAGGTTGTCCCGCAGCCAATCCATCATTTCCCAAGCCTATCTACCTCGGGGGCTTTCAAGCAGATGTTGGACGCGTCATCACCCCCCACCGCTCCCCCACCCAACCGCATTTCCCTGGCTAACCCACCAGTTCGGGGGTTCCTGACCCGCAACCAGAGTCCAGAACCCACAAGTTGCTGGGTCTGCCAGGCAAATTGGTGGGTGAGCCAGGCAAATTGGTGGTCAGAGGGCGCGGGCTGTGTAGCGGCCGTCCTCTTGCTTGAGGGTGAGGGCCAGGTCGAAGGTGTCGCTGAGGGTCTCGGCGGTCAGCGCCTCGTCCATCGGGCCGGCGGCGACGATGCGGCCCTGCTTGAGGAGCAGGGCGTGGGTGAAGCCGGGCGGGATCTCTTCGACGTGGTGCGTGACGAGCACCATCGCGGGCGCGCCGACCGCGGTCGCGATCGAGCTGAGCGAGCGGACCAGTTGCTCGCGTCCGGTCAGGTCGAGACCGGCCGCGGGCTCGTCCATCAGCATCAGTTCGGGGTCGGTCATCAGCGCGCGGGCGATCTGGACGCGCTTGCGCTCCCCCTCGGACAGCGTGCCGAACGTGCGGTCGGCCAGGTGCGCGATCCCGAGCTCGGCCAGCAACGCGTTGGCGCGTGCGTGGTCCAGTTCGTCGTACTCCTCGATCCAGCGGCCGAGGACGGCGTACGACGCCGACATGACGACGTCGGAGACCCGCTCGCTCTTCGGCAACCGGTCGGCGAGCGCGGCGCTGGTCAGTCCGATCCGGGGCCGCAGCTCGAAGACGTCGACCGCGCCCAGCACCTCACCGAGCAGTCCGGCGACACCGGCCGTCGGGTGCATCTGGGCGGCGAGGATCTGCAGCAGCGTCGTCTTACCGGCGCCGTTCGGGCCGATCACCACCCACCGGTCGGCCTCGTCGACCGTCCAGTCGATCCCGTCGAGCAGCCGCGCGTCACCGCGGACGATCGTCACACCGGCCAGCTCCACCACTGCAGTCATGCACAAAACCTAAGGGGTCGCGGTCGGCGCGCGGTCGTCGGGTGGTGAGAGACTTGCGGGCGTGTTGACGACCTCTGCCTCGGTTCGGTTCACGGTGTGGACCAACGCGATGCTGACCGGCGCCTGCGACCCCGACACCGCCGCGCAGAAGATCCTCGGTGACGACGTCGGTCACCATGTCGCGGGCCTCGCCGGTCACCCCGAGCCGGCCACCCTTCCGGTCGCGCTCAATCTGCTGCGCGCCGCGGGTACGACGCAGGCGCATCTCGCCCTGCCGGTGCCGGGTGACCCGATCGGCCTGGCCGGACCGCCGACGTTCAACGAGGCCGCCTTGGAGACCGGTGAGGCCGTCGTACTCACGGGGCCGGAGCTCGGACTCGTTCCGGCGTACGTCGGTCCGGCCGTGCAGTGGACCGTGCTACCGGCCGCTTCGCCGCTGCCTGCCGATCTCGGTGAGTCGGACCGTGGGTTGCGGATGGCGCTGATCGACGCGGCCGAGTCGTTGGCCGCGCTGGATGTCGCGCGCTGGAAGCCGGAGGTCGCGGACGCGCTGATCGACATTCGGCGGATCGGCCAGGGACGTGGTGACGATCTGGCTCCGGGGTACGAGCCACGCGCGGTGAAGACCGCGGCGACGGCCCGGCGCTGTCTCGCGATCGCGGACGCCGCTCTCGACGACGACGGTGCGGCGGTCACCGGGGCCGAGGCCGACGCTCGCCGGCGGGCGCTGCTCGAGCTGGCCGCGGCGGCGCGGCGGGCGTTGGTGGCCGCCTGCGCACCGCCGGTTCATGCCTGAGATTTGGACCGGACACTGGACCGTCATCTCATTTAGGTAGCGTTCGGGGTGCGATGACAGAGCTCAGTGAGGTTGAGAGCGGGTCGGCGGACCGGCCGACGGTGCTGGTGACGTTGACGGGCAGCGACCGGCCGGGGCTCACGTCCGCCGTACTGTCGACGCTCGCGACCCGTGGGCTCGAGGTGATCGACGCCGAGCAGGTCGTCCTCCGGGGCCGGCTGATCCTCGGCGTCCTGCTGTCCGCGCCACGCGACCACAAGCAACTCAAGGAAGAGCTGAAGGCGCTCGCCGACATCATCGACGTCGACATCTCGGTGAAGAAAGGTGTCGGCGACAACGAGCCGCGGCGCAAGGGCCGCAGCCAGGTGACCGTGATCGGCCGCCCGCTGTCCGCGGCCGGACTCGCCGCGGTGGCCGG
This sequence comes from Kribbella sp. NBC_00482, assembly GCF_036013725.1. Taxonomy (GTDB): domain Bacteria; phylum Actinomycetota; class Actinomycetes; order Propionibacteriales; family Kribbellaceae; genus Kribbella. The sequence continues at coordinate 6,319,403 of NZ_CP107881.1, read as the reverse complement.
CCGGATCGCCGACACCGGCGCCAACATCGACCGGATCAGCCGGATGGCGCGGTACCCGGTGACCGCGATGGAGTTCGCCGTCTCCGGCACCGATCCCGAAGTCCTCCGGACCGTGCTCGCGCTGGAAGGTGTCCGGCAGGGCCTGGACATCGCCGTCCAGGACGGCGGGCTGTACCGGCGGGCCAAGCGGCTGATCGTGATGGACGTCGACTCGACGCTGATCCAGGGCGAGGTCATCGAGATGCTCGCCGACCACGCCGGCCGGCTGGCCGAGGTCGCCGCCGTCACCGAGCAGGCGATGCGCGGCGAACTGGACTTCGAGGACTCTCTGCGGAACCGGGTCGCGGCCCTCGAAGGCCTGCCCGCGACGGCCCTCGACGAGGTTTACGCCGCGATCGAGCTGGCGCCGGGTGCGCGCACGCTGGTCCGCACGCTCAAGCGGCTCGGGTACCAGTTCGCGATCGTCAGCGGCGGGTTCAGCCAGATCACCGACAAGCTGGCCGCTGAACTCGGCATCGACTACGCGAAGGCCAACGAGCTGGAGATCGTCGACGGCGTTCTCACCGGCCGCGTCGTCGGCGAGATCGTCGACCGCCCCGGCAAGGCGACCGCGCTGCGGCAGTTCGCCCAGCGGTCCGGTACGCCGTTGTCCCAGACGGTCGCGATCGGCGACGGCGCCAACGACCTCGACATGCTGGCCGCCGCCGGCCTCGGCGTCGCGTTCAACGCCAAGCCGGTCGTCCGCGCGGCCGCCGACACCCACCTGAGCGTTCCGTACCTGGACACGATCCTCTACCTGCTCGGCATCACCCGCGAGGAAGTCGAAGCCGCGGACGCGGATACCCCGGCCTGATGCGGCACGATCGGGTCTATGGACTTCTCGACCCGCCCCGCAACTCTTGACGACGCGCCCGCGATCCACCGCCTGATCGCCGCGGCGGAGAAGCTCTGGCACGGGCAGGCGGAGTCGGCCCCCGACGCGGTGGCCGCCGATCTGCAACGGCCCCTCATCACCCTCGACCTCGACACCCGGGTGATCGAATCCGACGACGAGCTCGTGGCCTGGGCTTGGGTACACGGCGGTCGGCGCGCGCAGGTCGACGTACATCCGTCACACGTCGGTCTGGGTCTCGGGACTGAGCTGCTCGGCTGGGCAGAGGCACGCGCGAGAGAGCACGGCAGCGACTGGCTCGCGCAAACGGTCGACGACGCGGACGAGGCTGGTACGGCGTTGCTCCGCTCCCGCGGGTACGACGTACTCGCGACGAACTGGCTGCTCGAACGACCGGTGTCGGGTGCTGCTCCCGCGCCGCCCGAAGGAGTCACGCTGCGGCCGTTCGCGCCGGGCGACGCGCACGTCGTGCACCAGGTCGTGCAGGACGCTTTCGACGAGTGGCAGCCACGGCGGCACGAGTACGAAGAGTGGGCCAAGACGACCATCGAGCGCCCCAGCTTCGACCCCGAGTTGTCACCAGTCGCGGTCGCCGGTGACGAAGTGATCGGCGTGGCCCTCAGCCTGCACCTCCCCCACTCACCCGACGGCTTCGTCGAACAGGTCGCCGTACGCCGAGACTTCCGCGGCCGCGGCCTGGCCCGCGCACTGCTCACGTTCGCGGCCGAAGCAGCCGGCCACCGCGGCAAACAGTCCCTGACGCTCTGGACCCACTCCGGCACCGGCGCCCTGGCGATGTACGAACGCCTCGGCATGCAGGTACGACGCAGTACAACGGTGTACCGCCGGTCGCTCTGATCCGGTCTGTGACGAGCTGTTGACAGCGCGCCATGAGAGCGCTCCCATTGGCCTTACCGAAACCTGGAGGCCATCATGCGATTCCGCCCTGTCGCACTCGCCTTACTCGCACCACTACTGGCAGTGGTGACCCTGAACGTCGCGGCCGACGCGAGCGTCCCGCCGCCCGCCGACGGATGGACGACCGTCTGGAGCGACGACTTCGACGGCGCCGGCGGAGCTCTTCCGTCCGCGGCCAACTGGATCATCGACACCGGCCACGGCTACCCGGGCGGCCCCGGGAACTGGGGTACCGGCGAGATCCAGAACTACACGAACAGCCCGAACAACCTCTCCCTCGACGGCACCGGAAACCTGCGCATCACGCCGCGCCGCGACGGCGCCGGCAACTGGACGTCGGCCCGGGTCGAGACGCAACGGAGCGACTTCAAACCGCCGACGGGTGGGGTGCTGGCGATCGAGAGCCGGATTCAGATGCCGAACGTCACCGGTGACGCCGCGCTCGGGTACTGGCCGGCGTTCTGGGCGCTAGGTGCGCCGTACCGCGGGAACTACTGGAACTGGCCGGGTATCGGCGAGTTCGACATCATGGAGAACGTCAACGGGATCAACTCGGTCTGGGGCGTGCTGCACTGCGGCGTGAACCCCGGCGGCCCGTGCAACGAGACCAGTGGGATCGCCAACAGCCGCGCCTGCCCGGGTGCGACCTGCCAGGCCGGGTTCCACACGTACCGCTTCGAGTGGGACACGAGCATCTCGCCGAACCAGTTGCGCTGGTACGTCGACGGACAGCAGTTCCACTCGATCAGTCAGGGACAACTGCCGGCTGATACGTGGACGAACATGACCTCGCACGCTGGCTACTTCGTGCTGCTGAACGTCGCCATCGGCGGAGCGTTCCCGGATGCGCTCAACGGCCCGACCCCGCGGGCCTCGACAGTGCCCGACAAGCCGATGATCGTGGACTACGTGGCCGTGTCGTCGAAGGGCGGCGGCACCACCCCGCCGACCACACCTCCCCCGACGACTCCCCCGCCCGGCGGTGGCGGCAGCGCGTACAGCACCCTGCAGGCCGAGTCGTTCCAGCAGCAAGGCGGGACAGGTGTCGAGACGACCGCAGACACCGGCGGTGGCCAGAACCTGATGCAGGTCGGCAACGGCGACTGGGCCCTCTACAGCAGCATCGACTTCGGCAGCACCCCGGCTACCCAGTTCGTCGCCCGCGTAGCGTCCGGCGCAGCAGGCGGAGTCAGCGGGCTGGTCGAAGTACGCCTGGACAGTCGAAGCAACGCGCCGATCGGCACCTTCGCGATCGGCAACACCGGCGGCTGGCAGTCCTGGCGATCAGTCCCCGCCAACATCACCGCAGTCACCGGCACCCACAACGTCTACCTAACCTTCACCAGCGGCCAACCCGCCGACTTCGTCAACCTCAACTGGTTCACGTTCACCCACTAACCGCCGCACCAACTTTGAGAAGCCACCAACCACAAATCGCCGCCGAGAATGGTTGGTGGCTTCTCAAAGTCTCCGGTGACGGTGAGGTGCCGGCACGGTGCGGTGGCGGGGTATCAGGCGGCGGGGTGTTAGGCAGCGTGGAGCCAGAGGGTGGGGTCGTGGGGGGCTTGGGCACGCCAGATCGGCGGGTCGCCGGGGCGGGAGTTGCCTCTTGCGAAGGCTGCGCGGAGGCGGGCGATCAGGTCCGATCGCGGATCGAGGACGTCCTCCCAGCCGAAGTGCACGAGCTCTACAGCCCGATCGCTCAGTCGCTGATCACGCCGGTAGCTGCGGCGCAACTGCCGGCGTCTTTCCTCGGGGCTCTCGCTGTCGTACTTCGCAAGACCGTCGGCCTCACCGATCGTCCGAAACTGCGGCCACCAGAAGTCCACACGTTCGGGCATCCACGCAGTGCCGTCCCAGAACTGGGCCTGGAGGGTCGGCAGGGGCAAGCCGGCAAGGGCGAAGACTGCTCGGGCTATCGACTCGAGCACCGACTCCGACCTCGGATCGCCGAAGCCGATCGTGTTCCGCGCCCGACGGATTCCCGGCCACTGGAACTGCCGCTCCATCACGCTTTCGAGATCATCGACGGAGACGCCGCTGCGCAGTGCGTCGTCGACGGTCACGATCGACTCGCGGAACGGCAAGGTGCGAGCGAGATCCACCACGGTCCTCGCCGCGCCGGTGACCGGCAGCCAGAGGTGCCGAGACACATCGGCCGGGTCCAGGTTTGCACGCCGTACGACGATGTCCTGGCGGCGCTGGTTCCGCTTCGTCGTGGCCGGCCGTGTCAACCAGACGGCGGCCGTCGGAGGCGCCGACCGACGGCGGCTGTCCGTCCAGGTGCGCAGCCCCGCGAGGCCTGCCGCGCTGAAGTGACTGACAACCGAGCCTGGGTGCAGTGCCTGCGCGCAAGCTGTCCGTGCCACCTCCTCGTCCAAGCGGCTGTCGATGTAGTGCCCGTGGTGGTGCTGCAGAACCTGCCTCCTCAAGAGGCGTCGCAGGTCGGCGTCTCGCAGTCCGGCCGCGAGAAGAACCTGCCGGTCTCGCGGCGTCCGAGCGAGCTGCAGCAATCGATGCCGAACGTCCTCAGCCAGCCGATCCATCCGGCCAGGATGCGCCACAACCCATCCTCCGCGCGCCGCACTTCTCGTCCCGCTGTGGATAACTCCCCTCGTCGAACCTCGCCGATCCGACTTTGAGAAGCCACCAACCACGAATCGCCGCCGAGGATGGTTGGTGGCTTCTCAAAGTTGGATTTTGGGGCGGGGGCGGTGACCGGGATGCGGTGCGGCGTGGGGTGAGCACTTAGTCTTCGCGTATGTCTGATGTGCAGGGTGGGGCTGGAGCCCTGTTTGCGATTGGTGGCGCCGAGGACAAGCTGAAGAAGCGGACGGTGCTGCAGGAGTTCGTCGAGGCGGCGGGCGGGTCCAAGGCGCGGATCGTGGTGGTTCCCACCGCGTCCGCGCTCGGACCCGACGTGACCGACGTGTACCGGGCGCTGTTCGCGGCCCTCGGCGCCGAGAGCGTCGTCGGCGTACGCCCGGAGAACCGGGAGGACGCGGACGACCCGGCCTTCATCGCCCCGCTCAACGACGCCACAGGGGTCTTCATGACCGGCGGCAACCAGCTGAAGCTCGCGGGTGTTGTCACCGGTACGGCGTTCGGCCGCGCGGTCACCGCCGCTCACGCGCGCGGTGCGGCCGTCGGCGGTACGTCGGCCGGCGCGAGCATCCTGGCCGAGCACATGATCGCGTTCGGCCGCTCCGGCGCCACCCCGCGGCAGCGGATGAGCCAGCTGTCCAGCGGACTCGGCCTGGTCCAGGGCGCGATCGTCGACCAGCACTTCGCCCAGCGGAACCGGTACGGCCGGCTGCTGTCGCTCGTTGCCCAGTCCCCCGGCCTGCTCGGGATCGGCGTCGACGAGGACACCGCGGCGGTCGTCCGCGGCACCCACCTGGAGGTCGTCGGCCGTGGCGCGGTGACGATCTTCGACGGCACCCGGATCACGTCGAACGCCCACAACGCCAAGCGGTCGGAGCCGATCCTCGCCTCTGGCGTCGTACTGCACGTCCTTCCGGCCACCGCGACGTTCGACCTGCAGAACCGTGTCCTGCTGTCGTACGGCCCGCAGCCGCCGGCGGAGGAGATCGCCGAGATGGCGGCCGCCGAGGCCGACCTGCGCAAGCTCGCCAAGGAGATCGCCGCCGAGGGAGTGTCACCGAGGTACTACGAGGAGCACAAGCGACGGGCGGGACGCCGTACGGCGAAGTCGGCCAAGTCTGCGATCGGGGCCGGGGAGTCCAGACCGGGGGCGACCGAGCCGATCACGGCCGGCGCCGAACCCGACTCCCCCGACCCGACGCAAGCAGACAACGGAAACCCATGACCGAAACGCACGGCACCCCGGCTCCGGACCTGAAGATCATCGAGACCCGCGTCTTCCGCGGCCCGAACATCTGGAGCTACGACCCCGCGATCCACCTGGTGGTCGACCTCGGCTCGCTCGAGAACTTCCCGTCGAACACCATCCCCGGCTTCACCGAGCGGCTGCTCGCCGACCTCCCCCGGCTCGACCAGCACCACTGCTCGCGCGGCCGCAAGGGCGGGTTCATCGAGCGCCTGAACGAAGGCACCTGGCTCGGCCACATCGCCGAGCACGTCTCGCTGCAGCTCCAGCAGGAGGCCGGCCACGACATGCGCCGCGGCAAGACGCGCCAGGTCAAAGGCTCGCCGGGCGTCTACAACATCATCTACGCGTACGCCGACGAACCGGTCGGGCTCGCGGCGGGTGAACTCGCCGTACGGTTCGTGAACAACCTTGTGCAGCCGGACCCCGCGTTCGACTTCACCACCGAGCTGGAGAAGTTCATCAAGCAGGCCGAGCGGACCGCGTTCGGCCCGTCCACGCAGGCGATCGTGGACGAGGCGGTGTCCCGGGACATCCCGTGGATCCGGCTGAACAAGGCCAGCCTGGTCCAGCTCGGGCAGGGCGTGCACGCGAAGCGGATCCGGGCCACCATGACGTCCGAGACCGGCTCGATCGCGGTCGACGTCGCCAGCGACAAGGACCTGACCACGCGGCTGCTCGCCTCGGCCGGTCTGCCGGTGCCGCGGTCGGAGTCGGTCCGCACGGTCGAGGACGCCGTCACGGTCGCCGGCAAGATCGGCTACCCGGTCGTCTGCAAGCCGCTCGACGGCAACCACGGCCGCGGTGTCTGCCTGAACCTGCAGGACTCGGACGCGGTCCGGGAGGCGTTCCCGATCGCGGCCGAGCAGTCCCGGCGCGGGTTCGTGATCGTGGAGAACTTCGTCACCGGCAAGGACTACCGGTGCCTGATCATCAACGGCCGGATGGAGGCGATCGCCGAACGCGTGCCCGCGCACGTGGTCGGCGACGGCGTCCACACCGTGTCCGAGCTGGTCGACATCACCAACGCCGACCCGCGGCGCGGTGTCGGGCACGAGAAGATCCTGACCCGGATCACGATCAACAACGCGGCCCGCGGACTCGTCCGCGACCAGGGGTTCGAGCTGGACGACGTACCGCCGGAGGACGTGATGGTGAAGCTCACGCTCACCGGCAACATGTCCACCGGCGGGATCTCGATCGACCGGACCTGGGAGGCGCACCCGGAGAACGTCGAGATCGCCGAGGAGGCGGCCCGGATGATCGGGCTCGACATCGCCGGGATCGACTTCATCTGCCCGGACATCACCCAGCCGGTGCGGGAGACCGGCGGCGCGATCTGCGAGGTGAACGCGGCGCCCGGGTTCCGGATGCATACCAACCCGACGATCGGCGAACCGCAGTACATCGCGAAACCGGTGGTCGACATGCTGTTCCCGGCCGGTGCGGTCAGCCGGATCCCGATCGTCGCCGTCACCGGGACGAACGGGAAGACGACCACCTCGCGGATGATCAGCCACGTCTTCAAGGGCATGGGCCGCAAGGTCGGGATGACGTCGACCGACGGCATCGTGATCGACGAGCGGCTGGTGATCCGGCAGGACGCGTCCGGCCCGAAGTCGGCGCGGATGGTGCTGCAGAACCCGCGCGTCGACTTCGCGGTGTTCGAGGTGGCGCGCGGCGGGATCCTGCGCGAGGGGCTCGGGTACGAGCGCAACGACGTGGCCGTCGTCCTGAACGTGCAGCCTGATCACCTCGGCCTGCGCGGGATCGACACACTCGAACAGCTCGCCGATGTGAAGGCCGTGCTGGTCGAGGCGGTGCCGCGGACCGGGTACGCCGTACTCAACGCCGACGACCCGTTGGTGCGGAAGATGCGCCGGAAGTGCTCGGGGCAGGTCGTGTGGTTCAGCATGGCCGAGCCGGGCAGCGAGGTCCGCGACTACATCGAGGGGCACTGCCGGCGCGGCGGGCGGGCCGTGGTGCTGGAGCGCTCGGACCTGGGCGACATGATCGTCGTGAAGCACGGGCGCCGGTCGATGCAGCTCGCGTGGACGCACTTGCTGCCGGCAACGTTCGGCGGGCGGGCGATGATGAACGTGCAGAACGCGATGGCGGCGGCCGCGGCGGCGTTCGCGGCGGGTGCGCCGTTGCACGACATCCGGCAGGGACTGCGGACGTTCAGTACGTCGTACTACCTGTCGCCGGGCCGGCTGAACGAGATCGACGTCGACGGTCGCACCGTGCTCGTCGACTACTGCCACAACGCGCCGGCGATGCGGATGCTCGGTGACTTCGTCGACCGGCTCGGGGAGAGCCTGAACGCGTCGTCCGACGTCGGGCGGCCGTCGCGGATCGGCGTGATCGCGACCGCGGGCGACCGGCGCGACGACGACATCCGCGAACTCGGCGAGGTCGCGGCGCAGCACTTCGACGTGGTCATCGTCCGCGAGGACGCCCGGCTGCGCGGGCGCAAGCGTGGCGAGTCGGCAGGACTGGTGAAAGCCGGCGTACGGGCCGCGATGGAGAGCGGCGCGCGGTGCCGGACGGTGGACGTCGTACTCGACGAGCTCGAGGCGGTGCGGTTCGCGCTGGAGCGGTCGAACCCGGGCGATCTCGTGGTGCTGTGTGTCGATCAGCATCAGTCGGTACTCGCGGAGCTCGAATCGGTGTCGCACCTGGCGCAGGCCGGGGCGCGGTCCGGTGACGAGGGCGGCGACCCCGACTTCGTGCAACCCGACGAAGAGATCACAGAGGAGACGCCGCGGGAACTTGCCTAGGGCAAGTCTCGTTGGCTGTTGCGTGAAGACGAAGTTGCTGGCGGCCGCGGCCGTGGTCACGTTCCTGGTGTCATCGTGTGGTTCGACGGAGAAGCCGGCCACTCAGGAGGCGGCGGTCACCACACCGGGCGTGCTGGTCGAGGACGCGTGGGTGCGGGCGACGACCGGCGCGAAGGACACCACGATGACGGCCGCGTTCCTGTCGCTGACCAATCGCGGTGACACCGACGTGAAGTTGACCTCGGCAACTTCCCCGATCGCCGGGGTGGTGCAGTTGCACGAGATGGCGATGCAGGACGGCAAGATGGTGATGCGCGAGAAGCCGGGCGGCATCACCGTCGCCGCCGGCTCCCACGCCCACCTCTCCCCCGGCGGCGACCACATCATGCTGATGTCCCTGAAGCGGCCGCTGAATCCCGGTGACGAGGTCCCGCTCACGCTCAAGTTCTCCGACAACACCACCCACGACCTCAAGGTCCCGGTCAAGGCGTTCACCGAGGAAGAAGAGCACTACCACACCAAGTGACGACCAGACGGCAGTTCTTCGGGTACGCCGGTGCGGCCGCAGCAGGCGCCGCGGCCACGGGCGGTGCTGTCGTTGCTCTCGACAACGACACCGCCGAGGCACCTGTTTCTCGGACTATTTCGCCGTACGGCGACCATCAAGCCGGGATCGCGCGCGCCGCGCCGGCCGCTGCGGAGTTGGTCAGCTTCAAGCTCGGGACGGATCGGGCCGGGCTCGGGCGGCTGATGCGACTGTGGACGAGTGACCTCGTCGCGCTGGCCGAGGGGCGGCCGGCGCCTGGGGACACCGCGCCCGAACTGGCCGTGGCCAACAAGGGCGTGACGGTGACGGTCGGATTCGGGCCGCGGGTGTTCGAGCTGACCGGCCAGCGGCCGCCGGGCCTCGACGATCTGCCCGTGATGAAGCACGATCGGCTGGAGCCGGCCTGGTCGGGCGGCGATCTCCTGGTGATGGTCGGCGCGGACGACGCGGTCAGCGTGGTGCACGCCGTACGCCGGTTGATCGCGGACGCGAAACCGTTCGCGACCCCGCTCTGGCGCCAGACCGGCTTCTGGGACAGCACCGGCCCGGACGGCAAACCGGTCACCGGCCGCAACCTGTTCGGCCAGGTCGACGGCACCGGCAACCCCGCGTTCGGTACGCCGGAGTTCGACCAGACCGTGTGGTCCTCCGAGGGCCCCGACTGGTTCCGCGGGGGCACGACGCTCGTCGTACGGCGAATCCGGCTGAACCTCGACACCTGGGACGAACTCACCCGCTCCGAGCAGGAACGCGCCGTCGGCCGCAAACTCTCCACCGGCGCACCGCTGACGGGCACTGCCGAGCACGACGAACTCGACCTCGAGGCCCGCGACGGCGACGGCCGGCTCGTCATCGCGCAGAACGCGCACGCCCGCCTCTCGCACCACAGCGAGAACGACGGCCGCCGCATCTTCCGCAAGGGCCTGAACTACGTCCATGACACCGGCGCGACCCGCGAGTCCGGCCTGATCTTCCTCAGCCACCAGGCGGACGTCGCGGGCCAGTTCCTCCCGCTGCTCGCCCGCCTGGACGCGGTCGATGCGCTCAACGAGTGGACCACCACGATCGGCTCCGCCGTCTTCGCCCTCCCACCCGGCTTCCGGACCGGCGAATGGCTCGGCCAGAAACTTCTCAGCTGAGCTGTCACCCTGCGACGCTGTCCAAGGCGTTGTAAGGGGTGTGCCGATGAGAGCCGAGCAGGACTTCGACGAGTTCGTTCGGGCGCGGTGGACCGCGACCGCGCGGCTCGCCTACGCGCTCACCCTGGACCATCAGAAGGCGGAAGACCTCGCGCAGGACGCGTTCACCAAACTGTGGTTCCACTGGCGGAAGCTGCAGAACGGGAACCCCGAGGCGTACCTGCGCAAGATCGTCGCCAGCAGCTTCCTGTCCGGTCGCCGCCGCCGCTGGCTGGGCGAGCGCCCGACGGACGCACCACCGGAGGCGGTCGTCGACCCTGGCACCGCCCAGGTGGACGAACGCCTCGCGCTCCGCCAGGCGATGGCGCGCCTGAGCCCACGACAACGCGCGGCCGTCTATCTCCGGTACGCCGAGGACCTGTCCGAGCGCACGGTCGCCGAAGTCCTCGGCTGCTCGGTCGGCGCCGTGAAACAGCACACCCGCAGGGGCCTGGAAGCGCTCCGCGCCGACATCACGTTCGCCACTCCGGACGAACTGGCCGACCTGACCGAAAGGGGGATCTCATGAACCTCGACCGCCTGCCCGACGACCTGGGGGCCAAGCTCGCCGTCCTCACCGACGAACGGCCCGAACCCGCCGACCCCGCGGCACCGATCCGGCTGCGGATCAAGCGCCGCCAGGTACGTCGCCGTACGACCGCCGCGGCCGTGTGCGCGGCGGCCGCGACTGCCGCTGTCGTGGTCGCGAGCTCGGTCCTCGGCTCGATCCGATCGGCAGAGCCCGGCGTCGCGACTCCTTCTACGAGCCCCGCGCCGAAGATGGGGACCGAGCAGCTCGATTTCAGGTACACCCCGCTCCCGGAGCCCTGGTCCGACAAGCCGGCGTTCACGACGCAGCCGGACTCGCTCAAGTACGCACCTGCGTTCTATGTCGCCAGCGGCAGCATCCCCAACGAGAGCTGGGCAGTCGCGTCGTACTACAGCTCCGGCTGCCTCGTCGTCACCGACGAAGGCCCGGCGAAGGCCTTCGGCGGCACCAAGGACTGCTTCTACGAGAACTGGCAGCCGGACCAACGGGCCAAGTACCGGACCATCCCGGCGGTCGTACCGAACCTGTCGTCCCCGATCCACTTCACGATGGTCATGGGTGCGGTGTCGGCCGAGGCACGCAAGGTCCGGATCACCGCGGGCGGCAAGACCTACACCACGGACGCGATCGGTACGCCGAACAGCAGCCGGTTCAGGTTCTTCGCAGTGGTGGTCGACGCCGCCGAATCCCAGATCACCGCGGTCACGCCACTGACTGCCACCGGACACCCCGCGCCCAGCCCGAGCTGACTCAGGAGGCGGGCTGGCGGCGTGCCAGAAGGCGGCGTTGGGGTTCTTCCTGGTCGATCCAGTCGAGATCGTCGGAGAGTACGGCGTCGTTCGACCTGTCGGCGTACGGGTCCAGGGGCGGCGGTGGCGGCGGGAGGGCGCGGAGCTTGAGCACCACCATCGGGATGGCCAGCAGGATGCCGACCACCATCCCCGGCCAGTACTCACGCAGCAGCGGCTCGAACGACTGGAAGAACGCCTCGGTCGACGCGTCACCGACCGCGTCCATCGGCTTCCCGGTCGACTGGCTGACCAGCCGGACGGACGCGACGATGCCGAAGCACGCCAGATAGAACCCGGTCAGCGGGATCCACGACCCCACCGACCGCCAGCCGCGCTTCCAGCACGCGACGTACAGCAGCACCGCGAGCCCGGCGCCGACCAGGAGACCGTTCAACTGCCACAGCCACCGCCAGTCGGCCAGTTGCTCGGCCGGCCGCAGCGCGGTCCAGGCCACCGGCAGCGCCAGCGCGAACGCCGCGACCACCGAACTCCTGGTGCCCAGGGCACCGAAGAACGCTCCGAGAGCGCTTGCCACCAGCAACGTGACCAGCAGATCTCCGAACGAGTTCCCGGTCAGCCACCACATGCCCGCGGCAACGATCAGCACGACCGGTACGGCGATCCGGATCCGCCCGATCAGCAGCCCGGCCAGCACGCCGCCGGCGACCCCGCCGAGCACCACCAGATCGATCCGCGGCGGCACGAAGTACGTCGTACCCTCCGGCAGCCCCTTCAGATACGTCGCGGAGAAGCCGCCCACGAACCAGGCGACCACCGCGGCCGGAATCGACCACAGGTAGCGCATCACACAACCCCGTTCCCACCCCGACTGTGCCGTCGGAATGGCGGCGGCAGGGCTAGTGCTGGGCTCTCTCGACCTTGCTCTTCAAGGTCTCCGGTGTGTCGACACTAGCTCCCTCGGACCGCAACCAGCCGTCAAGACTCGCCCGATCCTGCAGAGACATGACCGCCACCACATCGCCCGCCCGCGCCTCGGCGACCAGCGCCTGCGCCGCCGCCAGCTCGGTCGGGAACGCCGGTACGTCGTCCACGCCGACCGACGCGGCGCCCTCGCGGAACACCGCCTCGAGCTCCTCCGGCGGCCGTCCGCGCAGGTAGTCGCTCTTGTGGCCGATCGCGATCCGGTCGGTCGCCCGCGCGCCCATCGCACCGAGCGTCGCGACCATGTCGTCGGCCCGGTCACCCGGCGATCCGAGCGCCAGCATCAGCCGGCCGCCGTCCGGACGGACGCCGTTCATGATCTCGAGCAGCGCCTCCAGCCCGGCCTCGTTGTGCGCGAGGTCGATGACGACGGTGAAGTCGCGCAGCGAGTACATGTTCATCCGGCCGGGGTTGTTCTCGTTCGGCGCGAACGTACTCAGACCCTCGATCACCGCCGCCCGCGGCAGCCCGAGACCGAGCGCCGCCGACGCCGCCGCCAGCGTGTTCTCGACGTTGTAGTGCGACAGGCCGGACAGCGTCATCGGTACGTCGACAACCTTCAGCAACGGCTCCGGGTCGCGGGACTGATCGAGCACCGTGACGAATCCGTCGAGCACGGTCGTCGCGCGGCCGCCCTCGTCGAGGACGCTTCGGATCGACGGCGAGTCGGGGTCGCGGGAGAACACCCAGCACTTGGCCGGCGACCCGAGCCGCATCGCGAACGTCCGCGGGTCGTCGCCGTTCACCACGCACCAGCCGCGTGGCCGGGTGATCTGGGTGATGACCGCCTTCACCTCGGCGAGCTGGTCGACCGTGTCGATCCCGCCCAGCCCGAGATGGTCCGCGCTGACGTTGGTGACCACCGAGACGTCGTTGTACGCGACGCCGATCCCGCGGCGCAGGATCCCGCCGCGAGCGGTCTCGGTCACCGCGAGCTGGATACCGGGCTGGGACAGCACCTGCCCGGCGCCGCTCGGCCCGGAGAAGTCGCCGTACTTCACCAGGTCGCCGTCGAAGTACACGCCGTCGGTGCTCGACCAGCCGACGTGCAGCCCGGCGGCGCGCCCGATGTGCGCGATCATCCGCGACGTCGTGGTCTTGCCGTTCGTCCCGGTCACCGCGACCACCGGCACCTTCGGCCGCAGCGTCGGCGGCGGGTTACCCGGCGGCTCGTCCCGCACCCGCTCTCCCACGGTGTGGATCAGCTCGCTCAGATCGTCGGCACCGAACGCGTCCAGCACCTCCACGATCGCCGCCCCGAGCGCCCGCGCCCGTCCCTCGTGCGCCCACGGGAACGCCACCACGAGCCGCCGTACGTCGGACTCCGGCCGGACCCGTACGCCGATCCGCCCGATCCCGGCCTCCCGCGCGATCCGCCGTACGACGTGACCGACGACCCGGATCGCGAACCGCTGCCGGAACCCGGACCCGATCCGGCCGGGCCTGGTGGCGCCGAGGCCGATCGCCTGTCCGTACGCTTTCGCGGCCGGAGCGGGGGCGTCCGCGATCGCCGACACGTCCAGCGTCAGCTTGATCGCGGCCCGGCTGAAGTAGAGGTTGGCGCCGTCGAGAACGCGGAGCTCTACCAAAGAAGTTGCCACTACGCTCCCATCGCGTGGTAGCCGCCGTCGACGTGCACGATCTCGCCGGTCGTCGCGGGGAAGAAGTCACTGAGCAGGGCGACGATGGTGCGCCCGGTCGGCTCCAGGTCGGACGGGTCCCAGCCCAGCGGGGCCTTGTCCAGCCACGGCTCCTCGAACTTCTCGAAGCCCGGGATCGCCTTCGCGGCGAGGGTCTTCAGCGGACCGGCCGACACCAGGTTGCAGCGGATGCCCTGGGCGCCGAGGTCGCGCGCCAGATACCGGTTGGTGGACTCGAGGGCGGCCTTGGCCACCCCCATCCAGTCGTACCCGGGCCAGGCCACGGTTGCGTCGAAGGTCATCCCGACGACACTGCTACCACGGCTCATCAGCGGAGCGCAGGTCACCGCCAGCGACTTCAGGCTGTACGCCGACACGTGGACGGCCTGCGCCACGTCGTCCCACGGACCGTCCAGGAACTTGCCGCCGAGGATCGTCTCCGGGTTGCCGTACGCGATCGAGTGCACGACCCCGTCCAGCCCGTCGACGTGCTCACGGACGGCGTCCGGCAGCGCGGCCAGGTGCTCCGCGTTCGTGACGTCGAGCTCCAGCACCGGAGGCTCGGTCGGCAGCCGTTTCGCGATCCGCTTGGTGATGCTGAGCGCGCGGCCGAAGTTCGAGATCAGCACGGTGGCGCCTTGTTCCTGCGCCACCTTGGCCGTGGCGAATCCGATCGACGAGTCGAGGGTGACTCCGGCGACCAGGATCCGCTTGCCGTCGAGGATGCCCACCGGCATGCCCTTTCTAGTGAATCTGGTGAAGGTTTCTCAGTTGCCCATGCCGATGCCGCCGTCGACGGGGATCACCGCGCCGGTGATGTAGCCGGCCTCCTCCGACGACAGCCAGCGGACCGCGTTCGCGATCTCCTCGGTCAGGCCGAAACGGCCGAGCGGGATCTGGCTCAGGTACTGCTTCTGGGTCTCCTCCGGCAGGACCGCGGTCATGTCGGTCTCGACGAAGCCGGGCGCGACGACGTTCGCGGTGATGCCGCGGCTGCCGAGCTCGCGGGCGATCGAGCGGGCCATGCCGATCAGGCCGGACTTGCTGGCCGCGTAGTTCACCTGGCCGGGCGAGCCGAGCAGGCCGACCACGGAAGAGATGAACACGATCCGGCCCTTGCGCAGCCGCAGCATGCCCTTCGCGGCGCGCCGGGCGACCCGGAACGATCCGGTGAGATTGGTCTCGATGACCGCGTCCCAGTCGTCGTCGGACATCCGCAGCAGCAGCGTGTCGCGGGTGATGCCGGCGTTCGCCACCAGCACCTCGACCGGACCGTGCTGCTCGGCGATCGTGTCGAAGGCGGCGTCGACCTGTGCCTGGTCGGTGATGTCGCACTTCACGCCGAGGAAGCCCTCCGGCGGCGGGCTGGTGTTGTACGTGACAGCGACCTGGTCGCCCGCCTCCTTGAACGCGGTGGCGATCGCCAGCCCGATCCCCCGGCTACCGCCGGTCACCAACACAGACCTACCCACAAGCCCTCCTCACATCGCCGGACGGAGGAACGCTATCCCACTGCGGCCGGGCGATCCGACTTAGGAGTCTTCGAGGCGGAAGCCGACCTTCATGGTCACCTGGTAGTGGTCGATCTGGTTGTCGGCGACATGGCCGCGGATGTCGGTCACCTCGAACCAGTCGAGGTGGCGCAGCGTCTCCCCGGCGCGGGCGATCCCGTTGGTGATCGCCTGGTTCAGGCCTTCCTTCGAAGTGCCCACGATCTCGGTCACGCGGTAGGTGCGGTCGGTCATTTCACATTCCTCCCAGCCTGGCTGCGCCGGGGCGATCAGCGCGGCGTACCGTTGTTCCTGGTGAGGAGGATAGATGTCGAAACGCCATGAGCGGAGCGACGCGACCGTCATCTCGGTGACGAGTGCGCAGCCCGGCCGGTCGGAGGACCTGGACAGCCGGATCGTGCGGTACGCGTGGATGATGTCGATCCGGATCGTCTGCTTCGTGCTCGCCGTCATCACCCCGTCGCCGTGGCGCTGGCTTTTCGTCGTCGGAGCGATCGCCTTGCCGTACTTCGCGGTGGTGCTGGCGAATGCCCAGCGATCGGCGACAACGCCCGCCGCGGACCCGTACGTGGCACCCGCGAGACCTTCGATCGGGGAGCGTCCGACGGTCGTCGTACCCGCTGATCCCGACACTTCTCAAGACCCTTCCCAGGACACTTCTCAGGACCGTCCGGCCGACACCGAAAAGTGATCTGGGCCGGGACTGGAAAACTTGGACTGATCCGTGTCAGAATCTCCCGCGTGCTCTGAAGTTCATGTGTGGAATTCAGGGACTTGATGCGGCGTCGGACGGCTCCCCCCGTGGCTGTCCGACGTCGCTTCATTTTGCCCAGGCTATTGATTATTGAGGCATCAGGAATGCAGAGGAATGACACCCGCGGATGACTGAAGAAGCCGCACCGACAGTGCCCACCGGCTGCTCTGCCAGGGGCTGCGGGAAGCCTGCCACCTGGGCGCTGCTGTGGAACAACCCGAAGATCCACACCCCCGACCGGCGCAAGACCTGGCTGGCCTGCGACGAACACAAGGACAGCTTGTCCGACTTCCTCGACCGCAGGTCATTCCTGCGCGAGGTCGAGCCATTCACAGCATGAATGGCGCATAGCGAAAAACCACATTTCCGGATTGGGCCGGTATGGGCTCAACCGCCGATCGCGGACATCGGGCGGGACGGTTGCAGGAAGCTCGGGTCGTTGATGCCGTGACCCGGAAGTTTGTTGAGCATCGCGCGACGCCAGCGGTCGGCGAGTTCGGCGTCGTCGGCGCCGTTCCGCAGAGCGGTCCGGAGGTCGGACTCGGTGCGCGCGAACAGGCAGTCCCGCACCTGCCCGTCGGCGGTCAGCCGGACCCTGTCGCAGTCCCCGCAGAACGGCCGCGTGACGGACGCGATGATGCCGACCGTCTGCGGTCCACCGTCGACCAGGAACGACTCGGCCGGCGCGCTGCCCCGCTTCGACGCGTCGTCCGGCGTCAAATGGAACCGCTCGGTGAGCTGGGCGAGAATCTCGTCCGCGGTGATCATCGTGGTCCGGTCCCAGCCGTGCTGCGCGTCCAGCGGCATCTGCTCGATGAACCGCAATTCGTAGCCGCGCTCGAGGCAGAACTCCAGCAATTGCGGCGCATCCGAGTCATTCACACCGCGCATGAGGACCGCATTGACTTTCACCGGCGTCAGGCCGGCGTCGTGCGCGGCCTCCAGCCCGGCGACGACGTCCTGCAAACGGTCCCGGCGGGTGAGGTTCTTGAACGTTTCCTGGTCGACGGTGTCGAGGCTCACATTCACCCGGTCCAGGCCGGCTTCCTTCAGCGCGACGGCCTGCCGGGCGAGGCCGATCCCGTTGGTGGTCAGCGACACCTCGGGGCGGGGCGCGAGTTCCGTCGTACGGGCGACGATGCCGACCAAGCCGCGCCGGAGCAGCGGTTCGCCGCCGGTGAAGCGGATCTCGTGCACGCCCAGGTGCGTGACCGCGACCGACACCAGGCGGACGACCTCGTCGTCGGTGAGCAGTTCGGGTTTCGCGAGCCAGTCCAGGCCCTCTTCCGGCATGCAGTACGTGCAGCGCAGGTTGCAACGGTCCGTGAGCGACACCCGCAGGTCGGTCGCGGTCCGGCCGTAGCGGTCCGCCAGACCGGTTCGCGTCCCGTCCTGGATCATCGCTTCCTGGATCGCCGTCACGACCCCAGCGTACGTGCCGCGCGTCGGACGTTTCAGGGCATGGCTTAAGTTCGAGACGTGCGTCGCCTCATGAACATCCGCTGGATCGTCGCCGCGCTGGCCGTCATCGCACTCGCCGGCGTGTGCGTGGAGCTCGGTCGCTGGCAGCTGCACCGCCTCGACGAACGCAAGGCTCGCAACACGGTGACCCGGACGAACCTGGCCGCCCCGGCGGCCCCGATCGACCAGATCCTCGGTCCGCCGGGCGTCGTCGGCGACCAGCACGCCTGGCGCACCGTCGTCCTCTCCGGGCGGTACGACGCCTCGAAACAGGTCGTCCTGAAGTACCGCAACGTCCAGGACAAGCCCGGCTTCGAGATCGTCACCCCGCTGGTGCTCGCGGACGGGAAGGCGGTTCTGGTCGACCGCGGCTTCCTCGCCCGGCAGAGCTCGGAGCTCATGCCGCTCCACGTGCCCGCGGTACCGACCGGCGAAGTGACCGTCACCGGCCGCCTGCAGCGCAGCGAACGCGGCGGCCACACCAACGGCGGTACGCCGGACGACGGTACGGCGCGACTCATCAACGGCCCGGACTACGCGAAGGTCCTCGGTCTGAACCTGTACGACGGCTACGTCACGGTGGACAAGCAGGAGCCGGCGAACGACGCGGCCTTCAGCACGTTCCCCGGTCCGGAGATCGACGACGGGCCGCACTTCTTCTACGCGCTGCAGTGGTTCTTCTTCGCACTGCTGGCCCTGGGCGGACTCATCTACTTCTCCCGGCAGCAGGCGACCGCCGCCAAGCCCGCGGAGCAGCAGCCACAAGCCGTCGAACGCCCCGAGGCCCACGCCGCCGCCTCCGACTGAAGCTCGTTGCCTTGCGCAACGACGGTTCTTGCCGTGGGCACGAGATGCGCCGCGGGGTGTGGTGGGGCAGGATGGTGGTGTGGACCTCGGACTGCGCGATCGCACCTACATCGTCACCGGCGCGAGTGCCGGACTCGGCTTCGCCACTGCCAAGGCGCTTGCCGCCGAAGGCGCCCGGCTGGTGATCTCCAGCCGCAACGAGGAGTCGATCGCGCGGGCCGCGGCAGAACTGACGGAGCTCGGCGGGAGCGTCGTCGGGATCCCCGTCGACAACGCCGACCCGGACAGTGCGGAGCGGCTGGCCGCGACCGCGATCGCCAAGTGGGGCGAACTGCACGGCGCGCTGATCAGCGTCGGCGGGCCGAAGGCCGGGACCGCGCTGGACACCGACGAGGAGGACTGGCGATCCGCGTTCGACAGCGTGTTCCTCGGCGGGCTGCGGATCGCTCGCGCGGTCGCCCGGGCCGGCACCGAGGACACCTCGATCGCGTTCGTGCTCTCGTCGTCGGTGAAGTCCCCGATCGCCGGCCTGGCGATCTCGAACGGGCTGCGGCCCGGCCTCGCGATGGTGGCGAAGACGCTCGCCGACGAGCTCGGACCGAACGGGATGCGGGTGAACGGCCTGATGCCGGGCCGCATCGCGACCGACCGCCTGAAGGAGCTCGACGCCCGCGGCGGCGACCCCGACGTGGCCCGGCGGGCCTCGGAGAAGACCATCCCACTGCGCCGCTACGGGACCCCCGACGAGTTCGGCCGGGTCGCGGCCTTCGTCCTCTCCCCCGCAGCGTCGTATCTCACGGGCGCCATCATCCCCATCGACGGCGGCGCCCTGCGTACCTTCTGACCCGCCTCAGCCCCACTGGCCGGGCACGTAGTCCCCAGCGGGCTGCTGGGTGATGACGTTGAGGCGGTTCCAGGTGTTGATGCCTGCGATTGCGGCGACCAGGGCGCCCAGCTGCTCCTCGTTGTAGTGCTTGGTGGCGTTCAGCCACACGTCGTCGGCAACTCCGCCGGCGGCGTCGGCGATCCGGGTGCCGGCTTCCGCCAGCGCGAGCGCGGCGCGCTCGGCCTCGGTGTAGACGGTGGCTTCGCGCCACGTCGCAACAAGGTTGATCCGGACCGAGGTCTCGCCGTGGTGCGCGAGATCCTTCGAGTGCATGTCGACGCAGTACGCGCAGCCGTTGATCTGGCTGACCCGTAGCTCGACCAGCTCGAGCGTGGCCAGTGGGACCCCGACCGTGGTCGCGACCCGGGCCGCGCTGTTCAGGTGCTTGATGAACTTGGTGAGGACGGGGTTGGTGAACAGGTCCAGACGAGTGTCCATAACAGGTATCTCCTAGCGAATGAGCGTTTGACACCCATCCGACGAGACAGTCCTTCAAAGTGTCAGTCAGGGATTCGGTTGCCCTGCTCGTCCCAGTGCTCGGCGACCTTCTTGCTCGGCTGGACCCGCGGCGGCTCCCCCGGCATCTTCGGGTAGTCCGGCGGGAAGTTCAGCTCACCGCCGGGAAGCTCTTCCCAGAGCCGCAGCAACGGCTCCAGCGGGTACGCCGTGTCGTCCATGTCCGCCCACGGATCGCCGTCGGCGAGGTACTCCGGGACCGTGTGCAGATTGAACGCCCGCGGATCGTCGACCTCGGCGAGCCGCTCCCAGGTCATCGGCGTACTCACCGGCGCACCCGGCCGCGGCCGGAGCGACCAGGCGCCCGCGACGGTGCGGTCGCGGAGGTTCTGGTTGAAGTCCAGGAAGATCGAGGCCTCGCCGCGTTCCTCCTTCCACCAGGCGGTGGTCACGCCGTCGTCGCGGCGTTCGAGCTCGCGGCCGAGGCCGATCGCGGCGTGCCGGACCTCGTCGAAGCTCCACTCCGGCCGGATCCGCACGTAGATGTGGATGCCGCGGTTGCCGCTGGTCTTCGGATACGCCCGCAGGCCCAGCTCCTCGAGGAGTTCGCGGGCGACGTCGGCCACCCGCCGGGCATCGGCGAAGGTCGCACCGGGCTGGGGATCGAGGTCGATGCGCAGTTCGTCGGGCTGGTCGAGATCGTCCTTGCGAACGGCCCACGGGTGGAAGGTCAGCGTGCCCATCTGTGCGGCCCACACCGCGGCGGCGGGCTCGCTCAGGCACAGCTCGTCGATCGGGCGTCCGTTCGGGGTCAGTACGCGGCAGGTCTCGAGCCAGTCGGGCGCGCCCTTGGGGAGCCGCTTCGAGTAGAAGCCGTCGCCCGTCTGGCGACCGGTCGCGTCCACCGACAGCGTCATACCTTCGCGCCATCCACCGGGCCAGCGTTCCAGCGCGACCGGACGGTCGCCCGACGCCCGCATGAACGCGGGAGCGACCGCGGTGAAGTACTCGCAGACCTGCAGTTTGGTGACCTCCGGAGCCCAGTCGGTCGCCTCGTAGGCCACCCGATCGGGGCTGGACACCCGGACCTCCCGGTCCCCCACGGTGAGCATCACCGCTGTGCTCTTCGCCATGCGGTGACCGTATCGCCCCCGCCGGACAAATCCGCAGAATTTCCGTTGGGCACACGGGAAAGGCAACTTTTCTCGACCTCTGGCCACGGTAGGTGACCGGGCGGTAACGTTCCTGCACCTCGTTCCTGGGGCGTGAGGCCCCCGGGACACCTGACAAGGAGCGCGAGGATGAATAGATCCGCCCTGATCGCCGCTGCCACCGCAGTGGTGACCACTACCGCCCTCGGACTGACCAGTGCCACCACAGCAACCGGTGCGCCAACGGCATCCCCTGTCCCCACGCCCGCCGCCGCCGTTGCCAAGGCCAAGGAGGCGATCAGCAGCAACCTGACCACGTTGCGGGCCACGACGGCCGACGCGTTCGTGGTCAAGGACGTGATCGTCGACAAGGACGGCTCCAGCCACGTCCGGATGGACCGCACCATCGGGGGCCTCCCGGTTCTCGGCGGCGACGTGGTCGTCCACCAGGCCAAGGACGGCGCCTTCAAGGGCGCCAGCCTCTCGCTGGGCAGGAGCGCGAACGTCGCCCGTACGCCGAAGGTCAGCAGCGCGACCGCGGCCACGAAGGCGCTCGCCAAGGGCCTGAAGACCGACGGCAAGCCGAGCCTGGTGATCGAGGCCCGCAAGGGCGCGCCGCGGCTGGCCTACCTGGTCACGGCGGTCGGCACCCAGGCCGACGGTACGCCGAGCCGCATCACGACGACCGTGGACGCCCTGACCGGCGCGAAGCTGGTCAGCGAGCAGCACATCGAGACCGCGACCGGTGACGGCAAGAGCCTGTACAGCGGGACCGTGCCGCTCCAGACGTCGACCGCGACCGGCGGCTTCACGCTGACCGACGCGACGCGTGGCGGCGGCTACACCGGCGACGCCAACAACAAGACCGACTCGCTCCTGTGCCAGCTCTTCGGCTTCGGCTGCACGGCCCCGACCCGCTTCACCGACGCGGACAACCACTGGGGCACCGGCGTCAACACCGATCGCGCCTCGGCTGCCGTCGACGCGCACTACGGCGCCGCGACGACGTACGACTACTACAAGAACGTCCACGGCCGGAACGGGATCTTCGGCGACGGCAAGGGCGTCCCGAGCCGCGTGCACTACGGCTCGAACTACGTGAACGCGTTCTGGGACGGCAAGCAGATGACGTACGGCGACGGCGACAACGTCGTGGCGGGTCCGCTGGTCTCGATCGACGTGGCCGGCCACGAGATGTCCCACGGCGTCACCGAGCACACCGCGAACCTCACCTACTCCGGTGAGTCCGGCGGCCTGAACGAGGCGACCAGCGACATCTTCGGCACGCTCGTCGAGTTCTACTCCAACAACGCCTCCGACCCCGGTGACTACTACATCGGCGAGGAGATCATGAAGGACCGCCCGGCGCTGCGGTTCATGGACAAGCCGAGCAAGGACGGCAACTCCGCCGACTGCTGGTCCTCCGGTGTCGGCAACCTCGACGTGCACTACTCCTCCGGCGTGGCCAACCACTTCGCGTACCTGCTCGCCGAGGGCACCGGCGCCAAGACGATCGGCGGTCTGCCTCACAACGGGTCGACCTGCAACAGCACGACGCTGAACGGCATCGGGCGCGACAAGGTCGGCAAGATCTGGTTCCGCGCGCTGACGACGTACATGACGAGCGGTACGACGTACGCGCAGGCCCGGACCGCCACGCTGAACGCGGCCACCGACCTGTACGGCGCCAGCAGCCCGGAGCGGGCCGCCGTCGCCGCGACCTGGTCCGCTGTCAGCGTGAACTGACAACCTGAGAGTTCACCGGTCCTGTCCCACTGGGGCGGACAGGACCGGTGAACAAACGTTTTGACCATTGCCACCGTGTTTGTGCGGACCTACCGTCACAGACATGGGTGGGGTGCCCGGGGAAGGGCCGCGGCTTCGTTCCGCACGGCCGGTACTGCTGGTTGTCGACGCTGACCCGGAGCGTCTGGAACGGTGTGAAACCGAGTTGGATCGCGGCTTCGGCGCGGACTTCCGGGTCCGCGGCGAGCTGACGGCGGAGGCCGCGCTCGACTGTCTACGGCGTGCGCACGAGTGGGAGCAGCGGGTCGCCGTGGTGATGGTCGACCATGCGCTCCCCGACGACGACCGGGCCGGGATTCTCGCGGCGTCGCGGACGCTGCACCCGGACGCGCGGCGGGCGCTGCTGATCGAGTGGGGCGCCTGGGCGGAGCGTACGACGGCCTCGGCGATCCTGACCGCGATGTCGGTCGGCGACATCAACTACTACGTGCTGAAGCCGTGGATCGCTCACGACGAGCTGTTCCACCGCACGGTGGCGGAGTTCGTCCAGGAGTGGTCGCGCTTCGAGGTCGCCAACCTGCGTGAGGTGGTCGTGATCGCGGCCGGTACGTCGGTGCGCGGTCAGGCCGTGCGCAGTCTGCTGGCCCGCAACGGGATCCCGAGCGCGTTCCGGGAGAGTGGCTCGCCGCTGGCGAACGACGTGCTCGAGTTCATCCGGGAGCCGGATCCCGGCGACGGGGTGCTGGTGTGGATGCCGGCGGTCGGCGGCGCGGTCCTGCACGATCCGACCGACGCGGAGATCGCCGAGGCGTGGGGCGTCCCGACGACGCTCGCCTCCGATGAGGATCGGTCGTTCGACCTGCTGGTCGTCGGGGCCGGACCGGGTGGGCTGGCCGCGGCCGTGTACGGATCGTCCGAGGGGTTGCGGACGCTGGTCGTGGAACGTGAGTCGATCGGCGGGCAGGCCGGGACGAGTTCGCTGATCCGCAACTATCTCGGGTTCTCGCGCGGCATTCGCGGGTCGGAGCTGGCGCAGCGCGGCTATCAGCAGGCGTGGGTGTTCGGCGCGCATTTCGTGCTGATGCGGACGGTGCAGCGGCTGGAGAAACGTGGCGATCAGTTCGTCGCCGCGATCGACGCGGTCGGCGAGGTGACGGCCCGCGCGGTCGTGCTGGCTAGCGGCGTTTCCTACCGGCGTCTCGACGTACCGTCGCTGGAGAAGCTCGTAGGCGCTGGGGTGTACTACGGCGCGAGCGTGTCCGAGGCGCATGGCCTGCAGGATCGGGACGCCTGCGTGGTCGGTGGCGGGAACTCAGCTGGGCAGGCCGTTCTGCACCTCGCACGGTACTGCCGCAAGGTGCTGATCGTGATCCGTGGAGAGAGTCTGGCGGCCAGCATGTCGCAGTACCTCATCGACGCGATCGATGCCGCCGACAACGTCTTCGTCCGGGCGTCGAGCGAGGTGACCGGCGGCGGTGGCGACGGGCGGCTGGAGAACGTCGTCCTGCGGGATCGGCTGACCGGTGACGAGGAGACGGTCCCGGCCGACGGGCTCTTCGTGATGATCGGCGCGGTGCCGGGGACCGATTGGCTGCCGGCCGAGGCGGGACGGGATGCGCACGGTTTCGTGCTGACCGGGTCGGATGCCGCGGCGGATCCGCAGTGGCCCGAGGATCGGCCGCCGCAGCCCTACGAGACGACGGTTCCGGGGCTGTTCGCGGTCGGCGACGTGCGGTGCGGGTCGGTGAAGCGGGTGGCGTCAGCGGTCGGTGAGGGATCGGTGGTGGTCTCGCAGATCCACACGCACCTCAAGGTCCGGTCGGATGCCTGAGCGGAAGTTCGTCTACACGCCGGCGATGGTCGGACTGACCGCGCTGGTGCTGGTACTGCCTCTCGTGGGACTCGCGCTGGTGTTGCAGGAGCCACGGTTCGACGTGCACTGGGAGCATCATCCCGCGCACTTCTGGTTGGTGCTGGTGACTGCCGCGCTGAGCGCCGTACTCGCCTACACAACCGGCGCCGCCGCTCTGCGGCGAGGTGATTCGCGCGTTCTGTTCGTGTCGCTGGCGTTCCTGTCCGCGGCAGGCTTCCTGGGGCTACACGCGCTGGCGACACCGAAGGTGCTGCTGGACACACCGAACGTCGGCTTCACGCTCGCTACGCCGATCGGTGTCGCGTTGGCGTCGGTGTTCGCGTTCCTGTCGAGCCTGACCGTCTCCGGCATCGCGTGGGGGCGCAGGCTGCGGATCGGTTTGCTCGTACTGCTGGCCGTGTGGGCGGCGGCTTCGGTGCTGCGGATCTGGCCGCTGCACGCGACGTCCGTCCCGGAAGTTGCCGACGGCATCCTCACCGCGCTCGCCGTACCCACGGTTCTGCTGTACGGCGTTGCCGCCGCGAGGTACCTGCGGACTTGGTGGGCGCGGCCGTCGCTGATGCTGCTGTCGATGATCGCCGCGTTCGTGCTGCTCGGCGAGGCGATGGTCGCGCTGGTGTTCGCCCGGAACTGGGCGTTGTCGTGGTGGGAGTGGCACGTGCTGATGCTCGGCGCGTTCGTGCTGGTCGTCGCCGGGGTCCGGATCCAGTGGTACGAGGAGCGGTTCGCGGACCTGTACCAGGAGGACACGGTGTCGGGACGGCGCGAGCTGAGCGTGCTGTTCGCGGACCTGCAGGGGTTCACGTCGTTCTCCGAGCAGCACGACCCGTCCGAGGTCACGGCGATGCTCAACACGTACTTCCAGGTCGTCGTACCGCAGGTCGTCCAACGGCACGGCGGCGACGTGGACCGGATCATCGGCGACGCCCTGATGGTCACGTTCAACAAGCGCGGTGACCAGCCGGATCACGCGCAACGAGCGGCCGAGGCCGGGCTGGCGCTGCAGGAGGCGGCGGCCGCCGTACAGGACGCGCATCCGACCTGGCCGCGGTTCCGGGTCGGGATCAACAGCGGGATCGCGTCCGTGACGCTGCTCGGGACGGAAGGCGGGAGAACGCATACCGTCATCGGGGACACCGTGAACGTCGCGTCGCGGATCGAGGGGAAGGCTCCGGGTGGGGCGGTCGCGATCGGCCCGGCGACGAAGGCGCTGCTGCCGGAGGCCCGCACGGAGTCCCTGGGGCTGATCAGTTTGAAGGGAAAGGCCGAGCCGGTCGAGGTGTACCAACTGCTTGCGTTGCGGGGCGAATGATCACCCCTGCCTTCGGCACGTGTTCACGTGTTGGACCTTGGAAGGACCGCGTACCGGTGTGAGAATCCGGGAATGTCTGCCCTGTACCGATCACGGCGCCGCCTGGGCGCTCTCGTGGTCACTTCGAGTCTCGTCTTAGCCGGCTCCGCCGTACTGATCGCTCGGCCCGCCGACGCCGCTTCCACCGATGTGGTCATCACCGAGGTGTACGGCGGTGGCGGCAACAGCGGCGCGCCGTACCAGAACGACTTCGTGGAGCTGACCAACAACAGCTCGGCCCCGGTCGACGTGAGCGGCTGGTCGATCCAGTACGCCTCGTCCGGAGGCTCGACGTGGCAGGTGACGAACCTGACCGGCACCATCGCGCCCGGAGCCGCCTATCTCGTCCAGGAGGGCGCCGGCGCCGGGAACGGCCAGCCGCTGCCGACGGCGAACGCGACCGGGACCACCCTGATGTCCGCGTCTGCCGGCAAGGTCGCTCTGGTCACGAACCAGACCGCCCTCGCCTGCGGCGCCACCTGCCACGCCGACGCGGGCGTCAAGGACTACGTCGGGTACGGCGCCGCGAACGACTCCGAGACCACGCCCGCGCCGGGCCTGTCGAACACGACCTCGGCCGCGCGGACCGACCCGGCGAAGGACACCGACAACAACAGCGTCGACTTCGCCGCCGGCAACCCGTCGCCCGGCACACTGACCGGTGGTCCGGCCGAGCCGCCGGTGGACGCGAAGATCCACGACATCCAGGGCGCCGCGCACCGGTCGCCTCTGGACGGCAAGCAGGTCGCGAACGTCACCGGTGTTGTGACGGTGAAGGGCAGCAACGGGTTCTGGTTCCAGGACCCGCAGCCGGACGCCGACCCGGCCACCAGCGAGGGCCTGTTCGTGTTCACCAGCGCCGCGCCGACGGTCTCCGTGGGCGACGCCGTGACGGTCGAGGGCTCGGTCGCCGAGTTCCGCCCGGGCGGCTCCGGCGGTACGACGAACCTGACGACCACCGAGCTGACCAACCCGAAGGTCACCGTGACAACTTCAGGCACCGGGACTGCCGCCGTACCGGCTCCGACCATCGTCGGACCGGGCGGGCGCGTGCCGCCGTCGACCGTGATCGACGATGACTCGAACGGTGACGTCGAGACGACCAGCACCGCGTTCGACCCGGCCAGCGACGGTCTCGACTTCTGGGAGTCGCTGGAGGGCATGTGGCTGGGCATCAACCAGCCGCAGGTCACCGGCCCGACGAGTTCGTTCCGCGAGCTGTCCGTCGTACCGGCTGGTGCCGGCGTACGCACGGTGCGCGGCGGGATCCTGCTGCAGAAGACCGACAGCAACCCGGAGCGGGTGCTGCTGGACGACGTACTGACGACGATCCCGGACGCGAAGACCGGCGACAAGCTGGCCGGTGTGGTGACGGGTGTCCTCGACTACTCGTTCGGCAACTTCAAGCTGCTGCCGACCACGACGCCGACCGTGATCGACGGCGGGGTCAAGCGCGAGACGACCAAGGCCTCGTCGCCGGTGCAGCTGTCGGTGGCGACGTTCAACGTGGAGAACCTGGACCCGTCCGACGGTGACGTCAAGTTCGACGGGCTGGCGCAGGCGGTCGTGCACAACCTCGCGTCGCCGGACATCCTCGGCCTCGAGGAGGTCCAGGACGACGACGGAGCGGTCAACTCCGGCGACACGACCGCGGACAAGACGCTCGGACTGCTGACCGCGGCGATCGTGAAGGCGGGCGGGCCGCAGTACACCTGGAAGCAGATCGACCCGGTGAACAACCAGGAGGGCGGTGAGCCGGGCGGCAACATCCGGGTCGCGTTCCTGTACCGGACGGACAAGGCGGTGAAGTTCGTCGATACGCCCGGTGGGACCTCGACGTCGCCGACCACGATCGTCACGGACCGCCGCGGCAAGCCGCACCTGAGCGCTTCGCCGGGCCGGATCGACCCGGCGAACCCCGCCTGGGCCGCCACCCGGGTGCCGCTCGCGGGCGAGTTCAAGTGGCACGGGCAGACCGTGTTCGTGGTCGTGAACCACTTCAGCTCCAAGGGCGGCGACAACCCGCTGTGGGGCCGCTTCCAGCCGCCGGTGCAGGTGACCGCGGCCAAGCGGCACCAGCAGGCCGCCTCGGTGCGCGGGTTCGTGGACCAGATCCTGGCCAAGGACAAGGGCGCGAACGTCGTCGTCCTCGGTGACCTGAACGACTTCGACTGGTCGCAGACCGCGGACATCCTGGTCGGCTCGGGCAAGACCGCGCTGATCGACCTGCCGCGGACGCTGCCGCTGAAGGAGCGGTACAGCTACGTGTTCGAGGGCAACAGCCAGATCCTGGACCAGATCCTGATCTCACAGAACCTGCGGCCGGCGTCGGCGTACGACGTCGTGCACATGAACGCGGAGTTCCCGGACCAGATCTCCGACCACGACCCGCAGGTGGTGAAACTGATCCCGCTGCCGTCCTGGGTGCGGTAACCCCAGAAGATTGCGGCAGTCTTACGTTGGCCGCCCGGGCGGGGTTTTCCTTGCCCGGGCGCCGATACTGGGAACGTGACAGATCAGACCAAGAACTACGTCGTACAGAAGTCCGACGCGGAGTGGAAGGCCGAGCTCTCCCCCGCCGAGTTCCACGTGCTGCGCCAGGCCGGCACCGAGCGGCCGTTCGTCGGTGAGTACACCGACACCAAGACGGTCGGCGTGTACAAGTGCCGGGCCTGCGACACGGAGCTGTTCCGGAGCGAGACCAAGTTCGACTCGCACTGCGGCTGGCCGTCGTTCTTCGCGCCGCTCGCCGAGGACCGGGTCGAGTACATCGAGGACCACGACCTCGGCATGAAGCGCGTCGAGGTCCGCTGCGCCAACTGCGGCTCCCACCTCGGCCACGTCTTCGAGGGCGAGGGCTACGGCACCCCCACCGACCTCCGCTACTGCATCAACAGCATCAGCCTCACCCTCACCCCAGCCGACCCCGCCTGACCCGCGGCTCGCCCGGTGGGGTCCTAGACTGGGGCGGCTGGTGGATTCTGGGGAAGGAAATTGGTGGCTGACGACGTCCGTAGTCCGCGGGTTCTCGATGTGCTGGCGGCGGAGAAGCCGTGGGAGGTGCCGGGCGAGTGGCTGACCCGCGTCCGGGCGCAGCTCAAGGCCTGGGCCGACGACCCCGAGGCGCTGCGGCCGTTGCGCCCCGAGGCGTTCCCGGACTTCGTCACAGGCACTCCCGCTGCGGTCTGGTACACCCATCAGGTGGCTCCGCTGCTGACCGGGTGGATCCCGGTCCTGCACGGTGAGTACGCCGACCTGTCGGCCGAGCTGACCCACGAGTTCCACCGGCCGTCGTCCCGTCTCGGCGGCAGCGGCCATGTGATCCACGTGGCGCCGACGGACTGGCACCTGCAGGCGATCGCCGGCGCCCGTGGATTCCGCGAGAACGGGCGCAAGCACGCGCTGCAACTGTCCCGCAACGTCGCCGCCCTGTTCGTCGACGCTCCCCCGATGGCAGCCCGCGCGACGGCCCTGACCGCCGCGTTCGACCGGGTCCTGGCCGACCGTGCCATCACCGAGCTGCACATCACCGGCGAGTACGACGACATCGCGAAGTACTGGCGTACCGACGCGCTCAACGATTCCGAGCGCGCCGTACTCCCCGAGCTCGCCGGCCCCACCGCCGCCCTGCGCTACTCGCTGAACTCGGTCCGGGACACGCACGCCCGGATGCTGATGGTGAGCCCGGACGAGTACGCCGGCGACTTCGCCCAGGTGCTGGCCGAGCTGATCCTGGCCACCGGGCTGCGCGGAATCCCGCAGTCCGTCGCGAGCATCCTCGGTGACTCCGCGATCGACGTGCACAAGGCGCTCAAGGAGCTCGACCCGACCTTCACGCTGCAGACCTGGTACGGGCACATCAACCAGTGGATGTCCCGCGCGATCCGCAACGGACAGGCACCGCTCGCCAGGTCCTGGGGCGCCGCCGCCGCGCGCGTCGGCATACACCTGTCCGGTGTGCTGAACCGGGCGCCGTGGCCGGAGCCCGAGGTCCCCGACCTGACCACGCTGTTCCGGATGCTCGACCGGGAGCGCTGGAACGCCCTCGAGAACCAGGCCGCGTCGGACCAGGAAGCCTCGCTCTCAGCCGCCTGGAACGAGGTCAAGAAGGAAGAAGACAAGAGTGCCGGCAACGCCTCGGGTGACACGCCCGACGAGGCGCTGCCGAAGCCGCTCGACTTCAGCGACAACCCGATCGCCGAGCTCGACTCGCTGATCGGCCTGGAGTCGGTGAAGGACGCGGTCCGCCGGATGGTCGCCGAGGTGAAGACGAACCTCCGCCGGTCCGAGCTCGGGCTGCCGAGTCACGAGCGCGCACGGCACATGGTGTTCGTCGGGAAGCCCGGTACGGCGAAGACCACGATCGCCCGGCTGCTCAGCCGGATCTACCACCAGCTCGGCGTCCTCGAGAAGGGTCACGTGGTCGAGGTCGACCGCTCCGACCTGGTCGGCGCCGGCCTCGGTTCGACCGCGCCGATGACCGCGGCCAAGTTCCGCGAGGCGCTCGGCGGTGTGCTGTTCATCGACGAGGCGTACAGCTTGACGCCGGAGAACACTCCGGGCGACTACGGTCTCGAGGCGGTCGCGACGGTCCTGAAGCTGATGGAGGACCACCGCAACGACTGCATCGTGATCGTCGCCGGGTACCACCGCGAGATGCAGCGGTTCATGGAGTCCAACACCGGTCTGGCGTCCCGGTTCCCGAAGCTGCTGTCGTTCAGTGAGTACGACACCGACCAGCTGGTCGGGATCTTCGAGCTGCAGGCCCGGCAGAAGGGCATGATCTACGGCGAGGAAGTGCTGGACAAGGTCCGCGCCGTCATCCCGCCCGCACCGCGTGGCCACAGCTTCGGTAACGGCCGTTTCATCCGGAACGTGCTCGAGGAGGCCGTCTCCAACCAGGCCACCCGGCTGTCCGCCAGCGACCCGGACAAGCTCACCGAGCGGGACCTGCGCGAGCTGATCCCGTCGGACGTCCGGCCCCCGACGTCGATGCGCGCCGAGGACTACCTACTGCAGAAGCCCGGCACCTAAACCGGGGTTGCGAGCGCCACGGGGTTGCCCTCGGGATCGGCGAGGTAGGCCTGGCGCTCGCCCCACGGCATCGTGGCCGGCTCCTGCAGGACCGGGTGGCCGGCCGCGCGGAAGCGCTCCACCTCCGCCTCGACGTCGTCGACGTACACGAACAGCTCGAAGCGCGGCGCCGCACCGACCGTGATACCGAGCTGGGCCTCGGGCCAGTTGGCGTCGGACAGGCCGAGGGAGGAGTCACCGCGCTCCAGGCCGACGTAGTGCGGGTCGCCCTCCAGCGGGAACTGGTACGTCGGTTCGTAGCCGAGGAGCGTGTAGAACTCGACGGACCGGCGTACGTCGGCGACGTAGAGCACCGGGAACGCCTTGCGGTGCATCAGACCAGATTCGCGATCAGGTCGGACACCTCGGCCCGCTTGCCGGTGTAGAACGGGATCTCCTCGCGGACGTGCCGGCGGGCCGTCGACGCGCGCAGGTCCCGCATGAGGTCGACCATCCGGTGCAGCTCGTCGGCCTCGAACGCCAGGATCCACTCGTAGTCGCCGAGCGCGAACGACGCCACGGTGTTCGCCCGCACGTCCGGGTAGGTGCGGGCCATCTTGCCGTGCTCGGCAAGCATGAACCGGCGCTCCTCGTCCGGCAGCAGGTACCACTCGTAGGACCGGACGAACGGGTACACGCAGATGTACGGCCGCGGCTCCTCGTCGGCCAGGAACGCCGGGATGTGGCTCTTGTTGAACTCGGCCGGCCGGTGCAGCGCGAACTGCGACCAGACCGGAACCAGGTGCCGCCCGAGCCGCGAACGGCGCAACTGGTGGTAGGCCTCCTGCAGCGCGTCCGACGTCGGCGCGTGCCACCAGATCATGAAGTCGGCGTCCGCCCGGAAGCCTTCGACGTCGTAGAACCCGCGGATCACCACGTCGGCGGCGGCGAGCTTCCCGACCAGATCGTTGAGCTCGGCGGTCAGCTCGTCCCGGTCGACGTCACCGAGCGGCGTCTCGACCTTGAACACCGACCACAAGGTGTAGCGGATCACGTCGTTGAGCTCACGGGCCTTCGGCTTACCAGTCACGACTTCATTGTCTCCAATGCGTTCAGGTGTTCCCGCACCCGGGTGGCCGCCTTGCCACCCGAGGCCACACACGCGGCGATCCCGACACCCCGGTACGCCGCCCCGCAGACCGCCAGCCCGGGTACGCCGGCCACCGCGGCCTCCACCCGGTCGACGCGATCCAGGTGCCCGACGGCGTACTCCGGAAGACCGCCGCCCCACCGCGTCACCAGCGATCCGACCACCTCGGCCTGCAGGCCGATCGCCTTGCGCAGGTCCGCCACCGCGAGCCGGACCAGCTCGTCGTCGGACCGCTGCAGCACGTACTCCTCACCGAGCCGCCCGACCGAGGCACGCAGTACGGCGAGCTCTCCCCCGGCCTCCGCGGACC
Source organism: Kribbella sp. NBC_00482 (assembly GCF_036013725.1). Lineage (GTDB taxonomy): Bacteria > Actinomycetota > Actinomycetes > Propionibacteriales > Kribbellaceae > Kribbella. Next base: position 6,286,846 of record NZ_CP107881.1, on the reverse strand, counting down.
ACGCCCACTTGGCGTGCGAGTACGTCGACGCCTTGATCGTGCGGCCCTCCACGGACGGCACCAGGAACCCGGACCCGAGTGCGTCCGACGGCCAGTCCCGCTTCCGGACGGCGAGCGTGACGATCGCCATGCTCGCGTACTCCACCGCCGCCAACTCGGTCGATGCCGCGGGCACCAACTCCCCCAGCATCCGACCGGCCGGAGCAGCCGGTACGGCGACCACGACCGCATCCGCCGAGAGGTACGTCGGCGCGGGCACCGGTCCCGCCTCCAGCTCGAACCCGTCGGCGGTGCGCGAGATCCGGCGTACGGCGAGCTTGGTGCGGATCTCGACGCCGCGGGCGGTCAGGTCCTGCTCGAGCGCGCCGATCAGGCGGTTGATGCCGCCGACGATGCCCGCGAACACCGGTTGGCCGGCGCGCTTCTGGCCCAGTTCGCGCAGCTCGGCCGTGGCGGCGAGCAGGCTCGGCGCGGTCCGCAGCTTCGCGTACAGGTCGGGTACGGCGGCGGCGAGCGAGATCTCGTCGGCCTTCCCGGCGTACACCCCGCCGAGCAGCGGGTCGATCAGCTTGTCGGTCACCGCGGACCCCATGCGCTCGGCGACGAACCGCCCGATCGCCACGTCCTCCGTCAGCGCGGGCGCGGGCAGCTCGGCCTCGTGCGCAACCTGCTCGGCGGCCGCTTCCCCGAGTACGTCGGCAGTCGCGGCCGGATCCACCGGGACGCCCATCACGGTCGGCGGGATCGCGCGGATCCGATCGCCGACCCACAGCCCGGCCGAGGTCGTTGCCGGATGCACCAGGTCGTCGCCGAGCCCGACGGCCCGGATCAGCTCCACCGCCTCCGGCCGCCGCGCCAGGACCGACTCGGCGCCCAGGTCGACCGGCACACCCTCGATCGCGTCCCCGGCCAGCTTCCCGCCGAGCCGCGGCGACCCTTCGAGGACCGTGATGCGCGGCGGATTCGGCCCGGTCGCAAGCGCATACGCCGCTGCCAGCCCACTGATCCCGCCACCGACCACGACCACCCGGTTCACAGGTTCTCCAAGCTCAACTCGTACTTGGTCCCCGGCCCGAGGTCGGTGCTACTGCTGCCGACCGCGCGGAACCCGATGCGCGTCAGCACCGCCTGCGAGGCGCCGTTGTGGTTCGAGGCCCCCGCCGTCAGCGCCGACAGTCCGTACTCCGTCCGTGCGACCTCGATGAGCGCCCGCACGGCCGCCGTCGCGAGACCCTTCCCGGCCCACTTCTCGGCGATCCGGTAGCCCAGCTCGGCCGACCCGTTCTCGAGATCCATCAGGTTCACGCGGCCGACCACCGCCCCGGTGCCGTCGACCAGCACGTGGAAGCGGCAGACGCCGGACTCCTGCTCGGCGAGCAGGGCGGCGTGCCGAGTCGCGTAGGCCGTGAAGAACTCGTCGCCGCGGTCCCACACCCACGAGGCGAAGTACTGCCGGTTCTCTTGCTCGAACGCGAGTACGGCGTCAGCGTGGTCCGCTCGCAGTAGCTCCAGGGTGAGGTCGTAGTCAGGCAGGTACATGGGCCGACTTCGCCTGGACGTACTTCGCGACGCGCTCCAGCACCTCGGGATCGGCGTTCGGCGGCACGCCGTGGCCGAGGTTGAAGATGTGCCCGGGGGCCGCCTTGCCCTCGGCGAGGATCCGGTCGATCTCCGGCTCGATCGCGTCCCACCCGGCGAACAGGAGCGCCGGGTCGAGGTTGCCCTGGACCGGCTTCGGGGCGCCGCCGGCGGCAGTGATCCGGCGTACCGCCTCGTCCAGCGGGACGCGCCAGTCGACGCCGACGACATCGGCCCCGGCCTCGCTCATCAGACCGAGCAGCTCACCGGTGTTCACGCCGAAGTGCACCCGCGGTACGCCGTACTGCTTCATCGCCTCGAACACCTTCGCCGAGTGCGGCTGCACGAACCGCTCGTAGTCCCGCGGCGACAACCCACCGGCCCACGAGTCGAACAGCTGGATCGCCGACGCGCCGGCCTCGACCTGGACCGACAGGAACGCGATCGCGACCTCGGCCAGCCGGTCCGCCAGCGCGTGCCACAGGTCCGGCTGACCGTGCATCATCGCCTTGGTCTTCGCGAAGTCCTTGCTCGGCCCACCCTCGACCAGGTACGACGCGAGCGTGAACGGCGCGCCCGCGAACCCGATCAACGGCGTACCGCCGAGCTCGGAGACGAGCTGCTGGATGGCCTCGGTGGTGAACGGCACGTCGGCCGCGGTGACCGGGCGGACCCGGGCGACCCCCTCGGCGTCCCGGATCGGGTCCGCCGACACCGGGCCGACGCCAGGCTTGATCTCGATGTCGTAACCGGCGAACTGGAGTGGGGTGACGATGTCGGAGAAGAAGATCGCCGCGTCGACGCCGTAACGGCGGACCGGCTGCAGCGTTATCTCGACGACGAGGTCGGGCCGCCTACAGGACTCGAGCATCGTGATGCCCTCCCGCACGGCGCGGTACTCGGGCAAGGCCCGCCCGGCCTGCCGTTGGAACCACACCGGGGTGTGCGGCACCGGCTCACCCCGGGCGGCGAGCAGATAGGCGGAACGGTCCGGAGTGGAAGGTGGCGTCACTGGCACACAGCGATGATCCCACGCTGTGATCAGGGCTCAGTGACCCGGTCGCGTCCGGCATACACACAGCTACCGGCGCGTCTTAGCAGGCGGCGGTGAGTAATCAGTCGTAGGCTGCCGACATGGGTGCCCGCAAGCAGGTCGACGCGCCACCCGCGGAGTTCGCCGAGGCAGTCTCGCAATTACGAGGTGCCCGGTTCCGGCCCGAGGTTTTCGTCGAGGAGATGCCCGCACCGCAGCGGATCGCACCGCATGCGGCGGCGGTCAGCGCCGACGTGACGGTCGACGGTGACGATATCGCCACCGGCCGTCTGGTCGTCCTCTACGACCCGGCCGGGAACGACGCCTGGCAGTCGACTTTCCGCTGTGTCGCATACGTGCGCGCCGCCGTCGAACCGGAGATGGTGACCGACGCGCTGCTCGGCGGCGTGGGCTGGACCTGGCTGATGGAGGCCCTGGCGGACCGGGGTGCCGACTTCCTGGCCCCGAGCGGTACCGTCACCAGGGTGGTATCCGAAAGCTTCGGCGGCATGGCCGACGACGACGCGACGGCGGAGATCGAGATCCGCGCGTCCTGGAGTCCCGTGCCCGGCGCCGGCGGGTTGGTGGACGTGACCCAGCACGCCGAGGCGTGGGGCGAGGTGCTGTGTACGGCGGCCGGACTGCCGCCGGTGCCGCCGGGGGTGGTCGCGATGCCGACCCGGCGTGGACAGCGGGGCCGATGAGCCCAGCCGACACCCAGCCCTCCGAATCGGCCGATCCGGCCGCCCAACTGCCCCTGCTCGAGCTCAGGGACGGATTGTCGGAGGTGATCGACTCCGACCCCGCGCTCACCGACATCGTCGAGGCGTTCCGCTCCGGCACCGGTCCGGTGGCTGTGGATGCCGAGCGCGCCTCCGGCTACCGCTACTCGCACCGCGCCTACCTCGTCCAGCTGCGCCGTGAGGGCTCCGGCTCCGCGCTGGTCGACCCGATCCCGTTCGGCGACCTGTCCGCGCTCGGCGACGCGATCGTCGACACCGAATGGATCATCCACGCCGCGAACCAGGACCTGGCCTGCCTGGCCGAGGTCGGGATGGTGCCGCGGCAGGTGTTCGACACCGAACTGGCCGGCCGCCTGCTCGGGTACCCGAAGGTCGGGCTCGCCTCGCTCGTGAGCGAAGTACTCGGCTACCGGATGCGCAAGGAGCACTCCGCGGCCGACTGGTCGACCCGGCCGCTCCCGGCGCCCTGGCTGGTGTACGCCGCCCTGGACGTCGAGATGCTGATCGAGCTCCGGAACGCGATCGAGCAGGAGCTGCGCCGCGAAGGCAAGTGGGACTGGGCGGAGCAGGAGTTCGCCGCGATCCTGGACGCTCCTCCGCGGGAGCCGAAGCCGGACCCGTGGCGCCGTACGTCGGGTATGCACCGGGTCCGGAACCGCCGCAGCCTGGCCACCGTCCGGGCGCTGTGGGAGGCCCGTGACCAGATCGCCGAGTCCGCCGACATCTCCCCCGGCCGCGTGCTGCCGGATGCCGCGATCGTCGAGGCGGCGTCCGCGATGCCGGCCGACCGCGACACGCTGCAGAAGCTCACCGCCTTCAAAGGCCGCGGCGCCCACCGCCACATGCGGACCTGGTGGGAGGCGGTCGACCACGCCCGCAAGCTCCCCGACTCCGAACTCCCCAAACAGGGCCCGAGGTACGACGGCCCGCCCCCGGCCCGCGCCTGGGCCGACCGCGACCCGGACGCCGCCGCCCGCCTGTCGGCCGCCCGCGCCGCGGTCGCCGAGATCGCCGAGGCCCACCGCCTCCCCACCGAGAACCTGCTGGCCCCGGACACGATCCGCCGCCTGGCCTGGTCCCCACCACCGGACGTGAACCTCGAAGTGGTCACCACCTTCCTCCGAGACCACCACGCCCGCGACTGGCAGATCGCCCTCACCTCGGAAGTCCTCACCGAAGCAATGACCTCCGAAGCAAAGAAACCCCTCGACTAGATCTCCGGGCGATACAGCGAGCTCTGCACGTACTCCATCGCCTTCAGAAACGTCTCGTCGCCGAGTCGCCGGGCCAGCTCCTGCTCGTCGACGTCCTCGATCCGAGTGTGGACCCAGTAGAGGTTGCCGTACGGGTCGTGCACCCGGCCGACCACGTCACCCCAGAACAGGTGCGTCGGCTCGGTCACCACGGTGCCCCCGGCGGCCACGACCTTCTCCAGCGTCTCGTGCACGTCCGGCACGTACAGCCGCAGGAACGCCTGCCTCGGCGGCCAGCCGGGATGGTCGAACATCATCACGACCGAGTCGCCGATCCGCATCTCGGCGTGCTGGATGGACCCGTCCGGCCCCACCACCCGGCCACCCAGATCCACCGCATCGAACGCGGCCGCCAGGAAGTCCATCAGCCCGGCGGTGTCGTGCCCGATGATCCACGGCGTCACGCTGTGGTAGCCCTCGGGGATCGGGTTCACCGTCATGTCCTGCTCCTTAGGTCGTTGTAGAACACAACGCTAGAAGCAGAACAGGACAGAATCGGTCCTCTACTCCACCAGGATCTCGTCGGGCGGTTGTTGCAATGGACGGCAAAGAAATCGCCCGCCGCGGCAGCGACGGGCGATCTGGCCGGGAAGTGCTAGGCCGGGAGCTGCGCCTCGATGGCGGTGACCACCTCGGCGGATTCCGGCTCGGTGCGGGGGCGGAAGCGGGCGGCGACGGTGCCCTCGGGGCTGATCAGGAACTTCTCGAAGTTCCACTGGATGTCGCCGGACTCGCCTTCGGCGTCGGGGGTCTGGGTCAGCTCGTCGTACAGCGGGTGCCGGCCTTCGCCGTTGACCTCGAGCTTGTCGAGCATCGGGAACGTCACGCCGTACGTCGTGGAGCAGAAGGTGTCGATCTCCTCGGCGGAGCCGGGCTCCTGGCCGCCGAACTGGTTGCACGGGGCGCCGAGCACCGTGAAGCCGCGCGACGCGTACTTCTTCTGCAGGTTCTCCAGGCCCTCGTACTGCGGCGTCAGACCACACTTCGACGCCACGTTCACAACCAGAACAGCCTTGCCCTTGTACTCGCCGAGCGAGGTCGCGGCGCCGGACAGGGTGGTCAACGGGATGTCGTACAGGCTCATGCTTGTCCTTGGGAGGTTGGGAGGTGTCGGGCAAGAAAGTCTTCGGTACGGCGCCACGCCAGCACGGACGCCTCGGCGTGGTGGAACATCGGCAGCGGGTTGTCGAACGCGTGGCCGGCACCGTCGTACCTGTGGATCTCGACATCACCCAGTGCGGGCACGATCGCGTCAACGTCCAGGTACGCGTCGGTGTTGCCGAAGTGGTGCAGGCTGGTCGCGGTCACCTTCGGCGCGAGCTCAACCAGACCAGGCAGCGCGGAGCCGTAGTAGCTCACGAGAACGTCCGGCGACGACACGGCGGCCACGTTGTAGCCGAGCCCGCCACCGAAGCAGAAGCCGACTACCCCGGTGCCTCTCCCCCGCGCCTTCAGATACTCCAGCGCGGCGACGGAGTCCTTCACAGCCTGATCCCAGTCGAGGCGGCCGACGATGCCCATCGCGCGCGGCAGGAGCTCCGGCGAGGACTCGTCCAACTCTGTGTCGTCCAGCCGCCAGTAGATCTCCGGCGCGATCACGTAGTACCCGAGGGCGTGTAGGTCCGCCGCGCGCTCCTTGATGTAGTCGGAGACCCCGAAGATCTCCTGCAGTAGCAGGACACCCGGTGCCTCGGTGTCAGCGGGTCCCCACTCGTGGACCGGTAGCGGGCCTGAGGCGGTGTCGATCTCCGATGTCACACCGTGAAGCGTACGACCTCGCGCGTAACCGGTTCGGGTGCGGGTGCGGGCACCCACGCCTTGGTTTCGGCGATGGCGTCGAGGAGGAGCTGGTACAGCCGGGCGTCCGGATCCGGGACGCAGGCCTGCGAGATGCCCTCGACCGCGCACGAGACCGCGCGGGGCGCCGTACGGCGGGCGAAGTCGGGGGTCGCGCGGCGCGCGCGGTTGGTGAAGGACCGCGCCCACTTCGTCGCCGACGGGACCGCCTCCAGCACGGCGAGCGACTCCGGCTCGATGTCGTCGACCGGCCGGCCGTCGAGCAACGCGAGCTGCTTCTCCCCCACCAGCAAGGCGACGGCCAGGATGTACTGGCGCTCCTGCGAGACGACCGGCAGCGCATGCTGGATGCAGCGCGCGGTCACCCGCGGCACGACGTGCGGGTCGTCCGGGGTCAGCCCGATCACGGACGGGATCAACGGAGCCAGCCGGGATCGCCCGGCGTCCGTCGTGCAGTCGTTCACGTCGCGCGCGACGCCCGCCAGCAGCGCGTGCGTGCAGGACGGGTGGTCCGACCACGGCTCACCGGCCAGGTAGGACGCGAACTCCATGAAGCAGGCGCCTTTGCGCGGACTGCGGTGTTTCCCCCGGCTCAGAACCGGTACGGCGAGATCAAGATTGTCCATTGAACAACTCCAATAACGCGGACCAGGAATCCAGCATGCGCCCATTCGCGCCGCAATGCCACGCACCACCAACTCTTCTTGCTACCCACCACCAACTCTTCTCGCCACGCACCACCAGCTCTTCTCCTCTTTCCTTCCTTTCCTACTTGTGAGCCGACGCACAGGCGTGGGTACTTTGGAGGTTCTGTTACCGACGGGTAGCATCGGGGTAGCTTTCCCGACCCCCAGAGGAGGGCCCTCGTGCCCCGTGAGATCCGCGATGTCGTGTACGTCGACGGCGTTCGCACCCCGTTCGGCAAGGCCAAGGGCCAGTACGCCGAGACCCGCGCCGACGACCTGGTGATCAAGTGCATCCGGGAGCTGCTGCGGCGCAACCCGGGTCTCCCCCCGGAGCGGGTGGACGAGGTCGCGATCGCGGCCACCACCCAGATCGGCGACCAGGGCCTGACCATCGGCCGGACCGCCGCGCTGCTGGCCGGCCTGCCGAACACCACGCCCGGCTACTCGATCGACCGGATGTGCGCCGGCGCGATGACCGCCGTCACCACCACCGCCGCCGGGATCGCGTTCGGCGCGTACGACGTGGTTGTGGCGGGCGGCGTCGAGCACATGGGCCGGCACCCGATGGGCGAGGGCGTGGACCCGAACCCGCGGATCATCTCCGAGAAGCTGGTCGACACCTCGGCCCTCGTGATGGGGTCGACCGCGGAGAACCTGCACGACCGGTTCCCCTCGCTCACCAAGGAGCGCGCCGACGCGTTCGCGGTCGCCTCCCAGGAGCGCGCCGCGAAGGCCTACACGAACGACCTGATCCAGCCCGACCTGGTGCCGATCGCGACGCGTTCGGCCGAGCTGGGCTGGGGCTACGCGACCACCGACGAGCCGATGCGCCCGGGCACCACGATGGAGGACCTGGCCAAGCTGAAGACGCCGTTCCGTCCCCACGGCCGCGTCACGGCGGGCAACTCGGCAGGTATCAACGACGGCGCCACCGCGGCGCTGATCACGTCGGCCGAAGCCGCCGAGGAGCTCGGCCTGAAGCCCAAGATGAAGCTGGTCTCCTACGGCTTCGTCGGCGTCGAGCCCGAGGTGATGGGCTTCGGGCCGGTGCCCGCGACCGAGAAGGCGCTGAAGCTGGCCGGCCTGACCATCGACGACATCCAGGCCTTCGAGGTCAACGAGGCGTTCGCGGTCCAGGTGCTGGCGTTCCTCGAGCACTACGGCATCGCCGACGACGACCCGCGGGTCAACCCGTACGGCGGCGCGATCGCCTTCGGCCACCCGCTGGCGTCGTCCGGGGTCCGGCTGATGAACCAGCTGGCCAAGCAGTTCGAGCAGCGCCCCGAGGTCCGCTACGGCCTCACCACCATGTGCGTCGGCCTCGGCATGGGCGGGACCGTCATCTGGGAGAACCCCAACTGGGAGGGTCAGAAGTGAGCCTGCAAGAACTGATCGACTCGGCGTCGGCGTTGTCGACCGACGAGGTCGTCACGCTCGCCCACTCGCGGGACGTCGTGCTGCCGAACAAGGCCGGCACGATGGCGCTCATCACGCTGGACAACGGGCACGACCACACCAAGCCGAACACCTTCGGGCCCAAGGGTCTGGGCTCGCTGAACGAAGCCATCGACGCGGCCCTCGCCCGCGACGAGGTCGTCGCGATCGGGGTCACCGGCAAGCCGTTCATCCTGGCCGCGGGCGCCGACCTGACCGGCGTACCGAAGCTGACCGACCGGGAGCAGGCGCTGGCGCTCGGCAAGATCGGGCACGGCGTGATGCGGAAGCTGGTCGACGGCGGCAAGCCGTCGTTCGCGTTCGTGAACGGCGTCGCGCTCGGCGGCGGGCTCGAGGTCGCACTGCACGCCACCTACCGGACCGTGTCGGTGGCCGCAGGCATGCTGTCGACGCCGGAGGTCTTCCTCGGCCTGATCCCCGGCTGGGGCGGCAACTTCCTGCTGCCGAACCTGATCGGCGCGGACAACGCGGTGAAGGTCGTGGTCGAGAACGCCCTCAACCAGAACAAGATGCTCAGCGGGCCGGAGGCGGTGAAGCTCGGCATCGGCGACGTACTGCTGGAGTCGGCGGACTTCCTCGAGCAGTCGCTGATCTGGGCCTCGAAGGTCCTCACCGGTGAGATCACGGTCCAGCGGGCGGAGATCGACCGCGGTGACGCCTGGGACGCGGCTGTCGCCCGGGGCAAGGGCTTCTCCGACGTCAAGGTGAGCGGTGCCGCGCCGGCGCCGTACCGGGCGCTGGACCTCATCGCGGCGGCGAAGGACAACGACCGCGACCGTGGTTTCGCGGCCGAGGACGAGGCGCTCGCCGACCTGATCATGAGCGAGGAGCTGCGCAGCGGCCTCTACGCGTTCGACCTGGTGAACAAGCGGGCCAAGCGCCCGGCCGGAGCGCCGGACAAGTCGCTGGCGCGACCGGTGTCGAAGGTCGGTGTCGTCGGCGCGGGTCTGATGGCGGGTCAGCTGGCCCTGCTGTTCGCGCGGCGGCTCGAGGTTCCCGTCGTACTGACGGACCTCGACCAGGAGCGCGTGGACCGCGGCGTCGGGTACGTGCACGGTGAGATCGACAAGCTGCTCGCGAAGGGCCGTCTGCGCCAGGACAAGGCAAACCAGCTGAAGGCACTGGTCACCGGGTCGGTCGACCGCTCGGTGTTCGCGGACGCCGACTTCGTGATCGAGGCCGTGTTCGAGGAGCTGCAGCTGAAGAAGACGATCTTCGCCGACCTGGAGAAGATCATCCGGCCGGACGCGATCCTGGCCACCAACACGTCGTCGTTGTCGGTGACCGAGATGGCGGCGGACCTGGAGCACCCGGAGCGGGTCGTCGGGTTCCACTTCTTCAACCCGGTCGCGGTGCTGCCGCTGCTGGAGATCATTCGCGCGGACCGGACCGACGACGCGTCGCTGGCGACGGCGTTCGCGGTCGGCAAGAAGCTGAAGAAGTCCTGCGTTCTCGTCAAGGACGCACCGGCGTTCGTGGTCAACCGGCTGCTGACCCGTTTCCTCGGTGAGGTCAGCGCGGCGGTGGACGAAGGTACGCCGATCCTCGAGGCGGACAAGGCGCTGTCGGCGCTCGGGTTGCCGATGCCGCCGTTCGTGCTGCTGCAACTGGTCGGGCTACCGGTTGCACTGCACGTCGCGGAGACCATGAACCGGGCCTACCCGGAGCGATTCGCGGTGTCGGAGAACCTCGCGAAGGTCGTCGCCGCGGGCAAGAGCTCGTTCTACATCTGGCCGGAGGGCAAGCCGGTCGTGGACCCGGAGGTCGAGGCACTGGTGACGGTCGGCGACAAGCCGTCCACCGCCGACGAGCTGCGCACCCGGGTGCTGACCGCGCTCGCCGAGGAGATCAAGATCATGCTCGACGAGGGCGTCGTCGCGCAGGCGCAGGACATCGACCTGTGTCTGCTCCTGGGCGCCGGCTGGCCGTTCCACCTCGGCGGCGTCACGCCGTATCTGGACCGCTCCGGCATCGCGGAGAAGGTCAACGGCAGTCGATTCCTCCCCAAGGGCGCAGCAAGCCTCGCCTGACAGACCGCTGGGGGGCGGTACGGAGCCGGAAGCCCGCTCCGTCCCCCAGCAAGCAATTGTGGCGAAGCGCGCAGGTAGAGTGACAGGACCTCCTCGTGCTTCCGCAGGCCCAACGACGCGCCGCTCGCGCTGAGGGTCTGCCGCCCATTGCATGTCTGGAGACCGCATGTCTTCGCTGGCGCCTGAGTCAGCCACGCCCGAACCCGCCCGGTCGCCTGCGGTGGAGGAGCCTGACATCACGTCGGTCCGCGCCGCGTTCCGTTCTCCGCGCCGGCTACGGATCGAGGTGCTGGGCGGCCTGGTGGTCGCGCTGGCGCTGATCCCGGAGGCGATCAGCTTCTCGATCATCGCCGGCGTCGATCCTCGGATCGGGCTGTTCGCCTCGGTCACGATGGCCGTCTCGATCGCGTTCCTGGGCGGCCGCCCGGCGATGATCTCGGCCGCGACCGGCGCAGTCGCGCTGGTGATCGCGCCGGTGATGCGCGACCACGGCTACGAGTACCTGATCGCCACCGTGATCCTCGCCGGGATCCTGCAGGTGATCCTCGGCGTGCTCGGGGTCGCCCGGCTGATGCGGTTCATCCCGCGCTCGGTCATGGTCGGCTTCGTCAACGCGCTCGCGATCCTCATCTTCCTCGCGCAACTGCCGCACCTGACCCACGTCCCGTGGCCGGTCTACCCGCTGGTCGCGGCCGGAATCATCGTCATGGTCCTCCTGCCCCGCCTCACGACGGCCGTCCCGGCCCCGCTGGTGGCGATCCTCTCCGTCACCGTCTTCGTCGCGCTGGCCTCGGTGACGGTGCCGACCGTCGGCGACGAGGGCAAGCTCCCCGACAGCCTCCCGTCGCTGTTCTGGCCCGATGTTCCATGGAATCTGGACACGCTGCGCATCATCGCCCCGTACGCCGTGGGAATGGCGCTCGTCGGTCTGCTGGAGTCACTGATGACCGCCAAGCTCGTCGACGACATCACCGACACCCACTCGGTCAAGACCCGTGAGGCCTGGGGCCAGGGCGTCTCGAACGTCATCACCGGGTTCTTCGGCGGCATGGGCGGCTGCGCGATGATCGGGCAGACGATGATCAACGTGAAGGCCTCCGGCGCCCGGACCCGGATCTCCACCTTCCTGGCCGGAACGTTCCTGCTGATCCTCGTCGTCGGACTCGGCGACCTGGTCGGCGACATCCCGATGGCCGCACTCGTCGCCGTGATGGTGATGGTCTCGGTCGGAACCTTCGACTGGCACAGCATCCACCCGAAGACGCTGCGCCGGATGCCCCGCAGCGAAACCGTCGTGATGCTGTCGACGGTCGTGGTCGTCGTCATCACCCACAACCTCGCCATCGGCGTGGTGGTCGGTGTCATCGTCGCCATGATCCTGTTCGCGCGCCGCGTCGCCCACTTCACGACCGTCACCGACGTCGCACACCCCGACGACGACACCAAGGTGTACGCCGTCACCGGCGAGCTGTTCTTCGCCTCCAGCAACGACCTGGTCTACCAGTTCGACTACCGCGGCGACCCCGCGAACGTCGTCATCGACCTGACCGACTCCCACATCTGGGACGCGTCCACCGTCGCCACCCTGGACGCGATCACCAGCAAGTACGCCCGCTACGGCAAGACCGTCCGCATCGTCGGACTCAACCCCTCCAGCGCCCAACGTCACGAGCGTCTCGCCGGAAAGCTCGGCGAAGGCCACTGACCGCCCCCTCGGACGGCCGGCTGATCCTGAGAGCAGCCGACCCTCCGGGGACCGGATCAGGCCTTCTGGGCCTCGCCGGTGCGCTCCTCCACACCGACGCGGCTCCGCCGGTAGCCGTACACGGCGTAGATGAGGAAGCCGAGCACCATCCAGATCGCGAACCGCAGCCAGGTCTCCAGCGACAGGTTCAGCATCAGGTACAGGCAGATCAGCGCCGCCACGATCGGGATCACCGGGCTGCCCGGCACCCGGAACGAGCGCTGGATGTCGGGGCGGCTCTTGCGCAGCAGCGGCACCGCGATCGACACCAGGGTGAACGCGGCCAGCGTGCCGATGTTCACCATCTCCTCGAGCTTGCCGATCGGGGTCACCCCGGCCACGATCGCGACGACCACGCCGATCGCGATGGTCAGGCGGTACGGCGTACCCCACTTCGGGTGCGTCTTGCCGAGCTGCCGGGGCATCAGGTGGTCGCGGCTCATCGCGAACACGACGCGCGCGGCGCCGATCATCAGCGTCAGTACGACGGTGGTCAGACCGGCCACAGCACCCGCCGAGATCAACGTCGCGAAGCCGCCACGGCCGACGGAGCGGAACGCCTCCGCGAGCGCGGCCTCACCGCTGATGTCGGTGTACTTCACCATGCCGGTGATGACGATGCAGACCAGCACGTAGAGGACCGTGCAGATGGCCAGCGAGCCGATGATGCCGCGCGGCAGGTCGCGCTGCGGGTTCTTGGCTTCCTCGGCCGTGGTCGCGACCACGTCGAACCCGATGAACGCGAAGAACACCAGCGACGCACCCGACACCAGGCCCATCACGCCGAACGTCGACGGCGTGAACCCGAACAGCGCCTGGAACAACGGCGTGGTGATGGTGACCCCAGCGTCCGGAGTCTCGACACTCGGCGGGATGAACGGCGTCAGGTTCGAGCTCTTGATGTAGAACAGGCCGGCGATGATCACGAACAGCACCACGAACAGCTTGATCGCGACCAGCACCAGGTTGACGCGCAGCGATTCCTTGATGCCGATCGTGGCGAGGATCGCCAGCACCACGACCAGCAGCATCGCGAGCACGTTGACGTTGCTGTCCGGTCCGATCGACGACGGCCAGCCCAACCCGATCTGGTCGAGGAACAAGGCGGCGTACGTCGACCAGCCCTGCGCCACGACGCTTGCCCCGAGCATCAACTCGAGCAGCAGGTCCCAGCCGATGATCCAGGCGAAGATCTCACCGAGCGAGAAGTACGAGAACGTGTACGCCGAACCCGACACCGGCACGGTGGACGAGAACTCGGCGTAGCACAGTGCGGCCAGCGCGCAGCAGACGGCGGCCAGCACGAAGGACAGTGCGATCCCCGGTCCGGCGTACAGCTTGGCCGCACGGCCGGTCAGGGTGAAGATGCCGGCACCGATGATGACGCCGATGCCGAAGACGGTCAGATCGACCGCGGTGAGGCGTTTCTTCAGCTGGTACTCCGGCTCGTCGGTGTCGGCGATCGACTGCTCGATCGTCTTCTTCCGCACAAGACTCATCTGCGCCTCCTCGAAGTGGACGGAACCCATTCGAGATTGCTCCTCTGACAGCGCGAGGTCAATCCGCCACTCAGCGTTGCGGCCGGTATGTTGTCAGTGACGTCCACAACGTCGCTTCGGTGAGCCCGGTGCGAGCGAGCAGGATGCGGTCGCGGGACGCCTGGTCGGTGCCGTTGCGCGCCATGTCCTCGTACAGTTCCTCGACCTTGCCGAGTCCGATCCGCTGCACGAGGTAACGGACCGCCAGCCAGCTGACGCCGTACACGTCGGCGGAGTTCTGGTAGAAGCCCGCGTCGCTCGGCAACGAGGTCAGCTGCGGTACGGCGTCGTCGATGACCTCCTGCTCCCACTTGCCGACCTCGCCCGGTCCGCTGACGGCCTCGATCCCGCGCCAGGACACGTACTCCGCGGCGCCTTCGGCCAGCCACAGCGGTTCGTACCCGCCGAGGTCCGCGGTCGCGACGTGGGTGATCTCGTGCGACAGCAGGATCTCGTCGACGCGGTCGCGCTCGTTCGGGTTGATCACGACGTACCCGCCGGCGACCGCACCGTCGGCGGTGTCCTGGCCGGGCAGCGAGGAGAACGTCGTGCCGGTGCTCGCCGCGGACTCGATGTCCTCGTCGGCGAACTTGGCGTCGCGGACCTCGGTCTCGTCGAGCGCGATCACGAACACCGAGCCGGTCCACTTCAGCGGCCAGTACGTCGACACCTCGTGGAGCCCCTCGGCCGCTTCGGTGGCGATCGCCCGGCCGCGGGTCGTGTCGCCCTTCTCCACGACGACGAGGACGCGCGGGCCGCGCTGCACCTCGATCCGGCCGAGGTCCCAGGCCTCGCGATGCGCGCCCGGCCCGAGGTCGTCGTCCAGTTCGTCGTCCGCGGTGAGCAGCCAGCGGCCGCCGCGGGCGATGAACGTGTAGCCGAGCTCGGTCGTCACCGGCGTGAAGTCGACCTTCGGGATCTGGTACCGCATCAGGACCCGGACCAGGTACGTCGTACCGCCGTGGGCCTTGAGGACGGCCGGGTTGAAGCGTTCCTCGGCCTGGCTGTAGCCGAGTTCGTTGAAGCCGATCTCGACCAGGTTCGCGAACAGGATCTTCTGCGCGGCGCGGAGCTTCTTGTTCGCCGGATCGACGTCGGCCAGGAACAGCGACTCGTTGCCGGTCTGCACGGCCTGGGCGCGGCGGAGCAGGATGGTGTCGATCGCGACCCGGCGGGCTGCGACCGCGGCGGCGATCCTCGACGGCTTCGTGGACTTCGGCGGCGCCGGCGTCGGCGATGCGGCCTGGGTGGCGGCGGTCCGCTCACGGGCGTCCTGCTCGCGTTGTTCAACGGTGTACACGACGCCGCCCGACACCAGGGCAACCGCCAGCACCAGGCCGAGCCAGCGGCGGGGCCCAGCAGGCAGCCCGTCATTGGGCGTCGTCGCACTCACTTCGGGTCGTTCTCCTCCGAGTACCCGATCGTTGCAGCCGGGCCACCCTACTCGACGCTCGTCGCTTTACGCTGCGGCTGCGGCCTTCAGTGCGCGGAAAAGTCCGGCCTCGGTCATCCCGACGTGCTCGAGCATGATCCGGTCGCGTTCTTTCTGGGTCGATCCGAGCGCGGCCAGCTCGCGGTACAGCGTGCCGACCTCGACCCCG
The DNA here is from genome assembly GCF_036013725.1 of Kribbella sp. NBC_00482. Classification (GTDB taxonomy): domain Bacteria; phylum Actinomycetota; class Actinomycetes; order Propionibacteriales; family Kribbellaceae; genus Kribbella. Next base: position 6,271,388 of record NZ_CP107881.1, on the reverse strand, counting down.
CCGAACCGGCTGAACAGGTAGTCGAGCGCCAGCCAGGACAACGGGTACGAGCTGTCGGCCTGGTCGAAGAACGTGGCGTCGGCGGGCAGACTCTTCGCCTTCGCGAGGTACTTCGTCCGCACGTCCAGCCGGTACTGCGCGATCGCCAGGTCCTTCTGCCCGTCCATCGGCAGGAACTCGACGTACGTCGCGGCGCCCTCGACCAGCCAGCGTGGCGCGTAGGCGCCGTACGGCGCGGTGGCGACGTGGGTGAACTCGTGGGCCAGCGTGCGGGCGTCGACCTTGTTCCGGTTGTGCGGGTTCACGACGACGTACGAGTCCGCCCGCTGCCCTTCGCCGGTGACCTCGCCGGGCAGCGTGCGGTACACCCAGGTCGCCATCGCGAGCGCGTCCTCGGCGTTCTTCGGCTGTGTGTAGTCGGCGCCGCGGACGATCTTGTCGTCGAGCGCGATCACCACGCCGGAGCCGTTCCAGCCGCCCGGCCAGCTCTTCGAGACTGCCTTCACCGCACTGAGCGACATCGTGACGAACTTGTCCGCGAGGGCGTCCTGGCCCTTCTCGACGACCACGAGAACGCGTGCGGCGCGCTTCACGAGGACCGCGTCCATGTCCCAGGCTTCCTGGTGCGAACCACGCGGCAGACGCTTGTCCAGGTCGGAGTCGGACACCAGCATCCAGGTGCCGTTCGGCCTCTGCGTGAAGGTGTAGCCGAGCATCGCGCGGACCGGGACCAGGTCGATGCTGCGGATCTGGTAGGTCATCGCGACGGCCACGAGGTACGTCGACGGGCCGTACTTCTGGGCGATGGTGTCGTCGTACTGCTGGGCCAGTTGCTGGTAGGTCAGCTTCGCGAAGCCGAACTGGCGGAGGTTCGTGAACAGGGTGCGTTGGCTCGCGACGAGCCGCTTGTTGCCGGGGTCGACGTCGGCCAGGAACGCCTGCTCGTTGCCGGCCAGGACGGCCTGCGACCGGCGCTGCAGCACCTGGTCGACGGCCGCCGATCGCGCGGCCTGATCGACCGTCGGTGTGTTGGTGGTGGCGTCGGCAGCGCTGCCGGAGGTCTGGCTCGAGCGATGCAGGGCGAGACCGCCGGCCACTGCGACCGCTACCAGGACGAGCGACAGCAGGACCGGCCAGACGCGCGATCGCCGGCGCGTGGCCGCGTGCCGGCTGTGTCGCCCTGCCTCAGCCACGGTCCCCTGCTACGTACCCGGGCGATCGCCGGCGGTGTCCGGCTCGCTGACAGCTTCTGCGTGCCGCGTGAGCTGCTCCGTGATCTCCCGGGCCACCTCTTGGCCGGTGAGCCCGATCGCCTGCAGTACGACGGCGCGCTTGGCGTGCTCGAGGAACTCCTGCGGCACGCCGAAGTCGCGGAACGGCGTCTCGACGCCGGCGTCGCGGAGGGCCTGGGCGATCATCGTGCCGCAGCCGCCCGCGCGGCCGTTGTCCTCGATCGTGGCGACCAGCTCGAAGTCCTTGGCCAGCTCGACCAACTGCGGGTTCACCGGCTTCACCCAGCGCGGGTCGACCACGGTGACGCCGAAACCGTGCGCCTCCAGGCGCTGCGCGACGTCCATCGCCGTCGCCGCCATCGCTCCGATGCCGACCAGCAGCACGTCCTTGCCGGATCGATGGAGTACGTCGATCTGCCCGACGCGGTCGATCGCCTCGATGTCCGGGAACACCTCGCCCTTCGCGTACCGCAGCACCGTCGGGACGTCGTCGACCTCGATGGCCTCGTTCAGGAGCTCCTGGACCCGCTTGCCGTCCCGCGGGGCGGCGAGGCGCAGCCCGGGGACGAGATTGGCCAGCGACATGTCGTAGATGCCGTTGTGGGTCGGGCCGTCATCACCAGTGACACCCGCACGGTCGAGGACGAACGTCACGCCGCACTTGTGCAGCGCGACATCCAGCAGCAGCTGGTCGAAGGCACGGTTGAGGAACGTCGAGTAGAGCCCGACGACCGGGTGCAGACCGCCCAGCGCGAGGCCGGCGGCGCTGGCCACCGCGTGCTGCTCGGCGATGCCGACGTCGAAGATCCGGTCCGGGAACTCCTCCGCGAACGGCGCGAGCCCGGTCGGGTGCAGCATCGCCGCGGTGATCGCCACCACGTCCGGCCGCCGGTGGCCGATCTTGATCAGCTCGTCGGAGAACACGTCCGTCCAGCCGCGCGGCTTGTTCACCGGGCGGATCTGGTGGAGGTTGTCCTCCTCGTCCTGCTCGGCGGCGGCGTACCCGAAGCCCTTCTGGGTCACCGCGTGCACGATCACCGGGCCGCCGAACGCCTTCGCGTTGCGGAGCGCGTCCTCGAGCGCCTGCCGGTCGTGACCGTCGACAGGACCGACGTACTTGAGGCCGAGGTCCTCGAACATGCCCTGCGGGGCGAGCATGTCCTTCAGGCCCTTCTTGACGCCGTGCAGCACCTCGTACATCGGCGGGCCGACGTACGGCGTCCGGCCGAGGTTCTTCTTGATCAGGTCGAGGACCTTCTCGTACCGCGGGTTGGTGCGCAGGCTGGTGAGGTGGGTCGCGAGGCCGCCGACGGTCGGGCTGTACGACCGGCCGTTGTCGTTGACGATGATGACGAGGTTGAGGTCCTTGGCGGCGGCGATGTTGTTCAGCGCCTCCCAGGCCATACCGCCGGTCAGGGCGCCGTCGCCGATCACCGCGACCACGTGCCGGTCCTCGCCGCGGACCCGGTACGCCTTGGCCAGGCCGTCGGCGTACGACAGGGCGGTCGAGGCGTGGCAGTTCTCGATCACGTCGTGCTCGGACTCGGCCTGGCTCGGGTACCCGGACAGGCCGCCCTGCTGACGGAGCGTGCCGAACTCCCCCGCCCGGCCGGTGACGAGCTTGTGCACGTACGCCTGGTGGCCGATGTCGAAGAGCAGTCGGTCCCGTGGGGAGTCGAACACCCGGTGCATCGCCAGGGTGATCTCGACCATGCCGAGGTTCGGGCCGAGGTGCCCCCCGGTGCGGGTCACCGTCTCGACCAGCACGTCCCGGATCTCGGTCGCCAGATCGGTCAGCTGTTGATCGGTCAGCTTCTTGAGGTCCTCCGGACCCTCCACCGTCTCCAGCACGCGCATCGAGCTCCTCCCGCGGGTCGTCCTCGAATGCTTGAGTCTATATCTCAGACTCCAAGACGCCCGCCGGGTGTGCCTTGTTCGGCGGTGTGGTGGGTCTCACTTAGGGTGATCGGTGTGGAGATGGTGAGGACCCTGTTCCGGAAGTACGACGGGCAGCCGCATCGCCTGGTCGAGGCGGTCCGGCTCGGCGAGGACGAGCACGGCCTGTGGGTCGGCTCCGCTCCCGGGACCCGCGGGCAGCGCGCCGACGGCAGTTGGACCACGATCGACCACCACCGCGTCCGGCTGTTCCCGCACGGCCAGTGGTGGAGCGCCCTGTTCAACGACGAGCCGCATCAGACCGCGATCTACTGCGACATCACGATGCCGGCCGAGTTCGGCGTGGACTCGGTCACCGCTGTCGACCTCGACCTCGACATCCGCCTGCTCCGCGACGGCACCGTGCACGTGATGGACGAGGACGAGTTCCACGAGCACCAGGTCCGCTACAACTACCCGCCCCAGGTGGTCGCTACCGCCCGGGCGACCTGCGACCACCTCGCCACCACCATCACCACGGCAGAACCGTTCGTCACGGCGTACAAGCCGTACCTCGAACAGATCCGCGGGCTCGCGCGGTAACCGGCTCCCGTCGGCTAGGAGCCCCCCTGAACCAACGAGAGCCGGTCACGATGACGACCTCTGGGCCGGCACCCCACCATGCTCCGTCGCATTCCGCGATCGGTCCACTCCTCACAGCAAAGTTGCATGAAGTTGCAGGCGCCCTGGGCCCGGCGGCTGACTATGCTGCGACGGTGGGGATCACGGTGAAGATCATCGATGTGTCGGGGGCAGGGCGGGTCGGTACGACGACGCTGCTCGAGGGGATTTCGAGCAGAATCACGCTGCGCGACCTGATAGTGACGCGTATCCGGGACGAGGTGGCGCGCTTGAACGCCGCGCCGGACAGGCAGCGGCATCTCGACTGGGAGCCGCAGGCCGATCGGGCGATCGAGGCGTTCGGGCGCAACGGGTTCTTCGTGCTGGTCGACGACCGGCAGGTGACCGAACTCGACGAGGAACTCGAGTTGACCGCGGACTCCGATATCCGCTTCGTCCGACTGGTCCAGCTGGTCGGTGGCTGAGCATGGCAGGCGAGGCCGCCACGCTGGTGGCCGCGGCGCTGCACGCCCTTCGTAGCCGGTCGTACACCCTTGACGCAGACGCCAGGGCGCTGCCCGAGATTCAGGTGATCGCGCAGGCCGCCGAACCGCTGCGGCTGGAGTGCGTCATGACCGTCTCGGAGCGCGTCGACAGCTATCACTGCGCCCAACTGTTGTCGGTGATCGCGCGGAAGCGCATCCAGTTGTCGGCGGAGCACATCGAGCGGTTACTGACCCTCCGGATCGGGCAGTTCGAGCAGTCCCAGGCCTGGTGGAGCAGCGAAGCTCTCCGTGCGGTGAGCCGCCAGATCGAACACGCGTACGCCGCGCTCCCCGGCGCCGAGCAGGAACCCTTGAAACCACTGCTCGCGCGTGCGGCCGAGCACGCTCAGGACGCAGCGACGGCCACCCGGCTGCGGAAGCTGGTAGGCCCCGAGGAAGGGCTCCGCGTCGACCTGATCGACGAGAACGACGACATCGGCCCGCGCCTGCGCAGCGCGTTCGAGGCTGCCGACGAACCGGCCGAAGCGCTTGCGGCGGCACTCGATCTCCTCGCGGCCTTTCCCGCCAAGGGCCGGCCGTCGAAGAAATGGCTCACCGAGGCCGAGCGTGTCACCGGCCTGCTGTCCAAGCCCACGGCTCTGCTCGGTGCCCTCGTCGACGCTGCTCTCGACGCCGCCGACATCGAGACGCGGTACCCGCGCTACGTCACCGACGCCAACGAGTCCTTCCTGTGTGGCGTTGTCGCGAGCGCCGGCGTACTGCGGGACTCGGCGCTCCTGTCGCAGCTACGGCGGCTCGCGGTCAAGACGGTGACCGTGATCGGCGGCCAGTTCGGCAGCCCGCGAAGCCTCCGGCTAGCGAACTCGTCCGCGCAGGCGATGGCCGATATCGGCGGGCCGTCGTCGATCACCGAACTGCTCGCACTCGAGCGTTCCGTCCGGCACGGCACCCTCCTGAGGCAGATCCGCAAGGCCATCGACACGCTCGCTTCCGCGCAAGGACTGACCCGCGACCAACTGCTGGAACGCGCCGTCGAAACCCACGACCTCGACGCCGACGGCAAGCGCCGGACGCCGCTGTCGCGAGGATCGGCCGAGCTCGTTGTCGACGGGAGGACCGCAACCCTTCTGTACGTCGACGAGAAGCAAACGCCCCGGAAGTCGGTACCGCCGGACGTGAAGCAGACCGATGCCGAAACGCTCACCGCGATCCGCAACGAGCTCAAGGCGATCCGTAAGACGATCGCCGGCGAACGGGTGCGGCTGGACGGTGTGATGGCCACGGACCGCCGCTGGCCGCTCGCCGACTGGCGCTCGTGGTACCTGGACCATCCGATCACCGGCCGAATGACACGCACGCTGGTCTGGGTCTTCAGCACCCCGGAAGGACCGGATGTCATCGGGATTCCGCTCGACGCGGCAACCGTGGTCACGAGTTCGGGTGAGCAGGTCGAGATCCCGGCGGACGCGGAGGTCCGGCTCTGGCACCCGATCCACGCGACCGCAGACGACGTACGTGCCTGGCGACGGTACTTGCTCGAGCAGCAGGTCGTTCAGCCGTTCAAGCAGGCGTTCCGCGAGCTCTACGTGCTCACGCCGGCCGAGGAACAGACCCGCGTGTACTCGAACCGCTTCGCAGGTCACGTGTTCGGGCAGGTGCAGGCGCGCGCGTTGATGAAGGGGCGGGGCTGGGCGCCGGTCGCGGTCGCGTGGTGGGACGACGGGATCGACAACGGCGTTGCCCGGCGTACCTTCGAGGAGGCCGGGATCCGGGCCGAGTTCTACTTCGACCCGATCCACGACCTGGAGCCGGGTGCGACCGACCTCTATCCGTACTGCACCAGCGATCAGGTGCGGTTCGTCGACGTACGGACCGACAACTCGATCGAACTCATCGAGGTGCCACCGCTCGTCCTGACCGAGGCACTGCGCGATGTCGACCTGTTCGTCGGGGTCACCTCGGTCGGCGCCGATCCGGAATGGCTCGACCGCGGGACCGAGCGCCGCTTCGACACGTACTGGCACACGTTCGGTTTCGGCGAACTGTCCGCGGCCGCCCAGATCCGCCGCGAGGTGCTCGAACAACTCGTCCCGCGGCTGGCCATCGCCGACCGGTGCGGGTTCGAGGACCGCTACCTCACGGTGCGCGGCGACCTCCGCTCGTACCGGATCCATCTGGGCAGCGGCAACATCCTGATGTCGCCGAACGACCAGTACCTGTGCATCGTCACCGCCCGCGACGGCCAGGCGCAGAAGCTGTTCCTCCCCTTCGACGACGACCCCGTCCTCAGCCTGGTCCTGAGCAAGGCGTTCCTGCTCGCGAACGACACGGCGATCAAGGACCCCACGATCACCGCCCAGATCAACCGCCGCTGACCCGACGGCCGATAGGTTTGGGGCCATGCGTGATGTCCGGGTGGTGTACCGAAAGTTCGACGAGAAGCTGCACTGGCATCAGTGGATGCGATATCTGGGCGAGGACGAGTACGGCCTCTGGCTGGGCGCCCCGGCCGGGTCCGTGTCCCAGCGGGGCGACGAGCCGGCGGTGACGCAGGAGCAGGCGCATGTGCAGCTGTTCCCGCGGGACCAGTGGTTCACCGCGATCTTCAACGACGAGCCGCGCCACACCGAGATCTACGCGGACATCACCACGCCGGTCGAGTTCTCCGAGGACGTGGTGACGATGATCGACCTCGACCTGGACGTGATCAAGCGCCGCGACGGCACCGTCTTCATCGACGACGAGGACGAGTTCGCCGAGCACCAGGTGAAGTACAGCTACCCGCCCGACGTGATCGCCACCGCCCGCCAGACGTGCGACTGGCTCGTCGGCGCGGTGTCCACCGACGAGCCCTTCCTCACGGTCTACAAGACCCACCTGGACAAGATCCGCTAGGACTACAGCGACGTACGCCCCATCGCCACGGCGATGACGCCGACCACTGTCAGCAGCAGCGCCGAGCCGGGGTGCATGCCGATCGAGATCCGGATGTCCCGCTTCTTCCAGGCCAGGTGGATGCCGGGGTAGAGGAAGACGAGCTTCGACAGGACCGTCCACGGGGCCCAGAAGTGGTACACCGAGAAGAAGAAGACGTTGAAGAACGGCGCCCAGCCGCGCAGCTGCGACAGGCGGGGCAGCAGGAATCCGCGGAAGTAGTACTCCTCGATGAGCGGCAGGAACCAGCCGGTGAACGGGCCGCAGATGAGCAGCGTGGTCAGCAACTTCTGCTGCGAGTATCCGTTCAGGTACGACGTGGCGCTGTCGCCGGTGCCCGCGTAGTGGATCCACGAGAAGGCGTTGTCATAGAGAAAGTTGTCCAGCGGCGTCAGCGAGAGCGACACGACGGTCATCCACAGCAGGCAGCCGATGATCAGCGCGGAGACCTTGCCGCGCGGGACCGGGCGGTCCAAGTACTGCAAGGCGCCGCCACGTAGGCAGTATCGGCCGGTTGCCTGCTTACCCAGCCAGGCCATGCCCAGCAGGAGCGGGAACAGGACAACCGCTAGGGCGATCGCCCAGGCCAGGAACGGCGGGTAGTCGATCGCCCTGACGAGCGGCGCCGCGACGAACGCGTAGACGGCGACGATCAGAGCGCCGGGCACCAGGTGCAGCGCGATGGACAGCGGGATCGAGTGCTTGTCGGCGAGGAGGACCTCGACCAACTTCGGACGGGGCTTGGTGTGCGTGAGTTGGCTCATGCCGAGAAGATTCGCCGCCCGGCCTGACACGAGCCCGCCATAGCTCTGACACGGCTTCTACCGAGCCAGGTGAACGCTGAGCGATCCGTTCTTGAGCATCATCACGCCGGGGAGCGGGCCGCGTTGGCCGGCGTACATGTCGGCAATCGGGGCGACGGTCAGGTAGAGGTTCTGGCCGGCCGGGACGTCGACGGCGATCGAGGGCAGCTCGATCGTGCGCCGTACGCCGCGGGCCGTGTACTTCTCGCGCAGCGGCATCGTGTTGTTCTGCACGACCTTCGCCGTGAGCGGGTTCTTGCCGACGCTCAGCGCGAAGTACGCCGCCGACCGCGGGATGACCGTGTAGACGTCGGCGCTCAGCGTGGGCGTGCCGGCGATCGTGATCGGGCCCTTCGCGATCGGCAGGTTGACGGGCAGGCCGACGCCGGTCGGCGCGACGATCTTGCCGAGCGGGTACCGCCTGTTCGGCGTCAGGTTCCGTTGGGTGAGGCAACGACCGTCGGCGGTCGACAGGTGGTACGTGCCGAAGCCGGTCAGGCCCGTCGACTTGTGCAGGAGTTGCAGTTGCATGAAGCGGATCGACAGGCTGGAGAAGTTGGGTGATCCGAGTGCGATCGAGCACGGGTCGCCGGCGGTCGCGTAGCCGGGCGGTACGACGCTGGGCAGCGTGTGGCCGCCGTTGTACCCGACGAAGATCGACTTGGCCCGGGCGCGGGCGGTGAGCGCCCGGTCGAAGTTCGCGAGCCCCTCGTTCAGGTTGAACAGGTTGTCGGAGATGCCCTGGCCGAACAGCACCGGCAGGTCGAGTTTGCGGCCCTGCTGCACGTGCCACGCCGGCCCGTTGTGCGCGAAGAACGCGTCGAGATCGCGCCCGGCCTTCCCCACCGGCCAAGTACCGGTCGCGATCAGCGCCACGAAGGCGGCGGACACCGCGGGAGGCAGATGCGTGCCGCCGCCCGCGAACAGGATCGTCAACCACATGGTCCGGGCGGCCTCCTGCGGCGCGAGGCTCTGCTTGAGATCCCACCAGGTGATCTCCGGAGCGAGCGCGTCGAACCGGGTCCGCCCGCGGTCGCGCAGCTCGGTGAAGGCGCCGGCGAACTGGTACCCACCGCCGTACGACCCGCCGATGGCTCCGATCAGCGGATCACCGGGCCGTTGCTTCGTCACCCAGTCCAGGCCCGCGACCAGATCGACGAGCCTCACCACGTCGCGGCCCTCGTAGTCCGGGTTCATCACGTGCGCGACGCCGGTGCTCTGGCCGAAGCTGCGCTGGTCGAAGCTCAGCACGCCGAAGCCCGCGTCGAGCCACGCCTTGAACGCCGCCGGGTCCGTGGTCCGGCTGCCGCCCCACCCATGGCTGTGGAAGATCAGCGGCACGGTGTGCTGGGCCGAGGCGGTCGCCGGTTTGAACAGCGAGTAGCAGATCCGTACGGGCATCGTCGTACCAGGCTCTGGGACCGACGCGACGCATCCGTTCGTCACTGTGTCCGAGGCAGCGGCTGGGATTACCGGCGACAGGAGCAGTGCCACGACACCGAGCAGAGCAAGCACACGACGCATCAGTCACTCCAGGTGATCGACGGATCTCGCTTCGCACACGCTAGAGGACAGGTCCCCGGCTGACCAGATCCGAGGCTCAAACTGCGACACTGTGCGCGTGCATATCGCGATCGAGGTCGTGGCCCTCGTCGCCGTCGTCGCGGCGGTCGCCGCGCTGGCGCGACGGATAGGGATCTCGGCCCCTCTGCTGCTGGTCGTCATCGGGATCGCCGCGTCGTACCTGCCGTTCATCCCGCGGGTCGAACTCGAGCCCGAGGTCGTACTGGTCGGGTTCCTGCCGCCGCTGCTCTACTCGGCCGCGATCAAGACCAGCCTGGTCGACTTCTCCAAGCACCGGCGGTCCATCGGGCTGCTGTCGGTCGGCTTGGTCGCGTTCACCGCACTCGGTGTCGGCGTCGTCGCCTGGTGGCTGCTCGGTCGGGTCGCGGAGTCGATCGGCCAGGAACCGCTGCCGTTCTGGGCCGCGTTCGCGATCGGCGCCGTCGTCGCGCCACCCGACGCGGTCGCCGCGACCGCGATCGCCAAACGGGTCGGCCTCCCCCGCCGCGTGGTGACGATCCTCGAGGGCGAGAGCCTGATGAACGACGCGACCGCGCTGGTCTGTTTGCGTACGGCGATCGGTGCCGCCGTGGTCGCGCCGACCGTGTGGGACGTCAGCCTCGACTTCCTGCGGGCGGCCGGCGGCGGGGTGCTGGTCGGCATCGTGGTGACGTTCGTGCTGGCCAAGATCCGGCGCCGGTTCACCGATCCGGTGCTGGACACCACGCTCAGCCTGACCGCGCCGTTCATCGCGTACATCGCGGCCGAGAACCACTACGTCCACGCGTCCGGCGTACTCGCGGTCGTCGTCACCGGCCTGTTCCTCGGCCACAAGGCGCCGATCATCCAGTCGGCGAAGTCGCGGATGTCGGAGCGGACCAACTGGCGGACGTTCCAGTTCCTGCTGGAGAACACGGTCTTCCTGCTGATCGGGCTGCAGACCCGGTGGATCCTCGACGATCTCACCGAGAGCCCGCTGCCGACGTGGCTGATCGCGACCACGACGGTCGCGGTGTTCGTCGCGGTGATTCTGCTGCGGCCGATCTGGGTGATCCCGACCACGATGCTGTCCCGGCGCTTCCTCGGCCCCTCGCGTCCCGGACCCGTTTCGCGCAGTGCGCTGATCGTGGTGTCGTGGGCCGGGATGCGCGGCGTGGTCACGCTGGCCGCGGTCTTCACGCTGCCCGAGGACACGCCGCATCGCGAGGTCCTCGTGTTCATCGCACTCGCCGTCACCGCGGGCACGCTGCTCGTCCAGGGCTCGACGCTGCCCTGGCTGGTACGTCGCCTGCGCCTGCCGGGACCGGATCCCGCGGAGGACGCGTTGCAGGAGGCCGCCGTACTGCAGGGAGCTCATCGGGCCGCGATCGCGAAGCTCGACGAGATCTCGGCGCCGACGGACCCGCCCGCGATTCTCGACGTACTGCGTCAGCGCGGCGAGGCGCGGGCACAGGCCGCGTGGGAGCGGCTGGGGCGGCCGGAGACCGAGTACGAGACGCCCAGCGAGGCGTACCGGCGGCTGCGGATCGCGATGCTCGAGGCCGAGCGCGCGCACATCCTGAAGGTCCGCGACGCCGGGCTGGTCGCCGACGAGGTGCTGCAGCGGGCGCAGAACGCGCTCGACATCGAGGAGTCGATCCTGGACCGCGACGAGGACGACGACGTCGGCGGGCGTTCCGAGGATCTGCGGCCGAAAACGACGAGTGCTGCGTGTGAGCACTTGGAGCAGGCGCCGGTCGTGGTCACGCCGAACACACCGGACGGCTGCGAGGAGTGCCTGGCCGACGGAGGCTCGTGGGTCCACCTGCGGCTGTGCCTGGGGTGCGGCCACGTCGGGTGCTGCGATTCGTCGGTGATGAAGCACGCCAGCAAGCACAATGCCCAGACCAAGCACCCGGTGATGCGCAGCTTCGAGCCGGGCGAGACGTGGCGCTGGTGCTTCGCCGACGAGAAGCTAGGTTGACGGTATGGCGGACTGTCTCTTCTGCTCCATCATCGCCGGTACGACGCCGGCGCAGATCGTGCTCGACACACCCGACGTCGTGGGATTCCTGGACGTCCGGCCGGTGTTCAAGGGCCACACGCTGATCGTGCCGCGGACACACGTGCCGACGATGGTCGAGCTGCCCGACGAGCTGACGGTGCCGCTGTTCGGAGCGGCCCGGTCGGTCGCGAGCGCCGTACGGACCGCGTTCGACGCGCAGGGATCGTTCGTTGCCGTGAACAACGTCGTGTCCCAGTCGGTGCCGCACCTGCACGTCCACGTCGTACCGCGGACGAAGGGCGACGGCCTGCGCGGCTTCTTCTGGCCGCGGACCAAGTACGCCGACGACGCCGAGGCCGAGGAGTACGCCGGGAAGCTACGCGCCGCTCTTGATGACTAGCTCGTACTCCACCTGTGCGAGCGGATTGCCGTCGCCGAAGTCGCGGGTCTGGGTGGCTCCGGTTTCGGTGAAGCCGCACTTGGCGTAGAAGCGGCGGGACTGCGCGGTGTCGCGCAGGGTCCACAGATGCACGCGGTCTTCCCGAAGCTCGCGGAGAGTGGCATCCATCAGCGCGGCCGAGACGCCACTCCCCCAGCCGTCGGGGTGCGTGTAGAAACTGTAGATCTCGGCGAATCCGGCGCGGGTCTCCGATGGCTTCGACCAGGACAGCGCCAGCGGTCGCTCGCCTACGAACCCGAGCATGATCAGCCCTTCGCCGTCCGCGATCCGCGAGTGCCACCGGGTCAGCCGGCTCTCGACACCCGCCTTCGCGACCTCGATCGGGAAGAGCGGCGCGTACGCAGCGCCCCACGACGCCGCATGCACCTCTCCAACAGCTGACCCGTCGGCAACGGTAGCCCGTCGTACATCAATCGAGGGGTCGGTCAAGGCGGTCCTCCAGGGTCGCGAGTGCGCGCTCGACGGCGGCGCGGACGGTGTGATCGGAATCGTCGGCGAGCGGCCGGATCGCGTCGGCGTGCTCGTACTCCCCCGCGGCGCCGACCGCGCGAACGGCCGCCGCACGAACCCTCGGCAGCTCGTGGTCGAGCATCGGCAAGAGCGCGTCGACGAGTTGGCCGAGCTCGCGCTGCGCGGTGATCCGCGCGACGTGCTCCCGGACCCGCCAAGCAGGATCCTGCGCCGCGACCAGCAGCGCATCGACCGCGTCATCCCGCCAGACATACAGGAACACCCGAGCGGCCCACACCCGGATCCAGTAGTAGTTGCCCGGATCAACAGGCGCTTTCCAGCCACCCGGATTCTCCGCCCCGGTGATCGCCACCAGCTTCGGCAGCTCAGCGCCGTACGCCGCCTCGCCCGAGATCTCACCAGTTAGGAAGGCAACGCACCAGTCGACCACGACATCCTCGCCGTACGTCGCACACGCGGCCCGCACGACGTCGCGCGGTGACTCCCGGTCGGCCATGACATCAGTAAACCGCGGGCCACCGACAGTTCCGGTGACCCGCGGCTACTGGATGCTGCGTCAGCCGGCGATCAGCGACCGGAGGACGTACTGCAGGATGCCGCCGTTGCGGTAGTAGTCGGCCTCGCCCGGGGTGTCGATGCGGACGACCGCGTCGAACTCCTGCACGCCGCCGTCGACCGCGGTGACCTTGACGTGGACCGTGCGCGGGATCGCGCCGTCGTTCAGCGCGGTCACGCCGGTGATGTCGAAGGTCTCCTCGCCGGTCAGGCCGAGGGACTCCGCGTTCTCACCCTCCGGGTACTGCAGCGGCAGCACGCCCATGCCGATCAGGTTCGACCGGTGGATCCGCTCGAAGGACTCGGTGATGACGGCCTTCGCGCCGAGCAGCGCCGTACCCTTCGCGGCCCAGTCCCGCGAGGACCCCGAGCCGTACTCCTTGCCGGCCAAGATCACCAGCGGCGTCCCGGCTTCGGCGTACGACTGAGCGGCCTCGTAGATGCTCGTCACGGGCGCGTCGTCCTTGGTGAAGTCGCGCGTGAAGCCGCCCTCGGTGCCCGGCGCGATCTGGTTGCGCAGCCGAATGTTCGCGAACGTGCCGCGGATCATCACCTCGTGGTTGCCCCGGCGGGAACCGTACGAGTTGAAGTCCTTGCGGTCGACGCCGTGCTCCGCGAGGTACGTGCCCGCGGGGCTGTCCGCCTTGATCGAGCCGGCCGGGGAGATGTGGTCGGTGGTGACCGAGTCGCCCAGCTTGGCCAGCACGCGGGCACCGGCGATGTCGGTGACCGGCGACGGGTCCTTCGCCATACCCTCGAAGTACGGAGGCTTCCGGACGTACGTCGACTCGCTGTCCCACGCGAACGTCTTGCCCTCCGGCGTCGGCAGCGACTGCCAGCGCTCGTCACCGGCGAACACGTCGGCGTAGTCCTTGGTGAACATCTCCTTGTTGATCGAGCTCGCGATGGTCCGCTCGACCTCGTCGGCGCTCGGCCAGATGTCGCGCAGGAACACGTCGTTGCCGTCGGTGTCCTTGCCCAGGGCATCGGTCTCGAAGTCGAAATCCATGGTGCCGGCCAGCGCGTACGCGATCACCAGCGGCGGCGACGCGAGGTAGTTCATCTTCACGTCGGGGTTGATCCGGCCCTCGAAGTTCCGGTTGCCGGACAGCACACTCACGACAGCGAGGTCGGCTTCCTGGACCCCGGCCGAGACAGCCTCGGGCAGCGGGCCCGAGTTGCCGATGCAGGTGGTGCAGCCGTACCCGACCAGGTGGAAGCCGAGCTTCTCCAGGTACGGCGTGACGCCGGCCTTGTCGTAGTAGTCGGTGACGACCTTCGACCCCGGCGCGAGCGACGTCTTCACCCACGGCTTCGACGCCAGGCCCTTGTCGACCGCGTTCTTCGCCAGCAGCGCCGCGGCGAGCATGACGGACGGGTTCGACGTGTTGGTGCAGGAGGTGATCGAGGCGATCACGACGTGGCCGTGGTCGAGCTCGACCTCCTGGCCGTCCAAGGAGATCTTGGTCTTCTTCGACGGGCGGCCGTTGCCGCTGCCGTGTGGCACGTGCGGCTCGTCGTTCACGTTGCCGTGGCCGTTCGGGGCGTCGCTGGCCGGGAAGCTACCGGTCTCCGACGGGTCGACGTCGAGCTCTTCGGTGGCGTAGTCGGTCAGCGCGCCGCGGAAGCCTTCCTTGGCCTCGCTCAGCGCGACCCGGTCCTGCGGCCGCTTCGGGCCGGCGATCGACGGTACGACAGTCGACAGGTCGAGCTCGAGGTACTCCGAGAAACGCGGCTCGACGGCCGGGTTGTGCCACAGGCCCTGCTCCTTGGCGTAGGCCTCGACGAGAGCGACCTCGTCGTCGGCGCGGCCGGTCAGGCGCAGGTACTCCAGGGTGACGTCGTCGATCGGGAAGATCGCGCAGGTGGAGCCGAACTCCGGGCTCATGTTGCCGATCGTGGCGCGGTTCGCCAGCGGGACCGCCGCGACGCCGTCGCCGTAGAACTCGACGAACTTGCCGACCACACCGTGCTTGCGCAGCATCTGGGTGATCGTCAGCACCACGTCGGTCGCGGTCGCGCCGGCCGGGACGGACCCGGTGAGCTTGAAGCCGACGACCTTCGGGATCAGCATCGACACCGGCTGGCCGAGCATCGCGGCCTCGGCCTCGATGCCGCCGACGCCCCAGCCGAGCACGCCGAGGCCGTTCACCATCGTGGTGTGGCTGTCGGTGCCGACACAGGTGTCGGGGTACGCCTGGCCGTTGCGGACCATCACGGTACGGGCCAGGTGCTCGATGTTCACCTGGTGCACGATGCCGGTGCCCGGCGGGACGACCTTGAACTCGTCGAACGCGGTCTGGCCCCAGCGGAGGAACTGGTACCGCTCGCGGTTCCGCCCGTACTCGAACTCGACGTTGCGCTCGAACGCGTCCGGCGTACCGAACACGTCGATGATGACCGAGTGGTCGATGACCAGCTCGGCCGGCGCCAGCGGGTTGATCTTGGTCGGGTCACCGCCGAGCTCGCCGACGGCCTCGCGCATCGTGGCCAGGTCGACCACGCACGGGACGCCGGTGAAGTCCTGCATGATCACCCGGGCCGGGGTGAACTGGATCTCGGTGTCCGGGGCCGCGTTCTGGTCCCAGTTGCCGAGCTTGGTGATGTGCTCGGCGGTGATGTTCGCGCCGTCCTCGGTGCGCAGCAGGTTCTCCAGCAGGACCTTCAGCGAGTACGGCAGCGTGTCCGCACCCTCGATGCCCGCCAACCTGAAGATCTCGTACGACTGTCCGTTGACCTCGAGTGCCCCCTTGGCACCGAAGCTGTCGACGCTCGCCATCAACCTGCTCCTCTGTCCGGTCCATATTTGCTGCGGGTCCGCTGCGCCCATCCTGCCGAGCGCGTTGACCGGCCGCGAGGTCAGGTTCACCTAACCTCGGGCCGCAAACTCTCTCGACATCAAGATACACGACATCGAGCCAACTTCGTGAGGTCTTAGGAAACCTGTGGAAGAACCTCCGCCGCGATCAGGTCGAGGTGGTCGAGGTCCTGCAGATCCATGATCTGGACGTACTGACGCTGCGATCCGACGGCCGCGAACTGACCCAGCCGGTCCACGACCTCGGCCGTCGTCCCCGCGATGGCGTTCGCCTTGAGGTCCTCGACGTCGCGGCCGATCGCCTCGGCCCGCTGCTTCACCTCGGCGTCGTCCTTGCCGACCACCACGGTGTGCGCGGTGGAGAGGGCGAGCGTCTTCGGGTCGCGGCCGATGTCGGTGCAGGCCGCCTGGACACGCTTGAAGAGGATCGAGGTCTCCTCCACACCGCGGAAGCCGGCGTTGAACTCGGCGGCGTACTTCGCGGACAGGGCCGGCGTCCGCTTCTTGCCCGCGCCGCCGACGATGATCGGCGGGTGCGGCTGCTGGACCGGCTTCGGCAGCGCCGGGGAGTCGCTGATCTGGTAGTGCTCGCCCTGGAAGTCGTACTTCTCGCCGACCGGGGTGTCCCAGAGGCCGGTGATCAGTTCGAGCTGTTCGGTGAGGAGGTCGAAGCGGCCGGGGGTGTCGGGGAAGTCGAGGCCGTACGCCTTGTGCTCGGCTTCGTACCAACCGGCGCCGAGCCCGAGTTCGGCGCGGCCGCCGCTCATCTGGTCGACCTGCGCGACCGAGATCGCCAGTACGCCGGGGTTGCGGAACGTCGCGGAGCTGACCAGCGTGCCGAGCTTGATCCGCTTGGTCTCACGTGCCAGGCCGGCCAGCGTGATCCACGAGTCGGTCGGGCCCGGGAGGCCGTCGTTGTCGCCCATGACGAGGTAGTGGTCGGAGCGGAAGAACGCGTCGAACCCGTTCTCCTCCGTCTTGCGGGCGACCGCGAGAAGGTCGTCGTACGACGCGCCCTGCTGAGGTTCGGTGAAGATCCTGAGAAGCATGGCGCCAACGCTATCTCGCGCTGGTGTACAGCTTCTCCAGGTACGACGGTTGCCATTCGGCGCTGCGGCCGTAGAGCCTGCGGACCAGCTCGTTCGGGTTGAAGCGCTCCTCGACCGGGTTGTCCCACCAGTCGGGCACCTGGTCGTACCAGCGGTCGATCCGCAGCGTGCGTCCGGCCGCGTCGATCCGTGCGAACAGCCAGCCGCCCTGCTCACCTTGGGCTTCGGTCAGCCAGAGATCACCGAGCAGGCCGCTGAGCTTCTCGGCGGCGAACTCGGGGTCGTCCACGTCCGGCGGCTCCAGGTCGAACCGGTACGACGGCGCACCCGGGTCGAGCACCTGCACCTGGATCGTGAACCCCGAAGGCACAACCGCCGTCCGCGCCCGGCACCAGTCATGCAACGCCCGCACCGCAGCCGACTCCCCCGGCTTCGGCCGAGGCCGCTCGACCTCGGCCCGCATCGCCTCCTCGAGAGAGCCGGACTCAGGCACGATCCGAGGCCCGCCGCCACCAACCAGCCCCAAGCCGGCCACCAACATCCCACCAACAGCACCCCCGGCCGCGCCGTTCGGCTGGTCCGACTCGTCGACAGATCCGACCGGCGCCTTGAGCCACACCGGCTCGTCATCGTCCACCACGGGCACGAACCCGGTCGGCATGTCGTCGTCCGGGTCACCCCCGAACTCGTCACCACCCTCGAGCCGCGCAACCTGCTGTGGCTCGGGCTCCGGCATGGGTTCCGGCTCGGGCTCCGGCATCGGCTCAGGCTCGGGCTGCGGAAACGGCTCCGGCTCGGGCTGTGGGAACGGGTGCGGGTCGGGCTCCGGCTCAGGCTCGGGCAGCGGCTCCGGCACGGGCTCGGGGTCCGGAACAGGCCCCGGGATCGGCTCGGGCTCTGGGAAAGGCGCGGGGTACGGGTCGGGGGTGGGCGACGGGTGCGGGGTCGGCTCGGGGTCGGGCGGGGTGGGCTGAGGCCACGGTGCCGGATGGGGCTCTGGCTGCGGCCACGGCTCCGGCTGGGGTTGCGGCCAGGGCTGCGGTTGAGGGTGAGGCTCTACTTGAGCTTCAACCTCATACTCCTGCACGCCCGGAACGTCCTCGGCCGGGTCCTCGGCTGGCTCGAGGTCGTCGGTTACGGCGGGGATTTCGGCGGTTTGGTCGTCGTCTGCGTCCGTTGCCGCGAACTCGGCTACCTGGGGCGTCGGCTCGGGGGCGGGGGCGAACGGGGACGGGCCGGTGAAGGACGCCGGTTCGTCTTCCTCGGCCGCCGGGGCCGGGTCCAGCACTGCCTCGATCTCGGCAGTAGGTGCGTCGTCGTCCTCCAAGTCCGCGACCGGAGCGGGTTCCGCCGATGCCGAGCTGGGGTCTTCCACCCATTCGCCGTTGATCCAGGCGGGCCCGCTCCAAGCCGGGTCCGGTGTGGGCTCAGGGAACGGGTTGTACGCGCTGGTCGCTTCCTGATCGGACCAGGACGACTGTTCCGCCGTCTCCCAATCCTGATCCGCCGCAGGCGCAGCGCTGGCAGGAGCGTCCGCGAAGAGGCTGTTGTAAAAGTCGTCGCCTTCGTAAACCCCGCCGCCAACCCGCGGCGGTTCGGACGACGGAAGCGTCGGGTCGTACGCATGAGACGTCGGCAGCCCAGGACTCGAGACGTTCTCCGGCAGGTACGTGCCGGGCGTCGACGGGTCCACGTACGGGGCAGCCGCCTGCGGGTACGCAGCCGGTGGGTCGGCGATCGGCTGGCCGGTGAAGGGGCTGATGCCGGGCGGGACGACGTACGACTCCTCGTCGTCTGCTGGCGGGTTGTCTCCGATCACGGGATCTTCAACGACCGAGACCTCGGCCGTGTCAGGGTCTGCGTCGAAACTTGCCGGTTCTGCAACGTTCGGGGTGAAGTCCTCCCCCGCGGCGACGCCGGCCGGCAGGTCCGGTTGCACCGGTGACCGCGGGTCGATCCCGAACTGCCCGAAGAACGCCGCGAGTGCCGAAGCCGAGATCCCAGGCCCGGCCGCGGCCCGGATCAGCTCCACGCCGTACGGGCGGAGCGCGTCGAGGCCGCCGAGGTAGTCGCACCATCCCGCGACCCACTCGATCATCTCGTCGGCGGCCGCCTCGTCCGCGGAGATCCACTCGCCGATCGGCCCGAACCCGTCATCGACCGGCTGCCACGGATCCCCCGGGTACGACGCGCGCGCCCAGCTCCCGTTGAACGCGCCGTACACGAACCCGAGCTCGCCCGCCGTCTGGCGCTGCCGCACCTCCGGCTGCCCGATCCACTCCGGCGACCCGGCCAGCAGGTCCTCGCCGGCGGTCTGGCTGTGCTGCGTGTGGAATCCCCACAGCACCGACCGCCCGTCCTCCAGGCGCGCCATCCGCAGCACGGAGGCGCTCTCGTCCTGGTGGTGGTACCCGTCGGCGTCGGCGTACCAGCGCCGGTCGAAGCCCGTGGCATGCGCGACCGCGGCGAGTGCGCTCCAGCGGGCGCGCAACTCCTCCGGGTCGTCCAGGTCAACGAGCGGCATCAGGTCTCCAAGCGCATTTGGATCCAGGCCCAGACGCTACCCGAGCCCTCCAGGACTGGCCACTTCACTGTCCACAGGCTCGAGGATGGCGACGCATTCGATGTGGTGGGTCATCCCGAAGAGGTCGAAGGCGCGCAGCGAGGCGATCCCGTACCCGAGGCGTCCGAACGTCTTCAGGTCGCGGGCCAGTGCCGCCGGATCGCAGGCGACGTACGCCACCCGCCGCGGTCCGAGCGCCGCGATCCGCCGTACGACGTCCTTCCCGGCGCCGGTCCGGGGCGGGTCGAGGACGACGAGGTCCACGTGCTCGAGGCCCTGGCCTGCCGCCGCGTTCAGGACCCGGTCGACGTCGCCGTTCTCCAGCGTCACGCCGTCCAGGTCGTGCAGGTTCCGCCGGGCGTTCCGGACCGCGTCCTTGTCGCCCTCGATGGCCAGCACGGGGCACCCGGCCTCGGCCAGGAACGCCGCGAACAGCCCGACGCCCGAGTACAGGTCGAGCGCGGTCTCACCGGCAGCAGGCTCCAGCCCGCTCAGTACGGCGTCCACCAGCGTCTCCGGCGCCGCCGGGTGGACCTGCCAGAACCCACCGGCCTCCACCAGGAACCGCCGGTCACGCACCACCTCGACCAGCCGCTCCCCCGGCTCTTGGTCGGTCAGTACGGAGCTCTTGCCCTCGGAGGACACCACCGCCTGCACCGACGACACGCCCGGCCACCGTGAGCTCAGCACGTCCGGCGTCCCCGGGTGCGCGAGCAGGCACTGGTCGATCGGGATCAGGTCGTGGGAGCGGTGCGCGTACATACCGGGCCGCTCGTCCACGACGGCGTACCGCATCCGCGTCCGCCAGCCGAGCCCGTCGTCCCCCGGCGACTCCATCACGATGGTCCGCTCGATCCCACCGATCCGCCGGAGCGTGTCCGACACGACCGTCGCCTTCAGCCGCCGCTGCTCGACGATGTTGGCGTGCTGGAAGTCACACCCGCCGCACTGGCCCGGTCCGGCGTACGGGCACGGCGGCTCGATCCGTTGCGGGGACGGCGTGAGCACCTGGACCGCGTCGGCCCGCAGGTACTTGGCTGTCTGTTCCGTGATCCGGGCATGCACCAGCTCCCCCGGCAGCGCATGCCGGACGAAGACCACCTGCCCCTCGTGCCGGGCGACACAGTGTCCCCCGTGTGCGACTGGACCTACCTCCAGCTCGACTACCGCCCCGACCAGACTGTTCTCGTCTGTCACCGATCTCCTGACGCCTTGCGGGCACCGCGCCGTACCTGGCCGGCTACCCGTTCCACCCGGTCCTGCCGTTCCTCGGCCCCCTGCGAGGAGAGCAGCTGATAAGGAACGGACGTAACCATCACACCAGGTGTAAACAAGAGGCGCCCCTTGAGCCGCAGTGCACTCTGGTTGTGCAGGATGTGCTCCCACCAGTGGCCTACGACGTACTCGGGGATATAAACCATCACCACGTCCCGCGGCGACTGCCGCCGGATGTCGCGCACGTACTGCAGGATCGGCCGGGTGATTTCCCGGTACGGCGACGCGAGCCGCTTCAACGGCATCGGGATGCCGCGCGTCTCCCACTCGGCCTGCAGCAGGTCCGACTCGTCCCGGTCGACGTCGACCGTGACAGCTTCGAGCTGGTAAGGCCGGGCCGCCTTCGCGAACGCCAGCGCCCGCAAGGTCGGCTTGTGCAGCTTGGAGACCAGCACGATCGCGTGCACCCGCGACGGCAGCATCAGCGGCTCGTCGCCTTCGGCGGCCATCTGCCTGCGGACCGTCTCGTAGTGCCGGTGGATCCCCTTCATCAGCACGAAGAGCACCGCCATCGCGATGATCGCGATGTACGCGCCGTGGGTGAACTTCGTGATCAGCACGATCACCAGCACGACCCCGGTCATCGTCAGGCCGATCGTGTTGATGATCCGGGAGCGCATCATGCGCCGCCGCTTGACCGGGTCGGTCTCGGTCTTCAGGTGCCGGGTCCAGTGCCGGATCATGCCGAACTGGCTGAGCGTGAAGCTGACGAACACGCCGACGATGTAGAGCTGGATCAGCTTGGTGACCTGGGCGTCGAACGCGATGATCAGCCCGATCGCGGCCAGCGCCAGCAGGATGATGCCGTTGCTGTAGGCGAGCCGGTCGCCGCGGGTGTGCAACTGGCGCGGCAGGTAGCCGTCGCGGGCCAGGATCGAGCCGAGCACCGGGAAGCCGTTGAACGCGGTGTTCGCCGCCAGCACCAGGATCAGCATGGTCGCGCCGATCACCAGGTAGAAGCCGGGCGGGAAGTTCGAGAAGACCGAGTCACCGATCTGACCGATCACGGTCTTCTGGGTGTAGCTGTCGCCGACCGGCACTCCGTTACGGAGCAGCTGCGTGGCCGGATCCTCGGCGAACCGGAGCCGGATCTTGTCGGCCAGGAACAGGATGCCCATCAGCATCGTGACCGCGATCGTGCCGAGCAGCAGCAACGTGGTCGCGGCGTTCTTGCTCTTCGGCTTGCGGAACGCCGGCACGCCGTTGCTGATCGCCTCGACGCCGGTCAGCGCCGCACACCCGGAGGAGAACGCCCGGGCCAGCAGGAAGACCGCAGCCAGCCCGCTGAACACCTCGTGCCCCGGTTCGGACCGGACCTCGAAGTCGGCGCTCTCGGCCATCGGCAGGTTCCCGGTGCTCAGCCGGATCAGGCCCCAGATCGCCATCCCGATGATCGACGCCATGAAGATGTACGTCGGGACCGCGAAGATCCCGCCCGATTCGCGGACACCGCGCAGGTTCATCGCGGTCAGCAGCAGGACCAGGCCGACCGCCAGCGGCACCTCGTGGCCCTGGAGGAACGGCAACGCCGACTTGGCGTTCTGGACACCCGACGAGATCGACACCGCCACGGTCAAGACGTAGTCCACCATCAGCGCGCTGGCCACGGTCAGGCCGGCGTTCGGGCCGATGTTCACCGTCGCGACCTCGTAGTCACCGCCGCCCGACGGGTAGGCATGCACGTTCTGTCGGTACGACGCCACGACGACGAGCATCACGAACGCCACCAGCAGGCCGATCTTCCACGAGAAGCTGTACGCCGCCAGCCCGGCGATCGACAGCGTCAGGAAGATCTCGTCGGGCGCGTAAGCGACCGACGACAGGGCGTCGCTCGCGAACACCGGGAGGGCGATGCGCTTCGGCAGCAGGGTCTCACCCAGCTGAGTGCTGCGCAGTTTGCGTCCGAGCAGCAGCCGTTTGCCGATATCGCCTAGAGCGGGAGTCACACCGGTGATGTTAGAGGGCCCCCAGTTCCGGTGTAGCGTCTATCCCTGCCGAACCGAGCCAGCCGCCCGCCACGGGGCAGGGAGTGATCAGCGAGTGCACGTCGTCATCATGGGCTGCGGCCGCGTCGGGTCGATGCTCGCCCGCGGTTTGGAGAAACGCGGCCACACGGTCGCGATCATCGACCAGTCGGCCGACGCGTTCCGCCGGCTGAGCCCCGCGTTCACCGGGCGGACCATCCTCGGGATGGGCTTCGACCGCGAGGTGCTGACCGAGGCCGGGATCGAGGACGCCGAGGCGTTCGCGGCGGTGTCGAACGGCGACAACTCGAACATCCTGGCCGCCCGGGTGGCCCGCGAGACGTTCGGGATCAACAACGTGGTGGCCCGGATCTACGACCCGGGCCGCGCCGAGGTGTACCAGCGGCTCGGTATCCCCACGGTCGGCACGGTCCGCTGGACCGTCGACCAGATGATGCGCCGGCTGCTCCCCGAGGGCTCCGAGCCGGAATGGCGCGACCCGTCCGCCACCGTCCGGCTGGCCGAGGTGCATGTGCACGCCGATTGGATCGGCCGGCCCGCGTTCGACATCGAGAAGGCGACCGGTGCCCGGGTGGCGTTCCTGACCCGGCTCGGCGAGGGCGTCCTGCCCCGGGCCGACACGGTCGTCCAAGAAGGCGACCTGGTCCACGTCGTGATGCTGGAGCGGGAAGCCGCCGCGGTCGAGGCCCAGCTCGGCGCCAAACCTGAAGAGGCCTGAGGAGCTGTGATGCGGGTAGCCATCGCGGGAGCCGGCAACGTGGGTCGTTCGATCGCCGGTGAACTGCTGGAGAACGGCCACGAGGTCCTGCTGATCGACAAGGACCCCCGGGCGATCAAGGCCGAGTCGGTGCCGCGCGCCGAGTGGCTGCTGGCCGACGCGTGCGAGCTGTCCTCGCTCGAGGAGGCCGCGCTGCAGCGTTGCCAGGTCGCAATCGCCAGTACCGGTGACGACAAGGTCAACCTGGTCGTCTCACTGCTCGCCAAGACCGAGTTCGGCGTACCCCGGACCGTTGCCCGGGTCAACCACCCGCGCAACGAGTGGATGTTCAACGAGGCCTGGGGTGTGGACGTCTCGGTGTCCACGCCGCGGATCATGTCCGCGCTGGTCGAGGAGGCGGTGTCGGTCGGCGACCTCGTCCGGCTCTTCACCTTCCGCCAGGGCGACGCGAACCTGGTCGAGCTGACGCTGCCCGAGGACTCCCCGATGATCGGTCTCCGGGTCGGCGACATCGACTGGCCGCTGGACACCGCCTTGGTCGTCATCCTCCGCGAAGGCCGCGTCCTGCGCCCGGACCCGGAAGGCACGCTCGAACTCAACGACGAGCTCCTCTTCGTCGCCGCCGACGAAACCGAAGAACAACTGGAAGACATGCTGTCCCCCCACCACCGCAAGTCGGAGGGCACCACCTCCTAGGGTTGCGGGATGGCGCAGATCCAGCAGTTCCAGGTCAACCTGTTCTGCGACGACGTGGACGGGTGCCTCGAGTTCTACAACCGCCTCGGACTGACGGAGGCGTTTCGGGCACCCGCCTCTGGCCCCGTCGCGCATGTGGAGGTCGAGGCGGCGGGCATCCGCATCGGGCTGACCTCCGCGCGCGTCGCCAACGAACTCGTCGACCTCGGCGTCGAGCCGGCCGACCGGCCCGCAACGGAGATCGTGTTCTGGTGCGACGACGTCGACACCATGTACACCCAAGCCCTCGCCGCCGGCGCCACCGCCGTAGTCGCTCCGACCGACTCCCCGGACGGCCGCCTGCACTACGCCTGGGTACGCGACCCCGACGCCCACCAACTCAAATTCGTCCAGCCCCACCCGTAACCCACAACTCCCGCCCCAACTCCGCTCCCGGCTCCGCTCCGGCTCCCGCTCCGCTTCCGGCTCCCGGCTCCCGCTCCGCTTCCGGCTCCCGGCTCCGGCTCCGGAGCCGGGCTCCCGGTGCCACCCGCTCACGGCACAGCCCAACGAGCCATCGCGCCACCACCCCGGGGACCCCTCACCTCCGAAACCATCCAGTCCGGGACCGCCCAGCAACCACCCACCCCAGGACCACCAGTCCGAGACCTCCCACCCAGGACGACCCACCCCAGGACCACCTGCCCGGGACCACCCAGTCCGAGACCACCAGCCCCAGGACCACCCACCCCAGGACTACCCACCCCGAGACCACCCACCCGAGACCACCCAGTCCGAGACCGCTCAACCCGGGACCACCCAGTCCGGGACGACCCACCCCCGGAACCGCCTACCCCGGAACCACTCACCCCGAGCGGCCTGCCCCCAGCGGCCTCGCGCCAGCGGCCTAGTACTAGACCACCTACTGGGTCGCTGCCTCGGCTTTGTCGAGCACTGGCCAGGTCCCGGTGTGGTCGACGACGAAGCGGAACCCGTGGGGGCTGATCCAGTCGACTGCTCCGGTGGGCAGGCGTCGGCTTCGCCAGCCGCCGAAGGTTTTGGCGCGGTGGTGGAGTCTGCCTAGCGGTATGAGGTTGTCGGTGGTGGTTTGTCCCGGTGGACCGGCGCGCTCGTACGGCGTGATGTGGTCTTGATCCATCCGCACGGTGGCCTCGGCCCCGCTGAACGGGAACATGTCGACCGGGTGCTGGAGTCTCACTCGTTCACGGATCCGGTCCGGGATCTCGTAGCTGTGAACATTGACCTGATCCTGAAGATCGATCACCGGCTTCACATTGATCTGGTCATGACCGAGAAGCTCGCCCAGTTGGCCGGCGAGCAGCGGCCCGAGCTCTTCAACCCGCAGCACACCGTTGCCGGTAGCAAGCGTCCGGTCGGTCAGGTGCACGTACAGCGTGTGCCGCACCCGCCGCCCACTCCCCGCGCCGAGCCCGTTGCGGTGGGCCTCTTGCTTGATCGCCGCAAGCCGACCCGGCAACGTGCCCGCCAGCGCCACCCGCGTAAACCCGTCCCCAACATCCCCACCACCGGCCCCACGCCCATCCACGCCATGAGCCCCACCCTCACCCGCACCGCCACCCGCGCAGTCGGCCTCGCAGTCGGCCTCGCAGTCGGCCTCGGACAGGATGGCGATGTCGGCTACCGCGCTGTCCTGCTCGTCCAACTCGCCCAGCGCGATCTGCGCGGCCAGTTGGTCCAGGGTCTGCTCGGGCTGCACGGGCTGCACGGGCTGCTGGTCATGCTCGTCCAGGGCGGCCTGCTCGTCCAGTTGGTCCAGGGTCTGCGCGGACTGCTCGGGCTGCTCGGTCTGGACGGCCCAGCCGTCCGGGGCGGTCCATGGCCTCGCGGGGTCGGTGTCATCGTGTGCGCGCTCGGCGGCCTCGCGGTCCGGGTCCTGATCGGGTTCGTCGCGGTTCGGCGCAGCCGGGCTGCGGTCGGTGGCATCGCCTGGGGCGCTGTGACTCGGCTGGGGATGGGGCGGCTGGGTGCGGGCAGCGGCGGGCTGGGTGCGGGCCAGGTAGCGGGCGACCTCGAGGAGTTGGTGGGCTGCTGCCGGGTCGGAGATCCAGCCGATTGCCTTTGCGCGGCGTTGGTCCAGGTCGTCGGTGTCGCCGAGGATCTTCAGCGCGCGGGCCAGGTCGTCGATGGTGGCGTCGAAGCGGATCACGTCACCGGCTGCGGCGCGGACCCAGATCTGTTTTGTGCCGTGGTCGTCGGACGGGGCCACGAACACGCCTCGGGTGCGGGCGGCGGCTTCTGCTTGGGCTTTGGCGGCTTCGGGGTCGGCTTCCCAGACCGCGGCCTTGACGATCTTGGCCAGGGCACCGGGCGTGACGGTGTTGACGATCCCGGCGACCCGCCGGTCGACGATCACGGCCGCTTCCTGCGACAGCGCCAAGCAGGCATGGGCGACTTTGCGGGCCCTCCAGGCGACAGCGTTTCCGTCCAGTACTGCGGCCCAGGTCCTGGGCAGCCGGTGGCGTAGTGCGAGGGCCTCGCCGATCAGCGCGGCGGCCGCGCCGCTCGACATGCGCATCACCGCGCCGAACTCGATCGGCGCGAACTCCGCGACGCCGGGGCAGCCGTCACCGCCGTAGACGTGGATCTTCTCGTAGCCCGGGCGTGGCTCGCCCAGCACCACCGCGTGGCGGTCGGCGTAGGCCAGTGCTGCCTCCAGCACGCGCACGGCGGCCCGGTTCTCGATCCGGCCGTACTGCGACGCCGCGGCCAGCAGGTCCGCGGTGTCGAGCTGGTCCAGATCTTCCTCGAACATGTGTTCTATTCTAGATCACGATCGTGTCTCGTTCAAATCGGATCAAGCCCAGAAGCCTTATCCACAAGGGAAATCCGAGCTGTCGATCGGTGACTCGTAGCGGGCAGCCATCGTGGCGGCTCGGCTATGCGGTGGTCCGGGGTACCTCAGTCCACAGTCCCTGGGTGCGCCGCCGGCAGGTTCGATCCAGACCAGCCCGGCCGCCTCAACTCCCCCGTTTCGGCCGTGGTGGGAGGCACCCGATAGACAGCCGTCGCGAAGCCCCGTCCCTCCGAGGTGCGGGACACTCACTCCGCCGCGGGCGGCACAGTCATTCCGCCTCCTGCAGTCCGGGCGCTCAACAACCGCACGCCGCCGGAGGCGGCCGACAAGACAGCCTCCGCGAAGCGGTGTCCGATCTACGCGACCCGTTACTTCTTGTTGCCGCGAATGGCGTCGCTCCCGCGGGCGGCACAGTCATTCCGCCTGCCGCAGTCCGGGCGCTCAACAACCGCACGCCGCCGGAGGCGGCCCACAGGACAGCCAGCGTGAAGCGGGGTCCGATTACGCGGCCCGGTTATTTCTTGATGCCGCGCAGGTGCCGCTCCTGGGAGTGGCTCGGCGTGTTGCGGTCCGAGCGGTCCACAGGCGCTCGCCGCCGGAAGCGGTGGGCGGGTTGTGTGGGTGGTTACTTCTTGTTGCCGCGGAGGAGGTGGGTGATGCTGTCTCGGGCTTCGTCCCATTTTTCTGTTGGCATCGAGCCGCGGAGTACGGCGTACGCGAGCCAGATCGCCAGCGCGTAGAACGGCAGACCTAGGCCGATCTTGGCGATGCCGAGGGCGTTCAGGCTGCCGGTGAAGTACAGCGGGACCTGGACGATCAGACGGATCGCGAACAGGCCTACGAACACCAGCGTCGCGCGGGAGAAGCCCTTCAGCAGCACGGGATCGCGGCGCCAGGCGGTGCCGGTCTGGGTGATCACGCCGTACAGGACGCCGAACAGTGGCCAGCGGATCAGGACGGTGATCAGGTACAGCAGGCCGTAGCCGAGGTTGGTGAGCAGGCCGGGGACATAGAAGTCCTTGGCGTTGCCGGTGCGGTTCGCGACCCAGGCTGAGATCAGTACGCCGATGAAGCCGCCGATGACGTTTCGCAACGGCTGCCGGCGAATGAGACGTACGGCGGCGAGCACCGCAGCGATTCCGACCGCGATGATCAGGGACAGCTGCAGCTTGTGGTCGGTGACGGCGTACGCGACCAGGAACGCGATCCACGGCAGCCCGATGTCGAGGAGGGCACCCCACCCGCCGAGCGCGTGGAAGAAGTCCTTGTCCGTCGACTTGGCCGGCCTCGAGGGCTCGTCGACCGGCCGCTCGTCGTCGACCTGGTCCGGGCGGGACGTCGGGTCAGCCATGGGCTGCCTGGGGCCGCAGTTCGTAGCGCGGGTTGAACATCACCCGGTCGCCGTCGACGACGCCGATCCGCCCGGAGGCGATCATCTCCGAACCGGCGTGGATGCCGCCGATCTTGCGGCGGCCGAGCCAGACCAGCTTGACCGTGCCGGTGCCGTCGTACAACTCACCCTCCAGTGCCGGTACGCCGCCGCGCGGGCTGAACGTGATGGTGCGCAGCGTGCCGTAGAGCGTCACGAGCTCCCGGTCGTGGCAGCCGGTGATGGACCGCGCGCCACAGTCCTGCGCGAAGTCCTTGAGGACCTCTGCGTCTTCCTCGTCGCGGTCTCCGGCCAGGCCGCGGAAGGCACGCTTCCACAGCCCCGCGGGTTTGTTGCTGCCCATGGCGTCGAGTGTAGTCCGCTCAGGCCTCTTCGGGCTCATTCGGCTGGGCACCCGGCGGCATCTGTAACGGCAGCGACTCACGCACCGCCATCGGCTCGTTACCGCGGACCACGACGGTGTTGCGCAAGGTCGCTTCCATCGGCTCGGCGGCGTCCGCCTCGACGGCGGCGCGACCGAGGACCGTACCGCGGAGCAGCCAGCGCGGGCCGTCCACACCGATGACGCGCGAGGTCTGGCTGAAGACCTGTCCTTCCGGGTCCTCGACCGGGACGACCAGCACCAGCTCGGTGCCAAACGGTCCGTCGGACTCGGTCGCCGTACCACCCATCCGGGCGGCCTCGCCGGCGATCTCCTGGCGGACCTCGTCCCAGATGCCGCTGGTCTTCGGGGCCGCGAACGCGCGCAGCTCCAGGGCCGAGTCGTCGAGCATCAGCAGCACCGCCTGCACCACGCCGCTCTGCTCGTCGACCTGCAGGCCCAGCTCCATCCCGGGCATGCCGGTCACGACCAGCGCACCCAGGTCGATGCGGTCCTCCGCCTCCAGGTCGTCGGCGTCGACCTCGGTCGAGTCGAACGGGCCCTCGGCGCGGACGTCCGTGCCGGTCTCGTCGAGGTTCTCGCCCGTCTCGGGCTCGTCGTTCTTGCCCTTGCGGCGGAAGATCACTGCTGTTGCCTACTTCCTTGGTCTTGGTGCCGGCGCTGACACAGCGCCGTAGTCTCGCGCATCCGGCAGGTCAACGGGTGCACCTGGTCAGCGTGTCACATCGCCGAAACCGCCGGTCGACCCGTGTCCCTGGTCGCCGCGTGCGGAGCCGGGCAGTGAGGTCACCTCGACGAACTTGGCCTTGTCGACCTGCTGGATGACCAGCTGCGCGATCCGATCCCCGCGCCGCACGGTTACCTCGGCGTGCGGGTCGAGGTTGATCAGGCAGACCTTGATCTCGCCGCGGTACCCGGCGTCGACGGTCCCTGGGGCGTTCACGATCGAGACGCCGTGCTTCGCGGCCAGCCCGGAGCGCGGGTGCACGAACGCGGCGTACCCGTTCTGCAGAGCGATCGCGATCCCGGTTCCGACCAGGCCGCGCTCGCCCGGTTTCAGGGTCAGGTCGGCGGCCGCCACGAGGTCCGCGCCGGCATCGCCGGGATGCGCGTACGACGGGAGCGGGAGGTCGGGGTCTAGTCGCTGGATAAGTACCTCGGTCACGAGAGGCGACCCTATCGAGCGGCCTGGACGGACCACATGCCAGGCTGGTCCTGTGGGAACGTATCGCGAGAGTCTGCGGGTGCCGGTGTCGTGGTGGATCATCGCCGCCGCCGCTGTCGTCACGCTGTTCGGCATCGTCGCCGTACCGGTCGGGACGATGGCCGGCGCCGTGGTCGGCGGGATCGCAGCGGTCCTGCTCCTGGCCCTGTTCCTCCGGTACGGCGGCGCTCGCGTGGAGGTCGACGACACCCGGCTGCGCGCCGCGCGGGCCGAGATCGACCGGACGTATCTGGGCACGGTCGAGGCGCTCACCGGCGACGACGCGCGGCACGCATTCGGACGTGACTGCGACCCGAAGGCGTTCCTGGTACTGCGGAGCTACATCAGCGGAGCCGTGCGGGTGCAGATCACCGATCCGGCCGACCCAGCGCCGTACTGGGTGATCGCCACGCGCCACCCCGACCGGTTGGCTGCCGCTCTGAGCGGGCACAGCGTGGGAAGATCCTGACTGTCAGCAGTCGTACGAGGAGGGTGTCGTGGTCGGAGCGAAGATCGGCTGGAAGCTGGTGCAGGCCGCCTTCACGATCGTGGTGGGCCTGGCCGCGAGCAAGGCGGTCAGCACGGCCTGGAAGCTGGGATCGGGCGGGAAGCCGCCGAAGAACGGCCAGGGCGGGTACGCCGAGGTCGCCGTGTGGGCCGCTGTCAGCGCCGGCGCCGCAGCCGCCGCGAGGCTCTTCGCGGAGCGCCGCGCGGCCGCGTACTGGCTCAAGTCCACCGGCTACGCGCCGCCCGGCTACGAGGCGGACGCCGCCGACGGCAGCCTGCTGAAGAGCATCAGCAAGAAAGACGACTGAAAGACAAGAACATAGAAAAACCGCCTCGCTACGCTCGGCGGGTTGGGGTGTGGTGCAACGGTGGGACCGTTCTCAGGCGTCTGAGAACGGTCCCGCTGCTTTTGCTACGAAGTAGGGCGGCAGGTCAGGCTGCGCAGTCGCGGCAGATCAGCTGCCCCTTCTTCGTTTCGGCGAGCTGGCTGCGGTGGTGAACCAGGAAGCAGCTCGAACAGGTGAACTCGTCGGCCTGGCGCGGGAGGACCCGGACCGCCAACTCTTCGTGACTCAGGTCCGCGCCGGGCAGCTCGAAGCTCTCTGCCGCCTCGGCCTCGTCCTCGTCGACCTTGCCGGAGTTCTTGTCGTGACGGCGAGTCTTGAGCTCCTCGATCGACTCTTCGGAGGATTCTTCGTCCGTCTTGCGCGGGGCGTCGTAATCAGTCGCCATGGTGTTCCCTGCCCTCTTCGTACCCGTGGTGTTGCCTGCTGAGCCCTGAACGGGTGAAGCGGCCGAGAAATTCCGCAGCGGAGCACCCGCGCCGAATCTTCGTCCCCCGAAACCCTTGACAGTCAGGCCGGGATCGGCAATCACCGTTCCCGAGGACGGGATTGTGCCCTATAAAGGCCCGCAATGCACGACTGGGTCCATGCTGTGACCCGCGTGTCGCCACAAATGTCAGGACCGAACAACAGATTGCTCATTAGTGCGCAGTACTGCGCAGAAACGAGCACTCACCCGCACCTAGCCGCGCAACGGGTCCGCCGCGGCCAGGAGCGCGTGGAACGGCTCGAACAGCGCCGGAGTGGCCGCGATCGACATCTCCGGCGACACCGGAGCGCCGTTCAGCCCGCCGACCCGGGCTCCGGCCTCGGCAGCGATCAGCGCACCCGCGCCGTAGTCCCACGGGTTCAGCCCGCGTTCGTAGACCGCGTCCAGCCTGCCGCAGGCCACGTAGCACAGGTCGATCGCGCCGACCCCGATCCGGCGGATGTCGCGGACCTTGGCGATCAGGTGTTGGATCACCTCGGCCTGCACCTGGCGGCGCGCCGGGTCGTACCCGAACCCGGTCCCGACCAGCGCCTGGCTCAGCTCGGTCGCGCCCGACACCTGGATCGGCTTGCCGTCCGCGAACGCCCCGCCGCCCAGCGTCGCGGTGAACACCTCGCCCTTGGGCGCGTCCACCACCACACCGGCGACCGTCTCCCCGCCGTACTCCACCGCGATCGAGACGGCGTACGTCGGGATGTCGTAGAGGTAGTTGACCGTGCCGTCGATCGGGTCGACGACCCAGCGCACGCCGCTGGTGCCGACCACGTCGTCGCCCTCCTCGCCGAGGAACGAGTCGTCCGGCCGGGCACGCAGGACCCGGGCCCGGATCAGCTCCTCGGACTCGCGGTCGACAGCCGTGACCACGTCGGTGATGGTGCTCTTGGTCTCGGCGACCGTGATGGTGCCGCGGCGGCGTTCGACGATCAGCTGCGCCGCCTCCTCCGCGACGTCGACCGCAAGCTTGAGCAACTCTTCGGGGGAGGTCATACGGCTTCCTTAGCTTGGGTAGGTCGGCGCAGCGGTGGACAGCAGTCGTGACGGCAGTCGTCCCAGGCCGGGCCGAGTTTGCCGACGCACGGCCGGGCGGGCTGCTCCCCGCGCTCGGCCGCGGCCCGCTCGACCACCAGGTCGCGGAGCATGGTGACGAACTTCTCGTCCGTGCCCGGCGTCGCGGCGCGCGCCATCGGCAGCCGGAGCTTCTCGGCCGTCGCAGCGGCCTCGGTGTCGAGGTCGTAGATGACCTCCATGTGGTCGCTCACGAACCCGATCGGTACGACGGCCACACCAGGCGCCCCGTCGGCGGCCAGCATCTCCAGGTGGTCGTTCACGTCCGGCTCGAGCCACGGCACCTGCGGCGGCCCGGACCGCGAGCAGTAGACGAGGTCGGTACGCCGTACCTGCCCGGTGCGCCGTTCCAGCTCGGCCGTGATCTCCGCGGCGACGTCCAGGTGCCAGTCGACGTACCCATTGCCGTCCGGGCCGCTGGTCGCGTTCATCGCGGTCGGGATCGAGTGCGTCACGTAGGCGATCGCGGCGCCGTCCGGGAGCTTGCTCAGCGCGTCGGCGGTCGACTCCACGAACGACCCGACGAAGCCGGGATGGTTCGCGTAGTGCCGGAGCTTGTCGATCCGCGGCGCGTCCGGGACCTCGCGGGCGGCGTCCTCGAGGTTCTCCCGGTACTGCCGGCAGCCCGAGTACGACGGGTACGCGGACGTGACGATCACCACGGCCCGGCGTACGCCGTCGGCCGCCATCTCGCGCATCGTGTCGGTCAGGTACGGCGCCCAGTTGCGGTTGCCCCAGTAGATCGGCAGGTCCAGCCCGATCTCGTCGAACGACGCGCGCAGGGCCTTCAGCAGCGCCCGGTTCTGGTCGTTGATCGGGCTTCTGCCGCCGAACGAGTAGTAGTGCTCGCCGACCTCCTTCAACCGCTCGTCCGGGATCCCGCGGCCGCGGGTCACGTTCTGCAGGAAGGGCAGGACGTCGTCGGGCTTCTCGGGGCCACCGAAGGAGAGCAGCAGGACGGCGTCGTACGGGGGTGCAGCAGGCGACATATTCCAAGCTTCTCAGACGGGCATGACCTAAGCTGCTCCCGGTCTCTCATGCTCAAGCCTTACGTTCACCTCATGCGCCGCCGCGGAGCGGCCTCGTTCTTCGCTGCCGGGATTCTCGGGCGGATGCCGATCTCGATGATCGGCCTCGGCATCGTCATCCTGATCGCCCAGGAGAGCGGTTCGTACGGTCTCGCCGGTGCGGTCTCCGGCGTGGCCGTGATCGCCGGCGCGCTGACCGGTCCGATCCAGGGCCGGCTGGTCGACCGGTTCGGCCAGCGCGGGCTGATCCTGATCGGCTCAGTGGCCTGCACCGTCGGTCTGGCCGCACTGCTCCTCGCTGTGCGTGCTGACGCGCCCACGTGGGTCCTGTACGTGCTGTCATTCATTGCCGGTGGCACCCGTCCACAGGTCGGTTCGTTCGTCCGGGCCCGCTGGACGCACCTGCTGGGCCGTGGACGAGCACTGCAGACGGCGTTCGCGCTGGAGGCAGTCGGCGACGAGGTGGTCTTCATCGTCGGCCCGGTGCTCGTTACCACGCTGGCGACGCAGTCAAGTCCGTACGCCGCTCTGACCGCAGCCGGCGTACTAGGACTCGCCGGTGGCATCTGGCTGGCGCTGCTGCGCGCCTCCGACCCGCCAGGACGTGGCAAGTCGGACGGGACCGAGCAGGCGCCCCTCCCCTGGCTTTCGATCCTGCTGCTCAGCCTGATCGGTCTCGGCCTCGGTGCGACGCTCGGTGGCGCCGAGGTGATCACCGTGGCGTTCACCACCCAGAAGGGGCAGGCCGGGCTGGCTGGCGTCGTACTGGCGGTCTGGGCGTTCGGCAGCCTGCTGGCCGGGCTCTGGTACGGCTCAGTGCACTGGCGCGCTCCGGTCGAGCGACGGCTGCTGCTCGGCACGATCGCGCTCGCGATCACGCTGGCTCCGCTCCCCTGGGTCAACAGCATCCCGCTGCTCGGCGCCGTGCTGTTCTGCTGCGGTATGACGATCGCCCCGACGATGGTCGCGGTCACCGCCTGTGTCGAGGAGTGGGTGCCGCCGGAGCGGCTGACCGAGGCGATCACCTGGACCGTCACGGGCATCCTGCTCGGCGTCGCACCGGGCAACGCGGCCGCCGGCCACGCGGTCGACGTCTGGGGCCCGTCGGACGCGTACTGGGTCCCCTTCGGCGTCGGCATCGCCTGCGCGATCGTCGCCGCGGCCTCCATCACCTTCGCCCGCCCTAAGGAACGGTTCGCTCACAACTAGGCTTGTATCTCCTGTTACGGGAGGTGTGAGGGTGGTGGGTATGGACCACTCGATCGGTGCGGTGGCGCGGCTTGCCGGGGTGTCGGTGAAGGCCGTTCGGCACTACTCCGACCTCGGGCTGTTGACGGTACGGCGTACCGCGGCCGGCCACCGGCGGTACGACGACAATGCCGTCGTACGGCTGCGGCTGATCCGGACGTTGCGCGCCCTGGACCTCGATCTGCCGACGATCCACGCCGTACTGCGGGACGAACGTCCCCTCGCGGAGGTCGCGGCGACCCACGCCGACGCGCTGGCGATCCAGATCCGCACGCTACGCCGGCAGCACGCCCTGCTCACGGTCCTCGCCAACCATCCCGAACCGGAGGACATCCACCTCATGACCGAACAGTCCGAGCAGGACCGCCGCGCTCTCATCGAAGACTTCCTCGATACGACGCTCGCCGGCACCGCCCCCGCCGTCCGCCAGAATCTGACGCCGGTCCTGTCCGAGGACGCCGATCCGCAGCAGGTCGAGGCCTGGCTGGAGCTGACCGCGCTGGTTACCGCGCCCGACTTCCGGGATTCGGTACGTCGTCTTATGGCCGGCTACCTCGCCCTGGCCGGAGACGACCCGCTCCGGGCGGACCCGGAGTACCGCAGCCGCCTGATCGAGCTCCGGCGTACCGAGGCCGGACCGCACTGGCACCGCTACGTGGAATTGGTTGCCGTGGTCAACGGGTGGGCGCCGCCGTCACGGATTGCGGGGTAAGGGCGCGTTCCAGCCGCGGCGGATCGCGAGCAGCCGGATCGCGAAGCACACCACTGCGGCGGCGATCGGGACCCAGAGGGCGTGGTACTCCAGCGCGGACGCGACAACCACGATGCCGGCACCTAGCAACGCCGGGGTGGCGTAGATCTCGGAGCGGAGTACGACCGGGACGCGGCCGCTGAGCACGTCCCGCAGTACTCCCCCGCCGATCGCCGAGAGGGTGCCGAGGAGCGCGGCCGAGATCGGCGACAGCCCGAACTCGATCGCCTTCAGCGCACCGGTCACGCAGAACAGGGCGAGGCCGGCCGCGTCGAAGATGTTCACCAGGCGCTCGACGCGGCCGATCCCCGGATGCAGGAAGAACGTCAGCAGACCGGCCGCGATCGGGACCACCAGGTAGCGCCAGTCCTCGAGCGCGGCGGGCGGGGTCTGGCCGATCAGCACGTCCCGGATGAACCCACCGCCGAGCCCGGTGACCAGCGCCAGCACCTGGATGCCGAAGACGTCCAGCTTCTTCCGTACGCCGACCAGGGCGCCGGTGATCCCGAACACGAAGATCCCGACCAGATCGAGCACCTGCAGCACCATGCCCGAACGCTAAACCACGAGCGCTACGCGGCTGACGGTTCTATCGTTCGTGGACATGAGCCGCGCCCCGGACGTCGACTACTCCGCCACCTCGTCGCGACCCGGCTGGGACTCACTGCCGCCGGCCCTGCACGAGGCCGTCGCCGTTGCCCTCGGCACTCAGCTCACTTCGGTCTCGACACCGGTCAGCACCGGCTTCACCGGAGGCTTCGCCGCCCGTGCTCAATTGGCGGACGGCCGCCGCGTCTTCATCAAGGCAGCCGGTGAGGGGCAGCACGCGTACGAGGCCTACCAGCGGGAGGCCGAGGTGGTCCCGCAACTCCCGAAGGCAATCCGAGCCCCGGCCATCATCACCACCGCCCATGTCGACGGCTGGTTTGCGGTTGTGTCTGAGTGGGTTGACGGGCGGATGCCGGGGGCTCCGTGGACCGTCGAGGACTTTGGGTTGGTGACTGCTGCTTGTGAGCAACAGGCTGAGGTGTTGCGGCCGAGTCCGTTGGGTGGGCTCAGCAAGTTCGTGGATCTGGTCGGTGACGACGTCGTGGTGCCGGCGCAGATCCTGGCGGGCGAACTCGCGATGCCGACCGGGCTGCAGGGCTGGCTGCCGCGTGTGCTGCCGGAGCTCGCGGAGCTGGTCAAGTTGGCGCCCGACGCCCTCGCCGGCGACTCCGCCGCGCACTCCGACCTGCGCCCGGACAACATGCTGATCGACAACGACGGCACCTGCTGGACGCTCGACTGGAACTGGCTGACGCTCGGCCCGCGCTGGGTGGACTGGGTCGGTCTGCTGCCGATCGCCCAGCACCAAGGCATCGACACGTTGGCCGCCATCGCGCGCAGCCCGCTCACAGCCGACGTACCGAAGGATCACCTCGACTGTCTCGTGGCCGTGGTCGCGGCGTACATGATCAAGAACTTCGAGGCCCCGCCGCCACCCGGATGTACGCCGGCCCTGCGCGAGCACCAGCGTCTCCACGCCTGGACATTCCTCGACTGGCTCGCCGTACGGCGCAACTGGCCTACCGTGGAGGTATGACGAAGGCTCCCACGAGCAGGTTCAAGGTCGAGGTGCTCGACGGCGACCGGACGTCGCGGCGCGAGGACGTCGTCAGCACGGAGGAGCCGCTCGAGCTGCGGCTCGAATGGCCGGGCCGCCCGCCCGAGCCGCTGGTCGTCACGATGCGCACCCCCGGCTCCGACTTCGAGCTCGCCGCCGGGTTCTGCCTCGGTGAGGGCTTCGCGGTCCGTCCGGACGCGATCCGGACCGTTGCCTACTGCACCGATGTCACGCTGACCCGCGAACAGCAGTTCAACACCGTCACCGTCACGTTCGACGGTCCCCCGGACCGCGAACCACCCCAGCGGTACGGCGTGACGTCGGCCGCCTGTGGCGTCTGCGGCCAGCAGAGCCTCGACGAACTCGCCGAGCGCGAGTACGACCCGGTGGATCCGGTCGAGGCGACGGTCGACGTCGTACGCCGACTGCCCGACCTGCTCCGCGAAGCGCAGCCGATGTTCAGCCGTACCGGCGGTCTGCACGCCGCGGGCCTGTTCACCGCCGACGGCCACAAGGTCGTAGTGAAGGAGGACATCGGCCGCCACAACGCGGTCGACAAGGTCGTCGGCTGGACCGTCCTCAACCAGCACAGCCGCAAGGGCCTGGTGCTCGCCGTCAGCGGCCGCGCAGGCTACGAAATCGTCCAGAAGGCAGTCGCCGCCGGCCTCGGCATGATCGTCGCAGTAGGCGCCCCGTCAAGCCTCGCCGTCGACCTCGCCCGCCGGTTCAACATCACCCTCGCCGGCTTCAGCCGCGGCGACCGCTGCGTCGTCTACTCCGCGCCGGAGCGGATCACCCGTCCAGCTTGATGAAGGTTGCCTTGGGGACGTATTCGTAGCGGTCGGGCATGCAGGTCAGGATGATGACCTGGCCGTGGTCGCCGGCGCGGCCGAGGAGGGCGCCCATGTCGCGGAGGCGGGCCTTGTCGGACCAGCCGAGGGCGTCGTCGAAGATGACCGGCACGCTGCCTTCGCCGGTGCTGACGAGGTGGCTGATCGCGAGCCGCGTGATGATCGCCAGCTGCTCCTGAGCACCCGTCGACAACGCCTCGACCGGCAACCGGACACTGTCCAGTTCGCGCTCTGCGACTGCGAGGTCGTCGTCCAGCCAGACCCGGAACGACGACCCGTACACACTCCGGCCGAGCGCCTCGATCCGGCTCTGCAACGGCTCGGAGTACTTCGTCTGCGCCTCGGCCCGATGCCGGCTCAGCGTCTCGTGCACGCGTCGCGCCGCCTCGGCCCGCCGCAGGAGGCTGTCGTGCTCCGTGCGTACGGCGGCCAACTCCAGCTCGGCCATGTCCCGCCGAGTCGCCAGTCCGTCCCGCCCGGACTGCTCCAGGCGGCCTTCCGTCGTACGCAACGCGTCGCGCAGGTTGTCCCGCTCGCCCTGCAACCGAGTCGCCACGGCCAACGCATGCGTCAGCTCACCCGCGACCTGGTCCGCCCCGGCCTCGTCCGCCTGCTCCTGGACGGCCGTCAGCTCCTCGAGCACCGCCTCGACCTCAGCCGTCGCCTCGGTCTCGGCCACCGCGACGGCCTCGTCGTCGAGCACCGACCGCGCGGATTCCAACGCCTCGACGGCCGCGGCCAGCCGCTCACCTGCCAGCTCCGACCGAGCCCGTGCGTTCTGAGCCTCGGACCGGTCCTCATCCGCCGCCTTGCGCGCCTGCGCCGCCGCGAACTCCGCGTCCGTCAGCAACCGCTCCACATCGGCCAGCCCGCTCCGGGCCTCCTCGAGCACCCGCTGCGCACCCGAGAGATCCCCGGGCTTCGGCCCCGGCTCATCGAAGTCGTCGAACAACGTGTCGTGCGACGAGTCGAACTCGGTGAACTCCGCGAACAGCGACATCTGCCCCGGAACACTCTCCACCGCAGGCTGCTTGCCACCGCTGTCCTCGGCCAACTCGCCAACCATGAGCCGCGCGGTCAGTACGGCGATCCGCTCCCCCGGATCGCCTCCGGCCGTCAGCGACTTCTCGGTCCGCCGCGCCTCGTTCAGCTCGGCGCTCGCGGTGTCCGCCTTGCGTAACAGCTCCCGCGCCGCAGCGACATCCTTGACGCCTGCCTTCTTCAGCAGGTCCTTCTCCCGCCGTACGGCGTCGTCCACGCGCGAGCGCAGCGCCGCCGCGTCACCACCGGCCCGGACGGTGACCTCAACCTGCCCTGGCACGCCGACCACGAGCTCACCAGAGACGAGAACCTCAGTCGACTCGTCGAAGCCCAGCTCCGACGGCACGTTGCCTTCCAGGCCGGTCCCGGACAGTTCCACGGGCTCCGCGCCAAGTCGCCGTACCGACACCTCCGGTACGCCGGCCGCGAGCGCCGCGCGGGCCTCGACCACCGCCGCGCGGGCATCCTCCAACGCGGCCACCAACGCGTCGTCGACCTTGATCCGGTCCAGGATCGTCCCGGCCGCGGCGATCCGCGCCCGGACCTCGACCAGCTCGGTCTGCTGCCCGACCAGCCGGTCCAGCTCGGCGCGATCCATCAGGTCGGAGACGCGACGTTCCGCGGTCTGTACGTCGGTACGC
Source organism: Kribbella sp. NBC_00482 (assembly GCF_036013725.1). Lineage (GTDB taxonomy): Bacteria > Actinomycetota > Actinomycetes > Propionibacteriales > Kribbellaceae > Kribbella. The sequence continues at coordinate 6,231,917 of NZ_CP107881.1, read as the reverse complement.
CGAAGGTCCTTGAGCTCCACGACCTCCGCGAGCGCGGCCTCGGCCGCCTGGACGGTCTCCGCCGCGGTCTTGGCGACCAGCTCCGCGTCAGCTCGCCGCGCGGCGAGGTCGGCCTCGGTCTTGGTGAACCGCTCGACCTCGTCGAGGAGCCGCTCGCGATCGAGCCGCGTGCGAGTGTGGTTCTCCAGCCGCGCCCGTGCGGTCTCCGCGCGCGACCGGACCGAGTCGCGGCGGAGCAAGATCTCGTCGGTCGCCTGCTTGCGCTCGCGCAGTTCCTCGACGCCGGTCAGGTGCTCGGTCAGCCGGCCCACCACGTCCGTGAGGTCGAGGTTCAGACGCTCGGCGCGACGGATGTCGGACTGGACCTCCTCCATCGCCTGCAACGCCTGCGCGGCGGCCAGCTCGGCCGCCGACACTGCCTTCGCGGACCTGGCGAAGTCGCCGGTCGGCTTGCCGCGCGGCGTCCAGTACCGCAGGAACTCGTGCTCGACGGCCGTCACCAGCGGCATCGACGCACCGTCGACCGGAGTGCCCGACTCCGCGGTCACCGCGGTGATCAGCGGCTCCGCGTCGGCCGGTGTTGGCAGCACCAACGACTGGCCCTGGCTGACCATCAAGGTCTGCCACAGCACCGGGTCGACGTTCTCGTGGAACAGCCGCTCGGCCTCGTTGTGCGCCTCGCGCCCGGTCCAGGACTGCCGCCGGCCGTCGGGCTCGACGATGGTCAGTTCGGTGGAACGGTTCTTCAGCCAGCGCTTGGTATAGGTCAGGTCGCGACCGCCGAGGCTCAGCTCCGCGGTGACCTCCGGACCGACGTCCTGGCCGACCGGCTGGATGTCGCGGATCCGCGTCGACTTCGAGTCGTCGGGCAGGTCGAAGATCAGCCCGAACGCCTCGACCAGGCTGGACTTCCCGACCTCGTTGTCGCCGACCACCACGGTGGTACCGAGCGCGCGGAACCGGACAATGCGGTCCTTGACGCCACGGAAGTCCCGTAGCGCCAAGCTGTGCAGTCTCATCCCGCGTCCCGCGCCAATCGGTGCATCAGCGACAACGCCGCACCCGCGCCCTCGTCGCCGCCGGCCAGAGCTTGCCGCAGCTCCTCCATCGCGGCCCGCGCCGGACCGCTCAGCTGCAGCGACTCCAGGTCCGCCGCGTCCGGCGCCGGTCGCACCGTCCAGAACTTCACCCAGCGCTCGACACTCGCGAAGACCTCGCCCTGCGCGTCGATGATCGTGTCCAGCCGGGCCAGCAACGGCAGCGACAACGACCCGTCACCGGCCAGCCGCACGTACGTCCGCTCCTTGTCCGGCAGCTCGGCGAACCAGTCCTCGAGCGCCGTGATCGACTCCTCGTCGAACAGGTCGACGCGATGATCCACCATGTGCCACGCCCCGACGCGAACCGGCTCGACGTCGATCTCGCCGCCGCCGATCGTCACCTTGAGTACGTTGCCCGGCGCGTCCTCCTCGGGCGACGTGACCTCCTGCGTCCCGGAGAACCAGATCCGGTCGGTGACCCGCGTCGTCGAGTGCCGGTCGCCGAGGCCGACGTACTGCAGCCGGCCGTCCGCGACCGCGGCCTCCAAAGCTTTTTGATCGATCGTCGGTACGTCGGACATGCCGCCGGACAGACTCGTCAACTGGCCGTGGGCGAGCAGGATCCGCGTCGACTTCGGGTCTGCCGAAAGGTCGGCGTACCCGGGCGCGGCCGGGTCCGAGAGCGGGCGCCGCGAGCGCCACGGGGCGCCGACGAGCTCGACACCCGGCACGATCTGGAAAGGCGTCGTTTCGGTCAGCACCGTCACGTGGTCCGGCGCGTGCGCCAGCCATTGGCTCGAGGTCCACAACGACCCCGGCTCCAGCGCGTCGTGGTTGCCCGGGAGCAGCACGACCGGGACCGGGATCCGCTTGAGCGCCTCGCACGCCCGCAGGATCGTCTGCCGCTCGACCTGGTTGTGCTCGAACACGTCCCCGGTGACGACCACGAACGCCGCCCCGGTCCGCTCCGCGACCTCGCCGATCCGCGCGACAGCGTCCAGCCGCGCCTGACCCCACCGGGCCTGGCCGTCCGGCCCCAGGAACCGGCGCATCATGCCCAGCTGCCAGTCCGAGCTGTGCAGAAACGTGATCGACTCGTCCATAGCGAACAGAACGCTAACCCCCACCGCCGACAACCACCCAACCCAACACCCCCAAACCCACACACCGCCCACACTCCGGACGCACTTTGAGCCCCCACCAACCGTTTGCGGCGCCTCGAAAGGACTGGTGGGGGCTCAAGGACGATGAGAGAGTCCGGACGTGTATCTGGCGACGGAGCGGTTGCGGTTGGGGCGGTTCACCGGCGGCGATGTCGAGTTGCTGTTGGAGTTGGACTCCGATCTCGAGGTGATGCGGTTCCTGACCGGGCAGGCGACACCGCGGGACGAGGTCGAGGACGTCGTACTGCCGGAGATTCTCAAGGTGTACGCCGAGCACCCGCAGCTCGGGACGTTCAAGGCCGAGGACGCCGACGGTTTCGTCGGGTGGTTCGGGATCCAGCCCACCGCGGACCCGCGGACCGTGGGCGTCGGGTACCGGCTGCAGCGGACCGCCTGGGGCAAGGGGTACGCGACCGAAGGCACCCGGGCGTTGATCGCGCACGCGTTCGCCGAGCTCGGGATGGAGCGGGTGGAGGCGGACACGATGGCGGTCAACCACCGCTCGCGGGCCGTGATGCGCCGGTCGGGGCTGCGGTTCGAGAAGGTCTACCACGAACACTTCGACGACCCGCTCCCCGGAACCGAGTTCGGGGAGGTGCTGTACGCCGTCGACCGCGCGACCTGGGAAGCTGGTGCGCATGAGTGACGAGCGACCGTACGCCGTACTGGACATCGACGCGACCCTGTCCGACACCAGCAAGCGGCTGCACTTCATCGAGCGGAAGCCGAAGGACTGGGACTCGTTCTTCGAGCGCGCGAAGGACGACGCCGTCCTCGAGGAGGGCCTCGCGGTCGCGACGACACTCGCCGCGGACCACGAGATCGTCTACCTGACCGGCCGCCCCGAGCGCACCCGGCGGATCACCGAGCAGTGGCTGAAGGACAACGGCTTCCCCGCCGGCAAGGTCTACATGCGCGGCAACACCGACCGCCGCCCGTCGATGGTGATGAAGCTGGGCCGCCTCAGCCGCCTGGCCGAACAACGCCCGGTCGCCGTCCTCGTCGACGACGACGTGTCAGTCATCAAGGCCGCCGAGAAAGCCGGCTACACGGTGATGAGGGCCGACTGGGGACTCGACAACGAGTCCCAGCCGACCCTCTTCGAGGCTCAGGAATCCGAAGGACGCACCTGAGCCTGTGACTACTTGCTGAGCCCGACGATCAGGGTGTTCGGGTACGGCGGGTAGGAGGACAGGTAGAAGTTCTGGACCTTCGATCCGTGCAGGAACGCGTTGCGGGCGTAGAGCAGCGGGACGATCGGGGCGTCCTGCATGATCTGCTTGTCCGCCGCGGCCCAGAGGCCCGCCGCCTTGGTGCGGTCCGACTCGGCCGTGGCTGCCGCGATCGCGGTGTCCACTGCCGGGTTGGAGTAGCGGGAGATGTTGTACCCGCCGTTGCCGATCTCCGACGTCCCGAACAGCGGCTGGATGTTGCCGATCGCGCTCGGGAAGTCCGGCAGCCAGCTCGACACGGTCAGGTCGAAGTCCGGCTTGTTCCCGGTGATCAGGTCACTCAGCGGCTCACTGTCGAGCGGCTTGATGGTGACCGTGATCCCGGCCCGCTTCAGACCCTGCTGGATCGCCTGCGCGACACCGAGACCGGTCGTGCTGTCGGCGGCCAGCACCAGGTTCAGGTTGCTCGCGCCCGCCGCGGCCAGCATCTGCTTGGCCTTCGCCGGGTCGCCGGCCGGCGGCGCCTCGTACAGGTCGTACTTGGTGTACCCGTCGATCCCCGGCGTGATCAGGGTGCTCGCGATCTCACCGCCGTACTCCGGACCGCCCTCGGCGACCTGGACGGCCTGCTTGTCGACGGCGTACTCGATGGCCTTGCGGACGGCCGCGTTGGCCAGCGCCGGGCGCTTGGTGTTCATCGCCAGGTACTGCAGCGCGCCGGACGGCGAGGTCGCCACCCGGGCCTTGACGGCCGGGTTGCCGGTGATCGTCGGGATCAGCGCCGCCGGGACCGACGTACCGGTGGTTGCGGCGAACTTGTCGTCACCCGCGTCGGCGATCAAGCGCTGGTTGACGACGTCGGGCTGCAGGCCCATGTCGGTCACGATCGAGTCCGGCAGACCGGTCCGGGCCGGGTCGGTCGACTTGTCCCAGTTCGGGTTCCGCGTGAGGACCAGCTTCGAGCCCGGCGTGTAGGACTGCACCTGGTACGGGCCGCTGGCCATCGGCTTCTCGCCGTAGTGCGCCGGGTCGGTGTCGGCCTTCTTCGGCACCGGCGAGAACGCCGGCATGCTGACGATCCACGGCCAGTCGCCGTACGGCTTGTTCAGCTTGAAGACGATCGTGGTCTCGTCGGGCGTCTCGATCGAGGCCAGCTCGCCGCCCTTGTACGGGCCGGTGTACTTCTCGGCGCCGGCCAGCAGCGACTTGTGGTAGCCGAGACCGCCGGACAGCTCCGGCGCGAACGACCGCTCGACGCCGTACTTGATGTCAGCGGCAACGATCGTCGACCCGTCGGAGTACTTCAGACCCGGCTTGAGCTTGTAGGTCCAGGTCTTGCCGCCGTCGCTGACCTGCCCGGTGTCGGTGGCGAGGTCAGGGACCAGCTCGGTCGGCTTGTTCGGGTCGGTCTTCCACGACGTCAGGCCGCGCAGCACCAGGTGGATCCCGCTGATCCCCAGGTTCTGGCTCTTGGCCGGGTCGTAGCTGACTTCCTTGGCAGTGCTGAGGAAGTGGAGGGTTCCGCCCTGCTCCGCGGCCGCAGTACTGCCACCGGTCGTGCCGGACTTGTCGTTGGCGTTGCAGGCGGCCGCCGCCAGCGCCAGCACGGCCGCTACCGCGACCGCTCGGGATATGCGTTTCATTGTGTCCTCTCAAGGGATGGGGGCTCAGGGAAGTAGCAGGCGGCCCGGTGCTCGGTGGAACCTTCGACGGGTTCGAGCACTGGTCGTTTCGTCGCGCAGACGTCCTCGGCCTTGTAACAGCGGGTCCGGAACGGGCATCCGGACGGCGGGTCAATGGGGGTCGGTACGTCGCCCGTCAGCACGATGCGGTCACGGGTGACGCCCGGCTCTGGCACCGGCACGGCGGACAGCAATGCCTTCGTGTACGGGTGGGCCGGCGACTCGTACACCTTCGCCGCCGGGCCTTCTTCGACGATCGTGCCGAGGTACATCACGGCGATCCGGTCGGCGACCTGACGGACGACGGCCAGGTCGTGGGCGACCAGCACGTACGACAGGCCGAGCTCGTCGCGCAGGTCGGCGAGCAGGTTCAGCACCTGGGCCTGCACCGACACGTCCAGCGCGGACACCGGCTCGTCGCAGACCAGCAGATCGGGTTTGACCGACAGCGCCCGCGCGATCCCGATCCGCTGGCGCTGACCGCCGGAGAACTCGTGCGGGTACCGGACCAGGTGCTCCTCGGCCAGCCCGACCTGTTCGAGCAGTTCGACGAGCTGGGCCCGGGTCGGGCGGAGTCCTTGGGCGCGGAACGGCGTACTCAGAATCGTGGCCACCGACTGCCGCGGATTCAGCGAGGCCTGCGGGTCCTGGAAGACCATCTGGATCCGGCGGCGGATCGGGCGCAGCCGGCGGCCCTTGACCTTGGTGACGTCCTTGCCGCCGATCTCGACCCGGCCCTGCGTCGGGTCGAGCAGCCGGGTCGCGACCCGGGCCAGCGTGGACTTGCCGGAGCCCGACTCGCCCACGAGACCGAGGGTCTCACCCTTGCGTACGACGAGGTTGACGCCGTCGACCGCGCGAACGGCCTGCGCCTTCTGCCACGGCACGCCGCGCAACCCGAAGTACTTCTTGACGTCTTTGAGGTTCAGCAACTCCTCGCTCACAGGATCACCTCCGGACGGCGACCGAGGTGACAGGCCGCCTCGTGATCGCCTTCGCCGGGACGTGGCGTGAGCTCCGGACGCTCCGTGACGCACCGCTCCCCCACCTGGTGCGTGTACGCGCACCGCGGCTGGAACGGGCATCCGGTCGTGATCGACCCCGGCGTCGGTGGCGTGCCCGGGATCGTGGTCAGCCGCGGTTTCGGCGGTACGTCGACCCGCGGCATCGCGCCCAGCAACCCGAGGCTGTACGGGTGCGCCGCCCGGAAGAACAGGTCGCGCACGGTGCCGCGCTCGGCCGCGCGTCCGGCGTACATCACCAGGACGTCGTCCGCGACCTCCGCGACGACTCCGAGGTCGTGCGAGATCAGGACCAGCGCCGTACCGAACTCGTCCTGGACGTCGTCCAGCAGGCGCATGATCTGCGCCTGCACGGTGACGTCGAGGGCGGTCGTCGGCTCATCCGCGATCAGCACTCTCGGGTCGTTCACCAGAGCCATAGCAATCACGACCCGCTGCCGCATTCCCCCGGAGAACTCGTGCGGGTAGCTGTCGGCGCGGCGGGTCGCGTCCGGGATGCCGACCTTGTCGAGCATCTCGACCGCCCGGCGGCGCGCGACCTTCTTCGAGACGTCGTGGTGCAGCCGGTACGCCTCGGCTACCTGCCAGCCGACGGAGTAGTACGGGTTCAGCGCGGACAGGGCGTCCTGGAAGACCATCGCGATGTCGTTGCCGCGGATCTTGCGGAGCTCGTCGTTCGGCAGGCCGTTCAGCTCCCGGCCGTCGAGCAGCACCTCGCCGCTGACGTCGGCGTTCGACGGCAGCAGGCCCATCACCGCGGACGAACTGACGCTCTTCCCGGAGCCGGACTCGCCGACGATCGCGAGCGTCTGCCCGGGCGCGACCGCGAAGTCGATGCCGTCGACGGCGGGCACCGGACCGTTCTCGGTCCGGAACGTCACCTTCAGGTCGTGGACCTCCAGCACTGGATCAGCCATGGCTCACCCTCGGGTCGAGCACACCGTGCACTATGTCCACCACCAGGTTCGCGAGGATGATCAGGAACGCCGAGAACAACGTGACCCCGACGACCACGGCCACGTCGAGCTGGCCGACCGCGCTGATCAGCAGGTCGCCGAGGCCCTGCATGCTGAACACCTTCTCGGTCAGGATTGCGCCGCCCAGCAGACTGCCGAGGTCGAGGCCGAACAGCGTGATGACCGGGACCAGCACGCCGCGCAGCCCGTGGGCCAGGACCACCCGCACCTCACCGGCGCCCTTCGCCCGGGCCGTGGTGATGTAGTCGAGGTTGAGCTCCTCGAGCATCTGCGACCGGGTCAGCCGGATGTACGACGCCGCTTGCAGGATCGCGAGCACGATCCACGGCGTGACCAGGTGCCAGGCCCAGTCGACCGCGCTCTCGCTCAACGGGACGTAGCCGTTGACCGGGACCATGTTCAGCCAGAACCCGAACACCAGGATCGCGAGCAGTCCGAGCAGGAACGACGGGGTCGAGACGCCGATCAGCGCGACCCCGACGGCCAACCGGTCGAGGATGCGACCCCGGTTCAGCGCGGCGATCACACCGAGCGACACACCGATCAGCAGCCAGAGGACGGCTGCGCCGAGCGCGATCGACGCGGTGATCGGCAGCCGGTCCGTGATCAGCGTGGTGACCGGGCGAGCGAGCGGGAACGAGTACCCGAAGCACGGAGCGTTGCAGTGCACGGCCGCAGGGCCGTCGCCGAACGTGCGACCGGCGACGATGCCCTTCAGGAAGTTCAGGTACTGCTGCAGGGTGCTCTGGTCGAGCTGCATGAAGTGCCGCGCCTGCTCGAGGCGGTCCGGCGTACAGGGCTTGCCGCAGGCCAGGTGCGCCGGGTCGGCCGGGATCGCGTAGAAGATCAGGTAGACGGCGAGGCTCAGAGCGAGCATCACGAGCAGCGCGGCGAACAACCGCCGGATCAGGAACCACACGAGATCGGGCATCAGTTCGTCCTCCGCAACCGGACGTCGAACGCATCCCGTACGCCGTCACCCAGCAACGTGAAGCCGAGGACCGCGAGGAACAGCATCGCGCCCGGGAACAGCAGGAACCACGGGTCCGCGCCGGTGTAGACCCAGGCGATCGAGTCCGAGATCGACCGGCCGAGGCTGGGAGTCGGCGGCGGGACGCCGACGCCGAGGAAGGACAGCGCCGCCTCGGCGCCGATGTAGCCGGGGATCGCGAGCGTGGCGATGACCAGCACCGGACCGAGCAGGTTCGGCAGCAGTTCGCGGGTGATCACCATCCAGCCGCTCGACCCGACGCTGCGGGCCGCCTCGACGAACTCGCGGGCGACCAGCGAGCGGGCCTGATTCCGGATCAAGCGGGCCAGGCCCGCCCAGCCGAAGAAGCTGAGCACCAGGATCAGCAGCAGCCAGCGCGGGAACCCGGCCGGCACGACGATGCCCAGGGCAATCATGAAGACCAGCTGCGGGAAGCCGAAGAGGAAGTCGAGCAGCCGCGACAGCACCGCGTCGTACCAGCCGCCGAAGTACGCCGCGCTGATCCCGGCCAGGGTCCCGACGACGGTCGTGATCAGCGTGACGACGACCGCGATGAACAGCGACGTACGCAGACCGAGGACCACGATCGAGAACAGGTCCCGGCCGGTCAGAGGCTCCACCCCGAACCAATGCGTCCCGCTCGCGCCGCCGACCGCGCCGCGCGGCGCGTTGCCGCGCGCCGGATCGAGCAGGTCGATGTGGTACGTCGTCGCGTCCTGGCCGGCCAGCCGCACCAGCAACGGCGCGGCGGCGGCGATCACGATCAGCAGGGCGACCACGACCAGGCCGACCCGCGCACTGCGGTCACGCCGCAACCGGCGCATCGCTTGCCGGGTGGGCGATACGGTCCCGGCGACCGAGGAACTCACAAGCACTCCCGACAGGTTCGAATCACACAGCCGACAAAACCTAGGCCGCATCCTCCCACCACGGCGATTGCATCTCGAATCCCGAGAATGTCGGGTTGTTAACTGTGAATTCGGATAGGTGCTGTCGGGTGGTTACGCTCCGCGTGTGGATGCCATGGTGGAGATCGGTGACCGGGTGCTGCTGTACGCCGTTTACGGGACGGACGGCGGCGTACCGGTGATGTCGTTCGGGGGTACGCCGAGTACGCGGTGGAAGCGGCCCGAGGTGGTGGCGACGATCGAGGCGTCCGGGGTGTGGATGGTGATGCCGGACCGGCCCGGGTACGGCGGATCGACGCGGCAATCCGGCCGGACCGTGGCATCTGTCGCCTCCGACGCAGGTGCTTTGGCGGATGCGTTGGGCTGGGAACGATTCGCGGTCACCGGCGGCTCCGGAGGCGGTCCGCACGCGTTGGCCTGCGCGGCACTGTTGCCGGATCGCGTGACCCGCTGCGCGGTGACTGGGAGCAACGCCCCGCCGCTCGTCGGCGGTCCCGAACCGACCGAGGCGGAGGAACAGGCGGACCCACGGCGCAACCGCACCTCGTGGCTGGCGGTGAACGGCGACCTGCGACCGGGACTCGAGGAAACGGCTCGCACGATCATGGCCGCCGTCGAGGAGGGCGGACCGGAGTTCCCACCGGACCCAGGCTCGCCTCCCGGACCCCCGGCACGGGAGAACCCGGACGCCGTTGCTCGCCTGACCGCCACCTTCGTCACCAGCCACGACGGCTGGATCGACGACCACGTCGCGTTCGCTCAGCCGTGGGGCTTTGAGCTCGGCGACATCCGGATCCCGGTGAGTCTCTGGCACGGATCAGCTGACGAGCGCGCCGGCAAGTACGCCGACCACTTGGCAGCCGCGATGCCGCACGCCGAACGCAAGTACTACGTGGGCGGTCACATCCCGCCGACAAATGCGTACCGCGAACTGCTGCGGTGGCTGACACTGTCCTGATGGACCTAGCGCGTCAACTCGTTCTGGAGCTGTATCCGGAGGCCCGGGCCGCCTGGCTCGGCGGGAGCGTGGTGCGCGGTGACGCCAGTCCGACGTCCGACCTGGACATCACGGTGCTGCTGGACGGACCGCCGGCACCACGGAGGAAGTCGCTGGAGTACGGCGGCTGGCCGGTCGAGCTGTTCGTGCACACCGAGAAGTCACTGCGCTACTTCGCCGACAAGGACCAGCTGCGGCGTCAGCCGACCATGATGCGGCTCGTCGGCGAGTCCGTCGTACTGGTGGACACAGACGGGTCTGGTGCACGGCTGCAGCAGGAGTGCGTGGCTGAGGTTGCAGCTGGGCCTAAGCCGCTGACGAAGGACGAGTTGGACCTGCTGCGCTACACGGTCACCGACCTGCTCGAAGACCTGGCAGCCGCCGAAGGCGATGTCCGCCTGGCGATCACGTCGGTGCTGTGGCAGGAGGCGGCTCGGCTGCTGCTGACAGGTGCCGGCCACTGGTCCGGTACCGGCAAGGGTCTACTGCGCGAGGTCACGGCGTACGACGTTGCTCACGGCACCGACCACGCTGTGAGGTTGCTGGACGGCGTGCGGGCCTCGGACGACCGTCTGGTGGCTGCTGTGGACGACATCCTTGCTGCGCATGGAGGACGGTTGTTCAGTGGCTTCGAGCTGGCTGCTCAGCTCTAGTCGATCAGCTCCCAGCGGCGCTTCGGGAAGAGGCGGATAGCGACCACCGCCGCTCCTGCGCCTAGGAGTACACCGGGAATGATCCAGCGCCACCCGGTGAAGGCGTTGGTCGTTGTGGACACCTGAGCCTGAGCTGGTGGTTCGGGTGACGGTGCGGGCTCTGGTGTGGACGTGTAGCCGTCGTTCAGGCTCGGGCCGCCGTCGAGCTCTCCGCTGAGCAGCTTGAGGTCGTTGAGAAGCTTCAGGAGCTTCACGGGGTCAGTGGCCCGGTGCCACGTGGGCTTCGCGGGTTTGGTGTCGGACGTCAGTTCCTCGGTGGCGATCCACGGTCCGCCCGGAGCGTCCGGGTAGATGATGTCGATGCGCCAGACGGACATGTCGTGGATCAGCCAGGTAGCGCGGACGAAGCGGCCGGACAGGTGCTCGCCGCTCGGCTTGCCCGGTGTCAGCTCGGTCAGCTTGGCCAGTTCGTCGTACCGCGGGTCGCTGTAGCCGAACGCGACGACCCGTGGGGGCGCACTGAGCAGCACGCTGGTCGGGCCGCCGGCGTGTGCGGGCGTGACGCCGATCGCGAAGAGCACGACAACGAGCATGAGGATGCGGCGGACCATGGCAGCTCTCCCTCTCGGTTTCCCTTTTGCTGCTGGTACACCGCTCGCGGTCAGGAGGTTCCGGTCGCCAGCTCCACAGCGCGAGTCCTGTCGACTCCCTCGAGACGGAACGTGACACCGTCGCGCTCCCAGACCAGTGTCGGGCCGGCGATCCGTACGACGCGTTCGTCGACCAGGATCAGCTGATGCGGCGTACTGAACCAGAAGCCGGGGACCTCGGGGACGTAGCCGAGCCCGCTGTAGTACTGCTTGATGTACCTCGGCTCGAGCCCGGACTGGAACTGCTCCAGCCGTACGCCGTCCCAGCTGACCGCTAGGAAGCCTTTTGACGCCTCTACACCCGTCGGCGCACCCAGTGCCCTGGGGAGCCGCGGCGTGAAGCCAGCGACGCCTGCAGCGGCCTCCAGGGACATGTGACCGCCCACCGTCGGAGGCGGCGGTGCAGTACTCGGCCCGGTGCCCACCGGCTCCGCCTGGACTCCCCCGATGTGCAGCCACTCCGCAACGGTTGCGCGTACCGGAGGGGTGAGTGCCACGCCCGCGAGCAGGATGAGGAAACCGGCCAGGAACGCCCGCCACCTGTCCCGCAGCCGCTTCCGCACCGGGAGGTCCGCGACCCGCGACAGCACTGCTGCGGTCAGGCCGTCGTCGACAGGAGGTACGACGGCTGAGCGTCCAACGGACCGGAGTTCGTCTTCAAGGCTCATCGCTGCACCTCCTTGTCGGGTAGAGCGTCACGCAGCCGGCCCAAAGCCCGGTGCAGACGTGACTTGACGGTTCCTCGCGGCCAGCCGAGTACTACTGCGGTCTCCTGCTCGTCCAGGTCCAACAGGTACCTGCAGGTCACCACCAACCGCATCTGCTCGGGCAACGCCCGTACAGCGGCCACCAACTCGGTACGACGCTCCAACGACACAGCCGCATCGGCCGGATCCAGTACGACGTCCAACGGCGCCGCAAGCTCCTCGCGCCGTGCCCGGCGTCCACGAGCACGCACAGCGTTGCGGGTCTCGTTGGCCACGATCCGCAACAACCAGGGCCGGAACGCCGCGCTCTCACGGAACCCAGCGAGCGCCCGGTAGGCCTTGACGAACGCCTCCTGCACCACGTCGTCCGCGTCCGCGCCGGCGCCCAGGAAGACCGCGGTCCGCTTCGCCACGGAGGCATGCCGATCCACCAGCTCGCCGTACGCGGCCGACTCCCCGCCGCGCACCCGAGCCACGATCTCGGCTTCGTCACCGGAGCTGGTCAACGGCCTCCTGTCTACTTCCGGACACTGGCACTACACCGCCGATCATCTCCAGGTTCCCGTGTATAGGGTCGGGGTCGTGCCAGATATCGACGCAAGCTTTCTCGCTCTCCCCCGGCAGGAGTTGGCGGCGGCCGCCCTGCAGCGCGCCCGTGACCTCGGGGCCACGTTCGCCGAGTTCCGGCTGGAGCGGATCCGGTCCGAGTCCATCTCCCTGCGCGACAGTGTGCTGGAGAACGCGAAGGACGACGAGGACCTCGGTCTCGCCGTCCGCGTGATCCACGACGGCACCTGGGGTTTCGCCGCCGGGGTCGCGCTGACCACCGACGAAGCGGTGATTCTGGCCGAGCAGGCCGTGAACATGGCCCAGGTGTCCCGGCCGATCAACGCCGAGACGATCGAGCTCGCCGACGAGCCGACGTACGAGGACGCCAGCTGGGTCTCGTCGTACGAGATCGACCCGTTCAGCGTCCCGCGGGCCGAGAAGGTCGCGCTGCTCACCGACTACAGCGATCGCCTCCTCAAGGCCGAGGGCGTCGCCCACGTCAGCGTCCACGTGGCCACGATCCACGAGTGCAAGTACTACGCCAACACCGCGGGCACGTCGTACACGCAGCAGCGCGTCCGGATCGGCCCCGACATCACCGCGCACGCCGTCGCCGAGGACCGGTTCGACTCGATGTCGTCGGTCGCGCCGCCGGCCGGTCGCGGCTGGGAGTACATGACCGGCACCGGCTGGAACTGGGACGAGGAGCTCGCCCAGATCCCCGCCTGGCTGGCCGAGAAGATGGCCGCGCCGGCCGTCGAGGCCGGCACGTACGACGTCGTCATCGACCCGTCCAACCTCTGGCTCACCATCCACGAGTCGATCGGCCACGCCACCGAGCTCGACCGCGCCCTCGGCTACGAGGCGAACTACGCGGGCACCAGCTTCGCCACGCTCGACCAGCTCGGCACCCTCAAGTACGGCTCGCCCGTCATGCACGTCACCGGCGACCGCACCGCGGAGAACGGCCTGTCCACCGTCGGGTACGACGACGAGGGCGTCGCCGGCCAGCAATGGGACCTGGTCAAGGACGGCGTCCTGGTCGGGTACCAGGTCGACCGCCGGATGGCGAAGAAGAACGAGGACGTGCTCGGCACGCCGCGCTCCAACGGGTGCGCGTACGCCGACTCGTCCGGCCACATCCCGATCCAGCGGATGGCCAACGTCTCGCTGCAGCCCGCCGCGGACGGCCCGTCCACCGAGGAACTGATCAGCCGGGTCAAGAACGGGATCTTCATCGTCGGCGACAAGTCCTGGTCGATCGACATGCAGCGGTACAACTTCCAGTTCACCGGCCAGCGGTTCTACAAGATCACCGACGGCAAGCTCGAGGGCCAGCTCCGCGACGTCGCGTACCAGGCCACGACCACGGACTTCTGGGGGTCGATGGAGGCCGTCGGCGGGCCGCAGACCTACGTCCTCGGCGGCGCCCTGAACTGCGGCAAGGCCGAGCCCGGACAGTCCGGCGCCGTCAGCCACGGTTGCCCGTCCGCGCTGTTCCGCGGCGTCCGAATTCTCAACACCACTCAGGAGGCCGGACGGTGACGGGCATTCAGCTCACCCCGCAGGACACGATCGAGCGGGGCCTCGCCCTGGCCGCGGCCGAGGGCGCCGACGGTTGCGTCGTACTCGTCGCCGAGACGTCCAGCACCAACCTGCGCTGGGCGAACAACACCCTGACCACCAACGGCGCGATGCGCGGCTCGAGCGTGACCGTGATCGCCACGGTCGGCGCCGGCGAGGGCACGGCAGCCGGCGTCGTCGGCCGCTCGTCGGTCACCGACGACTCGTTGCGCGAGATCGTGTCCGCCGCGATCACGACCGCCCGCGCCGCAGGCCCGGCCGAGGACGCCAGCCCGCTCGTCGACGGTACGACGGGAGCGGACTGGGACCTCGAGCCGGAGGAGACGACCGTCGGCGTGTTCGAGAAGTTCGCGCCGTCGCTCGGGGAGTCCCTCAAGCGCGCCACCGCTGAGGAGCGGCGGTTGTACGGCTTCGCGAACCACGAGGTCGTGACGCTGTACGTCGGTTCCTCGACGGGACTGCGGGTGCGCCAGGCGCTCCCCCGCGGGTACGTGTCGTCGACCGGCAAGAACACCGACCTGAGCCACTCGGCCTGGGTCGGTACCGCGACCCGCGACTTCACCGACGTCGACGCGCTCGCCCTCGACGCCGAGCTCACCCGCCGCCTCGGGTGGGCTCAGAGGACGGTGTCCGTCGATGCCGGCCGGCACCCGACGATCCTGCCGCCGGCCGCGGTCGCCGATCTGATGACGTACCTGTTCTGGCAGCTCGACGGCCGGGACGCGTTCGAGGGCCGGACCGTGTTCTCCAAGGCCGGCGGCGGCACCCGGCTCGGCGACACGCTGTCGTCACAGCCCGTGAACCTGCACTCCGACCCGGCGATCGCCGGCCTCGAGGCGTTCGCCTTCGCGGTGGCGCGTTCGTCCGGCGGCTCGTCGAGCGTCTTCGACAACGGGCTCACGCTCGCGGCCACGGACTGGATCCGCGGCGGCAAACTCGAGCACCTGATGACGAGCCGGTACACCGCCGGTCTGATCGACGCGCCGACGGCCACACCGGACATCGAGAACTACGTGATCTCGGTCGACGGCGCGACCGGTTCGACCGACGACCTGGTCGCCGGGCTCGACAACGGACTGCTCGTGACCTGCCTCTGGTACATCCGGATGGTCGACCCGCAGACGCTGCTGCTCACCGGCCTCACCCGCGACGGCGTCTACCTGGTCGAGAACGGCGAGGTCACCGGTGCCGTCAACAACTTCCGCTTCAACGAAAGCCCGGTCGACCTGCTGTCCCGGTTCACCACGGCCGGCGCGACCGTTCCGTCGTACTCGCGGGAATGGGGCGACTACTTCTCCCGCACGGCGACCCCGCCGCTGCTGATCCCCGACTTCAACATGTCGAGCGTCAGCCAGGCGAACTGATCACTGCTTAGTGAGGGCCACACGCCACATCTGGCGTTGACCTTCGTGGTACGGCGTGAGCTCGTCGAGCTGCCAGTGCTCGGCGAGCTCACGCACCAGGACCTCGTCGAAGAAACGGCCCACGAAACCGTCGTGTACTGACAGTCCGTCGCCGAGCTGCTGCCAGTGCTGCGAGCACGGGTCGCCGGTCGACCACACGGCGTACACGAAAACCCCGCCGGGGCTCAGCACCCGGTGGATCTCGGCCACGAGTGACCGCAGCTCGGACGGCGAGAACGCCATGTTCAGCAGGAGATTCGCGAACACCGCGTTCACTCCGCCGTCGGCCGGCGGCAGCGGGTCGCGGACGTCGTGCAGCGCAGCGGTCACCCGATCGTCGAGCCCCTCGCGCTGCGCCTCGTGCCGCAACTGGTCGAGCGCCGTCTCGCTGAAGTCGGTGGCGTGCACGCTGAATCCCTGTCTGGCCAGGAAAAGCGCGTCCCTGCCGTGGCCGGCGCCGAGTTCCAGCACGTCATCGATGCCTGCGGCACCGAACCTCGCGACGGCCTGCTGCGCAGCGGCCGATGGCTCCAGTCCGTGCAACTGCGGGCGTCTCGCGTACGCCGAGTCCCAACGTTCCTGCTGAGCTCTTGCGAGCTCGACATGCCCAGAAGTCCCTCTATACATGGTGCTCCCCGTGTTCGTCACGCCGGTCTGGACGATCGGCAGACCGCGCCAGCCTACGTCAGAACTTTGAGTAGACGTACTCAAGCGGCGGACCGTTCCTTCCCGAGACAGTGGTAGGGACCCGAGGAGGACTCGATGCCGACCGCCGCCATCACCTGCCCCACCTGCCGCTCCCAGCTGCACCTGACGATCGAGCCGGCCTCTTATCCACAGCCTTACCCACAACCCGAACTACGCCTCCCCACCGCCCCACCCCACCTCGGCATCCACCCGCCTCCCCCTCCCCCCGCACCCCCTGTCGCACCTCCTGTCGCACCCCCTGTCGCACCTCCTGCCGTCGCGCCTGCCCCGCCTGTTGCGGCTCGTTCGTCGCGGCCGGTGTCCGGGACCCGCCCGCCGTACCCGACGAGCTTCGGCGACCCCCGTCCGCTTCTCCAGCCACCCGCCAACCAGCCGCCCAACCAGCCGCCGAGACCTTCCCGGATCCGCCGCCTCAGCCCTCAGGCCACCCTCCTCACCCTCGGCGTACTCCTCCTCCTGGCCGCCGGCGTCACCTTCCTGGCCGTCAACTGGGACAACCTCCCCGTCGCCGCCCAGGCCGCCATCATCGGCACCCTCGCCGCCCTCTCCTTCGCCGGCTCGATCCCCGCGAGCCGCCGGAACCTGGCCGGCACCGCCGAAGCCCTCGCCATCCTCGGCACCGGCCTCCTCACCGTCGACCTGTACGGCGCCCGCGCCCTCGGCCTGATCCCACCGACCGCCGTCGACGGCCTCACCTACAGCGCGATCGTCTTCGCAACCATCGCCGTACTCGCCCTCCTGATGACCCGCCTGGCCCCCAAGGTCATCACGTACGGCGTAACCACCGTCATCGCCGCCCAACTCCCGATCCCCCTCGTCCTGATCGACCGAACGAGCCTCCCGGTTCTCCTCGGCGCGCTCCTGGCCCAGGTCGTCAGCACGCTGATCCTGTCCGCGAAGGGCACCGCGATCGTCCGCCGTACCGGATCCATCACCGCAACCATCGTCTTCTGCGGCATCCTCGTGGCCGGCATGACCCGCACCCTCCTGGGCCTCCTGACCACCACAACTCTGTCCATCACGATCGCGACCGCCGCAGTCGTCTGCCTCGCCGCCGCGACCGGCATCGCGATCCTCCACAAGCGTCCCCTCCCCGCGGCGTTCCCCTCCGGCCTCGGCGAGTGCGTCTGCGCCGCAGCCGCCGCCTTCGCGGTAGCCACCACGCTCCCGCAACTCCCCGGCCCGAGCCGCTGGTTCGCCACAGCACTCGTCACGACCCTCGCCGTCATCGAGCTTGTCGCAGCCCGCCGTACCGGCAAGCTCGCCATCGTCCTGCACTCAGCAACCATCACGGTCGCCGCCGTCGACCTCACGTACTGCGTGGCGACCGACGACATCCGCCAACTCGGCTACCTCGCCGCGATCCTCGCCGTACTGGCCGTCCTCGCCGCCGCCCGCAAGCTCACCGACCCCGTCCCCAGCGCCGCCGTCGCCAGCCTGAGCGCCCAACTCGCGATCGTCCTGTTCGCCTTCGACGGGTACGTCGGCGCGTGGCCGGCCGCCGTCGCACTAGCGGCCGTGGCCGCGATCGGCATCGCCGTCACCTGCGGGTACGTCGGCAAGCCGCTGGAACCCGTCCTGCTCACCACAGCCGCATGCGCCGCCGTACTCGCCGAGATCGCCGCTGTGTCGGTCTCCCCCTACACCGCAACCGGCGTGGTCCTGACCATCGTCGCCGCCCCGCTGATTGCCTACGGCATGAACCCGCGCCGCCGCCCCACCCTGCTGCAGGCCGCCCTCCTGCTCATCATCGCCAACACCGCCTTCATGCTCGGCGCCGACGCACACACCCTGGAGTGGTACACCGTCCCGCCCGCCGTGATCCTGCTCGCCGTCGGCATCGTTGCCTGGCGCAACCAACCCAGCTGGGTCTTCCTGGGCCCCGGCCTGATGCTCGGCCTCGCACCCTCCGCCCTGGTCGCCGACACCACCGACAACTGGCTCCGCGCCACCCTCGTGGTAGCCGCAGCCGTCCTCCTCATCCTGATCGCCGTCCGCTACTCCCTCCAATCCCCCTTCATCATCGGCTCCGCCGCCGTAGCCAAAATCGCCATAGCCCAATTCCTGGAAGTAGCCCCCCTCATCCCCCGCTGGATAACCCTCGCCACCGCCGGCCTAATCCTCCTAGCCACAGGCGCCACCTACGAACGCCGCCTAACCCAAGCCAAACAAGCCACCCGCTGGATAACCAACCTCCGCTAACTCAAACGCTTGCCACGACGCGCGGACGATCACTCCCAACGCAGGCTACGAAACGCATACTGAAAATGCTGACTAGCTGCGTTGGGGGACGCATGTCCGATTATCTCGTCCAAGGACTCACCGAGGCGACCTACCTGGTCCCTGTGTTCGAGTCCCTGCGACGGTACGACGGCCTCACCGCCAAGCGACTTTCCGCCACCCGAGCGGCCAACCCCCTGCTCCGCCTACCCATCGTCCAGAACCACGCCGTCCAAACCGGGCAAAAGCCAGCAGCGGCAGCCGTCGAAGTCATCACCGAGCAAGTCCGCGAACTCGACTCGCCGACCGACCGGATCATCGCCGACACGGCCCTCAGACTCGGCATCTACCTCAAGGCCTACAAATCCAGCCAGATCTCGAAACGTGCTCTCTACCTGCTGGCATCTGGCGGACTGGGCGAGCGGCGGCAGGCGCTCGTCGAACACTGGGATGCCTTGCATCAAGCCATTGGGGTGCAGCCTCCTTCTGAACGGCCGCCGCGTGAGCACACTCTGCGGACCCGGAGGGAGAGCGAGGCCTTCGACAAACTTGGCGCCCTTCTCGTCAATCCCAAGCCGACTGGCGGACACTCCGGGCCGATTCCCTTGTCTACCGCCTTGAGTGTCGATTCCACCGCAGCTGGACAGGTCATAGTCGTTGGCGGCGCCACCATCGACCATATCTGGCGGGTCAGGTCGATTCCCGAGATCGCGACATCTGCGATGGCGATGAGCTACACCCGCACTCCTGGCGGCAAAGGCCTCAGCCAGGCGGTCGCCGCCGCCCATCTCGATCTCGACGTCGCCCTGATCGCAGCCATCGCCAACGATGAGGACGGCGAGGTCATCCGCGATCACCTTGCGAGCGAAGGCGTCGACATCTCATTCCTGACGGTAGTTGATCGTCAGGACGTGAGAACACCCGCGACGGGCGTCTTCGAACTTCCTGCCGGCAACAGCTCAGCAGCTGTATGGCGCGACGGCCCCGAACTCGACGTCGCGACCATCGACCGGTGGGCAGCAGCGCTCACCTCGTGCGACGTGCTTCTGCTGACCTTCGAACTCCCGCAATCGGTCCTCAGGCACATCCTCAGCCTTGTCGCCGCGGCGCCGGAGCGCCCTGTTGTCATCCTGACGCCAGGGCAGCCGTACGCCGACGGCCACCTCCTGAGCCCCGCGCTGAAACAGGTCGATTACCTCGTTGCCTATTTGTGGGAACTGGAGACCTTCGCCTTCTCCGACGAGGCGAGGTACGACCCTCAGCTCCTCAGCGAAAACCTTCTCAGTCTCGGGCTGCGATGCCTTTGTCTCCTGGGCGACCGCGGCGGCACCGTCTATCAACAAGGCAGCCCCCCAGAACCACTACCCGCCCCTCATTCCGTTCTCAAGCAATCTTCCATCACTCGCGACTCGTTCTGCGCCGCTCTCGCCGCGCGCCTGATCGAAGGCGGTTCGCTCACAGACGACGCCATCCGCTGGGCCGCGGCCGCTATGACCAGCTTCACCGGGGCCTACCGTGAGGCCGCCTCCCATCCTCGTCGCGCCGTCGTCGAAAAGCACTACCGCGAGATCTCAGACGCCATGGAGGTGGATTGACGTGCCAAGAGCGAGCAATCGCCGTCGGATTGGCAGTCGCCGGCCGACAAGCATCGTCCGCATCCTGCCAAAGTCGTCGGTCGCGGCCACAAAACTCACCCCTCCCGATCTCATTTGCGTCGATCCAGTCTTGACCCGAGACGGCACGAACGCCGTCAGCGGAGTCGACCGGGATCGGATCCCGAGCCGAGCCGACTGCGCGAGGTCAAGGATCGAGGAAGACCATGAGCACCAGCCACCTACTCACTTTGCTCCTCATGTTCAGCTTCTCCCTCGCGGTCGCGAGGAACTGGAGGAAGGTCCTGATCTTCCTGTCCGCGGTACTGCTGACCGCGGCCTTCTTTGGCTTCTACACCATCGCCGTTACCTTGCAGTCCGATTGCGATCCCGCGCGGCCGTACACACCACGGAACCAAATCGCCGCCGCGGCTTCGAACTGATGCCGGCTCGATGGCAGACTTGCGCCGCGGCGTGGGGCGACATACTGGCGACCGCATCAAATGAGGTCGGTGGGAGCGAATGATCGACAGCAGCGACAATCAGGCAGACAAGGTTCGGCTCCTCGCAGGCATGCTCGAGAAGCTCCGAACCCACGATGGTCTGACGCTCGAACGACTCAGCTCGGACAGAACCGGCCTGGCTGCCCCGCTCATCGACCTGGCCGTCACCCGCCGATACGCCAACAGCCACAACCTCGATCCGGCCGTGGCTGCCTTCACGCTGGTCTTGAGCTGCGTACGCGATGATCTCGACGGAACCCAGCAGATCATCGCCGACGCGATCCTCGGCCTCAGGCTGCATCTCAAGGCATACGATGATGCCGGTTTGGATGGCAACATCACGCGATCCCTCTACAACCCGTCTGTCACCCGCCGCAGACAGACTCTGCTCAGCAACTGGCACCGCATACATCGAGCGCTCGGCACCGAACCGGACCCGGCGCCAAGCGATCGATCGCTGCGCGGAACCACCGAACCTGCTGTACTGCGAAAACTCGCCAAGCGCCTCATCGACCGCAACTACGCTCCCGAACCACGTGCGGTCACGAAGTCTGGCGGGCCGATAGCTCCAGAAAACGAGCAGTCCGGGCGTGTTGTCGTCGTCGGTGGAGCAGTCATGGATGTCATCTTCCGGACGAAGAGCCTGCCGGCTCCAGAAACGTCCAGCGAGGCCTTCAGCTTCGACCTGACTCCTGGCGGCAAAGGCCTCACTCAAGCGGTCGCCACCGCTCATTTGGGCCTTGAGACCTATCTGATCGCTGCCGTGGCCGACGATCGTTTCGGAGAGGAGATCCTTGCGTATCTTGACGCGGAGGGGGTGAATACGTCGCTTGTCAAAAGAGTGCCGGGGGTCCGCACTCCGTTCACCGGTGTGATCGAGAGGGAACTCGGCGACAGCATCGCCGTCAACTGGCGCAACGAAGGGAGCATCCATCTCACACCTTCGGACGTCGTCGACCGCCGCACCGAAATCGAGAGCTGCGACGCGCTCCTCACGACGTTCGAGGTACCGCGCACCACGATGCAGGAAACACTTGCAATCGCCGATGGCGTCCAGGACCACCGACCGCTGACCATCGTCACTCCGGGCCAGCCGTACATCAACGAACGAATTTCGCACGACGCACTGTCGCGTATGGACTATCTCGTCGCGCACTCGTGGGAACTCGGACCTTTCGCTCAGGGCCAGACACCGTTCAACCCAGATCCGGTTGCGCGGAATCTTCTCGCCTTCGGCGTTCAGACTCTGTGCCTGCTGGTGAGCGGTGGTTGCACGGTCTACTCGCATCGCGCTCAGGATCCCATCGGCGTTCCGACGCTGCCGACAATTTACAAAGAAACCTCAGCAGCGCGCGATGCCTTCTGCGCTGCCTTGGCAGCCAAGCTGATCGAGAACGACGGGGTCTTCTCGAACAAGGTGGCGCTCTGGGCGGCCGCCGCAATGTCGTGTGCCGCAGCCAACTATTCGCAATCGGACTGGATGCTGACCCGGGCTCGCATCGACGCGCTCCTGGATCGCTCGTTCGGCATCAGCGATGTCGGCATCCTGGCAGTGCCATCAACGACGGACACGGCGCCGTTCGGGGATCGGAACGACTTCCGTAACATCCCGCAGGCGGCAGCAAAAGATCAGCGAGTCTAGGAGTTTCGGGCCGCTCTTCTCGAACAGGACATCGGGATTCTGACGCCCTAACTGCTCCAGATTGGCGCTTCCCCAAGTGGCTCGAAGCTGGCGAGGGCTGGCATAGTCGCGATCGACATACAGGTAGGGCCTTGCCTCGATCGACATCCACTGCCGCCAATTCGCAGCTCGATAGCTGGTGCCCTGGAAGCCAAGGTTCGGATCGACCGCAGTGGTCAGCACCTCGGCTTCGGGGATCTCTTGGGCAAGCACCTGCCGGACCTTCGAGAGAAGTTGCGAAATCGCGAACTTCGGGGCGCCGCGGTGCGAATACACACGCGATACCTCCCAGGCTGCCCCGGACGGCACACCGAACTGCGTCTGCAACTGCCGGCCCACGCGCACCCAGTCCAGCGGAGAAACACTGCACAGGGTCACAGGAAGGTGATTCAAGGGATCGACGAGTGCGAAATTGATTGAGCCATGACGCGCGCTTCGCAAATAGTGAAGCCTGCTGAAAATCTGATTGGCCTGATGGCTCGCCAGGCCCACAAAATGCAGATCAGACAGGAGGAATCCAGGTTCTGGAACCAGGTCCTTGATCTCCCAATGATCGCTCCGCAGCTGTTCCGCGTTACGCCTC
Source organism: Kribbella sp. NBC_00482 (assembly GCF_036013725.1). Taxonomy (GTDB): domain Bacteria; phylum Actinomycetota; class Actinomycetes; order Propionibacteriales; family Kribbellaceae; genus Kribbella. Next base: position 6,209,132 of record NZ_CP107881.1, on the reverse strand, counting down.
AATTCTGCCATCACCGCAGCGAGCGCGACGGTTCCGTCAGGACGGGCCATGCGCGGCAGATGCAGGAGCGTGCGAACCTCGAGCGCCCGCCAGTAGACGTCGAACTCGCTCGCAACGCAGGTGAGCATCTGCTCGAATGCCGGCACCTGCTTTCGGCAGACTTCGAGCGTAAGTCGAGCATCCGACGCGTCCTCACCGTCGGACGACAACGGCAAGACGAATCGACTGGCGGCCTGTCTCTCCGAAGCGATGGTTGACACAAGCCGGAGACTATCGGACCTTCCGTCGCGCGCTGTAACCATCAGCGTGACACGTTTTGGCCAGCCCGACGCCGGATCCCTGCCAGTTGGCAACACCGCGCTGCCAACTGGCAGTCACAAGTGTCACCGTCATTGTCCGATAGCATCACGGACTCGCCAATTCGTCGATATGCGTCGTCGCTCGAGCGGCACCGCAGGGCACTGGCTCGTCAGTCGGCGCCAACTTATCTGGATTGACAGCCGATTGTCATCGGCTGCAATAGAAGTGCGTCATCAAGTGGAAGCCACTCCATATCAATCGGACAGTGGCAAATGCCAACGCATCAAGGGAAGTGACAGAGAAACGAGGGACACCATGCCTCCCGAACAGATTCTTGCAACTCTGGTCGCGCTCGCCGGCGCGGTCCTGGTGACCTCCCTGTGGAAGCAGTTGCTCACGCTAGTTCTGGTAGGCATTGTGTTGATCTTCTGCGTCGGCCTCTACAACGTTGCTGTCGTGGTGGCAGGCTGACAGTCCCCAATCCCGTCAACGCCCGCCCGGAACATTCCGGGCGGGCGTGAGTCTGTTGATCACGGGGCGCCGGATGTCATAGCTCGGACGGTCGTCTGTCGAACCATCTGGTCATGCCCTTGGCCAGAAGCTGTGTGCGGTGCCACACCGGGTCGTGCCTGAGCTGTTGCGCCGACAGGCGGAGCAGCGCCCTGTAGTCGATCGCCAGGTTGACGAGCGTGCTGTGGCGGTCGCAGACAAAGGCGCGGTCGGCGAGGAGTTCGTATTGGTCGCAGGTTAGGTCGATGACCCAGCGGTGCGGGGAGGTTGGGTTGCCGACTTCGATCCAGCAGTGGAACTGCAGCGTTTGATTGGCGACGATGATGTCCCCGAAGCAGTAGCTGGATCGAACCCGTAGCGGCCAAGGGAGCTCGTGCAGCAGCCAGGCTGAGCTCACGCCGCACTGACCCGCGGAACCAGGGCTGGCCGGGTTGTAAGCGAAGGCTGGGTGCACGGTTGACTCGGACCACTCCTTCGAAAGAGCGACTCGATACGCGAACAGCCGACGGCGGACGTGCGCGGAGAACCACGAGTCGGCCTGCGCGCGGGAGCCTGCCAAGACAGAGTGTGACACTGTCGGCCCCCAACCCTCGCAGCGAACTACACACTCGTCGGTATGACTGCGAGTGTCTGTCGGCATTGTGGGCGCTGCCGGTTTCGGTGCGCAAGGTCAATATTGCAAGGGGATTGGTGTGGCTGTGTGCAACGGGTTGGGGATTGTGCCGGTGACCGGGATGGGTGGGCGGGTGTCGAGGTCGGTGTAGCCGAGGGTCAGGCGGTAGCCGTTCAGCGGGTAGCGGAGAAAGGATTCTGCCGTGAGTGCTGTAGCCGTCAAGCGGTCGGTGTATTCAGGGTGGTTCTGGGTGTAGCGGTGTACCTCGCCTAGAGCTATACCCCAGAAGGTTTCTTCGCGGATCAGCGATCTGGCGGCCAGCGGGTTCAAGACGCCTAGCAGGAGGGCATCCACGACGTACTGGCGGAGGATCGGCCATGGTTTGCGAGGGAGAACGCGATCGTGGGAGTCCGGCTCGATGCCTCGGGCAACGATTGGATCGGTCGAGATGTTGATGTCGTCGACGAGATCCTTGATGACGAGGCGACTGGGCAGACCCGAGCCGTCGCAGATGATGGCGAGGTTTTCACCATGCGGGTTGACTGTGATGCCGTAGTGGTGGAGCAGGTGGAGCAAGGGGCGGAAGAGGGTAGAGAGCAGGTGGCCCAGCCAGGCTTGGGGGTCGGTTCCGGAGCGGGCGATCATTTCTTCAGCCAGTCCGGGATGTAAGACGGCGGCCAGCGGCCACACCGTCTCACCGCTCTGGAGGCGGGGGTCTACGGGGTCGCGCCAGATGGAGCCGAGGGTTTCGGTCCATTGGTAGGGGATGGCGGGGTGGGTGGAGAGTTCGGGGTGCGGGACGGTGACCGAGGCGACCTCGCCCAGGAGCTCGGTGCCTAGGGCGCGGAAGATCTCGTCGCGGGACCAGAGGCCGCGTAGCCATTGGGTGATCATCGGGGCGGCGAGGGTGCAATGGGACGGGATGCCGCGGTAGACCGAGGTGTTCAGGATCTTCAGGGGAAGCTTGACCTGGTAGCGCGAAGGATTCGAGATGTTGACCATCGTGCGGATCGACTGGGTCGGGAGGTACTCGTCGGGGCTCTCCCCCAGCACGACGATCTCCCCGGTGGCGAGTTCGCGGGCCCACTGGGTGCGGACGACGTGGTCCAGTTGCCACGGGTGGCACGGGAGCCACACGTACGCGTCGGGGTCGTCCAAGCGCGCACGGAACGCCTCGATCACAGGCGGGTCCAGCTCCCTGGCGATGACCGAGTGCTCCGAGAGGTCCGGCGTACCGCGGAACTCGGCGAGACCACGGCGTACGGCGAGCCAGACCAGGTGCAGCGGCGTACGGGCCTCTGGGGCGTACCGCTCGCTGTCGGAGGCCGAGAAGCCCAGGCGGCCCTTGTTGGCGACCAGGAGCGGGTGCCCGGTCAGGTGCCCTTCCAGCCGGGTGTGGTGCAGTTCCAGCAGCTCAGCAGCGGGTACTGCCGTAGAAGCCATCCGTACGTCGGCCGCGAGCGTGCTCGTCAGTTCCGCGACGTACCCGGCCACAGTGGACCCGTCGACCCCCAGTACGTCGGCAGCGTCGACGAAGAACCGGATGGGGTCGGTGGCGACCTCGCTCTCGTCGTTGCCGAGGATGCCGGCCGTGGTACGTCGGATCGAGGCCGGATCGACCCGCCAGCTCCCGAAGCCGCCGCGCGTCGCCTCGAAGACGTAGGAGACTGCCCCGAGGTCCAGCCGGTTGTCGACGGGCTCCAGCAGCCCCTCCGTGCAGAACTGCGAGATCAGCTTCGCCAGCAACTCCGACGAACACTGCGTCCAAACACTCATCCTGGGATCGCAAACGTCGTGTACGCGGTGGACTTGGGCAGCCGGAACACCTCGCGGCCAGCCACGCTGTTCAGGATGGTCGCGTTGCGGATCGCTCCGATGCCGAGGTCCGGTGCAGCGACGCCGTGGCTGTGCAGGTCGGCGTTCGCGACGAAGATTCGCCCCTCCAAAGCGCCTCGCACGCTGTGGTCGCGGTTGATGACCCAGCGACCGGCAGCGTCGTGCTCGATCTGCTCCTGCAGTGAGTCCAGGAACGGCAGTGGCCGGTTCCGGTAGCCGGTCGCCGCGACGACGGCGCCAGTCGTGTGCTGGAACGTCTTCCCGCTGTCCGCATGCAGCATGGTGAGCTCAAGCCCATCAGCACGCGCGACCGCGGCGACGACAGCTACACCGCACTGCAGTTCAACCGGCAGGTCCCGCGAGTACAGGACGTCGTGGATGTCATCCAGCGTCTCCGACGAGATGCCCTTGTAGTGCCGCCACTGCTCCTTCACCAGCTTGTCGCGCACCGGCTCGTCCAGTCCGTGGAAGTAGTCGACGTACGACGGTGTCGTCATCTCCAATACCAGCTTGGAGTAGTCCAGCGGAGCGAACGACGGCGTACGCGTCAACCAGGACACAGCAGGACCGTTGGCTCGCAGCAGGTCCAGAGCGCACTCAGCACCCGACTGCCCCGAGCCAACCACCGTCACCCGTCCTGTGCGCAGCAGATCGTCACGCCGGAACAGGTAGTCCGCGGAGTGCGCGAACCGCTCAGCAGGGAGTCCTGCCAGCGCAGCAGGTACGGACGGCTCAGTACCGACGCCGACCACCAGATGCCGAGCCTCGAACTGCTCAACGCTGTCTCCGCGCTCCACAGTCAGCTCGAACGACGAGCCGTTCCACACCGCTTCCCGCACGTGGTGGCCGAAGTGCAGTGAGTCCAGCTGCGCCGCACACCACCGCAGGTACGTTTCGTACTCCCGTCGCGTCGGGTGGAACTTCTCCCGCACGTAGAACTGATACAGCCGGTCGTTGTCCTTCAAGTACGACAGGAACGACAGGTGATGCGCCGGCTCGACCAACGACACCAGATCCGCCAGGAACGACACCTGCAGCATTGCGTCCTCGAACATCAGCCCGCGATGCCAGGTGAACTCCGGCCGACTGTCGAGCACAGCCAGCTGTACGTCGTCCACGCCGTCCGCCAGTGCGGCCAGTCCGAGGTTGAACGGCCCGCAGCCGATCGCAATCACGTCGTACATGTCATGCCTCCCTGCACGGCCCGGGTACGGACCATCAGTAGTGCTGTCTTCTCGGGCAGCTGTAGCTCCCCGTGCTGGACGAATCCGGCCGCAGCGAACGCGCGGACGGAAGGGGTGTTCTCGATGTCCGGTTCGGCGACCACCTGCGAGCAGGCCTGCTCCGCGCGCAGCACCCCGTCAGCGAGCCACCGCAGTAGTTGCCGCCCGAGGCCCCGGCCGACACGCGTGACGTCTCCGATCGCCACGTGCACGCCCCGGTCCTCCTCGCCGTACGCGTAGTACTCCGCGAGCCGGTCGTGCCGGACCCGGTACAACTCGACGTACGCGAACTCCTCCGCGTCCGCCGCGACCACGTACGGCGTGGAGTGCTCCCCCGCCGCCTGCTGCTCGATCTCCTGCGCCCAGCGCTCCACGGACCAGCCCTGATGCCACCAGCGCCGGATGTGCGGCTGCGCCATCCACAGTGCGATGCGTGGGGCGTCGGACGGGCCTGCCTGGCGCAGGTCGAATGAGATCACCGCAGCGGGTTTGGGATGTCGAGGTAGACGGACTGTGCGTCCAGTGGCGCTACTACCTCGTCAATGCCCCGCAGCCGGGTCAGCATGTTCGCTTTGCACGGCAGCGTGTCTGCCTCGAGCCACCGCCGCGCCAGCCGATCGCCAGAAGGTCCCGCAGCCTTCAGCAGCGGTAGAGCGAGTGTCAACCGCTCCCGCACCACACCGAGCAGGTCACCCTCGTCTGCAACCCCGTCCGCCGCCAGACAGCCCACCACGGCCAGCGCCTGGTTGTGGAGCAGGTAGTAGGTCAACCGGTCGTCGACGATCAGGTCGTCCACCACCGCCAGCGTCGAGTCCCGCAGCCCAGTGACTGCCAGCAGACCACGCAGGTACGACGACGCGAGGTAGTAGCCCTGGTTGTCGCGATAGGCACCGCCCTTGATCCGCCCTGCCCCGTCCAGCCGCACCAGCGTGTTCTGCTGATGCGCCTCGAGACCGATCCCCGTCTCGGCGTACAAGTGCAGCATCGGGATCAACACGTTGTCGATGTACGCCGAGACCCACTCAGCGGGGTCCTCCGCCGCGAAGGCACTCAACCGACTCACACCGCCAGGACGTGGAGCGACGAGCCCCGCCAAGCAGGCGTAGCTGTTGACGTCTGCCGGCACCTCCCGGACAGCAACGTCAAGTCCGGTCAGGGTCGGTCCACCCTCGTCGAGCGCGACCCAGGCCGGGTCGCGAACGATGGTGAAGCGTGGGTGCGCCGTCGCCGTCCCCGCGTTGTACGCCGCGTCGAGCAATCGATTGATCTCCAGCCCGCGGCGCAGCTCGGTCGGCGTCGACTCCCGCCGCGAGTTTGTGATCCGCAGACCGAGCGACAGCTTCAGCATCACCGGCAGATCCGGATGGAACACGGTCCGGAGGCTGGACGTCGGGTACCACTGAGCGCCACCAGGTCCCAGCTCCTTCACCCGACCGGCAGAAATCAGCGAGGCGACGCGCGGACGCTGCGCCACCGCGGCCGCCTGCCACGGATGGGCCGGGATCAGCACCCGGCCCGACGACGGGGTGATACCGGCCAGCGCGCCCATCAACTGCACAGCGTCCAGTCCCTGCAGCGAGGGCGCGCCGGCCACCTGGTCCGACGACACCAGTTCGGCGTCGGCTTCGAACCAGTGCACTTGGAAGCGGCCACCGAGCTCCGGCGAGTACGCCGCCAGCTCGTCACCGCTCAGTCCGTCCCGGCTCTTCGGCGCCGGGTGGTTCAGATGCCCGAACAGCAACGCCTGCTCGAACTCCAGGAAGCGCCCAGGTCCACGCTCCCCGTCAGCCTCCGAGACGAAGAGCGCGACGTTGCGCACCGACTCCGCCGTTCGCGCCGCCAGGTCGTCGATCTCGGCCGGATCCGCGTCCGCCGACAGCAACCGCACGAGTTCCTCGGGCACAGCGGGTACGCCGTCCACCTGTACGTCGGTGAACTGGTGCAACCCGGTCCGCGACGCATGCTCCACCCGCGCCGTCACCGTCGAACCGCCGACCTCCAAGGTCAGCTCCCCGACCGCGACCGGCACGGACGACTCCCGGGTGTAACACCGCAGGATCGCGTTCAGATGCGCGTCAGCCGCAATTGTCACGCCGCTCCTTCGCCGGTCCGGACGTCGAGGCCGGTGGCCACGACCTGGTCGAGCAGGTCCTCGATGTCCGTCGCGGTGGCGTTCGGGTTCAGCAGCGTCAGTTTCAACGCGACAGCCGCCGGGCGGCCGCCGCGGGCCGGCAGTTTGGTCCGGCCGATCAGCACCCGCCCGGAGGTCAGCAACCGGCGCCGGACCTCACCCTGGAGCGCGTCCAGTCCGGACGCGTCCAGGCCCTGCCCGGCGACCCGGAACAGCACCGTGGTCAGGGTCACCGGCGCCAGCAACTCGAGGTTGCTGTCGGCAACGACCCGGGCCGCGGCGGCGTGCGCGAGCTCGTGGCAGGTGTCGACCATCGTTCCCAGTCCGGCCCGTCCGTATGCCGTCAGCGTGGTGGCAACCTTGACCGCGTCCGGCCGGCGGGTGGTCTGCAGGCTGCGGCCGAGCAGCCCGTCCAGCCCGGAGTCGATGTCGTCGGCCGGGTTCAGGTAGTCCACCGAGCGGTCGAACGCCGCGAACCGGCTCCGGTCCGCCACCAGCAGCACGCTGGTCGCGGCCGGCTGCCAGCCGATCTTGTGCAGGTCCAGCGTCACCGAGTCCGCCAGCGGTACGTCGGCGAGCAGCGGCGCCAGCCGATCCGAGAACAGTGCCCCGAACCCGTACGCCGCGTCGACGTGCAGCCAGGCGCCGTACTGCCGGGCCAGTTCGGCGATCGGCGCGATCGGGTCCACCGATCCGAAGTCCGTCGTACCGGCGGTCGCGATCACCGCCACCGGCGTCCGGCCGGGCTTCGCGAGCTCGTCGGTGAGCACGTCGGTCCGCATCCGGAAGTTCTCGTCGGAGGCGATCGTGATCGCGGCCTGCTCACCGAGCCCGAGGGCGGCGCAGGCTCGCTGGACCGAGAAGTGGGCGAGCTCGGAGCAGAACACGACCGGCCGGTCGAAGCCCTGCAGGCCGTTCCGCCGGACGTCGACACCCGCGGCGGCGGCCGCGCTGTCGCGGGCGATCAGGATCGCGAGCAGGTTCGAGATCGAGCCGCCGGGCGTCAGTACGCCGTCCGCCTGCGGGCCGAAACCAGCCAGCGAGGCCAGCGCCCGCACCACCCACTGCTCGATCGCGAGCGTCGCGGGGCCGGAGTCGTAGGTGTCCATCGAGGCATTCGAGGCCGATGCCAGCGCGTCCGCGTCGACCGCGACCTGCAGGACCGGCGGCTGCAGGTGCGCCGCGGCGTGCGGATGGCTCAGGTCGATCCCGTGCTCGTCGAGCAGCCCCGCGATCAGGTCGAGCGCGGCGGACTCCCCGACGCCGGTCGACGGGACCCGCGGCTCACCCAGCACGTCGGCAGCGCGCCGCAGCACCGCTCCCGGCGAACCGTGCGGCAACGGTCCGCGCTCACGGTCCGAGACCGTCGAGGCCAGCGGCCAGCGGGCGGCGAACGGATCGCGAACAGGTGCGGGCAGCGCGGTGAGACGCGCGGGCTGCGACATCCAGATCTCCCGGGAAGTTGTCGAGTAAGGCAACCCTTACTAAGGCAGACCTAACCTTTGTCCCGCGCACCCACGGTGTCAACTCGGCCACGTCCGAAGTGGCGATCCTCACGATTCGATGCAACCGTCACGGCCCCTGCATGCATCAAACCCCGCAAGGGGGTGGGCCATGAGGAGCCTGCGCGAGCTGTACATCCGCAGTGCAGTTCAAACCGTCGGGGCGGTCGCTGTGATCCTCGGCGGAATCGGCTGGATCACAGGGTGGAGGTACGGGCACGGACTGGTCACGCTAGGGCTGGCCGTCTACCTGTGCTCGGCCATCACTCGACGCATGGGCAAAAGTTGGCACACCGTGTCGGCCTTCCACGACAGCAAGCAGGCCACGAAGAGTTATCGCGAAGGGCGGCTCGAGGATTCCGCCGAGCACATCGCCAGTCAGGTCGGCCACGTCCGGCAGCTCGCCTTCCTCGATCCCGGACAGACCAGTTACACCGGCCACGCGCTGATCGCGCAGTGGACAGTGCTGACGCAGCTCGGGCGGCACGATGACGCGCTGGTGGTCGCCGAGGAGGCGGTCGCCGTCTGCCGGGTCGTGGACGCCGGCCGGCCACAGCTCGACCGTGCTCTCGAGCTTGTCGAATGCAGTCTGTCCGAGTTCCCCGACAGCCCGGTCGGACACGAGGCGGACGAACTGCTCGCACTGCGCACCGAGCTTGCCGGCGAGGCCAACCGGAACCAGGCGCGCTCCCTGGCGATCGTCGCCGAACGCCACCTGGAGCGGAGCGAGTACGCCGCTGCCCGGCCGCTGCTCGAAGAAGTCGTACGGATCCACCGGCACCTCGCATCAGGCGACAAGCTCCTGACCGCACTGACCGAACTGGGACACTGCCTGACCCAGCTCAACGAGCATGAGCTGGCCCGCGCGAGCTATGCCGAAGCGCTGCGGGGCGCGGTCGATCCGGACGATGTCGTCGGTTTCCAGCTCAATCTGGCCAGCAGCCTCCGAGAACTTCAACGGTACGACCAGTCCGCGCTTCTCGACGAGGCAGTGGTGGCCACACTCCGCGCCGACCATCAGTCCGACGACCCGCACGAAAAGTCCCTCGAGAGACTCACCTGGGCGCTCGGCCTGCTCGGAGACGATCTGCAGGACATGCACCGGCTCGACGAAGCGCTGGTGGCGTACGAGGACGCCTTGGCAGTGCACCGCGCCGCCGACCACCCGGGAGGAGTGGAGGCGGCTCTGCCGCCGGTGATCCGCACACTGCGCGCGCTGGGCAGGCACGAGGAAGCCCGGCCGCTCGAGGACGAGCTCTCCGGGCTGCGGAGGGTGTCAGAGCAGTGAGCACCAGTGGGGCCCGGCGCTCCAGCCCAGTAGGCGCCGGCCACCCCGACTCGTGCGGCCTGCGGGGTCGAAGCGGTCACCCGCGGCCACGTCCAGCAGCCCGGTGACGACCGGCTCGAAGCGCGGGCCGAGGACGCGCGCCCGGTCCTCCAGCTTGTCGAGCACGTTGACCGGGTCGCAGTAGCTGAGGAAGAAGATCCCCTGCCGCCACGCGTACGCCGTGTTCTTCAGGCCCTGCAGTCCGCTGATCCAGGTCGAGACCGGCTGGGTCTGACGCTGGATCGCCCAGCTGAACGCGCGGTCCGCGAGCTCGGGGGCGGCCTCGCGGAGCCAGTCGGTCAGGTCGAGTGCCTCGACCAGTACGGCGAGGTTGTGCGAGGTCAGGATCTGGCTCTGCTCCAGCACCGTCCCGTTCTGAGCGACGTACCCGGGAGTCTGTGACGTGTGGGCCTCGGCCGCACGCCGACGGCAGGCCTCCGCGAAGTCGTCGGCTGTCACCTTGCGCCAGCGGATCCGCGAACGCTGCTCCGCGGCCGGCCACGCGGTGGGCAGGTCGTAGTAGCGCGCGTACAGCGTCCCGGACAGCACCCGGCTCGCGACCGCCGCCGCCTCCCGCCACTTCGCGGTGAACGTGCCCATGAAGATGTCGGCGGCGACCTCCTCGACGAGTGGCAGTCCGAGGTCGGCCTGGCTGACCAGCGCGCGGAACTCGCGGACAAGCGGGTTCGGCAAAATCGTCTGCGGGAACGCGCCGAGCGCGACCGCGGTGGTCTCCCGCAGCGTCTGCGCGGCGGCCCGCGTCGCCTTCTGAGAGCGGTCGCGGTACGGCGCGACGGCGGAGACCCACGGCAGCTCGTCGAATCGCACCTGGTGTTCGAGGTTCAGCAGCAGCAGACTGCGCCGACGGCGGAACGCCGCGTAGGTCTGCGCATAGACCGAGGCGAGCACCGGATCCCCGATGTTCGCCGCCAGCAACTGGGACGTGACCTGTGGCAGCACCTCGGCGAGCACCTCCCCAGAGCCGATGACACCGCGATCCACCAGCTCCCCGATCGGCGCCTCCAACGCCCTAGCCGCCTTCGCCAGCAGGTGCGGCGGCATCGCCACGCCGGCGACCGCCGGAAGCTCCGCGCCGTCGACGTCGCCGGCGATCGGATCGAGCGCGGGCAGCCCGCCGTCCCGCGGGAACCGGTCCAGCCGCGTACTCAGCACGTGCGCCAAGGTCGCGTACGTCGGCCGCGCCGCCATCTCGTACTGCGTCGTACGCAAGGCCGCGCGGGCCTCGGATCCTGGTGCGCCATGGGCGCTGATCGTGTTCGCCAGCGCGCGCCGGATCCACCCGACCTCACGACCGGTCAGGGCCGAGCTGTCGACGGGACAGCGCTCGAGCGCCGACTGCAGCCGCGCGAAGTTGCTCTTCGGGGCCCGCGCATGGTGCAGCTCGGCCGCGGTCGCGTAGTCGTCCAGCCACTGGCGACGCCGTTCCTCCCAGTCGTCCGGCCAGACCCGGCACGGCCAGCCACCGCTCACTGCACCGGAAATCAGCTCCGGGAGGTCACCGTCGACCGTGTCGCACCACAGCGCCACCAGCCGGTCATGGAGCGGGTGCCAGACCTGAAGGGTCTCCCGCATCGCGGCGATCCGCGGCGGCACCGTTGCCTGCCGCAACTGAGCACGGACCTCGTCCACCGACTGCCGCCGTACCACCGCCCCGGACGGCGCCGACGACGGACCGAACGTCGGGGTGAAACGGAGCCGGTGCATCAGCGGGCGCAGCTCGGCCACCAGGTCGAGCGCAGCGGCGAAGTGCCCGTTCTCGAGCAGCCACGCGACCACCAGCAGCGCCGACTCCTCCGGTACGTCGACGCGGCAGCGCCCGGCGCGCAGGCCCTGCCCCAGCTCCGCGAGCCCTTCGTCACCGAGATACCAGAGATTGAGCCGTTCCCGGTCTGTCTCCCCCGGCGCGTTCACCGGCAGCCGCGCGAGCTCGTCGGCACTCGGCGGCGACTCCGCCACGTACCGGCCGGTCGCGAACCCTCCGGTCACCACTTCGAGCGTCACCCACGCGGGCGTGTCGGCGACCGGAGTCCGCGACCCGATCGTCAGCCGTCCGGACGCCATCCCCTCGAGAACGTTGCGCCAGGCATCAACCCGGACCGCGGCGCGCCGGCGTACCGCTGGATCGTCCGCAACCAGCGCCCGTTGGAGCGCGTGCTGGAGCCGGCCCGTCGCGTACATCCGGAACCCCCGTTCTCTGGATGGAACAGCGCTTCGACATGGAGGCAGGACTCGAACCTGCGCCCTCCCGGTAAGCAGCCGGGTGATCTACCCCTGATCTACTCCATGTGGTCTAGGCAGTATCAGCAACTTCGCTACAGCCTAACGACCGTACGGGGTTCTGGTGAGGACAAACGTGGCGACATTCAGGTGGGTGACGGTGTCGCCGGCGCGGATCACGTGGAGTTTTTCGCCGGCCAGGTAGCCGTCCCGGCCCTGGTAGAGGTCGGGGGCGAGCGGCGACAGGCGGGTCGTGAGGCCGCCGGAGAGTTGCAGGATTCCGCCGCAGACGGAGATCGTCAGCGGCGTGTTGCCCCAGTACCAGTGGCCGAGCAGGTCGGTGCCTTGGGCCAGCGTCGGCTCGGGCACCCACTCCTGCGTGATCGGCGGCTCGTACCGGGTCAGGATGCGGACCAGGTCGGGCGCCAGCGAGGCCACCCGGCCGTACGTCGCGTTGCCCAGCGTCACCGCACCGATCCGGCGGACCCGATCGACGAACAGGCCGGCGAGGAAGCCCGGCATCGAACCGGTGTGACCGATCAGCAGATGCGGATCGTCCGCGATAAGTCGCAACCCGAGCCCGTACGACGCGTTCAGTCCCTCCCGCGGATCCGACGCGACCGGCGCCGCCATCTCCTCGACCGACTCCCGGCTCAGCACCTCGGGCACCGGGTCGATCCAGAACGCCGCGTACCGCGCCAGGTCCTCGATCGTGCTCCAGAGCTGCCCCGCCGGCGACATCGCACCCGAGTCGTATGCCGGCTCCGGATCCAGCTGCCCGCTGAACGGGTGCACCGAGAACCCGTCGGCGGCCGGGCCTTCCGGGAAGTACGTCGTACGCCGCATCTCGAGCGGATCCAGGATCCGGGCCTGGACGAGCTCGATCCACGACTCGCTCCGGAGCCGGGCGACGATCTCGCCGAGCAGGCCGTAGCCGAGGTTCGAGTAGTGGTGCCGCCGATCCGCCGGGCCGGCCGCCTGCGAGTCGTTCATCGCCGCGGTCAGCTCGTCGAACGTGACGCCCGGATTCCGTTCCCACCAAGGCCCCTCGGGCTCCGCGTTCATGCCGCCGCTGTGCGCGAGCAGGTGCCGGATCGACAGGTCCCCGTACGCGATCCCGGGCAGATGCTTGCCGACGGCATCGTTCAGCGACAGCAACCCGTCGTCCCGGCACTGCATGACCAGGAGCGCCGTCATCGTCTTCGTGATCGACCCGATCCGGTACTGCACGTCCGCCCCCGGTAACGCCCCGTCGGCCGTCGCGAACCGGCCACGCGCGCCGGTCCACACCAACTCGCCGTCCCGCAGCACGCCGGCATTCACCGACGGCAGCTTCCACTCCCCCTGCGCTGTCGCGATCTCGGCGAACAGGGCAGCGGCGGTGTCCGGACGTAGGTCAGTCAACGGAGTCTCCAGGCAGGTCGTGGACAGACCAGTATGCCCGGCTTACTCGAAGGCCTCCGGTGCAGGGCAGGAGCAGATCAGGTTGCGGTCGCCGTACGCGCCGTCGATGCGGCGGACCGGCGGCCAGTACTTCGAGGCGCGGTCGACCGAGCGCGGGAAGGCGGCGTCTTCGCGGGTGTAGGCGTGCTCCCACTTGTCGTTGATGACCGACTCCGCGGTGTGCGGCGCGTTCACCAACGGGTTGTCGGCGGCCGGCCACTCGCCCGCGGCGACCCGGTCGATCTCGTGCCGGATCGCGATCATCGCGTCGCAGAAACGATCGAGTTCGCCGAGGTCCTCGGACTCGGTCGGCTCGACCATCAGCGTGCCCGCGACCGGGAACGACATCGTCGGCGCGTGGAAGCCGTAGTCGATCAGCCGCTTCGCGACGTCGTCGACGCTGATCCCGGTCTCCTTGGTCATCGGCCGCAGGTCCAGGATGCACTCGTGCGCGACCAGGCCGTTCTCGCCGGTGTAGAGCACCGGGAACGCGCCCTCGAGCCGCTTCGCCACGTAGTTCGCGGTCAGTACGGCGGCCTTCGTCGCCGCGGTCAGCCCCTCGGCGCCCATCATCCGGATGTAGGCCCACGAGATCGCCAGCACACCGGCCGAGCCGAACGGCGCCGCGCTGATCGGTCCGACGCCGGAGTCCGGACCGGCCTGGTCGAGCAGCGGGTGGTTCGGCAGGTACGGCGCCAGGTGCGCCGCGACCGCGACCGGGCCGACACCCGGGCCGCCGCCGCCGTGCGGGATGCAGAACGTCTTGTGCAGGTTCAGGTGGCTGACGTCGCCGCCGAACTCGCCCGGCTTCGCGAGCCCGAGCAGGGCGTTCAGGTTCGCGCCGTCGACGTACACCTGACCGCCGTGGTCGTGCACGATCTGGCAGACCTCGCGGACGCTCTCCTCGTACACACCGTGCGTGGACGGGTACGTGATCATGATCGCCGCGAGCTTCGCCGCGTGCTCGGAAGCCTTCGCGCGCAGGTCGTCGAGGTCGATCGTGCCGTCGTCGTTGCCCTTGACGACAACGACCTTCATGCCGGCCATCACGGCGGAGGCGGCGTTCGTACCGTGCGCGCTGGCCGGGATCAGGCAGACGTTGCGCTCCTGATCGCCCTGCGCGTGGTGGTACCCGCGGATCGCCAGCAGACCGGCCAGTTCACCCTGCGAGCCCGCGTTCGGCTGGATCGACACCTTCGCGTACCCGGTGACCTCGGCCAGCCAGCGCTCCAGCTGACCGATCAGCTTCACGTACCCGGCCGCGTCCTCGATCGGCGCGAACGGGTGCACGTCGGAGAACTCCGGCCAGGTGACCGGCTCCATCTCGGTGGTGGCGTTCAGCTTCATCGTGCAGGACCCGAGCGGGATCATGCCTCGGTCCAGCGCGTAGTCCTTGTCGGACAGCTTGCGCAGGTACCGCAGCATCGCCGTCTCGGACCGGTGCGTGTTGAACACCGGGTGCGTCAGGTACTCCGTCGTCCGCGGCACGCTCAGAGCAGCAGCCTCGAGCGTGTCGTCGTACTGCACGCCGAAGGACTGGCAGACGCGGGTGAGGGTGGCGACGTCGGTCTTCTCGTCGCAGGAGATGCCGACGTGGTCCGCGTCGACGAGCCGCAGCCAGATCCCGTTCTGCCGGGCGGCGTCCACCACGTCGGCGGCGCGGCCCGGGACCCGGGCGAGGACGGTGTCGAAGAAGTCGTCGTGCACGACCTCGACCCCACCCGCACGCAGTGACGCGGCCAGCTTGCCTGCGTTGTCGTGGACGCGCTGGGCGATCGCCTTCAGACCGTCCGGCCCGTGGTACACGGCGTACATCGACGCGACGACGGCCAGCAGGACCTGCGCCGTACAGATGTTCGACGTCGCCTTCTCGCGACGGATGTGCTGCTCACGGGTCTGCAACGCCAGCCGGTACGCCGGGGCGCCGTCCGCGTCGACCGAGACGCCGACGAGACGACCGGGCAACGACCGCTCCAGGCCGGACCGGACCGACATGAAGCCGGCGTGCGGGCCGCCGTAGAACAGCGGTACGCCGAAGCGCTGCGACGAGCCGATGACGATGTCGGCGCCCGCCTCGCCCGGCGCTTCGAGCACCGTCAGCGCGAGCAGATCGGAGGCCACGGCAACCAACGTGTCGCGCCCGTGCGCCGCCTCGATCAGCGGCTTGAGGTCGCGGACGGCGCCATTGGACCCCGGGTACTGCACGAGGAGGCCGAAGAAGTCGCCCTCGGGCAGACCGTCGGTGGTGTCGGCGACGACGACCTCGATACCGAGCGCCTCCGCGCGGGTCTGCACGACCGCGATCGTCTGGGCGAAGGTGTCGGCGTCGACCAGGAAACGGTCGGACTTGCTCTTCTTGTTCGAGCGGTGCGCGAGCGTCATCGCCTCGGCGGCCGCGGTGCCCTCGTCGAGCAGCGACGCGTTCGCGGTCGGCAGCCCGGTCAGGTCGGAGACCACGGTCTGGAAGTTCAGCAGCGCTTCGAGCCGGCCCTGGGAGATCTCCGGCTGGTACGGCGTGTATGCCGTGTACCAGGCCGGGTTCTCGACCAGGCGGCGGACGATCACGGACGGTGTGAAGGTGCCGTAGTACCCCTGGCCGATCATCGAGGTGGCGACGGTGTTGCGGGCCGCGAGCTGACGAAGCTCGGTCAGCGCGTCGACCTCGGAGGCCGGTTCAGGCAGCCGCAGCGCCTCGGCGGAGCGGATCGAGGCCGGGACCGCGTCGTCGACCAGCGCGTCGACGTCGTCGTACCCAAGGACCTGGACCATCCGGGCGATCTCGTCCGGGCGCGGACCGATGTGCCGGTCGGCGAACGTCGCCGAAAGCTGAGGGGTGTCGTTCACTAGAGGCTCCGATGCTGACTGTCGCTGCCGGTGGCCTCCCCCTCTGTCACGCGCGCTGCGCTCCAGAGTCGCCTGCGACACTCGGTCCATGGGCCTGAGAGGTTCCGGGGAGGAATTGCCCCTTCGGCGCCCGACAACGCGGGTCTCTCCCGAGTGCTGTGAACGGCTGAGTCGAGGCTACCAGGAATCCCCGAACAGTTCCGGCAGCAGGCTCCGCACCACCGACCGCGCCGCCCCAACCTGCTCCACCGCCGCCGACTGCATCGGCCACCGCACCCGGGTACCGACGTCGGCCCAGTCCCCGACTGCGGCCAGGAACTTGTCCAGCGCCGGGTTCGACAGTCCGGCCTTCTGCAGTGGTACGACGTGGGCCGCGAAGAACTCACCGATGCGGCGCTCGACGTCCAGATCCGTCGCGTACCTGACGGAGCCGTTCGGCGAGAGCGCTGCCACGTTCGAGTAGCTGCCGTGTGCACCGAGTAACGACATACTCGCCAGAAAGTGCCCTGGCACGAAGATCGCCAGCCCCGACCGCGTCGCCTCGTCGAACCACCTCTTGTCGCCGCCGGCGGTCTTCAACCCGATCAGACTCGGCACCGCCGCAGCCAGCTCACCCAGCTGCCGCGGCCCGATGGCGGTCTTCGCATGCGGCGGGTTGTAGAGCACAAGCGGCACGTCACCGGCCGCCTCGGCGGTCCGCCGGAGGAAGTCGAGTACTTCGTGGGGATTCAGCGGAAGCCAGTCCGGGACGATCACCTGGATCGCGCCAGGATGCAGGGCAGCCGCGCGGCGGACGCGGGACAGCTGGACCTGGGCCGACGGATGGCCGGCACCGATCTGGAACGGCTTGCCCGCTGCGGCGAGGAGTTCGTTGATCCGGTCGAACTCGTCCTCGGTCAGGGTCTGGAACTCCCCCGCCGTCCCGTGGGCGTACAACCCGTCCAGCTGACTGCCGCCGAGCACCTCGGCCTGGGACTCCAGGCGGGTGAAGTCGATCGAGTCGTCGGCGTTCAGGGGTAACAACAAAGTGGCCCACACACCGCGAAGCGAGGCTGCAGTGAGTGGGCGCACAGAGAAGAAGCTGGATCAGCCGGTCATGCGGGCGCGGCGGCGGGCGGCGAGTTCGTCGCCGGTGTGGCCTTCGGAGTCGCCGTCGTCGTGGCCGTCGGCGCGCTCGGTCGGGAGTTCGGACAGCGAACCCTCTACCTCGCGCCAGACGCCGCCGAGCGCGATCCCGAACACGCCCTGGCCGCCGGCCAGCAGGTCGATGACCTCGTCGGGCGACGAGCACATGTAGACCGACGCGCCGTCGCTCATCAGCGTGATCTGAGTCAGGTCGTCGAAGCCGCGCTTGCTGAGGTGCGCGATCGCGGTCCGGATCTGCTGCAGCGAGATCCCGGCGTCCAGCAGCCGCTTGATCACTTTCAGCAACAGCACGTCACGGAAACCGTACAACCGTTGCGTCCCCGAGCCGGTCGCCGGGCGGACGGACGGGGAGACCAGGCCGGTGCGGGCCCAGTAGTCGAGCTGCCGGTAGGTGATCCCGGCCGCGGCGCAGGCCGTCGGACCTCGGAACCCGACGTCCTCCGGCATCGGCCGCAGGTCGTCGTCGAACAGCAGACCCTGAACGCCGGCGGTGGCGGCCGCCTCTGCGTGCGCGTCGGACGTCGACTGCGCCGTCAGATCCGTGTCCCCGGTGCGTGTCACGCCTGAGCCTCCCTGGATACCGACTGGAACGAGCCATCTCCGTGGAGTGACAGCACCCCACGACTTCTTCACGGTAAGCCGCCGCCCGAACAGGGTCAACGACAACCGCATCGAGCCGAGAGCGTGTCGCGACCGTCGTACGAATCGTTACCTAGCGTTCTGGCTCATCTTCTGGGCGCTGGTCAGCTCTTGTCGAAGTCCTCCGGAGTCACCTGGTCGAGGAACTCCCGGAACCGCTCGACCTCCTCTTCTTCCTGCACTTCGTCGGCGCCGTCCGTCTCACTCTCCGGGACCGGGATGCCGGCCTCGGCGAGGATCTCGTCGGCGCAGAACACCGGCGTCCCGGTCCGCAGCGCGATCGCGATCGAGTCCGACGGCCGCGCCGAGATCTCGGTCTTGTCGTCGAACACCAGGATCGCCTCGAAGATGCCGTCGGTCAGGTTCACGATCCGGACCTGGCTGAGGGTGTGCCCGAGGACGCGGATGGTCTCCGCGAACAGGTCGTGGGTCAGCGGCCGGGGCGGCTCCATGCCCTGCTGGGCGAAGGCGATCGCGCTCGCCTCGGCAGCACCGATCCAGATCGGCAGGTATCGCTCACCTCCGACCTCTTTCAGCAGCACGATCGGCTGACTCGAGGGCATCTCCACCCGGACTCCGACCACGTCGACTTCGCGCACACGTTCAGCCTACTCCGAGGGGAAGCCCCGAGTAGGCCCACGGGGGTTCGCTGTGGACAGCGTTACGAACGCGGGAGCCGGGAGCGGACCAGGGCGGTGTGCAGACGGACGGTGAGCGCCGCCAGCTCGCCGGTCTGTTCGGTACGGCGGGGGCCGGTGACCTGTTCGATCAGGCCGACCTCGCGGTCCGCCGCCGTACGGAACGCCCGCAGGTGCCGCGGTTCGAGGCCGTACGCCGCCAACTCGGCCGCGACCTGCGCGATCACGATCGCGTCGCCGCCGTAGTGGTTGCCGCTGGCTACCACCAGGCCGTGACTCTCCAGCTCGTCGAGCAGTCCGGACGGTACGCCGGCAGCGGCCAGCAGCTCGTCCCGGGTCAGCCGCAGCTCGGTGCTCGCGGCACCGAAGTCGCCGAAATCCTCAGCGACCGGCTGCCCCGGTGTCTGCGGCAACGAACTCGGCGCGACCGGCGGACCGGCAGCGGACGGCTGCAGACCGCGGTCGATCGCACCGAGGTGTTCCTTGATCACTTTCAGCGGCAGGTACTGGTCGCGTTGCGCGGTCAGCACGTACCGCAACCGGTCGAGGTCGGCGGCACTGAACTTGCGGTAGCCGGACGCCGTCCGGGCCGGCGTCACCAGCCCCTCGGCCTCCAGGAAGCGGATCTTGGAGATCGTGACGTCGGCGAACTCGGCCTGCAGGACCTGCAGCACCTCTCCGATGCCGCGGCCGCCCGCAGGCCCAGTGGGCTCAGTGCCGGTGGGCTCAGGGGCGCTCGGATCAGACCTGGCCACTGGCGTAGTAGACCAGCCGGTACTTACCGATCTGGACCTCGTCGCCGTTGGTCAGCTGAACCTCGTCGATCCGGTCGCGGTTGACGTACGTGCCGTTCAGGCTGCCGACGTCGCGGACCTTCACACCGTGCGGGTCGCGACGGAACTCGGCGTGCCGGCGCGACACCGTCACGTCGTCGAGGAAGATGTCGCTGTCCGGGTGCCGGCCGGCGGTGACCACCTCGACGTCGAGCAGGAACCGGCTGCCCGCGTTCGGCCCGCGCTGGACGATCAGCAGGGCGGACCCGGCCGGCAGCGCGCCGACCGCGGCCGCGTCGTCGGCGGACAGCGGCTCACCGGTGCGCTCCGGCTCCGGCTCGGCGCCGATCGGGGTCAGCATCGCCGTGTCGGTGACACCCGGCTGCGGCGTCGGCTGAGGGTTCGCCGGGGCTGCCGCCGGGCGGTCCGCGCCAGGCAGCATCGCTCCGCACTGCGAGCAGAACCGGCTGCCCTCGGAGTTCTCGTGCCCGCACTGGTTGCAGAACGGCATGCTGTGATCCTCCCGATCGCCGGTGGTCCGGCGACGTTTTCGATAGACCCCGTGGCCTGGTAACAGTGTGACGCTGTGGAACAAAAGAGAGGGGACCTCAACCCTCGACCAGCGCTTGAGGTCCGTAACTTATCAGCCCTGGTTCAGCCTTGGTCGAGCTGGCCCTGGTAGGCCTCGGCGTCCATCAACGCGGCCACCTCGGCGGCGTCCTCGACGTCGATGTCGAGCAGCCAGCCCTCGCCGTACGGGTCGCTGTTCACCAGGTCCGGCTGGTCGGCGAGCGCCTCGTTGACGGCGGTCACGGTGCCGTTCACCGGGGCGAACAGGTCGCTCACGCTCTTGGTCGACTCCAGCTCGCCACAGGCGTCGCCGGCCCGCACCACGGCGCCGACGTCGGGCAGCTGCACATACACGATGTCACCGAGCTGGTCCTGCGCGAAGTCGGTGATGCCGACCCGCACGGGTCCTTCCTCGCCGGCCTTCAGCCACTCGTGCTCGGCCGTGTACTTCAGGTCTTCGGGGTACACCTTTGTCCTCGTTTCTACTTCGTGGGGCTGGGCGCCGGGCGAGCGTAACGATGCTCCTCCGGCGCGTGCAAGGCAGTGATCGCGACGTTCTCGAGCTCGATGACCTCGGCGGTCCCGCCGACCTGCGGGCCGGTCACCTCGCTGACCAGACCGCCCGGGAAGTTCGCCGCCTCGGACAGGTTGTGGGACTCGCCGATCGCCTCGATCACGTACGGCGAGTTCACCTTCTGGCCGTCGATGCTGATCCCCGGGGCGTCGTCCACGAAGTCGGTGCTGGCCACCACCCGGACCGCTCCGTTGATCTGGACGGCCTCGGCGCCGGCGTCCCGCAGTTCCTCGATCGCGTCCAGCAGGTTGCTCGACGTCATCTTGCCCTGCGGGTCGTTCAGCGTGATCCGGACCCCCGGGCCCTGCGCGGGCAGCGTACCGGCCAGGATGCCGAGGGTGCGGACCTGGGCCTCCGCCTGCTCGCGGGCGGTCTGCGCCTTGTCGGCACTGGAGGACAGCGAGTTCTTCCGCTCCTCCAGGTCGGCGATCTCGCCCTCCAGCCGCCGGGTGTTCTGCCCGAGGCCGTCGAGGATCGCGATTAGGTCCTCACGGCGGGCGTTCTGGTAGCCGTCGTCGGCCCGGTTCACCCGGACCTGCACGACCGCGACACAGGCCACCAGGGCGAGCACGACGGCGACGATCGCCTGACCGCGGGACGGCTTGAACCCGGCCCGCAACCGGCGCAGCGCCAGGTTCGGCGTCCTGGGCTTCGGCATCGGCGTCGGGGTCTGCGGCTGCGGCGGCTCGACCACAGACTTCTCAGACTGCTCAGCCTTCTCCGGCTGTTCCGGCTTCTCCGGCTTCTCGTCGCTCATGATCAGGCCCGGAAGATGTGCCGGCGGATCGCGGCCATGTTGGTGAAGATGCGGATGCCGAGCACGACGACCACACCGGTGGACAGCTGCGAGCCGACGCCGAGCTGGTCGCCCAGGTACACGATCAGGGCCGCGATCAGCACGTTGGACACGAACGACACGACGAACACCTTGTCGTCGAAGATCCCGTCCAGGAACGCGCGCAGCGCGCCGAACACCGCGTCCAGCGCCGCCACCACCGCGATCGGCAGGTACGGCTGCGCCCAGTCCGGTACGTCGGGCGCCACCAGCAGACCGACGACGACACCGATCACCAGCCCGAGTACGGCGATCATCTCGTTCTCACCTTCGCGTAGCGCAACGCGATGGTCGCATCGGCCGGCACCAGCAAGGAGTCCTCCGTCGTGATCGTCATCCGGACATCGAAGTTGCTCACCAGGTACTGCACCCACTGCCCGCCCGAGCTCTGTGCGAACCGGGCCGGCATGGTCGCGGTGTCCCCGATCGCGAGCACCGTGTACGGCGGGGTCAGCGAACTGTAGTCAACGGTGATGGCGCTGCCCGCACCGCGGATCGCGGTCAGCGACGTGATCCGGTGACCGTTCACCGAGATCGCCTCCGCGCCGGACGTCCACAGGCCGTTGACCAGTTGCTGCAGGTCGACGTCGAGCAGCCGGCCTTCCTTCGCGTCGGCGTTCTTGGCGTCGTCGATCACCGCTTTGATGCCCGGGCCGGTGGCGGCGATCACGCCGGTCTGCAGCTCGAGGTCGTCGAGCTTCTGCTGCAGCGCGGCGCCCGTACTGTCGTTGCTCAGGCCGCTCGCCTGCAATCGGCGTACCTCGTCGGCGAGCCGGGACTGGTTGTTGCGCAGCTCGGTCAGCCGGTTGTCGGCCTGGTTGATGCGGGTGATCAGCTCTTTGCGCTGCTTCTCCGCCTCGGGCGCGCTGCGGTAGTTCTGCGCGGCGGCGACCGCGAGCAGGAAGCCGAGCACGGCGGCGGCCACGACCAGCATCACCCGGTGCCGGGACCGGGTCTGTTTGCTGGCGGTGCCCGTCCGGGCCGCGACGGCGTACCCCTCGTCGAGGGGGTGCGCGATCAGGTTGTTCAGCAGTGACATCGACGCGTCGACGCGTCGCGGCTTCGGTGTCGTCTGCTCGGGGGCTTGCTGGGTCACCCGGCCGAGTCCTTGATCGGTTTGACCGTCTGGATCAGGTGCCGCAGCTGGGCGAAGTACAGCGCGCCGGCCCAGTAGTACAGACCGGTCCCCCAGATCGCGAACGCCCAGCCGAACACGCGGGCGAGCAGGTTGAGGGTGCTGTCGCCGTCGCCGAGCAGGAGCAGCGGGAACGCGTACAGCAGGCAGAACGTGGCGGACTTGCCGAGGAAGTGCACCGGCAGCGCGTTGAAACCGCGGCGGTGCAGGGCCGGCAGCGTGAAGGTGAGCAGCAGGTCCCGCAGCGGCAGCGCGATCGCCAGCCACCAGGGGATGATGTCGCGCAACGCCAGGCCGATGACGGTCGCGAAGATGTAGAGCCGGTCGGCCACCGGATCGAGCATCTGACCCAGGCGACTGGTCTGGTTCATCCGCCGGGCGATCTGGCCGTCGGCCCAGTCGGTGAACCCGGAGATCGCCAGCACGAGCAGTGCCCAGCCGTCCTCCTTGGGTCCGAGGACCAGCCACAGGAACAGCGGCACCCCCAGCAACCTCAGGAAGCTGAGCGCGTTCGGGATCGTCCACACCCGGTCGGACACTTCCAAGTCCGGCACGCGACCCCTCCCTCTCTCCACCCTGGATACCCGTCGTAACTGTACTGGGGTGCCCCGACAGGTTTACGCCCGGCGTCCCGGGGGCAGGTCCCTACTTTCCCCTGATACCAGAACGCGCTGCTTCCCCGGCCGCTACGCCTGCGACGAACCGGTGACCCGATCGATACCCAAGGGTGATGCTTACCCTGAGCAGATGAGGTTCCTGGTACTGATCTACGGCAACCCGGAGTCCCGCGCGGTTTGGGACTCCCTGACCGACGAGCAGAAGAAGGAAGGTATGGCCGGGTACGCCGCTCTGCACGAGGCGCTCGCCGTGCACGGTGAGCTGGTCGCGTCGGAGTCGCTCGACGCCCCGGAGCTGACCAAGCAGGTCCTGGTCCGCGACGGCAAGCCGATGACGACGGACGGCCCGTTCGCCGAGGTGAAGGAGCAGTTGGCCGGCTTCTACCTGCTGGAGTGCGACTCGATGGACCGTGCGGTGGAGATCGTCGCGCAGATCCCGGAGGCGCCGTTCAGCGTCGTGGAAGTTCGTCCCGTACGAGACCTCAGCGCGTTCAGCTGATGCTCGAGGAGCTGCTCCGGGAGCAGGCGCCACAGGTGCTCGGCGCGCTGGTCCGGCGGTACGGCGACTTCGACGCGTGCGAGGACGCCGTACAAGAGGCCCTGCTGGCCGCGTCGTTGCAGTGGCCGGATGAAGGTGTTCCGGCCAATCCGCGCAGCTGGCTGATCACGGTCGCGTCGCGGCGTCGGATCGAGGTACTGCGGAACGAGGCGGCCCGGACCCGGCGCGAAGAGACCGTCGCGTCGTGGACTCCCCCGGACCCCGCGTCGTCGGAGGACGACTCGCTGACGCTGCTGATGCTGTGCTGTCATCCGGCGCTGACGCCGCAGTCGCAGGTGGCGCTCACGCTACGCGCCGTCGGCGGGTTGACGACCGGTGAGATCGCGCGGGCGTTTCTGGTGCCGGAGGCAACGATCGGGCAGCGGATCAGCCGGGCGAAGGCGAAGCTCCAGGATGCGCGGTTCGCGATGCCGCCGGCGGCGGAGCAGCCCGAGCGGCTGGCCGCCATACTGCATGTGCTCTATCTCGTCTTCAACGAGGGCTACACAGCCTCCTCCGGTACGTCGCTGCACCGGGTCGAGCTGAGCGCGGAGGCGATCCGCTTGACGCGCCAACTGCGTGCTTCGTTGCCGGCTGAGGGCGAGGTGGCCGGGTTGCTCGCGTTGATGCTGCTGACCGACGCGCGACGGCCCGCCCGTACGACGGACGACGGGGCGCTGGTGCCGTTGCCGGAGCAGGACCGGTCGTTGTGGGATGCCGCGGCGATTGCCGAGGGCACCGAGTTGATCGAGTCGACGCTGCGGTCGGCGCCGGTCGGGCCGTACCAGCTGCAGGCGGCGATCGCCGCGGTCCACGACTCGGCGGCCGACGCCGACGAGACCGACTGGCGCGAGATCCTGATGCTGTACGAACTGCTCGAGGCGACCGCGCCGGGTCCGATGGTGACGCTGAACCGGATCGTCGCGGTCGCGATGGTGCACGGCCCGGCCGCCGGCCTGACGTTGCTCGACACCGTGGATCCGGCGTTGAAGGAGCACCACCGGCTGGCGGCGGTCCGTGCCCATCTGCTCGAGCTGTCCGGCGAAGGGGTTGCCGCGCGGTCGGCGTACGAGCTCGCCGCGCAGCTCACCCAGAGTCTTCCCGAGCAGCGCTACCTGCAGGCACGCGCGGCTAGCCTGCGGTCTTCGGCCGGCCCCAGCTGAGCTCGGCCTGGATCGTCAGCTCCAGCAGGCCGTCCTTCGCGTACGGGCGGACTGCTTCCTCGACGATCGCGTCGAAGTCGGCGGCTTCCTCGGTGCTCATCAGGTCGCGCGCCAGGCTCGACGTCGAGTGGAACTGCTCGACGTAGTCCGCGACCTTCTGGTGGTAGGTGACGGGCGCGGTCCGCGCCGTACCTGTCAGGTCGAGCAGGCCGCGCTCCCGGATCGCCTCGACGACGCTGTAGTTCGGATCGTGGTTCTTCTTGCGCGAATGCTTCTGGGTCGCCTGGAGGACGCCGGGCCACCAGGGCATGTCCACCGGGCCGTGCTCGATGACGACGAGCTGGGCGTTCGGGGTCAGGTGCGGGACGATCCGCGCGAACGTCTCCTCCCACGGCATCCAGTGGATGCTCGCCCCGGCCGTCACCAGCGCGTACGGGCCGCCGAGGTCTGCGGTCTCGATCGGGTTGACCTGCCAGGTGAGGTTCGGGTGATCGCCGCCCAGGCGCTGCTTGCCCGCCGCGACCATCGGCGCCGAGAAGTCGATCGCGTCGACGTGCTCGACCCGCGGCGCGAGCGGCCGAGCGATCGCGCCTTCGCCGGCGCCGATGTCGAGCACCCGCCGAGGCTCGTCGGCGAGCAGCTGCACGAGCCGATCGAACACCTCGTCCGGGTACGGCGGCCGATGCTGATAGGCCTCCGCCACTGCCTCGTGCTGGAACGTCGCCGCAAGCTCAGTCATGTCTCGGAGCGTAGACCGCGCCGTACAGCCCGATCACCGGTTTCTGCTGCCGGCCGACGTAATCTGCCCGACTCCTTCGAACACGCGGCTGAAACACGCGCTTCCTACTTTGAGAGTCCACTTCGGCCGCGCGAGGCGGTGATCCGCGATGTTCGAGCACGTCGACCCGTTCATCGGGACCGGTGCCACCGACCTGCCCACGCCCAAGGGCCTGGCCGCGACCTGGTGGTGGCCCAAACCGCAGGTCGGCAACACCCACCCGGGCGCCATGCACCCGTTCGGGATGGTGTCGGCCTGCCCGTACTCCGGGGCCTACCCGACCGGTTACGGGCTGTACGACTTCAACACCGAGGGCGTGCCCGACCTGTTGTACGACCGCCCGGTCGCCTCCGGCTTCACCCACTTCCAGCAGTCCGGCACCGGCGCGATCCGCAAGTACTACAACTACTTCCGGGTCACGCCGATGCTCGGCCCGCTCGACGACCTGGGCACCACGTGGGATCTGCTGGACGAGGTCGCCGAGCCCGGCTACTACTCGGCGACTCTGAGCTCAGGGGTGCACTGCGAGGTGACGGTCGGCCCCAAGTCGGCCGTCCACCGGTACACCTTCCCGGCGCATGACGCCGCCCGGATCGTCATCGACGCCTCGACCGGCGGCTTGGCCATCCCGCACAGCCAGACGGTGCCGCTGAAGGCGCACCTGGCGATGCTGGAGCCGGGAGTGGCTCAAGGGGAGATCCACGTCGAGGGCGTGCCGCTGGCCGTGCACCTGGAGGTCGACGCCCCCGGCTGGCGGCAGCTGCTGTGGTACGACCGGCGCCTGATGCCCGGCGGCACCCGCCTCGACTTCGACTACATCCGGCCGACCACGCTGCGGCCGTTCGGGCTGATCTTCATGGGTCCCTCGCGTGCCGAGCAGACCGTCGAGGTGCGGCTGGGGTTCTCGCTGCGCGGGTGTGAGTCGGCCCGCGACAACCTGCACACGGACGTCGGCCGTACCCAGGCCACCTTCGCCGGGCGGCGCGAGCAGACAGCGGCCACCTGGCGCGACCACCTCGGCAAGGTCTCGATCAAGGCCGAGTCCGACGACCAGGCAACGGTTTTCGGCACCGCGCTCTACCACTCGCTGGTCAAGCCGTGCTTCGCCCCGGACGAGAGCCCGTGGACGACCGAAGGCCCGTACGCGTTCGACATCTGCACCATGTGGGACATCTACCGCACCCAGCTGCCGCTGATGACCACACTGTTCCCGCAGCGTTCGGTCGCACTGGCCGGCTCGCTGCTGTCGATCTGCGAGCAGGAGGGGAACCTGCCGATCGGCTACCGGATGGCCAAGGGCGCCGACCGGTTCTCCCGGCAGGGCAGCGCGCTTGCGCACACCTTCCTGGCCGACCTGTGCCAACTGGATCTGCCCGGTATCGACTGGGACTGGGCCATGGTGCACCTGGAGATGGACCTGCGCCGGACGTACGGCGAGGACTACCTGGTGCACGGTGTGGCGCACCCGATCAGCCACACCCTCGACCTGGCGTACGCCTACCACTGCACCGCGGCGATCGCCCGTAAGGTGCGCGACCGGGCGCTCGCCCAGCAGATGCGCGACCTCGCCCACGGCTGGCGGGCGGCGTACGACCCGGGCACCGGCCTGCTGCGCGACTCGACGTTCTACGAGGGCGGCCGGTGGAACTACTCCTTCCGGCTGCTGCACGACATGCGCGCCCGGATCGCGCTCGCCGGCGGCGACGAGGCGTTCGTCGGGCTGCTCGACCAGTTCTTCGGGTACGGCGCCGTACCGGTCACGCAGCCGGGGGTGGCGCCGAGCGTGGCCGAGATGAACGCCGGGTACAGCCTGTGCCGGTTCGAGGGATTGAACAACGAACCGGACTACGAGGCGCCGTGGTCGTACCACTACGCCGGACGGCCGGACCGGACCGCCGAGGTGGTGCATGCCGCGGTCGCCAACCAGTTCGGCACCGGCCGGGGCGGGCTGCCAGGCAACGACGACTCCGGCGGGCTGTCCGCGTGGTACGTGTGGGCGACGCTCGGGCTGTTCCCGGTGGCTGGGCAGAACCTGTTCCTGGTGAGCGCGCCGGCCGTAGCCGAGTCCACCACCCGGTTGCCGGACAGCGAACTGTCCATCACCACAACAGGATTCGAGCCGGTCGAGGCAGGCGGACCGGTCTCCTACGTCCAATCCATCGCGGTCGACGGCAAGACACTCGAACGCCCCTGGATCTCCGGCCGGGAGCTGCGCCGCATCCGCAACCTGCACATCGAGCTCGGCCCTCGGCCCTCCGGCTGGGGCACCCAGATCAGGCCACCATCCACATCCGACCCGCTGCACACCACTGGAGGTGAGGCATGAACATCCCATCCACACCCAACCGCCGTCTGGTCATCGTCGTCCGCGCAGACCCGGTGATCTGCGGGCACTCCGGTGAGGCACGATGCCTCGCCGAGGTGGCGCTCACCCGCGGGTTCGACGACGTACGGATCGTGACCTGGCCGCTGGACGCACTGGAGGCGGCTGGCCTTCCGTTGAAGCCACTCGACGGCGTGCTGCCGTACAGCCCTGGAATCACCGTGGAGCGGCCCGATCCCGTGGGCGACTACCGGGTTCCGGACGGGCGCTACCTGTCCGGGCTCATCGGGCGGCTGGTCGAGCTGTTCAGCGACGGGGTGCCGACGGTGGCGATGTCGCTGTACCTGAGCCCGCACGCGATCGCCGTCCAGGAAGCCGTCCAGGTGGCGCGCCGGATCGGGCCCGCCCAGGTCGTCACGGTGGCCGAGGCGGTGGGCTCCGACATCACCAACGTGGTGCGCGAGTGCGTGAACACCGGCCGGTTCGGGGCGGCCGCGCACATCCTGTCGGTCTACCTGGCGGCCGACCACTGCGTGGCGGTGTCGGAGTACACCAAGGACCTGATCGTGGCCTCGGCGGCGACCCTCGACGGCATGCACGGCACGACGTTCGCGCAGCTGTGCCGTGAGCGGATCGCTATCTCCTACCCGGCGGTCGACTCCTGGTCCTACCTGTCGCTCACCGATGACAGGATCGCCGAAACTCTGACCCGGCGCGGCCTTTCGCGGGACGGGTACGTGCTGTTCCTGTCACGGATCGCCTCGGCGAAGGGGGTCGACGACTTGATCGACGCCTACGCCGGGTCGCGGGCGGCCGAGCGGGTGCAGCTGGTCCTGGCCGGGCGCGGGCCGCAGGAAGCCGAGGTGGTGGCGCGGGTGGCGGTAGCGGGGCTGGGCGATCGGGTGCGGGTGCTGACCGACGTGGACGACGCGGAGAAGCCGGCGCTGATGGCCGGGAGCGCGGCGTTCGTGCTGCCGACCCGCGAGCAGCCGGAGTTCGTGGAGACGTTCGGGATCGCGCTGGTCGAGAAGGCGCTCGCCGGCGGCGGGCCGATCATCACCTGCGCGACCGGCGGCGTACCCGAGGCGGTCGGTGATACGGCCCTGCTGGTGCCGCAGCATGACCCGGCCACGCTGCGGACCGTGCTTGACGAGGTCGTGTGCGACTGGACCCGCGAGCAGCGGGCGGAGGCTGAGCAGCGCGCGCGGGCGTACGCGTTGCAGTTCGACCGGTCAGCGGTGTTCGACCGCCTCTTCGCGCTCGCCGAGCCTCCCGCGGTCCACGTCGCCTGAGCTCTTACTCGCTGCCCCAGACGGTCGCGTTCTGCTCGAAGTACGTCGGGTCGCTGTGGACCGGGATGACGCACAGCAGATGACCTCCCGGGGCGCGAAGGGTGTGGCACCCCTGCCAGCTCGCGACCTCGACCGCGCCGATCCCGGTCAGCCGGGCGACCTCGGCGGGTACGTCGTCGGTCTCGATGTCCAGGTGGTACCGCGGCTCGTCGTCGACCGACTGGATCGCGGTCACATAGCCAGGGACAGCGTCGTGCAGGCTGATGAACTGCGGCTCCCCCTCCGGCGAGGACGTCCGTACGCCGAGCGCCTTCGACCAGAACGCCGTGGCGTCCGGCACCTCGTCCTGCTTGACGTCGATCAGAAACGTGGAAACCCGACTCCGATGCATGAACCCCAACCTATGTCGGCGGGTTGATCAGTCGTAAGTGGCTTGGGCTTGCCAGGTGGTTCGGTGGAGGGTGAAGAGCCAGGCCCGGGTGTCGGCGGTCTGGAACTGGAAGCGGGCCTGGCGGGACTCGGTGCTGGGGTCCCACCAGCGTTCCGCGGTGAGCCAGGGGCCGGCCCAGGCGGTGATCGGGTGGATCTTGTTGCTGTCGGCAACTTGAACGCCGGGGCCGCGGGCCGGTAGCAGGGTGAACGCGGTGGGGACGCCGGACAGTTCGCCGCGGGCGCTGACCGAGACCTGGGCGCCGTCCGCGGCGAACACCTTCGCGGGGATCGGCTCCGGGAAGACCGTGGTCGGCGCCAGCGCCGTGATCGCCCCGGGCCAGGGCTGGTCCGGCGACCGCGCCGGGACGGCCGGATCGCCCCACGGGACCAGCGTCTGCCGCTCCGCGAACCCACGACCGCCGCCGATCACCACCGACACCACCGCACCGTGACCGAGCATGCTCTGCACCCGCGACAACGCCCGGTGGATCCGCTCGTCCGGACCGCCGCCCCACAACCCGTCGACATGCGCGCCGACCGGATCCGCCTGGTCGGGGATCAGCCGCACCCGGACGACCGGTGACGTCAGCTCGCTGGTCGCCGTACCGCTCCCCTGCAGTTGCCAGCGGACCCGGTCCACCACGTCCGCCGCGGTGAACCAGCGCGGGTGCAGCCACTCCCGCTCGTGGATCCGCCCGGACTCGGTGCCGACCTCGACCCGCAGCGTCGTGCACACCAGCCCGAGCTCGGTCAGCCGGACGATCAGCTCGTCGGCGACCGCCCGGACCGCGAACGCGACCTGGTCGACCCGGTCCACGGGCGGCTCGAAGTCGAGCGTCCGGTTGAGCTCCGGCGGGATCGCCCGGCCGGTCACCGGGCGATCGTCGTACCCACGGGCGAGCCGATGGGCGAAGGCGCCGTCCGGACCGAACCGGGTCAGCACCTCGGTCCGGGGCAACTGCGCGAACGCACCCAGCGACCGCAGCCCCAGCCGGCGCAGCAGATCCGTGAGCACCGGCTGCTCGAGTACGTCGACCGACAACGGCGCGAGGAACTCCGGTGAACCGTCCGGCAGCACCACCTGCACCCGGGTCCGCGCGGAGCTCGCCCGGGCCGCCTGCTCCGCGGCGAACGGCCCGTCGGCGATCCCGATCCGGCCGCCGTGTACGTCGTACGTCTCGAGCCGGTCGAGCAGCTTCTCCGCGGCCGCCTCCTCGCTGCCGTAGAACCGCGCCGGGCCGCGCGCCTTCAACGCGCACATCCCCGGCCGGATCACCTGCACCCCCGGTGTGATCGCCTCCAGGCACGAGATCACCGGGTCGAACGCCCGCGCGTCGATCACCGGGTCGTACTTCAGCACGACCAGCTCCGGGCACCGCGACTGCGCATCCCGCGCCCGCTGCCCGCGCCGTACCCCTTCGGCGCGTGCGGTGGCAGAGGTGGCGAGCACCTTTCCCTTCTCCAGTACGGCGATCGGCTCGTCCGGTGATCGCCCGGTCGCCACCGCGGCCGCCGCCACCGGCCAGTCCGGCACCCAAATCACCATCGTCCGAGTCAGCCCGCCCATCAGCCCACCGCACCGATCTGTTCCGGCCACTCCTGCGGCCGGGCTTCCGTGGGCTCGGTGGAGCGGATCGTGCCGTCGGCGGCGGGCAGCCAGAGCTCGTGACGAGCCCGTACGGCGGCGCGCCGGCCGGTCACCGCGACGGTCGCGCGACGGGCGGCGAGCAGACCTTCGCCGTCGCCGAGACCGGTCCAGGTGTTGCTCTCGATCTCGAACCGGGCCTCGCTGCCAGGCCAAGACCCGTACGCGATCAGCATCGCGCCGCGGGTCCGGAGCCGCGCGGCGAGCCGGGACGCCTCCCCCGGTGTCACCTCGCCGGGCGGGCGGACGACCACCACGGTCAGCGCGTCGACCAGCGCGGCGACGACGCTCAGCCACTCCGGCCCCGGATCCGGAACGAGCACGAGACGCTCCAGGTCCACCCCGAGCCCGCGCGCCGCCTCGGCCCCGAACGACGGCACGCCGACCACGCCGCACCAGGCACCTTCCGCGGACGGCCCGGCCATCAGCGCCATCACCAGCGCGGCACTCCCCCGCACCGAGTACACCGAACCGCCGCGCAGGCTCGCCCCCGCCAACAGCTCACCCACCGCCGGATGCGTCGGCAGCTCCCGATCCACCCCCGCCGTGTCCAAGGCCTGCTGCACCCGAGCCACCGAAGGAACCCGAGTCGGCGCCTCATACCCCGGATCGGCTTCGGCGGCGCCCTTCTGCGCCTTGGCTCTGGCGAGGAGCAGGCGCGCGTGGTCGAGCGCTGTGACCCGGCCTCCCGCTTCCTCGCTCCCCGTCATGACTCCATGTTCGAACACCTGTTCGAACAAGTCAATCCGGTCGTCCACAGGGCTGCGGCTGGCTAGAGTCCGGGGCATGCGTCGTGTCGATCACCCTCGGTTCACCACCGCTTTGCGGCGGGTCGAGGACAGTATCGACGCCGCCTGGGACAGTTTCTGCGTGGAGTCCGGAGGTACGGCGGAAGCGCGCGAGCTGGCCGAGGTCGTGCTGCAGGACACCTCCGAGTTCGACTGGCGGATCGTGGACGGCGCGCTCAAGCAGCTGACCTGCCCGGACTGCGGCTCCACACTCGGTGCCGGCGACTCCGGGTGCCCGAGCTGCGACAAGGCGAACGGCTTCCGTTTCGCAGCGCAGGAGACCGACCGCCCCGGCGTACCTCCGGGAAACGAGCACGCGATCCGCGTGTCCTCGGCAGTAGCCCGCACCCGCCACCGCCACTCGCCCCGCGCCCGGGCCGGCTACGAGCTCCTCCTCCCCGACCTGCTCGACGGCGCCCTGCCCACGACCGCGCAGGCTCAACGCGCCAAGCACCTCATCAACCAGCTCACCGACGACGAGCTGGAGCACCTCATCACCCCAGCAGATCTGCAACAGCCCAGCACATAAGGTGGGAGCCATGCCGAGGACTATTGCCACCAATACCAAGGTCGGGCTCGACGAGTTGCTGGAGTTCGTGCGACCGCGTCATCACATGCTGCTGATGACCACCCGGGCCGACGGGACGGTGCAGGCTTCGCCGGTGTCGGGTGGTGTGGACACCGAGGGGCGGATCGTCATCTCGTCGTACCCGGAGCGGGCGAAGAGCACGAACGTGAAGCGGGCCGCCAAGGCCAGCGTGGTCGTGCTGTCGGACGAGTGGAACGGCGCGTGGGTGCAGGTGGACGGCGGCGGTGAGGTGATCGAGCTGCCGGACGCGGTGGAGGCGCTGGTCGACTACTACCGCTCCATCTCCGGTGAGCACCCGGACTGGGACGAGTACCGCGAGGCGATGGTGAAGCAGGGCAAGTGCCTGATCCGCATCACCCCGGAGCGCTGGAGCCCGATCGCCACCGGCGGCTTCCCCGCACATCTCGCTGATTGATGCGTACGGCGCTCGTAGTCCACGCACACCCTGACGACGAGGTGTTCGCCACCGGCGCCGCCACGTCCGTGCTGAACGAGCAGGGCTGGCACGTCGTACTGCGAGTCGCTACCGCCGGCATGCACGGAGCGTCCGACCACCTGACCGCGGCCTGCGCTCTACTGGGGATTCACGAGTGGGACTGGCTCGGCGCACCGGACCAGTGGATCGACGACGGCGGCCGCAACGGGGCACGCACGCTGGCCGCAGCGTCACCTGTCGCTGTCGCCGAGGCGATCCGGTCCGCAGCCCAAGCACTCCAACCAGAGCTCATCCTCACCGTCGGCAGTGACGGCCTGACAGGTCACCCGGACCACATCGCCATCTCGCA
Source organism: Kribbella sp. NBC_00482 (assembly GCF_036013725.1). Classification (GTDB taxonomy): domain Bacteria; phylum Actinomycetota; class Actinomycetes; order Propionibacteriales; family Kribbellaceae; genus Kribbella. The sequence goes on along the minus strand of NZ_CP107881.1, from coordinate 6,175,905 downwards.
AGGGGTCCAGCGAGCACTCCAGCACGTCAACTGCCGTGCACTGGGTGCACGCGTGAGAGCTCAGGACGTGCGTGCGGGCGAGCAGCTGATCCAGCAGCTCGCACCGGGTCAGCAGGTCGGGTCAGGTCACGTCAAGGGATGCGATGCGCCGCTGGAAGAGATCGGCGGAGCATCCGAGCAGCGACGGCGGAAGGCACTGGACGAGTACTACGACGGCCTGGGCAGCAAGCCGCTCGGAGAACTCCTAGGAGTGCACCGGGCGAGCAGCGACGGACTGCTGCTGCGTGCGGTGTTCGACGCGACCGGCTGGCAGCAGGACCGGTTCGAGGAGCTCACTGCTTGGAGCGACGCTCCATCGTCTGGGTGATGCGCTGCATGGCGCCTTCGAGGTGCTCGCGCAGCGCTGCCTCCGCACCCTCCTCGTCGTGCGCCAGGCACGCGTCGAGGATCGCCTGGTGCTCGCGACGGGTCTGCTCGATCCGGGCCTTGGTCTGCCGCGAACCGAACCGGTAGCGCTCGCTGTTCTGCCAGACCGGCTCGATCGCCCGCGGCAGCCACCGCGAGCCGCCGGAGCGGTAGATCGCGAAGTGGAACTCGGTGTGCGCCTGCCGGGACGCGATGTTGTCGCCCAGCTTCGACAACCGGACATGCTCGGCCAGTGCGGTCCGGGCGGCCGCCGCGTCCGAGTCGGAGAACCGCGTCGCGGCCGCACGGACTGCCAGCGACTCCAGCGACAGCCGGGTCTCGTGGGTGTCGCGCAGGTCCTCCATCGACAGCTCACGCACCCAGGCGCCCTTGTGCGGGACGATCTCGACCAGTCCGAGCGCCGCCATCCGCCGGAGCCCTTCCCGGATCGGCATCTGGCTCATGTCCAGTCGCTTGGCGAGCTCCTCCAGCCGGAGCGCCGTACCGCTGGGAAGTTCGCCGGACAGGATGAGCTCGTGCAGCTCGGCGGCAGCTTCCTCGGCGAGCGTACGACGCCCGGTCGGTCCCCCAGGCGTGAGCTCGAGTCGTCGGATCATCAGTAGCGGGCTGCCTCTCTCCTATTCAGCTCTGGAGGTACCGTAGCCGCCGACCGGGTATCTGGCGGCCTTCGACGACAGATTGCTCAGCTGAAAGCCCAGCAAACATGAGTGGTCTAGGCCACCGGCGCTGTCTCAGAGACCCGTCAGGTCGAGAAGAATCCGGCCCGCTTGCCGGTCCAGCACGTCGCCGATCCGCTCTGCCGGTACGACGTCATAGTCCGCTCGCCAGGACACTCCTGCAATACCGGCCAGCGCCTGGCCGACCGCATCCGGTGCCAACGTGGTCCGCTGCAGGTTCACCGGCAGTACCCGTAGGTCCCGGCCGATCAGCTGGTGCAGGTCGATCGTGGTGAACTCACCGGCCTTGTAGCCGAGTACGGCGATCCGTCCGCCCGGAGAGATGTGTCCGAGCACCCCACCGGCCACCGGACCGCCCATGGTGTCGATGACTGCGTCGCACCACGGCAACTCCCGGCCCACCTGTCCCAGACCGTCCACACGGACGAGCTGATCCACCAGTCCGGACGCACCGTCGGCGCGGTCGTCCAGCGACACCAGACCGATCACCCGGGATGCACCGGCCGACCGTGCGATCGCAGCGCACATGTGCCCGATCAGACCGGTCACGCCGGTGACCACGACCGTCTCGCCCTCTTGTACGTCGGCGACCCGTCGTACGGCGGTGTGCGCGGTCAACGCCGGCGTCATCAACGCGAGCGCCGTACCGGGCTCCAGCGACGACGGCAGCCGATGTACGGCGGCATCCGGCACGACGGCGTACCGGCCCCAGACGCCGTCCCGTGTCACGCCGACGCCCGCGCCACGGACCACCACCGAGGCACCTTCCTCGGCGACGTCCGAGCTCACCACCACGCCCACTCCTTCGGAGCCAGGCACGAACGGCATGGTCGGCTGCTTTCCGGCCAGTGTCGACCGGTCCAGTGGAGTCACCGCGGCCAGCCGCATCTCCACCAACGTCTCACCCGGACCGGCGGTCAGCTCGACCTCTTCGGCCTTCGGCTGCTCACCCGGTCCACGACTGCGCAGGACAGTCCCCCGTGTACTCACGTCTCTACCCCGTTCCCCACGATTTGATATCTGATCACGACCTCGACCAGACAGAACCCACGTCTCACCACTCGGCGACCTCCTTCGCCAGCGGCCGGGTCAGCACCTCGGCCGCGGCGGACCGATCTGAGGCTCGCACTGTGGACACCTCGTCGCTGCCCATCGGGAACGGCCAGTCGCTCCCGGCCAGCACCCGCTCGGGCCCGAACGTCTTCGTCAGCAGCTCCAGTACGGCGTCGTCGTGGACCAGATCGTCGACGTAGAAGCGGCGCAGGGCCTCGGCCACCGGCAAGGACACCGGCTGGATCCCCGGGCGGTCCTGGTCGATTCCGCGCTGCCACCGTCCGGCGACGGCCGCCGTCACACCACCCCCATGGCACAGACAGAACCGGATTCCCGGGAACCGCCCCGGCACGTCCGCGAAGACGAGCGAAGCCGCCGCCAGTCCGGTCTCGTACGGATTCCCCAACAGGTTCGACAGGTAAAACGAATCAAGCCGCTTGTCGTCACTGTGTCCCGGGTGAATCAGCGTGAACGCCTCCAGCGCGTCCAGCACCCGCCACACCGGATCCAGCCCGGCGTAACTCGGCGTACCGAGGGCAAAGCCGCTGAAGACGCCCTCACTGGCCAGTCCGGCCGCTACAGAGGGTGCTGCCGGGTCGAACAGCGGCAGGTGCGCCAGCACGCGCAGCTGTGGTGTGGCGAGCTCCCGGAGGCCCTGGTTCACCAGCTCGGTCCACTCGATGCTGGCGTCGTACCGGAAGAGAGCCGGCGGCACTGACACCACAGCACCGTCCAGGTCCTGTGACGAGATCCAGTGCAGCAGTGCAGTCGGGTCGGCGAGCCGGCGCAGCGGCAGCCGCTCCCCGTCGACGACCAGCGAACCGCTGTCGACGGACAGCCCGAACTCACCCCGATGCGCCGCCGCCAGCACAGTCGGCGGGATCAGGTGCGTGTGGACGTCCCAACCGGCCATGTCAGCGGGCGTCCTCGTCGTTGTCGTAGAAGTCCGGACGCTCCGGATAGTGCGGACCGTCGTACACCTCCAGCAGGACAGAGGTCTCCTCTGCCCGCGTCGGACCGTGTACGACGCCCTTCGGGTTCCAGTAGAAGCTGCCCTTGGTCAGCGTCGTCCCCGTCGGCAGGTAAACGTACCGGCCGGACAGGCAGAACATGAACTGGTTCGACGCGTGCTTGTGCTCCGACGGGATGCCCGAGCCCTTCTCGAACCGCACCAGGGCGATCGATGCCTCGGTTACCGGATCACGCCACAGCATCTTGTGGGACAGGCCGTCCAGCGACTTCTCCACCCACTCCAGGTCGTCCGTCTGCAGCAGGATCTCTTGCAGCGGTTCGTTGAAGCTCATGGCACCTCCCGACCTGTGACCCGCGTGTAGAGCTCCTCCGCCACACCTGTACCCATCGGGGCAACCGCAGCGATGTGGCCGTCCGGCCTGAGCAGTACGACGCTGTTCGCCGGTACGCCGTACCGCTTGGTGGCGACGCTGCCCGGATCGAACAGTGCTCTGTCGCGCAGACCGGAGTCATGCGGAGCGTCCCACCGGGACACCGCGTAGTGCTGCAACGCGGGCGACTCGTTCACCGGGATCTCCGGCCGGCGCCGTACGTCGGTGAAGTACAGCGCCACGAACGAGTCGCGACACAGGTCGTGGATCGTCGTACGACCGGTCGGGCTCTGCAGCACCAGGTCCGGCGCCCGGTCCCCCGCCCGTACGGCAGGCGGCGCAGCGGACGTAGCCACCATCGACCAGTCGCCCACACCCTCGACGTCCAGCCGCACGCTCAGCAGCGTCCGGTTGTACGCCGTGGCCCATGCGCCCGTGTCCTCGGTGACAGCACCGCGCTGGAAGGACATGTACTTGCGGGCCGCCTCCGCCATCTCGCCCGAGCCCTCGATCGCCACCGGCCGCTGCTCCCGCTCGTAGCCGTCCAGCAACGACGGGTCAGCCCAGCCACGCAGTACCCAGGCCAGCCGCCACGGCAGGTTGGACGCGTCCAACGCACCCGTGTTCAGACCGAGCGCCCACATCGGCGTGATCAGGTGCGCCGCATCTCCCATCAGGAAGACCTTGCGATCGGCAGTCCACTGCTCCGCGACCCGGTGGTGCACGTTGTAGACCACCGAGCCCATCAGCTCGATCCGGTCCACCTCACCGATGAACTGCTTCACCTTCACCAGCAGGTCCTCGTCACCCGGCGCGTCGGCACCAGGCGCCAGCGGGAACAGGAACCGCCAGTTGTCCGGCTGCCGGATCAGCACCATCCACTCGGACTTGTCCGCGAAGTACGCGAGGTACGGGTAGTCCCTGGCGTTGTCGACGTCCAGGTCCACCACGACGTCGATCAGCATGTACCGCTCGGGCAGGGTCTCCCCCACCACCTTCACACCGAGCGCATCGCGGATCCGCGAACGCCCACCGTCACAGGCCAGCAGGTACGACGCTTCCAGCTCCTGCGGACCGTCCGGGGTCTCCAGCTGCAGTACGACGCGATCGTCGCGGACCTCGAACGACGTCATCCGGTGCTGCGTCCGCACCGGCTCCGGAAGAGCTGCCGCCAGCAGCGGCTCCATCTTCTGCTGCGGCAGGTTGATGACGAACGGGAACTGGGTGTCGTTCACCAGTTCGGCCAGCTGCACCGAGGCGCGCGGAGTGTTGGTGGCCCGGTCGATGTCGCCGATCTCGTCGATCCGCAGCGCGGCACCGAGGATGCCGTCGACCGCGCCGTACCGGTTCCAGATCTCCAGTGTCCGGCTGAGTGTCGTACCGGCCTTGGTGTCGGACGACAGGACCGCGTCCTCCTCCAGCAGCACGTACGGGATGCCGTAGTGCGCGAGACCGAGCGCGGCGGTCAGACCGATCGGTCCTGCACCCACCACGGCAACAGGCAGCTGTTCAGTCACTTACTACTCCACAAAGCTCGTGAGCTTGGCAAAGGCACGTTCCCGGGTCAGCACGGACCCGGTCATCGCCGCCGCGTCGGACAGCAGGAACAGCAACGGGCCGACCACGTCCTCGGGGTCGCCGATACCTATGGTGTCTTGCCAGTGCTCCCGGTCCGCACCGGCGTTCGCACTGCGGAACTGCTCGGTGTCGACGACACCCGGCGCGACGACGTTCACCCGGACCCGGTCGCCGGCCACCTCCACCGCCAGCGTCTTGGCGAACGCCACCAGCGCCGCCTTGCTCGCCGCGTACGCCGCAGCGCCCGCAAACCCGGTCGACGCCATCCCGGACGTGAACACCACCACCGAACCGGACTGCCGCGCCACCATGTGCGGAACGACGGCCTGACACGCCCAGACCACACCGTCCAGGTTTACCTGCAACGTCCGGGTCCACTCGGCCGGGTCCATCTCCAGCACCGACGAACGCGGCTGCACCGCCGCACCGGCGACCAGACCGTCGATACGCCCGTACCGCTCCAGGACACCCGCTACTGCAGCCTCGACCGCGGGCCGGTCTGCCACGTCCACCTTGACGTGCTCGACGCCGTGGGCCGGTGCAGTGACGTCGAAGACCACCGCCGTACCGCCGGCAGCGTTCACTGCGCCGGCCAGCGCCGCACCGATGCCCTGGGCGCCACCTGTGACCACCACGACCTCACCGGTCGCATCGAAGCGCACCTTCATGGCGTCTCCTTCTGCTTCGACGTCATGGTGTCTGTGATCCGCTGGAAGGCACCAGCAAGGTGGCTGCGCAACGCCTGCTCGGCCGCGTCCGGATCCTTTGCCACGCACGCATCCAGGATCGCCTGGTGCTCCTGCCGGCTCCGCTCGATCAGGAACGCAGTAGGACGACTACCGAACCGGTACCGCTCGCTGTTCTGCCAGACCGGCTCGATTGCTCGCGGCAACCACTGCGAGCCACTCGCGCGGTAGATCGCGAAGTGGAAGTCCGCATGCGCCTCACGGGCACCCGCAGAGTCCTGCGCCCGTGACAACCGGAGGTGCTCGGCCAGTGCGGCGGCTGCCTTCGTCAGGTCCTCTTCGGTGAAGTGGGCCGCAGCCGCGCGTACTGCGAGACTCTCCAACGCCAGCCGCGTCTCGTGCGTGTCTCGCAGGTCCGACAGCGACAGGTCGCGTACCCACGCACCACGGTGCGGAATGATCTCGACCAGGCCCAGTGCCTCGAGCCGGCGAAGGCCTTCACGCACAGGCATCTGGCTCATCTCGAGCCGACTGGCCAGCTCCACCAGGCGAAGAGGCGTACCACTGGGTAACTCGCCGGACAGGATCAGCTGGTGCAGCTCTGCGGCCGCGTGTTCGGCGAGCGTACGGCGACCACCCTTGCCGCCACCTGGCAACAACTCCAAAGGCCCGCTCATGCGCGAGTCACCCTGTTACGCAACGAGCCGAGCTTGTCGGAGCGGGTGACGACAACGTCGCCGTCCTGCAGGAACACCTGCGGCTCGCGGGCGTTCCCGATGCCGGCCGGCGTACCGGTGAGCAGCAGGTCGCCCGGGCGCAACGTCATACCGAACGACAGCTCACTGATCAGCGTGGCGACGTCGAACGCCATCTGCCGCGTCGACGCGTCCTGCCGTACCTCGTCGTTCACCAGGCATTGCAGGTGAATGTCCTGCGGGTCGCCCACCTCGTCGGCGGTGACGATCCACGGACCGAGCGGCATCGTGTCGTCGATGCTCTTGCCCTTCAGCCACTGCCCGCCGTGCGCACGCTGCAGGTCCCGCTGCGACACGTCGTTGGCGAGCGTGTAGCCCCAGACGTGGTCGAGCGCCTCGTCGACCGGGATGTTCTTGCCGGTCTTGCCGATCACCAGCGCGACCTCGGCCTCGTAGTCCCACTTGGCGGAGATCGCCGGGTCCCAGGCGATGTCGTCGTACGGCCCGATCACCACGTCCGGACCCTTGGTGAAGAACGTCGGGTGCTCGGGCCGGTCCACGTCCTGGCCCTCGCGCTTGCCCTTGCTCTCCTCGAAGTGGTCCCAGTAGTTCCACCCGGTGCACAGGATGTCGCGCCGGAACCGCCGCAGCGGCGCCCGCAGGATCTCTTGGCTGTAAGGGATCTTGTCCACCACCTCGGCCGGACCGGCGATCACCTCGGTCAGATCCGTTGCATCGAGCAACAGAACCGTCTCGCCGTCGAGTACGCCGGGCCGCTCGCTCCCGGCGTACTCCACCATCACGTACTTCATCTCAGGTCCACTCAACGCCACGCATCACGAGTCACCCCCTGCTCATGCGACCACGGCGATCGCGTTGATCTCGATCAGATAGTCCGGGTGCGCGAGCTTGCTGACCTCGACCATCGTCGAGGCCGGCAGCGGCTCGGTGAAGTACTGCGCGCGGATCTCGTGGATCTTGGCGAAGTCCTCCATGTTGCGCACGTAGACATCCACCCGGCAGACGTCCGCGAGGGTGCCGCCGGCCGCCTCGACCGCCGACTTCACGTTCTCGCAGACCTGCCGGGTCTGCTCCCGGACGTCCCCGACGCCGGCGATGCCGCCGTCCGGACGGCGTGCGGTCATCCCGGAGACGAACACCAGCCGCCCGGTCGCCTCGATCGTGGTCGCCTGCGAGAACACCCCGTTCGGGCTCCGCAGCGCATCGGTGGAAACCTGCGTCTTCGGCATCAGCTCAACACCCCTCCCGACGGGACGACGGCGCCGACCGCGCGTGCGGCCGCCAGCAGCCCGTCCAGTCCCGACCTCTCGATCCGTACGCCGTTGCGTCGCTGCTGCGCCGCGCGCTCGGCCTCGATCTCACCCGGCAGGTACAGCCGGTTCACCCCCGGCGCCGTCGCACTCCCCCGGACGCGGGCGGCCAGCCCGGACGAGCGGCGTTTGAAGTCCTCCACGCCGCCCATCAGTTCGGGGTCGATCGCCAGGAACAGGTGCGCGCAGTCGTTCGGCCGGTCAGGCTCCCGGTACAGCGGGCGGACCTGGTCGCCCCACCCGCCGCCACTCAGGACGCCGGTGAGCACGTCGATCATCATCGCCAGTCCGAAACCCTTGTGACCCGCGGCCGGCAGCAGCATGCCGAGCACCGCCTCGTCCGGGTCCGTGGTCGGCGTGCCCGAGGAGTCGGTGGCCCAGGTGTCCGGGATCGGCCGCCCGGCCGAGGACGCGAGCCGGATCTTGCCCAGGGCAACAGCCGACAACGCCATGTCCAGAACGATCTCCACGCCGGCCGTGGTCGGCACTGCGATGGCGAGAGGATTGTTGCCGACCAGCCGCTCGGCGCCGCCCGGAGCGGGCATCAGCGGCGTGGTGTTCGACATTGCGATACCGATACACCCCGCCTGGCCGGCTTGCATGGCCCAGCGGCTGGCCGCGCCGAAGTGATGGGCGTTGCGCACCGAGACGATGCCGATCCCGTACCGGCCGGCGCGCTCGATCGCGTGCCGCATCGCCTGCGGGCTGGACAGCTGGCCCATCCCGCCGCGGGCGTCCACCACCATCGCGGCACCGGCGTCGAACAGGATGTCGAGCTCGCGTTCCCGGCTCACGCCGCCGGCGTTCAGGCGTTCGACGTACATCGGGACCAGCATCACGCCGTGCGAGCTGACACCGCGCAGGTCGGCGTCGACGAGCGCCGTGGCGATCTCGGTCGCGTCCGCGGAGTCGAACCCGAGCGCCGTGAACACGCCCGCCACGGTCGCCTCCAGCCACTCGGGCCGAACCAGCACCCGCCGATCAGCATCTGAAGCTTGAGCGGTCATCGCTTCTCCCGCGCCCACGGCAGGAGCCAGTGCTCCAGCAGGACCAGGGCGTAGAACAAGACGATGCTCATCACACTCAGCAAGGTGATCGCGGCGAACGCCAGGGTGGTGTCCGCGCTCGCGCCGGACTGCTGGATGACGTACCCGAGTCCCTTGGTGGCGCCAACGAACTCGGAGATCACCGAACCGATCACGGCCAGCGAGATCGCCACCTTGAACCCGGTGAAGATCTGCGGCATCGCGTACCGCAGCCGGAGCTTGAAGAACTCCTGCACCCGGTTCGCGTTCAGCGACCGCATCAGCTCGACCAGCTCGGTCGGCGTCGACTTCATCCCCTGCGCGGTCGAGATGACGATCGGGAAGAAGCACATCAGCAGCACCATCACGACCTTCGGCCACTGCCCGAAGCCCATCCAGATCACCAGCAGGGGCGCGATCGCCACCTTCGGGATCGAGTTCACCATCAGCAGCAGCGGATACACCAGCCGCTCGAGGATCACCGAGCGGACGATCAGCAGCGCGATCGGTACGCCGATCACGATCGCGAGCAGGAACCCCTCGATCGTCTCGAGCAACGACGTACCCGTCTCCTGCAGCAGGTAGGTGGGCTGGTCGAAGAACTTGACCACCACGTCCCACGGGCTCGGCAGCAGGTACGGCTGGATCGAGAACGCGACCGTCGCGCCCCACCACAGCCCGATCGCGACCGCCAGGCCGATGATCGGGAGTACGACGGCGGCCACCGGGGAATCGGTCAGCCAGGTCCGTTTCGGCATCGTCCGCCGGGTCATCGCGACCGCACCTCGTCGACCGGGCGCGCCTCGCCGGACTCCTTCTCCGCGAGGAGCGCGTGCAACCGGGCGCTGATCGCGGCGACCTCGGTGAGGTGCGCGTTCTGGCCGAGGCTGCGCGGCCGCGGGATGTCGATGTCGACGACCTCCCGCATCCGGCCCGGCCGCGGCGTCAGTACGACGACTCTGTCGGCCAGGACGATGGCCTCCTCGATCGAGTGCGTGACGAACACGATCGTGGTGGACAGCTCCATCTTGATCCGCTGCAGCTCCTCGGACAGCTCGGTCCGGGTGAGCGCGTCGAGTGCGGAGAACGGCTCGTCCATCAGCATCACCTGCGGGTCGCGGATCAGCGACCGGCACAGCGACACCCGCTGCTGCATACCGCCGGACAGCTCGTGCGGCAGCCGCCGCTCGAATCCCTGCAACCCGACCAGCTCGAGCAGCTGATGGGCCCGGTCCCGGTACGCCGCCTTGCCGCGATCGCCCGGGCCCTTGTCGATCTCGACCGGCAGCATCACGTTCGACAACACCGAACGCCACGGCAGCAGCGCCGGCCGCTGGAACATGAACGAGACGTCCCGGCGCGGTCCGGTGACGGGTTCCCCCGCCACCTGAACCGCACCGGACGTCGGGGGCAACAGTCCCGCGATCAGCCGGAGCAGCGTGGACTTGCCACAGCCGGACCGGCCGATCAGCGTGACGAACTCACCGCCTCGAACGTGCAGGTCGATCTTCTCCAGGGCGGTCACCTGGCCCTCGCGTCCGTCGAAGACCTGCCCCACGCCGTCCAGGCGAATCATCCGGTTCCAGTACTCCTAGCTTCAGCTCTTCGGCGCCAGACTCAACGTCACCAGGTCCTCGGGCTTGATCGCACCCTTGCCGATGGCGTTCGACTCCTCGAGCAGCGAGATGACCTTCTGCACCCGGTCCTGCGTCACGTCGCCGAGCGGACCGTCGAAGCCCGCCGGCTTGATGTAGCCCTGCATGATCTTGAGTTCCTTGGTGGCAACGTCGAGATCCGTGTTCGGCACGTACTTCTTCAGGATCGTCGCCGCGGCAGCCGGGTCGTTCAGCGTGTCCTGCAGACCCTTGAGCAGCGCGTTGGTGAACTTCTTCACCTGGTCCGGGTGGTCCTTGGCCAGATCCGACCGGGTGATGATCGCGTTCCCGTACAGTTCCGGCAGCTTTTCGCCGTACGGCAGCGTGATGACCTTGCGGTGCTTCTCCTTGTCGGCATTCGCGATCAGCGGTTCACCGACCACGAACTGACCGATGCCCTGGACCTTGCCGGACGCCAGCAGGGCCGGCAGGCCCGGCGGCGGCGAGGGGAGGAAGGTGACCGACTTCGGGTCGATACCGACCGCCTTGGCGTAGACCGGGAACATCACCGTGTTGGTGGAGCCCGGCTGGTCGCCGATGGTCTTGCCTGGCAGGTCCTTGGGGCCGTTGATGCCCAGTCCCTCGAGCGACATGATCGCGGCCATCGACCGCTGGTGGATCATGCCGACCGTGGTGACCGGCAGCTTCTGCTTGGCGAGGGTGATCGCGACCGCGGTGAAGTCGCCGATGCCGTAGTCGGCCTGACCGCCGGCCACCAGCTTCATCACGTCGACGGTGCCGCTGCCGGGGGTGATCTTGACGTCGAAACCGGCGTCCTTGAAGTACCCCTTCTCCAGCGCGACGTACGCGTACGCCTCACGCCCGAAGGTGTTGAACGACGTCAGGTAGCTGACCTTCTGCAGCCCGTCGCCGTCGGCCTGCTTGCCGCTGTCGTCGCCGTTGCACGCACTCACCAGGGCGAGCCCCAGGACCGCCATCAGGGCGATGACGGAACGCCTCAACCTCATATCGACCTCTCTCGTCCCGATATTTGATCAAACATCAAATATGGAAAGGTGGTCAATTCACCCGCGGGGTCTTCACGGGGACTTAACGTCCGCCGCGCCGGGTCCTCGCGGTCCTGCTGACCACCCGTCCTGGAGCCGTTCCCCATACCTGTCCGAAAGACACATCCTGTAACCGGACGGGCACCCGCCCCGACCACAGACCGTACCTGCCGGAGCAGCAGATCGCGACGCCCGCGGAGACCGAACTCGGCGACACACCGTCAAATTTGCGTAAAGCTCAACTTGTTCGTGACCCAGCCCACCGCCGGCCGGCCGGATTCGCGGGTTTCCCTCCGTTCACTCCGGGGAGGGAGGTGACACTCCCCCGGCTTTGACAGGATGTGATGGTGCGAGAGGTGACGCGACAGGCTTGGCGGGCGATCGGTTGCCTGTGGCGTCCGTCGACGTACCTGCGCTGGGTGTACCTGCTGCTCGGCGCGGCGCTGGTCCTGGCGTTCATCCTGGTCGACAGCGCGCTCGGCGCGGTGGTCGGCGATCTCGGCCTGCCGAAGGTTGCCACCGGCACCATCTGGGTGCTGCTCGGCCTGGCGCCGCCGGTCGTGCTCGGCCTGCTGCCCGCCGTCCGCGAGGTCGAGGGCATCGCGGTCGAGTCGCTGCTCGCGGTGCGGTTCGAGGAACGCCCCCTCGGTCCGGCGCGGACCTGGGCCCAGCGGCGGCGTACGACGCTGTGGTTCTGCCTGCACCTGCTGGCCGGCGGCGTCGTCGGCATCCTCAGCACGGTCGTGTTCGGTCTCGGCGCGATCTGGCTGGCCGCTCCGTTCCGCTCCCCCGGTGCTCGCGACGTCGTCCCCGGCTGGTCGTACGACATCCACGGCAACTGGACCGATCTGTGGATGCCGGCCGCGGCGATCGGCGGTCTCGCCGGGCTGTTCCTGCTGTCGGCCGCCGTCGGCGCGCTGCTGGCGTACCTCGCGCCCCGCGTGCTCGGCCCGACCGCGGCGGAGCGCATCGAGCTCCTCGAGAAGCAGACCGCGACGCTTGCCGAGCGCAACCGTCTCGCCCGCGAGCTGCACGACAGCGTCGGGCACGCACTGAGCCTGGTCACGATCCAGGCGGCGGCCGCCCGCCGTGTACTGGCCACCGATCCCGAGTTCGCCGAGACCGCACTGGCCGCGATGGAGACCTCCGCCCGGGCCGCGCTGGCCGATCTGGACCATGTGCTCGGCCTGCTCCGCGACGACCGGCGGCCAGGTTCCCGGACCGCGCCGCAGACCACGCTCGGGGGTCTGGACCGGCTGGTCGATGCCACCCGGGCCGGCGGGATCACGATCGAGGTCGAACGATCGGGCGCACTCGAGCAACTGCCGGCCGCGGTCTCCCGGGAGGCGTACCGGATCGTCCAGGAGGGCCTGACCAACGCGATCCGGCACGCCGGACGCCCGGCCGGCGAGCTGGCCGTGCACCTGTCGATCTGCCTCGACTCCTCCGGGCTACGGCTCGCGGTGACCAACCCGGTCAGCGGCAGGTCCGATCACTCCGGCGGCGGCCGCGGCCTCGCCGGGATCCGTGAAAGAGTCGCCGTACTGCGAGGAACCGTCGACGCCGGCCCGGTCACTTGGCAGGACGGCCCGGGATGGCAACTGGCAGTGCAGTTGCCCGTGAGCGTGACGAGGGGGACGAGATGAACCTGTCGGTGGTTGTCGTTGACGACGAGCCGCTGATCCGTAGCGGGTTGCGGGCCATCATCAACGCCGAGGAGGACCTCACGGTCGTCGGTGAGGCCGGCGACGGGGCGGAGGTGCTCCCGTTGGTACGTCGTACCGGCGCGGACGTCGTACTGATGGACGTCCGGATGCCCGCGGTGGACGGCATCCAGGCGACGCGACTGCTGCTGGACAGCCTCGACCCGGCGCCGCGGGTGCTGGTCGTCACGACGTTCGAGAACGACGACTATGTGTACGACGCGCTGCGCGCCGGAGCGTCCGGGTTCCTGCTCAAGCGGACCCCGCCGGACGACATCATCGCGGCGATCCGGACGGTCGCGAAGAGCGAGTCGTTGCTGTTCCCGGAAGCGATCCGGGCCCTTGCCCTCGCCCACGTCAGCACCCCGGCGACGAGCGGACTCGATCGGTACCAGCTGACCGAGCGCGAGCAGGAGGTACTCCGGTTGATGGCGCGCGGACTGTCGAACGCGGAGATCGCCGCGGAGCTGATCCTCGGCCTGCAGACGGTCAAGACCCACGTCGCGAACGTGCTCGCCAAGCTCAACGCCCGGGACCGTACGCAAGCGGTGATCCGGGCCTACGAGTCAGGCTTCGTGCCGCTGCACTAGGTGCCGGACTAGGTAGCAGCGGGGTCGTCGGCCTCGGCGAGGGTGCAGGCGTTGTGCAGCGGGTCGACGGCGTTGGCCTTCATCGCCAGCCGCTGCAGGAGCATCCGGAAACTGGACCGCTCCGACTCGTCGAGGATGCCCAGCATCTCGTCCTCGGTGGCACGTAGCCGCCGCTCGAGGTCACAGAGCGCCTCGTGACCTTCGTCGGTCGGCGCGATCAGCCGCGCCCGCCGGTCAGCCGGGTCGGGCCGGCGCTGCACCAGGCCGGCCTTCTCCAAGTCGTCGAGCAGGTAGGTCATCACGGTCCGGTCGACGCCGAGCTGAGCCGCGAGGTCGAGCTGCCGTTTCGGTCCCTCGGCGCTCGTCGTGGCGAGCACCTGGTAGCCCCGCGGTCCGCCGGGCAGACCCTCCAGTGCCGCCGCGGACGCCTTCGCGTACCGCCGGAAGACGACGCCCAGCGCCCAGCCGAGGTCGGCCTCCACCGGTGCGCCGCTGGCGACCGCAGGCTCGACCCCTCGCGCGCCTCGGGTCGCGACTTCGGGCGGAGTACTGGACATGTCCCCATCGTACGTGGTGTACGCCACTCGGAATACGATCTGACTTGAATATGTTCTGCTTCACAGATTATCTTCGAAGCAGCTCAATACGAGCACCCCCTCACCTCTGGAGACAGAACGAATGAGCACCCTGCTACGCGTCGACGCCAGCATCCGGCTGGACGGCTCGGTCTCCCGCGCCCTCGCGGACAGCGCCGAGGCCGCTTGGAAGGCCGAGCACCCGGACGGTGTCGTGGTACGGCGTGACCTCGGGCAGCACCCGCTGCCCGCGACCGTGTGGCCGACGCTGGCCGCGTCCCAGGTGGGTCAGGAGCCGGTCGCCGATTCCGACCGGATGCCGCTCGCCGAGGCGCAGGCTGTCGCCGCCGACCTCTCGACCGAGATCCGCAACGCCGACGCGGTCCTGCTCGCCGTACCGCTGTACAACTACGGCATCGCGCAGAACGCGAAGACCTGGATCGACCTGCTGCTGATGGACAGGGACCTCGCCTTCGGCTCCCGGCCGCTGGCCGGGCGCCCAGCGATCTTCGCTCTCGCCCGTGGCGGCGGCTACGGGCCGGGTTCGCCGAAGCACGGCTGGGACCACGCCACGCCGTACCTCGAGCGCATCTTCGGCGAGGTCTTCGGGATGAGCCTCCGGACCGCCGCCGCGGAGCTCACCCTGGCCCCGGTCACTCCGGGTATGGAGGAGCTGATCGACGCCTCCAAGGTCTCGGAGTCCGAGGCACACGTGGAGGCCGAGAACCACGGCACCGTCGTCGCCCGCGAACTCATTGGCGGCCAGGCAGCCTGATCGACCGGACCTCCAGCACTACACAACTGTGCTGGAGGTCCGCAACCACGTCGACAAGTTCACCGACAACGTGACGATCGTCGGCTCCGGGAGTACGGCGAGGCGCTGCAAGAGCTCGCGGTAGTTCAGGTGGCGGGCGCTCGGCGTCATCAGCACCAACTGCTCCACGGCTGATCGGTCGAGGCGCATCGTCTCCTCGACCACCTCGGTGCCGACGCGCTCGAACCTCCCCGCGAGCGACTCCTCCAGCCGGCGTTCCTTCTGCTCGTCGACGCTGACCATCCCCAGTACGTCGACGAGCTCGCCGAGGTGCTGCTGGTTCGGCGTGACCACGAGCAACCGGCCGTCGGGAGCAAGTACGCGGGCCATCTCGGCCGCGTTGCGTGGGGCGAACACGTTCAGCAGCAGGTTCGCCGAGCCGTCCATCAACGGCAGTTCACGCCACGCGTCGCACACCACGGACGCGATCCGCGGATCTGCTCGGGCCGCGCGACGGGCGGCGTACTTCGACACGTCCAGCGCGATCCCGCGGCGGTGCGGGGACAGGCCGAGGACACCGGTCAGGTAGTAGGCGGTGCCGGCGCCGACCTCGACAACCAGGTCGTCCTCGCCGAGCCCGGCCTCCAGGATCAGCGCATCCCGGATCGGTCCGTAGTGGCCGGTGCCGAGGAAGACGGTGCGGGCGCCGACCATCGCGGCCGAGTCGCCCTCGATGCCGTTCGAGGCCGAGGGCAACAAGTTCAGGTAGCCCTGCTTGGCCAGGTCGTACGCGTGCCCGCGCGGGCAGCGCGCCGTTCGATCGTCCATCGCCAGCCGGTCAGCACACACCGGACAGCGCAGGACGGCGACTAGGTCTGCTTCCACGGGACCTTAGGTTATGTCGCGGCTGGTGATCCTCGCCCAGGCGGCAGCGTAGAAGACGACCAGGTAGCCGCCCTGGAGGAGCAGGTTGCGGCCTATCTCGTGCCAGTACGGCGGGTCGCGGAGCAGGTCGGCGAACGACTGCCAGCGGTAGATCAGCAGCCACGGGTGGATCGCGTGCAGCTGCGGGATCGCGGTCAGGATGCCGAGCACGATGAACGCGCCGAACGTCGCCGCCATCGCGGCCAGCGGCGTCGAGGTCAGCGACGACACGAACAGGCCGATGCCGGCGAGCCCGAGCAGCGACAGCGAGATCACGACGGCGATCCCGAGCGCGCGGAGCAGGCCTTCGCCGAGCGAGACGGTCGAGCCGGAGAGCAGCAGGACGTCGCCGACCGGGAACAGGATGAAGCCGACGATCAGGCCGGAGATCCAGATCGTCATCGTCGCGGCCAGGCAGAAGACCGCGAGGGCGACCATCTTGGCGGCGAGCAGCCGGGACCGGCCGGCCGGTGCGGTGAGCAGGTTTCGCAGGGTGCCGAGGCTGGCCTCACCGGCCAGCGACTCCCCCGAGATCACGGTCACCGCGGTCGGCAGGAAGAACGGCAGCGACAGGCCGAGGCTGGCGACGATCAGGAACAGCCCGTTGCCGGCGATCTGCCCGATGAACCCCTCGGCGCCACTGTCCGATCCGGCGATCTTGACCGCGACCCCGATCAGCAGCGGTACGGCGGCCAGCACCCCGAGCCCCACCTGAGTCCGGGCCCGCGCGAACACCAGCCGCAGCTCGGACAAGAACAACGCAAGAGTATGCCGCCCCGCACCAGGCGCCCTCCCGGCAACCAACACCTCGGACGGTTCGGTTGATGCTTCACTCTGCGACATCGAAGCCCTCCCCGGTGAGTGCTACGAAGGCGTCTTCGAGGCTGGGGCGTTCCAGGCCGAAGCCGTGGATGCGGACGTCGGCGGCGACCAGCGCGGCGGCGAACTTCTCGATCGGCAGTTCGCCCGGATCGCCCTCGACGATCTCACCGGTCGTCTTCAGGTCCGTCACGCCCAGCCCTTGCAGCGTCTCGGCCGCCGTCCCGGCATCCGGCGTACGCACGACCAGCCGCGGCCGGAGCTCGGCGCGCAGGTCCTCCACTGTCGACTGCCGAAGCAGCTTCCCGCGGCTCATGATCGCCGCGTGCGTGCAGACCTGCTCGACCTCGGCGAGGAGATGGGTCGACGTGAACACCGTCGTACCGTCACTCGCCAGCTCCTGGATCAGGTGCCGGACCTCGCGGGTGCCCTGCGGGTCCAGGCCGTTCGTCGGCTCGTCGAGCACGAGCAACTCGCGGCGCTGCATCAGCGCGACCGCGATCGCGAGCCGTTGACGCATGCCGAGCGAGTACGCGCGGACCTTCTTACCGGCCGCGTTCGACAGCCCGACCCGCTCGAGCGCCTCACCGGCGCGCGCCTTCCGGGTCTTCGGGTCGGCGGTGCGGTCGGCGGCGTCGAACCGCAGCAGGTTCGCCTGGCCGGTCCAGAACGGGTAGAACGCCGGCCCTTCGACCAGCGCGCCGACCCGGGGCAGGACCCGCAGGTGCGCCTTCGGCATCGGCTCGCCGAGCAACTCGACCTCGCCGGACGTCGGCGCGATCAGGCCGAGCAGCATCCGGATCGTCGTCGTCTTCCCCGACCCGTTCGGGCCGAGGAAGCCGAACACACTGCCGGCCGGCACCTCCAGGTCGACCGCGTCCACGGCGACCTGGCCGCCGTGGAACCGCTTGGTCAGCCCGTGGGTGACGACCGGCGCGCTCGTCATCTGGGTGTTCAGCGGGGGGCCTTCGCCGCGGCGGCCTGCAGGGTGTCCGGGGTGACCAGGCCGACGAAGACCCGGCCGTCGTCCGTGATCAACGCGCTCACCATCTTGCTGGTCAGCACCTTGCCCGTGCCCCACGTGCCCGACACGGTCGGCGCCTTCGCGAGCAGCTGCGCGAGCGGCCCGTTCCCTGTCAGCTGGCCGGTCTGCGCACCGCGGATCATCGCCACGCTCTCCCAGCCCTTACCGATCACGGTCGGCTCGTCCGCCTTCGCCGTACCAGGCTTCGTCTGCTTCGGCTCGACCTGCTTGGGGGCGACCCGCTTCGGCCGGTCCTGCGACGGCACCTTCTTGTCCGTGACCTTCACACCCTGCGGCGGGGTGAAGGTGAAGGTGCTCGCGGCCGGTACGTCGAACGACACCGAGCTGAAGCCCACCTCGAGCGCGGGGTCGTTGCCGGTCCGCGGCATCACTGTCACGTCCAGCGGGACCCAGGTCATGGAGTCGATCGCCAGCGTCACGGAACCCACGGTCGTCTTGTCGGTCTTCGGCACCAGGCGCAGCTTGTACGCGTCCCGGCCTGCGACCTTCTCGGTACCGCTGACCTCGACCTTGGTGGTCGGGTCGATCGCGTCGAGGAACTGCTTGGCGACCGCCTGCGGGTCGTACGACGGAACCACCTTGTCCGGCTTCGTCGTCTTGTGCTCGGGGACCGTCAGCTTCACGGCCTCGCGCCGGGACGAGTCGTACGCCCACGCGGACTTGCCGTCGGTGGTCCAGACCCTCTCGGCCTGGTTGTCGAGCACCGAGACCCGCGCCTTGTCCGGGCTCGCGAAGGCGACCCGCGCGGTGTGCTGACCGCTCAGCATCTCGGTCAGCTGCTCGCTACCGGCCGGCGCGCCGGGGATGGCCGGCAGGCCCAGGTCCGCGTCCGAGCGGACCGTGCCGCTCAGGCCGTCGACCTTCGCCGTCTGCACCTTCGCGAGCAGGTCCTGCGCGGAGATGCCGGGCAGGTTCGGCGAGGCATCCGCGACCACTGGTCCGAGTGCCCCCACCCCCGCCACTACCGCGACTGTCGTGACCGGAACCAACCACCGTCGACTGCGCTGTGCTACGCCCATGGATACAGCCTCGCACCGGGCCGGACCGGAACCAAGCCCACTCAGGGTAGGTTCACCCGAAAGAGTGAGGCCGGCCTACTACCGTGGTCGTACGCCGGGGACTCAGCGTGACTGCAGCGCGTCCAGGGCGACCGTCATCGCGGCAGCGACGCGGAAGTCGAGGCGCTCGTCCTGGACGGTGATCCGGTAGCGGTCCCGGACCGACATCTTCCGCTCCACCGACAGCACCGGCTGCCCGCCGGACCGGTCGGTGAAGTCGAAGTGGAAGATGAACGGCAGCGGGATCTCGCCGATGAACGGCACGAAGTCCCAGACCCGCCGGACGATCGCGATCGTCTGGTTGCGCTCGGTGCCGTCCGCCTCGACGCCCGCCGCGCTGAGCTGCCAGCTGGACCGGAGCAGGCTCTTGCCGAACTCCTTCTTGAACCAGCCGATCGCCTGCCCGTCGGCGTCGTACACGTCGTACCCGGACCCGAGGTCGATAGTCTTGCGGGCCTTGAACGAGAACACCGGCTGCGTCTTGGTGTCGTCGCTGTAGAACGTCACCTGCTCCTTGAACGCCATCCGCTTCTGCTGCGCGAACGCGAGCAGCGCCCCGTCGGTCCCGTCCGGGTTGGTGGCGATCAGCTCGTACTTGTTCGCCATCAGGGTCACACGCTGCTTCATCGAGAACGCGGGCACGTACATAGGTGCGGTCATGTCGTGGAGTGTGTCAGACCACAGGCCGACGCACCGACCAGCAGACCGCGAGCGAGCGCCTCGGCACGCTCCGAGTTCTCATCCAGCTGTACGGCGAGGTGGCCGACGCCCTGCAGTGCGAGGTCGCGGGCGATCTCGACGCCGAACTCGACCGCCTCGGCAGGTGTGCGCGCCGGCCGCCACAACACCCCGAAGTCGGCGGGCGGGCGGCCTGCTTGCAGATCGACGATCAGTGCGTCGGAGCGTTGGAGTTGGCTCGCGTCGCCACCGACGATCACTTGGACTCGCTGACCAGTTGCCGGTACGGCGTTCTGCGCTGCCTGCAGGGCGTCGTCGACGATCGATGTGTCGCGGCGGCCCCATTCCTCGTGGTGGATCGCCCACGACAGCGGGCGTCGCTTCGCCCATCCGGAACGCACGAGTTCGGGCGCTGCGGCGAACTCGTCGACGTACCCGACGCAGAGGTAGCCGACCAGTTCGATGTGGGCAGGCAGGTCGAGGACCGCGGCGACTTCAGCTGGTTCGAAGAACGAGACCCAGCCGACGCCGAGGCCTTCGGCGCGGGCGGCGAGCCAGAGGTTCTGGATCGCGATCGCCGCGGAGAACATGGTCGTCCGCGGATCGGCGTGCCGGCCGAGCACGTGCCGGCCGCCGCGGCCGGGGTCGCAGGTCACCGCGAGATTCAGCGGGGTGTCGAGGATCGCCTCGATCTTCAGCCCGTCGAACGCCGCACGCCGGTCCTCGGGGAGGGATGCGGCGAACGCGTCGCGTTGCGCGGTCGCGAGATCGTGCACCTTGCGACGGGTCGCGAGGTCGCGGATCACCAGAAAGTCCCACGGCTGACTCAGCCCGACACTCGGCGCCCGATGCGCCGCCTCCAGCACCCGCCCAAGCGTCACGTCGTCGACCGGCAACTCCAGGAACCCCCGCCGTACGTCCCGCCGCTCAGCAATCACCCGCTGCACAACCTCCCGATCCCGCACGTCATACCCAGCCGCCCGGTGCATGCCGATCGCGATGGTCGCGTTGGGGGTTCGGCGTTTGGGAATGAGGAGTTGGGTGCCGGTTGCGAGGACGGCTGCTTCGGCGACGCTCGGGGTTCCTTTGAGTTGCTCGACCTGCGCGCTCGGGTTCAGCACCTGCTGCTTGGCGAGCTCGTCGTTCGAGAAGGTGCGCAGCTCTGCGCCCAACTGTGCGACCAGCTCTTGCAGCGCGGGCTCGTTCTCCTTACCGGTGATCGTGACGACCAGTCGGACATCGCCCGCGAGTTCGTCCAGGGCTGTCGTCACGAGGTCGTGCAGTTCCGCGTACGGCGTACCAGCGCGGAGTCCGACGCCGACGACCAAGCTCACCGCACACGCTCGCGAGCGGCGGCGACCAGGCGGGCCGGGACGTCTGGGGTGGCGGTCCAGTGCAGGTGAAGGTACGACGCGTGGACGTTGGGAAGAGTGATTCCTTCGACGCCGCCGGGGAGATGCCAGGCCGGTTGTACGTCGGCCTGGAGGTCGATCGTGGTGCGGTGGAACTCGTGGCCGCGCACCCGGCGTCCTTCGTCGAAGAACGCGGTGCTGGTCGCGGCGACCGCCGTACGGTAGCCGAGGGTGAGGCGGCTGGTCATGCGGGCGGTCGCCGGGAGTACGCCGGTCATCGGGTGACCGTCGAGCTCGCGGCAGAGGTACAGCAGGCCGGCGCATTCCGCGATCACCGGAAGACCGTCGGCGACCGCGGCGGCTACCTGTTTGCGCAGCTCGACGTTCGCGGAGAGCGCCTCGGCGTGCAACTCCGGGAAGCCACCGCCGAGGTAGAGCGCCGCGGTTGCGTCAGGCAACGGATCGACGAGGGGGTCGAACGTGACGACATCCGCACCGGCGGCCGTGAGCAGCTCGGTCGTCTCCGTGTAATGGAAGGAAAACACCGGCCCTGCCGCAACAGCCACCACCGGCTGCACGGCTGCGCTCGACTCCGGTGACTCGGGGGTCCAGGGGGTGGTTTGGTGGGGTGGGGCGGAGTTGGCGGCGGCTATTACTGCTTGTAGGTCTACGCCTTGGCGGACCAGTTCTGCGGCGGCGTCCACGGCTTGTTCGGCTTGGGTCTGTTGTTCGTTGGCGGGGATCAGGCCGAGGTGCCGACTGGGGACTGTCAGGCGGGTGTCGCGGCGGAGGACGCCCAGGACCGGTACGCCGGTCGGCGCGACCCCTGCTCGTACTTCGGCCTCGTGGCGGTCCGAACCCACCTTGTTCAGGATCACCCCGACGATGCGGATCTCGGTGTCGAAGGCAACGAAACCTTGGACGACCGCGCCGACGCTCCGGCCGGCCGCCGACGCGTCGACGACCAGCACCACAGGTGACTTCAGCAACTTCGCGACGTGGGCCGTCGACGAGAAACCTTCCGTCCCGAGCGCACCGTCGTACAGCCCCATCACGCCCTCGACCACGGCCAGGTCCGCACCCTCGGCGCCGTGCCCGAACAGCGGTCCGACCAACTCCTCCCCCGACAGCATCGGGTCGAGGTTCCGGCCCGGTCGCCCGGTCGCGACCGCGTGGAACCCGGGATCGATGTAGTCCGGCCCCACCTTGAACCCGGCCACCACATGCCCGGCCCGCCGCAACGCCGCCATCAACCCGACCGCGACCGTCGTCTTCCCCGCCCCCGAAGCCGGCGCCGCAACCACGACCCGCGGAATCATCGTGGTGTCCTGGACTACCACTCGATGCCCTTCTGGCCTTTCTGGCCGGTGTCCATCGGGTGTTTGAGCTTCGTCATCTGGGTGGCGAGGTCGGCGGCCGCGAGGAGCTTCGGATGGGCGTCGCGTCCGGTGATCACGACGTACTGGTGCCCGGGACGGTCGACGAGCGTGTCGACGACCTCGTCCACGTCGATCCAGCCCCACTTCATCGGATACGTGAACTCGTCGAGTACGTACAGGTCATGGGTCTCGGCGGCCAGCCGGCGCTGGATCTCGCGCCAGCCCTCGACCGCGTCGGCGGCGTGGTCCTCCTCGGTGCCGGCCTTGCGAGACCAACTCCAGCCCTCGCCCATCTTGTGCCACTCGACAGGTCCGCCCTCACCGGTCGATTCGTGCAGCCGGCCGAGCGCCTTGAACGCGCTCTCCTCGCCGACCTTCCACTTCGCGCTCTTCACGAACTGGAAGACCCCGAGGTTCCAGCCCTGGTTCCAGGCCCGCAGCGCCATCCCGAACGCCGCCGTCGACTTCCCCTTCATCTCGCCGGTGTGCACCATCAGCAGCGGACGGTTGCGACGCTGGCGGGTCGTCAGGCCGTCCTCCGGTACGGCGACCGGCTGTCCCTTCGGCATCTCAGGCCGCCTTCCGTTCGGTCACCGTCCGGATAAGGTTGCCGGCGGCAACGTCTCCGAGGTCGAGGTACTCCGCTCCGAGGTCCGCCGCAAGCTCCGCGGAGAGTCCGAGACGGATACCGCGGCGCGGCTCGCAGTCCACCACGACCGTCGCGACCCCGCGCTGGGCCAGCCATCCGGCGGCCTGGCGGGCGCGCGCGAACGCGTTGTCGCCGTGGGTCGCGCGGCCGTCGGTCACGAGGACGAGCAGCGGGCGCCGGCGCGGGTCGCGGATCGCGGCGATCCGCAGTACCTCGGCCGCTTGCAGCAGCCCTTCGGCGAGCGGCGTACGGCCTCCGGTCGGGAGCGATTCGAGCCGTCGTACGGCGGTCTCGACGCTGCCCGTCGGCGGCAGCGAGACCGTCGCGGCGGCGCCGGCGAACGTGACGAGACCGACCGTGTCGCGGCGCTGGTACGCGTCGAGGAGGAGCGAGACGATCGCCGTCTTCACCTCGCCCATCCGCTTCTTCGTCCCCATCGAGCCGGAGGCGTCGACGCAGAACAGCACGAGATTCCCCTCCCGCCCTTCCCGCACCGCAAGCCGCACGTCGTCCGGCCGCACCACTAGTCCAGGACCGCTGCGCCCACGGGCCTTCTGGTACGGCGCTGCGGTGCGCATCGTCCCCAGCAGATGCGGCCGCCCGGCCTCGCGCCCGATCCGACCCCGATCCCCCACAACACGCCCTACCTCGGTGATCGCCCGAGACCGCCGCCCCGCGACACCGGCCCCAGCCACCTGAACACTCAGCAGCCGAGCCTTGTACGGCGCAGAACTTCCGACGACCTCACCGCTCCCACCGGTGGGCTGATTGCCTGCAGGCTGACTCTCAGTGGGTTGAGATTGAGCATCCACTGTTTCGTCCGAGTTGCCCGACCCGTCCTCCTCCGAACCACCGGAGCCGCCCGGGTCGCCCGGGTCGCCCGGGTCGCCCGGGTCGGTGGGATCGGTCGGGTCGTCGTCGGGGTCTTCCGGTGGCGTGCTGTTGTTGATGGCTTCTTCTAGTTGCTGGTCGTCCAGGCCGGGGGCGTCGAACGGGTTCCGGCGGCGGCGGTGCGGGAGGGCGAGTTTGGCGGCGGCGCGGACGTCGTCGACCTCGACGACCGTACGGCCGGACCACGCAGCATGAGCGACCGCCGTACGGGCCGTGACCAGGTCGGCGCGCATGCCGTCCACGTCGAACGACGCGCAGATCTCGGCGATCTGGCGGAGCGCCGAGTCGGTCAGGATCACCTCTGTCAGCAGGTCGCGCGCCTTCACGATGCGTTCGGCGAGTTCCCGCTGTGCGCCGTCGTACCGGGTGACGAATTTCTCCGGATCCGCCTCGTACGTGAGCCGCGCGCGCATCACTTCCACGCGTACGGCGGGATCGCGGCTGGCGACCACGTCGACGGTCAGCCCGAACCGGTCGAGGAGCTGCGGCCGGAGCTCACCCTCCTCGGGGTTCATCGTGCCGACGAGCACGAACCGCGCCGGGTGCGTGACCGAGACCCCGTCCCGCTCGACCGTCGCGCGCCCCATCGCGGCGGCGTCGAGGAGCACGTCGACCAGGTGGTCGTGGAGCAGGTTGACCTCGTCGACGTACAGCAACCCGCGATGCGCCGCCGCGAGCAGACCAGGCTCGTACGCCGTGACGCCCTCCGCGAGCGCCTTCTCCAGATGCAACGACCCGAGCACCCGGTCCTCCGTCGCCCCCACCGGCAACTCCACCAACCGAGCAGCACGCATCGACCGCTCACCCGCATGCGGGCCGTCCGGGCAGGTCGAGTCCGGGTGGTCGGGGTCGCAGGAAAAACGGCAGCCTGGTACGACGTCGACGGGCGGCAGGATCTCGGTGAGGGCGCGGACGGCGGTCGACTTCGCCGTACCCTTCTCGCCGCGGATCAGCACGCCGCCGATGGCCGGCGAGATCGTCGCCAGGATCAGCGCGAGCTGGAGATCGTCCATCCCGACGATCGCGGTGAACGGGAACGAGTTCGACGGTCCGCTGAATGACGGAGCCCGCATCGGCGGTGGTCCCTTTCGTCGAGCGGGTGTCCACGCCCGCTACGGCCGGTACGCCGGCCAACGATGATCGCGAGCCTGCGGACGGCAGCAGATGTCCTGGCTTCCGAGATTCCTCCCGGTCACAGTGGCGGGACCGCCCCGGACTCCCAGCACGCTGGTCACCGGTGTTCCTCCACAGCCGTCGGCCCGATCATGGCACATCCGCACGACTCCCTCCGCGACCAGGTTCACATCAGGTCTGCCGCACGGATGACGAAGGGTGTTGACTACGTCGCATGGGGGGCGACCGGTTCGCTGGAAGGGACGAGGAACGGCGACTGCTCGGCGATCTGGTGCGGGACATCGCCGACGGTGTGCCACGCGCGCTCGTCATCCACGGTGAGGCCGGGATCGGGAAGACCCGGCTCGCTCGCGAGATGAGCCGCGATCAGGAACTGAACGTCCTCTGGGCGACCTGCGTACATTTCGGCGCGGCGTCGGTCCCGTTCGCGCCGATCATCGGCTTGCTCCAGGGCTGGGAGGCCCAGGCGGACGCGGACGAACGAGCAGAGGTGCTCGACGGAATCGAGAGCTTGTCCGTGCTGCTGACCTCGCTCGGGAGCGGCCCGACCGACACGGCCCGGCTGCCGGTGCTCGTCGATCTGATGCTGGACCGGATCGCGGTACGGCGGCCGACAGTGGTTGTCGTCGACGACTTGCAGTGGGCCGACGTTGCGTCGCTCGACGTACTGTCGTACCTCGTCGCCGGCTTCCGGGACCAGCGTCTCGGGATGATCGCGACCTGCCGCACCGAGGAGCGGCCGGACGGACACCCTGTCCACTCGTGGCTGGCCGACTTGCGACGGATGCCACGCTTCGGCGAGATCCGGCTCGGGCCGCTGGCCGCCGACGCGGTCGGCAGCCAGCTCGAGGGCCTCCTGGGCACACCACCGGACATCGAGCTCGTCGCAGACGTCCTGGCCCGATCGGACGGCAACCCGTACCTGATCGAGCTGATGGCTCAGGGCTTGTCCGGCTCTGAGCACAGTCTTCCCAGCGCCGTTCCATCAGTACTCCGTGACGCCTT
This sequence comes from Kribbella sp. NBC_00482, assembly GCF_036013725.1. Classification (GTDB taxonomy): domain Bacteria; phylum Actinomycetota; class Actinomycetes; order Propionibacteriales; family Kribbellaceae; genus Kribbella. The sequence continues at coordinate 6,149,873 of NZ_CP107881.1, read as the reverse complement.
GCTAGGCGCCTGGCATCGTCTCTCCGACGAGGCCCGCACGGTGACCCGGATTCTCGCTGTTGGCGGCCGCCCGACCGAGTCCACCGTGCTCGCCGCCGTGGGAGCCGGTCGCGGGATCGACGAGCACCGAACCGCCTCGAGTCTTGTCGAGGCACAAGATCTCGGCGTGGTCGGCGCCGAAGGCAAAGGGATCTGGTGGTTCCGCCACCCGCTGCTGGCCGACGTGTTGTACGACGCTCTGCCGCCGAACGTGGCCGCCGAACTCCATGCCGACTACATCCGTGTCCTCGAGCCACAGCGGGTGCCTGCTCCCCCGGCCGACCTGGCGGCCCACCACGAAGCCGCGGGCCATCTCGAGGCGACTTTCCGCTGGTCACTCCTGGCGGCGGATCAGGCCGCACGGCTGCGGGCGCCGACTGAGGAGGCGAACCAGCTCAGTCGGGTGTGCGCGCTCTGGGCGAAGGTGCCGCCGCGGGTCCGGGGAAAGCGTATGGATCGGATCGCGTTGCTGCGGCGGGCAGGCACAGTCAGCCTGCGAGCCGGCGAGCCCGAGCGGGCAGTGTCGCTGCTCGGCGACGCGCTGCGTCTCGTGGATCGTAGACACGAACCTTTGCTGGCGAGCGAGTTGCTCGTCGCCCGAGCCAATGCCGACTGGCAGTCGACGGCCCCTGGACTCGCCGATCTGGAAGAGCTCCGTAAGGCGATCGCACTGACCGAGAACTTCCCGGACAGCGCAGAACGCGCCGTAGCACTGGCTGAGCTCTCCGAAATCGAAACCATCTACGGTATGCCGGAGGGCCCGGGCCACGCGTCCGAAGCTGTCCGGGTTGCGCGCAGATCCGGCTCGACCGCGGCTCTCGGGAAAGCCCTCTGCGCACGCGCAGCGGCCAACGACCGAACGCAGGCAGAGTCACTCGACGACGCCAACCTGTCGGAACAGTTGGCGATGTCCGGCGGAGACGTCGACACGGCGACCGACGCCGCGCTGTGGCGATTCATCGCTCTTCGGGCGCTCGGCCGGCGGACCGAGGCCGTGGACGTCACCCGCTGGGCTTACCAGCAGGCGACCGAGGCCGGAGCAGGTGTCTGGGCGCATTTCCTCGCGTGCCTAGTTGCCCGCGAACTGATCGACCTCGGTCGCTGGGACGAATGCCGGACGCTCCTGCGCTCGGCACTCGCCGCACGTCCTGTCGGCATCCCGGGAGCGGGTGTGCGATTGACCGCGTGCCTGCTGGCCGTGCGATCAGGCTCGATCGGCGAGGCCCGGCTGCACTTCGACCGAGCCCTCGAGCTGGTGTCCGAAGACTTCAACGCACATCGCCAGACCATGACGGCGATCGGTATCGAACTCCTGCTCGCCGAGGGTAGAGCCGCGGAGGCCGTGACCTGGTCGCGCCCGAGGCTGTATGTCCCGGAGTACGCCGAGCCGGACGACGACGAAGTGCTTCCGGTCTTCGCCCGCGCGGTGGCCGAGTCGGCCCGGGAGCACGGCGCGCGCGGCCTCGCCGCCTCTCACGAGCTCGACAGCGTGCTCGGCGAATGGCCGCACGAGCCCTTCGTCGAGGCGTTGGGCGGCGAGCCGGTCCGGGCACTGGACCTGGCCCTGATCGCCGCGGAGGTCGCCCGCTGCCGGGATTCCGCGGAGCAGCCGGAGCGGTGGCACGAGGTGGTGGAAGCCGGGCGTACGGCGGGAAGTCGCTGGCACCAGGCGATGGCCGAGTGGCGCTGCGCCGAAGCCACCCTACTGAAGAGCTGGCCGTCGTCGGCGGCGAACGACCTCCTGCGGCAGGCCTATCAGCACGCTGCCGACCTTGGCGCCGAGCCGCTGCGACGTGAGGTCGAATCGCTGGCGCGCCATGCCAGGATCGACCTCAGCACACCCGAACGCGTCGAGCCGTCCGCCGACGATCCCAGGCTGGCGACACTCACCGCACGTGAGCGTGAGGTCCTTGCGTTCCTGGTCGCCGGTTGGTCGAACAGCGAGATCGCCAAGAACCTGTTCATCAGCGACAAGACGGTCAGCGTGCACGTCTCCAACATCCTTCGCAAAACAGGAACATCGAGCCGGATCGCGGCCGCTGCTCTGGCCGAACAGCGACCGCGGGTTCGGTGAACATCACCGGTCAGTGCGGTTGGATGACGTGGCGACGCCGAGTGGCCCACACGGCAGCCATCGCGATACCGGCTCCCCCGGCAGCGGCCGCCCCTGCTTGCACGGCCTCGCTGACCGTGTCATCGACCTGCACCCTCGGTCCCGGACGCTCGATGACGACGGGGAACGCGGCTTTGCCGATATCCGGGTCGACATCGACTGCCGATGCCTGCGCTGCACCGGCGAACGCGAACCCTGCGGCAACCACGGGGACGGCGACGATACTGCGGATGTGCTTCATGGCTCCTCCATCACGGAGTGGATCTCCGTCTGCATCCACCGTCCGCTGCGGCGGCGCACCCTGACATCGGGCGCTCCCCCTCAGATCAACGCCCTCCCCCCTTAGAAGCAGCGCACGCCGACGTACCGTGTGCCTATGTTCAAGGCCTGTCTCAATGGCGATCGCACGCGGGTGGATCATCCGGGTGTGCCGGTCACCCCCGGCGAGCTGGGACGGGAGGCCGCCGGAGCCGTGGCGGCGGGAGCCGGCGCGTTGCACATCCACCCTCGCGGGGCGAGCGGGCTCGAGACCCTCGAGTACGTCGACGTACACGCAGCCGTGACCGCCGTACGACGGAACTGTCCCGGTGTGCCCGTAGGCGTGTCGACGAGGGAAGGCATCGTCCCCGACCTGGATGAGCGACTGCGGCTGATCGCGGCGTGGGAGCCGGTGGCGGACTTCGCGAGCGTCAACTTCCACGAGGACGGCGCCGAACGCGTCGCGGACCTCCTGCTGACCAAAGGGATCGGTGTCGAGGCAGGACTGTTCAGTCCCGACGCGGCACGGAAGTACCTCGCGTGGGGCGGCCCAGTGGTCCGCGTGCTCGTCGAGGCGATCCCAGGCATCTCCCCCGGCCCGGACGGAGTCACCGCAGCCCACGCCGTACTGGAACTGCTACCGCCCGACGGCGCACTGGTCCACGGCGAGAACGAATGGGCCTGGCCGGTACTGCGCTGGGCCCAGACGAAGGGGTACGACGTCCGAGCCGGCCTCGAAGACATGCTCACCGGCCCCGAAGGACAACCCGTGCAGTCGAACGCAGACGTACTGCGCTACATCTGATCGGCCGGCCGGCTTCGGTAGGGGCCGGTGCCGAGGCGGGCGCGAACCTCGCCGAAGTGCAGGTGGACGGACTCTTCCGCCCGGTCGGCATCACCCGAGGCGATCGCGTCGACCACGCGTTGATGCCGCGCCGCGGTTTCGCCAGGTGATCCGGCGACGGTCTCCAGGTCGGTCTCGACGGCCCGGTAGACGTCCCAGAACAGGCCGACCAGCTCGCGGGCCAGCGGAACCCCGGCCGCGTCGCAGATGTGCTCGTGGAACGCGCGGTCCGCGGTCGCCGCGTCCGGGCCTTCGACCCGCATCCGCTCGACGCAGCCGGACAGCTTCTGCTGGAGCTCGCCGTCGCCGGTTCCAGCGGCGCGACGGGTCAGCTCGGTCTCGAGGATCTCCCGGATCTCGAGCAGTTCCCGCAGCCGCTCGGTGCTGCTGCCGGACGAGCGGGTGCGGAACAGCAGCCAAGGATGCAACACCGCCGAGCTGGCCGAGCCGACGAAGGTTCCGTAGCCGTGCCGGACCTCGACGATCCCCAGCGCCTGCAAGGCCTTGAGCGACTCCCGGACCGAGTTGCGACTGACGCTGAAGTCGGCCATCAGCACGCTCTCGGGAGGCAGCGCGGCGCCGGGCTCCAGATTGCGTTCGATGATCAGGTCGGCGATCGCGTTGGCGAGCTCGTCACTGCGTTTCAGCTTGACGCGATCAGGCATCGGTGTCTCCTCCGGTCTTGACCGACCCGGAAACAGACTCTTAAGGTCGGCACTCATAGGACGTAGGACGTAGTACGTCCTATAACCTACCTCCTCTGAAGCTCCGCCACACCCCCTGCCGCTGGAGGCACCGTGAACCAAACAGGGTTCGACCGCCGCTCGTTCCTGAAGTACTCCGGTGCGCTCGGCGCAGCCGCGACGATCACTGGTGGATTGTCGGCCTGCAGCAGTGGCCCGGCCTCGACCGGAGCGGTCGGCGCCGGAGCGGACACCGGCCTGGTCACCGCGGTGATCGGCTACGGGAACAACCAGAGCTGGGATCCGACCATGAGTGCCTCCGCCTTCACGATGGCGGCGATGCAGCACATCTACGAGGGCTTGCTCGACACCGACCCGATCACCCGGCAGCCGTACGCCGCTCTGGGTACGGAGGTACCGGCCGACCTGAACGCCACGTCCTGGAAGTTCACCCTGCGGGACGGGGCGAAGTGGCACGACGGCCAGCCGGTCACGGCCGACGACGTGGTCTTCACCTTCCAGCGGATCCTCGACCCGAAGCTGAAGGTGCTCACCTACAACTTCTTCGCCAGCTGGCTGAAGGAGGTCAAGAAGGTCGACGACAAGTCCGTGGAGCTGGTCCTGAACTTCCCGTTCCCCGACGGGGCGCCCCGGCTGACCATCGCGAAGATCATGCCCAAGCACGTCTTCTCCCAGGCCGGAGCCTGGGACCTGGCCAAGAACGGCAAGGCGGTCGGGTCCGGTCCCTACAAACAGGTCTCGCACCAGCCGAAGTCGAACACCACCTTCGAGGCCTTCGCGGACTACAACGGCCCCCGCCCGGCGGCGTTCAAGAAGATGAACTGGCTGAGCATCGTCGACTCCTCCGCCCGGGTCGCGAAGATCTCCGGCGGCAGCGCCGAGGCACAGCTGTCCGACAACATCCCGTACGCCAACATCGAGCAACTGAAGAGCTCGGGCCTCACGGTCGAGGGCGGCAAGGGGATGAACCACCTGTTCCTGATGTTCAACACCGCGACCAAGCCGTTCGACGACGTCCGGGTCCGGCAGGCGCTGTTCACCGCGATCGACACCCAGAAGATGATCGAGGTCGCGCTCAAGGGTCGCGGCAAGGCGAGTACGTCGTTCCTGAACGAGGAGAACCCGGCCTACGCCAAGGCGAAAACCGTCTACGGCTACGACCCGGCGAAGGCCAAGGCATTGCTCGCCGAGGCCGGCGTGACGAACCTGTCGATCAACCTGCTCGCGGTGAACGTGAGCTGGATCGTCGACTGCCTGCCGACCATCGCCGCGTCCTGGAACGCGATCGGTGTGAAGACCACGCTCGAGCCGCAGGACACCGCCGCGGTGTTCACCAAGATGGACCAGCACGCCGACTACCAGGTGGTCGCGGCGGCGTCGAACCCGAACCAGTTCGGCGCCGACGCGGACCTGATCCTGCGCTACAACTACACCCAGGGCGGATCCTGGATGAAGTACACGCGCTGGGAGACCAGTGCCGGCGCCAAGGTGATCTTCGCCAAGATGGACGAGGCGGTCCGGGCCACCGACGCGGACACCAGGACCAAGCTGACCCACGAGTACCTCGACCTGGTCGCCGAGCAGGCGGTGCTGTACCCCGTCGTCCATACCGAGTTGATGACGGCCTGGGACTCCAAGAAGCTGAGCGGGATCAAGGCGCAGCCCTATCCGGGGATCAACCTGCTGCAGGCGAAGCGGGCCTGAGGTAGCTGACTGTGGCCGTCATCGTCAGAATGCTGGTTCGCCGGCTGCTGCTGCTGGTTCCGTTGCTGCTCGGCATCATCGCGTTCGTCTTCCTGGTGATGCGGTTCTCCAACAACGATCCGGCGGTCGCGTTCTTCCAGGGCGCCAACCCGACCGAGGAGCAGTTGCACAGTTTCCGGCAGGAGAACGGTCTGCTGGACCCGCTGCCGGTGCGCTATGTGCACTTCGTCGGTGACCTGCTGCACGGCGACCTGGGCACCAGCGTGCTGACGAAGGCGCCGGTGCTCCAGTCGGTCACCACCGCGATGCCCCTGACGTTCCAGCTCACCCTGTTGGGACTGCTGATCGCACTGGTACTGGCCTTGCTGCTCGGTGTCGTCGCCGCGATCTTCCGGGACCGCTGGCCGGACCAGGCGATCCGGCTGGTGTCGCTGATCGGCGTGGCCGCGCCCTCGTTCTGGCTCGCGCTGCTGATGATCCAGTACCTCGCCGTCGACCGCGGCTGGTTTCCGCCGAGCGGTTATGTGAATCCGGCCGACGGGATCGCGCCCTGGCTGCGGACGATGGCGCTGCCGGCGCTGGCGCTGTCCTTGCCGGTCGCCGCGCAACTGACCCGGATCATTCGTACGTCGGTCGTCGAGGAACTCGACAAGGACTATGTCCGGACCGCCATCGGCAGCGGCCTGCCGCCGGTGGTGGTGGTCGGACGCAATGTTCTGCGGAACGCGCTCATCAACCCGCTGACCGTGCTCGGTCTGCGGATCGGGTACCTGCTCGGCGGAGCTGTCGTGATCGAGCAGATCTTCACGCTACCGGGGATGGGCACGCTGATGATCAACGCCGTCCGCGACGGTGATCCTGCCGTGGTGCAAGGCGTCGTACTGACCATCGCGGTCGGCTTCGTGGTGGTCAACCTCGTCGTCGACGTGCTGTACCTGCTGGTCAACCCGCGACTGAGGAGCGCTGCGTGATGCGCGCACGACTGGCCCGGCAACTCTCCCGTCCGGGGATCAACTTCAAGCGGCTGCCGCCGGCGGCCTGGCTCGCCGTCGCGGTCCTCGCGGTGGTGATCCTGGCCGCGGTGCTCGCTCCGCTGCTGACGCCGTACGACATCTTGACGCAGGAGGACGCCGGCGGCGGCCCGTCGGGGGCGCACTGGTTCGGGCTCGACAGCGCGAACCGTGACATCTTCACCCGGCTCGTGTACGGCGCCCGCTGGTCGCTGATGATCGGTCTCGGCGCGACCGCGCTCGCACTGACCGCGGGCGCGATCGTCGGAGCTGTCGCGGCCACCTCCCGCAAGGCGGTCGACGAGACCGTGATGCGGCTCCTCGACGTCGTGATGGCGTTCCCCGGGATCGCGCTGGCCGCCGTCCTGGTGGCGGTGTTCGGTGGATCCGTCCCGGTCCTCGTGATCGCGATCGCCTTCCTCTACACGCCGCCCGTCGCCAGGGTGGTCCGCGCCAACGTGCTCGCGCAGTACGGCGAGGACTACGTGGTCGCGGAGAAGATCATCGGCGCCCGGACCCCGCACATCCTGCTCCGGCACGTGGCGATCAACTGTGCGGCTCCGGTGCTGGTGTTCTGCACGGTGATGGTTGCCGACGCCATCGTCTTCGAGGCGTCGCTGTCCTTCATCGGGGCCGGGGTACGGCCGCCGGAGCCGTCCTGGGGCTCGGTGATTGCCGACGGCAAGAACATGGTGCTGCTGGGTGGCTGGTGGGCGACGGTGTTCCCGGGACTGCTGATCCTGATCACCGTGCTGTCCCTGAACATCCTGTCCGAGGCCGTCTCCGACGCGTGGGCGGCGCCGGGCGGGCGACGGGACGCGAGCAAGAAGCAGGTCAAGGACGCGCTGGAGAGCGCGCAGCCGGGCTCCGGTGAACTCGTCGAGCTTCCCGGTCTGGACCTGGCGGCGACGAGGCTGCGGGAACGAGCGCGGCCCTTACCGGACGGTGAACCCACGCTGTCCGTGCAACAGCTGGCGATCGGCTTCGAAGGCCGGCACGACGGGGTGGACGTCGTCGACGGGATCAGCTTCGACGTACGGCCCGGCGAGGTGCTCGGTCTGGTCGGCGAGTCCGGCTGCGGCAAGTCGCTGACCGCGCTCGCCGTGATGGGGCTGGAGCCGCGGGGCGCCCGGATCCGTGGCCGGATCCGGTTCGACGGCAAGGACCTGCTGAGTCTGCGGCGCTCGGAGCGGCGCAGACTTCTCGGTCACGACATGGCGATGATCTATCAGGACGCGCTGTCCTCGCTGAACCCGGCGATGACGATCAAAGCGCAGTTGAAACAGGTGGTTCGCCGCGGCGGACGGCGTACTCCGGCAGAACTGCTGGAACTGGTCGGACTGGATCCCGAGCGCACCCTGACCAGCTACCCGCACGAGCTGTCCGGTGGTCAGCGCCAGCGGGTACTGATCGCGATGGCGTTGTCCCGGGAACCGAAGCTGATCGTCGCCGACGAGCCGACCACGGCACTCGACGTCACCGTGCAGGCGCAGGTGATCCAGCTGCTGCTGCGGCTGCGGGCCGAACTCGGCTTCGCGCTGATCCTGGTGTCGCACGACCTGGCGCTGGTCGCCGACGTCACCGATCGGGTGGTGGTGATGTACGGCGGCCAGATCGTCGAGACCGGTGTCACGGCCGACCTGGTCGGCGAGCCCGCGCACCATTACGCCCGTGGCCTGCTCGGATCGGTCCTGTCACTGGAGTCCGGCGCGGCCCGGCTGACCCAGATTCGTGGCGTGGTGCCCTCGCCGGCCGACTTCCCTGCCGGTTGCCGATTCGCCGACCGGTGCCCGATGGTCACCGATGTGTGCCGCGACACCGCCCCTGAACTGACCGGCCGGCCTTCGCAGCACCTGGTCGCTTGCCATCATCCGGCTGTTGTCCTCGAGCCGCTGGAGAAGGAGGCGCTGCGATGACGGAGACGGTGCTCGAACTGTCGGACGTGCACGTCGTACACCGAGCCAGGTCCGGTGGTCTGTTCAGCAGAGATCGGGTCTATGCGCTGACCGGGGCCGACCTGACCGTCGCCGCCGGTGAGACCGTCGGCGTGGTCGGCGAGTCCGGCTGCGGGAAGTCCACGTTGGCCAAGGTCATGGTCGGCGTCCAGCAACCGACCGAGGGCACGGCCTCGTTCCGGGGCCGGGACATCTGGTCGATGAAACCGGCCGAACGCCGAGAGGCCATCGGCGCCGGAACCGGGATGATCTTCCAGGACCCGTCGACGGCACTGAACCGCCGGCTGCCCGTTCATCGGGTACTGCGTGATCCGCTCGACGTGCACCGTCACGGCACCGTTGCCCAGCGCAACGAACGGGTGCGGGAGCTGATGGCGTTGGTGGGGCTGCCCCGGAGCGTCTCCGACGCCCTGCCCGGCCAGTTGTCCGGCGGCCAGCGGCAACGCGTCGCGATCGCCCGGGCCCTGGCACTCGAGCCGTCGCTCCTGGTCGCCGACGAGCCGACCAGCGCTCTCGACGTCTCCGTCCGGGCCCAGATCCTCAACCTGCTGCTGGACCTGAAGGAACGCCTCGGCCTGGCCATGGTGTTCGTCTCGCACGACATCCAGACCGTCCGCCGGATGAGTGACCGGGTGGTCACCATGTACCTCGGCCGGATCGTCGAGCAGGCGCCGGCGGCCGGCATCGCCCGGCAGGCGCGGCATCCGTACACCCGTGCGCTGTTCTCGGCGACCCCCGGCCTGATCTCGCCGATCGACCCGATCCCGCTGGTCGGGCCGGTGCCGTCGGCCACTCGGCCGCCGAGCGGCTGCCCGTTCCGGACCCGCTGCTGGAAGGCCGACGACACCTGCTCCGGTTCGATGCCCGAGTTCGAGTCCGATGCCGCGGACCCGGCGCACCTGTTCCGCTGCTATCACCACGTGGTCGCGCGCGAGTCCACCGATGACCTGATCACCCAAGCCTTGGAGCGTTCATGACCTTGCCCGCCCGCCTGACCGGCGTCATCCCACCTGTCTGTACGCCGTTCACGCCGGATCACCAGGTGGACACCGCCTCCCTGGTCCGCCTGGTCGACCACCTGATCGACGGCGGCGTGAGCGGCCTGTTCGTCCTCGGCTCCACCTCTGAGGTGGCGTACCTGCCGGACGGACACCGCCGGGTGGTGCTGGACACGGTGGTGGGCCACGTGGCCGGCCGGCTGCCGGTGCTGGCAGGTGTCATCGACATGGCGACCTTGCGGGTGATCGACCACGTCCGGACGGCGGTCGCGGCCGGTGTGGACGGCATCGTCGTCACCGCGCCCTTCTACACCCGCACCCATCCGGCGGAGATCGACAACCACTTCCGGATGGTCGCGGCCGCCGCGGGGCTCCCCGTGTTCGCCTACGACCTACCGGTAGCGGTGCACTCCAAGCTCGCCGCCGATTTGGTGCTGCAACTCGCGGCCGACGGAGTACTGGCGGGTCTGAAGGACTCCAGCGGCGACGACGGCGGTCTGCGCAACGTCGTCCTGAGGTCGCGCGACCGGGGTGACGTCACCGACTTCAGCGTGCTCACGGGCTCCGAGCTGACCGTTGACAACGCGCTGTGGATGGGAGCCGACGGAGTGGTCCCGGGGCTCGGCAACGTGGATCCCCACGGCTACGTCAAGCTCTTCGGCCACGCGGCCGCCGGCGAATGGGAGGACGCGCGCGCCGAGCAGGAACGGCTGGTGCGGCTGTTCGAACTGATCGGGGTCGGCGACCCGGCCCGGATGGGCACCAGCTCCTCCGCCCTCGGGGCCTTCAAGGCTGCGCTGCAACTGCGTGGCGTGATCAAGTACGGCGTGATGGCGCCACCCCAGATCCCCTTGGACGCCGACGAGATCGCCCGAGTCGGGAAGTACCTAGTAGCAGCCGGCCTCCTCTGACCAGCCCGCGGAGCGAGGAGGGCCTCGTCGGCGCCCCGAAGGACAACCGGCTGCCGGCGACTGCCCGGTCGTGGGGTCATCGGCTTCCTTACCTGTCGCCCCGCTGATTCCGGGTCCGGTCAGCCTGAGGTGAAGTGCTGGTCGACGAAGCTACGCACCAGACCGGCGTACTTGACCGGCTCCTCGAAGTGCGGGAAGTGGCCGGAGCGCTCGAAGGTGGCGACCCGGCCGGCGGGAACCGTGTCGCGGTAGGTCTGCACGGAGATCGGGTCCGTGGCGAGATCGTCGACGCTCTCGATCAACAGGCTTGGCTGCGGCATCAGCGCCAACCGGCCGAGCTTCGAGGCGTACAGCTCGGGCAGGGTCACCATATGGCTGTTGCCGCGGGCCCACATCTCGTCCGTGAAACCGGCCGTTTCGCCGAGACCAAAGAACTCGGAGCGGCGCGAAGGATCGTGAAAGGACAGATCCTGGAAGCGGTCGCCGAGACCGAAAGCGAGCTCGTACGTCTTGTCCTCCGCCGTCAGCCGACGGTCCACGGCGGCCAGCTCACGGCACCGCGCGGCGCGGTCATGGTCGCCGAGCTCGTCGTACAAGCGAGCGAAGATCGGCAACCGGTGGCGATCGTTGGCGTCGAAGTCCCAGCACGGGCAGTCGAAGATCACCGCGCTGACCGCCGACGGATGCCGGATCGCGTACTCGACCGCGTAGTTGCCCCCGGCCGAGTGACCGAGGATCGCCCACCGCTCGATCCCGAGCTCCGCGCGCAGTTCCTCGAAGTCGGCCAGCAGCACGTCCAGATCGACGCGCTCACCCGGCGGTAGCGGAGACCGGAGGACCCCACGCTGGTCGGGCGCGATCAGCCGGAGGCCCCGGGCGAGCAGGTCCGCCTGGCATTGCTGAAAGTGGTAGCCGCCGCCGTGACCGTGGATGAACAACAGCGGTGGTGCGTCCGCCGCGCCGTACTCAGCGACGAACAGCTTCATTGCACCAGGCGCTTCGCGAGGGCTGTGGCGGCGGCGTCGTCCCGGACCTCGCGGATGCCGACGATCGGCGTGACCGTTACGAAGCCTTCGGCGAGCAGCGCCTCGTCGGTGCCCGGAACCGTGGCGGCCTGCGGGGTGCGCTCCACGACGATCATCGGCTCGCCCGACGAAGCTGTCGCGGCGACGAGACGGGTACGCCGGTTCACGGCCAGCGACGCGTGCCGTACACCGGCCAGCTGATCCAGCGGACGATCCGGCACGTTGATCGTCACCACCGTCCCGGCGGGCTCGCCGGCGATCCACCCGAGCGCGTCGCCCGCGATCGTCGCCGCGGTCGGCCAGTGCGCGGGGTCCTCGGCGTCGATGCTGACAGCAACCGCCGACGTACCTGACTCGGCCGCCGTCAGGGCCGCCGCGACCGTACCCGAGTGGAAGATCGAAACGCCGATGTTCAGCCCGCGGTTGATCCCCGACAGCACCAGGTCCGGCGGCGGGCCGAACGAGCCGGCCTGCGCCATCGTCACCGCCATTGCAGGCGTGCCTTCGATCCCGACGAACGTCACGCCGTTCTCCACGTCGGTCGCGGTCCGGATCGGCCGGTTGACCATCCCGGCGCGCGCGGATCCGACACCGCTCTCGTCGAGCATCGGAGCGACCACTAGTACGTCGTACCCGAGCTCGGCGATCGCCGGCGCGAGCGCCCGGATCCCCGGCGCGCGATACCCGTCGTCGTTGGTGATCAGGACACGGAGCGATACAGGCGGCTCAGACGGCATGCGTCTACCCAATCAGCCGCGGTCCTCGATGTCACCCTCCGTCTCAAGGACCGCGTTCCGCAGCGTCTCCAGCGCCTCGGCCGACGGCTCCTCCCACAGCCCGCGTTGCGCCGCCTCCAGCAGCCGTTCCGCGATCCCGTGCCGGGCCCACGGGTTCGACTTGCGGAAGAACTCGGCCATCTCCGGGTCGGCGACGTACTCCTTGGTCAGCGACTCGTACATCCAGTCGTCGACGACGCCCGCGGTCGCGTCGTACCCGAACAGGTAGTCCACGGTCGCGGCCATCTCGAACGCGCCCTTGTACCCGTGCCGCCGCATCGCCGCCATCCACCGCGGGTTCACCACGCGGGCCCGGAAGACCCGCTTGGCCTCCTCCTCCAGCGTCCGCGTCTTCACTTGCGCGGGGACGGCGGAGTCGCCGACGTACGCCTTCGGGTTGGCGCCGGTGAGATGACGCACCATCGCGATCATGCCGCCGTGGTATTGGAAGTAGTCGTCGGAGTCCATGATGTCGTGCTCGCGGGTGTCCGCGTTCTTCGCCGCGACCTGGATCCGGGCGTACGCGCGTTCCATCGAGCCGCGGGCCTCGGCGCCGTCGAGGTCCTTGCCATAGGCATATCCACCCCAGACGGCGTAGACCTCCGCCAGCTCGGCGTCCGTCCGCCAGTTCCGTGCGTCGACGAGCGGCAGCAGGCCAGCTCCATAGGAACCAGGTTTCGATCCGAACACCCGCGCAGTGGCCGAGCGCAGATCATTGCCTTCAGCAACATCAGCGTCTACGTGTGCGCGCAGGTAGTTGTCGTCGGCTGACTCGTCCAGGGCGGCAACGGTACGCACGGCTTCGTCGAGCAACGCGACGACGTGCGGGAACGCGTCCCGGAAGAAGCCGGAGATCCGGATCGTCACGTCGATCCGCGGCCGGCCGAGCTCCTCGAGGCCGATCACTTCGAAGCTGGTGACGCGTCGCGAGGCCTCGTCCCAGACGGGCCGGCAGCCGAGCAGCCAGAGCACCTCGGCGAGGTCGTCGCCCTGGGTGCGCATGGCCGACGTACCCCAGATGGTGAGGCCGACGGACCGCGGCCACTCCCCGGTCTCGGTCTGGTGCCGCGCCAGCAGCGAGTCGGCGAGCGCGACGCCGACGTCCCAGGCGTTCCGGCTCGGGATCGCCTTCGGGTCGACCGCGTAGAAGTTGCGGCCGGTCGGTAGTACGTTCACCAGCCCACGCGTCGGCGACCCGGACGGCCCAGCCTCGACGAACCGCCCGTCCAACGCCCGCAGTACGTTTGCCAACTCGTCGCCCGTGCGTGCGAGCCGCGGCACAACCTCGGTAGCAGCAAACATCAAAGAAGCCTCGACCTGCTGGGAGGTGCGGCCGAGGACCTCATCTACTACCACCGGGACCTTCGCCGCGTCCCAGCTCAGCGTCTCCATCCCCACCACGAGCTTCCGAGTAACGGCCTCGAGCAGGTCTACGCCGTCAGCGCCGCTCACCGCCGGCAGGTCAGCCAGCGTCGCGAGGTCAGCAAGCTCAGGCACGACGCGCCCCGGATCAGCCAGCAACTCCGCTTCGTCGACCCCGAAGGTCTCGCCCAGCGCTGCCCGCAACCCTTGGATCGAGTACGAACCACCCCACAGTTGCCGAGCGCGCAGTACGGCGAGCACCAGGTTGATCCGCGCCTCACCGGCCGGCGCCCCGCCCAGCACATGCAGCCCGTCGCGGATCTGCACGTCCTTGATCTCGCACAGGTACCCGTCGAGGTGCAGCACGAACTCGTCGAAGTCGGCGTCCTCCGGCCTCTCCGACGTGTGCAGATCGTGGTGCAACTGCGCCGCCTGGATCAGCGTCCAGATCTGCGCGCGCAAAGTCGGCACCTTCTCCGGGTCGAGCGCCGACACGGTCGCGTACTCGTCGAGCAGGTACTCCAGCTTCGCCATGTCGCCGTACGTCTCGGCCCGCGCCATCGGCGGCACCAGGTGGTCGACGACCGTCGCGTGTGCCCGCCGCTTCGCCTGCGTCCCCTCGCCGGGGTCGTTGACGATGAACGGGTACACCATCGGCAGGTTCCCGAGGACCGCGTCGGGCGCGCAGCCGGCCGCCATGCCGATCCCCTTGCCCGGCAGCCACTCCAGCGTGCCGTGCTTCCCGAGATGGACGACGGCCTGCGCGCCGAACCCGCCCTCGTCGGGCGACGCCTCCAGCCAGCGGTACGCCGCCAGGTAGTGATGCGACGGCGCCATGTCCGGGTCGTGGTAGATCGCGACCGGGTTCTCGCCGAAGCCACGCGGCGGCTGGATCATCAGCACGACGTTCCCGAACCGCAGCGCGGCGAGAGCGATCGCCGGCTCGTCACCGGACGTGTCGACGTACAGCTCCCCCGGCGCCTCGCCCCACGCTCCGGTCATTGCCTCCTGCAACGATTTCGGGACCCGGCCGAACCACTGCGCATAAACGCTCAGCGGGATCTTCGCGACCGCGGAGGCCAACTGTTCGTCCGTCAGCCAGTCGACGTCGTGCCCACCCGCCGCGATCAGCCGGTGAATCAGCCCGTCGGCTCCGTCCGCGCCCTGCAGCTCGCTCAGATCAAGATCGCCCAGGTCGTACCCGGCGTCCTTCAGTTGCCCGAGCAGGACGACCGCCGATGCAGGGGTGTCCAGCCCGACCGCGTTCCCGATCCGTGCGTGCTTGGTCGGGTACGACGACAGCACCAGCGCGATCCGCTTCTCGGCCGGCGGAACGTGCCGCAGCCGGGCATGCGCGACTGCGATCCCGGCCAGCCGCGCGCACCGCTCCGCGTCCGGCGCATAACGCGCCAGACCGTCGGCGTCGTACGACTTGAACGAGAACGGGACCGTGATCAGCCGCCCGTCGAACTCTGGGATCGCGACCTGCGTCGCCGCGTCCAGCGGGCTGACGGCCGCGTCGCTCTCCATCCATTGCTCGCGGGTCGAGGTCAGCGCGAGCCCCTGGATCAACGGGATGTCGAGCGACGCCAGCGCGCCCGCGTCCCACGCGTCATCCGCGCCGCCCGCGCTCGCGTTCGCCGCCACCGCACCGCCGGCGGCGAGGAGCGTGGTGACCAGTACGTCGCACTTCCGCAACAGATCGAAGAGCCCGACGTTCTCGGCCGGGTCGAGCCCGCGAAGGGTCCCGCAGTACACCGGAAGTGGTTGCGCGCCGGCATCGGTGACCGCCTCCGCGAGTGCGTCGACGAAGGCGGTGTTGCCGGCGATCTCGTGCGCGCGGTAGTACACGATCCCGACCACGGGCCGATCGTCCTCGACGAAGGACCCACGGACGCCGTACGCCGGGAGCGCGCGCGGCGGCTCGAACTCGTCACCGGTCAGCAGCAGCGTGTCCCGCAGGAAGCCGGCCAGGTTGCGGAGGTTGCCCGCGCCGCCTTCACGCAGGTAGGCGAGCGCCTCGGTCACCGCACCGGCCGGCACGGTCGACAGCGACATCAGCTCGGCGTCCGGCGCGGCCTCGCCGCTCACGACCACCGCGGGCTTCCCCGAGGCGAGGACCGCGTCGAGCCCGTCCTCCCAGGCCCGGCGCCCACCGAGCAGCCGGACGACGACGACCTCGGCGTCGTCGAGCATCGGTCCGAGACCGGCGAGATCGAGCCGGGCCGGGTTCGCAACGTTCCACCCGGCATCGGCCGCGGCGGCCGCCAGCAGGTCGGTGTCGGCAGTGGACAGCAACAGCAGCTTCGCAGGCATGCGCACGCGTTCCTTCCCGGGGTATCCACGCCCCGACTCCAGGTACGACGGCGGCAGTTCCTGACTCCCCTTCACGGGTCACAGTGGCGGGACCGCCCCGGACTCACACCGGGTTCCTGCTGATGCCGTCGATGACGTAGGTGACTCTAGCGGTGCATGGCGTAGTGAGCTGCCAGGAGGTCGGTGGCCCAGTCGTTGCGGAGGTCTCGCCAGACCGAGTGGATGTGGTTGGCGTTGTCCTGGGTGTTGTCGTACTCGGCGAGGAAGGTGGGGCCGGCGATCGAGTAGTAGTGGCGGTTGCCGACCCCAGGCTGGGTCTCTCCGGCCCAGGCGAACGTCAGGTGCTCGATGCCCTGTTCGGTGATGTCCTGCCACGTCTGCAACCCGATCGGCCCGGCGGCGCGGCCGACGTACTGGCCGATGAGGAGGCTCAGGAGTTGGCGCTGGTCCTCGGTCATGTCGCCGTACGGCAGGCCGCGGTGCAGCAGCGACGCGTCGGCGACCGGGTCGTGGCGGGTCAGGATGTCGTCAGGAGCGTCCGGTGACACCAGTGCGACCCCCAGCTGGGCCGGCTCGAGGGCGTGCAGGAGCTGGAAGCCGAGATCCTGCTCGGCGACCAGGAACCGCCGCCCGGCGTGCGGCCCGGACAGGACCTCCGCCGGATTCGACCCGAAGAACTGCGGGGTGAACGAGATCGCCCCGTCGACCAGCGTCACGTGCAACGCCAGATGGTGACCGTTGAGCCGCCAGGCCCACGGCCCGGTCCCGGCGGGGTCACCGAGCACACGGAGGTAGTAGCGGTCGCCGACCGTCGAACCCGTCCATCCCCCGAGCTCCGCGACCTCCATCGGATCGCCGAGGCCGCGGACGATGATCTCGGCCGCCATCACGGCCCGGAAATCGGCCAGACCGCGCTTGCTGTAGACGAGTTCGAGCAGGCGGACGACGAGAACCTCCTGCGCCGCCGACAGCTCGGTCAGCGCCAGGCCCGGCACAGCACCGGGCAGATAGGTCCACGCCTGGTGATCGGGGGTGTCGAACGGCGCCGAGATCTTCTTCAGCTGCTCCGGCGTCAGCGCGGCCAGCAGGTCCTGAGTTGCCGCGCGGATCTGGTCCACCACCATGCGATCACTCCCGTCGAGTAGCCCTCTCCCAGGACCCTACCCGCCACTCCCGACGCCCGCTCGGCCTCTCACGTCGCGGTCACGCAGCTAAAGCCAGGCGGAGCGCTCGCGTTCTGTTGGTTCGTACGGGGTCCACTGCTCGAACGGGCGGTCCAGCTTGTAGCGGAAGTCCGGTTGGCGGAGCAGGACGCGGGTTTCTGCGTTGGCCGGGTTGCGCAGGGACTCGAAGAACCGGACCGACCAGTGGAACCAGCGCATGCAGAACAGCCGCATCGTGAGCCCGTGCGACACCAGCAGCACGTTGCGCGCCGCATCCGGTTTCTCGAAGTCGCGATGCATCGTCTCGAGGAACGTCGACACCCGGTCGTACACGTCCGAACCGGACTCACCGTGCGTGAACCGGTAGAAGAAATGCCCGAACGAGTCGCGCAGCTCCTCCTGCCGTTCGATGTCCGCGGTGTCCTGGAGGTTGGCCCAGTCCTGCTCCCGCAGCCGCGGCTCCTCCCGCGGTACGCCGATCAGGTCGTCCAGCCCGAGTGAGTCCAGCGTCTGCCGGGCCCGCAGGTACGGCGACACGTACACATGGACCGGCTCGTTCTCGAACAGCTCCCGCAGCTCCCGCCCCGCCTTGGCCGCCTGCTCGTGTCCGAGCGCGGTCAGCGGAACCGTGTGGTCGGGGATGCGCTCGTAGATCGTCTTGTCCAGGTTCGCCTCGGACTCGCCGTGCCGGATCAACGCGATCCGCATCGGCCGCTGACTCAACCCCATCGCTTCCCCTTCGCTAGCACCGCAACGACCGCAGCAACGCCGGCCGCCGCCATCCCGACCCGCCGCGCGAGGGCCGCCGTACGCCGGACATCGGCGACCGTCGGCGCCGGACCGTCTCCCAGCGTGCCGCGATCCTCCGCGTAGGTCCCGTAGCTGTTCGTACCGCCGAGGGTCAGCCCGAGCGCCCCAGCGAACGCGGCCTCGACCGGCCCGGCGTTCGGACTCGGATGCTTCGGCGCATCCCGCCGCCAGACCCGCGTCGTCTCCTGCACCCGACCCGCCGCGAGGCCGGTCAGCAACGCGCACACGCGCGCCGGTAGCAGATTGAGTACGTCGTCCAACCGCGCCGCCGCCCAACCGAAGTTCAGGTACTTCGGCGACTTGTAGCCGACCATCGCGTCCAGCGTGTTCGCCGCGCGGTACGCGAGGAGACCGGGGACGCCGAGGACCCCGCCCCAGAGCAGCGGCGCCACACACGCGTCCGACGTGTTCTCCGCGAGCGACTCGACAGTCGCGCGGGCCAGTTCGTCAGCCTCGAGGTCGGTCGCGTCGCGAGCGCACAGATGGCTGAGCCGGTCACGTGCCGCCGGAATGTCCTTCTCCTCCAGCAACGCAGCCATCGTGTCGGCCTCGCGCTCGAGGCTGCGCGCGCCGAGAACGGTCCAGGTCGCGGCCGCGGTGACTGCGGTGTGCAGGATCGGATGCCGGCGGGTGAGCCGCTCCGCCGCGAGGCCCAGGACAGTTGTGCTTCCGACGAGAACGGCTGTGTAGACAGCGCCGTTGAGCCGCGAATCGGCGTACAGGCGCTTCTCGAGGCCGGCGGCGGTCTGACCGAAGCCAGCGACCGGATGGAAGCGACGCGGATCGCCGACGAGCCGGTCGGCCGCGAAGCCGAGAAGGAGACCGATTGCCCGTGACACCCTCGGCAGTCTGCCAGGTCCTGGGCTGTGATTGGGTGAGCGGCATGGGAATCGCGGAGCTGCTGCGGCAGGTCGACGGGGCCGGTGAGTTCGGGGTCTGGCTGGGGAAGATGGACGGCACGCCGGTGTTCGTGCACGAGGCGGAGCGGGCGCACTACTCCGCGAGCACGATGAAGCTGCCGGTGGCGATGGCGATGATGCGCCAGGTCGAGGCGGGTGAGCTGGCGATCTTCCAGCCGGTGGCCGTGCACAACGACTTCGAGTCCGCGGCCGGCGGCCGGTTCGGGGTGAACCCGGAGGAGGACGAGGCGCCGAAGACCTGGAAACAGCTGGGCAAGAAGGTGCCGCTCACCTGGCTGGCGACGGAGATGCTCGCCCGATCCAGCAACCTGGCGACCGACCTGGTTCTCGAGCAGGTCGGGATCGCGGCGGCTCACGCTGCCCTCGTCGAGGCGACGCTGCCCAGCTCACCTGCTCCCGAGTCCAAGGTCCAGCGCGGCATCGACGACGTCCCCGCGGCCCGCGCCGGGATCAGCAACCTGATGAGCCCGGCCGGCCTGGCTGGAGTTCTCGTTGCGGTAGGCAACCAGCAAGGCGAGTCCGGCGAGTACCTGCGCGAGCTGCTGGCCGGCAATCAGTGGAACGGCGAGATCCCCGCTCTGCTGCCGAAACGGACCCGCGTCGAGCACAAGAACGGCTGGGACACCCGGATCCGCCACGACGGCGGCATCGTTCGCCCGAAGGACGCCGACCCGTTCGTGCTCGTCGTGTGTACGACGTCCGACCTGCCGGACGCCGAGGCGCAGCACCTCATCGCGTCGGTCGCGCTCGAGGCCTGGAACCACCGGCACAATCTGGAGGCAGTGCGGTGAAGCTCACCACCCACCTGGTCTCGGCACCGCTGCACACCCCCTTCGTCACGGCGCTGCGTACGGCGACCCACGTCGAGTCGCTCCTGCTCGAGGTGAGCGACGGCGAGCACAGCGGCTGGGGCGAGGCGCCGCAGGTCTGGAAGGTGACCGGTGACTCCCTCGCCGGCTCGCAGGCCTGTATCGAAGGCCCGATCACCACTGCACTCAACGGCCTCGGCCCCGACGATCTCACCGAGGCGCTGCGTCGCGTGCAGGGCGCGGCGGTCGGCAACTTCGGGGCCAAGGATGCCGTCGACGTGGCGCTGCACGACCTTGCGGCGCGGCGGCGCGGTCAGACGCTGCACGGGTTCCTCGGGTCGACGACCGACGTGGTCCGGACGGACGTGACGCTGTCGGTCGGCGACGCCGACGCGCTGGCCGACGCCGGGAAGGCCCGGGTCGCAGACGGGTTCGACGTACTCAAGATCAAGGTCGGCACCGACGCGGCCGGCGACATCGAACGCGTCCGCCGGGTCCGCGACGCGATCGGGCCCGAACCGCGACTGCGCCTGGACGCCAACCAGGGCTGGACGCGGCGCGACGCGGTCACGGTGATCCGCGCACTCGAGGACGCCGGCTGCGCGATCGAGCTCGTCGAGCAGCCGGTCGCCGCGGCCGACCTCGAGGGCATGGCCTGGGTGACCGACCGCGTCGGTACGCCGATCCTCGCCGACGAGTCCGTGTACGGCGTCCGCGACCTGGTCGCGGTGATCCGGCACGGCGCGGCCGACCTTGTGAACGTGAAGCTCGCGAAGTGCGGCGGGCTGGCGCCCGCGCGGACGCTCCTCGAACTGGCCCGCGAGCACGGCCTCGGCGCGATCGTCGGCTGCATGATGGAGAGCCACGTCGGCGTCGGCGCGGCGGCCGCGCTGGTCTCGGCGTACCCGACGACGACGGTCAACGACCTCGACGCCGCCTGGTGGCTCCGCGAGGCGCCAGTGACCGGCGGGATCCGGTACGACGGCTCGCTGATCCACCTGCCTTCTGCTCCGGGACTGGGCGTGACAGGCTTGACGCTATGAAGTTAGCTGCCGCCAAGGTCCCGATCAGTACGGTCTGGACTTCACCGGACGCGCCGCGCGACATCGACGCGCCGGCCACCGCCGCACAACCCGACGTGGCCGCATGGGCCAAGTCGATGGACACCGAGACCCGGCTCGGCCTGCACGGCCGGACCCTGACCCAGCTGCTGTTCGCCGAGCCCGTCCTGGTGCGCTCGGAACGGGACGGCTGGTCCGAGGTCCTCGCGCCGTGGCAGCCGTCGTCCCAGGACGAACTCGGGTACCCGGGCTGGGTCCCGTCGAGCCACCTGGGCGAGCTGCCGCAGAGCGCGGCCGACCCGGTCGCAATCGCCGTACCGACGGCAGCGTTGCTCGCCGAGCCTGGTGGCCGGCCGATTTCGGAGCTGTCGTTCGGGACTGTGCTGGCCTCCGACGAGCAAACTGACGGGTACACGCGGGTGGCGACACCCGACAGCGGGTCGGGCTGGCTTCCGGACGCCGTACTGCGGTCCGTGTCCGAGCCGTCCGATCCCGACGAACGGCTGCGCCTCGGCGAGCAGTTCCTCGGGCTGGAGTACCTGTGGGGCGGTACGTCGGCGTACGGGCTGGACTGCTCCGGGCTGGTTCACACCGTCAGCCGGGTGCTCGGGCTGCGGACGCCGCGGGACGCGCACGACCAGGCGGACACGCTGCCGAACATCCCGATCGACGACGCGCGGCCCGGCGACCTGTACTTCTTCGCACGAGCCGGGAAGCAGGTCCACCACGTCGGGTTCGTGTCCCCGGCGGGGATGCTGCACGCCTCCGAGACCGGCAAGCGGCTGGAGAACGAGGCACTCACCGACGACCGCCGGGCGACGCTGGTCACCGCCGCGCGCTTCTGAACACACAAATCGCCCCGGACCGCGACTGTGCGGTCCGGGGCGATCTGTTGTGTTCAGGACTCCTTGTGGTGCAGCTCCGGCTCCGCGGGCTCGACCTCGTCGACCGGACCCTCGGTCTTCATCGTGCGGGACTTGCGGAGGCTGAGGACCGTGGTGATGCCCAGCGTCACGATGATGAAGCCGAGCGAGAACCAGATCGGGATCTCCGGCGCCCAGTCGATGTGGTGACCGCCGTTGATGAACGGCAGCTCGTTCACGTGCATCGCGTGCAGGACCAGCTTCACACCGATGAACGCGAGCACCACCGACAGGCCGAGCGACAAGTACACCAGGCGGCGGAGCAGGTCACCGAGCAGGAAGTACAGCTGCCGCAGACCCATCAGCGCGAACACGTTCGCGGTGAAGACCAGGAACGGCTCCTGCGTCAGGCCGTAGATCGCCGGGATCGAGTCGAGGGCGAACAACAGGTCGGTGGTGCCGAGCGCGATGATCACGATCGCCATCGGGGTGACGAACCGGCGGCCGTTCTTCTTCACCGTCAGCTTCACGCCGTTGTACTCGTCGGTGGCGTTCAGCCGGCGCTTCGCGAACCGGATGACCGCGTTCTCCTTGTAATCGTCGTCGTCGTTCTCGCCCTGCTTGGCGAGGTGGATCGCGGTGTAGACCAGGAAGGCGCCGAAGATGTAGAAGATCCACGAGAACTGGTTGATCGCGGCCGCGCCGACCGCGATGAAGACGCCGCGGAACACCAGCGCCAGGATGATGCCGACCAGCAGCGCGGTCTGCTGGTACTTCCTCGGTACGCCGAATCTGGACATGATGATCAAGAAGATGAACAGGTTGTCGACGCTCAGGCTGTACTCGGTGAGCCAGCCGGCGAAGAACTCCCCGGCGTACTGCCCGCCGGAGAACCACCAGACCCCGAGGCCGAAAACGACCGCGAGTCCGACGTAGAACGCGATCGCGGTGGCCGATTCGCGGGTGCTCGGCTCGTGCGGGCGGCGGCCGATGACGAAGACGTCGAAGGCCAGCAGCGCCAGCAGCAGGCCGACGGTGATGTACCAGACATAGTCAGCTACGTGCACAGAATCCTCCGGAGCTCAGACGAAAAATCGACTCCGAAGGTCTCTTCCGCGTCACTCAGAGTGACGCCGAGGGCACCGGGTTCGGGACGAGCCCTGACCGTGATGACGATGCCGCCGCAAAAGGAATACTCCCCTTCTCAAGGTCCATTCTGACGGCTGGGTGTCCAAGTCTCCAAATCCAGGACACGTGTCCGCCTGTCGAAATGATCACAGCCCCGTCAGGGAATAGTCGCAGGGCGTGATCCATTGACGGCCGATCAACCGCCGACCGTGGGCCGTTGCCGCTTCGGCAGCTTCGCCACCACGGTCTCGTACGACGCGTCGATCAGCTCCAGCACCTCGTCGTCCGGCACCGCTCCCCCGAGCTGAACCGTGTTCCACCCGGCGCGCCCGATATACGCCATCTTGCTGACGTCGGCCGGGTAGGTGTCCACCAACTCGTCGGCCTCCTCGCGGTTCGCCCCGCACTTCAGCCCGACCGCGCCGCCCCCGAGAAACGCGAAGATCTTCGGCCCGACCTTCGCGACCACATCCCCGTCCCACGGCTCGTCCTGCCAAGCCCCTGCCTTCCCCAAGCAGTACTCGAGTACATCCCCGTCGCTCAGCTGCCCCATCTCATCCCTCCTGCCCAGTCGACTTTGACAGGCAGACTAGACCGCGGGGCGGACGGAACTACGCTGCTCGGCATGGGTTCTGTTGTGGTGGCTGCTGTGCAGGTCGGGGCCGTGCTGTTCGACACGCCTGCGACCGTGGTGAAGGCAGAGCGGTGGATCCGCGAGGCGGCGTCGAGTGGCGCGCGGCTGGTGGTGCTGCCGGAGGCGTTTCTCGGCGGCTATCCCAAGGGGTACGACTTCGGGATCACCGTCGGATCGCGCTCACCGGAGGGTCGCGAGCTGTTCCGCCGGTACCGGGAGGCGGCCGTCGAGCTGGACGGGCCGGAGATCGCGCGCCTGGCAGAGCTCGCCGGTGAGCTCGACGTCCACCTCGTCGCCGGCGTGATCGAACGGGACGGCGGGACGCTGTACTGCACGGCGGTGTTCATCGACCCGCGCGACGGGCTGGTCGCCCACCACCGCAAGCTGATGCCGACCGCGGCCGAGCGGTACCTGTGGGGCCAGGGCGACGGATCGACCATGCCTGCAGTCCGCACGGAGGTCGGGGTGCTGGGCGCCGCGATCTGCTGGGAGAACTACATGCCGCTCTTCCGGCAGTCCATGTACGCCAAGGGCGTGCAGCTGTGGTGCGCGCCGACGGTCGACGACCGTGAGCAGTGGCAGGCGACCATGCGGCACATCGCGCTCGAAGGCCGCTGCTTCGTGATCAGTGCGAACCAGTACCTGACCCAGGACGACGCCGTGCTGATCAACGGCGGCAGCACGATCATCTCCCCGCTAGGCGAGATCCTCGCCGGACCGCTGCGCGACGGTGAGGGCATCCTGCTCGCGGAGCTCGACCTCGCCGAGCTCGATCGCGGGTACTTCGACTTCGACTCGGTCGGTCACTACGCGCGGCCCGACATCTTCACGCTGACCGTGGACGAGTCGCCGCGGCACACCGTCGTCTCTACTTTGCGCCGGCATTAGTCATCTGGCGGAGTTCCTTCTTCAGTTCGGAGATCTCGTCGCGGTAGCGGGCGGCGACCTCGAACTGGAGCTCGGCGGCGGCGTTGTGCATCTGGTCGGTCAGCTGCTGGATCAGGTCGGCCAGGTCGGACGACGGAAGCCCGCCGGCCAGTTCCTTCGCCTTCTCGCCGGCCTTCGCCTTGCCTCCGCCCGGGACCGGCGCCTTGCCGCGCGACTGGGTGCGGCCGGAGCCGAGCAGCTCGGCGGTGTCCGCGTCCTCGCGGGCCAGCATGTCGGTGATGTCGGCGATCTTCTTCCGCAGCGGCTGCGGGTCCACCCCCTTCTCCTTGTTGTACGCGATCTGTTTCGCGCGCCGCCGGTTGGTCTCGTCGATCGCCTGCTCCATCGACGGGGTGATCTTGTCGGCATACATGAACACCTGGCCGGACACGTTTCGCGCGGCGCGGCCGATCGTCTGGATCAGCGAACGGCCCGACCGCAGGAAGCCTTCCTTGTCGGCGTCCAGGATCGCGACCAGCGACACCTCGGGCAGGTCCAGACCCTCACGGAGCAGGTTGATACCGACGAGAACGTCGTACTCCCCCATCCGCAGCTCGCGCAGCAGTTCGACCCGGCGGAGCGTGTCGACCTCGCTGTGCAGATACCTGGTCCGGATCCCCATCTCGAGCAAGTAGTCGGTCAGGTCCTCGGACATCTTCTTGGTGAGCGTCGTGACCAGGACCCGCTCGTCGCGCTCGACCCGGAGCCGGATCTCGTGGATCAGGTCGTCGATCTGGCCCTTGGTCGGCTTCACGATCACCTCGGGGTCGACCAGACCGGTCGGCCGGATGAGCTGCTCGACATACCCGTCGGACTTGTCCTGCTCGTACTGCCCCGGGGTCGCGGACAGGTACACGGTCTGGCCGATCCGCTCCAGGAACTCCTCCCAGCGCAGCGGCCGGTTGTCCATCGCCGACGGCAGCCGGAAGCCGTGCTCGACCAGGGTCCGCTTCCGGGACATGTCCCCCTCGTACATCCCGCCGATCTGCGGGACGGTCACGTGCGACTCGTCGATGACCAGCACGAAGTCCTCGGGGAAGTAGTCCAGCAGACAGTGCGGCGCCGTACCGGCCTCGCGTCCGTCGGTGTGCCGCGAGTAGTTCTCGATCCCGGAACACGTCCCGATCTGCCGCATCATCTCGATGTCGTACGTCGTACGCATCCGGAGCCGCTGCGCCTCCAGCAGCTGCCCGCCACGCTCGAGCTCGGCCAGCCGACCCTCCAGCTCGGCCTCGATCGAGGTGATCGCGCGCTCCATCCGCTCCGGCGCGGTCACGTAGTGCGTGGCGGCGCCGATGTAGACCTCGTCCTCCTCGCTGATCACCTCACCGGTCAGCGGGTGCAGCGTCATCACCCGCTCGATCTCGTCACCGAAGAACTCCACCCGGACGGCGAGCTCCTGGTACACCGGGAAGACCTCGAGCGTGTCGCCCCGGACCCGGAACGTGCCGCGGGTCCCGGCCAGGTCGTTGCGCGCATACTGCACGCCGACCAGCTTGCGGAGCAGGCCGTCGCGGTCCATCTCGGTGCCGACCTTCACATGGATCATGCGGTTCAGGTACTCGTCGGCGGAGCCCAGGCCGTAGATGCAGGAGACGGTCGCGACCACGATCACGTCGCGGCGGGTGAGCAGCGACCAGGTCGCCGAGTGCCGCAGCCGCTCGACCTCCTCGTTGATCGAGGAGTCCTTCTCGATGTAGGTGTCCGTCTGCGGGACATACGCCTCGGGCTGGTAGTAGTCGTAGTACGACACGAAGTACTCGACGGCGTTGGCGGGGAAGAACTGGCGCAACTCGTTCGCGAACTGGGCGGCGAGGGTCTTGTTCGGCTGCAGGATCAGCATCGGGCGCTGGACCTTCTCGGCCAGCCACGCGACCGTTGCCGTCTTGCCCGTGCCGGTGGCGCCCAGCAGCACCACGTCCTGCTCGCCGGCGTTGATCCGCCGCTCGAGGTCCGCGATCGCGGCCGGCTGGTCACCCGCCGGGTCGAAGTCCGACACCACCTTCAGCGGAGCGACCATACGCTGGAGATCCGAGACCTGTCTCATGCCCTCCACCGTACGGCCGCCCGCCGACAGTTTCTAAAAACCCCAGGTCAGAAGCTTTTGACCACGCTGTTGTTCATGTAGATCAGCTCGTTCACGCGGCGCGCGTAGACCCGGGTCTCCAGGGCCGCGTCGGTGGCGGTCGTGCGGTCGAACTGGTCCTGGTAGGCGGTGACGAAGCCCTGCATCGCGACCTTCTTGCCGTTCTTGGCGACCCAGGCGCCGGTGTAGGACACCGCGTAGCAGGCCTTGATGTTCGGGCTGGCCGGCTTGCAGGTCGTGCCCTTGCCGATCCGGACGCCCTCCATGCCGTTCGACTCGACGTCGACGAGGTGCTCGGCGAAGCCCTTCGCGTCGTACAGCTCGGTCTGACGGACCCAGTAGTACCCGTCGATCAGCCCGCGCGCGTTGAACTGCTGCAGGATGTAGTTCTTCCCGCTCCTGGACTTGTCCCAGTCCGGCAGCCAGCCCTTGGACGGCGTGAACCAGACGCCCCAGCCGACCTCGACGCCGACATCGTTCGGCCCCTTGGAGTCGTTCGGGGTCGGCGTCGGCGACGGCGTGTACATGGTGCGGCCGCCCGGCTCCGGCGTGGACTGCGTGGTCGGCTTGTCGTCCTTGCCGTTCACCAGCAGCACAACGCCGCCGGCGACCAGCAGCACCGCCACGATCGCGCCGGCCATGATGATCCACGGCGTCCGGTTCGCCTTCGGCGGATGGCTCGGCCGGCCCGGCCCCGGGCCCCAGCTGCCGCCACCGACACCGCCGCCAACACCGCCGCCGCCCTGCGCGGGCGGTCCCTGCTGCTGCCCGGTGCCCCAGCCGCCGGGAGCGGGTGCCGGCGGCGGGCCCGGCGGTGGACCGTACTGCTGACTCATAGTTGTTCCTCGCGGTAGTTCTGGGGATCCTTCACAGACTGTCGATCACGGACTTCTTCATGATCGCGGCGTCCGCGTCGGCCTTCTGGGCGAAGTCGACCCGGGTCCGGAAGTCCAGCGCGGTGACCACGTTGTCCTTGCGCCGGTACACCTCGACGGAACCCTTCACCTGGACGTCCTCGCCGTTCATCTTGGCCGTGGAGGTGTAGTCGATCGCGACGCACTCCACCAAGACGTCCTTCGGGCACGGCAGGTTCCGTACGTTGCCGAGCTGCGCGACCTCGTTCTCGGTCTCGCCCTCGACGATCCCGAGCAGGTAGGCGTTCGCGGTCACGTTCTGCTTCTGCCGGACCCAGAAGAACGTTCTCGCCTGGGCGCTCGGGCTCGGCGTCACGCCCGGCGGGTACACCGCGACCTGTTTGCCGAGCTTCTCCCAGGTGACCACGGCCCAGCCCTGGGCCGGGACGAGCGAGACGCCGAACCCGACCGGGAGCGCGTTCGGAGGCGGCTGGTACGACGACTGCGGCGCGGTCGGCGTACCGGCAGGCGGGCTCGGGGACTGGCCCGGGTCGGCCTTCTTGTCGCCGCCGGACAGCGCCACCAGCACGATCGCGACCAGCGCGACCACGAGCACGCCGGCGCCGATCGGGATCAGCAGCGGCGGGACGGAGAAGCCCTTCTTCTCCGGCGGCGGGCGGCGCATCGACGGCGGGCCGACCTTGTCGCCCCACGCCGAAGAGGTCTGCGTCGCCGGACCCGAACCAGACCCAGCACCAGAACCGGACCCAGGACCAGGCCCCGGGCCGGGTCCAGGACCCGGTCCGGGCGCACCGTCGCCACCCCAAGGCGACGGCGGTGGCGCCACCTCGAGGTCCCACGGCGACGGCGGGAGCTGGTCCTCCGGCTCGTCTGTCTCGTCCGGGTCCGGTCCGGTCTGGTTGACCCAGGGGTTACCGCCGGTCCCCTTGTCTCGCTTTCCGCTCACTGACTCTGCAGCACCGACTTCAGCATGGCCGTGGTGTCCGGGTCGAGCGTGGAGAGCTTGTCCTTACGCCCGTACGCCCTGGCGACCGTGAACACCCCGTCCTCGCGCTCCACCACGGCGACGAACCCGACGACCGCGAGGCTGCCGCTCTGGCTGCTCTGCATGCCGGAGTACGACTGGGTGAGCAGGACCTTGACCGGGGTCTTGTCTTCCGCGCCCGGTGTCGTCGTCTTGACCTGGCCGGTCTTGACCGAGGACAGGCTCTTGGTGTCGGTCTTGAGGACCTGCGGCAGCAACGCGGCTGCGCTGGTACCCGTCACCTTCGCGGCCTGGACCATGAAGACGCCCTCGCCCTGCTTGACCAGGACGACGCCCTTGAACCCGTCGACGCTCTTGCGGATGTACCCCGTCTGCGGCTTCACGTAGACGCCCTCGGCGACCTCGATACCCTCGTCGCCGCCGTTCGGCTCCGTCGTCGGCTCCGTGGTCGGCGAGCCGGTGGGCTCCGCAGTCGGCTCGCCGGTGGGCTCGCCCGTCGGTTCGCTCGTAGGCTCGCCCGTGGGTTCGCCGGTCGGCTGCGACGTCGTCGGGGTCGGAGTCGGGTCGGCCTGATCGTCGTCGCCGCCCTTGAAGACCAGAGCGAGCACGACACCGATGATCGCCACGACCGCGAACGCACCGCCGGCGATCATCAGGGTCTTGCCGCTGCCGCCACCGCCACTCCGCGGAGGCTGGTTCCACTGCTGCTGACCGCCGTACTGCGGCTGCTGCCCGGGGAAGCCCTGCTGCTGCTGGCCGGGATACCCCTGCTGCTGCTGACCCGGGTAACCCTGCTGCGGCTGCTGAGGGTACGGCGCCTGCTGGCCGTACCCAGGCTGCTGCGGCTGCCCGTAACCAGGCTGCTGACCCGGCTGACCCGGCTGCTGACCTGGCTGCTGTCCGTACCCGGGCTGCTGGCCGTAGCCAGGCTGCTGACCGGGCTGCTGCCCCGGCTGCCCGCCGTACGGCGGCTGTCCGCCCTGTCCGCCTTGACCGCCCTGACCACCGTACGGCGGCTGCTGGTTGCTCATGCCTGCGTCTCCCCAGTCGTCGCTTCGTACCCACTGGCGCCCGTCGCCGCTGTCACTCCGCGAGCGGACTTCGGTACGGATCGCACCGAGTTGCCGCAGGCCGAGCAGAAGTCGGAGTGCGGGAGCAGCGGCATCTCACAGCGCGAGCAGAACGCCAGGTCGCCGGACGCGTGGTTGGAACCACCGCGAGCGGCCGACTCCAGGGCAGCCTCCAGGAGGCCCTTGTGGAGCACGGTCCGGACCCGGATGATCAGCGCGCCGAGCAGCAACAGACCCCAGACGACGCCGAGGATCGCGCCGATCGTCGAGCCGCGACCGCCGACGAAGCCGAGCAGGTAGATGCCACCCTGGAACAGCGCGTTCACCGCCATCGCCTGCAGCAGGCCGCCGACCCAGCGCGGCGTGAAACCGTCGTACTTCTCGCCGAGGCCGGAGAACTCCGCACCCGCGAGACCGGTCGCCGAGCCGTAGATCAGCGGCTTGATGAAGCCGTGCAGGACGACGATCGAGATCCAGGTCCCGGCACTGCTGCCCGGACCGGCGAAGCCGCCGCTGATCCAGCCCCAGTGCAGCACCAGCGTCTCGAAGCACGCGTAGCCGACACCGGCCACGACGCCGAACGTGAAGCCGTCCATGAGGTCGTCGTACCGCGGCCGCGACGCGAGGTAGAGCGGGCCGATCTGCCGGATCAGCTCCGACACGACCGGCACCAGCAGGAGCACGATCAGCAGGTCCCGCAACGACGGGCCGGTGCGGTTCTCACCGATGCTGGCGATCGCCAGCCCCACCTTGTCCGACCAGATCCAGGTGAAGAGCGCCGCGAGTACGCCGGTCAGCACGAAGGCCGCGGCGACCACCGGGATCGGCTCGTCCTCCCAGAGGTTCACGTCGTACAAGTAGATGATGTAGACGATCGGAATCGCGAACGCCGCGATCATGATCGCCACCGGCAGGGCGCCGAGCGCGGCCGTCACCACGGTCAGCAGCAGGGCGATGCCCAGCGCGACCTTGTAGGTGTACGGCTGTTTACCGGACCCCTGCGGCATGATCGTCGAGACCAGTTTGAACGAGGCCACGGCCTCGTCGGGCCTGGCGGCGTACGCGTTCTTCCGCTCGGAGTCCCCGGTGCGCATGTCGTTGCCACAGTGATGGCAAAAGTGCGAAACCTCGGGGACGTCAGAGCTGCAGCGCGGGCAAACCACGCCATCCTCCCAACGTCGGACGTTCGGACCGGCACGGGGCGCGCCGACCGTGTCCGGCCCAGGAGCACGCCCCGGGCCGAACCGGGACAGATTCTCGTACAGGCGGTCCCGGATGCATCATTTCCCGCGCAAGGGTCACCTTTTCGTGTCCGGACCGTGGCCTGCGAGTTGTTCCCACACCTGATCGAGGCGGCGATCCAGGTCCTCCAGGCTGCCTGAGTTGTCAACGACAACAGTCGCGACCGCGAGCCGGTCGTCCCGCGACGCCTGGCTGGCGATCCGCCGTTTCGCTTCCTCGTCAGGCATTCCGCGCTGCGCGGTCAGCCGCTGGACCTGGACCTCGACCGGTACGTCGACGACCAGCACCAGGTCGAACCCGTCCGCCTGACCGGTCTCGACCAGCAGCGGGATGTCGTGCACCACGATCGCGTCCGCCGCCGCACCGGCCTCGATCTCGGCTGCCCGCGCCCGGACCCGGGGATGGATGATCGCCTCCAGCTTCCGCCGCGCGGTCTCGTCGCCGAACACGATCTTCCCGAGTGCCGGCCGGTCCAGCTCACCGTCGGCCGTCAGTACGCCGGGACCGAACGCCGCGACGACCTCCGCGAGACCGTCCGTCCCCCGCGCGACCACCTCCCGCGCAAGCACATCGGAGTCGATCACCACGGCACCCCGCGCGGCCAGCCGCGACGACACCGCGCTCTTCCCGGAGCCGATCCCGCCAGTCAGTCCCACTCTCAGCACCGTGGCAGCCTACCGACCCGGTTCGGGCAGCGGTTGAGCCGTCCGGGCCGGACAATCGAAGGGGGCAGGCTACCGAGGGGGCACGGCGTGGAGATCCGGCTACTGGGACCGGTTGAGGTGATTCGTGACGGCGAGCCCGTCGCGCGCCTGACCGGGCGCCCCCGGACCCTGCTGGCGGTGCTCGCGCTCGCGGCGCCGGAGCCGGTCACCGTGGACGCCATCGGCCGTCGCGTCTGGGGTGCCGACCCGCCCGAGAACCTTCGGCCGAGCGTGCAGTCGCTGGTGTTCCGGCTGCGCCGGCTGCTCGGGCCGGAGGTGGACATCGAGTGCATCGGCAGCAGCTACGCACTGCGGATCGCCCGGGGACAGGTGGATGCGTCCCGCTTCGGGCAGCTGACCGAGGCGGCGGCCCGCTTGGACGACCCCGGCGAGCAACGGGACCGGCTCACATCAGCGCTCGCACTGTGGCGCGGCGAGCCGTTCGGCGGCGTCGACTCGGAATGGCTCGACCAACTCCAGGCGCCCAGGCTGACCGAGACCTATCTGTCCGCCGTCGAGCGACGGCTGGACCTCGATCTCGCTGCGGGCAAGCACGAGCAGGCGCTGCCGGAACTGCGGGAGCTCGCCGCGGCCTATCCGCTCCGGGAGTCCCTCTGGCTGCGGCTGCTGACTGTGCTCGCCAAGTGCGGCCGTCCGGCGGACGCGTTGACGCAGTACGAGGAACTGCGCCGTCGGCTCGCCGACGAGCTGGGCACCGATCCTGACGAGCAACTGCGTGCCCTGCATGCTCAGCTGCTGGCGGCGACGCAGTCCCGGCCGCTGGCACCCGCGCGGAGCGCGATGACCCCTCGCCAGCTCCCGCCTGCTCCAAGGGGCTTCACCGGCCGGGCGACGACACTCGCCGAACTCGACCGTCTGAGCTCGGCTCCGCGGGAATCGAGCGCTCCGACGATCGTCGCCGTGCACGGGCCGGGCGGCGTGGGCAAAACCGCGCTGGCTCTGCACTGGGCGCACCGGGCAGCGGACCGGTTCCCGGACGGTCAGCTGTACCTGAACCTGCAGGGCTACGGGCCTGACCGGCCGCTGGATCCGGACGCCGCACTGGATCTGTTGCTGCGGGGACTCGGCCTGTCCGGTGCTCAGATCCCGGATGGCCGGCAGACACGGGCGGCCCTGCTGCGCAGCGTCCTGGCCGGACGAGAGGTGCTCGTCGTACTCGACAACGCCCGGGACGCCGACCAGGTGCGGCCGCTGATTCCCGGCTCGGCCGGTCTGGTGCTGGTCACCAGCCGCAGTCAGCTCAGGTCGCTTGCTGCCCGGGAAGGCGCGCACCGCGTGCCGCTGGAGCCGTTCAGCGAGGACGACGCGGCGGCGTACCTCACGCGGATTCTCGCGGCCCACGACGTCCGCCATGACACGGCGGAGCTGGCTGAGCTGACACGGCTGTGCGGTCACTTGCCGCTGGCGCTGGCCATCGCCGCGGAGCGCCTCACCCGGGACCCGACAGGGAGCGTACGGGCGTTGTCCGCCGAGCTCGAGCAGCATCCGGACCGCCTGGCGCTGCTGGACGTCGGTGAGGACGCCGACGGTGCTCTACGGGCAGTCTTCGGCTGGTCGTACGACGTACTCGACGCGCAGCCGGCCCGTGCCTTCCGCCTGCTCGGACTGCATCCGGGTCCGGACACGAGTCTGGAGGCTGTCAGCGCGCTGCTCGCCGTACCGCCCGAGGAGGCGCGACGGTCCCTCGGCCAGCTCGTCGGCGCGCACCTGCTCGAGCAGCCCGGAGACAGGTACCAGCTGCACGACCTGCTGGCCGAGTACTCCGTCCAGCTTGTGCAAGAGGTCGAGGACGCGGCGGTGAGCACCGCAGCGCAGACGCGGCTGCTGGACTGGTACGCGCACTCGGCGCTGAACGGCAAGGTCGCCCTGGAGAAGTCGGAACCGCTCCTCGACTTCGGTCGGCCGGCAGCAGGTGTCGAGCCGATGGTGTTCGACACCGCGCGGCAGGCCGTCGACTGGTTCACCGACGAGCGCCAGGGTCTCGTCGCCGCGGTGCGCACTGCCGTCGCGCAGGGGCACGACAGAGCGGCGTACCGGCTCGCGCATGCGCTCTGGCCGTACCTCATGTACCTGCGCGCCCTCGACGACCTGTTCGAGATCCAGTGCCTGGCGCTCGACGCCGCCCGCCGTACGGGCGACGGCGATGCCGAGGCGGTGACGACGCACGCCGTCGGACGCGCGTACCTGTTCCGGTCGGACCTGGACCGGGCGTGCAAGCACCTGGACGAGGCGCTCCGGCTGTTCGAGTTGCTCGGTGACGACCACGGCCGCGGCTCGGCGCTGACAGACCTGGGCCGGCTGTACCGCCGCTGGGGCGACACGGATGCGGCCATCCGCCACCATCGCGCGGCGATCGACGTTCTCGAGCCGTTGAACGACCCGGTCGAGGTCGCCCGGAACCACGAGAACATCGCCGACACCTACATCCTGGCCGGTCGTCACCGCGAAGCGGCCGAGGCGGCGCGTCAGGCACTCACGCTGCACCGGATAGCGGGTGAGCGACGCGCCGAGGCGTTCACGCTCGACACCCTCGCCACCGCGCTGCTCGGCCTCGGCGATCACGACGAGGCCGTCCGGATCGCCACGCAGGCACTGGACCTCAGCCGCGACCTCGAAGACCGCTGGTCGGAGGTCTGCGCCCTGAACAGCCTGGGCCGCGCCCTGTCCGCCCGCGGCAACCTCGCAGACGCCCACCACCACTGGCAGCTCGCCCTCGACGCCCTGGACGAGACCGGCATGCCAGGCTCGGACACCCTGAACCGCACAACCCTGACCCAGCTCCTCACCGGCAAGTAGCCTCCCGCACAAGGTCCAGGTGCGGGAGGCAAGTTCCGGCTAGTGGCGGGGTTGCAGATAGTTGCGGACCACCAGCTGACCGATCTTCGTTCCGTGATTCTCGCCTTCGGTGGTGGCGTGCTTGAAATGGAACCCGACCAAGACTCGTGAGCGGGCGTTCTCGGCAGAAGCCTGCGAGAACCTGGTGAACTGACGCACCACCGGGTTGGCGTCGGTGCAGGTACTACCGGGCAGCACGGTGAAGCTGCACAACGAGAAGTTCATCCGGTCGGTCTTGAAGAACCCTCGGAGTACGGCGGCCGCCGCGCCGCCCTCGACGCTGTGGCCGGAGTCGTGATCGGGGATCGGCGGTGTGGTCACCAACGGGGTCCAGGTCGGGTCCGGCGCTGTCGCGTCGTTGCCGTCCGTCGCGCCCAACTGGATCGCGGTCACCGGCCGCCAGAACAGCAGCCTGTACTTCACCGCGAAGGTCGCGATGTAGCCGTCGGTCAGTGCCAGATCGAGCAGGCCGAACAGGCGTGCGCTCTGCCACAGATCCAGGTGCCGGCCGGTTGCCAACTGGCGGGCAAGCCGGTTCCACAGCAACGGCGAGCTCTCCACCCAGAACCGGGCCAGCTCGGTCTCGTCGGCGGTCCGGGCACTAGGCGTGGTCACGCCGTCGCCGCCCAGACGTTTCACCTCGTTGTAGTCGGCGGCGTACTCGCCCGAGTCGAGCGCGAACGGCGGTACTACCCGGAACTGCTCGGCGTACCGGAGCGCGAAGGGTTTCACCTCTCCCCACGTGGGAGCGAAGGCGAACGGCGTACCAGGAGTGAACCGGTACTCACCGGGGTTGACGCCTTGCGGGAAGTCGGAACCGATCAGCGGCACCTCGGAAGCTCCGTCGTCCGCACGCTGAGCAAGGATGGTGTACGCCGACTTCTTGCCGAGGGCGACACCTGCCGCCTTCGCCGCGCTGTCCGGCACCGCCGCGAGTTCCGACGTGTACGCCGTCTCGACACCGGCGATGGCGGCGCTCGTGTCGGTGAACGGCGGCGTGAGGTCCGTCAGCGCGCCGACCAGAGCTGTCCTCGCGGCAGCGGCGACGGCGGCCTCCGGAGACGCACCCCGTGCACGGCCGTGGAACGCGTAGGCCCGTGAGCGCGGCTGGATGGCGTTCAGCGCGTCGTGGATGGCGATGTGCATCATCGCGTACATGCGCGACTCGTGCAGCGGATTGTCGGTCGGTGCGAGATGAGTCGCCAGTGCGGCGGTCGCTGCGGTTGCGTTCCACCTGACCACCGCGTTGTCACTGGTCGCGGCTGGGCCGCTCGGTGCAGCGTCCGCGGCGCCGTTGACCGGTGCGAGCAGCGCGAGCAGCGCGATCGCTCCGGCTGCGAGTCTGGCGCGGGACAGGACAGTGCGTTTTCTGGCCACGACAGGGCCCCCCTTGAGACAGGCCCGGAGCATCGGATCACGGGCCTTGCCCCGACGCTATGAGCCGCCACCACGACGGTCAATGCGTCGTGGACGTGCGAGACCCCCGCATCCAGAACGCGGATGCGGGGGTCTCGGGTGGTACTGCTACCGGGTCAGGGTCAGCCCTGGCCGGTCAGCTTCTCGCGGAGCGCCTGCAGTGCCTCGTCGGAGGCGAGCGCACCCTCTACGGGAGCGTCGTCCTTCGGGGCAGAGCTGCCGCCGCCGGAGGCCGAGGAGTACGTCGATGCCTCGCCGGCCTCGACGTCCGCCGTCTTGGCGTCCTCGATCTGCTTCTTGTGAGCCTCCCAGCGCGTGTGGGCCTCGGCGTACTGCCGCTCCCACTCCTCGCGCTGCGAGTCGAAGCCCTCGAGCCACTCGCCCGTCTCCGGGTCGAAGCCCTCCGGGTAGATGTAGTTGCCCTGGTCGTCGTACGTCGCCGTCATGCCGTAGAGCGTCGGGTCGAAGTCGTCCGAGACCGGGTCCACACCCTCGTTGGCCTGCTTGAGCGACAGCGAGATCCGGCGCCGCTCCAGGTCGATGTCGATGATCTTGACCATGACGTCGTCGTTGACCTGGACGACCTGCTCCGGGATCTCGACGTGCCGCTCGGCCAGCTCGGAGATGTGCACCAGACCCTCGATGCCCTCCTCCACGCGGACGAACGCACCGAACGGAACCAGCTTGGTGACCTTGCCGGGCACGATCTGGCCCATCTGGTGGGTCCGGGCGAACTGCTGCCACGGGTCTTCCTGGGTCGCCTTCAGCGACAAGGAGACGCGCTCGCGCTCCATGTCGACGTCCAGCACCTCGACCGTGACCTCCTGGCCGACCTCGACAACCTCGGTCGGGTGGTCGATGTGCTTCCAGGACAGCTCCGAGACGTGCACCAGACCGTCGACGCCGCCGAGGTCCACGAACGCACCGAAGTTGACGATCGAGGAGACGACACCCTTGCGGATCTGGCCCTTCTGCAGCTGGGTGAGGAAGTTCATCCGCACCTCGGACTGCGTCTGCTCCAGCCACGCGCGACGCGACAGAACCACGTTGTTGCGGTTCTTGTCGAGCTCGATGATCTTGGCCTCGATCTCCTGGCCGACGTACGGCTGGAGGTCGCGGACGCGACGCATCTCGACGAGGGAGGCCGGCAGGAAGCCGCGCAGGCCGATGTCCAGGATGAGTCCACCCTTGACGACCTCGATGACGGTGCCGGTGACGACGCCGTCCTCTTCCTTGATCTTCTCGATCGTGCCCCACGCCTTCTCGTACTGAGCGCGCTTCTTCGAGAGGATCAGGCGGCCTTCTTTGTCCTCCTTCTGGAGAACCAGGGCCTCGACGTGATCGCCGACGTTGACGACCTCGTTCGGGTCGACGTCGTGCTTGATCGACAGCTCGCGGGACGGGATCACGCCTTCGGTCTTGTAACCGATGTCGAGGAGAACCTCGTCCCGGTCGACCTTGACGATGGTCCCTTCAACGATGTCGCCGTCGTTGAAGTACTTGATGGTCAGATCGATCGCCGCGAGGAA
The DNA here is from genome assembly GCF_036013725.1 of Kribbella sp. NBC_00482. Lineage (GTDB taxonomy): Bacteria > Actinomycetota > Actinomycetes > Propionibacteriales > Kribbellaceae > Kribbella. The sequence continues at coordinate 6,112,780 of NZ_CP107881.1, read as the reverse complement.
GTCTTCCTCCGACCCGATGTCATTGACCGCTACCTGCGGGGTGGTGCGTACTGCGGGGTCGAGAGGTGCCTCGATGCTGGCCGTCATGTGGTGGGTTGCTCCGTGGACTGGTGGTGTTGTGCGGTCGCGCATGAACCGTTGGATCGCATCAAACCGCTGGATTGCCTGAAGAGCACAGATTCACCACCGACTGCTGCGAGCACGAGCCTGCTCCGTCCGAGGTCGCGCGGGCCCATAGCGCATCTCACAGAATACCGGTCTTGACGGAGACAGCACAACCTGGGGCACCCGGTGCCGACCGGCCGCCCGCCGAGGTCTCCCGACGTGCCACTGATCTCAATGTACGACGCCGAGCGCCGGCCGGCCTCCGGCGAGCGTGCCCGTGTCCGCCATTCGAGAGACCAGCCGGTGCGCGGCCGCCGCGACCTCGTGCTCGGCGGCCCGCTCCGCGAGGTCCAGCAGCGCCCAGAGATCGGCCGCCTGGCCAAGGTCCACCAGCCGCTCCCCCAGGTCCATTTCCCGGAGCTCGTCCAGCACCGCCCCGGCCAGGACCTGGTCCTCCGAGAAGCGGAGCAGGTTGCCCAGATCGGCGTACGGCGAACCGGCGTGCGCGAACTCCCAGTCGATCAGCCCGGTGATCCGCGCCGTCTCCGGGTCGACCAGCAGGTTCTTCGGGTTGAAGTCACTGTGGACGAGGCAGACCCGGCGCACGCCGTCGGCCAGTACGTCCTCCGCCTCGTCGACCACTGCCGAGAAGCCCTCACGCTGCCGGTCGTCGAATCCGAGCCGGAGCCCGGCGACGTACTCCGCCAGGTCGCCGAACCCGAACGGCTCGACCGTCAGCTCACCGCCCCGGAACATCCCGGCCTTCAGGAACGGCATCCCGCTCAGCCGCGCCAGCAGCTCCCCCAGTTGCGTCCCGACCCGCCGCCGCTGCTCGTCCGTCGCCGACTCGAGGAAGACCTGCAGGTTGATCCCCGGCAGCCGCTCGGTCAGCAGGTACGGCGGATCCTCGAAGGACCCGTCGCGCTTGAGATCGAGCACCCGCGGTACCGGCAGCAGTCCGCGCACCAGCTCGAGCAGCGAGGCGTCGACGGCGGCACGCTCCGGGTCCCGCGCGTAGAACTTGATGACCGCGTCCTCGTCGCCTGCGCTCACCGCGAACGTCTGCCCGCCGTACCCGCCGGTCAACGGGACGGCACTGGCCGCGAAATCGCTCATGCCTGTGATCCTGCCGCATGCCCTCGACAAATCGGCTTGAAGTTGACGTAGCGGCAACATCTACCGTCGGGGATGTCGACGGAAAGGAGCAGTTCGATGGCGTGGTCGATCGCGCAGGTGGCCCGGTCCTCCGGTGTCACCTCACGCACGCTCCGGCACTACCACTCCATCGGTCTGCTGGAGCCGGCCCGGGTCGCGCCCAACGGCCGGCGGTACTACGAGCAGGAGCAGCTGTTGCGGTTGCAGCAGATCCTCCTGCTCCGGGACCTCGGGCTGAGTCTGGACGTGGTGGGCGAGGTGATCACGCACCGCGACGAGCAGGACGCGATCGAGGTGCTCGCCAAGCACAAGGAGTGGCTGGTCAAGGAGCAGTTGCGCCTGAGCCAACTGGTGCACACCGTCGACGCAACCATCGACAACCTGAAGAGAGGAGGAGAGATGTCACCGGAGAAGGTCTTCGAAGGATTCGAGCGGAACCCGTACGAGGCCGAGGCGCGTGAGCGCTGGGGCGACGAAGCGGTGGACGCGAGCTACCAGCGGATGCGCGGCTGGACCGACGCGGACGCCGAGAAGGCCCGGACCGGCTACCTACGGGTCCACGAAGGGCTGGCCGCGCTGAAGGCGGAAGGGGTCGCAGTGACCGAGCTGAGTGTGCAGGAGCTGATTCAGCTGCACTACGAGGTCACCTGTCTGTTCTGGACGCCGACACGTGAGGCGTACAAGGGACTCGGGCAGATGTACGTCGACGACGAGCGGTTCCGGCAGAACATCGGCAGCGGCGACGACCCACTGGTCGAGTACCTGCGCGATGCCATGACCGTGTACGCCGACACCAAGATGGACGGCTGATCCAGGACCTCGGAGGCTGCAGACTCCGGGGTCCCCTAGGCTGACCCGGTGGTTGAGCCGCGGAGGGTGGAGCTGACGGAAGCTCAGGCGTCACGTGCCAGCCGGACGTACTGGGACGGGGCCGCTGCGGAGTACCTGGACGAGCACGGTGACTTCCTCGGTGACGACCGGTTCGTCTGGTGTCCGGAGGGCGTTGACGAGGAGTCGGCCAAGCTGCTCGGGCCGGTGCGCGGCAAGCGGGTCCTCGAGGTCGGCTGCGGTGCGGCCCAGTGCTCGCGATGGCTCGTCGGACAGGGCGCCGACGTGGTTGCCTTCGACATCTCGATCGAACAGCTCCGGATCGCTCACGACCTCGACGTACGCACCGGCACGGCGGTCCGCACGGCGGCCGCTGACGCTGTCGCACTCCCGTACCGCGACAGCACCTTCGACATCGCCTGCTCGGCCTTCGGGGCGCTCCCGTTCGTGGCCGACGTCGGTACGGCGTTCCGCGAGATCGCGCGCGTCCTGAAGCCCGGGGGCCTTCTGGTGTTCTCGGTGACCCACCCGTTCCGCTGGGCGATGCCCGACGACCCGTCGGCCGCCGGTCTGCGGATCATCCACTCCTACTTCGACCGGAGGCCGTACGTCGAGGTAGATGCGTCCGGTACGCCGGTATACGCCGAGCACCACCGCACGACCGGCGACTGGATCCGGGAGCTGACCGGCGCCGGGTTCGCCATCGACGACCTGCTCGAACCGGAATGGCCGGCCGGACACCAGCTCATCTGGGGCGGCTGGGGACCCGAGCGCGGCCCCTTCGTCCCCGGCACAGCCATCTGGACCGCCCACAAAGGACAGCCTGCATGACTCGATTCCCCGCAGTGGACGGACTGCGAGTGATTGCTGCACTCGCAGTGGTGGTGTCACAGGTCGGACTGCACACGCATGCACCGTTCGCCGGGGTCGTGTCCCGGCTGGACGTCGGCTGGGCGATCTTCTGTGCGGTGTCCGGGTTCCTCCTCTACCGGCCGCACGTACTGGCGTGGTTCTCCGGCACACTGCCGCCACTCACCCTCCCGTACCTGCGCAGCCGCGCCCTACGCATCCTCCCCGCGCTACTGGTCGCCGTTGTGCTGTCGATCGTCCTCGTCCCACAGCCCGCGACCACCTACCTCCGCTGGGCCGTCCTGACGCCTCTCCCCTTCTACCTGCTGCTGCCTGGTCTGGGGCGGCTGCTGACCGGGTACGAACGTCCTACCCGCCGCAGTGTCCGGTGGCGGCTCCTTGTCCTGGTCGCGTTGACCGCACTCGGACCGGTGTGGATGGCCGCCGTCGTGGCAACCGGTCACCCCGCGGCAGGGCTCTGGCTGCCCGGCTACCTTGGCTGGTTCGCCGTCGGCATGGGTATGGCGCTCTGGCAGGTCGCCCGCGCCACAGGTCGGCTCGGCCCGTCAACACTCGACACGCTGACCAGAGTCCCCGGCACGCTCTGGGGAATCGCCGCGGCACTCCTGCTGATCACGGCAACCCCGATCGCCGGACCGTACGACCACTCCACGCCCACAGCGGCACAAGCCCTCATCAAGAGCCTGCTCTACACGGTGGTGGTCGCTTGTGTGCTGTTCCCGGTCCTGACGCCCACAGCCGGGACGGTCCGCGTGCTGGGCAGTCGCCCGGCTCAGCTCGGTGCACAGCTGTCGTACGGCGTTGTGGCGTACCAGTTCGTCGTACTAGGGCTGATCGACGGCCCATTCGCCGTACAGCTGCCCGTGGCTCTGCTGGTCTCCGTCGTCCTGGCAGCAGTCAGCTACCGCCTGGTCGAACGGCCTGTCGTGAAGAACGCGGCGGTGGCCAAGACCGAGAGCAGGGCGACGAGCCCGAGCAGCAGCCCGGCGCGGTAGGCCCTGTCCGGCATGAAGCTTGCCGTGACCACCTGCTCCGGCCCGGCCGGCAGTACCCAGCCCTGCTGCCAGCCGCCGATCCGGATCGGCGTGAGCTTCTGGCCGCTGCCGTCGTACGCCTCCCAGCCCTCGTTGTAGTTCTGCGCGACCGCCAGCACGGACTGCCCGTCAGCGCCAGGCACCTCGACCGTCAGCTCGGTCGGGTTCGGACGCCAGACGTCCACGCCCTGCACCGGCGTCACGGACACGTCCCCGAACCCTGCCTTCGCCAGCGTGGTCTCGATCGGCACCAGCCCGCCGTTCGCCTGCACCTCCACCTTGTGGAGCCCGGATCGCAACGGGATGGTCGACATCTGGCCGCACAGGCTGAACGCCACCTGCCGTCGCTGCAGGAGGTCCCGCATCGTCGCCGAGACCTGCGTCCGCGCTGGTACGCCGTCGACGCGGACCGTCGGCCCGTTGCCGCAGTACGCCGGGGCGCGCCGCTGCGGAGCGACCGCCTTGCGCAGTTCGTCCGCACCGAGCACCTCGACCTCGGTCACCCCGACCGGACTGGTCTGCGCATCCTGCAGCGGCTTCGTCGCGGTGAAGTCGATCGTGACGGTCCGCGTGTGTCTCGTCGCGAATCGGACGTACCCGCCGGCGTCGACCGTCGCAGGGAGCGTCGAGCCGCCGTCGAAGTGCAGCACGACCTCTGCCGGTCGGGAGCCGTCCAGGTACGCCTGGAACCGCAGACCGTGCAGGTCTCTTGCGGCAGGCAACTTGAGGGTCAGGCTCGGTGCCGGGTCGTCCGGCGCGGCCAGCCAGCCGGTGCCGAGATCGCGGTCGACCGCGGCACCCGGCCGTCCCTCCGGCGCGGCGACCGCCCGCGAAGAGGCCGTTGCGGTGATCGCTCCCGGTACCGACAGCAGCCGTTCGAGCGCCTCGCCGTCCTGCGGCAGGGCCGTCCCGCGCAGCTGGTACGTCGCGGCCTGCGAGAGCTGCACACTGCGGGACAGGCCGTTCGGTTCGGCGGAATCCTTCGCCTGGTCCTGACTGCACAGGGCCCGTGCGCCGACGTGCAGACAGGCGGACCGGCCGATCTGCGCGTTCCGCAGTACCACTGCACTCGGCTGCTCATCAGTCTGCTGGCTGTCGGTCGCGATCAGCGGCAGGTCGTCCAGCTTGCCGTTGGCGTCCGCCCGCAGTACCGCGGCCCCCTCGCCACCGAGCGCAGTCACAACCGTCGGTACGTCGTCAGCCGTGCCAGCGACCGCTACGAGCCGCGACCGCGGTATCAGCCGACCCGGAGTGGTCGCTCCGACGTCGTAGATCTCCACGCTCGGGTACGGCAGGCGGGACTGTCCAGGCGGTCCGAAGTACGCCACGCGTCCGATGCCGGAGTCGGCCAGGCTCTCGTGGATCGCCAAGGTGTCTTCCGGTACGTCGTTGCGCACGACGACGTACCGGACGCCGTCGCGGGTCAGCTCCTGACGCAACGCCGGGTCACCGACGCCAGAGTCGATACGACTGCGCATGTCATTGGTGAGCGCGGCCAGTGGGCGGCTCACCAGGGCGGCCAGCGGTTCGCTGGAGCTGGAGAGGACCAGCACGCTGCCGGGCGTGGTCTGCTCGTCCAACCAGTTGGCCGCGTCCTCCCAGTGCTGCGGGATCGCGGCGAACGCCCCGTCCGGTCGGGCGAGCACCACGGGCAGGGCGGCGGCTACAGCCAGGCAGGTGACCAGAACAGGTACGACGCGGCGGTGGACGCCTCGTGAGACGGACAGGTTGGTCAGACGACGCAGGTAGTGCGCTGCGGCGAGTGCGAGCGGCACTCCGACGACCGCACCAGCGACCGGTATCCAGCGCGGGCTCTGCGGCGCGACGCCGTACCGGAGCTGCATGAGCAATGGGACCAGCCACCAGATCGACGCTGCGAGGACGAAGCCCAGCCACGCGACAGTCAGCTTCAGCCGCGAGCGCACCACGAGCCAGACGGCCGGTACGACGAGGGTCGCGACGCCGGCCACCGGGTTGGCGCCGCCGATCAGCGCGAACGCGACAGCCGAGCAGCTCACCCGCCACCAGCCGGAGCGGGCGCCTGGTGAGACGAGTGGCAGTAGTACCCACGGGGCCATGGCCAGCGGCCACACCTCGATAGGGAGCCCGCCGAACGCCAGTGGCACCACGGCGTACAGCAGTGCGACGGCGAGCCGTGTCCAAGGCACGCCGTACTGCAGGACGCTGCAGAGCTTCCAGATGCCGACGAACGCGACGCACAGGACCAGCGACCACCACAGGCGCTGCGCGATCCAGTCCGGCACCGACAGCGTGTCCAGCAACCAGTGGAACGGCCCCATCGGGAACAGGTAGCCGTAGGCGTCGCTCTGGAGCTGGCCGAACGCAGTGTGCGGATCCCACAGGTGCAGTGCACGCGACAGGAACCCACCCGGTCCGGCCGTCAGCTCGAGCCGGCGATCCGGAACGATCTGGCCGGGAGCACGCTGAAAGCACAGAGCGATCAGAGCAAGGCATCCCAGGACGAGACGTGCCCGCCAGACGACCTGCTCCGAACTACCTGCCTTCAGCCTCCTCACCGGCGGGACATTAACGGATCCGGCGGCTTCTGGGCGGCATCGTTGCCGTACCGTGAGGTCCGGCAAATCTCACACGATCCGAGGCAGCGTAAATGACGTCTGGCACCACTCCGGCCAGTGCACCGCAGGCCAAGCGCCTGGCGTTCCTGCGACGTGCCACTGTGGTCGCCGTAGCCATGGCGATCATGAACGTGGCCGCCTACGGCTTCACGCTCATCGGCACGCACCGGCTCGTGCCGGAACAGTTCGGCGCCCTCACGGCCATGCTGGGTCTGCTGCTGATCGGCAACGTCGCCTCGCTCGGCCTGCAGGCAGCCGGCGCCCGCCAGCTCGCAACACACTCCGGTGCCGGCGCCGGAGCGTTGGCCGACGCGATGCTGAAGGCCGGCAATCGCGCGGCGCTCGGACTGACCGTGGTCTGCCTGGCGCTCACGCCGGTGTTCATGTGGCTGTTGCACATCGATTCGGTGGTGTCGATCCTGCTGCTTGCCCCGACACTCGGCTGCCTGACGGTGATGGGGTCCCAGCTCGGCGTCCTCCAGGGCAGCAAACGCTGGACCGCGCTGGCCGCGATCTACCTCTCCACCGGTGTCGGCCGCCTCGTCCTGGGCGGCGGCGCCCTGTTGGTGCGCCCGTCGCTCGACTCGGCGATGATCGGTCTGGCGCTCGGCGCCGCCGTACCGGTCGTGATCGGCCGCATCGCGCTCCGCGGATCGACCGGCGCGACCAAGGACCAGGTCAAGCAGGTACTGCGGGAGACCGTGCACGGCACGCACACGCTGCTGGCGTTCTTCGCGCTCGCCAACGCCGACGTGTTGTTCGCCCGCGCCCTGCTCGACGGCACGGACAGCGGGTACTACGCGGCCGGGGTGATCATCGCGAAGGCCTGCCTGTTCCTTCCGCAGTTCGTCATCGTGCTGGTGTTCCCGACCCTCGCGCAGTCGCCAGGTGACACCCTGCGGCTGCGCAAGGCGATCGCGGCTGTCGCGGGTCTCGGGGTGTGCACGGTCATCGGCACGCTGATCCTTCCCGATCTCGTCGTCGCGATCATCGGCGGCAAGGAGAAGTACGCGCCCCTCGGTCCCTACACCTGGCTGTTCGCGGTCGCCGGTTCCGCGTACGCCGTACTGCAGCTGGTCGTGTACGCCGCTATCGCGCAGCAGGAGAAGCGCGCCGCGCTGGGGATCTGGCTCGGGCTGGTGGTGCTCGCGGTGGCCGCCGCGATCATCCTCGGCACCGGGACCGCGACCGGCCTGGACGGCGTGAAGGTGTTGGCCGCGATGACCAGCACCTGCGCGCTCCTGCTGTCGGCAGGCCTGGCGGCCGGACTGCACCGCCAGGCCGCCGAGTCACCACAAGCTTGACTTCGCGAACCGCCGGGCGAACGCGTTCGCGAGCACCAGCAGCACCAGGCCGATGACTGATCGGAACAACCCGATCGCGGTCGCATAACTGAACTGCGGCACCGAGGACGCCAGACCGATCTTGTACACGTAGGTGTCGATCACCTCCGCGACATCGAGGTTCAGGCTGTTCTGCATCAGCAGCACCTTCTCGAAGCCGACGGACAGGATTCGGCCGATGTCCAGGATCAGCAGGATCACCGCGACCGGCACGATCGCCGGCAGGTCGATGTGCCACATCCGCCGCATCCGGGACGCACCGTCCACGATCGCCGCCTCGTGCAGCTCCGGCGGAACACTGGTCAGCGCAGCCAGGTAGATGATCGCGGCGAACCCCATCGTCTGCCACGCGCCCGACCAGACGAAGAGATGCCGGAACATGCCCGAATCGCCCATCACGTCAGTCGGGCCGAACCCGAACAACCCGATCAGCTTGTTCGTCACACCGGTGTTCGGGCTGGTCAGGACCACGAGCAGACCGACCACGACCACGGTCGAGATGAAGTGCGGCGCGTAGGTGATCAGCTGCGTCGTGCGGCTGAACCACTTCCTCCGGACCGTGTTCAGGCACAGCGCGAGGATGATCGGCAACGGGAACGTCGCGACCAGTTCGTAGACGTGCAGGTACACGGTGTTCTTGATCAGCCGCCAGAACTGGTACGACTCCACGAACCGGTCGAAGTACTTCATCCCGGCCCACGGGCTGCCCCAGATCCCGGACACCACGTTGTAGTCCTTGAACGCGATGATCACGCCGTACATCGGCCAGTAGGCGAAGATCGCCAGCCAGATCAGCGGTAGCGCGAGCATGGCGTAGAGCTGCCAGTTCCGGCGCATTCGCAGGCCGAGGCCGGCCCTGGACTTCGCCACCCGGGTGCGCTTGTGGGCCCCTGACCGGACAGACGACGACCTTACATCTGCCTCTGTCTCTGTTTCTGTTTCTGTTGTGGTCATCGGGGCCTCATCCCTTCAGGGAGCCGATCATGGCTCCCTTGACGAAGTGCTTCTGGACGAAGGGGTAGACCAGCAGCGGCGGGATCATGCCGATCACGATCAGCGAGTACTTCAGCTGCTGCTGCAGCTCCTGCATCTGTGCCAGCTTGCTGGTGTCGGGCATCTGGGACGGGTCGACCTTGGTCTGGAGCAGGATCTGCCGCAGGATCACCTGCAACGGGAACAGGTGCTCGTTGGTCAGGTAGATCAGCGCGTTGAAGAACGAGTTCCACGAACCGACCGCGTAGAACAACAGGTTCACGGCGATGATCGGCTTGCTCAACGGCAGGACGACGCGCCAGAAGAACCCGAAGTCGCTGCAGCCGTCCACCTTCCCGGCCTCCACCAGCTCTTCCGGGATCGTCACCATGAAGTAGGTCCGGGTGATGATCACGTTCCAGACCGCCAGCGCCGTCGGCAGGATCATCGCCCACCGCGTGTTCAGCAGTCCCAGCTCGTGCACGACCAGGTACGTCGGGATCAGCCCGCCGCTGAACATCATCGTGAACACGAACGCCGCCATGATGATCCCCTTGCCCGGCAGCCCCTTCCGCGACAACGGGTACGCCGCGAGCAGCGTGAGGATCGTGGCCACCACAGCGCCGGTGACCGCGTAGAACACCGAGTTGCCGAAGCCACTGACGATCGACTTGTAGTCGAGGATCGCCTTGTACGCGTCCAGCGTGAAGCCGACCGGCCACAGCCATACCTCGCCCGCGGACACCAGCTTGGTGTTGCTGACCGAGGCACTGAGGACGTAGACGATCGGGTACAGCACCGCCAGGCAGAACAGCCCGAGCGCGGCGTAGATACAGGCCAGCGCGATCTTGTCGCCCTTGGTGTCCTGGATCGGCGCACCGGCCCCGAGCCGCGCCTCGTCCGGCGCCAGCGTCGTCCCCGCGCTCATCCGTTGTACGTCTCGTACGCGGCCTGCTGGAGTTCCAGATATGGCTTCACGCCGATCTTCTCGACCCGGCCCTTGTAGTCGTTCCACGCACCGTCGTCGTTGGGGTCGAGCTGCCCGGTGAGGAACTTGGCGAACGACTGGTTCACCTCGCCCTTGAGGTTGGTCCTCAGCTCCGCCTCTTGCGCGGCCTGGTCCTGGTCCAGGGTGACCGGCGGGAACTGCATCTCCTGCGGCTGCTTGTGCGGGAAGTACTTGTCCCTGGTCTGCTCGTAGAGCGGCTTCTCGAAGGTCATGTCCTTCGGGTTCACCCGCTCACTGAGCCGGAAGTCCTGGGACCGGTACATCGGGTTGTCCTGGCTCCAGTTGATGTTCTTCTGCGAGTTCCAGGTCGCGTCGAACCCATAGACCGCCTGCTTGCCGTTGATCCCGAGCTCGCCCTTCTTCGCCCACGAGAACGCCGGACCGCCGTACCCACGCAGGATCGCCTCCAGCTCGTACTGGGCGTCGGCCCACTGGACCAGCTGCTCCGGCTTGGCGCACTTCTTGGTGATGACCAGGTGGGCCACCTCGACGCCGACGCCGGTGTAATCCCACGCCGCGTACTGGACGCCGTTCGGTCCCTTCAGCGGCGGGCACGCCTCGTACTGGCGCCAGCGGGCGTTCGGGTCCTTCTGGTCGATGTCCACGAAGACGCCCCAGTAGTTCGTCCGGGCGCCCCCGATCAGCGGCTTGCCTGTCGCGTTGCCGTAGCGCTTCAGTTGGTCCTCGTCGGCGGTGAACACGTCCCGGTTGATCAGCCCGTCCTTGTACAGGCTGTTCCCGAACTTCAGCCCCTCACGCCACTCGTCCTTGTCGAACGCGACGTCGACCTTGCCGTCGCGAACCACCAGCCACGGCTCGCCCGGGTTGTAGATGAACGGGTTCATGAAGAACGGGTCGATCGCGGAGTCCTTGTACCCGGCGAACGGAATCGTCTTGCCGTTACCCGCCAGATCGGCCTTCTTGAACGCGCGCAGTACTTCGTGGAACTCGTCGGTGGTCTGCGGCATGGCCAGCCCGACCTGCTTGATCCACTCGGTGTTCAGCCAGGCGCGGCCGTCGCTGGCCCGGCAGTGGTAGCAGTCGTTGATGCCGGGGAAGGAGTAGATCTTCTTGTCCGGCGCCTGGATCAGCTTGCGGGTGTCGGGATAGTCCTTCATCGCCTGCTGCAGGTTCAGCGCGTACCCGTCGATGTACTGACCGACATCGGTGAACAGTCCCTGCTGGCCGTACAGGAACAGTTGCGACCGGGTGAACGCGATCCCGAGGAAGGCGTCCGGGATGTCACCGGCGGCGACCATCGCATTGACCTTGGTCATCACGTCGTCGTCGGTGCCGCCGACCTGCATCCATTCGATGTGGACCCCGGTCTTCTGCTCCAGCCACTTGGTGAACGCGTTCGTCTTCCAGTCGCCGATCGTGACGTCCTGCTTGACGACGATTTTGAACGTCGTCTTCTCGGTCGTGATCGGCTTCAACGTGCGGGCGACCGGGCCGACGTACCCCTCCGGGTACTGCACCGTCGCCAGCTTCGGGCCGAGCGTGACGCTGGGCGCCGCGGCGCCTGAACCCGGGGCTGCGGTGCCGGCGTTGCTCGAGCCGCTGCACGCGCTGAGCACACCGCCGCCGGCGGCCGCGGTCAGTCCGAGTGCGCCGGCGATGAGTGATCGGCGGCTGAGTCCCGGGCGTGCGTGATCGTTCGGCATGGTTCCTCCTAGGCGGCGGGGTCGGAACGGAGACGAAATATCCGAGAGCGATATCCGATAGGATCTCGGATCTTTGCCCGGGAGAATGACATAGAAAACGACCCGACGGAAGATCTCGTTCGATACCGATCGGGATCGATCAGTCACTGTTCGTAAGTTGCGCGGCAAGCGCTTGCCGCTTGCGTAGGGCCACCCAAATTTCTTGCGGCGAAAAAAGTCCTGGACGCCGGCCTCGGTAGGGTTCTGGGCATGCCGACACCGAAGTTCGTCCTCGACCTGCGCGAGAAGATCGGGCACGACCTGCTGTGGCTGAGCGGGCTCACTGCGGTCGTGCTCAACGACCGGGAGGAGGTGCTCCTCGTCGAGCGTGCCGACAACGGCCGCTGGAGCCTGGTCGCCGGGATCCTCGAGCCAGGTGAGCAGCCGGCCGTCGGGCTGGTGCGCGAGATCCAGGAGGAGACCGCGGTCGAGGCAGTCGTCGAGCGCCTGATCAGCGTCGAGTCACTCCCGCCCAGCAGCTACCCGAACGGCGACCAGGTCCAGTTCCTCGACCTCTGCTTCCGCTGCCGCCCGGTCCGCGGCGAGCCCCGCGTCAACGACGACGAGTCCCTCGACGTCCGTTGGTGGCCCCTGAACGCCCTCCCAGACCTCACGGACCGGGAGATGGAGTGCATCAAGAACGCGCTCTCCCCCGGCCCGCAGCCGGTGTTCGCGACCTCTTAGTGGGCCGCTTCGTGCCAGGTGCGGCCTACGCCGACCGACACGTCGAGCGGGACGGTCATGTCGACGGCGTGGCCCATGTCGTGGCGGACCAGCTTCTCGAGGGGTTCGCGTTCGCCGGGGGCGATCTCGAAGACGAGTTCGTCGTGAACCTGGAGGAGCATCCGTGACTTCAGGCCGGACTCGCGCAGCGACCGCTCGACCTTCAGCATCGCCATCTTGATGACGTCCGCGGCCGACCCCTGGATCGGCGCGTTCAGCGCCATCCGCTCGGCCATCTCGCGGCGCTGCCGGTTGTCGCTGGTCAGGTCCGGCAGGTACCGCCGGCGGCCCAGGATGGTCTCGGTGTACCCGGTCTTGCCGGCGTCGATCACGATCGACCGCAGGTAGTCCCGGACCCCGCCGAAGCCCTCGAAGTACTCGTCCATCAGGCCCTTGGCCTCGTCGACGCCGATCTTCAACTGCTGGCTCAGCCCGTACGCCGACAGGCCGTACGCGAGCCCGTAGTTCATCGCCTTGATCTTCGCGCGCTGCTCCTGGGTCACCGCGGACGGCTCCACCGAGAACACCCGGGACGCGGTCACCGAGTGGAAGTCCATCCCGGAGTTGAACGCGTCGATCAGGCCCTGGTCCTTCGACACGTGCGCCATGATCCGCATCTCGATCTGGCTGTAGTCCGCCGACATCAGCGACTCGTTGCCCTCGCCGACCACGAACGCCTGCCGGATCCGGCGGCCCTCCTCGGTGCGGATCGGGATGTTCTGCAGGTTCGGCTCGGTCGAGCTCAGCCGGCCGGTCGCCGCGATGGTCTGGTTGAACGTCGTGTGGATCCGCCCGTCGCGCGGGCTGATCGTCTTCAGCAACCCCTCGACCGTCTGCCGCAGCCGGGTCGCGTCCCGGTGCGCCAGCAGGTACGCCAGGAACGGGTGCTCGGTCTTCTCGAACAGCGCCTGCAGCGAGTCCGCGTCTGTGGTGTACCCGGTCTTGGTCCGCTTCGTCTTCGGCATCTGCAGCTCGTCGAACAGCACCACCTGCAACTGCTTCGGTGACCCGAGGTTGATCTCCTTGCCGATCACCTCGTACGCCGACGTGGCCGCTTCCCGTACGCCGGTGGCGAACCGCTCCTCGAGCTCCTCGAGGTACGCCCGGTCGACCGCGATCCCGTCCCGCTCCATCGCGGCGATCACCTGGATCAGCGGCAGCTCGACGTCCGCGAGCAGCGCCGTACCGGCCTGCTTCTCGAGCTCGGCGTCGAGGGTGTCGGCGAGGTCCGCGATCGCGCGGGCGCGCAGCATCGTGTGGTCCGCGGCCGGCCCGCCCTCGACGTCGTCGAAGCTGAGCTGGCCGTTCTCGGCCTCCTCGTTGCGCAGCTCGCGCTTGAGATACCGAACGGTCAGGTCGGCGAGGTCGTACGCCCGCTGATCCGGGCGGACCAGGTACGCACTGAGCTGGGTGTCCGAGCTGAGGCCGGCGAGGGTCCAGCCGCGCTCCAGGAAGCCGAGCAGCGGCCCGTTCACGTCGTGCAGCGCCTTCGGCTGCTTCTCGTCGGCGAGCCACGCGGCCCAGGCCGACTCGTCGTCCGGCGTCATCGTGGTCGGGTCGAACCAGGCCGCCGCACCGGACGTGTTCGCCAGCGCCAGGCCGGTGATCTGACCGGTGCCGCCGCCCCAGCTGCCCTGCACCGCGACACCGACGCGGTCACCGCCGCTCACGTGCTCCTTCAGCCAGGCCCCTACCTCGCCCGGCTTCAGCTGCACGCCCTCCAGCTCGAAGCCGTGGTCGACGGCCGCGTCGACCTCCTCGTGCTCCGCGACCAGCCGCTCGCGCAGCACCCGGAACTCCAGGCTGTCGAACAGCGTGTGCACCTTGTCCCGGTCCCACGGTGTCCGGACCAGGTCGTCCACAGAAACGTCCAGGGTGAGGTCGCGGACCAGCTCGTTGATCTGCCGGTTCCGGATCACGTCGGACAGGTGCTCGCGCAGCGACTCGCCCGCCTTGCCCTTGATCTCGTTCACCCGGTCGATCACGTCGTTCAGCGAGCCGAACTGGTTCAGCCACTTGGCTGCCGTCTTCGGGCCGACCCCGGGAACGCCGGGCAGGTTGTCGCTGTGCTCCCCCACCAGCGCGGCGAGATCCGGATACATCCGCGGGCCGACGCCGTACTTCTCCTCGATCGCGGCCGGGTCCATCCGGGCGATCTCGGACACGCCGCGCTTCGGGTACAGCACCGTGACGTCCTCGCTGACCAGCTGGAACGAGTCCCGGTCACCGCTGCTGATCAGCACCTCGAAGCCCTGCTCGGACGCCTGCGTGGCGAGCGTCGCGATGATGTCGTCGGCCTCCCAGCCGTCGATCTCCGTGGTCGGGATCCGGAGCGCCTCCAGCACCTCCTTGACCAGCGAGATCTGCCCCTTGAACTCGTCGGGCGACTTCGACCGGCCGGCCTTGTACTCCGTGTACTGCTCGGAGCGGAAGGTCTTGCGGGACACGTCGAACGCGACGCAGATGTGCGTGGGCTGCTCGTCGCGCAGCATGTTGATCAGCATCGAGGTGAACCCGTACACCGCGTTGGTGTGCTGCCCGGTAGTAGTGGAGAAGTTCTCCACCGGGAGCGCGTAGAACGCCCGGTACGCCAGGGAGTGCCCGTCCAGCAGCAGCACCCGCGGCCGAACGGCGCCGGCTTCCGGGGTGTCCTTGGTCATCGTCGAAGTGTCGGTATCTGGAGCCACACACCGACTCTAGTGGGTCCCGTGGACAGTTCTGACACACTGTTTCCGTGACAGATGAAACGAACCTCGGACCAGGTATGGGCATGGAGGGCACACTCCTCCAGCTGATGGGAATCGTTGTCAGCGAAGCATCACCCGAACGGGTGGTCGCGACGATGCCGGTCAAGGGCAACACGCAGCCGTACGGTCTGCTGCACGGCGGCGCGTCCTGCGTGCTCGCCGAGAGCCTCGGCTCGATCGGGTCGGCGCTGCACGCGGCGGCGTCCGGGAAGGTCGCGGTCGGCGTCGACATCAACGCGACCCACCACCGCGCGGTCCGCGACGGGGTCGTCACCGGCGTCGCGACACCGATCTACCTCGGCCGGACCACCACGTCGTACGAGGTGGTCGTCACCGACGACCGGGACAAGCGGGTGTGCACCGCCCGGATCACTTGCCAGCTGATTCAGGCGCCGCCCGGGAGCTGACCGCGCGCCGGGCGACCGCCGAGCGGCGCGACGACAGCAGGGCGAGCAGGTTCGGCGCGTGCTCGGCGGTGAGCCGGCGACGTACGGTGTGCGTGTTCGCGAACCGCAGTACGCCGGCTTGCCCGAGGCCGAGGCGGGCGAGGAAGCGGTTCGCCTCGCGGGCGATCGCGGGGGCGACCACGGCCAGGTGAAGACAGCTCTCGTGCTCGGCCCAGGTGACCGCTTCCGCGATCAGCGCCTTGCCGAGGCCGTGCCGGCGGGACGTGTCGCTGACGTGCAGGTACTCGACAGCGACGGTCGAGTCGTCGTGCAGCGGGCTGATCATGGTCCGGCGCAGGTACGCCATACCTTGCACCTGGCCGTCCAGCTCGACCACCAGCAGCCGGCCGAACGGGTCGTCCAGATGCTTGCTGACGGCAACCTCGGCGGCGGCGGGCGACGGCGGCGCCGGGAGCCGGGACGGCAGACCGGCAGCGGTGCTGAGCTCACGCCACAGCGCCACCAGCGCGTCGGCGTCGCTCGGCCGGGCGTCCCTCACCTCGATGGCTGCCACCACAGCGACCTCCCGGTACGGTCCACCCCCGAGGTGAACAGACGGGCGGATACGCTCGTCCTCGCGCAACAGTAGGCCCTCGGGGGTCACATGCAAAGCTGACCACAGATGTCCGGAGGGACCAGTTTGTTCATCGGAATCGGGACCGTCGTGAACGTCGGGACAGTACTCGTAGGTTCGGTACTCGGCGTGCTCGTCGGGCACCGGCTCAGTCACCGCACCAGGGATCTCGTCACCGACGCGATCGGCCTGGTCACCCTGCTGATCGCAATTTCTTCTGCACTCACCGTCGGCGACCACGCACTCAGCGACGCCGTCGGCGACAGCGCCCCGATCCTGATCGTGCTGGGCGCGATGCTGATCGGCGGGATCGCCGGTTCGCTGCTCAAGATCGAGCAGCGGCTGGAGGGCTTCGGCGCGTGGATGCAGCGCCGGTTCGACCGCGGCGAAGGGCAGAACACCTTCGTCGAAGGGTTCGTGTCCGCGTCGATGGTGTTCTGCGTCGGGCCGCTGACGTTCCTCGGGGCGCTGTCCGACGGACTCGGCCGCGGCGCGGATCAGCTGTTCCTGAAGGCGGTTCTGGACGGCTTCACGTCGATCGCCTTCGCCGCGTCGTTCGGCTGGGGCGTCGCCGCGTCGGCCTTGGTCGTCCTCGTCGTACAGGGCCTGATGACGGCCGTCGGCGCCGTACTGGGCGACGTACTGCCGGAGGCCCACGTGACCGCACTCGGCGCGACCGGCGGCGTGATGCTCATCGGTGTCGCGCTGCGGCTGCTGAAGCTGAAGCAGGTGGCCGTCGCCGACCTGTTGCCGGCGTTGATCGTCGCGCCGCTGCTGGTTCAGTTGCTCGTTGTCATCCGCAACTGAACCAGCAGCGCTCGCGTCAGTCCTCGCCCAGATAAGCCTTGCGGACCGAGTCGTTCACCAGCAGGTCCCGGCCGGAGCCGGACAGCACGACCTTCCCGACCTCGAGCACGTACCCGTAGTCGGCCCGCTTCAGCGCGGCCTGGGCGTTCTGCTCGACCAGCAGGATCGTCGTACCCTGCCGCTGCAGCTCGGTCACCGTCGTCATGATCCGCTTCATCATGATCGGTGACAGACCCATCGAGGGCTCGTCCAGCATCAGCAGCTTCGGCCGGCTCATCATCGCCCGTCCCATCGCCAGCATCTGCTGCTCACCGCCGGAGAACGTACCGGCCGGCTGCTTGCGCCGCTCCCCCAGGATCGGGAACAGGTCGTACGCCGTCTGCAGGTCGACGCGCACGCCCCCCGGGTCCCGGCGGGAGAACGCGCCGAGCATCAGGTTCTCCTCGACCGACAGCCGCGGGAAGATCCGCCGGCCCTCGGGCGAGTGCGCCAGACCGCGGGTGACGATGTCGTGCGCCGCCACGTGGTCGATCCGCTCGCCCTGGAACCAGATCTCGCCGCCGGTCGGCCGGAGCAGACCGGAGATCGTCTTCAGCGTGGTGGTCTTGCCGGCGCCGTTGGTGCCGATCAGCGACACCACCTGCCCCTGCTCCACGCTGAAGCTGATCTTCTTCACCGCAAGGATCTTGCCGTAGGCAACTTCCAGGTCCTTGACCTCGAGCATCGCGGCCATCAGACCTCTCCTCCGGGTACGTCGTCCTGCGGGTCCTCGTCGTCGTCCTCGCCGGTGCCGATGTAGGCCTCGATCACCCGCGGGTCGGACTGCACCTCCTCGGGCGTGCCCTCGATCAGGGCCGCGCCCTGGACCAGGCAGAGCACCCGGTCGCAGAGGTTGAAGATGAACCGCATGTCGTGCTCGATCACCACGACCGACAGCCCGGAGTCCCGGATCTTGAAGATCAGGTCACTGGCCTGCCGGGTCTCCTGCGGGTTCATACCGGCGGTCGGCTCGTCCAGCAGGATGAGCTTCGGGTCGGTGGCCAGCGCCCGCGCGATCTCGAGCCGGCGCTGGTCGCCGTACGGCATGTTCCGGGCCAGGTGCTCGGCCGACCGGCCGAGCCCGACGAACTCCAGCAGCTCCTGCGCCCGGGCCCGGGTGGCCGCCTCCTCGCGGCGGAACTTCGGGCCGTGCAGCACCGAGGTGAGCGCGCCCGCGCTGGTCCGGCAGTAGCGCCCGACCATCACGTTCTCCAGCGCGGTCATGTTCGCGAACAGCCGGATGTTCTGGAACGTCCGCGCCATCCCGGCCCGGACCACGGCCCGCGGCTTGGGCGGCAACGGCGTACCGGAGAACCGGACCTGTCCGCTGGTCGGCTTGTAGAGGCCGGTCAGGCAGTTGAAGAACGTCGTCTTGCCGGCGCCGTTCGGGCCGATCAGACCGACGATCTCGCCCTCGCGGACGGTCAGGTTGACGTCGTTGACCGCCAGCAGACCACCGAACCGCATGGTCACACCGGAGGCTTCCAGGACCGGGTCGCCGATCGGCCGCGCGGCCACGTCCTGAGGTTCGGTCACCGTCATTTGGCCTCCTCCGCCGCGATCAGCCGTTCCTCTTCGACGGCGATGGCCAGCTCCTCGTCGTCCTCGTGGAACTCCAGCTTCCGGCGTCTGCTCGCGACCAGCCCCTCGGGCCGGAACCGCATCATCAGCACCAGCAGCAGGCCGAACAGCAGCAGCCGGTACTCGAGGAAGAACCGCAGCTTCTCCGGCAGCACCTTCAGGATCGTTGCACCCAGCAACACACCGACGATGGTGCCCATACCGCCGAGCACGATCGCGGCCAGCAGGAACGCCGACTCCAGGAAGATGTACTGGTCCGGACTGACCGCGCCGTCCTGGTGGGCCTTGACGGTGCCCGCCATACCGGCCAGGAACGCGCCGATCGCGAACGCGAGCAGCTTCAGCCCGAACACGTTCACGCCCATCGCCTCGGCGGCCTTCTCGTCCTCCCGGATCGCCACCCAGCCGCGCCCGATCCGGCTGTTGTTCAGCCGGGAGAACGCCAGGATGACGAAGCCGATCAGGATCAGCAGGAGGAAGTAGTAGTTCGAGTTCCGGGTCAGGTCGATGCCCAGGATCGTGTGGTCGGTGCCGAAGTTGAAACCGAACATCTCGAGATCCGGGATACCCGGGATACCGTTCGGGCCGTTGGTCAGGTTCGGCCCGTTGTTGCCGTCCAGGTTGAACATCGAGAACCGGAAGATCTCACCGAAGCCGAGCGTCACGATGGCCAGGTAGTCGCCGGAGACCCGCAGCGTCGGCGAACCGATGATCAGGCCGAGTGTCGCCGCCACACAGGCGCCGACCAGGACCACGATCAGGAACGGCGGCTTCCAGCCGATGGTCGCGAACGCCGACGTCGACAGCGTCGCCGCGACGTACGCACCCGATCCCAGGAACGCGATGTACCCGAGGTCCAGCAGGCCGGCCAGGCCGACCACGATGTTCAGGCCCATCGCGGTGGCGCTGAAGACCAGCACCGCACCCGCGATCGACATGTTCGTGTCGTCACCGTTCTGGGTGAACGGGAACAGGAACGCCGCCGCGAACGCCGCCAGCGTCAGCACCTTGCGGTGCCGCTGCCCGGCGTGGCTCACGAACGACATCACACCGGACTTGAACAAGCAGGCCGCGGCCGCCCCGACGAACACCAGGCACAGGATGAGCGGCCAGGCCTCTGTCTGAGCGAGCGTGTACGCCGCGGTGAACAGCAAGGCCGCCATCAGGACCGGGATCGTGAGGATCTCGAACCAGGCCGGCATCCGCGCCTCGCTCATGTCCCGCAGTTGATGCAACGGCAGCATCCATGCGGACACCGCGATCAGTGCGGCGCCGACGAGCGTGACGTACCCGCCCGGGTTGACGTTGATCAGGCCGTCGGACTCCACCGAGATCGCGACCAGGGTCAGCACCATGTACAGCACGAGGC
Source organism: Kribbella sp. NBC_00482 (assembly GCF_036013725.1). Classification (GTDB taxonomy): domain Bacteria; phylum Actinomycetota; class Actinomycetes; order Propionibacteriales; family Kribbellaceae; genus Kribbella. The sequence goes on along the minus strand of NZ_CP107881.1, from coordinate 6,092,878 downwards.
CGAGGCCGAGGGCCCGCAGCCCGAGGGTCGCGTCCACCCAGGAGCCCAGCTTGACCAGCGGCCCCTTCTCCGCCAGCAGCAGCACCAGCGCCAGCAGGGCGAGGACGATGACCAGGATCTGCAGGCCGTTCGGGTAGAAGTTGACCGACAGGTCGTTCAGGATCTGTCCGTCGTAGCTCCAGGACAGGAACGCGCCGATGATCACCAGCGCGACGCCGGCCAGGCCCAGCGGCCAGGCGATCGGCTTGCCCGGCTTCGCCACCGGAGCCTCCGAGATGTCGTCGACAGGAGTCTCGATATCGGTCATGCGCGGTCCACCACCCTCGCACCCAGCAGGCCCTGCGGCCTGAACACCAGAACCAGGATCAGGATGACGAACGCCCACACGTCCTTCCAGGTACTACCGCCGAACTGGCCGGGGATGTACTGGGTGGCCATCGCCTCGACGACGCCGAGGACCAGACCACCGGCGACGGCGCCGTAGATGTTGCCGATACCGCCGAGCACCGCGGCCGTGAACGCCTTCAGACCGGCCAGGAAGCCCATCCGGAAGTCGATGTTGGTGTTCTGCAGGCCCTGCGAGACGCCGGCGATCGCGGCGAGCACCGCACCTAGGGCGAACGCGACCACGATGATCCGGTCGACGTTGATCCCCATCAGCCGGGCGGTGTCCGGGTCCTGCGAGACGGCCTGCATACCGCGGCCGATCCGGGTCCGGTTGATGAAGAACCAGAGCAGGACGGCGCAGATCAGGAGCGCCCCGACCGTGAACAGCGCGGACCGCTGGATCGTCACACCGCCGACCTGCAGCGCCTTGCCCGTCACCACGTCGAGCTGCGGGAACGGGATGCGCAGCTTGGCGCTCGGCCACTCGACGCTGGTGATCAGCTTCTTGAAGAGCACCCAGCCGACCTCGGCCACGAGGGCGCCGCCGACAGCAGCTGCAGCGATCGCCGGAATCGGTACCTCGACCCGGGCGTTCCGCCGAGCCGCCAGACCGGCCAGCCAGCCGATGGCGGTGCCGACCAGTGCGCCGAGCACGATCACGCCCGCGATCAGCAGCGGGTTGAGGCCGCGGTTGAGGAGCCGTACGACGATCCACAGACCGACGGCGCCACCTGCGCCGCCGAGCAACGGAGCGCGGTCGTACCACCGCGACACCGGGTGGTTCAGGTCCACCTTGGCCACCCGTCCGCCGGCGACGTAGCCGACGGCGATCGCCAGACCGGCGAACACCACGACCGTCCAGGCGGGCTCCTCGTAGAAGAGGCGGATGAACTCCTGGAGGAAGACGGAGATACCGATCGCCGTGATCAGCGGCGCGAGTCGTGGCGCGTTCCGCAGGGGACGGTACGCGACACGTTCCATCAGCACAGCGGTGCCGACCGACGCGATCATGGCGCCGACGATCATGATCGGCAGGATCCACACACTGGTCTTGCCGTCGAAGAACAACAGGTACGTCGTCAGCGCGCCGAACGCGCCGATCATGAACACCTCGCCGTGGGCGAAGTTGATGAGCTGCACGATGCCGTACACGACCGTGTACCCGACCGCGATCAGGGCGTACAGCGAGCCCAAGGTCAACCCGTTGACGAGTTGCTGGAAGAACTGGTCCACGTCGACCTCCCATCTGCCTCGGTTATGACATGCCACGGGGGTGGGAGGATCGCTCCCACCCCCGAGACATGAGGTCGACTCTGCTTACTTGGTTTCGAAGTCCTTGGTCTCCACGGTCGCCCACTTGCCACCGGCAACCTTGTAGACGGTCAGGACCTTCGACGTGGTGTCGCCGTACTGGTCGAAGGCGACCTTGCCGGTCACACCGTCGAAGCTGACCTTGGCCATGGCGTCGACCGTCGCCTTACGCGCGGACTCGACGTCGGTAGCGCTCTTCAGCGACTCCTTCAGCGCGGCGATGATCGCGTTCGCGGCGTCGTACGAGTAGCCACCGTAAGCGGCGTACGGCTCCTTGTACTTCTCGGCCGTGTAGTCCGCGACGAACTTCTTCGCCGTGTCCAGCGTGTCGATCGGGGCGCCGACCGAGGTGGCCAGGTCGTTGTCGGCCGTCTTACCGGCCAGCGTGATGTACTTCGGGTCGAAGATGCCGTCGCCGCCCATCAGCGGGACGTTCAGGCCGGCGGCCTTCATCTGCTGCGAGAGCGGACCGGCGTTCGGGTACTCACCGCCGTAGTAGACCGCCTGCGGGTTGGACGGCTTGACCGCGGAGATCACGGCCTGGTAGTTCGACTCGTCCGGGTTGATCGTCTGCGCCGACACGATCTGACCACCGAGCTTCTTGAACTCCTCGGTGAAGGTGCCGACCAGGCCCTGGCCGTACGCCTTCTTGTCGTGGATCGTCGCGACCTTGGTGATCTTCGCGGTCTCGTACAGGTACCGCGCCGCGAACGGACCCTGGACGGCATCCGTCGTGCAGGTGCGGAAGTACGTCGGGTACGGCCGCTTCGGCTCGGTCTGCCACTTGGCGCCCTGGGTCAGACCGGGGCCGGTGTTGGCCGGGGAGACCTGGACGATGTTCTTCGGCGCGAGCACCGGCTGGACCTGCTGCGCGACGCTGGTGTTCAGCGTGCCGACGACGCCGATGACGTCCTTGTCGCTGGCGAGCGCGGTGGCCGCGTTCTTGCCCGGCTCGGTCTTGCCCTCGTCGTCCTTCGGCACTACCTCGAGCTTCCAGCCCGGGATCGCCTTGGAGTCGTTGGCCTGCTTCACAGCGAGTTCGACGGAGTGCTGGATACCCAGACCCAGAGCCGACAAGTCTCCGGACAACGGCGCGATGACGCCGATCTTCGCGGTCTTGGTTGCCTCTTCGGAGCCCCCGCCAGAATCGTTGTCACTGCGTGAGCCGCAGGCAGTCAGGGCCAACGACGCAACGATCAGCGACGCGCCGACCCGTACTACGGAACGCTGGTGCACTGTTCCTCCCATGTCTGGATAGTCCCAGTGAATCCGGGACTCTCGCGCATTTGCCACGAGCACCCGCAGGTTAGACCCAGCGGGTGTTCCAAGCGAACAGCGCACAGGCTGTGTTGTGATGTCGTTACCCCGGTAAGCATCGTCCTATGACCTGATTACTGTCCGGTGGGGAAATGTGGTGACATACGGTCAGCGGGCGGATCTACTCGGTGAGATTCACTCGATGGCGCCAGGTGCCTCCGCCACGGTTTGTCACCAAGGACCGCCCGGGTTCACCTCACGGTTACGACACGCCGGTATTGCGAGCGGATGACGGCAGATTGCGCATGGGCGGGCAGATGCACCTGCCCGATCAGGAATCTCCGGCTTCGTTGACGACCAGCTCGGCCACCTGACGCATCGAGACCCGCTTGTCCATCGCGGTCTTCTGGATCCACCGGAACGAGTCCGGCTCGGACAGCCCGAACTTGGTCTGCAGGATCGACTTCGCCCGATCGACCAGCTTGCGGGTCTCCAGCCGCTCGGCCAGGTCGGCGACCTCCCGCTCCAACTCGGCGAGCTCGACGTACCGGGATGCGGCGATCTCGATCGCGGGCAGCAGGTCGGCCTTGGAGAACGGCTTCACCAGGTACGCCATCGCGCCGGCGTCCCGCGCCCGCTCGACCAGCTCCCGCTGCGAGAACGCGGTCAGCATCAGCACCGGAGCGATCCGGTCCCCCGCGATCTTCTCGGCCGCGCTCAGCCCGTCCAGCTTCGGCATCTTCACGTCGAGAATCACCAGATCCGGCCGCTGCTCGATCGCCAGCCGGATAGCTTCCTCGCCGTCCCCCGCCTGCCCGACGACGTCATACCCCTCTTCAGCGAGCATCTCAGCCAGATCCATCCGAATCAGGGCCTCGTCCTCAGCAATCACCACACGCTTAGCAGTCACACCGCACACCCTAGCGACCCCACGTCAGCTCTTAGCCCCCACAAACGTGTCGAGCACACCAACCGCCTCGTTCCGACTCACCGCGATGTGATCCCACCGCGGCCGCCGCCAAGCGATGCCCAACAGATCAAGCGCATCCGTGAGTATGTTCCGGATGTCATCAGACTTGTTCGAGAACACGTAGCGCACGTAGTAATACCGCTTGTCACGGCCGGGTTTGCTCGCCCAGTTCACGAACCTGCACCCGTCCGAGTGGAACAAACCCCTCAGCAACTGTTCGGGGTACTTGGCAACAATCTCCTGCTGCCAATCCGCCAGCTCAATCTTCCGCAGGTGCTTCATCCCTGGCCCGTGCTGCGGAAACACACACGGCCAGTGCTTCCACCTCGCCTCGATCCGGATCATGCCTTGCCCGCCCCGCAGACATGGGCTGGCCGTTGGCTTCACCAACCTGATCGTGGCCGCGATCTCCTGGTTCAGCTCTGGATACTTCTGATCGTTCGCGATCTGCAAGCAGAAGACTCCGCGCCGCGCCTTCGCGATGTGCCCGTCGCCGAGATACCACCCCAACAGCAACGCATACGCCGCCTCGTCCAGCTCAGCTCCATCGCACCGCGGACACGGAGTACCTCGAGAACCTCCGCGGATCCGGCCCTCACGCTGATACCGCCACCGCCACGTCCGAATCGTCCGCAACGCAACCCCGTGGATCTCCGCGTTGACCCGATCGGGCACCCCGGCATCGGACATCGCCAACGCCGACTCAACCGTCTCCCGCGACCTGAAATGAGCCATGCCCAAGGCTCACGCCGGCCACCGACAGTTTCTGATCGAGCGACCGGATGGGCTAGGATCTTCGAGCGCGTCACCGCGCAGATGCCCTGGTAGCCCAACCGGCAGAGGCCGTGCTCTCAAACAGCATCCAGTGTGGGTTCGAATCCCACCCAGGGCACAGAATTTTGTCGGCGGCGCCCGTGAAACTCGGTTCATGTATGACGAGCAGACGCGAGCGATCGCACTCGCGGCGATGGCAGCCGGTGAGAGTCTCAACGCGATCAGCAAGCGGCTCGGGGTCAGTCGGGCTGCGCTTCGGGACTGGCGGGATGGCAAGGTACGTCGGTCGCCGATGAGCAACTGCCCGCGATGCGGAAGCGGGACGCTCGACGCCCCGTCGTACGCGCACCTGCTGGGGCTGTATCTGGGAGACGGGTGCCTGTCACGGCACCGGCGAGAGGTGTATGCGCTGCGGATTGCTTGCGACGACGCGTACCCGCGGCTGATCGACGAGGCTGAGGGCGTCGTACGGGCTGTGCACCCGAACCGGTCGGTGCATCGGGTGCGGGCCGTTGGGTGTACGTCGGTCATGTCGTACTGGAAGCACTGGCCGTGTCTGTTTCCTCAGCACGCGCCCGGGCGGAAACATCTGCGGAGGATCGAACTGGTCGACTGGCAACGGGAGATCGTTGCCGAGTACCCCGAACTGTTCCTGCGCGGCCTCTTCAACTCCGACGGCTGCCGCGTCGCCAACTGGACCACCAGAACCGTCGCGGGCCAGACCAAGCGGTACGAGTACCCGCGTTACATGTTCTCCAACGAGTCCGCCGACATCATGCGCCTGTGCCAGGCGGCGCTCGACCTGCTCCACATCCCCTGGCGTATGCCGCGCCCCAACGCTCTGTCGGTCGCCCGCCGTGAAGCTGTTGGTCGTATGGATGGGTTCGTCGGGCCGAAGGCCTAGGTATTCACGAGGTCAGGTGGTGGTGGGCCAAGGCTGCGAGGGTGGGGTTTTCGGATTTGTAGTCTTGGGGGTTGTAGAGGGTTGCGCCGGATTCGGTGCCGGGGCCTTGGAGGGTGAGGGTTAGTTCGGCGCGGAGGATGGTGGCTTCGGGGGATGTGTCCAGGGCCAGGGACTGGAGGGCGCGGCGGGCTACGGAGCGGTAGGCGGGGATGAAGGTGACGCCTTCCGGAAGTACGACGTTCTGCGGGTGGCAGTCGCGGAACTCGGTGTGGTGGAAGGTCGCGGCGCCGAAGTCGAGGTCGCGCAGTGGTGCCGGGGACGGGCGGTCCGGGCGCGGGCGGCAGTCGAAGATCACGTCGGTCAGGTCGCCGGCGAACGTGCAGTCGCGCAGGTCGCACTGCTCGAACTGGGCACCGTTCAGGCGCGCATTCGAGAAGTCGCACCCGTCGAAGAGCGCTCCGACGATCGTGGCGTCACGCAGGTCGGCACCGGCGAAGGAGACGCGTTGCCAACGGTTCCGTCGCCGCTTGTGCCAGCTTCCGAGTACGGCGCCGCGCAGATCCGCGCCCGCGAACGAGCAGTCCGTCACTGTGGTGTCCCAGATCCGCAGATCCCGCAGTACGGCGCCGTCGAACGAGCAACCGTCGATCCGGCACGCGGTCCACCGCAACGCGCTGGCCCGAGTCCCACGAAGGTCCTCGCCGTGCAACTTGACCTTCTTGAGAACGGTGAGATCCACAAGAAGAAAGTAGTTGAGGCGGGCGGTCACTGGGCCGCCCGCCTCAACCAGGCGTTACGGGTTGGGGCTTCGGTAGGCGGGGGCGTTGCCTTCTATGGCGTCGCCCATGCGGTGGACTCGGAGGGCGTTGGTGGAGCCGGGGATGCTGGGTGGGGAGCCGGCGACGATGACTACCAGGTCGCCCTTGTTGAGGATGCCGAGTTCGAGGAGGCGCTGGTCGACCTGGCGGACCATTTCGTCGGTGTGATCGACGGTGGGAACGATGTGGGTGGTGATGCCCCACACCACGCTCAGCCAGGAGCTGACCGACGGGACGGGCGTGAACGCGAGCAGCGGGACCTCGGTGCGATAGCGGGCGAGGCGGAGCGCGGTGTCACCGGACTGGGTGAACGCGATCAGGTACTTCGCCTCCAGCCGCTCCGCCACGTCCGCGGCGGCGCGGGCGATCACGCCGCCCTTGGTCTTCGGCTCCCACTCGATCTCCTGGACCCGGCTGAGGCCGTGCTCCTCGGTCGACTCCACGATCCGGGCCATCGTCTTGACGGTCTCGATCGGGAACCGGCCGACGCTGGTCTCACCGGACAGCATGACCGCGTCGGCGCCGTCGAGTACGGCGTTCGCGACGTCGGAGGCCTCGGCCCGGGTCGGCCGCGGCGCGGAGATCATCGACTCCAGCATCTGGGTGGCGACGATCACCGGCTTCGCGTTCAGCCGGGCCTGGTCGATGATGAGCTTCTGGACCAGCGGGACCTCCTCGAGCGGGAGCTCCACGCCGAGGTCACCGCGGGCCACCATGAACCCGTCGAACGCCTCGATGATCTCGTCCAGGTTGGCGACCGCCTGCGGCTTCTCGATCTTGGCGACGACCGGGAGCCGCAGCCCCTCCTCGTCCATGATCTTGTGCACCAACTGGATGTCGGAGGCGTCCCGGACGAACGACAGCGCGATCATGTCGGCCGGCAGGTGCAGCGCCCAGCGCAGGTCCTCGGCGTCCTTCTCCGACATCGCCGGCACGCTGACCGCGACCCCCGGCAGGTTGATGCCCTTGTGGTTCGACACCGGGCCGCCGACGGTGACCCGGCAGATCACGTCGGTCTCGGTGACCTCCTCGGCGACGAGCGCGATCCGGCCGTCGTCGATGAGCAGCTGGTCACCCGGCTCCACGTCACCGGCCAGACCGTCGTACGTCGTTCCGCAGATGGTCTGGTCACCCGGTACCTCGCGGGTGGTGATGGTGAAGCGCTCGCCGTAGGTCAGCGTGGCCTTTCCCTCGGCGAACTCGGCCAGCCGGATCTTCGGGCCCTGCAGGTCCACCAGGATGCCGACGTTCTTGCCGGTCTCCGCGGCAGCGGTCCGAATCCGCTGGTAGATGCGCTCATGCTCGGCATGGGCGCCGTGGCTCAGGTTCAGCCTTGCGACGTCCATACCTGCTTGGACGAGTTCCATGATGCGCTCCGGGGCGGCCGTAGCCGGGCCGAGCGTACAAACGATCTTTGCGCGACGCACGTCACAAAACCCTACTCCTGCAAACCACTGGGTCCGCTGGTCCACCCCCGTTACTGGACAGTTAACAGTAGAAGACGAGCGGCGGCATCGCCTGAATCGTCAAGAACCCAAGGGGGTGTAGGGCCCGACGGTCACGTCGCCACTGGGCTGGGCGGTGACCGTCTGCAGACCGACCGGCAGGCCTTTCTGGTACGTGATCAGGGTGACCTCACCCGGTTTGCGCAACGTGTAGCCCAGCGCGAAGGCGTACGCCGCTCCCCCGGTCGTCCCGTTCGTGTACGTCGTGACCGCGCGGTTGTCGACCACCCGGTGCTCGGGCCCGACCTGGCGGTGCAAATGACCGGACAGCAGCAGCGTCGCGCACCCCCGGGCGGCGGTGTCGGCGAACGACGACGGGTCGTGCACCACCATCGTCGAGATCCGCTTGTCGTCCGGCTGATCGCAGGCGATGTCCGCGAGCCGCTGCGACTGCTGCTCGATCGTCTCGTCGCCCGGGGTGTCCGCGCTGCCGAGCCCGGTGCGGGTCGGATCGCTGTCGCCGAGGAACCGGATCCCCTCGACCTCGACCGGCTTGCTGTCGAGCACGGTGAACCCGGCCTTGCGCATGAACTCCTCGACATGGCCGCCGGCGTCGTGGTTGCCGGCCACCGAGACCACCTTGAAGTCCTTGAAGTGCTGCCGCAGCGAGTTGATGCTGAACGCTTCCCAGCTCTGCCCGGACGAGGTGTCGTCACCGGCGTCGATGAGCAGCTTGGCGCCGCCCGCCTTGGCCACCTCGGCCGCGAAGCCGTCGATCCCGATGTTGTCGTGCCGGTCCGAGACCAGCAGGGCGACCTTCTCGTTCTCGTTCGGCTTGTGCAGCTGCGGGGAGACCTCGGCGACCCGGTCCTTCAGCTCGCCGTACAGCTCGGTGGACTTCTTGTACGTCTCGACCAGCGTCCGGATCACCCCGACCCCGCCGGTGGTGGAGAACCCGGACGCGACCTCGACCGTCTTCAGCCGGCTGTCGAACGACATCTCCGGCAGCAGCTTGAACAACGGCTGCCACTGCGTCGGCGGTACGTCGGGCTGCCGCATCCGTCCCGGCCCGAAGATCGACGCGATCGTGATCAGCATCGCGACCAGGATGACGATCATCCGGTGCTCGGTGCGGCGTTCGTGCCGGTGCACCAGGTGCCACAACTCGCTGCGCCGCCGTACGCCGAGGGCCCTCCACAGGGTCGCGACCACCACGACCACGAGCAGGCCGGACCCGGCCCCGGCGATCGCGTTGTCGACCGCCATCTCCTGGATGACCTGCTGGATCCGCCCGATCTCACCGTCGGGCTGGGAGGCGATCAGGGTGTCGCGGGTGAGCAGCTCGGTGAGGTTGTCGGCGTCGGTCTCCTGGACGTCGACGTTGACGCCGACGCCGCCCGGCGTGTGGGTCGGTATCCGCAACCGCGGCAGTACGGCGCCGAGGTCGAGCGTCGCATGCCCGTCGAACGTCGGTGACACGGTCGCCGCGTGCGCGCCGATCGTGACCCGCTCGGAATCGTTCACGAACCCGAAGAGTCCCACCACGACCGACGTCAGCACGAAGAGCAGGCTCAACCCGGCCCACGGCGCAACCGCCCGCAGCCGCTCTTTCGTCACCAGCCGGAGAACCACACTCACCAACCTACCGAGAAGCCCCACCTTGAGCACCGACCAACCGTTTCCCATCGCGGGTTTTGGTTGCCTGGGGCCCAAAGTGGGGCTGCGGTCAGACTGCCAGCGGGCGGGCGGTGGGCGGGATCGGCGTCGGAAGCGTCGACGATCCGGTGAGGTGGGCGTCCACGCCGCCGGCGCAGGAGCGGCCCTCGGCGATGGCCCAGACGATCAGCGACTGGCCGCGGCCGGCGTCACCGCAGGCGAAGACGCCCTCGACCGTGGTCTGGTACCGGTTGTCCCGCTTCACGTTGCCGCGCTCGTCGAGCTCGACGCCGAGCTGCTCGAGGAATCCCTCGCGCTCCGGGCCGACGAAGCCCATCGCCAGCAGCACCAGCTGCGCCGGGATCGTCCGCTCGGAGCCCTCGACCGGGTTGAACTTCCCGTCCTTGAACTCGACCTCGACCAGGTTCAGCCCCGAGACGTTGCCGTCGGCATCGGCCTCGAAGTTCACCGTCGAGACGGCGTACACCCGGTCGCCGCCCTCCTCGTGGGCGGAGGCGACCCGGTAGATCATCGGGTACGTCGGCCACGGCTGGTGGCCCGGGCGGTCGTCGGAGGGCCGCGGCATGATCTCCAGCTGGGTCACCGTCCGCGCGCCCTGCCGGTGCGCCGTACCGAGGCAGTCGGCGCCGGTGTCGCCGCCGCCGATGATCACCACGTCCTTGCCGGTCGCAACGATCTGGTCCGCGACGGTCTGTCCGAGCGAGACCCGGTTGGACTGCGGCAGGTACTCCATCGCCTGGTGGATGCCGCCGTACTCACGGCCCGGCACCGGAAGGTCCCGTGCTGCGGTGGCGCCGGTGGCGATCACGACCGCGTCGTACCGCTGCTTGAGCTGGGTGCCCGTGACGTCCACGCCGACGTTGACGCCGGAGCGGAAGACCGTGCCCTCTTCCTTCATCTGCTGGATGCGGCGGTCGACCTGTTCCTTTTCCATCTTGAACTCGGGAATGCCGTACCGCAGCAGGCCGCCCGGGGCGTCGGCGCGCTCGTACACCGCGACCGTGTGACCCGCGCGGGTCAGCTGCTGGGCGGCGGCCAGGCCGGCCGGGCCGGACCCGACGACCGCGATCGTCTTACCGGTCAGCCACTCCGGCGGCTGCGGCTTGACGTCGCCGGTCTCCCAGGCCTTGTCGATGATCGCGACCTCGACGTTCTTGATCGTCACCGGGTCCTGGTTGATGCCCAGGACGCAGGACGTCTCGCACGGCGCCGGGCAGAGCCGGCCGGTGAACTCCGGGAAGTTGTTGGTCGCGTGCAGCCGCTCGATCGCGCTCGACCAGTCGTCCCGCCAGACCAGGTCGTTCCACTCCGGGATCAGGTTGCCCAGCGGGCAGCCGTTGTGGCAGAACGGGATGCCGCAGTCCATGCAGCGGCCGGCCTGCTTGGTGATGATCGGCAGCAGCGCCTTGCCGGGCCCGCCGGGGTAGACCTCTTTCCAGTCCTGCACCCGCTCGTCGACCGGCCGCCGGTCGGCGACCTCCCGTCCGGTCGTCAGGAATCCCTTGGGGTCAGCCATCAGATGGCCTCCATCATCGCTCGCGTGGTGGCGTCCTCGTCCAGGCCGTCGCGCTCGGCGGCCGCCTTGGCCGCCAGCACCCGGGCGTAGTCGCGGGGCATCACTGTCGTAAACCGCGAACCTGCCGCTTCCCAGTCGGCGAGCAGCTTGGCCGCCCGTTCCGAACCGGTCTCCTCGAAGTGCCTGCGGACCAGGTCGTGCAGCAGTTCGGACTCGTCCGTGGTGACCGGGTGCAGATCCACCAGCTCCGGGTTCACCAGGGTGTGGTCCAGGTCGAGCACGTGGGCCACGCCGCCCGACATGCCCGCCGCGAAGTTCCGGCCGACGGCGCCGAGTACGACGACGCGCCCACCGGTCATGTACTCGCAGGCGTGATCGCCGACCGATTCGACGATCGCGGTCGCGCCGGAGTTCCGGACGCAGAACCGTTGCCCGACGCCGCCGCTGATGAACAGTTCGCCGGACGTCGCGCCGTACGCGATCACGTTGCCGGCGATGATCTGGTCGGCGGCGTCGAACCGCGCGTGCCGGTCCGGCCGGATGACGACCCGGCCGCCGGACAGGCCCTTGCCGACGTAGTCGTTGGCATCGCCCTCGAGCCGCAGCGTGACACCGTTCGGGACGAAGGCGGCGAACGAGTTGCCGGCCGACCCGGTGAAGGTCAGGTCGATGGTGCCGTCGGCCAGGCCGGCCGCGCGGTACCGCTTGGTGATCTCGTGGCCGAGCATCGTGCCGACGGTCCGGTTGACGTTGCGGATCGCGAGCTGTGCCCGGACCGGTTCGCCGTTGTCCAGAGCCGGCCGGCAGATCCGGATCAGCTCGTTGTCGAGCGCCTTGTCCAGACCGTGGTTCTGCTCGGTGGTCTGGTGCAGCGACGCACCCTCGGGCAGCGCCGGCACGTGCAGGATCGGCGACAGGTCGAGCCCGTCGGCCTTCCAGTGGTCGACGGCGCGCTGGATGTCGAGTACTTCGGCGTGCCCGATCGCCTCGTCCAGGGTCCGGAACCCGAGCTCCGCCAGGTACTCGCGGACCTCCTCGGCGATGAACTCGAAGAAGTTCACGACGAACTCGGGCTTGCCGGAGAACCGCTCCCGCAGCACCGGGTTCTGCGTCGCGACGCCCACCGGGCAGGTGTCCAGGTGGCAGACCCGCATCATGATGCAGCCCGACACCACGAGCGGCGCGGTTGCGAAACCGTACTCCTCCGCGCCGAGCAGCGCCGCGATGATCACGTCCCGCCCGGTCTTCAACTGACCGTCGGTCTGTACGACGATGCGGTCGCGCAAACCGTTCAGCAGCAGGGTCTGCTGCGTCTCGGCGAGACCCAGCTCCCACGGACCGCCCGCGTGCTTCAGCGAGGTCAGCGGCGCCGCGCCCGTACCGCCGTCGTGGCCGGAGATCAGTACGACGTCCGCGTGCGCCTTCGAGACACCGGCCGCGATCGTGCCGACGCCGACCTCGGAGACCAGCTTCACGTGGATCCGCGCCCGCGGGTTCGCGTTCTTCAGGTCGTGGATCAGCTGCGCCAGGTCCTCGATCGAGTAGATGTCGTGGTGCGGCGGCGGCGAGATCAGACCGACGCCCGGCGTCGAGTGCCGGGTGTTCGCCACCCACGGGTACACCTTCGGGCCGGGCAGCTGCCCGCCCTCACCGGGCTTCGCGCCCTGCGCCATCTTGATCTGGATGTCGTCGGAGTTCGTCAGGTACTCCGCGGTGACGCCGAAACGACCCGACGCGACCTGCTTGATCGAACTCCGCCGGGCCGGGTCGTACAGCCGATCGGCGTCCTCGCCGCCCTCGCCGGTGTTCGACTTGCCGCCGAGCTGGTTCATCGCGATCGCCAGCGTGGTGTGTGCCTCGGCGCTGATCGAGCCGTAGCTCATCGCACCGGTGGAGAACCGCTTGACGATCGCGCTGACCGGCTCGACCTCGTCGATCGGGATCGGGCCGCGGTCGCTCTTGAAGCCGAACAGGCCACGCAGCGTCATCAGCCGCTCGGACTGCTCGTCGATCTTCGACGTGTACTGCTTGAAGATGTCGTACCGCCCGGTCCGGGTGCTGTGCTGCAGCCGGAAGACCGTGTCCGGGTCGAACAGGTGCGGCTCGCCCTCGCGGCGCCACTGGTACTCGCCGCCGATCTCGAGCTTGCGGTGCGCCGGCAGGATGCCGTCGGCCGGGTACGCGCGCAGGTGGCGACGCCGCACCTCCTCGGCGATCGCGTCCAGGCCGACGCCGCCGATCCTGGACGACGTACCGGTGAAGTAGATGTCGACCAAGAACGGGGACAGCCCGTTCGCCTCGAAGATCTGGGCGCCGGTGTACGACGCGACCGTCGAGACACCCATCTTCGACATCACCTTGAGGACGCCCTTGCCGAGCGACTTCACCACGTTGCGGATCGCCTGCTCGGGCTCGATGCCGGGCAGGTAGGTACCGCGCCGGCACAGGTCCTCGACGGACTCCAGCGCCAGGTACGGGTTGATCGCTGCCGCGCCGTACCCCATCAGGAGCGCGACGTGGTGGACCTCGCGGACGTCACCGGCCTCGACGACGAGACCGACCTGGGTGCGGGTCTTCCTCCGCACCAGGTGGTGATGAACCGCAGCGGTCAGCAGCAGCGACGGGATCGGCGCGCTGTCGGCGTTCGAGTGCCGGTCGGACAGCACCAGGATGCGGGCGCCGTCGCTGATCGCGGCGTCGGCCTCGACGCAGATCTCGTCCAGGCGGGTCCGGAGCGCCTCGCCGCCGCCTTCGACGTCGTACACGCCGCGCAGGACCGTGGTGGCCAGGCCGGGCATGTCGCCGTCGAGGTTGATGTGCCGGAGCTTGGCCAGCTCGTCGTTGGTGATCACCGGGAACGGGATCACGACCTGACGGCAGGACGCCGGGCTCGGGTTGAGCAGGTTCGACTCCGGGCCGAGGCTGGAGGACAGCGAGGTCACCAGCTCCTCGCGGATCGCGTCCAGCGGCGGGTTCGTGACCTGCGCGAACAGCTGCGCGAAGTAGTCGAACAGCAGCCGCGGCCGGTCGCTCAGGACGGCGATCGGCGTGTCGGTGCCCATCGAGCCGATCGGCTCCGCGCCGGCCTTCGCCATCGGGGTGAGGATGACGCGCAGCTCCTCCTCGGTGTACCCGAAGACCTGCTGGCGCCGGGTCACCGACGCGTGGCTGTGGACGACGTGCTCCCGCTCGTGCAGGTCTTCGAACCGGATCAGGCCGGCGTGCAGCCACTCGTCGTACGGGTGCTCGGCGGCGAGCGCGTTCTTCACCTCGGCGTCGGTGATGATCCGGTGCGCGTCGACGTCGACCAGGAAGATCCGGCCCGGCTCGAGCCGGCCCTTCTCGGTCACGGTGGCCGGGTCGATGTCCAGGACGCCGGCCTCGGAGGCGAGTACGACGAGACCGTCGTCGGTCACCCAGTACCGCGAGGGACGCAGGCCGTTGCGGTCCAGGACCGCGCCGACCTTGGTGCCGTCGGAGAAGACCACCGACGCCGGGCCGTCCCACGGCTCCATCAGCGTCGAGTGGAACTCGTAGAACGCGCGCCGCTGCTGGTCCATCGTGGCGGCGTTCTCCCACGCCTCCGGGATCATCATCAGCATCGCGTGCGGCAGCGAGCGGCCGCCGAGGTGCAGGAGCTCCAGAACCTCGTCGAACGAGGCCGAGTCCGACGCGCTCGGCGTACAGATCGGGTAGAGCTGCTCCAGGTCGCCCGGGATCAGGTCGCTGGACAGCAGCGCCTCGCGGGCGCGCATCCAGTTCCGGTTGCCCTGGACGGTGTTGATCTCACCGTTGTGGGCGATGTACCGGTACGGGTGGGCCAGCGGCCAGGACGGGAACGTGTTCGTGGAGAACCGCGAGTGCACGATCCCGATCGCGGAGGCGAGGTCGGGGTCGGTCAGCTCGGGGAAGAACTTGTCCAGCTGGTCCGTGGTCAGCATCCCCTTGTAGGTGATGGTCCGGCCGGACAGCGACGGGAAGTAGGTCTCGGTCTCCTTCTCGGCCCGCTTCCGCAGCCGGAACGCCATCCGCTCCAGCGCCAGGCCGAGCACGCGGCCCGCCTTCGCGGTCACGAACAGCTGCTTGAAGGTCGGCATCACCGAACGCGCGGTCGCGCCGAGCAGGCCGGGCGTGGTCGGGACGTCCCGCCAGCCGACCACCTTCAGCTGCTCCTCGTCCGCCAGCTCCTCGATCCGGTCGATCGCCTTCGCGGCGTCGTCGGCGTCGGCCGGCAGGAACGCGATACCGGTCGCATAGCTGTGCGCCGCCGGCAGCTCGAAGTCGCACACCTTGCGGTAGAAGGCGTCCGGTACCTGGATCAGGATGCCGGCGCCGTCGCCGGAGTCGGGTTCGGCACCGGACGCGCCACGGTGCTCGAGGTTCCGCAGGGCGGTCAAGGCCTTCGCCACGATGTCGTGGCTGGGAACACCGGTCAAGGTCGCGACGAAAGCAACACCGCAAGCGTCATGCTCGTGGTTTCCGTCGTACAGGCCCTCGCTCGGGCGGTGCCGGTTTTGGGCAGGGGGGACACCAAACATTCAGGAGCTCCCGTCGTCCTACGGTCAACACAACTGGCCGCGGGACAACACTGGCCCAAGCCGGGTGTCCCGAGACTACCTCATGACGCCCGCCAGTTGGACTTCCTGTCCACCGCGCAACGCCTTGATGACCCTCAGTAAGCAAGCGCTCACTACTAGCCTCCCATCATCCCAGCCCACCTCCATCACAACCACCCACAACCCCCTGAAATTCACCTGCTGAGACCGACGGATCCTGATAGTCCAGCCCTATGCCCGGATGGCGTACACGTCTGCTGTTGAGTGGGCTCCCGAGGCGTTGGCGGGGGCGCTGGGGCGGTTTGCGGGCTCTTCCGTGGCGGAGCCTGACTGGGGTGCTCGCGACGTACTGCGTGACCGCCTGGGGACTGTGGAGCGGCGGGGTGGATGGAGGTCGCTGAACCCGTCGCCCGCGATCGAGGAGCTGTGGAGGCTGCGGGACAATGCGCTAGCGGTGCTAGATGGTTTGCCTCGGGTGCCTACGCATGGCGACGCGCATCCGATGAACCTGCTCGGCCGTGCCGGTGACGACGTGGTCGCGATCGACTGGGAGCAGTTCGGCCTGGGACCTCTTGGGTTCGATCTCGGTTATCTGGCGCTGGCAGTGGACGTCCCGCTGGACGCATTGGTCGAGGCGCACGGTGGCGACGTACGGCGCGGGGCTGTCATCGTGGCGGCGTACACCGGGGTTTCGCGGGCGGCCTGGGCGGTCGGGGCCGGCGATCGCACCGATTGGTTGGGCAAGGTTTCGGGAATTGTCGAGGAGGCAATGAATGGGGCTCAGTGAGTTTTCGCGGTATCCGTTGTTGTTCGGGCCTAGTCCGGTGCATCCGCTGGAGCGGCTCTCGGCGTATCTGGGTGGGGCGAAGGTGTGGGCGAAGCGGGAGGACTGCAACTCCGGGCTCGCGTACGGCGGGAACAAGACCCGGAAGCTGGAGTACCTGATCCCGGACGCGCTCGCGCAGGGTGCCGACACGCTGGTGTCGATCGGCGGGTACCAGTCAAACCACACCCGCCAGGTCGCCGCGGTCGCGGCGAAGGTCGGGCTGAAGGCGGTGCTCGTCCAGGAGAACTGGGTCAACTGGCCGGACTCCCTCAACGACCGGGTCGGGAACATCCTGCTCAGCCGGATCATGGGCGCCGAGGTGCGGCTCGACCCGGCCGGGTTCGGGATCGGGTTCAAGGACAGCTGGAAGCAGGCGCTCGCGGACGTCGAGGCTCGCGGAGGTACGCCGTACGCGATCCCGGCCGGTGCTTCGGACCATCGGCTCGGCGGACTCGGGTTCGCGCAGTGGGCGTACGAGGTCGAGCAGCAGGAGCGCGAGCTCGGGGTGTTCTTCGACACGATCGTGGTCTGCTCGGTGACCGGGTCGACACATGCCGGGATGATCGCCGGGTTCGCGGGCCAGGACCGCCCGCGCCGGGTGATCGGGATCGACGCCAGCGCCAAGCTCCAGGAGACCCGCGACCAGGTCGAGCGGATCGCCCGCGCCACCGCGGAGCTGATCGGCCTCGGCAGGGAGCTGAGCGCCGACGAGATCACCGTCCTGGAGGGCTGGGCCGGCGACGAGTACGGCGTACCCGTGCAGTCGACCCTCGACGCGATCCGGCTGACCGGTCAGCTGGAGGGGATGATCATCGACCCGGTCTACGAAGGAAAGTCCATGGCCGGCCTGATCGACCTGATCCGCACCGGCGACATCCCCAAGGACTCAACCGTCCTCTACGCCCACCTCGGCGGCCAGCCGGCCCTGAACGCCTACAGCAGCCTCTTCACACACACTCAGCCGATCACCGGCTGATCACCAGCCACCGGCGAAGAACCCCTCGAGCCCGGGCAGCGGGTGCGCCGCGGTGGTCGTGTTCGCCACCACGACCACGGCGAGCGCCAGCGACAGCACCGGCACGAAAACGCCGTACCCGGCCAGCACTCGCCTGGTACGCCCGTCCGCCCTGGTGAACCGCCGCCACAACAGGACGGTCAGTACGACGAGCCCGGCGACCACGACCGCGCCCTCGACAGCCATCACCGCGTGGAACAGCACGTAGTCGCTGGTGATCATGTCGAGCGGCGGCGACTGCTGCCCAGCGGCCAACTGCTGCCTGACCTGCCCGAGTGTGTTGTCCAACGGACCGGCCGGGGTTCCGAACAGCATCGGCAACAGCGACCCGAACGGCGCCGCCGTCCCATGGATGTTCGCCATGACGGCCGCGAGCGACACCACCGCCAAACCTGTCGACAGCACACCGCCCACCGCAAGCCCCGCCGCCTGCAGACCCCGGGTCCGCAGAAACGCCCGCCAAACCGTCACACCGAGCGCGACGAGCACCACCAGCAACGCCGCGGCGAGCACGCCCTTCGCGATGTGGTACCGGAACCAGTAGTCGACCACCCGCTGCATCCCCGGGCCGAAACCGCGCTCGCCAGATCCCCAGTACGTGACGAACTCACCGCGGAAGGTACCGACGAGCCCCGCCTCGCTCCTCAGCTCACCGGTCGCCGCCCCAGCACTCGCCAACCTGCCCGGAGCCACCACGAACGCGACGATGAGCGCCACAGCGAGCACTGCAAGCCTCTTCATGCCCACAACCTAGGCAACCCGCCCGCCGCGAACCATGACGGCCGAGCGACCCCGAAGGTAGCGCCTGCGCTACCCGATTCCGGGGCCGACGAGTGTGCCGACGAAGTAGGTGAGGGCGGCGGCTGCGGCGCCGAGGAGGAGTTGGCGGAGGCCGGAGTACCACCAGGAGCGGCTGGTGACGCGGGAGACGACGGCGCCGCAGACGAAGAGGGCGGTCAGGGCGAGGATCAGGGACGGTACGACGCTGCCCGCGCCGAGCAGGTACGGCGCGAGCGGGATGAAGGCGCCGATGGCGAAGCAGATGAACGAGGAGGCGGCCGCGATCACCGGATTCGGGAGGTCGGTGGGGTCGATGCCGAGCTCTTCGCGGACATGCTCCTCGAGGGCCTGGTCCGGGTCGGCGTGGAACTGTTTCGCGACCTTGCTGGCCAGGTCCGGGTCGAGGCCCTTCGCCCGGTACGTCTCGGCGAGCTCGATCTCCTCGTCGATCGGGTGCTTCTTGATCTCGGCGCGTTCGACCTCGATCTCGGCGCGGGCCAGCTCGCGCTGGGAAGCGACCGAGGTGTACTCCCCCGCCGCCATCGAGAACGCGCCGGCCGCGAGGCCCGCGAGGCCGGCCAGCACGATGAACTTCGAGCCGGAACTGGTGCCGCCGTCCATACCGGCGATCAGCGCGAAGTTCGACACCAGGCCGTCCATCGCGCCGAACACCGCCGGACGCAGCCAGCCGCCGTTCACATCACGGTGCGTGTGGTCCCCGTGATGCTCGGCAGAAACCTCCGGCGTCTCAGTCACTTGACCCGTCGTTGGCTTTCGCGGTCGTCGCCGCGGAGTCGTCGGAGTCGTCGGCGTCCGTCTCGTCGGTCGCCTTCTCGGCGTCCGCCTTCTCGGCGCTCGGCTCGGCGGTGTCCGGCTCTTCGCCCTCGACGGGCTTGCCGGCTGCGGGACCACTCGAGATGTCTTCCTGGCCCGGGTAACGCTTGGCGCTGATGACGAAGGCGACCACGCCCAGGACGAACAGGATGATCGCGGTCCAGACGTTCAGCCGCAGGCCGAGGAAGTGGTTCACGGTGTCGATGCGCATGTGCTCGATCCACGCGCGGCCGGCGGTGTACCCCGCGACGTACAGGAAGAACGCCCGTCCGTGACCGAGTTTGAACCGGCGCTCGACGAGGAGGATCAGGGCGACCACGCCGAGGTTCCAGACCGCTTCGTAGAGGAACGTCGGGTGGAACGTCGCGAAGTCGGCGTACCCGGCCGGCCGGTGGTCTGTCGCGATCTCCAGACCCCACGGCTTGGTCGTCGGGCCGCCGAAGAGTTCCTGGTTGAAGTAGTTCCCGAACCGGCCGAAGATCTGCGCCAGCGCGATCCCCGGCGCCATCGCGTCCGCGACCGCCAGGAACGGCACCTTGGCCCGACGGCAGGCGATCCAGGCGCCGAGCGCGCCGAAGCCGACCGCACCCCAGACACCGAGTCCGCCGTGCCAGATCTTCAGCGCGTCGATCGGGTGCTTGCCCTCGCCGAAGTACAGCTCGGCGTCGGTGATCACGTGGTAGATCCGCGCACCGATCAGCCCGAACGGGATCGCCCAGAACATGATGTCGGCGAGCACCGGCGCCGAGCCGCCGCGCGCCACCCAGCGCCGGCGGCCGAGCCAGTAGCCGGCAAAGATGCCGGCCAGGATGCACAGCGCGTACGCGCGGATCGGCAGGGGGCCGAGGTGCCAAACACCCTGGCTCGGACTCGGGATGAACGCCGGAACCATCACGGCGGGAAGCAGACTAGACATGGCAAGGGGGAACGCTACTCGACCCACCAGAGCACGGCCAGAAACGCACGGTCACGATGGGGCCTCAGAGTGCGGCCGCGTCGACGGCCTTTTGCAGGCCGTCGGCGGTGAGCTGGTCGGCCTCTAGTTGCTTGCCGTTGACGTAGACGGTGGGCGTACCGGATACGCCGCGGTCGTCGGCCGCCTTACCGACGGATTCCAGCCAGGTCCCGTACGTGTTGTCCTGCACAGCCTGCTGGAACTTCGCGTCGCCGACCCCGAGCTGTTTGCCGAGCTCCAGCAGCTGGTCGGTGGTCCAGGACTTCGAGAAGTCGCCGTACAGCTCGTCGACGAAGCTCAGCGCCTTGCCGTTCGCGGCCGCCGCGGCGAACGCGTTCGCGAGCCGTGGCGAGGCGTCCGGGTTCACGAACTGCAGCGGCCAGTACGTGACCGTCGCCGTACCGTCCTGGACGAGCTTGTCGACGGTCGTGCCGCTGGCCTCCTCGAACTCCGCGCAGTGCGGGCAGCGGAAGTCGAGGTACAGGTCGATGTTCACCTTCGCGCCGGACTGGCCGACCGTGATGCCCTTGCCGGACGTGCCGGGACCGGTGACGACCGTGGGCTCCGGGCGTCCGTTGGAACTCACCTCGACCTTGGAGTGGCCGCGGTAGTACTGCACGCCGACACCGGCGCCGAGGGCCAGCACCAGGACGATCACCACGATGATCCCGGGTGAGATCCGGCGCTTGGGCTGCTGCACCAGCGGATTCCCAGGAGACTTCACAGGGGGTTTGGTCTTGCTCACGACGCGGTGGCTCCTTGCGGTCCTGTGTTCGGTTCGGTGTTCGGTTCCGTGTTCGGCTCAGGTACGACAGCGAACTTACTGGCGGGCTTCAACCACAGCCAGCCGGCCAGCACCAGCAGCCCGAGATCGCGGAGGATCTCCTGCAGGTACTTCGTTTGTCCCGGGGCGACCTGACCGCCGCCGCCGAAGCAGCCGCAGTCGATCGACAGGCCGCGGGCCCAGGCGGACGACACCGCGGCGACGAAGACGATCATGAAAACACCCGCGGCCACCGCGGACGCGCGGACACCGAAGCCGATGATCAACAGCAACCCGATCGCGATCTCGAGGAACGGCAGCCCCCAGCCGACCGGTTCCACCAGGGCCGACGGGAGCAGCTCGTACGCGCGCACCGCCTGGGCGGCGGTCTCCGGATCGGTCACCTTCAGCGCGCCGGCGACCAGCATCACGCCGCCGAGCACCAGCCGCGCTACCAGCGAGACCCAGGGAATCCACCGCTTCACCGGTTGTCCTCCACCAGCTTCCCGAAGTCGTGCGCCAGGTCGCCGATCGCGGCGTTCGACAGCCAGAGCACGTTCGCCTTGTCGTTCTTCCCGAAGCCGATCACCTGCGCTCCGTGACCGACCTCGTACCCGCCGGAAGGAAGCTTCTGCATCCCTTCCACCGGTACGCCGACGGCCTGCGCGATGTCCTTGATCGACGTCAGCGATCCGGTCAGCCCGACGAACGCCGGGTCGAACCGGTCCAGGTACTTGCGGATCACCGGCCCGGTGTCGCGCGCCGGGTCGGTGGTGATGAACAGCATCTGGATCTGGCCCTGCACCTGGTCGTCGAGCTTGGTGAGCGCGGACGCCACGTCGGCCATCACGGTCGGGCACACGTCCGGGCAGTTGGTGTACCCGAAGAACACCAGCGTGACCGGCTTCTTGGTGGAGGTGACCAGGTTGAACGGGTTCCCGTCGGTGTCGGTCAAGGTGGCCGCGGGCATCGAGTACGGCCGGTCGAGGGTTGCCCCGCGCAACCCGTTCGGGTCCTGGCTGCTGCGGATGATGGCACCGCCGGGGTTGTCCGGCTTGTCTTCCTTGCCGCTGCAGCCCGCGAGGGCAAGCAGAGCCACCGCCGCCACGAGCAGCACGGCGTTCCTTGATCGACTCACGGCGGTCTAACGTTCGGCGGGCGCGCGGGGTTCCCGGCGGACGCCTTCGGCCAGGCCCTCGGTGAGCTTGCGGACACCGGCCGGGCCGCCGTCCTGGAGCGCCTTGACGAGCGCCGCACCGACGATCGCCGCGTCCGCGAACGCCGCCACACCGGCCGCCTGGTCGCCGTTCGAGATGCCGAGGCCGACGCCGACCGGCAGACCGGTCGCCGCCTTCACCCGGGCCACCAGCGGCGCCGCGAGATCCGACGGCTTGTCCCGCGCACCCGTGACACCCATCACAGCTGTCGCGTAGACGAAGCCGCGGCAGTTGGCCGTGGTCATCGCGATCCGCGCGTCGGTCGACGACGGCGAGACCAGGAACACCTTGTCGAGCTCGTTCTTGTCGGCGGCGGCGATCCACTCCGCGCCCTCGTCCGGGATCAGGTCGGGCGTGATCAGCCCCGCTCCCCCGACACCGGCGAAGTCGGCCGCGAACCGGTCCACGCCGTACCGCTCGATCGGGTTCCAGTACGTCATCACGAGCACCGGTACGTCGGAGTACGCCGCGATCTTCTCGACGGTGCTGAGCACGTCGCGGGTCCGCAGCCCACCGGCCAGCGCGACCTCGGTCGCACGCTGGATCGTGACGCCGTCCATCACCGGATCGCTGTACGGCAGGCCGAGCTCGATCACGTCGGCGCCGCCGTCGATCATCGCCTTGACGCCGTCCACGGCGCCGTCGTACGACGGGAAGCCGGCCGGCAGGTACCCGATCAGGGCGCCGCGGCCCGCGTCGTTCGCCTTCCGGATCGCGACCCCGGCCTTGCCCAGGGCAAGCACATCACTCATCAGAATCCCCCAGGCCGAACCACGTTGCGGCCGTGTCCATGTCCTTGTCGCCGCGACCGGACAGATTCACCAAGATGGTTGCCTCCGGCCCCAGTTCCTTGGCGATCTCGAGGGCGCCGGAGACCGCGTGCGCGGACTCGATCGCGGGGATGATGCCCTCGGTCCGGGACAGCACCTTGAACGCGTCCATCGCCTGCGCGTCCGTGATCGGCCGGTACGTCGCCCGCCCGGTCTCCGCCAGCCACGCGTGCTCCGGGCCGACGCCCGGGTAGTCCAGGCCCGCCGAGATCGAGTGCGACTCGATCGTCTGCCCGTCCTCGTCCTGCAGCAGGAACGACCGCGCACCGTGCAGTACGCCGACCTGCCCGGCGGTGATCGTCGCCGCGTGCCGCCCGGTCTCGAACCCGTCGCCGCCCGGCTCGATGCCGTACAGCTTCACGTCGTCGTCGCCGATGAACGCGGTGAACAGGCCGATCGCGTTCGACCCGCCGCCGACCGACGCGACCGCGGCGTCCGGCAGTTTGCCCAGCAGGGCGAGCGACTGCTGGCGCGCCTCGTCGCCGATGCCGCGCACGAAGTCGCGGACCATCGCCGGGAACGGATGCGAACCGGCCGCCGTACCGAGGATGTAGTGGGTCTTGTCGACGCTGGCGACCCAGTCGCGCAGCGCCTCGTTGATCGCGTCCTTCAGCGTCCGGCTGCCGGTCTTCACCGAGATCACCTCGGCGCCGAGCAGTCGCATCCGGGCCACGTTCAGCGCCTGGCGCTCGGTGTCGACCTCGCCCATGTAGACGACGCACTCCAGGCCGAGGTACGCGCACGCGGTCGCGGTCGCGACGCCGTGCTGGCCGGCGCCGGTCTCCGCGATCACCCGCGGCTTGCCCATCCGCTTGGTCAGCAGCGCCTGGCCGATCGCGTTCCGGATCTTGTGCGCGCCGGTGTGGTTCAGGTCCTCGCGCTTCAGCAGGATGCGCGCACCGGCCACGTCCGACAGCCGGGTCGCGTCGTACAGCAGGCTCGGGGCGCCGATGTACTCGCGCAGCATCCGCTCGAACTCACCGGTGAACTCCGGGTCGGCCATGGCGTCCCGCCAGGCCTGGGTGAGTTCGTCGAGCGGCGCGATCAGCGCCTCCGGCATGAACCTGCCGCCGAAACGGCCGAAGTGCCCGAACTGGTCGGGCAGCACAGTACTCATCCGACAAAACCTTCCAACCCGGCACAACGGCGCGGGATTGTTTCGGCCCCGCGCCGTTTGGACCGGGCGGGCGTTCTAGTGCCGCTGCTGGATGGCGGGGTGCGATCCGGCGGCGACGAGATCGGCGACCGAGGCGCGAGGATCGCGGCCGGTCACCAGGGTTTCACCGACGAGGACGACATCGGCCCCGGCGCGCGCGAACTCGATTACATCACGCGGACCGCGGACCCCGGACTCGGCCACGCGCACGAGCTCGGTCGGGATCGTCGGCGCGACCCGCGCGAAGGTGTCCCGGTCGATCTCGAGAGTCTTCAGGTTCCGGTTGTTCACGCCGATGAGCTGGGCGCCGGCGTCCACCGCACGCCGCGTCTCCTCCTCGTCGTGCACCTCGACCAGCGGGCACAGGCCGATCGACTGGGCCCGCTCGATCAGCGAGACCAGCGCCTCCTGCTCGAGCGCGGCGACGATCAGCAGCACCATGTCGGCACCGGCCGCCCGCGCCTCCCAGAGCTGGTACGACGAGACGATGAAGTCCTTGCGCAGCACGGGTACGTCGACCCGGCCGCGGACCGCACGCAGGTCGTCGAGGCTGCCGTTGAACCGGCGCTCCTCGGTCAGCACCGAGATCGCCGCGGCGCCGCCCAGCTCGTACTCTCCGGCCAGCGCGGCCGGGTCGGTGATCTCGGCCAGCTCGCCCTTGGACGGGCTGGAGCGCTTCACCTCGGCGATCACCGCGATCCCGTCGCCGCGGAACACCGGCATCGGGTCCTTGGCGTCGGGCTTGCGCTGGGCCTCGAGTTTCAGGTCGTCCAGGCCGACAAGCGCCTGGCGCTCCGCGAGGTCGGCCTTGACCCCGGCGAGAATGTCGTCAAGCACAGTCATGTCCGTCCGCCCTTCAGTGGTCGGAGTCGGTCGGGACCCCGAAGCCCAGCAGCTGCAGCACCTTGCCGGCCAGCGCCCCCAGCACCGCGATCCCGACGGAGATCCAGAACAGCACCCAGTTCGGTCCCAGCACCATGGCGATGGCGCCGACCGTGAACGCGACCAGCACGATCGCCACCGCGGTCCACGCCGCCGGGCTGTTTCCGTGCAGATCGTGGGGAGCTTCCTCGTCGATCCGACTAGCCCCTTGATCCGCCACCGTATTGTCCATAGTTGGCGCCACTCCTCCTCGTCGTCCCGTCCTATTGTGGCGGTAGCCCGCCGCGATCAGAGAGTCGGGTCCTCCCCGGCGTCGATCGCCTTCCACTGATCGGCCGGTGAGGCGGCCGGATCACGCTCGTAACGCTGGGTCGCGCTGCGCCAGCGGTGCGCCGTCAGCACGGTGAGCAAACCGGCCGCGACCAGGGCGATTCCGCCGCCCAGCGCGAACCACGGCGCAGGGCCGCCCGTCTCGATGACCTGGTCGGCCAGTACGGCGCTGAGCACCGGCCGGATGCGGCTCAGTTCGGGGCCGTCGGGACGCACCAACAGCGCGACGGCGACCGCGATCGCGCCCAGCACGACGACAAGCGCGCCGAGCAGGCGGCGCAGCGCCGTACCGGCGAGTTTGGTGATCACGACCGCCACCAGCGCGGCGAGCGCCAGCGCGACCGGGGCCTTGGTGATCGAGTAGCCGTTGAAGACCTCGTCCACGCGGCCGTTGCCCGGGTTGACCGACACCCAGGTCAGGTACGCCGAGAGGCCGAGGAGCACGAGCGCCACCAGGGCGAGGAGGTCGACCAGCCGTTGCGGCTTCATCCGTCCCCCAGCACGTCGCTGAACGTTCCCGCGACCGCGATCGCGTTGAGGACGGCGGCCGCCTTCGTCCGGCACTCGGCGTCCTCCGCGGCCGGATCCGAGTCCGCGACGATCCCGGCCCCGGCCTGGACGTACGCCGTACCGCCGCGCAGCACCGCGGTGCGGATCGCGATCGCGGTGTCGGCGTCGCCGGCGAAGTCCAGGTAGCCCACGACACCGCCGTACACCCCGCGGCGGGTGACCTCGAGCTTGTCGATGATCTCCATCGCGCGCGGTTTCGGTGCCCCCGACAACGTCCCCGCGGGGAACGCGGCGGTGAGCGCGTCGAAGGCGGTCATGCCGGCCTTGAGCTGCCCGGTGACCGTCGACTCCAGGTGCATCACGTGGCTGTAGCGGCGGACGTCCATGAAGTCGACGACCTCGACCGTGCCCGGCGCGCAGACCTTGCCGACGTCGTTGCGGCCGAGGTCCACGAGCATCAGGTGCTCGGCGCGTTCCTTCGCGTCCGCGCGCAGCTCCTCCTCCAGCGCGTGGTCCTCCTCCGGCGTCGCGCCGCGGCGGCGGGTGCCCGCGATCGGGTGCAGGATCACCTTGTTCTCGGTGACCTTGACCAGGGCCTCCGGGCTGGAACCGACGATGTCGAAGCCGTCCAGGCGGACCAGGTACATGTACGGGCTGGGATTCGAGCGCCGCAGCACCCGGTAGATGTCGAGCGCGGAGGCGCTGCTCTGCAGCTCGAACCGCTGCGAGACGACGATCTGGAACGCCTCGCCCGCACGGATCTCCTCCTTCGCGTCCTCGACCGCTTGGCGGTACTCGGCGCTGGAGCGCTGCCGGTGCGGATCCGGCTGGGCCTGCTGGTCCGCGTGGACGACGTACGACGGGGTGGGCCTGGCGAGGTCGCGCTCCATGGCGTCCAGGCGGCGTACGGCGTCGGCGTAGGCCTCGTCGACGCGTTCGTCGGAGTCGTCCCAGTTGACCGCGTTCGCAATCAGCCAGATCTCGCCGGTCTCGTGGTCGAGAGCGGCCAGGTCGGTGGCGAACAGGAACGTGAGCTCAGGCAGGCCGAGGTCGTCGGTGGTCGTGTCCGGCAGGCGCTCCAGGCGGCGTACGGCGTCGTACCCGAGGAAGCCGACCATGCCTCCGGTCAGCGGCGGCAGGTCCGGCAGCCGCGGTGTGTGCAGGATCTCCAGCGTCTCGCGGAGTGCCTTCAACGGGTCGCCGGTCTGCGGAAGGCCTACTGGCGGGTTGCCGGTCCAGACAGCCTCGCCGTTGCGTTCGGTCAGCGTCGCGGACGAGCGGACGCCGATGAACGAGTACCTGGACCAGACGCCGCCGTTCTCCGCCGACTCCAGCAGGAACGTGCCTTCCCGTTCGGCCGCGAGCTTGCCGTAGACACCGATCGGCGTCTCCGCGTCGGCCAGCAGGCGCCGCGTGACCGGGATGACCCGGCGGTCCTTCGCGTACTCGCGGAACGTCTCGAGCGCCGGCGCCGTCACGCTGCCTTCACCTCGATCTCGCCGTGCTCGAAGCAGCTGTGCGTCCCGGTGTGACATGCCGGGCCTTCCTGGTCGACGAGGACGAGCAGGGTGTCGGCGTCGCAGTCGACGAGCATCTGCTTGACGTGCTGACGGTGGCCGCTGGTTTCGCCCTTCACCCAGTACTGCTGCCGGCTACGCGACCAGAACGTGCTCCGGCCGCTCTCCGCGGTACGGCGTACCGCCTCGGCGTTCATCCAGCCCACCATCAGGACCTCGCGCGTGTCGTACTGCTGCACCACTGCCGGGATCAGACCGGCCGCGTCGAAGGTCAACTCGTCGATAATCACCCACCCATTGTCCCCGATCCGGGGTTGCCTTCTGACCACGGTCCCGAACTTGCGAAGATGACCCAATGAGTCGGATCGAGGCGTTGCTGCGGGAGCATCCGGTGATCGACGGGCACAACGACCTGCCGATCGCGTTCTACGAGCTGTGCGGGTACGACCTGGACGCGCACGACCTGGCCGGCCCGGTGCCGGAGCTCCACACGGACCTGCCGCGGCTGCGCGCGGGTCACGTGGGCGCGCAGTTCTGGTCCCTGTGGGTGCCGCAGGACGAGCACGCCGTACGCCGTACTTTCGAGCAACTCGACTTCGTCCGGCGGCTCGTCGAGCGGTTCCCGTCGGATCTCCAACTGGCTTCGGCGGCCGACGATGTGGACGCGGCGATCAAGGCGGGCCGGGTCGCGTCGCTGATGGGCATGGAGGGCGGCCACTCGATCGGTGAGTCGCTCGGCGTCCTGAGGGTGATGCGGGCGCTCGGCGTGCGGTACATGACGCTGACCCACAACAACAACGTGTCCTGGGCGGACTCGGCGACCGACGAGCCGGTGCTCGGCGGGCTGAACGAGTTCGGCGAGGACGTCGTCCGGGAGATGAACCGGATCGGCATGCTGGTCGACCTCTCGCACGTCTCCGCGGACACGATGCGGCACGCGCTCCGGGTGACG
Source organism: Kribbella sp. NBC_00482 (assembly GCF_036013725.1). Classification (GTDB taxonomy): domain Bacteria; phylum Actinomycetota; class Actinomycetes; order Propionibacteriales; family Kribbellaceae; genus Kribbella. The sequence continues at coordinate 6,064,696 of NZ_CP107881.1, read as the reverse complement.
AGCGCGCCGGTGATCTTCAGCCACTCGTCTGCGCGCGCGGTCTGCGACGTACCGCGGAACGCGCCGGACGACGTGCTCGAGACGCTGACCGGCAACAACGGCGTCTGCATGGTGACCTTCGTGCCGTACTTCGTCTCGCAGGCGTACGTCGACTGGCTCGACGGGATGCACGCGCTGGCGAAGGAGCACGGCCTCGAGGGCAGCGAGCATCGCGAGAAGGTCGAAGCGATGTACGACGTACCGCGCCCCGAGATCACGCTCGCGGATGTCGTCAAGCACGTCGAGCACGTCCGGGAGGTCGCGGGCGTCGACCACATCGGTCTGGGCGGCGACTACGACGGCTGCCCGGAATTCCCGGTCGAGCTGCCGGACGTGTCGTCGTACCCGGTGCTGTTCAGCGCGCTGGCCGACCGCGGCTGGAGTGACGAGGAGCTCGGCAAACTTGCCGGAGGCAACATCCTGCGCGTACTCCGGGCCGCGGACGACACAGCGACCGCTTAGGCGTCCCGGTACTGGGAGCGGATCTCGTCCTGCGGCTCGAGCCCCGCGGCCCGGTACGTCTCGACCGCGCCGACGTTCGTTGCCGGGGTAACCGTGTAGACGCTGGACGAACCCATCTCCCGGAGCGTGCGGGCGCAGCCGAGGACCATCGCGGTGCCGTACCCGCGGCCGCGATGCAGGCGGTGGACGCCCATCGGTTCGATGTAGCCCGGGCGTCCCTCGCCGGCCGACCAGACGGTGGCGGCGGCAACGGATTCGCCGATCTTGTTGCGGAGCACCAGGCAGCGCGCGTCGGCGTACGCCACGCCGTCGGCCATCGCGAACCAGCGGTCGTCGGTGAACGTCGACCCGTCGAACGACGCCCGCTGTACGCCGGTCCGCTCGTGAGCCTCCTCCGCGCCGATCACGTCGATGCGTGCACCCGGATCCGGCACCGGATCGGTCAGGTCGCGCCACACCGGGACCCACGGCGCGTCCGCGTTCCAGCCGTCCTTGAACAGCAGGTCCTGGACGAGCGCGCCCATCGGCGTCTCGACGTACACCTTGCCCTCGATCAGCACACCCCTTGCGGGCGCCGACACGTCCTCGGCGATCCGCTGCGCCAACTCCTCGTCACGCTGGAGGTCCGGCGCGATCGACATCCGCAGCCAGTCCGGCTCGTCGAGCATCCCGATCGCGACGATCTCACCACCCCGCCGCCAGATCCGCGTAGCCGCCGCCGTCCGCTCCTCGCCGAACCGCCAGAACCACCCAAGATCCCCCGGATGCAACTGCAACGCCACCCCCTCCCGCTGCCACTCCCGCAACACCCCCACCACACCCAACAACTCCCCAACCCCCGCCACACCCATCTCAATACCCATCCCCCGATCACACACCATCCCCACTCCGCCTCCACTTTGGGCCCCCACCAACCAAAATCCGCGGCGCGATCTGGTTGGCCCGTGCCCAAAGACGTTTTCCACAGGTCGGGGGTAACGGGATGCGGGGGTGGTGGGAGGGGAGGGATGGTGGGCGGATGGATCGGCTTGGGTACGACGTGCGGGAGCGGCTGGCTGTGGTTGCGCGGACTCCGCAGCGGCGCGCGGCCCTGCGTGAGCTCGGGCTCGGTGACGCCGATCTCCGGCGGCTGGTACGGCGTGGTGCTCTGCGGCACCACCATGGCCGTTACGTCGACGGGCGTCTCGACGAGCAACTCGCGGCGATCGCCTGTGCACATGCGGCGTACCCGGGCTCGGTTGTGAGCCATTTCAGCGCCGCCCGGACATCGTCGTACGGCGTGCCGGCCTGACGGCTGCTGATCTCGCAGGTCACGGATGGTTGCCCGTCACTCGCGTCGCCAGGACCGTGGTCGACCTGGCACGGGAGCTGCCGCTGCGCGAGTCACTTGTCACTGTCGACGGCGCATTGCGGGCCGGCACGACGCTGGCAGAACTGCATGCGGTTGCCGAACGCCAGCAGCACTGGCCGGGGATCCGGCGAGCTCAGTACGCCATCGCGTTTGGCGACCCCTCGGCGGAGTCCGTCCTGGAATCGATCGCCAGGGCCGTGTTCGCGGCGGCAGGCCTGCCCACCCCCCTGCTCCAGGTGCAGTTCTTCGACGGATTCAGCTGGATGCCCGAGCGCGTCGACTTCTGGTGGCCATGGTTTCGAACCGTCGGGGAGGCGGACGGGCTCGCGAAGTACGAAGCGAACACCCCCGCGGAGCGGCGGCTACTGCTCCGCAAGAGCCATCGCCGTGACCAGCGCCTCAGCGACCGTGGCATCGAGCTGGTTCATTTCGGGTGGGAGGACGCGGTCGATCCGCGCTCCGACCTGGTCGCGCGACTGCGGGCGGCGTTCGCCCGCGGCGAGTCCCGCACCTCGGAGCCGCCCCGCTGGCGCGCCGTACCGCCGCCGCACGCCGACGCCGCGTGACCTTGAGCACGGGTCAACCATTTCCGGAGCGTGTCCGTGGTTGGTGGGTGCTCAAGGAGGGTTTGAGGTTTTGGTGGTCGGGCACGGGGCGGGGGCTAGTGACAATCGACGGATGGAGTGGGCTGTGCTGACCCTGACTGAGAACGCGACGCTGGTGATCAAGAGCATCACCGGGGTCGAGGGCGCGCCGGACGGGGCCGGGGTGCGGATCTCGCAGGAGAACCCGGCGGATCCGGCGCTCGCGGTGACCACGACCGAGGCTCCGCAACCGGGTGACCAGGTCGTCGAGGAAGCGGGTGCCCGGGTCTTCCTCGAGCAGAACGCCGCGAACGCGCTCGACGACAAGATCCTGGACGCGGCGGTCGACGACAAGGGCGGTGTCGAGTTCCTGCTGGTACCGCAGCCGGGCCCGAGCAACGGTGCGGCCCCGACCCCCTGATCAAGCACGTGCGGTGTATACCGAGGAACGGGAAGCGACTTTCCCGTTCCTCGGTACGTGTTTCAGAGAGCGCTGCGCTGGGCGATCCAGCTGTCGTGGAGGCGGGTGTAGACGCCGCCTGCGCCGACGAGTTCGGCGTGCGGGCCGCGTTCCACGATCTCGCCTTCGTCGAAGACCAGGACCTCGTCGGCTGCCTCGGCCGTCGAGAGGCGGTGCGCGATGGTGACCGACGTACGGCCGGACATCAAACGCTCCAGCGCCGCGTTCACCCGCACCTCGGTGCCGGGGTCGACCGCTGACGTCGCTTCGTCGAGGACGAGCAGATCCGGGTCGGCGATGTTCGCGCGCACCAAGGCCACCAACTGTCGCTCCCCCGCCGACAGGGACTCGCCGCGCTGACCGACCGGCGACTGCAACCCGTCCGGCAACGACTCCAGCCACTCGGTCAGCCCGAGCGACTCGAACGCCGTGACCAGCTCCGCGTCCGTCACCTCCGGCCGCCCGAACCGCACGTTCTCCGCGAGCGACGCGTCGAACAGGTACCCGTCCTGCGGCACCATCACGACCCGCTCCCGCAGCGATTCGAAGGAGATCTCGCGCGCGTCCACCCCGTCCAGCCGCACCGCGCCGGACGTCGGGTCCATCAACCGTGTCAGCAACTTCGCGAACGTCGTCTTGCCGGACCCGGTCTCCCCGACGACCGCGACCCGCCGGTGCGGTTCGATCCGTACGTCGACGTCACGCAGCACCAATTCGCCTTCTGGATAAGCGAAATCCACGTCGTCGAACTCGACCGTGACCGGCCCGCGCGCCTGCTTCACGCCGTCCTCACCCGGGTCCGCAACATCCGCGGGCGTCGCGATCACGCCGAGCACCCGCCGCCAGCCGGCGAACGCACTCTGCGCGTCCGTCAGCACCTGCGTGGCGATCTGCACCGGGTCGGAGAACAGGGCCACCAGGAACATGAACGCGAGGAGCTCCCCCAGCGTCGCCTGCTTGTCGATGCCGAGCAGTACGCCGACGGTCAGGACGCCGGCGTTCGCGAGACCGGCGGCCAGACCACCGATCGAGAACGTCACACCGGTGAGCGCCTGCGCCCTCGTCGCCGTACGGCGGTAGTCCTCGATCGACGCGTCGATCCGGTCCTGCGTGCGCTGCTCGATCGCGTACGAGCGGACCACCTGCGCGCCGACGACCGGCTCCGCGATCGCGGACAGCATCTCGCCGACCTTCGCCCGCACCACGCCGTACGCCTTCGACATCGCGCGCTGCAGGTACTTCAGGCTGGCGAACAGCGGGACGAAGCACAGCAGCACGACCAGCGCGAGCTGCCACGAGTAGAAGAACATCACCACGGTCGCGAGCGCCATCTGCCCGAGGCTGACCAGGAAGATGAACCCGCCGAACTGCAGGAACTGCGACACCGTGTCCACGTCCGACGTGACCCGGCTGACCAGCGCCCCGCGGCGCTCGGTGCTCTGGGTCAGCACCGGCAGGTCGTGCACGTGCCGGAACGCCTTGATCCGCATCGTCGCCAGCCCGTGCTCCGAGTTGACCGCGAGCCGCACGGTCGTCAGGTACGACGCTCCCGCGGTGAGGACCACTGCCAGCGCGCAGATCAGGCACATCCAGGCGACGTACGACGTGTTCGGGCCGCCGGCGCCGGACAGGCCCTTGTCGATCGTCTGCTGCACGGCGATCGGTACGACGATCCGCCCGCCCGTCATCGTCAGCGCGAGGAGTCCGGTCAGCCACCACCCACGCGCCAGCTCGGGCGAAACCTTCAGACCGTCCTTGAGGGTCTGCAGCCCGCCCGCGTTGTCGCCGTGGTCAAGACGAGACGGTTCCGCCGCGCTCACGCTGATACCCCATCCTCATCAAATGCAGTCTCATCAAGCTCCGCTTCTTCCAGGCGGCGTTCGGCGTCCTTCTCGTACGCGTCGACCAGGTCCCGATACGCCGCCGTCGAAGCCTGCAGTTCGGTGTGCGTGCCGTGCGCCTGGATCCGGCCCTCGTCGAGGAACAGCACCTCGTCGGCGAGCGAGATCGTCGCCTTCCGGTACGCGATCACGAGCACGGTCGTCGCTGCGCCGGAGTCCTCCTGTACGGCGGATCGCAGCCCGGCCAGGATCCGCGCCTCGACCTGCGGGTCCACCGCGCTCGTCGCGTCGTCCAGGATCAGCAACCGCGGCCGCCGTACCAGGGCCCGCGCCAGCGCGATCCGCTGCCGTTGCCCGCCGGACAGCGTCGTACCGCGCTCGCCGACCTTGGTGTCCAGCCCGTCCGACAGCGCCTTCACGAAGCCGTCGCCCTGCGCGATCCGCAGTGCGTCCCACACGTCGTCGTCGCTGTAGTCCCCGCCGAGCGTGATGTTGCCGCGGATCGTGTCGTCGAACAGGAACGCGGTCTGCGCGACCAGCGCGACCGATCCGGCCAGCTCGTCGCGCGCCAGGTCCCGTAGGTCGATCCCGTCGATCTTCACCGCGCCCTGCTCCGGGTCGACGAGCCGGGTCAGAAGCGTCGTCATCGTCGACTTCCCGGCCCCCGTCGGTCCGACGACCGCGACGGTCCGGCCGGGCTCGATCGTGAAGTCCACCCCGGCGAGTACGTCGCGCTCGGGCAGGTACCCGAACCGGACGCCGGCGACCTGCAGCCGGGCCGCCTTCGTCGACGTCAGCCGCGCCTCGCCGTACTCCGTCCCGCCTTCGGCCGTCAGCACCCGCTGCACGCGGTCCCACCCGACGATCGACCGCGGAAGCTCACCGAGCACCCAGCCGAGCGCCCGGATCGGGAAGCCGATCAGCGTGAACAGGAACGCCACCTGGACCACGTCACCCGCGTCGGCGCCGCCGGACCGCACCCGCCCGACGCCGACCAGCAGCACCGCGAGCACGCCGAGCCTGGGCAGGCCGTCGATCACCGGGTCGAACATGCCGCGGGCCTTGTTCACCGCGATGTTCGCATCCCGGAGCGCGTACGTCGGCGTGCGGAACCGCTCCGTCTCGGCGGCCTCCCGGCCGAGCGTCTTCACGACCAGCGCGCCGTCGAACGACTCGTGCGCGACCTCGGAGACGTCGGCGCGGAGCTGCTGCGCCCGGGTCGCGAGGGGCTGCAGGTAGCGCTGGAAGATCACGTTCGCGACGAACACCAGCGGGAACACCAGGCACCCCACCAGTGCCAGCCAGACGTCGGCCGCGAACATCGCGATCGTCGCGAACACCAGCATCGCGATCACGCCGATCGCCATCGGCAGCGGCGCGATCACGAACCAGGTCGACTCCACGTCGGCGTTGGCGTTCGACAGCAACATGCCGGTCGAGTGCTGGTGGTGCCACTCGAGCGGCAGCTTCAGGTACTGCCGGGTGACCCGGCGGCGGTACGTCGCCTGCAGGCGGAACTGCATCACGCCGGCCCCGAGCCGCCGCCCGACGACCCCGATCGCGTTCAGGATCGCGATCCCCATGAACAGCGAGATGAGCGTCGCGATCGTGCCGCCGGTGGTGTCACCGCGCTCGAACGAGGGGCGGATCAAGTGGTCGGTGGACCAGCCGAGCGCCCAGCCGCCGGCCACGGTCATCGCGCCGTACAGCATGCTGGCGAGCACGGACAGCGCGAAGACGCCCGGCTCCTCCCAGATCGCGACCCGCAGCACCCCTAGCCCTCGCCGGGTGACGCTGCCCTTGTCTGGGACCTTCGGGACAGGCAAGACACACTCCAGGGCAGTCAGGTGCATACGTGGGACACAGGCATGACAACGATTGACATTCTGCCACCCGCCACAGACAACTACGATCGGATATGTGACCGACTACAGCCGGGTAGAACGACTCGCTCTGTGTGACCTGTTCGAGGAGGTCGGCCCCGCCGCTCCGACGCTGTGTGACGGCTGGGACGCCTACGACCTCGCGGTCCACCTCTACGTCCGGGAGGCGGACCCGATGGCGGGCCCGGGGATCATGATCCCGGCGCTCGCGGACACCACCGAGAGACGGATGCAGCGGGTCAAGGAGCGCTACAGCTTCGCGGAGGTCGTCGGCAAGGTCCGCAACGGTCCCCCGCCGGTCTCGATCTACGCCCTGCCGAAGCTCGGGCACCAGCTCAACACGACCGAGTACTTCGTCCACCACGAGGACGTCCGCCGCGCGCAGGCGACGTACGACGTCCGCGAACTGCGCGCCGAGCAGCAGGACGCCCTGTGGAAGGCGGTCCGGCTGGCCGCGAAGTCGATGATGCGGAAGGCGCCGAGCGGCCTGGTGCTCAAGCGGCCCGACGGTACGACGTCCGTCGCGAAGCGGCCGAACGGGCACGGTTCCGTCACCGTGACGGGCGAGCCCGGCGAGCTGGTGCTGTTCTGCTTCGGGCGGCAGCAGGTGGCCGACGTACAGCTGGACGGCGACGCGGAGACGGTCGAGCGGCTCCGCAACGCGTCATTTGGTGTCTGACCGCTTGCGCCGCGCGCGCTGGATCAGGCTGCTGACCACAGTCGTCAGGATGACAAGCACGATCGCGGCGACGACGCCCTGCCAGGGCTCGTCGAAGAGCGCGTAGCCGAGCAGTCCGATCGCCATGTAGACCGCCGCCCACAGCGACGACGCGAACAGGTCGACGAGCGCGAATCGCTCCCACTTGTAGCCGGCGAGCCCGGCCGCGAGCAGCACCGGGACCCGCCCGCCCGGGATGAGCCGGGAGGTGAGCAGCACGCTGATCTCGTGCTCGGCCAATCGTTCCCGGAGCGCGTCCAGCGACGCGTTGTCGCGCAGCCACCCGATCCGCTTCGCCAGCCGTTCGCCGCCGAACCGGCATCCGGCGTACACGATCAGATCCCCGATGTACGCCCCGGCCGCGCCCGCGATCAGTACTCCGACCAGGCCGATCGGATTGCTGTGCGACGCCAGTACGGCGCCTGCCGACACCGCCGCGCCGGTCGGTAACACGGGCAGCACCGCACCGATCAAGACGGCTCCGGCCAACGCGAACAGATACCAGAGATCGAACTTGGTGTCGCCGGTCACGCCGGCACCTCGATCGACTCGCCCGGCACCAGAACCTCCACTTTCACGGCGGGATCCACCTCGGTCATCGCGGCCTTGAACCTGTCCCCCGGTGGCAGGAACAGCTCCGGTTTGATCCAGTCGAGGCCGATCGGCCAGAACGTCCCGAAATGTACCGGCACCGCCGTCGACGCACCGACCCGCCGTACCGCCTCCGCGGCACGGACAGGATCCAGATGCCCCGGTCCGAGCGACGGCCCCCAGCCGCCGACGGGCACCAGCGCGAGATCGATCGCACCGGTCTCCGCCGCGAGGTCGTCGTACAGATCGGTGTCGCCCGCGAACCAGACGGTCGACGAGCCCTCGACCCGGTACCCGAGCGGCTGGGCGGCGTACGACGACCACGGCAGCCGCCGCTCGTCGTGATGGGCCGTGACGGCGGTGATCTCGACCGACCCGATCCGGACTTGATTGCCGGGAGCAACCTCGATGCAGCGGTCCGAGTACGCCGGACCGCTGTCGGCGTGGATGAGCTTGGCCGCACCGCGCGGCACGATCAGCGCTGCGTCCGGCGAGATGAACGGCAGCGACGTGAGGTGCAGGTGATCGGCATGCAGATGCGAGATCAGGACCGCGTCGCACTGACCCGCCTCCGCAGCCGGCGTCGGCCCGCGGCGGCGGCGCAGGTGCGCGATCCGCGACGTCAGCACCGGGTCGGTCAGGAGCCGCGTGCCGTTCGCCTCGATCGTGGTGGTGGCGTGCCCCCACCATGTCACTCGCATGTGACTCGCACGCCTCAGGCCTCCACCTTCGACTCGACCGGAACGTCCTTGCGCTGCCCCAGCTTCTCCAGCCAGTCGATCAGCACTTCGTGGACCGCGTCGGAGCCTACGGGAGGCTCGTTCAGCACCCAGCGACTCGGGTGCACCAGGACCGCCTCGGTCTGCCAGCCGCCGATTCCGCCGTGGCATCCGACCAGTTCCTCGAACGCCGCCACCTCGTGGGTGTAGTCGTCCAGCCGACTCACCACGACCAGGTCGCCGTTGTGCGGCATCTCCGCCTGGCGGAGCAACGACGGCGCCGCGAGTTCGCCGTACGACGCCAGCGGGTCTTCACCCTCCACCCGGCCGGAACGCAGGACGCGGACCCCGGCCCGACCGATCGCGACCGGTCCCTCGGCGAGTGAGTCGACCACGACGAACCCGATCCCGGGATGGGTCGCGAGGCCCGGGATCAGCTTCGGGTGCAGCAGCTCGATCTCCTCCAGCGGCACCCGGCCGGGCGTCGTCGCGAGGTAGATCAGCGCCAGGTTGCCGGACGCGGTGACGACCATCTGCTCGTCCGCGGCGACCGCCGGCTCGCAGTCCTTCGGCCCCAGCTCGACCTCGCCGCCGCGGGCCTTGCCGTGCAGTGCCTTCCGGGTGACGGTCCCGGCCACGCTGCGGCGCATGCTCAGCTCGGTGAGGAACGCGTTCACCGGACCCCAGCCCTCGGACTTGCCGACCGCCGCGACCGGCTCCTTCGTGGTGTCGACGAGGTCGTCGACCACCTCGGCGAGCGTCCGACCGTAGCGCTGCAGGAACGTCGCGCCCTGACTCTGGCCGTGGTCCGACAGCACGACGATCTCGTACGAGTGCGGCAGAAGCTGGATGATCCGTTCCAGCGCACCGAGCACCCGGTCGAGGCCTTCGAGGGTCTGCAGCGACTCGGGGCGGGTCGGGCCGGCGTGGTGCGCGACCTCGTCGTAGTCGACGAAGTCGCAGTAGATGACCGGCGTACCCTTCACCAGCTCGTCGGTGATCAACGAGACGTTCAGGTCGCGGAGCAGGACGTTGCTGATCGCCCGCAGGAAGATGTACGACCCACCGCGCTTGACCCGCGGAACCAGGTGCCGGACCCGCTGTCGCCTGGCCTGGTGCAACTCCTTCACCATCTCGGCAACACACAGCACCAGACCGCGGGTAGCGCCCTGCGGACTGGAGAAGAACCGGACGTAGCCGCGGCTGCGGCTGTTCGGCAGGGCGGCCCGGCTGAACACCAGTTCGCACTTGTCCGCGTCGCCGGACCAGTTGTTGCTGATGCTGACGCCACCGTCCGCGAGCAGGCCGCGGCCGGTTGACATCCGGGCCTCGATCTCCGCCGCGTCCCGGCCGCGGTTGGTGACCATCACCCGGCCGGTCTCCTTCTCGTACCACCGGAAGGCCGGGATGTGCCGGGAGCCGCCGTGCAGGATCCCGGCCTGGCTGGCCGGAGTGGTGGCCGGTACGCCGGTGTGCCAGGCGAGCATCGAGTGCTTGCCGTCCCGGATCCAGCCGCCGAGGTTCGGCAGGTTGCCCGCCAGCACCATCCAGTTCAGCAACGGCGCCGACAGGCCGTCGATCTGGATGATCAGCATCCCGGTCCTCGGCGCGGGCTGGATCCGCCGGGCGCGGCGGTGCACGACCCGCATCACCTCCGCGACGTACGCGTCGTCACTGCCCGCGTACGCGACCCAGCCGACGAAGGCGCTCACCGAGGACATCACGATCGAGACCAGCAGCGGCGCCTCGACGCCACCGTGCAGGTTCACGCCGGGATCGACGGTGATCGCGAGGTAGACGACTCCGAACTGCGACAGCAGGCCGCCGACCAGGACGCCGAGCGAGCCGATCAGCACCGCGATCCCGGCCAGGATCCAGCGGATCAGGACCGAGAACACCGCCAGCAGGACGACCAGCCGGAGGATCGGCAGCCGGCCGGTGCTGCTGATCTGCGGCAGCGTCCAGAACGTGATCACCAGCGAGATCAGGGACAGCAGGCCGCCGACGAGCATCGCCTGCAGGCCGCGTCCGGTGCGGCGCAGGTCCAGCCACACCGGACGTCCACGCCGGCTCTTCGACACCTGTTCTGGTGGTTTTGCCATCGCCTGCTTCTTGCTCCCCGTTCCGTCTCCCTGCCTACCTCACAGTGCAGGTACGAGAGTACGGGGTCACTCAGGCGGATCTACTGCAACTCGAGGTAGTCGACTTCCGCGTAGAGATCGCCCTTCGTCAGCCGGATCGTGTTCCAGCCCGCGTTGAGCGTGACGGACACCGAACTCTGCTGCCAGTTGTCCCAGCCGGTGACCGGATAGCTGACCGCACCGGCGTTGTTGCCGTTGACAACGAGACCGTGGCTCGCGGTCGACGCCGAACCGTTGGCGTACCCGACGTGCAGCGTGTAACTGCCCGCGACCGGCGCGAACACCGAGTTCTCCACCCACGAGTCGGCGTAGTCGATGTACGCGACCACCTTCCCGTCCGACGCGCCGGCCGCGTTGGACCGTACGACGCAGTTGTTCAGGGTGCCGCGCTCCGCCTCGTACCGGACCCGGCTCCCGCGCACCACCGGGTAGTCGTTGGCCCACCCGACGTCAGCGACGTACAAGTGCCGTCCGCCGTTCACCCAGCCGTGGACGAAGACCTTGTCCCCGACGACGTCCGCGCCACCCGGCCCGCACACGTGGCTGTCGAACGTCGCCGTCGTCATCAACGGCCGGTACGCCGTGGTCCACGGCCCGCTCAGACTCGTCGAGGTCGCGTACGACGTCAGGTAGTTGCAGTCGTTGTACCCGCCGCCGGAGAAGAACAGGACGTACTGGCTGCCGCGCTGGACGAGATCCGGCGCCTCGATCACACCGCTCGACGTGAGCATCGCGGTGTTGCCGCCGACCAGGGTCTGACCGTTGTTCGCCGTACGGGTCAGCCAGAGCGTCGACGGCTGGCTGATGGCGTTGCCGTCGTTCTTCCAGACGAGGTACCGGGTGCCGTCGTTCGCCACGAACGTGTTCGCGTCGATCGCGCCACCCAGGTCGAGCGGGCAGATCAAGGGCGCCGTACCCACCGGCTGGAACGGGCCGAGCGGATTCGTGGCGGTGGCCACGCCGACGCACTGGCGGCCGGAGGCCTTGTGCCACGCGGTGTAGGTGAGGGTGTAGGTGCCGTCGGCGTTCGGGTAGACGTCCGGCGCCCAGGTGCGCCCGGGCTGGGCCCACGCGCTGGACGGGCCGCCGGGCATCGCGTCGCCGCGGACCGTCCACGGCCCGTTCGCGCTCGGTGCGGTCGCGACCGGGAGGGTGCCGCGGCTGCCGTTGGTCGCGTACGCGTACCAGGTGCCGTTCTGCTCGAAGACGTCCGGGTCGGGGAAGTTCTCGCCGATGATCTCGCTCGGGAAGACCGCCGCGGTGGTCGCGGCCTGGACCGTCGGCGACAGGAAGGCGGAGAGGCTGAAGACGGCCAGTGCGGCCGCCAGAAGTCGTCGCATGTGGGACTCCTCAGGTGGGGGCGGATACCTGTAGGAGGCACTTTTCCATCGATTCACCTGATTGGCACCCTCCCACCTCGTCTTTCTTCCCGCCTCCTCCTCTTCTTTCTTCCCGCCTCCTCCTCTTCTTTCTTTCCTTCCTTCAATTGCACCGATCCCTGGACCCGGGCGGGTGGGAGGTGTTGACTCCGCTTGTTGGTTTCCGCCTGGGTTGAGGGAGGGTCTCGTGAGTCGTTTACCGAGAGGGATGGTCGCCGCGGTTGCTGCGGTCGCGGCCGCTGTGGGTGGGGTCGTGACACAGTCCGTCGCCGCGCCCACCGCCGTACAAGCGACGGCTTTGCAGCAGCGGCTCGACGGCTTGCTGAACGACAGCCGGTACGACGGTTCGCAGGTCGCGCTCGTGGTCCGCGACGCGACCACCGGCGAGACGCTGTACGACCGGAACGGCGCCCAGCGAATGCTGCCCGCGTCGAACACCAAGCTCTTCAGCTCGACGGCCGCGATGCACGTCCTCGGCCCGTCGTACCGCTTCCACACCGACGTACTCGCCGGCGCACCCGTCCGCGGCGGACAACTGCTCGGCAACCTCTACCTGAAGGGGTACGGCGACCCGACCGCACTCGAGTCCGACTACGCCGCACTGGCGAAGCAGCTCAAGGCAGCCGGCGTACGGCGGGTGCACGGCGACCTGATCGCCGACGACACGTACTTCGACCACGTCCGTCTCGGCGACAGCTGGGCCTGGGACGACGAGCCGTTCTACTACAACGCGCAGATCTCCGCGCTCACGCTCGCCCCGGACACCGACTACGACTCCGGTACGGCGATCGTCGAGAGCCTGCCCGGTGCGAAGGCGGGTGCGCCGGTCAAGCTCGCTCTGGTCCCGGCGAACGGTGTGATCAAGCTGGTCAACACGGCGACGACCGGCGCAGCGGGCTCGTCGAACACGCTGAGCATCGAGCGTGACCACGGCACCAATGTCGTCCGGGTCACCGGCTCAGTACCGCTGGGCGCTGCGACCGGCCAGGAGTGGGTGACCGTCTGGGAGCCGGAACTGTACGCCGCCGACGTGTTCCGGCGCGCGTTGTCCGCGCAGGGCATCTCGGTCAGCGGCCGGATCAAGAACGCGGCAACCCCGACAAGCGCGACGCGCCTGGCGCGGGACGAGTCGATGACGGTCGGCGAGCTGATGACGCCGTTCCTGAAGCTCTCGAACAACATGCACGCCGAGACGCTCGTCAAGGCGATGGGCGCGGTCGTCGACGCGGACGGCAGCTGGCCGGCCGGGTTGGGCGTGGTCACCGACTACGCCCAGAGCATCGGCGTCGACACCAGCCGCATCCGGCTCTCCGACGGCTCCGGCCTGTCCCGCAAGGTGAACGTGACCGCGGACTCGATCACCGACGTACTGATCGGCGCGCAGAAAGAGTCCTGGTGGAAGCAGTGGTACGACGCCCTGCCGATCGCGGGCAACCCGGAACGGTTCGTCGGCGGCACGCTGCGCAGCCGGATGCAGAACACCCCGGCTGCCAACAACCTGCACGGCAAGACCGGCTCGCTCACCGGCGTCACCTCGCTGTCCGGCTACGTGACGAACAAGGACGGCCGCAAGCTGGTGTTCTCGATGATCAGCAACAACTACTTGGTCAGCCCGCGGTCGATCGAGGACGCCGTCGGCATCACGCTCGCGTCCTGGTCCGACACGGCGCCGCCTGCGGCTGTGTCCACCTTGAAGACCGCTCAGACCACGTGTGAGCTGGAGTGGGACAAGGCCTGCTAATGCCCCTTTAATGACGTGGACAGTACGGCGGTCGTTCATCACTATGTGGGAATGACCGCCGTACTGCCCTCGTCGTACACCGTCCGCCCGCCGACGCTGGAGGACGCGCAGGCAGTCCTCGAACTGGTGTCCGGCTACAACACCTCGGTGGTCGGCTTCGCCGACTACACCCTGGACGACGCGCAGGACGAGATCTCCGAGCCCGGCTTCGACCCCACGACCGACGGCTGGCTGGTGTTCGACGACGGCAAGCTGGTCGGGTACGGCTTGATCTTCGGCAAGGGCGATCATCACCTACTCGACCTCGATGTCGTCACCACCGACCCCGTCGTGGAGCGCTTTCTCCTCGATCAGGTCGAACGCCGCGCGGCCGAGCTCGCCGCGGAGCACGGGCACTCGGCCGTGCAGGTCGACATCGTCAACTACCAGGCCGACAAGGCCCGCGAGCAACGGCTGGCCGGCTACGGGTTCGATCGCGGCACGATCTTCTACCGGATGCGGATCGATCACGACGAGGCGGTGCCGGCGCCCGCGGTTCCGGCCGGAGTCACGGTACGGCGGGGCGCGCCGGACGAGGCGAGCCGCCGGGCGGCGCACGACGTACTGAATGCCAGCTTCGCGGGGCAGTTCGGGTTCTCGCCGCGCTCGTACGAGGAATGGCAGGACGCGCAGGAGAGCTTCTCCTCGTTCGACTGGTCGCAGCTGACGTTGCTGGAGATCGACGGCGAGGCGGTCGCGATGCAGACCTGCACGAGCCAACTCGTCGAGGACGAGAACTGCGGGTACATCGGCCGGCTCGGCGTCCTCGAGAAGGCGCGCGGCAAGGGCCTCGCGAAGTTCCTGCTGCGCGACCAGTTCGCGCTCGACGCGGCCGCCGGGCGGAGCGGCACGATCCTGCACGTCGACACCAACAACCCGACGCCCGCACTCGGCGTCTACCTGTCGGTCGGCATGCAGCCCACCATGGTCCTGGAGGTCTGGCGCCGCGAGGTAGTCGCCGCGTGAGCCTGCCCGCCGGCTACACCGTTCGTCCGATGCGGCAGGAGGACGCCGCCCTGATCGCGGAGCGGTCCGGGGTCTACACGTCGGCGCTGCTCGGGTTCGCGAAGCACAGCCCGGAGGATGTCGCCAACTACCTCCGGGATCCCGGCATCGACCTGGCGACCGACGCCTGGGTGGTACTCGGCCCGGACGGCGCCTTCGCCGGCTCGGCCACCGCCGTCCCGATCACCGCCGGCACCCACCTGAACGTCGACATCCTGAGCGACGACCCGGCCGTCCTCAGCTGGCTGCTCGACCAGGTCGAGCACCGAGCCGCAGAGGTCGCCCGGCCCGAGGTTGTGGTGCGGGTCGGTGTCATCCGGCAGGACGACCGCCTGGCTGCTGCTGTCGCGGCCCGCGGGTTTGCAGTTGGTACGTCGACGCACCGGATGCGCATCACCTTCGACGTCCCGGTACCGCCACCCGCCGTACCGGAGGGCGTCGTCGTACGGCGCGGTGCTCCGGACGAGGCGAGCCGCCGGACGGCGCACGGCGTACTGATGGAGGCCTTCGCGGACCAGCCCGGGACACTGCCGCGGCCGTTCGAGGACTGGGCCGCGTCGCGGGAGAGCCGGTCGACGTTCGACTGGTCGCAGGTAACGGTCGTCGAGGTCGACGGCCGAGCGGTCGGGATGACCGAGTGCAACCACAACTTCGTCAACTCCGACAACTGCGGGTACGTCGGACGCCTGGGCGTCGTACCGTCCGCCCGCGGCCGCGGCCTGGCCAAGCTCCTGCTCCTGAACGCATTCGCAACCGACGCCGCCGCCGGCCGCACCGGCACGATCCTCCACGTCGACGCAGGCAACCCAACCCCAGCAGTAGCCCTCTACACCAACGCCGGCATGACCCCAGACCTAACCACCAACATCTGGACCAAGACCATCAACCCTTGACCCGCCCGGCACTCTGCCGGCCTCCGAGGGATTGCCTTCTGGAGATCTGAGAGATTACTCTCGAAACATGTCTCTCAGAAATCCGTACGGCGATTTCGAGATCACCGACCCGCAGGCGATGCGGGCGCTGGCTCACCCGGTCCGCCTCGCCGCACTCAGCTACCTGCAGAAGAACGGCCCGGCGACGGCGACGCAGCTGTCCGAGCACGTCGGGGCCTCCCCCTCGGTAACCAGCTGGCACCTGCGGCACCTGGCTGAGTTCGGGCTGGTGATCGACGTACCGCCGCCGAGCGGAACGGACCGTCGGCAGCGCTGGTGGAACTCGGCCGCCCGCGGATTCCGGTACGAGATGCCCGACACCCCGGAGGGCGCCGAGGCCGGCCGGCTGCTGCGGACCGAGATCATGAACCAGGTTCTCGAGGCTGCCCAGCAGTGGCTGGTCGAGACCGAACCGAACCTCGATCCCGAGTGGAGCCGGCTCGCCGGGGCGGCGAACACCCTGCTGCCCCTCACGCCCACCGAGGCCGAAGCGCTCGAATCCGCGATCGAGCAACTGATGGCGCCGTACATCCAGCGCCGCGACGCCGGCGAGACCCCGGACGACGCCCGCCCGGTCCGCTACCTGCGCATCTCTTTGCCCGAAGCAACTACGTGAGGCTTTCCCTTGGGGGGAACGATTGTGAGCACCTTGTCCGCCACCAGCTTGTGGCGTGATCGCCAGTTCCGGACCTTCTGGTCCGCCCAGACCGTGTCCGAGTTCGGCGACCGGATCACTGAGCTCGCCCTGCCGCTGATGGCGGTCACCATGCTCAGCGCCTCACCGAGCCAGATCGGGTTCCTGACCGCTGCGGTCTGGCTGCCGAGCCTGGCCAGCCTCTTCATCGGGTCGTGGGTCGACCAGCGTCGGGACAAGAAGCCGCTGATGATCGGCGCCGATCTGGCCCGGACGATCCTGCTGCTCACGCTCCCGGTGGCGTACTGGTTCGACCTACTCACGCTCAGCCAGCTCTACGTGATCGCGATCCTGGCCGGTACGGCGGGAGTCGTGTTCGGCACCGCGTACGCGTCGTTCTTCGTCCGGCTGGTCGGCCGCGATCAGTTCCTCGAGGCCAACAGCAAACTGTCGGCGACCCGGTCGATCTCGTTCATGGGTGGTCCGGCGGTCGGCGGCGTCCTCGTGCAGTGGCTGACCGCACCGGTCGCGATCGTCGTGGACGCACTGTCGTTCGTGTTCTCGGCGATCCGGATCAGTCGGCTCGACGTTCCGCCCGGCGAAGCTGACGAGACGCCGGAGCCGCTTCTGACCAGGGCACGGTCCGGGATGCGCTACTTGCTCCGGCACCCGTATCTACGCCGCAGCCTCGGCTGCGCGACCACGGTCAACTTCTTCAACCTGATCGGCATGGCACTGCTCGTGCTGTTCGCCAGCCGCGACCTCGGCCTGTCGGCCGGCACGATCGGCCTGGCCTTCGGGATCGGATCGTCCGGTGGCCTTCTCGGCGCGGTCTCCGCCGCGCCGTTGAGCCGGATCTTCGGAGCCGGGCGGGTGATCGCGGCCGGAACGGTCATCTTCCCCGGCGCAATGGCGTTCGTACTCCTCGCCCAGGGACCGACCTTCGTCCGTGCAGCCGCATTGTCCGCGGGGATGTTCGTCGCGACCTTCGCGGTGATGTGTTTCGACGTGCCGTTGAACTCTTTGCAGGCGGCGGTGACTCACGACCACATGCGTAGTCGGGTCGCGGGGGCGTTCAGCAGTATCAACTACGGGATCAGGCCGCTCGGCGCGGTCGTCGGAGGGTTTCTCGGCACCTGGATCGGTGTCCGCGAAACCCTCCTCGTGTCCGCGGCCGGCGGTCTGCTCGCCGTGCTCTGGCTGGTCGGCTCCCCGATCATCCGCACCCGCGAACTCACCGGCCTGGAGCCACCGGACCTTTAGTCCTCGACGAGTTCCTCGATCGGGTCGATCTTGTTGACGGTCGTGCGCAGGGGGACCTCCTTGATGAACACGACCGCGAGCAGGCTGACCAGCGCACAGGCGGCGGCGATCAGGAAGATCCTCCCGGTCGCGTCGCCGTACGCGTGCCGGACCAGCTCGGCCAGTTGCGGCGGCAGGTGGTTGACGTCCAGCAGGCTCGTGCCGCCGGAACCACCCTCCTGCAACTTGCGCGCCGCCTCGGCACCGTTCGGCCCGGCCAGCAGGCCCGCGACGATCTGGTCCTTCACCCGGGCCGCGAGCACCGCACCCAGCGCCGAGACGCCGACCGCACCGCCCAGGCTGCGGAAGAACGTGACGGTCGCGGAGGACGCGCCGATCTGCGTGACGTCGACGGTGTTCTGTACGGCGAGCACCAGGTTCTGCATCGTCATACCCATACCGAGGCCCATCGCGAGCATGCCGAGCCCGACGAACCAGTACGGCGAGGCGTGGTCGATCGTGCCGAGGATGAGCAGCCCGGCGAGCAGCAGTACGCCGCCCGACACCAGGTACCGCTTCCACTTGCCGTAGCGGGTGATCAGCTGACCGGAGCCCGCCGAGCCGACGAACGAACCGAGCATCATCGGGATCGTCAGCAGGCCGGCCTCGGTCGGGCTGTAGCCGCGGGCGATCTGGAAGTACTGACCGAGGAACAGCGCGCTGCCGAACATCGCGACCCCGACCGCGAGGCTGGCGACGATCGCCAGCGCCGTGGTCCGCTCCCGGACGACCTTCAGCGGGACCAGCGGCTCGGCCACCCGGTTCTCCACCACGACGGCGAGGAAGCCGAACAGCAGGGTGCCGCCGACGAACAGCGCGGACTGCCAGGACATCCAGGCGAAGTCCGAGCCGGCGAAGGTGACCCAGAGCAGCGGCAGGCTCGCCGTGATGCTGATCAGCACCGCGCCGAGGTAGTCGATGCGGACCTCACGCTTCAGCACCGGCAGGTGCAGGTACTTCTGCAGGATCACCAGGCTGACCACGGCCAGCGGGACGCAGACGTAGAAACACCAGCGCCAGCCGAGCCACGAGGTGTCGACGATGACGCCGCCGATGAGCGGGCCGCTGACGGTCGCGACCGCCATCACGGCGCCCATGTAACCGGAGTACCGGCCCCGCGACCGGGGTGGGATCGCGGCGCCGATGATGGCCTGGGCGAGCGCCATCAGACCGCCCATCGCGAGGCCCTGCAGCACCCGGGCGCCGATCAGGAACGGCACGTTGTGGGACAGGCCGGCCAGCGCCGAGCCGATCACGAAGATCGAGATCGCGAGCTGGACCAGCAGTTTCTTGCTCATCAGGTCCGAGAGCTTGCCCCAGATCGGGGTGGACACCGTGGTGGCCAGCAGGCTCGCGGTGAGGACCCAGGTGTACTGCGTCTGGGTGCCCTCGAGGTCGGCGATGATCGTCGGCAGAGCGTTGCTGACGATGGTCGAGCTCAGCATCGCTGTGAACAGCGCGGCGAGCAGGCCGATCAGGATCTCGAGGATCTCGCGGTGAGTGAGTTCCGGCGCACTGGGCAGTTCGCGCCGGGTCTCGGTGACAGTCATCAGTCTCCAGTCTTGGGGGTACGCCTCACGACCTTGTTGGCCTCGACGATCGCCACCGCGACCCGCTGCATGGTGGCAGCGGCCGCGGCGAGCGCGTCGTCGTCGAGGTCCGCCAAGGCGGTTCTCAGTTGCCGGGTGTAGGACGAGTAGAGCGCCTCGAGCTGGGCCTTGCCCTGGGACGAGAGGCTGACCAGCCCCACCCGGGCATCGGCAGGATCCGGCCGACGGCTCACCAGTCCGTCGGCCTCCAGCGCGGTCAGCTGCCGGCTCACCACCGACGCGTCGACGCCGAGCTTGCCGGCGATCTCGCCGCCGCGCTGCTCGCCGTCCTTCATCAGCACCTTGAGCACACTCGCGTCGGAACGGCGCAGTCCGCCGTCGCCGGCCAGGTGCCGGTGCTCGATACACCGCACGGCGCGCACCAGCGAGCTGACTCCTTCGAGCAGCTCCTGGGCGGCCGCATCCCGCTCTACCCCCGGGACGAGGGGTTGCTGAGCTAGTTGCATAACCCAACTATATAACCGCATAGTTGGTTTCCACAACCATATGCACAGGTTGTGGATAAGCGGTTACGAGTGGTGAGACCTCAGCCGAGGTCGGTGTTGAGACGGCCGAGCAGGCGGCCGAGGTCGGACAGGTCGGCTGGGTTCCAGCGGTCGAGGATGGCGCGGAACTCGGTACGGCGTTGGGTGCGCATGGCCTCGTAGCGTTCGGCGCCGGTCGTGGTCAGGCGCAGGAGGCGGGCGCGGCCGTCGTCGGGGTCGCCGACGCGTTCGATCAGGCCGAGGTTCTCCAATTGGGTGATGCCGCGGCTGACGGTGGACTTGTCGAGGCCGAGTACGTGGGCGACGTCGGAGGCCCGTACGCCGGCACTGCCGCCGGTGCCGATCTCGATCTGGGAGATCAGCGCGTAGCCGGCCGCGTCCATCTCCGGGTGCACGCGACGGGCGAGCCGCAGCGAGGCCGACCGCGACCGGCGGAACAGCGCCGACAGTTCCTGCTCGATGGCCGCAACCATCTGCTCCGACCGCTCAGCCTGCTCGTTCGGGTGTTCGACGTCGGCGGGTGTGCTCACCGGACCACGATCCCGGCGTCGCGGAGCGCCTTCTTCACGTCGGCGATCCGGAAGTCGCCGAAGTGGAAAACGCTGGCGGCGAGTACGGCGTCCGCGCCGGCCTCGACCGCGGGCGGGAAGTGCTCCGGCGCCCCCGCTCCCCCGCTGGCGATCAGCGGTACGTCGACCACCGCGCGGACCGCCTTGATCAGCTCCAGGTCGAACCCTTGCTTCGTCCCATCGGCGTCCATCGAGTTCAGCAGGATCTCCCCCGCGCCCAGCTCGCACCCG
This sequence comes from Kribbella sp. NBC_00482, assembly GCF_036013725.1. Classification (GTDB taxonomy): domain Bacteria; phylum Actinomycetota; class Actinomycetes; order Propionibacteriales; family Kribbellaceae; genus Kribbella. Next base: position 6,043,980 of record NZ_CP107881.1, on the reverse strand, counting down.
CGCTGTGCCCACTCGATCGCGTCCAGCCCGGCTGATTTCCGGCCGCCGTGCGTGGTGACCTCGAACCCGCTCGGCTGCTCCGCGGCGCGTCGTACGTCGAGGGACAGCACGAGCACCTGGTTGCCGAAGCGGTGCGCGATCTCCTGGATCACGTCCGGCCGCGCGATCGCGCCGGTGTTGATCCCGACCTTGTCCGCACCGGCCCGCAACAGCCGGTCCACGTCGCCCACCTCGCGGACCCCGCCGCCGACGGTCAGCGGGATGAACACCTGCTCGGCAGTACGCCGGACAACGTCGTACGTCGTCTCGCGCGACCCCGACGACGCGGTGATGTCGAGGAAGGTCAGCTCGTCCGCACCCTCCGCGTCGTACACCTGCGCCATCTCGACCGGATCCCCGGCGTCGCGCAGATCCGCGAAGTTGACGCCCTTCACCACCCGCCCGGCATCAACGTCCAGACAAGGAATCACCCGCACAGCAAGACTCACGCCGCAAGCCTAGCGTCCACCCCGAACCGCCCCGCGCCTACTTCCAGGCGCGGCGGCGGTTGTCGGTGGACTTCATGGGGCGGGTGGATTCCCAGACTCGGCGCCAGCGGGCTGCGTCGGGGCCGGTTTGGGAGGGGGAGGCGCCGACGGCGGCGCGGCGGCGGGACTCGTACCAGGTGGTGGATTCCTCGTCGAGGAGGGCCGAGACAGCGGCCGCGATCCGGGGTGCGAAGTCGCGGGCGCTCTCGCCGTCGGCGGCCTTCAGCGGGTCGCCGTACCGGACGTGTACCGCCGGGCGGCCGGGGATCGGCCAGCCGCGGCCGCGCGGCATCGCGGCGAACGAGCCCTTGATCCCGACCGGGATGACCGGCACGTCGTGCTCGACGGCCAGGTACGCCGCGCCCATCCGGAACCGCTGCACCCAGCCGTCCGGCGAGCGCGTCCCCTCCGGGAACACGACGACGTTCCAGCCGTCGGCGAGCAGGTCGCCCGGGGTCGCGCTCATCTTGCCGCCGCGGCGCTCGATCGGGAACGTGTTGAACACGATCGCCGACCCGGCCGCCCGCCACCAGGTGTCGAAGAAGTAGTCGGCGGCGGCCGCGAACGCCGTCTTGCGGCGCATCGCGTCCGGCAGCGACAGCAGCAGCAACGGGGTGTCGAGGTGCGACGAGTGGTTCGCGACGATGATCGCCGGGCCGTCGAGCTTGAGCAGCGAGTCGAGTCCGCTCACCTGCGGGCTGACCTCGAAGTTCAGGACCGCGTTCAGCGGGCCTTTCTGGATCATGTCGCGGACTGCGATCGCGGCCGGCGTCCGGGCCCACTTCGTTGGGAAGACCGTGGTCTCCTTCGGGATCACGTACGGCTCGGCCGACCGCGGCACCTGCGGCCGCCGTCCCCACCGCCACCCGCGCGCGACCTGCTTCACGTCGCGCGCGGTGTCCTTGCCGAACTTCACCAGACTGGTGCCCATCAGCGCACGTCCGCGAGCAGGTGCGGCGGGTTGTGCAGGTACGTGATCGACGGCGACCGGCCGACCGAGTGGCTGACCATCTCGAGCGCGTCCTGCAGCGTCGACGCGGACCGGAAGCCCATCCGCTCGACGGTCTTGCGGTTCGCGCCGACCCAGACGATGTCGCCGCAGTGGTCCAGCGCGTGCGAGATCCAGTACCACATGTAGAACGGGTGTACGCCGTGGTACGCGTTCGAGGTCCGGTACAGGTGGATGTACCACGGGTCCTCGGCGTACTGCTTCTCGAACTTCGCCTCGATCGTCGCCGGGTCGGTCGACTCCGACAGCACTTCCTCGAAGAAGTCGACGTACGACGGGTGGTGCAACTGGCTGAACTCGTAGTCCACCGGGTGGTACAGGATGACCGCGCCGTCCTTGCGGACGATCGGCTGACCGAGGTACGAGTTGAAGTAGTAGCCCAGGCCCATGCAGGCGGCCAGGATCGGGTTCATCACCGAGTTGACGTTGTACGGGCCGATGAACGGCACGCCCATGATCGCCACGTCGGCCTGTCCCTGCACCTCGACCTTGTGCTGGCGGTGCACGGCCTCGATGGTCTTCTCGTGCACCGGCTCGATCTTGCCGGCGGTGACGCCGGTCAGGCCGTAGTTGGCCCGGACGTCCTGGAAGATCTTGCGCCGGATCCTCGTCGGGGCGACGTCCAGCCCGCGCTTGGCGCCGAGGTAGGCCGCCTGGTCCTTGATCGACCACTCCCACTCGCGCTTCTGCAGGAACTCCAGCGGACCGCCGAAGATGTCGTTGTTCAGCGTCGTCTCGATCTGGAAGACCTTGACGTGCTGGGTCAGGATCTCGCCCATCCGCCAGGCGGAGTGGTGCATCTTCGAGGCCTTGTGGTCCATGAAGGAGCGCGAGTGGATCATCGTGTGGCTGTTGTGGTGGTGCTTCAGCGACTTGTACGACGCCAGCCCGATCGACGTGGACTTGTGGCCGCCGTCCATCGCCACCAGGTTCACGTTCACGTAGACCAGCAGGTCGGACTCGGCCGCCCGCTTGGAGATCTCGACGTCCTCGCCGTGCCTGGTCTGACCCAGGTGGGTCAGGTTCGCCTCGTCCTCGGCGTCGAAGTTGTACAGCTTGCCGTCCGGATAGAACGACCGGAAGACCCGCTCGCCGACGATGTCGCGCAGCTCGTTCGGGGTGAGCCGGCGGTGCAGCGCGTTCGCCGAGATCAGCTCGACGTCGTCGACACCCGCGTCGGCCGCCATCGTCAGGACGGCCTCGATGATCCGCTGCCGGATGTCCGGCTTCTTCATCGGCGGCAGCGGGATGGAGATGTCGTCGAACGCGATCGTCAGCCGCATCCCGGCGCGCAGCAGCTCCGGCAGCGGCTCGGACTCGAGCGGGTTCAGCAGCGCGTTCTGGATCGCCTCGTCGACGTCCCGGACCGGCGGCAGCGCCTCCGGCGGGTACACCACCCGGGTGCCCTGCGGGAACCGCTCCAGCAGGAAGCCCTCACCGTTGTGCACGAGCAGCGGCGGTGTCCGGTCGTCCACCTCAAGCACGAAACCTGGCCGAGACATGTCAGAACCTCTCTCGTCGTACGTTCAGCGCCCTCATGAGGCCCTCACATCGAAAGCAACCTTGACTGTTCCCAGTCGGCCGGCGGAGTGCGCGTGGTCGAGCGCCTCGCGCCAGCGGTACAGCGGATAGCGGGCCCCGACGATCCCGTCGAGCGGGGCGCGGCCGGCGAGTTCCAGCGCGGTCTCGAACGCCGGGCGGCCGTTCGGCTCCTCCCGCGCGGAGGCGTACGTGCCGGTGACCTCGAGCTCGCGGAACCACACCGGCGACAGGTCGGCGCCGCTGGCCGGCATCCCGGACAGCACCACCCGTCCGCCTGCCTTGGTGACCCGCAGGACGGTGTCGATCGAGTCCTTGCTGCCGACCGCGTCGACGGCGACGTCGACACCGCCGAGCAGGAACTCGCCGCCGCTGAAGTCCTGCTTCAGCCGGAACGCGCCGGTCGACCGGCGTACGCCGCGGAACACCTCGTCCGGCGCCACCACATCGCTGGCTCCGAACGCACGCGCCAGCTCACGCTGCTTCGCGTGCTTGGCGACCACGGTGATCCGTCCGGCCTGCGTCAGCTCGCGCAGCGCGAGTGTCGCGAACAACCCGACCGCACCGGCGCCGCTGACCAGCACCGACTGTCCCGGCTGGACCTTGGCCCGCAGCGCGGCATGCACCGCACCCGCCAACGGCTCGACCAGTACGGCGCGCTCGTCGGACATCCCGTCCGGTACGGCGTACAACTGGCTGCGGTGCGCGACCATCAGGTTGCCCCAGCCGCCACCGGTGTCCCGGCAGAACCCGGTCTGCAGACCCGGAGCGACATGGCCGACCGTGATCCGGTCGCACCTGTTGGTGTTGCCGGACACGCAGCCCTCGCACGGCTCGACGCCGCGCGCCGCGCAGGTCAGGACGCTGTCCATCACCACGCGGGTGCCCTTCGGCAAGTCCTCGCAGTCGTCGAGCAGCTCGCCGACGATCTCGTGACCGGGGACGAACGGCATCGACACGACCGCGGAGAAGTACAGCTTCGTGGAGCCGGTCACCATGCCGAGGTCCGAGCCGCAGATGCCGGACAGGATCGGCCGGATCCGCGCCCAGCCCTCCCGCTCGGCCTTCGGCTCGTTGATGGTGACGAGGCGCAGCGGCGCGGCCGGACCGGTCAGGATGCCGGGGATGCGGCCGCCGACCGCCTTGGCCGCCAGGTACTTCGCCGGCGACCGGTACATCTCGAGAGCGAGCATCATCGTGCGTTCACCCCAGGGAGCTCCAGACGGGACGACGTGGACGGGGTCTTCCAGTCGACGATCTGCCAGCGCGATGCCCGGGCGGCCCGGAACAGCGACACGTCCGGCGAGACCGCGACCGGGTTGCCGACCACCGTCAGCATCGGCAGGTCCGAGTGGCTGTCGGCGTAGGCGTACGACTTGGACAGGTCGATGTTGGTCTGCCGCGCGTGGTGCTTGAGCCACGCGGCCCGCGACTCACCGACCAGCGGCGGGCCGGACAGGAAGCCGGTGCAGCGTCCGCGGTCGTCGACGGCCAGTTCGGCGGCGACGATCTCGTCGAACAACGGCTCCAGCGGGCGAGTCAGCGGCCGGACCGCACCGGTGATCAGGATCGTCTTGTGCCCCGCCGCGCGGTGCTCACGAATCCGTCGTACGGCGGCGCCGCTCAACCGTTCCAGCACGTGCTCGGCGAGGATCTCGTCGACGATCTGGTTCAGCTCCTCCAGATCGGCACCGGCGTACCGGCGGTAGATCGTGCGGAGGAACGTGCCGCGGTCCTTGCGCTCGGCCGCGATCAGCTTCGGGAGCTTGCGGAGCATCGCGCCGACCTCACCGGCCCGCTGCCGGCCGTCCAGCTCGGGCAGCCGCATCCACAGGTAGGTCTCGATCACGTTCGACGACAGCAGCGTGCCGTCCATGTCGAACGCCGCCACCACCTTCGCCTCGGACGGCTCGACCTTCTTCAGCACACCGGCGGACTCGGCGAGCGCCTTGTTCCGCTTCTTCCGGACGACGTCCAGCCGGCGCATCGACTCGGTGACGCTCGGGCAGTGCAACTCCTGCAGGTAGTACTGCCAGTCGACGACCGCGGTGTCGCAGGCGAACTTCTCCTTGTCGTCGCCTTCGAGCGCGTTGTGCAGCGCGAGCACGTTGTCGTCGATGAACTGCAGCTCTGCCTGCGCGTACTCGGAGTACAGGTCCATGTAGCGGCGCAGGAAGTCGAGGCGGCGCTTCTGGACGTCGAGCTCGCGCGCGTACTTCCGGGTCCGCTCACCCCGCGGGACGGTGGTGATGATCTTGTCGGCGATCTTGTGCGCGCGCTCGCCGTACCGGAGCATCGTCTCGACCGAGTCGCCGCCGGGGAACTTCCACACCGGCAGCCGGACCGCGCCGCGCTCACCGAGGTCGAACGGATGCTTGGAGAAGTACGCGCGGACGCCGGCGTAGAGCTGCTCGAACGTCAACGGGTTCCGGGAGCCGGAGCCGATGTGGTAGTACTCCGGCTTGTTCAGCTCGGGCTCGGTCGCCATCACGGCGCAGATCGCGCCGACGACGTGGTCGACCGGGATGATCTCGATCACCGAGTCCGGCGACGCCGGGAACTCGGGCAGCTCACCGCGGCCGTACGCCAGGATCAGCGGCTCGGCCATCTTGAAGCCCTCGATCCAGCCCGGGTGCGGGCTCTGGAGCGCGGACTCGATGATGGCCGGCCGGACGATCGACGTCGGCAGCTTGCCGGAGAACTCTTCCACCACGCGCTCGCCGAGCGCCTTGGTGAACGTGTAGCAGTCGGTCCAGCCCAGGCTGCGGGCGCGCTCGGTGCCGGTCTCGACCAGCCGCTTCGCGACCCATTCGGTACGCCGCCGCTCGGTGTCGGCCGCGGCCGTCAGGTGACCGGCGCGCCGGTGCAGCTTCTCGGCGTCCTTGCGGAACTTGGCCAGCATCGGCGCGGACCGGGACTGCTCCTCGATCCGGGACTTCATCGCCATCCCGGCCTCGGCCTCGGTGCGCCAGTCGACGAAGTGGTCGACCGAGGCCTCCGGGATCGCGCCGCGCCGGCGGCCGGCCGTGTAGGCGGTGGAGATGTGCACGTAGTGGACCGGCCGCCCGGTATCGACGATCCGCTCCAGCAGGCTCTTGGTGCCGAGCACGTTGGTCGTGAACGCCTCGTGGATCGGCGGGTCGAAGCTCACGTCGCCGGCGCAGTGCACGACGATGTCGAGATCCTTCGGCAGCTCCGGTACGTCGGCCAGGTCGCCGTCGATCACCTGGATCCGGGCGGCCGACAGTGCCTCTGCGTCGGCGTGCTCCGTGCCCTCGCCGTAGAAGGGCTTGAAGATGTCCTTCCGCAGCAGCTGCGCCATCCGGTCGGTGCCGGTCAGCGAGCCCTTCGGGCGGATGATCGCCACCACGGTGGTGCCGGGGAGCTCGCCGATGATCCGGTGCAGCAGCGCTTCACCGACGAATCCGGTGACGCCGGTGACCAGGACCTTCTTGTCCTTGAGCTTGTCGGCCAGACTCACTTGTCGCCTCCACGCGTGAGCTCGAGTGCCTGTTCCAGGGTGAACGCGCCGGCGTACAGCGCCTTGCCGACGATGACGCCCTCGACGCCGTCCTTGACGAGCGTGCTGAGAGCTTTGAGATCGTCGAGGCTGGAGACGCCGCCCGACGCCACGATCGGCTTGTCGGTGCGTGCACACAGGTCGCGGTACAGGTCCAGGTTCGGGCCCTGGAGCATGCCGTCCTTGGTGACGTCGGTGACCACGTAGCGCTCGCAGCCGGCCGTCTCCAGCCGGGCGAGCACCTCGTACAGGTCGCCGCCTTCCTTGGTCCAGCCGCGGGCGGCCAGCGTGCGGCCGCGGACGTCGAGTCCGATCGCGACGCGGTCGCCGTACTGCTGGATGATCCGGTCGCACCACTCCGGGTCCTCGAGCGCGGCGGTGCCGATGTTGACCCTTCGCGCCCCGGTCGCGAGTGCCGCGGTGAGCGACTCGTCGTCGCGGATGCCGCCGGACAGTTCGACCTGTACGTCGAGCTTGCCGGTCACCTCGGCGAGCAGTTCACGGTTGCTGCCGCGACCGAACGCCGCGTCCAGGTCGACCAGGTGGATCCACTCCGCACCGGCGTCCTGCCACGCCATCGCCGCCGCCAGCGGATCGCCGTACGACGTCTCGCTGCCGGCCTCGCCCTGCACCAGCCGAACCGCCTGACCGTCCGCCACATCGACGGCAGGCAGCAGCACCAGGTTCTCAGACATGGGCCACACCCTAGAGGGCGATGCTGAAGGATTCGTAACCCGGAGGCCTCCTGAGTCGTTTAAATCCGATCTGTCTCAGCAATACCAGTATAGCTAGTGGTCCTATCATTAGGCTGGCCGGGTGGCGACCGTCGAAGAGCTCGAGACCGATCCGCATCCGACCCTTGCGCAGGTCCGGCCGATCGGGTGGATCGAGGCGTTGAACAGCTGGGTCGTCACCTCCCGCCCTCTCGCGCTGCAGGTGCTTCGCGATCCGGACACGTTCACGGTCGACGATCCGCGCTTCTCCACGGCCCAGGTGGTCGGCCCGTCGATGCTGTCCCTGGACGGCGACCCGCACAAAGCCCACCGCGATCCCTTCGAGTCCCCGTTCGGCCTGGCGGAAACCCGCCGCCGCTTCAGGCAACCGGTGCAGCAAACGGTCGATGAACTGATGTCCACCCTGGAATCGCCTGCCGACCTTCGTATCGGTCTCGCTGGGCCGTTGTCTGTTGCGGTGGTTGCGTTGTCGCTCGGCCTGCCGGCGGCCTCGGCTTCGACGGTGCTCGACTGGTACACGGCGATCTCCTCCTCGGTCTCCGGGATCGCCGCCGGCCTGCCCGCCACTGCCGAAGGAGGCGCGGCGTTCGCCGAGCTGCACAAGCACGTTGCCTCCGGCATCGACTCCTCCGACTCGCTGCTCGCCGCGGCCGCCCGCTCCGGGCTGGGTGTCGACGAGATCGTCGCGAACGCCGGCGTACTCATGTTCGGCGGGATCGAGACGACCGAGGGGATGATCACCAACGCGCTCTGGCATCTCCTGACGCACCGCGACCAGCTCGATCTGGTGCTGGCCGACCCGTCGCTGTTGCCGAACGCGATGGAGGAGTCGCTCCGCCTCGAACCGGCCGCGGCTGTCGTCGACCGCTACGCAACCCGCGACATCGAGCTCGCGGGCCGGGAGATCCGTCGCGGCGACATGGTCACCGTTTCGCTGGCCGGCGCAGGCCGTGATCCCGAGGTGTTCGAGTCTCCCGACGACTTCGACGTACGCCGGGCCAATGCCCGTCGCCATCTCGCCTTCGCGAGCGGACCGCACATCTGCCTCGGCATGCACCTGACGCGGCTGGAAACGCTGGTCTCTCTGGAAGCCGTTCTAAAACTCCCCGGTCTCCGACTGGCCGAGGACTCGCCTCCGCCGCGTGGGCTGGTGTTCCGCAAGCCGTCGGCGTTGCGGGTCAGCTGGGACGCGTGAGCACCAGCATCGACGCGGAGTAGACCGGCATCGCCCGATCCGGATCCCGCTCCGCATCCTCGGCGAACCTGGCGAACCCGGACTCCATCTCGTCCGCCGGCAGATGCTCGAACGTCGACAGCGCGCGATGACTGAGCCGCTCGTACCGCTCCCGCAGCGAGCGCGGCTCCTCGGCGGTGATCTCGACGACGTCGTCGCCCGGCGTCAGCCCGGCCTCGACCGCGAGCGACTGCGCCGCGGACAGCGAGATGTACATCGCGGCGTCGACCTCCCGCGCGGACGGGAAGTAGTCGTACCAGAACAGGTCCGGCATCCGGTCCGCGAACTGCGTGCGCAGGAGCGCCACTCCCCCGGGCCGCAGCACCCGGCGTACCTCGCGGAGTCCCTGCAACGGATCCGGGAAGTGATGGAACGACAGGAACATCAGCACCGCGTCAACCGATGCCTCAGGCAACGGAATGTCCTCGGCGGCGCCCTTCAGGTACGTCACCCCCGGATGCAGCGCCTCCTCGGCTGCCGCACGCATCCGGTCCGACGGCTCCACGCCGTACACCTGGCCCTGGAACTGCGCGGCCAGACCCGGGGTGAGCCGACCGGTTCCGCTGCCCAGATCGAGGACGTCCAACGGGCGCCGCTCCGGGAGGTACGCCGCGAACGCGCTGGTCCAACGCTCTACCTCAGCGGGCGAGATCCCCCGGCCCGCGACGTACACACTGCCCATCCGACCGTTGTAGTCGACCATGGCTAGAGGTTATCCGCCTTGCCCGAGCATCGCAGCGAAGGACAGGAGTGCCGCTAGCAGTGCCAGGACTGCGGCGGCGTACGCGACGATGGTCGTGGACAGCGCAAAGGCGCGGCCGGTCGGCCGGTCACGTTCCTCCTTGCGGACCGCGTGTGCACAGCGAACGGCCGCGATGCCGACCAGCAGGCCCGGTATGGGTTGGAGCAGAAACCCGGGCGAGTCGAACTGCGGGTCCGAGTACGCGAGGTCGTACATCGTCGTGAAGCCGCCCCAGATGACCAGCGGCGTCGACAACGCAAGCAGAACGGCAGCCGGAGCAGCCGGCACCCACAGCGGTCCGTCAGGCGTCGACGCACCCACCGACGGGCGGCGACGGCGGGTCGCGGCGAGCACCGCGGCCAGGCCGAGTACGACCAACCCGATGAACGTCCACAGCGCGACGTTGTCACGTTGCACGGGTCCCCACCTCCCCCCGCCATCTACGGTACAGACGCGGCGTCAGGCGAAGAAGACGTCGTACGCGAGGCGGAGGATCAGCGCCGAGACCACGACCAGGAAGATCACCCGCACGAACTTGCTGCCGCGTGCGACCGCCGTCCGGGCGCCGAGCAGACCGCCGAGCATGTTGGCGGCTCCCATGATCAGGCCGAGCCTCCACAGCGGTGCACCGCTCAGTGCGAACACTGCGATCGCGCCCAGGTTCGTGGCCACGTTGGCGATCTTCGCCTTCGCGCTCGCCTGCAGGAAGTTGTACCCGAGCAGGCCGACCAGCGCGAAGATCAGGAACGACCCGGTCCCCGGCCCGACCGCGCCGTCGTAGAAGCCGATCAGTACGCCGACGCCGCTCGCCGCGAGGTAGTGGTCGCGGCCGTCGAACCGCAGCGCGGTACGGGCGCCGAGGGACGGCTTCATCGCGGTGTAGATCGCGACCGCCACGAGCAGCACCAGGACGATCGGCTTGAACCACGACATCGGGATCCTGGTCGCCACCAGCGCGCCGGCCGCGGCGCCGAGCCCCGCCAGGATCGCCATCGGGAGCACGGTTTTACGGTCCGGACGCACCTTCACACCGAACGTGACCGCGCTCGTCGCCGTACCGAACAACGACGAGATCTTGTTGGTGGACAGGATCTGCGCCGGCGACGCGTTCGGCAGCCCGAGCAGCATCGCGGGCAGTTGCAGCAACCCGCCGCCGCCGACCACGGCGTCGATCCAACCGGCCGCGAACGCGGCGATCACCAGGAACAGCAACGTCAGCAACGAGACATCAGGCACAGCGGCAATTCCTCACGCCCCGATGATCCGGTAAGGGCGTAGTACGGCTCAACCCTTACACCGCCGAGTGAGAGACATGACACCTCGTCCGGGAGAATGGCGGGGTGAAGTTTCTACTGCTGATCCACAACAACGTCGAAGCGCTCAAAGGATTCACCGAGGACCAACTGGTCGAGATGTCCGGCGGGCAGGAACACATCGCGACGCTCGCCCGCGACCTGCTGACGACCGGTGAGCTGGTGTCGGTCCTCGGGCTGCACGAACCCGGCGCGGAGAAGGACGTCCAGCTGGTCGCCGGTACGCCGGTGATCTCCGACCGTCCGTTCCTGGAGACGAAGGAGTACCTGGCCGGCGCGATGGTGCTGAACTGCGCGTCGGTGGAGCGGGCGCTGGAGATCGCGGCGCTGATCCCGCTGGCGCAGTTCCGGCGCGTCCAGCTGCGGGAGGTCCGGCTCGACCAGGACGACTTCCTGGCGGAGCTCGACGAGTAGTGAGTCAGCTCGAGGCAGCCATCCGGGCGGCGGCGCCGAGGGCGCTGGCCGCGCTGGTCCGGCGGTACGGCGTGTTCGACCAGTGCGAGGACGCGGTGCAGGAGGCGCTGCTCGAAGCGTTCGTGCAGTGGCGGGCGAACGGCGTACCCGAGCAGCCGATCGGGTGGCTGATCAGCGTCGCGTCGCGGCGGATGATGGACGGCTGGCGGCGCGACAACGCGCGCCGGCAGCGCGAGCTGAACGACTTCCTCCGCGCGCCGGATCCTGCTCCCGAGGATTACCACGAGGACTCCGACGACACTGTGCGGCTGCTCGTGCTCTGTTGTCATCCGGCGCTGACTCCGGCGTCGCAGATCGCGCTCACGCTGCGGTCGGTGGGCGGTCTGACGACGGCCGAGGTCGCAGCCGCGTTGCTGGTCAGTGAGACGACAGTGGCGCAGCGGATCAGCCGGGCGAAGCGGCAGATCGCGGGCGCCAGCTTCGAGCTGCCGACGGCTGAGGAGTACGACGTACGGATGCGCGCCGTACTGCAGGTGCTCTACCTGATCTTCAACGAGGGGCACACGGCCAGCGCCGGCGACTCGTTGCAGCGCGTGGATCTGGCCGAGGAGGCGCTACGGATCACGCGGTTGCTGCAGCAGGCCGTCAGCGGACCGGGTGAGGTGACCGGCCTGCTTGCGCTGATGATCCTCACCCACGCCCGCCGGGACGCGCGGACCGGGCCCGGCGGCAACCTCGTCCCCGCCGACCGGCAGGACCGCTCCCGCTGGTACGCCGAGGAGATCGCCGAAGGCACGCTGCTCGTCGAGGAGACCTTGCGCTCCGGCGCCGTCGGCCCGTATCAACTGGAGGCGGCAATCGCGGCCGTGCACAGCGAGGCCGACTCGGTCGAGACCACCGACTGGGAACAGATCGCGGGCCTCTACCGGATCCTCGAGAAGATCGACCCGAGCCCGATGGTGACCCTCGGGTCCGCCGTGGCCGTCGCGATGACCGACGGCCCGGACGCCGGCATCGCGATCGTCGAACGCCTCGCCGACGACCGGTACCTCGGCGACCACCACCGCCGGCTGTCCGTCCTCGCCCACCTCCACGAGCTCGCCGGCCGCCCGGACCTGGCCCGCTCCAACTACCTCGCGGCGCTGGAACGGACCCGGAACACGGCCGAGCAGAACTATCTCCGCGACCGCATCGCCCACCTCATCAGGTGACGACGGCCGCCGGTCCACTCCGGGCGCGGCGGCACGCTCAGCGCACTGCGGAACACGTGCCCCGGGTCGACCGACTGCTTGAGCGCGGCCAGCCGGGTGCGGTGCTGCTCCGGGAAACAGCTGTCCAGGTCGGCGTCGGTTGGGTCGGAGATGAAGTTCAGGTACGCGCCGTTCGGTTTCATCGACCGCCACAGCGCGTCGAAGTCCTTGGGCTGCTGGGTGCCCTGCTGCTCGGGCGATCCCATCAGCACCGAGTTGACCATGAACCGCGCGTCGCGGTGCGCGAACGCGGTCGCGTCCGCGGGCATCGCGCCGTACGCACCACCGAGGGACCGGATCTCGATCGCGAGTCCGGGGATCCGCGGGCGGGCCTCCAGCAGTCGCTGGCTCAACTTCGGCGACCAGCTGTTGTAGAAGCCGTTGCGAATCCGCGGGCGCCAGTCCGCGGGCATCGACATGTCGGCGAACACCTCGGCGTACGGGACCTCGGCCACCTTCTCGGTGAGCAGCGAGCCGAGGTGCCGCAGCGGTTCGAGGATGCGATCCACGTCGCCGGTGACACACACCATGATCGCGACCGGGACCTGCCGGTCGGCCATCATCGTCGGCGCCAACTGCAGCGACGACGTGAGCTCCTCGGGCGCATCCGCGGCGTACTCCGCCCAGCCTTTGAGCACCTGCTCCGCCTGCGTCCACGGGTACAGCAGGGTGCCGAAGTGCACGGTCGGCCGGCGTACGGCGCTGATGTCGTACGACGTGACCACGCCGAGGCTGCCCGCGGCGCCGCGTAGTCCCCAGAACAACTCCGAGTCCGTCGCCGCGTCGACCCGGCGGACCGAACCGTCCGCGGTGACCACCTCGGCGGAGACCACGTTGTCGATCGCCAGCCCGTGCTTGCGGACCATCCAGCCGATGCCGCCGCCCGCCATCAACCCGCCGACACCGACGCTCGCCGTGTCGCCGGACGAGATCGCCAGACCGACCTTGCCCAGCCGCTCGGCGACCCGCCCCCAGGTGGCGCCGGTGCCGATCCGCACCACGTCGTCCGGCAGCAACCTGACCTCGTCCATCGGCCGTACGTCGATCACGACCCCGCCGTCGTTCGTGCCGAACCCGGCCGCGTGGTGTCCGCCGCTGCGGACCGTGATCGGCAGGTCGTGCGTCTCGCCGTACTTCAGCGCCGCCACCACATCGTTCGCGCTTGCACACCGCACGACCACCTGCGGCCGGCCCTCGGCCGTCATCACCCGCCCGGCGTCCGGGTAGCCCGGGTCCCCATCCACGACCACGTCGCCCGTAACAGCCTGCCGCAACCCGTCGATCCCCCGCCCAACCAGCACAGATTCCCTCATCGCCAACTCCCTAACTCCCGGACGCCCCCTCAGGCGCCACACCCCGGGATCGGAGCCAACCGACATTCCTCGACATCAATTGCCGAGAAAGCCGGCGCGTCTGACTAATGTGCGGGTATCCCCTCCCCGACAACCGGCCGACTGCGCCCACGGGTCGCCGAAATCTGCGTCTCGACAGTACGTATACGTGTAGTACCCGCGTCCACGCGCCTGGCGGCAGGCTGAATCGGCGGCCAGTGGACGTATACGTACTGTCGACCTGCAAAATCCCCAGCACTCGCCGGGGCCACGTCTTTCCCGGGCGGGTTTCGCCTACCTAGACAGCAGCACGCCTGTGGACCACAGGTACAGACACGGGATGACGTCGGGCCCCGCCGCTTGGGTGGGGCCTGATGCCTGTCAGCTGCGGACAGTGGTGACCAAGTGGTTGACGATGTCGGCGAGCGGGATGTCTTCGCGGTCGCCGGTGCGGCGGTTCTTGACCTCGATCGTGCCGTCGGCGAGGCCCTTGCCGACCACGGCGATGGTCGGTACGCCGATCAGCTCGGCGTCCTTGAACTTCACGCCGGGCGACACCTTCTCGCGGTCGTCGTAGATCACCGTCAGACCGCGCGACTCCAGCTCGGCGGCGATTTCGGCGGCCTTCGCGAACAGCTCCTTGTCCTTGCCGGTGGCAACCAGGTGCACGTCGGCCGGCGCGATCTCCCGCGGCCAGACCAGACCGAGCTCGTCGTGGTTGCCCTCGGCGATCGCCGCCACCGCGCGGGTCACCCCGACACCGTACGAGCCCATGGTGACCGTGACGAGCTTGCCGTTCTGGTCGAGGACCTTGAGGTCGAGCGCGTCGGCGTACTTGCGGCCGAGCTGGAAGATGTGGCCCATCTCGATACCGCGGGCCGCCTCCAGCGCACCCGAGCCGTCCGGCGCCTGGTCGCCGTCGCGGACCTCGGCGGCCTGGATCGTCCCGTCCGCGGTGAAGTCCCGGCCGTGCACCAGGTTGACGACGTGGAACCCGGACTTGTCCGCACCGGTCACCCACGCGGACCCCTCGGCCACCCGCGGGTCGAGCAGGTACCGGATGCCGGAGCTGTTCTCCTTGCCGAGCACGCCCGGACCGATGTAGCCCTTCGCCAGCGACGGGTACTTCTCGAAGTCCGCCTCCTCGAAGGCGGCCACCTCGGCCGGCTCGACCTGCGCGCCGAGCCGCTTCTCGTCGATCGCGCGGTCCCCGGGAACGCCGATCGCGAGCGGCTCGCGAGCGCCGTCGGGGTGCACCAGCATCACGAGCACGTTCTTCAACGTGTCCGCGGCGGTCCACTCGCGGCCGTCCGACCGTGCGTGCTTCGCGTTCAGCGCGTCCACGAGCGTGTCGATGGTCGGAGTCTCCGGCGTGTCCACGACCTCGGCAGCCGGTACGGCGGACGCGTCGACCGGCGCCGACTGCGGCACCACGACCGCCTCGACGTTGGCGGCGTACCCACCAGGCGAGCGGACGAAGGTGTCCTCGCCGTTCTCCGCGATCGCCAGGAACTCCTCGGACCGCGAACCGCCCATCGCGCCGGACATCGCCTCGACGATCACGTAGTCGAACCCGAGCCGGTCGAAGATGTTGATGTAGGCCTTCCGGTGCAGCTCGTACGACGCTGCCAGACCCTCGTCGTCGACGTCGAAGGAGTACGAGTCCTTCATCACGAACTCGCGCCCGCGCAGCACACCGGCCCGCGGCCGCGCCTCGTCGCGGTACTTGTTCTGGATCTGGTAGATCGACAGCGGAAGGTCCTTGTACGACGAGTACAGGTCCTTCACGACCAGCGTGAACATCTCCTCGTGCGTGGGGCCGAGCAGCATGTCGGCGCCCTTGCGGTCCTTCAGGCGGAAGATGTTCGGCCCGTACTCCGTCCAGCGGCCGGTCGCCTCGTAGGGCTCGCGGGGCAGCAGCGCCGGGAACACCAGCTCCTGCGCGCCGATCGCGTCCATCTCCTCACGGACGATCCGCTCGACGTTCCGCAGCACTCGCAGGCCGAGGGGCAGCCAGGTGTAGATACCGGGCGCGGCCCGCCGGATGTACCCGGCGCGGACGAGCAGCTTGTGGCTCGGGACCTCCGCGTCCGCCGGGTCCTCGCGAAGGGTGCGGAGGAACAACGACGACATACGCAAAATCACGGGAGTCTCCAAGCGTGCAAAAGTAGATAACCGGACGTCACAAAGAATATCGGTCCGGCGGACATGGTCTCACCACGTTATCCACAGGCCCACACCGGCTCAGGCGCGCTTGCCCTCGCGGGCGGCTTTCAGCGCCCAGCGGATCAACGGGATCTGCAGCGGCAACCGCGCGTACGCGATCGTCAGCGCCGTCCGGGACCCCTTCTTCTGCAGGTCGGCGGCCATCTGGACGTTCGCCGGGAAAACCGCGACCAGCAGCCCGGCACTCGCGAGCCCGGCCAGCCGGCGGGTCCGCGGGTGCAGCAGACCGGCCGCGCAGGCCAGCTCCGCCACCCCGGAGACGTACACGAGCTCTTTCTTCCGGGGCAGCGGTTTCGGCACGATCTGCTCGAACGGCTCCGGCTTCACGAAATGCAAGGTGCCGAGAACGCCGAACAGAACGGCCAGGCCGGTGGTGCTCTTGCTCCGCGACATGCGCCGGAGCTTACCCGACAGTAATCACCGCAGTAGTCACGGCAGTTGCCCGTACGGCGTCGCCGCAGCCTGAGCCGCATAAACCAACGCTGGTTTCATCAACGGCCAGAACGTCGAGGAAACACACGAGTACGCCGGCAAGAAGCCCGCGCACGTCCCCGAGTCCGGCCCGATCTCGAACGTGTACGACGGCACGCCGCGCGTCCCGTACAACCAGTCGTCGGTCGCGCCAGGTGCGAAGTACCCGACCCCGCCATCTCCGGTCGACACCGGATACCCCGTGAACTCGCCCATCTTCTTGCCCAGGGCCACCAAGGCGGCCTTGTTCGGCGCGTCGTTGTTGGTGTAGCCCCACGGCGCCAGGATGTCGTTGCCGAAGCTGTGCAAGGTCAGGAAGACGCCGGTCGTGGTCGCGGCAGCGGGATCGTCCACATCGCCTTTGGTGTCGGGAAAGACGGCGTCCAGCAAGCCTTGGATCGCTTCGGTCTCCGGCTCGGACAACGCCTTGGCGCCCGGGTACGTCTCGTCGCAGGGACCTCCCTGGTCGACGTCCCACTGGAACGACGAGTTGCGATTCAGGTCGACGCCCGCGTCGGACGCCGGGCAGCCGCCCGCGCTGTCGTCGACGTTCTTGCGCTGCAGCACCGGCCGGGTCGGATTCGAGGCGACCACGTCGACGCCGTCCGGGTTCGCGATCGGCACCACCCAGAGTTCGCGGCTGTCCAGCAAGGCGGTGATCTCGGGGTCGACGCCGTACGACGAGACGAGCAGATCGATCCACTGGTAGGCGATCTCGCCGGTCACGATCTCGCGCGCATGGATCTGCGTGTGCAGGACGAACTTCGGCTTCTTCCCGGTGCTGTTCAGGGCGCAGTCGCCGGTCGCGAGCTTGGTGATGCACAGGGCCTGGATGTCGTGCCCGCCTTGTCCCTGAACCTTTGTCCACGAATCGCCGATGTCGTAGAGCTTCACCAGGTCCGGGTGCGCCGCGGCCACGGACGCGTTGTGCTCCTCGTGTCCGGTGGTCGTGTGATAGCCGCCGTAGTACGTCGCCTCGCTGGGCTCGGTCCGCGGCACCGGCTGGTACACGTCGCCGGTCTTCTCCAGTACGACGCCTCGTGCACGCAACCGCCGTACGTCGGTCGGCGTCGCCACGACCGTGGCAGTGTCGCCGCGCGCGTGGTCGATGTCGTACCCGTCGAGGATCAGGTCGTTGACCGTCGTACCGGCGGGCACGCGGAGCGAGTAGTAGGCGACGTCAGGTGGAGCGGCCGACGAGTAGGCAGTCGACGACATCACGACGAGGGCAAAGCTGCACAGAAAAACGGCAAGCTTTCGCATGCTGAAAGGGTTCCTTCCGCTGGGGCGGCGCGGCGCAGAACGTCCAGCCAACCCGAGCCCCGGTCACCGCTCCATCACGGAGAGCACGCAGTATCAGAACAGAATCGTCGCGAACGTCTCGATCGTGCGGAACCCGACCCGCTCGTACGCCGCCCGCGCCGGCAGGTTGAACGCATTCACGTAGAGCGTCACCACCGGGCTGATCTGGCGGGCCAGTTCGACCACGGCCGCCATCCCGGCCGCGGCCAGCCCGCGGCCGCGGTACTCCGGATCGACCCAGACGCCCTGGATCTGGCACACGCCCGATCCGACCGAACCGACCTCGGCCTTGAACACGACCCGCCCGTTCTCGATCCGCGCGAACGCCCGCCCGGCCCGGATCAGCTCCGCGACCCGCGACCGGTAGAACGTCCCGTCCGGCCCGGTCTGCGGCGGTACGCCGACCTCCTCGGTGTACATCGCCACGCACGCCGGGTACAGGATCGGCAGCTCGACCGGCTCGACCTCGCGGACCAGCGGATCCGGTGCGATCGACGGCGGCCCTTCGATCACCATGAACGGCTGGTCGTCGCGCACCTCGCGGGCCGGTCCCCAGTGCGGCTCGAGAACGTTCCACAGCTGCTCGACCGCCACCGCCGGCCCGAGGATCTGGAAACAGTTCCGCCCGCGCCGCATCGCGTACGCCGCGAACGCCCGGAGCGCCGCGTCGTCGGCGCCGACCGGAACCATGTTCCCGCCCGCGTGGCACAGGGCCTCGAGCGCACCCTTCTCGACGTACCCCCAGACCTCCGCACCGCGCCGCGGGTCGAGTCCGGACGCCTGCACGAGGCTGTCCACGAACACGTTCACCACCGGATCACGGGCGATGACCGCGCGCGCCGCCGCGAGGTCGCGAGGACCGAGAACCCGTACGCCCACGCGCAGAACCTAGCGGATGATCGACGCTTGCGTATGCAACGGGGCATGCAACGGGGCCGCGTCAGCCGACCTGCGGCTCGTGGTCCGCGGCGATCCGGCGCAGCGGCGACGTCCACGCGACGACCACTCCCGCGCAACCGAACAGCCCCATCAGAACCATCCCGGTCCGCGGCCCGAACGCGTTACCGAGCAGCCCGCCGACGACCGATCCGAACGTCCACCCGACACCCCAGGACAGCATCCGGCCGGCCGTGTTCACGCGGCCGAGCAGGTTCTCCGGCGTCACCTGCTGCCGGTACGACACCGCGTTCACGAGCACCAGCACGTACGCCGAACCCCACACCAGCAGTGCCAGCGATGCCACGATCCAGTTCGGCGACAACGGCGCGAGCACGCCGACCAGCGCCGACATCGGCAGCGCGTACAGCGTGATCGCCGCCGGCGGCATCCGCTTCAGCAGCCGCGGGAGGCTGAGCGCAGCGATCAGCCCGCCGATCCCCCACACGCCCCAGACCAGTCCGAAGCGGACTCCCGACGTACCGATGTCCAGGACGCGGTCGCACCACACCACGATCAGCGCCATGAACCCGCCGCCCGCGAACGACTGCACGCTGCCGATGATCGTCATCGTGCGCACCCCCGCGTGCCGGATCAGGAAGCGCAGACCGTCGCCGATGTCGTTCAGGACCACCTTCGGCCGCAACGGCGGCTGCCCGGCGCGGGACTCGGACATCGCCCGCACGATCCCGCGGACGGCGAACGCGGACGCCGCGAAGCTGAGGGCGTCGAGCGTGAGCAGACTGGCCGGGGCGAGTACAGCGAGGAGCAGACCGGTCGCCGGCGGGACGAGCAACTCGATCAGGCTCGACGCCGTCCAGACCGCGGAGTTCGCCTGGGCCACTCGCGCGCGGCCGACCAGGACAGGTAGCGCGCCGAAGTTCGCGCCGTCGAAGAACGTGTAGACGGCCTGCACGGTGAAGGCGACGATCAGCACCTGGGCGACGGTGAGCACGCCGAGCAGATGCGCGACCGGCACCGATCCCACCAGAACCGCGTTGATGGCATCCGCGGTCACCATCGTGCGCCGCCGGTTCCAGCGGTCGGCCAGCGCGCCGGCGAACAGACCGGCCAGCAGGTACGGCGCGGACTCGAGCGCTGTCACCACTGCGGTCAGCACCGTCGACCCGCTCAGCCGGTAGACGAGCACCGGCAACGCGATCGCCGTCACCATCGACCCGGTGATCGACAACGCACGAGCCAACCAGTACCGCCGAAAATCCGGATCGTCCCGCAGCCGCTCAGGAACCGCTGTTGTCATGACGCGAATCCTGCAAGTTCAGGTGCGGTCGAGGTCAAGACTCATCCACATCAATTCGACGCCGAGGTCCCGCTCCGGCGCGCGCTTCGGCTCGGTGAATCCTTGCGAGCGGTAGAAGCCGATCGCCTGCTCGTTCGCCACGAGCACGTCCAGGCAGAGTTCCGGCGTACCTTCCGGCAATGCTTTGATCGCTGCGTCGAGGAGCGCCTTGCCGACGCCCTTGCCCTGATGATCGGGCAGCACGTAGAGCTTCCACATCACCCAGAAGTCGGCCTCGCGGCCTAGCCCGGTCATGCCGACGAGTTCGTCGCCGTCGACCGCGACCAGCGTGATGCCCTTGCTCATCCCGCGTTCGACCGCCTCCGTCGACCACCATTGGGCGAGTCCGTCGGTGATGAAGTCGTCGGACACCAGGCCGCCGTACGCCACCGGCCAGGTCGTGAGGCCGATGTGCCGGATCGCATCGACATCGCCTGGCGCGGCCCGTCGTACGGCGATCATCCGCGGACCACTACGAGTTGGCCGTCCGGGTCCTGGATCTCGAGACCGGACTCGGTCCGCGATCCGCCGACGCGGGCCTGCACGTCGGCCAGGTCCTCGGTGGTCGTCAGATCGAGCCGTACGGCGAAGTCCCCGTCCACCGGCCCGAAGTGGACCGTCGTCTGCACACCGAGCGCGCCGAGGAACCGCTTCCAGGGCGCCTCGTCCGCGCCGGTCAGGTACGGCGTGACCGACCAGCGATCGTCCGGGCTCGCGTCGTGCAGCTTGTACCCGTACAGATCGTCGGTGCGCTCGTCGACCCAGATCACCACGCCCTCGGGCCCACTGACCGACAGCACCCGCCCGTACGCCTCGTCGAAGACTGTCGCGTCGACGAACCCGACCTGCTCCAGCCGTTCCTTCAGCTCGTCGAGCTTGTCCGCCTCGAACGACAACGTCGTCTGCCCCGGCCGCCCGCCCGTCGAACTCGACGCCGCATCGTGAAGCGCGACCATCCCGCGACCGGTCAGCATGTCGACCCATCCCCCGCGCTCGGACTCGATCCGCGACCGCAGCCCCAGCGTCTCCAGGAAGGCCCGCATCGCCTCCACGTCCGCCGTGAACCGCAGCGGCCTGATCACTGCGTTCTCCAGGTCCTTCATCCCCGGGCCTCCCCATGCTTGTCCAGGTACTCCGCCAACGCCTGCTCCACCAACGCCGACAGACTCGCCATCTCGTCGATCGCCTTGTGCTTCACCCGCCGCACCAGCTCCGGCGGCAGATACACGTTGAACTGCACCTTCTTGTCACCGTCACCCGCCATGGCTATATTGCTAGCATCCTAGATAGCTAACCGTCAACCAGGGGAGGCCGATCAGGTGGTGGTACAGCAAGCAAATGGGGTGACGGATCGCCAGGCCATCACAATTGGCGTCCCGCTGGTCGTGTCACGCTCGGACGCGTGCAGTGCGGGCAATTGTGATGGCCTGGGGGTCGGTCACACCGCGGTCAGGAGGGCGTCGTCGAGTTCTTTCAGGAGTTTGGCCTTGGGGCGGGCGCCGACGACGGACCAGATCATCTCGCCGCGGTGGAACAGGATCAGGGTGGGCAGCGCCATCACCCGGTAGCGGGCCGAGATCGCCGGGTTCTCGTCGGAGTTCAGCTTCACCACGGTCAGCTGTTCGCTGCGTTCGGCGCCGATCTGGGCGAGGACCGGGGCGATCTGGTGGCACGGCGGGCACCACTGCGCCCAGAAGTCCACCAGCACGGGCTTTTCGGATCGCAGCACCACCTCGTCGAAGGTGGCCTCGTCGACACTGCGCAGATCGCTCATCTCGTCCTCCAGTTCTCGGCATCGGTCAGGAGGTCGGTCAGCCGCGCCCGCAGATCGGTCAGTTCCGCGATCCGCCGGTCCACTTCCTCGATCCGGGTCCGGTACGCCGTCAGCGACGCGGGGCACACGTCCGCGCGCGCATTGCCTGCCCGCAGGCACTCGATGAACGGGTACGTCTGCTCCGCGGTCAGCCCGAGGCTCAGCAACGCCTTCACCTCACGCACCACGACCACGTCGTCCGGCTCGTACGACCGGTACCCGTTGGGCTCCCGCTGCGGTTTGAGCAGTCCCTGCGCCTCGTAGTACCGCACCGCCTTGACCGTCACTCCGGCCTCGGCCGCCAGATCACTGATCCGCATCCCGCCTCCTTCACCCCGACGCTAAACCTTGCCCCCAGGGTCAAGGTCAAGCCAGGATATGCCGGGCCCGCTCAGTGCCCGCGGAACGCCTCTTCCAGCCACCACGACGGATGGTCCGCGACGACTTTCGCGTCCACGAGCATCGGCGCCG
The DNA here is from genome assembly GCF_036013725.1 of Kribbella sp. NBC_00482. Classification (GTDB taxonomy): domain Bacteria; phylum Actinomycetota; class Actinomycetes; order Propionibacteriales; family Kribbellaceae; genus Kribbella. Next base: position 6,021,848 of record NZ_CP107881.1, on the reverse strand, counting down.
ACCGCGGCCCGTTCAGCCACTCCTCGACCGCGGTGAGGTCCTTGGCGCCGCGTACGGTCACTGCCTCGAAGCCGTACCCCCGCCCGATCGCGGCGATGTCGGTCGGCGGGAACGTCACCGTCTCCAGCGGATGCCCGCCCGGACCGAAGTGATGCACCTCGGCGCCGTACGCGTCGTCGTTGTACACGACCACGAGCATCGGCAGTCCGAGCCGGCGTACGGTGTCGAGCTCCGCGGCGCTCATCAGCGCACCGCCGTCACCGAGTACGGCGACCGGAAGGCGATCCGGCTGCGCCAGCGCGGCGCCGATCGCGGTGGCAAGCCCCAGCCCGATCGACTGGAACGCCTGCGTGAAGCAGAACCCGTTCTCGTCCGGCACCGACAGGCAGGCGCTCGGGTAGCCCATGAAGTTGCCGGAGTCGACCGCGATCACGCATTCGGCGGGGAGCAGGTCGTCGAGCGCGATGCTCAGCGTCCGTGGATCGATCCGCTCCTCTGTGCTCTCGTCCTCGAACGCGACGTCCCGCCACCGCACGCTCCCGAGCTCGGCGGTGCGATAACCCGCGTGCTGCTCGCCGTACGTCTCGAGGGCGAGCGCGGCGGTGAGCTCGACGTCGCCGGTGACACCAAGCTGGATGTTGCGGTGGGCACCGAGTGCTGACGGGTCGTCGTCGACCTGGACCACGACTGTGTCGGGTCCGATCAGCTGGCCGTGCCGCATCGTCCACATGTTCAGCGCGCAGCCCCACCCCACGATGAGGTCGGCGTCGCGGATCAGTTCGGCGGTACGGGGCGAGGCGAAGCCGCCGGAGATACCGAGATCCCAGGGGTTGTCGTGGAACAGGCCATGCGCGACGGCCGACGTCGCGACCAGCGCGCCACACCGTTCCGCGAGTGCTTCAAGGGCCTGCCGATATCCGCGGGACCCACGCCCGGCGACGAACACAGGTCGCTCGGCACGCCGCAACAGGTTGGTCAGCGCGTCTACCTCGGCGGCCTTCGGTACGACGGCATCCCGCGAAGTAGGTCGCTCCACCACCGGCGCTGCAGTCTCCAACGCCTGCACGGAAAGGGGAACGTTGAGCAACACCGTACGGCGTTCGCGAACGGCCAGCGCCACCGCGGCCTGTGCCTCGGCCACCGCAGTCTCCGCCGAGGTGATCCGCACCGGTACCGCGCCGACCGAACGTGCGAGCGCGTCCTGGTCGACGTAGAAGTTCGATCGAGGCTCGCTGGCCTCGGCCGCGACGACGACCATCGACGTACGGCTCTTCGCTGCCTCGGCGATCCCGGTCATCGCGTTCGTGAGGCCGCAGCCCTGATGGACCGACAGCGCGGCGACCGTACCGCTCATCCGTGAGTACGCATCCGCCATCGTGGCCGCGCCGCCCTCGTGCCGCGCGGCGACGAACCGCGCGCCGGCGGCCACCATCGCATTCGTCAGGTGGAAGTTGCCGGACCCGACCACGCCGAAGACGTGGCCGACGCCCGCCGCCGTCAACGCGCGGCCGACAGCGACCGCGACCTTCATCCGCGTTCGACCAGCGCGAGCACCCGGGCGGGCGAGCCGGAGCCGCCGACGATCGGCAGCGGTCCGGCGATGACGACGGCGCCGGTCGGCGGCAGTTCGGCGAGGTTCTGCAGCTGCGTCAGCCCGTACTTGTCGCTGCCCATCAGATAGGAGTGACACGGGAACGGCGGGTCGAACGAGTGCGCCTTCCCCGCGTCGGTCCCGACGGTCTCGACGCCCATCCCGAGGACGGGCGACTCCTGCGCGACCCACCGCGCACACTCGGGCGACAGACCCGGCGTATGCGGCCCGTTCTCGTCGGCGTTGAGGAAGGCCTCCTGCGACTGCGATCGCGCGTCCCATCCCGTGCGTACGAACAGCCAGCCGCCGGCGGGCAGCGGGACGTTCTCCGCCTCCCACGCCTTGAGGTGGTCGACCTCGACGAGGAAGTCGGGGTTCTTCTCGACCTCGGCGGTGAAGTCGAGTACGACGGCCGGCGCGATCAGCCGGCCGGCCGGCACCGATGCCACGTCGGCGAGGTCCTTGCCGGTCACCCAGTGGTTCGGCGCGTCGAAATGGGTGCCGGTGTGCTCGCCGCTGGTGAAGTTGTTCCAGTACCACGCCGGCCCGCGGTCGTCGTACCTGCTGATCTCCTCCAGCGCGAACGACGCCGTCTGCCCGAACTCCGGCGGCAACTGGATCACCGGCGTCGACGCGGACAACGGCGACGTCAGATCCACCACCTCAACCGATCCGTCGGCGAGTGCTGCGACGAGTGCCGACAGAAGCGACATGCGAACCTCCAGGCAAGTGACGAACGGATGCCTGACGCTAGGCCGACGCCCCTGCCCCCGTCCAGGACAATGACCGCATGCAACTGGGGATCTTTCGCGCACCTGACCTCCCGCCCGGCGGACGAGTGATCGAACGCACCGCAGTCCGCGGCGTACTGTTCCGCGGCCCCGAGCTGCTACTCCTCAGCTCACGCCACGGCGACTACAAGTTCCCCGGCGGCGGCGTCGAACCCGGTGAATCCTTCGAGGCCGCCCTACGCCGCGAGTTCCGCGAAGAATGCGGGTACGACGCGGTTGCCGTCGGAGCCGAGTTGGTGACGACCCGCGAGGAGGTCGCGGCGATCGACGCGGAATACGACGTATTCGGGATGACCTCGCACTACTTCGAGTGCACGGGCGGAACGCCTCACAGCGAGCAGCAACTCGAAGGGTACGAGGCGGAGCTGGAGCTCACGCCGCAATGGGTGACTGTCGCCGTGGCGCTGGCGGCCAATCAGAGCGTGCTGGAGAGCGGTGTCGGAGTGATGCGCTGGCTGGTGCGTGAGACCGCCGTACTCGAATGGCTCAGCGAGCGTTCTCGCTGACCCACTCCCCCAGCACCTTCGCGCTGGCGTCCACCAACGCCGGCCAGTCGAGTGCGGCCTCATCCGCCGAGTCCGACACATGCTTAACGACCCGCACCGGTACGCCGTACTCCTGGCACGCGTACACAACGCCGTACGCCTCCATGTCGACCAAGTGCGCTCGCTCCGCCAACCGCGCCCGTACGACGGGATCCGTCACGAACACGTCCCCCGACGCCAGCACCGTCCCGTCCCCGCCCTCAACAACCAACTCGTCCCGCGGATCCAACCCAATAGCCCGAACCGCCTCCGCGTTCACATCGTGATTGATCACCACACTCGGCAAAAACAACCCAGCCAACCCATCCCGCAGCGCCCCAGTAGTGCCGACGTTCAGCACGACAAGGTCAGACGTATCCCGCCCCGCCAAAGCACGACTGACCGCAACCGCAGCCGCCGTCTTCCCAATCCCTGTCACAACTACCGGCACCCCCGCCGGCACATACCGAGCCTCACCAGCAACAGCACTGACCACCAAGTACTCGGTCACGATCAGCTGACGGAGACTGTTGGTTCGCCTGGTTCGGTGGTTTCCATGGATTCGGCGATGCGCATGGCTTCTTCGATGAGGGTTTCGACGATGGCGGATTCCGGGACGGTCTTGATGACCTCGCCCTTGACGAAGATCTGGCCCTTGCCGTTGCCGGAAGCAACGCCGAGGTCGGCCTCGCGGGCCTCGCCGGGGCCGTTCACGACGCAGCCCATGACGGCGACGCGGAGCGGGACCTCCATGCCTTCGAGGCCGGCGGTGACCTGCTCGGCCAGGGTGTAGACGTCCACCTGGGCGCGGCCGCAGGACGGGCAGGAGACGATCTCGAGCTTGCGCTCGCGCAGGTTCAGCGACTGCAGGATCTGCAGACCGACCTTGACCTCCTCGACCGGCGGCGCGGACAGCGAGACCCGGATCGTGTCGCCGATCCCCTTCGACAGCAGCGCGCCGAACGCGACCGACGACTTGATCGTGCCCTGGAACGCCGGCCCGGCCTCGGTGACCCCGAGGTGCAGCGGCCAGTCGCCGCGTTCGGCGAGCATCTCGTAGGCCTGCACCATCACGACCGGGTCGTTGTGCTTGACCGAGATCTTGAAGTCGTGGAAGTCGTGCTCCTCGAACAGCGACGCCTCCCAGACCGCCGACTCGACGAGCGCCTCGGGCGTCGCCTTGCCGTACTTCTGCAGCAACCGCGGGTCCAGCGATCCCGCGTTCACCCCGATCCGCAGCGACGTACCGTGGTCCTTCGCGGCCTGCGCGATCTGCTTGACCTGGTCGTCGAACTTGCGGATGTTGCCCGGGTTCACCCGGACGGCGGCGCAGCCGGCCTCGATCGCCGCGAACACGTAGCCCGGCTGGAAGTGGATGTCGGCGATCACCGGGATCTGCGAGTGCTGCGCGATCTCCGCCAGCGCGTCCGCGTCCTCTTGCCGCGGGCACGCGACCCGGACGATGTCGCAGCCGGCCGCGGTCAACTCCGCGATCTGCTGCAGCGTCGTGTTCACGTCGTGCGTCTTCGTCGTGGTCATCGACTGCACAGAGACCTGCGCGTCGCCGCCGACGAGCACCTTGCCGACCTTGATCTGGCGGGTCTTGCGGCGCGGAGCGAGGGTGGGAGGCGGCAGCGCGGGCATGCCGAGGTTGATGCTCATGTTTCCTTATCCGTTGAACAGCTTGATGGGGTTCACGATGTCGGCGATGACGAGCAGCACGCCCATCACCACGATCACACTGGCCGCGACGTACGCGATCGGGAGCAGCTTGGCCACGTCGACGTACCCGGGGTCCGGCCGGCCGAACAGCTTGGCGAGGCCGCGCCGGACGCCTTCCCAGATCGCGCCGATCATGTGACCGCCGTCGAGTGGCAGCAGCGGGATGAAGTTGAACAGGGCCAGGAACAGGTTCAGCGAGGCCAGCAGCAGGATCAGGGTGGCGGCCTTCGCGCCGACGTTCAGGTCGCTGGAGGCGATCTCGCCCGCGACCCGGCTGGCGCCGACGACGCTCATCGGGCTGTCCTGGTCGCGCTCGCCGCCGACGATCGACTTGGCGACGCCGACCAGCTTCTGCGGGAACTGGCCGAGGGCCTGGATGGTGCTGACCGTGTAGCCGCCCATCTTGTCCAGGGCGTAGCCGACGCTCTGGCGCTCGACCTTGCTCTCCGGCGAGACCCCGAGGAACCCGACCGAGACGTACTTGTCCGACCCGGGCTTGTCCAGGACCTGGTTGACGATCGTGCTGGTGTGCAGGGTCAATTGCTGACCGTTGCGCTCGACAACGATCGTGGCGGCCTTGTCGGTGTTCGCCCGGATCAGCGGCGTCAGCTGGTCCCAGCTGGTGATCGTGGTGCCGTTGAACGCGACGATCTTGTCGCCGACCTGGAACCCGGCCTGCTTGGCCGGCGAGACCTTGTCACTGTCCAGGCACTTGCGGTCGGCCGACGCCTGGTCGGCCGGGATCACGCAGTCGGTGACCGTCGAGATGGTGGTCTGCGCGACGCTGTCGCCGTAGATCGTGAACAGCCCGGTGAAGAGCACGACCGCGATCAGCACGTTGACCAGCGGCCCGGACGCCATCACGATCAGCTTCTTCCACCACACCTTCTGGTAGAAGAGCCGGCCGTCGTCCGCAGGCGAGATCGTCTCGTACTCCGCGGACCGCGCGTTCTCGACCATCGACTGGATCGGGCCGGTGTTGGCCTTGCGCACCTTCGTCGGGTCCTGGCCCTTGGCGGGCGGCATCATGCCGATGATCCGGACGAAACCGCCGGCCGGGATCGCCTTGATGCCGTACTCGGTCTCGCCGCGCTTCACCGACCAGATGGTCCGCCCGAAGCCGACGAAGAACTGCGTGACCTTCATCCCGAACGCCTTGGCCGGGAGCATGTGGCCCATCTCGTGCAGCCCGACCGAGATCAGCACCCCGGCCACGAACAGCACGATGCCAAGGATGGTGAGAAGCACACTCATGCCTGCTGAGTCTCCTGTACGCCGGTGATGTCACGCGCCCGCTTTCGGGCCCACGCGTCCGCCGCGAGCACGTCGTCGACGGACAGTTCCTCATACGAGGGTACGTCGTGATCGGTCACCACCCGGGCCACCGTGTCGACGATCCCCACGAACGGCAGCCGGCCGTCCCGGAAGGCCTGGACGCAGACCTCGTTCGCCGCGTTGAAGACGGCCGGAGCGGTCCCGCCCCGGGTCCCCGCCTCGCGGGCCAGCGCCACCGACGGGAACTCGGCGTCGTCGACCGGCTGGAACGTCCAGGTGCTCGCCTCGGCCCAGTTCCACGGCGGCGACGCGTCCGGTATCCGGTCAGGCCAGCCCAGCGCGAGCGCGATCGGTACCGTCATCGTCGGTACGCCGACCTGCGCGATCGTGGAACCGTCGAAGAACTCGACCATCGAGTGGATCGCCTGCTGCCGGTGGATGACCACGTCGATCCGGTCCATCGGGATCCCGAACAGCAGGTGCGCCTCGATCAGTTCGAGGCCCTTGTTGACCAGCGTGGCCGAGTTGATCGTGACGACCGGCCCCATCGCGAAGTTCGGGTGGTCGAGGGCCTGCTCGACGGTCACGTTCTCCAGCTCGCTCCGCGGCCGGCCGAGGAACGGGCCGCCGCTCGCGGTCAGCAGGAGCTTGCGGACCTCGTCCGGCGAACCGCCGCGCAGGCACTGGGCGATCGCGCTGTGCTCGGAGTCGACCGCGACGATCTGCCCCGGTTTCGCGCGCCGGGTGACGATCGGCCCGCCGATCACCAGCGACTCCTTGTTGGCGAGCGCCAGCGTGTTCCCGGCGTCCAGAGCGGCCAGCGTCGCGTGCAGACCGACCGAGCCGTTGATGCCGTTGAGTACTACGTCACACGGCAGCGCCGCGAGCTCGCTGGAGGCATCCGGACCGGTGATGATCTTCGGGATCCGGAACTCGCCCTGCGCGTACCCCTTCCGCTGCGCCTCGGCGTAGAACGCCAGCTGCAGGTCCTGCGCGACCGTGGCCTTGGCCACCGCCACGACCTCGACCTCGAACTCGAGCGCCTGCTCCGCGAGCAGCGCGACGTTGTCGCCGCCGGCGGACAGGGCCAGGACGTGAAAGCGGTCCCGGTTCCGTCCGATCAGCTCGAGCGCCTGAGTGCCGATCGAGCCGGTCGAGCCGAGGATGACGACGCTGCGCGGGTTCACGGCGCCATTGTTCCAGGTCAGGCCGTGGATCTGGGCACGGGTCAGGCGAGCAGTAGCCGGAACGGGAGCGCTCCGAGCCTGATCTCGTCGCCGTGGGTGACCATTGCGGTCTCGATCGGTACGCCGTTCACCAGCGTCCCGTTGGTCGACCCCAGGTCCCGCAGCTCGTAGCTGGTCGCGTCGATCCGCAGCAGCTCCGCGTGGTACCGGCTGACTTCAGGGCGGTCGAGGATGAGGTCACAGTCCGGTGCGCGGCCGATCCGGGCCAGGTCGAGCAGCGGAACGACGTCACCGTCCAGCCCGACCAGTGCGGGCTGTGGTCCGGTCTCCAGGGCGTCTGCGATCTCCGTCACGCCCGCGGTCCGGATGGACAGCGAGACGATCAGGTCGTCGCCCTTGTCCACGCGCAGGTTGTGCTGAGCGCCGTACCCCTGCAGCAGGTCGCCGTACTCGTCGATGACGACAGCGGACACGTGGTAGTACCCCGGCGGCAGCTGCGCGTACGCCGCTGCGCCGAGTGAGGTGGTCAGCACTACCGCGTCGTACTCGCGGTGACTGACGTCGGTGATCGTGATGAGGACCGGGCTGTTGGCCGTGAGATGTGCCTCGGCACCTGTGTCCCCCGGGGTGAACTCGACAGTGATCAGCGGGGCCGGCCGGAACTCGTCCAACCCGACCAGGCGGCCCACCGCGGGCACCGTGCCGGTGGGAATGGACAGTGGGACGTACTGACCGTGTGACCGCACCAGGACGTCGAGCTGCGGCCGCGGCCACCCGTTGCGGCGGGCGAGCAGGTACGCGCTGACCATGCCCTTGCTGAAGATGAAGGCCACATCTCCGACAACAGCCCGCACGAATCCACTGACAGGTTCCATCGACACCCCCAGTGCATCAGTATCCCGGAATCCCTACTCCGGTACGCCGCAGCTCGGTGTGCCGCCGTACGGTTGCCCGGTGACTTCTGTGCTCATCATCGAGAACGACCAAGGCAGCGGACCTGGTCGGCTGCTCGGCTGGCTGGACGACCACGGGCTCGCTCCGGTCGTCGTCCGGGCCTGGGACGGTGAACCCGTGCCCGCGAGCGTGGACGGTCACGCGGCGCTCATCATGCTCGGCGGCGGCATGCTGCCGGATGAGGACGAGCGGTCGCCGTGGCTGCCCGCGGAGCGTTCGCTGCTGCGCGACGCGCACGGGCGGGTGCCGGTGCTGGGGATCTGCCTTGGTGCGCAGTTGCTGGCGCACACGTTCGGCGGTGAGGTGCAGGGGAAGTACGGGCAGCCGGAGAAGGGTGTGACCTCCTTGACGGTGCTCCCGGCCGGTGCGGACGACGTACTGCTGTCTGGGCTGCCGTCGACGGTGCGGGCTGTCGAGAGCCACCAGGATCAGATCACGCGGCTGCCTGAGGATGCGGTGCTGCTGATGTCCAGTGAGCGGTGCACGAACCAGATGCTGCGCATCGGGCAGAGCTGGGGTGTGCAGTTCCATCCGGAGGTAGAGGCAGCGCGGGTACGGCGCTGGGAGCCGGCGCGACTGCGGTCGCTCGGGTTCGACCCGGACGCCGTGGTGGCGGATGCGGAACGGTACGCCGTCGAACTGGAGAAGACCTGGTCCACCGTGGTGGGACGGTTCCTGTCACTCGTCGGCTGATGCGGCGTTACCTTATGGGACATGAGTCTGGAGCAGCCGCCGCCCAACCACCGGGCATCCGACAACGACCGTGAGCGTGCCGCCGCCGTGATCCAGGAGGCGCACACCGACGGGCGGCTGGACTTCGAGGAGCTGGACGAGCGGCTGACCCAGGTCTACTCGGCCAAGACCCAACTCGAGCTCCGCAACGCGACCGCTGACCTGGTGCCGGTCGCTCACGGCAGCTCCCAGGAACTCACGCTCCGGGCCCGGCACAGCGCGCAGAAGCGCGAGGGCGCCTGGATCGTGCCCGAGCGCCTGACCGCGATCGCAGAGCACTCCTCGGTCAAGCTCGACTTCACCGACGCCGTCGTGCACTGGTCCGACATCTACGTCGACGCCCAGGCCATCCACAGCTCGGTCGTGATGGTCATCCCCGAAGGCTGGAGCGTCGACATCGACCAGGTCGAGGCCAACCACAGCAGCGCCAAGAACAAAGCCGTGGCCCCGCGCCCCGGCGGAGTCCGCCTCCACGTCACCGGCAAGGCCCACCACGCCAGCGTCGTGGTCCGCCACGCCCGCAAACGCCACTGGTGGTGGCCCTGGTACCGCAAGTGATCCATACCTCCTCCGCAGCCGGCCGGATTGCCGTTAGCGTTTGGCCATGAGCGCTTCGTTGGATCTGGTGGATGTCGACTCCTTGCTGACTTCGGAGGAGGTCGATGTTCGCGGGGCTGCGCGACGGTTCGCGGACGAGCGGTTGCGGCCGTCCTTGCCGGAGTGGTTCGAGGCGGGAGCGATTCCGGCGCGGGAGCTGGCGAAGGAGTTCGGGGCGCTCGGGTTCCTCGGGATGCACCTGACCGGATACGGGTGCGCCGGGCTCGGACCGGTCGCCTACGGGCTGGCCTGTCTCGAGATCGAGGCGGCCGACTCGGGCATGCGGTCGCTGGTGTCGGTGCAGGGCTCACTGGCGATGTACGCGATCTGGAAGTACGGCAGCGAGGAGCAGAAGTCCGAGTGGCTCCCCCGGATGTCCGCGGGTGAGGCGATCGGCTGCTTCGGGCTGACCGAACCGGACTTCGGCTCGAACCCGGGCGGCATGCGCACCAACGCCCGCCGCGACGGCTCCAGCGATGGCGACGACTGGATCCTCAACGGCTCGAAGATGTGGATCACCAACGGCTCGATCGCCGACGTCGCGGTGGTCTGGGCCCGGACAGACGACGGTGTCCGCGGCTTCGTCGTACCGACGTCGACGCCCGGCTTCTCCGCGCCGGAGATCAAGCAGAAGATGTCGCTGCGCGCATCCGTCACGTCCGAGCTCGTGCTGGACGACGTACGGCTGCCGGCCTCCGCGATGCTGCCCGAGGCGCGTGGCCTGTCCGGCCCGCTCGGCTGCCTGAACGAGGCCCGGTTCGGCATCATCTTCGGCGCGATGGGCGCAGCGCGGGACTGCCTGGAGACCGCGATCGCGTACGCCGGCGAGCGGATCGTGTTCGACAAGCCGCTGACGGCGTACCAGCTGACGCAGGCGAAACTGGCCGACATGGCGGTCGAGCTGAACAAGGGCATCCTGCTCGCCGTGCACCTCGGCCGGCTGAAGGAGAAGGGCACGCTGCGTCCCGAGCAGGTGTCGGTCGGCAAGCTGAACAACGTCCGTGAGGCGATCGCGATCGCCCGCGAATGCCGGACGATCCTCGCGGCGAACGGCATCAGCGGCGAGTACCCGATCATGCGGCACGCCAACAACCTCGAGTCCGTCCTCACCTACGAGGGGACCTCCGAGGTCCACCAGCTCGTGATCGGTCAGGCGCTCACCGGGCAGTCCGCGTTCCGGTGACGGCTGTACCGGCCTGGCCTGTGCGCGGCTAGGCTGCCGCGGGTGAATGCGCGGGCTGGGTTGGTCACTGCTGTCGTTGTCGTACTCGCGGCCGTCGGGATCGTCGTCGTACGACAGGCCGGCGGGAGTGACGACCTGCCGACCGCCGGCGGGACGCTGACGACTCGGACTCCTACAGCAACGCCAACCCCTTCACCCACGCCTGAGCCTCCGACACCTAGTCCGACCCGTACGACTCCGACTGTCGACTCTGTCGCTCAGATGCTCGCGGCCAAGCAGCGGGTCCTCGCCCAGAACCCGCTCTACCGCGTCGGCCGCCTGCCCGCCTCACGCTGCAAGGAGCCGTCGGTCCGCCCAACGTCGGTGGCGAACGTGCGGAGGTACTACACGGAGTACATCCGCTGCCTGGACAAGGTGTGGAAGCCGGTGATCGAGAAGGCCGGCTTCACATTCATGCCACCGCGTCTGGAGGTTTTCACCGGGAAGACCCGCACCCTGTGCGACGTGCAGGACTCTGCCGCGTACTGCGGCAGTGGCACGATCTCGATGAACGCCACGTTCGACATCGACAACTACCGCAAGTACAACAAGCTGTGGGCACGCACCACGATGGCCCACCTGGTCGCCCACGAGTACGGCCACCACATTCAGCGCCTGATCGGCATCAGCGACGCCTCCGCAACACGGACGAGCTACCTCAACGGCGTGGACGCTCACCTGCTGGAGAGCCGCCGAATCGAACTCCAGGCGTCCTGTCTCAGCGGTGTCTACCTGGGCGCCGACCGGACCTACTTCCCCGTCGCCGGCTCGTGGCGGCAGCGGTGGCTCTGGACCATCAGCCACCGTGGCGACGAGTGGGGCACGCAGCGCGACCACGGCAGCAGCAAGAGCCACAGCCGCTGGACCCGCCGCGGCTTCGACGCCGGTACGCCGTCCGCGTGCAACACCTTCACCGCATCGGCCGCCAGCGTCGCCTAGAAGGTCTTGAGCAAGTACTCACAGGGAGCGCTGTGCGTGCGTACGACGCTTCCGTCGGCCGCCTGCTCGGTCCAGTAGTCCAGCAACTGCGGACCGGACCACGGCTCGTACCCGAGCCGCTCGTACAGCGTCCGGGCCTGGTCGTTGTCGAGTCCAACGGCGATCCCGATCGCCGACCGGTTCCACTCCCCCGCCGCGATCGCCTCGGCCGCGCGGATGATCGCCGTACCGATGCCCTGCCGGCGGACGTAGGCCTGCAGGGCGTTGATCTCGGCCGGGTCCGCGTCGGCGCGAAGTTCGTCGTACTTCGAACGCCGGAGCAGAATCGTCTGACCGACGATCTTCCCGTCGCGCTCCGCGATCAGGTAGACCCCGTCGTCGGACTGCTGGGTATCCCAACGAGCCCGGATGTGGTGCTGCGCGGCCGGCTCCCCCGCCAACGCGTCGACCATCCGCTCGACGTCGGCTTTCGTGGCAGGTCTGATGACTATTTCGCGACCTCCGTCGCGCGGGACTCCCGTACGACGGTCACGCGGATCTGACCGGGATACGTGAGCTCCTCCTCGACCTGTTTCGCGATGTCGCGGGCCATCACCTGCGCCGCGATGTCGTCGACCGCGTCCGGCAGCACCATCACGCGGATCTCCCGGCCGGCCTGCATCGCGAACACCTTCTCCACACCCTCGTGGTGCATCGCGATCTCCTCGAGCCGTTCTAGCCGCTGCACGTAGGCCTCCAGCGACTCGCGCCGCGCACCCGGCCGACCGCCACTGACGGCGTCGGCCGCCTGCGTCAGCACGGCCTCGACGGTACGGACCTCGACCTCGTTGTGGTGCGCCTCGATGCAGTGAACGACGTCATCGTTCTCGCCGTACTTGCGCGCCAGCTCCGCACCGACGATCGCGTGGCTGCCCTCGGACTCGTGCGTGAGCGCCTTCCCGATGTCGTGCAGGAACGCGCCGCGCTTGCACAGCTTCGGATCCAGCCCGAGCTCGGCCGCCATCATCCCGGCGATGTGCGCCGACTCGACCAGATGCTTCAGCACGTTCTGCCCGTACGACGTCCGGTAGCGCAGCAGCCCCATCGTCCGGACCAGCTCCGGATGCAGATCGGTGATCCCGACGTCGGCCATCGCGTCCTCGGCCGCCCGCTCGCACAGCTCGGCCACCTCACCCTTGCTGCGCTCGTAGATCTCCTCGATCCGGCTCGGGTGGATCCGGCCGTCCAGCACCAGCGAGTCGAGGGTCAGCCGCGCGGTCTCCCGCCGGACCGGGTCGAAGCAGGACAGCAGCACCGCTTCCGGGGTGTCGTCGATGATCAGGTTCACGCCGGTGGTCTGCTCGAACGACCGGATGTTGCGGCCCTCGCGGCCGATGATCCGGCCCTTCATGTCGTCGCTCGGCAGGTGGACGACGGACACGACCGACTCGCTGGTCTGCTCGGAGGCCAGCCGCTGCACCGCGCCGGTGATGATCTTGCGCGCCTTCGTCTCACCCTCGTCGAGCGCCTGCCGCTCGATGTCGCGGACGATCGTGTGCGCGTGCCGCTTCGCCTCGTCCTCGATCGCCGCGACCAGCTCGGCCCTCGCCTGCTCGGTCGTCAGGTTCGCGACGCCTTCGAGGATCCGGCGGCGCTCGTCCTCGAGGTCCTTGATCTCTTGTTTGCGCTGATCCAGCTCGGCCAGCTGCGTGGTCAGCTCGCTGTGGCGTTCCTCGATCCCGCGGTGCTGCTCGTCGAGCCGCTCCTCGCGTTCGGTCAGCCGGTGGTCGCGGCGCTCCATCTCCAGCCGCTGCTCACGCAGGTCGTCCCGGATCGACTGCGCCTCCGCCTCGGCCTCCCGGCGTACGTCGGACGCCCGCTGGTCGGCATCCCGCCGTACCTCGGACGCCCGGTCCTCCGCCGCGCGACGGACCTCCTCGGCGCGCTGTTCGGCCAACTCGGCACGCGTCCGCAGTACGGCGGCGTCCTCCTCGGCCTGCCGACGTACCAGATCCGCCGCGGACTTCGCGCCTTCCTGGAGCTGAGCTGCCTCGAGTTGTGCGGCCTCAAGCTGCGCGCTCTCTCGCTGCGTGGCCTCCTGTTGGGAGGTCGAGAGGTCCACGGCCTTCCGGCGGGAGAGAGTGAGGCCGATCCAAGCCAGTAGTCCGGCGATCAGCAATCCGATCAGGGCCAGGCCAACGGACATCGCGGTCATCGGCGTCTCCCCTCTCCTTCGAGTCCCACGCGGGACTGTGGCCATCGGTCGAAGGGATCAGCCAGCCGGCCGTTCGGTAAGGCGTCACCGGGGTACGGCGGTGCCGGCGCCACCTCGGCTGAGGCGGTACCGGTGCTGCCACTTCCGGCGATGCCGACGGTGCTGCTGCGCACTCGCTGCTGCTGTGCTGCCCAGCGTGCTCGCGGTCCGCGAACCCCCGTCCGCCGACTGCAGGGACGCCGCATCCGCAGCCGCCCAGCGTTGCTTGCTCACCGTGCGTCGCCGGTTGAACCCTCGGAGACCACGATGGCCCCGCTCGTGTCCTGTCGGGCTGCTGCCGTTCAGGTATTACGCGCGGTGCCGTCTATCCGACAGCGTTTGCACGACGCCGTCGTCCTTCCTTCAGCTCGGTCGAGCGTGGTTGCGTTTTCCCGGCCGGTCGGTAGTTTCGCCAACCCGCCGTTCCACATATCCGCCACCGTACCGGTGGATTCATCCCTTCCTGATGCCGAGGCTAGGCGCGCCCCACCACCCGGTCAAGACGGACACTCACCGACGCCACCGCCGATCTCGACAAGACCACCCACCAAGGTGGTCTACTCCGGATCCCCGGGCGACCTGCGCCTGTGGCACGCTGTCGCGCCATGGGCGACTGGTACGACGTGATCCTCACCGTCGATCTCCGACCTGACACTCCCCCGGCCGAACTGGCCGAGCTCCGCTGGCATCTCGGTCTCGGCGAACGCCCCGCGGACCTGACGATCGTCACCGGCGAGCCCGGCGTCCTCGTCGACGAGGACGGCGACTGGGTCTTCGGCGAGGACGGTACGCCGATCGTCGACCACGCCAGTCGCCCCGTCGTAGTACGCCAGGAACTCCATCCCGACGAACTCGACCCAGTCGACCAACTCATCACCTGGCTTGCCCAGCACACCCGATCCGGCCACTACCTGGGCTCGATCCGCTTCCATGAAGAGGACCGGACCGAGCCCCTGGTCGTGCACAACGAACAGGTGTACCGAGGCAACACCTCGCTGAACTAGGCAAACCTCCCCAGACGTGCCGGGTCAGCTCGACCCCACCAGCCAACGTGGTCGAGCTGACCGTTCCGTGGAGCTGGTGGGCTAGCTGCTCGTGCTGCTGCCCTGCGACCCGGCCCGCTCTTCCGACTCACCGGGTGCTTCGGACGTGCCGGCCGAGGCTCCAGCGGTGGATTCAGGAGCCGCCTCAGTCGACTCGGACGCTGCCGCGGTGGGCTCGGACGTGGCTGCTTCAGTCGCTGCTTCAGTGGCTGCTTGAGTGGGCTCAGGCGGCGCCGCGGGCGCGGATTCTGTTCCCGCGGGGCTCGGAGTCTCTTCTGAGTTGTGCTTGTCGACGAAGCCGCCGACCTTCTGCTGGACTGCGTCGACCTTCTCCGCGTACTTCCCGCCGGTCTGCTTGTCGATCAGATCGCCGGCCTTCTCGACTCCGGCCTTGATCTTGTCCGGGTTCTCCTTGACGACATTCCGGAGCCAGTTCTTCGCCTGTTCCTGGAAATCGTTCATTGCACCCTCCGCGGTGTCTGGGGCGGATCGACGGAAAATCACAGCCTACGGACCGGAGCAAATACCGGCCCTACCTCGGATAACACACCGTCACGCCGCACCCGTCAACGCCCCTCGCCGCAGCCCACCCCCCGAACCCACGTCACCCTCCGTAATCCCCACTCCTACAAACCCCCGATCAGCGGGGCTCCGGACTCCGGAATGGTGGCTCGGATCGCGGGCTACTTGCTACCGAGGTGTGCCTTGGCGACGTCCGCCGGCGCGTGGACCAACCACGCGTCGAGCAACGCCTCCTCCAGGCCGGACTCAGATACCTCGTCCAGCTGGACAAGCACCGCGGCGTACCCATTGAAATGCGGAATCGTGAAGAACCCGTCCCCCGCTCGCGCCTGCAGCACGGCTTCCTTCTCCGCGAGATCCTCGACCACCAGCGCGACGATCGGCCCGCCCGGCGGCGTCTCGTCCCCGAACCGCTTCAAATCCGCCTTGCTGAACGGCCGCTCCCACGCGTACGCCTTCCCCCCGACCTTCCACGTCCGCATCCCGTGCCGAGTCGCCTCCTCGGTCCCCGGCAACCCCAAGACCACCCGCTCCACATCGCCCAAGGTCATCACCCCACCGACGCTACCGCCAGGAACTACTCGGGTTCGAGACCGGAGGAGTCGAGGAGCGGCAACTCTTCGTGGGCGGCGTCGAGCTCTTCTTTGATGACGGTCATCGCGAGGCCGCCCGGATATCCCTTGCGCGCCAGCATTCCGAGCAGCCGCCGCATCGCCACCTGCCGCTCCAGCGAACGCATCGACCGCAACTTCCGCCGTACCAGCTCGCGAGCCTTCTCCTCTTCCTGCTCAGGTTGCAGCTCCTCGAGCGCATCCCGCGCCAACTCGTCGTCCACCCCGCGCCGCCGAAGCTCCTGTGCCAGCGCCCGCTTCCCCAGCCCACGCCCGCGATGCCGCGACTCCACCCACGCATTCGCGAACGCGGCATCGTCGATCAACCCGACGTCGGTGAACCGATCCAGCACCGCGTCGGCCACCTCGTCCGGAATGTCCCGCTCCGCCAGCACATCGGCCAACTCGGCCCGGGTCCGTGGCTGTCCCGACAATTTGTCCAGCAAGATCGTCCGAGCCACCGAGTACGGGTCCGCCGCCGCTCCATCGAGCTCCGGATCCCCCGTCCCCTGAGGCTCCTCCCCAACAGGCCGCTTCCCTCGCCGCCCGAATCCCCCACCAACGCGCCGCCGCCCAGCACTCCCCCGCCCGGCCCTGCTCCGAGCCGAGCCTCCCCCAGCACCTGCCGAGCCCGCACCGCCACCGGCAGAACCCGCGGCACTCGTCGGCGGGGGTCCACCAACCGAGCCGCCGATTCGCCCGGTGGGCGCTTCCACAGGTACTCCGTTGCCGGATGCATCGGCAGGTGCTTCCGCGGATCCGGCAGTCCGTGCGTCGGTGAGTGCCTCCGGTCCGCTAGCACGTGCGTCCGTGGGTGCGTCGCTGGCCTCGGAGGCAGGTGCCTCGTCAGATGCTGCCGTTGGCGTGCTGGGGCGAGGTTGCTTCGTGCGGCTGGAAGCACGTGATGTGGTGCTCGGCGATGGGTCGTCGACAGAGGTAACGACCGGGTCTGACCACGGGTCGAAGGCATCGGCTGTGTCGAGGACGTCGCGCGAGGCTGAATCGTCGGCGAAGGCCTGCGCCTCGACTCGGCGCGCGGCGGCCTGGCTTTCGAAGGCCTGGACGGTCCGCGTGTCCTCGTCAGCCCAGGGGTCGACGGCGCCAGCGGTTCGTCTGATGGAGCCGGTACGTCGCGCCGTACTCCGCTCCGACTCCCCGCTGTCCAGGAAGTCGTCGGAGTTCTCCCACGGGTCGGCAGCGCTCGCACCACGACCCCGAGTACGACGACCTCCTCGCCTCGAGCCGACCGAGGAACCGTCACTGTCACCAGACGCACCAGTTGCGTTGCCTGCACCACCCGGACCAACATCGCCCGGCGAGGAAGCCGATCGCGCGGCATCGCGCTCCGCGGACACCTGCCGGGCCGATGTACGCCGGTACGACGTGCGCTCGGCGGCAGCTGGCTCCGTGGTGAAGGGCTCCGCGGTGGTCGCGGACGCGGTCGCCCCTTCGGCCAGGAGTTTGCGGGCCAGGGCGAGGCGTTCGTCGTGAGGTAGAGACAGCGCCGCGGGGGCAGCGTCGTCGGCAGCTGATGGCTGCCGGGGGACGCTGCCGCCCGCGGAGGGTCGGTCAGAAGTCGACATCGACCTCGGCCGCGGCTTCACCGGCCGGCTGGTCAAGGGTCGGTCCGATGCCCATCTTCTCCTTGATCTTCTTCTCCAGCTCGTTGGCCAGATCGGGGTTGTCGCGCAGGAAGTTCCGCGCGTTCTCCCGGCCCTGGCCGAGCTGGTCGCTCTCGTACGTGAACCAGGCGCCGGCCTTGCGGACGAAGCCCTGATCCACACCGAGGTCGAGCAGGCTGCCCTCGCGGCTGATGCCCTGGCCGTAGATGATGTCGAACTCGGCCTGCTTGAACGGCGGGGCCACCTTGTTCTTCACGACCTTGACGCGGGTCCGGTTGCCGACCACGTCCGTGCCGTCCTTGAGCGACTCGATCCGGCGCACGTCCAGCCGGACCGAGGCGTAGAACTTCAGCGCCTTACCACCGGTCGTCGTCTCCGGCGAGCCGAACATCACGCCGATCTTCTCGCGCAGCTGGTTGATGAAGATCGCGGTCGTGTTCGTCCCGCTGACCGCACCGGTCATCTTCCGCAGCGCCTGGCTCATCAGCCGGGCCTGCAGACCGACGTGGCTGTCGCCCATCTCGCCCTCGATCTCGGCCCGCGGCACCAGCGCGGCCACCGAGTCGATCACGACGATGTCGATCGCGCCGGAGCGGACCAGCATGTCGGCGATCTCCAGGGCCTGCTCACCGGAGTCGGGCTGCGAGACCAGCAGCGCGTCGGTGTCGACGCCCAGCTTCCGCGCGTACTCCGGGTCGAGAGCGTGCTCGGCGTCGATGAAGGCCGCGATCCCGCCGGCCCGCTGAGCGTTCGCGACCGCGTGCAGCGCGACCGTCGTCTTACCGGAGGACTCCGGACCGTAGATCTCCACCACCCGACCGCGCGGCAGACCGCCGATCCCGAGCGCGATGTCGAGCGCGATCGACCCGGTCGGGATGACCTCGATCGGCGGCCGGTTCTGCTCGCCCAGCCGCATCACCGATCCCTTGCCGCACTGCCGCTCGATCTGCGTCAGCGCGGTCGCAAGCGCCTTCTCGCGATCGGCCGCCGCGCGCTCCGCACTCGCTACACCCGCCATGTGACTGCCACCTGACCCATCTGATAATCCGGGGCCGACGCCGGCCACCCGAAGGAACTTTGTTGTCGCCAGAGAAGGTATTCGTTGCCTCGGACAGTTTTCGCCGCGACTTCGAATCTGTGGACAACTCGGCCCGTCCAACCACCTTCCGAGCACCAAAGTATCCCGAACACGTGTTCGAATCACAACTGACACGCCGAAGCTGTTCCGGCAACCATCCTGACCCAGCTGATCCTTACTCTTGCGGACGTGACAGACCGTCCCGACGTACCCGATTCCGCCGTGGTCCTCGCGATCAGCCGGGTCGAATTCGGTATCGACATCGTGCTCGACGCGCTCCGCTCCCAGGACCCGTTCGGCATCCGCACCGTCCTGGCCGAGTACTCCGCCCAGGAGAAGCCGAACCTCGCCGAGAAGGGTCTGATCCTCGCGATCGACCGGCTGCTGAAGATGAAGGTGCCCGGCCACGAGGAGTGGCCGACGCTCCCGCTGGCCAAGCGCTGCGACTGGTGGGTCGAGCGCCTCGGCGGGTTCGCCGCGGTCGTCGCCGGTCTCCCCCGGCTCAGCGGCGCGGCTGCGGACCGGCTGCCGATGAAGGACACCCTCGGCGCGGCTGTGCAGGCGATGGTCATCGGCGCGGTCTGCCGCGAGTACGGCGTGGAAGCGCATGCCGACCGTACGTCGATCATCATCCGCGTACTCACCGACCGCCCGATCACGCCGGACGAGGTCCTCAAGTACGACGACCCGGAGATCGCCGGCAAGGACGTCTCCGAGCAGTTGGGCCTCGACGAGGTCGCAACGGACATGGGGTTGCGCAAGGGCGTCCGGCTGGTCTGGCGGCTCAGCAAGCTGTTCGGCGGACTCGGCGAGGTGTTCGAGGAACGTCCACGCGGCAGCCTGGGCGCCCGGTTCGTCGGGAAGCTCCCCGGCGTGGGCGTGGTCGGCGGCTTCTTCGACGAGCGCAAGGGCATCAGGAAGGCGGCGTACGAGGCCGCAGATCTGCTGACCACCAGCGCGTTCCGGGTCAAACCGGTGTAAAAGGCTGGGACCTGCCACCGCAGTACTGGGATGATCTCCGCATGACTGGGATCGTCATCGCGCGGCCGGACGACACCTGGCCCGCGCAGTACCAGAAGACCGCGCAGGTGATCGGCGGACTGCTCGGCGAGTTGGCCCAGCGGATCGACCACATCGGCTCCACCTCGGTGCCTGGCCTGCCGGCCAAGGACATCCTCGACATCCAGGTGACGGTCGGTACCGAACCGGACCTGGACGACGTCGCCGAGCGGATGGCCGCCGCGGACTGGGAGCCCCGCCCGCCGCGGCGCGACCACCCGGTGCCAGGTCTGCCCGCGGACGACATCCAGTGGGTGAAGCGGATGCTGGTCGAGCCCATGTACCGGCGCCGGGTGAACCTCCACATCCGCGTGGCAGGGCGGGCCAACCAGCGGTACGCGCTGCTGTTCCGCGACTATCTGCGCAGTCATCCGGAGACGGCGCGGGCGTACGCCGTGTTCAAGCAGCACGCGGCCGCGCTCCGGCTCGAGATCGGCGACTACAGCGACCTGAAGGACCCGGTCTGCGATCTCATCTACCTGCCGGCGGAGGAATGGGCAGCCCGCACCGGCTGGACAATCTGAGTACTGAACCGGTGCCCGTCCAGGCAGGAGGACGCACGGTGAGCGCAGTACTACCGAGTGGTCGTTGACCCTGTCTGGCGCAGCCACCAGGCTGGTTCAGGGGTGGTTCGGGTGCGCGGAGTGGGGCGGCTGGCGGCGTTGCCGTGCGGCAAGGTGTCCAAGTGGATCGTGCTGGCACTGTGGATCGTCGCAATAGGGGTGTCCTTCAGTCCAGCGGGCAAGCTGACCGGTGCGCAAGAGAACGACTCTGTCTCGTGGCTGCCCGGTAAGGCCGAGTCCACCGAGGTCTTGAAGGCGACCGAGCAGTTCTCGTCCCCGGACGAGATTCCGGCTGTGCTGGTGTACGAACGCTCGTCCGGTATCACTCCCGCCGACCAGCAAGCGGTCGCCCGACAGGTGGCGCAGTACGGCGACCTGCAGGACGTCGACCGTGACGTCATCGGGCCGATCCCGTCGGAGGATCGCAAGGCACTCCAGGTGCTCGTACCGATCAACGCCGGCTCCGGAGGCTGGGAGACCATCGGTGCGCGTGCCGACGACATCAGGCGGATCGCGGCGGACCGGCCGGACGGACTGTCCTTCCACGTGACCGGACCGGGCGGATTCGCCGCCGACTCGCAAGAGGCCTTCGCAGGTATCGACGGCAAACTCCTGTACTCCGCTGCAGCCGTAGTGATCGTCATCCTTCTGCTCACCTACCGGAGTCCTGTGCTGTGGCTGCTGCCAGTCCTCGCCGCAGGTGTCGCACTCTTCGCCGCGCAGGCCGTCATCTACGTCTTGGCGACGCGCGCCGACCTGACCGTCAACGCCCAGAGCGCAGGCATCCTGACAGTCCTTGTGTTCGGCGCGGGGACGGACTATGCCCTCTTACTGATAGCCCGCTACCGCGAGGAACTCAGGAAGCATCAGGACAGGCATGAGGCGATGGCATTCGCTCTGCACCGGTCCGGCCCCGCGATCATCGCATCAGGATCCACAGTGGTAGCAGGCATGCTCTGTCTGCTGTTCGCCTCGATGAACTCCACCCGCGGGCTCGGTCCGGTCGCAGCAGTCGGCATCGTGGTCGCACTGCTCGCCATGCTGACCTTGCTGCCCGCGCTGCTCGTCATCTGTGGTCGTTGGGTGTTCTGGCCGCTCCGTCCGACGTACGGATCGGATGACCACACCGAGACGAGTGTCTGGGGTCGCATAGGCCGACGGATCGCCGTACGGCCGCGGCTGACCTGGATCACCACGTCCGTACTCCTGGGCATCGCCGCCCTCGGCATGCTGACACTCGACGCCAACGGGCTGTCCAACGAGGAGTCCTTCGTCGGTACGCCGGACTCCGTAGTCGGAGAGAAGACCGTGGCCGCCCATTTCCCGGCCGGCGCAGGCAACCCGCTAGTCGTGGTGAGCAAGGCTGACAAGGCCGCGGAGGTCCGTACGGCGATGTCCTCGACGCAAGGCATCGCTGCAGTGGCGGAGCCGCGGGTGGCCGGCGGACTGGCGTACCTCGAGGGCACCATGACCGACGCGGTGGACACGCAGGCCGCGAAGGACACCGTCGATCGTGTACGGGCGTCCGTCCACGCAGTGCCGGACGCCGACGCGCTCGCCGGCGGTGGTGCCGCGATCCTGCTGGACACGCAGCGCGCGTCCGCTCACGACAACAAGCTGATCATCCCGGTGGTGCTCGCGGTGGTGCTGGCGATCCTCGCACTGTTGCTGCGGGCACTGGTCGCGCCGGTGATGCTGGTGGCAACCGTCGTACTGTCGTTCGGCGCGGCGCTCGGGATCAGCTCACTCGTGTTCAAGGCACTCGGCTTCGAGGGTGCGGACACGTCGTTGCCGCTGTTCGTCTTCGTCTTCCTGGTTGCCTTGGGCATCGACTACAACATCTTCCTGATGACGCGCGTGCACGAGGAGGCGAAGACCCACGGCACCCGGCGCGGAGCGCTGATCGGAGTGGCCGCGACCGGCGGGGTGATCACGTCGGCCGGACTCGTGCTGGCGGGGACGTTCGCGGTGCTGGCGACGCTGCCGGTGGTGGCTTTCGCGGAGATCGGCATCGCGGTCGCGCTCGGCGTACTGCTCGACACCATCGTCGTCCGCGCCGTACTGGTCACGGCGCTGAACCTGGACATCGGCCGACACCTGTGGTGGCCGAGCCGACTGGCCCGTCAGCGCGATCCCGGGCCGGCCGACAGCCTCCCCGAGGGTGAGTCGACGCTCACCAGAACCTGATCGAGTGGGCTGTCAGCGTTCGCTGGCGGGGAGATTGAGGTGCTTCCAGACGGCCCGCCAGACGAACTTGGCGGCCTCACCGTCGGCCAGGGCCTCGACGACCGTGCGGCCGCCGAGCTCCTGGACCACCTGGGTCTCTGCCCAGGTCCGTGCATACGCGGTCCCGAGATGGTGATCCATCCGGGACCAGAATTCCGTCAGTCTCATGCCTGCCCGTCATTGTCCTTCGGCGGCGGTCCCCAACCGCCCTGCTGCCCCTGCTGAGGCGCCGACGGACCACCCTGCTGGCCCCAACCACCCTGCTGCGGCGGCGGCTGCTGACCGTAACCCTGCTGCTGCTGACCAGGCTGCTGACCCTGGCCAGGCTGCTGTCCCCAACCGCCAGGACCCTGCTGAGGCGGCTGCTGCGAGCCCCACTCCCCCTGACCCTGCTGAGGCTGCCCAGGGTACTGCTGCTGCCCAGGCTGCTGACCCTGCGGCGGCTGACCCGGGTACTGACCAGGCTGTCCCTGCTGACCGCCGTACTGACCGGGCTGTCCCGGGTACTGCCCACCGGGACCCTGCTGGCCGTACTGACCGGGCTGGCCCGGGTACTGACCCGGCTGGCCGCCGTACTGACCCGGCTGGCCCGGGTACTGCCCCGGGAACTGCTGGCCGTAGCCCTGCGGCCCCTGCTGCGCCTTGCGGCTACGCAGGATGAAGAACACCGCAGCGCCGATCGCCAGCAGCACGAGCACGATGATCAGGATCAGTGCCCACATCGGGAACCCGCCACCGGCCTCGGAGGTCAGCGAGATCTTCCCGAGCTTGTCGAGGCTGTCGTACGTCGCCGTACGGCCGCTGACCTTGGCGCCGCTGTCGTGCTCGAGGATCTTGCCCGGCATGGTGACCTTGAAGTTCACCTCAGGCTGGCTGCCGCCAGACGGCAGGTTGCTGCTCAGATCGCCGGCATCGACCGTCACCTTGACCTTGTCGCCGTCCTTGGTGAGGCCGACGCCTTCGCCGCTCGAGCTGCCCATCTTGTCGAACGGCACGTTCTGGAAGGTGCAGTTGGAGCCGACGTACTTGTCGTCCTCGTACGACTTGCACTCGACGCCCTGCGTCGCAGTCGACTTGATGCTGCTCTCGATCTGCTGGCGGATCTTGTCGAGGGACTGGCCGCTGGACTGCAGCAGCTGCTTGTCCACCCCGATCTTCATGTTCCCCGAGACCGTCTCGTTCGACCCGACCTTCAGGTCGGCGTCGAGCTTGACGCACCCGGTCAGCCCGACCAGGCACGCCACGACGACGAGGGCTGCACGTACGCGGTTCATCATGCCGCCGATCATTCCAGACGAAGGGGACAACCGGCGCACCGGACGGAAAAGCACCTGCTCACGGTGGGCGATCGGGCGGCCCGCGAAAACTGTCGGCGGGACCCGGCAAGATGGTCGTCGTGAAGAAGACCAGCGCGTTGAGCCGGTTCTCGCCCGCGACCCGGGCGTGGTTCGGCGACGTCTTCGAGGCGGCCACCCCGGCCCAGCTCGAGGCGTGGGACGCCATCACCGCGGGCCGGGACGCGCTGGTGGTCGCCCCGACCGGCTCAGGGAAGACGCTGGCGGCCTTCCTGTGGGCTCTGGACCGGCTGGCCACGACACCGCCGCCGGACGACCCGAAGCTGCGCTGCCGGGTGCTCTACGTGTCACCGATGAAGGCGCTCGCAGTCGACGTCGAGCGGAACCTTCGCGCGCCGTTGATCGGCATCCGCGAGACCGCCCGCCGGCTCGGTGAGGCGCCGATCGACGTCGAGGTCGCGGTGCGCTCGGGCGACACCCCGGCCAACGAGCGGCGACGGTTCGCCACGCGGCCGTCCGACGTGCTCATCACGACTCCTGAGTCCCTGTTCCTGTTGATGACCTCGCAAGCCCGGGAGTCGCTGCGCGGAGTCGAGACCGTCATCGTCGACGAGGTGCACGCGGTCGCGGGGACCAAGCGGGGTGCGCATCTCGCGCTGACCCTCGAGCGGCTCGACACACTGCTGCCGCAGCCGGCGCAGCGCATCGGCCTGTCGGCGACGGTGCGACCGGTGGAGGAGGTCGCGCGGTTCCTCGGCGGCGAGCGGCCGGTGACGGTCGTGCAGCCCAAGTTCACGAAACAGTGGGATCTGAGCGTCGTCGTACCGGTCGAGGACATGGCCGAGCTGGCCGCGACCGAAGTGGAGACCTCGGGATCCGCGGCCGGTCCGCAGCAGCATGCGTCGATCTGGCCGCATGTCGAGGAGCACGTCTTCGACCTGATCGGTCAGCACAATTCGACGATCGTCTTTTCGAACTCGCGCCGCCTGGCCGAGCGCCTGACCGCCAGGCTGAACGAGATCGCTGCCGAGCGCGCCGAGCTGGAGCTGGCAGAGCTCGGCTCGCCGGCGCAGGTGATGGCGCAATCGGGTGGATCGCTCGCGGCGCCGCCGTTGATCGCTCGAGCCCACCACGGCTCGGTCAGCAAAGAGCAGCGGGCACTGATCGAGGAGGACCTGAAATCCGGCCGGCTGCCCTGCGTCGTGGCGACGAGCAGCCTCGAGCTCGGCATCGACATGGGCGCGGTGGATCTCGTGATCCAGGTGGAGGCGCCGCCGTCCGTTGCCAGCGGACTGCAGCGCGTCGGTCGTGCGGGTCACCAAGTGGGAGCGGTGTCGCGCGGCGTCCTGTTCCCCAAGTTCCGCGGCGATCTGATCGACACCGCCGTCGTCGTGCAGCGGATGCGCGACGGCCTGATCGAGAGCCTGCACATCCCGGCCAACCCGCTGGACGTGCTTGCACAGCAGATCGTATCGATCGTCTCGCTGGACTCCATCGACGTCGACGAGCTCTTTTCTTTGGTACGACGCTGCGCGCCGTTCGCGACCCTGCCGAGATCGGCGTACGACGGTGTGCTCGACATGCTGTCCGGTCGCTATCCGTCCGACGAGTTCGCGGAGCTCCGGCCGCGGATCGTGTTCGACCGGGTGAGCGGTGAGATCTCCGGTCGCCCGGGCGCGCAGCGGCTCGCGGTGACGAGCGGCGGGACGATTCCGGACCGTGGGTTGTTCGGCGTGTTCCTGGTCGGCGAGTCGACGAACCATCGGGTGGGCGAGCTCGACGAGGAGATGGTGTACGAGTCGCGTGTCGGCGATGTGTTCACCCTCGGCGCGTCGAGCTGGCGGATCGAGGACATCACGCACGACCGCGTGCTCGTCTCCCCCGCGCCCGGCCAGCCGGGCAGATTGCCGTTCTGGAAGGGCGATGCGGTCGGGCGGCCGGCCGAGCTCGGCGCCGCGACCGGCGCGTTCGTTCGCAAGATGGCGTCCTTGCCCGCGGCCAAGGCGATCGAGCGCGCGCGGTCCGCGGGCCTGGACGAGTACGCCGCGAACAACCTCGTCTCGTATCTCGCCGAGCAGCGCGACGCGACCAGCCGGGTGCCTGACGACGTGACGATCGTGGTCGAGCGGTTCCGCGACGAGCTCGGCGACTGGCGGGTGTGCGTGCACTCGCCGTACGGCGGTCAGGTGCACGGCCCGTGGGCGCTGGCGATCGCTGCGCGGCTCCGGGATCGCTACGGGATGGACGCGCAGTCGGTGTCCGGTGACGACGGGATCGTGCTGCGGCTGCCGGAGACGGACGAGCCGCCGCCGGGCGCGGATCTCGTGCTGTTCGATCCGGCAGACATCGAGGATCTGGTGACCACCGAGGTCGGCGGGTCGGCGTTGTTCGCGGCACGGTTCCGGGAGTGCGCGGCGCGGGCCTTGCTGCTGCCGCGACGCAATCCGGGACGACGGTCGCCGCTGTGGCAGCAGCGGCAGCGCGCCTCGCAGTTGCTGAGTGTCGCAAGCAAGTTCGGGTCGTTCCCGATCGTGCTCGAGACACTGCGCGAGGTCTTGCAGGATGTCTACGACCTGCCTGCGTTGAAGGAGCTGCTGACCGGGATCAGCGAGCGCCGGATCTCGGTCGTCGAGGTGGAGACCTCCGAGGCGTCGCCGTTCGCGAAGTCGTTGCTGTTCGGCTACATCGGCGCCTTCATGTACGAAGGCGACAGCCCGCTCGCCGAGAAGCGCGCAGCCGCGTTGGCGCTGGATCAGAGCTTGCTGGCCGAGCTGCTCGGGCGGACCGAGCTGCGGGAGTTGCTCGACGCCGAGGTCGTACTGCGGACCGAGGCCGAGCTGCAACGCCTCGCCGAGGATCGCCGAGCGCGTGATGCCGAAGGGCTGTTCGACGTACTGCGGATGATCGGACCGCTGTCGTTGCCGGAGGCGACCCAGCGGTGCGTCGACGGCTCGGACGCGGAGTCGTGGCTGACGTCGCTCGCGGCCGCTCGTCGCGTCGTCAGGGTGCGGATCGCGGGCGAGCATCGCTGGGCGGTCGTCGAGGACGTGGCCCGGTTGCGCGACGCTCTCGGGGTGCCGCTGCCACCTGGCGTTTCCGAGGCGCATGCGGAGCCGGTCGCCGATCCGCTCGGCGACCTGGTGTCCCGGTATGCGCGGACGCACGGACCGTTCCGCGGGATCGATCTCGCGACTCATCTGGGCATCGGAGTCGCGGTCGTCACCGACGCACTGCGGCGGCTGAGCGCGGCCGGGCGCGTCGTCGAAGGCGAGTTCCTGCCGGGCGGAATCGCGCTCGAGTGGTGTGACAGCGAAGTCCTTCGGCTGCTGCGGCGGCGCTCCCTCGCCGCGTTGCGGAAGGAGGTCGAGCCGGTCGATCCGTCCGCGCTGGCGCGATTCCTGCCGGCCTGGCAAGGCATCACGAGCAGCCGCGGCCGCGGGTACGACGTACTTCTCGGAGCGGTCGAGCAACTCGCGGGATGCGCGGTGCCGGCGTCGGCGCTGGAGTCGATCGTGCTGCCGTCGCGGGTGCCCGGTTATCAGCCGTCGATGCTGGACGAGCTGACGGCGACCGGTGAAGTGGTGTGGGCCGGCTCGGGTTCACTGCCCGGGACGGACGGATGGGTGTCGCTGCATCTGGCGGACAACTGCGACTTGACGCTGCCGGACCCGGATCCGGCTTTCGAGCTCGGCGAAACGCATCAGGCAGTGCTGGACGCGTTGTCCGGCGGCGGTGCGTTCTTCTTCCGGCAGTTGAGCGACGTCGTCGGATCCAGTTCCGGTGCGATCGACGACGAGACGCTGGTCGGCGTTCTCTGGGACCTCGTCTGGGCAGGATTTCTGACGAACGACACGTTGACGCCGGTCAGATCGCTCGTCGGCGGGGGTCGCGGCAGTCACCGAACACGTCGAGCGACTCCACGCGCGCGTCCAGGTCGCCCGCTTCGGCCAGGACGACCCGCCATGCCGTCACGGAGTGGTCCGCCCACGGCCGGCGGGCGATGGTCGTTACTTCCGGCCCGAAGCACGGATGCGACCCGGAGGGCGCATGCCGCGGCCGAGACCCTTCTCGACCGCTACGGCATCGTGACGCGAGGTTCGGTGATCACGGAGCGGACGCCTGGTGGGTTCGCGGCCGTCTACAAGGTGTTGAGTGCGTTCGAGGAGTCCGGGCGGTGCCGGCGCGGGTACTTCGTCGCCGGGCTCGGAGCTGCCCAGTTCGCGTTGCCCGGCGCAGTCGATCGGCTGCGGGCACTCGCAGAGCTGCCGACTTCGGCGAAGCCCGACGGGCCGTTCGGTCCCCCGGGACGGTTCGGGCCTGGCGGCGCTCGGGCGGGCGGTGCCGCTCGTGGCCGGAAGGACGAGGAGTTGACCGCGCGCGCCGTCGTACTGGCTGCGTCCGATCCAGCGAACCCGTATGGCGCCGCGTTGCCATGGCCCGAGCGGGAAAGCGCCGGCGGTCATCGACCTGGCCGGAAGGCGGGTGCGTTGGTCGTGATGGTCGACGGACAGCTGATCGTGTACGTCGAGCGTGGCGGGCGGACCGTGCTCAGTTTCACGGAGGATCCCGATCTGCTGCAGCCGGCCGTCGATGCGTTGGCCCTGTCGATCCGGGACGGTCAGCTCGGCAAGCTCAGCGTGGAGACGGCCGACGGTGAGCAGGTTCGCCATACCGCGTTCGGGGATGCCTTGGCCAAGGCGGGTTTCCACGCCACGCCGCGCGGTCTGCGGCTCCGGGCGTGAAGTAGTCGGTCATGCCTGAAGGTGACACCGTCTGGCGGGCCTGCAAGCGGCTGAATCAGGCTCTTGCCGGGCAGGAACTCGTTCGCACGGACTTCCGGGTGCCTTCGCTGGCGACGACCGATCTGAGCGGACGGACGGTGCTGGAGGTCGTTGCACGCGGCAAGCACATTCTGATGCGGATGTCCGGTGGCCTCACGCTGCACAGTCACTTCCGGATGGACGGCAGCTGGCATCTGTACCGTCCCGGCGAGCGTTGGCGCGGCGGACCCGACCACGAGATCCGCGTGATCCTCGAAACCGCGCCATGGACAGCCGTCGGGTATCGGCTCCCGGTGCTCGACCTCGTCGCCGCCGGCAAGGAAGACACCGTCGTCGGGCATCTCGGCCCCGATCTCCTGTCGCCGACGTTCGATCGCGCACTCGCGATCTCGAACGTCGAGTCCGATCCGGGACGCACCATCAGCGAGGCGCTGCTCGACCAACGCAACCTCGCCGGGATCGGCAACTTCTACCGCACCGAGGTCTGCTTCCTGCTCGGCTTGCACCCGTGGCGCCCTGTCGAGGCTGTCGACGTCCCCGCCACGGTCGACCTGAGCCGCAAGCTGATGAAGGCCAACGTCCGCAACGGCGCCCAGGTCAGCACAGGCATCGACCGGCCGGGACAACGCTCCTGGGTGTTCGAACGCGCCGGCAAACCCTGCCGCCGCTGCGGTACGACGATCCTCACGTCCTCCCTCGGCGAGCCGACCCGTGAACGGGTCACCTACTGGTGCCCGGCCTGCCAGCCCGAAGCCTGATTCCCGCCGGAATTGCCCTGTGGACAACGACTCCGGCGGCAGCGAACACGGATACCTTCCCTGATGCATCGAACACCTGTTCGAGCGAGAGGAGATGGT
The DNA here is from genome assembly GCF_036013725.1 of Kribbella sp. NBC_00482. Lineage (GTDB taxonomy): Bacteria > Actinomycetota > Actinomycetes > Propionibacteriales > Kribbellaceae > Kribbella. Next base: position 5,992,424 of record NZ_CP107881.1, on the reverse strand, counting down.
GATGTGCGACAAGTGCGGCGGCCTCGACGACGAGCGGTACTCGCGACAGCTCGAGCGAAACATCCAGACGTACGGCTGGACGATGCAGTTCATCGAGGGCGACGGCGGCCGGAACCCTGCCTTCGGGTACACACTCGGCCTCAGTCTGTACCGGCATCCGGAGATCATCGTCTTCGATCCGGAGCCCGACTACGCCTACCTAGGGCTCAAGCCGCTCGCCTGGGCGGTGATGGAAGGCGCGGCCTTCGACGAGGGAGACGACCTGTCCGGCTTCTTCCCGCCTCCGCACACCGCCGAGCTCCTCCGATTTCCCGACTCGGCGCACCACCTGTTCACCGCCAACACGATGTTCCGGCGGCCCGGTCAGCCGCCGCTGCCCGCGCTCCAACTCGTCTGGCCGACCCGGACAGCACTCATCCAGCCGTCCAGCAGCGGTTCGGCTCCCGACGGAGGCGTCCGATGACCCGCGGCTCAGGCCGCGGCCACGACCTCGGGCTCGATGGCCGGGTGCGCGAGCACCAGGGCCTCTTCGCGCGCCAGATCTTCGCTGACCTCGGCGAACACCGTCGACAACGGCACTTCCAGCGCCATGCAGATGGCCGCCAGCAACTCGCTCGAAGCTTCCTTCTGACCGCGCTCGACCTCGGACAGATAGCCGAGACTGACGCGTGCGTCGGCGGATACCTCGCGCAGAGTGCGCCCCTGGCGCAGCCGCTTACGCCGCAGCACGTCGCCCAGGAGGCCACGAACCAGCACCATGAGGTTTCTCCCTTCCGCCTGTCCGGCCGCGTCTACTCGCACGGTAGCTCGGCCGTAGGAACCAACGGTACCTGTTGCTGGGTCACTACTTCTCGCAATGTCCACCTTCGGTGCGCCGTGCCAGTCTGCCTTACCTGTCCCCATGCTGGTCCCAACACCCCGATCAGTCGAGTTCTTCCGCCACAAGTTCTGCTCCGAGTTCCAGGACGGCCTGCACACTCCCCCGGCGTACAGCTGCCCGATCACCGCTCAGCTGCAACTTCCGCACCTGCACCGAGCCCGGTCCGGCAGCGGCGACGTACACCGTGCCGGCTTCGACACCCGCCTGCGGGTCCGGTCCGGCCACACCGGTCGTCGCGAGCCCGTAGTCCGCCTCCAGACGCTCCCGCACACCGCTGGCCAATGCGGCAGCCGTATCCGCGTGCACCGGGCCCACAGCAGCCAGCAGCTCCTCCGGAACGCCCGCAAGCTTGGCCTTCAGGTCAGTCGCGTACACGACCACGCCACCCCGATACACAGCCGACACCCCCGGCACATCCGTCAGAATCGCCCCGACCATCCCACCAGTCAACGACTCAGCAGTAGCCAGCGTCACGCGATGTTCCAGCAACAACCCCACGAGCCGCTCAACCGCCGCCTCAACCCCGCCGCCCACGGCCATCTCGCTCCCAACACGCGCCAACCCGACACCCACCACCCAACACCACCCCGCACCCAACCCATGCCACGCCACCCACATGAACGTTGGTCTCCGGGGGGCTGAATCGGCCTGAACTGGGTGGGTGGGGTGCGTGGCTAGACTCGTTCGAATGCCGGAGGCGACTGGTGGGAGCGCGAAGGGCGGGGTGCGCGGACGTACTCTCGCGGAGGTGTATCGGCGGTTCGGTGAGGCCGATGGGGTGAAGCTCTCGCCGCTGTACGCGCGCATGGCGATCGCGTTGAGCGAGTCTCCTGAGGCGCTTCGAGTGATCGAGAACGCGCCGCCACGCCGACGCCATCCGACGGTCATCCTGGCTGCACTTCACGACCTCGCCCTCTCCGGACAGGCCCCAGATCTAGCCGCCGCCTTCGCCTCCGCAAACGCCACCGCCGCCACATCAGCCGCGGTTGGGGTGGTGGGGGTTGGGGTGGTTGAGCGGGTTGGGGAGTTGGTTTTGGAGGTGGGGGCGGGGCGGAAGGTTCGGGCGGATGAGGGTGGGCGGCATGCGGTGTTGTACCCGGCTGTTGCTGAGGTTGCGCGGCGGGTTGGGGCAACGTCGGTTGGACTGATTGACGTGGGGCGGTCGGCTGGCCTGAATCTGACTGTCGATCGGGTGGGGATCTCCTACGACAACGGGCAGTCGCTGGGTGACTCGAGCTCCGCGGTGCAGGTGTCGGCTTCGGTTGTGGGCGATGGGCCAGTGCCGCAACGAGCGATGCCGCAGGTTGCGGCTCGGGTTGTGGTTGATGTTGATCCGGTCGATGTGACTGATGTGGACGAGGCACGTTGGCTGCGGGCATGCGTGCCGCCGGACCAGGTGGAGCGGTTGGCGAGGCTGGAAGCGGAGTTGGCGTTGGCGGAAGCGGCTCCTCCGATGTTGGTGCGGGGTGGTGTGGTCGACGTTCTGCCGGAGGCGATCGCCTCGGTGCCTGACGACGTACTCCCGGTGGTGATCACGACCTGGGCGTTGTCGGGACTGGATCTCGAGGGGCGGTTGCGGTTCCTGCAACGGCTCGACGAGGCGGCGACCCGGCGGCCGGTGGCGTGGGTGTCGGTCGAGGGGGTTGGGGTCGCGCCGGGGATGCCGACGTTCGGCGATCGGCGGGCTTCGGGGCACAGCATCGTGGGCTTGGGCGTGTTCGATCACGCGTCACTGCAGGCCACGGCGGTCGGCCGCTGCTGGCTCCGCGGCGAAATGCTCGCCTGGTTGGCCGACTCGTAGACCCGCCCACCAGCCCGCCGCCGCAATCACGCGGCGGCTGGGGGTTATGGGAGGGGGCGTTTGGCAGCCGCTCGTAGGCGGAGGGCTCGGGAGAGGTAGTCGAGGCCAGTGACGATGGTTACCAGGACGGCGGCGGTCATGATGGCTACCGCGGGCCAGTGGACCAGCGCCAGGTGTTGCCATGGGAGGAGGTAGAGGCCCAGGGCTACGGCCTGGAGAACTGTCTTCAGTTTGCCGCCGCGGCTGGCGGGCATGACGCCGTGGCGGATGACCCAGAAGCGGAGCGCTGTCACACCCCACTCGCGGACCATGACGACGATGGTCACCCACCATGGGAGTTCGCCGAGGTACGAGAGACCGAGGAACGCGGCGCCGGTGAGGGCCTTGTCCGCGATCGGGTCGGCGATCTTGCCGAAGTTCGTGACCAGGTTCCAGCGGCGGGCGATGTCGCCGTCGAAGCGGTCGGTGACGATGGCGACGACGAACGCGGCCGTGGCGAGGAGGCGGTCGCTGGTGGTGTGACCGCCGTCGCGGAGCAGGAGCCAGACGAACAGCGGCACCAGGGCCAAGCGGAGGACCGTGAGCGCGTTCGGCACGTTCCAGGCGCTGGGCGCGTGGAGATGGCCGCCGGCTGCGTGCGGCGCCGGGTTCGTCTCCGGGTTGGTCACGCGGTCAGGTTAGCTGCCGAGCGGGCGTCTGGGGCGTTCACGAGTGCCGCGAACTCGGCGATCAGGTCGACGCCGTCGTTCGACACCACCTTCGCGGCGACCAGATCCCCGACCCGGATCCCCTCTGGGAGGCCGGTCACCGTCGTCATGCCGTCCACCTCGGGACCCTGGTGCGCGGCCCGACCCTCAGCCGCAGCTGTGGTTTCCAGGGATTCGACCAGGACCTCCAGGAGTTCGCCGATGCGGGATTCGGCGCGGGAGGAGGTCAGGTCCTCGGCGAGGCGGCTGACGCGGTCCAGACGGTCGGCGATGGTGTCCTCGTCGAGTTTGCCGTCGTACGTCTCGGCCTCGGTGCCGTCCTCGTCGGAGTAGCCGAAGACGCCGATCGCGTCGAGGCCGGCGCGGGACAGGAAGTCGCACAGGATGTCGACGTCCTCGTCGGTCTCGCCGGGGAAGCCGACGATGACGTTGCTGCGGATGCCGGCGGTCGGGGCGGCGGCGCGGACCTGGGCGATCAGCTCGAGGAAGCGCTCGGAGTCGCCGAAGCGGCGCATCCGGCGCAGGAGCGGGCCGGAGGCGTGCTGGAAGGAGAGGTCGAAGTACGGGACGACGCCGGGGGTGGCGGCCATCGCGGTGAGCAGGGTGGGGCGCATCTCGGCGGGCTGCAGGTACGAGACGCGGACACGGGTGATGCCGGGGACCTGGGCGATCTCGCCGACCAGGGTCTCGAGGAGGCGGAGGTCGCCGAGGTCCTTGCCGTAGGAGGTGGAGTTCTCGGAGACCAGGAAGAGTTCGCGTACGCCGTTCTCAGCGAGCCACTCGGCTTCGCGGAGTACCTCGGCCGGCCGGCGCGACACGAAGGCGCCGCGGAACATCGGGATTGCGCAGAACGCGCAGCGGCGGTCGCAGCCGGAGGCGAGTTTCAGCGGGGCCATCGGGCCGCCGTCGAGGCGACGGCGCATGACGCGGGGGCCGCTGGCGGGGGCGGTCGCGAGGTCCGGGGCGTCGATCTTCAGCTCTTCCGGTGCACCGGTGACGAAACGTCCCTTGAGCTCGCCGGGAGCGTCCGAGGTCGCTCCGACCGGGCGGAGCGCCTCGGGGATGTGGTCACCGAGCACAGGCGTCGGCCCGTCGGTGGAGTCTCCGTGGCCGGGAATTGCGACACCGGGGGCGGTGTGGCGATCGGCGGGGGCCAACGGGAGGAGTTTGCGGCGGTCACGCGGTACGTGGGCCTGGTGCTTCGTACCGGAAAGGATCTCGCGGAGACGATCCGAGATGTCCGTGTAGTCGTCGAAGCTGAGTACGGCGTCTGTCTCCGGGAGAGCGTCCGCGAGCTGCTCGCCGTACCGCTCCGCAAGGCAGCCGACCGCGACGACGGCCTGCGTGCGGCCGGAATCCTTGTAGTCGGCCGCCGCGAGCAGCGTGTCGACGGAGTCCTTCTTCGCGGCCTCGACGAAGCCGCAGGTGTTCACGACCACCGTGTCCGCCTCAGCGGCGTCGTCGACCAGCCGGAATCCGCCGGCTTCGAGCCGGCCGGCGAGTTCCTCGGAGTCGACATCGTTACGGGCACAGCCCAGCGTGACCAGGGCGACGGTGGTGGGTGGCGTAGTCATCCCAACGAGTATGACGCGCTGTGCACGTCCGTACCTAACTCAGAAGCGCGATTACTGGTTGCCGACGGTCTTGCTGAGGGTGCCGTTCGGGTGCGCGGTGAACTTGTAGAGCTTGGTGGGGATCCGCTTGCCGTTGAGCACGACGACGAGGTTGCCCGGGTTGCCCACAATCACGCGGATGTCGCCGGCGCTGGTGACCGACTGCGCGATGCCGGGGCTGAGGCGGCCCTGGAAGAGGCGTCGGTTCTTCCTGTCCCGGATCGTCAGGTACGTGCCGTCGCCCGTCGCCGTCAGCCTCAGCGCGGTCTGAAGAGCAGGCGGTTTGGCCGATGTCGGCTTCTTGGTGGGCCGCACGGTCGGCTGCGGCGGTGCCTTCGGGGTCGGCGTCGTGACCGTTGCCGTCGTGGTCGCGGTCTTGGACGCGTTGGCCTCGATGTCGCTGGGCAGCGTGAACAGCCGCACCATCCCCCAGCCCATCAGGATGACCAGGATCGCGCCGACCACGAGAGCCCAGCGCGGGCGGGCCGGGCGGAGGGTCGGGGACTTGGCCGCGGCGCGTTCCTCGCGCCGGGACTTCTCCTCCTCGACAGCGTGTTCGGCGTCGAAGGCGGCAATCAACGGAGCGGGGTCGGCCTTGACCACGCGAGCGATCGACCGGATGTGCCCACGGGCGTAGAAGTTCCCGCCGCAGCGGGAGAAATCGTCGGCCTCCATGGCGATCAGCAGCCCGGATCTGATCCGGGTGGCGGCGCTCAACTGCTCGATCGTCATGTCGGCCCGTACGCGGGCCGCCGTGAGCTCGCTGCCGATGCTCACGTCCCCACCATCCTCTCCTCGTCCGACCTGTTCGCACGGACCATCGACAGCCGGTGCGTCGATATCAACACAACGACATCAACTCAACGGCTTGGGTTCGACGGGGTCACGGACGAGTCAGAGCTGTTCTCTGACCGGACATCTGGCATCGGCCAGCATGTGCAGTGCCTGCACCACTTCCCCGTTGGACGGCCGAGCCGTCAACCCGAACGGTATCGCGAGTGACGATCCGGTCAGGCGGCGGTTGGCATCTGTTGTCTTGCGGGTCGAACTCGGCAGCGCACCGAGGACGGGCCCAGGATCCTGCAGGTGTACGGCGATCCGCCCGTCGTCGAGCGGATGCCGGCGCTGCAGCACCGTCACCTCTTCGATGTCTTCCCACCGTGTACCCACCCACTCGCTGCCGATGCGCAGCCGGATGCCGACATCGTCGGCGACCAGCATGTCCCCCACTGTCAGCGCGCGGGCACACACCACGGCGAGTACGGCGAACGCGGCCGCCACGATCCAGCGCAGGATGCCGGCCGGACTCGTGGACGCCGAGGCCGCGAAGCCGATCGCGACCAGCGCCGCGCCTACGGCGAGCCCGCCGTGCACCCGCTGCGAGGCGCTGACAGTGAACGGCACGGGCTCGGGGTCGACGTCGAATCGGTCCTGCCTGGGCAGTGCGCTCGCGGCGGTCACGGTCTCACTCTCCTCGGAGGGTGGTGATGAAGTCCTCTAGGTCGTCGGGCTTGACCAGGACGTCCCGGGCCTTCGAACCCTCACTGGGACCGACGACACCGCGGCTCTCCAGGATGTCCATCAGCCGCCCGGCCTTGGCGAAGCCGACGCGGAGCTTACGCTGCAGCATCGACGTCGAGCCGAACTGGGTGGAAACAATCAGCTCCGCTGCCTGCACGACCAGGTCGAGGTCGTCGCCGATCTCGTCGTCGAGGTCCTTGCTCGGCCCGGCGACGGCGGTGACGTCCTCGCGGTACGTCGGCTCCAGTTGCGCCTTGCAGTGCTCGACAACGCCGTGGATCTCGGACTCGTCCACCCATGCGCCCTGGATCCGCATCGGCTTGCTCGCACCCATCGGCAGGAACAGGCCGTCACCCTGACCGACCAGCTTCTCCGCACCCGGCTGGTCGAGGATGACCCGGCTGTCGGCCAGCGACGAGGTCGCGAACGCGAGCCGCGACGGAACGTTCGCCTTGATCAGACCGGTGACGACGTCCACCGACGGCCGCTGGGTGGCCAGCACCAGGTGGATACCGGCGGCCCGCGCCAGCTGGGTGATGCGGACGATCGAGTCCTCGACGTCGCGCGGGGCGACCATCATCAGGTCGGCGAGCTCGTCGACGATCACCAGCAGATACGGGTACGGCGTGAGCACACGCTCCGATCCCGGTGGCGGCTTCACCTTCCCGCCACGGACCGCCTTGTTGAAATCGTCGACGTGCCGGAACCCGAACGCCGCGAGGTCGTCGTACCGCATGTCCATCTCGCGTACGACCCACTGCAGCGCCTCGGCCGCCTTCTTGGCGTTGGTGATGATCGGCGTGATCAGGTGCGGGATGCCCTCGTAGTGGTTCAGCTCGACCCGCTTCGGGTCGACCAGGATCATCCGCACCTCGTCCGGCGTGGCGCGCATCAGGATCGAGGTGATCAGCGAGTTGACGAACACCGACTTGCCCGAGCCGGTGGCACCGGCGACCAGCAGGTGCGGCATCTTCGCCATGTTCGCGACCACGAAGCCGCCCTCGACGTCCTTGCCCAGCCCGGCCACCATCGGGTGGTGGTCGTTGCGGGCGGTCGCGGACCGGATCACGTCGCCGAGGCTGACGGTCTCCTTGTCGATGTTCGGGATCTCGATCCCGATCGCGGACTTGCCGGGGATCGGCGACAGGATCCGGACGTCGGCCGACGCGACGGCGTACGCGATGTTCTTGGAGAGCGCGGTGACCTTTTCGACCTTCACGGCGGAGCCGAGCTCGACCTCGTACCGGGTGACTGTCGGGCCGCGGGTGTAGCCGGTGATCTGCGCGTCGATGCCGAACTGCTCGAAGACCTCGGTCAGCCGGTCGACCACCGCGTCGGACGCCTTGGTCCGGGCCTTGTGCACCGAGCCGGGCTTGAGCATCTGCCCGTCGGGCAGCGTGTACGTGATGTCGCCGGACAGGCTGAGCTGCTCGACACGCTGCGGCAGCGGCGTGTGCGGCGGCGGCTCGGGCGCCGGTGCCGGCGGCTTGCTCGGGGCGGGCGCCTCGAAGGCGGGCTCGACCGCGGCTGCGGCGGCTGCGCCGTCAGAGTCGTCGACGTCGTAGGGCTCCTCGACCACCGGCTGCGCCTTCGCCTTGCGGCCGCGCTTCGGGGTCTCCCCGAGCACCGGCGAGTCGTACGGCTTGATCGTCGGCTCGCCGTCCTCCTCGAGCTCGGCCTTGGCGCGCCGCTGCTTGCGGGTCAGCCGGACCGTGTCGTCGGTCGGAGCCGCGATCACGGACGGAGCATCCTCGGGCAGTTCGGTGCGTCCCATCAGTACGTCGAACGCCGCCCGGAATCGCAGGGGGATCGCGTACACCGGCGTACCGGTGATGACCAGGGCGCCGAAGATCGACAGCAGCACCAGCAGGGGCGCTGCGACGTACTGCGTGAGCAGGTCCGAGAGGAACGACGAGACGAAGTACCCGATCGCGCCGCCGGCGTCACGCAGCGGTCCGTCGGCCGGGTTGCTCGGCCGCGGCAGACCGTTGGCGATGTGGATCAGGCCCAGTACGCCGAGACACACCGCGGTCCACCCGATGACCTGACGGCCGGCCGGGCCGTTGCGGTCCGGGTGACGCAGCGTGCGGATCGCGACGACCACCAGCATCAGCGGCAGGGCCCAGCCGAGCATGCCGATGCTGCCGCCGACCACGGTTCGTACGCCGTCGCCGACCGAGCCCGGGAGGTCCCACCAGATCGCTGCGGCCACGACGACCGACAGGCCGATCAGGAACAGGCCGGCGCCGTCACGGCGATGCTCCGGCTCCAGGTCGCGGGCGCTGTGGCCGATCCCCCGCACCATGCCGCCGAGCAGGTGCGCGATACCGATCCAGACCTTCACCACCCCGCGGCAGAGCGCGAGCATGGCGGCCGCGAACGGGCCCGGTCCGCTGTTTTTGGGCGTGCTGGTCCGCGCCGCGGTGGATCCACCGCCGCGCTTCGTGCTCTGCCCACGCTTCTGGGCGGCTGACGGACGGGAGCGTCCACCGGCAGCCGAACGGGCCGTGCTCGGCCGTTTAGCTGCCGACTTCTGCGCCCGCGCCGGGGAAGACGTGCGGCTCGCCATATCGATCAGGCTACCCCGATTACCCCTTGAGTCCCACGTGTCACACGCCGATCACGCTGCCCCATCCGTAGCGTCACGAAACGTGTGTTCGCCGTCGCAACCGCTCCAGGTGCCACAGAACGACGTACGCACCGACAGCGATCAGACCGCCCGACATGAGGCCGGTGAGCACCGTTCGTACGCCGATCTCACCGCCGAACCCGCCGTCGACGCGGCCGAGCTCCGCAACCGCTCCGCTGACCGCCAGACCGATGGCCGCGACGTAGACGAGGTACCGGACCCAGGTCGGCATGCGCTCATCGACGGGCTGTGGTGCCGTACGGCGGTACCAGCGATAGAGCCACACCGCGAGAACGAGGCAGCCACCCAGTGTGCTGACGTACTGAAGGATGCGGTTGACGTCCCACGCTCCCGTCACCTGTGCCCGGAAGAACCCGGGGAACTGGCGGACGAAGTAGCCGTCGCCATGGGTGAACGAGTCCCAGACGACGTGAGTGATCGCTCCCACGACGGCTGAGACGACCGTCCAGAGGAGGACGGAGGCGCTGGGGATGCGGAACGGCCGGCGTGGGGTCTCCAGCCGGCCGGCGAGCGCAGGTGGCGCCAGAGCGATCAGGGGACGCTTGAGGACCAGGTTGAAGACGGCGAGCAGCAACAGCGCTAGCAGCGGGTCCAGCCACAATGCAGAGGTGAACTCGTGGGTGAGTGTCAGCGTGAAGTTGCCGTTGATCTGCCGCGTGGCGATCCGGTAGATCGGGCCGATGTACAGCAGGTCGGGCGCCACCGCACCGGCCACCAGGGCTGACGCCACGAAGGGCCGGCGGAACAGCGGGAGGACTGCCGCAGGGTGGGCGAGGGTGAACGGCACCCCCGCACCTTAGAAGCCGTCAAGGTCGTCGTTACGCGCCTGTGGTGCCGTCGAGTTGCTCCCGCAAGAGGTCGGCGTGGCCGCAATGACGGCCGTATTCGCCGATCAGGTGGATGTAGATCATCCGCAGCGTCGACTCGGTACCTTTGAACGTGAAGCGGTCGTCCAGCGAGTGACCGGCGGCAGCATCGTCGGAGAGCTTCCACTCGGCGATCAGACCGTCGTACGCCGCCTGCGCGTCGGCAGGGTCGATCAACTCGAAGTCCGCGTCCTTGCCGAGCTCCGGCGCGAACAGCGGCTCTGCCGGGTCGTCGGCGAAGTGGATGCGGAACCAGATCCGCTCGACCTTGGTGAGGTGCCTGATCAGGCCCAGCAGCGACAGATTGGAGGGCGGCGACGGCCGCTCGGCCAGCTGCTCAGCGGTCAGGCCTGCGCACTTGAAGAGCAGCGTGGTGCGGTAAAACTGCAGGTAGCCGTGCAGCAGCTCCGCTTCGGGTGCGGTCAGCGAGCCGTCCGGACGCTCGACGGCAGGTGCTCTCCAGGTCATCGACTTCCTTACCTCGTCCCACGATGTGTGCAGTCATCTCATCACATGAGATAGCTACTGGCGGAGCCCGTAGCCCGTTCGTTACCGTTCTCGGCAGGTCATGAGTGTCAGCGACAAGCCCCGGCTAGCTGGCCGGCAACCCTCCTCCGCGGCGGGGTGCCCCGGGTGAAGACCAGGCCGTGCGGATACCCCGTTCGGCAAGTGCGGACTTCCCTGGGAGCAGCATCATGTCGATCCTGTCCATTCTCGAGCCGGCCAGTACGACGTCTCCGCGGCCGGCGATCGCCCGGCTCGCGACCGGCAGCATCCCCGCCACGGTCGGCTCGGACCTCCTGGTCCCGCTCGCCGACGGCCGGGTCACGGACTACGCGAACTTCGACCACGGTGCGAGCGCGCCGTGTCTGGAGTCCGTCCGGGCCAGTGTCGAGGCCGCCCTGCCGTCGTACGCGTCGGTGCACCGCGGCAACGGGTACGCCTCGCGGATCACCACGCAGTGGTACGAGCGGGCACGCGCCGAGGTACACGCCTTCGTCGGGGCCCGTGCGGACGACCAGGTGATCTTCACCCGGCAGACCACCGACGCGCTGAACCTGCTGGCCCGTGCGGTGCCGGCGGACGCGACTGTGATCGTGTTCGAGTCCGAGCACCACGCGGCGCTCCTGCCCTGGCCGGCCGAGCGGACCGTTCGCCTGGCCGCTCCGTCGAGCCCGGCCGAGGCCGTGACCCGTGTGGCCGACGCGCTGCGTCAGGCGCCTGAGGGCCCGCGGCTGGTCGTCATCACCGGCGCGTCCAACGTGACCGGCGAGATCTTCCCGATCGCCGAGATCGCCAAGGTGGCCAAGGCGCACGGCGCACGCGTCTGCCTCGACGCCGCGCAGCTCGCCCCGCACCGCCCGGTCGACATCGCCACCCTGGACGTCGACTGGGTCGCCCTGTCCGGTCACAAGCTCTACGCGCCGTACGGCGCGGGGGCGCTGATCGGCCGCTCCGACTGGCTCGACGCCGCCGACCCGTACCTGCACGGCGGCGGCGCGACTCATGCGGTCACCAGCGACACCGTGGTGTGGACGACCGGCCCGGCCCGCCACGAGGGCGGCTCTCCGAACGTCATCGGCGCCATCGCCCTGGCGAGTGCCTGCGCCGCGATCAGCAAGCACCGCGACGCGATCGAGCAGCACGAGCGCAGCCTGCTGGCCCGTCTGCGGACCGGCCTCGCCCAGGTCCCGGGCGTCACGACGTACTCGATCTTCGGCGAGGACGCGGACCGTGTCGGCACCGTCTGTTTCACGGTCGCCGGTCTGACCTCGACGCTGGTGTCCGCGGCGCTGAGCGCGGAGTACGGCATCGGTGTCCGGGACGGCAAGTTCTGCGCGCACCCGCTGGTCGGCCACCTCCTCGCCGGCTCCCCCGAGCACGGTACGGCGGTCCGCGCCAGCCTCGGCCTCGGGACGACCCGTGAGCACGTGGACCGGCTCGTCGACGCCGTACGCACGCTGGCCACGAGCGGCCCGCGCACGGAGTACACGGAGAGCGCGCACGGCTGTCAGCCGTCCGACGATCCCCGCGACCTCCAAGCACCCCGCATCTGGTGAATCAGCTGGTGCAGCAGCCCTCCTACTGCTCAGGAGGTACGAGACCTACATGGTGAGCAGCGAACGCCAGTAGGTCCGCCCACTCCGCCGCGATCATCGCGGCGGGCTTTCCGAAGCCATGGCCGGTGTTGACCTCGACCCGGGTCAAGACAGGCCGCGGATCGGATTGGGCATGCTGCAGCGCCGCGATGAACTTGTGGCTGTGCAACGGCACCACCCGGTCGTCGTGGTCACCTGTGGTCACGAGAGTTGCCGGGTACGCCGTACCGTCGCTGACGCGATGCAGTGGCGAGTACGCCAACAGGTCCTCGAACTGCTCGGGATCGTCCGGCAGACCGAAGTCGGACGCCCATGCCGCTCCCACGGTGAACAGGTGGAACCGCAGCATGTCCAGGACGCCCACGCCGGGCAATGCGACCGCGAACAGGTCCGGTCGCTGCGTCATGACGGCGCCGACGAGCAGTCCGCCGTTGCTGCGACCGTGGATGGCCAGCTGCGCCGGAGTGGTCACGCCGGTGTCCCGCAGGTGTTCAGCGACCGCGATGAAGTCGTCGAACACGTTCTGCTTGTTCTTGAGCCGGCCCGCGTCGTGCCACTCGGACCCGTACTCGCCGCCACCACGCAGGTTCGTGATGACCAGTACGCCGCCTGCAGCAAGCCATGCCGGCCAGCCGGGGCGGTAGTCGGCCTCGACCGGGATGCGGAACCCGCCGTACCCCCACATGAGCGTCGGACGCGGCGTCTCGAAGTCCAGGTCGGCCCGGGTGATCAGGAAGTACGGCACGTCGCGGCCGGGGGCGATCTGGCGCGTCACGGTGACCTGTGGCGGCGTGAATCCACCAGAGCCACGGACCAGTTCCGGCAGTGCGCGTACGTCGCCTGACCCGGTAGAAACGGCGTACGACAGCGTGGGGTCGGTTGTCGTCGACAGTCCGATGAACAGCTCGTCGTACTCCGGTCCGGCGTTGAGGCCGACCACTCCCCCGCCAGGTACGTCGACGACCCGCTGGCCGGATCCGTCCAACGCGTAGAGCGTCAACACCGGCTGCGCATCAACGAGCGTCAGCGTGGCCAGGCCGTCCGCAGTACCGCGGACTGCCTGCAGTGTCGACTCTCCCTCCGGGATGAGGTCGGTGAACTCACCGTCCATCGTCGAGAGCACCACGCGGCCACGGGACGCGTCCCGGTCGGTCCGCAGTACCAGGTGGTCGCCGGACATCCGTACGAACGCGATCTCGTCCGCGAACTCGTCGACGACCTTCACCGGCTCGCCCAGCCCGTCCGAGCTGATCGGGTACAACCAGAGCCGCGTGCTGGGATCGGTGCCCTCGGTGATGTGGACTACGAGGTAGCGGTCGTCGTCAGACACGTCGGGCGTGAAGAAGTACTGGTCCTGACCCGGGAAGCTCAGCACCAGCTCGTCCTCGGACTGCGGTGTGCCGACTCGGTGCAGCATCAACCGCCCGCCGCCGAGCGACGCCGTCCCGGTCCCCTCGCTGCGCCCGCTCGCCGGGTAGTGCAGATACAGGTACGCCGAACTGTCCGGCAGCCACGTAGCCTCGCTGAACTTGGCTTCCGACACCGCATCGTCGACCGGCGTACCGGTGGCGATGTCGAGCAGCCGGAACGTCGTCCAGTCGCTGCCGCTCTCGTTGATGCCGTACGCGAAGTACTTCCCGTCCGGCGACACGGTGAACGACCCGAGCGAGTCGGTGCCGTCCTCGGAGAGGGTGTTCGGGTCGATCAGCACGCGGCCGCGGGACAGCAGTTCGTCGAGCGAATCGGCAACGTAGATCACGTCCTGTGCCTGCGTGCCGTCGTTGCGCCCGACGAAGTACCAGCCCGCCTTCTTGACCGGTACGCCGGCGCGTGGGCGCGCGAGGATCGCGGACATGGTGGTCTCGAACCAGCCACGCTCGGAGTAGCCGGCCAGCTCAGCCTGCGTGTACTCGTTCTGCCGGTTGACCCAGTCCCGGGTATCAGCCGAGTCAGGGTCTTCCAGCCAGCGGTACGGATCAGCGATCTGGTGCCCGTGCAACGTCTCGACCACATCGTCGCGACGGCTCTCCGGATAGGTCATGCTGACAAACCTAACCTGTGCCGGTCACACTGCGAGCGTGATTAACGACCTGCTCCTGGGAGCCGCTGCGGTGGCCGGTGAGCGGGTGCGCCTCGACGTACTCCAGCAGGTCGTCGGCCTACCGCCGAACGACTTCATGGACGCCTTGGACGAGCTGGTCCGTGCCGGCGCTTTGGTCGTCACAGCCGGCGAGGCCTGGTTTGCCGACGAGTCCGTACGCCGGGAGGCCGAGGCACGGCTGCCCCTGACCGCCCGCGCCGACCTGCACCGCCGTACAGCTGAGGCCGTCGACGCACCGGCCGAGGTCCAGCGGCACTGGTCCGCAGCCGTCGCAGTGACACCTGATCCGCGAGAGCGAGCACGGCTGCAACTCAACCTCGCCAGGGCAGCTGTCCGCGCCGGTGACCTCCAGGCAGCACACGCGGCCGTCCGGGCCGCGGTCATGACTGCACGCACCTCGCAGGACCTCGACCTGCTCGCAGACGCAGCAGTGACGTTGGAGCCGATCGGCCAGTCCACGTGGGACGGCGACATCCACCAGTGGTGCAGCGAAGCGCTCGCCGCGCCGAGGCTGTCAGCACAGCGCAAGGTCCGTCTACGAGCCCGGCAGGCACAGGCGGCTATCTACCTCGGCCGCTGGTCCGAGGCCTCGACTGCGAGCAGCGAAGCTCTCCGCCAGGCCGAGAGCATTCAAGACGACGACCTGCTCGTCGAGGCGCTCACTGCACGCCAGCTCGCCACCAGCGGACCTGACGACGTCGACGAACTGACCACGGCAGCACGCCGGATGATCGAGCTCGGTACGTCGACCGGCCGCGCCGAGATCGAGCTCCGCGGACGCCTGTGGCGAGTGGACGCGCTCTGGTACGTAGGCGACCTGGCCGCGGTCGCAGCCGAGACAGGCCGGCTCGCGAGCTGTGCAGGTCGTGTCAGCGGTCCGCACGGCCGCTGGCACGTGCTGCTGACGCGGGCGTCGCTCGCACTGGCCAGGGCTGAGTTCGAGGACGCCGAGGCCCTGCACGCCGACGCGCTCACCGGCTTCCGGGAGATCGACCACCCCGCGGCGCATGGTGCCGAGGTCGCCTTCCAAATGCTGCTGGGCCACCACCGTGGTCACACCGAGGACCTGCTGAGCCCAGCGGCGTGGCAGTTCGGGACGGATGTCCGCTGGGACCTGTCCGCCCGCCTGGCTCGTGCGTTCGTCCTCGTGGACGCAGGGCGGTTCGACGAAGCGGCCGCGGCGTACGAACGCTGCGGCCACCCGGAGTCCTGGCAACCGATGCGGGCCGCCGAGTTGTTGATGGACGCCGCAGCAGCACGAGTAGCGGCCGCACTCGGCCGCGTCGACGACGTACGGCTCTTTCGTGCCCGGCTGGAACCCCGCCGTGGCCGGTACGTCGTCGGCGGCGCCGGGGCGACCAACTTCCTCGGTCCTGTCGAACTGGTGCTCGGTGCGTGCGCTGCCGCGCTCGGCGAATGGGAAGCGGCCACCGCAGACCTCCAGAAGGCCGGTGCGCTCTGCCGGTCGATCGGTGCGCCTGGCTTCGCGGTCGAGGCCGCCTGTCTGCTGGCCGAGGCGTACGAGCAGTCCGGTGACCTGGCGCAGGCACGCGCCTTGGCCGCCGAGACACTGCCGCTGGCGAAGACCCTCGGCATGACCCCGTGGGTGGAACGACTAAGCAAGCCCACCAGCCCGTTGAGCCAGCGCGAGCGGGAAGTCGCCGGTCTGGTCGCCAAGGGCCTCAGCAACCGCGAGATCGCCGCAGCACTGGTCATCTCCGAACGAACAGCCCAGAACCATGTCCAGCACATCCTCACCAAGCTCGGCTTCGCGAACCGCGCCCAGGTCGCTGCCTGGGTGAGTAAGGGATGAGCAATTCGGACGATGCGCCACGCAATCCCGCGGCGGACGCTGAGGAACATGACGCGATACGACCAGACCGGTGCCGACCTCGACCTGTGGGACCAGGTCACCAGGACCTACTTCACTGAGCGCCTGGGCACCAAAGCAGCACGCACAGCACCAGGCGTGGACCTGTACGTCGACCCTGTCTGCCCGTACACGTGGGTCGTGGCCTGCTGGCTACGAGAGGTCGCTCAGCATCGCGACCTGGACCTCCGCTACCACGTGATGAGCCTGCTCATGCTCAACGAAGGCCGCGACGACACCTACAGCCGGCAGCTCGACGCATCGACAGGCCCTTCCCGGGTAGCGACAGCAGTCGTCACGCACCACGGCAGTGAAGCGTTCCGGAGGTGGCACGGTGCCTTCGGCAACCTGATCTTCGACCACTGGCGCTATCCGACGCCGACGGAGTACCGCGACGCTTCGACAGCAGCCCTGACCGAGGCCGGACTTCCCGCGACGCTCGCGGACGCCGCCGACACCACCGAGTACGACGAGGCACTGCGCCGCAGCCACGACGAAGGCACCCGTCCGGTGGGGATCGACGGCGGTACGCCGGTTGTGCACATCGACGGGGCCGCCTTCTTCGGACCGGTCCTGAACGCGGTCCCCCGTGGCGACGACGCGCTCCGCCTGTTCGACGGCGTACGGCTGCTCGCGGGGTGTCGTGACTTCTACGAACTCAAGCGCACGCGCACCACACCGCCCGATGTGAGCTACCGTCCGATGGAGGGGGAGGCACCATGAACGACGACGAACTCTGGGCCGCGATCGATGCCCAGCGACTGCGCACCGCCGACCTGCTAGCAACGCTAGCGCCGGCTGACTGGTCGCATCGCTCGCTGTGCGACGGCTGGACCGTCCGCGATGTCGCCGGGCACCTCACCCTTCAGCAGATGACCGTCGGCGACATCCTCCGCCTCGTGCTCAAGCATCCGGGCGTCCACAGCCTCAACTGGATGATTCAGACCTCCGGCCGCGACCAGGCGGCCCTGCCTGCCGAACGGCTCATCAGCGAGATCCGCGACATGGTCGGCTCCCGGCGCCACAACCTCGGCGTCACTCCGCGGGAGACGCTGATCGACATCGTCGTCCACGGGCAGGACATCGCCATCCCGATCGGCCGGACGCTCCCGGTTCCGCCAGAGGTGGCCGCGACGGCGGCCTCACGTGTCTGGGAGTGCCGGGGCGGACGGAAATCGAAGGTCTTCAAGCCGGTGCCGTACGACGGTCTGCGACTGGTCGCCGACGACGTCGACTGGAGCGTGGGCGACGGGCCGGAGCTCCGCGGTCCCGTGCTGTCGTTGCTCCTGCTGCTCACCGGCCGTCGCGTCGTCCTGCCGCAACTCGACGGTCCGGGCGCGGAAGTCTTACAGCGTGTATGACGTCGTACTCACCGGCTCCGGCGGGCGGCATCCCGCACAGGCGCCGGAGCGCGGTGAGCACGACTGGCCCTTACGGACGGGCCGGGGTGATGTCCTTGCTCCAGAGCACCGCGCCGAACAGGTTCCGCAGCGAGACCGTGAACACGCCGGTCCGCGGGTCGATCCGGGTGTGCCCGAAGAACTGGTTGCCGGCCGCCGGTGACTGGCTCGGGAAGTCGGCCGCCTTCGACCACACGACCTCGGGCCCGAACGTGCTGTCCAGCGCGTTCGGCCCGAAGGTGCCGGCGTTGATCGGCCCGGCCACGATCTCCCAGAACGGGTCGAAGTCGGTGAACGCCGCCCGCGACGGGTCGTAGTGGTGGGCCGCCGCGTAGTGCACGTCGGCGGTCAGCCAGATCGCGTTGCGGACCTTGCGCTTCTTGAACTGGCTGAGCACCCAGGCGATCTCGTGCTCACGACCGCCGGGTGCCCCGGGCAGACCGTTCGCGACCGCCTCGATCAGGTCACCGTCCGGAACCAGCAGGCCGAGCGGCATGTCGCTGGCGATCACCTTCCAGGTGGCTCGCGACGCCGCGACCTCACGCACCAGCCACGCCGCCTGCTCGGCACCGAGCATCGCCACCGGGCCGACGGTCGACGGCACCGGGTTCGCACCGCGGAACGTGCGCATGTCCAGGCAGAACACGTCGAGCTGCGGGCCGTAGCTCACCTTGCGGTAGATCCGGTCCCGGCCGCCGACGTGCTCCATCGGCAGGTACTCGAGGAACGCCTTCTTGGCCCGCGCCGCGAGTACGTCGACCCGCTTCTCGACGTACCGGTCGTCGGTGATGATCTCGCCCGGGTACCAGTTGTTCAGCGTCTCGTGGTCGTCCCACTGCGCGACCAGCGGTACGTCGGCGTACAGGGAGCGCACGTTCTCGTCGAGCAGGTTGTACTTGTACCGGCCGCGGTACTCGGCCAGCGTCTCGGCGACCTTCGCGACCTCCTCGGTCACCACGTTCTTCCACACGGTGCCGTCGGCAACTTTCAGCTCGGCCTGGATCGGGCCGTCGGCGTAGATGTTGTCGCCGGAGTGCAGGAAGAAGTCCGGACGGGTGTCGTGCATGGCCTTGTAGGCGATCATCCCGCCGAGCTCGGGGTTGATCCCGTAGCCCTGGCCCGCGGTGTCGCCGGTGAACACGAACGACACCGGCCGGTTACGCCCCGGCGTACTGAACGAACCGTCCAGCGTCTGGCCGATCCGGCCATCGGAGTCCTCGAAGCCGAGCCGGTAGTCGTACCGCTGCCCCGGGCGCAGACCGCGCAGCGGCAGCCGCGCCGTGAAATCGTCCGCGGCGTCCGTCTTCGGGCCGCGCAGGCAGATCGCCTTGTCGAAACGGCCGTGGCTGGTCAGCTGGACGACCAGCCGGCCGGGCCGGTCGGCGCGCGACCAGACGACGGCCGAGTTCGGCGTCACGTCGGCGCTCGCGATCCCGGACGGCAGAGCGGCGCGATCACGACGGACAAGGTTGGGTCCCGCGACGGCGACACCGGGTACGGCGAGGGACGCCCCGGCGACCGTGGACGCGGCAAGGAGTTGACGGCGACTCAGTTTCATGACCCGAAGGTGCTCCTCGCTGATGACGGTCAGGTGACAGCCGGGCGAACTGAGCCTCAAATCACCTCCGGACCCCGGACACCGCCTTGCGTGCGGCTACCTGGCGTGGTTCCGTTGGGACCTCAGCACCTTCTTGTGACGCTGCCCCAGACCTGGTAGCGCATCGGCCGATGCACTACCAGGAACGAGGCGTTCCCATGTCACAGCTTCTCGCCGAAGACCACGACCCCTTGCGGGCGCAGAACAAGTACACGCACCTCTACACCGACCTGCTCCGGACCGTCCGCGAACTCGGACTGCTCAAGCGGCGTCGCAGGTACTACTTCATCCGGATCGGTCTGGTGCTGACCGCCTTCGCGGCGGTCTGGGTCGGCGTCGGCCTGCTCGGCAACTCCTGGTTCCAGCTCCTGATGGCAGGTGCCCTGGCGCTGGTGCTCACGCAGGTCGCCTTCCTCAGTCACGACAGCGCGCATCGCCAGGTCTTCGACTCGGCCGCCTGGAACGACTGGACCGCGCGCCTGCTGGCCGGTGGTCTCGTCGGCATCAGCGCCGCGTGGTGGAAGTCGAAGCACAGCCGCCACCACGGCGCGCCGAACCAGCTGGGGAAGGACCCGGACATCGCCATCGGCGTCGTCGCGTTCACCCCTGAGCACGCCGCCCGCCGCCAGGGCTTCAAGGCCTGGCTGACCCGCCGCCAGGGCTGGCTCTTCTTCCCGTTGCTGACCCTCGAGGGCTTGAGCCTGTACGTCGCGAGCATCCAGCACCTGTTCCGCCGCGGTACGAGCACCGTCGAGCGCATCGAGGCCGCGATCGTGGTGACCCGGATCGCCGGGTATCTGACCGTGCTGTTCCTCGTGCTGCCGCTCGGCAAGGCCGGCGCGTTCGTCGGGCTGCAGCTCGCGGTCTTCGGCGTCTGCCTCGGCGGCTCGTTCGCTCCGAACCACAAAGGCATGCCGCTCGTCCCGAAGACGATGAAGCTCGACTTCCTGCGCCGCCAGGTGCTGATGTCGCGCAACATCCGCGGCGGTCTGTTCACCGACTTCGCGTTGGGCGGGCTGAACTACCAGATCGAGCACCACCTGTTCCCGAGCATGCCGCGGCCGACGCTGCGGAAGGTCCAGCCGATCGTCCGCGAGTACTGCGAACTGCACGGAGTGAAGTACACCGAGGTCGGCCTGTTCACGTCGTACAAGATCGTCGTCGGCTACCTGAACAACGTCGGTCTGCGCGCCCGGGACCCGTTCGACTGCCCGTTGGCGTCGCAGTACGGGCGGTAGCCGTTTGCCGCGCCGACCTCGCCGGGTCACGTGTCGGCATGCCGCCGTCATACCAGGTCACTAGGCTGGCCGACGTGACAGCCCAGCAGCAGTACGTCAGCGTCTACACCGATCTCCTGCAGACCGTCCGCGACCTCGGTCTGCTGAGGCGGCGGCAGGGCTACTACGTCACCCGGATGAGCATCGTCCTGGGTGCCCTGCTCGCGGTCGTCGCGTGCATGATCCTGCTCGGCAACTCCTGGCACCAGCTCTGGCTCGCCGGAGCGCTGGCGCTCGTGCTGGTGCAGGTGGCGTTCCTCAGCCACGACAGCGCCCATCGGCAGATCTTCCACTCCAACGCCCGCAACGACTGGACCGCGCGGATCCTCGCCGGCTGTGTCCTCGGCATGAGCGTCAGCTGGTGGCGCAGCAAGCACAACAAGCATCACGCTGCCCCGAACCAGGCGGACCGCGATCCCGACGTACAGCTCAAGGTGCTCGCGTTCACGCCCGACGCCGTCGCCGAGCGCGGGCGGATCGGCCGCTGGTTCGCCGCGCGTCAGGGCTGGCTGTTCTTCCCGCTCCTCACGCTCGAAGGCGTCGGCCTGCACGCCTCCAGCCTGACGCACCTCCTCCGCCGCGGCGCGACCCGCGCGGACCGCGTCGACGCCGTCGTCGTCGCGTCGCGGATCTCGGTGTACGTCGCTGCGCTCTACTTCCTGCTGCCGCCCGGGAAGGCCACCGCGTTCCTCGGTCTGCAGCTCGCCGTGTTCGGGGTCTTCCTCGGCGCCGCGTTCGCCCCGAACCACAAGGGCATGCCGATCGTGCCGGCCGGGATGAAACTCGACTTCCTCCGCCGCCAGGTGCTGACGTCGCGCAACATCCGCGGCGGCATCCTGACCGACTTCGCGATGGGCGGGCTGAACTACCAGATCGAGCACCACCTGTTCCCGAGCATGCCGCGGCCGACGCTGCGGCGGGTGCGGCCGATCGTCCGCGAGTACTGCGAGCTGCACGGCATCGCGTACGCCGAGGTCGGACTGTTCACGTCGTACAAGATCGTCGTCGACTACCTGAACAACGTCGGCCTCCGCGCCCGCGACCCCTTCGACTGCCCCCTGGCCGCCGAACTGCGGTCCGGCGGGCCGTCAGCGGGCGGGCGGGATCTCGCCTGAGCCGCGGATCGTCAGTTTCACCGGGACGCGGACCGTGCGTCCCGGGCGGTGTGGCTCCGGGAGGCGCTCGGTCATCAACTGGATCGCCGTCCGGGCCATCACGTCGGCGGACTGCGCGACCGCGGTCAGGCCGGGGCTGAGCAGGTCGCCGAGCGCCAGGTCGTCGAAGGACACCAGCGCTACCCGGTCCCGCCGGCCCGCGAGACCTCGCAGTACCTCTGCGGTGGTCATGTTGTTCGCCGAGAGCAACGCCGTGGCCGGCTCCGAGCGGTCGAGGACGGCCGACAGCGTGATGCCGATGCCCTCGGTGGTCGGCTCGGACAGGTGTACGAGGTCCTCGTCGACATTGATCCCGTGCCGCGCCATCGCCGCCCGGTAGGCCACCACCCGCTCGCGGGCGGTGAAGATCCGCTCGTCGTCACCGAGGTACGCGATCCGGCGGTGACCCTGCCGGACCAGATGGTCGATCGCCTGGTCGATCCCGCCGGCGTTGTCCGCGAGTACGGCGTCCGCCTCGATCCCGTGCGCGGGACGGTCGATCGTGACGACCGCCATCCCGGCGTCGACATGCGGCGCCAGGTACTCCTGGGTCTCCCCGATCGGCGCCATGATCAGCGCGTCCGGGCGCCGGGCGACGAACTCCAGGCAGACGTCCCGCTCCCGCTCCGGGTCCTCGTCGGTCAGGCCGATCATCACGACCGAACCGGACGAACGGGCCCAGAGCTCGACCGCTCGCCCAAGTGAGGCGAAGAACGGGTCGCCGATATCGCGGATGACCACCGCGATCGTCCCGGTCTTGCCGCGGCGCAGCATCCGCGCGGACTCGTTCGGGGTGTAGTTGAGGTCCTTGATCGCGGCCTGGACCTTGGCGGTCAGCTCCGGGCTGACGTTCGGCTCCTCGTTCACCACCCGGGACACGGTCTTCAACGCGACCCCGGCCCGGGCGGCGACCTCCTTCATCGTGGGCCGGCGCTGGCCCGTCCCGTTCACCCCGCTGATACTCATCGCCGGCCCACCCTTCGTCTCGTCGCGCCGAGGCTACACCGAGTAGTCAGCTTTCGACCACGACCGGAATGATCATCGGCCGGCGGCGGTGGGTGTCGCTGACCCATTTGCCGACCACCCGGCGGATCACCTGCTGCAGCTGGTACATGTCGTCCAGCCCGCTGCCGATCGCCTTCTCGATCTCCGCCTCGATCTTCGGCTTCAGGTCGTCGAAGACGGTGTCGTCCTCGGCGAACCCGCGGGCCTGGATCTCCGGGCCGGCGGTCAGCTTGCCGGTCACCGAGTCCATCACCGCGATCACCGAGATGAAGCCCTCGTCCCCGAGGATCCGGCGGTCCTTCAGCGAGGTCTCGGTGATGTCGCCGACGGTCGAGCCGTCCACGAACACGTACCCGCAGTCCACCTTGCCGGCCACCACGGCCTTCTTGTCGATCAGGTCGACCACCACGCCGTCCTCGACGACGACCACGTTCTCCCGCGGTACGCCGGTCTGGACCGCCAGGTCGGCGTTCGCGTGCAGGTGCCGGACCTCGCCGTGCACCGGCATCACGTTGCGCGGCTTCACGATGTTGTAGCAGTACAGCAGCTCGCCCGCGCTCGCGTGACCGGACACGTGCACCAGCGCGTTGCCCTTGTGGATCACGTTCGCACCGTGCCGGATCAGGCCGTTGATCACCCGGTACACCGAGTTCTCGTTGCCCGGGATCAGCGAGGACGCCAGTACGACGGTGTCCCCCGGCTGCAGGTGTACGACGTTGTGGTCGTTGGCGGCGATCCGGGACAGCGCCGACATCGGCTCGCCCTGCGAACCGGTCGACACCAGCACCACCTGCTCCGGCGGGTAGTTGTCCAGGTCACGCATGTCGATCAGCGTGTCGCCGGGCACGTTCAGGAAGCCGAGGTCCCGGGCCACGCCCATGTTGCGGACCATCGAGCGGCCGACGTAC
Organism: Kribbella sp. NBC_00482; assembly: GCF_036013725.1. GTDB lineage: Bacteria > Actinomycetota > Actinomycetes > Propionibacteriales > Kribbellaceae > Kribbella. Next base: position 5,968,975 of record NZ_CP107881.1, on the reverse strand, counting down.
GCGACCTTGCGGCGATGCTTCACAGCGGCGTCCATGACCTGCTGGACGCGGTGCACGTGCGAGGCGAAGCAGGCGACGATGATGCGCTGGTTCTTCGCCCTGGTGAACACCCCGTCGAGCACCGGCGCGATGGCGCGCTCGTGGGTGGTGAAGCCGGGCACCTCGGAGTTGGTGGAGTCGACCATGAACAGGTCGACGCCCTCCTCGCCGAGCCGCGCGAACGCGCGCAGGTCGGTGATCCGGTCGTCCAGCGGCAGCTGGTCCATCTTGAAGTCACCGGTGTGCAGCACGACGCCGGCCGGCGTCTTGATCGCGACCGCGAGCGCGTCCGGGATCGAGTGGTTGACCGCGACGAACTCGCAGACGAACGGCCCGATCTGGAGCTTCTCGCCCTCGACCACGATCTGCTGCGGCACGTTGCGGTGCCGGTGCTCCTTCAGCTTGCCCTCGAGCAGCGCGAGCGTGAGCTGCGAGCCCACGACCGGGATGTCGCCCCGCTCACGCAGCAGGTAGGGCAACCCGCCGATGTGGTCCTCGTGGCCGTGCGTCAGGACGACCGCGACGACGTCGTCGAGACGGTCCCGGATCGGCTCGAAGTCCGGCAGGATCAGGTCCACGCCGGGCTGGTTCTCGTCCGGGAAGAGTACGCCGCAGTCCACGATCAGCAGCTTGCCGTCGTACTCGAACACGGTCATGTTCCGGCCGACCTCGCCGAGGCCGCCGAGCGGGATGACCCGCAAAGCGCCCGGAGCGAGAGGTCCGGGCGCGGAGAGATCTGGATGGGGATGGCTCATGCAATCAGTCCTGCCGTCTTGAGGTCGGTGGTGAGCCAGTCCACTTGTTCGGCGGTCGCCTCGACCAGCGGCAACCGAAGTGTCGCGTGCTCGATGACGCCGGCCAGCTTCAGCGCGGCCTTCACCATGATGGCGCCCTGGGTCCTGGTCATGATCGTCTCGACGGCGGGCACCAGCCGTCGATCAATTTCCTGTGCTCCTGCGAGGTCGCCGGCCACCACGGCGTCGATCAGCTGCCGGTACTCCCGACTTGCCACGTGCGCCACGACACTCGCGATGCCGACCGCGCCGATCGCCAGGGAGGCGAGATTCAGCTCGTCGGCACCGCAGTAGTAGAACAGATCGGTGTTCGCCAGCACCTTGGTGGTCCCCGCGATGTCGCCCTTGGCGTCCTTCACCGCGACGATCCGCGGGTGCTCGGCGAGCGTGATCAAGGTCTCGGACCTGATCTCCACGCCGGCCCGGCCGGGGATGTCGTACAGCATGTTCGGCAGGCCGGTAGCGTCGGCGACCGCGGTGAAGTGCGCGCGCAGCCCGTCCTGCGGGGGCTTGTTGTAGTACGGCGTGACGACCAGCAGCCCGTCCGCACCGGCGGCCTCGGCCTGCTTGGCGCACTCGATGGTGTGCGCGGTGTCGTTGGTCCCGACACCGGCCACGAGCTTGGCGCGGTCACCGACGGCCTCGCGGACCGCCTGGATGATCTGCACCTTCTCCTGGTCGGACGTGGTCGGCGCCTCGCCGGTGGTCCCGTTCAGCACCAGGGCGTCGTTACCGCCGTCGACGAGGTACGTCGCGACCTTCTGAGCGGCGTCCAGATCGAGGGAGCCGTCAGGCCGGAACGGTGTGATCATCGCGGTCGTCAAACGGCCGAAAGGCGGTGTTGACGAGGGCGTGGATGCTGGCGAGGACATAGGCCTCAGATTACCGCTCCCCAGCCCTGAAGAAATGGGTAGGCCTGGTGGCTGTCCGCTCGGGGGTCCGGGCAGCCACCAGGCTCACTCGTCCTATCGGGGCCCGCCCGGTAGGCGTTACAGCTTCCGGCAAAAAAGTCCGGAAAAACTTCTGCGAATACTCTACGTAAGCAAATGACTGCAGGGCGATGACATTGCGATGCTTTAGTCTCATCGGCGTGTCGACACCTTCCACCGCCCCCACCGCCCAGCAGCGCCTGACCACGGTCTGCGCGACGATGGCCGCCGCGATCCCGATGATGACGCTCGTCCTGTGGTTCGTGCTCGGTGTCCATGGACTCGGGCACCTCCCGGCGAGCTGGCCGCTGCTGGTGGTGCTCGCCGCCGCGGTCGGCGCGTACTCCTTCTGCGAACTGGCCGGTTTCCGTACTCCCCCGCTGCAGCACTCCAGCAGCTCGGCCGCCGAGATCGAGGCCGAGTCGTGGCGCCGCTTCACCGCGTCGACGTTCACCCGGTTCGCGGTCTGTGAGGCCGTGTTCCTGATCTCCGTCTCGCTGGCGTTCGTCGCCCAGAGCTTCTGGGTCGTCCTGCTCGGCGCGGTGATCGCTCTCCCGCTGTTCTTCTGGGAGGCGTGGCCCGGCGAGCGCAACCAGCGCCGCTTCGCCGCGGCGCTCGAGTCCGCCGGCATTCCGTCGTACCTGACCGGCCCGCCTCAAGACTTAATTCAGGAGGACTGACCAGCGAGCCAGATCGACGTCGCGTCGAACAGGTGCTGCAGCGCCTGGAGCGCGCCAGGCAGAAGAAGTACGCCGCCGATGGTCAGCACCGGGACGATCACCGCGTGCTCGAACCACTTGCCGGTGCTGAAGCGCAGTGGTTTGGGCAGGCGCAGCTCGTACCAGGTCTCGCCCCGGATGGGGAGCGGCCAGAGCCAGGGGCAGCCGGAGCGGGTCAGGCTGTCCCCTAGACAGTGAACGAACATGCCGACGGCCACGGCGGCGCCGATCCAGCCGCCGATCTGGCTGAGTCCGGCTTGCAGCGCGTCGGCGGCCGCTGTTCCGGGCAGCGCGTCGCCGGTGCCGACGATCGACCATCCTGCCGCGGCGAGGACCGCGAGGACGATCCAGTCGCCGAGTGCGTCGGCGGCCAGGACGAGGCCGGTCACGGCGACGGCCAGTACTGCCCATTTACCGCGGTCGCCGAGGCTTGCGGCGAGCATGCCGAGCAGGATCGCGGCGACGAGCGTATGCGTCGCGTGCCGGTGTTTGCCGGTGCTGTCCTCGTCGCGCGGGCCCTTCGTCACGCTGTAGAGCACGCCGGAGAACGCCCGTACCGCTGCCGACACCAGCCGGGTCACCGGCCCGAGCAGGCGCGATGCACTCGCCCCTGGGTGATCCAGGTCCGGCACCAATGCGTACCCGGCGGTGGCCGCCGCGAACGGCACCACTTCCGCCACCGAGGTCAACCCGACCAGCGGCGCCACCGCCAGCCCGGCACACCACCCCGACAAAGCATGCGACCGCCCCATCATCCCGCGCCTCACCCCTCCACTCACTCCCGCATATCCTCCCCCACCAACCCCATCACCCCCACACACCACACCGCCTCTTTGGGCCCGCACCAACCAAAATCCGCCGCGGAATCTGGTTGGTGGGGGCTCAAAGAGAGCTTGGGGAGGGGCGGCTTTGCATAATCATGCAGGAGGGTGCATACTTTTCCTGTGTCCAAGGTGCTTACTTCTTTGCCGGTCGGTGAGCGGGTCGGGATTGCCTTCTCTGGTGGTCTCGACACGTCGGTTGCGGTTGCGTGGATGCGGGACAAAGGTGCGATCCCGTGCACGTACACCGCTGATCTCGGGCAGTACGACGAGCCCGACATCGGGTCGGTCCCCGGCCGTGCGACGGCGTACGGGGCCGAGATCACCCGCCTCGTGGACTGCCGCGCGGCGCTCGTCGAGGAAGGACTCGCGGCGCTCGCCTGTGGCGCGTTCCACATCCGGTCCGGCGGGCGGACTTACTTCAACACCACCCCGATCGGCCGGGCGGTGACCGGCACGATGCTGGTCAAGGCGATGCTCGACGACGACGTCCAGATCTGGGGCGACGGCTCGACCTTCAAGGGCAACGACATCGAGCGGTTCTACCGCTACGGCCTGCTCGCGAACCCGCAGTTGCGGATCTACAAGCCGTGGCTGGACGCGCAGTTCGTGCACGAGCTCGGCGGCCGGAAGGAAATGTCCGAGTGGCTGGTCGCGCACGACCTGCCGTACCGGGACAGCACCGAGAAGGCGTACTCCACCGACGCGAACATCTGGGGCGCCACCCACGAGGCGAAGACCCTCGAGCACCTCGACACCGGGGTGGAGACGGTCGACCCGATCATGGGCGTCGCGCACTGGGACCCGGCGGTCGAGATCGCCGCGGAGGACGTCACGATCGGCTTCGTGCAGGGCCGGCCGGTGACGATCAACGGCAAGGAGTTCGGTTCGGCGGTCGACCTCGTCCTGGAGGCGAACGCGATCGGCGGCCGGCACGGACTCGGGATGTCCGACCAGATCGAGAACCGGGTCATCGAGGCGAAGAGCCGGGGCATCTACGAGGCGCCCGGGATGGCGCTGCTGCACGCGGCGTACGAGCGGCTGGTGAACGCGATCCACAACGAGGACACGGTGGCGGCCTACCACACCGAGGGCCGCAAGCTCGGCCGGCTGATGTACGAAGGCCGCTGGCTCGACCCGCAGGCGCTGATGGTCCGGGAATCGCTGCAGCGGTGGGTCGGTACGGCGGTCACCGGCGAGGTCACGCTCCGGCTCCGGCGCGGCGAGGACTACTCGATCCTCGACACCAAGGGCCCGGCCCTCAGCTACCACCCGGACAAGCTGTCGATGGAGCGGATCGCGGACTCGGCGTTCGGCCCGGTCGACCGGATCGGCCAGCTGACCATGCGGAACCTGGACATCGCGGACTCGCGCGCGAAGCTGGAGCAGTACGCCGGCCTCGGCATGTTCGGATCGTCCAACCCCGCACTCGCGTCGTCCACCGAGCTGATCGGCGAACTCCCGAAGGGCGGCGCCGAGGCCATCGCCTCCCGCGGCGAAGCCACCGAGGAAGACGAACTCCTCGACCGCGCCGCCATGGAATCCGGCACCGACTGACCCCGCCCTGCCCCCACCCACCCGCATTTGGCTGGCCCACCAGGGATATCGGGGGTTCCTGACCCTTAACCAGGATGACGAACCCCCGACCCGGTGGGTCGACCAGGCAAATTGGTGGGTCTGCCAGGCAAATGGGGTGAGGGGTCAGGCGTCGAAGTCGAGGGTCACCGTCGGTGTGGTGGGGTGGGACTGGCAGGTGAGGACGTAGCCGGCGCGGATCTCGTCGGGTTCGAGGGCCCAGTTGGTGTCCATTCGGACGGTGCCGTCGAGGACCTTGGCGCGGCAGGTGCCGCAGACGCCGCCCTTGCACGCGAACGGAGCATCGGACCGTACGGCGAGGGTCGCGTCCAGCACCGCCTTCGAGTGCTCCCCCAGCGCGAACGTCGACCGGCGGCCGTCGAGGATCACGGTCACCTGGGCCGCGTCCTCGTCGACAGCTGCTTCCTCGACGGGTGCCTTCGGAGCCTCGTCGCCGACATGGAAGAGCTCGGCGTGCACGTGTTCGCGCGCGACGCCCTCGGACAGCAGGAGCTCCTGGGCGCCGACGACCATCGCGTACGGACCGCAGAGGAACCACTCGTCGACGGAGTCGAGCGGGAGGATCGTCGCGAACATCCGCTGCAGCCGGTCCGCGTCGATGCGGCCGCTGAAGAGTTCCACCTCGGTCGTCTCGCGCGACAACACGTGCACGAGGTGCAGGCGCTCGGCGTACCGGTCCTTCAGGTCGGCCAGCTCGTCGGCGAACATCACCGAACCCGCGGTCCGGTTGCCGTACAGCAAGGTCACCCGGCTGGACGGTTCGATCGAGAGGATCGTCGCGACCAGCGACAGCACGGGCGTGATTCCGCTACCGGCGGCAACGAACGCGTAGTGCTTGGCGTTGGCGGCGTCGAACGTCGTACCGAAACGGCCGAGCGGGGTCATCACCTCGAGTTCGTCGCCGACCTTCAGGACCTTCGCGGCGTAGGACGAGAAGTCGCCACCGGGCAGGCGCTTCACCCCGATCCGCAGCACGCCCGATCCCGCGGGCGAGCAGATCGAGTAGCTGCGGCGTACCTCTTCTCCGGTACGGCGGATCGTGAGGTGCTGGCCCGCGGTGAACTCGTACTCGTCCGCGAGCTCGGGCGGTACGGCGAAGGTGATCGCGACCGCGTCGTCGGTGATGGGCTCGATCGCGGCGACCTTCAGCGAATGGAACGTGGCGCGCCGGCGAGGGGCGATGGTCGTCATCTAGATCGCCTTGAAGTGGTCGAAGGGTTCGCGGCAGGAGTTGCAGCGCCAGAGCGATTTACAGGAGGTCGAGCCGAAGCGGCTGAGTTCTGAGGTGTTGGGCGAGCCGCACAGGGGGCAGCGAATGCTCAACTGCAGCAGGACCGGCCCAGTGCTTGAAGGTGGGGCGATGCCGTATTCGGTCAGCTTGGTCTTGCCTGCTTCGGTCATCCAGTCGGTCGTCCACGCCGGCGACAGGACCGTCTCGACCCTTCCGTCGACGTGCAACGCCTGAAGGGTCAGTTCGACCTCGTGGCGGATCAGGTCCATGGCGGGACAGCCGGAGTAGGTCGGGGTGATCGTCACGACGACCTCGTCGCCCTCGTGCCGCACACCACGCAGTACGCCGAGGTCCGCGATCGTCAGCACCGGCACCTCCGGATCCGCGACCTCGCCGACCGCTTCGAAGATGGCGGCGTCGGTCACCATGTCGCCCCCGGATGCGAACGCGCCACGTGCTGCAGCTCGGCCAGCAGAAAGCCCATGTGCTCGGTGTGCTGTCCCGCGCGGCCGCCGGTGTGCTGGTACGAGGACGAGGGCCGCTCGCAAGTGGACTCGTCGATGACACCCAGGACTCGGCTGAGCCAGGCGTCGTGAAGCGTCGAGGGATCCACGGCAACATCCAGCCGTTGCACCAAGGCGTCGGACTCGAAGAGCTCTGCTGTGTAAGGCCACAGCGCCTCCAGCGCGGCCTGCATCCGCCGGTGGCTCTCCTCGGTCCCGTCCCCCAGCCGCAACACCCACTGCGTCGCGTGGTCGACGTGGTACGCGACCTCCTTGACCGCCTTCCCCGCCACGCCGGCCAGCGTCTCGTCGGCGCACGACCGCAGCTCGTCGTACAGCAGATGCTGGTACGTCGCGAAGTACAGCAACCGTGCCATCGCGAACGCGAAGTCACCGTTCGGCAGCTCGCACAACTGCAGGTTCAGGAACTCGCGCTCATCCCGGAAGTACGCGAGCTCGTCCTCGGTGCGGCCGTCCAGCGAACCGGCGTACTGCAGCAGCGAACGCGCCTGCCCCAGCTGGTCGAGCGCGATGTTGCCGAGCGCAACGTCCTCTTCGAGCTGCGGCGCGGCGGCGATCCACTCGCCGGTGCGCTGCGCCGCGATCAGCGCGTCGTCACCGAGCCGGAGGGTGTAGTCGAGCAGGTCGTTCACAGGTGCTCGACGCCTTCCGGGACCTCGTAGAACGTCGGGTGCCGGTACACCTTGTCGCCGGCCGGGTCGAAGAACTCGTCCTTCTCGTCCGGCGAGGACGCGGTGAGGTCGGACGCCCGCACCACCCAGATCGACACGCCTTCCTGGCGGCGCGTGTACACGTCTCGCGCGTTCCGCAACGCCATCGTCGCGTCCGGCGCGTGCAAGCTGCCCACATGCGTGTGCGACAGCCCGCGGCGCGAACGAACGAAGACCTCCCAGAGCGGCTCGATCATGCGGCACGCTCCGCTCGCTTGGACGCATACGCCGCCGCGGCCTCACGGACCCAGGCGCCGTCCTCATGCGCCTGCACGCGACGCGACAACCGCTGCTGGTTGCACGGACCGTTGCCCTTCACCACGTCGTACAGCTCGGTGTAGTCGGGCTCGGTGAACCGGTAGTGCCCGTCCTCGTACACCAGTCCGTCATCAGGGACGCGCAGCCCGAGTACGTCGGCCTGCGGCACGGTCATGTCCACGAACCGCTGCCGCAGCTCGTCGTTGCTGTGCCGCTTGATCCCCCACGCCATCGACTGCTCCGAGTGCGTCGAGGCCGCGTCCGGCGGGCCGAACATCATCAGCGAAGGCCACCACCAGCGGTCCAGCGCATCCTGAGCCATCGCCTTCTGCTCGAGAGTGCCGTTCGACAGCGTGTGAAGGATCTCGAAACCCTGCCGCTGGTGGAACGACTCCTCCTTGCAGACCCGCACCATCGCCCGCGCGTACGGCCCGTAGGAACAGCGGCAGAGCGGAACCTGGTTGACGATCGCGGCGCCGTCGACCAGCCAGCCGATCGCGCCGATGTCGGCCCAGGTCAGCGTCGGGTAGTTGAAGATGCTGGAGTACTTCTGCTTCCCGCTGTGCAGCAGGTCGAGCAGGTCGGCGCGGTCCACGCCGAGCGTCTCCGCGGCGGCGTACAGGTAGAGACCGTGGCCGGCCTCGTCCTGCACCTTCGCCATCAGGATCGCCTTGCGGCGCAGCGACGGCGCGCGACTGATCCAGTTGCCCTCCGGCTGCATGCCGATGATCTCGGAGTGCGCGTGCTGCGCGATCTGCCGGATCAGGGTCTTGCGGTACCCGTCCGGCATCGCGTCCCGCGGCTCGATCCGGCCGTCGGCGTCGATGGTCGCCTGGAAGTCCATACCGACAGCATATGTGACACTTTTTCTCAGAATCAACAACAAGTGTCACAAAGGTGGTGCTGGACCCACCCACGGAGTGGGTTTGACGCTCTGGGGAGGGCCGGCCGGGGCCGCGAGGATTGAGTCAACCGCTCAACCCTTACACAGTTCTTCGGAGGACCCCGTGACTACGACAACCAGCCTCCCGGCCGTCGATCACCGCGGCCCGGTCACCGGCCGGGAACGCGCCCTCGCCCCCGACCTGATCCGCGGCGCGATGCTGCTGATGATCGGCCTGGCGAACAGCGCCAACTTCGCGTTCGCCGGCCAGCCCGGCGTGGAGAGCGCGCCGCACGGCTTCGAGCGCATCCTGAACTTCCTCAAACTCACCTTCGTGGACGCCCGGGCCTACCCCGTGTTCGCGGTGATGTTCGGCTACGGCCTGGTCCAGTTGGCGCGCCGGCAGCGCAACTCCGGCGCGACCCCCGGCGCAGTCCGGCGGATCCTGCTCAAGCGCAACGCCTGGCTGATCGGCTTCGGCCTCGTGCACGCGACGCTGCTCTACTTCGGCGACTTCCTCGGCGCGTACGGCGTCGTCGGCATCATCTGCACGCTGTTCCTGCTCAACCGCGGCGACAAGTTCCACCGGATCGTCCTCGCCATCTGGGCGTTCATGGCCATCGAGGTCCTGTTCGTCGGGGCCAAGGCCGCGCTCGCGATCGCCAACAGCGCCGGCCCCGCGCACGCGCTGACGAACTCCCCGAACCCGTCGCTGGCCGCTTCGTCGTACCTGGGCAGCCTGGTCGACCGGCTGCACGAGTACCCGATGCACGCCGCGAGCGTCATGGGCTTCATCGTGATCGTCTGGCTCGGTATCTGGGCCGCCCGCAAGCAGATGCTGGAGAACCCGGGCGCCCACAAGGGCTTGCTCACCCGAGTTGCCGTCGGCGGTCTCGGCATCACCGTTCTGGGCGGACTGCCGCTCGCACTGGTCGGCGCCGGCTGGATGCACGTCGACAAGAGTGCAGTGGACACGCTGAGCCTCCTGTCCCACGTGTCCGGCATGTTCGGCGGTCCTGGGTACGTCGCTCTGTTCGGCCTGCTCGTCCTGCGGATCCGCAAGCTGTCGCTGCCGGTCCGCGCGATCTCCGCGCTCGGTCAGCGGTCGCTGTCGGGGTACCTGTTCCAGTCGGTCTCGTGGATGATCCTGCTCGCCCCGTTCACGCTGGACCTGCGGTTCGGAAGTACGGCGTACACCGCGGCGCTGGTCGCGATCGGCGTCTGGGTCGTCTCGGTCGCCGGAGCGTATGCGATGAGCCGGCGTTCCTACCGCGGTCCGGCCGAGACCCTGCTGCGCAAGCTCGTGTACTGACTTGGGAGGATGGCGGTCATGAGTGACTTCGGCGTACCGGAACCCGCCAACCTCTCGGATCTGTCAGGCGACACCCCGGTGGCCGAGACGAGCGTGAGGCTCGCACTGCCCGCGGAGGCCAACGGGATCGGCGAGATTCAGGTCGCGGCCTGGCGTACGTCGTACGCCGGGCTGCTGCCGGCCGATGTCCTGGCCGATCTCAACCCTTCGCAGTTCGCGGCCCAGTGGCGGGCCGCGCTGGTCGCTCCGGGCGAGGCGCGGAACCGGGTGATGGTCGCGCTGGCCGGCCGCACCCTGGTCGGCTTCGCGGCCATCACGCCGTCCGACGACCCGGACGCCGACCCGCAGCACGATGCGTTGATCGCCGAGCTGGCCGTCAGCCCCGAGGCGACCCGCGCCGGCCACGGCTCGCGCCTTCTGAACGCCGTCGTCGACACGGTCCGCGCCGACGGCTTCCGCCGCGTCACCGTCTGGGTCAACTCGACCGACGACGTCCTCCGCGCCTTCTACACCGAGTCCGGCTGGGCCCCCGACGGCGCCCACCGCGAGCTCGACCTCTACGGCGACGAGTCCGTCCGCATCAAGCAGATCCGCCTCCACACCGACCCCGGCACGGAGTAGTCCCGGCGCCAATAGCAGGTCGGCGATCGGCGACGGGCCGGGGGTGGTGCTCGACGCGTCCCAGTGGGCATGACAGATTGTCACGGACCGATCACACATGGCCATCCGCTGGAGTCTGCATGAAGTACGTTCCCCTGGCCCTCGGCGCGGCAGCCGTGGCGCTGTCCACTGCCGCCGTTCTCGTCGTGCCGGGCTCGGGCGCGACGGCGTCGACGCAGTCGGCGACCGTCGTCGACAAGCCACATCAGGTGGCGAACAGGTATCTCGAGCAGAAACCGCAGTGGGTCGAGTGCGGTGACGCGGAGCTTCGCACGTACTGCGCGAAGATCACCGTCCCGCGCGACTGGGCCAACCAGTACGCCGGGCACGACCTGCAGATCGCGGTCAGCAAGGTCGCCCCGGCCAAAGGCACACCGAGCCGGGTCGTGTTCGGCAACCCCGGCGGACCCGGTGGCGCCGGCCTCGGGATGGCGCCGTACCTCGCGAGCCAGGCGCCGCTCGCCAAGGATCACCTCGCCGTCGGCTTCGACCCGCGCGGCACCGGCGGCAGCTCGAACGTGAGCTGCGACGGCGCCCCCGGCTACACGATGGACGCGCGCGACCGCGCTCCCGCGACCCGCGACCTGATCGCCGAGGCCTCGGAGATGGCGCAGACGTACTGCGCCCAGCAGTCCCGCGGCCTGCTCCCCTACATCACCACCGCGCAGACGGTGCAGGACATGGACCTGATCCGGCGGCTGCTCGGTTTCGACAAGATGGACTACGTCGGGTACTCCGGCGGCACCTGGCTCGGCGCGTACTACCAGACCTACTTCCCCGAGCACGTCGGCCGCTTCGTGCTGGACTCCAACACGGACTTCACCAAGACCTGGCTCGACACGTTCGTCAGCCAGCCGCAGGCGTTCGAGCGCCGGTTCCGCGAGGACTTCGCACCCTGGGCGGCCAAGTACGACGGCCAACTGCACCTCGGCTCGTCACCGGGCGCGGTCATCCGCCTGTACGAACGGTTACGACGCACCCTCAAGGAGCAGCCCGCGACCGAGGAGTTCCTGGACGGCGCGGTCAACGTCAGGTACGACGAGAACACCCTCGACCTGATGGTGACCGGGGATTTGTACTCGAAGCTCGACTTCCATTCCCTGGCCGCCGACCTGCTATTTCTTCATGACCTTTCCGAAGCGCAGGCAAAAGGCGGTCCGCGGGCCGCGCAACGCCACGTCGACGCGCTCTCGAAGACCCGCCAGCAGCAGCTCGTCGAGCGCGCCGGGCGCGCACCCGTCGGGCTCCGGACGCTCGGTGAGGACGACGCCGAGGACGCGACGTTCACCGCGATCACCTGCAACGACACGGCCTGGCCGCAAGGCCGCGAGTACGGCGAACAGCTCGCCGCCCGCCTCGGTCCGCACTTCCCGTTGGTCGGCTGGACGATGTCCGAGAACCCCTGCTTCTACTGGGACCGTCCGAACCTGACGATGCCCACACCGACCGGCAAAGGCTTGCCCACAACGCTGATGGTGCAGTCCGTGCACGACCCGGCGACCAGTTACAGCCTCGCCGCATCGGCCCACAGCAGGTACGCCGGTTCGCGGCTGCTGACCGTCACGGGCGAAGGCGACCACGGTGTGTACGGCGGCGTGAACCGCTGCGCCGACCGGATCATCAACACGTTCCTCACCACTGGGGCCGCACCGGCCAAGGACATCAGCTGCGCCGGCGAAGGCATCCCGGCACCCGAGGCCACGGAGCCCGGCTTCGAGGAAGGCGCCGGTACTCCTTTACGAAAGATCGCCGGATTCACAAAAGCCGTTTCCGGATATCTGCCCTGACGATCGTTTGAAAACCGGCTGGAATTCACCTACGGACCGGCAGTTCGCGGTCACCGTCGGCGAAATCCGGCCGGGGATTTCGTTGTCAGGACAAATTTGTCAGGGCGATGTCAGGGTTCCGTCCCTGTGCGACACAGCGTGATAACGGCAACCTAGAGAGAGCGCGGAGGACCTGGTCGTCGTCTGGGAGGGCTCGACGACCGGTGACCATCGCCCGATGTGGCTTCGGCCGGCTGTGAGGTGGGGGGACTGCCTGGGGGGTCAGACAGAGGACACAGCCGGCCGGGCCACACATCTGGATCCGCGCCCTCAGATCCCTCGCGGGGCATCGTCGATCCCCCAGGTCGTGGTGCTCCGCGAGGCACGCCCGCTCAGAGCGGATCGCGGGTCCGCACCGCCGGTGTCGATCCCGGGGGCCGGTAACCGTCGGCGACAGCGGCCAGTGGCGCCGCGCGGCCGGCCGACCAGGCTGCCCGGAAGGCCCGCCGCTCGAGCGACGCTTCGACCGCGGCTCGGGTCGCCTCGCAGCCGGCCTTCTCGATCTCCGGCACCGGCGCCCGGATGACTTCCCGTACACCGTCGGCCGCGCCGAGCAGGAAAGCGGCGTACTCGCTGCGTTCTCGTTGTTGTGCGACCGCGGCCAGCTCCTCGAGCACACTGGCCGACCGCCACCGGTCCCCCAGATCACGATGCTCGGCCAAGCTTTCGTCGAGCAGGTGTACGGCGCGGTCGGTCAGGCCGCGTCGGCGTTCGACGATGCCTAGCTGGTTCAGCGACCAGGCGACTCCCTCGCGGTACCCGAGCCGTTGCGACAGGGCGAGACTCTCCTGCAACAGGTCCTCGGCCTCGACCAGGTCACCGCCGTACTGCGCGATCGCGCCGAGGCTGATCAGCGACCAGGCGAGTCCTTCGCCGTCACCGACGACCCGGAAGCTGTCGCGGGCCCGTCGGCAGCGGCGCGCGCCCGTCTCGAGATCGCCGCGGAGCCAGGCCACGAAGCCGAGGTAGTTGTGCGCCCAGGCCATCCCGGCCCGGTCGTCGAGGCTCTCGTACAGGTCGTAGCTCTCGCAGTGCAGGTCCTCCGCTGCCTCGTAGTCGCCGCGTTCGCGTGCGACGCCGCCGAGGCGTTGCAGCACCAACGCCGTACCGGACGTGTCGCCGAGTTCCTTGTACTGGCGCAGCGCGGTCTGCAGCTGCTCGGTGGCGGCGTCGTACTCGCACTGGAGGAACGCCAGCGTTCCGGCGCCGAGGTTCGCCTTCGCGCACACCGGCGCAAGGTCCGCGATCTGTTCGGGCGGCACCGAGTCGCCGAGGTGCAGCGCCCGCTCGAGCCACTGACTGCCCTCGGCATAGTGCCCGCGGAGGTAGCAGAACAGCCACAGCCCGCCGGCCAGCCGCAACGCCTCGTCGACCGACCTGGTCCGCAGCGCCCACGCCATCGCGGATCGCAGGTTCGCGAGCTCGCGGTCCAACCGGTCGAGCCACTCCCCCTGCTCCGGTCCCCGCAGGTGGCTCTGCGAGTCCTCGGCCAGGCCGACGAAGTACTGCGCGTGCCGCCCGGCCGCCTCGTCCGTCTGTCCGGCGGCCCGCAGGCGATCAGCCGCGAACTCCCGGATCACGGCGAGCATGTAGTAGCGCGCGACGCCGTCTCGCCTGACCACCCGGATCAGCGACTTGTCGGCCAGCCGACCGATGAGGTCGAGGGCCTCGACCCGGGTCGCGCCACCGGACATGACCGCTGCGGCCGCACCCAGCGTCCACCCGCCGGCGAAGACCGACAGCCGGGCGAACATCTCCCGCTCGGCCTCGCTGAGCAACGCGTGGCTCCACTCGATCGCGCCGTACATCGACTGCTGGCGAGGCGACGCGGTGCGCGGGCCACCGGCCAGGATGCCGAACGACGTCTCGAGCTCACTGGCCAGTTCCGCGATCGTCATCACGTTCGTCCGCGCCGCGGCCAGCTCGATCGCGAGCGGCATACCCTCCAGACGGCGTACCACGCGCGCGACCTGGTCGAGCTCGCCGCTCGGGTCGTACCCGCGAGCGACGGCGCGGTCGACGAACAGCCGCACCGCTTCCGACGACGCCAACCGGTCCTCGTCGTGCGGCAGGGCCAGCGCGGGGACGACGTACACGCTCTCGCCCGGCAGCCGCAGCAGCTCCCGGCTGGACGCGAGGATCGACAGGTTCGGGCAGTGCTCGAGCAAGGTCGAGCAGACCTGCCCGACCGTCGCGACCAGGTGCGAGCAGTTGTCGAGCACGAGCAGCATCGTGCTCCGGCCGATCTGCTCGGCGATCTCTTCGACCAGCCGCGTGCTTTCCAGTAGGTGCATGCCGATCGACGCGGCGACGGCGGGAGCGACCGCGGCGGAGTCGGTGACCGACGCGAGCGGCACCCAGCAGACGCCGTCCGGGAAGCTGTCCGCCACGTCGCCCGCAAGTGCCAAGGTGAGCTTGGTCTTGCCGACGCCGCCCGGTCCGGTCAAGGTCAGCAAACGAGTCATGCGCTGCCCGAGCAGGCGCGTCGTCGCGGTCAGCTCGGTCGTCCGCCCGATCAGCTCGTTGATCGGCGCCGGCGGTTGCCGCATCGGCAGCCGGACGGACCCGGCCTCCTTGCGCGCCGCCGCGGTCAGCAGGGACCGCTCGGGCTCACCGAGCCGCAGGGCGTCCGCGAGCAGGCGCAGCGTCTGCGCCCGCGGCGCACGCCGGCGTCCTCGCTCCAACGCCGCGATCGCGTCGACGCTGAGACCGGCGCGTTCGGCCAGCGCTTCCTGCGACAGCCCCGCCTCCCGTCGGTGCCGGCGCAGTAGCTCGCCGAACCCAGCCCCCTGCCCGTCGTCCGTGCCGCGGCGAGATCCGTCTGATGGCACAGGACGGCCCCACCCAGTCTCCGACCTTTACGTGGCGGCTGCCACGTACCAGCGAAAATATCGCGTTCCACACCTGGTTGTCAGTTATCCCGGGGAACTGCCCCGGAACTCATAGGGTCTGATCGTGGTGCGCGATGGCGGTTCGCATCGCTTCCCGGGCCCGTTTCCGGTCCCCCGCGGCGTCGTACGCCGTCGACAGCCGGAACCACACCCGCCAGTCGCCGGGGGCCGCTTCCGCCTCCGCTTTGTACCGTCCGAAGGCCTCGTCCGCGGCGGCCCGGTCCACCCGGCCGGACGGCCGGCGCGGCAGATCGTCGACCGGCAGACCGCCGGCCGCCTCCAGCTCACGGGCCAGCACCTCGGTCCGGCGCCCGAACTGGATCTCGCGCCAGACCAGGTAGGCGCCGATCAGCGGGATCACCAGGACCGCGAGTCCGAGCACGACCGAAACCGGCGTACCGACCTTGATCAGCAGCACGCCACGCCAGCCGATCAGTACGGCGTACGCGACGAACACGACCGCCAGCAGGATCGCGGTCTGTTTGGCCCTCATCTCAGGAGAGGTCCATGAAGTGCTCGAGCCCGACCGTCAGACCGGGCGCGTCGCCGATCCGCCGGACGCCGAGCAGGACGCCGGCCATGAACGAGACCCGGGCCATCGAGTCGTGCCGGATCGTCAGCGTCTCACCCTCGTCGCCGAACAGCACCTCCTGGTGCGCGATCAGGCCGCGCAGCCGGACGCCGTGCACCCGGATCCCGTCGACGTCCGCGCCGCGGGCGCCGTCGAGCGCCGTCGTGGTGGCGTCCGGGATCGGGCCGGAGCCGGCCTCGCGGCGGGCGTCCGCGATCAGTTCCGCCGTACGCCGGGCCGTGCCGGACGGAGCGTCCACCTTGTCCGGGTGGTGCAGCTCGACGATCTCGACGGACTCGTAGTACGGCGCGGCCTTCGCGGCGAACTGCATCATCAGCACGGCGCCGATCGAGAAGTTCGGCGCGATCAGCACGCCGGTCTGCGGGCCGGCAGCGAGCTGCGAGCGCAGGGTCGCGAGCCGCTCGTCGTCGAAACCGGTGGTGCCGACGACCGCGTGGATGCCGTGCTCGATGCACCAGGCCAGGTTGTCCATCACGACCTCGGGCCGGGTGAAGTCGACGACGACCGCGGCGCCGGCCTCGGTCAGCGCGTCGAGCGCGTCGCCCTGGTCGAGCTGCGCGACCAGCTCACAATCGGCAGCCTCCTCGACCGCGAGGCACGTCTGAGCGCCCATCCTGCCCTTGGCTCCCAGGACACCGACCTTGATCATGCGACACCCTTTCTTCCCCCGATCGAGGGAACAGTCTGTCCGGATTCAGGGTTCAGGATCTCATCCGGCCGGTTGGGTGGACCGCTCGGCCTTCGGGATCCAGACCTCCAGGCCGATCGTCTCCCGCGCGGGCGCCAGCTGTGCGTAGTCCGCGTGGAAGTCCAGCCCGCAACTGCGCAGGGCGTTGATCTCCAGGTCCGAGATCTCCCGGTTCAGGATGACGAGCGGCGGCCTGGACGGGCGCTCCTTCCGGCAGACCTCCTCGACACCGGCGGCGGTCCGCTCGCGCTCCTTCGGTGCGATCCAGGCCTCGCCGAGCGGACGGCCGCCGAGCACCAGCACCAGGCCGGCCATCTTGTCGAAGGCGAGCATCGGCCGGCCGGGCGGCTCGGTGTACGGGCGGAGGTCGGCGGCCAGGCGGCTCAGGTTCTCCTCGGCCGGCGGCGAGAGGTACATGCCGTCCAACGCGGGGATCGTCGCGGCCGCGGTCAGCTGCGAGTGGCCGACGGAGCGGTACGGATACCGGAACAGGCCCGTGTACGCGATCGTCGAGGTCGCGACCAGGGACCCGACCAGCACCAGGCCGACCGTCACCCGCGCCACGATCGGCGTCGCCCAGATGCCGGTCAGTACGGCGATCATGACCGCGGCCCAGGCCGCGAACGCGTTGAAGCCGATCGTGAAGAGCGGGGTGTTCGTGCCGAACGCCTGCACGAGTGGCAGCAGCACCAGCAGTGTGAGGATCACCCACGTCCGCGTGTTCTCGCGGCTCAACCGGGAGCGGGGCGTGACGCCGGCGCGGCCCGCGATCACGGCGCCGGCCGCGGCCACGACGGCGACCAGTACGGCGGCCAGCAGCGTTTCGGCGTACATCGGGATGTGTTGCGAGCCGCCGACCGCGCCGCCGTCGACGACAACCCGCCGTACGGACAGGATCAGTGCCGCCAGGGCGAGAATCGCGGCGACGATCCGGAGCCTGCGCCAGCGGGCGACGACCGTGACGGCTGTCGCGAGGAGCAGCAGACCGTGCGCGGCCAGTGTCTGACCGATCAGTTTGAGCGTGCTGGACCAGTAGAGGTGCAGCAGCTCGGCCGGCGAGTACGACGTACCGGCGATGAACTTGTTGACGTCGAGGATCCCCGGCACCGCCACGTTCAGCCGGACGACGAAGAGCTGCACGACGAGCGCCACGAGGGCGAGCCCGCCGAGCGCGAAAAGGATGCCGCGGGCAACGGCTCGCCGACCCTGACCGGCCAGTACGACGACCGCGGTGATCACGATCAGCCCGATCACCACGACCGAGGTCCACTTGGCCAGCACCATCACGCCGATCACCAGGCCGGCGACGACGAGGATCCAGTACGGGACCGGCGTACCGCGATCGACCGCGGTCGCCATCCACAGCACGCAGGACACCAACGTGAACGCACCGAGCAGCACCACATCGTTGTAGCCGGGCGACTGCGGCAGCCAGCTGTAACACATCCCACCGGCGGCGAGCACGACCGCCGCACCCGCGGCCTCCCACAGCCGGGTGGGCGGCAACCCCGGCCGTCGCCCACGCAGCCAGCGCATGAAGCTGTAGCCGAAGCCGAGGTGTACGACGACCACGGTGAACAGCCGGAAGAACCGGAGTTTCACGATGTCGTACCCGAACCACTCGAACACCGGGCCGTACAGGTACTGCACGCCGGTCAACGCCAGCGGGTTGCTGTCCCACCACCGGTACGAGAGCAGGTAGTAGCCCTCGTCCGTGATGTCGAAACCCTCGTTGGCGGCCCGGCCCGCGGTGAGAATCCACCACGCCGCCAGCCCGCCGGCGACGACGATGACCCCGGTGAGCAGGACGAACCGTCTGCCTGCCGAGGAAACCGTACTCACGGCCGCAACCCTAGGCCATCACCCCACGGCTATCCCTCACGCGGTTGAGTACGCCGTTTGCGCATCCTCCGCGAAGTGGCACGAGACGGTCTGGCCGGACATGATCTCCCGGAGCTCGGGTACGTCGGTGCTGCACTTTGCCTCCGCCCGCAGGCATCGGGTGTGGAACCGGCATCCGGACGGCGGCATGACCGGTGACGGCGGGTCACCGGCCAGCACGATCCGCTGCCGGCCCTGGCGCGCCAGACCGGGCTCGGCGGACAGCAGCGCCTGCGTGTACGGATGCGCGGGTACGTCGTACACGTGCTGGTGCTCGCCCAGCTCGGCGACCTTGCCGAGGTACATGACCGCGACCCGGTCGGAGACGTGCCGGACGACGGACAGGTCGTGGGCGACGAAGATGATGCTCAGGCCGAGCTCGCGCTGCAGCCGCATCAACAGGTTCACCACCTGCGCCTGCACCGACAGGTCGAGCGCCGACACCGGCTCGTCGCACAGCAGTACGTCGGGGTTGAGTGCGATCGCCCGCGCGATCCCGATCCGCTGCCGCTGTCCACCGGAGAACTGGTGCGGGAACTTCGTCTCGTCCTCGGGCCGCAGACCGACCAGCTCGAGCAGCTCGCGGACCCGGGTCCGGATGTCGAAACCCTTAGTGCCCTTGCCGACGTCCGGGTGCACCTCGAACGGCTCGGCGACGATCTCGCCGACCCGCATCCGCGGGTTCAGGCTGGAGTACGGGTCCTGGAACACCACCTGGACGTTGCGCCGCCAGCGCCGCAGCTCGCGGCCCCGGAGCTTGCTGACGTCCACACCGCCGTACTCGATCCGGCCCGACGTCGGCTTCTCCAGCGCGGCGAGCAGCCGGACCAGCGTCGACTTCCCGCAGCCGGACTCGCCGACGATGCCGAGCGACTCACCCTTGCGCAGCGTCACGTCGACGCCGTCGACCGCCCGGACGACGGTCTTGGCGCCGAAGTTCAGCGCCGGGCTGATGTCGTAGTGCTTCACGACGTTCGTTGCCACCAGCAACTCTTCGGCCATTAGACAGCCTCCTTCGCCGCTAGCGACGTACGCCGGATGCACGCGGCCTCACGGCCGGGCGCGATGGTCAGCAACGGCGGCACCTCGGCCGCGCAGTCGTCGACCGCGATCGGGCACCGGGGCCGGAACGCGCAGCCGGACGGGATCGCCCGCAGCGACGGCGGCGTACCCGGGATCGTCGGCAGCTCCCGGCCCTTGAGGTCGGCCGACGGCATGGAGCCCAGCAGCCCTTCGGTGTAAGGGTGTACGGGATGTTCGAGGGCCTCGGCCGTCGCGGCCCGCTCGACCACGTGGCCGGCGTACATCACGACGACGTTGTCGGCGACGTCCGAGACCACGCCGAGGTCATGCGTGATCAGCACCACGCCCATGTCCCGCTCGGCCTGCAGTTCGGCGATCAATTCCAGGATCTGCGCCTGCACGGTCACGTCGAGCGCCGTGGTCGGCTCGTCGGCGATCAGTACGTCGGGATCCAGCGCGAGCGCCATCGCCAGCATCACGCGCTGCCGCATCCCGCCGGAGAACTCGTGCGGGTAGTCCCGCACCCGGTTCGCCGCGGCCGGGATCCGCACCTGGTCGAGCATCTCCGCGGCCTTCTTCATCGCGTCCCGCTTCGACATCCCGCGGTGGACCCGGTAGCACTCGGCGATCTGGGTCCCGACCGACTGCACCGGGTTCAGCGCCGACAGCGAGTCCTGGAACACCATCGTGATCCGGTCGCCGACGATCCGGCGCCGTTCCCTGGTGGTCATCTGGATCAGGTCCGCGCCGCGGTACTCCGCCGTACCGGACACGATCCGGCCCGGCGGCATCTCCAGGATCCCGGTCAGCGCCTGCGTCGAGACGCTCTTCCCGGACCCGGACTCGCCCAGGATCGCCAGCATCTCCCCCGCCCGCACCTGCCAGGACACCCCGTCCACGGCCCGCACCGGCCCGTGCGGCGTGTCGAACTCGACCGACAGATTGTCGACCTTGAGCAGTACTTCACCAGTGGCAGTCATCGCATGAGTTTCGGGTCGAGGGCGTCCCGGATCGAGTCGCCGATGATCATGAACGAGATCGTCATCGTGGAGATGAACAACGCCGGCCAGATGAACAGGTGCGGGGTGTCCCGGTACGACGCCGCGACGCCGAACTGCGAGCCCCACGAGATCGACGGCGGTTGCAGCCCGACCCCGAGGAACGTCAGCGCGGCCTCGAGCCCGACCATGCCGCCGATGCCGAGTGTGGTCATCGCCAGCAGCGGCGCCATCGCGTTCGGGAACACATGTTTGCGCAGGATCCGGACCGGCGGCACGCCGATCGACCGGGCCGCCAGGACGTACTCGCGGTTGCGGACCGAGAAGACCGTGGCCCGCATCAGCCGCATCCCGCCCGGCCAGCCGATCAGCAGGATGACGCCGACGATGATCCAGATACTCCGGTTCGCGACCGAGTTCAGGATCACGATCAGCACCACGATGCCGGGGATCGAGAACAGTACGTCGGCGGTCCGCGAGATCAGGCCGTCCACAAAACCCGGGAAGTACCCGGCCAGCAGGCCGAGCGAGCCGGCCAGCACGAACACGCCGAAACTCGCGCAGATGCTGACCAGCACCGACGGTCGCGCGCCGTAGATGACGTTCGCGAAGTAGTCGCAGCCCTGGATGTCGAACCCGAACGGGTGCCCCGAGCTGCGGCCCTGCCGGCTCTTGGCCAGCTCGCAGAACCGCGGATCGGCGGATGTGAACAGCTTCGGCACCGCCGCCATCGTGAAGAAGGCGAGCAGCAGCAGGCTGCACACGATGAACTGCGGCTTGCGCAGCAGGGCCCGGAGCAACTCGCGGTTGGACAGGGCGCGGCCGTCGCCGATTTCCTGCGCCTCGGCGCCGACCGCAGCGGTGATCTGTTCAGACATTGCGCACCCTCGGATCCAGGACGCCGTACAGAAGGTCGATCAGCAGGTTGATCAGGATGAACGAGATGAACGCGAGCGTGGACAGCAGCACCACGACGCCGCCCTCCTTCAGCTTGATCGCCTGGAACATGAACTGACCGAGCCCGGGCAGGTTGAAGATGCTCTCGGTGATGATCGCGCCGCCGAACATGCCGGCCAGGTCGAGCCCGATGAACGTGACCACCGGCAGCAGCGCGTTCGGCAGGATGTGCCGCCACAGCACCCGCTGCTCGCCGAGCCCCTTGGCCCGCGCGGTCTTCACGAAGTCGGCGTTCACCGTCTCCACGATCGACGTCCGCAGCAGCCGGGCCAGCCCGGCGAACCCGAGGACGCCGATCACCAGCGCGGGCAGCAGGTACGAGCGCGGGAACCCTTCCAGCACACCGGACACCGGGAACCACTTCAGCTCGACCCCGAACAGGTACTGCGCGGCGAAGTACGCCACCAGTCCGGGCACCGCGAGCAGCACAAGTGTTGCCAGCAGCAACGACCGGTCGACCCAGCCGTTGCGCTTGAAGCCGGCGTAGATACCGAAGAACAGCCCCAGCGTCCACTGGACGGCGTTCGCCAGCAGCGTCAGCTTCAGCGTCACCGGGATCCGCAGCCGGAGCTGGTCGGCGATGTCCGCGCCCGCGAACGTCGTACCGAAATGACCGGTGAGGATGTCCTTCATACTCAGCAGGTACTGGACGATGAAGGGATCGTTCAGGTGGTACTGCGCGCGCTTGGCGGCCAGCACCGCGGCGGGGATCGGCTTGTCGCCGGCCAGTTCCCGCAGGGGGTCCCCGGGCATCGCGAAGACGAGCGCGAAGACCCCCAGCGTCACCAGCACACCGATCGGTACCGCCGCCAGTGCACGGCGCAGGATGAAACGGATCACTTGAAAGTTGCCCAGAGCGCCGACACACCGACGAACTTCGAGACCCGCGGCTCGATCTTCGCCGAGTGCAGGTACGCGTTCGACTTCGTGTAGAGCGGGATCAGCGGCATGTCCTCGAGCGCGATGTCCTCGGCCTGCTGGTACAGCTTGATCGCCTTGTCCGGGTCCGGCTCGGCGTCGCCCTTGGCCAGTACGGCGTCCAGCGCCGGGTTGGCGTAGTTGGCGAAGTTCGCGTCACCGTTGGACTTGAACATCGGCGTCAGGTAGTCCTCGATCGACGGGTAGTCGTGACCCCAGCCGCCGAACCGCAGACCGTCCAGCTTGCGGGAGTTGGCCAGCTCGGTGATCTCCGAACCCTGCTTGCCGGTGTACTTCACCTGCAGGCCGAGGTTCTGCCGCAACATGTTGCCGATCGCCTCGGCGAAGATCTGGCCGGTCGCCGACGTGGTGCTGTAGCTGATGTTCAGCGTGCCGGAGAAACCGCCGGCCTCCGCCAGCAGCTGCTTGGCCTTCGCGGCGTCGAAATCGCAGTACTTGCAGGCGTTGTCGCGGTACCCGGCCATGTCCGGCGCGACCAGACCCTTGGCCGGCTCGGACAGGCCGACGAGGTCGGCGAACGCCTTCCGGTCGATCGCCTCCGAGAACGCGTGCCGCAGCTTCGGGTTCTTGAACCGCGGGTCCCACGCCGGGATCACCAGGTAGTTGGCGCCGGAGCTGATGCTGGTCACCCACTGGTCCGGGGCGTCGGTCTTGAAGCTCTTCACCTTGGTCGACGGCACGTCGACGAAGTCCACGTTCCCGGCCAGGAACTCGTTGTACGCCGTGTCCGCGTTCGGGATGAACCGGTACGTGATCTCGTCGGCCTGCGGTACCAGCGAGCCCTTGTAGCCGTCCCACTTGGCCAGCTTGATGTCGTCACCGGCGTTCCAGTCGGCGGCGAGCTTGAACGGGCCGTTGCCGATCGGCTTGCGCTTGTACGCGTCCGGGTTCTTCCGCACTTCCTCCGGCAGCGGGGCGAGGCCGAGGTACTGCAGCGTCAGGCCGAACTGCGAGAACGGCACCTTCAGCTTGACCGAGAAGGTCAGGTCGTCGATCTGCTTCAGACCGCTCAGCGTCTTCACCGCGGTCGGCTTCGGCGTGGCGCCGTCCGGGGTCGGCGGGTTCAGCGCGTCGTACCCCTCGACCTTGGAGAAGAAGCCGTTGTTCTTCCAGGCGTTCGAGCCCATCGCGGTCAGGTTCCAGCTGTCCACGTAGTCCTTCGCGGTCAGCGGCTGGCCGTTCTGGAACGTGTTGCCGGCCTTGAGTTTGATCGTCCAGGTCTGGCTGGTCTTGTCCGGCGTGACCGAGTCGGCCATCACGTTCTGCAGCTTGCCGGTCTCCGGGTCCGTGGTCACCAGCGGGGCGAACATCGCCATCGCGACCTGGATGCCGGGACTGCCGTTCTCGTTCAGCGGGTTGATGTACTCCAGCGGGTCGGCAGCGATCGCGATGACCTCGCTCTTGCTGCCCGAGCCGCTGCCGGAGCCGCTGCTCTTCCCGTCTCCACACGAGGCGAGCACCAGAGCCAATCCCAGTGCCACCCCCACTACCCCAGTCAGACGTCGCACGGTCAAACCAACTTCCTCGGCGGGAGGGCCGCTAGGCGGGCGGATCAAGCGTCATGGTGGCTGGTCGAAACTGCACATGTCAACGTTGTCAGGCGCAAAGCGGCGGCGTGTAACTCAGGCGTTACTTTGCCAAGACCTCAGATGACCAGCCCTCACAGGCGGAGCGAGCACCCACTTAATCAGATCAGTACGCCAGAGTCATCAGATGACAGGTCAGATCTGGTCAAAACTCGCCGCTGCGCACAGTTGCGCACTTACCGGTAGCCGGCCGCTTGCAGACGGTAAAGCTCCGCATACATCCCGTCGCGCGCCATCAACTCGTCGTGCGTACCGCGCTCGGTCACACGGCCGTTCTCCAGTACCACGATCAGGTCCGCGGAGCGCACGGTGGAGAAGCGATGTGAGATGAGCAACGTGACCCGCCCGTCGGCCCGTCCGGCCCGCGCCTCGGCGGCCAACCGGTCGAAGACGGCCGCCTCGGTCTGCGGGTCCAGCGACGCGCTCGGCTCGTCCATGATCATCAGCAGCGGCGCCGGCCGGACGAGTGCTCGGGCGATCGCCAGCTTCTGCCATTGCCCGCCGGAGAGTTCGACGCCGTCGACCCACGACGTACCGAGTTGGGTGTCGAGGCCCTGCGGCAGCGTGTCCACGAAGCTCGCATCCGCCTTGCTGAGAGCGGTTCGCACCTGGTCCGGCGGCTCGGACAGTCCGCCGACTGCTACAGCCTCGCCGACGGTCAGCTGGTACCTGACGAAGTCCTGGAAGCCGGCGCTGACCTTCTGCCGGTACTGCTCGAGGTCCATCGTGGCGAGATCGACTCCGTCCACGAGCAGCGTTCCCGTGGCGGGCCGGTACATGCCGGTGAGGAGTTTGACCAGGGTCGACTTGCCCGCGCCGTTCTCGCCGACGATGGCGACCGTGTGGCCGGCGGGGAGGAACAGGTCGGTCCCGGGGAGTGCGAGGCGATCGTCCGCGCCGTACCCGAAGGTGACCTGTTTCAGTTCGATGCCGTGCACCAGACGATCCGGTGTCGGCGCGTTGCCTGGTTCGGTTTGGGCCTGCTGCGCGAGCCAGAAGTAGTGCTCGGCCGTTGTGCGCACCCGCAGTACGGTGCCTGCCAGGTCGAGGACACGGTTCGCCGCACTCACCACGGCGCCGGCAAGGGCGAGCGCCAGGGCCACGTCGCCTGGGGTGACACTCGCCTCGTGAAGGATCAGCACCAGTGCGCCGACGTACGCGAGCGGGAACACGGCCCAGCCGACGGACCCGATCAGGACCGATCGGAAGAGCGCCTGGTGGGCGATTGTGTTGGCCTTGTCCGCGGCCTCGCGGTGGCTATGGAGCAGCTCATCGCCCATCGAGGCGACGTGCAGCTCCTGTGCCGATGTCGGAGCGACCGACAGCATGAAGAGTTGCTGGGCGAGCCGCCGCTGCGGAGCTGCCTCCAGCTCTGATTTTCTGCGAATCCGTTCGGCCCGGCGGCTCAACCACAGCGAGGGAATCGCGACCAGTGGGAGGACCACCAGCACCGGCTTCAGGTCTGCCAGCAGGACCGTGCTGATCACCAGCTGGGCCACGACGAACAGGCCGATGAACGGCATCGTGACGCTGTCCGCGAGGTCCGGCGCCTCCCGTCGCAGCGTCTGCAGCCGGTCCAGGAACTCGGGTCGCTCGAAGTGCTGGATCTGCGGCGCACCCGCGGCCAGCCTCAGTACTCTGCGCTCGGCGACGAAGCTGGAGCGCTCGCGCATCCTGATCGTCGCCCAGCGATAGCCGATCGGGGCCACCAGCACGAAGGTCAGTCCAACGGCGACCGCGATGCCTCCGGCAACTACCTGGCGCGGTTCGCCGGACACGACGCCGTCGACCAGTGGCCGTACGCCGAGCGCGACGAGCAACGGGCTGACGAAACTCGACATCGTGACGACGGTGTAGAGCGTGAACAGGCCCGGACCGATCTCCCAGCCGAGTCCGATCAGTAGACGCGCGGTGGCGACCCATGACTTCATTCCGGGCCTCCGTCGAAGCGAGCCGCTTGAAGGCGGAACAGGTGGGCGTAGGTACCGTCTCGCTGGAGCAGCTCGTCGTGCGATCCCTGCTCGATCACCCTGCCTTCGTCGAGTACGACGATGGACGAGGCCTGGCGCACTGTGGAGAAGCGGTGCGAGATCAGGATTGTGGTCAGCCCGGCGGTCAGGTCGAGGAAACGCCGGTACAGCTCCGCCTCGGACCGGGCGTCCAGGTGCGCGGCCGGCTCGTCCAGTACCAGTACGGACGAGCCCTGTTGGACGGCGTACAGCGCTCTGGCGAGGCCCAGCCGTTGCCACTCTCCGCCAGACAGCTCGACACCGCCGTCGAACTCCGCGGAGAGCACCGTCTCCCAGCCGTTCGGCAGCGCCTCGACAACGGTCTTCGCTCCAGCCCGCTCGACTGCGACCTCGATGTCTGCATCACCACGGCCGAAACGGACATTGCGGTACGCCGACATCGGCAGCCGCACGGGCTGCTGGAACACGACCGCCAGCCTGCGCCGCCAATCGTCGGTGTCGAGGTCTTGCAACTGGACGCCGTCGATCAGGACGGAACCTTCGTTTGGTTCGTACAGGCCGCAGAGCAGCTTGACCAGGCTGGTCTTCCCGGCGCCGTTCGCGCCGACGACCGCGAGCGATTGCCCGGCTGGAATCACCAGATCGAGGTCCTTCAGTACCCGACGGCTCGTGCCCGGATAGCTGAAAGACACGTTGTGGAAGGCGATCTCCCGTTCCGGCATCCCGGTGGCCGGCTGCGATCCACGGTCGGCGGGCGCGGCTGGCGGCGCGATCGCTCGCATCGCCTCGTCGTACCGGTCGAGGGTTGCGAGGGCCAGCTCTGTCTGCAGGCCGGACCAGGACGACTGCTGGATGCCGCCCAACGCGACGAGGAACGTCTGGACGTACGTCGCGGTCGGGCCGGCGGCGAGGCGTCCGGCCATCGCCTCGCGGACCACGAGCACGATGCCGCCGAGCACGACAACGCCCAGGAATGCCGTGGCAATCAGCGGACGACGGCCGGCCGGGGTCAGGACTCGCTGCATCGTCGCGGTCCAAGTCTCCCCGTGCCGGCCGACTACGAAGTCCGGCAGTCCGAACAGGCGGATCTCCTTGGCGGCCGGCGGGGTGGTTCCCAGATCGTTGAAGTACCGCATCCGGCGGGCCGACTCGGTGGCGCCATAGTGGTGCCCCGCTTCGGTGCGAGATGCGACCCGGTCCTCGTACGCCGCCCACACGCCGGCCACGAGCAAACCCGCGCCGAGCCACCAGTGGAAACCGGCGAGGATGATGCCCGAGGCCAGCAGAATGATCCGCCCGGTGGCCAGACCGCCGATCGTGCTCGCGAGCCGGCCAGGCCGCGCCCAGTCCGCCCGCAAGGTGTCACGCCCGACCTCGACGAGCGCCGCCGTCGCAGGATCCTCCAAGTGCCGCACGCCACTCGGCGCGGCCACAGCCTTCATCAACTCGTGCTGCAGCAGCGCATCGGCCCGCTCCCCCAACGCGGTCGCCGCCGCCCGCTGCAGAGACCCACCAACCCATTGCAGCAACAAACACGCACCAGCAACCACAGCCCACCCCACCGCGTGAGCCCTATCCCCCCGAGCAACCCCCGCAACAACCTGCCCCAGCGCCACCACAGTCCCCACCGGCGCCGCAGCCGCCACCCCAACCGTCACCACCACGAGCACAGACAGCCCGCGCCCCGCCCCCCAGGCAACAGCTGCAAACCGCCAAAGCCCACTCACCGCCCCAGTCAACAACACCCGCCGGGCCACCCCCGCCACGTCTAGCGGCTAGCGGCTTATGTCACCACTGGCGGGTTGTAGGAGGCCAGCGATCAAACAACCCGTCATCCGCGCGAGGTATGGGTGAGGTTCTGGGTGGCGAAGAGGCGGGGGAAGCGGGTGGTGGGGTCGGCCATCAGTTCGTCGTACGTTCCTTGCTGGGCGACTGTGCCGTTGTCGATGACGTAGATGCGGTCCATCTCGCGGAGGGTCCAGGCTCGGTGCGAGACGACGATCGTGATGCGGTCGGCGCTGGTACGGCGTAGGTCGGTGAAGATCTCGTGCTCCGCCTCGGCGTCGATGGCGGAGGTCGGTTCGTCGAGGATCCAGACGCCGGCGTCGCGCAGCCGGATCCGCGCCAGTGCCAGGCGCTGCCACTGACCTCCGGAGATGCCGGTGCCGCCCCATTGCTGCCCGAGCTGGGTGTCCAGCGGGAGGCCGGCGGCGAAGGTGCCGGTCAGTGCGTCGCGGATGTCCTCGTCCGCAACGGCGTTCGGCGCACCGAGGCCGACGGCGTCCCGGAGGGTGAACTCGAAGCGTCCGAACTCCTGTACCAGCAGGCCGAAGTGCGCGAGCCGCTCGTGCTCGGCCAGCGCGTCGGCGTCTGCTCCGTCGATCAGCACCCTCCCGCTCTCAGGGCTCAACGAGCCGACCAGCAGGTTGATCGCTGTCGACTTGCCCGCCCCGTTCACGCCGACCAACGCGACCATCTCGCCCCGGTGGGCTTCGATGGACACGTCGCGAAGAGTCGGCTCGGCCGCGCCCGGGTAGCCGAACGTGACGTTGTCCAAGGCAACGGAATCGACCTGCCGAACCACTGCGCGGCGGGGACCGGTGTGCACGCTCCGCACGAAACGCCGGTAGATCGCGGCCTGCGGAGCCGCGGTGACGATACTGCCGAACGCGTACCCACACTGACGAATCGCGTTCAGCCCGGTGATCGTGCCGGCCACCGCCGCAGCCGCCGCTCCCCCGGTCGCACCGCCGCGCACCAAGGCGATCAGCGCACCCCCGAAGAGCAGCACCGTGACCAGCGCCGCACCCAGCTCGTACAACAGCGCCGTACGGATCATCCGATCCAGGATCCAAGTTGCTGTCGCACGACCACCGGCGACCACGTCGGCAACCTTCCATCCAGATCCGAGCACGGCCAGCTCAGTCCCCGGGCGTTGCTGGATCAGTTGCTCGGTCGCGTACGCCGCCCTGCGCTCATGCTCGGCGACTCGCGGCCAGCCCTTCGCCTCCATCCGCGAGATCAACGTGAACGCGAGAACTGTCGGCGCCAACGCGGCGAGCACCAGCAGCCCGGAGACCAGGTTGATCGACGCGATCGCCACGCACAGGACGACGGACGTCGCCGCCGCGCTGAGCAATTGCACAGGCTTGCCGGCCACGTCGCTCATCGGGTGCGTCGCGGTCTGACTCGCCTCCAGGTCGCGGACCGTCTCGGGCTCGGCCAGCCGGCTCGGGCTCAGCCGGGCGGCGACGCGGGCAAGCTCGACCCGCAGCTCGAGCCGGAGACGCAGCATCATCCGCTGGCCGACGCCGTTCGACACCTGGGTCAGCGGATACATCGACCCGACCACCACGGTCAGCCCGAGCAGCGGACGCCAGACGTCACCGCTGTCGACCAGCTCGCGGATCAGCACGACCTGTGCGCCAGGCAGAACGGCCAGCAGTAGTTGGAGAACCGAGTACGTCGCGAGCCATCCCGGGGTGATCCGGACGGCATCGATCAATGAGTCACGGGCAGTACGAAACGCATCCAGCACGGGGTGATCCTCTTTCGCATGACGGCAGGCCAAACCGCACTGGGTCGATCCAGTGCGGCACATCGGCCGTCAAATGCGTGCGATCCCGTTCAGAGTGGAATCCAGAGGCAGATCACGTGGTGACGCGACACAACTCCCCGCAGGTTAGTGCGGTGGGACGTTCTGGTTCAAGTGGAAGACGTTGCCCGGGTCGTACTGACGTTTGAGCGTCTGCAGGCGGTCGTACGTCGCGGCGCCGTACGCGGAGCGGATCCGTTCGGTGCCCTCGTTGCTCAGGAAGTTGAGGTACACGCCGGCCAGGTGCGGCTCGAGTGCGCGCCAGGAGTCGCGGACCCACTCGCGTTGGGTCTCGAACCCTTGCGGCCCGTCGGTCGCGCCGACGAAGTTGAAGGTATGCCCGCTCGTCCGGCCGCCGAACGCCGTACTGTCGGCCGGCACCCGCGAGATCGCGCCGCCGAGGTGGAAGATCGGGAACGCGGTGTACGGCGAATCGATGGCGTGACCGCGGTCCACGGCCACGTCGATCACCTCGTCGGACAGTTCGGCCACGTCGCCGGCGCGGATGTAGTACCAACGGCCGTGCGGGAAGCCGGGGTCGAGCATCGCCTGCAGTTGCAGGTATGGCTGCGGCGTCACCAGATCCAGCAGCGGCGGCGCGAACGCCTTCAGCGGGGCCACCACCTTCTCGCCGTCCTCGACCGGCCCGGCATAGCAGGCGACGATCGCCACCACCGGCAAGCCGTGCAGCTCAGCCGGGATCGTTGCGGTGGACGGCAACCGGCGATGGATCACCGCGGTGGTGAGCTCGTCGGGGATACCGGTGATCCAGTCCCGGTAGAAGCGCATCAGGTCCGGCGACCGGTCCATCGGCCAGGCGACCATGCCGCCGTACACGATCGGCCCGACCGGGTGCAGCTGGAACTCGAACTCGGTCACGATGCCGAAGTTCCCGCCACCACCCCGGATCCCCCAGAACAGGTCGGCGTTGAGATCCTCACTCGCGGTCACCAGCTCACCGTCGGCGGTGACCACGTCGGCCGAGAGCAGGTTGTCGATGCTCAGCCCGTACTTGCGCATCAGCCAGCCGATCCCGCCGCCGAGCGTGAGCCCGGCCAGGCCGGTGTGCGTGACGATCCCGGACGGCGTCGCCAGGCCGAACGCCTGGGTCTCCCGGTCGAGCTCTCCGAGCAGCACACCCGCTTGCGCCCGCGCGGTACGCCGGACCGGATCGACCCGGATGCCCTTCATCAGGCCCAGGTCCACCACCACGCCTCCGTCACACGTCGAGTGCCCGGGGAAGCTGTGGCCGCCGCCCCGCACCGCGACCGGCCCGCCGGTACGACCGGCGAACTTGAGCGCGGACCGGATGTCGGCGACTCCCGTGCAGCGCGCGATCAGCCCGGGCCGACGGTCGACCGACCCGTTCCAGACGCTCCGGCGCTCGTCGTACGCCGGGTCGCCCGGCTGGATCAGGTCGCCACGAAAGTCCGTGGCCAGGTCGTTCAATGCGTGGATGTCCGCCGCGACAGTGCTCATGACCGCCCCCTCGGCGCCAGTATGCGCCTCGGAGATCAGAGGGTGAAGGACGTGGTGTCTTCCTCGAAGGGGCCCATGACGGTGAGGGCGGGGGTGCCGGCGTAGAGGTCGGCGGCCAGGGCCGTCACGTCATCGAGAGTGACGGAGTCGATACGGTGCAGGATCTCGTCGACGGTGGGGAGTTCGCCGTACACGAGTTCGGCCTTCGCGATCCGGGTCATCTTGGCGCCGGTGTCCTCGAGGCCCATCACGACCGAGCCGCGCATCTGGCCCTTGCCGCGGAGCAGTTCGTCGGGGGTGATGTTGCCGCTGGCAATCGACCCGAGCTCGCCGCGGATCACGTCCAGGACCTCGGGGGCCTTCTTCGGCAGGCAGCCCGCGTACACGCCGACCATGCCCGAGTCGGCGTACGCCGAACCGAAGGAGAACACCGAGTACGCCAGTCCGCGCTTCTCCCGCACCTCCTGGAACAGCCGCGACGACATCCCGCCGCCGACGATCCCGTGCAGTACGCCGGCGGTGTAGCGGCGCTCGTCGCTCCGGACCAGCCCGGGCATCCCGAGCACCAGGTGCGCCTGCTCGACGTCACGGTGGTGCACCTGCACCCCGCCGTACGTCGGAACGGTCTTGCCGGAAGCACGTCGTACAGCGGCCGGCTCGGCCTCGGCCGTCACCCAGTGCCGCTCGAACGCCTTGCGGACCAGGCGGACCACGTCGGCGTGGTCGACGTTGCCGGCCACCGCGACGACGATGTTGGACGGCTTGTAGCGGCGCCGGTACCAGCCCACGACCTGCTGGCGGGACAGCCCGGCGACCGATTCCGGCGTACCGGTGATCGAACGCCCGAGCGGGGACCTGCCCCACAGCTGCTCGGCGAACAGGTCGTGGATGTGGTCCGACGTCTCGTCGGCGTGCATCGCGATCTCTTCGTCGATGACGTCGCGCTCACTCTCGACGTCAGCGTTCGTCAGCGTGGCGGAGGTGATCATGTCGCAGATGACGTCGACCGCGAGCGGCAGGTCGGAGTCCAGCACCCGCGAGTAGTAGCAGGTGTACTCCTTGCCGGTGAACGCGTTCATCTCGCCGCCGACCGCGTCGATCGCGGCGGAGATCTCCAGCGCGTCGCGGCGCTCGGTGCCCTTGAACAGCAGGTGTTCGAGGAAGTGCGTCGCCCCGGCCAGCTGCTCCGGCTCGTCGCGGGAGCCGACGCCGACCCAGAGGCCGAACGTGACCGAGCGGAAGCCCGGCACCGACTGGGAGAGCACGCGAAGCCCGGAGGGCAGGACGGTCCGTTTCACCGGACCGCCCGCCTCCGGGCTCAGCAGCGTGCTGGTGGTTGCTCGAATCACTCGGCGGACTCGGCAGCCTTCTCTTCGGACTTCTCTTCACCCTCGATGACCGGGATCAGCGAGAGCTTGCCGCGGTCGTCGATCTCGGCGATCTCGACCTGCAGCTTCTGACCGACCGAGAGGACATCCTCGACGGCCTCGACGCGCTTGCCACCGGCCAGCGGACGCAGCTTGCTGATGTGCAGCAGGCCGTCCTTGCCCGGCAGCAGGCTGATGAACGCACCGAAGTTGGTCGTCTTCACGACCGTGCCCAGGTAGCGCTCGCCCTTCTCCGGCATGGTCGGGTTCGCGATCGCGTTGATCGCGGCCCGGGCCGCCTCGGCCGACGGGCCGTCGGTCGCGCCGATGTACACGGTGCCGTCGTCCTCGATCGAGATGTCGGCGCCGGTGTCCTCGGTGATCTGGTTGATCATCTTGCCCTTCGGCCCGATGACCTCGCCGATCTTGTCGACCGGGACCTTCACCGAGATGACCCGCGGCGCGAACTCGCTCATCTCACCCGGCGCGTCGATGGCCTTGGCCATCACGTCCAGGATCGTCAGGCGGGCGTCCTTGGCCTGGGTCAGCGCACCGGCCAGCACGCTGGCCGGGATGCCGTCCAGCTTGGTGTCCAGCTGCAGGGCGGTGACGAAGTCCTTCGTACCGGCGACCTTGAAGTCCATGTCGCCGAACGCGTCCTCCGCGCCCAGGATGTCGGTCAGCGCGACGTACTGCGTCTCGCCGTCGACCTCACCGGAGATCAGACCCATCGCGATACCGGCGACCGGGGCCTTCAGCGGCACACCGGCGTTCAGCAGCGACAGCGTCGAGGCACAGACCGAACCCATCGAGGTGGAGCCGTTCGAGCCGAGCGCCTCGGACACCTGACGCAGCGCGTACGGGAAGTCCTCGCGCGACGGCAGCACCGGCACCAGGGCCCGCTCGGCCAGCGCGCCGTGCCCGATCTCGCGACGCTTCGGCGAACCGACCCGGCCGGTCTCACCGGTCGAGTACGGCGGGAAGTTGTAGTTGTGCATGTAGCGCTTGCGGGTCTCCGGGGAGAGCGTGTCCAGCTGCTGCTCCATCCGGAGCATGTTCAGTGTGGTGACACCCATGATCTGGGTCTCGCCGCGCTCGAACAGCGCCGAGCCGTGCACCCGCGGGAGCACGCCGATCTGCGCCTTCAGCGGCCGGATGTCGGCCAGCCCGCGGCCGTCCATGCGGAGCTTCTCCTTCAGCACCCGCTGCCGGACCAGCTTCTTGGTCAGCGAGCGGAAGGCTGCGGACAGCTCCTTCTCGCGGCCCTCGAAGTCGGCGGCCAGCTTGTCCACCGTGGCGGCCTTGACCGCGTCGGTGGCGCCCTCGCGCTCGTGCTTGCCGGCGATGGTCAGCGCCTGGGCGAGCTCCTCGCTCGCGGAAGCCTCGACCGCGGCGAACGCGTCGTCCTGGTAGTCCGGGAAGACCGGGAACTCACCGGTCGGCTTCGCGGCCTTGGCCGCCAGCTCGGACTGCGCCTCGACGAGGGTCTTGATGAACGCCTTGGAGGCCTCGAGGCCCTCGGCGACGATCTCCTCGGTCGGCGCCTGCGCGCCACCGGCGACCTTGTCGAAGGTGGTCGGGGTCGACTCGGCCTCGACCATCATGATCGCGACGTCACCGGACTCGGTGACACGACCGGCGACCACCATGTCGAAGACGGCGTCCTCGAGCTCGGTGTGGGTCGGGAACGCGACCCACTGGCTGCCGATCAGCGCGACGCGGGTGGCGCCGATCGGGCCCGAGAACGGCAGCCCGGCGATCTGGGTGGACATCGACGCCGCGTTGATCGCGAGCACGTCGTACAGCTTGTCCGGGTTCAGCGCCAGGACCGTGATGACGACCTGGATCTCGTTGCGCAGGCCGGACACGAACGACGGCCGCAGCGGGCGGTCGATCAGCCGGCAGGTCAGGATGGCCTCCTCGGAAGGACGGCCCTCCCGGCGGAAGAACGAGCCCGGGATGCGGCCCGCGGCGTACATCCGCTCCTCGACGTCCACCGTCAACGGGAAGAAGTCGAACTGGTCCTTGGGCTTCTTACTGGCCGTGGTGGCCGACAGCACCATCGTGTCGCCGTCGAGGTAGGCGGCGGCGGAGCCGGCGGCCTGCTGGGCCAGACGGCCCGTCTCGAAGCGGATGGTGCGGGTGCCGAAGCTGCCGTTGTCGATGACGGCCTCAGCGAATTCGGCGCCCTCCATGGGCGCGCGTGTGGATCCCGACACGGGATACCCCTCTCTCACAGTGTGACGACTGCGAGGCGCGAGCTTCCGGGATACCGGTCTTCGATCGAGGCCCGCGGGTGTCCAGCTGTGCTGTGTCACCCGAAAGCCACTACCGAGGACCGGTCGTGGTCCCGCCACGCGCTTCGCGTCGCCTCGTACGTCTTACGTGATTCGATATTCAGTTGTGCCACGCCAGGGCGTGGATACGCCAGGAGCGGCCACCCGGGTTCCGGGGGCCGCTCCTCGCGAAGTCATCGGCGAAGGCCGAGCCGCTCGATCAGGGACCGGTAGCGGTTGATGTCCTTCTTCGCCAGGTAGTTCAGCAGCCGGCGGCGCTGACCGACCAGGAGCAGCAGGCCGCGACGACTGTGGTGGTCGTGCTTGTGCTCCTTCAGGTGCTCGGTGAGGTGAGCGATGCGGTGCGTCAGAAGCGCAACCTGGACCTCGGGGGACCCGGTGTCGCCCTCGGTCAGGGCGTACTCACCCATGATCTTCTTCTTCGTTGCGGCATCAACAGATGACACAGGATTCCTCTCGATTTCCGTTGCGCGGCGCACCGGGGCATTCTTCACCCGAGCACTCTCGATCCGCGGCCGTTCAGACGGCAGCAGCCAGCGTATCAGTCCGTGGACTGGCCCCGTTAATCGGTGCTGAGCAGGTGTCGCGCCCCGTCGACGTCGGCCTTCATCTGCACCAGCAGCTCGTCGATGCTGTCGAACCGGATCTGCGTACCGCGCAGCCTGGCGACGAAATCGATCGCGACCGTGGCGCCGTACAGCTCGAGGTCGTCGCGGTCCAGCACGTACGACTCCACCCGGCGGTCCACGCCGTCGAACGTCGGGTTGCTGCCGACGCTGATCGCCGCGGGCAGCGGATTCGGGTACGCCGGGGCGCCCGGCGCCGATGTCAGCACGGTGAGCCAACCGGCGTACACGCCGTCCTGCGGGACAGCTGCGCCCGGATCGGCGGGGATGTTCGCGGTCGGGTAGCCGAGCTCGCGGCCGCGCTTGTCGCCCTCGACGACCACACCGGTGACCCGCAGCGGGCGGCCGAGCGCCACCGCGGCGGCCTCCACGTCACCGTCGGCGAGCCGCTGGCGCACGTACGTCGACGACCAGGGCTGCTCGTCCCCCGCGAGGCTCAGTCCCTCGACCTGGAAGCCGTACTGCGTTCCCGCCTCGACGAGCGTGTCGACGTGGCCGGCCGCCTTGTGACCGAAGCGGAAGTTCTCGCCGACCACGATCGCCTTCGCGTGCAGCGAGTTCACCAGCGTGCGCTCGATGAACTCCTCCGGCGACCAGTGCGACACCTCCTTGGTGAACGGGAGGATCAGCACCGCGTCCGCGCCGGCCTCGCCGAGCAACTCGGCGCGCCGGGCGGGATCACTGAGCTGCAGCGGCGCGTGGTCGGGCCGCAGGACCCGCATCGGGTGCGGGTCGAAGGTCATCGCCACCACCGGCAGCCCACCCAGCTCGGCCGCCCGCGCGCGGGCGTGCGCGAGCACCTCCTGGTGACCCCGGTGCACCCCGTCGAAGTTGCCGATCGTGACGACCGTCGGCCCGAAGTCCGGGCTCACCTCGTCCAATCCGTGCCAGACACGCATGGCAGCAGGATTCCATGCCCGTCCTGAATTGCTTCCATCAGGTCCACGATCACCCCTTGTAATCGTGCGGTGACTCAACTTATGGTGGGCCGCGCACTGGATGAGCCTGGGGAGGTCTCGTGAAGCTACGCCGTCTGGTTGCTGTCTGCGCAGCGCTCGCACTGGTGGCCGGCCTACCTGCCGCTGCCGCCACCGCAGCGCCGAGCTCCACGACGTCCACCGGTTTCTCGAGGTACGTCGCATTGGGCGACTCCTATACCTCCGCGCCGTTCGTCCCCTTGGCCGACCTGTTGTCGCTCGGGTGCGCACGCTCGTACAGCAACTACCCGAAGCTGCTGGCCTCGGCGCTCGGCGTGCACCGGTTCGCCGACGTGAGCTGCGGTGGGGCGGACACCACGAACATGACCCAGCCCCAGAGCACGATCCTCGGCACAGCTGCCCCGCAGTTCAACGCACTGACGCCGGACACCGACCTGGTGACGCTCGGGATCGGCGGGAACGACTTCGGCGTCTTCGGCGACATCATCGGCACCTGCCCCGGCCTGCGCGCCTCCGACCCGACCGGTGCGCCGTGCAAGGCGCACTTCACGGTCGACGGCGTGGACACGCTGAAGGCCAAGATCGCCCAGACCCGGATCTCGATCGTCGTCCAGGGCATCCGGGCGAGGTCGCCGCAGGCCACGATCGTGCTGGTCGGCTACCCGAAGATCGCGCCGGAGCACGGGACCTGCCCGTCGATCCTCCCGTTCGCCGACGGCGACTACGCGTACCTGTACTCGATCGAGCAGGCGCTGAACGCGGCCGTCTCCGGGGCGGCCGAGGCCGGCGGAGCGACGTACGTCGACACCTTCGGGCCGTCCACCGGGCACGACGCCTGCGCCCCGGACGGCCAGGCCTGGATCCAGGGCAAGGACATCAACCTGCTGCGGGCGATCAGCTACCACCCGCGCTTCGAGGGCGAGGCCGGCATGGCCGCGCTCACCTACAAGACCCTGACCGGCGCGCAGCCGATCGTCACCGCCGCCGAGCAGGCCACGTGGGCTGCCCGGGCGCGCACCCTGGCGAAGCAGGCCGCCGCATCACCTCGAGCTGCCCTCTCCCCCAAGGCCCTCGAGGCCTCCCTGAACCGCGTACGGACCAGCGCGCAACGCTGACCCTTTCCAATCCGTACTGCGGACCACGGGCCGGGCCACCTCACGCGTGGCTCGGCCCGCTGGTTTCTTCGAGCAGTTCCGTCAGTGCCTGTCCGAGCGGGAGATCGACGCGGTACGTCGCGTACGGGTCGCCGCGGGTCAGGCCCTGGTTGACGATCAGCACCGGCGTACCGGCCTTGGCCGCGTGCCGGACGAAGCGGAACCCGGACATCACGGTGAGGGACGAGCCGAGGACGAGGACGGCGTTCGCGTCGTCGATGAGCCGGTAGCAGCGCTCGACGCGGCTCTTCGGGACGTTCTCGCCGAAGAACACCACATCGGGTTTGAGTACGCCGCCGCACACCGTGCACGCGACGACGGTGAACGTGCGGACGACGTCCTCGGGGAGTTCGACGTCGCCGTCCGGGTTGATCCGGGTCGCCTCGGCGGTGAACGCCTGGTTGGCGGCCCGGAGACGGCGGTCGAGGA
Source organism: Kribbella sp. NBC_00482 (assembly GCF_036013725.1). Lineage (GTDB taxonomy): Bacteria > Actinomycetota > Actinomycetes > Propionibacteriales > Kribbellaceae > Kribbella. Next base: position 5,931,263 of record NZ_CP107881.1, on the reverse strand, counting down.
CCTCGCGCGCGGACGTCGTACCGCAGCCGAGGCAGACCACCCGGTCGAGGTTGCCGTGCAGTTCGATCACGTCGCGGGCGCCGGCTGCCTGATGCAGGCCGTCGACGTTCTGCGTGATGATGCCGCTCAGGTGGCCGCGGGCCTGCAGGGCGGCAACGGCGCGGTGGCCGTCGTTCGGGGCGGCGCGGGCGATGGTGCGCCAGCCGAGATGGCTGCGCGCCCAGTACCGCTGCCGCGCGACCTCGCTCGCGGTGAAGTCGCCGTACGTCATCGGGGTGTGGGTCCGCAGGCTGCCGGTCTCGCCTCGATAGTCCGGGATCCCCGACTCGGTCGAGATCCCGGCGCCACTCAGTACGACGACGCGCCCGGCGGCCACGGTCCGCGCGACCGGACCTATGTCCGTCGCACCCGGCTCCAACGCCAGCACCTCGGGCCCGGGGGCCCACTCCAACGTCGGACGAGAACGCACCACTCCAGCGTACTCACCCTGACCGGTCGGATGCCTGTGTCAGCCACTTCCAGCCCCCTGGGCTGAGGGTGTGGGCCGGCGCTCCACTGCCGCCGAGCTGCTTCCAAAGCGCGGGTGAGACCAGCAGACAGCCGGTGATCGCGACCAGGAATGCGGCACCGACCAAGTCCTCCCGGACGGGCAGCAGTTCCTCCTGACTGTCTGCGTACCACCCGCGACGGCGTACTGCGGCCGCCAGCTCGCGCAGGATCGCCCACCGGCCGTGGCCAACCTCGGCGTGCCGCAGAATCGCCATCAACAACATGTGGGTGCGAACGCCCGCTCGCGCCGCCGGGCGTGGACCGGGGGTTGCGCCGCGGGACACGGCCAGCCAGCGGTCGACCAGTTCGGCGCCCGCCAGTTCGGCGTTCACCGGCTCGACCAGCCGCGGATTGACGTCGATGTAGCGAGGCCGGTCCTGCTCGTCCAGAATGGCGTCGATCGAGAGCGGGCCGTGCCACCTGAGCTCGGCGCCCAGCCGGGTCAGATGCTCGACGACATCCGGGCGCTGGATCGATTCCTTCGCCGATGCACTCCCCTGCACCCCCTCGCGCCGGCGGACCGCGGTGTGCGCGCCGACCAGCCGGCCATGGTCGTAGACCGCCTGGACCATCAGCAGCGTCCCGGTCACCGGCTGCTGGATCAGGACCGCACTGCCCGACGCGAGCGTCTCCCGGACCGCGGCCAGCTCGGCGACCGCGGCCAGCTGCTCTTCGTCGCCGGCCAGCCAGACGCCACGACTGGACGTTGCCACCGGCAACTTGATGTAGGCGGGCAGCTCGGTGGCCGCTCGGAGTTCATCCGGACTGTGTACCAGCCGGGTCGCCGGCTGCGGCAGGCCGAGCCGGTCGAGCAGACCGGCTGCGGCAGCCTTGTCCTGCAGGATTCGGACCGCGTCGAACGGAGGTACGGCGAGGCCGGCCAGCTCGCCGAACTCGTCCGCGAAGCGGGACAGGGCCACCAGTTGCTCGTGTGTCGGCAGCACGACGTCGTACTCCGTACTGGACAGGATCTGCCGGAGCCGGTCGAGGTACGCGATCGGATCGACCGCGAAGGCCGGGCTCGAGTACCGCCGGCGCACCCAGCGCGATCGGGCGGTCAACGAGACACCACCGCTGTGCAGCACGTCGACGACGTGGCCACGGCGTCCCAGCACGGTGAGGACCTCACGTGCCGAGGCACTGGTCGCCTCGGTCAGCAGAATACGGAGCTCAGGCATTCGACACCTCCGGCCGGGGCGCGGCGACGAGCGTCACGACGCCGGCCACCATGAAGACAAGAATGGACAGCCAGGCCCACCGATAGCTGCCGGTCCACTGCAGCACCAGGCCGAACGCGGCCGGGCCCAGGAACCCGAGGCAACGGTTGACCGTCTCGAAGATGCCGACGTACTCGGGTACGCGGTCCTGCGGCACGAGCCGGATGAAGACCGAGCGCGACAGGGCGTACACGCCGCCGACGACGAGGCCCGCACTGATACACAACGCGAGGAATCCGCCGAACGAGCCGGCCGGGAGTGCGCCGCCGGTGATGATGACGGCGCACCAGAACAGGACCGATCCGATCAGTACCGCGCGACCGCCGTACCGCTCCGCCACCCGTCCGAGCGCGGCTGTGCCGACGACGGCGGCGAACTGGACGACCAGTACCGCGACGATCACCTGATCGAGTTCGAGTTCGAGCGCCTCGACCGCGTAGGTTCCGACCAGACCCGTGACGGCCTGGACGCCGTTGAAGTACAGCAGGAACGCGACCAGGAACCAGGCCGCGGCCGGATGCTGCTGCAAGTCCCGCAGCGCGCGGCCGAGCAGCCGGTACGAGCCGATCCGAGCGGTGGGCGTGGTCGCCGGTGCGCCGTACCCGCGCAGCAGCATCACAGACAGTGCGCCGAACAGCAGCCACCACAGGCCGGCGGTCATCATGATGATCCGGACCGCTTCGCTCTCGGTCAGACCGAGCCGGTCGTGACTGTTGTAGACAACCAGATCGACGACCAGGATCAGGCCGGCGCTCAGGAAACCGGCCGCGGACGCCTCGGCCGACGTACGGTCCTGACGCTCCGGTGGCGCGATCGCCGGCAAGTACGTGTTGCAGACTGTGATCGAGCCGCCGAGGGCGATCGTCGCGAGGACGAACAGGCCGCCGCCGAGCAGGTAGTCGGTCTCGCCGATCGTGTACATCGCAGTCGCCGCGCCGCCGCCGACCAGCAGCAGCACACCGAGCAGCCGGCCCTTGTCATGCCGAGTGGTGAGGGCGGCCGCGGTGGGCAGCACGAAGATCTGCAGGAACACGGACAGGCCGACCACGAACGGCACGTACGACGCGGCGGAGATGCCGATTCCGAGTGGGTGGACGGTACCGCCGGGGCCGGCAGCGGCGCGGGCGGCGTCGGTCAGGTACGGGCCGAAGAAGACCGAGGTCACGCTGGTGGTGAAGACGGAGTTGGCCCAGTCATAGCCGTACCAGCCGACCCGAGCGCGCCGGGTCGAGCGCCAGGACGGCGGAGCGACGGCCAGGTCGGCCGCCGGGGATGGGGTTGTCATGATGAGCACTATACAGTGTATTTACGATGTAAATATGCCGTACAGTAGCTCCCCGTGGAGGACATGAGGCAGACCATCCTCGAGGCGGCCCTGGCGATCGCAGACGAGCGCGGACTCGACGCCGTCTCGATGCGGTCGGTGGGTCTGCGGGTCGGGATGAGCGCGATGGCGCTGTATCCGCACGTGTCCAGCAAGGACGCCCTGCTCGACGGCCTGGTCGAGGTGCTGCTGACCGAGCTGGTGCCGCTGGCCGACCTGGACCGTGACGCGGACTGGTGGACTCGGCTGGTCGCGTTGGCGCAGGCCGCGCGGAAGCTGGCGAACCGGCACCCGAGCGCGTTCACCCTGTTGCTGTCCCGCCCCTCGGTCACACCGGAAGCGCTCCGCGCCACCGACGCCCTTTACCAGACCATCCTGGACGCCGGTATACCCGACGACCAGGTCGCCCGGGTCGAGCGGCTGTTGTCCACGTTCGTGATGGGCTTCGCAGCCTCCGAGGTGAACGGCCGCTTCAGTCGCGGCACGCTGAACCCGCGGTCCCGCCGTACCCAGCTGGCTCCGACCGAGCTGCCGGCCCACTACCGGCTGGCCACGCACCTCGACATCCCGATCGACTTCGACGCGGAGTTCGAAGCCGATCTGGACAACCTCCGCATCCTGCTGCAGAGCATCCGGTCAAGTCCCGATTCCCCACAGCGGCCCAACTAGCGGAACGCCGTCCGTAGCCGGACGCTGTCGAATACCAGCCCGACCGCGAGGGCGGTCTCCCGGACCGATCCCTTGTGCGCCGTCAGTCGACGCGGGGCGGACCGGCTTTCAGGCGGCGTTCGGCGGCCGGGCGGACGGTGGCCGGGTCCATCGAGGACCAGTCGGCGTCGATCCACCAGGTGGCGCCGGCGTCGGCCCACGGGTGGACCGTGTCCGGGGCCTTCGGGTCGTCCGCGGTGGTCATGCCTTCGGCGACCACGTCGTACCCGTCCATGGTCAGGCCGTGTTTCTCGCGCTCGTTGCGGATCCACTCGACGCCTTGCGCCACAATCTCGGGCGTCACCTCGCCGTCGCCGACGTACGCCGGGAGCCAGCCGTCCTGCAGTGCCGCGCGGCGCATCGACTTCGGTCGCGGCCAGCCGCCCACGACCCAGGTCGGGACCCGCGGCTGCTGCACGGGCGGCGGTGGCGCCGGTGGCATCAGCTCGGCGATCTTGCGGGACTGGTAGTGCTTGCCCGAGTACTCGAACGGTTGGTCGCGCCACAGGTGCGGCAGGAGCTCCAGCGACTCGTCCATGAGTTCCGCGCGGACCTTCCGCCCGGGATCCTCCTCGAACAGCCAGAACCGGTCGTCCCCTGTCACGCCCAGTCCGACCGAGAGGATCACCCGTCCGCCGCTGAGGTTGTCGACAGTCGAGACCTGTCCCGCCACGTCCCACGGTTTTCGGCGCGGCAGCGGTGTGAGCATCGTCCCGAGCCGGATCCGCTCGGTCGTCATCGCCGCGGCGCCGAGCATGACCCAGGCGTCGATGCCCCAGATCGACTCCCACACGAAGAACCCGTCCCAGCCGTGCGCTTCCGCGATCGGCGCGAGCTCGGCCGCGTCGCGCGCATCGCCGTACGCCATCACATAGCCGTATCTCATCCTCCGACGGTAGAACGGCCCACGGACATTCTCCGGCGGTCCGGCCCGGACGTCGCGGGCTGATCAGGCCGGCGGGTGGCTCGACGGCGTCCCGGGACGGGTCCTGCCCAGTCCTTCGGCGATGCCGGAGAGCAGCGCGACGGCCGCGTCGAGATGGGTGTCGTCGCCGGCGACGGCCTCACTGACGGCGGTCGCCCACTCCTGCCGGACGACGGCGTAATTGCCGCGGCCGTGCTCGGTCGGGCTGACGGCGACACCGCGGCCGTCGTCCGGGTCGGCCTGCCGCTCGATGAGGCCCTTGCCGTCCAGGCCGCGCAGCGTGGTCGAGAGATTGGTGCGTTGCAAGCCGGTCGCCGCCGCGATCCGGCTCGGCGCCGCCGGACCGTCCTTGAGCAGGTAGCGCATCACGATGCCTTCGGACTGCGTCAGCGGTACGGCGCTCTCATCGGCGTAGCCGCGGTACTGGATCTCGCGGCTGATCATCAGCACCAGGTCGGCCAGGTCGGCCCAGCGCTCCTCATCAACAGATCGGGACTTCGTCACACCGCCAGCATAGATGGTTGTCGGCACATAGTTATAGGAGCATACTGATTCTGATCTGATAGTTATCTATTCATAATCACTTGGAGCCCGTCATGGTCTTCGTCCTGCTCGCCGGCGCCTTCCTGCCGATCATGGACTTCTTCGTCACCAACGTCGCGTTGCCGAGCATCGACACCTCGCTGCACGCCTCGGCCTCCGAACTGGAGTTGGTGATCGCGGGCTACGGCGTCGCGTACGCGGCCCTGCTGGTCCTCGGCGGCCGTCTGGGGGACCGCTTCGGCCACCGCCGCCTGTTCCTCGGAGCACTCCTCGGCTTCGTCGCGGCCTCGGCGAGCTGCGGCTTCGCTCCTACGGTCGGCGTACTGATCGCCGCCCGCATCGTCCAGGGCGCGACCGCCGCACTGCTCGTTCCGCAGGTCCTCGCGACGTTCCACCACACCCTCGACCACGAGCGCAAGGCACGGGCGTTGGCCTTGTACGGCGCCACGTCCGGGATCGCGGCGGTGGTCGGTCAACTGGTGGGCGGACTGCTGGTGAACGCCGATCTGGCCGGCACTTCCTGGCGCCCGATCTTCCTGGTCAACGTCCCCATCGGCCTCGTCGTCCTGCTCGTGGCAGCCCGGATCGTGCCGAGCACCCGCTCGGACCATCCGGTAGGCATCGATCTCCCTGGCACGTGTCTGTTCGCCGCCACGCTGACCGCCCTACTGGTCCCACTCGCCGAGGGTCACTCGCTCGGCTGGCCGTGGTGGTGCCAGGCCATGATCGCCCTCGCGGTCGTGCTCGGTGCCGTCACCGTGGTCGTCGAGCGGCACGCCGAGCATCAGGGCCGAATCCCGCTCCTCCCGCCGTCCTTGCTGCGGCTTCCGTCGATGGCGCGTGGCTTGGTGATGGTGTTCGCGTTCAGCATCGGCTTCGGCGCGTTCATGTTCGTCTTCGCACTGACGGTCCAGGACGGCCTGCACCGCGACGCGCTCCAGGGCGGCCTGGCCATCCTGCCGATGGCGTTGCTGTTCTTCCTCGGGTCCGTGTTCGCGCCGCGCGTGATCGGCCGCTTCGGGCGGGCCGCGCTGTCCGTCGGCGCGGTCATCCAGCTCGCGGGCGTCGCGGCACTGGTCTGGGTCGTCGTCGGGCTCTGGCCGCGGGTCAGCCTGTGGGACATGGCTGTCCCGCTCGCACTGGCCGGCGCCGGGCAGTCGATGCTGTTCGCCGGCCTGTTCCGCAGCGTGCTCGCCGATGTCCCCACGCATCTCGGCGGTGTCGGCGGCGGCGTGCTGATCACGCTGCAGCAGACCGGTCTCGCGCTCGGGGTGGCCACCCTCGGCACGCTGTACCTCGCCCGCGCGGAGCACAGCACCGCACACGCCTTCGCCGCCGTCGAAGGCGTGCAGATGGCGATCATCGCCCTCCTCGCCGTCGGCGCCGCCGCGCTCCCCCGCTTCACCCACGCCAGTGCTGCCGCGCCGGTGGCGGATGCCTAGCCGACGAAGACCGCGGTGGGTTTGGCGACAGGGCCGTGCGGCTCGTAGAGCGCCAGGAAGGTGCCGTCCGGGGCGAACATCGCGGTCTGTCCGGCGGTCAGTTCGAGGCCCGGCAGCGGGCGGCCGGTGCGGATCGCGGCCGCCTGGGCGTCGTCGGCGTCGAACCGCGGGAAGGTGCCGGCGGCAACGTCCGCGATCGGGAGCCAGTCGAAGGACTCGGCGAGGGACTCCAGGGTGTGAGCGGCCTTGAGGTCGAAGGAGCCGACCCGGGTACGGCGCAGCGCGGTCAGGTGGCCGCCGACGCCGAGCTCGGCCCCGAGGTCGCGGGCCAGCGCCCGGATGTACGTGCCGCTGGAGCAGTCCACCGAGACGTCGACCGAGATCCCGTCGGCGTCGGGCCGGACATCGAGGATGTCGTAGCGCGACACGGTCACCGCGCGCGCCTTGAGCACGACCTCCTCGCCCGCCCGCACCCGGTCGTACGCACGCTTCCCGTCGACCTTGATCGCCGACACCTTCGACGGGATCTGCGAGATCTCCCCGCGGAACCCCTCGACGGCGGCCGAGATCGCCTCGGCGGTGATGCCGTCGACGGGAGCCGTGGACGTGACCTCGCCCTCGGCGTCATCGGTCGTCGTCGTGGCACCGAGCCGGATCGTCGCGTCGTACGACTTGTCGGCCAGCTGCAGATGGCCGAGCAGCCGCGTCGCCCGGTTCACGCCGACAACCAGGACACCGGTCGCCATCGGGTCCAGCGTGCCGGCGTGGCCGACCTTCCGGGTACCCGCCAGCCGGCGGATCCGGGCGACGACGGTGTGGGAGGTCAGGCCGGCAGGCTTGTCGACGACCACGATCCCGTCGGACGTCGAGGTGAAGTCAGGGCTCAACGCAGTACTCAGTCCTGCTCGTCCTCGTCGTCGTCCTTGTGCTTGTACGGGTCCGCGTCACCGGCCGGCTTCGCGCCCGCGGCGGCCTTGGCCACCTCGGCGTCGGCCGTCCGGGCCTTCTCGAGCAGTTCCTCGATCTGCCCCGCGGTCTCCGGTACGGCGTCCAGGAAGAACGCCACGCTCGGAGTGTGCCGCAGCCCGAGCGCCTTGCCGACCTCGCTGCGGATCAGGCCCTTCGCCGACTCCAGCGCGGCCGCCGTGGACGCCCGCGCCTGCTCGTCGCCGTACACCGTGTAGAAGACGCTGGCCTCGCGCAGATCGCCGGTCAGCCGGGCGTCGGTGACCGTGACGAAACCGAGCCGCGGGTCCTTGACCCGGCGCTCCAGCAGTTCCGCGACGAGCACCTGGATCCGGTCGGCCAACTGCTTCGCCCTTGCTTCACCCATCAGGGCTCACTCCTTCATTCATGAACAACGTCCGGAGAGGCGACCAGCGCCTCTCCGGACGTTACTCCGGTGCCCCTGGGATCAGGGGCACCACCTGCTGTCAGCTGCGCGGCTTCTCGCGGAGCTCGAACGCCTCGACGACGTCGCCGATCTTGATGTCGTTGAAGTTGTTGATGGTCAGACCGCACTCGAAGCCCTCGCGGACCTCGGACGCGTCGTCCTTGAACCTCTTCAGCGACGACAGGTCGGAGTTGTCGACGACCACCGCGCCGTCCCGGATCAACCGGACCTTCGCGTTCCGCTTGAGCAGGCCGCTGGTCACCCAGCAACCGGCGATGTTGCCCACCTTCGAGGAGCGGAAGATCTCCCGGATCTCGGCCTGGCCGAGGGTGACCTCCTCGTAGATCGGCTTGAGCATGCCCTTCAGGGCGGCCTCGATGTCGTCGATCGCCGAGTAGATGACCGAGTAGTACCGGACATCCACGCCTTCGCGCTCGGCCAGGTCCCCGGCCTTGCCCGCCGGCCGCACGTTGAAGCCGATGATGACGGCGTTCGACGCGATGGCCAGGTTGACGTCGTTCTCGTTGATCGCACCGACCCCGCGGTCGATGATCCGCAGGTTGACCTCGTCGCCGACCTCGATCCGGACCAGCGCGTCTTCCAGCGCCTCGACCGAACCGGACACGTCGCCCTTGAGGATCAGCAGCAGCTCCTGAGCCTCACCCTTCTCCATCGAGGCCATGAAGTCCTCGAGGGTACGACGGGCGCGACGCTTGGCGTTCGCCGCCGCACGGGCACGGGCTTCGCGTCGCTCGGCGATCTGCCGAGCCATGCGGTCGTCGTCGACGACCAGGAACTTGTCACCCGCACCTGGTACGGCGGTCAGACCGAGCACCAGGACCGGACGCGACGGCGTCGCCTCCTCGACCGGGTCGCCGTGCTCGTCGAGCATCGCCCGGACCCGGCCGTACGCCGGACCGGCCACCATCGAGTCACCGACCCGGAGCGTGCCGCGCTGCACCAGCACGGTCGCCACCGGACCACGGCCCTTGTCGAGGTTCGCCTCGATCGCGATGCCCTCGGCGTGCATCGTCGGGTTGGCCCGCAGGTCGAGTGCCGCGTCCGCGGTCAGCACGACCCCCTCGAGCAGCCCTTCGATGTTGATCCGGGACTTCGCCGAGACGTCGACGAACATCGTGTCGCCGCCGTACTCCTCGGGGACCAGGCCGTACTCGGTCAGCTGACCGCGCACCTTGGTCGGGTCCGCCGCCGGGACGTCGATCTTGTTCACCGCGACCACGATCGGGACACCCGCCGCACGGGCGTGGTTCAGCGCCTCGATCGTCTGCGGCATCACGCCGTCGTCGGCCGCGACCACCAGGATGACGATGTCGGTGGCCTGCGCACCACGGGCACGCATGGCGGTGAACGCCTCGTGACCCGGGGTGTCGACGAAGGTGATCGCCCGCTCCTGGCCGTCGACCTCGGTGGTCACCTGGTACGCACCGATGTGCTGGGTGATACCGCCGGCTTCCTTGGCCTGGACGTTCGCCATCCGGATCGCGTCCAGCAGCTTCGTCTTACCGTGGTCGACGTGACCCATGACGGTCACCACCGGCGGCCGCGGAGCCAGGTCGCCCTCGTCGCCCTCGTCGTTGCCGAAGTCGATGTCGAACGACTGCAGCAGCTCGCGGTCCTCGTCCTCCGGCGAGACGAGCTGGACGTCGTAGTTCAGCTCGGTACCGAGCAGCTCGAGCGTCTCCTCGTTCACCGACTGGGTCGCGGTCACCATCTCACCGAGGTGGAACAGCACCTGGACCAGCGACGCCGGGTCGACTCCGACCTTCTCGGCGAAGTCCGTCAGCGACGCGCCACGCGGCAACTTCACGACCTCGCCGTCACCGTGCTTGACGCGCACGCCGCCGACGGCCGGAGCCTGCATGTTGTCGAATTCCTGGCGCTTCGCCCGCTTCGACTTGCGGCCACGACGCGCCGGACCGCCCGGACGCCCGAAGGCACCCTGCGTACCGCCACGACCGCGGTTGCCCGGACCCGGACGGCCACCGCCGCCACCGGGCGGGCCGCTCGGGCCGCCGCCACCGGGACGGAAGCCGCCACCGGCGCCGCCGCCACCGCCACCCCCGCGCGGACCGGCACCCGGACCGCCGCCGGGACGACCACGGCCACCGCCACCGGGACCGCCGGAGCCGCCACCCGGGCCGCCGGAGCCGCCACCGGGACGGCCGGTGAACGTACCGGCCGAGGACTTCGGCATCATCGCCGGGTTCGGACGCGGGGCGCCCGGAACACCACCGGAACGCGGGCGGTCGCTACCGCCGCGCTCGCCACCGCCGCCACTGCGACCCTGCGGCGGACGCGGAGCCATGCCGGCCGGGCTCGGAGCCCCGGCGCGGTCGCCACCGCCGCCACCGCCGCCACCCTGGCCGGAGCGCGGTCCACCGCGCTGCATGCCCTGGGTCGAGCTGAAGGGGTTGTTGCCCGGACGCGGTGCACCCGGACGCGGGCCACCGCCACCCTGGCCGCCCTGACGGGGCGCGCCGGGACGCGGGGCACCCGGACGGGGCGCACCCGGACGCGGACCGGAACCGGGACCACCCTGGCCACCCGGACGCGGGCCGGAACCCTGGCTGCCGCCCTGGCCGCCCGGACGCGGGCTAGCAGCCGGTGCCGGACGCGGACCCGGACGGGCCGCGGAGTCGCCACCGGTACGACGCGGCTCAGATGACGGAGCGGACGGGGCCGACTGGCCACCCGTCTCCGGGGCTGCCTTCGCGGCCGGAGCCTCGAACGACGGCGCTGCCGGGCTCTCCGCCTTCGCCGCCGGAGCGGACTCGACCGGAGCCGACTCCACCGGGGCAGGCGCAGCCGGCTCGGCCGGAGCGGACTCCTGGCGCGGACCCGGCTTCGGGCCCGGACGCGGTCCCGGCTTGATCCCCGGGGCCGACTTCACCGGCGCCGTCTCGGCCGCGGGCGCCGGAGCGGCCGGAGCCTCGGCGACCGGAGCCGCCTCGGTACGCACCTCAGCGGCCGGCGCGGTGCGCTCGGCCGGAGCCTTCGGGGCCGCCGGCTGGGCCGGCTTCGGCGCCGGCGCGACCGGTGCGGTCGCCTGCGGCGCGGCAGACGTGCTGGCGGCGGCCTTCTTGGCCGCGCGCTTCTTCGGCGGGTTCTTCTCGAACTCCTCCGCCAACCGTCGGACGACGGGTGCCTCGATCGTCGAGGACGCCGATCGGACGAACTCTCCCATGTCGTTCAGCCTGGTCAGAACGACCTTGCTGGTAACTCCGAGCTCTTTCGCGAGCTCGTAGACCCGGACCTTTGCCACTACTCTCCCTCTGGTCCGAGCCTGGGGCCGCGGACCGTTAGTTGACGTACATGCTCATCGCATTGCACTCATCGTTCGACACTCATCGAGTGGTCATGAGTCGATGACCCGCCTTCATGTCGGTCACGACGGTCCGGTCAGACCGCCGCGGACGGCCGGGAGGCCGCCTTTTGCACTGCTTCTTCCCTATCACGCTGCTCGACGTACTCCTGCAGCCCGGTCACGTCGAGCGGCCCCGGGACCTTGAAGGCCCGTGGGAACGCCTTGCGCCGGACGGCGAGTTCGAAACACTCGGTCGCCGGGTGCAGGTGCGCCCCACGGCCGGGTGCCCGACGCTCGGGATCCGGGAGGACCATCTGGTTCGTTGGTCCTCCGGACACCGTCATCCGCAGCAGGTCAGTCGGGCTGGATCGTTTCCGGCACCCGATACAGGTGCGCTCCCGGAGCTTCTCAGGGCGCGCGTCTGCAGTTTTTGTCACAGTTCCTCAGGGTGTGGTGACGACTCAGTCGACCGACCGAGAGATCAGTCTACCTTCTTGTCATCACCAGTCACATCGGTATCCGGCCGGATGTCGATCCGCCAGCCTGTGAGCCGGGCGGCGAGGCGGGCGTTCTGCCCCTCCTTGCCGATCGCCAGCGACAGCTGATAGTCGGGTACGACGACGCGCGCCGCACGGGCCGCGGCGTCCACCACCTCGACCGACGTAACCTGCGCCGGGGACAACGCATTCCCGACGAAGGTGGCCGGATCGTCGCTGTGGTCGATGATGTCGATCTTCTCGCCGTGCAGCTCGTGCATGATGTTGCGCACCCGCTGGCCCATCGGCCCGATGCAGGCGCCCTTGCCGTTCACGGACGGGTTCAGGGTGCGGACCGCGATCTTGGTCCGGTGCCCCGCCTCGCGAGCGATCGCGGTGATCTCGACGGTGCCGTCGGCGATCTCCGGGACCTCCAGCGCGAACAGCTTCTTCACCAGGTTCGGGTGCGTCCGGCTGACGGTGATCTGCGGGCCCTTGAAGCCCTTCCGGACGCCGACGACGTACACCCGCAGGCGGGAGCCGTGCTCGTACTTCTCCCCCGGCACCTGCTCGGGCGCCGGCAGCACGGCCTCGATCTTGCCGAGGTCGACCATCACCGACCGCGGGTCGCGGCCCTGCTGGACGACACCGGAGACGATGTCGCCCTCCTTGCCGGAGAACTCGCCGTACCGCACCTCGTCCTCGGCGTCGCGCAGCCGCTGCAGGATGATCTGCTTGGCCGTGGTCGCGGCGATCCGGCCGAAGTCGGCCGGGGTGTCGTCGTACTCCCGGGCCGGCGTGCCGTCCTCGGCCAGCTCGCGGGCGAAGACGGTCACGTGCCCGTTCTTGCGGTCCAGCTCGACCCGGGCGTGCTGCTGCGCCCCCTCGGTCCGGTGGTAGGCGACCAGGAGTGCCGCCTCGATCGCCTCGACGACGACCTCCAGGGCGATGTCCTTCTCGCGCTCGAGTGACCGCAGCACGGCCATGTCGATGTCCATGTCAGTTCTCCTCCACCGTGCCGTCGGCAGGTGTTTCTGGTTCGTCGTTGCCGGCAGCCCGGTTGAATTCGATCTGGACCTTGGCCTTCTCCACGTCGGCGTACGCGACGCTCTGCCGCTTGCCGTCGACGTCCAGTTCGGCCGCCTCGTCGGAGGCGGACTTGATCCGGCCGGTCAGCTTCCCGCCGTCGGTCAGCGTGACCGCGACCAGGCGGGTGAGGTTGCGCCGCCAGTGCCGGGGCAGGGTCAGCGGCCGGTCGACGCCGGGGCTGGAAACCTCCAGCGTGTAGGCGCCGTCGCCCATGATGTCGTCGGCGTCGAGCGCCTTGGAGATGGCCCTGGTCACCTCGGCGACGTCGTCCAGGCTGATGCCGCGGTCGCGGTCGACCAGGACGCGCAGCAAGCGGCGGCGTCCGGCCGGCGTGACGTCCGCGGCCTCCAGGTCGCAGCCGAACTGCTCGACGATCGGCCGCAGGAAGTTCTCGAGGCTCGTGGTGTCCGTGTGGCGCGTGGGGCCCGGCTTTCGGCTCACAGGTTGACCTGCCTCTCTCCAGTTGTGCACCCGTTCCGCTCCCGGCGGTCCGGCCGAGAGCAGTAGCCCACCATATCCGCCTACTGACCTGATCCTGGTCATCGGCTCTCCCGGGCCGGCTGTGGGCGGGTCAGCAGGTATCGTTCCGCCGTGCCTGTCCCCCGCCTGAATCGACGTACTGTCGTCGTCACCGCCGCCCTTGTCCCGGGCGCGGTCGCGCTGACCGGCTGCAAGGACGACGCCGCCTCCGGGGCCGGTACGCCGGGAACCAAGGGCGCCGTGAACGGCACGCCGACCGCACCGGGGCCGACCGAGGAGACACCTACCGTCGACCCGGCCGTCGTCGCGGCGCTCAGCACCGCGGCGACCCTGGTGACTCAGTTGTCTCTCGGATTCGCCGGGGTGAGCCGGAAGTTCCCGGCGCTGCGCACCCAGCTCGCGGCCGGCGCGAAGTACCACGTGAGCCACCTGACCAAGCTCAAGGAAACCGCCGGGGTCGCGCCTGCGGCGACGAAGGCGCCGGCCGTCGCGAGTACGGCGGTAGCCGCTCTCCTGGCGTTGTCCAAGCAGGAGAAGGCGGCGGCGATCGCCCACGCGGCCGCGGCGGCCAAGCTGTCCGGCGCCCCGGCACGCTTGCTCGCCGAGATCGCCGCGTCCGAGATCCAGCTGTCCTCGACGCTCACCCCGAAGAAGAAGGACGCCTCGTGAACCAGGTCGAAGCCCTGCAGGCTGCGCTCGCCGGTGAGCACGCTGCGCTGTACGGCGTCGGCGTCGCCGGGGGCAAGCTCAGCGGGGCCAGGTTCCGGGATGCGAACGACACGTTCGAGGTCCATCGCGACAATCGCGACCGCTTGAGCGCGTTGCTGGTCGCCGCCGGCGAGACGCCGGTCGCGGCCCAACCGGCGTACGACCTCCCCCAGGTCGTCAGCAACACCGCGACCGCAACCGCCCTGGTCCTGCTGATCGAGCGCCGGATCGTCGGGGTGTACGGCGACCTCGTCGAGGCCGCCGAACAACCCGCCGTACGAGCGTTCGCCATCGAGGCCCTGCTCCGGTACGCAGCCATCCAGCTCACCTGGGGCGGCGCCCCGGTGGCGTTCCCCGGCGCGACCGCCTGACGCACCACTCAGGCACCGATCAGGCACCGAGGACGTGCTGGATGCCTGCTACCGCGGCGCCCCGGGCCCAGTCGGTAAAGGTCAACGGGGTGGTGAGGAGCTCGAGTGTGCAGCGCTGGGTCTCGAACGGTCCGGGGCGGAGTCGATCATCGATCGCCTCCCGCAGGGCCGGCGAGTCGGTGAAGGCGGTGACGTCCTCGCCACCGAGCACAATGCAGGTCGTCTGGAGCGCCCCGGCGAACGAGGCCACGACATGCCCGAGAGCCCGGGCCGCGTCGTCGAGCCTCCGGGTGGCGGCCGGGTCGCCGCCGGACCGGGCCCGGACGAGGTCGTTCAGGGTGACCGGGTGCTTGGCGGCCGCTGAGGCGTTGCGCTCGAGATCCTCCCGGTTCAGATAGGCCGCCACACACCCGCGGTGGCCGAGGCCGCAGCTGGGCCCGCTGCTGTCGACGGGTGCGTGCGCCAGCAGATGACCGTTGTCGATCAGTTCCTCGACGGCGACACCGTCGCGGACGACGCCCACACCGAGCCCGGCGCCGACGGTGATGATGCCGAAGGTCGAATGGGTGCGGCCCGCGCCGAACCATAGTTGCTCCCGCGCCAGTGCGGTGACGTCGTTCGTGACGATGACCGGAAGCCCGGTCCGGTCCCGCAGCGGTCCACCGAGATCCACCTCGCTCCAGCCCAGGAACGTCCCCTCCCGGACGACCGAACGGCCCGCGATCACTCCACCCACGGACACCCCGATGCCATCCACGCTGGGCACCTTCGGAGCGAGCCTGTTCACCAGCTGGGCGATGAGCTTCACAGTGGCCGCAACCGGCACGACACCGTCCTCCTCGGGCCGGGGCAGGGCCGCTCTGGTGGTCGCTGTGACCTCGCCGAACAGGTCGCAGACCACGGCGTACGCGGTATCGCCGGTGAGCTTGACGCCGACGACGTGCCGGGCACTGGGCACCGCGGTCAGGACGTGGCGGGGCCGGCCGATCGCTGCGGCCGACTCGGGGTCCTCGGTGGCGATACCGCCGTGGATGAGGGCCCGGGCCAATCGGGACATCGACGCATAGGAGAGGTTGAGCCGGTCGCCGAGGTCACCCCTGGTCGCCGGCCCGTGGATCAGCAGTTGGCGGGTGACGGCGAGCTCTCCCGCGGTCAGGCCCCGCTCACCGGCTGGTCGCTCAGTCGTGCCAGTCACCATCCGCCCAGTTTACAAATCGTCGACGTGACCCTTGTCACACCGGCCATCCTGGCTTATTTTCAATCTGACTGTAAATAGCCCTGGACCCCGGCGGACAGTCCCCGGGCGAAGGAGAGCCGATGGTCACGACGACCCCGATCCGACCGGCGAAGACCGGTCGCGCCAGGAACGGTCCGCGCGACGACACTCGTCTGGCGCTGCTGTTCATCCTTCCCGCACTCGTCGGCTTCGCCGTTTTCCTGGTCTGGCCGACCTTGCGCGGGATCTACCTCAGCTTCACGAAGTTCAACCTGCTCACGCCGCCGGAGTTCAACGGTCTGGACAACTACGTGCGGATGATCCAGGACCCGGTGTTCTGGAACGCGCTGAAGGTGACGCTCTACTACGTCGTCCTGAACATCGGTTTCCAGACGGTTCTCGCCCTGGTGATCGCGGTGATGATGCAGCGGCTGACGCAGCGGACCTGGCTGCGCGGCATCGTGCTGACGCCGTTCCTGGTCTCGAACGTGGTCGCCGCGATGGTCTTCCTCTGGATCCTCGACTACCAGCTCGGCATCGGGAACACGATCATCGCCGCGATCGGCCTGGACCGGATCCCGTTCCTGTCCGACAGCGCCTGGGCGATCCCGACGATCGCCTTCATCAACGTCTGGCGGCATGTCGGCTACACCGCGCTGCTGATCTTCGCCGGCCTGCAGACGATCCCCGAGACCGTCTACGAGGCAGGCCGCATCGACGGCGCGGGCGAGGTGCGGATGTTCCGCAGCATCACGGTGCCGCTCCTGCGCCCGATCCTCTCGCTCGTCCTGATCATCACCGTGGTCGGCTCCTTCCAGGTCTTCGACACCGTGGCGATCGCGACGCGCGGTGGTCCGGTCGATTCCTCCCGGGTGCTGCAGTACTACATCTACGACGTCGCGTTCGGTCGTTTCCAGTTCGGCTACGCATCGGCCATGTCCGTGGCCCTGCTCGCCGTCCTGGTGATCGTGACGTTCCTCCAGTACCGGCTCACCCGCGCCGAGTCCTCCGACCTGGCCTGAGGAGGCGACCATGACCACCGACACCACGCCGAAGGTCGGCGCCGCGCCACCCGCAATGACCCCGGACCCCCCGGCCACGCCGCGCGAGCCACACCGGTTCAGCGCCGGCCGCGCGCTCGCCTGGACGTTCATGATCCTGGTGATCCTCGTCAGCCTGTTCCCGTTCTACTGGATGCTGCGTACCGCCCTGTCCAGCAACAACGCCCTCTACGCGGGCTCCGACAACCTGCTGCCGGTACAGACCTCGGCCGGCGGCTTCGAGCGGGTCTTCGGCCTGCAAACCGGGCAGGAGGCCATCGACGCCGGTGGCGCCGGGCAGGCGATCAACTTCTGGCGGTACCTGTTCAACTCCGTCGTCGTCGCCACGCTGATCACCGTCGGGCAGGTGTTCTTCTCCGCGATGGCGGCGTACGCGTTCGCACGACTGCAGTGGAAGCACCGCGAGAAGGTCTTCGCCTTCTTCCTGGCCGGCCTGATGATCCCGGCGATCTTCACACTGCTGCCGAACTTCGTGCTGATCAAGCAACTCGGCCTGGTGGACACCCTGCTCGGGATCTCCCTGCCGACCATGTTCATGACGCCGTTCGCAGTGTTCTTCCTGCGCCAGTTCTTCCTCGGGATCTCCCGCGAGGTGGAGGAGGCAGCGCTGATGGACGGCGCTTCCAAGGTCAGGGTGTTCTTCCGGCTCATCATTCCGATGTCGATGGCCCCGATCACGACGCTGGCGATCCTCACCTACATCGCGGCGTGGAACGAGTACTTCTGGGCCCTGATGGTGAGCTACACCGACAAGTCGCGCGTCCTCACCGTCGCGCTCGGCGTCTTCAAGTCCCAGACGCCGCAGACCGGCCCCGACTGGTCCGGCCTGATGGCCGCCACCCTCGTCGCCGCCCTTCCGATGCTCCTGCTCTTCATGCTCTTCGCGAAGCGCATCGTCAACTCCATCGGCTTCAGCGGGATCAAGTGAGGAGCCCGGCATGATCACCTTCCGGCAACGGATCCGCACCGCGATCGCCCTGCTCACCGCGGGGGCCTTGACCGCCTGCGGCGGCACGACCGGCAGCAGCGCGAACGGCACCATCGAGTACTGGCTGTGGGACTCGGCCCAGCAGCCGGGCTACCAGAAGTGCGCCGACGCGTTCGCGCAGGCCAATCCCGGCCTGAAGATCCATATCTCGCAGTACGGCTGGGACGCCTACTGGTCCAAGCTCACCGCGGGCTTCATCGCCGACACCGCGCCCGACGTCTTCACCGACCACCTGTCGAAGTTCGCCCAGTACGTCGATCTGAAGGTCCTCCGCCCGCTCGACGACCTCGGCCCGACCAGCGACATCGAGGACGGCGACTACCAGCCGGGTCTGGCGGAACTGTGGAAGGGCCAGGACGGCAAGCGGTACGGCGCCCCGAAGGACTGGGACACGATCGCCATCTTCTACGACGCTGCCGCGATCAAAGCGGCCGGCGTGGATCCTGCCGAACTGCAGACCCTTACCTGGAACCCCCAGGACGGCGGCACGTTCGAGAAGCTCATCGCACATCTCACCATCGACGAGAAGGGCGTCCGGGGCGACGAGCCGGGCTTCGACAAGACGCACGTCAAGACGCACGGTCTCGGCTCCGAGGGCTCCGGCGGCGGTGGCTGGGGCCAGACGCAGTGGTCGGCGTTCACCGGCAGCGCGGGCTGGCAAGCAACCGACAAGAACCCGTGGGGCACGAAGTTCAACCTGGACCAGCCGGCCCTCCAGGACACGCTGAGCTGGTACTTCGGCCTGGTGCAGAAGGGCTACATGCCCAGCTACGAGGAGATCGGCGGGGCGAACGCGATCGGGACCGACAAGCAGATCCAGTCGGGTACGGCGGCCATGGGCCTCAGCGGGTCGTGGATGATCTCCAGCTTCACGAAGCTCACCGACGCCGCCGGTAAGAAGCTGGACATCGGGCTGGCGCCGACCCCGATCGGGCCGAGCGGCAAGCGGGCGTCGATGTTCAACGGCCTGGCCGACTCGGTCACCACGCTGTCGAAGCAGCCCGAGAATGCCGCGAAGTGGGTCAAGTTCCTGTCCGGCGAGGAATGCCAGAACATCATCGGCCAGTCCGGCGTCGTGTTCCCGGCCAGACCGGCCGGCACCGACCTGGCGATCGCCTACAACAAGTCCGAGCGCAAGCTCGACGTCTCCCCGTTCACCCAGCAGGTCGTGGACAAGACGACGTTCCTGTTCCCGGTGACGACGAACGCGGCCGATATCGCGGCCCTGATGGCACCGCGCCTCGACGCCGTCTACATCGGCAGTTCGCCGATCAGCTCGCTGACGAAGCTCAACACCCAGCTGGACGACCTGTTCAAAGTCGCCCAGTAGAAGTTCCCCAGTAGAAGGTCCCAGTAGGAGGCAAGGTCGGCCCGGCTCGCGACTGTTCAGACCCGATCGCGAGCCGGGCGTTCACTCGACGAAGGTGCTTACCGCCGACGGCGCCACGGGCCGGTGACGGCGTACGTGATACCGGGTGTGTAGACGTTGAAGAACATCGTCCGGCCGTCCGCGGAGAAGCCGGCTCCGGCCAGTTCGCCGTACTCCGGCTCCTCCGGGGTGCCGTTGTTGACGCGGTTGCGGGCGAACTTGAAGACCTCGCCGTCCTCCGTGGTGCCGAGGATGTGCTGCTCGCCGAGTCCGTCCTCGCACATCATCAGCCCGCCGTACGGCGACATCGTGATGTTGTCGGGCGCGTCGAACTCGGGGTCGTCGGAGCCGGGCGAAGGCCGGGTGAAGATCACCTCGAGGCGCAGGGTCTTCTTCCGTGGGTCGAACCGCCAGACCTGCCCGTCGTGGTTCACCTTCGGGCCGAGCTCGGTCCGGGCGAACGACGAGACGAAGTACACGCAGCGATCCCGGGTCCCCCACCAGCAGCCCTCGAGCTTGTAGCCACCGGTGATCGGCTTGGCGTAGTCCTGCGCCCGGACCGACTCCGTCGTCGCCAGCGGATCCGGCACCTTCACCCACTGCACGCCGTGGAACAGCGTGCCGGCCTCCTGGACCACCGACAGGTCCGGCAGATCCGGGATGTGCATCGCCTGCAGCTCGCCACCGGCGCGCAGCGAGCCCCAGCCGCCGCGCGGGCGGTTCGGCAGGAACCGGTAGAAGCCGCCGAGCGGCGCGATGAACGCGTCCTCGGTCTCGTACACGATGCCGGTCGACGGGTCGATGGCGACCGCCTCGTGCTGGAACCGCCCCATCGGCTTCAGCGGAGTCGGGTTCACGTTGCGGCGGTCGTCGTACGGGTCGACCTCGAAGATGAAGCCGTGGTCCTTGGTGTAGCCGCTCTCACCGGCCTTGAGCTCGGTCTCCTCACAGGTCAGCCAGGTCCGCCACGGGGTGATGCCGCCCGAGCAGTTGATCGCCGTACCGCCGAGGCTGACGAACTCCTTCGTCGCCGCGCTGTGCCGGTTCACCACCACCGTGCTCGTGCCGCCGGCACCGGCCGGGTCATAGGTCCGCTCGGCGGGCGCGACGACCTTGATCGCCGCGGTCGGGCTGCACTCGTGGTTGCGGACGAGCCGGGCACCGCCGTCGCGGTCCGCGAACGCGCCCATGCCGTCGAAGCGGCTCGGGGTCTGCAGCCCGTCGGGCCGTACGGTGCCCTCGCGGGACAGGACCTTGTAGCTGAACCCGCGCGGCAGGTCGAGCATGCCGTCCGGGTCCTCGATCAGCGGTCCGTAGCCGATCTTCGGGCCGGACGTGCCGAGCGCGGGCTGGGCGGTGTACAGCGCCTCCACCGAGCCCGCGACACTGACCGCGACACCGGCCGCGGCAGCTCGAGCGACGAACTGCCGCCGGGACAGGGGATTCTCGTGAACGGACACGGGTGGGTCCTCCTCGTTGGGCGTAAGGATCTGCCGGTCACCGGTGAACATACGGTGAACGGCAGACGCCTACAAGATGAACCCGTGCGCCGCTATTGATAGCAGGGCTTGGTGAAGTCGTACGCCTTCGCCGTCTTGCCGGTGAAGAAGTCGCGTTCCACCTTGACGCCGGTCGGCGCCGTCGGGTCCACCTTCGAGATGATGCTGGCGCGGAAGACACGCTCGTTCGGCTCGCCGGAGAAGCGGCCCGCCTCCGCCGGAAGCATCCCTTCGTAGTCCACGGTCTGCAGTGACTTCACCGCGGCCAGCAGCCCGGCCCGGGTGAGGTCCTTGGACTCGACCGCCTTCTCCAGCGCGGCCTTCAGCGGGTACGACCAGACCCAGCCGGCCGTGTAGCCGTCGTTCGGCGCGGCCTTGAACGCCGCCGGGTCGAGCGACTCGGCCAGCGCCTTGTGACCCGGGGTGTCGGTGCCGTACGGCGCCCACGGTCCGGACTGCCGGTAGAGCGCCGTCAGCGCGGGCGCGGCCGGGCTCTTCAGCAGGGCCGGGTTCCAGGTCGGGCTGGTGCCGATGAACGGGCTCTTGAAGCCGTTCTGCGCGGCACCGCCGACGATGGTCGCCGCCTCGGTCGGGCCGGTGGTCAGGATGACCAGATCGGGTTTGGCCGCGAGCAGTTTCTGGATCGCGGCGCCCTGGTTCTCCTGCCCGGGCGCGGTCGGGATGTCGGTGAACTTCAGCCCGTTGGCCTCGGCCGCGAGCTTCGTCCCGGCCGCGGCGTCGTCGCCGTAGTCACCCGGGAAGTGCACCGCGGCGACGCTCTTCGGTTTGATCGTCTCGACCGCGAAGTCGACCGAGTTCATCGACTCGAAGCAGTAGTTCGTGCCCGACTCCAGGATCACGTCCTCGAACGCCCACGCCGACGTCCAGGACGCCGGTACGCCGATCATCCCGGTGGCCTTGAGGTCGCCGAGGATCGCGGCCGTGGTCGGCGAGCCGAGCGTCTGGGCCAGCCCCAGTACGTCGGGCTTGATCTCGCCGTACACCTCGTTGTGGATCTGCGGGTTGTACTTGTTGTCCTTGACGTACTTGGTCACGTCGACCTCGTAGGCCCCGATCCCGCCGGCCTTGTTGACCCGCTGCCAGAACGCCTTCTGGCTCTCGGTGATCGGTACGCCGAGGGCCTTGAACGGGCCCTCGGTCAGGTCCGAGATCGAGCCCAGGTAGATGCAGCCCTTGGTCTTGTCGACCGCGGCCGGGCACGGCTCGGCGGTGACCCCGACGTCGAACTTGACGCCCGAGCCGCCCTCCTGCGTCTCCGGGGCGTCGTTCCGGCACCCCACCAGCACAGCCATCGCCGCGATCAGCGCGACAGCGATTCCCCTCCGAATGCTCATCAATACTCCTTAGTGCGAGAACGGCCAGGATTTCCAGTAGGTGCGGAGCCGGTTCCAGATCCCGAACAACCCTCGCGGTTCGAAGATCAGGAAGGCGATGATCAGCAGGCCGTAGAGGATGGTCTCGACCTGGAAGACCGTGATACCGCCGGCCGCCGAACTGCTGCTGATGAACGGCAGCACGGCCGGAAGCTCGCGGGTGACCCTCGGCAACAGCGTGATGAACAGCGCGCCGAGCACCGATCCGGAGATGGTGGCGACACCGCCGATCAGCACCATCGCGATGTACTGCACCGACATACCGAGGTTGAAGGACCCCGGCTCGACGAAGCCGATCATCACGTACAGCAGCGCGCCCGCGACGCCGGCGTAGAACGACGACACCGCGAACGCGATCATCTTGTAGCGGGTCACGTCGACCCCGATCACCTCGGCGGCCAGGTCCCGGTCCCGGACCGCGGCGAGCGCCCGGCCGACCCGGGAGCGAACCAGGTTCCGGGCCAGTACGCCGAAGATCACCAGCAGCACGAGCATCAGCAGGTACAGCTTCTGTGCCTTGGTGAACATCGACCCGTCCACCGCGAACTGGATCCCGAACAGTTCCGGTACGGCGGCCGGACGGCCGACCCCGACTCCCCCGGTGAGATCGCGCCAGTGCTTGAACACGTGCTCGCCGATGAACACGAGGCCCAGCGTCACCACGGCGAGGTACAACCCGCGTAACCGGGCCGCCAGCGGCGCCACGATCAACCCGGCGAGTCCCGCGACCAGTCCGGCCGCGAGCAACCAGATCGGCACCGAGGTGATCCCGAACCCGATCAGCCGGGTGCTGTCCGGGTCCCCCGACAACGCCGCCGCCGTATAGGCGCCGATGGCAAGGAAGAACGCATGCCCGAGCGACACCTGCCCGGCGTACCCGGTGACGAGGTTCAGCCCGATCGCCCCGATCGACGCCACACACGCGGTCGCCAGTACGACGAGCAGGTCGTCGGTCAGCAGGAACGGCAACGACACCGCCGCGATCGCGAGCACCGACGTCCAGAACCGCTTCCCCGGCGTGTTCAGCAGAGCCGTGTCCTGCTTGTAGGACAGGTAGAGCAATGGTCGGCTCATATCCGCTCCACCTCGCGAGTGCCGAGAAGGCCGTAGGGTCTGACGAGCAGGACGAGGAGCATCAGCAAGTACGGGACGACGAGGAAGAAGTCGCCACCGAAAACGGGGTGCAGGTTGTCGCCGTAACTGCCGACCAGCGCCTCGATCACACCGACCGTCAGGCCCGCGATCACTGCCCCGCCGAGGGAATCCAGGCCGCCGAGGATGATCACCGGCAGTGCCTTGAGCGCGGTCAACCAGAGGTTCTGCTCGAGTCCGATGCCGGTCGACAGGAACACCCCGGCTAGCCCGGCGAGTGCGGCCGCGAGCGCCCAGGACAACGAGAACACCCGCCCGACCGACACTCCCTGCGCGAGCGCGACCTCCTGGTCCGACGACGCCGCCCGCATCGCCAGACCGGTGCGCGACCAGCGGTAGAACGCGAACAGCGCCGCCACCACGACCAGGGTCGTCACGAGCGTCGCGAGATGCCGCTGATCGATCTTGGCGCCCAGTACGTCGACCTGCCGCAGGCCCCACGGATCACCCATCTGCCGGATGTCCAGGCCGATGAACGAGTTCACCACGGTCCGGATCACGATGTCGACGCCGAGGGTGATGATCGCGATCACGAAGACCGGCTTGCCGATCATCGGCCGCAACGCGAGCCGTTCCACCCCGGCGCCGAGCAACCCGGTCAGCAGCAGCGCGACCAGGACGGCGACGAAGAAGTTCATCGACAGCACCAGATAACCGGTCAGGAGCGCGCCGGCCATCATGAACGCCGGCTGGGCGAAACTGATCACCCGCATGGACTTGTAGACGATCACGAAGCCCAGCGCCAGCAGCGCGTAGATCGATCCGTTGCCGAGACCGCGGACCACCGTGGCGACGAACTCGTTCACCTGACACCCCCGGCGTACATGGACTCGACCAGGCCGGCGAACGCCGACTCGACCGCGGTGCGCTTGACCTTCTGGGTCGCGGTCAGCTCGCCGTCCTCGTGATCCAGCACCTTCGGCAGCAGCCGGAACGACCGCACCTGCTCGACGGTGGCGAACCGTTCGTTGACCTCGTCAACGACTCCCTGGACGAGCCCGATCACCTCGGGCTTCGCGGACAGGTCGCCGTACGTCGAATACGGCAGGCGATGGACCTGGGCCCAGTGGCCGACCGTGTCCGGCTCGATGCCGATCAGCGCGGTGAGGAACTTGCGCCGGTCGCCGATCACCACGGCTTCCTTGATGTACGGCGATGCTTTCAGGGCGTTCTCGATTTCCGACGGGGCGACGTTCTTGCCACCCGCCGTGATGATGATGTCCTTCATCCGGTCGGTGATGCGCAGGTGCGTACCCTCGACCCACTCCCCCACGTCACCGGTGTGCAGCCAGCCGTCGGGGCCGATCACCTTCGCGGTCGCCTCCGGGTCCTGCCAGTAGCCGGCGAACGTCCCCGGATGCTTGGTGAGGATCTCGCCGGTGCTCTCGTCGATCCGCACCTCGACACCTTCGTGCGGCTCGCCGACCGTGCCGACCTTGACCCGGCCTGGGCGGTTGGCGGTGGCCACCGCGGTGTTCTCGGTCATGCCGTACACCTCGTGCATCGGCAGGCCGAGGCCCATGAAGAACCGCAGTACCTCGGGTGCGATCGGTGCTGCCCCACAGGCGGCGTACCGGACCTTGCGGAGGCCGACGCGATCCTTCAGCGCGCGGTAGCAGAACAGCCAGCCGATCGCGTAGACCGCTCGCGAGGCGGCGGTATGACGTCCGCCATTGGCCGCGAGGACGCCGCCGATCCAGTCGGCGCGGCGCAACCAGTAGCCGCCGAGCAGGCGCTTGACCGGATCCGCGGACTGGATCCGGATCTGCACACCGGCCGCGATCTTCTCCCAGATCCGGGGTACGCCGAACAGGACGGTCGGCTGCACCTCGTGCAGATTGGGCGCGACGGTCTCGATCGACTCGGCGAAGTGCACGCAGACGCCGGCCCCGGCGCCGAACCAGCCGCTGAAGATCCGCTCGGCGACATGGCACAACGGCAGGTAGGACAGCACGCTGTCGCGCGGTGACGGCGGCGGTGCGGTGAAGCCGCCGCGCTCGACCAGTTCCTGGATCGCGAAGTCGACGTTCGCGCCGGTCAGCATCACGCCCTTCGGCGGTCCGGTGGTCCCGGAGGTGTAGATCAGCGTCACCACGTCGTCCCGGCGGGCGTCGATCATTCGTTGCGCGACGGCGTTCGGATGGGCCTCGCGATGCTCGGTGCCGAGGGCAAGGAAGTCGGGCCAGGCGATCAGCCGTGGGTCGTCGTACCGGTAGCGGATGCCGCGCGGCTCGACGTACACGATGTGCCGCAGGTCGGGCAGATCCTCGACCGCGAGCGCCTTGTCGACCTGCTCCTGGTCCTCGGCGATCAGCACCTTCGCGCCCGAGTGCCGGAGCAGATAGCCGACCTCGGCGACCGGGTTGGTCGGGTAGAGACCGACGGTGGCGGCGCGGACGGCGACCGTCCCGACATCGGTGTAGAGCCACTCGCGCCGGTTCTCCGAGTGGATCGCGACGCGGTCGCCGACTTCGATGCCGAGGGCAATCAGCGCGTGGCCGACCAGCGCGGCGGTGTCCCAGTACTGCAGCCAGCTGACCTGCTGCCAGATGCCCAGATCCTTTTCCCGCAAGGCGATTCCGCCGGGGGTCTTCCTGGCGCGCTCCCGGACCCGGGTGGCGATGGTGCTCACGGCATCACCCGGTGTTCCTCGCCGAGGTAGGCGCGCACCACGTCGGGATCGGTCGCCACCTCCCGCGGCGTGCCGGTACGGATCGGCTTGCCGAAGTCGATCACCATGATCCGGTCGGCCAGATCCATCACCAGGCCCATGTCGTGCTCGACCATCACCATCGGCAGCCCGAGCTCGTCGCGGATGTCGAGGATGAACCGGGCCATGTCCTCGGTCTCCTCCAGGTTCATTCCCGCGACCGGTTCGTCGAGCAGCAGCAGTTTCGGCTCGGACGCGAGGGCGCGGCCCAGTTCGACCCGCTTCTGCACGCCGTACGGCAGCAGGCCGACCGGGAGCCGCCGCCATGGGGCGAGCTCCAGGAAGTCGACGATCTCCTCGACGGCGAGGCGGTTCGCGAGTTCGTTGCGCCGGGCCTTGCCGAGCCACGCGAACGCGGCGAGGACGCCGTACGGGTGATGAAGGTGCCGGCCGAGCATCAGGTTGTCCAGCACGGTGAGGTTGGAGAACAGCTCGATGTTCTGGAAGGTCCGGGCGATGCCGAGGCGCGCGATCGCGTGCGGCCGGCGGCCGATCAGGTCCTCGTCGCCGAACCGGACGGTGCCCTGTTGCGGCCGGTAGACGCCGGACAACACGTTGAAGATCGAGGTCTTGCCGGCGCCGTTCGGCCCGATCACCGCGAACAGCTCGCCTGTGTTCACCGTGAAGCTCACGCCGTTGAGGGCCGTCACCCCGTCGAATCCGAGGACGACATCCTCGAACGTGAGCACCGGCGTCGCTTCCTCCGTGCTCTCGCTCTGCCGAGCCTCTGTCGCCGTCACGAGAGCCAACGCTTCCGGCGGCGGTAGTGCTTCACGTCCCGGAAGGACTTCGCCGAGCCTTCGGCGCCGAGGCCGAGATAGAACTCGCGAACGTCGCCGTCGGCAAGCAACTCCGCGGCCGGCTTGTCCATCACCATCGCGCCGTTCTCCAGCACGTAACCGTGTTCGGCGATCGACAACGCCATCGCCGCGTTCTGCTCGACCAGCAGAACCGTCGTACCGTCCTGGTTGATCTGCACGATCACGTCCCGGATCTGCTGGACGATCATCGGCGCCAGCCCGAGACTCGGCTCGTCCAGCAGCAGGTACTTCGGATCCGACATCAGCGCCCGGCCGATGGCGAGCATCTGCTGCTCGCCGCCGGACAGGTAACCGGCGAGCTTGCGGCGCCGGTCGGCCAGCACCGGGAACAACTCATACGTCCGGTCCAGGTTGGTCTTGATCGAGCGCGGGCTGACGTGCCCGCCGATCCTCAGGTTCTCCTCGACGGTGAGGTCGGCCAGGATGCGCCGGCCTTCCATGACCTGTTTGATGCCCAGGGCAGCGATCCGGCTGGCGCCGTACGTGTGGATCGGCTCGCCGTCGAGGGTGATCGACCCGCGCCGGACCGCACCGTCATGGACGTCGAGCAGACCGGAGAACGCGCGCAGCAAAGTGGACTTGCCGGCGCCGTTCGCCCCCAGCAGGGCCACGATCCGGCCCTGTGGAACCTCGAGGCCGACGCCCCGCAGCACCAGCATCACATCGTCGTAGACGACCTCGAGATTCTTCGCCGCCAGCACCCGGCCCCCTCGGTGGAGGTTCCCCAACCAGCATCTTGGCGAGTGAGTGTGACAGCACAGTCAGCGACTTTGAAGGCCTCGCAGCCCGGAAATCGGACACCGCTGCGCAACCGTGACCGATCGTCAGGGGTGAAACCAGTTACGCGACTGGTATTACAACGAACGAACCCAGTTGGCGAGCAGCTCCGCGCCGGCGTCGCCGGACTTCTCCGGGTGGAACTGGGTGGCGGTGAGCGGCCCGTTCTCGACGGCGGCAACGAAGCGGTCGGCGCCGTACGTCGTCCACGTCACCAGCGGCGCGACCGACTCGCGGGCGTCCTGCAGCTGCCACTCGCGAACGCCGTACGAGTGGACGAAGTAGAACCGCTCCTTCTCGACGCCGTCGAAGAGCTTCGTGCCGGACGGTACGTCGACCGTGTTCCAGCCCATGTGCGGGACCGGCTGGTCGTCCTTCGGCTGCAGGCGCTCGACCGTGCCGGGCCACTGCTCGCAGCCCTCGGTCTCCACGCCGTGCTCGATGCCGCGGGCGAACAGGATCTGCATGCCGACGCAGATCCCGAGCACCGGGCGCCCACCGGTCAGCCGGCGATCGACCACGACATCGCCGCGGACCGCCTTGAGTCCGGTCATGCAGGCCTCGAAGGCACCCACGCCCGGCACGAGTAGACCGTCCGCGTTGCAGGCCGCGTCGAAGTCCGAGGTCACCGTCACGTCGGCGCCGACGCGTTGCAGCGCCCGCTCCCCCGACCGGATGTTCCCCGACCCGTAGTCCAGGAGCACAACCTTCTTGCTCACAGGGCACCCTTGGTGGACGGAATGCCCGGCTGCCGCGGGTCCAGCTCGGCGGCGGCGCGGAGCGCGCGGGCGAACGCCTTGAACTGCGCCTCGACGATGTGGTGCGGGTCGCGGCCGGACAGCACCCGGATGTGGACGCAGATCGCGGCGTTGAACGCGAGCGTCTCGAACACGTGCTGGGTCAGCGAACCGGCGTAGTCGCCGCCGATGATCGCGTACACCTGGCCGTCCGGCTCGCCGGTGTGCACGCAGTACGGACGCCCGGACAGGTCGACCGTGCAGTGCACGAGCGCCTCGTCGAGCGGCACGGTCGCGTCGCCGAACCGGCGGATCCCGCGCTTGTCGCCGAGGGCTTCCTTCAGCGCCTGGCCGATACCGATCGCGGTGTCCTCGACCGTGTGGTGCGCGTCGATCTCCAGGTCGCCGACCGTGTTCACGTGCAGGTCGAGCAGCGCGTGCTTGGCGAGCGCGTTGAGCATGTGGTCGTAGAACCCGACCCCCGTGGAGATGTCCGCCCGGCCCTCGCCGTCGATGTTGAGCTCGACCAGGACCTTCGACTCACTCGTCTCCCGGTCGATCCGCGCCGTACGCCCGCTCATGTCAGCCTTCCTGTGTCTGTCTTGAGAATGCGCTCCAATGAAGCGCGGAACGCGGCCATCTCGTCGCCGGTGCCGATCGAGACCCGCAGCCAGCCGTCCGGACCGGTCTCCCGGATCAGTACGCCGTCGTCCAGCAACGCCTGCCAGACCGCGTGCCGATCCGCGAACGTGCCGAACAGGACGAAGTTCGCGTCCGAGTCGACCGCCCGCAATCCCAGCGAGCGCAGCCAGTCGACGGTCTCGTCCCGCTCCACGCGGAGCAGCTCGACCCGGCCGAGCAGCTCGTCGGAGTGCTGCAGCGCCGCCCGCGCGACCGCCTGGGTCACCGCGGACAGGTGGTACGGCAACCGGACGATCCGCAACGCGTCCACGAACTGCTTGCTCGCGGCAAGGTATCCGACCCGCCCGCCCGCCATCGCGAACGCCTTCGACATCGTCCTCGCGACCGCAAGATTCGGGTACGACGGCAACAAACTCACCGCACTGGGTGTCCCGGCCCGGCGGAACTCGGCGTACGCCTCGTCGACCACCACCACGGCACCCTGGGCACCGGCCTGCGCGACGATCGCCTCGGTCACGTCGATCGGCAGCGCCGTCCCGGTCGGGTTGTTCGGCGAGGCGAGCAGCACCACCGACGGGCGATGCCGGGAGATCGCCGCGAGCGCCTTGCTCTTGTCGAGCGTGAAGTCCTCGGCGCGACGGCCGGCGACCCACGCCGTGTTGGTGTCCCGCGCGTACTCCGGATACATCGAGTACGTCGGCGCGAACGAGAGCGCCGTACGACCAGGGCCGCCGAAGGCCTGCAGGATGTGCAGCATCACCTCGTTGGACCCGTTCGCCGCCCAGAGCTGCTCCGGCTCCAGGTGCGCGCCGGACTCACGTGCCAGGTACGCCGCGAGGTCCGCACGGAGCCCGATGAACTCGCGGTCCGGGTAGCGGTTCATGCCACGCGCGGCCTCGGTGACCGCTGCGGCGATGTCGGCGATGGTCGCCTCGCTCGCCGGGTACGGGTTCTCGTTGACGTTCAGGAGAACCGGGACGTCCAGCTGCGGGGCGCCGTACGGCTCGAAGCTCTTCAGCTCCTCGCGGATCGGCAACCCGTCGAAGCGCCCCATTACTGCTCTCCTGGGAATCGGACGGACACCGCGGTGCCGTGGGCGGGCAGGTCTTCGGCGTGGGCCAGCGTGACCACGTGGCCGGCGACCGCCTGCAACGCGTCGCGCGAGTAGTTGATCACGTGGACGGCCTTCAGGAAGCTGCGCACGGACAAGCCCGACGAGTGACAGGCGCACCCGGCCGTCGGGAGGACGTGGTTGGAGCCGGCGCAGTAGTCGCCGAGCGACACCGGCGACCAGCTGCCGACGAAGATCGCGCCTGCGTTGGTGATCAGGCCGGCCCGCTCCTCGGCGTCCGCGGTCTGGATCTCCAGGTGCTCGGCGGCGTACGCGTCCACCACCGCGGTCCCCTGCTCGAGGTCGTCGACCAGTACGACGGCCGACTGCTGACCTGTCAGAGCCTCCGTCACGCGGTCCTGGTGCTTGGTCTTCGCGACCTGACCCGGCAGCTCGGCCTCGACCGCAGCGGCCAGAGCTTCGGACGGTGTCACCAGCACGCTGGCGGCCATCGGGTCGTGCTCGGCCTGGCTGATCAGGTCGGCGGCGACGTGCTTCGGGTCGGCGGTGTCGTCGGCGAGGACGGCGATCTCGGTCGGGCCGGCCTCGGAGTCGATACCGACCTCACCCAGCAGGAACCGCTTGGCGGCGACCACGTAGATGTTGCCGGGACCCGTGATCAGGTTGACCTTCTTGCAGCCGTCGAAGCCGTACGCGAAACCGGCGATCGCCTGCGCGCCGCCCATCGCGTAGACCTCTTCGATCCCGAGCAGCGCACACACCGCGAGCACGGTCGGGTGCGGCAAGCCGCCGAACTCCTTCTGCGGCGGCGAGGCAACAGCCAGGGACGGTACGCCGGCCACCTGAGCCGGAACGACGTTCATCAGCACGCTCGACGCGAGCGGCGCACGGCCACCTGGCACGTACAGACCCACGCGCTGGACAGGGACGAACCGCTGGGTCACCCGCCCGCCTGGTGCGGGCTCAGAGGCGATGTCGGCGGTGAGCTCGTCCTGGCTGACCTCGCGGACCCGGCGGATCGACTCCTCGAAGGCGCTGCGCACCTCCGGGTCGAGCTCCTCGAGCGCGGTCTTCAGCGCCTCGGCCGGGACCCGGATGTCCTCGACGCGCACATGGTCGAACTTCTCGCCGTACTCCCGGATCGCCTCGAGGCCGCGATGGCGGACGTCCAGGCAGATGGGTCGGGCGACGTCGAGAGCCTTCTCGACGTCGAATACGGCTCGGGGAACGAGGGCGTTCACTTCGGCTTGGAGGTCGGAGACCTCTCCGGCCGCCACTCGGCCCCGCAGGTCGACGCGGCGAATCATGGCGCCAGTCTAGTGGCGCGACCCGGGCTGCTCCGCGCCATATCCACAGGACGGCCGCCGGCGACACCGTACCGGCGCGGTCACCGGCCGTGATCGCGGGGTTCGTCCACTAGGCTCGTTGGCATGGACTCCCGCCTGCCGTTGCTCACTGTCGACACGGTGATCTTTCCCGGCCTGGTGGTCTCGATTCCGGTGACCGACGTCCAGGGCCGCGCGGTGGTCCGCGACCTGGTCGAGAACGGCGGCGAACTGGTCTGCGGCGCGCTCGCGGTCCGGGACGGGTACGAGCTGGGTGAGCGGGTTTTCCGGTCGCTGTACGGGACGGGCTGCGCGGCGACGATCTCCGAGATCGCGCTCGACGCGGACGACGACGGACCGGTCGAGGTGACGCTGACCGGGAACCGGCGGTTCAAGGTGAGCGAGCTGGACGGCGGCGGAGACTACCTGGTCGCGGATGTCGAGTGGCTGGCCGACGACCTCGGCGACGACCCGCTGGGTACGGCGACGATCGCGCTCGAGAGGTTCCGCAAGTACGCCGAGGCGATCAGCGAGATCAGCCGCCCCGGCCTGCACCTCGGCGACCTCCCCGACGACCCCGGCACGTTGTCGTACCTGATGTCGGCCGCGATGAAGCTTATGACGCCCGAACGCCAGAAACTCCTCGAAGCCGCCGACGTCACCACCCGGCTCGTCCAGCTCGTCGCCCTCATCGACACCGAACTCTCCGCGATCACCGCCCTCCCGTCCCTCCCTGCCACCGACCTCATCACCTGGTCCGCGCTCTCCCCCAACTGACCGTCAGCTTCCTTAGACTGCGGTTGAAGGAGGGGGTCGCGTATGTATGTGCTGATCACGGGTGGCACCAACGGGATCGGGTTGGCGGGGGCTCGGGGTTTGGTGGAGCGAGGCGCTCGGGTCGGGCTGGTGGCTCGGGACCGAGCGAAGGCAGAACGGGTCGCCGGGGAGCTGGGTGGCGCGGACGTGTTCGAGGCGGATCTGACCTCGCAGGCGTCGATCCGGGACATGACGACCGACGTCGCTGAGCGGACGCCGGTGATCGACGTACTCGTGAACAACGCCGGCGCGATGTACGGGACCCACCAGGTGTCCGCCGAAGGCATCGAGCTGACGTGGGCCTTGAACGTGGTCGCGCCGTACCTGATCACGCGGCTGCTCGCCGACCGGCTGGCGGTCGGCGCACGGGTGATCGGCACTGCGTCGGACGAGCACGAGAAGGCGAAGCGGATCGACTTCGAGGATCTGAGCGGTGAGCGGT
This sequence comes from Kribbella sp. NBC_00482, assembly GCF_036013725.1. Classification (GTDB taxonomy): domain Bacteria; phylum Actinomycetota; class Actinomycetes; order Propionibacteriales; family Kribbellaceae; genus Kribbella. Next base: position 5,898,692 of record NZ_CP107881.1, on the reverse strand, counting down.
TCTTCTCGGGGTCGGCGCGGCTGGCCGGCGGTTCGCTGCGCCGGTACGGCGAGACCAAGCTGGCACTGATCCTGCTGAGCGGGGAGCTGGCGCGGCGGATGCCGGCGATCCACACGTACACGTTCGAGCCGGGACTGGTCGCGACCGGGTTCAACACCAACAACGGCCGGCTGATGAAGTTGATGATGGCGATGACCAAGCCGTTCGCTCGGACCCCGGAGCAGGGCGCCAAGACGCTGGTCTGGCTGGCCACCACACCGGACGTCGCGAACGAGTCGGGGTGCTACTACTCGCGCGAACGACGTACCGATCCCTCGACCGCGGCGCAGGACCAGGACACGGCCGAGCGGCTGTGGGCGATCTTGGCCGAGCAGACAGCCCTACCAAAATGAATCCCACAGCGGTATGGTCATGGTATGAGCAAGCAGATCACAGTCCGGCTGCCGGACGACCTGGTCGACTTCATGGACGAGCTCGTCGCGACCGACAAGGCGACGAGCCGGGCGTCCGTGGTCGCCCGGGCGATGGTGCGTGAGCGGCGCCGCGAACTGGCGGCCCGCGACCTCGCCATCTTGAACGAACACGGCGAGTACGCCGACCTCGAGGGCCTGGCCCCCGCGGCCGCCGGCACCGTGCTCAGCGACCTCGACTGAGTACGACGTCGTGCGCCCGCTGCACATCGCCCGGCTCGACAAGCCGCGGCCGGTCGTCGTGCTGACCCGTGAACTGATCCGCCCGCGCCTCACCAACGTCACGGTCGCGCCGATCACGAGCACGATCCGCGGCCTGTCCACCGAGGTCCTGGTCGGCCCCGACAACGGCCTCGACCACGCGAGCGCGATCTCCTGCGACAACATCCAGACCATCCCGAAGGCCCAGCTCGGCCGCCTGATCGGCTACCTCCACCCCGACCAGGAACCCGCCCTGGCCGAGGCCATCAACCTGGCATTCGATCTAGGGCTCTAGCAACGCCGCCCGGTTCGCCAGCACGTACGCCGCAGCCGCTCGGTACCCGCCGGCGTGATCCTCTTCCCGGTGTACGTCGAACGCCGGGTCCCCCGCGTGCACCTGCTGCGCGATGTACGCCGCGAACGACAGCAGCCTGATCCCGATCAGATCCACCAGCTCGGCCGGCGCGACCCCGAGTCCGTAGGAGTCGCAGAACAGACGCAGCCGGCGGGCCCGGTCGGGCTCCTCCGGCCAGCCGAAAGGCTCGAGCGAGGCCGGCGGGTGGAACGGCACGAACTGATGGGCGGCGTACGCGAGATCCCACCGGCGGTTCGACGGGCGGATCGTGTCCCAGTCGATGATCCCGGTGACGTCGGATCCGTCGAAGACCAGATTCCACGGGGCCAGATCGTGATGCCCGACGCAGTCGATCCGGACCGGCGTCGCGACCTCGAGCTCGTGCCAGTCGGCTGGATCGACCGGCTCGAACCCCTCGGTCGCATCGTGGAGCCGGCGGATCGCGCGAGCCACACTCACCAGCGCCTGATCCGACCGGAGCTCCTCGGACAGCGGCGGGTATCCCGTGGTCCCGGGGAGGTAGGAGAGCGTCTCCGTCTCACCGTCCGCAGCAAGAAGTCTTGGTGCCAGGTCGAATCCGACCTGCTCGAAATGCCGGAGCAGTGCGTGCGTGTTCGCCGTACTCCTCCGGCGTTGCACCGTGTCACCCTGCCGCACCGGCTTGGCGAACCGGCCGCCCGACAGGGCCTCGCCCGTCACCCCAGCTTGCTGACGTCGCGGACGGCGCCCTTGTCGGCGCTGGTGGCCATCGCGGCGTAGGCGCGCAGGGCAGTGGTGACCTTGCGGTCGCGGCTCTTCGGGGCGTAGACGCCACCGAGTGCCGCCTCGCGCGCGGCCAGCTCGTCGTCGCCGACCAGCAGCTCGATCGACCGGTTCGGGATGTCGATCTTGATCCGGTCGCCGTCCTGGACCAGCGCGATCGTCCCGCCGGACGCCGCCTCGGGCGACACGTGCCCGATCGAGAGTCCCGACGTACCGCCGGAGAAGCGGCCGTCGGTGATCAGCGCGCAGACCTTGCCGAGACCGCGGCCCTTCAGGAACGACGTCGGGTACAGCATCTCCTGCATGCCCGGACCGCCCTTCGGGCCCTCGTACCGGATCACGACGACGTCGCCCGGCTGGACCTGCTTCGCCAGGATCTTCTCGACGGCCTCCTCCTGCGACTCACACACCACCGCGGGACCCTCGAACGTCCAGATCGACTCGTCCACACCGGCGGTCTTCACGACACAGCCGTCGACGGCCAGGTTGCCCTTCAGGACGCCGAGACCGCCGTCCGCGGAGTACGCGTGCTCGCGGTCCCGGATGCAGCCGTTGGCCGCGTCGTCGTCCAGCGTCTCCCACCGCTCCGACTGCGAGAACGCGGTCGCGGACCGCTTGCAGCCCGGCGCCGCGTGCCACAGCTCGACGGCCTCCGGCGACGGCGATCCGCCGCGCAGGTCCCACGTCTTCAGCCACTCGTCGATCGAGTCGCTGTGCACGGTGTGGATGTCCTGGTTCAGCAGGCCGGCGCGGTGCAGCTCGCCGAGGATGGCCGGGATGCCGCCGGCGCGGTGCACGTCCTCCATGTAGTACGTGCCCTGGGGCGCGACGTTCGGCGCGACCTTCGCCAGGCACGGGACCCGGCGCGACACCGCGTTGATGTCGTCGAGGTCGAAGTCGACCTCCGCCTCCTGCGCGGCCGCGAGCAGGTGCAGGATCGTGTTGGTCGACCCGCCCATCGCGATGTCCAGCGCCATCGCGTTCTCGAACGCTTCCTTGGACGCAACGTTCCGCGGCAGCACGGTGGCGTCGTCGTTGTCGTAGTACCGCTCGGTGATCCGTACGACGGTCTCGCCGGCCTTCTCGTACAGCGCCTTGCGGGCGGTGTGGGTGGCCAGCACGGAGCCGTTGCCCGGCAGCGAGAGGCCGATCGCCTCGGTCAGGCAGTTCATCGAGTTCGCGGTGAACATGCCGGAACAGGAACCGCACGTCGGGCAGGCGTTCTCCTCGATCCGCAGGATGTCGGCGTCGGAGACGTTCTCGTTGACGGCCTCGGACATCGCGTCGATCAGGTCGAGCTTGCGAACCGTGCCGTCGACGAGCGTCGCGCGGCCGGCCTCCATCGGGCCGCCGGAGACGAACACGGTCGGGATGTTCAGCCGGAGCGCCGCCATCAGCATGCCGGGGGTGATCTTGTCGCAGTTCGAGATGCACACCAGCGCGTCGGCGCAGTGCGCCTCGACCATGTACTCGACCGAGTCCGCGATCAGATCCCGGGACGGGAGGCTGTAGAGCATGCCGCCGTGGCCCATCGCGATCCCGTCGTCGACGGCGATCGTGTTGAACTCGCGGGCGATCCCGCCGGCCGCGTGGATCGCCTCGGACACGATCCGGCCGACCGGGGCGAGGTGCGTGTGGCCGGGGACGAACTCCGTGAAGCTGTTCGCCACCGCGATGATCGGCTTCCCGAAGTCCTCCCGGGCTACCCCGGAGGCCTGCATGAGCGCGCGGGCGCCCGCCATGTTGCGGCCGTGGGTGACAGTGCGGGACCTGAGAGCAGGCACGACGACATCTCCTTGCTACGTGAACGTACCTACCGATCCTGCCACGCCCGTCCGGATGGCGGTACGCGGGTCCCGGATCCTGGAGGGCCTGTTTTGTCCATGGGCGGTCCTAGTCTGGATCCATGGCCGGGATGGACCACCGCACGCGTCCGCTGCACGCGGCGCTGCGCCCGTACGTCGGCGACGTCACCGGGTATGCGTACGACGCCGATCCCCCGGACCTGCACCGCGGGCTCCCCTCGCGCTACCTGACGCTCGTCGTCACGCTCGACGAGCCGCTGGGCGTCGCGTGGCCGGACAGTCCGGTGGAGAAGTACGACGCACTGGTCGGCGGACTGCACTCCACCGCCGTGCAGATCGGTCAGACTCCCAGCCGGGCCGGTGTGCAGCTGTCACTCACTCCCGCGGCCGCACGCGTGCTCTTCGGGCTGCCGCCGGGTGAGCTCGCGTCAGTGGTCGTAGGGCTCGACGACGTGCTCGGACGGCCGGCACGCGAGCTGACCGAGCACCTGCGTGCGGAGACGAGCTGGTCGACCCGCTTCGACCTGCTCGAGGACATGCTGCTGCGGCGGCTCGGAGCGCGCCAGTCGGGTGCGGTCCGTCCGGAGCTCGACTGGGCGTGGCAGCGACTGTGTGCGTCGAGCGGCGCAATCGGCGTACAGGAGCTGGCGACGGAGGTCGGCTGGAGCCGGCGACATCTCACTGACCGGTTCACGTCCGAGTTCGGCCTGCCGCCCAAGGTCGCGTCCCGAGTACTGCGCTTCGAGCGCGTCACCAGCCACCTCCGCAGGCACCCGCGCACCCGGCTGGCGGAGCTCTCGGCCGCTGCCGGGTACGCCGACCAGTCGCACCTGACCCGTGAGTTCCAGACGATCGCCGGCTGCTCGCCCCGTCAGTGGATGACGGAAGAACTCCCGAACCTCCCCGATCACTGAACCGCCCGGAATGCCTCCAGCACGCTGCGGGCGCGGGTGCGGACGACCTCCGCGTCGTCGTCGAGCAACTGCGACTCGATGACCGGAACGAACTCCTGATATCCGGTGTACGTCGACGCCCAGAGCGCGGCGTACCGCAACTGGTACTCCCCCGCGCCGAGCCCCGCACAGATCCGGGTGAACACCCCCTCGTCGTACTCCTCGGGTGCCGCCAGCCCGATCCGCAGGACGAACTGCCCGCGATCCCGCAGGTCCTCCGCCTCGTCGAACCCGGCGAACAGCTCGCGCAGCGTCCACGGCCGCAGACCGGCAACCACCTCCTGCTCGACGTCAGCTGCCGTGCCGACGACGTACCCGATACCTGCCGTGGCGTCGACGACGTAGTGCAGCGACGTACCTGCGTCGTCCGTCCAGATCATCTGCCCGTCGACGTCGACCGACCGCGGGTTCGAGTGGACGAGTTGCCGGCCGGACTTCGTCGCGAACGCGTCGACCTGCGGCCAGCCGATCTCTGGACGCATGACATAGCGGCGTGACTGATGGTCGGTCATGGGCCAGAGGTATATCAATCGACCCGGTCATCCACAGGTCGGCGCGACCGGCCAACATCAGCCGCAGGATCTCAGTAGACTCGCCGGGGTGAGTGAGACGACCGAGCTGCCCGATTCCGAAGCCCTTCAGGTCCTCCGGCGGGTGTTCGGGTACGAATCCTTCCGCGGTGAGCAGGCCGACATCATCGAAACCGTCGTCGCGGGCGGCGACGCGCTGGTGCTGATGCCGACCGGCGGCGGCAAGTCGCTGTGCTACCAGATCCCGTCGCTCGTCCGGTCCGGCGTCGGCGTGGTGATCTCGCCGCTGATCGCGTTGATGCAGGACCAGGTGGACGCGCTGACAGCGCTCGGAGTACGGGCGGGATTCCTGAACTCCACGCAGGACTACGAGCAGCGGCGTGACGTCGAGCAGGCGTTCCTGGCCGGCGAGCTCGACCTGCTGTACCTGGCACCCGAGCGGCTGCGGGTGGAGGCGACCGTGCGGCTGCTCGACCAGGGCAAGATCGCGCTGTTCGCGATCGACGAAGCGCACTGTGTGTCGCAGTGGGGCCACGACTTCCGGCCCGACTACCTGATGCTGTCCGAGCTGCACGAGCGCTGGCCCGACGTACCTCGGATCGCGTTGACCGCGACGGCGACCGAGGCGACGCATCAGGAGATCGCGACCCGGCTGAAGCTGGACGAGGCGAAGCACTTCGTCGCGAGCTTCGACCGGCCGAACATCCAGTACCGGATCGTCCCGAAGGACAGCCCGCAGCGGCAGCTGCTCGACCTGCTCCGCACCGAGCACGCCGGCGACGCGGGCATCGTGTACTGCCTGTCCCGCAACAGCGTCGAGAAGACCGCGGCCTTCCTGACCCAGAACGGGATCGAGGCCGTGCCGTACCACGCGGGCCTGGACAGCCGGACCCGTGCGACGAACCAGGCGCGGTTCCTCCGCGAGGACGGGCTGGTCGTGGTCGCCACGATCGCGTTCGGGATGGGGATCGACAAGCCGGACGTCCGGTTCGTGGCGCATCTCGATCTGCCGAAGTCGGTCGAGGGGTATTACCAGGAGACCGGTCGTGCAGGGCGGGACGGACTGCCCTCGACCGCGTGGCTGGCGTACGGGCTGCAGGACGTCGTACAGCAGCGGAAGATGATCGACACGTCCGAGGGCGACCTCGCGCATCGACGGCGGCTGGGGTCGCATCTCGACGCGATGCTGGCGCTGTGCGAGACCGTGCAGTGCCGGCGGTCGCAGCTGCTGGCGTACTTCGGTCAGCAGGGTGACTCGTGCGGGAACTGCGACACCTGTCTGACGCCGCCGGAGTCGTGGGACGGGACGATCGCGGCGCAGAAGCTGCTGTCGACGGTGTTCCGGCTGCAGCGCGAGCGCGGGCAGAAGTTCGGCGCCGGGCAGCTGATCGACATCCTGCTCGGCAAGGAGACCGACAAGGTCAAGCAGTTCCGGCACAACGAGCTGACAGTGTTCGGAATCGGCACCGAGTTGAAGGACACCGAGTGGCGCGGGGTGGTCCGGCAGTTGCTGGCGCTGCGGTTGCTGGCGGTCGAGGGTGACTACGGCACGCTCGTGCTGACCGAGGAGAGCGGCGAGGTGCTCGGCAAGCGGCGCGAGGTGATGATGCGCCGCGAGCCCGAGCGCGTCAGGTCCTCGAGCAGGTCGTCGGGCGGGAAGAAGGCGGCGGCCGACCTGCCGCCGGAGGCGGCGCCGGTGTTCGAGCGGTTGCGCGCGTGGCGGGCGGCCGTGGCCAAGGAGCAGGGCGTTCCGGCGTACGTCATCTTCCACGACGCGACACTGCGGCAGATCGCCACCGACCAGCCGTCGTCGCTGACCGAGCTGGGCACGATCAGCGGCATCGGCGAGAACAAGCTGACCAAGTACGGCGACGGCGTGCTGGAGACATTGGCCTCTGAGTGATGTCGATTCTCCTCCAGGGTCTTCGACGCGAAGATGACGGCGCGGATCAGCCGCGCCACCGGATCGAGGAGCATGCTCATGTCTTCATCCGTGCTGTTGATGTCGATCTCCGCCGACGGCTACATCGCGGGGCCGGACGACCGGCCCGGCAACCCCGGCGGCGACGACTTCATGCGGTTGCACGAGTGGTACCTGGACGCGGACGGCAAGGTGGGCCGCCCGGAGGGTGAGCCCGGCGAGATCTGGGACGAGCTGAACGCCACAGGCGCGGTCCTGGTCGGCCGTCGTACGGCGGAGCAGGTCGACTACTACGGCGGCGACCATCACGGCGTACCGCTCTTCGTCCTCAGCCGCGACCCGTCACCGGTGGACTACGAGAACGTCCACGTCGTGGGCGACATCGAGACCGCGATGGCGCAGGCCAAGGCAGCGGCCGGCGACAAGGACGTGCTGGTCCACGGCGCCGTCACGGCACAACTGGCACTGGCGGCCGGGGTCCTCGACGAGCTCCAGCTCAGCCAGGTTCCGGTCCTGTTCGGCAGCGGTCTGCGGCTGTTCGACGTACTCCCCGAGCGCGTCGAGCTCGAGATCGTCCGGGTGATCGACACTCCGCGCGCGACGCACCTCCGCTACCGGGTACGACGCTGATCAGCTGAGCAGCGGTTCGAGCTCCTTGGCCAGGTCGGCCATCGGTCGGTCGACGCTCCGTCCGCCGTCGGCGAGGATCACAGCGATCGACACCCGCTCGCTGGGGATCACGACCAGCAGGCTGGTGTGGTCAGGCATGTCGCCGCCGTGACCGTAGGCGTCCCCGATGCCGAACAGGCGCGTGAACCGCATCGTCCCCAGCCCGTACTCGCCGTCACCGTCGGTCATCTGACGGACCAGATCGGGCGGGAGGACGCGGCCGCCGTACAGCTCGTACCCCCAGCGAGCGACCGTCGGGGCGTCGGCGGCCAGTCCACCGGGTGCGGCCACCGCACTGGCGAACGCTCGGCACGGGAGGAAGCCGTCGGGCGCACCGCAGGACTCGTTGTTGTCGACGGCAGCAGGCGCTTGCGGCTTCTCCGCGTCCTGGAACGCCGCGTGCCGAAGCCCGGCCGGCGTGGCCAGGTCGCGCCGGAGCGCCGTGGCGAGCGGCTTGCCCGTGATCTTCTCGATCAGCATGCCGAGCAGCACATAACTGGGATTGCTGTAGCTGTACGGGCTGCCGGGTGGACCGACCTTCGCTGTGTGGAAGTCCAACGACTGCGCGAGCGTCCAGTGCCTACCAGGCGCCGCGGCGATCGCCCCGTCCATTGCTCCGTAGTCGGACGACTCGAAATCCGGAACGCCGGACGTCATCGACAAGTGCTGCCGAACGGTTGCGCTGTTGGAGGTCAGCCTGTGCTGCACATAGGCCGAGAGCGGCCGATCGAGGTTGAGCTTCCCGGCGCTCGCGAGCAGCATCACCTCCGCCGCGAGGAACGTCTTCGTGATGCTGGCGACCGCCATGCTGGTGTCCGGGCGCAACGGCGTACCGCGGATGTCGGCACCGGCAGCGCCCGACCACACCCAGCGGTCGGTGACCACCGCTGCAGTGACGCCTCGCGAACCTGACGGGCTGTCCGGGAACGTAACGATCTTGTTCAGCACGTCCTGCAGTACCGCGGCCCGCCCCGGGTCGAGCGTCTCCGTCCCCGGATCCGGAAAGGCCGTCTGCGCAGGGCTGTCCGGCGCGGGTCCCGGTACCTCTCCCCCACCAGAGCACCCCACCACCAACGCAATCACCAGGAGGGCGGCTGCGTTCCACCTCATCCTCCGATGATGGCACCAACTACGGCGTCCAAGTGACCGTTGGAGCGAGTATCTGCGGCGCGGTCTTGAACGGCGTCAAACCCGGTTGTTGTCCGTACGCCGTTGTGGCGCGGCGACCTCGAGTACGACGAGACCGCCCGCCAACTGCCCCTCCAACGCGTCGGCGAGCCCGAGGACACCGCCGCCGCCTACGTCTACCTGATGAACCAGCCGTACTCGACCGGCTCGATCGTCAGCGTCGATCGCGGAGACGTCCTCGTCTGAGTCAGGCCTGAGAGATGTAGAGGCGGTTTCCGTCGGGGTCGCGGAGGCTGAACATCGGCGGGACGCCCGGCCACTCCAGCAGTTCGTCGGTGTCGACGCCGGCCTCGAGGAAGTGCTCGTGAGCCGCCTTAGCGTCCGGGCTGGCCATCCGGATGCCGGTGTCGACGCCGGCCGGGTTGCCCTCGCTCGCCGGCACGAGCGCGATGCTCGCCGCCGACCCCGACGGCGCGACCACGATCCACCGCCCGCCGAGCTGCGGCAACGGCGCATCCATCAGCACCTCGAACCCCAGAGTCTCGGCGTAGAACGCCACCGCCCGATCCTGATCCGCCACCGCAACGCCAACCGTCCTGATCTCGCTGATGTACTTCATCCTGATTCTCCTTCTCCTGAAGAGGTGCTTTCACTCAGGAGGTAGAACCAGATCCACACTTTTCGACATCACCCCAAAAGAAATCTCGCACAAGAACAAGCACCGATCGCACGCACCTGACACTCGACTACCCGCTGTCTGGGTGCTGATCAGCCCATTCCGGGCTCGCACGACAGGTACGCGTGTGTCGACACCCGGTATTACCTGTCCCCAGCCACCAGCACCCACCCCGCCGCATCCGTGGGTGGTTTGCTCCCGGCCGGTGCCCGTGGGTGCCGTGCGTGGCATGTGCTGGTAGGCGGATCTGGGGAGGATTTCCTGCCCGATCCGGGAACAAAACCTCCCCAACCCAACCCCCCGCTTCCCAGCTGACGTGGTGACGGCGATGGGGCGGTCGTTGGTGGAGGGTTTTGCTGCGATAGCGCCAGAAACACTCCACCGATGTACGGGAAACCCTCCACCAATGCAGACACGACCGCGACCAATGGCCGGCAAACAGCGGGGGCCCGCGGCGGGACGTTCGGCTCGGCCGGAAGCCCTGACCCGCGACCGGCCGAGCCCACGGATCAGTCAGAAGAGCCGGATAACCCGGCCTGTGCGGACAGCGCTTGGGGGCCGGGGCGGGCGGGTCGGTTCGAGTGTCGCGCGGAACGCCTGCCTTGGCCGGGATCGCGTCGAGTCGTGGCGTTTGGTTGGCCGCTGGAACGTCGAGTCGTGGATCGGGGCTGCGGTTGGCCGCCGAAATCCACGACTCGAGGAAACGCTGGTGATTGCGGCACGCTCGGCGCGCAGCACTCGTGCGCGCGTTCGTGGTGGGGGACGGCTGGCTTGATGTGAGGTCGCCGGCGTTGTTGCTGGGGGCAAGCAGCGGCTTTTGGTGGACGCCGTGCGGGCGGACGAGATGGTACGTCGACGGGGACGGCGCGGGCGCTGGATTCGCAGAGAAGCCCCGGACCGCCTGTGGTCAGGCGGTCCGGGGCTTCTTGCTGGAGCGTGGTTACTTGGCGACGACCCGGAGGGTGATTTCTGCTTCGCCGTCGCCGGTGGAGCGGGTGACGATGCCGGCCGAGCGGAGCGCGGCCAGGTCCTTGTCGTCGGAGAACCGGTCGCTGACGGAGCCGGCCGCCTCGAAGTCGACGTACCCGATCATCACCGCGCCCTTGGTGTCGGGCAGCGCCTGCTTGAAGTTCTCCGTCGAGCCGAGGTTGCCGCCCTTCAGCACCTGCTCGGCGTAGTCCTTGCTGGTCGAGACGACGAGCGTGTCGTCGTCCTTCGCGGTCTCGATCGGGATGTTGGCCGAGGAACGCTGCCGGAGCAGCGCGGTCAGCTTCTGCACGACCGGCTCGGCCTTCGCCGGGTCGGTCTCCATCCGGGCCGCGATCTTCGGGCCGTCCGCGGTGTCCTTGTCGATCGAGACCGACAGGTTCTTGCCCGCGAGGCTCTTCAGGTCGTCCGGCAGCTTCAGGCCGGTCTCCTGTGCGATCTTGTCGATCATCGGCTGCAGGTTCTCGCCGCCCGCCTTCTGCACCTGCGCCCAGGCGGTGTCGATCAGGTTCTCGCCACCGGAGATCGCGATCGCGCCGGCCGTACCGTCCGGCAGCTTCGTGACCAGGTCACCGGCGTCGGCAGCACCGACCTTGACGCTCTTGTCGCCGTGCGCGATGCCCTTCAGCTCGACGTACGACGCGTCGAACCGCAGCGCCACCGCGGCGCTGGCGTCACCGAGACCTGACAGCTGACCGGAGTCGACCTTGCCGCTGATCGAGGCCAGGCCCTTGGCGTCCGCCCAGCCCGAGATGAAGCCCTGCTCGCCGAGCTTGTCCATGTCCGCGCTGAACTTGGCGTTCTTGGTCAGCGGGTTGTCCTTCGCCGTTGCGACGGCCGAGTCGACGGTCGCCTGGTCCTCACCGAGGATCATGTAGCCGTTGCTGAACGCGCGACCGGGCTTCTTGTCCTCGTTCGCCAGCAGCTTGTCCATGCCCTTGGCCGCGGCGTCCTCGTCCGTGACCTGGACCGCGACCACCGGGACCGGCTCGTCCTTGCCCTCGGCCGGCGGCAGCGCGGCGAAACCGGCGCGGTCACCCAGCCACGGCTTGATGTCCTTGGCGTAGTCGACGTCGGCGAGGTCGTCGCCGGCGGACTTCTTGATCTGATCGAACAGCTTCTGCTTCAGGTCGTCCTGCTCACCTGTGAGGCCGAGGTTGTCCTTCACCGACGGGAACTTCATCATGAACCGGATCGCCGCGACCTTCTGGCCGGCGGACGGGTTCAGGTCCACGCGGACGTAACCGACCGCGGTGCCCGGCAGGACGTCGGACGGCTGCTTGCCGCCGCCGCCGAGCTTGCCGTAGGCAAAGATGCCGCCGCCCGCGACCACCAGCACCATCGCCAGTGCGGCGATGATCGGGATCAGCTTGCCGCGCTTCTTCTTCGGCTCCGGCTGCCACTGCTGCGGGCCGCCGAACCCGGGGCCCTGCGGCGGCTGCCCGCCGACATGCATCTGCTCGTACGACGCCTGACCGGGCTGACCCGGCTGGCTCGGCTGCCCGTATCCACCCTGGCCGTACGGCGCACCGCCGTACTGCCCGCCCTGCTGAGGCTGGGGCGCACCGTGCTGGGGACGCTGGGAAACCTGCGGGCCTTGGGGACCGCCGTACTGCGGGCCGCCCTGCTGAGGACCACCCTGCTGCGGGCCGCCGTACTGCTGGCCCTGCTGTGGGTGTTGCTGCGGGTACCCCTGCTGGCCGGGCTGCGGACCCTGTGGGCCGCCCTGCTGGCCCTGCGGCCAGTGGTTCTGCCCCTGCGGGTTCTGCCCCTGCGGCGGACCGTACTGCGGCTGCTGACCGCCGGCACCTGGGTACGTGGGTGGTTGGTTCTGGTCGGACATATGCTCCCTCGCTGGCTCCGGTGGCCTCACCGCCGGACCTGCAAAGGCTAGTGGACCGGCGGTCCAGAGTCGGACGCAGCAGGTTGCGAAGTGGTTGCAACCGGGTCCGCGCGCCAGGTGGTGGCCGCGATGATCGCGCAGGCCAGTGCGGCGCCGACCAGCCAGGCAGCCGCCGGAGTCCAGGTGTGCAGCTCCAGCGGGGCGGAGACCAGATCCCCCGGGTGAGCGGCCCGCAGCCGCGGATCGAGCGGGTCGTGCCCGAGCAGCATCCCGACGCCCCACGACACTCCGGCGCCGAGACACGCGCCGAGCGTCACGATCGCGACCGACCACGGACCGTAGTTCCGCAGCCACCAGAACAACGCGGCACCGAGCACCACGGCCGCCACGAACCCGATCGCCGTGAACGTCCCGTCCGGCCCGAAGATCCGGGTCATCTGCTCCTCGCCCAGCGCCCCACCCTGCTCGTCCACGGTGTACTGCGCCAACGGCGAGAACTGCTGCCAGCCCCACCCGGCCACCACCCCGGCGACCAGGAACACCACCACAGTCACCAGAACCGCCTTGGCCCACGGCAACCGAGCCTCCTCCACCACCGGCGCCCCGAACGGGCTGAACGACGGCGGTGCCAGGTACGGCGACGACTGGGACGACTCCGGTTGACTCACGACGCCAGTGTGACGCATGGGTTCCACAATCGATCAGCTGGCCAGGCAGGAGGGGCCCAGGAGGGCTTTCAGGTCGGCCATGAGGGATGAGGTGGGGGTTACGCGGAAGCGGTCGCCGATGCGCATCACGGTGGTTTTCTGGCGGGCCTGGAGGCGTAGGTGGACCTCGGTCATGCCGGGGTGGGAGGTCAGGATGTCCTTCAGCTGGTCGACGACCGGCGGCGTGCAGCGGTTGACCGGCATCGTGAGGACGACCGGGCCGCTCGGGCCTTCGGTGAGGTCGGGGACGACAACCTCGTCACCGCTCAGTTCGAGACGGTCCTCGCGGCGGCGTACCCGGCCCTTCATCAGGATGATCGCGTCGTTGGTGAGCAGGTGCGCGTGCAGCTGGTACGCCGAGGAGAACATCATCACCTCGATCGAACCTTCGAGGTCCTCGATGGTGACGATCGCGTAGATGTCGCCGCGCTTGTTCACCTTCCGCTGGACCGCGGTCACCAGGCCGCCGATCGTCACCCGGCTGCCGTCCGGCCGCTCCTCGTCCGCGAGCAGCTGACCGATCGTGCAGTCGCTGCCGTTGGTGAGCACGTGCTCGACGCCGAACAGCGGGTGGTCGGACACGTACAGCCCCAGCATGTCGCGCTCGTGCGCCAGCTTGGTGGCCTTGTCCCACTCCTCGATCTCCGGGACCGTCACCGTCAGGCGGCTGTTGCCTTCGCCCTCGTCCGCGTCGTCGTCGCCCATCGAGAACAGGTCGAACTGGCCGTGTGCCTCGTTCCGCTTCAGGTCGATGGCCTCGTCGACGGCCTGCTCGTGCACCGCGACGATCGCCCGCCGGGCGTGGCTCATCGAGTCGAACGAGCCGGCCTTGCCCAGCGACTCGATCACGCGCTTGTTGCAGACCGGCAGCGGCACCTTGTCGATGAAGTCGACGAAGTCGGTGAACCGGCCCTTCTCCTCGCGGGCCCCGACGATCTCGGCGACCACGTTCACGCCGACGTTGCGGATCGCGGACAGGCCGAAGCGGATGTCGGTGCCGACCGGGGTGAAGTTCGAGTCGGACTCGTTGACGTCCGGCGGCAGCACCTTGATGCCCATCCGGCGGCACTCGTTCAGGTAGATGGCCATCTTGTCCTTGTCGTCCTTCACGGACGTCAGGACGGCGGCCATGTACTCCGCCGGGTAGTTCGCCTTCATGTACGCGGTCCAGTACGAGACCAGACCGTACGCCGCGGAGTGCGCCTTGTTGAACGCGTAGTCGGAGAACGGCAGCAGGACGTCCCACAACGCCTTGATCGACGCGTCGGAGAACCCGTTCGACTTCATGCCCTCTTCGAAGCCGACGTACTCCGCGTCCAGCACCTCGCGCTTCTTCTTGCCCATCGCCCGGCGGAGCAGGTCCGCCTTGCCGAGCGTGTAGCCGGCCAGGCGCTGGGCGATCTCCATCACCTGCTCCTGGTACACGATCAGGCCGTAGGTGACGCCGAGGACCGGCTCCAGCGCGACCGCGAGCTCGTCGTGCGGATAGCTGATCTCCTGCTGCCCGTTCTTGCGGAGCGCGTAGTTGGTGTGGCTGTTCGCACCCATCGGGCCCGGCCGGTAGAGCGCCGTACTTGCGGAGATGTCCTCGAAGTTGTCCGGCTTCATCAGCCGCAGCAGCGCCCGCATCGGCCCGCCGTCGAACTGGAAGACGCCGAGCGTGTCACCCCGCGCCAGCAGGTCGTACGTCGGTTTGTCGTCGAGGTCCTTGCTCAGCTTGTCGAGGTCGACCGAGATCCCGTGCGCGGCCTCGATGTTCTTGACCGCGTCGTCCATGATCGTCAGGTTCCGCAGGCCCAGGAAGTCCATCTTGACCAGGCCGAGCGTCTCGCAGCTCGGGTAGTCGAACTGGGTGATGACCTGGCCGTCCTGATCGCGGCGCATGATCGGGATCAGCTCGATCAGCGGCTCGCTGGACATGATCACGCCGGCCGCGTGCACGCCCCACTGGCGCTTCAGGTTCTCCAGGCCGCGGGCGGTGTCGACGATCTTGCGGACGTCCTGGTCGCCCTCGTACAGCTGGCGGAACTCGCCGGCCTCGGAGTACCGCTTGTGCTGCGGGTCGAAGATGCCGGACAGCGGGACGTCCTTGCCCATCACGGCCGGCGGCATCGCCTTGGTGATCCGGTCGCCCATCGCGAACGGGTAGTCCAGCACCCGGCCGGCGTCCTTGATCGCCTGCTTGGCCTTGATGGTGCCGTAGGTGACGATCATCGCGACCCGGTCGTCGCCGTACTTCTCGGTGACGTACCGGATCACCTCGGGGCGGCGACGGTCGTCGAAGTCGATGTCGAAGTCGGGCATCGACATACGTTCCGGGTTCAGGAAGCGCTCGAAGAACAGACCGTGCAGCAGCGGGTCCAGGTCGGTGATCTTCATCGCGTACGCACACATCGAACCGGCGCCGGAGCCACGGCCCGGGCCGACCCGGATGCCGTTCGCCTTGGCCCAGTTGATGAAGTCGGCGACGACCAGGAAGTACCCGGCGTACCCCTTCGAGACGATGACCTCGAGCTCGTAGTCGGTGCGCTTGCGGACGTCGTCCGGGATGCCGTCGGGATACCGGAAGTGCAGGCCGGTCTCCACCTCGGAGACGAACCACGACTCCTCGTTGTGGCCCTCGGGGCACGGGAACCGCGGCATGAACCGGCCCTCACCCTCGGTGAAGCTGACGTCGCACTGCTCGGCGATCAGCAGCGTGTTGTCACACGCCTCCGGGAAGTCCTTCCAGACCTCGCGCATCTCGGCCGCGGTCTTGACGTAGAACTCGTTGGCGTCGAACTTGAACCGGTTCGGGTCGGACAGCGTCGAGCCGGACTGGACGCACAGCAGCGCGGCGTGCGCGATCGAGTCCTCGGGCTTGGTGTAGTGCAGGTCGTTGGTCGCGACCAGCGGCAGGCCGAGCTCCTTCGCGAGCTTCAGCAGGTCGCCCTGGATGTTCCGCTCGATGCCGAGGCCGTGGTCCATCAGCTCGCAGTAGTAGTTCTCCCGGCCGAAGATGTCGCGGAACTCCGCGGCGGCCTCGACGGCCTGCTTGTACTGCCCCAGCCGGAGCCGGGTCTGCACCTCGCCGGACGGGCAGCCGGTGGTCGCGATCAGGCCCTGGCCGTACGTGTTCAGCAGGTCGCGGTCCATCCGGGGCTTGAAGTAATAGCCCTCGAGGCTGGCCAGCGAGCTCATCTTGAACAGGTTGTGCATGCCGGAGGTGTTCTTCGCCAGCAGCGTCATGTGGGTGTAGGCACCCGAGCCGGAGACGTCGTCACGGCCGGAGTTCGCGTCGCCCCACTTGACCCGCTTCCGCTCCGAGCGGTGGGTGTGCGGCGTCAGGTACGCCTCGACGCCGATGATCGGCTTGACGTCGTACTTCTTCGCGGTCTTCCAGAACTCGTAGGCGCCGAACACGTACCCGTGGTCCGTGGTCGCGATCGCCGGCATGCCCATCTCCTGGGCGGTTTTGAACAACTCGTCGATCCGCGCGGCGCCGTCCAGCATCGAGTACTCCGTGTGCACATGGAGATGCACAAAACTGTCGCTGGACGCCATATCGACGCAGACCTCCCAGGGCGCGATTCAGGTGGACCCGCACAGCCTATGCGGGCCCGGGGACAGTTCTGAATCGGCTCACCGGCGAGCCCGCCACCGCCCGCTATCCGGGCGTGGAACACACCACTTCCACACCAGTTGTCCGGAGGGTGGAGCGGCCGACCTGGCGCCGAGCAGGGGGTCTCAAGAACGCCAGGTCAGCCGGTTCAGGGGGTCGCCGCCGCGACCATCACGTGCACCGCGCCGTGGTGCTCCAGGTCTCGTCTCATCACCTGGAGACCGCCATCGGTCAGGTGCTGCGGGGTCGGCACCACCACGACCCAGACGTCGTTGTCGCTGCGGACCTCGTCCAGCAGCGCCTCGAACGCGGCCGGCGCGGTCCGCGGGTCTTCGAGATAGACGGTGCCGAGGGCGAGCCCTTCGGCCAGGGCGAACGCCGCCAGGTCCACTTTCGCCGCAGCGATCTCGTCGGTCGTCGTCCGCACCCGTGCCCGGATGTATCCGAGAGCCAGCGGCCGCGTCACGCCTCGCCCTCCAACAGGGCCCAGACGGCACTGTTCGGAGGGAGCTTCTCGCCGGCCTCAGGGTTGCTGGCGAGGAGCAGGGGGCCGTCGACCGGGTTGCAGACCGGCTTGGGCGAGCAGTTGACGACGCACGCGAAGCCGTCGCCGCGGGTGAACGCCAGTACGCCGGGCTCCGTCGGCAGCCAGCGGAACTCGTCCGACCCGAGTGTGGGGAGGCGGTGGCGCAGAGCGAGCGCCTCCCGGTACAGGTGCAGCATCGAGTCGCCGCGATCGAGCATCCGGTCCACCGCGTGCTCCGCGAACCAGTCCGGCTGCGGCAACCACGTCGTACCGGCCGAGCCGTCCGGGGAGAAGCCGAACACGTCATGCTCCGCGGTCCACGGCAGCGGGACGCGGCACCCGTCCCGTCCTCGTCGGACCCCGCCGGTGCGGTGGAACATCGGATCGGTGAGCAGGTGTTCCGGCAGGTCGGTGACCTCCGGCAGACCGAGCTCCTCACCTTGGTACAGGTACGACGATCCCGGCAGCGCCAGCATGAGCAGCGCGGCCGCCCGGGCCCGGGCCAGGCCGAGTTCGAGATCGCCGGGTCCGGTACCTGGTGCACCTCCGGCATACCGGGTGACCGACCGCGGCATGTCGTGGTTGTTCAGCACCCAGGCGACGGAGGACCCGGACCCGGCGATCGTCCCGAGGCCCCGGTCGATCACGTCGTACAGCGCCGGCGCGTCCCAGTCGGCGCGGAGGAACTCGAAGAAGAAGGTCTGGTGCAGCTCGTCCGGACGCTGGTAGCGCGCGAGCTGCTCGGTGTCGAGCAGGCCGACCTCGCCGACCAGGACCCGCTCCCTGCCGGTCCGCCGCGTGTACTCCTCCGCGATGGCTCGCCAGCTGCGCCACACGTCGTGCACCTCGGGCTGGTTCCAGGCGTGCGGGTTGATCGGGTCGCCGGTCAGCTCGTCGTGGCCGGCGTGCTCATGGTCCGGGAGCCCTTCGGCCTTGTGCAGCCCGTGCGCGACGTCGATCCGCAGCCCGTCCGCGCCACGGTCGAACCAGAACCGCAGGACCTCCTCGAAGGCCGCCTCGACGTCCGGGTGCCGCCAGTTGAAGTCGGGCTGCTCGGCCGCGAAAGTGTGCAGGTACCACTGACCGTCGGGCACTCGCTGCCAGGCGGACCCACCGAAGATCGACCGCCAGTTGTTCGGCGGTTCGTCGCCCTGACCGTCCGCGAAATGAAAACGGTCCCGCTCCGGGCTCCCGGGACCGGCCGCGAGCGCCGCCAGGAACCAGCGGTGCTCGATGGAGCAGTGGTTCGGTACGACGTCGACGATCACCTTGAGGTCGAGGCGATGGGCGTCGCGGACCAGCCGGTCGAACGAGTCCAGCGTTCCGTAGTCCGGGTGGACGCCGCGATAGTCCGAGACGTCGTACCCGTGGTCGTGCAGCGGTGACGGGTAGAACGGGTTCAGCCACAAACCGTCGACGCCGAGGCTGCGCAGGTACGGCAGCCGGGCCCGGACACCGTCCAGGTCGCCGATACCGTCACCGTCGGAGTCCGCGAAGCTGCGCACGTAGACCTGGTACATCACCGCGTTCCGCCACCAACCGGGTGGGCAACTCGTCTCGGCAGACATCGGGGACCTCGGCAACGTGGGAGGGGACAACGTTGTCAGCAAGGATCCGCAGACCGGTCGGCGAAGGCATCGGGAGACCTACGTATTTCGGTACGTAGGTATCGCGGAAGCGTTACCGCTCGGGGTGCTCCGCCACCCAGCGGCCGACCTGGGCCCGGGAGGCGAAGCCGAGCTTGCTGAGGATGTGGTCGACATGGGTCTCGGCAGTGCGCTGCGAGATCACCAGGCGGGCGGCGATCTCCCGGTTGCTGAGGCCTTCACCGAGCAGTACGGCGATCTCGTGCTCCCGCCGCGTCAGCCGCCCGGCCAGCCCCGGCTTCGCCGCGCTCTCCCGCTCCTCCCCCAACGCCAGCGTGACCGCCTGGTCGAACGAGTACGCCGCACCCTGCGCGAATGCCGCGTCGAAGACGACGTCACCGACCGCCGCCCGGATGCGCCGCTCGGTCAGGTCGTCGAACTGGCTGTACGGCGTCGTCTCGTCGACATGTGCACCACTGGATCGCCATACCGCCCGCGACGCACCCATCAACCGGGCGGCCCGCTCATCCGGTGCGGCCGAGCCGGCGCACCACGAGAGCGCCTGCACGCAGAACCCGATCCCGGTCCGGTCGTTCAGCGGCTGCCACAACCGGATCGCCTCCCGGAACGACCGGGTCGCCTCGTCGAACCGATCGTGGTCACGCCACTGCACGAGCCCGACAGTCCACAGCGCATAGGCCTTCGACGAGTCCGCGCCCCGGGATGCGGCCAGGTCGTACGCCGCCTGACTGAACTCCTCCACCCGCGGATCGCCGAGGAAGAAGGTGGTCGCGGCCAGCAGGATCAGCGAGTCGAACTCGCCGAGCTTGTCGCCGACCGCACGGTACCCGGCCAGCCCCTCCTCCAGCAGGGTGATCGCGCCAGGCAGGTCGCCCTGGTAGAGCAGGGCATGCCCGGCGACCTCCGCGATCCGGGCGCGGAGCGGATCGTCGTCGTACCGCTCGGCGAGTTCCTTGCACTCGGCCAGCAGCGGGGCCAACTGGTCCGTCTCGCCGAGGAACATCGCCAGATAGCCGCCCGCCCAGAGCCCCAGGGCCCGCGCGGGCGTCGGCTCCGGCGCGGCACCGATCGCCAGGAGGAGGTACCGGTGACCTTCGCGGAGGAAACCGGCGAACCAGAAGTTCCACAGCGGTGCGGCGATCTCGACGGCGGCAGGGCCCTCACCCGGCTCGGCCAGGCAGAAGTCGAGCGCGGCCCGCAGATTGTCGTGCTCACGGCGCATCCGGATGAACCAGTCGGCCTGCCCCGGACCGAAGCTGTCGTCCGCCCACACGTCCACCAGCGCGCGGTAGTAGTCACGATGCCGCAGCTTGAACTCCCGGGTCCGGCCCGCCTCGGCCAGCCGCAGGCCGCCGTACTGGCTGATCGTGGTGAGCATGTCGTACCAGGCAACCGTATGGGCGGTGGCCATTGTGCGGGTGATGATCGACTTGTTCACCAGACCCGCGACCAGGTCGAGCACCTGCTGCCGTGGGATTCCGTCGCCGGAACAGACCTCCTCCGCGCCCTCGAGGTCGAAGCCGCCGGAGAAGACCGACAGCCGCTCCCACAGCAGCCGCTCGGCCGGTGAGCACAGGTCGTAGCTCCAGGTCACGGCGGCGTCCAGCGCTTGCTGCCGGACCGGACCGGCAGGCCTTCCACCGGACAGCAGCCGGAAGCGGTCCTCGAGCCGCTCCAGAATCTGCGACAAGGACAGCGTCCGCATCCAGACCGCCGCGAGCTCCAGCGCCAGCGGTACGCCGTCCAGTTGCCGGCAGACCTCGATCACCTGGGCCCGGTTGCTGTCGTCGATCTCGAACTCCGGCACCACAGCGCGCACCCGATCGGCGAAGAGCACCAATGACTCGTACTGACCCACATCGGCGTCCGGAGCGTCGGCCGGCGGCGTCGGCAACGGTGGCACCGCTAGCACCTGCTCACCTTCCACGCCCAGCACGTGCCGACTGGTCGCGAGGATCCGCAGCTGTGGCGCGGCGGCCAGCAGCTTGCTCGCCAGTACGGCGCAGGCCTCGGCCACCTGCTCGCAGTTGTCCAGCACCAGCAGCAGGTGCTTGTCCTCCAGGTACTCGGCGAGATCCGCGGTCGGGTCGGCCGATACCTGGCTCAGCTCGAGCGCTCCCGCCAGCGTGTGTCCGAGGAGGGCCGGGTCGTGCAGCGCGGCCAGTTCGACGAACCACACGCCGTCGGAGAAGGTACGCCGTACCTCGGCAGCCATCCGCAGCGCCAGGCGGGTCTTGCCGACTCCCCCGGTGCCGGTCAGCGTCAGCAGACGGCTGCTCGACAGCAACCGCCTCGTGTCCGCCAGCTCGCGACGCCGCCCGACGAAACTCGTCAGCTCAGCCGGCAACCGCCCACGAGCCGACGACGCTGGCTTCGACCCCGGCATGCCTCAGCGTAGGCCGGATTCGAACGCTTGAGACCGGCTCGGAGTGCACAGCTGGTCGAGCACCCCTAGACCAGCTCGCGACGATCGCCGTCGATGACGAGGGCCTGACCGTCGGTCAGCTTGACGTGCGGTACGCCGGTGCGGTCGTAGAGCTCGGCGACCTTCGCCAGCAAGTCCGTCTCGGGATGACCGGGTGAGTCGAGGTGGGGGACGATCGCGTGGTCGAGGACGCCGAGGCCGTCCCAGACGACCTCGCCGTCGACGGCGGTCGTGTCGTCACACAGCTCCAGACCACGCAGGCTGGGCGCCAGGACGCACGGTCCGGCGCTGTAACCGGCGTACACCAGTTCCTCGGTGCGGATCAGGTCCGGCAGGATCTGGTCGGCGCCTGAACGTGCCATGGCGACGCGGAGCACGAACACGTTGCCGCCTCGCACCCAGATCCCGTCGTACGCCGAGAGCCTGGCGCCGAGGTCGTCGGCGACCTCGCGCAGGTCGAGTTCCTCGGCGTCCAGACCCAACCCGGTCAGCCAGGTGATCTCGTCGGCGACCTTCTCCCGGCGTACTTCACGGGCCTCGGCGTCGATGGAGTTGCAGACGACCGCGACGCGTGCGCCAGGTGGGAGGAGGCCGACCAGGTGCTCGGGGTGATCGCCGAGGCGGAACGACGAGAGGTACAGCTTCACTGGGCGTATTTACTGGGCGTCGACGAGGAGGTCGAGCGCCTGGTCGAGGTCTTCGGGGTACTTCGAGGTGAACTCGACGTACTCGCCCGTGCCGGGGTGGGCGAAGCCCAGGCGCATCGCGTGCAGCCATTGGCGGGTGAGGCCGAGGCGTTCGGCGAGGACCGGGTCGGCGCCGTACGTCAGGTCGCCGCAGCACGGGTGCCCGATCGCGGACATGTGGACGCGGATCTGGTGGGTGCGGCCGGTCTCGAGGGTGATCTCCAGGAGGGTCCCGTACCGGAACGCCTCGAGGGTCTCGTAGTGCGTGATGCTCGGCTTCCCGCCGGCCACCACGCCGAACTTGTAGTCGTGGTGCGGGTGCCGGTCGATCGGCGCGTCGACCGTACCGGTGAACGGGTCGGGATGACCCTGCACGAGCGCGTGGTAGATCTTCTTGACCGTGCGCTCCTTGAAGGCGCGCTTCAGGACGGTGTACGCGTACTCCGTCTTCGCGACCACCATCAGCCCGGACGTCCCGACGTCCAGCCGGTGCACGATGCCCTTGCGCTCGGCCGCGCCGCTCGTGGAGATGTTGAAGCCCGCACCGGCCAGGTGCCCGATCACGGTCGGGCCGGTCCAGCCGGGCGACGGGTGCGCGGCGACGCCGACCGGCTTGTCCACGACGACGATCTCGTCGTCGTCGTACACGATCCGCAGGTTGTCGACGGTCTCCGGTACGACGGTCACCTCCGACGGCGGCGCCGGCAGCTCGACGTCGAGCATCACGCCGGCGGTGACCCGGGACGACTTCGGCGCCGTGGCCCCGTCGACCTGGACCAGGCCGGACTCGATCAGCTCGGCGGCCTTCGTCCGGGAGACACCGAACAGCCGCGACAGGGCTGCGTCCAGCCGCTCGCCCGCGAGACCGTCGGGCACCATCACTGTCCGGGAGCTCACTGCCGATGCTCCCTGGTCCCGTCGAGCCTGATTCCGCGCAGCGTCTGGATCACCAGCAGTACGGCGGCCGACGTCACGGCCATGTCCGCGACGTTGAAGATCGCCCAGTGCGGGGTCTGCAGGAAGTCGACCACGTGCCCGTGGAACGGCGACGGCTCCCGGAAGATCCGGTCCAGGATGTTCCCGACCGCGCCGCCGAACAGCAGGCCGAACGCGACCGCCCAGCCCGCCGACCCGAGCTTGCGGGACAGGTAGACGACGCCGAGCGCCACGGTGATCTGGACCGCGGCGATGTACGGCGTGTAGCCGGCGCCGAGGCTGAACGCGGCACCGGAGTTCCGGATCAGGTTGAACTTGAGCAGCGAACCGATCACGTCCACCGGTTCCCCAGGCGTCAGATGCGCCAAGGCAATCGCCTTGGTCACCTGGTCCAGGATCAGAATCAGCAGTCCGACCCCGCCGAAAACAACAGTCCATTTCCAGGAGTGACCGGCCGGCGACGACGGAGAACCGGCCGACGGGTCGTCGGCCGGTTCCGGTGAGTCTGCGTCCTCCACCTGGTGGGACGAGGCGTTGTCGTTCAGCGGCGTTCCTGGCGTTCTTTGCATGAGACGCACAGTGTCGCACGCGGGAACGCCTGCAGCCGACCCTTGCCGATCGCGTTGCCGCAGTTGTCGCAGACGCCGTACGTGCCGTCGTCGATCCGGGTCAGCGCGAACTCGATCTGGTTGAGCATGTCGCGGGCGTTGTTGGCCAGCGTCAGCTCGTGGTACCGCTCGAGGGTCGTGGAGCCGACGTCCGCCTGGTCGTTGCCGGCGCCGTCGCTGCCGTCCCGGAACAGGCCCGCGATCTCCTGCTCGGCGTCCTTGATCTCCTGCGTGAGGTGCTCGACCTCACCCTCCAGCTCCGCACGCAGCTCGGCCAGCTCGGCAGCGGTCCACGGCTCCTCGCCCGGCTTCACCTTGAAGGTCTCGGCCGTATGCGCTGCGGACTTCGCCGGCGCCGTCGCCGGGGTCCTGTTCTCGTTCGTCTTCATGGCCACCCTCTTCGTCGGAGCTTGCTTGGCAGGGGTCTTAGCCGCTGTTTTCTTGGCCGCAGTGGTCGATGACGACTTCTTCACCGCGGAGGTCTTCTGGACCGGTTCGGACTGCTTCTCGGCGGCGCTCTTCTTGGCCGCTGCAGAACGTTGGGGGGCGGACTTCTTCCGTGCCGATGTAGCCATGGTCAGCTACCCCCTGCCTTCCGTCGGAGACTGAAGCGGACTGGTCGCAAGACAGTAGGCCACCCGAACATCGCGTGCCAGCCGACTCGCAGACCGTGGACATACGGTAGTCGGTTCTTCAAGTCCGCTCGATGTTCCGCGCGTCACAACCGCATTGCGGACGTCACTGTCCGTAACAATCTCTGTCCCCCGACCGCTCTCGCAGCAGAATTGTCCTACCCGGATTCCCGCCACACCACTGATTAACGATTCGTAGTCACCCGGTACGACGCCGTACACTGAGATCCGCGAACCGCAAGGCAATGATGGGGCCATCACCCCGGAGCCGCCGGAAGAACAGTCCGTAGGGACCTATTAGAACCGGCAGCGTGTCGTTAAGGAAGTGGGTGACCGCACTCTGGGTCACCAAGGAGGGTGGTACCGCGCGGTAGCCAGGCGACAGGCCCGGCACTTCGTCCCTCGTCCAGGAAGCAGGGACGGACGAAGGACGCAGAAGATGGCGGCAGCGCACAACTCTGGCACCCCCTGGCGGCAGGTTCCCGCCCAGGTCGACTTCCCCGCGCTGGAGCGCGAGGTGCTCACCCTCTGGGACGAGCACGACACCTTCACCAAGAGCCTCGAGCAGTCGGTCGGCGGTCAGCCGTGGACGTTCTACGAGGGTCCGCCGACCGCGAACGGTATGCCCGGCACCCACCACATCGAGGCCCGCGTCTTCAAGGACGTGTTCCCGCGCTACCGGACCATGAAGGGGTTCTGGGTCGAGCGCAAGGCCGGCTGGGACTGCCACGGCCTCCCGGTCGAGGTCGCGGTCGAGAAGGAGCTCGGCTTCAACGGCAAGGCCGACATCGAGGCGTACGGCGTCGCCGAGTTCAACGCCAAGTGCCGTGAGTCCGTGCTGCGGAACGTCGACGCGTTCAACGAGCTCACCGAGCGGATGGGCTACTGGGTCGACCTCGAGCACCCGTACAAGACGATGGATCCGGAGTACGTCCAGTCGGTCTGGTGGTCGCTCAAGCAGATCCACGACAAGGGCCTGCTGGTCGAGGACTACCGGATCACGCCGTACTGCCCGCGCTGTGGCACCGGCCTGTCCGACCACGAGCTCGCGCAGGGGTACGAGACCGTCGTCGACCCGTCGGTCTACGTCCGCTTCCCGCTCACCTCGGGCCCGCTGGCCGGCCAGGCGTCGCTGCTGGTCTGGACGACGACCCCGTGGACACTCGTTTCAAACACTGCGGTCGCCGTACACCCGGAGGTCGAGTACGTCGTCGCCACCGACGGCACCGAGTCGCTGGTCGTCGCCAAGCCGCTGCTGGACCGGCTCGGCGAGGACTGGACGGTCACCGGTGAGTACGGCGGTCGCGAGATGGAGCGGTGGACGTACCAGCGGCCGTTCGAGCTCGTGCCGTTCGACGAGCCGGCGCACTACGTCGTCCTCGCGGACTACGTCACCATCGAGGACGGCACCGGTCTGGTGCACCAGTCCCCCGCGTTCGGTGCAGAGGACCTTGCCGTGTCCCGCGCGTACAACCTGCCGGTCGTGAAGCCGGTGGACGCGAGCGGTCACTTCGACGCCGACGTACCGCTGGTCGGCGGGCAGTTCTTCAAGAAGTCCGACGAGACGCTGGTCAAGGACCTGAAGGACCGCGGCCTGCTGTTCAAGCACGTGCCGTACGAGCACCCGTACCCGCACTGCTGGCGCTGCCACACGCCGGTCATGTACTACGCGCTCCCGTCCTGGTACATCCGCACCACTCAGGTGAAGGACGCCCTGCTCCGCGAGAACGAGAAGACCAACTGGTACCCGGACTCGGTCAAGTGGGGCCGGTACGGCGACTGGCTGCGCAACAACATCGACTGGGCCGTCTCCCGCTCGCGCTACTGGGGTACGCCGCTGCCGATCTGGCGCTGCGGTGAGGACCACCAGGTGTGCGTCGGATCGCTGGCGGAGCTCGGTGAACTGGCCGGCCGCGACCTGAGCGCAACCGACCCGCACCGGCCGTACGTCGACGACATCACCTTCGACTGCCCGACCTGTGGCGCCGAGGCGCGCCGCGTACCCGAGGTGATCGACGCCTGGTACGACTCGGGCTCGATGCCGTTCGCGCAGTGGGGCTACCCGTGGGCCGAGGGGTCGAAGGAGAAGTTCGCGGAGACCTACCCGGCGGACTTCATCTCCGAGGCGATCGACCAGACCCGCGGCTGGTTCTACACGCTGATGGCGATCGGCACGCTGGTGTTCGACGAATCGTCGTACCGCAACGTCGTCTGCCTCGGGCACATCATGGCCGAGGACGGCCGGAAGATGTCCAAGCACCTGGGCAACATCCTGGAGCCGATGCCGCTGATGGACGACCACAGCGCGGACGCGGTGCGCTGGTTCATGGCCGCGTCGGGGTCGCCGTGGAAGGCGCGCGGCATCGGGCCGACCGTGCTGAACGAGATCGTCCGGAAGGTGCTGCTCACCTACTGGAACACGGTCGCGTTCCACGCGCTGTACGCCCGGCTGGCCGACTGGTCGCCGAGCGATGCCCCGGCGGTCGCCGACCGTTCGGTGCTGGACCGCTGGCTGGTCAGCGAGACGCACCGGCTCGTCCGGGACACCGACGAGGCGTACGCCGCGTTCGACACCCAGCGGCTCGGTCTGCTGATCAACTCGTTCGTCGACGTGCTCTCGAACTGGTACGTCCGCCGTTCGCGCCGCCGGTTCTGGGCCGGTGACGCTCGCGCGCTGGCCACCTTGCACGAGACGCTCGAAGTACTCACCCGGGTGATGGCGCCGCTGACGCCGTTCGTCACCGAGCGGGTCTGGCAGGACGTGTTCCGCCCGGTCACGTCCGGCCTGCCCGAGTCGGTGCACCTGACGAGCTTCCCGACGTACGACGAGACGCTGATCGACGACGTACTGGCGCAGCACGTGTCGATGGCGCGCCGGGTCGTCGAGCTCGGGCGGTCGGCCCGCGCCGAGGCGAAGGTGAAGACGCGACAGCCGCTGGCCCGTGCACTGGTCGGGTCGGCCGCGATCGCGGACCTCTCCCCCGAGCTGCTGCGGGAGATCGCCGACGAGCTCAACGTGGGCACGGTCGCGCCGTTGTCCTCGGCGGGCGCGGACTTGGTCGAGTTCTCCGCGAAGGGCAACTTCCGGGAGCTCGGCAAGCGGTTCGCCAAGCAGACCCCGGTGGTCGCGGCGGCGATCGCCGCTGCCGACGCGGGCGCGCTGGCCGCCGCACTGAAGGAGTCGGGTACGGCGACCGTCGTGGTCGACGGCGAGGACGTCCAGGTCGGCGAGGCAGAGGTGCTGGTATCCGAGCGGCCGAAGGAAGGCTGGTCGGTGGTCAACGAGCAGGGCGAGACCGTAGCCCTCGACCTCGAGGTCACGCCGGAACTCAAGCAGGCCGGCCTGGCCCGCGAGGTGGTCCGCACCCTGCAGGAGGCCCGGAAGAACGCCGGCCTCGAGGTGTCGGACCGGATCAAGGTCTGGCTGACCTCGACCGACACCGAGCTGACCGATGCCCTCGGCAAGCACGCCGACGAGATCGCCCGCGAGGTCCTCGCCGTCGAACTCAGCCAGACGACGCCGCTCGAGACGCTCGTCGACGTTGCCGAAGGCACCGAAGAGGACCTGAAACTCACCTACTGGCTCACCAAGGCTTAACGAGGTGGCCGGACGGCGCGAGCCCGCAACGAAGGGCTCGCGCCGAGCCGGTTGATCAGCTCCACCAGCAACAACCGCGCCTCTTCAACGCGGTCGTCCCCCAGATCCTGACGAACTTCCGCATCCAGCTCCGCACGATGCGTGCGGGCGGCAGCGATCACGGCCTCGCCGCGTTCGGTGAGGAGCACCTGACGAGCCCGCGCGTCGGCCGGATCCGGCTGCCTGCTGACGTAACCGCGGCTCGAGAGGTCGCCGACCGACTTCGACGCGGCCTGCTGGGTCACGCCCAGCTTCTCCGCGAGTGTGCTGATCGTCACCGGCCCGCCGACCAGATGCTGGAACACCACACCGTCCGCGAAGCGCGAGTCCGCGAATCCCTCACCGACGAGCCGTCGCTGCAACTCGTCGGCAAGCGCCCAGCCGGCGAACAACGAGGCCAGGGACAGGTCGGCGTCAGCCGGATCGAACTCCACGACCCGAAATATACAACCGAGGTTGTGCATCGGCTAATCTACAACCATGGTTGTGCAAAAGGAGTTCCTGGACAGAGCGCATCGGATCGTCTGGTGCACGGTGGCCACGGTCGGGCCGGACAATCGGCCACGGACCCGCATCCTGCACCCGATCTGGGAGCTGTACGACGAACTGACCGGCTGGATCGTCACGCGGGCGACACCGGTGAAGGTGCGGCACCTGACGCACAGCTCGTATGTCAGCTGCAGCTACTGGGAGCCCGGTCATGAGGTCGCCGTCGCGGACTGCGAGGCGGAGTGGGTCGCGGATGCGGCGACCCGGCAACGAGTGTGGGAGCTGTACCGGGACGCTCCCGCACCACTCGGCTACGACTTCTGGAGTGTGTTCCCCGACGGTCCATCCGGGGAATCACCCGCTCTGCTGCGGCTCACGCCGTACCGGCTGCGGCTTGCTGATGTCGAGACGCTCAGCGGCCGCGAGGTTCCACTCGCCTGGCCCTGACTCCGAGTCACCAACGAAAGACCCTGCGTCAGAGGTGGCCAGACATGGCGAAGAGGCGGTGCTGCCGGAAAGCACCGCCCCTTCGACCTGCGTCGTTTTTAGACGCCGTGACCGTGCGCCTGCGCACGCGCCTCCGGCCGGAAGCCGTTGCGCGGGCTGAGCGTGTCGTCGCCGTTGCCGAGCGCCTTCAGCTGCTCGGTGAAGTACGTCTTCAGGCGGCTACGGTACTCACGCTCGTAAGCGTGCAGGTCGTCGATCGTGCGCTCGAGCTGACCCTTCTGCTTCTCCAGCGTGCCGAGCATCTGCGCGCGGCGCTCGGCGATCTCGCCGTCGAGCTTCTCGGCGCGGGCGCGGGCCTCACCGGTCATCCGGTCAGCCTTGCCGCGGGCCTCGTTCTCCAGGCGCTCCGCCTTGGCGCGGGCCTCGCCGATGATCTTGTCGGCGGTGTCCTTCGCCTCCTGGACCAGGTCGTCGGAGTGCTTGGTGGCCATCTCCAGCAGCCGCACCGCGGAGCTGGAGGCGTCACCGACCGTGCCGGCCGCCGCAGCCGCGGTCGGAGCGGCCACCACCGGCGGCTTCTCCTCGGGCTTCTCGACCACGACCGGGGGCTTCGGCTGCTGCACGACTGGCGGCAGCGCGGCGGTCTGGTCGACCGGGCGCTGCTGGTCTGCACCAGCGCGCTGAGCCGCCGCGAGCTTGGCCCGCAGCTCCTCGTTCTCGGCGAGAAGTCGCTCGAGCTCGGCTTCCACCTCGTCGAGGAAGGAGTCGACCTCTGTGACGTCGTAGCCCTCCCGTAGTCGGACGGGCGTGAACTGCTTCGAGCGGACGTCATCCGGCGTCAGCGGCATCTTTCACCTCGTTTGTCTGTGTCTTGGCGGAGTCCCCGTGGCCCTCGCCTTGGCGACTCAGTAGATCACGTTATCGCTTCGTTGTCTTATGACGGAATCCGGGCTCTATCTACCCCGTCTTCACGGTCCTCACCCTTACAACGACCGAAGGGCCGTCGAGTTGATCGCCATCGCCACCGACACCATGACGAACAGCATCAGCATCGACAGGTCGATCCGGATCCCACCCGCCCCGATCGGGGGCAGAATCCGCCGCAGCGGCTTCAGGAACGGGTCCGTGATCGAGTAGATCAGCTCGAAGAACAGCAGCAACGGCCCCTTGGGGTGCCACTGCGGAGCGAACATGACGATCAGACTGAGTACGAACCGCGCCACCAGCACCAGGAAGAAGGCGAGCAGTACCCAGTACAGAACGATGAGGACGAGCGCTAGAGCATCCATGTCGAGACCGAGTGTAGAAGACGGCGGAAGCGCCGGCCTCAGCTCTGGTTGTAGAACCCGTCCGCAGCGATCTTTTCCTTCTCCTCGGCGGCCACCGTGACGTTCGGCGGGCAGACCAGGAACACCTTGGTCGTGATCCGCTCGATCGAGCCCCGGCAGCAGAAGATCAGGCCGGCCGCGAAGTCCACCAGCCGCTTGGCGTCGGAGTGGTCCATCTCGGTCAGGTTCATGATGACGGGCGTACCGTCGCGGAAGTGCTCACCGATGACGCGCGCCTCGTTGTAGCTGCGCGGGTGCACGGTGGTGATGCGGGCCAACTCGGTAACCTCCGGGGACGACGCGACACCGCGCCGGTCTGGGAACTTGCTGACCGTGGCGCCGCTCTGATCCTGACGCTCCTCGCGATATTCGCGAGGCTCGCGGCTCTCCCGGCCGGCGGGTACCGGCTCGGCCTCCTGGGAGTCCCCGTCGACCTCGTCGACCGTCTCGTCGTCGTAGTCGTCGTACTCGTCGTCGTACCGCGCGTTGTAGCGCTCCCCGTCCTCGACCAAGCCGAGGTACACACCCATCTTGCGCAGTGCGCCGCTCATGGCCCTCCAGCACCTCGATCCGGTTCAGCGACAACAACGACCGACAACAGTGAGCAGGAAGCAAAACCCGCTCGATGTCGACACTAACCCAGCAGAGAGCGCGTACCGAGTAATGCACGCCCGAGCCGTACGTGTGTCGCACCGTGCTTGATCGCGGCCTCCAGATCGCCGGTCATCCCGGCCGAGATCCAGTCCGCGCCAGGGTGTTCGGAGCGTAGTCGCGACGCTACTTCGCGCAGTCCGGCGAAGGCATTCTCCGGGTCCGATCCGAGGGGTGCGACGGCCATCACTCCCCCGAGTTCGAGGCCGTCGGCACCGGCGATCTCCGCGGCCAGTTCCGGTACGTCGGCGGGCGCGACACCGCCCCGGCTCGCGCCGGTCGCCGCGTCCGCGGATCCGTACGCCGCGAGGCTCACCTGGATCAGGCAGCGCAACGTCTTCTCCTCGGCGACCGCGGCCTTGGACAAGGCTTCGACGAGTGACGGCCGGTCGACAGAGTGCACGACCGAGGCGTACCGCGCGATCGAACGGGACTTCTTCGACTGCAACTGACCGACGAAGTGCCAGGTGAGGTCCGGGCACTCCGGCGCCTTGGACTTGAGCTCCTGCTCGCGGTTCTCCCCGACGTCCTGGATCCCGAGGCCCGCAAGCGCCCGTACGTCGCTGACTGGGAAGGTTTTGGTGATCGCGACGAGGGTGACCTCGTCCCAGGCCCTCCCGGCCGCCTGACAGGCCTTCTCGATCCGTTCCTGCACCTGCTCCAGATTCTGACGGAGCTCGTCGGCGCGTGTACTCACGGTGCGACCAGCTTGATCAGGCCCGCCATCCGCCCGCTCTCCGGACCTTCGCGGCGGTACGAGTACAGGTTCTCGGACTCGATCGTGCAGGCGGTCGCGTCGATCACCTCGACACCGAGCTCGGCCAGCTGAGCCTTCACACCGGCGGCGACGTCGATCGCGGGTGTCCCCCACGTCGTCTCGGAGTACGACGCCGGCACCCGCTCCGCGACCTCGGCCCGCATCTCCTCAGGGACCTCGTAGCAGTTCCCGCACGCATACGGTCCGAGGACCGCGGTGATCGTCGACGAGCCGAGCTCCCGCATCGCGTCGACGGTCGCCGGGACGATGCCGACGTACATTCCCTTGCGGCCGGAGTGCGCGGCGCCGATCACGCCGTCACCGGACAACAGCACCGGCAGGCAGTCAGCCGCGCGCACCGCCAGCACCACATCGGATCGCGTCGTCACCAGAGCGTCCGCCTTCGGCATCGGCTGGGTGGGCAGTGCGTCGTCCGGCCGTACGACGTGAACGTCGCGGCCGTGCACCTGACTGACCCGCACCACGTGGTCCGAGGGCACCCCGAACTCGGCCGCGATCAGCCCGAAGTTCGCGATCACCCCGTCCACATCCGGACCCGATGCACTCCCCAGATTCAATGCGCCGTACGGCGGCCTGCTGGCACCCCCGAACCGATCGGTGAACGCGAAGCGGGCAGCGGAAAGAACCTCGTCGTAACCGAACACACCTGAAGGCTATCCAGCCGGGACCGTTCAGGGCCGAATCGGCTCAGCTGGTGGGAGCGATCTGCAGGTCGGCGAGCGCCGCACGAGCCTCCTCGGTGACCTCACGCCTGCCAGGCCCGGCCTGCAGACCGACGACGTGATCCAACGCCCGGCCGTAGGCGACCGCGAACGCCTCGTCGGCGGGAACCTCAAGATCAGGGCTGATGCCGACGCCCTCCCAGTTCGTACCGGACATCGGGTTGACCGCCCGCGCGATCGGAACGCTCGCTTCGAGGTGCGGGTGGACCGTGAAACCTTCGCGCGGATGGGCGCCGCCCCGCGTGCGTTCCCCGACCACGACGGCGCGACCACGTTGCTGCAGGTTGTAGGTCAGCTCCTCGGCCGCCGAGAACGTGGTCGACGAGGAGGTCAGGACCCAGATCGGTTTGGTGCCGCCGAACCGGGGGCCGACCAACTGCGGCACGGTCCAGTACTGCCGGACCGTCCCAGCCGACGGGGTGACCAGGTCGTTCAGGTGCACCGGTTCGTCCTCGAACAGGTAGCTGCACACCAGGGCAACCATGTCCGGCGAACCACCTCGGCACCCGCGCAGATCCAGGAGCAGCGCGTCGGTCGCCCAGAGCATCGCCATCGCACCGGCGGCCGCGGCAGCCGCGTACTTCGGGTCGAAGAGCGTCGGCCGGATCTCCAGTACGCCGACATTGCCGGCCAGCCGCTCCGCCCGCGCCATCCCGGCTGCGTTCAGCTCGACCCGTCGTACCCAGGCCGCCTCCTCGGCGACCGGGTCGGCATCCTCCTCGAACAACTCGTCCACGTGGTAGATCAGCCGCAGATGCTTGTCGTCGTTGCCGATCTGGAGATCGGCGGTCATCCGTTCGGCCAGCTGCTCCGGCTCGGTCAGGTCGTCGTACCGCCCGTCCGACCCGGCCGCGATCAGCCGGTCAGCGACCGCCGCCCCCACCTCGGGGAACAGGTAGTGGGTCCGGACCAGCGTGGCGACCTGCTCGATGACTGCCGCGATCTCGTCGTTGCGCATGGCCGCCAGTGAAGCATTCCCCACCGCACCCCGTCCGCTGAATTAGGCGGCGACTGCGCGGCGGTAGGCCTCGGTGAAGGCTTCGTCTGCGGGGACGTCGATGTCGGGGACGACGCCGGTGCCTTCCCAGTTGGTCCCGGAGATCTGGTTGACCGAACGCACCACCGGCACGGTCGCCTCCAGGTGATCGTGCAGCTTGAAGCCCTGGCGCGGGTGCGCGCCGCCGCGGGTCCGCTCTCCGACGACCACCGCTCGCTTGAGTTGCTGCAGGTCGTACGCCAGCTCTTCACCGCCGGAGAAGGTCGTCGAGCTGGTCAGCACCCAGATCGGCTTGGTGCCGCCGAAGCGCGGCCCCGGCACGTACGACGTGGTCCAGAACTGCCGCGTCGTCCCGTCGCCCGGACAGACCAGATCCTGCAGATGGATCGGTTCGCCGGCGTCGAACAGGTAGCTGCAGACGAAAGCGACCTGATCGGGTGACCCGCCCACGCAGCGGCGCAGGTCGATGAGCAGCGAGTCCGCCGACGCGAGCAGCGTCATCGCGGCCGCCAGAGCCGCACCCGCCTGGGTCGGGTCGTACAGCAACGGCCGGATCTCGAGCAGGCCGACGTTCCCGTCCAGTCGTTCGACCCGCGCCATCCCGCCGGCGTCACGCTCGGCGAGCCGGCGCCAGTGTGCTTCTTCGGCCACCGGGTCGGTCTCGTCCGGCGGACCGTCGGGGTGGAACTTGAGTCGCAGGTGCTTGTCGCCATTGCCGAGTTGCAGGTCGGCCGTGACGCGCTCGGCCAGCTGCTCCGGCGCCTGAAGGTCGTCGTACCGGCCCTCGGCGGTCGCTGCGGCGAGCCGGTTCGCGACCTCGGCGCCGACCTCCGGGAAGACGTAGTGCTCGGCGACCAGTGCGCCCAGGCGGCCGATGACGGTCCTGATCTCTTCGGTGTGCATGACCAGGAGTACAGCAGGCAGATTGACAAAGTGTCAAGAATTCTCGACGCTTGATCCATGGCCGAGATCATCGATCACCTGGACGTGTCGAGCGCTGCGCAGTTCAAGGCGCTCGGGCACCCGCTGAGGCACCGCTTGCTGTTCGCACTCGGGCAGGAGGCGGCCACGATCAGCCAACTGGCCGCTGCGCTCGGGACGGCGAAAGGCAACGTCGCCCATCACCTGGGCGTGCTCCGCGACGCCGGAATGGTGCACGTGGCCGAGACGCGGCAGGTGCGGGGTGGGACCGAGCAGTACTACCGACGGTCTGTGCGGCGCTTCGGCTTCACGGGTGAAGGCGCGCGGGCGAACAACACCGTCGCGCTGCAGGCGGTCGCAGCCGATCTGGAGACCGCCGACCCCGACCCGATGTTCACGGTGCGGAACGTCCGGCTGACCGCCGCGCAGGCGGAGGAACTCACCGCGACGCTGCAGCAGATGGCCGACGACCTCGCCGACGCAGGCCCCGGAGAGTCGCGGTACGGCGTGGTTGTGTCGGTCTACCGTCCTCGCCAGGCCACGACGCCCGGCGAGGGCAGCTGACTTACTTCAGGAAGTCCGGGATGTCGAGGTCTTCCTCGGGCTCCGGCTTCTTCGGCTTGACCGGCTGACTCGGCTGAGCGGTCTGACCGCCCTGACCCGTACCGGCGTTGCTCGGGCCGTGGGTGGGCCAGGAGTGCTGAGTCGACGGCGAGGCCGGGGTGTGCGGTGCCGGCTGGGCCGACTGCTGGCCGGACTGCACCGTGCGAACGCCGTCACCCGCCTGCGGGCGCGCGGAGTTCGTCGTCCCGGCACCGGGCCGCGACTCGGTCGGTGCGGGCACCGGGACCGTGTTGTCGGTCGGCGTGGCTTGAGGCGGCGGCGCCGACTGGGACGGAGCCTGCTGCTGGCCCGGTCCTGCGGGAGCAGAGGAAGCCTGGCTTGGCTGGCTGGGCATGCCGCTCGGCGGTTGCGTGGACTGCTGAGGAGCAGGCTGCTGAGGAGCAGGCTGCGCGGGCGGCTGGCCCGTGCCCGGCTGGCCGGACTGCTGGCCTGGTGCCGGGCTGCCGGACATCGGTGCCGAGTAGTTCTGCGTCGGCGGGCGGGACGACTGCGGACGGGCCTGGTTCATCGCCTGTTCGCGGCGTTTCGGCATCCCGCCGTCGAACCCGGCGGCGATCACCGTGACCCGCACCTCGTCGCCGAGGGCGTCGTCGATGACCGCGCCGAAGATGATGTTCGCGTCCGAGTGCGCGGACTCCGAGACCAGCTGGGCGGCCTCGTTGATCTCGAACAGGCCGAGATCGGACCCGCCGGCGATCGACAGCAGTACGCCGTGCGCACCCTCGATACTTGCCTCCAGCAACGGCGACGAGATGGCCGCCTCGGCGGCCGCGACCGCGCGGTCCTCGCCGCGCGACGAGCCGATGCCCATCAGCGCCGAGCCGGCGTTCGACATGACCGCCTTGACGTCGGCGAAGTCCACGTTGATCAGGCCGGGCGTGGTGATCAGGTCGGTGATACCGGAAACACCCTGCAGCAGCACCTGGTCGGCCTGCTTGAACGCGTCCAGCACGGACACGGCGCGGTCGGAGATGGTCAGCAGCCGGTCGTTCGGGATGACGATCAGGGTGTCGACTTCTTCACGAAGGGCGGCAATGCCCTCCTCGGCCTGGGTCGCACGGCGCTTGCCCTCGAACGAGAACGGCCGGGTCACCACACCGATCGTCAGCGCGCCGAGCGAGCGCGCGATCCGGGAAACCACCGGCGCGCCACCGGTGCCGGTGCCGCCGCCCTCGCCCGCCGTGACGAAGACCATGTCGGCGCCCTTGAGCGCCTCCTCGATCTCCTCCCCGTGGTCCTCGGCGGCCTTCTTCCCGATCGCCGGGTTCGCGCCGGCGCCGAGGCCCCGGGTCTCCTCGCGGCCGATGTCGAGCTTGACGTCCGCGTCGCTCATCAGCAGCGCCTGGGCGTCGGTGTTGATGGCGATGAACTCCACGCCTTTCAACCCGTGCTCGATCATCCGGTTGACGGCGTTCACGCCGCCGCCGCCGATGCCGACGACCTTGATGAGTGCCAGGTAGTTCTGCGGTGCCGCCACGTCCGCGCCTCTCGCCTCGTTCGTTTCCCGTTGTCCAGCGAAAAGACTGAACCTCAAGTGCATGCTTAGACTTATGTCAACTTTAGATTACGTCGCACGCTACGGGACGGGTTCTGGCGATGTCCACGCGCCTCGCCGCCCGTACCGACATGTGATCCGTCACCGCTTTTCCCCTTTGGTGACAGGAAGATCGGGCGCCGAGACGTCGTACACCTTCGCCTGCCGTTTCATCAGCACGCTGAGTACCTCGGCCTTGCGCTCGCTGTCATCGGAACTACCCCAAACCACCTTCACGCCGGAGCTGAGGTTGAGGGTGATCGAGTCCGGCGACGCTGCCGAGATCGATGCCACCTGCGCCCGCAGCGTGTCCGGAAGGGCCGCCGACACCGTCACGACCGAGTGGATCGTGACGTCACGCCGGACCCCGGTCACCTTCGCCTCGGGCAGTCCCGCCGGCCGGTCCGGCACCGTGCGGTACGACGTACCGGTCGCGTCCACCAGTTCGTACCGCGAGCCGTCGGTGACCACCACGACCGGGACCCGTTCGGTGACGACGATCACGATCTTGCGCGGCCACGCCCGGGTCACCTGCGCGTCCGCGACGGCCGGGATCGTCCGCACCCGGTCCGCGATCGACCGCAGGTCGACCTTCGCCAGCGGTGTACCCGTCGGCGCGGCCGCGACCTGCTCGATCGTTGCCACCGGCACCGTGTCGGCACCGCTGATCCGGACCCCGGAGACCGCGAACGCGGAGGAGAAGTAGAACAGCCAGACGACCAGACCGGCCAGCACGACCAGTCCGCCGCCGATGGCCCAGGGCAACCAGCTCCGCCACCGCACCAGCCGTTGCCGGCGCGCGAACTTCTGCTGTGCCCGAGCCAGATCGACGTTCTGGCTCATTCAACAAACCCCACCCTTTTACTCCACCACAGGTACCGGCATTGCCTCGGAAGGCTCGCGGGCCGCGGCGCGTTCGGCCAGCAAACCAACGACTTCCGGGCCGATCAGGGTCACGTCGCCCGCGCCCAGCGTGACCACCAGGTCGCCCGCTTGGGCGAGGTCCGCGACCACCTGCGGTACGGCGGACCACGACGGCTCGAACCGCACCTGCTCGGGCTTCAGCGGCACATGGTTCGCGATCAGGGCCCCGGTCACACCGGGCTCCGGGTCCTCGCGGGCCGCAAAGATGTCCATCACCACGACCTCGTCGGCCAGTGCCAGCGCCTCGGAGAACTCGGTGGCGAAGATCCGGGTCCGGCTGAACAGGTGCGGCTGGAAGCACGCGATCACGCGCCCCTCCCCCGCCACCTGGCGCGCCGCGGTCAGGTCGACGGCGAGCTCGGTCGGGTGGTGCGCGTACGAGTCGAACACCCGCACGCCGTCCTCGAGACCCTTGAACTCGAACCGCCGGCCGGTGCCGGTGAACGACGCCAGCCCCTCGGCCAGGTCGGCCGCGGAGAACCCGAGCCCGAGCCCGACGGTCAGGGCCGCCGACGCGTTCAGCGCGTTGTGCTTGCCGGCCTGCTGCAGGTTCACGACCGGCAGCTTGCGTCCGCGGTACACCGGCACGAACGACTGCGTCGCCCCGGTCGCGGTGATCTCGGTGACGTGCAGGTCCGCGTCCTCGGACTCGCCGTACGTCCGGACGTCGATCCCGCGGTCCCGCGCGTACGACGCCAGCGCGTGGGCGCCCGCGTCGTCCTGGCAGATCACCATGAACCCGCCGGGCAGCACCCGTCCGCAGAACTCCTCGAACGCCTTGCGGTAGCTGGCCTCGTCGCCGTAGTTGTCCAGGTGGTCCGGCTCGACCGACGTGACGATCGACACCTCGGGCGCGTAGGTCAGGAACGACTTGTCCGACTCGTCCGCCTCGGCGACGAACAGGTCGCCGGTGCCGTCGTGGGCGTTCGACCCGGACTCGTTCAGGTTGCCGCCGATCGCGTACGACGGGTCCGCGCCGCAATGCTGCAGCGCGACGGTCAGCATCGACGTGGTCGTGGTCTTGCCGTGTGTGCCGGCGACGGCGATCGTCCGGCGGCCGACCATCACGGAGGCGAGCGCGGCGGCGCGCGGCAGGATCGGGATCCCGGCCTCGCGGGCGGCGACCACCTCGGGGTTGGTCTCGCGGATCGCGGTCGACACCACGACCGTGTCGACATCCTTGACGTGCTCGCCGGAGTGGCCGACCCAGCAGGTGGCGCCGAGCGCGCGGAGCGCGGCGAGCACCTTGCCGTCCTTGGCGTCCGAGCCGGACACCTCGATCCCGCGCGACGCCATGATCCGGGCGATCCCGGACATGCCGGCGCCGCCGATGCCTACGAAGTGCACTCTGCCCAGCTTCTCGGCCG
Organism: Kribbella sp. NBC_00482; assembly: GCF_036013725.1. Taxonomy (GTDB): domain Bacteria; phylum Actinomycetota; class Actinomycetes; order Propionibacteriales; family Kribbellaceae; genus Kribbella. Next base: position 5,860,245 of record NZ_CP107881.1, on the reverse strand, counting down.
GGAGCAGCGTGTCAGGAGCGGTGACGATCACGAAGCAGACCCCACCACATCGAGGATGATCCGCGCCAATCGGTCGTCGGCGTCGGTCCGGATCACACCGGTCGCAGCTGTGGACATGGCTGTCAGACGCTCGCGGTCGAGCAGAAGTTGCACCACGTTCGCGCGCACCCAGTCAGGAGTCAGCTCAGCGTTGTCGATCAGCACACCTCCACCCACGTCGACGACCGGCTTCGCGTTCAGTCTTTGCTCACCGTTACCGATCGGCAGCGGAACGTAGATCGCGGGCAGGCCGACACCGGACACCTCGGTGACCGTGTTCGCGCCCGAGCGGCAGACCACCAGGTCCGCGGCGGCGTACGCCAGGTCCATCCGGTCGACGTAGTTCAGTACGACGTACGGGAGCGGACCTGTCTGCGGCACCTCGAGGGTGTTCTTCGGGCCGATCGCGTGCAGCACCTGGATGCCGGCCGCCTGCAGGTCCGCGGCAGCGCCGGAGATCGACTCGTTGATCCGCTGCGCGCCCTGCGAGCCGCCGGTCACGAACAGCGTCGGCGCGTCCGGGTCGAGGCCGAAGAACTGCCGGGCCTCGGCGCGCAGCGCGGCCCGGTCCAGCGTCGAGATCGCCCGGCGGATCGGCAACCCGACGTACTCGGCGTGCGGCAGGTCGGTGCCCGGGAACGACGTCTTCACGTGCTCCGTGCAGTACCGGGCCGCGAACTTGTTCGCGATTCCCGGGACGGCATTGCCCTCGTGCACCACGATCGGGGTCTTCCGCCGCCAGGCGGCGACGTACGCCGGCGTGGACACGTAGCCGCCGAAGCCGACCAGGACGTCCGCCTTCGCCTCGTCCAGCACCTTCCGGGCCGCGCTCACCGAGGACAGCATCTTTCCCGGGACAGCGAACAGGGCGGGCGTGGGCTTGCGCGGCAGCGGTACCGGCGGGATCAACTCCAGTCGGTACCCGGCCTCGGGGATCACGCGGGTCTCGAGACCGCGCTCGGTCCCGAGGGCGATGATGTCGATCGTCGGGTCGATCCGGCGCAGGGCGTCTGCGGTGGCGATCAGGGGTGAGGTGTGGCCGGCGCTACCGCCACCGGCCAGAACGATGCTGGGCACAGCTTTCAACGCTCCCGCGGGTTCATTTGTACGACATACGCCGCGAAGGCAGCCAGCCGAAACGAGGACGCCGAGTCTCTTTCAGGGCGGCCTGCGCGCCGGGCTCGGCCTTCGCGAAGGACAGCAGCATGCCGATCGCGATCAGCGTCGGCAGCAGTGCGGAACCACCGTACGACAAAAGCGGGAGCGGGATACCCACGATGGGTAGCAGTCCGATCACGGCGCCGAGGTTGACCAGCGTCTGCGCCATGAGCCAGATGGTGATCCCGGCCGCCGCATAGCGGACGAACGGCTCGGTGTTCCGGGTCGCGATCCGCACCCCGGCGTAGGCCATGGTGAGGAACAGAGCGAGTACGGTGAGCGACCCGACCAGGCCGAGCTCCTCACCGATCACCGAGAAGATGAAGTCGGTGTGCGCCTCCGGCAGGTTGCTCCACTTCTGCCGGCTGTTGCCGATCCCAACACCCCACCAGCCGCCGGTCGAGAGCGCGTAGAACGAGTGGTACGCCTGCCAGCCGACGGTGGTCGGGTTGGCGAACGGGTCCAGGAACGACGTCACCCGGTCCAGGCGGTACTTCTCCGCGTTCACGAAGTACGTCGCGACCGCGCCGACCACCACGATCGTCGCGACGAACAGCCGGGTCGGCGCGCCGACGATCCAGATCATGCCGATCATCACGGCCATCAGCACCAGCGCCGTACCGAGGTCGTGCTGCCCGACCACCAGCGCGATCACCAGACCGCAGACCGGCACCATCGGGACCAGCAGATGCTTCCACTGCGTGAGCAGTTTCTCCTTGCGCGCATAGAGATCCGCGCACCACATCACCATCGCGAGCTTGGCGAACTCGCTCGGCTGGATCTGCAGCGGTCCGCCGAGGTTCAGCCAGTTGGTGTTGCCGTTCACGCCGACGCCGAGGCCCGGGATGTAGGTCAGCACCAGAAGGAACATCGAGCCGAGCAGCGCGACGTATGCGAGCATGCGGAAGTGCCGCGGTGTCATCCGCGAGGCGACGTACGCCATCGGCAGACCGACGCCGACCCAGATCAGTTGCCGGACGAAGATCGTGTAGCTGTTCCCGTTCACGCGCAGCGACAGCACACTCGACGCCGACAGCACCATCATCAGCCCGAGCACGAGCAGCAGGCCGGTCGCACCGAGCACGATGTGGTACGACGTCAGCGGCCGGTCGAGCACGTCCTTGATCGCCGCGATCCAGGCGCGCTCGCTGGTCTGCTGCTTCTTCTGGTCCGGCTGATCTGCGATCGACGTCACGCGATCACCCCAGTCGGCGTACGGCTTCGGCGAAGGCGTCGCCGCGGGCTCCGTAGTTGGCGAACATGTCCCAGGATGCGCAGCCAGGCGCGAGCAGCACGGTGTCACCCACCTGTGCGAGCTTCGCTGCCTCCCCCACCACGATCTCCATGGCTCCAGTGTCCGTTGACTCGACGACGATCCTCGGGACATCCGGTGCGTGTCGCTGCAGAGCTTCGGCGATCACTTCCTTGTCCTGCCCGAGCAGTACGACGGCGCGCAAACGCATGCGTGCTGCGACGACGAGTTCGTCGAACGTCGCGCCCTTGGCCTGGCCGCCGGCGATCCACACCACGTGTTCGTACGCGAGCAGCGACGCCTGCGCGGCATGCGGGTTGGTGGCCTTCGAGTCGTCGACATAGTTGACTCCGGCAACCTCTGCGACGTGCGCGATCCGGTGCTTGTCGGGCCGGAACCCGCGCAGCCCGTCGCGGATCGCGGTCGCCGGTACGCCGAACGCGCGGGCCAGCGCCGCGGCCGCCAACGCGTTCGCGACGTTGTGTGGCGCGGGCGGTGTGATGTCGGACAGGCTCGCGAGCTCCAGCGCCGACGTGGCGCGCTGCTCCACGAACGCACGGTCGACGAGCAGGTCGTCGACGAGGCCGAGCATCGAGAGGCCCGGCGTACCGAGGGTGAAGCCGATCGCGCGGCAGCCCTCGATCACGTCGGCTTCCTCGACCAGGTGCTCGGTGGCCGGGTCCGCGACGTTGTACACGCAGGCGACCTGGCAGTTGTCGAAGATCCGGCCCTTGTCCTGCGCGTACGCCTCGAGCGAACCGTGCCAGTCGACGTGGTCCGGCGCGATGTTCAGGACGGCGGCCGCGTGCGCCGACATCGAGTGCGTGAAGTGCAGCTGGTACGACGAGAGCTCGACCGCGATCACGTCGTACGGCTCGGGGTCCATCACGGCCTCGAGCAACGGCAGGCCGACGTTGCCCGCGGCAACGGCCCGATGGCCGGCCGCCTGCAGGATCGCGGTCAGCATCTGCACGGTCGTGGTCTTGCCGTTGGTGCCGGTGATGCACAGCCACGGCGCGGCGTTCGCCGGGTCCCGCAGCCGCCAGGCCAGTTCGATCTCGCTCCAGATCGGCACGTCCCGCTCGGCGGCCTGCGCGAGCAGCGGCGCGTGCGGCGGTACGCCGGGTGACGTGACGACGACGTCGACGTCCTTCGGGAGTTCCGTCGTACTGCCCGGGCCGAGGGTGATCGTGGCGCCGAGCGTCTCGAGGATCTGCGCCTTCTCGCGGAGCGCCTCGGTGTCCCGGTCGTCGAGGACGACGAGGTGCTCGGCGCCGGCCTGGAGCAGGGAGTCGGCGCAGGCGTAGCCCGCCGTACCGAAGCCGAGGACGACGAACCGGGTCGTCGCCCAGCCGTCGTCTGAGCGAGTTTCCAGGCGGGTTTCGAGGCTCATCCGGTGACCCATTCCGCGTAGAAGACCCCGAGTCCGATCACCACGAACAAGCCTTGGATGATCCAGAAGCGGATCACCACGTTCACCTGTTCCCAGCCGAGCATCTCGAAGTGGTGATGCAACGGCGCGATCAGGAACAACCGTTTCCCGACGCCGGTGGCCTTCTTGGTGATCTTGAAATAGCCGACCTGCAGGATGACCGAGGCGGTGATGACGACGAACAGGCCGCCGAGCAGCAGCACCAGCAACTCGGTCCGGGTCATCACGGCCATGCCGGCCAGCGCCCCGCCGAGCCCGAGTGAACCGGTGTCGCCCATGAAGATCTTCGCCGGCGACGCGTTCCACCACAGGAACCCGAACAACGCACCGGTCAGCGAGGCCGCGACCACCGCCAGATCGTGCGGATCCCGTACCTCGTAACACTTCGCGCCGACGCCCTGCGCGGTCGCACAGCTCTGGTTGAACTGCCAGATGCAGATCAGCGTGTAGGCACCGAACACCATCATCGAGGCACCAGTGGCCAGACCGTCCAGGCCGTCGGCGAGGTTCACGCCGTTCGACATGCCGGCGATCAGCAGCAGGATCCAGATGATCACCAGGATGACCGGCAGCTCGAGCCAGCCGATGTCGCGGATGAACGAGATGAACGGCGACGCCGGTCGCTGCCCGCGCTCGTCCGGGAACTGCAGCGCGAGCACCGCGAAGATCACCGCGACGATCGTCTGGCCGGCCAGTTTCGCCTTGCTGCGCAGGCCGAGGCTGCGCTGCCGGAAGATCTTGATGAAGTCGTCGAGGAAGCCGACCGCGCCCATCCCGGCGAACAGGAACAGCACCAGGATCGCCGAGGCGCTCGGCGGCGTCATCGTGAACAGCTTCGCCGCGAAGTACCCGACGATGGTGGCGGCGATGAACACCGTGCCGCCCATGGTCGGCGTACCGCGCTTGATCTGGTGCGACTTCACGCCGTCGTCGCGGATCTCCTGGCCGTAGCCGCGTTTGGCCAGCCACCTGATCGCGTACCGGGTGCCGAGCAGCGTCAGCACCATCGCGACGGCGCCGCCGAACAGGATCGAAATCACTGGGCGTCCTCCACCAGCGCGTCGGCGAGGCTGCGCAGTTTCGCCGCCTTCGACGACTTCACCAGTACGACGTCACCCGCGCGCAACTCTTGGCGAAGCAGCTCCAGCGCCTCGGGGATGGTCTCGACGAACGCGGACTCGTTGCCCCACGAACCTTCCAGGGAGGCCCCGAGGTGGATCGGTTTCGCACCCGCGCCGACCACGAGCAGCCGGTTGACGTCCAGCCGGACGGCCAGCCGGCCGATCGCGTCGTGCTCGTCGGTCGACGTGTCGCCGAGTTCGAGCATCTCGCCGAGCACCGCCCAGGTCCGTGCACCGCGGGACCGGCCGATGGCGGCCAGGGACTTCAGGGCCGCGCGGGTCGACTCCGGGTTCGCGTTGAACGCGTCGTTGATGACCGTCACGCCGTCCGGCCGCTCGGTCAGCTCCATCCGCGCCGCGGACACCCGCTGCGCGGCGTTCAGGCCGTCGGCGATCTGCTCCGGCGTCAGACCGATCGCGACGCAGACCGCCGCGGCGGCCAGCGCGTTCGAGACGTAGTGCTCGCCGATGAACTGCAGCTGGACAGGGGCGCCGAAATCGCCGATCTGCAGCGTGAACGCGGGCCGTCCCTCGCCGTCGATCTTGACGTCCGTGGCCCTGATCTCGGCCTCCGGCGCCTCGCCGAAGGTCAGCACCTGCTGCTCCGTCCGGCTGCGCATCGCGGCGACCCGGTGGTCGTCGGCGTTCAGGATCGCGGTGCCGCCCGGCGCGACGGTCTCGATCAGTTCACCCTTGGCCAGCGCGATGTTGTCCTGGGATCCGAGCTTGCCGATGTGCGAGGTGCCGACGTTCAGCACCAGGCCGATCTTCGGCGGCGTGATCCCGGCCAGGTAGGTGATGTCCCCGAGGCTGCGCACCCCCATCTCGGCGATCAGGTACTTCGTCGACGCCGTCGCCTGCAGCGCGGTCAGCGGGTGCCCGATCTCGTTGTTGAACGAGCCTTCCGGCACCACGGTCTCGCCGTACGGGCTGATCAGCTGCCCGATCAGGTCCTTGGTGCTGGTCTTGCCCGACGAACCGGTCAGCGCGATCACGGTCAGATCGGGCAGCTTGCCGATGACGTGGCGCGCCAGGTCGCCGAGGGCACGCTGCGCGTCGTCGACGACGATGCACGGGCTGCCCTCGATCGGTCGCGTGGTGAGCGAGACCGTGATGCCGGCCGCTGTCGCCGTACCGACGAAGTCGTGGCCGTCGACGCGTTCACCGGGCAGGGCGACGAAGAGTCCACCCGGCCCAGCTGCTCGTGAGTCGATCACCACCGCGCCGTCCACGACTGCCGCGGGCTCGACGCCCACGAGCTCACCGCGAACGGCGTCGGCGATCTCGCCGCAACTGACAGGGATCACCGGTCTGCCTCCAACAGCTCACGCACAGTTTCGCGGTCGTCGAACGGGTGAATCACACCACCGACGTCCTGGCCCGTCTCATGCCCCTTACCGAGGACGACGACGGTGTCGCCCGGGCCCGCCAGCTCGATCGCGGACGCGATCGCGTGCCGGCGGTCGCCGATCTCGTGCAGATCCACGCCCGGAACAGCCTCCCGGGCTCCCGTGAGCGCGGCAGCGCGAATCGCGGCCGGGTCCTCGCTGCGCGGGTTGTCGTCGGTCACGATCACGACGTCCGCGGCCTTGGCCGCCTCGGCGCCCATCGCGGGCCGCTTCCACGGGTCCCGGTCACCACCGCAGCCGACGACCGCGAACAACCGGCCCTTGGTCGCAGTCCGAGCGGCCCGCAGCGCCAACGCGACCGCGTCCGGAGTGTGCGCGTAGTCCACGATCACCGCCAGCCCGTCCGCCCGGGTGAACGTCTCCATCCGCCCGGGTACGGCGGCGGTCCGCAACCCGGCCGCGATCGCCTCGGCAGGTACGCCGACCTGCCGGAGCATCGCCGTCGCGAGCAGGGCGTTGGCGACGTTGAAGTCGCCCGGTAGCGCGATCTCGACGGTCAGCGTCTCGTCCGGCCCCTGGATATCGAGCACCGTCGTACCGTGCTCGGACCGGTGCCGGTTGGCGACCGTCCAGTCGGCGTCACCCTTCTCCGACACCGTGACCAGCGGTACGACGGTCTGCGCGGCGAGCCGGCGCCCGTACTCGTCGTCGATCGTCACCACCGCGACATCGCACCGCTCCGGGGTGAACAACGAGGCCTTCGCCTGGAAGTACTCCTCGAACGTCTTGTGGAAATCCAGATGGTCCTGCGTGAGGTTCAGGAACCCGGCGACCGCGAACCGCGCCCCGTCGACGCGACCCATCGCGAGCGCGTGGCTGGACACCTCCATCGAGCACCACGCGACGGCCTGTTCGCGCATCACCGCGAACAGCGCCTGCAGGTCGGTGGCCTCGGGCGTGGTCCGGACGCTCTTCACGACCTCGTCGCCGATGCGCGTCTGAATCGTCCCGATGAGCGCCGTCGGACCGAGCTCCCGCAGTACGGAGTCCAGCAGGAAGCTGGTGGTGGTCTTGCCGTTGGTGCCCGTCACGCCGAGCAGCCGGAGCTCACTGGTCGGCTCGCCGTAGATCCGGGACGCGATCGCGCCGAGGACGCTCCGCGGCCGGTCGGCGACCAGTACCGGAAGACCGGTGGCCGCGGCGCGGTTCGCGCCGGCCGGGTCGGTCAGTACGGCGACCGCGCCCGCCTGCTGGGCTCTCGCGACGAACTCCGCGCCGTGCGTGACCGCACCGGGCAGCGCGGCGTACAGGTCGCCGGGAAGGATGGAACGCGAGTCTAGGGATACGCCGGTCACGGTCGCCGGCGACATTGCCGGGACCTGTGAATGCGCGACGGTCGCGAGGTCGGCGAGGCTGACCGGCACGACGTGCCGAGGCCTGATCGCTGCGACCGCGCCGCCGGCGGCGGTAGGGGTGGACACGGGCCCTGAGGCTACCGCTCCGGACCCCGTGACTCCTATCTGACCCTGCGTCACCAAGCTGCGTCCGACCGAGCTGGGCATCACCGCTTCGACGAGGTCCAGGTCAGCGGGATGTTCGGCTGTTGCGCCCCGGTCGGCGGGACGACGTACTTCTGCAGGGCGTAGCTCATCACATCGCGGAACACCGGTCCTCCTTGGAGACCACCACCCCGGGCACCCTGGGGATCGTGCAGTACGACGTACGTGACGAACCGTGGGTTGTCCGCAGGAGCGAATCCGGCGAAAGAAGTCGCCCAGGCGCCGTACTTACCGGTCCCCGGAACGACCTGCTGCGCGGTGCCGGTCTTGCCGGCCACCAGGTAGCCGTCGATCGCGGCCTGCGGCGCGGTGCCCTTCTTCGCGGTCACCGCCTCCATCATCGTCGTGACCTCCTTGGCGGCCTTCTCGCTGACAACCCGGCGGGCCGGCGCGGTCTGGTTCGGGACCAGGGAGCCGTTCGCGTCGATGTAGTTGCGGACCACCTTCGGCGGCACGTAGATACCGCCGTTCGCGACCGCGTTCACCGCGGCGGCCTCCTGAACGGCGTTCACCGACAGCCCCTGGCCGAACGCGACGTTCGAGCGGGTGATCTCGGGCCACTCGTCGCCCGGCGTCAGCCGGCCCTTCGTCTCGCCCGGGAAGTTCAGCCCGGTCGGCTCGCCGAAGCCGAAGTCGTGCAGGTACTTCACGAACTGCGGGATCGGCATCTTCTGCGCGGCCATGATCGTGCCGACGTTCGACGACTTCGCGATCACCCCGGAGATGGTCAGGTTCATCGTGTCGTGCGACCAGTGGTCCTTGATGATCCGGCGCTGTACGTCGATGCTGCCGGGGACCTGCAGCTTGGTGTTCAGGTCGATGATCCCGGCGTCGGCCAGGGCGGCCATCGTGACCACCTTCTGCACACTGCCCGGTTCGTAGCTGCGCTCCAGGGCCGGATTGTTCAGGTCCGCCGAGGTGTACTTCTTGTTCGGATCGAAGCTCGGGTAGTTGGCCATCGCCATCAGCTCCCCGGACTTCACGTCCATCACGATCACCGTGCCGGCACTGGCCTTGTACTGCTCGACCGCCTGCTGGATCCGCTTCTGGGCGAAGAACTGCAGGTCGGTGTCCAGGGTCAGCTGGACCCCCAGACCGGGCTTCGGCTCCTGCACCGTGTGGTTCGCGTTCGGGATCTTGTTGCCCTTGGCGTCGACCTCGTACATCGCCTGGCCGTCCTTGCCGGACAGCTTGTCGTTCAGTCCGTACTCGAGACCGGACTGGCCTTTGCCGTCGGCCCCCGTCACGCCGACCAGAGTGGCGGCGATGCTGCCGTTCGGGTGGCTGCGGATCGGGTCTTCCTCGGTGTACAGGCCGGCCAGCATCGGGGCCTGCTGCTCGGTCGGCTTGCCCTTGTTCTGCTCGGCGATCGGCACGTTCGCGGCCTTGATCTCGGCCTGGATCGTGGTCCAGATCGTCGGGCTCACCTGGCGCGCGAGGTACGTGAAGCGGCCGGTACCGGACATCGCGGCGACCAGCTTCGCGGTCGTCGTACCGGTCAGCTTCGGGGCCAGGATCGCGGCCAGCTGCTGCGCCACGGGCTTGGTCTGCTGCGGGTCCGCCGTGATCGCGACCGCATCCTCGGTGACCGCCAGCTCGACGCCGTTCCGGTCCTCGATGGTGCCGCGGTTCGCGTGCAGGATGTACGACCGGGCGTTCTCCTTGGTCGCCGCCTGCGCGTAGCTGTCCGGGTCCACGCCCTGGAGCAGCACGAGGCGCCCGGCGAACAGCGACAGGACGAACGCCATCACGCCGAACGTCATCCGCAACCGCAGCGCCGGCCGGCCGAGCCGCAACATCCGCGGCGCCTTCTTCACCTTCCGCTTCTTGGGCCGCGGCGCCGGCCTGTTCTGCGGCGGCCGCTTCCTTCCGGCGCTCTTCTTGACAGGCCGCTTCGCCGCCACCTTCTTGACCGGCCGCTCACCGGTCTTCTTGGCGGCAGTCTTCTTGGCAGCGGTCTTCTTCGCAGCAGGAGTCTGCTTGCGAGCAGACGGCGTACTTCCCGATGGTCGCTTCGCAGCGGCCTTCTTCACCGGACGTGGTGCAGCCGCGCGCTCCTGCTCTTCACGGGCTTTGCGGAGGAGGCGTTCGCGGGTGGACTCGGGGCGTTGCGGGGTGGTGCGGCCACTGTCAGTAGCGGATGGACGACGGGGCTGAGCCTTGCTGGGCGGGTTACCCCGGCCCGGTGCGGCGCCGCGCTTACGTGGCGGCGGCTCGTTTCCCCGTCGATCCGTCATCCGATCATCCCCGTGTGGTCGTGGCAGGCTTCTTCGTCGTGGCCGGCGGCTTCGTGGTGCCGGTCGGCGGCTTGGTCGTCGTACTCGTGGGCGGCTTGGTGGTCCCGGCCGACGGCTTCACCGGCGTCACCGGCTTGACCGGCTTCACGGGCGTCACCGGCTTGGTGGTCGCCTTACCGGTCGGCGTGCCCGGGCCGAACATCGCCGTACCGGCCCCGGCCTTGCCCTCCGCCGGTACGCCGAGCACCCGGCCGTCGGACAGCCGCAGGAACACCGGGTTCGGGTTCGGCACCATGCCGAGCCGCAGCGCGCGGTCGGACAGGTTCTGCGGCGACTCCAGCGTCCGGACCTGCTTCTCCAGCTGTTCCTGCTGGTCCCGCAACTGATCGGCCTGGGAACTCAGCTTGGTGATGCTGAACGTGCCGCTCTGCAGCTCCGTGTTCAGCAGCAGCAGACCGACCAGTCCGGCGGCCAGCAGCGACACCACGAAGATGACGAACGGCATCCGGGGCGGCCGGAACGGCGCGCCGTACACCACCCGCAGCCGCGGCTGGGTCTTCTTCGCCGGGACCGGCGTCACCCGCGCTTTCTGCGGGCTGAAGACAGTACTCATCAGGCGACCAGTCCCCTCTCCCGGATCCGCTCGGCCGCCCGCACGCGAGCCGAGGCGGCGCGCGGGTTCACCGCGACCTCCTCCTCGGTCGGCCGTTCGGCGCCCCGGGTCAGTAGCTTCAGATACGGTTCGTGCCCGGCCGGGATGACCGGCAGGTCGTCGGGTACGTCGGACTTGGTGCCCGGCGTGATCGCCTGCTTGGTGATCCGGTCCTCGAGCGAGTGGTAGCTCATCACCACGATCCGGCCGTGCAGCGCCAGCGACTCGAGCGCGGCCGGCAGCGCGCGACGCAGTACGTCGAGCTCGCCGTTCACCTCGATCCGCAACGCCTGGAATGTCCGCTTCGCCGGGTGTCCCCCGGTCCGACGGGCCGCCTGCGGGATCGCGTTGCGCACCAGCTCGCTCAGCCGCGCACTGTTCGTGAACGGCTCGGTCTCCCGCTCCCGCACGATCCGGTCCGCGATCCGGCGGGCGAACTTCTCCTCGCCGTACTGGAACAGGATCCGGGCCAGGTCGGCCGCGCTGTAGGTGTTGAGGATGTCGGCCGCCGTGGTCGGGCCGGTCGAGTCCATCCGCATGTCCAGCGGCGCGTCCTGCGCGTAGGCGAAACCACGGTCGGCCTCGTCCAGCTGCATCGACGAGACGCCCAGGTCGAACAGGATGCCGTCGATGGCCGGTACGTCGAGGTCCTCGAGCACCTGCGGCAACTCGTCGTACACCGCGTGCACGAGGGTGATCCGCTCCGCGTACTGCGCGAGCCGGTCGCCGGCCAGGCGCAGGGCGGCGGGGTCCCGGTCGAGCCCGATCAGCCGGACCTCGGGGAACTGCCGCAGGAACGCCTCGGAGTGACCGCCGAGGCCGAGAGTGGCGTCGACGACGACAGCGCCGGGACGCGCGAGTGCCGGCGCCAGCAGCGCGACCACGCGCTCCAGCATCACCGGCACATGCCGCTCCGCAGCGTTCATCTCGACCCTTCCCGTCACTCCACTGTCACTGCGGGAGCGACCCTGCCCCCGCAGGTCTTGTGTGGTGCGTAGACAGCACCGTCCGGTCAGATCGCGGGTACGTCTTCCGGGGAAGTACCTGATGGCCTTGGCGCCGGGGAAGTGGCGTCAACACCCCAGGTCGGAAGTCGGACCCGTGATCTCACCGGACGGTCGGTGTGTCCTCGCACTCTGTTCAGCTGTGTGCTTCTAGAAGATGCCCGGCAGTACTTCCTCGGACAGGTCGGCGAACGCCTGCTCCTGCTCCTGCGAGTACCGGTTCCAGTTCTCCGTGTTCCAGATCTCCACCCGGTTCATCGCCCCGATGACGACGCAGTCGCGATCCAGTGACGCGTAGTCGCGCAACATCGGTGGGATGGTGACCCGGCCCTGCTTGTCCGGCATCTCGTTGGAGGCGCCGGCGAACAACATCCGTAGGTAGTCCCGGGCACCCTTGTTGGTGATCGGAGCCTGCTTCAACTGCTCGGTCAGCTGGACGAACTCACGTTCCGGCCACACGGACAGCGATCGCTCCTGTCCACGCGTGATCACCAGACCCTCGGCCAGCTCGTCGCGGAACTTCGCCGGCAGGAACAGCCGTCCCTTGTCGTCGAGCTTGGGGAAGTGAGTTCCGAGGAACACGCTCCACCTCCCCGTTGCGGACTCTCCGACTCAGGCGGGTGTTTCCACCACTTCAGTTCCACTGCGCTCCACCTTACTCCACTTTCCACCACCGTCAACCAACTTCCGCCCCATTCCGCCCCCGCGCCGCCTGAATCCACGCTCAGCACCCGCGTGTCGCTGCCGCCTCAACCTCCGGCGAACGCGCCGCATCCGGGCGGTGTAGTACGTCGTGTGGAGCGTGGTGGAGGGCCCTGGTGGAGGAAAGTGGAGGAAGCGGTGAACTATTCGGCGGCCCGAACCGTGAACCAGTCGGATGTTCGCGGCGTCGTACGCTCCGCATGCGGCTTTTGCCGCCCGTACGCTGGGAGGAACTAGTTTTCCGACCCCGCCGTGAGGGCGTGCGCCGATGAACCCCGAGATGAACACCGAAACGCCAGGTAACGAAACTCCCGCGGCTCTAGGCCCGACCCCTACAGCGGGTGAGAATGTGTCGGCAGTCAACGAATGGGGAGGACACCGAGTGAGCACCACCGCGACCAGCTCGCCGCTGGCAGGAGCCGGGGACTTCGACGAGCTGTCCGAGGTGGCGGGCCGTGTCCGCCGGGCCATGGAGACCGTGATCGAGGGCAAACCCGACGTCGTCGAGGTCGCCATCACCGTCTTGCTGGCCGAGGGGCATCTGCTGATCGAGGACGTGCCGGGCGTCGGTAAGACGATGCTGGCCAAGGCGCTGGCGAAGTCGATCGACTGCACCGTGCGCCGGATCCAGTTCACGCCGGACCTGCTGCCGTCGGACATCACCGGCGTCTCGGTCTTCAACCAGGAGATCCGCGACTTCGAGTTCAAGCCCGGCGCGGTGTTCGCGAACATCGTCGTCGGCGACGAGATCAACCGCGCCTCGCCGAAGACCCAGGCCGCGCTGCTGGAGTCGATGGAGGAGCGCCAGGTCACCGTCGACACCACGACGTACCACCTCGAATCGCCGTTCATGGTCATCGCGACCCAGAACCCGATCGAGATGGAAGGCACGTACCCGCTGCCCGAGGCGCAGCGCGACCGTTTCATGGCCCGTGTCTCGATGGGCTACCCGGAGCCGGCCGCCGAGCTGCGGATGCTGGACGGGCACGCGGCCGACGACCCGCTGGCGAACCTCCAGCCGGTCACCGACGGCCAGCAGATCCTCCGGCTGGTGAAGACGGTGCAGTCGGTGCACGTGTCGGAGTCGGTGAAGGAGTACGCCGTTGCGCTGGTCGGCGCGACCCGCCGCTCGCAGGAGCTCCGGCTCGGCGCCAGCCCGCGGTCGACGTTGCACCTGATCCGGGCGGCCCGCGCGGCCGCCGCTCTCGACGCACGGGAGTTCGTGCTGCCTGACGACATCCAGGAGCTCGCGGTACCGGTGCTCGCGCACCGTGTGCTGCCTGCGGCCGAAGCGCATCTCGGTGGGCGCGACGCGGCCGACATCATCTCCGGGCTGGTCGCGAGCGTGCCGCTCCCCCGCACCCGCCGGGACTGAGACATGCGGCAGGCACTGCGCGGACTGACCACCAGAGGGCGGGCGTTCGTCGCGGCCGGTATCACTGCTTCACTCTGCGCGCTGCTGCTCGGCCAGAAGGACCTGCTGCGCGTCGGCATCCTCCTGGCCGCGCTGCCGGTCGTGGCCGCCCTGGTCGTCGGCCGGACCCGGCTGCGGCTCCAGGTACGGCGCAGTCTCGCGCCGGACCAGGTGCCGGTCGGGACGCAGGCGACCGTTGAGCTGACGCTGAGCAACCAGGGCCGGATGCCCGCGGGGCTGCTGCTGCTCGAGGACCGCATTCCTTATGTACTAGGTCATCGGCCGCGGTTCGTCGTCGACCGGGTGAGCCCGAACTGGCGTCGTACGGTCACCTACCCGGTCAAGTCCGACGTACGCGGACTGTTCCAGGTCGGGCCGTTGATGCTGACGGTGGCCGACCCGTTCGGCCTGGTGGAGACGAGCCGTACGTTCACGCGGAGCCAGCACCTGCTGGTCACTCCGCGGGTCTACAAGCTTCCTGAGATCCGGCTGGGCGCTGACCGCGCCGGGTCGGGCGAGAACCGGCCGCGGGCGATCGCGGCCGCCGGCGAGGAGGACGCGACCGTCCGCGAGTACCGCGACGGCGACGACCTGCGCCGGGTGCACTGGCGGTCGACCGCGCGGCGCGGTGAGCTGATGGTCCGCCGCGAGGAGCAGCCCTGGCAGAGCCGGTGCTCCCTGTTCCTGGACGCGCGGACGATCTCGCACCACGGGCACGGTCCGTCGTCGAGCCTGGAGTGGGCGGTCAGCGCGGCCGCCTCGGTCGGCATCGACCGGATGCGGCGCGGCTACGTCACCACGATGCTCGGCGGGCCGACCACGCTGGCAGCCATCACCCACCGGACCTCCACGGCGGTGCACCAGCCGCTCACGCAGCAGCAACTGCTGACCGAGTGCGCGACCGTCGAGGAACACAAGTACGCCGACCTCGGCCCGCTGCTGACCGTCGACCGGCACGCGCAGGAGCCGAGCCTCGTGATCGCGATCCTCGGCGCGTGCGGGACCGAGGACGTCACCGCCCTGAACCGATGGCGGACCAGCCAGGCGACCGGGGTCGCACTGGTCCTGGACGCCGCCAGCTGGGCAGTCGGCGCCGAGGCGACCGAGAAGGCGGCCCGCCTGGCCGCCGCCACGGACGCCACCGAGAACGAGCTGCGCCGGAACGGCTGGCGAGTAGCCAGAGTCCGCCGCGGCGACCACCTACCGACCGTTTGGTCCGGCCTCGGACTGAGGAGCGGAAGGATCGCATGACCGGTCACGCGCGGATTTCTATTGCTGCTTGGGGTGCGACCGTGCTCGGGTCGCTCGTGCTCACGCCGGTGTTCTCCGGGCCGTTCCTGTTCATCAGCGCGTTCCTGTGCGCGCTGGTGACCGGTGTCGGCGTCCTGTTGCAGAACCTGCGGACTCCGCGGATCGTCGTACCGATCGTCCAGCTGTTCGTGCTGATCGAGCTGCTGTCGCTGTTCTTCCTGCACAGCACGATGAAGTTCGGGCTGCTGCCGTGGAAGGCGACCGCGATCGAGTTCAACTCGCAGCTGGTCGACGCGATGGACTCGATCAACCGGTTCAGCGCACCGCTGCCCCAGGACTCGCACCTCACCCTGTTCGCGGTGTCCGTGATCTCGGCGACCGGGTTCCTGATCCACATCATCGCCGTACAGCTCCGGCAGGCCGCGTGGTCCGGATTGCTGCTGCTGATCATGTACACGGTGCCGGCCGCGACCGTGCACGGCGGGCTGCCGTGGCTGCTGTTCGTCCCGCCGGCGATCGGCTACATCGTGCTGCTGTCCGCGGAAGGCCGCAGCCGGCTCAGCCGCTGGGGCCGCCGGATCTCGGGCGTCTCGCACCTCGACGCCGCCGAGCCCGTCGAGGCGTCGGCGCTCGGTCAGGCCGGCCGGCGGATCGGGCTGACCGTGGTCGCGATCGCCGCGCTGCTGCCCGCGTTGCTGCCAACGCTGCCGGAAGGGGTCATCGGCAACGGCCTGGCCGGCGGCGGAACCGGCAGCGGGGTCGGGGCGAGCATCTCGTCGACCGACCCGATGCTGGACATGGGCAAGAACCTCAAACGCGGCGAGAACGCCGTCGCACTCACCTACAAGGGCGGCCCGACCGGCGGGACGTACCTGCGGCTGACCGCGCTCGACCTGTTCGACGGCAACACCTGGCGGATCGCGCCGCGCTCCGCCGGGCACAAGCTGAACGGCGGCGACCTGACTCCGCCGCCGGGCTACACCGGTGACCTGACGAAGGTCCAGCAGTCCTCGATGGAGATCGACGTCACCCGGACGTTCCGCTCCCAGTTCGTCCCGGTCCCGTACCCGCTGCACACGATCTCGCTGAAGCGTGACTGGCGGTACGACGCCGGCACGCTGGACGTGGTCTCGTCGAACGGGTCGATCGTGGGCGGCAAGAAGTACAAGCTGACGTCGTACGACCTGCAGCCGACGCCGGACCAACTGCACGACGCGATCACCACCGGCGCCCCGGACCAGTACACGATGGTCGTGCCGCAGAAGACGCCGGCGTCCATCAAGGCGAAGACGGCCGAGATCACCGCCGCGGCCAAGGACAACAAGTTCGAGGCGGCGGTGCTGATCCAGAACTGGTTCCGCAGCGGCGGCGGCTTCACCTACAGCACGCAGAACGCCAAGGGCAGCGGGATGACCGCACTCGAGGACTTCCTGCTGACCAACAAGGAAGGGTACTGCGAGCAGTTCGCCACCGGGATGGCGCTGATGGCGCGGATCATCGGGATCCCGTCCCGGGTCGGCATCGGCTTCCTGCCCGGCACGGCCGGCAAGGACGGCGAGTACACGGTCAAGATGCACGACATGCACGCCTGGCCGGAGCTGTACTTCCAGGGCATCGGCTGGGTCCGGTTCGAGCCGACGCCGTCCGCCCGGGTCGCGGCCACGCCGAACTGGACGGTCGCCTCGACCGAGAACCCGACCAGCCCGACGTCCGCGCCGACCAACCTGCCGTCGACGCCGGGCGACAAGGAGACGCCGGGGATCGAGAAGCCGAAGAACGACCCGAACCTGCCGAACGACAGCGGGACCGCGATCGTTGACTCCGGCAACTGGTTCACCAACGGCGGCGCCAAGGCGATCGCCGGCGGGCTCGGCGTCATCCTGCTCCTGTGCATTCCCTGGCTGGTCCGCGCGCTGACCCGGCGACGGCGTTTCCTGCGACCGCCGGGACGTGCCGGAGCCGAAGGGTTGTGGGCGGAGATCCGCGACACGTCGCGGGATCTGGGCCTCGACTGGTCCGACGTCGCGACGCCGAGGCAGGCCGGCCAGTGGCTGGAGTCCCAGCTGCCCGAGGACACCCACCCGGCCGCGCGCCGGGTGGCCCGCGGCATCGAGGCACTGCGGTACGCCGGGGACGCGGATTCCGAGTTGGACGTTCGCGACGACGCAACCGCCGTACAGCAAGCACTCTGGTCGCGGGCTCGGGCTCGTCGCCGCTGGCGGGCGCGGTTGCTGCCGCCGTCCTGGCGCTGGTACCTCAGCCGAGGTACCACCGAGGCGTCCGATCTCCTCGACGAGTTCGACCTGCTCCTGGCCCGTCTCCGCTCCGCGATCCTCCCGAAGCGGGCCCACACCAACTAGCTACAGCTGGATCTGATAGAGGATGAATCCTCGGTTCTCGGCCACCTGGTCGTAGAGCCGGCGGGCCGTGGCGTTGGACTCGTGCGTCGACCAGTAGACGCGCGCGCACTGATGCTCACGGGCCCAGTCGGTGACAGCCTCGATGAGAGCGCTCGCGCCACACCACGCCCGCGGGCCTCCGGGGCCGTGAAGAGGTCTTGCAGATAGCACGAGTCGGGCGCCGTCGTACTCGCGTGCGTCAGGAAGTGCACGATCCCGACCAGCTTTCCGTCCAGGCGGGCCCCGAGCGCGTGGATCTCATCGTCGCGCTGGAACCTGGCCCACGCGTGATCGAAGAACCCGTCCGGCATCGTGGTGCGGCCGTAGAACTCGTTGTAGCCGGCGAACAGGGTTTGCCAGGCGTCGCGGTCAGCAGGCTGCAGGCGTCCGATGGTCAGCATGGGTGAACAGTGCCACGCTCACGGGCCGGTCGCGCAAAAGAACCACACTCGTTCCACCAGGGCACGGGTGTGGTTCTAGGTCAGAGTCGGCGGGGCGGTCAGAGGTCCTCGTCGCGGCGGCGACGCCAGCGGTCTTCCATGCGCTCCATGAAGCTGCCGGACGAGTCGTGTTTCGTCCGGTGCCGTTTGGTCGGCGGAGGCGGCGGCGGGATGTCGTCGGACTCTCCCGCGTTGCTGATCCGCTTCATGCTCAGCGCCGCGATGTACAGGCAAGCCACCATCATCACGAAGCCGATGACCCCGATGATGGTGTTGGGGATGATCGCACCGGTCATCAGCACCACGATGCCCAGCACGAATCCAACGCCGGCAAGCACTGCCCGGCGCTTGTAGTACAAGCGCACATTGGTCCCACGCATGGCGGAAACGAACTTCGGGTCTTCCGCAGCAAGGGCACGTTCGAGCTGCTCGAACTGGCGCTGCTCTTCTTCCGAGAGGGGCACCGTCGATCCCTCCATGATGAGCGCGATCTCGATAGGCCGCCTCCAGTCTAGGCCGCGCCCGCGTCACACGAAACCCTGACCGGCTGTCCAGCGCGTCACGGTCCGGCAACTGCCCCCGCCAGGGCGGTCCCAAACCTGTGTCCGTCGGCGTGTCGCTCACAGCCGGTTGACATCAACCACCCGCCAACCGTGCCGGAGGTAGCCTACTCGTCACCCTCCGTCGCGAAGCCCCAGCTAGCGGCGCAGCTGATGGCGCAGCTGGCGGCTCAGCGGGTCGCGAGGATGTGCAGCTGTGTCGCCAGTGCCCGGAAGGCCGGATGCCGGCTGGCCGCGCGCTCGAGCTCAGCCAGCGAGTCGGCGGCTCCCGGCTCGGAGTCGACAAACGCGGAGGGCACCAGATCGGAGAAGGTCCGGACCCCGTGCACGGTTTCTACCTTGAACCCGGCGTCCACCAGTTGCCCGGTGATCCCGGCCTCGTCGAACCGCCGCGGCATCGGATCGGTCGCGCCCCAGCGCCCGTCCGGATCCTGCAGCGCGATCCGCGCCTCGGCGAGATGACCGGCCAAGGCCCGGGCCAGCACGACCGCGTTGCGCTGGGCAACCAGCAGACTCAGCACGCCGCCTTCCCGCAGCACCGACGCCATCGCCTGCAGCGCCTGGATCGGGTCGTCGACGACCTCGAGCACCCCATGGCACAGGACGGCGTCCGCACTCGACTCCCCCGCCAGCCCGGGGAGCTCGGCCGCGTCACCCTGTACGCCGCGGATCAGTTCGCTCACGCCTTCGTCCCGGGCGCGGCGCTCCAGCGAGGCCAGCGCGTCCGGGCTCGGGTCGACCACCGTCACCCGATGGCCCTCGACCGCCAGCGGAACCGCGAACCCGCCGGTACCGCCGCCCAGGTCGACGATGTCCAGTCCAGCGGCGGGATCGGTCTGCTCGCGTGCCGCCAACGCGACCCGCAGCGCCTCTCCCACCAACGCCGTCCGCACGCTGCGCCGCCGCCGATCCACCATCAACCCTCCAGCCGGTCCCCCATCACCACCCCACCGCGCCACACCCTACTTCCACCTGGCCCCGTCCATCCCGCCGACCGTCGTAAGCAGTCCATAAGTCCCGGGCTCTATCGCCGGACGCGCAGGAGGACGACCCTCGGACTCAAGGGGAGAGCCGATCACCAGGGAGGGATCATGGCCATCTTCAGCAAGTCCTTCGACGAGCCGGACGAGCAACGCTCACCGGACAAGACGAGCGTCAACGTCGTCAAACTGCCGGGTGCGAGTGTCGCCCGGATCACCTTCCAGCCCGGCTGGCGCTGGTCCGAGTGCATCCGTCCGGTCATCGGCGGCGACTCGTGCCAGGTCCGCCACGTCGGAACCCTGTTGTCGGGCGAGATGGAGGTCGTCCACGACGACGGCAGCAAGGCGAACCTGTTGCCGGGGATCGCGTACGTCATCGAACCAGGTCACGACGCGTGGGTCGTCGGCAACGATCCGGCGGTCGGCCTGGAGTTCGAGTCGCTCGCAGCGGAGACATACGCCAAGGCCTGACACACCGGCCGGTCCAGCTGAGGCAGCAATCGGAGGGAGCTGCTGCCTCAGGACCGGCTGCGGCCGATGACGTACAGGCGGCGGGTGGTTTCGCCGCGGGCCGCGATCGGGCCGCGCAGGTACCACTCGGTGTCGGTGAGGCCGGCTGCCTCGACAACGCTCACGATGTACGCCGGGTCGTGCAGGACGTAGTCGAGGTTGACCTCGTGACCGAGCAACTCGTCGACGTGGCTGATCTCCTCGCCGGCATGCAGCGCGAGCACCAGCCAACCGCCCGGGTCGAGCGGCCGCGTCAGCGCGGAGATCGCTTCGGGCAGCTCGGACGCGGCCAGGTGGATGAGCGAGTACCAGCCGAGGACCGCCGCCCAGCCGGAGCTCGTCGGCGGACGGCCGAGGCGGCGCAGGTCGCCGACCTCGAAGGTCAGGTGCGGGAACCGCCGGCGAGCCTCGGCCACCATCTCCGGCGACAGGTCGACACCGGTGGCATCCGCGTCGCGGTCGGCGAGGTACGCAGTGACGTGCCCCGGGCCCGAGCCGACATCCACGACCGGGCGACCGTTGGCGTGGGCAATCACCCGGTCGAGCAGCCAGCGTTCGAACGGCAAGGCGTCGAGCTCGTCCAGCAACTCGTCCGCGTACGTCGTCGCAACAACGTCGTACGCCGAACGCACCCGGGCATCACGCTCGTCCGCGCCGTCGGCGATGACCGTGTCCCGGTCGACGCTCTCGACGACGGCGGCCGCCTCCGCCTCGGACACGGGGCCGAGGAGGTGAATCCAGCGGCGATCGTGCTGCCCGACGCGACGTTCCAGCTCGCGCACCAGCGGTTCGGGGCGGGCGGCCATCCGTTGCAAGCACGCTTCGACGTCGCTCCGGTCCTCGAACTTGTACAGCCGCTCGGTCCGCGTCCGCAGCTCACCCGGTGCCTGGGCGCCGCGCAGCAGCAACACCGTGATGAGCGCCCGCTCGTCCTCCTGGAGCTCGAGCTTCTCGTCGAGGATCTGGTGGTACTTCAAGGTCCGCCGGCCGACGTCGGCCCAGACGATCCGCAGCAACTCCCGATCACGCAGCACCCGCGCGGTCCGCTCCACGGTCCCCTGGTCGTAGTCGACGACCGGATCCCGGTTGCTGGTCTGGTTACAGGCCGTCCGCAACGCGTTCGCCGTCAACGGGTACGACGCCGGCACCGTGCTCTGCTTCTCCAGCAAGCTCCCGAGAACCCGCTGCTCCTCGACGTCCAACACCGGAAGTCCGCTCACCCCGCCGACCTTAGACGCTGTTCGGCCAACCTTTGAACACCTTTCGGTGACTCAGCCGGGTTGGTAGGTGTCAGGGAGGGTCAGCGGTTCGAAAGCGGTGCCGTTGCAGGTGGGGCACAGGAAGTCGGATCGGATGCCGGACTGAGTCTCGTACTGGATGCCGGAACCGGCGCACTGCGTGCACAGGCCGTCGTGCCAGGAGTCACCGGACAAGGCCTGATGAGGTCGCGGGTAGTGCGTATCCGGCAGGTAGCACTCGGTGCCGGTGAGGGCATGGACGCGACCACACAGGTCCTTGCCCAGGCCTCGCGCGGTTTCACTCACGGTCGGGATCTCCTCGGGACGATCTAGCTGGCTTGCATCCAGGGTTGGGTGAGGACGGACTGGGGGTCGGTGGTCGCGGTGAGCACCGGGGTCGTGGAGAGCCGCAGGCTGGCTTCCACCTGGGTGTAGAACGTGTCGACGGCGCGCACCAGGTCGTCCGCTTCGCGGGTGCTGACGGCGCGCTGCAGGCCTGCCTCCGCGGCGGCGCGCTGGGCGGCGCCGGCGGCGAAGAACGTGGCCCATTCGCCGAACTCCGGCGCGACCTCGGCGAGCAGCACCCAGGCGTTGCGCTGGATCCGGCGGCGGCTGCTCGAGCGGACCGGACGGGCGCGGACGGCGAGCACCGCGGCCGCGACCCGGAGCGCCGCGACGTGGGCGCTCGAGTAGCGGATCAGGTGGTCGCTGGTCTCTGTTGCCTCGGCCAGGGCCGCGCGAGCACGGGACAGCTCTCGGCTGGCCGCGCCGGCCGCGGCCGGCGATACCGGTGAAACAGTCATCGGTCGGTCACCCTCTCCAGTTGCCAACGGCCCGAGTCCGGGTCGTTGGCGAGATCGAACATCTCCTGCCGTCCGTACCTTCCGCAGCCGGCTTCGACACGGAAGACGGTCCGCTCCGGTCCCCAGTCGGCGTCCAGCACTCCGACCGCGGCCGGGGTCCTGTCGTCCGGTGCGGGGAGCGTGGCAGCGGGGCGTGAACGGGGGTTGGCCGCCGCTGCCACGCCGGCTGTGTGCGTCCGGGTAGGACGAGAGGTCGTGCGGGCCGCCGAGCAGGCCTCGGCGACGGTCGCCGCATCGATCCGCGCCAGCGAATCGGCGTGGATGCGCGAGTCGTAGGTCTCGCCGGTGCCGATGACGCCGCGCTCCCACCAGACGGCGGTCTCGGTCCACTGGGACCTGATCGTGCGGACCCGCCAGAGCCGGCCGCGCCAGAGGAACTGGTCGGGGGTCTGCACACCGTCCACGAACACCGAGTGCACCTCGACGGCGTCGTCGAACTCCCACATGCTCCATCGCCTCCTGTTCATACCCGGCCTGCTTCAGATCTGGCTCTGCGTCGAGGGCCGGGCCCCGAGCCGGCGGCCCGGCGGGTGGGCACGGGGTGGGGGTCGAGGACCACCCCGGTGCCCGGCCCGCCGGGACCACCGGATTCCGATGCGGCCGCAACTCCGCACCGGAGCCGTTCAGCTGTCCGGCTCGCCTCGGTCCGGCCTCCCGACGAAACCGGGATCGAGGCAATCGAACATCTGTTCGAACAATGGAAGCGTAGCGCCGTCCGCCGACAATCGTCAACGGCCCGTAATCGCGGCGCGCCGCCCGACGGCCGGTCCGGCCGCCAGACTGGAAGTCCAGCAACGGAAGGACGAACGGTGCAGAAACGGACAGCCGGAATCGCCGCGACGGCGGTCGCCGTCGTGGTGGCAGCGGTCGCGCTGCCGCTGTTCCAGCCGTGGCGGCTCGTCACCGACAGGGTCGTCGACGAGGCGTTGCCCGGCGCTGTTCCGATCTCCACGACTTCATCGTCGACGACGCCACCGACAGTTTCCGTCGCGCCGGAACAGCCGACGCGGCCAACGACGCAGCACCCGAAGGTTCTCCTGACCGGGAAGCTGATCACGCACGAACACCGGACGTCCGGCACGGTCGCGGTGCTCGCCCTCCCCGACGGCAGCCGCATCCTCCGGATCGAGAACCTCGACACCTCGGACGGCCCTGATCTGAAGGTCTGGCTCAGCGACGCGAAGGTGGTCACTGGCCGAGCGGGCTGGCATGTCTTCGACGACGGCAAGTACCGCAGTCTGGGCAGCCTCAAAGGCAACCACGGCAACCAGAACTACGCCGTCCCCCACGACCTGAAGCTGGACAGCTTCCGCAGCGTCGCCATCTGGTGCGACCGTTTCAACGTTTCCTTCGGCGCCGCCACCCTCACCTAGGCAACACCATTGCCTGTCCCCGGTCGAGAGGTCGGGCATGGAGGTGGCGGGAGGGCCGCATAAGCTCATGTGCGTGAGCAGTCATCCCAATGTGCAGAAGGTGGCCGACGCCCTGGCGGCGGCCGGTGCCACCGGCGAGATCGTGATCCTGGACGAGGCGGTGCCGACCGCGGCGGCCGCGGCGGCGGAGCTCGGTTGCGAGGTCGGTGCGATCGCGAACAGCCTGATCTTCAACGGCGACAGCGCCCCCGTGCTGATCCTCACCTCGGGCGCGCACCGGGTGGATACCGCCAAGGTCGCGGCCGAGCTCGGGATCGCGAAGCTGAAGCGGGCCACGCCGGAGTTCGTCAAGGAGCACACCGGTCAGTCGATCGGCGGCGTCGCCCCGGTCGGGCACCCGGGCCGCGTCCCGACGTACGTCGACACCGCGCTCGAGCAGTACCCGGTGATCTGGGCCGCCGCGGGCATCCCGCACTCGGTGTTCCCGACGACGTACGCCGAACTCCTCGAGCTGACCGAGGGCACAGCCATCACCGTCAACTGAGCACTATCGATTCAGTACGGCGGGAATCGCGGTCCGCACGAAGCGCCGGGTCAGCCCGGCGCGGGTGTGCCGCCACCAGGGACCGGTGCGGAACTCGGGACCGTAGCGGCGGCGCCTGATGTCCTCGACGACGTCCGCGGGCGCCCCGAGGCGGGGCAGGACGTCGAAGGCTGCGCGCTTGGTGATCAGGTCGCCGGTGGCCAGCGTGACGTGCGCGCGGGCGATCGTGAGCAGGCTGAGGTCGACCCAGATGTCGTGGTACCAGGGCACTCGCTTCCGGGCGACCGGCAGCCAGAACTCCCGCAGGTCGCGGCGGATGAACGCGAACAGTTCCTCGTCGGTGGTCGCCGGCAGCAACTGGTCCGGGGCGGGGCCGTAGAGCGTTCGATTGCCGATGGCAAGCTCTCGGCGGGTCACCGGTGTCACCGGGCGGTCGAAGTACTGGCCTTGCGCGAACGTCGGGTGCCGTACCGAGGGATCGGCCAGCTGAGACGTCAGCATGTAGGAGCAGTGCAGCTTGGCGGCCAACGGGTCCGAGCGGATCAGCTCCCGATGCAGGTCGGCCACAGCAGGCGAAGGCGGTGCGGAGACGACCGCGACCACGTCCAGATCGCTGCGCCCCAACTGGTAGTCCCCTAGTGCCAGTGAGCCGTGCAGCCAGACCGCCTCTACGGACGCGACTTGCCGTACAGACGTGACAAAGCCGTCCAGCAAAGGCTGGACGGCTTCGTCGATCACGGCAGACAGACTAGACGGCAGGTCGGACGTCCACGTCGGCGGCCCGTACGTAGGCCATCCGGTGGCCGAACCAGATCTGGTAGTACTTGTCCTTCCCGAGCACCTGGACGTGGTCCGTCGGCGGCTCCCCGGCGAACGTCACCGCCCGGTAGTAGTCGGTCTCGATGTTCAGGTCACCCACCGGGTAGGCCTGCCCCGCACCGATCGAGTACTGCAGCGGCGTCACCGTCTGGTAGGGAATCCCGGCCGGGTACGCCGACTGCTCCGGGTACGCACGCCCGTACACCGGCACCGACGTGAGACCGGCCTTCGGCTTCACGACCAGACCCGGCTTGGCGAACGCGTCGGGAGCGGACGCCGGGCTCTTGAACCAGCCCTTCGCACCCAGGTACCAGACAGCCACCCAGTCGCCCTGACGCTCGGCCACGACGTACTGCGAACCAGCCGCAACCCGGGAGCCCATGTCGGAGACCTCAGTGGTGCCGTTCGACCC
Organism: Kribbella sp. NBC_00482; assembly: GCF_036013725.1. Taxonomy (GTDB): domain Bacteria; phylum Actinomycetota; class Actinomycetes; order Propionibacteriales; family Kribbellaceae; genus Kribbella. Next base: position 5,834,937 of record NZ_CP107881.1, on the reverse strand, counting down.
GTCCGGGTGCAGACCGAGGTCCTTGACCAGCGGGGCGTTGTCGTCCGGCGCCTGACGCAGGTAGACGAAGTTGGTGCCCTGCGGCTTGCACGGCGTACCAGGTGTGTCGCAGCTGTTGATGACCTGGACGTTGTTCGCGAAGCCCGGCTTGATCGTGACGATCGACCCGGTGCGTACCGGCAGCACGGACTTGCCCCAGATCGGCGCGCCCATCAGGTCCATGTAGTGCTCCCAGTCCCAGTACGGTCCCGGGTCCCAGTGCATGCCGCGGACCGTGGACGGGATCGTGCCCGGCACCTGGTCGTGGCCGATGATGTGCGCGCGGTCGAGCGGGATGTTGTTCTTGACGGCCAGGTAGCGCACCAGCTTGGCCGAGTTGCGGTACAGCGACTCGGTGTACCAGGTCGCGCCCTGGGCCGCGAAGCCCTCGTGCTCGATGCCGATGCTGTGCATGTTCACGTACCAGTTGCCGGCGTGCCAGGCGACGTCCTTGGCCTTCACGTGCTGCCAGACGTGACCGTCCGACGAGCGCATCGTGTACTGCCAGCTCACGTACGTCGGGTCCTGCACCAGGTTCAGCACGCCCTGCCAGGTGCCCTCGGTGTCGTGGATGACGATGTAGTCGATCTTGCCGGTCTTCGGCCGGTTGGCGAGGTCGTGGTTGCCGTAGTCGCCGTCACCGAACTCGGAGTACGGCGCGGGCAGCCACTCGCAGCCGAGCGACGGCGGGCATTCCACGTTGGATTTGGACGGCTGCACACCGGCCGGCAGCGACAGCTTGCCGAGCTGCGACTTGTCCGGCGTCACGGCGAGCGCCGGCATCACGACCTGCTGGCCCGTGTTCGTCGTACGGGCCGCGCCCTTGGCCAGGATCGAGTACACGTCGTCGGCGAACCCGCCGGCACCGACCTTGTCCTGTGCCTCGGCGTACGACGCGACTGCGCCGTACCACTCGGCCGCGGAGGTGTTCGCGCCGACCGGCAGGCCGAGCGACTTCTGGTACGACGCCAGCACCGCGGCGCCGCCGCTGATGTTGGCGGTCACGTCGTTGCGCAGCGCGACCGGGTCCAGCCCGGTCAGCTTGGAGGCCTCGTAGAGCGTGCGGTACGAGTCGTCGGGTTTGGCGATCTTCTGCTTCCCGGACAGCTCCGCCACCTCGGACGCACCCAGTGCGGTGAGGTGCATCGGGCCGTAGCCGCCGGACGTGCTCGGCGCACCGGCGTGATCGTCCCAGCGGGACTCGGCGTACGAGACGGCCAGCAGGACGGACTCGGGTACGCCGTACTGCGCGGCGGCCGCGCTGTAGGCGGATGCGGCAACGGCGGACGGCGCGGGTGCCGGGGACGAGGCCTCGGCTGGTGGACCTCCCAACGACACGCCGGTCAAGGCGACCGGCAACGCTACCGCAGCCAGTGCGGCGAGAATCTTCGGACGACGCAGCATGATGTTCTCCTGAACCCGTAGGGCGGGTGCCGGTCACACAGACTGGCAGCCTAGTCACTGTGGGTCGAGGCGACGCGGATGTCAACGGTTAACCAAAACTCACGTCGTCGAGTTCGATACTGACGAAATCATGCCGGTGCCGAGGGTAACGGAGTAGCACGATGGAAGCGCTGCCGTTGGCAGTCACGACAGGCTGGGCCAGTGGTGTGAACGCCTATGCCTGCGTGCTGATTCTCGGTCTGCTCGGCCGGTTCGCGGGCGCCGACGACGTACCGCACTCTTTGACCACGACCCCGGTCCTGATCATCGCGGGCGCGCTGTTCGCGGTCGAGTTCGTCGCCGACAAGATCCCGTACGTCGACTCTGCGTGGGACGCGATCTCGACCGTCGTCCGGCCGGTGATCGGCGCGGTCCTGGCCGCACTGATGTCCGGTCAGGCGAGCACGCTGCAGCAGGCCCTGATCGCGACCACCGGCGGTCTGGTGGCGCTGCTGTCGCACGCGGTGAAGTCGAGTCTGCGGCTCGCGATCAACACCTCCCCCGAGCCGGTCACCAACATCGCCGCGTCGTCCGGTGAGGACATCGCGGTCGCCGGCGTGATGTCGCTGGCCGCGTTCCACCCGGAGATCGCGCTCATCATTGCCGGAGTGCTGCTGATCCTCGGACTGATCGCGGTGTACTTCGCGTTCAGGTTCATCCGGCGCGGGTATGCCAGGTTCAAGGCGTGGCGCGAGAAACGTAAGGAAGAGTAGTGGCGAACGTGATTGTCGTCGGGGCCGGTTTGGCCGGTCTCGCGAGTGCTGTGCGGCTGGCCAAGCTCGGCCACCAGGTGACCATCTGCGAACGCAACGAGCACCTGGGTGGCGCGCTCGGCCGCGTGGAGGCGGACGGGTTCACCTGGGACGCCGGAGCCGCCAGTACGACGCTGCCGGCCGCGCTGCGCGACCTGTTCCGCAAGAGCGGCCGTCCGATCGAGAGTCTGGTGCAGCTGGACCCGGTGTCCGAGCCACGTCGCCACATGTTCGCTGACGGCTCCATACTCGACCTGCCCGTCAGCGACCGCGGTGCGCAAGAAGAAGCGTGGACCGACCTGGCAGGTGCACCTGTGGCCGCGCAGTGGACCGCACTGGTCGACGCGTACGGCGACACGTGGCAGATCCTCCGCAAGACCTCACTGGAGCCACCGCTCGAGGACAAGCTGCCCATCAAGACCATCCGGGCCCTCAAGCCGTGGCAGTCGCTGGAGAAGGTCTCGCAACGCGGGCTGACCGACGACCGCTCCCGTGCAGTACTACGGCACTTCGCAGCCCAAGGCGGATCGGACGCCCGCCTCACTCCGGGGTACGTCGGCGTCTGGTCCTACCTCGAGCGCACCTTCGGCCGCTGGACGATCGCAGGTGGTTTCGGCGCACTGGCCGACGCCCTGGTGCAGCGGGCCAGCGAGCGGAAGATCACTGTGCGCACCAGCGCCGAGGTGGTCGCCGTCTCGACCTCAGGTGGTGCAGTGACCGGCGTACGGCTCGCTGACGGTGAGGAACTGCGCGCAGACATCGTCGTGAGCGACGTCGACCCACGGATCCTCTACGAGTCCTTCGTCGACGACCCGGTCGCCAAGAAGACCCGCAAGCGGATCCTGTCCACACACCAGGCTCAGGCGGCGTACGTCGTACATCTCGGTCTGAAGGACCCGGTGCCGCAGCTGCCGTTCGAGACCGTGCTGCACGGGACGCCGACCGTAGTCGTCCGCACAGGTGGTACAGCACCCGCTGGGCACCAGGCCTGGTCCGTGCTGGTGCACGGCTACCCCACTGACGACGTACTGGACCTCTTGGTCGCCCGTGGCCTGCCTGTCCGGGAGAACGTGGTGTCGCGGCAGACGTCGCCGTCCTGGTGGGCCGGCGTGGCCTGGGAGGGCTACAAGACCGCCCGCCGCCGGGCCACCAACGTGTCACCGGTGAAGGGCCTGTACTGCGTCGGAGCGGGCGCGCACCCGGGCTCCGGTGTGCCCGCCACCACACTCGGCGCGGCGATCGTGGCAGACGCCATCGGGAAGGCCTGAGACCCGTGTGTGGTTGGACGGAGAAGCCAACTAAGATTGGTTGTTCCTGTGTTCTGAGTCGGGGCGGGTCCCGGCCGTAGAGAGGACCTCGGTGGATCAATCCCCCACATCGGCCGATCACGACAACCATGGCGACCATGAGAACGTGGAGCGGGCTGAGCTGGCGGCGGAGCAACAGCATGTCGACCGGGTGTACGGCCGGGTCGAGGAGGCCGCGCGTTCGGCGTCCCGGATCGCGGTCGAAGGCCACCAACGCGGCCAGGCGCAGAACGTCGGGCGTGTCCGCGACGAGGAGCAGACCGGTCTGTACGAGCGCGATGTGCTGGTGTTCGCCGCCGCACGCCGGATCGCCGAGCTGGACGCCGAGCACGAGGGCCTGGTGTTCGGCCGGCTCGACTCCGACCACGGCGACGACGAGCCGGCCGCCACGACCGCGGACGGGCTCGAGAAGCTGTACGTCGGGCGCATCGGCGTCCGTGACGCGGAGTACGAGCCGCTGGTGATCGACTGGCGCGCGCCCGCGGCCGAGCCGTTCTACCGCGCCACCGCGACGGACCGGCAGAAGGTCGTCCGGCGCCGCGTGCTGCGGAACAAGGGGCCGCGGATCGTCGGTCTCGAGGACGACCTGCTGGCGCCGGAGCGGGCGCCGGAGGACCTGCCGGTGATGGGCGAGGGCGCGCTGATGGCGTCGCTGTCGCGGGCCCGTGGGCACACGATGCGCGACATCGTCGCCACCATTCAGGCCGAGCAGGACGAGGCGATCCGGGCACCAGCCCGTGGCGTCACCGTCATCGGCGGCGGACCGGGCACCGGCAAGACAGTGGTCGCCCTGCACCGCGCGGCGTACCTGCTGTACAGCGACCGCAGGCGCTTCGAGCGTGGCGGCGTACTGGTCGTCGGGCCGTCGGCCGCGTTCATGGCCTACATCGAGCGGGTGCTGCCGAGCCTCGGTGAGAACACGGTGTCGCTGCGTGCGGTCGGCGAGCTGGTCGACGGCGTGAAGGCCACTGCGGTCGACAGCGCCGCAGCTGCTGCCGTCAAGGGTTCGCTGCGGATGCGTGCGGTGCTGTCACGTGCTGCCCGCGACCGGGTGCCGAACGCGCCGACGAACCTGCGGGTGTTCCTCGGCGGCGCCACCGTCGAGCTGGACGCCAACCAACTCGACAACGTACGCCGGAACGCGCTGCGTCGCACGGTCCGCAACCGGGCCGCCGCCGAGGCACGGAAGGGCTTGATCGCCGCGCTGTGGCAGCGCTTCCCGGAGGACCTGCGCAACGGGCCTCTCGGCGACCGTGAGGCGTTCGGCGACCGCGTCACCGACACCCCGGCGTTCCGCACGTTCTTCAGCCAGTGGTGGCCGGTGCTGACCCCAGAAGCGGTACTGCGGTGGCTCGGTGACCCACGCCGCCTCCAGCGCTGGGCCCGCAACGACATGACCCCCGCTGAGGTCGACGCACTCGCTACCGCGATCCGTACGACCGACGAGTTCACCATTGCCGACGTCGCGTTGCTGGACGAGCTGACCACACTCCTGGGCCGGCCTCCGATCGTGGAGAACACCGACGAGGAGTTCGACTGGCTCGAAGGACTGTCGGACGGCGTCAACGAAGTACTGACCAGCTCCGAGCGTCGTGCCCGGGCTGCTGCGGCACGGGAGGCGGAGGAGCCGGACGAGTACGCGCACGTGCTGGTGGACGAGGCACAGGACCTCTCCCCCATGCAGTGGCGGATGGTGACGCGGCGCGGACCGCAGGCCAGCTGGACGATCGTCGGCGACCCGGCGCAGAGCTCCTGGCCCGACCCGGACGAGGCGCGGGCCGCGATGGACTCGATGCTGTCGCACCTGCAGCGGCACGCGTTCCGGCTGTCCACCAACTACCGGAACTCGGCCGAGATCTACTCGTTCGCCGGTGAGGTGATCCGGCAGTCCATCCCGGACGCGGACCTGCCGAACGCGGTCCGCAGTACCGGAGTGGATCCCGAGCACCGGATCTTCGACGCCGGCAAGGTCTCCGAGGCGGCCGGTGACGCGGCCGTGGAGCTGCTGCAGCTGGTCGAGGGCACCGTCGGCGTCATCGTGCCGCCGGCGCTCCGCCCGGTCGTCGACCCGGTCCTCGCCGAGCTGAACGACCCACGGGTCGTCGCGGTGAGCCCGCTCGACTCCAAGGGCCTCGAGTACGACGCGGTGGTGGTCGTCGAACCGGACCGGATCGTCAGCGACACGCTGGGCGGCGTACGGGCGCTCTACGTGGTCCTCACCCGCGCCACCCAGCGCCTCATCACCGTCAACAGCACGACCCGCTGGCTACCTTCTTAGGCGCGAGGTACGACGTACGACACGAGGTCGGCGTCGTTGGCCGAGAGGTCTGCCCAGCGGGTGGTGAGGTGTAGGACCGCGAGGCCCGTGGTCGGGTACTTCTGGGTGAGCTCGACGCGCTCGGGGCTGGTGCCGTCGAGCGCGAGCTCGTCGGCCAGCCACGGGATGCCCGGCGCGTGGCCGACGACGACCACGGTGCGGGCCTCGGCCGGAGTTTCGCGGATGGCGTCCAGGATGCCGTCGGTGTCGGCGTTGTAGATGCGCTTGTCGTACCAGACGTCCTTCGCGGCGACGCCGGCCTCGGCGACGTACTTCCAGGTCTCGCGGGTGCGCTTGGACGGCGAGCACAGGACCAGGTCCGCTTCGATGCCTTGGGCAACGAGATGCCGTCCCGCGGCGCCCGCGTCGGCGCGACCACGGTCGGCCAGTGGTCGCTCCAGATCCGGCATCGTTTCGGGCGGCACCGCCTTGGCGTGCCGGAGCAGGACGAGAGTGCGGTCGATCAGCAGGTCCGACGGGTCAGCCATTGCGTCAGGATACGACGGCTGCCTTGAGGTTGCGGAAGACCTGTCGCGTTGCGGTGGATCTGTTCAGGGTGATGAAGTGGATGCCGGGCGCGCCGCCGGCCAGCAAGCGTTCGCACAACTCGGTCGCGATCTCGATGCCGACCTCGCGGACGGCGGCCGGGTCGTCCTCGACGGCGAGCAGCCGGTCGGTGACGGGGGCCGGTAGCGCCATGCCGGTGAGGTCGGCCATCCGCTGGATCTGCTTGATGTTCGTGACCGGCATGATGCCCGGCAGCACCGGGATGTCGCAGCCGAGCGCGGTCGCCCGGTCGACGAGCCGGAAGTAGTCGTCGGCGCCGAAGAACATCTGCGTGATCGCGTAGTCGGCGCCGGCCTGAGCCTTCGCGGCGAGCACCTGCGCGTCCGCCTCGAGCGAGGTCGCTTCCGGATGTTTGTCCGGGAAGGCAGCGACACCGACGCAGAAGTCGCCCAGCGAACGGATCAGCTCGACCAGCTCGACGGCGTGGTTGAGACCTTCGGGGTGCGCGACCCACGGCTGGTTCGGTCCGCCCGGCGGGTCGCCGCGGAGCGCGAGCATGTTGCGGACCCCGGATCCGGCATACGCGCCGATCACGGAGCGGAGCTCGTCGCGGGAGTGCGAGACGCAGGTCAGGTGCCCGAGCGGCGTCAGCGACGTGTCCTGCGCGACCCGTTCGGTGACCCGGATGGTGCCGTCACGCGTCGTCCCGCCGGCGCCGTACGTGATCGAGACGAAGGTCGGCCGCAGCTGCTCGATCTCGCGGATCGACCGCCACAGCACCTCCTCCGCCTCGGGCGTCTTCGGTGGGAAGAACTCGAACGAGAAGGACCGGTCTCCGGACGCCAGCAAGTCGCGGATGGTCGGCGCACCGCCGGGAAGCGTCGAAGGAAGACCGTTGGCCATGGCGCCAGGTTACCCGCGGTGGCCACTGCCGTCAGCCCACCGACTACGCTCCGAGACGTGTATGGCGATGTGGACATCCCGGGTGAGATCCAGCGGGCACTGAGCGGCTTCCTCGACCGGCAGGAAGAGCGGCTGACCGCCATCGGGCCTGAGCTGGCCGAGCAGGTGGAGGCCGCGCGGGACGCGACCAGCGGCGGCAAGCGGCTGCGTCCGTCCTTCTGCTACTGGGGTTTCAGGGCTGCGGGCGGCGATCCGGCGCTGCCGATCCTGACCGCCGCGGCGAGCCTGGAGATGCTCCACGTCAGCGCGCTGGTGCACGACGACGTGATGGATTCCTCGGACGTACGGCGGGGTGCGCCGGCCGCGCACCGCCGGTTCGAGGCGCTGCAGCGGGAACGCGCCGCGAAGTCGGGACACGGCGCGGATCCGGTCGGGTTCGGCGTCGGCGCCGCGATCCTGCTCGGGGACCTGTGCCTGATCTGGGCCGACGAACTGCTGCACACGTCAGGCTTCGACGCGGCGGCGCTGGCCCGGGCAGAGCAGTACTTCGACGCCGTACGGGTCGAGGTGACGGCCGGGCAGTACCTCGATCTGCTCGCACAGGCGAGTGGTACGTCGGACATGGATCTGGCCTTGCGCGTGCTGCGGTACAAGTCGGCGACGTACACGATCGAGCGGCCGCTGCACATCGGTGCCGCGTTGGGTGGCGGGGATGCGCAGCTGATCTCGTCGCTGTCCGGGTACGGGCTGCCGCTGGGCGAGGCGTTCCAGTTGCGGGACGACCTGCTCGGCGTGTTCGGCGATCCCGCTCTGACGGGCAAGCCGGCCGGGGACGATCTGCGCGAGGGCAAGCGAACGGTCCTGATCGCGTACGCCGTCGACCACGCGTCGGAGATCCAGCTGACCGAGTTCAACCGGCTCTTCGGGCGCCCGGACCTCGACGACGACGAGATCCAGCTGCTCCGCGAGATCCTCCAGGACTCCCGCGCCGTACAGGCCTGCGAAGACCTCATCACCGACCGCACCGAGGACGCCCTCGACGCCCTCGACCGCGCTCCCCTGGCCGACGACACCGCCCGCAAAGCCCTCACCGACCTGGCCGTCGCAGCGACCTCGCGAGTCGTTTAGCTACTGCTCCGCCAGCATGTTGATGAGGCGGAGGAGGTCTGCGGTGGCGGGAAGGTTGCCGAGGACGATGACCTTGAGGACGCCTCGTTCCTCGTCGTAGATCGTCTCGGCCTTGAGGTGGACCGCCTCGGGCTGGTTGAGCGCGCCGTGGATGTGCGTGCTGAGGCGGTCGGCGGTGGCTCGGTCGACCGCGTCGATGTGGACGATGCTGGACGCCTCGACGTGCCGCGTGGAGCGGTCGACGTCGATCACGGCAGCCGGCGTACCGGTGAATTCCTCGAGGTCCTCGCGGGTGATCCGGTACTGCTTCCCGATCCGCACCGCCTTCAGCCGGCCGTCGCGGACGTAGTTCCGGATCGTCCGAACGTGCAGCCCCAGCTGGTTCGCCACCTGCTCCACCGAATACAGCTCCTGGGCCATCTTCTCAGCGTACGGCACGTTCCTTAGAATTCCCTATAAATAGCCGATTCCAGGCACTTACGGTATTTTGAGGTACATGGTGCTACTGGCTGGGGTGCAGGTCCACGTGAGCGACACGGCGCTGACGAACGAGAGCGACGCCGTACAGCTGATCGTCGACGCGCACTATGCGCATCAGGCCGAGTGGATCGCATTCGCGCCGGAGCAGTTGGGCGACGAGTTCTTCGAGCTGAGCAGTGGGCGGGCCGGTGCGATCACGCAGAAGTTCGTGACCTACCAGATGGGCCTGGCGGTCGTCGGCGACATCTCGGAGCGGGTCGCGGCGAGCAAGCCGCTGGCGGACTGGGTGCGGGAGAGCAACCGCGGTCGCAATCTCCTGTTCGCCGCGGACCTCGACGAACTGACCGAGCAGCTACAGCACCGGCAGTGAGCTCAGCAGGTCGGGCGTTTTCGTCTCGACGATGAGCACCCGGAGCTGGCCGGAGTTCGTGGTGTCCTCGGCGAAGATCTGCAGCGCGACGTCGACCGTGTCGTGGTCGTGGTCGAGCAGGTGCCGCAGCCCGGTCCACAGCACGACCTCGGGTGCGCCGGTCGACCGGTCGCTCAGTGAGTCGGCGAGCGCGTCCCAGTTCCGGCCGAACCAGCGCGGCAGGTCGAACGCGGTCGCGCACAGGTCGAGGAACCCGGTCTTGTCGTGGATCTCGCCGGTGTCCAGCAGCACGAATCCGAACCCGGCGGCGGCAGCATCACGGCGTACGTCGGGAGCAGCCGGAGCGGACGGCCAACGGTAGACGCCAGGCCGCAGCCCTTCGGCCAGCAGCGTGCTCAGCGAGCTCATGAAGTTCCCCCGTCTTCCGCGATCCGGCGGAAGGATTCGTAATGGTCGTCCGTGTAATAACGCTCGCCGGCGTTGCCGGTCACGATGCGACGGGCGCCCCGGTCCTTCTCCCCCGGCGTCTTCACGGTGTACTCGTGGTAGTAGCCGCGGTCGTGCTTGGGCAGGATCTTCTCCAGGTTGCCGAACACCACACCGTCGCGGCTGTACGGGTACGGCCCGCCCTGGTCGATCAGCTTCAGCGTGTCCTGCCCTTCCTTCGGCAGGTCCGCCACGGCGACGTACTTGAGACCGCTGGTCGGATCGAGATCACCGGACGCCGTCTTCTTGTCGGCCGAGCAGCCGAACAGCGACGCCGCCAGGGTGATCACCAGCATGGCGATCACGACGATCGCGACGATCCGCGCGGCCTTCGGGTTGTTGATCACCGCAGCCTCCGGCTGAATTCGGCGGCCGCCTCCCCCGGGTCGTCCGCCTCGGTGATCGCCCGTACGACGACCACGCGCGAAGCCCCCGCTTCCAGTACCTCGTCCAGCCGCTCCAGGTCGATGCCGCCGATCGCGAACCACGGCTTCGACTGCTTGCGACCGGCCGCGTACGACACCAGGTCCAGGCCGGCGGCCTGACGCCCCGGCTTGGTCGGCGTCGCCCAGGTCGGCCCGACGCAGAAGTAGTCCGAGCCCACCTCGTCGACCGCTGCGTTCACCTGGCTGAACGTGTGCGTCGAACGCCCGACGATCGGACCAGGTCCGACGATCGCGCGAGCGGCATGCACCGGCAGGTCACGCTGCCCCAGATGCAGTACGTCGGCGCCCGCGGCGAACGCGATGTCAGCGCGGTCGTTGACGGCCAGCAGCTTGCCGTGCCGCCGGCATGCGTCAGCGAACACCTCCAGCGCGGCCAGCTCGTCGGCAGCCTCCATCTCCTTCTGCCGGAGCTGCACGATGTCCACGCCGCCGGCCAGCGCGGCGTCCAGGAACTGTTGGAGGTCGCCCTGCTTCTCGCGCGCATCCGTGCACAGGTAGAGCCGGGCATCCGCGAGACGATCGGTGTGGTCAGTCACACCCCAAAGCCTGCCATGTCCCCGCAGAAGTAGGCTTACGGCATGCCTGAGCACACCTCCGAGGTAGTAGTGGTCGGTGCCGGGCTGATCGGTCTGGCGACCGCGTGGCGGCTGGCCGCAGACGGTATTCAGGTGACGATTTGTGACCCCACACCGGGCGCCCAGACCTCGAACGTCGCCGCTGGCATGCTTGCCCCGGTCACCGAGGTGGAGTACGGCGAGGACGACCTGCTGGCCCTCAACCTGGCTTCGGTGAACGCCTGGCCCACCTTCGCCGCCGAGCTCGAGGAACTCACCGGACAGCCCGCGGGCCTCCACCAGACCGGCACGCTGTCCGTCGCGTACGACGTGGACGACGCAGCAGCGCTCCGCAGGCTCGCCGACTACCAGCGACGCCTCGGCCTCGAGGTGGAGGAGCTGTCAGGTCGTGACGCCCGCCGCCGCGAGCCCATGCTCGCCACAGGTGTGTCCGGAGGCGCCTGGGTCCCAGGTGATCATTCCGTCGACAACAGGCAGGCCGTGGCGACTCTGCTCCGCGCGGTTGAGCTCTCCGGCGTACAGCTCATCCGCCAGCGCGTCACCCGAGTCATCACGTCCGGTACGACGGCACTCGGCGTACAGCTCGAGAACGGCGACACGGTGCACGCAGGTCATGTGATCGCTGCAGTGGGACCGTGGTCGTCGCAGCTGGACGGCGTACCCGAGGAGCTTCGTCCGCCGGTGCGTCCGGTAAAGGGTGAGGTACTGCGGTTGCGGGTCCCGGAGGCGTACCGTCCGGCGCTGCAGCACACTGTGCGCGCCACTGCCCGGGGCTTCTCCGTCTACCTCGTGCCGCGACCGGGTGGCGAGCTGGTCATCGGGGCGACCACCACCGAGCTCGGCTACGACACTCGGGTGCTGGCCGGGGGTGTGTTCGCGTTGCTCCGCGACGCGCGGACCGTCCTGCCGATCATCGACGAGCTGGAATTCATCGAGTCGATCGCCGGCCTCCGTCCCGCGACGCCGGACAACGCGCCGATCCTCGGACCCTCCGGTCTGGATCGGTTGCTGTGGGCAACCGGCCACTACCGCAACGGCGTCCTGCTGACCCCGGTCACCGCGCAGATCCTGGCCGAGACCGTGCGCACCGGAACGCTACCGGACCTCGGGAAACCCTTCCTGGCCAGCCGGTTCGGGCACTGACTCACCGTTGCCCGCAGCAACCGGAAAGATTGTGAACGACAACAATGTAGTTCAGCCTTGAATTGTAACCTTTGCGTTACAGGCGTAACACCAACCCCATCCGCCCCTGTTGTCACATCCGTATCAGCACATACGGTCAAGTGACGTTCACACGGGGAGTTGGTTGCGATGCGCAACGTCGTACGGATATTGACTGGCCTGGCCGTACCGGTGCTGACCGCGGCGGTGATCACCGCCGGTTCGCCCGGCTTCGGCGCGTACAAGGTCAAGGAGGGCGACACCCTCGGCCACATCGCCGGCCGCTACGGCACGACGGTCTCGACGCTGGTCGCGCTGAACAAGCTCGGCGGCAACGGCAACGCGATCTACGCCGGCGAGGTCCTCAAGGTCCCCGGCAAGGGGTCGTCGACCACCACGACGACCAAGACGCGCTCGAAGCTCGGCCGGGTGACGTACGTCGTGAAGCCCGGCGACACCGTCTCCGGGATCGCGAAGCGCTTCAAGTGCTCCCAGGCCAACCTGCTCGCCGCGAACGGGCTGAAGGCCGGCGACCGCATCTACGCCGGCAAGCCGCTGCAGGTGCCGGTGAAGGTGCGCCAGAAGGCCCGGACCGACAACACGTTCGCGGGGCGCACGTACGCCGACCACATCGTCGCCGCGGCCAACCGCAACCGGGCCACCCTGAAGAAGCGCAAGCTGCCGACCCGCACCCAGATGCGCTCACTGATCGTAAGCACCGCGAAACGGTACGGCGTCGATCCGGAGCTCGCGCTCGCGGTCGGCTGGCAGGAGTCCGGGTGGAAGCAGCGGGTCGTCTCCCCGGCGAACGCGATCGGCGCGATGCAGGTGATCCCGTCGACCGGCCGGTTCGCCTCCCGGCTCGTCGGCCGTGAGCTGGACCTGCTGAAGCCACGCGACAACGTCACCGCCGGTGTCGTCCTGCTGAGCCGCCTCACCGGCGCCGCCAAGCTCGACATCGCGGTGGCCGGCTACTACCAGGGTCTGGGCGGCGTGAAGAAGAACGGCATGTACGCCGACACGAAGGTCTACGTGAAGAACGTCCTCCGGATCAAGGCTCAGCTCGAACGCGGGTGGGACCCCCTGCGGTGAGCCTGAGCCGGTGACGCTGAGGCGTTATCTACACTCTCTGAGCAGAACGGTTTGGGGAGAGGCGGCTCACCGCAAGTGACGGACGACGTGGACACGCAGGTCAGCGACCGCCTCGTCGGGCGCGTGCTCGACGGTCGGTACCGCGTGGGCGCGCGCGTCGCCAAGGGCGGCATGGCCACCGTCTACGAGGCGCTGGACATGCGTCTGGACCGGACCGTCGCGCTCAAGGTGATGCACGACGGGCTCGGTGACGACGCCCAGTTCACCCGCCGGTTCGTGGCCGAGGCCCGCGCCGCCGCCCGGCTCTCGAACCCGAACGTGGTGGCCGTCTTCGACCAGGGCGACGACGACGGCACGCTGTTCCTGGCGATGGAGTACGTGCGCGGCCGGACGCTGCGCGACGTCATCCGCGAGGAGGCGCCGCTGTCCCCCGCCCGCGCGCTGGACCTGCTCACACCGGTCCTGTCCGCGCTGTCGGCCGCCCACGACGCCGGCATCGTGCACCGCGACATCAAGCCCGAGAACGTCCTGATCTCCGACAAGGGCGCGGTCAAGGTCGCCGACTTCGGTCTGGCGCGTGCAGTGAGCGCCAGCGGCAACACCGCTACCCAGGGGCTCCTGATGGGCACCGTGTCGTACTTGGCGCCGGAGCTGGTCACGGACGGCAGTGCGGACGCCCGCTCGGACGTGTACTCGGCCGGCATCCTCCTGTACGAGATGCTCACCGGCAACAAGCCCCACTCCGGTGACACCCCGATCCAGGTCGCCTACGCCCACGTGCATGCCGACGTACCCCCACCGTCGCTGGAGCAGCCGAGCATCCCGCCGTACGTCGATGCGCTCGTTCAGCGCGCGACCGCGCGGGACCGGGACCTGCGGCCGACCGACGCGCGGGTGTTCAGCCGACAGGTGCACCGGGTGCGCAGTGCGCTGGACGAGGGACTTCCGGACGACCCTGAGCTGACCGGTGACCTGACGGTGCCGATTCACCAGATCCGGCAGGACAGCGGGTACGACGACGGCTACACGCGCGGCGAACCGCACCCGGACAGCCAGCCGATCCACCACGACACAATCGTCGTACCGGTCGACCATGGCCGGCCGACCGGAGCTCCGGCCAAGACAGCTCCAGTGTCATCGCCACGACGCAGGTCGCGTGGGCCGCTCGCGCTGATCCTGATCCTCGCGGCCGCGATCGGCATCGGTACGTCGGCCTGGTACTACGGCATCCACCGGTACACCACCACGCCCGACCTGGTGACCCTGGAGCCCGCTGCCGCGAATGCGAAGGCAGCGGAGTCAGGCCTGCACACGACCGTGGACAACCAGGACTACTCGGAGGACGTGAAGCCTGGCCAGGTCATGAGCACCGACCCGAAGGCAGGCGACCGGATCCGCAAGGACGGTGATATCGGTCTCACCGTCTCCAAGGGCCCGGAGCGGTACCGCGTGCCGCAGCTCGTCGGTCTGCAACTGGACGCCGCGCAGCAGGCGCTGTCGCCGATCAAGCTGATCACCGGGCAGATCAACGCGCAGTACAACGAGACCGTGCCGGCAGGCAAGGTGATCGCGATCAGCCCGAGGTTCAACACGGTCGTGAAGCCGGGGACCGCGGTGAACTTCGCGGTCAGCAAGGGCAAACGGCCGATCACCGTCCCGGACCTGACCGGCAAGTCGTACAGGGACGCGAAGAAGACGCTGACCAAGCTCGGGTTCGTCGTCGGGCGCAGCACGCAGTACGACGAGAAGGTCGCCGAGGGCAACGTGATCAGCCAGACGCCGAACAACGGCACGCTGTTCGCCAAGGACAAGGTCTCGCTGGTCGTGTCGCTCGGCCCGCCGCTGGTCGAGGTCCCGGACGTGAAGCGGAAGACCACGGCCGACGCGCAGAAGATCCTCGGCGACGCGGGCTTCAAGGTGACGGTGCAGAAGGCGCCCTTCAACCTCGGCCTCAACATCGTCGCGGCCCAGAGCCCCGTCGGCGGCCGGAAGGTCAAACCCGGTAGCACGATCGTGATCACCGTGCTCTGATTTTGGCTTACCCGCAAGGGATCTGATCTGATGTCCGGCGTGAACCACCCGCGTCTCGCCGTACTGGCCCTGCTGTCGGTTGCGGCCGCGTGGGGGTCGACGTTCTTCCTGACCAAGGACCTGCTCACCAGGATGGACGTCGCCGACTACTTGGCGTTGCGGTTCCTGATCGCGTCGGTCGCGCTGATCCTGGTCCATCCGCCCGCGATCGCGCGGCTGAGCCGCCTGGACCGCGGCCGCGCCGTTGCCCTCGGCATCACGTACGGCATCGCCCAGCTCCTCCAGACCGAGGGCCTGCGGCACACGTCGGCGAGCGTTTCCGGTTTCGTCACCGGCATGTACGTCGTCTTCACCCCGCTGCTCGGCGCCGTGATCCTGCGGCACAAGATCGGCCGCTGGGCCTGGGTCGCCGTGATCCTCGCCACGACCGGTCTCGGCGTACTGTCCCTGCGCGGGCTCAGCCTCGGCCACGGCGAGCTGCTGACGCTGGCGTCCGCCGGCCTCTACGCGCTGCACATCATCGGCCTCGGCACCTGGTCGACCTCGAAGAACGCGTTCGGTCTGTCGTCGCTGCAGATGATCGTGATCACCTGCGTCTGCGCGATCGGCGCCCTGCCCGGCGGGTTCTCGGTGCCGAGCACCGGCGGCGACTGGGTCAGTGTGATCTACATGGCGCTGGTCGCCGGGGCCCTCGCGCTGATCGTCCAAACCTGGGCGCAGGCACACCTGACTCCCACTCGCGCGGCGATTGCGATGACAATGGAGCCAGTGTTCGCCTCGACCTTCGCTGTGCTGTTCGGCTCCGACAGCCTCACCTGGAGGATGCTGGTCGGCGGCGCACTGGTGGTGTCGGCCATGTACCTGGTCGAGCTGGCACCACGACGTAAGTTCGAGGCGGAAGTGCAGCACCTGGCGCAATAGGAGGGTTATGCGGGGGAACCGGCGGCGGGATCGGTGGTTCCCGTACGTCGTGATCGCCCTCCTGCTCGCGATCCTGGCAGCCGGGACCACCACCAACCTGGTGCGCAACCCGCAACCCCGCCTGGTCGCAGACGGTGTCCCCGGTGACACTGCGCCCTTGCACGCCAATTCGTCCCTCCGGAGCGAGAGGTACGACGACATGGTCAGGCGCGCGCTGGCTGACCTCGACGCGCTCACCCTCTCGAACGGCGCGACCCTGGCCGGCTGGGACGGCCCGTGGCGGTACGTCTGGCCTCGGGACGCGTCGTTTGTCGCCGTCGCCCGCTGCGCGATCGGACAGTACGACCAGGCGCTCGACGTACTGACGTTCCTGGACCGCGTCCGGCCGTCCAGCGGTCGCTGGCAGGCCCGCTACACCGACGCCGGTGGTCGCGTCGACGACGGTCGCGAGCCGCAGCTGGACGCGTCCGGGTGGGTGTTGTGGGCCACCTGGTTCTGCCGCGCGGGCAAGCGGTACTGGGACCTCGTCGAGGAGTCGGCCGACCAGATCCTCAGCGAACTGGGACCTGACGGGCTCCCCGCCCCTTCCTCTGACTACTGGGAGCGCTCCGAGAAGGAGCTGACGATCGGAACCGTTGCTCCTTTGCTGACCGGCCTCCGGTCGGCCGTGCGGATCGCCACCGAGGAGAAGCGTCCGGCCGAGGCGACCCGTTGGCAGGAAGGCCTCGACAAGTTGTCGGCGGCAACCGACCGGGTCTTCGGGCCGGACTACCCGCGGACACCGGCCCGCGCCACGAGCTTCGTGGAGCCAGGTGTCGAGCCGATCAGCGTCGGCGGCGGTGCCGACGCGTTCGTCGCCGTACTGGGGCCGCCGTTCGCACCGGCTCGCCCCGTCGTGTCCACGGCGATCGACCAGGCGCACGCCGTACTCACGCAGCCCAACGGTGGCGTGACGCCTGGCGAGTCGTGGCGTGCTGACGGCGTGTCCTGGACGCCTCAGACCGCGTTGTTCGCGTTGAGCGCTGCTGCGCGCGGAGACCGCTCCGGAGCCGAGGCCCTGCTCTCCTGGCTCGACCGGCACCGCACCACCACCGGCGCGCTGCCCGAGAAGGTCAACCGCGACCTGGAGCCAGCCGGCGAGGCCCCACTCGCGTGGACCGCCGCACTGGTGGTCCTCGCCGACACAGCCCTCCAGAACCCGCTGCCGATCCCTTAGCCGCTGCAGACAGTGCCCGATCAGTTCCGCTTCGCTCGCCTGAGCTCGCGGAGCCGCAGTCGACGGAGCCTGTGCCGACGAAGCCGCTGACGCAGCGTCTCGGAACCACGCGAACGGCGTCGCTCGTCGCTCGTCAGCCAGATCCACCCCAACGCGCCGAGCCCGAACAGCCCGGCGGCGATGGGGACGGAGCTGTACATGGCGAACGGCGACCTGTTGAAGACAGCGTCCCGCGACGTGACCCAGACCGTCACCTGCTCGCCCTCGTCCGGAGGGTTGCAGGTCGTCATCACGCCGTGGTGCGTGCCTCCGTCTGCGTCCGTCCAGGTCAGGTCGACCTCGTACGACGTGCCGTGGGTGTGCTCGAGGCCCTTGTCGTCCTTGCTCTCGGTGCATGCGCCATCGGCCGCAGACGCACCGGCGACGGCGGTCACCTTGTCCGTCCGCAAGGTCGCCTGCTCGAAGAAGTCATCGGGATCGTCCGACCCCAGCAGCAGGGCAAGCCCGAAGATGATCGACCACACGAGCGCACCGGCGATCGCCCAGCCGACGATGAACACAACGCGGCGCATCGCAGCACTCCCTTGTACGTCCCCCCGGTGGACGTCAACGGTGGAGTATAGGCGTGACGCCGTGGCTAGCAGATCTCCATCGCGTCGTGGGTTGGCGCGTCCGGTCGTGCCGTGCTCGTCTTGCCCGAGTAGAAGAACGCCGTGGACGAGATGTCGTCCTGCAGCGGCAGGTAGCGTCCGCCGGAGCGCCAGCCGAGTGCCTGGACGTCGACGCGCAGCCGCTCCTTGAAGCGGACCGGGTCTGGCAGGTGGAAGCGGTACATGCCGAACCGCTGCTGGCTCTGGTACTGCCCGTCCGGCCGGATCACCTGCGGCATCCCGAGGTACGGCGTACTGAACTCGGTGTAGCCGCCCAGGTGGGGTACGTCGAAGTTCCACGCGCCGCCGAAGTAGTCCTCGGTACCTGTGCCGCAGATGGTCGGGAACTCGTCGTCACCGTCCAGGTAGAACTTCACCTCGCCCTCACCCCACCAGCCGGTGCTGTTGACGCCCCAAGCCAGGTAGGTACCGACGTAGTGCCCCGGCCCTTCCACACCGTCCAGCAACGTGTGGACCGTCTTGGAAGGCAGCGGGTTGCTCCGGCGCCACTGGGCGTGCAGGTACGCCGACTTGTCCGGTACAGCGCCCAGCCAGTAGTCCACCTGGAAGTACACGACCACTGCCTCGTCGTGCGTGTTCTCCAGGGTCAGCTGCGCCTGGGACTGGAACGGCATCTCCCAGTAGCAGTTGAAGCCGCCGTTGGGGTTCACGGCGACCGGCAGCGAGCTCACCTGGGCGAACTTGCCCCAGCCGGAGCAGAAGAAGTCGCCGACCGGCGTCTCGATCGCGGGCGCGGCGTCGCCGTCCCAGAACGCCCGCAGTACCAGCCGGCGCCAGTGGTCGACGTGCGTGGTCAGCCAGATGTGCGTGATGCAGCCGGACCCGGCGATGTCGGCCAGCGTCACGGTCTCCCCCGGCCCGATCTCGATCGACGGCGAGACCTTCCAGCCCTGGCCGAGGTCCCGGGCCGCGTGCGCGCCGGTCCCCTCGGTCCGCCGTCCACCCTGACCGGGCTCGCCGGTGGGGTTCTCCGCACTGATGGAGCGCGACTCGACGTCGGCGAGCGCGCTGATGCCGGTGAGGTTCCCAAGAGTCATACCCGCGACCTTAGGCCGCACCAGGTTCTGTGAGAAATCGATTGCCCATCAAGTGGAACTCTTCCGTGGGCGCTTATATTCATCGTGGGTTATATTGCTGGCATGGACAGTCGGCGCGGGACGGTCTTCACGACGGGCGACGGACGGACGGGGATCCGGTTCGAGCGGCTGCTGCGGTATCCGCCGGAGCAGGTGTGGCAGGCGATCACAGATCCCGCGCGGCTGTCGGCCTGGTTCCCCGCGGTGGTGGAGCTGGATCGTCCGGTCGGGAGTGAGCTGTTCTTCGGGGTGACGTCGGAGCAGCAGCGAAGGTACGGGATGGCGGACGACCCGGACCGCAAGCCGAACGGGAGGCTCCTGCGCAACGAGCCGCCGATAGTGCTGGAGTACGAATGGGCCGGCGAGATCCTCACCTGGGAGATCGATCGCACCCCGAC
Organism: Kribbella sp. NBC_00482; assembly: GCF_036013725.1. Lineage (GTDB taxonomy): Bacteria > Actinomycetota > Actinomycetes > Propionibacteriales > Kribbellaceae > Kribbella. The sequence continues at coordinate 5,815,618 of NZ_CP107881.1, read as the reverse complement.
GGGCAGCCGATTGGTATTCACCAACGTGCTGTCCGATCCCGAGGCCGCTGGACCTGCGGCGGCAGGCTGGGAGGCGGGGCTGGAGGTCGTCGAGGCTCAACTCGACGGCAGGCCCATCACGTGGGATCCGCTCAATCGGGCCGAGGAGTTGGCCGCCGCGTACGAGTAGCGGGGTTCAGCAGGGGCGGACCTTGGCGTCCAGGCCGTGGATGAACGAGAGGCAGGCCCAGGGGCGTCCCTGGTCGCGCTTGGCGCGGACGATAAGCGGGTAGGCGTCCGCGCCGCGGACCTGCGGGTTCTTCTCGGTCGGGAACGTTCCGACCGCTCCCCCACGCCTCTCGGCCGCGGTCTGCACGTCGGCCACCGACACCGCGCTCCGGGCGTCCTTCTGCGCCGCGTCCTTCGCGTCGGTCGCGACCTGTAGCGCGAAGTCGATCTCCGGCGGCTTCGACCAGGTCGTCTGCGACACCGGGATGATCAGCCCGAACATCCCCAGCCCGACACCCGTCACGATCTGCCGCAACCGCCGGGTCTGGTCGGTGAGCAGCAGCGCGGTGCAGCAGACCGCGAGCAGAGCCGTGACGCCGCGGAGGATCCAGTGCCGGTCGAGCCGGTTGTCGACCGCGAGCCCGGCCGCGACGGCGATCAACAGACAGAGCCCGGCCGCACCGAGCGCGCGAGCGCGCGGAGACAGAGATTGCATGCCGCAGACGATAGACGCTGGGCCGTTCGTCGCACGGTAGCGGCCGTTGGGCGCGGGACGCGCCGGTCAGGTTCATGCGACTCGGACGGTACTGGCAGATTTGCAGGAGTCCCACCGCCCCCGAGGGATTGGATCCGATGACGTGACCGAGAACCCTGGTTCCTGGAGCATTTCGCGGCGGCGCGCGCTGCAGCTCGGCGGAGGTGCCGCCGCCGTCGGCGCCGTCCACCTACCCGCCCTGCCCACCGAGGCCGCCGAGGTCGCCGACGCATCGACCGGCCGGCAGGCTGTGCTGACCGAAGGCACGAACCTGATGGCGTCGGTGTCGCCGGACGGGAAGTGGCTGGCGTTCGACCTGGTCACGGCGATCTGGGTGACGCCGGCCACAGGCGGTACGTCGCGCCGGCTCACCGACGACCTGCAGGATGCGACCCGGCCGCGGTGGTCGCCGGACGGGCGGTCGATCGTGTTCCAGTCGTACCGCGACGGGAACTTCCACCTCTGGTCGATCCGACCCGACGGCAGCGGCCTGCGGCAATTGACCAGCGGCCGGTACGACCACCGCGAGCCGCACTTCACGCCCGACGGCCGATCGATCGTCTTCTCGTCCGACCGCGGCGGCTTCGGCGACGGGGGCAATACCGCGGGCAGCTACGGCATCCACCGGCTCGATATCGGGACCGGCGCGATCGTCGCGCTCACCGACGAGACCAGCGAGGAAGCCGAGCCGACCGTCTCCGCGGACGGCCGGAAGATCGCCTTCACCGTCGACACCAGTTCGATCGTCGAGCTCGACCTCGCCTCCGGTGTACGCACGACGATTGTCAACAATCAGACCGGGATCAGCCTGTTCGGCCCGTCGTACTCGCCCGCGGGCCAGCTCGCCTACGTTCGCCTGACCGGACCGTCCTGCGATTTGATTGTTGACAATCATCAAGTCAGCAATGGACAGGACGTCTTCGCGGTCCCGCCGTCCTGGGCGTCGACGAACCTCTTCTACACGGCCGACGGCACGGTCCACCGGTACGACGCCGACGCCGGCGGCGAGCACAGCGTCGTACCGTTCGCGGCAACCGTCCCCGTGACGTCGCGGCGGCCACGGCCGAAGGCTCCTGATCTCGAGTCGACAGGCAAGCGGGCGGTGTGTGGGATCGCGAGCCCGACGGCGTCGCCGGACGGGAAGTGGCTCGCGTTCCGGGCCTTGAACGCACTCTGGCTGGCGCCGACCGACGGCAGGACGCCACCTCGCAAGGTGGTTGCCGACGGCTACTTCAACTCGGACCCGGACTTCTCGCCGGACGGCAAGAAGTTGCTCTACGCAAGCGATCGCGACGGTACGGCGGACCTGTGGCTGCACGACCTGGCGACCGGCGCGGACACCAAACTGTCAGGCCTCCCCGGTGCCCAGACCGCGCCGCGTTTCGCACCCGACGGACAGCGCATCGCGTACCAGGACCAGGACGGCATCGCCTGGGTTCTCGACCTTGCCTCGGGCGAGGTCCGACAGGTCACGCCGACCCTGTTCCAGCCCGGCCGAGTCAGCTGGTCACGCGACGGCAAGACGCTGGTCCTCGCCGCGGTGAAGCCGTTCTCCAAGCGATTCCGCGAGGGCACCAGCCAACTGCTGTACGTCGACGTCGCATCGACTGCGCTCGAGTACGTCGCACCGATGCCGTTCCGCTCGCTCGCCACCCGCGGCGACGACGGCCCCGTGTTCTCACCCGACGGCAAGCATTTGGCCTTCGTGGTGGAGAGCCTGCTGTACGTCGTACCGGTCGATACCCGCGGTCGCTTCACGGGCGAGCCGCGCGCGGTCACCAACGAGGTAACGGACTCCCCCGTGTGGCTCGACAACGACACGTTGATCTACCTCAACAACGGACGGTTGCGCAGGACAACTGGTGGGACGATCAAGCTCGACCTGCAGTACCGGCGAGCGACCGTCAACCAGCACGTCACGATCCACGCCGGCGCGTTGTGGGACGGACGGGCGACCACGCTGCGCCGCGATGTCGACGTGGTGGTGGACGGTGCGCGCATTGCCGCCGTACGACCGCACAGCGGCCGCGCGGACATCGACGCGTCGGCGTTGACCGTGATGCCCGGGTTGATCGACGCGCACAATCACTGGCATCTGCGCGGACGGGCGTGGGGCGCGCGGCAGGGGAACCTGTGGCTCGCGTACGGGATCACGAGTACGCGCTCTCCGGGCGATCCGGCGTACCAGATGGAGGAGACCCGGGAGGCGCTCGTCAGCGGGTCCTTGCGCGGACCGCGGTACTTCGCGACCGGTGAGGCGATCGACGGGTCGCGGGTGTACTACAACTTCATGCGGCCGACGTTGTCGCTGCGGCAGCTCGGTCTGGAGCTGGATCGGGTCGAAGGGCTCGCGTACGACCTGGTGAAGACGTACGTGCGGTTGCCGATCGAGTACCAGCGACGGGCGATCGCCTACGTGCACCAGCTCGGGCTCCAGTTGTCGTCGCATTACCTCTATCCCGCGGAGCATCTCGGGATGGACGGGATGGAGCACACGGGCGCGACGAATCGGCTCGGGTACTCGCACACGGTCAGCCGGCTGGGACGCGCGTACGCCGACGTGGTGACACTGTTCACGCGGGCCGGCCTGTCCGTTACGCCGACGCTCTTCAACTCGACGATGGCGCACGTCGACGATCCGTCCCTGCTCACGGACCGCCGTACGACGACGCTGTACCCGTCCTGGGAGTACAACGCGTTGATCGCCGAGGTGAACACCGCGAAAGGCCCGGCGGGCGTCACCACGCGCGAACTGCTGCGCGGCAACGTCGACATGGTCCTCCGCATCCACCGCGGCGGCGGGTTGGTCATCTCCGGCACCGATACTCCCCTCGACAACATGGCCGTGTCGCTGCACGCCAACCTCCGGTCGATGGTCGCGGGTGGCTTCACGCCGTACGAGGCGCTCACGACGGCGACGCGCAACCCGGCGAAGTGGCTCAACCTGGAGGACAAACTCGGCGTCGTGAAGCCTGGAGCCCAGGCCGACCTGTCCTTCGTCAGCGGGGACCCGTTGGCCGACATCCGCGCGGCCGCCGCCGTACAACAGGTCATGATCGCCGGCAACCGGTACACCGTCGACGACCTGCTGACGCCGTACACCTCGACGAACAACCTGCAGCCGGCCGTCCACACCGCCGACGCCCCACAACCCCTGACCCGCTCCCAAGCCCATGCTCACGACACCGACTACTGGTGGCACGAACCCGAATGGCTCCACCGAGCCTGCTGCGAAAGCTAGAAGAAAATCGCTGCGTTTGGATGTCGAGAGAGTCGCGCCAGGTCCGTCCTAGGTGTGTAAAGCGGCCAGGACGGGCCGCGTGACTCAGAAGGAGCACCAGCGTGACGATTCAGCAGATGTCAAACGTCGGCATCGTGGTCGACGACCTGCCGGCCGCGATCGCGTTCTTCGCCGAACTCGGCATGGAGCTCGAGGGCGAAGCGGCGATCGAGGGTGCCTGGGCGGATCGCGCGGTCGGACTCGACGGCATCCGGTGCGACATCGCGATGATGGTGACCCCGGACGGCCACAGCCGGCTGGAGCTGTCGCAGTACAACAGCCCCGCACTACTCCCGAGCCCGACGAATCAGCCGCACAACGTCCTGGGGACGCACCGCGTCATGTACACCGTCGACGACATCGACGACACCATTGCCCGTCTGCGACGCCACGGCGGCGAACTCATCGGCGAGGTAGCGCAGTTCGGCGACAGCACCCGGCTCTGCTACTTCCGCGGCCCCGCGGGCATCATCATCGGTCTCGCCGAGTACAAGTAAGGCTCAGAACGTCGTGGTCAGGTCCTGGGTCTGACCGGTCGCCGACGCGCGGTACGCGGACTCGATGATGTCGATGACATGGCGCGCGTGTTCGGCGGTGACGATCGAGGGCTTGCCGTCGCGGACCCAGTCGACGAGCTGCATGACGTCCTCGTACACGTGCTGCTCCTCGATCTCCCGGTGTACGCCGGTCACGTGCGGAAGCAGCGCCTGGTTCCCCGGTCCGCGGGGCGACTGTTCGGACGGGTTGCGGTCGGGGAACTCGAAGGGCTCGCCGTTGAGCAGCAGCCCGTCGATCGTTCCCGCCGTACCGTAATAGGCGCCGCCGAATCCTCCCCGCATCCCGCCCGCCGCGGTCCCGGTCGCGACGCAGAACAGGTTGTCGCCGAAGTCGATCAGGATGACGGTGTTGTCGTCGGCGTCGGTCTGTACGTCGACCCCTCCGCTCGAGCGAACGGGCACCCGTACGCCGGACATCGCCGTGACCCGCCGCGCCGGCCCGAGGATCCCGGTCACGGAATGCAGCGCGTAGACCGTCATGTCGTACAGCGGTCCGCCGCCGGGCTTGCGGAAGTACCACGACGGATCGATGTTCGTGAGTACGTCGTTCCCGCCGCGCACGGACTCGTCCTCGTGGTAGGTGCCGAACGCCGCACCGCAGCTCACCCACGACAACGTCCCGATCGCGCCCTCGGCAATCAGCTCCCGCGTGCGCACATGATGGGGTCGCAGCATCTCGCCCGGCGACGCGACGATGCGCAGGTCGTTCTCCGCCGCGAGCTCGATCAACTCGGTCGCCTCGGCAACGGTCACCGTCATTGTCTTGTTGAAGTGCACGTGCTTCCCGGCCTGCAACGCAAGCTTGCCCTGCTCGTAGTGCAACCCGATCGGAGAGGCGATCGTCACCGCGTCGACGTCGCCGCGCGCCAGCAACTCCTCGTACTCGACGAACGCCCGCTCCACCCCGAACTTCTCCGCCGCCGCCTCCGCCCGACCGGGCACCGGGTCGCACACCGCGGCCAATGTCACCCGCCCGGCCAGATCCGGCTGGCCCAGATGCGGAAGGAGTCCGCGAACCGAAATGCTCCCCGCGCCGACAACACCGATCCGCACAGAATCCGCCATACCGGCAATGCTATTGGCGATGCCCGAACCCTGCGGCGATGCGCGTTTCGGTTTCAGATACCGAGCTGGTCGTTGAGGACCTTGATGATCGGCCAGGCGCCGTCGGACCAGTTCGAGATGACGGTGTAGGTGATCGATGCCGAGGGCTTGTGCAGGCTCGCGAACGACACGCCCGCGTCGTACCCCTCCAGCCAGACGCCATCGCCCGTGGCGCGGAGGTGGAACCCGAGGCCGTAGCGCCTGGTCTCCTCCGGCCAGTCGCTGCGCGGCCGCACCATCTCGGCGACGTGCTCCGGCGAGACGATCCGTCCGGCGAAGAGCGCGTCCCAGAACGCGCTGAGGTCGGCAGCGGTCGAATAGATGCCGCCGTCGCCGCTGCCAATGACGGGGAGATGGAAGACGTTCGTTCGCAGGCCGTCGACGGCGAGGTAGCCGAGGGCGGCGCGGCCCGGGAGTTCGTCGGAGCGCAGGAACGCGGTGTCGACCATGCCCGCCGGCTCGCAGACCAGCGTGCTCACCAGTTCGTGGAAGTTGATGCCGCTCGCGCGTTCGGCGAGCAGGGCGAGTACGACGTACCCGCCGTTGTTGTAGGCGAACCGCTCGCCGGCCGGGGAGAGGGTCTTGTGCCCGTCCAGCACCGGCAGGTACTGCTCAGTCGTCGCGAGCTTGTGCACCGACACCGGCATCACGTAGTCGGTGATGTCGCCAACCTCGTCCTCGTCGAGGTAGTCGCCGATCCCGGACCGATGTGCCAGCAGGTGCTCGATCGTCACGTCGTCGGCGATGCTCGGCAGATCCTTGCCGAGCAGCGAACGGGCAGTCGTGCCTAGCTCGAACGTCCCGCGCTCGATCAGGCTCATCACCGCCAGCGCGGTCAGGCTCTTGGTTCCACTCGCGCTCGCGAACTGCGTCTCGACCGTGTTGAGGATCCCGTGAGCTCTATCGGCGTACCCATAAGCCCTACATAACTCAGTCGCGCCGGCCCGATCGACACGAACCACACCGGAAAACCCAGTGCGCTCCGCGACCCCGTCCACCCCATCCCCCACGCCGCCGAAGCTACCACCCAGCCGTTGCCTCGCCCAGACGTTGCCCGCCGTTGCGGATCAACGGCGACCTCCCCCACTGATCACCCTCGCCGAGGACTGGGAACTAGCAATTGCCTATTCCCAGTCCCCGCCGCCTCTGCCGACAACGCCCGCCAAAGCCGCGCGCAGACGGTCCTCGCGCCTCCGGGCGTGTGAACCACCCGCTCCGGCCCGCCGCGATGTCCGTTCACCTAGGACGGATTGCGTTTCCGCCTAGGTGTTGCGGTGGGCGATGACTCGGGTGAGACCGAGGGTCCGGCCGGCGTCGGTGTGAAGCATCTGAGCTTCCTCGCGTCCCGGCGTACCGCTGTCGTGGTCGCAGGCCTCGTTCCACTGCAACCAGTCCCGCCACCCGTCGGGCAGTCGATCGGCGACCTCGACGGTGACCAAACCGGTCTTCTCCCAGTGCCGCTTCCACCAGGCCGGGCTATGCCAGGCGCAGAAGTCCCATTGCCAGTAGGGCTCCAGGTGAGGTGGTGGAAGCGTCGCGTACTCCTCGGCGAGACCTGGCAGGATGCTGCCGATCCGGCCGCCGGGCTTCACAAAACGTGAGTAGTAGCCGAGGTAGAGGTCGTCAGTGCCGAAGTAGTGATAGGCGCCGATGCTGACCAGCGCATCAAAGAACCCCTGGCTGAACGGCAACGCATGAGCCTCGGCATGCACCGGATGCACCCGCCCCTCCAGACCCGCCTCGCCCACCCGCCGCAGGTTCTCATCAGGCTGCACCCACAGATCGGCAGCCCAAATCTCAACCCCAAACTCCTTGGCCAAGAAGATCGAACTGAGCGCGGTCCCACACCCCATGTCCAGCACCCTCATACCCGGCTCGAGCGGCATGAGTGCGGTAAGCGCCTCCGCCTGCCACACCGGGTTCGGCCCCATAGCCCCGTCGACCATCCACCTGGCCGAGTACGCCGCAGACCGCGGATACCGATCATTCCTCAGCAGAACCTCAAGCTCAGCATCATCCACGCGACCGGAGTCTGCGGGAGCGCCTGGGACAAGGCAACCGCTTATTCGGCTCCTCTGCGCGATGTGTGGGTGATGATCAGCCCGATCCGGGGCCGTGCGACACCTAATTGTGGGTCGGCACCTGCTATTGCCTGTCCCCAGTCACCGGCACCTGTCCCCACTCCCGCCCGTCGCCCCGCCCGGTCGCCCCGCCCCGCGGCGAGCAGACGACGGGTTATCCCTTCGCGTGCAGGGTTCTCTACTGATACACGAGCAGAGAACCCTGCATGCGAAGGGATAACCCCGGCTCTTCTCACGCGCTCCTCGACCCGCAGCTGTGCAGGACGCCTACGAAGCGAAGGGCCGGCACACATGCGTCACAAGAACTGGCTACTCGCTGACCGTGACGTCCAGGGGCGCCAACAGCATGCTGCCGGCCTCAGTGTGTAGTTCGACGACCAGCGTCCACTGGCCCGGCGGTACGGCGTACCCCAGCTCAGGAACCACCGAGGCCGTCCCGATCAGGACAGGTACCGGACGGGTCTGGTGAGGCGCGATCTCGAATCCCACTCGGCGCGCGTACTGCGGCCCGACGAATCGACCCACCACGGAGCCGGAGCCGTCGGTCACCACGGACGACAACGCGCCATTGGAAAACAACACCTCCGTGCGCCCGGTCCGATTCGTGATCAGCACTTCCAACCGCGCATGACGCCCGGTCCGAACCGTCAACGGAGCCAGAGGTTCCACGTCGATCCCGGCGTCCTCAGCGAGTTCACCCCGCAACTCGGGACCATGCGGATTCACCGACAACTCCCTGGCCGGAAACCTCATCGCTCCAACCTCCAACTCCACGAGGCCGCCGTACGTCGCGTGGAGCCCAGCCGCAATGTCCGTCGCCCAAGCAGCCAGGACAATACGAAACCGCGTCTCGGACCGACGCGCGGTCCCGGGGTTCGGCAGTACGACGAGCGCGCCCGGTGACTCCGCACTCAACCGCTGCAGATCCACCCTCAGGCTCTCCCAACCACCCACAACCCGACGATAACTCCCTCACTCACACCCGAAAGAGCCCGCAGCAGCCGCCATGCACAATGTCAGCCATGCTCTCGCTCACCCGTCGACGCCGCCGCGAACGCCAAGCCACCGAAGCGGTGACCGTCCTGTGCTACGAGGCCTTCGTCTCGATCCGAGGCAGCGCCTACACCGGCCAAGTCCAGTCAATGACCGACGCCGGCCCCACAGATGTCGCCGTCATCGAATGGATTCGATCCCTGGCCGACGCGTGCCACAATCTGCCACCCGCCCTACGCCCATCAGTCGCAAACGGGCGCAAACACCGAGCAACCGCGGCCATGCAGTATCTACTGGCCACAGCAAGCCCCCTCCAACGCCAGTGGATCACGGCCACCCTCACCACCAACGGCATCGCCCCCGAGAACCTGATCCGCTAGCCACCGCCCGCGTCCGCTCGGCGGCGATCCGTTCCAGGTAGCGTTCGCCTGATGCCCGCGCCACGGACTTACCAGATCGAGGTCTCCTACCATCAGTTCCTTCTGACCCCGTTCGGTGGCAACAACCCCGTCGTCGACTCCAGCGGTCCGGTAGGCCCACTGCTGGCGCTCGATCCCCGGGTACAAGGCGCGCTCATCATCCTCACCGGCGGCACCGATGCCCCGGTCAATGTCACCGTCCACATCGAGCGCGAGCCGCTCCCCGACCTTGCCGCCGCCGCGGAAGGATGGGACGTCGGGGAACAGGCCACGATTCCGATCGAAGGCAACATGTATCTCGTGCCTTTGATGGGCGGCGGATCGACACCGTTGATCTACACACCCAGCACGCCGGGCCTGCACCTGATCCGCGTCCTCGCCCGAGGCCGCCGCACGCACTACGACGGCATCACCGACGGCCCGAACGAGGACTACGACCTCACGATCACCCCCATCACCACCGACCCCGGCAGACAATCCACAGCCGGTGACGGCCTCTATATCAACTGACACGACCCAACAACGGGAGGCGTCCTGCTGCTTGCGCGACGCTCGATGATGACGAGTACGCTGACGCGGTCATCGCTCATACCGATGAGTTGACGTCTTGATGGCTAGCCACAACTGAATGACTGGACCTCGGGGACCGGGGTGGTCTGAGGTTCTCTGGAGGGGACTACTCGATGAAGCTGCGGCGTTTTGCACTCGTTCTGACTGGCTTCGGCTTGCTGGCCGCCAGTACCACCACTGCTGCTACCGCCACCGCCGCGTCCGGCTCAGCCACCGCTGCAGCCGCGACCTGCTGGAACTCGGTCGTCTGGCCGACCAAGGCGAACGTCGTGGACACCGTCGACATCACCGCGCAGAAGCCGCCGGCTCCGGTGTCACCGCCGTACGTGTACTCGAAGTTCTTCGCCAGCCGCTTCATGGACAGGTGGTACCTGGCGTGGAACGCCGCGGGCACCCAGTACTACGCCTTCGGCCTGTTCCTGCTGGGCTCGAACCTGTACCGGCAGACGACCGTCCTCTCGGGGGCGAGCCCGGCGCAGTCCAAGGCGGTCAGGGTCGGCACCGGCTGGGCGAGCTTCAAGTCCATCGCCACCTCGAACTATCCCCTCAAGGGATCCCGGCCCGCGTACCTGTACGGCTTGAACAGCAACGGCAACCTGTACCGCTACGCCCCGAACGGCACTGGGTACCGGTCGGCCGGCTCGTTCGCCGGCTTCCGGGGTTTCAAGACGATGACCATGATCAGCGAGGAGAGGACGTACGACACCCTCCTGATGACCACGACAGCCGGTGCGCTCTACACCATCCACATCCCCACCACGGCCGGCGCGAAGCCGGTGGTGAAGCTGATCCGGAAGTCTGGCTGGGCGGCGTACGAGTCGCTGGTCGTCAACAAGTGCGGCGTCGACGGGGCCACGATCATCACCGCCGTCGACCATGACACTCAAGCCGGCTACCAGTACGGCTTCAGCAGGTTCAACGGCACAGCCACCGCGACGATGTCGTACGGCAAGGTCCCGGTTGTCTTCAACGGCCTCAACCACACGTCCCAAGTCGGATTCCAAGCCATCCTGCTGGGCGAGTAGCAATTCCCCTTCGCGGCCTCTGACCTGTCCACACAGGCCAGACGCCGATTTTCTCCGGTAGGCCCTACCGTGCCAATCCGGCGCTTCCGTAGACCGCTGGCCGCCCGCCAGAGGCGGGAGCGCGTACGCAGCTCGCCCGAGATACCAAGGACGATGAGCTACAGCATCGAGGCCTACCCCTGGCTGAGGGCGCCGGCTGGAGGGTCCTGTCGGCGGGCGTGTGCACTCTGCCCCAGCAACAGCAGGTCTCATGGGCCCCGAAGCCATGACTCGCGGAGTTGGTGTCGGCGCGCTTGTAGTGCATTTCCAGGTGCAGTGCTGGATGCGTCAAGGCGGGGACGTAACAGTCGCAGCGGGGCGCGTCCGGTAGGTCGCGGGCGTTGGGTTGGTGGTCGCTTGCGAGCGGTAGCGAGCAGAAGGCGGGCGGCAGCCCGCAGCTCGCCGGCGGCAGCCGGCCGCTGGAAGAACGGCGCTTAGCCGGGGGTGGGAGCTCGCGGGGTCAGATCACATTCCTACTCGTCACAGCCGTCCGTCTCACCACATTCCCACCAGCACAACCCACATCCCCGTCACAACCGCCCACGACGTACTAGAAGGGGAGTTTGGGTTGGGGTGGGGCGTGGGTGGGGTCTACGCCGTCGAAGAGGCTGCTGACTGATTCGCCGTCGTGGATTCGTTTGATGGCTTCGGCGAAGAGGCCCGCGACCGAGGTGACCTGGAGGTCGGGGAAGCCGGTGGGGCGGGGGACGGTGTCGGTGCTGATGACTTCGGTGATGGAGGGGTGGGAGCGGAGGCGCTCGACCGCGGGGCCGGCGAACAGGCCGTGGGTGCAGGCGACGGCGGCGGACGTGCAGCCGCGGTCCTTGAGGCGGTCGAGGAGTTCGATGATGGAGCCGCCGGTGGCGATCTCGTCGTCGAGGACGATCGCGCGTTTGCCGGCGACGTCGCCGACGATCGTGTCGATGACCACCCGGTCGTCGGAGAGCCGCTGCTTGCTGCCGGCTGCGACCGGGAGGCCGAGGAGCCGGGCGAACTGCGTCGCGGTCTTCGCGTTGCCGAGGTCGGGGCTGACCACGACGGTGTCGGACAGGTCGCGTCCGCGGAAGTGGTCCGCGAGGATGCCGATCGCGGTCAGGTGGTCGACCGGGACCGAGAAGAAGCCGTGCACCTGGGGTGCGTGCAGCGACATGGTCAGCACCCGGTTGGCCCCGGCCGTGGTCAGCATGTCGGCGACGAGCCGGCCGCCGATCGAGATCCGGGACGCGTCCTTCTTGTCCGAACGCGCGTACGCGTAGTGCGGGATGACCGCGGTGATCTGCTGAGCCGATGCGCCGCGGGCGGCGTCGATCATCAGCAGCAGCTCCATCAGATGATCCTGCGTCGGCGGGACGAGAGGTTGCACGATGTACACGTCTCGTTGCCGGCAGTTCGCCTGCAGTTGGACCTGCAGGCAGTCGTTGCTGAAACGATGGATTTCGACCGGAGAAAGCGGTACGCCGAGATCCTTACAGATCTGCTCCGCCAACTCGATGTGGGCACTTCCGCTGAACACGACGATCTCTCGCACGGCTCTCCCCGAACGCTGCGACCCCGACAGCTGAACCCTAGCTGATCAGTCGCGCCAGACTTTCCGCGGCCTGACGGCAGTCGGCTGCCGAGGCGTCGAGGTGCGTGACGATCCGCAGCTGGGTCGCCCCGACACCACCGACCAGTACGCCGGCCTCGCGAGCGCCGGCCACCACGTCGGCGACCGTGCGGCCGGTGGCGGCCAGGTCGGCGACGACGATGTTGGTCTCGACCTGATCAGGCTTCACCGAGCCGGGCGCCGCGTCGGCGAGTACCTCGGCGATCGCGCGGGCGTTCGCGTGGTCCTCGGCGAGTCGCTCGACGTTGTGCTCGACGGCGTACAGCCCGGCCGCGGCCAGTACGCCGGCCTGCCGCCAGCCGGCGCCGAGACGCTTCCGCCAGACCCGGGCCTCGCGGATCAGCTCCACAGAACCCACGAGGACGGAGCCGACCGGCGCGCCCAGGCCCTTGGACAGGCACACACTCGCAGCCGCAGCCCGCGAAGCAAACGACGACACCGTGCGCCCGGTCGCGACGGCCGCGTTCCACAGCCGCGCGCCATCCAAATGCAGAGGCAGACCACGCAAGGAGAGCTCGTCGGCGAGTACGTCGTACCCGTGCTGGATCGACCCGCCGCCGAAGTTGTGCGTGTTCTCGACCGAGACGGCCGACGTGACGACGAAGTACGGGCCGAGGTCGGGCGCGATCAGCGCGCGGATCTGCTCGAGGTCGATCTGCCCGGACGGCGCGCTCCACGTCCGCGTCGTGACGCCGCTCGCGGCCGCGTGCGAGCCGAGCTCGGCGCGGACGATGTGGGCACTCGCCTCGCACAGCACCTCGCCGCCGCGCGGCACCAGCGCCCGTACGCCGAGGACGTTCGCGAGCGAGCCCGTGACGGTGAAGAGGCCGGCCTCGTGCCCGAGCAGCTCCGCGACCCGCTCCTCGAGGGCGTTGACGGTCGGGTCCTCGCCGTACACGTCGTCGCCGACCGGGGCCGACGTCATTGCGGCCAGCATGTCCGCGGACGGGCGGGTGACGGTGTCCGAGCGGAGATCGATCATGCTTTGGCGCCGCGCAGGCGTTCCGCGACCAGGAAGGCCAGCTCGAGGGACTGGTGCCGGTTGAGCCGCGGGTCGCAAGCGGTCTCGTACCGGTTCACGAGGTCCTCCGCGACCAGTTCCTCACCGCCGCCGAGGCACTCGGTGACGTCGTCGCCGGTCAGCTCCATGTGGACGCCGCCCGGCCAGGTCCCGACCTGCTCGTGGGCGTCGAAGAAGCCCTGCACCTCGTCCATCACGTCGTCGAAGTTGCGGGTCTTGTACCCGTTCGGCGTCTCGAACGTGTTCCCGTGCATCGGGTCGCTCACCCACGCGATCGGCGAGCCGTGGTCCCGGACCGCCTCCAGCAGCGGCGGCAGCGCCTCGCGGATCTTGCCCGCGCCCATCCGGGTGATGAACGTGAGCCGGCCTTCGATGCCCTTCGGGTTCAGCTTGTCGATCAGGGCCCGGATGTACTCCGGGGTGGTGGTCGGACCGATCTTCACGCCGAGCGGGTTCGACAGCGAGGCGAGGAACTCGACGTGCGCGCCGTCCAGCTGCCGGGTCCGCTCCCCCACCCAGAGCAGGTGGCCGGACACGTCGTACGGCAGCTCGGTCCGCGAGTCGATCCGGGTCAGGGCGTGCTCGTACTCGAGGATGAGCGCCTCGTGCGACGCGTAGAAGTCGACGGTCCGGAATTCGTCCGAGGTCGCGCCGCAGGCCCGCATGAACGCGAGCGCGCGCTCGATCTCCGACGCCAGCTGCTCGTAACGGCGGCCGACCGGGGACGACTTCACGAAGTCCGTGTTCCAGGCGTGCACCTGGTGCAGGTCGGCGTACCCGCCGGTGGTGAACGCGCGGGTCAGGTTCAGCGTCGCAGCGGCCGCGTTGTAGACGCCGCGCAGGCGCTGCGGGTCCGGGATCCGCGACTCGGGGGTGAAGTCGAAGCCGTTCACGGCGTCACCGCGGTACGACGGGAGCGTCACGCCCTCCCGGGTCTCCTCGCCGGACGAGCGCGGCTTGGCGTACTGCCCCGCGATCCGGCCGATCTTCACGACCGGCACGCTGGCGGCGTACTGCAGTACGACGGACATCTGCAGGAGCACCCGCAGCTTGGCCCGGATGTTCTCCGCGGTCACGCCCGCGAACGTCTCCGCGCAGTCACCGCCCTGGAGGATGAACGCCTCACCGCGGGCGACCGCACCGATCTTCGTGGTCAGGTCGTCGCACTCGCCGGCGAACACCAGCGGCGGCAGCGTCCGGAGCTCCCCGATCACCTGCTCCAGCACACCCTGATCCGGCCACTCCGGCTGCTGCAGCGGCTTCAGCCCCCGCAACTCTTCCAGCGTAGGAACCCCCGGGACCTGACCCGCCGTCAACGTCGCAAATTGCATGCCCTCAGCCTAGTTGACCCCTCTCAGACGCCGTGTGCGCGTCTCAGGTGAGGGAGCTGGGGTCCTGGGGGACGTCTACTGCGTGGGTGCGGAGGGCGGTCAGGGGGATGGTGTCGAGGGCGCGGGCGTGGGTTGAGGCGAGTACGACGGGGGCTGGGGCGCCGGCGTGGTACGACTGGAGCCAGCGGGCTGCTACGACGCACCAGCGGTCGCCCGGGTTCAGGCCGGGGAACTGCCACTCGGGGCGCGGGGTGATGAGGTCGTTCCCGATCGAGGCCTGGTGGGCGAGGAACTCCGCCGTCATCACCGCGCAGACGGTGTGGTTGCCGAGGTCCTCGGGCCCGTTCGTGCAGCAGCCGTCCCGGTAGAACCCGGTCACCGGATCCGTGCCGCACTCCTCGAGCGGCTCTCCGAGCACGTTCAGGTCGTTGTCCATGACCGTCATCTTCGCCGTACGACGGCTGGAAAGCGGTCAGCTGGCCTTGGTGTCGCCGAGTCGGACGTGCTCGTCGATCGACTCGCCGGCCTTGATCAGCTCCTTGGCCTTGTCGGCGTACATGTCGACGTACTCCTGGCCGGACAGGTCCATCAGGGCGTACATGATCTCGTCGGTGACCGAGCGCAGGACGAAGCGGTCGCGCTCCATGCCCTCGTAGCGGGAGAAGTCCAGCGGCTTGCCGAACGCCACGCCCGGGCGCACCAGCCGCGGCAGCAGCCGGCCCTTCTCGCGGTAGAACCACACCGGCCAGATCCGGCCCGGCGGCTGCAGCTTCTCGGTGTCGATCATCGCGACCGGGATCACCGGGACGCCGGCCACGATCGCCATCCGGGCGACGCCGGTCTTGCCCTTGTACAGCCGGCCGTCGGGCGAGCGGGTGCCCTCGGGGTAGATCCCGAACAGGCCGCCCTTCTCGAGGATCCCCAGGCCGGTGTTCAGCGCGGCCAGCGAGGCGCGGCCGCCGGAGCGGTCGATCGGGATCTGGCCCACGGACCGGAAGAACGTGGCGACCAGCTTCCCCTTGAGGCCGGGACCGGTGAAGTACTCCGATTTGGCCGGGAAGACGATCTGCCGCGGAATCGAGACCGGCAGGAAGATCGAGTCACAGAACGCGAGGTGGTTGCTGACCAGCAGCGCCGGACCGTCGGTGGGCACGTGCTCCGCCCCGGTCACCTTGGGCCGGAAGAACAGCCTGACCAGTGGTGCGACCAAGAATCGTCTGAGGAACAGGTACAGCATCCGCCTCGACCTCCGTCACTCGCCCGACAGCACTCACCACCAGGGCCTACCTACCATGGTCTGCCCGTACCCACGTCCGGCACCAGTGCACGCCGGTGGCGGTCACGCGACAACTCCGGCGCGCCACCTTCCGCTGCGGACACTACGTTCCAGCTTCCCCCTCAGGCAATGTCACCGCCAGGAATGTGCAGGTTGCTCACCGTGTTGTCACCTGGATGCAGACTGGATGCAGACTGGTTGCAGCCCAGATGCGACGATTGTCACGCGTCTCCGGGGCCAGTTTCGGGGCGCAGTTGTGAGGACCGTGAACGGCGAGGAGTCGAGCGTGCCAGTGCAAGCCCACGCGGAGGAGTTTCGCAGTCCCGGAACCGGGGAGAACGCCGCCGTCGGCGTACTGCTGAGCCACGGATTCACCGGCTCGCCGCGCTCGATGCGGCCGTTCGGTGAGCACCTGGCTGCCGAGGGGTACGGCGTCGCCGTGCCGCGGCTGCCCGGTCACGGGACCAGCTGGCAGGAGATGAACAAGACCGCGTGGCCGGAGTGGTACGCCGTACTCGACAACGAGCTCGAGCGGCTTCGCAAGGAGCACGACAGGGTCTTCCTGGTGGGGCTGTCGATGGGCGGCTGCCTCGTGCTGCGGCTCGCCGAGCAGCACGGAGCGGACGTATCCGGTCTGGTCCTGATCAACCCGTCGGTGCGCACCGACGACAAGCGGCTGGCGGTGCTGCCGGTGCTGTCGAAGCTGGTGCCGTCGTTCCCGGGCATCTCGAACGACATCAAGAAGCCCGGCGTCGAGGAGGGCGCGTACGACCGGATGCCGCTGCGGGCGCTGCACTCGCTGTCGCAGCTGTGGAAGATCACCCGGGACGATCTGGCGAAGATCACGCAGCCGGTGCTGTTGTTCCGCAGTACTGTCGATCATGTGGTGGAGCCGAGCTCGGGGCGGACGGTGCTGTCCTCGATCTCGTCCCGCGATGTGACCGAGACCCTGCTCGAGGACAGCTATCACGTGGCAACCCTGGACAACGACGCCCCGCGGATCTTCGCGGACTCGACAGCCTTCATCAGCCGGCTGAGCGAGCCCAAGAGTGAGCACACTGATGCGTGACAACGGACTGACCGCGACGTCGTACACGTCGCTCGGGGGCATCGATCCGCTCGTCGCCGAGCCGGTGCTCGACGCACTCAAGGCGGCCGGCATCGCGGCGTACTGCGAGAACCAGAGCGAGGCCCGGACGCCGGAGGAGGCCGAGGAACCGGTCCGGATCCCGGTCGGGTACGACGAGATCTTCGTCGACGCCGAGGCGGTGGAGCGGGCCCGCCCGGTGATCGACCGCAGTACCGAGGACGCCGAGTGGCAGTCGCTGGTGGAACAGTTCAACAAACCGTCCGCACCGGGGCACGACAGCGGCGAGGAACCGGTCGCCCGCTGGCCGGCGAGCGAGGACGTGGACGACAAGTACGAGCCGCTGATCGACGTACCGGCCGGGCTCACGGTCGAGGAGAAGAAGACCGAGGAGCCTGAACCGCCCGCCAAGAAGAAGGCCGACGACCCGCACGACCACTACGTCCCGCCGGAGCCGCCGCGCGGACCGCGGCTGGACTGGATCAGCCGGCTCGCCTGGCTCGGGCTGCTCGGCGGCCCGCTGCTGCTGATCCTGGCCGCCCTGCTCGACTTCGGCACCGGTCGGATCACCACGATCGCCGTCACCGGATTCATCGGCGGCTTCCTCACGCTGGTCTTCCGGATGAAGGACCGGCTCCCGCCGGGCGACGGCGGTGACGACGGGGCCGTCGTCTGAGTTCCGTCGTCTGAGTTAGAGTGCGGATCGTCGGACAATCTGACGACATCACTCGTTTGGGGAGGGCACCCGTGCAGGTCACCGAGACCGTCGAGATCACCGGCCACCTGATGGACTCCGGGCTGCTGTCCCGGGTCCTCGACGACATCCGCGGGTACGGCGGCGAGTACACGCTGGACAAGTTCGACCTCGGCTATGACAAGGACGACCCGTCCACGGTCCGGATGACGGTCGGCGCGGAGGGCGAGGAGTCGCTGCAGCGGCTGCTGATGCGGATCCAGACCAAGGGCGCGAACCTGGTCAACCCCGGTACGCCGGAGATCACCGAGGTCAGCCAGGACGGGGTGTTCCCGGACGGGTTCTACTCGACCACGAACCTGCCGACCAGCGTCCGGCTCGGCGGCCACTGGGTCCTGGTGCAGAACCCGGAGATGGACTGCGGTCTACTCGTCGAGGGTGACGCCGTGCGGACCATCCCGATGTCCGAAGTACGCGCCGGGATGAAGATCATCACGAGCGCGCAGGGCGTGCGGGTCACGCCTCCGATCGTGACGAGCACCGAGGACGGGTTCGGCTTCATGGAGTCGGACGTGTCGTCGGAGAAGCCGCAGCGGGTGCTGGTCAAGCAGGTCGCGGACGGGATGCGCGACGCGAAGGCGAACGGGCAGAAGGTGCTCTGGGTCGGCGGACCCGGCATCGTGCACACCGGCGCCGCGCCCGCGATGGTCGCGATCGTCGAGGCCGGGTACGTCGACGTACTGTTCGCCGGCAATGCGCTCGCGACGCACGACATCGAGTCGTCGCTGTACGGGACGTCGCTCGGCGTGGATCTCGCCCGCGGGCGAGGCGTCGAGCACGGGCACGAGCACCACATCCGGGCGATCAACACGATCCGCAAGGCCGGGTCGATCGCGGCGGCGGTGGAGGAGGGCGTGCTGACCTCCGGGGTGATGCATGCGCTGGTCAAGCACGGGAAGCAGTTCGTGCTGGTCGGTTCGGTACGCGACGACGGGCCGCTGCCGGACGTCTACACCGACGTACTCGAGGGCCAGCGGGCGATGCGGGCCGAACTGGACGGCGTCGGGTACTGCCTGATGGCCGCGACCATGCTGCACTCGGTTGCTACTGGCAACATTCTGCCGGCGTCGATCCCGTTGACCTGCGTGGACATCAACCCGGCGACGGTGACCAAGCTCGCAGACCGCGGTTCGTCCCAGGCCCGCGGGATCGTCACGGACGTCGGCCTGTTCGTCGAGCACCTGGCCCGCGAACTCTCCCCGTCGTACGCCGACATCAAGTGACCCTTCCGGCGTACAGGCTGGACTCATGAACCAGGACTTCGAATCGTTTCTGCGACGCTTCGAGGAGGCCAACACCGCGTTCGTCAACGGCGATCCGTCGTTGTGGTTGCCGTTGGTGTCGCGCAGCGAACAGACCTCGATCTTCGGCGGGTTCGGCGGCCAGGAGGTCGGCTGGTCCGAGATCGGGCCGCGGTACGACTGGGCGTCCTCGCAGTTCCGCGCCAGCGGCGCGAAGATCGAGTTCGAGTACCTCGTGAAGCACGTCGGCGCGGACACGGCGTACACGGTCGCGATCGAGCGCGGCACCGTCCAGCACGTCACCCGGCCGGATCCGGTGCCGCACCTGCTGCGGACGACGATGGTGTTCCGGGCCGAGGACGGCGCGTGGAGGATCACGCACCGCCACGCCGACCCACTCAACCCGACGTCGTCCCCGTCCGGACCGTGACGTAACCCGGCCCACAGCGGACGGGACGGCATTGGGTGTTTGATGACCCCATGACCGAACTCGTGCACCTGGATGTGGCCGACGGCGTCGCAACGATCACGCTCGACTCGCCGCACAACAAGAACGCGTTGTCGCAGCAGCTGACCAGTGAGTTGCTGGAGCGGCTCGAGGCGGCGGGTGCGGACGACGCGGTGCGGGCGATCGTGATTCGGTCGGCGCTGGACGTGTTCTGCTCGGGGGCCGACCTGTCCGAGGCCACGACCGTCGGGATGGGCGTCGGCGCGCAGCGGATGGTCGACGTACAGCGGGCGATCGTGGCGAACCCGAAGCCGGTCGTCGCGCGCGTGGCCGGCCCGGCGCGGGCCGGCGGTATCGGGATCGTGGCGGCGGCCGACATCAGCGTCGCCGGGGAGAGCGCGACGTTCGCGTTGACCGAGGTCCGGCTCGGTCTCGCCGCGGCGACGATCTCGCTCACGGTCCTCCCCCGGCTCACGGACCGCGCGGCGGCGTACACCTTCCTGACCGGCAACGCCTTCGACGCCCTCGAGGCCGCGCGCCTCGGGCTCCTCACGCTGACGGTCCCGGACGCCGATCTGGACGCCGCCGTCGACACGGTGCTCACGTCACTCCTCAAAGGCGCACCACAGGGCCTCCGCGAAACCAAGAAGCTCCTCAACCGCGAACTCCTCGCCGACATAGATGCCCGCGGCAAAGACCTGGCCGAACTCTCGGCCAGCCTCTTCGGCTCCCCCGCCGCCCAGGAAGCCATGCTCATCTTCCTCAACCGCAAGAAGAGCTAATTCGTTTGCCGCCCACCGATCCCGCTGATGGACTGGCGGCATGCGGCAGATCACCGACACGCAACTGACGCAGTTCCGGACCCAGGGGTACGTCGTCATACCCGGCGTACTGACCGACGAGCAGACCGCGGCGGGGCGGGAGTTGTTCGCGGCGGCGCTGGAGAAGGAACCGCCCGAGGACGCGCACGTGGGACACCACTTCGCCTGGCCCAGGTTCGAGGACGAGCCGCATCCGCTGCTCGACTTCTACCGGGACACCGTCGCCGAACTGGCGGCGGAGCTGATCCGGCCGGAGCTCGGCGTCGACGCGCCCGACTTCGCGCAGATCGCCGCGACGATTCCACCGTGGTCGCACCGGCCGGGTGCACCGCATGTCGACGGTGTGAGCCCGCTCGGGCCGGACGGCACGCCGTTCACGTTCTCGATGCTCGCCGGGGTGTGGCTGACTGACCAGGAAGAGCTCTACCACGGCAACCTGCATGTCTGGCCGGGGACGCATCTGCGGTTCGGGGCGTACCTGGCCGAGCGTGGCGCCGACGCCCTTGCCGAGCTGGCGGAGGACACGAGCGGAGCGCCGTACCCGAAGATCGAGCTCGGTGAGCAGGTCCAGGCCACCGGGCCGGCCGGCAGTGTGCTGTTCGCGCATTATCTGCTGGGACACAACATCGGCGGCAACACCGGCCCGGAGCGCCGGGAGACGATCTACTACCGGCTGAACGCCCACGGGCACCGCGATCGCTGGCGCGATGTCGTCACTGATCCGCTGGTCGAGTTCCGCGCCTGAGTTCGATCAGTTGCGGGAGGTGGTCGGAGGCGGCGGCGAGATCCTCCGAGGAAGCGGGGGTCGGGAGGATGCGTCCCTGGAGCGTCGGTGAGAGGTGTGCGCCGTCGATGCGTTTGTGGGGATTCGTGGAGCTGAAGGTCGGACCCGCGTCGGCTCCGAGGTCGGTCAGGCCCTCCTCGGCGAGTCGTTTCCACACCGGGCCGTCGGGTTCCTCGTTCAGGTCGCCGGCCAGCAGGTACGGCGTGCCGAAGGCGCGACATCCCTTCAGGACCTGCTCGAGCTCGTGCTGACGGCCGAGGATGTGCAGGCCGAGATGACAGCCGACAACAGCGACCCGCATGGTGCCGATGAGTACCTGACCGCCGACGGCACCGCCGGGGAGCTGGGTGGCGACGAAGTTCAGGCGCCGACGGACGAACGGCCGCCAGATCCGCCAGTGCAGCGGCTCGTCGAGTTCGATGCCGTCGGCAACCAGGATCGCGTTCCGGGCGGAGGCCGCGACGTACCGCATGCCGAAGCTCGCCGCCATCGCCCGCCGCTTGGTCCGGGTCCCGAACCAGGTCGGCGCCTCCTGCACGAGCATCACGTCCGGCGCGCACGCCCGCACCACGCGAGCGAGCGCCGTACGGTCGTCTCCCCACCGGTGCACGTTGTACGACAGCACCCGCAGGGCGCCATCACTCATGCGTCAGGGTCGCCGTTCAGGTCCGCCGGGTGCAGGTCGGTCTCCTGCGCCGCGGCACGCATTCCGGTACGTCGTCCCGCGGTCTTCCGGGCCGCCCGCTCGAGGCGGGTCGACCGTCCACGCGCCGCAGCCGTCTTCGCGGTCACAGCAGTGGTCTTCACCCGGACCCGGCGCAGCCACGTCGCCTCTTCACGCGCCAGGTCGGCCGCACCGACCATGCCCGCCTCCGGCCCGAGCACCGCGCGGACGATCCGCGCCTCCGGGCGGAACCCGCGACCGGTCAGCGTCCGCTTGAACGCCTCCCGCGCCGGCGCCAGCAGCAACTCGCCCGCGTCGGACACACCGCCGCCGATGACGAACGTGCCCGGGTCGAGCGCGGCGGCCAGATTCGCGAGGCCGATGCCGAGCCAGCGGCCGACGTCCTCGAGCAGCTCGACCGCGACCGGGTCGCCGTCCTTGGCCAGCTCGGTCACCATCGGGCCGTTGATCTTCCGCGGATCGCCCTCGGCTGCCCGCAGCAGGTTGTGTGCGACCGGCGAACCGGACAGCGCCAGCTCACGGGCCTCCCGGGTGAGCGCGTTGCCGGAGGCGTACTGCTCCCAGCAGCCACGGTTCCCGCACTCGCAGCGGTGCCCGCCCGGCACGACCTGCATGTGCCCGAACTCGCCCGCGATCCCGAACTTCCCGCGCTGCAACGCGCCGTCGTTCAGGATCGCGCCGCCGATGCCGGTGCCGAGGGTGACGCACACCAGGTGGCTCTCGCCCTGGCCGCCACCGAAACGCCACTCGGACCAGGCGGCCGCGTTCGCGTCGTTCTCGACGACGACCGGCAGGCCGAGCCGGCGCTCGACCGCGTCCCGCAGCGGCTCGTGCCGCCAGGCGAGGTGCGGCGCGAACAGCACCGACGACCGGGTGCCGTCGACGAACCCGGCGGCGCCGATGCCGACCGCGATCACGTCGTGCCGGGACTCCAGGTCGCGGACGATCTCCGCGATCGCGTCCTCGGTCTCCTTGGGGTCCGTCGTCGGCGTGTCCCGCCGTACCCGGTCCAGGATATTGGCCTCCGGGTCGACCACTCCGGCGGCGACCTTGGTCCCGCCGATGTCGATCCCGATCGTCAAAGCCTGCGTCAAAGCCAAGGTTCGACCTTCCTCGAGACCCCCGCCGGAATGCCTCCAGTATCCCAGGTCAGGACAATCATCAGGACTTTACCGGCGCCGGGGCTGGTCTGCGGGCCAGGTCCGCGGCCCCGATCAGGCCCGCGTCGTTGCCCAGCTCGGCCAGGCTGAAGGCGGCGTGTGGCCGGTTCGACTTGGCGGGGAGGTTCTTCTCGAAGGCCTGCAGCGCCGACTTCATCAGCAGGTCCTTGGCCGCGCTGACGCCACCGCCGATCACGATCAGCGTGGGGTCGAACATGGTCGCGAGACTCGCCAGCCCCTCGCCGAGCCAGCGCCCGAGGTCCTCGAGCAGCTCGACGGCGCACGGGTCGCCCTTCATCGCCGCCTCGGTGATCATCGGCCCGGTCAGCTCGTCGGGGTTCGTGATCCCGCACACGCTCAGCATCTGCGCGGCCGCGAGCGACCCCGACTCGGCCTGCGCCTTGCCCTCGCGCACCAGCGCCCGTCCGGACGCGTACTGCTCCAGGCAGCCGCGCGCACCGCACCCGCACCGGTGGCCACCGGGTACGACGCGCATGTGGCCGAGCTCGGCCGCAACACCATGGGCACCGCGCAGCAGCTCGCCGTCGATCACCACGCCGCCGCCGATCCCGGTGCCGACCGTGATGCAGACCATGTGCTCGACGTCCTTGGCCGCGCCGAACGCGAACTCGCCCCAGGCCGCCGCGTTCGCGTCGTTCTCGACCACGACCGGGACCTTCAGCTGCTCCGCGACGCGCGCACCGAGCGGCTCGTCCCGCCAGGCCAGGTTCGGCGCGAACAGCACGGTCGAGCGGTCCGAGGAGACGAACCCGGCCGCACCGATCCCGACCGCTTCCACGGCGTGGTTCGCGATCAGCTCGGCGGCCGCGTCGCAGATCGCCGCCGCGGTGGCGTCGACCGAGTCGGCCGGGGTGTCGCGATGGGTGCGCGCGATGATCTCGCCGTGCTCGTCGACCACGCCGGCCGCGATCTTCGTACCGCCGACGTCGATGCCGATCGTCAGTCCCATGGTTCGGGGTCCTCACTCACGTCGATCCGGTCCACCCGGGACCGGGTCGATTCTTGGGCCGGTTCCTCGTCCGATGGCGAGGACCGCGACGCTGCGTCCTCCCGCGTCTGCCGGGCCGCGTCCGCGGCGGCCTCCAGCAGAGATCTCACTGAGCCGAGCACGTGCGCGGCCGCCGTCGACAGCTGCTCGATCGTCTCCGGGCTGGTGTTCCGCACCCGGTGGATCAGCTGACAGACCGGGCACCAGACACAGTCCGGACCCAACTTGTGTTCATGCTCCCCAGACTCATGAGCGGCCTCGTCCGCCGCCGGCGGCGCGTCATGGGCAGCGTTCTGCAGTACGGCGAACAGCTTCGCGGCCTCCTCAGCGACCGACCCGACCGAGTCTTTCGTCACCGCGCCGCCTCGCGACGTGTCAGCGCCTCGTGGTACTCGGCCGTCAAGCCCTGCGCCAGCTCCTGCGCCGACTCCAGCGGACCGGACCCGCTCGGCACATCAGAGGGTGCCACCGGTCGCGCGGTCTCCCGCGGCGAGAACCGCACCTGCAACCGGCCCTCGTCCAGCCGCGCGCCCGCGACCACGCCACGTGCGAGGGCGGCCGGCAGCGGCAGCACCCGGCGGTACGACCCGACGGTGATGATCAGCTCGTCCCCGTGCCGCGCGAGCTCCAGCTCGTCGGCTGATGCCAACGGCAACGGCATCGTCAGCGTGTACGTCCGGCCGTCGGTGTCGATGTGCCGATCCACCCACAGGGACGTGTCGTCGGTGGCGCGTGCGAACGGGTCGTCCCCGCCGTACATCTCCACCGCGAACGCGGCCAGTTCCTCGACGCCGACCGGCTCACACACGCGGTACGGCGACTCCCAGATCGGCAACGGCCGGAACGAGTCCGCGACCTCCTCGAGAATCCCCCGCTGCGCCGCGACCCATTGCCGGCGCCACGTGTCGGCCCCGGCCGCCGGGAACACCCGGTTCGCCACGACGCCGTCCACGCGGTACCCGTACAGCGAGAGCCGGGTCAGCGACCGCCGCGCCTCGGCGACCACGACCGCTTCCGGCGTCAGCACCAGCCGCACCGAGGCGTCAGGGCCGGCCAACAGCGTGCGAATGTCGGACAGGTCGGCCTGCAGTCGCCGCAGCGCGTCGAAGACGGTGTCGTCCGGCATCGGGATGCTCGACCCGCGGTTCAGACTGACCCCTCGGTTGATGAAGGGCCGGAACGTCCGCATCATCTTGCGCTCGGCGTTGAAGATGCGTTCGAGGTACCAGTTCAGGGCCTCGGGCAGTGCCAGCAGCCGCAGTGTCTCCGCGGTCGGGGCGCAGTCGACGACGATCACGTCCCAGCGGCCGGACCGGACGTGGTCGCGCACCTCGAGCAGCGCGAGCACCTCCTCGGCGCCGGGCAGCACGGTCAGCTCCTCGGCCTCGACCGGGTCGACGCCGACCATGTGCAGCACCGACCGCAGATACGCCTGGATGTCGCCCCAGGACCGCTCGAACTTGCGCTGTGCGTTGATCTGCTGGACGAACAGCAGGTCGTCGATCTCGGTCGGCTCCGGTCCGACCTCGGAGTCGAACGCGTCCGACAGCGAGTGCGCGGCGTCCGTCGACAGCACCAGCGTCCGCAGCCCGCGCAGTGCCGCGAGCGTGGCCGTCCCCGCGGCGGAGGTCGTCTTGCCGACGCCGCCCTTACCTGTGTACAGCAGTACCCGAGTCACTGGATCAGGACTCGACGCGCTTCTTGAGGCCCTTGAGAGCCGTGTCGATGATGACCTTCTCGGCCTTCCGCTTGAGCATGCCGATCATCGGGATCGCCACATCCACCGCCAGCCGGTACGTCACCTCGGTCCCCTCGGCTCCCAGATCCTTCAGGACGTACGCGCCGTCCATCCCCTTCACCATCTTCGCCTCGACCAGCGTCCAGGTCACCTCGTTGCGGGACCACATGTAGGCCAGCGTGTACTCGTCGGAGATCGCGCCGGCGTCCACCTTGAACCGCACCTTGTTCGGCCGGCCGGCCTCGTCGGTGGACAGCACCTCGGTCTCCCGCATCGAGTCCGCCCAGTCCGGGTACGCCGCGAAGTCCGCGATCACCGCCATGATCTCTTTGGGGGTCGCATTCATCTGGATGGTCGAGGTGGTCTGTTCCGCCATCGATTCACCTCTTCGCTTTGCCCGGGGTCTGCGGGACCGCCGGATCCCCCGATGGATCCGCGTCCTCCCCGGAGACTATCGCGGGATCGGATCCGGTACGGCGTTCGCCCGCCGCGCGGCCCGCTTCGAGCTCGTCCTTGAACGCCCACAGCCGCTCCCGGTACGCCGCGACGTACCGCTCCTTCAAGCGCTCGACCGCGCGGCCGCGGACCGGTTTCGCGGGGTCGACCCGCAGGTACCAGTGCACGACGACCCCGTCCCGGACGGCCTCCAGCCACCATTCCGCCGTACCGATCGCGGCACCCGTGACGGCCCACCGGACACCTTCCCGGCCGCGTCGCTCGGACGGCGTCAGCGTCAGGTCCGGCCACCACTCACGCCACAGGGTGTCCGAACCGAGCCGCTCGGCGACGTAGGCTGGATCAGCAACGACCAGGTCGTCGCAACTGATGTCGAGCAATGGCATAGCTAGAACCTAGTTCCGTGGGTCACATAAACCTGGCTACTTGTGGGTAGGTGACTGTAGCGTGCGCCGGAAGTCGACAATTCGGGACCGACTGAGGAGACGCGGATGCGTGAGTACACCGTTCCTGCTGTGACAGAACCGCCCACCGGGAGCCTGAGCGACCCGGTGTGGGCGAACGCGTCCTCTCATCCTGACACCGCGGTGTTCAGCCGCCGTACGGGGTCTGCCTGGACCGATGTCACCGCCGCGGAGTTCGCGCAGCAGGTGACGGGCGTCGCCAAGGGCCTGATCGCGGCCGGCGTGAAGCACGGCGAGCGGGTCGCCCTGCTCAGCCCGACGCGGTACGAGTGGACGCTGATCGACTATGCGATCTGGAGCATCGGCGCGGTCACCGTGCCGATCTACGAGACGTCCTCGACGTCGCAGATCCAGTGGATCCTGACCGACTCCGAGGCGGTCGTCGCCGTCGTCGAGAACGCGACCCACGGCGCGGTCGTCGAGTCCTCGCGGGCCGAGGCGCCCGCGCTGCAGGAGGTCTGGCAGATCGAGGCCGGCGCCGTCGACCAGCTGACCGCGCTCGGCCACGACGTCACCGACGCCGAGTTCGACAAGCGCCGCTCCGCGGTCACGCCGTCCGATCTCGCGACCCTGATCTACACCTCCGGTACGACGGGACGCCCGAAGGGCTGCAGGATCAGCCACTCGAACTTCCTGGACGAGCTCGGTCCGGCGGTGAAGATCCTCGACAACCTGTTCGACACCACCGGCGCGAGCACGTTGCTGTTCCTGCCGCTGGCGCACGTCTTCGCCCGGATCATCCAGGTCGGCTGCGTGATGAAGCGGGTCAAGGTCGGGCACAGCGCCGACGTGAAGAACCTGGTCGAGGACCTCGGCGCGTTCCGGCCGACGTTCATCCTGAGCGTGCCGCGGGTGTTCGAGAAGGTGTACAACTCGGCCAGCCAGAAGGCGCACGCCGACGGCAAGGGCAAGATCTTCGACGCCGCCGCCGAGACCGCGATCGCGTACTCGCAGGCCCAGGACAAGGGCGGCGCGTCGTTCGGCCTGAAGGCCAAGCACCTGCTCTTCGACCGTCTCGTCTTCGGCAAGCTGCGGGCGGTGCTCGGCGGCCAGGTGCAGTACGCCGTCTCCGGCGGCGCTCCCCTCGGCGACAAGCTCGGTCACTTCTTCCGCGGGATCGGCGTACCGGTCCTGGAGGGTTACGGCCTGACCGAGACCACCGCCGCGGTATCGGTGAACCTGCCCGACGACATCCGCATCGGCACCGTGGGCCGGCCGCTTCCTGGTGTGACGGTCGGTGTCGCGGACGACGGCGAGCTGCTGTTCAAGGGCGGCCAGGTCATGCAGGGCTACTGGAAGAACGACGAGGCGACCGCGAACGCGATCGACGCCGAAGGCTGGTTCCACACCGGCGACCTGGGCGAGTTCGACGTCGACGGGTTCATCAAGATCACCGGCCGGAAGAAGGAGATCCTGGTGACGGCCGGCGGGAAGAACGTCGCGCCGACGATGCTCGAGGACCAGATCCGGCTGCACCCGCTGGTCAGCCAGTGCATGGTCGTCGGCGACGGCAAGCCGTTCATCGCCGCACTGATCACGATCGACCCGGAGAACATCGTCCCGTGGGCGACCGAGCGCGGGAAGCCCACCGACCCGGCGGCGCTGACCCAGGACGCCGACCTGATCGCCGAGGTGCAGAAGGCGGTCGACGAGGCGAACGCCTCGGTCTCGCACGCCGAGGCGATCAAGAAGTTCTCGATCCTCCCGATCGACTGGACCCAGGAGACCGGCGAGCTGTCGCTGAAGCTCTCCCTGCGCCGGCACATCGTGATGGAGAACCACGGCACCGACGTCGAGGCGCTCTACACCAAGTAGGTAGTACTCCCGGCATCACCCGAATGGCTGATGCCGGGACCAGCTCGTCGGGCGATGTGGGGGCGGTACGCCGTCCGCCAGGCTTTGGGGTATGACCAGTACTTCTCCCATCCTCGAAGTCAGCAGCCTGCGTAAGGCGTACGGCGGGCGGACCGTCGTCGACGAGGTGTCGTTCAGCGTCGACGAGGGCGAGATCTTCGGGATCCTCGGGCCGAACGGCGCCGGCAAGACCACCACCGTCGAGTGCGTCGAAGGCCTCCGCATCCCCGACGGCGGGCGGATCCGGGTCGCCGGGCTCGACCCGGTCGCCGATCATGCCGCCGTCACGCAGGTGCTCGGCGCGCAACTGCAGGAAAGCGAGCTGCAGGCCAAGCTCACGGTCCGCGAAGCCCTCGAGCTGTACGCCGCCTTGTACCCGAACCCGGCCGACTGGCGGCCGCTCGCCGAGCGACTCGGCCTGACCGCCAAGCTGAACACCCGGTTCGGTGTCCTCAGTGGTGGCCAGAAGCAACGACTGTTCATCGCGCTCGCGCTGATCGGCAACCCGCGCGTCGTCGTACTGGACGAGCTGACCACAGGCCTCGATCCGCGCGCCCGCCGGGATACGTGGGAGATTGTCGAGGACGTCCGCGCCAACGGCGTCACCGTCCTTCTCGTCACGCATTTCATGGAGGAAGCGCAGCGCCTGTGCGACCGGATCGCCTTGATCGACCAGGGCCGGATCACCGCGCTCGACACTCCGCAGGGACTGATCAGCCGGACCGCGGGCTCCACGATCATCTCGTTCACCCCGTCGGAGCCGCTCGACGACGCGGACGTGGCCGCACTGCCGGCACTCGCGTCGGTCGAGGCCAAGGACGGCCGGATCACGCTCGGCGGGTCCGACGAGACCGTGACCGCGCTGCTCTCGCTGCTCGCCCGGCACCGCATCACCGCCCACCAGCTCCGCGTCACCGACGCGACCCTCGACGACGCCTTCCTCGACCTCACAGGAGCCACCAAATGAGCACGATCGCGGCCGTACGCCGTCCTTCGCCGAGGACCGCCGTACTGCGGGCCGAGGCACGCCTGTTCCGCCGGGAGGCCGGCTCCCTGTTCTGGACGCTCGGCTTCCCGCCGCTGCTGCTGGTGATCCTCGGGTCGATCCGGAGCTTCCGGAAGTTCGACCCCGGGCTCGGGATGCGGATCATCGACGTGTACGTGCCGACCCTCGTCCTGGTCGCCCTGATCGTCACCGGTCTGCAGGCGATGCCACCGGTGATCACCGGCTACCGCGAACGCGGCATTCTGCGCCGGATGTCGTTGACCCCGGTCCGGCCGTCCGCGCTGCTCACCGCGCAGATGGGACTGAACGGCGCCGCGGGAGTGCTGTCGGCGTTGGTCTGCCTGACGATCGGGCGGCTCGCGTTCGACGTCCAACTGCCGAAGCAGGCCCTCGGCTACGCGCTGGCGTTCCTGCTGACGGTCACCGCCGCGCTGGCCCTCGGCGCTCTGATCTCGGCGCTCGCCCCGACTGCACGGCTCGCGACCGGCGTCGGCATGGTGGTGTTCTTCCCGAGCCTGTTCTCCGCCGGACTGTGGGCTCCCGTTCAGTCGATGCCGCACACGCTGCGGGAGATCGTCGTACTCCTGCCGTTCGGCGCCGCCTCCCAGGCACTCGAGCAGTCCGCGGCCGGGCACTGGCCGGACTGGTCCCACCTGGGCGTGCTCGCGGCGTGGGCGGTGCTCCTGTCGGTGGCAGCCGCGCGCTGGTTCCGGTGGGAGTAGCGGGTCGGTGCAGACTGAACAGGTGACAACGGTTGATTTGGAACAGCGTGAGGCGATGTTTCGCCGCTGGGCGCCGTACTTCCTGCTCGGCCTCAGCAGCTTCCTCGCGCTCGCGACCGCCGGACTGGGCATGCCGGCGGACCGTCTCCGGATCACTGCCTTCGTGCTGGTGGCAGCCGCTCTCGTCCTGGAGCTGTGGTGGAGCTGGATCGGGCGCAACCACCCAGACCCGGGCGGGCTGCCAGTCGCGTACTACGTGGTGCGCTGGGCGATCGGTTTCGCGCTCGTCCTGCTGAATGGCTTCTTCGCGTTCTACGCCGCGACGGGGTACTACGACGCGGACGAGCGCATCCCCGGCCGGCGCGCGCGGCGGATCGCCTTGTTCGCGTGCTCCGTCCCGGTCTCGGCCGCGCAGGCCAGCGGCATCCCGGTGGATGACGGGGCGCGCTGGCTGGTGTTCGGCGGTCTGCTGATCGCGAACAACGTGCTGCTGACGATCGTCAAGCACTTCGCCGAGCAGCAGGAGGCGCGGTCGCAGGCCAGGGCCGACACCATCACCGAGCTCGAGCAGGCGCACGAGGAGAACGCGGCGCTGCAGGCCCAACTCCTTGTGCAGGCAAGGGAAGCAGGCATCGCGGACGAACGCCGCCGGCTGGCCGCGGAGATCCACGACACCATCGCGCAAGGGCTGACGGGCATCATCGCTCAGCTGCAGGTGGTGGCGAACTCGTCCGATCCGGCAGCCGTCCAGGAGCACGTCGGCCGCGCGACCGAGCTGGCCCGGCACAGCCTGGGCGAGGCACGCCGCTCGGTGCACAACCTCGCCCCGGTGGGTCTGTCGTACGACGGTCTTCCCGTGGCCCTTCGCAAGACCGTCGACCAGTGGTCCGAGCGGACCGGCGTACCCGCCGAGTTCACCCTGACCGGTACGGCGCAGCACCTGCACGGCGAGTTCTCGGCGACCGTTCTGCGGATCACGCAGGAGGCGCTGGCGAACGTGTCGAAGCACGCCGCCGCGACCCGCGTCGGCGTGACCCTCAGCTTCATGGACGACGAGGTGACGGTGGACATTCGCGACGACGGCAAGGGCTTCGATCCGCTGGCGCTGTCGGCCCGCACCGGCACCGGCGGCTTCGGCGTCGACGGCATGCGCGCACGCGCCGAGCGCATCGCAGGCTCCCTGACGGTCGAGTCCGAGCCAGGTTTCGGTACGGCGGTCTCCGCTCGCTTACCGTTGGTTCTCCATGGCTGACTCATCTGGGATCTCACTGCTCCTCGTCGACGACCACCCGGTGGTCCGCAACGGGCTGCGCGGCATGTTCGAGTCCACCCCCGGCTTCACCGTGCTCGCGGAGGCGTCGAACGGCGTCGAGGCGGTCGAACTCGCCGCGGACCTGAACCCGGACGTGATCCTGATGGACCTCCGGATGCCGGGGGGCGGCGGGCTCGACGCGATCACCGAGCTGACCCGCCGCGGCATCCGCTCGAAAGTACTGGTCCTGACGACCTGGGACACCGACACCGACACGCTGCCGGCGATCGAGGCAGGCGCGACCGGCTACCTGCTCAAGGACGCGCCGCAGGACGAGTTGTTCAACGCCGTCCGCCAGGCCGCGGCCGGCCGGACAGTGCTCTCCCCCGCCGTCGCATCGCGGCTGGTATCGGCGGTCCGCTCACCGGCGCCGAGTCCGTTGGCGGCACGCGAACGGCAGGTCCTGGAGCTGGTCGCGAAGGGTACGTCGAACCGCGACATCGCCCGCGAACTGTTCATCAGCGAGGCCACCGTGAAGACGCATCTCAGCCACGTCTTCACCAAACTCGGTGTCACCGACCGTGCCGCAGCCGTTGCCAAAGGCTACGAGCAGGGAATTCTCGGTCGCGACTGACGAAGTCTGGCCGGGCGCCAGTTCTGGGCATAATCTCGGCTCAGGCAGGCGCCGCGGGGGTGCCGGCCGCGACGCCGGTATCCGGGGGGATTCGGTCACTGGACTGAGGGGTTCGCTGCGTTTCGACCTGGGGGGTCTCCCGACGTCCCGTGCTGCCTCCTTCCGCGACGGCGTTCCGTCACTCTGGAGGCCCGTGCATGAGGTCACCGCATCACCGACGAGGTCATCGTCGAACCGCCACTCGAAGTGTCACGGCCGGTGTGTCCGCCGGTCTGCTGGTCGCTGCGCTCCTGCCCGCGATGACCGCATCAGCCGCAGATCCGTCCCCCACCGCGCCGAACGGCCGACCCTGGACAGCGACGCCCCTGACCGTCGCCAGTACGGTCAACGGCGCCAAGTCACCCAGCGGGCAGCTCGCGAAGAGCGATCCCTCGCTCGTGAACAGCACCTCTCCCCAGCAGGTCCGGGTGGTCGTGAAGCTCGATTACGACTCGCTGGCGGCGTACCGCGGCGGGATCAAGGGCCTGCCCGGCACCAGCCCGGCCGTCACCGGCAAGCGCCTCGACGTGAAGGGCGCGAACGCCACGAAGTACCTCAAGCACGTGGCCACGCTGGAGAACGACTTCCTCGCCGCGATGCAGTCGAAGGTCCCGAGCGCGAGAGCAGGCCAGCGGCTGCGCGCCGTGTACGGCGGTATCGCGCTCAGCGTGCCGGCGAACCAGGCCCGCGATCTGCTGAAGCTGCCCGGCGTGGCCGCGGTCCAGCAGGACAACCTGCAGCAACTGCTCACGGATTCGAGCGGCGCCTTCATCGGTGCTCCGACGATCTACAACAAGCTCGGAGGCTCCGCCAACTCCGGTAAGGGCGTCATCGTCGGCGTCCTCGACAGCGGCGCGTGGCCGGAGCACCCGTCCTTCGCCGACCCGGGCGGTCTGCCCGCACCACCGCCGACCGCCGACGCGACGCCGCGTGAGTGCGACTTCGGCGACAACCCGCTGACACCGGCGGCCGACGTGTTCAGCTGCACCAACAAGCTGATCGGCGGCCGGCCGTTCCTCGACACCTACAACGCGGTGATCGGCGGCGACATCTACCCGGACAGCGCGCGTGACTCCAACGGTCACGGCACACACACCGCGACGACGTCGGCCGGTGGACCGGTCGCGCACGCCAACCCGCTGGGCATCGACCGCGGCGCGATCGCCGGAATCGCACCGGCAGCGGCCGTGTCGGTCTACAAGGTCTGCGGCGCCGAGGGCTGCTTCCCGAGCGACTCGGTCCAGGCCGTCGCACGAGCCATCCTGGACGGCGTCCGGGTGATCAACTTCTCGATCTCCGGCGGCAGCGACCCGTACAGCGACCCGGTCGAGCTCGCGTTCCTGGACGCGTACGCCGCGGGTGTGTTCGTCTCCGCCTCCGCCGGCAACTCCGGTCCGGGTGCGGCGACCACCGACCACCGCAGCCCGTGGGTCACCACGGTCGCGGCGTCCACCCAGAGCCGCACCTTCCGCTCGACGGTCACGCTGGCCGGCGGCGGCGCGACCGCCACGGTCTCCGGCGCGTCGATCACCGCGGGCGTCAGTACACCGAAGACGGTCGTGCTCGCGTCCGCGCCGCCGTACAACAACCCGACCTGCAGCAGCCCGGCACCGCCGGGGATCTTCGTCAACAAGATCGTCGCCTGTGAGTTCACCCCAGGCAGGGTGCTCAAGGGCTTCAACGTCCTGCAGGGCGGCGCGGCCGGCATGCTGATGTACAACGCCACTGGTCCGTCCGACGTCTTCACCGACAACCACTGGCTGCCGGCCGTGCAGCTCGAGAAGCCCGACGCCGACGCGCTGCTGGCATTCCTCGCAGCGCATCCGGGGACCACGGCAACGTTCACGCAAGGCAACAAGACCACCTGGCAGGGCGACGTGATGACGTCGTTCTCGTCGCGCGGCCCTGGTGGCGACTTCCTCAAACCCGATGTCACCGCACCCGGCCTGCACATCCTGGCCGGACAGACGCCGACCCCCGAGTCCGCGGCCGAAGGCCCGCCGGGCAACCTGTACCAGGTGATCGCCGGTACGTCGATGTCGTCGCCGCACGTGGCCGGCTCCGCCGCACTGGTCCTCGCCCTGCACCCGTCGTGGACGCCGGGCCAGATCAAGTCCGCGCTGGAAACGACCGCCAAGACGACCGTCAAGAAGCCGGATCGCACCACCCAGGCCGACCCGTTCGACTACGGCGGCGGGCGGATCGATCTCACCAAGGCCGGCGACCCCGGTCTGACCATGGACGAGACCGCCGCGAACTACGCGGCCTCGGCCACCGACCCGCTGAACCGGATCGATCTCAACCTGCCGTCGGTGAACGCACCGACCATGCCGGGCCTGATCACCGCCACGCGGACAGTCACCAACGTCACCAACCAGACACTCACCTTCACGGCCACCGGTACGACGGTCAACGGCGCCAACATCACGGTGTTGCCGCCGGTGTTCCAGGTGAAGCCGGGCAAGTCGCAGAAGCTGACGATCGCCATCACGGCACCCGACGTACCCGACGGTCAGTACTTCGGGCAGGTCAACCTCAAGCAGGTCGGCGGCAGCCGGGCCCTGCATCTGCCGGTGGCGTTCTTCCGCCAGGAGGGCATCGTCCCGATCGACCAGACCTGTGCGCCGTCCACCATCGCGCGGAACACCGGTCAGTCGACCTGCACGGTGACCGTGCAGAACAACAGTCTGCAGACCACGAACGTGACAGCGGTCAGCACGCTCAGCTCGCAACTGCGGCTGAACAGCGTCACGGGCGCGACGAAGGTCGGTACGCAGATCGCAACCAAGACGGCCACACTCGCCGGGCGCCAGCCCGACAGTCCGGTCATCTCTCCCGGAGAGTTGTTCGGGTACATCCCGCTCGACACGTTGGGCGTCACCCCGATCCCGGTCGGGGACGAACAGGCGGTGAACTTCACCGTCCCGCCGTTCACGTACGCCGGGCAGTCGTACAACCGGGTCGGGGTGACCTCCAACGGCTACACGGTCGTCGGCGGCACCAGCTCGGGCGACGACGTCCAGTTCCTGCCGCAGAACCTGCCCGACCCGGCGCGTCCGAACAACGTGCTGGCGTCGTACTGGACCGATCTCGACGGCACCGGAGCACCGGGGATCTACGCCGGTACGCTCACCGACGGCGTGTCCACGTGGCTCGTCCTCGAGTGGCGGGTGAACCTGTTCGGCACGTCGGACCTGAAGGTGTTCCAGCAGTGGATCGGCGTCGACGGCGCCGAGGACATCACCTACGCCTACGACCCGGGCAACCTGCCTGGCAGTCCGCCGGCCGGGTACGGCCTGACGGTCGGTGCGGAGAACTTCGAAGGCACGGCCGGTAGTCAGATCCTCGGTCCGCCGACCACGGACTACCGCATCACGAGTACGCCGGGAGCGCCGGGCGGCTCGATGACGTACTCGATGAACATCAAGGGTGTGCAGAAAGGCACCGGCTCGGTGACGACCGGAACCTCCACGCCACTCGTCAAGGGCCTCACGATCGAGGTCGACAAGATCATCGTCAACTGATCACAGGCACGTCCGGGCCGGACCTGACGGGTCCGGCCCGGACGCTCTCCGCGCCCGGGCGCGGTGCAGGTTAGCCGTGGGGTACCGGGACGCATGAAGACACCCCGTGCGACCAGGTCCGCCCACCGACCGGTAGCGGTGAGCGGACCCTTCGTCTGTAGCTGGAGTTCTGTCGGTGATTGTGCGGTCGTCCGGGTAGCGGGCACCGTCGATGTCCGTACCGCCCCCACGTTCGCCCACGAACTCCACCACGTCATCACCACCAAGCTGCCGCGGCTCGTCGTCGACCTGCGGCGCGTCACGGCGATGGAGGCGACCGGCCTCGACGTTCTCGCCGACGCTCACGAACTGGCTGTCCGCAACGGCGGCTGGTTGCGCGCCTCCGGTGCCGGCCAGTGGCTGGCAGACCTCATGCGAGCCACCGGCGCCGACCGCCCGTTCGACCACTATCCCTCCCTCGCAGAAGCCCTCCCGTCC
The DNA here is from genome assembly GCF_036013725.1 of Kribbella sp. NBC_00482. Taxonomy (GTDB): domain Bacteria; phylum Actinomycetota; class Actinomycetes; order Propionibacteriales; family Kribbellaceae; genus Kribbella. Next base: position 5,779,419 of record NZ_CP107881.1, on the reverse strand, counting down.
TACCGCCCGGCGAACGTCGTGCCCACCTCCCGGCGGGCGCACTTCTAGAGCGAGGGTTATCGGAAGTGGCGGAGGCGCAGGTGAGAGCCTGGTCCGATGAGCACGATCGATGACGTCATCGCCCTGGCCGCGACCCACGGCCCGCGCCTGTCCGCGCAGGACGCCACCCTGAACGAGGCGGGCCTGGACTACCGCGTCGTCATGGCCTCGGACACGACCGACCAGAGATGGGTGCTCCGCGTACCGCGCCGCGCCGACGTCTCCGAAGGCATGGCCGCCGAGACCCGCATCCTCGACCTGGTCGCCCCCGTCCTGGCCGAGGACGGCGTCGCAGTCCCCGACTGGCAGGTCTGCTCCCCCGAGCTGATCGCCTACCCGGCCCTGCCCGGCGCCCCTGGCCTGAGCCTGACCGACGCCGGGGAGCCCAACTGGCACATGGACCCTGCCAGCCCGGACTACGCCGAGCGCCTGGGGCGCCTGCTGGCCCGCCTGCACTCCATCACCCCGGAGCAGGCCGAGGCCGCGGGCGTCGAGGTCCGTACCCCGGCCCAGGTACGTCAGGCATGGCGGGACGACGTCGCCCGCGTGAGCGAGACTTTCACCGTCTCCCCCGCCCTGACCGAGGCCTGGCAGGCATGGCTCGAGGACGACACCTGCTGGCCCGAGCAGACCGCGATGACCCACGGCGAGATCTACCCCGCGCACGTGCTGTTCGACGAGGAGGGCACGATCACCGGGGTCCTGGACTGGACCACCGCCCGCGTGGACGGCCCCGCCCGCGATCTGTCCGCCCAGTACGGCGCCGCAGGCGAGGAGATGCTGCAGGCAACCATCACCGCGTACGAGCAGGCGGGCGGCAACGTCCACCCCGGCCTGGCAGCCCAGGCGAAGCACCTGTGGGACGCCTCCCCGATCGGGTACGCCCTGTATGCGCTGACCACCGGCGCCGAGACCGACCTGTCCACCGCGGCAGCGATGCTGAACCCAGAGGCCGCGTACGCCAAGTAGTTCGCACGTCCGGCATCACCCGGTGGGCTGATGCCGGACGTGCTGTACCTGTCAGGTCTTCGAGCCGGACAGGGCGATACCTTGCACGATCTGGCGTTGGGCGACGATGAAGATCAGCAGCATCGGCAGCGCCGCCATGGTCGTGGCCGCCATCAGGCTCGTCCAATCGGAGGAGTAGGCGCCCTTGAACTGGTTGACCACGAGCGGAATCGTGAAGTTCCGATCGCTGTTCAGGAAGATCAGTGGAGAGAAGAACGAGTTCCACTGTCCGAGGAACACGAAGATGCCGAGGGCAACGAGTGGGGTACGCAGGAGCGGCAGGATGATGGTGGTGAAGATCCGGACCCGCCCCGCGCCGTCGATCGAGGCGGCTTCCTCCAGCTCCAGCGGAATGCCGCGGACGTATTGGCGGAGGAGGAAGACGCCGAAGGCGTTGAACAACGCCGGCGGGACGATCAGCGCCAGGTGGGTGTCGATCCAGCGGAGCTGCCCCATGATGACGTACAGCGGGATCACGGTCAGCTGGAACGGAACCATCAAGGTGGCCAGGAAGACGCCGAAGATCACTTTCCGCCCCGGAAAGCGGATCCGCGCGAAGGCGTAGGCGGCCATCGAGCAGGTGATCAGGGTGAGGACCGTGACCAGACCGGCGATATAGACACTGTTGAAGTACGCGCGGGCGAAGTCGGCGCCCTGCCAAGCGGTGACGAAGTTCTGCGGCTGCCAGAGCTTCGGCAGCAGCTTCGGCGGCTGGGCGAAGATCTCGTCGAGCGGCTTCAGGGCCGAGAACAACATCCACAGGAACGGCACGAACATCGCCAGGGAGCCCGCGACCAGCAGCAGGTGCAGCGGAATCCAGGACGGCTTGAACCGCCCCCCGCGCAGCCCATGAGAAGCATTCTTCCGGCGCGCCGGTTCGAGGCCCCGGGCGCCGATCTCGCCTGATGAGGAAGTCATTCGGTGTAATGCACCCATCTCTTCTGAGCAAGGAACTGGAGGCCGGTCAGGACCAGCAGGATGAGGAACAGGTACACCGCGATGGCCGCGGCGAACCCGAACTTGAACTCACGGAAGGCGATGTTCACGATGTCGTAGACGATCGTGTGGGCGTTCGCCGGCGCTGTGGTGTCGAAGAAGAAGTAGATGTAGTCGAACACCTGGAAGGACCCGATGATCGAGGTGATCGACAGGAACAGGATGGTCGGCGACAGCAGCGGCACGGTGATCCTGCGCAGCTTCTGCCATTCCGAGGCGCCGTCGATGTCGGCGGCCTCCATCAGGGTGGGCGAGATGTTCTGCAGACCGGCGACGAACATCACGATCATGTAGCCGAGGCCCTGCCAGATCGACACCACGACGATCGCCGGGATCGCCGTCCGCGGATTCTGCAGCCAGTCAGGCGGGTTGGGCAGCCCGATCGACTTCAGCACGGAGTTGATAGGACTGATCTCGGGGTTCAGCAGCCAGAGCCAGATGGCGCCCACCGCGACGGTCGACGTGACCTGCGGCGCGAAGAAGAAGATCCGGTAGAACGGCGTCAGCCGGCCCGCCTTCTGGATGAAGAACGCGAAGAAGAAGCCGGTGAGCAGCAGTCCTGGGACCTGGAGGGCGGTGAACCACGCGGTGTTCAGCCAGGACTGCCGCAACTGGGCGTTCTGCCAGACACCGATGAAGTTCTGCAGCCCGACGAACGTGCGCGAGCCCAGACCGTCCCAGCTGGAGAACGACAGCACGATGGCGAACACCAGGGGCCCCACCATGAAGGCGATCAGGCCGATCAGCTGCGGGGTGAGAAAGGCGTACCCCCACAGCGCTTCGGTCCGCCGTCTGCGCTTCACATCAGCTGCGAGCGCCATGTCTCACTTCCCGTTGTTGATGTACTGGCAGATCTTGTCGGCCCACACCTTCGCGCTGTCGCCGGCCTTGATCGACTTGTCCATCTCGGTGCCGAGGTTGGCTCCGACCTCCGCCTTGGACGCGATCGCCGACGGGATGGCGTAGCCCTTCTTGGCGGCGTCCGTGAACCAGGCACAGTGCTCGGGCTGCTTGTTCTCCAGCACGACCTCGTCCAGACCGGCGACGGACGGTACGGCGTTGCCTCCGCCGGAGAGCCGGGCCTTCTGACCGTCCTTGTTGACGAATCGCGTGGCGAAGTACATCGCGGCTTCGGGGTCCTTGGCCTTGGCGTTCACGGCCATGGCCGCTGTGTAGACAATCGCGGGCGGTACGGTCTTCCCGTCGACGGACGGGAACGGCGCGATGTCGTAGCCGAACTTCAGCTTCTTCAGGTTCGGGAGGATCCAGCGTCCCACCTGGCAGCTGGCGAGCTGCTGGCTGTAGAACAGGGCGTCGATGGCCTGCCCCTTCGGCAGCGACCCCCCGTAGGCGATCTTGCCGCCGGCCATTCCCTCCCAGAGCCACTCGAGGGTTTCCATCGACTTCGCGTCCTCGTTGAAGATCATCTTGTTGCCCTCGGCGACCTTGCCGCCGAACGCGGTCATCCAGCTGAGCATGGGGCCGAAGCCGCCTTCCAGGACCATGCCCCGCTTGCCGGTGGCCTTGATCTTGGTCAGGAAGTCGTCGACGGCGTCCCGGTTCCAGCCGCCGGACTCGTGCAGTTGCGCGGGGTTCTGGGTGATGCCGGCGGCCGCGCACATGTCCTTGTTGAACCAGAACACGATCGGGTTGCAGTCGACGACCAGTCCGTAGGTGCCCGGGCTGCCGTCGGCAGGCTTGCACCAGCCCATCAGGTTCGGGTACAGGTCGTCGATCTTGACCGGCGCGTCCGCCTTCGCCGTGAACTCGGTGAAATCGGCGACCTTCTTGTTCTGGATGAGCCGCTGCATGCCGGAGTCCTGCACGTAGAAGACGTCCGGAGCGCTGCTGCCGGCGAGCTGGGTGAGCAGCTTGGCGCCGTAGTCGCCGACGACCACCTGGAAGGTGACCTTGGCCCCGTGCGCGGCCTCGTAGTCCTTCGAGATCTGCCGGAACCGCTCGGCCTCGCCCGGGTTCGCCCACGAAGCCCAGGTCACGGCGCCACCCTGGCCGCCCGCGCCGGCGGCGTCGCCCTTGCCTGCGCTCGACGTGCCTCCCGCGCTACCGCCGGCGCAGGCGGTGAGCAACGCGCTCGAGCCCACTCCGGCGATGGCCGCACTGGCCAGGAAACCACGCCGTGTAATCGGTCGCCCCAAGGGCAATTCATTGGTCGGCATCACGGTTCTCCTTCTCTTGGTTCGGTTTTCGGCAGACGGCCACACCGGCGAGGTCGGAGCTGAGAGCCGGCCCGGCGGCTTCTCGAAGATGGCGGATATTAGCGGTAAAACATAGGGACGTCTGGCAATTCCGTCAATGCTTCGGAGCATTCAGTTTTACCGCTATAGTCCAGCCCGTGACGACATTTGAGATCCGCTCCCCCGAAGGTCGTACCGTCCGCAGCGCAAGCCTCACCGGCCCCGGCACGCTGACCGAGCGCGCGGCTGCCGAGCCCGGTGTCCTGCGGTACGACGTGGTTGCCGACGTCGCTGCCGACGGTCCGGTGACGTTGCGCTGGACGTGGCCGGCCGACGACGCCGTGACGCTGTGGCGGGCGAACCAGGGGTCACGCCGTAACCTCCCGACCGACTGGGGCTCGCACCGCGACGTCCGCTCCGTCCGCTCCGCACCCGTCGCCACGCTCGTCGATCCGCAGGACCGCAGCCTGCTGACCGTCTCCTTGTCGTCGAACGTCCGGGGCTGCGACTTCGCCGTCGGGGTGAGCGAGGAGACCGCGGAACAGCTGATCGAGCTGACCGTGACGGATCTCGAGGGCGAAGGCTTCGCGCTGCGGATCGATTTGCGGGCCCAGCACTTCGCCGATGCGTTGCGTGCCGTGACGGCGGAGTGGACGGCCGAGCTGGGTGACCGGATCGCCGACGTACCGCCGGTCGCGCGACAGGCGATGTACTCGACCTGGTACAGCGACCACCAGCACGTCTCGGCCGAGTCCGTCGAGCGGCACGCCCGCGCGGGAGCGGCGTACGGCACCGAGGCGGTCATCGTCGACGACGGCTGGCAGACCGACGACACGCGGCGCGGGTACGCGTACTGCGGCGACTGGGAGCCGACCAGCCACAAGTTCCCCGACATGGCCGAGCATGTACGTCGCGTGCACGCGCTCGGCCAGCAGTACGTGCTGTGGATCGCGCCTGCGCTGATCGGTGTGCACTCGAAGGCCTGGGACCAGCTGAAGGACCGCACACTCGGCTTCGCCGACGGCGAGGTGACCGCCGTCCTCGACCCCCGGTATCCCGAGGTACGCCAACACCTCCTGGAGTGCTGCGTTCGTCCAGTGCGTGACTGGGGCGTCGACGGCCTGAAGATCGACTTCATCGATTCCTGGGCGCGGAGCAGCGTCCCTCCGGCACCGGGCGCTGACTGCTCGTCCGTCGACGAAGGCGTGGAACGGTTCTTGCAGGCCGTCACCGACGAGCTACGGAAGCTGCGGCCCGACCTGCTGATCGAGTTCCGTCAGGACTACGTGCACCCGAGGCTCTGGCGGTTCGGCACGTTCCTGCGCGCCGGCGACTGCGCGCTGGACGCGGTGGAGAACCGTGTCCGCACGATCGACTGCCGCCTCCTCGCCGGTGACCGCGCGGTGCACTCCGACATGCTGATGTGGCACCCGTCGGCATCGGCGGAGAGCGTCGCGCAGCACTTCATCGGTGCGTTGTTCAGTACGCCGCAGGTGTCGATGGAGTTCGACGCGCTGCCGCCCGAGCACGAGCAGGTGGTCCGGCACTGGCTCGGATTCATGCGCGATCACGCCGAGGCGCTGCTGCACGGCGTACTGCTGCCGTCACGATCTGATGCGCGGTACACGCAGGTTCGCGCGGTCGGTGCGACGGAGACCGTGGTTGCCGTGTACGCGAATCCTGTCGTGCGGGTCCAGGAGTCCTGCACCGTCGTGGTGAACGGTGGCGCCGAGCGGCGGCTGTACGTCGAAGGTGCGTGCGACCGGCGAGTCGACCTCGTAGTGTCTGACTGTTCGGGCCACGAGGTGCACCGAGAGACGACGACTGCGCCTGAGGTGTGGACGATCGACGTTCCGGTCGGTGGGTCAGCCCGGATCGTGTGTGACTAAGGGGGAACGGTGGCTGAACAGAAGCCGCGGCGTACGACTGTCGCGGACGTCGCCCGATTGGCGGGGGTGTCGGCGATGACGGTGTCGAACGTGCTCAACGCGCCACACCGTGTAGCGGCACCGACAGTCCGGACCGTGCGCGCCGCGATCAAGGAACTCGGGTACATCCCGAACCACGCTGCCCGCGCGTTGTCGTCCGGACGCAGCCAGGTGATCGGTCTGCCGATGTCCTTCGAGGACGACCTCGTGGACGACGACAACCTGGGCCTGGGCGGGTTCCTGCACAGCCTGCTCGGCGGTCTGGTCAAGGCGGCCGCGGTCCCGGGGTACGGCGTCCATGTCGTCGAGACCCCGGCCGACACCGCGACCGAGATCGTGCTGTACGAGAAGCTGATCGCGGCGCGGCAGGTCGACGCGATCGTCGTGCTGGAGACGATGCCGCACGACGAACGGATCGAGTTCCTCAGCCGCAGGCGGTTCCCGTTCGTGGCGTTCGGGCGGACAGGGCCGGAGTATCGGCAGTGCTGGGTCGACGTGGACAACGAGGCGTCGATGGCCGGTGTCGCCGCGCATCTGCGGTCGACCGGCCGGAAGCGGGCGGTGTATCTGGCGACGGACAGTCCGCTGCCGTGGGTACATCAGCGGCAGGACGGGTTCGTCCGGGAGTTCCCGTCGACGGTGGCACGCTCGTTCGGTTCGCTCGAAGCGGTCTCGGCGTACGTCGCGGAACTGGACCCGCCGGACGTTTTCGTTGCGGACAACGACGCGTTCGCGGTGGTCGCGATGCGGGCCTTGCAGCGGCGAGGGATCGCGGTCGGTCAGGACGTCGCGGTGACCGGGTTCAACGACTTCCCGTTCGCGAGCATGCTCGACACGCCGCTCACGACCGCGCGGATCCCGCTGCGGGACATCGCCGCCTGCCTGTTCGACCGCGCCCTGCGAGAGATCAGCGGCGAGCCGGACGAGCCGGGCCGACTCGTCACGGCGCCGCTGGTCATCCGCTCTAGCGCCTAAGGCCTGACCAGGACCTTCAGCGCGGTGCGGTCGTCCATCGTGCGGTAGCCGTCGGCCACGTCGGCGAGGGCGACCTCGCTGTCGAAGACCTTGCCGGGGTCAACGTTTCCGGCGAGGACGTCGGGGAGCAGGGTTTCGATGTAGGCGCGGGCCGGCGCAGGGCCGCCGGTGAGGGTGATGTTGGGTCCGAAGAGGCTGGGGAACCCGACCGGCGCATCGCTGTACTGCGGTACGCCGACACGGCTGATGACGCCGCCGGCTCGGACGACTCCGATCGCCTGGTCGTACGCGGGCCGATGGCCGACAGCTTCGAGTACGACGTGCGTACCGTCGCCGCCGGTGAGGTCCCGCACCCGTGCGATCCCCTCCTCGCCGCGCTTGGCTACGACATCTGTCGCGCCGTACTCGCGACCGAGGTCGGTGCGGGCGGTGTGGCGGCCCATGAGGATGATCTGCTCGGCGCCGAGACGCTTGGCGGACAGGACTGCCATCAGACCGACGGCTCCGTCGCCGATCACCGTCACGCTCGTACGCGGGCCGACGTTCGCCTTGATGGCAGCGTGATAGCCGGTCCCGTACACATCGGACAGGGTGAGCAGCGACGGGATCAGCGGTGAGGTCTCTTCGACCGGTACGGCGACGAGCGTGCCGTCCGCGAGCGGGACCCGGACGGCTTCGGCCTGACCGCCGGCGACGTCGCCAGCGTTCCAGAAACCGCCGTGCCGGCAGGAGGTCTGCAGACCCTCGCGGCAGAAGTCGCACGTGCCGTCGGACCAGGCGAACGGCGCAATCACGAAGTCACCGACCTTGACCGTGGCGACGTCGCTGCCGATGTCTTCGACGACACCAACGAACTCGTGGCCCATGGACTTGCCGTCCGGCGTCGCCGCCATGGAGTGATACGGGTGCAGATCGGACCCACACACGCAGGCCCGGACAACACGCACGATCGCGTCGGTCGGTTCCTTGATGATCGGGTCGGGCGCATCGACGACGCGAACGTCGCCGGCGCCGTACATATAAGTGGCTCGCATGAGAATCCTTCGGTAGTTACTGCTTCTTGGTGTCGTCAGGGAGGAGGCGGAGGGTGCCGGCCGCGGCGGCCTGTCCGACGACGCTGCCGACGATCCGCGGGCCGTACCGGTCGTACTTCGTGTGGTAGGCCTTGTCGATCGCGCTGTGAACCTCGCCGTCCGGGGTCTCGAAGACGACGTCGCGCTCGAGGCCGTCGGCGCGGATCCGGCCGCGGCCGCTGATCGTGGCGCGCCGGAACCACGGGTTGTCGGTGCCGTGGGCGGATCGGACGTAGAGATCGTCATCGGCGCGCACCACCCAGATGGTCACGAACGGCCGAAGAGACCCGTCCGTGCGCCGGGAGCTGACCTGCAGCTCGGTCGCCTGTCCGACTCGCTCCAGGTCCTGCTCACTCCAGCCGCTCACTTTGCCGGCTCCGCGGCGCCGAAGACGTCCTTGGCGACGGTGATTGCCGACATGGCGCGCGGCCAGCCTGCGTAGAAGGCCAGGTGGATGATGACCTCCTTGAGTTCGGTCTCGGACAGACCGTTGGTCTTGGCCCGGGCGAGGTGGCTGCGTAGCTGTTCGGTGCTGCCGTTGGTGATGAGGGCAGCGCAGGTGATGAGGCTCCGGTCCCGGCGGCTCAGCTCGGCGCGAGCCCAGATATCGCCGAACAGCACGTCGTCGGTGAGCTCGACCAACTTCGGCGCGAAGTCCCCGATCGCCCGCTGGGCTGGGGTTTGCTCGGTCATGACTGTGCCTTTTCGTAGTCGCTGTCGGCGAGGTGCTCGCCCCAGGTCGTCTCCGGTACGTCGGGGTCGCCGGTGCCGTCCCAGATCGCCAGGTGGGTCATGAAGCAATCGGTGGCCGCGCCGTGCCAGTGCCACTCCCCCGGCGGGGTGTGCACGGTGTCACCGGGACGCATCACGATCACCTGTCCGTCCCGGGTACCGACCAGGCCGACGCCCTCGGTCACGTGCAAGGTCTGGCCCATGGCGTGCACATGCCAGGCAGTGTGGGCGCCGGGCGCGAAGTGCACCGCGTTCACCCGCGCACGAGACGGCTCCTCACCGCGGTAGATCTGGTCGAACCAGACCTCGCCGATGAACCAGTCGCCCGGGCCCTTCCCAGTCGCGGGTTTCGTCAGTTTCTCCATGTGTGCCAGTGAACGGGCTGCCGCGTGCCCGCGGGAGTCACTGTCGTTCCAGGTAATGCCAGTACCTCCTTCAGGTGCGGGTGCCCGTCTACGGTGGAGGTATGGACAACCGAGCTGCGATCCGCGAGTTCCTCGCCTCGAGGCGTGCGCGGATCACCCCCGAGCAGGCGGGACTGCCGGCGTACGGCGGCAACCGCCGGGTCAAGGGGCTGCGCCGCGAAGAGGTCGCCATGCTGGCGGGAATGAGCATCGACTACTACGTGCGGCTGGAGCGCGGGAACCTGGCCGGTGCCTCTGACACCGTCCTGGAAGGTCTCGCCCGCGCGCTGCAGCTCGACGACGCCGAGCGTGCGCACCTGTTCGATCTCGCCCGCGCCGCCGAGCCGACCCCCGCGCGCCCTCGCAAGACGGCGCCCGCGACCGTGCCGGCCAGCGTCCAGCTCGTTCTCGACGCTGTGAACGATGCGCCGGCCTGGGTCCGCAACGCTCGCCACGACATGCTCGCGGCGAACCGGATGGCCCGCGCGCTCTACTCTCCGCTCCTCGCGGACCCGCGCCGCCCCGCCAACAGCGCCCGCTTCGTCTATCTCGACCCGGCCTCACACGACTTCTTCCAGGACTGGGAACGCGCCGCCGACGACATCGCCGCCATGCTGCGCTCCGAAGCCGGGCGCAATCCGCACGACAAGCTGCTGATCGAACTCATCGGTGAGCTGTCGACCCGCAGCGAGGACTTCCGCACCCGCTGGGCGGCTCACAACGTCCGCTTCCACCGCACCGGCCTGAAGAAGCTCCGCCACCCGGTCGTCGGTGACCTGGACCTGACCTTCGAGGCGATGGAGTTCCCCGCCCACCCAGGTCTCACCTTCCTCGCGTACGTCGCTCCCGTCGGCAGCCCGACCGCCGACAGCCTCAAACTCCTCGCCAGCTGGGCCGCCACCACCGAGGTCCCCCAGCACTAGGGAGGGCCTGGCGGGCTATCAGGAGGGTGGTTGTGGTGCCGAGGATGCCTGCCGCGGCCATGGTGAGGTTCGGGGCGACGAAGGAGCCGACGACGCCGCCCAGGGCGATGGTGACGCCCTGGATCGCCATCAGGCCGCTGGTTTGGACGGTGAACAGGCGGCCGCGGTTCGACGGGTCGGTGTGCTGCAGGATCATCGGGTCGATGGCCTGGTTGAAGGCGTAGCCCGAGCCGGAGATCGCGAGGAGGATCGCGGCGACCGGGATCGGCGGTGTGGCCAGGAACGCGATCGCGGGGAGCTGGCTGAGCAGCAGGAACGGGACGACGAGCCGTCGCCGCACGGAAGGGGTGAACCGCGCGACGACGAGCTCGCCGAGCACGCTGCCGACGGCGTACCCGGTGAACAACGCCCCGGCGGCAGCAGCTGCGACGCCGACCTGAGCGGTGTACGCGACGGCCAGTCCGTCCGGGACGGACGAGAACGCCGGAGCCACCCAGGTCAGCAGGATCAGGTTGCGAAGCTTCGCGTTGGCGAACAGGATCTGCAGCCCGGCCCACGAGTCGCGGACCGTGTTGCTCTTCCGCTCCCCCGGCGGCGTGTACGGCGTACCCGTCCCGATCAGCACCGCCGACGCGACGAAGGTCACCGCGTCGAGCGCCAGCAACCAGCTCGCGCCGACCACCGCGACCGCGATCCCGCCGAGTGCGAACCCGGTCAGCACCGCGACCTGGCTGATTGCCCTCAGCAAGGACCTGCCCACCGGGAAGAGGTCGGTGGGCATCAGGTGCGCGAGGCTCGCGGCCCGTGCGCCCGCGAAGATCGGCGCCACGATCCCGGTGACCAGCAACAGTCCCAGGAGTCCGCCGACCGGCATTCCCGGGATCAGCATCAGCCCGATGGCCGCGGCGCTGACCACATCGCATGCGACCAGGACCCGGCGCGCGGGGAATCGGTCCGCGACCGACGAGAACAGCACGCCGCTCACGGCGTACGGCAGGAACGAGCAGGCCAGGACGAGGGCCGACAGCAACGGCGAACCGGTCCGCTCGAAGATCAGGATGGACAGCGCGACCTGTGCCGCCACGGTTCCCAGCATCGATACGGTGTGGGCGACGTACACGGCGCGCAGGCCGGGAAGGCTGAGTACAGCTCGGTAGGACCTCACGCCGTGAGAGTGCACGTGTCCCGGCCGCGCGGCGTAGAGTTTTGGTTGTGGCCGAAAGTTCAGGGTCGTGACGGTACTGCGGTTCACGCAGGCGGACGCGCTGCGTTGCCGGTTCGGGGCGTCGCCGTTGTGGGAGACGATGTCCGCGGTGCGGGTGCTGAACGGATCGAAGCACCGGCCGTTGTACGGCGACTGGATCGCGGCGAAGCGGGACTCGGCAGCGCAACTCGACCTGCGCGGACTGTATGCGGTGCAGCCCCGCGTCGGGTTCACGCCGGACTTCCTGACTCCGCCGCCGAAGGCCTCCCGGGCGAAGTTCGCGACCGAGATCGCCCGCGTCCGGAGTACTCCGCTCGAAAAGGTCCACGCCGAACTGGTCCGATCGCGGGACGAGTTGAAGAACCCCGGCGCGCCGGACATCGACAAGATGCTCAACGACTTGGCCGGCACCCGCGAACGGCTGGCCGACGAGATCGAGGGCGCCTGGGAGACCCTGATCAAGCCGGACTGGCCTTTGATCAGCCGTGTCCTCGAGGACGACATCGCGTACCGCGGTCAGCAGTTGACCGACGCCGGCCTGGCCGGGCTGTTCGACGATCTGCACCCGACTTTGGCCTGGGAGGACGACCGCCTGCTCGCCACCCGCTACCGCGGCGAGGACCGCGATCTCGCCGGACAAGGCCTGCTCCTGGTCCCCGGGGTCTTCGCCTGGCCGTACCTGGTGATCGTCGTCGACCCGGCGTACCACCCGACCCTCGTCTACCCGGCTCGCGGCGCCGCCCGCCTGTGGTCCGACGCTCCCGCGCCCCCGGATCCGCTGGCCCGCCTCCTCGGCCGCACCCGCGCGACCCTCCTCGTCGCGCTCGACCCGCCCGCCACGACCAGCGCGCTCGCTACCCAGTACAACCTCGCCCTCGCGACGGTCGCCGAACACTTGTCGGCGTTGTACGACGCGGGTCTCGCGACACGTCGTCGTACCGGTCACCAGGTCCACTACCGCCGTACCGAAGTCGGACAGGCCGTCATCGACGCTTCCGTCGGATAACCGGCTCGCGGCGCGAGAATGCTGAGATGAACAAGCCGACGAAGGCGCTTCCGTCCAGCACCCGCCACACCCGGCGCTGGCCGGCCTCGCTGGCGGTGGTCGCGGTTCTGGTGCTGCAGGTGCTGGTGCCGACGCAGATCAACGCGCTCCCGCGGTGGCTCATGCCCGTGCTCGGTGGACTTCTGCTGCTGCCGCTGGTGTGGATGAACCCATTCCACCTGCGCCGCGACGAGCCCTGGCTGCGGTCGGTGGAGCTCGTCCTGCTCGCGATCCTGGTCGCGGTGAACGCGTACTACCTGGCCGGGATGATCTTCTTCCTGAACAACGGCGACGCCAACGAGGGCAAGGTCCTCGTGAAGAGCGCCTTGCTGATCTGGGTGACGAACGTGGTCGCGTTCGCGGTCTGGTACTGGGAGATCGACCGCGGCGGACCGTTCGCTCGGGCGCCCGAGCACGAGCGTGAGACCGAGCGGGCCGACCTGCTGTTTCCGCAGATGACCGTCGACCTGCCGGGGTGGAAGGGCTGGCTGCCCGGATTCACCGATTACCTGTACGTCGCGCTCACCAACGCGACCGCGTTCAGCCCGACCGACACGCTGCCGCTGACGGCCCGGACGAAGACGCTGATGGGCATCCAGTCTGCGATCGCGCTACTCACCGTCGCGATCGTCGCGGCCCGCGCGGTGAACGTCCTCTGAGATCACACTCGACAGCTATGTAATGGGCATGAGAGCGTTATGCCCATGTACAGCGCGAAGTCGGTGGGGTTGGGGTTCGCGGTCTTCTCCGCGATCACGTTCGGCGGGTCGGGTCCGTTCGCGAAGGCGCTGATCAGCGCCGGTTTCACGCCGCAGCAGGCGGCCTGGTTACGGATCCTCGGCGCCGCCGCGGTGCTGGTTCCGCTCGTGCTGGTCTTCCGCGGTCGCGCCGGCTTGCGCTCGGCGCGGGCGTCCTGGAAGGCGCTGGTGCTCTACGGCCTGACCGGGATCGCCGGCTGCCAGACGCTGTTCTTCATCGCCGCCAGCCGACTGCCGGTCGGCGTGGCGCTGATGCTCGAGTTCTCCGGCCCGGTCCTGGTGGTCGCGTGGCTGAAGTTCGGCCAGAAGGTCGCCGTACCGCGCTCGGCCGCGATCGGGGTGAGTATCGCGCTCGTCGGTCTCGCGACCGTGGCCGAGATCTGGTCCGGGTTGCAGATCGATCTGATCGGCCTGCTCGCCGGTCTCGGCGCGGCCGCCTGCCAGGCGACGTACTTCATCCTGATCGACAAGCTGACCGGCGCCGCGGATCCGCTCGTGATGACGGCGGCGGGCAGCGTGGTCGGCGCCGTCGTACTGACGCTGATCGCGGCACCGTGGGGTACGCCGTGGCACGTGCTGGTCGACTCGATCGCGATCGGCCAGCGGCACGCTCCCGGCTGGGTGATGGCCGCGTGGCTGATCCTGGTGAGCACGGTCGTCGCCTACCTTGCGGGCGCGGCCGCCGTACAGCGGCTCTCGGCGCCGATCGCGGGTGCGGTCGCGTACGTCGAGGTGGTCGCGGCCTGCGTCTTCGCGCTGATCCTGCTCGGCGAGACGCTGCGCACCAACCAGATCATCGGCGGCGTGATCGTCCTGGCCGGCGCGTTCGTGGCCCAGTCGTCGGTGGGGAAGGTCGCGTCACCGGAGATCCCCGACGCTCCCCGCTCCGACGTACTGGATCCGGTCATCTGAGCGAGTCCACCAGTTCCCGCGGCAGGCCGTGGGTTTCGTGCAGGTACTCGTAGTCCGTGTCGTCGAGGGACTTGTGGAACCGCTCGTGGCTGAGCACCTTGCGGCCGCGGTCGAGCAGGTTGCTGAACCGGATCTCCTCGTCGATCAGGATCCGCCGGATCAGCGTCACCGTCTCGCCCTGGTGGAAGTGACTGAGCGTGTGCTCGAACAGCTCGATCGGAACGTCGGACAGCGACCGCGACTCGTCGTTCTGCCAGAGGATTGTCAACAATCTGCGGATCAGCCGACGCAACACGTACCCGCGGCCGGTGTTCGACGGGTGCACGCCGTCGCCGACGATCACGATGCTGGACCGCAGGTGGTCGATGACGATCCGCTGCGACCGCTCGTCCAGCGTCCACAGCTTCGGGATGATCCGCATCCACGGCTCGAACAGCGAGGTCTCGTACACCGACTTCGTACCCTCGAGCAGCATCGTCAGCCGCTCCAGGCCGAGGCCGGTGTCGATGTTCTGCTGCTTGAGCTCGTCGAGCGAGCCGTCCTCGTCGCGGTTGTAGCGCATCATCACGTGGTTCCACACCTCGACCCAGCGGTCGTCGGTGGTCGGCGTGCCCTCCGGGTCACCGTCGCCGGTCCAGACGAAGATCTCCGAGTCCGGGCCGCACGGACCGGTCGGGCCGTTCGACCACCAGTTGTCGTCGGTGGTCAGCTCGATCGGCAGCCCGAGCTGCTGCCAGGTACGCAGCGACTCCTGGTCGAGCGGCACCTGATCATCGCCGCCGAACACGGTCACGTACATCCGCCGCGGATCCAGGCCGAAGCGGTCGGTGAGCAGCTCGTACCCCCAGCGCAGGGTCTCGTTGCTGCCGTAGTCCCCCAGCGACCAGGAGCCCAGCATCTCGAACACGGTCAGGTGGGTCGGATCCCCCACCTCGTCGAGATCGGTGGTTCGCAGGCATCGCTGGATGCCCACGAGTCTGCGTCCCAGTGGATGTGGTTCGCCTTCCAGGTACGGCGTGAGCGGATGCATCCCCGAGGTCGTGAAGAGCACGGGATCGCCGAGCCGCGGAATGAGCGTGGACCCGGTCGTCGGGACGTGCTCGCGGTCGAGGAAGAAGTCGATGAAAGTCCTGCTGATGCTCATGGTTCTCGTCCTTGTCGAATTCAGGACCGGAACCAGACCACCGGGCTACAGAAACAACAACACCGGCGAACCGTTTCCGGTCGCCGGTGGAAGTTTGGGAATGTCAGGCCGCGGCAGCCGGGGAGCGGAAAGCTCGTACGGCTGCGATAAGTCGGAACATTCGGTGCATGTCGGTCAGAGTACACGACTCCGCGCGTCAGATGTCCAGCAGTTCTCTCAGCGTGGCGCCGGACCGATCCCAGGTCCACTCGGCCTCGACCCACTGGCGGCCTGCTGCGCCCAACTCGCGAGGGTCGGTGAGCAGTTCGACGATGCGCACCGCGACGGCTGCCGGGTTGTACGGGTCGACCAGGTACCCGGTCGTCCCGTGGATCACGGTGTCGGCCGCGCCACCCGAGTCGCCCACCAGCACCGGCTTGCCAGTGGCCGACGCCTCCAGCGTGACGATGCCGAGCGCCTCCGGCTCCAGCCCGAACCGCCGCGTCCGGCACGGCATCGCGAACACATCGGCAGCATCGACGTACGGCGGAATCTCGGCCCACGGAACCGGCCCCGTGAACACCACCGCGTCCGCCACGCCGGCGCTCACCGCCAACTCCTCGAGGTACTCGCGGTCCGGCCCACCGCCCACCAGCAGCAGCCGCGCATCGGGCACCGACTGCTGGACTCGCGACCACGCGCGGATCAGCGTGTCCTGCCCCTTCCGGCGAATCAGCCGCGACACACAAGCGACCACCGGAACGCCATCCAGCCCGAGCCCCTTGCGGATCTGATCTCCCCCACACCCCGGAGCGAAGCGCCGCGTGTCGACCCCCGGCGTCAGTCTCCGCATCCGTTGAGCGGCCGCCGGCGACAGCGCCGGAGCGATCCGCTCGCCACACCACGACGACACGGTCGTCACCGTGTCCGCCGCATCACCGATCCGCCGCAGCGCCTGCCGAGCCCCGGGTACGCCGGCCCACCAGGTCTCATGTCCGTGTGTCAGCGCGACGATCCGCCGCGCACCGGCCCGCCGCAGCGCCCCACCCATCAACCCGAGCGGAGCCGCCGCCCCGAACAGGATCCGGTCGGCGCCGTACTCGCGCATCAGCCCGACCGCCCGCTTCGTGACACGGGCCGTGGGCAACAACATCGACGTACGGTCCCGGATGACAGGGAACGGCAGCATCGCGTCGTACGCCGCGTCGCCTACCTCGCGGGACGTGTAGACGACCACGTCGGGCAGTTGGTCGCACAACGAGCGGACGAACGTCTCGATCCCGCCCTGGCGCGGCGGGAAGTCGTTGGTGACGACCAGGACGGTCATCGTTGGGCCAGCGGTGGGACCGTGCCGCCGTTCTCGGCGGCCCACGCGCGGCCCATCGCGATCCGCTCCGGCGCGGTCGGGTGACTGGCGAACATCCAGTACCGCCAGGCGCTCGGGTCGAGTCCCGAGATGTTCCGGACGGCGAGGTCGTGCTGCATCGCGACGAAGTCCTGCGGGTCGTTCGTCAGCCGGAGCGAGTGGTAGTCGGCGCGCGCCTCGATCTTGCGGCTCACCAGGTTCTGAATCGGGCTCGCGAGCGTCGTACCGGCCACGATCAGCGCGACCAGCATCGCCGTACGCCGGGGATCCGCGAGCCGGGGCCCGAGCAACAGGTACAGCAACGTGATGCCGAACGCCGTACCGAGGACGCCGATCAACGTGCCGTGCAGTACGTCGTCCTCGGCCGCGTGCCCGAGCTCGTGCGCGACGACGAGCCGGACCTGCGCGGGCGGCGTGTCCTTCAGGAGCGTGTCGTAGACGACCAGCCGACGGGTCGAGCCGAAGCCCGACACGTACGCGTTCAGGGCCGTGGTCCGCTTCGAGGCGTCCGCGACCAGCACGTCCTTCACCGGTACGCCGTCCTCGGCCGCGAGCTTCAGGAAGTCGTTGCGCAGGGCACCGGCCGGCATCGACGTGAAGTTGTTGAACCGCGGCTCGATCAGCACCGGGTACGCGAACGACACGCCCAGCACGAGCAGCGCCGCGGCGATTGCCCCAGGCAACCACCAGCCCTGGCGCCAGCGTTTCGCCAACGCCACCAGGACAATCGCGAGCACCCCGACCCCGAGTGAGGTGATCGCCCAGTTCACGCCGCGGTCCCAGACCCACAACCGCCAGTTCTCCACGGCCAGCCCGTACTTCAGGCTGACCCGCTGGGCGAGTACGTCGGTCGGGACCGTGAGCAGGTTGGTGATCAGGGCGACCGCGGCCACCGTGACCGGTACGGCGAGGAACCACCAGCGGATCCGCAGACCGTCGTACAACCGGCGGCCCAGCGGGCTGAAGCCGATCACCAGCGGGACCACGACCGAGATGATCCAGGACGCCGTCGACCAGCGGAGGATCTCGTGCCGGAACGCGTTCTGGCGGGCGATCTCCGCGGCCGTGAAGTCCAGCGCGGCGTCCGGCTTCGGCAGGTCGATCAGATGCCACGGTGTGGTGACGGCGATCGTGAAGACCAGCGCGAGCGCCAGCAGCCCGCCCGCGGCGCGAGGCGCCCACGGGCTGGAAGATTTCTTAGGCACCGGCGAGCCGCTCGAGGTACTTCTGCCACTCCGCGACGAACTCGGCCTCGGTCATCCCGAGCACCGACTTGAACGCGTCCGGCAGCCCGGCCGAGGTCTTCGACGCGTGCACCGCCCGATAGAACTTCACCAGCTTGTCCTGTCCCTCGCGCTCGGCGATCAGCCGGCAGGCCAGCCACGCCGACTCGTACGCCTGCGGCAGCTCGGTTGCCGACGCCGCGAACGCCTCCGGTGTCGGCAACGTGGCGGGTACCTTCCCCGCGCGCACCGCCTTGAACAACTCCTTCGCCGCCGACTCGTCCTGCACGGGTACGGCGGTGAACGCGACGTAGTCCGCGAAACCTTCGGCGAGCCACAACGGCACCGGCGAGGCGGTCGCGGTCGACGCGACGTGGGTGGTCTCGTGGGTCAGCACGATCCGGCGACCCTGCTTGCCGAGTTCCTCGAACAGCTTCGGGTTCGCGACGATCCGCACCGGCGCCCCGACCGCCGGGGTGTCCAGCTCGGCCATCGTGACGGCGGCGATCTGGGTGTACGTGTTCGGCTGCGCGCCGAGGACACCTTCCATCTGGGCCTGTTTCGCGGGCAGGTAGATGACTACCTTCTGCCGCCAGCCCTTGCCCCACACCTTCGTCACCGACTCGACCGCCTTGTCTGCAACCGAGACGTAGCTTCTCGCCTCGGACTCCGAGTCGAGGCTGATGACCAGGCTGTGCTTGCCCTTGGCGAGGTCGATCGGGCCGAGCGCCCAGACCGGACGGCGCTGTCCCGCCACGAACCGCTCCGAGAACGAGGCGGCGTACGTCTTGCCGTCGCGGGTCACGAACGTCACCGGAAGGGTCTCGCGCGCGGGCTTCACGTCGTACCCGGAGAGCTGCCAGGAGACCTCGACCTGCGCCAACCAGGACTGCGTCCCGCCGAGCTCTGCCTGCCGGTCCGGAGTCAGGGCGGCACTGTCGTCGCTCACGTACCGTAACTGGAAGGTGCCGAGCGGGAGCGCGCTGAGGTTGCTGAAGATCGTCCGTGCACTGGTCCGGAAAGCCGTGGCCTTCGGGTCGATCGTGTTCAGGAACTCGGTGCGGTTCTCGTTCTCGACCGCGTCGGTCATCTTCTGCAGAACCGCTTCGCCGGCGACCGCCCGCTGTACGCCGGCCTGGGCCTGGTCGGGCGTGGTCGAGGTCGACTGCGACGGCTGGTGCGCTCCGGCGCCGTTCGGGTCGGCCGGCGCGTTGGCGATGTGCTGCAGCCCGGCGTACCCGGCTCCGGCAACCAGGCAGACGGCGACGCCGAGGGCGACCTTCTTCAGGATCGGTGCGAACGGCGGGCGCTGCGGATCGTCGGCGTACGACTCCGACAGGTGGTCGATCGGCTCCTCAGCGTCACCAGCCGATGGGATCACCGGCAGCGGAACCGTGTCGCCGTGCTCGTCGATCACCTCGGCCTCTCGCTGATCACCTGCCCCAGTCAGGCGGGACACCCGGCCTCCTCCGACACTACGACATCACCGTCAAACGCATCGGCTCCGGGGAGAACCCCGGAGCCGATGAGTATGTCAACGTGGCAGGTCAGCCCGGACGGACCGCGGTGTTGTACGGGTTCTCGTCGAGCGGGCTGATCTCGACGCTCTTGCCCGGACGGGGAGCGTGCACGATCCGGCCGTTGCCGAGGTAGATGCCGACGTGGCTGATCGGGCTGAAGAAGAAGACCAGGTCGCCCGGCATGAGCTCGGACTTGCTGACCCGGCGGCCCTCGCCGGCCTGCGCCTTCGACGAGTGCGACAGCGAGACGCCGGCCTTGCCCCACGCGTACATGGTCAGGCCCGAGCAGTCGTACGAGTTGGGACCTGCGGCACCCCAGACGTAGGAGTCACCGAGCTGCGACAGGGCGGCGTTGATCGCGATCTTCGCGCGGCCGCTGGCCGGGACGTTCGGCAGGTCCTTGTCGTCGCCGGTGCGGTCGCCGTCGCGGGTCGGGCGCTGCTTGCGCGCCTCCTCCGCCTCCTTGGCGTTCTCTTCGTCGATCTTCTTCCGCTCGGCGTCGCTGAGCTTGTCGAGGACCTTCTCGGCCTGGTCGAGGTTGCCCTGCAGCTGCTTCTTGAACGCGTCCTGCTTGGCCTGCACGGCCTGCAGCGCCGACAGCTCGGTCTGCTCACTGGCTTGCAGGTCGGTGAGCTTGCCCTGCGCGACCTGGAAACGACGGAGCGCCGAGTTCTGCTGGCCGGCGAAGGCCTGGGCGGTGGACGCCTGGCTGAGGAACTGGTCCGGGTTGCTCGACAGCAGCAGCTGCGCCGTCGTGGAGATGCCCGAGGTCTGGTAGCCGGCCACCGCGAGGGAGCCGATCTGCCGCTTCACCGAGTCCACCTGGGCCTGCTGCTTGGCGATCCCCGCCTGCAGGGCCTTCACGCGGGCGCTCGAGGCCGTGATCTGGCCACGCAGGTCGTTCGCCGACTCACCGGCCTCTTCGGCCTTGTGCTGCAGAGCGGCGACCTGCTTCTTCGCCTCCTCCAGGGTGGGCTTGGGGTCGGCGTCAGCCGCTCCCTGGATCAGGAACACACCCGCAGCGACAGCCGTGCTGGTGATGGCGGCGAGGGCGATTCCCTTGGTGCGGTTGATGCGTCCGATGGACACAGCCCGGTCGGTCCCTTCCTCTGCTCACGCCGTCCCCGATGACCTGGCCCTCCGCGGACATCGGTCCGCAGGATCCGCCGGGTCACTCCCTCGGCTTGCCGCTGCCCGGTCGGCCGGAGCGGCCGACACCCTGAGGCAACGAGACGTAACAGTAGTGACCGTTTCGTGACCAGTGCAATTCGCCCCTCGGGTTTGATCCAAAATTAACGAAGGATCAACCCGACCCAACGGCCGTTTCGTCTTCTCCGGCAGGCGATTCGGCAGCAATGTCCGGCTCGACACTACTGACCGCGTGCACGAGGCGTAGCGGTGGGACCAGCCCTGAGTCCGCGAGCGCGTCCAGGGCGGCCTTCTCGTCGTCGTCGATGCGCAGGCTGCCGGACCGTTCTTCCGAGAACCCGAGCACTACCGTGACGACGCAGTCCTGGCAGCCGGGACCCTTCATCACACAAGCGTCGCAGTCGATCAGCACAACATCCTCCAAGTGGGGAAGCACCCGGACTTGCATCCGGCTGAGAAGGACGCTAGAGAACCCCGCCGACAGTTTTTGTCGTCAGGTGCGTGCGATGCGTGCTGTGAGGCTGCTTGCGGACAGTGAGCGGGCGCCGAGCTTGATGATGCTGTCGGCAACCTCGCGGTCGGTGGAAACGACCACCACCGGGCGGCCGGGGGGCTCGGCGCGGACCAGTTGCCGGATCACCTCGTCGGCGATCACCCCGGCGGGACTGAACCGCACCCGCACACCACGCGGCGGGTTCAGCTGCACCGGTCCCGACAGCTCGGCGCCGTCGAACACCACAGTGACCTCGATCCGGCGTTGCGCGACCAGTGCGCCCAACGCCGTGACGAGTCGCTGACGCTGCGAGTGCAACGGCGAGTTCGGCCAGGCGGTCTTCGTCACGTTGTAGCCGTCGATGATCAGATGCACCTGCGGCAACGCCAGCAACTCGTCGAACAACGCCGGGTCGTCCTCAGGCGCCGTACGTCCGACTGGGGCGGCCTCGGGCTCGGAACCGGCCACGGTATCCGCCGGGCGGAGCTCTCCCCCGGGTGGCAAGGCGAGTTCGCGGCGCAGACCGCTCGCTGCCTCGAGCAACGTGTCGAGCAACAGCCGGGTGCGCGTCGACGCGAGCTCCCGCTCCTGTCCCGCCGTACGCCGGGCCGCGTGCTCGACTGCTTCCAGTTCGGTGATCCTGGTGCGGAGCTTGCGCAGCTCACGCTCGACGTCGGCACGTGCCGCGTCGACGCGTTCGTCGGCGGTCTCGGCTTCCTTGGTGCGTTGCTCGACCTCGGTCTGCAGACCGGTGATCCGCTGCCGCGCCTCGTTGAGCTTGCGCCGGAGCGTGACGTTCTCGGCCTTGAGCTCGTTGACCTGTTCACGAAGCCGTTCGCGGACCTGCCGGGTCTCGGTGCGCGCGTGGTCGAGCTGGTCGGCGAGCCGGTTGACGGCTTCCTCGTCGGCGCGCGGATTCTCCACCGGGACCTGGGCGGCCGCGGCGATGTGCTGCTCCCAGTCGTCCGGGCGCAGCAGGTACGCGAGCGCGGCGACCTCCACCGGATCCGCGGCCGGTACGGCGATGCCGTCGGCCACCGCATCGCCGAGTTCCGGGTGATCCCGCCGTACCTCGAAGGCGGCGAGCCGACGGAAATGGTCGTCGGTCTCCAGGATCGGCCCGAGCACTGAGGCGGACAGCTTCGCCCGTTTCGCCGGCGCGAAGCTGGCGAACCGGCGCAGCGGCGCCGGGATGTCGGACGCGGGCAACTGGCCGAGTGCGTGCGCGGCGAGGGTCAGGACGCGTTGCCGGACCGGTTCAGGCAAAGTCGTAGCGGCGGAGCTCGCGGCGGTGCCGGCCTCAGTCACCGGTCCGCAGTCCGGCCGGAACGACAGGCTGGCAGCAGCTGCTGGGCCAGTGACGCAGACCACAGCGAGCGGGCATCCGGCCCGGAATCGCGGTGATCGCCTGTGTACGCATACAGAGAGCCTAGTCGACTTGCAGGCGTGTCACCTGCGGAATTGTCGGTGGCGGCTCTTAGCGTCGTGGACATGACCAGCCCAGGGCATGCGCAGGCCCAGGATTCCGCCGAGCATCCGTTGCTGCCGATCCGCG
Organism: Kribbella sp. NBC_00482; assembly: GCF_036013725.1. GTDB lineage: Bacteria > Actinomycetota > Actinomycetes > Propionibacteriales > Kribbellaceae > Kribbella. Next base: position 5,756,798 of record NZ_CP107881.1, on the reverse strand, counting down.
GTGTGCAGCACAGCTTCGACGACCTGGGTACGCCGCTGCGGGACATCACGTTCTGCGTCGTCGATCTGGAGACCACGGGCAATCCGCCGGGCGAGGGCGGCATCACCGAGATCGGCGCGGTCAAGGTGCGCGCGGGTGAGGTGATCGGCGAGTTCCAGACGCTGGTGAACCCGTCGGAGACGATCCCGCCGTTCATCGCCGTACTGACCGGCATCACGAACGGGATGGTTGCCACGTCCCCCCGGATCGAGTCGGTGCTGCCCGCGTTCCTGGAGTTCGCGCAGGGCTGCGTGATGGTCGCGCACAACGCGCCGTTCGACATGGGCTTCCTGAAACACGAGAGTCTCGTGCACGGGTACGACTGGCCCGACTTCGCGGTCGTCGACACCGCGCTGCTGGCGCGCCGCGTGATCACCCCGGACGAGGCGCCGAACTGCAAACTCGGCACGCTGGCCAAGCTGTTCCGTACGACGACCACGCCGAACCACCGCGCACTGTCTGACGCCCGCGCGACGGTCGACGTGCTGCACGGGCTGTTCGAGCGGGTCGGGTCGTTGGGCGTGCAAACGGTGGAGGACCTGCAGACGTTCTCGTCCCGGGTCGCGCCGGCCGTCCGGGCCAAGCGCCACCTGGCCGAGTCGTTGCCGCACGCACCGGGTGTGTACCTGTTCACCGACGACCGCGGCGAGGTGCTGTACGTCGGGAAGTCCAAGGACCTGCGCACCCGCGTCCGCTCGTACTTCACCGCCTCCGAGACCAGGAACCGGATCGGCGAGATGGTCGGCATCGCGACCGCCGTCCGCGGGATCGAGTGCGGGACGCCGCTGGAGGCCGAAGTACGCGAGCTGCGGCTGATCGCGGAGCACAAACCGCGGTACAACCGGCGGTCCAAGTTCCCGGAGCGGCAGCACTGGCTGAAGGTCACGATCGAACCGTTTCCGCGGTTGTCGCTGGTCAAACAGGTGCGTGACGACGACGCCGGGTACCTCGGGCCGTTCAGCTCGCGGAAGACGGCCGAGCGGGCGATGGCCGCGCTGCACGAGGCGTTCCCGATCCGGCAGTGCACCGCGCGGATGTCCAAGCACCCGCAGTTGTCGCCGTGCGTGCTGGCCGAGATGGGCCGGTGCGTGGCGCCCTGCGACGGGCGGATCTCGACGGATTCGTACGGCGAGTTCGTCGACGGTCTGCGGTCCGCGCTGACCGTGGACCCGACGCCGGTCGTCGACGCGCTCGACCGGCGGATCGACGTACTGTCCGCGGACGAGCGGTTCGAGGACGCCGCGGTCCATCGGGACCGGTTGAGCGCGTTCGTGCGGAGCTCGGCGCGGATGCAGCGGATGGCGTCGCTGACCGGGTGCGCCGAGATCTGTGCCGCCAGGCGGACCGACGACGGCGGCTGGGAGCTGCACGTGATCCGCCGCGGCCGGCTCGCGGCGGCCGGGTTCAGCCCGCGCGGGACGGACCCGCGACCGCATCTGGAGATGCTGCGCGCTTCGGCCGAGACGGTGCTGCCCGGGATCGGGCCGGTCGCGGCAGCGTCGCCGGAGGAGATCGAGCTGATCCTGCGCTGGCTCGAGCTCCCCGGTATCCGCCTGGTCGAGATGGACGGCACCTGGACCTGCCCGGTCGGCGGTGCCGGGCGGCACCTCACGCGCCTCGACAACTCGCACTCCGACCGCCACCAGCACCCCACCGAACGCCGCCGCAGCCTCCGCCCGCTAGGTCCTGCGCGAGTCAGTTAGGCCCCGCTGAGCTGGTGGTCGGCGCGGATCGGGCCGCCGGGCCGATCGATGCCGACGGCAAGTTCCTCGTCCCCCGCCGGGTGGGACCATCGCCCAGCGCAGCTTCACCAGGTCGCGGATCCCGGGATCGAGGGCGCTGCGGCGCCTCGGCCGCACTATGCTTCAGCCCGTTGAGGTGTGAGCTCTGGACGGGTGTTAGGAGAGGACGGCATGGTCACCGCGATCGTGTTCATCAAGGCCGACGTCGCACGGATCCCTGAGGTCGCCGAGCAGGTGGCGACGATCGACGGCGTCAGCGAGGTGTACTCCGTGACCGGCGGGCTCGACCTGATCGCCCTCGTCCGGGTCGCGCGGCACGACGACCTGGCCACCGTCATCCCCGAGCACGTCAACCGGGTGCCCGGCGTACTGAGCACCGAGACGCACATCGCGTTCCGCGCCTACTCGAGCCACGACCTGGAAGCGGCCTTCAGCCTGGGCGAGGAGAACGGGGTCTAGCTCCTCAGGGGCTGGACCAACCGATCCGACTGACACGAGCTGAAGTTACGGTGAATACATGAACGTCCGGGGTCAGTTTCTTGCCGAGCAGGTCCGCGCCTTCGCGCCGGTACCGAAGCGAGGACGCGGATGAGCAACCCGCCTGCCGGCTGGTACCCCGACCCCACCGGCCAGCCGCACACGATCCGCTTCTGGAACGGGGAGAAGTGGACCAACAGAACCGAACACGAGGACAAGGCCGCGGAGCTAGCCGCCGAGGCCGACGACTCCGCGGCCAAAGCCGACCCCACCCCCACCGCCACGCAACCGGCTGAGACCCCCCAACAGCAGCCTCAGCCAGACCCCGAGCCAACCCAGCAACAATCCTGGCCCGCCCAGCAGGACCCCGAGCCGGCCCAGCAACAGTTCTGGCCGGCCCAACCAGACCCTGAACCTGGCCCGCAGCAGTCCTGGCCTAGCCAGCCGGACCCCGAGCCCGCACAGCAGCAGTCCTGGCCGGCGCAGCAGGACGCGCAGCCTGAGTCCGCTCAGCCGTGGTCTGGGCAGCAGCAGTGGCCGGAGCAGCAGTCCGCCGACCCAGCGCAGCAGCAGCAGCAGTGGGCTGCGAACCAGCAGCCGTGGTCGGCCGACCAGTTCAGCTCGTACGAGCAGGCCGACCCCGACACCGAGCAGACCCAGCAACAGTCCTGGCCTGCCCAACCGGACCCCTGGCCGCAGCAGTCGCCCACTCAGGACAACTCCTCCGCGCCCGACCAGAACCAGCAGCAGCCATGGTCTGGCAACCAGCAGCCCTGGTCGGCGGAGCAGCAGAACTGGTCAGCTGACCAGTTCAGCTCGTACGAGCAGACTGACCCGAACGCCGAGCAGACCCAGCAGTGGCCAGCACAAGCCACTCCCCACGACCAGGGCAACCCGAGCACGCCGGACCACGAGCAGACCCAACAACAACCGTGGTCCGCTCAACAGCAATGGCCGGAGCAGCAGCCAGCCGACCCGTCGCAACAGCAGTGGTCCGCGAACCAGCAGCCGTGGTCAGCCGACCAGTTCACCTCCTACGAACAGGCCGACCCCGACACCGAGCAGACCCAACAACAGTCCTGGCCTGCCCAACCCGACGCCTGGGCGCAGCAATCGCCCCAGCAGGGCGACCACGGCACCGCTGACCTAGAGCAGACCCAGCAGCAGCCGTGGTCAGCTAACGAGCAACCGTGGTCCGCTGACCAGTTCACGTCGTACGACCAGCCCACACACGAAAACCAAACGCCGCATCAGCCCACGCCAGACAACCAGGCTCCGCAGCAAGCCACGCCTGAGAACTGGGGCACCGAGCAGCAGCCGGTTCAGCCTGTGCAGAGTGAGTCGCAGGGTCCTGCGCTGCGTGCGGTGCAGGAGACCGGCGACGCGGCTCAGGCCGATCAAGCGGGCGGAGGCGGCTGGTGGCAACCCGCCGCCACCCCGCAACTGTGGGACACACCTTCCACCGGCAACGACGGACCCACCCCCGGCGGCGCCCGCCTACGCGCAGTCTCCCCGAACACCGAGCCCTCGCCCCCCGCCGAGGAGACCGCGTCCACGGCGTCTACCGAGGACGCTACGTCCGTGGCGAGTGCTGAGGGTGCTGGGGAGGATGGGAGCGCGGCGGATCGTGCGCGCGCGACCTGGGGTGCGCCGGAGCTCGCGTCCGCACCACCGGAGCACTGGACGCAGCGCGAGGTCTCGGAATTCGAAGCAGCACAGGCCGCGGCCGACGCCGACGTACAGGCGGAGGAAGCGTCCAGCGGCTGGACCCTCAAGCTCGCCCCGGACCCGACCGACGACACAACCGACGACTCCACGGCCGTCCCCTCAGCAGCCACTCCGTCCGCAACAGCCGCCGACGCACAGACCGCCAGCACGCAGGCCGGTGACGCGCAGGCCGCGGACGACCTTGCGGCGCAGGTGGCCGACCAGCGGGCAGCGGACGACCAGGCAGCGCGGGTAGCCGACCAGCGGGCAGCGGACGAGCTGGCCGCGGAGCAGGCGGCGGACGAGGCTGAGGCGGCCGGCCAGTTCCAGCCGAACTGGGGCAGCCAGTCCGGAGACGGGCAGGACCAGGAGGCGAGTGACGTCCCTGCATGGGGCGTCGAGGCCGCGGACGACGAAGGCTCGAAGACACCAGAGGAGGCCGCCCCACTCTGGACCGTGCCCGGGACGCCGGACACCACTCCGGAGCAGCCGGTACAGCTCTGGGGCGACCAACCCCAACAACCGACCCCCGACCAAGACCAGAACTGGAACGGACAGCAGTCCGGTAGCCAGAGCACGGGCGCGACACCGGCTGCGCAGCCGGGGCAGGTTTGGGGCTCGCAGCAGGCTACGGCGGGGACCGATGCGCCGGCCGACAACGGCTGGGGTGCAGGCGACCAGCACGGCGTACAGGAATCAGGGCCGTGGGGACAGCAGGCAACCCAGACCGGTCAGCAAGGTGGCGACCAGTCGTGGGCCGGGCAGTCCTGGCCCGTAGAGCAGTCCAGCAACCAGCAGAACGCGCAGCAGCCGGCGCAGCAGACCGGCCAGCAGCAGTGGGGCGCCCAGCAGGGCGCTGGTGTGCAGCAGGGCGGCCAGCAGGCGTGGGGCGATCAGCAGACGCAGCAGCGGGCCTGGGGTGACGACGGGAACGAGGCTTGGGGCGGCCAGACCGATCTGAGTTCCGGCGTCGGCAAGCGGGAAGGCAAGAGCAAGAAGAAGACGAAGAGCTCCGGCGGTGGTGGTGGTCCGTTCGGCGGGAAGATGCCGTTGATCATCGCCGGCGGCGTCGCGGTGGTGCTGCTGATCGTCGCCGCGGTGGTCCTGCTCACCAACGGGGACGACAAGACGGCCGACCCCGATCCGACCGGTACGCCGACGCAGAGCGGCTCGGCCTCGCCGACGAACCAGTCCAGCGGCAAGCCCGGTCAGTCGAAGGACCCGAAGCTGCACGAGGGCGCCGGGCGGATCGCGTCGGACGCGATCTCGTTCCCGCGCCGGAACCCGCCGTGGTCGGACCGCAAGCGCCTCGTCGAGCAGCTGATCAACTCGAACGGGCAGCGCATCCTCCTGAAGGAGAACGTCGTCGAGCAGGACGACTGGAGCGCGGACATCTTCGTCGGCGGTCTGGGCACCGCGTCCGGGTTCAACGGCGACCCGAAGGCGACCGCGGCGTCGCTGTCGATCAAGCTGCGCGAAAACATGTACGGAAACATCCCGGTGACCTACAAGACGGTCGCCAACGGCCCTGTGAAGCGGACGGACAAGGCGGGCTGGTTCTTCCAGCAGACCGTGACCGCGACGACGACCGCGGTGACCGATCGGGTGCTTACCCTGACGGTGGCCGTATTCGATCTCGGTGACGGGACCGCGGTCGCGTACATCAGCGGCATCCCGAACAACCGCCCGGACCTGAAGAAGGCCGCGGACCAGGCCTACCTAGGAATCAACGTTGGCTGAGAACGAAGACCAGACCCCCGAGCGCCCCAACACCCCGGAGGGCACGCCGGACACCCCGGCACGCCCACAGTCCCCCGACCCCCTGGCCGGCACCCCCCAAGCACCCCCCACCCCGAACCCCTGGCCAAACGCCCAGCCGCAAACCCCCGGCCAGGCACAGGCTCCGGGACAGGGTGCGGGACAGCCGCAGGGTTTTGGACAGGCACAGGGCGCGGGACAGCAGGGTTCGGAGCAGGGTGGATCGTCGGACGCGCTGTTCGGGCAGTCACCTGCTCCGGCGCCGCCTCCCCCGCCGCCGGTCCGGCCGCAGCACTCAGGCCAAGCACAACACTGGACCAACCAACCGCCGCAGCCTGCGAACCCTCAGCAGCCGACCGCACAGCAGTCAGGCGCGCAGCCGCAGCCAGGCCCGCAACAGTCGGGCACGCAGCCGCAGCAAGGCACGCATGGCGCGACGTGGGGTGTGCAGCCAGGTGCACAACCAACTGGGCCACAGCACAGAGGACCTCAGCAGTCCGGCGGCCAGCAGTCCGGCCAGCAATCCGGTGCGCAGCAGTCAGGTGGCCCGCAGACAGGTGCGCAGCAGGGGCGTCCGCAGCATGCGGCTCCTCCGGCTGGTCCGCAGTACGGCGGACAGCGGCCGGTGTCGCCTCAACAGGGTCAGCCGTCACAAGCAGGTCAACCGCAAGCCGCGCAACCACAGCCGGGGCAACCGCAGTCACGTCCCGCACAGCCTGGTTCGGGACAGCCGGGTCCCGCACAGTCGGGTCCGGGGCAGCCGCAGGGTTCGGGGCAGCCGGGTCCTGCACAGTCCGCTCCTGGGCAGTCTGGGCCGGGGCAGGGCCAGGCGGGGCAGATGTGGGGTGTGCAGCAGCAGGGTCCGCAGGCGAGTGGCTGGCAGGTGCAGGCGACCGGGCCTCAGCCTGGTCGGCCACAGTTCGGTCAGCAGAGCTCTCAGCAAGGCGGTCAGCAGGCCGGTGCACAGCCAGGCGGACAGCAGGCTGGTGCCCAGCAAGGCGGTCAGCAGGCTGGGCAGCAGGGTTCTCAGCCACGTGGGCCGCAGAGCGGGCAGCAGGCTGGAGCGCAGGGTCCTCGGCAAGGCGGACCGCAAGGTGGGCAGCAGGGTGGGTCGGCTGGTGGCGGGCAGGCTGGGTCGCGTGGTGGGGCGCAGGGTGGGCCGTTGGCGTTCACTGAGGTGATCTCGCGTGCGGCTGGGCCGTACGCCGCGGGCGCGGGCGGGCAGGGTGCTGGAGCAGCCGGTGGGCAAGGTGCTGCCGCAGGCGGGCACGGCGCCGGCCAAGGTGCTGGGCAGTCCGGTGGGCAAGGTGCTGCCGTGGGCGGGCATGGTGCTGGGGCGGCTGGTGGACAGTCCGGGGTGCACGGTCCTGGGCAGGCCCGTGGGCAAGGTGCTGGGCAGGTGCCCTGGGCGGCTGGCGCGCAAGCAGGTGGTCAGGGTGCTGGGGCGCACTCCGGCGGCCACGGCGCTGGGGCGCACTTGGGTGGGCACGGTGCTGGAGCGGCTGGGGCGCACTCGGGCGGTCACGGTGCTGGTACGGCTGGGGCGCACTCGGGTGGGTATGTCGGTGGGGTGTCGGGTGGTAACGGGCGGGCTCGGGCTGTTGGGGCTGTGGTTCTGGTGGTGGCGGCGTTGGCTGCTACCGGTTTGAGTGCGGGGTGGGTGTGGACCAAGGCTGAGGCCGTCCCTGGGGTCGCGTTGCCTACGATGGGGAAGCCGATGGATACGGTCAATCCGTCGGCGAAGCCTACGAAGACGCCGACGCCGGTCGGCAAGGTGCTCGGGACCGAGATGGTTGCTTCCAACAACGACTCGATGCCGATCATGAGTTCGGCCTGGGGCAACACCTACGAGCGCACCGGACTGTGGGGCGGCGCCGCGATCTGGCTGACGGTGCACAGCAACTACGTCAAGGGCAAGAGCTGGGGCAACTACGTCGCCTTCGGTCAGCTCCCGCCGGAGATCGCCTACACGAACACCCCGGCCGGTCTCAGGCAAGCTGCGGCCCAGGTCGGCGGTCGCACGCTCGTCAACCTGTACGACAAGGACACGCAGGTCATCAAGGGCAGCGTCATCCACAAGCCGATCACGATCAACGGCCATCCGGGCCACGAGATCGTCGCCAAGGTCCCCGTCAAGGTGCCGAAGCTGCCGGAGACGTTCTCCACGATCATGATCGCGGTGGTCGACCGCGGTGACGGTACGGCGGCGGTCTCGGTCGCCGACCTCGCCGGCTCCACCCCGGACTGGCAGAACGTCTGGCGCTACAAGGTCACCCAGATGAAGCTGAGCAAGTAGAAAAGGGCCGGCGGGGGAACACCCGCCGGCCCTTCTGCTGTAGCAATGTCAGCCGCGCACCTCGGCGCAGGCAGTGATCCACCGGTCCAGCACGTCCTTCGCTGCCCCGGAGTCGATCGCCTCGGCCGCACGGTCCATCCCGGTCCGGATCCGCTCCGTCAGGCTGCCTGCCTCTGGCGTGTACGCCGCCAGCGCCGCGCCGGCGTTCAGCAGTACGACGTCCCGCACCGCCCCCGGCTCGCCGTCGACGAGTGCGCGCACGACCTTCGCGTTGAACGTCGCGTCAGCGCCCTTCAGCGCGTCCGCGGACACCGGCTCGATGCCCAGCTCGCGCGGGTCGAGCGTGATCGGTCCTTCGACCTCACCGCCGCCGACGATCCACACCTGCGACGTCGTACGCGTGGTCAGCTCGTCCAGCCCGTCGTCGCCGTGGAACACCAGCGCGTCGATCCCGCGCCGCGCCAGTACGCCGGCCATCAGCCCGGCGATCCGGCCGTCGCCGACGCCGACCGCCTGCGCGGACGGGTTGCCCGGGTTCGCCAGCGGGCCGAGGAAGTTGAACGTGGTCGGCACTCCGAGCTCACGACGAGGTACGGCGGCATGCCGCAACGCGGGGTGGAACGCCGGAGCGAAGCAGAACGTGATCCCGGCCCGCTCCCCCACCTCGGCCACCTGTTCCGCGGTCAGATCGAGCGGGATGCCCAGTTCTTCGAGGACATCGGCCGCACCACAGGCCGACGAGGCCGCGCGGTTGCCGTGCTTCAGCACCTTCGCGCCGGCGCCCGCGGCGACGATCGCGGACATCGTGCTGATGTTCACTGTGTGGGCTTGGTCACCGCCGGTGCCGACGACGTCGAGCGTCCGGCCGGGCACCGAGATCCGGGTGGCGAAGTCGCGCATCGTCGCGACCAGGCCCTCGACCTCGATCACCGTCTCGCCCTTGGAACGCAGCGCGATCACAAAGCCGGCGAGCTGCGCGGGCGAGGCCGCTCCGGACAGGATCTGCTCCATCGCCCATGCGGTGGCGGATGCCTCCAGGTCCTCACGCCGCAGCAGCGGATTGAGGACCTGGGGCCAGCTGTAGGCGCCCCTTGGATCGGACATGGTGTGTCAGGCGGTCGTGGCGGGCAGCTTGGCCAGCCGCTGGCGGATCAGGTCCGCGGTGACCTCGGCCAGCTTGATCGGGTCGATCGGGTGCGAGACCACGCCCTCGGCCCGCGACCAGGTCGCCAGCCAGGCGTCCTGCGGGCGGCCAGTGATGACCAGCACCGGCGGGCACTGGAAGATCTCGTCCTTCAGCTGCCGGGCGATCCCCAGACCGCCGGCCGGTACGGCCTCGCCGTCCAGGATGGCCAGGTCGATCCCGCCCTTGTCCATGGTCTTGATGACGGCCGGCTCGGTGGCGCACTCGACGTACTCGAGCTCGGGCAGATCGGCCGCCGGCCGCTTGCCGAGGGCCAGCCGGACGGACTCCCGCGTCGTACGGTCGTCGCTGTAGACCAGGACCTTCAGCGGACGCTCTGAACTCATCGATCCATCCCAAGCTTGTTCAAAAGACGACTGGACACCCGGAATGCTACCGGGGCGCCTGTCCAGCCCTGCGAGCCTGTTCCTCCAACCGGTCCAGGCGCCGGTCCTCACGGCGCGCCTCACGCTGTGACTCACGCACCCATTGGACGAACAGTACGGCGAAGAACACCACGCCGACGATGTCGCCCGAGCCCCACAGCAGGCCGCCCGCGATGTACTGGTCGCGCAGTGGCGACGGCGACCAGGAGCGGCCGAAGCTGGTGTACCAGTCCTCGGCGATCAGCTTGTTCGCGGACATGATCGTGATGCCGAGGAACGCGTGGAACGGCAGTGTGAGGAACGTCAGGATCAGCCGGAACGGGTAGATCACCCGGCCGGGCACCGGGTCGAGCCCGAGCAGCGGCCAGAAGAACAGCGATCCGACCAGAATGAAGTGCAGGTGCAGCAGGTCGTGCAACACGGTCGAATGCAGCGTGGCGTCGTACCAGCCGCTGAAATAGAGCGCCCAGGGGCTCAGGACGAACAGCGTGAAGCCGACCAGCGGGAAGCAGACCACCTTCGCGAACCGCGAATGCAACACGGAGAGCAACCATTTCCGCGGCCGCTGCGGGAGCGTCCGCAGCGCCAGCGTGACCGGCGCGCCGAGCGCCAGCGCGAGCGGCGTCAGCATCGACAGGATCATGTGCTGCACCATGTGCACGCTGATCAGGACCGTGTCGTAGGTGCCGAGCGCCGACTGGGTGGCGATCACGGCGCTTCCGAGCCCGACGCCGACGAACGCGAACGTCCGGCCGCGGGACCACTTGTCACCGCGTTTGCGCAGCTTGTGGACGCCGTACAGATAGATCGCGCCGAGTACGACGATCACGGCGAGTAACACCGGTTCGAAGGTCCATGCCGTCAGCAACCGGAGCGGTGTCAGCGGCTCGATCCGGTCGCCGGGCGTGGCGTGAAGGGGAAGCACGCTTCCACAGTAGAAACACTTAGTTGCCGACATGCATGGGGGTGGTCGTGTCAGTTGATACGAGGACCGACATAATGACCGCGTGGCCACTGCAACCGCGCTCCCAGCGTCTCGTGAACACGGGCATCATGACCGTCCCAGCATGGTCAGTGTCGGCACGATCGTCTGGCTCTCGAGCGAACTGATGTTCTTCGCCGCCCTGTTCGCGGCGTACTTCACGATCCGGTCGGTGACGACCGCCGCAGCCGCTCCGGGCACGGAGACGCTGTGGGAGGTCATGACGCACCATCTGAACGTCCCGTTCGCCTCGGTGAACACGTTCATCCTGGTCGCGTCGTCGTTCACCTGCCAGGCGGGTGTGTTCGCCGCCGAGCACGGCAAGGTGGGCCGGGTCGGCTCGCTGGCGAACCCACGCAACTGGGGCATGCGTGAGTGGTTCATCCTCACGTACCTGATGGGCGCGGTCTTCATCGCCGGCCAGGTGACCGAGTACGCCGAACTGGTGCACGAGGGCATCACGATCTCGTCGAACGCGTACGGATCGGTGTTCTACCTGGCCACCGGCTTCCACGGTCTGCACGTGACCGGCGGCCTCATAGCTTTCGTGTTCGTCCTGGCCAGGACGTACATGGCTCGTAAGTTCACCCACGAACAGGCCGTCTCGGCGATCGTCGTGTCGTACTACTGGCACTTCGTCGACGTGGTCTGGATCGCCCTGTTCGCGACCATCTACCTGCTCAAATGAGTGAGAAGAGACCTTCCTTGTCACCGGCGCGCTTTCTCTCCGCGCGACGACGGCACCGGTCCGCCGGCCTCGTCGTGCTCCTGTTCGGCCTCCTGGCAGTGGGGTCGGCGTACGCCGCCTTCGCCCCTGACAACGCGGTGGCGGACAACTCGGCCCAGTCGCAGCAGATCGAAGAGGGCAAGAAGCTCTTCGCGGTCGGCTGCTCCAGCTGCCACGGCCTGAACGCCGAGGGCGGCGGGAACGGCGAGGGCAAGATGGCCGGCCCGTCGCTGATCGGCGTCGGCGCGGCCGCGGTCGACTTCCAGGTCGGCACCGGCCGGATGCCCGCGATGCAGCCGGGCGCACAGATCCCGCGCAAGGCCCCGGCGTACTCCGAGACGGAGATCGAGGCCCTGGCCGCGTACGTCGCCTCGCTCGCCCCCGGCCCTTCGGTTCCGGGCTCCGAGTCGTACGACGTGAGCAAGGCCACCGACGAGCAGGTCACCCGCGGCGGCGAGCTGTTCCGCACCAACTGCACGGCCTGCCACAACTTCGCCGGTCGCGGTGGCGCGCTGCCGAACGGCAAGTACGCGCCGTCGCTGATGGGCGTCAGTGAGAAGCACATCTACGAGGCCATGCTGACCGGCCCGCAGCAGATGCCGGTCTTCTCCGACCAGGTCATGCAGCCCGAGGACAAGCGCGACATCATCGCCTACCTCAAGGCGCTGGAGACCCAGAAGGACCCGGGCGGCTTCGGACTCGGCCGGCTCGGCCCGGTGTCCGAGGGCCTGTGGGGCTGGTTCGTCGGCATCGGTCTGCTGGTAGCGGTAGCGGTCTGGATCGGCGCCAAGGGCGTCAAGGCCAAGGGAGCGAAGGCCGAATGAGTAACGACAATCTGCCGGTGAAGCCCGAGGACGAGCACGGCACCGTCGAGGTGGCGGAACCGATCCCGGACCCGGGTCTGGAGCCGCACGAGCCGCGGATCACCGACATCGACCCGAAGGCGGCCGACCGTGCCGAGCGCCAGGTGTCGGGCATGTTCGGCCTGGCGACGCTGCTGGTGGTGGGCTCCTGTGTCGCGTACTTCGCCATCCCGCGGGACTCGATCCTCGAGTTCGGCCCGCTGTCCGGCAACGCGAACAACATGGTCATCGGCCTGTGCATCGGCCTCGCGCTGTTCCTGATCGGGGCCGGCGCGATCCAGTGGGCCAAGAAGCTGATGGTGGACGAGGAGATCTCCGAGGAGCGCCACGCCGCGCACTCGTCGCCGCAGCAGATCGCAGAGATCACCGAGGCCTTCAAGGAAGGTGCGGAGGAGTCCGGCTTCGGCCGGCGCAAGATGATCCGCAACTCGCTGATCGGCGCGCTCGGCGTCCTCGGTCTGCCGGCGGTCATCCTGCTCCGCGACCTCGGTCCGCTGCCGGGCCGGGCGCTCTACAACACGATCTGGGCGAAGGGCATCCGGGTCGTCAACGACGTCACCGACCGCCCGATCAAGCCGTCCGACCTGGTCGTCGGCCAGCTGGTCAACGCGGCGCCGGCCAACCTGGCCCCGCTGCAGGAGGAAAACTCGTCGGAGTACCAGAACGCCAAGGCGAAGGCCGCGGTGATCGTGGTCCGGATCAAGCCGAGCGAGATCCGCACCAAGCCGGGCCGGGAGAACTGGGGCATCGACGGCATCCTGTGCTACTCGAAGATCTGCACCCACGTCGGATGCCCGATCTCGCTGTACGAGCAGACCACGCACCACGTGCTCTGCCCGTGCCACCAGTCGACCTTCGACCTGGCCGACAGCGCCAAGGTCGTCTTCGGCCCCGCTGCCCGCCCGCTGCCTCAGCTACCGTTGGCAGTGGACAGCGAGGGCTACCTGGTTGCGCAGAGCGGCTTCCACGAGCCGGTCGGCCCGAGCTTCTTCGAACGAGGGTGACAACAGTGTCAACAAACACAGAGTTCCCTGGACCGGTCAAGTGGGTCGACGATCGCCTCGGCATCGCGAAGATCGGCAAGAAGAACCTGCGGAAGATCTTCCCGGACCACTGGTCCTTCATGCTGGGCGAGATCGCGCTCTACAGCTTCATCATCCTGATCCTGACCGGCACCTTCCTGACGTTCTGGTTCAAGCCGTCGATGGCCGAGATCGAGTACCAGGGCTCGTACAGCCTGCTCAAGGGTCTGCACATGTCGGAGGCCTACGCCTCCACGCTGGACATCACGTTCGACGTCCGCGGCGGTCTGCTGATGCGGCAGATCCACCACTGGGCGGCCGTGCTGTTCATCGCCGCGATGATGGTGCACCTGCTCCGGATGTTCTTCACCGGCGCGTTCCGCAAGCCGCGCGAGCTGAACTGGCTGATCGGCTTCGGGATGCTGTTCCTGGGCATCATCGAGGGCTTCCTCGGCTACGGCCTCCCCGACGACCTGCTGTCCGGTACCGGTCTACGGATCACCAACGGCATGATCCAGGCGTCACCCGTGGTCGGCACGTACATGAACTTCTTCATCTTCGGCGGTGAGTTCCCCGGTGACGACTTCGTCGCACGGTTCTTCATCGTCCATGTGCTGCTGATACCGGGCATCATCCTGGCCTTGGTCACGGCCCACCTGTTCCTGGTCGTGTACCACAAGCACACGCAGTACGCCGGTCCCGGCCGGACCCAGAAGAACGTGGTCGGCTACCCGCTGTTCCCGGTGTACACGGCCAAGGCCGGCGGCTTCTTCTTCGTGGTCTTCGGCATCACCGCGCTGATGGGCGCACTGATGCAGATCAACCCGGTCTGGCTGTACGGGCCGTACAACCCGGCCGAGGTCACCGCAGGTGCGCAACCGGACTGGTACATGGGCTGGCTGGAAGGCTCGGTGCGAATATTCCCCGGCTTCGAGTCACACTTCTGGGGCATCACCCTCAGTTGGAACCTGATCATCCCGGCGCTGATCGTGCCACCGGCGTTCGTCACCCTGGTCGCGCTCTATCCGTTCATCGAGGGCTGGATCACCGGTGACAAACGCGAGCACCACCTGCTCGACAGGCCGCGGGACGTCCCGACCCGGACCGGTATCGGCGTCGCGTTCATCACCTTCTACGCGATGCTGTGGATCGGCGGCGGTAACGACCTGATCGCCACCCACTTCAACCTGTCGCTGAACCATGTGACCTGGTTCCTGCGGTTCGCGGTGATCCTCGGCCCGATCCTGGGCTTCTGGATCGCACGCCGCTGGGCGATCTCGCTGCAGCGCGCCGATCAGGACCGGCTGCTGCACGGCCTGGAGACCGGTGTGATCATGCGCTCCCCCGAGGGCAAGTACACCGAGAAGCACCAGCCGATCTCGACCTACGAGGCGTACTCGATCACCGCGCGGGACCGGCTCGTGCCGCACGAGATCGGCCCGGAGACCGACGAGAACGGCGTCCGCGCCCCGCGTCGCGCGCTGAACAAGGCCCGCGCCGCGCTGTCCCGCTTCTACTTCGCCGACGCGGTGCAGAAGCCGACCACTCAGGAGGTCGAGGAGGCGCACGAGCACGCTCATGACGCCGACGAGATCCACGAGCTGACGGAGGACACGGAGACCTACCGCGAGGTCACCAGCGACCGCTCCTGACGTCGCACGAACACAGAAGGGCCCCGGCACTCGCCGGGGCCCTTCTTGTTATGCCAGTGCGGCGGAGGCAGCAGACAGGTAGTCCTTCACCAGCGCACGTTCGCCGGGCTCGAGGGCCTGGGTGGTGGCGACCAGGCGGTCCAGGAGCGGGCCGAAGAACTGCCAGCCCAGGGCTACCGCACTGTCGGAGACCTGGAGGCGGGCGCTGCGGCCGTCCGTTCGGCTTCTGAGGCGTTCGACGTGCCCGGCGGCCTCCAGGCGGTGGATGACGGCTGTCGTCGCCTGAGAGGTCATTCCAAGCTGTTGAGCGAGCCAACTGGGCGTGGCCTCCACCCCGGCGCGTTCGGCGTCCAGGAGGCGTACCAGCGCCCGTACGTCGGTCCCGTGCAAGGCCGTCGTCCGGGCGAATTCTCCGACCGCCAGGTCGTACCGTAGGGCGACCTCCCGGAGCAGGTGCACCACCTCCAGTGCGGCGGCGCGTTCCGGGTCGGCTGGTGTCACTCCTTTACGCATGCCCGACAATTTACCTCACTGAGTGAGCTATTCTCGGCAGCATGAGCTTCCAGGACGCGTACGACGCTCTCCTCGCCCGCTGGGACGTGCCGGTCGACCAGCTCGAGCTCACCGACGAGTTCGGTACGACCCACGTCAACGCATGCGGTCCTGCCGACGGACCGCCCGTCGTACTGCTGCCGGGGCATGGAGCGACGTCACCGGTGTGGTTCACGATCGCGCCGCGGCTCGCTGAGCGGTATCGCGTCTACGCGATCGACCTGATCGTCGACGCGGGCCGGAGCACGAACAGTGGTCGGACGCCCAAGACGCCGGCTGATCTGCACACGTGGCTGACGAACACCTTCGACGGACTCGGCATCGGCCGGACGGTGCTGTGCGGTCACTCGTACGGCGCCTGGATCGCACTCACGTACGCGATCAACCACCCGGACCGCGTGGAGCGTCTGGCTCTGCTCGACCCGACGGACTGCTACGTCGCCCTGCGTGTCCCGTACATCCTCCGAGCTCTGCCGAGCCTGCTGCGGCCGTCCAGAAAGCGCACGGACTCGTTCCTGCGCTGGGAGACCCAGGGCCTCCCACTCGACCCTCAGGTCCTAGAGCTGGCTGGTCTGGCCGCAGAGCAGCCGTCAACCCCGTTCGTCCGCACCAAACGACCCACAGACGACCAGCTGCGAGACCTCGCTCCCCTGGTCTTCGCCGCGGGCCGCAGCAAGAGTCACAACGCGGCTCAACTGACCCGCCGAGTCAACACACTCTCCCCCGCCGCAACCGTCATACAACTCGAAACAGCGACCCACCACTCCCTCCCATCCCTCCATGCCGACGAGGTGTGGGCTGCGTTCTGAAAACACAACAGCCTCCTGCCCGCGGGCATGCGGGGAGGAGGCTGTTGCGTCTTGGTGCGTCAGGAGAGGGCGGAGCCGGCCTTGTAGGCGGCCCAGGTGCCGTTCCAGTCGGTCCAGCCGTTACCGGGCTCCATGTGGCGGTTGGTGCCGGTGACGATCACCGGGTCGCCGCGGAGGGTCTGGTTGTAGTACCACTGGGCGTCCTTGAGGCTCATGCCGACGCAGCCGTGGCTGACGTTGGAGCTGCCCTGGCTGCCGGACGACCACGGGGCGCCATGGATGAACTCGCCGGAGCTGGTGACGCGCTGCGCCCACTTCACGTCCGGGATGTTGTAGTACTCCGGGTCGCCAGGCTTCAGGCCGACAGTCGCCGCGTCCATGCGCTTCACCGGGTACTTCTCCATGATCACCTTCACCCCGCTGCGGGTGGTGAAGCCGTCCTTGCCGGCGGTGATCGGGATGGTCCGGGCCAGCTTGCCGTTGATCGTCACCGCCATCGTGTGCTTCTTGACGTTGATGTTGGTGACCACCGACTTGCCGATGCTGAACGCGATGGTCCGGCTCGCGGTGCCCCACGTGTTGTTACCGGCGTTGACGCCCAGGGTGCCGATGTTGACGGTCACCTTGGTGCCGGCCGGCCAGTAGTTCTTCGGGCGGTAGTTGACCTGCTTGCTGTTCACCCAGTGCCAGCTGCCGTCGACCGGCACCGAGGTCTTCACGGAGAGCCGCTTCTCGACGGCCGCACGGTCCTTGACCGGGTTGTTCCAGAAGATCTGGACCGGTAGCGCGACGCCGACGGTCTCGCCGTTCAGCGGGACGACCGAGGCCTTCAGGCTCTTCGACGCCTTCAGCGTCTTGAAGGTCGAGCTGATCGGCACGGTGGCGCCGTCGGTGCCCTCGGCCGAGCCGCTCACCGTGTACGTGGCGCCGGGCTTCAGCTGCGGCGACGACGTCCACTGGGTCTTCTCGGCGTTGAAGCTGCCGGTCACCTTGTCGCCGTCGTCGTCCTTGAGCGTGACCGCGGCCAGCTTGCCGGCCGTGGTGGTCACCGTCACCGGCTTGTCCGGCTGCACCGCCGACGCGCCCTTGGCGGGCACGATCGCGATACTGGCCGACGCCGGGGTCTCCGACGGGGTCGTCGAGCTCCCTGGCGTGCTGGAGGCACCTGGCGAGTTGCTCTGCGACGTGGACGTGCTGGGCGTCGACTGTCCGCCGCCACCGGAGCCGCCGCCGGCCTCTGTGTCGCTGCAGGCCGTGCCGGCCAGCAGCAGGACGCAGATCCCCGCCACGGCAAGGCCGTGCTTCCTCACCGAACTGCTCACCATTCCCCAGTTCTCCCCTGTTTAGTCAGACCGCGGTAAGGGTAACCTGCCGCAGCGACATTTCTGTGCACCCGCACGCGCCGTTCCGGTACGGTCCACAACGCTCCGTACGGATTCGCAGTACTACAGACGCACGAAAACGCCGCCCGGTTCGTTCCCGGACGGCGTTTTTCGTACGACTCTCAACTAGTGAGCGTGGTCACCGCGGTAGTACTCGAAGATGAACCCGCTCAGCGTGACGATGCCGATCCCGCAGCCGGCGATGAACAGCCACCAGCCGAAGACGATGCCGAGGACAACCACCGCCAGCGTCAGCGCGCACCACAGCGGCCACCAGGAGTACGGCGGGAAGAAGCCGAGCTCGCCCGCCCCTTCGACGATCTCCGCTTCCTTGCGGTCCTCCGGACGCGCGTCCATCCGCCGGGCCGTGACGCTCAGGTAGAACGCCACCAGCAGCGACAGGAAGAACGTCATCACCAGTGCGGTGGTGCCGGTCGGGTCCTCGGACATCAGCCAGTAGATCGGCGTGACGACGAGCACGAACACACTCAGGATCCCGAAGACCCAGGCTTCGACCTTCACGCCTTGTCCTTCCCGTCGTTCCCGGCATCGGACTCGGCCTGCTCGATCAGATGCTCGACGCGGCCTTGGTCCTCACCCGCGTCCAGCAGGTTGTCCTTGCCGGCCCGGTTGTCCGGGTACTCCGCCAGCGCCAGGTCGGCGTGGTGAAGGTCGAACGCCGGGGACTCCGAACGGATCCGGGGCAGCTTCTCGAAGTTGTGCCGCGGCGGCGGCGAACTGGTCGCCCACTCCAGCGAGCGGCCCCAGCCCCACGGGTCGTCGACACCCACCAGCGGCGTCTTGCGGGACTTGTAGATGTTGTAGAAGAACGGCAGCATCGACGCGCCCAGGATGAAGGCACCGACGCTGGAGACCTCGTTCAGCGTGGTGAAGCCCTCGTTGGCGCCGTACGACGCGTAGCGCCGCGGCATGCCCTCGACGCCGAGCCAGTGCTGCACCAGGAACGTGGTGTGGAAGCCGATGAACAGCAGCCAGAAGTGCAGCTTGCCGAGCCGCTCGTCGAGCATCCGCCCGGTGAACTTCGGCCACCAGAAGTAGAACCCGGCGAACATCGCGAACACCACGGTGCCGAAGACGACGTAGTGGAAGTGCGCGACCACGAAGTACGAGTCGGACAGCTGGTAGTCCAGCGCGGGCGAGGCCAGGATGACGCCGGTCAGGCCGCCGAAGAGGAAGGTGGTCAGGAAGCCCACCGACCAGAGCATCGGGGTGTCGAACGAGACCGACCCGCCCCAGATCGTGCCGATCCAGTTGAAGAACTTCACCCCGGTCGGGACCGCGATCAAGAACGTCATGAACGAGAAGAACGGCAGGTTCACCGCGCCGGTGACGAACATGTGGTGTGCCCACACCGCCACCGAGAGGACCGCGATACCGAGGGTCGCGCTGACCAGACCGATGTAGCCGAAGACCGGCTTGCGGCTGAAGACCGGCAGGATCTCGGTCACGATGCCGAAGAACGGCAGCGCGATGATGTACACCTCGGGATGCCCGAAGAACCAGAACAGGTGTTGCCAAAGTATCGGCCCGCCGTTGGCCGCGTCGAAGACATGGGCCCCGAGTGTTCGGTCCGCCTCCAGGATCAGCAGCGCCGCCGCCAGGATCGGGAAGGCGATCAGTACCAGGATCGACGTGACCAGGATGTTCCAGGTGAAGATCGGCATCCGGAACATCGTCATACCGGGCGCGCGCATGGTGATGATCGTGGTGATGAAGTTGACCGCACCGAGGATCGTGCCCAGACCGGCCATCCACAGACCCATGATCCACAGGTCGCCGCCGATCCCCGGCGAACGGACCGCGTTCGACAGCGGGGCGTAGGCGAACCAGCCGAAGTCGGCCGCGCCGCCCGGGGTGAAGAAGCCGCTGATCGTGATCAGGCCGCCGAACAGGAACAGCCAGAAGCTGAACATGTTCAGCCGCGGGAACGCGACGTCGGGGGCGCCGATCTGGATCGGCATGATCTCGTTCGCGAAGCCGACGAACAGCGGGGTCGCGAACAGCAGCAGCATGATCGTGCCGTGCATCGTGAAGAGCTGGTTGTACACCTCTTCGTTCACGATCTGCAGGCCCGGCTTGGCCAGCTCGGCGCGGATCAGCAGCGCCATCACGCCGCCGATCAGGAAGAACGCGAACGACGTGATCAGGTACATGTGCCCGATCAGCTTGTGGTCCGTCGTGGTCAGGTACTTGACCAGCAACGCACCCTTGCTGCGCCGCCGGGGCAGCGCGCTGGTGCTACCGATAGCGCCGGTGCGCTCGGCGAAGTCGGTCACTTCTCGCCCCCTGTACCGGGAATGGTGGTGGCGTCGGCGCCACCGGTTGCGGCGCCGGTCTGGCCCTTGGCGGCCAGTTCGCGCAGGTGTGCGTCGTACTCGTCGCGGGAGACCACCTTGACCGTGAAGACCATCCGGCTGTGGTAGAGCCCGCAGAGCTCGGCACACTTGCCGGCGAAGGTGCCGGTCTTGGTCGGGGTCAGCTCGAACTTGTTCGTCTTGCCCGGGATCACGTCGAGCTTGAAGTAGAACGCCGGCACCCAGAACGAGTGGATGACGTCCGGCGAGGTCAGGTCGAAGTGGACCGACTCGTTCACCGGCAGCCATAGGGTGGCCGGCTTGTCCATCGTGCCGGTCTCCCAGACACCCTGCTGCCCGTCGACGGTGTCCTTGTAGTTGAAGGTCCACTGCCACTGCTGGCCCACCACGTTGACGGTGTGCGCCGGGTTGGCGTCCATGTGCGTGACCTTGTTGCCGTGCTCGACGGTGTAGAAGAACAGCACACCGATGATCGCGAACGGGGCCAAGGTGTAGAGCACCTCGAGCGGCAGGTTGTACCGCACCTGCCGGGGTGCCTCGTCGTTGCGCTTGCGGTACCGCACCACGACCCACAGGATCAGGCCCCAGACCATCACGCCGATGATCAGGGCGGCGATCCACGCCCCGATCCAGAGGCTGCGGATGGCCTCGGTCCGGTCCGATGCGCCCTCGGGCAGACCGAGTCGTTTCCACTGCTCAGTGGTCGCCGTCGAGCAACCGGTCAGCAGCAGGGTGCCGAGCACCAGTGCACTGCCGACCAGCAGGCGACGCTTCGCCGGCCGTGTGGCGCCGGCAGAACCTGCCGGTCGCTTCTCCACTCCGGGCGTGCCGTTCGAACCCACGGGGCGCCTTTCCCTTCCCAAGTGAGACTGACGACCAAACACTACTGGACACCATTCGCGTCTCCGCGCATAGGTAGGGCTTAGCGTTTCCCCTGTGAGTGAGCGTGCGTATCTGGACGCCGCGTCGGCCGAGCCGATGCACCCCGCGGCGCGGGAGATGTTGCTGTCGGCAGTGGATTCCGGATGGGCCGATCCGGTGCGCCTGCACCACGAGGGCCGGACCGCGAGACTGCTGCTGGACAACGCCCGCGCGGTCCTCGCGGACGCGGTCGGTGTGCGGCCGGACGAGCTGTACCTGACCACCTCCGGTACGGCGGCGATCCAGGCCGGCCTGACCGCGGTACGGGCCGCGCGCAGCCGGGTCGGGGCAACGATCGTGCACAGTGCGGTCGAGCACTCCGCCGTACTGCACACGGCTGGTGAGGCGGCTGCCGAGGTCGGCGTGGACCGGCTGGGGCGGGTCGAGTTGGCTGCCTTCACAGACGCCGTACGACGACCTGGTGTGGCCGTGGCTGCGTTGCAGTCGGCGAACCACGAGGTGGGGACGCGGCAGCCGATCGAGGCGGCTGCGGCGGCGGCAGGCGACGTACCTCTCTTTGTTGACGCGTCCGCGTCGGTCGGGCACGACGTCGTACCGGCGGGCTGGTCGGTGCTCGCGGCAAGCGCCCACAAGTGGGGCGGCCCCGCAGGCGTCGGGCTACTGGCTGTGAAGAAGGGCACGCGGATCGCACCGGCGTGGCCGATGGACGAGCGGGAGGACGGCCTCTCCCCCGGGTTCCCGAACGTCCCCAACGCGCTCGCCGCGGCAGCTGCGTTGCAGGCGCGACTGGCTGAGGCGGAGGAGCTCGGCAAGCGGCACAGGGCCTGGATCGACGAGGTACGCCGTCGTGTGGCCGCGGACATCCCCGATGTCGAGGTAGTAGGCGACGCGGAAGACCGCCTACCGCACATCCTCACGTTCTCTTGTCTCTATGTGGACGGCGAGGCGCTGGTGACCGCCCTCGACGCTGAGGGGTTCGCTGTCTCGAGTGGTTCCGCCTGTACGTCGAGCACGCTCCAGCCCTCGCACGTGCTCGCAGCGATGGGCGTCCTGACCCATGGCAACGTCCGTGTCTCTCTCGGGCGCGACACGACCCATGACGAGGTGCAGCGGTTCTGTGGTGTGCTTCCAGGACTGGTGCAGCGGATCCGGGCGGAGGTAGGCATGTGAACGTCGACCTGGACTGCCGTGGCCTGCTCTGTCCACTCCCGGTGATCAAACTGGCCAAGACGCTACCGACTGTTGCCGTAGGCGACACAGTGACGGTGCTGGCCGACGACCCAGCCGCAGCGACCGACATCCCCGCATGGTGCCGGATGCGCTCCCAGGAGCTGGTGTCGGCCGGAGAAAACCAATACGTCGTACGGCGGGTCAGCTGACACACTGCGCGACGTGACCGACTTCGCGTACAAGCCGACGCTCGCCGGGGACCTGGTGGTCCTGCGCCAACTGGACGAGGGCGACTACGAAGCACTCAGTGCCGCCATGGACGACCCGGACGTCGCTCGTCTGACCGGCAGCCACGGCGAGATCGGCGAGGAGCAGGCCCGCGAATGGATGCGGACCCGCAAGGACCAGACCGACCGGCTCGACCTCGCCATCGTCGACAAGGCGTCGGGTGCCGTCGTCGGTGAGGCCGTGCTGAACGACTGGGACCGGGACAACCAGTGCTGCAACTTCCGGATCCTGATCGGCGCGTCCGGCCAGGGCCGCGGCCTCGGCACCGAGGCGACCCGGCTGATCGTCGGCTACGGCATCGAGCAGCTCGGCCTGCACCGGATCAGCCTCGGCGTCTACACCTTCAACCCGCGCGCCCGGCGCGCCTACGAGAAGGCCGGCTTCAAGACCGAGGGCGTCCTGCGAGACGCGCTCCTCTGGGAGGGCGAATGGGTGGACGAGATCGTGATGTCCGTCCTGGCCACCGACTGGGCTCAGAGCACCCGGGCCAGCTCGGAGTAGGTGGGCTGCAGCTTCCGGACGATTGCCGCCGCGGCCGACACCGACCCGGCGGTGAGCTCGTACTGCAGGCTGCCGACCAGGCGCGCCTGCGAGTCGAGGATCGCGCTCGCATCACGAAGCCCGATCCGGCCCATCGCCGTGGCCGCGTCGACGAGCCGCCGGGCGCCCACGCGCACCGCGAAGTGCGCCATCAGTCCGTGGATGCCGGGATCCAGGCCCTGTTCGAGCAGCTCGGCGAAGCGTTCCAAAGCCTCCTCGTTCCCGACGGTTCCGGGCGACACCACGACGTCGCCCCGAAGCGAGACCCAGGCCTTGGCCGCGGGTACCGACGCCTGTAGCGCATCCTCCACGCTCACGTCCCGCACCTGCTGGAAGCCCGAGCGCATGCTGTAGCCGTAGCGCTTGTAGCTGATCGACTCGGCCCGCCAAGAGGCCAGGAAGGCGTCCAGCGGCAGCGTGGCGTAGGGAAAGCCCTGCGGGTCGTGCAGCAGCACGCGGTCGGAGTCCATCGCCTGCACGACCAGATAGTGGTCGGCCTCGATCGGATCGCCTGCGCCCGGGTGGTACAGCAACAGGCCCATCTCCAGTGGTCCGACGAGCACCGGCCCGTCCTGCACCGCCGTACGGAGTCGGTCGAGCGCTTCTTCGGGCGACGACGCGCCGGCGCTGGTGCAGGTCCAGCCCAGCAGGTCGATAGCGGCGTCCAGTCCGATCTCCCCGTCCCAGCCGTAGGGATCGAAGAGCGGTAGCCGACCGGAGAGGAGTTGTACGCCGAACGGTGAGCCGGTGAGGACCTCGATGACGGCGGGAGACGGGGCCTGGTCGCCGAGGACCATCGCCAGGCTGTTGCTGTAGCAGTACGGTCCGGAGCCGATGTAGGAAAGCATGTGTTTGACGATCGGGGTTGTCCCTGTGTCAAGGTCAAGTGTGCTGAACGCTGAACGCATCGCCGTACTGACCGGCGCCGGGATCTCGACTGCTTCGGGGATACCGGACTTTCGAGGGCCGCAGGGGTTGTGGACGAAGGACCCGGCGGCGGAGGCGATGTTCGATATCGACGAGTACGTCGCCAGTCGCGAGGTGCGGGTGGCGACCTGGAAGCACCGGCTGGCCGTGCCGGCGTGGACGGTCGAGCCGAACCCGGGTCATCTCGCTCTGGTCGAGCTGGAGCGGCAGGGCCGTCTGACCGGTCTGATCACGCAGAACGTCGACGGGTTGCACCAGAGGGCCGGCTCGTCACCGGAGCTGGTCCACGAGCTGCACGGCACGGTCTGGTACGTCGACTGTCTCCAGTGTGAGCGCCGGATCCCTATGGCCGACGTACTCCCACGACTCGAGTCAGGCGACGAGGACCCGGCCTGTGAGGTGTGCGGCGGGATCCTGAAGTCCGCGACCGTCTCGTTCGGCCAGTCCCTCGACCGGGCCGTGCTGGACCGAGCTGTCGCAGCCACCGAGTCAGCCGACCTGTTCCTGGCCATCGGTACGTCGCTGCAGGTCTACCCGGCCGCTGGTCTCTGCGACCTCGCACTGAACGCCGGAAAGCCTCTGGTCATCGTGAACGCACAGCCGACGCCGTACGACGAGCAGGCGACGACTGTGCTGCGCACACCGATCGAGACCACGCTTCCGGACCTCGTGACCTTACCGTGACATTCGAGCCCTCCTCACGGTAAAAGGCGGCGGCTAGCGTCCCCGGCAGGGTTGAGTCGCCGGGGAGGGGCACGTCATGCACGGGTTCAGGCGTTTGACAGCAGGTTTCACCGCGGCCGCAGTGGTCGTACTGGGGTTGGCCACGGCAGCACCGGCTCCGGCCCAAGTGACGGCGGACAAGGTGATCACCGTCGCGGGCTCGTTGCAGAACGAGCTGGGGTGCGCGACCGACTGGGATCCGGGCTGCGACGCGTCCAGTCTGGGTGCGAGTGCGCCGTACACGAAGGTGTTCGACGTACCGGCCGGGTCGTACGAGTTCAAGGTCACGGTCAACAAGAGCTGGGACGAGAACTACGGCGCCGGCGGTGTGCGGGACGGCCAGAACATCCCGCTGCGGCTCGAGGGCCGGGCCAAGGTGCGGTTCAGTTACAACGAAACCAGTCACGTTGTGACCATGACGCCGGTGGAGCTCGCCGGGCCGACTGTGACGGCCGCCGACAAAGCGCTCGCGACGCCGAGCCTGCGACCGGACCTCACCAAGGAGCGGTTCTACTTCCTGATGGCGGACCGGTTCGCGAACGGGAACAAGGCGAACGACGCCGGCGGACTCACCGGTGACCGGCTGCAGACCGGGCTGGACCCGAAGGACAAGGGTTTCTACCACGGCGGCGACCTGGCCGGCGTGATCCAGAAGCTCGACTACATCAAGTCCCTCGGTACGACGTCGATCTGGCTGACTCCGTCGTTCAAGAACCAGCCGGTGCAGGGCTCCGGCGCGAACGCGAGCGCCGGGTACCACGGGTACTGGATCACCGACTTCACCCAGATCGATCCGCATCTGGGCACCAACGCCGACATGCAGCAGTTGATCGACCTCGCGCACCGCAAGGGCATGAAGGTCTTCTTCGACATCATCACCAACCACACCGCGGACGTGATCGACTACCAGTCCGGCCAGTACGGCTACATCCCGAAGTCCACATCGCCGTACAAGGATGCCCAGGGCAAGGAGTTCAACGACAAGGACTACGCCGGCGGCGACACGTTCCCGGCGCTGGACAAGAACATCTCCTTCCCCAACGTCCCGGTCTTCCGGACTCCGGCCGACGAGAGCGTCAAGGTGCCGGCCTGGCTGAACGACCCGACGCTGTACCACAACCGCGGCGACTCGACGTTCGCCGGCGAGAGCGCGGAGTACGGCGACTTCGTCGGGCTGGACGACCTGTTCACCGAGCAGCCGAAGGTCCGGGACGGGATGATCGACGTCTACAAGACGTGGGCCGAGCTCGGCATCGACGGTTTCCGGATCGACACCGTGAAGCACGTGAACCTCGAGTTCTGGCAGAAGTTCTCGCCCGCGATCCTGGAGGCTGCTCGTGGAGCCGGGTCCAAGGACTTCTTCATGTTCGGCGAGGTCTTCGACGCGAATCCGCAGTTCATGTCGACGTACACGACCAAGGGCGCGCTGCAGGCGACGCTCGACTTCGGGTTCCAGCAGAGCGCGGTCGCGTACGCGAAGGGCGACCCGAGTACCAAGCTGCAGGACTTCTACGCGGACGACGACTACTACACCGACACGGACTCGAACGCGTACGAGCTGCCGACGTTCCTCGGTAACCACGACATGGGGCGCGTCGGCACGTTCCTGAAGCAGAGCGGCGCCGCCGGGCAGGACCTGCTCGCACGGGACAAGCTCGCGCACTCACTGATGTACCTGACCCGCGGCCAGCCGGTCATCTACTACGGCGACGAGCAGGGCTTCACAGGACCCGGTGGTGACAAGGACGCGCGGCAGGACATGTTCGCGACCCAGACCACCGACTACGCGGACGACGAGGTCGTCGACGGCACAGGTACGACGACGATCGGCCACAAGGACAGGTACGACGTCAACTCGCCGATGTACAAGCACATCGCGGAGCTGGCGAAGGTGCGGGCCAAGTACGCGGCCCTGTCCAACGGGCGGCAGGTGCACAGGTACTCGTCCAAGACCAACGGCCTGTACGCGTTCAGCCGGCTCGGCAGCGACAACGTCGAGTACCTGGTGGTCGCCAACAACTCGAAGACAGCGGCCGCTGCGACAGTGGCGACGTACGGACCGAACACGTGGCTCAAGCCGGTGTACGGCAGCTCCAAGTCGGTGAAGACCGACCGCGAGGGCAGGGTGGCCGTCAGCCAGGCTCCTCTGTCCGTGACGGTGCACCAGGCCCAGACCAAGGTCCCGCCGCGCGCTAAGGCGCCGAGCGTCTACATGAGCTCGCCAGAGGTGGGTGCGACGGTCGGCGGGCGTGCAGAGATCGCTGCTGCGGTGCCGACGAACACACCGGTGACAGTGACGTTCGGCTACCGGCCTGTGGGTACGACGGCGTGGCAGCGGCTCGGTGCCGACGACAACGCGCCGTACCGCGTGTTCCACGACGTGTCGGGGCTGGCCAAGGGCACGCTGCTGGAGTACCGCGCCGTACTGCGGGATGTCTCGGGCAACTACTCGGTGTCCGGCTCGTACGGCGTGGTTGGTGACGCTGCTGCACCGGGTGGGGGCGGTGGCGGGACGGGTCCCGTCGTACAGCCGGCCAACGTGTCTGTCCCGGGCGACCACAACAGCGAGATGGGCTGCCCCGCGGACTGGTCGCCGGACTGCGATCAGGCTCAGCTGACGCTGGACGCGAAGGACAAGGTGTGGAAGGGCACGTACACGCTCCCTCCTGGTGAGCACGCCTACAAGGCTGCGATCAACAAGACGTGGGACGAGAACTACGGAGCAGGTGGTGTCGCCAACGGCGCCAACATCTCGTACACCGCACCGGCCACACCAGTCACCTTCTACTACGAGCACGGACGGCATTACGCGACGTCCACCGCACAGGGGCCGATCATCACGGCGCCCGGGTCGTTCCAGACCGCACTGGGCTGTCCGACCGACTGGGATCCCTCCTGCATGCGACCCTGGTTGACCGACGAGGACGGCGACGGGACCTACACCTGGTCCACCAGCGAGTTGAAGGCGGGCAACTATGAGGCGAAGGTGGCGCACAACCTGTCCTGGGACGAGAGCTACCCGGCTCAGAACGTACCGGTCGCAGTGCCGTCGGACGGGCTGGTCGTCACCTTCTCGTACGTGCTCGCGACCCACCAGTTCACGGTGACGACGGCCAAGCCCGGTGCACAGCCGGACCTGAGCCAGGCGAAGGCGTACTGGGTCAACCGCAACACCCTCGCCGTACCTGCGGTCGACCACGCGGAGCGGTACCGGTGGCGGCTGCACTGGTCGGACACCGGTTCGCTCAAGATCGACGCGAACGACATCGGCGGTTCCTCGGCTGCCCTGCGCTACGACCCCGCCGAGGTGAAACCGGGGTACACGACGCTCCGGCTCGACCACGCGGACGTTCGCATGATACTCACCGGCCAGCTCGGTCTCGCGCAGTACGACGACGCAGGGCGGCTGCTGGACGCTACCGGCGTACAGATACCAGGTGTGCTCGACGACGTGTACGGGAACGCGACAGGTCGCTCGTACGGCGTTACCTGGCAGGGCGGCAAGCCGACCTTCACCCTCTGGGCGCCGACCGCCCAGGATGTGCGGTTGACGATCGGATCGTCGACAATCCCCATGCACACAAACGGCGACGGTTCCTGGTCGGTCAGTGGACCGCGGTCGTGGAAGAACGCGTCGTACCGCTACCAGGTGAAGGTGTACGCACCCAGCACCGGCAAGGTCGAGACGAACGTCGTCACCGACCCGTACTCGGTTGCGTTGACCACAGACTCGACGTACTCCGTGGCCGCCGACCTGAACGATCCGGCGGGTAAGCCGGCGCTCTGGTCGGCCACTCCGTCGCCGAAGCTCCCGCAGGGTGTCGACTCGACCATCTACGAGCTGCACGTTCGGGACTTCTCGATCAACGACAGCACCGTGCCCGCCGCACACCGCGGTACCTACCTGGCCTTCGCCGACGAAGGCAACGGGACCAAGCACCTGCGGTCGCTCAAGGCGGCCGGGCTCAACACGGTCCACCTATTGCCGACATTCGACATTGCATCAATCCCCGAGACCGGGCAGCAGACGCCGGCGTGCGATCTGAAGTCGCTGCCGGCCGACTCCGAGCAGCAGCAGGCCTGCGTGACAGCGGTGGCTGCGAAGGACGGGTTCAACTGGGGCTACGACCCGTTCCACTGGCTCGCACCAGAGGGGTCGTACGCCGCGCAGAAGGACGGGCTGGCGCGCGTCTCCGAGTTCCGCACGATGGTCGGCGGACTGCACAAGTCGGGGCTGCGCGTCGTCCTCGACCAGGTCTTCAACCACACCCCGGCCGCGGGTCAGGCACCGACGTCGGTGCTGGACCAGATCGTGCCCGGGTACTACCAGCGGCTCAACACCACCGGGAAGGTCGAGACCTCGACCTGCTGCAGCAACATCGCGACCGAGCATGCGATGGCCGAGAAGATCATGGTCGACGGCACGGTGAGCTGGGCGCGCAACTACCACGTGGACGGCTTCCGGTACGACCTGATGGGTCACCACACCAAGGCGAACATGCTGAAGGTCCGCGCCGCGCTGGACAAGCTGACACTCGCCAAGGACGGCGTCGACGGCAAGTCGATCTACCTGTACGGCGAGGGCTGGAACTTCGGCGAGGTCGCGAACGACGCGCTGTTCGTCCAGGCCCGGCAGGGAAATCTCGGCGGCACCGGGATCGGAACCTTCTCCGACCGGCTGCGAGACGGCGTCCGGGGCGGCGGGCCGTTCGACGAGAACCCGCGGATCCAGGGCTTCGGCTCCGGCGAGGCGAGCGACCCGAACGGTGACCCGGTGAACGGTACGCCGGCGGAGCGCGCCCAGCGGCTCGCCCACGACACCGACCTGGTCCAACTAGGGCTGGCCGGCAACCTCAGATCGTTCACCTTCAAGTCTGCATCGTCCGGTGCCGACGTCCGTGGTGATCAGGTCGACTACAACGGCTCACCGGCCGGGTACGCCGACCAGCCCGACGAGGTGATCACGTACGTCGATGCCCATGACAACGAAACGTTGTGGGACACCCTGACGTACAAGTTGCCGACGAACCTGCCGATGCCGGACCGGATCCGGATGAACACGTTGTCGCTGGCAACGACCGCGCTGGCGCAGACGCCGTCGTTCTGGCACGCCGGCGCGGACCTGCTGCGGAGCAAGTCGCTGGACCGCAACTCGTACGACTCGGGTGACTGGTTCAACACGCTCGACTGGACCGGCGCCGACAACGGCTTCGGCCACGGGCTGCCGCCGAAGACCGACAACGAGGCCAAGTGGCAGTACATGAAACCGCTGCTCGGCAACCCGGCCCTGAAGCCGTCGGCGACCGACGTCACCAAAGCCTCGACCGCCGCTGCCGACCTCCTCAAGCTGCGCTTCTCCACACCACTGTTCCGTCTAGGCACCGCCGACCTGATCAACCAGAAACTGAGCTTCCCCCTGAGCGGTACGACGCCGGGCGTCATCACGATGCGCGTCGACGACACCGTCGGCCCGAACGTCGACCCGGCTCTGAAGGGCCTCGTCGTCGTCTTCAACTCCACGAGCTCCACCGTCACGCAACAGGTCCCCGGTCTGACCGGCGCCAACCTGAGCCTGTCCCCCGTCCAAGCAGCCGGATCGGATCCGGTGGTCAAGCAGACGACCTGGACCGCGTCCACCGGCACGGTCACGGTTCCGGCGCGAACCGTCGCCGTACTGGTCCAGACCTAAGGGGTCCGAGCCCTTCCCTCGCTGCGCTGTGCTTCCTAGGTTCAAAGTGACCAATTGCACAGCGCAGCGGAGGGGGAATGATGTTCCGACGAGCGAGCGTGCTGCTGTCCGGAGCACTCGTCACGATGCTGAGCCTCGGTCTGGGGACGGGGACGGCACCTGCGTCCGATCACACCGCACAGTTCACGCCGGGGGCGCCCGGTGCCGGCGATCCGTACTTCGGCACCGACGGGAACGGCGGGTACGACGTCCAGCACTACTTCCTGGACGTGAAGTACGTTCCGGCGACCGACCGGATCACCGGCGTCGCCACGATCACCGCCCGCGCCACCCAGAACCTGTCCCGGTTCAACCTGGACCTGCAGGGGCTGACTGTTCGGTCCGTCAGCGTGAACGGCCGGGCAGCGAACTGGTCCAGAGCCGCCGACGAACTCACCGTGAAGCCGCGGTCCGGGTTGCCCAAGGCGAAGAACTTCACCACGGTGATCCGGTACGACGGCGTACCGCAGACCCTCGGTGACGGGAGCGGGTTCATCCACACCGACGACGGCGCCGACGTGATCGGCGAGCCGCACGTGGCCGACACCTGGTACCCGGTGAACGACCATCCGAGCGACAAGGCGGCGTACACGTTCAAGGTCACCGTGCCGGCGGGTCTCGCAGCGATCGCGAACGGCGTCCTGAAGGACAAGCGAACCAGCCACGGCTGGACGACCTGGACGTGGGACGCCAAGGAACCGATGGCGTCCTACCTGGCCACGGCGACGATCGGGCAGTTCGACGTACGCGCCTACCAGCGGCAGGGAATCCGCTACTGGGACGCGTTCGATCCCGACCTGTTCGACGAACAGGTACCGCGGACCGGGCAGCAGTACGCCCTGTCCCTGCGCGTGGACACGGACGAGCCGTCGTACAAGCGGCTGGCCCGGACCATCAGCGTGCCGGCCGGCGGCGCGGACCTGTCGTTCTGGATCAATCGCGACACCGAGCCGGGCTGGGACCACGTGTTCGTCGAGGCGCGCAGCGTCGGCCAGGACGACTGGACCACGCTGCCCGACGGGAACGGCCACACCAGTCAGGACACCGGCCAGGTCTGCCCGTTCTGGCTCGACCTGCATCCGTTCCTCACGCACTACCAGACCGCTCAGCCTGACGGCACGTGTACGCCGACCGGGTCGAGTGGCGCGTGGTGGGGAGCCAGCGGTCGCAGCAACGGATACGAGCAGTGGAAGGTCGACCTGTCCGCCTATGCGGGCGCGAGCGTCGAGGTGTCGATCACGTACGCCAGCGACGACCTGGTCCAGCTTCCAGGCGTCGTCGTGGACGACATCGTCGTCTCAACCGGCGAGGGTACGACGTCGTTCGAGGCCGACAGCGTCCCGTTCGACGGCTGGTCCGTACCGGGCCCGCCGGCCGGCAGCACGCCGAACCCGAACGACTGGATCGCCGGCACGGCCACGGACGCCCCACCGACCACCGGAGAGGTCGTCGAGGCCTCCTTCGCACGCCAGAGCGAGATCGTCGGGTTCTTGGCCGGCACGTTCGGCCGGTACCCGTTCTCGGCCGCCGGCGGCATCGTCGACGACGTGGACGGCCTGGGATTCGCGCTGGAGAACCAGACCCGGCCGATCTACGCCCGCGACTTCTTCACGGACGAGATCAACGGCCAGAACGTGATCGTGCACGAGCTCGCGCACCAGTGGTTCGGCGACAGCGTCGCGGTGCAGCGGTGGCAGCACATCTGGTTGAACGAAGGGTTCGCGACGTACGCCGAATGGCTGTGGAGCGACCGTGAGGGGCTGGGTACCGCGCAGGAGAACTTCGACTTCTTCTACAACCTGTTCCCGGCCGACGACCCGTTCTGGACGCTGGCGATCGGCGACCCCGGGCCGGACGACCTGTTCGACTTCGCGGTGTACGCCCGCGGCGCGATGACACTGCACCAGTTGCGGCTCGCCGTCGGGGACGCGGACTTCTTCACGATCCTGCGGACCTGGGCGAAGACCAACCGCAACGGCAATGTCACGACGGGCCAGTTCATCGCTCTCGCGGAGAAGATCTCCGGGCAACAGCTCGACGGCCTGTTCCAGACCTGGCTCTTCTCCACGACCAAGCCGGTGCTCCCCACAGTCACAGCCGCTGACGCCGCCAAGTCGGCGACGACCACACCGGCCGCTGCCGGGAGTCTGCTCGAACGAGCCAGGACCGGTCAGCTGCGGCGCTAGAGGCCGGCGAACCGAGCTGCCGCTACGAAAGCCGCCAGCGCCAGAAGGATGGTGTTGGCGGCTGTCGAGCGGGGCTCGCGCAGCGAGGAGTGGGAGGTGGCCGCCCCGATCATGACGACGCACAGACCGACGGCCGCGAGTGGGGTGAGGACGCGGGCGGTGTCGGTCAGCCAAGGCGCGAACAGGCCGGCCACCGCCAGGAGCTCGCACACAGCCACGAAGCGGACCAGCGGCATCGGGAACGGGGCGATCCCGGTCTGACCGGTGGCGATGAGACGAGCGCGGGACATGACGCCCTTCAGGACGCCGGAGATCGTGAAGACAATCGCCAGCATTCCGCTGAAGATCCAGGTGATCGTAGTCATGTCGATTGCAGACGATCGGACAATCAAACCTGTGACACTGTCACTGGGAGGCGCCCTCGATCGTCTGTGATTGGTGTGATGGAGGAACTCAGGCCGCTGCTGCTGTCGATCGCGTACCGGATGCTGGGCACGTTCGGTGACGCGGAGGACGTCGTACAGGAGGCGTACCTGCGATTGCACCGGGAGCCCGAGGTCACGTCACCGAAGGCGTTCCTCACTACGGTGACGACCCGCCTGGCGATCGACCAACTGCGGTCGGCGCGACGGCAACGGGAGGAGTACCTCGGCCCGTGGCTGCCGGAACCGGCCGTCGACGAGTACGTCGATCTCGCGGACCGGGCCGCGCTCTCGGACTCGCTGTCCACCGCGTTCCTCGTCGTCCTCGAACGGCTCACCCCCGACCAGCGCGCCGTCTTCCTGCTCGGCGACGTGTTCGGCTACTCGTACCCCGACCTCGCGGACATCCTCGGCAAGACACCGGCCAACTGCCGCCAGCTCGCCGTCCGCGCCCGCCGTCGGATTGCCGACAATCGACCGCGCTTCGACCCGTCCCCGAAGGAACGCGACGAACTGGTACGACGCTTCGTCGCGGCCGCCGAGGACGGTGAACTGGAGGCGCTCGTCGCCGTACTCACCCCGGACGCGACCTTCACCGGCGACGGCGGCGGCAAGGGCGGCTTCCCCCGTCCGGTCCACGGCGCCGGCAACGTGGCCCGGATGCTCATCGGCGCCTTCGGCAAGTTCCGCGAGCTGACGACCGAGCCGGTGCATGTCGGCGGACAACCCGCGCTGCGGATCCACGACCGGTCCGACCGCACCGTCGCGGTCTGGTCGTTCGCCATCGCCGAAGGCCGGATCACCGCGATCCACGGCATCGTGAACCCCGACAAGCTGACCCACCTGCAGCCGTCAGGGCACCCGGACGACCAGAGCTGACGCGTCGACCTCAGCGGTCAGCGACGTACCGTTGGACACGGTGTCGCCATCGAGTTGGCGCTGCACGGTCCGCTCCGCCCGGACCTGGATGCGCCGGCCTGTGAAGCGCTCGAGGTGTTGCTCACGCCAGGACTTGATCACGAGACCGAGCACGAGCCGCGGCCAATGGCTGATCCGGCGCGGGCTGAGCACCACCGCGTCGATCCGGCCGTCGTCGGGCGTCGCGTCCGGCAGCAGCGGGATGTTCGCCTGCAGTGTGCCGACGTTGCCGAGCACCACGGTGCGCGCGCGACGGCGTACCGCGGGCCGGTCGTCGACCGTGATCTCGACCCGGACGGACGGGTGGTTCAGGTTCTTCAGCGTCGACACGACGTACGCCGCCCAGCCGGCCCGCTTCTTCAGGTCGTCGGGGGCATCCGCGATGATCGCGGCGTCCAGCCCGAGGCCCGCCATCACCACGAAGCGGTCGGCCGGCAACTGGTCGCCCTCGACCATCACGCTGTCGATCCGCCGGTCCGAGCCGTCGAGCACCTCGGTCAGCGCGGTCTCGAGATCGAGCGAGATCCCGAGATTGCGGGCGAGCAGGTTCCCGGTCCCGGCCGGCAGCACTCCTGTCGGGATATCGGTCCCGGCGAGCTCGGCGCACACCACCCGGACCGTCCCGTCACCGCCCGCGACCAGCACCAGGTCGACCGCGTCGTCGATCGCACGCCGCGCCATCGTCACGCCGGCGTCGTCCTCGGTCGTCTCCAGCCACAGCGGATCCTCGAACCCCCGTGCGGCCAGAGCCTTCTCGACGGTACGGCGGAAGTCGTCGCCGTCGACCTTCACCGGGTTCACGATCACGGCTGCCCGCCTGGCAGAACTCACCTGATATTTGTCCGTTCGGAGAGATAACGTGCTGAGAATGAGCAGACTTCCACGGAGTACGCCAGAAGCCCAGGGGCTGTCCGCTGCCGCACTCGACAGTTTCGTCGGAGCACTGGACGCCGGGCAGCCGGAGATCCAGACCCTGATGCTGGTGCGGCACGGCCACGTGGTGCTGGAGGAGGCGTGGGCGCCGTACCGGCCGGAGGATCGGCACCTGCTGTTCTCGGTGTCGAAGAGTTTCACATCGACCGGCATCGGACTGGCGATCGACGCGGGGCTGCTGTCGCTGGACGACCAGGTGATCTCGTTCTTCGACGCGGACGACCTGCCCGAGACGGTCAGCGACAACCTGGCCGCGATGAAGGTCCGGCACCTGCTGACGATGACGACCGGCCACTCGAAGGACACCGTCGAGGCGCTCAGCCGGGATCGCCGGATGGTGAAGATCTTCCTCGGCCTCGAGGTGCAGCACGAGCCGGGCACCGT
This sequence comes from Kribbella sp. NBC_00482, assembly GCF_036013725.1. Taxonomy (GTDB): domain Bacteria; phylum Actinomycetota; class Actinomycetes; order Propionibacteriales; family Kribbellaceae; genus Kribbella. The sequence goes on along the minus strand of NZ_CP107881.1, from coordinate 5,721,784 downwards.
GTTCGCGTACAACAGCGGCGCGACGTACATGCTGTCGGCGATCCTGCAGCGTCTCACCGGTGAGAACCTGCTCGACTACCTGCGCCCCCGGCTGTTCGAGTCGCTCGGCGCCACCGAAGCGACCTGGCAGGTGTCGAAAGAAGGCATCGTCGTCGGCGGTTGGGGCCTGAGCCTCAACACCGAGTCCCTGGCGTGCTTCGGTCAGCTCCTGCTCCAGCACGGCGAGTGGAACGGCAAGCAACTCGTCCCGGCCGAGTGGTTCGAGGCGGCGACCTCGAAGCAGGTCCCCAACGACAACGAGGCGAACCCGGACTGGAAGCAGGGCTACGGCTTCCAGTTCTGGCGTGGCCGTCACAACACGTATCGCGGCGACGGTGCGTTCGGGCAGTTCATCCTCGTCTTCCCGGAGTACGACGCGGCGCTCATCACCACGAGCGCGACCAGCGACATGCAGGCGATCCTGGACACTGCCTGGGACTACCTGCTGCCGGCGCTCGAGGGCAAGGAGGTCCCCGAGACGCAGCGGCCGGAGCAGCTCGAGCTCACGCCGCCGAGCGGTCCCGCACCAGCGCCGGGCAACGGGCAGACGTACCGCTTCGCGGTGAACAACCCGACTGGCCTGACCGCCGTACGGCTCGACCCCGACGGCACCGGCACGTTCAGCTTCGAGGACCAGAAGGGACAGCGCCAGGACCTGGTCTGCGCGGCCGGCGCGTGGCAGGAGCAGACCGCAGCTGGCCCGTTCGAGGACGCCGGTCCCGAGACCGGCGAGCGGGTTCTGACCAGCGCATACGGCGACGGCGACGCGTTCGTCGCGACGTTCCGCTGGATCGAGACCCCGTTCCTCGCCACGCTCACCTGCCGGGCCGACGGCGGCACGATGACCGTCGACGGTCAGCTCAATGTCTCCTTCGGACCGACCGAATTCACGCTGATTTCGGAGGAGATGTCACAGAGCTGAGGCGGCGCGTGTCCTCCGGGTTGTAATCACGACGACGGAGGATGACATGAAGGTTTTGGTGGCAGGCGCGACCGGCGGACTTGGCCAGTCACTGGTTCCGCAGCTGATCGCGGCCGGACACGAGGTGACCGGGATGACCCGGTCCGAGTCGGGCGCGAGCAGCGTGCGGTCGTTCGGAGCGGACGCCGTACTCGCGGACGGCCTCGACGCCGCCGCGGTACGCGCCGCGGTGGAGTCGGTCGGCCCGGAGGTCGTCGTACACCAGATGACGGCGCTCAAGGGTGGCATCGACTTCAAGCACTTCGACGACAGCTTCGCGATGACGAACCGGCTGCGTACCGAAGGCACCGACAACTTGCTCGCGGCCTCCCAGGCGGCCGGCGTACGACGGTTCGTCGTCCAGTCGTACGCCGGCTGGAACCTCGAACACGGTGGTTCCGCCGCGAAGACCGAGGCGGACCCGCTCGACCCGAACCCGGTGCCCGCTCAGCGGCAGACGATGGCCGGGATCAAGCACCTCGAGTCGGCGGCCCTGAACACCGAAGGGATCGAGGGCGTCGCGCTGCGGTACGCGAGCTTCTACGGCCCGACCGGCGACATCGGCAAGGGCGGCTCGATGGTCGAGATGATCCAGAAGCGCCGGTTCCCGCTGATCGGCGACGGCACCGGGGTCTGGTCCTTCATCCACTACGACGACGCGGCCGCGGCAACGGTGAAGGCGATCGAGAGCGACGTCACCGGCGTGTTCCACGTCGCGGACGACGACCCGGCGCAGGCGGCGGTCTGGCTGCCCGAGTTCGCCAGGATCCTCGGCGCGAAGGCCCCGATCCGCGTCCCGGCCTGGCTCGGCCGCCTCGCCGCCGGCGATGTCGGCGTGGCCGCCTTCACCGAGATCCGCGGCGCCGACAACACCCTCGCCAAGAAGACCTTCGACTGGCAGCCCGGCTACGCGTCCTGGCGCGAAGGTTTCCGCCACGGGCTGTGAGGCGGCGAAGGTGAGAGAATTCCTTTACTTCGCTGTTACACACGAGGACGACCGCTGAAACCCGCTCGTCCTGAACTGGAACAGACCCGCCGGAACGGCGGGGCGCCCCTAGGGTTCCGCTGCTGGTCGATGTGACGGCAGGACTGGTCCGAGAGGGGAGGCGGTGCTGTCGCTGTAGTTGAGGCGAACGTGACGGCGCCGCTCCACGGCGGGACAAAAGCCCGGGAGGCCTTGATTGGCCCCGGGCTGCCGTGCGCGTTCCTGGGCCCGATGCAGCGGAGGCCCGAAATGCCAGGACCCAGCACAGCACCCCCTGAAACTCTGAGCAGCGATCAACTCGGCGCACGCGACCTCGGCCACTTCGGCTACGCGCAACAACTCTCGCGCCGTGTGGGCAGCTACGCGTCGTTCGCGGCCGGTTTCTCGTTCGTCTCCATCCTCACCACCGTCTTCCAGCTGTTCGGTCTGGGCTTCGGCTTCGGCGGTACGGCGTTCTTCTGGACCTGGCCGGTCGTCCTCACCGGTCAGCTGATGGTGGCGTTGTGCTTCGCCGAGCTCGCCGCCCGGTACCCGTTGTCCGGCGCGATCTACCAGTGGGCCCGCCGCCTCGGCGGCGCTGTCGTCGGGTGGTTCGCGGGCTGGACCATGGTGATCGCGCAGATCATCACGCTGGCCACGGCGGCGATCGCACTGCAGGTCGTGCTGCCGGCGGTCTGGCCCGGCTTCCAGTTGGTCGGCACCGATCCCGCTCTCGCGTCGAAGGACGGCGCGGCGAACGCCGTACTCCTCGGCTGTCTGCTGCTCGTCGCCACCACGGTGCTCAACGCGACCAGCGTCCGCATCACCGCGGTCGTGAACTCGGTCGGCGTGACCTGCGAACTGGTCGGCGTCGTGTTGATCGTTGTTTTGTTGACAACCAGAGCCGAGCGCGGTCCGTCCGTCGTCCTGCACACGACGAACCTCGACAGCACCACCGGGTACGTCGTACCGCTGCTGATCTCGGCGTTGATGGCGGCGTACGTGCTGGTCGGATTCGACAGCGCGGGTGAGCTGTCGGAGGAGACGCACAAGCCGCGGGCGACGACGCCGCGGACGATCATCCGTGCGGTCACCGCCTCGGGGATCGGCGGCGCGTTCCTGATCGTCGCAGCGCTGATGGCCGCACCGTCGCTGACCGACGGGGACCTCGCCACCGAAGGTCTCCCCTACGTGCTGACGAGCCGGCTCGGTACGACGGCCGGCAAGCTGCTGCTGCTCGACGTCGCGCTCGCGGTCTGCGTGTGCACGCTGGCGATCCAGACCGCGGCGGCCCGGATGATCTTCTCGATGGCGCGCGACAACGTGCTGCCGGGATCGCGGCAACTGCGCAAGGTGTCCACGCGGACCGGCACGCCGGTCGCTGCGACCGTGGTGCCAGGTGTGCTGGCCGGGGTCTGCCTGGTGGTGAACGTCGGGAACGCGGGCCTGTTCCTGGGTCTCGCCAGCGTCTGCATCATGCTGCTGTACGTCGCCTACCTGATGGTCACGACGCCACTGCTGGTACGACGTCTGACCGGCGGCGGACTGCCCGGCGGCGTGGACGAGAACGGCCGGCCGCTGTTCTCGCTCGGGCGGCTTGGTCTGATTGTCAACATTGTTGCGGTCGCCTACGGCCTCGCGATGGCGATCAATCTCGGCTGGCCACGCGCCGACGTGTACGACCCGGCAGGTGACGGCTGGTACCTCCAGTACCTCCCGCTGATCACCCTCACCGTCGTAGCAGTCGGCGGCCTTCTCGCCTACCGCTCCCAACGCACGGCGTACTACGCCTCGATAGGCGTATCCCTGCCCACCGCCACGCCCGCCGTCGAAGCGGAAGGCGCCAACGCATGACCCCGAATCACACCCACGAGGTGCCGGGCGGCGCCGCGTGGTCGGCGCCCCTGCGCGCGGGACGCACCATCACCCTGACCGCGCTCGCCGATGGTGCGAACGCGACGATGCTCATCATCGGCGCCGACCGCCTCGATCGCCTGAACATCCCGGACACGTTGAAGTCCCAGATGTCGGCACGCATCAAGCCAGGCATGGTCCTGATGTCGGATCGCGGTCTCGCGCTGGCGACCGTCCTGGCCTCGAGCCTCGACTGGCACGACTGCCTCACCGGCGCCCTCCCCGACCAACTCCTCCTGCTCGAACTCACCAAGCACGGCTTCGGCGAACCTGACCTGCACGCCTGCATCAACTTCTTCAGCAAGGTCTCCGTCGCAGACGACCCGCGCGCCTCCCTGACCTACATCCCCGACCACGCCCACACAGACGACACCGTCACGCTCCGAGCCGACCAAGACCTCCTGATCTTCCTCTCGACCGCGCCCCACGCGCTGTCGGACAGCCCTGCCGCAAGCATCGCCGTACAGCTCGAAACGCCTGATCACGCAGAAGATCCAGAACTCCGCGAGGAAGCGATCCGCGCCCTGCGCCTGACTCGGGAGCTGATCGCATGACCGTCACCTCAACCACCGTCGCGCTGGACACCGTCGTGGAAGCCGGCGACGGCGCCCTCGTGACGGTGCCTTCAGGCGGTCGATTGCAGATTGTCGACCTTCACGGCAACCAGGCCGTGGACACGTTGTTCTACGACGCCCACGACATCGACAACCGGTACTCCGCCTTCGACACGATCCGCGAGCAGCGCGCCGTTTTCCTCACCACCGGATCCCGGCTCGTATCGACCAGGCTCGACGAGCTCGCCGTGATCACCGACGACACCTGCGGCCGCCACGACACCGTCGGCGGCGCCTGCTCGCAGGAGAGCAACGTCATCCGGTACGGCGAGTTCACGCGCCATCAGCACGCCTGCCGGCAGACGTTCCTGCGCTACGGTGCGAAGGCCGGCATCGGCCAGCGCCAGCTCACCCACAACGTCAACTTCTTCATGAACGTACCGGTGACGCCGAGCGGCGGTCTCACGTTCGAGGACGGCCTGTCCGCCCCCGGCAAGTATGTCGAGATCACCGCGAGCCGCGACCTGTTCGTACTGATCAGCAATTGTCCGCAGGTCAACAATCCTTGTAACGGCTGGGATCCGACGCCGATCCAGCTGCTGGGCCGGTGGTGACGGTGGCCGTCGTCACAGTTGTTGCTCCAGGCATCCAAACGACGGTGCAGGACCTGTCCGGCCGACCGGGGATGTGGGACGTCGGCGTACCGCCGTCCGGGGCTGCCGACGAACTCACGTTCGCGCTCGTCAACGCCGCGGTCGGCAACCCCGACAGTGCGGCCGGGCTGGAATGTGTGGTCACCGGACCGGTTCTCACCTGTGACGAGGATCGGCTGATCTGCGTCGGCGGCGCTGCCCGCAATCCGACTGTTGACAATCTGCCGTTCAGACCAGGGCTGGTCGTCCTGTGGCCGGCCGGATCGGTGCTGGACGTCGGCCCGCTCGACGGGCCCGGTGTGCGTGGGTACGTCGCGATCCAGGGCGGGCTGGACGTGCCGCGGGTGCTGGGAAGCCGGTCCACGTTCGTCCTCGGCGGCTTCGGCGGTCACGACGGCAAGCCGCTCGAGACCGGCGACCAGCTACCGCTGGGCCGGCAGGAGAACCTGCTCACCCCGTTGTCGGTCGAACTGCCCGCGATCTCGAACTCCTGGCAGATGCGCGTGATCCCCGGACCCCACGGAGCACCGGAACATCTCACCGCCGAAGGTGTCGACGCGTTCTTTGTGAACGAGTGGATTGTCGACCATCGGTCCGACCGCACCGGCGTCCGGCTGGTCGGGCCGAACCCCGGCTGGGCGCGGACCGACGGCGGCGAGGCCGGCCTGCATCCGTCGAACGTGCACGACTCCGCCTATCCGGTCGGAGGCATCATGCTGTCCGGCGACACCCCGGTCATCGTCGGCAAGGACGGACCGTCGCTCGGCGGGTTCGTCGTACCCGCCGTGGTGATCGAGGCCGACCGATGGATGCTCGGCCAGCTACGCGCCGGCGACTCCGTTCGCCTGGTTCCCGTGACGCCCGCCGAGGCCGCCGACGCGATCCGCGCCCGGCGACGCTGGCTGACCGATCTCCGGCAGGAGCCCGAGCCCGTCCCCGTCGCGACCGGTACGCCGGATCGCCCGAAGGTCCTGCACCACGGCGAGCAGGCCGGCACGGCGCCGTCGTACACGATCAGGTGCGCGGGCGAACGGCACGTACTGGTCGAGGCCGGTCCAGCCGAGCTCGACCTCACGGTCCGGGTCTGGATCCACCTGCTGGCCCAAGCCCTGCGGAACGACCAGCCGGCCGGGATCACGGAGATCGTGGAGGGTGTGCGATCGCTGCTCGTCGCGGTCGACTCGGCCCGGCTCGCGCTGACCGAACTCGCGGAGCGGCTCGCGTTCCTGGCCGCCGGTCTGGGTGATCCCGAGACCGTGGTGCTGCCCTCCCGCGAAGTGGTGCTGCCGATCGCGTTCGATCACCCGGCGGCGCACGAGGCGATGCGCCGCTACGCCACGTCGGTCCGGCCGGACGCGCCATGGTGCCCGGACAACGTCGAGTTCATCCGGCGGGTCAACGATCTGGACACCCGGGACGAGGTCTTCGAGATCGTCCAGGCCGCGACGTACCTGGTGGTCGGTCTCGGCGACGTGTACCTCGGCGCACCGGTCGCCGTACCGGTCGATCCGCGGCATCGGCTCGTCACCACCAAGTACAACCCGGCGCGGACGTGGACGCCGCAGAACGCGGTCGGGATCGGCGGGATCTACCTGTGCGTGTACGGGATGGAGGGTCCCGGCGGGTACCAGCTCGTCGGCCGCACGGTCCCGGTCTGGCGGCTGTCCCCCGACGACGCGCAACCATGGTTGTTGAGGCAGTTCGACCTGATCAGATTCGCGCCGGTGAGCGCGGAGCAACTCGCGCACGAGCGGGCCGAGATCGCGGCCGGGCGGGCAGATCTGAAGACCGCACCGGCGACGTTCTCGATCTCCGACGTACGCCGGATCGAGCAGGAGGCACCTGTGGACATCGCGACCTTGCGCGCCAGACGCCGCGCCGCGTTCGAGGCCGAGCGGGCACGGTGGGGCGCATGAACAACGAGTGGATCACCCGCGTCGACCCGATCGAGCCGGTGCCCGGACCGTTGCACGGGCTGACGATGGCGCTCAAGGACAACATCGACCTGGCCGGTGTGCCAACGACCGCAGGCGACCCGCGCACCACGGAGCCCGCGAAGGACAACGCGTTCGTGGTCGATCAGCTGATCGCCGCCGGCGCCGTACCGCTGGGGAAGACGAACCTGGATCAGTACGCGACCGGTCTGGTCGGTACGCGATCGCCGTACGGCGCGTGTCACTCGGTCTTCTCGTCTGAGCACGTGTCGGGCGGCTCGAGCTCGGGCAGCGCGGTCGCGGTCGCCACCGGGCAGGTCGACTTCGCGCTCGGTACCGATACCGCGGGAAGCGGTCGGGTTCCGGCTGCCTTCAACCGGCTCGTCGGCATCAAGCCGAGCCGTGGCCTGGTGTCCGCGCGCGGCGTCGTACCGGCGTGCCGCTCGCTCGACTGCGTCACAGTGATGGCACGCTCCGTCGCCACCGCGCGGCGCGTCTTCGACGTGATGGTTGCCTTCGACCCCGATGACGCCTGGTCACGGCGAATGTCGTCACTCCCTCATCGCCGGGCGGGCCGGGTCGACGGGTCCGTGATCGGCGTACCGGATGTGGGACTGGGCCTGGATCCGGAGTACGAACAGGCGTGGCAGGCGACACTCGACGAGGCGCATCGCCTCGGCGACGTGGTCAAGGTCGACGTACAGCCGTTGCTCGAAGCTGCCGACCTGCTGTACTCCGGACCGTGGCTGGCCGAGCGTTGGCTCGCCTTCGGGGACAAGCTGGACGACTCCGCGGCGGTCGACCCGACCGTGCGGACGATCGTGCGGGGCGGCGCGGCGCTGACTGCGGCCGCGGCGTTCGCGGGGTTCGACCGGCTGGCGACGCTGAAGCGTGCGACTGAGGAACCGTGGACCCAGATCGACGCGCTCCTGCTGCCGGTGACGCCCGGGCATCCCACGCTGGCCGAGGTGGCGGCCGATCCGATCGGCGTGAACAGTCGTCTGGGTCGCTTCACGAACATGGTCAACCTGCTCGACCTGTGCGCGGTCGCCTTCCCGGGACCGGATCGGGCCGATGGTCTGCCGTTCGGAATCCAGCTCCTGGCACCGGCCGGCCATGACCTCTCGGTGATCGATCTGGCAGCTCTGTGGTGTGGTGAGGAGGTGCCTCCGAGTGCTGTGGACACTGACGTGCTGCTCGCGGTCGCGGGTGCCCATCTGTCCGGCCAGCCACTCAACGATCAGCTGGTACGGCGTGGTGCCCGGCTCGCCTTCACCGCACGGACCGCTTCGTCGTACCGGATGTATCTGGTCGACGGACCGCGTCCCGGCCTGACCCGGACCCTGTCGGAGGCGGACGGCCCAGGGATCGAGGTCGAGGTATGGAGCGTGCCGGCCGCCGAGCTCGGTGGATTCGCGGCGACCATCGATCCTCCGTTGGCGATCGGACCGCTGGAACTCTCGGACGGCCAGCAGGTCCTCGGCTTCCTCTGTACGGCGGACGCTGCGGACCCGGAGCGTGACATCACCGCTTCCGGCGGATGGCGGGCGTACCTGGCCGGGGACTGAGCCTAAGGTTGGTGGGCATGAGCCTGACGCCCGCCGAACAGAAGGTACTGGACCGCATCGACGAGGACCTGCTGGTCCGGATCACGCAGGATCTCGTCCGGGCCCCTGGACAGAACCCGCCCGGTGAGGAAGCCGCCACGGTGGCCGCCCTCACCGCGGCGGGTCGTCAGCTCGGGCTCGACGTCAGCACCTCGCCGGTCGAGCCAGGCCGGGACAACGTGTCGATCACGCTTGCCGGTGGCAACGATCCCGGCCTGCTGCTGCTCGGTCACACCGACGTCGTCCCGGTCGGCGACGGCTGGACGGTCGACCCGTACGGCGGGCTCCTGCGCGACGGCCGGATCTACGGCCGCGGCACATCCGACATGAAGGGCGGCCTGGCCGCGTCCCTGGCCGCCCTCGCTGCCCTCCGCGGAACCACACTGAGCGGACCGGTCGAACTGGCCGCCGTCGTCGACGAGGAGGAGACCGGCAAGGGCATCCGCGCCTTCATCGCAACCGACGAGCAACTGAGTCGGTACGCCGGGTGCATCACCGCCGAGCCGACCGACCTGCAGACGATCGTCGCGGCGCGCGGTGACTCGTACCTCCAGGTCGCGGTGCACGGTCGCGCCTCGCATGCCGGCAACCCGGACGGCGGCGCCAACGCGATCTACGGCGCAGCTGCCGTCGTCGCCGAGATCGAGCGCCTGCACAAGGAACTCGCCGCCGTACCCCATCCCCTGCTCGGCCCGGCCACGTGGAGCGTCGGCCAGATCAACGGCGGCACTGGCGGCTCGATCGTTCCCGCCGACTGCGTGATCGTCGCCGACCGCCGACTGCTTCCCGGGGAGTCCCCCGCCGAGGTTCTCGCCGACCTCGGCCGCCGCGTCGCCGCGCTGCATTTGGAGGACCGCGGCCTGACCGTCGAGCTCGCGATGCCGATGGAGATGCCCGCCTTCGAGACCCCCGAGGACACCGACCTGGTCCGGATCACCGAGGCCGCGCGCTTCGACGCCGGCGGACCACCGCTACCACTCGCGGGATGGACGGCGGCCTGCGACGGCGGGTACATCGCCCGCGACCTCGGCGTACCGGTCGTTGTCCTGGGCCCCGGCTCGGTCACCACCCAGGCACATCGCGCCGACGAGTCCGTCGCCGTCGCCGAACTGGTCACGGCGGCACGCGCGTACGCCCTGACCGCACTCCGACTGCTATGAGCGGGCGGTTGGTTCTTCGCAACGGGTCGGTGCTCGACGTCGGGTCCGGCGACGTCCATCGTGCGGATGTCGTACTCGAAGGTGATCGGATCGTCGAGGTCGGGATCGGGTTGGACGGCGACGACGCGATCGACTGCGACGGCGGATTGCTCGTACCGGGGTTCATCGACTGCCACACGCATCTGTGCATCGCGCACACGCGGATCGACCCGTTCGGGCTGCCGCGGTCCGTTCGCCCGCTGTCCGCCGTACCCGTGCTGCGAACCCTCCTGAGCCTCGGCGTCACGACGGTGCGCGACGCGTGGGGCGCGGACGCCGGCGTGCGGATGGCGGTCGCGAAGGGCTGGATCGACGGGCCGGAGGTGCTGCTCAGCCTGCGGCAGGTGGGTACGACGGGTGGCATCGGCGACCTGTGGGCGCCGCGGACCGGGTCGCTCGACTTCTTCGAGGATCCGTCGCTGCCCGATCCGATCTTCGACGGCGCCGACGGGGCGCGGGCCGTCGTACGGCGGATGGTCCGGGCCGGCGCCGACTGGATCAAGGTGACCGTCACCGGTTCGCTGGCGATCGGGAAGGGTCTCGCGGACCTCGAGCTGACCGAGGAGGAGATGACTGCGCTGGTCGACGAGGCGCAGCGGCGCGGAGGTCGGCGGGTCATGGTGCATGCGCACGGGGCGCGGGCCGCGGAACTCGCCGCTCGCGCCGGCGCGGGGAGCATCGAGCACGGGACGTACCTCGACGAGGCCGCTGTGCGGGCGATGGCCGAGTGCGGGACCTGGTACGTGCCGACCCTCTCCGTCACCCAGTCGGAACCGACCGCCACGCCGGAGGGTGCCGCCGAGGCCCATCTGGAATCGATGCGACTTGCCATCGCCGCGGGTGTGCGTATCGCGATGGGCACCGACAACCCGGTTCGGCCGCACACCGAGGTCCTGTGGGAACTGAGGCATCTCGCGGCCGCTGGACTGGGTGACGCCGGCGCGCTGCGAGCGGCCACGATCGACGCGGCGACGCTGCTGGGACTCGCGGACGATCGGGGTGAGATTGCGGTGGGCAAGCGGGCGGACCTGGTTCTCCTGCGAGGCTCCGACCTGGACTGCAGCTCGCTCGAGACGCGCATCCAGCGGGTCTTTCACAACGGGGTCGAAGTCGGGCGTTGACTCTGACACCGTGTCAGACCGTAGACCGGGCGCATGTACACAGCAGGAGAGATCGCGGAGCGGATCCGCACGGGTCAGGTCACGTCGCGTGAGGTGACGGAGGAACTCCTCGCGCGGATCGCGAACGACACGCGGGTCAACGCGGTGGTCGAGGTCCGCTCCGAACACGCCTTGGGAGAAGCAGACCGAGCCGACGCGCGCTTGGTCGAGCGTGGCGGTGTGGTCGGGCCGTTGCATGGGGTGCCGGTGACGGTGAAGGACTGTTTCAACGTGGCCGGGATGCGCACCACGTGGGGCAATCCGGCGTTCGCGGAGTACGTCGCGGACCGCGACGCGACTGTCGTGGAGCGGCTGCGGCGCGCCGGTGCGATCGTCGTCGGAAAGACCAACGTGCACGCGATGCTCGCGGACTTCGGGCAGACCACGAACGAGCTCTACGGACGAACCAACAACCCCGCCGACCTCGACCGCACCCCCGGCGGATCGAGCGGCGGCGCAGCAGCAGCACTGGCGGCCGACCTCACGTACCTGGAGTACGGCTCCGACCTCGTCGGATCGATCCGCCTCCCAGCGGCGTACTGCGGCGTGTACGGACTCAAGCCCACCAACGGCCTGGTCCCGCAACGTGGCTTCGAGCTCCCCGGTACGCCGTACCTCCCGACCGAGCTACCCATATTGTCAACAATCGGACCGCTAGCCCGCTCCGCCGCCGACCTCCGGACCGCACTCCGCGTGACCGCCGGCCCCGAGTCGCCGTACTCGTACAGCCTCCGCCCGCCCCGGCACGACCGTCTGCAGGACTACCGCGTCGGCGTCGTCAACGATCACCCCGCAGCGCCCGTCTCCAGCGAGGTCGGCGCTGCGCTGTCCGACACGATCGACCGCCTGGCGCGCAGCGGCGCGAAGATTGTCGACGATTGGCCGGACGGGGTGGACGCCAACGAGCAGGCGGAGGAGTTCGGCCGCCAGGTCGAACTGTTCTTCGCGCTGCACGGCGACTCGGACAGCGACCTGACCGCCGCGGACGTGCGCGACCTGGACCGGCGCCGGATGCAGGCGCGGGCGAGCTGGCAGCGGTACTTCGACGACGTCGACGTCTTCCTGTGCCCGACGAGCTTCACCGCCGCGTTCCCGCACGGCTCGACGACGATCGACGGGCAACCCTATGAAACACAGGTGTTCTGGATCGCGCACGCAGCCTTGACCGGTCATCCCGCGCTCAGCATGCCGATCGGAAACACACCTGCAGGCCTGCCGGTCGGCGCTCAGGTGATCGGCCCGTGGCATGAGGACGACACCGCGATCACGTTCGCAGAGCTCCTGGCTGGTTGACTGCCGTCATGTTCGCCATCGGAGAGTTCGCTCGCCACGGCCGGGTGTCGATTCGGATGCTGCGGCACTACGACGCTCTCGGCCTGCTGCGACCGGCGTACGTCGATCCCGTCACCGGCTACCGCAGTTACACCGCCGGTCAGCTCGCCGACCTGAACCGGATCGTCGCACTGAAGGACCTCGGCTTCTCCCTCGAGCAAGTCGGCACGATGATTGTTGACAATCTCGGCCCGGCCGACCTGCGCGCGATGCTCACGCTGCGACGCGCGCAATTGGAGACCCAGCTGGCTGAGAGCTCCGCGCGACTCGCACAGGTCGAGTCACGTCTGCGCGGTCTGGAAGCCGACGTCCCAACCGCGGACGTCGTGGTCAAGGAGTTGCCCGCCGTACGACTCGTCGGCCTCACTGCCGCGGCCGCGAGCTTCACCCCCGACGACATCACGCCCGTGGTACACCCGCTGTGCGCGGAGCTCGGTCGGCGGTTGCCGGACGCCGACGTTCGGCCGTCCGGTCGGCTGACCTGCCTGTACGAGCAGGAGTCCGAGGACGAGGTCGTCGTACGCGCGACGGTTCCGGCCGCGGTCGATGCCAGAGGCAACCTCAACGGACTCGAGGTGATCGACCTGCCCGCGGTGCAGGCGGCGACGCTGGTGCATCGCGGGCCGATCGACCAGGTACTGCCAGCGTGGCAGGCGTTGGCGCGCTGGCTCGACGACAACGGCCGACGCGCCGGCGAGCCGGCCCGCGAGCTCTACCTCGACACCCCGGAGGACCCGGAGCACTGGGTCACCGAACTGCAGCAACCCCTCACAACCGGCTGAACGACAGCGTCTCCCCTCGCGCGCCGCCCATCCAGAGGTCCTGGCAGGCGGCGGCGAACTCGTCGAGGTTCTCGGTGATCGCGCCGAACACGTTGCCGGGGACCCAGCCCTGATCGCCGTTGATCAGCAGGTTGTTGCGGCCGTAGAACACCGCAAGGTCGACAATCGCACCAGTCGTCCCGGTGCCGGTCGTGTTCTCGTACCCGTACGCCGGGTTGCCCAGATCGTCGGAGTCGAACGAGAACCAGCACAGGTCGCCCGGGATCGGCGTGACCGTCGTGTTCTCCTTGCCGGGATCGGGTGCGAACCCCGGCAGCAACGTGTAGATCTCGTTCCGCGCGTACTTGCCGTGGAACACCGGCGCCGACAGCGGCAGCGCGTCCCACACCGCCGCGCACGTCCGCGGCGCGACGTCGTCGAGCAACTTCGCCACGCAACTCACGCCGCGCTTGTCCAGGCTGACGGTGATGTGCTTGCTCACTGGGCCTCCAAGGTCGGGGTACGCCGATGCCAGTCGGTGGCTGCTTGATACGCCTGGCCGACCCGCAGCGTCAGCGCGTCGGCGTGCCGCGGCGCGACAACCTGCAGTCCCACCGGCAGCCCGGCGCGAGTGAAGCCGCACGGCACGCTCAGCGCCGGCTGCTGGGTGAGATTGAACGGATACGTGTACGGCGTCCAGTCGGTCCAGTCCGGCGACGCCGAACCGTCCGGCACATCCTGGCCGACCGGGAACGCCGTGATCGGCAACGTCGGCGTGACGAGTACGTCGTACCGCTCGTGGAAGCGGCCCATCAGCGTCCCGAGGTCCATCCGGATCGCGCTCGCGTCGAGGAAGTCCGACGCGGTGTACGCCGCTCCGAGCTCCGCTACCCGGCGCAGTCCCGGATCGACGCGATCGTCGACCGTGTACGCCGAGAGCACCTTCGCGGCGCCGGACCACCACAGCACGTTGAACGCGTCGATCGGATCCGGGAACCCCGGATCCACCTCCGTCACCTCGGCGCCCAGACTCTCGAGGACGCCGACCGCGGTCCGCACCAGCGCCTCGACCTGAGGATGATTGTCAACAAAACCAAGATCTACAGAGAACCCGATCCGCAACCCGGCGACCCCGTCGTCGAGCCCGTCCAGGAACGACCGGCCCGGCGTCGGCATCGCCGACCAGTCCCGCGCGTCGAACCCGGTGACAACATCGAGCAGCGCGGCCGTGTCGCGCACGGTCCGCGTCATCGGCCCCGCGTGCGACAACGTCCCGAACGCGCTCGGCGGGAACAACGGAATCAGCCCGTACGTCGGTTTCAGCGCGACCGTGCCGGTGAACGCGGCCGGGATCCGGACCGATCCGCCGCCGTCCGTGCCGAGCGACCACACGCCCATCCCGAGTCCGACCGCGGTCGCCGATCCGCCGCTCGATCCGCCCGACGTCATCGCCGGATCCCACGGGTTGCCCGTCGCGCCGTACGTGTGGGAGTCGGTGACGCCCTTCCAGGAGTACTCCGGCGTCGTCGTCTTGCCTAGGAAGACCGCGCCGGTCTCACGCAGCCGGGCGACGGACGGCGCGTCCTCGTCCCACGGACCGGCCGGGTCGATCATCGTGCTGCCGCGCATTGTCGGCCATCCTTTTGTCCACAATGCGTCCTTGATGGACGTCGGGACACCGTCGCCGGGACCGAGTGGCGTGCCGGAGTGCCAGCGGGCTTCCGACGCCTTGGCCGCGGCGAGCGCACCTTCCGCGTCGACGAGAACGAAGGCGTTGACCTGCTCGTCGTACCGCTCGATCGCGTCCAGCGCTTCCTGTGTCGCCTCGACCGGGGACAGCGCGCCGGTGCGGTAACCCTCGACCAGCTCGGATGCTTGTCTCATCGATCTCCTGTCGGAACGTAGCCAAGCTTCTTGTCGACAAGGTTCAGCAGCGGTTCGCCGGCCAGCCAGCGCCGTACGTTGGTCGCGAACTGGTCCGCGAGGGTGTCGCGCCAGCCGATCACGTCACCGGACATGTGCGCGGTGACGGTCACGTTCGGCGCGTCCCAGAACGGATGGTCCGGGGGCAGCGGCTCGTCGTCGAAGACATCGAGGGTGGCTGCGATCCGTCCGCCGCGGACCGCGGCGAGCAGTGCCGTTTCGTCGACAATCGGACCGCGGGCAACGTTGACGAGGTGCGCGCCGGGCCGCATCGCGCCGAGCACCGCAGTGTCGACGAGCCCACGGGTCGCGGCGGTCAACGGCGCGGCGATCACGAGGTGGTCGGCCCAGCCGGCCTCGGCCGGAAGATTGCTGCTGGCAACAATCTCGCCGAAGTCCGGGTCGTCCCCTCGCGCGACCCGGCCGGCGCCCCGCACCTCCAACCCGGCGGCGCGGAGCAGCCGGGCAGTCTCTCTTCCGATCGCACCGGTCCCGACGACGAGCGCCTTCGCGCCCAGCACGCTGCGGGTCTCGCGGTGCTGCCAGCGACGGCCGCGCTGCAGGTCGAAGCTGCGGAGACTGTCCTTGGCGTTCGCGATCACCGCGCCGAGCACGTACTCGGCGATCGGCCGGTCGAACACACCGTGCGCGTTCGTAACCACGACCGCGGAGTCCCGCAGTTCGTCGAAGAGCAGCGTGTCGACCCCGGCCGCGGTCACATGGATCCACTCGAGCGCATCGGCGTCCGCCCAGACGTCCCGGACCGCCGTGGAGAAGAAGTCCCAGAGCATCAGGGCCCGAGCACCCCGAACCGCCTCGCCCAGCCCGTCCGCGGCGCAGTACCGGAAGTCGACCGGCAGCACGTCGAGGCCAGGCGGCTGGTCGGTCGCACGCTCACAGAGCACCGCGATCACCGGTCGCTGGGCGCTTGCTGGCAGGGCTGGCACGCCATCGAGGCTAGGAACTCGCTAGTAGGATTGTCAACAATCTCCTGATGGCCGCACACTGACTCGCATGAGCACGCGTCCCTCCACCCATCCGATGCCGGCGGCGGTGCCTCCACTGCTGCAGACCGGCGTCGGTGTCGTCGCGCCGTACGACTTCGCGCTCGACCGCGAACTGTGGCGCTGGGTGCCCGACGACGTCACGCTGCACGTCACGCGGACGCCGTACGCACCGATGGCCGCCACCGTCGAGATGGCGGTGCACATCTCGGATCCGGAGCTGATCGCACGGACGACGTACAACGTGCTCGCGGTGGCCCCGCTCGCGGTCGCGTACGCCTGCACGTTCGGCAGTTTCGTCGGCGGGCTGACCGGCGAACTGGCGCTGGTGGACGCGATGGTCGGCGCCGGCGCGCCGGCCGCGGTGACCACGAGCGGCGCGTTGCTGCTCGCGCTGCGCCGGCTCGGGGTCAACCGGATCGCGACGGTCACGCCGTACACGAACGACCTGACCGCGGGACTGACCGCGTTCCTCGCGCAGGCCGGGATCGAGGTGGTCGCGACCGCCGGGCTCGGCCTGATCGCACAGATCTGGGCCGTCCCCTACGAGACGACCGTGGAGCTGGTCCGCAGCGTCGACAGCGACGCGGTGGAGGCGATCTTCATCAGCTGCACGAACCTGCCGACGTACGACGTGATCGCCGGGCTGGAGGCGACGCTCGGCAAGCCGGTGCTGACCGCGAACCAGGTCACGATGTGGTCCGTGCTCGAACTCGCCGGGCATACCGGGATCGGTCCGGGACAGCGATTGCTGAGCCTCTGATGAACGAGCCTCTGATGAGCGAGCCTCCGACGACCGAGTACGGCGCCCGCCTGGCGAAGGTTCGTGCCGTCCTGGCCGAGCGTGGTCTGGGCGCGCTCGTGGTCAGCGATCCCGCGAACCTCTTCTACCTGACCGGGTACGACGCGTGGTCGTTCTACACGCCGCAATGCCTGCTGGTTCCGGCCGAGGGCGACGTGCGGCTGTTCGCGCGGGCGATGGACGCGGCCGGAGCGTCGTACACCTGCGACCTGCGCGCGGACCAGATCCACGGGTATCCCGAGCAGCTGGTCCACCGGCCGGACGTCCATCCGTACGACTGGATCGCGAACGTCTGCCACGAGCTGATCCCGGCCGGCGCCGACGTCGCGATCGAGAGCGACGCGCACTACTTCACCGCGCGCAGCTACCTTGCCCTCAGCAACGGTCTGCCCGGGCGCCGGCTGGTCGACTCGGCCGAGCTGGTGAACTGGGTCCGGCTGGTCAAGTCGCCGTCCGAGATCGACCGGCTGCGGATCGCCGGGTCGATCGCCGAGCAGGCGATGCGGACCGCGCTCGACCGGCTCCAGCCGGGTCGGCGGCAGTGCGACGTGGCCGCGGAGATCCTCGCAGCGCAGACGATCGGCACACCGGAGCACGGCGGTGAGTACCCGGCGATCGTGCCGATGCTGCCGACCGGTGCCGCCGCCGGTACACCGCACCTCACCTGGAGCGATCGTCCGTTTGTCGACAACGAAGCCACCACGATCGAGCTGGCCGGCGTGTTCGGCCGGTACCACGCCCCGCTCGCCCGCACGGTGATGCTCGGCGACCCGCCGCGACGGCTCCGCGAGACCGCGAAGATCGTTGCCGACGGCATGCGGGCCGCATTGTCGGCAATCCGACCAGGTGTCACCGGCGGCGCCGTGCACGCCGCGTTCAACGACGTGATCGCCGCGCACGGTCTGGTGAAGGAATCGCGGATCGGGTACTCGATCGGTATCGGGTACCCGCCGGACTGGGGTGAACGCACCGTCAGCCTGCGGCCCGAGGAGACCACCGTGCTGGCCGCGGGAATGGCGTTCCACCTCATCCTCGGGATGTGGATGGACGGCTGGGGCTACGAACTGTCCGAGCCCGTGGTGGTCACCGCCGACGGAGTGGAACGACTGACCGGTCTGTCCCACGAACTGACGATCAGGAGGTAGTCCCTTGCCAGCACTCCCGTACGCCGCACGCGCCGCCGGATTGGTGGGTTCGGTGATCGACTCGAGTACGTCGCTACTGCACAAGCAGACGCACGACATCGTCCGCTTCGCGATGGGATCACCCGCGGCCGAGGCAGTACCGGCGCAGATCCTGTCCGCGATCGCGGCCGACGAGCTGAGCCGGCCCTCCAGCTACGACTACGCGGCGACCGAGGGCGACCCACCGCTGCACGCGGCGCTGCTGGAGATGCTGCGCGGGACCAGCGACGAGACGACCGCCGAGCGGCTCACCATCACGGCCGGCGGCATGCAGGGCCTCGACCTGTTCTGCAAGATCTTCGTCGACCCGGGCGATCTGGTCGTCGTCGAGTCGCCGACGTACACGAACGGCAGCGCGACCGCGCTCTCGTACGGCGCGGAGCTGCTCGAGGTACCGGTCGACGACGATGGGATGATTGTCGACGATCTACCGCGGCTGCTCGACGGGCGGCGGCCGAAGGCGATCTACACGATCCCGACGTTCCAGAACCCGTCCGGCGCGACGCTCTCCCTCGAACGGCGGCATCGCCTGCTGGAGCTGGCCAGGTCGTGGGGCTCGATGGTGATCGACGACGACCCGTACGGTCTGCTCCGGTTCGCGGGCGAGCCGCTCCCGACGCTGCGCGAACTCGGCGCGGGCGATCCGCTGGTCTTCGCCGTACGGACGTTCTCGAAGATCGTCGCGCCCGGTCTGCGCGTCGGGTGGGTCGACGCGGATCCCGAACTGCAGCAGCTGCTGATCAACGCGAAGCAAGCGATGGACACCTGCACGAACCTGCCTGCACAACGGCTGCTCACCGGGTTCCTGACCGGCGGGCATCTCGAGGAACATCTCGTTCGGCAGCGGGCGGAGTACAAACTGCGCAAGGAAGCGATGCGTGCCGCGCTGACCGAGCACTTCGGCGACATCGCGCACTGGACCGATCCGGAGGGCGGCTTCTTCCTCTGGGTCACGCTGGAGAACGGCGTCAACGCCGAGGAACTGTTCGAACTCGCGCTGGCCGAAGGCGTCGCGTTCATCCCCGGCCCGGCCTTCTCCCCCACCGCCCGCTTCCAGAACGCCTTCCGCCTCTGCTTCGCCTCGACACCCCCCGCCCGCATCCACGAAGGCATCACCCGCCTCCGCCGAGCCACCGACAAACTCGTCCCCTAGCCAGGCGGGGTGGGGAGGGCTTGGGCGAGGAGTTGGGCCAGGTGGCGGGGGTGGCGGGTGGTGGCTTGGGCGATCTGGGTGCGGCAGCTGAAGCCGTCGGCCAGGACGGTGGTTGTCTCGGGCAACGACCGTACGGCGGGGAGCAGCGTGCGTTCACCGACCGCCGCGGAGATCTCGTAGTGGTCGCGTTCGAAGCCGAAGTTGCCGGCGAGACCGCAGCAACCCGGTTCCGCGAGATCCGCCTCGATACAGGCCGCTGCCATCAGTTTGCGGTCGGCGTCGAAGCCGAGGACGGCGTGCTGGTGGCAGTGCGGTTGGACGTACGCCGCTCCCCCGACGTACGGCGGTTGCCAGCCGGACTCGGCGAGCAACTCGGAGAACGTGCGGGTGTTCGCGGCCGCCGACGCGGCGAGCGGATTGTCGGCGAGGAGAGCGGGGGCGTCGTGGCGGAAGGCCGCCGTACAGCTGGGCTCTAGGCCGACGATCGGCGTACCGGCTTGGAGGTGTGGAGCGAGCACGCGGAGGGATCGGTTGAGGACGCGGCGGGCGGTGGTGAGTTGGCCGGTCGAGATCCAGGTGAGCCCGCAGCAAACCGGCTTCGCAGGCAGCACAACTTCGTACCCGGCGGCCTCCAGTACGGCGACCGCAGCACGGCCGATCTCCGGCGCGAGGTAATTGGTAAACGTGTCCGGCCACAGCACAACCTGCCGCCCATCACCCGCCCCAGGGCTGTTGCGGTGGGTGAACCAGTGGGTGAAGGTCTCTGCCGCGAAGGGCGGGACTTCCCGTTCCGCAGCGATTCCGCCGAGGCGTTTGGTCAGTTGCAGACCGGCGAAACGGTTCGCGAAGCCCGGTGCCCGGGACGCGAGGCGGGACCACAGCGGCAGCCAGCCCATCGACCAGTGCGACAACGGCCGCGCCCACGGACGTCGCGCGTAGTGGTGGTGGGTGAACTCGGCCTTATACGTCGCCACGTCGACATTCACCGGGCAGTCCGACAGACATCCCTTGCACGACAGGCAAAGGTCCAGCCCGTCGCGGACCTCGGTCGACCGCCACCCGTCCGTGATCAGGTCGCCCTGCAACATCTCCCACAACAGATGCGCCCGTCCCCGCGTCGAGTGCACCTCGTCCCGCGTCACCTGGTAGCTCGGACACATCACGCTGCCTGACGACTGCCGACACTTCCCGATCCCGACGCACCGCCGCTGAGCCTGCGCGAAGTCGTGCTCATCGTCCGGATAGGCGAAGATTGTCAACATTCTGCGATCCTTGGCCGGCCCGTCGTGCCGGATCGCGAGGTCGAGCTGCGGCGGGTCGACGATCATGCCCGGGTTCAGCACACCCGCCGGATCCCAGATCCGCTTCAGCTCGCCAAGCAGCGCCACCCCATCGGCGCCGTACATCCTGCTGAGCAGCTCCCCGCGCGCCCGCCCGTCACCGTGTTCGCCGGACACCGAACCGCCGAGCTCGACCACCAGGTCCGCGGCCTGCTCGACGAACTCCCGGTACGTCGTGATCCCGCGCGCACTCAGCAGGTCGAAGTCGATCCGCATGTGCATGCAGCCCTCGCCGAAATGCCCGTACGACGCCCCCGACAGACCGTGCCGCCCGAGCAACTCGTCGAGACCGCGCAGGTAGGCGCCCAACCGCTGCGGTGGTACGGCGGCGTCCTCCCAACCGCCCCACGCCTCGGCCCCATCCGCGCGACGCGTCGCCAGGCCCGCGGCGTCCGTACGGCACCGCCACAGGACCGCTTGCGCCTTCGGATCGGTCACGAGGGACGCGGTCGCACCGGAATCACGCAGTTCCTCGAGCATCGCCCGTGCAGCCGACGCGGCGGTCGCCTCGTCGTCACCGGCGATCTCGACCAGCAGCCAGGCGTTCCCGCTCGGGAGTCCGGCGTGGACCGCGGCGTCCCGCACCTCGGTCGGCAGCCGGTCGACCAGTTCGTTGTTGATGGACTCCATCGTGAGCGGCGCGTGCCGCAGCACGACCGGTACGCAGTCGGCCGACGTGATCGAGTCCGCGAACCCGAGAACGCACAGAACCTTTGCCTTGGGCAACTCGACGAGCTGGACCGTCGCCCGGAGCGTCGCGGCGAGACCGCCTTCGCTGCCGGCCAGCAGACCGGCCACGTTGTACCCGTACTCCGGCAGCAGCCGATGCAGCGCATAACCCGAGATCTGCCGCGTGAACTGCCCGAACCGTCGGCGGATCAGCAACTCGTTCCGCCCAGCGAAACCCTGAAGCGCCCGATGCAACTCCCCCTCCCGCCCCGGCCGAGCGGCGAGCGCGGCATCCGTGCTGATGCCGGAGTCGAGGGTCAGGCGGGTTGCGTCGGCGAGGATCACGTCCAGGGAGCGGAGGTTGTCGGCTGTGGTGCCCCAGGCAACCGAGTGAGCGCCGCAGGCGTTGTTGGCGATCATGCCGCCGAGGGTCGCGCGGCTCGCCGACGACGGGTCGGCGCCGAACGCCAGCCCGTGCGGTTTCGCGGCGGCCAGCAGATCGGTCAGTACGACGCCCGGCTCAACGATCGCCGTACGCGCCGACGTGTCGATGTCGAGGATGCGATTCACATGCCGGGACGTGTCGATGACGACGCCGCCGATCGCGTTGCCCGCCATCGACGTACCGCCGCCCCGCATCACCACCGGCGCCCCAGCCGCGGCAGTCAACGCAACAGCCGTCGCCAGGTCCTCGGCATCAGCTGGTACGACGACGAGGTCCGGCACCGCGCGGTAGTTCGACCCGTCCGCGGCGTAGAGCGCCCGCATCCCCCGATCGTCGCCGACCGCACCCCGGAGTTCCCGGCGCAACGTGCCGGCCAGCCTCGCGACGTCGTACGCGACGGATCCGGTGCCGGGGCGCTCTGGGGTTAACATTGTCGACAATCTACCTTTCGTACGATCGACCAGCCAGGAGGCCCGATGGTCACGGTAGGACTCCTTTACCCCGGACACAGCGCGGAAGACGACTACCCCTCACTCGAGGCCCGGCTCGACGGTTCGGTGAAGCTTCCGGTCGTCATCACCTCGGTGGGCGAGGACGCGCATCGGGTGGACGCGCTCCTCGACCTCGGCCGGGCGGAACGGCTCGCCGAAGGGGCTGCGGAGCTCAAGCCCGCGCGGCCCGACTCGGTGATGTGGGCGTGTACCTCGGGCAGTTTCGTGTTCGGGCGGGAGGGTGCGAACATCCAGGCGGCCGGGGTGGCGCAGGCGCTCGGCGTACCGGCGTCCTCGACCTCGATCGCGTTCGTCGACGCGTGCCGGGCGCTCGGAGTCCAGCGGGTCGCCGTCGCCGCGTCGTACCCGGAGGATGTCGCGCAGCACTTCGTCCGGTTCCTGACCATGGGCGGCGTCGACGTGGTGTCGATGGGCAGCAAGGGGATCATCACCGCCGCGGAGGTCGGGACGCTGGCGCCCGAGCAGGTGGTCGCGATGGTGAAGGCCGCCGACCACCCGGACGCCGAGGCGGTCCTGGTGCCGGACACCGCGATGCACACGCTGGGGATCGTCGACGAACTGGAGGCCGCAGTCGGCAAACCGGTCCTGACCGCGAACCAGGTGACGGTCTGGAAGGGGCTCGAGTTGGCCGGGGTTGTACCCTCCTTGCCAGATCTGGGGACGTTGTTCGCCACAAGGGGGAATTCGGAGTGACCAGTTACATCGAGCCGCTGGCTCAGGAGTCGACGCCGAGCATCATCGCCGACAAACTGCGCAAGGCCATCGGCCACGGGGAGTTCAAGCCGGGCGCGCAGATCGTCGAGGCCGATCTGGCCCGCAAGCTGGGCGTCAGCCGGGGTCCGTTGCGGGAGGGCATGCAGCGCCTGACCCAGGAAGGGCTGCTGGTCTCGATCCGCAACCGCGGCCTGTTCGTCATCGACATGACGCCCGGGGACATCCGCGACATGTACCTCGCCCGTGAGGCGATCGAGCGCGCCGCGGCCTTCAAGATCCTCCGCGACGGCGATTTCGAGACGGTCGGGTCGGCGCTGCTCGCGATCGTCGACCGGATGGTGGCCGCCGACGGCGATCCGGCCGCGATCGGCGATCTCGACATCGCGTTCCACGAGCTGCTCGTACGGCTGGCCGACAGCCCGCGGCTGTCGCGGATGCATCAGACGTCCATCATCGAGACCCGGATGTGCATCCACGCCCTCGAGGAGACGTACCTCGCCACCGACGCCCGCGCCATCGAGCACCACCGGCTCGCCGACGCGATCCGGACCGGCGACGTCGCGCGTACCGACGAGCTCCTGAGCGCCCACATGGACGACGCCATCGAGCGCCTCGTCAGCCGCTGAGTCGCGTCAACCCCGGGCCCGTCAGCTGACCGCGATACCGATGTACTTCGTCTCGAGGAACTCGTCGATCCCGACCGCGCCGCCCTCGCGGCCGAGCCCGGACTGCTTCACGCCGCCGAACGGCGCGGCGGGGTTCGACACCACGCCCTGGTTCAGCCCGACCATCCCGGTCTCGATCGACTCCGCGACCCGGAGCGCCCGCCGCAGGTCGTTGGTGAACACGTAGGCGACCAGCCCGTACTCCGTGTCGTTCGCGGCCCGCACGACCTCCTCCTCGGTGCTGAACGGCGTCAGCGGGGCGACCGGCCCGAAGATCTCCTGATCGGCCATCGCCGCCTCCCGCGGTACGCCGGTCAGCACGGTCGGCGGGTAGAAGTACCCGTTGCCCGCGGCAACCTCTCCCCCGGTGAGCACGGTCGCGCCGCGGCCGACCGCGTCCGCCACCAGCGACCGCACCTTCTCCCGGCCGGCCTCGTCGATCAGCGGGCCGACGTTCACGCCCGGTTCGGTACCGCGGCCGACGGTCAGCTCGCCCATCCGCTCCGCGAGCCGGCGCCCGAACTCGTCGATCACCGACTCGTGCACGAAGATCCGGTTGGCCGCCGTACAGGCCTCGCCCATGTTCCGCATCTTCGCCGCGATCGCGCCGGTCACCGCCTCGTCGAGGTCCGCGTCCTCGAAGACCACGAACGGCGCGTTGCCGCCCAGCTCGAGGGACGTCCGCAGCACCTTCTCCGCGCACTGCTCGAGCAGGATCCGGCCGACCCGCGTGGACCCGGTGAACGACAGCTTCCGCGCCAGCCCGGACCGGATCAGCGGCTCCATCACGCCGCCGGCGTCCATCGCGGTGACGCAGTTGACGGCTCCCGCGGGTACGCCGGCCTCGGCCAGGATCCCCATCAGCGCCAGCATCGACAGCGGCGTCTGGTGGGCGGGCTTGATGACGCTCGTACAGCCGGCCGCGATCGCCGGGCCGAGCTTGCGGGTCCCCATCGCCATCGGGAAGTTCCACGGGGTGATCAGCAGGCACGGGCCGACCGGCTGCTTGGTGATCAGGAAGCGCGCGTTCCCGGCCGGCGCGGTCTGGTACCCGCCGTCGATCCGGACCGCCTCGCCCGCGAAGTGCCGGAAGAACTCGGCCGCGTACGCGATCTCGCCGCGCGCCTCCGCCAGCGGTTTGCCCATCTCCAGCGTCATCAGCAACGCGAGATCGTCGACGCGTTGCATCAACAGCTCGTACGCCGTCATCAGCATGTCGGACCGTTCGCGTGGCGACGTACGGGCGAAGTCCGGCTGCGCGGCGACGGCCGCCTCGAGTGCGGCCCGACCGTCCGCCGGTGAGGCGTCGGCGACCGCGCACAGCACCTCGCCGGTCGACGGATCGACCACGTCGAACGTCGTGCCACGGGTCGCGTCGGTCCACTTCCCGTCGATGAACAACCGCTTCTCGACGGCTTCGACCACCCTCGATTCGTCCACCCTCGACTGGTCCATCTGCACCCCTTCACCGGCCTCGACAGCTGAGATAGGCTGATTGTCGACAATCTACCATCCGACGACTGGAGGGGAAGTCCGTGGCAGAGCTCTCGCAGATCCTCAAGCAGGCGACCGGCGTGGTCGCCGCCCGCGGTGAGGGCGTCCAACTGTTCGACGAGGACGACCGCAGGTATCTGGATTTCACCGCCGGCATCGGCGTCACGTCGACCGGGCACTGCCATCCGCGAGTGGTCGCGGCCGCCCAGGAGCAGGTCGGCCGGATCATCCATGCGCAGTACACGACGGTGATGCATCGGCCGCTGCTCACGCTGGTGGACCGGCTCGGCGAGGTCCTCCCCCGGCACCTCGACCGGATGTTCTTCGCGAACTCCGGCAGCGAGGCGATCGAGGCGGCACTGCGACTCACCCGCCAGGCGACCGGCCGGCCGAACGTGATCGTGTTCCACGGCGGCTTCCACGGCCGGACCGTGGCGGCGGCCACGATGACCACGTCCGGGACCAAGTTCCGCTCCGGTTTCAGCCCGTTGATGGCCGGCGTCCACGTGTCACCGTTCCCGGACCCCGGCCACTTCGGCTGGCCCGTGGAGCAGGCGACCGACTTCGCGCTCAGCCAACTGGACTACGTCCTGCAGACGTTGAGCACGCCGGCCGACACCGCGGCGTTCTTCGTGGAGCCGGTGCTCGGCGAGGGCGGCTACGTACCGGCGAACGAGCGGTTCTTCGCGGGCCTTCGCGAGCGCGCCGACGCGCACGGGATCCTGCTCGTGGTGGACGAAGTACAGACCGGTTTCGGGCGCACCGGGAAGTTCTGGGGCGGGGACCACTTCGGTTCGCATCCGGACGTTCTGGTCACCGCGAAGGGGCTCGCGTCCGGCTTCCCGTTGTCCGCGATCGCCGCGTCGTCGGAGCTGATGGAGAAGGCGTGGCCCGGCTCCCAGGGCGGCACGTACGGCGCGAACGCGGTGGCCTGTGCGGCGGCGCTGGCGACGCTGGACGTGATCCAGGACGAGGGTCTCGTGCAGAACTCCGCGGACCGTGGCGCTCAGCTCAAGCAGGCGCTGCAACTGGTCGCGGACAAGCACGAGCAGATCACCGACGTCCGCGGGCTCGGGCTGATGATCGGCAACGAGTTCCGCGACGCGGACGGGAAGCCGGACCCGGCGACGGCGGCCGCGGTGCAGCAGGAGGCCGCGCGACGAGGGCTGCTCCTGCTCACGTGCGGCGCGTGGGGTCAGGTTGTCCGATTCATCCCCGCGCTGGTCGTGTCTCCCGACGAGATCGATGAGGCCGCGGGGCTCTGGTCCGACGCAGTCACCTCCGTCCTCGACTGAGGGCGGTTGGCGGGGTCGGATCCGCGCTTTCCGGAAACTTTTTCGCGCTGGTTGGCGAATTGTTTCCGGAAAGCGCGGATCCGCGGCGTCAGGCCTTGGCGTGGGCCGGTTCGAGGGCGACCGGCGGCGGGGCGTCCTCTGTACCCGGGATCTCGGTGCCGTTCAGCGGGCAACGTGACGTCTCGGGGACCTTGGCGAGTGCGATCGCACCGACGACGCAGGCCGCCATCATGTAGTACGCCGGCACCAGCGAGTCACCCAGCTTCGCCGTCAGCCAGTCGTTGACCGCGGGCGCCGTACCGCCGAACAGCGACGTCGACACGTTGTACGCGATCGCGAATCCGGCGTACCGGACGTGCGTCGGGAACATCGCCGGGAACGTCGCCGAGATCGTCGCCAGCTGCGGCACGTACAGCAGACCGAGGACCGCGAAGCCGATGATCGCGCCGGCCACGTTCGTCCCCATCAGCATGAACATCGGTACGCCGAACACGAACAAGCCGGCCAGCGACGCCCACCACAGCGGTTTTCGCCCGATCCGGTCCGATGCGCGTCCGGCGAACGGGACGAAGATCATCATTGTCAACATTCCGATGATCGGCACGATCAGCGATTCGTCCGCGCTCAGGCCGATCTCCTTCTCCAGGTACGTCGGCATGTACGTGAGCAGCGTGTAGTTCACGACGTTCAACGCGATGACCATGCCGCCGAGCCGAAGGATCGGGACCCAGTAGCCGGCCAGCAGGTCCTTGAACTGGGTCGTGGTCTCCTGCTCCTTCTGGCCCTTCGCCTCGAGCTCGCGGAACACCGGCGTGTCCTCCAGCCGGGACCGGAGGTAGACGCCGACCAGACCGAGCGGCGCAGCAACAAGGAACGGCAGCCGCCAGCCCCACGCGTGCATCGCATCGTCGCCGAGCACCAGCGAGAAGCCCAGCATCAGCAACGCACCGAGTGAGAAGCCGGCCAGGGTGCCGAACTCCAGGAAGCTGCCGAGGAACCCGCGCTTGCGGCTCGGCGCGTACTCGGCCATGAAGGTCGCGGCGCCGCCGTACTCGCCACCGGTCGAGAAGCCCTGGACCATCCGCAGCAGGACCAGCAGGATCGGCGCCCAGATCCCGATCGTGTCGTACGAGGGGACCAGACCGGCGAGCAGTGTCGCGCCGGACATCATCAGGATCGTGATCGCCAGCACGTGCTTGCGGCCGAGCCGGTCGCCGAGCGGGCCCCAGACCAGCCCGCCGAGCGGGCGGACCAGGAACGAGACGGCGAACGTCATCAGCGCCAGCAGAGTCTGGCTCTCGGTGTC
Organism: Kribbella sp. NBC_00482; assembly: GCF_036013725.1. Classification (GTDB taxonomy): domain Bacteria; phylum Actinomycetota; class Actinomycetes; order Propionibacteriales; family Kribbellaceae; genus Kribbella. The sequence continues at coordinate 5,694,200 of NZ_CP107881.1, read as the reverse complement.
GCCCGGGAAGATCGCGGCCGAGATGTACGTCACGCCGTAGGCGTAGATGCCGTAGTCGAACCACTCGGTTGCGTTCCCGATCGCCGAGGCGGCTATCGCTTTCCTGAGTACGCCGGGCGGCTGCTCCTGTTCCGTCGTGGTCACGGGCGGCCGGTCCTGGGCGCGTTCACCCTGCGGGGGCTGAGCACTCTCGGGCGGCTGGGTCTCGGAGTCCACGGTTTCCTCCTGTCGTCATACGGCCTCACCCGAGTGCCCACCCGTAGACAATCCACACGCCCCACGGGATCAGGTCGTAGTTTTGTTGACAATCCGAAGGTTAGCCATGTGCAATCGTGAACCACAAGCGATCACTACCGCTCGATCACGCCAAATCGATCAATCCCGCTCAACGCCGCCCAGTGGCGTTCAGTGGCGCTCGGCGAGCGAGGCGAGACCGGCGGTGATCACCGAGATGCCGAACTCGAACCGGTCATCACCGTCGGCGCCGGCGGTCAGCGGGCCCGCGAGCGCCATCATCAGCGGGAACCGGTCGGCCGGCAGCGAGGCGAAGTAGGACCGCAACCCGTCGAGGAACCGCTCGAGATCCTCCGGGCTCCACTGGTCCGCACGCTGCACGTTCTCCTCGAACGCCACCGCGGTCACGTACAGCGGGATCAGGTCGACGGCCCACGCGGCAGCCTGATCCGACAGACCGCCGGCCTTGAGGATGCCGAGCAGACACTCGGACGTCTCCAGCGCCGCCTCCCCCAGCGGGATGCCGCCGATCGCGGCGCGTGCCACACCGGGCATCGACCGCATCGCGCGCAGCATCTCGCGCATCGCTTCCTTCAGTTGCTCCTGCCAGCGCTCGGGGTCCGGCGGCGAGGGGAAGTTCATCGCCTGCGCGGCCCGGTCGACCAGGAGCTGATCGAGCTCCTTCTTGTTGGCGACATGCGCGTACAGCGAGGCGGGACCGGTCTGCAGTTCCTGCGCGATCTTGCGCATCGAAACCGCCTCGTAGCCCTGGTCGATCATCATCCGCAGCGCAGTGTCGACAATCCGCTCCCGGTTCAGCGGCTCCTTGGCCGGACGCACGGGCTTGGCGGGACTGATCGGCTGCCACGGCGATTGGGTCATGCGAACCACTGTAGCGAACGCCGTACTTGACGGGAACACTGTTCGAGCGTAGAACAGTGTTCGTCAACGAACACCGTTCGCATCTATCGTAGAGGAGCCACCGATGAGCGCCACCGCCGTACAGAACTCACCCGACACCACGACGACCCCGCGCGGTACGCCGTACCGCTGGCGCTGGCTCGTGGTCGCCACCGTCCTGGTCGCCGAGATCATGGATCTTGTCGACGCGACGATCGTCAACATTGCCGCTCCGTCGATCCGGGCCGATCTCGGCGGCTCCGAATCGGCCATGCAGTGGATGCTGGCCGGCTACACGCTGGCCTTCGCGATCGGCCTGGTCACCTTCGGCCGGCTCGGCGACCTGGTCGGCCGCCGGCGGCTGTTCGTGATCGGCGCTCTCGGGTTCACGATCGCGTCCGCGGTCTGCGGGCTGGCCACCAGCCCGGAACTGCTGATCGGCAGCCGGGTCGCGCAGGGCCTGCTCGGCGCCGTGATGATCCCGCAGGGATTCGCGATCCTGAAGTCGATCTTCCCGGCCGAAGAGCTCGGCAAGGCGTTCGCGATGTTCGGCCCGGTGATGGGGCTGTCGGCGGTCGCGGGCCCGATCCTGGCCGGCGTACTGATCGACGCGAACTGGTTCGACGCCGGCTGGCGGACGATCTTCTTCATCAACGTCCCGATCGGGATCGCCGCCCTCGCCGGCGCGCTGCGCTTCATGCCCGAGGTCAAGACTGCAGGCGCGTCCCGGCTGGACGCGATCGGCGTGATCCTGGTCGGCCTCGCCTCCGGCCTCCTGATCTACCCGCTGGTGCAGGGCCGCGAGCTCGGCTGGCCGTTGTGGACAATCCTGATGTTGACCTCCTCGATCGTGGTCTTCGCCCTGTTCGGATGGCGGGAGCGCCGATCCGGCAACCCGGTCATCGACCCGTCCCTGTTCCGCAACCGCGGGTACGTCGCCGGCCTCGGCGTGATCACCACGTTCTTCCTCGCGATGAACGGCTTCATGCTGGTCTTCAACCTGTTCACCCAGCTCGGCCTGCACTACAGCCCACTGAAAGCCGGCCTCGCGATGGTGCCGTTCTCACTCGGGATCGCGATCGGCGCGCCGCTGTCCGCCGGCTTGCTCGCCCCGAAACTCGGCCGCAAGGCACTGCAACTGGGCATCGCGGTGATGACGGTCGCGATGGTGGGCGTGTGGTTCACCCTTCACACGTACGGCGACGCGACCACGATCTGGAACCTGGTCCCGGCGACGCTGGCCACCGGCATCGGCGCCGGCATGGTGTTCGCGCCGCTGTTCGACATCATCCTGGCGTCGATCGACGACCAGGCCGCTGGGTCGGCGTCCGGCGTACTGACCGCCATGCAGCAGTACGGCGGTGCGATCGGCGTCGCCGTGATCGGCACCGTCTTCTTCCAGCTCCTGCCGACCCACGCGTTCCTAGGCGCGACCAAAACCTCGGTCCTGGTCGCGATCGGACTGTTCGTCGTCAGCCTCGCCGTGTCGTACCTACTCCCGAAGCGCGCCCGCGAGGAGAGCGTCAGTCACGGCTGACGGGCCCTCCTCGGACATGCCGAAGCCCCTGGTCGCCATGTGGGCGCCAGGGGCTTCTGGCCTAGCTCAGTTACTCAGGGCTCAGTTGAACGAGTCGCCGCAGGCGCAGGAGCCGGTGGCGTTCGGGTTGTCGATGGTGAAGCCCTGCTTCTCGATGCTGTCGACGAAGTCGATCGACGCGCCCTTCAGGTACGGAGCGCTCATCCGGTCAGTGACAACACTCACACCACCGAAGTCGGCCACCACGTCGCCGTCGAGCTGACGCTCGTCGAAGAACAGCTGGTACCGCAGCCCGGAGCACCCACCCGGCTGCACGGCGACCCGCAGCGCGAGGTCGTCGCGGCCTTCCTGGTCGAGCAGCGCCTTCACCTTGGCGGCGGCCCCGTCGGTGAGGAGAACACCCGTGGCGACGGCCTGCTCGGTCTGCGCTTCAGTCATTCCTGACTCCAGTCATCTGCTCAAGTGCCGACGTACAGCTCGTCGGCACGGAAGTCTCTTGTCAACACAGGCCAACACCACCCGGCCCACGCTCATTCCCATGGTCGCACACCAATTTCGCAGATCAACTACCCAGTCACGAGGTGGTCACCGCGCCCAGGTGCGGGCGACACGCTCCGCGACCGCGGCCAGCGAGCCGTGCGGGTCCGCGAACGCCTTCTCCTCGCCGACCGCGTCGACCAGCGAGTACGCCGACTCGACGCCCATCGTCCGCATCTCGCGGGAGCCGATCAGGACCTTCCCGGCCAGGACGACGCAGGGGCGCATCGCGTCGTTCGCGACCTTCGCAACGCCCGCGATCACCTTGCCGTCGCGGGACTGGAAGTCGAACGCGCCCTCACCGCTGAGGACCAGATCGACCTGCGCCGCCTTCTGCTTGAGTCCGGTCAGCTCCGCCACCAGATCAATGCCGGAGACCCGCTCGGCGCCGAGCAGCAACAGCGCGTAACCGAGCCCGCCCGCGGCACCCGCGCCCTTCTTGTCGGCGGTCTTTCGGTCGGCCAGGTCCGCGAAATGGGTCAGCCAGCCGTCGACCTCGGGCTTGCGCTCGTCCGAGATCCCCTTCTGCGCCCCGAACACATTCGTCGCGCCGCGGAGCCCGAGCATCGGGTTCTCCACATCACTGGCGGCGATGAACTCGACCCCAGCGACCCGCTCGCGAGCCGGCCCCAGATCCACGGCCTCCAGCCCAGCCAGCCCCGCAGCCCCAGCATCCAACCGCCCGACACCAGCCGTCGCATCCGGTTGTGCGGTTGCTCCGAGGGCGGCGAGGAGGCCGGCGCCGGCGTCATTGGTGCCGGAGCCGCCGAGGCCGAGGATGATCCGCTTCGCACCGGCTTCGACGGCCGCGGTGATCAGTTGCCCGACCCCGTACGTGCTCGCGTCCTCGGGGCGCCGCTGCTTCGGCTCCACCAGGTGCAACCCGCACGCCTGCGCGGTCTCGACGTACGCCGTCTCCCCCGCCAGCAGCACCGTCGCGGGAGTCTCCTCACCGAGCGGCCCGCGCACCGTGACCGACAGCAGCTTCCCGTCGACCACCGCGGACAGTACGTCGATGAACCCCGGACCGCCGTCGGCCATCGGCGCGACCAGCACCTCGGCATCCGGGTCCCGGCGCCGCCACCCTTCCTCGATGGCCGCCGCAGCCTCCACAGCTGTCAACGTCCCCGCGAACTTGTCCGGCGCAATCAGAATCCGCATGCGCACATCCTCCCTCACCGCGCCTGCCGGCCGGGCACCCGTCCAAGTCAGCCGCCGTGCTTGGCGGGCCTTACGACAGGACGTAGTCCTCTACGTACACGGCACCGCCCGCCTGAGCAGCCCGCAAACCCACGGCGATCACCGGATACCTCCTAATGGGTGTTATCGGGTCGGTCGGTGACAGACTCGGTGTTTGTAGCTGCTGGTGAGTGAGCACTCATACCTCCTGGGCTTTGAGCCCTGTGGACAGAGCGTGCCCTTGCTGGTGGTCAGGAGGCGTGAATGGCTGATGGGGTGTCGTGCCCAGCACTGCGGGTTGGTGGTGTGAGCACTGATCCATTAGGGCGCCGAGGTCTCCTGCCGGCTGCTGGTTCTACTCATGCGGGTCATGCGGGTGTGTGACGGGAGAACTGCATCGTGTTGTTCGTTGGTGACGACTGGGCCGAAGACCACCATGACCTCGAGGTCCAAGACGATCAGGGCCGGGTGCTGGCCCGGAAACGGGTCACCGACGGCATTGCGGGGGTGGTCGGGTTCCACGAACTGGTTGCGGAGTTCCTGGGCGATGACGACGGCCCGGGCCAGGTGATGGCGGGGATCGAGACCGACCGGGGATCGTGGGTTGGTGCGTTGATCGCGGCGGGCTATGCGGTGTTCGGGGTGAATCCGAAACTGGCGGCTCGGCATCGGGAGGTGATCTCGCTGTCGGGTGCCAAGGACGACAAGACCGACGCGCACACGCTGGCCGACATGGTCCGGACCCGGCGCCATCAGCTACGCCGGGTCGAGCCTGACTCGCAGGTGGCGGCCGGGGTGAAGGTGCTGGCCCGGGCGCATCAGGGGCTGATCCAGGAGCAGACCCGGCACATGCTGCGGCTGCGGTCAGCGCTTCGGGAGTACTTCCCGGCCGCGTTGAGCGCCTACCAGCTGGGTTCGTTGACGTTGACCAGCTCCGACGTGCTGGCGTTGCTGGACAAGGCCCCCACACCGGCGGCAGCAGCGAAACTGACCATCGCCCAGATCACCGCGGCACTGAAAACCGCCGGCCGGCGCGGTGACGTCCCGGCCCGCGCTGCCGCGATCCAGGCCGCGCTGCGCACCGAACACCTCGGCCAGCCCGACCTGGTCGCCGACGCCTACGCCATCACGATCCGTTCCACGATCGCGATCCTGCAGACCCTGAACACCCAGATCCCGGCCCTGCAGAACGGCGTTGAGGCCTATTTTGGCCAGCACCCGGACGCTGAGATCTACCGCAGCCAGCCCGGCCTCGGAAAGATCCTCGGCGCCCGGGTGCTCGCAGAGTTCGGCGACGCCCCCGGCCGCTACACCGACGCGAAAGCCCGCAAGAACTACGCCGGCACCGCCCCCATCACCCGCCAATCCGGCAAGCTGAAAACCGTCCACGCCCGGTTCATCCACAACAACCGGCTCATCAACGCGCTCGGCCTGCAAGCCAACGCCGCCGTCTTGCACGACCCCCACGTCCGCGCCTACTACGACCAGCTCCGCGCCAGAGGCCTCGGCCACCACGCCGCCCTCCGCCAGATCGCCAACCGACTCACCGGCATCCTCCACGGCTGCCTCAAAACCCACACCACCTACAACCCCCACACAGCCTGGGCCCACCGCACCACAACCACCGCCGCTTGACACCCTTAACACCAGGGGTGTCTGTCCTTAGCGCTCAGGGCGCACGCTGATTGACGTGCCCGGACGAGGGCAGTTGGATCGTTCGGCATGAAGACAATCCTCTTCGCGGTCCGCGTGAGTGACCTGGAGCGTTCGCTCGCCTTCTACACCGCCGTCGGATATCTCACCCTCTCGACGATCCCGTTCGAGGACGGCTCCAGCCTGATCTGGCTCCGGTTGCCGGACGAGCCGTCGGTGTCGCTCGAACTCGTCCACCGCCCCGCGGACGGCCCGGTCGAGATCGGCGGGTTCGCGCACTTCGCGATCGAGGTCGACTCGCTCGGCGAAACCATCGAGCGGATGACCGCCGCGGGCCTGCAGCCGGGCGAGCCCGAACTGCCAGGCGGTCCCGACGGGCCCAAGATCTCCTGGCTGGTCGACCCCGACGGTTACCGCATCGAGCTGGTCGAATGGCCCCCGAGCGGCGCGCCGACCTTTCCGTGACCAACCCGAGTTGGCCCAGCACGCCCGCCGAGGCGATCGCTGTCCAGGAAGAACTCCGCGGGCTGGTCGATCCCAGCGACACCGGCGAACCACCGCGGTACGTTGCCGGGCTGGACGTCGCGTACGACGAAGACCGCCTGGCGGCTGCTGTCGTCGTGCTGGACCTGGAGACGCTCGACGAGGTGGAGCGGGCGGTGGTGCACGGCGAGACGACGTTCCCGTACGTGCCGGGGTTGTTCGCGTTCCGCGAGGTGCCGGCGTTGCTTGCGGCGCTGGAGCAGCTCGGAACGACGCCGGAGCTGCTCGTGTGCGACGGGCATGGGCTCGCGCATCCGCGGCGGTTCGGGTTGGCGTGCCATCTCGGCGTACTGACGAGGATCCCGGCGATCGGCGCCGCGAAGACGACCTTCGTCGGGTCGCATGGGGAACTCGCGCAGGAACGCGGGGCGACGGCTGAGCTCGTCGACGGTGGCGAGGTGGTGGGGGCGGCGGTGCGGACGCAGGACGGGGTCAAGCCGGTGTACGTGTCTGTCGGGCATCGGGTGAGTTTGCAGACCGCGATCGATCACGTGCTGCGGTTGACGCCGCGGTATCGGTTGCCGGAGACGACCCGACTCGCGGATCGGGCTTGCCGGGAAGGATTGTTGGATGGTTGACAACAACCTGTTAGCGGCGGAACAGGCGGCGGAGAACGAGGGCTAGTACCGCGCCGATCAGGTACGGCGCCGCGCGACGGGCGAGCATCGGAAGCAGAGTGTTTCCGAGATCCAGCACGACCTCGTCAGCCTCACCGGAGTCCGCCGAAGCAGACGTCGACGCCGAAGAGCCGTGCGTCGAGCCTCCGCTGGCGGATGCCGAAGTCGTGGGGCTAGCGGTGCTAGCGGATGTGGAGGCCGTAGAGCTAGCAGTGCTAGCGGGCGCGGTTGGGTTGGGGGCGGTGTCCAGTTTGGTTTTTAGGCAGGTGGTGAATTGGTCGAGGAGTTTGTTGGAGACGTCCTGGATCAGGCCGCGGCCGAACTGGGCGGGGCGGCCGGTGATGGTCAGGTCGGTGTCGACGACGACCTCGGTGGACCCGTCCGCGGTGCCGGCCAGCCGGGCGGTCACCCGTGCGCTCGCCGTACCGTTGCCTCTGCGGTCCTTGCCCTTGGCCTCGATCACCGCGTGATGACCCGCCTCGTCGCGCTCGACGAAGGTGCCGGTGCCCGAGTACTGCAGCGACACCGGCCCGAGCTTCACCTTGCACGAGCCGGTGAAGTCGTCACCCTCGTACGACGCCAGGGTGGCGCCGGGAAAACACGGCACCACCCGTTCGAGGTCGTTGAACGCCGCCCAGGTCTGCTCGACAGGCGCCGGTACGACGAACTTGTGCTCGAGCTTCACGCGGTACCAGCCGCAGCCAGGACCGCGCGTCGGGTGAGCACCGTCGCGAGATGCCGGCGGTAGTCGGCGTCACCGTTGATGTCGCTCACCGGAGACGTCCCGTCCGCCGCTCGCGCCGCGGCCTCCCGTACGGCGTCGGCGGTCGCGGGCTGCCCGACGAGAGCCGCCTCGACCGCAGTCGCCCGTACCGGTGTCGGACCCATGTTGCCGAGCCCGACCCGCGCCTCCGCGATCGAGTCGCCGTCCAGCCGCACCGCCGCCGCGACCGACACGATCGACCAGCCCTGCGCGACCCGGTTGAACTTCTCGTAGTGCGCACCCCACCCGGTGTACTTCGGCACCCGCACCTCGACGAGCAACTCGTCCTCGCCGAGCGCAGTACTGAACACGCCCTCGAAGAACTCCGAAGCAGGCACGGTACGTCGGCCGTCGCGGCCCGCGATCACGAACGACGCGTCCAGCGCCACCGCGACCGCAGGCAGATCTGCCGCCGGATCCGCATGGGCCAGCGACCCGCCGAACGTGCCGCGATGCCGGATCTGCGGATCGCCGACCGTTGCCGTGGCCAGCGCGATCAGCCGCGCGTGCTCGGCCACCAGTGGATCCGACTCGACCACGCTGTGCGGGGTCATGGCGCCGATCACCAGGGCGTCGCCGTCGTCCCGCACACCGCGCAGATCGTCGATCTTCTGAATGTCGACAATCACCTCAGGCGCCGCCAGCCGCAACCGCAGCGCCGGCATCAGGCTCTGCCCGCCCGCCAGCACCTTCGCGTCGGAGTGCTCGCGCAGCAACGCCAGCGCCTCGTCGACCGTCGCGGGTGCGAAGTACTCGAACGCCGCCGGGATCATGACCGGCTCCCTTCCTGGATGGCGGTCCACACGCGGTACGGCGTACACGGCATCGGCACGTCCGTGACGCCGAGCGGTCGGAGAGCGTCGACAATCGCATTGACGACAGCCGGCGTCGACGCGATGGTCCCGGCCTCGCCGACACCCTTCACACCCAGCTGGTTCGTCGTCGCGGGCGTCTCGGTCCGCGCCGTCTCGAAGCTCGGCAGATCAGGTGCCGCCGGCAACGTGTACTGGTCGAACGACCCGGTGATCAGCGTTCCGGAGTCGTCGTGCACCGCTTCCTCGTACAGCGCCTGCGCGATGCCCTGCGCGAGACCGCCGTGCACCTGCCCCTCGACGATCATCGGGTTCACCACAACCCCGACGTCGTCGACGCAGACGTACGACCGGATCTTCGTCGCACCGGTCTCGGTGTCGACCTCGACCGCGCACAGGTGCGTGCCGTGCGGGAACGAGAAGTCGTCCGGGTCGAGGGTCGCGTCGGCGTCCAGGCACCCTTCGGCCGAACCGTCGAGCTTGTGCCCCTGGAAGACGGCGAACGCGAGCTCGGCCATCGTCATCCCGGCGTCGGTCCCGCGCACGCCGTACCGCCCGCCGCTGAAGTCGAGGTCGTCCGCGTTCGCCTCGAGCAGTTGCGCCGCGATCGGCTTCGCCTTCTCGATCACCTTGTCCGCGGCGGCCAGCACCGCCATGCCGCCGACCGCCAGCGACCGCGATCCGTAGGTGTCGAGTCCGCGTACGGCGACCTGAGTGTCACCGTGCAGTACTTCGACATCCTCGAACGCGACGCCCAGCCTGTCCGCGACCAGCTGGCTCCACGCGGTCTCGTGTCCCTGACCGTGCGGACTCGTCCCGGTGACCACCTCGACCTTTCCGGTCGGCAGCATCCGGATCGCAGCGTGCTCCCAGCCGCCGCCGACGTACCCCATCGATCCGAGCCACCGCGACGGGGCCAGGCCGCACATCTCGGTGAACGTCGAGATCCCGATCCCGAGTTGCATCGGGTCGCCGGACTCGCGCCGCTTGCGTTGCTCGGCCCGCAGGTCGTCGTACCCGAACAGCTCGCGCGCCTTCGCGGTCGCGGCCTCGTAGTTGCCGGAGTCGTACCGCAGCCCGGACACCGTCGAGAATGGGAACTCCTCGTGCTTGATCCAGTTCCGCTCGCGGATCTCGAGTGCGTCGACGCCGACGCGGGCGGCGAGCTCGTCCATCACCCGCTCGATCGCGTACGTCGCTTCGGGCCGGCCGGCGCCGCGGTACGCATCGGTCCACGTCTTGTTCGTGAACACGTTGGTGATGCCGAGGTGGTATGACGGGAACTTGTAGATCCCGTTGTACATGAACGCGCCGAGCAGCGGGATCGCTGACGTGACCAGGCCGAGGTACGCGCCCATGTCGGCGATCAGCTCGACCTTCAGGCCGGTGACCGTGCCGTCGGCGTTCGCGGCCAGCGTGACCTGCTGCCACTGGTCCCGGCCGTGGTGTGCGGCCATCAACGACTCGGACCTGGATTCGGTGTACTTACAGGGCTTTCCGGTACGCCGGGCCGCGATGACCGTGAGTACTTCCTCCGGGGTGAACTGCAGCTTGCCGCCGAATCCGCCGCCGACGTCCGGCGCGATCACCCGGATCTTGTGCTCCGGGATGCCGAGCACGAGCGCGATGAAGATCTTCACGAAATGCGGTACCTGGGTCGACGACCAGACTGTCATCTGTTCAGTTGTCGGATCGACGACAATCGACCGCGGCTCCATGAACGCCGGAATCAGCCGCTGCTGCCGGAACTCCTCCTCGATCACGATGCCGCCGTCGCGCGCGGCCGCGATCGCCGCCTCGACGTCGCCGCCGGTGCCGGACTCGGCCGAGTCGTACGACCACACCGCGGACACGTTCGTCCCGAGATCCGGATGCGCGATCACCTCGTCGCGAGCCGCGGCCTTCAGTTCGAGGGCGGGTACGAGCTCGTCGTAGTCGACGTCGACGAGGTCGGCGGCGTCGTTCGCCTCGGCCGCCGTACGGGCGACGACCATCGCGACGATCTCACCGGCGAACGCGACGTGGTCGACGGCCATCGACGGGTGGACGGGCGCCTTCTGGTCGGGGATGACGGCCCACGCGTTCGGCAGCGCGCCCTGCTCGTCGGCGATGTCGGCACCGGTGATCACGGCGACCACCCCGGACGACGCCTTGGCCGCCTCGGTGTCGATCGCGGTGATCCGGGCGTGCGCGAACGGGCTGCGCACCATCGCGATGTGCTGCAGGCCGGGCAGCACGATGTTGTCGGTCCAGCGGGTCCGGCCGGTGATCAGCCGGGCGTCCTCCTTGCGCCGGCGCGAGCTGCCGACCTCTGTCGCCGGGCGTTCCTCGGTGGCGGTCATTGCGCACCTCCGGCCGCGCTGGGCTGAGGTGCTGCCGCCGCTGCGGCTTGGACGGCCTTGACGATGTTCTGGTAGCCGGTGCAGCGGCAGAGGTTGCCCTCGAGCCCGAGCCGGATGTCGTCGTCGCTCGGATTCGGATTGTCTGCAATCAGATCGATGGATTGCATGATCATGCCTGGTGTGCAGTATCCGCACTGCAGGGCGTGGTTCTCGTGGAACGCCTGCTGCATCGGGTGCAGCTCGCCGTTCGTCGCGAGGCCTTCGATGGTGGTGATCTCATGACCGTCGGCCTGGACCGCGAGCAACGAGCAGGACTTCACACTCCGCCCGTCCAGGTGGACCGTACAGGCACCGCAGTTGCCGGTGTCGCAACCGACCACGGTGCCCGTCTTCCCCAGTTGCTCGCGCAGGTACAGCACGAGCAGCGTGCGCGGCTCCACTTCGTCAGTGAAGCTGCTTCCGTCGACCTTGACCGTGATCCGGGTCATCGCCCCGCCCTCCAGATGTCAGCAATCGCCGTACGTTTGATCCTGCTCCTGTTGTGATGTAGACCACAAGGGTCGATCAGTGGTGGATCGGCCCCGCTGCCGCGGACAGTCGTTGCCCGGCGCCACCCCAGCGCTGGGCGATGATCTCGGCGGCGATGCTCACCGCGGTCTCCTCCGGCGTCCGTGCGCCGAGGTCGAGACCGATCGGACTCGAGAGCCGCGCCACCTCGTCCTCGGTCAGCCCGGCTTCCCGCAACCGCTTCAGCCGGTCGTCGTGCGTGCGCCGCGATCCCATCGCACCGATGTACGCGACCTGCGGCAGGCGCAACGCGACCTCCAGCAGCGGTACGTCGAACTTCGGGTCATGCGTCAGTACGCAGATCACCGTCCGGTCGTCGATCCGGCCGGCCGTCGCCTCGCCCGACAGGTACCGGTGCGGCCAGTCGACAATCACCTCGTCGGCAAAGGGAAAACGGGAGGCGGTCGCGAACACCGCGCGCGCATCGCACACCGTCACCCGGTAGCCGAGGAACGCACCGAGCCGTCCAACCGCCGCTGCGAAGTCGATCGCCCCGAAGACCAGCAACCGCGGCACCGGCGCGTACGACGACACGAAAACCCGCATCCCCTCGCCCCGCCGCTGCCCGTCCGGCCCGTACTCCAACGTCTCCGACCGCCCATTCGCCAACAACCCCCGCGCATCGTCAAGCACCGCATCATCAGCCCGATCCGACCCAAGACCACCTACTGCCGACTGACCTTCGGGGCGGACGATCAGGCGGCGGCCGATCCTCTTCGGGTCGGGGTGTGCGACGACCGTGGCGACCGCGACCGGGCGGCCCTCGGCGATGTCCGTCGCGACCTCCGCCAGTTCCGGGAACGACATACGGTCGACCTTCTCGACGAACACGTCGATGATGCCTCCGCACGTCAGCCCGACCGCGAACGCCGACTCGTCGCTCACGCCGTACCGCTGCAGCACGGGCTCCCCCGACCCCAGGATCTCCTCGCCGAGCTGGTACACCGCGCCCTCGACGCAGCCGCCCGACACGCTCCCGACCACCTCGAGCTCAGGACCGACCAGCATCACCGCACCCGGTGGCCGCGGCGCCGAGTCGAACGTCGCGACAACGGTGCCGACGGCAACCGATTCGCCGGCCTGCCACCAGGCCAGCAACCGGTCGAGGACGTCACGCATCCGCCACCACCTCCAGAAGTTCGGCGAAGCTGGCCAGGCTGTGCCCGGCAACGAGGTCGTCCAGGTGCGGCAGTACGGCGACGATCCCGGCCTGCACCGGCTCGTACCCGCGCTTGCCGCGATGCGGATTCAGCCACACCACGCGATGCGCCAACCCCGCCAGCCGCTGCAGTTGCGCACCGAGCAACGACGCGTCACCGCGCTCCCACCCGTCACTGCACACCACGACGACGGCGCGCCGCGCCGTACCGCGTTGACCCCAGCGATCGAGGAACACCTTCAGCACCTCACCCAGCCGCGTCCCACCCGACCAGTCCGGTACGACGTCTCCCGCCAACCGCAACGCGAACTCGGCATCGCGGTGCCGCAGCGCCGTGGTGACGCGCGTGAGCCGGGTGCCGATGGTGAAGACCTCCACCCACCGCGGCGCCTGCTGGACCATCACGTGCGCGAGCCGCAGCAGGCTGTCGGCGTACGGGCGCATGGAGCCGGAGACGTCGATCAGTACGACGACGCGCCGCGGCCGGACGCCCCGGCGGCGGTAGCGGACGCGGCCTGGTTCGCCGACCTGGCGCAGTTGGGCGCGCAGCGTGCGGCGCGGGTCGATCTCGCCGCGATGGGACGGGCGGCGACGGTTCGCGCGGCGGATCGGGGTCCGCGGGCGGAGGGTGCCGAAGAGGCGCGCGAGTTCGGCGCGGTCGGCGGCGGACAGTTCGGCGACGTCGCGGTGCCTGAGGACTTCCGCCGTACTGGCGGAGACGTTGAGAGTGTGATCACCCTCGGCCTCGTCGGTGCCCTCGCCGAGGTTGGCCTGGACGGACGGTTGTGGGGTACGGCTCGGGACGACGCCGCGCGACCGGTCGCCGGTGAACCAGGCCGCGAACACCTCGTCATACCTCGCGGTGTCGTCAGGACCGCTGCAGAGGGCGGCTCGGCCGGCCCAGTACACGTCCGCGGTCAGAGTGACGTCGAGAGCGGCAACCGCCTGCAGGAAGAGCTGCACCCGATCGGCCGTCACCGCAAGCCCCGCATGCCGAAGCGCAGTGGCAAACCCCGCGAGCGCAAGATCCGGAGCTGCCATCGGTCGCTCAGCTCGCCAGGAGCCGGTCGAGGGATTCGCGGACGCGGTCGGTGTCCTCGCGATACTTGAGCACCGCGCCGAGGGTCGCGGCCGCCGTCTCGACGTCGAGGGCGTCGGCGCCGAGCACATCGAGGGCGCGCGCCCAGTCGAGGGTCTCCGCGACACCCGGCGGTTTGAGCAGGTCGAGGTCGCGCATCCGCTGCACCGACCGAGTGACCTGCTCGGCAAGCCGCGCGGACACCCCGGGCAGCCGGGTCCGGACGATCTCGATCTCACGAGCCAGACCCGGATGGTCGATCCAGTGGTACAGGCACCGGCGCTTGAGCGCGTCGTGCACCTCGCGGGTCCGGTTCGAGGTGAGTACGACGATCGGCGGCACCTCAGCGGTGATCGTGCCGAGCTCCGGGATCGTCACCTCGTACGTCGACAGCACCTCGAGCAGGAACGCCTCGAACTCGTCGTCGGCCCGGTCGATCTCGTCGACCAGCAGTACGGCGGGACTTTCGCGGAGCGCCCGCAGTACCGGACGGGACAGCAGGAACCGCTCGTCGAAAAGGCTCTTCTCCACCTCTTCGACCGCCGCCTCGGAGCTCGTCGCCTCGACTGTGCGCAGATGCAGGATCTGGCGCGGAAAGTCCCAGTCGTAGAGCGCCTGCGACGCGTCGATGCCCTCGTAACACTGCAGCCGGATCAGGTTCAGGTCGAGCGCCTCGGCGATGGCGCCCGCGAGCGAGGTCTTGCCGGTGCCCGGCTCGCCTTCCAGCAGCAACGGGCGATGCAGAGCGAGCGCGAGATACCCGACCGTGGCCAAGCCCTCATTGGCTAGATACCCGGTCGCCCGCAGACACTCGGCCAGCTCAGCCGCCGAGCCGACGGCACTCACTCCTTCAGCATTCACCTACTTCCCACCGTTGCCAACCCTCACCCGTGCCCCGGCGGCAGCTCCCCCACCGTGTCGACGTCCGCCCCGTCACCAACATCCGCGCACTCCACCAACGCCACGTTGTGTTCCCGCAAGTACCCCCGAGCCCCCTCGTCACCCCGCGCCGACGCGATCACGCCGTCCCAGTGGTCCCGCCCAATCACCACCGGATGCCCCGGCACACCGTCGTACGTCGCCCGCACCAGAGCGTCCGCACCAGCGCCATCGGCAACCCGCCGTACAGCGGTCGCCGTCAACCCCGGCACATCCACCGTCACCACGACCACTGCCTCCGACAACCTGCTGGTTGAGCGGAGACCGCTGCGGAGAGACGCCCCCATCCCCTCATCCCAATCGGCTGCCTCGACAACCTCGACCGGCTCGTCGGACAGTTCGGCACGCACCTGATCCGCAGCTGCTCCGACGACCACCACGACCGGTGAGCACCCTGCGTCGGTGAGTAGGCGGGCGGTGCGGGCGGCCCAGGTGACTCCGTCGGCGTCGCGGATGAGGGCTTTCGGCGTACCCATCCGACGCCCCGCGCCGGCGGCCAGGACCAAGCCTGCGATCTTCACATCAGGAGCGTACTGATTTCACACTCTGAGCAGTGAGGTGTGCCACGTGGCGTACCGCGATGGGCGTGCGACGATATCTGACGTGACGACGATCGCAGACGGCTCGAAGTCCCTTCCGTTGCTGTTCCTCGGGCAGAACACCGACCCGCACTCCGAGCGCGGTGTCGAGTGCCCGGGCGCGCTCCCGCCGGCGTCCGACCCGGACCTGGTCGAGCGGGCGCTGAAGGCGAAGGCAGCGCTCGGTGACCAGGTCTTCGTGCTCGGGCATCACTACCAGCGCGACGAGGTGATCCAGTTCGCGGACGTCACCGGTGACTCGTTCAAGCTCGCCCGCGACGCGGCGGCCCGCCCGGACGCGCCGTACATCGTGTTCTGCGGTGTGCACTTCATGGCCGAGTCCGCGGACATCCTCACCAACGACGACCAGACGGTGATCCTGCCGGACCTCGCGGCCGGCTGCTCGATGGCCGACATGGCGCGCATCCAGCAGGTCGAGGCCGCCTGGGACGCGCTCGCCGACGCCGGCGTCGCGGACGTGACGGTGCCGGTCACGTACATGAACTCCAGCGCCGACATCAAGGCGTTCTGCGGCCGCAACGGCGGCGTCGTGTGTACGTCGAGCAACGCAGAGACCGCGCTGAACTGGGCGTTCGAGCAGGGCGAGAAGGTGCTCTTCCTCCCGGATCAGCACCTCGGCCGCAACACCGCCGTACTGCAGCTGGGTCTGTCGCTCGACGACTGCGTCGTGTACGACCCGCACAAGCCGAGCGGCGGCCTGACCCGCGAGCAGCTCGCGGCCGCCAAGATGATCCTGTGGCGCGGGCACTGCTCGGTGCACGGCCGCTTCACCCCCGAGTCCGTCGACGACGTCCGCTCGCGGGTCCCCGGCGTGAACGTGATCGTGCACCCCGAGTGCCGCCACGAGGTGGTCGCGAAGGCGGATCAGGTGGGCTCCACGGAGTACATCATCAACGCACTGGAAGCCGCCGAACCCGGTACGTCGTGGGCCGTCGGCACCGAACTCAACCTGGTCCAGCGCCTCGCGAAGCAGCACACCGACAAGAACATCGTCTTCCTCGACAAGACGGTCTGCTACTGCGCCACCATGAACCGCATCGACCTCCCGCACCTCGTCTGGGCCCTGGAAAACCTGGTAGCCGGCCACGCCGTCAACCCGATCAAGGTAGACGCCGACACCCAGCACTACGCCAAGGCAGCCCTCGACCAAATGCTCGCCCTCCCCGGCAAAACCGCCCGCGACTGACCCCACGCCCCCTCCGCGTTCGAGGGGATATCCGTCCGAACGCAGGGTTCTCTACTCGTACAAGAGGGGAGAACCCGGCACTTGCGCGGATATCCCCTCGAACGACGGACCGGGCGGGTCCGGTGGGCAGGTCGGTGTCAGGCGGCCTGGCCGGCCTGGGCGAAGGCTTGCCGCAGGGTCGTTGCGAGCCGCATCGGATGCTCGAGGTCCGTCCAGTCGGTCCGGACCACTGCGAGCCCCCGCGCCCGCAGCCGATCCTCGCGGCGCTTCTCCTGGATCAGCACCTCCGGAGATCCCCCGCCGTACTTGAGCAGCCCGTCGAACTCCACCACCAGGTTGTACGCCGGGAAGTAGAAATCGACCCGCCCGATGAGCCCATGGCTGTCGTGGAACTCGACCTGCAGAACCGGCTCGGGGAACCCGTGTTCGTGTAGGAAGACCCGCAGACGCGATTCGCCGACGGACTCGGAGAGCTTGGTGCCGAAGCGCAGGGCCGCCCGTGCTGTGGTGCTCCCGGGCCAGAACTCGATCAGTTCCAGCAGTCGCCGTACACCCTCCGCACCCAGGTCGTCCGCCCGGAGAGCCGCGTCGATGTTCACGACAGCCTGCTCGAACGACGCCGTACACGCGGACTCGACCGCCGCGCGCGACGCGCTCGTCGCCAACCGTCCCGCGACCACCGTCAGGTCATCCTGGATCGGCTTGGCGACGTGGTGCTGAACGCCGGCGACGACGCCACCGGCCAGCCCGTCCAACCGGCTGACATGCACACGCTCCAGGCCCAGGCCCCACACCGGCAGGTCGTGGAGCACGAGTGACGACTGGTGGCTGACGGCAACGGAGCCCGATCGCAACGAGTTCATCACCGCGTGGATCTCCTGGCGATGTTTCCACCGGATCCGTTCCCAGCTCTGGAGCGCCGAGAGGTCGACGTTCTCGGCGTACTGGCCACGCCGGATCCGCACCCACCGGCCGTCCTTCAGGTGGCGGAAGATCTGGTCGGCGGAGCAGCCGCACAACAGCGCCTGGCGGCGACTGAAGACGCCGCCCTGCTGCTCCGCGATCCCTTTGAGCCGTAGATTCACCCACCAAGCATCCCCCGGCCACCGCCTCCCGCGGCCTACCATCCGCAATCCTGTGGATATCCGTTCGAACAGATATCCCCTCGCGCGTGGGGTTCTCTGCTCATATACGAGCAGAGAACCCAGCACATGACGGGTTATCCCCCCTCGTGTTGGCTCGGGGCGGGGCGGGCGGTGGGGTTAGTGGGAGACGCGGGCGGGGGTGTACCAGTCGGCTAGTAGGTCGGGGAGGCGGTCGGGGCCCCAGCGGTCTACTGGGGTGATTCGGCCTTGCAGCGTGGCGAGGCCTTTTGCGAGTTCGCCTACTACGTCGCCTTGCCAGGGGACGGTGATGCCTTCGTCGGGGCCGACGATGACGGCGGGGCCGCCGCGGTCCACGCAGACAACGGGGCAGCCGGAGGCGAGGGCTTCGGTGACGGCCCAGCCGGCGGCTTCGCGGAAGGCGGGGGCGAGGAGGGCGTCGGCGCGGAACATGGCCGCCAGGACCTCCTCGCGCGGCAGGGCGCCCATGAACTCGACGCGGTCGCGCACACCCAGCTGCCACGCGAGGCGCTCGGCGCGTCCCCAGTCGGGGCCGTCGCCGATGATGCGGAGCTCCCAGTTCGCCGCCTCGGGACGAGCGAGCGCGCTGATCGCGATCAGGACGCCCTTCCACGGGATCAGCCGCCCGACGAACAACGCGGTCTTCACACCGGCGGCACCGAACGGCTCATAAGGACCGGACGCGGTGAATCGCCGGATCGCCACGTTCGGCTGTACGACGATCTCCCGGGCGTACGGCGCGAACGCCTCCGCGACGTCGTTGTTCTGGGCAACCATCAGGTCAGCGGTCTGCGCCATCCGCCGCCCGGTCGCACGGCGCCGGAACCCGGTGTAAGCACGTCGTACCAACTCGCCCAGTACGCCACTCGCACCGAGCCAGTGCGCCATCGACAGCGGCGCACTCGTCGACCCGCCGACCGGCCCCCAGATCACCTTCGCCGACGACGGCTCGACCACGCCGGCGCCCATCCAGTCGACCGCGAAGGTCAAATGATGGATCACATCGAACGACTGTTCCGCATGCAGGCGCCGCGCCGTACGACGCGCCAGCCCTTGCCACAGCGGGTAGTACCAGTACACGTCCGAAGGCCGTCGCCGCAGCCGGAGAATCCACCGAGGCATCTCCAGCGGTACGACGGTCAGACCGGGTACCGGCCGCGCCGCGAGCTCTTCCTCGATCTCGTGCACGAACTTGCCCCGGGTCAGCAGCCAGACGTCGTGGTCCCGCGCCGCCGCCTTCGCCCACGCCCACCCGGCGCCCGGCTCGGACCCGCCCGTCGGCCGGCAGGCGTACGCGCTGAGCAGTACCTTCGGCCGGCCGTACATCAGCTCATCCCCTCCAGGAGCCTGCGCAGATCTGTGCTCGAGGTGGAGGCGGTGTACGGGAAGTAGTGCACCTGTGCGCCGACCTCACCCAGCAGCCTTTCCAGTCTCTTCCCCTTTTCCGTTCCCTTCCAGTCATCGCCCTTGAAGAGAACGTCGTACCGCAGCTGCTGCCACATCTCGAACTTGTCGCTGGACCAGTCGCTGACGACCTCGTCGACAAGATCGAGCGCTCGGATGACATCCATCCGTTCCTCGTGCGGCACCACGGGCGGCCGGCCCTTGATCCGGGTCACCACGTCGTCCTCGACGACGCCCGCGATCAGGTGGTCGCAGTGCTCGCGGGCGCGGCGCAGGATGTTCAGGTGCCCGATGTGGAACATGTCGTACACCCCGGGCGCGTACCCGACGATCGCCATCAGGCGCGCACCCCCAGCACGGCCATCTCCCGGTACCACTTCCCGACCGCGGCCGCGAGGAACAGCAGGTTCAGCGCCAGCAGAGCGCCGTACAGGACGACGAACAGCGACGGCGTACCGAAGGCGAGGAAGACCAGGCACAGTACGCCGTAGTCGGTCGGTGCGATGAGCAACGACTTCACCACCGAGTCGCCGCGCGCGTTGGGGTTCGAGGAAGCGCCGTGCCGCCGGCGCAGCTGGTCGATCAGGATCAGCCCGAAGAACAGCACCGACGACATGCACACGTACGTCAGCGGGATCAGCAGCACGAGATCGTTGTCAAAGGCATCGAAACGGTAGAACGAGATCAGTACGGCGCTGTGCAGCAGCACGATCTTGACCGCGTCGATCATGTGGTCGAGCCACTCCCCCAACGGCGACCCGCCGCCACGGAGCCGGGCCAACTGCCCGTCCGCGGAGTCCAGCCCGTACCCGAGCACGAGCAACAACGTCACCACCAGCGCCAGGCCGAGTGACGGGCGTACGCAGGCCAGCAGCACGATCCCGACCAGCGAGCAGAACCCAGACGCGAGGCTCACCTGGTTCGGTGTCCGCTTCCCGAGGAACGCCGCGGCCGCGAACACCCGCCCGATCCGCCGGTTCACGAACCTCGAGTACGCCGGCGTACCGGCCGAGGGCTTCTGCGCCTGGGACAGCTGCGCGACAGTCTCCCGCAGCCCACTCATGCGACGTTCGAACTGCGGGACTGCCGCTGGTCGATCGCGGCGCGCAGGATCGGGCTGCGCGAGCCGCGGCCGGCGGGCAGGACGGTGATCAGCCCGGCCGGGATCCCGGCGAGCTCGTCCACGCCCAGTACGCCGTCGGTGCCGGCAGCGAACACGGTCTGCACCCCCAGTACGCCGGTCAGCCACTCGGACCGTACGTCGTCCACGGCAACCACCTCGTCGACACACCGCAGGTGCTCGACGATCTGCGCCCGCTCGAGCAGCGGCACGAACGGCCGCCCGCCCCACGCGTCCAGCGCCCAGTCGTCGGACAGCACCGCCACCACGAGCCTGTCGCAGTGCCGCCGCGCCCGCTCGAGCACGTCTACATGTCCTACGTGGAACAGGTCGAAGACCCCGGCGACGCATCCCAGCCGCGGCGCACTGCCCACACTGCCATCCCCCAACACGAACTCCTGAATTCCGTCAGACCCGACGCCGCCCCCTGCGTCGACCGCGACTTTATACCCGTCGTCCCGTGCGCGCCCGGCCGCTGGCGGAGTGCCGGGCGATCGCATCGGTGTAGATCCTTTCCGTGGCCACCAGGTCACGCTCCGGTGTGAAGCGTTCCAGGTAGACCTGACGGGCTCGTTCGCCGAAGGCTATCGAAGTCTCGGGATCAGCCACCAACCCGATCGCCTTCCGTAATCCTTCCGGATCGCCGGGCGCGGTCAGCGCGCCGGATTCACCGTCGTCGACGAGCTCCGCGAGCGCCCCGAGCCGGGACGCGACCACGGGCACCCCGTGCGCGAACGCCTCCACCACCACGAGCCCGAAGCTCTCATACGAACGTGCCGGTACGACGGCGGCGCGCGCGGATCGCAGCTGCTTCATACCGTCCGCCCACGGCAGTTGACCAAGCACCTGAATCGACAGGTCTGTCCGGGCCCGTTCCTCGGCCGCTGCCCGCAGCGGTCCGTCGCCCACGACCACCAACCGGCCGAGCGACGAGTCCCACGCCTGCAGGAGATCCGCGAACCCCTTGTCCTCGCTCAACCGCCCGAGGAACACCACCGCATCCCCCGCACCGCTGCGCACGGCACCCGAATGCGGTACGGCGTGCGGCTTCACCACGAACCGTTCCGGGTCGAACCCGGCCGCGGCATACCGGTCCCGCACGAACTCGGACGGTACGACGAACGTCCCGACGTACCTCTGCCAGGTGTGCAAGGCGTTGTGCACGCCGATGCTCGTCGCCAGCGGCAACGTCTGCACGCGCGAGTCGCGGTAGCAACTGTGCTTCACGGCCGCCAGCGGCACCTTGCCGATGCAGGACTCGCACGGTCCGCCGTCACGCTGCAGGACGGCGTTCGCACACAGCAGCCGGAAGTTGTGCAGCGTCGCCACGACCGGAAGATCCAGCCGGTACGCCGCTCGCAGCACCGAGGGACTGAACAGCGGGAAAGTGTTGTGCACATGCACCACATCGGGCCGCTGAGCTTGCAATAGCTGTGTTAAATCGCGTTCCGCCGAAAATGACCAAACGGAACGGAACGGTAACAGTGCGCGATCTTTTCGCCCCATCTCAGCGATGTCGTCGCTGTTCCGGGCGTACAGATCGATTTCATGTCCTGAGTTACGCAACAAATCAACCGTTTGCGCGACAACCGTGTTCTCACCACTGGGTTGACCGGTCCGGTAACGGTTGTGCAACATGGCGACCCGCATGGCACTACCTTAAGTCCCGCAGCAATCGCAGATGGCTACACCTGGTCTCGCCCGCTCCCAGGAGAGTGCATTGAGGAAGTTGTGGTTCGCAGCGCTCATCGCTGCGGCGGCGGCCGTTGTCACGGTCGCGGTGCCCGTCATCGCCAACGAGAACAAAGCAACGACCGCGGCGAAGTCCGAGGACGCCGAGCAGGTCGCGTCCCGAGTACTGCCCTCGCACCGCCCGGGCAAGACCACCACCGCGAAGCCCGGCACGACCCAGCCGAAGGCCACAGCCACGACCGCACCGTCGAAGAAGCCCGGTACGACGACGCCTCCGACCCGCAAGCCGACCGCGTCGGCGACGCCGAGCAAGACGGTCGAGCCCACGCTCCCGAAGCCGCCCGGCGTCGACTCCGACGAGGCCGGGCCCGCCGTCGCCGGGCCGTGCGTCGGCACGGTGATCAAGCCCGGGCAGAACGCCCAGTCGATCGTGAACTCCAAGCCGGCCGGTACGACGTTCTGCTTCGCGGCCGGCCTGCACCGGATCAGCGACACCATCCGCCCGAAGGCGAACCAGGTGCTGGCGAGCGCGCAGCGCGCCGTACTCACCGGGTCGGTTCCGCTGAGCGGGTGGGCCAAGTCCGGGTCCGTCTGGGTGGTGCGGGGCGCGCTGCCGTCGGCGTACGGCAAGAGTGGTGAGTGCGAGGACAACAAGTCGAACATCTGCTACCTGCGGGAGCAGTTGTTCCTCGACGACACGCACCTGACGCGGGTCGGGAGTGTCGCGGCGGTCAAGGCCGGCAAGTTCTACGCCGACTACGCGGCGAACGCGATCTATCTCGGCAGCAACCCGGTCGGTCACGAGGTCGAGATGTCGAAGACCGCGACCGCGATCGAGTCCGGCGCGACCGGCGTCGCCGTGCGCGGCCTCACCATCGAGCACTTCGCCAGCGCACCGCAGGCCGGGGCCCTCGTCTCCGGGCCCAGCTGGAAGGTGACCGCCAACGACGTCCGCTGGAACCACGCGGTCGGTGTGATGCTGGTGAAGGCGAACAGCACCAAGGTCGACAAGAACCTGATCCACCACAACGGCCAGCTCGGCCTCGGGCAGTACAGCTCGGCCGCGGCCGCCGTCACCCGGAACGTGATCAGCTCCAACAACACCGACGGTTTCTGGATCGCCGACTGGGAGTCCGGCGGCATCAAGTCCACCCGCTCCTCCGGCACCGTCAGCGGCAACGTGATCAAGTCCAACCTGGGCATCGGGATGTGGGCCGACGTCGCCGACGACGGCCGGGTGATCAGCGACAATCAGATTGTCGGCAATGCGGCGGACGGCATCCGGTACGAGATCAGCCGCAACGGCACCATCGAAGGCAACACGGTGACCGGCAACGGCTTCGGCACCGGCCGCGGATCCGGTACGTCGCTGTGGGACGGCGGCGGGATCAATGTGAACACCTCGACCGGAGTCACCATCAAGGGCAACCGGGTCGCGGGCAATGTGAACGGCGTGACGATCCAGTCCCGGACCCGTGGCACCGGCCCGTGGGGCACCTACCTGCTGCGCGACATCCAGGTCAGCGGGAACACCATCGAGATGACCGGCGGCACGCAGGCCACCGGCATGGTCCAGAACTCCGGCGCCGCGGTGCCGGCCGGTGAAGTGGTGTTCAGCGGCAACAAATACGTCCTCGACGACCTCGGCACCCAGCGGTTCGCCCGGTTCGGCACCAAGCTCACCGCGGCCGGCTGGCGGGACGCCGGCCTGGACACGATCGGCAGCTTCCTCGCGAACTGACCGCTTGCCATTCGCAACATGTTTGTGCGCTACGTATTGCCATGACTACGTGACGTGGGGGTAACGTGCGTAGCGAAGCCGCGCCATGGGGGGTGCGCTCAGGGCTACCTGTGCCACCGGAGGCTCCGCTATGAGGACAGCAGTTGTTGCAGTTGTTGCAGTCGGCACCAGTCTGGTTGCCGTCGGCCCCCTGCCTGCCCAGGGCGCCGAAGAACCACCTACCGCCGTGCCACCGGCCGCCGTGCCGCCTGCTGACGGGACGTTCCGGACCGGGCCCGCGGTCGCGCCCGCCTGCAGCGGGGTGCCGATCCGGACCACCGACAACGCCGCCCGGATCGTCGACGACGCCCCGACCGGTACGACGTTCTGCTTCACGGCCGGCTGGCACCGGATCACCGAGACGATCCGGCCGAAGGCGGACCAGGTGCTCGCCGGCAACAGCGGCGCCGTACTCACGGGATCGATCAGGCTGACCCGCTGGACGGCGAACAACGGCGACTGGGTGACCACGGGTGTCCTGCCACCGGCGTACGCGCAGACCGGGCAGTGCGAGGACAACACGGCGAACGTCTGCTATCTGGGCGAGCAGCTGTTCCGGGACAGCAAGCACCTGACCCGGGTGGCGACACGCGACAAGGTTGCTCCCGGCACCTTCTACGCCGATTACGCGGCGAACGCCGTCTACCTGGGCAGCGACCCGGCCGGGCACTCGATCGAGATGTCGAAGACGCAGACCGCGATCGAGTCCAGCGCGACCGGTGTGACCGTCCGCGGGCTGACGATCGAGCACTTCGCCACCCCGCCGCAGGGCGGCGCCGTGGTGCTCGGCCTGGGCTGGAAGGTGATCGCCAACGACATCCGCTGGAACCACGGGGTCGGCGCGATGCTGGTGAACGCGGACGGCGCCGTACTCGAGAAGAACCACATCCACTCGAACGGCCAGCTCGGCATCGGTCAGTACAGCACGCTGAAGGCAACCATCGCCTCCAACGAGGTCAGCTACAACAACACCGACGGCTTCTGGATCGCGGACTGGGAATCCGGTGGGATCAAGACCACCTGGTCCAGTGGCGGCTGGGTGAGCGGAAACCTCATCCAGTACAACCGCGGGGTCGGGCTGTGGAGCGACGCGTACGACGACAGCCGCACGTTCAGCAGCAACCAGATCCTCGACAACGCGGCGGACGGGATCCGCTACGAGATCGGCCGCAACGGCGTCATCGAGGACAACGTGGTGAGCGGCAACGGTTTCGGCACCGGCCGCGGATCCGGTACGTCGCTGTGGGACGGCGGCGGGATCAACGTGAACACCTCGTCGAACGTCCAGGTCCGCGACAACGTGGTGGCGAACAACGTGAACGGGATCGCGATCCAGTCCCGGACCCGCGGCTCCGGGCCGTGGGGCACCAACCTGCTCCGCGACATCGTCGTCTCCGGCAACCAGGTGACGATGCGCGGCGGCACCACCGCGACCGGCATGGTGCAGAACGCCGGCGCGGTGATCCCGGCCGGCGAGGTCACGCTGAACGACAACACCTACATCCTCGACAGCCTCGCCGCCGAACGCTTCCAGAAGACCGGCCAGTGGTACACCGCCAAGCAATGGCGCACCACCGGTCAGGACACCACCAGCGCCTTCACCCTGGGCAAAGCAGTCCTGGACGCCACCGGCATCCTCACGATCCTCCCAACCAGCTGACGTGGTCGACGAGGAGGTCCCGGAAGAGCTGTGAGTCGCGCAGGTCGGGGGTGAAGATGGTGTCCACCGCGAGGAGGGCGTCGACTAGCTTGGCGGGGTCGGCGAGGCCTGCGACGGCGGACTTGAGGCGGTCGGACTGGGGGTCGTCCAGGTCTGGGGTGCGTTGGACGTAGACCATCCAGGCGGCGACGGCGAGGGAGATCGTGCGGGGTTCGGCGCCGGCTGTCAGGCGGTCGCGGACTGTGCCGAGCATGCGGACCGGCAGCTTGACCGAACCGTCCATCGCGACCTGGCGGGTGCGGTGCTTCAGGGCCGGGTTCTCGAACCGTTCCAGCACGGTCGCGCCGTACGCGGCCAGGTCCAGCCCGTCGGGTGGCGTGAGGGTCGGTACGACGTCGTCGGTCATCAGCTGCCGCGCGAGTCCGCCCAGCTCCTCGTCGCGGACCGCCTCGGCGATCGTCTCGTAGCCGCGCAACGCACCGAGGTACGCGAGCATCGAGTGCGTAGCGTTGAGCATCCGCAGCTTGGCCTGCTCCCACGGCTCCACATCGCCGGTGAGTACGGCGCCGCCGCGCTCCCAGGCGGGCCGCGCGCCCGCGAAGTCGTCCTCGATCACCCATTGCAGGAAGGGTTCCGCGACCACCACGGCCTCGTCCCGTACGCCGAGCAGCCGAGCGGCCTCGTCACGGTCAGCGTCGGTTGTCGCCGGCACGATCCGGTCGACCATGCTGGCCGGGAACCGCGTCGCCTCGAACGTCGCGGGGACCTTGCCGAGCGCATCGAAGTACTCGGTCACCAACGTCCGCAGGAAGGGGCCGTTGGCAACCAGGTTGTCGCAGGAGACGATCGTCAACGGCTCTTCGCGACGGGCGATCGCCGCGGCCAACTGGCCGACGACCGTGCGCGGCGGGCGGCCGGTCAGGTCAGCCTGGATCTCTGGGTCGTCCAGGTTCAGCCCGGCGCCCGCGGCCCGATACCCCTTCTCGGTGACGGTCAGCGTCACCACCGACACCGCCGGGTCCGCGATCCGCGCGACCACTGCCTCCGGGTCCTCGGGCGCGGTCAGCACCTCGCGGATGCTGCCGATCACCTGGACCGACGGCTCACCGAGACCGCGCTCGAGGACGGAGTACAGACCGTCCTGCGGTGCCAGCTGATCCCGGACGGTGGCGGAGCGCTGGCTCACGCCGGTGATGCCCCACCGGGTCTCGCCGGTCTCGACCGCCGCCCGTTCGGTGACGACGGCCTGGTGGGCGCGGTGGAACGCACCGATCCCGAGATGGACGATGCCGACCGACAACGCCTTCGGGTCGACCGCGGGGGCGACGGGAAGGTTGGTGAGACTCAACCTGCTCGAATTCATTCGGAGGGTTCTTCCTTCACTCGGGCGACCAGTTGGGTCGGGTTGACGAAACGCAGCGCTACCACCAGAAGTACCAGCATCATCGCGGTGTAGATCACGGCCATCGCGTCGACCGACTGTTGCGCCCGGATCCCGGCCGCGGACATCGAGTAGTACAACGCGACCACGAGCGTCTGGGAGTCCGGCCCGGCGGTGAGGAACGTCAACTCGAACATTCCGACCGTCCGCACCAGCACCAGGATCGCCGAGGCCAGCAGGCCGGGGACGAGCAGCGGGGCGAGGATCTTCAGGAACACCGCGCGCGTGCCGGCGCCGAGCATCCGGGCCGCGTCCTCGATCCGCGGGTCGACCTGCTCGATGAACGGCGTCATCGTGAGGATCACGAACGGCACCGACGGCACCAGGTTCGCCAGCACGACACCGGACAGATGCCCCGCGAACCCGAACTTGTAGAGCACGGTCGCGAGCGGGATGCCGTACGTGATCGGCGGCATCAGGATCGGCAGCAGAAACGTCAGGTACACCAGCCGTTTGCCGGGGAAGTTCTTCCTGGCCAGCACGTACGCCGCGGGCGCGCCGACGAGCACCGACAGTACGACGACCAGCGCGGACACGAGCAGCGTGACGACGATGACGTGGAACAACGTGAATTCTCGCCACGCGTCGCCGTACCACTGGGTGGTGAAACCGCTGGGGAACCAGGTGTCGAACCACTTCTTGCCGAACGAGCTGACCAGTACTGACAGCACGATGCCGGCGAGGTTGACGAAGAAGAACACGACGACGGCCCAGATCACCCACCCCAACGGAGTGGCACGAACAGGCCTGAATTTCCGGCTCATCCCTTGCCTCCCGTCGATCCGGTGTAGAGCCGCGACCGCCACAGCAGCACGATCGCCACGACGACCAGCTCCACTGCGCCCATCACCATCGCGATCGCCGACGCGTAGGAGTAGTCGTACTGCTCGTACGCCGCCTGGTACGCCGCCAGCGAGATGACGCGGGTGGATCCGGCCGGGTTACCGACCAGGACCGCGGACGGGAACACCGAGAACGCGAGTACGAATGTCAACAAAAAGGTTGTCGCCAATCCGGGTGCCAACAACGGGAGGGTGATCCGCCGGAACCGCTGCGCGCGCGAGGCGCCGAGGGTCGCCGCCGCCCGCTCGAGCGTCGGGTCGATCCCGGACAGGTACGACAGCACCAGCAGGAACGCGAACGGGAACCCGGTGATGACGAGCGAGAAGAACACGCCCCAGTAGTTGTTCGTGAGGCGGATCGGATCGTCGACAATGTGCAGGCTGAGCAGGACCCGGTTGAACCAGCCCGTTGGACCGAGGTAGTTGAGCAGCCCCTGCGCGGTGAGCACGGTCCCGAGGGTGATCGGTACGACGAGGATCGTGGTCAGCAGCCGCTTGCCGCGGAACCGGCCGCGCAGGCGGAACGCGATCGGTACGGCGGCCAGCACGTTCAGCAGCGCCGCGGGGAGCGCGATCTTCAACGTGGTCGCGATCGTGTCGCGCTGGTACGCGTCGCTGAAGAACTTGTCGTAGTTGGCCAGCACGCCGCCGCCCTCGGCCGGCTGGAACGACAGGCTCAGGCCGTAGAGGAACGGGTAGACGAACAGCAACAGGACGAAGATCGTGGCCGGGAGCAACAACCACAGGCGGCGGTCGACACCGCGCTCGGCCAGCCGGTGCTGCCAGGTCGCGCTCATGACGGATACACCAGGAGCCGCCCGGGCGTGACGGTCAGCGCCACCTGCTCCCCCGCCTCGACCCGCCGCTCGGTCCGGACGTGCAAGCGAACCGCATCTTGAGCCCCGTCGCTCAGCACGACCTCGACCGCGCGCTCGCGGCCCTGGTACTCGACGACCTCGACAAGCCCCTTCACGCCTTGGTCCGCGAGCTTCACGTCCTCCGGGCGCACGGCGGCGATCACGTCGTCGCCCGGCGCGACAGCACCCTGCGCGGACCCGCGGATCGCCGTACCGGCGAGGTCCACGGTCACCTGGTCGCCGTTCATCTGCGACGCCTTCAACGGCAGCAGATTGCGGTAGCCCATGAAGTCGGCGACATGCCAGGTCGCCGGCTTGGTGTGCACCTCCTCGGGCGTGCCGATCTGCTGCACCTTGCCCAGGCGCATGACGACCAGGCGGTCGGCCATGCTGAGCGCCTCCTCCTGGTCGTGCGTGACGTACACGGTGGTCAGCCCGAGCGACTGGTGCAACCGGCGGATCTCGGTGCGCATCTCGAGCCGGAGCTTGGCGTCCAGGTTGCTCAGCGGCTCGTCCATCAGCACCAGCGACGGCTCGAGTACGGTCGCACGGGCGATCGCCACCCGCTGCTGCTGACCGCCGGACAGCTGGCCGGGCAGCTTGCTCGCGTGCTCGGTCAGCTGCACCACCTCGATCGCCTCGGCGGTCCGGCGCCGGACCTCCTCTTTCGACAGGTGCCGCATCCGCAGACCGAACGCGATGTTGTCGCGGACGGTCAGGTGCGGGAACAGCGCATAGTTCTGGAACACCATCCCGAAGCCGCGCTTCTCCGGCGGCAGCGTGTCGATCCGCTGGTCGTCCTGCCAGATCGCGCCCGCGGTCAATGGGAGCAGCCCGGCCAGGCAGTTCAGAGCGGTCGACTTGCCGCAGCCGGACGGACCGAGCAGGGCGATGAACTCGCCCCGCTCGATAGTCAGATCGAGCCCGGACAGCGCATCCGCCGCACCGAACCGGCGGCTGACACCGTCGAGCCGGAGCTGGTCGAAACCGCTCATTGGCCCTTCACCTTGCTGCCGCCGACCTCGCGGTCCCACTTGTCGAAGGCAGCCACCAGCGCCTTCGCGTCCAGCGGAACCTCTGTCGGATTGTCGGCAATCAGTTTGTCGTATTCAGGCCGACCGAACTCCGAGATCGCGTCCTTGCTCTCCTGCGGCGCCTGCGACAACTCGACGCCCTTGATCGCCGGCCCCGGGTAGAAGTAGCCCTTGTCGTACGCCTTGGCCTGCTGCTCGGGCGTCAGCATGAACTGCAGCAGCTGCAGGATCGCCGCCTGCTTGTCCGTCGACACACCCTTAGGTACGACGGCGTAGTGCGCGTCGGTGACCCAGTGGAAGCCCTCGATCGGCGTGATCGCGGCCTCCTTCGGGACAGTGCCGAGAACGCGCGGGTTGATGTCCCAGCCCGTCGTACTCGCGATGATGTTGGCCGAACCGTTGGCGAGCGCCTTCAT
Source organism: Kribbella sp. NBC_00482 (assembly GCF_036013725.1). Taxonomy (GTDB): domain Bacteria; phylum Actinomycetota; class Actinomycetes; order Propionibacteriales; family Kribbellaceae; genus Kribbella. Next base: position 5,664,185 of record NZ_CP107881.1, on the reverse strand, counting down.
CGTGTCGGCGGTGCCGGACGGGTAGAAGTCGACGTACTGGTTGAGCTCCTTGAGGTACGCCCAGGTCTTGTCCCAGCCGTTCACCGGGTCCTTCGGGTCCTTGTCGCCAAGGATGTACGGCAGGCCCATCAGGAACGTGCGGCCGGGGCCGGAGTTCGCGGGCCGGGCGTACATGACCTTGCCCTTGTTGGCCTTCGCGTAGGCGAGCAGGTCGGCGGCGGTCTTCGGCGGCGACGCGACCTTCGACGGCATGTACTCGAGCAGCGGGCCGGACGGGTAGTAGGTGACAGTCACCCCTTCCTTGCCGCCCAGTTCCTGCATCTTCTGCGCGGGCGGCAGGTAGTCCTTCATCCCGGGCAGCCGGTCGGAGCACTTCGTCAGCAGGTCGGTCCACAGGCCCTGCTCCCGGCCGGCGGCGAGACCGTCGGTGCCGGTCAGCACCACGTCGATGTCGACCCGGTTCGCGTTCTGCTGGGCCTTGATCTTGCCGGCCAGCTCGGGCGCGGGTCCCTTCGAGTACGTGACCTTCGAGATCACGTCCGAGTGCTGCTTGACGAAGTCGTCGATCATTCCCTGGGTCAGCTGCAGGTTGCCGGCCACGTCGAGGACGTTCAGCGTCACGGCCTTGGCCGGTTTGTCCGGTACGTCGCCACTGCTCTCGGTGGCGGGTTTGTTCGGCGCCGGGGCGCCGCAGGCGAGCAGCCCGGTCACCATGGCCAACAGGCCGGTGGCCGCGATCAACTTCCGCTGCAGATGCATCGGATATCTCCTCGGATCAAGGGCGGCCCGGCACAGCGTCACCACTGGCCGGGTTGATCACTTCTGTGGTGCTGGTCCGGTCGAGTCCCGGACGATCAGTTCCCCGTGCAGCTCCCCGTGCTTCGAACCTTCGGCCGCGCTCTCCGGGTCGTCGAGCATCGCGAGCAGCAGCTCGACGGCGATCCGTCCGGCCTCCTGCTTCGGCAGCCGGACCGTGGTCAGCGCCGGCCGCGCCATCCTGGACATCGCGATGTCGTCGACCCCGACCACGCTCAGGTCGCCGGGGACCGAGATGCCGCGGCTGTGCAGGCGGGCCAGCAGACCGATCGCGACCAGGTCGTTGTAGGCCACGACCGCGGTGGCTCCGGTCGCGACCACCTGGTCCGCGGCCGCCATCCCGCCTTCGTACGTCGGCGCGAAGTTGCCGACCGGCGCGAGCTCGGCGTGCAACGCCTCGACCGCGTTCCGCAGGCCGAAGCCGCGGTGCTGGGTCGACCAGGACGTCGCCGGCCCGCCGACCCACGCGATCCGGCGGTGGCCGAGGGCAACGAGATGGGCAACGGCCTGCCGCATCCCGTCCTCGTTGTCGTAGGCAACGCCCGGCAGACCGACGGCGGTGCGGTTGACGAGTACGACGGTGGTGTCCTGGGCGATCGCCGCCAGTTCCTCGTCACTCGCCCGCGGCGAGCACAGCACGACACCGTCGACCTGCTTCGACAGCGCCCGCACCAGTCCGGCCTCGGCCGCCGGGTCCTCGTCGGTGTCCGCGACGAAAACAGCGACGTCGTGGTGGCGGGCTCGCGCCTGCACGCCCTTGGTCAGGCTGGCGAAGAACGGGTTGGCCAGGTCTGGCACGACCAGGCCGATGGTTCCGGTCCGGCCGGTGATCAGCCCGCGGGCCGCCCGGTTCGGCTCGTACCCGAGCTGCTCGACCGCGGCCGCGACGCGGGCCCTCGTGGTCGCGTTGACCATCTCGGGCAGCGAGAGCGCGCGCGAGACCGTGGACGGCGATACGCCGGCCAGCCGCGCCACATCCCGGATCGTTGCCGCCATGGTCATCTCCTCAGGGGTCGCGGACGAGTCTGCAATCGGTTGCAGTTTGTGTCAAGCGGTCGACCAGCGGACGCTACCTTGTGCTGACAAGCGCCGACTGCAATCCTTTGCAGAACACGTTTCAGCCCACCACGGAGGACCCATGCCGAAGGCCCTGCAGCCTCATCCGGACCGCGCCCTGCCGGCCGGCGCCGCGCGGGACATCGCCCGCCGGATCCACGCCTCGACGAAGGACCTGCCGCTGCTGTGCCTGCACGGTCACGTCGACATCGGCCTGTTCGCCACCGACGCGCCGTTCGGCAACCCGGCCGAGCTGCTGGTCGTGCCGGACCACTACGTGACCCGGATGCTGGTCTCCCAGGGCGTCTCCCCCGACAAGCTCGGACTCCCCCGCCGCGACGGCAAGCAGACCGCCGAGCCGCGCGAGATCTGGCGGGAGTTCTGCACCAACTGGCACCTCTTCCTCGGCACGCCGAGCCGCTACTGGCTCGAGCACGAGTTCGCGGAGGTCCTCGGCCTCACCGTGCACCCGTCCGCCGAGACCGCCGACGAGCTGTACGACCAGATCATGGCCCGCATCGCGGAGCCCGAGTTCCGGCCGCGAGCACTGCTCGACCGCTTCAACATCGAGCTGATCTCCACCACCGACGCGGCGACCGACGACCTCGCCCAGCACGCGAAGCTCGCCGCGGACCTGCCGGGCCGCGTGGTCCCCACGTTCCGGCCGGACGCGGTCGCCCACGTCGACCGGGACGGCTGGCCCGCGCTGATCACGCAGCTCGGCGCGCTGGCCGACGTCGACACCTCGACGTACGACGGGTTCCTGCAGGCGATCCGGCAACGTCGGCAGGCGTTCATCGCGGCAGGAGCGCGCGCCACCGACCACGGTCACCTGAGCGCGGCCGCCGTACCGCTGACCGATGCGGAGGCCGGGCGGATCTACGCCGGTGCGTTGAAGGGTGACGTGACGGCCGAGGACGCGGCGGCGTTCGCGGGGCACATGCTGTACCAGTCGGCGGTGATGTCGGCCGAGGACGGTCTGGTGATGCAGCTGCATCCCGGCGTACTGCGGGACCACGATCCGGCGATCTTCGCGACGTACGGGCCGGACCAAGGCCACGACATCCCGGTGACGACCGAGTTCACGCGGTCGCTCCGGCCGCTGCTCGAGCGGTTCGGGCACGCCGATGGCTTCCGGCTGGTGCTGTTCACCGTCGACGAGACCGTCTACTCGCGGGAGCTGGCACCGCTAGCCGGCGTGTATCCCGCGGTGCGGCTCGGTGCGCCATGGTGGTTCCTGGACAGCCCGGACGGCATGCGCCGGTTCCGTGAGCTCGTCACCGAGACGGCCGGTTTCTACAACATGTCAGGCTTCGTCGACGACACCCGCGCGTACCTGTCGATCCCGGCGCGGCACGACCTCGCTCGCCGGATCGATGCCGGCTACCTGGCCGACCTCGTCGTACAGCACCGGCTGGACGAGGACGACGCGACGCAGGTCGCGAAGGCACTCGCCTACGACCTCGCCCGGGACACCTACCTCTCCTGAGGTCAGCGTCCCCAGGCTTCCGGCGCCCGCTTGGCGCCGCTCTCCGGAGACCAGCCATCGGGGCGGGAGCCGGCGGCCGTGCCTGATGCGGCCGGCCGGCCCTCCCAACCTGTGGAGGATCTGCCGATGGCATCAGCAGCAGAGTGGTAGGCGTCGACCTCAGCCACGACTCTCGTGATCTCGGCCTCACCGCCGGCCTTCTCGGCCAGATCTCCGAAGGTCCGGATGATGTCCTCGGGCGCCGACCGGTACGGCGTGCCGGGCCCTTGGTAGAACCCGTACCGGCTGATCATCTCCCCGCCCAGGCCGGAGAGGGCGACGGTGGATCCGGTCCGCTCGTTCGTGACCTGGAGGTTGGCGCCCCCGGCCGTGCCGTCCTGGAACGGAGACTGCTGGAAACCTCTGCTCTGCTGCACCTCGATCGAGTACCGATGGTCGTCGGCTCCGAGGTAGTCCGAGACACCGAAGCGGGTCGAGGCCCCGGCCGCCGTCCGGACGGTCTCGCCCACTTCGGCGTGGGTCAGGCCGAGCTTCCGGACCACGTCGTTGTCCCGCGCCATCGTCCGGAGCAGCTGGTCGTTCCGGCCGAGAAACCCGTCCTGAGAAGTATCGAAGTCGACGGGTCCGCCGAAGCCGGACGGGCGCATCCACCCCTCGAGTTGCCCGACGGAGTGGCCGTTGAGCTCGGTCAGGGCGAGGATCGACTCGGTGTCGTTCTCGCCGCCGACCACGAACCCGGTCGGCCCCACGGATCGCGACACCTCGGGCAGACCGAGCTCCGCCGAGGTCACCGCACGCGTCATCTCTGCGTCGACCGCGTTGAGACTGGGCGCGACCACCGAGTACGACATCCACTCGCCGTCGAGCCGGAGGGCGTCGATCGTGGACTCCGGCGCCTGCACCACTCGATCGACCTCGGACCCGCGGATCACGTCGTCCATGCCGTATCCACTGGCCGGGGTGTAGAAGGTCAGCGTGCCGTCCTGAAGCACGGCCGTCATCGCGGCGTCGTCGCGGGTGTACCGCCAGGCGCCTTCGGACAGTGGCTCGAAGCCCGAGTCGACCAGTTGGCGGTCGAGCGAATGGTTGCTCGCGGCCACAGCCTCGAGCGCTGCCGCGGTCGACTCACCGTCGGGCCCCCACAGTCCGCCGCTGCTGTTCTTGCTCCACTGCCGGTCGGCCGCCTCCTGCCCGGGGGTGAGCTGCCGGTAGGCAAGCATCACCCCGCCGCCGTACGAGCTCGGCGCGACGACCAGCGCCGCCACCTGTTCGGCGCGTAGGTCCAGTCCCGGGGTGTGCAACCGCAGTCCGTCGGAGCCGGACTCCACCAGGAATCCGGCCGCGAGCGCGAGATCCTGGCCGATCGGCTCGATCCCTGATGCAGCGGAGGTTGTCTGACGATCCTCGCGAGGACTCGATTGCGAGAACCTGGTTCGGCGGGCCATGGGCGGAAACCTATCCGATGCCGAAGTTCAGGGCGTGCGTCGCGGTGCGGTCCTCTGGGCGAGTAGGGTCCGGGGAGCCTGTACGCCGGGGTGGTCGGAAAGGGATGTTGATGAGGGGTCGTGGTGTCGCGGCGGGGGCCGCGCTCGGACTACTGCTGCTGTCGGGTTGCACAGACGAGGGAGGCGCTCCCGAGCCGTCGAAGCCCGCGCCGACCGTCACGGTGACAGTGCCCACAGCTCCCCCGGCTGCGGCCGCTGCCGTGCTCGGGCCGACAGGGCCGAGTACGGCGAAAGCCTGCACGGGAACCGTTGTCGCGGTCGGTGTGGACCCGCAGCCGATCATCGACGCCGCGCCTGAAGGCAGCACGTTCTGTTTCACGAAGGGCGTCCACCGGCTCACGCGAGCGATCCGGCCCCGCACGGGCGACACGCTCGCGGGCGACCCCGGCGCCGTACTGAGCGGTGCCGTCCGGCTGACCGGATGGAAACGGGCCGGGAACGCTTGGACAGTGCAGGGTGTGCTGCCGGCGGCGTACCCGCTGAAGGGCCAGTGCGAGGACGACAAGACCAAACCATGCCAACGAGGCGAGCAACTGTTCGTCGACGGCAAGCACCTGACCCGCGTGATGAGCCTGAGCCAGGTGAGGCCGGGCACGTTCTTTGCCGACTACCAGGCCAACGTCCTCTATCTCGGCGACGACCCCACCGGACACGTCACAGAGATGTCGCGCACGCAGACCGCGATCGACAAGTCGGCCGACAAGGTGACGGTGACCAGCTTGACGATCGAGCACTTCGCCAGCCGCCCGCAGGCGGGCGCAGTGCAGGCCGGCACGAGCTGGAAGGTGACCGCCAACGAGGTCCGGTGGAACCACGCCGTCGGCATCATGGTGATCGAGGGCGACAACGCCGAGGTCAGCCGGAACACGGTCGCCGACAACGGGCAGCTCGGCATCGGCCAGTACAAGTCCGTCGGCGTCCGGATCAGCGCGAACCTGGTCACCCGCAACAACACCGACGGCTTCTGGATCGCGGACTGGGAGTCGGGCGGGATCAAGTCCACCCGGTCGTCCGGCGAGGTCAGCGGCAACGACATCGTCGCGAACCGCGGCATCGGGATGTGGAGCGACATCGCGGAGTACGACCGCCGGATCACCGGGAACCGGATCCGCGACAACGCCGCGGACGGGATCCGCTACGAGATCAGCTACGCCGGCGTCATCGAGCAGAACGTCGTACAGCACAACGGTTTCGGCACCGGGCGCGGCTCGGGCGGAACGCTCTGGGACGGCGGCGGCATCAACGTCAACACGTCGTCCGACGTACAGGTCCGCGGCAACCTGATCCAGGACAACCGCAACGCGCTGTCCATCCAGTCCCGCACCCGCGGCGACGGGCCGCGCGGCACGTACGTCCTGCGCAACGTCCTCGTCGAAGGCAACCTGATCGTGATGACCGACACCGCCTCGTCCCTTGGCGTGGTGGAGAACAAGCGCTCCCCCGCGCAACCTGGCGCCATCACGTTCCGCCGCAACAGCTACCAAGGCGCCGATCGTTTCGCCTACCGCGGCAAGACGATGACCTGGTCCGAGTGGCAGCAGTCCGGCTTTGACCAGGACTCAGTGAGTAGCTGAGGCCCGTCTTCGCTGTCGGAGGCGGTCGCCGTCGCAGATCGCGGCGGCCACGAGCAGGTGCACCGTCATCGAGGACAGGTCGGACAGGCCGCTCTCGTTGAGCGACGCGGCCGTGACGTACCCGAGCAGCAAGGCGCCACAGGCCCGGATGTACGGCGTCGGCGCGCGCAGGACCGACACCCACGCCGCGATCAGCGCCACCGCGACGATCGCCACGGCCAGAAGACCGGTCTCCCAGTAGAGCCCGAGCCAGCTGTTGTCGATCGCCATCACGTCGACGTCGCCTTCACCGCGGGTGAGCAGCACGCGTTTGTTGCCGAGTCCGTGGCCGATGATCGCGGTCTGGATCGACACCTTCTCGTCCAGGACCGCCTGCCAACTCGTCGTACGGCCGCTCAGCGAAGTGATCTGCTGCGTGCCCTGGCCGCGCAACAGCCAGGTGTGCAACGACCCGATGGTCAGGAACGCGAGGCCGAGCAGCCCTGGTACGGCGAGGCACGCGATCCGGCCGGGCCATGTCTTCCGGGTGATGATCAGTGCGATCACGAGGCCGAATGCGACCGCGGCGGCCGACGTACGGGTCCGGCTGGCCGCGATCAGGATGCCGCCGAGGCCGATCAACGTCACCGCGGGCAGCGTGGACAGCTTCCGGCAGACCAGGCCGATCAACGCCAGCCCGAGCAGGATCGCCCCGACCTCGCCGACGCGCGGCGGCAGCATCGGGATGAGGACGCCCTGCAGCCGGTACCCGGCGCCGAGGGACCGCAGCGGCCGCCACGCCTGCGAAGGGGCGACGGCCAGACTCAGTACGACGGTTGCCGCCAGCAACAGGTGGGCCCACAGATGAGAGCGAACCAACCGCTCCGGCACCTGCACCAACGGTCCCCACAGCAGGAAGAGCAGCACCAGGCCGATAAGGAAGCGGGCCAACCGGGTCAACGGCCCCATCGGCTCCGCCAGCAGGAACGCGGTCGCGCACGCGAACAGCACGTACATCACGTACAGCCAGCTGGACGGATTCACCCGGGTCCGGAACCCGGGCTTGGTCGCGGCCAGTGCGACCATGAAGACCGCCCCGAGCAGCAGCCCCTTCGCGATGCTGTTCGTGGACCCGGTCGTGCCCTGCGGCGCCGCGACCCGCGACGACCAGGGCTGTACGCCGAGCACGAACAGGCACCACAGCATCAGCCAGAACCAGGCCGGACGCTCGCTCTGACCCTCGACCGTGCCCGGTACTGCCGGGGCCAATCGCGTCCCAGAAGGCATGGACATCAGCGCATCGGCTGCGCGCCCGCGTCCAGCGGCTTGTAGTTCAGCGGGATCCCGAGCGTCTCGTCCTGTGGCGAGGTGCCGATCAGTACGACGCCCAGCACCGGGGCGCCGGCGAACTGCAGGGCACCCGTCAGCCGCGCGACGTCCATCTCCTTGTCGAGGCCGACCTGCACCACCAGCACCGACGCGTCGACCGCCGCGGCGAGCGGCGTGATGCCGTGCCGCCCGACGGAAGCCGGACCGTGGATCACCACGGAGTACCCGGGCGGCAGGTCCGCGACGATCCCCGGGACCAGCGACGGACCGACCGCCTCGGCCGTCTCCTCGTGGTTCAGCCCCGGCGGCAGCACGTACAGATCCGCGACGGTCCCCGGCCGGAACAGCTTCCGGGCCCGGATCGCGCGGGTCGCGGCCGGCTCGTTCACCAGGTCGGTGAGGCCTTCGTGCCCGGTGAGATGCGGGAGCACCGGCGTACCTTCGATATCGGCCAGCACCAGCAGCGTCTCGCGGCCGTCGCGGGCGTTCGCCTCGGCCATGGCCAGCGCGATACCCGCGGAGTTCGGCGTCGGGGACGCCGACACGACCAGGAGCGCGCCCGGGGCGCCGGCGGCGAACGCGCGCGGGTTCAGCTCGCGCCGCGCCAGCGCACCGCTCGCCTCAGCGCCGAGCGCGGTGATCTCGTACTGCGGGAGCTCCGGAGCGGACCGCCGCCAGACCCGCCGCCGATGTCCCTCGGACGCCGCGATGACCGGCGCGGACGACGCTCGCGCCGCCTGGTCGCGGGTCAGGATGTACGGCGTCAGGTGCGACCGCAGCAGCGCGAGACCGAAACCGAGGACCAGGCCGAGGATCCCGCCGACGAGGATGTCGCGGGCAACCATCGGCGACGAACTGGCCGTGTCGGTCGTCGCCGGTGTGACCAGCTGGCTCCCGGCGCCGACGGTCGACAGCGCCTTCAGCATCGCGGCCGCGTCGTCCGCGGCCTGCCGGGCCTCGGTCGCCAGGCCGACGCGCTGGTCGCGCAGGGCGGCCGCGGTCTGGTTGTCGCCGCGACCGACTGCCTCGTCGATCTGGCTGACCAGGCTGCGGGACTGCGTGGTCGCCGTCTTCGACCGGGCCTGGGCCTGCTCGGCCAGGTTGGTCAGCAGCGACTTGGCCTCGGTATTGCGCTGCGCCAGGTAGATGACCGCGATCGCGTTCGCCCGGTCGACCGCCTTCTGCGCGGTCGGGCCGTCGGTGGTGACCAGGTAGGCGTTGTCGGTGACAGCCTTCACCCGCGTCACCGCGGCCAGGTCCTGGATGGTCTGGTCGTTGTCGGGCATCCCGAGCGCCTTGACCACGGCCTTGAGCAGCGTGGGGCTGGCCATCACCCGGGCCTGGGTCTCCGCCGGCAGGTCCATGCCCAGCGGGCCGCTCTTGTCCGCGGACGTGGACAGCTTGCCGACCAGCGCCGGCGGCACCGCCGGGCCGATCACCAGCTGGCTCGAGGCGGTCCAGCGCTCGGTCTGGGAGAGCGCGAACACGGAGGCGCCGAGCAGCCCGAGCAGGATGCAGCCCATGATCAGCCACTTCTGCCGCAGCAGCGACTGAGCGGTTTCCCGCCAGACCACGGTGCCCGGTTCCATTCCCAACCTCCAAGTCGGCGCCGCCTCACTCTGTTCGGCGCCAGCGACCCAGGATATCCACAGGTGGGGACGAGGTACTCACGCGATCTCGTCCTGTGCCCTACTCTCTTCCGGGGGGATATCTGAGGTATCAGGCGCCTTGTGCGCCGATCATGTCCAAGGGGGGACATCGCTACATGACGAAAACACGGCTGTTCACGCGCCTGGGGATCGTGGGCACTCTGCTCGCCGGGGCGCTGGTCGTCACGCTCGCGCCACCGGCGCACAGCGTCGAGGCATCGCTCGCGGCAGCCAACAGCTCGACCTGGCAGACCAACGCCAGCGTCCAGGGCCTCGCGGTCGCCGCCGGCAAGGCGTACGCCGGAGGACGCTTCACCACTGTCCGCCCGCCGGGCGCCGCGCCCGGGACCGGCGAGGTCGCCCAGGCGTACCTGGCGGCTTTCGACGCGGGCACGGGCGCGCTGGTCAGCACGTTCAACCCGGTGCTGAACGGTCAGGTCTACGCGGTCGCCGCCTCCGCGGACGGCTCCCGGATCTTCGTCGGCGGCGACTTCACCACCGTCAACGGCCAGACCCGGAACCGGATCGCCGCCTTCGACACCGCCACCGGCGCCCTGGTCGCGAACTGGAAACCGTCCGTTTCCTATCGGGTCAAGACCATCGCGGTCTCCGGTACGACGGTGTACTTCGGCGGCTCGTTCGGCCTGGTCAACGGCGTGGACCGGCTGCGGCTCGCGGCCGTCACCACCGACACCGGCACGTTGTTGCCGTGGGCCCCCGCGACGAACGGCGACGTGTACGCCGTGGACGCCGCCGACGGTGACAACGGGGCGTCCAAGGTGTACGCCGGCGGCCAGTTCAGTACGGTCAACGGCACCACGCAGAACACCGTGACCAGTCTCGACCCGGTCAGCGGCGCCGTACTGCCCTTCCCCGGCGCAACCGCCGTACCGCCGCCGAACGGGTCCTGCACGACCCGGGTGAAGGCGATCGACGCCAGCGGCGACACGGTGTACTTCGGCAACGGCGGTGACGGCGGCGGGTGCTTCGACGGCACCTGGGCGGTCGACATCGCGACCAACACGCTCAAGTGGAAGAACCAGTGCCTGGGCGCGACCGAGGCGGTCAAGGTCGTCAACGGCTGGCTGTACAAGGGCTCACACGCCCACGACTGCGCGAACCAGGGCGCCGGCGGCTTCCCGCAGGGCTTCGGGTACCGCTTCCTGCTGAGCGAGAAGCTGACCGACGGCACGCTCGGGCCGTGGTTCCCGAACACCGACGCCGACCCGAACAGCGTGACCAACGTCGGCCCGCTGGCGTTCGCGACCGGCGGCAACGACCTGTGGGCCGGAGGCGACTTCCTGAACGTGAACGGCGTCGGCCAGCAGGGCCTGACCCGCTTCACCAACGCCACCCCGGGCGCGGCCCCGGCCAAACCGGCCAAGCTGCTCCCGTACAGCGTCCAGCCCGGGGTGGTGCAGATCCACTTCCCGACCGTCGTCGACAACGACGACAGCACGCTGACCTACCGGCTGCTCAAGGGCTTCAGCAACACCACCATCGCGACCTGGACGGCGAAGTCCACGCCGTGGGACCGGCCGTGGCTGAGCTACACCGACACCACCTCGGCGCCGGGTGAGGTCACCAACTACCGCGTCGAGGTCACCGACGGCAGTACGACGATCCGCGGCAACTACTCCGACCAGATCACGGTCGCCTCGGCGGCGTCGACGGCGTACGACCAGATCGTCAACGCGGACGGGCCGCAGGCCTACTGGCGACTCGGCGAGCCTGCCGGTACGACGACCTCGGTCGACGCCTCGGGGCAGAGCAACAACGGCACGTTCAGCGGCGTGACGCTGGGCGGCGCCGGCGCGATCGCGGGCAACACCGCGATGACGACCAGCTCGAGCAGTGGGCGGATGGTCGGCGAGAAGGCGTACAGCTTCCCGCAGCAGTTCACGGTGGAGGCCTGGGTCAAGCAGAGCGGCGTCGGGCGCGGCGGCCGGATCATCGGCTTCGGCAACTCGAAGACCGGCAACAGCGGCGGTGGCGGCGACCGGATGCTGTACATGCGGACCAACGGCTCGGTCGTCTTCGGCGTGAACGACGGCTCGCAGCGCACGTTGACCAGCCCGTCCGGCAAGAACGACGGCCTCTGGCACCACGTGGTCGGCAGCTACGACAACGGGATGATGAAGCTGTACGTCGACGGCGTCCTCAGCGGAAGCGCACTCGTCGGCTCGGCGTCGGTGTACTACGGCTGGTGGCGGGTCGGCTACGACCTGACCAACTCGTGGCCCGGCGGCGGAGCGACCCAGACCGGAATGGGCATCGACGAGGCGGCCGTCTACCCGTACGCACTCGCTCCGGTACAGGTCCAGTCTCACTATGCAGCAAGGTGAGCTGTGTTTTCTGAGTGAAAAGGCGCCTTTCTGCAAGTTCTAGAACAAACTCATAACGCGGGTAGGAGGTCTGCTTCCGGTAGGCCTCCTACAGCGGTAATGTCCGCCGCTGGTGCGTGATGAGGCACGCACTGTTACACCCCCGCCTGTGTAAGGACATAAATGAAGAAGTTAGTGCTCGCCCTGATCACGGGAGCGGCTGTGCTGGCCGCCGCCTTGATTCCCTCCGGACCTCCGGTGCAGGCGGCGACGCCGGGCTTCGCCTCCGCGGTGTCCGCGATCAAGCAGACCTCTTGGCAGACCAACAACAGCGTGAACGCGCTGGCGATCGCCGGGAACACCGTGTTCGCGGGTGGCATGTTCACCCGCCTCCGGCAGCCGGGCAAGGCGTCCGGCCAGGCGCCGGAGACCCTCCGCTCGTACGTCGCCGCGTTCGACCGCAGCACCGGTAAGCCGACCGCGTTCGCGCCGGTCCTGAACGGTCCGGTTTATGCCATCGCGACCAGCCCGGACGGCAAGTGGGTGGTGATCGGCGGTGACTTCACCACGGTCAACGGCATCCGGCGCAGCAAGATCGCGATGTTCTCGGTCGCCACCGGCAAGCTGGTCTCGGCGTGGGACCCGGTCGTGGCGGCCCGGGTGAAGGCGCTGGCGATCTACGGCAACAGTGTGTTCATCGGCGGCGCGTTCCGCGCGATCGACGGCGCGACCCGCAACCGGCTGGGCGCGGTCCGGCTGATCCAGGGCGACCTCCTGCCGTGGAACCCGAACGCGAACAGCGACGTGTACGCCGTCGACGTGTCCGACAACGGCACCCGGGTGTTCGTCGGCGGACCGTTCAGCACGATCAACGGCAAGGACCACTACTCGCTGGCGATGCTGAACAACACCACCGGTGCGGCGTTCGACTTCCCGGCGGCGGCCGCGATCCCGAAGCCGACCGCGACGTGCACCACCCGGGTGAAGGACATCGACACCCTCGGCGACAACGTGTACGTCTCCAACGGCGGCGACGGCGGCGGCTGCTACGACGGCGTACTGGCCGCGCAGGTGTCGACCGGCAAACTGCTGTGGCAGAACAAGTGCCTGGGCGCGACCGAGGCGATCAAGGCGATCGGCAACTGGCTCTACAAGGGCTCGCATGCCCACAACTGCTCCTCGTCGCCGAACGGCTTCCCGGACGGCACCGGCACGCACTACCTGCTGGTCGAGAGCACGATCAACGGCAACCTCGGGCCGTGGTTCCCGAACACCGACGCGAACCCGAAGAGCACCACCCAGGTCGGCCCGCTGGCGATGGCCGGCACCGCCACCGACCTGTGGGTCGGCGGTGACTTCCTGCACGTGAACGGCACGCTCCAGGTGGGAATCACCCGGTTCACGAACGCGCCGGGCGGTGCGGCCCCCGCCGTACCGAAGGCCCCGACGCTGAGCGCGACGACGTCCGGTCGCGTGTACGTGAGCTACGGGGACTCGTACGACCTGGACAACCTGTCGCTCACGTACAACGTGTTCCGCGGTTCGCTGAACGTCGGTTCGAACAAGTACACGACGTACTTCTGGCAGCCCCGCAAGACCTACCAGGTCGTCGACCGCGGCCTCGCCCGCGGCTCGTCGTACACGTACCACGTAGAGGTCCACGACGGCCGCAACATCATGAAGGGCGCCAGCGCCACGGTGAAGATCCCGTAACTGCCCTTCCCCGGCGATCCCCCCAGTCGTAGCTTGGTGATTGGGGGGATCGATCATGGGGAGAAGTCTGTTTGTTGCGGTGGGCATCAGTGGGCTCGTGCTGGGGGTGGTGCCGGCAGGACCCGCGACCGGCACCGGGGCAGGTCTGACCGCGGTCGCCGCATCGACCTGGCAGACCGACGCCAGCGTGCTCGGCCTGGCCGTTGCCAAGGGCAAGGCGTACGTCGGGGGCCGCTTCCTGGCCGTACGGCCGCCGGGTGCGACGGCCGGGACCCACGAGACCCGCCGGACCTATCTGGCCGCGTTCAACCAGAGCACGGGCGCGCTCGACGCCGGGATGAACCATGTCCTGAACGGCATCGTCTGGGCGGTCGTCGCGTCGGCCGACGGGTCCAGGGTGTACGTCGGCGGGGACTTCACCCGCGTCGACGGCCAGGTCCGGAACCGGATCGCCGCCTTCGACACCGCGACCGGCGCGCTGGTGGCGAGCATCGCGCCGCGGGTGTCGTACCGGGTGAAGGCGCTCGCGATCGGCGGGACCAGTCTGTACTTCGGCGGGTCGTTCGGGCTCGTGAACGGCGTGACCCGGAACCGGGCCGCCGCGATCAGCACGGTCACCGGCGCCCTGCTGCCGTGGAACCCGAACGCGGACAACGACGTCTACGCGATCGACGCGGCCGACGACAACTCGAAGGTCTATCTGGGCGGGACGTTCGCCAAGGTCGGCGGGACGAGTCGCTGGGCGGTTGCCAGCGTCAGCAACTCGACCGGCGCACTGCTGCCCTTCGCCGCGGCGTCCGCCGTACCGTTGCCGTCGAATGGGTGCACGTCGCGGGTGAAGGACATCGAGACGTCCGGTGGCCGGGTGTACTTCGCCAACGCCGGTGACGGCTGGGGATGCTTCGACGGGACCTGGGCGGCTGATGTTGCCACCGGCAACCTGGTCTGGAAGAGCACGTGCCTGGGCGCGACCGAGGCGGTCACCATCGTGAACGGGTGGCTGTTCAAGGGGTCGCACGCGCACAGCTGCCCGGGCACCTTCTCCGACGGCAGCGGCACGCACTTCCTGCTGCTGCAGAACCCCGCGAACGGAGCCCTGGGACCTTGGTTCCCGAACACGAACGCCGGGCCACCGACGTCGGTCGGCCCCCTGGTATCGGCGAGTGGCGGCAGCGATCTGTGGGTCGGCGGTGACTTCACCAAGGTCAACGACGTCGGCCAGCAAGGCCTGACCCGGTTCACGAATCTCGGCTCCGGCGCCGCACCGCTCGGTCCGGCGTTGCCGACGCTCTCCAGTCCGGCGACCGGTCAGGTGAAGGCCACTGTCCAGGCCTCGCTGGACAACGACGACGTCCGTCTCACCTATCGCTTGCTCCGCGGGGCGACCAACACCGTCGTCGCCACCACGACCGCCAGCTCCGCCTTCTGGTCCCGCCCGACCGTCACGCTCACAGACACCACAGCACCGACCAGAACCACCCAGAGCTACCGCATCGAGGTCTCCGACGGGAGTCACGCCGTACGAGGCGGCTACTCCACCATTACTGTGCGCTGACCCGGCGATGGGCGGCGATTGCTCGGTGGGCTTCGTTCCACCAGAGGAGGAGGGTGGCGAAGGAGGCGCCGGCTAGGCCCCAGGCTGCGCCTTTGGGGCCCCAGAGGAACGCGCCACCGACGCCGCAGATGATCAGGACGACCGAGGAGATCAGGCGGACGCGGAGGCCGCGGGTCGCGGCGGTGAGGGCTCGGAGGATGGCGAAGGCGCCGGCGTTCGAAGCGCCCAGGGCCTGGAGCAGGATGACGGGGACCAGGACGCTGTGGGCCTGGTTCCAGACGCCCGGGCCTAGCAGTTCGCGGCCGACGACCGGGGGCAGCAGGAGGAAGATCGCGCCCCAGGCCAGTGCGCCGGCGCCGACGCCGAGCGAGATGGCGAGACCGACGAGCCACAGGCGCCGGTACGAGTGCCGCAGCGCCCGAGCCGCCTCGGGGACAGAGATCATCCGGATGCCCTGGTTCAGGACGTTCACCGGGCCGAGCAGTACCTGAGCTCCCCGGATGCCCGCGGTCGCGACGAGGCCGGCGGCGGCGGTGATGCCGAGCATGTAGAGCTGGATGGTGCCGGAGACTGCGAGCATTTCCCCGACGTACTTCGGGCTCACGTCCCAGTTCCGCCGCACCCATTCACGGATCAGCTGCCGTCGCGGCGCCACGCCCGCCTGGAAGCGGCCGGCGATCGCGGCGATCACCGCGCCGAGTCCCCACGCCAACGTGAGCGTGAACGCGGACGTCGTACCGGTGAGATAGAGGCCGCCGAAGATCACGAGCATAGCCAGCAACCAGATGAGGTCGTTGACGAACGCCTTCTGCCCCTCGCCGACGACGAAGAACGCCCAGCGCCACGCGTCCTGCAGCAGCAGGCCCGGCATGGTCAATGCAAAGGCGAGCAGCACGCCACGAGACGGCACGGCCGGAACAGCCGCGATCGCAAGACCGAGCACCGACGCCAGGACTCCGGTGAAGAGAGCTGTCGCCGTACTGGCGCGGACTGCTCGTTGCCACTCGGGCGTGCGAGCACCGGAATGCCGTACGGCGAGGGGCTCGGTGGAGATCGCCCGCGACACGTTCAGCGCGATCGTGTAGCCGCCGAACGCGAGCGCGTAGATACCGAAGTCGGCGACGGTACTGGACCGTGCGACGACGACCCCGACGGCGAGGTTGCTGAGGCTCGACAGACCCTGATCCGCCAGACCCCAGCCGGCACGACCAGCCGGTCCGGCCAGCCGACGTAGTTTCGGCCGCCGGAACTTCACCGCCTCACTATAGGGGGTGTCTGATGGTTCCACGCCGTAGCGAGGAGGTGCTCGGTGCGGTGCATCGGCGTGCGGGGGCGAAGGTCTCGATGCGGAGCATCGTGGCCTTTGCACCCGTGCGGCGAGGTGCCGTGCCGAGTGCCCCGCAGTAGGCGTGGAACCATCAGACACCCCCTATACGGGACGGGGCGGCTGGCGGAGGATGCCGAGGAGGAATCGCGGGATGCCCAGCACGTAACGCTTCCAGAGCCGGCGCGGCTCCTTGTACAGCCGGTAGCTCCACTCCAGCCCGGCGCGCTGCATCCAGTACGGCGCGCGGTCCAGCCGGCCGGTGTGGAAGTCGAACGCCGCGCCGACCCCGATCAGGATCGTCGCGTTCAGCCGGTCGCGATGATCGGCCATCCAGCGCTCCTGCTTCGGCGCGCCGAGTCCGACCCAGACGATGTCCGGCCGCGCCTCGTTCATCCGGGCGACCGTCTCCGCGTCCTCGGCGTCCGTCAGCGCACGGTACGGCGGGCATTCGACGCCGACGACCTTCAACGCCGGGTGCCGTTCCTGGAACCGCTCGCGCAGCTCGTCCGCCACGCCCTCGGCGCCGCCGTAGAAGTACTGCGTCCAGCCGCGATCCGCTGCCTCGGCCAGCACCCGCTCGATCAGATCAGGTCCTGCGACCCGGTCCATCTCCTCGAACCCGGCGCGGTGACCGGCCCACACCAGCGGCATCCCGTCCGGAACCGTGAGACCGGACGTGTTGTAGACCTCGGTCAGCCGCGCGTCGGCGCGCGCGTGCAGCAACGCGTTCATGTCGGTGACACAGACCAACTGCCGTTCGGCGCGCTCGATCCAGCTCGCGAAGGCGCCGACCGTGTGGTCGAGGTTGGTCACACTGACGTGGATGCCGAGCACGTCAACCCGGTCGGAGGTGGTGGGTTCTGCTTGGAGATCTGTCATCAGTCCTCCCCCTTCAGCGCGGCGAGGTCGGCGTCGACCATGATGCGGACCAGCTCGGGAACATGCACCTGAGCCTTCCAGCCCAGGTCGATGGCTGCCTTCGACGCGTCCCCGATCAGCGAGTCCACCTCGGTGGGACGAACGTAGCGCTGGTCGTAGTCGACGTACTTCTCCCAGTCCAGCCCGACGTGGTCGAACGCCAGCGAGACGAAGTCGCGGACGGAGTACGACGTACCGGTCGCGATCACGTAGTCCGCGGGGGTGTCGTGCTGCAGCATCCGCCACATCCCCTCGACGTACTCCGGGGCATAACCCCAGTCACGGCAGGCGTCCAGGTTGCCCAAGTACAAGCGATCCTGGCGACCTGTCTTGATCGCCGCCACCGCGCGGGTGATCTTCCGCGTCACGAACGTCTCGCCGCGCCGCGGGGACTCGTGGTTGAACAGGATCCCGTTCACCGCAAACATGTCGTACGCCTCGCGGTAGTTCCGGGTCATCCAGTAGGCGTAGAGCTTCGCGGCGCCGTACGGCGACCGCGGGTGGAACGCGGTCTCCTCGTTCTGCGGGGGCGGGGTCGCGCCGAACATCTCCGACGACGAGGCCTGGTAGAACCGGCAGTCCAGCCCGATCATCCGGATCGCCTCGAGCAGCCGCGTCGTCCCCATCCCGGTGGTGTCACCGGTGTACTCCGGCTCGTCGAAGCTGACCCGCACATGCGATTGCGCGGCCAGGTGATAGACCTCGGACGGCTGGATCGACGCGAGCAGCGTGACGAGCCGCGAGCCGTCGGTCAGGTCGCCGTAGTGCAGGAACAGCCGCTTGTCGCGTGCGTGCGGATCCTCGTACAGGTGGTCGATCCGCTTGGTGTTGAAGGTACTGGCGCGGCGGATCAGGCCGTGCACCTCGTACCCCTTGGACAGCAGCAACTCGGCCAGGTACGAACCGTCCTGGCCGGTGATGCCCGTAATCAGTGCCCTTTTCTCAGCCTTCATGCCACGTGCTCCTGGTACCAGGCGTAGGTGGCGGCCACACCGTCTTCGAGGGAAATGGAGGGCTTCCAGCCGAGCGCCAGCAGTCTGCTCACGTCGAGCAGCTTGCGTGGGGTGCCGTCCGGCTTGGACAGATCGTTGCTCAGGGCACCGGTGTAGCCGACCGTGCGGGCGACCAGTTCGGCCAGCTCGCGGATCGTCACGTCGGCGCCGACGCCGACGTTGATCGGCTCGGGTGCGTCGTAGTGCTCCAGCAGGTGCAGGCACGCGTCGGCGAGGTCGTCCACGTGCAGGAACTCGCGCCGCGGCGTACCGCTCCCCCACAGCACGACCTCGTCCGCGCCAGCAGCCTCTGCCTCATGGAAGCGCCGGATCAACGCGGGCAGGACATGCGACGAGGTCGGGTCGAAGTTGTCGTGCGGACCGTACAGATTCGTCGGCATCGCCGAGATCCAGCGCAGGCCGTACTGCCGGCGGACCGCCTGTACCTGCATGATGCCCGCGATCTTCGCGATCGCGTACGCGTCGTTGGTCGGCTCCAGCTCGCCGGTCAGCAGGCTCGACTCGCGGATCGGCTGCTCGGCGTACTTCGGGTAGATGCACGACGACCCGAGGAACAGCAGCCGCGGCGTGCGCACCTCGAGTGCCGCGTCCATCAGGTTCACCTGGATGCGCAGGTTGTCACTGAGGAACTCGGTCGGGTGGTCGCGGTTCGCGAGGATGCCGCCGACCCGCGCCGCGGCGTCGATCACGACCGCCGGCCGGTGCTCGCGCAGGAAGTCGAACGTCTGCTGCCGGTCGCGCAGATCGAGCTCCGCCGACGTCGCGCCGATCAGGTGCGTGAACCCGGCCGCCTCGAGACGACGCCAGAGCGCCGACCCGACGAGGCCGCGGTGACCCGCGACGTACACCGGTCCCTGTAAATCCATCTAGTACGCTCCCGCGCCGTAGAACACCGCGCGCACGGTCTTCCAGAGAATCAGTAGATCCAGCGTCATCGACCAGTTGTCGACGTACCGCAGGTCGAGGCGGACGGACTCGTCCCAGGACAGGTCACTGCGGCCGCTGACCTGCCAGAGGCCCGTCATGCCGGGCTTCACCAGCATCCGCCGCGAGTCGTCAGCCGCGTACAGCGCGACCTCCTCGGCCAGCGGGGGTCGCGGACCGACCAGCGACATGTCGCCGCGCAGCACGTTGAACAGCTGCGGCAGCTCGTCGAGCGAGAACCGGCGGATCCAGCGGCCGAGCGGAGTCATCCGCGGGTCGTTGCGCATCTTGAAGATCACGCCGTTGCCGTCGCTCAACGCGTACAGATCGCTGAGCCGCTGCTCGGCGTCGACGTACATGCTGCGGAACTTCAGCATCGTGAACTCGGCGCCCGCGCGGCCGACCCGCTGCTGCCGGAACAGGACCGGACCGGAACTGGACAGCTTCACCGCGAGCGCCAGGCCGATCAGCAGCGGCGAGAGTACGGCGACGATGCCGAGGGCAACGACCCGGTCGAAGACCGCCTTCATCAGGTGCGGTCCGCCGCTGACCGACGGCCGCTCCAGGTGCAGCAGGGACAGGCCGGCGACCGGGCGGATCGAGATCCGCGGGCCGGCCACCTCGATGATGCCCGGGGAGACGATCAGCTCGATGCCGCGCTGCTCCAGCGCCCACGACAGCCGGCGCAGCGACTGGCCGGCCAGCTCCGGGTCGGTCGCGATCGCGACCACCTCGACCGCGTGCCGATCGGCGGCGGCCAGGATGTCCGGCTCGGCGAGCTCCTCGGGATGCATCGGGCCGTTGCTGTCACCGCGCGGGCGGCAGGTCGCGACGACCCGGAAACCGTCGGTCGGGCGGCTCTCGAGGTGCTCACAAAGCGTCGCGGCCGGGCCACTGCGCCCGACCACGAGAACCCTGTGCATGCAGCGACCTCTGACCCGGTGCCGGTGCAGGTCCTTCCGCAACGCGTACCGCAGCAGCAGCGCGGCCACGACCGTCACCGGGATGGCGAGCACCACGAAGCCACGGGCGATCTCGGCCCTGGTCACGTACGACGTCATCGCGACCGCCGCGGTGAGTCCGACGCCGGCACGGAGCAGCGACCGGAACTCGTCCGGTCCGGCCCCGTAGAACCGCGAGTCGTACCCCTTCGACAAGGCGACCGCGGCTGCCCAGGCGAGCGGCAGCACACTGCTCACCAAGAGGTAACTGGAGCCGACGTGGTACCCGAACCGGGTCAGCAGCGCGATCGACACACCGAGCATCGCGGCAAGCAGGTCACCACCGACAGCGGCCCAGCGGTACACACCGACCCAGCGCGGTTCGGTCGAACGCGACGGCAGCGGAACGATCGCCGGAACCTCGTGCGGGACGACCCAGAGCGGCCGACGGCTGTCCACAGCGTCCGGCGCTTCTGCTCCGCTCACAGCGGCCTCTCGTTCCCTCCCGCAACGGCGCGGTCACTTAAAGTGTCCGCCGCAGTCTGCAGTGTGTCCTTGTTAACCCGCGCGTCGGCGCGGGGTCACCGAACATTACTACGCGCGCAGGTCCGCTGTGGCGACCTACCCAACCGCCTGTGGAGAACTTGACGAGATCCTTATGTGACCCACAAACGGCTCGACTGGCCGTATCTTGAGCCAAGGGGAAATCGCTTGAAGTCTTTTACGGTGCTGTGCGACCTGGGGGGTGCCTGTCGCCTTGGAAAATTCAGCGGGAGAAGAGGTCGTCGCCGATCTCTGCATCGTTGGTGCCGGACCCGCGGGGATCAGTATTGCGCGGGAGCTGGCCGGCAGTGGAATCCGGGTCTGCCTACTGGAGAGCGGGGGGCCGAACGTCGAGCCCCGCGCGCAATGGCCGAGCAGGGGTGAGATCGACGGCTATCCACTGCACCTGCTCGAGGAATCGAGGGTGCGGGCCTTCGGCGGAACGCTGCGGCATCCGCACCTCCTGGACGGCGGGTGGGCAGCTCGTCCGCTGGACCCGATCGACTTCGAGAGTCGGCCCGAGCGGCCGGAGTCCGGGTGGCCGTTCGATCGCGACCATCTGATTCCGTACTACGTCCGCGCCCAGCACAACTGCGGACTCGCTCCCTACGACCTGGTCAACGGAGACCCCACCGCGGACGGCCGGCCCGCGGCTCCGGTTCAGGACATCGAACTCGAGACCACGCTGTTCCAGTTCAGCGACGCGGACTTTCAGGACGCCCTCCCACTGCTCACGAACTCGTCCAACGTGCGCGTACTGCTGCGTTGCCGGGTGGCCGGCATCACGACCGATCCATCCGGTCGGCGCGTCGAATCGATCACCGCCGTACGCGAAGACCGTAGTCGGGTGGTCGTGCGACCTCGCATGGTCGTACTCGCCACGGGAGGGATCGAGAACGCCAGGCTCCTGCTGACCGCAGACAGCGGCCGTGGGCTGGGCAACGAGCACGATCTTGTCGGGCGTTACTTCGGCGAGCGAATGGCACTGCCTGTCGGGCACGTCGTCCTGTCCGGCTCGAGGACGGTGGACGACGCGGCGTTCTTCTTCCGCCGCAACGACGCGACCGGCGCCCTCCGGATCGCGGAACGGATCCAGCGTGACAAGGGCCTGCTGAACTGCGCCTTCTATCTCGTGCCTCGTCCGGCCGCGGCCGCGACGCCTGCGATCCGGTCGCTCTCGACACTGCTCAAGGCGATCGGCAGGCGGCCCAGGGTCGACGGGGTCGGCACGCACCTTCGCAACGTCGTCGAGGGCCTTCCCGATGTCGCAGACATGGCGCTGAGCTCGGTGGTGTCCCGGCCCCGCACACTGATATTGCGCGCTCAGGGCGAGCATGCACCGAACAGGGACTCACGAGTCTCACTCGGGTCTCGCCGCGACGACCTGGGAGTCCCCGTCGCACGGGTGACGTGGCAGCCGACGGCTCAGGACCGGGAATCCATCCGGACTTCGACCGGGATCCTCGACGCAGTCTTCCGGACCAGCGGATTCGGATACGTCAAGACAATGTTCGACGACGTTCCCGCGACACTTGTCGAAGGCAGCCATCATCACATGGGCACCACGCGGATGAACGTCGATCCGGCGAAGGGCGTTGTGGACGCCAACTCACGGGTGCACTCCCTGGCGAACCTCTACGTCGCCGGATCGTCGGTCTTCCCCACGTACGGTGCGTCGAATCCGACCATGACGATCGTGGCGCTGTCTCTGCGTCTCGCCGACCATCTCCGCCGGGTACTCACCCCGGCATAGACTGAATCGCGGGGGTGGGGAATGGAATCAGCCGGCAATCCACGAGCGGCCCGCGCGCGTCCGGCTGTACTTCCGACACTCGCGCCAGGCCTGCGCGGTTCTGCCGGCATCGGGGCACTGCTGCTCGTCGTACCTGCACTGGTGTTCGCCGGCGACACCGGCCCCAGCCGGATCGACCGCTGGGTGCAGCATCTGGTCGACGGCCCAGCCGCCGGTGCGTGGGAGCTGGCACACGGCCTCGACTGGCTCGGCGAACCTGTCGGCCGGGCAGTGATGGTCCTGGCAGTGGCCGCACTCTGCTTGGTCGCCAAGCGTCCTGCGCTGGCCGCGACGGCCTTGGTGGGCATCGCCGCGATCAGCCTGCTGACCACAGCCCTCAAGCCGATCGTGGATCGCCGCATTCACGACGGCTTCCTGTCGTATCCCAGCGGGCACACCGCGGCGGTCACGGCGGCCGCCATGGTCGTGGGTCTGCTGCTGGCCGATCTGCTGCACGCCGGCGCGGTCACGGGAACGGCGATCGTGCTCGCCACCGCTGTCCTGGGCGGCGGGCTGACGGCCGGGGCTCAGATCGTGCTGTCCGCCCACTACCCGACGGACACTGTTGGTGGTTTCGGCTGTGCGCTGCTCGTGATACCGCTGACAGCCGCGGTGATCGACCGGCTGGTCAGGCTCCGACTTACACGTAACGGCGGAACACCGGCTTGACCGGTCGTCCGCCCGTCCACCCCCTTGGGTCTCCGCCGTCGAGCGCGTTGCGGTACGTCGCACACGCGCCGGCCACGACCTCGACCGTTCGCGCGATGTCCTCGTCGGTCAGCGCGCTGCTGACGACGAACGACGGTCCGATCACCCCACCGAGCAGCAGCTCACGCAGGAAGAGCGTGCGGTAGCTCTGCGAGGGCTCCAGGTTCTCGTCGAGGGTCGCGAAGACCATGTTGCTGGGCCGGCCGCGAACCAGCACGTGGTCCTGGACACCGGCCGCGGCGGCGACCTCCCGGACGCCGTCCGCGAGCCGCGTGCCGCGCTCGTGGAGGCGGTCCGCGATGCCCTCTTCGGCGTACACGTCCATCACGGCGACGGCGGCCGCGAGCGCGTGCGTCTCGGCGCCGTGCGTCGTGGACAGCAGGAACACCCGCTCATGGCTGTCCCGGAGTCCGCCGCGCTCCATGAACTCGCGCTTCCCGGCCAGCGCGGACACCGCGAATCCGTTGCCGAGCGCCTTGCCGAAGGTCGACAGATCGGGCGTCACGCCGTACAGACCCTGCGCTCCGGCCTCGGAGAAGCGGAAGCCGGTGATCATCTCGTCGAAGATCAGCAGCGCGCCGTACCGGTGGGCCAGGTCCCGAAGTCCCGCCAGGTAGCCGGCCGGAGGATCGTGCTGGGTGGCGGCCTCCAGGATCAAGCAGGCGATCTCGCCGTCGCGCTGCTGGAACAGTTCCTCGGTCGCGGCCAGGTCGCCGTACGGGAAACCGACCGTCAGGTCGCCGATCTCACCGGGGATGCCGGCCGACATCGGCGTCCGGGTGATGAACCAGTCGTCGATGGAGAAGAACGCATGGTCCGCGCAGAGGGCGACCAGCGGTCGCCCGGTGACGGCGCGAGCCAGCTTGATCGCGGCCGTGGTGGCGTCGGATCCGTTCTTGGCGAACTTCACCATGTCTGCGGTCGGTACCGTGGCGAGGAACCGCTCGGCCGTCTCCAGTTCGACGATGCTCGGGCGGACGAAGTTGCTGCCGCGGCCGAGCTCCCGCTGGACCGCCTCGACGACTCTCGGGTGCGCGTGACCGAGACTGACCGCGCGCAGACCGGAGCCGTACTCGATGTACTCGTGGCCGTCGACGTCCCAGACGTGGGCGCCTACGCCGCGCTCGATCACCGGCGCCATCTCGAAGGGGTACTGGTCCTCACCCTTCGCGTAGGTGTGCGCGCCGCCCGGGATCAGGTCGTGCAGGCGCTTGTTGGCCTCGACCGACTTCTCGAAGGACTTCTTCATGAGAGCCTCGCAGTCGCCATCGCGAGTGAAGGGGCCGCCTTGTCGCGCTCGGACATGAGCGTGACCGGCAGCGGCCAGGGAATGTCGAGATCCGGATCGTCGAACGCGATCGACACGTCCTCCGCCGGATCGTGCGCCCGGTCGATCCGGTACGACACGTCGGCCGGCTCGGTCAGCGCCTGGAACCCGTGCGCACAGCCGGCCGGTACGTACACCGTGACCTGGTTGTCCCCGGTCAGGTCGAAAGTCTCCCGGTTCCGGTACGTCGGGGAGCCGGGACGCAGGTCGACGACGACGTCGAGCACCGCGCCGTACGAACAGCGCACCAGCTTCGCCTCACCACGGCCCGACCGGACGTGCATGCCCCGGACGACGCCGCGGCGGGATCGCGAGATGCTGTCCTGCACGAAGGCGTCCGGATCGAGCCCGGCCGACTTCACCACGTCCCGGTCGAACGTGCGGGAGAAGAATCCTCGCTCGTCGGCGTGTGGGACGGGCCGGAACAGCAATGCCCCGGCGATCCTCGGTACCTCGACTATTTCCATCGCCGGTCCCCCTGTTCGGTCGCGACATCGGCTGCTGCGAAGAGTGCTGCCGACAAGACGTCGTACTGGCTCTCGAGTGCTTCGAGATACTCGGCGTTCCGGGCCCGCATCACCGGAACGATCCCGGACGCGCGGGATTCCAGCCCGCGGAACTGGTCGATCAGCCGGGACACGTCGAGACCCTTGATC
Source organism: Kribbella sp. NBC_00482 (assembly GCF_036013725.1). GTDB lineage: Bacteria > Actinomycetota > Actinomycetes > Propionibacteriales > Kribbellaceae > Kribbella. Next base: position 5,639,047 of record NZ_CP107881.1, on the reverse strand, counting down.
GGCTGCCGGAACTCGGCCAGCTGCATCTGCTCCATCACGACGTCGCTCTTGGTGCCGTAGCTGATCGAGATCGTCGGCTTCGACAACTTCAGCGCGGAGAGCACGTTGTGGTACCTCGACGCGACGACCAGGTCGACGCCCGCGAGTTGCCGCATCAGTTCGCCGAGCGATTCGGCCGGTTCGCTGATCAGCTGCTTCTCGGCGATCCCCGGCCGGGTCGCCCGCAGGTCGTCGTACACCGCCGCTACCACCGACAGGTCCGACGGATCGCCGGTGACCAGCCGGACCCGGTACCCCTCGTCCACGAGCCAGCGCACGAACTCGACGATCTTCGCGGTGTACGTCGCGTAGATCTCGTCGGCCCGGTCCCGGTCGGCGTTCGTGCCGTAGTAGGCCATGACGCCGAGCGCGACGGTCCGCGCAGGGTGATCGACCGGCGCCGGGCCGGGCAGCCCGAAGGCAAGGTCCGGGTAGACCTGGTCGCCGCTGGTGTCGAGGCCCATCTGCCGCATCGCGTCCCGCGAGAACGTGTCCCGGTACGAGCGGTACGACGCCAGCCGCGCGGCCCCTGTGAACAGCCGGCGCAGTGACCGCTCGCGCGCGACGTTCGCGCCCACGTTGACGAATGCCACCTTCGCACCGGTGATCCGGGCCGACAACGCCATCAGGAACAACGCGTACGGGAAGCCCCACGGCCGCAGCGCCAGCGTGGTCTCGAAGACGCCCATGCCGGGCACGATCACCACGTCGTACCACCGGAGCAGCCGCGGCATCCGAACCAGGTCCGCCAGCTTGCCGAACCCCTTGCGGAGGACATCGTGCACTCTGTTCCGCCCGGGACCGTGCTCCTGGTACCACGTCATCGCCACCGACTGGATGCCGTACTGCCGCTCGATTTCCTGCGGGCCGGAACACACACAGCTCAGCTGCGCCTCCGGATACCGGTTCCGCAGGAAGGCCAGCATCGTGTCGAGCGAGCCGTGGTTGCCGAGGTTCCCGGATCCGAGCAGACCGAAGAAGGCGACCCGCAGCGGGCTGCCTGCGTGCTCCCTAGTGGCGTTCTGCATGCCTACGAGACCTCCCGGCGACCGACGACCGCAGAGCTGTCCGGGATCCTGGTCGGCGGCGCCGGCGGCACGGTGTCCTCGATGCGGCGCGTCGACCGTCGTACGGCGCGATCGCCCAGCCAGCGCAGCAGGTGGCCGTAGCACTCCCGCCGGTCGGCCGACGACAGCGGCGCTCGCCGGATCCCGCCGACGAAGCCGCCGACGTACTCTCCCACCAGCCGGACGGTGGGGTTGCGCAGGCGGCTCGCCCGCCGCGGCTCCATGTTCGCCGAGCGCGACCGGATCGTCGGCTTCGCCCGCTCGGCCCGGTCCGGGTGGTCCCGGCGGAAGAAGAGCAGCTCGGGGACCTGGTGGAACCTGCCGTGCAGGGCCAGCTCGGCCATGATCGTGCGATCGGAGTGGTGGTAGCTGCCGTTCAGCGGCGTCCGGCGGAGGATGTCGGACCGCATCACCGCGTAGAAGTCGTCGCCGCCGACGTCGAACAGCAAGCTACGGAACCGGTCCGGAGCATGCGGGTTGGCGGTGTCGAGCGGGTAGTCGACCTCGAGCACGATGTCGCCGTTGCCGTCGATGATCGCCTGGTAGGCATGCGCGAGCACCAGGTGCGAGTCGTCGTCGAGCGCTTCGATGCACCGTCCCAGCAGATCCTTGCCGTACAGGTCGTCGTACGACGCCCACTTGAACAGCTCGGTATCGGACTGGTCGAAGCACCAGTTGTGGTTCGGCGTGGCACCGATGTTCACCGGCTGGCGGTGATAGCTGATCCGCGGGTCGTTGGCCAGGTACTCCCGGCAGATCTCCTCGGTGCCGTCGGTCGAGGCGTTGTCGGAGATGATCAGCCGATAGTCGCCGTAGCTCTGTCCCAGCAGCGCGTTCAGTGACTCGGCCAGGTATTTCTCGCCGTTGTAGACCGGGAGGCCGACAGTCAGCCGCGGTACCGCGTTCATGTGTTCCTCATTTCAGGTATCTCCTGCACGGCGTCGAGCTCCGATTCCAACTGCACGCGCTCGCGGATTCCGGCGCGCAGCGTGACCCACCAGACGAACGCGGCGCAGAAGGTCGCGCAGGCGGCGCCCCAGGACGATCCGAGCGCCCCGCCGATCGCGCCGCCGCTGACACCTCCGACCAGGTAGAACGCCGACGCGAAGAGCTGGGCCTTCAGGCTGCGCCGGGCGACACCCAGCGCGCGCAGGCCGGCCGCCGCGCCGGTGTTGAAGCCCGCGAACGCCACCGACAGGGTTGCCGGAAGCACCAAGGCCGAGGCGGTCAGCCAGATTTCGCCCAACAGCGCGTGCCCCCATTTGTCGGGCAGCAGGAACAGCAGCAACAGTCCCCAAGCGAGCGCGGCGACCGCCTGCGCGCCGCCGAGCAGCAGGCAGAAGACCCGCAGTCTCCGCGCCGATCGGCGCAGGACGCGGGCCGCTTCCGGCACCGCGACCAGGCCGACGCCGGACAGCACGATGAAGAACGGCCCGAGAAGCATCTCCGCACCGCGGACGGTGCCGACAGCGGCGACACCCGCGAATGCTCCGAGACCGTACATCCGCAGCTGGTAGGCGCCGCTCAGGGTGACGTTCTCAGTCAGGTACCGCAAGCCGAGGTCACGGTGGTCGCGCAGCCAGTGCCGCGCCCGTGTCACCCGGGGCAGGACACCGGCTTGCACTCCGCTCACCAGCGCGGCGAAAACGCCGGCGCCGCCCCAGGCGAGTACGAACCTGGTCACGCTGGCATCCTGCGAGGCCAGGTACAGCAGCGGGACCAGCGCCAGCGCCCAGGTCATGTCACTGACGAACGCCTTGCCGCCTTGCCCAGCAGCGAAGAAGGCGAACCGCCAACTGTCCTGCAGCATCAGGCCGGGCAGCACGATCCCCAGAGCGACGAAGGCGGCTCCGATACTGCCGCCGAGTACCGCGCCGACGCCGGCACAGATCGCGCCGGTCGTGATCCCGACCACGATCGCCATCCCCGACGAACTCGCGACCGCCGTCCGCCAGGCCGGCCGATCGACACCGCTGAAGCGCACGGCGAGCGGATCGGTCGCAAGACCGCGCGAGATGTTGACCACCACGCCGTACGTCACCCACGCCAGGCTGAACGCGCCGAACTCGAGCGCGCCCAGCGATCGGGCGACGACGATGCCCACGACAAAGCTGACCAGGCTGGTCACTGCCTGGTCGGCCAGTCCCCAGGTGAGCCGGCGAAGGACGCCACGCATGGTCAGCGTCCCCTCTCATGGGGTTCCGGGAGCGGGACGAGGTACGTCGTGCCCCAGCCGCCGTCGGCTTCCAGCTGGGCGATGATCTCGTCGGCGATGTCCCACGTCAGGACGAGAACGATGTCGGGTCGCGCGGCCTTCAGGTCTTCGATCGGACGGATCGGCACCATGCAGCCGCCAGGCACGCGGCGGCCGTGTTTGCCGGGGGCGAGGTCGACGGTGAACGGCAGCAGGTCCGTCGTCACCTTGCTGAGGTCGAGGAGCACCGGCGCCTTGGACGGAGCGCCGTACCCGAGGACCGTGCGGCCGGCGGCCTTGTGCCGGGCCAGTTCGTCGTGCAGTGCGCGGGCCGCGTGCCACGCAGCCTCCTGCAGGCTGCCGAGCTGTACCTCGTCGGCGATGCCCGCGGCGTCCTCGTCCTCGAGCACCACGTCGACCGACGCGTCCGGCTTCGCGTCGGCCGCGTGCCGGAGCATCACCATCAGGCTGCCGCCGAACATGTCGACCTGCTTCACCGACTCGACCGCCAGACCGTGTACGGCGGCCAGGTTCCGCAGCGCCCGCAGCGAGACGTAGGCCCAGTGCCCGTGGCGGATGGTGTCGAACTGGTTCCCGACGAACAACGGCAAGAGGTGGTGGAACTCCATCACTAGCAGGCCGCCCGGCGCGAGCCGTTCCGCGCGCAGCTTCAGCATCTCGCCGTACTGCGGCTCGTGCACGATGCCGTGCACGTCGATGATCAGGTCGGCCTTCTCGCCATCCCCGGCCAGCCGCGAGCCGGCGGCGTACAGATGCTCGAGCCAGGAACCCCCGTGGTGGCTGGCGTACTCGAAGACGACGCTGTTGTGCAGCGTGGGGTACTCGGTGAGCAGCTCCTTCACCGACTTCTCGGCATGCGCGATGCTCGTCGCCGACTCCACCGCGAGCGGCTCCTCCGGCATCTGCGCCTCGACCGGACCGAGCTGGACCAGCGTGCAGGCCCGGCACAGCCACAGCTCGAGCGGCCAGCGCGGATCCGGCCCCGGTGTGTCCGCGGGCGGGAAGTAGTCGGCACACGGCTGCGGCCCCAGATCGACCACCGGTACGACGTTGTCCGCCGCGCACCCACGACACTTGAAGCTCACTACATCCCCCTTGTTCACCATGTCAGCGTGGCTTTTCCTGTCGTGAACGCCTCCGCGTACGGCGCCCGGCACTCCATCCCCCGCAGCCGGGCCAGCCCGGCGAACACCTCTTCGTCGAACCAGTCGTGCGGGACCTGCGACGGGTACGCCTTGTGCAGGAGCGCCACCTTCTCCCGCAACTGCTCCTCGGTGAGCTCGACGTACAGCCACGGCCGGCTCAGATCCCCGTCCCACTTGGGGATCTCGTAGTGCAGCACCAGATGGTTGCGCCACACCGTCGGCGCCAGCTCGGCGATCAGGCGGTGATCCTGGTGCGCGTCGTTCTTGCTCGGGGCAAGCACCAGATCGGGCCGCCGGCCGCCGCGAGCCGTTGCCTCTAGCAACTCTTTGGTCTCGTTCCAGTACGCCGGCAGCCGCCCGTCCGGCAGCCCGGCCGACGTCACGGTCACCTCGCACTCCGGGAGGAACAGCTCCGCCGCGCGGCGGGCCTCCTCCAGGCGCACCGGCGTACCGGTCGCGATCACGAACTCGGCGGTCAGCTCCGGCACCGACTCGGCCAGCTTCAGCAGCGTGCCGCCGCAGCCGATCTCGATGTCGTCCGGATGCGCGCCGAGGGCAACCAAGTGGACCGGCCCGTCGATCAGGCCGAGCTGGAACGGCAGCATCAGATCGCCACCACTACCGGCCCGTCGGCCGACGACTCAGGCGCCTTGTCCAGGATCCGGCTCTGCTGCTCGCGGGCCTCGTGGCTCCACAACGCCCACGGCTTCTTGCCGGACCGGTAGAGCTCCTCGAGCTGGCTGCGCTCCTTGAGCGTGTCCATCGGCGCCCAGAACCCGTGGTGCGGGATCGCCTCCAGCTTGCGCATCGCCGACAGCCGCGGGAACGCGTCGCCGACCAGATCCTCGTCCTCGTGCAGGACGTCGAAGATCTCCTTCTTGATCACGAAGTACCCGCCGTTGATCCACACGTTCAGGTCGGCGGCGGAGCGCAGCCCTGTGACCCGGGAGTCGTTGTCGAACTCGACCACGTGGAACGACGCCTGCGGCGGGACCGCGAGCAGGCTCGCGGTGATGTCGCTGGTCATCACGTGGTCGACGATCTTGTCCATCGGCGCGTCGGTCAGCACGTCGCCGTAGTTCGCGAGGAACGCGTCGTCGTCCTCCAGGTACGGGCGGACCCGGCGCAGCCGCTCACCGATGCTGGTGTCGATCCCGGTGTCGACGAAGGTGATCTTCCACTCGCTGATGTCGGAGTCGAGCAGCTGGATCCGCTGCCCGCCCTTCGACATCACGAAGTCGTTGGAGACCGTCTCCTCGTAGCGCAGGAAGTACTCCTTGACCGCGGACCCCCCGAAGCCCAGGCACAGGATGAACTCGGTGTGGCCGAAATGCGCGTAGTACCGCATCACGTGCCACAGGACCGGCCGGTCGCCGATCGTCATCATCGGTTTCGGCGCGGAGTCCACCCCGCTGCGCATCCGCAGCCCGAACCCCCCGCAGAAGATCACGACCTTCATCTGATTCCCCTTCCCCCCACTGCGTTCAGATCACTTCGAGGCGCGGGATGGGTACGACGAACTTCGCGCCCCACTCCCGTGCGTAGCCGAGCTGGTGGACGATCTCCGTGCGCAGGTTCCACGGCAGGATCACGATGTAGTCGGGGCGCGTCTCGGCCAGGCGCTCCGGGGCGTGGATCGGGATGTGCGTGCCGGGCAGGAACATCCCGTGCTTGTGCGGGCTGCGGTCGACCGTGTACGGCAGCAGGTCCTCGCGGATGCCGCAGTGGTTGAGCAGCGTGTTGCCCTTGCCGGGAGCGCCGTACCCGGCAACGAACTTGCCGTCGCGCTGGGCCTGGATCAGGAACTCGAGCAGATCGGACTTGATCTTGAACACCTCGGCCGCGAAGCCCAGGTGGCCCTCGACGCTGTGCAGGCCGGCGTCCTCCTCGTCCTGCAGCACCTTGCCGACCAGCTCGGTGGGCTCCCCCGCGGTCTCGGTCGGCGTGCTGAACAGCCGGAGCGAGCCGCCGTGACTCTGCAGTTCCTGGACGTCGACGACCGTCAGGCCGGCTCTGGCGAGCGCATCTGCCGCGGTCTTGAGGCTCAGGTACGAGTAGTGCTCGTGGTAGATCGTGTCGTACTGGCGGTTCTCGATCAGCCGGAGCAGGTGCGGGAACTCCAGCGACACCAGACCGTCGTCCTTCACCAGCGCGCGCAGGCCCTTGGCGAAGTCGATGATGTCCGGGACGTGCGCGAACACGTTGTTGCCGACCACAAGGTCCGCCTGGCCGTGCCGCGCGGCCGCGTCGGTGCCGGTCGCCTCGCCGAGGAAGTAGCTCTCGGTGCGGATGCCCTTCTCGTTCGCGATCTTCGCGATGTTCGCGGCCGGCTCGATCCCCAGCACCGGGATGCCTTCGGCGACGGCGTGCTGCAGCAGGTAGCCGTCGTTGCTCGCGGCCTCGACGATCAGGCTCTCCGCGCCGAGGTCGAGACGCTCCTGCATATCGACGACGAACCGGCGGGCGTGCTCCACCCAGCTGGTCGAGTACGACGAGAAGTACAGGTAGTCGCTGAAGACGTCGTCGGCGGCGACGTACGCCGGGAGCTGGACCAGCAGGCAGTTGTCGCAGATCCGGACGTTCAGCGGGTAGAACGTCTCACCGCTGTCGATCTGGTCGGCGCGCAGGAAGCTCTCGCACGGCGGCGACATGCCGAGGTCGACGAACGTCCGCGTCAGCGGTTCGCCGCAGAGGCGGCAGGCGACCGAGTCGGTCATCAGTTCATCTCCTTCGGGCCGGGAAACTGCTCGTCGGTCTGGCGGCGCAGCTGGTCGTCGACCAGGCCGGCGCCGAGCAGTTGCTGGATGCGGCGCAGCCGGACGAACTGCGCCGAGTTGAAGTCGTCGAGCGTGAGGCCGTGCCGCCGGTAGGCGTCGTACAGCTCGTCGACGCCCTTGCGGACCGTCCACGCGAGCCTCAGGTCCGGGAACGTGTCGTTGAGCTTGCTGAAGTCGACCTTGTAGTTGCGCAGGTCCGGGCCGGCGCCGTCGGCGATCGACAGGGTCGACCCCGGGACCGCCTCGCGGACCATCTCGGCGATGTCGCGGACCTGGACCACGTCCTCGGAGCGGCCGACGTTGAACGCCTCGTCGTGGATCGTCTCCCGCGGCGACTCGAGCACCGTCAGGAACGCGCGGCTGATGTCCTCGATGTGGACCAGCGGCCGCCACGGCGTGCCGTCGCTCTCCAGGCGGACCTTGCCGGACGTCAGCGCGATCGCGGTCAGGTTGTTGACGACGATGTCGAGCCGCAGCCGCGTCGAGGCGCCGTACGCGGTCGCGTTCCGTAGGTACGTCGGGCTGAACGTGTCGTCGGCGAGCTTGGACAGCTCCTGCTCCGCGAGCGCCTTCGTCTCGCCGTACGGCGTGACCGGGAACATCTCGGCGTCCTCGGCGACCGCCTCCGACCCTGCGGCGCCGTACAGGCTGCAGGACGACGCGAACAGGAACCGTCCGACACCGGCGTCCTTCGCCGCGCGGGCGAGGTTCAGTGTCCCTTCGAGGTTGACCGAGTACGTGGCGTCGCGGTTGAGGTGCCCGAGCGGATCGTTCGACAACGCGGCCAGACAGACCACCGCGTCGTACCCCGTCAACTCCCCCGCCGTCACGTCCCGCATGTCACGCGGTGTGCGCGCTCCGATCGGTTCCGGCCCGCCCAAGAGGTCGCACCCCTCGTACAGCCCGGTGTCCAGCCCGTCCACTTGATGCCCCGCAGCTCGCAGGAACGGCACCATCACCGCCCCGATATAACCGCGATCCCCGCTGACCAGAACCCTCATCCGGCTTCCCCTCACCCCTGTGCAGCCTCTGTCGCCCATACAGATCCGCGGGGATGGGTCTTGATACACGCAATTTCGGGTATCAAACGGCAGTGCTCGGTGCTCTCTTCGGTGTCCACCGCCCCGGTTAAGCCCTACGGCTCTGGGAGATGACGGTGTGTACGCACTAGCTGACAAGAAGAACCTGGTCGCGGAAGCGAAGAGCTTGGTAGTCCAAGCAATAGACCGGGCGACGGTACGGCTGGGGTTCGGCCACTCGCAGGAGCGGCTCGTCGACGACGCGAAAACGTACTGGGTCGACGGTACGGCGGAGCCGACCTGGCGCGGATTCTCGCATTTCCGGGACGCCGGGGTGTTCCAGACGACGGACTGGACGGCGGTCGGTCGGGAACACTGGGACCTGTTCCAGCACCTGGAGCAGGTGCGGGGCGCCGACGAGCGGTACTCGCGGATCGTCGAGTGGGGCTGCGGCGGCGGCGCGAACGCGCTCGCGTTCGCACCGCACTGCGACGAGTTCGTCGGGGTGGACGTCAACCCGCAGACGCTGGACGAGTGCGGGCGCCAGTTGGCGGCGGTGCCCACGACGAAATTCACCCCGATCCTCGCCGACATGAGCAACCCCGAAGCTGCCGCCGGGCAGATCGGGGACGTCGACGTCTTCCTCTGTTTGTACGTCCTCGAGCTGGTGCCCAGTCCCGAGTACGGACTGCGGGTCATGCAGATCGCCCATGATCGCCTGAAGGCCGGCGGGGTCGCGTTCGTGCAGACGAAGTACCAGACCGCCAATTGGCGGACCGCCTCACGCCGCCACCGCTACCGCGGCTCCCGCGCCTCCGGCATGACGTCGTATCCCATCGACACCTTCTGGACGCAGGCGACCGACCTCGGCTTCCAGCCCGAGGCGTGCTACCTGGTCCCGCACAACTCGCTGGACGAGCGCTACGCGTACTACCTGCTCAGCAAGCGCTGAGCACAAATTCCCCTCCGAGATTTTCACCGGCATGTATCAGCGGGGAGGGGACGGCGCTCTCATGGGCGCTGTGGGGACGCGGAGGAAACCGCGTCATGAGCCTGTGGGGGGCGTTATGAAGGTAGCCGTATTCGGCTTGGGATACGTGGGGTCGGTGACGGCGGCATGTCTGGCAGCGGCCGGGCACGAGGTCTGGGGGGTGGACGTCGACACGGCGAAGGTCGATCCGATCGCCCAGGGTCACAGCCCGGTCGTCGAGCCGGGGCTGGACGAGCTGGTCGCGGCGGGTGCCACGTCGGCACGGTTGCACGCGACCACCGATCCGCGGCTCGCGCTCGAGCGGGCCGATGTCTCGCTGATCTGTGTCGGCACGCCGTCGACGCAGGCGGGCAGTACCGATCTCACCTACATCAAGCGCGCGGTGCGTGACATCGCCGAGGCCGCGCGGGTCGTCGTCCGGCCGGAATCGGGTTTTCACAGCATCGTCATTCGCAGCACGGTCCCGCCGGGCACCGTCGACGAGGTGGTCGCCCAAGTCCTGGCCGACGTACCACCGCCGGACGGTCTCACGTTCGGTACGGCGATGTGCCCTGAGTTCCTGCGCGAGGGAACCGGCCTCGCCGACTTCTACGAGCCGCCGTTCGTCGTGGTCGGCACCCGCGAACCCAAGGTCGGTACCGCTCTGACCGACCTCTTCTCGTTCCTCGGTGTCGACGTGCAGATTGTCGACGTTCGTACGGCGGAGGCACTCAAGTACGCCTGCAACGCGTTCCACGCCACCAAGGTCTCGTTCGCGAACGAGATGGGGCGGATCTTCCGGCACTTCGACGTGGACTCGCGCGAGGTGATGAAGATCTTCGTCCAGGACACCAGCCTGAACATCTCGCCGTACTACCTGAAGCCCGGGTTCGCCTTCGGCGGGTCCTGCCTCCCGAAGGACCTGCGCAGCGTCCTGCACCTGGCGCGGCTCAACGACACCGAGCTCCCGCTGCTGGCCGGCACGCTGGCCACCAACGAGCGGAGCGTCCGCGACGTCGTCGACCGCGTGATCGCCGGCCCCGGCCGCGAGATCGCGCTGCTCGGCCTGAGCTTCAAGCACGCCACCGACGACCTCCGCGAGAGCCCGAACGTCGAGCTCGCCGAACGGCTGATCGGCAAGGGCTACAACCTGCGGATCTACGACGCGATCGTGAACCCGGGCCGCTTGGTCGGCGCGAACCTGCGCCACGTCACCTCCAAGCTCCCGCACCTCCAGCGGGTCCTCACCGACGATCCCGACGCGGCGCTGGCCGGGGCCGACCTGGCGATCGTCGCGGCGACCGACAAGCCCGCTGTGGAGGCGCTGCTCAGAACACCGCCGGCGCGAACCATCGACCTGAGCGGCCGGCTCGGCGCCGACGTCGAGGCGCTGCCTGGATACGAAGGAGTGGGCTGGTGAGCGGTCCGCGCGTCCTGATCATCATCCAGAACCTGTGGGTGCCGTTCGACCGTCGCGTCTGGCTGGAGTGCCAGGCGCTGGTGGCGGCGGGGTACGACGTCACGGTGGTCTGCCCGAAGGGTCCGGACGATCCGTCGTACGAAGTCATCGACGGGGTGACCGTGCACAAGTACAAGGCGTACGCGCCGGGCGGCAGCAAGGTCAGCTTCGTCTGGGAGTACGCGTACTCGTTCCTGGCCACGCTCCGTCTGGTCTTCCGGGCCCGCAAGGCCGGCAAGTTCAAGGTCCTGCAGGCCTGCAACCCGCCGGACATCTTCTGGCCGATCGCGATGCTGCTGCGCCGCCTCGACGGCACCCGGTTCGTGTTCGACCACCACGACCTGTGCCCGGAGCTGTTCCAGTCCCGGTTCGGCGGCACGACGAGCCTTCCGTACAAGGGACTGCGCTTCCTCGAGCGGATGACGCACCGCAAGGCCGACCACGTCATCTCGACGAACGACTCGTACCGCCGGATCGCGATCACGCGCAGCGGCAAGGCGAATCAGGACGTCACCGTGGTCCGCACCGGGCCGGACCCTGACAAGCTGCAGCGCGATCCGGCCGCCATGGACGAAACGCTGCGCCGCGGCCACCGCTACCTGGTCACCTACATCGGCGTGATGGGCCCGCAGGACGGCGTCGACATCGTCGTCCGCGCGGCCGACCACATCGTCAACAAGATCGGCCGGACCGACATCGCGTTCACGCTGATGGGTGGCGGTGACTCGTTCGACGAGGTGGTCGCGTTGCGCGACGAGCTCGGCCTCACGGAGTACATCGAGTTCACCGGCCGGGTACCCGACGAGACCGTCCGCGCGGTGATGTCGACCGCGGACCTCGGCCTGTCGCCGGACCCGAAGAACCCGCTCAACGACGTGTCGACGATGAACAAGACCATGGAGTACATGGCGTTCGAGCTTCCCGTCGTCGCCTTCGACCTGGTCGAGACCAAGGTCTCGGCCGCGGACGCCGCGGTGTATGTCGAGCCGAACGACGTGGCGCAGTACGGCGACGCGATCGTCGATCTGATCGACGACCAGGTCCGCCGGCGCCGGATGGCGAAACTCGGCCGCGAACGCGTCGAGCAGGTGCTGGCGTGGAAGCACCAGCAGAAGGCGTACCTCGAGGTGTACGACCAGCTCACCGGGCACATCAGCCACTTCGGCGCCGTCGCCGGTATCCGCAACGCGACGGGGTCCTGACGGTGTGCGGCATCGCCGGCTGCTACCAGCAGCGCGACGGCTTCGCGCTCGCGGAGGCGATGAGCGACCGGATCGCCCATCGCGGCCCGGACGCCGATCGGTTGTACGCGTTCGACGAGGGTGACGTCCGTGCTTTCCTGGCGCACCGCAGATTGTCGATCATCGACCTGTCGTCGGCCGCCGACCAGCCGTTCAGCAAGCGCGGTCTGACGATCTGCTACAACGGCGAGCTCTACAACTACAAGGAGCTCCGGGCCGAGCTCTCCAAGTCGGGTGTGCACTTCCGGACCAACGGCGACACCGAGGTCGTGCTGGAGGCCTGGCGCCGCTGGGGGCCGGACGCGCTCAAGCGTTTCCGCGGGATGTTCGCGTTCGCGATGCTGGACGAGGACAGCGGCAGCATGTACCTGGCCCGCGACCCGCTCGGCATCAAGCCGCTGTACTTCCTCCGCCGTGAAGGCGGCGTGATCTTCGCGTCCGAGCTCAAGGCCATCGTCACCGCGGTCGGCTCCGAGCTGCGCACCGAACCAGGCGCGCTGATCGCGTCGATGCTGTACTACTGGCTGCCCGAACAGCGCTGCGCGATCGACGGCGTCGAGAAGCTGCCGCCGGGTTCGTGGGCGGAGTTCCGGCCGGACGGCGGCAGCCGGCACGAGACGTACTGGCGGGTGACCGACGTCGCCAGCGAGGCCGCTGCCGGTCCCCCCGCCGACCTGCGCCAGGTCATCGAGGAGTCGGTCGCCGCCCACATGGTCGCCGATGTGCCGGTCTCGACGTTCCTCAGCGGCGGCCTGGACTCCAGCCTCGTCACCGTGCTGGCGAAGCAGATGGATCCCGGGGTCGACTCGTACACGATCACGTTCCGCGCCGAGGACCAGAAGCTCGAGGCGATGCCGGACGACGCGATCTACGCCCGCAAGGTGGCGCAGCAGTTCGGGATCGACCTGCACGAGATCGAGATCGCGCCCGATGTCGTCGAGTTGCTGCCGCGGATCGTTGACATTCTGGACGAGCCGATCGGCGACCCGGCCGCGATCAACACGCTGCTGATGTGCGACACCGCCCGCGACGCCGGCGTGAAGGTCCTGCTGTCCGGGATGGGCGCCGACGAGCTGTTCGGCGGGTACCGCAAGCACCTCGCCTGCGTGATGGGAGCGCAGTACCAGCGGCTCCCCGGCGTACTGCGGAACGGTCTGATCGGGCCCGCCGTACGACGGCTGCCGGTGACTGTGAACGGTCGCGGCCTGCGGTACGCGCGCTGGGCCAAGCGGTTCGAGACGTTCTCGAACCTGCCGGAGGAGGAGGCGTTCCGGCGCAGCTACACGATGTACGACGAGAACCAACTGACCGGTCTGATCAGTCCGGACCTGGACCCGTACGTCGGAAAGCTGCTCGCCGAGCACAGCGACATCTACCACGACACGACGCTCACCGACCACGTGAACCGGATGTGCCTCGCGGACTCGCGGATGTTCCTGCCGGGCCTGAACCTCGCGTACACGGACCGGTCCAGCATGGCGGCGTCGACCGAGGTCCGGACGCCGTTCGTGGACCCGATCGTCGCTCGCGCGGCGTTCTCGATCCCGGGCAGCGAGAAGATCCACCGCCGGGTCAGCAAGCTCGCGTTGAAGCAGGCGGCCGAGGCGTGGCTGCCGAAGGAGATCATCTACCGGCCGAAGGCGTCGTTCAGCGCGCCCTTGCGCGCGTGGATCCGGAACGACCTGCGCGAACTGGTCGACGACACGCTGCTGCGCGGTGAACTCGTCGGAAGCGGGTTCCTGCAGCGGGCCGCCGTACAGAAGCTGGTCGACGACGAGCGGGCCGGGCGCGAGGACTACTCAAAGCAGATCTGGCAGTTGCTGACGCTGGAGACCTGGACCCGGCACATGCGGTCCCTCGGCGTAACGATCACCTCTCTCTGACACTTTCGCGAAGGACGGCTATGAAGCAGGTTGCGCAGAACTACAAGTCCGGCGAGCTGGCGGTTCTCGACGTACCGCCGCCGGCCTGTGCGCCGGGTGGCGTGCTGGTTCGTTCGCTCTACTCGCTGATCTCCACCGGCACCGAGCTGATGAAAGTCGGCGAGGCCAAGCTGTCCCTCGTCGGCAAGGCGAAGGCCCGGCCGGACCAGGTGCGGAAGGTGCTGGACTCCGTTGCGCAGCAAGGCGCGCTCAACACCTACAAGAAGGTGATGAACAAGCTCGACTCGTACACGCCGCTCGGGTACTCGCTGTGTGGTGTGGTCGTCGAGGTGGGCGCCGGCGCCGAGGAGTTCAGCGTCGGGCAGTTGGTCGCCGCGGCGGGGAACGAGTTCGCGCTGCATGCGGAGTACAACTGGGTGCCGTTGAACCTGTGCGTGCCGGTGCCGGACGGCGTACCGGCTGAGCAGGCCGCGTTCTCCACCGTCGGTGCGATCGCGATGCAGGGCGTGCGGCAGGCCGAAGTACAGCTCGGTGACACCGCTGTGGTGATCGGGCTCGGGCTCGTCGGGCAGCTGGTCGTGCGGCTGCTGGTGGCCGCTGGGGTCCGGGTGTTCGGGATCGACACGGTCGACGATCGGTGCCGGATGGCCGAGAAGGCCGGGGCGCTGCACTGCTCGTCGGCTGACGAGGCAGGGGTCGCGTCGCTCGAGCGAGCACTGCTGGAGGTGTCGAACGGTCTGGGCGCCGACCGCATCCTGTTGACCGCCGGCGGTCACTCGAACGGTCCGGTCGAGACGGCCGCTCGCCTCGCCCGCGACCGCGCCCGCGTCGTCGACATCGGCAAGACGAGGTTGGACCTGCCCTGGAACGCGTACTACGAGAAGGAACTGGACGTCCGGTTCTCGCGGTCCTACGGCCCCGGCCGGTACGACGACCGCTACGAGCTCCAGGGCATCGACTACCCGGCCGGCTATGTCCGCTGGACCGAACGCCGCAACCTCGAGTGCTTCGTCGACCTGATCGCCCGCGAACAGATCGACATCGGCTCCCTGATCGCCAGCACGTTCCCGATCGCGGACGCCACCGAGGTCTACCAGAAGCTCAGCAGCGGCGCCTATCCAGGCGTCGGGTTCCTGTTCGAGTACCCCGACGTACCGCAGGCAACAGCACCGCCGACGGCAACACCCGCGGCACGTCCTGCCGCACCCACGAGTGGCGGCGTGCGCATGGGATTCATCGGGGCCGGGAACTACGCGTCGAGCATGTTGCTGCCGCACCTGCAGAAGGACGGGCGGGCTGTGCTGGCGCGGGTGGCCACCAACAAGTCGCTCTCGGCGGCCAACGCCCAGCGGCGGTTCGGGTTCGAGTCGGTGTCCACCAGCTCCGACGAGGTGCTGGCGGACGCGAGTCTCGATGCCGTGTTCGTGGTGACCCGGCACAGTTCGCACGCGGAGCTGGCCTGCCGGGCGCTGGAGAGCGGGAAGGCCGTCTTCGTCGAGAAGCCGCTGGCGCTCACCGACGAGGAGCTGGACCGGATCGTCGCCACGGTGGATGCCACCGGCAACGATCGGCTGATGGTCGGGTTCAATCGCCGGTTCGCGCCGTTGCTGACCGACCTGAAGGACCGCTTCGGGCACCCGGGCGGCGGCTTCTCGCTGCGTTACCTGGTGAACGCCGGCAAGCTCGACTCCACCAGCTGGTACCTCGACGCCGGCAAGGAAGGTACTCGATTCGCCGGCGAGGGCGGCCACTTCATCGACACGCTGACCTGGTGGCTGAACAGTCTCCCGACCGAGGTGTACGCCGTACCCGGACCTGACACCGGCGATGTCGTCGTCACGCTCCGGTTCGCGAACGGCTCCGTCGGCACGATCAGCTACGTCGGCGGCGGCAACTCGCGCTTCCCGAAGGAGACGATCGACATCACCGGGGCCGGCCGGAACGCCCGGTTCGACAACTTCCAGAGCGCCTCACTCTGGACCGGACGCAAACCGTCCACCCGCAAGTCCCGCAGTACCGACAAGGGCCAGCGCACCGAACTCGAACGCTTCGTCGCCGCCGTGAAGTCCGGTGGCCCGATGCCGATCCCGTTCGACGCGCTGGTCGCCACGACCCGGGCGACGATCGCCGTCGACCGCAGTCTCGCAAGTGGTAAACCGGAGCAAGTGTGAGCCGCCAGCCTTTGGGCTGGTACGTCCGCCGCCTCCGCCGGATGTCCCCCACAGAACTCATCTGGCGAACCCGCGACGCCGGACGCCGTACTGCCTGGGCCTACCAGCAGGTCAGGCCCGGGCAGGACGCGGCGGTCCACCTCCCGCTCCGCAAAGATCTGACCTTCGGTACGACGCTCCCGCCGAAAACCGCGTGCGCCGTACCGGAGGAAGCCCGCAAGGCGGTGATCGAGACCGCCGACGCCATTCTGGCCGGGAACCTCGAGGTCCTCGGCGTCGAGCGCACGGACCTCCGCGCACCGGACTGGTTCCGCGACCCGGCCACGGGCCGCCGGTCCGACCCGACGCAGTACGTCTTCAAACTGAACCACCGCAACGAAGAAGCGGTCGGCAACATCAAGCAGGTGTGGGAGCTGTCCCGTCACCACCACCTCACCCAGCTGGCCGCAGCGTGGTACCTGACCCATGACGACCAGTACGCCGAACGCGTCGCCGACCACCTCAACGACTGGTGGCGTACGAACCCGTTCCTGTCCGGCGTGCACTGGGCGAGCGGCATCGAGCTCGGCCTGCGCCTGATCAGCTGGACGTGGATCCGCCGCCTGTTGAACGACTGGCCCGAGATCACCGACCTGTTCGAGCACAACGAATTGGCGCTCCAGCAGATCTACTGGCACCAGCGCTATCTCGCCGCGTTCCGCAGCCACGGCTCCTCGGCCAACAACCATGTGATCGCAGAAGCGGCCGGCCAGCTCGTCGGCGCCTGCGCGTTCCCCTGGTTCACCAAGAGCGCTCACTGGCGCGCCGACGCCGCAGCCCTGCTGGAGAAGGAACTCGAGGCCAACACGTTCCCGTCCGGGGTCAACCGCGAGCTGGCCACCGACTACCACCGCTTCGTCTCCGAGCTCGGTCTGTACGCCGCTCTGGAGGCAGACCTCGCCGGCCATCCGCTCAGCCCGCAGACGTGGGCCCTCCTGACCCGCACCGTCGACGTGGCCGCAGCGATCGTCGACACGACCCTGCGCCCGCCACGCCAAGGTGACGACGACGAAGGCATGGCACTCGTCCTCGACCCGCCGGACATCAGCAACTGGTCGGCGTACCTGTCCCTCGGCGCGGCCGTGGTCGGCCCTGCGCCGTGGTGGCCGGACATCCCGCCGACAGCGACGTCGGTCATCGTCGGCTCGCTGGTCAATGCCCAGCAACCGGACCGGCCGGCCAAACGACCGGACCACTTCCGGGACGCCGGACTGACCATTCTGCGGAGCCAGGACACTGGTCCGGAGATCTGGTGTCGTGCGGACGCCGGTCCGCACGGTTTCCTCTCCATCGCCGCACACGCCCACTCGGACGCGCTCTCGCTCGAGGTGCGCGTCGACGGCGTCGACATCCTCGCCGACCCCGGTACGTACTGCTACCACGGCGAGGAGGAGTGGCGGGACTACTTCCGCTCCACCATCGGCCACAACACCGTCGAGGTAGCCCGCACCGAACAGTCCACCTGGGGCGGCCCGTTTCTCTGGCTGCGCGGCGCGACAGGCACGGTACGCCGGCACGACGAGAGCAGCTGGGATGCCGAACACGACGGCTACGCTCCCGTGACGCATCGACGTACCGCCGTACTGGACCACGGCGTGCTGCGCGTGGAGGACCACCTCGACACCGCAGCCGACGTACGGATCGCCTGGCATCTTGGACCTGAGGTGGCCGTGGAACTGGACGGCTCGACTGGAGTGCTGGAGTGGCCAACCGGCTCAGCAGAGGTCGAACTACCGACCGGGCTGACCTGGACTGCACACCGCGGTAGCAACAGTCCGTTGCTGGGCTGGTACTCACCGCGATTCGGCCACAAGGTCCCCGGCACCACTCTGATCGGCGAGGGCGCCCTGGCCCCCGGCTCCCCCGCGACCAGTACTTTCCGCTTCCGCTCCTGAGGTGTATCAGCACCTCGCCCAGCCCCTCTATTACTCGGTACCGAAGAGACGTTCGCTTGGAGGGGGCTCTGTGAGCGCACAGCAGTTGGACGTGAAGAAGTCCTGGCGCGCCATCCGTAGACATCGGCTGATCGTGGCTGCCGTGGCTGCGCTCGGCCTGCTCGGTGGGATCGCGTACGGCCTCGTTGTGCCGGCCATGCATACCGCCACCTCGCTCGTCGTCCTGCCACCGCCACCTGCGACCGATGCCGAGAAGGCCGCCTCTGCCGGAGCGCAGAGCATCGACACCCAGGTCTTCATCGCGGAGAGCGAACCGGTGCTGAAGAGTGCCGGCCAGAACCTCGACCCGACGCTGACGACCGACCAGGTCCGTGGCCGGGTCAAGGTCACCGCCGTCACCCAGGACGTCATCAAGATCGACGCGAAGGGCCAGACGGCCCGGCAGTCGATGCAGCTGGCGAACGCTGTTGCCGGCATCTATCTGGTCTACGTGACAAGCGATCAGAACCTGCCCGGTGACCTGGGGAAGAAGACGGGGGCCCGGGTGCTGGAGCAGGCAACCACCGCGCGCGGTGGCAACATCCTCGTCCATCTCGGGATCCTCGGTCTGCTCGGTGCGCTCATCGGTGCCGCAGTCGGCTCCGTCGGTGTGCTGGCCAAGGCCCGCGGTGACCGGCGGCTGCGGCTGCGGGACGAGATCGCGGACGCCGTCGGTCTGCCGGTGCTGGCCTCGGTCTCGTCGTACCAGGCGACGGACGTCTCCGACTGGGCCTACCTGCTCGAGCACTACTCGCCGACGGCAGTCGAGGCGTGGAGTCTGCGCAAGACCTTGCATCACCTCGGACTCGACGTTCGCGGCGGCCCGCCGGTCACGTTGACGGTGCTCTCCTTCGCCGGTGACGACAAGGCTCTTCCGCTCGGTCCGCAGCTGGCAGCACTTGCCACCTCTATCGGACTCCCTGCCTCGATCGTGGTCGACGCCCATCAGGAGCCGGCCGGCTCCTCCGCACTGACCATCCATCTCGTCGTGGTGGACCGGGACGCACCACGCCTGGACGGCAGCGAGCACACCACGAACACCGTCGTCGCCCTCTCGTCCGGCGTCGTGACAGCCGAAGAGCTCGCCCGGCTGGCGGTTGCGGCAGCGGCGAACGACCTCAACATCGACGGCCTCGTCGTCACCGATCCGGACCCGACGGACCGCACGATCGGCCGGGTCTCGCAATCGACGCGCCGCTCGAACTCGCGACTTCCCACCCTGCTCACAGGCACGGCGCGGAGGACCAAATGAGCAACCAGCCCTACACCGAACCGGATGTCCGCGAGCCTGTCTGGGCCGATGACGACGGCCTCTTCGACAACGAGAGGTCGGCGGCCTTCCCGCCGGACACGCTGGTCACCTTTCGATTCATCCGTGACGCGCTGCGCAGGCACCTGCGCATCTGGCTGGTCGTCGCCTTCGTCGGCCTGGCCGGCGGCCTGGCCTCGACTGTCGTCGTGCCTGCACCGAGCACGTCGCAGACTCGTCTGCTGCTGACCCATCGCGACGGGGACGACCCCACGAAGGCGATGGCCACCGACGTCAACCTCGCCACCACGCACACAGTCGCACAGCGAGTGATCGAGCGGCTGAAGCTGCCGGTGACGCAGGACGATCTGCTCAAGCAGTACAGCGCGTCCGCGTCGACCGACCGAGTACTCGAGATCACCGCCAAGGCAAAGACCGACGGCGAGTCGACGAGGCTGGCAACGGTCGTCGCTCAGGTGTACCTCATCTACCGCAAGGAGCAGATCTCGCTGCAGGATGCGCCACTGCAGCGAGACCTGACGTCCGCGCAGAACGATCTGTCCCTCGCCGAGCAGGCGGTTCGTGCCACCGGAGACGATCCGGCCGACATGAAGCGCCCGAACAGTGTGGAGGGCGCCCGGCTCAGCGCAGCCCGCGACCGGAACACGTATGTGCGACAGCAGTTGCTCGACCAACAGGTCCAGGCCGCCCGGATGAACAGCAGCCGGGTTCTCGATGTGGCCGCCCCGGTGCCGGTCTCGGCCAAGCGGACGATCGTGATCAACGGGGGCACCGGACTGATCGCCGGGCTGTTCCTGGGCATCGGGTTCGTCATCGTGCGGGCGCTGATTTCGGACCGGCTGTGGAAGCGGCAGGACATCGCCCATGCCCTCGGCGCGCGGATCCGGCTGAGCGCGACCCGCCCGGCGCGCTGGCCGCTGCCCTGGCCGGCCGCTGTCCACAGCGCGCAGCTGCGGAGCCAGGAGAACCAGTTGGTCGTCCAGCATCTCGACCACCGCATCTTCTGGGGCGAACGCCCGGTGCCGTCCCTCGCCGTGGTGGGCATCGATGACATCCACACCTGTGCCCTGGCGGTGGCCTCACTCGCGGTGTCGCTGGCGGAGGACGGCAAGCATGTCCTGGTCGCCGACCTGACCAGCTCCGGCCGGCTGGCCCGGATGCTCGGGGTCAAGACACCCGGTACGCACGAGTCGCGGTTCAGCGAACCCGGCCGGCGGATCGACGTTCACCTGGCCGACCCGGCCGCTGGTCCTGCGGAGGGAGCCTACCTACGACTGGCTGACAACAGCCGGCCTTCCGGCTACGGCAACGTCGCACTCGACGCGTCCTGGGAGGTCGCCGATGTGGTGCTCAGCCTGGCCGATCTGAGCCCCGAGCTCGGCGCCGACCACCTTGCCACATGGGCGTCGCACGCCGCCGTCCTGGTCACCGCCGGCCGTTCGACCACGACAGCGATCCAGGCGACCGGTGAGATGCTCCGGCTCGCAGGACTGGAGGTCGCCACCGCGATCGTGCTCGGTCCGGACCGCACGGATGAGAGTGTCGGCGTCGCCGAGGCAGAGTCCGGAAGGACTCGGGCCGTCGACGTCGAGATGTTCAACCGATGACCATGCTCGCCACGCGGCTCGGTCATCAGCTGACCACGCGCCTCGGGCTTCGCCCGACGCGGCAGGTCGTGGCCCCGGAGGTCCGCCGCCGCCGGAGGGTGCAGCTGACCTGGGCCCTGCTGGTGCTGAACGTCATGACGTTCTTCCCAGGCGCACCGCATCTGCTGCCGATCCCGGGATCGGTCGGCAAGCTCATCGCCCAGGGAGCGCTGGTGGGCGCTCTGGTGATGGTCCTGTCCGTGAACCGGCCGGTCCGTATCCGGCCCAGCGTGTACGTCGCACTGCTGATGGCACTGGCCATCGAGGCGTTGCTGGCCAGCATCCGCGCGGAGTTCCTGCTCGGCGCGCTCTTCCGCGCCGGCCGGCTCTGCGGGTTCGCGCTGGTGCTGTGGCTGCTGACGCCTTGGTGGACCCGTCGGGACCTGCTGCTGGTCCGTACGCACCTGATGGTGCTGTGGGCCATCGTCGGGTCCGTCGTCCTCGGTCTGGTCGTCGCCCCCGGTCTCGCCATGACCGACGACCGACTCGGCGGCGCCCTCTGGCCGATCCCGCCGACCCAGGTCGGGCACTACTCCGCAGTGGCGATCGGTCTGACCATCGTGCTCTGGATGTCGGGCCTGCTCCGCCGGAGCGTCGCTCTCGCCAGCGTGCTGGTCTGTGTTCCGGTCATCCTGCTGACCCACACCAGGACAGCCCTGGTCGCGATGGTCGCCGGTGTGACGATCGCCGGACTCAGCCTGTTCACAGCGCGGACGCGGGTACGTCGGGCGTTCCTGATCGGCCTGGTCGTCTTCACGCTCGGCGCGCTCACACTCAGCTCAGTGGTGACGACCTGGCTTGCTCGCGGCCAGGATCCTGCGGAGCTCGGCGCCCTGACCGGACGGAAGGCGGTCTGGGACGCGATCCTGGCCCAGCCGCGCTCCACCTTCGAAACCTTCTTCGGCTTCGGCCTGTCGAACAAGTCGTTCAACGGCCTGCCGATCGACAGCAACTGGCTCGGCACCTACTACGACGTCGGCCTGGTCGGCTGCACGATCACCGTCCTGCTGGTGGTGTTCGTACTGACCGCGGCATGGTTCCGGCCTCAAGGGCCGCATCGAGCTCTCGCCCTGTTCCTCGTTGCCTACTGCGTCGTCGCCTCGTTCACCGAGAGCGGCCTCAGCGAGGCGTCGCCGTACCTGCTGGAACTGACGCTGGCCGCCTCGCTGGTGTACTCCACATCAACACGTGAAGGACCGCCATGAAGATCCTGATGGTGCACAACCGCTACCGGTCGACCGCGCCCAGCGGCGAGAATCGGGTCGTCGACCAGGAGAGCGAGGCGCTCACCGCGGCGGGTCACTCCGTTCGGCACTTCGAGCGGAACAGCGACGATATCGAGGACTGGCCGGCCCTGAAGAAGGCGACGCTGCCTGCCCGGGTGGTCTGGAGCCGGGCCAGCCGGTACGACCTCGCCCGCGACCTCTTCCGGCACCGGCCGGACGTGGTCCACATCCACAACACCTTCCCGCTGCTCAGCCCTTCGGTGCTGTACGCGTGCCGCCGGGCCGCCGTGCCGGCCGTGATCACGCTGCACAACTACAAACTGCTCTGCGCCAGCGGCGACTTCTTCCGCGACGGCAAGGTCTGCCACAACTGCGCCGGCGGCAACCCCGTCAGCGGCGTGGTGCACCGCTGCTACCGCGGGTCCGCGCTCGCGACCGCGACCACCGTGCTGAACACCCGCGGTCATCGGGGCAGCTGGCGCGGACTCGTGTCGGCGTACATCTTCATCTCCGAGTCGCAGCGCCGGCTGATGGCGGGCATGGCCTTCGACCCGGATCGGACGTTCGTCAAGCACAACATCGTGCCGTACGACGGACCTTTCGACGGAGCCCGGCAGCGTCAGGTCACGTACGTCGGCCGGCTCGACACGGCCAAAGGCGCTCCGCTGCTGATGAAGGGCTGGGACGCGTATCGCGCGACCGCGGGGGACGACGCGCTGCGGCTGGTGATCGCCGGTGGCGGGCCGATGCTCGACGAGGTGACCTCCTGGGCCGCCGACCGGCCCTCGGTCGAACTTCGTGGGCTGATCAGCAAACCTGACGTCTTCAAGCTGATCAGCGAGTCCCGCGCAGTGGTGCTGCCATCGGAATGGGAGGAAACGTTCGGTCTCGTAGTGGTCGAGGCGATGGCTGCCGGCGTACCGCCGCTGGCTTCAGGCCACGGATCTTTCCCGAGCCTGATCGCCGACGGCGTCGACGGTGCCCTGTTCGAACCGGGCAGCCCGGACGCGCTGGGCAGGCTGCTGCGCGACGTCGACGCAGACCCCGATCGGTACACCCGGCTCGGCCGGCAGGCCCGCAAGACGTACGAGACTCACCACCAGATCGACCAGAACGTTGAGCAACTGCTCGATATCTACCGCTTCGCGGTAGCGAATCCAGTCTCCGCCGACCGCTGACCACGAGGATCCGATGCCCTCCGAAGGAAACACCCTGGAAACAGGCGGTCCGCCGCCGCCCTCCGCGGGGACCCCGTGGTACAGGCGACGGCTGGTGCTCGGCGTTGTCGTGCTGGTCGTCGCCGCACTGGCGGCGGTCGGCATCTTCGTGCTCGGCGACGAACCAGCGGCAAAGAGCGCTCCACCGCCGACGCCCGGGTCCCAGGCCGTCACGAACGCCCCGGTGACCGCGCCGTCGGCGCCGCCCGCGCGAATCTGCGGGAACTCCAAGGTCCTGTTCGGCCCGGCCACCGCCCCGGCAGGAGCGGTCGTGGTCAGCACCAGCGAGAACGTCAACGACCTCACTGAGGCGAACCCGGCCGGTACCACCTTCTGGTTGTCTCCCGGCACGCACAAACTCGGCAACGGCCCGTTCGCCCAGGTGATCCCGAAGGACGGCAACACGTATATCGGCGCGCCCGGCGCGATCCTGGACGGCGGCCGGCGGAATCGGTACGCGTTCACCGGATACGCGACCGCGGTCACGCTGAAGAACCTGACCATCCAGAACTTCGGGCCGGTCAGGACCAACAACGACGAGGGCGTGGTGAACCACGACTCCGCCGGCCGCTGGACCCTGACCGGGAACACCATCAAGGACAACGCCGGCGCCGGCGTCATGGTCGGCGACCACAACGTTGTCCGCGGCAACTGTCTGCAGAACAACGGCCAGTACGGCTTCAACGCCTACAACCCGGGCAAGGTCGCCGGGATCACCATCGAGGGCAACGAGATCGCCGGGAACAACACCGACGACTGGGAGCGACTCAAGGTCGGCTGCGGGTGCACCGGCGGCGGCAAGTTCTGGGAGGTGACCGGAGCAGTCGTTCGGAACAACTGGGTCCACGACAACCACAGCGCCGGTCTGTGGGCCGACACCAACAACACCGGGTTCGTGATCGAGGGCAACTACATCTCCGGGAACCTGGCCGAAGGGCTGGTCTACGAGACCAGCTACAACGCGGGCATCCGGGGCAACGCGTTCGTCCGCAACGGGCTCGGTAAGGGGCCGACCAACCACGGATTCCCGACCCCTGCGCTGTACATCTCCGAGTCGGGCAGCGACCCGCGGGCGGCGGGTGTCTTCAACCAGACCTTCGAGATCAGCAAGAACGTCTTCACCGACAACTGGGCCGGTGTGATCCTGTGGGAGAACGCCGACCGGTTCGCCGGATCGGCGGCCAACACCAGCACCGGCTCGGGCACGCTGGTCAACCCGTCGGTGGCCAACGCCAAGACCTGCAACGCGACCACCATCAGTGAGCAGCCGTACCTGAGCGACTGCCGATGGAAGACCCAGAACGTGCGGGTGCACGACAACGTGTTCAACCTCAACCCGGCGAAGGTGTCCGCGAACTGCGGGTTCAGCACCGGGTGCGGCTACAACGGCCTGTTCTCCAATTGGGGCACGTTCCCGGCCTGGTCGCCGTACCAGAAGGCCACCGTGCAGGACGCGATCACGTTCCACCAGGGCAACCGGTTCTTCAACAACACCTACTCCGGGCCGTGGAACTTCATCGTGCACGAGCAGGGCAACCGGGCGAACTGGGCATCCTGGCAAGGTGCGCCGTACGGACAGGATCAGGACAGCGTCGTCAAGGTTCTCGGGGAGCGCTGAGGGCGATGATCGGGCCTCCGGAGCGAGCCGCCTGCGAGCAGATCGCGCTCACCCGGTCGGTCGGGTACGCCGCGTTCGGCCGGCACGAGTGGGGCCTCGACGTGCTCGACCTCGTCTTCGACAGCCTCGTCGACCAGCCTGGAGCCGATGACGTACGACGGCTGCGGTTCGCCGGGCACGGGGTGACGCTGGATGTGGAACGCACGACGCTGACCGTGGAACTGTGGGTCTCCCCCGCCGGTCCGGTGGTGGTCGAGGCCCGCGGCGGCGACGGACCTGGCGACGCGCAGCCGGTGAGCTTCCTGCTGCGGTGGCCCGGTAGCGCACAACGGCCGGTCCGGACCGCCTGGATCATGCTCTGACCAGAGCATGATCGGTCAAGCGGCCCGGACCGGGTCCTGCTGCCTCAGGAGGCAAGCAGCAGTCTGAGCTTCTCCAGGCACCGGCCGCGGATCGGGCCGATGCTGCCGATCGGAATCCCGATCGTCGCGGAGATCTCGGCGTACGGCGTCGGCGGATCGGACATCAGCATGCCGAGCAGCTGCTGCCACCGGTCGGGCAGCTTCTCGAGCGCCCGTCGTACGTCGTCCGCCCGTTCGCCGGCGATCAGGTCGGAGTCCAGCTCCGGCGAATCACCGGCCACGTCCTCGAACGCCGTTGCTTCGTAGGTCAGCAGCACACGCTTGCGGAACGCCAGTACCCGCAGACATTCCCGGCGCGTGGTGACGACCAGCCAGGCACCGACCCGTTCGGGATCGACGCGATTGATGTGCTCGAGCAACCGCAGCCAGACCACCTGCGAGACGTCAGCGGAGTCGCTGTCGCCCAGCCGGAAGCTGCGGGTGACGGCCCACACGAGCCGTGCATAGTGATCGACCAACTGACTCCAAGCACCCTGGTCCCCCGCCGCGGCTCTGATCACCAGAGTCGCGGCCTCGGATCGGGCAACGGCCGATCCTTCCAGTACTACAGTCACGGATTCCCCCCTCGGGAACACAAACACCGCCTAGTACGCGCCGTTGCTCCCCAGCACTGCGCGCGCGGTCTTCCACAGAATCAAAAGGTCCAACGCAATCGACCAGTTGTCGGCGTACCGCAGGTCGAGCCGCATGGACTCCTCCCACGTCAGGTCGCTCCGCCCACTGACCTGCCACAGGCCGGTCAGGCCCGGCTTCACGAGCATCCGCCGCGCGTCGTCGATCGCGTACTGCGCGACCTCCGCAGGCAGTGGCGGGCGCGGGCCGACCAGTGACATGTCCCCCCGGAGCACGTTCACCAGCTGTGGCAGTTCGTCGATCGAGAACCGTCGCAGGTACCGCCCGACCTTCGTCACCCGTGGGTCGTCGCGGAGCTTGAACAGGACCCCGTTGCCGTCGCTCAGCGCGTGCAGCTCCGCCTTACGTGCCTCGGCGTCGACCACCATCGTGCGGAACTTCAGCATCTGGAACTGTTCACCGCCCCGACCCACCCGGGTCTGCCGGAACAGCACCGGCCCGCGGCTGGTGAGCTTCACCAGAACCGCTGTGACCATCAGGAGCGGCGCAACCGCAAGCAACAGCCCGCAGCCGACCACCCGGTCGAAGATGCTCTTCAGGACGTGCGGTCCACCACTCACCGACGGCCGCTCCAGGTGCAGCAGCGACAGCCCGGCGACCGGCCGGATCGAGATCCGCGGGCCTGCCACCTCGACGATGCCCGGAGACACGATCAGGTCGACCCCACGCTGTTCCAATGCCCAGGACAGCTTGCGTAGCGAGTGACCGGTCAACTCCGGGTCGGCCGCCACTGCGACCACCTCGACGTCGTACTGGTCGACCGCCGCCAGGATGTCCATCTCGGCACGGCCCAGTCGCTCCGGGCTGGTCTCGCTCAACGGTTCCTCGAACGCATCGCCGCGCGGCAGGCAGCTCGCCACCACGACGTACCCGTCGGTCTTCCGCTCCTCCAGGTGCCGCCGCAGCGTGGTCACCTGGTCGTTGCGTCCGACAACGAGCACCCGGCGCATGCACCGGCCGACGAACCGCCGGGTCGAGATCTGCCGGTGCAGCACCCAGCGCGCGAACATCGCCGCGAAACAGGTCATCGGCACCGCCAGGACGACGAAACCACGCGCCACCTGGAACTTGGTCGCGTACGACGTCACCGCTACCACCGCGGTCAGCGCGACGGCCGCCCGGATGATCGAGCGGAACTCTTCCGGGCCGGTGCCGAAGTAGCGGGTCTCATAACCCCGCTCCAGCGCCACACAGACCAGCCACGCGATCGGCAACGCGGCTCCGAGCAGAACGTAGCCGAGGTTGATCTGGGCACCGAACCGGACGACAAGCGCCAGCGAGACACCGAACAGCGCGGCCGCGAGGTCGCCGCCGAGCGCGGCCCACCGGTACTTCGCAACCCAGCGCGCCTCGGTGAACCGTGCCGCACGCGGCACGATCGCAGGTACTTCGTCCGGTACCACCCAGACCGGCCGACGTCGCTCCCCCGATGGCGCCGGCCGTAGATCAGCCGAATCGGCCAACCCCTCGGACATGACAAGATCAGTCACGCACAGTCACCCCCCACAGGTGAAAACCGAAACCCGTGACCAACCCACACCCCGTCACGGACCTCGTCCAAACGCCGCCCCCACAACGGCGTGAACCAGAGAGTACTACGTCGACGCAGCGGGCGACAGCACCGGACGAGAGTGTTTACCCCTGCGTAAACCTGAATGTCCGGTTCCGTAAATCAAAGACCCCCGGGAACCCGTCCGACGGGATCCCAGGGGTCTCAAATGATTACTTCAAGTGACCAGTCGCCGGGTCGGGGCACTGATCGGGTGGTACGTCAGCCGGCGATCAGGCCGTCGCCGCTGATCAGCTCCCGCATCTCGGCGAGCGAGCTGTCCGACGGGGGCAGGATGGCGTCGGAGTCGTGCAGCTCGGTGTCCGGCACCTGCTCGCCGGAGCGGACGAACTCCAGCAGCGCGGCGAACGCGGTCTGGTACGCCGTCTCGTCGCCGGACGACACCGCCTTCTCCAGGTCGCCGTCCACCGCGTTGAGCGCGTCCAGCTTGTCGTCGGCCAGTCGCCACTGGCCTTCACCCATGATGCGAACGATCACCGAACATCTCCGTCCTGAGGTCGCGCCGGCTCGGCTGCCGGCTGCTGCACTGGCTGGGCGGCCTGCGGCTGGGCCTGAGCGGCCCCCTCACCGGAGAGCTCCTTCGGCGCACCGCCGCCGGACAGCTGGGCCTTCATGGCGGCCAGCTCGTTCTCCACGTCGGAGCCGGACGACATCCGGTCCAGCTCCAGGGTGATGTTGTCCTTGACCGTGCCGCTCGCGTCGTCGAGCGCGCCGGAGGCGAGCAGCTCGTCGATCGCGCCGGCCCGGGCCTGCATCTGCTGGGTCTTGTCCTCGGCCCGCTGGACCGCGAGACCGACGTCGCTCATCTCCTCGGAAATGCCGGAGAAGGCCTCGTTGATCCGGGTCTGCGCCTCGGCCGCGGTGTACGTGGCCTTGATGGTCTCCTTGCGGGTCCGGAACGACTCGACCTTGGCCTGCAGCCGCTGGGAGGCGAGCGTCAGCTTCTCCTCCTCACCCTGCAGCTGGGCGTGCTGGGTGGTCAGGTCGTCGATCTGGCCCTGCAGACCCGACTTGCGGGTCAGGGCCTCGCGGGCCAGGTCCTCGCGGCCCATCGAGAGCGCCTTCTGCGCCTGCTCCTGGAGCTTGGCCGACTGGGACTGCAGCTGTGACGCCTGCAGTTCCACCCGCTTCCGGCTGGTGGCCACGTCGGCCACGCCCCGCCGTACTTTCTGCAGCAGCTCGAGCTGCTTCTGATACGAGTAGTCAAGGGTTTCGCGAGGATCCTCGGCCTTGTCCAGGGCGGAGTTCGCCTTGGCCTTGAAGATCGTCGACATCCGCCTGAAGATGCTCATCGATATCCGTACCCCTTCTGTGCCGGAGTGACGACCCGGCGTGCGTGCGTTCCACCCTATGTGCCTATGGGTCATCAGACCATCAGGACTGGCCCCGATAAAGTAGGAGAAGGTCCGGGGACCACCCCGAGTCGCGACCTGCCCTGCGAATGAGGTTCTGACCCCGTGTTCCGTCGTACCAAGTCTGAGACAGATACCACCGTACCCGCCGACCCCCAGGGCAAGCCGGGCGGTAAGGGCCGGCCGACGCCGAGCCGCAAGGACGCGGAGGCCGCCCGCAAGGCCGCGTTCAAGAAGCCGCGCAACCGCAAGGAGGCCTCGGCGATCCGGCGGGACAAGGTCCGGACCGAGCGCGCCAAGATGCAGTCGGCGATGCAGACCGGCGACGACCGGTACCTGCCGGCCGCCGACAAGGGCCCGGTACGGCGGTTCGCCCGGGACTACGTCGACGCGCGCTACTCGGTGATGGAGTTCGCGCTCCCGGTGCTCCTGGTCGTCTCGCTGGTCGGCGTGGTGTTCTCGCCGCAGTTCCCGTGGCTGGCCGGGATGGTGAACCTGCTGTTCCTGTTCATGATCCTGCTGATCGCGGCGGACTGGTTCCTGCTCACCTCCGGGCTGAAGAAGCAGGTGGGGATCAAGTTCCCGAAGGAGTCCACCAAGGGGATCGGGTTCTACGCGGTCCGGCGGACCATGCAGATGCGCCGCTGGCGGCTGCCCAAGCCGATGGTCAAGCGCGGCGAGAAGCCGTCCTGAACAAGTAGGGTCGGGGCATGGACTTCCGCTATCTGGGCAACAGTGGTCTCAAGGTCAGCGAGATCTCGTACGGCAACTGGCTGACGCACGGCTCCCAGGTGGAGAACGAGCAGGCCAAGGCCTGCGTGCGGGCGGCCCTGGAGGCCGGCATCACGACGTTCGACACCGCCGACACCTACGCCAACACCAAGGCCGAGTCGGTGCTCGGCGAGGCGCTGGCCGGGGAGCGCCGCGAGTCGGTGGAGATCTTCACCAAGGTGTACTGGCCGACAGGTCCCGGCGGGCCGAACGACACCGGCCTGTCCCGCAAGCACATCCACGAGTCGATCAACGGCTCGCTCAAGCGCCTCGGCACCGACTACGTCGACCTGTACCAGGCGCACCGGTACGACACCGAGACGCCGCTCGAGGAGACGATGGAGGCCTTCGCCGACGTCGTCCGGCAGGGCAAGGCGCTGTACATCGGCGTGTCGGAGTGGACCGCGGAGCAGCTGCAGGAGGGCCACCGGCTGGCCCGTGAGCTGCGGATCCCGTTCGTCTCGAACCAGCCGCAGTACAGCATGCTGTGGCGGGTGATCGAGGCCGAGGTGGTGCCGGCCTCCGAGGAGCTCGGTATCGGCCAGGTGGTGTTCTCGCCGATCGCGCAGGGCGTGCTCACGGGCAAGTACCTGCCCGGTCAGCAGCCGCCGGAGGGGTCCCGGGCGACCGACGCCAACGGGTCGAACTTCATCAAGCGGTTCCTCACCGACGACGTCCTCACCCGGGTCCAGGAGCTGAAGCCGCTCGCCGACGAGGCCGATCTGTCGCTGTCCCAGCTCGCGATCGCGTGGGTGCTGCAGAACAGCAACGTCTCGTCGGCCATCATCGGCGCCTCCCGGCCCGAGCAGGTCACCGAGAACGTGAAGGCGGCCGGTGTGACGCTGGACGAGGGTCTGCTGAAGCGGATCGACGAGGTGCTCGGCCACATCGTCGAGAACGACCCGGCCAAGACCGCGCAGAACGCCCCGCAGAAGCGGCCGAACTCGTGAGCTGGAGCTGGCGGTTCGAGACCGCTTCCGGTGCCCTGGTGGACCCCGGTGAGGTCGGCGGGGCGGACTTCTCGGCGCAGGGCGACGCGGAGAGCTGGCTGGGTGAGGTCTGGCGGGACCTGGCCGACCGCGGCGTCGGTCAGGTGTACCTGCTGGAGGACGGCCGCGAGGTCTACGGGCCCATGGGCCTGTCCTCCGCAGAGTAAGCTTCGGTCGAACCACACGCCTGCGTCATAGGGAAGCCGGTCCGAGTCCGGCGCTGACCCGCAACCGTAGGCCACCCCATCAGCTGGAACAGGGTGGCAAGCCGGAACACTATGACGCAGGCAGTCAGGCTCAACTACCCGCCGTGGTCCGCGGGTGGAGCCCCTACCCTGCCGGTGCAGGCGGGACCTCCTCCACCGGGCTGCGGCCCGACCGAGGAACCACCATGACTGCACACCGGACCGTACGACTGGTCCTCAGCCTGCTGGCGGGTCTCCTGCTGGCTGGGACCGTTGCCACCGTCTCAGCGACCGCCGCCCCGACCGAGGACGGCTACCGCTTCTGGGGCTACTACCAGTGGAGCAACGGCCAGTGGGCCTTCTCCCAGAAGGGCGCCGACGCCTTCGTCCCGGCCGACGGCGGCGTGGAGGGCTGGCGGTTCGCCGTCGGCGGCGCCAAGCCCCGGGTACCGCGGGCCGCGGGCGACTTCGAAGCGATCTGCGGCAAGACCCCGGCGGAGACCGGCAAGAAGCGGGTCGCGCTGATCGTCGACCCGGGTACGCCGGAGGACGCGGTCGCCGGTGATACGCCGGGCGAGGCCAAGGGCACCTGCGTGGTGACGGCCCCGAAGTCGAACGGCGCGCAGATCCTCGCCGCGGCCGGACCGGTCCGGATCGAGAAGGGCCTGACCTGCGGGGTCGCGGACTACCCGTCCAAGAGCTGCGGCGACCAGGTGAAGAACATCAAGGTCCCGGCCACCGACACCCCGGTCACACTGCAGATCGGCGCGGCGGTGGGCTCGACGGCGACACCTGCTGCTTCCACACCCGCTTCAGACAGCAGTGGTACGCCGTGGACCGGCATCATCATCGCCGTCGTCGTGGTCGTCCTGCTGGCGGGCGGCGGGTTCTTCCTCAACCGTCGGCGTACTGCGGCGAGCTAAGTGCGCGCCGTACACCACCTGACACTCCCCCGGGCACTCCACCCGGGGGCCTGGTGGTTGTGGGCGCTCTGTATGGCTGTCGCGGCCAGCAGGACACGCAACCCGGTCCTGCTGGTCCTGATCCTCGCCGTCACCGGATTCGTCGTTTCCGCCCGCCGGAGCGACGCGCCGTGGGCACACAGCTTCGCTGCGTTCCTCAAGCTCGGCCTGCTGGTCATCGCCGTCCGCGTGGTCCTGCAGGCGCTGCTGTCCACTCGCTCGCAGGGGAACACGCTGCTGTTCACGCTGCCGCAGATCCCGTTGCCTGACTGGGCTGCGGGCGTCAAGCTCGGCGGCGACGTCACGGCGGAAGCTCTGGTGACGGCTCTGTACGACGGCGGTCAGCTGGCCGTCATGCTCTGCTGCGTGGGTGCGGCCAACGCACTGGCCAGTCCGCGGCGGTTGCTGAAGTCGTTGCCAGGGGCGCTCTACGAGATGGGTGTGGCCTGTGTGGTCGCACTGACCTTCGCACCGCAACTGGTGACGGACGGCCGCCGCGTGCGCGCAGCACGACGGCTGCGCGGCCGTACGCGCGCCTCCTTCCGTACGACGGCCATGCCGGTTCTGGAAGGTGCCTTGGACCGGTCGGTCGAGCTAGCGGCTGCGATGGACTCACGTGGCTACGGCCGTACTGCTCAGGCTCCTCGTGCGCAGCGTCGGCTCACGGCGCTGTGCGTGCTGCTGGGACTACTCGGGATCCTGCTCGGTGTCTACGCGTTGCTGACCGACGCAATGGCGTTCCCGTTCGCCGCCGGCGCACTAGCGGCCGGTGTCCTCCTGGCGGTCGCAGCAATGGCCGTCGGGCGGCAGCGGGTCAGCAGGACGCGCTACCGACCCGATCCGTGGGCGCTGCCCGAGTGGCTCGTCATAGCGGCCGGTGCCGTGGCCGCAGGTGCCATGGTGGCCGCAGCGGTCCGTGGCGTGAACGGTCTGGTGCTGGCCGGCCCGTTGGTCGTCCCACCAGTACCAGTGCTGCCGGTCGTCGGCGTACTGATCGGACTGGCGCCCGCACTGGCCGCACCACCTCTCAAGAAGGCGGTCACATGATCGAGTTCGACCAGGTGACGGTGACGTACGACGGGGCGCGTGAACCGGCCCTGCGGGACGTGAGCTTCACGGTGCCGGAGGGCGAGCTCGCACTGGTGATCGGGCGGACCGGGTCCGGCAAGTCGACGTTGCTTCGGGCAATCAACGGCCTGGTGCCGCACTTCACCGGCGGCACGCTCGCTGGGCGCGTGCTGGTCGCTGGGCGGGACACGCGCGAGTACCGGCCGCGCGATCTCGCCGACGTGGTCGGGATGGTCGGGCAGGACCCGATGGCTGGGTTCGTCACCGACACGGTCGAGGACGAACTGGCGTACAGCATGGAGTCACTCGGGGTGGCGCCGGACGTGATGCGGCGGCGCGTCGAGGAGACACTGGACCTGCTCGGGTTGGCCGACGTACGGGATCGTGCTTTGACGTCGCTGTCGGGCGGTCAACGGCAGCGGACCGCCATCGGTGCAGCTCTGACGTCGCATCCCGCCGTACTGGTGCTGGACGAGCCCACGTCGGCGCTGGACCCGCAGGCTGCCGAGGAGGTGCTGGCTGCGCTCCAGCGGCTCGTGCACGACCTGGGCGTCACTGTGGTGATGGCTGAGCACCGGTTGGAGCGGGTGATCCAGTACGCCGACCGCGTGATCGAAGTACCCGGTGGCGCGGCCGCTGTGTCCACGGGACTACCTGCCGAACGCATGGTGACCGCACCGGTCGCACCGCCTGTGGTGGAGCTGGGACGCCTGGCGGGCTGGTCGCCGCTCCCCCTGTCAGTCCGGGACGCCCGACGCGCCGCTGCAAGTCTCCGGTCCCAGCTCGACTCTCCACAGCCTGCACGCATCGGACGACCGCTCGGCGCGGAGCTTGCCCACTGCAAGGACCTGGTGGTGACCTACGGCAGCGTCACCGCACTCCGTGGCGTGTCGCTGAGTATCAAGGCCGGTGAGATCGCCGCGCTGATGGGTCGCAACGGCGCGGGCAAGTCGACCTTGCTGAACTCTCTCGTCGGCATCCTCTCTCCTCGTTCCGGCACTGCGGTCGCCGCAGGGGTCGACCCACGCCGTACCAAGCCGAAGCGACTGGTCAAAGCAGTCGGGCTGGTCCCGCAGGAGCCCGCAGACCTCCTGTACGCCGCTACCGTCGCGGACGAGTGCGCCAGCGCGGACTCCGACTTCAAGGTGCCCGCAGGTAGCTGCCGAGCGCTGCTGGAGCGGCTGGCACCCGATGTGGCTCTGGACATGCACCCCCGCGACCTGTCCGAGGGACAGCGGCTCTGTCTGGCGTTGGCCGTCGTACTGTGCGGTGCGCCGCCATTGCTGTTGCTGGACGAGCCGACGCGGGGACTCGACTACGGCGCCAAGCGGCGGCTGGTTGCGATCCTGCGCGAGCTGGCCGCTGCCGGGCACGCCGTGGTGCTGTCGACACATGACGTCGAGATGGTCGCCGAGGTCGCTACGCGGGTGATGGTGCTCGCTGACGGCGAGCTGGTGAGTGACGGCGAGACGGCCGACGTGATTGCCGGGTCGCCGGCGTTCGCGCCGCAGGTGGCGAAGATCCTGGCCCCGCTCCCGTTCCTGACCGTCGGCGAGGTCGCCGAGGCGTTGGACCGGGCGTCGTGAACCTGATCCGGCTGAAGCCCCGCAGCACGCTGGCGTTGCTCGTCGCCTCACTGGTCGGCGTGCTCGCGTTCGCGTGGCCGCTGTTCTTCCAGACCTCGCAGGTAGGCGAGTCCGCGATCGGTCACACGACGGATGCGCCCTGGTTGTTCGTGTTGCTGCTGCCGTTGCTCGTGGCCGTCGTACTCGCGGAGCTGTCCGAGGCCGGCATCGACGCGAAGGTGATCTCTCTCGTCGGCATGCTCGCCGCGGTCGGCGCTGCGCTGCGGGCGTTGGGTCCGGGTACGGCGGGACTCGAGCCGGGGTTCTTCCTGCTGGTGCTGGCAGGACGGGCGTTCGGGGCCGGGTTCGGGTTCGTGCTCGGGGCGGTGTCGTTGCTGGGCGGGGCGCTGATCAGCGGCGGGGTCGGGCCGTGGATGCCGTTCCAGATGTTCGCGTGCGCGTGGGTCGGGTGCCTGGCCGGGCTGCTGCCACGCGTCGGCGGGCGGTTGGAGTTGCTGCTGCTGGCGGCGTACTCGCTGGTCTCAGGGGTGCTGTACGGCGTGATCATGAACCTCTGGTTCTGGCCGTACGCGACGTTCGGCAGCGACTTCTCGTTCATCCCGGGCGACTCACTGGCAGCCAACCTGCACCGGTACTTCCTGTTCGTGGTGGCGACCTCGCTGGGGTGGGACATTCCGCGCGGGATCCTGTCCGCGGTGCTGGTGCTGGTGCTCGGACGGCCGATCCTGAACGCGTTCCGGCGTACTGCGCGCAAGGCTGCCTTCGACGCGCCGGTCGTCTTCGAAACCGGGAGAACGAATGCCTGACCGAACCCTCATCCTCGGCGGAGCCCGCTCCGGCAAGTCCGTCGCCGCCGAACGCCTGCTGTCCGCGGTGCCCGACGTCCTGTACGTCGCAACCGGCGGACACGACTCCGGTGACGCCGAGTGGGCGGCCCGGGTCGCGAAGCACCAGGCCCGCAGGCCGGCCTCCTGGGGCCTTGCGGAAACGATCGACCTGGTACCGCTGCTCGAGTCCCCCGGTCCCCCGCTCCTGATCGACTGCCTCACCCTGTGGCTGTCCCGCACCATGGACACCACCAACGTCTGGTCGGACCTCGGCCGCGCCGAGCTCGTCGAGCAGCAGATCGCCGAGCTGGCAGACGCCTGGTCAGCGACCGCCCGCCGCGTGGTTGCCGTCAGCAACGACGTCGGCTCCGGCATCGTCCCGGCCGACCCCGGCACCCGCCTGTTCCGCGACCTCATGGGCCGCCTCAACACCACCATCTCCCTGTCCTCCGACCAGGTCCTCTGGACCGTAGCCGGCCGAACCCTCCCCCTCACATGAGTTGGGGTTCTGCGACCCGGCTCTCGCTGGGCACGTTGACGGTGTTGCCCGCGGGCGTGCCGTCCCGGGTTGATCGGGAGGTCGGCGGGCGGGCGATGGTGCTGGCGCCGGTCGTCGGACTGCTGGTGGGCGGGATCGCGGCTGCGATTGTCGTGCTTGCTCAACTGGTGAAGCCGGACGCGGACCTGCTGGCGGCCGTGCTCGGTGTGCTGGTTGTAGCTGGGCTGTCGGGTGGGCTGCATCTCGACGGGCTCGCCGACTTCGCCGACGCGTTGGGCAGCCGGCGGGATCGCGAGACGATGCTGCGGATCATGAAGCAGAGCGACATCGGCCCGTTCGGTGTCGTCGCGATCGTCGGCGTACTGCTCCTCGACGTCGCCGCCCTCACCGCCTGCCTGCAAGCGGACTTCGGCTGGCAGGCGCTCCTGATCGCCACCACCGCGAGCCGCCTCACCCTCCCCTGGTCCTGCCGTACGTCGATCCCCGCGGCCCGCCCCGACGGCCTGGGCTCGTTCGTCGCCGCCACGGTCCACCCACCAACGGCCACCCTCACCACAGCCGCAGTACTCGCCGCGACCCTCACCCTCACCTGGCTCACGAGCACACCATCAAGCGCGATCGGCACCGCAACCGCCGTACTACTAGCGGTGCTGACCAGCCTCCTCACCAGCCGCCGAGCCGTCCGAGCCCTCGGCGGCACCACCGGCGACGTCCTCGGCGCAACCGTCGAACTCGCCTTACCGGTGGCCCTTGTAGCTCTCGCCCTCACCACCTGACGGGATACCCGGCTCTCTTGTCACATGTGTGGGTGGTGACTCCCGTTCCCCGCCAGCACTCCCCAGTCCCCGCCAGCATCCCCGGCCGCCCTCGTGGCGAGCAGACGACCGGTGATCCGGTGCTGGTGACGATTCGTGGGCGGCTTTGCGGAACATAATTGCCAGCCCGTGACGAAAATGTTCCGGAAAGCGGGAGACCGGGCGGCTGTGGCGTGGGGAGGATGCCGAGTGGGGAAGATATCCTCCCCAGATCCTGCTCCGAGGGGCGCGTGGTCAGCGGACGTGCCGGTGATGCCGGTGATGCCCGTGGCTGTGAGGGGTTGGTGGTTGGTAGGAGGGTTTTCCTGGGATGGCGCCAGAAATCCTCCACGGACGTGCGGGAAACTCTCCACCGAGCGGTCGAGCCGGCGATCCGGCGGTCCGGGACTCCGGTGTGCAGAACGCCTGCCGTGGCGGCAATCGCTTCGAGTCGTGGCGTTTGGTTGGCCCCCGGAGCGTCGATTCGTGGATCGAGGTTGCATTCGGCCGCCGAGATCCACGACTCGAGGAACCGGAGGTGGCTGCTGTACGTCGGTCGGGGCGGTGCCGGAGCAGACCGATCCACCACGAGAGTCGTGTGAGCGCTCACCTCCACCACCTCGTGGCCGGGGTGGTCTACTGTCGCCGACGAGACGTTCAAGTGGGGTAGTGACGGCGAGGTTGCGGAAGATGTTCGTGGTTCACGACCGGTGGGCGGCCGGGCACGCCCCGCGATCCGTTATCTTTATGTAATGAACGCAACCCGCCCGGCCCCGGGCTCGCAGGCTTCGCTGCGCGAAGCCAACCGTGCGCGCGTTCTCGGCGTCGTCCGGCAGCACGGCCCGCTCACCCAGGTCGAGATCGCCGCCGCCTCCGGACTCTCCGCGGCCACCGTCTCGAACATGGTCAAGGAGCTCGACCAGGCCGGGATGGTCGGCCTGTCCCGGAGCATCCGCAACGGCCGCCGCGCCGTACTGGTCTCCCTCGCCTCCGGCGGCGGGCTACTGGCCGGCGTCGCCTTCGGCGAGCGCGACGTCCGGGTCGCGGTCGCGAACGGTTCCCGCGAGATCCTCGCCCAGCAGCTGATGCCGCTGCAGGCCGACCACGTCGCCGACGAGGGCATGGAACGCGCCGCCCGGCTGCTCGCCGACCTGGCCGAGACGGTCAGCTCCGGAGTCGAGGACATCTCCGCGGTCGGATTCGGGCTGCCGATGCCGGTCGACTCCGTCAGCGGCGAGGCGGGGTCCGACGCGGTGCTGCCTGGCTGGCGCGGCGTCAACGTGACCGAGGCGATGTCCGGGTACCTGCGCGCCCCGGTCGCGCTCGACAACACCGCAAACCTTGCCGCGCTGGGCGAACTGCGGGCCGGCGCGCTCCGCGGAGTCCGGAACGGCTGCTACCTGAAGTTCTCGTACGGCGTCGGCGCGGGCATCGTGATCAACGGCGACGTGTTCCGCGGCTCGACCGGTACGGCGGGCGAGATCGGGCACGTCACGATCGACGAGAACGGACCGATCTGCCGCTGCGGAAACCGCGGCTGCCTGGACACGTTCGTCGGCTCGCGGGCACTGATCAGCAGCCTGGCCGCGTCCCACGGACCGCTGCGGCTGAAGGACATCGTGACCCGCGCGCTCGGCGGCGATCTCGGCTGCCGCCGGGTGATCGAGGACGCCGGTCGGCGCGTCGGCGTCGCCGTGGCCGGGGTCGTGAACCTGCTGAACCCGGAGGCGATCGTTGTCGGCGGTCTGATGGCCGAGGCCGGTGAGCTGATCAACGCCCCGCTCCGCGAGGCCCTCGACCGGTGCGCGATCCCGAGCGCCGCGGCGACCGTCGAACTGCGCCCCGCCGAGCTCGGCGACGAGGCCGACATCGTCGGCGCGATCCACCGCGCATCGATGCTGAGTCACACCAATATCTCCATTTCTTGAATTCAAGTCTTGACGCCAAGACGCTAGGGAGCTTGACTGCGGGCAGGCCAATCGGGGCCGTCTCGTCAAGGAGCCGCCATATGTCCGTCTCAGTACTTCGTCTCGTCGGCCTCGGCGTGGCCGTCTCGGCCCTCGCCGCCTCCTTGGTGGCCTGCGGCTCCGACGACTCCGGCTCGGGCAGCGGCTCAGGCGGCGCGAAAAAGATCGCGCTGTTGCTGCCCGAGTCGAAGACCACCCGGTACGAGGCGCTCGACCGCCCGCTGTTCACCGAGGCGCTGAAGGCGGCCTGCGGCGACTGCCAGCTGATCTACAGCAACGCCGACCAGGACGCCGCGAAGCAACAGCAGCAGGCCGAGGCCGCCCTCACCCAGGGCGCGAACGTGCTGGTCCTGGACCCGGTCGACGGCAAGGCCGCCGCCGCGGTCGCCGCCTCAGCGAAGGCCCAGAGCGTCCCGGTGGTCGCGTACGACCGGTTCATCGAGAACGCCAACTACTACGTGTCGTTCGAGAACGAGGCGGTCGGCAAGCTGCAGGCGCAGACTCTGGTGGATGCGCTCAAGGCGGCCGGCAAGACCTCCGGCAACATCGCGATGATCAACGGATCGCCGACCGACCCGAACGCCGCCGACTTCAAGAAGGGCGCACACAGCGTGCTCGACTCCAGCGGCTTCAAGGTCGCCGCCGAGTTCGACACCCCGGACTGGAGCCCGGACAAGGCGCAGGCCTGGATGGAAGGCCAGCTGAGCGCGATCAAGAACGGCCTGGTCGGCGTGTACGCCGCCAACGACGGCACCGCCGGCGGCGCGATCGCCGCGCTGAAGGGCGGTGGCGTGACGCCGCTGCCGCCGGTCACCGGGCAGGACTCGGAACTGGCCGCGATCCAGCGGATCGTCGCCGGCGACCAGACGATGACCATCTACAAGGCGGTCAAGCCGCAGGCCGAGGCCGCCGCCAAGGGTGCGGTGGCGCTGGCGAACGGCGCCAAGCCCGAGTCCACCACCGACAAGAGCGGCGTGCCCTCAACGATTCTCGACCCGGTCGCGGTGACCAAGGACAACATCAAGGACACCGTGGTCAAGGACAACATCTACAAGGTCGAGGACATCTGCACCGCGGCCTTCGCCGCCGCCTGCACCGCCGCAGGTCTGTCCGCCAACTGACCCGCCCCTGGGCGTAGCCCCCCGCAGTGAGGTGCGGGGGGCTACGCCGACCTCTCCCCAACCGCGCCCCCGGCGAGGATCATGGCGTGAAATAAGTCCAGGAGGCTCAACACGTGACTGTTACCCCGACTCCCCTCGATGTCGGCGCCGGTACGGTGCTGGCGTTGCAGGGGATTTCCAAGCGTTTCGGTGCCGTGCAGGCTCTGAAGAACATCGAGCTGGACGTCCGCGCCGGTGAGGTGCTGGCCCTGGTCGGCGACAACGGGGCCGGCAAGTCCACGCTGGTCAAGACGATCGCCGGCGTCTACACCGCCGACGACGGATCCATGGTGTTCGACGGCAGGCCGGTCCGCGTCGGCAGCCCGGCCGAGGCACAGCAGCTCGGCATCGCCACCGTGTTCCAGGACCTGGCGCTCTGCGACAACCTGGACGTGGTCGCGAACCTGTACCTGGGCCGCGAACTGCGCAAGAACGGCGCGCTCGACGAGGTCGAGATGGAACGCTCTTCCTGGGAGTTGCTCCGGCAGCTGTCCGCGAAGATCCCGTCGGTCCGGATCCCGGTCGCCAGCCTGTCCGGCGGCCAGCGGCAGACCGTCGCGATCGCGCGCAGCCTGCTCGGCCGGCCCAAGGTCGTGATGCT
Organism: Kribbella sp. NBC_00482; assembly: GCF_036013725.1. Lineage (GTDB taxonomy): Bacteria > Actinomycetota > Actinomycetes > Propionibacteriales > Kribbellaceae > Kribbella. The sequence goes on along the minus strand of NZ_CP107881.1, from coordinate 5,598,725 downwards.
GGACGAACCGACCGCGGCTCTCGGCGTAGCTCAGACCGCCGAGGTCCTCAACCTGGTCGAGCGGCTCCGCGAACGCGGCCTGGCCGTGATCCTGATCAGTCACAACATGGCCGACGTGATGGCGGTCGCGGACCGGGTCGCCGTCCTGCGTCTCGGCCGCAACAACGGCGTCTTCGTGGTCAGCGAGACCCGGACGCAGGACATCATCGCCGCCATCACCGGCGCCACCGACAACGCGGTCTCCGAGCGCGCCGCGCGCCGGAGCCGGGAAGAGGGACCGGCCTCATGAGTCTCCAAGGATCGGGGACCCGCCCCCAGGACATCAGCGATCCGGCGGCGACGCCCGAGGACAACGGCGCGGCCCAGCTGCCGGCCGATCTCCAGGACGAGCGGCTGATCGCCCGGGACGGGATCAGCGGCGCGGTCGGCGCCTTCACCGCCCGGCTCCGGTCCGGTGACCTGGGTTCGGTCCCGGTGGTCGTCGGCCTGGTCATCATCTGGGCGGTGTTCCAGGTCGCGAACAGCTCGTTCCTGTCCAGCCGCAACCTGGTGAACCTCACGCTGCAGACCACGTCCGTCGGGGTGATTGCCCTCGGCATCGTTCTGGTCCTGCTGCTCGGCGAGATCGACCTGTCGGTCGGTTCGGTCAGCGGCGTGGCGGCCGCGGTCATCGGCGTCACGTTCGTCAACCAGGGCTGGCCGCTCGTGCTGTCGCTGCTCGCCGCCGTCGCGCTCGGTGTGCTGATCGGTCTGTTCTACGGCCTGCTCTACACGCGCTTCGGCGTACCGAGCTTCGTCATCACCCTCGCCGGTCTGCTCGGGTTCCTCGGTCTCCAGCTGCTGGTGCTAGGCAAGGACGGCACGATCAACCTGCCGTACGACTCCGCGCTGGTCGGGTTCGCGACGCGGAGCTTCCTCTCCCCCGCGATGGCCTACGCCTTGGTCGCTCTGGTCGTCGTGGCCTACGCCCTGAGCCGTTGGCAGGGCAGCACCGCCCGCGCCGCGGCCGGTCTGTCCGCGGCGCCGAACTCGGTCATCGCCATCAAGGCCGGCGGCCTCGCGATCGTGCTGCTGATCCCGGTCGCGATCCTGAACGGCGACCGCGGCGTCTCGGCGATGTTCCTGCTCTTCCTCGCCCTCGTGGTGGTCACGGACCTCGCCGTACGACGGACGCGCTGGGGCCGCTCGGTCTTCGCCGTCGGCGGCAGCGTCGAGGCCGCGCGCCGGGCCGGTATCAACGTCCGGATGATCTACCTGACGGTGTTCGCGGCCTGCTCCACGTTCGCAGCCGTCGGCGGCATCCTGGCAGCGGCCCGGCTGGTCGCGGTCGGACAGGCCAGCGGCGGAACGGACACCAACCTGAACGCGATCGCGGCGGCCGTCATCGGCGGCACCAGCCTGTTCGGCGGCCGCGGTTCGGCGTACTCCGCGCTGCTCGGCGCGCTGGTGATCATGTCGATCTCCAACGGCCTCGCCCTGCTCAGCCTGGACTCCAACGTCCGCTACATCGTCACCGCCGGCGTCCTGCTGATCGCCGTCACGATCGACTCCCTCAGCCGCCGCAGCCGCCAGGCCCACGGCCGCGCCTAGAAAAGCAGACACAAGAAAGCCCCCGTCGCCGTTGACGGGGGCTTTCTCGGTTCTAGGCGGTTTCGGCGATCAGGTCGAGCTTCGGCTCCGCGAAGTGGCAGGCGGCCGTGTGGCCCGGACTCGACTGCGGCTTGATCTCCAGCAGCGGCTCCTGGGTGGCGCAGATGTCCTCCGCCTTCCAGCAGCGGGTCCGGAACCGGCAGCCGCTCGGCGGGTCGATCGGCGAGGGTACGTCGCCGACCAGCCGGATCCGCTCCTTCGGCGGCACGCCCCGGATGGTGCCCAGGTCCGGCGCCGCCGACAGCAGCGCCTGCGTGTACGGGTGCTGCGGCGCGTTGTAGATCTGGTCCCGGCTGCCCTGTTCGACGATCTTGCCGAGGTACATCACCGCGACCTCGTCACAGAAGTGCCGGACGACGCCGAGGTCGTGCGCGATGAACACGAACGCGATCCCGAGGTCCTTGCGCAGGTCCTCGAGCAGGTTCATCACCTGGGCCTGGATCGACACGTCGAGCGCGGAGACCGGCTCGTCGGCGATGATCACCTCGGGCTCCACCGCGAGCGCCCGGGCGATGCCGATGCGCTGCCGCTGCCCGCCGGAGAACTCGTTCGGGTAGCGGTTGTGGTGCTCCGGGTTCAGGCCGACGCGCTCCAGCAGTTCCTGGACCCGCGCGAGCTCCTGGCCCTTCTTGACCAGGTTGTGCACGCGCAGCGGCGTACTGATGATGTTGCTGACCGTCTGCCGCGGGTTCAGCGAGCTGTACGGGTCCTGGAAGACGATCTGCAGCTGGCGGCGGAACGGCCGCAGCTCCCGCTCCTTCAGCTGCGCGATGTCGGTGCCCTTGAACACGATCTGGCCGGCAGTCGGGGTCAGCAGCCGGGTGATCATCCGGCCGGTGGTCGACTTACCGCAGCCGGACTCGCCGACCAGGCCGAGGCTGGCGCCGGCCTTCAGCTCGAAGTTGACGCCGTCGACGGCCTGCACGACCTTCTTGGTCCGTCCGAGGCCGGCCGCTTCCTTGATCGGGAAGTGCATCTTCAGGTCGCGGACCTGCAACAAAGTTTCGCTCATGATTCCTCAGTCCCCTCGTCAGCCCAGTCTCGGCGCGATCTCGGTCTCGTAGATCGAGGCCTTGTCGTGCAGGTGACAACGGGAAGTGTGCGCACCGGCGCCGTCCACCGGCAGCAGGTCCGGGAGTTGGGTGGTGCAGAGCTCGCCCTTGACGCGGTCGACGTACGGGCACCGCGCGGAGAACGAGCAGCCCGGGGGCAGGTTCAGCAGGCTCGGCGGCAGGCCCTTGATCGGGCGCAGCCGCTCGTTCGCCGCGGAGACCGTCGGGATCGACTCGAGCAGACCCCAGGTGTACGGCATCCGCGGGTTCGCCAGGACGTCCTCGGCGGTGCCGTACTCGACGCAGCGCCCGGCGTACATCACCAGGACGTCGTCGGCCATCTCGGCGACCACCCCGAGGTCGTGGGTGATCAGCACGATCGCGGAGCCGAACTCCTTCTGCAGGTTGTTCAGCAGGTCCAGGATCTGCGCCTGCACGGTGACGTCCAGCGCGGTGGTCGGCTCGTCGGCGATCACCAGCTTCGGGTCGTTGATCAGGCTCATCGCGATCATCGCGCGCTGCCGCATACCGCCGGAGAACTCGTGCGGGTACTGCGAGAACCGGCGCGGCGGGTTCGGGATCCCGACCAGGTCGAGCATCTCCAGCGCCCGCTTCTTCGCCACGACCTTGGAGACCTTGTGGTGCACCCGGTACCCCTCGACCAGCTGGTTGCCGATCGTGTACAGCGGGTGCAGCGAGGACTGCGGGTCCTGGAAGACCATCGACATCGCGTCGCCGCGGATCTTCATCAGCTCGTTCTCGGGCAGGCCGACGAGTTCGTCGCCGCCGAGCCGGATCGAGCCGGTGATCCGGGTCCGCTTGCGGTCGTGCAGGCCCATCACGGCCATACTCGACACCGACTTGCCGGAGCCGGACTCGCCGACGATGGCCAGCGTGCGGCCGAGCGGGACCGAGTAGCTCAGCCCGTTCACCGCGCTCACCAGGCCGTCGGCGGTGGGGAACTTCACGGCGAGGTCCTCGACCACCAGGTACGGCGTCTCGCCGCTCGGGTTGATCGAACCCTGCCGGCGCTCGCGGGTGGCGACCGACGGACCACGCTTGGCGGCCGCGGTGTCGGCGGCCGGCGTTTCCACCATGCTGTCCTGAACTTCCTTGGCGTCGTCGTTGGCTGGGTTCGTCACGAGAGCCTCACCCGGGGGTCGATCAGTGAGTAGGCGATGTCGACGATGAAGTTCATCGCAACCAGGATGGCCGAGGAGATCAGGACCGTGCCCATGATCAGCGGCAGGTCGTAGTTGCTCAGACTCTCCAGCACCAGGTTGCCGAGGCCCGGCAGGTCGAAGATCCGCTCGGTGAAGATCGCGCCCGCGAGGCTGCCGGCGATGTCCAGGCCGAAGATCGTCATGACCGGGATCATCGCGGACCGCAGCCCGTGCTTGTAGGTGACCACCCGGTCCGACAGGCCCTTCGCCCGCGCGGTCCTGATGTAGTCCTCACTCAGCGCCTCCACCATCGAGCCGCGCGAATACCGCGCGTACTGGGTGCAGCTGTACAGGCCCAGGACCAGCCACGGGGTCAGCAGCCCGGTGAACCAGGCCCCCGGATTCTGGGTGAGCGGTGTGTATCCGCCGCGCGGCAGGATCTGGTACAGGATCGTCAGGTACAGCGAGATCATCAGCGCGACGATGTAGTACGGAACCGAGCTGAGGATCAGCGTGCTGCTCATCAGCGCACGGTCGCCCAGCGTCCCACGTCTCTTCGCAGCCATCGAGCCCACGAAGACACCGATAGTGAGGACGAGCACCGCGTACCCGGCGACCAGTGACACCGTGACCGGCAGCCGTTCCTTCAGCATCTGGGTCACCGGACGGTCGTTCTTGAACGAGAATCCCAGACACGGCACTGCGCACTTCTGCTTGACGCCGGCCGTCTCGAAGGTCCGCCCGGCGAAGATGCCCACCGTGTACTCGGCGAACTGCTGCACCTTGGGTCGGTCCAGGTGCAGATTTTCCTTGATCTCGTTGTATCGCTCCTGGGTGCAGTTGCGATCACCGCAGATCGCGCCGGCCGGGTCGGTCGGCGCAACGAAGAACAGCGCGAAGGTCACGATCAGCGTGACCAGCACGACGCTGAGCGCGCTCACCAGCCGGCGCGCCACGAAGTAGAGCACGAGGGATTCTCCTCACCGAGGGGTGGTGACCGGACGAGTTCAACACTGTCCGGTCACCACCCGTGGTCAGTCAGATGATCAAACCGCTAGGACTACCTGACCCTGGATCAGGGCTGCTTCAGGAAGATGGAGGTGAACTCCGGCAGGCCCTGGGTCGGGTCGTTGATCACGTGCCCGAGGTTCTTGCCGACCGGGTAGTTGCTGGCGCTGTAGTAGAGCGGGATCAGCGGCAGGTACTTCTCCATGATCATCTTGTCGACCTTCGGCCATTCCTTGAGCTGCTCCTCGGGGGTAAGCCCGTTGACGCGGTTCAGCTCGGTGTCCAGCGTCTTGTCCTGCAGCATGCCGATGCTGTTGCTCAGGTCGACGGCGTCGGAACGGAACAGGACCGGGAACCAGCTCGCACCGGACGGCCAGTCCGAGCACCAGCCCGACGGGCCCTGACCGATGTTCACCGGCGCGGCCGGGTCGTTGCGGAAGGTCCGCAGCTTCGCCTTCGCGACACCCACGGCCCGCACCTTGAAGCCCGCGGCCGTGTACACCTGGGTCCGCAGCTGGGTGACCTGCGTGGCGATCTTGTCGTCGTTCGCGTAGTACCAGCTGAGCTCGAAGTTCTCCTTGCCGAGTTCCTTCAGCTTCGCCTTGACCTCGCTCGCGACGGCCGGGTCCTCGGCGCCCTTACCGGTGCCGACCAGGCCCGGGAGCTCGTACTTCTCGTAGCCGGGAACGGCCGGCGGCATGATCGTCGACGCCGGGATCGCGCTCTGCGGCGTCAGGCCCGCGACCTTGCGGTAGGTGTCGAACGGGTACGCCTTCGCGATCAGCTGGCGGACCTCCATCGGGATCTTCCGGGTGTCCAGGCCCCAGACCGTGGTGCACGGCTGCGGACCGGTGACGAGCTGGCTCTGGTCCTTGACCTCGGGGATGAGGCTGGAGTCCAGGTCGGAGTAGTTCAGCGCGTTCGCGTCCGGGCCGTTGCTGGCCAGCACCTGGCGCTGCACCTTCAGCGTGTCCTGACCGAACTTGAAGTCCCAGGCGTCCGGGTACTGGTAGCGCACCGGGTCGCTGTTCGCGTCCCAGTGCGGGTTCCGCTTGAGCTTCAGCTCCGTACCCGGGTTGTAGGTGTCGACCTGGTACGGGCCGGTGGTCATCGGCTTCAGGTCGTAGGACTTCTTGGTGTCCTTGGCCTGCGGGATCGGCGTGAACATCGGGAACGCCGCGTAGTACGGCAGGTCGTCGAACTTCTTCGCCAGGTGGATGACCAGGGTCTTCTCGTCCGGCGTCTCGACACCGGAGTAGTTCGCGCCGTTCGCGCTGTACGGGCCCTTGTAGGTCTTGCCGTCCTTGAAGTACTCGTCCTGGTACACCGGTCCGGCGTCGTACAGGTCGTGCGCGAAGGACCGCTTGATCGCGTACGCGTAGTCGGCCGCCTTCACGGGCGTGCCGTCCATGTACTTGATGCCCTGCTTGAGCTTGAAGGTCCAGGTGAGGCCGTCGGCGGACTTCGTGCCCAGGTCCTCGGCGAGGTCCGGAACGAGCACCGGCTTGTGGCTGTCACCGTCCAGGCGGTACTGGGTCAGCGCCCGGTACATCAACTTGCCGATCTGGTTCGTGTCGGTGAAGTAGATGTTCGTCGGGTCGAGGGTGTCCGGCGAGACGTCGGCGAGGACGGTTGCCGTGCCCCCCTTCTTGGCGCCGTCGAGCTCCGGGGCCGGGCCCTTCGCGGTCGCGTCGGTCGCCTTCTCCTGGGCGGTACCCGCGTTGCCCGCGTTCGCCCCGCCCTTGCCGTTGTTGGACGACGGGGTGCCACAGGCCGCGACGGCCAGCATGACCGTCGCCGCAACAGCGGTGATTTGTTTCCACTGCATTGTTGTGTTTCTCCTTTTCTGCCGCTGGGGCAACGCCGGGCTACCGGCGAGTCTTGGGGTCGAACGCGTCACGAATGGCGTCGCCGAGCAGGGCCATCGCCAGGACGAGTGCGGTGATGCCGAGCACCGGCAGCCACAGGTACAGCGGGTCCGCCTTGAACCAGTTGGTCGCGTTCGCGATCGTCTGGCCCCAGGACGGGACCGGCTCGATCAGACCGACGCCGAGGTAGGACAGACCCGCCTCCGCGGTCACGTAGGCCGGCAGCGCCAGCGACGCCGAGATCACGATCGGCGCGACCAGGTTGGGCAGCAGTTCCTTGAACAGGACCTGCCGGGTGGGGACACCGATGGCCTTCGCGGCCAGTACGAACTCACGCTCGCGCAGGGACAGCACCTCGCCGCGGATGATCCGGGCCAGTCCGGCCCAGCCGAAGAACGACAGGACGAAGATCAGTACGAAGAACCGCGTCGAGGCCTGTTCCTCCGGCGAGAGGTTGAAGGACCCGCCGCGCATGCTCTCGACGATCGGCACCATCGCGATCGCGAACAGCAGGTACGGCAGGCTCAGCACGAAGTCGACGAACCAGGAGATGATCCGGTCCACCCAGCCGCCGAGGAAGCCGGCCAGCAGACCCATCACGACGCCGACGACAGTCCCGAACAGGGTCGCCACGAACGCGACGATCAGCGACGGGCGCGCGCCGTACACCCAGCGGGCGAAGTTGTCCCGCCCGGTCTTCGGCTCGACGCCGAACCAGTGCTGCGCGTTGACGGCGAAGGTCGGGAAGCCGTACTCGTCGACGAGCTCGGGGTGGAAGGTGCCGATGTCGCCGCCCTCGATCTTGGTCAGCACCGGGGCGAAGATCGCGATCAGGATGAAGAACAGCACCACGAACGCGCAGACCACGGCCACCTTGTCCTTGCGGAGCCGGTCCACCGCGACCCGCGTGGGGGACTTTCCGTGCGGGACGGCGGAGCCCCGAAGCGGTTCCGCCGACGCCGGGTGTTCTTCGATCCCAACAGTCGAGTCGGGTGACCCAATTGTCATTCGCACTCCGTCAGTTCAGTCGGCCGGATTTCGGTCCGCGGATCCGGCACTTATCGGTGGATGGCGTGCCGACCTTTGCTCGCTTGCGGGCTCGGGTCAAATCCCCTTGACAAGGGATTCCGCCGTAGCCGCGCGCTAGCCTGCCCGACACTGTGACACCAAACCAGCAGTGCTCGGCAGCAGTGCACAAATCGTTACCGGAACCGGTACTCGAACGGAACATTTGCCCCATTTCGTCACCGTTCGCAGTCAATCCTGCGCAAACCGCGTCGGCACAGCACCGACAGTGGCCAATTTGTGCCAGATTCTCACCCAATGTAACGAAAAGTCACATTTGGTCTCGATCCGGCCACGGACGACGACAGGCGCCGGACGGCCCGCAGTCCCGAGATGAAGCGGACATGACGGGCCTGAAGCCACCGCAGACTCGGCGGCCGCGCGCTGTCCGCGTACACATGGCTTCCGATCGGATCATCATGTCGGTACCGGTCACCTGGACAGCAGTGGACCTGACGACACCTGATGCGACGAGGCTGACCGCGACCCCAGTTGTCAGTGACCGCGTCGAGCCAACGAACCGCCGTTTCGTCCGTCAGTTCGTCGCGCGTCCGACCTCAGCATCTCGGCGAGTTCGTCGACCAGGGCGCCGAGGTCGACTTCCTGGGGAACGGCAAGATCCTTCGCTTTGACTGCACTCCGGTCGACCATGCACGGATTGTCATGGCCGGTTCAGGCGACCCGTGAATTCGCGGTCAGCGCACGTGAACCGTCACGAAGGGGGGTTTGACGACGTCGAAGGTTTCCTCGCGGCCCCGGATGTCGACGGTTACCTGATCGCCTTCTTTCACCGACGCGTCCAGCAGTGCCAACGCAATACCTTTCTTCAGCGTCGGCGAGAACGTTCCCGAGGTGACTTCACCGAGTGCGGTACCGGATTGATCCAGAACGGACATGTGCGGTCGCGGGATACCCCTTCCAGCGGCGCGCAAGCCGCGCAGGATCCGGGCCGGTCCGCGCTCCTTCTCGGCACGCAGGGCCGCGTCGCCCCAGAAGTGCTCCTTCTTCCAGCCGACGGCCCATCCGGACCGCGCCTGGACGGGCGTGATGCCGGGCGCGATGTCCTGGCCGTGCAGCGGGTACCCCATCTCGGTCCGCAGCGTGTCCCGCGCGCCCAGTCCGGCCGGGACGATGCCGTACTGCTCGCCGGCCGTCAGCAGTGCGTCGAACACGGCCACCGCGGCGGCGTTCGGTACGACGAGCTCGAAGCCGCGCTCGCCCGTGTAGCCGGTGCGGCACACGACCACCGGCGTACCGCCGAAGTCGGCCGTGGCGAAGGACATGTAGTCGTGTCCGGTCGGCATACCGATCGCGGACACCACCTCGTCGCTGTTCGCGCCCTGCACCGCGAGGATGGCGTAGTCGTCGTGGACGTTGGTCACCTCGACGCCGTCGGGCGCGTCGGCCTGAAGCAGGCGGACCACCTCGGCGGTGTTGGCCGCGTTCGGGATCAGGAAGACGTCGTCGTCGGCGTGCAGGTAGGCGATCAGGTCGTCGACCACTCCCCCGTTCTCGTTGCAGCACAGCGTGTACTGCGCCTGACCCGGCGCGATCTTGCCGAGATCGTTGGTCAGGCACGCGTTCACGTACGCCGCGGCGCCCGGACCCTTGACAGTCGCCTTGCCGAGGTGGCTGACGTCGAAGACGCCGACCGACGTACGGACCGCGGTGTGCTCGGCCACGACGCCGGAATACTCCAGGGGCATCTCCCACCCGCCGAACTCGGCGAACTTGGCGCCGAGCGCGACGTGGCGCTCGTGCAGTGGCGACTTCTTCAGATCAGGAGACTGGGTCATGGAGGGGAAACTACCCGACGCGTAGCATGCTCAGGCAGCACGCACGTACCGTGACGACCGGCCATCTGCCCGCCGGTCAAGGAGGACTGAGGATTTCGTGACCACCATCACCCTGAGCAAGTCAGATGCCGCCGGCGTCAAGAGCGACGCCGTGGTCATCGGCGTGGTCAAACTCGGCGGCGGCGTCACCCTGCCGGCCGGCACCGAGTCGCTGAACGCCGCGTACGGCGGGAAGCTGGTGGAGGTGCTGTCCGGTCTCGGCGCCACCGGCAAGGCCGGCGAGGTGACGAAGGTGCCCGGGCCGCTGCTCGGCAAGGGCAAGTCCGCGACGCTGATCGCGGTCGGTCTCGGTACGGCGCCCGACGGCGCGCTGAAGACCGAGGACCTGCGGGCCGCGGCCGGCACCGGTGTGCGCGCGGCGAAGATCTCGCAGTCGGTCGCGTTCGCGCTGCCGGCGCCTGACGCGGAGTGCGTGCGCGCGGTCGCCGAGGGCGCGTTGATGGGCCGCTACGCGTTCACGGCGTACAAGTCGTCGGACGGTGCGAACGAGGCGCCCGGCAACCTGACCGTGCTGACCGACCTGGCCCGGAACAAGGACGCCAAGGCCGCCGTCGAGCGCGCCCAGGTGACCGCGGAGGCCGTCGCGCAGGTGCGGGACTGGGTGAACACCCCGCCGTCGGACCTGCACCCGGCCGAGTTCGCGGCCGACGCGGTCAAGCTCGGCAAGGAGTACGGCGTCAAGGTCGAGGTGCTCGACGAGAAAGCGCTCGCCAAGGGCGGGTACGGCGGCATCCTCGGCGTCGGCCAGGGCTCGAGCAACCCGCCGCGGCTGGTCCGGCTGACGTACACGCCGAAGAAGGCCGTCACCCACCTGGCGTTCGTCGGCAAGGGCATCACGTTCGACTCCGGCGGCCTGTCGCTGAAGACGTCGACCGGCATGGTGAGCATGAAGTCCGACATGGCCGGCGCCGCCGCGGTGATCGGCGCGACGATCGCCATCGCGCGGCTCGGTCTGCCGGTCCAGGTGACGACGTACGCCGCGATGGCCGAGAACATGCCGTCCGGTTCCGCGGCCCGGCCCTCCGACGTACTGACGATGTACGGCGGCAAGACCGTCGAGGTGCTGAACACCGACGCCGAGGGCCGCCTGGTCCTCGGCGACGCGCTGGTCCGGGCCTCCGCGGACCAGCCCGACCTGATCATCGACGTGGCCACCCTGACGGGGGCGTGTGTCGTTGCCCTGGGCACCAAGGTGGCGGGCGCGTTCGGGAACGCCGACACGGCCCGCGACCGGGTCGTGGACGCGGCGCTCGCGGCCGGTGAGTCGATGTGGCCACTGCCGATCCCGACCGAGATGCTCGACAAGCTGAAGTCGCACTCCAAGGTCGCCGACCTGGCCAACATCACCGGCGAGCCGTGGGGCGGCGCCCTCGCGGCGGCCGCGTTCCTCGGCGACTTCGTTGCTGACGGCATCGACTGGGTCCACCTGGACGTCGCCGGTCCCGCCTTCAACGACGGCGGCCCCTCCGGCTACACGCCCACCGGCGGCACCGGGTACGCCGTCCGCACCCTGGTCGAACTCGCCGCCTCAGCGAGCTGACCCCCCGCGCGGTGACGGTTCGGGGAGTTCTACCTACCTGCAGCGACCGGTAGAACTCCCCGCACGACCACTCAGGCGAGGCCGTTCTTCTTCATGCGGGCGTTGTACTCGCGCATCCGCGGCGGGTAGCCGACGACGGCCGCGTCGTACGACGGGATGCCGAGCTTGTTCGCGAAATCGTGCGCCCACTTGACCGACGGGACCCGGCGGCGGGTCCACTCACCGTCGAGCGCGACCAGCACCATCGTGTACTCCGTCACCGCCGTCCGCGGCTCGACGAATCCCTCGACACCCTGACGGGTCTGGGCGAACTCACGCAGGTGCGCCTGGTCGGGAGTGTCCGACCGGCGCATCGTTCCGGCCTTCTGCCGGCGACCGAACCACTTCATGACGTCAAGTGTCCACTATCTGTGCAAGTCCGCGCCGAAATCCTGGATAACGGTTGCGGCCGATCCCGGCCTGCCCGCCACGACCGGCCCGGGGATGGATCCGGCCGTGATCGGTGACAAGATGACGCCGGGCCGGAACCGCGATCCGGGACCCGCCCGCCTGGACCAGACCCACAGCCTTGGACCCACGGAGGAACCTGTGACTGACAGTAGTACTGAAACTGGTACGACGTACGACCTGGTAATTCTCGGAGGCGGCAGCGGTGGCTACGCGGCCGGACTGCGCGCCGCGACGCTCGGCCTGTCCGTGGCGCTGGTCGAGAAGGACAAGGTCGGCGGGACCTGTCTGCACCGTGGGTGCATCCCGACCAAGGCGCTGCTGCACGCGGCCGAGGTCGCGGACTCGGCCCGCGAGGGTGAGCAGTTCGGAGTCCGGACGACGCTCGAGGGCGTCGACATGGGCGGCGTGAACAAGTACAAGGACGGCGTCGTCGACCGGCTGTTCAAGGGTCTGCAGGGCCAGTTGAAGGCCCGCGGCATCACGGTGATCGAGGGCGAGGGGCGGCTGACCTCGCCCACCACGGTCCAGGTCGGCGACACGACGTACACCGGCCGCAACGTCCTCCTTGCCTCCGGCTCCTACTCCCGTTCCCTTCCCGGGCTCGAGCTCGACGGGCACCGGGTGATCGCGAGTGAGCACGCGCTGACGCTCGATCGGGTCCCCGAGTCCGCGGTGATCCTCGGTGGCGGCGTGATCGGCGTCGAGTTCGCGTCCGCGTGGACGTCGTTCGGCACCAAGGTGACGATCGTCGAGGCGCTGCCGCGGCTGGTCCCGGCCGAGGACGCCGACTGTTCGAAGACCCTGGAGCGCGCGTTCCGGAAGCGGAAGATCGCGTTCAAGACCGGTACGCGGTTCGAGTCGGTCGCGGTGACCGATTCCGGCGTACAGGTGACCGTCGCGGGCGGCGAGGTGATCGAGGCCGAGCTCCTGCTGGTCGCCGTCGGCCGGGGACCCAACACCACGGGTCTCGGATACGAGGAGGTCGGGGTCGCGCTCGACCGTGGGTTCGTGACCGTCGACTCGACGCTGCAGACCAGCGTGCCGGGCGTCTATGCGGTCGGTGACATCGTGCCGGGGCTCCAGCTCGCGCACCGCGGGTTCCAGCAGGGCATCTTCGTCGCCGAGCACCTCGCAGGCCTCGCGCCGACGCCGATCGACGAGGCCGGCATCCCGCGCGTGACGTACTCCGAGCCGGAGGTCGCGTCGGTCGGGCTGACCGAGGAGCAGGCCCGGGAGAAGTACGGCGACGTGGACATCCTCAACTACAACCTCGGCGGCAACGGCAAGTCGCAGATCCTGAAGACGGCCGGCTTCGTGAAGCTGGTCCGCGCCAAGGACGGCGCCGTGGTGGGGCTGCACATGGTCGGTTCGCGTGTCGGCGAGCTGATCGGCGAAGCGCAGCTGATCTACAACTGGGAGGCGTACCCGGCGGATGTCGCGCCCCTGGTGCACGCGCACCCGACCCAGAACGAAGCCCTCGGCGAGGCCCACCTCGCGCTCGCCGGGAAACCTTTGCACTTCCATGACTGACCCTGCTGGACCGTCCCAGTAAGTTGGAGCTGCAGGAGCGTGAAGGATGCCCGTGACCCGGATCCCGAGCGCTCCGGCGGCACCGTAGGCTGACACTCGACCGATCAGACGAAGGAGCAACGACCGTCATGCCGACCTCTGTATCCCTGCCGGCCCTCGGGGAGAGCGTCACCGAAGGAACCGTCACCCGCTGGCTCAAGCAGGTCGGCGACACGGTTGCCGTGGACGAACCCCTGCTGGAGGTCTCGACCGACAAGGTCGACACCGAAATCCCGAGCCCCGTCGCCGGCACCCTTCTCGAGATCAAGGCCGCCGAGGACGAGACCGTCGAGGTCGGCGCGGAACTGGCCGTGATCGGCGACGCCGGCGAGGCCGGCTCCGCTCCTGCGGCTCCGGCCGAGCCCGCGGCAGACCCCGCGCCGGCCGCCGAGCCCGCTCCGGCACCGGCCGCGGAGGCTCCTGCCGCCGCGCCTGCCCCGGCTGCTGAAGCTCCTGCCGCCGAGGCTCCTGCTGCTGAGGCTGAGGCTCCTGCTGCCGAGGCTTCTGCTCCGGCTGAGGCTGCTCCGGCTGCTTCCGGTACGTCGGTGACGCTGCCCGCGCTGGGCGAGAGCGTGACCGAGGGAACCGTCACCCGCTGGCTGAAGCAGGTCGGCGACGACGTGGCCGTCGACGAGCCGCTCCTCGAGGTCTCCACCGACAAGGTCGACACCGAGATCCCGAGCCCGATCGCCGGCAAGCTCCTGGAGATCAAGGTCGCCGAGGACGAAACCGTCGAGGTCGGCGCCGAACTGGCCATCGTCGGCTCCGGCGCGGCCGCTCCGTCTGAGTCAGCCCCCGCCGCCGCTGCCCCGGCACCTGCTGCCGCTCCCGCTCCGGCTGCTGCTCCCGCTCCGGCTGCTGCTCCGGCCCCGGCTGCTGCCCCCGCTCCGGCCCCGGCTGCTGCTCCGGCTCCGGCTCCCGCCGCTGCCCCGGCCGCTGCTCCTGCTCCGGCTGCTCAGGCTCCCGCTCCGCAGGCGCCTCCGGCTCAGGCCCCGGCCCCGGCCGCTCAGGCTCCTGCAGCGGCTCCGGCTCCTGCGGTTTCGCCGAACGGGTCCGCCGACGGCGCGAACTACGTCACCCCGCTGGTCCGCAAGCTCGCCGCGGAGCACGACGTCGACCTGAACGCCGTACAGGGCACCGGTGTCGGCGGCCGGATCCGCAAGCAGGACGTGATCGCAGCCGCCGAGGCAAAGAAGGCCGCCGCGGCAGCACCCGCTCCGGCAGCCCAGGCCGCCGCCCCTGCCGCCGAGGCGAAGGCCCCGGTCGTCAGCCCGCTGCGTGGCACCACCGAGAAGATGAGCCGGATCCGCAAGGCGATCGCGGCCCACATGGTCAACAGCCTGAAGGTCTCGGCCCAGCTGACCACCGTGGTCGAGGTCGACGTCACCGAGATCGCCAAGCTGCGCAACAAGAAGAAGGCCGAGTTCGAGGCGCGCGAGGGGACCAAGCTGTCCTTCCTGCCGTTCTTCGCGCTCGCCGCGGTCGACGCGCTCAAGCAGTACCCGAAGCTGAACGCGTCGATCGACGACGAGAAGGGCGAGATCACGTACCACGCCGCCGAGCACCTCGGCATCGCGGTGGACGTGGAGCGCGGCCTGATGGTCCCCGTCGTACACAACGCCGGCGACCTGAACATCGCCGGCCTGGCGAAGAAGATCGCCGACCTCGCCGACCGCACCCGCAACAACAAGGTGCTGCCGGACGAGATGGCGGGTGGCACGTTCACCATCACCAACACCGGTAGCCGGGGCGCGCTGTTCGACACCCCGATCCTGAACCAGCCGCAGGTCGGCATGCTCGGGACCGGCGCCGTCGTGAAGCGCCCGGTGGTCATCACCCACCCGGAGCTCGGCGAGACGATCGCGATCCGGCAGATGGTGTACCTGGCGCTGACCTACGACCACCGCCTGGTCGACGGCGCCGACGCGGCCCGTTACCTGACGGCCGTCAAGCAGCGTCTCGAAGAGGCCCAGTTCGACGTCTGATCCGATCGGACACCCGGCGCCGGTGCCTGTCTCCCCGGAGACGGCCACCGGCGCCGTTCTTTTCATCCGGCTGTCCTGACCCGGCGGTCGACCCGACAAGGAGCAGAGCGGGATGAAGTACGTACTGGCCGGCGCCTCCGGCTTCCTCGGCAAGGCTCTCGCCCGCGACTTGGTTGCCAACGGCCACCAGGTCCTCCGGCTGGTACGCCGGTCGCCGTCGACACCGGACGAGGTGCGCTGGGACCCCGCCCGGGGTGATCTGGACGCGGCCGCGCTGGGTGATCCCGATGTCCTGGTCAACCTGGCCGGCGCGAACATCGGCCGCCCGTGGACACCGACGTACCGCCTGAAGATCCGGGAGAGCCGCGTCGCGACGACCGCCACCCTGGCTGCGGTCGCAACGAAGCTCGACCGCCGGCCGGTGCTGCTCACGCAGAGCGGGATCGGCGGCTACGGCACCGACCTCGGCGATCGCATCCTGACCGAGGACTCCGACCTCGGCGACGGCTTCCTGGCCGACGTCGTCCGGCTGTGGGAAGGCGCGCTCGAACCCGCCCGTGAAGCAGGCAGCCGGGTGGCCGCGCTGCGAACCGGCGTCGTACTCGACAGCAAGGCTCCGGCGTTCCAGCTCCTCTCGCTGCCCTTCCGCATCGGTCTCGGCGGCCGCTTCGGGCCTGGCACGCAGTACTTCCCGGTGGTCTCGCTGACCGACTGGATCCGCGCCGTCCGGCACGCTGCCGAGAACGACAGCGTGAGCGGCCCGGTGAACATCACCCTGCCGACACCGGCAACCAACCTCGAACTCACCGAAGCCCTGGCAACCGCCTTGCACCGCCCGTCCCTCGTCCCGGTGCCGGCGATCCTCATGAAGGCCGCCCTCGGCGAGTTCGCCTGGGAACTCCTCGGCAGCAAACGAGCCCTCCCGACCCGCCTCCAGTCCACCGGCTTCACCTTCCACCACCCCACAGTCACCGCCGCAATCTCCGCCGCCCTCGCCTAGCCCGCTGACCGGATTGCCGTCAGGCTTGACCGGCGTCGTCGTGCGCGAGGTTGCTGGACAGTTCGCGGTAGGCGTCGGCCTGGGCGAGGAGGGTCGTGGCCTTCTGCTCGACGGTGGCGATCGCGTCGGCGCCGGCCGCGAAGCGCAGCGGCGGCTCGTCCTGGTTCGCGAGCTGGACCAACGCGTTCGCGAGTTTCGCGGGGTCGCCGCCCTGCCGGCCGTTCATGCTCTGCCAGCCCTTGACGGTCAGCCTGGTTCGCTCGGCGTAGTCGTCGATGGTCGGCTCGGCGTACTTCGTCGACTCAGGACCCAGCAGCTCGGTACGGAAGAAACCAGGCTCGACGAGCATGGTCCGGATCCCGAACGGCGCGACCTCGGGAGTCAGCGACTCCATCCACCCCTCCACGCCGAACTTCGACGCGGCGTACGCCGTACAGAACTCCAGGCCGGCAATCCCGGCCGTCGACGAGATCGTGACGACGAGACCCGACCGCCTGCCGCGCATGACCGGAAGTACGGCGCGGGTGACCTCGACCGGACCGAACAGAGTGGTCTCGATCTGTGTCCGGAACTCCTCCGAGCTCAGCTCCTCGAAGAACCCGGCGTTGAAGTTGCCGGCGTTGTTGACCAGTACGTCGATCCGACCGAACCGATCGACAGCAGAGCGAACCGCGTCGTCGATACCCGCAGGATCGGTGACGTCGAGCTTGAGGACCAGCAGGTCGTCGTGAGCCTCGAGCACGGAGCGCACCCGGTCCGGATCGCGTCCAGTGGCCACGACGGCGTGACCGGCTGCCAGCGCCGCCTCAGCGAGGTCGACACCCAGGCCTCGGCCGGCGCCGGTGATGAGCCAAACCTTCTTGTCAGTCATGCAGTCCACGCAACCAGCTGGTGTCTGCTGCCGGCAGACTCTGTTCGAGGGGTACTCAGAGGGACCCCCTGAGGTGCGGAAGCGCTCGTAGAGTGGACGACATGACAGCCCGGAAGGACCGTGACATCCGCGATGACGTCCGGGGCGACGTGCGTGCGGAGATCCGGGAGTTCCTCAGCACCCGACGGGACCGGATCAGCCCTGAGCAGGCAGGCCTTCCCGTGTACGGCGGCGCCCGCCGCCGGGTCGCGGGCCTGCGCCGCGAAGAGGTCGCGCTCCTCGCAGGGATCTCGACGGACTACTACACGCGGCTCGAGCGCGGCAACGCAATCGGCATCTCCGACAGCGTCATCGAGGGGCTCACGCACGCGCTGAAGCTCAACGAGGCCGAGCGAACCCACCTCCTCGACCTGCTCCGCGCCGCCGCCACGACACGCGCTCCACGTCGGCGTCCCACGGCGCAACGAATCCGGCCCACGGTCCAGCGCGTCCTGGACTCGATGAGTGGTACGCCGGCACTCGTACTGAACGGACGCCTCGACATCCTGGCCGCCAACGCTCTCGGATCCGCGCTGTTCTCACCCGTGTACGCCGTGCCTGCGAGGCCGCCCAACAACGCCCGATTCGTCTTCCTCGACCCGCAGGCGACGGACTTCTTCCGTGCCTGGGACACGGTCGCCAACGACACTGTCGCGTTGCTCCGCGCAGAAGTCGGCAGGGACCCGTACGACCGGCAGACGTCGGACCTGATCGGCGAGTTGTCCACCCGCAGCGAGGAGTTCCGCGCACGGTGGGCCGCTCACAACGTCCGGATCCACACCACCGGCGTCAAACTTCTCCATCACCCCGTCGTCGGCGACCTCGAACTCCCCTTCGAGTCGTTCCCGCTGGCGTCCGACCCGAGCCAGAGCCTCCTCACCTACACCGCCGAGCCCGAATCCGCCTCGCAGGATGCCCTGAATCTGCTGGCCAGTTGGTCCGCGACGGCCGCCTCCGTCGAGCAGGACGTGACTTCCGCTGACCCTCGGCCGAGAACTCAGCCATGACAGTCACGCCGAAGACAACCGCGCGGTACGACGGTCTTGCCGAGTGGTACGACGAGCACAACGCTGCTGCGGCCGACTCCAACCGGGAGCCGCTGCTGGATCTGCTGGGGCCGGGCGACGGTCTGTGCCTGGATCTCGGGTGTGGGACCGGGCAGAACCTGCAGACGCTGCGCAGCACGGGACGCACTGTCGTTGGCCTGGAGTACTCCGCGGATCAGTTGGGCCTCGCCCGGCAACGCGCGGCCGATGGCGAGTCACTGGTGCAAGGCGACGCCGCTGAGTTGCCGTTCGCCGATGCTGTCTTCTCTACTGTCGCCGTTCTGTGGCTCTCCACCGACGTCGACGACTTCGCCGCTGTCCTGCGCGAGGCGGCCCGCGTGCTGCATGCGGGTGGGGTGCTCGTGTTCTACGGGGCCCATCCCTGCTTCAACGGACCGCACACCGAGGGTCGTCCCGATGACGGGCGCATCGTCCATCCGACGTACCGCACCATCGGCTGGCATCCCCCAGCGCCCTGGTGGGGCGAAGGCGGCATCCGCCATCGCCTCGGCATGCGCCACGTACCACTAGCCGACCTCCTCAACGCGTTCGCCAATGCAGGTCTCACGATCACCCGAACCGTAGAGCCCCGCACCGACCCAGTGCCCTGGATCCTGGCTCTCCGCGCCGAGAAGCGCTAGCTACTCCCAAATTTGCATTGCCCTGGTTGGATTGCTGGGTGGCGACTCTTTTCGTTGATCTGGAAACCACGAGCGTTCGGGAACCTTGGCTGCCGGGTGGCCGGCAGATCTGGCAGTTGGCGGTGATCCGGCGTGAGGACGACGGGCGCGAGACGGCGTACAACCGGTTCGTCCGGCTGGACGAGCTGGATCTGTCGGCCGCGACCGAGCAGGCGCTGGAGATCAGCCGGTTTCATCGCCACCCGTCGCTGAACGGATCCGAGCAGGACGTGTG
Source organism: Kribbella sp. NBC_00482 (assembly GCF_036013725.1). GTDB lineage: Bacteria > Actinomycetota > Actinomycetes > Propionibacteriales > Kribbellaceae > Kribbella. Next base: position 5,579,648 of record NZ_CP107881.1, on the reverse strand, counting down.
CAGCGGTCGAGAGGTCGCGGAGTTGATGGTCGAGCTGACCGCCGACGAGCCGTTGTGGGTGGGCGCGGCGCCGTGGATGGATGCGACCGACGTACTGCATCTGATGCATCTCAACGGCCTGGTCGCGGATGACGCGGCGGATGTGCCTTGGGACTTTCGGCTTGTGTGCGTGATCAGTCAGTTGCTGGGCCGGACGAACCTGCCGCCGACTGCGGACGTTGGCGAGATGTCGGCGGCTGTCGGCGTCGACCAGTCCTCGTACGCGATTCACGACGCGCTGGCGGACACCTACTTCGTACGGGACGTATTCGACGCCCTGAACCAACCGAGCTGAAGGCCGTCGCGCGTCAGGGTTGGGTGATTGTTGTGATGCGCCAGGGGTGGGTGGGTTGGCGGGCGGCGCCGCGTGAGGGGGCGGTGGTGCGTGGGGTGATTGTCAGGGTGATCAGTCTGGTGGCCGGGGGGCCTGGTGGGAGTGGGGTTTTGGCGCCGGTGTGGTCGACTGCTTGGCCGGCTGTGAGGTGGTCGGTGGTTTTCAGGGTGACGGTGGTTGCGGTGCGGCGGGTGATCGCGGTGCTTTCGATCGTGATTCGGAGGCCTTGGACGCGGACGTTCTGGTCGCGGTAGGCCGACAGGAGGGCGCGGTCGGTGCGCCAGGGGGCACTGCCTGGGACATAGATGAGGTCGAGGGCTTCGAGGTCGAGGGTCCAGAACGCTTGCGCGCGCTGGGCGTCGAGTGCTTGCAGCGTTTCGATCCAGGTGGCCAGCTCTGATGAGGAGGCGGACTCGGATCTTGGCGCGGAGGTCGTGGCACGGGCCTGGCTTGGCGATGTCTCGGGTCGCCCGGGTGCCGTTGGGTGGGCGGTGGTTGGCGACTGGGTGGGCGGGGATGTGGATGTGCGTTGGGTTGTGGACCGCGTGCCGGTGGGGTCTGGTTGGGCGGTTGCCGGGGTGTCGATGGCTCGGAGTGTGGCGATGGCGATTGCGAGCACGATGATCGCGGCTAGGGCGGCTGCGGCGAGTACGCCGTACGCGGGGTGTGGGAGTCGGTGGAGGGCCGCGACAAACCGGGTGCGGCGGGACTTGTGGCGGCGGTTGGAGCGCACGCGCGTCGAGCGGGCCTTGGCGGAGGGTGCGGTGGGGTGAGGTCGCTTTGGTTGTTTCAGAGGTGAGGGTGGCGGCTCGGCCGGAGGTGGAGCGAGCGGCGCACGGGAGGCAGCGGGGGCATCGTCGTCTGCCGACCCGTCCGACGAGGTCGGACGTCGGGGGCCGGGCCTGGGGGCGCTCGGTGTTGGGGCGTGGGGCGGTGGAGTGCTGCCGGGAGGCGGTATTGGGGCTTGGGGTGGTGGGGTGGCGGCGGGTGCTGTGGGGGCGGTGCTGGTGAGGGGGGCTAGGTCTATGGGGGTGGCGGGGGTGTGGGTTAGGAGGCGGTTCGGGAGGGATCTGAGGGGGGTGTTGGTGAGGAGGTCGGGTGGAAAGGGGGTGGGGCTGGCGCTGACGCGGTGGGTGAGGGTGGCGAGGGCTTGGTGGTCGGTGGTGGGGTCGGTACGGCGGAGGGTGGCGTCGGTGAGGATTGGGCGGCCGTCGGCGTCGAAGAGGACGTTTTCGGGGGTGATGGAGCCGTGGGTGAGGTTCGAGGCGTGGAGGTGGGTGAGCGCCTCGGCGAGCGGGGCGAGGAGGGTGACGAGTTCGCCGCGGGACAGCGGGCCGCGGCGGGTGAGGAGGGCGGCGAGGCTGCCGGCGGCGAGGTGCTCGGTGATCAGGATCCAGCCGGTGTCCGTCTCGCGGTACTCGTGGAGCCGCGCGACGTGCGGGTGCCGGAAGCGGGACAGCATGCTCAAGTCCTCGCGGAGCCGCCCCCGGTCGGGATACGCGCTGTGCGGGAGGTGTTTGAGCACGGCGTTGCGGCCCGAGGCGCGGTCCCGGACCTGCCAGACGGTGCCGGCCGGCCCGGACCCGAGCTCGCGGCGCAGGCTGTAGCCGGTGAGATCTGCGAGGTCCATGTCCAAGAGGATGCACCGATCGCGACCTTGCCCGTCGAAGTTATCCACAGCCCAGGGCGCGGGCCGCGATCGGCCCCGCCTACACTCGAAGGCGTGAGGGCTATCAGGTACGTGGAGGCCGGATTCGGCGCCGGCGCGGTGGACTACGAGACCGCGTGGGCCGAGCAGCGACGACTGCACGCGGAGGTTGCCGAAGGCACCGGCTCGGACACGGTCATCCTGCTCGAGCACCCGCCGGTCTACACGGCGGGCAAGCGCACCGAGCCGCACGAGCGCCCGATGGACGGTACGCCGGTGGTCGACGTGGACCGCGGCGGCAAGATCACCTGGCACGGCCCCGGCCAACTGGTCGGATACCCGATCGTCAAGCTCGCCTCACACGTGTACGTCGTGGACTACGTCCGCCGGCTCGAAGAGGCGCTGATCGGCGTCTGCTCCGAGCTCGGCGTGAAGACGGGCCGGGTCAAGGGACGCAGCGGCGTCTGGGTCGCGGCCGACGACCGCGGCCGGGAGCGGAAGATCGCCGCGATCGGGATCCGGGTCGCCCAGGGCGTGACCATGCACGGCTTCGCGCTGAACTGCGACAACGACCTCACCTGGTTCGACCGGATCGTCCCGTGCGGCATCTCGGACGCCGACGTGACCACGCTCTCCAAGGAGCTCGGCCGCGAGGTCACGACCACCGAGGTCCTCGACTCGGTACGCCGGCACCTCGACGAGCTCCTCGCCTGGAACGAGTACGAGCGCAGCCCGGACATCGACCACCACGAGGAGCCGCCGACAGCGATCACCTACGGGTTGACTGTCTGAGCCTCGAGCCCCACCTCCGCACGCCAACCGGCGTGCAACGAGCGCAACCGGTCTGCGATCTCCGGCTGGGCTGACAGGTGGTTGGTCTGCTCGCCGATGTCGTCGGCCAGGTTCGCGAGGAACCAGCCCTCCCCCATCGGCGCGTGCTCGTAGTCACGCAAATGCCTGGTGTTGGCGTCGTCGGCCACCCAGCTGAGCTTCCACTCCCCCGACCGCACCGCCCACTGGAACCCGCAGTCCCAGTGCAGGTTCTCGTGGGCAGTCTCGGCGGTACCGCCCAGCACGGGCAGGATGTCGACGCCATCGGCACCGTCCACGGTCGCACCCGCCGCCGCGGCCAGCGTCGGGACCAGGTCCATCGTGCTGACCAAAGCGTCCGTACGACGTCCCGCCGGCAACTGGTCCGGCCAGCGCCAGAGCATCGGGATGCGGATGCCGCCGTCCCACAGCGTGTACTTCGTCCCACGCAGCGGCGCGTTGTCGCCGAAATTGCAGGTCGACCCGCCGTTGTCCGTCACGTACACGACGATCGTGTCGTCGCCGGCCACGTCGAGCAGTCGCCCGATCTCCGCGTCCATCAGCTCCAACTGGGCGAGGTAGTACTCACGCCCGTGCGGAAGATTCGGCACGATCACGTCGTCGTACCACTCCATGAACGGGCCGTCCGCATCGGGCGACCAGTCGCGGAAAGCCGGGAGCCCGCGCGCTTCCAGTTCGGAGTCCGGCAGCTGCCAGCAGAAGTTGTGTACGGCGTTGAACGCGACCATGCAGAAGTACGGCCGCTCGTCGTCCGCGTCCATGAACTCCGCCGCGCGGCGACCGAACTCCGCAGTCAGAAAGCCCTCGTGCTCGACTGGCTCGTCCCCTGACAACAGAGGCTGGACAGCCATGTGGTGCGCGGCCGGCTGACCGTACGACTCGACCGACTCGTCGGAGTGATGCAGGTAGTTCAGCCGCCCGAACGACTGCCCCGCCAGCCCGTACAGCGTCTCCTCGAACCCGTGGTGCGGCGGACACGCCCTGTCCCCCACACTCTCTTTCCCGTAGTGCACCTTGCCGAAGTACCCCGTCCGGTACCCCTGGTCGCGCAGGATCTCCGCAAGCGTCGGTACGTCGTCAGGCGGGAACGCGGCCGAGTCGAACCATTGGCCGCCCCACCGCTGCTGGTACCGCCCGGAGATGATCGACGCGCGTGACGGGCTGCAGATCGGCGCTGTCACGTAAGCGTCGGTGCAGCTCACTCCCTCCGCGGCCAGCCGGTCCAGCGCCGGAGTCCGTACGTCGGAGTGCACGCCGAGTCCACCGCGGTCGGCGTACCCGTGGTCGTCGGAAACGATCAGCAGAATGTTCGGAGCGGGCAACAGCTCATCCTCTCGAAAGGCGCGCAGCCTGGTCCGACTTCGCACGGGCATCGGTCGCGTCAGGGTCCAGCAGCAATCTCAGCTCAGCATCCAGTCGCTGCACCAGAGCCGTCTCACCGGACAGGTCGTGGAGCTCCAGTGGGTCGTCGTCGACGTTGAAGACCTGCGGCGCATGCCCGGACCCGTAGTAGCAGTACTTCCACGGCCCGGACTTCAGCATGAAACCGCCGTCGACCATGCCCTGTGCGTGGTACTCCGACAGCACAGGTCTGTCCTGAGCCTCCAGCAGCGTCTGACCGGGCAGAGCGGCGTCGGGCGCCAGACCGGCTACGTCTCGCAGCGTGGGGAGCACGTCGATCAGGCTGACGTGTGCGGCGCTCCGGCCCGGCTGCAACGACGGGTGGCGTAGGAGCAGCGGGATGCGTACGGCGGGCTCGTAGAAGCACTGTTTCTGCCAGATGCCCTGGTGACCGGCCATCTCGCCGTGGTCGCTGGTGTAGATGACCACTGTGTCGTCCGGCACTGCGGCCAGCAGCCGACCGATCTGGTGATCAAGATGGCTGATCAGCGCCCAATAGCAGACTGTCGCCTCCCGGATCTGCTCCTCCGTCAGCGGCTCGTCGTTACGGAACCCGTGACGCAGCAAGGAGATTACCGGGTGCTGGTCATCTGCGACGGTGGGTAGCTCGACGTCGGCCGGGTCGTAGAGGGCTCGGAACTCCGGTGGTGCGACCAACGGGAAGTGCGGGTGCATGTAGCCGACGTACAGCAGGAACGGGTCCTCGCCTGGGTCTCGTAGGAACTCCACAGCGGCGTCTGTGGCGGCTACGTCGTGCTGCGTGTGGACGTGGTCGCCTGAGCCCTGTTCGGTGACATGAGAGTTGCTCGGGCGTCGCCAGTCCGCCGTACGACGGGGTGGACGGCCGCTGTGGTCGAGCCAGAAGTCCAGGTCGTCGGTGAGGCGCCGGTCGAAGCCTAGTAAGCGGTCTGGTCCGTTGAAGTGCGTTCGGCCCGCTATGACCGAGGTGTAGCCGGCTTCGCGCAGGTGGTGGCCCCAGGTGCGGTACGACGCGTCTGGGATCACGCCGTTGTCCCAGGCCCCGATCTGGTGCACGTACTGGCCCGCCATGAGTGAGAGGCGGGACGGCACGCACATCGGGCTGTTGGTGTACGCGCGGTCGAACGAAACGCCCTGCGCGGCCAGACGATCCAGGTGTGGCGTCTGGACGTGCGGATGGCCTGCCCAACCGGCTGCGGCGGCGGTGTGTTCGTCGGACAGGACGACGACGATGTTCGGTGCGCGCATGGCTTCTACCTTAGGCAAGCGGTTGCCTGCCTGGGTCAGCCGAAAGGTGTGCCGAAGTGTCTGCGGGGTGTAACCGCAGATCGTCGCTACCTTGGGGGTGTGTCCAAATTTCTTGGGTTCTTGCTCGGAGTAGCCGTTGCTCTGGCCGGTCCGGCCGTGTTCGGAGTCCTCTCGGCGCCGGGTGGTATCGAGCTGAACGCGAAGGGGATGGCGCTTGCCTTCGGCATCGGCGCGCTGATCTTCTGGGCCGTGGTGTCGTACTTCTCCGGCGCCGGTGCGCTGGGGGCGTTCATCGCCTTCGGCGCCCTGATCTACTGCTGGCTCTGGATCCCGAACCGGACCACGAACTTCCTGAACGACGTCCCTGGCGTCACCAACGGGATGATCGACGGGTCGAAGCAGTACACGCTGAACGGCGTAGTGCCGATCCTCGGGGTGATCTCGCTGGTGTACGCGATCCAGCTGATCGTCCACGGTGTCCAGCGCCGGCGGCGGGAGCGGGCCGACGCCGAGCGGCTGCAACGCGAGCAGGAAGCCGCGCAGGCGCAGCAGGAGGCGGACGTCGCGGCCGTGTATCCGGTTGCCGGGGGCACCTATCAGGCGCCGGCGGCGTACGAGACTCACACGCGGTACGACGACCTGTTCGACGAGCCCGCGGCGGCAGAGCCGCGGAACCAGGCCGACGATCAGACGCGGCAGTTCCCGGTTGGTGGGGCGGAGGAGTTCGAGCACACCCGCCAGTTCCCCGAGGCAGATGCCGACAGCAACTACCCCGGTGAGGAAACAGTCATCGCCCCACCTCCCGCAGCCGAAGAGCCGGTCACGCAGGCGACCCCCGCAGCTGAGGTGAGCGAGCCGGCTGAGAAAACCCAGCCCGTGGAGGCGCCGCCGAGCGCGGCCACACCGGTCGAGGAGACCCAGCCGGTCGCATCTACTCAGGAGGCGGTCACACCCGAGGCGGTCCCGCCCGTCGAGGAAACTCAGCCGATGGAGACCAAGCCCGAGGCAGCCGCGCCGGTCGAGGAGACCCAGCCGATGGACGCGACGCCTGAGGCGGTCGCGCCGGCGGAAGAAGCTCAGCCGGTGGACGCTAAGCCCGACGCGGTCGCGCCCGCTGAGGAGACTCAGCCGGTCCCGCCTGCTCAGCCAGTGGAGCCCAAGCCCCAAGCCGCCGCGCCAGTTGAGGAAACTCAGCCGGTGGAGCCGAAGCCGCAGGCGGTCGAGGAAACTCAGCCGGTGGAGACGAAGAAGGTGGAGCGGAGTGTTTCGCCTCGGGAGCAGATGGGGTCGCAGTATCGGGAGCGGATGGAGGACCCGGAGGACACCGGCGAGTTCCACATGGCGTTCGAAAACCCGGTGGTAAAGCCCGCCTAAGTGACCCGAGTTCGCCCGGGGCGCCGGCTACTTGGTGGAGGGTTTTGCTGCGATAGCGCCAGAAACACTCCACCAATGCAGACATGCAGCGAGCACGGGATCAGGCGACGTGCATGCGTTGTTGGTGTTGGTCTCGGCGGGCGTGTTCGGTGATGGCTTCTTCGTACGCGACGCTGGCCATCTGCAGTACGTCGCCCGCCATCTGGGCCCGTGGTGAGTCGGTGCTCCACGCGAGCACCAACTTCCGATGAATCGGGTCACCCACCAGGGTGCGAGTGGTGACATCAGCTGAGAGCATCCGGTACGACGTGGGCGAGATGAGCGCCACGCCCTGACCACTGGTCACGAACCCCATCAGCACCGACGTGTCGACCGAGTGGTGCTCCACCCGGGGCTGGAACCCAGCAGCCTCGCACGCCGCCCGGAACAGCACATGGAACCCGCTGTCGTCCGGCGGCTCACCGATCCACTCCTCGGCCGACAGCGACGCCAGATCAACCTCACCACGCGCCCGCGACGCCTCCGCCACCGGGTGGTCCGCCGACAAGGCGACGTACGCCGACTCGGACTCAACGACCGTGGTCGACTCCACCCCGGCCGGCAGCCGAAGCTCGAACCCGGGGAACTCCCGCAGCAACGCGAAGTCCAGCCGCCCGCTCTCCAGCTGCTGCAGGAGCACGCTGGTGGACCACTCGACCTCGATGCTCACCTGCTCGATCTCACCGTGAGTTCGGAGCCGGGACGCGATCCCGGACATCGGCGCGGTCGGAAACCCACCAAGCCGTACGGCGGACGACTCGACCGCGGTCATCGCGGACACGGTCGCAGACAAATGGTCGACGTCGACCAGGATGGCCCGCGCGCGATCAACGGCGTACCGGCCGAGCGGAGTCGGCTTCACGCCGGTGCGGGAGCGTTCGAACAGCTCACCGCCGAATGCGGCCTCGATCCGTTTCAGCTGCGCGGTCAGGCTCGGCTGGCTGACTTTGAGCCAGCGGGCGGCCCGTCCGACGGACCCCGCTTCTGCCACCAGGACCACCACCCGCAGGTGGCGCAGCTCAACGTTCATGCGTTGAGACCGTAGTCGAGGTCTAGACACAGCACACAGCGACCCTACATTGCGGTTTCGTCACAGCCGGGCCCGGTGTTGTAACGCCGGGCCCGGTCGTGACGATGTGCTACTTCGATTCGAGCGCCAGGGCCTCGCGGTAACCGAGGCGACGGCCCGTCTGCAGCAGCGTGCGCTCGTACAGCCGTGCGCCCATCCGGACGATCAGCACGGTGGCGGCCAGCAGCAGCGCGATCGCGACCAGCGGCTGCCAGATCGGCACGTCCTCGGTGAGCATCCGGCCCGGCATCGACATCGACGACGCGATCGGGACGAACGACGCCACGGTCTTGGCCGACGACCCCGCGAACACCGAGAAGAAGAACGGGATCATCAGGATCATCTGCCCCGGCAGCGTGGTCGACCCGAGGTCCTCCTGCCGCGTCGCGAGCGATCCGGCGACCGCCCAGAGCCCGGCCAGCGCGACGAACCCGAGTACGAAGAACACCACGAACCACCCGGCGACCGGCGCGACCACTTCGAGGATGTCGGCCTGGTCGGTGGCGAGCAGCCCGATCAGCGACGCACCCGCGATCACCACGATCTGACTGAGCGCCAGCACCGTGTTGCCCAGCACCTTCCCCCACAGCAGCGACCGGATCGGCACCGCGGCGGCCAGGATCTCGACGACCCGGCTCTCCTTCTCCTGGACGACGCTCTGCGCGATCATCATCCCGAAACCGAGCGCGGTCATGTAGAACACCAGCGCGAGCCCGATGTTCACGAAGTCGGACACGATGTCCGGCAACGGGCCTGGCTTCAGCAGCTGCAACGAGACCTTCGTCCCGGCGTGCAACTCCTCCGGGCTCAGTCCCGCCTTCCCGGCGTTCGTCTCCATCCCAACGGCGGCGGCCGCCTCGCGCAGGGCGCCTTCGATCCCCGAGTCGACGCGGTCCTTGCCGAGCACGACGTACCCGCCCGCGTCCGGCAGCAGCGCGGCCTCCACCTTGCCGTCGGTGACGGCCTTCTCAGCGGCCGGACGGTCGGAGAAGCGAGTCGCCTCGAACCCGTCGCCGCCCGCCGTCACCGACGCCGTCTGAACGACCTTCTGGCTCGCGTCGTCGATGACCCCGATCTTGTCGGGGCCGCCCTTGCCCGCGAGGATCGCGGGCAGGATCACCGCGACCATCACGATCAGCAGCATCACCAGCGTCGAGCCGATGAACGTCTTGTCCCGCAGCTTCGTGGTGATCTCGCGCTCCGCGATCAGCACCCACGGCTTCTCCAGTACCTTCATCGGGTCGCCTCCCGGAAGACGTCGCTCAGCGCCACCCGCTCCGGCCCGAATTCGAGCACCGGCCCGCGGGTCAGCGCCTCCTGCAGGATCTTCTGCTCCACCGCACCGTCGAGTACGTCGAACAACGCCGTACCCCCGGCCACATCGCGCACCTGGATCCCTCGCACGTCACGCAGCCACCCGGCGTCGCCGTCCACCACCAGGCGGTACGTCGACGTAGGCCCGGCTGCCAGCTCGGACACGGCACCCGCGGCGACGACCTTGCCCCGGGACAGTACGACGAGGTCGTCGCACAGCCGCTCGACCAGATCGAGCTGGTGGCTGGAGAACAGCACCGGCACCTCCGGCGTCACCTCCTCGCGCAGCAGGTCGACCATCGCGTCGACGGCGAGCGGGTCGAGGCCGCTGAACGGCTCGTCCAGCACCAGCGCGATCGGCTCGTGGACCAGCGCGGCCGCGATCTGCACCCGCTGCTGGTTCCCCAGCGAGAGCGTCTCGAGGATGTCGGTCGCGCGCTCGGCCAGCCCGAGCCGCCCGAGGATCTTGTCGGTCCGTGCGCCGGCGCGCTCCGGGTCGAGCCCGTGCAGCCGGCCGAAGAACACCAGCTGGTCGCGGATCTTCATCTTCGGGTACAGCCCGCGTTCCTCGGGCATGTAGCCGAAGTCCCGGCGTACGTCCTGCGTCAGCGGCTTGTCCTGCCACCGCACCTCGCCGGCCGTCGCGCCCAGGACCCCGAGGATGATCCGCATCGTCGTCGTCTTCCCGGCCCCGTTCGCCCCGACGAATCCGGTCATCCGTCCCGGTACGACGTCGAAGGTCACGTCGTCCAGCGCCAGATGATCACCGAACCGCCGGGTGAGCCCAGCCACCCTCAGCATGTGTCACCGTTCCCATCAGCTTCCAGCCCCCGGCCGGGCGTTCGCCCGACCCTCCCAAAGCTAGTCAGCTGCAGTACGCCGGCACGTCGCCCGCGCGGGTGATCATCGGAGTCATCCGTACGACGGACGAATCATGCCGTCGGGTCGTCGCCCGGGGTGACGAGGCCGCATTCGTAGGCGAACACGACGGCCTGAACCCGGTCGCGCAGCCCGAGCTTCAGCAGCACGCGGGACACGTGGGTCTTGACCGTCGCCTCGCCGACGTACAGCTGGTTGGCGATCTCGGTGTTGGTCAGGCCGCGGGCGATCAGCCCGAGCACCTCGCGCTCCCGCTCGGTCAGCTCCGCGAGCAGGTCCGGCCGGTACACCCGCTCTCCCTTGCCGGTGAATCGCTTGATCACCCGCCGGGTCACCTCGGGCGCGAGCAGCGCGTGCCCGGAGTGCACGACCTGGATCGCCTCCACCAGGTCCTCGGGCGCGGTGTTCTTGAGCAGGAAGCCGCTCGCACCGGCCCCGAGCGACTCGAAGAGATAGTCGTCACGGTCGAAGGTGGTGAGGATGACGACCTTCCCGGCGTCCTCCGCGACAATCCGCTGGGTCGCGGTGATCCCGTCCATGCCGGGCATCTGGACGTCCATCAGTACGACGTCCGGCCGCAACGCCAGCGCCAGCTCGATCGCCTTCTCGCCGTCCGCGGCCTCGCCGACCACCTCGATCTCCGGCTCGACGGACAGGATCATCCGGAATCCGGCACGTACCAGGTCCTGGTCGTCGACCAGCAGCACCCGCATCGGGTCTGTCACGCTTCTCCCCCAGCCAATGGACGGTTCTGCGGATCCAGCGGGATCCGGACCCGGACGCGGAATCCTCCCACGGGACGCGGGCCGATCTCGCTCTCGCCGCCGAGCAGGCCGACCCGCTCACGGATCCCGACATGGCCGAGCCGGCTACCGACCGGGGCGTGCTTCGGGCGGCCGTCGTCGAGCACCTCGAGCTCGACCGCGTCACCGAGATAACGCAGTGTGACGTGGGCGCTGCGGGCCGTCGAGTGCTTGCGGACGTTCGCGAGCGCTTCCTGGGCGATCCGGTACACCGACACCGAGACGGTCTTGGGCAGCTCGGCCGGCGCCCCGATCTGGTGGAAGCCGACCTCCAGGCCCAGGCTGTTCGCCTCCGCAATCAGCGCCGGCAGCCGGTCCGCGCCGGCCTGCGGCTCCTTGGGGTCCGGCGTACTGACGTCGAGGTCGGGGTCCGCCGAGCGGAGCATGCCGAGCAGCTGGCGCATCTCGTTCACCGCGCTCCGGCTGGACTCCTCGATCACGTTCAGCGCGTTCTTCGCGGCGTCCGGGTCGGTGTCCATCACCCGCCGGGCGCCGCCGGCCTGGATGCCGATGCTGCTGATGTGGTGGGCGACGACGTCGTGCAGCTCGCGGGAGATCCGCAGCCGCTCGTCGATCACCGCGCGCCGCGAGCTCGCCTCCTGCTGCGCGGCCAGCTCGGTCGCCTGCTGCTCGAGCTCGAACTGCTGCCGGGCGGTCGCCCACGCGGTCCGGCCCCAGAAGTACGCGCCGAAGAAGTACAGGACGTTCAGCGCGACGGCGATGACCACGTTCGAGACGTACGGCGAGAACAGGGCATGGTTCGGCCCCTCGATCGCGTTGTTCCGCAGCGCGTGCACGAAGTTGAGCGTCAGCCAGCCGAACATCACGACGAAGACGACCGCCACCGCCGCCTTCATCAGCCGCCGGTCGCGGGCCCAGGCCACCGCGGCGTAGATCGCCATGAACATGGTCGCCTGCGTGATCAGGTTGCCGCCGAACGCGAAGACGGCCCGCTCCCCGTTCAGCACGAACAGCACCGCGACCAGGAGCAGCACCGGGATCGGCCAGCGGCGGCGGAAGCACAACGGCAGCGCCACGGCCGCACTGAGCACGTACGGCTCGACGCCGCCGATCCCCAGATCGACCTGGGTCGGCGAGCCGCCGCGGGCGAGTTCGGTCCCGAACACCGCGGCCAGCGCCATCCCGAGACCGAGCAGTACGTCGTACCGCTGCTCGCGGGCCGTCGGCGCGGGACGGGTCCAGCCGCGCACCGCAGTACCAGATCCGGCATCGGATCCAGTACCGGACGCCGACGGTGTGCCCGGTTCGGCATCCGTACGCAGGTCAACCGTGGACATAGCTCATCAGCGTACGGGTGGAACGGCCCTGAGCGGGGACGCGTACCCTTGGAGGCGTGACGATCGCCCCAGAAGGACGGAAACTGCTCAGGCTCGAAGTGCGCAACGCGGAGACCCCGATCGAGCGCAAACCCGAGTGGATCAAGACCCGCGCCAGGATGGGCCCGGAGTACCAGGCGCTGCAGAAGCTGGTGAAGTCCGAAGGACTGCACACGGTGTGCCAGGAAGCCGGTTGCCCGAACATCTTCGAGTGCTGGGAGGACCGCGAGGCGACCTTCCTGATCGGCGGGGACCAGTGCACCCGGCGCTGTGACTTCTGCCAGATCGACACCGGCAAGCCGGAGGAGCTGGACCGCGACGAGCCGCGCCGGGTCGCGGAGTCGGTCCGGACCATGGGTCTGCGCTACGCGACCGTGACCGGTGTGGCCCGTGACGACCTGGACGACGGCGGCGCGTGGCTGTACGCCGAGACGATCCGCCAGATCCACGAGCTGAACCCGGGCACCGGCGTGGAGATGCTCGCGCCGGACTTCAACGCCGTACCCGAGCAGCTCGCCGAGGTGTTCTCGTCGCGGCCGGAGGTGTTCGCGCACAACGTCGAGACCGTGCCGCGGATCTTCCGCCGGATCCGGCCCGGGTTCCGGTACGAGCGTTCGCTGGACGTCATCACCCAGGCCCGCGACTACGGGCTGGTCACCAAATCGAACCTGATCCTCGGCATGGGCGAGACCCGTGACGAGGTCAGCCAAGCGCTGAAGGACCTGCACGCGGCGGGCTGCGAGATCATCACGATCACGCAGTACCTGCGGCCCTCGGTGCGGCACCACCCGGTCGAGCGCTGGGTGAAGCCCGAGGAGTTCGTCGAGCTGGACGCGGAGGCGCAGGAGATCGGTTTCGCCGGAGTCATGTCCGGTCCGCTGGTACGGTCCTCGTACCGGGCGGGTCGGCTGTACCGTCAGGCCGTTGAGTCACGTATGAACGCCGCTCAGGCATAAGAGGACAAGGTAGAGATGGCCAAGAACGACGCGCCCGAAGAGAAGAAGACCAGCAGGCTCAAGCAGATCGTTTCGGCGTACAAGCTGACCCGGAAGTCCGAGCCGCTCGTCGGCCTGGTGCTCGCCGGGATCTTCCTCGGCGTCGTCGGGCTGGCCGTGCTCGGCGGATTCCTGGTGGGGCCGCTGCTCGTCTGGATCCCGCTCGGCGTCGCGCTCGGTTTCCTGGCCGCCACGATCGTCTTCGGCCGCAAGGTCGAGAAGGCGGCGTACAGCCAGATCGAGGGCCAGGCCGGTGCGGCCGCGTCCGCGCTGCAGACGCTGCGCCGCGGCTGGAATGTGGACCCCGCGGTCGCGGTCACCAAGAACTCCGACATCGTCCACCGGGTGGTCGGCAAGCCCGGCATCATCCTGGTCGGCGAGGGGCAGCCGAGCCGGGTGAAGAACCTGCTCGCGGCCGAGGCCAAGAAGCACAACCGGGTCGCCGGCGGCGCGCCGGTGACCCAGATCGTCGCCGGCAAGGGCGAGGGCGAGATCGACATCCGCAAGCTGACCAAGTACGTGATGAAGCTGCCGGCTGTCCTGCAGCCCTCCGAGATCACCGACCTGCTGCAGCGGCTGAAGGCGCTGGACGCGGTCCGGCCGCAGGTGCCGATGCCGAAGGGCCCGGTGCCGACGAGTCTCAAGGGCGCCCGCCAGGCGATGCGCGGCCGCTAATATCTGCTGGGGGGATATCTCTGAGTGAGACACCGGTAACCCGGTGGCCGCTCAGGCAGTTGATCTGTCGTGACGTGGCACGTGTGTGCCTCCGTGTCGCGCTGTGGGGTGGCTGGTTGGCCTTAAGGTGCGACCAGGACGGATCGATACAGGGGTAGAGATGACGGATGTGATGCCGCGTGTGCAGCATCCTGTGCACGCGCCGGAGACCGAAACCTGGCCGACGCTGGCCCGGCCACGGTCGAATCCGGTCCGTCGGTACGGCGCCGCGACCGCGATCCGGCTGATCGCCAAGGATCTCCCGGCCACGATCCACCTGGACCGCAACCGCTCGTTCGGCCTCGGCGGCCCCGCCATGCGGGTGCACCGTACGTCGGCGTTCCTGGACCGGCTCGGTCAGGACGCCGGGTCCGGGTTCGGCGAGGCGTACCTGGCCGGCGACTGGGACCCGGAGCCGGGCACCGACCTGGCCGACCTGCTGGTCCCGTTCGCGGAGCGGTTCAGCAACGAGGAGACCCGGCACCTGCTGCCGAAGTGGGCGCAGTCGCTGCGCTGGCTGGTCACCCGGTCGCAGCCGGGCGAGCAGGAGAACGACCGGGCCGGCGCCCGGGAGAACATCAGCCGGCACTACGACCTGAGCAACCCGATGTTCGCCGAGTTCCTGGATCCGACGCTGACTTACTCGGCGGCGTACTTCGGCGGCGAGCCGACGGCCGATCTCGCCACCGCGTCGTACGACGAACTCTCCGCCGCCCAACTGCGCAAGCTCGACTCCATTCTCGACGCGGCCGGGGTGCGGTCAGGGTCACGGGTGCTCGATATCGGCTGCGGCTGGGCGAGCCTCGCGATCCGCGCCGCGCAGCGCGGCGCCTGGGTGACGGCGATCACGATCGCCTCGCAGCAGGCGTTGCTGGCACAGCGCAAGATCGCCGAGGCGGGCGTCGGTGACCGCGTGCAGGTCGCGCTGCGCGATTACCGCGATCAGATCGGCGAGTTCGACGCCGTACTGAGTGTGGAGATGATCGAGGCGGTCGGCGAGAAGTACTGGCCGGTGTACTTCGACGCGATCGAGCGGCGGCTCGCGCCCGGCGGGGTCGGCGTCGTGCAGGCGATCGTGATGCCGCACGAGCGGATGCTCGCGACCCGGAACACGTTCACCTGGGTGCAGAAGTACATCTTCCCCGGCGGGCTGATCCCGTCCATCGAGGTGATCCAGGACATCACCGCGCAGCACACCGGCCTGCGCGCCGACGTGATCCGCCACCTCGGCGGGGACTACGCGCGGACGCTGCGGGTCTGGCGGAACCGGTTCATCGAGCACTGGCCGGCGATCGCGGCGCTCGGGTTCGACGACACGTTCCGGCGGATGTGGGAGTTCTACCTCGCGTACTCCGAGGCGGGCTTCCGGACCGGGTACCTGGACGACGTACAGCTGCTGCTCACCCGTCGCTGACTGTTTGGCTACCGCAGTACGACGATCGTCCGCGCAGCCAGGTCGTGCAGCCCGCGGCGGTCGCGGTCGAAGATCACCGCGGGGATCAGCAGGCTGACCAGCAGCGCGCGGAGGAGGCCCGCCAGCACACCGGGCGGCGCCGTGTATGTCTTCCGGTCGCGGACCGGAACCACCCGCAGATCGCAGATCCGGTGGCCGATGGTGCCGCCGGCCAGGCCGGTCAGAATCCCGGTCGTCACGGCGAAGATGGCCGAGTGCATCACGCCGAAGTCGCTACCGCCCGCCCACATCGGCCGGCCCATCACCACGGACGCGATCAGGCCCGCGATCAGCCAGTCGATCAGCAGCGCCACTACGCGGCGTCCCCAGGTCGCCACCGAGCCCGGTCCGTCCTCGGGAAGACCCAGCCGATTGCCCGGGTAACGGAATTCTTCGGTGGGTCCGGTTGCGGCCGACGCGGATGATGCCATGATGTCTAGCCTACGGACACACCCGGGGAGGGTCCCACGCGGACTCCGAGATCTCAGGGCGTCACCGCCGTACACCAGTGGGTCAGCGCGGACACGCTGGGCGTAACATCCGCGAAACATCAGGGTCATGACGGAGAAACCGGCGGGCCCTACGTTCAGATGCAATCTCTGAGCCACCCTAGGAGTACGTATGTTTTCCAGCGCCGAGGAGCTGCTCGCCTACGTCAAGAACGAGGGCGTCGAGATCGTCGATGTCCGGTTCTGCGACCTGCCAGGCATCATGCAGCACTTCACGGTCCCGGTGTCGTCGTTCGGTCCTGAGGTCTTCGAGGACGGCCTCGCCTTCGACGGTTCGTCGGTCCGCGGTTTCCAGCAGATCCACGAATCCGACATGAAGCTGCTGCCGGACCCGACCAGTGCGTACGTCGACGAGTTCCGCAGCGCCAAGACGCTGGTGGTCAACTTCTTCGTGCACGACCCGCTGACCGGCGAGGCGTACTCGCGTGACCCGCGCAACATCGCCCGCAAGGCGCAGGAGTACCTGAAGTCGACCGGTATCGCGGACACCGCGTTCTTCGCGCCCGAGGCCGAGTTCTACGTCTTCGACGACGTCCGGTTCGAGACCAAGGCGAACTCCTCGCACTACTCGATCGACTCGATCGCCGGCGCCTGGAACACCGGCCGGGTCGAGGACGGCGGCAACCGCGGCTACAAGGTCCGCTACAAGGGTGGCTACTTCCCGGTCGCGCCGACCGACCACTTCGGCGAGCTGCGCGACGACATCACGCTGGCGCTGGAGCGGTCCGGCCTGATCGTCGAGCGCGCCCACCACGAGGTCGGTACGGCAGGTCAGGCCGAGATCAACTTCCGCTTCGACGAGCTGCTCAAGGCCGCCGACGACGTGATGAAGTTCAAGTACATCGTCAAGAACACCGCCTGGAAGGCCGGCAAGACCGCGACCTTCATGCCGAAGCCGATCTTCGGTGACAACGGCTCCGGCATGCACTGCCACCAGTCGCTGTGGAGCAACGGCGACCCGCTGTTCTACGACGAGTCCGGGTACGGCGGCCTGTCCGACACCGCCCGCTGGTACATCGGCGGCCTGCTCAAGCACGCCCCGTCGCTGCTGGCCTTCACGAACCCGACCGTGAACTCGTACCACCGTCTGGTGCCGGGCTTCGAGGCGCCGGTCAACCTGGTCTACTCGTCCCGTAACCGCTCGGCCTGCATCCGGATCCCGATCACCGGCTCGAACCCGAAGGCGAAGCGGATCGAGTTCCGCTGCCCCGACCCGTCGGCGAACCCGTACCTGGCGTTCGCGGCGCAGCTGCTGGCCGGCCTGGACGGTATCCGCAACAAGATCGAGCCGGCCGACCCGGTCGACAAGGACCTCTACGAGCTGCCGCCGGAGGAGCACGCGGGCATCGCGCAGGTCCCGACCTCGCTGCCGGCCGTGATCGACGCCCTCGAGGCCGACCACGCCTTCCTGCTCGAGGGCGACGTCTTCACCGAGGACCTGATCGAGACCTGGATCGACCTCAAGCGCGACAACGAGATCGCCCCGATCCAACTCCGCCCCCACCCCCACGAGTTCGAGCTCTACTACGACGTGTGATCGGCTCTAGGCCGCTGACCTGCGGAAACGTCGTCATGACCCCTCCGCGTTCCGTGGCTGTTCCGTGAGACCTTCGACCCGCGCCGCCAGCACAGCACCAACGGCGGCGCGGGTCGACTCATCTGCGTCGGGCCACAGGTGCCCGTAGCAGTCCAAGGTGGTCTTAGCGCTCGCGTGCCGTACCCGCGCCTGTACGACCTTCACGTCGGCGCCGCTGGCGATCAGCAGGCTCGCGAGGTAGTGCCGCAGGTCGTGGAACCGGAATCCCTCAGGTAGCCCCGGCACCAGGCAGCCCCGGCAGTCCTTCGCGTGGTCCTGAGGCAACGGCTTGACGTGGCGCTTGCGTACCGATCGCATCGCCCGATCGATCGACCAGGGCGACGCCTGCCCGCCAGCGCCGTCCGTTACAAGCCACCCACTCCCCCACCGCGCGACCGCGGCCGATAGCTCGAGTGTCAGCTCCGAGGGGATCGGCACGGGCGTCTTGGACGCCTCGGTCTTCAGCGGCTCGGCCGGCCACTGCACAGCGGGGCTGAACACACCGCGCATGAAGTCCATGTCCTCGGTCCGTGCGCCGCAGGCCTCAGCGACCCGCAGGCCGACGAACGCGCCGAGCAGGATCGCGGGCCTCAGGTGTTCCGGGAACGCGTCGTATAGCGCCCACACCTGCTCGGTGGTCGCACAGTACGGGCGCTGCTTCCCCGCGGGCGGTGACGTACGGCGGCTGCACGGGTTCTTCCCAAGGAGGCCATCGTGCACCGCGTCGCTCAGGATCTGGCTCAGCCTCGCGTGTAGCGCATAGACGTAGCTCGGCTCGTACCCGTCACTCTTCAGCTGTGCACACCAACTGCGGACTGCGGACGGCCGGACACCGCTCAACGGGAGATCCCCGAACGCCTTCCGGATGAGAACCGCGTGCGTCTTCGCCTGCCGAACCGTCGAGTCCCGGCGCGTGGCGTAGCCCCGAAGCCACAGATCGCACCACTGGTCGACCGTAGTCTTCGCGGCCGCCGGGGTGATGTATGTCCCGCGGCTGACGTCGGTCTCCTGCGTCGGCCAGTAGCGGTCAGCGTCGGCCTTCTTCGCAAACGCCTTGGTGCGCTCTCGTCCACCGTCCTCGTGCCAGACAGCCAGCCAGCGTTTCCCCTTGCCGTACCGCGCAGTCGGCACCTTGGTCTTGATGCCCTCGGCATCAGTGACCGTCTTGTTCCACAAATCCTTCGTGAAGCCCATCAGACCCCCCACATTCCGAACGGGTATCTCGCGCTTGCACTGGTCATCCCGCCGTCTCTCCTCGCCTCACTGGGGCCAGGAAGCCCTTCTTCCGTGCGAGATACGTCCAACTGCGGACGGTGTCGTAATTCGCTCCCGATTGCTCGGCCAGGGCCATGTTCGGCCGCTCGTTGCGATCCACGGCGCTCCGATATGCCGCGGCGACGTCCTGCAGAAACGAATCGGTGAGGCCGGCGGTTGGCGGCTTGAGCGTGACCCGGCGCCCGGGACGAAGCCGGGGTGCCTTGTCCTCGAATGCTGACTCGACACTCTCGCGTATCTGAGGGTCGGGTGCCGCCTCCATGCCCGGCATGAGGCCAAGCATGCCGACGAGCAGATCCGGGCGTCGCAGGGCCTGGGCACGGTACCGGCCCAACGGTAGACGCCGGAGCTCGGCCGGTGTGATCTCCCGGGATTCCGCATCGAGGTACAGCTCCACGACCTCACCCGTTGCGGACAGCCGGATGTAGATCGTCCCCGGGAAGGCCCGGTCCTCGATCCTGACCCAGCCTGCCGCTCCATACGTGATTGCCATGCTCGCAAGTTTGCGCACATTTCTCGCAGGTGTCAACAGGTGCAACAACGTTGATTCGCGCTTACTGTCATCTTGCAGGTTGTGAGACCTGCGATAGAGCGAAGGGAATCAGCATGAGCGAGTACAAGACCACACAGGAAGTTGCGGCGATGTGCCGCACCAGCCCCGAGACGGTTCGTTACTGGCGGCACATCGGAAAGGGGCCTGCGAGCTTCAAGCTCGGCCGGAAGGTCCTGTACGCCACTGAGGACGTGGAGGCGTGGATCCGGGCTGCGCGGGAGGTGCAGAACGGCGGTAGCGCCGCATGACGCTGCAGCCCGACAACGAAAGAGGTCGCCCAGTCAGGGACCGGACGACCTCCAGGAGCGACAGCGACGAGGCTCGTACCAGCCACGGTACCCGACCGCGCCGACAGTGGTGGGCATCCACTGGCCCGCGCAGCGGGTTCCTGGTCGACATCGACAACATCGCCGAGCAGTTGATCCGTGACGCGTTCCGCGACAGTCTCGCGTCCTACTGGCGTCGCCGCGCCGAGCAGCTCGCTGCCGGTCTCAGCCGTCCCGGCGATCTCGCCGGCCAACTCACACCTGAGCAGATCGCCGAACGCGACCAGCGGATCCGGAACGACATCGCCCGTTGTCTGCGGCATGCAGGTCTGCTCGAGGCAGGCGACCCCTTCAGCGAGGACATCGCCGCCGTGGCTCGGGAGGTGGCGTGATGGTCGTCCATCGCCTCGGCTGCGACATGGCTGGGCTCACATTCTGGGAGCAAGCAGGCATGACGTGCACCTGTACCCGTGTTCCCGAAGTGTTCCCGGGGAACGGGGTACAGGCCAGGAACGGCAGTGTTCCCGCGTTCCCCGCCTATGTACCCGGGAACGGGGAACACGCGATCACCCCGCTCCCAGGCCTGTTCTACGACGTGGCCGCGATGCTCGATGGCGGACTGCCTGACCCGCCCGCACCTGTCGTCGGCACCCGCACCGATGGGCACGCGCTGTTCTACGCCGGACAGGTCAACCTGGTGTTCGGCGACCCCGAGTCCGGCAAGACGTTCCTGTGTCTCGCTGCGTGCGCCGAGGCGCTGAACCGCGGTCGGAGAGTGCTGGTGGTCGACCTCGACCACAACGGGCCTGCCGCCACCATCGATCGCCTGCTGATGCTCGGCGCGCAGGAAAGCACACTGGCCGACTCCAGCCAGTTCCTGTACGTCGAACCTGAGGACGCCCCCCATCTCATGGCGATCGTTCAGGCGGCCATCGCGTGGGGGCCAGCTCTCGCCCTGATCGACTCCGTAGGCGAACTGCTGCCCGTGTTCGGCTTCTCCTCGAACTCACCCGACGACTTCACGCTCGTGAACAGCCGCGTACTCAAACCGCTCGCCGTGGCCGGGGCGGCAGTCCTTGGCATCGACCACCTGGCCAAGGGCACCGAGAGCCGTACGTCGGGGCCGACGGGCACAGCAGCGAAGAAGCGCGCCGTCGGTGGCGTCTCGGTACGGATCACCTTGAAGGACGCGTTCACCCCCGGCCGCGGTGGCGCCGCCGCCATCACCATCCACAAGGACAGGCACGGCGGCCTACGTCAGCACTGCCCACCACCTGACGGAGGTGAGGCGTACGCGGGCACGTTCGTGCTGAAGGCAGAGGACGACGGCACTACCTCGTGGCACATCACCGCACCCGAGCTCGGTGACCGCGCGCCGTCCGGTGTGACCGAAGCGGACATCGATGCACTCGCCCTACTCGACCCACCACCAGCCTCGGTCAGAGACGTGAAGACACGGCTCAACTGGCGCACCGACAGGGCATCAGCAGCCCTCCGGGAGTGGCGTACCCGTGTTCCCCACATAGGGGGTGGGGAACGGGGTACACCCGACTGCCCTGAGTGCTCTCGCCTGCAAGAGCGGTACGACCCGTCGTGGCTGTGCGCTGTGCACAGGGAGGCGTCATGAGTTCGGCAATCCATCTCGCCGGGCTCTGGGGCTATCCCCAGAGCCGTAGGCGCGCCGCATGCGGGACACGAGGCACCCGACTCACCAGCAACCGGCACAGCGTCACGTGTCGGCGGTGCATCGGTCTTGCTGGCGGAGACCTCTTCGAGGTCCGCGCAGCAGCTGACTGCTCGGAGGCGTCATGAGGTGCCCGAGAAAATCAGGCAAGAAACTCACGCTGTCGATCTCCGCGCCAGCCGACCTATCTACCAATGAACGGGGGAACGGTTCCCGATGATCACTCATAACTGCCGGGTGTGCGGTGCCGTGTTCGAGTCCACACGACGTGACGCCATGTACTGCACGCCGCGCTGCCGGAAGAAGGCGTGGGCGGGTGCGGCACTGATTGAGCCGCTGCCGACCTTGCCGGGGCCGGTCGAGCGTGAGGTGCGGTCGATTCTGACGTCGCTGCATCTCGACGGGGCCGACGACGTCGCGCGCGCCGCGCTCCGGGTTGCCGGCGCGATCGATGATCCGCACACGCCCGCGTCCGCGCTGGCGGGACTGACCAAGGTCTTGCCGGAGACGTTGGCCTATCTGCGGGAGACGCACGGCGAGGAGGACCTGTGAAGCTCTTCAGGCGTCGTACGGCGTGCGCCCACCCGCAGGTGTCTCTGACGGCGTCAATGGACGGCAGAACCGCAGTGGTGACCTGTATGGATCCGGACTGCATATGGCGTGCCGTCGCTGCTCTCCCGGCGTACCGCCCGCCGTCACTGGACACCGGCACCGCGCGGCTGATCGACAGTCATGCACTCGAGGAGCTGCGGCTCGGCGCGATGGTCGAGCAGGTCTTCACCCGTTGGTGGGAACGGTGAACCGGCCCGCGGTCCCGATGCCGCTCGGCGGCAGGAATGGAATCTGGCTCGAAATGTCCGTTGCTCGGCGGTACGCCGCGGTGGTCGGGAAGCTGCTCGCGACTGAGCGTCGGCGGCACCCTGACGCGGTCCCGCCATTGGACTTGCTGCTCAGCCAGTTCGTCATCAGTTCCGCCAGCGGAACTGACTTGGTGCCGAAGGCAACCGGAGACGGAGACTCGTCGTGGGTGAAGGGCTCCTCGACCGAGGGGCGTTGTGCAAGGGAACAGCTCTTGGTGGGCGAAGCCGCTGAGCAAATCGGCTGTTCACCGAGGGCTGTTCGCAAAGCGATCAGCGATGGCCGGCTGTCCGCCGAGAAGGTGGGTCGGGACTGGCTGATCGGCCAGACCGAACTACAGGATTTCGAGCGGAAGCGAGCGGCACGCAATGGCAGCAGCGACTGAAGTACCGACCTACCGGGTGACCGCGCCGTACGTGATGGTGAAGTGCGCGGGCAGCGTCCTGCCCGGCGGCAACGGCTACATGGCGATCGGCCTGTACAGGGACTCGCTGATCCCCGCGAGCGTGGCTCCCGGCGAGGTTGAGCGGCTGCTGAGCGGTGGCTTCGTCGAGGTCGTGCCCGTCGCTGCAGAGGTGGCGTGATGGCTGATCACAAGGTTCGCCACAGCGCGTGGGAGCCGTTGACGCTGCTCGCCGAATGCGGCATCAACCCGCGCGTCGTCACCCCGGGACCGGACGGGTGGCATTCCGCCGAGTCGGTCGCCAAGTGGATCGCCGACCAGCTGAACGCCGACGCGGCCAAGCGCGGCATCACCCCGAAGCCGGACGCCGGTACGACGGGCAGGTCGGCCATGACCCCGCAGGCCGCGTACGACAGCGGCAGGATCACCGCCAAGTCCCGCACCGACTGGGAGCAGCGGTACGCCGCCGACCCCGCCGGCACAGCCGCGACACTGGCATCCCTGGCCCCTGTCTGGGACAACGCCGCCGGCCGACCTGTGCCAGGTCCGCTGTCAGCCGAGGAGGAGCTCGACATCCTCGACGACGCACTGTTCGGGGCC
Organism: Kribbella sp. NBC_00482; assembly: GCF_036013725.1. Lineage (GTDB taxonomy): Bacteria > Actinomycetota > Actinomycetes > Propionibacteriales > Kribbellaceae > Kribbella. The sequence goes on along the minus strand of NZ_CP107881.1, from coordinate 5,556,467 downwards.
GGCCATTCCGAGCGATCTCGTCAGCGTCAGCGCGACCGTGAGACCGAGCAGGCCATCACCGAGTACCGAGCGATCGAGCAGGCCGAACGCGACAAGGCCAACGAGCCCGGACTGACCGACGACGAGCATCTGCGGATGTTCGGACAGGAGCGCGACAGTGACTGACTACACGCCCTTCTACAGCGGTGGCGCTGCCCCGTTCACCCAGACCACCTCAGGCGCTGTGACCGGCGGCCAGGTGCTCGTGTCCTCAGGTAGCGGCACGGTCGCCGCAGCAGGTGCGGACTCGACCATCGTCGTTGGTGTCGCTGCACACGATGCGGCATCCGGTGCCAAGGTCACGGTGTGGCCGATGGCCGGCGTGATCCATGAGCTGGTTGCCACTGCTGCCATCAGTGCCAACGCTGGTGTCGTGACCGACGCCACTGCGGGTCAGGTCAAGACGTCCGCTGTCGGTGCAGCCGCGGCCGCGGGCACGCTGATCGGTACCGCGCTCACCACCGCTGCCGGCTCACCGCTGAAGCTGCGCGTACTCGGCCGCTGCTGAGCCAAGGACGAGCGTGACCCTCAGAAACATCGGAGCAGGCCAGACCGGATGACCCCCGCAGCCGTCAGCGCCTCCTGCCGGCACCCCGTGATTGGTGGACCTTGCGGATTCTGCGGGTGGGGTCGAGCTCGCTTCCCGTTGTCTACCTGTGGTTCCACGTCGTACCGAGATGGGTCTACGGAAGGTCTACCTGATGGCTGGCGAGGAAAAGTTCGCGGTGTTGTCGGCGAAGCTGCCGGCCGAGATCAAAGAGCTGTTCGAGCAGTTGGCCGAGCGTCGGAGCCTGACCCCGTCCGCGCTGCTGAAGCGGCTGGTCGAGGCCGAGCTCGCGGGACGTGCGGACTACGAGGTGGGCGAGGTTGAGGCCGCTACCCGATCGACGCTCGAGGTCCGCGGCGTACCCCTTGACGGTGCTCTCGCGGCGTCTGCGCTGAACGTCGCGCGCCGGCTGGACCGGGATCCGTCGAGTGGTCCGGCCAACAGTGCCCAGCACCAGCGGCTCATGCGTGAGTTGGCGCCGTCCGCGACCACTGAGGAGCTGGACCAGCTCGGACTGCTCAGGCTGACTCTGTCGCTGCGTCGTAGGGGCTGGAGTCTCACCGACGGCATCGACCGGTTCCAGTTCACCGACCTCGAGGCGGCCGAGCGTGAGGCGCTGCTGCACCCCGGCCGGGACCGCGCTGTGGGGACACAGGCCGTAGAAACATTCGCCCTACCGACCGTTTGACCCCAGCGCAGTCACGACGTACACACACGGCTGGATTCCGGAACCGTTCATGAAAGGGGCCTCCGATGGCAGCTCCGATCATCACGGCCGATGGACGCGTGCTGTACGCGCCTCCACCGGCGCGCCTGGCGGACGAGGTGCACCCCGGACTGTGGATGGGCGGCTCGTGGGCCAGGTACACAGAGGCGTTCGACGCTGAGTACGACCGTCGTCGTACCGAGGACGGTCCGACACTTCCCACCGATCTGGGGCGCGTGGTCGCGCAGGTAGTGGCCGATGTCGAGGCCAGGCGAAAAGTGCTCGTGCGCTGCGCGATGGGGCTGAATCGCTCCGGCCTCGTTGTCGCGGTCGCGCTGTCGCACCTGACCGGCGTCAGCGGCATGGATGTACTCGCGCACCTGCGGCGAGTCCGTTCCCCGCATGTCTGCTGCAACCCGAAATTCGCCGAGTACGTGAGGGCCATGTGGTGACCCGCTATGTTCGCTGCGCCCGCGGCGAGGATCATTGGGGGCCATGGGGCGCCGCTGGCCTGTGGCTGCGCTGCGGTGACCTCGTGCTGATGCAGCACCGAGCCAACTGGACGCACCACGGCGGCACGTGGGGAATCCCCGGTGGTGCTCGAGGACGCGCCGAGACCGCGATCGAGGCGGCGTTACGCGAAGCCTCGGAAGAGACGCGGCTGTCGCTTCACGAGGTCGAGATTGAGCGTGAGCACGTCGACGACCACGGCGGCTGGTCTTACGTAACGGTCATCGCATTCTGTCCAACGCCGCTGCGGGTGCGCGGCGGGATTGAGGGAGAGGTGCGCTGGGTGCCGCTCGTCGAGGCGCGAGCGCTTCTGCTGCATCCCGGTCTTGCGAGCTCGTGGGGGGCGTTGACATGACGAGATGGTTCCGGCTGTTCGGGGTCGACGACGAGGGCGTCCTTCATGGACCGCAGGCGCTCGGGCCGGCGGGCCGACACCCGGGCCCGGGCCCGCTGCTCGAAGCGCACTGCATCTACGAGGCCACACATGTGCCGCCGGTTGAGTCGTGTACCTGCGGGGTCTATGCGGTGGCCGACGCGTTGACGCTGCGCTGGATCGCGTGCCTGAACCCCAGCAGGTTGCTGCCCGACAGATGGATGGGACCGAGCCACGTCTTCCACCTCATGGGCGGAGTCCGCTTCCGAGTCACCGCTGAGTTGGAACTGGACGAGCCGATCCTGCCAGACCCCTACTCGTGGGCGACCGTGAACGTCACGGGCGTCCGCGCCAGGCGGGCGCGAATGGTGCGCTTGAGGCTGTCCTCGGTGGAACGTTCGGTGGACATGCCGGCGATACGCGCGACGGCCAGTCAGTTGCGCGAGCGCTACGGCGTACCTGTGAATCTGTCGCTCACGCCCGATCGCGTATCTGGAGGCATCGTGCTCGACGACGACATGGAAGCCTGGATCAAGCAAGGGGACACATCGTGGCGTCGCTGGATGGACAGGACGTGAGAAGCGAGCAGCGACGCCGAACCGCAGGAGGCCGCGCGGTGCGGGGGTAGCGTGAGGCCTTGGAGGGGGGCTGCATGCCTGGCACGGAGTGGGTTCGGCTGCTGCTCATGTACGTCGATGACTACCTCGAGACTCAGCCTGAGGAGTTCCGCCAACGCGCCCGCGAACTGATCGCGCGCCGCCGGTACAAGCTCGGCAACGAGATCGTCGACGACATCAACGATGAGGACTGGGGACTGAACTACACCGTCGACCTGCTCCCGGACGATAACCCGCCGATCCGGCTTGTCCGCGTCCCCTGGCAGAAGGTCACCCAACGCGTCGACCGGGACATGCTGGACATGCTCAAGGCCGATCCTCCGGACGACTTGTCAGCGCTCGAGGAGCATCCCGACGATCCGCCGATTGATCCGCACTGACCGACGTTCCGCGAGTCATAGCCGTGCACCGCAGCGCCCACCGTCCCCCTCAGTGGGCGCTGCTTCAGGTGGGGCAAATGTCCCGCCTGTTAGTTGCCGAGTTTTGCCCACCGGACGACAGCCTGCTCGTACTCAGCCTCGGTAAGCTCGGTGCACCCGTCGAGACCGAGGCTCACGGCTCGGCTGTAAGCCGGCGGTCGGTCGCTCTTCTCTTGGACCGAGACGTAGATCTGCAGGGCAGCCGTACACACCGCCTGCTGATAGTTCACCTCGGCCTGCTCGACCGATGACGGCGTGACAGGTGCCGGTGTCGCCGGCGGCGTCGTTGTGACGGTGACGGTCGGAGGCGCGGCAGATGCTGCACTTCCCGCCGGCTTGTTGGAGCCACAGCCTGCCAGTAGCAGGACAGCAGCGATGATGCTTGCGAAGATTCGCATGATGGTTTCCCCCTACGGGTGGTATCGCGGATCGGTGGCTGAGCGTTACCCGCGGGTCCACCAGCCGATGAGGAAGCCGAGCGCGAACGCGCCGGCCACGAACAGCGAGAACTCGATGAACGGCATCGAGACCCGGATCGACTCGGCGATCATGACTGGTCCTCGTTCCCGCCGAGCAGCGGCCATCCCCGATCGTCGCTGGCTGGCGGTGTCGGTTCCGGCCGCTGCAGGATCGCGTCCACGATCGCAGTGACTGCATTGACATGCTCGCGGATCTGCCGCATCTCCGTGCGGGTCACGACAACGCGCTCGGCGCTCACGGCTGGTCCTCGTCGTACCCGATGGTGCCGGTGTCGGTCCACCGTTGCCGAGTGCCACGGATCTCCTGCAGCCGATCCGCGAAAGCATCCGGGTTGTCGATGGCGTCGTTGATGGCTCGGTCGTACCCGGCGGCGTCGCCGTCCTCGAACCCGTTGTCGTAACCCCAGCGGTGAAGCTCGAGCTCGTTGGCGATTGCCTGCAGGCCCGCGCGCATCTCGTCGACAGGCTTGCCTCCGAGTGCTTCCACGCGCTCCGTCAGCGCCGCGATGGAGAGCCGGTGCGGCTCTGCCGTCACGGTGGGCAGAAGACCGCGCAGGGCGTCGTCTGCGGCCGCAGCAATGATTTCTTCGGCGTCGGCTGCAACCGGCGCGATCATGACTGCACCTCGTTCGGGATGAAGTCGACCTGACCGGCCCCGGTCAATGCTTCGTAGGCCATCTGCAGTGCGGCGATCGCCTCCGCGATCCGCGCTAGTGGCGCTTCCTCGCCGTACTCGAGTGCCACGGTGTCGCAGTGTTCGCCGCTGGTAACCCTGGAACTGCTCGGATCCAGCATCACGACAACCGGGTAGGCACCAGGCATCGCTGTCACTCCGTGCTGGCGGAGCCACTTGTGCGGTCCGTCGTCCATTCGCTCGAGGTAGATCGCGCTTCCTGTCGGGCGGTCGGCGTACAGAGTCGACGGGCTGATGCGTAGGTCGTTGGTGGGTTCGTTGGATACTTCGGTCATGATTCGGAGCTCACTTCCGGGTCTAGGCCCTGGCCGGCGCTTCCATCGCCGTGCTGGGGCCGCTCAGTTGTTGGGCTGAGGTAGACCGATCTGGAGGAGGTCCGCGACTCCGTTGTTCTGTCAGTGTTCCGTCAGACAGCAGTCTGGAATCAACGTCACCCAACGGTGACCAACCATGACTGCCCAGGTCAGGGGCACATTGCCGCTGGCAACCAACGTCAGCCAACGGTGCGGTAACAGTTCGAGCTCTACTACGACGTCTGAGTCGTAGTAGAACGTCAGCAGCCCACCCGGTTCGTCCGGGTGGGCTGCTTCGTTTTCAGGACAGGGCGTCGAGCTTTGCGAGGGCTGCGGGGTCTAGGTGGACGTTGGCGGCGCGGAGATTGTCCTGCAGGTGGGTGATGTTGCGGGTGCCTGGGATCAGGGCGGTTTGGTCGTTGTGGGCGAGGATCCAGGCTAGGCAGATCGCTGCGGGGGTTGTTTCGAGGCGGGTGGCGATCTCCTGTACGACGGGGTGCTCGGTTGGGGACGGGATCTGGTTGAAGGCCGAGCCGAGTGGGAAGTACGGGATCCAGGTGATGCCGTTGGCTGTGCAGAGTTGGAGTTGGGGTTCGGACGAGCGGTCCAGGAGGCTGTAGGCGTTTTGGACGCAGACGATGCCGGCGGGCAGGGCCTGCTCGAGTTGCTCGGTGCTGATGTTGCTGAGGCCGATCGCGCCGATCAGCCCTTCGTTGCGGAGGGCAATCAGTTCGGCGAGCTGGTCATCCAGCGGTATGACGTCGTCGCCGGAAGCGATGAGGCCAGGGCCTTGGTCCGCTCGGCGGAGGTTGACCACGGGTACCTGCTCCAGGCCGAGCGACGTGAGGTCGAGGTGGATCTGCTCCCGCAACTGCTCCGGTCGTTGTGCGAGGGCCAGCGGGACCGGTGCGTCCACCCGGCGTGCACCGACCTTGCTCACGATCACGAGGTTGTCCGGGTATGGGTGCAAGGCGGCGCGGATGTGCGCGTTGACCGTGGTGTGCCCGTAGAACGAAGCGGTGTCGAAGTGGTTGATTCCGAGCTCGACGGCGCGGTGGAGGACCGCGCCCGCTGCGGCGGTGTCGACGTGTTCGAGTTGCATCGCGCCGTACCCGATCCGCGCGATCTCGTGCTGCCCGAGCTTGACTGTGCCGCCCGGTCGTTCGGATGTCATCAAGCTGTGTCCCCAGGTAGAGTTCCGGAAGTGGAGGTTTCTCCATTTCCATCGACGGTAGCACTAACTGGAGGTTTCTCCACTTATGCGGGCGGACGCTGAGCGGAAGCGTGAGCAGGTGGTGGCGGCGGCCGGTGACGAGCTCGCCGATCTCGCCGTGGCCGCCCGCGACGGCGAGCCGGTGCGGCTGTCCCTAGATCGGGTCGCGGCCCGGGCGCGGGTCGGTGTGGCCACGCTGTACCGGCATTTCCCGACCCGCGAAGCGCTGCTCGAGGCGGTCTATCGTCAGGAGCTCACCCGGCTCTGCGACGCCGCGCCCGAGCTCGCCGCCGGCGCACCCGCCGACCAAGCGCTGCTGACCTGGATGTACCGCTATCTCGACTTCGTCGACTCCAAACGGGCCATGGGCCTCGATCTACGCAACATGGTCGCTTCAGGCGCCGTGACACAGACCGACACCCGCGCCCGGCTCTCAGAGGCCGTCGCGCACTTCCTGGAGGCGGGCGGCGTCCTCCGGTCCGACGTACCTCCGGACGATGTCGTCGCCGCGATGGCCGGCGCGGTGATCACGGCCGCTCCGGAGCAGCAACGCGAACAGACACAGCGCCTACTCGCCCTCCTGATCGAAGGCCTTCGAACGCGTTAGGCGAAGGACTGGGTGCCGATGACGCGGAGGAGGTCGAGTTTTTCGCGGGCGTCGGTGCCTTCGACGGGGAGGAAGGCTCGGACTCGTACGTCGGCAGCGGGGGTCAGGAGGGTCTCGCAGGTGAGGTCGAGGTCGCCGACCTCCGGGTTCAGGAACCGCTTGCGCGGCAGGCGGCGTACGGCGACCTCGTGGAGGTCCCACAACGCGCGGAACTCCTCGCTGTGCGCGACGAGGTCCTCGACCAGCTCGGTGATGTCGCGGTCGCCCATCCGGCGGGAGTACGTCGCGCGCAGGTCGGCGACGTGCGAGGCCGAGTGGACGTCCCAATCCTCCTCGGGGAAGATCCGCCGGATCGCCGGATCGGTGAACCAGAGCCAGGTCAGGTTCCGGGCGCGGCCCTCGCCGACGAGCGGGCCGATGACGACGTCGGCCAGAGCGTTCTGCCAGAGCACCTCGTCCAGGTCTGTGCAGATGACCACCGGGAGGTCGGTGAGACGACTGACGAGCGCGAGCAGGCCGGGGTTGATGTGCGTCCCGGCCCGGCGCAGCGGAGGGTTGAGGCCGGCCAGGTGGTACAGGTGGTCGCGCTCGTCCAGGTCGCAGCGCAGTGCGCGGGCGAGGCTGGAGACGATCGGCTCCGACGGGTTCGCGCCGCGGGACTGCTCCAGCCGCGAGTAATAGTCCGTCGACATGCCGGCCAGCTGCGCGACCTCTTCTCGGCGCAGTCCCGGCGTACGGCGGCGTGCACCTTCCGGAAGTCCGACGTCCGCCGGCCGGAGCAGCTGGCGGCGCCGGCGGAGGAAGTCGGCCAGGCCGTCACGATCGATCACACGTTCCATCATGCGTGACGTACGGCGCGCTATCCAGGGACAACCTGTCCGTGGATGAAGTGGGCCTTCTCCACGGTCCACGGCCCCTCCAAGGTGGAGACAACACCAAGGAGGAAACACCATGCACTACCGCACGCTCGGCCGGACCGGTATCAAGGTCAGCCCGTACGCCCTCGGCGCGATGATGTTCGGTGCCGTCGGCAACAATGACCGCGAGGAGTCGATCCGGATCATCCACAAGGCGCTCGATGCCGGGATCAACTTCGTCGACACCGCGGACTTCTACTCGCACGGCGGCTCCGAGGAGATCGTCGGCGAGGCGCTGAAGGGCCGTCGGGAACACATCGTGCTGGCCACCAAGTCGCATCTGCCGATGGGCGACGACCCGAACCAGCGCGGCAACTCGCGGCGCTGGATCATGACCGCGGTCGAGGACTCGCTACGCCGGTTGCAGACGGACTACATCGACCTCTTCCAGATGCACCGCCCGGATCCGGAGACCGATGTCGAGGAGACCCTGTCGGCGCTGACCGACCTGATCCGCAGCGGGAAGGTCCGCGCGATCGGTACGTCGACGATGCCGGCGAGCGAGCTCGTCGAGGCGCACTGGGTCGCGGAACGGCGTGGTCTCGAGCGGTTCCGCACCGAGCAACCGCCGTACTCGATCCTCAACCGCGGGATCGAGCGCGAGGTGCTTCCCGTGGTGCAGAAGTACGGGATGGGCGCGCTCGTCTGGAGCCCGCTCGCACAGGGTCAGCTGACCGGGCGGTCCCCGTCGGATCTTCGGCGTACGGCGATGTTCCGCCATATGTCCGACGAGCGGCGACTCGAGGTCGTCGAGCAACTGATCCCGGTCGCCGACGCGGGCGGGCTGAAGCTGACCCATCTGGCGATGGCGTTCGCGATCGCGCACCCGGCGGTCACGTCCGCGATCATCGGGCCGCGCACGATGGAGCACCTGGACGACGCGCTGGCAGGCGTCGACGTCGTGCTCGGTGACGACGTTCTCGATCAGATCGACAAGATCGTCCCACCGGGCACCGACGTCGGCCGCCTCGACATGGACTACGACACGCCCGCCATCCTCAACCCGTCCCTACGCCGCCGGACCGTCGACGACCGCGCCGCGGCCTAGCTCAGTTGTACGTAGCACTCACGTGGTAGACCCGGCCGCCCCAGCCGTCGTCCGGGAACGAGTCGGAGATCCGGACGTACCCGGTCTTGGCGGAGCCCAGGTGCGGCGTCAGGTCGAACGTCCGGACCGCCTTGTTCTCGCCGTCGTGGTACGGGGTCGTCTCGGTCGCGACCGTGGTCCAGTTCTGCCCGTCGCCGCTGACCTGGACGACAAACTGATTGTCGATTGTCAACGATACGGATGCCGACGTGGTGTCGGACGGGAACGGGAAGCGGTAGACGAAGTACGAGTGCCCGTCGGCGAACCGGTTCTGTACGCCGTTGCTCTGCGACCCGTCCGCGTCCCACAGCCACGGCGTCTCGGCCGCCGTACCGGTGTCGAAGTCGGCCGTGTGCGCGATCAGGATGTCGGACCTGGTCGTGAACGACAGTTGCGATCCAGACGTCGCCGACGCGGTCACCGAATGCAGGCCGTCCGCCGTCCCCGCGGGAATCGTCACGTCGAGCTCGACGGACGTCTGCACCGGTACGGCGTTCCCACGGGTCTTCAGGGTCACGGTCGTCTTCGCCGGAGTGACCGTCCAGCCTGACGGGGCGGCCGCTTTCACAGTTGCCGTGATCCGCTCACCAACCGGACCAGTGGCCTGTACGTCGACCTTCACCTTGACGTGGGTGCTGCTGCCGGTCGCGGGCATCACCACAGGTAGGGCCGGATCCGTTGTCGCGGACAACGATCGCGCCGGTGGCGTCTGCGGTACGGCGGCGATCAGGGCGCTCAACGCGCTGGCCTGGGTACGCCAGTCGAAGACGTTCGGTGTGGCGCCGGACCACCGCACGCCGAGCCGGTCGGCCGCGTCGTGGTTGTTGTCCCAGATCGTGGCGGCCTGCTGCGCGACGAAGTCGGTGTAGCGACGGTCGTGCGTGGTGTCGGCGAGATCGGTCCAGTAGCGCATGAAGATGCCCTTGAACTGCTTGCCGTTGTCGTCACACGTCCGTCCCGGCGCATCGCAGGCCTCGGTCAGGACGCCGTCGGTGACGAGCCCGCCCGGAGCGATCGCGGCGTCCGCCAGCCGCCGGACCGTGGTCAGCAGTTTCGGGTCGCGCGTCGCGCGCCAGAGCTCGAGGCCGGCGCCGATCGCGAGGCCCTGGTTGTAGCTCCAGACCGTGTCGCCGTTGCTCTCGCAGTTGCTCTTCAGGCCGTCGTTGACGAGGCCGGCGGAGTTGATCATGCCGCTGCCGGTGAACCAGTTCCAGCCTTCCTGCGCACGGCCGAGCCAGCGCTTGTCGTGCGGCAGGCGGTTGTGCAGTTCGGCGGTGAGACGGATCCAGAGCCCGTTGGTGACGGCGTTCTTGTAGGTGCGTTCGCCGTCCCACCACACTCCCCCGCCGCACGAGCTCGGGTCCCAGTAGCCCTCGACGTACTCCGCGATCGTGATCGCCATGTCGAGGTACTTGCGGTTCTTGGTCAGGTCGTACGCCTGGATCCAGGTCAGGCCCCACCACTCGGAGTCGTCGATGGCGCGGCTGGTGAAGTTGCCGAGCAGCGGGTCGCCGGACAGGTACCCGGCCGGGAACACGCCCTTGTCCTTCTCGAACGTGTTGTCCAGCTGCCCCAGGTAGCGCCGGTCCCCGGTGCGCTGCATGTAGTCGCCGATTGTCTGCAATGCGACGGCCGAGTTCCACCAACTGGACGGGAACCAGGCTTTGTTGGGCTCGTACGAGCCCATCAGTACGTCGGCCGCGACGCGGGCCCGCGCGGTCGCGGTCGCACCGGCGGATCCACCGGTGGCACCGGCGGGTTGTGGCACGAGGGCCGCGGCGAGCAGGATCGCCCCGGCCGTCAGAACCTTCAGAATCTGCACACGACGATTCACACGATCTCCTCGAGATGCTTCATGGCGGCTCGGCTCAGCGAGGTTGGAAACGTTTCGAGAACGTATCGTCGTCGCCCCCGACAACGATGTCAATGGCTCGGACGACCAGTCCGCGAGACGCCTTAAAGTCGACTAATCAAGTGGATTTAATCTGCTTCTCATGACTTTCCTCTGGTACATCCCGAACCAGGTCGACCCCGGTCACCGCGGGGACGACACCGTCCAGGGACACAACAGCATCGAGCGGCTGACCGAGCTGGCCCGGCTCACCGAGGACCACGGGTGGTCCGGCGCGCTGCTCGGCACCGGGTGGGGCCGGCCCGACACGTTCACGGTCGCGACCGCGCTGGCCGCGCGGACCACGACGTTCCAGCCGCTGGCCGCGATCCGGCCCGGATACTGGCATCCCGCCCACTTCGCGTCCGCGGCGAGCACGCTCGACCAGCTCACCGACGGGCGGCTCCTGATCAACATCGTGTCCGGCCAGGACAACCTCGCGGCGTACGGCGACAGCGAGGGCGACCAGCCGCAGCGGTACGCGCGCACCAAAGAGTTCCTCCAACTCGTACGGCGCCTGTGGACCGAGGAGGACGTGACATTCGCCGGCGAGTACTTCTCCGTCACCGGCTCCACGGTCGCGACGCGTCCCGTCGTACGGGAAGGGCGTCCGCATCCGCGGCTGTACTTCGGCGGCGCGTCGGATGCCGCGCAACGGGTCGCCGCGACGGATGCCGACGTACAACTCTTCTGGGGTGAGCCGTTGGACGGGGTCGCCGCGCGGATCGCTCGGCTGCGGGAACTGGAGAACGAACTCGGTCGCGAGCATCCGCCGCTGGAGTTCGGGCTGCGGATCACCACGCTCGTCCGCGACACCACCGACGAGGCCTGGGCCGACGCCGAGGCGAAGGTCGCGAGGATGGCCGAGACGCACGGCTCGCGGGACAAGCGCTGGTTCAAGGCAGTCGGCCAGCAACGCCTCCTCGACCTGGCCCAACGCGGCGAGATCCTCGACGACAACCTCTACACCGCCCCCGGCAAGTACGGCGGTGGCGGCGCCGGCACCACGTGGCTCGTCGGCTCCCCCGACGACGTCGCCAAGTCCCTCGCCAAGTACCGCGACCTCGGCATCACCCACTTCATCCTCTCCGACACCCCGTACCGCGACGAGATCGTCCGCATCGGCGACCAACTACTCCCCCTCCTGTCCTGAGATCTATGCGAATCGCATATAATCGCCGCTATGGATCTCGAGGGTGCGATCAATCGGTGGCACGAGCAGGTGAACTCCGGCGATCTGGAGGCAGTCGTCGGGGTGGTCACTGATCCGGTGGTGGTGCTGGGGCCGAAGGGTGCGGGGCCGATCACCCCGGCCGGGTTCGCGGACTGGGTGGAGCGGTCGGGGATCAGGTTGGTGCCGCGGTCGTGGCACCCGATCGGCGAGCGGCTGATGGTGGTCGAGGAGGACGCGAGCTGGCCGGAGAGCTCGGCGCCGACGCGGGTCGCGACGGTGTTCCGGGTGACCGGCGACAAGGTGTCCGCGGCGCTGCGGTTGCCGAATCTGAAGCAGGCGCTGGAGTTGGCGTACATCTGTCGCGAGATGGCGGCCACCGAGTGAGTGCCGGTCCGGGGCAGGCGCTGTTCGAGTTCGTGCGCCACTGGTCACGGCGTACGGCGCCCGATGTTGCCGAGCAGGGGCGCCTGGTGCTGGTGATCGAGGCCGCGTACGCCGTGAGCAGGCGAGGTCCCGTGACGATCAACGCGGTCGCGCACGAGATCGGGATCGACCAGAGCGGAGCGTCCCGACTGGTGAAGGACGCGGCGGCCGCCGGCTATCTGGAGCTGCGATCGGCCGACGGTGACGCGCGCCGGCGACAGGTGGGCGTCACGGCCGACGGACTCGAGCTGATCGAGCAGGCGCATGCCTGGCAGGAGGAGGTGTTCGTCCAACTCACCGAGGGCTGGAGCGAACGTCGCCGCGCCGAGTTCCACCGGGCGATGGCGAGCTTGGTGGAGCGTTCGAACCCCAGGACTGATTGGATGTGATCACCGCTTGACGAGCGCATGCCGAGTGTGATCGGTTGATTACCGAGCGCCAACGGTGGGTATGTGGCGCTGTGAGGCATGTGAGGAGCACAGATGGTCGAATATCTGCCCCGGTCCGCGTGGAACGCGCGCCCGCCGAACGGCGGACCGGGCAACCTGACCGTGTCGCGCGTCGAAGGCGCAGTCATCCACTGGCCGGGCACCGGATCGACGAGTGTCATCCACTCCAAGGCGGCCGTCGCCTCCGCGTTGCGTGGCTGGCAGAACTACCACATGGACAGCCGCGGCTGGTCCGACATCGCGTACCAGGTCGCGGTCGACCAGGCCGGCCGCGCGTGGACGCTGCGCGGCCTGCGGACCCAGTCCGGCGCCAACGGCGACGCCGACGTGAACGAACGGTACGGCGCGGTTCTGCTGATCCTGGTCACCGGGGAGCAGCCGTCGGCCGCGATGAAGGCGACCACTCGCGCAGTGATCGCCGACTTCCGCAGAATCTATCCCCGCGGTACGGCGATCCGGCCGCACTCCGCGGTCCGCCCGGCGGGCACCGACTGCCCCGGCGACCCCGCCCGCGCCGCGATCGCCCGCGGCGAATTCACTCCCGGCCACTCGGAGGACGACATGACCCCGGCCCAGATGCAGGAACTGAAGAACTTCATCGAGGCCAGGACGCAGGCCTACGCGCTCTGGACGCACCGGCAGTTGCGCAAGGACCTGTCCGCGGTGGTGAAGGCGTACGCGCTCGACATCAAGAACTACGAGCGCCAGACCGACGCCGCCGACGCCGCCCGGGCCGCCGCCGCGGTCTGGGCGACCGCCCCGAGAAGCCTGCAGGTCGACGGCAACCCCGCCACGGAGGAGCCCGCCGTCCCGGACCCGAACACCGATCCGGACCTCAGCCTCCCGGACCTCGACCCGTTCCCGGACGCCCCCGCCGCCGAGGAGCCACCGGCTTCCAACGGCGACCAGCCGACCGCCTGATCCCGACGCTCGATCAACGCCCTGCGGCCTTCAGGACCCGCAGGGCGTTGAGCGTGATCATCTCGTTCGGTCCGCCGCGTCCCCAGTCGACGACTTCCGGCGTACGGTTGCCGCCGAGCGGACCCCACCACGGTGTGCCCGCGTTCCACCGGCCGTCCGGGCGACGCCTGCTCTCCAACTCGTCGAGTGCGTCAGTGGCGCGCTCGTCCTTACCCAGGCCGAGCCGTGACAGCACGAGCAGCGCCTGCAGGATGTCGTAGTGCCAGTACGGCGGATAGCTCGGGCGCAACCACCGCGGGTTGATGACCTCACCGGTCGCCAGGCTGCGGAACAGCCGGTGTTCCAGAAACAGCTCCCCCGCCCGAAGCGCGGCGTCTCGGGCCGCTGCCTCGCCCGTGGCTCGGTAGTACTCGTGGAGTCCCCAAGCAGCAGCATGCGTCTCGTGGAACGACGATCGCCGACCGGACGCGCTCCGGTCGCAGTTCCAGCCACCGTCCGGCCACTGCCACTCGACCAAACCTTCGGCCAGCTGCTGCACCCGTGGATCGGCAGCCATGCCGAACCGGCTGCAGGCGCCAAGTGTGTTGCCCTCGATGGACCCGCACCTGCGCACCAGCCCGTCGACGACTGCCACGCCGTACTTCAACGAGCGCATCACCTCGGCCAGGTCGTACTCGGCCGCCGCCACCGCCCGCGGCTCCTGCGCCGGAACCTCCAGTTCCGCCAACGAAACGATCCGCCAATGGGCGCCGGTCCACTTCTTGTACGCCCGCTTGTCTGCGCAGGCGTCCGTCAGCAGTCGACTCACGATCGCCCCGCTCAGCACGTCCTCCGCGTGCCCCTCCCCTAGCAGATCCCGTCGGGCCATGCCCCGGATCGCCGGCTCCCTCGACTCCAGTAGCCACGCCACTGCATCCATTCCCCCATTCTGGACCGACGGCTCGGCGGTTGTCGGTGGGAGCTGGTTGGCTGTGCCGGTGGATCTCGAAGAGCTGACAGCGCGGTTGGAGAAGATCTCGGTCGGGTACGGCGAGCGGCTGGGCTTCGACCGTGACCCGGACTGGTTCCTGCTGAAACTTCAGGAGGAAGTCGGCGAACTCACGCAGGCCTACCTCCAGCACACCGGCCGCGCTCGCAGCAAAGGACTGAGCGAAGAGCAGATCCGCGCCACGTTCCACCAGGAGTTCGCCGACGTACTCTGCCAACTGCTCCTCTTCGCGCACCAGCACAACGTCGACCTCCCGCAGGAGATCGAACGCAAGTGGCTGGTCTACGAGGCCTGAGCGCTGCGCCCCGGCTGGGCGTTCTTGATCAGCAGGCCCAGCACGAAGAACGGCGCGAGACCGACCAGGATCGCGATCGGGATCCCCAGCCAGACCGGCAACGTGAAGCCGGCCTGCAGCGTCACGATGAAGTAGACGAACACGAACCCGAAGGGCCAGACGAGAGTACCCAGCCACTTCTCGCCGCGCGTCCACCGGTCCGACGTCCACAGCAGCACGGCGCCGACAACCCAGCCGACCAGCGCGACGAACCCGCCGAGCGCGAGCAGGGTCAGCGCCAGGACCTCCCGCCCGCGGAACTTCGGGTCGTACCGTTCGACGAGCACCAGCCCGTCGGTGGACGCCGCGACCAGCTCGTCCGGATCGCCCAGCTGCTGCAGCATCCGCCGTACGTCGTCCTCCGAGGTCGCGCCCGCCGCGCGGGCCTCCGCGATGTGCGACTCGACATCCGCCAGCAGATCGGTACGCCGCGATTCGGGCAATGGCTCCGCGGCCTTGGTCAGGTACTTCAGGTAGGCGTCGACGAGGCGATCGCCATCCTGCTGCACGTTCATGCGCCGGTCTTCTTGGGGACCCGGGCCTCGATGAAGAGGGCGATGTACGCGGCGAGCTCGATCAGGCCGCCGATCAGCATGCTCAGCCAGAGCGGCGGCTGGACGAACTCGAAGGCGACCATCGCGGCCCACCCGACCGGCCATGCCAGCGTGCCGACCAGCTTCCAGACCGTGCTCCAACGGTTCGAGGTCCACAGCAACCAGACGCCGATCAACCAGCCGATCACCAGCAGGAACGGCCCGACCGCCAGCAGCACCAGCGCACCCCAGTCCCACGGCCGGAGGCGCGGCTCGGCGACCGGCTGCGTCGGCCCGGCTGTCGCGGACAGTTGGCCGTCGTTCATTTCCACGTTCATCCCCGTCTCCCACTCTCAAGAATCGCGTCGACCGAGGCGCAGAACCGTTGCCAGTCCGCGGTGAACGCAGCCAGCGCCTGGCTGCCCTCGGCCGTCGATGTGTAATACCGCCGCGGCGGCCCGGACTCGGACTCGCGCCAGCTCGTCTCCACCAGACCTTCCCGTCGTAGCCGGGCCAGCAGTGGGTAAATCGTCCCCTCGGTCGTGACCAGACCGTCGACCTCGCCCAGCGCCTTCACCAACTCGAAACCGTAACGAGGCTCTCCCTGCAACAGCGCGAGGACGCAGAACTCCAGCGTCCCGCGGCGCAGCTGCGTGAAGACCTTCTCGGCTACCATGTGATACAAGGTACCTGTCCGCACCAAGAACCTGCAACCACCACTGAGCAGTCAGTCAGTTCAGTCGGTCTTGGGCCGGACCGCGAACATCAGCATCAGGACGACGGTCGGGATCACCAGGACCCAGAGGCTGCTGAGGTTGAACAGGACCGGGGCCAGACACAGGACCAGGAGGTCGAAGCCGCGGGCCGGCTGGGAGAACAGGCCGGGCGGGATCGCGCCCATCGGAGAGGTGACAAGCGGTCCGGCGTACGACGGCGGCCGGGCGGACGCCTGCCGGACGGTACCGGAGATGACGGCGGCGGCCACGGCGAAACAGGACGTCGCGCTGCCGATCGCGGGATAGGCGCAGGCCGCCCAGACGATCGTGAACAGCGCGGGGACGACGGCCATCACCACCCGCAACTCACGGAGGTCCCAGCCGAGCGCGCGCACCAGGCCGGTCGAGCGGCAGGCGGTGCGCAGTCCGTCGAGCATCGGCCGTACGGCGATGAAGCCGGCGATCGCGGCCGCAATCGGTACGAGGACGTGGAAGCCGGCGCCGTGCACCGCGTACGGGACGACGAGCAGCCCGAACGCGACCGCGATCCGCCGCGGCCAGCGCAGGATCCGACGGAACTCACGGTGCACGATCGCGGCACCATCCGCGCCCCGACCGCGGCGGGAACGCACCCGCCCCTTCAACCGCCAGTGCCGCCCGGCGATCACGTCCCCAAGCATGCTGACATCAAGACTGCTAGCCGCCCCCGCGAGCCCAGCCAGCAACTCTCCACCTGCAATCACACTGATCCGCCCGAGCCGGTCAAGCATCCGCGAGGCGAGGAAGGCCAACACAGCGCCCACTACGACCGCCGCGGCGCACAACAGCAGCAAGTACACCTGACCGGAAGTCAGCCCGCCCGCATCACCAACCTCGCCGAAGGCCAGGCCGTAGCGGGGTTCTCGACCGGTGAATGTCGAGGTGATGATGTGGTTGGTGAAGCGGTCCTCGCCTGGGCGGAATGCCAGGAACACCGCCGGGACCACGGCGGCCGCCAGCAGCACGTCCGAAACCCTCAAGGCCCACTTGGAACGACGTGTGCTTTGCTGCGCCCACACCGTCGCGGCTGCGGCGCACACGAGCACGGCGCCGATCAGTACGGCGGCCTCGATGACGTCGAACCACGGCTCGCCGAGCAGGGCCCAGATGACTGCGCCCGCTACGACTCCGATCACCGTGACCGAGGCGATCACCAGGCGGTACGCCGGGCGTAGCAAGGACGCTCGGTTTACTGGGGTCGCCAGCAACCAGAAACCGGTCGCGCGTGACGCCGACACCGGGCCGACCGCGAGCAGCACCCGGATCGTGGTTGCCAGTAGCAACGGTATGACGATCCACGGCAGCCACGAGGTCAGCTGCCCGCACGTCCACGACGTACAGGTCGCCGCGTTCGAGTTCAGATGTCGTACGACGTTCCCGCCCGTCGCGCCGACCATCGCCAGGGTGAACAGGACCAGGTACACGTCCTCGAAGATCTCCCAGAACGACCGATCCGCATGCTGGCGCCGCGTCGTCCGCATCCACGACCGCAGTGCCCGCGACGACGGGATCGTCCCGAAATCCGTTGGATCGAACCGCACCGGCCCGTCGGCAGCGCTCATGGGAGCGGAGTGAGGGTGACGACGGAGTCCGCGACCGTCTCGACCAGCGCTGGATCGTGACTCGCGAAGAGGATCGCCGTACCCGACTTCTTCTCCTCGAGGAGCCGGTCGGACAGCCACTGCACGCCGCCGGTGTCGAGGCGGGCCTCGGGCTCATCGAGGACCATCAGCTTGCGCGGGCGGACCAGCGCCGTGGCCAGCGCCAGCCTGCGGCGCTGGCCGGACGACAGGGAGCCCGGCAACTGGTCGGCAGCCGGCAGCAGACCGATGTCGTGCAGCGTCGTGTCCACCAGGTCTTCCGGCGACGAGTTGCCGTGCGCGCGGGCGAGCAGGTCGAGATGCTCGGCCGCGGTCAGGTCCGGGAAGAAGTCCAGATCGTCGAGCAGGGTGGCGACGTCGCGACGTACCGCCTCGGCGCGCTCGTCGATCGGCAGACCGTCGAGCAGGATCTTCCCGGCCGCCGGTTCGGCTGCGCCGACGATGCACTTCAGCACGGTCGTCTTGCCCGCGCCGTTCGGGCCGACCAGGGCGATCGCCTGGCCGGCCCGCAACGTGAATGTGAGGCCCTCGATCACCGGACGGTCGCCGTACTTGTGCTGCAGATCCGTCACGGCCAGCCGGGGCGCCGCCTTCTTGCTCATTGCTTGCAGCTCACTTCTTCCGAACCAGCGTCAGCCCGTCGCCGATGCCGAGCATGATCACGTCGACGCGCTCGTCCTTGGCGACGTGCGCGTTGAACTCCTTGCGGTCCGCCGGACCGTCCGCGTCCACCACCCGGCCGCCGGCCAGCGTGTTGTCGAACAGCAGCAGCCCGTTCGGCCGGATCAGCGGCAGCACGGCCTCGAAGTACTGGATGTACCAGCCCTTGTCGGCGTCGACGAAGGCCAGGTCGAACTCGCCGTCGAGCTTCGTCACCGACTCGTGCGCGTCGCCGATCCGCAGGTCGATCTTGTCCGCGACGCCGGCCCGCTCCCAGTACTTGCGGCCGATCGAGGTCCAGTCCGCGTCGACGTCGAGGCAGATCAGCTCGCCGTCGTCGGGCAGCCCGCGGGAGATCGCCAGCGCGGAGAACCCGGTGAAGGTGCCGATCTCGACCGCCCGGCGGGCGCCGATCAGGCGGGTCAGGGTGGTCAGGAGACCGGCCTGGTCCGCGGTGGTCAGCATCCCCGAGGCGTCGCCGAGCTTCTCGGTCTCGGCGCGCAACTCGGTCGCGATCTCGTCCAGCGGCATGCCGTGGGCAAGCATGTAATCGTGCAGTTTCTCGGTCACCGGTACCTGATGTCCCATGAAGTTCGCCCCTCCGTGTATTAGAACGGTCGCCTGTAGTCTCTATGGGTTGTTCGTTTGCCTCACACCCACCCCACCTCGAGGGAGCACCCCGTATGCGCATCGCCGTCGCCGGCTCGATCGCGACCGACATCCTGATGACGTTCCCGGGCCGGTTCAAGGACCAGTTCCTCGAGGAGCAGATGCACAAGGTCTCCCTCTCGTTCCTGGTCGACGAACTGGTCGTCCACCGCGGCGGCGTCGCTGCGAACATCTGCTACGGGATGGCCCAGCTCGGGTTCCCGACGCTGCTGGTCGGCTCGGTGGGCGCCGACTTCGCCGAGTATGGCGCGGCGCTGACGGAGGCCGGCGTCGACATCTCACACGTCCGCATCTGCGCAGGAGTACACACCGCCCGGTTCACCTGCACGACGGACCTGGACGCGAACCAGATCGCCTCGTTCTACACCGGCGCGATGGCCGAGGCACGCGAGCTCGACCTCGGGGCGATCCATCAGGCCACGGGCGGTGTCGACCTGGTGCTGATCGGCGCCGACGACCCGGAGGCGATGCTCAAGCACACCGAGCTGGCCAAGCAGCACGGGATCGCGGTCGCGGCCGACCCGTCACAGCAGATGGCGCGGATGGACGGTGAAGACATCCGCAAGCTCGTGGACGGCGCGGCGTACCTGTTCAGCAACGAGTACGAGGCCGGGCTGATGGTGCAGAAGACCGGCTGGAGCCACGCCGAGATCCTCGAGCGGGTCGGCGTACGCGTGACGACCCACGGCGGCGACGGCGTCCTGATCGAGGACACCAGCGGGGTCCTCGCGAAGATCCCGGCGGTGCCCGCGCCGAACCTGGTCGACCCGACCGGCGGCGGCGACGCCTTCCGGGCCGGCTACCTCACCGGCCGCGCCGCCGGCCTCGACCACGAAGCGGCCGCCCACCTCGGCTGCACGCTGGCGACGACGGTGCTGGAGACGGTCGGCACCCAGGAGTACAGCCTGGACCACCCCACCTTCCTCGAGCGGCTCACCAGCACGTACGGCGCCGACGCTGCCGCCACCGCGAAGCAGGCGCTGCGGGTGATCGTCTAGGTCGAGGTGATCCGATCGACGGTGAACGTTGCTTGTTTGCTGTTCGCGATGCCGACCCGGATCCGGTAGCCACCGATCACCGCGGACTTCTTCGGCCCGAGCGTGACGTCCTTGGTGCCGACGTAGAAGGTGATGGCGGTCTTGTGCCGCTCGTACCCGATCAGCTGCCCGCCGTTGCAGGTGAAGCCATCGCCGGACATGAAGATGTTGGTGCCCGAGTAGCTGAACCTGCCGTCCTTGAACGACCCGGTGCAGTCCGCCTCCGGCACAGCCGGCTTGGGCTTGACCGTCGGCTTCGGCGTCGGCGTCGGCTTCGGTGTCGGCGTAACGACGGGCGTCGGCGTACTGCTGACCGACGTACTGCCAGCTGGCGTCGATCCAGCGTCCGACCATGTCCCTGACCCGCCGCCGCCACATCCCGCCACCATCAGCGCCGCACCCACCACACCAACCCACCGCAGCTCACCCATACCCCCAGCGTCCCAACACCCCACCGGTCAGACGTCTGGATGTCCGCAACCTGTCATCCCAGGAAACCCACCTACCAACCGCCCTGCTACTCAGGTGAGGCGCGCCAGGGCGCCCGTTTGGGCCAGCAGGGCGAAGCGGTCTGGGCAACCCCAGTGTTCGACGATGCGGCCGTCGACGACTCGCGCTTGCTCGAACAGGGGCATGTCGATCGGGGCGTTGCTCGGCGGCCCGAAGAACGCTCCGGTCGCCGTACCCCGTGCGCGGCCGCGGGCCCAGACCAGGTCGCCGACGACGACCGAATCCTCCAGCGTGTACACGATGTTCGGCATCAGGTCGTGCACCTGCCGGATCGCTGCCTTCACATGGTCGCGGGCCTGGCCACCCCGCCCGGCCAGGCCGAACTGATGCTCGATCAGGTCCGGCGCGCACAGTTCGTCGACGATCGCCTCGTTCCCCATCGCGAACCCTTCGTGCAGGATCCGCTCCAGCACCGCCAGCGGACCGGCGGTCGTCGTTCCTGGCATCGCCCGGAAAGCACCCATAACTCTTCCCCCTCGAAAGAAGTGCACTGTTAGTGCACTCGATGCAGTATCACTGCACTCAACACAGTGATAGTGTGCCGTCATGCCGGAGGCTGTCAAGTCCTATCGCCAGGTGCAGGCCGAGGAGACCCGGATCCGGATCGCCCGAGCCGCGCGCCGGCTGTTCGCCGCGCAGGGATACGGCGCCACCAGCATCGACGCGATCGCCAAGGAGTCCGGGGTGGCGACCCGGACCGTCTACTCGGCGTTCGGCACCAAGCGGGAGATCCTGTCGCTGATCTGCGACCTGTGGCTGAGCGAGGCCGGCGCGATCGAGCGGGCCGGGGAGGTGTTCGCGATCGAGGACCCGGCCGAGCGACTGCGCGGCGCGGCGGGCTGGTTGACGAACCTGTACGCCGCCGGCTTCGACGTCGTGCTGATCTTCGAGGCAGCCACCGACGAGAGCCCCGAGACCAAAGCGCTGCTGCGTTCGAAGCTTGCCGGCCGCAACGAGGTGATGGACGCGATGATCGCATCCCTGCAGGACGCACTGCAGGTCCCGCTCAAGCAAGCGCAGGCTGTCTACCGCGCGCTGGCGGCGCCCGGTGTCTACCAGGAGCTGGTCGACGAGTCCGGCTGGACTCCGGAGGAGTTCGAGACCTTCGTCGCCGGCTCCCTCGCGCGACAGCTGCTCTGAGCCTTGCGCTCTCCAGCCCTTCGAGCTCACGCAGGCCGGTGCAGCCCGTCGTGATCGACGCCTATTCGGCGGTGGAGTTGCGGGCCCACAGGCCTCGGACGTGGCCGATGTGTCGGCGCATCAGCTGCTCGGCGCCTTCGCCGTCGCCGGACTCCACGAGGTCCAGCAGCTCGTGGTGTTCGGTGGCGGACGGGACCAGGCGGCCGCTCTCGACCAGTGGAGTGAGGCCGAGCAACCGCGTCTGGGAGCGCAGGTCCGACACGACGTCGACGAGCTTCTGGTTGCCGGAGTACGCGAGCAGCGTCACGTGGAAGACCCGGTCCGCCTCGATGTACGCGATCAGGTCGCCGGCCTCGGCCGCCACCACGATGTCTTCGGCGAGCCGCCGCAACTGCGGGTAGTCCTTCGCCGGGATCGCCGGGACCACGTCCCGGATCGTCGGCGGCTCGATCAGCTGCCGTAGTGCCGCCAGGTTGTCGAGGTCCTCGTCGGACACGTCGGTGACCCGGAAGCCCTTGTTCCGCAGCGAGATCACCAGACCCTCGCGGACCAGGTCCAGCATCGCCTCGCGGACCGGCGTCGCGGAGACCCCGAACCGCGCGCCGAGCGTCGGCGCCGAGTACACCTCCCCCGGCTTCAGCTCGCCGGAGATCACTGCCGCCCGCAGAGCGTTGGCGACGCTGTCGCGCAGGTTCTCGCGTTGCGCCAGCCGCCGTACGCTCGGCAGCGGCTCGATCGAATCGGCAGCCATGGTTCACCTCCTGGGTCGCCGCCTATTGTGAAGCACCGGTCATCAGTGATTCGGGATGCCACCCCCGATGGACGCGACCAGCTCGGTGAGCCGCTCGAAGACCCGCGGCGTGCTCAGCCCGTCGTGCTCGTACTCGTTCGTCACCCACGCCTGCACGTTGCCGACCCGGTGCGCGGTGTCGAGCTGCAGCCCGGAGTCGACGTACATGTCGTCGAAATACACCGCGGCAGCCACCGGTACGTCGTTCGCGGCGAGCTGCTCGAGGTCGTACAGCTCCGACCAGCGCGGCCGCTGCGCCAGCACCTCGACCGCGCCCTGGAACGGCCGCAGCCCGCGAATCTCGGAGAACATCCAGGGGTACATCATCTCGCCGGTGAACAGCAGCGGCCGCGCGTCCTCGGCGAACTCCGGATGCCGCGCCCGCTCCGCCTCGGCCGCCCACCCGGTCGCCCCGTCACCGGAGCCGTAGATGCTCTCCTGCAACGCGGCGAACAGCGGTTCCGCGAGGTACGACGACGATCCCAGCACCTGTCCGAGGAAGCCGTCGGACAGGTCGTCGCCGTCGAAGGCCTCGTCGATCAGCCAGTGGATGCGCTCGTACCCGGGCTTCATCCCGAAGTCGATCCCGAGCGACTGCAACCGCCGTACCGTCAGCCGATCGCCGTCCGGGAGCCGTACGTCGGACTCCGCCAGCCGGTCCGCGATCCGGCCGATCCGCTCCACGTTGTGCGGGTACCGCCGGTAGAACTCCCGGTTCTTGGCGGCCACCCGCGGATAGGTCCGCCGGTATACCTCGGCCGCCGACGGGTCGATCGACGCGAGCCCACCGGTCACGTAGCACGCGGTCAAGGCGTCAGGTGCCTTCGACAAGTAGGTGAGCGTGAGGAAACCGCCGTAGCTCTGGCCGAGTGTCGACCAGCGGCGGCCGCCGAAGACCTTGTTCCGCAGCGCCTCGGCGTCCGAGATGATCGAGTCCGCGCGGAAACACGCGAGGTAGTCGGCGCCTTCCTCGGCCGACATCGACGCCATCCGCCGCCCGCTGACCGGCGTACTCCGGCCAGTGCCGCGCTGGTCCATCAGCACGATCCGGTAGTTCTTCAGCGCGTGCTCGATCCACCCCGACACCCCGGTCGGCCGCGGCCCCTTCCCGCCGGGACCGCCCTGCAGGTGCAGCAGGCACGGCAGGTCCTCGTCCTTCCGCGTCGGATCGATCAGCTCCCGCGCGAACACCGTGATCGACTCGCCCGGGTTCGACCAGTCGAGCGGCACCGAAAGCTCGTGCTCACGAACGTGCATGCCCGGAATCGTGTAGCTGATCATGAAGCCTTCTTCCCCCTGCGTCTGGCGTCCCATTCCGGGTTGATCCGCGGTACGGCGGCCAGCAGCGTCTTGGTGTACTCGTCCTGAGGATCCCCGAACACCTGGTCCCGTGTCCCCACCTCGACGATTCTTCCTCGGTTCATCACCGCGACCCGCTGCGAGATCTGCCGTACGACGGCCAGGTCGTGCGCGATGAAGACGTAGCTGAACCCGCTCTCCCGCTGCAGCCGCATCAGCAACTCCAGCACCTGCGCCTGGATCGACACGTCGAGCGCCGACACCGCCTCGTCGCAGATCACCAGCTTCGGGTTCACCGCGAGCGCCCGGGCAATCCCGATCCGCTGCGCCTGGCCGCCGGAGAACTGCGCCGGGTAGCGCCGGCAGTGGTCCGGGTTCAGGCCGACCCGCTCCATCAGCTCCTGGGTGAACGCCCGTCGCCCTTTTGCAGGCGTGATCCCCTGGTACGTCAGCGGCGCGGTGACGATCCGCTCGATCGTGTACCGCGGGTTCAGCGACGAGAACGGGTCCTGGAACACCACCTGCACGTTGTTCCGGAACGACGCCAGCTCCTTGCCCTTGGCCCTCGTCACGTCCTGCCCGTCGAACACGACCGTACCGGCGGTCGGCTCGAGCAGCCGCGCCGCGATCCGCGCGGTCGTGGACTTGCCGCTGCCCGACTCGCCCACGATCGCGAGCGTCTCGCCGAGCTCGACCTCGAAGCTCACGTCGTCGACCGCCGTGAACACCGACTTGCGAGCCATCGTCCCTTCGCCGCGCGTAACGAACTGTTTCGTCACGCCCTTCACTTCCAGCAAAGTCACAGTGCCACCTCATCGTCGATCCGCGGTACGGCGTCCAGCAGCATCCGCGTGTACTCGTGCCGCGGATCCGAGAACACCTGCTCTGCGGTCCCGTACTCGACCGGATCACCCGACTGCATCACCAGCACCCGCTGGGCGATCGAGCTGATCACCGCGAGATCGTGGGTGATGAACATCATCCCGGTCCCGGTGGTGGACTGCAGTTCGCCGAGCAGCTCCAGGATCTGCGCCTGCACGGTCACGTCCAGCGCGGTCGTCGGCTCGTCCGCGATCAGCAACGACGGTGAACAGCACAACGCCATCGCGATCATCACGCGCTGCCGCATGCCGCCGGAGAACTGGTGCGGGTAGTGGTCGACCCGCCGCGCCGCGTCCGGGATGTGCACCCGCTCCAGCGCCTCGATCGCGACCCGCCTCGCGGCCCGCCGCGATCCGCCGCGATGGGTCCGGTACATCTCCTCGATCTGCAGACCCACCGTGTAGTAGGGATTCAGCGACGACAGCGGGTCCTGGAACACCATCGAGATCGCGTTGCCCCGCACGGATCTGAGGTCGCGGTCCGAGCGCCCGAGCAACTCGGCGCCGTCCAGCCGGACGCTGCCCGACGTACGGGCGCCACGCGGCAGCAGCCCGAGTACGGCGAGCGCGGTCATCGACTTGCCCGACCCGGACTCGCCGACGATCCCGACCGTCTCGTCCCGGCCGACCGTGAACGACACGTTCTTCACCACGTCGACCGGTCCACGACTGGTCGGCAAAGTGACCGTCAGATTGTCGACAACGAACAATTCGTCGCTCATGACGACACCACCCGGACCCGTGGATCGAGGGCCGTGTACAGCAGGTCCACCACAACGTTGCCGATGACAACGAAGAAGGCGGCGAGCAGGGTGACCGCCATGATCACCGGCTGGTCGTTCTTGGCGATCGAGTCGGCGGCCATCTTGCCGATCCCGTTCAGCCCGAACACGGTCTCGGTGATCAGCGCGCCGCCGAGCAGCCCGGCGAAGTCCATCCCGAAGATCGTGGTGATCGGCGTCAGCGCGGGCCGCAACGCATGCCGGCGCATGATCAGCGCACCGCTCAGTCCCTTGGCCCGCGCGGTCCGGTAGTAGTTCTCGGCCAGCGTGTCGATGACATTGCTCCGGGTCAGCCGTGCGTACAGACACGCGTAGCCGACAGCGAGCACGACCCACGGCATCAGGTACGACTCGAACCACAGCAGCGGGTTGTCCGCGAACGGCACCGCCGACGGGAACGGCAGCACCTGCAGCTTCACGACCAGCACGTACTGCAGCAACAACGCGAGCACGTAGTTCGGCACGCTCACACCGCCGAGCGCGAGGCCCATCGCGGACCGGTCCCACCACGTGCCCTGCTTGACCGCGCTGAGCAGACCGCCGATCACACCGACGAGCAGCCAGAGTACGGCGGCACCGACCGCGACCGTGATACTCACCGGAAGCCGCGCGGTGATCATGCTCCACACCGACTCGTTGGTCTGGAAGCTGTACCCGAGACACGGTGCCGAGCAGTGCACCGAGCCGTAGTCGCGGCCTGCGAAGATCCCGCTCAGGAAGTCCCAGAACTGCGTGAGCAGCGGCTGGTTGAGCCCGAGCACGTCACGGATCGAGTCGATGCGCTCCGGCGTACAGGTCTTGCCGCAGATCATCACCGCGGGATCCGGAGAGAGTTTGAAGAAGATCAGGTACGTGAACAGACAGACGGCCAGCAGGATCAGTACGACGCCCCCGAGCCGGCCCAGGACGTAGCGCATCATGCGGCTTCTCCTTGGTCGATGAGGGTGCGGATCTTGTCGCCGAGGACGGTCAGCGAGAGCACGGTGAGGAACAGGAACAGGCCGGGGATCGCGAAGAACATCGGGTCCACCGAGTACCAGCTCACCGAACTCGCGATCATCTGGCCCCAGGACGCGGTCGGCGGCGAGACACCGACGCCGAGGAAGGACAGGCCCGCCTCGGTGCCGATGTAGCCGGGGATCGCGAGGGTCGTCATCACGACGATCGAGCCGCGCAGGTTCGGCAGGATCTCCCGGAACACCACCTGCGAGTCCTTCGCCCCGGACGCCCGCGCCGCCTCGACGAACTCCCGGTTCGCCAGCGTCATCGTCTGGCCGCGGATCACCCGCGCCAGGTACGGCCAGCCGAACGCGCTGATCACCACGACCAGCAGCACCGGCCGGTTCCCGGACGGCAGCGAGGACAGGATCGCGATCATGAAGATCAGCGCCGGGAACGCCATCAGGAAATCCATCAGCCGGGAGATCACCTGGTCGACCCAGCCGCGGTAGAACCCGGCGAGCATGCCGAGCACGACGCCGAGGATCCCGGTCAGCAAGGTTGCAGACAATGAGATTGTTATCGATACCCGCGCGCCGTACACGATCCGGGCGAACAGGTCCCGGCCGTTCTGCGGCTCGACGCCGAACCAGTGCGAGCCGCTGACCCCGCCGAGCGACCCGTACGGTACGCCGCCGAGGTCGGAGTTGATCGCCGCCGAGTCGAACTGGTACGGCCCCCACCCGCTGAGCTTGGTGATCAGCGGCGCGGCGACCGCCATCAGGACCACGATCGCCAGGAACAACAGGCACGCGAGCGCGCCCTTGTCCCTGGTGACCGCGGTGAGGATCCGCCGGCCCGAAGTGGGCGGCGCCGCGGACGGCACCGCCTCCTCAACCTCGACGAGAGTAGGGCTGGTTGTCACGACTCCCCCAACCCTCTCGTTCCTTCCATCACTTGCTGCTGTCCTTCAGTCCGACCGAGACCAGGTCGATGCCGCCCGAGAATCCGTCGTGCAGGTAGGCGCCGCCGATGTTGCTACCGACAAGCATCAGGACCTTCTCGTACAGCAGCGGGACGACCGGCGCCAGCGCCATGATCTGCTTGTCCAGTTCGCCGTACGCCTTGTTCGCCGCCTGGACGTCGGTCAGCTTGGCGATCTCGTCGATCTTCGCGTTCACGCCCGGGTCGTTCAGCTGCGCCAGGTTGCTGTTGCCCTTCGGCGTGATGTTGCGGCCGTCGAACAGCGGCGGCAGGAAGGTCGCACCGGACGGCCAGTCAGGGCACCAGCCGGTGATCGCCGCGTCGTGCTGCTGCGAGGTCGTACCGATCACCTCGTAGTACGTCGCGGTGTCGATGGTGTTGATCTTCACGGTGATCTTCAGCGGCTCGAGCGCCTGCTGGATCGCGACCGCCATCGCCTGCATCTTCGGTTGCGCCCGGGTGTCGAGCGTCATCGTGAAGCCATTGGCGAAACCGGCCTCGGTCAGCAGCTTGCGGGCGCCGTCGACATCACCCTTGTGGTCCGGGCTCGGGTACGGGTCGTAGTCCACCCGCCCGGCGATGGTCGGCGGCTGGATGCTGGTGGCGATCTCGGCGAGCGTCGACCCGCCGACCGCGTCGCGGACGGTCTGCTTGTTCACCGCGAGGTTGATCGCCTGCCGCACCTTCACGTTGTCCAGCGGCTTCTTCGTGGAGTTGAGCCCCATGTACGTCGTACAGCCGCCGAGACCGCTCATCGTGCGCTGCTTGAGCTGCGCGGTCTGGACCCGGGCCACCGTGGCGGCCTGGATGGTGCCGGCGATCGCGTCGGCGTCGGTGCCCTGGCCGGCGATCATCCGCTCGTCGATCGTCGCCGGGTCGAGGCCGAACGTCCACTGGTACGCGTCCGGGTTCGCGGCCCGGACGTCGTCGGTCTTCTTGTCCCACTTGTCGTTGCGGACCAGCTTGAGCGACGCGCCCGGCTTGTACTCGGAGAGCTTGTACGGCCCCGACGCGATCGGCTTGCTGTCCAGCGCGTTGCCCGCGCCCTGCCCCTTCGGCACCGGCGTGAACGTGTTCTGCGCGACCACGCTGCCGAAGTCGGCGTACGGCTTCTTCAGGTGGAACACGATCGTCTTCGCGTCCGGCGTCGCGATCGTCGCCAGGTCACCGGACTTGTAAGGCCCTTGGTACGACGCGGGCGCGTCGATCAGCTGCTTCGCGTACGGCGAGCCGATGCCGACCTCCGGATCCCAGGCCCGCGAGACACCCCACTTCACGTCGGCACTCGTGATCGGCGCACCGGTCTCGAAGAACAGGCCGTCCTTCAGCGTGAACGTCCAGGTCTTGCCGCCGTCGGACGGCTTGCCCGTGTCGGTGGCGAGGTCCGGCACGATCTTGGTGCCGTCGGCCCCCGGTGCGGCGCCCTGGGTGGTGAGCGTGCGGTAGATCAGCCGGTAGAAGTTGTTGACGCCGCCGTCGAAACCGCGGGCCGGGTCGAGGTGCGAGAAGCCTGCGTTCGCGAGCACCTGGAGCGTGCCGCCCTGCGCGGCCTTGGCGCCGGGGCCGGCGGATTCACCGCTCGCGCCGCCGGACGTGTTGCCGCCGCACGCGGTCAGCGCGAGCGCCGCCGATGCCACGAGCCCCACCAGCATGGAAGTTCTCTTCATCAGTCTTCTCTTTCCGTTCGCAGCCACACACGCATGGCCAGGGCCTGACGGTTTCCCCACAGGAAGTACGGCACGAACGTCACCGGTACCTCGTCGATGGCGGATCCAGGGGTCTGTTGGTCGGTGATCACGGGATAGAGCTCGCGAGGCGGCGCCGGCGCGACACCCGCGGTCAGTTCAAGCACGAGATGGTCGTCCTGCCGGCGCGCGATCGCCTTGGTGACGGCGGTCGGCGTGAGCAGCAGGTCGTCGACCGGTGCGGTGGCATCTTGTTGCTCGACGCAATAAATCAACGGTCCGCGGGCGACGGCGATCGCGCCTCGGGTCGCGTCGAGGTACGGGTGCGATCCGTGCGCTCTCGGTGCCATCGGCAACGTCAGCCGCAGTACGTCGCCACGCTTGAAGTTTCGGGTCGTCACGGCCCAGCCGACGGCTACGGACTGTCCGTCGAGCTGCGCGTCCGAAGCCCATCCCGGGATGCGGAGGGCGATCGCCCGCTCCTCGGCCGGTGCGTCCTCGACGGTCAGCGTGACCTCGCCGTCCCACGGGTAGTCGGTGGTGACCTTGACGCTGAGATCGCCCGCGGTGATGCGGGCGTCGGCGTAGGTCCCGACGTACAGGATGTTGTCGCGGGCAACTGCTACGTGGTCCTGGAGTTCGGACATCCAGCGGATGATGTTCGGCGGGCAGCACGGGCAGCCGAACCATGACCGGCGGAGAAGTTCGCCGCCGTCCTCGGCGCCGGAACGCTGCTCGTGATCCGGCCGGCGCTGCAGCGGGTTGTCGTAGAAGAACGCCGTACCGTCGGCCGAAAGCCCAACGGCGTAAGCGTTGTAGAGCACAGTCTCGTACACGTCGAGGTACGACGCCTTGCCGGTGGCGCGGAACATCCGCCAGGCCCACTGCATCGTCGCGATCGCCGCGCACGTCTCGGCGTACGCCCGCTCGGACGGCAGCTCGTACCGGTCGCCGATCGCCTCGTCGGAGTGCCGGCTGCCGAGCCCGCCGGTGAGGTACAGCTTGGTCGCGACCATGTCGTCCCACAGCCGCTCGAGCGCTGCCAGCAGCGTCGGGTCCCCGGTCTCCAGGTGTACGTCGGCCGCGCCCGCCGCGAGGTACGCCATCCGTACGGCGTGACCGGTAACGGACGGCAACTCGCGGAACGGCACGTGGTCCTGGAAGTACTCCCCCGGGAAGATCGTGTGCTTGAGCTTCCCCTGACCGCGCCGGTCGACGAACAGCCGGGCCTGGGTGAGGTAGTCCTCGTTGCCGGTTTCACGATAAAGCTCGACGAGCGCCATCTCGACCTCCGGATGCCCGTCGACAACCTCCTCGCCGTCTTCGCCGTACTTCCGGACGACGAGATCCGCGAACCGCCGGGCGATTGTCAGCAATCGACCATCGGACAATCTGCGATGCGCCGCGACGGCCGCCTGGATCAGGTGGCCGAGGTTGTAGAGCTCATGACCCCAGCCGAGGTCCGACCACGGCTGCTTGGGCTGGTCCGGGTCCTGGAAGTACGAGTTCAGGTAGCCGTCCTCGGCCTGCGCCTGCCCGAGCAGGTCGACGACCTCGTCGAAGAACTCCCGCGCACCGGCCGGCGCCCCGTCTACTGCACCGTCGCGATCGACCTCGTAGGCGAGGCCCTCCAGCGTCTTGTAGAGATCGGTGTCCAGGAACGGGTACCGCCCGCGGTACGGCCCGATCGACGGGTCGGCCAGCCGCCGGAGGTTCTCGAGGTTCCCGGCCTTGCGCAGCTCCGTGATCGCATGCGGGATCGTCGCCCGCCGGTTCCGCTGCTGCCAGTTGTGCAGCAGCCCTCCGGTCAGCTCGACACTCAGATCTGTACCGTGTGACATTGCACAGACCTTAAGTGCAATGTCACACCTTGCCAACCCCCCACGAAAGACGTTTACACACCGGAAACGATCCACCCCGTCACGATCCGGTGGCCCTCCGCAAGGGCATCGTGTTTCCGTGACCGCCCCAAGCCTCGACCTCCGCCGCCGGCCCACCCGCGCCGCCGGCAACCTCTTCCGCGTCACCGCCGCGGTAAGTTTCCTGACCCTCCCCCTGCTCTGGGCGGTCTACCTGCTGCGCCCACTGGCCGAGCCCGACTCGTGTCCCCCAGACGCTCGCGAGGCCTGTCCTCCGAGCCTCGATACGGTCGGCGGATCCGTCAACGAACTGGTACTCCTCCTGGCGACGGCCTGCTTGGAGCTCATGGCGATCGCCTGTTACCTGGCCTGGGCGGCTGCACGCCGGAACCTCGACCTACGGTCCGGCCTCCGGTGGTCGCCGCTCGCGATCACGATCGTGGCCCTGGCCGTCGGCGGCTTCGGCTGGCTGATCGACGAGGGCGACCTGAACGGCATCGATTCCGTAGCGCTCGGCTTGCTGCTCCTGTTCGCACTGTGGCTATTCACCCCACTGGCTCTGTACGGCGTACACCGCGGTGATCGGCGTGCGGTAATCCCAGTCGTGGTTGGTCTCGCACCGACAGCCGTCTGCAACGCGATCGTGGTCCCGGACGCCCCGGTCGGCGCGCTGCCGGCCGTGATGCTCGTCGTGTCCGCGGTGGTCGTCGTCATCGTCCGCCGCCGCGAATGAGCTCACGTCCTCGGCC
This sequence comes from Kribbella sp. NBC_00482, assembly GCF_036013725.1. Taxonomy (GTDB): domain Bacteria; phylum Actinomycetota; class Actinomycetes; order Propionibacteriales; family Kribbellaceae; genus Kribbella. The sequence goes on along the minus strand of NZ_CP107881.1, from coordinate 5,524,913 downwards.
AGCGAAACGATCGACTGCGCTTGTGCCGGGCAATGCTGGAGGCAGTCTCAGGTGTCAACCGGGTTCCTCGGTCAGCACCCGATGGCCCTCCGCAGCGAGATCGTGTTCCTTGTGACCACCCAGCAACTCGATCTCCGCCGGCCGCCCACCAGGCCCGCCGCCGGCAGTCTGTTCCGCGTGACGGCTGCGGTGAGCTTCCTCAGCATTCCGCTGCTCTACGTCGCCTACCTCGTGGTCCCGCCTGAGGAGATCCCTTGCCAGGACCACGCCTGCCCGCCGTCGGTCGACGTGGTCAGACGTTCGGTCGAGCCGTGGGAGGTCGTCCTCGCGGCCGCGGGCGTCGAGCTCGTCGTGATCGCCTGCTATCTCGTCCTGGCCGCGGCGCGCCGGACGCTCGACCTGCGCACCGGTCTGCGATGGTCACCTGCAGCGGTCGCCGTCGTGGCGCTCTCCGTCGGCAGCTTCGGCTGGCTGATGGACAACGGCGCCGGGCTCAGCTTCGACGCCGCAGAACTCACCTTCTTGCTCTTGCTCGCCGCGTGGCTGCTCGCGCCGCTGATCCTGTACGCCGTGCATCGGGGCGACCGGCGCGCCGTGCTCCCCGTCGTGGTCGGCCTCGCCCCAACCGCCCTCGGCAACGCGATCCTGATCGAGAACGACCCGCTCGTCGCGCCGATGGCGATGCCCGTGATCATGCTCGTGGTCAGCGTGAGTACCGTTCTGGTCGTGCGTCGGCGGCGGTGAGTCAGAGGCGCGGGTCGATCGGTTCGGATTCGAGGGCCAGTACGGCGAAGACGCATTCGTGGATGCGCCAGAGGGGTTCCCCGCGGGCGGCGCGGTCGAGGGACTCCAGGCCGAGGGCGTACTCGCGGAGGGCCAACGAGCGTTTGTGGCCCAGGTTGCGGTCGCGGAGGCGGCTGAAGTTGGCCGGCTCGGTGTAGTCGGGGCCGTAGATGAGCCGCAGGTACTCCTGCCCGCGCACCTTCAGTCCCGGCTGGGCGAGACCCTTCGCCGTGCGGGTCAGGTTCGCGGCGGGCTTCACCACCATGCCCTCTCCGCCGGCCCCGGTCATCTCCTCCCACCACGCGATCCCGGCGTCCCAGTTGTCCGCATTCACGAACAGCCGCCGTGTCTTGGTGATCAATTCCGGGCCCGCAGCAACCATCCGGTCCGCGACGCCGAGGTGCCAAGCATGCGGTTGTTCCTGGTACGTCGCCCCTTCGGATGCAAGCACCTGGAACGGTGCGACACGTACGCCGTCGAGCCCGTCGGTCGGCCAGCAGTACCGTCGGTACGCCGCGGTGAACCGCTCCACATTCGCCGTACGGCGCTCGGCCGACGCCAGCAGATCGCCCACGTCCAGGCCGGTCGCCTGGGCAGAACGTAGCGCAGCGGTTGCTGCTGGCAACGACGTACGAGCGGCTGCACCGACGGCGGCGTACTGGTTCCGGAGCAGGTCTTCGGCCTTCGCGCTCCACGGCAGCAACTCGGCGTCGAGCAGCAGCCAGGACGTGTCGAGTTCATCGAAGACACCGGCAGCCGAGGCGACCGCGCGCAGGCGGAGCAGCAGCTCGTCGGTCAGCTCAGCGTCGAAGAAGGACCGCCCGGTGCGAGTGTGGATCGCGCCGCGACCGGCCAGACCGAACCGCTTCTCGGCCACGTCGTCGTCTCGCGTCAGCAACACGACCGCCCGCGAACCCATGTGCTTCTCCTCGCACACCAGCTCGGTGACACCCTGGCCCCGGAACGTCTCGAACGCCTGCCGCGGGTGTTCCAGCAACCCCGGCTCCGGCGATGTGGCGACCGGGCTCATCGTCGGCGGCAGATACAGCAGGAACCGCGGATCGATCGCGAACCGGCTCATCACTTCCAGCGCAGCACCGGCCTGCTCGGCCCGGATGCTCAGCCGCCCGTGCGATGCGGTCTCGATCACCCGGCGCCCGGTCACGTCGGTCAGCTCGAGTACGTCGGGCTCACGCGCCGGCGCCGTTGCCACATGCAACGGTTTCGCCGGGGCGTAGTACTCCTCGGCAGCCTGCACCGCCACGAGCTCCCGCTCCGGGTAGCGCAGCGCGGTCAGCGATCCTCCGAAGACACAGCCCGTGTCGAGGCAGATCGTGTTGTTGATCCACTCCGGCTCGGGCGTCGGCGTGTGACCGTAGACGACCGTCGCGCGACCGCGGTAGTCGTTCGCCCACGGGTAGCGCACCGGCAGCCCGAACTCGTCGGTCTCCCCGGTCGTCTCGCCGTACAGGCAGAACGAGCGGACGCGTCCCGACGTACGACCGTGCATCCGTTCGACCAGGCCGGCGTGCGACACGACGAGCTTGCCGTCGTCGAACACGTAGTGCGAGATCAGCCCGTCGATGAACGCCGCGACCTCGTCGCGGAACTCCGAAGGCTCGGCGGCCAACTGCTCCAGCGTCGTCTCGAGGCCGTGGCTGATCTTCACGTTCTTGCCCCGCAGCGCACGCAGCAACTTGTCCTCGTGGTTGCCGGGGACGCAGTAGGCGTTGCCGCCCGCAACCATTCCCATCACGAGCCGGAGTACGCCGGGAGAGTCGGGACCGCGGTCGACGAGGTCGCCGACGAAGATCGCCCGCCGGTCCGGGTGGACGGCGTCGACCGGCCGGCCGGCGTCGTCACGGGTCAGGGTGTAGCCGAGGTCGGTGAGCAGCCGCTCGAGTTCCGGACGGCACCCGTGGACGTCGCCGATGATGTCGAACGGGCCGGTCTGGTCGGTCAGGTCGTTGTACAGCCGGGTCCGTTCGATGCTGACGGCATCGATCTCCTCGACGCTTTCCAGCACGTGAACGGTCCGGAAGCCTTCACGCTTCAGGCTGCGCAGGCCGCGCTTCAGCTGCGAGCGCTGCCGGGCGATCACCTTCGCCCCGAACTGCCGGTCGGACCGCTGCTCGTTCCGCTCGACGCAGACGCGCTCCGGCGGGTCGAGCACGATCGCGACCGGAAGTACGTCGTACTCGCGGGCCAGGTTCACGAGCTCCTTGCGGGCCTCCGGCTGCACGTTGGTGGCGTCGATCACCGTCAGCCGCCCGGCGGCCAGCCGCTTCCCGGCGATGAAGTGGAGCACCTCGAAGGCGTCCTTCGTCGCGGCCTGGTCGTTCTCGTCGTCCGAGACGAGTCCGCGGCAGAAGTCGCTCGAGATCACCTCGGTCGCCGGGAAGTGCTTGCGCGCGAACGTGGACTTGCCGGAACCGCTGGCACCGACCAGCACGATCAGCGAGAGAGCTGGTACGTCGATCTTCATCGGGCCTCCTCCCGGCGGAACAGCGCGAGCTGGGTCGGCGGTCCTACCTCAGGGTCCTCGGCACCGACGGGCCGGAACTGCACGGTGTAGCCGAAGCGGTCCGCGACCTGCTGGGACCAGGTCCGGAACTCCGCGCGGGTCCACTCGAAGCGGTGGTCCGGGTGCCGGAACTTGCCGGCCGGGAGGGACGGGAAGCGCACGTTGTACTCGCTGTTCGGGGTGGTGACGACGGCCGCGGCAGGGCGCGCCGCGCGGAACACCGAGTCCGCCAGGGCAGGCAGGCGCGGCGGGTCGACGTGCTCGACGACCTCCATCAGTACGACGGCGTCGAGTCCGGCGAGCCGCTCGTCGGCGTACGTGACCGACGACTGCAGGAACTTCAACCGGTCCCGCTGACGATCCGGCAGGTCGTCGTAGTGCAGCCGCCGTTTGGCCCTGATCAGCGCCCGCGCCGACACGTCGGTCGCGATCAGCTCACCGATCATCGGGTCCTTCAGCAGCTCGCCCACCAGTGCGCCCTCGCCACATCCGATGTCCGCGATCCGCCGAGCGCCGAGCTCCCGCAGTACGCCGGCCACCGTCGTACGGCGTTCGACGGCCAGCGACACCGAGCCCTCGTCCGGGCTCTCCTCCGTCAGTTCAACCCCGTCCACCTCGGCCAGCCGCTCCAGGACAGCGTCGGCCAGGTAGCGCCGGTGTGCGAGGTAGCGGTGCGAGATCAGGTCCTTCTCGGGATGCGCGCCCAGCCAGCCCTCGCCGGCTCGGACGAGTTTGTCCACCTCGTCCGAGCCGACCCAGTAGTGCTTGGCGTCGTCGAGGACCGGGAGCATCACATACAAGTGTTTGAGTGCATCGGCCAGCCGCAGTACGCCGGTCAGCCGCAGGTCGACGTACCGCGAATCACCCCACGCCGGGATCTCCGGATCGAGCGGCACCGGCCGCGCGTCGACGGTCCAGCCGAGCGGCGCGAAGAACCGCTCCGCGAGATCGGCGCCGCCGTTGCAGGGGAGCGCCGGGACGTGCACCTCGAGCGGGATCGGCCGCGCGGCGAGGTCCGGGCGGGCGTCGCAGCGGCCGTTCATCGCCGTACGGAAGAGTTTTCCGAGCGCGACGGCGAGCAGGCTGGAGGCGGCGTACGGGCGGTCGTTGACGTACTGCCCGAGCGTGAAGCCCTCGGCCGCCGTGCCGCGGCCGGCCTTGACCAGGCCGATCGGGTCGATCTCGAGCAGCACCGCCGCCGTACAGCGCTCGCCGGTCGCCTCCGGGTAGAAGACATGGGCCGATCCCCCGGTGACGTCGATCGCCTGCGGACGGGCCGGGTTCTTGTGCAACAGGAACCCGAAATCGCTCGCGGGCGCGTCCACTCCGGCCAGATCGGTACCAATCGTCAGGAACACCGTGGTATTCGATCACGGGTCGAGGATTGAGACACGCGGATTCAGGTCTGGCGTGTTCGGGGGTTTGGTTCTAGCTTGTTTTGAGTAGATGAGTCGCTACAGACCGTCCTTCCCCGCTGACAGTCGGTATTGTCCCCGGTTTGTGGCGAGAGCCCATTCACGCCACCACTACGGGGAAAGGATCATGGCCGCTCTTTCACGCCTCACGGGGTGTCGCCGGTGAAACCCCAAACATTCGAACTCGTCCGTTACACCGACATCAGTGGAGTTTCCGGGACCGGCGTCGTCGCCGAAGGCTGTGTGTTCACCGACGGCTCGGTCGCCCTGCGCTGGCACGGCGCGAACCCGTCGACGGCCGTCTGGCCGGACCTGGACTCCATCCTCGCCGTCCACGGCCACTGCGGCGCCACCGTCGTGCGCTGGCTGGACGTCTCCGAGATGGAGACGGTACCGGGCACCGACCTGCTACCCGGCGAGCTCACGCACATCCTGGCCACCGGCCGCCGTACCCACGTCCACCCGCCGGCAGTCGCGTCGGCCTGACTGAAACTCGCCTGGCTGCCCTTACGGGGTGAGGCCGGTCAGCGCGAAGAACTCCTGCCGCGAACTGGGGCTGTCGCGCAGGATCCCGTGCAGCGAGGACGTGACCGTCCGCGAGCCCACGGCCCGCACGCCGCGCAACGACATGCACTGGTGCTCGGCCTCGATCACGACACCGACCCCCTTCGGGTCGAGGTGATCCTGGAGCCAGTCGGCGACCTGCTTCGTCAGCCGCTCCTGCACCTGGAAGTCGCGCGCGAACAACTCCACCACCCGGGCCAGCTTCGAGAGCCCGAGGATCCGGTCGCCGGGCAGGTACCCGACGTGGGCGACGCCCTGGAACGGCAGCAGGTGATGCTCGCACAGCGACTGCACCGGGATGTCCTTGGCCAGGACGAGCTCGTCGTACCCCTCGTCGTTCGGGAACGTGGTCAGCTCGAACTCCCGCGGCGTCAGCATCTCCGCGTACGCGTTTGCGACCCGGCGCGGGGTCTCCGCCAGGTGCGCGCTCTGCGGGTCCCGCCCGAGCGCGGTCAGCAGGTCCGCGACCGCCCGCTGCGCGGCGGGCAGGTCGATCTCCTCCCGGCGCGCGACGATATGAAGAGGGACGGACTCGAGGTCGGCCGAGATCGCCATCTGCACACTCCCTGAGATATCAACGAACTGACATCATACTGTTTGACCAACCGATGTTGTCGATAGAATCATTCCGTGGACATGTCCTGGGACGCCGCCGTTCAGGCGGTCGCCGTACTCGAGGAGCCGACCCGGCGCCGGCTGTACGAGTACGTCGTCGGCCGGCCCGAGCCGGTGAGCCGGGACGATGCCGCGAGTGCACTCGGGATCCCGCGGACCACGGCCGCGTTCCATCTCGACAAGCTGACTGAAGAGGGTCTGCTCGACACCTGTTACGAGCGCCGCACCGGCCGCACCGGTCCGGGCGCGGGGCGGCCCGCGAAGCTGTACCACCGGTCTGATCGCGAGATCGAGATCAGCCTCCCCGAACGCCAGTACGCCATCGCCGGACAGCTCCTCGCCACCGCCATCCAGGACGCCGAAACCACCGACCTCACCCCTCGCGAGGCAGTCAACAGCCGAGCCCACGAGTACGGCGAGGCCCTCGGCCGGACTGCCCTCGACCGCGGGGAGTTGTTGGTGCAGGTGCTCGAGGCACATGGTTTCGAGCCGAGACTGGGGGACGACGGGATCGCCCTGGCCAACTGCCCGTTCCGACGACTGGCGAAGGACCACCCACAACTGGTCTGCGGCATGAACCTCCACCTGGTAGCCGGCCTCCTAACCCCCCTCGACACCGAACTCCAGGCCGAACTCACCCCCACCCCAGGCCACTGCTGCGTCCGGATCACCGGACGTGCACCACTCACCAACCCCTCTGACGAGCCCCGACCAACGCACAGTTGAGCGTGCCGCGCCGCCCCGGCGGACCGTTGGTGAGTGACGGAGGTCCGCCCCTCACTAAGCTCAGCCGCGTGGCGAAGAAGCAGAGTCAGGGGACGCCCGCGACGGTTGCGCTGGCTAAGGCGAAGGTTGAGTTCACGACGCATGCCTACGAGCACGACCCGGGGGCGAAGTCGTTCGGGCTGGAGGCAGCCGAGGCGCTCGGGCTGGAGCCGGAGCAGGTGTTCAAGACGCTGCTCGTCGAGGTCGACGGGAAGCTCACGGTCGGCGTCGTACCGGTCGACAAGCAGCTCGACCTGAAGGCAATCGCGGCCGCGGCGGGCGGGAAGAAAGCGGTGATGGCCGACCCGGCCGCCGCCGAGCGCACCACCGGGTACGTCGTCGGCGGCATCAGCCCGATCGGCCAGAAGCGCGCCCTGCCCACGGTCGTCGACAGCACCGCCACCGACCACCCGACGGTCTACGTGTCGGGCGGCCGGCGCGGTCTCGACATCGGTCTGTCCCCCACCGACCTGATCACCGTGACCAAGGCACACACAGCAGCTATCGCCAGATAGACCTGAGCTGGTGGATGGTGAGCGTGTCGAGGTGCACCCGCCCCTCGGCGACGAGCTCCGGCTCAGCTGGAGGATTGTTGTAGCTCTGGTAGACCGCACCGTCATTGCCGAACACGTCCAACTGACCGCGGTCGACGAGTAGGTGCAGCTTGATCTTCCCGTCGATCGTTCGCAGCGTGGCGCCGTCCAGGGTCTGTTGATCGGCGTCGTACACCACCTCGCGACCGACGCTCAGGCTGAACTTGCTCGCCTCCCGGACGTCGACGATCGCGTCGAGTTCGTAACCAGTCCTGGCTGGAAGCTGCCGAACGCCGTCTTCGACGGTGAGGCCTTTCCAGGTCTGTGTGCTTTCGCGCAGCGTTGCGAGCTCTGGGATCGGGGTGCTGAAGACGCGGATGCCGTCGTCGGTGTGGTGCAGGCTGAAGTCGACCGGGAAGGAGGCGTTGCCGGTCCAGATCGATCCCTTGTTCTCGCCCTGCCAGGCCATCGACACGACCCGGTCGTTCGGCAGGTTCTCGAAGTTGAGCGCCGCGTAGTAAGCACTGCCCGCGAAGGTCTTCGTCTGGTTGATCTTCTGCGGAGCGTTCCATTCGGACGTGTACGTCGTACCGTCCCAGTCGCCGATGTAATACTCACCGCTGCCGCCGTGCAGAAGCCAGCGGTGTCCGCCGTCGATCGGCATCCGGATCAGGTTCGGGCACTCGAACAACCAGTCCGCCTGGTAGCGCGACGCGAACGTCCAGTCGAGCAGGTTGGAGGACGTGTAGAAGTTGACGCCGTTGCCGCCCTCGTCCGACCACACGACCATGCCCCAGTGCGTCGACACCGGATCCCAGAACACCTTCGGGTCGCGGCTCGTGCCGCCGGGCGTCGCGACCTTCTTTCCGTCGGCGTACGTCGTGAACGTGTTGCCGCCGTCCAGGCTGTAGAAGACCGTGACGCCGTTCGTGCCGGAGTAGACGATGATCGGGTCGTCGTCACCGCTCTTCAGCCCGCTCGCGTTCTCGGTGTCGACCACGCCGCCGCCCGACCACAGGTCGCCGGGATGGACGTGCGGGTCGAGCGCGATCGGTCGTTGCGTCCAGTGCACGAGGTCGGTGCTGATCGCGTGGCCCCAGTGCATCGTGTCCCAGACCAGGCTGAACGGATTGTGCTGGTAGTAGAGGTGATACACGCCGCGGTAGTACAGCGGCGCGTTCACGTCGTTCATCCAGCCGCCGCGGGTGCTGAAGTGGAACTGACCGCGGTTTTCCTCCTGGTAGTTCGTCGCCGGGTACGGAAAATCCCTCGGTACGTCGGTGTGTGCGCTCACCATTACAACGATGACATAGCGCTTCAGCCGGTGATGCTGGGCTTGCCTGTTTCCAGGTGGCCGGAGAGCCGGCGGCGGTACGTCGGGTCGTCAGGAGTCGTGACCTCGACGTCGTACCAGCCGCCGTCGGTCGGCCAGAAGATCGGGCGGGACTGCTTGCCGCGGAGCTCGATCGTCGTGGTCTTGCTGCCGTAGCCGCGGGCCTTGAGCTTCACGGTCAGCTGTTTCCTCGAGGCGTTGACCAGGTGCAACTGCAGAGCGCCGGCCCGGTTCTCGATGCGTACGTCGAGGCCCGCCGCGGCGCCGGAGGACGAACCGGCGACCTCCGCCCAGAACCGGTTCGGGCCCTGGACCGCGAGTTCGAACGGACCGTCGACGGGGATCGCGATCGCGGTGGGGTTGTCCCCCGGAGTCTTGTCCGCGTGCGTGTGGTGGACGTCGAAGTGCGCCGGCGACGGGAGTTCGCCGCCGTACGGATAGACGGTGAAGTGTGCCGACTGCTTGCCGTGGTTGCTGAGGGCAAGCATCAACTTGCCGTCGGCCACTGATCCCGAAACTGCCGGTCCGTAAGGGAGTACGCGGGCCGGGCGCCTGCCGAGCTCCTGCGCCGGGACAGCCTGGTCGGCGGGCGGGGCCGGGTGCCAGCGGTTGATGGGCGCCGGGACCGGGCCGGGCTTGTCGACGGACGGCTGCCGGTAGCTGCGGTCGAAGTCGAACGTCGAGGTCAGGTCACCGCAGACCGTCCGCCGCCAGGAGCTGATGTTCGGCTCGCGGACACCGGTCCAGAGTTCGAGGAACCGCAGTACCGAGGTGTGGTCGAAGACCTGCGAGTTCACGTGACCGCCGACCGTCCACGGTGACACGACGGTCATCGGGACGCGCGGGCCGAGCCCGATCGGCTTCCCGGCGTACCAGTCGTCGCCCTCGCCGGACGGCGGCTGCGGCGCGACCGGCGGCGGGACGTGGTCGAAGTACCCGTCGTTCTCGTCGAAGTTGACCAGCAGGACGGTCTTCGACCAGGTCTCCGGGTCGGACGCGATCGCGTCGAGCACGTCGTAGATCAGGTTCGCGCTGCCGACCGGGGTGGACGAGCCGGGGTGCTCGGAGTCGACCGCGGACGGGACCAGCCAGCTCACCTTCGGCAGCGTGCCGGCCTTGATGTCGGCGCGCAGCCGCGGCACCAGCGACTCCGGCTCGGACCGGTACATCGCCTTGTGGAACAGCTCCTGCTCCGCGGCGGAAAGCTTGCCGACCGCCGCTTCGAGCTGCTGCAACGCGACGGCCCGCTCGGCTTCGGTCTTCGCGAACAGCTTGTCGTAGAACTCCTCGGTCGTCCGGTAGCCGCCCGGCACGTTCTCCAGGATCCGGTGCCCGATGTCCTTGAAGGTCTTGAAGTACTCGACCGCGTTGTCGGTGAAGTTGTCCCACTCCTGGTAGATCTGCCAGGAGACACCGGCCTGCTGCAGCCGTTCCGGGTACGCCGTCCAGTCGTAGCCGGCGTGGTCATAGTCGTACGCCGCGTTCGTCACCGCGCGCTGCGTCGTACCGGGTTCGTAGCCGACGGTGCCGGACCACAGGTAGTTACGGTTCGGGTTGGTCGAACCGTTGACCGAGCAGTGGTACGCGTCGCAGATCGTGAACGTCTCGGCGAGCTCGTACTGCAGCGGGATGTCGCGGCGGTCGTAGTACGTCATCGTGGCGGCCGTCTTGGCCTGCACCCAGTCGTCGTTCCAGCCGCCCGCCCAGGCCTGCGTGGCGTCGCTGAAGCCGTGGGCCAGGGCGCCGAGGTACTGGATGTCGTCCGGGTTGCGGCCCGCGTCGGCGGCGGCCTTCCGCAGCGAGAACGGCAGCACCTCGCCGCCGCCCGTCCTCGGCTGGTGGAAGATGCTCTTGCCGTTGCGCAGCCGCAGCGGCTGACGGTCGCCGTACCCGCGGATTCCGCGGAGTGCACCGTAGTAGTGGTCGAACGAGCGGTTCTCCTGCATCAGCACGATCACGTGCTCGATCGCGCGCAGACCACCACGCCTCACAGGTTGCGCCATCGCGGTGTGCAGTGACGGTGGAAGCAGCGAAACCGCTGCCCCACCCGCCACCGAACCGAGCACCAGACGCCGGGAGATCCCGGTCATGGGGCCTCCCGGTCTGGACTGAGGAGTGGAGGGAGCGAAGCGACCGGAGCGACGAGGGAAGACCGGGAGTTACAGCCCCAGGACCCGCCGCGCCGGAGGCGTGGCATGAACACAGTCATGGTCCGGACCTTAGGCGGGGCCCGTTGCCGAAGCGAGGCCTCGAGGTGAACAGCTATCCGCGTCGAGCGATTGCTGCATCCCGCAGCCCTTGGAGGGTCTGCTCGGTCGTCTCCCAGCTCATGCAGGCGTCCGTGATCGACTGGCCGTAGACCAGCTCCCGGGTCGGGTCGAGGTCCTGGCGACCCTCCTGCAGGAACGACTCCAGCATCACGCCGACGATCGCCTGGTTGCCCGCCGCAACCTGCGCGCCGATCTCCTCGGCCACCACGGGCTGCCGACGGTGGTCTTTGCGGCTGTTGCCGTGGCTGGCGTCGATGACGACCCGCTCGGCCAGGCCCGCCTTGCGCAGCAGCTCCTGAGCGGACGCGACCGACTCCGCGTCGTAGTTCGGGCCGCTGTCCGAGCCGCGCAGTACCAGGTGGCAGTCCGGGTTGCCGCGGGTGTGCAGGATCGCGGGCGCGCCGTCGTGGTCGATACCGGTGAAGACATGCGGTACGGCGGCTGCCTTGATCGCGTCGACCGCCGTGGCGATCGAGCCGTCCGGGCGGTTCTTCATCCCGATCGGCATCGACAGGCCGGACGACAGCTGCCGGTGGACCTGGCTCTCCACGGTCCGGGCGCCGATCGCACCCCAGCCGACGGTGTCCGCGATGTACTGCGGGGTGATCGGGTCGAGGAACTCGCAACCGACCGGGAGCCCGAGCTCGCTGACCTGCACGAGCAGCTGCCGGGCGATCCGCAGACCGCGGTTCACGTCACCGGAGCCGTCCAGGCCCGGGTCGTTGATCAGGCCCTTCCAGCCGAGGGTCGAGCGCGGCTTCTCGAAGTACACCCGCATCACGACGAGCAGGCCGTCGGACAGCCGCTCGGCGACCGGACGGAGGCGTTCGGCGTACTCGAGGGCCGCGTCGGCGTCGTGGACCGAGCACGGTCCGACGACGACCAGCAGGCGGTCGTCGACACCGTTCAGCACGTCGGCCACCGCCTGCCGGCCGTCGGCCACGGTGCGGGCGACGTCGTCGCTGAGCGGGAACTCGTCGTGGAGGGCTAGCGGGGTGACCAGCGGGACGGTCTTCTCGATCCGTCGGTCGACGACTCGGGACTGCTCGCTAGGTTTCGGCAGGGTGTTCATTGTGGGGACCTTTCCGCCGGTCCGCATGCGTGCGACGCAGTCAGCCGGCTGGGAACGAGAAAAGGCAAGGACGGTTGTCCTTGCCTTCGTGCCGGCTCTGGTGTCTGCGGGTGGGCGTCAGCAATCGGCTGAGTCGCCCGGCACCAGTGCCGGCCACTCAAAAAATCGCCAATAGCTACGCGTCACGAGGACGACAATAGCACCCATGAACATCCGTACCGCCCATCGAGACGAGCTCCCTACTCTCCAGGAGCTCGAGCTCGCCGCCGGCGTGCTCTTCCGCAACATCGGGATGACGGACGTCGCGGAGCACCCCCCGCCCGGGCTGGAGGTCTTCGAGGAGTTCAGGCAGGCCGGGCAGCTGTGGGTCTCGGTCGACGACGCGGACAAGCCGACCGGCTTCGTGTTCGTGAAGCTCGTCGACGGCGGCGCACATGTCGAGCAGGTGAGCGTGCATCCGGATCATCAGGGGCACGGGATCGGCCGGGAGTTGATCGAGTACGTCGGGACGTGGGCCGCCGAGCAAGGACTTCCGGTGCTGACGCTGAGCACGTTCCGGAGCGTGCCGTGGAACGCGCCGTACTACGCGCGGCTCGGGTTCACGGAGCTGCCGGCGGCGGAACTCACGCCCGGGCTGACCGAGATCCTGGCCGCCGAGACGGCGTTCGGACTCGACCCCGCGGAGCGCGTTTTCATGCGGCGGCCGGTTGCTCGCGAGTAACCACCTAGCGGGTGGCTTCGTTGATCGCTGCAAGACCGGATCGAGACATCGGGGAGTGCAGCAGGTGGTGAGGCCGCGAACCTTCGAGTTGGTTCGGTACCGAGATCCCAGTGGCGTGTCCGGGACGGGCGTGGTGGCGGAAGGGTGTGAGTTCACCGACGGCTCGGTGGCCCTGCGCTGGCGCGGCGACAACCCGGCGACAGCCGTCTGGCCGAACGTCGACGCGATCCTGGCCGTGCACGGCCACCAGGGCGCGACCGAGATCCGCTGGATCGACGCACAGACCTCGCCGGCGGCGCCACGGGCCGGCCTCGACAACCTCTTCGACGAGCTGCACCAGGTGCGCCCGCCGACGTCCCTGACCGACTCGCCGCCGCCCGGCCACACGCGTGGATGGGCAGGGGCCAGACATCTGAGGTAGAACGTGCCCGTGACGCAGATCCACTCCCGGCAACGCCCATGTCCGTGACGCAGATCTACCTCGTCCGGCACGGTGAGCCGGACTACGAGCCGATGGATTCCCGCGGCTGGCCGGGAATGGCGGCCGACTCCGCCCCACTCACCGCCCTCGGGATGAAACAGGCCGAGGAGCTCGCCGACCTGCTCGGCGGCATCCGCGCGACGTACCTGGTCAGCTCCCCCTTCACCCGGGCTCTCCACAGCGCCGCGATCGTCGGCCACCGGCTCGCACTCGGCGTCAAGGTCGACTACGACCTGCGCGATTGGTTGCCGGACCACACCGGTTTGTGGCGCAGCGCCGCCGACGTCCGCGCGGCGCAGGCCGAGTTCGAGACGTACGACGGGGAGTGGCCGGACGGCATCCAGCGACCCTGGGAGCCGCTTTCCCGGGTCCGCGAACGCGCCCGCGCCGCCCTCGCCCGGCACACCGCCAGCACCGACGGACCGGTTCTGGCGATCACCCACGCGACAGTGATCCGCGCCCTGACCGGTGAACGGAACACGCCCCACGGCACCCACGAGTACTACCGATTCGATCCCGAAATCGGTGCCTGAGGCATCTGCACGTGCAGACGAACTTGCACCGTTAAAGTGACTCATGTCACATGAGGTGGTGACGTGAACACGCGCGCCGCCTGAAATCCGCTGATCACGGGCCGCGACGGCACGCGGCGATAACGAATGGCCCGAACTTCGAGACAACAAGGGTTGAACTCGCTCTGAGATGAGCATAGTTTTCACCGAGCGCCCGTCCGCGCTTACGGTGAGTCATAGGAGGTTGCCATGTCGAGAGGGATGCCTCGTCTGCCCCGCCCGCTCATGGATCTGTGGGACTGGCAGTCGCAAGCCGCATGCCGGGACGTCAACCCGGAACTCTTCTTCTCACCCGAATCGGAGCGTGGCGTTCGCAAACGCGCCCGCGAGATGGTGGCCAAGTCGCTCTGCGGCACCTGCCCGGTGCAGCCCGAATGCCGCCAGCACGCCCTCGCCGTCGGTGAGCCGTACGGCGTCTGGGGCGGCACCACGGAGTCCGAGCGCGACAACCCCGCCCTGCCCGAGCGGAAGTCCGCGTAACTGTTCGACGAACCCGCGTCGTAAGGCCTGTGTGAAAACTCAGGCCTTACCGTCGTCGGTCTCGGACGGGGAGTCCTCGGACCCCTTCGCGTCCTTCGGTTTCTTCGGTTGCTTGGGTGGTTTCGGCTCGTCCGCCGGGACCTCGGGCTCGGGCGGCTTGGCGGTCGTGCGCGGGTCCCGGTAGCGGTCCAGTGACTTGAGGAAGTCCGGATCGTCGTCGGGCGCCGACGGCCGCGCAGGCGGCTTCGACGGTTCCCGCCGTACGACGCTCTCCTGGCGGTTCAGGTGCGCGCGTGACATCAGCAGCCAGACGATCGGCCCCGCGAACGGGACGAACACGATCAGGACGATCCACAACAGCTTCGGCAGATGTGGCACGTCCTCGTCGGGTGTCTGGATGCACGAGAACAGCGCGTAGACAGTCAGCACCAGGCTGATCAGGAACGGCAGAAATCGGACCACGTTCCAACAGTACGGCTAGTTGTGTCACCGAGCGGACGTGGTGAGTCCCCGGGCGCGCAGGACCGAGTTCTCCAGCGGGCGGAAGACCAGCAGTTCGATGCCGACGCCGACCACGAAGATCAGCACGATGCCGGCGAACACCATCGAGATGTCCGACAGCGACATGCCGTCGTGCAGGTACTGGCCGAGGCCCTTGCCGAGCTCCGGCGACGTCGCGATCAGCTCGGCCGCCATCAGCGACCGCCACGAGAACGCCCAGCCCTGCTTGAGGCCGCCGAGGAACCCGGGCAGCGCGGCCGGCAGCAGGATGTACCGGATCCCGCCGAAGCGGCCGGCGCCGAGCGCCTTGCCGACCCGCGGCAGGATCGGCGGCACCTGGTCGAGACCGGACACCAGCCCGTTCGCGATCGACGGCACCGCGCCGAGCAGTACGACCCAGTAGATGGCGCGGTCGTTCAGCCCGAACCACAGGATCGCCGCCGGTACCCAGGCCACCGAGGGCAGACTCTGCAGCCCCGACACGAGCGGCCCGATCCCCCGCCGTACGACCCGGATGTTCGCGATCGCGAGGCCCAGCGGTACGGCGATCAGCAGCGAGATCGCGAATCCGATGACGGCCCGGTGGACGGATACCCAGAACAGCTCGAGGATGTCGCCGCTCGTCACCAGCTGCCAGATCTGACCCCACACGGCCGCCGGCGAAGGCAGTTTGAACTCGGGCCAGAACGCCGCGGCCCACAACGCCTGCCAGATCGCCACCAGGACGACGATCGCCCCGACCGGCGGCAGTGCTCGCGCGGCAATCCGCCGTACGCGCGAACCCTCGGGCGCGTTGACGGGTGTGTCGAGGGCGTCCAGGCCGGCCTCGACGGATCCTTCCTGGACGTCAAGCGGCATGACTGCTGATCACCTTGCGCAGCGCGGTGTTGATCTCGTCAACTGCATCAGGAGCGTCGTCCACATCCCACTGCTGTACGACGCGCCCCGGACGCGACGACAGCAGTACGACGCGTTGACCGAGGCGCACCGCTTCGCGGACGTCGTGCGTGACGAACAGGATCGCCGTACCGGTGGCACGCCAGATCCGCAGCAACTCACCCTGGAGAACGTCGCGGGTGATCGCGTCGAGCGCCGAGAACGGCTCGTCCATCAGCAGCAACGACGGCTTGCCCGCATCAGCACTGTCGGTGGTCGAGGCCAGTGCGCGGGCCAGTGCGACCCGCTGCCGCATGCCACCGGACAACTCGTGCGGCCGCTTGTCGCCGAGGCCGGCGAGACGCACCAGCTCCAGCAGCTCCGCGGCCTTGGCCCGTCGCTGCGCCTTCGGTACGCCCGCCATCCGCAGCGGAAGCTCGACGTTCCCGGCCGCCGTCAGCCACGGCATCAGCGCGGCCTCCTGGAAGACGACCGCCGGGCGCGACGAGTTCAGCTCGATCCGGCCGCTCGTCGGCCGGTCCAGACCGGCGACCAGGTTGAGCAGCGTGGTCTTGCCGCACCCGGAGGCGCCGAGCAGGCAGACGAACTCGCCGGCGCCGACCTCGAGGTCGACACCGTCCAGCGCGACCACCGCCTTCCGGCCGCTGCCGAACGCCTTCCCTACTTGGTGAAACCGCACCGGAGTGAGCTGATCGGGCGGCGCGTCGACAATGGCGGTCATCGGGCTCTCCTCTACTTGACTACTACTTGGCGTCGAGGCCGGCGGCGTCGACCGCCGGCTTGCCTGCCTGGGTGAGGACCTCGTTCAGGGGCCCCAGGTCCGCGAACCCGGCGACGTTCGGCGCCTGCTTCGCGATGCCCGCGGCGACCTGGTCCTTGGCCAGCTGCGGGAAGGTGGCGGCGATCGGGTCCGCGGTGATCTTGATGTGCTCCCACGCCCGGTCGATGACCGCCGGCTTCAGCGCCTTGCCGGTCGCCTCCTTCAGCTGGTCGTTCACCACGGTCTTCGCCTGTGCGGCGTCCGAGGTGCTGAAGTCGATCGCCGCGTTCAGCCCCTTCAGCAGCGCCGTCACCGTCGCCGGGTGCTCCTTCAGGAACTGCGTCCGGACGATCAGCACGGTCGTCGGGAACTGCCCGTCGGGCCACAGCGAGGCCTCGTCGAGCAGCACCTTCGCGCCCGCGTCCAGGACCAGCCGGGACGACCACGGCTCGGGCAGCCAGGCGGCGTCCACGTCGCCCTTCTTGAACGCGTCCAGGGTCTGCGCGTTCTCCAGGTTGGTCACCTTGACCTTGCCGGTCAGCTGGTTCTCGGCGAGCCACTTCTTCAGCGACACGTCCTGCGTGTTGCCGAGTTGCGGCGTGACGACGGTCTTGCCGACCAGGTCGGCTGCCTTGGTGATCGTCGGCTTGACCACGAGCTGCGCGCCACCGGACGTGGCGCCGGCGATCAGCCGGACGGCCTCGCCGTTCGACTTCGCGTAGGCGTTGATCGCCGGGCCGGAGCCGATGAAGGACGCGTCCAGCGAGCCGCCGAGCAGCGCGCCGACGGCCTCGGGGCCGGCGTTGAACTTGGTCGGCAC
Organism: Kribbella sp. NBC_00482; assembly: GCF_036013725.1. Taxonomy (GTDB): domain Bacteria; phylum Actinomycetota; class Actinomycetes; order Propionibacteriales; family Kribbellaceae; genus Kribbella. The sequence goes on along the minus strand of NZ_CP107881.1, from coordinate 5,507,807 downwards.
CAGCTTCGTGCTGCCGAGCTCCTTGGTGAACAGGCCCTTGCCGAGACCGACCAGTGCGGCGGCGTGGGTGACGTTCGGGAAGTAGCCGAGCCGCAGCTCGGTGGCGGGACCCTTGTCGCTCGACGCGGCGGGCGACTCGTTGCTGTCGGCGCGCGAGCAGCCGGCGGCAGCAACGGTCAGGGCCAGGGCGGCAGCGAGCAGGCGGAACGGACGAGTGGCGGAGATGCTCACAGGGGGAACCTTTTGTCTTGAAGGAAGGTGCAGCTCAGGAAACGGGCTCGAGCTCGCGCTCGTCGGCGGGGCGCTCGGTCGCGGTCACGGTGCGGCGGGCCGCGGCGCGTACGCCGTACGTGACGATCGCTGCCCAGCCCACGACGAGGGCCGCGTAGACGGCGTACCGCGGGCCGGTGGCGACGTCGAGGCCGTTCAGCACGGTGCGGGCGTTGGTCAGGATCAGCACCAGGCCGACTCCGACTCCGAGCCAGCGGGTGGCCAGCCGGGACACCAGCCAGGCGGCGAACGGGGCTGCGATCACGCCGCCGATCAGCAGCGCGGCGACGATGCCGAACGGCAGGTTCTTCCCGCCCAGCCCGAACAGGAACCCGATGCTGGCGGCGACCGAGACCAGGAACTCGGCAGCGTTCACCGAACCGACAGCCCGTCGCGGCGCCAGCTTGCCGCTGGACAGCAGCGCGGAGTTCGCGACCGGGCCCCAGCCGCCACCGCCGGTGGCGTCGATGAAGCCGGCCACCAGACCGAGCGGGCCGAGGAACTTCCCGGCCGGGCGGCCCTCGATCACCGCCCGGACCTTCCCGGTGCCGAACCGGACCAGGATGTAGACGCCGAGCAGGAGCAGCAGGCCGGCGACCCACAGTGACGCCGACTCGGTCGAGAGGCTGGACAGGAACGTCGCGCCGGCGAACGCACCGACCGCGCCGGGTACGCCGATCAGCGCGACGACGCGCCAGTCGACGTTGCCGAACCGCCAGTGCGACAGCCCGGAGGCGAGCGTGGTGCCGACCTCGGCCAGGTGGACCGAGGCGGAGGCGATCGCCGGGGTGATCCCGGTGATGAGCAGGGCGGTGCTGGCGGTGACGCCGTACGCCATGCCGAGGGTGCCGTCGACGAGCTGGGCGATCGAGCCGAGCAGCGCGATCAGGACGAGGCGACGCATAGGTGTACTCCTACGGATCGGGAAGGAGACGGGCGGGAAGAACTACACCGTCGGTCAACAACCAGAGGAGTTCACGCGCAGCAGATCGACGTGCCGGCGCCGCGTCAGGGCGTCTCCGGGCGCGTTCGCGATGATCTGCATAGGACTATGAAAGCGGACAAAGTCGAGCAAGATGCTGAGGTTTCAGCATTTGGACCTACGAATCACGAACCGAGACGAACGATCAGATTCGATCATCCTCGGCCGGATCTGGTCACACGGTTGAAAGCCGCGCCGACCGCTGCCTACGGTCCTGTGCGTGCTGACTCCCCGCTCTTTGAAGACCGAGTACGCCGCCCAGCCGCTCGGCGTCGACGTCCCCCGGCCCCGCTTCAGTTGGGTCGCCGTCGCCCCCGGGTACGGCGCGACGCAAACGGCGTACCAGATCCTGGTCGCCTCCGCGCCGGAGCTGCTGACGCCGGAGAGTGCCGACGTGTGGGACTCGGGCAAGGTCGAGTCGGCACGGACCTTCGGGATCGAGTACGACGGGCCGACGACGGCGCGGACGCGGTACCACTGGACTGTCAGGTTGTGGGACGACCAGGGCGGTGAGTGGGCTGCACCGGAATGGTTCGAAACCGGCCTGCTCGACGAAGGCTTCGGAGCGGCGCGCTGGATCGGCGGCGCGACTGACAGCGCTCCCCTGCTGCGCCGCGGGTTTGCAGTCGACGGTGCCGTGCGGCGCGCTCGGCTCTACGCGAGCGGTCTCGGGTACGCCGACCTGCGGCTCAACGGGCACGCGGTGAGTGACGCCGTACTCGATCCGGGCTTCACCGCCTACGACCGCACAGTTCTCTATGTCACGCACGACGTGACCGAGCTTCTGCAGGCAGGCGACAACGTGGTCGGCGCCGAACTGGGGCGCGGCTTCTTCGGACTGACGTCGGTGAACGTCTGGCGCTGGCACGACACCCCGTGGACCGCCGACCCGCGACTGATCGCGCGACTGGTGGTCGAGTACGACGACGGCCGGGTGGACGAGGTGGTCACGGACGAGACGTGGCGCATCACCGGCGGTCCGACGCTGTCGGACTCGCTCTACACCGGTGAGACGTACGACGCCCGGCGCGCGCTGCCAGGCTGGGACGGCGCCGGGTTCGACGACTCCGCTTGGTCCGCTGCATCGGTCGTCGAGGCGCCCAAGGGGAAGCTGACCGCGCAGGCCCACGAGCCGATCCGGGTGGTCGAGACCGTCGACCCGGTCGAGGTCACCGAGGTCCGGCCGGGCGTGTGGATCGTGGACTTCGGACGGACCGTTGCGGGCTGGACCAGGCTGACGACCACCGCGCCGGCCGGGACGACGATCAGCCTCACGCACGGCGAGACGGTTGCCGATGGCAACGTGGCGGCGTGGAACGTGCACGTCGACGGCGACCGGATCCAGCGCGACGAGTACATCGCGGCCGGCACCGGGGTGGAGACGTGGGAGCCGCGGTTCTCGTACAAGGGCTTCCGGTACGTGCAGATCGAGGGCGCGGCCGCCGACCTGCAACTGCGGGTGGTGAACTCGGACGTCGCGTCGGTGACGCGGTTCGACTCGACGCAGGCGCCGTACGAGCAGTTCGAGCGGGCGATGCGGCGGACGGTCCTGAGCAACCTGCACGGGATCCCGACCGATACGCCGTACTTCGAGAAGAACGGCTGGACCGGCGACGCGCAGGTCGGCGCGCCGACGATGCTCGCGACCCTCGATCTGGCGCGGTTCTTCGCCAAGTGGCTCGGTGACATCCAGGACAGCCAGGCGGATTCCGGGCAGCTGCCGGTGATCGTGCCGACGAGTGGCTGGGGCTTCACCGACCTCTCCCCCGCGACCGAGTGGCCGACCGTCTATCCGTTCCTGTTGCGCGAGATGTACCGCTGGTACGGCGACGAGCGGCTGCTCCGCGAGCACTGGGACTCATTGACGCGCTACCTCGCGTGGGAGCTGGACCGGGTCGAGGACGGGTTGTCGGTGAGTGTCCTCGGCGACTGGCTGCCGCCCGGGTTCGGGAGCGGTCCGGCGCCGGAGGACCGGCGGCTGACGGGTACGGCGTACCTCTACCGCGCGCTCGTGGTCGCGGCGGAGATCGGCGAGCTGATTGGGCAGGCCAACGAATACCGGAAGGCGGCGGAGGAGCTCGCCGACGGGCTGAACCGGACGTTCCTGGATCGCGCCGAAGGCCGGTACCGGTCGGCCGACGACCCGGACTACCGGCAGACGTCGAACGCGGTGCCGCTGGCGTTCGGGATCGTGCCGGACGAGTTCGTCGAGCGCGTCGCGGCCGGGTTGGCCGCCGACGTCGAGGCACGGGGTTTCCATCTCAACACGGGCTGCCTGGGCGTCGGCGTACTGCTCCCGGTCCTGACCGCCCATGGGTACGGCGACGTGGCAACGAAGGTCGCGCTGCAGCGGAGCTATCCGAGCTGGGGGTACTGGTTCGACCTCGGCGCGGACACCATGTGGGAGAAGTGGGAGGACGACTCGCGGTCTCGCAACCACTACTTCCAGGGCACGGTCGTGCAGTGGATCTTCGAGAACGTCGCCGGGCTCCGCGTCGTCGACGCCGGCAGCGAGCGGATCGTCGTACGGCCGGATGCCCGTGACGAGGTGGACTCGGCGAGCATCCGCACCGAGACGATCCGCGGGCGGGTGGCGGTCTCGTGGAAGAAGACCGGACGCGTGCTGGCGCTGGACGTGCAGGTGCCGGTGGGTACGACGGCCGAGGTGCACGTACCGTCAGCGCGGGCTGCGGATGTCGACGCCGTACCGCGGGCGTTCGCGGGCGACGCGACGTACGACGAGGGCTACACCGTCTACACCGTCGGCGCCGGGCAGTGGTCCTTCACGAGCCGGTCTGAGAGGTAGCGGTTCAGCCCTCCGACACCTGCCACCGGACCCCGTGCCCGGCCAGGAAATCCATGAACGACTCCGGGTCGAAGGCCTGCGACGGCGCCAGGACGCCAGGCTTGGCTCCGTCCGTCACCAGCCTCCGCGCTGCCTCCACCGCAATCACCGCTGTCTTGCCGTATCCGTCCATGCCCTCGACCTCGCCACACACGATGCGTCCGTCGTGCCCGGTCGCCTCGACGGAGATCGTCCACCTGCTCTGCCGTCGCTGTTCGTCGTCGGGTCCCTCGGGCAACGAGTCGAGGACCGCAGGGTCGATCCCGTCCTTCAGCGCGTCGAACGACCCGCCGAGCACACCTTCCATCCGTCGGACCGGCACGTGTCTGGGCACCGTCGCCACCGGCGGGAGCGCCGCCTTGCCCACCCCGACGGGCACGTCTCCGCTCGGGAAGCGCCACGTCGCGTGGCTCGCCGCACCGTACGTCGTCCAGTCGCCGTTCTCGTAGCGCAGCGCCCCGTCGAACAACCGGTCCGGGTCGAGCGACCGCAGCGTCCCGCGGCTGAATCCGCCGTCGCGGTACCAAAGGGCCACCGTCAGCCTGTCCACCGCGCCGACGGTCTCCCCGACGAGGTGGCTGATGAAGTCGCTCGGCCCGCCGTCGTCGGCCATGGCCGGCACGACCGTAACGCCCGCATCGACGGCCGCACCGGTGAAGGTGTCGAAGACCTCCTGGATGTAGTGCTGTTCTCCCGTGGTGTCGACGTAGTGCGCTGCGGCGGCGATCGCTGCGCGCACGACCGGCGCGCCGAGCCGGGCGAACGGCCCGGCGGTATTGATGACGGCGTCGGCGCCGGCGAACGCCGACTCCAGCGAATCCTGGTCGCCGAGGTCGGCGATCCGGACTTCGAAGCCGGTGCTGCCCGCGGCCGCCCGCAGCCGCTCGGGGTCTCGGCCGACGAGCACCGCTTCGATATCGCGGCGGGCCAGTTCGGCGACGACGAGGCGGCCCGTGTAGCCGCTCGCGCCATGGAGTGCGATCTTCATCTGAGGTACTCCGTTGCTCGTTGTGTGGTGTTCGCGATCGACGGTACGGCGAAACGATGCGGACGAACCATGTCCGTGGGTCCGGCATTCATGCTCGATCGTTCTGATTGCCGGACGCGAGATAGGCTGCGGCCATGGACGTGCTGAGTGACGCCGTGACGACGATGCGCACCGGCCGTCCGCACTCGAGCCGCACCAGGATGGGCGCGCCCTGGGGTCTGCGTTTTCCGCCGATCGACGGCGCAGGGTTCCACATCGTGCTCAGCGGCACCTGCTGGCTGCTGCCGGCCGAAGCCGAGCCACTGCGGCTGGCCACGGGGGACATCGTGTTCCTGCCCCGCGAAACCGGTCACGCCCTCGCCGACGATCCCGGCAGCCCCCTCGCCGAGTTCCGGGTGGGCGGAGGCGACCGCGAAGACGATCCAGGCACCGGCGGCGCCGTCACCGAGCTGCTCTGTGGCGCCTACCTGCTCGACCAGTCGCGTGCCCACCCGCTGCTGGCCGACCTGCCCGAGATCGTGCACCTGCCCGCCCATGTCGGACATCACCCGCGGCTACGGACCGCGGTGGACCTGCTCGGCGCCGAACTCACCGAGCCGCGCGCGGGCGCCAGCGCGAGCGTGTCCGCGCTGCTGGATCTCCTGCTGCTCTACATGCTGCGTGCCTGGTTCGACGATCAGTCGACAAGCTCGCCGACCGGCTGGCCCGCGGCGCTCGCGGATCGCGCCGTCAGTGCCGCGCTGCAGGCGATGCACGCCGAGCCTGAAGCGCCGTGGACGGTGCAAGAGCTCGGCGCGCGGGCCGGGTTGTCCCGGACAGTGTTCGCGCAGCGCTTCACCGCGCTCGTAGGCAGGCCGCCGCTGGCGTACCTGACCTGGTGGCGGATGACCCTGGCGGCGAAGCTGCTGCGAGCGACCGACGCCCCGCTGTCCACAGTGGCCAGACGCTGCGGCTACTCCTCGGAGTTCGCCTTCGCCAAGACGTTCAAGCGCGAGTTCGGCATCGCGCCAGGCGCCTTCCGTCGTTAGAGCTTGGTGTAGATCAGGTCGCGGACTTCGCGACCCTCGGCCTGGGCGCGGGACTCGAACTTGGTGACCGGACGCCACTCGGGCCGCGGGGCCCAGCCGTCGAATTCGTTGCGCAATGAGGGTTCGGCCGCGCAGACCTCGAGCATCCGGTCGGCGTAGTCCACCCAGTCCGTTGCCAGGTGCAACGTTCCGCCCGGCTGCAGACGGTCGGCGATCAGCGCGACGAACGGCGACGTGACGAGCCGGCGTTTGTGGTGCCGCTTCTTCGGCCACGGGTCCGGGAAGTAGATCCGTACGCCGGCCAGCGCGCCGGGAGCCACGTGATCGCGCAGGAAGTGCAGCGCGTCGCCCTGCAGCAGGCGGACGTTGTCGAGGTCATACTTCTCCACCCACAGCATCAGCTGACCGAGACCGGCCGGGTAGACCTCCGCGGCCACGTGGTTGACCTCCGGCGCGGTGACGGCGAGTTGCGCGGTCGCCTCCCCCATCCCGGAGCCGATCTCCAGCACGGTCGGCGCCGTACGGCCGAACCAGTCGGCCAGATCCAGCTCACCGGGCGGCAGATCCTCTTGCGTCCGGCCGAGCTCCGGCCACCGCGTCTCCCAGACGCGCGTCTGTCCGGCCGTCATCCGCACGCTCCGGCGGACGGTGCTGAAGACACCGACCTGCCGAACCTGATCTGTCGCTCCCACCAGGTCGATTCTAGGAGAAGGTGATCTGCAGGGTTCGGGAGGTCTCCAGGTAGGTCTTCAGGTTGGCGAGGATCGGGGCCCAGCCGTTCCGCCAGCCCTCGACGGTGTCCTCGGCGATCTCGTCGTGCACGACCTGCAGTTTCACCACGTTCTTCCCGGCCGGCTCGATCGTGAACGTCACCCGGCCCGGGGTCTGGTCGGCGCGGGCCTCGAGGAACTCGTTCTTGAACGTGTACGCCAGCGTTTTCGGTTCGTCGTACACCAGGACCTCACCGGAATCGGTCAGGCTGTCGTCGGCGCTGTCGTAGAAGCGCACGGGTGCGCCGAGCGTCCAGTCCGATTCGATCCGGCGGCCGAACCAGTACAGCTGGGTGAACGCTCCCGAGGTGAGCGCCTCCCACAGCTTCTCGGGGGTGGTCTCGATGTAGGTCACGTGGATCATTGCGGGCTTGCTCATGAGTCCTCCAACGCCGCTTTCAATGCGCTGAGCGCACGCAACTTGTCGCGTTCGTAGTTGCTCAGCCACCGTTCGGCGATCTCGTTGATCGGCACCGGGTTCAGGTAGTGGAGTTTGTGGCGTCCGCGTTTGACCGTAACCACGAGGTTCGCGTCCTCGAGGATCCGCAGATGCTTGGTCACGCCCTGCCGGGTCAGGTCCGGCAGCAGCTCGCACAGCTCCTGCAGGCTCTGCCCGTTGCGCTCCCGCAGGGCGTCCAGCAACTGCCGCCGGCCCTCGTCGGCCAACGCCTTGAACACCAGCTCCACACCTTCGACAATAGGCAACCAAAAAGTTGCCTGTCAAGCTAGTCGTCCCAGAAGAGGCGGGCGACGGTGTTGTGGGCTCGGCGGGTGGTGCGGAGGTAGTCGTCGGAGAAGCGGCCGGACTCGCCGGGTGGGTAACCGCAGATCTGGGCCACGGCGGCCAGGTCGCGTGGGTCGCGCGGGAGGCTGTCGCCGGGGCGGGCGCGGACCAGCATGATCGCGTTGCGGATCCGGGTGGCGAGCACCCAGGCCGCCTGCAGCGTTTCGGCCTCGGAGGGGTCGACGAGGTTGGCCTCCACCCCGGCCCGGAGCGCGGTGAGCGTGCGCGTCGTACGGAGACCGGGGACGCGGTTTGCCTCACGGAGTTGCAGCAGCTGAACGGTCCACTCGATGTCGGCGAGACCGCCGCGGCCCAGCTTGGTGTGCGTACTCCGGTCGGCGCCGCGCGGCAGCCGCTCGGCATCGACGCGCGCCTTGATCCGGCGGATCTCCATCACGTCGCGTTCGCTCACACCGTTCTCCGGGTAGCGCAGCGGGTCGATCAGCTCGCGGAACGACTGACACAGATCGGCGTCGCCGCACAACGGGTCGGCGCGGAGCAGGGCCTGCGCTTCCCACACGGCCGACCAGCGCGCGTAGTAGGAGGCGTACGACGCCAGCGTCCGTACCAACGGTCCTTGCCGGCCCTCGGGGCGCAGGTCCGCATCGATCGCGACGGCCGGATCGGCTCCGGGCAGCGCCAGCATCCGGCGCAGCTCGGTCGCCGCCTGGGTCGCGAAGTCTGTCGCCTTCTTCTCGTCCGCGCCCGGGATCGGGTCGTGCACGAACATCACGTCCGCGTCGCTGCCGAACCCGAGCTCGTGACCGCCGAACCGGCCCATCGCGACGATCGACATCCGGGTCGGCTCCGGCTCACCCTTGGCGATCGCCTTGCGCGCGACTTCCAGGGCGGCCGTCAGCGTTCCGACGGCGATGTCGGTCAGCCCGTCGCCGACGGTCTCGACGTCCAGCAGACCGGACAGGTCCGCCGCAGCGGTCCGAAAGAGTTCACGCCGTCGTACGCCGCGGATCGCGGCGACCGCGGCCTCCGGCGACTCCTGCCGCCGGGCGGCGGCGGACATCTCGGCGAGCAGGGCCTCCTGGGTGCGCGGCGTCAGCTCTCGCTCGTCCGCGAACATCGCGGTCGCTTCCGGGGCACGCTGCAACAGGTCGACGGCGTACCGGCCGCTGGCCAGCAGGTGCGCCAACCGCTCGGCGGACGCGCCCTCGTCGCGCAGCTGGCGCAGGTACCAAGGCGTCGAGCCGAGGGCGTCGGAGATCGTGCGGAACGCGAGCAGCCCGGCGTCCGGATCGGGTGACTCGGCGAACCAGCCGAGCATCGCGGGCAGCAACGCCCTCTGGATCGACGAACGCCGCGAGACCCCTTCGGACAAGGCTTCGATGTGGCGCAGCGCCGACGCCGGATCGGCGTACCCGAGGGCGGTCAGCCGCTGCTTGGCCGCCTCGGGCGTCAGGCGTACTTCGTCGCCCGGGATCCGCGCGACCGCCGCGAGCAGCGGGCGGTAGAAAAGCTTCTCGTGCAGGCGCCGTACCTCGAGCGCGTGCTTCTTCCAGGCTGCGGTGAGATCGGTGATCGGGTTCTTCGTGAAGCCGAGCGATCTGCCGAGCCGTCGCAGGTCCGCCTCGTCGTCCGGGACCTGATGCGTACGGCGCAGGCGGAACAGCTGGATGCGGTGCTCCATCGACCGCAGGAAGCGGTAGGCGTCCGCGAGTACGGCGCCGTCCGTGCGGCCGACGTACCCGCTGCTCGTCAGGGCTTCCAGCGCGACCAGCGTCGTACCGCTGCGGACCGAGTCGTCGCTGCGACCGTGCACGAGCTGCAGAAGCTGTACGGCGAACTCCACATCACGCAATCCACCGGGACCGAGTTTCAGCTGACGGTCGACGTCCGCCGCCGGGATGTGGTCGATGACGCGGCGGCGCATCGCCTGGACGTCGGCGACGAACCCTTCGCGGTCGGCAGCGGACCACGTGAGCTGCCCGATCTTCTCGGTGTACTCACGACCGAGCTCCTGATCACCCGCGACCGGGCGGGCCTTGAGCAGGGCCTGGAACTCCCAGGTCTTCGCCCAGCGCTGGTAGTACGCGAAGTGGCTGTCGAGAGTGCGAACGAGCGGACCGGTCTTGCCTTCCGGCCGGAGTGCGGCGTCGACCGGCCAGAGCGTGCCCTCGCCGGTGTGTGCCGAGCAGATCCGCATCGTGGCCGCGGCGAGTTGGGTCGCGGTCTTGAGGGCCGGCAGCTCCGGTTCGCCGGCGAGCGGCTCGGCGACGAACAGGACGTCGACATCGCTGACGTAGTTGAGTTCCCGGCCACCGCACTTGCCCATGGCAATGATCGCGAGCCGGCAGTCGGCGGCGCCGGGATGCGCGTCGAAGTAGTCGTTGCGGGCGATGTGCAGTGCGGTCTCGAGCGCTCCCGCGGCGAGATCCGCGAGTACGGCGGCGACCTCGTCGACGAGCAGCCCCTCGGCGAGATCCCGGGCCGCGAGCCGGAGCAGCAGGCGCCGGTACTCGACCCGCAACGCGTCGATCGGATTGTCCGCGTCGACGGCGGTCGCGAGCTTGGCCGCGACATCCTCCACCGACGGCCGGGCGCCCGCCAGCGCGGGGTCGGCGAGGTCGTACCAGTGCCGCGGATGGACGCCGAGATGCCGCCCGAGCGCCTCGCTCGCGCCGAGCACGTACACGAGCCGGCGGCGGAAGCCGTCGTCCATCTCGAGGGTCCGGGCGAACGCCGCGAGGTCGTGGTTGTTCCGGTGCAGCGCTTCGGCCATCGCGCAGAGACTGTGCAGCGCGAGATCGGGATCAGCCGATTCCGACAGCGTCGTGATCAGCTGCTCGGTGGCCAGCGGACTGTGCGAGTCCAGCGCGTCCAGGTCCTCGAGCCTGCCGGCCGCCCGCCGCGGGTCCTCGAACCCCAGCCGAACCAGCCGACCCTCCCACGACCCCCTCCGCCCGTCAGCCACCCCCGCAGGCTACCCAATCCCCCACTTTGAGAAGCCACCAACCACTTTCGGACCCGCGAAATGATCGGTGGCTTCTCAAAGTCGCGGCTGGATCTCGGATTGATTGCAGCGAATACACGGTGTCGTGTAGCGAACTCGCTCAGTAGTCGGGCATGATGGCTGTCCATGGTGATGATGACGGGGTCGCTCGCCGTGCGCGGCACGGTGGTGTGGTTGACACCCCAGCAGGGCGGACGGGTCTCCGGGCCGCCGGAGCCGGACTACGACTACGACTACACGGCGACCGCGTACCTCCCGCCCCGCACCCCCGAGGACGGCCAGGCAGGGATCGCGCTGCGGCACTTCTCGCCGGGCGCCTGGCGGACGCCGGCCGACGGAATTCTCGTTCCTGCCAAGGGAAATCGGGCCCAGCAGGTGGTCCCCGGCTGCATCGTGATCATCACCGAAGGCGTCCGTCCCGTCGGCCTCCTCACGGTCGAGGAGGTCAACGCCCTGGCGCCCGACGGCACCCCGGTCGTTGTCGCCGCCCCCACACTCGAAGCGGCTGTCCAGACGCCCCCGGTCGCCGCCGAACCGCCGTACCGGCACTCCACCGCAGCCTCCCGCTGGACCTCGAAGCACGCGTCCGACGACGCCCCACCACCCCAGACCGCCGTCGTCTGAACCGAGTGGTTCTACGGATGTGGCGGCCGCTCGGACGGTCGACGATTCCGGCATGACGAAAAGAATCCAGCCACAGCAGACGGCAGCGTTCTACGCGCAGGCGGTCGCGTCCTTCGGGATCTCGATCTCGGCGATGGTCCTCGCCCTGGCGTACCTACCCGCCCAGCCCTGGGTACGGGCGTTCCTCGCCCTCGGACTGTTGTACGTCGTCACGTCGACGGTCGTCCTGTGCAAGGTCGTCCGCGACCGCCAAGAGCTCTCCGCAGTCACCAACCGCGTCGACCAGGCTCGCCTCGACAAACTCCTCACCGACCACGACCCCTTCAAGGTCGAGGGCTGAAGGTCCTACAGGACCGGGAGGAGTTTGTTGAGTTCGAAGGGGGTTACCTGGCGGCGGTAGTCCTGCCATTCGGCGCGCTTGTTGCGGAGGAAGAAGTCGAAGACGTGTTCGCCGAGGGTCTCAGCGACCAGTTCGCTGTCCTCCATCGCGCTGATGGCTTCGGCGAGGCTGCCGGGGAGGGGTTTGATGCCGAGCGCCTTGCGTTCGCGCGGCGTCAAGGACCAGATGTCTTCCTCGACCTCGACGGGGAGCTCGTAGCCCTCCTCGATGCCCTTCAGGCCGGCGGCGAGCATCAGCGCGAAGGCGAGGTACGGGTTCGCGGCCGAGTCCAGCGACCGGAACTCGACCCGGCTCGACTGCCCCTTGTGCGGCTTGTACATCGGCACCCGCACGAGCGCGGACCGGTTGTTGTGACCCCACGACACGAACGAGGGCGCCTCGTCCCCGACCGCCAGCCGCTTGTACGAGTTCACCCACTGGTTCGTCACCGCGGTGATCTCGGCTGCGTGCTGCAGCAGGCCGGCGATGAACGCCCGCCCGGTCTTCGACAGCTGGTACTGCGCGCCGCCCTCGAAGAACGCGTTGCGGTCACCCTCGAACAGCGACATGTGGGTGTGCATCCCGGACCCGGGCTGGTCCGACAACGGCTTCGGCATGAACGACGCGTAGATCCCCTGCGAGAGCGCCACCTCCTTCACCACGACGCGGAACGTCATGATGTTGTCGGCGGTCGACAGCGCGTCGGCGTACCGCAGGTCGATCTCCTGCTGGCCCGGGCCGCCCTCGTGGTGGCTGAACTCGACCGAGATCCCCATCGACTCGAGCATCGTGATCGCCTCGCGGCGGAAGTCGTTGCCGATGCCCTGCGGCGTGTGGTCGAAGTACCCGGACGAGTCGACCGGGTCCGGCGTCGTACCGGGGGCGCCGGTGAGCGACTTGAACAGGTAGAACTCGATCTCCGGGTGCGTGTAGAACGTGAATCCGAGATCGGCCGCCTTCGACAGGGTGCGCTTCAGCACGTGCCGCGGGTCGGCGAACGACGCCGAGCCGTCGGGCATGTTGATGTCGCAGAACATCCGTGCGGTGCCCATCGTCTCGCCCCGCCAGGGCAGGATCTGGAACGTCGACGGGTCCGGCTTGGCGAGCATGTCCGCCTCGGTCACCCGCGCGAAGCCCTCGATCGCCGACCCGTCGAACCCGAGCCCCTCGGCGAACGCGCTCTCCAGCTCCGCCGGCGCGACCGCCACCGACTTCAGGAACCCGAGCACGTCGGTGAACCAGAGCCGCACGAAACGTACGTCGCGCTCCTCCAGCGCGCGCAGTACGAACTCCTGCTGCTTGTCCATCAGTCCACCTCTCATCAGCTCAACCCGGGTCTCTCACAGTGTGCCCCGCGCTTGTTAAGCAGACGTTACGTGGCAGGGCGGACATGACCGCATTCAGGGCCTAGCGTGTCCCTTTGTGCAGACGATCTTCCACGCCGCCCTGATCGTGGCCGCGATCCTCTGCCTCAGCGACCTGATCGTCAGCACCGCCCGCTTCGCGCAGTCGCTGCGGCGTAAGCGACCCGCCGAGCGGGACGTACTCGGGCGCCGCTGGCTGCCGATCCCGGAGCTCGGGTTCGGCATGGTCGCGTTCTGCTTCCCGGGCCTGGTCACGCTCGGGCTGACGCATCACAACGCGGACAACCTGCCGACCCGCCAGATCCTGCTCGCCGCCCTGGTCTTCGGGTACGCCGGCGCCGTCCTGTCCCGGGTCGTCCGGACCCCGGGCCCCGGCGGGCGCCGGTTCAAGCTACGCGCCGGCCTGCTGCTCGGCCTGCCGGCCGTGTTCGGCCTGGTCTTCGGCCTCTCGGGCATCGCTGTCTGAGTGGGCTGCGCCGTCTGAGCGGGCTGCGCGGCGGGACCGGTACCACGGTACGACCCGCTCCAGCGGCGCGAACGCCAGCCAGCAGACGACCGTCGGCAGGAAGTGGATCAGCAGGATCGCCGTGTTCGCCGCATGGAACCCGATGAAGAACAGCGCCCCGGACAACTGCCAGCGCCCCTTGAGCCACAGGATCACCGGCGAGCAGAACTCCCCGATGATGCCGACCCACTGCATCACGTGCAGCACCCACGGGTAGTGCAGCAACCACTCCCCGACCGGGTGCGGCCGCCGCACGATCGCCCACGTCAGCACGGCGCTGCCGGGCCAGCTCAGCGCCCATCCGGCACTGCGCAGTTTCGCGACCGCAGACAGGAAGTACGTCGCGATCACAGAGATCTGGATGCACCGGATCGCCCACCCGGCCGCATCGGACCGAGTTTGGTCGCCGTACGACGCGATGCCCCGGCTGCCCGCCTTCACGGTCGGCAGGACCCACAACGCGATCACGAGCGCGAGGTGGTCGTGGTCGACCTTGCCGTCGCTCATCCCGATCAGCACCCACCACGTGAACGCCGGCGCGACGATCCACCCGGCCACGCGCGGGAAGTAGTTCGTCGCTCCGATCAGGCACGCGACGATGAGAACGACGTACAGGACTGTCGTGTTCGCGACCGAGGGTTTCGGCAGGTCGAGGAGCCGGGCCAGGAGCAACGGCTGGTACAGCCCGGGATGCTCGCCCTTGTCACGGGTGTCGCGGACGAACGCGTGCATGTCGAGGATGACGAACAGGTACAGGATCGTCCGCAACCAGGCGATCCGCGCCAGCGCGATCATCGGTGTGAACCAGTTGGCGACCTTCATCGGCGTACCTCCCAGGTCGCGAGCACCTGGGACGTCGGCGGTCCTTCGACCTTCCCCTTCACCAGCTGGGTCGTGTCGCGGATGAGCTCGAGCTTCACGTACTGCGGCTGGTCAGGATGCTTGCGCGCCCACCCGTCCGCGACCTGCTGCAGCAACGACGGGTCCTTCACGATCTCCCCGGCCCGCGCCTCGATCTCGGCGCGGGCCACCCCGGCGCCTTCGATGTTCAGCGGTACGTCGACGGTCGTGCCGGCGTCGGTCACCGCGCTCACCCGGGTGTAGTCGATCTTGGCGTCGTCCGGCACCGACATCGCGTACTGCGACATCGGACCGAACGGCCAGGCGTCGTCGCTGGCGCGCACCGAGCCGTTGATCAGCAGGCCGATGCCGACGACCGCGACGAGCACCCGCAGCGCCTTGCCGACCCGCCCCACCCGCACCACGTCCGGTGCCTGACTCTGTGTCACCACGTCATTAGATCATTCCGGTTTGGAGGCCTCGACGGTAGGGGATTTTCTATAACATGACCGCCCCAGAAAATTTCCAACATGCCCGGGTGTCCCGGCGTACCGTCCTCGGCGCTACTGCCGGCGGCGTACTGCTCGGCGGCATCACCGTTCCGACCGCAGCGCACGCCGCCCCGGCGCCGCGCTGCTACACGCGCACCGAGTGGACGGCGCGCCCGCCGAAGTCCGCGACGCAAGTGATCGGCAAGCCCGACCACATCGTCATCCACCACACCGCGAGCCCGAACGTCACGGACTACTCGCTCGCCGCGGCGTACAAGGTCCAGCACTGGATCCAGGACCTGCACATGGACACCAACGGCTGGATCGACATGGGCAACCAGCTGACGATCAGCCGCGGCGGGTTCCTGATGGAGGGCCGGAGCAAGTCGCTGTCGTCGATCAACAACGGGCAGAACGTGCTCGGCGCGCAGACCGCGAACCACAACAGCCACACGATCGGCATCGAGCACGAAGGCATCTACGTGAGCCAGGACGTGACGGTCGCGCTGTTCGACATGTCCGTGCTGACGTGTGCGTGGTTGTGCACGAAGTACAACCTCGACCCGCACGCCGCGATCGTCGGGCACCGGGACTACAACACGACACAGTGCCCGGGTGACGTGTTCTACGCGCGACTCCCGGAGTTGCGGGACCGCGTCGCGGCGGTCCTCTTCGGCTGATAGGTGATCCTCCGGATCAGCAGCTCGAACGGTCCGCGGTAGTCGGCGCGTCGCATCCGGTCGGCGAGCAGTACGGTCGCCAGCCAGGTCGCGATGGCGAGCAGCGCTGTCGTGGTCGTGGTGAGCGTGTCCGACAGGTCGAGCAGGTACGGCGTGAACACGACCGCCCAGACGACGGACTGGGCCAGGTAACACGTCAACGATCGTTGTCCGACGGCGGCGATCGCCACGGTCAGAGGGCCTCGGCGGTCGCTCAGCCGGTGTGCGATCAGGACGATGAGAGCGGCGTACCCGAATCCGCCGAAGACGCCGGCTGCGTCGTGCAACGGTCCGAGGATCGTCACCGCGTGGTCGCTCGGCTTGGCGATGACGCCGCCGACGACGAGCGACACCGGGAGCGCGCCGAGGATCGCGATCGTGAGGCCGAGCAGGGCCGTCGTCCGCAGCAGGGTGAGGTGCTCGGCCGGGCGTTCGAGGATCCGGCGGCGGCCCGCCCACAGGCCGATCAGGAACGGCGTGACGAAGCCGATCCAGCCGAGCCCGGCGATGAACGGCTGCACGACCAGCCGGTCGGGGAACTGTCCGAAGAAGGTTGCCGGGAGCATCGAAGGATCCGGGCCTTCGGCAGAGCTGGCAAGGCTGTCGTCGCTGGGCAGCGCGGTGAGGACGAGGACGAGAGTGGCCACGACGAACAGCCAACGGTCCTTCCAGCGCAGAGCCCAGACGCCGAGGAACAGAAGTACGCCGTACGCCGCGAGGATGTCGCCGACGTAGAGCAGCATCGCGTGCAGGAAACCGAGCACGACCAGCACGAGACTGCGGCGCCACAGCAGCTTGCGGATCGGCCACCACTCCTTGCCGCTCTCGCGTTGCCGGCGGACGATCTGCGCGACGCCGTACCCGAAGAGGACGCCGAACATCGGGAACGCGCGACCGTCGACGAGAGTCGAGATCAGCAGACCGAGTCCGCGGTCCACGGGCGATCCGTCGGTCGGGAATCCGCCGAAGTACGCGCGGCCGGCGATGAAGTAGTGCGAGTTCGCCAAGGCGATGAAGAGCAGCATGAAGCCGCGGGCGAGGTCCGGGCCCAGGGCGCGTTCAGTGAGTCCGGTCGGTCCGCCCTGGGTGCTCATGGTTCCCAGTCAATCCACGCGGCCCCGGCGGCACATCCGACGAAAGTCCCTGAGCGGTGAACCTTCGTCGCTGTTCGATAGGTGCATGCACGACGAAGCCTTGAATCGTTGGCAGCGCGGGTGGTCCGCGTCCCGCGGGTGGACCGACGTCCAATGCATCGACGACGTCACGGTCGTCCGGATCGGCGAGCCGGAGCGGCGGGTCGAGTACGTCGCGACCGAGCAGCACGCCACCGCCGCCGCGCATCTCGCGCTGACCGACTGCAACCCGCCCGGTACGTCGTGGCTCACGATCACCGGCGCCGTTGATCGCGTCGCCGCCGACCTCAGGCCGCTCGAGATCGTCCGCACCGAATGGCTGATGACTGTCCGGCTGGCCGACCACGTGTCGTATCCCGTTCCCCCGCCGTACTCCCTCGAACTCTGCGCCACGCCGTCCGTGGTCGAGGCACAGGTCTACGGGTACGGAGAGATCGCCGCGACCGGACGGATGGCGGTCCTGCACACCGGCGCCGTCGCCGACATGATCCAGACCGATCCCGCCCATCGCCGCCGCGGTCTCGCGCGGGCCGTCATGACCGCCCTTGCCCACGCCGCCCGATGCCGCTCCGCCACCACCGCCTACCTCGCCGCCTCCCCCGAAGGCCGCGGCCTCTACAAGTCCCTCGGCTGGACCACCCTCACCCCGCTCGTCGTGGCCCGCACCTCGCTAACGTCGTCACGGTGAAGCAGATCATCGCGTTCACCGGACTTCCGGGAACCGGAAAGTCGACGCTGGCCGAACAACTCGCCACAGAAACCGGAGTCCCGGCTTTCGCCGGCGACTGGTTGCTCGGAGCCCTCAGCCCGCACGGCATCCTCGGCGGCCTCGACCGTCCGGCGTTCCTGGCGATGTACTACGACCTCCTCGGAACCCTCGCCGAACGCCAGTTGATGCTCGGCCAGTCGGCGATCGTGGACTGTCTGGTCAACGAGGAAATCGCGGAGCGGTGGGGTGAACTGGCCGCGAGGTACGACGGGCGGTTGCGGATCGTGGAGTGTGTCTGCAGCGACGAGGTCGAGCACCGGCGTCGGCTCGAAGGGCGGCGGCGCGGGATCCCCGGGTGGCACGAGGTGGGGTGGGACCACGTGCTGCGGATGCGGAGTGAGTACCCCCAGTTGAAGGGTGCGCGGCTGACCGTGGACGCGATGGAGACGGTGGACGGGAACCTCGATCGGGTGCGGAGTTTCCTTCGGCATTCGTAAGAGGTTGGCGATGGGCGTGGGGTCGGGCCGGGGGAACCAGTAATGTGCTCTCGTGCCTCAGCTTCGGGTAGCGCTTGCTCAACTCAATGTGACCGTGGGTGACCTCGACGGGAACACCGACAAGATCGTCGCGTGGACCCGGAACGCGGTCGAGCGAGGTGCGCACGTGGTCGCGTTCCCCGAGCTCGGACTGACCGGGTACCCGGTGGAGGATCTCGCGCTGCGCGCGTCGTTCGTGGACGCCTCGCAGCACCGGATCCACACGCTCGCGACGCGGCTCGCCGACGAGGGACTCGGCGACATCGTGGTGATCTGCGGGTACCTCGACCGGGCCGGCGGTACGGCGATGGGCATCGACCGCCTCGGCCGTCCGAAGGGCTCCCCCACCAACGCCGCCGCGGTCATCCACCAGGGTCGCGTCGTCACGAGCGCCGTGAAGCACCACCTGCCGAACTACGGCGTCTTCGACGAGTTCCGGCACTTCGTCCCGGGCAACACGCTGCAGGTCGTCCGCATCCACGGCGTCGACGTCGCGCTGGTGATCTGCGAGGACCTCTGGCAGGACGGCGGACCCGTCGCGGTCACCCGCGAGGCCGGAGCCGGCCTCCTGCTCGTCGTCAACAGTTCGCCGTACGAGGCCAACAAGGACGACGTCCGCGGCGATCTCGTCCGGCGCCGCGCCCGCGAGGCCGGCTGCGCGCTGGCGTACGTGAACCTGGTCGGCGGCCAGGACGAACTGGTCTTCGACGGCGACTCGCTGATCGCCGATGCCGACGGCAAGATCTTCGCCCGGGCACCGCAGTTCGAGCAGGGCAGCATGGTCGTCGACCTCGACCTCCCGGCCGCCTCGGGGACGCCGTCCGGCACCCACGAAGGTATCGAGATCGTGCACACCGTCCTGCAGGACGACGAGCTCGCGCCGTACGAGGCGATCGAGTCGAACCTCGCGCCGCGGCTGTCCGACGAGGCCGAGATGTACGGCGCGATCGTCACCGGCCTGCGCGACTACGTGCAGAAGAACGGCTTCAAGTCGGTGCTGCTCGGGCTGTCCGGCGGCATCGACTCCTCGCTGGTCGCCGCGATCGCCTGCGACGCGATCGGCGCCGAGCACGTGTTCGGGATCTCCAACCCGAGCGTGTACTCCAGCGACCACTCCAAGGACGACGCCGCCGACCTCGCCGCGCGGACCGGCCTGAACTACCGCGTCGTACCGATCCAGCCGATGGTGCAGCCGTTCCTGGACACGCTCGGCCTGACCGGGCTCGCCGAGGAGAACCTGCAGGCCCGGGTCCGCGCGGTGATCTGGATGGGGCTGTCGAACGCCGACGGCCACCTGGTACTTGCCTGCGGCAACAAATCGGAGCTGTCCGTCGGCTACTCGACGATCTACGGCGACGCGGTCGGCGGGTACGCGCCGCTCAAGGACGTCCCGAAGACGGTCGTCTGGCGGCTCGCGAAATGGCGGAACGAGGACGCGAAGGCTCGCGGCCAGCAACCGCCCATCCCGGCGAACTCGATCGCCAAGCCGCCGTCGGCGGAGCTTCGCCCGGGACAGCAGGACACCGACTCGCTGCCGCCGTACGACCTGCTCGACGACATGCTGGACGACTACGTCGAGCAGGATCGCGGCAGTGCGGAGCTCGTCGCCGCAGGGTTCGAGACCGGGCTGGTCACCCAGGTGATCCAGCTCGTCGACCGAGCGGAGTACAAGCGTCGGCAGTACCCGCCGGGCCCGAAGATCACCCACAAGGCCTTCGGGCGGGACCGCCGGCTGCCGATCACCAATGCATGGCGTGAGGACGCACGAAAGGCGGCCGAGCACTGAGCGACTCCTGGCGATACCGACCGTCCCAGCCCGACCCCTGGGCCAAGGACCAGCCGTGGGGCTCCCCGGAGGAGGAGACCCACGACCGCTCCGGCCTGCCCAAAGACGATGTGAGCGATCGCTCACCCACAGGCGGTAGCGGTCACCCTCCGCATCGGTGGGACGATGAGGGCATGGTTGACAACTTCCTGTCGGCCGGTACCCAGGGTGACGACGAGGAGTTGCCCTCGCCGTACGGGACCGGACCGGCGAACCGGGCAACCGAGGAACACCGCCGCTCGGACTACGACAACGACGCCTGGCGGGACCGCGACTCAGGTACCTCTGGGTGGGGTCTCGACCCTTCGCCGTCGCTGCCGAACGCGCCGCGGACGTACGAGCGCGGGCCGGTTCCGCAGCAGCCGTACGTCCCGAAATCGCCGTACCTGCCGAGTGCGCCGCCTCCTCCGCAGCAGCCGCCGCGGGGTGAGCGGGCGGAGCCGCAGGAGCGGCGGGAGTACTACGGGGAGTCGCGGGAGGAGTCGTACGGGCGAGAGCACCAGGAGCAGAACCCGTTCCGGCCGCAACCGCCGGCACAGCAGCCTCCGCAGGCGCCGCCGCAGGGACGGCCTAGTCCGTTCGGGCCTGGGTCTGGGAGTAACGGTGCGTCAGGTGCTGCACAGCCGCGGCCGGCGCAGCCGCCAGTACCTCCGTCTCCGGCACCCCAGGCTTCGGCACCTCAGCCTCAGTCTCCGGGTGGAAGTGGTACGCCGCAGCGCCCGCCGCAGGCGTCGAACGGCAGCACGAACTGGGGCAGCCCGGCACCACAGCCCAACCCCTTCGCGCCGCAGCCGCCGGCCGCGAACAACGGAACCAGCAACGGGCTGAACCACGGCTCGAGCAACGGGCTCAGCAGCAATGGGTCGAGCAACGGCTTGAGCAATGGGTTGAATCCGCAGCAGCCGCCGCGGCCTCCGCAGCGTCTGCAACCACCGGACGCGCCCCGGGCCCAGGAGGCCGGCCGCGGCCAGGAACCACCGCGCCGCTACGAGCCGGGCCCAGGCCCAGAACCGATCTGGAGCCACGACCGCGCCCCCGAGCCAGCCCGCACACCGGAGCCGCCCCGCACCCCCGAGCCGCCTCGCCAAGAAGAAGCGGTCCGGCACGAGCAGCCCCGTCAGCAGGAAGACACACGCGCAGCAGAAGACCACCAGCGACGTGTGGAAGCTCTGCAGCGCGAAGGGGCCCAGCGGCGCGAGGAAGCTCAGCGGCGCGAGGATGCACAGCGGCGTGTGGAGATGCTGCAGCGCGAGGAAGCTCAGCGGCGGAGTGAGGTTGAGCGGGAGCAGGGTGGGCAGCCGCAAGAGGCGGCGCCTGCTGCGCGGGACAACGGGTATCTGTCGGACCCGAGTGCCGAGTACGAGAGCGACGCACCGGTCAGCGAGGAGCAGCCGCACGTACCTGGCGCAGCTCGCCCGATCGGCGCCCGCCGGCGCGCTGGCGTCCAGCAGGACGCCCCCAGCCAGGTCTCCCCAGAACAACCAACCTCCCACCGAGCCGGCCGCCGCGCCCAACCAAACCCGACCAGCCCAACGGGACCGTCAGCGACCAACGCACCCGTTGCTGACGCGGGTGCGGCTGAGGTTTCTCCGTACGGCGGAGGTGCGAGGAAGCCGTCCGGTGAAGGCGCTGCTCCTGGTAATGGAGTGAAGCGGCCGCGGCGGTACCGGATTCATCATCTGCGGGACTTCAAGAGCCGTGGCGAGAAGTGGGCGATGCTGACGGCGTACGACCAGTACACCGCCGAGATCTTCGACCAGGCCGGTATCCCGGTACTGCTCGTCGGTGACTCCGCCGCGAACAACGTGTACGGCTACGACACGACCCTCCGGGTGACGGTCGACGAGCTCATCCCGTTGGCGCGTGCGGTTGCCGGTGCGGTCGAGCATTCGCTCGTCGTCGCGGACCTGCCGTTCGGGTCGTACCAGGCGTCGCCGGAGCAGGCGTTCCACACGGCCGTGCGGTTCATGAAGGAAGCCGGCGTCCACGCGGTGAAGCTCGAAGGCGGGCGAACCGTCGTACCGATGGTCGAGAAGCTGACCCAGTCCGGCATCCCGGTCATGGCTCACATCGGTTTCACGCCGCAGAGCGAGCACAGCATCGGCGGGTACCGCGTCCAGGGCCGGGGCGATCAGGCGGCCGGTCTGATCGACGACGCCGTGGCGCTCGCCGAGGCCGGCGCGTTCTCGGTGGTGCTGGAGATGGTCCCGGGCGACGTCGCCGCGGAGATCACCAAGCGCGTCCCGATCCCGACGATCGGCATCGGCGCCGGCCGCGACACCGACGCCCAGGTGCTGGTGTGGCAGGACATGGCCGGCCTCCGTTCGGGCACCATGCCGCGCTTCGTCAAGCAGTACGCCGACCTGCGCGGCATCCTGACCACCGCCGCGACGACGTACGCCTCCGAGGTCGCCTCGGGCGCGTTCCCGGGAGACGAACACACCTTCTGACGCAACTCTCCGCACCTCCCCGGTAGCTGTCCGGAAACGGTCGGCGAACCCTTGCCCGGCCGATTACATCGGTTCACGATGTTTTCGGCAAAGGGGAGGATATTGATGATCCGTCGATTCGTTGTTGCCGTAGGCATGTCGTTCGCGCTGGTCGCCGGCGCGCTGACCTCGATTCCGGCTGCGAGCGCCGTACAGGCTCGCCCGAAACCGGCGAGCTACACACCACCGCCGGTGCAGTGGGGTACGTGTACCGATCCGCGGCTGGCCGCACGTAGCGCGGAGTGCGGGTTCGTCGTAGTCCCGCTCGACTACGACCGTCCGAACGGGACGAAGATCCAGCTGGCCGTCTCGCGCATCAAGCACAAGACACCTGACGCGCAGGCCCAGGGCCCGATGCTCGTGAACCCGGGCGGACCGGGCGGCTCGGGTCTGATCTACGCGGTGTTCGGTGAGTTCGTCCCGAACGGCGCCGGCGACGCGTACGACTGGATCGGGTTCGACCCGCGCGGTGTCGGCTCGAGCAAGCCCGCGCTGAGCTGCATCCCGGACTACGCCGGCTACAACCGCCCGCTCTACGTCCCGGTGACGCGACAGATCGAGCAGGTGTGGCTGCAACGCTCCAAGGCGTACGCCGCCGCGTGTGACAACGCGCAGCACGCGCTGCTGGGTCACCTCACGACGCTCGACTCGGTCCGCGACATGGAGAGCATCCGGAAGGCCCTCGGCGCCCCGCAGATCAACTACTACGGGTTCTCCTACGGCACGTACCTCGGCCAGGTGTACGGAACGCTGTACCCGAACCGCTTCCGCCGTGTGATCTTCGACGGCGTCGTGAACGCGACCCGCGTCTGGTACCAGGCCAACCTCGACCAGGACATCGCGTTCAACAAGAGCGTGAAGGTGTTCTTCGCGTACGTCGCCGCGCACAACTCCACCTGGCATCTCGGCACCACCGCTGCCCAGGTCGAACTCCGCTACTACGCCGAACTGAAGAAGCTCATCGGCCATCCCGCCGACGGCAAGATCGGTCCGTCCGAATGGAACGACATCTTCACGCAGGCGGCGTACTACGTGTACGGCTGGGTGGACGTGGCGAACGCGTTCGCGGCCTGGGTCCACGACGGCAACGCCGCGCCGCTCGTCGACCTGTACGGCGGTCCGCCGTTCGACGACAACGGGTACGCCGTCTACCTCGGTGTGTCCTGCACCGACGCCAAGTGGCCGACCAACTGGCAGACGTGGCGGCGGGACAACTGGAGCATCTATGCGAAGGCGCCGTTCCTGACCTGGAACAACGCCTGGTTCAACGCACCGTGCGCGTTCTGGCCCGCGAAGGCCGGTCACCCGGTGAAGGTCGACGGCAGCCGGGTCCAGAGTGTCTTGATGATCAACGAGACCCTCGACGCGGCAACGCCGTACTCGGGTGCGCTGCAGACCCGCAAGACGTTCCCGAACGCGGTCCTCATCGAAGGTGTCGGTGGAACCACGCACGCCGGCTCGTTGTCCGGCGTGACGTGCACCGACGACCGCATCGTTGCGTACCTGCAGACGGGCGCGCTACCGCCGCGCGTGTCGGGCAACCGTTCCGATGTGAAGTGCCCGCCGGTGCCGGCACCGCAGCCCGAGGCCGCGGTGGCGGCTGCGACGACGACTGCGAAGTCCGGTGCGCTGCGTCAGGCGCTCAGGCCGTCAAATCCATGGGAGCGATGAGCGTTCGGTCCAGTACTCCTCTGGTTGCTGGGCGAACTCGGTGAGTGGGCCGTCGGCGCGGTAAGCGAGGTTGCTGGCCAGTTGGGCCGTCGTGGTTGCTCCGCTGAGGACCACGTCGGCCCACGGTTGGGCGACGGCCGCACCGACGGCCAACGCGTCAGGTGCGACGCCGTGCTGGCGAGCGAACTCGTTGAACGGCGTCTCGCCGGCGCGGGACGTGAGGCGGCCGTTGGCGACGGCCTCCTTGACGACGACGAACCAGCCGGCGTCGTGCGCCTCCGCGAGTGCGGCGCCGGCTGACGTCTCCAGGACGTTCCAGGTGGCTTGTACGGCGGAGAACGGCGTACCGGAGGACAACGCCTTGCGCAGCGTCTCGGCCTGTCGTGGACCGCTCGTGGAGAGCCCGACGCGGACACCGGAGTCCGCGAGTTCGCGCAGCCGATCCAGCAAACGCTTGTCGCCGAGCGCGGGGCTGTCGGACGTCAGGCTGTGCACGAGGTAGAAGTCCGGCGGTCCACCAAGCGCTTGAAGGGTCTCCGGCCATTGGCGTTCGAACGTCGCGAGGCCGTGGTCCTTCACCTCGTGCGTGTCCACGTCGTGCCGCCAGTCGGCGACGTACGTGTAACCCCATTTCGACCCGACGGTCATCGCCGTACGGCGTTCCGGTGTGATCCACTCTCCGAGGAAGTGCTCGGCAAGACCGTACGAACGCGCGGCGTCGAAATACCGAACACCGGCCTGCCAAGCCTGCTCCAGGAGTTCGTGGGTCCGCACCCGCAGATCCTCGACCGCCCGTCGCGGCGGCAGGTCCTCGTCGTGCCCGAGATTGATGTACCCAGGACGCCCGAGCGCTGCCAGTCCGAGACCGATGCTTGCCATGCCTTCGATCGTAGATGTCCACAGCAACCATGTGAGACGCGCCGCAACACCCGACGTCGAGCGGGCAGTTTCCCTTAGCGTTTTGTGGTGTGAGCGAATCCCAGTTGCCACCACCAGGAACGGTCCGGCACCGTACGACGGCCCGCGTGCTGCCGGTGCGTCCGGACGGCAAGGTGCTGCTGCTGCACGGCTGGGATCCGCTGAAGCCGCAGACGCCGTACTGGTTCACGATCGGCGGCGGCGTCGAATCCGGTGAGACGGTCGCGGAAGCGGCCGGCCGCGAACTGCGCGAGGAGGTCGGCATCGTGCTGCCGATCGACGCGCTCGGCACACCGGTGGCGACGAACACGATCGAGTTCGAGTGGGGCGGCTGCCGGATCGTCCAGCACCAGACGTTCTTCGCGGTCTCGGTGGACCGCGTCGACGTGACGTTCGCGAACCAGGAGGAGCTGGAACTGCAGACCATCAGCGCACACGGCTGGTGGTACGGCGACGACCTCGAGGCGACCGGTCAGGCAGCGCACGCCACGATCCCCGGAATGCTCCGGCGAGCAGCGGACGTGATCACGCTGCGCCGCGCCTCCTGAGTCAGCGCTTGCGGGCTTCTTTGAGGACCTTCTTCGGGACCTTCTTGTCCACCTTGTAGTGCACGCGATCGAGCCGCTCGGCGCAGCCTGCCTTGGACAGGCGCAGCAGGACGACCGGGCACTTCTTGCACCTCGGCTTGTCCTTGCAGCACTTCTTCTTCGCGGTCATCGACGGCACGCGGAGAGCGTAGGTGAGGCATACCTAACTCGTCTAGATCTCGCGCGTGGATCGTGGCCGAGGTCACGAAAGCTGTCCGCTCAGCAGATCGCGCGCCTCCACGAGTGACGGTCCGTACCACGTCAGATGCCGGCCCGACACACAGCGCGCGGGTTTCGTGAACGCCTCTGGACCGTCGTCGGGAGAAAACGGATAAGGCTCGTCCGGCAGTACGACGATGTCGTAGTCTGGTAACACGTCCGGGTCGATCCGCGGATAACGTTCACCGGATTCTGCGAGGACGTTGTCGATGCCGATCCTCGACAACAGATCGCCCGCGAACGTGTCCCGGCCGAGCGCCATCCACGGCCGCCGCCAGATCGGTATCACGGCCCGCCGGCGCATTCCGTCGTACGGCGTACTCCACACCGCCCGCGCATCGTGCAACCACTGCGGTTCGCCGCCGATGATCGCGGACAGCATGCGACCGAGCGAGTCGAGTGATTCGGGCACCGTCGTCGGCGCCGTCACCCAGACCGCGATTCCACTCGTTCGCAACGCGTCGAGATCGGCCGCGCGATTCTCCTCGGCGTTCGCGACGACGACGTCCGGTGCGAGTTCGCGGATGCGATCGACGTCGGGATTCTTGGTACCGCGAAGACGTACGACGTCGAGGTCCGCGGGGTGTGTGCACCAGTCGGTCGCACCAACGATTTCGGCCGGATGCGTGACCGCGATCGACTCCGTCAACGACGGCACGATGCTCACCACACGACGTACCTCGTCGGGTAGTTCGACGACGTTGCGCAGGTCGTCGTACGCACTGTTCATCTGCTCGTTGCACCTCACGTTCGCAGGACGTTGCCGAGGACAACACTCGTCGATCGGGACGTTCGATGGCCAGATTGTGCGCGTGTCGCCAAGAAATTATTCGGCCTATCCGGCATGCTCAGGGCGCGGCGGAATCCCTTCTGCACAAGGATTTCCGGCATTTGCCTGCCAGTACGCCGCCAGTTCTCCTTAACCTGCGGACGTTTCCGGTGCTTTACGTAGCGCACAAGTGTTGTCATCATCATGACGACGAGGAATCCACCGTGGTTTTCCTCAGCCGCACCAAGGAGGCAGAGTGCCAGCCAAGAAGGCAGCCGCAGGGAAGGCGACAGCCAAAAAGGCTTCTCCCGCCAAGAAGACTGTCGCGAAGAAGACCAGCGCCGCGAAGACGACAACCGCGCGCAAGGTCAGCGCAGCAAAGAAGACAGCGACGAAGAAGGTGAGTGCGGCCAAGAAGACCGCCGCCAAGAAGACGGTGGCGAAGAAGGCGCCGGCCAAGAAGACCGTCGCCAAGAAGGCCCCCGCGAAGAAGGTCGCGGCGAAGAAGGCTCCGGCGAAGAAGGTCACGGCCAAGAAGACCGTCGCGAAGAAGGCGCCGGCGAAGCGCGCGACCGCTGCGAAGAAGACGACGGCAGCGCGCAAGACGACGGCCAAGAAGACGGTCGCGAAGAAGACCGTCGCCAAGAAGGCGCCGGCGAAGAAGGTCGCGGCGAAGAAGGCTCCGGCCAAGAAGACCGCCGCCAAGAAGGCTCCGGCCCGCAAGGTCGCCGCCAAGAAGGCGCCCGCGAAGCGCGTCGCCGCGAAGAAGGCGCCGGCCCGCACCGCCGCGAAGAAGTCCGCGGTGAAGAAGACGGCTGCGAAGAAGGCACCGGCGCGCAAGGCGCCGGCCCGGAAGACCGCGGCCAAGCGGGTAGCTCGCTGACCTTCACGTCAGCAGAAGTCGGTAACTGTCGAGGGGCACCACCCGGTCGGGTGGTGCCCCTCGGCACGTCGTCGGAGCTCGACCTCAGTCGTCGTTCCACTTCGGGTCGTTGTCCCAGTCCTCGTTGCGTTCCTGGGCCTTCTCCAGGGCGCGGGCGGCCTCCTCGGGCGAGCTGTACGGCCCGAGCCGGTCGCCGGACTTCGCACCCTGGTACTGCTCGACCTTGCCGGTCTTGGTGTTGTAGTACCACTCGTTGCTGTGATCGTCACTCATCTGGATGACCACCTCCTGGGAGTCTTGTCGCAGCTCTCTAGAATGATCTCACCATGTCGATTCTTACTCCTGGCGTCATTGCGCCGCGCCGCGACGTACCCGCTTCCATTCCGCGTCCGGAGTACGTCGACAAGCCGGCGCCGACGCCGTACGACGGTTCCTATGTGACGTCACCCGAACTGATCGACAAGATGCGCGTCGCGAGCAAACTCGCCGCGCAGGCGTTGCACGCGGTCGGTGCGGCGGCGAAGCCGGGCGTGACCACGGACGAGCTCGACAGGGTCGGCCACGAGTACTTGGTAGAGCGTGGCGCGTACCCGTCGACGCTCGGCTACCGCGGTTACCCGAAGTCGCTGTGCACGTCGGTGAACGAGGTGATCTGCCACGGCATCCCCGACGACCGTCCTCTCGAGAATGGCGACATCGTCAACGTCGACATCACGGCGTACCTGGACGGCGTCCACGGCGACACCAACGCGACGTTCCTGGTCGGCGACGTCGACGAGGAGAGCCGGCTGCTCGTCGAGCGCACGCTCGAGGCGCTGAACCGCGGCATCAAGGCCGTCAAGCCCGGTCGTCAGGTGAGCATCATCGGCCGCGTGATCGAGTCGTACGCGAAGCGGTTCGGGTACGGCGTGGTGCGCGACTTCACCGGCCACGGCATCGCGACGTCGTTCCACTCCGGCCTGATCATCCCGCACTACGACGACGAGCGCTTCGACGACGTGATCGAGCCCGGGATGACGTTCACGATCGAGCCGATGCTGACGCTCGGCACCTACGAGTACGACCTGTGGGACGACGGCTGGACCGCAACCACCAAAGACAAGTCACGTACGGCCCAGTTCGAACACACCCTGGTAGTCACCAACACCGGCGCCGAAGTACTCACGCTGCCGTGACCGTCACGCAGTCATCGGTTGGAGGCGGTGGTGATGAAGGTGCCTAGGTCGGTGGACTGTTGGATGCGGGACTGGTCGTGGACGTACATCATGTGGCCGGCTGGGTAGTACTTCGTTTCGATGTTGGTGGTGAGCTCGGCGGGGATCCGGAGACGGGCGAGGGTGTGCTCGGTGGCGAAGTACGGTGTCGCACCGTCGTAGTGGCCGGAGGCGACATGGACGCGAAGGTGCGGGTTGGCGCGCATCGCCTCGGCGAGCTGGTCCGCGACCGAGATCTGCTGGCCCTCGAACTCCTTGAACGACCAGTTCTTCGCGGCGTCCATGTTGATCACCTCGTACGGCAGGTCGTTCTCGTAGCCGAGCTCGACGCGGACGTAGTGGTTGAGCGCCGCGGAGTACGGCCCGGTGATCGCGTTCATCGACGGGTCACGATCGGGGGTCTCCGAACCGTAGTCCGCGTTCCATCCGGTGAAGCGGCCGTCGAGACGTCCGACCGTCTGGCGGCGGGAGCGCAACAGTTCACCGAAGAACCGCATGTGCTCGATCCGCAGGTTCACGCGATCGATGTAGTCCTCGCTCAGCCCGGTCAGCGAGGCCAGCCGGGTGACCACCTCGGCGCGGTAGTCCGCCGAGATTCGATTGCCCTGGGCAAGCGCATTCGGGTACCGCCCGGCCGCGAACCGTTCCGCGTCCGCGAGTACCTCTTCCAGCGACCGATCCGGCACGAGACCGTGATAGTGCGCGATCGCGGCGTACGACGGAAGGAACAACGTGTACGGCAGGTCGTTGCCCGGCGTGAAGTCGAGCGGCCCGAACTCCAGCGCCGCCGAGATCAGCATGACGCCGTTCAGGTACATCCCGTACCGCTGCTGCAGATGCGCGGCCAGCCCGGCCGCACGCGTCGTACCGTAGGACTCGCCGGCCAGGAACTTCGGCGACATCCAGCGCCCGTTCCGCGACGTCCACAGCCGGATCACCTCACCGACCGACTCCAGGTCGCGCGTGAACCCGTGGTAGTCCCCCGGCTTCTCCCCCTCCGCGGCCCGCGAGAACCCGGTCGACACCGGGTCGATGAACACTACGTCGCTGTACTTCAGCAACGTCTCCGCGTTGTCGACGATCGAGTACGGCGGGGGCGCGAGCTCATCCACGTCGCCGGAGACCACGCGCCGCGGGCCGAGCAGACCGAGGTGCAACCAGATGCTCGACGATCCCGGGCCGCCGTTGAACGCGAACGTCACCGGACGATCCTCGGCGTCCGCGTCGTCCAGTGTGTAGGCGGTGAGGAACACCTCGGCCTTCGGCTTCAGCCCGTCGAACTTGCCGTCGGTGAACACCTCCTCGCGGAGCACGATCCGTCCGGTGGTCGCCGTGTACCGCAGCTCCTGCCCGTCGACCGTCAGCGTGTGCTGCGTGGTCACCAGGTCGTCGACCGGCTTCGCGGGCTTGGTCTCGGTGCTGGATTCGCTCTCCGACTGCTCCTCGTTCGCCATGTCGAGCACCTTAATCCACGGCCTCAACCACTAGCGTTGGGTTTATGGCGACGATTCTGCACATCGCGTTCGTGGACCAGTGGGAGGCTGCGCGCGGGGCCGGGAGCTACCGGTGGTCGACCCGCGGCAAGAGCCTCGACGACGGCGCGACGTTCATCCACGCATCCCGCCCCGACCAGGTCGCGATGGTCGCGAACTTCGCGTACGACGACGTGACCGAGCCACTGTGCCTTTTGGTGATCGACACCGCCCGCCTGGTGTCCGCGCTGTGCGACGAGGACCTGGACGGGACCGGGATGAGTTTCCCGCACATCTACGGCCCGCTGAACCTGGACGCGGTGGTCGACGTACGCCCGTACCACCGGGGTCCGGACGGCCTGTGGCCCGAGGTGACCGCCGAGGCCGTATCCTGAGTGGACGGAACGGGTCGGTCGGGCGATCGCGTCGTCCTTTGCAGAGGGCGCCGAGGAAAGTCCGGACTCCACAGGGCAGCGTGGTGGGTAACGCCCACCCGGGGTAACCCGCGGGACAGTGCCACAGAGAACAGACCGCCAGCGGCTCCGATGAACCCCGTGGTTCATAGGAGTGCGGGTGAGGGTGAAACGGTGGTGTAAGAGACCACCAGCTCCGCAGGTGACTGTGGAGGCTAGGTAAACCCCACGTGGAGCAAGGCCAAGAAGGGTGATGGGCAACCACCACCCGCGCGAGCGTCCGAGGGCGGCCCGCCCGAGCTCGCGGGTAGGCTGCTAGAGGTGCCCGGCAACGGTCACCGTAGATGGATGATCGCCATCACAGAATCCGGCTTACAGACCGGCCCGTTCCCCCATCCGGCGATTCCTCCCCCGCGAGTTGAGTGGGGTCGAGGTCTGGCGACCGCCGAAGTTTGGTGCGACTGTGCTCCCAGGGGTCACGAGCAGGTCACGGGAAACGCTTGTGTGGGGTTCAGGGGATGGGGGATCGGACAATGCTGTCTTGGATCAGGAAGCTGGGTGTCATCGGGATCGCGGGGGCGGTTGCGGTCGCGATGGTCGGGGTGGTGCCGGCCGCGGCCGACCCGCCACCACAGCACAAGAAGGAGCTCAGCTACGCCAACAAGGCGCTGCTACAGAAAGCACGGGCGAAGGGCCAGAAGTCGGTCACACTGCTCGTCGCCGCCGACAAGGGACAGAGCAGCACTGTGGCGCAGCGGCTCGTCAAGCTCGGCGGCAGCATCGAGAAGCGCACCGACTCGGTCGGGTACCTGCGCGTGAAGATCAACATCGACAAGGCTCAGGACGTCGCAGGCCTCGCAGGCGTGACCGCCGCGGACGTCGACGACGTGATCCCGCTCGAGGATCCGCGACCACAGGGCAGCACGGACCCGAGTCCGCAGGCCGCGCCGAACGCATCGACTCCGCGGGTCAACCCGTACATGCCGACGGGTGACACCGGTGCCGCGCAGTTCGTCAACGCCAATCCGGCGTGGGACGGCCGCGGCGTCACGGTCGGCATCCTCGACACCGGCGTCGACCTCGGGCACCCGTCGCTGAACACGACCTCGACCGGCGAGCGGAAGATCACCGACTGGGTCACCTACACCGACCCGGCGTTCGTCGGCAACACCAACGCCGACAACGACCCGACGTGGATCCACATGACCACGCAGGCGCCCGGCATGCCCGCGCAGTTCCGTCAGGGCACGTTCAACGAACGCGATGCGCGCCTCGGCGGCGAGGTCGGCAACGACGTCAACCGCGACGGCAACCCGGCGGGATCGTCAGGGCTGTTCGGAGTCCTCTGGGACACCGCCACCAACACCGTCTGGGTGGACACCAACCAGAACGGCAACTTCACCGACGACCTTCCGATGACCGACTACAAGGTCAGGTACGACGTCAACCGCTTCGGCACGGACAACCCGGCCACTCCGATCAGCGAGTCGATGCCGTTCGTCGTCCAGACCGACCCGGCGAACCAGGCCGTGAACATCGGCATCGTGTCCGGCGCGCACGGTTCGCACGTCGCCGGCATCGTGGCCGGTAACAAGCTCTTCAACGGGAAGATGAGCGGCGCGGCGCCCGGCGCGAAGCTGGTGTCGGTCCGCGTGTGCCTGTTCATCGCCGGCTGCACGAACCACGCGCTGCTCGAGGGCATGATCTACGCGGTGACCGTCGCGCACGTCGACGTGATCAACATGTCGATCGGCGGCCTGCCGGCCCTGAACGACGGCAACAACGCCCGCGCGGTGGTCTACAACCGGCTGATCAACGAGAACGGCGTACAGCTGTTCCTGTCCGCCGGCAACAGCGGCCCGGGGATGAACACCGTCGGCGACCCGTCGGTGGCGTCCCAGGTCGTCAGCGCCGGCTCGTACA
This sequence comes from Kribbella sp. NBC_00482, assembly GCF_036013725.1. Taxonomy (GTDB): domain Bacteria; phylum Actinomycetota; class Actinomycetes; order Propionibacteriales; family Kribbellaceae; genus Kribbella. The sequence continues at coordinate 5,475,492 of NZ_CP107881.1, read as the reverse complement.
TCACCAGCGCCACCTGGCGGTCGAACTACGGATCGACGACCGGCCCGGCCGAGAACCTGCACCCGTTCTCGTCGCGTGGTCCGGCCGAGGACGGCGCGCTCAAACCGGAGATCGTCGCACCGGGCGCCGCGGTCTCGTCCGTGCCGACCTGGCAAGCGGGTCAGCCGGTCGCCGGCACGTACACCCTGCCGCCGGGCTACGGCATGTTCAACGGCACGTCGATGGCCTCACCACAGCTGGCCGGTGCGGGCGCGTTGCTGCTGAGCGCCGCGAAGGCCAACGGGCAGGCGGTCACACCCGCGCAGCTGCGCAAGTCGCTGTTCTCAACGGCACGGTTCCTGACGAACTACAGCGCGTACCAGCAGGGCAACGGTCTCGCGAACGTCGGCAAGGCGTGGAACCTGCTGAAGAAGAATCCGCGGACCGACCTCATCAACGCCAAGGTTCCGGTCAGCACCGCGCTGTCCGGCTTCCTCGCCACGCCTGGTGTCGGCATCGGCATCAACGACCGCGAGGGCGTCGTCCTGGGTTCGGAGTACACCCGCACGTACACGCTGCGTCGTACCTCCGGCCCGGCGGGCACCGTGAAGTACAAGCTGTCCTGGCTCAGCGGCGACGGCACCTTCGTCACCACCGGCAACGTGATGCTGCCGCTGAACACGGACGTCTCGCTGCCGGTCCTGGTCAAGGCCAAGTCCGTCGGCGCGCATTCGGCGCTGCTGCAGTTCGACGACACCAGCACACCGGGGATCGAGTTCCAGACCCTGAACACGGTCGTGGTGCCGTACACCCTGGCGCAGGCCACGCCGTCACGGACGGTCAGCGGCACCATCGGCCGGAACCAGACGACGAGCTACTTCTTCCGGGTTCCCGCGGGTGTCGCCGCGTTGAAGGTGGACCTGTCCGGCCCGAACGGCACTGCCGGTACCGGTCAGGCACGATTCCTTCGGTTCAGCCCGTACGGCTTGCCGAGCGAGTCCGCGGAGACCAGCAGCCTGTACTGCTACAGCCCGCCCGTCGCCGGCGGGACCTGTGGGGGCGATCCGCTCAGCCGGACCGTCATCAACCCACTGCCCGGGGTCTGGGAGATCACCGTCGAGGCCCGGCGTACGTCGGACCTCCTCAACACTCCCTTCACGCTGACGGCATCGCTGCTCGGCGTATCGGTGTCGCCGAACCCGGACATCATTCCCTCGGCCGTACTCGGGACGCCGCAGTCCCGCTCGTACACCCTGACGAACCAGCAGGGGCCGTTCACGGGCAGGGCTGTGGGGACCGCACTGGGCAGCGCGAAGCTGGCGACGCCCACGATCGCGGACGCCGAGCAGCAGCAGTTCCCGATCAGCGTCACACCAGGAACGACGCAGCTCCGGGCGTCGACCGGGGGCGCGAGTGACATCAACGCGGACCTCGACCTGTTCCTGTTCAACTGCACGTCCGGAAGCTGCGTCCTGGCGGCGCAGAGTGCGGGCAGTACCGCCGAGGAGGCGGTCACCGTGAACAACCCCGCGGTCGGCGTGTGGGTCGCGCTCGTCGACGGGTTCGCGGTGCCTTCGGGTACGACGACGTACAACTATCGCGACGTACTCGTCAATCCCGTCTACGGCTCGATCGCGGTGGCGGACGCCAACGCGCTGAGAGCGACGGGCGCACAGTGGACGGTCTCGGCTGCGGTGACCGGCACCGCGGCACCCGGCGCCGGGCGGGTGCTCCTCGGCAGCGTGGAGGCCCGGACCGACGCGAACGTCCTCATCGGCCAAGGAGATGTGATCATCCAATCCCTGAGCTAGTGGCAGTGGTCGTCAGGTGACTCCAGGCTGCGGCCTGCGGGCTTCTCCCAGGGCTCCTGGCGACCCAACGCGGTGAGGTCCAGAGCGGTGACAGTGAAGGTCATCGCATCTGGACCTCGCCCGTACGTCGAGTAGGTGTGGAAGATCTGCTCGTCGACGCGGAGGAAGCAGCTCAGGCCGTGGAGGTCGAAGGGCTGTTGCCCTTGGGTGTGCTCGTTGTTCGGGAGCGCGTCCCACTCGGGCTTGGTGCGGTAGTTGTACTCGAACGGCACGACGGACTCGTCCAGCGTCACGTGGTAGTCGTAGTTGAAGTCGCTCCCGTACGACGAGTACCACGGGTGCTCCCACCCACGCGTCTCCCGGTACGCGGCGAGCTTCTCGTACGGCGCTCGCGAGACCAGCGCGAGCGTGGTGTTCGCCGCGTTGAGAAACCGCACGGACCCGATCTCGTCGACGAACCCGGTGCAGTTCGGGCACCCGGCGTCCCACTCCGGCTGGAACATGAAGTGGTACACAACCAACTGGTCCCGCCCCTCGAACAACTCCAGCAGCCCCACCGGACCTTCGGCACCGGCGAACGAGTACCCCTTCTCAACCAGCACCATCGGCAGTTCACGGCGCCGCGCATTCAGCGCATCCCGCTCCTTGGTGAACGCCTTCTCAGCAGCCAGCAACGCCCGCCGAGCCCTCAACCACGCATCCCGCCCCACAACCTCCGGCAAACCCATCCCCATCTCCTTCGTCGAACAGCAGAACACCCGAAACGTCGGAACCACCTCGACCACTTCGACATCCTCCCGCCGGCAACCGCCGTACGATCGAACCCGTGGCAGCCGACGACTCGATCCACACGCCGTACCTGACCGTCCAGGAACGCCCCGCGCGCAACATGGCGGCGCGACTCGAAGGAACACTCTCGCTGGACGAAACCACGAACTGCATCGTCGTTCTCAAAGGCGACGGGCTCGTCGAGGTGGCCTGGCCGCCAGGATGCTCGGTGGTCACGCGTGGCGACTCGTTCGCACTACTCGATGCCGACGGCCGCACAATCGCGGCACTCGGCGACACGGTGGTCCTGGGAGGCGGCTACGTCCTGCCCTCGGTCGCGCACACGACTTCTCGCACCGGGAGCGCACGGGTGTTCGCCGTCGGCGGCCGCTACGGACTCCCAAACTGACCCGCCGCCGAGTCGTGGCGGTTGGTTGCCGGCCGGTTTCTCGAGTCGTGGATCGTGGTGGAGATTCGGTGCCGATTCTCACGACTCGGTGGTGGTGCGGCGGGGTGTTGGCCGTACGGGGTGAGAAAGTGGGGGCATGAGGCGACGGGTGCGGACTGGGGTCGTGTTCGTGCTTTTGGTTGTGCTTGTTGGTGGGGCTGGGTATGTGGGGTGGGTGTTGGTGCAGCGGTCGGAGCCGGTGGCGTTGCCGGAGACGACCGGGAGTTTTCAGGTGGGGCGGCGGACGTACGAGTGGACCGACACGCCGCGCCGCGACCCGTACTCGAACGGACCGCGTCGGCTCGCCGTCTGGCTCTGGTATCCGGTGGCCAAGGACACGACCGGCCGCCGCGTGCAGTACGCACCGGGTGACTGGAGCGGGCTGCACTTCAAGGCCCCGACCTCCTTGCTCCAAGGACCGTTCGACACGCTGCAGGATCGCGCCCTCGACCGCGTCGCCGTTGCCCCCGGCCGGTTCCCGGTCGTCGTGCTGATGCCCGGTATGGGCCTGTCGGCTCCGATGTACGCCTCTCTCGCGGAGGATCTCGCCAGTCACGGATACCTGGTCGCCGGCGTCACCCCGACGTACAGCGCGAACCTCACCGTTATCGGCGGGCAGACCATCGAGAGCAAGCCGGAAGCGAACCCGCCGAATCTCGGCGAGAGTACCGAAGGCGCGAAGCAGGTCGGCGATCACCTCGTCGGCGTCTGGGCCGCCGATGCGCGGTTCGCGGCCGGCATGGTCGCCAAGGAACTCCCGAACTCGGTCGAGTCCGCGGTCGGCCCGTCGTACGTCGGCCACTCGTTCGGCGGCGCGGCGTCACTCGAGGCCTGCCGGCTGGATGCACGGTGCGCGGCCGCGGTCGACCTCGACGGGGTCCAGTTCGGTGAGGTCGTGACGAAGGGAGTGAAGGCGCCGATCATGCTGCTCGGCGCCGACGACTCCTGTATCACCAGCGTCTGCGGCCCGGACGCGAAGAACGACCACGACCGGGACCGCGCCCTCTCGTTGCTCAAGGCAAGCACCGGTACGTCGTGGTGCGCCACGGTCCCCGGCACCCGGCACTTCAACTTCACCGACTACGGCGCCTACTACCTGGCGTACCCGCTCCGCAGGTACCTCCCGCTCGGGAGCACCGCCCCGCGGCACGCGCTGACCGTCACGAACGGGTACGTCAACACGTTCCTCTCGCACGCGATCTACAAGACCGCCGCGCCCGGCGCACCGGCCTGTAAATCCTGAAGATCCAGCTCGTACGTCTGACCCACGAGGTTGTCGCCCCACATCTCATGCACTTCGGAGCCGGTGAGGCGGAACCCGCGCGCCAGATAGACGTGCCGCGCCGCGACGAGCGGATCGTTCGTCCACAGCACCATTCGCTTGTAACCAGCTGAGCGGGCGAACGCCAAACACGTGTCGACCAACTCGCCGCCGAGCCGGAGGCCCCGCGCCGCCGGTGTCACCAGCAGCAACCGCAACTGCGCGGTCGTCTCGTCCGGCCCGCGCACGCAGAAGATGCTGCCGGCCCGTTCCCCGTCCACCTCGGCGATCCACGCGGCCTCGCGCTCGTCGTCGTGGTCGGACGCGTACGCCGACACGATCTCCGCGATCAACGTCTCGTACGACGGACCCCAGCCGTACTCCGCCGCATACACCTCCGCATGCGACTGCACGACCCAGCCGAGGTCTCCAGGCTGTCCCAGCTTCCTGATCAGTTTCGTCATCTACCTACCCGATCTACTGACACGACTGTTTCAGTAAGCAATACTATCCCCCGTGCCGTCCACCAAGGAAGTGCCGTCCAAAGATGGCCCGTCCGCCCGCGAGCAAGAACTGCTCGAGCGCGCGTACGCCTACTCACTCACCCACGGGCTCGCCGACCTGTCGCTGCGACCGCTGGCGACCGCGATCGGCTCCAGCCCGCGCGTGCTGTTGTTCCTGTTCGGCAGCAAGGACGGCCTGATCCGCGCCCTGCTCGCCCGCGGCCGCGCCGACCAGCTCGAACTGCTCCGTCAGACCGAGCAGCTGTACGACGAGCCGCCCGGCCTGACGGCGATCGCGCGGGAACTGTGGACCTGGCTGGCTGCTCCGGAACGCCGGCCGCTGATGACGTTCTGGGTCGAGGCGTACGGGCGCTCGCTCGTCGCGCCGGACGGCCCGTGGTCGGACTTCGCGCGCTCGACCGTCGACGACTGGCTCGAGCTGCTCAGGACGAGCGCGCCCGAGCAGACGGAGGCACGACGTACCGCCGTACTGGCGATGCTTCGCGGCGCCCTGCTCGATCTGCTCGCGACCGGCGACCTGGACCGAACGACCGCCGCCCTCGAGGACTATCTAGGGGACTAGTTCGAACGCGACGGTGCGCTTGGCGATGTCGGCCTCGACGAGCTTCACCCTGACCTGCTGACCGAGCGGCAGTGCCGCACCGGTGACCCGGCCCTCGATCGCGAACTTGGTCAGCGCGACGATGCCGCGCGTGTTCTCCTTGTCGTCCACGTCGGTGATCACGCCGTCGAACTCGGCGCCGACCTGATCCGCGACCAGGCCCGCCTCGACCATGCTGACGATCGACCGCTCGTACGCGTGCGCCCGCCGGTCCGCGTCGTCCATGGTCTTCGGGATCTCGTCCATCGACTCGCGCACCCAGGCCGGCACCTCGACGCCCGCCGACAGCGCGACGCAGATCTCCCCCGCCCACCGGTCCACCAACCGCCGCAGCGGCGCGGTGACATGCGCGTACTCCGCCTTCATGGCCGCGTGCCCCGACTGCTCCGGCACCTGGCCGTCGAACGCCGTGTACCCGGCACCGCGGAACAGCACCGTGCACGCCGCGAGCATCGCCGCGTGCGCCGGCACCTTCGGGTCGAGCCCGTGGATGAACTCGGCGTACGTCGCCTCGTCCGACCAGACGATCCCGAGCGCCTTGGCGGTGTTGCCGAGCTTGCGCCGCAGGTCGTCGTGCGACTCGGGCAGCGTGCGCAGGATGCCGATCCTGCCCTTCGTCATCAACTGCGCGGCCGCCATGCCTGTGAGCAGCGAGATCTGCGCGTTCCAGCCCTCGACCGGCAGCGGCGCGCGGAACTCCAGGCCCCAGCCGTGGTTGGAGGTGACGATCTCCTGGTCCGGGATCGGGAGGTTGACGCCGCCGCGTTCCAGTTCGCGCTGCTCGCGGAGCTTCCCGACCTCGCGCAACAGCTGCAACGACTCCGACGCCGTACCCGCGTCCAGATCCTTCTGTACGCCGGCGTAGTTGAGCTTCGCGCGCGACTTCACCAGAGCCCGCTCGCACGTGACGCCCGTACCCTCGCCGGTCGCATCCACGGTCATCGTCCACAGCAGCGCGGGACGCACCACGTCGGGCAGCAGCGAGGCCGCACCTTCGGACAGCTCCGGCGGGTGCAGCGGGGTCCGCTTGTCCGGGGCGTAGAGCGTCTCGCCGCGGCGCCGGGCCTCGGCGTCGATCGGATCGCCGGCCTGCACGAACGCGGCCACGTCGGCGATCGCGTAGTACACGGTGAACCCGTCACCGCTCCGCTCGATGAACAGCGCCTGGTCGAGGTCCATCGAGTCCGGCGGATCGATCGTCACGAACTCGAGATCGGTCCGATCGAGCTCCGGTAGCCGCGCGTTCTGGGAAGCCTTCACAGCCGCGGCTGTCACCTCAGGCGGGAACTCCGCGGGCACCTCCTGCTCCCGGCGGATCTCCTGCAACGATGCCCGGAAGACCTCCGGAACGGCCTCGGCGAAACGAACCCTCTGCAACGGCATAGGGGTCAGACTAGCGAGGGCTGCACATTGAAGGAGCGCAAGGACGCGAGTCCGTCGGCGTACCAGTGGATCTCGGTGAGCGTTGCCGGGCGCAACTCCATCCGGAACAGCGCGGACATCGGGGCCTGGAGCACCGACCGGACCATCAGCTTGATCGGCGTCACGTGGGTGACCACGACGACCGTCTTGCCCGGATACTTCGCCAGCAGACCATCACGCGCCGAGCGGGCCCGCCGGGCGCAGGTGTCGAACGATTCACCGCCGGGCGGCGCGACCGCGGTCGACTCCAGCCAGGCGCTCATCGCGTCAGGCCACTTCTGCTGGATCTCCGCGAACGTGTGCCCGTCCCAGTCGCCGAACGCGACCTCTCGCCAGTTCTCGTCCACGACCGGGTCCAGCCCGAGCTTGGCCGCGACCGCCGCAGCGGTCTCCTGGGTACGGCGCATCGGCGAGACGACGAGCGCGTCGACGCCGCCGATCCGCGCCAGGTACTCGGCGGCCGCCAGCGCCTGCGCGCGGCCGGTGTCGCTCAGACCGGGATTGTCACCACCGGATCCGGAGAAGCGCTTCTCCGCGGTGTGCGGCGTCTCGCCGTGCCGCAGGAAGATCAGCTGCGTCGGCGGCTCGGCCTGCGGACCCCAGCCCTGCAACGCCTTCGCGAGGTCCGACGGGTCCTTCGCCACCGCCGGCGACGATCCGGCAGGCGCCGGGACCAGCGGGATGTCGATGCCGTCGAGCGCGTTGTTCGCGAGCGCGTCGGCGGCGGAGTTCTGCGCCCGCGGCACCCAGGTCCACTCGGTTCCGAACGGCGCCAGCCCTTGCGCCTTGATCGCCAGCGGCTGCAGGTCCGGGTGCTTGATCTTCCAGCGGCCGGCCATCTGCTCGATGACCAGCTTGGAGTCCATCCGTACCTCGATCGAGGCGTTCGGCGCGTACTCCGCGGCAAGCTCGAGCCCCGCGACCAGCCCGGAGTACTCCGCGACGTTGTTGGTGGCGATCCCGAGCGTCCGGCCCTGCTGCGCGATCACCTTCCGGGTCACCGGGTCGCGCACCAAAGCGCCGTACGCCGCCGGCCCCGGGTTCCCGCGCGATCCACCGTCAGCCTCGACGATCACGTGGTCATAGCTCATGCGGCGCTCTCCGACGTCCGCACGAGGATCCGTCCGCACTCGTCACAGCGCAGTACGGCGTCCGGCGCGGCGGACTTGATCGTGTTCAGGTCGGAGGGTGCGAGCTCCATCCGGCACCCCATGCAGCGCTTGCCGACCAGCGGCGCGGCGCCGATCCCGCCGTTGTGCTCCCGCAGCCGCTGGTACTGCGCGAGCAGCTGCTCAGGCAGCTCGGCCGCGACCGTGGAGCGCTTGTCGCCGTACTCGGCGCGCTGCTCGTCGAGCTCCTTGAGCACGGCGTCGCGGCTGGTCTCCAGCTCGGCCTGCCGGCCGGCGAACGCCTCGGCCCGGGTGCGCAGGTCGATCTGCACCGCCTCCGCGGCCTCGAGCTTCTCCATCACCTCGAGCTCGGCGTCCTCCAGGTCGGAGATCCGCCGGTCGAGCGAACCGATCTCGTGCTGCAGGTTCTCCAGGTCGCGCGGCGAGGTGACCTGACCGGAGTCGATCCGCTGCTGGTTGCGCGCCTTGCGCTGCCGGACCTGCTCGACATCGCTGTCGGCCTTCTTCTGCTCACGCTGCAGGTCGCTGACCTCGGTGTCGGCGGTGACCAGTTCGCGGTCGACCACGGACTTCTCGGCGGTCAGCTCCTTGAGCGCCTGGTGCTCGGGCAACGACGCGCGCTTGTGCGCGACCTGATCCAGCTGCAGGTCGAGATCCTGCAGGTCCAGCAACCGGCGTTGGACGGCGGGCTCGGCGTTCAGAGTCGGCTCCTTCAAATTCGTGGCGGCGCGCTCAGATTCGCAGGGTCCATGCGTCCGTGCAGAGCGTTGAGATGTGAGTGTCCACGGTACTGCCTTGAGCCGCCAGTCCTTCGCGCAGGAGGCGGTCGGCGGTGGCCAGCCACGGCCACTCGCTCGCCCAGTGCGCGACGTCGACCAGAGCCGGATCGCCGTACGCGCGAGCCTCGGTGGCGGGATGGTGCCGAAGGTCGGCGGTCAGATAGGCGTCCACGCCTGCCGCGCGGACCCGGTCGAACTCCGAGTCCCCTGCTCCCCCGACCACCGCGACGGTCTCGATCGTCCGATCCAGGTCCCCGGACACGCGGACTCCGTGCTCGGTCCGCGGCAGGCTCTCCGCGACGAGCTGTCCGAAATCGGCCAGCCTCAGCGGCTCCGCGAGTACGCCGACCCGCCCGCCGCCACGCTCACTCGGCAACGCGGCCACCTCATAGATGTCGTACGCCGGTTCCTCGTACGAATGCGCCGCGACGAGTGCCTCGACGACCGCGCGGCGCTTGCGGCGCGGCAGGAGCATCTCGATCCGGTTCTCCGGCACGACCTCGATGTCGCCGACGGTCCCGATCGCCGGGTTCGCGCCGGCGAGCGGCCGGAAGGTCCCCTCGCCGGTGCCGCTCCACGCGGCCCGCTCGTAGTCGCCGATCTGTCCCGCACCGGCCTTCGCCAGCGCGTCGAGCATCGCCTGCGTCTCCGCGACCGGGACGAACACGACGACCTTGTCCATCGGCTCGGCGGGCATCGCCTTCAGCGGCCGAGTGTCGCGCAGCCCGATCGCGGCGGCGAGAGCGTCGCTGACACCGGGGTTCGCATTGTCGGCGTTGGTGTGGCAGACATGCAGTGCGACCCCCGCGCGGATCAGGTCGTGGATCACGCGGCCCTTCGGCGTCGTCGCGGCCACACTGTTCACTCCGCGCAGCAGCAACGGGTGATGCGTGACGAGCAGATCGAACCCGCCGTCGATCGCCTCGTCGATCACGCCCCGCATCGGGTCGACGGCGAACAGGATCCGCCGTACCTCCTGCTCCGGGTCGCCGGTCACCAGGCCGACCGCGTCCCAGGATTCCGCCCAGGCGGGGTTGTAGAGCCGATCGAGAACCGCGATCACGTCCGCAAGCGTCGTCACGCGCTTATCCTGACATTCCCGCAGTTGGGACGGATCGTGACGGGGGCAACCGCCCGGTGCCCCCGCCACGTCCATCAACGCCCCGGCCACAGGGGGAGGGCCGTCTGCAGACGGCCGGCCGGAGCGGGTCTTGGGGTTGGTGCCAAAGAGTTGGGCTAGATCAGCCAGGCCGTCGTGGCGCTGGGCAGCTTCTCACCTTCGAGCGGGCCGCTGGACAGCACGACCGCGGCGTCGGGTAGTTCGACCGGGGCGGCGCCGAAGTTCGTGACGCTCTGCCAGCCGCCCGAGCGGACGAAGTGCAGGACGTCGTCGGTGCCGTCGATCCAGGTGAGCGAGCTGCCGGTGCGCAGCCCACGCCGTACGGCGAGAGCCTTGCGGTACAGGCTCAGCGTCGACTCCACATCGTCCTGCTGCGCCTCGACCGAGTACGCGCCGAACCACTTCGGCTGCAGCAAGTGCGAGCCACCCGTGCCGAAGCCGAAGGACAGACCGCCGACGGTCCACGGCAGCGGCACGCGGCAGCCGTCACGGCCCTTCTCGGCACCCTTCGAGCGGAAGTACGCCGGGTCCTGCAGGTTCGCGGCCGGCAGCTCGCCGACCTCTTGCAGACCGAGCTCCTCACCCTGGTAGAGGTACGCCGAACCCGGCAACGCCAGCATCAACAGGGTCGCGGCACGTGCGCGGCGCAGACCGAGCGCGACGTCGACGGTCGGCTCGGTGCCGTTGCTCAGCAGCCAGTCCTTGCCGTCCTGCCAGCCGCCCTTCGGGTTCCGCGGCAGGCCGTATCGGGTGGCGTGCCGGACGACGTCGTGGTTCGAGAACACCCACGTCGACGACGAGCCGCCCTCCTCGGCGAGCGCGAGGTTCTCCTCGATCACCTTGCGGAACTTCTCGTACTCGAAGTCGGCCTGCAGCAGGTCGAAGTTGAACGCCTGCCCGAGCCCGTCGGCACTCGCGTACCGGGCCCGGCGGGCGGCCGGCACGAACGCCTCGGCGACCGCCGACCGCGGCGGGTCGTAGGTGTTCAGCAGCTTGCGCCAGTCCTTGTAGATCTCGTGGACGCCGTCCTGGTCCCAGAGCGGGTGCTGACCGTTGGACTCGGACTGCCGCGGCAGCGTGGCCTTCGACGGGAACGGCTCGGACAGGTCCTTCACGAGCGCGTGCGCGACATCGACGCGGAAGCCGTCGACGCCTCGGTCCGACCAGAACTTCAGGGTGTCCAGGAAGTCCGCGCGTACCTCCGGGTGCTGCCAGTTCAGGTCCGGCTGCTCGGCGGCGAACATGTGCAGGTACCACTGGCCGTCGTCGGTCTGCGCCCAGGCGGAGCCGCCAAACACCGAGTCCCAGTCCGATGGCGGCTGGTCGGGGGCACCGTCCGGGCCGTCGCGGAAGATGTACCGGTCGCGGGCCGGGTGGCCCTTCGCGGCCTCGAGCGCCTCGACGAACCACTCGTGCTGGTTCGACGTGTGGTTCGGCACGATGTCGACGATCAGCTTGATGTTCTCCGCGTGCAGCGCCGCGACCAGGCCGTCGAAGTCCTCGAGGGTCCCGAGCCGCGGGTCGACGTTGCGGTAGTCGTCGACGTCGTACCCGCCGTCGGCCAGCGCGGACGGGTAGAAGGGGCTCAGCCAGACCGCGTCGATGCCCAGCGCCACCAGGTACGGGACACGACTGATGATGCCGGGCAGGTCACCGACACCGTCGCCGTTCGCGTCAGCGAAGCTGCGGGGGTAGATCTGGTAGACGACGGCCTGCCGCCACCAGTCGGCCTGTGCCGTTTGGGTCGTTCGGGTCGTCTGCGGACTCGTCACGATCGCCTCACTCGGAATCTGCTGGTAACCCAGCGTTTATATATAGGCTCTAAATTTAGAATCTGCATGTATTCTGCGGTCGGTACGACGACGAGGTCAAGGGGCTTTCATGGCGAAACCACCGACAACGCCGCCCACGGCCACGCCGACGATGTTGCGCCGGGTGAACGCGGGCAAAGTACTCGGCGTGCTCACCCGCGCGCGGGTGATGACAGGAACCGGCCTGATCGAGGCCACAGGTCTCACCCGCGCCACCGTGCACGCAGTCTGCAACGACCTGATCTCGATGGGCTGGGTGGTCGAACTCGACCCCGGCCGGACGTCGGTCGGGCGGCCGTCGCGGCGGTTCGAGTTCAACAGCCACGCGGGGTACGTGCTCGGCATCGACATCGGCGCGGCCAAGACGACGGTCCTGGTCTCGGACTTGCGCGGCGAGACGGTGGCGAAGGCCGGGCGGTCGGCCGCAGGCGTGAAGACGCCGAGCGAGCGGACCGAGATCGTGCACCAGACGGTCGTCGAGGCGGTCGACTCCGCGGGCGTGACGGACGCTCAGATCCTCGCGGCCGGCGCCGGAGTCGCGGCACCCGTCGACCGGGACGGGAACATCCTGGTCGACGACGAGTTCTGGCGGCGGTTCGACACCGGGCTCGCGGAGCGGTTGACCGAGCTGCACGGGTGGCCGGTCCTGCTGGAGAACGACGCCAATCTCGCGACGCTCGGGGAGCACTGGCGGGGCGAGGCGCGCAACGTCGACGACCTCGTCGTACTGCTCGCCGGTGAACGGTTCGGGTCGGGGCTGATGGACTCCGGCCGGTTGCTGCACGGCAGCCGCGGCGGCGCCGGCGAGATGGTGTTCCTGAAGCTGATCGAGGGCGTCGGCGACACCCACGGGATCGCCCGGATCGCCCGCGAGAACGGTACGGCGGCGGTCGCGGACGCGGCCGTGCACACGTCGTTGCGGGACCTCGCGACCGACGGCGAAGTGACCGCCGAGCAGGTGTTCCGTGCGGCCGCCGACGGCGACAAGGTTGCCCAAGGCATCCTCGAGGACATCGCCGGCCGGACCGCGCGGGTGGTCGCGACGCTCGGCACCCTGTTCAACCCCGAACTGGTGGTCCTGGGCGGCGCCGTCGCCGAGGCCGCCGCCGCCCTGCTCCCCGACCTCGAAGCCCACCTGGCCCGCTACACCAGCACTCCCCCACGCGTCGCCGTCTCGTCGCTCGGCGACGCAATCGTCTCGGTCGGGGCCGTCCGCCACGCCCTCAACCACGTCGAACAACACGCCCTCGACCTCGAGCTGGGCTGCCGCCCGGCGTGAGGCGCGGACGCCCAGGCCATCACAATCGCCCGCCGACCGGCGTCGCCCCGCTGGAGCCCACCGCCCGGCGCCAATTGTGATGGCCTGCGGGTCCGCCGAACACAGGCTTAGACCTGGCGGGTCAGCTCCTTGGCGATGGTCTCGAGCACGATGACGTTGCGGCCGGACGTGGTGGCGGACGGGGTGCCGGCGGGGACGAGGGACTGGTCCTCGGGGATGCCGGTGCAGAGCACGAAGACGTTGTCGGGGTGGCCCTGGACGAGGTGGTTGAGGGCCTCGCGCATCCACGGCGTACGGCCGGCATCCTGGACAGCGATCACCAGCGGGCGACCCTGCGCGGCCTTGGCTGCCTTCGCGATCGCGTCGTCCTGGGGCTCGCCGGTGTCAGTGAGGTGGTGCTCGCCGCGGAGTACGACGCCCTCGGCGCCGGGAGCGACCCGCGTGAAGATCTCGGGCAGACCGGAGAAGTAGGGATTCCAGGCCGGGTGCAGCCCCTGCGTCAGGTCGACGACGTACGGCGTCGCGCCGAACGCCGGGAACGTCTGCCCGGCCACCACGCGCGCGGCGACCTCGCGGATCGGGGCGCCGCCGAGGCCCGGCTGCCGGCTGCGCTGCCCGAGTGACGCGGCAAGAGTGCGGACCCGGGCGGCGGCGTCGGCGACCCGCTCGGCGGGGAGCGTGCCGGTGCGAACGGCGTCGGCCACGCGGGCGGTCAGGGCCTGCGGGTCCGCCGTACCGACCGCGATCATCGCGAGGTCCGCGCCGGCACCGATCGACGCGACCGCGGCGTCCTCGATCGAACGGTTCTTGGTGATCGCCTGCATCTCGAGCGCGTCGGTGGTGATGACGCCGGTGAAGCCGAGCTCCTCGCGCAGCAGTCCGGTCAGCACCCGGTGCGAGAGCGTGGCCGGCTGGTCGTCGTACGCCGAGAAGATGATGTGCGCGCTCATCACGACGTCGGCGCCGGCGGCGATGGTCGCGCGGAACGGTGCGAGCTCGACGGCCGCGACCTCCTCGATCGACCGGTCGACGCGCGGGAGATCGGTGTGGGAGTCGACCGAGACGTCGCCGTGGCCCGGGAAGTGCTTCGGGCAGGCGGCGATCCCGGCGTCGTGGACGCCCTCGACGAACGCGACGCCGTGCCGCGAGACGACGTCCGCGGTGCGGCCGAACGAGCGCGTGGAGATGATCGGGTTCGCGGGGTTGCTGTTCACGTCGACCGACGGGGCGAGCATCAGGTCGATGCCGAGCGCGGCCAGGGTCGCGGCCGCATCCCGGGCCGCGGCGCGGGTCAGGTCGACGTCGTCCAGGTCGCCCAGCAGGCGCGGCGAGGCCAGCGGCCACGGATTCGCCGGCGCGAGGTGGCTGAACTCCCCGCCCTCGTGGTCGATCGCCACGATCAGGTCCGGCCGCTCGGCCCGCAGGGCGGCCGTCAGCGCCGCCACCTGCTCGGCGTCGGCCACGTTGCGGGTGAACAGGATGACCGCCCCGAGACCACCCGCCACCGCCCGCCGGAGGTCGTCGGGAGCCGTCGTCCCGGTGAAGCCGACGACCAGCGAGCCGGCCGCGTCACGATCCAGTTGATCACTCATCCCCCCACCCTCTCCCCCACCCGGTCCACTCCGCCACCCACCCCACCACCTTGAGCACCCACCAACCATTTCGACCGCCGCGAAATGGTTGGTGGGTGCTCAAGGTGGTGGGGAACGATGGGGCTGAGAGCGGCTGGAGGGGCATCGTTGTCAAGGGTGGTCATGACAGTTTCCTGCCCTCTTCCTGCGGGTTTTCCGTGATTACCACGAATCACCTCTGTCTGTTCGGGCCGACTACAGATAACGTTGTCTCTCGACCCTGACCGCCCTAACCGGGGGGACGATGAGCGACGACACAGCGAAGGCGCGGGGAACCGTGCTGGGAATCGACATCGGCGGCACGAAGATGGCCGCCGCTCTGGTGTCTGCGGACGGCACGATTCTGTCCGGCGACAGAGTCCGTACCCCGTCCGGCGACGGCGACCAGGTGTTCGCCGCGCTCAGTGAGCTGATCGACCGCGTTCGCGGCGACGAGACTCCCCTGGCCGTCGGCATCGGCACCGCTGGACCGGTCGACCAGCAGCACGGTCTGGTCTCCCCGGTGAACATCGCCGGCTGGCGCAACTTCCCGATCGTCGACCGGGTCCGGGCGATAACCGGCGACCTCCCCGTGGCGCTCGGACTCGACGGGCACTGCTTCGCGCTCGGTGAGTTCTGGAGCGGCGCGGGCCGCGACGCGCACACCCTGCTCGGGATCGTCGTCTCGACCGGCGTCGGCGGCGGCCTCGTCGTCGACGGCAGGCCGCTGATCGGCCAGTCCGGCAACGCGGCCCACATCGGCCACATGGTGATCGACCAGGACGGCGAGGCCTGCGTGTGCGGGTCGTTCGGCTGTGTCGAGGCGTACGCGAGCGGCCCGCGGATGGTCGCCCGCGCGCAGCGGAGCGGCTGGCGGACCGGCGAGGACGTGGATGCCGAAGTACTGGCCGCCGACGCCGCGAACGGGGACGAGCTCGCGCTGGCCGCGTTCGACGACGGGGCGCAGGCGCTGGCCGCCGGGATCGTCGCGACGGCCGTGACCGTCGACCTGACCGCGGTCGTGATCGGCGGCGGGGTCGCGAAGGCGGGGCCGGTGCTCTTCGACCCGGTGCAGGCGTGGGTGAAGCGGCTGGCGCAGTTGCCGTTCGTCACGGACCTCACCGTGGTGCCCGCTCAACTGGACAACGCGGGCCTGCTCGGCGCCGCACACCAGGCGTGGGCTGCACTGGCCTGACACGAAATGGCCTGATACGCACACGTTTGCGCGTTGGGTAAGGCCTCTCCCGCGCATCTTTGCGCAATTTTTACGAATCTCCGGAATCCGTGTAACGACAGGCCTTCGTCACGCGATGCAACGGATGGATGGGGTGGGGGCACCGTCATCCACGGCCGGTCGAGGGGGGCTTTGACCGGGCGTCATACCGGGAGATCGAGGGGGGCTTTGGTCGACCGGAACGCGTGAGCGGCGGGTGAGGGCACTCTCCCGCCGCAACCGTGTGAACCCTGGGTCGGGAACCAGTCTGCCGTCGGCAGCGTCCGACTGCTTCGAACGCGATCGATCTCGTGGAGGGATGGGATCGAACGCGGGTTGTGCATCGTGTACGGCGGACGGTGGCTGCTTGGGAGGGCTGCCACCGACTGACCCACCGTCCATGGTGCAGAGCGGATGCTCTGGCCAGGACCCTGCTAGGGCGTCAGCCACTCCGGTTCGGGGAGTCGGCTGCGATCCAGGCGGCCGTTGTCGTCCAGCGGGAGCTCTTCGATCGGGATCAGGTCCGCCGGTACCAGGTAGATCGGCAGCTCCTTGCCCAGGTCAAGCATCAGCCGTGCCAGTACGGCGGGATCGCTGTCCTCGAGCACGACGTACCCGATCAGGCAGGTGTCACCGCCCGGGTCCGAGCAGGCCACCACGACCGCGTCGACGACACCGGGCTGGTCGGCCAGCACGTGCTCCGTCTCGCCGGGTTCGACCCGGTGGCCGCGGATCTTCACCTGGTCGTCCGCGCGGCCGAGGTACTCCAGCATGCCGTCGGCGCGCCAGCGGCCGAGGTCCCGGCTGCGGTACAGCCGCGCGCCCGGGTGTCCCGGGTCCGCGACGAACGCGTGCTCGGTCTCCTCCGGACGCCCGATGTAGCCCTGGGCAACGGCGGCGCCGCCGAGGTGGATCTCCCCGACCGCACCGACCGGCACGGGCCGCAGCGCGGCGTCCAGCAGGCGTACGGCGACACCGTCGATGGGCCGCCCGATCGACGGCCGGTCCTCGGCCGGGTCAACCGCATGGATCGTGGTCACGATCGACGCCTCGGCCGGACCGTACTCGTTGAACAGCCGGCACTTCGGGTGCGCGTCGAGGAAGTCCCGCACCTTGTGCGTCAGCACCATCGCCTCGCCGCCCGCGACGATCTCCCGCAGCTCGGGGAGCTCGGGCAGCCGGCGCATAGTCGCCAGCAGCGCGGTCAGCGGGCTGAACGCCATGAACAACCGCTGTACGCCGTGGTCACGCAGCGCCGCGACCACCGCGTCCGGGTCGTACCGGTCGTCCTCGCCGATCAGCACCAGCGCCGCGCCCGACGCGAGCGTCGTGAACATCTCCTGCACGTGGACGTCGAAGCCGAACGATGTCCACTGCAACGTCCGCAGCGGCCGCCGGGTCCGCAGGTAGTGCCGGACCAGGTTCACCGGGCCGCGGTGCGGGACCACGACGCCCTTCGGGTTGCCGCTCGAACCGGACGTGTAGATGCAGTACGCCGTGTCATCGGCAGCGGCCCGCACCGGTGGCGCCTGCCGCGACCGCGGGTCGCCGTCGACTCGCGCTGCGGGACCCGCGACCGGGACCAGTCGCAGACCGAGCCGGTCCGCCAGCGCCGCGTCGTCACCGACCAGCGCGACCGCCGCCGCGTCCTGGACCATGAAGGCCCAGCGGGACTCGGGTACGCCGGGATCCAGCGGCAGGTACGCCGCACCGGACTTGAGGACCGCGAGCACGGCGACGACCATCTCGGTGCCGCGGGCAACTCGTACGGCGACCAGCTGGCCCGGCTTCACGCCGAGGTCGACGAGCTGCCAGGCGACCGCGTTCGAGCGGCGGTCGAGTTCGGCGTACGTCAGCTTGCGGCCGTCCTGGATCACCGCGATCGCGTCCGGCGTCCGCGCCACCTGCTGCTCGAACAGGGTGTGCAGTCCGCTGAGTTCACCGGCGACCACCGCGTCCCGGCGTACCCGGCCGATCGGCCCGCTCGCGTGGGCGTCGGACTCGAGTTCACGCAGCGCCTCGAGGTCGGACTCGATCGGGAGCATCAACTCGGGCAGCCGGAGGTCTGGGCGGGTCGTTGCCCTGCGCAACACTTCGGCCAGGTAGTCGAGCAGGCGCTCGATCGTCGGCTGTTCGAACAGGCCGGAGCGGTAGTCCGCCGTAGAGGTGACGCCTGTCGCGTGCTGGGTCAGGCGGAAGCGCAGGTCGACGCTCGGCGGCAGGTCGTCGTCATCGTCCGCGTCCTCGAACTCGACCTGGATCTGGAACAGCGGGTCGCGTTCGAGGATCGCGAGATTGGTGCCGCCGTGATCGGATGCGCCCGCGGTGACGTCGCGGATCCGCTCCGTCAGCTCACCGAGGTCGGGTTCGCCGGACAGGTCGATCCGCAGCGGGAGCGGGCGGTTCGCCTTCGAGCGGAGCAGCGCCGAGCCGATCGTCACGTCGTCCTGGGCTGCGAACCGGCCGAGCACGGTTGCGGCGGCGGCGAGCATCGTCATGACCGGGCTGAGCTTGCGCTCCCGGCTGTACGCGAGCACGGCGTCGCCGAGCTCCTTGCCCAGTTCGTGCTGGACCGACGCGACAGCGTCGTCACCCGCCGCGCGGGCGCGATCTGCGGGGAGGACCAACGGTTCGGCGCCGGCGAGGACCTGGGTCCAGTACGTGAAGTCGCGGCGTTGCACGTCGGCCGGCGATTCCGCCGTACGACGGGGCTCGTCGTCAGCTCGCGGCTCGTTGGCTGGGGCGGTCTGCTCTTCTTCCACCACCTGCTCTGATGTCTGCACAGTCTGTGTTGCCGGTTCGCCGAGGAGGGCGAGCTGTTCGCGCATGAGCTTGGTGACGCCGTCGACGAGCTGCCCGGCGACCCGGAGCTGCTGCGACATCAAGGCCGCCATACCGCTCCCGGGCAGGTCCGCCTCGCTGGTCGCGGCCGCAGCCTCGTCGACCTTCGCCGCCAGCTCCGCGAGTCCCGATCCGAGGACCGCCAGCGCCGCCCGCGCATCGCGGGCCGGCTCCTCCTCCACGACCGGGGCGTCGTACTGGGGCTCGGCAGATTCGACCAGCTCGACCGACTCGGCCGTCTGCATCGCGACCGCGGTCGCGAGCTTGTGCGGTGTGGTGTACGTCAGGAACAGGTCGTCCGGCGCCAGCTCGGCCTCGAACCGGCTCTTCAGCTCGTCGATCACCGGCGCCATCGACGCCGGCGTCGCCCCGAGCTCGGCGAACGTGTGGTCGACGGTGAGGTCGTACGGGTCGAGGTTGTGCACCTCGCAGGTCAGGTCGAGAACCACGTCCAGCGACTCGCGGTACCGCTCCGCGGACATCTCGTCCCCGGACAGCGAACCGGCCTGAGCGAGGTAGTCCGCGTCGATCTGGTGCGTCTCGGCCGGCAACGCGAACGGCGACCGCTCGGATTCCTCAACAGCCTCGACAGGTTCGCTCGCCACCGGCTCCGGCGGGTCCAGCAGAATCCGCTTCACCGCGGCGTTCGACGGCGGATCGAACACGACGGCCTGTGCGCGGGCGGCCCGTTCGAACGCGTTCAGCCGCGGCGCATTGTTGTCCCCGGCAACCGCCGTACCCGGACCGGCCAGCACGGTCACCGACGCGTCGACCGGGTGGTGCACCCGACGGAACGGGTACGTCGGCAACGGGACGCGCCCGCCGTCCGCGTAGACCTTCGCCCACGCGATCTCGGTGCCCTGCTCGTACAACTCGGCCAGACCGTTCATCGTCGCGAGCACCGGGTCCTGACCGAGACGCTGCGCGGGGATCCACGTGCTGTTCGGCGCGATCCGGCGTCCCGCGGGACTCAGTACGGCGTCCGGTCCGAGTTCCAGGAACCGGCGGCAGCCCGCTGCGGTCACCGCCTCCACCGCGTCGCCGAACAGCACCGGCTGCCGCAGCTGGCCGACCAGGTAGTCGCTGTCGAGCACCGTCCCGGACTCGAGCAGATCACCCGACCAGCTCGACACCATCGGCGTCCGCAGCGGCTTCAGCGTGATCTCGCGGACGATCTCCGCGAAGTCGGCCAGTATTGGGTCCACCAACGAACTGTGGAACGCGCGGTCGACGTCCAGCCGCTGCCAGGCGACCTGCAGCTGATCGAGTTGCGCAGCGAGCTGCCCGACGATCACTTCGGATCCGGTCAGCACGAACGACTGCGGACCGTTGCCCGCGGCAACCTCCACACCGGCGGTCCGGGCGATCTCGCGGACCCGGTCGGCGTCGGCGCGGACGGCGACCATCGCGCCGGGGACCGTGCCGCGCTGCATGAGTTCGCCACGCTTCGCGGTGAGGCGTACGCCGTCCGCCAGCGAGAGAGCGCCCGCGACGCACAGAGCGGCGTACTCGCCGACGCTGTGCCCGACGACCAGCGCGGGCTGGACGCCGAACGACTGCCAGAGGCGGGCCAGTGCGAGCTCGAACGCGAACAGTGCGGGCTGCGCGGTCTCGGTCGGCCAGACGCCCTCCGTCGTACCGGCTGGGGTGAGGAGCAGTTCGAGCAGGTTGCCGCCTGTCTCCTCGTGGTAGACGCGGTCGCATTCGTCGAGGACCGAGCGGAAGACGGGGAAGCGCGCGGCCAGGCCGGCGGCCATTCCGCGACGTGCGGCGCCCTGTCCGGTGAACGCGTAGCCGAGCGGGCCGGGTCCGCCGCGTGGCACCTCGGTCGGTTGGGCGGAGCCGAGTGCGGTGACGAGTTCGCCCTCCGTACTGCCGGCGACCGCGATCCGGTGCCGGTGCGCCGGCCGGCCGAGCGCCGCCGTACCGGCCAGGTCGATGAGGCGGTGACCGGTGCCGTGGCCCAGGTCCGAGCGGTACAGCTCGACGAGGTCGGCGAGGGCGTCCGGATCGGGCGCGGACAGCGGCAGTATGACGGGGCCGTCGTCGCCGCGACGGATCTGGCGCGGGGCCTCTTCGAGGATCACGTGCGCGTTCGTGCCGCCCGCATCGAGGGCGCTGACGCCCGCGCGGAGCGTCGTACCGCCGGACAGCAGAGGCACCGTCCACTCGCGTACCTCGGTGCCGATCACGAACGGGCTGCCGTCGAGGGCGAGCGCCGGGTTCGGCTCGGCGACGTTGATGGTGGGGACCAGCATCCGGTGCTGCAGCATCAGGATCGTCTTGATCAGGCCGGCCATGCCCGCGGCGCTGTCCAGGTGGCCGATGTTCGGCTTCACCGATCCGAGTGTGCAGAACCCGACCTTGTCGGTGTGCCGGCGGAGCGCTGTCGTCAACGCCTTCACCTCGGCGGCGTCCGCGGCCGGGCTGCCGATCCCGTGCGCCTCGATGTAGCTGAGTGAATCAGCGTCGAACCCGGCGCGGTCGAGCGCGCGCTCGATCAGCTCGGTCTGGTTCCCGGCCGGCGCGTCCTCGTTGCTGACCGCCGTGCCGCGAATCACGGCGTACACCGTGTCACCGTCGGTCAGGGCCTGGTCGAGACGCTTCAGGAGTACGGCGGCGACACCGTTCCCGCCGACCGTGCCGTCGGCTTCGGCTGCGAACGCACGGATCTGCCCGCTCGGCGACAGGATCGAGTCCGGCGTCGGGTGGTAGGTCGTTGCCTGCGGCACCTGTACGGCGGCGGCGCCGGCCAGGGCGAGGTCCGCGTCGCCGGATCGGAGCGCCTGGCAGGCGAGATGCACTGCGACGAGCGACGACGAAGAAGCGGACTGTACGCCGATCGCGGGGCCGGTCAGACCGAGGCGGTACGCGACGCGGGTGGCGATCGAGTCGCGGGACTGGTGCTGGCGGTTGTACAGGTTCATGCCCGAGCCCGCGAACACGCCGACGCGGTTCGTCGTACCGGCGTACCCGCCGTGCTCCAGCGCCTGATGACACACCTCGAGGAACAACCGCTGCGCCGGATCCATCAACTCGGCTTCACGATCGCTCAACCCGAAGAACTTCGCATCGAACGACTCGACGTGCTCCAGCACGCCACTGACGGCAACAACCCCGTCCCCCGACTCCCGCCGGAGGCTCTCCACACCCCCGACCAGGTTCTCCCAGAACTGCTCCACTCCCTCAGCCCCCGGGAACCGCCCAGCCACCCCCACAACCGCAACTGGCTCAACAACCCCAACCCGCCCCGCGACGCGGTTCTCGGCCGCGACCTCCACGTCCCCAGGTACGACAGTCTCACCATCAGCGGACTCGACACCGTCGACATCCACCACAACTAGGCCCGCAGCCCCCACGCGGGCCTGCTCGTTGACCAAGTGCTCCTCCGCCGCAGGCTCAACTTCCCCAAGCCCACCCGCAGCAACATCCAACGCGCCGTCAGCCACACTCGGCTCGTCGTCATCCTCGTCCGAACTCACCGACTCCGGCTCGTGCGCATCGCCAACGCCGACCTCGCTGACCACTCCATCCGCAAAGACTTCGTAGACGCGTCCGACCTCATCCGCCCGACTCTCGCCACCACCGACCTCGTCACCTACACCGTCGGCAAGCCCTTCACCCGCGCCCTCAACATCCATCTCGACGCCTGCCACGTCGGTGTCGTCGTCGACCCCCTCAACCTCAGCCGCTTCGCCCTCGGCCTCGGTGTCGTCGGTCTCCGCGACGTCGGTGATGGGCTCGACTTCGCCCGCAACTGTCGTCTCGTCGGCGCCATCTGCGTCCACGCTATTTGCAAGCTCGTCTGCCTCGTCGACGTCCGTGGAGGTCGGGTCAGCGGCCTCCGCTGCGTCGACCTCAGAGCCGGCCGTCTCGTCATCAGCTTCCATCTCGGACGCCGCGTTGGACTCGGCCTCCTCGGACGCTGATTCGTGAGCATCTTCGTCGGACGCTTGGTCGCCATCCGTCTGATTCTGTTCGAGGTCAGCGTTCTCGTCGGTTGTCTCTGCGTCTGAACCCGCGGTATCTACGTCCGCGTTCGCATCATCCGAGTACGCCGCGAGCTCGTCAGCCTCGGTGCCCTCAGCAACCAAATCCCCAGAACCCGAGTCACCAGAAGCCACAACAAGGGCGGAACCACCGGCCGAAGGCTCCACCTCATCCACCCGGTCACCCGCATCGGACGCATCCGCAGCATCGATCGCAGCCGTCGTCTCCGCCGCGTCCGTCGTCTCCGCAGCATCCGCCGCCTTCGCCGCTTCCGTGGAATCCACCGCGTCGGTGGGGTCCGCGGTGTCCAGCTCGTTCGCGGTGTCGTGCGGCTCGCGGTCGGCGGACTCTTCGTCATCGGACGGCGTGTGGTCTTCGACCGGTACGTCGGCGGCGACGGTCGCGGCGTCTTGCGACTGCTCAGCGGCCTCGGCCCCGCCAGCGGAGGACTCCGACTCGGCGGACTCTTCGTCCACAGACGACGACTGATCCTCAACCGGCACATCGACGCCCTCGGTCGCAGCGTCCTGCGACCGCTCAGCGGCCTCGGACCGGCTCGCGGAGGACTCCGACTCGGCGGAATCCTCGTCCACAGACGACGACTGATCCTCAACCGGCACATCGACGCCCTCGGTCGCAGCGTCCTGCGACCGCTCAGCGGCCTCGGACCGGCTCGCGGAGGACTCCGACTCGGCGGAATCCTCCTCCACAGACGAGGACTGGTCCTCGACCGGACCGGTGACACTCTCGGTTGCAGCGTCGTGCGACTGCTCGGCCGCCTCGGCCTGGTCGGCGGTGGGCACCGGGTCGGCGGAATCCTCATCCACAGACGCCGACTGATCCTCAACCGGTACGTCGACACCCTCGGTCGCAGCGTCGTAGGACTGCCCAGCCGCCTCAGCCCCGCCAGTGGAAGACTCCAGCTCAGCGGAATCCTCCTCCACAGACGAGGACTGGTCCTCGACCGGACCGTTGACGCTCTCGGTTGCAGCGTCGTCCGACTGCTCAACCGCCTCGGCCTCGCCAGCGGAGGATTCCAGCTCAGCGGACTCGTCCTCCACAGACGAGGACTGGTCCTCGACCGGACCGTTGACGCTCTCGGTTGCAGCATCGTGCGACTGCTCAGCCGCCTCGGTCTGGTCGGCGGCGGGCTCCAGGTCGGCGGAATCCTCGTCCACGGACGACGACTGGTCCTCGACCGGTACATCGACACTCTCGATTGCAGCGTCGTACGACTGCTCGGCCGCCTCGGTCTGGTCGGCGGCGGGCACCGGGTCGGCGGACTCCTCGTCCACAGACGACGACTGATCCTCGACCGGCACCTCGACACTCTCGGTCGCAGCGTCCCGCGACTGCTCAACCGCCTCGGACCGGCTCTCGGAGAGCTCCGGGTCGGTGGAGTCCTCGTCCGCGGGCGTGGGCTGGTCTTCGTGCGGTACTTCGGCGGGCTCCGCGTCGTGCGGCTGCTCGGCGGTCTCGGGCTGCGCGTTCGCAGGCTTCTGCTCGGCGTTGGGTGCGTACGGCGATGTGGTGGGGTCCGGTGCGGTCGCGGATGACGAGTCGGTGGGTGCCGGAGCGGTCGCGGGCGAGTAGGCCGCGAGGGCGGGCGGCGGCGGGGCCGTGGGACCAAGCGCAGGTGCCGTGGCGGACGCGGTCGGCGTGGATGCGGTCGCGGCAGGACCTTGCACGGGCGCCGGTTCAGTGCGAGCCGGCTCGGAAACCGACGCGGTGCGGGTGGTCTCGGGATCCCGCGCAGCGGGGGTCGACTCGGGAGCCGACGCGGTGGCGGTGGGCGGCGGTGGGGTGCCTAGGGTGGGGCGTTGGGGTGGGGTGGGGATGGAGTGCTGGAGTTCGCGTTTCCAGGCGAGGCGGACTACCGGGAGTTCGGTGGTGCGTTCTGCGGCGTCCTCGTCGGCGAACGGGGTGGACTCGGGCGTGCTGGAAGGGCCCTGGCCCGTGGGGCCGGAAGCTGGGGTCGCGCCAGCTGGTTCTACGTGCGTTCTCGCGGGTTCGAGGAGCGTGCCGTCGATCCAGCGCTGCTTGAGGAGCGGGCGGAGGATCTTGCCGCCGGGGGTGGTCGGGAAGTCTCGACGCGGGACGCCGACTACCTGGGCCGGCAGGCCGAGGCGGCCCTGGATCAGGCTGCGGATGGCCTGGTCCATGCCGGGGACCGAGTCGGCGGTTAGGGCGTAGAAAACGACCAGGCGGTCGGTGCCGGTTTCCTCGTCAGCGATGCCGCAGGCCGCGACCAGGCCGTGTTCGGCGCCGACCACCGTCGCGGCGACGGACTCGATGTCGTGGGCGTAGTGGAGCTTGCCGGACATGATGATGCGTTCGCTGTCCCGGCCGGTGATGACGACCTGGCCGCCGGTGATGAAGCCCTGGTCGCCGGTCGCGAGCCATTTGCGCGCAGGCCAGTTCCCGATCGGGAACGCGGTGCGGTCCGCCTCGAGGTTCCCGAGGTACCCAGGCGTCACCCGAGCCGACGCGACCTGCAGCTGACCGATCCGGCCTTCCGGCAGTACGGCGCCGTTCGGGGCCACGATGCGCACCGTCGTACCGGGGGCCGGCGCTCCCACCGAGACGAGCGAAAGCACACCCGGCACCTCGGTCCGCGGCTTGCCGGGGCGCGCGACCGCGACCTTCCCGGACGACGGCCGCTGGTCGACCCACTCGACGACGCCGGTCGGTGGGATCCGGACGCGGTGCACGTTCGGCGTCAGACCGGGCCGTGCGAACGTGATGCCGGTGACCGTCTCGGTCATCCCCCACGCCGCCACGAAGGTCTCCGGAACCACCCCGAACCGGTTCGTCACGCGCAGGAACTCCGACATCACCGGCACGGTGATCTGCTCACCGCCGCTGACCAGGCTGCGCAGCGCGGAGAGATCCCAATGCCGGTCCGGTTCGCCGGCCACCGCGGCGGTCGCGAGCCGATACCCGAAGTTCGGCGACCACGAGTGGTTGACCCGGTGCTGCTCCATCAGGTCGAGCCAGCGCAGCGGGTTGGCCAGCACCCAGTCCGTGTTCACGTGGATGTTCGTGCAGCCGGTGAACACGGGCAGCAGGTGGTAGAGCAGGAACGCGCCACTTCGGTCCAGCGGCAGCCAGTTTAGCGTCGTCTGCCCGGGCCGTACCGGCAGCATCGCCGGTGTACCCGCGGCGAACTCGACCAGCCCGCGGTGCGTGAGCTGCACGATCTTCGGCGTACCGGTGGAACCCGAGGACATCATCAGTACGGCGACGTCGTCCGCGGCCGGGCGGTGGAAGTCGGAGGTGGGCTCGTGCCCGGCCATCGCGTCCGGGTCGAGGACCGGGAGGCCGAGGTCGTTCGGCAGATCGGACGGGCGGCCGATCAGGACGGTCCAGCCGAGCAGGTCGGTGATCCGGCGGAGCCGTTCGCGGCCCTCCTCGGTGCGGTCGCCGCCCGGGTTCGGCGCGACCAGCAGCGGGCGGATGCCGCCGAGGGTGCAGGCCCAGAACGCGGCGAAGAAGCCGACCGGCTCGGTGCAGTGCACGACCGCGGGATCTCCGGCGCGTACGCCGTTCGCGCGCAGGCCGGCCAGGATCCGGGCGGCCAGTTCGAGCAGCGTCGGGAAGTCGAGTTTGGTCTCGCGGCCGTCCGCCCCGATCTCGACGACCCCGGCGCCGCCGAAGTCGCGGGCGGCGCGGAGCAGAGCGCTCGGCAGGTCGCGCGGGTACCCGGCGGGAATCATCAACGCCGGCCCGGTGGAGATCGCCGGCCGGTCCGCACCACTTCTCACGCCGATGCCACCACCAGCTGGGCCCCAGAGGACGACTCGGGTACGACGGGGCGCTCGGCCGGTTGGCGACCCACGGACACGTGCCTCCCCAACTGGACGGGGCGGGTTCTGGGCAGACCCGCCTCACTTCACACCGACAGCAGCCCCGTTTTCCACCTGCCGGAACGATGCCGTGACCGGGCACACCCGGTGCGTCATCACGCCGACCGACAGCCGTGAACCCTACCAGCCGCGACCTGCCCTGGAGGAGTCCGTTCTCACCAGCCGATGGTTAAGAATTGCGCGACCACCGACATGGTTCCAACGAGTGACCGCGGGTTCCGATACGGCCCGTACGAAAGCCGGTCAACTACGCCGCGTCAGCGCCGTGACGGTCCGATGTCAGGACTCCCCGTGATCGTGAGTGACGTCGAACCAACAGCACTCGAACGAGGAGTACGAACATGTCGATCCAGTCCCCTGCAGTGAACCGCCCCGAGCTGCAGAAGGCCGCCCAGGAGTTCGTCGACGCCGGGTTCGGCGGTCTCGAACTGCGGGTCCACGACGAGCACGGCGAGTGGGTCGGAACCGCCGGGATCCGCGAACTCGGCAGCACCGAGGAGCCGCCGGTGGACGGCCAGTTCCGGGTCGGCAGCGTCACCAAGACGTTCGTCTCGACCGTGGTGCTGCAACTGGTGGCCGAGGGCAAGCTCGAGCTGGACGGTGCGATCGCCGTACACCTGCCGCGGTTCGAGCTGGACCCGCGGATCACGGTGCGGATGCTGCTCGACCACACCAGCGGCCTGTTCAACTACACAGGCGAGTACTACCCCGACGGCACCGTCGTCGCGGGCCTCCCGGCGACCGGCAAGGAATGGGCCGACAACCGGTTGCAGGGCTACACCCCGGACGAGCTGGTCGAGTTCGCGCTGGCCAAGCCGGCACGGTTCGAGCCGGGCGCCGAGTGGAGCTACTCGAACACCAACTACACGGTCGCCGCGCTGCTGATCGAGGCGGTCACCGGCCGCACGCTCGTCGAGGAGCTGCAGGCCCGCATCATCGAGCCGCTCGGTCTGACGGGCACCGTGGAGCCGGGCGACCGGACGGACATCCCCGGGCCGCACTCGCACGGGTACTTCCGCTACCAGGACGGCGACGAGTGGAAGGTCGTCGACGTCACCGAGCAGAACCCGTCGCTGCTCTTCGCCGCCGGCAGCATGCTCTCCACCACGCAGGACCTGCGCAAGTTCATGTCGGCGCTGCAGAGCGGCAAGCTGCTGCCCGCCGAACTGCTGACCGAGATGCGTACGCCGCAACCGAAGAGCGGACCGCTCAACTACGGCCTTGGCCTGTTCGCCCAGGACACCGGCACCGAAACGATCTACCACCACAACGGCAGCGCCCCCGGCGGGTACGGCGCCCTCATGTACAGCTCCGCCGACGGCAAGAAGACCCTGACCGCCGCCATCACCATGGGAGACGCCGACATCGACCTACTCCAGATCTTCCCGCCCACCCTGGAGCGCCTGGTCAACACGGTCTTCGGCGAGTAGCCCGCGCCTAGGAGAGGTTGGGGAGGATTTCGTCCCGATTCGGGTAGGAAACCCTCCCCAACCTCGATCCGTCGCGTATTGCGGGCGGCTGGGTGGGGACGCATGCTCGGGGTGACGGTGGGAGGCGGCATGGATGAGTCACGTGCGCTTCGGCGCGCGGCGTGGGCGGGTGCCGCCTCGGTCGTGCTGCTCGTCGTGGCGGTGGCGCTGGGCTACCTGGTCGGCGTCGACGACGCAGGCATGTCGGACTCGGACATCCTGGCGAGGCTCAACGACGACGCGCGGCAGGCGGCCGCCGGTATCGGGATGCCCGTGCTCGCCGCGGGCGTCGCACTGCTGCTCTGGTTCGCCACCGGCCTGCGGCGAGTGCTGGACCGACTGTCCGGCGGCGACCCGCTCGCGCATGCGATCGTGCCGGCCGCGGCGCTGTTCGGCGGGCTGATGATCACCGGCGTCTCACTCGATGTGGGGAGCGCGGTCGCGGCATGGTCGGACGAGTTCGCCGCCGACCCGAATACCGTCCGCGCGCTCGGTATGGCGGGGCAGGTCCTCGCGCTCACCGGGCTGATCGGCTGCGGTGTGCTGGTCGCCGTCACGACGCGGATCGCCCAGCAGGCGGGTGTTCTGCCGAGGTGGGCGATCTGGGCGTCCTACGCGGTCGCCGTACTGTGCCTGTCCGGCTTCTGGAGCGGGGGTATGGCGTCCGTGGCCTTCGCGCTGTGGCTCATCGGCGCCGTCATCGGGGTGCTGCGCGCGGCGCGGCAACGCTCCGGGTGAGATGATAAGGTCGGTCCGCTTGCTCCGCAGGAGCGCAACTTCCCGGCCCGTCGTTGGCCGGGCTTCGTTTGCCGTGGATATGGGCTGTTAGCTCAGTTGGTTAGAGCACCTCGTTTACACCGAGGGGGTCGGGGGTTCGAGTCCCTCACAGCCCACCATCGCCAGGGCCTCGGCGTAGTCGTCGGGGTTTCGGGCTTCGGGGATCGGGTTCAGGACGGACCAGCGGATGACGCCGGTGCGGTCTATGACGAAGGTGGCGCGAAGGGCGCAGCCGCGATCGGGGGCGAAGACGCCGTACGCCGACGCGATCGCGCCGTGAGGCCAGAAGTCGGTCAGTAGGCCGAAGTTGAGGTTCTGGGCGTCGGCATAGGCCCGCAGCGTGAACATCGGGTCGCACGAGATCGCCAGGAACTCAGCGGCGGCCAGGAGCGACGGGCGATCCCGTAGGTCGGCCAGTTCGCTGGTGCAGACCTGGCTGAAGGCATACGGATAGAAGACCAGTACGACGTCCCGCCGGCCGGCGTAATCGCTCAGCCGGACCGGTTCGCCGTACTGGTTCTGGGTCTCGAAGTCGGGGGCCCGGCTGCCGACAGCCGGGAGGCTCACCCCCGGCGGCCGGACTTCGGAACCACCAGCTTGGTGGCGGACCAGTCGTCGGTCACGCTCAGGGTGCTGGTCGTCGCCAGGCCTGCGACCGGCGCGGCCTCGGTGATGTCGCTGGTCTCGACGTAGCCGTCGCGGCCGACCTTCGGGGTCAGCAGCCAGACCACTCCACCGGCCTTGAGGTCGGTCAGGATGTCGAAGAACGCGTCGACCAGGTCGCCGTCGTCCTCACGGAACCAGAGCAGTACTACGTCGACGACTTCGTCGGTGTCCTCGTCGACGAAGGCTTCGCCGGTGATCTCCCGGATCGCATCGCGGAACTCGTCGTCGCAGTCATCGTCGTATCCGATCTCCTGGACGACCCAGCCGGCCTCCAGGCCGAGCCGGGAGGCCATGTTCGGCACTCCGCTCTTGCCGTCCGCGTGGTCCGCGGTCGCGCTCACGTGTCCTCCTCCGTGATCCCCGCTTACCCGGGGGTAGGTGTCAGTAGCCTGCTGCTCAGCGATAGTCCATCGTGACGTACCGCGTCGCGCAAGTATGCACCAGGGTTCCGTGACGTGTCCGGTATGCGCGTGGCGGGTACGAGGCGTGTCCGCTGAGATCTGGCCCGACCGGCCCGAATCGGTCCGGAAAGGAAGGCGAAGTAGAACGCATACCGAACAGGTGACAGGATTGCGGTGAAGACAACCAGAGAGAACGGCAGGACAACGTGGCTTCCGGACACGAACCACCAGCCATCATCACCGAGGGGATGCCCACCCAGCTCCCCGACATCGACCCCGACGAGACACGGGAGTGGGTCGAATCGCTCGACGCGGTCCTGGACGAACGGGGCAAGGCGCGAGCGCGCTACCTGATGCTCAAGCTGATCGAGCGCGCCCGGGAGCGACAGGTCGGCGTGCCCGCACTGCGGAGCACCGACTACATCAACTCGATCCCGCCCGAGCGTGAGCCCTGGTTCCCCGGCGACGAGCACATCGAGCGGCGGATCCGGGCCTTCATCCGGTGGAACGCCGCGGTGATGGTGAGCAAGGCCAACCGCAAGGGCCTGGAGGTCGGCGGTCACATCGCCACCTACCAGTCGGCGGCGAGCCTGTACGAGGTCGGCTTCAACCACTTCTTCCGTGGCAAGGACCACCCCGGCGGCGGCGACCAGATCTTCATCCAGGGTCACGCCTCCCCCGGGATGTACGCGCGCGCCTTCCTCGAGGGCCGGCTGACGACCGACGACCTGGACGGCTTCCGCCAGGAGGTGTCGCGCGGCCCGCACAAGGGCCTGTCGTCGTACCCGCACCCGCGGCTGATGCCGGAGTTCTGGGAGTTCCCGACCGTCTCGATGGGTCTGGCCGCGCTGAACTCGATCTACCAGGCGCGCTTCAACCGGTACCTGCACCACCGCGGCATCAAGGACACCAGCCAGCAGCACGTCTGGGCGTTCCTCGGTGACGGCGAGATGGGTGAGCCGGAGTCGCTCGGCGCGATCGGCCTGGCCGCGCGCGAGGAGCTCGACAACCTCACCTTCGTGATCAACTGCAACCTGCAGCAGCTGGACGGCCCGGTCCGCGGCAACGGCAAGGTCATCCAGGAGCTGGAGGCGTTCTTCCGCGGCGCCGGCTGGAACGTCGTCAAGGTGATCTGGGGCCGCGAGTGGGACAACCTGCTGGCCCAGGACCACGACGGCGCGCTGGTGAACAAGATGAACACCACGCCGGACGGTCAGTTCCAGACGTACTCCGTCGAGTCCGGTGAGTACATCCGGAACAACTTCTTCGGCGGCGACCAGCGGCTGCAGCAGATGGTCAGCAACCTGTCCGACGAGGACCTGCGCAAGCTCCCCCGCGGCGGTCACGACTACCGCAAGGTGTACGCCGCGTTCAAGAGCGCGAACGAGCACGTCGGGCAGCCGACCGTGATCCTGGCCCAGACGATCAAGGGCTGGACGATCGAGGCGCTGGAGGGCCGCAACGCGACCCACCAGATGAAGAAGCTGACCTCGGACGACCTGAAGGCGTTCCGCGACCGGCTGTACCTGCCGATCGAGGACTCCGCGCTCGAGGACGCCTACAACCCGCCGTACTTCCACCCCGGCACCGACTCGCCGGAGTACCAGTACATGATGGACCGGCGCAAGCAGCTCGGCGGTTCGCTGCCGCAGCGGCGAGTGGCACCGAAGACGTCGCTCAAGCTGCCTGGTGACGACGTCTACAAGCCGTTGTCCAAGGGCAACAACCAGCCGGTCGCCACCACGATGGCGCTGGTCCGGTTGTTCCGCGACCTGATGAAGGACCCGGAGATCGGCAGCCGGATCGTCCCGATCGCCCCGGACGAGTACCGCACGTTCGGCATGGACTCGATGTTCCCGACGGCCAAGATCTACAACCCGCACGGCCAGACCTACGAGGCCGTCGACCGCAACCTGCTCCTGTCCTACAAGGAGTCCGAGCAGGGCCAACTGCTGCACGAAGGCATCAGCGAGGCCGGCGCGATGGGTTCGATGATCGCGGCGGGTACGGCGTACGCGACGCACGGCGAGCCGATGATCCCGTTCTACATCTTCTACTCGATGTTCGGGTTCCAGCGGACCGGTGACTCGCTCTGGGCGTTCGGCGACCAGCTCGGCCGGGGCTTCCTGGTCGGCGCGACGGCCGGCCGTACGACGCTGACCGGTGAAGGACTGCAGCACGCGGACGGTCACTCGCCGCTGCTCGCCTCCACCAACCCGGCGGCGGTGCACTACGACCCGGGCTTCGCGTACGAGGTCGCGTACATCGTCAAGGACGGTCTGCGCCGCATGTACGGCTACGGCCTGGACAAGGACAAGCCGTTCGGCGAGGACGTCTTCTACTACCTCACGGTCTACAACGAGCCGGTGGCACAGCCCGCCGAGCCGGAGAACCTCGACGTCGCGGGGCTACTCAAGGGCATGTACCGCTTCGAGGAGTACCAGACCGCCGAGGGTGACGACGTACCGCGGGTGCAGCTGCTCGGGTCCGGCGTCGCGCTGCCGTGGGTGCGGAAGGCCCAGCAGATCCTCGCCGAGCAGTACTCCGTGGCCGCGGACATCTGGTCCGTGACCTCGTGGAACGAACTGCGCCGGGACGCCGTCGCCGCCGAGCAGCACAACCTGCTGCACCCGGAGGAGCCGGAGCAGGTGCCGTTCATCACCGAGCAACTGAAGGACACGAAGGGTCCGGTCGTTGCCGTCAGCGACTTCATGCGCGCGGTGCAGGACCAGATCTCCCGCTGGGTGCCGAACGACTACACGTCGCTCGGGACCGACGGCTGGGGCCTGGCCGACACCCGGGCCGCGGCGCGGCGCCACTTCCACGTGGACGCCGAGTCGATCGTCGTCGCCACGCTGGAGATTCTCGCCAAGCGCGGTGACGTGAAGCCGGAGGTCGCCGCCGAGGCGGCCCGCAAGTACCGCATCGACGACCCCACCGCGGTCGCCGGCGTAAAGCAAGAGGGCGCCGGCGCCTGACGCCGACCCCACCACGGGCCGCTCACCCCACCGGGGTGAGCGGCCCGTGGTCTTCTAGGCTCCATCTCATGCCTGAGTTGATCGAACCGACCGTCGACCTGCGGGACTCCTGGACGGAGTCGGCCAGTGAATGGGGCGATACCCACCAGGACGGCGCCGGGGTCTGGGAATCGACCGACCTCTCCACGGCCGACGGCTTCGCGACCTGGATCCACCGGCTGCAGGAGCAGTCCGACGACAGCCGCCCGGTGGCGCCGGACCGTGTGCACGCGTCGTACTGGTGGATCGTCGAGGACGGCGTGTACCTCGGCGCGATCTCGCTGCGGCACGCACTGAACGAGAAGCTGCTCGAGGGCGGTGGCCACATCGGGTACGGCGTCCGCCCGTCGGCCCGGGGCCGCGGGCTGGCGACCTGGGCGCTCGGCGCGGTGCTGGACCAGGCACGGGTACGCGGGATGGACCGCGTGCTGATCACCTGCGACGACGACAACGTTGCGTCGGCGCGGACGATCGAGCGGAACGGCGGCGTACTCGAGGACGTCCGCGACACCTGGTTGGGCCGCACGCGGCGCTACTGGATCGAGCTCTGAACCTCTCTTTGCTACCGTCGGCGGGAGCGAATTTCGACGACGGGGAGTAGTTGAGCATGTCCGGAGCGCAACAGGACGTTGGCGAGGGGAAGACCTTCTTCGGACATCCGCGTGGGTTGATGACGCTGTTCACCACCGAGTTGTGGGAGCGGTTCAGCTACTACGGGATGCGCGCGATCCTGTTGCTGTACCTGACCGATCAGGCGCACGGGCTCGGGCTGGGTGAGTCGCTCGGGCAGGCCGTGGTGTCGATCTACGGCGCCTCGGTCTACCTGCTGTCGGTGCTCGGTGGCTGGTTCGCGGACCGCGTGTTCGGCGCGCGTCGCACCGTCCTGTACGGCGGTACCGTGATCGTCGCCGGCCACCTGTGTCTCGCGATCCCCTCGACCGCGCCGGCGTACGCCGGGATCGCGCTCGTTGCCCTCGGCACCGGACTGCTGAAGCCGAACGTGTCGACGATGGTCGGAACGCTCTACGAGCAAAACGATACGCGGCGGGACTCGGCGTTCTCGATCTTCTACATGGGCATCAATATCGGGTCGTTCTCGGCGCCGTTCGTGGTCGGGTTCCTGCGCCGCGAGTTCGGGTTCCATGTCGCGTTCGCGGCGGCCGCGGTCGGTATGACGCTGGCGCTGATCGCGTACCTGCTCGGCCGGCGCACCCTGCACGGCCGCGGCGATACCCCACCGAACCCGCTGACCGCCGCGGACCGGCCGACGATGATCAAGGTCTCGTCCGCGGTCCTCGTGCTGCTCGCGGTGGTGTTCGCGTGGTCGGCCTGGCGGTCGGGCGGCATCGGCCCCCGGCCGGTCGTCGACGCGATCTCGTACGTGTGCTCCTGGCGCCGATCGCGTACTTCGTGATGCTGCTGCGGAGCCCGCTGGTCACACCGGTCGAACGGCAGCGGGTGCGTGCGTACATCCCGTTGTTCGTCGCGGCGATGCTGTTCTTCATGCTGTTCGAGCAGGCCGCGACCACGCTGACGACCTTCGCCGCCAGCCGGACGCAACTGGACCTGTTCGGGGTGGAGATCTCGCCGGAGTTCTTCCAGTCCGTCAACCCGTTCTCGATCGTCGTGCTGGCGCCGGTGTTCGCGGTGATCTGGATCAAGCTCGGCGACCGCGGGCCGTCGATCGGGCAGAAGTTCGCGACCGGGCTGCTGCTGGCCGGCATCTCGTTCGCGGTGATGGCGCTCGCCTCGTCGGTTGCCGGGGACAACCTCGCGTCACCGCTCTGGCTGGTCGGCGTGTACGTGGTCCAGACGCTCGGCGAGCTGTTCCTCTCCCCCGTCGGCCTGGCTGCGACGACGGTCCTGGCGCCGCGGGCGTTCCTCAGCCAGATGATGGCGCTGTGGTTCCTCGCCCCGGCCGCGGGTCAGGCGATCACCGCCCAGCTCGTGCAGGCGACCGAGGACGCGTCGGACACGGCGTACTTCGGCGGCCTCGCGGTCGTGACGATCGTGGTCGCGTTCGTCGTCTTCGCACTGGCGCCGTGGATCCGGCGGCACACCGACGTACGAGAAACCTCGTAGTCGCCCCGTTCACGAGTTGCGCATTCCGTCCGACGCGGACAAGGGTCCGCGAGACCTAGCGTCGGTGACATGACTGGCGCAAGCGTTGCTCTTCTCGCGGGGACGATGTCCACCATCCTCTTCGCGTCGAGCGCGCTGCCGATGGTGGTCCGGGCGATCCGGACCCGCGACCTCGCGTCGTACAGCCCGGCCAACCTGGTCCTGGCCAACGTCGGCAACGCCGTCCACTGCATCTATGTGGTGCACCTGCCGCCGGGACCGATCTGGTTCCTGCACGGCTTCTACGTCGTCACGTCCGCGCTGATGTTGCTGTGGTGGCTGCGCTTCCACAGTCACCTCCACAGTCACCGGCGCGAGGTCAGGGAGGTTCTGACATGAACACCATCATCATCGGCGCCGGACAGGCCGGGCTGTCCACCGGCCACCACCTGCAACGGCTTGGGGAGCCGTTCACCATCCTCGACGGCAACGCCTCGGTGGGCGATCAGTGGCGGTCGCACTGGGACAGCCTGCGGCTGTACTCCCCCGCGAAGTACGACGGGCTTCCCGGCCTCCCGTTCCCGGGCGATCCGTGGCACTACCCCGGCAAGGACGAGGTGGCCGACTACCTCGCGTCGTACGCCGCTCACTTCGAGCTGCCGATCCGCCGCAACACGCGCGTCGACCGGCTCGAACGCCGCGACGACCGATGGATCGCCACTGTCGGCCGCGAGGAGCTCACCGCGGACAACGTCGTCGTCGCGACGGGCACCTTCGGGCGTACGCCGTACCTCCCGGACTACGCGGTCGACCTGGATCCGGCGATTCGGCAACTGCACTCGTCGGAGTACCACCGGCCGGCGCAGCTCAAGGACGGGCCGGTGCTGGTCGTCGGCGGCTCGCACTCCGGCACGGACATCGCGTACGAGGTCGCCGAGACGCATGCGACCGTGCTGTGCGGTCGCGACCCCGGGCAGATGCCGTTCAAACCCGGACGGCCTGGACAGAAGCTGTTCTGGCCGGTCTTCCTGTTCCTCGGACGGCACGTCATCACCCGCCGCTCGCCGATCGGCAAGGCCGCGATGAAGGACCTGCGGTACCACGGCGGCCCGATGATCCGGGTCAAGCGGGCGGACCTGCTGGCGCGCGGGGTCGAGCGGGTGGCCGACCGGGTCGTCGGCGTCCAGGACGGAAGGCCGCTGCTGGCCGACGGGCGGGTGCTGGATGTGGCGAACGTCGTGTGGGGGACGGGGTTCCGGCAGGTATTCGACTGGATCAAGGTCCCGGTGGCCGGGGCGGACGGCTGGCCGCGGGAGTACCGCGGGGTCGCCACGGACGCGCCGGGGTTGTTCTTCTGCGGACTGTGTTTCCAGTACTCCTTCAGCTCGATGGTGCTGCCCGGGGTCGGCCGGGACGCGGCGTACGTCGCACGGCGGATCGCAGCTCGCACCGGCGCGGGCCGGAGCCTTGCGGCCGCCTGACCCGGCAGCGCATGCTCGCGAGTGAGCAGGCGCACGAAGCGTGGGGGCGTGAATGGGGATTGTCGACGATCTGCAGCAGGCCCGGTCGGCGTTCGAGCGGCGGGACTGGGCGGTCGCGTACGAGCGACTCACCGCGGTCGACCGGGAACCGGGCGCGACCGGGCTGGGTCCGGACGAGCTCGGCACGCTGGCCACCGCGGCGTACCTGCTCGGCGACACCGACGCCTGCATCCGGGCGCTGCAGCGCGGTTACCGCCAGCAGACCGAGGCCGGCAACGTGCTCGGCGCGATCCGGTTCGCGTTCTGGCTGGCCCGCATACTGAACGACCGCGGCGAGGGTGCCATCGGCAACGGCTGGGCGGCCCGCGCCGAGCGACTGATGGTCGGCCAGCCGGAGGACGTCGTGGAACGCGGCTACCTGCGCATCCACGACTTCTTCCGGTGCCTGGACGACGCGGACTTCCCGGGCGCCCTGGCCGTCGGAGACGACATCCTCGCCATCGCCCGGCGGCACGACGACTCGGACCTGCTGGCGCAGGGCCTGGTGTGCAAGGGCCGCCTACTGCTGTACTCCGGCCGCGTACCGGAAGGGCTCGCCCTGCTGGACGAGGCAATGATCGGAGTCGCCGCCGGTGAGTTGTCGCCGATCTTCGCGGGCAATGTGTACTGCGCGATGATCGAAGGCTGCCAGGAGG
Source organism: Kribbella sp. NBC_00482 (assembly GCF_036013725.1). Taxonomy (GTDB): domain Bacteria; phylum Actinomycetota; class Actinomycetes; order Propionibacteriales; family Kribbellaceae; genus Kribbella. The sequence goes on along the minus strand of NZ_CP107881.1, from coordinate 5,438,472 downwards.
TCCTCGACTTCGGGCGCGCCTCTGCGTGGACGACAGCGTTGACGCGCTGGTGCGACAGCCAGCCGGACCTCGTGCCGTTCACCGGGCAGTGCGCCGTCCACCGCGGACAGATCCTGCGACTGCACGCGGCGTACCCGGAGGCGCTCGCGGAGTTCGAGGACGCATGCCGTCGGTACGAGGCGTCCGGGGCGGACGTCGCGGCGGGGCTGGCGTTGGGCGAGCGTGGCGACGTACTGCGGATTCGGGGTGACTTCGCGGCGGCGGACGCGTCGTACGATGCGGCAGCCGGGTTCGGGTACGAGGCGCAGCCGGGGCGGGCGCTGCTGATGGTTGCGCGCGGACGTGTCCCCGGCGCGGTTGCCGCCGTACGTCGGCTGCTCGCAGAGACGGGTGATCCGGTCCATCGCTCGCGGTTGCTGGCGGGCGCGGTCGAGGTCCTGCTCGCCGGTGACGCCGTGTCCGACGCCGAGGCGGCGGCCGGTGAATTGTTGACAATCGCCACGGGCTTCGGCTGTGAGGGCTTGCGGGCGTCGGCGGCGTACTGCTCCGCCTTGGTGGCTCTGGCCGCCGACGATCCGGACCGGGCGCTACCGCACGCTCGCACGGCGGCCCGGTTGTGGGGTGAGCTGCGGGCGCCGTACGAGCTGGCGCGCGCGAAGGTGCTGGTCGGGCGGGCCGTCCGGCTGCTCGGTGACGACGACTCCGCGACGGCCGAGCTGACCGCGGCCTGCCGCAGCTTCGCCGAGGTCGGCGCGGAGCCGGCCCGGCAGGGCGCCGAGCGGCTGATCGGCCGCAGTACCGCGGGCGGGCTGACCGGGCGCGAACTCGACGTCCTACGGTTGGTTGCGGTGGGCAACAGCAACGCCGAGATCGCGGACCGGCTGGTGCTGAGCGACAAGACCGTCGCCCGGCACCTCACCAACATCTTCGCGAAGCTCGACGTACCGTCCCGGACCGCGGCCGCGGCGTACGCCCGCGATCACGACCTGCTTTGAACGACCCAGGTCGACAACGCTTCGTCCAGGCCCGTCACGGTGCCGTCCGCGGCGGCCCAGGCGACGTACCCGTCCGGCCGGATCAGTACGCCGGTGAGGTCGCCGTCGTACTTCGTGGTGAGCACGCGGACCCGCCCGGACGCGACGTCGCGCAACTGCGCCGAGTCGGTCAGGTCCAGCAGCAACGGCCTGCCGTCGAACAGGTGCTCCCCCAGCCGCGTGCCGTCTGCGAACTTGAAGTCGGGCGCGCCCGAGCCGACCAGTTCGTGCGTGCCCTCGATCGAGTAGCGATGCAGGACACCGGACAACTTCTTCGCGAGGTACGTCGTACCGCCCGCCGTCTCGAGCAGGTCCTTGACCACACTGCGCAACGCCGAAGTCCGGAAATCCGTGCGCATCAAGGCGATCTGGGCCCGCGTCCAGTCCAGCACCCACTCTCCGACCGGGTGCCGCTCGGTCGTGTAGGTGTCGAGGAGACCCGCGGGCGCAGTGCCGTGGATCGTCGCGGCCAGCTTCCAGCCGAGGTTGACCGCGTCGCCGATCCCGAGGTTCAGGCCCTGGCCGCCGAAGGGCGAGTGCACGTGTGCCGCGTCCCCCGCGAGCAGCACGCGTCCCTTGCGGTACGACGTAGCCTGCCGCGCGTTGTCGGTGAACCTGGTCGCCGACAACACACCGGTCACCGTGACGCCGACGCCGGTGACCCGACGCAGGCTGCCCTGGATCTCGTCGGCCGTGATCGGTGCGTCGCGGTCCTCCGGCGGGCCGTCGAACTCGACAGTCAGCACCCGGCCCGGGACCGGCCCGTGCGCGTAGAGCCCAGTCTCGGTGTAGTTCCAGCCGCGGAGCAGTCCCTCGGCGCCCTCGAGCTCCACGATCGCCTGCCGGCCGGTGATCGCCGGCTCGGTACCGGGGAAGTCGAACCCGGCCACCTTGCGCACCAGGCTGCGTCCGCCGTCGCAGCCGACCAGCCAACCCGCCCGCACCGAGCCGTCGCTCAACTCGACGGTCACACCCTCGTCGTCGGCGTCGAAGCCGGTGACCTCAGCCCCGCACCGGATCTCCACGCCCAGCTCGGTGGCCCGCGCGCCCAGCACGGACTCGATCGCCTGCTGGCCCACCGCGACGACCGACACCGCGGGACCGGCATCGCGGAAGTCCGGATCCGCGAAGTCCACGCCGGCGGAGCTGACCATGATCCCGGCGAAGTGCCCGGCCGGCGGCGGACCGCTCGGTGCCTTCCCGCCCCGGAACGCCTTCATCTGCTCGTACGCCAGCCGCTGGTGCTCCTGCAGCACCGGCAGCATCCCGCGCCGGTACAGCGCCTCGGCGGTCGGCACGTTGATCGACCCGGCCTTGATCGTCGGGTCGATCTCGAGCAACCGCTCGACGACCAGTACGTCGACCCCGGCCAGCGCGAGCTCGCAGGCCAGCATCAGTCCGACCGGCCCGCCGCCGGCGATCACTACGTCCTTGTTGTCCATGCGAAGAATCTTAGACTGAGTATAAAATTTGGTCCAGTACAATCCTGGGTATGGCCGAGCAAGGACTGCGCGAGCGCAAGAAGCAGGCGACCCGGCGGATGATCGCGGACGTGGCCACCGGCCTGTTCGTGACCCGCGGGTTCGACGCGGTGACAGTCGCCGAGATCGCCGAGGTGGCCGGGGTGTCCAAGATGACGGTCTTCAACTACTTCCCGCGCAAGGAGGACCTGTACCTGGACCGGCACCTCGACCGGCTCCGTGAACTCGAGGCCGTCGTCCGCGACCGGCCCGCCGGTGAACCGGTGTCCACCGCGATGCGCCGCTACCACCACGAACTGCTCGCCGCGGGCCACCCGCTCTCCGGCGCGATCGCGGGCGTGCACGGGTTCTGGAGCGTGCTGCAGTCCAGCCCCGCTCTGATGGCCCGCATGGTCGAGCAGGAACACGAGATCGGCGACATGCTGGCCGGCGTACTGACCGAGGAGACCGGCGACGAGTTCTCCGCACGCCTGGTCGCGAACCTGCTGACCGCGACCATCACCACGATCTTCCGCACCCCGGTCGGTCGGATCATGGCCGGCGACGACGTCGAGCAGGTACGCCGCGATCAGGTGGCAGTCATCGACCACGCGTTCGACGTACTGGAACAAGGAATCGGTCCTCGGAGGGAGCAGCTTCACTCCGACGGGTGAGGCGGCGCCGGGGCGCCAGGACGGATGCTCGGAAGGTGAGCACAACAGAGCGTCCCGTCCCCCGCTGGGCCTATGTCCTCGCCCACGCGATCCCGTTCCTGACCCTGCCGTCCGGGCTCTGGCGGCTCGGCCTGGTCTTCGGTTCGTCGATGGGCATGCTGGACGACAGCGGAAACCCCGCCCAGCTCGGCGGGATCGGCGGCAAGGTGTACGTCGTCTGCCTGTCGATCTTCTCCGAACTGGTCGCCCTGACCGCACTGGGCCTGGTCAGCCGCTGGGGCGAGGTCGCGCCGCGCTGGATCCCGTTCATCGGCGGCCGGCGGGTCCATCCGTACGCCGCGATCGTGCCCGCCGTCCTGGGATCGCTGTCGCTGATCGCGATCTGGACGTACGGGTTCCGCGACGTCTTCAGTGACGCCTTCATCCCGTTCGCCAGCACGCCGTGGGCGGCGCTGATGATCGCGTGCTACGCGCCCTTGCAGCTCTGGGGTCCGGCGCTCCTGGTCGTCACCTGGGCCTACTACCGGCGCCGGGTCAGCGCGCCCGCGGTCGCGGTCTGAGCGTCGTCCCGGGCAGCGGCGGAGCGGGCAATGGATCGCCGTCGTACCCCGGGACCACGGGGAAGCGGTCGTTGCCTCCAGCATCGATCGCGGCCTGCCAGGCGTTCCGAGCGGCGACGATGTCCTCGTGCGAGCGGCCGATGAAGTTCCACCACATCACCAGCTCCTCCTCGAACGGCTCGCCGCCGATCAGCAGGAACCGCACACCATTGCCCGAGGCAACAAGCTCGATCGCGTCCCGGCCGGCGCCGAGGTAGGTCATCTCGCCGAACCCCGGGTTCAGTTCCCCGACCGTCAGCGATCCGTCGACCACGAGGACGGCGTACTCGTTGGACGGGGTGAGCGGGAGCGAGACCGTACGGCCCGGCTCGATCGTGACGTCGGCGCCGACCAGCGGGGTGTACGCCGGGGCGGACGAGGTGACACCGGCGACGGTCCCGATCATCACGGTCACCTGCGCGCCGTCGAGTTCGAGCCGCGGCAGGTCGGCGTACGCATTGAAGGCCGGCGGGGTCGTCGTACGGACGTCGTCCGGCAGGGCGACCCACAACTGGGCGCCGTGCAGCCTCGGCGGGGCGTCCGGGGCGGAGACCTCGGAGTGGGCGATGCCGTTGCCGGCGGTCATGATGTTCAGCTCACCCGGGCGGACGAACGCGTGCGATCCGACACTGTCGCGGTGTTCGATCTCGCCCTCGAACAGCCAGCTCACCGTCTGCAGACTCGTGTGCGGGTGCGGCGGAACCTGCATGCCGCGTTCCCCCGGTACGTCGTACGAGTCGACGCGCTGCGCCAGGTCCTCCGGTCCGTAGTGGTCCACGAAACACCAGGCGCCGACCATCCGGCGGTTCTTGTTCGGCAGCAACCGACGTACCTTCGTGGTCCGTCCAAGGACGACGTCGCGCGCCTCGAGCATCTCCAGCGCAGGCCCCTCGCAGTCCCCGGTCCCGACGACCTCAGCCGGATCCTTCTCCAGGTCACTCATGGTGCCGTCCATTCCGCGAGTTTCTGCTGGTCCCAGGTGTTGATGACGCGGTCCGCCGTGACACCGCAGTCCTCGGCGCGTTCGCAGCCGTACACCTGCCAGTCGAGCTGGCCGGGCGCGTGCGCGTCGGTGTCGATCGAGAACACGCAGTCCATCTCGACCGCCATCGAGAGCAGCCGCTTCGGCGGGTCGAGCCGTTCGGGACGGGAGTTGATCTCGACCGCCGTACCGAACTGGCGGCATGCCTCGAACACCACCTCGGCGTCGAACTCCGACTCCGGTCGGGTCCCGCGAGCGCCGGTGATCAGCCGGCCGGTGCAGTGACCCAGGACGTCCACGTGCGGGTTGGCGATCGCGCGGACCATCCGCTCCGTCATCGGCTCGGACGCCATCCGCAGCTTCGAGTGCACGCTGGCCACGACCACATCCAGCCGGGCGAGGATCTCGGAGTCGCAGTCGAGGGAGCCGTCCTCGTTGATGTCGACCTCGATACCGTTCAGGATCGTGAAGCCGTCCAGCTCGTCCTGGAGCTTCTTGTTGAGCTCGGCAACGACCTCGAGCTGCTGCAGGCGCCTCTCCCGGGACAGGCCGTTGGCGACGGTCAGCCGCGGCGAGTGATCGGTGAGCGCCATGTACGAGTGGCCCAGGCGGTGCGCCGTACGTGCCATCTCCTCGATCGGGCTGCCGCCGTCGGACCACTCCGAGTGCAGGTGCAGGTCCGCCTTCAGCTCGGCGCGCAGCCCCTTGCCCGCGCCGGTCAGCTCCCCGGCGTCGCCCTCCAGCTTCACCAGGTACGCCGGGGTCTCGCCGTCCATCGCCTCGATGATCACGGCCTCGGTCTTCGGCCCGATCCCCGGCAGCTCGGTCAGCGTCCCGGCCCGGCGGCGCGCTCGCACCTCGGCGGCCGGCAACGCGGCGATCGTGTCGGCCGCCCGCCGGTACGCCTTCACCCGATGCGTCGGCTGCCGGTCGCGCTCGAGGTAGTACCCGATCGCCCGCAGGGCCGCTACGGCGTCGGCCACGCCCGCGTTGTCGGTCATGCTGCCAATCATGGCAGGGCGGACCGCCACGCAGGCAGAACCCGGCAAACGGGGCCTCCGAAAGGCGATCTGGGTGGGTTCTGCCTGCATGGCAGTCCGGGGACTATGGTCGGTCCGTGGCGAAGGGTGCGCATCTGGCGCGGGCGGAGCGGTTGCAAGGAGCGACCGGCGCGCTCGCCACCGCTGCGATGGCGGCGATGGAAGAGAAGCTTCCGTGGTTCGCGAAGTTGTCGGCGCAGGACCGGTCGTGGATCGGGCTCGTCGCGCAGTCCGGTATCTCGGCGTTCGTCGAATGGTTCCGCGATCCCGACGCGCACTCGTCGATGCCGACCCGGATCTTCGGGTCCGCGCCGCGCGAGTTCACCCGGGTGATCTCGCTGCACCAGACCGTCGACCTGGTGCGGACCACGATCGAGACCATCGAGAACACGATCGGCACCCTGCTGCCGCCCGCCGACGTGCCGATCGTCCACGAGGCCATCCAGCGGTACGCCCGCGAGGTCGCGTTCGCCGCCGCCACCGTGTACGCGCAGGCCGCCGAGATGCGCGGCGCCTGGGACGCCCGCCTGGAAGCCCTCCTCGTCGACTCCGTCATCCGCGGCGAGGCCGACGAGTCGGTCCGTTCCCGGGCCTCCGCCCTCGGCTGGACCGGAGCAGCCGGTACGACGGGAGCCGCCGAGGTCGCCGTGGTGGTCGGCCGGGCCCCCGCCGCCGAACCGGCCGAAGCCCGCAACGCCGACTCGAACGTCGCGGACCTGGTCCGGCACGCGGCCCGCGAGGCGGGTGCTGACGCTCTGTGTGCGGTCCAGGGCGACCGCCTGGTGGTGGTACTCGGCGGTACGAGCAAACCTGTCGAGATCGTACAAAAACTCGCGCCCTGGTTTGGACCCGGTCCGATCGTGGTGGGACCGGTCGTGAAGGACCTGATGTCGGCCGTGACCTCGGCCCGAGCAGCGGTCGCCGGCCTCCGCGCCGCCGTGGCCTGGCCGGGCGCCCCACGGCCTGTTCCGGCCGACGAACTGCTCCCGGAACGGTCACTCTCCGGAGACGGCCACGCCCGCCGGCAGCTCGCGAACGAGGTCTACGGCCCGCTCACCGTAGGCGATGGCGTGCTCCTCGACACGGTCTCGGCGTACCTGGACTCCGGCGGATCGATCGAGGCGACGGCCCGGGCGATGTTCATCCACGCCAATACCGTCCGGTACCGGCTGAAGCGTGTGGCGGACATCACCGGCTACAACCCACTGAATCCGCGCGACAGTTTCACGTTGCGTGTCGCACTGACCTTGGGTCGCCTGCTCAATCCCGAGCCCGGAAGCACCGTTTTGTAGGATCTCTACAAACCGGCCTCGGAGAATTCGTGCTCGCTCTTCCGCTCACGACGGGCCCGGCTGAGGGAGAGTGGTCACGTGCTCGTCATCGTCGCACCCGGTCAGGGTGCCCAGACCCCAGGATTCCTCGAGCCGTGGCTGGCGGACCCCGTGTTCGAGAGCCGGCTGAACTGGCTCTCCGCGGTCGCCGGTCTCGACCTCGCCCACTACGGCACCGAAGCCGATGCCGACACGATCCGGGACACCGCGATCGCGCAGCCGCTGCTGGTCGCCTCCAGCATGCTGGCCGCGCTGGCCGTCTTCCCGCACCCGGCCGACGCCTTCGCGAAGGTCGGCGCGGTCGCCGGTCACAGCGTTGGTGAGCTCGCCGCCGCGGCCGGCACCGGTGTACTGAGCGCCGAGCAGGCGATGGTCCTGGTCCGCGAGCGCGGCAAGGCGATGGCCGCCGCGGCCGCGCTGACGCCGACCTCGATGACCGCGGTGCTGGGCGGCGACCGCGACGAGGTCCTCGCCAAGCTCGCCGAGCACGGCCTGACCCCGGCCAACGACAACGGCCCCGGCCAGATCGTTGCCGCAGGCACCGTCGAGGAGCTGGCCGCGCTGGCCGCCGATCCGCCCGCGAAGGCCCGGCTGATCCCGCTGTCGGTAGCCGGTGCGTTCCACACCCGGCACATGGAGCCGGCCGTCCAGACGCTGGCGAAGTACGCGACCTCGATCAGCACCCACGACCCGCGGACCCGCCTGATCTCGAACCGCGACGGCCACATCGTCCATGACGGCCGGGACGTCCTGCAGCGGCTCGTCACCCAGGTGAACTCGCCGGTCCGCTGGGACCTGTGCATGCAGACCATGGCCGACCTCGAGGTGACCGGCATCCTGGAACTGCCGCCGGCGGGCACCCTGACCGGGATCGCGCGGCGCGCCCTCAAGGGTGTCGAGACGTTCGCACTGAAGACCCCGGACCAGCTCGACGACGCCCGCGCGTTCGTCGAGAAGCACGGCAGCCCGTCCGAGATCGACGCCTCCCCCACGTGGCGCCTGCTGGTCGCCCCGATCAAGGGCACCTTCACCCGCAAGGTCGACGTACTGCGCGAGTCCGGTGCGACCGTCGAGGCCGGTGAGGTCGTCGCGAAGGTGGCCAGCCTGCGCGACGAGGTCGACGTGACCGCGCCGCACGGCGGCATCGTCGTCGAGTGGCTCGTCGAAGAGGGCGACCCGGTCGCCCCCGGCCAGCCCCTGGTCCGCCTCCACCCCGCCGGGAGCAACGCATGATCAACGCATCGACAGGCTCGGAGTACGCCGGGATTCTCGGGATCGGGTCGTACCGGCCGCGCCGGGCGGTGCCGAACGCCGAGATCCTCGAGCAGATCGACTCCAGCGACGAGTGGATCCAGACCCGCTCCGGCATCAAGGAACGGCGCTGGGCCAGCGAGGACGAGACCGTCCTGATGATGTCGGCGAACGCGGCCAAGGAAGCGCTCGCCGACTCCGGGATCGACCCGTCCGAGATCGGCTGCGTGATCGTCGCGACCGTCACGCACCTGTACCAGACGCCGGCGATCGCGACCCGGATCGCGGTCGAGGTGGGCGCCCCGACGGCGGCCGCGTTCGACATCTCGGCGGCCTGTGCAGGCTTCTGCTACGGCGTCGCGATGGCCAACGACCTGGTCCGCGGCGGCAGCGCGAAGTACGTGCTGGCGATCGGGGTCGAGCGACTCAGCGACATCACCGACCGGACCGACCGCGGTACGGCGTTCATCTTCGCCGACGGCGCCGGCGCCGCGATCGTGGGACCGACCGACGAACCGGGCATCGGCCCGGTGGTGTGGGGCTCGGACGGTACGCAGCACCAGGTGATCAGCCAGAAGGAATCCTGGGTGGAGGTGCACGGCAACCACAACTGGCCGCACCTCACGATGGACGGCAACCCGGTGTTCCGCTGGGCGTCGTTCGAGATGGCCAAGGCCGCGCAGCGGGCGCTGGACGTGGCCGGTGTGAAGGCGGAGCAGCTCGACCTGTTCGTCCCGCACCAGGCGAACATGCGGATCACCGACGCGATGCGCCGCACGCTGAAGCTGCCCGAGCACGTGAAGGTCGCCCGCGACATCGAGCGCCAGGGCAACACCTCGGCCGCGTCGATCCCGCTCGCGATCACCGCGATGCGCGAGGCCGGCGAGGCCAAGAGCGGCGACCTCGCCCTCATCATCGGCTTCGGAGCCGGGCTGGTGTACGCAGCCCAGGTCATCCGTTTGCCGTAGTCCATAGTTGTCCGGGGGCGGCTCAGGTGGCCGCACCCGGCTGTGACAGCCAGAAGAAATCCGAAAGGGAACCAGAGAACATGGCCAGCACCGAAGAGATCCGTTCCAGCCTCGCCGAGATCGTGAACGAGATCGCCGGCATCCCGGTCGAGGACGTCCAGCTGGACAAGTCCTTCACCGACGACCTCGACGTCGACTCGCTCTCCATGGTGGAGGTCGTGGTGGCCGCCGAGGAGAAGTTCGACGTGAAGATCCCCGACGACGAGGTCAAGAACCTGAAGACCGTCGGCGACGCGGTCGCGTTCATCGAGCGCGCCCAGAACGGCTGACGTACGCCGTCACCCGTGCTGGCCCGGATGCTCATCGGGCCGTGACCACGGTCCGATGAGCACCACGCCCGTACCGCGACAAACGCAGTACATACCCCTCGCTCCCAACCGCAGAACGCTCATGTGAAGGATGAGGTAACCATGTCGAAGACCCGAGTCGTCATCACCGGACTCGGAGCCACGACTCCGCTCGGCGGCGATGTGACCAGCACCTGGGAAGGGTTGCTGGCCGGTCGCTCCGGCGCACGGCGGCTGACCGACGAGTGGGTGCAGAACCTGGCGGTGCAGATCGCCGCACCGGTCGCGGTCGAGCCGACCGAGGTCATCGAGCGCGTCAAGGCCCGCCGTCTGGACCGCACGGCGCAACTCGCCGTCGTCGCCGCCCGCGAGGCCTGGGCCGACTCCGGCCTCGAGGACTCCGGGCTCGACAAGGAGCGGCTCGGCGTGGCGGTCGCCTCCGGGATCGGCGGCCTGCACACCACCCTGTCGAACTACGACGCCCTGCAGCAGAACCCGCGCCGGGTGTCGCCCTTGGCGATCCCGATGCTGATGCCGAACTCGTCGGCGGCCTACGTCAGCCTCGAGCTCGGCGCGAAGGCCGGCGTCCACACCCCGGTGTCGGCGTGTGCGTCCGGCAACGAGGCGATCTGGCTGGGTCTGGACCAGATCCGGCTCGGCCGCGCGGACGTGGTGGTTGCCGGTGGCGCCGAGGGCGCGATCATGGCGCTGCCGCTGGCCGCGTTCGGGATGATGCAGGCGCTCAGCAAGCGCAACGACGACCCCGAGAAGGCGTCGCGTCCGTGGGACGTGGACCGCGACGGGTTCCTGCTCGGTGAGGGCGCCGGGATCCTGATCCTGGAGTCGTACGAGCATGCGAAGGCGCGCGGCGCGAAGATCTACGCCGAGCTCGCCGGCGCGGGCATCTCCGCCGACGGCCACGACATCGCGCAGCCCGACCCGACCGGTTCCGGTGCGCGGCGGGCGATGGAGCGGGCGCTGTCCGAGGGCAACCTGACCCCCGCCGACATCTTCCACATCAACGCGCACGCCACCTCGACGCCGCAGGGCGACATCGCCGAGTCGCTCGCGATCCGGCAGGCGCTCGGCAAGGAGGCCGACCACGCGGTCGCCACCGCGCCGAAGTCGATGATCGGCCACCTGCTCGGCGGAGCCGGCGCGGTCGAGTCCGTCGCCACCGTGCTCGCCCTGAAGAACCGGGTCTCGCCGCCGACCATCAACGTGGACAAGCTCGACGACGAGATCGACCTGGACGTCGCGACCGAGCAGCGCAAGCTGCCCGACGGGGACATCGCGGCGCTGAACAACTCCTTCGGCTTCGGCGGCCACAACGCCGCCATCGCCTTCAAAACGCTGTAGTCCCTGGAGGCTTCATGACCGTCGCCCCGGCAAAACCCGCCAAACTGCCTCGTGAGCTGGACCCACGCAACCCTGTGACCCGGCTGACGAACCTGCTCGACCCGGGCAGCCTGGACCTGATCACCCCCGACGACCTGTCGGGGATGATCGCGGCCCGCGGGCGAATTGCCGGCGCGAAGGTCGTGGCGTTCTGCTCCGACGCCACCGTGATGGGCGGCGCGATGGGCGACGTCGGCTGCGACGTGGTGGTCAAGGCCTACGAGGTCGCCCGCGCGGAGCAGGTGCCGATCATCGGTCTCTGGCACTCCGGCGGCGCCCGGCTGGCCGAGGGCGTGCTCAGCCTGCACGCCGTCGGCAAGATCTTCTACGCGATGACGCAGGCCTCCGGGAAGATCCCGCAGATCTCCGTCGTCCTCGGCCCGGCCGCAGGCGGAGCGGCGTACGGTCCGGCGCTGACCGATGTCGTCATCCTCGGTCCGGAGGGCCGGATCTTCGTGACCGGCCCGGACGTGGTCCGCTCGGTCACCGGTGAAGACGTCGACATGCTCCGCCTCGGCGGCCCCGAGCCGCACGGCCGGCGGTCCGGCGTCGTCCACATCACCACCGACAGTGAGGCGGCGGCGCTGGAGCACGCGCGCCGGCTGACCGACCTGCTCGCCAACCAGGGCACGATGTCGACCGCCATCCCGGACACCGATCTGTCCGGGTTCCTGCCCGAGTCGGCGAAGCGTGCGTACGACGTCCATCCGCTGGTCGGCGGGGTGCTCGACGAGGACGCTGGGTCTTCACAGGTCGAACTGCACCAGCGGTGGGCGCCGAACATCGTCACCACGCTCGGTCGCCTCGGCGGCCGCACGATCGGCGTGATCGCGAACAACCCGCTCCGGCTCGGTGGTTGCCTGGACGCCCTGTCCGCGGAGAAGGCGTCCCGGTTCGTCCGGATGTGCGACGCGTTCGGCGTACCGCTCGTCGTCCTGGTCGACGTACCCGGGTATCTGCCCGGAGTCGGTCAGGAGTGGGACGGTGTCGTACGACGTGGCGCGAAGCTGCTGCACGCGTTCGCGGAGGCCGTCGTACCGCGGGTGACGCTGGTGACCAGGAAGACGTACGGCGGGGCGTACATCGCGATGAACGCCCGCTCGCTGGGCGCCACCCGGGTCTTCGCGTGGCCGCGCGCCGAGGTCGCCGTGATGGGCGCGGTGGCGGCCATCCGGGTCCTGCACCGACGCAAGCTCGCCGAGGTGGCTCCAGAGCTCCGGCCCCAGGTCGAGGCCGAGCTCGCAGCGGAACACGAGAAGATTGCCGGCGGCATCGACCGGGCGATCGAGATCGGCGTCGTCGACGAGGTGGTCGAGCCGACCCGCACCCGCACGGCCCTCGCGACCGCCCTGGCCAAGGCCGAGGCCGGTGGCCCGATCCGCGGGAACCACGGCAACATCCCGCTGTAGACAGCTCTGAACGGCTGGAAGGGCACGGATCCGAGGATCCGTGCCCTTCACGTGGTGCGGCCGCTGTTGTTAACAACCACCGGGGGTGTCCCGACACCCGGTGGCCCAGCGGCCACGGCCCCTCCCACCCTTGTAGAACGTCTGATGCTCAGTCTCACCGAAAAGTTCGGCGAAATCCCCGAGTTCACAGCTTTCTTCTGAAGTTCTCAGCAAGTCCTTAGACGACCTCTTAGACGACCTGGTGGAGCCAGCGCACGGGGGCGCCGTCACCGGCGTACCGGAAGGGCTCGAGCTCGTCGTCCCACGGTCGGCCGAGCAGCCGCTCGACCTCCTCGGTCAGGTCGGCCTCGCCGCTCGCCGCCTTCAGCATGGCCGCCTTCAACCGCTCCTCGGGCACCATGATGTCGCCGTGGACGCCGGTCGTCGCGTGGAAGACCCCGAGCGCCGGGGTGAAGGAGTACCGCTCGCCTTCGACGCCGTTGCTCGGCTCCTCGGTCACCTCGAACCGGAGCTTCTGCCAGCCGCGCAAGGCGGACGCCAGCTTCGCCGCGGTCCCGGCCTCAGCCTGCCACGACAGTTCGGCCCGGTACTGGCCCTGGGCCGCCGGCTGCGGTGTCCAGTCCAGTTTCACGGGCACGCCAAGGATGCCGCCCGCTGCCCACTCGACATGAGGGCACAACGCTGACGGCACCGTGTGGACGTACAGAACGCCACGAGTTGTCGCCACCGGGACCTCCTGTGCTCGAGGGGCGCCTTCCCCAGCGTTCTCGATCACTTGTCTGTCGGTCCTGGCGGTACTGATCCCTCGAGGCATCACGAGATGCCCCTCGGAACTCTGGTACATCTTGCACCACAGTCCCCTACAACACCAGCAACCTCGCCGTGTCAACTACATCACCGTCGTGTCGCGATCTCAGCTGGAGCCGCGGCGCACCAGCCGGGTCGGGAGAATCAGCGGTGTCGGTGTGTCCCCGGAGATCAGTGCCAGCAGCATCCGCGCCATCTCCCGGCCGAGGGACTGGATCGGCTGGGCGACGGTGGTCAGCGGCGGATCGATGTGCCGTGCACCGGCGATGTCGTTGAACCCGACGATCGCCACGTCGCCCGGCACCGAGCGCCCCGCCTCCTTCACCACCTGCAGCGCGCCGACGGCCATCTGATCGGACGCGACGAACACCGCGTCCAAGTCCGGGTGCTTGCTGAGCAGCTCGCGCATCGCGGTGGTGCCGCCGTCCTCGGAGAAGTCGGCGTGGGCCACTCGGCCGGCGTCGAGCCCAGCGACGGCCAGGGCCTCCTGGAAGCCCTTGTACCGCGCGCTGCCGGCACCCTCGTCCATCCGGCCGGTGATCGTGGCGATCCGGGTCCGTCCGCTCGCGATCAGGTGCTCGGTCGCGAGCCGGGCGCCGCCGCGGTTGTCCGCGTCGACGTAGTACCGCGGTTCGAAGCCGATCGGGCACCCGCCGAACACCACCGGTACGTCGGACTTCTCGGCGAGCCGCGCCAGCGGGTCGTCGCCGTGCATCGACATCAGCATCACCCCGGCCGCCTGTCGCGTCCGGAGCAGCTGCTCGAGCCGGGTCTGTCCGCGCGACGACGTTGCCAGCAGCAACATCAGCTCCAGCTCGGTCTCGTCGAGCACCGCCGAGATGCCGACCACCACCTCGGCGAAGAACGGGTCCGCGAACACCTGCGGGCTGTCACTGGAGATGGCGAGGACCACTGCGCCCGCCTGCTGCGTCGCGAGCGCCCGCGCCGTCGCGTTGGGCACGTAGCCCAGGTCGGCGACTGCCCGCAGTACGGCGGCCCGTTTCGCCTTGCTGACGTGCGGGGCGTTGTTGATGACGCGCGACGCCGCCGACCGGGACACACCGGCACGCTCGGCGACTTCGTCGAGCGTCACCTGGCGTCTGGAGAGGTCGGTCACCGGCGGTTCCTTACTTTTGGCGTAGGGCGAGCGTAGAACATCACGACCCGGGAGCGCCGTCCAGCACCAAAATGGTAGCGCTCCCAAACCTTGACACAGCTGTTGGCGGTCGGCAGCATCAGGTCCGGTCCGGTCCATAACTGCAAGCGCTCCCAGCGGAGGCCCGCCATGCTCAGATCTCGACGGCGGTCCGGCGCGATCGCCCTGCTCGGCGCCCTCACCCTGGTCCCGCTCCTCACCGCACCGGTCGCCGCGGCCGATCCGTCGTACGAGCGGGTCCTGAACGGGACCTTCGACGTCGGGAAGGAGCCGTGGTGGACCAGCGGCAACACGCCGGCCACCGTCGCGGACGGCAAGCTCTGCGCGCAGATTCCGGCCGTCACCGTGAACCCGTGGGACTCGATGATCGGCCAGGACGACCTGCCGCTCGAAGAGGGTCAGCCATACACGCTGAAGTTCGACGTGTCGACGAGCCGGCCGGTCCAGTTCCACGCCGTCCTCCAGCAGGCGGCTGCGCCGTACGGGACCGTGCTCAACAAGACCGTCGACGCGAACAGCACGCCGCAGACCTACGCCTTCACCGCCACCTCTCCGGTCACCGACACGCATGGTCAGGTGTCGTTCCAGATGGGCGGCGCGACCGAGCCGTACACGCTCTGCCTCGACAACATCTCGGTCATCGGCGGCATCGTCCCGCCCGGCGGAGTGCGCGACTTCGGCTCGCCGGTGCGCGTCAACCAGCTCGGGTACGTCGCCAACGGGCCGAAGCGCGCCACCTACGTCAGCACGGCCACCGCCCCGCTCGGCTGGCGCCTGCTTGCCGCGGGCAACAAGGTCGTCGCCACCGGCCGAACCACGCCGTACGGTACGGACGCACTCGCCGGGGACGCCGTGCAACTGATCGACTTCGCCGCCTACCGCGGCACCGGCACCGGCTTCCGGCTGGCCGTCGGGGAGGACGTCAGCGAGCCGTTCGACATCGGCAAACACCTGTACGCCGGACTCCGCCAGGACGCGCTCGAGTACTTCTACAACAACCGCAGCGGCCTCCCGATCGAAGCGAAGTACGTCGGCGCGCCGTACGCCCGCGCCGCCGGGCACCTCGGCGTCGCGCCGAACCAGGGCGACACCTCCGTCCCCTGCTACCCGGGCACCTGCGACTACAGCCTCGACGTCCGCGGCGGTTGGTACGACGCCGGCGACCACGGGAAGTACGTCGTGAACGGGGCGCTCGCCGCGTGGCAGCTGCTCGATCTGTACGAGGAGACCGGCCCCGGTGTCACGCTCAAGATTCCCGAGGCCGGCAACCGGACGCCCGACGTACTCGACGAGGCCCGGTGGGAGCTCGACTTCCTGCTGCGGATGCAGGCGCCGAACGGCATGGTGCACCACAAGGTCCACGACGAGAAGTGGACCGGCCTCGGCCTCGCGCCCGCCGACGACCCGCAACCGCGCTACCTCTACCCGACCTCGACCGCGGCGACGCTCAACCTCGCGGCCGTCGGTGCGCGCTGCGCCCGGGTCTACGCGCGCTGGGACCGCCAGTTCGCTGCCCGGTGCCTGGCCGCCGCGGAGACGGCCTGGAACGCGGCAGGCCAGCATCCGGCGGTCTATGCCCCGGCGGGTGGTGAAGGCGGTGGCGCGTACGACGACACGAAGGTGACGGACGAGTTCTCGTGGGCGGCCGCCGAGTTGTTCGCGACGACGGGGAGGACGTCGTACAAGCGCTTCATCTCGACGACCTTGAACGCGGCCGACGGGTTCTCGTGGCAGGAGACCGGCGGCCTGGCCGATCTCGCGCTGGCCCGCGTGCCGTGGCGGCTGTCACCGCTCGACCGCTGGAAGCTGCGCACGCGAATCACGGACGCGGCGGACACCTACCTCGCCGACCTGAAGTCCCAGGGCTACCCCAACCCGTACAAGCCCGCCGACGGCCAGTACGTGTGGGGATCGAACTCCGCCACAGCCAACGACGCGATGATCCTCGCCATCGCCGCAGACCTCACCGGGCGGCCTGCCTACCGATCGGCGGCGCTGGAATCGCTCGACTACCTACTCGGCCGGAACGCACTGAACCAGTCCTACGTCACCGGGTACGGCGAACGCTCGAGCCACAACCAGCACCACCGCTTCTGGGCCCACTCGCTCAACCCCGCACTACCGTCGCCGTACCCAGGCTCGCTCGCCGGCGGCCCGAACTCGCACCTGCAGGACCCCGTTGCCCAACGCAACCTTCAGGGCTGCGCTCCCGCCAAGTGCTACCTCGACGAGATCGGCTCGTACTCCACCAACGAGGTCGCCATCAACTGGAACTCCGCGCTGGCCTGGCTGACCGCCTATGCGGATTCCTAGGGGCTGCGTTCTTTTTAGGGGAAGCGTGTGGCGAGCGCGATGCAGGCGCCGGCGGCGGCGAGGGTGAAGAGCATCGCGATCCCGGCGTACCTGGCGGTGATCTCCTTGTCGACCTCGTCATACCCGACCGAGGAGCCGATGTCCTTGTAGACGTCCTCGAGCTCGCCGGCCGACTCCGCGGTGTAGGCCTTGCCGCCGCTGATCTCGGCGACCGACCGCAGCTCGGCGCGGTCCGGTGGGACCCGCTGCCGGATGCCGTCCATCTCGATGAAGCCGGAGTCGGTGCCGAAGCAGATCGTGTACACCGGGGTGCTCTTCGCCTTCGCCGCCTGCGCGCCCTCCTGGGCGGTCCGGCCGACGGTCCGCTTCCCGTCGGACAGCAGCACGATCCGCGCCGGGGCCGGCTCGGTCGGGTGATCGGGGTCCGGCGGGACCTGGGTGAGCGCCTGCAGCGAGGTGAAGATGCCCTCACCGGTCGCGGTCGACTCGGCCAGCTCGAGCCCGTCGATCGAGCGCAGCACGGTCGCTCGATCGGTGGTCGGCGGCACGATGATCGACGCCGTACCGGCGAAGTTCACCAGCGCCACGTTGAACTTGCTGGGCAGCTGGTTGACGAAGTTCTTCGCCGACTTCTTCGCGGCCTCGAGCCGGTTCGGGTCGATGTCGGTGGCCATCATCGACAGCGAGACGTCGACCGCCACCACGATCGTGGCCCGCTCGCGCGGGACCTTCACCTTGTCCTTCGGCTGCGCGAACGCGACGACGCAGGTCAGTGCGGCCAGCAGCGCCAGCCCGACGGCCAGGTGCCGCCGCCACTGCGGCCGCCGCGGCGCGACCCGGTCCAGCAGCGCGATGTTGGTGAAGCGCAGCGCGTACTGCGAGCGACGGTGCTGGAGAAAGATGTACCCCGCGATGATCAGCGGGATGAGCAGCAGGAACCACAATCTGGCCGGAGACAGGAACTCCATCAGCGAGCCACTCCCTTCGGCGGTTGGTGCAGGCGGGACGCGACATGCCGGTAGGCGAGCACGAACCGCACGGTGTCGGCGACCCAGTCGCGGTCGGTCCGCAGCACCAGGTGCCCCGCACCTACCCTACGCAGGGCGGCGCGTGTTCGTTCCCGCTGCGCGAGCGCGGCCGTCCCGAACGCCTCCCGGACCTTACGGCGCCGGGTGTCGATCTCGCGGACCTCGCCGGTCTCCGGGTCACCGATCGTGACGACGCCGATGTTCGGCAGCTCCAGTTCCCGCGGGTCGACGATCTCGACCGCCAGCACCTGGTGCTGCGCGGTCAGCTTGCGCATCGCGCGCTCCCAGGACGGCTCGATCTGGCTGGCCACCTCGCCGTCGTGCGGGGTGAGGAAGTCGGAGACGATCACGCGCAGTCCGCGCTTACGCTGCGTCCGCGCCATCGACTCGATTGCCGCGGCCAGATCGCTGCGGTGCACCTCCTCGTCGCCGTTGAACTGCTCGGCGAGCAGCGCCCGCAGCAGCCCGTAGAGCGCGAGCCGCCCGGACCGCGCCGGCCAGCGGCGCAGCGCCGAGTCGCGCAGCATCAGCCCGCCGAACCGGTCGCCGAGCCGGTGGGTCAGGAACCCGACCGTGGCGACGGCCGCGACCGCGAGCTCCCGCTTCTCGAGGGTCGACGTACCGAAGTCCATCGAGCCGGACAGGTCCACCAGCGCCCAGGTCTCCAGCTCACGGTCCGCGATCAGGTCGCGGACGTGCGGAACCGTGGTGCGCGCGGTGACTGCCCAGTCCATCCGCCGTACGTCGTCGCCGACCTGGTACTCACGCGCCTCGGCGAGCTCGGTGCCCGGGCCCGGCAGCAGGCCGAGGTGCTCCCCGTGCAGGTAGCCCTCGAGGCGCCGTACGACGGTCAGCTCCAGCCGCCGCAACGCACGCTCGGGGGCGAGCTGCGAGATCGTCATCGCAACTCGTGGATCTGGGCGGTTGGGCACTACACGAACTCCGGGCGGCCGGAGCCGTCGGCGCCGTCGCGCCAGACCGGCTGCGGCGGCGGGACGGTGGCCAGGATCCGCTCGATCACGGCGCGCGGGTCGATGTTGTCCGCGACCGCGTCGAAGGTCAGGCCGAGCCGGTGCCCCATCACGTCCAGCGCGACGGTCTGGACGTCGCTCGGCAGCAGGTAGTCGCGGCCGTGGATCAGCGCGAGTGCCCGGCCGGCCGCGATCATTCCGAGGGTCGCGCGCGGGCTGACGCCGAGCTCGATGATCGGTTCCAGGTCGGGCAGGTGGAAGTCGGTCGGCGTCCGGGTCGCCATCACCAGGCGGACGGCGTACTCCGCGACCAGGTTGTGGACGAAGACCTGCTCCGCGGTCCGCTGCAGCTCGAGGATCGTCTCCGGCTTCAGCACCGGCCGCGGCTCCGGCGGGTCGACGCTCATCCGGCGGAGGATCTCGAACTCCTCGTGGCCGCGCGGATGCGGTACGTCGATCTTCACCAGGAACCGGTCCCGCTGCGCCTCGGGCAGCGGGTACACGCCCTCGGACTCGATCGGGTTCTGGGTCGCGATCACGATGAACGGCTTCGGCATCGGGAACGTCTGGCCGCCGATCGACACCTGCCGCTCGGCCATCAGCTCCAGCATCGCGGACTGCACCTTGGCCGGCGCGCGGTTGACCTCGTCGGCCAGCACGAAGTTCACGAACGTCGGGCCGAGCTCGATGTCGAAGGCCTCCCGGGTCTGCCGGTAGATCCGGGTGCCGACGATGTCGGACGGGACCAGGTCCGGCGTGAACTGGATCCGGGCGAACGTGCCGCCGACCACGCTGGCGAAGGTGCGGACGGCCAGCGTCTTGGCGACGCCCGGAACACCCTCGAGCAGGCAGTGCCCCTTGGCCAGCAGCGACACCATCAGGGTCTCGACCATGTGCTCCTGGCCGACGATCACCCGCTTGACCTCGCCAAGGGCCTCGCCGATCAGACGGGACTGCTGGGCCACCGTTCCTGCCGGCACCGTGGTTTCGGTCATGCCTGTCCTTCCGGGGCCCGCACGCGGACCATGTCATTCCCCACTGTCTCCACCGCTCGCAACGCCAGCCCATTCCATCAGATCGCGAGGGCCAGCGCCGCTACGCCCCGTCCCATCCTCCCCCGCCACCCCAAATCCAGCCCCCGCCACACCTTGAGCACCCACCAACCAAATGTCCGGTCCGGAAATGGTTGGTGGGTGCTCAAGGTGGGTTCGGTGCGCGTGCTACCGGGGATGTGGTGGGATTGGGGTGATGACTGCGACCGAATCCCAGCCGAAGGTGCAGCCGGACGACCGGCCTGCGCTGGAGATTCCGGACGCCCTGCCGCTGCAGCCGGAGGACCCGCCGCGGGTCGGCGAGTTCTGGCTCCGCGGCCGCCTCGGCGCGAACGCGGCCGGTTACCTGTACACCGCCAGCTCCGAGGACGGCCGGGACGCGATCGTCGCGATGATGACCGAGGGTTCGGCCGACGACGCCGCCGCCCGCGAGCGGTTCGTGAACGCCGTCGACGACCTCCCCGAGGACGCCGTACTCGCGCACAACGACTCCGACGACGACGATCTCGCGCTCTGGGTCGCGGTCGGGCCGATCCGGACCGACGACGGGTCCAGCGCGGCGTCCGACGAGCGGCTGATCGCGGAACGCCGCGGCGAGGAGATCCTGTCCGCGGTCCTGATGGACCGGATCCCGCAGCCCGGGAAGCTCCGCGGACCGGACTTCCGGCACTACTGGGAGAACCGGCGGCGCCCCGGCCTGTTCCGGATCTGGCCGCTGCCGTGGCCGAACGCGCTGCGTCCGGCGTCGCGCTGGGCGCTGGCGTTCGCGCTGCTGACGATGGCCGTGATCATGGCGCTCGCGGTGTTCCTCGCGTGGCTGTTGTTCCGGAACGCCGCGCCGCTGGAGCCGGAACCCGTCATCCCGACCCCGAGCGGGACCACGACGGTCACGATCACGCCGACCACACCGCCTCCCGGGACCGGATCCGCCTCGCCGACGACCGGCAGCCCGACGACGACCACACCGAGCACCGGCATCCCGACGGTCGCGCCGTCGGGTTCGCCCGGTACGGCGACCGACCCGGGCGACAAGTTCTAGTTCGCGTCCTTGCGCCTCAGCAGATTCAGCAGGCCGAGCAGGCTGATGACGGCCCAGGTGCCCTCCAGCAGCAGGAACCCCCAGGACAGCTCCACGGCCGCGATCGTTGCCAGCACCCCCGATCCGATCAGGTTCAGGAGCTGGTACGTGAACGTGCGCTGCTCCAGCTTGCCTGCCTGGGCGGCCGCGAACGCGACCAGAATGGTGAGCGCACCAACGATTTCGACGACATCGATCGCATGCATGGGACGACCCCCTCCTTGAGGGGCAAGGCGCCGTCTTCTCAGACCGGGTACGGCGCCGCTCGTCCGGGGAGCCCGCTGGAACACCGACTCCTGCTTTCAAGATAGCAAACGCAGCAACTCCGGATCCTTCCAGAGCCGCTCCGGCACCGGCTGCCGGACGAGCGCCGCATCGGCCCGGATCTCCGCGGGCGACGACGCCGCGATCAGCACCGAGGTCACCGCGGAATGCCTGCTGGGAAAGGCGAGCGCGGCCTGCGGCAACGAGACGCCGTACCGCTCGCACACCGCCGAGAGCCGGCGCGCCTGGACGGTCTCCATGTGCAGCACCTGTGGCGTGAGTACGCCGGACACGACCGCGGACACTCCGCGCGCGACGCAACGATCCAGCAGTGGCTTGGCCGACTGGTCGAGGAGCTCGTACTGCGCGGTGAGCAGCACGCAGTCCAGCTCCACGTCCCGCACCAGCCGATCGAGCTCACGCCAGTCGTCCGACACCGCTCCGAGTGCCTTGATCACGCCGTCGCGCCGCAGCCGGTCGAGCACCGGGTACGCCGCGTCGTCCTGCGCGAACACCAGATCCACCGCGAGACCGAGCCGCTCGCTGCTCGCCCGGACCGAGTCCTCCGGGTCGTCGCCGACCACCTTCGTCGACACCAGGAACTCACCACGTGGCCGCCGCTTCAGCGCCGTACCGAGTCGTCGCTCGGACTCGCCGTACGCCGGGGACGTGTCGAAGAACCTGATACCGGCCTGGTACGCCGCGTCGATCGTCGCGACCGCGATCTCGTCTCGGGTCTCGTCTCCTGGGTCAGCTCCTGGGTCGCCGAGGTGCGAGCCGCCGAGCCCGAACCGCGGCGGCCGGAACCGGCCCGTGGTGCGGGGTGCGAGCACCTGGCTGGGTGCAGCCATCGCACTCACCTCCGCAGGTCGGTTACCTACCAGGATCAGGGCTCGGCGGCTTCTGCGCATCTCGAACTCTTACCGGCCGGATTCGTACAGGGACTGCACCTCCGCGTCGGTCAGGGCTCGGTCGTAGAGGTGCACCTGGTCGATCGTCCCGTCCAGGAAGTCGACCGGGTTGCCGCCGAACTTCGCCCGGCCGATCACCGTGTTGCCGGTCGAGCTGGAATCCAACGTGCAGGCGGACTTCGCGGCGACGGGCTGACCGTCGACGTACAGCCGCAGCTCACCTTTCACCACGTCGCGTACGCCGGTGACGTGGTACCACTGCCCCGGGTTCGGCTTGGTCGGCGACAGGGCCCGGATGCCCGGGAAGCTCATCGCGAACCGCTGGTCCTGGCCGGAGTACTGCAGGAAGAAGGCGCTGTCGCGATCGCCGTCCTGGCTGACGAACGTCTGGAACGAGCCGTCGGCCTTGTTCAGCTTCACCCAGGCGCTGGCCGTGTAGTTCTTGCTGGTGTCGAGCAGCGCCGCGCCGGTATCGGCGTACTGACCGGCTCCGTTCAGCGCGAGGCCTTGGCCGATCTTGCCCGGACCGTAGACCGCGCCGCCTTGCAGCGTCGCGTCGTTGTTGCCGACGGCATCTTCTCCGGATCCGTCCAGCGGGTAGAAGTGGATGCCGTCGACGCCGGGCGTGCCCGGGCCGGGGTCCGGGGCGCCGGTGCCGGTTCCGTTCGCATTGTCGACAATCTGTTTGTTGATCGTCCGCACTTGGGCGAAGTCCATCTTCGGCACCCGGCGGTCGTAGGTGAAGAAGCCGTTCAGCTCCCCCTCGACGTCGGTGATCTGGGTGTAGACCGAGCCGCTGATCCCGCACTGCTGGGCGGATCTGAGCACATCGGTCTGGTTCTCGACGTACCTGCGGGTGAGAGTCGCCGAGTCCGGCTCCATCTCGTACGCCGACCCGTCGCCGAACCACATGTGGTCGGGCACCTTCAGGCCGAACCCGCCGTGCTCGCCGTCGACCGCCGCACGGTCGCTCGTCGGCGCGGTGGTCGCCGGGCCGAGGTACGCGTGATAGTCGAGGAGGTCGCCGCGGCCGGAGTCTCCGTGCGAGTTGCAGCAGTTCACGCCGCTGTGGGCGTTGACCAGGCGGGACGGATCCTGTGCCTTGACCGAGTCGGCGATCGCGCCGGTCTCGGTCCGGTCCCACTCGCCCCAGCCCTCGTTGAACGGCACCCAGACGGTGATCGAGGTGAAGCTCTTGTGTTCCTCGACCATCTCGTGCAACTCGGACTTGAACTGGGTGCGCCACGGCTCGGGCATCGCATCGGTCTTCGACGCCGGCATGTCCTGCCACACCATCAGGCCGAGTTTGTCGGCCCAGTAGTACCAGCGGTCCGGCTCGACCTTGATGTGCTTGCGGACGGTGTTGAAGCCGAGCCGCTTGTGCTGATCGAGGTCGAAGCGGAGCGCCGCGTCGGTCGGCGCCGTGTTCAGTCCGTCCGGCCAGAAGCCCTGGTCGAGCGTCGACAAGTTGAACAGGATCTTCCCGTTCAGCGCCATCCGAAGCTTGCCGTCGGCCCCTTTCTGCAGTCCGACCGAGCGCATCCCGGCGTACGAACCGATTTGGTCTACCATTTTGCCGCGGTCGAAGAGCTTGACCTTGAGGTCGTACAGGAACGGATTGTCAGGCGACCATGGCTTCGGGTTCGGGATCTTCAGTCGGAGTTCAGCGTCCGCCTTGCCTTTCACCTGGCCGACCTGCCGGCGTCCGTCGTACGCCGTGACCTCGACGTCGAGGTTCGCCGGTCCGGAGGTCTCTGCGGTGACCTTGAAGGTCTGGTTCGCCAGGTCCGGCGTGATCTGGAGGCGGCTGATCGAGGCGACGTTCACCGGCTCCATCCAGACGGTCCGCCAGATGCCGGAACTGCCCTGGTAGAAGATGCCGTGGTCGCCGACCTCACGCTGCTTGCCGATCGGCTGGTAGGTCTCGTCGGTGAGGTCCTCCGCCCAGACGATCAGCTCCTGCGGGCCCTTCGTGTGCAGGGCGTTGGTGACATCGACGTCGAAGCCGTCGTACCCTCCGCGGTGCGTGGCGACCTGGCGACCGTTCACCCAGACCTTCGCGTCGTAGTCGACCGCACCGAAGTGCAGCACGAGCCGCTTGCCCTTCCAGTTGTCGGGGACCTGGAAGGTACGGCGGTACCACATGCGGTCCTCGTGCTTCTGCAGACCGGACAGAGCCGACTCGATCGGGTACGGGACGAGCACCTTCTCATTGAGCGTGCGTCCGAACGGAGGCTGCTCGTCGACAGCGGCGGGCGCCCATTGCCAGAGGCCGTTGAGGTTGCGCCATTCCGGGCGGGTCAGCTGCGGGCGTGGGTACTCCGGGAGCGCGTTCGCGGGCGAGACGTCGTCGGTCCACGGGGTGGTGAGGGGCGGTGTACCAACGTGCCAGTCGGGTGTTGCCTGAGCCGTCGGGACCAGGACGGCTGAGGCCACGAGGGCTGCTGCGGTGAGGATTCTGAGCACGGGCGTCGTCCTTTCGGGGCGGAGAAAGGCGATCCCATGACAACGCTCTCACCACAAAAGCGCAAGAGCTCGCGCATGATCAAACATTGACGCAGACCGGGGTCGGCGTGCTGAAGTCAGCGATCTGCGTCAGCGTGCCGGCGGTTTGGTCTACCGAAAACGTCACGACGTCGTTCGACTTCTGGTTGGCGACGAACAGCAGGCGGCCGGTCGGGTCGAACGCGGCATGACGCGGCCAGTCCCCTCCGCAGCTCGGCGTACCGACCAGCTCGAGGCCCGCCTCGTTGGTGCGGAAGATGGAGACGCTGTTGTGGCCGCGGTTCGTCACGTAGACGAAGCGCCCGTCGGCAGAGATGACCACCTCGCCCGGGTAGTTCTCCCCCGCACCGGTCGGGACCGCGTCGAGCACCGTGAGTACGCCGTTGTCGTAGCCGCAGATCGTCACGGTGCTGTCGAGCTCATCGGCGACGTAGGCGTACTTGCCCGACGGATGGAATACCAAATGCCGCGGGCCGGCACCGGTCTTGACCTTCGCCTGATGCTGCAGCGTCAGCTTCCCGGCGGCCAGCGTGTAGGTGTAGATCGAGTCGGTGCCGAGGTCAACGGCCAGCACGTACTCGCCGGCCTGCACCACCTGGTGCGCGTGCGGCGCGGACCCTTCGTGCTTGACCAGATCGGTTTGTTGCCCAAGGCTCCCATCTGCCGCGATCGGGTGGACCGCGACGTCACCGGATCCGTAGTTCGCACTGAGCAGGTGGTCGCCGACCTTGGCCAGGTGGCACGGCCCGGATCCCTTGTTGGGTTGGCGATTCAGGACCTTCGGTGTCGCGGAGATGTCGATCGCCGTCACCGCGCCGGCGTCCTGCTCGTTCACGGCGTACAGGAAGTTGCCGTCCCGGATCACGAACGACGGGTCCGGTATACCAGCGATCGTCCCGGTCTTGGTGATCATTCCGTCGGCGTCGTACGTCGCGATACCGATGCCGTCGCCGTACGTGCCGAGGTACAACGTGCCGCCGGCCTCGCCGCGTGCTCCCTGGCCGCCGGTTCCCGCGGGGTCCGGGCTTTCGCGTTCCGGCGCCTCGCGGGTTGCGGCCTGGTGGATCGGGACGAGGGCAGCGGTGAAGCCGAGGAATCCCCGGCGGCTGAGGTTCACGCCGCCACCGGAACGCTGACCCACGACGGATCGCCCGCCGGCGAACTGAACGTCACTGTCGACCCGATCACGCTCCGCCCGAGGTACCGCGGATCGACCGTGTCCACCACCAGCACGAGATGATGCCCGGCCGGCACCTCCCAGCTCGTCGCCTCCAACCGGACGTCGAGCGGGACCGCCTTGCCCGGCGTCGCCCCGCGCAACGTGTACGGCTTGTGCGAGATCAACGAGCCGACGCCGAGCGCGTCGACGTCGTACAGGTAGGCGAACAGCGACGTACTCGCCGCCGACGGCTTCACGGTGAGGTGCATCTTCGGCGACCCGTTGACCACGGTCGCTCGATCGAACGCCGGACCGGACCAGACGCCCGCGAACGTCCTGCTCACCAACGGCGTCGCGACTCCGGTCGGGATCGACAGCAGCCCCTGCAGAGCGCCCGAGACGAGCGCGACCCCACTGTCGGCGACGGTTGGTATACCGGCGCCGATCGCCCGGCTCCACCCGGTCGACGCGTTCCCCTGCAGCGCACCCGCCTTCGTCAGGTACGACGTACGCTCCTGGCCGACCGCCGCCCAGTTGGCATACCCGCGCCACACGCCGCGCTGCGACTTCAGCTGCACCGGCGCTTCCGCATCGGCGCCGTTGTCCGCGCCGGTGAGGTAATGCCGCAACCAGCCGGCCAACTCGTCCCACGTCTCATTTGGTAGACCAATTGCCCCGCTCGCATCCGGCGTGGCGTGATCACCATGCGCCAGCAGCAGCCGCTTCGGGCCGGTCAACGCGGTGAAGAAGTCCGTGTACTGCGCCGGCGGGAAGATCGAGTCCTCGAACGCGTTCGCGAGGAACACCGCCGGTTTCCGCGCGTTGATTTGGTCTACCATCGTCGCGGCCGAGCGAACCGGCGACAACTGCTTCGCCTCCGCGATCGCACCGTCGAAGTCCCCGGTGACGAACTTCGTCTGCAGCGACGCCATCTCCGGCCCCGGCCGTCCGGTGACGTTGCCCAGGGCAAGCAGACCCGCGACGGCCTGGAGCGCGACCGTGTCGTTCGGATCCAGCGACCGGATGAGATCCGCCCAGCCGCTCATGGCGCCGACTGCCTTGATCCGCGGGTCCTTCGCCGCGGCGAGCAGCGACGTACCGGCGCCGTACGAGATCCCCACCGCGGCGACCCGGCTGGCGTCCGCGGGCGTGTGCTCGTCCGCCCAGTCGATCACCTTGCTGACGTCGGCGACGGTCGGCGGGCCGGCGATGTCGATGCCGCCGCCGGTGTCCCAGAAGCCGCGGCTCGAGTACGAGATCACCTGGAACCCGGCCGTGGCCAGCTTCGCGCCCTGACCGACGTACTCGACGTTCGGCACACCCCAGCTCGACGGCATGACCACGAGCGGGAACGGGCCGTCGCCCTGGCCGGTCGGCGTCAGTACGACGGCGCCGATCCCGATTCCGCCGGCGCCGGGGATGCGCTGGTACGACGTACTGAAACCTGGCGCGGTCTGACTCGCATCTGCCCGCGGACCCCTCGCGATGAGGGTCATGGCAATCAGGGCCAGGACTACTGCTAGGGCGGCAGCGAACTTACGCACTGAAGGACCTCCGGCAACTGGAATTACCGGAGGGTAACCAGAAAGTTGCCGCTATGTCACTACTTCGGCACGGTGAGTGCTGGATCGACCCCAGTCGCCTCGACCGACCAAGCCCACAGACGCTCCCCCAGCTCAGGGTCCTGCGCGGTGCGGGTCGGCAGCACGACCTTCGGCGTACCGCGGTACTCGAAGAAGCTCGGGCCGACGAACGATCCAGGACGCAGATCCGGGTACGTCGCGGCGTACAGACTCGGCCAGGCGCCGGCCGCCGCGGACTGTGCGACCGCACGCGTCGCGGCGCCCCACAACCGCGCCTGGAGGGCACGCCCGGCGAGCTCAGGACCAGCTGCCTGCAAGTGGGTCGACGCATACCCGGGATGCGCTCCCACGCTCAGCAGATCGACCCCGGCGGCGCGGACGCGACGGTCCAGCTCCAGCGTGAAGAGCAGGTTGGCGAGCTTCGACTTCCCGTACGCCTCCCACTTCCGGTAGCTGCCCGCCGGCCGGCGCAGGTCGTCCTCGCTGATGCCACGCACGGTCTTGTGCATGAACGAGCTGACCGTCACCACCCGGCTGCCTTTGAGCAACAGTGGAAGCAGCCGGCCGGTCAGCGCGAAGTGACCCAGATGGTTGGTGCCAAGCTGCAACTCGAACCCGTCGAGCGTCTGCCGGTACGGCGGCGCCATCACGCCGGCGTTGTTGATCAGCAGATCCAGCCTGTCGTACGACTTGACGACCTCCTCGGCCGCCCGCTGGACACTGGCCAGATCGGCCAGGTCCAGCTCGAGAACCGTCGGCGCTCGTCCGGCCTTCTGCGTCAGGGTTTCCGCCGCCTGCGCGGCTTTCTCCGGGTTCCGCGCGGCGACCAGCACGTCGGCGCCGTGCCTGAGTAGTTCGAGCGCGGTCTCGTACCCGAGTCCGCTGGTAGCACCCGTCACGAGCGCGAGTCGTCCGGTCAGGTCGGGAATGTCCGCCGTACTCCAGGTCATGCGCCCACAGTAGTCGTGGGCGCACAACCTGGTGTTGGTTACGGGAGGATCTTGCGGTCCTGGAAGGCCTTCGTGACCTGGGCGGCCACCGGCTTTCCGTAGAGCAGCCGGGCAGCCTGGACGGTGTCCTGGGCCGCGGCGGCGAACGACGTGTCGGGGTCGTAGAAGAACGTCGCCTCGAGGATCAGCTTGTTCGCCTTCGTCCGGCCGAGCGCCTTGTGGATGTCCCACAGCGCGTTCGACCAGATCTCGCCGTCGTCGTGCACCTCACCGGTCTTGTCGTCGATCGTCTTGCCGGTGTCCGTACGGCGCAGGCAGTGCGGCTCGTCCGTCGTGTACGACGTGGCGTCCCAGTCCATCACGCACGGCAGCTCGAAGCCCTTGCTGACCGGCACCGACATCGTCACGGCCCAGTAGTCGCCGAAGCCCTCGCCGATCGCGCCGGCCTCCTCCGACTCACCGAAGCCCGGGACCACGTCGTCCTGGATCGCGTGCCCGTACTCGTGCCAGATCACCTCGGCGTCCTCGGCGTCGTCGACACCGCCCTCGCCGACCGTGATGACGTCCGTCGACGGGTCGTAGAACGAGTTGTCCCCGGAGAACGTGTTGACCGAGAAGTCCTGCGACTCGTTGTTGACCTCGGTGAACCCCAACTGGTGGATGTACTCCTGCGTCTGGTTGATGTGGTAGTAGACCATCACCTGCTCGAACTTGTCGTTCTGGCGCTGGTAGACGAAGGTGTTGTTCTTGCTCTGGGCCAGGCCGCCCTTGGCCTCGGCGATGTTGACGTAGGGGCCGTTGAGCTTGCCGGAGCCGTCCAGGTTGCGCAGGATGACGTTCTTCTGCGCCAGGAACAACGCGTCCTGGTTCTTGTCGTTCTGGTCGGTCAGCTTCTCGTTCTGCTCGCTGACCACAGGGTTCGGGTCGAACACCGAGCCGCGGCCATCGACGTTGTCGCTGATCACCTTCGACTCGACGACGGTTCCGGTGTCCGCGTCGACGAGCGAGCGGCTGACGCCCTCGGCCGAGCGGCTGGTGACGTTCCAGACCAGGCGCGCGTTCGGTCCGCCGACCACCGCGAGCTGCGCGGCGCCGCTGGTCGCGGCCGGCTGCGGCACGAGGTTCTTGTTCGGCCCGGCGATCCGGGCACGGTTCGCGCGCGCGGTGACCGCGGCGTTGGCGGTCTGGGTGGCGGGCGCCGACGCGACAGCCGCGCTGACGTCCAGGTTCGCCGGTACGGCGTCCCGGCCGTCCGCGATCTGCACCGCGCCGTCCTTGGCCACGTGCTTGGCGTAGTACCCGTCGATGACCGGCAGCCCCTTGAAGGTCTGCTGGTACCAATAGTGCTTGCCGAGCAGCGACGTCTTGGTCTTGATCAGCTTCAGCCCGTTCGGGTTAGCCGTCGCTGCTTCCGGCGCTGCCCCCGCGGCGCTGGTGAACGACAACCCGAGCGAGACAGTGGCCAGTCCTGCGGTGACGGCCACGAGCGCCTTACGGCGTTTCCTCATCCGTTTCCCTCCCACGTCCAGGTTGCGTAACGCAACCACTACGGTCCGTCGAACCCTAGTTCCGCACAGCACCCACTGGGAAGCGGATCGTCACCAGAATCGCACCGTGCAAGGGAAAACCCTTCACCTCCACCGAGCCCCAGCGAGCATCCGAACCACACCAGACAACACCTGCGCCAACAGCCCGCTGCCCCCGCCCCGAACCCGAACCTGCCCGTTCCGCTCCCCAAGCCCCCGCCGCCCTCAAACGTCTCGCCCCTAAACACAACAGCCCGACCACAAGGGTCGAGCTGTCATGCCCCGCACTTACGAACGCCGAACCTGCAACAGCAGAGCAGACATCGCAGCCACGAGCGGCAAAAGCCCCGGACAGAACACCCCAGCTACGGCAACCACGATCAGAACAACCTGAGCGACCCGCCGAAGCAGACCAATCAGACTCCCCATCAACGAGGTCAACGCAACCAAATTGGCATTCCAGCGCTCAACTTTCTTCTCAAAAGAAGTGCGTGTACGACGGGTGTTGGCAACAGACATGTGGATCGAGCTCCTGCGGACAGGTGAACGATCGCCAAGGCTGCAGCAACAACCACGCGGCGAATCGATCACAAGTGAACGAAAGCACCGTGTGGTACTTCTGTCTTTCCTCCACAGGGTACCAACGCACAATCGCCCCGTGCGCCGGTCAGACCGCCGTGCATCCTCGTCCGGGTATCATCGTCAGGGTCGGCGGAGGTGCAGCAACACCAATGATGTCGATGAGGCCGCGGCGCATTCAACGGATCGAGCTCCGTGTGCCGCGGCCTGCTCTACCCTCGCAGATTGACCAGGACAGGGCCGACGCGAACACCGTTCGAGCGAGCCAGCGACACCAACGCGTGGCCGGCGGGCACGCCGGTGACGATGTCCGACACTGTCCAGCGTGCACGCTCGACGCGTCGCGCGCTGTAGCCAGAGCTGCGGCTCTCAGACCGCCCGCCCATCGATCCGAACTCGTTGTACTGAACTCCGGTGGTCGCGCTTCGACTGATGGTCGTCTCGGTGACGTACTGGTCCCCGAACCAGCGGGAGAACACGTCTGCGTCCGCGGGATCGATGCCGCCGAACACGGCTTTGCATCCCGTCGACCCGAACACGGTCGCACGAACCTCCGGCGGGAAGTCCGACATCGTTTGCGACAACAGCACCAGGCCCGCGTTGTTCGAGCGCAACTTCTGCACACCTCTGGCGACGTAGTCATCGACGAACCGGCCCGCCTCGTCGATGACCAGCCCCTTGAAGATCGATCTGTCGGTTTCGCTGGACGAGGTGATCTGGACGAACTGCGAAACCACCAGCCGGGCGAGGATCCGCGACGCGTCGGGGTACTCGGCTTCCGGCAACGCGACCCGCACCCGCACCGGACGGTTCAGGTCTCGCATCTGGAACATTGGGCCCGGATGATCGAAGAGGTTCCGGAGCGCTGGACGATCAAGTAGCGCAAACCGCTCGACCAAGCTGGCCGCCGGATCCGCGGAGCGTTGAGTCTGTACCTTCCGGCTGTCCAGCAGAGCCTTTAACTCCTTGGCTCCCGGACCCTTCAACCGTTCCTTCACTCGGTCCATCGAGGCTTGATCGGCCCGGAGAAGTCCGAGCAGTTCCGGTACGGTTGGCCACCGTTGATACGCCGCCTCGAAAGGGGCGAGACACGCGTACAGGGCATTTTTCGACGCGTCGATGAAGTATGCCTTGTCGTCACTCACCCGTGGCGGCAGGAGTGCGCTAGCCAACCTGTCGGCAGCGACATCGGCTGTCCGCGACCCCCCAAACAAGCTGAACCCGCAACTCGGGTTCAGCGGATCGATCGTGACATCGAACCAACCCTCGTAGGCGAAATCCGTCGACTTCGGATCAATAACGACCATGCTCGCCTTGCCAGTCAAGGCCGCAAGTGAGAGGTGTTCGACGATGGGCGTCGCCATGCCACGGGTCTTGCCTGACCCAGGTGGCCCGATGACCAGAAGGGACGTTCGCAGCACATCCAGATCGATGCCGAAGTCGCCGGTGATCTCGAAGTCGCTGCGATGGTCGGCAACGACCTCGCCGAGTCGAACCTGGCCGGCGAGGAGATTGTGCCGGGCGAACCTCCGTCCCGGCAGATTCCGCTGCTGCGAAGGATGCACAAGCGCTGCGCTGTTGTCGCGCTCGATGGCACGGGTCAGCCGTTCGAGTTCCTCCTGGTCCGTCATCGATCGATCGATGACGTGCGCAATCCGGGCGCGATCAACGTCGCCGAAATCAGCAGAGCGCGCCAACTCGTCGAGTTGCCTGGCCAGGGCAGCATGCGATCCACGGATCTTTTCCCACGGCTGCAGGCTGCGCCTGGGTCCTGTCGAAGGCGTTGGCGGTGGCGGTGTCTGTCCGCCGACTGCGGCCGCGATTGCTGCCAGGCGGTCCTTGAGCGACTTGAACTGGTCGCGTCTCTTGTTCATAATCCCGTGCCTTGCACATAGATCTCGAGCGCCCGAATGCGATCCGCGATCGGCGGATGCGTCGCATAGAGTGCGCCGCGCCATCCGGCTGCGCGCCTCACGACGTCCTCGCCCTGCGACTGCAGATCGTAGAAGAAGGCGATGGTCTCCCGCGCGTAACCGAGGTCTGCCGCAACTCGATCAGCGATCAGTTCTGAACGCCTGCTGATCCAAGCCAGAGGGATCGGAACCACGAACGGCACGATCGCGTAGAGCGTCCAACCCCATCCACCTCCGCTCGAGCCCCAAACCATCGATTGAAAAGCGAGGCCGATGATGAAGAAGAGAAAGAAGGCCACGATGAGACATCCCACTGCGGGAATCTGAGCACTGAGCCGCACCAGAGTTTGGAACGCTGCCACCATCAAACGCGCAGGTTGTGCGTACCAGAACACCACCAGCGTTGCCCACGGATGACCGCCTCTGTGATGCCCCAGCTCGTGAGCCAGCACAGCTTGCAGTTGGCGCGGGGGAAGATTGTTCAGTGCCCACCTAGTCACAGCGACGGACCGGCCCGCGACAGAGATTCCGTTGACGCTGTCAGACTCCTCGACCCACAGCTTGTGGTAGTTGGGATCGACACCGGCACGTGCGCACACTGCCCGCCACGCGACGTCGAGCTTCTGCTGTTCGAGCATCGTCGGCCACCGCAGTCGACACAAGTACCTGGCGACGTACGTCTCAGTGGCAGGCACCACTATGAGCAGGCCGGACAGAACCCACAGCGTAACGATGAGCACGACGGCAAATCCGTCGAAGATCCACGACGAAACGGTAGAAACGACAGCGAAGCTCCAAATAGCCCACGGGATGCCCAGTAGCAGTTCAGCAGCGGAGTGCGTGGAGAACGCGAAGGCCCGCGGCGGTTGTCCGCCGGCAGGAGCAGGATCACCGGATCCAAAGGAGCCTGGAACGCCATCCGGTGCGTTCGGTGCAGGACCTGGCTGCCCGGGTTGTGCGGCCGACTCCCAGTCGTCAGGTGAGAACGACCCAGGTCGGTCGCGATCATCAGGGCCGTTCACTTGATACCTCCGGCCAGCTCGACGACTCCCAGTTCAGCATCACTTGTCGCATTCTCCCCAACTCACCACGCTTGCTGGTCGCCTCAGTACACCGACACATGAACGTGGTCGTAGTGACCGCCGGTCGCGTCCGTCGGATTGTAGACACCACCTCCGTTATACGCCCGCCATTGGCCAGTTCGGGCACTCCAGATCTTTCCGTACCAGATCACATACCGCACGCCGGTCTTCCCCGCCGTACTGATCGTCCAGTTCGCGTACCCATCGCCTTTGGCTCGCTGGGCGGGTGACTTGCGGGCGTCGCCCCCGACGAAGACGTCGCAGGCCCTGCCCTTGGGGTGGTCACTTGTCGGGTTCCACACATGAGCGTCCCAGCACGACATGCTCGGATTCTGCAGAGCCGTTCTCGCAGCCTGGACCCAGGCGGCCATGCGTGGTGTCAGCAGGCCCCCGGTCCCGGTCGGATCCGGCACGCTTTGCTCCTCGGCTGGCCACTTTCCAGCGATCGGCTTGCCGTCGACCAAACCTCCTCCGCACTGATCGCCAACTTGAGTGCCTGGCGATGGCGAGCCGCCTCCCGGCGGCCGGCCCGATCCCGCATACGGGTCCCCCGGCCTGTTGAGGTCGACACCGGCTTCCTCGGCGATCAGCCGAGCTGTGTTCTCCTGCCGGGCATAGGCATCAGGGAACGCTGAGACCTGAACCGCCTGCGCGGCCACCGTGTAGGGCATCGTCTCCCAGCCCTTGATCTCCACGAGGCCAGGTGGACTTGGTGGCTCCGGTCCGCCGAAGAAGGCGTTGGCCGCGTAGACGGGGTCGAGGATTTCCTGCACGGTCCCCCACCCTGCCGACGGTCGCTGCTGAAAGAGGCCGACGGAGTCCCGGTCACCGTAGGTGAGGTTCTGGAGTTGCGACTCTTGCAGCGCGGTCATCAACGCGACCAGAGTCGCCTGGCCCGGGAGACCTCGCTTGAGCGCAACTTCGTCGATGATCTTCGCGTAGGAGATCTGGACGGCACGTAACGAGCCGCGTACGGGCGGGTCGTCAGCGCCTCCAGGTACGCCGGGTGGGCAGGCAGCGTTCACCTGGTTGCTTCCGGCACCGAATGGCGCCAGGATCACCGCAGTCGCGAGAACAAGCACGGCACCGATAGCCGCGATCTTCGGCGCGAGGCTCTTTGCGCCAGCAAGTCCCGCGGCTTCCGCCAGATCCCTGCCACTAAACATCGAGATCACCCCGGCCACTCCTCACGGGCCGGTGCCCCCGTCGACCGCACTGACCAGCCATCGACCGTTGTCGGGCGTCACCGTGACGATCAATGGCACAGCAAAGCGGCTGGCGTCGTTGCCGGTCGTCTCGATGTTGATGTTCACCAAGCGAGTGATCCTGGTCGGGGTATCAACGGGAGCGGTGTCCGGTCTGGGCTTGACGATCGAAACGGACACGACCCTCGAGGTTCCACCACTGTCCCGCAGAGCGCCGTACGTCGAGTCGACGGACGCTCTGAAACTGTCGGCCAGTTCTCGCGTGGTGAACTGCGCTGCTCGCTCGACGAGTTGCGCATAGGTCTCACGCGCAGGCTGACGCGTGTAGAACACCGTCGCCCAGCTCCGCGTCGCGTTGTCCGCTGCGGCCGTCGTCTCTGCCCCGGGACGCTGTGTCTGCGGTGGTGGAGTCGAAACGGGCAGCGGGTTGTTCGGCGTTGTCGCCGTCACGGTCGTCTCAGGCTCGTCGGGTCCGCTGGTTGCCGATTCACCCGGCGTCAAGAGACCCGTCGGGCCCTGCTCATCGTCACCGTCGAACAGGCGGGGCAGGCCACCTCCGACTCCGAGCACGATGACCGCGAGAAGGACGATCGCCGCGATCACGCCGATCGGGCTCGCCGGCTCGCTACGGCGCCGCTCGCGCAACAAAGCACGCTGACGCGCGATGTCATCGCGACGGCGCTCGCGTCGGCTCTTGGGTCGAGGCGATTCAGTTGGCGTGTCCGATGTCTGCCAAATCTCGGACGGCGAGCCAGGTCGCCGACGATTGCCACGCAACGCCACGTTCGGTCACCGCCCACCCACACGTCGGCTCGTCGGCCCGCTACCGCGCGCCGCCGAGTACTCTCGGTAGAGCCGAGTCTTCGAGGTCGTCGCCTTGCGAGCCACCCGTCCCACCTTCGGCGGCCCTTCTCGCAGGCTGGCTGAATGGACCAGGACACGCCTTGGTTCGTACCCACCGTTCCTGAGCTGGGCCGCCGCCTGCGAAGGCTTCATATGCCTGCCCGTACTCAGTTCAATTGGTCGTCGACTCGACGCGCTGACCGGTTTGCCGACATCTCGCGATCCGCCTTGGTCGATTGTCTCCTTGGTACTGCGCCCAGGGACGGCATCACCATGTTTACCTCGTTTCGGGCCGGTAGCTGGAGCCGATCCCTCCGCGGCGGGAGCGACGACGGCACCCACGACTCGGCTCCGTCCGGGTCGCGGTGAATCCGCGCGGTGACCCGCGCCGGCACGCCCGGCCTCAGATGTCCCGGCGGTCCGGTCGTTGTGCTCGGAGTGGCGGCTGCTTCCGACAGGCGGCACTGTTCGATAGTTGCGGTTCGTCTCCACACGCCCCTCGCCCGACCCGCCGTCGGCCGTCCGGCCACCCGCCTTCGGTCGTTCAGGAGTTGGCGCGGACGTCCGGCTGCGCAGCGCAGTCACCACACGCCGGACGGCTTGAACGGCACCTCGCCGCGCATACGAGCCCATCATCATGCTGCCGATTCCAGGCTTCATCGTGGCGCCCAAGCTTTCGAGCAACTTTCGCAGGCGGAAGGCCGCGACCAGAACCACCAGCGCGAGACACGTGACCGGCAACCACCCCAAGGTCTCGCTCAAGGTGAACACAGCTGTCAGCAGCGACAAGGCGATGCCGAAGACGAGCATGGCAGCGATCGATTGCAACACCAGGCCGAGCAAGGACTCAAGCCAGCTCATCCCCCACTGTCGCGATCGACCAGGAACGATGAAGAGACAGGCGAAGATCACGCCGACAACGAGCAAGAGCAAACATCCGACGAAGGCCAACAGCGCTGTCGTCGCCAGACCGATTGTCAGGAAGGCGAACATTCCGGCCGCGACAGCCGCGACTGCGAGGACTCCGACACGGCCGAACGCGTTCTCACCCTTCGCCCACTTCACGGTCGGCGCGTCGCCACTTCCTTCGGCCTTGGCAACTTGGTCGTTGATGTAATCCATGCGCTTGTCGGAGTCGGCGCCGATGTCGAGCATGCCCTTGCCATATCGCTTGCAGGCCTCGATCGACCCGAATTCGGCAACGCACCAAGGTGTTGCGGCGAAGCCGCGCCAAGCAGCATCGCCCGACTTACGCAGCAAACTGTCCCGGCTCGACCCCGGGAATGCCGGTTCAGGTAATTCAATGGGCGACTTCATCGGCTTGCCCAAGACTTGATCCGACGCTCCCATGACGGTTTGGGCGCCGACCTGCCGTGCGCCGTCGACGCCCTTGAGCCAGGTCGTGGCTCCGAAAGCCAGACTGACGGCAAGCAAACCGGCAGCGAACACCCAGACGAGTTGCCCGAACGCAGTCCCAGTCGATCTGCGGTGGACATACGCAGCGATTGCACCGAACGCCAGCGCGGACGGCAGCAGCCATCCGGTGAGCTGGCCGCTGATTCCGCCGATCGCACCCGCGGTTGCATCCATCAGGGACTTGATGTCTGTGAACGAGAACAGCCACCATCCGATCGAAATCGCTGCTCGGGTCGCAGCGATCACGAACATCATCAGCAATGAGGCGAACGAGTTGAAGATCGGTCGGAGCGGATCCCGCAGGCTTCCCTCGAAGTCCAGGCTGTAGACCAGTGGGCTGTACTGCTCGAAGAGTGTTTTGGAGTCGCCGTGCGTCAAATCAGGCGTCGGGAGCAGATCTGCGAAGCCAGTGGGCGTCGTCGGCTGTTTTGGGTCGGCGGCGAGGGCGACCTGTGAGGTGACGATTAGCGAGATGGCGAGGACAGTCAGCGCCGTTCGGGTGCGGCGCTGCCATCTCATGCGACGTGCTCCTTGCCGCTGGGGGACTTGGTGGGTTGGTCGGAGCCGTTGGGGGTGGGGTCGTCGGTGTCGTAGGCGGGGTACATCGCCTCGTTGTAGGCGGCCTCGTCTGCTTCTTGGTCGTAGACCTCGTCGGGGCCGATCGGGGACTCGTAGCGGAGCGCTTGGTGGCGGTCTTCGCTGGAGGGGGTTGGTGGGTGGCCGTTCTGCTGGGCGACGGCAGAGGTTGCCTCTGCGGCTGGCACGGTGGGTGGCGGGCTCGGCTGTGCCGGGGCGCCTTGTGGGGTTCCGTTGCCGGATGTGAACGGCTGGTGCTCGGCGGCAGGAGTCGCGGGCTGGGGGGCGTGCGGCGAATCCGGCGTGGAGGTCGGCGCGGTCGGGGCAGGTTGGTGGTGCTCGGGCTTCACTCCGGCAGCCGGTGTTGAAGCGGGCTCCGCCGACGCTGGGGCCGCCTGAGCCGATGCCTGAGGCTGAGCCGATGCCTGAGCCGGTGCCTGAGCCGACGCCGGTGCCTGAGCCGGTGGCCGTGGTTGGGCCGGTGGCTGGGGTTGGGTCGGTGGCTGAGGTTGGGCGAGCGGCTGGGACGGAGCGGGTGCCTGGGTTTGAGGCTGGGGATGTGGCGGCTGGTTGTGGAGCTCGTCCTGGGGACGCGGGGCTGCGGCCTGGTGGTTGGGGCCGGCCTGGGCGAGGGCTGGTTCGAAGGTCGGTTCCTCGTCGTCGGCGAAGGGGTCTTCCGGGACGGCGATGGCTCGGGCAGGGGCGGCGGAATCCGTTGCGTGTTCGGATTCGGGGGTGGTTCGGAGCAGGGCTGCTACCTGCTGGCTGGGGATGTCGATCTGGACTGTGGCTACTTCGTCCCAGCGGTCTCGCATGATGCAGTGGCCGTGGCGGATGGATTTGCCGTTGGCGGCGGTGTTGATGCCGCGGACCAGGGTTTGGTACGGCGCGGTTTGCGGGCGGCCCAGGAGCTCCAGCAACGAGTCGACCTGTTCGCGGGAGCGGAGGCTGAAGGCGAACAGGGTGGTGATCTGTTCGACGAGGCCGGGGAGCTTCAGGATCGAGGCCGGGTCCTGGGTGTCCAGGACCAGGGAGGCGCCCAGGGCGCGGCCGACACGGGCGATGTAGTCCAGGAAGGAGGCGCCGTCGGGGGTCTTCGTCAGGAGGTGGACCTCGGGGACGATGACGACCTTGGAGCGGCCGCGGAACTCGCGGCGGCCCGTCGTACGGACCATCCAGGCCAGGCAGCCGCGGAGGCAGGCCATGCCGACGCGCTCGATCGGGGACCAGGACTCGGGGGCCGACTCGGGGGACGGCAGCGTGAGGCCGGGCATCTGGACGACCCAGAGGCCTGGGTTCGTGGTCAGGGAGGACAGGCCGGACGGCGGGCCGGCGACGACGGAGCCGAGGCCTGTCTCGACCAGGTCGCGCAGCGCGAAGCCGACAGTCCGTACGGTCTCCGAGTCGGAAGCGCAGAGCCGCTGGATGACACCCCACGACGACGGGTCGGGCGACTGGATCTCGGCGCGGGTGGCAGCCATGACGGGAGCCTCGGCCGCACCACGCAGATGAGGCGGCAGCAGCAGCATGAGCTGTGACGGCGCCTGCAGTAGCGCGTCGTCAACGGGCAGGACCCGCAGCAGGTCCGCAGCGCCGGAGAACTGCGCCGTGATCTCAATGACAGCGGTGGGTACGCCGTACTCCGCGGCGACTGCGGACACGCCGGCAGCGTCGCCCTTCAGGTCCAGCAGCGGCACCCACGCACCGGCGAACGCGGAGTCCAGACCGCCCATCATCGCGGCAGTCGTCTTCCCTCGACCGGACCGGCCGAGGAACAACGTCGTGGTCGCGTCACCCAGTGCAGAACCAGCCGCGGCGTCGAAACGCACCAGACCGGGCGTGGAGCCGGTCAGGTACCCGATAGCCGGACCAGTGGCGTCACCAATCGACGCACCGCCCCAGAACCAGGACCCGAAGAACGCGGTCGACTCACGCACGTGCCCGAGGTCCGGCACACGCAACTGGTCGCCCGGCAAGGACTCCAGCCACAGGTCACGCTGCTCGTCCGCGCCAGCGGCAACGGTGATGCCGCGGTCGGCGTAGTGCGCGATGACCGCGTCGACGTACGCCTCGAGGTCCTCACGCGTGTCCGCGCTGACCAGCAACCGAGGGTGGTCCTCGACCAGTGTCAGACCGCTGCGGTTGATGTCGCGCTTGACCTCACGCATGACGCGTTCGGTCTCGACGATCTCGTCGGCGGTCTCCTCCGCGGTGCCCTTCGCGGCCGACCGGCGCTGCTCCTTCGCGCTCTTCCGGGTCTCGTCGACCAGGTGGCGCGCGGTCTTCTTCGTCAGGACCCGGAACCGGACCGAGGCCTCGACGGTGACGTCGATCTCGTCGCCGTCGTCGTCGATCGCCTTGATCTCCGAGAGCGTCCGCAGCCACTCCCCCGCGCCCGGTGTCTCGAGCTCTTCGGGGAAGTCCGTCATCGCGAGGACAGTCGTGTACGCCGCGATCTGGCCACGCGTGTCGTAGATCCGCAGATGGTCGGTGTACGGCACCACACGACCGGACGTCAGCCGGGCCAGCGATGCACCGGTGATCAGACCGCGTCGCGGCGCCGCGACCGCACCACGGTGCATCTCGCGGCTGAT
Source organism: Kribbella sp. NBC_00482 (assembly GCF_036013725.1). Taxonomy (GTDB): domain Bacteria; phylum Actinomycetota; class Actinomycetes; order Propionibacteriales; family Kribbellaceae; genus Kribbella. The sequence goes on along the minus strand of NZ_CP107881.1, from coordinate 5,398,468 downwards.
CAGCCAGGAGATCACCTCGGCCGGTGCGGTGTGGGCCCGCCAGACCGTCGAGCCGAGCTGACGAGCGAGCTTGCGCACCCGCTCGTCCAGGTGCGCGAGCTCGCGGGCGCTGACCCGCCACGATGTCGTACCGAGTGCGTCGCTGATCGAGCCGCGGACCTGCGCGGTTGCCCGCGGGTCGCGGTCGGACAGGTGTACGCCGAGCGCGACGTACCGCTCCGGCATCCGCATCTCGTCGATCCGGTCGGCGCGCGTCTGCGCCCAGGACTCGTGGTCGCCGAGCCGGTAGTGGCCGCCCACGGAGTCGATGTAGTCCTGACCGGTCGAGCGGCCCCACACCACCTTCAGGTGGCTGAGGCGGTCACCGAGGATCGTCGCGGCCGCGCTGACCGCGGCGTCGAGGGCCGCGTCCTGCTCGGCCTCGGTGGCCAGGTCGGTGTTCGCGACCGAGATCAGGAACCACGCCTCGGCGCTGCGCTCGGTCACCAGCAGACCGTCGGCGATGGCCACCAGACGAGGTGGCGGCAGGCCGCGCTCGCGACCGACCCCCACCAGGTTCAGGAGCTTGTCAGCGATCTTCATTCAGGCCTCTTCCTGACGATGTCCTGCGACTCACCCGTTGCACATGATCCGAACCCAGCAGGCGGGCCCGCTGGCTGACCGTGATGTCCGCGCCGGCGCGGACCATCGGGTCGACCTCCACCACGACCTCACGTTCCCACTCCGGCGTGACCCGGGCCTTGGCCAGGTCGGCCACCTTCCGGGTCGAGACACGCTCCCGCCAGGGCAGGTACTCCGTCTTGTCGGCGGCGCGCGCGCCCAGGCCGATGATCGGGCGGTGCGCCCGCAACGCGTACCGGACGGCGAGCGCCCACTCGGTCACCCGGCGGCGACGCTCGTGGAACTTGCCGGGGCGCCAGCCGAACGCGGTGATCACGAACGGCGGCACGACGTACAGACTGACGGTGGGTTTCTTCGGTACGCCGATGAACGGGAACAGCAAAGCCACCCAGAGCAGGATGATCACCGCTCCGAAGATGATCATCCGGCGCCTGGCGCCTTCTCCGAGGTCGATGCCGAGCAGGTCGTACTGCCGGGTCTCGATCTCGAAGTGGTGGGTCAGGGTGCGGCCGACTCGCATCAATTACCTCCGGACAGCAATCCCCAGAAGCCCTTGAGCACGTTGATGGTCTGGTTGTTGGCGTAGATCAGCCCGCCCACCAGCACCCCGGCCGCGATGTGGCCGAACAGCTCGCCCCACTCGCGCTTGAAGTAGTGGCCGATGGCACGCAATACGAGGATCGCGATGAAGATGTTCCCCGCGATGACCAGGACCCAGTCCTTGAAGTCCGCGCCCGTCGGCACATTGGGGTCGGCCATGGGCACGGCAAGCTGAAGCACGCTCGCAGCCAGTTCGTGTGTCGTCATTGCGGTGTCTCCCTTGTTGCCTCGGTCATCCGATGGCCAGTAGCTGGATTCATCCGACGGCAGCCACTTGCCATCGCTGTGCTCCGTCCGTGGCGACAGTACGCCTCAGCGTGAGCGTGTACGTCTGGTCCAGCGTGGTGTCACCCACGCCGTTCCAGGTGACGGCCGCGGTCGCCCGCCGCTCGTCGTCGTTGCCGGTGTACACCTGCCAGTCCTTGAGTTCACCGAACTTCACCGCCCCGTTCAGGCTGCGGATGGTGGAGCCGGGCGCGGTCACCGCGGACACCTTGTTGTCGGACTCGGCGTACGCCGAGAAGAAGGCCTCCGCGTCCTTCTCGGTGTCCGACGTCAGTTCGTCGTCAGGCTTGCCCGCGTCCGGCATGTTGCTCGGCAGCGGCGCCCGCAGGTCCGGTACGAACGTCGGCGGACCGCTGACCACCACGCGCGACGCGGTCCGCGCGACCGGGACCGAGATGCGCTCCCAGGTGATCGGACCGGCGGCCCAACTCTTGCCCTGCTTGGTGAACGTGTAGACGCGGACGCGGACGTCCACCACGGCCGTGATGCCGTTCGAGTCGGCCTTGACCTCTCCCGGGTACGCGACGTCGGCTGTCTGCTTGCCGCGACCGTTCCAGCCCGCGCGGCTGTCCAGGCCGGCGGCGAGGTCCAGTCCGATCTGCGCCGGACGGGCGTCGGGGTTGCTCTCGTCCCAGGTCAGGTACGACACGGCGTACCGCGTCGCGACCGCACTCGCCTCCGCGGACGGGAAGCTGCTCTGCCCACTGACCACCGTCTCCGGTGTCTTGTTCGGGGCGATCCAGGAGCGGATGCCGCTGATCGCAGCCAGCAGCAGTACGACGACTACGAGGCCGCGGAAGAACCGCCGGGCCCACGTAGAGAAAGAGGACTCCGGTTCGGTTGACCACGGTGTCTGACCGGGCTCCAGCACCTCGCGGACCGGACCCGGAGCCGCGTGCGCGCCGTGGGGCGAACGCTGTTTCAAACGTTCGGGTGCGCGCTGCGGCGGTCCCTGCTGCGGTTCCTCCGGCGAGCGGGCACCCGGACGACGCGGCGGCGCGATCACACCACCGGGCGGCGGCGCCGGGTTCTGCGGCGGCTGGCCCTGCGGAGCGGCGTACTGCGCGGCTACGCCCTGCGCCTGGCGAGGGGTAGGTGACACCGGCCCGCCGGGGTGGGCCCACCACTCCGGCGCGGTGCTCTGCGGGCGTCCTTTGCCCGCTTTCTTCCGGCGCTGATCTGTCCGGCGCTGGTCCGACCAGTGCTCACCTTTTGGCGGCAGATTCAGCAACGTTCGCCACCAACTCATCCCTACCCGCCCCTCAGACAGCAGTTACGCGGACAGTAGCCGGGAGAATACGGCAAGCGACCGTACTCCGGGAGACCTGAGCCCAGGATCCGGATGGTCCATCGCTCCCCGCTGCCATACTGTTACCCCACTCGCGGGCAGTGTCACCCTCGCCGTCACTGTTACCGGCCAAGAGTGACACCTTCGGTACCGTCGTCATAGCTCCTCTCTCATGCCCGCTCAGGTCGGGCGGGCAGCGCACACCATGCCACACGCCGCGGACAGGTTCGAAAATCCGTGCGAACAACATGGTAAAGAACGCATCAGGCGATCACTCATAGTAACCGATCGAGCAGTCGGCCTGTGGAAAACTCTCCCGCGACGAGGGGTCAAAATCGGCTGTGGACAACCGCTTGCCGAAAGCGCTTCCGGGCATAAGGTCGGAGTGATCCCTGCTACCCCTGGAGGACCAGGATGGAAACTCGCCGACTGGGCAGACTCGGCCACCAGAGCTCGGTGCTGATCTACGGTGCCGCCTCGCTCGGGGGCGTCGACCAGGACCGCGCCGACGCGTCGATCCAGGAAGCCCTCGACGCCGGCCTCAACCACTTCGACGTGGCCGCCGACTACGGCGACGCCGAGCTCCGCCTCGGACCCCGGATGCCGGAGATCCGGGACCGTATCTTCCTCGCCACCAAAACCGGCCGCCGGACGTTCGAGGAGGCCTGGAGCGAGATCAACAGGTCGCTGGAGCGGCTGCAGACCGACCACGTCGATCTGATCCAGATGCACGCCGTGTGCGACCTGGAGAACCTCGATCTCGTGACCGGCAAGGGCGGTTCGCTGGAGGCGGCGATCCGGGCCAAGGACGAGGGCATGGTCCGCGCGATCGGCATCACCGGCCACACCGCGCAGGCGCCGTCGGTACACACCGAGGGGCTGCGCCGGTTCGACTTCGACAGTGTGCTGACGCCGCTGAACTACAAGCTGTCCACCGATCCGCAGTACGCCGATGACTACGCGGCACTCGTGGAAGCGGTCAAGGCGTCGGACGCCGCGCTGATGACGATCAAGATGATCGCCCGGCGGAACTGGGCCGAAGGCGAGCAGAAGTCGTACGACACCTGGTACCGGCCGTTCGACGAGCAGCGCTACATCACTGCCGCGACCGCGTGGCTGCTGAACGGGCATCCCGAGATCACCGGTCTCGCTACCGCGGGTGAGACCCGGCTGCTGCAGCAGATGATCGTCGCGGAGCGCGAGCGCGCCGATCTCACCCCGGAGGCCGCCGCGTCGATCCTCGGCGAGGTCCAGGACTACGCATCGCCTTTCGTGGACATGCCCATCTGACAAACGTGGCCCAGGTCACATACGAGACTCCGCATTCCGGTCAGGTCGTACGGCGTACGAGATCGGCCGGCGTACCGGGCCGGGGGTGCGGGAACAACTCGGCTGCCGATCGGTGTTGACTGATACGTACTCATCTACTTTCGGAGGTCGTAGTGGCAACGGTCGAGCTGACCCAGGAGAACTTCAACGACGTGGTCGGTAACGACGGCCTCGTACTGGTGGATTTCTGGGCGGAGTGGTGTGGCCCGTGCAAGATGTTCGGGCCGGTGTTCGAGAAGTCGTCCGAGGAGCACAGTGACATCACCTTCGGCAAGGTCGACACCGAGGCGCAGGGCGAGCTCGCGCAGGCGTTCCAGATCCGGTCGATCCCGACCCTGATGGCGGTCCGCGACGGCGTCGTCCTGTACTCGCAGGCGGGTGCGCTCCCGGCCGCGAGCCTGGAGGACCTGATCGGCCAGCTGCGCGCGGTCGACATGGAAGAGGTCAAGTCCCAGATCGCCGCCCACGAAGCCGAACACGGCGCCGAGCCGCACACGCACTGATTCAAACAGTTCAACGGATCCGGGGACTCGCATCGAGTCCCCGGATCTGTCTTGTCTGCGGGCAGCCGTTCAGTCGGTCAGTCGGCGATCGGTGGTACGGCGCATGAGTCGGGAGGTGCCGACTTGTTCGGTGAAGCCCCAGCGGCGGTAGAAGGGGATCAGGTCGGGTTGGCAGACGAGTTCGAGGCTGCGAACGTCGGCCAGGGCGGGGTGGGTGACGACGGCGTCGAGTAGTGCGGCGCCTACGCCAGAGCCGCGGTGGGGTTCGGCGACGATGACGTCGAGGATGAGGGCGACGTACGCGTAGTCGGTGAGGACTCGGGCGAAGCCGACCAGTTGGTTCGTTGGGTGGTGGGTGATGGCGATGACCAGGTCCGAGTGCTCGAGCAGGTGTTGGACGTCCGCGGGCGTGCGGTCGGTCATCCACCACGCCGTACGCAGGAGGTCGGTCAGCTCCGGGATGCGATGTGCGGGCACGTCGGACTCGGTGGTGAGCATGTGATTTTCAGGAGTCGCGGGAGCTGAGGACGCAGAATTCGTTGCCTTCTGGGTCGGCGAGGACTGTCCAGCTGGGGCCTTCGGGTTGGCCGACGTTGACGCGTTGGGCGCCGAGGGCTTCCAGACGGGCGATTTCGGCGTCGCGGTCCTGGCTGGTGTGTGGCGCGAAGTCGAGGTGCAAGCGGTTCTTCAGGGTCTTGCCTTCGGGGACCGGGACGAACACCATGCCGGGGCCGATGCGTTCCCACGGCATGTCGTTCACCATGTCGGGTTCCACCCAGCCGGGGACGTTCACGCATTCCTCGTCGGTCTCGATGATCGTCTTCCAGCCGAACGCCTCAGCCCACCAGGCCGCTTGCTTCCGAACGTCGTGACAGTCGATCACGACCGTGTACCAGCGAAGCACCATGACATGCCCTCCCAGGAGTCTGAGGAAGCACAGTCGCACAGCCCACCGACAGAAAAGAGCGGGCCCTGGGCAGGAGAAAGACGCCAGGGCCCGCTCTCAGGGCTGACCGGAGCGGCAACGTGGTGGCCTTGAGGAGGTGCGGGCAGGTGAGGTGCTGCCCGGGGAGGGTCACCGAAGGGGCTGCTCGAAGAGACGGTCAGCGAGATGGAGGGACCACGTCGTTGGGGTCCCTCCAAGCCGGAAGAGTCAGCGGAGCGGGTTGAACGGACGCAGTTCCGCCGGCGCACGGCCGGTGGTGATGGTCTCGGCCAGCAGTTGGCCGGTGATCGGGCCGAGCGTGATGCCCCACATGCCGTGCCCGCCGGCAGCGAACACCCGCGGCGACGCGGTGGCTCCGATGATCGGCAGGCCGTCCGGGGTGCAGGGGCGCGGCCCGACCCACTCGAAGGTCCGCGCGTCCAGGTCGGCGTCCCGCAGCAGGGGCCGGGCGGCCTCGACGATCGCGTCGATCCGGCGCGGGTCGAGCTTCGCCTCGGGCTTGCGGAACTCCATCATCCCGGCGACCCGGAGCCGGTCGCCCAGCGGCGTGCAGGCGATCCGCTGCGCCGGGAAGTACACCGGGCCGGCTGGTACGTGCGCCATCGGCACGCTGAAGCTGTACCCGCGACCGGCCTGTACGACGGTCTTCACGCCGAACTGCCGCGCCAGGTCACCCAGCCACGCACCGGTCGCCATCACGACCGCGTCGAACGGATCGGTCTCGCCGTCGCCGGTGACGAGCCGGACGCCGCGGATCTCGTCGACGATGTCCTTCACGACGACGCCGCTGATGATCTGCCCGCCGCGGGCGATCACCGAGTCGGCGAGCAGTTGGACGTACTCACCCGGGTTGATGAACCGCTGCCCGTGCAGCCGGATCGCCGCGCCGATCTCGTCGGACAGCGACGGCTCGATCGCGCGGGCGTCGTCACCGCTGATCGCCTCGAACTCGATGCCCTGGCCGGCGGCGTGGATCTGCTCGATCTCCTCGAGCAGCACCTTGCGCTCCTCGACGGTCCGGTAGGCGGCCAGGAACGACTTGGCCTCGTAGGTCTGCGCCTCGACCCCGGCCTTGGCCAGGAAGTCGAACGCGGGCAGGGCCTGCCGGTTGATCGGGACCAGCGCGTCCATCGCGGTCTTCCAGCGTCCGGCGGTGCTGTTGCGAGCGAAGCGGGTGAGGAACTTGAGGAGCCGCGGGCTCGCGGTCGGTGGAACGTACACCGGTGAGGCAGGGCTCAGCACCGCACGGACGCCGTACTTGAGGACCGCTGGTTCCGGGAGCGGGGTCGCGAGGCCGGGGGTCAGCCAGCCGGCGTTGCCCCAGGACGCGCCGGCGGCGACGCCCTCACGGTCGAGCACGGTCACCTCGACGCCGGCCTCCTGGAGGAACCAGGCGGTGGCCAGGCCGACCATGCCCGCGCCGACGACGGCGACGCGGTCGGGAACGATGTGGTTGCTACCAGCGGAACCAGTAGTGGTCATGTATCGATGGTGGGGCCGCCGCCAGCGGCTGTCATGGTGCGATCACACCATTGCCGGGACGAATGACTGTGCTCATCGCACAATAACCCGCACAATGGACGCATGATCTCCTCGTCCGATCTGATCGTCGCCGTCGGTCCGGCGCTGTTCGAGGTCGTGGTGCCCGGCAAGGGCGACCGTGAGGTCCGGGACGTCTTCCTGGCCGACCCGCAGGAACCTGCGACGGGTCAGCCGGGCGACCTGGTGCTCGGACTCGGTCTACGCGACGCAGAGGACGCCGTGGAGCTCGTAGAGCGCTGCGCGGCCGGCAATGCCTCAGGAGTGGTTCTCCGTACGGCGCTAGCGCACAAGCCGACCGTGCTAGCCGCAGCGGAGCGGGAGGCCATGACCCTCGTCGCACTGCAGCCGAGCGTGACGTGGGCCCACGTGGTCTGGCTGCTCCGCGGTGTGCTCGACCGAGCAGCCGCACCGGACTCCCCTGCCGCCGGCGACGCCGGTGTGCACCAGGAGCTGTTCGCACTGGCTGACGCTGCCGCTGCGATCGTCGACGCCCCTGTGACGATCGAGGACAACCAGTCCAGAGTCCTGGCGTACTCCTCCGGCCAGGACTTCACGGACCCCACTCGTGTGTCCACCATCGTCGGACGCCGCGTGCCGCCCGAGGTGATCGCACACTTCCGGGCCCGGGGCATCTTCCGACGGCTGGCGCGATCCAGCGAGCCGTTCCTGGTCCCTGACGGACCGAACGGCATCCGCCCGCGTCTCGTCGTACCGGTCCGGGCTGGTGGTGAGTGGCTGGGGTCCATCTGGGCCGTCGTCGACGGTCCCGTGAGTGATGCGGTCACTGCGGAGCTCAGCAACGCTGCCTCTGTTCTCGCCTTGCACCTGTTGCGGCTGCGGGCTCAGGCCGACGTAGCGCGACGGAGTGCGATCGACCGGCTGCGGACGATCCTGCGGCAGTTCTCTCCGGACAACCCGGTCGACGTACGGCTCCCGCGGCAGCCGTGGCGGGTTGTCGCACTCGGGTCGCCCGACGGGTACGACGTACCGCAGCAACTCGACCTGTGGGAGTCGACCGGTCGCCGGCACGGCTGGAGCGAGCCCCAGCTGGCTGACCTCGACGGGACAGTGCTGGCTGTTGTTACGGACACTGACGGGCCAGGGTCATGGACCTGGTTGCAGAAGCTCGTGCTCGAGCAGTCTGCCGGCACGTACGCCGCTGCCGGCGGTCCCGCGCGCGGTCCGGCCGATCTGCCGAGCTCACGCGCCGAGGCGGTCGAGCTGCTGGGACTGGTCCGGCGGGGTGTCGCGCCAGGGCCGGCGTTGCGGGTCGAAGAGGCGTGGCACGTGCTGACGGTGCACCGGGCCGTCACGTCGCTTGATACCACCAAGATGGATGGTCCGCTCGCGACGTTGCTGCGGCACGACATCGAGCACGACACGGGGTACGTGGAAACGTTGCAGGCCTGGCTGAACTTTCCGGGGCAGCCGCAGCGGGCGGCCCGGGAACTGCATCTGCACACGAATACGTTGCGGCACCGGATGAAACGGATCGGGGAGATCGCGGAGCTCGATCTGTCGGATCCGCGGGAGCGGTTGGCGTTGCAGTTGCAGATCGCCGCCGTTCGTACGGAGCACTGAGATCTACGCCACAGCGCTATGTAACAAGGCTTCACATTCCGGCAACTGTTGGGCAACATCCGCCTGACAGAGTCTTCCTTGTCAGCAGGTCCGACTCTTCACCAGGGAGCCGGAAAGGCTGCGGGGTCTGAGCTTTTCACCAGGAAGCTCAGGCCCACCCGTTAGGCCCGGCGGTTGTCTGAGCGATCGCCGGGCCTACGGCTTTTCCAGGAAACTTGCCTAGGACAACCGGTTCACGATGGTGCGGTAGACGCCGGGGAGCGCGGCTGCGGCGGGGACGATCCGGGGCGCGAGCAGCGGGCGGTTGCGGGCCCAGAGCAACGACGCGGTGAGCAGGCGGCATTCCCAGGAGACTCGGCGCCAGGCTGCCTCGTAGTCCTGTGGGCGGTCGGCGCGGATGCAGTCGACGAGTTCGGCGGAGGTGCGCAACGCGACGGCGATACCTTCGCCGGTGAGCGCGTCGACGTACCCGGCGGCGTCGCCGACGAGCAGGACCCGGCCGGAGGTACGAGCGCTTACGCGTTGGCGGAGCGGTCCGGCGCCCATCACTGCACTCGCTGCCACCGCTCCACGCAACCGGCGCTTGAGCATTGGGAAAGCGTCGAGGTGTGAGTCGAAGGTGCCGCGCGCGGAGGTGAGGACGGCGACCCCCACGAGGTCGTCGGCGACGGGAGTCACGTAGGCCTCACCGAGACGAGACCAGTAGACCTCGACGAGGTCGGTCCAGGGCGAGACCGCGAAGTGCTGGCGGAGTCCTCGCCGTACCTCACCGGAATTCCCACCACTCAAATCCAGTTGGCGGCGGATGGGTGAGTGGAGGCCGTCGGCGGCGGCCAGGTAGCGGGCGGTTGTGCCGGCGGCGGTGACGGACGTGGCGTTTTGGGTGATCGGACCGACTCGGTCATGGATGACCGGGATATCTAGCGCTGCTAGCCGGGACATCAGAGCGGCGTGCAGCGTCGTACGGCGTACTCCGAGACCTGGTCCGGCGATGAAACGGGCGTCGACGCTGTGACGTCCGTCGAGGTAGCGGATTCCGTGGAACTCGCGACCGGACAGTTCCACGCCCAACCGCTCGAGGTAGGCGACGGCGCTGTGGGCGATGCCTTCACCGCAGGCCTTGTCGATCGGAGCCGAGCGCGGCTCGACGACCGCAACAGACAGGCCCGCCAACGCTGCTCGGATCGCTGTGGCTGCGCCTGCTGGACCGCTACCAGCTACCAGAAGATCGATCACGTCACGAGCGCGGACTTCAGCGCCGCCTCTTCGGACCGGATCCGGACGGCGAGGATCGGGATGTTCAGGAGGGTGAACACCAGCGCAGTCACCCACGCGGTGTGCACCAACGGCAGGGCGATCCCCTCCGCCACAACCGCCACGTAGTTCGGGTGCCGGATCCACCGGTAGGGGCCACGTGCGACCAGCTGGAGACCTGGTACGACGATGACGCGGGTGTTCCACTGATGGCCGAGGACGCTGATGCACCACCACCGCAACCCCTGCGCCAGCAGCACCGCCGCAAACATCGTCCAGCCCAGCCACGGAACGAACGGCCGGTGCAGCGCCTCCACCATGCACGCCGCCAGCAACAACGTGTGCAGCGCGACCATGAACGGGTAATGGCCCCGCCCCGACTCCACGCCGCCCTGCGCGAAGCTCCAGCGCGCGTTGCGCAGCGACACCACGAGCTCGGCCACGCGCTCAGCCGCGACCAGGAGCACCAACCCCAGATACCAGCCGTACATCACCACTCCAGCAGAACGAGCTCGGAACAGAAACCAGGACCCATCGCCAGCAACAACCCAGGACCTGAAGGATCCAGCCTCAGGGTGTCACCGAGGACGTGCAGGACCGAGGAGGACGACAGGTTGCCCACCGCATCGAGCGACTTCCACGTCAGCTCGAGCGCCCCGGGCCGCAACGACAATGTCTCCGACACCGCCTCCAGCACCTTCGGCCCGCCCGGATGGCTCACCCACGTCCCGATGTCCGGAACGGTCAGATCGTGCTCACTGAGGAACCCACGCACGTCTCCGCCTAGGTACGCCCGTACCACCTCCGGCACGTCCGCCCCGAGCACGATCCGGAACCCGCCCGACCCGACATCCCACCCCATCACCCGCTCCGAGTCCGGGTAGAGCCGCGAACGCGTCGCCACCACCGAAGGACCCGACGCCGCCGGATGTTCCGACCCGGTCAGCACCACGGCGGCCGCGCCGTCCCCGAACAACGCGCTGCCCACCAGATTCGGCAGCGACGAGTCGTCCCGCTGCAAGGTCAACGAACACAACTCCACCGACAGCAGTACGGCGACGTGCTTCGGCCAGGCCTTCAGGTAGTCATGCAGCCGCGCGATCCCCGCCGCTCCCCCGACACACCCCAACCCGAACAGCGGCAGCCGCTTCACGTCCTCCCGCATCCCCAGCCGCATCGCCACCCGGGCATCGATCGACGGCGCCGCGACCCCGGTCACCGTCGTGAACATCAGTACGTCGACATCCTCGAGCGTCAGCCCCGCGTCCTGCACCGCCCCCGCGACAGCCTCGGCCCCGAGGTCCACGGCCGCCGCGATCCACGCGTCGTTCGCCTCGCCGAAGTCCTTGAGTACGGCGTACCGCTCCAACGGCAGCGCGAGATGCCGATACGAGACTCCCGCGTTCGCGTGCAGCCGGCGGAGCAACGCCGTACCGCGGCCGTCCGGGAGACAGATCGACTCGAACGCGGCGGTCAGGTCAGACTGCGGATACCGGTACGGCGGGAGCGCGGGCCGGACCGCTGCGATCCGCGTCATCGTGGCATCGTTACGTCGGTGAGAACGCTGCGGACCGTCAAGGGTCTGGCTCTCGCGTGCCACCCGGGCCCGACCGTCGCCGTCACCGCCCTGGTTACCGCAGTCGCGTGGTCGGCCGGGCGAAGTCCGGCCGGGTGTCTCCTCGTCGCAGCAACGATCCTCACCGGCCACCTCTCGATCGGCTGGAGCAATGACGCGATAGATGCCGCCCGCGACACCATTGTGAACCGACAGGACAAGCCCGTGGTGCGTGGACTGGTGAGTCGCCGGACGCTCGCGGTCGGCGCGGGCGTGATGCTGGTCGTCACCGTTCCGGTCTCCCTCGCCAACGGTTTCACGTCCGGGTTGATGCACCTGCTGTTCGTCGCCTGCGCCTGGGCCTACAACCTGGGCCTCAAGTCGACCGTGATCTCCTGGCTCCCGTACGCCGTCGCGTTCGGCGGACTGCCCTCGTTCGTAACGCTCGGCACCGCGCACGTCTGGGCCCCGTGGTGGGCGACCGCGGCGGGTGCTCTCCTGGGGATCGGTGCCCATTTGGCAAACGTCGTACCCGACCTGGCCGACGACCTGGCCACCGGCGTCCGCGGCTGGCCCCAACGCCTCGGCCGCTACGCCCGCCTCGTCGCACCGCTCCCGTTGGCGACAGCAGCCGGTCTCCTCGTGATCGCCCCGCCTGGAGCGATCGGGATCATCGGCTGGGTCGCCCTCGCAGTCGTCGCCGCCCTCCTGACCACGATCCTTCTCTGGCGCGACGCCCCGTTCCTCATCACGATCGCGATCGCCGCGGTCAGCATCATCTCCCTCGTCCTCCGCGGCGACGCACTCGTCTAGCCCGCGTCGGGCTTGAGGGGGGCGTTGCTGCCGAGGATGGCGGCCGTCAACGCCTCGGCGGGTTCCTTGGCGGCGCGGGGGTTGGTGATGAGGACGAGGTCGATGGAGGGGAGCTCGGGAAGGCCGGCGCTGGGCGGAGGCTCGACCAGGTCGGCGGGCATCAGGGAGCGCGCGAAGATCGCGATCCCGAGGCCGGCGCGGACGGCGGCGAGTACGCCGTTGACGCCGCGGACGATGCACGTGATCCGGCAGGTACGACCGGCCTGCTCGAGTGACTGCACACCGAGCGACCGACTCAGCGACGGCGCCTGGTACGCGACCAGCGGGACCGGGACGTCGGGCGCGATCCGGGTCCCGGCGATCCCGGCCCAGACCATCGGGTCCCGCCGTACCAGCCGGCCGTTGGGCTCGTAGCCGCCGCCGGCGCCGTGCTTCACGTAGGCCAGATCCAGGTGGCCGGACTCGACCCGGCGGAGCAGGTTCGGGCTCTGGGCAACGGTCAGCTCCAGGTCGATCCGCGGGTACAGCTGGCGGAAGTCGCGGAGGATCTTCGGCAGCGGCGTGAGCGCCAGGTCGTCGGTCACGCCGAACCGCAGGCGGCCGCGCAGCTCCGAGCCGGTGAAGTACCCGGCGGCCTCCTCGTGCGCGGCCAGGATGGTCCGGGCGAAACCGGCCATCGCCTCACCGTCCGCGGTCAGCGTGACAGTGCGGGTGTCACGGACGAACAGCGGCCGCCCGACCGCCGTCTCGAGTTTGCGGACATGTTGGCTGACCGTCGGCTGCCGGATGCCCAGTCGCTCGGCCGCCTGGGTAAAGCTGAGCGACTGCGCCACCGCGAGGAACGTGCGCAGCTGGTCCGGGTCGTACATCGATGCACCTCCCATTACGTCACGCAATAAGACTAATAGGAGTAATTCGTTGGGGGAATTCAGCACCCAACCCTGAGGATGGACATGTCCTCCCCTGATCAGTCCACTCGCGTAGGGATCGCTCTTGACCACCCGGGCCACCGGTACTGTCCCGTCCACCGACTTCCATCTCCACCGCAACACCGACTCCAGCAAGCTCCGGGAGACGCAAGCGCGCCGGCCCGGCTTCAAGGACACCTTCAGCGCACTGCGGGTCCGCAACTTCCGCCTCCTGGTCAGCGGTCTGCTGGTCAGCTCGACCGGCGGCTGGATCCAGCGCATCGCCCAGGACTGGCTGGTGCTCACGCTCACCGGCAGCGCCACCGCGGTCGGCATCACCACCGCACTGCAGTTCCTCCCCACCCTCGTGCTCGGTCTGTTCGGCGGCGTGATCGCGGACCGGTTCCCGAAGCGGAAGATCCTGCTGGTCACGCAGATCACGATGGGCACCTGTGCCGGCGTCCTCGCGGTGACCGCCTTCTCCGGTCACGTCCAGGTCTGGCACGTCTACACGATGGCCTTCGTCCTCGGTCTCGCGACCGCGGTCGACAACCCGACCCGGCAGTCGTTCGTCACCGAACTCGTCCCGCGCGACACGGTCCGGAACGCGATCAGCATGGTGTCGTCGACGTTCCAGCTCGGCAGCCTGATCGGCCCCGCGCTCGGCGGTCTGCTGCTCGGCACCATCGGCACCGGCTGGGCGTTCGCGCTCAACGGGCTGACGTTCTTCGCATCGATCAGCGCGCTGCTGCGGATGCGCGAGAGCGAGATGCCCGGAATCCACGCGGCGCGCAAGGCGAGCGCCGGGATGCGGATCCGGGACGGGCTGCGGGACGGCGTCCGGTACGCGTTCCACGAGCCGGCCGTCCGCTGGGCGATCGCGCTGGTCGGCATCTACGGGATGTTCTGCATCAGCCTGCCGGTGACGCTGACCGCGTTCGCCGACCGGGTCTTCCACACCGGCGCTTCGGGGTACGGCGTACTGAACTCGGTCGTCGCGTTCGGGGCCCTGGCGGGCGCACTGCTCTCGGCCCGCCGCGTCCGGCCGACCCGCCTGCGGAACCTGATCGGTATCGCGTGCCTGCTCACGGTCACCGAAGTACTGGCCGCGATCCAGCCCTCGCTGTGGACGTTCATCCCGGTGCTGGCGTCGATGGGCATGGCGACGCTGATGTTCCTGACGGCAGCGCAGTCGATGGTCCAGCTGACCACGCCGGACGGCCTGCGCGGCCGCGTGTCCGGGATCTACAACCTGGTCTTCATCGGGGGCGGCGCGATCGGCGGGCCGTTGGTCGGCTTCCTGGCCCAGCACTACGGCGCCCGTACGGCGCTGATGCTCGCGGGCCTCGTCCCCGCGGTGGCGACCGTCGCGATCAGCCTCCGGCTGCGGCGCGACAGTCGACTCCGGCTGGTCCTGATCCGGACCCGCTCGCCGTGGCACCAGGTCCCGATCCGGCTGAACCTGCAGCAGGCCGAGATCCAGCTCTCCGCCCCGAAGAGCGCCCCACTGCCGAGCCGCACGTCACGCCCGTTCGTGCTCGGCCGCCGGCAGCACGCCCGCACCGATCCGCACCTACGCCCACTCCGCCCCCGCCGCCGCCCTCAACACCACTGAACTCCTGGGGCGGGACCGCGCTGCCTTCCAGTCCCGCCTCAGGCAACTTTGAGCACCCACCAACCACTTTCCATCGCGAAATCTGGTTGGTGGGTGCTCAAAGTTGGTCCGAAAGGCTCGCGCCCCCGGCTGGATCATGGCCGGGGGCGCGAGTGCCGGCGGGCGGGCCGGCTGGGCGGCATCAGGGAGCTTTGATGACGCCGACTGGGGGCACCTGGACGGTGCGGTGGTGCTTGGTGCCGCCGAGGACGACTTTGCGGAGGGCAACGTTGTTCTTCGTGGTGGACTCGAACAGCCGGTTCTCCGGGTTGGCCGTCACCTGGACGTAGTACGTGCCGTTCGCCAGGTTCGTGATGTCGAAGGACTGGCCAGGCAGCGTCTGTTCGTAGGTGTCGCCGGAGCCGACGTCGAGAACCTCGCGGACCGACAGTGAGCCGTGGTCACCGCACGCGGTGTGCAGGTCGGTGTTGTCCGGGTGCCAGTTCGCGTTCTTCACCGTGTAGTCGATGGAGTCCGTCGCGGCCAGGCAGAACGCCTCCTTCTGGCTGCGCACCACCTCCGTCTGCTTGGCGTTCAGCAGGCTGTAGCGGGCGAAGTCGGTGAAGTGCCAGTGGTTGTGGCCGTCCCGGCCGTCCCACTCCAGCGTCCCGGTGTTCTGGTACCCGACCTGCTTGCCCTGAGCGTTGTAGAAGTACTGGTACGCGTCCATCAGGTCCTTGCCCTGCCGCCGGAACCCGTCCAGCACCAGCGGTGACGGTCCCGCGTTCCACACGGTCGCCGAGAACTGCAGGAAGTCCTTGTTCGCATCCGGCGTACCTTCGTCGCCCGGCACCGCCACGATCCCCCACGCCGGCACCGGCCGCAGGTCCGGCTTCGGGCTCTTCGGCACGCTCGCCTTGCCGACCGGACGCGCCGCGTTCGGCTTCGGCGCCACCGAACTCGAGCTCATTTTCTGAGCCCCGGCGGCGTCGGACTTCTGCACGGTCACGTTCAACTTCGCCGACGAGTCCTTCGCCGGGATCCTGAAGAAGTCCCGGTATGCCTTGTTCACGGTCACTGTCGCCTTGTACTTGCCGACGGCGAGCTGCACCGGCTCCCCGTCGCCGTACGTCCGCGCCGACCACCCGGTCTGCAGTCCCCACACCGCGCCCTGCGTGAACGGGTTCGCCGTGCAGCCGTCCGGGTACGGCGAGGTTGCCGGGGCATCCGGCCGGGTCCGCGATCCGTCGCCGTTCAGGCAGACCGACTGGTCTTTCTCGAGCACCTTCTTGCCCGCGCTGTTGGTCAGCGTGATGTGCAGGAACTTCCCCAGCCCGGAGAAGTCCGTGACGAGCCCCTTCGGCAACTGCCGGACCGGCTTGCCGTGCACGTACTGCGTCGCGACCACCGGCGAGCTGTACGACGCCCGCGTGGCGCGGACCTCGATCGGCGCGTTGCCGGCCACCACATGCGTGCCGAGATCCAGGTCGACGCCGTAGTCCTCGACACTGGCCAGCGTGACATCGGTGCCTCCAGCAACCAACTTCACAGGCAGCGGCGATGACGCTGCCGACGCGCCGGCGGCTGCGAGTGCGACCAGACCGGCCGCCCCGGCCGCGGCGACCGCCGTCCGGCCGAGTTTCCTTGTGTTCACGATGACGGAACCCCCTCCTGCCTCCGGCCGGCATCCTCACGAGCCGACCCGTTGCTGGTACGACGACCCGGGCGCGGAGCGAAGTTGATCAAGGTTCCATGGCAGTCCCGTCACACGAAGTAACAGGACCTCAATACTTGACTGTGTAAATTAAGCCGACCTAGGCTCGACGACGTCCGCTCACACTCCTCCCCGGAGGACGTTTCCATGTCCTTGAGACGCCGTACGACGCTCGTCCTGGCTGCCCTCGCCCTGGTGTCGACAGCAGCCGTGACCGCCCCAGCCGATGCAGTCCAAGACCAGAAACCCGCCTATCCGCAGATCGCTGCCAAGCCGTACATGGGCTGGAGCAGTTGGAGTCTGCAGTCGACGAACTACCCGGGCGTCAATCCCGACGGCCCCGGCAGCTTCATCAGCGAGAAGAACATCCTCACCCAGGCGCACGCCCTGGCCACGAAGCTCAAGCCGTACGGCTACGAGTACCTCAACATCGACGCCGGCTGGCAGGACGGCGGTGACGAGTACGGCCGCCCGGTCGCCAACCTGAAGCGGTTCCCGCGCGGTATGAAGGCCGTCGGCGACGACCTCCACAAGCTCGGCCTGAAGTTCGGCATCTACACCGTCGTCGGCCTCGGCCTCGACGTCTACCGCGACGGCAACACCCCGATCTACGACG
This sequence comes from Kribbella sp. NBC_00482, assembly GCF_036013725.1. GTDB lineage: Bacteria > Actinomycetota > Actinomycetes > Propionibacteriales > Kribbellaceae > Kribbella. Next base: position 5,381,319 of record NZ_CP107881.1, on the reverse strand, counting down.
CGCCGGGCTGCTTCACGCGCGACATCGTGTACCCGGACCTGCGCAAGACCAACGGCTGGGACGCGGCGTACAAGATCAACTACGAGAGTCCGTGCGCGCAGAAGTACGCCGACTCGATCGCGAAGCTGTTCGCGTCCTGGGGCGTGGACTTCATCAAGATGGACGGTGTCGGCCCCGGCTCCTGGAAGGGTGCGCCGGACGACCCGAACCACAACAACACCGAGGACGTCGAGGCCTGGTGGCGCGCGGTGCAGAATGCCGGCCGGCCGATGATGTACACGCTGTCGTGGTCGCTCAGCCACCGGTACGCCGACGTGTGGAAGCAGAACTCGAACGGCTGGCGGATCGACACCGACGTCGAGTGCTACTGCGACACGATCGTCAAGTGGGACAGCTCGGTCAAGCAGCGTTGGTGGGACGTCGCGCAATGGATCGACGACGCCGGGCCGGGGCACTGGAACAACCTGGACGCGATCAACGTCGGCGTCGGCGCGATGGACGGCCTGACGGACGCGGAACGCCAGTCCTACATGACGTTCTGGGCGATCAACTCCGCGCCGCTGTTCGCCGGCGACGACCTGACCAAGCTGGACGCGTACGGCCTGAAGCTGCTGACGAACCGCGAGGTCATCGCGATCAACCAGTCCGGCAACCCAGCGCGTCCGCTGAACCAGGACCAGCTGCAGCAGGTCTGGTACGCACAGAACGCGGACGGCAGTACGACGGTCGCACTGTTCAACCTGGCCGACTCCCCCGCCACCGTGACCGGCAACTTCGACCAGGTCGGCATCGGCGGGAAGGCCACGGTCCGCGACATCTGGGCGAACCAGAACACCCGTAACGTCTCCGGTTCGGTCAGCGCTCAGCTGCCCGCGCACGGCTCGAAGCTCTACAAGATCACGCCGAACCAGTACGTGCCGGTCGGCATCCCGGCCGACCTGACCGCGACAGACGTCAGCCGTACGTCGGTGTCACTGAACTGGCGCCCGAGCGCGGACGCGACGTCGTACCAGGTGTTTGCCAACGGCAATCAGGTTGCGACGAGCACGAAGCCCGGCACCGTGGTGGGCGGGCTGCAGCCGCAGACGCAGTACACCTTCACGGTCAAGGGTGTGAAGTACGGCCGTACGTCGGACGCGAGCGCCGGGATCACCATGTACACGTCGAAGTCCGGCGGGCCGGTGCGCTACGAGGCCGAGGCGCCGACGAGCACACTGACCGGCAACGCCGGCATCTCTGGCTGCACCCTGTGCTCGGGTGGCGCGAAGATCGGCAACATCGGGTACGACGCCTCGGTGACGCTGAACGGCATCACCGTGCCGACGACGGGGACGTATCTGGTGAAGATCGCTTACACCGACGGCGACACCAGCCGACAGAGCATGCTCACCGTCAACGGCGCCGACAGCTATTGGGTGAACTACCACGGCCTCGGCGACAACGACTGGGGTACGCCGCAGGTCACCTACCTCCCGATGAAGCTGTCTGCCGGATCGAACTCGATCACGGTCAGCAATCCGAACGGCTACATCGCCGACATCGACTGGATCACCGTGTAACCGCAGCGAGCCGCGGGGCCGGCACCACCAGGGCCGGCCCCGCACTTCTCACCGCGGTTCGACCGTGTAGCGGATGGTCTGGCCGACGATCTTCCCGTCCTCGATCAGATACGAGTCCACACCGTCGCGGACCTGAACCTGCGAGTCCTGGTACGTCCACTCGAGGAGCCCGACCCGGCCCTCGGCGGCGACGTAGGTGTAGTCGAACGCCTTGTGCTCCGGCAGCTCGTCGGCCAGCATCAACGCGAGCTCCCGCACCCCGCCGTGGCCCCGGAAGGTGCCCCGGCTCATCAAGATCACGATGTCCTCGGACACGTTCCGGCGCAGATCTTCGGCCAGCAGCTCCTCGAGCGACGGGGTCCCCACCCAGTTGTTCGCGATGTTCAGATGATCGTCCAGCACCTCACGTGCCGATCGCTGACTCAAGTCCCCCACGATTCTTCCCCCTCCTCGCAGTAGGACTTCATGTTGCGCCGCCGACCCCGCCCGCACAACCTCTACTGGACGCAGGAGCGTCCGGTCACGGCGTTCTCGAAGCCAGGTCAGCGACCAGCCGACGGAACTGTGAGCAGGCCGTGAAGTCGGGTTCTGCGCACGTCAGCGCATGCGAGATCAGCCGCTTGGACTCCTGAGCCTGCCGGATCTGCTCGTCGAGCAGCGCGTCCTGTTCGCCGAGCACCGCACGACGTTCGGAGCCGTTCGGGGCGTCGAACATGCGGCGGATCTGCGCGAGGCTCAGACCCGCCGCCTTCGCCCGCTGGATCATCACCACGCGCGCGACGTCCGCCTCGTCGTACCGCCGGCGGCCCGCGACGCGCTCAGGTGTGAGCAGACCCTCGTCCTCCCAGTGGCGAAGGACGTGGGTGGCGAGCCCGAAGCGGTGCGCGAGCTCGCCGATGGTCAACATCAGATGCCTGCGGTCGTCGCGCCGTCCATAGTGATGATCGAGGCGGTGACGTAGCTGGCCCGGGGTGAGGCGAGGAAGAGCGCGACGTCGGCGACCTCGTGAGGCTCCCCGGCCCGGCCCATCGGGATCTCCCGGACCATCTCCTGGAGCAGCTCGTCCTTCGGCTTGCCGGTCGCCCGTACGGCGGCCTCCAGCCCCTCGTCGACGCGCGAGGTGCGCGTCATCCCCGGGTTGATCACGTTCACCCGGACGCCCTGGCCCGCGTAGGCCTTCGCGTAGCCGACCGACGCCAGCATCAGCGCCGCGTTGGCCGCACCGCCGCCGATGTGCAACGGGTTCGCCGCGCGACCGCCCTGGCCGACGACGTTCACGACCGCGCCGCTGCCGCGTTCCGCCATCCCGCGGATGACGGCCTCGGTCGCGTGCATGTACGTGAAGTACTTCGCGTTCATCGCGGCGTGCAGCGCCGTACTGTCCAGCTCGGCGACCGGCGTCCGGCGGGCCGCACCCGCGCAATTGATCAGGATGTCCGGTACGCCGATCCGCTCGAACGCCGCCCGTGTCGCGTCGGCGTCGGTCAGGTCGACCGCTTCGGCCTGGAAGCTCAGGCCCTTGGCGGCGAGCTCCTCCTGCGCCTTCGCCAGGTTGCCGGCGTCCCGCGAGATGCCGACGACCACCGCACCCTCACGCGCCAGCGCCTCGACACAGGCCAGCCCGATCCCTTTGCTCGCACCGGTGACCACCGCGGTCTTCCCGGACAGTTCCAGCTCCACGTGACTCCTCAGATGTTGGCGTCGTACTCGTCGCGGGCCTCGGCGATCTCGTCCATGTGGTCGTAGGCCCACGTCCGCATCGTCGCGACGGCAGCGGCCAGACTCAGGCCGAGCGGGGTCAGCGTATAGCTGACCGTCACCGGCACAGTAGGAAGAACATCACGCCGTACGACGCCGTCGCGCTCGAGGTGACGCAAGGTCTGCGTGAGCATCTTCTGCGTGATGCCCTCGATGACCGACTTGAGCTGGCCGGACCGCAGCGTGCCGCCCTTCTCGAGCGTGCTGATCACCAGCACCGTCCAGGTGTCGCCGATCCGCCCGAGCACCTGACGCGTCGGGCAGGCGCCTTTCGTGGCGTCCCACCTGCTTCTGACCTGGTCGGTATCCATTAGGTGCCCATAGCAGTAATTAGTGCTGTCTTCCCGCCGCGAAGAGGGATTCGTAACGTCGTTGGCGAGTCTACGCACGGAGGGCAACACAGATGAGAGCATTTCTGCCTGTCGGACCGAACGCGATCGCGCTCGCCGAAGTCGACGAGGTGCGGCCAGGTCCGGGTGAGGTCGTGATCGAGGTCGCGGCGTACTCCGTGAACCGCGGTGAGACGTTCCAGGTCGAGAACCCGCCGGCCGATTGGCGGCCCGGGAAGGACGTCGCGGGTCGTGTGGTCGCGACGGTCGACGGCGGTCCGGCGATCGGGTCACGCGTGCTCGCGCACGTGCCGCACTCGGGCTGGGCCGAGCGCGTCGCAGCACCGCTCACGCAGGTCGCCGTACTCCCGGACGAGGTCTCGTTCCAGCAAGCAGCCGCGCTGCCGCTGGCAGGTCTCACCGCAGTGCGGCTACTCCGTTCGGCGGGCTCGGTGATCGGGCGACGGATTCTCCTGACCGGAGCGTCCGGCGGCGTCGGCCACTACGTCACCGAACTCGCGGCCGCCGCGGGCGCTTGCGTTACCGCGGTCGTCTCGTCGCCACCCCGAGGCGAGCGACTGCGTGAACTCGGCGCCGAGACCATCGTGTACGACGTCGCGGACGCACCCGGCCGGTACGACGTCGTACTGGAGTCCGTCGGTGGCGACAGCCTGCCGATCGCGCTGTCGAAACTGCTCCCCCGCGGGCGGTTGATCTGGTTCGGCGAGGCGAGCCGGAAGCCGATCGAACTGGATTTCTTCACGCTGTTCGACGGACCCGAGAACGCCACCATCGAGCACTTCCACTACACCGACGGCGACGACGCGGCCGACCTGGCGACGCTCGTCCACCTGGTCGCGACCGGCCGGCTGCACCCCGAGATCGGCCGCCAGGAGGACTGGTCCCGGACGCCCGAGGTTCTCGACGACCTCAGCCGGCGCCGTATCCGCGGCAACGCCGTACTCACCCTGATCGAAGAGGAGCGCGCACCGCTGGATCCCAGGACCGTCGTCACCCGGTACGTCGAGGCGGTGGCGGCGGGAGACCGGACGACGATGCGCGCGAGCTTCGCGCCGGACGTGGTCTGGACGTTTCCGGGCGACCTGCCGTTGTCCGGTGAGTGGAAGGGCCGGGACACGGTCCTCGACGAGTTCCTCGGCGCGGTCGCCGGCCGGCTGTTCGCGCCGGGTGTTCCGGTCACCATCACGCTCGCGAACGTGATGGCCGACGGCGACCTGGTGTTCGCCGAGTGGACCGCGGCGGCGACGGCACGGTCGGGTGCTCCGTACCGGAACAGCTGTGGCGGGGTGTTCACCGTCAGGGACGGGGCGATCGTCGCGGTGCGCGAATACGCCGACACCGATCACGTGCGCCGGACACTGTTCGGGTCGATGCCCTGAGCAATCGTCACCTTCGGAGCCGGAGGCAACGATTTCGGCGGATCGCTGTTGTGGGCTTGATCGGGTCAGTACGATGGGTAACCAGATCGACACTCTTTGTTTCGACGCCTGATGCCCGAGCAATCCTGAGCACCGACGCCGGAGGACCCGTGCCGAGCCCTTCCCATTCTCCCCCGACTTCCAGCGAACGTCTTTCCTGGAAGACTGTTCTCCACCATGACCTACCGGCTTCGCTGGTGGTCTTCCTGATCGCAGTACCGCTTTCCCTAGGAATCGCCGCCGCCTCCGGCGCTCCGCTGATCGCCGGCCTGGTGGCCGCCGTGGTCGGTGGTGTCGTCGCCGGCGCGCTCGGCGGTTCTCCCCTCCAGGTCAGCGGCCCGGCCGCGGGCCTGACCGTTGTCGTCGCCGGACTGATCACCCAGTTCGGCTGGGCCGCGACCGCCGCCATCACCTGTGCGGCCGGCCTGTTGCAGATCCTGCTGGGAGTCACCCGTATCGGGCGGCTCGCACTGTCGCTCTCCCCCGCCGTCGTGCACGGCATGCTCGCCGGGATCGGCGTCACGATCGCCGTCCAGCAGCTGCACGTGGTGCTCGGCGGCAAGGCCCAGAGCTCGTTGATCTCCAATGTGACCGCACTTCCCGCGCAGCTGATCGCCCACCACGGCCACTCGGTCCTGGTCGGCGTACTCACGGTCGCGATCGTGCTCACCTGGCCGCGAATCCCTAAAGTAAAGGTGGTTCCGGCACCACTCGTCGCCGTCGTGGCGGTCACCGCACTGGCCGCCGTCACCATGCCCGACGTGACCCGGGTCGACCTGCCGGACAACCCGCTGCAGAGTCTGATCCTCCCGGTGATGCCCGAGGGGACGCCGCTCGAGATCGCCACCGCCGTACTGACAGTTGCCCTCGTCGCCAGTGTCGAGTCGTTGCTGTCGGCCGTTGCCGTCGACAAGCTTCATCGCGGCCGGCGAAGCAACCTCGATCGCGAACTGATCGGCCAGGGCGCCGCGAACGCGGTGTCCGGCGCGCTCGGCGGAATGCCCGTCACCGGCGTGATCGTGCGCTCGTCGACGAACGTCGCGGCCGGCGCCCGGACCCGGGCGTCGGCGATCCTGCACGGCCTGTGGATCGCGGCATTCGTGCTCGCGGCGGGGTCGATGCTCGAACTGATCCCTATGGCCGCGCTGGCCGGCGTACTGCTCGTCACCGGGCTGCGCCTGGTGCAGCTCGCCCACATCCGCACACTGCGTCGGCACGACGAATTGCTCGTGTACGTCGTGACCGCGGTCAGCGTCGGCGTACTGGGACTGGCCGAAGGCGTGCTGCTCGGTCTGGTGCTCGCGCTCGCACGCGTGCTGTACCGGCTCGCGCGAGCAACCGTGACAGCGACCGAAGCGGATGGCGTGTGGACCGTACGAATCCGTGGTTCGCTCGTGTTCCTCGGAGTTGCGTCGCTGGTACGGACGCTGCGGTCGATCCCTCCCGGCGCGACGGTTCGCGTCGATCTGACCGTGGACCATCTGGACCACGCAGCGTCCGAGGCGATCGAGGACTGGCGGCGCGGGCACATCGCGCGCGGCGGCTCGGTCGAGGTGTACCGCGCGGGGTCCGCCGAGCAGCTGGACGACGTACCGATCCGGGCGTTGCTGGCGAAACTCGCGGCCGACGGGCAGCAACCGGCACACCTGTTCATCACCTGCGCGGACTCGCGGATCGTGCCGACGATGATCACGACCAGCGGTCCGGGTGACCAGTTCTGCGTGCGGAACATCGGGAATCTCGTGCCCCCGAAGGGATCGAACAGCAACTCGGTCGACGCCGCGATCGAGTACGCGGTCGAGGTACTCGGGGTGAAGTCGATCGTGGTCTGCGGTCATTCCTCCTGCGGCGCCGCGGCCGCCGCGCTCGCGGCCGACGTACCCGAAGGATCGGGACTGCAGAACTGGCTACGGCATCTGGAACCGTCCGTACGGCGGGCGGTCGCGTGGGACGACATCGTGGATCCTGCGACCGGCGTGCCGTTGTCGCCGGCGGACAAACTGTCCGTCGCGAACGTCGCCGTACAGCTGGAGAATCTGCGCAGTTTCCCGTGCGTCCGCGCGGCCGAGGATCAGGGCCGGCTCGAGCTGATCGGGCTCTGGTTCGACATCGGCGCGGCGACGGCACGCTCGGTTCTGGACCGCGCGCCGTTCCTGGTCCGCGCCGACGAGGAGCTGTCGAAGATCAGGAGCAGCGGTACGGCGAGCGCGATCGCGACCAACCCGTCCAGCCAGTAGTGGTTCGCGGTGACCACGACGACCGTGAACGTGAGCAACGGATGTGCGATCCACAGCCAGCGCCAGCGTGACCGGGTAGCCCGGATCAGGAACACTGCGACCATGAACGCCCAGCCGACGTGCAGACTCGGCATCGCGGCGAACTGGTTCGCGACCCCGGAGTGCGTGCTCGGTCCGTAGACCGACTGACCGAGCAGCACTCCCGTGTCCACCCAGCCCGGCATCATCCGCGGCGGGGCGAGCGGGAAGAACATGTGCCCGATCAACGCCAGCCCGGTCAGTGACGCGAGCGCCCAGCGCGCCTTCCCGTACTCGGCCGGGCGGCGGATCAGCAACCAGAGCAGCACCACCGCGGTCAGCGGGAAGTGCACGCTCGCGTAGAACACGTTGGCGAGCTGGGCGAGGCCGTCGATCTTCAGCGCGTGATGCTGGATCGACGCCTCGCTCGGCAGCCCGAGCCAGGCCTCCCAGCGGATCAGCTCGTCCGCGTGCCTGAACGCCGAGCCCGCGTGCTCAGCGGACAAGAAGCGGCCGAGGTTGTAGACCCCGAACAGTACGGCGAGCAGCGCGATCTCCTTGACGATCCGCCCGATCCCGCCGCGATGCCGCCCCAGCTCCGGCAGACTCGGCTGCCCTACCCGCTCCAGAGTCACCTGCGCCATGCCGACCCCCACATCAAACCGAACGCTCGTTCTCTGAAATTCCACCCTGCGCCTCGGGCCGCCCTCAGATCAAGAACGGTCATTCGTTTTCCCTTGTGATCCCTGGCACTCTTTCAAATTATCGCAACATGCTGATAGTTGCGAACAATATGAAGCAACTCACATCGGGGCAGGGTGAAGGCCCCGGCTAAATCGGTCGACGCAGGGCTACGGCCTCGGGAGAGTGCTCGCATGGTGACGGTCTTCATCCGATGGACGTGGCTGCGAGCAGTGCTGCACAACGGCTGGTGGCTCGTCACCAGCGTCTATCTGGTCGTCGACGCCGGGCTCTCCCCCGCCCAGCTCGTGCTGATCGGTTCCGTGCAGAGTGCGTTCGCGCTCGTCTTCGAAGTGCCGGCCGGTGTCATCGCCGACACGATCAGCCGCAAGTGGTCGCTGGTCATCTCCCAGGTGCTGATGGGTACGGCGATGCTCGCGACCGGACTGTTCGAGTCGTTCCCCGCGCTGCTCGCCACGCAGGTCCTGTGGGGTATCTCGTGGACCTTCGCGAGCGGATCCGACGTCGCGCTGATCACCGACGAACTCGAGTCTCTAGACATCAACCTTGTCCTCGCGCGCGCCGCCCGCGCGCAACTGACCGGCGCTGCGACCGGTCTCGTCCTCCTCGGGCTCCTCGCCTGGGTCACCCGGCGCGACCTCACCATCGTGATCGCCGGCGCCGCGATGGCGGCCCTCGGGCTGTACGTCGCCTTCCGCTTCACCGAACACAACTTCGTCCCGACCCGGACCGCCCGCTGGTCCGCGTCCTGGCAGACGTTTCGTCGCGGCTTCACGCTGGTACGACGCAGCCGCGCGATCCTGCTGATCTTCGCCGCGACCTTCCTCGTGAACGGCGCCTCGGATGCCGCCGGACGCCTTACCCAGAAGCAACTTCTCGACCTGGGCCTGCCGAGCACGCCGGACCCGATCGTCTGGTTCACGGCCCTCGGCGTCACCGGTCTCGTCGTCGGCACCGTCGTACTCCGGCTCGTCACGAAGCGGATCAACGGCGCACACGTCGCGACCGACTACGCGCTGGCCGCCCTCGTCGGCGTGCTGGCGATGCTGCTGCTCGCGTTCGCCCGCGATCCGATCGTCGGCGCGATCGCCGTCGTCCTGCTGAACGGCATCGTCACGCCGCTCACCCGGGTGATCAGCACGATCTGGGTCAACGCCCGCACGACCGCCGACATCCGCGCGACGACGCATTCGTTCCTCGCACAACTGGAGTACCTGGGCGAAATCGTCTGCGGCGTCACGATCTCAGCGATCGCCCGACTCACCACACTCCCGCTCGCGCTCACCGCGTGCGCGGTCCTGTTTGCGGCAACCGCCGTACTGATGCGCCGGCCAGTCACCAGGTGATCGTGCCGTCGGTGACCTGCACCAGGGCGTCGGCGGGGATCGCGTCGTACGACGCGACGACGACCGGGAGGTTGAGGTTGTAGAGCTCGGCGGCGATGAGGGCGCCGAGCGGGATGATCGAGTCAGGGCGGGACAGGATGATGGCCGCGGGGGCGGTGCGGGCGCGGATCTGTTCGGCGAGGACGCTGGAGGCGGAGCTGGAGCCGCGGCCGGATTCCATCAGGAGGATGCGGCCGGTGAGGACCTCGCCGCACTGCGGGTGATGCGCGTCGACGATCCGGCCCTCGCTGTCGGTGCCGCCCCAGAAGGACAGCGGCGCGGTGAGGCGGATCGGCGTACCCGTCGCGGTGCCGGGGTGGAGTGTTCTGCCGTGGATGATCATGCGTCGAGCACCACGTGGCCGGCGCGGGCCGAGGCGACGCATTCGGTGAGCGAGCCGAGGATCGCGGAGACGTTGATGTTGCCGGGTGCGTAGTGCGCCCACTTGCCCGAGTTCGTCATCACGTACTTCCAGGCGGGCGACAGGATCGCCGTGACGTACGTGCACGTGTCCACGATGACCGTGACGCCTGCGGCCTCCAGCACCTGCAGTACGCCGTTCTCCTTCAGGCGCTCCCGGGTCGCGCGAGCCGTCGACAAGTAGAACGGCAACTTCAGGGGCGGTCCCACCACTAGCTCGGCCAGCCGGACACACTCGGCGTACGACGCGTGCGGCGTACCGATGCTCACCGCGTCCAACTCGGACGCGATCGCCGACAACTCGCGTCGGACACGCTGCAGTGTGTCGGGGTCGACCACTCGCACCGGAAGACCGTCAAGTGATGTCGGTGCCTCCGGGGTAACCCCGACCGCGTGGAACAAAGCGACACAGCCTGCCGAGGCGGCCGCCGCGCCGAATGCCTTCAAGTCGTCCTCAGCCGCGTCAGCCGGAATCCCAAGCAGGACAGGGATTTCGGCCCCGACCACCGATCCGATGTGGTGCCCGAGCAACGGATACGTCAAGTCGGAGAAGTCACCCAGCGGGCGGCAGTCGAACACAACGGTCCCTCGCCGCGCCTCGGGAGTCTGCAATCCGGCGTACGGCGCTCGGCCGGTGATCGCCGCGCAGACGTCGAGGAAGTCGCCGTACCGATCCGTGCGCGCGCCGAGCACCGAGTTCGCGAACACGATCGCGTTCGACTCCGCCCACGCGACGTGCTCGCCGAGCGCGGGGGGATTCGGGAGCTGGTACGGCGCGCAGGTGAACGTCGGCGTACAACCGAGGTCGACGTACGCCGCCATCAGCTCCCGCCCCGCCGCCGCGAGGTCGTGATCCCGGACGAGGTCCGGATGGACGAGGTCCGTCGAGCCCACGTTCAGCGTCGTCGGCACGCGTACCCGGGCGCCGAGGTCGACGAGGCGGTGCGCGAAATCGAGGCTGACCTGACCGTGGTACAGGCACGAGTCGACGTGCGCCGACGTGATCTCGACCAGCCGCGGGGCATCCGAGATCCGCGCCTGGCCGACGATCACCCGCATCGCGAGCGCCACACCGTCCCCGTCCCGACCGCCGAGCATCGCTTCCTCGTCGGCGGTCAGGTGCAGGGTCGGCATACCTCAGACGGTAACCCGGCGGGAGGCGACGAGCTCGCCGCCGTCGTACCCGTCCGCGCGGAGGAGCTGGCCGGCGTTCACCTCCAGGATGTCGATGTTCAGCGGGGCGGTGTAGTCCTCGGAGCTGATCGGGCGGCCGTCGACGTAGAGGTCGACCCGATCGATGCCCTGGGCATCTATCGCGACAGTGAGCGTCGTCCCGGTGAACGAGGTCTTCAGATCGAGCCGGCGGACCGGGAGCGCGGCGAGCAGCGCACCGGCCTTGTTCAGCAGGTCGACGTTGCCCTCGAGCAGGTCGTCCCTGGTCATCCGGTGGGTCTGGTCCGGCTTGACGCCGAGGTCCTCGACCGGCGTACCGGCGAGCTTTCCGACCCGCAGCGTGCGCCGGATCGCGACCCGCAGGTTCGCACCGTTCGGCAGCGCGACGTACGGCGAGGTCTCGTCGGGTGGCGGCGGTTCGTTCAGCAGCGCCGCGAGCAGACCGTGCGTCCAGACGTTCGCGCCGCCCGCGCCGGTGTTGTCGTCGACGCCGAGGATCGTGCCGATCTCGTGGTCGGCGAACCCCGCGGCGAAGATGTCGGTCGCCGAGTAGACCCGGGCGTCGGTGATCAGCACGACGGGCCCGTGGTACGTCTGGCCGATGTCGTTCGCACCGTCCTCGGGCGTGATCGGTTTCGCCGCCGAGTACTGCGCCCCGGTCTCGATCGCCAGGTCCAGCGAGTCGAACCACGGACCGAGATCGATCCCGGCCGGGTTGGCCTGGTGCCGGCGGCAGATCCGCAGGTTGAGCGGCGAACTGATGAACTGCACCGGCTCCGGCGCGACCCGCCGCGGCGTCATCGTCTGCAAGGTGAACTCGCTCGCGTAGATGTGCCCGCCGCCGTTGTCCCGGACGTCCACGATCAGGCCGTTCTGCGGCAGCAACGCGGCCAGCCGGACGAACTCGTCCCGGAACGCGACCGGGTCCGGCACGCTGAACGTGAAGATCCGTAGTTGCCCGAAGGTCCCGGACGGCGTCACGACCTCACGGGCCCGGAACACCCCGGGCATCGTGGTCGGCAGGTCCGACCCGGCGACCGCGGCCGGGGCAGCCAGCTCGGCCGAACTCTGGCCGCGTTCCAGTCTGACGACATCGCGAACGTACAGCTTCTTCTTCGCGCGCGCCTTCTCATCGGAGTCCAGATCGAGCCCCATCAGCGCGGACGCCGCGCTGATTGCGTCCAGGTCCGTCATCGGCGGGAGGTTCGTGGTGACCTTCCACTGCTCGCGCAGTTCCTGGTCCGAGCCGTCGAGGCCGACGTACGACAGGGTCACCCAGGCCTCGTCCGGCGGGGCCTGGATGACGAGCGGGCGCAGGGTCAGCGACTCCAGGCCGCGGGCCAGGTTGGCGGCGGCGTTGCTTCCGGCGAACACGGCGCCGTTGAGCGCGACCGCGCGGGCGATCGGCGTACCGTTCCAGTGCGTCACCTCCGCGCCGGGACCGAACTGCGGCGCCTGGTAGCCGGTGACGGTGCGGGTGATCAGGTAGTGCTCAGAGTCGTCCGCGTCGTAGCACTTCTCGATCATGAACGGCAGGAACGCGATCTTCCCGGCGAACGGCACCGGCAGCAGGTAGTTGGTGTGCAGGTCGCGGACCGAGTGGAAGATGCTCGACATCTCGCGATGGAACAGCCACTCGTCCTCCATCGTCTTCGTCGTCAAACGCTCCATCCGCGCGCGCATCACGCGCAGCCGCTGCAACGGGTTGACGGCGTGCATCGCGACCTTCAGCGGCAGGTGCACGTAGTTCTCGTTGAGCAGTAGAAGCGCCTGATCCACCAGGAGTTTCCGCTGGTCGAGCGTCAGCGTGCCGGCCGCGTCCAGGAAGTCCGGCAACGGCACAGCGGCCGCTGCGTCCGTGCCAACTGTTTCCCGCACTGCCGGCCGACGCGAGGTCGTCTTGCTGGCCGCCGTTCTCTTCGCCGTGGCCTTCTTGGCTGTGGTCTTCTTGGCTGCTGTCTTCTTGGCTGCTGTCTTCTTGGTTGCTGTCTTGTTTGCTGGGCGTTTGGTCGTGCGTGGTTGAGACATCGTCCCCCCAATACGGCGGGCCCCTCCCCGGGCCACGATTCCTCCACCGTCGTCCGCGCACCAGGCGATGTCAACGGCCCGCCACGCCGTTCCACCAGGACATCTCACCACCTTGTCAATCATTATCGAAAGCATGCGGATCAGCCGTTTGTTCTTGACGGCCGCCCTCCTGATCGGCGTGCTCGTCCCGACGCCCGCGCAGGCGGCGGCAACCTTCCCACGCATCGACGCGAGCGGCTTCCAGCTCGTGTCAGGTGACACGTTCGCGACGTACGGCGCCCGCGTCGCGCAACTGGAGACCAAGCCGCCGCTCGCGCCCGTCGGCGTCACCGAGGTGCTCGCCGCATCGAACCGGACCGGGCGGCCGCTGTGCCACGAGACGTACCTGAACGCCTCGCTCAATCCGCAAGGATTCTGCTGGCAGGACGGCGAGGACGACGACGAGAACGTCTGGATCCCGCAGGGCGTCAGCGGTTCCGGCGATGCGCAGCCGGCCGGTGGTGCGCGTCGGGTCGTGGTCGCGAGCTGGCACAACAGCGGCGACACGGCGATCCGGGTGTCGTTCCTGGACGTGGCGACTAACAAATACCGGCATGTGCTGTTGGTCGAGCCAACCGCGGACGGGAACTTCCAGGCGGTCGCCGGGCACGGGCACGGGTTGTTCTGGTCGGGGAACATGCTGGTGGTCGCGACCGGCGGATCGGTCCTGCAGGTGTTCGACCTGCGGCACCTCTGGCGTACGGACACGAGCACCGGCGAGGTCGGATTAGGGGCTGATGGCAAGTATCACGCGTTGTGGCACGCGTTCGCGCTGCCGCAGATCGGTGCCTACTGGTACGCCGGTGGCGGTTGCGCGAACACGACCGGGACCAAGCCGTGCTTCGCGTCGCTCGGGATCGACCACGGCGGGACGGGATCGTTCGTGGCGGTGGAGCACACGACGAAGGGCGGCGGGCGGATCGTCCGCTGGCCGCTCGACGAGTCGACCGGGCTGCTCCGTGCGGGCGCCGACGGGGTCGTGCACGCGGTCGAGGCGTTCGACTCGCCGGTGTGGGGTATGCAGGGCGCGACGTCGTACAACAACAGCTTCGTGATCACCGGCGTGTGTCCGGAGTACGCCGGGAACATCGGTGACGGGATCGACTACCCGAGCTGCCTGCATCGGGGCGTCGGCGGTGAGTCGACAACGGTCTGGACCAAAGCGCCGAAGAACACCGAGAACCTGTCGTACTGGCCCGCGACCGGTGAACTGTGGCTGATCAGCGAACAACTCCGCGAACGTGTCACCGTCCACATCCCCTTCCCCCAGTAGTTGACCACTCGCCTGTAAGGATGGGCGGGTGAAGGAGTTCTGGGACAACATCACGTCGGTTCAGCCGGAGCCGTCGCTCCAATTGGTCATCGGTACGGGAGTGGCCGCGCTGCTGCTGATCGCCTGGCGGCCGATCTGGAAGCACACGCGGCAGGTGGTGACGATCGCGCACGAGGGCGCGCACGGGCTGATCGCCGCGCTGGTCGGGCGCAAGCTGTCCGGGATCCGGCTGCACTCGGACACGTCCGGCGTCACGGTCTCGCGCGGCAAGCCGACCGGCGGCGGAATGATCGCCGTACTGCTGGCCGGCTACCCCGGTCCCGCACTGTTCGGCCTGGCTGCCGCGTTCGTTCTCAGCCGCGGGTACGCCGTTGCGCTGCTGTGGGGACTGCTGGCGGCGCTGGTGATTTTGCTGCTCCAGATCCGCAACCTGTTCGGGCTGTGGTCGGTGCTGGTGTTCGGCGCCTTGGTGTTCAGCGTGACGTGGTGGGGCTCTCCCGCGGTGCAGTCCACCTTCGCGCACCTACTCACGTGGTTCCTGCTGCTGGCTGCGCCCCGCGCCGTGCTGGAGCTGCAGCGCTCGCGGCGGCACGGTCAGGGGCGCAGCTCCGACGCAGATCAGCTCCGGCGCCTCACCGGCGTACCGGCGCTGATGTGGGTCGGTGTGTTCGGGCTGGTCACGCTGGCTTGCCTGGCGCTGGGCGTGCTCTGGTCCGGCGTACTCCCGAGCTAGGGAGGTGGCAGGGTGACGCCGAAGCCGGTCACCGCGAGCCGCAGCAACACCTGTCCTGGCCTGAGCAGATCAGCCACCTTCGCCGCACTCAGCACCTCTAGCTCACCCAGCCGCTTCTCATAGCTGCCTTGTACGCGCGCCTGCTGCAGCTCGACTGTGTTGTGCCAGACCTTCTGCCGGGACTCACGCAGAAAGCGCTGCGACGCCAGCCGGTTGAGGGGCGTGAGGACCCGATCAACCAGGCTGCGCGCACCGGTCGCGGCGAGCTCACCATCTTCCGCCGCGACCCGTTCCGCCAGCACACCGTCGATCCGTTCGTGATCGCGCCGGCGTCGATCCATCACCTGCGGGTCGAGGAAGTCGTCGTCGCTGATCACCGCGAGCAGCGCCTGCGGCAGGTCGTAGTTCACGTGCGCGTTGATGCCGAGCAGGACATGCGCCAACGCAGGCAGCTTCGCCGGTGCCTCGAAAGCCAGCCGCCATGGCCGCGCCACCGACGTACCGTCGTGAGCCTCCAGATAGAGGTCCGCGAACCGCACGTCCCAGACCTCGACCCACGCCGGATCCTCGAACCGCCCCTGCTCGATCGCCCGCCCCACAGCCTGTGTGGTGCGCAGATACGTCTCCAGGAAGAACCGCCGATGAGCAAGCTCCGCCGGTAGCTCGTCAACCCGCAGCCGCATCTGCGCCACCACGTCCGCAATTGGACCAGGATCGGTCATCGGATCAGGCACGTCCTCCGCTGATCGGGCGGTCGCGCTGGGCCACGCCCGGGCCGCCGTACGGGTAGTCCGCTGCGCCTGGGTCGCTGGCCTCGTCGAGTTTGGCGGTTTCCTCCGGGGTGAGGTGCAGGTCGGCCGCGGCGAGGTTGTCGTCGAGCTGTTCGAGCGTGCGCGCGCCGAGGATTACCGACGTGATCGCAGGCCGGTCGACCAGCCAGGCGAGGGCGACCTGTGCCATCGAGATCCCGCGCGCCTCGGCGATCTCGCGGAGCGCGTCGACCACGTCGCGGACGCGCTGGTTGCGGCTGCGGCGGTACCAGGACTCGACGCCGCGGTCCGGGTTCTCGCCGAGCCGCGTCGCACCCTCCGGCTCCTCGTCGAACGAGTACTTGCCGGTCAGCCAGCCGCCACCGAGCGGCGACCACGGCAGCAGGCCCAGCCCGTTCTCCTGTGCGGCCGGGACGATCTCCCACTCGATCTCACGGACCAGCAGGTTGTACTGCGGCTGCAGCGTGACGAGCGGCGACCACCCGCGGTACGCGATCAGGTCACACGCCTTCTGCAACTGCCAGCCGGTGAAGTTCGACAGGCCGCCGTACGAAATCTTTCCGGCACGTACGGCGTCCTCGAGGAAGCTGAGCGTCTCCTCGAGCGGCGTGACCGGGTCCCACGCGTGCAACTGGTAGAGGTCGATGTGGTCCACGCCCAGTCTCTGCAGCGACGCCTCCAGCGCCTTGCGGAGGTGCCGGCGCGACGTACCGACGTCGTTCGGCCCGTCACCGGTCGGGAACCGGCCCTTCGTCGCGAGGACGATGTCGGTGCCGTTCTTCTTCGCCAGCCAGCGCCCGACGATCTCCTCGGACACCCCGGCCGTGTACACGTCCGCGGTGTCGACGAAGTTGCCGCCCGCCTCGACGTACCGGTCGAGCTGCGCGTGCGACCCGGCCTCGTCGGTCTCGTTGCCGAACGTCATCGTGCCGATCGCGTACGTCGAGACAACGGCGCCGCTCGCGCCGAGAGTGCGATATTCCACGATTGCTCCTCTCATCGAACTGTCTGAAGCGAAGACTACGGTGGCGGGTATGAAGACAAGTGAACTGCTCCTCGACGCGCACAGCCGGGTTCAGGAGGTGCTGCACGACGTCGTCACCGGGCTCGACGACAAGACGCTCGCGACGCGCCCGGGTGACACGGCGAACTCGATCGCCTGGCTGGTCTGGCACCTGACCCGCGTGCAGGACGATCACCTCGCGGACGCGGGTGGGTACGAACAGGTCTACACCGCCGACGGGTGGTTCGAGCGGCTCGGACTGCCGCTCGACGCGGCCGACACCGGGTATGCCCACACGTCCGACCAGGTCGGGCTCGTGAAGCTCTCGGCGGATCAGCTGCTCGGGTACTACGACGCCGTACACGCCCGGACCGCGGAGTTCCTGCGCACCGTGACCGACGACGACCTCGACCGGATCGTCGACCGTCGGTGGAACCCGCCGGTCACGCTCGGAGTGCGACTCGTCAGCGTCATCGACGACTGCGCGCAGCACTCGGGCCAGGCGGCGTACGTGAAGGGTCTGCTCAGCTGAGCGTGGTGTACCAGAGCGAGGTGCCGGCGATCAGGTAGAGCTTGCGATCCGGCATCAGTACGGCGTCGGTCACCTTGCCCTCCGGTCCTACTGTGTCCTTGACGGTCCAGTGGCCGTCCTGACCGGTGAGCACCTTCACCTTGTTGTCTTGGGCAATGACTTGGACGACCTTGTCGCCGTCGATGATCGGCGGCGGCAGCTTGTCCTTGTCCCCCACCGGGATCGACGGCACACCCTGGAGGCGCTTCGCCGTACCTGAGGCGTCGAGCTGCCAGATCGCGAGCTGACCGTCGACGTACCCGGAGATCACGCAGTCCTTCGCGCAGGTCGCGGTGTTCGCCTGACTACGGCTGCCCGGATCAGGCAGCACGATCCGGGTCCAGCCCTGGTTGAGCTTGGTGGATCGCCAGACAGCGGCCTCCTGCGCGACGGTATTCGGCGCGAGCCGGACCTGCGAGCCGACGAGGACGATGCGGTCGCCGAGCGTCGTACCGAAGCCGGGCCCGACCAGCAGGGACGGCGTACTTTGCAGTGGGGTCTTCGTCGGGTCCTGCCTGACCCATTTGCCGTCGCTCTGCGGCAGCCACACCATTGCGTCGTTGCCGGTCTGGACGCCGCCCCAGCTGCCGAGGAGCGCGCCGCCGCTCGGAGTGCGGACCGCGCTGAACAGGTCGCCCGCGGTCTGGCCGCCGAAGGTCCAGAAGTTCTGCGGCTGCTCGACGAGTCCGGTCTGCGGCGTGCCGGTCCAGACCGTCCAGCGGGTGTTGGAGTGCGCGCCGCCGGATGCTCCGCCGAGCGCGAGGAGTTGTTTGCCGTCGTACGCGATCGAGTACCAGATCGCCTCGAAGGCGTACGGGCTGGCCGGGTTGGGCTTCACTGTGATCGGTGTGCGCTTGCCCGTGCTGTCGAGGAGTTGGAGCTCCGGGACGACCTTGGCGCCGCGGTGGCGCAGGCCGACCAGGAGCTGGTTGTCGTAGGCGCTCAGGGTGACCGGCTCGGCCGGGCTGACGTCGACCTGCGTCCAGTCGTCGAGCAGTTGCGGCTTGTTGTCGTCACTGCAGGCGGTGAGGGTCGCGAGCACCAGGATCGCGACCGCAGCGAGGCGCCGCACGTCAGCGACTCTGCGGGAGCTTGGTGGTCTTCTTCCGGCCGGCCCGCGGCGCGGACGGCGGTGGTACGACCGGACCGATGTCGCCGTCCGGTGCGGTGTCGAGGTCGATGATCACCGGGGCGTGGTCGCTCGGGCCGGTGCCCTTGCGGGCCTTGCGATCGATCCACGCCGCCTTGACCCGCTCGGCGACCGAGACGGTGGCGAGCATCAGGTCGATCCGCATGCCGAGGTCCTGGTGGAACATGCCGGCGCGGTAGTCCCAGTAGCTGAAGATGCGGTTGTCCGGCCAGCGGTCGCGGACGACGTCGTGCAGGTCCTTCGCGGCCATCAGTTCCGCGAGCGCCTGCCGCTCGGGCGGGGTCACATGCGTCTGGCCGACGTACGCCACGGGGTCGAAGACGTCGGCGTCGGTCGGGGCGATGTTCATGTCACCACAGACGATCTGATCGACCGGTCCGTTCGCTACGACCTCGGTCAGCGCCGCCAGCCAGGCGAGTTTGTAGTGGTAGTGGTCGGAGTCGGGCTCGCGACCGTTCGGCACGTACAGCGAGTGGATCCGGACGCCGCCGCAGGTCGCGGCCACCGCGCGGGCCTCGGGATTCGGGAACCCGGGCGCGCCGGCGACTCCGGTCACCACGTCCTCGAGTCCGACCTTGGACAGCAGCGCGACCCCGTTCCACTGCGGTTCGCCGTACAGGCCGATCTCGTAGCCGCGGCCGGTCAGCTCGTCACCGAGCAGCTTGGTGAACGCGTCGTCCGCGAGCTTCGTCTCCTGCAGGCAGACGACGTCCGGCTGCCGCTCGTCCAGCCAGTCCAGCAGCCGCGGCATCCGCTGCTTGACCGAGTTCACATTCCACGTGGCGACTCGCATCCGACCAAGGTAGCGCCAGCCACGGACCATTTCAGCTGGGCTCAGGCGCCCGCCAGACGAGGGTATTCACTTCCTGTAGTTATCCACATACTTGAAGTCACCGGTCCTGCGGGCGTCGATTCGCGGCACTCTCTTTGGCAAGGAGATTGGCGGCGAAGGGGCCGGAATGGGAGATCTCGACTGTGAACCGGCGGACATCACCGCGCTGGTGGCGTATCTGCGCAACATCGGGCAGCACGAACTACTGACCTTGGAGGAGGTGAACGAGCACTCGTACTGGATCGAGGCCGGCGTGCTGGCGGCGGAGCGGCTGACCGGTGATCCGGGGCGGCACGATCCGGCCGATCTGCGGAAGGTGGTCGCGCTCGGGCAGGACTCGTGGCAGCGGATGATCGAGGGCAACCTGCGACTGGTCGTGTCCCTCGCCCGGCGGTACGGCGGGAAGGGCATTTCGCTACTCGACTTGATTCAGGAGGGCAACATCGGGCTGATGCGGGCGGTCGAGCGATTCGACCACCGGCTCGGGCACCGGTTCTCGACGTACGCGATCTGGTGGATCCGGCAGTCGATCGGGCGCGCGATCTCGGACCGCAGCCGCCTGGTCCGGATGCCGGCCCAGGCGTACGCCGACGCGTCCCGGGTGGCGTCGGCGCGCCACGACCTGACCCAGGAGCTGGGACGTGAGCCCGGTACGCCAGAACTCGCGCGGGCGACCGGGCTGAGCATCGCGCGGATCGAGCGGGCGCAGGCGTGGCGGATGCAGCCCGAGACGCTCGATGTCGAGGACACCGAGCCGGTGATCGACGACGACCCGATCGTCCTGCGAGCCGCGCTGCGCCGGGACCTTGCCCATCACCTCCAGTTCCTCGACGACCTGCACCAGTCCGTGCTCCACCGCCGGTATGGCCTCCACGGCCATATCCCTTCCACCCCTGAGGAGATCGCGATGCAACTGGGTCTGAACACGGCAAAGGTCCGCGCCCTGGAACGAGAAGCCCTACGGCAACTCCGCCGCCGCGCACTGCCCCAACTCCGCGACTACGTCGCCTGACCGCCCGCCCTGCACTACTTCTTGGGGTGGCTGGGATGATGGCGGTGTGAGACTTCTGCGTAATCCCTGGCCGCGCGAGCTGGGTGACGCCGTGTCGGCCGCCGCCCGTCAATCGACCGGGAGCAAGGAAGACGTCCTCGCCGCCGTCGAGTTGACCAACGGCCGCTGGGTCGCCGGCACGCGCGCGGCCGTCTACCTGCCGTCGGACGCCGCGGACGCCGATCGCCGGGTCGGGTGGGAGAAGATCGAGCGCGCCAACTGGGACTCCGAGGCGTCGGTCCTGCACGTTTACGAGACCACCGACTTCGGCACCCCGCTGCGCGCCACCGAGCTCAAGGTCGAGGACCCGGGCCGCTTCGGCCAGCTCCTCCGTGAGCGCGTCGACGCGAGCATCGTCGTACAGCGCCATGTCCCGCTGTCCGGCAAGCGCGGCGTACGCATCGTCGGCCGCCGCAACCCGTCCGCCACCGACGCCGCCGTCACCTGGAACTTCGTTCTGGACAAGGGCTTGGAGCCCACCCAGCCCGGGGTCGTGGACGCGGCCGAGGCGGCGCTCCGACAGGTGCGCGACGAGTTCGGAATCTGACCCGGCAGCGGCCCGAATCCCGTTTTTGTAGTTCGCCGCCCGCCTGCTAACCTACTCAGGTCCTCGGGGATCGAGGGCTTGAGCACCACCACGATCCCGCGTAGCTCAATTGGCAGAGCAGCCGGCTGTTAACCGGCAGGTTACTGGTTCGAGTCCAGTCGCGGGAGCAACACATTCAGCCGGGCCTCCACAGGAGCCCGGCTTCTGCATTTCCCGGGCCACTCGACCACTGTCCGGGTAGGTTCGGGGAATGAGTTACCGGGGGTGGGTGGGGCTGGTCGGTGGGCTCCTGTTGCTGGCGGGATGCGGAACCGAGGCCGCAGGCTCCGAGGCAGTTGGCGGAGGGCCGACGTCGTCGAGAGCGAGTACGCCGACTGTCGCGCCCACGCCTACTCCGCCCCCGCCGACTTGTCCGCCATCGGGCGTGATGATCACCGTCGGTCCCGTTGAACCGGCACTCGGACATCGGGCCGTCGTACTGAAGCTGACGAACTGCCGGACCGCCCCGATCACCGTCAACGGATACCCGGACGTTGCCGTACTCAACGCTCGCCGACGAACTATGAACGTGACGATCACGCACGGCACGTCGTACATGGCAAGAGACCCGGGCCCGACCCAGATCCGCCTACGTAAAGGGGAATCGGCGCTCGCCGCCGTCTCCTGGTCCAACACCGTGGAAGTTGCCGAGGACAAGGCCTCCGGCACCTACCTCGCCGTCGCACGCCGCCAAGGAGAGCGCCCGGCAATCTGGCCCGTCGACACCGACCTCGGCACGACGGCCAAGGTCACACTGACCGCTTGGTGCATCAAATTCCCGACATGATTCGCAGCGAATCCATTTCGCCTATTGGCCTAGACCGCCAACTGGGCTAGCTTCCTCTGCAGTATCCCGAGGGGGGCCTCGGGGATGGAGGGGAAGGAACCCTGTGAACATCAAGAAGGTTTTCAACACCAAGGGCGGCCGGCTGCTGGTGGCCGCCGTACTGGGGGCCGGCGTACTGGTCGGTGTCACGG
Organism: Kribbella sp. NBC_00482; assembly: GCF_036013725.1. Lineage (GTDB taxonomy): Bacteria > Actinomycetota > Actinomycetes > Propionibacteriales > Kribbellaceae > Kribbella. Next base: position 5,359,285 of record NZ_CP107881.1, on the reverse strand, counting down.
TCGCGGCGAACGGCGCCGTACGACCGGACTGCAAAACCCTGTCGTACCCGCTCTGCGCGCGCTCCGTCGCAGCGTCGCAGGTCGTCGACAACAGCATCCCGGCGAGCAAGCTCGTGCCGGGCGATCGCGCAGCGTTCCTCAAGAACACGGACGTGTACGGCAAGTCCGGGGTGTCGGCCGACTTCAAGGCCGTGACCATCGACAAGATCGGCGGGTCGTTCAAGACCAACAAGACCAAGGTCGGCGCGTTCAAGCTCGAGCCCGGCACCTGGCTGCTGAACTCGACCGCGTTCTTCGCCCGTACCACCGCCGGCGCACCCGGCACCCGGCCGCAGCTCGCGCTCCGCGTCGGCGCCTCGGAGACCGCGTTCGGCACCGACTACGGCACCATCCTCGGCGCCGAGATCTCCCCCGCGAAGGACCGTGAACTGACCGGCTCGACGGTCAAGGTCGTGACCGTCGACAAGGCGACCACGGTCGAGGTCTTCGCCTTCGGCTACAACGACGACGCGAGCGCCGCCGGAAGCGGCGAGATCGCCGCCTCCGCGTCCGTCGTAGCGGTCCTGGTCGGCTGACCAGCTACCAGCTCGTCAAGGAGGCCCTGACCGCATCCTGCGGTCAGGGTCTCTTCGTGCTTCAGGAGGAAGTGACTACTTCCCCTTCTTCCGGTCGATCGCTCGCTGGATACGTTGCTGAGGCTGACCGAGGATCTTCGCGAGCAGCGGCACGCGGTACTTGTACGCCGCGATCGCGCCCACCACGATCACCAGGAAAATGAACCAGCCCATCGGGGTTCCCTTCGTCCGGACTAGCCTCCATCATGCCCGGTCGGCGGTAACCACCCCTCAGTCAAACCCCTGACCCACCCCTGGTTTCACACCACACCCCCACCCACCAGATACGATCTGCCGCACACGGGGCGGTAGCTCAGCTGGTTAGAGCAGGGGACTCATAATCCCTGGGCCGCGGGTTCGAGTCCCGCCCGCCCTACTGTGCGTCTGTGTGAGCCCGGGTCATCCTTCACAGGTTGGCTCGGGCTCTTGCCGGCCGGACAGTGCGGCTTGACCTGGAGTGCGGTCCAGCGACGAGGCTGGTGTGATGAATACACCCACGATGGCTCTCGGGGCGATGTACTTCGGCACCACGGTGGACGAACGCACCGCCTTCTCGATCCTCGACCGGTACGCCGAACTGGGCGGGGCCTTCATCGATACCTCAGACAACTACAGCTTCTGGACCTCCGAGACCGGCTTCGGCGGTCAGAGCGAGGCGCTGCTGGGCCGCTGGCTGGCGTCCAATCCCGGGGTCCGCGTCCGCCTCAGTACCAAGGTCGGCGCCCAGCCCACGCGGGTCGGCGGGTTCCCCGACCACCTCGAAGGGCTGGGCAAGGACGTCGTACGCGGAGCGATGGCGCAGAGCTTGGAGCGGCTGGGCGTGGATGGTGTGGACCTGTACTGGGCGCACGTCGAAGACCCGACCGTTCCGCTGGAGGACCTGGTCGAGACGTTCGGCGGTCTGGTCCGTGACGGCCTGACCGCTCGCTGGGGCGTGTCGAACCACCCGTCCTGGCTGCTCGAGCGGATCCGGGCCACCGCCGAACGCGGCGGCCAGCCGCAACCAGACGCCTACCAGGAGCGCTACTCCTACCTTCAGCCCGCCGGCGGCATGGCCGTGGAGGGCCAGCCGATCCCGCTGGGAATGCTGTCACCGGACGGCCTCGACTTCCTGCAGCGCAACCCGTCGTTCGAGGGCTGGGTCTATACCGCCACACTCCAGGGCCGATACGACCGCAACGACCGTCCGCTCGAGACCGAGTACCGCCACCCCGGCACCGAACGACGGCTGGCGGCGCTGACCCGCATCGCCACTGCGCGAGGACTCCGACCGGGCCAGGTGGTGCTCGCGTGGCTGGCGTCCGGGAGCCCGGCGCTGACCCCGATCGTCGGAGCCAGCAGCGTCGAACAGGTCGAGCAGGCCGTGGAAGGCGCGTCCACCATCCTCACCGAGGATGAATTGGCGGCGCTGAACGGCGCATAGGCGAGGACGCGCGGATTCGAATCACGCCCGTCCTGCTTGTGTCTGTATTAGCCCGGGTCAGCCTTGACAGGCTGACCCGGGCTCTTGCTTTCGCGGTTCCGGTAGCTGCGTGACCGCCGATTCGACCATCCACTCCGTGTCGGACGCCTGCGGGACGCTTCTCTGTGCGTTTCCCCAGGTCAGAGGGCCTTTTGTTGGTGCGATGGCACCAGCTGGTGCCATCTCGGGCAGGGCCTGGATTTCCGTTGTGCCGAGCGAGTATGGTCTAGGCCAACGTCGTGCATATGCACGTGCATTTGCAGATGCACCGGAGGATGACCCGTGGCAGCTCCCGAGTTCGGTTCGGACGAATGGCAGGTCGAGTACTACCGGCATGAGTTCGCGTACCTGCTGAGATCCGTGCGCAAACGGGCCGGGAAGACGGTTCGCCAGATCGCGGAGGCCAGCAACTACTCGCATCCGCACATCGCGCGGTCCCTCACGGGAACCCGGTTCCCGAACTGGAAGTTGGTGCAGGCGATCCTGAACGCGTGCGGCGTCGGCGGTGATCAGCTCAGGCGTTGGCTGAGACTGTGGAAGACCGCCAGCGACACCCAATCGTGGCCGACGCCAGGCAGTGTGCACGCGCCCGGCCGGCGCACCTGGGCAGAGATCCAGCGAGAGTGGGATGTCCGGACGGCAGCACTCCGGGAACCCGATGCGATGCTGCTGCAGATCCAGCAGGTAGTCACCCTCGAGCAACTAGGACGAGTGCTCACGGCACTCCGCACGCGGCAAGGCTCTGGATCTCTCCGCCGGCTCGAGGAACTCAGCGGCGTCTCGCGATCGACATTGCACGGCTGGTACGCCGGCCAACGAAAGCCGACTGCCGCGCGGCTGCACCAGCTCGCCGTCGCGCTCGACACAACGCAGGCGGAGCAGATGGCGCTGGCGCAATGCCTTGCCCGGATCTCGCCCCTGCGACGACCGCCCGAGCCCGATCGAGCCGCGGCGTGCGCAGCCGACAACCCTTCGATCGGACAACACTGCAGGCTGCCCAGATTCCATCGGGGACCTCATCAGGCCACCGTTGGCGAACCGTGGTTCGACGACGGTGTGCTCGACGGCAGCCGCGGTGGCACACCACTGAACGCACAGCCCGAAGCCCTGCCCACAAAGCGAGTCCACTTCGGCCCAGGTTGGTAACACCACCAAGCCACACCGCGCACGGAACCAGCAAGACGAAGACCCGTAGAGGATCCAAGGACGCCATGGGCGACGCGAACAACCCCGCAGGCCGGTTACACACTCTCCTGACCGACTACCGCGCCGCCGCGCACATCGACTCGACCATGCACGCCACCTGGGCGACGGTCCTCGGTGTGCCCGAACGGCAGGTGCCGGTAGCGCTCGCCGAGGTCGCTGCGCTCATCCCCGAGATTCATCGCCTCGTCGTCCAGTGCGGAGCGGCCGAACAGATCGCGCTCTTCGACGCCTTCGGGCGGCAGTGGGCCGTCCCGATCATGAGTGAGCACCATCCGCGGCAGACTCCTAGCCCCGGGCCGGGCGCCGTGGACCCGAACGCGCTCACAGTCCTCGGCGGCCTGTCCGCATACCTCTCGACCTGCGCACCCGAAGGCGTTCTCCCCGACACCGAACGCGTAGCCGAACTCAAAGCGGCAGTGAGTCATCTTCTCGAGGGCCTCGCCGGCGAGGACTCTCTGCCTCAAGAACTGCGGTCTGCGATCAACGCGCGGCTGCACGACATCCTCTGGGCCATGGACCATGTCCGCATCGGCGGCCCGGGGGCCGTCAAGCAAGCCACGGAGCGGCTGCTCGGTCAGATCACCATCTCGCTGTCCAACGCCCCCGAGGCGAGCAAGTCTGGGTTTCTGAAGAAGGTGACGAGGACACTCTCGTGCATCTGGGTCGCCTACAAGGCCGGCCCGCAGGTACACGCCGCGCTCCAGGGCTGGCAAGACATCTTCAAGGAACTGCCGCCGGGCAGCTAAGCCGCTACAGGCTGAAGGCGATCGAGCGCAGGATCAGGGCGGCGATGAAGACTGCGGTGAAGGCCAGGTCGAGGGCCAGGCCGCCGAGGCGGACCGGCGGTAGGACCCGTCGTACTCGGCTGATGACCGGCTCTGTCCAGGCGTGAGTCAGGGTGCGGGCTCGCGTTGCCCACTGGGGGCCGTTCGCCACGACACCTGTCCAGTCCAGGACCATCCGTGCGATCAACACCAGGATGTACGCCGTCAGGATGTACCCGATCAGAGCTCCGATGAGGCCCATGACCAACTCCTCCGTGAATCGCAACACTGACCGTCTTGCCAGTATCAACGGTGCAGGCCGCGGAGGAATGTCCCAATCGCCGTCTTCTTAGCGGACTATCAGGGTGGTGGGGTGCCGCTCGGGTTGAGCGGCACCCCGATCGGTGGGTTAGTGGCGGGTTACGGCGGCGTAGGCGTCGACGATGCCGTGGCCGTAGAAGCCGTTGAAGTTTCGCGTTCCCTCACAGAGGGCGTTGAACTCTTCTGAGCGGCCTTCGTTGATGTAGGTCTGCAGTGGCGGGGTCGGGCAGGCCCGCGGCTGCGCTGTGTTCATGAGGACGCGGCCGACCTTGTCCGGGTCCATCCCGAAGTCGCCGTGGCTCTTCTTACCGAACTGGCTGACGATCAGCGCGGCCACGCCGGTGGCATGCGGTGACGCCATCGACGTACCTTGGAGCACGTAGTAGTACCCGCACTTGGTGTAGTCAGTGACACCGGCGGGGCACTGCTTCTGCGCCCCGGCCGTGACGCCTGCGGGCGTGATGTTGCCGGCCGCGTCGACCAGTCCGCCGACCTGCAGCGTGTTGACCGGGTACGTCGACAGGATCAGGTTCTCGTTCGTCCGGTGCTGCGGCGTCCCGAAGTAGTCGCGGAACCAGCCGCCGGGTGCGGAGACCTCGATCTGCTCGAGGCCGTAGTTGGAGTAGTCGGCCTTCGTCGTCGACGGACCGAGCGCGGACACACCGATCACGTGCGGGCCCTCGACCGGCAGGTCGACACAGGTCGCGTTGTCGATCACCCGGGGGTACGCCGTGTTCGCCGGGAAGTCAGGGCTGCTGATGTCGGTCCGCGGCTTGCCGAGATCCTCGTGGTTGTTGCCGAGCGAGCCGACGAGCGTGACGCCGTGGTTGTGCGCGTAGTTCAACGCCCGGTTCATCGCGCGGATGATGGTGCGCTGCTCTGCCTGCGCCTCGGGGCTGTCGGCCGGGTTGGCGGTGCAGTTGTACAGCCACGGGTCGACATAGAAGGACATGTTGACGACATCGAGTCCGACATCACCGGCGTACGTCAGTGCGTCCGTGACCGGGCCGAGGAACAGGTAGCCGCTGTCCTGGCCACCGCGAATCTCCACCAGCGTCACGTTCGGCGCGACACCGGAGACGCCGACGCCGTTGGCCGCGGCACCGATCGTGCCGGCCACGTGGGTGCCGTGACCGCTGTCGTCCCAGCCGACCGGGTCGACACAGCCGCGGAACTCGCAGACACCGTCGATCTCCGGGATGTCCGGCGCGAAGTTGCGGGACAGCTTCCAGTCGAAGTTCGGCGCGATGTCCGGGTTGCGGGCATCGATCCCTGAGTCGAGTACGCCGACCTTGACGGACTTCTTGCCCGGCTGGACCGTCCGCGCCAGATCGGAGCGAACCATCTTCAGACCCCACAGTTGCGCGTCGAGCGGGTCCATCCCGACTGTCTTCTTGCCCGCCGCAGCCTTGCTGGTTCCGCCGTTCTCAGCCTCGACGGTGCGCGGCTTCTGCTGCGGAACGGTGCCGATCGGCCGGCTGCGGGCCGCGCCCTCGACCGCGTTCGACGCGGACACGCGGCTGACGAAGCCGGACGCGGCTGCGCGCACGGTCAGCGTGCCAAGGTTCGCGTTCTCCTTGACCACTTCACCACCGGCGGCCTTGACTGCCGCGATGGCCTGGTTACGGTCCGCGCCCGCTTCGAGCAGGACCAGATACTCGGTGTCTCCCCCGGCAACGCTCGTATCCCCTGCACCGGCTGTGACCGGTGCCGCGAGCGTGGCGGCGACCAGGGCGATAGCCCCGGTCACCGCCATCAGACTTCTCCGGACGTCCCTCATTGGTGGATCCCCTCCCCTGAAGAATGTTGTGACGGGCCTCACAGTAAGTCGGAGCACCGCAGCCGAGAAGGGGACGACGTTGTCAGTTCCGCCAGCAGGCAGGGCCGGCGTTACTTGCTGGGTGGCGGAGTCGACGTGATGCGCGTCGTGGCGATCGCGGAGTAGAGGACGTCGCCGCGTTGCAGGGAGGGTTCGGGGTCGCCGTTGATATCGGGTGGGCCGTCCTTCGTCACGACGATCCGGCGGCCGAGGAACTGACCGCCGGACTCGGCGATCAGGAGGTCGTCGCGGTACCCGCCGCCGTCATGGCCGATCACCCGGGCCCGACGTCCGTCGACGGTGACGACCTCGTCGAGGAGCTTGATCCCCGGGATCTTGCGGGCGGCTTCATACAGGGCGGCCCGCAGATCGGGCGGTACGAGGCCGGTGCTGAGGACGGATCCGATACGCCGCCAGGCCACTGCGTCGGGCGCCGGCACCGAAGGGTTCTTGCGGAGCGCGGCGAGCAGCAGGTCCGGGTCGCGCGGTTGGGCTGCGAGGAACACGTACGTCGTGTTCTCCCAGCTCGGCTCGCACGGCTTGGCGCCACGGACGAGAACGCCGGTTTCGGTTCCGACGGTCGGGCAGGAGTTGAGCAGGACACCCGGCTTCATCGGGTGGAAGAGGTACGGCGCCTTGGTCTTTGCGAGTTCACGTGCTTCGGGGCTCGCGAACTCGGCGCGCGTCATGAAGCTCATCGTGGTGACGTACGGCGGTTTGCGGTCGGATGCGATCCAGGTGGTTCGTTCGCCGTACTGCGTGGCGCGCAGGCTCGGGTTGTCACCGAGTGGGGTCAACCGGGTCGTGCGGTAACTGATCTCCAGGTACTGCCCCGGTGGGATCGGGTCGTCCGGATCGGCACTGCTTGCAGTGGCAGCCTCCGCGAGGAACGTGCTGGCGTTGGCTACGGTCCCGGCCGGTGTTGCGCCGTCCCGTGTCACCACGTCCGCGACCAGCAAGCCACCTGCCAGGACGAGCGCCATCGCGCCGGCCAGGAGCAGCCGCGGACGCCGAACGAGAGAGCGTGTCCGCTCCCGCGCCGCGCCTGGGGCAGCCGCCGGGCTGGTCGTCCCGAGGCGGAGCGGGCGGAGCGCGTTGTGCGGGCGCTCGGCGAGTGGGGTCAGGAGTTGTTGACGGGCGCCGGTGAGGGCTTCGGGGGTCGGGGCGGGCGTGTCTTCGCGGAAGTCCTTGAGTAGGTCGAGGTCGGTCATAGTTGCTCCTCGAAGGCTGGGCCGAGGGTGGCGCGGACGGATTTGCGGGCTCGGTGGAGGCGCGAGCGGACGGTGCCGATCGGGATGTCCAGGGCGGCCGCGATTTCGGCGTACCCGAGGTCTTCCCAGGCGTAGAGGAGCAGGACGTCGCGCTCCGCTTGGCGGAGAGCGGCCAGGGCTCGGGCCAGGGTTCGTTGGGCAGCCTCGGCGTCCACGCGGGACGCGACCTCGCTCGCCAGCGGATCGTCGTGCGTATGGCGTCCGGCAGGTTCGGAGCGTGCATACGCGCGGTACTGGCGTACCTCGGAACGGCGTCGTCGGTGGATCAGGTTGGTCGCGATGCCGTACAGCCAAGGAAGAGCCCCATCGACGGGGTCGGCGGCGGTGTAGCGGTCGCGGCGTTCGTAGGCGATCAGGAAGGTCTGGCTGAGGAGGTCGTCGGCGTCGGCGGTGCCGAGGCGGCGGGCGACGTACCGGTGGATCTTCACCGCGTACCGGTCGAACAGCAGGGCGAACTCCTCCCGGCCCGCTCCGCTGATCAGCTCGGCGTCGGTCGGCGGCTCCGGCCCACCGGGCGGGTCCACGGAAGCGGCAGGCTGCGTACCTGTTTGCATACCTGCTATTGCCCGCACGGCCGCCTTCGGTTCCCGCCCCATCGCCGGAGTCTGGCACGCAGCTTGGTCCGTCGGGTACGGCATGCTGGACTGCCTCACACGATCAGCGTCGACGAAGGGGTGGTCATGGACTGGAAGGATCTGCCGATCGACCATTGCCCACGGGGTGACGAGGTGGAGACGTTGCAGTTCGCCTTGGACCGGGTGCGGCAGCAATTCGCGTGGAAGACCGGCGGGCTCACCGCCGAGCAGCTTCGGCAGACGCATCCACCGTCGACGATGACACTGGCGGGGCTGATCAAGCACATGGCGTTCGTGGAGGACGGTTTCACCGGGCGGGCGGCCAAGCAGCCGCTCGCTCCGCCGTGGGACACGCGCAGTTGGGTCGAGAACGACCGCTGGGGCTGGGAATCCGCAGTCTCCGACGACCCGGACGACCTTTACGCACTCTGGTACGCCGCTGCCGCGCGCTCCCGCGCCGCCTGGCAACAACTGAGCGCGAACGGCGGCCTGGACGCGTTGATCGAGGACCCGGATCCGGCCTGGACCTCGAACCGCCGGCGCATCGCGATCGACCTGCTCGAGGAGTACCTCAAGCACACCGGCCATGCCGATGTCCTGCGCGAGGCCGTCGACGGCGTGACGGGAAACGATCCTGACTGACCTCACGGACGCCCTGCGGGATTCGTACGGCGTCCACGCTGCGGAACTGCACCGGATCCACGCCGGCACCAACACCATCAACTACCGCATCGTCGACGAGACCGGCCAGCGATGGTTCGCCAAGATCTACCGTGGCGACCTCGAACGCGAACGCGCGGCGATCGAACTGACCGAGTTCGCCCGCGACGGCGACGTCCCGGTGCCGGCCGTACGGCGAACTCTCGACGGCGACCTGATCTGCGAACGGGTGCCGATGTCGTTGTGGGAGTTCGTCGACGGTGAGACGGCCGAGGGCGGGCTCACCGGTGCTCGCTGGCAGGCGGTCGGCACCGTGCTGGGCAGGCTGCATCGACGCCTGGCGGAACATCCCGCGGCGATGCCGACGAGGCAACCGGCTGTCGGCGTGCGCGATGTCGGCAAGGCGCCGCGATCCTTCGACCGGGTGATCGACGGGTACGCGAGCCGCGCGCGCCTCAGCCCGTTCGAGCAGTGGGCCTGGGAGGCGGCCAAGGAGCGGCGGGGACTGCTCGATCGGGCCGGCGCGATCCTCGCGGAGCTGCCGGACCTGACGGTGCAGATCGTTCATGGTGATCTCGCCTCTCCGAACCTGATCCTCTGCGGCGACGAGGTCGCCGCCGTGATCGACTTCCAGCCGCCGAGCCCGCGATTCATCGCATGGGAGATCGCCCGGATCGGCTGCGACCCTCGAACCCTGATGCTCGGCGACGACTGGATCGACGGGCTCGCCGAACTGCTGGTCGCCTATCGCGACGAGCATCCCGCGGCGCACGTCGACGACCTCGTCTCCTCGGTCGCCACGGGCTGCGCCTACACGCTCACCTCGACGTACCCGCTGGCCGAACCGCTCGAGGATCCAGGCGCCGTCACCCCGTCTCTCGAGCTCTACGCCCGGGCACGTCACGAGACCGCGCTCGTGATGCTCGAGCGGCTGCCCGACGTGCAGGAAAGGTTGCGGGAGCGCCTCATACCGAGACCTTGAACATGCGCTGGGCGTTGTGCAGGGACTCGGTCACGATCGGCTGGGAGTTGGCGATCACCTCCTGCTGGTACGCCACGAGGTCCTTGTCCGAGGTCAGCGCGCGGGTCAGGCGCGCGGCGTCCCAGAGGGCGGTGTTGGCGCCGGCGCCCGCGGCCGGGGTCATCGGGTGCACCGCGTCGCCGAGCAAGGTCACGCGCGACGAGGACCACGACGGAACCGTGATGCAGGTCCGCAACGTGATAGGGAACGCCGCGCCGGCCTCCCCCGCATCGACCAGCTCGCGGACCGTCGGATGCCAGTCGGCCACGGACCGCTCCACGATCGCCCACAGCTCGGCCGGGCTCATCGCGAAGAGCTCCTCGTCCGACGCACCGAGCGCCGCGTTCGTCCCGGTCATCACCGCCATCAGATAGTCGCCGTACTCCGCCGGCGGCTCCCGGAACAGCACCGGCGCGAACGCCGCGCCAAGACCGGATCCGTCGCTCACGAAGCAGAACCCGCGAAGAAAGGCTTCCGGCGCGGCCTCCTGGACAGGCCGCGTTACCGGCACCTTCCCGTAGATGCAGCGCACCCCGATGTCCAGCACGTCGAGCTCCGGCACCAACTGACCGCGCACCCGCGAGCCGACACCATCCGCACCGACCAGTACGTCGGCGACCGCGGAAGTCCCGTCCGCGAAGGCGATCTCGACGCCGTCGGGCGTCTCGACGTACGACGTGAACTGCTTGCCGAACTGCAGCACGTCGTCGAGCCCGGACATCAACGCACGACGAAACGCATACCGATCCACCGAGGTCACCGCGTCCGGCCCGGTCACCGGAAACACCTGCTCGAACTGCTGGTTCAGCTGGGCGTCGAAGCCTGCGAGCAGGTCACCGGGCCGCGTCGCCGTGGCGATCACCCGACGGCGCACCGCGTCCGGCAGCATCGCGGCCAGCGCCTCCTCGCCGACCGGGCTGATGTGGATCCGGTAGCCCTGCTTGCGGTACTGCGGGGAGGGGTCGCGCTCGAACACCGCGACGTCGACGCCCGCCTCGAGCAACCCCTGCGTCAGCGCCAGTCCACCGATCCCGGCACCCATGATCGCGACCTTCATCCCCGACTCCAATCATCCACTGAGCAAACTTTGTCATCCGTCTGGTTGATTAAGTTAGCACGCCGGATGGAAGTCCGCTAGGATGATTTTCGTGCGGAGATCACCGGAGCCTGAGCAGCGGCAACGCGACCCCGAGCGCAGCAAGCAGCAGTTGCTGGACGCGGCCGTGGTCGAGTTCGGCGCGCACGGGTTCAGCGGTGCGCGGGTGAGCGAGATCGCCGCCCGAGCAGGCGTCAACAAGCAACTGATCTCGTACTACTTCGGTGGCAAGGAGGGTCTGTACCGTGCGGTCGCCGAGCGCTGGCGGGCCGGCGAGCCGGACCTCGCGGCGGACGCGGAGTCTCTCGGCGAGGTGGTCGGGGCGTATGCGAGTGCCACGATCGCGCAGCCGGACCTGCTCCGGCTGCTCGTGCGCGAGGCGGTCGATCGGGACACCAGCAAGCTGGATCAGGAGGGTCAGCGCGCCCGGTTCCGGGCGATGGTCGAGGACTTCAAGCGCCGGCAGGCCGACGGTGAGCTCGCGCCCGATCTGGATCCGCGGCACGCCGCGCTCGCGCTGTTCGGCCTCGCCGCCGCGCCGGTGGTGTTCCCGCAGATCGCCATGGCGCTCGGCCTGGACGTCGACGGCGAGGAGTTCGCCGCCGAGTACGCCGACCAGACGGCGAAGCTCGTCTCACACCTGAAGAAGAGCTAGATCGCCCCGGAGATGGCGCGGTTACGGAGTTCGGACTTGTAGGCCTCGAGCGCGATGAGTTCGCCGAACATCCGGTTGTACTCGTCCGCGCGCTCGATCGGGTTCGTCCGCTGCAGCTTCGACTTCAGGTCCTGGATGCGGCGCGCGCAGGTCAACTCCTGCAGCCGCGCCAGCAACGCGAGCGCATACGGCTCGTCGGGATCCCGGCCCAACCGCAGCGGATCCACGGCCAGCGCACCGACCACCGCGGCGGCCGGGTCGTTCCCGATGGCATCGCGTACGGCGACCACCCACGCCTCACCGGGTGGCGCGGCGGCCGGCCCGCCGATTTTCGCCATCGCGACCCGGATCGCGCCCAGCCACGGATGCGTGAAGTCGTGGTCGTCGAGCTCGTCGAAGGCGACCCCGACCAGCGCCGGATGCTGCATGGCGACCTTCAGGACGTCCCACTCGATCACGAACCGTTGGTCGCGCGGCGACGGGATATCCACCCGAGGTCGGGCGGGCTCGACGGTCCCAACCGCGTGCGCGGTCTGCGCCTGCTGTTTGACGTGTGCCGGTCCCGAAGTCGAAGACTGCCGCGACGCCGCCTTGTAGACCTCGGAGCGGACCTGGTCCTCGTCCATCCCGAGATGCCCGGCGAGCTCGCGCGTGAAGGCGTCCACCTTCGACCGGTCACGGATGCTGATCACCAGCCGCGCCGCGTCCCGCAGCGCGTCGATCCGGGTGTCGGCCCGGTCCAGGTCGTACTTCGACAGCACGTTCCCCAGCACGAACCGGTACAGCGGGACGCGCCGCCCGATCAGCTCCCGGACCGCGGCATCCCCCTTCTGCAGCCGCAGGTCGCACGGGTCCAGCCCGTCCGGCTCGACCGCGACGTACGTCTGCGCGGCGAATGCCTGGTCCCCCGCGAACGCCTTCAGCGCCGCCCGCTGACCCGCCTCGTCGCCGTCGAAGGTGAAGATCACCTCGCCGCGGAACTGGTCGTGGTCGAGCAGCAGCTGCCGCAGCACCCGCGCGTGGTCGTCGCCGAACGCCGTACCGCAGGTGGCGACCGCGGTCTGCACGCCCGCGAGATGACAGGCCATCACGTCGGTGTAGCCCTCGACGACCACGGCCTGCCGGCCCTTCGCGATCTCCCGGCGGGCGAGGTCCACGCCGTACAGGACCTTGGACTTCTTGTAGATCGGCGTCTCGGGGGTGTTCAGGTACTTCGCTTCGATCCGGTCGTCGTCGAACAGCCGGCGCGCGCCGAACCCGATCACGTCGGACGACGCGTCCCGGATCGGCCACATCAGCCGGCCGCGGAACCGGTCGTACAGCCCGCGCTGCCCGTCGGCGACCAGGCCGGACGCGACCAGCTCGGCGTTCGTGAAGCCGCGACCGCGGAGGTGGGCGGTGAGCGCCTCGCCGCCGCGCGGCGAGAACCCGACCCCGAACTGCACCGCGGCGTCCTTGTCGAACCCGCGCTTGTCCAGGAACTGCCGCCCGATCGACGCCTCGGCCGCGCCGAACAGGTTGTCGACGAAGAACTCGGCCGCGACCTTGTGCGCCTCGACGAGCCGCGGCCGCTGGTTGCCCGGGCCGCGCTGCACCGGCGCTCCGGAGTCCTCGTACCGCAGCTGGATTCCGACCTTCGCGGCCAGCGTCTCGACCGCCTCGGAGAAGGTGATCTGGTCGACCTTCTGGATGAAGTCGATGACGTCGCCGCCCTCTTGGCAGCCGAAGCAGTAGAAGAATCCGCGGGACGGGGTGACGTTGAACGACGGCGACTTCTCGTCATGGAACGGGCAGAGGCCCTTCAGGTTGCCCCCGCCGGCGTTCTTCAAGGTCACGTACGAGCCGACGACGTCGTCGATCCGGGCTCGCTCGCGCACGAGCGCGATGTCCTCTTCCTTGATCCGGCCTGCCACCCCGCGAGTCTAGCCGGGCGGATCACGTAGGTTTGCGGGTATGCCACGTACTCTTCGCCCAGGTCAGCGGTCCGAGCTGTACGTCGTCGACGTCGCGACCAATACCCACCGGCTGGTGTTCACCTCGGACGAGGTCCTGTTCGAGGCCCCGAACTGGCTCCCCGACGGCACGCTGGTTGTCAACGGCAACGGGCTGCTGTTCCGGGTGACGGACAAACTCGAGGAGATCGAGCTAGGCGGCGTACCGGCGATCAACAACGACCATGTGGTGAGCCCGGACGGGCAGACGGTGTACGTGTCGGCGAACGACGGCCACGTGTACGCCGTACAGATCGAAGGCGGACCCGGACGCCGGGTGACGAACGATCGCGGACCAGGCTTCCACCACTACCTGCACGGAGTTTCGCCGGACGGTACGACGCTCGCCTACATCGGGCTGGAGTGGGTCGGCGAGCAGCGAATCACCAACGTGTGGACGATCCCGACCGCGGGCGGCGCCGACGTCCAGGTGACCGACGACGAGTTCGCCGACGACGGGTCGGAGTACGGCCCGGACGGCGAGTGGCTCTACTTCAACTCGGAGCGCGCCGGCCAGGCACAGCTGTTCCGCATCAAGGGCAGTGAGGTCGAGCAGTTGACGGACGACGAGCGGGTCAACTGGTTCCCGCACCCCGCGCCGGACGGTTCGGCGATCGCGTACGTCAGTTTCCCGCCCGGCACCGAAGGACATCCGGCCGACATCGAGGACGTCCGGCTCCGGCTGCTGGCGAAGGACGGCGAGATCCGCGAACTCACCACGCTGTTCGGCGGCCAGGGCACGATGAACGTGCCGAGCTGGTCGCCGGACAGCGCGTCCTTCGCCTACGTCACGTACCCGCTCTAGACCTCCGCGAGGTCCACCGACGTGTCGGCCAGGCGGGCCGGGTCGACCTCTTTGCCGGAGCGGATAAGGCTCTGAACTGCGTCGATGGCGCCCCAGGTGTTGACGTGCAGGCCGGCCAGGACGTGGTGGTCGTCGTCGAGCCAGAACGCCACGTAGGCGCCGGACTTCGGGTCGCCGCGCAGGACGACCTGGTACGACGTTCCGCGCGGGACGTCCCCGGCGTACTCCATGCCGAGGTCGAACTGGTCGGTGAAGAAGAACGGGATCGCGTCGTGCGCCACGTCCTGCCCCAGCATCGCCTTCGCGGCTGCGGCGCCGGTGTCCTTCGCGTTCTGCCAGTGCTCGACCCGGACGAACCTCCCGAACAGCGGGTGGTCCCAGCGGACCACGTCACCGGCGGCGTACACGTCCGCGACCGAGCTCTGCAGGTCCGCTCCGGCGACGATGCCCGAACCGTTCTCCGGTGTCGCGACCTCGATGCCGGCCGCCTCGGCCAGCTCGGTGTTCGGCTGTACGCCGACCCCGACCACCACCAGGTCCGCCGGAATCACCTCACCGCCGTTCACGCGGACTCCGGTGACCTTGTCCGTCCCCTCGAACCCTTCCACCCCGGTCCCGAACCGGAACTGCACCCCGTGCTGCCGGTGGAACTCGGCGAACAGCTCACCGATCTCTTCACCGAGTACGGCGGCCAGGGCGGTGGACTGCGGCTCGACGACCGTCACCTCGCACCCGCGCTCGCGAGCAGCCGACGCCGCCTCGAGCCCGATCCACCCAGCACCCACCACGACGACGCGCGGTTTCGCGGCATACGCGTCCGTCAGCGACTGCGCCTCCTCGGCCGTCCGCAGGTAGTGCACGCCCGGCAGATCCGCACCCGGTACGTCGAGCTTGCGGACGCGGCTGCCCGTCGCGATCAGGAGCTTCGCGTACGACACCTGCGAGCCGTCGTCGAGCGTGACCGTGTGCGCGGACGGATCGATCGCGGTGACCGTGGCACCGAGGCGCAGGTCGATGTTGTTGTCGTCGTACCACTGCTGGTCGTGCAGCTGCGCGGACTCGGTCTGTTCCTTGCCGAGCAACACACCCTTCGACAGCGGAGGTCGCTCGTACGGCAGTGACTGCTCACTGCCGATCAGGACGATGCCGCCGCTCCAGCCGTCCTTCCGAAGGGCCTCGGCCGCGGTCGCTCCCGCGAGACTCGCACCGACGATCACGATCTGCTCTGCGTCTGCCATGACCGAACGATAGTCCTCCCCGACCCCTTGTCGCCGACGACGCGGATGACTACTTTGTCGGAGGACATCATACGTCCTATGACCTTCTTGGAGAGCCATGCGCGTTCTCGCACCAGGCCGTCTCGCGGCCGCCGCCCTATTGGTGTTCACAACCCTCACGGCGCCGCCGGCCCGCGCCGGCACAGCGCCGTTCGTGGACGACAGCGTGCTGTTCCAGCAGAAGACCGAGGGGTACTCGTGCTTCCGGATCCCGGCCGTCGTGCACGCGACGAACGGCGACGTGCTGGCGTTCGCCGAGGGCCGGGTCGCGGACTGCGGTGACGACGGCGACATCGACATCGTGCTGCGCCGCTCGATCGACGGCGGCAAGACCTGGGGCCCGCTGCAGGTCGTCTCGGACGGCAACGGCAGCACGCACGGCAACCCGGTGCCGATCGTGGACCGGAAGACCGGACGGATCGTGCTCGTCACGACGCACAACGGCCCGGAGCCGTGCACGAACGGCTGCGACCGCGACCCGTACGTCCAGACCAGCGACGACTTCGGCGGGACCTGGACCGCGCCCCGCGAACTGACCGACGCCAAGCTCCCGAGCTGGAACTTCTGGTACGCGACCGGCCCGATGCACGGCATCCAGCTCGAACACGGCCCGCACGCCGGCCGCCTGATCGTCGGCGCCAGCTTCGAGACGTACGACGGGGTCGGTCCGCACGTCTACGGCACGCACCTCCTGTACTCCGACGACGCCGGCGAGACCTGGCACATCGGCGCGACGACCTCGCGGGACGACGGTTCGGTGATCGCGCAGGAGGTCACCGTGGTGGAACTGACCGACGGCAGGATCTACGCACTGGCCCGCGAACGCGGCACCGATCCGGGCAACCGCGCGTACGCGATCAGCAGCGACGGCGGTGACAGCTTCGACGCGCCGTTCCGGACGATTCCGAAGTTGGTGATGCCCGACGTACAGGGCTCGCTGCTGCGATTCAGCGCGCGCAACGAGGGTGACCGGCGGAACCGGATCCTGTTCTCGGCGCCGGCGCATCCGGCCGCGCGCGAGGTGATGACCGTGCGGTCGTCGTACGACGAGGCGCGATCGTTCGGCACGTGGCAGCAGGGGAAGGTCTTCTACTGGGGTCCGTCGGCGTACTCCGACATGGTCCGGCTGGACGGTGACGAGGCCGGCTTGCTGTACGAGGCCGGCGTCGCGAACCCGTACGAGTCGATCCGCTGGGCGCGGTTCAACGAGGCGTACCTGTCGACGCCGAACGGGACGCCGCCGGGGATCCCCGGTCCGCCGGCACCCGGACCGCTGACCCCTGACACGGGGCCGGCGCACAATCCGGCGTACGTGCGCGGCGGGGCGACTGTTGCCGCAGGCAAGTTCGGGAACGGGCTCGCACTGGACGGGGTGGACGACTACGTCGAGGTGCCGTACGACCGGTCGATCGACCTCGGCGCCGACGACTTCACGATGATGGCGTGGATCAGGTACGGCGCGACGACCGGGACGCACGCGATCCTGTGGGCGTACCGGACCGGCTCCGGCAGTACGCCGCAGGCGTGGTTGCGGGCGGAGCCGGAGAGCAAACGGATCCGCGCGTTGCTGTCGGTCGATCGATTCAACGTGACGGTCCAGTCGGCGTCGGCGTACAACGACGACGAGTGGCATCACGTCGTACTGCAGCGGGTCGGCGGGACGTTGCGGCTGATGGTGGACGGGGCCGAGGTCGGCTCGGCGACCGCGCCGGCCGGATCGGTGACGGCGGGCAAGGAGTTCGGCGTGCAGGGTATCCACGTCGGCCAGCGCGTCGACGGCGTCAACCGCTTCCAGGGCGCGCTCGACGAGGTCCGCGTCTATCGCAGAGCGCTCACCGATGGCGAACTTCAGCAGATCCGCGAGCAGAACAAGCCGATCACCAACAGGCTGGGCCTAGACCTGCCCTTCGACAAGGTGCGCGTGCCAGGCCAGGGCTGACGGGTCCGTGAGGGAGGCGACCTGGTCGACGATGACGCGGAGGCGGGCATCGTCGTCGGTCGCCTCCGCGAAGTCGGACCGGAACGGGACGTCCAGGTGCCGCGGGGCCGTTTTCCACAGGGCTTCCACGAGTTCGGTGAGAAGCTCGCGCTGGGTGGCCCGGCGGGCCTGGCGTTCGGGTGAGTTGAGGACGTGGAACATGCCGACGCCCTTCAGCAGCCCGATCTCGGTGCGGATGCCGTCCGGGACGACCAGGTCTGCCTCGTACCGGATCAGGCGGGACCGGCCGAAGACGGCGTGCGTGGTCTGCTCGGCGGCGGTCGCGAACCGGCCGATGAGCTGGCTGGTGACGTCCTTGAGTGCGCCGAGTGCCTGCCTGCTGTCGTCGAACGCGGCGCGCGGCCAGTAGTTCAGCGCCTGCAGCCGCGCCCAGCCCTCGTCCAGCTCGGCATCGGTTGCCTCCGGCAAATACATCTGCCGGACCGTCTCCCAGTACGGCGCCGGCTCGGCGTCGATCGCGGCGAGATCGATGTGGTGCGCGACGATCCCGTCCTCGACATCGTGCACGGAGTACGCCACGTCGTCGGCGAAGTCCATCACCTGCGCCTCGAGGCAGCGCCGCTCCCCCACGCCCTGACGCAACCACGTGAAGACCGCGAGATCGTCGTCGTACACGCCGAACTTGCGCTCGTCCGGCCGGCGCGGCCACGGGTACTTCGTCGCAGCGTCGAGTGTCGCCCGGCTCAGATTGAGGCCGACGCTGCGCCCTTCGGCGTCGAACGTCTTCGACTCCAGCCTGGTCAGCAGCCGCAACGTCTGCGCGTTTCCCTCGAAGCCGCCGATCTCCGCGGCGACCTGGTCCAGGGCGCGCTCGCCGTTGTGGCCGAACGGCGGATGCCCGAGATCGTGCGCCAGGCAGGCCGCGTCCACGATGTCCGGATCGCAGCCGAGCGTCGCCGCCAGCTCGCGGCCGATCTGCGCGACCTCGAGGCTGTGCGTCAACCGGTTCCGCACGAAGTCGTCGCTGCCGGCGGTCACGACCTGCGTCTTGGCCGCCAGCCGCCGCAACGCCGCACTGTGCAGCACACGCGCCCGATCACGAGCGAACGCAGTCCGCCCCGGTCGCTTGACCGGCTCGGCAACCCACCGCTCGGCATCGTGCTCGTCGTACCACTCATGCTGCTTCCTCATCACCGCTCACAGTAGCGGCGAGCACCGACAGTTTGCGGGCCCTTCAGGAAACGCAGTACCGGATCCAGATGACGCCGTCCTTGAATACTTCGGTGCCGGCGTGCTGGAGGTTGAGACGTCCGGTGTCGTACCAGCGGTCGCCGCCGATCAGCACCGGGTGCACGAGGAGGGCGAGCTCGTCGATCAGACCGAGCGCCAGGCAGGCCCGGAGCAGTGCGCCGGACGTATCGATGCGGACGGTCTGTACGTCGTGGCGCCCCAGGACGTCGAGTACTTCGACGAGATCGACCTGGTCGTAGCCGGTGATCAACTCACGGGTCGTCGCGTCCGGCGGGCGCTCCGGCGTCTGGTCGGCGTACAACGCGAGGACGCCGGACCAGTAGCCCAGCTCCCGCAACGAGTCCCAGCTCCGGACCCGCGCCCGCTCGTCCACCACCGCGAGCAGCGGACCCTCCGCCCGCGGACCGCGACGAGGAGCCGCGAGTACGGCGTTCTCCTGGGCGAGGATCGTGCCGGCGTCGATCAGCGTCACGTCCTCCTGCCACAGCGACGCCAGGGCGTAGAACCGCGCGAGGTCGACGTCGAATCCCGACGTCACCCCGTCCAGCGAGACCGCCAGCTGAGCCACCACGTGAGGCCGCATATCCCAAACCTAGGGACGGCCACCGACAGAATCCACTTGCAGAGACTCCTTTGCAGAGACTACTCTGCATCCATGCGAAAGATCGATGCCCGGAGTCTGCGCGGACTCGCCCACCCGCTCCGGATGCGCATCCTGGAGGCGATCGAGCTCGACGGACCCGCGACATCGAGCACCCTGGCGACGCGGCTCGGGGAGAACACCGGCACGATCAGCTGGCACCTGCGGCTGCTCGCCGAGCACGGATATCTCGAGGAGGATCCCGACCGCGGGACGAAGCGCGAGCGCTGGTGGCGGCTCCCCCACGGTCCGACCGTCCTCGACCCGGCCGAGTTCCTCGATGACCCGGAGACCCGGCGCGCGCTCGACGTGTATCTGCGTGATCTCGTGGAGCGCTACTACGACCGCGTCCGGGCGTACGTCGACGAAGACTGGCCGGCGGACTGGCAGCACGCGGCCGGCCTCTCGGACTGGCGCGACCTGCGACTGACTCCGGAGCAGCTGCACAAGCTCAACGAGGAGATCGGGGCGGTCATCGACCGCTTCACCGGCAGTGAACCGGCTGAGGGTTCCGAGCGCGTCATCGTCCAACTGCAGTCGTTCCCGCGCCGCTCATGAGCCTGCTGCGAACGCACCGCGACTTCCGCCTGTTCTGGATCGGCGAGACGATCAACCGCTTCGGCAGCGCGATCTCGTCGGTGGCGCTGCCGCTGGTCGCGATTTCGATGCTCGACGCAACAACCTTCGAGGTCGGCCTGCTGACCGCGGCCGCCTGGGCGCCGTGGCTCCTGATCGGCCTGCCCATCGGCGCGTGGATCGATCGGGTCCGCCGACGGCCGCTGATGCTCGCCTCCTCGGCGATCTCGGGCCTGTTGCTCGCCGTGGTTCCGCTGGCCGGCGACCTGCTGACGATCGGGTTTCTCCTGGTCCTCGCGGGCCTCGTCGGCGCCGCATCGGTCGTGTTCCAGACGGCGTACACCGCTTATCTCCCGACGCTTCTGGATCCGTCCGATCACGCCGAGGGCAACGCGAAACTCCACGGCAGCGCGTCGGCCGCGCAGATCGCGGGACTCGGATGTGGTGGACTCCTGGTGCAGTTCGCGGGCGCCGCGAACGCGCTGCTCGTCGACGCGGGCAGCTTTCTGGTCGCCCTCGGTTGTCTCGCCGCGATCCGCTTCCGGGAACGCCGTACGGACGCACCTCGGCGGGCCGGGGCGATCCGGGAGGGCATCCGGCTGGTCGCGCACGACGTCTGGCTGCGGACGTTGACGATCTTCGGCGCGGTCTCGAACCTCGCCTTGATGGGCTATCAGGCGATCGTCGTCGTGTTCCTGGTCCGTGAGGCCGGACTGACCGCCGGCACGGTCGGCGCCCTGATCGCGGCGGCCTCCAGCGGCGGCGTTCTCGGCGCGCTTGTCGGGCGCAAGATGATGCGGTTCGGTACGGCGCGTGCGCTGCTGCTGTGCGAACTCGGCCTGCCGACGCTGGCGTTGCTGATCCCGTTGGGCGGCGCGAGCCCGTGGTTCTACCTGGTCGGCGCGTTCGGCGTGAGCCTTGGCGTGGTCGGTGGGAATGTCGTGAAGGCGACCTTCCTCCAGTCCTACTGCCCACCTGACCTGTTCGGCCGGCTGACCGCGACGAACGCCTTCGTCAACTACGGCACCATCCCGCTCGGTGCGCTGCTCGGCGGAACGCTCGGCCAGACCCTCGGCCTCACCCCGGCCCTCTGGATCACCACAGCCGGCGTACCGCTGGCCGGTCTGGTCCTGCTCGCGTCACCGATCCGTGGGCGCCGCGACCTCCCGACTCACCAAGGCGCCGGCGTACCGGGCACGATCGCCGACTCCAGCCGGATCCGCACCGCCTGACGCGCGCGCTCGTACCCCGCCTCGTCGTTGTGCAGGATCGACGCGAGGTTCGCGGCCTCGTAGTACGCGTTCAGGTCGAAGGCGAGCTGCACCGGATCGGCGGCGAGCTCACCCCGCTCGACAGCCTCGGCGACCGCAGTCTCGATCAGGTCCATCCACTCGTGATGGACGGCCGCGAGGTACTCGTGCACAGCGCCGTCGCGCGCGGAGAACTCGTGCGAGACCTTCTGGAAGAAGCAGCCGCCCGGGAACACCCGGCTCCGCGAGTAGTCCAGCCAGTGCCGGCTCAGCGCCCACACCCGCCCGAGACCGGGCTCCACCTCGTACGCCGGAACCACGACGTTGTCGGCGTAGATCCGGCGCGCGGCCCGGACGGTCGCCAACTGCAGCTCCTCCTTGGAGCCGAAGTGCGCGAACAGTCCGCTCTTGCTGATCCCGAGCTCGTTCGCGAGGCGCCCGATCGACAACCCCTCGAGCCCGTCGACCGACGCGATGTCGACCGCGCGGCGGAGGACGGCGCGGCGGGTCTGGTCACCCCGCGCCAACCGTCCGTCGACCTTCTCCACGATCCCGATCCTAGGGGGTCTCTGTTGACTGCTACGCTGATCGAAACTAATAATACGACCGTTCGTATAGTTTGCCGGAGGGGATCTCATGCAGAAGCTGGTCAGTGTCGGATTGCAGACAATCGGAACGTTGTCACCGCGACTCGGCGGACGGCTCGCGTTCAACCTGTGGCGGCGCCCGCTCGCCCGCGGCCGGGTCCGCCCCAAGGAGCAGGCCGTCCACGACGCCGCGCGCGTCGAGATTGTCAACAATGTGAAGACCTACAACTGGGGCGACGGCAAGCGTCCGGTGTTGCTGGTACACGGCTGGCGCTCACGTGCCTCGCGGTACGCCGCCTTCATCACGCGCCTGCTCGAGCTCGGCTACAGCCCGGTGTCGTACGACGCTCCCGCGCATGGCGACTCGGGCGGGGATGTCGTGTCGATCCTCGGCCACCAGCGGATCATCCGCGCACTGGAGGAACGTCACGGCCCGTTCGAGGGCGTGATCGCGCACTCGCTCGGCGTACCGTTCGCGCTGTACGCCGTCCGCGAGGGCGTCGCGGCCAAGCGGCTGGTGATGATCAGCGGCGTCGCGGACTTCGGCTACCTGGCCGACACGTTCTGCGCCCAGCTCGGCCTCGGACCGAAGATCAACCAGCAGTTGCGGCGACGGATCGAACACGGGTACTTCGACGGCGACGACCAGATCTGGACGCGCTTCTCGGTGACCACCGGAAAGCTCGACCTCCTGGTGATCCACAACGACGAGGACGAGATCGTCGACCCGGCGCAGGCCCAGGTATTGCTACGGAACTACGGCGACCGCGCGCACTTCCTGCCGACGACCGGCCTCGGTCACCGCCGGATCCTCTCGGACCCGGCAGTGATCACCGAAGCCGTCGCGTTTCTCCAGGACTCAGAACAGGAATCGGAGAGAGACTCAGATGTCCCGGAAGGTCTCGATCTGAGCGCCTAGCGAGTTCAGGCGGGCGGCCAGGTCCTCGTAGCCGCGGTTGATCACGTAGACGCTGCGCAGGACCGACGTACCCTTCGCGGCCAGCATCGCGATCAGCGTGACGACGGCCGGCCGGAGCGCCGGCGGGCACATGATCTCGGCGCCGGAGAAGTGCGTCGGGCCTTCGACCATCACCCGGTGCGGGTCGAGCAGCTTGACCCGGCCGCCGAGCTTGTTCAGGTCGGTGAGGTAGATCGCGCGGTTCTCGTAGACCCAGTCGTGGATGAGCGTCTGCCCGGTGGCGATCGCCGCGATCACCGCGAAGAACGGCAGGTTGTCGATGTTCAGGCCCGGGAACGGCATCGGGTGGACCTTGTCGATCGGCGCGTGCAGCTTCGACGGCCGGGTGGTGAGGTCGACGAGCCGGGTACGCCCGTTCTCGGCGAGGTACTCCGTACTGCGGTCGTAGTCGAGCCCCATCTCCTCCAGCAGCGCGAGCTCGATCTCCAGGAACTCCACCGGCGCCCGCCGGATGGTGATCTCGGACTTCGTGACGATCGCCGCGGTGAGCAGGCTCATCGCCTCGATCGGGTCCTCGGACGGCGCGTAGTCGACGTCGACGTCGATGTCGGCCTTGCCGTGCACGGTCAGCGTCGTGGTGCCGATGCCGTCGATCTTCACGCCGAGCAGGTCGAGGTAGAAGCACAGGTCCTGGACCATGTAGTTCGGGCTGGCGTTGCGGATCACCGTGACGCCGTCGTACCGGGCGGCAGCCATGATCGCGTTCTCGGTCACGGTGTCACCGCGCTCGGTCAGCACGATCGGCTTGCCCGGAGCGATCGCCCGGTTCACCAGCGCGTGGTACTGCCCGCCGGTCGCCTTCACCTCGAGGCCGAACGGGCGCAGCGCGGTCAGGTGCGGCTCGACGGTGCGCGTGCCGAGGTCGCAGCCACCGGCGTACGGCAGCTCGAAGGCGTCCTCGCGGTGCAGCAGCGGGCCGAGGAACATGATGATCGAGCGGGTACGGCGGGCTGCCTCGGCGTCCATCGCGCTCAGGTCGAGGTGCGTCGGCGGGACGATCTCCAGGTCGCCGGCGTCGTTCAGCCAGGTGGTCTTGACGCCGATCGAGTTCAGCACCTCGAGGAGACGGTTGACCTCTTCGATGCGGGCGACCTTGCGCAGCGTCGTCCGGCCCTTGTTCAGCAGCGATGCGCAAAGCAGCGCGACACCGGCGTTCTTGCTCGACTTGACGTCGATGGAGCCGGACAACCTGCGACCGCCGGCGACACGGAGGTGGACCGGACCGCCACCGAGAGAGACAATTTCTGAATCGAGCGCCTCGCCGATCCGGGCGAGCATCTCGAGGGTGAGGTTCTGATGACCCTTCTCGATCCTGTTCACCGCGCTCTGGCTGGTGTTCAGTACTTCCGCGAGCTGCGTCTGCGTCCAGCCGCGATGCTTGCGGGCGTCCCGGATGAGATTTCCGATCCGGCTCAGGTAGTCATCGGTCATGAGCGGGACCATATCTCACATGTGAGATACCGCTGCACCGACCCGCCGCTGTCAGCGTATCCAATGTCACTGCCGGACCTGGAAGGACCCATGTGACCTGGTGAAACGCCCGCAGCCTACAGTTACCCCCAACTCCCGCCGCCACCCGGAGAGGACCCAGCAGATGCCCGACGACACCTCCGCCGCGGTGGTCAACGAGTTCGAGGCGGAGTCGTGGCCGCTGGAAGCGGCCGCGGACAGCCTGCACCAGGTCATCGAAGGCTTCCACAACGGGGACACCCGGCCGCTGGTGATCGGCGACGGCGACCAGCCGGTGCTCGTCGTGCTGGCGATCGCCGACCTGGCCGACTTCCGGGCCCGGATCGCGGACCTGCTCGGCAACCCGGTCGACGCCGGCTGGCTGCGGTACTACCTGCGCTCCAACTTCGACATGAGCTCCGAGCGCCTGGTCGAACTGCTCGGAGTGGACACGGACCACGGGCTGTCCTCGCTGGCCAGCCAGGTGAACGTCGAGCAGGCCGCGACGCTGATGTCCGACCACGTACGCCGTACCGAGGCCGGCGGCAACCCGCTGATGCTGATCGGCGACGGGACGATGGCGACCGCCGCGCTGCTGTCCTTCCAGGCGTTCCAGGTGCTGCTCGCGATGGAAGGCGACGGCAAGGGCGAGGACGACTCCTGCGCGCACGACGACGAGGAGAAGCCGACCACGCCGCTGGAGGTGCTCGCCGAGCGGATCGGTCCGGTGTCGACGCAGCTGGTCGCACAGATCAACGCCGGCCGCGAGCCGGGCCTCCCCCGGTACGAACTGCATTTCGAGGACGACCTGATCGTGCACCTGCGTGACCTGGAGGCGCGTGCACAGAAGGCGCCGGGCGGTGGCGCGTACGACGAGTTGAACGGGCTGCTGCACCAGTTCGACGAGATGCGCAGCGGGCTGGTCGAGGCAGACGCCGAGGAGGAGGAGCCGGACGAGGCGCCGTACCTCGAGGCGTCCGACCTCAAGGCGGCGCTGCCGGACATCCGGGACGCGTTCCGCGACGGCGCCGACGACCCGTACCTGGTCGGCCTGGACGGGCGGCCGCTCGCGGGGCTGATCTCGTTCGACCTGTACGAGGAGCTGCAGAAGGTCTCGGTCGAGCTGGACGGGACGGACGAGGCACCGGTGCTCCCGCTGCCCGAGCCGCGCTGGGAGAACGGCCCACGGCTGTTGCCGTTCGACGTCGCGCTCGAGATGTGCGAGGCGGTCATCGAGGACCTCACCAACGGCGAGGCGTCGATGCTGTTCATCGCCGACGAGGACAACGAGCCCGAACTGGTCCTCGCTCCCCTGGTCTGGCTCTGGGCCTACGTCGACCACCTGAACATGGAAGGCGCCGACGTCTGACACTTCGGGAACGCTCGAAGTGAATCCGAAGAGTGCCACTCTGGAGTGGTGAACCGAGTTCTGGTCGTGTCCGCGACGGTGTGCCTACTCGCGGCCGGATGTACGTCGGAGCACGCGATGGTCACCGTCGACCAGGCGGTGACGCTCGCCGACCAGCAGGTCCATCTGAAGGTGACCGGAGCCCCGGCGCGCAAGCCCGTCGACGTCGGCGCGGAAGCCGTCGACCGGGACGGCAAGAAGTGGCGCAGCCAGGTGACGTTCACCGCCGACGACCACGGCACTGTCGACCTCGACACGGACAGGCCCGTGAGCGGGAGCTACCACGACGTCGACGGTATGGGCCTGTTCTGGTCGATGAACCCACCGGACGGGAACCCGGACGAGCAGTCCTACATGCCGCCGTCCGCGGACGGCAGCCCGGTCGAGCACCTCGAGATCTCGGTCAGCCGCGACGGGAAGCAGTTGGCGAGTACGACGCTCACTCGGCAATGGATGTCTTCCGGCGTGACGACCACGCCGCTCACTATGGCCAAGGACAAGCTCACCGGGTCGTATGTCGCACCGAAGACGGATGGCGCGAAGCATCCCGCCGTACTGTACTTCGGCGGCTCTGAAGGCGGCATGCCGCCGCAGTCGGTCGCGGACCTGCTCGCATCGCACGGCTACCCGGTACTCACGGTTGCGTACTTCCACGCGCCGGGGGTGCCGGAGGACCTGCGCAACGTCCCGGTCGAGTACTTCGCAACGGCGGCTCGTTGGCTCGACCAACAACCCGGCGTCGATCCGGCGCGCGTCGTCGTCATGAGTGCGTCGTTCGGCACCGAGGCTGCGCTGCTGGTGGCTGACCACTTCCCGGCACTCATCCATGGAGTCGTGCTGTTCGCTCCGGGAGCATCGGGCACGGCCTCGTTCCCGCATCCAGGCGCCAGGGCGTGGACCTACCAGGGGCGGCCAGTGGGACCCGAACCGATCCCGGTCGACGGCGTGAACGGACCGGTGCTGGCAGTGGCCGGGTCCGCCGACACGTCGTGGGCCTCCCAACAGGGTGCCGAGCAGATCATGCTGGAGCTCGACGACGCGCACGACAAGTTCCCGCACGAGGCCGTGATCGTCACCGGCGCCGGCCACGGCGTCGGCGGAGCGCCGTACCTCCCGCGTGGGACGAAGATCGATCACCCGATCGTCGGCCCGTACGAACTCGGCGGCAGCCGCCTCGCCAACGAGTCGGCTCTACGCCAGGGCTGGGCGAAGACCCTGGCTCTGCTCGCCTCCCTGCCTTAGCTGAACGGGAAGAGGGGCTGCCACTCGGCGAGGGTCGCGATCTCGTAGACGTCGGCCGGCGTGTACGGGTCCTTGGCGAGGATGTCGCGGAGCTCGGCCTCGTCGGCGACGTCGTACACGAGCAGCGCGCCGGTCTGGTCGGCGAACGGTCCGGCGGCGACGAGCTTGCCGTCGGCCTTCAGCGCGGTCAGGTACTCGCGGTGCGCCGGGCGGACCTCCATCCGCTCGTCGGTCCGGGCGAGGTCGAAGCGCAACTGCACGACAAATTGGGCCATGCCCAGAACTCTACCGTGCGCTTGGAAAGCGTTGGAAACAAGGAGATTTGGTGCGGGAAAGGGAGTCACGAGCCGCCACAGCGGCTGGTTCAGGTCAGACCCGAAAGTCGACGGTGATCTCCCTTCCCGCCCGGATATTCTCACCAGCCGAAGGGGTCCAACGCAAGGGGTTGGTTAAGAGAAATTCCTACAGACAGTTGATTGAGATAACGCTTCGTGATCGAACCCCCGGCCGAGTCGATGAGAGCACCGATGCACTCGTACAGTCCGTCACGCCGGCCCGTTGTCAAGGCCCGATGACCCGAATACGAGGACAGAAGTTCGACGTACTCGGCCGTCGATAGGCTCGCCCTCACGCTAACCGCCCGCTTTGAGAAGCCACCAACCATTTCGCGGGCCGATTCGTGGTCGGTGGCTTCTCAAAGTTGGGGTCGGAGTCAGCCGAGGGTGGCTCGGCCTGCCTCTAGGCGGGCTACTGGGATGCGGAACGGGGAGCAGGAGACGTAGTCGAGGCCGACCTCGTGGAAGAAGTGGATGCTGTCCGGGTCGCCGCCGTGCTCGCCGCACACGCCGAGCTTCAGATCCGGCTTGGTCGCCCGCCCGCGGTCCACGCCGGTGCGCACCAGCGCGCCGACGCCCTCCCGGTCGATCGACTCGAACGGCGACACCGCGAAGATGCCCTTCTCCAGGTACCGCGAGAAGAACGCGCCCTCGACGTCGTCACGGCTGAAGCCCCACGTGGTCTGGGTCAGGTCGTTGGTGCCGAACGAGAAGAAGTCGGCCGCCTCCGCGATCTGGTCCGCGATCACCGCGGCCCGCGGCAGCTCGATCATCGTGCCGATCGGGATGTCGGTACCGCCCGGGTAGTCGGCGAGCACGCGTTCCACCTCGTCGCGGGCCAGGTGCAACTCCTGTACGGCGCCGACCAGCGGGATCATGATCTCCGGCTGCGGGTCCTTGCCCTGGGCCCGCAACTCGGCGGTCGCCGACGCGATCGCGCGGACCTGCATCGCGAACAGGCCGGGGATCACCAGCCCGAGCCGCACACCGCGCAGGCCGAGCATCGGGTTCTGCTCGTGCAGCCGCTCGACCGCCGCGAGCAGGGCCGTGTCGTGCCCCGGCTCCTCGCCGCGTTCGCGCGCCAGCGCGACCTTCACCGCAAGCTCCTCCATCGACGGCAGGAACTCGTGCAGCGGCGGGTCGATCAGCCGGATCGTCACCGGCAGCCCGTCCATCGCACCCAGCAGTTCCAGGAAGTCCCCGCGCTGCAAGGGTTCCAGCTCCGCCAGCGCGGACTCGCGATCCGCGTCGTTGTCCGCGAGGATCAGCCGCTCGACGGATTCGCGCCGCTCCCCCAGGAACATGTGCTCGGTCCGGCACAGCCCGATCCCGGCTGCCCCGAACCGCCGCGCCCGCGCCGCGTCGTCCGCGGTGTCCGCATTGCTCCGTACGCCGAGCCGCCGTACGTCGTCCGCGTGGGTGATCAACCGGTGCACCGACGCGACGAGCTCGTCGCCCGCGTCCGGGGCCAGCGTGCCCTCGAAGTACTGCACGACCGGGGACGGTACAACCGGGACCTCGCCGCGGAACACCTCACCCGTGGTGCCGTCGATCGAGATCAGCTCGCCGGCCTCGAGGACAGCGCCGTTCACCTTGATGGTGCCCTGGGCAACGTTCACGTCGAGCTCCTCGGCGCCGCAGACACAGGTCTTTCCCATGCCGCGCGCGACCACGGCCGCGTGCGAGGTCTTGCCGCCGCGGCTGGTCAGGATGCCCTGCGCCGCGATCATGCCGTGCAGGTCGTCGGGGTTGGTCTCGCGCCGGACCAGGATGACCTTCTCACCGCGCTCCGCCGCCTCGACCGCGGCCGCCGACGTGAACACGACCTTGCCCGACGCCGCACCCGGCGACGCGCCGATCGCCTTCGTGATCAGGTCCGTCGCGGCATCCGCGTCGAACCGCGGGAACATCAGCTGCGCGAGCTGCGCGCCCTTCACCCGCTGGAGCGCCTCGTCGGTATCGATCACGCCCTCGTCGACCAGGCTGGTCGCGATCCGGAACGCCGCCGCCGCGGTCCGCTTGCCGACGCGGGTCTGCAGCATCCACAGCTTGCCGCGCTCGACGGTGAACTCGATGTCGCACAGGTCGCGGTAGTGGCCTTCGAGCTTGGCCATGATCTCCATCAGGTCGTCGTACGACGCCTTGTCGATCTGCTCGAGGTCGGCGAGCGGGACGGTGTTGCGGATGCCCGCGACGACGTCCTCGCCCTGGGCGTTCTGCAGGTAGTCGCCGTACACGCCGGGCTGGCCGGTCGACGGGTCGCGGGTGAACGCGACGCCGGTGCCGGAGTCCATGCCGAGGTTGCCGAACACCATCGAGCAGATGTTCACCGCCGTGCCGAGGTCGGTGGGGATGCGCTCCTGGCGGCGGTAGAGGATCGCGCGGTCCGAGTTCCAGGAGCGGAACACGGCCTCGGTCGCAAGGTCCATCTGGGTCCGCGGGTCCTGCGGGAACTCGCGGCCGGTGTGATCGTGCACGGCCTGCTTGAACGTCTCGACGAGGCTCTTCAGGTCGGCGGCGTCCAGATCGAGGTCGTTGCTGGTGCCCTTCGCCTGCTTGGCCTGTTCGATGGCGTCCTCGAACACGTCGCCTTCCATGCCCAGCACGGTCTTGCCGAACATCTGGATCAGCCGGCGGTACGCGTCCCAGGCGAACCGGGGGTTGCCGGAGTGGTGCGCGAGCCCGTTCACCGAGTCGTCGTTGAGGCCGACGTTCAGGACCGTCTCCATCATGCCGGGCATCGAGACGGCTGCGCCGGAGCGGACCGAGACCAGCAGCGGGTCGTCGGCTTGGCCGAGCTTCTTGCCCATCTTCTGCTCGAGCAGCGCGACGTGGTGGTCGATCTCGTCGGCCAGGTCGGCCGGGACCGCGCCGGTCTCCAGGTACGCGCGGCACGCGTCCGCGGTGATGGTGAATCCGGGTGGCACCGGCAGTCCGAGGTTGGTCATCTCGGCCAGGTTCGCTCCCTTGCCGCCGAGGAGCTGCTTCATATCCCTGTTGCCTTCGGCGAAGTCGTAGACGAGTTTCGGCACGGTCACTCCCTGGGTTGCAGGCGGGTGCAGTAGCAGACGCGGGCCAGTGTTGGATTTTCTGGGGCCCGCTGGCCCTTCGACTCCGGCGGCGGGGGCGTACTTTCAGAGTAAGCCCAAAAACCAGTCCAGTTGAACACTGGTCTCACGATGCTGACGTGACCCTCCCCACAGGTCGAAGGCCGGAAAACCCTTCCCTCATTGACAACGCGAGACATTCGGCGTCTTCACCGATGAAACCTCCAAGGCGGACGCTGTGGCGGTTTCGTCGGTGGTAGGCGGTGATCGGGCTAGAGTCTGCGGGGTGCGTATCGTCTCGCTGCTCCCGTCGGCGACCGAGATCAGTTTCGCGCTCGGGGGTGGGGAGGATGTGGTCGGAGTCACTTTCGAGTGCGACTTTCCGGCGGCCGCGCGGACCCGGCGGATCGTGTCGACCACCGCGCTTCCCGAGGGTCTGACACCGGGTGAGATCGACGCGGCTGTACGTCGGATGGTCGCGGCTGGGGAGGACCTTTATCACCTGGACGCGGGTGCCTTACGCGAGCTCGATCCGGATGTGGTGATCACCCAGGATCTGTGCGCGGTCTGTGCGATCGACGTGACGGATGTCGACGAGGCGCTCGACTACCTGGGGTGCCGGGCGGAGGTGGTGAGCACCGATCCGCACACCCTGACCGAGGTACTCGCATCAATCGAAACCGTCGGAAAGGCCATCGGCCGAGATGCCACTCAGTTGGTGGAGAGCCTTCGGCCACGTCTGGGGACACGGGCCGGTAGGGGTGTGCGGCTCGCGTTGTTGGAGTGGACGGATCCGCCGTTTGCGCCGGGGCATTGGTTGCCGGAGATGGTGACGGTGGCGGGTGGGGTGAATGTGCTGGGTGCGGCCGGGGAACGGTCGACGGCGATCAACTGGCGACAGGTCGCGGCCGCAGAACCTGAGGTGGTCGTGTCGGCGCCGTGTGGATTCGGGCTTGATGGGGCTGCCGAGTTGACGGAGCTTCTGATGGGTGAGCTGCCGGCGGACATTCCGGTGTGGGCAGTGGACGCCAACGGGTACTTCGCGCGGCCGGGACCTCGGCTGGTGGACGGTGTCGAGGTGCTGGCTGCCATCCTCCAGGGCGAGGCCCCGGACCCGGCGATCGCGCGGCGCCTGCGGTAGTGGCGTTGGTCTCGCCGTACGCCGAACCACGGGCGGCGCGCGTAGGCTCGACCGTGCCGACGGTTCGCGTGGTCATGCAGGACGTGGCTTCGCGAGGCAAGAGGGAACCCGGTGGGAATCCGGGACTGCCCCGCAGCGGTGAACGGGAACGACCGCCGTCACGAGCACTGGATCAACGTCCGGGAAGCGACGGCCAGTAGGCCCACCGGTCTCGACCGGTCTGCCCGTGAGTCCGAAGACCTGCCGCCGGCCCGCACACCCGACCCGGGTGCGCGGGGGATCGGTGGTCTCGTGGGAGGACCCGCCCGGACGCACGGCGTACCCGTGGTCCTTGCGTTTCCCGTGAGCGATCCGCCGATCCATCGGCACGCTCGCGAGGAGAGAGACGTGAACACCAGCACCACTGTCCTGGGCTACCCCCGGATCGGCCCCGGCCGCGAACTCAAGCGCGCGCTGGAGCAGTACTGGTCCGACGGCGACGCACCGAAACTCGAAACGACAGCCCGCCGGCTCCGCGCGGAGACCTGGCTCGACCTGAAGTCTCGCGGCCTCGGCACCATCCCCGGCAACACCTTCTCGTACTACGACCAGATGCTCGACCACGTCCAGCTGTTCGGCGTCGCCCCGGACCGCTTCCACGGTCTCGACGACCTCGACCAGTACTTCGCGATGGCTCGTGGCCGCGACGGGGTCGCCCCGCTCGAGCTGACCAAGTGGTTCGACACGAACTACCACTACCTGGTGCCCGAGCTCGACCGCGGGACCCGCTTCACCCTGAACCCGGCCAAGATCCTGACCGAACTGGCCGAAGCCCGCGAGCACGACATCAACCTCCGCCCGGTCCTGATCGGCCCACTCACCTTCCTGCTGCTCTCGAAGTCCAACGACGTCCAGCCGCTGACTTTGCTGGACCAGCTCGTCGACGTGTACGCCGAGTTGCTCGCCCAACTGGACACCGATTGGGTACAGCTCGACGAACCCGCGCTGGTCCAGGACCGCACCCCGGCGGAGCTCGACGCTCTGCATCGCGCGTACACCAAGCTCGCCGCGCTGACCGACCGGCCGCGTCTGCTGGTCGCGACGTACTTCGGCGACCCCGGTCCGGCGCTACCCGTGCTGACCTCGACCGGTGTCGACGGACTGGCCCTCGATCTTGTCTCCTCCCCTGGCCTCATCGATCAGATCGCCGAACTGCGGTCACTCCGCGACAAGACGGTCGTAGCCGGTGTGGTCGACGGTCGGAACGTCTGGCGAACCGCGCTGGGTGACGCGCTCGCCACCTGCGCCGCCCTCGCCGGTTCCGTCGGCCGACTGGAGGTCTCGACGTCCTGCTCGCTCCTCCATGTCCCGTACGACGTCGAGGTCGAGGACGACCTGGATCCACGGGTCCGCGCGCGGCTCGCCTTCGCCCGTCAGAAGGTGGACGAGGTCGTCCTGCTCGGCCGCGCGTTGAGCGAGGAGGCTTGCGTCGTCGTGGATGCCGCCAACCCGGCAGGCGGTCCGCTCAAGGAGTCCGACCTGGCCCGGGAGCAGGCCGTCCGCGACCGGGTTGCCTCGATCCGGCCCGAGGACCGACAGCGTCCGTCGTACGACGATCGCCGTACCGCGCAGGAATCGCTCGAGCTGCCGGCGCTCACCACCACGACGATCGGCTCGTTCCCGCAGACCGCGGAGATCCGCCGTACCCGGGCCGACCTCAGAGCGGGCCGGATCGAC
Organism: Kribbella sp. NBC_00482; assembly: GCF_036013725.1. Taxonomy (GTDB): domain Bacteria; phylum Actinomycetota; class Actinomycetes; order Propionibacteriales; family Kribbellaceae; genus Kribbella. The sequence continues at coordinate 5,326,188 of NZ_CP107881.1, read as the reverse complement.
CAGACGGCGCACGACGAGCGGATGCAGGCCGAGATCGCGGAGGTCATCGCGTTGCAGGAGGAGATCGGGCTGGACGTGCTCGTCCACGGCGAGCCCGAGCGCAACGACATGGTGCAGTACTTCGCCGAGCAGCTGGACGGATTCGCGACCACGAAGCACGGCTGGGTGCAGTCGTACGGCAGCCGCTGCGTCCGGCCGCCGATCCTGTACGGCGACGTGTCGCGGCCCGCTCCGATGACGGTGCGGTGGTCGTCGTACGCGCAGTCGCTGACCGCGCGGCCGGTGAAGGGCATGCTGACCGGGCCGGTGACGATCCTGGCCTGGTCGTTCGTGCGCGACGACCAGCCGCTGCAGGTGACGGCGGATCAGGTCGCGCTGGCGCTCCGGGACGAGGTCGCCGATCTCGTCGCGGCCGGCGTTCGGATCATCCAGGTGGACGAACCCGCGCTCCGCGAACTGCTGCCGCTGCGCAACGCCGCGCAGAAGGCGTACCTGGACTGGTCGGTCGGCGCGTTCCGGCTTGCGACGGGTGGGGCGCCCGCTGCGGTTCAGGTGCACACGCATCTGTGCTACTCGGAGTTCGGTGCGGTCATCTCGGGGATCGACGGTCTGGATGCCGACGTCACCACGATCGAGGCGGCGCGCTCGCGGATGGAGGTGCTGGCGGATCTCGCCGGCGTCGGCTTCCGGCGCGGGGTCGGCCCTGGGGTGTACGACATCCACTCACCCCGAGTCCCGACCGTCGAAGAACTCACCGCCCTGATCCAAGCAGCCCTCGCCACCACGCCCGCCGACCAGCTCTGGATCAACCCCGACTGCGGCCTGAAAACCCGCACCTACGCAGAGGTCGAACCCGCCCTACGCAACCTCACCACAGCAACCCAACAACTCCGCGCAACGCTCTAACTGGGGATAGGCGATGGGGACCTGGGACATGCATTTGCATGTCCCAGGTCTCCAAGGGGTATTCCCGGTTCGGCCTACAGCTTGCGGCGGGTGCGGAGGTAGTCGCCAACGACGGCTGCGCCTAGGCCGTCGGCGTCGGGGGCCAGGACTCGGCCGCCGCTGCGGCGGGCCAGCAGGTCGACGAACGCGTTCAGGCGCGGATCGTCACCCAGCCGGAAGACGGTCAGCGAGGCGCCGAGCTTGGCCAGGCGGTCGACCTCGAAGATCGTCTTGCGGAGGGTGGCCGCCTCGGGTGGGTACGAGAACTCGGCTGTGCCGTCAGGCTCCAGGTGAGCGGTCGGTTCCCCGTCCGTCACCATCAGCACGACCGGCTGCGCGTCCGGGTGCCGTCGCAGATGACGCCCCGCGAGGAGCAGCGCGTGGTGCGCGTTCGTGCCCTGCTCCCAGGTGCCTTCCATCCCGATCAGTTGGGGTAGCTCGACAACTCCGGCGTACCGGCCGAACGTGATCAGCTGCAACGCGTCGTTCCGGTACCGCGTCGAGATGAGTTGATGCAACGCGAGCGCCGTCCGCTTCATCGGCAGCCAGCGACCCTCTTGCACCATCGACCACGACGTGTCGACCAGTAACGCCACCGCGGCCCGAGCCCGATGCTCGGTCTCCGCGATCTCCACGTCCGCCACATCAAGCTTGACGGACCCATCGAGCGTCGCACTCCGCAGTACGGCGTTCCGCACCGTCCGCGGCACGTCCCACGGCTGGGTGTCCCCGAACTCCCACTTACGTGTCGATCCACTCAGCTCACCGGCCGCGCCCGCGTTGGCCGCGTCCCGTTCACCAGATCCCCGAGCAGTCCGCAGTACGTCGGCCAACGCTGTCTGACCGAGCTGACGCAACGCCTTCGGCGACAACCGCAGCGAACCGTCGGGCGCCCGCTCGATCAGACCCTGATCGCGCAGCTGCCGCTCCAGCTCACTCAGCCGCCGCGCGTCGACTGTCGCCTCGTCACCCAGCTGACGGGTGAGCGCCTCGAGATCGATGTCCTCGAGCCGCGCCCCCGGATACGACTGCGCCAACTGCTCCGCAAGCGCATCCAGTTCCGCGAGATCGGACATCGCCTGAGCACCCTCGGCGAGACCGAGCGGATCGTCGCCACGCATCTGCTCCGAGGAGTACCAGTCCTCCCCCGGCCGCAGCGACTGCAGCTGAGAGTCCAGCTGCGCCAACTGCTGCGCGAGTTGCGGACTGCCGAACGCCTGCTGCGAAAGCTCCGCCAGCTCGGCGCGCTGTTCGGGCGTCATCGAGTTCATCATCCGTTGCGCGGCGGCCGCCCGCTGTGCGAGTACGTCGATCAGCTCGTCGACGGTCCGCGGATTCTCCGGGAAGAACTCGCCGTGGTTGGCCATGAACTCCTCGAAGAGCTCGGGCACCTCCGGCCGGCCTTGCGCGTGGGCCGCCAGCAGGGCGTTCAGGTCGGCCAGCATCTCGTTGATCGCCTCGACGTCCTCAGGCGTGGTCTGCTGCAGCGCCTCCTTCATGCCCTCGAACCGTGAACCGAGCAGCTCCCGCCCGAGCAGTTCGCGGATCTCCTGGTACTTTTCCCGGGCCTCCGACGACTCCCACTGGTAGTTCGCCAGCTCCCGTACGGCGGCCGCCGTACCGGAGGGAAGCGCGTCGAGCTCCGCCTCCTTGAACCGCGCGTCGTCGGACGGATTCGGGAACAGCTCGCGCCGCTCCGCTTCCAGCGCCTCGTTCAGCAACCGCTGGACGTCCCGCAGCGTGCCGTCGAGGTTGTGCCGCCGCTCGATCTCGCGGCGGCGCTCCCACAACCGGCGGCTCAGGTCGTCCAGGCCCTGGGTGTTCCGCGTCCCGCGTCGGAGCAGTTCCTCCAGCGCGGACCGCGGCGACGACCCGTTCATCACGTCCCGGCCGATCTCGTCCAGCGCATCCCGCAGATCCGCCGGCGCCTTCAGAGGATCCGGCCCGTCGTGCCACGGCCCGTAGGACCAGCCTTCCGGTATCGATGCCGACGACATGTCAGGCCCCGTAGACCGTGGTGTCGTCGTCGGCGTCCTTCGCTACGCGTTTGGACAGGTACAGCATCTCGAGGGCGAGTTCGATCGCGGCGGCGATCCGGCCGGACGAGTCGTCCGGTTCGACACCGGCGCGGGCGGCGACGTCGTGCAGCACAGGAAGCTCCGGCAACGCGGCCAGCACGTCCCGGCCGGGCACCCGCTCCCCCGTCGTCACAAGGTTGCCGTTGGCAACAGCGTGCGCGAGCGGGGTGAGGTCGAGACCGGCGAACCGCTCGCGTGCGGTGTCGGCCACCGACCGGCGCAGCAGGTACTCGAGCAGTTCGATCTCGCGCCCCTCCTCACCCGGCTCGAACTCGAGCTTGCCCCGCAGTACGGCGGGAACCGCCTCGAGGTCCACCGGGCGGGCCACCGCGGGCTCCTCGCCCGTGATCGCCGAACGGCGCAGCGCCGCGGCGGCGATCGTCTCGGCCGCGGCGACCGCGAACCGGGCGGACACCCCGGACCGCTGGTCGATCGACGTCGACTCGCGCAGGTGCCGGACGAACCGGGCCAGCACCTCCAGCAACGGCTCGCCGACCTCGGCGGTGAACTCGGCCTCCTGCCGGATCACGTCCACCTCGGCGTCGATGTCGAGCGGGTAGTGGGTCCGGACCTCGGCGCCGAAGCGGTCCTTCAGCGGCGTGATGATCCGGCCTCGGTTGGTGTAGTCCTCGGGGTTGGCCGTTGCCACCAGCAACACGTCGAGCGGCAGCCGCAGCGTGTACCCGCGGACCTGAATGTCGCGCTCCTCCATCACGTTCAGCAGCGCGACCTGGATGCGCTCGGCGAGGTCGGGCAGCTCGTTGATCGCGACGATGCCGCGGTGCGCCCGCGGGACGAGTCCGAAGTGGATGGTCTCCGGGTCGCCGAGACTGCGGCCCTCGGCAACCTTCACCGGGTCCACGTCACCGATCAGGTCACCGACCGAGGTATCGGGGGTGGCGAGCTTCTCGGCGTACCGCAGATCGCGGTGCAGCCAAGCGACCGGCAGGTCGTCGCCGAGTTCGGCGGCGCGGCGGCGGGAGGCCGGCGTGATCGGGTCGAGCGGGTGTTCAGGGAGCTCCGCGCCCTCGATCACCGGGGTCCATTCGTCGAGCAGACCGACCAGGGTGCGCAGCAGGCGCGTCTTGCCCTGACCGCGCTCACCGAGCAGTACGACGTCGTGCCCGGCGATCAGGGCGCGCTCGAGTTGCGGGATCACCGTGCGGCCGAAGCCGACGATGCCGGGCCAGGGATCGCGCCCGGCCCGGAGCTGTTTCAGCAGGTTGTCACGGATCTCGGCCTTGATCGACCGAGGAAGATACCCGGCGGCCCGGAGGTCACCGGCTTTACGAGGGAGTTCAGCAGGTGCACTAGTCACCCTGACGACGTTAGCTCGCTCACCCCAAAGCGCACCTCCCATATCTCAAAAAGCGCAGCTCTCTCAACGCCTGGGCGTGACACGTCCCGAGGTGAACACATGCGTCGGAGTGAACGTGACCGGAACCCACGGGTGCGCCGGCGACTCGCGAGTGACGAAATGGTTGCCGTCGGCCGGTCCCGCCGGGCGCAGCTCGTACTCGTGCACCGGGTCCTCCGAGAACAGCAGCCGGTCGCCCGTCGCGGAATAGACCATTACCAGCTCGTCGTCACGCTTCGCGACGTCGAGCCGGACGCTGGCGCGTTCGTACACCCCGGCGTGACGGTCGTCGACCGGTACGTCGATCGGCTGCGGCGCGGGCGGATGCGTGACACCGGCGTACTCCGTGAACACCTCCGAGGCGAGCGGCTCGAAGAGGCGGGTGCCGTTGCCGGAGTTGGTCAGCAGGCACATGATCAGCCGCGCCTCCGGATCGATCCGCAGGAAGGCGAGCTGGGAGATCGTCGACCCGTCGTGACCGAACAGGCGGCGGCCGCCCCAGTCGTAGATCCGCCAGGTCAGGCCGAGGTCGACGAAGCCGCCGATACCGGCCGCGAACGGGACCTGCGGCTCCTGCATGGCGGCGTACCGCTCGTCGGTCAGGTGCACCCGGGCGAACTCGAGCAGGTCACCGGCGCTCGCGCTGATCGTCCCGGCGGGGCCGATGCTGCGCGGGAGCTGCCACGTCTTCACCCGCGAACCGTCCGCCGCCAGATGACCGACCGCCGCGCGCTCCAGGATCGCCTCTTCCGGCAGGGTGACGGTGTGGGTCAGGCCGAGCGGCTCGACCAGACGGGCCTTCAGCGATTGGTCCCAGGTCCCGCCGTCGAGGATCTCGATCAGGCGGCCGAGCAGCATGAATCCGGCATTGCAGTACGAGTACGCCGTACCGGGCTCGAAGAGCTGGTCCACGTCCGCGAGCAGGGCGACGTACCGCTGCAGGCAGTCGTCGCCGCGACCGGTGTCGGTGAACAGATCACCGTCGATGCCACTGGTATGGGTCAGCAGGTGACGGACCGTGATCCGCGGGTCGACAGGTGCCTCGGGCAACAACTTGACGATCGGGTCGTCCAGCCGCAACCGGTCCTCGGCGGCGAGCTGGACGATCATCGACGCGGTCCACGGCTTGCTGATCGAGCCGATCTGGAACAGCGAGTCGGCGGTCGTCTCGACCCCGGTCGTGCGGTTCAGGACGCCGTACGGCGCGATCGTCGTCTCGCCGTCGTCCCAGATCCCGAGCACCGCACCGGTGACCTCGGCCGCCACCGCCAACTCGCTCAACCGCGCAGACCACTCAGGCATGCAGCCAACCTACTTCGTGAACCCTTCTAGGGCGGCACGGATATCGGTCCAGGCGGCCGACTCCTCCAGGCCCTGCTCGTGCAGGATCTTCGTGGCGATGCCGGCCTGGTCCCGGTAGAACGCGAGCAGCAGGTGCTCGGTGCCGACGTAGTTGTGGCCCAGTGTCACCGCCTCGCCGACCGCTCCTTGCAGAACGTGCGCCGCGCGGCGGGTGTACGGCGGGTTGTCGGCGTCGAGGCTCTTCGGCTGGTCGCTCGGCTGCCCCGCCGGGCTCTGGACGTCGACCGCCGTGCGCACCGAGTCCTCGGTGATGCCGTGCTGGACGAGGACCTTGGCCGCGATCGCGCCGGGTTCCTTGTACATCGCGAGCAGCAGGTGCTCGGTGCCGACGAAATCGTGGTTGCGGTCGCGGGCGATGTCGCCGGCCGCCTGGACGACGGCACGGGCCCGCTGGGTGTAGCGCTCGAACGCCGGGCGGGACGTCCACGAGTCGGCGAAGCGTTTGTGGGCGGCCTGTTTGCTGACGCCGAGCACGGTGCTGATCTCGACCCAGGACTTCCCCGCGCCGCGGGCCCGGTCGACGAAGAAGCCGAGGGCGGCGTCGCTGGTGGCGGTCAGTTCGTTGATCGTCGCCGCCGCGGTCCCGAGCTGCTCGAGCTCGTCGTCGCTGCCGGCGTCGGCCTTGATCGTGTTGATGAGCTGCTGGAGATCAGGTCCGGGAGTCATGTCGTCAACCCTAGGTTGACAAACCTTGGTCGTCAACCCTGGGTTGACGACGGCGCCGGGTCTAGGGTTTGGGGCGTGCAGGGGATACCGGATGTCATCGGTGGCGGGTTGCGGGTGTTGTTCTGCGGGATCAATCCCGGGCTGATGTCGGCGGAGACCGGGCATCACTTCGCCCGGCCGGGGAACCGGTTCTGGCCGGCGCTGCACCAGAGCGGGTTCACGCCCCGCCGGCTCCAGCCGGTCGAGCAGCAGGAGTTGCTGACCTACCGGCTCGGGATCACCAACGTGGTCGACCGGCCGTCGGCGAAGGCCGCGGAATTGTCGCGGGCCGAGTTCGTGGCGGGTGGCGAGAACCTGGTGAAGAAGGTGCTCGACGTCCAGCCCGAGTGGCTGGCGGTCCTCGGCGTCACGGCGTACCGCGACGCCTTCGCGGAACGTACGGCGGCGGTGGGCAAGCAGGAGCGGACGATCGGCGCCACCCGGGTCTGGGTCTTGCCGAATCCGAGTGGCCTGAATGCCCACTACACCCTGCCGAAACTGGCCGCGGCGTTCGCCGAACTCCGCTTGACCGCCAGTTAATTCACGTTTCTTCAACGGAGCTTCTGACTACGCTGCAGCGCATGGCAAAACGCAACTACCTTGTCGAGGGCGGTTCGGGTACCGGCAAGAGTTCGGTGTGCCGCGAGCTTCGGAAGCGCGGCTACCGAGCCGTTGACGGCGACAACGAACTTGCCTACGGCGGCGATCCGGAAACCGGAGACCGCGCCGACCACACCTATTACACCCACATCTGGGACGTCGCCAGAGTCCGGGAGATCGCCGCGGACACGTCCGAGGAGATCGCCTTCTTCTGTGGAGGTTCGAGGAACTTCACCAAGTTCCTCGACGTGTTCGACCAGGTCATCGTGCTGGACGTGGACACCAAAACCCTCAAGCGAAGGCTGGTCGCTCGCGAGGCCGACGACTGGGGCGGGAACGACGAGCAGAAGGAATTCATCCTGCGCCTGCACGCCACCAAGGAAGACATTCCCGACGGCACGGTCATCGACACCGGGCGCCCTCTCGACGAGGTTGTCGACGCGATCCTCGACGCCTCGCTGAAGAGCTGACACCGCCCATTGGGCAGGATGGACGCATGCGTCTGCCCGAGTTGCTGCGATCCATCGACGGACTCTCGTACGGACAGCGCGTACGCCTGCTCGCCGACCAGGCGCCTCAGCTGGTGGGTCTGCTCGGCGAACTGGGTCGAGGTACCGCGTTCGAGCGCGTCCTTGGGCTGCAGATCGCCGAGGTCACCCGCGAGGCGTCGTACGTCAGCCGGATGCTTCGGGACTCGGATCCGGCAGTGCAGTCACGGGCGCTCGCTGCGGTCGGTCGCGGGGTGCCGGTCGCGGACGACGACCTGCGGATCGTGTACGACGACGCGCCCGCGGCACTGCGCTCGAAGCTGGTGGCCCTGGTACGCCGGCAGCGGCGCGAGCATCTCGCCGTACGGCTGATCGACGAGCACCGGGCGCGCTGGGGTGACGTGGCGGCGACTGGTCTGCTCGACGCCACGGATGACACGACCGTGGCGCGGCTGCTGCCCGAGCTGGCGTACTGCGTTACGCCTGGCGGCTGGCGTCAGCTCGCGAAGCATCATCCGGACGCAGTACTGGCGTTTGCTCGCCAGACGCTCCCTGCCAACGATGAGTGGTGGCAGGGCGTCGGCCATGGCGTCACCGCGTCACTAGAGCAGGCACCGGACGCGGTACTGGAGCTGATCAAGCAGGCGGTACCTGCGCACGACCTGCCCATCGCAGTGCTCGACATCATCGGTCCACTCACAGACAGGGACCCGGCAGGCGTGATGGAGCTCCTGCTCGCCCCTGACCGGCGCAGCGTGGTGACACGGGCGCTGACCCCGGCATTCCGGCGTCGGCTGCACAGGTACTCCGACGACGAGCTCATCACCCTCGGACGGGTCCTCTGGCCGGACCTGGCCAGCTTCCTCGACACACTGGCGCCGTCGCGGCGGGCGGCGGTCTTCGCGGCCGTGACGCAGTACGTCGACCTTGGGCAGGCTCAGCTGAGTACGGAGCTTCTCCAGGCGCTGCCGCATGCTGTGCGCGCGGAGCAGGCACGTCGGATGCTCACGCTACCTGCGATCAGTGAAGACGCGTGGTGGCGGCGGAGCATCGCAGGTCACCTGCCCTTCGACGAGGCCTTCGCACTCCTCGAACCGGACGTGAGCGACCCAGACGCCTCGGCGCGCAGCTCGGTCTACCAGGGGATCGTCCGGTCGGCTGGGTACGGCAGGCGGCCGGAGCAGGTCGTGCAGGCTGTCACGTGGGTGGCAGGGCGGATCCGCAACGACCAGGACACAGTGCGACTCAACGCCGTACAGGCTGTCGCGGAGCTGCCGCCGACGCTGCTGACCGATGCGCTGACCGAGTCGCTGGACACCCTCCTCACCGACGCGCTGGGAGCACGAGACGCCTCGTGGGCGACACGCAGTGCCTTGACGCAGCTGGCCGAGAACGCTGTCGTCCAAGGCGCCTTGGACAACAGAACCGCCGTGCTGGACTGGGGCTTGCTGGCGCACGCGCGGCTGTCGGAGAACCGCGGCCGGATCGACTTGGATCCGCTGGTCGACAGGCTGCCGCGCGGACGGGAAGCCGACGTGTACGAGGCGCTCCGGCCCGCGATCGAGGCCGCTGCCAAGCGCGAGGAGTTCTCGCTGGCGTTCACGGTGGCCGCGGCTCTGGGCCGCCGCGACTGGTCGACGGATCACCTCGAGAGCGTGCTCGAGCAGGCGGTCTGGTCGAACCAGGAGTACACCTCCGACCAGGCCTGCACGTACTGGTTGGAACCGCCCCGGACCCGGTACGAGCGCCTCCGTCAGATCGTCGAGCGGGACGTCACCATGGCCCGCTGGCACTCGGTGTGGTGGCTGGTCACCGAGCACTACACCGACCTGCTCGACCCGGTCCTCGCCGCGGCGGATCGGATTCGCCGCTTCGATCGCAGCAGCACCTCCTGGCAGGTGCCCGACTACGCACTGCGCCGCTGGCTGCCCCGACAGCAGGCTCGGTACGCCGAGCTGCTCGTCCAAGCTGCCCGTGACGACCAAATGCATACGTGGTACCGGGCGTTGGCTGTGAGGACACTTGGGCGGGTGCCGGTTGCCGGCAGGGCTGCGTTGGACGAGTTCCTCGGGAGTTCCGACGTACTGCTGCAGGAGGCCGCGCTCGCTGCATTGGCGTGGACAGAGCGGCCTGACCTCGCCATGCCGTTGCTGCTCGCGCATGCGGGTGATGATCGGGCGCGGGTCGCTGTGTATGCGGCTAGCCGGGCGGCGCGGTACGTACGGCCCAGTCTGCTGCCGGGGCTGCTGCAGCCGGTGCTCTCCGGTAGCCGCGTGAAGGTCACGTCGCGGAAGGAGGCGGTGCGGCTGCTCGGCGAGCTACGGGCTCCTGGAGCTAGCGCCGTACTCACGGAGGCGTGGGCTGGTGCGCATCGGGACGTGCGGGCCGCTATTGCGCGGACCGTGTCGCAGTACTTGCTGTACGACCCTGCTGCGTGGGCGGTCCTGGAGCAGGCAGTGCACGACTCTCCGGCTACTGCGACGGCGCTGACGGTACGGCGCGCGTACGACGTACCTGTGGGGTACCGGGCGCGGTACGCCGACCTGTTGATCGCTGTGACGACTCGCAGCGAGCCGGAGGTCGTGGGGCCTGCGTTGCTCGCGTTGCGGGGGTGGGCGCGGTACAACCCGGCTGCTACTCGGGTCTGCGCGGACTTCATCAGCCGGCTGTCGGTGCGCGGTCGGGTGTGGCGAGACGGGATCAGTGCGCTCGTCTCGTTCGTCGCGACGGATGCGCCGGCAGGGCTGGACGACGTGGTTGACGTCGCTCGGCTGCTGGTGCGGTTGGAGGCTGATCCGGCGCTGCCGAACGCGTTGCCGGATCGGGATCATCCGGCGCGGCAGCGGCTGACGTATCTGGTGAGTCAGCTGTCGGCGCAGTTCAGCCGTCGGTCGGCGGAGGACCGCCGGCACCTGCGCGTGGTTGCCGACGAGCTGGTCGGCACCGACTTTCTGGAACTCCGGCTGCGGCTAGTGGTGCATTCGCAGCCGGTCGACGAGCTTCGCGAACTGGTCGGTGATGATCCGTTGGCCGCGCTGACGGCTGCCGACCTTGTCTCCGCTCGGCTCTCCGCGACCGAGTCGACGTGGACGCCTGCAGAACTGCTGCCGGTTGCCGATTCGCTGGTCCACTCCCCTGACTTGGCATCCGGGTTGCTGGCCCACGTCGTTGTCAACGCAGCCGCTCCTCGGGCTGGGTGGTCCGCCGAGTGGCGCGAACTGCTCGTTGCCCTCCGCAACCACCCGTCCCCGGCCGTCCGCCGCCGAGGCCTCGACCTGGCAAGCGCTACGGAGTAGGAGCTAGTCGGCCTTCTTCTGTTCCTCGGCTTCGCGGGCGCGTTTGCGGCGTTTGCCTTCGTGCATGGCGACGACCCGAGCGATGGGAATGGCTCGGCCTTCTTCCAGCAGGTCCTCAGGGAGCTCCTGCGGCGCGGGCAGTTGCTCGGCCCACGGATCGCGATCGCCGAGGAGCGCCGGCGCGGTCCGGACGGTGAAGTCGCGCGGCGTCACGCTCTCCAGGTCGTCCCATCCGACCGGGAACGACACCGTCGTACCTGGCCGGACACGCGGGCTGTACGCCGCCACGACCGTCGCACCGCCGGACCGCGTGGAGTCGACGAAGACCTTCCCGTGCCGGTCCTCCTTGATGTACGCCGTGGTCGCGACCGACCGATCGATCTTCTCGGCCCGCGCCGCGATCGCCCGGGTGGCGGCCGCGGCGTCCTCGATCGTCACCCTGTCGACAATCGGCACGATCACGTGCACGCCCTTCGCGCCGCTCGTCTTGACCGCACCGGACAACCCGCAGTCGGTCAACGCCTGCCGCACCAGCAACGCGGCCTGCACTGCCATGGAGAACGTCTCCCCTTCCGGCGGATCGAGGTCGAGCACGAGATGCGTGACGCGATCCCAGCGGTTGGCGCGCATCAACGTCGGGTGGTACTCCACCGCACGCTGGTTCGCGAACCACAGCAGCGTCCGGCGGTCGTCGCACAACGCGTACGACACCTCGCGTTTCGACGCCTCCGCCCAGACCGGCACGGTCTTCACCCAGTCCGGCGTGTACTTCGGAACGTTCTTCTGCATGAACTTGGGCTGTCCCGGGCGGATCCGCACGACCGACAACGGCCGCTCCCGCAGCTCCGGCACGATCCGCTCGTGCACCGCGTCCAGGTAATCGACGAGATCCCGCTTCCTCGCATCAGCCCCGTCGAACAACGGCTGATCCAGATTGGTCAGGTCAACGCCGTCCCGCGTCTCATCCGGCTTACTCGCCATCCGTAGAGCTTAGACCCGCGCAGGTAGCGGGTTGTTTCACCAATGCCGCGCTGTAACCCGCCAGCCGTCACATATCCCGCCACTGGCAGGACGTCGCAGGGCGTCGGGTACCTCGGGGGCTACGGTGCCAGGATTTTGAGGAGGGCGGCGAGGACCAGCTCGTCCTCGCCGGGTTGGAGGGTTTGGGGATTGAGGGCGATGGCGTCGTCGGGTACGCCGAAGGTGCCGACCGCGATCCGGGGATCGCCGTCCCACAGCGCCTTGATCACCTCGTCGCGGTCGCGGGTGAGTCGGAGTACGGCGCGGCTGTGGGGTTGGCCGGCCTCGCTCGGGTACCCGCGCTCGACGACCGCGAGCCCCTGCAAGCCGACGATCCAATCGTCAACAATCCGCTCGTAGGATGCCAACAATTCGTCCTCGTCCTGCGCGAGCGTCCACTCGACCGCCGCGAGCAGACCCATCAACTCTTCCTTCCCCACCTTCATCCCGCGCCCGAGCTCCTGCTTCGGCGACGTGTGCGCCCGTACCCGATCCACGAGCCACCGCTTCCCCAGCACCAGCCCGCTCGCCTGCGGACCGCGCAATCCCTTCCCGCCGCTCACCAGCACTGCATCTGCACCGATGTCCCGCGTGAACTGCCAGAGCGACGCAACGGGCGGGATCTGCGCAGCCGCGTCCACGATCACCGGTACGCCGCATTCGCGCGCACCTTGCACCACTTCCTCCACCGGCAACGCACCCGCCGCGTAGTGCGCGCCCGCGAACCACAACACGCACGCCGGTTTGCGTGCGAGCGCCGTACGCAACTCGTCGTACGACGGGCCGATCTCGACGATGCGGGCGCCCGTGAGGCGAGCGGAGTAGTCATAGCCGTTGCGTTGGCTCGCGAACATCACCACCTCGGCGTCGGTGGGGAACGGCTGCGATTCGGTGGTGATGCAGGCGGCGACCGTCAGCGAGATCGCGGCCGCGGCGCCGGACGTCACGTACGCGGCCTCGTTGTGGGTCAGCTCGGCGAGCCGCTCCCCCACCAGTTCGTTCAGCTCCGGCAGGTCGACGAACTGTGCCGCCGCGTCGTTCATCGCCTTCAGGACCGGGGCCGGCATCAACGATCCACCGAGCACGGTGACTGTGGCGTTGGCGTTGATGACCGGCCGCACGCCGAGTGGTGCGGTCATGCGACGAACTTCGACATAGCGGGTACGCCGAACCGTTCGGCCAGCCACGCGTCCAGGAAGTCGTTGTCGGTGCCGTCGAGGTGGGTGACCTTGTAGACCTCCGGATCCGGCAACGCCGACAGCAGCGATCCGCACCAGTCCGCGTCGTCAACGGAAAGGAGCGTCCGGCCGGCAACTGCGGGAGCGTGTCGTGCCGCATCGAAGTACGACAAGGTTGTCGACAATGCGGCTGTCGACGATCCGGCCCGCAGCTGGTCGTTCAGCTCCTCCAACGGATACATGCACGACTTCAGCCGCGCCTCCATCGCGCGGTAGAACAGCAGGTCCGTCACCCGCACCGTGCTGAACCCGGGCCGTCGCGCCGCCGTCAGCACCGCGAGATCGTCACCGGTCACCGCGACCCGCGCCGGATCGACCTCCGCCAGTCCCATCAGGAACTCCGCCGCTCGTAGACAATCCGCCGCGATCCCCCGATAGATGTACGTCGACGGGTCGTCGATCCCCATCGTCAACAATCCCGGGTACGCCGCCGCGAACCCCTCGTCGGCGAGCCGCTGACCGCGGTGCATCAGCCCGAGTACGACGTACCGGCTCCGGTCGTTCGGGTGCGGGATGTTGTTGACACTTCCGTACCGCGGTGTGATGAGCAGCCCGGGGAACGGGCCGTCGCCCTTCGGGATACTGAGGTTCCCGTACACGCGGTACGGACCGGTGCTGGTGATCCGCACCGTGTAGAACGTCGCCTCGTCGGTCGTCCGCGCCGGCACCACGTCCAGCACCGGGCGGCCGGGAATCGCCGCGAGCTCTTCGTCGACCGCGGCCCAGTAGGCATCGAAGGTCATCAGGTCACCGTCCCGGGGTGAGGTGCTCGGCAAGGAAGTCCTCCACGACGCGCATGACGTCCGGGAGGCCGGCGTGGTGCGCGCAGTGCGGATAGGTGTGCAGCGTCTTCTCGCAGGTCAGCGTGCGGTGCAACGCGAATCCGGTCTCCGGCGGGCAGACGTCGTCCTCGAGCCCGAGGTAGAGCAGCGTCGGCGCCTGCACCTTCGGCGCGAAGTTCAGCCCGTCGTAGTACGCGACCGTCTCCCGCACCCGGTCGACGTCCTTCGGATGGATCCGCAGGTACTCGTTGATCTCCTCGTACGGGTACGACCGGGTCAGCGTCGGTGCGGTCATGATCCCGCAGAGGTACGGCGCTCCCGCCGCAACGCACCGGATCGCCTCGGGGAGCAACGCGGCCGTGGAGATCCCGAGCCCGCCGCCCTGGCTCGACCCCTGCAGTCCGATCCGCAGATTGTCGACATCTGGACGATCAAGCAATACTTCGACCGCGCGCACCACGTCGAGATAGAACCCTCGGTACCCGTACGTGTTCGGGTCGACGATGTTGTGCGTCAGCAGGCCCGGGTACCCGGGGTTGAACACGTCGTTCGAGCGGAGCTTCCCGCGCGGCGCGATCGCGAGCGCGGCGTACCCGAGCTCCGCCCACTCCTTCGGGACGGTCGGCTCGGAGATGTACCCGGGGATCGTCACCAGGCCCGGATACGGCGCAGTGCCCGTGCGCGGGACGGCGTACCAGCCGGCGATCCGCAGACCGCCGTAGCTGGTGAAACGCAGATCGTAGACAATCACCGTGTCCGTGGAGAGCGTCGGCATCTCGGTGAGCACCGGATCCAACGGGTACGACGCGCAGTCCGCCAGTCCGGCCGCCCAGAAGTCGTCGAAGTCGGCGGGCAGTTCGACCTCGACGGTCGCGTTCTCGGGGTCTCTCAAGAGTGTTCCTCTCGTTCGGGCGCGTGGAGTGCGGTGCCGTCGGCCGCGGCGAACAGGTGCAGGCGGTTCGGGTTGAACCCGACGTACACCGTGCTGTCGTGACCGAGGCGGAAAGGGGTCGGGACGCGGGCCTTGACGAGCTCGCCCTCGATCCGGACGGTGACGAGGACGTCGGGGCCGAGCGGTTCGGAAACGAAGACCTTCCCGGGGTGATAGCCGTCGACGGGGGTGGTCGACAATGTGATGTCTTCGGGGCGGATTCCCAGCACCACGGCTGGGTCGGTTGGCTCAGCGGACAGGCGCAGGGCTTGGGTCAGCGCGGGCGAGCGGAAGGTCCGGGTGCCGTCGACGTCGGCGAGTTCGCCGGTGACGAAGTTCATCGGCGGTGAACCCATGAACGACGCCACGAAGCGGTTCGCCGGACGCTCGTAGATCTCCTCCGGTGTCGCGCACTGCTGGACGACGCCGTCGCGCATCACCGCGATCCGGTCCGACATCGTCATCGCCTCGACCTGGTCGTGCGTGACGTAGATGAACGTCCGCGCCACGTCGACGTGCAGCCGCTTGATCTCCGCGCGCATCAGCACCCGGAGCTGGGCGTCGAGGTTGGACAGCGGCTCGTCGAGCAGGTAGGCGCCGGCGTCGCGGACGATCGCCCGCCCGAGCGCGACCCGTTGCCGCTGGCCACCGGACAGTTCTCGCGGCTTGCGGTCCAGCAGGTCCTCGATGTCCAGCGTCCGGGCCGCCTGCAGGACCTGTTCGGAGATCGTTGCCTTCGGCACCCGCATCATCTTCAGCGCGAACCCGATGTTCTGCCGCACGGTCTTGTGCGGGTAGAGCGCGTAGCTCTGGAACACCATCGACACGTCCCGCTTGTTCGCCGGCAGCCAGCTGACCGGCTTGCCGTCGAAGAAGATGTGGCCCTCGGTGGCCCGTTCCAGCCCGCAGATCATTCGTAGGGTTGTCGACTTTCCACAACCGGACGGTCCGACCAGCGTGAGGAACTCCTGGTCCTCGACGGTCAGGTTGAGATCGCGGACGGCGGTCTTGCCGCCGAACGACTTGGTGATGCCTTCCAAACGCACTTCAGCCATCTGCCTCAGCCCTTCACGGATCCGGCGGCCATGCCCTGCACCAGCTTGCGCTGGAAGAGCAGAGCGAGCACGAGGGGTGGAACGACCGCGAGTACGCCGGCCGCGGCCATCACGGTGAACTGGGTGTTGAAGTCGGTGGCGAAGTTCGCCGCCACCACCGGGATCGTCTTCGCCGCCTTCGTACTGGTCAGGAACAGCGCGAACATGAACTCGTTCCACGCCGTCATGAACGCGAACACCGCGGCCGCGACCAGCCCGGGCGCCGCGACCGGCAGGAACACCGTCCACATCGTCCGGAACCAACCGCACCGGTCGACGCGCGCCGCCTCCTCCAGTTCGCGCGGCACCGACCGGAAGAAGTCCTTCAGGATCCAGATCGTGATCGGCAACGCGAACGTCGTGTACGACAGGATCAGCGCGAGATACGTGTCCAGCAGCCCGAACGACCGCATCAGCAGATAGAACGGGATGATGATCGCGATCCCCGGCACCATCCGGGTCAGCAGGTACAGCACGAGCAGCACCTGACTCCCCCGGAACTTCAACCGGGAGAACGAGTACGCCGCGAACGTCGCCAGCGCCAGGTTCAGCACAGCGGTCGCGGTCGCCACGACCAGGCTGTTCCGCAGCGAGTACGGCGTCTCCGACACGGCCCGCCCGCCGACGAGCTCCTGCGCCGCGTTCGGCCGGACGAACCCGAGATAGTTCTCCAGCGTCGGATGCACCGGAACCCAGTGCGGCGGCACCGAGATCGCGTCCACCTCGTGCATGAAACTCATCGCAACAATCCAGTAGAACGGCAACACCAGATACAGCGCGAAGCCAACGGCCAGCACGTAGAGCACGATCTTCTTCCACGGAATCCGGTAACTCAGAGGAATGCGTACCTGAGTGCTCATACCTCGAAATTTCCTTTCCGGTAGAGGAGGCCGATGTAGCCGATGGAGATCAGGAGGGTGATGGCGGTGATCACCCAGGCGTAGGCGCTGCCGAGGCCGAAGTCGGTGAAGGTGAGGACGGTCTGCACGTCGAGGAGGGCGATCGTGGTGGTCGCGTCGCCAGGGCCGCCGCCGGTCAGCACGTAGATGGTGTCGAACGCGCGGAACGCGTTCATCGTCTCGAGGATGAGGACGATCAGGAGTGGATGGAGGAGCCACGGCACCGTGACCTCGGTGAACCGTCGCCAGGCGCCGGCGCGGTCCACGGTCGCGGCGTCGTACAGCTCCGAGGGGATTGTCGACAATCCGGCGAGCAGAATGATGACCGAGAACGGGAGTGTGTTCCAGACCTGGGCGAGCGCCGTGAACAGGAACGCTCCCGTGCCGGACGTGAGCCACGCGTGGTAGCTGTCGATCAGCCCGAGTTGCTGCAGCAGACCGTTCAGCGCGCCGGTCTTGGCGTCGAAGATCGTCCGCCACATCAGGCCGTTCACCACCCCGGGCATTGCCCAGGGCAACAAAGCGAGGCTGAGCAGCAGACCGCGGCCCCGGAACCGTTCGTTCAGCACCAGCGCAAGGATCAGCGCGAGGACGACGGTCAGCCCGAGCACCACGAGTACGAACAGCGCCGAGACCTTCAGCGCGGACAGGAACGCCTGGTCGCTGAGCAGTGCCTTGTAGTTGTCGAACCCGATGAACCGCTTGGCCCGCGGGCGTTTCAGGTTGTTCTTCTGCAGGCTGACGTAGAACGAGTACCCGATCGGATACGCGACCAGCAGGGCGATCACCACGATCGCCGGAGCGTTCAGAGCCCAGGCCTTCGCGTTGTCGCCCAGCGGCCGGCGTTCGGCGAACGCAACCATCGTCAGGAGTACTTCTTCTTGAGCGTCTCGGCCGACTGCGCCAGCGACGCGACCGCGGCCGACGGCTGGGTCTGGTTGCTCAGCACGCCCTGCACGACCTTGTGCATCTCGGTCTCGAACTCGGTGTACCAGGGCACCCCGAGCACGTTGCGCGGCTTGGCGATCTCGGCCAGGTGCGTGTAGACCTTCGGGTCCGCGAACTTCTTCAGCGCCGCGGTGATCGTCGGATCGTTGACCATCGCTTTGTAGGCAAAACCCAGTCCGCGCTGCAGGAACCAGAACTTCGCGGTGTACGGCTGCTTCTGGTCGTCGTACCCGCCGAGGTACGTGAGCAGCTTGAACGCGTTGTCCTTGACCTCGGTGTCCTTCGCCAGGCCGTACATCCGGGTGTTGCTGACGGTGCCGTGCTCTTTGCCGTCCAGGCTCGGCACGAGCCCCATCCGGATCTTGCCCGCGGCCTTGGACTTGGCCGGGTCGTTGTAGTCGCGGCTCGCGTAGCGGGCGCCGATCGTGTACGCGTACCGGTTCGCCTTCATCGCGTTGTCGACCGGCACCGGCAGCAGCTGCAGCGACGCCGGGTCGATCACCTTCGACTTGGTCGCGGCCTGCTGCAGCCAGGCGAACACGTCCTTCGTCACGGTGTCAGAGGTGTTCATGATCGGGTTCTGCTGGTCGTCGAACATGTTCCCGCCGCTGCCGAACAGCAGCGCCCACACCCAGGACCACCAGGTGTCGGACAACTGCGCGGGCAGACCGATCGGGTACTCCAGCAGGCCGGCGTTCTTGATCTTCAGGGCCTGCGCCTCGAGCTCCTCGAGACTGGCCGGCGGCTTCGAGATCCCTGCCTGGGCGAGGATTCCGGCGTTGTACGTCAGACACGTCGCGTCGGTGTAGTACGGGAGGCCGTACCGCTTCCCGTCGTACGTCATCGCCTGGGCGTTGCCGGGATAGATCGCGTTGTAGACCTCGTCGACACCGGCCATCCCGTCGAGAGGTTGCAGGTAGTCGCCCTCGACCCAGGCCGCGAGCGAGTCGTCGTACACGTAGAGCGCGTCCGGTCCGCCGCCGCCGGTGAACTCGGCGACGACCTTCTGGACGTACTGCGCACTCGTGATCGGGGTGTAGTCGACCTTGACGCTGCTGGTCTTGGTGAAGCGGTCGAGGTTCTGCTGGACCAGCGCTGCCTCGTAGTCCCAGCCCTCGAACTTCACACTGCCGTCGCCGGAACCACCTCCCGAGGAGGAATCGTTCGAGCAGGCGGACAGCAGGGCGGGGCCGGCCAGTCCGAGACCGGTCAGCTTGAGGATGTGGCGGCGGGTGAGCTCCATGGTTGTGCCTCCAACGCTTGGGCGATGCGCAGTCGGTACAGACGCGTCGGGCGTCCTTTGGCGTGGTGCTGGGCAGTTCCCTCGACGCTCACCAGGCCGCCTGCGTCGAGAGTCCGGATCAGGCGGCGTCCGCTCTGGTCCGTGATGCCGAGATGACCGGCAAGCTCTCCAGGCGAGAGCGTGCGGCCTTGCAGTTCGTGGTCCAGCGCGGCCAGCCGGGAGACGGTGGTCGCGCTCAGACCGACGTACTTCGCGAGTTGTTCGACCTCGTCGCCGTGCTCGCGGTACGAGAACCGCAGCGCTTCGCCGGCCGGCCCCATCGGACCGATCACGACACCGCTGTCCTCGAACAGGTACGCGCACGGTTCGCCGGCGAGCTCGGCGCGCGCGGCAGCCTGCTCGGCGAGCAGCACGCAGTTGCGGGCCGACACACCGACGCCGAAGCCGGCCGAGATCTGCGCGCCGAGCGCCACGGCGGCCTCGGCCAGTGCGGGTACGGCGACCCAGTTGCGGGTGATGCGCTCGAACAACGCCTTGTGGGCGAAGACGACGACACCGCGACGCCCGCGGTTCTCGATCCAGGCGCCGGCGAACTCGGGGGTGTTGAGCAGGTGGTTCATCAGGCCGATCCGGGCCCGCTCCTCGTCCGCCGACGCCTCGATCAGGAAGACCCCGGCGGCGAAGCGTTGCGCACTGGCCCGCTCGGACTCGATCCGCAGCGCGAGCTCGTGCAGCTCGGTACGGATCGTGGCCGGCACCGGCATACCGCTCATGATCTGGACGGAGCCGGCGAGCTGTTCCCGTACGGCGGCACGCACGCTGATCACGTAGCTACGCTCGCCGAACCTGCGGTACGCGGCCTGATGGAACGCGACGATCTCGTCGACGCTCTGGGTCGGTGCGTAGGGCAAGCAGTCGATCTGGTCCTGATCGAGGTCCAGCGCGGTGGCGACCGCTTCGACCGCTTCGGCGGGGAACGTGTCGATGCTGACCGGCGTACGGCCCCAGCCGCGTTCCTGCGCACGGTAGAGCGCGAGCGTGAGGTCGAGCGCCGATGATCGAATCACACCGACCGGCAGGCCGGGTGGGAGGAGTTCCTGGCTCGCGGTGTACGGCACCGGGCCGGCGAGGAAGCCGTCGAGTCGCGTCGTGCTCAGGAACTCGGCGACCTTGTCGCGGATCTCGTCCTCGTGGTCGTAGCTGACCCACTCGAGATCCACCCCGCCCAGCGTCCGCGCGGCGTCGTGGAACAACTCGTGGTGGGTCACGTGGGTGACGACCCCGATCACGATGTCCACGGCACTCCTTTAACGAACCATGTTCGGAAGTGACTCGTAAATCCAATGCCGTCCAAGATCGCGTGGTTCCGGTCGTCAGGTCAAGGGATCGTGCGGGATTTGTTCAAGACCGCAGCGTCGTACCGGTCTAGCGTCGCGCCCATGATTCTCGTCACCGGCGGACTCGGAATGATCGGCGCCCACACCGCCCGCGCCCTCCTCGATCTGGGGCAGGAGGTCGTCGTCACCTCGCACCGGCGTACCGATCCCCCGTCGTTCCTCGACGGGAAGGTCGCCGTTGAACAGCTCGACGTCACCGACCGGGACGCGTTCCTCGCCCTCGGGGAGCGGTACGACGTCAGCGACATCGTCCACCTGGCGGGCTCGATCCCGGCCGACGATCCGGTCGCGTACTTCCGCCACGACACCGCTGGACTGCTCAATGCGCTGGATGCGGCGCGGGCGTGGAAGGTACGGCGGTTCGCGGTCGCGAGCAGCATCGGGGTGTACATCGGGCAGGACGAATCACCGTGGCACGAAGACCTTCCGCTGCCGACCGCCGACCTTCCGCACTTGATCGTCGCCTTCAAGAAGGCCGTCGAACCAGTGACGACGCACAGCCTGGCCGGAACCGGCGTCCAGCCGATCGTGCTCCGGATCGGCTCGACCTGGGGTCCGCTGATGGACCCGGAGTCCATCTTCAGCCCGATCCCGCCGTACGTCAGCGCCGTACTCCGCGGCGAAGCTCCCGCTCCCCTGCCGGCCGACGCCGGTGGCGACTGGTGCTATGCGCCTGACATGGGCCGCGCGATCGCCTCCCTCGTCGGCGCGGACACCCTCAACCACACCACCTACAACGTCTCCAGCGGCAAGCCCTTCGTGTACGGCGAAGCAGCCGGCCAACTGACTGTCGAGCCCGGTGGCCAGACCAGCCCGCACCTCGACGTCACCCGCCTGACCAATGAGACCGGCTTCACCCCCACCTTCGCTTTCCCCGAAGCCGTCGCCGACTACATCACGTGGCGCGCTACCAACGCCCGCTGACGCGGATCCGTCGGTGTGGTTGGATGCGGACATGCCGACGGCCTCCAGACTCGTTCTGTTGTGTGGGACGGCGTTCTCCGGGAAGAGCACGGTGGCGCGAACCCTGGCGCCGAGCCTGTCGGCGAGCATCGTGAGTCTGGACGAGATCAACGAGCGCCGCGGGTTGTGGGGCGGTGACGGGATCCCGGTCGAAGAGTGGATGCGGACGCACGAACTGGCGTCCGGCGAGGTTCGCGGACTACTCGCCTCGGGTGCGTCCGTTGTTGTCGACGACACCAGCTCGCCGCGGTTCCTGCGCGACGGCTGGCGTTCGCTGGCCGCGGCTGCCGGTGTCCGCTTCACCTTGATGTACGTCGATGTCGACCACGCGACGATTCGCCGTCGCCGGGCCGCGAATCGGCTCGATCCGCGCCGGCGGGATGTCTCCGACGCGGTCCTCGATCAGCACCTCACCGACTTCGAACCACCAGCGGCCGACGAGGACGCCGTACGAGTGACGTCCGTAGAAGACCTGCAGCACTTGGCGCTCTGAGCCCGGCCCGATGGCGGGTTGTTTCATCGGTGGCGCGCTACAACCCGCCAGTGATCACATAACCCGCCAGCGGTCGGCGTCAGCCGCCGGAGACTCCGATTTCGGCGTCGGCTAGGTCGGCGGTTAGGCCGTCTGTGTCGTCTAGCCAGCCTTGCGGGAGGACTACGTGGTCGCGGGGGCTGCCTTGGCGGCCTCGGGGGGCGCCTAGTTCGGCTACCGGGAAGGGGACGGTGCGGTCGAGTTCGGCGAGGAGCTCGTCCAGGCGCGCGAGTGAGTCGACCATGCCCAGGGCGGCGCGGAGTTCGCCGCCGGCCGGGAAACCCTTCAGGTACCACGGGACGTGCTTGCGGAAGTCGCGCAGTCCGCGCTGCTCCCCCATCAGCTCCGCGAGCAACTCACCGTGCCGCCGCATCACATCGGCGACCTCACCGAGCGTCGGAAGGTTCAACGCCTCGCCCCCGGCGAACGCGACCGCGAGATCGCGGAACAACCACGGCCGCCCCAGGCACCCGCGTCCGACGATCACACCGGCGCACCCAGTCTCGGCGACCATCCGCAAAGCGTCGCCGGCTTCCCAGATGTCGCCGTTCCCCAGCACCGGGATAGATACGTGCTCGACCAGCGCAGCGATCGTGGTCCAATCCGCCTGACCGGAGTACGCCTGCGACGCCGTCCGCCCGTGCAACCCGATCGCCGCAGCGCCGGAGTCCGAAGCGATCCGCCCGGCGTCGAGATACGTCTGATGATCGGCGTCGATCCCGATCCGGGTCTTCATCGTCACCGGTACGCCGTACGGCGTCGCGGCCTGCACCGCGGAGCGCAGGATCGCGCCGAGCAGATTCCGCTTCCACGGCAGCGCGGCGCCACCGCCCTTGCGCGTCACCTTCGGCACCGGGCACCCGAAGTTCAGGTCGATATGCGCAACGCCATAAGCATCACAAAGGATCTGCACAGCGCGGCCGATGTACGTCGGGTCGACGCCGTACAACTGCACCGACCGAACCGTCTCCCGGGCGTCGAACGTCAGCATGTCGAGCGACTTCTGATCGCCCTCGACGATGCCGCGCGACGTGATCATCTCGCAGACGTACAGCCCGGCGCCCTGCTCGGCGCACAGCCGCCGGTACGCCGCATTGGTGATACCGGCCATCGGCGCCAGCACCACCGGCGTCTCGATCGTGAGATTGCCCAACTGAAGCATGCTCAGGCCTTCGCCACCAGCACCTGTCCGTTACCGGAAACCTGTGCTTTGTAAGGCTGTACGGCGTTCGCCGTCGTTGTCACGTCACACGCGATACCAGCATCGGAATGCTTGACCACGGCAACATCATCCATCGTGCAGGTCACCTTCGCGGCGTCCGTCACGGTCCGCAGAACGGCGTCGACAACCTTCGCCCGCACGATCGCGACCGACTCCGAGGTGAACTTGTACGACGCCGTGTACTGCTTCGCGTCGACCGTCAGGGTGCCGGTGTACGGCTTCCCGGCGTACGTCACCGTGCAGGTCAGCTCGTGCTTGCCGGCGGTCTCGACCTTGTCGATGCCCGGGCACTTCACGGTCGTGGTGGCCGTCTTACCGGCCGCGATCTGCGCCTGCTTGACGATCGCGAACGTGATCCGGTCGGCGAGCGGCGCGTCGTTCTCCGGCTCACCGGTGACCTTCGGCGTCGGCCAGGGCTTCGACGGGGTCGGCAGTGCGGTCAGGGTCGGCGTCGACGCGGTCGGGATCGGGGCGCTCGAAGGCGGCGGCGTACTCGAGGCAGGCGTCGAGGGCGACGTACCGGCCTCGGGCTTGCTGTCCGAGCAGGAGGACAGCACGAGCACCGCGAGCACAGACAGCACCGGAAGTCCCAAGACAGCCAACCGAGCCCTCATCGTCAGCAACCCACCAGGTGCTGGGCGAGGTAGCCGGTGACCTCGGTGAGGGCGACCCGCTCCTGCTTCATCGAGTCCCGTTCGCGGATCGTCACCGCGTGGTCCTCGAGGGTGTCGAAGTCGACGGTGATGCAGTACGGCGTACCGATCTCGTCCTGGCGGCGGTACCGGCGGCCGATCGCACCGGCGTCGTCGAAGTCGACGTTCCAGTTCTTCCGCAGCTCGCCGGCCAGGTCGCGGGCCTTCGGCGACAGGTCGGCGTTGCGGGACAGCGGGAGCACGGCCGCCTTGACCGGGGCGAGCCGCGGGTCGAACCGCAGTACCGTCCGCTTGTCGACACCGCCCTTGGCGTTCGGCGCCTCGTCCTCGGTGTACGCGTCGAGCAGGAACGCGAGCACGTTGCGGGTCAGGCCGGCCGCGGGCTCGATGACGTACGGCGTCCAGCGCTCGCCCTTCTCCTGGTCGAAGTACGACAGGTCGGCGCCGGAGTGCTTGGAGTGCGTGGACAGGTCGAAGTCGGTACGGTTCGCGATGCCCTCGAGCTCGTCGAACTCCTTGCCGCCGAAGTTGAACCGGTACTCGATGTCGACGGTGCGCTTCGAGTAGTGGCTCAGCTTCTCCTTCGGGTGCTCGTAGAACCGCATGTTGTCCGGGTTCAGCCCGAGGCCGGTGTACCAGTCCCAGCGCGCCTTCAGCCAGTACTCGTGCCAGTCCTCGTCGGAGCCCGGCTCGACGAAGAACTCCATCTCCATCTGCTCGAACTCGCGGGTCCGGAAGATGAAGTTGCCCGGGGTGATTTCGTTGCGGAAGCTCTTGCCGACCTGGGCGATCCCGAACGGCGGCTTCTTCCGCGCGGTGCCCATCACGTTCGCGAAGTTGATGAAGATGCCCTGCGCGGTCTCCGGGCGGAGGTAGTGCAGACCCTCCTCGGACTCGACCGGGCCGAGGTAGGTCTTCAGCAGGCCGTTGAACATCCGCGGCTCGGTGAAGGTGCCCTTGTTACCGCAGTTCGGGCAGGCGATCTCGGCGAGCTTGACCTCGTCGGCGTCCTTGTTCTTCCGGCGGGCGAAGTCCTCGCGGAGGTGGTCGTCGCGGAACCGCTTGTGGCAGGACTGGCACTCGGTCAGCGGGTCGACGAACTCGGACAGGTGGCCGGAGGCCTCCCAGACCTTGGTCGGCAGGATCACCGAGGAGTCCAGGCCGACGATGTCGTCGCGGCCGGTCACCATCGTCCGCCACCACTGGGTGCGGACGTTGTTCTTCAGCTCGACCCCGAGCGGTCCGTAGTCCCAGGCCGACTTGGTACCGCCGTAGATCTCGCCGCACGGGTACACGAAGCCCCTCCGCTTGCTGAGGCTGACGACGGCATCGACGGTTTCCACGGGCACTTTTCGACTCCAGAACGGGCACAGAAATGAATACTGGCGAATCTACGGAAGAGACCAGGCTATCGGTCCCGGGCGTCGCGGATCGAATCCGTGCCGCCTGGATGTCAGCTCAGGAAATCCTCGTACGCCGTCGGCTCGTCGAGAGCCTGCGACAACAACGGCACCGCGGCCAGTTTCACCTCGTACGGCGACAGCGCGCGCCGGTAACTGCCGATGTTCTCGAACTCCAGCGTCAGCGCCAGCAACTCCGGGTCGTCCACGTTCCGCCCCACCCGGGCCGAAACGAACCCCTTCTGCCGCCCCAGCACCTCGACCGCCTCCCGCATCCGCTCCGCGAACCCGGCCTGCGAACTCTCCCCCACCCGAAACCTGATCACGACGAACACGGGCTCAACCATAGGACCTGGAACAATGGGCGCATGAGTACCCCCAGCAGCCCGTTGCGGCAGCGGATCACCAAGGTGAGTTACCCGTACGTCGCGAAGCTGCACGCCGCGCCGAAGCTGACCCTGCCGGCGATCACCCTCTTCCTGGCGTTGGTCGGAGTGTTCGCTCCGGTGCCGGTGGGGCTGCCGGCCCTGGTCCTGCTGGCGATGCTGCTGGGCTGGCTGGCGTTCCTGTCGTGGCCGGCGGTGACCACCGGGCCGCGGTTCCTGCGGATCTTCTCGATCCTCGTCATCCTGCTGTTCGGGGTGTCGCGGCTCGCCACCGGCTGATCAGGGCCGTCCCAAACTGTCGTACGCCGCTTCGACCGCGGCCTCACGTAGCTCGGCGACGGGCTGGTGATCGATCATCACCGCGCAGTCGGACAGTCCGCCGAGCGCGACCATGCAGCGGACCACGTCGGACAGCGACGGGCTGGTGCCGATCAAGAGGGTCGCGAGCGTGCCGCGCCACTCGATGAAGCGGTCGGCCAGCTTCAGTTCGTGCAGCACCGAGAGGTCGCGGATCGCGAGCTGGATCAGCGCGCGGTGCTTATAGGCGAGGTCGAAGTACGAACCGAGCAGTTCGCGCGCTGCGACCGGGGCGGCTGCCTGTTGCGCCGCGGCGTACGCCTCGAAGTCGGCGATCATCGGCTCGACCAGGCTGTTCAGCAGGTCCTCGCGGGACGCGAAGTGGTAGTACAGCGCCGGCTTGGTGACGCCGAGGCGGTCGGCGATGTCGCGCAGGCTGGTCTGCTGCATCCCGCGCTCGGCGAACAGCTCGAGCGCGGCCTGCTGGATCCGCGCCCGGGTGTCGCCGGTCCGTTGTCTCGGCATACCCGGAGATTAGCTGACCTTCCGGTAAGTAAGCCATTGACAAGCCCGCCCTCGTTTACTTACCTTCCGATAAGTAAACAAACGTCAGGGAGGTGCCATGAAGGTCCTGATCTCGGGTGCGAGCGTGGCCGGCCCGGTCCTCGCCCACTGGTTGCACCGGTACGGCTTCGAGCCGACGCTCGTCGAGCGCACGCCGGCCGGGCGGCACGGACTCGGCGGGCACGCCGTCGACCTGTTCAGCTCGGCCGCCGACGTGACCCGGCGGATGGGCTGCTGGGACGCGATCGAGGCGGCCCGCACCCAGCTCGACGCGATGACCATCGAGCGGTTCGGCAAGCGCCCGGTCGAGGTCGACCTCAGCCGGATGTACGCCGGGATCTCGAGTCAGCACGTGGAGATCCTTCGCGGCGAGCTGACCAGGATCCTGTACGGCGCGACGCTCGAGACCGCGGAGTACATGTTCGGCGACTCGATCGCGAGCCTGCACGACGACGGCACCGGAGTCGACGTGGTTTTCGACTCGGGCACGGAACGCCGCTTCGACCTCGTGATCGGCGCAGATGGCCTGCACTCGAACGTGCGCCGGCTCGCCTTCGGTCCCGAGGAGCCACTGCACCGGCCACTCGGCGGGTACCTCGCGGTGTTCTCGATGCCGGATGTCTTCGGCCTCGGCAGCCACACGCTGTCCCACTTCTCCGTCGACAAGCTGGTCGGCATCTACGGCGTACACCAGACCGGTCAGGTCCGCGCGGGTTTCCTGTTCCGCGCACCTGAGCTGCAGTACGACTACCACGACAAGGACGAGCAGAAAGCCCTGCTGGCCAAGGAGTTCCGGGACTACGGCTGGAAGGTGCCGCAGCTACTGGAGCACCTAGAACAGGCAGAGGACTTCTACTTCGACTCGATCGCGCAGATCACGCTGGACACCTGGCACCGCGGCCGGATCGGACTGGTCGGAGACGCGGGCTACTGCCCCGGCCCCGCCGTCGGTGGCGGTACGAGCCTCGCTGTCGTGGCGGCGTACATCCTCGCCGGTGAGCTGGCTGCTGCACGCAGCGATCTGCCGTCCGGACTGCGCAACTACGAGCGGATCATCCGGCCGGTGGTGGAGCTGAGCCGGCGGTTCGCGCCGAAGGTGATGCGCACGATCATCCCGGCCAGCCCGCTTGCGCTGCGGCTGATACCTGGTGCAGCAGCCGCGTTGCCAATGCTGCCGACAGCGGTCCAGCGCTTCATCTGGTCGCAGAACGCAGTAGGCAAAGCCCTCAGCTCTGTCCCGCTGCCTGACTACTCAGACCTCGTCCAGCCCCAAAGCGGTCAGCCGGTCACGTAGCCACGTCAGCTCCTTGGCGATCCGTTTAGCCAACGCCTGCTGGGTTCTGGTCGCACGCGGCCACACGTACACCTCTGACTCCAGGTGGTGCGTGAGCGGATGCCCTCCACCGACCAGTCTGGTCAGACACTCATCCAGTACGCCGGTTGTCGCGCTCAACGGATCTGGTGGTGCAGCGTGCGCAGCCAGGTGAGCGTGCATCCGCCAGGCGGCGTGGCCGGACAGCTCGTAGGCCTGTGCCACGTCGTCCACCCCAGGGCCGCCCCACTCACGTACCTGTCGCAGGTACTTCGGTGTGCCGAGCTGACCGAGCACGTACCGACCGGAAGCGTCCCCTGGATCCACGAGCGTCGGCGCCAGGGAGAGCTGCGCCTTGACCACATCAACGCCCGCTCGCCACAGCAGCTCGAACGACTCGGCCGGGTCCTCGAACTGCACCGCGAGATGACACGTGTCGAGTCCCAGTCCAATACGCGACCTACCGCCGTACGGACTGGAGTAGCGGTCCAGCCACGCGGTGGCCTGGCCGATCATCTCGAGGACGCAGCCCGGCTCGGTCTCGACGGCGATCCGGATCGTCCGGCCGGTCCTGGCCTCGGTCCGGGCCAGGTGCTGTTCGACGCGGTCGATCGCTTCTCGCGCGGCGCGGTTCCGCTGCCTCGACCACGGCACCCGCCAGCCGAGCGGCACGGTCGAGATCGACCCGTACGCGACGTCCGTGGGGAGCAATTCGGCCAGCACCTCGATCAGGTCGAAGGTGTACCGGAGACGCTCGGGGTCGGTCCAGTCGGGGCAGTACAGCTTCGTGCCGACGACCTTGTCGGTGAACTGCGCGTGCGGCGTGCCGTTCAGCGTGACGACTTCGAGCCGGTTGCGCTGCAGCGCCCGGCGGAGCTTGCTGAGCGCGGCCGGCGAGTTCGCCAGGCGATCGGCGAGCCGGTGCGGGAACCACAGGCCGACCCCGAGGACGGGTACGCCGAGCGCCGAGCGGACCGCACCCGCACAGGTGTCGAGGCCGGCGATCAGCTCGTCGAGCTCCGCGGCCGGATGCACCGTCGCGCAGTACCCCAGATGAACGGTCGAACCGTCCCGATGACAGAACCTCATCAGCGCTCCTCACCCCGTTAGGTCGCCGAAGGTAGTCGTGGGCGGACTCTCCGTGACCCAATTAGCACTGTAGAAGCCTGAACGCCCGGACGGAAGGGCTGATTTTCGGTTAGAGGTGTTCTGGTTCGGCGACCAGGTTGCGGGAGCGGTCGGCGACGGCCATGGCGGCGAGTGCGGTGGTGAGCGGGACGGCCGCAATGATCCCCAGGCTGCCGACCAGACCGCGGACCACCTCCATCGCGACCGACTCGGTGGACAGGACGGCCCGGCCGGGGAGGTCCTGGATGGCGAAGACCAGCAGCACCGGCAGCGCGGCGCCGGCGTACGCGAGGACGAGCGTGTTGACCACCGATGCGACGTGCGTGCGCCCGATCCGGAGCCCAGCGGTGACCAGCTCACGGCGGTTGGCGGACGGGTTCGCGGCGGACAACTCCCAGACAGCCGCCGCCTGGGTGACCGTGACATCGTCCAGCACGCCCAGCGCGCCGATCACCATCCCAGCGACCAGCAACCCGGTCAGGTCGATGTTGGGCACCAGCGCCTTGGCTCCGGACGCACCCTCGGACGCCAGTCCGCTCAGCTGGCAGAACTTGGTGAAGAACCAGCCCAGCAGCACCGTCAGCCCCAGCGCGACCACCGTCCCGGACAACGCGATCGAACTCTCCGCATTGATCCCGTGCGTGAGGAACAACGCGATCGCCATGATGACCGTGCCGCCGACCACCGCCACCAGCAGCGCGTTCTCTCCCCTGAGGATCGCCGGGAGGATGAACTGCGTCAGCATCACCGCGGTCACCGCGAGCGCGATCAGGGCAGCGAAACCCCGCCAGCGCGACAGAGCGACCACCGCGACCGCGAACAGCGCGGCCAGCAGCAGCAACGGCTTCGTCCGGTCGTGATCGACGTACGAGTACCGGTCGGCGACCTTCGGCGCATCCTGGATCCCGAGCATGATCGACTGGCCGACCTTGACCGGGATCGACGTCTGACCGGCCTTGGGCACCTGAACCGGTATCACCTGGCCCTTGTCGGCGCCGTTGCTCAGCTTGACCGTCGCCTCGTCGCACTGGTCCTTCACATTCGGGCAGGCCTTGATCGCCGTCACCTCGCCGCGGGCGGTGGCGGTCTGGTACGACGCGACCTTCACGTCACCGTCCGGCCACATCACGATCATCCCGACCACGGCGGCCAGGAGCAGCGGGATGAGGATCGCGGCGACCACGATCCGGACGCGGCGGGCGACGACCGCGTCGGAGTTCACCACCGAGGTGTCGACCACGTGATCGCCGTGACCATGGCCATGTCCATGGCCGTGCCCGTGCCCGTGACCATGGCCCTGCGGAATGTCGAGTGCCCGGCGGCGGTTGCCTTTGGGGTCGGCACGTCGTCGCCCGACGTTGCGGCTGGCCATCGTGAACTCCCTGTTTTGACAATCAGTTCCAGTTAAATGAAAATGATTGTCATGAAATCTGGTCTTCGAGCTGTCCTCGCCGGCGCCACCGCCCTGGCCGCCGTCACCCTGGCCGGATGCGGCGGCTCGTCCGCCAACGGCACCGGTGACGGAAAGCTCGACGTCGTCGCTTCGTTTTACCCGCTCGAGTACATCGCCCGCACAGTGGGGGGCGACGCGGTCAATGTCAGCACCCTGACAGCCCCCGGCGTCGAGCCCCACGACCTGGAGCTGACCCCCAAGCAGGTGGGTGAAATCGCGAGCGCCAAGCTCGTCGTCTTCGAGAAGGACCTGCAGCCCGCCGTCGACGAGGCGGTCGACCAGAACGCCAAGGACGCCGGCTTCGACATCGCCCCAGCCGCGCAACTGGAAGACACCGGCGCCGACTTCGAGGAGCACGAGGACGGCGCTGCCCCGGCGGCCCACAAGGACAAGGCCCTCGACCCGCACTTCTGGCTCGACCCGGTGCGGTACGCCGCGGTCGTCAAGGCGGTCGAGGACAAGCTCGTGAGCGTCGACAGCGCGAACGCCGCCGGGTACCACGAGCGGGCGAAGGCGCTGCTCGACCACATCGGCACGCTCGACACGGCGTACAAGACGGGTCTGGCGAACTGCAAGCTGAAGACGTTCGTGACCAGCCACGAGGCGTTCGCCTACCTCGCGAAGCGGTACGGTCTGACGATGGTCGGGATCGCCGGGTTCACGCCGGACGCGGAGCCGGCCCCGGCCCGGATCAAGGAGGTCCAGGACATCGTGAAGGCCCAGCACGTGACGACCATCTTCTACGAGGAGCTGGTCAGTCCGAAGGTGGCCGAGACGATCGCGAAGGACGTCGGCGTCCAGACCGCCGTGCTGAGCCCGATCGAGGGCCTGTCGGACGCGAACTCCCAGGAAACGTACCTGTCCTTGATGCAGACGAACCTGCAAGAGCTGCGGAAGGCGAACGGCTGCTCGTGACATCCGAGAACGACCCAGAGAACAACACTGCCAGGGCCGTCCAGGTCGACGATCTGTCCGTCGATCTGGGCGGCCGTCTGGTGCTTCGGGGCATCGACCTGCGGATCCGCCAGGGCGAGGTGGTCGCCGTGCTCGGCACCAACGGCTCCGGCAAGTCCACGCTGATCAAGACCGTCGTCGGACTGCTCCCGGCGGCCCGTGGCGAGGTCCGGTTGTTCGGGACGCCGGTCCCCCGGTTCCGCGACTGGCGGCGGGTCGGGTACGTACCGCAGCGCATCACCGCGGCAGGCGGCGTACCGGCGACTGTGTACGAGGTCGTGTCGTCCGGTCTGCTCTCGAAGCGGCGGATGTTCGCGCCGCTCGGTGCCGCCGGCAAGCAGGCGATCGAGGAGGCGCTGGAGGTCGTCGACATGGCCGACCGGCGTAAGGACGCGGTCGCCGAGCTGTCCGGCGGGCAGCAGCAGCGGGTGCTG
Source organism: Kribbella sp. NBC_00482 (assembly GCF_036013725.1). Lineage (GTDB taxonomy): Bacteria > Actinomycetota > Actinomycetes > Propionibacteriales > Kribbellaceae > Kribbella. Next base: position 5,294,507 of record NZ_CP107881.1, on the reverse strand, counting down.
ATCGCGCGGGCCCTGGTGTCCGATCCTGAGCTGCTGATCCTCGACGAGCCGACGGCGGGTGTGGACCTGGCCAGCCAGCAGATCTTCGCGGACGCGGTCCGGGAGCGGGTCGCCCGCGGCACGACCGTGGTGATGGTGAGCCACGACCTCGGCCCGATGGACGCCTTGATCGACCGCTCGGTCGTGATGCGCCGCGGCCGCGTCGTGTACGACGGCCCGCCGCACGCCACCCAGACCCACGCCCACGTGCACCACTCCCACACCGACGAAGACCCGGGGTGGCTCACCTCATGACCATGTTCCAGCTCGAGTTCATGCAGCGGGCCCTGATCGCCGGGCTGCTCACGGGGCTGTCGGCGCCTGCTATCGGGACGTATCTGGTGCAGCGGCGGCTCTCGCTGATGGGTGACGGCATCGGCCACATCGCGATCACCGGTGTGGCGCTCGGTCTGCTCACCGGCAGCGCACCCGTGCTGACCGCCATCATCGTCTCGATCGCCGGTGCGACAGCCATTGAGCTCGTCCGCGCCCGCGGCAAGGCCACTGGCGACGTGGCGCTCGCCCTAATGTTCTACGGCGGTATCGCAGGCGGTGTGCTGCTCATCGGACTCGCAGGTCAGGGTGCAGCCACGCTGAACACCTACCTGTTCGGTTCACTCACCACGGTCTCCCAAAGCGACCTGTACGTCGTAGTCGGCCTGGCCGTCGCCGTACTGGTCGTAGCGATCGGCCTGGGCCCACAGCTGTTCGCGGTGTGCCAGGACGAGGAGTTCGCCCGTACGACGGGACTCCGGGTCCAGCTGCTCAACCTGGTGATCGCGGTGATGGCTGCGGTCACTGTGACGGTCGCGATGCGCACGGTGGGGCTACTGCTGGTCAGTGCGCTCATGGTCGTCCCGGTGGCGACCGCGCAGCAGGTGACTCGGTCGTTCCGCAGTACGTTCATCACGGCGTGTGTCATCGGTGTGCTGGCGTGTCTGGCCGGCATCGTCACGTCGTACAACGCGAATGTGGCGCCGGGTGCAACCATCGTGGTGCTGGCACTGGCCGGGTTCGTGGTCGCGGCGACGGTCGGGACGCTCTTGCGGCGACGGGCTGGTCGGCTGCGTCCACTGGCAGACGAGGAGCCGGAGATCGGCGTACCGGCGCCGGAGCCACATGTGGTGAGCGCCGGGCACCCGCACGCACACGACCAGGCCTGCGGCCACAAGAAGGTCGAGCACGGAGACCATGTCGACTATGTGCACGACGGTCACCTGCACGCGGCGCACGGGGACCATTGGGACGAGCACTGATGCAGCACTGAGTTGCTGACTTCTGAGAGACTGGACGGCGGTAGAGAGATGACAGGAGGAACGGTGGCTATCGGAACACGCTCGACCCGTCAGCGCGCGGCGGTCGCGCTCGCGCTGGACAATATCGACGACTTCCGGACCGCCCAGGAGATCCACCAGGAGCTCAGGTCCGCCGGCGAGGCCGTCGGTCTGACCACTGTCTACCGCACCCTGCAGGCACTCGCGGACTCCCGCGAGGTCGACGTACTGCGCACCGCCGACGGCGAAACGGCGTACCGGCGCTGCTCGAAGGGTCACCACCACCACCTGGTCTGCCGCAACTGCGGCCGCACCGTCGAGGTCGAGGGACCGGCCGTGGAGCGCTGGGCCGACAAGGTCGCGGCCGAGCACGGGTTCGCCGACATCAGCCACACCCTGGAGATCTTCGGCACCTGCCAGGACTGCCAGAAGTCCGGCTAACCCTCGACCGACTTCACGAACCGCTGGTAGCGGCGCTGCCCGACCAGCCGCCAGATGACCCGGACCGGGGCGGGCAGGCCGGCCAGCATCCGCGCGGCTTCCTCGGGACTGGCGGTCGCGAGCAGTTCCCCCATCGCCGTGAACCTCTGGTCCGGCTTGAACTTGCTGAACGCGGTCTTCCCGAGGCGATCCCACTCGGCCTGCGCGATGTGCGTCGCGATCAGCGGTACGACGTCACGCTCTTCCTCCGCCAGGTGCTCGGCGAGCCGCGCCGACACGGTCTCGAGCGCCTCTCCGAGCCTCTCCGCACCGACACCGGTCGGCCGCGTCCGCCAGGCAGCCAGCGCATCACGGGCCGACTCCACGGCGTCGTGGACAGCGACGTGCTGCTGCTCCATCCGATGAATCAGGGCGGCCGACAGTTCGGCACGCTCGAGCAGGCGGGGCCAGAGCACCTCGTCCTCGGTCGAGTGGTGCGCGTGCAGACCGTCGAGCTGGAAGTCGACGTACGTCGCCACCACCGCGGCCCGTGACTCCGCCCCCGCAGCCAGCACGTGCGCCCTGGCCTGCTCGAACCCCCGGCGGATCACTCGGTGGATCAGAGCCATCTCCCACGGATCAGATGCCTTCACGGCGTCGACCGATGTTGCCATGTCCCTCCCCCTTTCACTAGTGGCCACCACTAGTGAACAACTACTGCTAGCGTGGGACCGGTGGGGAAGCCTGTCAAGACGCCGAAGCGCACCCGCCGCGAACAGGCGGCGGCGACCCGGGTACGGATGATCAACGCCGCGATCGAGGTGTTCGCCGAGGCCGGGTACGTCGGCACGCGGATGACCGACATCGCCGCCCGGGCCGGCGTCGCCGTACAGACCGTGTACTTCGTCTTTCACACCAAGGCCGAACTGCTGCAAGCCTGCTTCGACCACGCCGTCCTCGGGCCGGACCGGCTACCGCCTCTACAGCAGGCCTTCTTCGCCGAGATGTCCGCTGCACAGTCCGGCCGGGCCGCGCTGGCCGCCTTCGTTCGCGGCAACACCGCGATCCTGACGCGGGTCGCGGTGATCAAAGAGGTCGCCGAGTCGGCGTCCCACGAGCCCGATGCGGTGGCCGTGGTCGAGCGCAGCGAAGAGCTGCGGCGCGACGGTCTGGGCCAGGTGGTGGATCAGATCGCCGGGCGCTGGGGGCTGCGTCCGGGTCTCGACGCAGCCGACGCCACCGACCTGATGCTGATGCTGTCCACTTCCGGCCCGTTCCTCGAGCTGCGCCGCTACGGCTGGAGCGACACGAAGTACGCCGACTGGCTGACCGATGCGCTCGCCCGGGAGCTCCTCGACTAACTGTGACCGAGGTCACCTTTGCCTTTGAGCGCGCTCTAAGGCATACGGTCGTAGACATGAACGCGACCGAGCTGCTCGTCCCGCCGATCGATCGGGATCTGTTGTGCCTGCTCGAGCTGCCGGAGGATCTGCCCGAGCAGCTGTCGATCGCCGAGGCGTCCGAGCTCACCGGCCTCACCGCGCACACCCTGCGGTACTACGAGCGCATCGGTCTGCTCGACGTACGCCGGGACTCCGCCGGGTACCGCAGCTACGACGAGCGGGCGATGGCGCGGATCGTATTCATCAGCAGGCTGCGTGCCTCCGGGATGCCGATCGGCACGATCAGCCACTACCTGGCACTGGTGCTCGAGGGCGACCACACCGCACCCCAGCGGCTCGCCCTGATGCAGGAGCACCGTGAACGGATCCAGCGGCAGCTGCGCGATCTGCAGCTCGCCCTCGCGGTGACCGACTACAAGATCACCGTCTACGGCGGCACCGCCGCCCCGTAACGACCACTCAGCTCAGCCGACCGTTACGTGCGTTCGGCCGGCAGAGCTATGCCTTCTGATGGGAGAAATCATGAAACTGGGTAGCCAAGGCGCCGAGGTCAGCCGGCTCGGACTCGGCTGCATGGGGATGAGCTTCGCGTACGGCGCGGCCGACGACCACGAGTCGACCGCGACGCTGCACCGGGCGCTCGACCTCGGCATCACGTTCCTCGACACCGCCGACATGTACGGGTTCGGCGCCAACGAGGAGCTCGTCGGCGCGACCATCGCCGATCGCCGCGACGAGGTGTTCCTCGCGACGAAGTTCGGCATCACCGGCGATGGTCGGAACTCGGCGGCGCGGGGTGTGAACGGGTCGCCGGAGTACGTCCGGTCCGCGATCGACGCGTCCCTCCAGCGGCTCGGCGTCGACCACGTCGACCTCTACTACCAGCACCGGATGGATCCCGGCGTACCGGTCGAGGAGACGGTCGGGGCGATGGCATCGCTGGTGGAAGCCGGAAAGGTGCGGTACCTCGGGCTGTCCGAGGCGTCGGCGGAGACGATCCGGCGGGCACACGCCGTACATCCGATCACCGCGGTGCAGAGCGAGTGGTCGCTGTTCAGCCGGGACATCGAGGCGTCGGTGCTGCCGGCCTGCCGCGAGCTCGGCATCGGGATCGTGCCGTACTCGCCGCTCGGGCGCGGCATGCTCACCGGCGCCCTGCCAACGGACCTCGCGGCCGACGACTTCCGCCGTACCCTCCCCCGCTTCTCCGGCGACAACCTGGAGGTGAACCTCGCGCTGGTCGAGGAGATCCGCGCGGTGGCCGCACGGTACGACGCGACGCCCGGACAGATCGCGCTCGCCTGGGTGCTTGCGCAGGGCAACGACGTCGCACCGATCCCGGGGACGAAGCGACGCAAGTACCTGGAGGAGAACTTCGGGGCGCTCGACGTCGCGCTGTCGGCCGCGGACGTCGAGGCACTCTCGAAGCTGACGCCGGCCGGCAACCGGTACCCCGACATGAGCTGGGTCGCCGGGCAGACCGCCGCTCAGGGCTGATAAACTGACCGCAGTAAGCCTTCCGTACCGGACTCTTCCGGCGGGAGGCTTTTCTGCGTTCTCAAACAAGTTTCTGAGGAGACCCATGTCTGATCTCGTGGTGCGCCGTGCCCAGCCTGCCGACCGACCCTTGATGGAGCGGCTGTGGCTGATGTTCCGCCACGACATGTCCGAGTTTCAGGGCCAGCTTCCGCGCCCCGACGGCAGCTTCCGCACCGAGTGGCTGGAGAAGGTTCTCACCGGCGACCCGGAGTGGGCCGGATACGTGATCTCGCTGGGCGAGAACCCGGTCGGCTTCTGCTTCATGCGAGCACTGCAGCAGCCGGTGCACGTGCTGAACGCGTTCTTCATGGTGCGTCCGGTACGGCGCGGCGGACACGGGCTGCGCGCGGTCCAGGAAGTGCTGTCGCATCACCCCGGTCCGTGCGAGGTCGCGTTCCAGGGCAACAACGAGAAGGCGGTCAGGTTCTGGCAGCGGGTCGCGACCGAGATCTCCGGCGACGTGTGGACCCAGGAGGCCCGCCCGATCGCCGGCAAGCCGGACGCGACGCCCGACCTGTGGATCTCATTCCAGGTGTAGAGGCAGACCGAAGTACTCGAAGAGGTCCTGGTCGAAGAACGTGATGTTGTGCGTGATCCCGGCCTTGGTGACGCTGAAGACCTGAAGGGAATGGCGGTGGTATCGCCCGTCGTCGGTGCGGACGTACGCGCCGACGGCGGGCTGGCCGTTCGCCGTTGTCGGCACCATCCGCCAGGCCGGACCGCGCATCGCGTAGACGCGCTCGATGAACGCGCCGTACACGTCGCGGCCCACGAGCCACAGCGGCGCCGGCGGCATCTCGAGCACGACCCGCTCGGCCAGCAATCGGCTCAGCCCTTGGACGTCGGCCGCCTCGAAAGCGCGGACATAGTCGTCGACGATCCGCTTGATCTCCTGGTCGGTCGGCTCGTCGATGTCGTCCTCTGTGACATCCACCTCGGCCAGGCGGGCGCGGGCGCGTTGGAGCGCACTGTTCACCGACGCCGGGGTGGTCTCCAACGCTTCCGCGACATCTGCCGCGGACCAGTCCAGGACATCCCGCAGTACCAGAACCGCGCGCTGCCGAGCGGGCAGGTACTGCATCGCGGCGACCAGCGCCAGCCGCAGACTTCCCTTGGCCGCCACGGCCGCGGCCGGGTCGTCACTGGTCGGGAACGGCTGCAACCAAGGCACGTCGAGAGCCAACTCGATGGGTGCCTGGGCACCCGTCGCCGCTGCGACCAGCCCTGACGGGAGAGCACGCCGTCCTCGTCCCTTCAGCGCGGTCAGGCAGGCGTTGGTCGAGATCCGGTAGAGCCAGGTCCGCAGCGAGGCCCGCTCGGCGTCGTACGTGTCGATCGCGCGCCACGCCCGCAGGAAGGTCTCCTGCACGAGGTCTTCCGCGTCGTGCACCGAGCCGAGCATCCGGTAGCAGTGCGCCAGCAGTTCACGCCGGTAAGGCGCCACCTGCTGGTCGAAGTCGTCACGGTCCACGGTGCGAGCCTCCCACTGGTCGAGGTCTGTGGAAGTACGTACCGCGCCACTCACCGAAACTCATCGCCGCAACGCCGATGAATCCGCGAGGTGCGCCCGGTACATACCCACGTCCTGACTCGACAAGGGAGAAGACCTGATGGCCACCGTGATGACCGACCACCCGGCGGGTGTGGACACCCGCCGCGGACTGATGCTCTTCGTTTTGCTGCTCGGCCAGTTCATGGCCTTGCTGGACACGTCCATCGTGAACGTCGCGATGCCGACCATCGGCGCCGACCTCCACGCCTCCGGCGCCTGGCTGCAACTGGTCGTCGGCGGCTACATGGTGGCGTACGCGATGACACTGATCACCGGCGCGCGGCTGGGCGACCTGTACGGGCGCCGCCGCATGTACCTGACCGGTGTGGTTCTGTTCACGCTCGCATCGCTGGCGTGCGGCCTGGCACCGGCGATCCTGCCACTGGTGCTCTTCCGCTTCGTGCAGGGCATCGCCGCGGCGGTGATGGTGCCACAGATCATCAGCGTCATCCAGACCAACTTCACCGGTCCCGCCCGCGCGAAGGCTTTGTCGGCGTACGGCGCGACGCTGTCCGCCGGTCAGGTAGCCGGTCTGGTTCTCGGTGGCCTCCTCGTCGGCGCGAACATCCTCGGCACCGGGTGGAGGCCCGTCTTCCTGATCAACGTCCCGGTCGGCGTCTGCCTCGCGGTCCTGGTGCCCCGGTTGATGCCGGCGGATCGGCCGACAGCTGCGCGTCGTCTCGACCTGGCCGGGCTGGCGATGGCAACCTGCGCCGTACTGCTGATCGTCCTGCCGATGGTGATCGGGCACGAGCTCGGCTGGCCGCTGTGGGCGTTCATCTGCGTCGCTTCCGGTCTGGTCCTCGCAGTGGTCTTCGTCCGGGCCGAGCGCCGCCTCGCCGGCCGCGGTGGCGATCCGCTGCTCAACCTCGATGTCCTGCGATCCGGCGGCCTGGTGGCAGGCATCACGACGCTCACCTGCGCGCTGGTCGCCGTCGGCGGGTTCATGTTCAGCTTCACCCTGCACCTGCAGACCGGTCTCGGTGAATCGGCGTTGCATGCCGGCCTCACCTGGCTCCCGTTCGCCACGACGTTCGGCCTGGTCGGCTACTTCTGGCGCTCTCTCCCGACCCGGCTGCATCACCTGGTCGTCCCCACGGGTCTGGCTCTCTGCACGCTCGGCTATGCAGGCATCGGCCTGTCCGTGGCTGCTTCCGGTCCGCTCCTGTGGCCGGCGCTCGTTCTGGCCGGCGCAGGGATGGGCCTGTCTGCGAGCCCACTCGTCACCCAGTCCCTGGTACACGTCCCCTTGACCCGGGCAGCCGACGCGAGCGGCATCCTGACCACCACGATCCAGCTGAGCCAGGTCGGCGGAGTCACAATCTTCGGAACCCTCTACCTGTCGCTACACCCCGACGCGCAGTCGCTCACCACGACGATCTCGGCCCTCGCCCTGGTCACCGCGATCGGTATCGTCGCGGGCGGGTTCCTGGCCCACGCCGTCCGCGGCTAGAAGACGACCACCGAGCGCAGTACGTCGCCGTGGTGCATCTTCGCGAAGGCGTCCTCGACCTCGTCCAGCGTGATCGTCTCGGACACGAAACGGTCCAGGGGCAGGCGGCCCTGGAGGTGGAGGTCGATCAGCAGCGGGAAGTCGCGGGTGGGGAGGCAATCGCCGTACCAACTCGACTTCAGGGAGCCGCCGCGGCCGAAGAAGTCCAGGAGGGGCATGTCGAGGCGCATGTCCGGCGTCGGTACGCCGACCAGCACGACGGTGCCGGCCAGGTCGCGCGCATAGAACGCCTGCTTCCAGGTCTCCGGACGACCGACCGCGTCGATCACCACATCGGCGCCGAACCCGCCGGTCAGTTCCTGCACCGCCGCGACCACCCCGTCGTGGTCGAGCCCCTTCGAGTTGATCGTGTGCGTCGCGCCGAGCTCCTGCGCGGTACCGAGCTTGCGCTCGTCGAGGTCGATCGCGATCACCTTCGACGCGCCAGCGAGGCGGGCGCCGACCACAGCCGCCGTACCGACGCCACCCGAGCCGATCACGGCGACCGTGTCTCCGCGACCGACGTTGCCCGTGTTGAGCGCTGCGCCGAGACCGGCCATCACGCCGCAGCCGAGCAGGCCCGCGACCTCAGGCTTGGCAGCCGGGTCCACCTTCGTGCACTGCCCGGCCGCGACCAGGGTCTTCTCCGCGAACGCTCCGATGCCCAGAGCAGGGCTCAACTCGGTGCCGTCCGCGAGCGTCATCTTCTGCTTGGCGTTGTGCGTGTTGAAGCAGTACCAGGGCCGGCCGCGCAGGCAGGCGCGGCAGTTGCCGCAGACGGCCCGCCAATTCAGTACGACGAAGTCACCCGGCTGTACGTCGGTCACGCCGTCGCCGACCGACTCCACGATCCCCGCGGCCTCATGCCCCAACAGGAACGGGAACTCGTCGTTGATCCCGCCCTCGCGGTAGTGCAGATCCGTGTGGCAGACGCCGCACGCCTGCACCTTCACGACCGCTTCCCCGGGACCGGGGTCCGGGATCGTGATCTCCTCGATCGAGACCGGAGCACCCTTGCCCGCCGCCACCACACCACGCACCGTCTGAGCCATTCCCCGAACCTAACCGCCATGGCCTGCCCGCGTAAGCCTCCCCGGCGTGTGTGCGTACGTAAGAACAGGACGTAGTCGTCTACGTATACGACTCCGCCCGCCTGAACCCCGCCGCCACGACCCGGTTGACCCGACCACCTCCTGTTCTTACGTACACCTCTGTCCACCGGTTGGGGGACAGTGAGTCCGTCGGGCGGTGCTCCCGGGGGACGGTGGTCGGCCGCGAGAGTTGAGGCATGGAGAACGACAACGCAGTGAGGGTGCGCGGCCTGGTCAAGCGGTACCCGGACAAGGTCGCGGTCGACGGTGTCGATCTGGACATCCACCGGGGCGAGGTGTTCGCCCTGCTCGGCCCGAACGGGGCCGGTAAGACGACGACCACGGAGATCCTGGAGGGGTATCGCCGGGCCGACGAGGGAGAGGTCAGCGTCCTGGGCACGGACCCGGCGCACGGTGACCGCCGGTGGCGCAGCCGGATGGGGATCGTGCTGCAGACCTCGCGCGACGAGGCCGAGTCGACAGTCCTCGAGCTGGTCAACCACTACGCGGGCTACTACCCGAACCCGCGCGACCCGGACGAGGTGATCGCCTCCGTCGGGCTCGAGGAGAAGCGCAAGACCCGTCCGCGCAAGCTGTCCGGCGGTCAGCGCCGCCGGCTCGACGTGGCCCTCGGCGTGATCGGCAACCCGGAGCTGCTGTTCCTGGACGAGCCCACGACCGGTTTCGACCCCGAGGCGCGCCGGCAGTTCTGGACCCTGATCGAGAACCTGCGGACCAGCGGTACGACGATCCTGCTCACCACCCACTACCTGGACGAGGCCGAGCACCTCGCCGACCGGGTCGGGGTGATCGCCGACGGCCGGATGATCGAGATCGGTACGCCGGAGACGCTCGGCGGGCGCGGCGCCCGGACGGCACGGGTCTCCTGGAGCGACGCCGACGGCCCGCACGAGCTGCGCACCGACCGGCCGACCGCCGAGGTCGCGGCGCTGATGCAGCGCTTCGACGGCGAAGTACCCGAGCTCGAGGTCCGCCGCCCGAGCCTCGAAGACATCTACCTGGACCTGATCGGCAAGGCCAACGCCGCCGACGCCGCTGTCTCGATCGAAGCTGGAGCCCTCTGATGGCCGACACGACCACCAAGCCACTGCCGTCGACGCTGTCGGTCGGCCTGGCCCGGACCAAGCTCGAGGTCCGCGAGTTCTTCCGGGAGAAGGAGGCGCTGATCTTCACCTTCTTCTTCCCGATCATCTTCCTCGGCATCTTCTCCGCCGTCTTCGGCAGCACCGACTTCAACGGCGTCAACGCCGCGACCTACTTCACCCCCGGGATGATCGCCTCCGGCATCTTCCTGAGCAGCTTCCAGTCGCTCGCGATCAGCATCGCGCTCGAGCGCGACGAGGGCCTGCTCAAGCGGCTCCGCGGTACGCCGATGCCCCCGCAGGCCTACTTCATCGGCAAGATCGGCCAGGTCCTGGTCACCTCGATCGCACAGTTCGCGCTGCTGCTGGTGATCGCCGGGCTGGTGCTCGGGGTGGACATCCCGAGCGAGCCGTCGAAGTGGCTGCACTTCGCCTGGATCTTCGTCCTCGGCGCGGCGTCCGGGTCGGTGCTGGGAATCGCGTTCAGCGTCGTACCGAAGTCCGGCAAGGCCGCGTCCGCGGTGATCACGCCGGTCGTCCTGCTGCTGCAGTTCATGTCCGGGGTGTACTTCGTCTACAGCAGCCTGCCCGGCTGGATGCGGGACGTCGCCTCAGTCTTCCCGCTCAAGTGGCTCGCCCAGGGGATGCGGTCGGTGTTCCTGCCGGACGGGTTCCAGGTCAACGAGCCGGGCGGTTCCTGGCAGCTCGGCACCGGCGCGATCGTGCTCACGGTCTGGTTGGTCGTCGGCCTGTTCCTCGCCCAGCGGGTGTTCCGCTGGACCCGTCGGGACGCGGGCTGATGAACCAGACGGCCGGTACGACGCCCTCCCTTCCGGAGCGGCGTCGTACCGAGCTGTCACCGGCGTGGACCGGTCCTCGTGTGTGGATCCTGCTGTGGAGGAAGATGGGGTCTGTGCAGAGCTCTCGCGGTGGCGCCGGACAGCCCGTGTGGACACGGACGCTGATCGGTTGGCACATCGTGTTCTGGGTGCTGCTCGGGATGACGCTGGCGCTGTCGTTCCTGGGCGACCTCGGGGCCGTGCGGCAGGCGCTGTTCGCCGGCACGGTGGTGGTTCTCGGGGCGGCGTACCAGTTCATCGGGCTGCACGCGATCCGCTCCCGTCGGGCGCTCCCGGCGTACGCCTATCGGCTGGTGCTGATCGCCTCGCTGATGATTCTGATCGGGATCTATCCGCAGTCGGTGTTCCTGATGTTCATCGCGTCGGCGCAGATCTGGCTGCTGTGCGAGGACATTCGCGAAGGGATCGGGCTCAGCCTGCTCCTGGTGGTCGGCGTCGGTACGGCGCAGTTGTGGAGCGCCGGATGGGGCTGGGACGCGTTCTGGGAGATCCTGCCGTGGATGCTGGTCAGTCTCGTGGTCAGCCTGCTGTTCGGGATCTGGATCGAGAAGGTGATCACCCAGAGTCAGCAGCGCGCCGAACTGATCGAGCAGCTCGAGTCGGCGCGAGACGAACTCGCCGAGGCGCATCACAGCGCCGGCGTGATGGCCGAGCGGGAGCGGATGGCGCGGGAGATCCACGACACGCTCGCGCAGGGGATGACTTCGATCGTGATGCTCGCGCAGGCCGCCGCCGTCGAACTTTCCCGGGGCGGGGCTGACGGCGCAGCAGCCCGGCTGGCGGCGATCGAGGACACTGCGCGGGAGAACCTCGCCGAGGCGCGAGCGCTGGTTGCCGCGTTCACCCCGGTTGCGTTGTCGGAGGCAACGTTGACCGAGGTCCTGCGTCGGCAGGCGGAGCGGTTCGCGGCCGAGACCGGTGTCGACGTACAGGTCTCGCTGGATCTGCCGGACGACGAGGTCGCGGCGTTGCCGCAGGCGCAGCAGGTGGTGTTGCTTCGGTCGGCTCAGGAGGCGCTGGCCAACGTACGCAAGCACGCGGCGGCCACGCAGGTGCTGATCACGCTGGGGCTGTCGGACGGTCGCGTGTGGATCGAGATCCGCGACGACGGGTCCGGGTTCACGCCGGGGTCGGTGTCGGGCGGGTTCGGGCTGAACGCCATGCGCGGGCGGGTCGAGGAGTCCGGCGGCACCGTCGAGGTGGAGAGTACGCCGGGTCGCGGCACCCGGGTCCAGGTCCTGATTCCCGCCGTACAGGAGGATGTGTGATTCGGGTTCTGGTGGTCGACGATCACCCGGTGGTGCGCTCAGGGCTGAGCGGGATGCTGTCGGTGACCGACGACATCGAGGTGGTCGGCGAGGCCGGCGACGGGGCCGAGGCGCTCGCGCTGGTGGAGTCGACCAAGCCGGACGTCGTACTGATGGATCTGCGGATGCCGCGGATGGACGGAGTCGCCGCTACCGGGGCGATCGTGTCCGGGTACGCGGCGACACGGGTGCTGGTGCTGACGACGTACGACACCGACTCGGAGATCCTGCACGCGGTCGAGGCCGGCGCCGCGGGGTACCTGCTGAAGGACACGCCGCACGCCGACCTGCTGAACGGGATCCGCGCCGCCGCCCGCGGTGAGACCGTGCTCGCCCCGCCGGTCGCGGCGCGGCTGATGTCCCGTCTTCGTACGCCGGCCGCACCCGCCGCCGCGCAACCCTCGCCACGCGAGCTCGAGGTCCTGGCCGCCGTCGCCCGCGGCCTCAGCAACGCCGAGATCGGGCGCGAACTGTTCATCGGCGAGGCCACGGTCAAGACCCATCTCCAGCGCCTGTTCGCCAAACTCGACGTCGACGACCGCACCCGCGCCGTGACCGTGGCGATCGAACGCGGCCTGCTTCCCTCGCCAGGTCGCTAGCGCTGCACTCCGCTGTCCTGGGCCTTCCCGCCCAGCCGGCGGTGCAGGTCCTGCTGAGAGCTGCTCTCCGCGTGCTGGCTCTGGGTGTGCTGGGTCGACGCGGGCCTGGGCGTCGTACCGGCCTGCACGTTCTTCGCCAGCTCGTCCCCAGCCTTCTCCGCATCCTTGGCTGTCACAGCCGCGCCGATCGCCTGATCGGTCGCCTTCGCGACGTCGGCTTTCGCGCGTCCAACTGAACCTCGGACCTCGCGTACCCGGTCCTGGGCGCCCGAGAGTTCGCTCCCCAGCTTGTGTCTCGTCGACGTGATCTGTTCCGCGAGGTCTCCGCTCTTGATCGCGGGCGGGTCCTGCTCGAACCGGGCCGCGATCGTCCGCGCCGACTCGATCCGCGCCGCGGCCTCGGAGACACCCTTCTCAGCCTCGTCGACGATCGACTTCACGTCGCTGACGTTCTTCAGTTGGCCCTTAGGTCCGTCGTACCCCTCCAGACGGTCGAGCGCGTCGGTGTGCTTCATGGCGTTCTGGAGTTTCTCGCTACTGCCGCGCAGGTCGTCCCGCAGCCTGGCCATGTCCTTCGACGGCTCACTGAGCCTCGCCGAGATGGTTCCGGCCTCGCCCGTAGAGCTCCTGAACGCGGACCCCAACGCCGCGTCGGCGTCGTCCGACGCCGCGACTGCCCGCGGCTCCTCGGTCTCCCACGCAGCCCGCCGCTTGCGACCCGCGTCCTGTTCCAACTCGGAGACCCGCCCGACCGACCTGCCGAACGACTCCACGTCCTTGAGCCGCAGCCTCAATTCCTGATCGACAGTCTCCTCGTTCAGCAGGTTCTCGACGCGCCCGAGGACCGCCCGCGCCTCGTTCAGCGCCAACGCGACCTCATGCGTCCGTCCTCTGACCTCGGCCAGATCCACCATCAGCTCTCCCAACGCACCGCTTCACTCGCCTGCTGTCTGTTCGTCCTGCTGGTCCTGCTCACCCTGCTCACCCTGCTCACCCTGTTTCAGCCTGGCGCGCATGTCCTCGGCCATCTGCTGTACGTCCTCCCGCGCAGCGAGCAGTTCCCGCTCCGCGATCTCCCGCGGGGTCTCCTCCGGCGCGCTACCACTCCCGTTGACTGTCACAACCAGCGTAGACGCGGCCGGACCCGTACCCGGTTCCCGGATCAGTTGCCCTGTGCCCGCAATTCTCCGCCGGCTACCTCGTTCGGGATCGCACCACCGTACCGCCGGTCCCGCTGCGCGTAGATCTCGATCGCCCGCCACAGGTCTCGACGGTCGAAATCCGGCCAGAGCGTGTCCAGGAACACCATCTCGGCGTACGCCAGCTGCCAGACCAGGAAGTTGCTCGTCCGCTGCTCCCCCGACGACCGGACGAACAGGTCGACCTCGGGGATGTCGGGCGCGTAGAGATGCCGGGCGATCGTCTTCTCGGTGATCCGGTCCGGCTTCAGCTTGCCGGCGGCAACCTCTTTGGCGATCTCCCGCATGGCGTCGGCGATCTCCGCCTGGCCGCCGTAGTTCACGCAGAACTGCAAGGTGATGGTGTCGTTGTCCTTGGTCCGCTCCTGCGCGTACTCCAGCTCGTCGATCACGCTCTTCCACAGCCGCGGCCGCCGCCCGGACCACACCACCCGGACCCCCATCGCGTCCAGCTCGTCGCGCCGCCGATGGATCACCTCGCGGTTGAACCCCATCAGGAACCGCACCTCTTCGGGCGACCGGGCCCAGTTCTCGGTCGAGAACGCGTACGCCGAGATGTACTTGACCCCGATCTCGATGCCGCCCTTGATCACGTCCAGCAACGACGCCTCACCGGCCTTGTGCCCCTCGGTCCGCGGCAGCCCCCGCTGCTTGGCCCACCGCCCGTTCCCGTCCATCACGATCGCCACATGCCGCGGAACCAACTCCTTCGGCACCACCGGCACCCGAGCCCCCGAAGGATGCCCCTCAGGCGCCACCACCACCTTCTGCTCCCCCCGCCCAACAACCCCCCGACCCCGACGACGACCAATAGGCGACATGCCCGCAGTCTCCCATCCCCCGTCTCACACCCACCCCGCCTACCCCCGCACCCCCTGACCAACTGCCCGCCCCTCCACCCGCACAACCTGCTGCCCCACCGCGACTCGACCCCGATCAGCCCTCCACCGCCTCTTTGTGCACCAAATCCGCACCAGCCCGCTCCACGCCCACCGACCCGATGCACAAGGCCACACATCCTGACCACACCAGGCCGTACACCAGCCGCCAACCTCCCCGACGTACGGCCGGCCCTGGCCCGTCACCGCCCGACGCCGATCCATCACACCCAGCCGCTGCAACAACCTGCAACCTGTGGACAACGCCCGAC
The DNA here is from genome assembly GCF_036013725.1 of Kribbella sp. NBC_00482. Classification (GTDB taxonomy): domain Bacteria; phylum Actinomycetota; class Actinomycetes; order Propionibacteriales; family Kribbellaceae; genus Kribbella. The sequence goes on along the minus strand of NZ_CP107881.1, from coordinate 5,279,479 downwards.
CTCGAACACCCTCCGTATGCCACCCTTACACCAACAGCACCCAAGAACGGAGCCCCACCACATGCCCCGCCGTTCGATACTCGGACCCGCGTTCGCAGCTCTCTGCGCCTTGGTGGCGCTCTCGGCCTGTACCGGATCCCCAGAGGCGGGTCGACCGAACACGGCTCCCACACCCACGAATTCGTCATTTAGCCCGACGGCGTCGTCCACACCGTCGGGACCGCGTTGGACGCCGGCGCAACAGACAGCGATCGCAGCAGCGAAGAAGCAGTACGCAGTGGCTCGGGCTGCGATCGACACCGCATTGGCATCACCGGCCAAGGCGGATCAGGCCAAGCTGGCGAGCGCCGGCAACGGAGGCGCGTGGATGAGCACGGTGCTGGAGGACCTCACCACATTCCAGGAGTACGGCTGGTACGAATCCGGCCGTACGAAGATCACGACTCTTCAGGTGTCGTCCGTCAACCTCGACCTGGAGCAACCCGAAGTCCGGCTCATCAACTGCATCGACAGCTCTGCGGTCGTCATCCGTTCTCAGGCAGACAACAAGCCTGTGTCAGCCGGCACCGGGACCAAGAAGCCCAAGAAGGTCTCATCCAGCGTCGTCTACGCACCGTCAGCAACAGGCGGCGCGAAACGCTGGTGGTTGATCGCCGAGCAGGAGCTGGGCGCATGCTGAAGTCCGCATCCAGGCTGGCTCTCACGCTCGCCATAGCGGTCGCGACGATTGCTCAGCCGCTGCAAGCAGACGCCGGCGAAACACGGGCCCCCAAGCCGGGACCGAATTATGTCTGGAAATGCATCAAGGCTTTGTCAATTTGTGACTGGTTCCTCCAGTCAACCAGGCATAAGCCAGGCTCCGACAAGATCCCCGGCAAGAAACCTGTCAAGTCGACCACGAAGCAGCCGGAACGAATCTGTTTGCAGGGTGGCGCCGCGCGTACGTGTACGTCCAACTTGGGTAACTGGTCGAACAGCCGGCAATGCTACTTGCGGCGGCTCCAGCCGCAGCCTCCGCGCAGCGACCCCGCGTGGCAGGGCCACACCGACGGCGCAATATGGAACTGCGTCAGTGAGTACGACGACCACTTCGTCACCAAGTGGGTGTGGATACCTGGCACGCCCGACACGGTAGTTGTAGACCCGGTGACATTGGTTTATGAGGCAATTGCAGCCATGCATTTGGATGCGCCTCTCGTCAGCACGGCGCCAGGCCCGGGGCAGATCGGTCTGGTGAACATGCCGGTGTGGCTGTGGGTTACGAAGACGGAGAACACTTGGGGGCCGATCGTTCGGCGTGCAAGTGTGCCGGGGTTGTCTGTTACGGCGACTGCGCAGGTGAAGGCGATCAACTGGTCGATGGGGGACGGTAAGACGGTTCGGTGTGAGGGGCCGGGGACGCCGTACGACAAGTCGATGGGTGTGAAGGGTTCGCCTACTTGTGGGCATCGGTATGTGAAGACGTCGGAGAAGTTGGCGAACTGCAAGTACCCGGTGACCGCGGTTGCGCAGTGGGACATCACTTGGCAGAGCACGTTGGGTGATACCGGGCAGATCGCCATGACCCAGCAGGCAGCCACCCAACTGCGCATCGGACAAGCGGTCCCAGTGCTCGTCGATCCGAACGGTGGCGAGGCTGTCGCACCCAGCACGGCGACGTGCTGAGGTGTGATCCGGGCCGGCGTCCGCAGTCCTTCTTGCTGGGGCGTCGAGTCGTGGGATTCGGCTGCTCAACGCAGCCTGAATTCACGACTCGTGGTTTCGAGGGCCGACCAAACGCCACGACTCGGCGTGATGGTCGACGGGGGTGCGTTCGCGCGGCGGTTGGGCCGACGCGACCTCGCGCGGGGTGCCCGCTGACGGGTTGTTGCACCGCTGGCGTGTTACAACCCGGCAGCGGCGCAACAACCTGCCAACTGCACGACGACCGGCGGGTTCCGCTCGCCATCGCCACGAGCCTGTGCCAGGCCGGCAGGGTACGACGACCGGGTTGCTCCGACGCAGACCGTGCTCCGGGTGAGGTCGGCTGTTCCGGGTTTGCCGTCGGGAGAGGCGGTTGGCTGCGGCGGATGGTGGTCCTGGTCCGTTGGAAGCGCGCCGCTGGGGCGGGGTTGTGGATAAGTTCCGCGGGGGTGGGGGCGGAGGCAATAGGTTCGGGGTATGACGAGTTGGGGTTCTGTTGATCAGGTTCGGGCGGATCTGGTGGGGGTGCTTGCGCGGTTTCGGGCGGGGGCTTGGGCGTTCAGTTTCGGGGACGGGGTTCCTGAGGCGGTCATGCTCACGTACGACGAGTTCGAGGATCTCGGTGGGGAAGGCAAGTTCGCGGTCGCGGACGAGGTGATCGAGCCGGGGGTGCTTGCGCAGCAGCTGCCGCGGCTCGTGGAGGCCATGCGGGCCGGTGCCGGTGTTCCGGTGGTGTGGGGGGCGGACGGGGAGCCTGAGGCCGTGGTGATGTCGACGGCGCAGTACCGCGACCTTCGCGGCGATGATCACCCGCCGGCCGGTGTCGTCGACGACCCCACGGTGCGCAGGTACGCGACGGAGCCACTCCCCGGCAGCCGCCCCCTGGACCTGGACGAGTGGGCCGCCAATGATCCCCTGACCCGCGAGCTTCTCGACGAGATACGTGCCGAGAGGTCAGAGGGCGATGACCAATGACACCAGGTATCTGATCGTCGGAATCGAGAAAGCCCATCAGGATCTGCATTTCCTGCGCCGGCAGGCCAGGACGTCTTCGGCTGCCCGCCAGCTGTACCGCGAGATCCTGCGGGAGATCGAGAGACTTCGGACCGGGGCAACCGACGGACACCATGCGCTCGGTTGCGAGCCGGGCAAGGGTGATCTCCGCGACTGTGTGACGGCGTACATCCGGTCAGATCCTGAGCGCAAGGCTGACTATCGTTTGGTGTTCCGCGAGATGGCACCGGCGGCTCCCGGCCAACGGCCTCGCCGGGAGTTGCTCGCGGTGAAACCCCGGCGCGGGCCGAACGACGTCTACGCACACGTCTGCGCTCGACTCAGCCGTCATCCGGACGACCAGCAACCGGGTCTCAACCGCTTCGGCGACCGCAGGCCCGATGCCCGCGGCAGCCGAGCGGCCCGTCAAGCAGAACTGGATACCAAGAGAGCGATCGCGCACGCTTGGTCCGGTCAGCAGCCGTTGAGTTCGACCCGCTCGCTCATACCCGCCGGAACACGCAGTCCGCGAGGCGCCGACCAAGCCGGGGCAGCCCAGTACGTCGACCCGCGTCGCAGCCCGCCGTGGTCCGGCTCAGGCGGACCAGACCCGGCTCCCGGTCGTCGGCAGCCGACGACCGGGTATCCGCGCCAAAGCCGCAGTGGATCAGGTCCGACCGGTTGGCCGACGCGCGACCGATAGCAGGCGCGTGACCGGTAGTCAGGCGTCCACAACCGGAGGCGGGTCAGACGGTTCGGTGGGGGCTGGGGGTTAGGTCTAGGTGGGGTAGGGAGCGGAGTTGGTTTTCTTGGTGGTAGGTGAAGAAGGCGGCTATCAGGCCGGTGGATTCTCGGCGGGTTCGGGGGTCGGCTTGGAGGGCGGTGGGCCAGTCGCCGGTGAGGAGGGCGGCCAGGTGGGTGACGGTGGCGAGGGACGGCATGGCTGAGGCGGGTGGGCGGCAGGTGGCGCAGACCATGCCGCCGGCGGCGGGGTTGAAGGCGCGGTGGGGGCCTGGTTCGCCGCAGCGGGCGCAGTCGTCGAAGGACGGGGCGTAGCCGGAGATCGCCAGTGAGCGCAGCAGGAACGAGTCGAGGACGAGGGCCGGTTCGCGTTCGCCGGTGGAGAGGACGCGGAGGGCGCCGGCCAGGAGCAGGTGGTGCTGGGTGGCGGGTTCCTTCTCCTCGACGACGAGGCGGTCGGCGGTCTCGAGCAGGACGGTGCCGGCGGTGTAGCGGGCGTAGTCGTTGACGATGCCCTCGCCGTACGCCGAGATCGACTCGGCCTGGGTGATGACGTCGAGGGTGCGGCCGGTGGCGAGCTGCAGGTCGACGTAGCTGAACGGCTCGAGCCGGGCGCCGAAGCGTGACGACGTACGCCGGACGCCCTTGGCGACCGCGCGGACCTTGCCGTTGGCGCGGGTCAGCAGCGTGGCGATCCGGTCCGCCTCACCCAGTTTCTGGGTGCGCAGCACGATCGCCTGATCCCGGTAGAGCGGCACGACGTCAGTGTCTCACCCGCGACCGACATACTCCTCGAGGCCGATCGGCTGACGCCCGGTGATGTCGGCGACGGCGGTCGAGACGTGCCCCATCTCGCCGCTGGCGATGGCCGCGTACGACGTGACCCACCCGGCCACCTCCCACGGGGCGGCGCCGTAGGACTCGCGGGACCGGTAGGCCTCGTCGAGCGTCTCGGCCTCGTACCGCACCTTGCGGCCCCAGGCCTCCGTCAACACCGTCGCCGCCTCGGCCAGCGTGAACGCCGACGGCCCGGTCAGGTCATAGGTCGCACCGGAGTGAGCGGACTCAGCAGAGAGGAGGACCGAAGCGGCGACGGCGGCCACGTCGTCGCGGGCGACCGCGGCGACCCGCCCGTCCCCGGCCGGCCCGCGAATCACGTCGTCCGAACCAACGAACCCGGGCACGAAGTCGAGGTACAGGTTGTCGCGCAGGAACGTGAAGTCGACCCCGGTCGACCGGATGTGCTCCTCGGTGTGCCAATGGTCCCGCGCGAACGTGAACGTCGCCCCGGGTGCCGCACCGACGAACGACGTGTACACGATCCGCTGCACACCCGCAGCCACCGCCGCATCGACCGTTGCCTTGTGCAACGCCACCCGATCCGCCGACTCCGTTGCGCTCAGCAACATCAGTACGTCGACGCCGTCGAGCGCCGACAGCAACGCCGCGTGTTCGCCGTACGCCGCCTGCGCGACCGAGGCACCCGGCACCGACGGAGCCCGCGCCGGATCCCGCACGATCAACCGCAGCGGCTCGCCGGGCAACTGTGCGACGATCCGCGACCCGAGCTGTCCGGTCGAACCGGTGACGCCGATCACTTGCCCACCAGGTCCATCCCGCCCTGGGTGTACCGCTGGCCGGCCACCGCGTCCGGCGGGAACGCCTCGTCCAGTGCCGCCAGCTCCTCAGCGCTCAACGTAACGTCCACAGCGCCGAGGTTCTCCGCGAGATAGGCGCGCCGCTTCGTCCCCGGGATCGGCGCCACGTCATTGCCCTGCGCAAGCAACCAGGCGAGCGCCAGCTGCCCCGGCGTCACGCCCTTCGAAACGGCCAGCGACTGCACCTGCGCGACCAGGTCCAGGTTCCGCTGGAAGTTCTCGCCCTGGAACCGCGGCAGACCGCGCCGCATGTCGTCCTCGGGGAAGTCGGCCTCCGACTTGATCTGCCCGGTGAGGAACCCGCGCCCGAGCGGGCTGAACGGCACGAACCCGATCCCGAGCTCACGCAGCGTCGGCAGTACGACGGTCTCCGGGTCCCGCGTCCACAGCGACCACTCGCTCTGGACGGCGGTGATCGGGTGTACGGCGTGGGCCGCGCGCACCGTCTCCCCGTTGACCTCGGACAGACCGAGGTACCGCACCTTGCCGGCCTCCACCATCGAGGCCATCGCGCCGACCGTCTCCTCGATCGGTACCTGCGGGTCGCGGCGGTGCAGGTACCAGAGGTCGACGTGGTCCACGCCGAGCCGGCGCAGCGACGCGTCGATGGCCTCGCGGGCGTAGGCAGGCGAGCCGTCGACGACGGACGGCAGCGCCGAGGCCGACGCCGGGCGCTTGAAGCCGAACTTCGTCGCGAGCACCACCTGGTCGCGGCGGCCCGCGAGCCCGCGGCCGACGAGTTCCTCGTTCTCGCCGTCGCCGTACACGTCGGCGGTGTCGATGAAGGTGCAGCCCGCGTCGATGGCCGCGTGCAGGGTCGCGATGGACTCGGAGTCGTCGGCGCGGACGCCGTACGACTGGGACATGCCCATGCAGCCGAGGCCGAGGGCCGAAACGGTCAGGTCACCGAGCTGGGATTCACGCATACCCCGAACCTACCGCCGCGGCCCGCTCAGCGGACCAAAGGGCCCAGATTCGTGCTAATGGGCGAGGGCAGGCTCAGTCGGGTACGCCGGCTGTAGATCCGGCCCAACCAGTACGGGGTCGAGCTGGATCCTCGTGACACCGAGCGGCGCGAGCGTCTCGCGCAACGCCTCCTCGGTCAGGCGCATCCATTCCTGCCGTGGTCCGGACGCGATGCGGAGGTTCGCGAGGGTGGTGAACGCGATGCCGACCCGACGGCCGTCGGGCAGCCGCCCCATCTGCGGTGCGGCGATGTCGCCAACAGAGTGGACGGGGACGAACCAGTCAGTGCTATGCCGAGGCTTCACATCTCGAAGCTAGGCGTTCTCGTTGCCCGGAGCTCCTGTTCTTGCAGAGTTCGCACAGGTCTCTCACAGGCCGAGCGGGGTGGTCGGTGGTCCACTCGCCAGCACCTGCCGGAGCAGATCGGGCAGGTTGCGAGGGGCGAACCGCTCATCGTGATCGGCGAGTTCGGCCTGGGTCCACCAGCGCATCTCGTGGACGTTCTCGGCGCGGAGCTCCTCGGCGGTCAGCGAGCCGGCCGGGGTGAAGTGGTCCGTGCGGATCAGGAAGTAGTCGTTGAGGACGCCGTCGTACCCGGTGGCGTGGCCTTCGGCAACTACTTCCTGGTGCCAGAGGTGCGTCGGGTCGGCGAAGTCCCGGAGGCCGACCTCCTCGACGAGTTCGCGCCGCAGGCCCTCGATCACGGTTTCGCCGGCCTCGAGACCGCCACCCGGTGTCGCCCACAGCGGCCCGTCGTCGAACTCGAAGCGGACCAGCAGGATGCGATCGTCGGGGTCGAGGATCACGCCGCGGGCTGCCGGGCGGAGGCTGGGCAGGCGCAACTCCAGTTCGCGGTGCTGCTCGACCGCGCGGAAGCCGAAGCGGGTGTTGACCTTGCGCATCGGGGCGTTGGTCAGCGCCGTCCACGTGTGCAGGAAGCGTTGCGTCGTACGGTGCTTGGCGAGTTGCTCGAGGTTCGCCAGCTTCAAGTGGGTGCCGAGGTTATGGCCGCGGTGGTCCCGCAGTACCAGCGTGTCGTCCTGCTGGGCGTTCTCGGCATCCCCGCGGGACAGATAGATCAGCGTGTACCCGGCCGGCTCACCGGCGAGAGTGTGCGCCATCGTCACCAGGGCAAGGTAGCTCCGGTCGATCCGTGCCTCACTCGCCTCGAGCTTCTCGACGGTCCACGGTACGACCTCGCGCGTCATGCCACCGGTCGGTACGTCGAGATCCATCGCGGTGTGCAGGTCGGCGTACGCCTGCTGATGTTCCGGCGGGCACAGTCCCGCCCACGACGTCAGCCGGTACCCGTCGAGCCGGCCCGCGGAAGAGCGCAGGTCCTCCAGCCGCAGGTCGTCGTACGGCAGTGGTACGACGAGATGCTCCTCGACGTGCTCCACCTGGAACCCAAGCCGCTCCGCGAACCTGGCCCCGGGCGAGTCGTCGGCGGGTACGCCGAGCTCGGCCTGGACGATCGTCCTACCGAGTTGCGCCGATCGGGTGACGGCCCACTGCCAGAGCGCCGTACCGATCCCCCGCCGCCGATGTGCCGGCGGTACGTCGATCTCGACCTCGACCGTGTCGAGGTTGTCGGTCAGCCGGTACTCGAACAGCATCGTGCCGAGCACCCGGTCGTCCTCGAGCGCGCCGACCGCGATCCGGGTCTTCAACGGTCCCGGGTTGCGCAGCGAGTACCCGAGGGCCTCGCGGCCGGTCACCAGCGCGGCCTCCCGCCCGGCCACCGCGCCGGCCCGGAAGGCGTCGTACCACTCGTCGAACAAGGCCAGGTCGGCCGGGTCGATCTCGCGAATGCTGATCACCCGGCCGACCCAACCAAACAATCGGGTCAGAACGCCAATTGTTAAACCGGCGCGACCTTGCCCGAGTACATGCCCATGATCACGAAGTTGTCCGCGTACGGCGCGTTCTTCAGGATCGGGTCGTCGTCGGCCGGGAACTTCGCCACCCGGGTGCCCTCGAGCGCCGGGTTGTTACCGTAGCGCTCCCAGAGCGGGATGATCGGCAGCAGTTCGTTGAACGCCGCCGCCGCGGCGGTGATGTTCTTCTTCTGCTCGTCGACGTTCAGGCCCTGGGCCGACTTGTCCACCACGGACTGCAGGTCGATCGGACCCGCCGACGTGGTCTGCTTGAGCGGGAAGTTCATGCCCTTGCCGCCGGAGTTCGCCGCGATCACGTAGTTGAACGTGTACAGGTCCTGGACGAACGCGAAGTACGGGTGCGGGTGGCTCGACGCGCCCCAGCCCTGGATGGCGATGTCGAACTTGCCGGCCAGGACGTCCGGGTTCAGCTGGGTGAAGGTGATGCCCCGCTTGGTGATGTTGAACCCGAACTTGTTCAGCTGGTCGGCCGCGTTGGTGGCAGCCGGGTTCCAGTCGGCGAACTCGGTCGGGAACTTGATGTCGTAGGCGGCCGGCTTGCCGTTCGGCAGCGTCCACTTGCCGCCGTTCTTCTTCCACCCGGCCTCGGTCAGCAGCGAGGTGGCCTTGGCCTCGTCCTTCTCGTACGCCTGCAGCTTCTTCTGGTCGGCGTCCGAGACCCAGTCGGGAACGAGGATGTCGGAGAAGCCTGCCATGAACTTGCAGGGCTTGCCCGAATCGCCGAGTGCGACGGTTCCGTTCTCGTTGCGGTCCAGGACGTAGGCGATCGCCTGCCGCACGCGGGCGTCGGCCAGCTCCGGATGCGCGGTGTAGTTGAACACCAGCGCCGGACCCGAGTACACCGGCGGCCGGAGGATCCGGAAACCGCTGCCCAGCAGGGTCTTCTCGGTCGCCACCGCGAAACCGTGGGTGGCGTAGTCGACGTCCTTGTTCAGAACGACCGGGGAGATGTCGGAGGTCTCACCGTTGTACAGCACGACCTTGGTGAAGCCGATCTTGTCGGCGAACAGGCCCTTGTCGTTCTTGACCAGCGACATCTGCGCGTTGGTCATGCTCTTCACGTCGAAGTTGAACGGTCCGGAGACGACCGGGTTCTCCGGACGGAACTTCTGGAAGTCGCCGTTCAGCTTCTTGCCCTCGGCGCTGTCCAGGCTGGTCTTGGCCTTGCGCATGGTCTCGGCCTGGGTCGCCCACTCACCGTAGACCGAGTCCGGCAGGATGCCGGCCCGGAGGATGTAGCGCTCCAGGACGGTGGACGGCGTGCCGATGGTGAACACCACCGTGGTGTCGTCCTTGGCGCTGACGTCGGACAGGAACGTCCACTCCTGCTGGCGCAGCAGCCAGCGCAGGTTGAACGTCGACACGACGTCCTTCGCGGTCACCGGCTTGTCGTCGCTCCATTTCAGCCCGGAGCGCAGCTTCAGGGTGTAGGTCTTGGTCGCCTCGTCCAGCGTGCCGGACTCGGCCATCATCCATTCCCACTTCTTGTCGGCCCAGTAGTACATGCCGGCAGACGGGTAGACGAGGTCGAAGTACGGGCTGTTGCTGGCCTGGATGCCGTCGGTGACACCGGCGATCAGGTTGAAGTGACCCTTCGGCGGCAACTGGTACGGGTACGCCCCGTGGAACTCCTTGTTGCCGGACTTGCCGCTGTCACCCCCGCTGGCGTTCGGCTTGCTCGGCGAACACGCCGTCACAGACCCGATGCCGGCCGCGCCGACACCGGCGATACCGAAGATCTGGAGCACGTGCCGGCGGGAAATCGCGTTGGTCTCGGCGCTCGCGCCCAGACCGTTCTTGCCGGAATCGTTGGTGCCGGTGGGACTCATCCTTCGTCCTTTCTGGACTGACCACACGCCCATGTGGGTCAGTTACTACTTACTGGTGGGACTAACTACCGCCCTCGCGTTTTTCCCGGCGCCGGGTCAGCACGACGCCGACGACGACCACCAGGCCCAGTAGCAGGCCCAAACACAAGGTGAACAAGGTGACGACGAACTCCGGGGTGCCCGGCGTCAGTGTGAGTAGCAGGACTCCGCTGGCCAGCACCAGGAACGCTGCCCAACTGAGCGCCATTCGGCCCATCTGGGACGCCATCAGGCCCCCGGCTCATCCGGATGTCCCCCTTCGCCGACACCGGGTACGCCGTCGCGCGCGACCACGTGGCACGCAGCGGACTGGCCGGGCCGGATCGTGGTGAGCTCGGGGATCGCCCCGTCGCACAGCCCGTCCTCGAACTGCGGGCAGCGCGGGTGGAACGAGCAGCCGGACGGCAGATGCGCGAGGCTCGGAATCTCCAGGCTGCGCAGGGATTCGCGGCCCTTGGTCTTGGTCAGGTCCGGGTCCGGCTCGGGGATCGCGTCGATCAGCGCCCGGGTGTACGGGTGCGTCGGCGCGTTGATGATCTTCGGCGTCGGCCCGAACTCGACGATCCGGCCGAGGTACATCACCGCGGTCTTGCCGCGCCAGCCGAAGTACTTCGCGATCGCCAGGTCGTGGGTGATGAACAGGAACCCGACGCCGAGGTCGTCACGCAGCCGGCCGAGCATCGCGAGCACGCTGATCCGGATCGACACGTCCAGCATCGACGTCGACTCGTCGGCGATGATCAGCTTCGGGTCCAGCGTCAGCGCCCGGGCGACGGCGACCCGCTGCCGCTGACCGCCGGACAGCTGGTGCGGGTATTTCGACAGGTAGTTCTCGGGCGGGGTCAGGTCGACCTTGGTGAGCAGGTCGACGGCCCGGTCCGCGGCCTCCTTCTTGCTCTTCACCACTCCGTGCTTGAGCAGCGGGGCGGTGATCGTCTGCAGGATCGTCCGCGTCGGGTTGAGCGAGGCGTACGGGTCCTGGTGGACGTACTGCACGCTGCGCCGGAAGTTGGTGAAGTCGTTGCGCTTCATCGACCAGATGTCGGTGCCGTCGAAGGCCACCGTGCCGCTGGTCGGCCGGGCGAGACCCGCCGCCATCCGGGCCGCCGTGGTCTTCCCGGAGCCGCTCTCGCCGACCAGGCAGAGCACCTCACCGGGGTTGACCGACAGGTCGACGTCGTCGACGGCGCGGATCGGGCCGGCCTTGGTGTCGAACACCTGGCTGACCCCGCCGAGCGTCATCAGCGGCGGCCGGGCCGTGTCCTGGGGAGACAACTCCTGCGCGCTCATGAGGCGGTCCCCAATCCGTCCTGCACCCGTCGTTCGAGGTGCACGTCCTTCGAGTGGATGCAGGCGACCTCGTGGTAGTCGCCCGGCTCGTCGGTGATCGGGATCAGCGGCGGATCGGCCTCGTTGCACTCCTCGGTCGCGTACTTACAGCGCGGACTGAACGTACAGCCCTTCGGCAGCGCGGCGAGGCTCGGCGGGCCGCCCGGGATCGACTCCATGTCCGGCAGGTCGCCGACGATCGGCGGCACGGCCTTGATCAGCCCGAGCGTGTACGGGTGCCGCGGCCGGTAGAACATGTCCCGGACGCCGCCGGTCTCGATGATGCGACCGGCGTACATGGTGGCGACCCGGTCCGCGAGCTCGGCGGCCAGCGACAGGTCGTGGGAGATGAAGATCATCGAGAACCCGAGCCGCTCGCGCACCTCGTGCAGGACGTCGACGACGGACCGCTGGGTGAGGATGTCGAGCGCGGTGGTCGGCTCGTCGAGGATCAGCACCTCGGGTTCGAGCAGCAGGCTCATCGCGATCAGCACGCGCTGCCGCATACCGCCGGACAGCTCGTGCGGGTAGCTGTCCATCACCCGCGACGGCTCGAGCCGCACGAGCCTCAGCAGTTCGCCGGCCCGGTCCTCGATCTCCTGCTTGCTGGCCTTGGTGTGCGCCCGCATCGTGTCGTGCATGTGCGCGCGGATCTTCAGCACCGGGTTGAACGCGTTCATCGCGCCCTGGAACACCATCGCCGCGTCCCGCCAGCGGAACTGCCGCAGGTCCCGGCCGTCCAGGCCGAGGATGTCGATCTCGGTGCCGTCGCCGCGGTTGAAGGTCACCTTGCCGCTGGCGTGCCCGAGCCGCGGCAGCAACCGAAGCAGACCGAGCCCGAACGTCGTCTTGCCGCAGCCGCTCTCGCCGACGAGCGCGAGGCTCTCGCCCGGGAACAGGTCCAGGTCGACGCCGCGGACCGCCTGCACCGTCGTACCGGAACCGGTCCGGTACTCGACCTTGAAGTCGCGGATCGACAGCAGGGGCTTGTCGTGGCCGCCGCGCACTGCGCGGTCGCTCGAAGATGTCGTGGTCATCGCGCTCACCGGTCCCGGAGTCGCGGGTTGAGGATCTCTTCGAGGGATCTCGTCATCATCACCAGTCCGAGCAGCAGCAGGACGATCGCGAAGATCGGGCTGAGGATCCAGGCCAGACTCGCGTCGTTGAAGATGGCGCCGGCGATCCAGGCGCGGTTGAGCATGATGCCCCAGTTCGCCCCGCTCAGCGGAGCCAGACCGAGCAGGTAGAGGCCGACCAGCTGGTAGATCGCGTTCGTGACGCCGATCATGAAGTTCATCAGGATGAAGCTGGCCATGTTCGGCAGGATCTCGACGAACACCACCCTGATCGTGCCGAGGTCGAGCAGCCGGGCGGCCTCGACGAACTCGCGTTCCTTCAGCGAGAACACCTGGGCGCGCACCGCCCGGGTCAGCACCGGCCAGGACAGGCCGCCGACCAGCAGCGCGAGCAGGAGCGGCGAGTCGAGCTTGAAGAACGCGCCCATGACGGCGAGCAGGACGATCTGCGGGACGGTCAGGAAGACGTCGGCCAGCGTGACGACGACCGTGTCGACCCAGCCGCCGAGGTACGCCGCCAGCGATCCGAGCACGATCGCCAGCGCGGTCGAGATCGCCGCGGCGATGAAGCCGACGAAGATCACCGTCCGGCCGCCGCCGATCATCTGGATCAGGACGTCCTTGCCCTCGTTGTCGGTGCCGAGCAGGTGCCCAGGCGTTCCGGCGGGGAGCAGGATCTCCTTGACGTTGGGTGCCACGTCGGGGAGGAAGAACGGCACGATCGCGGTGATCAGCACCATCAGCGCGACGATCACGAAGCCGATGAAACCGGCGGGGCTGCGGCGCAGCGAGCTCAGGATGCCGGCGAACCGGGAAACTGCGGTCGTGCCGACCGCAGAGACGGGGAGCATTGTCGTATCGCCCATCTCGTCACCCCTTGCCTGTGCCGCTGACCCGGATCCGCGGATCCAGTCGGCTGTAGAGAACGTCCGCCAGCAGGTTGGCCGCCACCACCGAGATCGTGACGACCAGGAAGATCCCCTGCAGCACCGGGTAGTCGCGGCCGTTGACCGCGTTGAAGAGGCTGAAGCCGATGCCCTGGTAGCCGAAGATCTTCTCCACGAAGATCGAGCCGCCGACCACGAACCCCAGCGACACCGCGAGCTGGCTGAACAAGGGCAGTACGGCGTTGCGTCCGACGTACCCGGACCGGATCCGGTTGTCCGACAGACCGCGCGCCCGGGCGACCGTGACGTAGTCCTCGCCGAGCGTCTCCACCGTGGACGACTTCATCACCAGCGCCCAGGAGCCGACCGTGGTCAGCGCGTAGGCGAGGATCGGCAGGAACGCGTGGTAGAAGATGTCGTTCAGGAAGCTCAGGCTGAACGACGGCTCCACCCCGGGGGTGTACGAGCCGCGGGCCTCGGTGAGGTTGAACAACTGCAACTTCACGCCGAGGAAGACCACGATCAGGATCGCCAGGATGTAGTTCGGGATCGCGTGCAGCAGCGAGCCGATCGACGTCAGCAGATGGTCGATCCAGCTCTCCCGGCGGTAGGCCATGATCATGCCGGCCAGGATGCCGATGATGAAGCTGAAGACCGTCGCGACACCGACCGAGAACAGCGTCCACGGCAGGTAGGTCTTGATCACGTCCGCGACCGTGGTCCCCGGCGACAGGACCGAGTTGCCGAAGTCGCCGTGCAGCAGGTTGACCATGTAGGTCCCGTACTGCGAGATCACCGGGGCGTCCGGGTCGAGCGAGAACAGGTTCTTCGCCTGCGCGGCGGCCGCCTCGTACGAGATACCGGTCTGCGCGATCTGCGTCTGGATATAGGTGTCGACCGGGTTACCGGGCAACAATCTGACCAGGAAGAACGTACCGGTGGTGACGATGAAGACCGTCAGGACCGCCTTGAAGAGTCTTCGGACCAGCCAGGCGTTGACGAAACGCCGAGCAGCCGAGGGTCTCGGTTCGACGACCGGTCCTTCGATCAGCTTCGTCGCGGACGTGTCGACCGCACCACTCACTGCTCACCTCCACGCGACTGCCAGGGAAAGTCGGTGGCGCAGACCCTTATCAGCTCGACTTAGTAACACTGTCTTGCAAGGATCTGCGCATAGTGACGACAGTGTGCGCAACCTCAGTCACCGAGTCAACGACTTGAGGCAACGTTGAGACAACGTTGCGGACCGTGACGCTACGGTACCGGGGCGTACAGGAATTGCCCGCCTCCGACACGGAGACGGGCAACTCGCAGTGAAGATTCGAACGCTGTCAGCGCGTGGCGCGGTTGACAGCAGAGACCACTGCCTTCAACGAAGCAGTGAGAATATTGGCGTCCCGGCCGACGCCCCAGAAGACCTCGTCGCCGACCTCGCACTCGACGTACGCCGCGGCCAGCGCGTCACCGCCCGCGGAAAGCGCGTGCTCGTGGTAGTCCAGCACCCGTACGTCGTACTTCAGCGGCTTGATCGCGTCCACGAAGGCCGACACCGGACCGTTGCCTTCGCCAACCAACTCGTGCGGTACGCCGTTGGCATAGACCTGAACCCGGAGCTCGTCGCCCTGGCCCTCACCGGACGTCGAGTTGACGCTGAGCAGCGACAGCGGGCCCGGCGCCAGGTACTCGGCCGCGAAGATGTCCCACATCTGCTGCGGGCCGACCTCGCCGCCCTCGTTGTCGGTGTGCTGCTGGATCACCCGGCTGAACTCGATCTGCAGCCGGCGCGGCAGGTCGAGCCGGTGCTCGGACTTCATGATGTACGCGACGCCGCCCTTGCCGGACTGCGAGTTCACCCGGATCACGGCCTCGTAGCTGCGGCCGACGTCCTTCGGGTCGATCGGCAGGTACGGCGCCTCCCAGGCGATGTCGCCGACCGGCTTGCCCTCGGCCGCGGCCTGCTTGTCCAGCGCCTCCAGGCCCTTCTTGATCGCGTCCTGGTGCGAGCCGGAGAAGGCCGTGTAGACCAGGTCACCGGCGTACGGCTGACGCTCGGGAACGCGCATCTGCGTGCAGTACTCGACCGTGCGGCGGATCTCGTCGATGTCGGCGAAGTCGATCTGCGGGTCGATCCCCTGGCTGAACAGGTTCATCCCCAGCGTGACCAGGTCGACGTTGCCGGTCCGCTCACCGTGGCCGAACAGGCAGCCCTCGACGCGATCGGCCCCTGCCATCAGCGCCAGCTCGGTGGCGGCGACCGCCGTACCGCGGTCGTTGTGCGGGTGCAGGCTGATCGTGCTGTGCTCGCGCCGGGTCAGGTTCCGGCCGAACCACTCGATCTGGTCGGCGTACACGTTCGGCGTACACATCTCGACGGTGGCCGGCAGGTTCAGGATGATCTCGCGGCCCTCGGCGGGCTGCCAGACGTCGCTGACCGCCTCGCACACCTCGAGCGCGAACTCCATCTCGGTGCCGGTGAAGATCTCCGGGCTGTACTGGTACCCGAACTCGCAGTCGCCCAGGATCTCGTCGGCGTACTTCATCACGGTCTCGGTGCCGCGGACCGCGATCGTGCGGCACTCGGCCTTGTCGACGTTGAACACCACCCGGCGGAACAGCGGCGCGGTCGCGTTGTAGAGGTGGATCGTGGCCTTCGGCGAACCCTGCAGCGACTGCACGGTGCGCTCGATCAGCTCCTCGCGCGCCTGGGTCAGCACCGAGATCGTCACGTCGTCCGGGATGACGTCGTCCTCGATCAGGCTGCGGACGAAGTCGAAGTCGTACTGGCTGGCGCTCGGGAAACCGACCTCGATCTCCTTGTAGCCCATCCTCACCAGCAGGTCGAACATCCGCCGCTTGCGGGCCGGGGACATCGGCTCGACCAGCGCCTGGTTGCCGTCGCGGAGGTCGGTGGACAGCCAGCGCGGGGTGCGGTCGACGGACTTGGCCGGCCAGGTGCGGTCGGGCAGGTCGATCGGCGGGAACGCGCGGTAGCGATGGGTCGGCATACCGGACGGCTGCTGAACAGGCTGGGGCTGGTTCTTCGGTGCCACGGGGGTTCTCCTCGAGAAGCTGTCTACTGCACAGGGTCGCTTGGACGACCGGCGAACGACAGAACTCCGCGGCGAGGGAACCGGCCTTAACAGGCCTCGCCGCGGCAGCGAAGGAGGAGAAGCTGGTGCCGCATGATGCCTGCGAGTCTATGCACAACTCCCCCGGCCCGTCGAACCGGGGGTCTCGACCGGCGAGATACGGAGAGTGATCGCGTCCTCGCTGAGGATGTGCTGAGGATCCGCGTTGCGGGGTCGCGGGGTGGCTCGGCGCCGGTGCGAGGATGGGCGGATGACGGCGCGAGTACTCGTGGTGGAGGATGCGGAACCGATCCGGACCGCCGTCGGGATCGCCCTGACCGAGGCCGGGTACGACGTACGGACGCAACCGGACGGCGACGGGTTCGAACGGGAGCTGGCGACGTACCGGCCGGATCTGGTGCTGCTGGACGTGATGCTGCCTGGGCGGGACGGGTTCGAGCTGCTGACGCTCGCCCGCGAGACGTCGAACGCGGGCGTGATCCTGCTGACCGCCCGCGACGCCGTCGAGGACCGCCTGCACGGGTTGCGGACCGGCGCGGACGACTACGTGGTCAAGCCGTTCGTCCTGGCCGAGCTGATCGCCCGCGTGGAGGCGGTGCTGCGCCGGATGGGTCGGCTGCGGACCGTGCTGACAGTGGGCGACCTCGAGGTGGACGTCGAGGCGCGAGCGGTACGCCGGGCCGGGACGGCGATCGAACTGACGGCGACCGAGTTCAAGCTGCTCGCGTTCCTGGCCGGACGGGACGGGAAGGTGGTCGGCAAGACGCAACTGCTGACCGCCGTCTGGGGGTACGACGACTACGCGGACAACCTGGTCGAGGTCTACGTCAGCGGTCTGCGCCGCAAGCTGGAGGCACACGGGCCGCGCCTGCTGCACACGGTCCGCGGCTCGGGGTACGTGTTGCGCTCATGAACCTGTCGCTGCGGGTCCGGGTGACATTGACTGCAATCGCCGTACTGCTCGTGGTGCTGCCGATCACCGGGCTGACGGTGAAGGCGGTGTTCGACGCGCAGGCGGAGCGCAGTCTCGACTCGCTGCTCACCGGGCGGGCTCAGCTCGCGCAGCAGCTCGCGCGACAGAACGTTGCACCAGGCAACTTGGTACGGCGGGTGGACGCGGACGGGGTCCGGGTGACGCTGATCCTGCGGAACGGGCGGCAGTTCGGTGCTCCGCCGATCGATTCCGGTGCGACCGCCCGGCAGGTGAAGGCGACGCTGCAGGCCGGTCCGCAGACGAAGGGCGCGACGCTGCTGCTGTCCGCCGACACCGGGCTGCTGGCCGATGCGAGCGCCCGGCTGCGGAACGTGCTGCTGATCTCCGGCGGGCTGGCGATTCTGATCACCGCGCTGGCGTTGGTGATCGGGATGCGGTTCGCGTTGGCGCCGTTGGACGCGATGACCGGGTTGGCGCGGTCGATCGCCGCCGGGCGGCGCGGCGGGCGGCTGCAGCCGGCCCGCGCGGACACCGAACTCGGCCGCACCGCAACCGCCTTCGACGAAATGCTCGACGCCCTCGAAGGCGCTGAAGGGACGGCGAGGCACGCGGAGGCGGCGGCCCGGAGGTCCGAGGAGGTCGCGCGGCTGTCGGAGGATCGGATGCGGGAGTTCGTGGCGGACGCCGCTCATGAACTGCGCACGCCGGTGGCCGGGCTGCAGACGGCTGCCGAGACCCTGATCCAGCTCGGGCCGGACGCGTCGGCCGCGCAACGTGAGGAGCTCGAGTTGTTGTTGGTTCGCGAGTCGCGTCGAGCCGGCACGCTGGTCTCCGACCTCCTCGAACTCAGTCGGATCGACGCCGGGCTCCAGCTCCATCTGGCGCCCGTGGATCTCCGCGACCTCGCTGAGGCCCAGGCTGCTCGTCTTCGGTTGGTTGCGCCCGACGTTCGCGTGGAGCTCGTCGGCTCGGCTACGGTCACGGCCGACGCCGATCGGCTCACCCAGGTCCTCACCAACCTCGTCGACAACGCCCGCCAGGCGGGCGCCCATGCCCTCCGCATCACAGTCGCGCCAACCGGCGTACGCGTCGAGGACGACGGTCCCGGCGTACCGCCACCCGCCCGCGAACGCATCTTCGCCCGCCTGGTCCACGGCCCCCACAGCAAAGGCGCCGGCCTAGGCCTCGCGATCGCCCGCGGCGTAGCCCGAGCCCACGGCGGCGACCTAACCGTCACAAACCGCCCCGACGGCCACCGCGGCGCCGCCTTCCACCTAACCCTCCCACCCCTCGCCCCACCACCTGACCCACCCCAAACCTGACCCGCCGCGACCGCATTTGCCTGGCTGACCCATCAAATCGGGGGTTCCACACCCGGGTTCCGGGTCATGAACCCCCAACGTGCTGGGTCTGCCAGGCAAATGCGGGCCTCAGGTTGGCGAGGTGCAGGGCTCGGGCAGGGCGGTGCTGCCGGCGGGGCGGGCGCGGGTCGGGGCGGGGGTCGGGGCGGGGTCAGGTTCGGAGGAGGTTGTTGATGGTGGTGGTGTGGTTGGCGAGGATTTGGGCGGGGTCGGCGCCTAGGACGTGTTGGAGGACTGTGGCGTAGACGTCGCGGAAGTCGGTGGTGGACTTCAGGTCGCCGTTCGACAGGTCCGTCAGGCTGGGCTGTTCGCCGTAGAAGCCGCCGGTCACCTTCTCGCCGAGTACGAAGACGGGGCCGGCTGTGCCGTGGTCGGTGCCGTCGCTGCCGTTCGCCTGCACGCGGCGGCCGAACTCCGAGTACACGAGGACGACCGCGTTCTTCCCGCGGTCGGTCCGCTGCAGCCGTTGTACGAACGGCGTCAGCGCACCGTCGAGCTCGGTCAGCAACCGCTGCTGGGTCCCGCGCTCGTCCGCATGCGTGTCGAAGCCGCCGAGCGACGCAGAGTACGCCCGCGTCGGCACGCCCGCCTCGATCAGCCCGGCGATCAGTTCGAGTTGCGCGCCGAGCTGCGAGGCACCGCCCGCGGACGCGCCCTTCGTGCGCTCCTCATCGTCCTCGTCCTCCTGCTCATGACCGCTCCGCACCGCCTTCCCCAGTACGTGCGTCGCGTTCTGAAGATCCTGCACCGACTTCGCCGCCCGCGCCTGCCAGTGCCCCTCCCCCGGACTCGGTTTGCCCAGCGCCGCGTACGCCGTACCCAACGCACCGCCCGGCAACGCCAACCCGCGCAACGGTAGCGATGCTGCGGCCGTGGTCTCACCGGCGAGCAACGGAGGCAGGGTCGGCTCGACGGAAACCGCCCGCAGCGGGTCCGCCCCAGTCGCATCCAACCAGCGGCCGAGCCACCCGGTCGGTACGGGCGACTTAGGCGACGCCGTCTGCCAGATCGCCATCGACCGGAAGTGACTGCGATCGGGCTCCGGATAGCCGACGCCCCGCACGATCGCGAGCCGCTTGTTGTTCCACAGCCCCTTCAGGCCCTTCATCCCCGGGTTCAGCCCGAGCCCGTCGCCGAGGTCGAGCACCTCGTCGCCCTTGTACGCCAGGTCCGGCCGAGCCTTCTGGTACGCCGGGTCCGCCGCCGGGACGACTGTGTTGAGCCCGTCGTTCCCTCCGTACAACGTGATCACGACCAGCACCGACTGATCGCTCGGCAGCGGATCGTCGACCGCCGCAGCCATCAGGTCGGACCAGTTCACCTGGGTCGCCCCGGCGGCCAGCGCGCCGGCCGCGGTCACCCCGCTGAGCGTCAGGAACCGTCGTCTCGTCAGATTGTCCACAATTCTCCTATCCGCTCACGACGTACTCGGGTGCGCAGGCCGCAACCGCGGCCAGCTGCGCTGGATCCTTGACACCGGCCAGCGCCGACCGGGTCCGTTCGGACCAGCTGTCGACACCGAGCAGTGCGCCGACCGCGCTGACTCGATCGGTTGCGTTGTCGACAATCGACAGGTCGGCCTGCTTCGCCAACTGCTGTGCGAGCTGCAGCCGCGTTAGGCCGGCAGACGTGGTCAGCCAACTCGCACCGGCCGGCCAACCGCCGACGCTCGGCGGGCGGTATGGCAACTGACCCATTCCCCGCAGCCCCGCGAGCAACTTGGTCTGCTCCTTCTCGGCGAGCTTCCCCGGCCGGACTCCCAGCGCCCGCAGCAACCCGACCGCCCACTCGACCGGCTGCTTCACCAGACTCGCCGCCGGATTCCGGAACCCCGCTTCGCCAACCATTGCCGTCAGCAACGACCTCACGTCCCGGCTGCTGCCGTACGCCGCGCTCAGCCGGGCAAGCGTGGCCGCGTCGGGCGGCGTCGCCGACACCAACCGGAACCACAGCCGCCCGATCACGAACGCGGCCGACGCGGGCTGTGCCAATGCAAGCTGTGCGAAGCCCTTCGCGTCGAAGTTGCCGGTCTTGCCGAGCACCGTCTTCGTCCCGGAGTCGAACCGCCGGGGCTGGAAGGTCGCGCCGTTCTCGCGCAGTACCCACCCGGTCAGGCAGCGAGCGCCCTGCGCCACATCCGCTTCCTGGTAGTGGCCGATGCCGAGGGTGAACAGTTCCATGAACTCGCGGGCCAGGTTCTCGTTCGGCGAACCCTTGCGATTTCGTTGACCATCCAGCCATCGGATCGTGGCATTGTCGACAATCATCGCCTGCGCCAGGTCGCCGAACCGGCCGAGGGCGAGGCGGCGCTGGGTCTGGTTCTGGGCCAGCATCCAGGCGGCGTTGCGGACCTTCTGGTTGCTGGTCGCGAAGTGCCCGTGCCAGAACCAGGTCAGTCGCTCCCCCGCGGTCCGGCTCACGACCATCCGATCGAGCCACCAGACAGTCAGCTTGCGCTCCTGCGCAGCCCGCTCCCGATTAGCAGCCTTCTTCGCCGCCGGATCCTGCTTCTTCCCATCCGGATCCTGCTTCTCCGCGCCCTTGTCCTGCTTGTTCTGCTTGTTCGCTTTCGTCGGCGGTTCGAGGCCGGTCGGTGCGGGGATCGCAGCCGCGGCTGCGTCCGTGGTCGGGCCGAGCAGGCGCCGTACGGTCGCGTCGACGCCGGCCTCCAGGTCGCCCGGCGCGGGGCCGAAGCCCAGCCGATCGTTCAGCCGCCGCACGACGGCTCTGTCACTGATCCCGGTCATGCTCCCGATCGTGTCCAGCACACCGCCGCCGGGCCAGGATCCGGCGGCCTTCTTCAGCGGATCCACAGGTTCGAGTAGACATCGTCTACCGACCTCGTGTAGACACTGTCTACGTGATCGCCCTGGGCCTGTTGACGGCTTCCGCCTGCTGCCACGCGACCTGGAACCTACTGCTGAAACGCGGCGGCCTGGGCGGTCCGGCGTTCGTCTGGCTGTGCGGCCTGCTGATGCTGCCCGTCTCGATCGTCCTGCTCGTTCGCGGCTCACTCCAGACGGTCTGGTGGGCCGGCCTGGTGAGCATGGCGCTGCACACGACGTACGCCGTCACGCTGCAGAAGGCGTACGCGCTCGGGGAGTTCTCGACGGTGTACCCAGTCAGCCGGGGTACGGCGCCGGCGCTCGTGACGGTCGCCGCGATGCCACCGCATCCGCAGGTGTACGTCGGCGCCGCCTTGGTCCTGGCCGGCGTGCTGATCCTCGATCCACCGCGTTCACAGCGGCGCAGCGTCATGCTCGGGTTGGCGGTGGCCGGATGTACGGCGGCCTACACGTTGTGGGACGCGTTCGCGGTCGACTCGTTGCAGGTCGAGGTGCTCTCGTACCTGGCGGTGGCGAATGTGGCGCAGATCGTCGTGTTGTCGACAATCGTCCGCGACTTCCGCGGCGCGGTCCGGCAGTGGCGGGCAGCCGTACCGATCGCGGTGTTGATGCCGGCCAGCTACGGGCTGGTCTTGCTGGCGTTGTCGTTCGCCTCGGTCGGAACGATTGCGGTCGGCCGGACGCTGAACGTCGTCCTCGGCGCACTGCTCGGCGCAGTCGTGCTCCGCGAGCGGCCACGTGTCGCTGGCCTGGTCGTGGTGGTGGCCGGCGTACTTCTGGTGAGTGTTTGAGAGGAGCTTCGGTGAGGGATCTGGTGTGTTTGCACGCAGGTACGAGCGGACCGTCGACATGGGACCGCTTCGTGCCCGAGTTCGAGGCGCTCGGCTATCGGGTGCACCGTCCGACCTTGCTGGGCCACGGGACTGCGCCGCGGCGGCGACCGTACCTGCTCGACGATTTCCGCGATCACACGCTCCGTGAGCTGGACGGGCTGGAACGGGTGACGATCGTCGGGAACTCGCTCGGGGCGTTCGTGGCGAGTGCCATCGCGGCGGCGGAACCCGAGAGGGTCGAACGCTTGGTACTCGAGGAACTGCCGATCCCGCCACGTGATTCCCAGGACCGCGACCCGACGGTGCGACCGATGCCGACGCTGGGATTGCTGGCGGCC
Source organism: Kribbella sp. NBC_00482 (assembly GCF_036013725.1). Lineage (GTDB taxonomy): Bacteria > Actinomycetota > Actinomycetes > Propionibacteriales > Kribbellaceae > Kribbella. The sequence continues at coordinate 5,256,979 of NZ_CP107881.1, read as the reverse complement.
GGCTGGCTGACCCGACGCAAAAGCGATCCGCTTCTACTGAGAGACGTCATCGCCGACCTCCGCCGCCCGCAACCAGCCTGGTGGACCGGGCTGGCCGCGGTGCAGGCGCCGACCTTGCTGCTCGCCGGCGGCCCCACGAGCCACCTGGACCAAACCCGTTTCCCCCTCGTCGCGGAAACGATGCCGACGGCAACTGTCACGACGATCGACGCCGGCCACCGGATCCACACCAAGGCGCCGGAACGCTGGCTGGACGTCGTTCGCGGATTCCTTGCATTCAAGGGCGCTTGAGCTTTTAGGGTTCTCGGCATGACTCGGATGAGGATCGCCCGGCCCAGCACCGACCTCGCGGCGATCGAGCGGTTTTACGTCGACGGCCTGGGGCTGAGCGTGCTGTACCGGAAGGCCGACGATCATCATCACCTGCTGATGGTGGGGTGGCCCGACGCCGAATGGCACTTGGAGCTGGTCGCCGATCCGGAGGTGCGGCCGCAACCGACCGACGAGGATCTGCTGGTGATCTACCTCGATGGCCCGGTGCCGGACGACCTCGTCGAGCGGCTCGTCGCGGCCGGCGGGACCGTCGTACCGTCGCGCAACCCGTACTGGGACACTTGGGGTGTGACGATCGTGGATCCAGATTCGTACCGGTTGGTTCTGTGCACGCGCTCCTGGAGCAACCGATGAGCCGGGCGGAGACTCTCCTCGAGCGGATCGGGGCTCACGGACTCGGCGTGCTGGTCACGATCAAGCGGGACGGCCGGCCGCAGCTGTCCAACGTGACGTACGTGTTCGACGGGACACGCGTCCGCGTCTCCCTCACCGACGGGCGGGCGAAGACCCAGAACCTGCGCCGCGACCCCCGCGCCAGCCTGTACGTCGACGGTCCCGGCGGCCGCTCGTACGTCGTACTCGAGGGCAAGGCCGACCTCAGCCCGGTCGCCGCCGAGCCGTACGACGAGGTGGTCGAGGACCTTGTCGACTACTACCGGACCGCGTCGGGCGAGCACCCGGACTGGGACGAGTACCGCGCGGTGATGGTGCAGGACAAGCGGCTGATGTTCTCGATGACCGTCGACCACGCGTACGGCATGCCTAAGCCGTGACTCCCTCGCCCGGATCGTCCGGATCGTCCACGACGCGCGTTGCCCGAACGGCCTGCCGGTAGCTCCGTGGGGCAACGCCGTTGACGCGCTTGAACGCGTTGCTGAACGCGCTGTCAGAGGTGTAGCCGAGCGAGCGCGCGAGGGCGGCCATCGGCTGGTCGTCGTCGCGGAGTGCTCGCTCGGCCAGGCGCATCCGCCAGTTGAGCAGGTACGTGAGCGGCGGGACGCCGGCGACGGAGCGGAAGCGTTCGGCGAACGTCGTACGGGACATCGCCGCGGCCTGGGCCAGCTCCTCGAGCTGCCAGGCGCGACCAGGCTGGTCGTGCATCAACTCGAGCGCCGGCGCGATCCGCTCGTCGGCGATCGCGCGGAGCCAGCCGACCGGGAGGGACTCGGCATCGGCCAGGCAGGCGCGCAGGGCCTCGAGGAAGAGCAGGTGGGCGAGGTCGTCGGCGGCGAGGCTCGCGCCGGGCGCGGTGGTCGATGCCTCGCGCAACAATCTGTCGAGCAACCAGCGGAACGTCGCGGCGCGTTCGTCGGTGGCGCGGAGGTGGATGACCGGCGGGAGGGCGCGCATCAGCAGCTCCTCGCCGGTGCGGTTCAGGGACACATGACCGCCGATTCCGACGACCTTCGGGCCGACACCGGTCTCGACGCCGCTGCCGAACCGCGCGATCGGACCGTCCGCGGCGCCGAACGCCTCGACCGCGTCCCCGACCGGGACGGTGTCCGAGTTGCCCTTCACGAACTCGTGGCGCCCGTCGAAGAGGACGACGTCGCCCGGCTCCAGCTCGATCCGGCCGGTCCGCAGCTCCGCGCCGAAATCGATCCAGCAGGTGCCCTCGACCGCGGCGGTGAACTTGAGGCGCCGCGTGGCCGGGTACCGCAGAGCCCACTCACCGATCGCCTCGAAGCCGAGGGAGACATGGCAGTGCGCCTCGGTGAGCGCGAGGGTGTCGGCGAGCGGATCGGCCACCTCCGTACTATCGCGCAAGTATTCGGCACTCTCAAGCATTCTGCGTCCGCAGCGAGGCTCGTAGCGTCGAAGACATGCAAACACCAATGGGTTCCGGATTCACCGCGGCGTCGACGACGGACGATGTCCTCGACGGCGTCGACCTGAACGGCACGATCGCGATCGTCACCGGCGGATACTCGGGTCTGGGCAAGCAGACCGTCCTCGCGTTCCGGGCGGCCGGGGCCGAGGTCGTCGTCCCCGCGCGGGACGTCGCGCGCGCCACCGGGGAGCTGGCCGATGTCGGCGGAGTGGTGGTCGACGAGCTCGATCTGCTCGATCCGGCGAGCATCGACGCGTTCGCGGAACGGTTCCTGGCGAGCGGGCGACCGTTGCACATCCTGGTGAACAGCGCCGGCGTGATGGCGAACCCGCTGACCCGGGACGCCCGCGGCTACGAGTCGCAGTTCGCGACGAACCATCTCGGGCACTTCCAGCTGACCACGCGGTTGCTGCCCGCCTTGCGCAGGGCCGGTGGTGCTCGGGTGGTGTCGGTGTCGTCGCGCGGGCACCGGTACAGCGACGTCCACTTCGACGATCCGAACTTCGAGCACCGCGAGTACGCGCCGTACGAAGCGTACGGCCAGTCGAAGACCGCGAACGTCCTGTTCGCCGTCGAACTCGACGAGCGCGAACGGGCCAACAAGATCCGCGCGTTCGCCGTGCATCCGGGCAGCATCATCACGCACCTGACTCGGTACTCGAACCGCGAGACGTTGCGCCAGGGCGGCTTCCTGGACGAGAACTACGAGCCGATCATCGACCCGGACCGCGGGCTGAAAACGGTCGGGCAGGGCGCAGCGACGCAGGTGTGGTGCGCGGCAAGTCCACAGCTCGAGGGGTACGGCGGGGTGTACTGCGAGGACGTCGACATCGCAGCGGTGCACGCGTCCGACGTACCGGACACCGATGTGCTGGCGGTGACTCCGGGCGCGTTCGGCGTACTGCCGTACGCGATCGACCGGGACAGCGCGCGCCGGTTGTGGAAGCTCAGCGAGGAACTTCTCGACCGCGGATAAACCAGATGCGGTAACCGGCTGTCTCGGTGGACGCTGTCGGTGTGGACATCATCAAGCTGTCGCCCGACGACGAGGCCGGGTGCATCGAAGCAGTCGCCTTACAGAGCGCTGCCCTGAAGCAGGACTGCCCGGAGATGCTCGTGGGGACCCCACGAGGGTTCGCGGACATGCTGCGCTACGGCTGGGACATGGATCCCGAGCAGGCGTTCCTGGCGCGGGACGACGACGGCACGACTGTCGGGCTGCTCGTCGTGTCGCTGCCGACGTACGACAACACGAACCATGTGTGGTTCGACCTGTCGGTCCATCCGGACCATCGTGACGGTGCGGTCGCGGCGGCGCTGATCGAGTACGTCGAGCAGCTCGGTCGCGACAACGGACGCGCGATCATTGGGTACGGCGGCTTCGACCTGCCCGAGGCGATCGCGCTGGCGGACAAGCACGGCTACGAGCGGAAGGCCGTCGAGGTGAACCGCCGCCAGGAGCTGACCGGTCTCGACTGGTCGGTCGTCCAGTCGCTGTACGACGAGGCAGTCGCGGCGGCGACGGCGTACGAGCTGGTCACGCTCACCGGTGCGCTGCCGGACGACATGCTCGACGGGATGATCGCGGTCACCGCGTCCATCAACGACGCGCCGAAGGACGACCTCGACATCGAGGACGACTTCTACAGCAGCGAGCGGATCCGCGCGTACGAGGAAGCTCAGGCGAAGAGCGACCACACGCTCTACCGCGTCATCGCCCGCGAGAAGGCCACCGGCGCGCTCGCCGGCCACACGGTGATCGCGGTCGAGCGCGAACGCCCGCACATCGGCCACCAGCACGACACCGCGGTCTCCCGCGACCACCGCGGCCACCGGCTGGGCGCCCTGCTGAAGTCCGCGATGCTCCTGAAGCTCCGCGACGCCGAGCCGGCCCTGGCCCAGGTCGACACGTGGAACGCCGAGTCCAACGACCACATGATCGGCATCAACGAACAGCTCAACTACAAGATCGTCGCCCGGATCCTGGCCTACCAGAAGACGGTCTGAAACAGACCGGGGGCGCCGCAACCAGCGACGCCCCCGGCCTCTTCTGCTGAAAACTCAGTTACTGCTGAAAGCTCACTCGCCCACGAGCTGGTTCCAGTGGCCGGTGATCGGGAAGATGCCGGTGCCCGGGATGGTCCCGCCGGTGACCCGGCCGTAGGACGTGACCGCGGTCTTCGAGCCGTTGAACTTGCTCATCGCGTACTGGTACGCCGAGTCGGTGTCGTTGTCGAAACCGGTCACCAGCGAGCCGCCCCTGTCACCGCAGCCCCTGGCGGCCAGCGACTCGTACGCCGCGAAGCCCGTGCTCCGCACCAGCTTCAGGATCGGCTTCGTCGAGGCGGCGGCCGGGATCCGGACCGTCCACAGCGCACCGGCCTTGGTGGTCATCAGCAGCGTGTCGTACAACGGGTTCTCCGCCACTACGGTCATCGCCTTGAAGCCCTTGAAGCCTGCGAAGTGGCCAAGTGCCCGGAAGGTGGCACCCGACGCCGCGTAGCGGTACAGGCTGCCGTTGGTGCTCAGCCCGTACAGGTACGAGCGGTTCGGCGCGGTGATGGCGTAGTTCGATGTCACGAGCTGGGTGAAGCTGGTCCAGCCGGAGCCGATCCGCGCGTACGTCGGGCGCGCGTTCTCGGTGTCGAAGTAGGTGACACCGCGGTACAGCGTGCCGCCCTGCACGAACAGGCTGTGGTAGTAGAAGTGCGCGTCGGTCTGCACGCCGTACCACGTCGTGTTGAGACGCGTGCCGACGAACTTGAACTCCCCGAAGAACTCACCGCGCGGCGGCTTGGCCGGCGTGACCAGGACGTCGTTGATCCCCGGCGTCGGGGTGTTGAAGCCGACATCCTGCGCGCATCCCCCGGAGGCGAGCTTGGTGTTCGGCGTGGTCTTCAGGTTGCCCTTGGCCGGGTTGGCCATCGCGGGCGTCGGGTCGGACCGGACGGCGGCGGTGGCCGGGCCGGCGGCGGCCGTGGCGGCGAGCATACCGACCCCGGCCAGGGCGAGCGCGAAGCGCTGCAGCTTCATACTGGGAGTCCCCCTCAGGACATGAATGACCTCGATGAGCCTCGAGATCGTGCGCGAGCATAACGTGCGCAGGGGACGGAAGGCGCCGCATTTGCACCTTGTTGCAAGGGTTCCAGGCTAGACCGCCTGGACCACTGTGACCTTCATCTCGTCGGAGAGGGTCTAGAGCCCGAACAGGCCGGCCACCCGGTCGACCAACTCGTCCTCGGTCTCGCCGGTCTCGACCACGAGCCCGGTGAGGCCAAGACGTTCGGTCTCACCGGCGACTCGTTCGGTGAACCTCCGGTCCCGCTCCAGCAGGTTGCCCAGCGCCCGCTCCGGCGTACTCGTGCGGCCTGCGATCGACCAGAGCGACCCACGCTGCTCAAACGCAGCCCGCTGAAAGCTCGGTGTCGGCAGCAACCAGACGGCCTGCCGGCGATCGGCCAGGAGTGGCGCGACCAACTCCGGTAGCAGGCGGAACCCCTCCACTACAACGGGTTCCGCCGGCAGCCTGAGCAGGTCCTCCACGATCAGCTCGAACGCCTCACCGCGGAACCAGTGGAACGTGTCGAGCATGATTTCCGGCGACCGGTTCGCCCATCGCTCGTCCATGTCCATCGCGAGAAAGTCCTGCAGGTACGGCGTCGCGCGCGGATCGCTGCGCGCCGCGTGGTCGCCCATCGACCGGTCGGTGTCGTAGCGGCGCAGGCCGTACCGGTCCGCGAGGCGCCGGGAGATCGTCGACTTGCCGGCCCCGGTGCCGCCACCGAGCCAGTAGACGTGGGCGAGGTCCGTCATACCGGCTCGACGATGGTGACCTTCATTTCGTTGGAGAGCTCGAAACCCAGGCCCCGGTAGAGGCGGATCGCGTTCGTGTTGGCGCCGCCGGTGTGAAGGAACGGCGTCCGGCCGGCTGCGGTGATGTGCGCGGCGACCGCGCGGATCAGCCGACTGGCGAGGCCTTGGCCCTGGTACGACGGATGCGTGCAGACCGCGCTGATCTCGGTGTGCCCGGGGAGGGCGAACCGCGTACCGGCCATCGCGATCAGCTCGCCGTCGCGGCGTACACCGACGTACGTGCCGAGCTCGATCGTGCGGCTCCGGAACGGGCCCGGGTCGGTCAGGGCGACGAGGGCGAGCATGTCCGGCACGTCGTCGACGCCGAGGACGACTGCTTCGGGGTCGGCTGCCGGAAGGGAAGCCGGCGCCACGAACTGCACCAGCTCGATCTCACGGTCCAGCTTGAAGGTGTCCGGGAGCGGAAACTCAGGACGCATCAGCGCGACCACGGTCCCCGGTCCGACCAGTTCGGCCGCGTCAACCCAGTCCTGTGACGTCGGTACGTCGGGCAGGGCGAGGAACGGCGCGATCGCCGACGGGTAGCGGCGGGCGTTGCCGCGGACCTCGGCGAACGACGCGTGCGGCCCGGTCAACGCGGCGTACACGGGATTGCGCAGGCTCATCAGAAACCCAGTTTGCGCAGGTTCTTCGCGTCTGTCTGCCAGTTTTTCGCGATCTTGACGTGCAGGTCGAGATACACCGGCGTACCGAGCAGGGCCTCGATCTGGTGGCGGGCGGCCGCGCCGACCTCGCGCAGGCGGGCGCCCTTGTGGCCGATCACGATGCCCTTCTGGCTCTCCCGCTCGAGGAAGATGTTCGCGTAGATGTCGAGCAGCGGCTTGTCCTCGGGGCGGTCCTCGCGGAGGTTCATCTCGTCGATGGTGACCGCGATCGAGTGCGGGAGCTCGTCCCGGACACCCTCCAGCGCCGCCTCGCGGATCAGCTCCGCGACCAGCGTCTCCTCGGGCTCGTCGGTGATGTCGCCGTCGGGGTACAGCGGGAAGCCGTCCGGCAGCAGCTTCACGAGTTCGTCGGCGACCAGATCGACCTGGAACCCGGACGTCGCGGACACCGGCACGATCGACGCCCATTCGATGCCGGCGGACTCGCCGAGCGCCTGGATGTCGGCCAGGTGCTCGACCATCCGCTCGGGTTCGACGAGGTCGGCCTTGGTGGCGAGCGCGACCTTCGGAGTCTTCGCGACCTTCGCCGCCTCGGCCGCGAGGAAGCGGTCGCCCGGGCCGATCTTTTCGCTGGACGGCAGGCAGACCGCGATCACGTCGACCTCGGCCCACGTGGTCTTCACGAGGTCGTTCAGCCGCTCACCGAGCAGCGTGCGGGGTTTGTGCAGACCGGGGGTGTCGACCAGGATCAGCTGCGCGTCCGGCCGGTGCACGATCCCGCGGACCGCGTGCCGCGTGGTCTGGGGCTTCGACGACGTGATGACGATCTTCTTCCCCACCAAGGCGTTGGTGAGGGTGGACTTGCCCGCGTTCGGCCGGCCGACGAAGCAGGCGAACCCCGATTTGAAGTTCTCAGGTGTGGACGACATCGCGGACCTCTCCAGTGCCAAGGGCAAGTACTACGGGAATGTTGGCGCCGGCGAAGTGCCGTACGACGCCCACATCGGCGGATTCGGACTCGGTGACCACCGCGGCCGCCTCGAGACCCTTCACCCCGGACGCGAGCGCCATCGCCACCGCCAGTTGCAGGGCGGTCAGCTCGACCGTGTCGAGCGCGACCGTGCAGGCGGAGTACGTCCGCCCGTCGGAGTCCCGTACGGCGGCGCCCTCGGCGGCCCGGGTCCGCGCGCGGGCAGCGCGGGCGAGCGTGACGAGTTTGGCGTCCTCAGCGGAGAGGTCTGACAACAAAAGCTCCTAGGCGTGTTGGTGGTTCTGGTCGTGCGGGGTGGGCGTCGGCTCCTCGCGGCGTACGAGAACCGTACCTACCTGGTTGCGGCGGCCGGACGGCCGCTCCGCGGTCAGCGACAGACCTTCGATTCCCACCTCGGCGCCGGGGATCGGCACCTTGCCGAGCAGCTTGGCCATCAGGCCGCCGACGGTGTCGACGTCGTCGTCGTCCAGCGGTACGCCGAACAGCTCGCCCAGCTCGTCGATCGGCAACCGGCTCGACACCCGGTACGAACCGTCGGACAGCTCCTGCACCGAGTCCGGGTCCTCGTCGTACTCGTCGGTGATCTCGCCGACGATCTCCTCCAGGATGTCCTCGATCGCGACCAGTCCCGCCGTACCGCCGTACTCGTCGACGACGATCGCCAGGTGCATCCGGGCCGCCTGCATCTCGCGGAGCAGCTCGTCGACGGGCTTGGAGTCCGGGACGTACATGCACGGCCGCATCACCGACTCGACCCGCTCGGTCGACTCGGCCTGGGCGTTGTCGTACACCCGGCGCATCACGTCCTTGAGGTAGACGACGCCGACGATGTCGTCGAGCGACTCGCCGATCACCGGGATCCGCGAGTACCCGGACCGCAAGGCCAGCGACGTGAGCTGGCGGAGCTTCTTGTGCCGCTCGATGTAGACCATGTCCGTGCGCGGCACCATCACCTCGCGGACGATGGTGTCGCCGAGCTCGAAGACCGAGTGGATCATCTGCCGCTCGCCGGACTCGATCACCGCGGACTTCTCCGCGTAGTCGACCAGCGCCCGCAGCTCAGCCTCGGTCGCGAACGGGCCCTCGGCGAACCCCTTGCCCGGGGTCAGCGCGTTCCCGATCAGGATCAGGAACTTCGGCAGCGGCCCGAGGATCCGGGTCAGCGCCATCACCGGGCCGGCCGACACGATCGCGAACCGGTCCGAGTGCTGCCGGCCGAGCGTCCGCGGCGCGACCCCGATGATCACGTACGAGATCAGCACCATCACCACGGCGGTGATCAGCACGTGCTCCCAGGTCACCGAGAGAACACCGGACAGCGCCTGGGTGACCAGGACGATCGCGGTGATCTCGCAGATCAGCCGGAGCAGGAGCAGCGAGTTCAGGTACCGCGGGGCGTCGGACAGCAGGTCACGCAGCCGGACCGCGCGCAGGTTGCCCAGCTCGACCTGCTCGTTCGCCCGCACCTTCGAGTACGACGACAGCGCCGCCTCGGCCCCGGCGAACAGCCCGGCCAGCAGAACGAGCACCGCAGCCACAACCAGGAGAACAAGGTCGTGGGAAGTCATCTCGGTATCACGCCTCTAGCCGGTTTCCAGGGGCTCGCCATGCTTCCAGCAGGCGGCCCTGGACGTCCCACATCTCCGCCTTCTCGGCGGGTTCCGCATGGTCGTACCCGAGCAGGTGCAGGATGCCGTGCACCGTCAGCAGCTCGAGCTCCGCCCACGTGCCGTGGCCGGCCTTCGCGCCCTGCGCGGCGGCGACCGTCGGGCACAACGCGATGTCGCCGAGGTGCCCGAGCGGCAGGTCCTCGTCGGCGTCGCCGTCGGAACCCGGCCGCAGCTCGTCCATCGGCCACGACATCACGTCGGTCGGACCCGGCAGGTCCAGGAACTCGACGTGATATCGCGCCATGGTGTCCTCGTCGACCAGCTTGATCGACAGTTCACACTCCGGGTGCAGCCGCAGCGACGACAGCACGAACCGGCTGAGCCGCATCAGTCCGTGTGCGTCGATCTCGACCCCGGACTCGTTGTTGACCTCGACGTTCATCGGTGGTTGTCAGCACTACCTTCATAGTTTTCGTACGCCGAGACGATTCGCCCGACCAGCTTGTGCCGGACCACGTCGTGCGAGGTGAGCCGGCAGAACGCCAGGTCCTGGACGCCCTCGAGGATGTCCTGCACGACCCGCAGCCCCGAGTGCATCCCGTTCGGCAGGTCGACCTGGGTGACGTCACCGGTGACCACCATCCGCGAGCCGAACCCGAGCCGGGTGAGGAACATCTTCATCTGCTCCGGCGAGGTGTTCTGCGCCTCGTCCAGGATGATGAAGGCGTCGTTCAGCGTCCGGCCGCGCATGTAGGCCAGCGGCGCGATCTCGATCGTGCCGGCGGTCATCAGCCGCGGGATGGACTCCGGGTCGAGCATGTCGTGCAGGGCGTCGTACAGCGGCCGCAGGTACGGGTCGATCTTCTCCGACAGGGTGCCGGGCAGGAACCCGAGCCGCTCGCCGGCCTCGACGGCCGGCCGGGTCAGGATGATCCGGTTGACCTCCTTGGCCTGCAGCGCCTGGACCGCCTTGGCGACCGCCAGGTAGGTCTTGCCGGTACCGGCCGGGCCGATGCCGAACACGATGGTGTTCTTGTCGATGGCGTCGACGTACCGCTTCTGGTTCAGCGTCTTCGGCCGGATCGTGCGGCCGCGGCTGGACAGGATGTTCTGCGTCAGCACGTCGGCCGGGCTCTCGGCCGTGGCCTGCTTGATCATCGCGATACTGCGCTCGACCGAGTCGGCGGTCAGCCCGTGCCCGGTGCGGATCACGGCGATCAGCTCGTCGATCAGCCGCTCGGCCAGGGCCAGCTCGGCCGGCTCGCCGTTCAGCGTGATCTCGTTGCCGCGGACCATGATGTCGGCGGCGAACTCCTTCTCGACGATGCGGAGGAACTCGTCCCGGGCTCCGAGCAGGGCCACCATGTCGATGCTGTTCGGCACGACGATCTTGTGCGACGCCTGCGTGCTGGCGGCTGCCGCCCCGTTCGGGCGCGCCTCCGGTTCGATACTGCGTGGCCTGGACAGCCTGTTCCCCTCCTGATGCCGATGAAGTAGTCCACCCATGCTAGCCGTCTCGCCCGACACCCTCACCGGTAATTCCCCGAGACACGCTTCCCGGGCGCCTCTCGACCGGATTCGGGCGAACCTGTTGTCAACCTGGGACGGGGTCTTTGCGTCGTCTTTTCGTGGCACAACCGGCCGTGGTGTACGAAGAGTGCGTGACACATGAGTCCTCGTGGGATGCCGACGAGGCGCTGACGGCTGTCTACACCGCGCACTACACCTCGCTGGTCCGCCTCGGCGCCCTGCTGCTGCGTGACACCGGTACGGCGGAAGAGATCGTGCAGGACGCGTTCGTCGCGATGCACGGCCGCTGGCACCGGCTGCGCGACCCGCACAAGGCGCTCGCGTACCTGCGGACCGCCGTGGTGAACCGCTGCCGGTCCCGCCAGCGCCACCTGGTGGTGGTGGACAAGCACACCCCACGGACCCTTCCCGATGAGCCGAGCGCCGAGCAGGCAGTACTGCGGACCGCCGAGACGGACCGGGTGATCGAGGCGATGCGGACCCTCCCGGAGAAGCAACGCACAGTGATGGTCCTGCGCTACTACGGTGACCTGTCGGAGGCCGAGATCGCGGACACGATGGGCATCAGCCGGGGATCCGTGAAGAGCCACGCCGCGCGCGCGAGCAAGTCGCTGCGCCAGCTCCTGGAGCAGAACGTATGAACGAGAACCCGAACGACCCGTTCGACGAGCTGATGCGGCGGTCCCTCCACGAGGAGGCGGACCGGATCGAGCCGTCCGACGCACTGCCGGAGATCCGCGCCCGCGCGCACGCCCAGCGTCCCGCCGCGCGGCGCCCCTGGCTCCTGACCGCCGGCCTCGCCGCGGCCGGCACGGCAGCCGCCATCGGCGCCTTCACCATGCTCAACGGCCCCGAGAACACCGCCGACGACGGCGACGCGGTAGCCGGCTCCGGTACGACGACCACCGCAACCGGCGTACTGCCAAGCCCGACCCCGTCGGCGCTGACCGCCTCCCCCTCCCCCGAGCCATCCCAGGCTCCCACCCAGCCTCGATCCACCTCACCGTCCGCGAAGACCACGGAGCCGACGGACCGCGGCGTACCCGAACCAGCAGTCAAGAGCACCGTCGTACCGGTCTACTGGCTCGGCCAGCAGGTCGGCACGCAGAAGAAGGCCGCCCGCCTGTACCGCACCTGGGCGAAGGTCAGCGGCCGCCCGGCCGAGCAAGCGGTCCGCATCATGACCACCAAGCAGCCGACCGACCCCGACTACTACTCCGTCTGGCGCGGCGCAGCCCTCAACACCGTCACCCGCTCAAACGGCATCGTCACCGTCGACTTCAAACAACTGCCCACGACCGCCCTCGACGCCGATCTCGCACGGGTCGCGACCCAGCAACTCGTCTACACCGTCCAAGGTGCACTGGGAGACAACCGCACCCCGATCCAGGTCACCGAGGCCGGCCGCTCTGGCCGAAGGCTGTTCGGCCAGGTCGACACCAGCAAGCCGTTGAGCCGTGCTCAGGCGGCAGACGTGCAGGCACTGGTCTGGATCGACTCACCGTCCGAGGACCAGGTGGTCAAGCCCAAGGTCACGGTGCAGGGCGTCGCGGCGGCGTTCGAGGCGACGGTCAACTACGAGGCGACGAACCTGAAGACCCGGGAGACGAAGAAGAGCTTCACCACCGCCAAGGAAGGGCAGAAGTTCTCGCCGTACTCCTTCCAACTCACGCTGACCCCTGGGGAGTGGCAGATCAGCGTCTACCTGCTCTCGGGCGAGGACGGCAGCGTCACGAACACGGACAGCAAGTCTGTCGTGGTGAAGTAGCCGGGTCAGTCCGCGCGGTCGATGGTGGCGGCGAGGAGGCCGGGGAACACCTTGCTGAACTCCTCGCGGCGGAGGCGGTTGAGGCGGCGGGCTCCTTCGTCGCGTTGTTCGATCAGGCCGGCGGCGCGGAGTACGGCGAAGTGGTGGCTGGCGGTGGCCTTCTTGACCGGGAGGTCGAAGGTGCCGCAGGCGCGGGTCCAGTCGTCGTGGACGGCGAGGTCGCGCAGGATCGAGCGTCGTACCGGGTCCGCGAGCGCATCCAGCGCAGCCTGCAACGGCACCTCGGCCGGATCAACGTGGCTGAGCGTACGGGCACGAGCTGACTCGATGGACATAGTGTTCGATCCCTGTCGTACAGTTGTGTTCGGTTCCTGTCTAACAGCTTAGCGAGGGATGGCGAATGATCGAGTTGGTCGACTACGGATTCGGGCCGGACGCGCGATCGCGGGCGACCGCGGCGCGGATGCCGGGGCGCGAGGGTGCGCTGGCGGCGCTGGAGACGTTCTACTACGCGCTGAACAGCAAGGACCTGGAGACGCTGGTCGCCGGATGGGCGGCTGACGAGTTGGTGCAGCTGAACAACCCGATCGGCGGGATCCTGCGGTCGCGGGACGCCGTACGGGCGCTCTACGAACGGGTGTTTGCCGGTTCGCTGAACGTCCAGGTGACGTTCGGGGACGCGGCGACGTACTGGCAGGACGACTCGGTCGTGTTCGCGGGGCGAGAGGTCGGCACGTACCAGCATCCGGAGCTCGGCGAGCGACCGCTGCAGATCCGCACGACGCGGATCTTCAGGTACGCCGACACATGGCAACAGATCCACCACCACGGCAGCATCGACGACGCCGAAGCACTGGCGAGATACCAGTCCGCCGTCCGCTGGGGATCAGGTCCAGCGGGAGCGGGACAGGAGGGCGGCTGCTGCTGCGACGCCGGCTGTTGAGGTTCGGAGGACGGTGTCGCCGAGGCGGATCGGGTCGGCTGCGAAGGACTTGAGTTCGGTGGGGGCTATGCCGCCTTCAGGGCCGATGACCAGGACGATGTCGCCGGTTGTGGGTGGTTCGAGGGATGCCAGTGGGGTGGTGGCTTCTTCGTGGAGTACGACGGGGAGCGCCGCGGCGGCCAGTAGCTCGGCGATCTCGGCCGTGGTCGCGATCGGGGCGACCTCGGCGAACCAGGTACGCCGTGATTGTTTGCTCGCCTCGAACGCCCACGCCCGCCACTTCGCGAGCGTCTTCTCGACCCGCTCCGGGTTCGCGCGGAACTGACTGCGCTCCGCGTTCCACGGCACGATCACGTCGACGCCGACCTCGGTCAGCATCTCCACCGCCAGCTCGGCCCGCTCGCCTTTCGGCACCGCCTGCACCACGACCACGCGGGGATCGGCGGCAACAACAGCTCCCCGCTCGTCCACCGCCACGGTCACCCCGGCCTTGGACGCAGCGACCACGGCCCCTTCGGCCCAGGTCCCCCGCCCGTCCGTCAGCCGAACACGCTCCCCCGGCCCGATCCGCCGTACGACGGCCGCATGCCGCCCCTCGGCCCCGTCGAGCACCAACTCGTCCGAGCCGAGGTCAGCGCAGAAGAACACCGCAACCCCCACCTACCGAACACCTCCGGGGCGTCGCGCTGTCATTTAGTGGGTGCCGAAGGCGTCGCGGAGGCGGCCGAAGACGGTCTTGTGGGTGGCTTGGACCTGACCCTGCGGGCGTTCCTCGTCGCGCACCGCCGCGAGCTGCCGGAGGAGCTCGGCCTGGGCGTCGTCGAGCTTGGTGGGGGTCTCGACGATGATCTGGACGATGAGGTCGCCGCGACCGGCGTGCCGCAGGCGCGGTACGCCGCGTGCGGTCAACGTCATCGCCGTACCGGACTGCGTGCCGGGCCTGATCTCCAGCGGAGTCGTCTCACCCTCGAGCGTCGGCAGGTCGATCGTCGTACCGAGTGCGGCCGCCGTCATCGGCAGTGTCACCGTGCAGTGCAGGTCGTCGCCGTTGCGGGTGAAGATGTCGTGCGGCTCGACCTCGATCTCGACGTACAGGTCACCGGCCGGACCGCCGCCGGGACCGACCTCGCCCTGACCGGACAGCTGCACGCGCGTCCCGGTGTCGACGCCGCCGGGGATCTTCACGGTGACGGTACGGCGGGAGCGCACGCGCCCGTCGCCCGAGCACTCCACGCACGGGCTCGGGATCGTGGTGCCGTAGCCGCGGCAGTTCGGGCACGGCCGCATCGTCCGCACCTCGCCGAGGAACGACCGCTGCGTGTGCGTGACCTCGCCGCGCCCGTGGCAGATCTCGCAGGTGACCGGCTCGGAGCCGGCCGCCGCGCCGGACCCGCTACAGGTCGGGCACAGTACGGCGGTGTCGACCTTGAGCTCCCGCGTCGTACCGAAGGCCGCCTCGGCCAGGTCGATCCGCAGCGGGATCAGGGCGTCCTGACCGCGCCGGGTCCGCGGCCGCGGCCCGCGGGTCGCCCCGCCGGTCTGGCCGAAGAACGCGTCCATGATGTCGGTGAACGTGAACGCCTGGCCGAAGCCGGCACCGCCCGGTCCACCCGCCGCGGAGGCGAACGGGTCGCCGCCGAGGTCGTGCATCTGCCGCTTCTGCGGGTCGCTGAGCACCTGGAACGCGCGCCCGATCTCCTGGAACTTCTGGTGCGCGTCCTCGGAGTCGTTCACGTCCGGGTGGTACTGGCGTGCCAGCTTGCGGTACGCCTTCTTGATCTCGTCCGACGAAGCGTCACGGCTGACACCTAGGACGGCGTAGTAATCGGTGCTCATACTCCAGACCAGGGGGTTGTCTTCATTAGGATTCGCATCACGTCTCGGCCAGGATCTGGCTCACGTAGCGCGCGACGGCACGTACTGCGCCCATTGTGCTCGGGTAGTCCATGTGGGTCGGGCCGACGATGCCGAGGGTGGCGAGCGCCTCCGACTGCGACCCGTACCCGGTAGCGACCACCGACGTGGTGGCCAGCTCCTCGAACGGGTTCTCGTGACCGATGCGAACGGTCAACGTCTGCGGGTTGGTCGCCTCGCCGAGCAGCTTGAGGAGGATGACGTGCTCCTCGAGCGCCTCCAGCACCGGCTTGACGTTCCGCTCGAAGTCGTCGCCGTACCGGGTCAGGTTGGCGGCGCCGCCGACCGCGATCCGCTGCTCGCCGACCTCGTCGGTGAACGCCTCCAGCAAGGTGGTGACGATCGCCGCGACGATCGACCGGTCGGCCGGGGCGAATGACTCCGGCACACCGGCCAGGGACGTCGTCGCATCGGTCAGCCGCTGCCCGGCAAGCGCTGTGTTCAACCGGGACCGCAGGTCCGCGATCAGTTGCTCGTCGACGTCGTTCGGGTGCTCGACGAGCCGCTGCTCGACCCGGCCGTTGCTGGTGATCAGCACCAGCAGCAACCGCCGCGGGCTCATCGTGACGACCTCGATGTGCCGGACACTCGACCGGTTCAGCGAGGGGTACTGCACGATGGCGACCTGGCGGGTGATCTGGGCGAGCAGCCGGACGGTACGGCGGACGACGTCGTCCAGGTCGACCGCTCCGGCCAGGAACGACGTGATCGCCTTCTTCTCCGCGACCGACAGCGTCTTGACCGTGCTCAGCTTGTCGACGAACAGCCGGTAGCCCGCGTCGGTCGGAATCCGGCCGGCGCTGGTGTGCGGCTGGGTGATGTACCCCTCCTCCTCCAGCGCAGCCATGTCGTTACGCACGGTGGCCGGGGAGACGCCGAGGTTGTGCCGGTCGACCAGTGTCTTCGAGCCGACCGGCTCGTGAGTGGCCACGTAGTCCTCGACGATGGCGCGGAGCACATCCAGCTTGCGTTCGTCGAGCACGCGCACCACCCTCTCCGACTGTCCTGGCACTCAATCGTTCGGAGTGCCAGTCTAGGCGGTCTCGGGCGACGCTCCCAACGGAACGGCCGCGGGACGTGTCACTGTGCTGGCCACATCGAGGGGCTGATCCTGTACGGCGGAGTCCACGAACGACTCCAGTACGTCGAGCACGTGGTACGCCAGCTCCCCGCTCGCGCGGTGCGGCTCACCGGTCCGCAACGCCCGGGCCATGTCCGCGACACCGACCCCGCGCCCGGCTCCGGCGTACCCACCGGCGACCGGTACCTCGGTCCACTCGCGCTGCTCCGGAGTCACGATCTCGACGGTCCCGTCGAACCCGTTCGGGTCCGGCACGGACAGGCTGCCGTCCGTACCGTGGACCTCGATCCGCGGCAGCCGCCCGGCCCAGACGTCGAACGACATCAGCACGGTGGTCAGCGCGCCCGACTCGTGCTCCAGCACGCCGGTGACGTGCGTCGGCACCTCCACGTCGAACACGGTCCCGGCCCGCGGCCCGGTGTGGATCTTGCGCTGCTGTTTCGACTGGCCCGCGCGGGCGGTGACCCGGACGACCGGGCCGAGCAGCGTGACCAGGCTGGTCACGTAGTACGGGCCCATGTCGAGGACCGGTCCGCCGCCGGGCTGGTAGTAGAACTCAGGCGCGGGGTGCCACAACTCGTGGCCGGGCGTCACCATGAACGCGGTCGCCGCGTGCGGGGTGCCGATGTCACCGCGGTCGATCACCGCACGAGCCGTCTGGGTTCCGGTGCCGAGCACCGTGTCCGGTGCGCAGCCGATCCGGAGGTCGTTGGCGGCGGCGTACTTCAGCAGCGGCTCCGCTTCGGTGCGGTCCATGGCCAACGGCTTCTCGCCGTACACGTGCTTGCCGGCTGCCAGCGCGGCCTGGTGCACGGCGGCATGGGCGGCCGGGATCGTCAGATTGACGACGATCTCAATGTCGTCAGCCGCGTACAGCTCCTCCGGCGAGAGCGCGCGGATGGCCGGGTTCTGGTCGGCAATCGTTTGAGCACGCGCCAGGTCCAGGTCGGCGACCGCGACCACGTCGACGCCGGGGAGCTTGCCCAGGTGGTCGAGATAGGTGCCGGAAATGACGCCGGTGCCGACGATGCCGACGCGTGTCACTTGCTCGCCCACAGCAGCCCCCGCTCGATGATCGTCCGCACCTCGGGCGTCTCCAGGTCGTCCAGCTTGTGGCCGACCGTGCAGACGAACACCTTGCCCTCGCCCCAGGTGCGGGTCCAGACGGCCGGCATCACGGCGCCCTCGATCCACGGGTAGTCCGGGTGCGACTCGAACGTCGTCGTCGCCAGCACGTTGTTGGTCGGGTCGGCGTGCACGTAGTACTGCTCGGTGTGTACGTCGAAGTGCTTGATGCCGTCGACAATCGGATGGTCGGCAATGATGTCGACGCGGTAGTCCGTGAACCCGTGCGGGTGCGAGATGAACTGCCCGCCGGTGATGAAGCTGTAGTCGACGTTCTTGCGGAACGAGTCCGCGATCCCGCCGTGCCAGCCGGCGAACCCGGTGCCGCGCCGGATCGCCGCTTCCAGGCCCTTGAAGTGCTCGGGCTCGATCTCGCTCATCGTCACGCACTGCAGCACGAGGTCGACGTTGTCGAGGTCGAGGTACGCCTCGGTGCTGTCGAAGACGGCCACCTCGTAGCCGTTCTCCTGCAGGAACGGGATGAACAGGTCGGTCGCCTCGACCGGGGAGTGCCCTTCCCAACCGCCCCGGACCACCACAGCACGTCGTGTCGTCACACCGACCACCCTTCGAAAGTTTCGGAGTTCCGATCGGAACACTTGCGACCTTAAGTCGCCAGGAGAGGGCTTGCCAACCCGCCGGGCATGTCTGGTCGTCCCCCGCCGTAGCGAGCAGGTGCTCGGTGCGGTGCATCGGTGTGCTGGAGGGAAGGCCTCGATGTGGTTTCATCGTGGCCTTTCCTCCAGTGCGGCGAGGCGCCGTGCCGAGTGCCGCGCAGTAGGCGGGGGACGACCAGACATGCCCTAGTCTCGATGGATGGGCTGGAAGTTCTGGAAGCGGTCTAACCCGATGGATCCGCAGGAGATGCTTGCGCGTGGGCATGCGGAGGCGAACAGTTTTCCGGGGCCGCCGCGGCCGCAGGACAACCTGCCGGTCGGGTCGTTCGGGATGACGGTCGAGGACGTGTTCTCGATCACCGGTCGCGGCACCGTGGTGACCGGGCGGGTGCAGACCGGGACGGTGACGGTCGGCGAGCAGGTGCTGCTCAGCCGGGCCGGGCAGCCGATGCTGCAGGTCGAGGTGACCGGCGTCGAGATGTTCCGCAAGGTCCTGCAGACCGCGACGGCCGGCGACAACGTCGGGCTGCTGCTCCGCGGCCTCGCGAAGGACCAGGTGGCCAGGGGCGACGTACTCAGCAAGTAATCGGGGCAAGTAACCTCGGGCTCATGAGCGCATGGGCCGAGATCGGCGATCGCACCTGGGTTCGCCGGTACGACGAATGGGACCTGAACGTCGGCCTCGTCGTCGGAGCCGACGGCGCGCTGGTGATCGACACGCGCGCCACGACCGAGGAGGCCGAGCAGCTCCGCGAGCACATCCGCGAGCTCACCGACGCACCGGTCAAATGGGTCGTCAACACGCACGCGCACTTCGACCACGTGGCCGGTAACAGCGTCTTCACCGACGCGACGGTCTACCTGCACGAGAACGCCGCCGCCCTCGACAACGGAGAGAAGCTCGCCGGTACGACGTTCGCGGTCGCGAAGGTCATCGACCTCGGCGACCGTCGCGTCGAGCTGCTGTACGTCGGCAACGGGCACACCTCCGGCGACACCGTGGTCGGCGTACCGGACGTGAACGTGTTCTTCCTCGGCGACCTGCTCGAGGAGTCGGCGCCGCCGTCGTACGGCGAGGACTCGTTCCCGCTCGAGTGGCCGGACACGGTCCAGAGCGCGATCGGCATGATGACCGCGGACGCGAAGATCGTCCCGGGCCACGGCGCGGTCGTCGACGTCGAGTTCGCCACCGACCAGGCGATGGACCTGGGCAAGGTCGCCAACACGATCTCGACCCTGCACCACGCGGGCACTCCGCTGGACAAGGCGCTCGAGCACACCGAGGACTGGCCGTGGCCGGTCGACAAACTCCAGGACGCGATCCGCCGCGGCTACCAAGCTCTCGGTACGCCGCAACGCCCGAGCCTCCCCCTCCTCGGCCCAAGCTGACCCGAGTTCCTGCCCTTCGCCCCAACCTCTCCTCATCTTCTGCTCTTTCAGTAGTTGTCCGTTGACACGAAGTCATCCCGTCACGCAACTTGTTCGGAGCGGACATCGCCCGACCGGATGGGGTGGCACTTGTGACCACAGCAGAGCAGACGGTTCACCCCGACGGACGCGTCGAACTAGCTGATCCCGACGTACTGAGGGACAGCGCGTACGCCAACGCAGAGCTGGCGCCCACGCGGTTGCCCGAGCGGACCTGGACGACGTACAACTACGCCGCGCTGTGGATGGGGATGGCGCACAACATCCCCAGCTACCTGCTCGCGTCCGGCCTGGTCGCGATCGGGATGAACTGGCTGCAGGCGTTCCTCACGATCACCCTCGGGAACCTGATCGTTCTCGTTCCGCTGCTGCTGAACAGTCACGCCGGCACGAAGTACGGGATCCCGTTCCCGGTGTTCGCGCGGGCGTTCTACGGCGTCCGGGGCGCGAACTTCCCGGCGTTGCTGCGGGCCTTCATCGCCTGCGGCTGGTTCGGGATCCAGACCTGGATCGGCGGGCAGGCGATCTACGTGATCGTCGGCGAGCTGTTCGGCAAGGGCTGGATGGAGGCGTCCGCGATCGGCGGGCACCCGTGGACGATGTGGCTGAGCTTCCTGTTCTTCTGGGCGCTGCAGATGGTGCTGATCTTCCGCGGTATCGAGGGACTGCGCCGGTTCGAGAACTGGGCGGCGCCGCTGGTGACGGTCGCGTTCGTGGCGCTGATGGTGGCGATCCTGGTGAAGGCCGGCGGGTTCGGGCCGATCCTGTCGCAGCCGTCGAAGCTCGGCTGGGATGCCGACTTCTGGAAGATCTTCGCGCCGTCGCTGATGGGCATGATCGCGTTCTGGGCGACGCTGTCGCTGAACATGCCGGACTTCACCCGGTTCGGGAAGGGGCAGCGGGCGCAGGTCTGGGGACAGATCATCGGCCTGCCGACCACGATGTCGTTCATCGCGCTGGTCTCGATCATCACCACGTCCGGCACCGTGGTGCTGTACGGCTCGGCGATCTGGGACCCGGTCGAGCTCACCCGCCGGTTCGAGAACCCGGTGATCGTCACGATCGGCCTGGTGATGGCGATCCTCGCGACGATGTCCTGCAACGTCGCCGCCAACGTCGTGAGTCCGTCGTACGACTTCGCGAACGCGTTGCCGCGGTGGCTGAACTTCCGGACCGCGGGCCTGCTGACCGGCGTGATCGGCATCGTGATCCAGCCGTGGAGGCTGATCTCGGACCCGTCGATCTACATCTTCGTGTGGCTGTCGTTCTACGGCGGTCTGCTCGCGTCGGTGGCCGGCGTCCTGATCGCGGGCTACTGGGTGATCGACCGGACCAACCTGAACCTCGCCGACCTCTACCGGCCCGGCGGCCGCTACTGGTACGCCGCCGGCTGGAACTGGCGCGGTGTCGTCGCCACCCTGCTCGGCTCGGTGCTCGCGGTCGGCGGCGCGTACTCGAACCCGGGCGCCGGCCCGTTCCCAGAGAACGGCCTCATCCCGTTCCTCAAGCCCTTGTACGACTATTCCTGGGCAGTAGGACTCGTGGTCGGCTTCCTGACGTACTTCGTTCTCACACTCACCGCGCCGAGCCGCCGGTCAACCGCGACGCATGCGGCTCCCACTTATTAGCATGAGCGGGTGGCTGACAGGTATGGGAACGACGTGCTTTCGGGTGACTGGCGTAAGCCCAAGAACGGGCGGACCGTCGAGGTCGAGATCGCTAAGGGGATGGTCGTCGAGGAGCCGAGTTCCGGGTTCGTCGGGGCGATCGTGCGCTGGGAGCACGGCGTCGTCGACCTGGAGGACCGGCACGGCAAGATCCGTACGTACCCGCTCGGTCCGGGGTTCTGGATCGACGGCAAACCGGTCAGCCTGAAGCCGCCGAAGAAGGCCGGTCCGGCGAAGAAGACCCGGACCGCCTCGGGATCGGTGGCCGTCGACAACTCACCTGCGAGGGTCGCGCGGGCCAGCCGGATCTACGTCGAGGGACGGCACGACGCGGAGCTGGTCGAGAGGGTGTGGGGCGACGACCTGCGGATCGAGGGCGTCGTGGTCGAGTACCTCGAAGGCATCGACGACCTGGTCGAGATCGTCAACCGGTTCCAGCCCGCTCCCGGCCGGCGGCTCGGCGTACTCGTCGACCACCTGGTCGAGGGGTCGAAGGAGTCGAAGATCGCCGCACAGGTGTCGAACCGGTACGTGCACGTGGTCGGCCACCCGTTCATCGACATCTGGGAAGCCGTCAAGCCGTCGTCGGTGGGGATCAAGGCGTGGCCGCGGATCCCGCACGGGCAGGACTGGAAGAAGGGCGTGCTGCAGGCGTTCGGCTGGCCGGCCACCGATCAGGCCGACGTCGCCGCCGCCTGGAAACACATCCTGTCCAAGGTGAACAGCTTCGCCGACCTCGACCCGTCGCTGCTCGGCCGCGTCGAAGAACTCATCGATTTCGTGACGCTTGACTGATCTCCGGTACCCGCTTCTCGATCCAGGCGCGGATCCGGCGGCGGGCGCGGCGTACGTACCAGGTGATGACGCCGAGCACCGCGCTGAGGGCCAGCACCGCGCCGGCGAGCACCGCGGCCGGGATCCGGATGGCGTCGACGGCACCGGAGAGCACCAGCAGTACGACGCCGGCGGCAGCTGTTGCTGCAGGCAACCATGGTTCGAAGATCGCCGGTCGGTGCGCGGGGGTCAGCTTGGCGCCGCGCACCATCCGCTCCCACACCGTCTGCCGGGCCGGTTCGGTGAACCAGCGCGCGGTCCGCAGCAGCCACGAACCAGGCTGTTGCTTGCGGCCCGCGGCGGCCTTCACCCAGCTGCCGACCTGAGGACCGAGACCGCCGGAGACATCGACCATCCGGTCCGCGATGCCCTTGGTGATCGCCCGGCCTTCGGGTGACGCGTTCAGCTCGTCCCGCATCGTCACCAGCGCGCCGATGCCGGCATCGACCGGGAAGTCCCTGGCCAGCCGCTCGATCCGCTCGGCGACCGCGTCGAGCTGCCAGCCTTCGGCCTGCAGGACCTGCCGCTGGGTCTCGCGGATCCAGTCCGCGTCCGCACCGAGCATCGCGCCGAGGTGCGCGACGCAGTGCAACCGGCCCATCAGCCAGTCCCACCGCCGCCAGTCGGCCGCACCGAACGCGCCGAAGTGGCCCACCTGGCTGCCGTACAGGATGCGGTCGTTCAGCTGGTTGGCGATCGATCCTTCCTGCAATTCGTCGAGTACCGCGAGCGGGATGTCCGGGCCGAGGCGGAGGAACTGGAACGGCGCGCTGCGCTGCTGCGGCGTACGAGCCGACGTACAACGGGAAACGATCTCGACCTCGAGCGCGGTGTCGACGAGCTCCCAGCCGACCACCGCGATCAGGGTCGCGAACGCGTCGCCGAGTGCGCGCTGGATCTGCAACTGCTCGAAGATGTCGTTCAGCCCGACCGCTACCGCTTCCGCGCCACCGGCCGGACGGAGATCGAGATTCGCGGCGGCGAGTTGTACGTCGAGTGCGTCGCGGACCGCCTGGACCTTCATCAGGCAGTCGCTCGCCGCGGTCAGCCGCTTGTCCAGTTCGGCGCGCTCGTCCTGCGGCGCCGCGCTGATCCGGTTCCGCAGCGAGCGCAGGATCAGCCGGACGATCCGCTCGGCGGCGCCGGTCCCCCACAACCAGCTCGGGTTGCCGTCGGCATCGTCCCGGAGGGCCGCCGTGGAGCCGTCCGGACCCGGGACCCACGGATGCTCGGTGGTGAGGATCTCGTCGATCTCCGATTCCGACAGAGCGGTCGCGGCGTCCAGCACGGTCGACTGGTCGTGGCTCGCGATCGTCACGGCCTCCCACACGCCGCCGGCCGCACGCCCCCGCGAGTACGCCGGCTGCAGCGCCTCGGCCGCCGCCTTCAACCGCACCCGCTCATCTGGTTGCTTCAGGCAACGATCGAAGAGCCGCTGGGAGTCGGACCAGGACGCGTCTGCCTCCAGCAGCAGGCGTTCCAGCTGCTCGACATCGGAGCGAAAGTCCACCTCGCGCGGGAACTGCACCGCGGACAGCGCCGACACCCGCCAGCTCGGCTCCTTCGCGCCGGACAACGCGGTCGACGCGTGCCCGATCCCCGCCGACGGTACGACGTACAGCACGTAGCGGGTCGCCTTGCCGTTGACCGGACGCCGGGCCACGACGTCGAGCACCGGGCCGAACGGGGCGTTGTCGAGGACGCCGCCGTCGACGAGCCACGATCCGGACTCGGCCGGACCGGGCTGGATCCGTGGCGGTGCCGCAGCCAGCTCCGGCGTCTCCAGTACCGGACCGAACGCGGCCGGGAACGACGCGGACGCACGGGCAGCCCGCGCGAGCAGGTCGGTGTCCTTCAGTCCGTTCTTGTCCTCGACGGTGAACTTCCGCTGCGCACCGTCGTACGTCGGCGCGTCCTCACTCGTGAAGCCGTACAGGTACCGATGATCCGGTACGACGAACGCCTGGCCCGCGGCGTCCTTCGCCTCGAACTGCTGCACCCCCAGCCCGGACGCGGTGACGAACAACGTCACCGGCTCCTCCGCGTCGCTCTCGCCCGCGTCGGCGACGCCCTTGAGCAAACCCTCGAGCTGCCGCAGGAAGTACTTGCCGTCGAGCACCGAGCTCGACTTCACGCCCGCGGACGGCACCAGCTTGCCGACGTCGAGCGACCCGAGCCCGATCCATTTCTGCCGCAGCCACGGACCGTTGTCGCCACCGGGGTCGAGGGTCGAGCCGTTCGCGATCGCGGTCGCCAGCAGCGAACCGTTCAGACCGCCGGCGCTCGTCCCCGCGATCACGTCGACCACGACCCGGCGTCGTTCCTCGCCACGGTGGCACAACTCCCGCCAGCGATCCGCGAGCACCGCGTCGTACGGCTGCGCACCGGGCGCATCACCGCCGCCGGACGCGCGCCGGATCAGATCCAGCTCATGCGTCACCCCGCCCATCCAGACCGCCAGGCTGACACCACCGTTCAGAACCAGCGCGATCCGAATCTCGTGGTCGGTCATGGGGCTAGAACTATCACGGATGACCGGTCGTCGCAGCGGAGAGTGAACAAACGGTTGTGGGGTTCTGCACGCAGGGTCATCCTGTGGGTGGGGGTGGTCGTGATGCGCGCCTGGGCTGTGATGGTTTCCGTCACCGCACTGCTGGTGGCGGGGTGCTCCGACACGTCGGGTGACGAAGGTACGTCGCCACCGGACACGACCACGACCTCCGAGAGCACGAGCGAGCCTGCTCCCGAGCCGACGGGCGCCGAGTCGACGCAGCCACGCGAGAACAAGCCGTCGGTCGAGATCGCAACGCTCCCGATCGGTCCGGGCGCCGAGGCGAACCAGCCGGACGACCAGGCCAAGCAATGCGTCGGGGTCAGCCTGACCGGACTGGAGCTTCCGCAAGGGGCCACAGTGACTTACCGCGAGCCCACTCTGAGTCAGGATGGCAAGGACTTCGAGATCGACCAGTCCGCCTGTGGCGGCCAGAGCCCGGGGTGCTCCGGGCACCAGATCCGCGCCGGCGACACACCGGCCTGCTTCGCCGGAGTCCGGCAGGTGACGAACGCCGAAGGACACCACGCCACCTTGATCATCGCGGCGGACGCAACGTGCGCAACCGCGGAAGACTGCAAGGCGCTCAAGCCTGGTGGCATCAGCCAGATCGGGTTCGACTCGCGCGCACTCGGCGGCCCGGCACCGAGCGAGACGCCAGAGACGCCCGCTGAGACGCCGTCGGACGGCTGACGGATGGCGGACGAGCGGTCGCAGGCTGAGCGGTGGATCAGTTTCGCGGCGGGCATCGTCACACCGGTGACGTTGGTCAGCGCGCTGCTGTTCTACTTCGGGTACGTGTCGGCGCGTTCGCAGTACGAGTACTTCGGGATCGACGTCGACACGATCGGGCTCAGCACGCAGGACTACGTGATGCGGAGTCCGCAACCGCTGCTCGTCCCGTTGCTCGTCATCACGTTGCTGGTGGTCGCCGCGCTGCTGATCCACAACGCGATCCACCCGACGCCGACCGGCGTACGGCGAGCCGCGCGGATCGCCGTACTGGTCCTCGCCGTCGGTGTCGCGGGCCTGCTCGCCTATCCGTTGATCGGCGGGATCGCGTTCTACCCGCTCATCGTGCCCGCCGTCATCGGCCTGGCCGCCGCGACACTTGCTTACCTCACCTATCTACGCCGCAAGGCCGACCCGTCCGTCGGTCCCCAACGGATCCTCATCGCACTCCTGGCCGTCGTCACCGTCATCTGCGCCTTCTGGGCCACCGCAACGATCGCCCAGTACTCCGGCCTCGGCCTCGCCAAGTCGGACGCCCGCCACCCGGACCGTTTCCCGGTGGTCATCCTCGACACCAAGGAGAAGCTCGCGCTGCGCTCCCCCGGTATCGAAGAGACAGCGCTGCGCGCGGGCGCCGGGCAGACGTTCAACTACCGCTACCGCGGTCTACGCCTGCTGGTCGTCGGCGAGAACCGCCTGTTCCTGATGCCGACGAACTGGTCCGCGTCGAACACCACGCTGATCCTCCCCCTCGACAACTCCATCCGGGTCCAGTTCCAGTTCGAGAACGACCCGCCCTAGCCGGAAAATGTCGGACCCCCGAACGACGATGTCGTTCATGAGTGCTGACGCTCCTGTACTTCGCAGTCTTGATGCGGTCGTCCTCACGGTCCCCGACCTGGACGCAGGCCTGCGGTTCTATCGGGACCAGCTGGGACATGACCTGCTGTGGCGCAACGACGACCTCGGGCAGGCCGGCCTCCGCTGCCCGGACTCGGCGACCGAGATCGTCATCTCGACAGGTCTGCCACCCGGGCCCAACTGGTTGGTGCGATCGGTGGACCAGGCGATCGAGGAGATCACAGCAGCCGGTGGTCAGCTGCTCGGTGGCCCCACCGACATCCCGGTGGGCCGCGTCGCGACCGTGTCCGACCCGTTCGGGAACCAACTCGTTCTGGTCGATCTCAGCGCGGGCCACTACACCACAGACCAGCACGGCCAGGTCACTGGCGTCAGGCGCTGTCGCGGATGATGAGTTCGGTGTCGTAGATCTCGGGGGACGTCAGGTCGGCGCCGGCGATTTTGGCCAGGAGAATTTCGGCCAGGCGGGCGCCTAGTTGTTCGACGGGCTGGCGGACCGTGGTGAGTTTGGGGGTGGTCGTGGTGGCCAGGACGGAGTCGTCGAAGCCGACCACTGCCACGTCGGCGGGGACGCGGCGGTCGTGCTGCGACAGGACGCGGAGGACCGCGGTCGCCATCAGGTCGGACGCCACGAACAGGCCGTCCAGGTCCGGGTGCTCGTCCAGGAGGCGCAGCGTCGCCTGCTCACCACCGTCGGCGGTGAAGTCGCCGTACGCGATCATCGCGGGCAGTCCGGCTTCCTTCATCACTTCCTGGTAGCCGGTCAGGCGGTCGATGCCGGCCGTCATGTCGAGCGGCCCGGCGACCGTCGCGATCTTGCGGCGGCCGATCGACAACAGGTGCTCGACCCCGGTCCGGGCGCCGGCGACGTTGTCCACGTCCACACTCGCCACCGGTACGTCGACCCCGAGCGGCCGCGCGCTGAACACGATCGGCAACGGCAACTGCGCCAGTTCCTGCAGCACGTTGTCGCGGCCGTGGTGGCTGATGATGATCGCGCCGTCCACGTGCCCGCCGCGCAGGTACCGCAGCAGCCGCTGGTCGTCGGCCCCGGTCGGTTCCGGGGCCGGCTCGATCAGCAGCACGAGCTGGGACGACGTCTGCGCGAGCGTCCGGCTGACGCCGCTCAGCATGCCGGCGAAGAACGGGTCGGAGAACACTCGGCTGTCCGGCTCCGGTACGACGATCGCGATCGAGTCGGTCCGCCGCGTCACCAACGCACGAGCCGCCCGGTTCGGCACGTAGCCGAGCTGCAGGATCGCCTGCTCGACCGCGGCGACCGTGTCCGGCAGCACCTTCGGCGATCCGTTCACCACCCGCGAGACCGTTGCCCGCGACACCCCGGCGAGCGCCGCGACCTGCTCCAACGTCGGAGAACCAGACTCGTTCATCGGCACTCCTCAGTTCTCGATTGGCCCGCGTTCACACCGTAGTACCTCCCCGGCCGAACGCGCGTCAGTCGTTGGCCGCGGGACGTGGCGTGTTGGCAGATATGTTCAGGTCCTGGCTGGACCACCAGACAGGACCTAATTGCCGACGCGGGTGTCGGCGACCTTCTCTGCCTGGGCGAGGGCCTGCTTCCAGGCGGCGTCCGGCGTCTGCTTGCCGTCGTCGACGCGGGACAGCGCCGCACTGAAGATCTGGTTGATCTCGCCGTCGCGAGGACCCTTGTGCTGCTTGAGGATCACGTTCCGGGCCCGGTTGACGAAGATCTGCCCGACCGGCGCGTTGTTGAAGTACGCGTTCACCTGCGACTTCACCTGCGGGTCGTTGTACGCGTCGAGCGTCGACGGGAACGAGCCGATCTTCTTGAACACCTTCACCTGCTGCTCCGGCGCGGTCAGCCAGGCGGCCAGCTTGGCGGCCTCCTCGGGGTGCGGCGACTGTGCCGGCACGGTCAGGTACGACCCGCCCCAGTTGCCACCGCCGCCAGGGAACACGTCGGCAACGTCCCACTTGCCCTTGCCGTAGGCACCTGCGTGGTCCTGGATCACGCCGAGCAGCCAGCCCGGGCACGCCATGGTCGCGAACTTGTCGCTGCGGAACGCGGCGTTCCAGGCGTCACTCCAGGCCGGCAGCCCCGCGGACAGGCCGTCCTTGCTGCCCGCGACCACCTGGTCCCAGGTGCGCTTCAGCAGCGGGTTCTCGTCACCGAGGAAGCGGTCCTGGTTCGAGTAGTAGGCCTGGATCAGCTGGTTGCGCATCGCTTCCCAGGTCAGCACCGCGGAGTCGTACCACGCCGAACCCGGGACCTTCTCCTTGAACTTCCGCCCGGCCGCGAAGTACGACGGCCAGTCCTGGAAGAGCTCAGCCACCTTGGCCCGGTCGGTCGGCAGCCCGGCCTTCTGGAACAGGTCGCGGCGGTAGCAGATCGCCTCCGGGCCGATGTCGGTGCCGTAGCCGATGATCTTCCCGTCCGGCGTGGTCGCGCCGGCCACCTTCCAGTCCAGCCAGCGGTCCCGCAGGTCGTCCGCGCCGTACTTGCGCAGGTCGACGAACTTGTCGTCCTTGGCCACGTACTTGTAGATCCAGCTGACTTCCATCGCCTCGATGTCGGCCAGGCCGGTGCCGCGGGCGAGGTTCGCGTCCAGGTTCTTGACGTGGTCGTCGACGGTCTTGGCGTGCTGCTCTACGATCGTGACGTTCGGGTGCTCGGCCTCGTACTCGGCGTACAGGTCGGCGTACCCGAACTCGTTGAAGGTGGCGATGGTCAGCTCGACCTTCGGCCCGTCGGCCTTGGCGCCGGCGGACTCGGGGGTGCCGGAACCGCCGCCGCAGGCAGCGGCGAGCAGGATCGCGGCGCAGGCCAGGACACCGGCTACGGGGCGATAGCGGGCACTGGGCCGCATGCGAAGCTCCCTGAAACTCGGACGGGGATTGAGAGCGCTCTCGGATCGCGAAAGTGAGCTGAGTCTCAAGCGTCCACAGTGGATATGTCAAGCATCGCGTCGTCACACTGAGACACGAGGCCGAACAGGTCCTGACATAGTGTCACCGCTGGTCACGCTGCGAATCACCGCGATCACCCAGGGCCTCCGAGCCTGGGAGTTCGCTGTGAGTGATCAGCGCCTCGCAGGCGGTCCGACCGAGTCGCGGACCACGACGACGGTGCCGAGCGTGGTCATCGGCTGCTGATGCGCGAACGGGTCCGCACTCGGCTGCTGACCGGCGAGCCCGGCCCGTACGGCGGCCCGCCCGAGCTCCTCCAGCGGTACCCGGACGGTCGTCAGCGCCGGCTGCAGTTCGGTCGCCACCGGTACGTCGTCGTACCCGGCCACCGACACGTCGTCCGGGATGCGCAGGCCGCGCTCGCGCAGGGCGGCGTACACGCCCGCGGCGACGATGTCGTTGGCGGCGAAGATCGCGGTGAAGTCGAGCCCGTCGTCGAGCGCGCGGAGGGTCTGCTGGTATCCCCACTGCCGGCCGAACGCGCCGGTCCGGACCAGGTTCGGGTCGTGTTCGAGCTTGCGCGCGGCGAACGCCTGCCGGAAGCCGCGGAGCCTCGCGGTCGTCGTGGACAGGGTCGTCGGCCCACCGAGATAGAGGATCTTGGTGTGCCCGGCGCTGAGCAGGTGATCGGTGATCGCCGCCGCGCCGCCGGTGTTGTCGTACTCGACGGCGTACGCCGGTACGCCGTCCTCCAGCCCCGGCCGTCCGCAAAGGACGAGACTCGAACCGTTGTTCGCCAGCTGACGGGCGCGTTGCCCGACCGCGGCGAAGTATTCCTTGTCCTCGACCGCGCCGCCGACCAGGATCACGGCGTCGGCGCGCTGTTCGAGCAGGAGATCGACGAACCGCAGCTCGGCGGACTCACCGCCCTGCGTCGAGCAGACCAGGCAGAGGCGACCGGACGCGAGCGCCTCGGACTGCACGCCGCGCGCGATGTAGGCGAAGAACGGATCGACGATCTCGCTGACCACGATGCCGACCACGCGGGTGGTGGACCCGGCGAGTGCGCGGGCGTGCGCGTTCGCGACGTACCCGAGGTCCCGCATCGCGCGTTCGACCGCGGCCCGGGTCGAGGCCGCGACCGGATAGTTGCCGTTGACAACACGGGAGACGGTCGCGGTGGAGACGCCGGCGCGAGCAGCCACGTCCCGGATGGTCCGCGAGGACTCGGGGTCACGCCGGCGCGCCCGCGACCGGGGCGGTTCCGCCGCCATCACCCACCTCCTCACCCAGCTGTACGTCGGCCGTCGTACCGTCGGCGAACCGAACGGTGACGTGCAGCCCGTGCACCGTCACGCCGATGCTCTCGGCCAGTTGCCGCGGCCAGACCGTGTCGCCGGACAGTACCACCGCAGACACCAGCACCAGCGGACCTTTCCCGTCGTGCTCAGCCTCCAGGTACGGCGTCGCCGAGTGCGGACCGAACGCGTTCGCATCGAGCCCCCGTCGTACGGCGGCACGCTCGTACCCATGCAACCCGACGGCCACTGACGTCAGCCTGTCGACCCGCGTCGCCTGCGCCCGCGTTGTCTCCACGTCGACCTCGGGCAGCTCGGCGCTCGCCACCGCGTAACCGCCGTGCCGGACCACGCCCTCAGGTCCGTCGATCAGCACGCACCGCACCTCGATCCGCCCGTGCACGACGCTCGCTGCCTCGATCCGTGCACCGCCCGCTTTCCACCACGATGCCGCCGTTGCTCCCGACACCCGAAGTCGCTTGATGCTTTCCCGGTGGTCGGGTGACGCGGCGGGGCCGATGAGCGTGACGTGGTTGTCGAGGTGTTCGCCGGTGAGTTCGGGGCCGGTTCGGCTCGAGTAGGCGAGG
Source organism: Kribbella sp. NBC_00482 (assembly GCF_036013725.1). GTDB lineage: Bacteria > Actinomycetota > Actinomycetes > Propionibacteriales > Kribbellaceae > Kribbella. The sequence goes on along the minus strand of NZ_CP107881.1, from coordinate 5,225,911 downwards.
CGGTTGTAGTGGGCGTCGCCCTCGGCTCCGTGGTCGCTGCCGTGGTTCAGGAGGCGGACGATGCCGTCGTGCTTGGTGGCCTGGACGAGGAACCCGGGCGCCGGCATCGCCCGTACCTGGTCGCTTTCGTCGAGCGGCAGGGCGGACTCGCGGGCGGTCCAGACGTCGTGGTCGGCCGGGAGCAGGAGGCCGAGGAAGCCCTTGGAAGCCCAGTACGGCGACGCGGGTCCGGAGTACGGCTGCGTGGTCGGGAGGAAGTGGTGATGCCAACCGAGTGACAGGAGTCCACGGTCGTCGGGGACGCCGTGGTCGACGAAGTGGCGCAAGGTGCCGGAGCACAGCCGGCGGGTCTGTCCGGGCGTCAGCGGCGTCGCGTCGAGGAGCGCGCCCATCCAGTACGGCGCTGCAGTGGCCATGCGATAACAGAGCGAACGACCGAAGTGAATGGGTGCGCCGTCGGAACCGGTGAGGTGTACGGCGTCCTCGAGGAATCGGTGCAGACGCTCGCGATAGACAGCCAGGCGACCGTCCGCAGTCGGTCCCGCCATCCGCGTCCACAGGCCTGGGTAGAGGTGCATCGCCCAGCCGATGTAGTGGTCGAAGTTCTGCCCCGGACCATCCGAGTACCAGCCGTCGCCGACGTACCAGTCCTCGATCCGGTCGAGGCCCGCGTCGATGTCGTCCTGCGAGTACGGCGCTCCGACGGACGCGAGGAACTGCTCGCCGACGACCTGGAACAGCCGCCAGTTGTTGTCCCACGTCCGTGAGCCGACGAACCCGCTCAACCAGTCGACGACCACCTGCTGCTCGCGTACGTCGAGCCTGTCCCACAACCACGCCCGCGACTCGTGCAGGCCGACCGCGATCGCCGCCGCCTCCACCATCTGCTGCGAACACGGCGTCAACCGCGGCCACTCACCCGCCGCACCGGCCACCAGGCCGCTCGCATACCGCTCGACCAGCCGATCGTCCCCGCCGTCCGCCGCGATCCGGAACGCAGCCAGCAGGAACGACCGCGCAAACCCTTCCAGCCCGTCGCAGTCCGCCCCCGACCAACTCCCCCGCCCCGGCAACCGCACCTGCGCCCCACTCGTGGAAAACCAAGGCACCAACGAGTCCAGCAAATGATCGGCCACCGCCAACCAAGTCTCCCGCGTATACCCCGTCCGCGAAGACAACACCCGATCCGGCGCAGGCAACCTCACGCGATCCGACCCCCTGTCAGCACCTGTGATGCTGTGGGCTGGCGGGTTGTGTACGCGATGGCAGGTTGTAGCAGGCCAGCGGTGACATAACCCGTCAGTGGGCACACATTCGCTCGTGGTGCCCGGTGGGAGCGGTTCATGCGATTCGGCCGAGGTCGTCGCGTGTTATGCCGTGGGCCAGCGGTTGGCCGGTGGCCAGGCGTTCTATCTCGGCTACGGCGGCGTCACCGAGTCTCGTGGACTCGTTGCCCATGGCACCGGCCAGGTGCGGGGTGATGAAGACGTTCGGGAGCTGGAGCATCGGCGAATCGAGTGGCAGCGGCTCGGGGTCCGTGACGTCGAGGATCGCGTCGAGGCGCCCGGAGACGCACTCACGCTCGAGTGCCACATGATCAACCAGCCCTCCCCGCGCGGTGTTGATCAGCACTCCGCCGTCGGGCATCGCGGCCAGCAACCCCGCCGACACCAATCCCTCGGTCTCCGGCAGCAACGGCGCGTGCACGCTCACGATGTCGCTGGCTGCGAACAGCTCCGGTAACTCGCACCACCGCGCCCCGAGCTCCGCGGCCTCTTCCGGACTCAGATACGGATCGTTCACCAGTACGTCGACGTCGAGCGTGCGCAGTCGCTCCAGCACCAGCCACCCGATCCGCGACGCTCCGAGCACGCCGACCGTCGTACCGAGCGTGCCGAGAATCGGTGCCCCCGGCAATGGACGCTTCACCCCGGAGGTACGGAACCAGTCGCGGTGCCGGAACGCCCGCTTCCCGGCCAGCACGATCGCCGCGAGCGTGAACTCGGCGACCGGCACCGCGTTCGCCGCGGCCGCCGACGAGACCTCGACCCCGCGGTCGAAGGCAACCGGATCGACGAACGTCTTGATCGTGCCGGCCGCATGCACGATCGCACGCACTTTCGGCGCCGCATCCAGCACCTCGGCAGTGATCCGCGGACACCCCCACCCAGTCAGCAGCACCTCGGCGTCAGCCAACTCGTCCGCCACATCACCAAAAGAACCCTCCAACCGCGGCACGCCGTCCCGCACCCCGAGGACCTCGGTGGCGGTGGTCAGACGGGTGCGGGCTGCTGGGGTGAGGACCTCCGACCAGGTGTCCGCGGGCATCGCCACGAGCGTGCGCAACCGCGGACTGCTGCCCCGGTCGGGTTCAGGATTCGGCACGGATCACTCCTAGTAAACGGTTACTGGAAACCGTAGACACGAGATCCGGTGAAGGTCAAGACAATCTTCCCCAAGCGCTTGACAGCAAGGCGGTAAACGTTTCATCGTTACTGCCACCCGGGACAGCAAACGCTTACTATCAGGAGGCGCCGTATGCATCGCGTCAGCCGATCCGCCGGCCGCGCGCCGGACCGCGGGGACCGCGCCGACCGCGCCGCGCGTCGGGCGGCACGCCGGGCGCAGGCCGGACCGAGCCTGCGCGCCAGGCTGCGTCGCGACCGGGTGATGCTGCTGCTGGTCCTCCCCGGCTTCCTGTTCTTCGTGGTGTTCCACTACGTGCCGCTGCTGGGGAACGTGATCGTCTTCCAGGACTACCAGCCGTACCTCGGCTTCAAGGACAGCCCGTGGGTCGGCCTCGGCAACTTCAGCGTGTTCGCCGAGCCTGACTTCTATCGCGCCCTGCTGAACACGTTGAAGTTCGCCGTACTGCAGCTGGTCCTGTTCTTCCCCGCGCCGATCGGCCTGGCATTGCTGCTGAACAGCATCATCAGCCCGAAGATCAAGCGGTTCGTGCAGAGCGTCGTGTACCTGCCGCACTTCATCGGCTGGGTGATCTTGATCTCGATCAGCCAGCAGCTCATCGGCGGCACCGGCCTACTCCCCCAGCTGCTCGGCGAGCTCGGCCTGCCCCGCGTCGACCTGATGACCAGCTCCGGCTTCTTCCCCTGGCTGGTGACGCTGCAGCTGATCTGGAAGGACGCCGGCTGGGGCACGATCATCTACCTCGCCGCGCTGCTCAACATCGACACCGAGCACTACGAAGCCGCCGCGATCGACGGCGCGGACCGGTGGCGGCGGCTCTGGCACGTGACGCTGCCGGGCATCGTGCCGGTGACGTTGCTGCTGCTGATCCTCAATCTGGGCAGCATTCTCTCGGTCGGTTTCGAGCAGATCCTGCTGCAACGCGACGCCGTCGGCGCCGACGCGGCCGAGGTCCTCGACACCTACGTCTACTTCCACGGCGTGCTCGACGGCCAGTGGGGTCCCGCCGCAGCGGTCGGCCTGGTCAAGGGCGTCATCGGCCTGGTCCTGATCCTCGGCGCCAACAAACTCGCCCACCGCTTCGGCCACGAAGGGATCTACTCGCGATGAAGACCTCGCAGCGGCCGCCGTGGATGGAGGCCCCGACCAAGGCCGGGCTGGCGATCAAGGGCGTGGTGATCGCGATCGTCTGCTTGCTCGTGCTTTACCCGTTCGTCAACATCCTCGCGACCAGCCTCGCCGGCGAGTCCGAGATCACGAGGCGCGGCGGCATCATCCCGCTGTTCCCGAGCGAGCCGACGCTGGCGGCGTACAAGACGATCTTCGCCGGCGGTGTGGTGAGTCACGCGCTGCTGGTCAGCGCGGGCATCACGATCATCGGTACGGCGCTGAACCTGGTCGTCACGATCGCGCTCGCCTACGGGCTCAGCCGGCCGATCGTCGGCGGGCGGTTCGTGTTGACAGCAGTATTGTTCACCATGCTGTTCGGGGCCGGCATCATCCCGAACTTCCTGCTGATCAAGGCGCTCGGGCTCTACGACTCGTACGCGTCGCTGATCGTCCCGGGCCTGGTCAGCGCCTTCAACTTCCTGGTACTGCGCAACTTCTTCCAGAACATCCCGGCCGAGCTGCTCGACAGCGCGCGGATCGACGGCGCCGGCGACCTCGCGATCCTGGTCCGGATCGTGCTGCCGCTGTCGAAGGCGGTCCTCGCGGTCGTCGCGCTGTTCTACGCCGTCGGCCACTGGAACGCGTTCTTCAACGCACTGCTCTACCTCAGCGACACCGGCAAGTGGCCGTTGCCGCTCGTCCTGCGCCTCTACGTCCTGCAGGGACAACCGGTCGGCGGAGCCACCGAGTCGCCCGGCGAGGCGGTGGCGTCGATCCAGGCCGTGCAGATGGCGGTCGTCGTCGTGGCGCTCGTGCCCATCCTCTGCGTCTACCCGTTCCTGCAGCGCTACTTCACCAAGGGCGTACTCACCGGCGCCATCAAGGGTTAGGAGAAAGACCGTGACCACCCCATCTCTCAGTCGCCGGAGCTTCCTGCGCAGTGCTGTCGGTGTCGCCGTGATGAGCGCCACCGGTGTGCCGACGCTGGTTGCCTGCAGCAACGGCAGTACGACGGCCGGTCCCGCGCGGGCCTCCTCGGTGACGCTCCCGACGTACGTCGCGTTCGAGGGACCGAAACCGGATCTGGCGGGCACCGCGGACGGCGTACCGCCCGGCTACCTGACCTATCCGAAGGACCTCGTCACCACCGTGAAGACGCCGCCGCTGTCGGGCGGCAAGGTCAGCGTGATGACCGACATCTTCGACCCGCTGCCGCCGGCCAAGGACAAGAACGCGGCCTGGCAGGCGGTCGAGCAGAAGCTCGGCGGCACCCTCGACCTGACCATCGTCCCGGACAGCGACTGGGCGACGAAGTTCCAGACCGTGCTGGCCGCCAACGAGCTGCCGGATCTCGTCCTGTTGTCGGATTCCAGCCTTGTCAACAATCTACCGGCCTTTTTGTCGGCAAAGTGCACGGACCTCACGCCGTACCTGTCCGGTGACAAGGTCAAGGACTACCCGAACCTGGCCAACATTCCGCAGGTGATCTGGCAGGCGTGCGTCGTGCAGGACAAGATCTACGGACTGCCGATCCCGCGCAGCATCACCGGCGGCGCCGGCTTCTACAACAAGCGGCTCTTCGACGCGGCCGGCATCGAGTACCCGGCCACCGCCGAGGACTTCCTGGCCGCGTGCAAGGAGCTGACCAAACCGCAGCAGGGTCAGTGGGCGATCGTGAACTCGAAGGGCAACACGTTCTTCACGATGGTCCAGCAGATGTTCGGCGTACCGAACGGCTGGAAGGAGGACGGCGGCAAGCTGGTCCGCAGCTTCGAGACGCCGGAGTACAAGGCGGCGCTCGAGTTCGCCGTTCAACTCGTCAAGGCCGGCGTCACGGTGCCGGGCTCGGACGGTATCGACGGCACCGCCCGGAAGAACGCGTTCCGCTCCGGCAAGGGCGCGCTGGTGTACGACGGGTTCCCGGCGTACTCCGGCTACGTCAAGGACATGTCCCGCCTGGACCCGAAGAACGACCCGCGGGCGTTCGTCCCGATGGCGCCCAAGGGCGGCAAGGCGAACACCTGGTCGGACAACATCCTGTTCGCGTACACGCTGATGAAGAAGGCCGACGAGCCGCGCGCCAAGGAGCTGCTCGCGGTGGCGAACTTCTTCGCCGCGCCGTTCGGCAGCACCGAGAACCTGCTGCTCACGTACGGCGTCGAGGGCGTCGACTTCACCCGCGATGCGAAGGGCAACCCGACGCTGACCAGCAAGGGCGAGGCCGAGCTGACGGTGCCGTGGAAGTACATCACCGCGCCGCCGCAGGCGCTCTACAACGCGCAGTTCCCGACGTACGTCGAGCGCGCGCACGAGGACCTGACCAAGCTGATCGGCCTGGTCGTCAAGGATCCGACCGCCTCGCTGATCTCGCCGACCAACGACAAGTCCGGCGGTGACATCGGGCAGGCGCTGAACGACATCCGCAACGACGTGATCGCCGGACGGAAGCCGATCAGCGCCTTCGACACCGCGCTGAAGAAGTGGGCCAAGGACGGTGGTGACAAGATCCGCGGTGAGTTCGAGTCGGCCCTCGGCGGTGCGAGCCCGCGATGAGTTGGTTGACCGAGGCAAGGTTCGGGCTGTTCGTGCACTGGGGCATCTACGCGGCCGCGGCGCGGCACGAGTGGGTGAAGTCGTACGAACAGCTCACCGACGCCGACTATCAGCCGTACTTCGACCACTTCTCGCCGGATCTGTACGACCCGGTGCGCTGGGCCGACGACGCCTGGAACGCGGGCATGCGCTACCTGGTGATCACCACCAAGCACCACGACGGGTTCTGCCTGTGGGACTCCAAGCTCACCGACTACTCGGCGCCGAACACGCCGTGGGGCAAGGATCTGCTCGCGCCGATGGTCGACGCGTTCCGGGAGCGCGGATTCAAGATCGGGCTGTACCACTCGTTGCTCGACTGGCACCACCCGGAGTTCCCGGTCGACCTGTACCACCCGCAGCGCAAGGACGTCGACTTCATCGACCGTACGGCGGACCGCGACGTCTCGCAGTACGCCGACTACCTGCACGGACAGGTCCGCGAGCTGCTCACGGGATACGGCACGATCGACGTGATGTGGTTCGACTTCTCGTACGCCGATCGCGGGTTCAACGCCAAGGGCCCGGACGAGTGGCGGTCCGCCGAACTGCTCGCCATGGTCCGCGAGTTGCAACCCGGGATCCTGGTGAACAATCGACTCGGACTCGGTTCGGGTGACTTCACCACGCCGGAGCAGGTCCAGCCGCCGGGCAACGAGGTTGCCGCCAGCAACGGTACGCAGGTGCCGTGGGAGGCGTGCCACACGCTCAACGGCAGCTGGGGTTACCACCGCGACAACCACGACTGGAAGTCGCCGGCGTTGCTGATCCGGATGCTGGTCGACGCGGTCTCGAAGGGCGGCAACATGCTGCTCAACGTCGGCCCGAACGGCCGCGGCGCATGGGAGCCGCGTGCCCTCGACGTACTGTCCGGGATCGGTTCCTGGATGCGACTGCACGAGCGGTCGATCCGCGACTGCGGGCCGAGCACGTACGTTCCGCCGGCGGACTGCCGCTACACGCAGAACGGCCGACGGCTGTATCTGCATGTGTTCGCGTGGCCGATGGGGCACCTGCACCTGCCGGGGCTCGGCGATCGGGTCGAGTACGCGCAGTTCCTGCACGACGCGTCCGAGGTCAAGCGGGTGGACGTCGATCCGTCGGCGCCTGGGCACACGTACCTGACCGGGCTGCCCGACAACACCCTGACGCTGAAGCTGCCGAACCGCGCCCCCGAGGTCGACAGCTGCGTGATCGAGCTCTTCCTCCGCGACTGACGACTGACCCCCGAACGACGAAGGCACCCACCTCGACCCGGTGGGTGCCTTCGTCCTTTTGTCTACTGTCGGATTGTTGACGGGTCGACGGGCGGCGGGGTCAGGTGCAGGGCGGTGATTTGAGCGGTTGCTTCAGCGTCGACGGGGACGCCCCAGGCGCGGAAGAAGTCGCTCAGGTCGTGGCCGGCGGCCCGGCTGGACAGAACGACGAGGTTGCGCAGCCGCAGTACTTCGTCGGTGTAGTCGCTCGCGTACGGGCGCTCGACCCGGACGAGCTTGTGCAGGTTCGGCCAGAAGCTGTCGCCGAACGCCAGCCGGAGCTGCTCGAACATCACCAGCTTCTCGTACGGGTCGAATGTCGTTCCGTAGTTGACGTCCGGCGTCCGCAACTTCCCGGGAGCGCTCTGCCACGGCGTGAGCCCGGTCTTCGCGTCCGGGGCGTGCAGCCGCGGCTGCTGACCGTACTTCGTGGCGAACACCGCGTTCACCGCGAGCGAGTAGATGTTGACCGTCACCTCGGTCAGCGAACTCGGCTTGTAGGTGATCTGCTGATGCTGGTGGCCGAGCTCGTGGTAGATACCCCAGCCGCGCGTCCGCAGCGCAGCCACGGTCAGCATCCGGTCCTGGATCGGCGGCGGGAACGACATGTGGCCGTGGGTCGCGTACGCCCCGACGCCGGTGATCGCGGACGGGAATCCGACGAAGTGGTACCGGTGCGCGAGGCGGACGTGCTGCGGCGCGGATCCGTCGTACCCGCTGGTGGCGTCCTCGATCCGGATGATGTCCTCGTACGTGGACAGCAGGTCGGTGTGGTTCTCGGTGCGATACGTCAGGGCCGAGGCGCGCTCGACGGTGATCATCGCGTGCGGGCTCAGCAGTTCGACGTACGGCGTTGTGCGCTCGTCGAGCTGGCGCTGGAAGTCGGCCTCGCCGGTGCGGCCGAGGACGAAGTACGGCATCGGCTGGGCCTGGTCGCCGATGGTGACCTTGGCCTGGCCGGTGCCGCCGATCAGCTTGAGGTAGACGACGCCACCGCCGGCGTCGGTAACGGTGTTGCGGCCGACCTGGAGCGGGTACTCGCGGGGCGACTTGAACTCCTTGCGCGCGTCGGCGTCGGGTGCGCCGATCACGAGCGTCGGCGCCAGACTGCCCGCGTGGACGACCACGTTGAGGGCGGTGTCCGCGGGCAGGTAGAAGCCGGTCGAGCGGAGCTCGCTGGCACTCAGCGAGTTCTGCGTGCGGTCGAGCTCGGTCGTCCGCGCCGACGGCAACGCGGGGATCGTGAAGGTGTAGGTGGTCTGTGCTCTGGCCACCGCTGGTACGGCGGCCAGAGCCAGCCCGGCTCCGGCTACTTGAAGGACACGTCGCCTGGTGAGCTGCCCCGTGAACTGTTGCGGGCGGGCGTGCGGCATCATCGAACAACCTCCTGGTTGAACTTGCCAGCACCCGGCGACCCGGCCGGCGCTTGTCGCCGGCCCCGGTTGCTTGCGGAAACTCAGTTGAAGGACACGGTGTGGGTGGCGCCCTTCGTGCCACTGACGGCGATGTCCAGCACCAGCTGCTTGCCGGTAGCAACCACCGTGACCGCCGGATCCTTGGCGATCACCGCGCCGACTCTCCGGTCGATGGTCAGCCGGATGACGCCGGCGGTGCGACTCGGATCAGACACCGCGACCGTCGTCGTTCGTCCGTCCTTCCCGACCACGACAGACGCCGGCCCGTCGCTGGCGATCCCGGACACGGCACCGGCCGTCCAGAAGTTCGCGAGCGTCAGATCCTCGCGGTGGGACCGAATCGCTTGAACAATCGGATTGTTGACAAGGACGGTCATCCCCGGATCAGCGGCCCGCTCCGCCGTCTGCCGACTGGTTGCGTTGGGCAACACGACGTACGCGTACTCGCCGGTCGCCGTCCCGTGGTCCAGGACCAGGCTCGCGTAGCGGCGGGTGTACGGCGTGGTCGAACCCGCTGTGTCGTTGCCGACGTTGATCTCCGACCAGGACCCGGTGCGGTCCTCGCGCCGGACCTTCAGCTGCCCGCCCTGCGGGAAGACGTAGCCCGCGACACCGTCCAGATGCGCCCAGTGCGGATCGTCGTACCTCTGGTCCGCGGCTGGCCGGCCGTCGATCCGCAGAGCGGTCGTGCCGTTCTCGTGGAGATTCCGATTGTCGACAATCGTCTCGACCGGGTAGCCGTCGGTGCCGGTGATCCCGGCGCCGAGGGCAACGATCGAGTCGCGCAGGCAGAACCAGGACTTCCTTGCCTGCAAGGTCTTGTCGTGGTTGATCAGGTGCATGCCGACCGCACCGGCGACATTCTTGTACGACGCTCCACCGACCCAATCGGCGTACGCCGCGACCGTCCCGGTGCCGCTCCCGGAGCCGCCCGGTTGGCGGGGTTGCGTGCTGACCGTCGTACCGGGCATCCGTTGCGCGTCGACCGTCGGCCAGTACGCGTCGTTGAACTGGGACTGGTCGCCGTTGTACAGATACGTCATGCCGTCGCCGACGTACCAGCCGCGGAGGTTCTCGCCGTTGCCCCACTCGTAGCGCGCCATCCGCTTCGACGACATCGCGATCGCGAACGTCCAGCCCGGGCGTCGGTGTACGACGCGGTCCTGGTTGTAGAACTGGAAATGCCGCGGGACCGCCGGCGCCGGCACGACACCGCTGTCGGCGAGCAGGCCCTTCGCCCGGGAGATCTCCGGGATCGACGCGCCCGGGAGGTAGTCGTTGAGGCGGTCGCGGGTGATCCAGCCCTTGGCGAGCGCCTTGTAGCGCGAGGCATACGGCTCCGCGACGCCACTCGCGAGGAGTAGAACGGTCGATGTCGTGCCGTGGCCGTTGCGGTGGTCGCCGGCCCGTTCGCGGGAGATCGCGCGACCGGAGACGCAGTCCATCATCAGATTGTCGACAATAAACGGCGCGAAGCTCGCCTCGACCGCGTCCAGGAGTACGGCGCGGTTCGGGTCGGCGATCTCCCAGGTGGAGCTGCCGAGCAGGGCGATCAGGTTCGCGACCCCGCCGAGCGCCACGTTGCCGTACGTCCCGACGTACGCGAGGTTGCTGTGCTGGACGAACGAGCCGTCGCGGTAGAAGCCGTCGCCGCTCGTGACGTAGGTGAAGACGCTGTTCTTGCCGGCCTCGGCGACGTCGCTGAGTGCGTCACGAGCGGCAGTGAGCTTCTCGGCCGACTTCCCGACGATTCCGCGGAGCGCGACGATCAGCGCCTTGTCGACACGGTTGGCGCCGGTCTCGCGGAGCGTCGGCGAGTTGGTACGCCGGTTCGGGTCCGGGACGAACCGGTCGACGGCCGTGAGGTACTTGGTGAGCTGCTCGGCGGACAGGACGTCGTACGCGAGGACGCAGGTGTCGAGCAGCGCCCGCGGGGCGCCGATCTCCCAGAACCACCAGTTCCCGGTCTCCTTGAGCGTCTCGTTGTAGGCGTTCGCGTTGAGGAAGTCGAGCGCCCCACTCAACAGTTCGCCGTTCTGCGTGGTGCCTGTGGTCGCGCGGGCGAGCGCGATCGTCTTCAGGCGCGTGTAGCTGATCGAGAAGTTCCCGCTCGTCGAACTGAGCGGCAGATCCGGCCAGAGCGCCGTCCGGTCCGCCGACGTGATCATCGTGTCGGCGTACTGCTGCGCCTGCGTGCTCAGGCCGGCGAGCGCATCGGCGTACGCCGGATCGGACGCGTCGATCGCCCCGCCGGTGTTGAGTTCGGCCCAGCGGGTGCGGAGTACGTCGTACTCGTCCTCCGCGAACGCGCGAGTGGGCAACCCGAGCGTGCTGAGCGCGCCGGCGGCGAGCCCGGCCTGAAGCAATAGTCGTCGACGGATGAAGGGCGGCATCGCGACTCCTCGAACGGTAGTAAACGCTTACCGCCAAGCCTGCCGTCTGCTCATAACAGTCGTCAACAGGTGACTGTGATCAGTTCTGATCACTTCACGGGAGCAGGTCCCGGACCACCGCATCGGCCAGCAACCGCCCGCGATCGGTCAGCACCAGCCGCCCGCCACCAGAGCCCGGGTCGCTGCCACCAGAGATATCTGCGAGCCCGTCGGCGACGACCTGATCGACCGCGGCTCGCCCGGCCTCGTCCAGAACGTCGAGCGGCAGCCCCGCCGACAACCGCACCTCGAGCAGCACCCGCTCGACGCGCCGGGTCTCCTCGTCGAGGGTCTCCCGCGCGTGCGCCGGGCTCTCGCCGGCGTTGATGCGTTCGGCGTACGCGCTCGGATGCTTGACGTTCCACCAGCGCACACCGCCGACGTGGCTGTGCGCGCCCGGCCCGATCCCCCACCAAGTATCGCCGCGCCAGTACAGCTCGTTGTGCCGGCAGCGCGCCGCCGTACTGCGTGCCCAGTTGGACACCTCGTACCACCGCAACCCTTGGGCCGACAGCAGCTCGTCGGCCAGCACGTACTTGTCGGCCAAGTCGTCGTCGTCCGGCATCGGCAGTTCACCGCGCCGGATCCGTCGCGCCAACTGCGTGCCGTCCTCGATGATCAATGCGTACGCGCTGACGTGGTCCGGCTGCGCCGACAACGCCGACTCGAGCGACGCCCGCCAGTCGTCGAGCGACTCCCCCGGCGTCCCATAGATGAGGTCCAGGTTCACGTGCTCGAACCCGGCCGCGGTCGCTTCCTTCACGGCCTGCAACGCGCGGCCCGGGGTGTGCTGCCGGTCGAGGATCCGCAGTACGTGCGAGGACGCGCTCTGCATCCCGAAACTCACCCGCGTGAATCCCGCCTCCAGCAACGCCTCGAGGTACGCCGGATCCACGGACTCCGGATTCGCCTCGGTCGTCACCTCCGCACCGGGCGCAAGGCCGAACTCGTCCCGCACCGCGGCCAGCATCTTCCCCAGATCCGCGGCCGGCAGGAGGGTCGGCGTACCGCCTCCGAAGAACACCGTCTCGACCGGACGGTCGAGGTCGTGGAGCACGCGTCGCGCCATCCGGACCTCGTCGACCGCGGTCTCGGCGTACGACGCCTGCGAGCCGCCACCGCCCAACTCCTTGGCGGTGTAGGTGTTGAAGTCGCAGTACCCGCACCGCGACGCGCAGAACGGCACATGCAGGTAGAACCCCAACGGCCGCCCAGCAGCCTCCCGCACAGCAGCATCCGGCAACGCCCCATCCCGAGGCGCAACCTCCCCCTCAGGCAATGTCGACGGCACGCCCCCATCGTACGGACCACATCACCTTGAGCACCCACCAACCATTTCGAGACCCGAAAACTGGTTGGCCGGCGCTCAAAGTGGAGCGGACGGCGGTTCTGCGGTAGCTGAGTGTGTTTGGGCGGTTACATTCGGCTCATGGAGACCGAGGCTCAGCCTGTCGGACGTGCCACCCGGAACGCGGTCGTGGTGGCGATCATGCTCGGAATGTTGCTCGCGGCCCTCGACCAGACGATCGTGGCGACCGCGTTGCCGACCATCGTCAGCGACCTAGGCGGCGCCAACCACCTGTCCTGGGTCGTCACGTCGTACCTGCTCGCCGAGACGATCATGACCGCGCTGATCGGGAAGTTCGGCGACCTGTACGGGCGCAAGCCGATGTTCCTGCTCAGCGTCGTCCTGTTCCTGGCCGGCTCCGCGCTCTGCGGGATGGCGGACTCGATGCTGTGGCTGGTCGGCTCCCGCGCGATCCAGGGTCTCGGCGCCGGCGGGCTGATGGTGACCGCGATGGCGGTGATCGCGGACGTCGTACCGCTGAGCGAGCGCGGCCGGTACCAGGGCGTGATGGGTTCCGTGTTCGGCGTCTCCACCGTCGCGGGACCGCTGCTCGGCGGACTGTTCGTCGACCACCTGAGCTGGCGGTGGGCGTTCTACGTCAACATCCCGCTCGGCATCCTGGTCCTGATCGTTGCCTCGATCACCCTTCCCTCGGTGAAGGCCGCGGTCGGCCCGAAGATCGACTACCTCGGCATCCTGTTCATCGGTCTCGCCGCGACCGGGCTGACGCTGGTGACGACGTGGGGCGGGAACGAGCACGCCTGGACGTCGACCGTGATCATCGCGATGGCGGCCGGGTCCGTGGTCGCGCTGGCGCTCTTCGTCCTGGCGGAGAAACGGGCGGCGGAACCGTTGCTGCCGTTGCGGTTGTTCCGGTCCGGCGTGTTCACGGTGTGCTCGATCATGAGCTTCATCATCGGGTTCGCGATGCTGGGCGGGGTCACATATCTCCCGACGTACCTGCAGTTCGTCCACGGCGCTTCGGCGACGGAGTCCGGTCTGCAGATGCTGCCGCTCGTCCTGGGGCTGCTGGTCGCGTCGGTCGGCGTCGGACAGACCATCAGCAAGACCGGGCGGTACAGGCTGTTCCCGATCGTCGGGACGGTGCTGATCGGGGTCGGGCTCTTCTTGCTCTCCCTCCTCGACAACACCACGTCGTACGTCGAGACAGCCGGGTTCATGCTCGTACTCGGACTAGGTGTGGGTCTGTGCATGCCGGTACCGACGGTGGTCGTGCAGAGTACGGTCGACTACTCGGACCTCGGTGTCGCGACCTCCGGCGTGAGCTTCCTGCGGACGATGGGCAGCTCCTTCGGCGTAGCGGTCTTCGGCTCGATCTACGCGCACCAGTTGCCGGAGAGACTCGGCGTCGCGGCCCAGACCGCGCAGGTCGATCCCCGGGTGGCGTCAACGGTCGAGGGTGTCCGGTCCCTTCCCGACGAGGCGCGCTCCGTCATCACCGCGGCGTACGCCGACTCGCTCCACGTCGTGTTCTTGTGGGCGGTTCCGGTCGCAGGGCTCGGCTTCCTGGTTGCCTTGCTCTTGAAGGAGGTCCCGCTCCGCGACACCGCGCGGATGGCCGCCTCGGACGTCGGCGACAGCTTCGCGGCGCCGTCGTCGTTCGACTCCGAACACGAACTCCAGAAGCTCGCCGCCCTCGTCGTACGCCACCACAAGCGCAACCCGGCCCCCGAAGTACTCGCCGAGTCGGGCATCCCGCTCAGTCATGCTCAGGCCTGGATGATCATGCGAGTGTTCCGCGGCGGCGCCGAGAAGGGTTCCGCGACCCTGGCCGAGATGACCGGCGACCTCCGGATGCCACCCGGCGTCCTCGAACCGCTCGCCGCCCAACTGGTTGCCGACGGCTACCTGTCCGAAACCCTCGGCCACTACCGCTTCACCACCCTGGGCCTGGAGATGTTCCAGCGCTTCGTCGGCGCCTTCCGCGTCTGGATGCTCGACCGCCTCACCGACTGGGACCCAGAGAACTCCGAAGCCTTCTCCCAAGCCGTAGACCGCATCGCCGAACAAATGATCGACCAAGGCCAATCCCTAACCACCGGCAAACACGCCGCCCTCACCCCCACCGCCTGAGCAAGTGAGCACCCCCGCCGGGGACTGGGAACAGGCTATTGCCGGTGCTCAGTCTCCATCGGCTATTCCCAGTTCCTACCAGGTGCCCTGGATCGTCCTGCGCGTCGGCGCTCTCCGCTAGGGGACTGCTCGGGCGTATGCTCGCGTCGTGCTGAGCGATGGGGTGCGGACGATCACCGCTGGTGGGGTTGAGCATTGGGTGCGGGTGGCTGGGGCGGCGAGCGGCGGGGTGCCGTTGGTGTTGGTGCACGGTGGGCCTGGGGAGAGTTCTTACTCGATCGAGCGGTCGGTCGGGGACGAGGTCGCGACGTTGGCGCCGGTGGTGTTCTACGACCAGCGCGGGTGCGGGCGTACGGCGCGGCCGTCCGACACGTCGACGTACACGATGGAGCGTCTGGTCGCGGATCTCGAGGAGTTGCGTACGGCGCTGGGCGTCGAGCGGATCGTGCCGTGGGGCGTGTCGTTCGGGTGCCTGCTGGCCGCCGAGTACGCCGTTGCTCACAGCAACCATGTGGACGGGCTGATCCTGCACGCGCCGCCGATCACCGACCCGTTGCACCCGGGGCTGTGGACGATGCGGC
Source organism: Kribbella sp. NBC_00482 (assembly GCF_036013725.1). GTDB lineage: Bacteria > Actinomycetota > Actinomycetes > Propionibacteriales > Kribbellaceae > Kribbella. Next base: position 5,210,656 of record NZ_CP107881.1, on the reverse strand, counting down.
CGGGTGCTGTCGACGTGTTCCTCACGCCTGACGAGCGGACGGCGCTCCGCGCGCAGCTCGACGGCGTCACGGAGTCGATCGAGCGTACGGTCGCCGCACTGGGAGCGATCGCGGGGAGCGCGAACGCGGCCCGGTTCTTCTACCACGACCCGGCGAACATCCCGCCCGACGACGAGAACGCGCCCGAGTCCAACCCGGAGATGGCGATGGCGCTGGTTGGCAACGAACGCGTGGAGCTCGCCGACGACCTCGCCGCCCTCGACGTACCCGTCCTGATCCTCGCCGGCCTCTGGGACCGCCACGTCGGCTTCGACATGCCCCGCGACCTCGCGACCAGGCTGCCGCGGGCGACGCTCGAGATCTTCGACCGGTCGGCGCACTCGATCCATGACGAGCAGCCCGGCGAGTACGTCGAGGCGATCCGGAGGTTCCTGGCCCGATGAACCTCATCGAATCGGTCGAGTACCCGGGCCGCGGTCTCGCGATCGGCCGTGACGTGGACGGCGTCCCGTTCTTCACGTACTGGCTGACCGGCCGCTCCCCCGCCTCCCAGGCCCGCGAACTCGTCGTCCACGACCGCGAGATCGTCGTCCGCGACACCTCCGGCGGTCCGGTCGACGACCTGCGCCACTACACGGCGGCGACCCGCGGGGACGACTGGGTCATCGTCGGCAACGGCACGCAGGTCGGTGAACTGACCGCCGCCCGCGAGCAGCAACCCGACCTCCAGTTCGCCCTGCGACAGCTGACCTACGAACCCGACCCGCCGATCCGCACCCCACGCATCACCGCGGCCGCCACGATCAACGGCACGGAACTGACAGACGTCGTCATCGGCTCCGCCCGCGCGTACGACGGTGCGCCCGAACTCACCGAGCACCCGTCGCTGTACGCCGCCCGCATCGCACCGGGCACCGCCCTCACCACCACGACCTACAACGGCACCGCGGCCGACATCATCACCCACGGCCGTCCCGCGACAGTCGCCGTTCCGGCCGCCTGGTCGACGATCAGCGACGCGCTCTGGAGCATCCTCACCCCGTCGCTGCGCGTCGCGATCGTGACGGTCCGCCTGGACCAGCAGACGTTCGCGGACGTCCGAACGAACAGCTGACACTACTCGTACATCTTGTCGAGTACGTCGGCGTACTGGGTCTCGACGTGCTTGCGCTTGAGCTTGAGGCTCGGGGTCATCTCGCCCGACTCGACGGTGAGGTCGCGGTCGAGAATGGTGAACTTCTTGATGGTCTCCCAGCGGTTGAGGCCGGCGTTGAGTTCGTCGACGTACCCCTGGACCATCGCGTGTGCCGCGTCCGACGTGACGATCTCGGCGTAGGACTTGCCGCCCAGGCCGTTCGCGGCGGCCCAGCCCTCGATCGCATCGGGGTCGAGGGTGACCAGCGCGGAGACGAAGTTGCGCAGGTTGCCGTGCACGATGAACTGGCTCGCGTACGGGCAGATCGTCTTGAAGCGGCCCTCGATCACCTGCGGCGCGACGTACTTGCCGCCGGAGGTCTTGAACAGATCCTTCTTCCGGTCCGTGATGAACAGGTACTCGTCCTCGAAGTGCCCGATATCGCCGGTGTGGAACCAGCCGTCGGAACCGAGCACCTCGGCGGTCTGCTCGGGCTGGTTGTGGTACCCGCTCATCACCCCGTCGCCCTTGATCAGGATCTCGCCGTCCTCGGCGATCTTGAACTGCGTCCCGGGGAACGCCGGCCCGACGCTTCCGAGCCGGTACTGCGTCAGCCGGTTCAGCGTCGATCCCGCCGAGGTCTCCGACAACCCGTACCCCTCGAGGATCAGCAGCCCGGCCGCGTGGAACCACTCCGCCAGCGACTTGTCGAGCGCGGCCGACCCGGACACGAAGAACCGGATCCGCCCGCCGAACCGCGCCCGGATCTTCGACAGCACGAGCTTGTCGGCCGCCGCGTACTGCGCGCCCAGCAGCCCGCCCGGCTCCTTGCCGGCCTGCCGCAGCGCCGAGACCTTGGCGCCCACTCCGAAGGCCCAGTCGAACAGCTTGGCCTTCGCCCCGCCCTCGGCCTGGATCATCGTCACGATCCGCCCGTGCGCCTTCTCGAAGATCCGCGGCGCCGCCGCCATGAAGGTCGGCTGTACGACAGCCGCATTGTCGACAATCTTGTCGATCCGGCCGTCGACCGCGGTCGCGAACCCGAGCTGGAACTGGACGGCGAGGAGCACCTGGCCGAACACGTGCGACAACGGCAGCCACAGGAACTGCAGGTCGTCCGGTGAGAGCACGCGCATCCCCTCGACCGCGGCGCCCTCGTACGTCCACACCGAGTGCGGTAGCCGCACGCCCTTCGGACGTCCCGTCGTACCGGACGTGTAGATCAACGTGCACAGGTCGTCCGGCTTAATGCCTGCAATCCGATCGTCGACAATCGACGGGTGCTCGGCCAGGTAGGCATCGCCAAGCAGGTCGAGCTCGCCGAGCCCGATCACCCAGTCGCCGTCGCTCTCCTCCGGCGTCCCGTCGAGCAGCACGACCTTGCGCAGTGACGGCGTCTCGGTCCGGTGCCGGCGGAGCTTGTCCACCTGCTCCGCGTCCTCGGCGAACACCACCTGGACGTCGGCATCGGCGACGATGAACGCCACGTCGGTCGAGATCGTGGACGGGTAGATCGTGGTCGTCGCGGCGGCGGCCAGTACGGCGGCCACGTAGCACTCGATCCACTCGATCCGGGTGCTCGACGCGACGGCGACCCGCTGCTCCGGCTCCACACCGAGCGCGATCAGGCCGGCGGCGCGGCGGCGGGTCAGTGCCTCGGTCTCCCGCCAGCTCACCGACTTCCATTGGTCCCCGCGCGGGAACCGGAAGGCCTCCCGCTCAGGCGTCGCCGCCACCCGGTCCAGAAACATCTGGGCCATGGTGTCCTTGCGGTTGCTGAGAAGCGCGAGCTGGCCGGAATCGGCGACAGGCTTCATAACTGGCCTCCATCGGGGGTCAAGTAACCGGAGGGTAATCGCTGGGCACCGTGCCTGACCATGGCACTCGCTTGCCCACCTGCACCTTCTCCATTACGTTTCCGCAACATGCGCATACGGTCGGTGGCCCTGATCTCACTATCCGTTCTACTCCTCGGTCTGGGCGCTCCGGCCCACGCGGTAACCCCGCCGGCGGAGTTCGGGTCGGACTACGACGACCCGCGGACCCCCGCGCCGACGGTCGCCGTACCGGACACCAGGCACTGTGAGGTGCAGATCGTCCGGAACCAGTTCCGCAACTTCGACCCGTACCAGGCGACCTACACGCCGCCGGCCGCCTGTGCGGGCCCGTGGTCCAAGGTCGTGCTGCGGATGCACGGCGAGGTGAAGGGCGTCCAGTACGACCGCCTCGGGCACATCACGATCGGCGGCGTCGGCGTCTTCCGGACGTCGACCCCGGAGCCGAGCGCGGACGGTATCGCCTGGGACGTCGAGAAGGACGTCACGTCGTACAGCCCGCTCCTGCGGACGTCGCAACCCGTCGTGATGGAGCTCGGCAACGTCGTCGACGACACGTACACCGGTGTCCTCGACATCACCGTCACGCTCGACTTCTACACAACCGACCGCCACACCCCAGCGGCCCGGACCGCTGACGACGTACTCCCGCTGCAGAACCAGACGCGTCAGGACTCCGACCTGATCGGTACGGCGACGCTGCCGCGGAACACGACCCGCCTCCTCGGCGAGGTCTACGTCACCGGATCAGGCGGCGGCTGCGAGGAGTTCTGGGACACGTCGGCGCCGGCCGAGACCGGGTACTCCTGCCCGGACGGATCGCCGTACCGCGAGGTCGACGTGAGCATCGACGGCAAACTCGCCGGGATCGCGCTGCCGTACCCGTACATCTACACGGGCGGTTGGTCGAACCCGTACTCGTGGCGACCGTCCCCCGCACCGCGCGCGTTCGACATCAAACCCTTGACCTACGACCTCACGCCGTTCGCCGGACTGCTCACCGACGGCAAGCCGCACGAGTTCCGGGTGCACGTCGACGGCGTACCGGCCGGCCAGTCCGGGTGGTTCACGGTCCCGAACCTGCACGTGTGGACCGACGCACACCGCGCGCAGACGACCGGCCGCGTCACGTCGTACGCCGTCAGCCCGCTGGCGAAGACCGACGACGTGACCGGCGCACCGAACGCGGCCGGCTCCGTCACCACGAAGGCGTCCCGCAACCTCACGATCAGCGGGTACGTCGATACCTCAGCCGGCCGCGTTCGGACGAGTGTCCAACGCACACTGAGCAACGTCTCGAAGCACACCTGGGACGCCGGCGAGTCCCGCGACGCTCTGGACGCGAACTGGCGTGACACCGCGACGACGATCAGCAACGGCCACGTCGAGCGCACCGACCTCGACTACGGCAAGAACGGCGTACTCACCTTCTTGCCCAACGCAACGATCCCCGGCGGGTACGACGTCGTCACGGACCTGAAGATCCACGACACGATCCGCACACCGGCGAGGACCAGCACCGAGACGTACGACGGCCGCGCGTCCTGGATCTACGGCGTGCCGCGGGACCAGCGGCACGCAACCGGGACCCAGACCGTGCGCTTCCGCGCGATCGGGCACGGCTGCTACGACCACACCCTGACCGCGGTCAACGGCGTCTACACCAAGGACTTCTACCGCTGCTGAGGCTCAGCGCTGGGCGAGGAGCTCTGCGATCTGGACGGCGTTCAGGGCGGCGCCCTTGCGGAGGTTGTCGTTCGAGACGAACAGGATCAGTCCGCGATTGCCCGGGACGGACTGGTCCTGCCGGATGCGGCCGACGTACGACGGGTCCTCGCCGGCCGCGAGGAGCGGAGTCGGGAGGTCCGTGACGGCGACGCCCGGCGCGGCACCCAGGATTTCGGTGGCGCGCTCCGGGGTGATCGGCTCGGCGAACTCGGCGTGGATACTCAGCGAGTGGCCGGTGAAGACCGGCACCCGGACGCAGGTGCCGGCGACCGGCAGCTCCGGGAGGTGCAGGATCTTCCGGCTCTCGTTGCGGAGCTTCTGCTCCTCGTCGGTCTCACCGGTGCCGTCGGCAACGATCGAGCCGGCCAGCGGGAGCACGTTGAAGGCGATCGGCCCGGCGTACACCTTGGGCTCGGGGATGGTGATGCCGTCGGTGCCGCGGGCAAGCTGTCCACCGACCTCGGCCAACGAGCGGGCCTGGTCCTCGAGCTCGCTCACGCCGACGCCGCCGGAACCGGAGACGGCCTGGTAGGTCGAGACGACGAGGCGGGTCAGGCCGGCTTCGCGGTGCAGCGGGGCCAGCACCGGCATTGCCGCCATGGTCGTGCAGTTCGGGTTGGCGACGATGCCCTTCGGGATCGTGTCGAGGTCCTCGGGGTTCACCTCGGACACCACCAACGGCACGTCCGGGTCCATCCGCCAGCCGGACGAGTTGTCGACGACGACCGCTCCGGCCGCCGCCACCTTCGGGGCGAGCTCCTTCGACGCCGTCTTCCCGTTGGAGAACAGCGCCAGCTCGAGCCCGGAGAAGTCCGCCGTCGCCGAGTCCTCGACGACAACCTCCCGGTCACCGAACGCCAGCTTCTTCCCCGCCGACCGCGCCGAGGCGAAGAACCGCACCTCGTCCACCGGGAAGTTGCGCTCAACCAGCAACTCCCGCATCACGCCGCCGACCTGACCCGTAGCACCGAACACACCAACTCGCATGCCGATCACCCTAACGGCCCGCCCCCACCACCCCACCCTCAATTCCACGATCCGGCGCCCACCCCCCCCACGTTCACCATCCGGCGGCGCCACCCACACCCCAACTTTGAGAAGCCATCAACCATTCTTCGGGTGGAAAAGTGGTTGGTGGCTTCTCAAAGTTGAGTGGAGAGGATCAGAGGTCGGAGGCGAGGGTTCCGCCGTTGGCTACGTCGGTCTTCTCGATCTCGGTGAAGACGATGCGGACGGCTTCGCGCTTGGCGCCGAGGATGGCGATCGCGGAGTCGGTGACCGCGGCGACGAACTCGCGGCGCTGGTCGAGGGTGCGGCCGGAGAGGAGTTCGACGGTGATGTTCGGCATAGGGGTCTTCTCCTAGAGTGGACGGTTCCGTGACGTGGGACAGTGTTTCAGATTCAGGCGAGGGCCGCCGATTGGCGGGTGGGGACCTCGTCGGTGTTCAGCGAGTCGACCAGTTCGTCAACGTCCGCGCGGTTCTCCGGCGCCAGCAGGCCGAGTCCGACGTACACCACCAGGGAAGTTGCCAACGGCAACGCGACGACCATGGTTGTTTGAGTTGCCCCTAGGCCCCAGGTGACGATCGCCCACGCGATCAGGCCGATCGCCCACGACGCCAGCGCGGCGCGCGGCCCGCTGCGCCGGAACCACGGCAGCAACCCGAGCATCAGCGGGATCGCGATCGGTCCCATCGTCGCGGCGACCAGGTCGACGACGATCTTCAGTACGACGCCTTCACCGTTCGTCGCGATCGCGATCAGCATGCTCACCGTGACGAACGTGAACGTGACGATCCGCGCCATCTTCAGCGCCGCGGCGTCGGTCAACTGCCGGACGCGAGGCACCAGCACCGGCGCCAGATCCCGCGTGATCACCGACGAGATCGCGTTCGCGTCGGACGCGACCATCGCCATCGTGTGCGAGAAGAACCCGGCCAGCACCAGCCCGATCAGCCCGGTCGGTAGCAGCAGTTGCGCGAGTGCGACGTACGACTGCTCGGGCTTGCCCGGATGCACCAGCAGCGGCGCCGCACACATCGGGATGAACAGGATCAACGGCCAGACCAGCCACAGCGCCGAGGAGAGCAGGGCGGACTTCTTCGCGGCGGACCCGGACGGCGCGGCCATGTACCGCTGCGCCAGGTTCCACATGCCGCCGTTGTACTCGAACGTCTTGATGAACAGGAACGCGATCAGGAAGATCGGCGTGTACGGCCCGTTCAGTGCGTCACCGTGCCCGGCCGGCAACTGGTCCCACATCTTCCACAGCGTCGGTACGCCGTCGAGCTGCGCGAGCACCCCGATGAACATCGCGACGCCGGCTCCGAGCTGGATCACGAACTGCCCGAAGTCGGTCAGTACGTCGGCCCACAGCCCGCCGAGCGTGGCGTACAGCATCGTCACGACACCGGTGAGCAGGATGCCCCACCGGATCGGCACCCCGGTGAAACCGTTGAGCAGTACGGCGATCGCGACCCACTTCGACGCGATGTCGACGACCTTCAGCGCGGCACCGGAGTACGCGAGCGCCTGTTGCGTCGGCAGGTTGTAGCGGCGCGCGAGGTACTCCAGCGGCGACACGACCCCGTGTTTGGACCGCAGCCGGTTCCAGCGCGCCGCGAACAGGAACGCGCCGATGCCGACACCGACGCCGATCGTCATCGCCCACCAGACGTAGACGGTGATGCCGTACGAGTACGCGACCGCCGCGAACGCGACGAACATGACCGCGCTGTACCCGGACATGTGGTGCGAGATGCCGGACAGCCACCAGGGAATCCGGCCTCCGGTCGTGAAGTAGTCCACGACGGTCTTGATCTTGGTGCGCGACCAGATGCCGATCAGCACCATCAACACGAAATAGCCGACCAGGACCGACCAGTCCACAGCGGTCATCGGGATCCTCCCAGGGGCGTTGGGCGAGTGACTGGAAGGTTCCATTCACCAGAACCGCGTGTCAAGAGACGGAACCTGGAACATTTCCTGACCTAGTTCCAAGGCTCGATGATGATTGACAGGCCGTTCTGCTGAGTAGAACCTAGTTCCGTGACTCTGCAGATCAGGCACGCCACCCATCCCGAGCAGCTGCCCGGCTTCGACACGGCCGCGCTGCGCCGCCACTACCTGGTGGACGACCTCTTCGTCCCCGGCGCCGTCACCGCGGTGCTCACCCACCACGACCGGATCGTGCTCGCCGGCGCCCGCCCGGCGGACGGGCCGCTGACGCTGGGCACCTACCCCGAACTGCGCAGCGAGTTCTTCCTCGAACGCCGCGAGGCCGGCATCGTCAACGTCGGCGGACCCGGCACGGTCACCGCCGACGGAACGAAGTACGAGCTGACCACCGGCGCCTGCCTGTACGTCGGACGCGGCGTCCGCGACGTCGTCTTCGAGGGACCCGAGTCGGCGTTCTACGTCTTCTCAGCGCCCGCGCACACCAGCTTCCCGACCGCGCAGGTCAATCCCGGCGAGGGCAACCGCCTCGAGCTCGGCGACCAGCAGACCGCGAACCGCCGGACGATCGACCAGTTCATCCACGCGGACGGCGTACAGAGCTGCCAGGTCGTCCTCGGCGTGACGACACTGCACGCGGGCAGCACCTGGAACACGATGCCCGCGCACACCCACGACCGCCGTACCGAGTGCTACCTGTACTTCGGACTCCCGGAGACCGAGCGGATCGTGCACCTGCTCGGTGAGCCCGAGGAGACCCGGCACCTGCTGGTCGCGGACCGTCAGGCGATCATCTCCCCCAGCTGGTCGATCCACTCCGGCTGCGGCACGTCGTCGTACAGCTTCGTCTGGGCGATGGCCGGCGAGAACCAGGCGTTCGGCGACATGGACGGTGTCGACGTACGGGATCTGCGGTGACGTCTTTCAGCCTCGAAGGACGTACGGCGCTCGTCACCGGAGCGCGGCGTGGGATCGGCGCGGCGATCGCTGCCGGGTACGCCGCTGCCGGTGCCGAGCTGATCCTGATGGCCCGGGACGCCGCGCTCGAGGACACGCTCGAGGCGATCAAGCAGAACGGCGGCGGGGACGCGTCGGTGGTGATCGCCGACTTCGCCGACCCGGCCGCGGTCGAGGCGGCCGCCGCCGATCTGGCTCGGGAACGCCGGATCGACATCCTGGTCAACAACGCCGGCACGATCCGGCGGGCGCTGGCGGCCGAGACCACGACCGCGGACTGGCAGCACGTGATCGACGTGAACCTCAACTCCACCTGGGCGGTCACACGGTCGATCGGGGCCGCGATGGCGGAACGGCGTACCGGGAAGATCGTCACGATCGCGTCGTTGCTGAGCTTCCAGGGCGGGATCAACGTCCCGGCCTACACCGCGAGCAAGCATGCGGTGGCGGGGCTGACCCGGGCGCTGGCCAACGAGTGGGGACCGGCAGGGGTCCAGGTGAATGCGATCGCGCCCGGCTACATCAGCACCGACAACACCACGGAGCTGCGCGCGGACCCGGAGCGGGAGGCCGCGATCCGGCAGCGCATCCCGGCCGGCCGCTGGGGGCAGCCGGAGGAGGTCGTCGGCGCCGCGGTGTTCCTCGCGTCATCGGCGGCGGACTATGTCAACGGCCACGTGCTCGCGGTCGACGGTGGCTGGCTCGCGAGGTAAGGAGTGGCAGGATGTCCGACATGAGTTCGCCCTCGGCCATCGACAAGACGTTGATGGTGCTGGACGCCGTACTGGAGCACTCGCGGTTCACCGACGTGGTGAACGCGACCGGTCTGGCCAAGTCGACCGTGCACCGGATCATGGCGTCGCTCGTCGAGCACGAGTTCGTCACGCAGTCCGACGACGGCTCGTACCACCCGGGGCCGAAGGCGCTCCGGCTGGCCGGTCACGCGCTGACGAACGTCGACCTCGCCACCGTGGCCCGCCCGGTGCTCGCGGACCTCGTCGCGCAGACGCGGTGCACGGTCCACGTCGGCCTCCTGAACGGTGATGAGGCGATCTACGTCGCGCGGCTCGACGGCCCGAAGCCGTACCGGATGCCGTCGCGCGTCGGCAAGGCGATCTGGCTGCACTGCACCGGCATCGGCAAGGCGCTGCTCGCGGAGAAGGACGACGAGACGCTCGACGTCCACATCACCCGGACCGGTCTGCCCGCGCGCACGCCGCTGACCCACACGTCGGCGGCCGCACTGAAGGCCGATCTCGCGCAGACCAGGTCCCGCGGCTACGCGCTCGACGACGAGGAGAACGAACCCGGCATCCGCTGCGTCGCCGCCGTCATCCACGACCACACCGGCGCCGCCATCGCGGCAGTCAGCATCTCCACGCTCTCGTTGGAGCAGTCGATCGCCCAGGTCGCGCTGATGGCACCGGCCGCGATCGAAGCCGCCCGCAAGATCTCCGCAGCCCTCGGCTACCGCGAACCCACCAGCTGACCGGCCGCCTGACGCGCGGCGGCCCAGCGCACGACCGGAACCGACAGGACGCCGACAACCGCGAACCAGACGCCGAGGATGCTCCAGCCGGGGACGCCCAGGCCGAGTGGGAGCAGGGCGAGGACGGTCGGCGCGAGCATGCTGCTGATCGACATGCTGGTGTTCCAGACGCCCTGGTACTGCCCCTGAGCGTGACCGGGCGCCAGGTCGAAGCTGAGCAGGAACGATCCTGAGGACTGCAGCAGCTCGGCGATCACCTGGACCAGGGCACCGACGGCGAGCAGACCGATCGCGATCGCCGCATTCCCCCAGGTCGCGCCGGCCATCAGAACCATCGATGCCAACAGCAACAACCCCGCGGTCCGGGTGGCCCGGGCGGCCGTCATCGGGTCGGCGATTCCGCGCGACGAGCGCACCTGGAACAGCGAGACGACGATGGTGTTGATGATCAGCAGCAGCGCGACCGTCCAGCGCGGGGCGTCCGTGTGGTCGACCACCCAGAGCGGGATCGCCACATCGAGTACGGCGAAGTGGATGCTCATGCCCGCGTTGAGCGCGGCGACCGCGAGGTACCCACGGTCGCGCAGCGCGATCCACACCGGTCCGTCGTCGTCGTGGGGTTGCGGCGCCACCCGCGGAATCGCCAGGACGACGAACGCCGCGATGCTGCTGAGTACGGCGTCGAGCACGAACATCAGGCGGTACGCCGTACCGGTGTCGAAATGCAGCGCGAACGCGCCGATGCCCGCGCCGGCCATGATGCCGATGTTCGTGACGGCCCGTAGGTACGCGCGGGCCGCGACCCGGCCGGCGCCGGTCGTGACGGCGGCGATCAACGCGGCGCGGACCGCCCCGGCGCCGCGGTCGACCATCGTCAGCACGATGCTCACGACCAGGAACTGCCAGAAGTTGTGGACGAACACGTAGACCAGCGAGAGCGCGCACACCATCAGGCTCAGTACGACGAACAGCCCGCGAGGTCCGCGACGATCCGCCAGGTGCCCGAGCGGTACGGCGGACAGCAGCCCGAACAACCCTGCGATCGTCAGCCCCAGCCCGACCTGCGCGATCGACAGCCCGATGATGCGGTTGAAGTACAGCACGCTGACCGTCATCAGCAGGCCGTTACCGACCCGGCTCAGCAACGTCGCCAGCGCCAACGGCCGCAACGGCCCAGCCTCCGGCAGTACCCCCTTCACCGGCTCATCCGCGAGACAAAACGCGGTGGGCGGTGTCGCGGAGTTCGTCCATCAGGTCTACGCCGGAGTCGAGCATGCGCCGGAACTTCGCCGGGTCCTGCGGGCTGAACATCTCCGCGATGGTGACCTCGTGGTCCGGGCGGCTGATGATCTCGATCGGGTCGCCGGCGCCGATCGTGCCTTCGCGGAGCACCTTGAGGTACGCGCCGGGGCAGCCGGCCTGGTGGAAGCGTTTGACCCAGTGGGGTTCCTGCATGCGGTGCTGGAACGTGATGCAAGGGATGCGCGGCGCGCGGACCATCACCTCGACCTCGTCGCCGATCCGCCATACGTCGCCGAGCAGCGCACCGCTGATGTCGATTCCCTCGGTCCGCAGGTTCTCGCCGAACAGACCGGTCGGGATGTCGCGGCCGAGTTCGGCGGCCCACCAGTTCGCGTCCTCCTCGGCGTACGCGTAGAGCGCGAGATCCGGGCCGCCGTGGTTCTTGGTGTCACAGACCCGGTCGCCGGCGAGACCGAGCTCACCGACCCGGACCCGGCCGGACTGCGGGCGCTTGTCGATCGCGGTGAACCCCGTCTCCTTCGGACCCGGGATCAGCTTCTCCACCACATTCACCGTCAACAACCGCATACCGGCATCTTCTCCCAGCAAGCGCTAGGGATCCACTCGTTTAAGCGGGAGTACGGCGATGATGAGCAAGGTGGTTGCGGTGGCGGCGACCCCTATCCAGGCGGCCGCGCCGTACCCGGACTCGCGGGGGAAGACGCCCGTCGTGTGCGTGGCCAGGATGAGGCCGCCGAGGGCGCTGCCGGTAGAGAAGCCGACGCTCCGGACGACCGCGTTCACGCTCATCGCGCTGGCCGTCTCGGCGGCCGGCGTGACGGCGAGGATGACGACCGGCATCGCGGCCGAGAACGCGCCGACGCCGAAGCCGAGGATGCCGATGGCAAGGATCGGTTCGACCAGGTGTGACCGGGCGAGCGCGAAGAGTACGAACGCGGCGAGGACCACCGCAGTACTTGCTGCTAGCAACAGCCTCGCGCCGAGTCGGTCGCGCCAGGCCGGGATCAGCCGCCCTGCGACGAACCCGAGCAGCGAGAACGGGACCAGGACGAGGCCGGCCTGGAAGGAGTTCAGGCCGAAGCCGTAGCCGGCCGCCGCGGGGGTCTGCACGTAGCGGGTGATCAGACTGAAGAGCAGGTACATGCCGACGCCGCCGGTGAGCATCACGAGATTGGCGGCGGCTACGGCGGGGTGCCGGAGGAGCTTGATGTCGACAAGCGGGCTCTCGGTGCGAATCTCGAGAAAGGTCCAGCCGATCAGGAGCAGTAGCGCGGCCACGAGGATCGCCACGGCCAGGCCCGCGTGGTGGCGCCACAGGCCGGTCTCACCGATGACGAGCAGTAGCGCGGGCAGGGCGATCGCGAGCAGGATCGCGCCGCGGACGTCGAGACGGGACGACGGCCGGTCCGGAGCCTGCGGTAGCGCGAAGACGGCCGCGGCGAAGGCGCCTGCGGTGATCACGAGGCCGAGTCCGTACGCCGCGCGAACGCCGGCGATGTCGGTGAGCAGACCGGACAACGGGTAGCCGATCCCGATCCCCGCGGTCGTCGTGACGGAGAGCAGGGCGATCGTCCGCGCGGCCCTCTGCTCGTCCAGGTGGTCTCGCGCGACCGCCATCATCAGCACAACCAGCCCGATCCCGGAACCCTGCAGCGCCCGGCCGACCAGCAGGAACGCGAACGGCAACGGGATCACCGTCAGCAGACTGCCGACGACCTCCACCGCCAGCATCACCAGTACGACGGTCCGCCGCCGCGGGCCGGACCCGAGCCGCCCGAGCACCGGCGTCGTCACAGCTCCCGCGAGCAACGCGATCGTCAACGTCCACTGCGAGGCCGCGAGCGAAACTTCGTACGCCTCGGCCACAGCCGTGATCAGCGGGGCACCGAGACTCCCGATCACCGCCCCGACCAATCCGACGAAGATCAGGAACGACACGAGCGTCGCCGGAGACCGCACAACCTGTTTCGTGTTCATTGGTTGGTGTCGGTGGTGATGTGGGTGAAGAGGCCCGGTTTGATGCGGGTTCTGGCCTGGTGGGACCACGGTTCGTCCACCTGCGGGAGATCCAGGGCCGCGTTCGTGTTGAGAAGCATGCCGAAGGCAAGGAACGCCTTGACCGTGACAGGGTCCAGTTGCGCGGTGTCGGCGACGGACTGCCACAGCCGCGCGAAGCTCGCCCGTACGGCGTCCCGCACCTCACCGTCACCCGCTGCCGCCGCGGCCGTGCCCTGCAACTGAAGCAGCAGCGTGGTGCGGTCGGCGAGCATGTCGTTGTACTCCTGTCCCATCGCCGCCAGCGCCTCGACCCCGCTCGTCCCGCCGGCGGCCGCGACCATCGCCAGCCGCATTCGCTCGAACGCGGCGTCGACGCACTCCAGGAACAACAGCTTCTTCGTCCCGAACAACCGGAACACGTACGCCTGCGTGATCCCGGCCCGTCGCGCGATCGTCTCGGTCGAAGCGCCGTACAGCCCCGCGGCCGCGAACTCCACCTCGGCAATCCCGAGGACCTGTTCCCGCCGCTCCTGCCCGCTCATCCGTGTCGGCATGGCACCGAAGTTAGTAGGTAGTAACTACTAACTTCAAGCCAGTGTCTACTACCTCACGTCCGGTCGGCGTCAGTCCTGGATGGCTTTGACGATGGTGATGTTGCGGGTCAGCCAGTCCTGGGGCAGGGACTCGTCGGTGCTGGTGGACTCCAGGATCCAGAGCACGTTGAGCATCTGGCGGACGATCACCCAGGCGCGAGCACGCTCCTCGTCGAAACCGGCAGCGTCGACCGTGGTCCAGAACCTCTGCCGAACGGCGAACCGCACGTCGTCGACCTCGTCCCAGCGGTTCCAGATCAGGGGCGCGACCTCGTAGTGCGGGTCGCCGGACAGCGGCTTCGGGTCGATCACCAGCCACGGTTCACGGTCCGCGGCGAGCATGTTCTCGTAGTGCAGGTCGGTGTGAATCAGCCGGCCGTCGGTCGCAGGGTCGGCGATGAAGTCCTCGGCCAGCGAGATCGCCTGCTCGACGTACCGGTGCGGCACCGGCGCCGACGCGGGCAGCCGCCGGAAGCCCTCCACCCAGCGCTTCAACTCCCCCGACAGCGTCCGGTACTGCGGTCCCGCCGGCACATGCAGCCCCTTGTAGGTGCCGCCAACGATCTCGCAGGCGTCGAGCGCGTCGATCGTCGTCAGGTCCCGCGGTTCCAAACGCTCGAGCAGGAGCGCGAACCGGCGCGGGTCCGCGCGCAGCAGTTGTACGGCGCCGTGGCCGGCCCAGGTCCGCAGCGCGAGGTGCTCGGTCTCCGCCTCCCAGTGCGGGAACTGCACCTTCAGCACAGCCCGCTGCCCTTGGGCGAGCACCGGTACGACGATCGCGCAGTTCCCGTACGCCGCCGTACCGTCGACGCGCAGCTCCCACTCGTCGAGGAGATCCCGCATCAGCCGCGGCAGCCGATCCAGCCAATCCGCCCAGTCCTGCCCGCGCGAAGCGACAACGAGCAGGCCTTCAGGAATGACGACCGACACCTACTTCTTGCCGGCTTTCTCGCCGGATTCCGACGTGCGGAGGGCGGCGATGAAGGCCTCTTGCGGGACCTCGACGCGGCCGACCATCTTCATCCGCTTCTTGCCTTCCTTCTGCTTCTCGAGCAGCTTGCGCTTCCGGGTGATGTCACCGCCGTAGCACTTGGCCAGCACGTCCTTGCGGATCGCGCGGATCGACTCGCGGGCGATCACCCGGGATCCGATCGCGGCCTGGATCGGCACCTCGAACTGCTGCCTCGGGATCAGTTCCTTCAGCTTGCCGGCCAGGGCGACGCCGTACGAGTAGGCGTTGTCCTTGTGCACGATCGCCGAGAACGCGTCAACCGTCTCGCCCTGCAGCAGGATGTCCACCTTGACCAGCGCCGCCGTCTGCTCGCCGGTCGGCTCGTAGTCGAGCGACGCGTAGCCCTTGGTCTTGGACTTGAGCTGGTCGAAGAAGTCGAAGACGATCTCGGCCAGCGGCAGCGTGTAGCGGAGCTCGACCCGGTCCTCGGACAGGTACTCCATCCCCTGCAGGTTGCCCCGCTTGGTCTGGCACAGCTCCATGATGACGCCGATGAAGTCCTTCGGGCTGAGGATCGTCGCCTTGACCACCGGCTCGTAGATGTCGGCGATCTTGCCTTCGGGGAACTCGCTCGGGTTGGTGACGACGTACTCCTTGCCGTCCTCCATCTCGATCCGGTAGACCACGTTCGGCGCCGTCGAGATCAGGTCCAGGTCGAACTCGCGCTCGAGCCGCTCGCGGACGATCTCCATGTGCAGCAGGCCGAGGAAGCCGCAGCGGAACCCGAACCCGAGCGCCCCGGACGTCTCCGGCTCGTACTGCAGGGCCGCGTCGTTCAGCTGCAGCCGCTCCAGCGCGTCGCGCAGCGTCGGATAGTCGTCGCCGTCGATCGGGAACAGGCCGGAGTACACCATCGGCTGGGGGTGCTTGTAGCCGCCGAGAGCCTCGGTCGCACCATGGACGGCGGCCGTGACGGTGTCACCGACCCGGGACTGGCGAACGTCCTTCACACCGGTGATCAGGTAACCGACCTCGCCGACGCCGATGCTCGGCGACTTCATCGGCTCGGGTGAGATGACACCGACCTCGAGCATCTCGTGCACCGCGCCGGACGACATCATCTTGATCCGGTCCCGGTGGGTCAGCTCGCCGTCGACCACCCGGACGTAGGTGACCACGCCGCGGTACGTGTCGTAGACCGAGTCGAAGATCAAGGCCCGCGGCGGTGCGTCCTTCACGCCCTTCGGCGGCTCGACCTGGGCGACGATCTCGCTGAGCAGCTCCTCGACGCCCTCACCGGTCTTGGCGGACACCTTGAGCACGTCGGACGGGTCGCACCCGATGATGTGCGCGAGCTCCGCGGCGTACTTCTCCGGCTGTGCGCTCGGCAGGTCGATCTTGTTCAGCACCGGGATGATGTGCAGGTCGGCGTTCAGCGCGAGGTACAGGTTCGCCAGCGTCTGCGCCTCGATCCCCTGCGCGGCGTCGACCAGCAGAACGGCGCCTTCACACGCCTCGAGCGACCGGGAGACCTCGTACGTGAAGTCCACGTGGCCCGGTGTGTCGATCATGTTCAGGATGTACGTCGTACCGTCCGGGGCCAGCAGACCGCCCGGGGTGTCAGGCTTCGGCGCGTACGGGAGCCGGACCGCCTGCGACTTGATCGTGATGCCGCGTTCCCGCTCGATGTCCATCCGGTCCAGGTACTGCGCCCGCATCTGACGGCCATCGACGACACCGGTGATCTGCAGCATCCGATCGGCCAGCGTCGATTTGCCGTGGTCGATATGGGCGATGATGCAGAAGTTCCGGATCAGCGTCGGGTCGGTGCGACCCGGCTGCGGCACTTTCGTGGGGCCAACGGGCACGGAGGGGATCCAGTTCTGGTCTCGAAGGGTATATCCGGTCAATCATCCCATGGCGGTCCAGCAGATTCGAAAATCACGGGCGGACGGCCTTGGGGCCGCCTACCGTTTGGTCGCATGGCGCATGCTGCTGGGGTCCGGTTGCCCTTCGAGAAGCTGCCCGCCGCGGTGCGGGCCTGGGTGGAGCGCTCGCTCGGGTCCGTCGTGGTGACGGCGGTCACCCAGCAGGGCGGCTTCTCCCCCGGCGTCGCGGCCCGCCTGGTGACCGCCTCCGGCCGCCGGGCCTTCGTCAAGACCGTCGGTACGGCGCTCAACCCGAAGACGCCGGAGCTGTTCCGCCAGGAGATCACCGCGATGCAGGGGATCGGCACAGTCCCGATGGCCCCGGTCCAGTACGACGTGTACGACGACGGCGACTGGGTCGGGATGCTCTTCGAGGACATCGAGGGGCGACTGCCGCCGCACCCGTGGGAGCAGGCTGACGCCGACCGGGTGCTGGGTGCCCTGGCGGAGCTGACCGACGCTCTGGACCCGTCACCGTGGCCGGACGCACCTGTGGCAGCTGTGCGGAGCAGAGACTTCCTGAGCCGGTGGGACAAGGTGCTGGAGGACGGTCTGGCCGTACCGGACTGGATGGACGGCCGGGTGGAGGAGTTCGCGGAGCTGGCGCGGACAGGGCTCCGTGCGCTGGCCGAGGGTAAGTCACTGGCCCACTGGGACCTGCGGGCGGACAACATCATCCTGACCGACGACCGCGTGGTGTTCATCGACTGGGCGCACCCGGCGCTGGCACCGCGCTGGGCGGACACCGTGATCCTGCACGCCGAGATGCGCGCCTCTGTCACGCTGCCGGAACTGCCCGGCGACGAGGAGATCACCGGGTTCATCGCGGCGATCGGTGGCGGGTTGTGGTGGGGTGCGGCGCAGCCGGCGCCGCCTGGGCTGCCGACGGTCCGGACGTGGCAGCGCGAGAGTGCTCTGGTCCACCTGGACTGGGTGCGGGAACGCACGCAGCGTTTCTGATGGACGCGCGTCTTTAGCGGTGTGACGAATCAAATGGTGAGCATCGGACGCCCGGCGCCTGCACAGGCGGCCGTGTCGGCGCTTTACCAGCAGCACTGGGCCGGACTGGTCCGGCTGGCGGTGCTGATGGTGGACGACCGGCAGGCGGCGGAAGACGTCGTACAGGAGGCTTTTGCCGAGCTGTACCGGCGCTGGCCGTTGCGGGGGCCCGATGCGGCCCTGGCGTACCTGCGGACGGCGGTTGTGAATCGCAGCCGGTCGGTACTGCGACGACGCAAGGTCGCGCGGTTGTACATCCCACCGCACCAGGCGCCGAACGCCTCCGCCGAGAGCGCCGTCGTACTGAGCGAGGAACGGACCCAGGTACAGCAGGCGCTCCAGGGACTGCCGCGGCGGATGCGCGAGGTCCTCGTCCTGCGCTACTACCTCGATCTCCCCTTCGCCGAGATCGCCCAGATTCTCGGGATCAGCGAGTCCTCCGCCCGCGCCACGTCGTCGCGCGGTCTCGCCGTCCTGACCGAACGCCTCGAGGAACTCCGATGACCGACACCGAAACCCGCCTCCGCGACTACCTGCACACCCAGGCCGCCACCGTCCCCGACGACGCACGGGGCCCCGGTCTGGAGCCTGCCGTCCACCGCCGCCACTGGCCGGTCCTCACGGCGGCCGCGGCGATCGCCGCGGTCCTGGTCCTCACCGTGACGTTCCTGACCCGCATCTCCTCGGACCGTACTGCGCCCGTCGCGCCGCCCGGCCCGGTGTCAGCCGCCGCACCGAAGGTTCCGTACATCGTGTACGCCGACAACGCGCTGCACGACGGCGACCAGAAGGTACGGCTCCCGAAGGGTGTCGACACGTTCTCTGGCCGGGCCGATGGTGGCTGGCTCGGCCTGCAGTTGCCTATGGAGCCCAGAACCCGCGTCGGCATCCTCCAACCGAACGGAGGGTTCCGCCTGCTGGGTCCGGAACTTTCGACCGGCCCCACGCTGTCACCGGACCGCACGCAGGTCGCGATGGTGCACGGCCTGGCGAACAGGCAGGCAGTGGTGATCGTCGTCGACATCGCCTCCGGTCAAGAGGTGTCACGCAGTCCGGTGCTGCCGGCCGCGCCGGCGAAGCTCGTCTGGAACCAGACTGGGATCTGGCTGCGCACCGACGAAATGGTTCTGGCCAAGCTGGCCCTCTGGAAACCTGGATCGGGCAGCACGAAGCCGGTCGACGTCACCGGCTTCGACGGTGGGCTCAGCGCACCGGCAGACGGCGACACCGTGGTGCTGTCGACCCGGAGCGGCGACAGGAGCTGCCTCCGGGCCGGTGTGCTGCGCGCAGACGGCTTCAAGCAGTTGCGCGAGTACTGCGAAGCGGGGGCGCAGACGATCTACCCGCTGATGTCGCCGGACGGCCGCACGGTGGTGAACAGTCGGTCGAGACTGGTCATCGACGTACCGACGGGGAAGGTCACGAAGCTCCAGCTGCCGGAGACCGGCGAGGTGACGGACTTCCCGGAGCCTGTGTTCGAGGACGCGACCCAGCTGATCGCGATCGTCATGGGGCCGGACACGAATACCAGCAAGCCGCCGACTCAGCGCGTCTACCGGTGTGATGTGCGATCCGGCGAGTGCGCCCTACTGCTGACCGGCACCGGCATCACGCTGCAAACGCCGTAACCGTGCCGGCGGCCCAGCAATCGCGGGGCCGCCGTCAGCGCGTTGTTCAGCTGTCTACGCGTACGACGGTGGAGCCGGAGCCATCAGCTCCGTCGGTGAAGTGCAGTTGGCCCAGGTACCTGGTGCCGGCAGTCAGTCCGGTCCAGCTGGCAGTCACTGCCGTCTGGCCGGCGACTGTCACCGGCTGGCTGGCCGGTGTGACGGTCAGGTTGCCTTCTGCCTTCTGCAGCTCCCAGTGGTCGAGTTTGACCTGCTGCTCGTTCGCCCCGGCGAACAGGTCGACGTACACGTCCACCTGACCACCTGCGGGCTGCGACAGGTTCACCTCTTCCTCAGCGGAGCCACCGGTGCTGCTGCCGAGCAGAGTCGTCGTACCGGCCTTGTAAACGAACACGTCCAGGTCGGTGCCGGCCGGGTAGTCCGCGTCGAACGTCGAGAACCGGGCGTACGTAGTACCGGCCGGAACATTCGCGGTGAACTTCGCGACGTGGTCGTTGGCCTTCGGCGCGGTCGTCGGGAACGACACGCCACCCGGGTTCTTCAGCGCGGCCTCGCCGACCGTGGCCGGGTTCAGGCCCACCGCGGTGGTCTCGAGCGTTCCGGCGTACCCGGCCGTGACCGGAACCTGCACCGAACCGGCGGTGCCGGTGCCGTTGACCTGGACCGGCGCCTTCACCGTCAGCGGCTTGATCGCCACCGTGCTGGCCACGGTGTGCTTCACCGACTTCCACACCAAGCGGCCGAACGCGTACTGCTCGAGCGGAGCGCCGTTGTTCTCGATCGTGACCTTGTACGTCGTGCTGCGGCCCGGGAGCGTGATCAGGATCCGCGGCGTCACGGTCACCTTCAGGCCCTTGAGGCCCTCGACCTTCGGGAAGTAGACCTCCGGGACCTTGCCGACGTTCGTCACGGTCCGGGTCACGGTCTGCTTGCCGGCCAGGTCGCCGATCGCGATCGTCGGGTAGTTCAGGTCGCTGAGGTCGATCTTGCCGTTCGCGCACAGCTCGTGCGTGCTGGGCACCTGACCGGAGCCGCAGACGAACTTCGTCCAGTCGGTGTACGTCGAGTCGTAGACCAGGCCCGGGTCCATGCCGAGCTTCGGCTGCACTTCGCCGGCGCCGTACCCGAACGGGTTCGCCTGCGAGCCGGAGTCGTTCTGGATCGGCTTGCCGCTGGTGTCCTTGTCGGTAGCGGTCGTCATCATCGCCGACTTGATCGCCATCGGGGACCAGGTCGGGTGCTTGCTCTTCAGCACCGCCGCGATCCCGGCGATATGCGGCGTGGACATCGACGTACCGCTCATGAACGCGTACTCGCCACCGGCCGCGCTGAACGCGGTCGTCGCGGCCAGCACGTTGGTGCCCGGCGCCATGATGTCCGGCTTGAGCAGGTCCCCGTTCCCGGCCGGGGACGGGCCACGGCTGGAGGAGCTGGCCACCTTCGGGGCGTTGACACGGACCGCCGTACCGGGGCTGATCGTCGCAGTCGGGTTGGTCGTGCCGCTCACGTACGCCTTGACCGCGGGCGCGGCCTTGTCGTCGAGGTGGACCGTCGGGACCGAGTGCAGGTCGGAGTCCAGCGTGCCCGGGGTGATGTTCAGCAGGATCATGCCGACCCCGCCCGCGTTCTTCACCTGCAGGCTCTTGTCGACGCGGGCGTTCCCGCCGCGGTCACAGACCACGATCTTGCCGGTGGCCTTCGCCGGGTCGAGCGTGCCCGCCTGGCAGAGGGCCAGGTTGGCCGGGTCGGCGTTGGGCAGGCCCGCGTCCTTGGCCAGGACGACCGGCGTCTGCGGCGTACCGGAACCGATGCCTGCACCGGTGTACGACTTGCCGTCGCCGAGCGTCACGGTGGTCTGGATGTCACGGTCATGGGTGCCGTTGGCAACCGACGTGACCCAGGGGTACGTCTTGCCGACGGTCGCCTCGCCCGGACCGGTGTTACCGGCGCTGGTCGCGACGAACACGCCCGCCTTGGCCGCCCGCAGGAACGCGAGACCGGTGGCGTTCACGTACGTCGATCCGCTGCCGGAGATCGAGTAGTTGATGACGTCGACGCCGTCGGACACCGCGGCGTCGATCGCGGCCACGATGTCGGCGTCGGTACCGCTGCCGCCGCCGGCCGCGTCGACCGCCCACAGCGCCTTGTAGATCGCGAGGCGGGCGTGCGGCGCCATACCGGAGCCCTTGCCGTAGTCGCGGCCCATCACGGTCATGTCGACGCCGTAGTTACCGGCCGCGGTGCTCGCGGTGTGCGTGCCGTGGCCGCCGTAGTCACGGGGCGACTTGAACTCGTCCGGGATCGGGCGGGTGCCGATGCCCTTGTCGAAGTACCGGGCGCCGATCACCTTGTTGTTGCAGGTGACGGGCGCCTCCTCGCCGGCCTGGCAGGTGCCCTTCCACTTCTTCGCCACGATCGCGTCGGACTGCTTCGTGGTCTTCATCGGCGCGAAGCTCGCCCGCTCCGGGACGTACCCGGAGTCGATCATGCCGATGATCACGCCGTCGCCGGCCTTGTCGATACCGCCCGCCTGCTGCCAGGCGCCGCCCTTGCCGGACAGCCCGAGGAAACGCGGGGTGTCGACGGTGTCGGCGTGCTCGATCTCGTTCGGCTCGACGCTCTTCACCCCCGACGACTTGGCCAGCTTGACCGCGTCGTCGTACGACATCTCGGCGGAGAATCCGGCGTACGTGTAGCTGTAGTCGTAGAGCTTCTTGACGCCCGGGACCTTCGCGATGACCTGGTCGCGCTCGCCGGCGAGATGCTTGACGTAGTCAACGACCGGCGCCGCGGTCTTCAGCAGCTTGCCGCCCGGCACCACCTTGGTGGCAGCAAGACCGGCGATACCGCCGGCGTACTCGGCGACCGGCGAGTCGTCGAGCTGGACGATGTACGAGCCGGTGCCGGAGCGCTTGACCTCCGGATCGGCGGTCGTGCTTGTTGCCGGGTTTGTGGCCGACTGGCTGGCGCTCGCGGCGTTCACCAGCACGGGTACTCCGGCGCAAGCGGCGATCAGTGCGGTGGCGACGACGATCGCCGGGCGTTTGCGGGTCACGCAGTTCCTCCAGGGCTTGGACGGAGCGATGGCGGAGCCTTTGGCTCGCGGACGTCCCGGCGCGCAGGCGTCACGGGGCCCTGAGTATGCCGTCAGCCGCCGACAGTGTCACGCTGTGCACACCAGGCGACGGCCGACAGCAAGGGAAAACCCGATGCCGGATCTGACCGAGTCCATCACAGTGCATTCGTCCGCTGACGCACTGTATCGGTTGGTCAGCGATCTACCTCGGATGAGCGAGTGGAGCCCGGAGTGCACCCGCGTCACCTGGTCCTCGTCCTCCGACGAATCGGCCGAGGGTCCGGTGCCAGGGGCGCGGTTCGTCGGGCACAACCGGGTCGGCGTCGTCCGATGGTTCACCTTCGGGAGGGTGCTGACCGCGCAGCCCGGCCGCCGGTTCACCTTCGACATCACCTTCGGCCCGATCCCGATCTCACGCTGGGACTACGAGTTCACCCCCACTGCGACCGGCTGCGAGGTCACCGAGTCCTGGACCGACCACCGCCCGTCGGTCCTGAAACTCCTCTTCCGACCCGTCTTCGGCAACCGCGCCCCACGCAACGTCCACGGCATCCACACGACGCTGATCCGGCTGAAATCCGCCGCCGAGGCGACCGCGCGAGCCTGAATCACCCTCGGCCCCGCGGGAGCGGGTTTGGAGGAGAGGACAGCTTGTTGGTAATCTGGCTCTTCGCGCGTTCACGGGTGGTGCTCAGCCGTGCGCCGTAACACCTTCCGAATGACCGCATACTCCTGATCGAGGCACTGCTCCGTGGCGAACATCAAGTCCCAGATCAAGCGCAACCGCCAGAACGAGGCTGCGCGACTTCGCAACAAGTCGGTGAAGTCGACCCTCAAGACGGCTGTTCGCCGCTTCCACGAGGCCGTCGACGCCGGTGAGGCCGAGAAGGCCACCGAGACCGCCCGCAAGGCCGGCCGGCTGCTCGACAAGGCCGTCAGCAAGGGCGTCATCCACGCCAACCAGGCGGCGAACCGCAAGTCGGCCATCTTCAAGAAGGCCGCTTCCCTCTAACACCAGGGTCGCGTCCCCGGACGCGCCCCGCCAACGATCGGCCCGGTCTCTTCGACCGGCCGATCGTTTTTGCGTACCCAGACGGGTGGTGGGTCGTGGGTGATGGTTAGCGGCGGCCGTGGGCTCGGGTGATGGTCAGGACCATGCGTTCCAGCGCGTAGCCGGCGTCGCCCGAGGCGCCCTTGACGTCCGCGTCGGCCTGCGCAACCGCCTTGATCGCGGCCGCGAGACCGCCCGGAGTCCAGTTGCGTGACTGCTGCTTGAGCTGCTTGAGCTTCCACGGCGGCACGCCGACCTCGCGCGCCAGGTCCGCCTCCCGCATCCCACTCGGCGCACTCGAGTACTTCGCCAGCCCCCGCAGCCCGCCCGCCATCGCACTCGTCACGAGCACCGGCGCCACACCGCAGTCCAAGGCCCACCGGAGCTGCTCCAGCGCGGGCTCCGTCCGGCCGGCGATCGTCGCATCCGCAACCGCGAAGCTCGTGACCTCCGCCCGCCCACCGAAGTACTGCCCGATCAGCTGAGTCGTCACCGCCTGACCGCCCGAATCCGACACCAGCTGCGAACACGCCCCCGCCAGCGCCCGCAGATCGTGACCGACCGCGTCCACCAGCGCTGACGCCGCGCCTTCGTCGACCGTCCCACCGTGCAGCCGGATCTCCCCCGCCACGAACTGCGGAAGCTCCCACGCCTTCGGCGCCGTCGCGACGACCTCCGTGACCGATGCCTTCCGCAACTTGTCGAGGACGCCCTTCCCCTTCTGCCCACCGGA
This sequence comes from Kribbella sp. NBC_00482, assembly GCF_036013725.1. Lineage (GTDB taxonomy): Bacteria > Actinomycetota > Actinomycetes > Propionibacteriales > Kribbellaceae > Kribbella. The sequence goes on along the minus strand of NZ_CP107881.1, from coordinate 5,186,336 downwards.
GTGCACCAGGATCGCGAGTACGTCGTCCGACGACGATCCGGCGTACTCGATCAGATGCGGCGCCATCTCACTCGGCAGGTTCTCGAGCCCGCGCAGCACCAGCACCCGCTCGGTCGCGAACAACGACGGCCCGGTCAGCTCCGCGAACACCCCGACATCCAGCGTCGACGCCTCGAGATCCGTCACCTCCACCGCGCTGTCGCCGTTGGTCTCCGCGTTCTTCGACACCGCCGCGATCGCCGACCGCACGGCCCGATCCGCCAGGAACGACTCGGTCCCGGTCACGAGGAGGACATCGCCCAGCTTCGGCGCAGAACCTTTACGAGCAGCCACCCCGTCAGCATCCCACGCCCTCCGGACAATCCCGGTGCGGCCCCGCAGCAAACCGGCGAGGATGGCGACCATGACCTCACCCGTCGACGCCTTGGTGCTCGTCGATCTGCAGACCGCATTCGTCTCCGGCCCCGACGCAGTACCCAGCGCAGCTACCCTCCTGGACCGGACAGGCGACCTCCTGGACCGAGCCCGAGCCGCCGGCGCAGTCGTCGTACACCTGCAGAACGACGGCCCACCCGGCGCGGACGACGAGCCCGGAACGCCCGGCTGGGAGCTGTACCTGCCGCTGAAGCCCGGTCCCCGCGAGCACGTCATCCGCAAGCCCCGCGACGACGGTTTCGACGCGACGCCACTCGGGGAGATTCTGGTGTCGGCCGGCGTACGGTCACTCGCCATCTGCGGCGTCATGTCGGAGATGTGCGTACACGCGACAGCCAAAACCGCACTCGCCCGCGGCTACCGAGTCGTCCTCCCGTACGACGCCCACGCCACGTACGACGCACCAGCCGTCCCCGGCGTAGCAGACAAGATCCCAGCCCACATCGTCTCCCGAGTAGCCGCCTGGTCCCTGGGCGACCAACCCGAAAACACCACGCCGACCTCCGCGGTCACCTTCTAGCCCCCTTCCTGTAGGCGTGGGTGGGTGGTCAGGGCGAGGTGGTTGTTCGTGTTGGTGACGACGAGGGGACCGCTGACGTTGGTGGTGGCTGTTCGGGTCGCGATGTGGGACAGGAGCTCCAGGGTCCTCGGCGCCGGGTGCCCGTAGTCGTTGTCGCGCCCAGCGGAGATCAGGGCCAGCCGCGCGTTCGCAGCAGCGATGAACCCAGGGTCCTGCTGAGCCGACCCATGGTGCGGGACCTTCAACACATCTGCCCGCAGATCGGCTCCCGTCGCCACGACGGCGCGCTGCGACTCGGGCTCCAGGTCGCCGGTGAGCAGGATCCGGAGACCGTCGAGCTCGACCATCATCGCGATGCTCGCGTTGTTCTCCGGCGACCCTTCATCCGTGGACGTCGCCGACGATGTACCCGCAGCAGGCAGCGCAGGCACCTTCGCCGGCCACAGCGTCGTCCACCCCACCTTCCCCACGACCCGCTGCTCCCGGAACGCGACCGTACGCACAACCACCCCATGCCGCGACGCCAGATCAACCACCCGGTCGTACTCAGCCTGCGGCGAGAAGTACGGCGTCACCTCGATCTCGTCCACCCGCCGATCGTTCAGTACGCCGGCCAACCCGCCGACATGATCCGCATGGAAGTGACTCAGCACGACGACCGGGACGTACTGGATATCCAGGTCCTTCAGGCACCGATCCATCGCCACCGGATCCGGCCCGGTGTCGACAACGACCGCCGTACGATCACCCGCCCGCAACACCAGACCGTCCCCCTGTCCGACATCGCAGGCGACGAACACCCAGTCGTCAGGCGGCCATCCGAACGATCCGACCGGACGCAGTACGACGACCGCGAGCAGGACCACCGCCAAGATCATCGCTATCGGGCGAGCCAGGATGCGATGCAGACCCAGCACGAGCGCCAGGCAGAGCACCGTCAGTACGGCCACACCGACGACGGTCGCCGGCCACGCATTGGCGGCGCCCGGGAGGTCCGCGCCTTCCCGGGCAACCAGGATGATCCAGCGGGCCGGCCATCCGGCGGCCCAGCCGACGACGTGCGCCAACTCGCTGCTCGCCAACGCGACTCCGGCCGCGACGAAGCCGAGAATCGTGGCCGGTCCGACCATTGGTCCTGCCAACAGATTGGCGGCGACGGCGACCAGCGACACTTCACCCGACAGCCACGCGACGACCGGCGTACAGGCGAGCTGCGCGGCAAGCGGGCACGAGATCGCGTCGGCCAGCCAGCCAGGCATCCACTTCGCCAACGCATCCCGCCAACCGGGTCCGAGCAGGATGATGCCAGCAGTCGCGAGCACCGACAGCGCGAACCCGGCTGAGCGCGCGAGCGACGTGTCGAGCAGCAGCAACACGATCACTGCAACCGACAGACTGCGTACGGCGCGGCGCCGCCCTCCCCCGCTGGTCATCGCCGCCAACGCGATCAGTCCCATCGCGGCCGCCCGGAGGACGCTCGGCTGTGGTCTGGCCAGGACGACGAACACGACAACAGTCAACAGCCCGACCACGGTCAGCCCGCGCGCCCGCACACCGAGCAGGCGCGCTAGCGGGAGGAGGAACGCGAGCAGGAGCGTCAGGTTCGTCCCTGAAACGGCGGACAGGTGCGTCAGGCCTGTGGTCTGGAAGTCCGCGTCGAGGTCCGCCGATACGCCAGAGACGTCGCCCATGACGAGTGCGGGCACGAGCCCACGAACGTCCGGCGGCTCACCCGCCACCGCGTCGCGCAGTCCTGCCCGGACCCGCTCGGCCGCACGCAACCACCACGGCGGCTCATCCACAGTCCGCGGCGGCGACCGGGTCGAGAGCATCGCGGCCACCTCGGCGCCACCTTCTACCTGCTCGAGCCTCCCACTCGCGTCAACATGCTGCCCGTACCTGACGTGCTCCCATTTCGCAGTCCCCACCACCAGGACCGGCGTACGCACCCGTTGCCGGATCGCATGCTCCGAGCCGGTACGGCTGCGGATCTCCTCGATGGTCGCCCTCACCACGACGTACGGCGGCCGCCTGCTGGTGGTGCTCCGCCGGAGCGACGGATCGCCGTCGATCTTGAGCCGGACGGTGACAGTCGCCGAGCCGGCGGCGAGCTCCTGCACGGGTCCTGCGCGCAGGGCAGCAGTGTGGAGCGACGCGGCGACCGCCAACCCACCCACCACAACCAACAAACCAACAACCCCCCAACCATCCACCCAACGCCGCACCCAACAACGCACCCAGCCAGTCCCCGCATCGGTCGCTGGATCGGTCGCTGGATCGGTCGCTGGATCGGTCGCTGGATCGGTCGCGGAACTGCCGGTCGAGGATGGCCGACTCATCCGCCGGCGACTCGGGCTCGCCCAGCGGCTGGCATGCCGGGCTACAGCAGTTGTAGAGCGGCAGTTCGTCCGCCGGAGGATCAGCCCGAGTGTCACGGCCAATGTCGCGGCGAGCGTCAACGCGAACCCGGCGACGATCCCGCCGACGATTGGCGCCCGACCGACCAGCACCACCGCAGCCAGCCAACCCGCAGCCGCCGGAATGAGCAGCCGCGCATCGAGCCGCTCATCCCCGGCCGCTTCTGCAGATGCATCCGCGGAGGCCAGCTCAGCAGCTTCCGAGGCTGTCGACTCAGCAGACTCCGCGGGTGCGGGAGTTGGCGCGGGTGGGTGGTTGGCGGGGGTTGGCGCGGGTGGGTGGTTGGCGGGGGTTGGCGCGGGTGGGTGGTTGGCGGGGGTTGGCGCGGGTGGGTGGTTGGCGGGGGTTGGCGCGGGTGGGTGGTTGGCGGGGTTAGATGCGGACATGGGGTTTTAGGGAGTCGAACTTCTTGGGGCCTACGCCGGGGACCTCCTGGAGTTGGTCGATGGTGGTGAATGGGCCGTTCTGGGTGCGGTAGTCGAGGATTCGTTGGGCCAGGACGGGGCCTACGCCGGGGAGGGCGTCGAGTTGTTCGACGGTGGCGGTGTTGAGGTTGACGGGGGCGTTGGGGGCTGAGGACGGGCTTGGCCCGGCGGATGGCGACGGCTGGTTCGGGGGTGGGGGTTGGGTGGTTGCGCCGACGATGATTTGTTCACCGTCGGTTACTTGGCGGGCGAGGTTGAGGGTGGTGAGGTCTACGCCTCGGAGTGGGCCGCCGGCGAGGGTGAGTACGTCGGCTACGCGGGAGCCTGCTGGGGCGCGGATGAGGCCGGGTCGGCGGACCTTTCCTGCGACGTGCACCACCACGAGCGGTTGGCCGGATGAGGTCCCGGCGCCGGGCGTCTGGTTGATGCCTGGGGTTTGGTTGGCGCCTGGCGGTTGGTTGACGCCCGCGGATTGGTTGGCGCCGGTGGATTGGTTGGCGGCTGGTGGCTGGTTGGGGCCGGCGGATTGGTTGGTGGCTGGCTGGGTTTGGGCTGGGGCGGAGCCGGGTTGGGTGGGGGTTGGCTGGCTTACTGCGGAGCCTGCGGTTGTGGTGGTTGGGCGGGTGTCGGGGAGGGGTTCGGGGCGGGCTCGGAGGAAGGTCCAGGCGGCCCAGGTCAGGCCGAGGATGAGTACTACGGCCAGGACTGCGATATGGCGTGGGGTGAGGGTCCAGCGGGCGTCGCGTAGTCGATCGGGTCGGGGTTGTTCGGGGGTCCATCCGCCTCGCACCTCATCACGCTCCTCCGGGTATTCGTCTCGGCCCTGCCTGTCGCTCGACTGCCTGCCGCTGGGATGTACGCCGCGATCAGCCGTGCCGGGCGAACCACCCGGCTCGCCCATTCGAGCGGTCCGTTCGCTCGACGTCCGCCCTCCGGTGGTCCGGTCGGCGGACTCCTCCCCGGCGACGGTCCGACCAGGCGAGGCCGTCTGCCCGGCGAGGGTCTGTCCGGTGGGGGTCTGCCCCGCGGGCGTCCATCCGTTAGTGGTTTGTCCGGCCTTGGTTTGCCCAGTGGAGGGTGGTCCAGTGGGGGTCCACCCGCCAGGGGTCTGTCCGGCGGCGGGTGGGTTGGCGGCTGGCGGCGGCTCGGTGGGTGGACGGGCGGGTGGGGTGTGGTCGGCGTACGGGGTGTGAAGGTTGGTGGTGGTTGGGCGGGGGGTGAGGCGGGCGAGGGCTCGGGCTCGGGTGACCGGGTCGAGGGGTGGGGTGCGGCGGAAGACCTTCACGCCCAAAGAAGGTACGAGTCCGGGGCCTGCGTGAGCGCGCGACTTGAAAGCTGTGGAGAAACCTCCCGATCGCGCCGGGAAACGAAGGATCGGGCGCGCAGGTGAGGACGCCGGGTGAGCGCAGTGGGTTGGCTGGCTCGTGGGACTGGAGACACCCTATGGGGACGGTGGACAGGAAATAGCCTGTCTCCAGACCCCATTACCTGTGCGCAGTGCGCCGTACAGGATCCGCGAGCGCGGAGGCGTTGGCCGGCTCGTGGGACTGGAGACACCCTGTGGGGGCGGGGAACAGGGAATTGCCTGTCCCGAGACCCCAGTACCTGTTCACACCACCCAGTCCGGGACGCGGCACGCCCGTGTAGGCGGGGCGGTTGTGGGGTGGGCTTAGTGGGGGCTTACTACTACGGCTAGGAGGCCGGGGCCTACGTGGGCTCCTATGACGGCGCCTACTTCTCGGAGGACTATTTCGTCGGCGTGGGGGAGGCGGGTGGCCAGGTCGTCGGCGAGGGTTTGGGCTTTTTCCAGGTTGGCGAGGTGGTGGACCGCGATCTGGACGGGGGTGTCGCCGGCGCGTTGGACGGCGATGTCGGCGAGGCGGGCGATGGCTCGGCTGGAGGTGCGGACCTTTTCGAGGGGGACGATCCGGCCGCCGCTGATGGTGAGCAGTGGCTTGACCGCTAGCGCCGTACCGAGGAGTGCTTGGGCGGCGCCGATGCGGCCGCCGCGGCGGAGGTATTCGAGGGTGTCGACGTAGAAGTACGACGAGATGGTCTTCATCCGGGCGCGGGCGGCGGCCTCGACCGTGATGGCGTCCTCCCCGGCGGCGGCTGCGGCGGCCGCGGCGAGGACCGGGAACCCGAGGCCCATGCCGAGCGAGCGGGAGTCGACCACGTGGACCGGGATCGGAGACTCCTTGGCACCGATCATCGCGGCCTCGAACGTGCCGGACATGTCACCGGACAGATGGATCGAGACGACCGCCTCGGCGCCGTTCGCGGCGCACGCGGCGTACGTCTCGGCGAACGTGTGCGGCGAGGGCCGGCTGGTCGACACCGGCGTGAAGGTCTTCAGCGCCTCCGCGACCGCGTCTGCCGAGGTGGCGCCGTCGTCGTACGACGTCCCGCCGATCACGACCTGGAGCGGTACGACGGTCAGCGGGTGGCGGAGCAGTTCGTGCGTGGACAGACCGGCCGTGGAGTCGGTGACGACCTGCACGCGGGCTGCCATGCAGCGAGGTTACCGGACAGTTTAGGGCGTGTCTCCCGGTCCCACACCGTCGCGAGCAGGTGCTCGGTGCGGTGCATCGGCGCGCGGGAGCGAAGGTCTCGATGCGGAGCATCGTGGCCTTTGCTCACGTGCGGCGAGGTGCCGTGCCGAGTGCCGCGCAGTAGGTGTGGGACCGGGAGACACGCCCTTAATGTCCGAGCGCAGTGTCAGACTCCACAATATGAAGGAGACAGAGGCGGAAGTCACACAGTTGCAGACGCTCCTCGACGCGGCGTACGAGCGGTCGACCGAGCATCTGCGCAGCATCATCACGGGGCCGCGGCAGCTCGACTCAAACGAGCTGGTGCAGGTTCTGACCGGGATGTGCACGCTGAACCTGGCCACCGTGACCGCGCAGGGCGAGCCGCGGATCAGCGCGGTGGACGGGCACTTCCTGCATGCGCGGTGGGTGTTCACCACGTCGGCGTCGGCGGCGAAGGCGCGGCACCTGAAGAAGCGCCCGGCGGCGAGCATCTCGTACGTCGACGGCGAGCGGCTCGGGGTGTTCAGCCACGGGAACGTCGAGTTCCTGACCGCGGATCACCCGGACTTCGCCGCGATCGAGGAGCACCTCACCAAGCACTACGGCAGCTCGCCGTCGAGTTGGGGCGACGACATCGTCTACTGCCGTCTCCAGCCCTCCTGGATGGTCGGGTACGCGTTCGACAAGTCGGCTGTGCTGGAGACACCAGCGAGGTGAAGGCCACCCCTCCAGGGACCTTCACCTCGCCTTGGTTGTGCCGGGCTACTGACGTCCCCTGTGCGTCACCAGCCCGGCTCGTCCTGCTGACTCCCCCTGGTTGTCAGCCGAAGTTGGTGGGGCCTCGGCGAGCTACTCCCCGTATCCGGCTCCATGAGAACCGGCCTGACCGCGAGCTCGTCGAGGACCCGGGAGGTCCCAGCGGCCGGCCCACCGGTGGGTGACCAAACCCACCGGTTTGCCCGCACCAGCCGGGTCGCGACACTCGTCCCCTGTGTCGTGTGCCTGACCCTTTGCTGGGACCTCGCCCCGGAAGCAGTGCCCTGACGGTGCACCGCGCCCGGTACAGGCAGGACAGATCCACACTCCGCAGCACTCCGGAGCTCTCGGCCGCCGGTCGGCGCCCCCACCAACCAGCCACCGGAGGCCCTCCGCGTCGCCTTCTCCGGTCGAGGCAGCTGAGCGGTTCGCCATGGCCTCTTCATGGTTCACCACCCTTTCGCTGCCGTAACCGGTGTCGGTCTCTGCTTCGTGGAACCTGCCCTACGGCTGTAATTCTTTGTCCGGCAGCCATGTCAGGACGAGGCAGAACAACCGGCAGTTACCCGGCAGCTTCAGCAGATCCGCGTCATAGAAGCGGCGAAGAAAGCGCAGCGAGTACGTCGTTCGCCAGCCGCTGTACGGCGGCCGACGGGTCCGGCTCCGGCCACCCGTCCGCGACAGAGGCGCTCTCGCAGGACTCCTGCAGGACCGCCCACGCGGTCGGCAGCATCGGCGGGTCCATCGACCGCTGCCACGCCAGCAACTGGCCGCAGACGGCGTCTCCCGCCTCCGAGCGCCCGAGCGCGTGCAGCACGGCCACAGCTTCCGGCAGTACTTCGAGCAGGTAGACGACCCGCCCTTCGAGCAGCAACCGGTTCAGCGCGTCCAGAATCGTCACGCGCGCCTGCTCGGCCTCACCGGCGGCACGAGCCAGCCGGGATCGGTAGAGCATCACCAGGTAGTCGAAGTACCCACGGTGCCCGCGGATGTCGGCGTCGGCCTGGTCGAGCAGCGCCCGCGCCTCGTCGTACCCGCCGTCGTGGTACTCCACCATCGCGAGGCACCCGGCGACCTTGGTGCGCTCCGGGTCGTCCGACGCCTGGCTGTCGCGGGCGAGCTGTGCCCAGTGACGGGCGCCGGACAGGTTCCCCAGCTCGAGGTCGACGCGGCTGAGCGCCATGTACGCGATCTCGTCCGGGTAGACACCCGGATTGATCAGTGCGGCCTCCCACGCAAGCAGGAGCTCCTTGGCCTCCACCAAACGACCCCACCGCAGCAGCGCCAGTCCACAGGTCGCCTGCACAGTGGCAGACCGCTGTACGTCGCCATGCTTGCGAGCGTCATCTACCAGCGCCGGGATCTCGGCCAGGCTCTGTGTATCGAGCAGGTGCGACCCGGACGACACCCAGCCGCCCCGGGCGACCAGGCCCATCTCTGTCTCACCCGGGATGCGCGTACGCGCCTCCTCGTAGTGCCGCCGAGCACCACGGATGTCACCGGTCAGACTGGACAGCCGGCCGGCGATGGCAAGCAGCCGCCCGCTCGTCTCCTTGTCGGACACGTTCTCGGCGCACAGCGTCGCCCACCGGATCCCGCTCTCGGCGACACTCGCCTGGTACTGCCACGCGATCCGGAACCCGAGCACTATCCGCGCAGCGGTGTCCCACTCCCCCAGCTCGCCCGCGCGCGCCAGCGCCACCTCGAACAGTGCCGAGTTCGCATGCGCCGCCCGGTACCGCCGATCGCGGTCCGGTGACGACCACGCACCCTCGAGCCCCGAGACGTACGTCGAACACCACTCGACCGCCCGGTTCCGGAACTCCGTGAGGTCATCGCCCTGTGACGACAGCCCGGCGTACGCGTGCTCCCGAATCGTCTCCAGCAGCTTGTACCGCGCGCCGTACAACTGCTCGAACTCGTGCACAGGCTGCAGCAGCGACTTCTCCACGAGCTCGGCCAGCAGCATCGGTACGTCGGCCTCGTCGATCGGAGTGCCCGTGCAAACACCCGCGACGGCCTCGAGGGTGAACGGTGAGCCGAGCACCGAGGTCCGGTACAGCAGCTGCCGCGCCGGGTCCGAGAGCGCATCGACGCTCCACGCGATCGTGTCGGCCAGCGTCCGCTGATGCGGCGCACCGAACCGCCGCGGCCCGGACAGCAATCGGAACCGGTCGTCGAGCGCAGCGAGAATCGCCTCCACCGACAGCGACCCGGCCCGCGCGGCCGCGAGCTCCAGCGCGAGCGGCAGGCCGTCCAGTCGCCTGACCAGCCGCGCGACAGTCGGGGCGTTCGAAAGGGCCAGCGTGAAGCCCGGTCGCACCCGCGCGACGCGGCGGCAGAACATCTCGACCGCCGGTGACGCCGCGATCGCCTCGAAGTCCTCGTCGTTCGCCGGTACGCCGAGCACCTGCACCCGGCGTACCACCTCGTCCGGCAGACCGAGCGGGATCCGGGACGTGACCAGCACACCGATCCCCGGGAAGCTGCGGACCATCCGGTTGGCGACCGTCGCGACACCGTCGAGAACGTGCTCGGCGTTGTCCTCGACGATCACCAGGTCGCCGGGCTTGCGACCGGACAGTACGTCGTCGAGGTCCGACGTACCCGGGGCTGTGCCGAAGGCGTCCAGGATCGCCGACGGTACGGCGGCATCGCGCTGGACGGTGGTGAGGTCGACGACGACGACGGTCGTGTCGGCGCCGGAGAACCGGTCGGCCGCGGCGAGCGCAAGCTCGGTCTTGCCGACCCCGCCAGGACCGACGAGCGTGACGAGCCGGTTCTGCCGCAGCAGCGACTCGAGCTCGAACAGCTCCTGCTCACGACCGACGAGCCCGTCCGGGATCGGGCGAGTGCCACGCCAGCGCAGACCTGTCGGTACGGCGTCCGCGACCGAGACGACCGGCGGTGACGGCGCCACCGCCCGCACGACGGGACGCACCGAGCCGTGCCCCGCAGCAGCGAGGAACTGGTCGGTGTCGTCGGGCCGCAGACCGAGCGCAGAGGCGAGCAGGCGGACGGAGTCCTTGCGCGGGCGCGCGACCCGGCCGGCCTCCATCTCGCGGATCGACCGGACACTCAGCCCGGCCCGGTCGGCCAGCTCCTCCTGGGAGAGGCCGGCCTGGACCCTCAAGTCGAGCAACAGATCGGCGAATCCCCGCCGACCGTCCGCCCGGCCATCCGTGTCCGACACAGCCTGTCACCCCTCTTAGGCCTCACGTTCCTGACACAACATAGCGTGACGGACGGGAACTTGCCGGAGGTGATCGGCGTGCGGGATGCGGCCTGGGTCACACAATTCGTTGACTTCGGCAACGGGTTTGACGACCCGGAGAAATCACTGCGAACTCAGAAATGCACGTTTCAAGCAGTCGCGCGAACCGAGTGCGATTCATTTTCGGCGGCGTACAGAGAAAGGATGCCGGACCAGTCGTCGATCCGGGCGCGGGTATCCGCGCGGCCGGAGTCGGCATTCAGCAGGCTGCCGTCGGAAATGCCGCGGGTGGCGCGAACCAGGAGCTCAGCGGTGACGTCGCGCAGCGTGTCAAGGGCAGCCATGGCGACAATTCAAGCGGAGCCGTGTTTCGCAAACGTAACGCGATAGGCAACATCACGATAAGTCACCGAAGACCTGGAAATACTTGTTACCAGGTAGTCCATTAACCGGCCAGGAACGACAACCGGACATGCCGGTCGGGATTGTCGCGATTGGTGTCGACCAGACAGATCGATTGCCAGGTGCCGAGCGTCAGCCGGCCCCTCAGCACCGGCACGGTCGCGTACGGCGGAATCAGCGCCGGCAGCACGTGGTCACGACCGTGTCCGGGCGAACCGTGCCGGTGCTGCCACTCGAAGTCCCGCGGCAACAGGTCCTCCAGCACCGCCAGCAGATCGAGGTCGCTGCCGGCGCCGGTCTCGAGGATCGCGACACCGGCCGTCGCGTGCGGCACGAACACGTGCAGCAGGCCGTCGCCGCGACCGGAGACGAACTGTTCACACCGGCTCGTGAGGTCGAGGACGACCTCACGAGCACCGGTATGAATGTCCAGAACCACTGAGTCCATCAGGCGGGGACGATGTTGACCAGTTTGGGCGCCCGCACGATCACCTTGCGGGTGCCGCGGCCGTCCAGCGCCTTCTGGATCGCCTCGGACGCCAGCGCCAGCTGCTCCAGGTCGGCGTCGGAGATGTCCGGCGCGACCTCCAGCCGGTCCTTCACCTTGCCGGCGATCTGCACCACGCAGGTGACCGAGTCCTGGACCAGCAGCGCCGGGTCGACCTTCGGCCAGCCGGCCTTGGCGACGGTCGGCTCGTGGCCCAGCTCCTCCCACATCTCCTCGGCCGTGTACGGCGCGACCAGGCTCAGCACGATCGCCACCGCCTCGACCGCCTCGCGCACCGCCGGGTCGGCCGCACCGGGACCGGAGTCGATCGCCTTCCGGGTCGCGTTCACCAGCTCCATGATCCGGGCGATCATGACGTTGAACCGGTGCGAGTCGATCAGCTCGGCCGCGTCCGCCACCGTCCGGTGGGTCAGCTTGCGCAGCTCGACGTCGCCGGTCGACGGGTCCGAGCCGGCCGGGGACTCGACCGCTCCGGCCAGCCGCCAGGCCCGCTGCAGGAACTTCAGCGAGCCGCCCGGGGACATGTCGGCCCAGTCGATGTCGTCCGCCGGCGGACCGGCGAACACCATGGTCAGCCGGACCGCGTCGACACCGAACTCGTCGATCTGGTCGCCCAGGTTCACGCCGTTGCCCAGCGACTTGCTCATCGACTTGCCCTGGTTGATGACCTGGCCCTGGTTCAGCAGCCGGGTGAACGGCTCCACGACGTTCAGCAGGCCCATGTCGTGCAGTGCCTTGACGAAGAACCGCGCGTACAGGAGATGCAGTACGGCGTGCTCCTTGCCGCCAACGTACTGGTACACCGACATCCACCGCTCGGCCGTGGCCTGGTCGAACGGGCCGTCGGTGTACTCCGGCGACAGGTAGCGCAGGAAGTACCAGGACGAGTCGACGAACGTGTCCATCGTGTCGGTGTCGCGCTCGGCCTGGCCACCGCACTTCGGGCAGTCGACCTCGACCCACTCGCGGGCCGCCGCCAGTGGCGAGACGCCCTTCGGCTGCAGGTCGGTGCCGCGCAGGTCGGGCAGCTCCATCGGCAGCTGGTCGTCGGGGACCGGGACCTCGCCGCAGGACGGGCAGTGGATGATCGGGATCGGGCAGCCCCAGTACCGCTGGCGGCTCAGCAGCCAGTCGCGCAGGCGGTAGTTGATCGTCCGCTCGCCCAGGTCCTTGGTCTCCAGCCAGTCGATGATCCGCGACTTGGCGTCGGCGATGTCCAGTCCGTCCAGGCTGATCTCGGCGTTGGCGCTGTTGATCGCGTCGCCCTCGCCGGTGAAGGCCTTGCCGTCGAAGTCGGCGGGAGGCTGCACGGTACGGACGATCGGCAGGTCGAACTTCTCCGCGAACTCCCAGTCCCGGCTGTCCTGGCCGGGGACCGCCATGATCGCGCCGGTGCCGTAGTCGGCCAGCACGTAGTCGGCCGCCCAGATCGGGATCCGCTTGCCGGTCACCGGGTTGATCGCGTACGAGCCCAGGAAGACACCGGTCTTCTCGCGCTCGGTGCTCTGCCGCTCGATCTCGGTGGTGGCCTTCACCTTGGTCAGGTACTCGTCGAAGGCGGTCTGCTGCTCCGGCGTGACCAGCTCGGCGGCCAGCTTCGCGTCCGGTGCGACGACCATGAACGTGGCGCCGAACAGCGTGTCCGGGCGGGTGGTGAACACCTTGATCGGCTCGTCGCGGCCCTCCACCTGGAAGTCCGCGAACGCGCCCTCGGAGCGGCCGATCCAGTTGCGCTGCATCAGCAGGATCTCTTCCGGCCACTGCAGCAGTTCCATGTCGTCCAGCAGCCGCTGGGCGTAGTCAGTCGTCTTGAAGTACCACTGGGTCAGCTCGCGCTTGGTGACCTCGTGCCCGCAGCGCTCACAACGCCCCTGCACGACCTGCTCGTTGGCCAGCACGGTCTGGTCGTTCGGGCACCAGTTGACGAACGACGCCTTGCGGTAGGCCAGACCGCGCTCGTACAGCCGCAGGAACAGCCACTGCGTCCAGCGGTAGTACTCCGGGTCGGACGTGTGCAGCCGGCGCGACCAGTCGAAGCTCAGCGCGTAGCGCCGGATCGACTCGGCCTGCGTCTCGATGTTGCCGTAGGTGTACGTCGCGGGGTGCTCGTTGCGCTTGATCGCGGCGTTCTCCGCGGGCAGGCCGAACGAGTCCCAGCCGATCGGGTTCAGGACGTCGTACCCCTGCTGGAACCAGTAGCGCGCCAGGACGTCGTGCAGCGCGAACACCTCGGCGTGGCCCATGTGCAGGTCGCCGGAGGGGTAGGAGAACATCGTGAGCGCGTAGCGACGCTCGGCCGAGCCGTCGTCCTTCGCCTTGAAGGGATCCAGCTTCTCCCACACCGGACGCCACTTGGCCTGCATGGCGTTGAAGTCGTAGCCGCCCCTGTCGATCTGGGCGTCCTCCACCTGCTCGCTCACGGTCCTACTCCATACTTCGTGTGTTTGTTGAGCCTAAATGTGCCAGAAGGCACCCCTGGACATAAAAAAGCCCCTCACACAGGAGGGGACGCCGCACTGACCGGCGCTCAGATTGCGCCTGGATGCCAGTACGGCTACGTAAGGAGCAGGCTCACTCGCATTTGGTCAGGATAGCACTAGAGGAACTCGGTGCCGCCGGTGCGGCGGTGGTTGCCGGGGGTTCGGCCGTACTGGCGTTTGAAGGCGGTGGAGAACGGACGTACGTCGGAGTAGCCGCAGGCTCTTGCTACCTCGGTGATGGACAGGGTGTGGTCCATGAGGAGCTGTGAGGCCAGCTCGAGGCGGAGGCGGCGCAGGGTCGACATGATGGATGCGCCGGTCTGCTGGGTGAAGAGCCGTTCCGCGTGACGTTCGGACAGGTGGGCGGCGGCTGCTACGTCCCGGACGGTGATCGGGCGGGACAGGTTGTCGCGGAGATGACGCTGCATGGCGTCGACGACCAGGGGTCCTCTGTCGCGGCGTACTGGTTCCACGGCTAGGTCGTCGTCCAGGGCGAAGGCTCTGGCGGTCTCCAGCACCAGAGTGGCTCCGAGGGCGCCCAGTGCAGTGCTGTAGCCGGAGATCGGTGCAGCTGCTTCAGCCGCGAGCGCTGTCACGAGAGACGGCAACGAGCCGGTGCGGTCGGACATCACCGGACCGTCCGACCGAGTCAGGCCGGACCACCACCCGAGGTCCCCTGGAGCTGTGCCGGACGGTCTGAACGTGAAGCCCCAGAAGGCGATTCCTAGTGGGGCGGTGTGGCTGGACTCGATTTCGTGGATGTCGCCCGGGCGGGCGAGGAAGACGGAGCCCGGTGCCACCTCGTACTGCACGGAGCCGGAGTTGAAGCGACCCTCGCCGGAGTACGCGAGGCAGACCTCGTGGAACGAGTGGCTGTGCCAGTAGTTGCGCCAGTACTCCGGCCGGTAGTGGCCCCAGCTGAGGAAGTCCGCGCGGAAGCCGTCGACCTCGCAGGACTCCAGCAGCCCCGCGAGGTCGACGAACCGATCCGCCGCAGCGACGGACTCCAGGCTCAAACAGCACTCCTGCCGGTGGGGTCGATGCCACGCAGAATCATGCCCTGGCCGAGCGACCACTCGTGCGTCTTGACGGTCGGCGGGTCCGACGGGTCGCGGTACTGGATCAGCCAGGTGGTACGCGCCTCGTCACTGGTGTTCACCCCGGACCCGTGCACGGTCAGGTAGGTGAAGAACAGTACGTCGCCCGCCTCGGCCGGCTGCGGCGTCGCCGCGTCGAACGACGGCTCCAGCAGGTGGTACGAGCCCTCCGGGCTGTGCTCCCGTGGTCCCTCCTTGTGGCTGCCCGGAATCACCCGGACGCAGCCCTTCTCGACAGGCGCGTCGTCGAAGTGGAAGATCGCCGCCCCGACCCGGTGGTAGGTGTGCGGGAAGAACGGGTGGTCCTGGTGCAGCGGGAACGGCGAACCGTTCTCCGGCGGCTTCACGAACAGCTTGGTGTGGTGCAGCTGTACGTCGTCCACACCCATCACCGCAGCGGCCACGTCGGTGAACCGCGGGTCCACCAGGAGCTTCGAGAACTCGGCGTCGTAGAACTGCGCGTCGTGCAGATGCTGCAGCTTCGTCGGCGCCTCGGTCATGTCCCGGGCGGCGCCCCAGGTCGGGTCGTCGGTCCGGTTCAGCCGCGCCAGCAGTTCGTGGCTGCGCTGCCGGTAGTGCGCTGCTTCTTCCTTGCTGAGCAGGCCTTTCACCAGTACGAAGCCCTCGGCGGCGTACTGCTGCGCAAGCGCGGCCAGCTCCGGTTTCTCGGACGTGATCGTCATCTCGAAATTCCTCCTGATCGGGTACTTCGAGACTACGAACGCCGGCGCCCGGACGGGAGGACCCGACCGGACGCCGATGTTCGTCAAACGGACATGGCTACTCGCCGGCCGAGTCAGCCGGTTCCGCATCGACCGGTACGGCGATCGGGCGCAACCGGGCCCACAGCACGAACACGGCGGTGAACACGAGCATCCCGAGGCCGCCCCAGAGGTTGATGTTGATTCCGGCGGCCTTGTCGATCTCGGCCTGCTTCTCGACGATGCCGAGGACGGTCAGCACCACGCCGTAGATCCCGACCAGGGTCGCGATCACGATCCGGATGTCGAACGCCCCGGCCTTCTTCTTGTCTGCCATCTCGAACGCTCCCTCAGCCGAAGACGATGTTCAGGACGATGGTCATCGCCAGCGAGATGCCTGCCAGCAGGACCGGCTTGCGGTACCAGCCGTGGTCACCGGCGACCGCGACCTCGGTGCGCTGTTCCTTCGGTGTCAGCGAGTACACCAGGCCGACCAGCTCGGAGTCCTCCTTGGGCCGGGTCATCGTGCTGACCAGGACGCTGATCAGGATGTCGACCACGAAGGCGGCGCCGGCGCCGACGAAGCTGGCGCCCTGCCCGGGCAGGTTGATGACGCCGTTCTCCGAAAGAACGAACACGGTGATCGCGGTCGCCGTACCGCTGACCAGGCCGATCCAGCCGGCCGCCGCGGTCATCCGCTTCCAGAACATACCGAGGATGAACGTGGCGAACAGCGGCGCGTTGAAGAACGAGAACAGCTGCTGCAGGTAGTCCATCAGGTTGCTGTAGCCGGAGGCGATCGCGGCCGTGCCGATCGCGATCACCGTGCCCGCGACGGTCACCCAGCGGCCGGTCCGCAGGTAGAAGGCGTCCGGCCGGTCCTTGATCACGTAACGCTCGATGATGTCGTACGACATCACGGTGTTGAACGAGCTCAGGTTGGCCGCCATACCGGCCATGAACGAGGCCAGCAGACCGGTGATCGCGAGGCCGAGCATGCCGTTCGGCAGCAGGTCGCGCATCAGCAGCAGGATCGCGTCGTTGTAGTCGACCTCGCCGCTGCCGGTGGCCTTGAACTGCGCCATCTCCGGCACGATCACCGCGGCGATGATGCCGGGGATGATCACGATGAACGGCACGAACATCTTCGGGAACGACCCGATGATCGGCGTCCGCCGGGCCGCCGACATGTTCTTCGACGCCATCGCCCGCTGCACCTCGACGAAGTTCGTCGTCCAGTAGCCGAACGAGAGCACGAAGCCGAGGCCGAACACGATGCCGATCACCGACAGGAAGCTGTTGCCGAACCCGCTCAGCGCGTTGCCCGGCCAGGCCGACATCTGCTCGCTGCCGCCCGGCGACGCGGTCACCTTGTCGACCAGGCCCTGCCAGCCACCGACCTTGTGCAGGCCGACCAGGGTCAGCGGCAGCAGCGCGGCGACGATCACGAAGAACTGCAGCACCTCGTTGTAGATCGCTGCGGACAGTCCGCCGAGCGTGATGTAGCTGAGCACGATCACGGCGGCGACGATCACCGACACCCAGATCGGCCAGCCGAGCAGCACGTTCACGATGGTCGCCAGTAGGAACAGGTTCACGCCCGCGATCAGCACCTGCGCCAGGGCGAAGCTGATCGCGTTCACCAGGTGCGCGGGCTTCCCGAACCGGCGCAGCATGAACTCCGGCACGCTGCGGACCTTGGAGCCGTAATAGAACGGCATCATCACGACGCCGAGGAACAGCATCGCCGGGATCGCGCCGATCCAGAAGTAGTGCACGGTCGGCATGCCGTACTGCGCGCCGTTCGCCGACATGCCCATGATCTCGATCGCGCCCAGGTTGGCCGAGATGAACGCCAGGCCGGTGACCCAGGCCGGCAGCGACCGGCCGGACAGGAAGAAGTCCAGGCTGTTCGACACCGCGCGTCTGGCCATGTACCCGATACCGAGCACGAAGACGAAGTAGAGGGCGATGATGATGTAGTCGATCGCCGTGGCATCCAGTCTGAGGATGGATTGTTGGGCAAGCATCGGGCCTCCGCACCGCCGGTGTGACAGATCGTGTTGTTACCGCTCAGGAACGTTACTCCTACTTTCAACCAAGCGGGCGGCGACCCGGCGATGGACGGTCTCCACCCGAATCTCCACCCGTGGTCGGTCCCCCGGGAAGACCGGGCAGACCTACCGTCCGTGACATGAGCTTCGGAACATTGCCCAACGCACTCGTCGTGATCGCCGTCGTGGTCGTCGTGCTCGCCCGGCGGCTGTCCTGGTCCGAGCTGGAGAACTCCGACACCGACGTGTGGCGCGGCCCTGTCGTGCTGATGGGGGTCGGGGTCTACCAGCTGTACGACCGGCACACCGGCCTCGGCGTCCTTGACGTCGTACTGCTCGTCGTGGGCACCGCGCTCGCACTCGTCGCCGGCGTCGGCTCGGGCCGCGTCGCAAAGGTCGAGCGGCGCGCCGGGAAGGTCTTCTTCCGGCTCGGGATGCCCGGGCTCGGCATCATGGTGGCGTACCTGGTCGTCCGGCTCGGGCTCGCGGGACTCGGTCACCTGCTCGGCGCCTCGGTCGCCGGCGGCGGCGCGCTGATGGTCTCGATGGGTGCGAACCTGTTGACCCAGTCGCTGATCATTCAGAGCAAGGCGAGCCAGATGGCCGAGGAGTACACCAACCAGTGAAGCTGAAGGCGCTGCTGCCGCCCCGTCCGCACGGTGAGAGCGGCTGGGTCGGCCGGCTGCTCACCACGGGTGTCGCGGTCGCCGTTCTGGCCACCGCGCGTCCCGCGGCAGCCTGGGTCTGGGTCGTGCTCGGTGTCACGTTCGCCCTTTTCGTGGTCGGCTCGGTGCTGATGACGGCACGGGCGTACGTCTCGCTAGCACTGCTAGCCACCGTCGCGGTCAGCAACGCACTGATCGCGGGCTACCCGCAGTCGAACGCCCTGGTCCTGGTGCTGGTCGCGATCACCGACATCGCCGTGATCGACTTCGGGCGCCGCGGCAACCGGCCGATCGTTGCTGTCGGCATCGGCGTCGCGGCGGCGTACGCGGGCTCCGCGTGGTGGTTCGGGCAGCCGGACACCTGGTACTTCTCCCAGCTGCTCTGGACCGCCGTACTGACCGCCTTCGGGTTGAACCGGCGCCAGTACGAGGTGCAGGCGCGGCAGACCGAGCAGTTGCTGGAGCAGACCCGGCTGGCGCAGAGCGAGCACGCCCGCGCAGCCACGCTGGAGGAACGCGGACGGATCGCTCGGGACCTGCACGACGTACTGGCGCATTCGCTGGGTGCACTGAGCGTTCAGCTCGAGGTAGCCGAGGCACTGCTGGATGAGCGTGGTGACACGGCCGGTGCACTGGAGCGGGTACGTCGCTCACGCCGGCTCGCCGTACAGGGGCTGACTGAGGCGCGGAACGCTGTAGCTGCGCTGCGGGCAGATGAGGTCCCTGAGCTCCCTGCAGCGCTGGCTGACCTCGCAGGGCAGCATGAGAAGGACCATGGTTCTCCTGCACGGCTGACTGTCACAGGTGCGCAGAAGAGGCTGGACTCCGGTGTGACGGTCGCACTGCTCGGTGCGGCTCGCGAGGCACTGACCAACGCGGCCAAACACGCACCTGGCCAGGCGGTGGAGATGCAGCTCGCTTATCAGGACGGCGTCCGGCTGTCCGTCCGGAACAAGGGTGTGACGAGTGGTGAGGGTTTTGGGCTGGCTGGGATGCGGGAGCGGCTCGCTCTGGTGGGTGGGACATTGACGGCAGGTGCGGACGGCGACGACTGGTTGGTGGTGGCGGACGTTGAGTGACGCAATCCGGGTGGTCGTGGCGGACGACCAGCAGGTCGTACGAGAAGGACTGGTCGCTCTACTCGGGCTGATCGACGGCGTCGAGGTCACCGGCGCGGCAGCGAACGGTGTCGAGGCCGTCGACCTGGTTGCCCGGGGCAACGTGGACGTGGTGCTGATGGACCTGCGGATGCCGGTGCTGGACGGGACGCAGGCGACCGCGCGGATCACGGCCGACTTCCCGGACGTCGCCGTACTCGTGCTCACCACGTACGCCGACGACGCCTCGATCGCGAACGCCCTCCGCGCCGGAGCCCGCGGCTACCTCACCAAGGACGCGGGCCGCGCCGAGATCGGCGCCGCGCTACGGTCGACCGCCGCCGGACAGTCCACGTTCGATCCCGAGGTCTCGAAGCGTTTGATCGCCGGACTCGCACCGACCGTCAAGGAGACCGATGGGCTGACGGCCCGGGAGACCGAGGTACTGCGGTTGATCGCGCAGGGCCTGAGCAACCCGGAGATCGCGGGGAGGCTGTTCATCAGCGAGGCGACCGTGAAGACGCACATCAACAACACGTTCGCGAAGATCGGCGCCCGGCACCGCGCGGAGGCCGTGCGGTACGCCTATCGCAAGGGGATCGCGTCAGATTCGTAGCTCGGCGACGACGGGGCGGTGGTCGCTGCCGGTCGAGCTCATCACCCAGGCCTTGGTAGGGGTGACGCCGCGCACCAGGATGTGGTCGATCCGCGCCATCGGGAACTTCGCCGGCCAGGTGAACCCGAAGCCGGTGCCGGCCGCGCCCTGCGCCGAGCGGAGGCCCGCCGTCAGCGGGGCGAGACTGCGATCGGTCGCCGTACCGTTGAAGTCGCCCATCACGATCACGCCCGCGAGCTGCTCGTCGGCGATCTGCCGGCCGAGCGCCTTGATCGTGTCGTTGCGCTGGTCCGACGTGAACCCGCTGGTGCCGACGCGGACCGAGGCGAGGTGCGCGACGTACACGGCGACCTTGCCCTCCGGCGTGCTGACCTCCGCGCGGAGCGCCCGGGTCCATTTGAAGCCGACGTCGACGGACTTGGTCTCGACGACCGGGTACTTCGACCAGAGGGCGACCGTGTCGCGGGACACCTGGTACGGGTACAGCTCGGCGAAGGCGGCCTTGTAGACCTTCAGGTCCGACGAGGTGAGCTCCTCGAGCGCCATCACGTCGGCGTCGGCCGCGATCAGGTCCTTGGCGGTCTTCTCCGGGTCAGGGTTGGCAGCGTCGACGTTGTGCGTCAGCACGCGCAGGTCGTACGCTCCCCCGCCGCCCTTGCCCGGGACCAGCAGGTTGCCGAACATCAGGCCCCACACGAGCGCGGGCACCAGCAGCGCGACACCGGCCGTCGCGGACCGCCGTACCAGGGCCGCGACAGCGAGGACCGGTACGGCGAGGCCGACCCAGGGCAGGAAGGTGTCGAGCAGGCTGCCCAGGTTGCCGACCGAGTTCGGAACGTAACGGTGGAACAGCAGCGGCAGCGCCGACAGGATCGCCAGCACCGCGATCACCCAGCCGCGTCGCCACATGCCACCCATCTTCCTCCGCCGCGCGCCGGTGCGCGGCGGCGGCGGTTTGCGACTGGCGACAGCTGTCTGGCGGTCCGGCATGCAGCGATTGTTGCGGACGGCGGGGCCGGACCAAAGTCCGTGCACCGTCAGGTACGGCGATTTCATCCGTAGGAACGATCGTCCGGCACCGGAATGATGAGTAATCCATGAGGATGACGGGAGAGCTCTGGTGCCTTCGGGTGACCGCATCGCACAATGCCCGTATGCCGTCAGCGCAGATCACCGAGCCGTTCGTCGTCAAGCGCCACGGGCTCGGTACGACGAAGACCGCGCTCGCGCTCGGCACCGTGGTGTTCGGCGTGATGGTGGCGCTGACGCTCGCGATCGTCGTGGTGCAGGCGATCCGGGACGCGTCGATCCGGGAACCGCTCGAGGCGGTGTGGCTGGGCTGGGGCGGTACGCCGCTGATCTTCGCGGTCGGCCTGCCGATCCTGCTCGTGGTCGGTGCGATCACCGCGCTGGAGGAGCGCCGCGAGGAGGACGTCGACGACGTACTGCTGACCGTGGACGACGCCGGCATCTACCTCGGCGGCGAGCAACCGCGCACGATCCCCTGGGACGAGGTCCGCGGCGTCTGCCGGCTCGAACTCCAGGACAGTGAAGAGACCTGGGAGCCGCGGCTGGTGGTCATGCTCGTCGACGAGGACGCCCTCCCCCGCAGCACCAAGGCCTGGGGCCCGTCCTGCCCCTGGCCCGGAGCCCACGAGATCCTCGCCCGCTCCCTCCCGTACGACGACCTGGTCACCGCCATCGCCCAACGAGCCCCCCACATCCACGTCACCAACCGCGGCCGAGTCGAGGACTGACGGCCGGATACCGTCGGGACATGACGGCTCCTGACATCGGCAGTGCGGAAGAGCAGGCGCGGTACCAGCGTGGGCTGGAGGTTATGAGTGGCATCGACGGTGGTGGAGCACCTGCCGTGATGGACAGCCTCGGAGACATCGCCCCGGCGCTCGCGCATCACATCGTGGCGTTCGGCTTCGGTGACCTGTACTCCCGGCCGGCGCTCGTTCCCCAGCAACGCCAGCTCGTCACCCTCGGGATCCTGGCCGCACTCGGCGGCTGCGAACCCGAGCTGGAAGTGCACATCAAGACCTCGCTCAACGTCGGCCTCACGCCGGCGGAGATCGTGGAGACCTTCATCCACACCGCCGGGTACGCCGGCTTCCCCCGCGCGATCAATGCGATCACAGTCGCCAAGAAGGTCTTCGCCGAACGCAACCTGCTGCCGGTCACGGAAGGATGAGCTCCATGGCACACCTCGTCTACTCGGCCATTGCCTCGCTCGACGGGTATATCGCCGACGCCGATGGGTCCTTCGACTGGGCTGCGCCGGATGTGGAGGTGCACGCCTACGTCAACGAACTCGAGCGGCCCATCGGTACCTATCTGTACGGCGGCCGGATGTACGCCAC
Organism: Kribbella sp. NBC_00482; assembly: GCF_036013725.1. GTDB lineage: Bacteria > Actinomycetota > Actinomycetes > Propionibacteriales > Kribbellaceae > Kribbella. The sequence goes on along the minus strand of NZ_CP107881.1, from coordinate 5,164,045 downwards.
GATGGCGTACTGGGAGACCGCTGACGACCCCGCGCCCGTGAGCCGGGAGTACGCCGAGATCTGGCGGGCCGCCGACAAGATCGTCTACTCCCGCAGCCTGCCGGCGATCAGCACGGCCCGCACCCGCCTGGAACGCGAGTTCACGCCCGACGACGTGGCCGAGCTCAAACAGTCCTCCAATGCCGCCATCTCGATCGGCGGCGCGAACCTCGGCGGCCAGGCCCTCTTGGCAGGCCTGGTCGACGAGATCCACCTCTTCCTCGCCCCGGTCGTCGTCGGCGGCGGCACACGAGCCCTCCCCGACGGACTCACCGTCGGCTTGGAACTCGCGACCGAACGACGCTTTCCCACCGGCTTCGTCCACCTGCACTACAAGCTGACGCCCTAGCCCTCCGGACCTAGTGGCTTCCCGAGGAAATCAACCCACGCGCGCTGCGCAGGTGCATCCTTCGTCGCTCCGCTCACCACTGTTCACGTGCCGGCGACATCCGGCGGGTTCCGGGAACAAGCAATAGCTGGTCGCCAGCCCCCATCGCCTGTTCCCAGTGCGACCCAGTCCCTGTACTGCGGAACATTTCTGCCACCAGGTGCAACATTTGTTCCGCAAACAACCACTCCGCCAACCACCCCCGCTCGTCCGCGCACCCCGCGCCCGGCGGAGCCGGCAATAAACAGCCGCGCCGAAGGCGTGACCGATCTGCGTTCCTCCGGTACCACGCGCGCCCGGCTGGGGAGGTGCTCGGCCGCAGTAGCAACTAGCGCAGCACGTGTCAGCTGTTAGCCCTTTGGGCCGAGCAGTTTCTCGAGGTCGGTGAGGACGTCCATCGCGCCGATCGGGCCGAGGCCGAGGAACCAGACCTCGTCGTCGACGCGGGCCGACTTGCCTGCCTTGACGGCGGGCAGCGACTTCCAGAGGTTGCCGTTGACAACCTTCGTCTCGTCGGTGGTGTCGGGCTTGCCGTAGCTGGAGTAGAAGATCCAGTCCCCGACAGCCTGGCCGATGTTCTCCTGGGAGATCTCGACGGCGAGGTCTTGCACGTCCTGGACCTTCGGCCGCGGCAGGCCGATGTCCTTCAGGATGACGCCGATGAACGACAGGTTGCCGTACAGCCGGATCTGGCCGGGACGGAACCGGACCAGCGAGATCGTCGGCGTACCCTCCACCTTCGACTTCACCTCGTCGGCGCGCTTCTGGTAGTCGTTCAGCAGCGCGGTCGCCTTGTCCTCCTCGCCGACCGAGTCCGCGACGAGCAGGAAGTTCTCCTTCCACGGGAACCCGGGCCGGATGCTGAAGACCGTCGGCGCGATCGCGCTCAGCTTCGTGTACAGGTCGTTGGCCCGCAGTTTGCTGCCCAGGATCAGGTCCGGCTTCAGCGCCGCGATCGCCTCGAGGTTCAGCTCGCTGATCCCGCCGACGGTCTTGATGCCCTGCGCCTTGTCGGCGAGGTACGACGGTACGCCGCTCTGTCCCGCCGTCGTCGCCATCCCGACCGGGGTGATGCCCAGCGCCAGTACGTCGTCCAGCTCACCGCTGTCCAGGACGACCACCCGCGACGGCTTCGCCGGGATGTCGGTCGAGCCGAGCGCGTGCTTCACCGTCCGCGGGAACGCGCCCGGCGCGGCGTCCGAGCCGAGTTTCGCGGTCTCCTCGTCGGCGGTCTTGAACAACCGCCCGCCGGTCGCCACTTCCTTGTCACCGACACCGGTGTCCGCACTCTTGGTGTCCCCGCCGCCACACCCGGCCAGCACCAGCACGGCGGCCGCCACAACAATCCCGATCGCTCTCTTCACGACCGCTGACCCTACAACAATCCAACTAAGGCAACCCTAACCAGGGCCACCTTGAGCCCCCACCAACCAGTTTCACCGCCCGAAAACGGTTGGTGGGGGCTCAAGGTGACTTTGTGCACCGCGTCCGTGTGGCGGCGGGCTTACGGTGCGGATGTGGTGCACAAAGTGGCGCCTTGGCCGGGGGCGAGGGTGATGGTGACGGTGCGGTCGGGGGTTAGGGCGATGGTGTGGGTGCCGGCGTGGGTTGCGTGTACGGCGGCCTCTGTCAGGACGCCGTTGCGCCACGTTGCGTTGAAGGAGAGGCCGCCGCGGGCGCGGAGGCCGTGGAACGAACCGTCGGGCCATTCCGCCGGTAGTGCGGGTAGCAGCCGGATGAGGTCGGTGTGGCTTTGCAGGAGCAGCTCGGGGATGCAGCCGGTCAGGCCGAAATTGGCGTCGATCTGGAAGATGTCGCCGTCGCGGTGCAGCAGGTTGCCCGAGACGAGCCGGCTCAGGTAGTCCTGGATCACCTCGAAGGCCCTCGACGGCTCGAACAGCCGCGCCCAGAGCGCCACCAACCAAGCCGCGGTCCAACCACCGTTGGTGGCACCCGCGGTCCGCAGCTCCAGCGATGCACGAGCCGCCGCGGCGAGTTCCGGCGTACGCGTCGGGTCGATCTCGGCACCCGGATGGAGTCCGTACAGATGCGACTGGTGCCGGTGCTGCGGCTCCGACGGCTCCCAGTCCGTCGGCCACTCGTGCAGCCGTCCGTCCGGTGTCACCCGGACCGCAGGCAACCGATCACGAGCAGCCGCGGCCTGCGCGGCCAACGACGAGCTCAACCCCAGCACACGTTCCGCGTCGGCCAGGTTCGCGAACAGCTCACGGATCAGCCAGATGTCGTACGTCGACGTGAGGTCGACCGATGCCTTCGCACCTGAGGGCAGCACGAAGTGATGCTCCGGCGCAGTCGACGGAATGAACTGCAACCGCTCGCCGTCGTCGACGAGCATCGCCAGTACGAACTCCGCCGCGCCGACGATCAACGGATACGCGCGATCCCGGAGGAAGTCCACGTCCACCGTGAACCGGTAGTGCTCCATCAGATGCGCCGTCAGCCACACCCCGCACGTCGCGCACATCGACCAGACCGGATCGTCGCCGCCGTCACCGACAGGCCAGGTCGCCCGCCAGATGTCAGCGTTGTGGTGCGACACCCAGCCGGGAGCGTCGTACAAGATCCGTGCCGTCTCGGCACCCGAGGAAGCCAGTCCTTCGAGCAGATCGGTGAGCGGGTCGAAGCACTCGCTCAACCCGGTCAAGTCGGCGAGCCAGTAGTTCATCTGGGTGTTGATGTTGTTGGTCCAGTCGCTGGCCCACATCGGGCGCCGGTCCTGGTTCCAGATGCCCTGCAGGTTGGCCGCCTGCGTCCCAGGGCGGGAGGACGCGATCAACAGGTACCGGCCGAGGTTGAAGGCCAGCGCGACCAGGTCCGGATCGTTGCCCCCGGCAGCGACCGCCTCGATCCGCTCGTCGGTCGGCAGCTCGACAGGAACGCCGAGCTCCAGCGCTGCCCGGTCGTACAACGACGCATGGTCCTCGACGTGCCGCTCCCGAAGCTTCTCCACGGCAACCGAATCCAGCACCGCGGCCGCAGCACTCAACGCCACCAGCGGATCCCGCCCCGGCGGCACCTGCCAGCCGGCGAACGTGCTCGCCGCCGCCAGTACGACGGTCACCCGAGAGGCCCCACGCACCGCGACACCCGCGTCGGAGGTCAGCACGGAACCTCCGTCCGCGAAGGCGCGCAGCGCGACACCGAACCCGATCCCGCGCCCTTCCTCGTACCGGATCGGGTCCGGACTCTCCCGGTACTCGATCGTCAGATCCGACGGCGCCCGCCCGACGACGCCATAGGTGCCATCGGCAACTTCCACCGCGATCGGATGCTGGCTGTCCAAGCCCAGATCCAGCGAGATCGCCCCAGGCTGATCGGCGGTCATCGTCCACACCAGCACCTGGTCCGGCGCGGACACGAAGGTCTCGCGCCGGAACCGGGTGCCGCCCACTGTGTAGTCCACGCCCACGACGCCAGTGCTCAGGTCGAGCGTGCGCCGGTACTCCGACGCCGTACCGCTCGACCGGATCACCAGGTCGGCAAGTGGCTGGTACGACTCCACCAACGGCCCTTGCAGAGAACGGGTCCGCTCGGTGGCAGCCAGCTGATCACCGTCCTCCAGCAGCAACCGGCGTACGTCGGCCAGCACCGCCGGCCCGTCCGGGACGGTCAGCGTGCGCGGACCGTCACCGGACCAGACGTCGTCGAGGTTGAGCGCGATCCGCTCGTCGGCGACCCGGCCGTACACCTTCGCGCCGAGGTGCCCGTTGCCCAGCGGCAACGCCTCGAACCAGTCCGACGCAGGGGCGTGGAACCACAGTAGGTGGGACAACTACTTGCTCCCGGACTTGTACTTGTCGTAGGCCTGCTGGTTGATCTCCAGGTACCGCGGCATGCCGGTGCTCTCGAGACCCTTCACGTAGGCGTCCCAGTCGGTGTCGAGGTTCTTCGAACCGGTGATGAAGGCCAACTGGTTCTGGTTCACGTACGTGTTCAGGTTGGTCTGCAGCGTGGCGAGTTCGCCGCTCAGGCTCGGGTCCGGCCAGACGAACGTCGACGGGAACCACTGCGCCTTGTCCTCGTGACCCTCGTACTGCTTGGTCGCCTCCCACAGCCGCCGCTCCAGGCCGGCGCCGGTGTAGATGTCCTTCGGCACGACCTGCGCGTTCCGGAAGGCCAGCGTGTTGTTGTACTGGCCGAGCGCGCCCCAGCTGATGTTCTTCGGCGCGTCCTGCTTCGGCTTGTACAGCGCCTTGGTGCTGGCGTCGAGCGCGATGTCACCGGCAGCGGGCTTGGTCCAGCCGACACCCTCCGGGCCCATGTTGGTGATCATCTGGCCCTCGTCGCTGTAGATCCAGTCGAGCATCTTGATCGCCGCGACCTGGGCCTCCTTGCTGGCCTTGTTGGTCAGCATGAACGTGTACCCGGTCGAGGTCGGGTGGTTGTACCCGGTGTAGCTCTTGCCCTCCGGACCGGTCAGCGGCGGTACGGCGTCGTACTGCTTGTCGCGGCCGTCCTTCGAGTCCAGCTGGACGAAGATGCCCGGCCACAGCACCGGCACGGAGCCCAGTACGACGGCCTTCGGGTTGTTGCCCTGGGCCTGCAGCGCCTGCGCGTTCTGGGTGAACGCGGCCTGGTCGATCAGGCCGTCCTTGTAGAGGCCGTGGATGTACTTCAGGCCTTCCTTCCACTGGTCCGACGTCACCGGCGTGGTGACCTTGTCGCCGTTCAGCGTGAGCAGCGACCGGACGCCGTTGTTCGCGCCGACCGGGTCGTAGGCGAACGCGTTCATCAGGTACGCGATCAGGCTGCTGTCCTGCGGGTCGGTCGTCATCGGGATCTCGTCGGCCTTGCCGTTGCCGTTCGGGTCCTTGGTCTTGAACGCCTCGAGCACCTTGCGCAGGTCGTCGGTGGTCTTGGGCGCCTGCAGGCCGAGCTTCTTCAGCCAGGTGCTGTTGATCCACAGCTTGTCCGGGTACGTGCAGTGGAAGCAGTCCGCCCACTGCGGGAGCGCGTAGATGTGACCGTCGGGCGCGGTCGACATCTCCTTGTACTCCTTGTTGGAGTCCAGCGCCTTCTGGATGTTCGGCGCGTTCTCCTTGATCAGGTCCTCGAGCGGTACGGCGATGCCCTGCTGACCGAGCTTCAGCACCTCCGCCTGGGTGAACGCGTCGATCCACGGGATCAGGAAGAACAGGTCCGGGTAGTCGCCGCTGGCCAGCGAGATCTGCCGCTTCTCCTTGGCCGGTCCGGCGTCGTACGTCGTGGTCTGCCAGCGGAACTGGATCTTGAACTTGTCGCTGATGACCTTGGTCACCGCGTTGGTGTCCATGTTGGTGCTCTGGTCGGACGGCGTGAAGGTGTCGATGACGACCTTGCCGTCCGCCGAGGTCTCGTTCGCCGCACCCTTGCCGGACTTGTCCGAACTGCAGGCGGCCAGGACGAGCGCGCCGGCTGCTGCCAGCGCCACGACCTTGCTCACGGATGAGCGCATTGCGGTGTTCCTTTCTGAATGGGCCTTCAGCCCTTGACCGCGCCGACCATTACGCCCTTGGTGAAGTGGCGGGCGACGAACGGGTAGATGATCAGTACGGGCAGACTCGAGATGACGATGAGCGCGTACTTGAGGACGTTGGCCAGCTGTTGCTGTTCGAGCTGCTGGGCCAGACTCGTCGTGGTGGTGGACCCGGTGAGGGTGTTCAGGATCAGCACGTTCCGCAGCACGATCTGCAACGGGTACAGGCCGGGGTCCTTGAGGTAGATCAGCGCGTCGAAGTAGCTGTTCCACTGGAAGATCGCGTACATCAGCGCGATCACGGCGATCACCGGCTTGGACAGCGGCAGCACGACCGACCACAGGAACCGCAGGTCGCTCGCCCCGTCGATGGTGGCCGCCTCGTGCAGCTCGTCGGGGATCGTGCTGCGGAAGAACGTCCGCGCGATGATCACCTGCCAGACCCCGATCGCGCTCGGGATCACCATCGCCCAGCGGGTGTTCAACAGCCCGAGGTCCTGGACCACCAGGTACGTCGGGATCAGGCCGCCGGAGAACAGCATGGTGAAGATCAGCACGCTCATGATCACGTTCCGGCCGAAGAACGTCCGGCGGGACAACGGGTACGCGATCGCGATCGTCAGCGTGACGCTGATCAGGGTCCCGCCGATCGCGTAGATGAACGAGTTCAGGTAGCCCTTCATGATCAGCGGATCGCTGAAGGCCTCCTTGTACGCCTTCAGGCTCGGCTCGATCGGCCACAGCAGCACCCGGCCGGCGCTCACCGCCGACGGGCTGCTGAACGAGTTCGCGACGATGTAGATCAGCGGTACCGCGACCAGGAGCAGCGCGATCCAGAGCATGATCTTCACGCCGAGCAGGAAGATCTTGTCGGTACGCGTCTCCTCGATCGTGGTGCGCTCCGACCGCTTGCTCGTCGTACGGCGGAAGCCTTGCAACGTGATGCTCATGACCAGAGTCCGTTTCCGGTGATGCGCTTGGCGGCGAAGTTCACGCCGAGCAGCAAGAACAGGTTGATCACCGAGTTGAAGAGCCCGATGGCGGTCGCCATGCTGAAGTCGGCGTTCAGCAGACCGGTCTTGTAGACGTAGGTGGCGATGATCTCGGACTGCGCGGTGTTCAGCGGGTTCTGCAGCAGGAAGGCCTTCTCGAACCCGATCGACATGATGTTGCCGACGCCGAGCACCAGGATGATCACGGCAGTCGGCATGATGCCGGGCAGATCGACGTTCCGGATCCGCTGCAGCCGGCTGGCGCCGTCGATCCGCGCCGACTCGTGCAGCGCCGGATCGATCCCGGACAGCGCGGCCAGGTAGATCACCGCGGAGTACCCGGTGGTCTGCCACACGTCGGACCAGACGTAGATGTGCCGGAAGTAGTCAGGGTTCCCGAGGAAGTCGACCGACGGTACGCCGAACAGCCCGATCGCGTCGTTGACGAACCCGAGCCGCGGCGACAGCACCAGGATCGTCATCGAGACCACGACCACGGTGGAGATGAAGTACGGCGCGTACGTGACGAGCTGGACGGTCTTCTTGAAGCGGCCGTTGCGGATCTCGTTCAGCGCGATCGCCAGGATGATCGGGATCGGGAAGCTGGCGAGCACCGTGTAGACCGACAGCAGGAACGTGTTCTTCACCAGGGTCCAGAACACCGGGTTCTGGAAGAACAGTTCGAAGTTGCGGAAGCCGACCCAGTCGCTGCCCCACGGGCCCTTGATCGGGCTGTAGTTCTTGAACGCGATCACGGCGTTCGCGATCGGGACGTACTTGAAGATCACGAAGTACGCGAGCGGCACGACGATCAGCAGGTAGAGCTGCCAGTGCCGCCGGAGACTGCGCCGGGCCTGCGTCCGGCGACTCGTTCGCGGTGGTTTCCGGACGGTCGCTGCGGCCGGCGGCGCCGGTGCCGCCGGTGCCGGTTTCACCTCGAAGGTTGCGCTCACTCCGCATCCTTTCCCTCACGCGCTGGAGTGGAACCGATATCCGATAGGATCTCGGGTTTCGCTATCCCGGAGGATGACACACAACCCCGGCGCAGCGGAAGACTTCCGGCCCGGGTCGATACCGGACGGTGACCGATGAGCTCAGATCCCTTGTAGGTAAGGGTTTTCCGGCGTTGCCCCCAGCAACTACCGGTCGCAGAACGACGAATGATCCGATGGCTCGCCACCGGATCCGGGCAGATGTCGATCACACCCGGGGTCGCTCTGAGCCACCGACACCGGACCGATCCACAATTTATTTCTGCTGTTAACTATGTCGCAGTCAACCTGCCGACGGCGGTCCATGTCAAGACCTGGCCTGGGCCAGTTGCCGGTCGATCATCACCTCGTCGAAACGGCCTGCCTGCCGGCCGTTCCAGAGCTCGGCCATCACCATCAACACCCGGAACACAACCCGCAACGGCTCGATCGCAGTCAGCTCATGTTCGGTCAGTGGTTCGACGGCGGCTCGCTGATAGCCGGCCAGCATGTCCGGCTGTGCCCTGGCGATCACGAGCTCCCAGACACGACTGTCCAGGTGACACAGATCGAAGTCGATCACTCCGGCGAGACAGCCGTCACCGTCGAAGTGCAGGTTCCAGCTGGCGAAGTCTCCGTGCACGATCGTCTGCGGTAGCCCGAGCAGGTCGTACTCGCGCACCAGCTCCTTGGCGCCGTCCATCGCCTGCTCCGCTCGGTTCGCAAGGTCAGGCCGCTGCTCGCGGAGCAGGTCGACGCCGCGGTCCCAGCCCTGGAACTCCCCCATCGCGTCCAGGTCCGCAGCCTGGAAGAACCCGGCCCGCGTGCCGACGTCGAGGTCGCTCAGGTCCGCGTGCAGCCGGGCGAGCACCTCGCCGCGCTCGGCCTGCTGCGCCGCGGTCTCGTCCTGGTGGGGTTGGCCTGGTACGAAGCGGGTGACCGCCCAGAGCCGCCCGTCGTACTGGATCGGGCCGGCAACCCGCGCTGGGACACACCAACTGCGCCCAGTCAGGTGATCAAGCACCTGGTCCTCATAAGTGAGGTCCTCTTCAGTTCTCAGCACGTGGTAGCGGCGGAGGATGTGGTGCTCGCCGTCGCTGGTCCAGAGATGCCAGTTCCCGTTGCGGACCGAGTCCTCGTCACCGGGCCGGGTCGGCTCCAACCGCGTCACCTCGAGCCCCAGTGCACGCACCACATCTCCCAACGCGGTCATTTCGTCATCCTGGCAGTTGGGATAGTTGGGCGCATGGAGTTTGTGGGTGGGCGGGTGGTTGTTGGCGGGGTTGTGGTGGGGGCTACCGGGATGCGGTGGTGGGACGAGGCGGACGGAACTCGGTTGTATTTGCTGACGGGTGAGGTTGAGGCGGCGTACCAGCGGCTTGGGTATGGGCGGCGGATCCTGGCCTGGCAGGAGGAGCAGGCCCGCGAGGCGGCGGTGGGGATCTCGGGTACGGCGGTGTTGGGGACCAATCCGGTGTCCGAGCGGGATCTGGCGTTGGTGCGGGCGGCAGGGTACGAGGTGGCGTTCACGCGGGTGCGGATGACGATGCCGCTCAGCGCACCGAGCGAGGGCGAACTGCCGGAGGGCGTGGTGTTGCGCGCTGCGTCGGCGGTGGATCATCGGGCTGTGTTCGACGCGAACGCGGAGGTGTTCGGCGGGAGTTCGCTCGGGTACGTGCAGGACTCGTTCGAGGAGTTCGAGCAGGATGTGGCCGACGACTTCCCGGACTACGGGCTGTGGTCGCTCGCGTGGGACGGTGACCGGCTGGCCGGGTGGGTGGTCAGCGGGCGTGACGACACCCCGTGGGTCGGCGTACGAGCCGATTGGCGGCGGCGCGGACTGGCGTCGGCATTACTCCGAGCCAACCACGCTGCGCTCTGGAAGTCCGGCGTACGACAGGCGTCGCTGTGGACCGTGCTGGAGAACCCGACCGGGAGCGTCGCCCTGTACGAGAGGGCCGGCTACCGCATCGTCGAGCGGCAGCCGCGCTACCGGAAGCCGATCGACGGCCAAAGAGAAACCTGACCCGACCATCACGGGGGAACGGCCGGGCCAGGCATTACCGATAGTACCCCTGATCACCAACCGGGGTCGGCTAATTCGAAGGCAGACGCGCCGCTTCTCCCCTACCCTGTTCGCCATGCGTACTCGCTCCTGAAAGCGCACAACCGCGGCCCCGCCGCCGTCCGTGCGCCACGCAAGCGTTTGACCTTGCCGGTCGGCGCTTCGTCCTGCCCGCACGCGCTTTCAGGAGCTACTGACGATGTCTTCCTACCGGTCTGCCGACCCCACCCGGACGTACTACGTCTACAACGCCGCCTGGTCCTACCTGGCCGCCCTGTCGTTCACGCTCAGCCTCGTGTACTACGTCCGCGACGCCGGACTCGACCCGCTGCAGATGGTCCTGGTCGGGACCACTCTCGAGCTCACCTGTTTCCTGTTCGAGATCCCCACCGGCATCGTCGCCGACCTGTACAGCCGCCGGCTCTCGATCGTGATCGGCTTCGTGCTGATCGGCGCCGGCCTCCTGCTCCAGGGCCTGGTCCCGACGTTCCTGGCGATCCTCGCCGCGCAGGTGCTGTGGGGCGTCGGCTACACGTTCACATCCGGTGCCGACCAGGCCTGGATCAGCGACGAGATCGGCACCGAACGGGCCGGCCGGGTGTTCGTCCGCACGCAGCAGTTCGCGCTGGCCGCGGGCATCGCCGGCACGGTCACCGCCGGCGGTCTCGGACTGATCAGCCTGCCGTTGCCGATGGTGATCTCCGGCGCCGGGACGATGCTGCTCGGCCTACTGCTCGCCGTGTTCATGCGTGAGCAGAACTTTCATCGCACGCCGCGCGAGGAGCGCGAGACGTTCCGGCAGATGGCGGAGACGTTCAAGCACGGTCTGGCGGTCGCCCGGCGGCGTCCCGTCGTACGGACGCTGGTGGTCATCAGCCTGATCGCGGGCCTGTCCAGCGAGGCGTTCGACCGGCTGTGGTCGGTGAAGCTGTTGACCTTCAACTTCCCGACCGTGTTCGGTACGTCGGACCCGGCGCTCTGGTTCACCCTCCTGGCGCTGGCCGGCACCGTCCTCTCGCTGGGCGCGTCGCTACTGCTGAACCGCTTCTCCGCCGAACGCCTGCAGGCCTCGCACCCGACCGGCATCCTCGCGACGCTCGCCGCGCTGGACGTCCTCGGCATGTTCCTGTTCGTGTTCGCCGGGAACCTCTGGCTCGCGCTCGCGGCGCTGTGGTTGCGGCAGATCGCCGACACCGTCTCGATGCCGATCCACTCCGGTTGGCTGAACCGGCACGTCGACTCCCGTTCCCGGGCGACCGTGCTCTCGATGGTGTCGCAGGCGAACGCGATCGGTCAGGTCGTCGGCGGCCCGCCGCTCGGCGCCCTCGGCCGTACGTCGTTGCGCGGCGCACTGCTCGGGTCCGCGCTCATCTGGCTACCGATCCCGGCGTTGTACCTACGCCTCAAGGAAGCCCGCAGTACCACCGCCGTCTGACTTTGTACCTGGATGCACGCACAACCCCGAATCAGCAGCCAAACCCGCCGAAATTCGGGGTTGTGTCTGCGTGCAGGTACAAGTTCACTCGTCGATCTTGATGCGGATCGCTTCGCGGCGGTTGTCGCGCGACGACTTGAGCAGGCTGGCGACCGTGGTGACGAACAGCGTGCCGATGATGAAGCCGAGCGAGGTCAGGATGCCGATGTGCGGCAGGTGGATCGCGCCGATGTCGTCGATGTGCGAGCCGTGCAGCGCCTCGACGATCAGCTTCACGCCGATGAACGCGAGGATCACCGACAGGCCGACGTTCAGGTAGACGATCCGCTCCAGCAGGCCGCCGATCAGGAAGTACAGCTGCCGCAGGCCCATCAGCGCGAACGCGTTCGCGGTCAGCACGATGTACGCGTCCTGGGTGAGCCCGAAGATCGCCGGGATCGAGTCCAGCGCGAAGATCACGTTCGCCATCCCGATCGCGGAGATCACGATCACGAGCGGGGTGAGCATCCGGCGGCCGCCGGTCCTGGTGACCAGTTTGGCGCCGTCGTAGTCGTGCTGCAGCGGCAGGATCCGGCGCATCGCGCGGATCACGACGTTCTCCTGGAAGTCGGACTCTTCGTTCTCGCCCTCGATCGCCAGCCGGACCGCGGTGTAGACCAGGAACGCGCCGAAGATGTAGAACACCCAACTCGCGGCCGAGATCGCCGCCGCGCCGGCCAGGATGAAGATCGCCCGGAGCAGCATCGAGACCACGATGCCGATGTACAGCACCTTGTCCTGCGCCAGGCTCGGTACGGCGAACCGCGCCATGATGATCACGAACACGAAGAGGTTGTCGACGCTCAGGCTGTACTCGGTGATGTAGCCGGCGACGAACTCGCTGCCCGACTGCCCGGGACTGAACAGGAACAGCCCGAGCGCGAACAGCCCGGCCAGGCCGACGTAGAACAGCACCCAGCGCGTCGCGTCCTTGATCGTCACGGTGTGGTTGCGGCGCGCGATCACGATCAGGTCGAACGCGACGATCGCGAGCAACCCGGCGATCGTCAGCACCCAGACAGCAGGGGACATGACAGAGACCATGACAAACCTCCGGACGTCGGCGTACAGCTGGCTTGGTCCGGAGGTCTCTCCCACCCGGCCGATCTCGCTTGATCAGTCCGGGCCGGCAGCACCGGTTCGGCCGCCCAGGCCTCCCGTGATGACGACGCTGCCGTGGCGGGATACTCCCCTCCACAAACGTGGCAAGTGTATAGGGTGCCGATGCATCTCGCCGTTCACCAGGTCACACCCGCCACGCTCTCCGCGATCGTATACCGCATACAGACTTCACCGCTAGAGATCTCGATGAGACACTGATGTCTCATTTGAGGTATGCTCGTCTCATGGCATTTGATCGGGAGCAGGTACTGCGGGCCGCCGCGAGTCTGCTGATGCGGAAGTCCTCGGCGACCATGGACGAGGTGGCCCGGGCCGCCGGGATCAGCCGCGCCACACTGAACCGGCAGTTCGCCGGGCGGGACGCGCTGGTCCGGGCGCTCGAGGAGCTCGGCATCGCCGAGTGCGAGGCCGCAGCGGCGCGGGCAGCCGTCGACGACGGCCCGGCCCCGGACGCCGTACGGCGCCTGGTGCGAGAGCTGGAGCCTGCCGCGGGACTGCTCGCGTTCCTGTACTCCGAGAACCAGTTGTTCGAGAACGAGCAGAACGAGGGCTGGGCCCGGCTCGACGCCCGCGTGGTCGCATTGTTCCGGCGAGGCCAGGAAGCCGGCGAGTTCCGGATCGACCTCAGCCCGGTGTGGCTGACCGAAGCGCTCTACGGGCTGCTGGTTTCCGCGGCCTGGGCCATTTGCGAAGGCCGCGTGGCCCCCAAGGACTTGACTTCGAACGTCACCGAGTTGCTGCTCGGCGGCGCAGTACGGAGAGAGAAATGAAACAGCAAGCCATCACCCGGCCGAGGCGCTGGCTGGCGCTCGGCGTACTCGTGCTGGCCGTGCTCCTCGTCGCGGTCGACGCGACGGTGCTCGGCCTCGCGACGCCGTTCCTGTCCGAGGACCTGAAGCCGTCGGGCACCCAGCTGCTGTGGATCGGCGACGCGTACTCGTTCGTGCTCGCCGGGCTGCTCGTGTCGATGGGCAGCCTCGGCGACCGGATCGGCCGCAAGCGCATCCTGCTGATCGGCGCGACGGCGTTCGGCGCGGTCTCGGTGCTGAACGCGTACGCGAACTCGGCCGAGCTGATGATCGTGGCGCGGGCACTGCTCGGGGTCGCGGGCGCGACGCTGATGCCGGCCACGCTCGCCCTGATCCGCAACCTGTTTCACGATCCGCGGGAGCGCAGTGTCGCGATCGGGATCTGGGGCGCCGCGGCGTCGGCGGGAATGGCGATCGGCCCGATCGTCGGCGGCGTACTGCTGGAGAACTTCTGGTGGGGTTCGGTCTTCCTGATCAACCTGCCGGTGATGGCGGTGCTGGTCGTCGTCGGAGCGAAGCTGCTGCCGGAGTCCCGGAACCCGCGGCCGGGTCCGTGGGACCTGATCAGTGTCGTGCTGTCGATGGTCGGGATGATCGGGATCGTCTATGCGATCAAGGAGTTCGCGGCGCACGGGTTCGGCTGGACCCCGCTGGCCGCGGGCGTGATCGGCGCGATCGCGCTCTACGGTTTCGTACGTCGTCAGCGTCGGCTCCCGATCCCGTTGCTGGACCTGCGGTTGTTCCGCAGTCGTGGTTTCAGCAGCGCCGTACTGGCCGATCTGCTCACGATCCTCGGGTTGTCGGGGTTGATCTTCTTCCTGTCGCAGTACCTGCAGCTGGTGCAGGAGCGGCGGCCGATCGAGGCCGGGCTCGCGGAGTTGCCGGCCGCGATCGGTGCGATCGTCGCCGGTCTGCTCGCCGGTCAGGTGGCGCGACGGTTCTCGGTGCGCGCGGTCGTGGCCGGTGGTCTTGCCGCGATCGGTCTGGCGTTGGCGGCGCTCACCACGATCAGCCAGGACACCGGGTATCCGTTGCTGGGTGCGGCATTGCTCGTGGTCGGGGCGGGTGCCGGGTTCTCGTTCACCGTCACCGCCGACGTGATCCTGGCCGCCGTACCGAAGGAGGAAGCGGGCGCGGCGAGCGCGGTGTCCGAGACGGCGTACGAGCTCGGCGCGGCGCTTGGGATCGCGCTGCTCGGGTCGATCGTCACCGGCGTCTATCGCGACTTCACCGGTCCCGCGGGCACGCCCGCGGCGGCCCACGAGTCGCTGGGTGGAGCGGTCGAGGTCGCTGCACAGCTTCCGCCCGCGGAAGCGGCTCAGTTGCTCGATGCGGCGCGGGAGTCCTTTGCCCACGGGGTTTCCATCGCCGCCGGCGTCGGCGCTGCCGTCCTGCTGATCACCGCGGTCGTCGCGTGGTTCCTCCTCCGCGGCCAGCAGCTCTCGACGCACGAACACTAGGCAAAAAGTTTCCGTTTCTTCGATTACCCCTGGGAGATTCCGCCGGATCGGAGTACAAAAGAGTTCCAGTAGGTCTTACCGCCCCTAGACCTGGAGGAATGTGTCATGGCCGGAATCAGTGCCGAAGCCTCGTGGTTCTGTTGTGGGAACGCATGGGGACCCTGTGGAAGCGCCGGGCACGGCGCCTGCGGGACGTGCAACTCGGGAAGCATGCAGCACGCGTGGCCGAACACCTCGGACGCTTGCTACGCCATCACTCGTCCGGACAGCTGCGGGATCACCGGGATGTCCCGGCGTACCTGCGGCTTCCGGCACGCCACCACCAGCCCGTGTACCGGGAAGCGGATCGTCACGTCGATCGCCGACTGCGGCCCGCAGACCGACCTGTTCTGCGGCGAACGCTCCTGCTGCGGCGGGAACTGCGCCTCGAACCGGGTCATCGACTTCACGCCGGCCGCGTTCAGCGCGCTCGGTCTCAGCCTGAGCAGCGGCCTGTCCCCCGTGTCCATCGACGTGGCCTGAGAGGAGAACGAGATGACATCCACGATGGACCGCCGCTCGCTGCTCAGCCGCGCCGCCCTCGGTGCGACCGGACTGGTCGCCGCAACCGCGATGGGATCGCTCGCTCCGGAGACGGCGTTCGCCGCCCCCCAGCAGTTCGCCGACGCGGGTCAGCCGGACCCGAACTTCGCCGAAGGCCTGATCATGGGCCGCAACCAGGATCTCCTGCAGGTACAGGGATCCGACGGCCGGCTGCACCGGATCCAGCTGACCTCTGTGACGAGTGTCTGGAAGCTCCGCCCGACCACCATCGACCAGGCCAAGATCGGCGACGGCCTGTACGCGCGCGGCGTACTGCTGCCGGACGGGATCCTGGCCGCCGAGGCGGTCTGGGTCAACATCGTCAACCTGACCGTCGCGATCACGGCGATCGGGCGTAACGGCGTACACCTCGATCACCACGGGCAGAAGGTCGTCGGGCACGTGCAGTCCGGGACCACGGCGGCCGTGTACAACGGCACGCCCGCGGTGTCGGACCTGTCGATGCTCAAGGTCGGCCGGCACGCCCAGGTGATCGGCGCCTGGCGACCGGGAACCAACGAGATCGACATCGCGACCATCTACACGTCGAGCTGACATGGGTGCCGGACATGTGGCAGCGGCCCAGCCGCTGCTGATCGGGTTGCTCCTGCTCTGGTCGTCGTACGGAAAGTTCGCCGATCCGAAGCAGGCCGAGCGTACGGCGTTACCGCGACTCGTCGGCGAGCCGCGGGCGAAGCTCGCCTACCAAGCCGTAGCCGCTCTCGAAGCCCTCATCGCTCTCGCTCTTCTCCTACCACCTTTCGTGGCGATCGAGGCGGTTGCCGCCGGTGCACTAGCCGTCGGCTTCACAGGGTTCCTCATCTACTCGAAGATCGTCGTACCTGAGGCCTCGTGCGGTTGCTTGAAGGCGTCGGCGAAACCTGTCGGCGGGCGGGCGATCGCACGCGCTTTGTTGCTGCTGGCAACTGCCGTGGTGGCGGCTTTCGCCTCAACTGGTTGGTGGTCGGCCGGTACGGGTGTGCTGGTGCTGGTCGTCGAGGCGGCGGCGTTCGCGATGCTGTCCGCCGAGCTCGACCGGTACTGGTTGCTGCCGTTACGGCGGTTCCGCATCCGGCTCAGCCACCCATACGCCGGTACGGCGTCCGACGACACGCCGCTCACCGCGACACAGCGGCGGGTCCTGCTCAGCCCGGCGTACCGCGCAGTCGACGGGTTGCTGCGTTCCGACATCCACGACTACTGGGACGAGGAGGACTGGCGGTTCGTGAGCTACGCCGCCAGGTACGACGGCCGCCGCGCGACCGCCGTCTTCGCCGTACCGCACCAGGACTCCACACCGGAGTCGATCCGGGTAGCGGTCGTCGACGACGACGGCCTGACGCTCTACCGCCCGACCATGCTCGCCACCGCCGGGTAGGCCCGGACCGCCACGCCATCACAATTGCCCCTCCGCCGCTCCCGTCACGCTCATCGTGGCGGGAGCGGCTGCATTGTGATGGCCTGGGGATTCCTGCTGTTGACAGCGCTTCGTATCGTTAGGAAGCTTTCCTAATAGTTCGTCCCCTGCAGCTCCTCCGCCCCGGAACACCAGGAGACCTCATGAAACCCCGCTCGCTCTGGGCCGTGACCGCGCTGGCTGTCGCCACGCTCGGGCTCGGCGCTCCCCCAGCTGTGACCATGGCCGCGACCGCGGCGGCCACTGACTACCAGGCCGAGGACGCGACCGTCTCGCAAGGCGTGGTCGAGTCCAACCACACCGGCTACACCGGCAGCGGCTTCGTCAACTACGACAACCTCGTCGGCAGTTACGTCGAGTGGACCGTGACGGCCCCGGCCGGCCCGGCCGACGTGACACTGCGGTACGCGAACGGTACGGCGGCCACGCGGCCGATGGACTTCACCGTCAATGGACAGCCCGGCGCCGTCGGTATCACGTTCCCCGGCACCGGCGCGTGGACCACCTGGCAGACCAAAACCGTCCGCCTCCAGCTCGCCGCCGGCACGAACAAGATCCGCGCCCGCGCGACCAGCGCCGACGGCGGACCGAACGCCGACAAGCTGACCGTCAGCCCGACCACCGACGACACCACTCCCCCGTCCGCGCCCGGCGACCTGACCGTCAGCGACATCAAATCGAACGCCGCGACGTTCCACTGGACCGCAGCAAGCGACAACGTCGGCGTGGTCCGGTACGAGATCAACCGCGGCGGCAACGTGCTGAAGGTTGTCGACGGCAACACCTTGTCCGCGACCGTGGACACGTTGACCGCCAATACGTCGTACGACATCTCGGTCGGCGCATTCGATGCCGCAGGCAACGCTTCGCAGCAGAGCAATGTGGTCACCTTCACCACGCCGGGCAGCGGCGATACGCAGCCGCCGACCGTTCCCGGGAGCCTGCGGTCGACGGGCGTCACCGCGAACAGCGTGTCGCTGGCGTGGAACGCGTCGACCGACAACAGCGGGAGCATCGCCGGGTACGACGTGTATCAGGGCTCGACTAAGGTCGCGTCGACCGGCTCGCTGACCGCGACCGTGACGGGGCTGACGGCGAACACGGAGTACACGTTCACCGTGAAGGCGCGCGATCCTGACGGGAACGCGTCCGGAGCGAGCAACGCGGTCACGGTCCGTACGGCGACCACGGGCGCTGGCGGCATTCCGGAGTACGACAAGGACATCGCGAAGGTCGATCTCGGATGGAGTGTGGCGTTCCTGCCCGACGGGTCTGCGCTGGTCACCGAGCGGGATCGTTTCGAGGTGCTGCGGGTGACGGCGGCCGGGCAGAAGACGACACTCGGGAAGGTGCCGGGCGTGGTGACGACCACCGGAGAAGGCGGTCTGCTCGGGATCGCGCTGTCGCCGAATTTCGCCAGCGACCACTGGGTGTACTTCTACCACACGGCGTCCGGCGACAACCGGATCGTGCGAATGAAGTACGAGAACGGGCAGCTCGGTACGACGTCCTCGCCGGTACTCACGGGGCTTGCGAAGAACCGGTACCACAACGGCGGGCGGATCGCGTTCGGTCCGGACGGGAAGCTGTACGCGACCGTTGGTGATGCCAAGAATTCCGGGAACGCGCAGAACAAGGGTTCGCTGAACGGGAAGATCCTGCGGATGAATCCGGACGGGAGTGCGCCGAGTGACAATCCCTTCTTCAGCACGGGCGGGAACGCGCGGTACGTGTGGAGCTGGGGACATCGGAATCCGCAAGGTCTGGCTTGGGATTCGCGAGGTCAGTTGTGGGCGGGCGAGTTCGGTGAGAACAGCCAGGACGAACTCAATCTGATCCAGAAGGGCGGGAACTACGGCTGGCCGGCGTGCGAGGGGACGATCGGGGACTGCGGTGGGTACATCGCGCCGAAGCGGACCTGGTCGACCGCGCAGGCCGGGCCTAGCGGCATCGAGATCGTCAACGACTGGATCTACATCGCGGGCGTGACCGGCGAGCAGTTGTGGGTGACGAAGATCAACTCGGCCGGTACCGGTGTTGGTACGCCACAGGCGCTGTTCTCCGGTCGGTGGGGACGGCTGCGGAGCATCACCCGCACGCCGGACGGTGGGTTGTGGCTAACCTCCACCAACAACGACAAGAACGGCGGGACCCCCTCCACGATCGACAACGTGATCGTCCGCCTGAAGTTCCCGTAGCAGCCGGCTTAGCTCTTTCCTGTGCTGAGGATGGTGGAGAGAGAATCGGGCGGGGGTGGGGCGACGGGTAGCGGAGGGCCGTCTGTTGGGCGGAGGGCGTCCAGCATGAGGGCCAGGTAGCGGCGCCACAGGTCGGGCGCGATGGTTCGACTCATCGCGAACGCCGGGCCGAGCATCGCGAAGATCGCCGCGACGTCCTGCGGCGCGGCGTCTTCGCGGATCGCGCCGGTGCGCTGGGCTCGCTCGAAGAGTTCGGTGACCGAGGCAACGATCCGCGGCCAGATCCGCGCCTGCTCGTCGTCATCCCCCTGTCCGGTAAGGGTTTCGTACAACCCACGGTCTGCGGCCTGACGCGCGGCAGTGCGCTCGAAGAACTGCACCAGCCCGTCCCACGGATCGTCGACCGCGAGCGCCGCCTCGGCGTCGACCACGATCTGCTCGGTCGCTTCCCGCAGTACCTCGGCGGCGATCGCGTGCTTGTTCGGGAAGTGCCGGTACGCCGTACCTGTGCCGAGCCCGGCGTACCGCGCGATGTCGTCGAGGGTCGCGCCGAAACCGTGCTCGGCGAACACCTCGCGCGCCGCGACAACAAGCCGCTCGCGATTCCGCACCGAGTCCCGGCGGGCGGGGCGCTCGCTCATCGCGCAACGCCGTGCTCGATCAGGCTCCGGGCGCACTCCACCACCGTGTACGCGGCCGGGCGGGGCTTCCAGCCGAGGACGCGCTCGGCCTTCGCGGTCGTATGGCGGTTGCGACGGCCGAGCGAGACCGTGAGCGCACGCAGCGACGGGTCGGTGATCGAGGCCAGGCGAACGACGAAGTTCGGCAGCTCGCGGGTCGGCACCTTCGCGGCCTGTTCGCCCAACGCATCCTTCAGCGCCGCAGCGATCTCGCGCATCCACACGAACTCACCGGTGCCGAGGAACCGTTCACCGGCGGCCTCGGGCGCGAGCATCGCGCGCACATGCAGGTCAACCAGATCGCGGACGTCGACCACCTCCAGCCCGATCTTCGGCGTACCAGGCATCTTGCCCGCGAGCATCCGCTGCACGATCCGCGTCGTACCGACGTTGTCCGCACTCAGAACCGGCCCGAGTACCGCACCCGGCAGCACCGTGGTCAGCTCGGTCGGCCCGTCGTACGTCGCCATGAAGTCCCAGACCGCCTTCTCCGCAAGGGTTTTCGACCGCCGGTACGCCGGGAGCTTCGGATCGTCGACCGTCCAGAGCGTCTCGTCCGTGACGCCGTCCTCGGTGTACGACGCCGGACTCGCCGCGTTCGCCGCGGACGTCATCACCACCCGCCTCACCCCGGCTCGCGTCGCGGCCTGCAGCACCCGCAACGCGCCATCCCGCGCCGGCACGATCAGCGCGTCCGCGTCCTTCGAGTTCTCGTCACCAAGCGGCGAGGCAACATGCAACACGTAGTCGACACCCTCCATCGCCACGTCCCACCCGTCATCCCGCATCAAATCCGCAACGACAAACGCCAACCGCTCGTCCGCCCCCACCGCCGCACGCACCGCACCAGCCCGCCCCAGACTCCGGACCGTCGTCCGCACGTCGAACCCCCGCTCGAGCAACCCGACAATCGCCCACCCACCGACATACCCGGTCCCACCCGTCACCAGCACCGTCGTACCCATCACCCACACCTCATAACCGGAGATCCCCTCTCCGATTACCACCGTACCACCAACCGGAGGCCTAGTCTCCGGATCGTTGGCCGGCCGGTCGTGTGCAAGCTCATTAGGTAGAGCACCCCGAGACGCCGTACACATCCACGACTTCCACGCTCAGGTGCACTACCCCACCAGCCGGCACCTCCTGTCGAGCTGCACACCACCCATGTCGGCCTCTCAGATGGCGCGGCCGAAGTCGGCGTAGATGGGGGTGCCGGTGGTTAGGGCTTGCTGGGCGAGGGCCAGGCGGCGGGTCATGGAGGGGCGGAGGCGGGGGGTTGCCTCGGTGAGGGTGAGGTAGTGGTGGGCTCGGGCTTCGGTGGGGTCGAGGGTGAGGGGGATGTCGTCCAGGACGCCGCCGTCGAAGATGAAGGCCAGCGAGTCGGACCACGGGCCTTGGGCGGGGACCCAGTCGACTACCAGCAGGCGGCCGATCTCCAGTTCGAGGCCGATCTCCTCCTGCACCTCACGGCAGCAGGCCTCGTACGGCGACTCGTCGGACTCGACGACGCCGCCGGGGATGTCGAGCGTGGGTTTGTAGGTGGGTTCGAGGAAGAGGATCCGGCCGGCGCCGTCGCGGACGAGTGCGCCGCCGGCGGCGGTCTTGCGGGGGAAGCGGGCCGCGATCCCCGGGTTGAACTCCTGCTCCGGCTCACCTTCGGCGGCGAGGTCGTTGTGTCGGTTCACCCGTCTAGTGTCGTCCGCGAAGGAGTACTCGACCCGGCCTGCCATCCGTTCTGCCTTTACGCCTGATCCAGCCGCCGGGTCATCCAGACCAGATCGCCGCGCTCCGGATCCGCGGTGAGCCGCCCGCTGTCCTCGAACCCGACCTTCTCGAGGACACGGAACGACGCCGTGTTCCACACCCGCACGGACGCCCAGAGCCGTTGGCGACCGGTCCGCGCCGCAGCATCGACCACGGCACGCGCCGCCTCGGTCGCGTACCCGTGTCCGTGGGCCCGTTGCGCGAGCTCGTACGCGATCTCCGGCTCGTCGAACGTCGCCTGTCCGACGGTCAGTCCGCAGTACCCGACGAACTCCCCGGTCGTCCGCAGTTCGATCGGCAGCAGCCCGAGTCCTTCCTCGGCGCCAAGCGGGTTGTCGGTCAGCCACTCGCGCATCTCCTCGACCGTGGGACGGCCGTCAGCGTCGATCTGCCGGACGGCGCGGTGGTCGCGTTCGATCCACAGGCCACGGTGGTCCTCGGCGTCGGACGGCCGCCAACGACGGAGGTGCAGGCGCTCGGTGGTCAGTTCGGCCGGGAAGTCGTCGTACACGCCGTCAATCTAGCCGGGCACGGAACGTGACCGTCGTCCTGCGGACGGATCGATCAGTTTTCGAGAAGCGCCGGGTGCCGGGCGGCTTCTAGTGTTTGGGGTGTTGAAGACGGCAACCACACAAGGGAGAGTCCGATGGCCACCACGAAGAAGAAGTCGTACGACGGGTTCAGCGACGCCGAGCGGGACGCGATGAAGGAGCACGCGAAGGCGCTGAAGAGCAAGGAGGACCCGGCCGAGGCACAGGCGGCGAAGATCGCGGGCATGGCCGACGCGGACCGCGTGATCGCCGAGCGGCTGAACGAGCTGATCCCGCAGATCGCGCCGGAGCTCACCCCGAAGCTCTGGTACGGCATGCCCGGCTGGGCGAAGAACGGCAAGATCGTCTGCTTCTTCCAGGACGCCGCCAAGTTCAAGTACCGCTACTCCACCTTCGGCCTCCAGGACTCCGCCAACGTCGACGACGGCGACATGTGGCCGACGTCGTATGCCATCACGAAACTGACGCCGGCCGTCGAGAAGCAGCTCATCGCCCTGGTCAAGAAGGCCGTCAGCTAGGGATCCACCGGGGCCGTGGCAAGATCTGCTGGGTGCAGATTGGGATGTTGGGGCCGTTTGAGGTGCGTACGGGCGAGGGTGGCCTGGTTGACGTGCCGGGGGCTCGGTTGCGTGGGCTGTTGATTGTGCTTGCGCTGGATGCCGGGCGGGTGGTTCCGAAGGCAACGTTGGTGGACTGGATCTGGGGTGAGCAGCCGCCGGCGGATGCTGCGAATGCCTTGCAGCGGTTGGTGTCGCGGTTGCGGAAGGTGCTGCCGGACGGCTCGGTCGAAGGTCATACGGATGGTTATCGGCTGCAGATCGACCCGGACGACGTGGACGCCGTACGGTTCGAACGCCTTCTGACCCGCGCCCGCACCGACCAGGACACGCAAGGCGTCCGGCTGCTGCGTGAGGCGCTCGGACTGTGGCGTGGGGCTGCGATGCAGGACGTCGGGCTGACCGAGAGCGGCGCGTTCGACGCGGCCGTGACCCGGCTCGACGGGCTCCGCCTGACCGCGATGGAGGACCGGTACGACGCCGAGATCACCCTCGGCCACGGCGCGGACCTCGTCACCGAGCTGACCGACCTGGTCGCGGCCCACCCAGTCCGCGAACGCCTGGTCGCCGCCCTGATGCGCGCGCTGGTCGCATCCGGCCGCGACACCGAGGCGCTCCGCGTGTACGAGCGCACCCGCGAAACCCTCGCCGACGAGCTCGGCGTCGACCCCTCACCGGAGCTGTCCGCCCTGCACGTCGCCCTCCTCCGCGGCGAGCTGGTACGCCGGGACGAGAAGCGGAACACGAACCTCCGCGAAGAACTCACGACCTACGTCGGCAAGGACGCCGACATCGCCACCGTCCGCGACCTGATCGCCGGGCACCGCCTGACGACGCTGATCGGACCGGGCGGATCGGGGAAGACCAGGCTCGCGACCGAGACCGCGCGCACCGTACTGAAAGGCCTGCCCGACGGGGCCTGGATGGTCGAGCTCGCGGCGATCGGCGCCGACGGGGACGTGGCGCAGGCGACGCTCGGCGCGCTCGCGCTGCGGGACGCGCTGCTCGGCGACGTCCCGGACGCAGAGCCGACGGACCGGGTCATCGCGGCGGTCCGCGAGCGGGCGATGCTGCTGATCCTGGACAACTGCGAGCACGTGATCGAGTCCGCGGCGATGTTCGCCCACAGGGTGCTCGGCGAGTGCCCACGGCTGCGGATCCTCGCGACCAGCCGGGAATCGCTCGGTATCACCGGCGAGGCGCTGTGGCCGGTCGCGCCACTCGCGCTCCCCGTGGACAGCAGCGAGATCGACGCGTCGCCGGCCGTCCGTTTGCTGCAGGACCGGGCCCGGGCCGTCCGCGCGGACCTCGCCCTGGATCCGGAGACGATGGCCCGCATCTGCCGTGCGCTCGACGGTATGCCGCTGGCGATCGAGCTGGCCGCGGCCAGGTTGCGCACGATGTCGCTGGAGCAGCTCGCGAACCGCCTCGACGACAGGTTCCGCCTGCTCACCGGCGGCAGTCGTACGGCGCTCCCCCGCCACCGCACGCTGCGCGCAGTGGTCGACTGGAGCTGGGAACTGCTGTCCGACGCCGAGCGGGCGGCCCTGCGCAGGCTCTCGGTCTTCGCGGGCGGCGCGAGCCTGGAGGCAGCCGAGCAGGTCTGTGCAGGTGGTGAGGTCGAGTCGTGGGAGGTGCTCGACCTGCTGACCGCGTTGACCGAGAAGTCGCTGGTGGTCACGAAGGACGAGGGCGCGCCGCGGTACCGGCTGCTCGGCACGATCAAGGAGTACGCCCAGCAGCGTCTCGAGGAAGCGGGCGAGACCGACCAGACCCGCCGTACCCATCTCGCCTACTTCACCGAGCTGGCCGAGACCGCCGACCCGCACCTGCGCCGGGCCGAGCAGCTCGAATGGCTGGCGATCGTCGAAGGCGAGCACGACAACATCGCCGCGGCGATGCGGGCTGTGCTGGCGGCCGGGGAGGCGGAAGGCGCGATGCGGCTCGCAGCGGCCGCCGGGTGGTACTGGTGGTTCGCCGGGCACAAGGTCGAGGGCAGCGAGTTCCTGATGGCGGCCCCCACGATCCCGGGCGAGGTCCCGGACGAGACCCGTGCGGTCGTGTACGCGTTCGTCACCGGGTTCATGACGTCGGGGCGCGGGCGCGACGAGAGCAACGCGGAGGAATGGATCCGCAAGGCCGCGGACGTCAGCCGGCGGATCAAGAACTCGCATCCGGCGGTGACGATGTCGGAGGCCCTCGAACGCCTGCTGGAAGGGCCGTCCGAGTTCGTGTCCGCCTTCGAGCCGCTGCTCACCGACGAAGACCCTTGGGTACGGGCGCTTGCGCGGCTGCAGACCGGCAAGATGCGGATCATGCTCGGCGACGGCGACGTGGACGCGGATGTCGCGCTGGAGACGGCGCTCCGCGAGTTCCGGGCGATCGGCGAGCGCTGGGGGATGTCGTTCGCGCTGACCGAGCTGGCGGACCGGGTCGCCGTACGCGGTGAGTTCGCCGACGCCTGCGAATACTGCGAGCAGGCGATCGCCGTGGCCGCGGAGGTCGGGGCCACCGAGGACGTCGTACGGATGCGGTCGCGGCAGGCCCAGCTGTACTGGCTCGCGGACGACCACGAGGCGAGCGCGAAAGCGATGGCGGAAGCGCTGCGGCAGGCGGAACGCGTCGCGTGGCCGGAGGCGCTGGTCGAGCTGACGTTGTGCAAGGCGGAGCTCGCGCGCTGGAGCGGCGACGCCGAGGAAGCGCGCCGGCAGCTCGACCTCGCGACGACCCTGCTCGGCCACGAGGCGGAGCGGGCGAACCTGCGCGCGATGATCCAGGACGTGCTCGGCTACCTGGCCGCGGATCTCGACCAGGCCTGGCAGCACCGGAGCGCGGCGTTCCAGGCAGCGACGGAGAGCGGGCACGCCCCCGGGATCGCCCAGATGCTCGTCGGCATCGCGGATCTGGCGTTGCGCACCGATCAGGACGAGCAGGCCGCGCGGCTGCTCGCCGCGAGTGCCGTCGTACGGGGACTGCCGGATCGGTCCAACCCTGATGTGGCCAAGGTGGAGCAGGAGACGCGCCGTCGCCTCGGTGACGCGAAGTTCACCGAGGCGACGGAAGAGGGCCGGCAGGCGAGCTGGCGAGAGCTCGTCGAGGTCACGCTCGCTTCTTGAACGTCGCGGTCGCCCAGAGGTACCCGACCACGGCGATCCCGAGGCACCAGGCGAACGCGGCGATCAGGTCGCCGGTCTGCGGCGCGCCGTTCAGCAGCCCGCGCAGGCTCTCGATGATCGGCGTGAACGGCTGGTACTGAGCGAACTGCTTCACGCCGGGACCCATCTTGTCCGCCGGCACGATCGCGCTGCTGAAGAACGGCAGCATCACCAGCGGCACGGAGGCCAGGCCCGCGGTCTCCGGGGTCTTCGCGAACAGGCCGAGGGCAACGGTCAGCCAACCGGTCGCGACCCCGAGCAGTACGACGAGACCGATCACGCCGAGCCACTGGGCGAAGCTCGCCGACGGGTTGAAGCCGAGCGCGAACGCGACCCCGATGATCGCGGCGATCGCGATCAGGTTGGTCATCACGCTGGCGATCACGTGTCCGGTCAGGACCGCTCCCCGCGGTACGTCCATCACCTTGAAGCGGTTGATGATGCCCTTGGTCATGTCGGAGTTCACGGCCGTCGCCACGGCGCCGAGCCCGTAGCAGACCGCGAGCAGGAGCATGCCGGGGGTCGCGTAGTCGACGTACGGGACGCCGACGCTGAACGCGTCGCCGAGCATGTAGACGAACATCAGCATGACCACGACCGGCATCAGGACCGCGTTGAACACCGACGTCGGGTTCCGCGCGATGTGCTTGAGGTTGCGGCGCAGCATCACGATCGAGGGGTTCTTCATTTCGCGACTACCTCCGCGGTGTCGTGCCCGGTCAGGGCGAGGAATACGTCATCGAGGTCAGGAGTGTTGACGGAGAACTCGTCGGCGTCGAGCGAGTACTCGTCGAGCCGGTCGAGCAGCTTGCGGACCGACTGGGTACCGCCGTCGCTGGGGACCCGCAGGGTCAGCGCGTCGTCGTCGCGGGTCGAGTCGGGCATGATCCGGGCGGCCGTGTCGAGGTCCTCGACAGAACCGAACCGGAACCGGACGTGGGTGCCGGGGATCTGCCGCTTCAGCTCTTCCGGGGTGCCCTGGGCAACCAAACGGCCCTTGTCGAGCACCGCGATCTTGTCGGCCAGCTGGTCGGCCTCGTCGAGGTACTGCGTGGTCAGGAAGATGGTCACGCCGTCGGCCAGCAGCTCGCGGATGATCGTCCACATGGTGCGCCGGCTGCGCGGGTCGAGGCCCGTCGTCGGCTCGTCCAGGAAGATGATCTGCGGGTTGCCGACCAGGGTCATCGCCAGGTCGAGCTTGCGGCGCATGCCGCCGGAGTACGTGGCCGCGGCCTTGTCCGCCGCCTCCGCCAGGTCGAAGCGCTCCAGTAGCCCGCCGACGATCTCGTTGCCCGCGCCGCGGGTCAGGTCGACCATCAGCTGGAGGTTCTCGCGGCCGGTCAGCAGCTCGTCCACGGCCGCGAACTGGCCGGTGACCCCGATCGCGGACCGGACCGCCTTGGCGTCGGTCGCGACGTCGTGCCCGGCCACCCGGACCGTACCGCCGTCTGCCTTGGTCAACGTGGTGAGCACGTTCACCGTCGTCGTCTTGCCGGCCCCGTTCGGGCCGAGCAGGGAGAAGACGGTGCCCGCGGGGACGTCGAGGTCGATCCCGTCGAGCACGGTCTTGTCGCCGAATGCCTTGCGCAGTCCTGTGACCGCGATCGCCGAAGTTGTCATGGGAACACCTTCGGCGGGCGTCCTGACACGCACCTGACACGCCGCCTACACGGTGTCAGTGGGCAGCGCAGTGCCTTGTCAGCACACTCGGCCAGTGTGGTTGTCACCGACACCCCGAGGAGCGATCACATGTCTACCTTCAGCACCCCCGCACCGATCTCCGCCGCCGTCGACATCATCTTCGGCGACATCACCGTCAAGGCGAGCGACCGTGCCGACACGGTCGTCGAGGTCCGGCCGGTCGACCCCGCCTGGGACCTGGACGTGAAGGCCGCCGAGCAGGTGGTCGTCGAGTTCACCAACGGGAAGCTGCAGGTCAAGCACCCGAAGCTGCGGTCGATGTTCAGCAAGCGGTACGGCGCGGTCGAGGTGCTGATCGAGCTGCCGACCGGCTCCGATGTGCAGGGGTACACCGCCAAGGGTGAGTACGTCGTCGAGGGCGAGGTCGGCTCGTGCGAGCTGAAGACCGCCAACGGAGACATCCGGGTCGGCAAGGTGGCAGGCACCCTGCGCGCCAAGTCGGCCACCGGCCACATCACCGTCGAAGCGGCCGGCGCCGAGGTCAACGCGCGGACCGCGAACGGCGACATCCGCGTCGGCTCTCTCGGCACCGGCACCCTCGACCTCTACACCGCCACCGGCGAGGTCGCGATCCGCATCCCCGAAGGCACCGCGGCCGCACTGGACGCCCACACCTCGATCGGCCGCGTCTTCAACGACCTGGACTCCATCGAGAATCCCGCCCGCACCGTCGCCATCCGCGCCCGCACCCACGGCGGCAACATCACCCTCCGCCGCGCGTGAGCCCGGATCCCCAGGCCATCACAATTGGCCGCCACGGCACGTCTCCAGCGCACGCTCCCCCGGATCCCAGCAATTGTGATGGCCTGGCCGTCCGCGCCGCCGGCGAGCAATTGCGTCCGGAACCGTCGAAAAGGAAGCCGAATTTTGTCGGAGTGTTGACGGAATAATTCCGGGTTCCTAACGTCGCCCACGTGCAGACCTATCCAGGAGTGCAGGCGCTGGTGCGGAGGACCCACGAAGAGCGGGTCCTCCAGGTGCTGCGGGAGCAGGGCGCGCTCAGCCGGAACCAGATCGCCCGTGCCATCGGCCTGTCCCGTACCACCCTGTCCGAGATCACCGGGAGCCTGCTGCAGCGGGGCGCCATCGTGGTGACCGACACCGACGCGGCGCACCGTGAGGGCAGCGGCCGGCCCGCCGAGCGGCTGGCTCTCGACCCGGCGTCCGGACAGTTCATGGGGGTCGACTTCGGGCATCGCCGCGTGCATGTCGTCGTGGCCGACGCCTCGCACGAGATCGTGGCCTCGGGTTCCGACCGGTACGAGGACCGCGTCGACTGGCCGACCCGGCTCGACGTCGCGTTCCGTCTGGTGGAGCGGCTCAGCGACGAGTACGGCGTCCACTACGGCGCCCTGCAGGGTGTGGGCATCGGCATCCCGGGGCCGTACTCGGGCAAACCGGGCGTGCGCGACTATCCGTCCCACCGGGCCGCGGCCGACGGCTTCCACGAGGCCTCGGTCGACCAAGCGTTCTGGCAGCGGTTCGGCGCACCGGTGATCGTCGACAACAACACCCGGCTGGCGGCGCTGGCCGAGGCGATCTTCGGCGAGAAGGCGATCGAGCACCTCCTCTACGTCCGGCTGTCCGACGGAGTCGGCGGTGGGCTCGTGGTCGGCGGCCGGCTCGCGTCCGGTTCTGCCGGGCTGGCCGGCGAACTGGGCCACGTCACGGTGCGAGCCGACGGCGACCCCTGCCGCTGCGGCAAGAACGGTTGCCTCGAGACGATCGCCTCGGTCCCCGCGATCCTGGCCGCCTGCCGGGCCGCCGGACTCTCGGTGGAGAGTCTGGACGACCTCGCGGCCGCGGTCACCCGTTCGCACCCGATGGCCGACCGGGTGCTGCGCGACGCCTCAGCGGCGGTCGGCCGTGTCCTCGCCGCCATCGCGATGGCGTTGAACCCCGCCGAGATCGTGATCGGCGGCGAGATCACCCGGCTCGCGCCCGTGATCGTCCAGCAGGCCTCCGCGACAGTCGCCTACGAACTCTTTCCGGGCGCCGCCTCCCCCGGCGTACGGGCGGCGCACCTCGCCGACGACGACGGCGCGCTCGGCGCCCTCGCCGCGGTGTTCCACAGCTCGCCGCTCCTGGCGGGCTACCCAGAGACGCAGATCCGAGGAGTGGCCGATGGCCGTCATCAGTGACCGGACCGCCCGCGGCGCGAAGCCGCGCGATCGCGCCGGAGGACGAACGCGCGCCCGGGCCGGTGGTCTTCCCCTGCTCCTGAACGCGATCTCGGTCGCCCTCGGTATCGCGGTGTGGTGGGCGCTGGCCCTCGCGGGACTCAAACTGCCCACGCCTCCCGAGGTGGTCGCGCAGGCGATCACTCTGATCAGCAACGGCACGCTGGGCAAGGACGTCCTGGCTAGTCTGACCCGCGTCCTGATCGGCTTCGCGCTCGGCACCGCCGCAGCCGTCCCCGTCGGGTTCCTGATGGGCTGGTACGCCGTCGTCCGCGGACTGGTCGAGCCGTGGATCCAGTTCTTCCGCACCGTTCCGCCGCTGGCGATCATCCCGCTGGCGATCGTGCTGATGGGGATCGGCGAGGCGCCGAAGATCTTCGTCATCTTCCTGGCCGCGTTCCTCGCCTGCGTGATCTCGACGTTCCAGGGCGTGGTCAACGTCGACCGCACGCTGATCAACGCGGCCCGGGTGCTCGGCGCCAAGGACGCCGGCATCTTCGCCCGGGTGGTGGTGCCCGCGTCGACGCCGTTCATCCTCGTCGGCATGCGCGTGGGCCTGGGATCGGCCTGGGCCACCCTGGTCGCCGCCGAGCTGATCGCCGCCCAGCAGGGCCTCGGCTTCCGGATGCAGAACGCGCAGCTCTACTACGACCTGCCGACGATCTTCGTCGGCCTGATCTCGATCGGGATCCTCGGCCTGCTGATGGACCGCGTCCTGCTGATGGCCGAACGCAGACTCACCGGATGGCAGGAGCGCCGATGAAGATCTCCGTCCAGGAAGTCACGAAGACCTTTGCCCTCGGCAAAGAGATGTTCACCGCGCTGGACCAGGTGTCGCTGGACATCGCCGACAACGAGTTCATCACCGTCGTCGGGCCGTCGGGGTGTGGGAAGAGCACGTTGATGAACATCCTCGCCGGCCTGGAGGACCCGACCTCGGGGCGCGCGCTCGTCGACGGCGTACCGGTGTCAGGTCCGGGGCCTGAGCGCGGCGTGATCTTCCAGCAGTACGCGCTGTTCCCCTGGCTCACCGTGCGCAAGAACGTCGAGTTCGGTCTCAAGACCGCGGGCGCCGGCAAGGCCGAGCGACGCGAACGGGCCCAGCATTTCATCGACCTGGTCGGGCTCGGCGAGTTCGCCGACGCGCTACCCAAGATGCTGTCCGGCGGTATGCGGCAGCGGTGCGCGATCGCCCGCGCGTACGCCGTGAACCCGTCGATCCTGCTGATGGACGAGCCGTTCGGGGCCCTGGACGCCCTGACCCGGGTCAAGCTGCAGGAGCAGCTCCTCGACACCTGGAGCCAGGAGCAGCGCACGGTCATGTTCATCACCCACGACGTCGATGAGGCCGTCTTCCTGGCGAACCGGGTCATCGTGATGGCCGCCCGGCCGGGGCGGATCTACGACGTGGTCGACGTCGACCTGCCGTACCCCCGGTCGGAGGACTTCCGCCTCAGCCCCGAGTTCGCCGCACTGCGCAACCGGGTCTGGCACTCCGTCTACCACCAGGACGGCCGCACCGCGGCCGATTCCAGAACCTCCCTACCGTCTCGATCCTAAGGACGTCTCATGTCACTCTCACGCAAACTGACGGCCCTGGCGGCCGGCACCGCCGCCCTGGCGCTCGCCTTGTCCGGCTGCGGAGGCGGCTCAGACGACGGCGCGAGCGGCGACCTCCAGCAGGTCAAGTTCGGCTACATCGCCGACTACAACGGCACCAGCCTGCTCGCGATCGCGAAGGACCAGAAGCTCTGGGAGAAGCACGGCCTGAAGGCCGACGCCAAGGTGTTCACGAACGGCCCGCTGCAGATCCAGGCCCTCGGCACCGGCGACCTCGACTTCGGCTACATCGGCCCGGGTGCGTTCTGGCTGCCGGCGTCCGGGCAGGCGAAGATCGTCGCGATCAACACCCTCGGCAACGCCGACCGGGTGATCGCGCGCTCCGGTACCACCTCGATCGACCAGCTCCGCGGCAAGACCGTCGGCGTACCGGAAGGAACGTCGGGTGACATGATCCTCACCCTCGCGTTGCAGAAGGCCGGTATGACGAAGAAGGACGTCAAGGTCGTCAACATGGACGCCTCGACGATCGTCGCGGCGTTCGCGTCCAAGAAGATCGACGCGGCGGGCTTCTGGTACCCCGCGATCGGAACCATCAAGAAGCAGGTCCCGGACCTGACCGAGCTCGCGAAGAACTCCGACTTCGAGTCCCAGGTCTCCTTCCCGACCGCGTTCGTGGCCGGCAACGACGTCGTGTCCGGCCAGAAAGACAAGACCGAGAAGACCATCGCCGTACTGCGGGACGCGATGGCCTACCGCTCCGCCAACATGGACAAGTCGATCGAACTGACCGCCAAGATGCTCAGCGTGCCGGTCGACCAGGTCAAGGCCGACGCGGGCAACGTCAAGGTGCTGTCCGTCGACGAACTGGACGCGAAGACCAAGGACGGCACGATCGGCAAGTGGCTCAACGGGATGGCCGACTACTTCGTCCAGGCCGGCAAGCTGAAGTCGAAGGCCGACCCGAAGACCTACTACACCGGCGATCTGTTCACCACGGCTGGTTCCGGCTCGGTGGCCAAGTGAGCGAGCCGAAGAACATCCTCTTCCTGATGACCGACCAGCACAGGGTGGACACGCTCGGTGCCTACGGCAACCAGTTGGGGACCACCCCGAACCTCGACGAGCTGGCCCGCACCGGGACCCGGTTCGACCGCTGGTACACGCCGACGGCGATCTGTACGCCGGCCCGCGCCAGCCTGCTCACCGGCCAGGCGCCGTTCCGGCACAAACTGCTGGCGAACTACGAGCGGAACGTCGGGTACCTCGAGGACCTGCGCGAAGGCACGTTCACGTTCTCGCAGGCGCTCCGCGACAAGGGGTACAACTGCGGGCTGATCGGCAAGTGGCATGTCGGCACCGACAAGTCGGCCGGTGACTTCGGGTTCGACGGCCCCGATCTGCCGGGCTGGCACAACCCGGTGGATCACCCCGACTACCTGGCCTACCTCGAGGAGCGGGGCCTGCCGCCGTACGAGATCTCGGACCGGATCCGCGGCACACTGCCCAACGGCGGGCCCGGCAACCTGCTCGCCGCCCGGCTGCACCAGCCGGTCGAGGCCACGTTCGAGCACTACCTCGCCACCCGCGCGATCGAGATGCTCGAGCGGTACGCCGCGGACGCCCGCGAACGGGAGCAGCCGTTCTTCCTCGCGCTGCACTTCTTCGGGCCGCACCTGCCGTACATCCTCCCGGACGAGTACTTCGACCTGATCGATCCCGCGGACGTCGAGCTGCCGCGGTCGGTCGCGGAGACGTTCCACGGCAAGCCGATGGTGCAGAAGAACTACAGCGCGCACTGGACGTTCGACACCATGCCGATCGAGACCACGCGCAAGCTCATCGCGATCTACCAGGGGTATGTCGCACTGATCGACTTCCAGCTCGGCCGGGTACTGGACGCGATGCGCCGGCTGGGGCTCGCCGACGACACCTCGGTCTTCTTTACCTGCGACCACGGGGAGTTCACCGGCTCGCACCGGCTGCACGACAAGGGGCCGGCGATGTACGAGGACATCTACCGGACTCCCGGTCTGATCCGGGTGCCGGGGCAGCCGGAGGGCGTCGTACGGAACGAGTTCGTCAGCCTGCTCGACTGCACCGCCACGATCCTCGAACTGGCCGGAGCCGACTCCAAGGCCGCCGTCGACTCGCGGAGTCTGCTGCCGCTGGTGAGTGGCGAGCCGGCCGAGTGGGACGAGGACATCGTGTGCGAGTTCCACGGGCACCATTTCCCTTACCCGCAACGGATGCTGCGCACGGACCGGTACAAGCTGGTGGTGAATCCGGACTCGGTGAACGAGCTCTACGATCTGGAGCTCGACCCGGACGAACTGCTCAACGTGTACGAGCACCCGGAGCAGGCCGGCGTACGGTCGCGGATGATGCGGCGGCTGTACGCCGTACTGCGGGATCGGGGCGACAACTTCTACCACTGGATGACGTCCATGTACGACGTGGGCGACGTCGGCTACGACCCGACGATGAGTGGCCTCGACGAAACGACGTACCAGAAGTAGCTCGTCAGCGGCGGCGCACGTACAGGCGGTTGCTCTTGGGGCCTGTCCACTCCATCCGGACGACTCCAGGGACTGCGGCGTCCGCAATGCGAGAGGGGTCCGCCCAGTAGCCGAACGCGGGGTTCCGGAAGAAGGTCGCCCACAGGTGGCCGGCCGCGTCAACGAAGACGTTGTTGTGGCCGGCACCGACGCCCGCGGTCCAGCGTTTCGAGTACGGGCCCTCGAAGCGGTCGGCGACCGCCATGATCAGGTCGTACTGGTACTGGACACGGCCTGGCGCGGGCGTGTCGTAGGCGTTGCGTGCACTGCCGTCCGGGTTCGTCGAGGAGCGGTCCCAGGCGGCGTGCATGAGGTAGTACTTCCCGCCGTACTTCAGCACGTACGCACCCTCGAGGTAGGGCTCGGGCGAGTACGGGCTCTGCTGGAACGCGGGCAGGCCTGTCGTGGGGACGATGTCCTCCATGTCGTCGCGGAACCGCGCATAGAGGTTGTTGTGCAGGACGAGCCACGCGTCGTCGTCCTCGGAGTACAGGCCGCCGTCGATGTGGTGGTAGGCGCCGGGCAGGACGAAGGCAGGGCCGCCGATGAAC
Organism: Kribbella sp. NBC_00482; assembly: GCF_036013725.1. Lineage (GTDB taxonomy): Bacteria > Actinomycetota > Actinomycetes > Propionibacteriales > Kribbellaceae > Kribbella. The sequence continues at coordinate 5,129,792 of NZ_CP107881.1, read as the reverse complement.
GAGTCGCCGAACGGCTTGGCGAGGTTGCCCTGGGCAACTCGGTACAGACCTTCGGGCCCGCCCTCGCTGATCAGCAGGAACGATCCGACCTTGCGGGAGTGGTCGCCCATGCAGGCGACGATGTACCAGGTACCGCGGAAGTAGTGCAGTTCGGGAGCCCAGGCGTTTCCACGTTTGCCGAACTGGTCGTCGTACCAGTACTCCTGCCACGGAGCGACGACGGTACGGCCGGGCGTGTTCTCGCCGGCGAACTCAGGTGACCAGACCTTGCCCAGCTCCGCGTCGGGCCGGATCCCGCTCGTGTCGGCGAGCCGCCACGGGCCGTGCAGCGACGGTGCGGTCCAGACAAAGATGCCGTCGTTCCACGGGCCGGCCCCTGGGCGCCCCGGTACGCGCGTCGTACCTGTCGCGACGTACAACGGACGGCCGTCGACCGTGAAGCAGTTGACGTACGTGTCGCGCATCCACACCCGCCCGAGCTCCTCGTCACGAGGCCGTAGCTCGAGCGGCAATACGAAGGAGTTGTCGTCTCGCGGCCACAGGTCGAGCCGGGTGTCAGCCGCGCCGTACGGCTCCAGCTCGGGCCAGGCCGCCGGATACCGCCGCATCTGTGTGGAGCTGTTTCCGTACGCCGTTCCGCCGGGTAAAGCCGCGGCGCCGACAGCCCCGGCCAGGCCGCCCAGAACTGTCCTCCTGTTGACGTGAGCTCTGTCCATCTGCGCATCCTCCTTCGGGGGGCAGGACACCGTGCCCCACCCGGAGCACACGCTAATCAGACTCATTTCGACGGTGAACAAGCGGCAAAAACAGATTCTCGGTGTGGTGATGTCAAGACGGGGTGGTCGGCGTCGACCTTCCCGTGAGAGCGCCCGAAGGGGGCGCCGAAACGAAGGAGCATTCCGATGTCCCAAGTCCGTGTTCACAACCTCGCGATCTCGCTCGACGGCTTCGCCACCGGCGACGGCCAGTCCCTCGAGGCCCCGTTCGGGCACGCCGGCGAGCGTCTGCACGAGTGGTTGGTCGGCACCCGGTTCTTCCACGGGGCGGACGGCCTGTCCGGTGGCACCGTCGGCATCGAGAACGCGTTCGCCGAGCGGCACGAGCCCGGGATCGGCGCCGAGATCATGGGCGCCGGGAAGTTCGGCCCGCCCGGATGGCAGGACGACCCGGAGTGGAAGGGCTGGTGGGGCCCGAACCCGCCGTTCCACTCGCCGACGTTCGTGCTCACCCACCGCCCGCGCGCGTCGGTCGAGATGGAGGGCGGTACGACGTACCACTTCGTCGACGCCTCGCCCAGCGAGGTGATCGAGCAGGCTCGCGCCGCGGCCAACGGCGGCGACGTCCGGGTCGGCGGCGGGCCTACCGTCGTACGGGAGTTCCTCGCCGAAGGTCTGATCGACTACGCGCACATCGCCCAGGTCCCGATCCTGCTGGGCCGCGGCGTCCGGCTGTGGGACGGGCTGGAGGCGCTCGAGGACAAGTACGACATCGAGGTCGTCTCGAGCCCGAGCGGCATCACGCACCTGACCTTGACGACCAAGGCCGCTTAGATCAGCTTTCCGGGCCGGCTCTTCTCGACTTTCCGCAGGGGCAGCTCGACAGTGGCGCGAAGCCCCCCGCCATCGCGGGGGGTGAGGGTGAGAGTTCCGTTGTGGGCCTGCGCGATGCTGTTGACGATCGCCAGGCCGAGGCCGACGCCAGCGTGGTCGGAACGGGCCCGTTCGGCACCCCGTTGGAACGGCTCGACCAGCGTGGACACCAGGTGTGCGGTGAGTTTCTGGCCGGTGTTCTCGACGGTGAGCCGCACGGTCCGGGGGCCGACGCCGGTCCTGACCCAGATGCTGCCCTGGTCCGGCAGGTTGTGGACGATCGCGTTGTGCACGAGATTCGTCGTCAACTGCAGGAGGAGTGAGGTCGACCCCATGGTCGGGGCCACCTCCCCCGAGGTCTCGATGGTGAGGCCGCGCTTCTCCGCGAGTGGGAGAAGCGTTTCGGTGGCCTCCTCCGCCAGGAGGGACAGGTCGACAGGTTCTTTGATGAAGGTCCGCTGGTTGGCGCGGCTGAGCAGGAGCAGCGCCTCGGTGAGGTCGATCGCCCGGGTGTTGACCAGGTGGAGGCGCTCGACGAGTTCGCCGGTGTCGCGGTTCGAATCCTTGCGGGCCACGTCGAGCAGCGTCTGCGTGATCGCCAGCGGGGTGCGCAACTCGTGGGAGGCGTTCGCCGCGAACCGCTGCTGTTCGGCGTCGTGTGCTTCGATCCGGGCGAGCATGACGTCGAAGGCGTCGGCCAGCTCGCGGAACTCGTCAGTGCGGCCTTCCAGCTGGATCCGGTGCGACAGCGAGCCGTTCGCGGCCAGGCGGGTCGCATTGGTGATGCGAGTCAGCGGCGCGAGCATGCTGCCGGCCAGAATCCAGCCCCCGGCGAGGCCGAAGACCAGCAGGAACGCCAGCATCATGGTCACCTTCGGGACGAAGGCGCGCATCAGGTCGGAGCGATCCGGGGTGCGCATCGGGCCCAGGGTCACGTCGGGCACGTAACGCAGCAGGAACACCCACACGACCGCGAGCAGCAGAGCACCCGCCACCATGATGAAGCCCGCGTAGCTGAGGGTGAGTTTGAGCCGAACGCTCAGACCGGGCTCTCTATTCACGGGGACCAGCCCCGGTGTCGATGCGGTAACCGGCGCCGGCCACGGTGGCGATCAGCCAGGGCTCGCCGAGGCGTTTACGCAGCGCCGAGACAGTGATCCGTACGGCGTTCGTGAACGGGTCGGCGTTCTCGTCCCAGGCACGCGCGAGGAGATCCTCGGCGCTCACAACCCCGCCTTCGGCAGCGACCAGGACCTCGAGTACGGCGAACTGCTTCCGGGTGAGCGCGACGTACCGGCCGTCGCGGTAGACCTCGCGGCGGAACGGGTCCAGCCGCAGGCCCGCGATCTCCCACACCGGCGGCCTGTTGTGGGCGCGCCGGCGGTCGAGCGCGCGGAGCCGGAGGACCAGCTCCTGGAGTTCGAACGGCTTCGTGAGGTAGTCGTCGGCGCCGAGCTCGAAGCCTGACGCCTTGTCGTCCATCCGGTCGGCCGCGGTCAGCATCAGGATCGGCATACCGCTGCCGGAGGCAACGATCCGTTTGGCGATCTCGTCACCGGACGGGCCGGGGATGTCGCGGTCCAGAACGGCGATGTCGTAGCTGTTGATGCTGAGCAGTTCGAGCGCGGTGTCGCCGTCGCCGGCCACGTCGGCGGCGATCGCTTCGAGGCGCAGGCCGGCCCGGATGGCGTCCGCCATCTCAGGTTCGTCCTCCACGATCAGTACGCGCACAGTCTCGATGGTACGAGGCGTCACATATCGCCCGCGTATCCAAAACGGGATACGCGCTGACAACACCCGCCTGTTTTGACTGGACACATGTCCGTCAGCGCACCAGCAGGCCGCCGTACCAAGATGACCATCCGCGCGACGCTCCTGGTCGCGAACGTGGCGATCATCGGCGTGTTCATCCACCAGTCGCTCGCCTTCCCGTCCTTCCCGGCCGGATCCACGCTCGGCGAGACAGACGGCGCCGTACCTGACGGTGTCACGGTCTTCGACGACATTCCCGCGGTCGCCAACCTCGATCCCGCGCTGCTCGTTGCCCTGCGCAAGGCCGCGACGGATGCCGCGGACGACGGGGTCAAGTTCTTCGTCAACAGCGGCTGGCGTACTCCGGCGTACCAGCAACACCTGCTCCAGGAGGCGGTCTCGAAGTACAGCTCGGAGCAGGAAGCGGCCCGCTGGGTCGCCACTCCTACGACGTCGCCGCACGTGGCGGGGCAGGCCATCGACATCGGGCGCTCCGACGCGACGGCATGGCTGTCCGAGCATGGTGCCAGGTATGGGCTGTGCCAGATCTACGACAACGAGCCGTGGCACTACGAGCTGCGCCCGGAGGCCGTGACGCGCGGTTGCCCACCTCGGTACGCCGACCCGACGCACGATCCGAGGATGCAAGGGTGACACTGACCGTCTCGCCGATCAGCTCGGCATCGCATCTGGAGTTCGTACGGGCCCAGCGGTCGGTGAGCTTCCTTCAGACTCCGGCGTGGGGCCGCGTGAAGACCGAGTGGCGTAGCGAGTCTCTCGGTTGGTACGACGGCGGGCGGCTCGTCGGTGCCGGGCTCGTTCTGCATCGGCCGGTGCCGCGCCTTGAGCGCCATACGCTGGCCTATCTGCCCGAAGGGCCGTCCATCGACTGGTCCGGCGATCTCAGCAGGTGGCTCGACCCGCTCGCGGCGTACCTGAAGGCTTGTGGCGCCTTCGCGATCCGGCTGGTTCCGCCGCTGCGGACGGACAGTTGGAGTGCCGCTCAGGTGAAGGCCGGTATCGCGGACCCGGGCGTCGGCCGGCTCACCGACATACCTGGCTCGGACGTCGATCCGGTCGGTGCGCAGGTGGCTGGGTGGCTGCGCGATGCTGGTTGGCTGGCGCAGAGTCCGGAGGACGGATTCGGGGCCGGGCAGCCGCAGTTCAAGTACGAGGTTCCGCTGGCTGGGCGGAGCGAGGACGACGTACTCGGGGGAATGAATCAGCTCTGGCGCCGCAATATCAAGAAGGCGGCTCGGGCCGGTGTCGAGGTCACGGTCGGCTCGGATTCGAAGGCGTTTCACGACTTGTACGTGCACACCGCCGAGCGCGATCACTTCGTGCCGCGGCCGCTGCGGTACTTCGAGACCATGTTCACCGAGCTGAGCGCGGAGGACCCCGAGCGGATCAAGCTCTACCTGGCTCATCATCAGGGCGATCTGGTCGCCGCGACGATCCTGGTCCGGGTCGGGGCCTACGCGTGGTACTCGTACGGCGCCTCCGCGACCGAGAAGCGGGACGTGCGCGGGTCGAACGCGTGCCAGTGGGCGATGATCCGTGACGCGCTCACGGCTGGCTGCGACGTGTACGACCTGCGCGGCATCACCCCTACCCTCGACGTCGACGACTCGCACGTCGGGCTGATCCAGTTCAAGGTCGGCACCGGCGGTCAGGCGGTACGGTACGTCGGCGAATGGGACCTGCCCCTGCGGCCGGTGATGTACCGCGCCTTCGACCTCTACATGAGGCGACGCGAGTACCTGAGAGGCAAGCGCAGATGACCGAACCGGCTGCGACTGCGGTACGGGGCACCGTCGCAGGCATCACTGTTTTCGGGTGCGAGCCGGACGAGGCCGCCTTGTTCCGGGAGTTGGCGCCACGCTTCGGCATCGCTCCGATCATCACGTCAGCGGCAGTATCCGAGGACATTGTCGAACTGGCCCTCGGCAGCCAGTGCATCAGTGTCGGCCACAAGACGCGAGTCACGAACGCCACCCTGCTCGCCCTGAGCCGGATCGGCGTCACGTACATCTCCACCAGGAGCGTCGGCTACAACCACATCGACGTGCGGTACGCCGAACGCGTCGGCATCTGTGTCGAGAACGTCGCATACTCGCCCGACAGCGTGGCGGACTACACGCTCATGTTGATGCTGATGGCCGTGCGGAACATGCGGTCGGTCCTCCGGCGCGCCGACGTACACGACTATCGGTTGAGTGCCACCCGCGGGCGCGAACTCCGCGACCTGACCGTCGGGGTGATCGGAACGGGTCGCATCGGCAGCGCGGTGATCGACCGGCTGTCCGGGTTCGGGTGCCGGGTGCTTGCCTATGACAAGGATCCCGGAACACGTATTCCGCTCGACAAGCTGTTACTGCAGAGCGACATCGTCACGCTGCACACGCCACTTACCGCGGAAACCCATCATTTCCTGGACCGCCGGCGCATCGCGCAGTTGAAGCCCGGCGCGTTCGTGGTCAACACCGGACGCGGAGCACTCCTCGACACCGAGGCACTGGTCGACGCCCTCGAGAGCGGGCGGTTGGGCGGCGCCGTGCTCGACGTACTCGAAGGCGAAGAAGGAATCTTCTACGCCGACCGCCGCGACGAACCCGTCGAGAGCGAACTGCTGCTGCGACTGCAGAAACTGCCGAACGTGCTCATCAGTCCGCACACCGCCTACTACACCGACCACGCGCTGAGCGACACGGTCGAGAACTCCATCATCAATTGCCTGACATTCGGAAGCAGGGAACAGCATGGATAGGTTGAAGATCGGTGTCCTCTTCGGGGGCATCTCCGAGGAGCACCACATCTCGGTCAAGTCCGCGCAGGAGATCGCGAAGAACCTCGACCTCGAGAAGTACGAGCCCTTCTACATCGGGATCACCGAGCACGGCGCGTGGAAACTCTGCGACGGCCCCGGTCCGGACTGGGAGAACGGCAACTGTCTTCCGGTCGTACTGTCACCGGACAGCAGCGTGCAGGGCCTGCTCGTGCTGGAGTCCGACCGGTTGGGTTCGCGGATCCGGCAGGGGCAGTACCGGACGATCAACCTGGATCTCGTGTTTCCGGTACTGCACGGCAAGCGCGGCGAGGACGGCGTGATCCAGGGCCTGCTGGAACTGTCCGGTATCCCCTACGTGGGCTGCGATCTGCAGAGTTCCGTGCAGTGCATCGACAAGTCCCTGACCTACACCGTCGCCCGCAGCGCCGGCATCGCGACGCCGAACTTCTGGATCGCCACGGCCGACCTCGATCCCGAGGCACTCCCGTATCCCGTCTTCGTGAAGCCGGCCCGTTCGGGTTCGTCCTTCGGCGTGAACAAGGTGTCCAGCAGTTCGGAACTGCCTGATGCTTTGGCAACTGCGGGCCAGTACGACTCGAAGGTGCTGATCGAAGAGGCTGTCATCGGCAGTGAGGTCGGCTGCGCGGTCCTCGGGAACGAGGTGGATCTGATGACCGGCGAGCTCGATCGCATCGCGCTGTCGCACGGCTTCTTCAAGATCCACCAGGAGGACTCGCCGGAGAGCGGATCCGAGAACTCGACGTTCGTCGTACCCGCCGACATCTCGGAGGACTCGCGCGCGCTCATCCAGGAGACCGCGCAGGCCGTGTACCGGGCGTTGGGATGCGGCGGGCTGGCGCGCGTCGACATGTTCCTCACGGCGGACGGGAGGGCGGTCCTCAACGAGGTCAACACCCTGCCCGGTATGACGTCGTACAGCCGTTATCCCAGGATGATGGCGGCGGCCGGCGTACCGCTCGGTGAGGTGATCGACCGGCTGGTGTCGGTGACTCTGACCGGGAAGCTCCAGTGAACGCTGACTTTGCCTTCGTGGACGAGGTGGCGTCCGGGATTCGGTGGGATTCCAAGTACGCCACGTGGGACAACTTCACCGGCAAACCGGTGGACGGCTACCTGGTGAACCGCATCGTCGGCACGAGGGCTCTGTGCGCGGCGCTGGAGAGAGCACGCGAGAAGGCGGAACCGCTGGGGTTCGGTCTGCTGCTGTGGGACGGCTATCGCCCGCAACGTGCCGTGGACAATTTCCTGCGCTGGGCTCGGCAGCCCGAGGAGGGGCGGACGAAGCCGCGGCACTATCCGAATATCGACCGTACCGAGATGTTCGAAAAGGGCTACGTAGCAACGAAGTCCGGCCACAGCCGGGGCAGTACCGTCGACCTCACGCTGTACGACCTGTCGACCGGCGAACTGGCTCCGATGGGCGGCTACCACGACCTGATGGACTCGATCTCGCACCACGGCGCCACCGGCATCACCTCGCTCGAAGCTGACAACCGCCGGCAGCTCTGCTCGATCATGGAGTCCGCGGGATTCAGCCGGTGCGACCACGAGTGGTGGCACTACACGCTGCTGGACGAGCCGTACCCGGACACGTACTTCGACTTCCCGATCGCCTGATGGACATCCGTCTCGCCCGCAGTACTGACGCTTCCGCCATCAACGAGTTGCTGGACGAGTTGGGCTATCCGCAGTCTGATCCGGCGGCGACCGCGGCCCGCCTCGAGACCTGGGCCAACGACCCCGCCGGAGCGGTGTACGTCGCAGACACCGACCAGGGTGTGGTGGGCGTCCTCGCCGTACACACCTGCCCGTTCTTCGAACGCGACGGCACCTGGGCCCGCATCGTCGCCCTGGTCGTCTCCTCGCACGCCCGCCGCCAAGGCATCGGCTCCCACCTCATGGCAGCCGCGAAATCCTTCGCCACCCACCACGGCTGCCTCCGCATAGAAGTAACCAGCTCACCCCACCGAACCCAAGCCCACACCTTCTACCAATCCCACGACTACACCCCCACCCCCACCCGCTTCCTCCACACCCTCCCCCACTGACGATGTGCACTCTCGACAGGTAGAGCACCCCGAGACACCGTACGCATCTGATCTCACCACGCTCAGGTGCACTACCCCACCGCCCGACACCACCTGTCCCCGTGCACACGACTGCCCGCCTAGTCCGGCAGTGCTCGCCAGCTCTCGAGGGAGCTCTCGATGTAGGTGAGGTCGCGGAGGTAGCCGGCGCCGTGGCGCCATGGTTCGGGCTGTTCCCATTGGGCCTGCCAGCCGGGGCGATCCTCGGACGCCCAGATCCGCATCGTGTCGTACGCCGCTTGGACACGAACGGGGATGGTGTCGAGGACCGTGTGCCACTGCTCTTGCGTACAGCCGTAGGCGTCCCGGATTCGCGCGAGGCGTTCGTGCACAGGAGTTGGGCTCGGCCAGCCCATCGGCTCCAGGTTCTCGGGCGCAGCCAGTGGGACGAGGGTGTAGGCCAGGTACGCCAGGTCCCAAGTGCGCGGGCCGGGTGCCGCGGTATCCCAATCCACGAAGGCCACGATCGCGCCGTCTCGGGCTATCAGGTTCCACGGCGCGGTGTCGTTGTGGCAGATGACTTCCGGCGCACCAACCGGCACAGGTGGCGATTGCCACGCCTCGCTCGCCGGACTCCAGCCCGCGACGGCGTCGTGGTACCTGCGCAACAAGGCGGCAGCGCTCTCGAGCAACGCCGGCTCGAACAACATTGGACTGGGTGGCCAAGGGGTCACACCCGACACCTTGCAAAGGATCTCCCGACCGGGCGTCGGATCGTCTGGCCGAGCTGCGAGACCTGATTGATGCCTCCATCAAGACGGCGCTCGTCCTCCACACCTCATGCTCCCACGCGCTTCAGAAGCAGAACGGGTGTCCGGCGGGGTCGGCGTACACGACGTTCTGGAGGTGGATCGCGCCCAGTTCTTCGGCACGCGCCATCGCGGCCTTGGCTGCTGGGGTCTGGAAGTGGGGAAGTTCGTGGTCGACCGTGAATCGGTAGTCGACGTGCAACTGCGCCGGGTAGGCGGGGTCGGGCCACCGCGGAGCCGGGCATTGTGCGTGCTGAAACGCCAGGTTGGGCAACTCATCGTCGTCGAGGTCGATCACAACTCGCTCGGATGAGTCTTCGAGTCGCTCCGGTACGCCGACGAAACCCTCGTAGAACCTTGCGAGCGAGCGCGGACTGAAGCAGTCATAAACCAGGCGGGCCACCGTCGGCTCGGTCGCCGCTGGGTCTGAGTAGAGGCAGAGCGGATGTCCAGCAGGATCGGCGTACACCCGATCCTGAAGCAGGGCACCACCTGCGGCGATGACGCGCGTGCCGGCGGCGTCCAGATCCGGTACGGCGATGTCGAAGTGGAGCTGCTGCGGGTACTCCGGATCAGGCCATCGCGGCGGCCGCTGATCCGACCAGCCATCACCGTCGAACCCGATCCGGAACTTGGGGCTTCGCGACAGGAAGAACGTCCCGTAGGCGTCGTACACATGCCAGCCGAGTACGTCGTGGTAGAAGTCGGCCAGTACCTTCCCGCCGTCGTCGCCACCAAGCAGCTCGGGGCATCCGATGTAGACCGTCATACCAGCGTCATCCGCAAGAAGATGCACCACCGCTGCCTCCTGACCGCAGTCCCGCCGGGCCACCACAGATCCTGATGTACCCCGCCGCCCGACCAGTAGACATTGCGTTCACGCCGATGGGACTTTGCTCAGCATCTGTGCGGCGTCTTCGTTCTCGGGGTCGAGCTCGATGGCGCGGCGGAGCGCGCTTCTCGCCAGGTCGAGTTGGCCGTCCAGTTGATGGGCGCAGCCGGTCATCGTCCAGGCATCGGACGAGTCCGGACGCAAGTCGGTCCACATTCGTAACAGGGGCCAGACCAGGCTTGGGCGGTGCAGCTCGATCGCTCCCCACGTAGCGTCGACGAACCCACCGTCGTCGAGGTCGAACTCGGCCGGCTCGATCGCGGCCAGTCGGCGGAACTCCACCTTGGCGGCTTCCGGCCCCGACGCTCTCAGCACCTCGGCGACAGGTCCGACGACCGATCGCGGCAAGGCGCGGAGGTCGATCATCTCGTCAGGCTTCGCCGGGTGAAGGACATCGGCGAGGGCGATATCGAGCGCCGCCGCGGCGATGTCCGGCGTCGGGATGCCGTTGGAGTTGGCCAGCACGACAACACCTGTTCGCAGCTCAGGCACCATCGCGAGCTTCGACCCGAACCCGGGGTCCGAACCGCCGTGGCTCACCGTTCGATATCCGCGGTAGCTGCCCACGAACCAGCTGCGTCCCACCGAATCCATCCACGGCGGGCGCTCCACCGGCATCACCGGCTGCCACATCTGCTCGACCAGTGCAGGATCCAGCCGCGCCCACTGCCCGTCGGATCCCTCGGCCGGCTCGAAATGGGCGACCATCCAGCGACACATCTCGACCAGGTTGGAGTGCAGGCTCGAGCTCGGGGCATGCCGCCTGGTGTACGGATACGAGCCCTCGGGCACCGACAGCGGCAGTCCCACGTGCGGTGAGGCAGCCAGGTGCGCGGGTACGTCGCCGCGCAGGAAGGTGCTGTTCTGCATTCCGAGTGGCGCCAGGACCAGGTCCCGTACGGCGTGCTCGAACGTCTTGCCGGTGACCCTGGACAGCAACAACCCGAGAAGCTCGAAACCGGCGTTGGAATAGGAGAACGCCGAGCCCGGCTCCGACTGCAGCCGCCAGTCCGAGATGCTGCCGGCGAACTCGCTGAGCGCGTCGTCGCCGAGCTGAGGATCGTGCCAGCCGTAGTCCTCGATGTCGGGGAGTCCGCTCACGTGGCTCAACAGGCGCCGGGCGGTGACCTCCCCTTCCCGGCCGTCGGCCAGCTTGAACTCAGGCACCAACTCGGTGATCGGAGCATCCAGATCGAGCACCGGTTCGCCGGCGCCACGAGCGGTCGCCAGGGTCGCGATCGCGGTCGCAACGAACGGCTTCGACACCGAAGCCAGGTGGAACATCGTCTCGGGCGTGACCGGCGTACCGGTCCCGGCGTCACGAACGCCGAACCCCCGCGAGACAACCTCCTCATCCCGCACCACGGCAACAGCCAGACCAGCCACATCATGCGAGCCGAGATAACTCTCGACCAGCGGCCACAACTCTTCTTGCACACTCCCCTGAAGGCCCGCCCCCACGTCCATCTTCCGAGAGTACGCGCACAGCGACTCTCGGTCTCCCGGTTTGCCTCCCAGCTCAGACAAGAGGTCCCTATCGGGAAACCGACGTTCCGCGGTCACCGCTGGATGCGGCGGGGATGGCGTTGTCGATGAGGACTGCGGCGATGGCGGCGGCGGTGGGGAAGGAATCGCTATTGAGGACTCGGGTGCGAGCCGAGGCGCCGTCGATGAGCAGCGCCAGTTGTTCGCCGAGCTGTTCGGGGTCGGTGGCGCCGGCTTCGCGGGCGGTTTCGGTGAGCCGCGCGGCGATGGCGGTCTTGTAGTCGCGTGCGTACTGCGATGCGGGGTGTTCGGGGTCGTGGAGTTCGACAGCCGCCGCGATGTAGGGACACAGCGGCATGGACGCGGGGATCTCGAAGGCCGCGAGGAGTCGTTCGCGGGGTGTGAGGTCGGTGCGGTCGAACACTCCGGGCATGACGTCGGGATCGAAGCGGCGCAGGTACTCGGCGACGAGTTCATCCTTGCTGGTGAAGTGCTGGTACGCCGTGCGCTTGGACACCTGGGCCGCGGCGCAGAGTTGATCCATGCCGGTGCGGTTGATGCCCTGATCGCGGAACAACTGCTGTGACGCGCTGAGGATGCGCTCGCGTGCGCCCCTGCCACGGCGCCGGCCGAGGGGGCCCTTCTCCAACTCCGTCATGCCGCCAGTATAGCCCGTTCGGTACCGATCGGTGTACTTAGCTTGCGCTCCCGCCAGCCATTGCGTACGTTACGTACACAGATTGGTGTATATAAGAGCAACGGGAGTGATCGTGGGAAAGCTCGATGGCAAGGTCGCGGTGATCACCGGCGGATCCACCGGTCTGGCGCTGGCCGGCGCCAAACTGTTCGTCGACGAAGGAGCGCACGTCTTCATCCAGGCCCGGCGGCAGGAAGCACTGGACGACGCCGTCAAACTGATCGGCCGCAACGTCACCGCCGTTCAGGGTGACGCGGCCGAACTGGACGACCTGGACCGGTTGTACGACACCGTGAAGCGGGAGAAAGGCTCGATCGACGTACTGTGGGCCAGCGCCGGGATGGGCGAACCCGCCGTCCTCGGCGAGATCACCGAGGAACAGTTCCACCGCGCGTTCTGGCTCAACGCGCGCGGCACCCTGTTCACCGTGCAGAAGGCACTGCCGCTGATCAACGACAACGGCTCGATCTTGATGACCGGATCCAACGCGTCCCTCGGCGCCTTCCCGGGCTGGAGCCTCTATGCAGGCAGCAAAGCCGTCCAACAGGCCTGGGCCCGCGTCTGGCTCAACGAACTGCGCGACCGCAAGATCCGGGTCAACGTCCTGACCCCCGGCCAGGTCGCCACCGCCAAACAGGAAGAACTGTTCGACGAGGCAACCAAGGCCGCCTTCGAGTCCCTCATCCCCCGCGGAACGATGGGCCGTCCCGAAGAAATCGCCACCGTCGCCCTGTTCCTCGCCTCGGACGACTCCAGCTACGTCAACGGCCTCGAACTGGTCACCGACGGCGGTACCACCGCCCTCTGAACATCCCACAACAAGAGAGCAGACCTCATGAGCAGCATCACCCTCATCGGTACGGGGAACATGGCCCGTACCATCGGCACGCTCGCAGTTGCCGGCAGCAACAAAGTCGAGGTCATGGGACGCGATCAGTCCAAGGCCGACGACCTGACCAAGGCTCTGGGCGGCGGCACGACGACGGGCAAGTGGGGCGCCGTACCGGCCGGGGACATCGTCATCACGGCCCTGTTGTACGACAGTGTCGTTCCGGTCGTCACCGAGTACGGAGACGCCCTTGCGGGCAAGGTCATTGTCGACATCAGCAACCCGTTCAACGCCGGGTTCGACGGACTGGCCCACAGCGAGGAGACCTCGATCGCGCAGGAAGTCGCCAAGGTGGCACCGGCCGGCGTCAGTGTGGTGAAGGCGTTCAACACCATCTTCCGTAACGTCCTGGAGAAGGGTCGGCCCGACGTCTTCATCGCCGGCGACAACGCGCAGGCCAAGGCGAGCGTGGCGGCATTCATCGAGAGCCTCGGGCTGCGCCCGCTGGACGTCGGCGGCCTGAAAATGGCGCACTGGCTGGAAGGAATGGGCCTGGTCACGGTAGGCCTCGCCGGCAACGGGGTCAGCCACTGGGACTTCGCCCTCGGCGTCAACGAATTCACCAACTGAGCGCCGTCAGAATGTGGCGATCGGGTTGACCGGGCTGCCCGACGTACCGGCGAAGCGGACCGGCGCGACGGCGAGCTGGAAGTCCCACTGGCCGAGCTCGGCAGCCGTCGTCGCGCACTCCTCCAGGTCGCAGTTGTCGAGCAGCCACAGCCCCATCGCCACGAGGCTGACGGCGTGCACCGGCATCAGTACGTCGTCGTACCCCGACGGCTGTACGTCCTGGGGAGTGTCAGCGCCGATCAACGCGACCTCCCGCTCCTGCAACCACGGCAGGCAGGATGCGTGCCAGCCGGCCTGCGTGATGCCTCCGGCTGCGCCGGCCTCGTGCCTGAAGCGGCCGTAGCCGGTGCGCAGGAGTACCGCGTCGCCGGATCGCACCTGCACACCCTGGCGACGCTCGGCCTCCTCGAGATCCTCGGGGAACACACCCTCACCTGGCTCCAGCCACGGCACATCGCGGACTGCTGCCACGTCCAGCAGGACTCCCCGCGTGACGATCCCGTTCGCCGCCGCCGTGACAGCCGCCCATGCCGATCCTGTTGCGGAGTCGACCAACGAGTGCGACCGCCCGTTGTACATCTTGCCGTCCCAGAAGAGATGGCACGGCGAGTCGATGTGGGTGATCGTGTTGCCGTGGAAGAAGATGCCGAGCTTCTCGTTCGAGAAGCCCCAACGGCGGTCGTTGTGGAACGCAGCCGGCATGTTCTCGGCACCCGGCATCTCGGCAGCGCACGGGCACGAGTTCGTCGCCCGCTCCATCTCCTCCGGTACGGCGACCTCCCAGCCACACGACACACTCCGCCCATGCCGCACAGCCCGCGCCGCCGCCACCCGAACCTCATCGCTGATGTGGTTCAAAGTGCCGAGCTCGTCGTCGTCCCCCCACCGCCCCCAGTTAGACAACGATTCGAAGTACCCAAGCACGTCATCCTGCGAAGGCACCGCTCGCCCTACCGCCATCCCAACACCAACTCCTCCAAAGCCCGCTGAACTCGCACAAAACCACATCGCCAGGCCAACAGCCGGGAGGAGCACCGCAGACCCGCGGTGGTCATCGGTTCAGTCGCGCGGGCTCGGGGCGACCTCGCGGACCATTACGCAGTTGCCCAGGCCCTTGGGGCGGTCGTAGGTGAAGCCTTCGCGCTCGTACATCGTGCGGGTGCCGTTGTAGAGGAACGACGAATTCTTCTTCCGGACCCCGCCGGTGTCGTGCGGGTAGCCCTCGACCAGGCCGCCGCCGGCCTGCGCGATCAGCTCGACCGCTCCGCGCAGCGCGATCGCCGCCAGGCCCTGACCGCGAACGCCGCGCTCGACCAGAATGCAGGTGACCCGGTAGTCGGGCAGTCGCTCGGCAGTGGCGACATACTCCTTGCGGTGTTGGATGTTGGGCAGTTCCTCGGGTGATCCGTACTCCGCCCAGGCGACGGCCCGGTCGCCGTCGTAGACCAGTGCCGCGTGCGCGATCCCGTCGGCCACCAGACGTTGCTTGAGCGCCCGGTTCCCCTCGGCGCTCTGGGCCTTCTCCGCGCAGTCGGGATGGAAGTGCGTACACCAGCAGCTGGCGAACATGCCCTTGTTCCGCTCGACGAGAGCGGCGAAGTCATCGAACGTCTCCGGCGTGAGCGCCTTGATCGTGAAGTCGGACATACCGGCAACGTACCCCCGATTCCGGACGTTCAGCTTCCGGTAGGAGCCGCGAAACCGGTAGTCACTCAGGTGATGCAAAAGGCCGGTCTCCCGAGTGGGAAACCGGCCTCTGATCTGCTGTGGAGCTTAGGGTGTGTTCCGTCAGGACATACCGGACAGATCTCTCAAGACATACCGGACAAGGTCTGAGGGTTTGCCCGGAGTGGTGCAGAGGCTGCGGGTGTGTCCAAAGCCCGGCTGGTTGTTACCGCGATCGAGATCGAAGGACGTAGCGTCGCCGAGGTCGTTGCCGCGTACGGCGTTGCCCGGTCGTGGGTCTACGAACTGCTCGCCCGGTACCGCGCCGAAGGCGAAGCGGCGTTCGAGCCGCGGTCACGCCGGCCCAAGACCAGCCCGACCGCGACACCATCGGCGACTGTCGACCTGATCATCACGGTCCGCAAGCAGCTGATCGAGTCCGGACTGGACGCAGGCCCGGACACCATCGTCTGGCATCTGCGGCACCGCCACCAGGTCACGGTCTCGGCCAGCACCGTCGCTCGCACACTGACCCGCCAAGGCCTGATCGTCCCGCAGCCCAAGAAACGCCCGAAGAGCTCCTACCTGCGGTTCCAGGCCGAACAACCCAACGAAACCTGGCAATCCGACTTCACCCACTACCCGCTCACCGACGGCACCGACACCGAGACCATCACCTGGCTCGACGACCACTCCCGCTACGCCCTCCACGTCTCGCCCCACCGCCACATCACCGGCCAGATCGTGCTCAACACCTTCACCCAAACCGCTACCCAGCACGGCTATCCCGCCTCCGTGCTCACCGACAACGGCTTCGTCTACACCACCCGCTTCGCCGGCGGCCGCGGCGGCCGCAATGGCCTGGAAACCGAACTACGCCGTCTCGACATCATTCAGAAGAACTCCCGCCCCAACCACCCAACCACCTGCGGCAAGGTCGAACGCTTCCAGCAGACGATGAAGAACTGGCTGACCGCGCAACCCCAACAACCCACCGACCTGGACGAACTCCAAACACTCCTCGACACCTTCGTGCACATCTACAACCACACCCGCCCACACCGGTCGCTACCGCACCGCGCGACCCCGGCCACCGCCTACCAAGCACGCCCCAAAGCCAGCCCCGGCACCGACCGCAGCACCGACACCCACTACCGCGTGCTCCACGACATCTCAGACCCCGCCGGCAAACTCACCCTGCGCCGCGCCGGCCACCTCCACCACATCCCCATCGGCACCGAACACGCCCGAACCCCCGTCCTCAAACTCGTCGACGACCTCCACATCCGCATCATCAACGCCGCCACCGGCGAACTCCTCCGCGAGCTCACCCTCGACCCCACCCGCGACTACCAACCCCTCGGCAGACCCCCAGGCCCACCACCCAAGAACAGAAAACCGGACCCCCGATAAGGGTCCGGTTTGTCCGGTATCTCCTGAGAGATCACACTGTGGAGCTTAGGGGATTCGAACCCCTGACCTCTTCCATGCCATGGAAGCGCGCTACCAACTGCGCCAAAGCCCCGCGGTGTCTCGCGACTCCGAAAGCTTAGCGGATGAGGGCCTGCAAAGAAAAATCGGTTCCCTCGTGGGGCTGGTGAGGTAGACAACAGCCTGTTTGCGGCCTGCAACCGGATACGACGAGCGCCTGATCCGCACCGTCTGTCCGCTGCTTACGGTACGTCGCAGCGCGGTCCGCGGCCCGCCGGAGGCGCAAGAGAACTGTCGCCGCGAAGCGGTGTCCTCTGGGCGGGTCTCCCCCAAGTACTTCTACCTCTGGGGGTCGTCGCTCATTACTGGTTCGGGGAGGGAGCCGGCGTTCCACTCTTCGATTCGCCAGCCGGCGCGGCCTGGGAGGAGGGAGACCCAGTTGCAGTTGGCGAGGCCTCCGAAGGCTGGCCAGTTGGCGTGCGGGATGCCTAGAAACAGGCAGATGCCGACGCGGGCCGCGAGGCCGTGGGTGGCGACCACGATGGTGTCTTCGGAGGTTCCCTCCGCAGAGATCCGAGTCAGCGCGTCGGCGAAGCGGTCGGCGACTTCTTCGATGGTTTCGCCGTTGGAGCCGCGGCGCTGGGGTTCGCCGCTGCGGATCCGGGCGGCGGCGTCGGGGTTGATGGCGGCGAGCTCGGCCATGGTGAGGCCGGCCCAGTCGTCGACGTCGATCTCGCGGAGCGCCTCGTCGTACTCGATCTTGAGGCCGGTCAGTGCGGCGAGCTCACCCGCGGTGGACGCGGCGCGCTGCAGGTCGCTGGCGAAGAGCCGTGTGGGCGCGAGGGACGCGAGCCGCGCGGCCGCGGCGCGTGCCTGGGCGACGCCGACCGCGTCGAGCGGGATGTCGGCCTGGCCCTGGATCTTGTCCTGCAGGTTCCATTCCGTCCGGCCGTGCCGCCAGACGATCAGTCGGCCCGCGCTCATTCCGCCGAAGCCGAACCAGGGACGGGCGAGGGCAGCGGGATGACCGGGCAGTCGCGCCACAGTCGCTCCAGCGAGTAGAACGAGCGCTCCTCGTCGTGCTGGACGTGGATGACGATCTCGAGGTAGTCGAGCAGCACCCAGCGGCCTTCGCGCGCGCCTTCGCGGCGGACCGGCTTGGCGTCGAATTCGACGCGGAGCTTCTCCTCGATCGCGTCCACGATCGCGCGCACCTGGCGGTCGTTGGAGGCGGACGCGACCAGGAACGCGTCGGTGATGGCGAGTTGCTCGGACACGTCGAAGGCGAGGACGTTCTCGGCCTTCTTGTCGTGGGCCGCTTCGGCGGCCGCGGTGAGCAGCTCGATGGCGCGTTCGCTGGCTGGCATGTGGTTCCTAACGGTTGGTGTAGAGCTCACGCTTGGCGATGTACTGGACGATGCCGTCCGGCACCAGGTACCAGGTCGGGTTGCCCTTGGCGACCCGGGCCCGGCACTCGGTCGACGAGATCGCCAGCGCCGGCACCTCGAGCAGGGTGATCCGATTCATCGGCAGCCGGTCCAGCGGCAGTTCGAGTTGCTCGGTGCCGGGCCGCGTACAGCCGACGAACTGGGCCAGCTTGAACATCTCGTCGACGTCCCGCCAGGTCAGAATCTGGGCGAGCGCGTCGGCACCGGTGATGAAGAACAGCTCGGCGTCCGGATACAGCCTGGACAGGTCGCGCAGGGTGTCGATCGTGTACGTCGGACCGGGCCGGTCGATGTCGACCCGGCTGACCGAGAACCGCGGGTTCGACGCGGTCGCGATGACCGTCATCAGGTACCGGTCCTCGGGCGGGGAGACCTTGCGATCCGACTTCTGCCACGGCTGGCCCGTCGGGACGAAGATCACCTCGTCGAGGTCGAAGTACGACTGCACCTCGCTGGCCGCGACCAGGTGGCCGTGATGGATCGGGTCGAACGTGCCACCCATCACGCCGATGCGTCGTACCCGCTCCACAAAAGCCACGTCAGCCCTTCAGCAAGCCGCTCAGCTGTGCGGCCGGCCCTTGCCCATGATGACGGTGACGAGCAGCAGCAGGACGAGCACGAACAGCGCGAACCCGCCGTACCACCACTTCGAGATGTGCGAAGCCTCGACCGCGGCCTCTTCGATGGCCGCGACCTGCGGCACCAGGAGCGTGAACATGAGGCAGAGCCTATCTCGTGACCGCCGGAACGACAGCGACCGGTGGCCCCGGACACTCGCCACGGGACACCGGTCGCGATAGGAAGGTCAGCTGTGGCGGCCGTTACGGGTCAGCAACCGGCGCCAGTAAGACGGTCCGGCGTGCGCGCGGCGGGCCTGCGCTGCGGCGCGGTGCATCTCGTCGATACGGGCACGGGCAACTTCGGGGGTGATCATGGTTCCTTCACAGGGTTGGTACGGCGGAACCGGGGCGGACTGTCCCCGGTACCTCAAATTGTACGGTAAGAGTTACGCTATCACAAACGAATTAAAGGCACAGAGCATTCCTGACCTTGGAATCCGCGGTGAACAGGAGGCGTCATGGACGCGATCGATCGGCAGCTGATCGAGGCGCTCCGGCTGAACGGCCGCTCCAGCTGGGCCGAACTCGGCCGGGTGGTCGGCCTGTCCGGCCCGAGCGTCCAGGAGCGGGTACGGCGTCTCGAGGAGCGCGGCGTACTGCTCGGCTACCGCGCGGTGGTCGCCGAGGACCAGGTCGGCCTCGGCACCAGCGCGCTGATCGGACTGTTCCAGCGCGACGACGTCGAGACCGACGACATCGTCGAGCAGGTCCGCGAGATCCCCGCGGTCGAGGACTGCTGGTTCGTCGCCGGCGACCAGGAACTCGTGGTGAAGGTCCGAGTGGCCGACGTGACGCAACTGGAGGCGGTCGTCGGCTCGCTGCGCCGCGTGAACGGCGTGGTCAGGACCCGGACGACGGTTGTGCTGTCGACTCGCTGGGAAGGACGTCCCGCGCCTTTGCCCGAGTGAGGAGCAGTACGGCGCCCGCAGCCAGCGCGAGGCCCGCAGCGACGGGGTAGAGCAGTCGCGGCGCGTGCTGGTACGTCGTACCGCCGATCGCCGGCGCGAGGAACATGCCGCTGATCGACGCGGCGGCGTACAGGCTGGAGTACCGACCGACCATCCCCTCCGGCGCCGCATCGGCGACGTGCGCGGTGGCGGTCGGCTTGTAGAGCATCTCCCCCGCCGTCATCACCACGATCGCGAGCGCGGCCCCTGCCAGCGCCGGCCAGACGCCGAGGACCGCGAGCCCCACGCCGATGCACGCGAAGCCGACCGCGATCACCCGAGTCGCACTGTGCCCCTGGAGGCGTACGGCGATCGGCGCCTCGAAGAGGACGATGACGACCGAGCTCGCGCCGAGCAGTACGCCGTACGCGACGGCCGGCGTACCTGCATCGCGCAGGAGCAGCGGCATCGTGGCGAAGATCTGCCGGTAGACGGTGTCGACCACCACGATCGTCGCCAGCACCATCAGGACCGGACGATCCTTGAGCACCGCCGTCCACAATCCAGTTGTCGACAATCCTGATGTACGCCGCGCATTCGGGACCCAGCGCCAGATGATCGCGGCCATGACCAGGCTGGTGACGGCGTCGACGACGAAGACCAGCGAGAAGTCGTACGCCGCGAGCAGGCCGCCGAGGGGCGGTCCGATGGTGAAGCCGGCGTTGGATGCGGTGCGCGAGAGCGCGATGCCTTCGCGGCGGCGTTCGGGCGGGAGCGCGGTCGCGACGAGGGCGGTGAGATTCGGGCGTCCGGCGCCGCCGAACAGTCCCGCTAGCGCCGCTAGAAAAGCTAGCGCCGCTCCGGGCACGAAGGGCATCGCGACGCACGAGATCGCCCACAGCAGCTGGCTCGCGAGCGCCGCCGTACGCAGACCGAACCGGTCGCCGAACCAGCCGCCGCCCAGGTTGCCGCCGACCAGGCCGACACCGTACGCCGCCGCGGCGAAACCAGCCTGCTGCGCCGACATGCCGCGATCCTCGACGAGGTAGAGCGTGAGGTAGACCCAGGCGAGCGCGCCGGCCCCGTTGACGAGCTGGCCGACCATCACCGCCTTGAGCCAGGTGGGCAGCTCCGCGATCCGGCGCCAGTACACGTCCGCCCCCTCCGGTACAGTGAGTTCCTGTCGGGAACTTACTCGACCGGCCCGCGCGGCGGCAACCGGGATTCCAAGGAGGGCGGACGTGCGGCGGAGCACCTTCTCGCCCGAGCCGGACTGTGCGATCGCGCAGTCCCTCGGCGTCATCGGCGACGGCTGGGAACTGCTGATCGTCCGCGATCTGGCGCGCGGGCTGGCGCGGTTCGACGAACTGGCGGGGTCATTGCACATCTCGCGGAAGGTGCTGACCGAGCGGCTGAACGGCCTATTGGACAGCGGGATCGTCGAGCGGTCGGCGTACCAGGACCGGCCGACGCGCTACGCCTATGAGTTGACGCCGCGCGGACGCGCCCTGCTGCCGGTCCTCGTCGCGCTGCAGGACTGGGGCGATCGATGGCTGCTCGGCGACGGGTCACTCACCGGGACGAACGCCGCGGACGAGCCGCCGGCGCAACGCCTGCAGGAGTTGGTGGGTCAGCGGGTGCCGTACGTCGCTTTGCCGTCGATCGCTGGTACGACGGTTGACGTGGTGGATGCGAATGCGCGGGCGACCGTGCTCTTCGGGTACCCGGCGACCGGACGGCCGACCCGACTGCCGGACGGATGGGACGAGATCGCCGGAGCGGCCGGGTGCACGCTGGAGAATCGGCTGTTCGCGGGCCGGGCCGACGACTTCGCGTCGAAGGGGATCGCCGTCCGCGGTGTGAGTACGCAGCGGACCGACGAGCAGCAGGCGTTCGCTCTGGCGGAGGAGATCCCGCACCTACTGCTGTCCGATCTCGATCTGGAACTGGTGGCGGCGCTGCGATTGCCGACGTTCCGGGCCGGCGGGTACGAGCGGTTGAAGCGGGTCGTGCTGGTGGTGGGCGGGGACCGGGTGGTGCAAGCCGTGCGATACCCGGTCACCGACATCGCGGATGCCGTCGACTGGGCACTCACAACTGCTTGAAGAAGGCCTTCACCTCAGCGGCGATCCGTCGTACGACCTCGGGCTTGCCGTTCGGGTTGACGCCGCCGGGGTCCGAGGACGAGCCGTGGTCGTAGCCGTCGAACTCGATCCGGCGGCACAGCGGTAGCACCTTCTCCAAGGTCGCTCGGCCGGGACCGAGGCTGGGAAGACCTTTGCTGCCACCGAGGAGCAGGACCTCGGCCTGGACGGTGCGGAAGTTGTCGAAGGTGCCACCCAGTTCGGCGACGATCGTGCCCTCGGCGTGGATCGTCGGGGCCAACTGGCGCATGGTGATCGCGCCGGCGTCGGCCTGGCGCTCCTCCTTCGCCATCATCTTCTCGGTCATCAAGCGGAGCAGGCCGCGCGGCATCACCTTGAGGAACGCCGGCGCCATCTCGAAGCCGAACATGCTCGTCACCATCGCTCCGGCCACGTCACCGCGGGCGATCTCCTGGTCGAACCGCTTCAGCCACTCGCGATGCGGCGTGCCGTCGGCGACGATCGCTGGCTCGTAGAGCGCAATCTGCTTGAGGTTTGGGAGGGTGCGGGCTGCCTCCAGGACCACCGCTCCCCCGGCGCTGATGCCGAACGCGCGCTCGGCTCCGGCTGCTGTGAGAACGGCGTCCAGGTCCTCGATCTCGGTGCGGACGCTGTGGTCCGGCCTGTGCGGGCCGGAGAGTCCGCGGCCGCGGCGGTCGGGCAGATAGACGGTGAACTCGTCGGCCAGCGCCTCCGCGAACAGCGTGTGGCTGCGGGCCGACTCCATGCTCCCGTGCAGGACGACGACCGCCGGGCCTTCGCCGGTCTTGTAGTAGCCGATCTCGGTGCCGTCGCTGGAGGTGACGACGCTTTGGGTCAGTTCTGCTGCTCTCATGAGATCGATAGTTACATGGGGTCTAGTTACATTGCAACTAGTTTCTTTGACCCTTATGGTTGGGGTGTGACTTTTCGACGCTCATCGCTGGCGCTGGCGATCCTCGGCCTGCTGGAGAACGGGCCGCTGCATCCGTACGGGATCCAGCGACTGATCAAGCAGTGGGGCAAGGACCAGGTGGTCAACGTCGGGCAGCGGACCAGCCTCTATCGGATGATCGTGCGCCTGGAAGAAGCCGGACTGATCTCGGCCGGCGCGACGGAGCAGGACGAGCGGTATCCGGAGCGGACGGTGTACCACCTGACCGACGAGGGGCGGGAGGTATGCCGGGAGTGGTTGGCGGAGATCCTGACGACGCCGCGGAACGAGTTCCCGGAGTTCCCGGCGGGGTTGTCGTTCGTGATGCTGCTACCGCCGGAGACCGCGGGTGAGTTGCTTGGTCAGCGGCGGGAGCGGTTGGCCAAGCGGATTGCGGAGTTGCAGCTCGAGCTTCGGTCGGAGGTGGACGGGCAGCCGATCCCCCGGTTCGCGCTGCTGGAGACGGAGTACCAGGTCGCGGTCGCTGTAGCTGAGGCGAAGTGGATCGACTCAGTCCTCCACGACCTCCGCACAGGCACCCTCACCTGGACCCCGGGACCGGCATGACAACACCCACTGCGGGGGTTGGTGTTGAGGTTTGGTGGGTGGGGGTTGGGGCGGCTCGGGATGAGTTTGCTCGGGATTTGGATGAGGTGGAGCGGGGGCGGTTGGAGGGTTATCTGCGGGAGGTGGACAAGGCGCGGTTTCTGTTGGGGGTGACGTTGGTGCGGCGGGTGCTGGCGGAGAGGTTTTCGTTGCCTGCAGCAAGGGTTGTTTTGGATCGGACTTGCGTGGAGTGCGGGAAGCCGCATGGGAAGGTGCGGGCTGCGGGGGTGGAGTTGTCGGTGACGCACTCGGGGGATCTGGTGGGGATCGCGGTGGCTGAGCGGCCGGTGGGGCTGGATGTGGAGAAGGTTGACCTGGGCGTGGATGTCGACGCGGTGGCTCGGGTTGCGTTGACGGACGCGGAAGTGCGCGAGCTGCGCGGGTATGACGGGGTGGCGAAGGCGCGGGCGTTCACGACGTACTGGACGCGGAAAGAGGCAGTCGTGAAGGCGACCGGCGAAGGACTACGCGGGGACCTGCGCGCGGCGGTGCCGGATGGTGTTCATGTGCAGGATCTCGACGTAGGCGTCGATCACCGCGCGGCGATTGCGGTGGTCTCAGGCGAGCGCCCCGTCGTGCAGGTGCATGACGGGGCGCAGCTACTCGGGTGAGTGGCTAGGTGCGGATTTGGCCTTCGCCGGTGACTACGTACTTGGTGGAGGTCATTTCGGGGAGGCCCATGGGGCCGCGGGCGTGGAGTTTCTGGGTGGAGATGCCGATCTCGGCGCCGAAGCCGAACTCGCCGCCGTCGGTGAAGCGCGTGCTCGCGTTCACCACGACCGCCGCCGAGTCGACCGCGGTCGTGAACCGCCGCGCGGCCGCCTGCGAGCGGGTGATGATCGCGTCGGTGTGACCCGAGCTGTACTGGCGGATGTGCTGCACCGCGTCCTCGAGCGAGTCGACGACGGCCGCGGACAGATCGAGCGAGTTGTACTCCGTCCCGAAGTCCTCCTCAGTCGCCTCCACCACCGAACCCACCGCAACACCCTCGACCGCACCCGCATCCTCGACGGCGGCCGCGTCCGTCGTCGGTTGGTTGTTGCTGATCGCAACAACCTTCGGGTCGGCGTGGACGGTGACACCGGCTTGGGTGAGGGCGGGGAGGGCTCGGGCCAGGAACTCGTCGGCCACCGATGCGTGTACCAGCAGGGATTCCGCGGCGTTGCACACGCTCGGGCGTTGCGTCTTCGAGTTGAGCAGGATCTCCAGGCCGAGGTCGAGATCCGCCTCCGAGTCGATGTACACGTGACAGTTGCCGACCCCGGTCTCGATCACCGGCACGGACGACTCGCTGACCACGGTCTGGATCAGCCCGGCGCCGCCCCGCGGGATCAGTACGTCGACCAGCCCGCGCGCCTGCATGAGTTCCTTCACCGCGGCCCGATCCGTCGGCACGCCCTGTACGACGTCCGCCGGTAGCCCGGTCGACTCGGCGGCGTCCCGCAGTACGGCGATGATCGCGTCGTTAGACGCAGCCGCGGACGACGAACCGCGCAGCAGGACCGCGTTCCCGGACTTCAGGCAGATGCCCGCGGCGTCGGCCGTCACGTTCGGCCGGGCCTCGTAGATGATCCCGACGACGCCGAACGGCACTCGCACCTGCCGGAGCTCGAGTCCGTTGGGCAGCGTGTACCCGCGGACCACCTCACCGATCGGATCCGCCAGCCCAGCGAGCTGCTCCAACCCGGCTGCCATCGCGTCGACGCGCGCCGGGTTCAGCGCCAGGCGGTCGACGGTGGATTCCGGCGTGCCAGCATCCCGCGCAGCGGCCACGTCCTTCGCGTTCGCCGCGACGATCGTGTCCGTGTTCGCCCGCAGCGCCGCCGCCATCGCGTGCAACGCCGCGTCCTTGGTCGCCCGGGACGCCTCCGCCAACGCGTACGACGCCACTCGCGCCCGCCGCGCCAACTCGATGATCTCGCTCACCCCTTCATCGTATGGCCCCCCACGCAGGACGAAGGACGCCGATCTCACCAGACGGCCCCAGCCCCCGGACGCCCGCCACTCATCAACTGCCGACTCCTCGCCACGATCACGCCTGGGCACCCAGACCGGTAGCCCATCCGCACGGGTTGGTGAGTGTTGGGGATCCGCAGCCGGAGCCTCACATCCGGCAGGTGCGGCTCCTCCGGCGGGCACCCGAGCGGCGATCTGCGAATCGCCAGGCCATCACAATCACTCGCCGAACGCGCCGCCGAGCGTGGCGGCGGTCGCGGGTCGCGCATTGTGATGGCCTGGCGATCCGGTCCAGGTCCGCCGCAGGCGGGGAAGGCGAGCGATCGCGTGAGAGAACCGGGGCCGGGCGCGAGTAGGGCACGAGTGGGGCGCAGGTGGGCGCGGATGGGCGCGGGGCGGGCGCGGATGGGCGCGGGGCGGGCGCAGGTGGGCGCGGAGCGGGCGCAGGTGGGCGCGGAGCGGGCGCAGGTGGGCGCGGAGCCGGCGCAGGTGGGCGCGGAGCCGGCGCAGGTGGGCGCGGAGCCGGCGCAGGTGGGCGCGGAGCCGGCGCTGGTGGGCGCGGGGCGGGCGCGGGTAGGTGCGGGTGGTTTGGTGGGTGGTGGGGGTTCGGGCTCAGGGGGATTTGGGGCGTAGGCGGGGAAGGCGGGCGATTGTGTGGGCGAGTGGGACGACTGCTGCGAGGGCGAGGGTGAGGCGGCGGTCGGGCGGGGCGATCGGGACGGCCTCGGTTTTTAGGCGTCGCCAGGCCCACGTGGTGAACGGGATCACCACCAGTGGTGTCGTGATCAGGCCGGGGGTGTAGCGGCGGAGCAAGGCGGACTGGGCGAGGTGGGTGCCGGCGTGGAGGCCGAAGCCCATCAGTGACGCCTGGAAGAACTTGCTGCGGCCGTTGGTGGCGGCGCCGGCGGCGGAGGCAGCGGCCATCGCGATGCCGGTCAGGCCGATCGCGGTGGCTGCCTCGGTCCGGGACATCGGGAGGACCTTCGTCAGCGGCGTCGGGAGGTCGGTCCGTTGCGAGAAGGACGGCATCGTGGCGAGCTCTTCCAGGTCGTGGATGATCCACGCCGCGAGCAGGCCCCAGGCCACCTTCTTCACAGGAGGACCAGGTCGTCCCGGTGAACTACCTCGCGTTCGTACGCCGCACCTAGCTCGCGGGCCAGGTCTCGGGTGGAGCGGCCGAGCAGGTCAGGGAGCTCGGAGGCGTCGTAGTTCACGAGCCCGCGGGCGATGACGACGCCTGTCGGCGACACCAGGTCGACCGGGTCACCGGCGGAGAAAGTGCCTTCTACAGCGGTGATTCCGGCCGGAAGCAGCGACGCGCGGCGCTGCGTCACCGCGCGGACTGCACCTTCGTCCAATCGCAGGATGCCCTGACCTGACGTGGCGTGGGCCAGCCACAGCAGGCGCGTCTTGCGGCGCCGTCCGGTCGGGTGGAACAGGGTGCCGACGGGCTCCCCGCGAAGCGCCTCGCCGACCCGCGCGGCGGAGGTCAGGATGACCGGAATCCCTGCCTCCGTGGCGATTGCGGCCGCCTCGACCTTCGTCTGCATGCCGCCGGTGCCGACGCTCGACGAGCCTGTCTTCCCGATCGCGAGTGGCTCCAGATCGGCGGCGCCACGGATCTCGGTGACCATCGACGTACCGGGTTTGCGCGGATCCCCGTTGTACAGCCCGTCGACGTCGGACAGCAGGAGCAGCAGGTCGGCGTGTACGAGATGACTGGTGAGCGCCGCGAGCCGGTCGTTGTCGCCGAAGCGGATCTCTGTGGTCGCGACCGTGTCGTTCTCGTTCACGATCGGTACGACGCCCAGCTCGAGCAACCGCGCAAACGTCCGGTACGCGTTGCGATAGTGCGATCGGCGCGTGACGTCGTCCACCGTCAGCAGCACCTGCCCGACCCGCAAACCGTGCGCCGCAAAGGCGTCGCTGTAGCGGGCCATCAGCAGTCCTTGACCGACCGAAGCAGCGGCCTGCTGCGTCGCCAGGTCACGCGGCCGGGTCCGTAACCCCATCGGGGCCAGGCCGGCGGCGATCGCGCCGGACGAGACGAGCACGACCTCGGCACCCTCCACCCGCCGCGCCGCGATGGCGTCGACGAGCAGCCGGAGCCGTTCGAGGTCGATCTTGCCGCGCTGGGTCAGCGACGACGAGCCGACCTTCACGACGATGCGCGTGGCGTTCAACGCCTCCGCGCGCCCTGTCCTGGGATGCACCGTCATGGATCAACCGTTCTGGTCGAGTTCCTCCTGCGCCGCCAGCTCGCGCGCTTCCTTGCGCGCCAGCTTCGCCGCAGCGTCCGCTGCTCGTTTCGCCTCGGCCGGGGACAGGTCGACCTCGTCGGCGTCCCAGTTCCGGCCGTACTCCGACCAGTCCTCGGTCCGCTCCCCCTCGCGGAAGGCGTGGTACTCGGTGTCCTTCGCCCGCCGCCGCTGCGCCGCCGGACGATCCTCCTCGAGCCGGTGGTCCTCACCGCGCCGGGCGAGGATCTCCGCACCGGCCTGGACGTCGGGCGCGAAGTCGAACACGATCGCGTTCGGCCCGTCCCCGATCACGACCGCGTCGCCCGGGGTCGCACCGCGCTTGAGCAGCTCGTCCTCGACCCCGAGCCGGTTCAGCCGGTCGGCGAGGTACCCGGTCGCTTCCGCGTTCGCGAAGTCGGTCTGCTTCACCCAGCGCTCGGGCTTCTGGCCCTGCACCAGCCAGCCGCCGTCCTCCGGCAGCTTCTTCACCTTGAACTCGGGCCCGCCCTGCACCTGCGGCCGGATCACGATCCGCGTGGTGTCGGGTTTCGCCTGCTCCGCACGCCGCCGTACGACGATCTCGGCCATCGCGAACTTCAAGGCCTCCAGGCCTTCGTGCGAAGCGGTCGAGATCGGGAACACCCGCAGCCCGCGCTCCTCCAGCTCGGCCTGCACCATCTCGGCGATCTCGCGGGCGTCCGGTACGTCGATCTTGTTCAGGGCAACGAGTCGCGGCCGGTCCTCGAGGCCGCCGTGCGCCGCGAGTTCCCCCTCGATCGTGTCGAGGTCGCTCAACGGATCCCGGCCCGGCTCGTACGTCGCGCAGTCGATCACATGCACCAGCGCGGCGCACCGCTCCACGTGCCGCAGGAAGTCGTGCCCGAGCCCGCGTCCCTCGCTCGCACCCTCGATCAGACCGGGTACGTCGGCGACGGTGAACGTGGTCTCCCCGGCAACGACCACGCCGAGGTTCGGGATCAGGGTGGTGAACGGGTAATCGGCGATCTTCGGCCGGGCGCGGCTGATCGCGGCGATCAGCGACGACTTGCCGGCGCTCGGGAACCCGACCAGGCCGACGTCGGCGACGACCTTCAGCTCCAGGACGAGCGTGCGCTCCTCGCCCTCCTCACCGAGCAGCGCGAACCCGGGCGCCTTGCGCGAGCTGCTCGCCAGCGCCGCGTTGCCCAGACCGCCCTTGCCGCCCTGCGCCGCAACGAACTCCGCGCCCGGTCCGACCAGGTCCGCGAGTACTTCGCCGCTCGCCGTACCGATGACGGTGCCGTCCGGGACGCCGAGGATCACGTCGCCGCCGTTGCCGCCGGCCTGGTGGTCACCCTTGCCCTGGGCACCGTTCGTGGCGGTGCGGTGGCTGGAGCGGTGGTAGTCGACGAGCGTCGTCACGTCCGGGTCGACGCGCAGGATCACGCTGCCGCCGTCACCGCCGTTCCCGCCGTCGGGGCCGCCGAGCGGCTTGAACTTCTCCCGGTGCACCGAGGCGCAGCCGTTTCCGCCGCGGCCCGCGGTGACGTGCACCGTAACGCGGTCGACGAAGCTGGGGATGGCCATCGGTGTTCTCTACTTCCTGTTGGTTACTACACACACAGCAGAAGGGCGGGTCCGCGGTATTCCGCGACCCGCCCTTCGACAGAGCTTGTGTACCGGGTGGCGGTGTTACTCCGCCGGGGCCGGGACGATGTTGACGACGCGGCGACCGCGCCGGGTGCCGAACTCCACGTGGCCCTCGGCCAGCGCGAACAGCGTGTCGTCGCCGCCACGGCCGACCAGGTTGCCCGGGTGGAAGTGGGTGCCGCGCTGACGGACGATGATCTCGCCGGCGTTGACCAGCTGACCGCCGTACCGCTTCACGCCGAGGCGCTGGGCGTTGGAGTCGCGACCGTTACGGGTCGACGCTGCTCCCTTTTTGTGTGCCATGTCTTGATCAGCTCACTTCTTCTTCGCGTCGATCGCGGTGACCTTGACCTGGGTGTAGTGCTGACGGTGCCCCTGGCGCTTGCGGTAACCGGTCTTGTTCTTGTACTTGAGGATGTGGATCTTGGGGCCCTTGGTGCGGCCCAGAACCTCGGCCGACACGGCCACGTTGGCCAGCGCCGCAGCGTCGGCCGTCACGGTGTCGCCATCCACGACGAGAACCGCCGGCAGCGACACAGTGTCGCCCACCTCGTCGGTCAGGCTGTCGATCTCGATGACATCGCCGACGGCGACCTTCTGCTGGGTGCCGCCACTGCGCACGATCGCGTACACCGTGGATCTCACTCTCTGCTGGATCGGAAAACTAACGGGCGTGCTGCTGACGTGAGGCGTACAGGAAAACGGGTCCCTCACACACTCACGATCAGGCACAAGCGCGGTGCGCCGAAGCGCACCGAACCAAGAGTTTACAACTCTAGGCTCGCAAACTCATAATCGGCTCAGCTGCCGGTGGTGACCAGTTCAGCGGGCTCGCTCGAGCCCTTCTCGTCACCGTCGGTAGCGGTCTTGCTCCGGCTGCGGCTGCTGCGCCGCCGCCGGGTGCTCTTCGGGGCGCCGTTCTGCGCGGCGTCCGCTCCGTCGGCAGCCTCAGCGGCCGGTGCCTCCGCAGTCTCCGAGGCGGCCGGAGCCGTCTCGGGGGCCGGGAAGCCGGTCGCCTCAGGGCTCACGTGGTCGTCGGCGCCGGCTGACACCGGGTAGCCGGTGGGTTCCGGCGTACCGTCGGCCTGCTCGTCCGTCTTCGTGGACGCGGCGGCGATCTGGGCCAGCTTCTGGGCGGCGTCGCCGTTGTGCTGCGCCGCCTCGGACTCAGCGGCCTGCTCGTCGTCGCCCCGGCCCTTGCCGCGGCGGCGGCGCGAGCTCTTCCGGCCGCCCTCCTCCGCCTGCGCAGGCTTCTGGTCCTGACCGTTGCTCTGGCCGCCGTTCTGGCCGTTACGGCCGTCGCGGCGACGCGACTCCTTCGGCTCGTCGTGCAGGATCAGCCCGCGGCCACCGCAGTGGTCGCAGTTCTCGCTGAACGCCTCGAGCAGGCCGGTACCGATCCGCTTCCGGGTCATCTGGACCAGGCCGAGCGAGGTGACCTCGGCCACCTGGTGCTTGGTCCGGTCGCGGCCCAGGCACTCGACCAGCCGGCGCAGCACCAGGTCGCGGTTCGACTCGAGCACCATGTCGATGAAGTCGATGACGATGATGCCGCCGATGTCGCGGAGCCGGAGCTGCCGGACGATCTCTTCGGCCGCCTCCAGGTTGTTCTTGGTGACGGTCTCCTCGAGGTTGCCGCCGGACCCGGTGAACTTGCCGGTGTTCACGTCGACGACGGTCATCGCCTCGGTGCGGTCGATGATCAGCGAGCCGCCGGACGGCAGCCAGACCTTGCGGTCCAGCGCCTTCTTGATCTGCTCGTCGATCCGGTAGTCCGAGAAGACGTCGCTCTGGGCCTTCTCGAGCCGGTCGACCAGGTGCGGCGCGACGCCCTCGACGTACTCGCGGACCTGGTCGTAGGCACGGTCGCCGGAGACGACCAGCTTGGCGAAGTCCTCGGTGAACAGATCCCGTACGACGCGGATCAGCAGGTCGGGCTCGCCGTACAGCAGCTGCGGGGCCTGACCGTTCTTGGACTTCTTGTCGATCTCTTCCCAGGCGGCCTGCAGGCGACTGACGTCGGAGGTCAGCTCCTCCTCCGAGGCACCCTCGGCGGCGGTCCGGACGATGACGCCGGCCTCGTCCGGGACGATGTCCTTGAGGATCGTCTTCAGCCGGTTCCGCTCGGTGTCGGGCAGCTTGCGGCTGATGCCGCCGTTGCCGCCGCGCGGCACGTACACGACGTACCGGCCGGGCAGGCTGATCTGGTTCGTGAGACGGGCGCCCTTGTGGCCGATCGGGTCCTTGGTCACCTGGACCAGGACCGCCTGGCCGGACTTCAGCACCTGCTCGATCTTGCGCGGGCCGTTGGCGCCACCAAGGGTCGCCCAGTCCACCTCACCGGCGTACAGGACCGCGTTGCGGCCCTTGCCGATGTCGATGAACGCGGCTTCCATGCTGGGCAGCACGTTCTGCACGCGGCCGAGGTACACGTTGCCGATCAGCGAGGTCTGCTCCGCGGTCGTCACGTAGTGCTCGACCAGGACGTTGTCCTCGGAGACCGCGATCTGGGTCACGTCCTCGCGGGACCGGATCACCATCGTCCGATCGACCGCCTCGCGCCGGGCCAGGAACTCGGCCTCGGTGACGATCGGCGCACGGCGGCGGCCGGCGGCGCGGCCCTCGCGGCGACGCTGCTTCTTCGCCTCGAGACGGGTCGAGCCCTCGATCGCGGTGACCTCGTTCGCCACGGTCTTGCTGCGCGGTTCACGGACCCGTACGACGGTCTCGTCCGGGTCGTCGGGGGACGCGGCGCTGTCCTCGCCCTTGCGGCGACGACGACGGCGGCGACGGCGGGACGAGCTGCCCGCTTCGCCGTCCTCGTCCGCGTCGGCCTCGGCGTCGGAATCAGCGTCAGCGGCCTGGGCGTCGGTGTCCTGCTCGGACTCGTCGTCCTCGTCGTCGGACTGCTCGTCGGCGCTGTCGTCCGCGCCGTCCGCGTCACCGGACTTGCGGCGACGGCGACCGCCACGACGGCGGCGGCGACGGCGGGTGCCCTCCTCGCCGTCCTCACCCTGTCCGTCGGCGGTGCTGTCGGCAGACTCCGCGTCGGCGTCGGTGGTGTCGTCGTCGGTGTCGTCGCTCTGGGCGGCGGTCTCGGCGGCGGTCTTGGCTGCGGTGTCGGCCTTGGCCCTCGTCCGGGTCCTGCGGCTGGACCGGCCTTCTGGCTTCGCCTCGGCTTCGCCGTCGGCCTGCTCGGCGCTCACGGTCTGCGGGGCGTCGTCGGTGGTCGGCTCGGGCGTGGTGTCGCGGGCCTCGGCGTCGCGACCGCGACGGCTCCGGCGGCGGCGCGTGCCGGCCGGCTGCTCGTCGGCGCCCGGCTCCGGGACGCTCTGGGCTGCATCCGCCGCGCCAGCCGGCCGGTCGGTCTTGGCCTGGGTGGTCGTGGACCCGGTCTTGGGCTGGGTCGTCTTGGCAGTCGCGGGCTCACCGGCCTGCGTGTCGGCGGTCGGCGCCTGGAACAGCACCGCCGCAGAAGCAGCCGGCCGACGGCGCGTACGCCGGGCACTCGGCGCCTCGGCCTCGGCGCTCACCGAAGCCTCAGGAGCCTCAGGAGCCGTCGTCCGAGCGTCAGAAGACGTGGTCGTGGCGCCAGAAGCCGTGGTCGGGGCGTCGGACGCCGCGGAGTCGACCGCTCCCGCGGCGGACTTCGTCGTACGGCGCCGAGAACTGCGCTTGGCAGCCGGCGCCTCAGCAGCTCCACCGTGCTCGCCGGCCCCGGCGTTCGCGGGGGCGTCGGCGGACGCCGAGCCCGCGGAGGTGTCGACCGGCGGGGTGGCGGCGGTCTTCTTGGTGGTGCGCTTGCGAGTGGTCTTCTTCGCCGCGGCAGGCTCGGCCTCAGCAGACTCCGCGGGCGGCGCGAACAGCTCCGGGAACGTGTCCTGGGACGCGGCCTTCTTCGTGGTGCGCTTGGCCGTCTTCTTGGCGGCCGCGGCCTTCTTCGCGGGGGCCGCCGCGGCCGTCTTGGCCGGCGCCTTCTTCGCGGCCGCCTTGGCGGCCGTCTTCTTGGCCGGCTCGGCAGCCTCAGCGGCGGGCTCGGCGGTCTTCTTCGCGGCGCGCTTCCGCGTCGTGGTGGTCTTCTTCGCCGCGGCCGTCTTCGCAGTCTTGCGAGTGGCGGCGGACTGGGCGGGAGCAGCCGTGCCGGCTGCTTCGGTGGTCGGCTCGTTGTCGAGCATGTAGTGCGGGTCTCCTCAAGCCTTCCGGCGCATCCGGCGACCCCTGTCACGGGTCCGGCGCGGCCACAAGGCGGTCACGGTTCGCCTCACCGGGCCCTCAGATGCTGCACGGGCCGCGGTAATGCGGAAGCCTGCTGGATCCGCTCCGCCCGCGCTCAGGGCACAGAGGGAGCGGCGGCGTCGCCCTCCGCTGTGTGCGTCTGGCGGGGATCTGCCTGGCCGGTCGCGGTCGCCTGGTTGGCGTCGCGGTCACGAGCGAGCGGATCTTCCACCGTGCCGGTGTCCGTGGTTAGCGGGCCCTGGGCGAGCCTGGTCAAAAGAGCCGGGCCCGTCACCGGGAGCGTCGCTACCTCGAGCACGCCGGCGAGAACGTCGTCGGGTCTCACGGCCGGGGTTCCGTGCCGTAACACCACTTGCAGTATCGCACACGCCGCAACCGGCCCCGGTTCACTCACGACGGTGAGTCGGAGAACAGCAGCCCGACAGTCGAACGAGCGAACTCCCCGTTTGGTCATGCGTTCGACCAGAATTTCGTCCTGTTCGAGGAACGTCCGCACCGCTGCGGCCGCCGCCTCCGGATCCGCTCCGGGCAACGCGATCTGCCACTCACTGGCCTCCAGCCGCTCGGCCAGCGCACCCGGCCCGGCGACCACCACCTCGAGGACGTCCAGACCGGGTGGCAGCGCCTCGTCGAGGGCGGCCCGGACCTGCTCGGCGTCCCGCTCGTGTGTGAGCGATATCTCCAGATACTCCGCCTCGGAGGCGGCTCCGGTCGGCGCGGCACCGGCGTACGAGATCTTCGGGTGCGGGCTGAAACCGTGCGAGAACGCCACCGGGAGCTCGGCCCGCCGTACGGCGCGCTCGAACGCCCGCTGGAAGTCGCGGTGTGAGGTGAATCGCAGCCGCCCGCGCTTGGCGAACCTCACCCGCAGCTTCTGGACCGCGGGGAGCTGCTGCGACGGCGGAGCTTGAACTGGTGGCACGCGGACAGTCTCTCAGAACCCGGTCACTCCGACGGGGCGTACCGCGCCTCCGGCTCGAAGGCCGGCTCGGCCTCGGGATCGAGCTCGACGTGAACGACGCCGCGGAGATCGTCGAACACGACGACCCGGCTGCCGTCCGCGGGCACCCGGTCGGGCGAGGTCCGCATCCGGGCCTGAACCTCGTGCGAGCCTGCGGGCGAGTCGTAGGTGATCGTGACCTCCAGTTCGGGGTTGTTCCCGAGCCAGAGCACGATGCGGCCGAGCTTCACCTGCCCGGCGTACCGGTGCCCGTCCCGTCGCAGTCGTTCGATGGTCGCCTGACGCTGCCGTGCGTGCAGCAGTGCCGACGGCAGCCGAACCACCACGGTGACGAACCAGAGGCCCGTCACCACCGCTACGACCGCCGAGATCGCGATGGCCTCGGTGCCGATCAGGCCGTGGACGGTACGCCGGAACGTCTCGGACGGATCCGGCGCGAGGGCGGTGATGACCGAAATGCCGGCGCCGACGGACAGCCCGGCCAGCATCGGGGCCGCCCTGAACAACCCGGACGCCCGGCGCTGCCCGAGCCGTTGCCGCGCCTGTTCGGTCTGATCGACGGTGACGTGGAGGACCAGGTAGCCCACGACGACAGCTGCCGCGATGAACCAGCCGGTCGGGAGGTTGCCGGGGACATCGACGGCACAGGTGTCGGCCGGCGCTGAGGTCCCGCCGCACAACCACGACGTACCCAGCAGGCTCACGGCGCCCCAGCCCAGGAAGCACAGCAACGCCGAGACCAGCAGGCGTGTCGTCAGCTTTCCGGGCCGCTCACCGGGGGCGAGTCCGGTGATGCGGGACAGCTTGTCGGTGGTCGAGAAGACCGGCCGATGGTCCCACCAGTCCGTCGAGTCCTCCATCTGTGCCTCCCCAGGTCGCGATTCGCGACGAACCGTACCTGGAAATAACTGCAAATAGGCTCACGGCTGAGCGGCGGATTTTCCGGTCAGGTAGAGGGCCCAGCCGAGGAGGCCGAACGAGACCAGCGCGAGCAGGGTCCGGACCAGGTTGAAGGCGACCCATTTCGACTCGTTGAACGCCGCGCGGGCGGCTGCGACGTCGATCGTCGCCGGGTCGCCGGCCGCTTTGAGTGCGTCGTTCAGCGGTACGTTCACCGCCATCGTCAGGATCATCGTGACCAGGTACAGCACGAACGCGACCGCGATCCACGGCAGCGCCTTCTCTTTGAGGCTGAACAGGCCCGCGAGCCCTGTGAAGAGCAGTGCGCCGACGAATCCGAGGCCGAGGAACAGCGGGTTCACGATCGCCCGGTCGACGGCCGTGAACGCTCCGACGAAGGTCCTGTCGTCGGTCTTCGCGAGGCCGGGCATGAACGCGTTCGCGTAGATCCCGTACACGCCGGCCACCAGGCCCGTCGTCATCGTGGCCGCCATCAGCAGAGCCACCCGCAGTCCGTTCATCTCACTCCTCCAGTACGGCGGGAACTCCCCGCACCGAGAAAGTTAGAGGACCCCGGTCGCCGGGAACATGTCGGCGAAACTCACCTGCATGTCCGCCCGGCTCAGAGCTTCGCGCACTGGCCGGAACGCGGCCCGGAAACCCGGTTCGGCGCCTGCAGGTTGGTCGGCGCCGGGGTGTTGGCCGAGCAGGTCAGTGGACCGTTGACGGTGTTCCCGGCGAGCGTGACCGGGTCGGTCGTGCGGCTGCTCGTGACCGACAGCGGTCCCTGGATGGTGCTGCCGACCGCGACCAGGCTGCGGGTGAGGCCGCTCGCGCTGACCGGTCCGGCGATCGTGGAACGCAGCAGGTGTAGGTCGGCCGCCCGATCGGCGCGGACAGGGCCGTTGACGCGCGAGTCCGTGGCGACGAGGGATGCGCCGGCGGCAACCTGGACGGGACCGTTGACGGTCGCGTTGGTCAGGCACGTGACGCCTTTGCTGAGATACAGCGGGCCGTGGTGCGTTCCGGTGAGTGTCGTCGTACAGGCCGGTGCCGGATGCAGGAGCGTGACGGCGAACCGGCGCGGGTCGCCGATGTTGCCGGTGGCATCGATCGCGCGGTACTCGACCTGATGACGCCCGTACCCAGGTGGTACGTCATCCCACGGCACGATCCGTGGCACGCCGAGCTTCCCGTACACGAGCTGGTCGATCGCGGTCCCCTCGGCGGTGAACCGGAACGGCGCAGACGCGT
The DNA here is from genome assembly GCF_036013725.1 of Kribbella sp. NBC_00482. Taxonomy (GTDB): domain Bacteria; phylum Actinomycetota; class Actinomycetes; order Propionibacteriales; family Kribbellaceae; genus Kribbella. Next base: position 5,093,383 of record NZ_CP107881.1, on the reverse strand, counting down.
CGGTCGGCCAGCCGTAGTAGTTGTACCAACCGTCCCCGTCGACGCGGAACTCCGGTACGACGTACCCCGTGCTGTCGTCCGTCGCGGCCAGACCCATCGTGAACGCGTCGTTGTAGATGTACTCCGGCCCGCTCGGTTTCTGCACTGTGAGCAGCGGTTTCGACAGCGTCGACGTCACGACCGGCTGTACGCCGTCGACCGTCCACATGAGCGTCTCGGAGCCGGTCTGTGCCGTCAGCGTGTGCCGCCCCGTCAGCTTCAGCGGTGCGAGCGCGAGGTCGCGATCGTTGCCTGGGTTGTCGACAATCCGACCGTCGACTTTCCACACGATCGCGCCGGTGGACTGCGCGGTCTCGGCGTACACGACCTCGTCCGCGCTCACCGGGTGCTCGGTCGAGGTGGATCCGGTGAAGGCCGGCGCCATCGACTGGGGTGCGATGGCAGACGGTTGGATTGTCCACAATCGGATTGCCGTCGGTCGGACGGCGGGATCGCGGATGAACGCTGTGTTGTCGACAATCCTCGCGGTGAGCGTGTGCTGCCCGGGGGCGAGGTCGAGGGTGGACAGGTCGACGGAACGGGCGTTCGCGGTCGGGATCGCCGTACCGTCGACGGACCAGGTGACGTCGAGCTCGTGGTCGACCGGGTGCAGGGTCTGCAACCAAACGACCTGGTCAGCGGCGACCGGGCCGGCCGGGGTGCTGTCCTGGAACAGGTTCGCCTTGGCGGAGAGGCGCTGGGTCATCCGCTCGCGCGACGGCTGGTCGAAGTAGTACCCGAGCGCCTTCATCATCGAGTGCGCACTGGGCCGCCAGACGCCCGAACCGGCGTACATGCCGCCCTCGTAGCGGCCGATCGTGCCGCCGGACTCGGACTTCTCCCCCAGCCAGCGCCACCACTTCTTCTGCTGCTCCAGCATTTGCTGCTCGGTCAGCAAGGTGTGGTGGATCGACGACGGCTCCGGACCGACGTACGGCGCACCGCGCTCGCCGCGGGCGTAGTAGTCGTACTCGTCCTGCAGCCCACCGAGCGAGTGCCCGAGCTCGTGCGGCGTGATCAGGGCCGAGAGCGCGTTGCCCCCGGACGCCGTGGCGTACGTTCCGCCGGCTCCGCCGTACGTGTCGCTGTTGCCGATAGCAAGGATCTGGCGGTTGGCGCTCGTGGTCCCCGGGACGAGGTCGGCGTACTGCGTCGCAGCCGCCTGGCTGACCGTCAGCAGGCGCTGGACGCTGCTCGGGTTGCACCCTCCCCAGAAGCCCATCTGCAGCGGGGTGTCGCGCTTCGGGTCGGTCAGACCGGGGTCGCAGTCGACGCCGGACTCGGGGGACGCGATCTCGACGGCGTACACGTTGACGTAGTTCCGGTACGACTTGAACGGCTCGATGCTCCAGAGGATGTTCAGGTGCTTGTCGAGCTGCTCGCGGAACTTCGGCAGGTCGGCCGCCGTGTAGCCGTCGCCCATCACCACCAGGTTGAACCGCGACTCCGCCGGCCCGGTGACCTGGATCGGTACGACGGTCGCCTCAGGGGCGGCTGCTCTCGCCGGCAGGGTCACCAGGACGCCCGCTAGCAGTGCTAGGACTGCGATCAGGAGCTTCGTACGCATGGTTCTCTCCCCCACCTGGGCGACGGTGCCGTCAGCAGCTTACGAAGGCCTGCGGCGGAGTGTGAGGAGTTCCCGCGTGGCGACGTACGAGCCAACGGGGCCATCGTGCGGCATCATGTGGGTTCGGGGAACGTGAGGCTGCGTGACTTATAGGAAGGACGACCGATGACGGAACCGGCACAGTCGCCGCGGCGGGAGCCGGACCCTGCGGTCGTTGATGCCGGCGACGGCGACGGCAAGGGCATCTACTGGGTGCTCAAGAACGTGGTCGTCGGACCGCCGGTACGGCGGATCTTCCGGCCGAACGTGGTCGGCGCCGAGAACATCCCGGAGACCGGCGCCGCGATCATCGCCAGCAACCACCTCTCGTACTCCGACTGGATCTTCATGCCGCTGGTGCTGCGGCGGCGCGTCACGTTCGTGGCGAAGTCCGACTACTTCACCGGGGCCGGGATCAAGGGCCGGTTCCAGCGCGGGTTCTTCAAGGGCACCGGCCAGGTGCCGATCGACCGGTCCGGCGGGTCGGCGTCCGAGGGCGCGATGCGGGCCGGGATGAAGGTGCTCGAGCGCGGCGAGCTGTTCGGGATCTACCCGGAGGGCACCCGCTCGCACGACGGGCGGCTGTACAAGGGCCGGACCGGCGTCGCGCGGCTGGCGCTCGAGGCCAAGGTGCCGGTGATCCCGTGCGGCGTGATCGGGACCGACGTGGTCGCCCCGCCCGGGAAGATCGTCGCGTCGTTCGCCTCGCCGACGGTGAAGTTCGGTGAGCCGCTGGACTTCTCCCGGTACGAGGGCATGGAGAGCGACCGGCTGATCCTGCGGGCGGTCACCGACGAGATCATGTACAAGATCATGGAGCTGTCCGGGCAGGAATACCTCGACATGTACGCCACCAAGGCGAAGGCGCTCGAGGGCCGCGCGGTCACCGGGACACCGGACAAGGTCCGTAAGTCGGACACCTGATCCGTCTGTTGAGATCGGTTGGGTCTACGCTGGGAGATCGTGGACGGACCGATCGCTTATCAGGGTGAGCCAGGCGCCAACTCGGCGATGGCGTGCACCGACATGTTCCCGGAGCGCGAGCAGCTGCCCTGCACGACGTTCGAGGACGCGCTCGAGGCGGTCAGCAGCGGACGTGCCGGACTCGCGATGATCCCGGTGGACAACTCGATCGCCGGCCGGGTCGCGGACATCCACCACCTGCTGCCGGAGTCCGGGCTGCACATCGTCGGTGAGTACTTCCTGCCGATCCACTTCCAGCTGCTGGGTGTTCCCGGTACGTCGCTCTCCCAGATCCGGACTGTTCGGAGCCACGTGCACGCGCTCGGGCAGTGCCGGAAGATCATCCGTGAGCACGGGTGGTCGACGGTCGTTGCCGACGACACCGCGGGTGCTGCGCGGGAGGTGTCGGAGCTCGGCGATCCGACCGTCGCGTCCCTGTCCCCGCGGGCCGCGGCCGGGCTGTACGGGCTCGAGACGCTGGCCTCCGATGTCGAGGACGAGCACCACAACACGACCCGCTTCCTGGTCCTGTCCCGCGAGCCCGAGGTCCCGCCGGTCGGGTCCGGGCCGGTCATCACGTCATTCGTGTACCGCGTCCGGAACGTGTCCGCCGCGCTGTACAAGGCCCTCGGCGGCTTCGCGACCAACAGCGTCAACATGACCAAGCTGGAGTCGTACCAGCTGGGCGGCATGTTCTTCGCCACCCAGTTCTACGCCGACATCGAAGGCCACCCCGAAGACCCGAACGTAGCCCTGGCCCTCGAAGAACTCGCCTTCTTCTCCGTAGAGGTCCGCATCCTAGGCGTCTACCCCGCCAACGACTTCCGCACCCAAATAGCCGAACCCGCCGCCAACCGAGCCCTCCGCCCCCACCACTAGTTCGCAGCGGAACTCGACACACCCCCAGGGCACTGGGGACAGGCTATTGCGTGTCCCCAGTTCCCATCAGCTGTTCCCAGTTGAGTGGGCGGCAGCTCAGAGGGACAGGACGGCCCGTACGACGGGGCTCAGGTGGGTCTCGTCGTCGGTGCGGGTGTTGAACCATCGGCAGCCGGCCGTGTCCGGGGATGTGATCGTGGACGGTGCGGTCGCCGGGCGGGGTAGGTCCAGGAAGACGCCGCGGTGGTGGAAGTCGATGGGTTCTCCGGTGGAGGTCGTCCGGACGTGAAGGGCGAAGGGCATGAACTGGCCGACTGCGGCCAGGTGAAGGCCGAGTTCTTCGTGTAGTTCGCGTTCGAGGGTTTCTGGCCATGACTCGCCTGGTTCGGGGGTGCCGCCGGGGAGGTCCAGGAGGCCGGTGTAGGGGCCGCGGGTTTTGTGGATCAGGAGGATGCGGTTCGCGTCGCGGATTCGGGCGTAGACGCCGAAGTGGTGTTGTGGTGCCGGGGCCATCGGGGGATGGTAATTCGCGGGCGTGCGTGGACGGGGCGCATTACGGTCCGGGGATGGAGATTGTGTGGGTGGATGGGCGGGATGTTGGGGTTTTTCGGCGGTTTTACGAGGTGAAGTTCGGGGTTCGGCGGGAGGAGTTGGAGTTTCCTGCTGGGATGGGGCTGGAAGAGGCTCGGGTGTTCATGGCTCGGGAGCATGCTGACGTGCGGGCGGACGGGCTCGGGTTGGTGGATGGGGATACCTGGTTGGGTGTCGCTTGGCTGGACTGGTGGTTGGTGGGGAACACCGACACCGTGGACGTGGAGCTCGCGGTCGCTCCGGCGTACCGGCGGCGTGGGGTTGCGACGACGCTGCTCGACGCGGCGATCGAGCGTGCCAAGGCGGAAGGCCGGCGGATCGTGTCGGGGTCGAACCTGGCCGGCGATCCGGTGACCGGGGAGAGCCCGGGTACGGCGTTCGCGGCGGCGCGGGGGTTCGTGAAGAAGCATGCCGAGCTGCATCAGGTCGCCGAGCTGCCGATGACCGACGTGGTGGAGCAGCCGGTCGACGGGTACGAGATCGTCCAGTGGCGGGAACACGCGCCGGACGAGTGGCTTGAGCAGTTCGTGGAGTTGCTGAGCGGGATGAGTGAGGACGTGCCGACCGGCGACCGCACCTCCGAGGCGGTTCGCTGGACGCCGGAACTGGTCCGTGACGCCGAGGACCGCCGAGTCGCCCAGGGCCGGTTCACGTACACCACGGTCGCCGTACACACCGCCTCCGGCGAGCTGGCGGCGTACACGCAGATGGGCGGTACGCCGGAAACCCCGGACCGGCTCAACCAGTACGACACCTACGTACGTCGTACGCACCGCGGCAACCGTCTCGGTATCGCTGTGAAGGGCCCCAACCTCCGCGCCCTCCAGGCCGGCGTCGCGCTCCCCGCCGTACTCCACACCTGGAACGCCCCGGAGAACGCGCCGATGATCGCCGTCAACACCAAGCTCGGCTTCCGCCCAGTAGCCCAACGCACGATGTGGGAGCGAACGCTCCTATAGCTTGCGCATCGCGCGGTAAGTGCAATCGGCCAGATGGTCCAGCACCTGCGCCCGTCCGTCGTGCGGGTGCTCGGCGGCACAGACCACGACCTTCGTGCCGACCGCGTGGATCCGGCCGCGGTGTTCGATCGCGTCCGAGAACGCCCAGGACGCCGCGGCGACCGTCAGCACCAGCCAGACGGCAAGCTTCCGAGACCCGATCACGACCACAGCGTCGCACCCGACGCATCGGCCGTCGTACCCGGTCCCCCTCCAAGCGCTTGAAATTCGTCAACCACCACAGCGGATTGCGGGAATTTGACTGCCGGTCCGCGAAGGGTTGTGCACGGGCGGTGATGAGCGGATCGTGAAACCAGAGCAGCGACTTGGGGGCCGACTGTTCGGTGGGGGAAGGCGGCCGGGCCGCCTTCGATCGAGGGCGCGCTGGGGGTGGTTCTTCGGTTCGGCGTACGCCGGCCTGCTCGTGCGCCCCCGTGGGAGGGGGAGAGATGCCGAGAAAGGCCAACGGGCGGGCGGACAAGCACCGGGACGACTTCAGGATGCCGGGCGAGGCCCCGGCGACCGAGCGGAACGGGCACGCCACGAGCGAACAGCCCACGGCGAACGGCATGCCGACAGCCAGTACGACGAACATGAGCGGTGGCGGATCACCGGCCGCGGACATGGGCGGTGGCGGATCACCCGGCGGCGCCGGAATGACCGGCGGCGGAGCGCCCGGCGGCGCGGGAATGAGTGGCGGCGGAGCGCCTGGTGGTGCTGGGATGTCGGGCGGCGGCCAGGCCGGTGGTGCCGGTATGAGCGGCGCGACCGACGGCGGACGGACGGAGTTCCCGACGCGTCGCCAGTGCGGCGTGATGGATGTGCACCGGCGACTGCTGTCGACCTCGCCGGCGTACGCCGCAGCGCGATCGGCACTCGAGACCGCGACGATGAGCTACGTCGCCGCGCAGCAACGGTTCGCCGGGATCGCCCGCATCCCCTGTGTCGTCCACGTCGTCTGGAACACCAACGCGCAGAACATCTCGCAGGCCCAGATCGACAGCCAGATCGACGTACTGAACCGCGACTTCCGCGCCACCAACCCCGACACCAGCATCGTTCCGGGCGTGTTCAGCGGCCTGATCGCGGACACCCGGATCGAGTTCTTCCTGGCCACCGAGGACCCGAACGGGAACCCGACGACCGGCGTCACCCGGACCCAGACGAGTACGGCGGGCTTCGGCACCGACGACAAGGTGAAGTCGTCGGCGAACGGCGGGATCGACCCATGGGACACCGCCAACTACCTGAACATCTGGGTGTGCCAGCTCGGCGGCGGCCTGCTCGGGTACGCGCAGTTCCCCGGCGGCCCGGCGAACACCGACGGCGTAGTCATCCTGCACAGCGGATTCGGCACGAACGGTACGGCGGCAGCGCCGTTCGACCTCGGCCGGACCACGACCCACGAGGTCGGGCACTACCTGAACCTGCTCCACATCTGGGGCGACGACGGCAGCGGCTGCAGCGGCAGCGACGAGTGCGCGGACACCCCGAACGCGGCCGGCCCGAACTTCGGCGTACCGACGTTCCCGCACGTGACCTGCAGCAACGGGCCGAACGGCGACCTGTTCTACGACTACATGGACTACACCGACGACCGCGGCATGGTCATGTTCACCACCGACCAGGTGACGCGGATGCAGGCGTGTCTGGACACCGTGCGCAGGGACCTGCCGGACTTCGGCGGCACCGGTACGCCGGAACCCGCCGGATCGGTCGTGGCGTGGGGCGCGGACCGGCTCGACGCGTTCGTGCTCGGCACCGACCTGGCGATGTACCACAAGTGGTGGGACGGATCGGCCTGGGGACCGTCCGTCGCCGGTTACGAGTACCAGGGTGGTATCTGTATGAGCGCTCCTGAAGTCGCGTCCTGGGCGCCGAACAGGCTGGACGCGTTCGTCCTCGGCACCGATCACGCGCTGTACCACAAGTGGTGGGACGGCACGGCCTGGAACGGGTACGAGTATCTCGGCGGCGTCTGTATGAGCCCGCCGCGGCTGGCGACCTGGGGTCCGAACCGGCTCGACGCGTTCGTCCTCGGCACCGACCGGGCGCTGTACCACAAGTGGTGGGACGGCACGGCCTGGAACGGGTACGAGTACCTCGGCGGCGTCTGCATGAGTCCGCCGGAAGTCGTTGCCTGGGGCCCTGATCGGCTGGACGTGTTCGTGCTCGGCACGGACAACGCGGTCTACCACAAGTGGTGGGACGGCACGGCCTGGAACGGGTACGAGTACCTCGGCGGCGTCTGCGCTTCGCCGCCGCGGGTCGTGGCCTGGGGCGAGAACAGGCTCGACATGTTCGTCATCGGCACCGATTCGGCCTTGTATCACAAGTGGTACGACGGTTCCGCCTGGTCGGACTGGGAGTACATGGGCGGCGTGTGTACGACAGCGCCGACCGTGGTCTCGTGGGGTCCGGACCGGCTGGACGTGTTCGTACTCGGAACGGACTCGGCGCTCTACCACAAGTGGTGGGACGGGTCCGCGTGGGGACCGTCGCTCACCGGGTACGAGTACCTGGGCGGGATCTGCACCGACGAGCCGCGGGTGGTCTCGTGGGACACGAACCGGCTGGATGTGTTCGTCACCGGCACCGACAAGCAGCTCTACCACAAGTGGTGGGACGGCTCGACGTGGAACGGGTACGAGCCCCTCGGCGGCGTCATCAGTGACTTCAGGGTGACGGTGCCCGACTCGCCCGCAACGATCCAACAGGGGGTGGGGATCTGACCACTCCACCGATCGGGCATTGGACGCATTCCGCCGAGGAGGACCACGACGGCGTCAGCGTCTACCGCCGCGACGACTACGCCTTCCCGCCGGCCCGTGGCCGGCGGGGGGTGGAGTTCCGTGCGGACGGAACGTTCGTTCCACTGATGATCGGCCGCGGCGACGCCCCGTCCGCCGGCGCACCCGGCCGCTGGGACACCAACGGCCGACTGTCCGGTAACCCCGGGCGCATCGTTTCTGTCACTCCTGACCGGCTGGAGATCGCATGGCAAACCTGACTGCAGGACCTGTGCGTTATCTGGTCGTACCGACCGCGGATGCCGCTGACGGCGCGCAGTCGGCGCGGTTCGGGGAGCGGACGCTCCTCTGGGTCCCGGCCGACCAACGCCTCGGCCGGGCCTCCCGAACCGCTCCCGGGCTGCTGCTCGTCACACAGGTGGGCCGCAGTTTCCAGGACGACTACCCGGACGTCACTCCTCTGCTCGATCACGGCCGGCATCTGGTGATCTCGGCCGCCGACAAACCCCGTCGACGGTCCAACCACTGCTGGCGAATCGAGCCCCTGCGAGCCGGTACGACGGTTTTCGAAACCCCTCCCGTCGTACCGGCGCGCTCAGACCCGGCCGTCGCGCAGTTCGTCGCCGAGGTGTCCACGGCGTCGTACCAGAGCGACCTGACCTGGCTGGCGAGCCTGCCGACCAGGCATTCGCTGAGTACGACGTTCACGCAGGCGATGGACTTCGCCGCCGACCGAATGGTTGCCCTCGGCTACCAAACGTCCCGGACGCCGGTCACCGTCGGCGCCGGGCGCTCCGCAAACCTGATCGGCGACCGGGCCGGTATCGGGTCCAACCGTGGACTGGTGATCGTCACCGCCCACCTGGACTCGATCAACCTGGCGGGCGGCTCGGCCGCGGCGGCACCTGGAGCCGACGACAACGGCAGCGGTTCGGCCGGCGTACTGGAGCTCGGTCGATTGTTGGCAATCCGATCATGGAAACACGACATTCGCCTGATCCTGTTCGGCGGCGAGGAAGAAGGCCTGTTCGGCAGCAAGCAGTACGTCGCAACGCTGCCGCCGGCCGAGCGGTCCCGGGTCCGCGCCGTCCTGAACATGGACATGATCGGGACCAAGAACACCGCTACACCGACCGTTCTCCTCGAGGGCGCACCGGTGTCGACCGCGCTGATCAGTGCGCTGGCGACGGCCGCCGCGACGTACACCGGCCTGAAGGTGGAGACCTCACTGAACCCGTTCGCCAGCGACCACGTCCCGTTCATCGACGCCGGCATGCCCGCAGTGCTGACGATCGAGGGCGCGGACAGCGCGAACGGTCACATTCACTCGGCCAACGACACCCTGAACTTCATCGACTGGTCGTTCGCCACAGAGATCCTGCGGATGAACATCGCCGCCCTGGCCGGCTGGCTGGAGCCCGCGACCGCCCGCCCCCGCCCGGCCGGCTCGGTCGTGTCGTGGGGCCCGGGCCGGATCGACGTCTTCGCGGTCGGCACGGATTCCGCCTTGCACCACAAGGCTTTCGACGGATCCTGGCACGACTTCGAGTCGCTGGGCACGGTATAAGCTGTCAGGTATGTGGAGCCCGAATGCGCGTGACGTTGGCGGACTTCCGACGCGGTACGGCGTCCAGACCCGGCCGCGGGCCGTCGTCCGTAGCGATGCGCTCGACGCTGAGGACCTGGCCGATTTCGAGGCGCTCGACGCTGGACTCGTTCTTGATCTGCGGTCCGACTGGGAGATGAAGCAACCACATCCGCTCGAGGGCACACCGGCGTACCAGAGGATCCCGTGGATCGACCCGGAGGCCGAGCGGCTGCGTGATGCCGATGCGGAGCCGCGGCTGGTCGATGTCTACCGCAACAGCCTCACCCGCAACGCGACCCACATCGGCCGCGTCTTCAGCGCGATCGCCGACGCACCGGCGGATCGGCCGGTCGTGGTGCACTGCAAGGCGGGCAAGGACCGGACCGGTCTGACCGTCGCGGTGCTGCTCGACCTGGCCGGTGTACCGAGGGAACAGATCGCGGCCGACTACGCGATCAGCGAGGTGCACCTCGGAATCCAGGACGGACCGGAGTTCAGCCGGACCCTTCCCGAGACGATCCTCGGGTCGCTCGAGCACCTGGACGACCTCGGCGGCGTCCGTGCGTACCTGTCCTGGCTGGGGTTGAGCGACGCCCAGATCCACCGGCTCGCCACGCGGCTGGTGCCGGTCGAGGTACAGGCGATCGTGTTCGACTTCGACGGCCTGCTGATGGACACCGAGACCACGATGGTCGAGAGCTGGCAGGCCGAGTGGGCGCACCACGGCCTCGACCTCGACCTCGACGGCTTCTGGCCCGGCCACGGCGGCGACATCAGCGAGGACCGGTATGCGATCCTCGCCGCGGCCGTCGGCACCGACTTCGACCGTACGGCGAGTCACGCCCGCCGCGTCGCGCACCGGGAGCGGATGCACGCCGAGCTCGACTTCCGGCCGGGGATCCGGGCCTGGATCGCGGCCGCGCGGGACCTGGGTCTTCGCGTGGCGATCGCCAGCAGCTCGCCACGCAAGTGGGTGGTCGGCCATCTCGAGCGGGTCGGTGCGGTCGACCTGTTCGATCAGATCGTCACCGGCGACGAGGTGGAGACGCACAAGCCCGATCCGGCGATCTACGAGCTCGCCCTGGAGCGTCTCGGCGTACCCGGCTCGTCGGCGATCGCCGTCGAGGACACGGCCCACGGTGTGGCTGCGGCACAGGCGGCCGACATGTACGCGGTCGCCGTACCCAATCCGTTCGTCACGGCCGCCGCGGTGGCCGAGGCCGACCTCGTTCTGGGCAGCGCTGACGAGCTCTTGCTCACCGACCTGCTTCTTTCCGCCGCGCCGAAAGGCTCGACGGCTCGTAACTGAGTGACCTAATCTGCTGACCCTCTGTAGGTTTCCAACTGGAGGGTGGTCAGATGCGGAAACTCGTAACGACGGTCGCGGCCGTTGCGGCGGCTGCGGCAGGTCTGACGGTCGCGGCGCCGGCCCAGGCGTCGACCTCGGCCTGCGATCTGGTGACGGCGAAGTCGGTCGGGTACTCGGCGTTGATGCTGTACGTCGCCGTGGGCCTGGAGGGCTGCTCCAACAGCGTGACCGAGGTGCGCGTCGAGCTGCAGAAGGGCGACAGCGCGAGCGGACCGTTCACCACGGTCGCGGAGACGTACGCGTACTCCGGCGGCGGCGCCTGGTTCGACGAAGGCACCGGCTGCGGGTACTACGTCGGCGTGGCCCACTGGCAGGACCAGACCGAAACAACCCCAACCCCGGCGTACTACTGCAACTGAAGGGCTGAGAGGCCTGCGGCGAACGCGCCGCAGGTCTCACACCACGGACAGCGGCAGGAGCTTCTTGCCGGTCGGGCCGATCTGGATCTCGGTGCCCATCTGAGGACAGACGCCGCAGTCGAAGCACGGGGTCCAGCGGCAGTCCTCGACCTCGATCGCGCCGTCCTCCTCGAGCGAGTCCTGCCAGTCCTCCCACAGCCAGTCGCGGTCCAGCCCCGAGTCCAGGTGGTCCCACGGCAGTACTTCGGCGTACTCGCGCTCCCGCGTCGTGTACCAGGCGAGGTCGACCGGCTCGTCGGCGAGCGCCTTCGCGGTGCACTCGACCCAGCGGTCGTACGAGAAGTGCTCGCTCCACCCGTCGAAGCGGCCGCCGTCGCGCCACACGGCCTCGATCACGCGGCCGACGCGCCGGTCGCCGCGGGACAGCAGTCCCTCGATGATGCCGGGCTTGCCGTCGTGGTACCGGAAACCGATCGCCTTCGCGTAGCCCTTCTCGGACCGGATCGCCGCGCCGAGTTTCGCCAGCCGTGCGTCGGTCTCCTCCGCGCCGAGCTGCGCGGCCCACTGGAACGGCGTGTGCGGCTTCGGCACGAACCCGCCGATCGACACCGTGCATCGGATGTCGCGCCGGCCGGACACCTCGCGACCGGTCTCGATCACCCGCTTCGCGAGCGCGGCGATCGCCAGCACGTCCTCGTCGGTCTCGGTCGGCAGACCCACCATGAAGTACAGCTTCACCTGCCGCCAGCCGTGGCTGTACGCCGCCGCGACCGTGCGGATCAGGTCCTCCTCGGTGACCATCTTGTTGATCACCTTGCGCATCCGGTCCGACCCGCCCTCCGGCGCGAACGTCAGACCGCTGCGCCGGCCGTTGCGGGAGAACTCGTTGGCCAGCGTGATGTTGAACGCGTCGACCCTTGTCGAAGGCAACGACAGCGAGACGTTGCTGCCCTCGTACCGGTCGCCCAGGCCCTTCGCGACCTCCGCGATCTCGCTGTGGTCGGCGCTCGAGAGACTGAGCAGGCCGACCTCCTCGAACCCGGACTGCTTCAGCCCGTTCTCAACCATGTCGCCGATCGTGGTGATGCTGCGCTCGCGCACCGGCCGGGTGATCATGCCCGCCTGGCAGAACCGGCAGCCCCGGGTACAGCCGCGGAAGATCTCCACGGAGTACCGCTCGTGCACGGTCTCGGCGAGCGGAACCAGCGGCTTCTTCGGGTACGGCCACGCGTCGAGGTCCATGACCGTGTGCTTCGCCGTACGGAACGGAACGCCTTGACGGTTCGGTACGACGCGCTGGATCCGGCCGTCCGGCAGGTAGTCGACGGTGAAGAACTTCGGGATGTACACGCCGCCGGACTTCGCCAGCCGCATCAGCACCTCGTCGCGACCACCCGGGCGGCCCTCGTCCTTCCACTCCCGGATCACCTCGGAGATCGCCAGCACGATCTCCTCGCCGTCACCGAGCACCGCGGCGTCGATGAAGTCCGCGATCGGCTCCGGGTTGAACGCGGCGTGCCCGCCGGCCAGCACGATCGGGTCCTCGTCGGTGCGGTCGACCGCGTGCAGCGGGATCCCGGCGAGGTCGAGCGCGGTCAGCATGTTCGTGTACCCGAGCTCGGTCGAGAACGACAGCCCGAACACGTCGAACGCCCGGACCGGCCGGTGGCTGTCGAGCGTGAACTGCGGGATCTCGTGGTCCCGCATCACCTTCTCCATATCCGGCCAGACGGAGTACGTCCGCTCGGCGAGGATGTGGTCGCGCTCGTTCAGCACCTCGTACAGGATCTGCACGCCCTGGTTCGGCAGCGCGACCTCGTACGCGTCCGGATACATCAGCGCCCACCGGACACTGACCGAGTCCCACTCCTTACTGACCGAGTTCAGCTCACCACCGACGTACTGGATCGGCTTCTGCACCCCCGGAAGCAGAGCCTCCAGGCGCGGGAACAGCGATTCGACAGTCATAGCCACTTCCAGTCAGCAGGTCAGAGCGCCTACCAGCCTAACGCCGCAGCCCCTGCACGCCGGAATCGGCGATGAAATGCCCACGGTCCGGCCGGACATCCCCAGAGTGAACCGGTGACTACGAAGGGGATTAACGTGCGAACAAGACGATGGCTGGCGGTTGGGTTGGCAGTGGGGTTGAGCGCGGCGGCCCTACCTGCGACCGGCCAGGCCGCGGCCACCCAGAACACGGCGACCCGGGGCAAAGACCGGGTTGTCACACTGATCACGGGTGACCGGGTGGTCCTGCGCGGCGGGGACCGCGACCAGGTCTCTATCGAGAGGGCCACCGGGCGCGAACAGGTCACCTTCGAGAGCCGGCGTACCGGCACACACTGGACCGTGATCCCGTCCGACGTCCGGGAAGCCGTCCGGACCGGGCAACTCGACAAGCGGCTCTTCGACCTCGACCTGTTGTTCCGGGACGGGTACGACGACGCCGCCCGAGGAGACATCCCGCTCATCATGAGCGGTCAACCGCGAGCTACCCGGCACGCGACAACGGTCCGGGAGCTGAATTCCGCGACCGCGCTGGTCGTTCCGAAGCACGCCGCGGCCGGGTTCCTCCGAGGCCAAGGACGGCAGACCAAGATCTGGCTCGACCGGAAGCTGCGGATGTCGCTCGACCACAGCGTCCCCCAGATCGGCGCTCCGGCCGCCTGGAAGGCGGGCTACACCGGAAAGGGCGTCAAGGTCGCGGTCCTCGACAGCGGCATCGACAGCACGCACCCGGATCTCGCCGGCCAGGTGCTGGCGACCAAGAACTTCACGCCGTCCCCGCCGGCCGACGTCGCCGGCCACGGCACGCACGTCGCGTCCACCATCGCGGGCAAGGGCGTCGACGGCTATCGCGGTGTCGCTCCCGACGCGAAGTTGCTGGACGGCAAGGTCTGCGACGACACCGGCGACTGCTCCGAGTCCGCCGTACTGGCCGGCATCGAGTGGGCGGTGTCCCAGCACGCTCCGGTCGTCAATCTCAGTCTCGGCAGCCCGGGCGGCGACGAGATCGATCCGATCGAGGAGGCCGTCGATCGGCTGACCAGGACCACCGGCACGCTGTTCGTCGTGGCCGCGGGCAACCGTGGCGGTCCCGAGTCGGTCGAGTCTCCCGGTACCGCCGCGGCCGCGCTGACCGTCGGAGCGGTCGACAGCAAGGAAGCGCTCGCGGACTTCTCCGGGCAGGGACCGGCTCCCGCGGGCGCCGTGAAACCCGACATCACCGCCCCCGGTGTCGGGATCGTCGCGGCCCGCGCGGCCGGAGCCGTCCTCGGTGAGCCGGTGGGCGAGCGCTACAGCCGCATGTCCGGTACGTCGATGGCAACGCCGCACGTCTCCGGTGCCGCCGCACTGCTCGTCCAGCAACACGCCGCCTGGAAGGCGCCCGAACTGAAGAGCGCGCTGATGTCGGCCGCGAAGCCGAATCCCAGCCTGGCACCGTACGAGCAAGGCGCCGGCCGGGTCGACCTCGCCCGTGCCGTCACTCAGTCCGTGGTCGCGACGACGGGCAGTCTCTCCTTCGGTACGGCGTTGTGGCCGCACGCGGACGACAAGCCCGTCAGCAAGCCTCTGACCTACCGCAATCTCGGCGCCACTCCGATCACCCTCGAACTGACGGCCGATCTGTCGATCGGTGGCAAACCTGCCCCCACCGGCGCACTACGGCTCAGTGCGAACAGGCTCACCGTCCCGGCCGGAGGCGAGGCGTCCGTCCAGGTCGTGTCCGACACCACGCCTGCCGGCGCGGACGGCCTCTACAGCGGCCGGATCACCGCGACCGGCACCGCGACCGGCGCCGCGCAGCAGGTCGTCGTACCGCTTGTGGTCGACAGGGAGATCGAGAGTTACGACGTTGCCCTGCGCGTACTCGGCCCGGACGGCGCGCCCGTACCGGCGGCCCGTGCGTACGTCTCCTTCTGGAATGTCGGCAGCGGCGACACCGTCGACGCCACCGGCCTGAGCACCGCACGCGTCCCGCGCGGCACCCACATCCTCGAGGCGACGATCTTCGGCGCCGAGGGACAGCTGTACCGGATGGTCGAGCCTGGCTTCGACGTACACAGCGCCACCGGTGTGACCATCGATGCGCGACGGGCGAAGCCTGTCAGCGTCTCCGTTCCGCGAGCCGACGCCAGTGGATTCGTCGGTTTCGTGGGCTACCACTACAAGAGCGCCGGCGGTCAGGAACTGCTCACCTGGCAACTCCGGCCGGAGATCAAGGATCTGTACGTCGGCCGCATCGGCAACCGCACGATCGCTCCGAAGGACTTCACCGCGTTCATGGTGTCGTTCCTCGGCAAGGTCAACGCCGACGACGGCAGTCTGGACGGGAGCCCGTATGTCTACGGTCTGGTGGACACCCGGTCCGGCCACTTCTTCGACGGTCTACGGCGTCGCGTCGGGTCCGATCGCCAGCTGGCCGAAGTCGTTGCCCAGTACAACGGTCCCGCCGGCACGGACACGTTCTGGGGCCTGGCCGCCTCGCGGTTCAAGGTGATGCCGATCGCCGCCGGCATCAAGCTGCCGGCCCAGGTGCAGCAGTACCTCGAACCGCGGACCGACTGGCAAGCGGGCCTCGGCGGCAAGACCCGCCCGGCGCGCCAGTACAAGCCTGGTACCACGACTCACGAGACCTGGACGTACGAACCGGAGTAGTCCCGCGGGTCAACTCAGGTGGGCCAGGAGCAACGGATTGACGACGTCCGGGTGGGAGTAGGTGACCAGGTGGGCGGCGTTCTCGATGACTTCGAGGTGGGCGCCGGGGATCTGGGAGGCCAGGGGTACGACGGTTTCGGGTGGGATGGAGGTGTCGGAGTCGGCGGTGACTACGAGGACCGGGGCGGTGATGTCGCTCAGGCCGGGGAGGAGGTTGGTGGTGCTGAGGGCCTCGCAGCAGGCGGCGTAGCCCTCGGCGGGGCAGTCCTCGAGCATCCGTCGTACCGGGTCGATGTCCTTGAATTCGGGGAGGAACCAGCGGCCGAGGGTCGCGTCGGTGATGGCTTGGGTGCCGTCGGCCCGTACCTGCGCGGCGCGGTCGATCCACATCTGCGGGCTCGCGGCCGGGTTCGACGGCGGGCAGATCACGACGAAGCGGTGGAAGCGTTCCGGGGCGTTCTGCGCGAGCCACAGGCCCACCGCGCCGCCGAGCGAGATCCCGACGTACGACGCCTGGTCGACCTCGAGCGCGTCGAGCAGCTCGACGACGTCGCCGCCGAGGTCGTCGATCGTGTACGGCGCGTCGGGCACCTCGGACCCGCCGTGCCCCCGATGATCGAACGCCACCACCCGGAACCGCTTGGCCAGTACGTCGACCTGCGGCGCCCACATCCCCAGATCCGCACCGAGCGACGACCCGAGCAGCACTACGGGCGCATCAGCCGGTCCTGTCTCCACGTAGTTCAGTCGCATGCCCCCACACTACGAAGTCAGCGGCATGATCGTGGTGCGGCGGTGGTGTTCAAAGACGACTGAGCTGCGGATGTCGGCGATTTCCTGGCGTTTGGCGAGGGCGAGGACCAGATCGCGGAGCGCCTCGGTGTCCTTGACCGCCACGTGGGCGAGGAAGTCGGAGCCGCCGGAGACCATGAACATGTCCAGCGTCTGCGGCAGGTCCATCACGTACTTCTGGAATGCGGTTGCTACGGCCATCGCCTGCGGCCGGAGCTTGATCGAGATGATCGCCTGGGTGGACCGGTCGATCGCCTTCAGGTCGACGGCCGCGTGGTACCCGCTGATCACGCCGCGGTCGCGCAGCCCCCGGATCCGCTCCAGGCAGGTCGACGGCGCGATCTTGAGCTCGGCCGCCATGTCCCGGTTCGTCCGGCGGGCGTCGTTCTGCAGCATCCGCAGCAGCGCCGTATCAAGTTCGTCCATGCCGCCCAGTTTCGCAGATCCGCCGAACGATGTTCGGAGTACGCCGAGATAGTCCGCCCATCGAGCTAGCGTGACCGGCGTGCTGACGAACAAGATGGTCGTGATCATCGCGGCCGAAGCCCCCATCGGTGTCGCCCTCAACACCGCCGCCCTGCTCGGCGTCGGCGTCGGCAGGCACCACGACGACACCGTTGGTCCGGACACCGCCGACGCCGCCGGAACCCCTCACACCGGCATGTGCGCGTACCCGATCCCTATCCTCCGCGCCCCCGCCGACACCCTCAGCACCCTCCGTGCCGAGGCCGCCGCCCGCGCCGACGTCACCATCCACGACATGCACCAGGTCGCCCAGCGGGCCCGCACGTACGACCAGATGTCCACGACGCTCACCGGAACCAAGCCCGAAGACATCGAGTACCTGGGCCTGGCCCTCTACGGCCCCCGCACCTCGATCGACTCCCTCACCGGAGCCCTCCCCCTCTACCGCTAGTTGGGCAGATGTGGACCTATGAGTTCGAGCAGGATGGCGTGGCTCTTCTCATCGGCCGCAGCGATGACTCCCGGCCCGGAGTAAAGCGGACCACCCCGCAGGTCGGTGACGACGCAGCCGGCGGCGCGGCAGAGCGCGAGGCCGGCCGCGAAGTGGACGCTGTCGCGGAGGTTGCCGTCGGTCACGTACGCCGTACGTCGTCCCGCGGCCACCCACGCGACCGCCAACGTGGTCGACAGACCCGCTGACCGAACGCGCCCCGGAAGGCGGGATCCGCGAGGAGCTGCGACCCGAGAAACCCGCCATCCGTGATCGGGTCCAGGTTGACGTCCACCAGAAGCGAATCCGCCGATGGTGCTAGCGGGAGATCGGAACCGTCGCGGCGCACAGTTGCGGTTTCGCCGTCGGTCCAGAAAATCTCCCCCGAGACCGGATCCGCGATCGCGGCGACGGTTGTCCTGCCGTCGACCTGCAGCGCCACGTTGACCGAGAAGAGCGGCGTACCGGCGGCGAAGTTGAGCGTCCCGCACAACGGATCGACCAGCCAGCGCCTCGACGCATCCGCCTCCCCGCTGGCGCCGTACTCCTCACCGAGAATCGCATCCCCCGGCCGGGCGCTCTGGATCAACTCGAGAATCGCCTGCTCAGCCGCAAGATCGGCGTCCGTCGCGAAATCCGTCGCCGACTTGTCGTGCCGCGCAACAACGGTGCCGTACTTGCTCCGCACCACAGCAGCCCCAGCCGCAGCCGCCGCGATCGCCAACTCGAGATCAGAACTCATACCGTCATCCAACACGCGTCACACGGCGGAAAGCTTCTCCGGGCTGGCCACGACCCGGATCGCCGTGATCGCGGTGCCGTCGGAGTCCATTGTCAGCAGGTGATGGTCGCCTCGGACAACCACCTTCAGACCGGGGCCGGTGATCAGATCCACCGGAGTGAACGTCACGCCGGGACGCGCGTAGATGTGGCTGAAGAAGGTGGCGACCTTCTCGCGGCCGGTGACGGGTTTGCGGGCTGCCCGGCGGGCGCCGTTGGCGTCGGTCCAGGAGATGACGTCGTCCCGGAGCATCGACTCCAGTCGCGGCAGGTCGCCGTCGCGGGCGGCGGCCACGAAGTCCAGGAGCAGGCGGCGCTGCTCGGCGGCGGTCGGCTCGTAGCGTCGCTGGTCGTCGGCCAGGGCATGCCGTGCCCGACGGTGCAGTTGGCGGCAGTCGTCCGGCGTACGGTCGAGAATCTCGGCGATCTCGTCGTACGGGAGGGTGAACGCGGTCCGCAATACGTAGACCGCGCGCTGCGGCGGGGTCAGGCGCTCCATCAGATGCAGGAGCGCCATCGACACCTCCTCGAGGTCGAGCGCGTTCGCCGGCACCGGCTCGGGGAGCCACTCGCCGACGTAGCTCTCGCGGCGCGCCTGCCGGGTTCGCAGTACGTCGACGGACAGCCGCGCCACCACCCGCGTCAGGTAGCGGCGCGGCTCGGCCACGTCGGAGCGGTCGGCCGCGGACCACCGGACGTACGTCTCCTGCAGCACGTCCTCGGTGTCGTGCCAACTGCCCAGCATCCGGTACGCGAGCCCGGCAAGCATCCCGCGCGCCGACTCGTACTCGTGCAGGATCAACCGGCCAGTTCCGGCTGTTTCCTGGTCGCGACGTTCAGACGGGTCCACAGGTTGATGGTGCCAATCGCGAGGAGCACGTTCGCAGTGCCCTCCTCGCCGAACTGCTCCACTGCCGCGTCCCACACGTCATCCGGTACGCCGGTGCGCTCCAGCACCGTGACCGCGTCGGTCAATGCCAGCGCGGCGCGCTCGCGGTCGTCGTAGAACGACGAGTCGTGCCAGGCCGCGAGACCGAACAGCCGCTGACTGCTCTCGCCGTCCTTCAATGCGTCCGTCGTGTGCATGTTCAGGCAGAACGCGCACCCGTTGAGCATCGACGCCCTGACCTTGATCAAGTGCAGCAACGTGTGGTCCACCACGCCCTGCACGTACTTCTCGACGCCGAACACGGCCCGGAAACCAGCCGGCGAGACCTTGCTGAAGTTCATCCGCTCGTCCATGCCAACACGACGGCGGCGCGGCCGCCCTACGTGACGACTACGCGTGTGACACCGATCACGCGGGCTTCAGGACGTGCCGCGCCTTCGTGACAGCCGCTTCGGTGGCGGGGTCGAGCTCGGTGCCCTGGCCGGCGAGGACGCCGACGGAGATGATCACGTCGTCCACACCCGTGACGACGGCGGCGTACTCGAGGCCGCGCTTCGGGCCGCTGGTGCCGGTGAGGCGGAACGCGAAGGGCTTGGAGCCGTACTGCGGGGCGGTGATCTTCTCGACCTTCATCGACGTACTGCCGGCGCCGTCGGTCTTCAGGGTCACCTTGGCGCAGGAGTCGACGGCTTCGGCGTACTCGTCGCGGAGGTCGGTGACCTCGTCCGCAGTGCCCATCGCGTCCAGGCCGTAGTCGATGTACGGGCCTTCCTGACCGCCGGTGAACGTGCGGGCCACGCTGGCCTTCGAGCCCGGCGCCTTGGTGGCGTTCAGGTACTTCACCAGCGTCTTGCACCGGCTGCTCGACGACGAGAACGGCTTCGCGTCCTCGTCGGCCTCGTCCTTGTCCTCCGCGAAGCCGGTCGGCAGGTCGGCCAACTCGAGGAGCGCCTTGGTGAGCTCGGTGGTCGTCCGGGTCACGGGCGCGGCCGGCGTCGACGCGGTCGCACTGGGCGTCGCCGTCGGCGTGGTCGCCGGTGGAGCGGCGGCAGGCTTCTCGTCCTCACCGCCACAGGCAGCGAGGGACAGCGTCAAGACGGAAAGTAGCGCTACGAACCTGGTCATCGGGCCTTCCAGCGGGCTCTGGGCGGGGGCCGAGCAGGGAGCAGCGTACCTGACGGGTCAGTCGAGCGATCAGTAGCGGTGCGAGCGGAGGTGGATGTTCTGCAGCAGCCCGACCGCCAGCAGGCACGCGAACATGGAGGAACCGCCGTACGACACGAACGGCAGCGGCAGGCCGGTGACCGGCATGATGCCGAGCGTCATCCCGATGTTCTCGAACGCCTGGAACGCGAACCAGCAGACGACCCCGGTCGCCACCAGCCGGCCGAACGCGTCCCGCGCGTTCACCGCGATCCGCAGCCCGCGGAACAGGATGATCGCGAACAGCACGATGATCGCGCCGGCGCCGATCAGCCCGAGCTCCTCGCCCGCGACCGTGAACACGAAGTCGGTGTGCTGCTCGGGGACGAACGCGTTCTGCGTCTGGCCGCCGTGGAACAGGCCCTGCCCGAACACGCCGCCGTTCCCGATCGCGATCCGCGCCTGGTTCACGTTGTACCCGATGCCCTGCGGATCCGACGACGGGTTCGCGAACGCGGTGAAGCGGGCGATCTGGTAGTCCTTCAGCACCTGCAGCTTGATCGCGATCGCCGCCACCAGCACACCGAACGAGAGCAGCCCCAGCATCCAGCGTTTCGGTACGCCGGACACCGCGATGATCCCGAACACGATCGAGCCGAGCACCATCACTGTGCCGAGGTCCGGCTGCAGCATCACCAGGATCACCGGTACGGCGGCCACCCCGACCGCCTGCGCGACGTCGAGGGTCCGGGCGTCCTCGTTGCGGTCGGTCTCGCTCTTCTCCGCGATCAGCAGCGCCATACCGACGATCACCGCCAGCTTGGCGAACTCACTCGGCTGGATCGACATGAACGGCAGCTGGATCCACGACCGGGACCCGTTGATCGTCGAGCCGACGCCGGGCACCAGGACCAGGATCAGTCCGACGACCGAGGCGGCGTACAGCAGCGGGGCGAGGATCCGGACCCGGCGGTGGTCGGTGATCGCGGCGCCGATCGCGAGGACCAGGCCGATCGCGAAGTTCAGCGCGTGCCGGAGCAGGAACGCGTCCGGTTTGCCCTCGGTCAGCGAGGTCCGGTTGTGGGTCGCGGACCAGATCAGCAGCGCGCCGATGAACGACAGGGCGACCACGCCGAACACCAGGATCCAGTCGACGTGCCAGACCGTCGACCGGCGGTCCATCCGCGGCCGGGTCCGGATGGGATTCAGCAACGCCATGTCACTGCACCGGCTTCCCTTGGACGGGCGGCGCGGGCTTGATGTTGTACAGGGTCTCGTAGATCTTGCGGACCGAGTCACCGCCGGCGCCCGAACCGGTACCGGCCTGGCTGAGCATCATGACCACGGCGTACCGATCGGTGTACGACGCGAGCCACGACGTGGTCTGCTTCCCGTACACCTCGGCCGTACCGGTCTTGGCGCGGACCGGGATCTTGTCGAGCGGGAAGCCCTGGAACTTCCACGCCGCCGTACCGGTCTTGGTGGTGCTCTTCAGCGCGGTGTCGATGTACTTCAGGGTGTTCCGCGGGACCGGGAGCTTCGACTTCACGACCGGCTTGATCTCGTGCGGTTTGCCGTTCGCGCCGATCCAGGACTGGACGACGCGAGGCTCGTACAGCGTGCCGCCGTTCGACAGGGCCGAGTAGACGGTCGCGAGTTGCAGCGGCGTGATCGTGGTGTCGCCCTGGCCGATCGCGAAGTTCACGGCGTCACCGGCGCGGTACTTGTACCCGTCGACGCAGAACTCGCGGGCGAACTGCTTCAGGAACGCCGACGTCCCGGCGGGCGGGTTCGCCGCGACCTTGCAGTAGTAGTCCTTCTGCGCGTCGTAGTACGTCTTCTTCCACTTGCGGTCCGCGATCCGGCCGCTCACCTCGCCGGGCAGGTCGACCCCGGTCGGCTTGCCGAGCCCGAACTTCTGCGCCATCTCGACCAGCGGGTCGCGGGTGCTGATGTCGCTGGAGTTGCCGCCCTCCTTGAGCCAGAGCGCGTAGGCGATCCGGTAGAAGAACGTGTCGCAGGACAGCGCCAGCGCCTGGTCGAAGCCGATCATCCCGTACGACGCGGACTCGTAGTTCTTGAACCGGCGGTTGCCGACCTCGAAGTACGACGAGCAGTCGAGCCGCGTCTTCGGGCCGTACCCGGCACTCATCGCGGCCGCCGTAGTGATCGGCTTGAACGTCGACCCGGGCGCCAGTTGGCCCTGCAGCGCGCGGGACACCAGCGGCATCCCGGACTTGGCCGAGTAGAGCGCGTCCAGCTCGCGCTGGGTGATACCGCCGACCCAGACCCCCGGGTCGTACGTCGGGTAGCTGGCCATCGCCACGACCCGGCCGGTCTTGGTGTCCATCACGACCGCGGCGCCGGAGTCGGCGACGTACTTGCGGTGGGTGACCGGGTCGGTCTGCTTCCGCGCGGTCATGATCGCGCTCTTCAACTGGGCCTCGACCGAGGCCTGGATGCGCGCGTCGATCGTGGTCACCAGCGTCGCGCCCGGGATCGGAGCGGTCTGCTTCTTGATACCGGTGGTGTATCCGACGGCGTCGACGATCATGTCCTTCTCGCCCGGCGTACCGCGCAGGAGCTTGTCGTACGACCGCTCGACGCCGGCCCGGCCGACGAGGTCCGAGCGGTGCGGGACCGAGTCCTGCCCGGCCTTGTCCATGTCCTCGAGCTCGTCGGTGGTGATCGGCGACAGGTACCCGAGGATGTGCGCCGCGTTCACCTTGTACGGCGAGGGGTACGCGCGCAGTGTCTGCGAGTCGGCGGCGATCCCGGGGAAGTCCTCGCGGCGCTCCATCACCTCGATCGCGACCTGCTCGCTGACGTCCTTCGCCACCGGGATCGGCTGGTACGGCGTGCCGTTCCAGCAGGCGGGCGGTTTGGACGCGCCCGGCTCACCGCACAGCATCGTGCGCGCCTTCAGGTCCTTCGGCTTCTGACCGAGCACCTTCGCGAGGCGGGCGAGGACGAGGTTCTGCTGGCTTTCCGGGAGCTTGGCGAGCACCGAGCGGTCGACGGTGATCATCACCGAGACCCGGTTGCCGACGAGGGTCCGGCCCTGCGAGTCGACGATCGTGCCACGCGGGGCCGGGACGAGCACCTGCCGGATGTGCTGCGCGGTCGCCGCCTGGCTGTAGTCGGCGCTCGACATCACCTGCATGTACCAGAGGCGGCCGAACAGCGTGCACAGCAACGAGAAGACCAGCACCCCGATCACGAACAACCGAAGCCGTGCCTTGAGCGGCGCCTCGAAACCGTCCCAGCTCATGGGGCGACCCGTCGGCGTTCGCGGGCGGGTTGGACGCGGCCCATGATCCACATGACCAGCGGGATCACCACGATCGCGCCGACCACGTCGTACCCGGCGGCGATGCCGAGGCGGACGCCGAACTCGCCCCAGTCGACCGACGGGTCGTGCAGCAGCGAGCCCGTCGCACTGAAGATGAAGAACGAGACCGCGGTCCCGAGCACGACCGTCAGCGCGACGCCGAGCGGCCCGACCGGGCTGCCGGAGGTCTCGCGGCGGATCAGGCCGGCGATGTACCCGGCGATGGCCAGCGACAACGCCCAGCGGCCGGCGGTGTGGTCGGCGGGCGGTACGACGTCGAGCATCAAACCGCCCACGAAACCGGCGATCGCGCCCCACTCCGGTCCGCGGGACAGCGCCAGCGCGATCACCACGATCAGCGTCAGATCGCAGGTCACTCCGGCGACCGCGATGTTCGTCAGCACGGACGTCTGCACAGTGACGGCGATCATCAGGAACAGGGCAGCCAACCCGATCCGTAGTGCTGTCACGTCAGTTCCCCTTCCCTGTGAGCTGATTGCGTGGCGGCCGGGCAGGTGGCCCGGTCACCACGCCGACGGTGTCGATCCGGGTCGGATCGACGTACGGCTTGACGGTCGCGGTGGACCCGAGCGACCCCTGGTTCGCCGTCACCGAGGTGACGACGCCGATCGGGACCCCCGGCACGTACGGCGCGTTGCCGCTGGAGCCCCAGGTGACGATCCGGTCCCCGACCTTGGGCCGCGCCTTCAGGTCGATCAGCTTGTAGTCGAGCGTGCCGCCGACCTCGCCGCGTCCGGAGACGAAACCGAGCGCCATCGACGCGTTCAGCCGGCCGCCCACGGTCGAGTTGCGGTCGCCGATCAGCAGCACGGTCGCGGTCCCCTGGGTGGTCCGCACCACCCGGCCGACCAGACCGGTCCCGTTCAGCACCGTCATGTCGGTGTGCACGCCGTCCGCCGTCCCGGCGTCGATCGTGACCGTGTGGCTGAACGTCTGCGCGCTGCCGATCCCGATCACCCGGGCCGGCGTCATCGTGTACGCCGGTGCGATCTTCAGCAGCTTGTCCAGCTCCTGCGCCCGGTTGCGGGCGTAGTCGGAGGTGGTCAGCTCCCGGGTCAGGTCCTCGTTGTCCTTCTTCAGTTTTTCGTTCTCTGCTTTCAACCTATCCATTTCCGCGAATCTGTCGCGGAGGTTGTCCACAGGCTGCCGGGCCGAGGTCGCGGTGGACTCGAGCGGGCCGAAAACGCCGGCCGCGGCCTCGCGCAGCGGCTCGACCGGCGATCCGGCCGACCGGCGGGCGTCGAGCACGATCAGCGTGAAACAGGCCAGGATTATCAGCACCAGCACGGTACGGCGGCGGCGCACGTCCCGCGGCGTACCGGCCGAACGCAGCGGGGTCTCCCCCGCCGACCGGAACGCGCTCCTGGTCGTCGGGGTACCGAGGTCTTTGAGCATCGCCTGCTACCTCAGCGCCGGTTGTCGGTGACCAGGATGCGGTTGAGGGTCTCGATGTTGTCGACGCACTTGCCGGCGCCCAGGACGACCGCGTCCAGCGGGTTCTCGGCGACGTGGATCGGGATGCCGGTCTCGTGCCGCAGCCGCTCGTCCATGCCCTTCAGCAGCGCGCCGCCGCCGGTCAGCACGATGCCGCGGTCGACGATGTCGCCGGCCAGCTCCGGCGGGGTCTTGTCCAGGGTGGCCTTGACCGCGTCGACGATCGCGGTGATCGGCTCCTCGATCGCCTGCCGCATGTCCGCCGACGACACCTTCACGGTCCGCGGCAGGCCGGAGACCATGTCCCGGCCGCGGATCTCGCTGTCCGGGCCGTCGGTGGTCGGGAACGCCGACCCGATCGTCATCTTGATCTGCTCCGAGGTGGCCTCGCCGAGCAGCAGCGAGAACTCCTTCTTGCAGTAGTTCACGATCGACTTGTCGATGGCGTCGCCGGCCACCCGGATCGACTGGCTGGTGACGATGCCGCCGAACGAGATGACCGCGACCTCCGTCGTACCGCCGCCGATGTCGACGACCATGTTGCCGGTCGCGTCGCGGACCTCGAGGTTCGAGCCGAGCGCGGCGGCCATCGGCTCCTCGATGATGTACACCTTGCGGGCTCCGGCCATGTACCCGGCGTCGCGGACCGCGCGCTGCTCGACCGCGGTGATCCCGGACGGGACGCAGACCACGATCCGTGGCTTCGCGAAGTACCGGCGGCGGTGCACGCGCTGGATGAAGTACCGCAGCATCTGCTCGGCGGCGTCGAAGTCGGCGATCACGCCGTCCTTGAGCGGCCGGATCGCGGTGATGTTGCCCGGCGTACGGCCGATCATCTTCTTCGCCTCGTGCCCGAACGCGACCGCCTCACGCGGCTCGTCCGTCCGGGTGGCGACCACGGAAGGCTCGTTCAGTACGACGCCGCGGCCACGCACGTACACGAGCGTGTTCGCCGTCCCGAGATCGACCGCCATGTCGCGGCCGAGCATGCTGTTCGCCATCGAGGCGCCTCCCGCTCGATCCGGATTCTCAGGCTAAACGCGCGACCATTGCGACCGGCGCATCGACACGGGTGCGACCAGTCCGGATCACCAGGTCGGCCGCGTACGCATCGTATCCGACCGGTGACGGCCCGGACGCCACCGGGGACGCGCTACGCCGCTGCGCCGACCGTGAATCCGGGCTGCCCGGAATGCGCCGCATGTATCGGGAATGTGTCCGCATAACTAAGTTCTGTGGTCATTTCGCTGCCGCCTCAGACATTTGCTGTCGGCATCCAAAAATGGTGTTCGGAATTTCCGGGATCGATTGACCGGGAGTGGTTCAAGCGATTGAGTGTCCGCTCCCCTCACGTACCGCCCGTTCAATGGGAGTCACCCATGCGCGTGCACCATCGCCCCGCAGATCTGGTCATCGCTGTCAGTCCGCTGGCCCGGCCGTCGTCACGCTTCGTAGCCGCGGCTGCCCAGGCCGGCTGTCTGGCTGTACTCGACCTGACCACCGCGGACCGGACTGCCCGAGAGCACCTCCAGCTGGCAGCGGAGTGGACCAGCAAGCCGTTCGGAGTACGGCTGTCCGGAGACTTCGGGGAGCTGCCTGCGGCGGTGGACACGGTTCTACTGACAGCTCCGCCCACCCAGCCGATGGACGGTTACCGGGTCCTGGTCGAGGTGACCAGCCTGGACGAGGCGCTGCTGGCGGCCGAGGCCGGCGCCGACGGTCTGCTCGCCCGCGGCCACGAGGCAGGCGGGCGCGTCGGTGAGCTCAGCACCTTCGTCCTGCTGCAGCAGTTGCTCGGGTACGACGACCTCGACCTGCCGGTGTGGGCGTGGGGCGGCATCGGCCCGCGCACTGCAGCCGCGGCCGTCGTCGGTGGTGCGGCCGGCGTTGTGCTGGACACTCAACTGGCTCTCCTCCCCGAGGCTGAGGTGCCGGTAGAGCTTGCTGCGTTGATCAGTACGGCGGACGGATCCGAGACCACCGTGGTGGACGGGCGACGTACCTTCAGCCGGCGCGGTATCGCCGTACCCGAGCCGATCGGGCAGGACGTGTTCCTGGCATCGCGGTTCCTGGAGACCTATGGATCTGTTGGAGCTGCGGTGCGGGGCGTGCGAGACGCCGTACTCGCTGCCGCCGATCCGGCGCCGCCGCTCAGCCTGCCGGTGGTGCAGGGGCCGATGACTCGGGTGAGCGACCAGGCTGCGTTCGCCAAGGCGGTTGCCGATGAGGGCGGGCTGCCGTTCATCGCGTTGGCGCTGTCGGGGCCGGAGCAGACGCGCGCGGTCCTGGAGCAGACGCGGGACGCCCTGGGCGAGGCGCCGTGGGGTGTCGGGGTGCTCGGGTTCGCGGCCGAGGAGGTCAAGGCTGCGCAGCTGGAGGTGATCCGGGAGATCCGCCCGTCGCACGCGATCATCGCGGGAGGCCGGCCGGCGCAGGCCGCGGCACTCGAAGAGGTCGGTGTCTCCACCTATCTGCATGTGCCGTCACCTGGATTGCTGAAGCAGTTCCTCGAGGCCGGCGCGCGCAAGTTCGTGTTCGAGGGCGCCGAGTGCGGCGGGCATGTCGGGCCGCGGAACAGCTTCCCGTTGTGGGAGGCACAGCTCGATGTCATTGCCAACAGCAAGCAGTCGCCGGATGGTCTGGAAGTGTTGTTCGCCGGCGGCATCCATGACGAGCGGTCCGCCGCGATGGTCCGAACCCTGGCCGCGCCGCTCGCCCGGTCCGGCGCCGCTGTCGGTGTGTTGATGGGTACGGCGTACCTGTTCACCGACGAGGCCGTCGAGGCCGGTGCCGTCCTCCCGCTGTTCCGGCAGCAGGTGATCGATGCCGAGCGCACCGATCTGCTGGAGACCGCGCCCGGCCACGCGACCCGGTGTGTCGCCAGTCCGTTCACCGACGAGTACGCCGCGTTCAAACAGGACCTGCAGGCCCGCGAGGTACCGAGCCGCGAGGCGTGGGAGCAACTCGAGCAGCTCAACGTCGGCCGGCTCCGCCTGGCCAGCAAGGGCATCGAACGAGTCGGCAACGATCTCCGGCCGGTCGACGATACTCGTCAGCTGGGTGAGGGCATGTTCATGGCCGGAGAGGTCGCAGTACTGCGTTCTGCCGCGACAACCGTGGCGACGCTGCACGCTGCCGTCCTCGACGGTGCAACCACGTTCGTCGAGCAACGAGCCGTGGAGCTACGCCAACCGAGCCAGGCGGAACAAGTGCCCGAGCCGCTGGACATCGCCATCGTCGGGATGGCGTGCATGTTCCCGCAGTCGCCCGACCTGTCGACGTTCTGGAGCAACGTCGTCGCCGGAGTCGACGCGGTCACCGAAGTACCGGCTGAGCGCTGGGATCCGGCGGTGTACTTCGCGCCCGACGGCCACGGCGAACGGACACCGTCCCGGTGGGGCGGCTTCCTGCCCGAGATCGATTTCGACCCGCTGCGCTACGGGATTCCGCCGGCGTCGCTGGCGAGCATCGAGCCGGTGCAGCTCCTCGCGTTGGAGGCCGCGCAGCGCGCTCTCGTCGACGCCGGGTACGAGTCCCGGCCCTTCGACCGGTCGCGCACATCGGTCGTGTTCGGGGCCGAGGCGGGCAGCGATCTCTCGAACGCGACCACCTTGCGTACGGTGCTTCCGTCGTACCTGGGTGAGCTTCCGGACGGGCTGGACGAGCAGCTGCCCCGGCTGACCGAGGATTCGTTCCCGGGGATGCTCGCCAACGTGATCGCGGGAAGGATCGCGAACCGGCTCGATCTGGGCGGGGCCAACTACACCGTCGATGCCGCGTGCGCGTCGTCGCTCGCCGCGGTCGATGTCGCGTGCAAGGAGCTGACAGCCGGCACCAGTGATCTCGTGCTGTGCGGTGGAGCGGATCTGCACAACGGAATCAACGACTATCTGTTGTTCTCGTCGGTGCACGCGTTGTCGCCGAGCGGACGGTCGGCGACCTTCGACGAGTCCGCGGACGGGATCGCACTGGGCGAGGGCGTCGCCTGCGTAGCGCTCAAGCGGCTGGCCGACGCCGAGCGGGACGGGGACCGGGTCTACGCGGTCATCAGGGGTGTCGGGAGTGCCAGCGACGGCAGGTCGCTCGGGCTGACGGCCCCGCGGCCGGAAGGCCAGCGGAGCGCGCTGGAGCGGGCCTACCGCGCCGCCGGGCTCTCCCCGGCTCAGGTCGGCCTGGTCGAGGCGCACGGCACCGGCACGGTGGTCGGCGACCGCACTGAGCTGGCCACTCTGACCAACGTGTTCACCGAGGCCGGTGCGACGGCTGGCGGCTGTGCGATCGGGTCGGTGAAGTCGCAGATCGGTCACACGAAGTGCACTGCCGGGATGGCGGGGTTGATCAAGAGCGCGCTCGCCCTGCACACCGGCATCAAGCCACCGACCCTGCACGTACGTACGCCCAACGCCGCCTGGGACGCCGACTCCAGCCCCTTCGCGTTCCACTCGGTCGCGGCACCGTGGACCACAGCGCCCGCCGACCGGGTCGCCGGAGTCAGCGCCTTCGGCTTCGGCGGCACCAACTTCCACGCCGTACTCACCGCGTACGACGAGGGACCGCCGCCCGAGCAGTCCTTCGACGAATGGCCGGCCGAACTCTTCCTCTTCCGTACTGCGAAGCACGCGGAAGAGGTCCTGCGCCTCGTCGAGGCCGACACCGGTGACCTCGAGCCGTGGCGACTGCGGGACCTGGCACTGAGCGCTGCGCGCAGGTACGACCTTGCTGGGAGCAGCGGTACCGCACTAGCCATCTTGGCTGCGGACGTGGAGACGCTGGCCCCGTTGCTACGGCGAGCGATTGCCGGCGAAGACGCTCCGCACGAAGGGATTTTCCAGCAGGACAGTGCACCGGGTGAGGTGGCCTTTCTGTTCCCCGGTCAGGGGAGTCAGCGGCCGGGGATGCTCGGTGAGTTGTTCGTCGCCTTCCCGGAACTGCAGCGGTTCGTGCGGGCCGCGGAACCGGCTGTGAGGACCGCGCTGTTCCCGGCAGCCGCGTTCGACGAGCAGGGACAGCGGGACCAGTTGGCGCGGATCACCGACACACGAATGGCCCAGCCTGCTCTCGGAATCGCCGGGTTGGCGACCGATCAGCTGCTGCGGAGGGCTGGTGTTCGGCCCGCGATGATGGCCGGCCACAGCTACGGCGAACTGGTTGCGCTCGCGGCGTCCGGCGTACTGACTCCGGAAGCTCTGCTCGCGTGCAGCAGCGCGCGTGCGGAAGCGATCCTCGATGCAACTGGCGACGATCCGGGAACGATGGCTGCGGTGGCCGCGGAGGCACCGGCGGTCGCGGCGGCGCTGGAGGCTGCCGGTCTGGGCGACGCTGTGGTGATCGCCAACCGGAACTCGCCGCGCCAGACGGTCATCTCCGGTACGACGGCCGGCGTCGAGAAAGCGGTCGAGCGCCTGCGGGACGCCGGGGTCGGCGCGAAGCGGATCCCGGTCGCGTGCGCGTTCCACAGTCCGTTGGTCGCCGAGGCGGGGAACACCTTCGCCAAGGTGCTCGCAGCCGTCCCGATCACTGCTCCCAAGGTGCCGGTCTGGTCCAACCGGACCGCTGGGGAGTACTCGGCCGACCCAGAGCGGATCCGTGCCGAGCTGAGCGCGCAGATCGGGTCGCCGGTCGGATTCGTCGAGGAGGTCGAGGCGATGTACGCCGCGGGCGCCCGGGTGTTCGTCGAAGCCGGTCCGGGCGCCACCCTGACCCGGTTGGTCGACGCGATCCTCGGCGATCGGCCACACCGCACGGTCGCACTCGAGGGACGCCGCCGTACCGGACTGGCCGGGTTCCTCGCGGCACTCGCTCAGCTCGCGGTGGCGGGTGTCGACGTACGTACGACGTGGCTGTACCGCGGCCGCGATGCGGTCGACGCCGCGACCGCGGTACGACGGAAGCGTCCTGGCTGGACCGTGGACGGGCAACTCGTCCGGACCGCAACCGGCGCCATCCCGTCCGGTGCGCTGCAACCCGCCCAACGCGTCACTTTCTCTGCCCCGGAGCACACCATGAACTACGTCCCTGCCCAGAACGGTTCGGAGCAGTTGGTCGCCGAGTTCCTGCGTACCAGCCGCGACCTGATCGCCGCCCAACGCGACGTCCTCCTCGCGCACCTCGGCACCACTGGCTCCCCCGCCGTCCTTCCGGCACCTGTTGTGGTTCCCGCACCTCAGCCCGCCGCACCGGTCCTTCTCCCGCCGGTGGTCGCCGACCCTGAGCCGGCTGCACCTGAGGCGACCGCCCCTGAGCTCGACGAGGCGTCTGTGCTGGCCGCGGTCCTGCAGGTGATCGCCGAACGTACCGGCTACCCGGTCGACATGATCGAGCCCGGCCTCGACCTCGAAGCCGACCTGTCCGTCGACTCCATCAAACGCGCCGAGATCGCGGGCGAACTCGCCACCCGCCTGAACCTCCCACCCACCAGCGACATCGACACCTTGTCGCAGGCCAGGACCGCCGGCGCCATTACCGATCTCGTGGTGCGGACCTCCAGCACTCATCAAGTGAACCCACCCGACGCCTCTCCCGCTCAGCCGACAGCTCCGACCGTCCAGAACCCAGGGTTGGTGAGTGCCCCAGGTCCGGCCCCGGAGGTCGTGGCGCCGAAGCGCCTCGTGCTGGCGGAGGTCGAGTTGGCGGAGGCTGGGGCCACCGACCTCAGCGGACGCACGTTCCTCCTCGTCGGCGACGGTGCACTGGACCGACTTGTGGCCGACAAGTTGAAGGCACTCGGAGCGACGTCACACACCGATGCCGCCCTGCCCTGCGACGGCGTGTTCTTCCTGAACGGCGACGACGTGGCGCTGCCCGACGTCTTCGCGACGTACCAGGCTGTGCTCGCTCGATCGCCGAGGTGGATCATCGCCGCCGGACCGGTCGACGGACTGCGCGGGTTCTTCCGCACGGTCGCTCGCGAGTACCCGGACACGATCGCCCGAGTCGTCGAACACGACCCCGGTACGACGCCGGACGTCGTCGCCGACGGGTTGATCGCCGAGCTGACCGACGTCGACCGAGAGCCCGTCGTACTGCGGCCGGTCGGCAACGACACCACCAGGTACGGACTGCGGTTGGAGGAACGCGGACTCGGCCTGCTCGGCAGCACTGGCGCCGGACCGGCAGGTGACGGCGCCGCGGAGGTGGCAGCCCTGGACCTCGACCGGGAGTCGGTCGTGCTGATGGCCGGTGGCGCGAAGGGGATCACGGCCCGGTTCGCTGCCACGCTGGCGGCGGCCGCGCGGTGCCGGATCGAGCTGCTCGGCCGTTCCCCGCTGCCGACCGGCGACGAATCACCAGCCGTCGCCGCGGCGACGACTCCGGCCGAGCTCCGGGCGGCCTTCATCGCCGACGGTCTGACCTCGCCCGCCGAGATCGAGCGGAGCGTCGCCCGGCTCGAGTCCGCGCGGGAGATCCGCGCGACCATCGACCGGCTGACCGGCCTCGGTGCCACGGTTCGCTATCACTCGGTCGACGTACGCGATGCCGAGGCGGTGCACGGTGTCGTCAAGGACATCCATGCAGAGCACGGCCGGATCGACGGGCTCGTGTACGCGGCCGGCGTCATCGAGGACAAGGTGATCGCGGACAAGACGGCCGCCTCGTTCGCGAACGTGTACCGGACCAAGGTGGACGGCGCGAAGGCGTTGCTCGACGCGACCGGGCAGCTCCCGGCCGGGCCGCGGTTCGCCGTCCTGTTCGGCAGCATCGCCGGTGTGCTCGGCAACCGCGGCCAGGCCGACTATGCGAGCGCGAACGACGCTCTCGAACACCTCGGCACTCGCTGGTCCGGGCCGGGCCGGCGCGGGTTGACGGTGCATTGGGGGCCGTGGGCACCGACCGGGGAGAACAACGGGATGGTGACGCCGGAGCTGATGCGCACGTACGCGGCCCGCGGGATCGCGCTGATCGACCCGGAGGAAGGTGTGCTCGGCCTGCTCCGCGAACTCGCCTGGGGACCGGAGTCGGCGACCTCGGTCGTCTACACCGCGTCCGGCTGGTGACGATGACCCCGGTCGCGATCGTCGGGATGGCCGCGCTCTTCCCGGGCGCGCCCGATCTGGCGACGTACTGGCACAACTTGGTCAACGGTGTCGATGCCATCTCGTCAGTACCCGCCGACCGTTGGGATGCCGAGTACTACGAACCCTCCGCACGCCGGGCGGATCGGATCTACTGCCGCCGCGGCGGGTTCGTCGACGCCGAGGTGGACGCAGCCCGGTTCGGGATCATGCCGAATTCGGTGCGGGACGCGGAGCCGGACCAGCTGATCGCGTTGCGCGTCGCGGCCGAGGCGATCGCGGATGCCGGCGGCGAGGACCGCCTGCCGGAGGATCGGCAGCGGGTCGGAGTGATCCTCGGACGCGGTGGCTATCTCACGCCCGGCCTCGTCCGGCTCGACCAGCGGGTCCGGGCGGCGAACCAGCTGGTGAAGACGTTGGGCGAACTGCTGCCCGACCTTGATCCCGCGCGGCTGGACGACGTACGGGCGGCCTTCACCGACCAGCTCGGGCCGGAGGCGCCGGAGTCCGCGATCGGCCTGGTTCCGAACCTGGCGGCGTCGCGGTTGGCGAATCGACTGGATCTCCGAGGCCCGGCGTACACGGTGGACGCTGCTTGCGCCTCCTCACTGGTTGCCATCGACCACGCCGTACAAGAGCTGAGTACCGGGCGGTGTGACGTCGTACTGGCCGGTGGGGTGCACCATTGCCACGACATCACTATCTGGAGCGTGTTCAGCCAGCTTGGCGCGCTGTCGCCGAGTGAGCAGATCAGACCGTTTCACAAGGACGCAGACGGCGTCCTGATCGGTGAGGGCACCGGTGTGGTCGTGCTGAAGCGGCTTGAGGATGCCGAGCGCGACGGCGACCGGGTGTACGCCGTGATCCGCGGCACCGGCGTGGCCAGCGACGGACGTACGGCGAGCCTGCTCAACCCGGACAGCGGCGGTCAGGCGCGTGCAGTGCGGCAAGCGTGGGCAGCCGCCGGCCTGGACCCGGCCGAACCGGGCTCCATCGGACTACTCGAAGCGCACGGGACTGCCACACCGGCTGGGGACGCTGCTGAGCTGAACACGGTCGCAGAGGTGTTCGGGCCTACCGACGGCCAGCGGGCAGTCATCGGTTCAGTGAAGTCGAACGTCGGTCATCTGATGCCTGCGGCCGGTGTTGCCGGGCTGATCAAGGCTGCGCTCGCCGTACACCACGGTGTACTGCCGCCGACGTTGCACTGCGACGAGCCGCATCCGGCGCTCGCGCAGACCCGCTTCGAGACCTTGTCGACGGCACGGCCCTGGCAGGCCCCCGTACGACGTGCAGCCGTGAACGCCTTCGGATTCGGCGGGATCAACGCGCACGTGGTCCTGGAACAGGCCGCTTCGCGGGTGAGCGTGTGGGAGCCGGAGCGGGAGCTCAGACTGGCTGCTGCGAACCCCTCTGAGTTGGCTGCTCTGCTGGACCGGCCCGACGCCGAGTTGCTCGCGCTGCCGGGCTCCAACGGGCCAACCAGGTTGGGCATCGTGGACCCGACCGAGAAGCGGGTGGCGACGGCTCGGCGGGCGGTGGCCAAAGGGCGCGCATGGCGAGGGCGGAACGACATCTGGTTCGCTCCCCAACCGCTCGGCGGGAAGGTGGCGTTCGTCTTTCCTGGGCTGGAAGGCGAGTTCGAGCCACGGGCTGACGACATTGCTCGACACTTCGGCCTGCGGTGGTCTTCACCGGCCGCACAGGTCGGCGACGTCGGTCGGCATGGCACTGGCGTGCTGGAGCTTGGCCGGCTGCTTGACGGGGCGCTCCGCAGGTTAGGCGTCTCTCCGGACGGTCTTGCGGGGCACAGCGTCGGTGAGTGGACTGCGATGGGGTGCGGAGGCATCCACGCGGCTGACGACGTGGACGCGTTCCTGGACACGTTCGATCCGGATGCGTTGCGGGTGCCAGGAGTCGCGTTCGCTGTGATCGGTACGGCGGCTGACGTCGTACTGCAGGAGCTGGCGGGCCGCAGTGACGTCGTACTGTCGCATGACAACGCGCCGAATCAGTCGCTGATCTGTGGGCCCCAAGATGCTGTCGACGAGTTGGTGGAGCGGTTCCGGGCTCGTGCGGTGATCAGCCAGGTGCTGCCGTTCCGGTCCGGGTTCCACACGCCGATGCTGGCGCCGTACCTGGGTCCGATCCGAGCGGCGGCGGACGAGTTCGAGCTGCACCCGCAGCAGGTGCCTGTCTGGTCGGCGACGACCGCCTCCGTGTACCCGTCGGCGGCCAAGGATGTTCGGGAGCTGTTCGTCCGCCACCTGCTGGAGCCGGTGCGTTTCCGGCCGATGATCGAGGCGATGTACGCGGACGGCTACCGGACCTTCCTGCAGCTCGGCGCCGGTCAGCTGGGCTCTCTGATCGGCGACACGCTGCACGGCCGCGAGCACCTGGTCGTGGCAGCACAGTCGCCGCACCGGAGTGGTCTCGCGCAGCTCCAGCGTGTGCAGACAGCGCTCTGGGCCGAGAGCCTACAAACGAGCTCTGGTGTCCCACTGAACCTCGGCGGCGCGCTGGTGAGTCTTGATAAGCGTCCCCGGCTGAGTACAGGGGTCAACACGCTTCAGTCGCTCAGCAGCAGCTCACCGATCGCAGCTGAGTTGTCGGCGCTCATCCAGGAGACCACCGACCTCGCCACTCAGCTGCTGACAAGCAGCAAGACACCCGATGTCTGGAAGGTGTCGGTGGACACCATGCCGTATCTGCTCGACCACTGCTTCTTCGAGCAGCGGCCGGACTGGCCGGACGACGGTGACCGCTGGCCAGTCGTACCCGGGACCACTGTGATCGACTACTTGATGGGTGTGGCCGAACAGACCACCACGGGAGCGAAGGCTGTCGCCGTACACGATGTCCGGCTGTCCAAGTGGATCACCGCTGTCCCGGCCATCGCTGTGCCGATCGACGTCCAGCCGCAGGGGCCCAGCCGAGTGGCAGTTGCCTTGGGCGACTACTCGCGGGCGGTCGTCCAACTTGCTACGGCGTACGCGAATCCACCGGAGGTCTGGCGTTTCGACCGGGAACGCAAGCCGGGCCTTACGGCCGCCGAGCTGTACAGCGAGCGGTGGATGTTCCACGGACCGCAGTTCCAGGGCGTCAGCGAGCTCACTGCCATCGGCGACCGGCACGTGCGCGCTCTGCTGACGACTCCGGCGGCTCCAGGCGCCTTGCTCGACAATGTCGGCCAGGTACTCGGCTACTGGATCATGTCCGAGCTCCCGGACCGCACGACGGTGTTCCCGGTCGGCATGGACTCGATCACGTTCTACGGCCCGCATCCGCCACCAGGCCGGCAACTCGAGTGCCTGGTGAAGATCACCGCGGTCTCCGACACCGCCCTGGAAGCAGACATGCAGCTGGTCCTGGACAACCAGGTGTGGGCCGAGTTCCACGGCTGGCGGGACCGGCGGTTCGACAGCAACCCGAGGATCCGCGCCACCGACCGTCGCCCGGGCCGTGAACTGCTGTCCGATCCGCAGCCCGGTGGGTGGTCGATCGTCCACGAGCAGTGGCCCGACCTCGCCACCCGTGAGCTCATCATGCGCAACCAGCTCGGCAGCAGCGAACGAGCGCAGTACGCGGACCGTCCGCCGGCCGGCCGGCGGCAATGGCTCCTCGGCCGGATCGCCGCGAAGGACGCCGTACGACGGCATCTGTGGCGAACCGTCGACGGGGAGATCTATCCGGCCGAGATCGAGATCCGCAATCAGCCGTCCGGGATGCCTTACGCGGTAGGGATTCACGGCCGCGAGCTGCCTGCACTGACCGTGTCGATCGCACATCGCGGCGAGACCGGCGTCGCCATCGTGCGGGACCGGCCGTGCGGGATCGACATCGAGGAGATCGCCGAACGACCGGCGAGCACCTACACAGTCGCCTGTGGTCCGGCCGAGCTGGAGCTGATGGGTGAACCGACCCCGATCCGGTTCGCCCGGTTCTGGACGGCGAAGGAGGCCGTCGCGAAGTTGCTCGGCACCGGACTCCGCGGCGCACCGCAGCGGTTCGAGGTGATCGAGATGTACGACGACCGGCTCGTCGTACAGGTCGACGGGCAGCAGTACGACGTACGCACCGCACAGGTGCCAGGGCCGGACAGCAGGGAGTACATCGTGGCGTGGACAAGTGAGGACAGATGACTGCAGAGACTGTGGGAGCCGACGAAGCGACCGTGCTGGCGGACCTCACCGGGATGCTGCGCGTGCTGCTGGAGGAGTACGGGCTGGAGGACGCCGACATCACCATGGCGACCAAGTTCCATGACGACCTGGAGCTGGAGAGCATCGACCTGGTCACCCTGTCCGGCCAGTTGCGCGAGCACTACGGCGACCGGATCAACTTCGCCGCGTTCGTCGCGGACAAGGAACTGGAGGAGATCATCGCGTTGACCGTCGGTGAGCTCGTCGTCTTCGTGGTGGAGGCACTCCGGTGAAGGTCCGGGTCGGTGAGCTCGACCTGCACGTCCAGCGACTGGGGTCCGGCGGTCCGAAGGTCGTACTGATCCACGGCATGCTCTACGACAGCCTGGCCAGCTACTACTTCACGCTCGGCCCTGCCTTCGCCGCTGCCGGGCTCGACGTGATCATGTACGACCTGCGCGGACACGGCCGCAGCAGCCGCCCGTCGACCGGATACCGGCTCGAGGAGCACATCGCCGACCTGTCCGGCCTGCTGGACGCGCTGGACGTCACCGAGCCCGTGCACCTGGTCGGCAACTCGTACGGCGGGAGCATCGCGTTCGGACTGGCGGCAGCCGAACCGGACCGGGTGGCCAGCGTGATCGCGATCGAGGCCGAACCGCCGGTCGAGGCATGGTCCCAGCGGCTCGGCGAAGGTCTCGCCAAGGCCAAGCCCTGGCTGGCTACCGACGAGGCGATCGCCCTGATCACGGAGGCACGCGGCAGTCACGAAGCCCGGCTGTCCAAGGCTGCGAGCAAGCTGCTGCAGCAAACCACGATCGCGGAGGACGTGTTCCTGAGTCGCACGATCGACGACGGGCTGGCCGACGTACAGTGTCCGGTGCTGGCCTTGTACGGCGACGAGTCGGTGCTGATGGAACAGGTCGACCACCTTCGTGCCCAGCTGGCCGAGTGCCGGGTGGTAGTACTCCCCGAGCAGGGCCACTCGGTGCTGATCGAGCGGACAGCCGAGGTGTCGGCACAGGTCCTCGACTGGGTTCGGTCGCTGTCCCTGGTGGAGGTCGAGTAGGTGGCCCGCTACCTGTTCGTCGTACCGCCACTGGTCGGGCACATCAATCCACTCGTCGGTGTCGCCGCCGAGCTCAGGTCCCGGGGCCATGAGGTCGTGTGGGCCGGCCATGCGGAGCTGGTACGACGCCTGAGCCCAGACGCCGTGGTCTATCCGTGTGACCTGCCGACAGTGGTGGAGCGCCCTGCCGAGCTCAAGGGACCGGCCGCATTGCAGTTCCTGTGGGAGAGCTTCCTGATCCCCTTGGCCGATGCCATGGCTCCTGGGGTACGGACGGCTCTAGAGGCGTTCGAGCCGGACGTGGTGGTCGCCGATCAGCAGGCGCTCGCAGGTGCGCTGATCGCCGACGAACTCGGGCTGCAGTGGGTGACCTCGGCAACGACGTCGGCCGAACTCACCGATCCCCTGGCCGGCATGCCGAAGGTGGTCGAGTGGCTGGACGGGCTGATCGCGGGTCTGCGCGGACGCATTGCTGATCGCAGTACGGCGGATCCGCGCTTCTCGCCGTACGGGATCCTCGCCTTCACGACCCGCGAGCTCCTGGGCGACGTCGACCGCGGCGCCTGGCTGGTCGGACCGTCGATCACCCAGCGGCCGGTCACTGACTTCCCCTGGGACTGGCTGGATCCTGGTACGCCGACAGTTCTCGTCTCACTGGGGACGGCGAACGACGAGGCCGGCTCCCGATTCCTCAACACAGCCGTGAACGCGCTGGCCGGCCTGAAGGTCCGCGCGGTGGTCGTCGATCCGGCCGGCGTACTCGGAGAGACCGCGGACAACATCCTCGTCCGCAGCCAGGTGCCCCAACTGGCCCTGCTGCCACACGTCGACGCGGTCATCTGCCATGCCGGCCACAACACGGTCTGCGAAACGCTGTGGCACGGCAAACCGCTGGTGGTCGCACCGATTCGCGACGACCAGCCCATCGTCGCCACCCAGGTCGTCACCGCGGGTGCGGGAGTCCGCCTCCGCTTCGGCCGAGCGACCGAGGCTCACCTCACGACCGCCGTCGAGCGGGTCCTGACCGACGACACCTTCCGAACCGCCGCCGAACGCATAGCCCACTCCTTCCAGCAAGCCGGCGGCACCACCACCGCCGCCGACCACCTGGAGAAACTGACCTGACCCGCGTCAGGGGAGGTCGGGGAACCAGATCTTGATCTCGCGGGTGGCGGACTCCTCGGAGTCGGAGCCGTGGACGAGGTTTTCGCGGTTGGAGAGGGAGAGGTCGCCGCGGATGGTGCCGGGGGCGGCCTTGCGGCCGTCGGTGGCGCCGTTCAGCGCGCGGACGACCTCGATCGCCTCGTCGCCCTCGAGGACCAGCGCGACCATCGGGCCGCTGGTGACGAAGTCCCGCAGCGGCGGGTAGAAGGCCTTCTCGACATGCTCTGCGTAGTGCTGGTCGGCCAGCTCGCCGTCGATCGTGCGCAGGTCCATGGCGACGATCCGGAGCCCCTTGGCCTCGAACCGGCCCAGCACCTCACCGATCAGGCCACGGCGGACCGTGTCGGGCTTGAGCAGGACCAGTGTGCGCTGCGACATCTGACAACTCTCTCTCGAAGTAACCGGGGCGGATGAGCCTAACCGGTCTGTGCCTCGTGTGCCTCATGTGCCTTCTTGGCTGCTTCGATGCGGCGGCCGAGGACGATGGCCGCGACCCAGAAGGCCGCGAAGAAGGCGCCGAGGACGAACATCACGGAGACGACGAAGCCGAGCCCGACCGCGCCGACCTGGACCACCGAACCGAGGACGTACCCGGCCTGGAACCGGAGCAGGCCGGCCGAGACGATCGCGAGCAGCGCCAGGCCGAGACAGACCGGCACCGCGATCGCGGGACGGATGTCCGCGACCGAGATCATCACCGGCGTGACGAGCGCGAGCACGATCGACTCGAACGCGAGCACGATCGACGCGAGCGACCTCACTGCTCGCCCTTGCCCTTGCGAACCAGCAGCGCCCGCGCCTCGCCGGCGGTGATGACCGAGCCGGTGATCAGTACGCCGCCGCTGCCGAGCGCGACCGCTTCCTCCTCGGCGAGCCGGATCGCGTCGTCGATCGCGTCGATCAGGTGCGGGCGGACCAGGACCCGCTCCTCGCCGAACACCTCGGCCGCCAGCCGCCCCAGCTCCTCGGCCGGCATCGACCGCTCGACGAAGCTGTTCCGGGTGCAGACGACGGTCTCCATGATCGGCTCGTACGCCTCGAGGACGCCGTACACGTCCTTATCCTTCATGCAGCCCAGTACGCCGATCAGCGGCTGGAACTGGAACGCCTCCGAGACCGTGGCCGCGGTCGCCTCGGCGCCGTGCGGGTTGTGCGCGGCGTCGACGACGATCGTCGGGCTGTTCCGGACGACCTCCATCCGGCCGGGGCTGGTGACCTGCTCGAAGCCGGCCTGCAGCAGTTCGGCGGTAACCCGGCCCTCGGTCTCCGGGCTGGCGCCGAGCAGGGCCTCGACCGCGGCGACCGCGGTGGCCGCGTTGTGCGCCTGGTACTCACCGTGCAGCGGGATGAACAGATCGTCGTACTCACCGCCGAGGCCCTTGATCGAGACGACCTGGCCGCCGACCGCGAGCGCGCGGCTGACGATGCCGAACTCGATCCCCTCGCGGGCGACCTGCGCGCCCACCTCAGCGGCCCTGCGGAGCAGGACCTCGAAGACCTCCAGGCTCTGCTGGGCCATCACCGTCGTACCGCCGGGCTTGATGATGCCGGACTTCTCGCCCGCGATCGTGACCGGATCCGCGCCCAGCAGGTGCGCGTGGTCGACCGCGATCGGGGTGATCACCGACACCGTGCCGTCCGCGACGTTGGTGGAGTCCCAGCTCCCGCCGAGGCCGACCTCGATCACCGCGACGTCGACCGGGGCGTCCGCGAACACGGAGTACGCCATTCCGGTCATCACTTCGAAGAACGTCAGCGGGTGCTCCTGCTCGGCGTCGACGACGTCGAGGTACGGCGCGATCTCCTCGTACGCCTCGACGAAACGCTCCTCGCTGATCGGTTCGCCGTTCAGCGTGATCCGCTCCCGGACCGACTCCAGGTGCGGGCTGGTGAACCGGCCGGTCCGCAGCCCGGCCTCGCGCAGCAGGGTGTCGATCATGCGCGCCGTGGACGTCTTGCCGTTGGTCCCCGTCAGGTGCACCACCGGGTAGGCCTTCTGGGGGTCGCCGAGCAGCTCGACGAGCCGCCGCACGCGCTCCAGGGTGGGCTCGATCTTGTGCTCCGGCCAACGCTGCTGGAGCCGTGCCGATACCTCGGCGAAGGAAAGGTCGCTCATCAGAAAGCCCAGTCTAGGAGGGCCTGTGGATAAACCGGTCGGAGCACCCCTTGACAACCACTAACATTGTGCGCATGAGCCAGACGTCCCGCGTTCCAGACAAGCCCAGCCTCGACGGCCTCGAGGAGAAGTGGGCTGCCGTATGGAAGGAGCAGCAGACCTACGCCTTCGACCGCACCGCCGAGCGTGCCGATGTCTACTCCATCGACACGCCGCCGCCGACGGTCTCCGGGTCGCTGCACGTCGGGCACATCTTCAGCTACACCCACACCGACCTCGTCGCCCGCTACCAGCGGATGCGCGGCAAGAAGGTCTTCTACCCGATCGGCTGGGACGACAACGGCCTGCCCACCGAGCGCCGGGTCCAGAACTACTACGGCGTCAAGTGCGACCCCTCGCTGCCGTACGACGCCGACTTCACCCCGCCGGCCAAGCCGGACCCGAAGAAGCAGATCCCGATCTCCCGGCAGAACTTCGTCGAGCTGTGCGGTGAGCTCACGCATATCGACGAGCAGGCGTTCGAGGCGATGTGGCGGCAGGTCGGCCTGAGCGTCGACTGGTCGTACCTCTACACCACGATCTCCGAGGACTCCCGGCGTACGTCGCAGCGCGCGTTCCTGCGCAACTTCGCCCGCGGCGAGGCCTACCTGGCCGAGGCTCCGACGGTCTGGGACGTCACGTTCCAGACCGCGGTCGCGCAGGCCGAGATGGAGGCCCGGTCGTATCCGGGCGCCTACCATCGGGTCGCCTTCCACGGCGCCGACGCCCCGATCTACATCGAGACCACCCGGCCGGAGCTGATCCCGGCCGTCGTCGCGCTGATCGCGCACCCGGACGACGACCGCTACAAGCACCTGTTCGGTACGACGGTGAAGTCGCCGCTGTTCGGCGTCGAGGTCCCGGTCCTGGCGCACGAGGCCGCCGAGATGGACAAGGGCGCCGGCATCGCGATGTGCTGCACCTTCGGCGACCAGACCGACATCCAGTGGTGGCGCGAGCTGCAACTCCCGGTCCGCACGGTGATCGGCCGCGACGGCCGACTGCTGCGCGACACCCCGCCCTGGCTCGAGGGCTCGGAGCTGTACGGCGAACTGGCCGGTAAGACCGTGTTCAGCGCGCGCGAGCTGATGGTCCAGAAGCTCCGCGAGTCCGGCGATCTGGACGGCGAGCCGAAGAAGACCGAGCGAATGGCGAACTTCTACGAGAACGGCGACAAGCCGCTCGAGATCGTCTCCACCCGGCAGTGGTACATCACCAACGGCGGCCGCGACGCCTCGCTCAAGCAGGAGTTCCTCGAGCGCGGCAACGAGCTCGCCTGGGTCCCGGAGCACATGCGGCACCGCTACCTGAACTGGGTCGAGGGCCTGAACGGCGACTGGCTGATCTCCCGCCAGCGGTACTTCGGCGTCCCGTTCCCGGTCTGGTACCCGCTGAACCACGACGGCGAGCCGGACTACGACCACCCGCTGATGCCGTCCGAGGCCGAGCTGCCGATCGACCCGACCTCGCAGGCGCCCCGCGGGTACGACGAGTCGCAGCGCGGCAAGCCGGGCGGGTTCGAGGCCGACCCCGACGTGATGGACACCTGGGCGACGTCGTCGCTGACGCCGCACATCGTCTGCGGGTGGGAGCGCGACGACGACCTGTTCCGCCGTACCTTCCCGATGGATCTGAACACGCACGCCCACGAGATCATCCGCACCTGGCTGTTCTCGCGGATCGTCCGGGCGCACTTCGAGAACGGCTCCCTGCCGTGGGCGCGGTCGCTGATCTCCGGATTCGTCGTCGACCCGGACCGCAAGAAGATGTCGAAGTCCAAGGGCAACGCGGTCGTCCCGTCGGAGATCCTGGAGAAGTTCGGCTCGGACGCGGTCCGCTGGCGTGCGGCGATGGCGCGGCCGGGCATGGACTCGCCGTTCGACGAGTCGCAGATGAAGGTCGGGCGCCGGCTCGCGATCAAGGTCCTGAACGCATCGAAGTTCGTCCTCGGGTTCGGGGCGACCACGGTCGACCCGTCCGCGGTCACCGAGCCGGTCGACCTGGCGATGCTGCAGCGGCTGCGGGCAGTCGTCACCGAGGCCACGGCGGCCTTCGAGCGGTACGACTACACCGGGGCGCTGGAGATCGGCGAGCGGTTCTTCTGGACGTTCTGCGACGACTACGTCGAGCTGGTGAAGGAGCGCGCGTACGGCGGTCAGGGCGACGCCGCCGCTGCCTCGGCGAAGGCTGCACTCGCGGTTGCGTTGTCGGTGCAGCTCCGGCTGCTGGCGCCGTACCTGCCGTTCGCGACCGAAGAGGTCTGGTCGTGGTGGCAGGAGGGTTCGATCCACTTGTCGTCGTGGCCGACTCCGGACGGGGATCTCTCGGTTGCGGAGCAGGAGCCCGAGGTGCTGGACGCGGTCTCCGAGGTGCTCGCGGGCATCCGCGGCGCGAAGTCCGAGGAGAAGGTCTCGATGAAGACCGAGGTCTCCAAGGTCGAGGTCACCGGGCCCGCCGCGCGGCTCGCGCTCGCCGAGCGCGCCGAGCCGGACCTGCGCGCCGCCGGGCGGATCACCGGCGAGATCGTCTGGCACGCCGACGACTCCGATTCG
This sequence comes from Kribbella sp. NBC_00482, assembly GCF_036013725.1. GTDB lineage: Bacteria > Actinomycetota > Actinomycetes > Propionibacteriales > Kribbellaceae > Kribbella. Next base: position 5,049,143 of record NZ_CP107881.1, on the reverse strand, counting down.
GTCAAGGTCGTCGCGACACTCTGAAGTCAGGTGCAAGTGCCCGTCTCCTGCTGGGGAGGCGGGCACTTGTGCGTTCGGAGGTTCGACTACGGTTTGTCATGATGTGGAACCATCGGGACGAGCTGACCGCTGCACCCCGTGACCCTGACGTCCGAGGAGCCAATCGATGAGCGACCCCACCAACCCGGCAGATCCCAAGAAACAGGCCGCCGACGCGGCCGATGCCGGCGCGGACACCACCGAACTGGCCCCTGTCCCACCGGTCGGCCCACCCCCGGCCGACCCGCCGAAAACAACCGCAGCCACACCCGCCCCCGACCCGGCTCCGGCGAAGGATGCCGGGGGAACGGCTGTTGCGGCGAAGGATGCGGGCGAGCAGCCCAAGAAGAAGGGTTTGCGGCGGTTCAAGGTTCGTGGGCCTTGGGTGACTGTTGGTAGTGCGGTTGTCGTGCTGATCGTGCTGGCGGTGCTCGGGTATCTGTGGGGTCTCGGGCCGCTCAGCCGGTTGAACGCGGAGCGCGCGATCACCCCGCCCGCCAAGGTCGCAGGCCTCGACCGGATCACTGACCCCGAGATCCGCAGTCAGGCGCAGCTCGATCAGACCCGTGACGCGTTGAGCAGGATCAACGACGGCAAGAAGGTGATGGTCGAGGCGTACGGCAGCCTCGAGGGCGACCGGTTCTACGTCCTGATCGCACTCCGCGGCCGCGTCGACATCGACAAGGTCGTCGCGGATTCCGGCGCCAGCGCCGACAAGGTCAAGAAGATCGGCAACTCCACCTGCATCGAATCCGCCGGCAACCTCCCGACCCAGTGCTACCGCGGCTCCAACACCCTCACCGTCATAGCCCAATCCGCCAACGAAGGCGTAGCAGTAGACCAGGTAGAACCCATAGCCGAAGAAGCCTTCAAAGCCATGCGCTGACTCAGGTGACGAGGCCGATCTAGTAACTGGGGACAGGCAATGGTGTGTCGGCACCTGATATTGCCTGTCCCCAGTCACCAGCGCCTATCCCCACTCCCCGCCGCGTCCGCCGGTCAGCCACCAACCCATCGCGCAGACGACGGGTTATCCCCTTGAGTTGTGGGTTCTCTACAGGTACACGAGGGGATAACCCCGGCTCTCCTGACGGCGCTCCTCAGCGGTGGGGGTGTCTCCTGCATGGGTCGTCCGCGCGGTGGTGACTCAGGTGAGTAGGCCGGCTATGAGGATCATGACGGGGATTGAGAGCAGGGTGCTGAGGAGGACTGCGCTGCGGGCCAGGGTGCGGCTGGCTCGGTAGTGGACGGCGTAGACGTAGACGTTCTGGGCTGTGGGTAGGGCTGCTAGGAGGGTCGGCGCTAGTAGGGCCGTGCCGTGGAGGTCCAGGGCCCAGCGGGCGATTGCGTAGGCGGCCAGTGGTTGTACGAACGTCTTGAGTGCAACGGCCAGTACGACGTCCCGCCGTACGGTGATCGAGTCTTTGGTGCCCGCGCTCAGGCTGAGGCCGTACGCCACCAACGCGACCGGGACCGCCGCTGCCGCGACCAGGTCGATCGGTCGCATCACCATGTCCGGCAACTGCACGCCGACGACCGACACCAGTAGCCCGAGCAGCGACGCCACCGTCAACGGGTTGCGGAACGGCCGCGTGACCACGGTTCGCAGCGACACCCGCCGCCCACTCCCCTGCCGGTCTCCGTCCAGTACGGCGAACGCCACCGGCGCCATGATCAGCACCTGGAACAACACGATTGGCGCCACCAACGCACCGTCCCCCAGCACGTACGCCGCCACCGGTACGCCGAGATTGCCCGCGTTCACGTACGACGACGCGAGCACCCCGATCGTCGCCTGGGACCGTGTCCGCCGCCAGATCACCGCAGCGATCAACAGGAACAGCGCCTGCACCACGAACAGACTCACGAGGTTGGTGACGAGCACCACCGAGAAGATCGACCGCAGGTCCGCCCGCGCGACGGTCGTGAACAGCAGCGCCGGAGTCGCCACGAAGAACGCCAGCCGGGACAGTACGAGCTCGTCCTCTTTCCGCAGTACGCCGAAGATGCCGACGACGTACCCGAGCACCGCCACAGCGACCAGTGCGCCGAAGGCACCGATGACGGCGGACATCTCAGCTACTCAGCGGGGTGGACACCCGTCGATCGTAGGGGAAAGCGCTGTCCGTGACGCTTGGGTGCTCAGGAGCTGGATGGTGACGTGCGGCACCTCGTGATGATGCCGGCCAGGACTGCCCGGAAGTGTTCCCGATCGGCCGGGCTGAGCTGCCCGATCAGCTCCTCCAGCGCCTCGCCGACGTCCGCGTGGAAGGCGGTGGCGGCGCGACGGCCGGGCTCGGTCAACGTCACCTGCACGGCACGCCGGTCGCCAGGGACCGGCGACCGTTCGGCCAGCCCGCGCTTCTCGGCGCGATCCATCAGACCGGTGAGAGCGGCCTTCTCGACGCCGAAACTCTGCGCGAGCTCGGCCATGCCCTTGGGTCCGTCGAGCAGGACACACAGCAGTTTGGCCTGCACCGGCGTCAGATCGTGCCGCTCGGACATACCGGCGTAGATGGCCTGCACCACACCGGTGAGCTGCACCAGCCCGGCAGCGACGTCCAGGTCCGCGGGATCCAGGCCGGCGCCGTGCACCTGGGCGAACCCGGCGAACCGCCCGCCGCCCCGCCGGGCGCGGGCCTGTCCCGGGGGTGTCTGCGTCTCACTCACCTCTCCACGGTACATGGGGTGTATAGTTAATGGCGCATACAGTAAATGCCATGAACTATCGAGGAGATGCGATGTCCTTCAGTGACGAGGAGCTCGACTACCTGCGTTCCCAGCGCATCGCCCGGTTCGCCACGGTCGGCTCTGATGGACAGCCGGACGCGGTACCGGTCGGTTTCGAGTACGACGGGGCCTACCTCTACATCGGCGGCGGCATGGACCCGCTGAAGACCCGCAAGTTCCGCAACATCGAGGCCGGCAACACCAAGGTCGCCGTGATCCTCGACGACCTGGTCTCGGCCGACCCGTGGGTCCCGCGCTACCTACGCATCTACGGCACCGCCGAGCTCGTCGAGCGGACCGGACAGTTCGGTGCCAGCAGCTATCTGCGGATCACGCCGACGATCTCGTGGAGCTTCAACCTCGACGGCCGGCCGTTCACGTACGACGACAAGATCACCACGACGCGCACCGTGCACACCCCCGAGGCGGTGGCGAGCCGATGAGCTTCGACACCCGCCCCGGCACCCGTGGCTCCCGGCAACCCGGCGGCCAGCTCCTGCACTGGTTCAACAGGTTCAACGCCCGTCGCATCCGGCGGCGCGGCGGCGGCAAGTTCAGAGGCGGCGACGCGTTGGTCCTGCGAACGATCGGGCGGAAGTCCGGTGCCGAGCGAGCGACGCCGGTCGCCTGGTTCGCGGACGCAGACGGCACCCGGCTGATCGTCGCCTCCGCAGCCGGCGCGGCCGGCAACCCGGCGTGGTACTACAACCTGGCCGCGAACCCTGACCAGGTCCGCATCGAGGTCGGCGGCGAGGCGATCGAGGTCCGCGCCGAGCAGTTGCACGGAGCCGAGCGGGCGGAGGCGTGGGAGCGCATCACCACAGCGTCGCCCGGATTCGCGGAGTATCAGAAGCAGACCGATCGTGAGCTCCCGATCATCCGGCTCGTCGAGGAACGCTGAACCGTCACCTGGAAGATGCTGACAAGTCAGAGCGAGGTCTAGAAAGATTCCACCGCCTGCTCCGAGGATGGGCGGTATGACTACTTCCGCTCGAGTGTTCAAGGCTGCCCTCAGCGCGGCCGCGGTGTTCGGCGTACTGGCTACCGGGTTGTCGACCGCCGACGCCGTACCGATGCACGAACAAGTGACAGCGCAGGGCCTGCCGATCGGGGACGCCGACCTGGTCGAGACCCGCACCGACCGCACGCTGGCGCGCGGCGTCACGCTGACCCGGATCGTCCGCGGCACCGACCCGGCGCCGGCCGACCAGATCAACACGACGCCGCGCGGCCCGTGGGTCGTCAACGTGCTCACGATCGACCCACGGACGGCCGACGGCCACCTGAAGGCGACGTACGGCCCCGACCTGGCCCGCGTCGAGAAGACCTCGGACCTGGTGACGTCGGCCGGCGCGCTGGCCGGCGTGAACGCGTCGTTCTTCACCTTCACCGCGAACCCGCAGTACCCGGGCGACCCGGTCGGGCTCGGCCTCTTCGACGGCAAGCTGCTCAGCGAGCCGCTCGCCGACCCGACCGAGGCCAACCTCGTGATCGATGCCAAGAGCAACAGGGTGGTGACCGGTCACCTGCGCTGGACCGGCACGGTCCGCAACCGCCTCACCGGCGCCGAACTCCCGCTCGAGTTCCTCAACCACCCGCCGGTGATCCCGACCGCGTGCGCGACGCTGCCCGACCAGACCACGTGCACGCTGCCGGGTGACGTCGTACGGTTCACGCCCGAGTTCGCCGCCACGACTCCGTCCGGCGCCGGCATCGAGGTCGTACTGGACCGCCGCGGGTGCGTCGTCCGTACGTCGACCACGCGCGGTACGACGCTCAGCCCGAGCCAGACGTCGCTGCAGGCGACCGGCCAGGACACCGTCGCGCTCCTCGAGCTGGCAAAGGGCTGCCTGCGCACGGACCTCGCGGTGTCGGACGAGAACGGCCGCAAGGTTCCGTTGCGCAGCGGCCTGTACGGCGTGACCGGTCGCTACCAGCTGACGAAGAACGGCGAGATCGTCGTACCGGACGGCACCGGCAGCTTCTTCGATCGCAACCCGCGTACGATCGCCGGCACGACCCGCGGCGGCAAGATCGTCCTCGCCACCATCGACGGCCGCCAGACCACGAGCGTCGGCACCACCATGGACGAGACCGCCGCCGTCGCGAAGGCACTCGGTCTGTACGACGCCATCAACCTCGACGGCGGCGGCTCCACCGCAATGGCACTCGGCGACGGCACCGTCGTCAACCACCCGAGCAGCACCGGCGGCGCCGAACGCGCAGTAGGCGACGCCGTCGTCTTCGTACCCGGCCGCTAGTCATCAGTAGCCGTAGTCCCCACCATCGGACGACGAGGGAGCCTGGGTGGGGGCTGCGGCTGTGGTGGTTGCGGCGTGCCAGGTGAAGTCGACGCCGGAGAAGGCGTCGGCGAGGTTGTTGCCCTTGGCCTCACCGGCGGCGGTGTCGAGTTTGAAGGTGTAGAGCGGCTTGCCTTGGAACGTGAGCTGCTCCGCGCCGGTGTCGGAGCGTTTCATGGTGGCCAGTCCGGTCACCGACTTCGCGTCGGCGGCGGACCCGGCGGCTGGGATCCAGAAGCTCAGGCAGCCGTCGGTGCACTTGAGCGTGCCGCCGGCCTCCTGGTCGGCGAAGTACAGCGTCTTCCCGGAGGCGTCGACCAGCGTCTGGCCGACGCCGCTGACGTCCTTGACCGAGACAGCGGCCGCCGCGGCGTCACCAGCGTCACCGCCGGCGGGCTGGGCATCGCTACCGCAGGCGGTCAGCGCACCGAGCGCCGCCACCGTTGCTCCCAGCAACAAGATTGTGGTTTTCATCGAATCTCCTCTCGCCGTCTGACTACGCGAGATCCGGCCCGGCGGTTCAGTTGAACCTTTTACCGTCCTCCCGCGTAGTTCCTTGGTGTGGATGACGACACGGTGATCCGCGCGTTGTACGACAAGTACCGGCGGCCGTTGTTCGGGTACGTGCTGCGTTCCGTGGGCGACCGGCAGTACGCCGAGGACATCGTGCAGGAGACGATGGCGCGCGCCTGGACGCATGCGGCCGACCTGGACCCGGACCGGGCCGGGCGCTGGCTGTTCACGGTCGCCCGCAACCTGGTGATCTCCGGCCGCCGTCGGCAGAGCGCGCGGGTGACGGAGGTACCGATCGAGGACCGCGAGTTCCCGGCCCTCACCGACGACATCGACCGCGTGCTGCAGGTCTGGCAGGTGATCGACGTACTGCGGGGTCTCAGCACCGACCATCGGCAGGTGATCGTCGAGCTGTTCTACCGCCGCCGCACCGTCAACGAGGCGGCCGTCGTCCTCGGCGTACCGCCGGGAACGGTGAAGTCGCGCAGCTACTACGCGCTGCACGCGTTGCGCGCTGCTTTGGAGGAACGAGGGGTGACCGGCTCATGACATGCCCGGAGACGATGTCGATCGGCGCCTATGTGCTCGGTGCGTTGGAGGCGTCCGAGCGTCGCGCGGTGGAGGAGCACGTCGTGACCTGTACGGCGTGCCGCGAGACGTTGCTGCAGTTCGCGCACCTGCCGGGGCTGCTCCACGCCGTAGCTGCCGAGGACATCGAAGCGGACCAGCCCGAACCGGCGCCCCTTCAGCTGAGCAGGAAGAGGCGGCCGTGGTGGGCGCTGGCCGCGGCAGCAGCGGCAGTGATAGCTGGTGTCGCTAGCTGGGGCGTGCTCTCCGCGCCGGCCTCAGCAACGTGGACAGCGACGGACGGAGTCGGAGGCCTCGACACGACGGCGAAGCTGGTCAGCCGTGGCTGGGGTACGGACATCCAACTCCGGCTGAGTGACCTGCAGCCGTACGAGCACTGCATGCTCGTCGTACACAGCCGCGACGGAACCGTGGAGACGGCCGGTTGGTGGGCAGCGAACGGCAAGTACCAGGCACAGGTTCCTGCCAGTACGTCGATCCCGCTGGGCGACATCGACCACCTCGAAGTGGTCGACGCAGGGGACACCGTACTGAGCACGGTGTCCCCCACGACGCACTGATTCACCAGCTGTTGTTGGAGATTCCCGTACCCAGGTAGACCTGGTCGTAGGTGTTTCCGTCGTTGTCGTCCGTGTACGCGACCGCTACTTCGGCGAACGGCGAGACCGCGACTGTCATCTGCTCCTGCCGACCTGTGGCCACAGAGCTCAGCCGCTGCGCCGAGAGCCGACCTGTGTCGGTGCCGTCGGTGCCGAAGCCACGTACCCACACGTCCGGATCAGCGCCAGCCACTGTCCAGCCGACGACCGTCTGCGACTGGTCGTCGATGCCGACCGACGGCGCTACACCAGCAGCGGCGACCTGTACGTCGGCGTACCGGGCAGTGCCCGCGCTGTTGAACGAACGCGTTGCGACGGCACCGGCCGACTCCCAGGCGACCGCGAAGTCGCCGTTGAAGTTGGCTGCCGCGGCCGGATGCGTCTGCTGACCTGTGGTGTTCGAGTTGGCGACCCGGCGCGAGAGCGTGGCTGCACCGTTAGTACGGCCCAGCCTGATCAGTCCGATGTTGTAGTCGGCGTTGGCGTCGCCGTCCTCGTCCCACACGACAACCGCGTCACCTGACGCTGACACGGCCACATCCGGGTTGTGGTGCTGGCCGGTCGTCTGCGAGGCGGTGACCTCCCAGGCGCGGGTGGTCGGCCCGGTGAAGCCGGCTGCCTTCACCGTTGCCGGCGTACCGGTCTGGATGTCTTCCCACGCCACGGTGAACGCGACTGCGGCACCGGACGGTGCGCCGTCCGGGTCGACAGCGACACGTGGGTTGATCTGTTGGCCGGTGGAGCTGCTGTTGGAGTTGCCGGACGCTGTCACGGTGCCGGCCGTGTTCACGACGCGGTACGGAATGTTGTAGTAGCCGTTGCCGTCCGGGTCGTCCTGCCACACCACGACCGCGTTGCCCTTGTCGTCCAGACCGACGTCCGGGTGCAGGTGCCGCCAGTTCGTCACACCGCTGCTTCCGCCGGCGGACAGCTTCGTCTCGTACACCGCCGTACCGTTGCGGAAGAGCCGCAGGTAGATCTCGCTGTGCACGTTGTCGGTCGCGTTGTCGGTGTCGCGGTCATCCTCCCACACCACAGCGACGTACCCGTTCCGGTTGATCGCAACGGAGGCAGCATCCTGGTCGCCGGTGGACACACTGTTCGCCGCCACCCAGGTGGGCGCAGCAATATGTGCCTCGGCAGTGGTGGCGGTGAAGGTCAGCACCGTCGCCGCGATCGCAGTGAGAGCAAGCGTCTTCTTCATCGTCACACCGCCTGCAATCCGGGCTGACCCTCTTGGACGACGAACGACTTCACGGTCGCCGCGGCGGCCCCGTGCTCGGAAACCTTTGCCACGTTGCGGAAGTCGGCCCGCAGCTCGGTCGGGCTGAGCGTCGCGCGCACATAGCCGCGGCGGTTGTTGTAGAACTTCAGCCACGGGTTGGTGCCGACATCGGGGACCGTGGTGGACCCGTCGCCGTCACCGCTCGAGGTGACCGAGCTGGTGACCAGTTCGGTGCCTATCGTCGCCGAGTTCGCGTTGTTGTAGTCGGCCTTGAGATCGCTGGCCCAGGCCCGGTGCACGTCTCCAGTGAGTACGACTGGGTTCCGGACGGTGCGGTCGACCCAGCCCTGCTGGATCCGCGCACGGGACGCGCGGTACCCGTCCCACGAGTCCATGCTCGCCCCGGTGGAGCTGAACCGGCGGGCGAAGAACACCTGCTGGCCGATGATGTCCCACGTACCCAGGTGCTGCCCCAGTCCGTCCAGCAGCCAGCTCTCCTGTGCGTTCCCGGGCAGACTGCGGTTGGCGAGGTCGGCGTCAGAGCACACCTTCCAGCCGTCACCGCAGGCCTGGTCGTTGCGGTACTGGCGGGTGTCGAGCATGTGGAACGTCGCCAGACTCCCCCACCGCAGTCGCCGGTAGAGCTGGATGCTGTTGCCGCTGTTCACCTGAGCAGGCCGCAGCGGCATGTTCTCGTAGTAGGCCTGGTACGCCGCCGACCGTCGCGCGGTCCACTGCGCCGCAGTCAACGCAGGCGTGTTGTTCTCCCGGATCGTGCCCGCGTGGTTGTTCTCGACCTCGTGGTCGTCCGGTACGACGATCCACGGCGCGACGGCATGTGCCGCTTGAAGGTCGGGGTCGGTCTTGTACTGGGCGTACCGGCGACGGTAGTCGGCGATCGACACGATCTCGTTGCCCAGGTGCAACCGAGTGCGGCCGGTGGTCGGGCCGTACTCGTAGATGTAGTCACCGAGGTGCAGGATGACGCCCGGGTTCTCCTCGGCAATCCGGCGGTAGACGGTGAAGTAACCCTCCTCGTAGTGCGAGCAGGACGTGAAGGCCATCAGCAGGTTCCGGCCGGCCGTTCCGACCGCGGGCGTGGTGCGGGTGCGGCCGACGGGTGAGAGGTGGCCCTGGGCGCGGAAGCGGTAGAAGTAGTCGGCGTCCGGGCTGAGGCCGCCTGCGACGACATGCACTGAGTGCGCTGAGGCGTACTTCGCTGTCACGGTGCCGGACGCGACCAGCGTGCTGAAGGTGTCGGTGGTCGACACCTGCCAGTCGACGGCGACGTCGGCGTTCGCCATGCCGCCTTGGCCGTCGGCGTTCAGCGGCGACGGCGCCAGGCGGGTCCAGAGCACGACACTGTTCGCGTCCGGCTCACCGGAGGCGATGCCGAGCTGGAAGGGGTACGGGACGGCGGCGGTGGCGGTGATCACGGATGACTGGGCGGCAGCTCTCGACGACGCAGGCAGGGCGCCGGCACCGGCCACGGCGAGTCCGCCGAGAACAAGGGTCCTGCGACTGATTGGGCTCATGAGGTCTCACCTTCACGGGTACTCAGGGCGGTAGGCCCCCGGATCGGTCGAACTGCGGGTGACCATTCGGGAACCTTGAGTGTGTGTGGTGCTCCGTGCCCATGATTGCGCAGAATTGGTAAATTTCCTACAGCAGGACGAGCAGCAGCAGTACGGCGGCCGGAACCCCTTCCAGCAAGGTGTTCAACCAGAGTCGCCGCTCCGTTGCGAGCAGGACGAGAGCCAGGAAAACGTGCTGCGCCGCGGTGAACGCGACCAGCGCCTCGCCCTGCGGCACATGCCCGGTCCGTGCCAGGACGACTCCGAGTGCCAGCGCGACTCCGGTGGTGAAGTTGTAGAACCCGAGGTTCACGATCCACAACCTGACCGCGTCGAAGTCCCGGCGTTCCAGCAGGAACAGCGGATACAGCCGTGGATGGCGGTAGAAGAACGACTCCATCAGCCAGACCGACGCCAGCATGATCGCGATGGCGATCGCGAGAATCTGCGCCGCCGTACTCATGCCGTCGCCCCCTCCGCGAAGAACGCGCTCATTCGGCCGGTCTGGCTGATGGTCAGGAACTTCGCGGACGGCGGGCCCTGCAGGACGTAGAACGCCTTGCTCCACGACTCGCTGCGCGGCGGCGAGGCTGTTCCGTTCATGACTGCGACGGTAGGAAGCGGCGTACGCCAGAGGTATCCCGTGCGGATGGGCTCGTCGGGACCGCCGGAATCCCCACATTTCGGGGATAGGCGGCAGTGGTACGTCGGCGCATACTGGGCCCATGTGGGAGGGCCGGGCGCGGGCCGCGCGCCGGGACATCGTGGCACTGGCGACCTCGGGGATGGGCGTCGCCGAACTGCACGCGGCCGCGATCGACGTCGTCGAAGAGGTCGTCGGCAGCGAGCTCACCTGCTGGGCCGGGATGGATCCGGGCACGCTGGTGATCAGCTCGATGACGAGCGGCGCGGCCCGCATTCCATCGGAGTACGAGCCCCAACTGGCGGAGACGGAGTACGCCGGAACCGTGCCGAACTCGTTCGCCGAACTGGCCCGCACCTCACACCAGGTCGCGCGATTGTCGGACCTGCCGCACCGCGAGGTCGTCGGTCACCGGCGACTGAACGAGGTGTGGCGGCCGCTCGGGATCGAGCACGAGGTCCGGACGACGTTCGTCGTCGACGGGGACTGCTGGGGCGCGGCGGGGTTCGTCCGCAGCGGTCCAGACTTCAGCGACCGGGAGGTGGAGTTCCTCGGGTCGGTGGCGCCGGTCATCGGCGCGGCGACGCGGGTCGCCGTACGCACGGACGCGCACGGGTACAGCGGAGGGGTCGGCCCGTCGATCGTCGTCACCGGCCCGACGGGCGAGCCGCGGGCGATCACCGCGGCCGCCCGGACTTGGCAGCACGAGCTGGACGAGATCGCGCCCGGACGCTTCGGCGTACTGCTCCGGGCCGTCGTCACGGGCACCCGCGTCTCCGGCACGTTCCAGGCGCGGGTGCAGACCGCGTCCGGCGAGTGGGTTCTGCTAGAGGGCAGCCGGCTGCTCGGTGAGAACGAGGACGAGGTCGTGGTGACGATCGAGCCTGCCTCGGGTCAGCACCTGGTCGGCATGCTGCTGGCGGCGTACGGCCTGACCACGCGCGAGCGGGAGATCTGTCTGGAGATCATCTCTGGCCACACCACCGGCGCGATCGCCGACCGGTTGTCGATCTCGCCGCACACGATCCAGGACCACCTGAAGTCGGCGTTCGCCAAGGTCGGTGTCCGAAGCCGCGGTGAGCTGGTCGCGACCCTCAGGCCGGGATGACCTGCTTGCGGTAGGTCCCGGGCGGTACGCCGAAGTCGCGCTTGAACGCCTTCGCGAACGCGAACTCCGACGTGTAGCCGATCTCCTTCGCCACCGTGGCGATCGGGCGATCGCAATCCCGCAGCAGCCGCGCCGCGGTCGTCATCCGCCAACGGGACAGGTACGTCAGCGGCGGCTCCCCGACGGCCTCCGTGAACCGCCGCGCGAAGGCAGCGCGCGACAACCCGACATCGGATGCCAGGTCGGCGACCGTCCACGCTGCGCCCGGCCGCTCGTGAAGGAGCTCCAGGGACTGCACGACCGCCGGATCGGTCAGGGCCCGCGACCAGCCCCGCTCCGCCGGGCAGTCGCTGTCCTCGAACCAGGCCCGCAAGATCAACACGAGTAGCGCATCCACCAGCGCCGGCACGACGGCAGCCGCGCCGGGCCGCTGCGCGTCGAGCTCCTCACCCAGGATGCTGATTGCCGTATGCAACGAACGGTGGCGTCCGGGGTTCGCCGGTACGACGACCACATCGGGCAGCTTGCTCAGCACCGGGTGCGGGCGCTCGCGGTCCAGCCGGTAGGTCCCGCACAGCAGCAACGACCGCGCGCCCTGCCCCTGCGGCGGCTCCTCGACGGACGGGTCGAAATCAGTCAGCGGCGAATCCGGGTGGTCGGCGATCGCGTGTGCGAGGCCGCGCGGCAGCAGCACCGCGTCGCCCGGGCCGAGCGGGATCGGGTCGCCCTCCGGCGGCAGCAACCACGCCGTACCTTGCAGAACGAGGTGGAAGGTGGCGCCGAAGGAGTGCACCATCCGCAGCCCCCACGGTCCCCGGACGTCGGTGCGCCCGGACGTGGCCGGGCCGGTCTTCATCGCGGTGACGACATCGGCGAGTACATCCATACCTGTCATGATACGCGCACCGGTCAAGACGATCGGATATAAATCTGCGCTCCATGGACATAGATCCGCTCGCACCTGCCGCCTACTGTCGGTAGCAGACATCAACGACAGAGGAGCAGGAATGAGCATCGTAGTCACCGCCGCCACCGGGCACCTGGGCACGCTCGTCATCGACGAGCTGCTGCAGCGAGTCCCAGCCGATCAGGTCGTCGCGGTCGTGCGGAGCGCCGCGAAGGCGGCCCCGATCGCAGACCGCGGCGTCGAGGTGCGGGTCGCCGACTACAACGACCCGGACGCACTGGCGAAGGCCTTCGGCGCCGGTGACACGGTCCTGCTGATCTCGGGCCTCGACCCGAACCGGCTCGAGCAGCACCAGGCGGTCATCACGGCCGCGAAGAACGCCGGTGCCGCGCGGATCGCGTACACCAGCGTGCTCGGCGGCCCGGACGCCGACTTCGAGCTGGCCGCCGACCACATCGCCACCGAGCAGGCGATCCTCGATTCGGGTCTGCCGTACACGTTCCTCCGCAACGGCTGGTACAGCGAGGTCTACACGGACCAGATCGCCGTACAGCTGGCGAACGGGGTCGTCGGGAGTGCGGGCGACGGGCGGATCGCGTCGGCTCCGCGGCGGGACTACGCGGCGGCGGCAGCTGTCGCACTGACCGGCGAAGGGCACGAGAAGAAGGCGTACGAGCTGAACGGCGACACGACCTGGACGCTGACCGACTACGCCGCCGAGCTGTCCAAGCAGTCCGGTCAGGACGTTGCCTACAACAACCTCTCCCCCGAGGACCTGGCGCAGGTACTGGCCGGCGCCGGGATTCCCGAGTCGTTCGTACCGGTGCTCGTCGGCGTCAACGACGCCATCGAACGCGGCCTGCTGGCCGGGCGCGGCTCCGACCTCTCCCGTCTCATCGGCCGTCCCACCACGCCCATCGCCGACACCATCGCCGCCGCTTTGAAGGTCTAAGGAGCCGCGACGAGCTGGTTGCGCTGTTCTCCCAGGCCGTCGGCCCACACCCGCAGTACGTCGCCCGCGCGTAGGTATCGTGGTGGTTTCTGCCCCGCGCCTACGCCGGCCGGCGTGCCGGTGCTGATCACGTCGCCCGGGTACAGGGTCATGAACTGCGAGATGTAATGCACCAGGCGCGCGACTCCGAAGATCATCTCGGCCGTCGAACTGTCCTGCAGTGCCTCGCCGTTCACGTCCAGCCCGAGCTTGATCGCCTGCGGGTCGGGCACCTCGTCCGCGGTCAGGATCCACGGACCAAGCGGGCAGAACGTCGCCGAGTTCTTGCCCTTGTCCCACTGCCCGCCGCGCTCGAGCTGGAAGTGCCGCTCGGACACGTCGTTCACCAGGACGTACCCGGCGACATGCTCCATCGCCGACGCTTCATCGGCGAGGTACGCCGCCGTACGCCCGATCACGACGCCGAGCTCGACCTCCCAGTCGGTCTTCTCGCCGCCACGCGGAATCACCACGTCGTCCCGCGCACCGACCACGGTGTCCGGCGCCTTCATGAACAGGATCGGCTCGGCCGGCGCCGCCTGCCCGCCCTCGGCCGCGTGGTCGGCGTAGTTCAGTCCGACGCACACGATCTTCCCGGGGCTGAGCGGCGCAGCGAGTTTCACCGTCTCGAAGTCCAACGGCTCGCCAACAGCTTCCCTCTCACGCAACCGGTCCAGGTCGAACGGCTCGGCGGCGCCCGGCAACGTCAAAACCCGGCCGTCATCGGCGAGTACGGCGTCGCGCAATCCGTCGTCGGTGTGGATCCGGAGCAGTCTCACTTGTTCCTCCAACCAGAGTTCTTCGCCCAGTTCAGGTAGGCGATACCCAATGCGTGCGAGCCTTGCACCGGGACGAGCTGTACGGCGTCGTACACGCGCAGGGACTGCTGATAGACAAGCAGATCCTGCTCGGCATAGGCACCCCAGCGGGCGCACTGCACCGCGTTCGCCGGCACCGCATCGGCGGTCCCGTCGACCCGGTACCAGACCTCGGTCGCGGACCGGATGAGCTTCTGCGTGAACGTCTTCGTGAAGCGCTGGATGTCCGTCGCGGGTCCGCCTACGATCCCCGCGTCGCACGCCGCATGCACGAACTCGGTGCTGATCGCCGCGTGGCTCAGGTCCTCGATCTGCTTCGAGGCCGGGTACGACGGCGTGTACTCCGAGATGCCCGCGGTCTTCGGGTACCCGATGTACAGCTCGCTGTACGGCGGCCAGTAGGTCCAGACGTAGGCGTCGTCGACGAGTCGCAGCGCGGGCTCGTACGCCTTCAGCATCTGCAGCACGCGGGTCCGGTAGCGCGGCTGCTTGGTCACGCGGAACAACTCGACCAGCACCTGGCCGATGCCCTGGCTCTGGTTGTACGGCTGGATGGTGCCGTCGAACGGGATCGGCGCACCCTTCGGCCACACGTAGTCGCCGGTGCCGTCCGCGCGCGACACCCACTCCGGGTCGTGGAACGCGACCGCCGCGGTCGCCGCGGCCAGAACCTCCTTCGCGAACGCCCGACTGCGCTGGAGCTTGGGCGACTGCAGGACCATCCGGGCGTAGCGGGCCAACGGGAACGCGATCATGCCGGTGTGCACCGCGAAGACGTAGTACTGCGACTTGAACGCGATCGTGGTCGCCGCCGGTGCGGGCGCGGCCGCGGGAGCTGTCCGCAGATCGACGGCGGTCCAGCGCAGCGACGCGTTGTAGGCGTTGTTCACCGCCGTCACGACGTACGTCGGCGACGCCGGGTCGAGGCTGACAGCGGGCAGGGTGACGACGGTGGTCGTGGCGGGGTTGCGGAGCACGAGGTCGAAGGTGCCGTCGGCAACGTTCAGGACCTCGGCGGTCGACTCGGCCGACCTGATCCCGGCCCAGCGGAGCTGAATCGCCGGAGTGCCGTTGCCGTCGGGGAGCACACCGTGGCCGGCGGTGTAGTTGCCGGCTGTGCGCCAGACCTTGCCCGATCGGCCGGCGTAGTCCTTGACGTGCCGGGCGTGGTCGGTGGTCTTCATCAGGTGCCGGGCGCGGTCCTCGAAGGTCCGCAGGTAGCGCTCGTCCTGGTACGCCTCGTACATCCGTAGTAGGGCTAGCAGGAAGTAGGACTCGCCCCAGGCGTACAGACCAGCCTCGTTGTTCTGGGCGTTCGAGGCCAGGTAGCCCGCTTGCGCGACGTCGAAGGCCTCCGGGGAGTCGTAGACGAGGGGGTCGGCGGCGGCCGAGAGGGCCGGGAGACCTGCCCAGGCGGCGACCCCGCCTGCTGCGGTGGTGAGTAGGAGCGTGCGGCGGCTGAGCTCAGGGTGCATCGGTGCCTCACAAGGAAGGAAGGAAGGAAGGAAAGACGGCTGGGGCGGGAGATGAGCGGTGGGGTGGGCGGAAGGGATGGGTCAGCCTTTGACTGCGCCGCCCATGCTGTTGAGGATGCGTTTCTGGAGGAACAGGAAGACGACGATGACGGGGATCAGCGAGATCACGGTGCCGGCGGCGAGACCGCGGACGTCGGTGCCGGAGACGCCGCTCAGGTAGGCGATCCCGAGCGCGATCGGGAACTTGGACTGGCTGGTCAGCACCACCAGCGGCCAGATGAAGCTGTTCCACACCGAGACGAATCCGAGGATCGCCAGCACGGCGAGCGTCGGCGTGACGATCGGCACGCAGATCCGCCAGAAGATCGCGAACTCGTTCGCGCCGTCGACGCGGGCGGCCTCGACGATCTCGTCGGGGATCTGCGAGAACGCCTGGCGGAGCAGGAAGATCCCGAGCGACGACAGGATCGCGGGCAGGATCACCGCGGCGAACGTGTCGGTCAGCCCGAGCTGGCTCATCACCAGGAACCGCGGGATCAGCATCAGCTCCCCGGGCAGGAACATGATCGACAGGAACAGCATGAAGAACACCCCGCGGCCGCGGAACGCGATCCTGGCCAGCGGGTACGCCGTCAGCGCGGACACCACGAGGTACACCGGCACGGTGATTCCGACGTACAGCACCGAGTTCACCAGGAAGCGCGCGTACGGGATCGTCGTCCACGCCTCGCGGAACCACTCGAACACCGGCGGCCGCGGGATCAGGTCGGGCGGGAACCCGAACACGTCCTGGGTGGCGGGTTTCGTCGCGGCACTGAGCAGGATCAGGAACGGCCCGATGAACAGCGCGGCGACCGCGATGAGGAGGACGTAGAGACCAACCCTCCGTACGGTGATCCGCGGCTTCTGGCGGTACAGCCTGCGGGCCATCAGACGTCCTTCCGGCGGGTCACCAAGAGGTTGAAGCCGGCCAGGACGATCATGATCGCCCACAGCAGCAGGCCGACGGCGCTCGCGTAGCCCATGTCGTAGTCCTCGAACGCTTTCGACCAGATGTAGTAGCCGAGGGTGAGAGTGGAGTCGAGCGGCCCGCCGCGGGTCAGCACGTACACCGACTCGAAGGCCCGCATCGCCTCGAGCATGCTGAGCACGAGCGTGACCGCGAACGTCGGCCGCAGCGACGGTACGACGACGTGCAGCAGCCGCTGCCACGCGTTCGCGCCGTCGATCGTCGCCGCCTCGATCTGGTCCGGCGGGACGGACTGCAACCCGGCCAGGTAGATCATCATGAACAGACCGGCATTCTTCCAGGCCTCCAGCAGCACGACCGTGGGCAGCGCCCAGTGCCGGTCGAGCAGGAAGTCGATCGGCCCGGCGCCGAACAGGCCGAGCATCCAGTTCACGACGCCCTCGCGGTTGAACACGTACCGCCAGGCGACCGCCACCGCGACCATCGACGTGATCACCGGCAGGTAGTAGAGCATCCGGAACGCCTGGATCGCGCGCAGTTTGAGGTTCACCAGCATCGCCAGGAACAGCGGCGCGACCACGGTCAGCGGCAGGAACATCAGCACGAACAGCAGCGAGTTCCGCAGCGCGATCCAGACCCGCGGGTCGTGCGCCAGCCGGACGAAGTTGTCCAGCCCGGAGAAGCGGACCGGATGCACGATGTCGTAGTCGGAGAACGCGAGCTGGATCGCGATCACGGCCGGCCACGCGAACATCGCGGCGTAGAACAGCAGCCCGGGCAGCATGAACACGTACGGCGTGTACCAGTGCTGACCGACCACGCGGCCTTTCAAACCCGGCATGCATCGCTCCTCGTGTCTGAAACCCGGATTTCAGATACCAAGCTGACCGGAACCGTAACGCAGAACCCAGCGGCTCGGAAGCGGTAACTCCAGAAAATTTCCGGCATCTTCCGTTGACTCCCGCGGACAGATGGCGAACACTCTGATGTCTGTAAGCCAGGTTTAGGACACTCCCTCTCGAGGAGCCAATGATGGCCCGACTCCGACTCACCGCTGTTGTCGCCGCGCTCGTCCTCGCACTCACCGGCTGTGTGTCCGGCAGTCCCGCAGGCGGTGGTGACGACCAGAAACAGTCCGGCGACGCCTACTCCGGTGACGTCGAGTGGTGGACGATCAACCTGCAGAAGAACTACGGGCCGGACATCCAGAAGTGGATCGACGCCTACCAGAAGGAGCACCCGAAGGTCTCGATCAAGTGGGTCGACGTACCGGGTGCCGACATCTCCACCAAACTGCTGGCCGCGATCGCCAGCGGCAAGGTGCCGGACGTCGTCAACTTCACCTCGGCGACCACCGGCCTGTTCGGCGGCTCGATGGCCGACCTGAGCTCGCTGTTCAGCACCGACGACGTCGCCGCGTACCTGCCGAACCTGGCCGAGCCGTTGGTTGTCGACGGCAAGCGCATCGCGATCCCCTGGTACAACGGCGGCACGTCGCTGGCGTTCTACAACAAGGATCTGCTGGCCAAGGCCGGCTTCGACGCGGCCAAGCCGCCGAAGACGTACGACGACGCGCTCACGCTGGCGAAGACGTACCACGACGCGACCGGCAAGTCGGCGACGAACTTCATGGCGTACTCCAGCGTCGTGCAGGCGAACGGCATCCCGCTGCTGTCGGAGGACGGGAAGACGGCCGCCTTCAACACCCCCGAGGCCCTCGCACTGCTGGAGAAGTTCAAGCCGCTCTTCAGCTCGGGCGCGATCGCTCCCGGAAGCCTCAGCGAGAACCCGCGGGACATGCCGCAGTCCCTGGAGAACAAGGGAATCGCGTTCAACCCGGCCGCCGTGTCCAGCTCGCTGCTGAACGTCGAGAAGAACGCGCCCGCGGTCTACTCGTCGATCACGGTCGGCCCGCCGGTGACCGGTGCCGACGGCAAGTTCTACATGCCCGGCCAGCAGGTCATGGGCATCCCCGCGAAGTCGGACAACCAGGCCGCCGCGGCCGCCTGGCTCAAGTACGTCGCCGCACCCGAGCAGCAGCTCGCGCTGTGCAAGTTGGTGCCGATCTACCCGTCCTCGGTGAAGGCGCTCGCAGACCCGTTCTTCACCGACATCGCGGGGACGACACCGGCCGACCAGGCGCGGAAGATCCTGGTCGACACCTTCAAGCAGAGCATCGACGCTTCGATGGGGTCGGGTAACGACGAGCAGTTGCGGCAGCTGTTCGACGAGCAGGTGCGGGCGTTCATGTCCGGCACCAAGACCGCGAAGCAGGCACTGGACGACGCCGAGAAGGCGTGGAACGACACACTGGCGAAGGGCAAGTAGCGTGCTGCGTATTGGGATCGTCGGGGCCGGGATCATGGGGCGTGGCAACGCGTTGTCGTTGTCCGGCCGGGCCGACGCCGAGATCACGGCCGTGACCAGCCGCTCTGCGGACCCGGCCGCGCAGCTCGCGGACGAGATCGCCGAGCGGGGCGCGCCACGGCCGACGATCCATCCCGACCTCGGCGCCCTGCTGGCCGACGACACGGTGGACGCGGTCGTCCTGACCACGCCGGACGACGTCCACGGCGAGATGATGGTCCGCGCCGCGGAGGCCGGGAAGCACATCCTCGTGGAGAAGCCGATGACGACGTCGGTCGCGGAGGCCGATGCCGCGGTGAAGGCGATCCGCGAGAACGGCGTGATCGCGATGTGCCTGTTCAACCACCGGTGGGTGCCGGCGTACGCGCAGGCCCACGAGCTGCTCGCTGACCTCGGCGACGCCGCGGTCGCGTACGCGCGCAAGGACGACACGATCTTCGTGCCGACCGAGATGCTGTCCTGGGCCGATCGCACGACCTGCGCCTGGTTCCTGTCCAGCCACGACATCGACCTGGTGTCGTGGCTGCTCCGCGACCAGGTACGCCGGGTCTACGCGACCGCGCGCTGGGGCAAACTCCGGTCGCTCGGGATCGAGACACCGGACGCGATCCAGATCCAGGCGGAGTACTCGCGCGGCGCGGTGGCGACGTTCGAGTCCGCGTGGATCTACCCGAACACGTTCCCGACGACGGTCGACTCGTACGTCGCGGTGGTCGCGGACAACGGTGTGGTGCAGCTGGACCGGCAGCGGGAGAACGTCGTGCTGGCCAAGCCTGCCGGCTACAGCTACCCGCGGAACATGCTGCAGCGCGTCATGCACGGCATCCCGTCCGGTGCGTACGCCGACGCGATCGCGCACTGGGTCGACTGCTGCCGCACCGGCCGGGAACCGCTGATCACGATCGAGAGCAGCCGCAACGTCACCGCCGTACTCGAGGCCGCGCACCTGTCGATCGAGACCCGCCAGCCCGTCGACGTGTCGATGCTGGTCGCATGAGCGAAGGACCTGAGAAGCCTCGGCATATCGACGGGCGCATCAACCGGATCGGGACTGACGACCTGATCAAGGCGTTCGGCTCACCTGCTGCTGATCTGGCTGGGCTCCGCGCGTTTGTGGGTGAGCAGCTGAGGCGGCCGGCTTGGCCGTTGCCTGAGTGGGCTGAGGCGACTCGATCCACACCGGACGCGGTACTGGCAGCTGCTGCTCCACTACTTGATGGTGTTGATGTCACCGGACAGGGACTTGGGCGATCGCGGCTGTACGGCTTCCACTACCTAGGCTGGCTCGCACCTGGAGTGCAGGCGTGGTTGCTGACCGGTGACGAGCGCTACTTGCGGGCGTTCGAGCAGCACCTCGACCAGTGGGTGGAGCAGCGTGACTCGGTGACCGGTGAGTGGCCGGGACTCGACGTCATCTGGTACTCGCTCGGCACGTGGGCCCGCTGCCGCAGCCTGCTGCCAACACTCGAGGTCCTGACCTCCTCGCCGCTGTCCGATCACGTGTGGGGCCGGCTGGTCGCGACACTCGTCGGCGGAGCCCGCTGGTCGTACGACGAGCATGACGTCTTCCGGCACGGGAACTGGCAACTGGTGTGCGCAACAGAGCTGCTGCACCTCAGCGCTGTACTGCCGTCCCTCGTGGAGTCAGCGTCGTGGGCGGAGCGTGCGCGGCAGCGGATCGAGGAGCACCTGCTGCTGGACATCTATCCGGACGGCGGGCACTACGAACGCTCACCTGGGTACCACCGGATGGTGTTGACGGCTCTGCAGACTGCAGCACGGATCGACCCGGCTGTAGCGGCACATCCCCGTTTTGCCGCGATGCACACGTGGATGTGCGAGCTGGTGTCGTCGGGCGGCTGGCTGCCGCATCTGCAGGACAGTGGGATCGAGTGGCCGGCAGCGTCGTTGCTGCGCGGCAGTTACCTGCTGAACGACCCTGCGTTCGCACGGGTCGCAGCGCAGTGGATGTCGCCGTCTGAGCTCGCTGCGGAGGTAGCGACGTTTCCTGCCCGGCCGGAGCAGTGGCTATCGCCAGGTGCAGTGCCTGAGTTGCCTCAGGCCACTGTGCTGCCGGAGTCGGGGTACACGATCCTGCGGAGCCCCGAGCTGCGTGCGGTGATCAACCACGGCCCGCACGTCGAGCACGAGTTGGAGTCGCACTCACATCGCGCCGTACTGGACCTGGTGCTGGACGGCTGGCAGCAGCCGTTGCTGTGGGAGGCGGGCGGTCCGCCGAGCTACGACGATCCGGGGTACCAGACGTGGTTCCAGTCGGGCCGCGGTCACAACACGATCCTCGTCGACGACCAGGAACTGTCGACGGACCGCGGTGTACTCACCGACCCGCTGGTCGACACCGACGTGCTCGCCGTCTTCTCCGGCCGCCACCACGGCAACAGCGTCGAGCAGAGCCGAACGATCGCACTGGTCCGCGAGAGCCCGTCGTACGTCGTCGTCACCGACCACGCGTCGGATGCGCGGACCTTCCGTGCCAACTGGCATGCGCTGCACCCGTGGCGAGAGGTGGGGCCGCTCGCGTACGACGCCTCTGCGCCCGACGGACCGGGTTTGCTGCTGATCGACGCCGGTGATGCCGCAGCGGTCGAGCTGACCGAGGGTGTGGCTCGTCATCCCGTGCTGGAGCGTCGGGCGGCTGAATACGGACCGCTGCATTCGCTCACGGTGACGCGGTCGACCGGCGACTTCACGACGGTGCTGGTGCCGCACGCCGGACCTGACCCGGCCGACGTGTCGGTGGATCGGGTCGATGGTGAGCTGCTGGTCGCCCTCGGCCAAACGGTCGACCGCATCGGGCAGTCCACCTGGATACGGACTGTCGACGGTCAGTTGTCCTGGGCAACCGGGTGGCGGGTGCGGACGCTGCCGACACTGCTTCGGGCGACTGATGATGTCGACGTACTCGCCAGGCCGTCCGGCGACAAGCTCCACTTCACGATCAAGTGCGCGGGACGCTGCGGGCTGTGGATTCGCGCAGGCGGCGAGATCCGGCTCAACGGGATGCTGGTCGACGCCGTCGTCGAGGACGAGTGGGCGCACTTGAGGCTTCCGTACGCCGGGGCGTGGACTGTTGACGGGGTTCGCCATGAGTGATGACGTGACGAGTGGGTGGTTCGACGCGCGGATCGTCACCGGCGCGCATCCTGCCTCGCTGCTCCCACCCACCGACCGGGACGCGATCGCCGCGCACCTGGACCGCTACGCGCTGTCCGGCGCCCTGGTGAGCGCGATGGCGTCGTGGTTGCACGACCCGATCGGCGGCAACGCAGAAGCCTCGGCGATCGCGCACAGCCTGGCCGACCGCGGCGTACTGGCGTGCTGGACCGCGATCCCCGCGACGTCCGGTGAGCTCGACTCGCTGACCGCCCTGGTCGATCGCGCGGTGGACGACGGCGTCGCGGCGTTCCGCATCCACCCCGCGTCGCACGGCTTCTCCCCCGCCCTGCTCAACGAGCTGTACGACGCACTCCAGACCCACCGCCTGCCGTTGTGTGTCGACGCCGCGGAACTCTCCTGGCCGGACCTGGCCACGATCGCGATCCGCTTCCCGGAATTGCCGATCGTCGTGTCGAACCTCGGCTACCGCAAGCTCCGCGAACTCTGGGCCGCGCTTGTTGGCCACACCAACGTCTTCGTCGATCTCGTCGACTTCGCCGCGCACCAGGGAGTCGAGTGGCTCGCCGCCAACGACCTCGCCGACCGGTTGCTGTTCGCGACCGGTCTCGGGGTCCGCGATCCGGGCGAGAGCATCGTCCGGCTCGCGTGGTCCGGTCTCGACGACGCGACGGTGCGCCTGGTCGGCTCGGGGAACGCGGGCCGGCTGCTCCAGGGAGTACGAGCATGATCGGGCGCAGTCCGCAGCATCGGATCGTCGACGTGCACGCGCACCTCGGCCCGTACTCGCTGTTCTTCATCCCCGAGTCGGACGCCGCGGCGATGGTCGCGGTGATGGACCGGACCGGCACCGACGTCACCGTGCTCGCGGCGAACCGCGCGATCCAGCAGGACGCGCATCTGGGCAACTCACAGTCCCTCGCCGCGGTCGACGCGTACCCGGACCGGATCGCGGCGTACGCGGTCATCAACCCGTGGCAGGAGCCGGAGCGCGAGCTCGAGCGCCTCGCGAACGACGACCGGTTCGTCGGCATCAAGGTGCATCCGAGCCTGCACCGCTACCCGGTCACCGGTGCGCGGTACGCCGCAGTGTGGGAGTTCGCCGAGTCCACGGGCTGCCCCGTGCTCAGTCACTCCGAGCATCAGTCGCCGTACGACGCGCCGCGGCTGTTCGAGGCGGTCGCGGAGCGCTACCCGGGTACGTCGGTGGTCCTCGGGCACGCCGGGATCACGCCGGCCGGGGTGGACGAGTCGATCGAGGCAGCGCGCCGGTACGACTCGCTCTGGCTCGAGGTGTGCGGCTCGCAGATGACCGGGCCGCTCATCCGCGCGATGGTCGACCAGGTGGGCAGCGGGCGGGTGCTGTTCGGTTCCGACTTCCCCTTCATCGACCAGCGCATGTCCCTGGGCCGGGTGGTCTGTGCACCACTGACGGACAGTCAACGCCAAGATGTTCTCAGCGGGAACGCCCGCAAGCTGTTCCGGTGGCGGCCGCTACCGGGAGAACGAGGGGTTGGCCAATGACGGAAGAGATGCAGCAGCAGTCTGAGCCGGTGTCCGGCGAGCGGCTGCCCGCGGTGACGGTCGGGCTGTTCGGGCCGCGCAAGCTGGTCAAGACGATGTCGGAGGTCGGCCAGGAGGTCGTAGAGCGGTCAGTGCACGGCGTGCGGTTCCTGACCGGCGGGTACGACGACCTGTCCGAGGCCGAGGAGCGCTACCTGCGGCTGCGGGACCGGATCGACGCGGCGGTGTTCCCAGGCCCGTGGGCGTTCGACCTGGCGACGACCGGCCACTGGCTCACCGTCCCGTCGACCCACCTGCCGCTGACCGGCGCCGCCCTGTACGCCGCTCTGCTGCGTGCCTCGCTGACGATCAAGGACGTCGACCTGAGCCGGGTCAGCATCGACTCGCTCTCACTCGCGGACGTCTCGGAGGCGTACAGCGAGATCGGCCTAGACACCGCCCAGGTGTACGACGTCCCGTACGAGGGTCCCGAGTCGGTCGCGGGATTCGCGGCGTTCCACCGGGAGAAGTGGGAACGCCAGCACACCACGGTGGCGCTGACCACGATCCTGGACGTGGAGCGTGAGTTGCGCGCGGGCGGCGTACCGGTGCTGCGGATCGCGCCGACACGGTCGAGCGTGCGGGATGCGCTGGAGACCGCAGTACTGCTTGGGCAGGGCACTCGGATGGGGGCGCATCAGCTCGCGATGATCGCCGTACAGGTCATTCCGACCGGTGCGTCGCGGGCCGAGTCGGGTGACTATTGGCAGCAGGAGCTGGCGTTGTCGACGCACCAGAAGCTGCTGTCCGAGGCCCGTCAGGTCGGTGCGTCAGTCACACGCCGGTCCGACACGCTCTTCCTGGTCACCACGACGTACGGCGCTCTGCTGCGGCTGACTGAGCAGTTCGCAGTTGCACCCTTCCTGGGTGCGTTGACTGCACAGCTCGGCGTACCTGTTGCTGTAGGCGCCGGCACTGGCCAGACCGCTCGTGCTGCGGAGGCAAACGCCCTCATGGCTGTTGAGGACTCGGTAGCAGCTGGCGGCAAGGTTGCGGTGTACCTGGACGGCAGCAGCGACCGGGTGGACCTCGAGCCCGGTCCTGCGACGACTGATTCCGCACCGGTCGACGGCACGTCGCCGATCGACCAGCGAGCGCTGGAGATCGTCACGTCGATCGCCTCTGCCATGAGCTCGACTCCGGGGCGACAGGTGGTCGTAGACGTCGAGAGCGTCGCCGCGATCATGCAGGTCACCCAGCGGACCGGACGCCGGATGCTGAAGGAGCTGGTCGAGGCAGGTCTCGCGTGGCCGCTGCCGCCTGCTCGCTCGACCGCTGGTGGCCGGCCGCGCCAGCAGTTCCGCTTGCTCACCGAGAAGCTCGACTGACCTTTCTCGACTGACCTTTTGGAGAAGCCTGTGCAGACTCGCCGTCACGACCACGCAGACCGCCTGTACGCGCGCGCCCGACAGGTGATCGCAGGCGGTGTCTCCAGCGACGCCCGTCGAGCCGACCGGCCGCTGTTCGTGGACCACGCCCGCGGCGCCGAACTGTGGGACGTGGACGGCAACAGGTACCTGGACTACGTGCTCGGCCAAGGCCCGAACCTCCTCGGCCACGCCGCACCACTCGTCGCCGACGCGGTCTCCGACCAGGTACGCCGTGGCGTCGCGTACGCCGCCCAGCACGAGCTGGAGGCACAGGTCGCCGAACGCCTCTGCAGCATGGTGCCTGCAGCGGAACTGGTGCGCTTCAACACCGTCGGCTCGGAGGCAGTGCACGGCGCGATCCGGCTCGCCCGCGGCCACACCGGGCGGCCGAAGATCGTGAAGTTCGAGGGCAACTACCACGGCTGGCTCGACCCGGTGCTCTACAGCGTGCACCCGGACCTCGCTCTGGCCGGCGACGCCCGGCGCCCCACCGCGGTCGGCGGTACGGCGGGCCAGCCGCGGCACGACGCGGACGACCTGATCGTCCTGCCCTACAACGATCTATCTGCCGTCGTTGAGGTGTTCGCACACAGTGGGGACGAGATCGCCGCGGTCATCCTCGAGCCGCTGCTCTGCAACACAGGCTGCATCACGCCCGCCCACGGCTACCTCGAAGGACTTCGGGAGCTGACCCGGCAGCACGGGTCGTTGCTGATCTTCGACGAGATCATCACCGGGTTCCGGGTCGCTCCGGGCGGGGCGGGTGAACTGCTGGGCGTCGTACCCGATCTGGCCGCGTTCGGGAAAGCGATGGCCGGCGGCATGCAGGTGTCCGCGCTGGTCGGCTCGGCCGAGGTGATGGGGACGATTGCGGACGGCAAGGTGGCGCACGCCGGGACGTTCAACTCGCATCCGGTGGGGATGGCGGCCGCCGACGCGGTACTGCGTCATCTCGACGAGCACCGCGACGACGTGTACCCACCGCTCATCGCCGCAGGGCAACGGTTGATGGCCGGTCTGCGCAGCGCTGCTTCGAAGCACGGGGTGCCGCTGCTCGTGGACGGGCCCGGTCCGGTGTTCCAGACGTACATGACGGACCAGGCCGCCGTCACCGACTACCGCACGTTCGCTGCCTGCGACCGGGCCGCGATGGCTCGCTTCCACGCGGGGTTGTTCGCTGCCGGCATCAGCATCGTCCCGCGGGGGTTGTGGTTCCTGTCCACCGAGCACACCGCGGACCAGGTCGACGAAACTATCGCGGTAGCGGAGTCAGTACTTTCTTCCCTGTAGGCAACGGATCGAAGGGCTTACGGTCCTGGGCACAGCTCGAGCCGTCGGCCGGGGCCTTCAGCTGGGTCAGGTAGTCGGTGATCCTTGCGTCGGCGCAGGTGCTCTTGCCGATCGTGGTGTGCCCGTAGCCCTCGACGGTGACCATCCGGGCGTCCGGGTACAGGTCGGCGTACGGGCGGGTGGCCTCGTACGGCGTGGCCGGGTCGTGGCGGGTGCCGAACACGAGGACCGGCTGCTGCACCTTGTTCTGCCATGGACCGCGGAAGTCGTCGGTGTCGCGGATGCGCATGAACTCGCACTGGATCCCGATCCAGGCGCGGTAGCGGCCGAAGTGCGGAGCGCGTTGGTCGGCGGCACCGGCGTACGTCGGGTACGCCAGCGGACCGCGGCCGGACTGCTTGGCCTCGACGCACGGCTGGAGCGCGCTGCCGATCGAGGTGGTGTAGTCCTCCTTGCGGCGGTTCCACTCAATCAGTGCCTCCGGTGCCTTTGCTGCCTTCTTCGCAGTGGGCTGCTGGTTCAGCTGGGCCCACATCTCCGCGAGCCCGGGGAAACCGGCTGGGTCGTAGAGGTTGGAGAACGTGATCGCCACCGCTACGGCGTACGTCACGGTCAGCGTGGAGCCGTCCGGCAGGGCGACGTCGACCGGGTGGGTCTTCAGCCGCTGCAGCGTGCTCTCCACGACGGTCTTCGGGTCGCCGAGCTGGTTCAGCACACAGTCCGCGGCCGCCTTCTTGCACTCGGCCAGGAACTGCTCGTACGTGTCGTACGCGCCCTCTCCCTGCTTCAGCCGGACACCGACCGGGTTCGGGTCGCCGTTCGAGCCGGAGTACCACTCGGGGCTCAGCGTGCCATCGAGGACAAGCGCACGAACCTTGTTCGGGAAGAGCTTGGCGTACGTCGCACCGAGGTACGTGCCGTACGAGTAGCCGACGTACGACAGCTTCTGGTCGCCGACCGCCTGCCGCAGCAGATCCATGTCACGGGCAACGTTCGCGGTCGAGTAATGCGCGAGCCGATCCGGTGACGTGGTCCGGCAGCTGATCGCGACCTTCGCCGCATCGACGATGAACTGGCGTTCTTCCTTCGCGGTCACGGGGAACGCCGGAACGTTCGCCAGCGCCTTCGACTCCTCGGCCGCCGTCGGGTAGCAGGTGGCCGGATCCGAGCGGCTCACACCGCGCGGGTCGAACCCGAGGATGTCGAACCTCGCCCGCACATCCGGTGTGTAGATCTGCTGCCCGGCCTGCTGCACCAGGTCGACACCGGAGCCGCCAGGACCGCCTGGATTCGTGAACAGCGTGCCGATCTTGTGGGCGGGGTCGCTCGCCGGCAGCCGGGTCAACGCGATCGTCGTGGTCGGGCCGTGCGGCTTGTCGTAGTCGGTCGGGACCTCGACGGTCGCGCACTGGAACGGCTTCAGCTTCGGGTCGGCTCCACAGCTGCCCCACGCGATCTTCGGTACGACGGACTTCGCCTGGGCCACTGCGCTCGTCATCGGCGTCAGCAGGACCAGGGCCACGCCGACGACGGACAGTCTTCGAAGGAATGTTCTGGGCGTCATGTCACCGACCGTAGGTGGGCCGAACCTCGCGTCGCGTCCACCACGAGAAGGAGGCCGGGAACCCGTCTGCTGACGGACCCGGCCTCCTTCTGAAGCGTGAAGCTCTTACGCGCTCTTCTCGCGACGGTCGCGCTTGGTGCGCTCGATCTGGTCGCGCGGGATCAGCGTGGGGTTCACGTTCTCCAGCACGACCTCGCCGGTGACGACGACCTTCGCGACGTCCTCACGGCTCGGCACCTCGTACATCACGTTGAGGAGAACCTCTTCCATGATCGCCCGCAGACCACGGGCGCCGGTGCCGCGCAGCAGCGCCTGGTCGGCGATCGCCTCGACCGCGTCCTCGTCGAACTCCAGCTCGACGTTGTCGATCTCGAACAGCCGCCGGTACTGCTTGACCAGCGCGTTCTTCGGCTCGGAGAGGATCTTGATCAGCGCGTCGCGGTCCAGCGGCGAGACGGTCGTGATGACCGGGAGCCGGCCGATGAACTCGGGGATCAGACCGAACTTGAGCAGGTCCTCCGGCATCACGTCGGCGTACCCGCCGAGCTCCTTCGGCTTCTCCGGCTCACGCACGGTGTTGAAGCCGAGGGACTTCTTGCCCACCCGCTGCTCGACCATGTGGTCCAGGCCGGCGAACGCGCCGCCGACGATGAACAGCACGTTGGTCGTGTCGATCTGGATGAACTCCTGGTGCGGGTGCTTGCGACCGCCCTGCGGCGGAACGCTCGCGGTGGTGCCTTCCAGGATCTTCAGCAACGCCTGCTGGACACCCTCACCGGACACGTCGCGGGTGATCGACGGGTTCTCGCTCTTGCGGGCGATCTTGTCGACCTCGTCGATGTAGATGATCCCGGTCTCGGCCTTCTTGACGTCGTAGTCCGCCGCCTGGATC
The DNA here is from genome assembly GCF_036013725.1 of Kribbella sp. NBC_00482. Lineage (GTDB taxonomy): Bacteria > Actinomycetota > Actinomycetes > Propionibacteriales > Kribbellaceae > Kribbella. The sequence continues at coordinate 5,020,482 of NZ_CP107881.1, read as the reverse complement.
AGCTTCAGCAGGATGTTCTCGACGTCCTCACCGACATACCCGGCCTCGGTCAGCGCCGTCGCGTCCGCGATCGCGAACGGGACGTTCAGCATCCGGGCGAGGGTCTGGGCGAGGTAGGTCTTGCCGCAGCCCGTCGGGCCGATCAGCAGGATGTTCGACTTGGCCAGCTCGACGGCCTCGTCCTTCGCGTGCCGGCCGGCGCTCGAGGCGCCCTGGCCGTCGCGGACCCGCTTGTAGTGGTTGTACACCGCCACCGCGAGTGCCTTCTTGGCCACGTCCTGACCGACGACGTACGCGTTGAGGAAGTCGTAGATCTCGCGCGGCTTCGGCAGCTCGGTGAGACCGACCTCGGAGCCCTCGTTCAGCTCCTCCTCGATGATCTCGTTGCAGAGATCGATGCATTCATCGCAGATATAGACGCCGGGACCGGCGATGAGCTTCTTGACCTGCTTCTGACTCTTGCCGCAGAACGAGCACTTGAGCAGGTCGCCGCCGTCACCAATGCGTGCCACTGGGGCAGATCCCTTCTATGCGCAGTCGGACCGATTTCGACGGTACCCCGTCCAAGGCCTAAAAACCGCGCCCGCCACCGGGTTGTGACTACGCCGGTGGCGAACGCGTCTTGCTCTTGACAACCGGTCAGACCGACCCGGGCTGAACTGAACTCGTTCAGACGCCGGCCGGGACCGGGGCCTTGAGAGACTCGAACACCTGGTCGATCAGGCCGTACTCGACAGCCTGCTCGGCGGTCAGGAACTTGTCCCGCTCGATGTCGCGGGACACGTCCTCGATGTCCTTGCCGCTCGCGTCGGCGATCATCTTCTCCAGCAGCGCGCGCAACCGGAGGATCTCGTTGGCCTGGATCTCGATGTCGCTCGACTGGCCGTAGGTGCCCTCGGTGGCCGGCTGGTGGATGATGATCCGGCTGTTCGGCAGGGCGAACCGCTTGCCCGGCGTACCGGCGGCGAGCAGCACCGCGGCGGCCGACGCGGCCTGGCCGAGGCAGACCGTCGAGACGTCCGGCTTGATGTAGCGGACGGTGTCGTAGATCGCGGTCAGCGCGGTGAACGAGCCGCCCGGGGAGTTGATGTAGATGCTGATGTCGCGGTCGGAGTCCATCGACTGCAGACAGAGCAGCTGCGCCATCACGGCGTTCGCGATCTCGTCCGTGATCGGCGTGCCGAGGAAGATGATGCGGTCCTCGAACAGCTTCGTGTACGGATCGATCCGGCGCATGCCGTACGACGTGCGCTCCTCCCACTGCGGGATGAAGTAGTTCATTGGTGCGTCCTTAACTGACGGAGTGGGAGATCAGGAGTTCGGGCTGCCCGAGCTGAGCTGGGCGGCACTGGTGACCACGTGGTCGATGAAGCCGTACTCCTTCGCCTGGTCGGCGGTGAACCAGCGGTCCCGGTCGGCGTCGTTCTCGACCTGCTCGAGCGGCTGGCTGGTGTGCTCGGAGATCAGCCGGAACAGCAGCGCCTTCAGGTGCAGCGACTGCTCGGCCTGGATCTTGATGTCCGAGGCCGTACCGCCCATACCGCCGGACGGCTGGTGCATCATGATCCGCGCGTGCGGCAGCGCGTACCGCTTGTTCTTCGCGCCCGCGCAGAGCAGGAACTGGCCCATCGAGGCCGCCAGGCCCATCCCGACCGTGGCGACGTCGTTGGAGATCCACTGCATGGTGTCGTAGATCGCCATGCCGGAGTCCACCGAGCCACCCGGCGAGTTGATGTACAGCCAGATGTCCGCGTTCGGGTCCTGGGCGTTCAGCAGCAGCATCTGCGCGCAGATCGCGTTCGCGTTGTCGTCGCGGACCTCGGACCCCAGGAAGATGATCCGGTTCTTCCGCAACTCACGGTAGATGTCGTTGTCGTCCCCGCCGGATCCGTTGCCGCCCGCGGCGGTGGGGCTGGCTGCAAATGTCTCGTTCACGAACCCGACACTACTGGGCGAGAGCGACAGACCTAAGGCTGGGCCGGAGGTGTTCGCTCACGGCGCACCGCTCGTCTGCTGTCAGCGAATTCGGGTGCGTTCACCAGCCGCACAGGACAACGGACCCGGACTCGTCGACCGCTGCCTCGTCAGGTACTTCGCGGCGGTCCGGCAACTCCGGCTCCCGCCGTACCTCAGGCTCCTGCAGCAGCGCGGCCACACCGGTCCCCTCGCCTGGAAATCGTTTCACCAGCCACGCTAGGCCAGATTTCTTACGGTCGCGTCGCAATTCTCCGGCGAACATGCGTACGGCCCGGATCCACCCTGAGGGGATCCGGGCCGTACGGAGAGACGTACTCAGGCCTTCGCGGGCTCCGCGACCGGGGCCTCGGCGGCCTCGTCGTCGGCGGCGGCCTCCGGGTCGGCGTACGAGCCATCCGGCTGCAGGGTCTTCAGCTCGACCGTGTTGCCGGACGCATCGGTGACCTTGGCGTTCTCCACCAGGTACGCGAGCGCCTTGCCGCGGACGACCTCGGACACCAGGCTCGGGACCAGGTTGTTCTCCACCGCGTGCTGCGCGAACTGGTCCGGGCTGACGCCGGAACGCTGCGCGTGCCGGACGATGTGCTCGGTCAGCTCCTGGTCGTTGACGCTCAGCTCCTGCTGCTCGGCCACCAGGTCGAGCACGAACTGCGCCTTGATCGCGTCCTCGGACCGCTTCTTCAGGTCCTCGTCGAACTCGTCCTGGGTCTGCTCCTCGCCCTCGAGGAACTGCTCCATCGTCATCCCGGAGTACCCGAGCTGCTGCTCCAGGTTCTCCTTGCGGGCGGCCAGCTCGTCGGTCAGCAGGCCCTCGGGGACCGGCACGTCGACCAGCGTCAGGATCTTCTCCAGTACGGCGTCGCGCGCCTCACCGGCCTGCTCGAGCCGCTTGCCGCGCTCCAGCCGGGTCTGTACGTCGGTCTTCAGCTCGTCGGCGGTGTCGAACTCCGACGCGGTCTGCGCGAACTCGTCGTCGAACTCCGGGAGCTCCTGCTCCTTGACCGCGGTCACCGTCACCTCGACGTCGACGTCCTCGCCCTTCAGCGAGCCGCCCACGAGCTGGGTGACGAAGATCTTCTTCTCGCCCGCGCTCAGGCCGATGACCGCCTCGTCGAGGCCGTCCAGCAGCTGACCGCTGCCGACCTGGTACGACAGGCCGGTCGCCTGTGCCTCCTCGACCTTCTCGCCGTCCTTGCTGGCCGACAGGTCCAGGGTGATGAAGTCGTTGTCGCCGGTCGCGCGCTCGACCGGGTTCAGCGAGCCGAACCGCTGCCGCAGCGACTCGATCTGCTCGTTCACCTCGTCGTCGGCGATCGCGATGTCCTCGACCTCGGCCTCCAGGCCTTCCAGGTCCGGCAGGGTGATCTCCGGGCGGACCTCGACCTCGGCGGAGAACTGCAGGCTCTCCTTGTCGTTGAACTCGGTCACGTCGACCTCGGGCCGGCCGATCGCCTTGACCTGGTTGTCGCTGACCGCCTGCGAGTAGAGCTTGGGGAGGGCGTCGTTGATCGCCTCCTCGAGCACCGGGCCGCGGCCGACGCGCTGGTCGATGACCTGCGGCGGGATCTTGCCCTTGCGGAAGCCCGGCACGACGATCTGCTGGCCGATGCTCTTGTACGCCGCGTCGAGGCTCGGCTTGAGTTCCTCGAACGGCACCTCGACGATGAGCTTGACCTTGGTCGGGCTCAAGGACTCGACGGTGCTCTTCACGGTGGCGGTTCTCCTTGATTCGGTGACATTCACAGCACGCGCGACAGCCCGCGCTGCAGCGGTGCCACACGGGTTTGTCGGGGCGACAGGACTCGAACCTGCGGTCTCCTGCTCCCAAAGCAGGCGCGCTAGCCACTACGCTACGCCCCGCAGTGACCGGTCGAGTGTAGTCGACCGGAACCAGTGCTCGCGCCACCGGGGCCCGGCAATACCGTTTTGAGTCCGACCCACCTCATGTGGAATCATGTCTGAGCACGCGGGTGTAGCTCAATGGTAGAGCCCCAGTCTTCCAAACTGACTACGCGAGTTCGATTCTCGTCACCCGCTCGGGCGAGAGGGCGAGGTGTGCCTGCGGAGAGCGCAGGGTTCCTCGCCCTCTTCTTTTGTGCGCCTTCGCTTCGCTCGGCGCGGGCGGGGGCTTCGCCACCCGCACCCCCAGGGCGTGGGTTGGGTTGGGTGCGTGGGTCGGGTGCGTGGGTTGGGTTGGGTGCGTGGGTCGGGTGCTTGGGTTGGGTTGGGTGCATTGGTTCCGGGTTCCTGGTTCCTGGTTTAGGGGAAGGCGGGGGGGCCGCCTCGTAGGCCTCGGCAGGCGGCTTCGGGGTCGTTGACGAAGTTCGGGACCTCGTTCGCGGCGTCGTAGTAGCGGTGGAAGACCGGGGTCTGGGAGCCGGACATCGGCGGGACGATCCAGCTCCAGTCGGCCGGGCAGCCGCGGCCGGCGCGCTCCTCCTTCTCCAGGTGGATGAGGAACCTGCGGGACTCGGTGTGATGGTCGGTGACCGTGACGCCGCTCGCGTTGAACGAGTGCAGGACTGCCCGGTTGATCTCGACCAGGGCCCGGTCCCGCCACAGGGTCGCGTCGTGCGAGGTGTCCAGGCCCATCCGCTCCGCGACCTCCGGGACCAGGTCGTAGCGATCGCTGTCGCCCAGGTTGCGGGCCCCGATCTCGGTGCCCATGTACCAGCCGTTGAAGGGCGCGGCCGGGTAGGAGACACCGCCGATGACGAGGCGGTTGTTGCTGATCACCGGGACCGCGTGCCACCGCAGCTCCAGGTCGGCGAACCACGCCAGCTCGGGGTGCTCGAGCAGGACCTCGTGGACAGCCTGCGACGGCAGTTGGAACATCCGCGGCCCCTCCTCGACGGTCTCCACGACGAGCGGGAGCACATCGAAGGCTCCCCGCCGTTCGGGCGGCCGCCACCCGCGCTGGATCAGTTTGCTCGTGAAAGCGCGGTACCGGGGATCTCCCAGCGCACGCCCGTCCGGCTGCTCGTACCCGGCGTACCGGATGAGCTGCTCGTTCCAGATCCTCGGAGCAGGCCGAGACGGTGTCTCGGGAGCGAAGACGCTGATCATCGGCCGGATCTTGCCGCCGTTGTGCGCCGTCCTCAGATGCTCGAAGCAGTGCGCCGCGACGCTGCCTGCGTCGGTGACGGTTCTCAGGTCGCGCACCTGCAGGCTGCGCCAGTACAGGCGACCGATGCAGCGCTTGTTGTTGCGCCAGGCGACGCGGGCGCCGAAGGTCAGCTCCTCGGCGGTGTGCCAGTAGGTGCCGGTCGTGTCGATCTCACGCATCACCTCGGTCATCCGGGGCTCGATCGGTCCGGCGTGCGGGTCCTCCTCGTGGAAGAGCTCGAGGAACTCCTTCGCCTCGGCCCGAAGCGCCTCGACATCAGGTCCCGGCTCGGACCGGCTCACCAGCGGGTGGCCAGGCACTGGCGGGTGATCGGGCGGCGGAGCGACCCTCACCGGGCATCGTGCCGCCGTACGGCGAGCCCGTCGGGCCGTGCCCCACCGCGCGCCGGAGACCTGGAGCAACTGCCCCCCGACACCGACCGAGACGACATGACGGACGCAGATTCCCAGGGCGAGCAGGAGGCCTGCGAGGCTGAGCGCGATCGCTACTTCGGTCGGGACGCCGATGGGCGCCCTCCGGCCGAGTTCGAGCGTGCCGAGGGCGGCGCCTGCCACGGCCAGTCCGAGAACTGCGAGTGGCAGAGCCAGGGGCCGGCGGCTTCGTGCAGGCCGCCGGCTTGTCGGAGCTTCCGCGCGGTGATCCTCCGTCCGGGCGGGGTTCGGAAGAGTTCGCACGGGTCAGTCCGAGCCTGGAGACCTCGGACCGCTACCGTTCGCTCCCCCGTGCCCGTTCCCGTTCGCGTGCCCGTTCTGCAGGCGGACCTGCCAGTCGCTCAGGTCGTCGAACCAGGCGTCCTTCTTCTGGCGGGGCGCCTGCCCGCCGCCTTCCCCCGAGCTCCCGAGCCGCTCGACCTCGGTCGAGAACGAGTCCACGATCGACTGCATCCGGCTCTGCGCGTTCTGTGCGTACGAACGGACCTGCTGCCCGGCCGTGTCCATGGCCTCCTCGACGATCCGGCGCTCGTGGGCGCGCGCCTGACCGATGCGCTCGCGGGTGTCCCGGCTGACGTCCTGAACCATCTCCTCGGCCACCAGTTGCGCTTGGCTGAACAGCTGGACGATCTGTTCGTTCACACGCTCACCGACCTGCTCGTACTCGTCCAGCTCACCCTGCACCCGCTTTGCCTCTGCCCGGATCCGCCGCAGCTCCCCCTGGAGCCGCTCGTTCTCGGCGCGGCACTCGCTGACCTCTCTCGCGGTCGCGTGCACCTGGTCGGCCAGCAGGTCGATGTACCCGTACACCTGCTCCGAATCGAGGCCCCGGAGCCTGCGCCGGAACGTTTCACCCCGGATCGCGTCCGGGGTTTGGTAGTGCGGAGAGCCGTGGCGGTGCTTTCCGTTGGTCACTGGTTGTCTCCTGACCTGATGAGCGCTGGCGTACCCGTGTGCTCGTCCACGGGCCCGTAGTAGAAGTGCTCGTACTTGATGTGCTCGGGGTCCATGCCGGCGCCTGCCAGTCGCTCCAGCGTGTGCGCGACCATCTGCGGGCCGCCGCAGACCATCGCCGTCCGCCCGTACAGGTCCTGCCGGGCCGCGACCATGCCGACCTTTCCGCGCGTCCCGGGGTAAGACGCGTCATCCGACACAACTTCGGTGTAGTCGAACCAGGGCCGCTTCTGGGCCATTTCACGCAACTGGGGCCGGTCGTAGAGGTGCCAGGGCATCCGCACCCCGTGGAGCAGATGGACCCGTGGTGCGGTGCGCGATCGTTCCCACTCGTTGTCGATCTGTTCGAGGACCGCGAGCAGCGGGGCGAGACCGGTTCCGCCGGCGACCATCAGCACGTCCCGTACGTCGCCTGTGCGCCGAGTCAGCCGTTCGCCGACCGGGGCGCCCAGCTTCACGGCGTCGCCGACCTTGAGGGTCCGCACCACGGCCGGGCTCACCTGGCCGCCGTCGATCTGCTGCACGTGCAGGTCGATGGAGCCGTCCCGGCGCGGTGCGTTGGCCGGACTGAAGTAGCGCCACAGCCTCGGCCGTTGCGGGATCTCCATGGAGACCGACTGGCCCGGGAGGAACTGGAACTCGCGCCGCGGCCGGATCGTCAGCAGCGTGAGGTCCATGGTCCGCCGCTCGACCGCGATCACATCGGCGTCCCACCAGTCAGGGGTGGACTCCGAGGAGGTCTCCGCGGCCTCGACCATCATGCGCGCGATCACCTGGTAGGCCGCGGTCCAGTGTCCGGCGAGTTCTTCGTCCCACTCCGATCCGAGGAAGTGCTTCAGGGTCGCGCACAACGACGCGCCGACCGCGTCGTAGTGCTCCGCGATGACGGCGTACTTGCGATGATCGCGGCCGAGGTGCTGCAGGTAGGCAGCATCGTTCTCGATCTGATCGGCATGGCTGACGATCCGGCCGAGGGCGCCGACGAACTTGTCCCGTTGGTTCGACATGGAGAGCGGAAACATAGGCCGCACCTCGGGATAGGACACGAACAAGTGCGAGTAGAAGTACAGAGGTACTTGTTCTCCGTGCTCTGTCACCCGGTCCCAGCTGCGCTGGAGGGCGTTGGCATCCATAGGGATTCGTTATCCGGCTCGAGAAGGCAGCTCCTCGACTGAAACGTGCGGCCCGCAAACGGGCATCAGGTACTGCCGGTCGCCGGCCGAATCGGCCGACAGACACTGCGTCGACAAGGGTTCCCTCCCAGTCCAGCCCCCGAGTCTTAATGGCCTTCGTGGTGTCTCCAGCCCGCAACCTACCCGCGCCGAACGGCTTGAAACCGCGAACCGGACTGAGACGTGCCGAAATTCCTACGGGGCCCGGAGAAAGGCGATGCCGTCGATGGCCGCGGGGGCCGTCGAGGTGGAGATGATCTTGAGAAGCCCTGTACGGAAAGGGGTTGCAGGGAGGTAGGTGACGACACGACTGGTGGTGGCTGCGGCCAGAGAGACCGTACCGATCTTGATGTTCGCGTGGTAGATGTCCACGCGGCCTTGGCCCGGGCCGTGAATCGCTACCAGGGCAATTCGCAGGCCGGCCTCGGTGGCCTTGGTCAGGTAGGCGCCGTTGGCTTTGAGGATGGTCGTGGTGCCTTGGAAGGCCAGCGTGCTGGTGGAACGAGTGACGGTGCCGGCCGAGGTCAGAGCACGGTCGTCCTCAGGTGCTACCGAGCAGATCGGTGCGGACCAGGCCGACAGGTTTCCCAGGTAGTCGCGGGCGCGCACCATGAAGCACTCGTCCCAGCCGAGTCGCGGCGACCAGGTGATCCCGGTGATGCGCGTGTTCTGCCAGACAGCGGGGTAGATCCACTTGCCGAGTGCGGCGCCCGGTGCGGCCACCTTGTAGACCACGTCGTACGACGCGATGTCGGTGTCGTCCTTGTAGGCCCAGCGCACTGTCGCGGACCCGCTCAACTGCACGCGGTCTCCGATGCGCCATGTGACGAGGGACGGCGCAGTACCGTCCACTTCACTGCAGTACGACGTACTCCAGGCACTCAGGTTGCCGGCGTAGTCGCGAGCACGGACCTGCCAGCACGTGTCAGTACCGATCGCTGCACTCAGACTCGCCCCAGTGGTCTTGAGTCCCTGCCACGCGGGCACCTGGTTCCAGGCGCCGTACGGCGAGGTGCGGTTGGGACGCTGCTGGATTCGCAGGTCGTAGCTGTCCACACCGGTCGCAGGTGAGTTCGGGTCCTGCGGATCGTCGTACGCCCACTCGAAGGACAGGCTGGTGTTGTCGCGGATGCGATCGCCCGCGGACGCGTGGGCCAGTACGGGCGCGACGCTGTCCGGGTGCTGCTGCGGGTCGGCGGTCAGCCAGGACAGGGTGATCACGCGGGGCTTGCTGGTCGCGTCGGCGTACACGATCTTCGCCAGGCCGGAGCCGTCTGCCCGGAAGCTGGGGGTCGTGGTGCGGATCGGTCCGTAGCGGCGTTGCCCCAGTGCCGGGTCGTTGAGGTCGGTGACCAGCAGGTCGGAGCCGGACGTCTGCACGGTGAATCCGTTGCCCAACTGGGCGTCCGCAGCCACAGTCAGGTTCCGCGGCGGCTGCGGCCCGTTGACGTCGACAACCTGGTTGCAGCCGCTCAGCATCGCCCAACGGCCGTTGACGTCGTCTGGCCCGACGGTGCATGCACTGGCGACCAGCACCGTCTTTACGACACCAGTGGTCAGGTTCTTACCGTCCAGGTGACCCGGCTCGGTCACCTTCCACACCGTCTCGCCGGACAGGGCGAACGGCGGGGCGACGTCGGCCAGTTTGGCCTTGGTGGCGACGTTGTACACCTCAGCGGTCGCAGCAGCCGGTGCACGATGCGAGACGAGCTTGCCGCCCCTTCCGAGCACCACCTCGTCCGCAGCGGGGAACGTGAGCCCACCGACCTTCGCCGTACTGCCGTCGAACGTCAGTAGCGCAGCTCCCTCGACCTGCAGCGGCTTGCCGTCGTTCGTGCCACCAGAAGCGGTCCAGGTGGTCCCGTTGTTGCTCGTCTCGTAGACAGGGTTCGAAACGACCACGCGGGCGCCCGACAGACCGACGTCGACCACCGTACGCCCAGGAACGAGAACGCCCTCGCCCAGGTGCTGCGGTGGATCGGCAGCCATCACCTGTGACGCCGACAACGGCAGCAGTACGACGGCACACAGCATGGCCGCCTTGGCACGAAACCCCAGCACGAGAGACCCCCCAGTACTCCGACAACCCCCGCACCCTAGTCAGTAACCACCAGTAACGGAAGCGTGGTGGAAAACAGGGTGACACACCGTGGTCCCGAGAGGATCCTGAAAGGCTGACCAGCGACGAAAGGGACGGATGCAAGCGGGAATCACGGTATCGGCAGCCGAGCTGCCCGAGGTACTGCTGCACGTGGCAGTGGTGCGCCCAGTCTTCCTCTGGGGCGCTCCAGGAATCGGGAAGAGCAGCCTGGTACGGGCGTTCGCGGAATCGCTCGGTCTGGAATGCGTCACGCTCCTGGGCACGCAGCTCGCGCCGGAGGACCTGATCGGCGTACCGCAGATCGTCGACGGCCGCAGCCGGTTCGCACCACCCGTGGCGATCGCCCGCGACGAGCCGTACTGCCTGTTTCTCGACGAACTGAACGCCTCCTCGGCCGAGGTGCAGAAGGCGTTCTACTCGCTGATCCTGGACCGCCGCATCGGCGAGTACGAGCTGCCCGAAGGGTCCGTGGTGATCGGCGCCGGCAACCGGGCCACCGACAACGCGCTGGCCCGTCCGATGGCGAGCGCCCTGGTGAACCGCCTCGTGCACGTCCACCTGCGCGCCTCCGCGACCGACTGGCTGCAGTGGGCCGGTACGGCGGGCATCCACCCGTGGGTCCTCGACTACCTGCGCAACCGCCCCGACCACCTGTGGACCGCGCCGCCGAAGACCGAGGAGCCGTTCTCGACGCCGCGCAGCTGGCACATGCTGTCGGATGCCCTGCACTCGTACGGCGACGACGTGTCCGACGAGACGCTCCGGGTCCTTGCCTTCGGCACCTTGTCCGCGGCGCACGCGTCGGCGTTCCGCGCGTACGTGAAGACGGTCCGGCACGCGTTCGGGCTGGACGCCGTACTGAAGGGTGAGACCGGCTGGCCGTCCGCCCCGGAGGACCGGGACCTGCTGTACTTCCTGGCCGAGACGTTCCGTGCCCGGCTGATCAAGGAACTGGCCGCGGACAAGGCGTCGGCGAGTCCTGCGGCCCGCCAGCTCGCGCACCGCGGCAAGGCGCTCCTGGTCGAGCTGGCGGAGATCTCGCTCGAAGTCGCGCAGGTGGTGATCGCAGCCGACGACGACGGCCGTCCGGTGTTGCCGACGTGGTTCCTGGTCGAAGTCAGCCGCGACCTGCCGCGGCTGGTGGCGGCCCGTGCCTAAGCGGAAGAAGGCACAGCGGGACCCGGCGTGGGAGGCGATCCAAGCCGGTTGGGGCAACATCGCGCGGCACCCGCTGTTCGCGCCGATGGCGGACTGGGCGCACAGCCCGCTCCGCGACGACAGCTGTCCAGCAGACGGCTGGGCGACGATCGACTCGAACGGTCAGATCCGAACGCACCGGACGCGCCGAGCCACGCCAGAGGAGTGGTCGTGGGTCTTCGCGCACCTGCTGATCCACCTGGGTCTCGGCCACGCCGAACGGGACCTGCCCGAGCCTGACCATGCCGCCTGCGCCGCATACGACGTGGCGGTCAACCGCTTCCTCCAGTCGCTCAAACTCGGTACGCCGGTCGTTGACCTGCCGCCTGACTTCCCCGCAATGGAGGAGGACGCGCTGGCGCGACGGTGGCGGCGCACCGACGTACCGGTGGAGTACGAGCGTCTGGGAGTGGCAGGTCATGCGCCTGATGTGCAGACGGCCCGCTGGAACGGCTGGGGCAAGCCGCCTAACTGGGGTGAGCTGTTCGCAGCAGGTCTGTCCGCTGCGGCTGCTGCAGCTGTGGAAGTTGCCGGTGGCGCACGCTCGTCGCTGACCGCAGGCAGCGGCGGCCGTGACAAGTGGGACCTGGCACTCGGCTGGTTCGTCTCGTCGTACCCGCTGCTCGGTGCGATCGCAGCGAGCATGAAGGTCGTCGCCGAGGCTGAGCTCGCGCGCGGCTGGGACATCCGGGTCGCGGCAGTCAACGCGTCCGCCGGCGAGATCTACGTGAACCCGCTGACCAGCCTGACGCTGAGCGAGTGGCGGTTCGTCATGGCCCACGAGATGCTGCACGCCGCGCTGCGGCACGGCGAGCGCGTCGGCGGCCGCGACCCGTACCTGTGGAACGTCGCCGCCGATCTGGTGATCAACGGGTGGCTCCTGGAGATGGGTGTCGGCACCATGCCCGACGGTGCGCTCCACGACCCGACACTGAAGGGCATGTCCGCGGAGGAGGTTTACGACCGCGTCACCACGGACCTGCGCCGCTACCGCAAGCTGGCGACGCTCCGCGGCGTCGGGCTGGGTGACGTACTCGGCCACCCGCTCCCGCACTCCGGTGAGGCTGCACGGGCTGCCGGTCTGGACGACATCTACCGACGCGCCCTGAGCACCGGACTGGCGTACCACGACTCAGCCCGCGGCACGCTGCCCGCCGGACTGATCGAGGAGATCCGTGCACTGGACCACCCACCACTCGCCTGGGACGCACAGCTGGCCCGCTGGTTCGAGGAGCACGTCCCCGCGGTCGAGAAGACCCGCACGTACGCACGGGCCTCCCGGCACCAATCCGGTACGCCGGACATCCCACGCCCCGGCTGGATCCGCTCGGTCGAGCTGGAACGGCTCCCGACGTACGGCGTTGTCCTGGACACCTCGGGCTCGATGGACCGCGAGCTGCTCGGCAAGGCACTCGGAGCGATCGCGTCGTACTCACGCGCTCGCGACGTACCGGCCGCGCGAGTCGTGTACTGCGACGCCGCGGCGTACGACGCCGGCTACGTGCCGGTGGACGACATCGCCGGACGCGTCAAGGTCCACGGTCGAGGCGGGACCGTTCTCCAGCCCGGTGTGGACCTGCTGGAGCGTGCGGACGACTTCCCTGTCCACGGTCCGATCCTGCTCATCACTGACGGCCAGTGCGACGTCGTCCGGGTACGGCGTGAGCACGCGTGGCTGATTCCCCGCGGCGCATCCCTCCCCTTCACCGCAAGAGGTCCTGTCTTTCGCCTGGAGTGAACCGCGTCTGCTCAGGGCGAACAGGCGTAGTCGAGTGGCTCTGCTGAGTGACAGGTTCACAGGCATGGCATGGGTCGTGAGGGGCGAGTTCCGGAAGCTGTGGATCGGGCAGTTGGTGTCCGCGTCGGGCAGTGCGGTCACCACTGTCGCGCTGCCGCTGGTGGCTGTGGTGACCCTGCAGGCATCAGCCGTCGAGATGGGTGCGCTGTCTGCGTTGACGATCGCGCCGCATCTCGTGTTCGGGCTGCTGGCCGGCGTCTGGGTCGACAGGTGGCCGCTGCGTCGCGTCCTGATCTGGACCGACGTCGGACGGCTCCTCCTGCTCGGCTCGGTGCCTGCGGTGGCAGCACTGGGCTGGCTGCGCATCGAGCAGCTGTACGCCGTCGCCGTACTGACCGGAGTGCTGACTCTGCTGTCCGACACCGCGTCGCAGACGATGATCCCGGCGCTGGTGCCACGTGAGGACCTGATGCGGGCGAACAGTGCGGCGCTGCTCAATCTCAACCTCGCCTCCACGCTCGGACCGTCCGCGGCAGGCTTCCTCGTACAGGTGCTCACGGCACCGTTCGCGATCCTCATCGACGCCGCGTCGTACGTCGTGTCCACGATCGCGGCGTACCTGCTCCGCGAGCCCGCCCGCGCACCCGCACGACCGCGGTCCGAGGTGCGGCTGTCGGCGGGGCTGCGGGTGCTCTTCGGCCACCGGATGCTCAGACCGCTCGTCGTCTCGGCAGGATTCGCTGCCATGGCCGGCGCGATGCAGGGCCCGCTGGTGGTTCTCTTCCTGATCCGTGAGCTGCACAGGTCACCGGCGTTCGTCGGGCTGTCCATGACCGCGTTCGGAGCTGCTGCGGTAGCCGGGACCTTCCTCGCCCCCGCCTGGTGCCGCCGGTTCGGACTCGGCCACTCCTACTTGTCCGGTGTGTTCCTCGCATCACTCAACGGGGTCGCCCTGTTCACCGGTGTGACGCCGGTGATCCTCCTCGGACAGGTACTGGCCGGACTCGGTATGTCGCTGTTCGCCGTCCCGCAGCGCACCCTGCGCCAGGCGCTCGCGCCGCCGCACCTCGTGGGGCAGGTGACCGCGTCCTGGCGCACCCTGGTCATCGGCGGGCAGACGGTCGGCGCGGGGGTCTCCGGCGTCGTTGCCACCGCCATCCACATCCGTCCCACCCTGCTGATCGCGGCCGCCGGCATGCTCGCCGGCCTCCTGGTCGCGGCCTTCTCCCCGCTCCGCGGACTGCAGGATCTGCCCGAAGAGGAACCGGTCGAGCGATCGGTCGCGTAGTACTGATTGCGGATCGTGATAGGTGGAGGTGAGGTTCCCGCGTAGGCATTGGATGGGCTATTGCGTTTCATCAGCAAGGAATGGAATTGGCGCGACAAGCGCTTACCTACTGAGCGATACTGGAAAGTGCGCCGTTTTCAGGTCGCAAAACCCCTTTGACTCGAAGTAGATGGGAAGTGCGCCCGTCCAGATGCCCTCAGAGCACACTGTCCAAGCGCCGTCGATTGCAGCCCCTACCACCCGTGCCCCAGAACGCAGCCGCAACCTGTGGCGGCTCCGTCCTTACCTGAAGCCACACCGTTGGCGCCTCGCGGTGATGTTCTCCACCGCCATGCTGGGCGTCGGCGTCAGCCTCGCCGTACCGCTGGTCACCCGAGCCATCATCGACGGTCCGGTCACCCGCCGCGAGCTGAGCATGCTGGTCCCGCTCGCACTGCTGGCCCTCGGGCTCAGCATCTCCGAGGTCATCCTGGTCTGGATGCGCCGCTGGGCGCAGTCCCGGACCGTCAGTGACCTCGAGGCCACGCTCCGGCACGACCTGTACGTCCGTCTGCAGTCCCTGCCGATGGAGTTCCACACCCGCTGGCAGAGCGGTCAGCTGCTCTCCCGCGTCACCACCGACCTGTCCACGATCCGCCGGTTCATGGGCTTCGGTCTGCTGTTCCTGGTGATGAACATCCTGCAGCTGGCCGTGGTCACGGTCCTGCTGCTCCAGCTGTACTGGCCGCTCGGCCTCGTGGTCCTGGTGGCCGCCGTGCCGATCGTCATGGTGTCGCTGAAGTTCGAGAAGAAGTACCTGCGGATCTCCCGCAAGGTCCAGGACCAGCAGGGCGACCTGGCCACCCGGATCGAGGAGTCGGCGCTCGGCTTCCGGGTGATCAAGGCGTTCGGCCGGCGGCCGCACGTCCAGGGTCAGTTCGACGACGAGGCGACCACGCTGTACGACACCGAGGTCGAGAAGGTCCGGCTCGCGTCACGGTTCTGGAGCTTCCTCGGCGTCATCCCGAACCTGACCCTGGTGATCGTCCTGCTGCTCGGCGCACTCGCCGTCGGCCGGGAGGCGATCACGCTCGGCACCCTGGTCGCGTTCATCACGCTGATGCTGTCCCTGGTCTGGCCGGTCACCTCGCTCGGCGCGATCCTGGCGATGGCGCAGGAGTCGATGACCGCGGCGGACCGGATCAGCGAGATCCTGGACACCTACTCGGTGATCAAGTCCGGATCGGAGGAGCTCCCGAACCCGCGTGGTCACCTGCGCTTCGAGCACGTCGGGTTCCGGTTCTCGGACGACTCCACCGAGGTGCTGCACGACATCAACCTGGACCTGACCCCTGGTACGACGCTCGCACTGGTCGGCGCCACCGGGTCCGGCAAGACCACTCTGACCGCGCTGGTCCCCCGGCTGTACGACGTGACCGCCGGACGGATCACCATCGACGGGCACGACATCCGGGACCTGTCCCTGGTGTCGCTGCGGACGGCTGTCGCGTCCGCGTTCGACGACCCGACCCTGTTCTCCATGAGCGTCCGGGAGAACCTGACCCTCGGCCGTCCGGACGCCACAGAGGCGGACGTCCAGCAGGCGCTGGAGGTCGCTCAAGCGCAGTTCGCCAACGAGCTGCCGTGGGGCCTGGACACACGCGTCGGTGAGCAGGGCATGTCGCTGTCGGGTGGTCAGCGGCAGCGGCTCGCACTGGCTCGTGCAGTGCTCGCCAAGCCCGCCGTACTGGTGCTGGACGACACCCTGTCCGCGCTCGACGTACACACCGAGGCACTGGTCGAGGAAGCACTGCAGAACGTGCTCTCCGAGACCACCGGCATCGTGGTCGCGCACCGCGCGTCGACGGTGATGCTGGCCGACCAGGTCGCTCTACTGCAGAACGGCACGGTCACCCACGTAGGAACCCATCACGAGCTGCTGACAACGGTCCCGGCGTACCGGCACCTGCTCGCAGCGGAGGAAGAGGAGGTGCACGCATGACAACGACCCAGCAAACACCTCCTCAGGCCTCGGAACCGGAGAAGCCTCAGGACGAGCAGCAGCCTGAGGAACAGAAGTGGCGGGGTCTGTTCGAGGAAGACCCCGACCGGGAGATCTCCCGTGCGACCAGCATCCGGCTGAAGGAGGACTCCCGGAAGCTGCTGGGTGAGCTGCTCCGGCCGTACAAGAAGCTGATCTGGCTGCTGATCGCGATCGTGATCGTCGAGAACGCGGCCCGGCTCGCCGTGCCGTACCTGGTGCACCTGGGCATCGACAACGGCATCCCGCCGATCCTGGCGGGCAAGGGCTCCCAGGAGCTCGTCACGATCGTCATCATCGTCCTGGCGTCGGCGTTGCTCCAGGCCTTTGCGCGGCAGCTGTTCCTGATGCGCTCGGGCCGTCTCGGTCAGACCATCCTGCTGAGCCTGCGCAAGCGGGTGTTCGACCACTTCCAGCGGCTCAGCCCGGCGTTCCACGACAAGTTCACGTCAGGCCGGGTGATCTCCCGGCTGACGTCCGACGTCGGCGTCATCGACGAGATGCTGGCGAGCGGGTTCGACAGCCTGGTCACCGCGGTGCTGACGCTGGTCGGTACGTCGATCATCCTGCTCACGCTCGACGTGAAGCTCGGTCTGCTCGCGCTGCTGTCGTTCCCGGCCCTGCTGCTCCTGACAGCATGGTTCCGGAAGCGGTCCGCGGCGGTCTACCGGCAGACGCGGGAGGCCGTCGTGCTGGTCATCGTGCACTTCGTCGAGTCGATGACCGGTATCCGCGCGGTGCAGGCGTTCCGCCGGGAGCCGCGCAACGAGGAGATCTTCCACGGCGTCAACGACCGGTACCGGAAGGCGAACCTCGAGGCGTTCCGGCTGAACGCGGTCTTCATGCCGGCGATCAAGGGCGTCGGCAACATCACCATCGTCGCGATCCTGGCGTACGGCGGCTACCAGGCGTACCACGGGCACGTCACGGTCGGCGTCCTGACCGCGTTCCTGCTCTACCTGCGGCAGTTCTTCGAGCCGCTGCAGGACATCACGCAGTTCTACAACACGTTCCTGTCCGCTTCGGCGGCGCTGGAGAAGCTGTCCGGCGTGCTGAACGAGACGCCGGACGTGCCGGAGCCGATCCAGCCGGCCAAGCCAGGCCCGGCCCGGGGTCATCTGGAACTGCGGAACGTGCGCTTCGAGTACGTCGACGGCGTTCCGGTGCTGCCCGGTCTGCAGCTGGACGTGCCGGCCGGCCAGACCCTGGCCCTGGTCGGTACGACGGGTGCCGGCAAGACCACGATCGCCAAACTGGTGGCGCGGTTCTACGATCCGACGAGCGGGCACCTGCTGCTCGACGGCGTCGACCTCCGGGACCTGGCCGAGGACGACCTGCGCGAGCGGGTCGTGATGGTGACGCAGGAGAACTTCCTCTTCACCGGCTCGGTCGCCGACAACATCCGGTTCGGCAAGCCGGGCGCGACGATGGAGGAGGTCGTCGAGGCCGCGAAGGTGATCGGCGCGCACGACTTCATCACGGCACTGCCCAACGGGTACGACACCGCGGTCGAGAAACGCGGTTCCCGGCTCTCGGCGGGTCAGCGTCAGCTGGTCGCGTTCGCGCGGGCGTTCCTCGCGAACCCCGCCGTACTGATCCTGGACGAGGCGACGTCCAGCCTGGACATCCCCAGCGAACGCCTCATCCAGCGGGCGCTGAAGACGATCCTGGCCGACCGTACGGCGATCGTCATCGCGCACCGGTTGTCCACCGTCGAGACCGCCGACCGCGTCCTGGTCCTGGAGTACGGCCAGATCATCGAGGACGGCGCTCCCGACCAGCTCATCACGATGGACGACGGCCACTACGCCGGACTCCACCAGGCCTGGGAAGAGTCACTGGCCTGACGGCTCTGGGCGCGTGGGGTCCTTCCCACGCGCCCAGTCCGTTGTACGACGGGCCGCATACGTCTCCTGTACGACGGCCCACGCGTCGGCGACCGGTCCGACGTGCCGGAGCTTGTCCGGATTCACCACCGCACGGATCGCCTGGATCTGCCCGTCGACGATGTCGAGCGTCCACGTGTTGACCACTCTGCCGTCGCCGTCGCGGAAGATCGCGCCCGGCTGACCGTTCACCAGCTGAGGCTCCACAACGCCGCCGATCTGCGTGAACGGCCCAGCCAGCGCAGCCAGCATGCCTGCCACGTTGCGGGCGCCGGCCACGACACCGCGACCCCACTGCGGCGCCTTGCCACCCGCGTCGCCGACAAGCTGCACGTCCGCGGCCAGGAACTCCATCAAGTTGCCGACAGCACCTTCTTTGAACGCGTCGAAGAACCGCACCGCCAGCTCTTCCCGCTCTCGCTGGTCAGCTGCGAACCTAGGTCGCCCCGCGTCCATGTGCCGACGGGCGCGGACCACCAGCTGACGGCACGCCGCCTCCGAGCGCCCCACGGCCGATGCGACCTCCGCGAAGCCGAAGCCGAACACCTCCCGCAGCACGAACGCCGCCCGCTCCAGCGGGGACAGCCGCTCCAGCAGGAGCAGCGCGGCCATCGACACGGAGTCAGCCAGCTCAGCCGCCCGCTCCGGGTCCTCGTACGGGTCGGACAGCAACGGCTCCGGGAACCACGGCCCGACGTACTCCTCACGCCGGTGACGAGCGGAGCGCAGTACGTCGACCGAGATGCGAGTGACGACCGCGGACAGAAAGGCCTTCGGGGACACCGGCTCCGTTCGCGACCCGGCGTACCGCAGCCACGTGTCCTGTACGGCGTCCTCTGCCTCGCTGACGCTGCCGAGGATCCGGTAGGCGATCGAGAACAGCAGTGGTCGCAGCTCCTCGAACTCCTGGTCGCGAGGGCGCATCACGCCAGCTCTGCCTTGAAGCCCTGCCGCCAGGACGGGTACTGCAACTCCCAGCCGAGCTCCCGCTTCGCCTTGGCGTTGGAGAAGCCACGTCCCTCGGTCATCATCACCACAGCCTGGTCCCCTGCCAGCCGGCGCGCCAGCCACACCGGCACGCGCAACGGCGGCTTCGCGCCGGCGCACTCCGCCAGGTACGGCAGCCAGTCGCTGGCCGGCGCCGGGACGTCGTCGACGATGTTGAACACACCAGTGACCTTCTGCTCGACAGCCAGCACAGTCGCGGCTGCCGCGTCGTCGAGATGCACCCAGGAACTGTAGCCAGTACCGCGACCCACCAGCGGGTACTGGCGTTTGCGCACGAGCTCCACCTGGTCGTCGATGGCCCCAGGCCCGTAGAAGGCGCCGTACCGCATCACAGCCCCACCGATGTTCAGCACGAGGTCCTCGATGCGGCTCAGCGCCTTGAGGCCGACGTACGCCGCTGTTCCCTCCAGGAGGTCCACCGGGTCCTCCTCGGTCTTGACCCAGCCGCCTTCGCGGATGCCGTTCCAGCTCGCGTAACCCTGCGCAACGAAGTGCGGGACGCCGACTGCCTCGGCCGCAGCCAGTAGGTGGTCAGTGCCCTCCGTACGCAGTCTGTTCGTCTTGGCGAACCAGCGGTCCGGGTGCTTGATGTCCGGCTTGCCCGCGTGCGTCATCGAGATCGCAGTCATCTGATGCACGATCACGTCCGGCCGTGCCATCGCGACAGCCTCGCCGACCGCGGCCCCGTCCAGCCCGTCCATCACGACGCCCTCGGCACCCGCTGCCGCGATCAGCTCCAGCTTCGCCGCACTCGTCGTACTGGCCGTCACCTGATGCCCACGAGCCACCAACTGCGGCACCAGCCGCCGCCCCAGCACACCACTTCCACCAGCAACAAACACCCGCATCCTCAACACGCTCCTCATCCGGTTTCGCCCCCGAGACGAGCCAGCACCGCCGCCTGTGACATGGCGAGTTTGGGAAGAATATTTCGGAAGTCGTCGGTGACCTGTTGACCGGTTGCGCCGAGCCATTTAGTTTGGGCCGCGATCAAAATCGGAGGTCAGGCTGATGAACCGACGTACCAGGGTCCGGCGATGGCTCGCCGCGACGGCCGCCGCGGTGAGCACGGCGCTGCTTCTCACTGCGACTCCCGCGGTGGCGGACCCACCGGAGCCGAGCTCGAGCGGGCGCCCGTTGTTCGACACGGGTCCGGTCAGGGACGCGATCCGCCGCCTGGTCGGCACGCGGCACGGGAGCCAGGTCACCCTGGCGACGATCCCGGCTTCCGAGGGCCGCGACACGTTCCGGATCACCCGCCGGGGTGCGCGGCCGGTCGTCGAGGGCAGCAGTACGTCGGCCCTGCTGATGGGCTTCAACTGGTACCTCAAGCACGTCGTGAAGGCGGACATCTCCTGGACCGGCGACCAGCTCGACCTCCCCCGCGTGCTGCCGGCGCCGCAGGAACCGATCGAGAAGTCGTCGGCCGTCGAGCACCGGTTCGCCGGGAACGACACCGAGGACGGGTACTCCGGGCCGTACCGGACGTTCGAGGACTGGGAACGGCTGATCGACGTCCAGGCGCTGCACGGCGTCAACGAGATCTTCATGCCGATCGGCACCGAAGCGGTGTACTACGAGGCGCTGCAGTCCTTCGGCTACCGGGCGGACGAGCTGCGCGCGTGGATCCCGAGCCCCGGCTACCAGCCGTGGTGGCTGCTGCAGAACATGTCCAACTTCACCGC
Organism: Kribbella sp. NBC_00482; assembly: GCF_036013725.1. GTDB lineage: Bacteria > Actinomycetota > Actinomycetes > Propionibacteriales > Kribbellaceae > Kribbella. The sequence continues at coordinate 4,999,898 of NZ_CP107881.1, read as the reverse complement.
CCCCGTCAGCGCCCAGGTGATCCGGGCTCGTGCGGACCTGGGCCGCCGGATCGCGGACCGGATGCGGTCCCTCGGGATCACGCCTGTCCTGCCGGGCTACTTCGGCACGGTTCCGCGGGACTTCCAGGTGAAAAACCCCGGGGCGACCACGGTTCCGCAGGGCACCTGGGTCGGACTGGACCGGCCGGACTGGCTGGCGCCGACCGATCCCCTCTTCGGTCAGGTCGCGGCGCGCTTCTACCAGGTGCAGCAGCGGCTGCTCGGCAAGTCGTCGATGTTCAAGATGGATCTGCTGCACGAAGGCGGCCGGCCCGGCAGCATCTCCGTCGGCCAGGCGTCCGTGGCCGTGCAGGATGCCTTGGACAAGGCCCATCCCGGCGCGATCTGGGCGATCCTCGGCTGGCAGAGCAACCCGCGCCCGGAGACGATCGCGGCCATCGACCGGAGCCGGATGCTGGTCGTCGACGGGCTGTCCGACCGGGCCCTGAGTCCCGACCGTGAAACCGACTGGTCGGGCACGCCGTACGCGTTCGGGTCGATCTGGAACTTCGGCGGGAACTCCACCATGGGCGCTCCGATCCGCGCCTGGAACGAGCGGTTCTGGGCGTCGCTGGCGAAGCCTGGGTCTGCCTTGTCCGGCATCGCGATCATGCCTGAGGCCAGCTACAACAACGCGGTGGCGATGGAGTTCCTCGCCGAGTTGCCGTGGCACGACGGCCCGGTGGACCTCGACCAGTGGTTCGCCGACTACGCCGACGCGCGGTACGGCGGTGCCGATCCGATGGCCCGGAAGGCCTGGCAGATCCTGGCCGGGACCGCCTACTCGATTCCCCCGAACGGCGGCCGCTCCTCGGGACACGGCGGTCTGTTCGCGGCGATCCCGAGCCTGACGGTGCAGCGGCCGCACAGCTGGGCGCAGGCTGCCTTCGCCTACGATCCGGCGGCGTTCGCGGGTGCGCTGCCGGCTCTGCTCGCGGTCGGTGAGTCGCTGCGCGACAACACGGCGTACCGCAATGACCTGCTGGAGGTCGCGCGTCAGTCCGTCGCCGACAGGTCCCGTACGTTGCTGCCACAGATCCGGACGGCGTACCAAGCCGGGGACCTCCAGCGCTTCTCACAGCTGACCGACACGTGGCTCGGCTACATCGCTGGTGTCGACGACCTGGTCGGTACCAACGAGCAGTACCTGATCGGGCGCTGGCTCGCCAAGGCAAAGAGCTGGGGTGCGAACAGCGCAGAGTCCGCGCAGCTCGAGTACGACGCACGCAAGCAGCTCACGTCGTGGGGCCTGCGCACCACCGACCTGCAGGACTATGCGTACCGCGAGTGGTCCGGTCTGCTGGACGGCTACTACGCACCACGCTGGCGGCAGTACTTCGACGGACTGAAGACTGCCCTCAGCACAGGCACTGCAGCACCGGCCATCGACTGGTACGACGTGGCGGAACACTGGTCGTCCGATCGCAGCTCCTACCGCACCAAGCCGACTGGTAACACCTACGTGGAGGCTGCCAAGCTGCTGGACCGGCTGAAGCACGATGACTACGACCTGACCCTGGCACTGCGGCCGACCGGGGCTGTGGATGCGTCGGGGTCTGCTCGGGTCACCGCCACAGTGACGAACACGAACTACTTCGCCGCGCTGACCGGACTGACCTTCGACATCTCAGCACCTGCTGGGACAACGGTCGAAGCTGTGGGCGACGCACCCTCCGAGATCGGACCCGGTGGCACGGTCACACGTTCCTGGACCGTCCGCGGTGGGGACGGCCTGCCAGACCAGGTGTCGCTCGAGGTGACGATGCGGTCCGACCAGTCCGAGCTCCGCAGGGCAGCCGCCGTACTGCCGGTGGCCGCAGCCGGCCGGTACCAGCTGAGCGACCAGGAGTTTGCGTCCTCCCGGAACCACGACGGCCTGTACCCGGTCGCGCGGGACACCGTCACGCCCGCGACGCCGTCGGGAAACGGTCAGCCGCTCCTGCTCGACAGTGTTGCCTACAGCAAGGGTCTCGGCACCAACTCGAACGCCGACGTACGGTTCGAGCTCGGCGGTGACTGCCGGCGGTTCACCACCGTGGTGGGCATCGACGACGCGATGAACCACGCCGCCGACGGCGATGCGGTCGTGCGTGTCTTCGGTGACGGCCGGCTGTTGTCGGAGACCGGCGTACTGCGCAGCGGCATCACCGGCACCGGCACAACTGCGGCCGTGGTCGAGGCGGACGTCACCGGCGTACGGCAGCTGCGGTTGCAGGTGCACCAGTACGACGCCAACCGCTACTTCGACGCTGTGTCGTTCGGGGTTCCGACTGTCACGTGCTCCGCACCGCCACCGGTCTCGTTGAGTCAGGGGAAACCAGCAACGGCCACCAGCACAGACGGGAGCCACGTGCCGGCTGACGCGCTCGACGGCAACCTGAGCACTGGCTGGTTCTGTGCTCCGCAGCAGTGCGCCGGCCAGCCGTCGTCGCTACAGGTGGACCTCGGCGCCGCCCATGCACTGTCGAGCATCCGGGTGACGCCGTACTACGCCGACGGCCGGTCCTACCTCTATCGTGTCGACGGAAGCGTGGACGGACGGACGTGGACCCGGCTGGCCGAAAAGGCGACCCACAAGGCGCAGACTGATCTCGGAGATCGGTACGACGTCACAGGCGAGTACAGATACGTCCGGGTGACCGGGTCCGGGAACACCTCCAACGCCTACACGCTGCACGTCCAGGAGCTGGCGGTGTACGGCGTGGGCTGATGCGGTGCTCAGCGGAAGGCAGGGATGACGAAGGCGATACGGATCACCGAGAAGGTGACGCCCGGCGTTCTCCGCGAGCGCAACACCCGACTGGTCCTGCAGACGGTGCTGATCGGCGACGGCGGGATGTCCCGCGCGGACATCTCGCGTTCGACCGGCCTGGCGCGCGCTGTGGTGTCGGAGATCGTCGAGTCACTGATGGCACGGCACCTGGTGGTCGAGGAGGCCGGGACGCCGAGCGGCCGCGGCAAGCCCGCGAAGCCGCTCCGCGTCGACACAGACCGCCAATGCCTGCTGATGGCGGACCTGCGGCCGACCGAAGTGGTCGCAGGTGTGGTGGGACTGGACGGGGTGATCGGCTCGACCGGCCGGGTGGACCTGCCGCCGAACCCCAGCGTCGACCACGTGATCCGCGTCCTGGGCAGCTTCCTGCGTCAGCTGGCAGCTGACGACGGGCGGGCAGTACTGGCCGCTGGAGTCGCCGTTCCCGCGATGCTGTCACCGGAGCAGGGCATCGTCGAGTCGATCCAGTTCCGCTGGAACGACGTCGACCTCGCCGGCCCGCTGCAGGAGTCCCTCGGGTACGACGTCGTACTGGTCAACGACGCGACCGCGGTGGCGATGTCCGAACTGTCGCACCAGAGTCAGGCTGGCGGCAGCGTCATCGTGCTGCACATCGCCGGTGGTATCGGGTCCGCGATCATCCTCGACGGGCGCGTGCACCTCGGTGAACGGCAGCGAGCCGGCGAGGTCGGGCACATCGACGTGGGGGTGAGCGACCGGCGCTGCGAATGCGGCCGTACGGGCTGCCTGGAAACGGTCGCGAACCTGCCCGCGATCCTCGGCGACGCCGCGGTCGAGGATCTCGACGCTGTCTCGTCTCCGGGCACGAACCCGGCGTTGCGAGCGCTCGCCGAGCGGGTCGACTACGCCGGTCGTAGCCTCGGCGCCCTGGTCTGCGTCCAGGCTGCGATCCTCGACATCCCGGACGTCGTGATCGACGGTCCGGTACGCCGCGCGGGCGCACGGCTCCTCGACGCGATCGAGCAAGAGCTCGCGCGCCGCCTGCCCGCGGTCGACGTACGCCGGCCGCGGTTCTCGACGATGGCCGACCAGAGCAAGATGCACGGGGCGGCGGCCGCGGCGATGCTGCACGAACTCGGCGTCCTCTGGCACAGCTCGCCGGACCGCGCCTGACTGTCCCAGAAGTGTCGGAGCCCGTCGGTACGGTGAAGGGCATGTTGACGACGTTGGCGGTGGAGAACTACCGGTCGCTGCGGCGGGTTGTCATGCCGTTGCGCGGTCTGAACGTCGTGACCGGGGCCAACGGATCGGGGAAGTCGAGTCTGTACCGGGCGCTGCGGTTGCTGGCTGATGCTTCGCGCAACGGTGCGGTGGCGGCGCTCGCGCGGGAAGGCGGTCTGCAGTCGACGCTGTGGGCGGGGCCGGAGCAGGTGCGGAAGGACCGGCCCACGCAAGGCACTCGGCGGACCGGGCCGGTGACTCTTCGGATGGGGTTCGCTGGGGACGACTACGGCTATCTCATGGATCTCGGGCTGCCGATCCCGAACGGATCAGAGTTCGATCTGGATCCGGAGATCAAACGGGAAGCGTTGTGGGCCGGGCCGTTCCTGCGGCCGGCGGCGTCGCTGGTCGAGCGCACCAACCACGAGGTGCGGATCCGTGCGGCGAGTGGTGAATGGCAGCGCGGCGGGCACCAGCTCCAGACGTTCGACAGCATGCTGAGCGAGTTCGCGGACCCGGAGCGCGCGCCCGAGCTGCTGCTGGTGCGGGAACGACTGCGGGGCTGGCGGTTCTACGACCACTTCCGCACCGACGCGACTGCGCCTGCCCGCAGAGTGCAGGTCGGCACGCGTACCGCCGTACTCTCCGCGGACGGCGCTGACATGGCAGCTGCTCTGCAGACGATTCGGGAACTAGGCCCCCGGGGGGCATTGGACGAGGCGATCGAGCTCGCGTTCCCCGGCAGCCGCGTCGAGATCACCAACACCGCGGGCCGGTTCGAGGTCGCCTTTCACCAGCACGGATTGCTGCGTCCGCTCTCCGGCGCCGAGCTGTCCGACGGCACGCTCAGGTACCTGCTGTGGGTCGCCGCGCTGCTCACCCCGAGACCGCCCGAGCTCCTCGTCCTCAACGAGCCCGAGACCAGCCTCCACCCCGATCTGCTGCCGGCGCTGGCCAACCTGGTGGTCACCGCGGCGAAGGAGACCCAGGTCATCGTCGTCACCCACTCCCGCCCGTTCATCGCGTCGATGGAGGCCCTCTCCCCCGACCTCCAGACGATCGAACTCGTCAAGGAGAAGGGCGCGACGACCATCACCGGCCAAGGCCCACTGGACGAGCCGCCCTGGAAGTGGCCGACCCGCTAGAACTTCGACCCGAAGTTTGGTGGGTCCGTGACCGGCTCGCCCAGTGAGTTGGCTGCTCGCGGGTGAATGCGGTGACGACGGCCCCATCTGGGGCCTTGAGACAGTTTGTGAGGCGCTGAGACCTGGTGTTTCCGGCCCTTGTGTTCGATATGTGGCCGAGGGGGGCCAGGTCTGGCTCTGGGGACTGGGGATTGCTACCCACCTGAAGCGACCAGTTCACGTCCCCACTCGCCTCGATCACCTCGGCTGGTCGGACGGCTGTGCTGCGGATGTCGTGCAGGTCGACAGTACGTATACGTCCACTGTCGGGCGATTCCGCCTGCCACCCGGTGCGCGGCGACGGGTAGTAGACATATACGTACTGTCGAGCTGCAGCTTTCGACCGACCGCGTCTACACGTGAGCGCGGTCAGCCGGTTGCCGGGGGAACAGACACCTTCTGGGTGCTGCGGACAGGGAATACCAGGTCCCAGCCCACCAGAACCTGTCTCACGGCCCCGCAGTTCACCCAGGCATCGGATAGAAGAGCCGTATTCCCTGTCTCCGGTCACCAGTTCCTGTCCCCAGGCCGCACCGTCGCCCCCGCAGTGGTTGCGGTCCGGCGCACCGGCTACCTCGCTTTGGTGGAGGGTTTCCAGCACATCAGTGGCGAGATTCTGGCGCTATTGCAGGAAAATCCTCCCACCAATCACCGTCGCCGGCTTTTCGTCGCGCGGCTAGGCCTTGACCGACTCGAAGCGGACGAGGATCACGGATCCGGCGGCGGACAGGAGGAAACCGGCGATTGCGGCCGGCCACCATCCGGCGCGTACGGCGTCGTCGAGGACGAAGACGCCCGCGGCGGCCGGGGTGATGGTCTGCAACGCGATCATCGGCGTGGTGGCCAGCGTCACCGAGCCGCGCTGCAGGGCCAGCGAGTAGAGGATGAAAGCGAGCGCCCCGCTGATCGGCAGCGTGTAGAGCGTGGGGCTCCGGACGAGTTCGCTCATCGACCCGTCCTGCAACAAGCGCGCCGAGATCGCAACCCCGGCGTACCCGAGACCGGCGAGCAACCCGAGCAGCGCCGTGGAGACACCGCGCTGCGAACGACTGGCAACGGCACCCAGTACGGCGATGACGACGAGCCCCACGATGATGCCGATCGTGAGCCCGTGGTGCTGTGCGCTGTCGCCCGCGTCGCCCGCCGCCACCGCGAGCAGACCGAGCCCGACGCAGACGCCGATCACCGCGGACCACTCGAGCGGACTCAGCTTGTCCGACATCAACCGGGTCGCGAGCAACGCCGTCACGACCAGACTGACCGCGATCCCGGCCTGCGCCAGGTACAACGGAAGCAGCCGCAACGCGACGAAGTGCAGTCCGAAGCCGGCGAGGTTCAACGCCAGCGCACCGAGGAACGCGGGCTGCTTGAGCAGCGCCACCACGAACCCGCCGAGCCGCCGCGGATCCAGCTCCGACTCGGTCGGCACCTTCCGCGATCCGACCGCCTGCAGGATCGCCCCGACCCCGAACAGCACCGCGGCGCCGAGCGCCGCGCCGAGACCGAGAACCACTACGCAACGACCCTGCGACGCCAGGTGAGGTAGAGGCTGAGGCCGCCGTAGTAGACGAGATAGGCCAGCGAGATCGCGACCACGATCGCGTTCGGGTTCGGCATCTGCGCGAGGAGTAGGGCGTACGACGCGAGCCAGATCGCGGTCGTCAACAGGTTCAGCGAGCGGAACGCCTTGGTGCGTGACGGGTAGACGTACTTCACCGGGATGAAGACGAGCACCGAGCAGACCACCAGGATGATGCCGGTGCTGACCGGACTGAGGCCGAGCACCACGACATAGAACGCGACCACGTTCCAGTAGCTCGGGAAGCCGAGGAAGAAGTGGTCCTCGGTCTTCGCGTCGACCCGGCAGAACTGGTAGCTGGAGGCAAGCAGCGGCAGTGCGCCGAGGACCGCGCCCCAGGTCCCGGACGGGAGGTAGCCGCCGGTCCACAGCAGCACGATCGGCGCGAACGCGTACGTCAGGTAGTCGACGATGTTGTCCAGCATCGCGCCGTCGAACCACGGGATGGTTTCCTTCACCCGCAGCCGGCGTGCGAGCATCCCGTCGGTGCCGTCGATCACGAGGGCCGCGAGCCCGAGCCAGAGCGCCCGGACGGCGTCGCCGTCGATCGCGGCGATCACGATCAGCAACGCGAGCACCGTTCCGCTCGCGGTATAGGCATGCAGTGCAAGTCCGGCCAGACGCAGCCGCGTCGACCCGACGAACGGTTCCCGCACCGCGTCGTGTGTGGTCAGGACAACTCCCAGAACTCAGGCGACGCAGCGCGTCGGGCCGGGTCGAGGTGGACCCAGCCGTCGCCAGCGTCTCACAGGCCTGGTCCCGCCCCGGTGACCGACCGTCATCTCCGCAAGATCTTTGCAAGGACTTAGTCAGTCACGGGGCACGGGGAACTACGCGATCGGGTCGAGCAGGAAGAGCGGGATCTTCCGGGTGGTCTTGGTCTGGTACTCGGCGTACGGCGGGTAGGCGGCGACGGCCCGCGGCCACCACTCGTCGTACTCCGCGCCCTCGATCTCGCGGGCCACGTACTCCTTGGTGGTCTCGCCGTCCTGCAGGGTGAGCTTCGGGTCGGCCTTCAAGTTGTAGTACCAGACGGGGTGTTTGGGTGCGCCGCCGAGCGAGGCGACCGCGGCGTACACACCGTCGTGCTCGACCCGCATCAGCGGGACCTTCCGGATCTTGCCGGACTTGGCGCCGCGCATCGTCAGCAGCACCACCTTCATACCCTTGATGTCGACCGCTTCGGTGGTTCCGGCCGCGGCGACCTTCTCGACCTGGTCCCGCACCCAGGCGGTGGGGCTCGGAGCGTAGTCGTCAGTGTTCGATGTCATGTCACCAATGATAATGGTGACACATCAACATCGATAGTCCCGGCGCGTCAGAGTGTCGGCGCCAGGTCGGTCAGGGTGGTGAGGGCGTTGTCCCAGGCCTGGGCGGACTGGTCGGCGTCCTGTTCGTCGTCCAGGCGATCGAATCCGGATTCGACGACCAGCAGGCGGGTGCCTTCGCCTTCCGGGGTGAGGGTGAACTCGACCAGGTTCGCGTTACCCGGCGCCGGTTCCACTCCGGGATCGACGGCGTACCGGTAGGCGAACCGCCGACCCGGCTCGACCTTCTCCACGAACCCGAGGAACTCCCCGTGCTCGTCCCAACGCATCACCAGCCGGCCGCCCGGGCGCAGGTCGATCTCCGCGCCGCCGAACGCGTACCACCGGGCGAATATCTCGGGCTGCGTCACCGCGGCCCACACCGCCTCCGGCCGGGCCTCGACGTACACCTCACGCTCAACGCTTTCCATGCCGTCCATCCTGCCTCTCAAACGGCGCAGGACTGCAGTTGCGTCGCGGTCGCGATGGTCGCCTCGATCCACCGGCGGCGCAGGAAGTGCGCCTTCAGCAGCCGGTGTACGCCGTCCAGCACGACCAGCCGGCCGCGGTACGCGACCAGGTTGATCGGGAAGTCGAGATCCGCGTCCATCACCCGCTGGTAGTGCGCGCGGAAGTTCATCGGCGTCTCCGCGACCTGATGCGGCGTGACCTTGAACCGCTCACCCTCGAGCTGCCACAGCGGCAGGTCGAACATCCAGACCAGGTCCGCGATCTCGACCGGCTCGACCTTCAGATCGAGCTCCCACAGCTTCGCGAGCTGCCAGCGGTACGGCGGGAAGACCTCCCGCAACGCCTCCGGCATCATCGCGACCAGTTCCTCGAACGAGACCTCCGGCGCCGCCCGATCCGCGCGAGCGCCGAACGTGTCGCCCAGCCCATCGATCGTCACGACGGAGCACGCTACGCCATCGGCAGGGCGACGACGACCACGTTGCTCAGGTAGACCTCACCGTTCCAGTCCTCGCACGTCACGAGGACGAGCCGCCCGCGAACGCTCTGGTCGAACAGTTGCGCGGCACGCTTCGCCAGCGTGGCCTTCCGGTACGTCGCCACAGTGGCAACCCGGTACGGCAACTGACCACGAGCCGTCGACACCCGCACAACGGATCCGGGGACCAGCTTGCCGAGGTTGTCGAACGCGCCGCCGCCGTTGTGAACGGTGTGGCCGGTGATGACGGCGGAACCGCGCTTGCTCCCGGGCTGCGCTCCCCCGGACCACCAGCCGACCTTCGACGCGTCGGACGGCGGGGTCAACGCGGCATGTACGGCGTCAATCGCGAGAACCGGCGCGGTAACGCCCAGCTGCGGGATGCTGATGCGCGTAGGCCTTCCTGCGCGGGCTGTCGCCGTACTGGTCGCCGTACTGCTGGGCGACGAGCTGGGAACAACTGCAGGCTTACCCGAGGTCGCTGGTGACGTTGCCGTTGGCGTAGGCCTCGGCAGAGTCGCCGTCGGCGACGCACCGGCTTGTTCGTCGCCGCCGAACTGCAGGTACGCGCCGGCTCCGAGTACGCCGACACCCACGAGCGCGACCACCCCACTCCACCGAAGTGGAGCAGGGCGGCCGCGTCGACGGGCAGAGCTCATGTCAGTCCACTGCTAGGCGCTGTGCGTCCCGCGTCGACGGAGCGCGACGATCCCGGCACCGGCGAGCATCGCGCCGCCGGCCGCGAGCAGCAGACCACCCGCGAGACCGAACGGACTGTTGCCGCCGGCAACCGAGTTGGCAGCTGGTCCGCCGAAGCCGGCGTCGACCTCGGTCGGTACGCCGACCGTCGGGGTGTCACTCGGTACGTCGGAGACCGGCGTCGACTCGGTGACCGTCGGGGGCGTGTCCGACGGGCTGGTCGACGTACCCGGCGAGGACGGCGTCGTGGACGGCGTTTCCGACGGGCTCACCGGCGGAGTATCCGTCGTCGTAGGCGGAGTCGTCGGCGCGGTCGTCGGCGGGGTGTCCGTCGTGGTCGGCGGCGTGTCCGTGGTCGTCGGAGGCGTCGTCGGCGCCGTGGTGGGCGGCGTGTCCGTCGTCGTCGGCTGCGTGGTCGGCGGGCTCGTCGGCGGCGTGGTGGGAGGCGTTGTGTCGCAACCCGTCACCCAGAAGACCTTGTGCTTCTTGTCGGCGCCGATCGAGCCGGGCGCGTTCACGGTGAGCTTCACGTGATAGCCCTGCTGCGGGTGCGGCTCACCGGTGAACTTGAGCGTGTAGACCACGCGCGCATCCAGGTCCGTGCCGCCGCCGGCCGCATCCTCGCCGATGAACGGGGTGAGGTTGCCGGACACAACCTGCAGTCCGGCGTCCGCGGTCGGCGCCTGGTCCTCGAAGGTCACCTTCGCCTTGTACGACGGGTCTTTGTCGTAGTTGTAGAACTCGACGCTGAAAGTGCAGCCCTGGTGCGGGTTGTTGTCCGGCGGGCCGCTCTGGAGGTCGGCGCCTTCGATCTTCACGGTGCCGTTGTTGCCCGGCGGGTTGTGGCCGCCGGTCTGGTCGGCGTTGGCGGAGGGCGCGACCAGCAAAGCTGTTGCGCCGAGAAGCAGGGAAAGTGCTCCGGCGCCGGCAAAAATGCCGGCGGCGCGGGAGCGAACGCCCGTGTGGGTCATGTCCGTCCTCGAACGAGTGCAGGGGTGAGGTGAGGCCTTCGAGAAGTATTGCGGTTTCGTTACAGCAGTCAATGCCGTTCGGTAACGATTGCCCTGTCCCTTGCGGAGTTATCCACAGACGTCAGGCATGAGCCAGTCGGTGGAGGATGACGATCGCCGAGTCGTCGCCCGGCCCGCCGGCAGACGCGACCAGTTCCGCGGCTGCTCCCAGGAACGCCTGCCCTACCAGGCGTTCCGCGAATCCCGCCAGTCGGTCCGTGCCGCGGCCGATGTCCTGGCGCGGCGTCTCGACCATCCCGTCGCTGTAAAGGAACAACGCGTCGCCGAGCTTCAGCACCCCGTGGTTCACCTCGAACTCCGGCGCCTCCACCAGCCCGAGCAGCGGCCCGTCCGCGTCCCGCGTCTGCCACCGCCCCGACCACGCGTCGAACTGGATCGCCGGCGGATGCCCGGCCGTCCGTACGTCGAAGTCGCCGGTCCGCAGATCCAAGACGACATGAACGACGGTCGCGAAGTCGTCGTCCCAGTCCTGCCGACGCAGATACCGGTTCGCGGCCGGCAGGAACTCCTCTACCGGTACGACGCCCAGCAGACCGCCGAACGCACCGGACAGCAACAGCGCCCGCGTCCCCGCGTCGATGCCCTTGCCGGAGACATCGACCAGCGCCACCTCGAGCAGGTCGCCGTGCATCGTCGACACCACGAAGTCGCCGGAGAACGACGACCCGCCGGCCGGCTGGATCGCGACCTCGACGCGCCAGCCCGACGGCAACGGCGGCATCTCCCCCTGGGCGGTGAGCGTTTCGCGCAACTCCATCAGCATCGACTCGCTCCGGGTGCCGGCTACACCCAGCCGGCTGCGCACCTTGGCACTGGTGATCATGATCCAGCCGACGGCCAGGACCACCAGGACGAAGCCGATCCGGGGCATCGTCAGTCCACGCGACAGGACGACGTACGCACCGAACGCCGTCGTGATCCCGGTCAGCGCCACCAGCTCGCCGAACTGCAGCAGAACACCGCCGACCACCAGCGGGACGATCAGGAACGACGCCGGTACCAGGGTCATCCAGACGTCGCTCGCGACGGAGATCACCAGCTGCACCAGCACCAGCGCGACGAACGCCACCCGGTGCGAACGGCGGGCGCGACGACCCAGCGCCTCGACCCGGCGGCCGATGCGTCGTGCCAGCGCGAGTCCGCCGCTCTTCCTCATGGTGTGAAGAACATAACGGTACCGATCGGTCCGCGCATCAATTCGCAACACAACTGATGGCAATCAGCTCTTGCGAGTGAGGCCGGTTCGTTGGCATTTGGGACACCAGAACAAGTTACGACCCGCGAGGATCTTCGTCCGGACGACTGACTGGCAGACGTAGCACCGTTGCCCTTGGCGCCGGTACACGTACACCTCACCACCATGGTCGTCCCGGCGCGGGTCACGCCCCATCGCCTCCGGAGTGTGGTCGTCGGCAACAGTGTCGATCCGGCCGGTCTCCACGCCGTACTTCATAAGGGCGAGCAGGTCGTTCCACATGCCCTGCCACTCGCGCTTCTTCACCACGTTGCCGGGCGTCATCGGGTTCAGCTTCGCCCGGAACAGCACCTCGGCGCGGTACACGTTGCCGACCCCACTCAGCACGTCCTGGTTCATCAGCAGCTGACCGATCGGCAGCTTGCTACGGTGGATGCGGTTCCATGCCAGGTCCGGATCCGCGTCATCGCGTAGCGGGTCCGGACCGAGCCGGCCGAGCAGCTTGTCGCGCTCCTCGTCGGTGATCACCTCGCACACGGTCGCGCCGCGCAGATCGGCGTACGACGTGGCGTTCTGCAGCCTGAGCCGGACCTGGCCGACGGGCAACGGCACCGGCGCCGGCCGGATGTCCATCTTCCCGATGAGCCCGAGATGGATGTGCAGCCAGCCGGCGCCCTCGAAGTCGGCGAGGAAGTGCTTGCCGTGGGCCTCGGTCTGCCGCAGCAGGTGCCCGTCGAGCAGCGCGGCACCCTCGGCGAACCGGCCCTGCGGGCTCGACGCCCGGACCGTGCGGCCACCGAACGCGTCCCAGACATCGTTCGCCAGCCGGTGCAGCGTATGACCTTCAGGCATGATTCCTTCTATGGGGACGACAGGTGGTTCCAAGGCACCCACTCCGGCAGTGGTCGGTACCGGCCGGAGTATGCGGGCGCGTGACGTGTCCCGGCCCCGTCAGCCCGTCGTACGGCGGCCGGTGTTGCCTAAGACCGACGCGGACGAGCACGACGATCAGGGCAGCGGCGGGAGCTCGCCGGTCGACTCGTAGGCGGACAGCATCTCGATCCGGCGCGTGTGCCGCTCTTCGCCGGAGTAGTCGGTCGCCAGGAACGTCTCGACGAACCCGGTGGCCTCCTCCTCGGAGTGCATCCGGGCGCCGACGCTGACCACGTTGGCGTTGTTGTGCTCGCGGCCGAGCCGTGCGGTGTCGGTGCTCCAGGCCAGCACCGCCCGGACCCCCTTCACCTTGTTCGCAGCGATCTGCTCGCCGTTGCCAGAGCCGCCGACCACGATGCCCAGACTGCCTGGCTCGTCGACCACCGCCTGCCCGGTACGCAGGCAGTACGGCGGGTAGTCGTCGACGGCGTCGTACACCGCAGGACCGTGGTCCACGACGTCGTGCCCGGCAGCGGTCAGGTGCTGCACCAGGTGGTTCTTCAGTTCGAAGCCGGCGTGGTCAGAGCCGATGTGCACTCGCATGGCCCGCAATCTACTGGTCAGCCGTCTGCACGCGTACGCCGCCCGGCACAGTCAGAGCCGCGGTCAGCTGCGTCACAGCGGCATAGGCCTGCTCGTACGGCGTACCGCTCGGGTGCAGCGTGAACACCGCGACGATGCTCCGGTCGTCCGCCCCGACCGTCCCGGTCGTATGCAGTGCGTCGTTGACCAGGTCCACCACGGACTGCGGCTTCGCCTTGTCGGACCGGTACCCGCTGGACCCGTTGAACCCGGACCAGCCCTGTTTGATGCTGTAGCCCGTCTCGAAGACCGATGCGATCCCGAAGTACTGGTCGAAGCCGTCGGTGCCGTGGCGGGTCGCCTGGTGCAGCTGTCCCATCACGTACTGGCGCACGGGCGGCGGAGCGTCCTCCAGCAGGTAGCGGTAGATCCGCACGGTGTCGGCGGCCGTGATCGCGACGTACCCCCAGAAGCCCGGGTGACTGGCCGGCGGGCCGGCTGTGTGCGTCAGACCGAGCCGCTTGACCATGCGATCGACAATGGCGGCACCGCCGAGCTGCTCCCAGTAGTGGCTCGCCGCGTCGTCGTCACTGCTCCGCAGCATGACACCGAGCCGCTCCCGGTCCGCGGCCGGTACGTCGTACTCCGGGCCGCGGTCCCAGAAGAAGTCGAGCGCGATCAGCAGCTTCACCACCGACGCCGACCGGAACTGCCGGTCGGCGTCCTGCTGGTGGACGAACTGCCCCGCCTCGCGATCGAACACGGCGATGCCGGCGGTCAGGGTCTGGGGCGAGGTCATCTGAAACCTACTCACAACTGGACGGATTCCTGAGTGAGCAACTTTCACCGACCGGGCGGCTCCAGTTCAACCCCTGAATCGTCAGTCGAAGATCGGGCCGCGGTCCCGGGTGCGCTTGATCTCGAAGAAGCCCTCGGTGCCGGCCACCAGGCGCACGCCGTCCCAGAGCTTGCCGGCCGCCTCGCCCTTGGGCGCCGGCGTCACCACCGGGCCGAAGAACGCGGTACCTTCCACCGAGATCACCGGCGTACCGACCTCCATGCCGACCTGGTCCATGCCGGCGTGGTGCGACTTCTTCAGCGCGTCGTCGTACCGGTCGGTGCCCGCGGCCTCGCGCAGCGACGCGGGCAGACCGACCTCCTCGAGCGCCTCGGTCAGTACGGCGTCGTCCTTGCCGCCACGACCCTCGTTGTGGATCCGGCGGCCCAGAGCGGTGTAGAGCGGCAGCAGGACCTCGTTGCCGTGCGCCTGCTCGGCGGCGATCAGCACTCGGGTACGACCGATCAAGCGCTCCCAGTTGGCGTCGTGCTCCATACGTTCTTCGTTCAGGACGGCGAGGCTCATCACGTGCCAGGTCGTCTTCACGTCGCGGACCTGCTCGACCTCGAGCATCCAGCGGGACGTCATCCAGGCCCAGGGGCAGGCCGGGTCGAACCAGAAATCTGCAGAGGCAGTCATATTCACCATCATACAAAGTTGAAGGAACGGTTATACCGACTCGGTATCCAATACCCAATGTCGGGGGGAAACCCGCATCCAAGGCGTGAGCCAGGTGCATAGGATGCCGATATGCCTGGAACCAACCTGACGCGCGACGAGGCGCGTTCCCGTGCGGGCGTGGTCAGTGACGTGAGCTACGCCATCGAGCTCGATCTGGCCAACGCCCCGAGTGGCGCCCCGACGTATCCGTCGGTGACCACCATCACGTTCGCCGCCACCGCCGGCGCGAGCACGTTCGCCGACCTGATCGCGGACAAGATCCGCGAGGTGACGCTGAACGGCGTCGCCCTCGATCCGGACGTGGTGTACGACGGCGCCCGCATCCAGCTCGACGGGCTGGCCGAGCGCAACGAGCTCACCGTGACGGCGGATTGTCTGTACTCACGGACCGGTGAAGGGCTGCACCGCTCGGTCGACCCAGCCGACAAGGAGACCTACCTCTACACGCAGTTCGAGGTGCCGGACGCCCGCCGGGTGTTCGCCACCTTCGAGCAGCCCGACCTCAAGGCCCCGTTCACCTTCACCGTTTCCGCACCGGCCCGCTGGGTCGTCATCTCGAACGCCCCGACGCCCGAGCCCACGCCGTACCAGGGCGAGAACGGCGAGGAGCTGGCCCGCTGGGAGTTCCCGCCGACCGAGCGGATCTCGACGTACATCACCGCGGTCGTCGCGGGTCCGTACCACGTCGTGACGGACGTGTACGAGGGTCCGCACGGCACGTACCCGTTGTCGCTGCTGTGCCGTCCGTCGCTGAAGTCGGCGCTGGACGTCGAGGACCTGTTCGAGGTCACCAAGCAGGGCTTCGCGCTGTTCGAGGAGGCGTTCGGTACGCCGTACCCGTTCCACAAGTACGACCAGGCCTTCGTGCCGGAGTACAACATGGGCGCGATGGAGAACGCGGGCTGCGTGACGCTGCGGGACGAGTACCTGTTCCGCAGCCGTACGACGCACGCGGAGCTGGAAGCCCGCGCCAACACCGTGCTGCACGAGCTGGCGCACATGTGGTTCGGCGACCTGGTGACGATGACCTGGTGGGACGACCTGTGGCTGAACGAGTCGTTCGCCGAGTGGGCCAGCCACTGGGCCCAGGTGGTCGCGACGACGAAGTACTCCGACGCGTGGACCACGTTCTGCAACGCCCGCAAGAACTGGGCGTACCGGCAGGACCAGCTGCCGTCGACGCACCCGATCGCGGCCGACATGATCGACTTCCACGCGGTCGAGGTGAACTTCGACGGCATCACCTACGCCAAGGGCGCGTCGACGCTGCGGCAGCTGGTCGCGTTCGTCGGTGAGGACACCTTCGTCACCGCGCTGAAGGAGTACTTCCACGACCACGCGTTCGGCAACACCGAGCTGACCGACCTGCTGAAGCCGCTGGAGAAGGCGTCCGGCCGCGACCTCGACGACTGGACCGAGCGGTGGCTGCGGACCGCCGGCGTGAACACGCTGCGCGCCGACTTCGCCGTCGACTCCGCCGGCGCCTTCACCTCCTTCGCGATCGAGCAGACCGCGACGGCCAAGTTCCCGGTCCTGCGGCCGCACCGGCTCGCAGTCGGCCTGTACCGGCGTACCGACGAGGGCCTGGTCCGGACCGAGCGGTTCGAGGTGGACATCGACGGGGCGCGGACCGAGCTCCCCGAGCTCACCGGCGCGACCCAGCCGGACCTGGTACTGCTGAACGACGACGACCTCACCTACGCGAAGATCCGGCTGGACGAGCGGTCGCGGGCCACGCTGGTGGAGTCGATCGACCAGCTCACCGAGTCGCTGCCGAGGGCGCTCGCCTGGGGCTCGGCGTGGGACATGACCCGGGACGCGGAGATGCCGGCCAGCCAGTACGTCGGCATCGTGCTGCGCGGCATCCGGGCCGAGACCGACCTGACCGGCGTCCGCTCCCTGCTCAACCAGGCGAGCAGCGCGATCAACCAGTACGCCGCCCCGCCGAACCGGCCCGCCCTGCGCGCGCAGTTCGAGACGGAGCTGGCCGGTCTGGTAGCCGGCTCGGAGCCGGGCAGCGACCACCAGCTCGCCTTCGTCCGGGCCTACAGCTCGGCGGTGTTCTCGGACGCCGGCGCCGACCGGCTCGCCGGGTGGCTGGACGGACGCGACCTGCCGGAGGGTCTGGTCGTCGACACGGACCTGCGCTGGACGCTGATCGTGGCGCTGTCCCGGCTCGGCCGCATCGGTGCGGACGAGATCGACGACGAGCTCACCCGCGACACCACGATCACCGGTCAGGAGCGGGCCGCGCAGGCCCGTGCCGCCCGGCCGACCGTGGAGGCGAAGGAAGAGGCCTGGCGGATCGCCGTCGAGTCCGAGGACACCCCGAACGAGACCCAGTTCCGGACCATCCTCGGCTTCCAGCAGCCTGGCCAGGAGGACCTGCTGCGGCCGTACGTCGACAAGTACCTGAACGCGGCCAAGGACGTCTACACCCGCCTGGGCTCGTCGATGGGCGAGAACGTGCTGGTCTACCTGTCGCCGCGGCATCTGGCCGACCAGGCGGCGCTGGACGCGCTGACCGGCTGGCTGGCCGTGGAGTCGTCGTCCGTCGACGCTCCGACGCTCCGGTACGTCACCGAGGCCCAGGCGGACCTGACCCGCGCGATCGCCGCGCAGGCGCAGGACGACGTCGCCTGAACGACGTTCTGACAGGGCCGGTCTCCTACGGGGACCGGCCCTGTCGCGTTGAACCTCGCTGTGCGGTAAGACTGGACCGGTGCCCGCCTCTGACCCCGCCCTGGCCGGTGCGGCAGCTGTTGCGCTGACCGGACTCGCAGACGCGTACCGACCCCGCCCCATCACCCCACTGATGCCCTGGCGCTACGCCAACCGCCTCGTCAAGCCGTACGTCGTCACTGCGCGCGGACGGCAGTGGGACGACCAGATGGTCGACATGGCCCGCGCCACCGCCACGCGTCAGCTCGAGTTCGACGACGCGATGGGGTCCGTCGGACTCGGCGTCGTCGTACTGCACCTCGGCGACGACGGCATCTACCTGGTGGTGCAGAGCTGGGCGAAGGACTTCCAGTCCCGCCTCAGCATCTTCAGCGGCATGGATGTCGACGACCTCCGACCGGCACCGATCGGCGCAGCTCCGTGCGTGTGGGAGTTGGAGGTCCTCAGCCACGAACGCACGTCGTACGTGAACCACATCCTCTCCGGCGATGTCGACGTCGATTCCTGGCTCGACGACGCGCTGGACACACGCCCCAAGCCGCACCCCAACGGCATCCCCTCCGGCACCTAGGGTCGACAGCCGACTGCATTCAGTGAGGGTCAAACGATTGCTCGTCGGCGGACTGTGAGGGGGCGTGTGCGGTGCGCGATTCCCTTGTGGAGAAAGAGATTCTCGCCACCTGAGAGACGCTCACTTACTCAGTGGTTCGGTTTAAGCTTCACCGGATGTATCCATCCAGGGTGTCTGGGGAGGGGCCCTTGCCGTGACACGCGTCGACCACCGCAAGCCACCCGCTCGGGCTGCCCGCAGGCAGCAGCGGCCCGCAGCTAGGCGGAGCTCGCCCGAGGCACGCCCCCGGAAGGCACAGCGTTCGCACAGTGCCATCGGAGCGGCGATCGTGGCCAGCCTGGCGATGGTCGCGGTGTTCGCGTTCATCCTCACCAGGGGTACGGCGTCGGATACGCCGGCCGACGGCCTGCGGATGGGGTCGGGCACCGACAACGGCGCCGCAGCACCGGCCGAGCCGACCGCCAGCGCCACCGGGAGCGCCACTAAGGCGGACCGGAAGCCGCCGGTGTCCGCCGTGGCGCCGAAACCGACGGTGAAGGCTCAGACGACCACACCGCCGGCCGTGAACACCGGTCCGACCTCACCGAAGTTCAAGCAAGGCCAGTGGATCGCGACACTGGACAAGTACCCGGCCGACGCGGGTCAGATGGCCAAGGACACCGCCACCAAGATCACGCGGGCCGGGATCCCGGCGAAGGCCATGCTGGTCGACGGCCAGTACCCGGGCATCACCAACAGCTCGCTGGCACCGGTCACCGGCACCTGGGTGGTGTACCTCGGCCCGGGCACGTCCTCGGAGCAGATCCTCAACCTGTGCCTGGACCCGCGCACGCAGGCGGCGTACCCGAGCCCCTGCCCGACCTACGAACCAGCAGGCTGAGGCCCTGCGTCTGTCGCCAGGCGGGCGTGCAGGTGCGAGTCGTGGCGCTGCCCTGTCGGCTCGACGTAGTAGTCGCGCATCACGCCTTCGAGCTGGAAGCCGGCGCGTAGTGCGACGTGACACGACCCCTCATTGACCATCGAGTGGTCGAGCGAGATGCGGTGCAGCCGGAGCCCGTCGGTCGCGAAGCCCCACCGTGCGGCCGCATCGAGCACACGAGCGCCCAGCCGGCGGCCACGGGCCACCGGGCTGACCCAGTACGCCGCAACGGCCTGGTCGGGCACCCGGTGGACGTCCCGGAGTGCGACATTGCCGATCACCTGGTCGGTCTCGCTGTCCGCGACCGCGAAGACGGCGTTGCCGCGCGCCCAGCCGTCGATGCGCGGCTCCAGCCAGCGGCGGGCGCGCTTGTCGGCAGGTGAGCTGATCACTGCTGTACCCGCGGTCCAGCGCAGGATCCCGGGGTCCTGCAGGGCCAGCGCCACCGCGGGCTCGTCGGACTCGACGAACGGGCGGAGTACTACGTCGCCCAGGTCGATGCGGTGTGGCTGCAGTGCGGCCACGTCAGAGCTTGTGCGCCTCGTCGTTGGCGTGCAGCATCGGCGCCTGGTGCGCGTGCGTACCCAGCTGCTGTACGCCGGTGACCAGACCGCCGGTCAGGTCGCCGGTGGCGAACGACGTCTGCATCGTCAGCGCGGCCAGACCCGCGGAGGAGTCCGACAGCTGCCGCTTGGCCTGCTCGCCGGTGACGATCTCGAGACGCCGGCCGGCCGGGTCGACGTACACCAGGACCGTGCGGTCCGGGTCGTCCAGCTCGTTCAGCAGCTCGATGGCGAACGGACGGGTCTCCGAGTCCGCGCCACCGACGTACACCGAGAAGTGCAGGCCGGAGGTCTCCTCGGCGTACCGGACGGCTTTCTCGATGTCGTAGAGCTGGTCCGGGGTGAATGCGTCACCAGCTGGCACTTGCGCCTCCGAGCGTGCGGGCGACGCCGGTGGCGGCAGTCGCGGTGGCACCCGGCGCGCTGGTCAGCTCAGGCAGCTCGGGCAGGTTGGCCGGGTCCGGCTTGGTCGGCGTCGGTCCGTTGATCCAGACCGGCGGAGCCCACCAGGACAGGCCCGGGCGGTACCGCGGCCCGTTCGCGATCGACGACGCGAACACCAGCAGCGCCAGCACGGCGATGACCAGCACAGGAATCCCGACGAACACCAGCAACGAGTGCCCGGACAATTCGACAATCACGGCCTGAAGCCTAGTACCTCCCGTACGGGAGAGGCCTACACCCCTCCCGTACAGGTTCCAGGACAGCCGTCAGCAGCCACCGCAGTCCTCCTCAGCAGCCACCGCAGTTCTCCTCCACAACCCGCGCGAAGCGCGGTGCTTGTGGTTCTTGTCAGCAACCACCGCAGTTGTAGTAGGTGATGTCCCAGTGGTTGCCTTCGTCGGCGTAGATGTTGCCGGCGCCGGAGCGCCACTGGGCGGCGCCGTCACCGCGGTCGGCGATCCGGGTGAAGGTGTTGTGGATGTAGTTGCCGACACACGTGTACTTCGAGATGTCGACCTTGTACCCGTTCCGGTGGCTGTACGTGCCGCTGGCGTGCCCGACCTCGGTGCCGCCGGTGATGTTCACCGCACATCCACTCGCCTGCTTCAGCGTCCGCACGCCGTAGACGGTCGAGTCGTTGATGTTGGTGAACGACGTACAGGTCGAGTTGTTCCAGTCGGAGCAGTTACCGCTGGACGACCACGTGATGCCGGCTGCGCTGAAGATCGCGGTCGCCTGCGAGTGCGTCAGTTTGGTCAGGGCGGACGCCTGCTCGACTGCCACCACTCCGGGCAGCAGGCCGACGAGCACAGCGACGAGAGGTACGACGACACGACGGAGCAATGACTTCATGGGGACACTCCTTGAAATATGGGGCGGTTATTTCAAGGAGTGCACTGCCCAGGAAAGTTATTGGCGAAACCTCAGGTTGAATCAGAAATTAACATCCGAACACTGGTAGAAGGCGTTTGCGGTGTCGGCGATCGTCCAGACCGCGAGGATCATGTGCCGTCCGGACCGACCGGTCGGGATCGTGCCCGGATGTGCCACGTCACTCGGCGGCCGGGCGCCGTTCAGGTCGACGGTGAGGAACGGATTCAGGTCGAGTGCGGACCGGGTCAGCGGCTGCGTCGGATCCCAGCCCTGCTTGGTCATGTAGTACTTGAAGTCGGTGGTCGAGTGCGCCGCGGTCAGATGCCAGGAGAACGTGAACCCCTGGCCACCTTGGAGTTGCGTAGCCGGCCAGGTCCCGCCGCGCTGGTCGTCGAGCTCGGCGAACTGACCGAGCCCTGCCGAGCAGAGCTTCCCGTCCGCGGGACCGCTCTGCGGAAATCCCTTGGGGCCTTCGACGCTCTGCGGCTCCCATTGGATCTGCCCGCAGTTCGTGACGACCCCGTCCTGACAGTTCTTCGCCCGGCTGACCGGCCCGGTGCTGTACCCGTGGCCGTAGGCGAGCGGAACCGACGTACACACCGTCAGGGCGAATGCTCCGACGGCAATTCCGGCCATACTGAGTTTCCGATTTCGCAGCATGCGAACTCCTGCACTGTTGGGGCGGTGGACAGTGAAGGAAGGGCGCCTCTCCTGCTCAATAGAAAACAACCGTTCAAATCTATTGTCAACGGTTCGTGAGCAGGTGAATACAGAAAGCTAGATACTGAGCGAGCCGATCAAGCGGCGGAGACGCTGGTTGTTCGGCAGGTCCTCGACCAGCACGGGCTGACCCTCCGGGCCGCCGAGCGGCACCCGCCAGTTCGGGTACTCGTCCGTGGTGCCGGGCTGGTTCTGGGTACGGCGTTCCCCGACGGCATCCGTCAGCGCGACGCCGACGAGCTTGGCCGGCGTATGGGCGACGTACCGGTGCATGGCCTCGACGATCCGCGCTACTTCGCCGTCCGTGTTGCTGAGCAGGTGACGTTCGCGGAGCGCGTTGAGCCACGCATCGCGGTCCGCCTCGTCGAGAGCGAGCTCCTCGTCCACGGGGCGAGTCAACAGACCAAGGCGGTTCCGCAGCTCCACGTGGTCGCCAGCGAGGTACCCAGCCGTCGGCGGCAGGTCGTGGGTCGTGACGGTCGCCAGGCAGAGCTCCCGCCACCGCTCCGGTGCCAGCGGCTTCCCGTTGGCATCCCGCTCGAACCACAGCACCGACGTACCGAGAATGCCGCGTTCTGTCAGGTAGTCGCGCACCCAGGGCTCTACGGTCCCCAGGTCCTCGCCGATCACCGTCACACCAGAACGCTGCGCCTCCAGCACCAGGATGCCCACCAGCGCCTCATGGTCGTACCGCACGTAGGTGCCCTCGGTAGGCCGCTCCGGCGAGGTCACCCACCACAGCCGGAACATGCCGAGGATGTGGTCGATCCGCAGCCCGCCGCCGTGCCGCATCACCGCACGCACCAGGTCCCGCCAAGCTGCGTACCCGGTCTCGGCCAGCGCGTTGGGCCGCCACGGCGGCTGCGACCAGTCCTGACCCTGCTGGTTGAACGCGTCCGGTGGTGCACCCACGTGGATGTTCTGCGCCAGCACGTTCTGCAGCGCCCACGCGTCCGCCCCGTCCGGATGCACACCGACGGCCAGGTCGTGTACGACGCCCAGCGACATGCCGGCCGCCTTCGCACGGGCCTGTGTCCGCGCCAGCTGCTCGTCGAGCTGCCACTGGAGCCAGCAGTGGAACTCCACCGCATCCGGGTTCTCATTGCGGAAGGCAACAACCTCCGGTGAGGTCGGCTCCTGCAGCTCCTCGGGCCACTTGCTCCACTCCGGCCCGTGCACGTCGGCGATCGCGGCCCAGGTGGCGAAGTCGATCAGCCCCTGGCTCTCCCGGTCGCAGTACGCGCCGTACTCCGCGATCCGCCCGACCGACGGCTGCACACGGAACAGCACCTGCAGTGCCTCGCGCTTCGCCGCCCACACCGTGTCCCGGTCGAGCGCTGTCGAGTCCTCGCTGAGCGCCCGCGCCTGCAGCGCCAGTGTCCGGACCCGGTCCCGTTCCGCCGGGGCCAGGTCGCCGTACTCATCGATGTCCTCGATCCGCAGGTAGATCGGGTTCGCGAACCGTCGCGACGCCGGCAGGTACGGCGAGGGCTCCATGCGGCCCGCCAGCTCCGCAGCGTGCAGCGGGTTCACCAGTACGAAGCCGGCGCCCAGGTCGTGCGCCGACCACGCGGCCAGGTCGGCCAGGTCATGCAGGTCACCGATGCCCCAGGAGCGCCGGGAGCGAACGGAGTACAGCTGCAGCACCCAGCCCCACGTCCGGTGCAGGTTCTCCGGCTCCAGCTTCGTCGGCGTCACGATCAGCGTGCTGACCGAGATCTCCGGGTTGGTGCCGATGCGCGCGCACAGGCGGTGGTACCCGAGCGGCAGGTCTCCCGGCAGCTGGAACGTCGCCTCACCGACCTGTACGCCGTCGATCCACTCCGGCTCGACCAGGTGGTCCTGCTGCGGGATGTCCCGTCGCTGACCGCCGTCCTCGAGGTCGACCCACACCTCCGCCGACGACCCGTGCGGCAGGTGTACGGCGAACCAGGGGGTCCAGCCCTCCCGCATCACCACGGTGCCGGGCAGCGTACGACGCCAGCGCGTCTGCTGGTGCTCTGCCAGAGCCAGGGCCGCCTTCTCCGGGGTCGACGCGTCCACACCGAGTGCTGCGAGTACGTCGGCCACGACCTCGCTGGAGACGATCACATGCTCGCCCTGCCAGTTCCAATACTCCGTCGCCACGCCATGGGCAACCGCTAGCTCGACAAGGGCCGGAGTAGGAGCTGTCACCCCAGCGAGTCTGCCGCATCAACCGCACCAACGGCCAAACGGCGCGCGTTGCGTTACTCGTTAGAGCGGCGGCGGCTCAGCATCAGGACGGCGAGCAGGAGGACTGCGCTGGCTACGACGAGGCCGATGGCCACGCCGGCCAGGTTGTCGGTCAGCTGGTAGAGGGCGGTCGGCCAGATGACCAGGAGGATCGAGCAGCCCACCACGGCGTACGCCGAACGCCGTGTCCGCCCGTACGCGACCAGCAGCGCCGCGGGTCCCGCCGTACCGACTGCCAGCGCCATGATCTCGCCGCGTTCCTGCACCAGCCAGCAGATCGATGAGCTGAACATCGCCGCTCCGGCCAGTGACCACGACGTCACCTGATCGCGCACCAGGCCGAGCATCGCGAACACGAACGCCACCAGGATGAAACCGGTCCCGGCGATCCCCGCGCTGTTGGCGGCCGACCCGGTGTCCGGAGTGAGGACATCTGCCGTGATCACCAACACACCGACGGCCAAGATCCCGAATGTTGCCACCAGCAACGACGGCTCCTTGAGCCACCACAACCCGCCGGCCGCCAGCGCCAGCGCGACCGCCACCCCGACGACCCGTCCGGCCTCCCCCTCGACCGCGACGAACGTCGCGAACCCGGCCACGCAACACCCCAGGGCCGCGAGCGCCGAACTCAACTGTTCCCGACGCCGCAGCAGCGCTAGGACCACTGCCGAACCGAGCAGGACGACCGCGGCCGCCGTACCGGTGGTGATCCGCGCGGCACGGCCCATTTCACCCCAGTTCGCCAAGGTCAGGAGCGCGACGGCACCGAGCAGCAGCGCCCCGCCGATGTAGCCGAGCACCTCGACCAGGGCACTGGTGTGGACCGGGGCCGGCTCCTCCTCCGCCTTGGCCGGCTCAGGACCGGCAGGCTCCTGCGGCGAGAGCGGCCGGCCCGGGTCGGCGAGCGCTGCGTCGATCTCCGCGTCAGCGGCGTCCCGGATCGAGTCGGCCTGGTACTGGCGCAGCACACCAGCGCTCACGAGCCTGGAAAGCTCGTCGTCCAGCCGGCTCGACATGCGATCGCGTCTCCTTGTCAGCCCTACTAACATCAGGCGGCGAGATGCCTATTCTGACCAGCTACCTTGTGTCCTTAGTCAGTCACCCCCTGTTTTCACCGTTGATGAGCCTTCCGGATGCCTTTCCGACGTTCTTCCGGACCGGCAACGACGGCAAGCTGGAGGTGACCGACCAGGTCGTGGTCGTGCCTGCCCGGATCGTCGGCCTGATCATCGGTTTCTTCGTGCTCCGCTGGGTGCTGCACAAGGTGATCCGGCGGTTCGCCCGGCGGACCGGGAACGGCGCTGTCGCGGGGGTGCTGTCGAAGTCCAGGATCGGTCAGGACTTCGTCGAGAACACGCTCGCGAGCGAGCGCCGCGCCCAGCGCGCCCAGACGATCGGCTCGCTCCTGAGCAGCATCGTGACGATCGTGCTGGCCGCCGTGCTGGTGGTGATGGTGCTGGCCGAGCTCGGGTTCAACATCATGCCGGTGATCGCGTCCGCGAGCATCATCGGCGTGGCCCTCGGGTTCGGCGCGCAGACGCTGGTGAAGGACTTCCTGGCCGGCGTGTTCATGATCTTCGAGGACCAGTACGGCGTCGGCGACCTGATCGACATGGAGAAGGCGACCGGCGTCGTGGTCGCGGTCGGCCTGCGGATCACCACCCTGCGCGGCGAGGACGGCACCACCTGGTACGTCCGCAACGGGGAGGTGCTCCGGGTCGGCAACCTG
The DNA here is from genome assembly GCF_036013725.1 of Kribbella sp. NBC_00482. Classification (GTDB taxonomy): domain Bacteria; phylum Actinomycetota; class Actinomycetes; order Propionibacteriales; family Kribbellaceae; genus Kribbella. The sequence goes on along the minus strand of NZ_CP107881.1, from coordinate 4,974,268 downwards.
ACCACCCGCGACCCGAACAGCTCCGCTTCCTCCGGCGTCGGCTCCGCCACCGAGAAGGAAGAGGACGTCAAGGTCGACGAAAGTGCGGCGAGTGGTACGCACGACGAAAGCCGAGGCTGAGGTACAGGCGCTCGGCGTCCGAACCCTCGACCACCTGCAAGGTCAGCCGCCCACCTGCCGCGTCCCGGCGCGCCTGCGCGAGCAGCCGCGTCGCCAGACCACGGCCGCGGTACTGCGGTTTGGTCGCGACCGCGTAGACGCCGGCGACCGTCCCGGTCCGCAGTACCAACGTGATCGAGGCAGGATCGCCGTCCACGCGGAGCAGGTAGAGGGACTGGTCGGGCTCCCGGTAGTTCTTCACGGCCTGCTCGACGAACATCTGCTGCCACCAGTCGTAGTCCGACTCCCCCACCTCGAGAAACGCCGCACTCTGCACCTCGGCGAACTCGACCGCGTCCGCCTCCGAGCCGATCGCCGCCACCGCCTCTCCAACGGCTGAACCCGCCGGCGCCTCCATATGCACCAACACCTCGGCTGCCTTGAACCCCGCCGCGGCCAACCGCTCCTCCCACCCGGCACCGCTGCCCGGCACCAACCGAACGGTCGAGACATCGGGCGGCAACGAAGCGTCCGGCGAGAGCGGTATCCACGCGGAGAACTCCTCCGACTCCCCCACCACCTCGATCGCGTCCGCGAACCGTCGTACCTGACCTCGATGGGCGGCAAGGAAAGCGAGGTGATTGTCGAGCAACGCATCAAGCATGCGAGCAGTCTCCTCGGCCCCACCGACAGATTTCACCTGCCGGATCAGGTCGTCGTTTCCGCTCAGTTTGCTGTCGGGGTTTGTGCTGGTACTGCCCAGGAGGCGAGCAGCTGGAGTCGTTCTGCGGACGGTGAGCCGGGTTCGGCGGTGTAGACCAGGAGCACCAGTCCCGGCTCGGCCGTGACGGCGAGCTCTTCGTAGACGAGCGTGAGTTCGCCGACGTCGGGGTGGTTGAACCGCTTGGTGCCGGATCCGTGGGTGCGGACGTTGTGGTCGGCCCAAAGGCGGCGGAAGACCTCGCTGCGGGTGGAGAGCTCGCCGACGAGGTCCTGGAGACCGCGGTCGTGCGGGTCACGGCCGGCTTCGGCGCGCATGATGCCGACGCACATCTGGGCGAACAGGTCCCAGTCGGGATAGAAGTCCCGGGAGGCGGGATCGAGGAACTGGAACCGGGCGAGGTTCGGTGTGCGTCCGCTGTCGCCGATCACCGGCGAGTAGAAGGCGCGGCCCATGGAGTTCGTGGCGAGCAGGTTCTGGTGCGGGTCGCGGACGAACGCGACGCCGTCCTTGATCGCGTCCAGCGCCCACTGCAGGCTGAGCCGCGACGCCGCCTTGCCCGCTGTCCGGCGGCGGGAACGGCCCGAGGTCGGGATGCCGTCAGCGGCCCGGGCGAGGTCGAACAGGTGAGCTCGTTCGGTCTCATCCAGTTGCAGCGCCCGCGCGAGGGCGTCCAGCACCCCGGTCGAGGCACCGGCGATCTGGCCTCGCTCCAGCCGGGCGTAGTACTCGACGCTCAGCCCGGCGATCGTCGCGACCTCGCTGCGCCGCAGACCGGGGACGCGCCGGGTACCGGTAGTCGGCAGTCCGGCCTGCTCGGGGGTGATCCGGGCGCGGCGGGTGGTGAGGAACTCGCGTACCTCCGAACGGTTGTCCACGGCTCCGACAGTAACCCGCCGGCACCGGTGACACGGGCCTGAAGGGTGCCCTGCCAGTACACCCATCGACGGTGACTTCTTCCCCGGCCGGCCGACGGCTTCACTGGAAATGTGCCCCGTTCGGGGGCCGCCGAGCCATGGACGAGCGGACCGCTACGAAGGTCCTGCTCACCGTCCAGCGCTGACACGATCCGCAATCTGAAGAGGCAAGATGCAACAGGCATCCCTGCTGAAAGCACGCGGCCAGGCTCAACTGACCGCCGGGCTGGTCGCGACCGTGGTGTTCTTGACTGCGATCGCACCGCTGGCCACCGATATGTACGTCCCGGCCTTCCCGCAGGTCGCCGGCGACCTGGCCGGCACCGCGACGCAAGTCCAGTTGACCTTGACAACGTTCTTCGTCGGCATGGCGCTCGGCCAGCTGATCGGCGGCCCGGTCTCGGACCAACGCGGCCGGCGGATCCCGTTGCTCGCGGCACTGCTGGCGATGACGGCGGCCTCGGTCGTGTGCGCGCTCGCGCCGACCATCGGGGTGATGACGGTGGCCCGGCTCGTCCAGGGATTCGCGGGCGGCTGGGCGATGGTGATCGGCCGGGCGATCATCGTCGACCTGGCCACCGGCGTACGGCTGGTCCGGGTCCTGAACGTCATCGCCGCGGTCGGCGGCATCGCCCCCATCGTCGGCCCGCTCCTCGGCGGACTCATCCTGCAACTGTCGCAGTGGCGGGTCTCGTTCTGGCTCGTCGCAGTGCTCGGTCTCGCGATGACGGTGGCGGCCCTGGTCGCCGTTCCCGAATCGCTCCCGCCCGAGCGCCGTCACGCCGGCGGCTTCGGCAACTTTCTCGCCGCCGGGCGCATCGTCCTGGGCAATCGGGAGTACGTCGGCTACCTGGTGGTCGCCGGCGCCGCGATGGGCGCGCTGTTCGCCTATGTCGCCACGTCCGCGTTCGTCCTGCAATCCATGAACGGGCTCTCGCCGATCGCGTACTCCATCGACTTCGCGGCCAACGCCACCGGGATGACCATCGCCGCGCTGATCGCGGCCCGGCTCGCTGGGCGGGTCTCCACCCGCAAGCTCATCCTGAGCGGCCAGATCGCTGCTCTGACGGCAGGAATCGCCATGCTGGCCGGCGCCCTGTGGCTCGGCACACCACTGCTTCTCGCGCTCGTGTGCTTCTTCGTCCTGATGACCGCACAGGGCCTCATGATCCCCAACGGCGGCGCCCTCGCCTCCGCCGCCGTCCCCGAACACCCCGGCACCGGATCCGCCGTGCAGGGCTTCGTCCAATGGGTCGCCGCCGGAACCATCGCACCGATCGCCGGGCTCGGCGGCGAACACACCGCCGTACCCATGGCGACCCTCATCGCCGCCGGCGCCGCCGTCTCCATGATCGGACTCCTGGTGCTGGCCAAGCCCACAGCGCCGTAGCCCGGTCGTTATGCCTGTTCGCCTCGCTGCTCGTTGATACGCAGGGCTTCGGCGAGCTGGTCTTCCAAGATGATGATCCGGCAGGCGGCCTCGAGGGCCGTCCCCTGGTCGACGAGTTCACGAGCGCGTGTGGCCAGGCGCAGCTGGTAGCGGGAGTACCGGCGGTGACCGCCGTCGGAGCGTTGCGGGGTGATCAGCTTCGCCTCGTCGAGGCTCCGCAGGAATCCCGGCGTGGTGCCCAGCATCTCCGCGGCCCTGCCCATCGTGAAGGCGGGGTAGTCGTCATCGTCGAAATTGGCCGTCCCGGCCGGGGTTGAGCTCATCGGGTCTCCGTGTACAGGTCTGGGGTCATCGCACCTCCATGCCGAAGGCCCCGGTGCCGAAGCACCGGGGCCCAGGGGTTGTTGGATTGTCACCATCTACCGGCCGCGAGGCCGGCCTTGCATGTCCGCAGCGCGCCACGTGAAGGCCATCACTGCGGGGATCGCTGAATGCGTAACCGAAGACCACCTTCCCATCCGATGGAACTACGGCACCCGCCCGGCGAAGTACTGGCACTGGCGGGCGATCCGACGGCGTAATCCGTTCCCTTCTCTCTCTCGAACAACAGCTACCTACTGCGACTTCAACTGCGACTTCGATTCGTCAAGCCTGGAACCCCGCTCGACCACTGGCTCCACAGACTCTGACGTGGCGTGAAACCCGAGCCCCTTCACTGATCGGCCCGGCGGAGTCCGCCGTCGTACCTACTTCACGATCTTGGACAGAACGTTAGCTGTCCGCGTCAGCTTCGCTGTTCTTCTCTGTCGACACGAGGAACATTACACAGCTCCAACCCCAATGTCTACTCTCGCCACGATAGATATCTTCGGCTGAAACGAACAGCGTCCGGCGAGCCGTGACGGCTCGCCGGACGCTGTGGTGTTCGGGTTTCAGGCGGTGAAGGTGACGTCCAGGGTGATGGTCGTCCCGGTCAGGGCCTGAGAGACCGGGCAGTTCTTCTTCGCGCCCTCGGCGAACTCGGCGAACTCGTCGGCGGTCAGGCCGGGGACGTTGCCGTTCACGGACAGCTTGATGCCGGTGATGCCCTCGCCGGGCTGGAAGGTCACGTCGGCCTGGGTGTCCAGCGACGCCGGCGGGTTGCCGGCCTGCGCGAGCGCGTGCGACAGCGCCATCGAGAAGCACGCCGAGTGTGCGGCGCCGAGCAGCTCCTCGGGGCTGGTCCGGCCGCTGGCCTCCGGTTCGGTGCGCGCGGCCCAGGTCACGTCGAAGGAGCCGAGACCGGACGACTCCAGGTTGACCTGACCGCCGCCCTCCAGCAGCGAGCCTTCCCAGTGGGCCTTGGCGGTACGGGTAGCAGCCATGCTCGTGTTTCTCCTTAGAAGATTCAGCGGCCGGACACGTCGATCGCGCCCGGGTACTGCGGTTCGTCGGTGTTCACCATGCTGTGCGCGGCCATCACCATGTAGCGCCAGATCTCCTCGTCCCGCTCCGGGGACAGGGCGAGCTCGTCGAGCGCGGCGCGCATGTGGCCGAGCCAGCGGTCCCGGGCGGTCGGGGTGACGGCGAACGGGGCGTGCCGCATCCGCAGCCTGGGGTGCCCACGCTGCTCGGAGTACGTCTTGGGGCCGCCCCAGTACTGCTCCAGGAACATCCGGAAGCGCACCTCGGCCGGACCGAGGTCCTCCTCCGGGTACATCGCCCGCAGCTCCGGGTCGGCGGCAACACCGCGATAGAACGCTGCCACCAATCGGTGGAAGGTGTCCGCCCCACCGACGGCGTCGTAGAAGCTCTGCTGCTCAGTCATGTCCGCTCTAGTCTCTCAAGGCGTCACAACGTGCTTGAGCAGGGCTGTCCGTTCGGCGTCTCCGAGGGGTCGTTTCGCGTGCGTCGTGCCGTCCACGGCGACGATCACCGACTCCGCCTTGGCGTACACGTCCTCCGACTCGCCACTGCGGTCGACGATCCGCGAGCCGAGCGTGTACGACGACGTACCGACGGACGCGATCCACACGTCCACGTCGTACGGCGGGTGCCGCAGCAGGATCGGCCGCAGGTAGTCGACGGTCTGGCTGACGAGGACGCACGGGTACTGCGCGAAGAAGTCGCCCGTGGTCTCCATCACCTGCCCGAGGAACGCGATCCGGGCCTCCTGCAGGTAGTCGAAGTACCGCACGTTGTTCACGTGGTCGTACGAGTCGATGTCCGACCACCTGACGAGGACGGGGTGTGTGTACATCAGGCGCCCACCAGCTTCTGCAGGGCCTCGCGCTCGACCGGGGTGATCCGGCGGAGGCGGTTGGCCGCGAAGTCGAACGGGACCAGCTTGGTCTTCGCCTCGACATAGGTACGGCGTTCCGGTTCGGCGTCGAGGATCTCGTAGTCGACCGTGAACGACGCGGCCCGGATCTCGCTGATCCAGAGCTCGATCCGCACCGGCTCGGGCCGGAAGTGCAGCGGCGCGCGGTACTGCACCTCGTGCCGGGCCACCAGCAGACCGGTCTCGAGGTTGTCGGCGCCGAGCTCCTTCGCGGTCCGGAACAGGAAATCGACGCGGGCGTCCTGGAGGTAGTCGACGTACCGGCCGTTGTTGACGTGTCCGAGCGCGTCCATGTCGCCCCAGCGCAACGGGCAGTGGTAGACGTGGCGGTTGTGATGATCCACACGACGATCATGTCATCCGGGGCACTACCCCGGTGACTGACCGTGGGTAATGTCATCTCCGGCAGACCAGTGCACCGATTGGAGTGGTGGCGTGAGCGAGCAGCGGGTGGCGATCGTGACCGGGGCGGCCCGGGGAATCGGCGCGGCCGTCGCGCAGCGGCTCGCGGCGGACGGTAACGCCGTCGCGGTCATCGACCTCGACGAAGGCGCCTGCGACGCGACCGTGAAGACGATCACCGAGGCCGGCGGCAAGGCGATCGGCGTCGGCGCCGACGTCAGCAAGTCCGACCAGGTCACGGCGGCGGTCGAGCGGGTGGTCGCGGAGCTCGGCGCGCCGACGATCCTGGTCAACAACGCCGGCGTACTGCGGGACAACCTGCTGTTCAAGATGTCCGAGGACGACTGGGACACGGTCATGTCGGTGCACCTCAAGGGCAGCTTCCTGATGTCGAAGGCCTGCCAGGCGCACATGGTCGAGGCAAAGTACGGACGTCTCGTCTTCCTCTCGTCGACCTCGGCGCTCGGCAACCGCGGTCAGGCGAACTACGCGTCCGCGAAGGCCGGCCTGCAGGGTCTGGCGAAGACGCTCGCGATCGAGCTGGGCAAGTTCGGTGTCACCGCGAACGCGATCGCGCCGGGCTTCATCGAGACCGACATGACCGCGGCCACCGCGGCCCGGGTCGGCGTCGACTTCGAGGAGTTCAAGAAGGCCACCGCCGCCACCATCCCGGTGAACCGGACCGGCAAGCCGGAGGACATCGCCGCCGCGGCGTCGTTCTTCTGCAGCGAGGAGGCCGGCTTCGTGTCCGGCCAGGTCCTGTACGTCGCCGGCGGACCCCGCAACTAACAGGGAACTGAGGAGAAGCCGACATGCCCCAGACGTTCGACGGCGTCGACGAGGTGGTGCACGCAGTCGGCACGCCGCTCGGCGAGACCGCGTGGCTGGAGATCACCCAGGAGCAGGTGAATCAGTTCGCCGACGCGACCGGTGACCACCAGTGGATCCATGTCGACGTCGAGCGGGCCGCCAAGGGTCCGTACGGCGGAACGATCGCGCACGGTTATCTGACGCTGAGCCTGATCGCCCGCTTCGGCGAGGAGCTGTTCAAGGTCGAGGGCGTGACCGCGAAGCTCAACTACGGCGTCAACAAGGTTCGTTTCCCCGCCCCGGTCCCGGTCGGCAGCCGGGTCCGCGCGGGCGCGTCGATCGCGAACGCGGCGCAGACGCCGGCAGGCATCCAGGTTTCTCTCAACTGGGTGATCGAGCTCGAGAACTCCACCAAGCCCGCCTGTGTTGCGGAAACCGTCGTACTGCTGGTTCCTTAAAGCGGGCAGATCAGCACCGCGTGCGTCGCGATGCGTTGGTAGCCGAGCCATTCGTTGACGGCGAGCATCGGCGCGTTGCCGTCGTAGTTGGCGGTGAAGGCACCCCGCACGCCGGCCTCGGCGGCGCGGTGCAGCGCGGCGGTCTTGACCAGCTTGGCGAGGCCGCGACCGCGGTACTCCGGCAGCGTTGACGTCATCCTGGACCAGATCTTGGTGCCGTCGCCGTGGTTGCGGGTGAACGCGATGATCCGGCCCTCGTGCCTGGCGGCGACGCTCACCGCGCGCATCAGGTCCGGTGCGTTCCAGATGTCGGCGAGCCATCCGTCGTACGGCTGGGAGGCGATCTTGGCGTCGCCCGGCTTGGTGCGCTGGGCGACTTCGTCGGCGGCGTGCAGCAACCGCGGATCGACCTCGGTGAACGGGATCAGCTCCACCTTGCTCGGGACCTCGGGAAGGTCTGGCGCCTTGCGCGGGTCGATGCCCGCGTAGTGCACCTGCCGGGTCTGCCGGTAACCGAACCGCGCCGCCCACTCCACGCTGCTCGGGTCGGCGAAAACCCGCGCCGACGTGGCTCCCGCCGACCGCAGACCGGCGTGAATCTCCTCGAGCAGCCGCGCGCCGATCCCCTGGCCGCGGCTCTCCTGCCGGACCAGCAACCGCAGCTCGCCGTCCAGCGGGTCCGATCCGCCGATCAGTCCGCTCGACGCCCAGCCCACCAGACCACCGTCGTCCACTGCCACGAACGAACCGCGCCCGTCACCGGCCGGCGTCGCCAGCCGGCGGGTCAACCCACTGCGCGTGATCACCAAATACGGAACGAGTGCGTCGTGCATCGCCACCGCTGCGTCGACATCCCCCGGACCCGCTGCCCTGATCTCCATCCGAACTCCTTGGGAACTTCAACGACGAAGTCCCCCGGAAGGTAACGTTTTTTCAGGTGCATACCGGAAGGAAACTGATTACAGCTCTGTTTCAGAGGGTTCTGAGCAGGACCAGCTCGGTCTGCACCCGCCGGTATCCGAGCCAGTTGTTGATGGCAAGCATCGGGCCGTTCTCGTCGTCGTTCGACGTGTACGCCGACGTGATCCCGGCGGCCGCCGCGCGCCGTAGAGCGACCGACTTCACCAGCTTCGCCAGCCCTCTCCCGCGGTACCCGGGAACGGTGCCGGTCATGCCCGACCACATCCGATCACGGTCCGTCTCGACGACGGTGAACGCCGCCATCTCGTCACCGGCCATCGCCGCGACACTGAGCGCCTTGTCCATCGCCGGGTTGTTCCAGATCTCCTCGACCCACCGGTCGTACTCGATCGAGTCCATCGGCATGTCGGTGGGCTCGTCCAGCGACGCGACCGTATCGGCGGTGTACGCCGCGTGCGGGTCCACGCTTTCGAAGGCGACGAGTTCGATCCCCTCGGGCGTCTCCGGCTGGTCGGGCAACGACGTCAACTCGACGCCGGAGTAGTGCATCTGCCGCGTCCCGTCGTACCCGAGGTTGCGGGCGAACTCCAGGCCGTCCGGGTGGACGAACACCTGGACCCGGACCGCGCCGACCTCGGTCAGGTGCTGGTGCAGTCGCTCGGCCAACTGACTGCCGATGCCCTGGCTGCGATGGCCGGGATGCACGAAGACGGTCAGATGGCTCTGACCCGGCTCGCTCGTCCACACGCTCAGTCCGGCCGCACCCCACCCGACCACCTCGCCGTCGGCCTCCGCGACCAAAGGCAAGAACCGCTCCTCCGGCGCCGCCACGGTGATGAAGTGGCGCGTAGCGGCCGGAGACATCGCCTTGTACGGGTACACGACTCGCCTGACCTCCGACACCGCCTCCGCGTCGTCCACCACGGCCTGCCGTACCACCACCGCCCGGGTCCTCATGCTCCCGGACCTTAGCCAGCACGCCGTACCCACGCCACGCATTAACAACCAGCAACGCGATCGCAACAGCGGCGAGCGTCTCGTGATTCGGCTGTGTAGCGGAGTCGTACTAAAGTGGCGCGGTGCTGTCGGACTGATCGCCCCGACCGCCGGAAGTGCCATCGTGGTTCCACGCGACGGGGTCACCGGCGGCGGGGCGTCCGACTTTGCGCTTGACCTCCCGCAGGCGTCAGGCGTAAACAGCCACCATGCAGATGACAGACGGAGCGGCAGCCGCCCGCACCCTCGCCGGCCTGATGGTCGCCGACGCCCCGCGCCCCGAGTACGCCGACGCGTTCCGCCCGTTCGCACCGCTGATCGGCAGCTGGGACCTCGACGTCGCCTGGTACGACGACAGCGGGGCGATCACCCGGCAGACGAAGGGTGAGTGGCACTTCGCCTGGGCGCTCGACGGCCGCGCGGTCGCGGACGTCTGGATCACCCCGAGCCGGGTCGCGCGGGCGACGGACGGCGACGGCGAGTGGGGGTTGTCGGTTCGCATCTACGATCCGGAGCTGCAGGCGTTCCGCTCGACCTGGATGGGGCCGAAGGCGGCGTTCGTGATGCCGTTCATCGCCCACGCGAGCGCGGACACCATCACCCTCGAATCACAGATCGCCAACACCCGCTGGGAATTCACCGGTATCACCCCGACCGGCTTCCACTGGCGCAACGAGGACCTCGATGCCGAGGGCAACGTCATTCTGCGCCAGACTTTCGTGGCCACCCGTCAGCCGTAGGTCGCCAGCGCGGCCTGGGCCAGCTCCAGCATCCGGGCGCGCAGGTCGTCTGGTTCGAGCACCTCCAGGTCGCCCGCGAATCCGAGCAGTACGCCGCACGCCGCCTCCCGGACCCGGAAGTGCAACCGCAGGTGCGGCCACTCGTCATCGGACTGTACGTCGCGCGCCACCTCCCCTTTCGCGAGCATCGGTGAGGCGATGCGCCGGATCAGCTCCACCTTCTCCGGCCGTACCCGGACCAGTACGTCGACTCCGACGGGTACCTGCCGCTCGAGTCCGGACCGCAGCCGCTCCCACTCGGCACGCACGTCCAACCCGTCGGGCCGTTCCGCCGCCTCTTCGAGTACGTCGGCCTGCTCGACCCGAGACACCCGGTACATGCGCGCCGCCCCGCGATGCGCCGCCACCAGGTACCACCGCCCCGCCTGCTCGACGAGCCCCCACGGGTCCACAGTTCGTTGCTGGACGCCCTCACTCGCCGACGCGTACCGCAGTCGTACCCGTCGCCGCTTGACGACGGCCTGCCGCAGTACGGGCAACGCACCGGTGTCCTCAGCCTCTGCGAACCACCGCCGCCGGTCCACGACGATCGCACCGGACAACGCGTCCGCGTCCCCCTGCAGCTCCACAGGCAGCGTCGCGGACAGCTTCCCCATCGCAGAGTGCAGCGCGTCCTGCAGCCCGAGCTCCTCCGACAACGCCGCCCGTCCCGACCACGCGAACAACGCCTGCGCCTCCCGCGGCGTCAGCTCACTCACGTCGGCGCGGTACCCGGGCAGCAACACGCAGCCCCCGTTACGCCCCCTCTCGGAGTACACCGGTACGCCGGCCGCGGACAACGCCTCCATGTCGCGCATGACCGTCCGCGACGACACCTCCAGCCGCTCAGCCAGGTCCCGCGCGCTCAACCGCTCATGCCGCTGCAGCAACAGGATGATCTGCAACAACCGGTCCGCTCGCATGCCGCCAACAATATGGGACAGAAGATGTCGTATATACCCCTGGAAGCTGTCTCCATGACCAACGACCCACGCGCGCTGTTCGTCCGCGCTCTCGACCAGACCCAGCATCTCGTCAACACGACCGGGCCCGACGACCTCGACCTACCGACTCCCTGCGACGAGTACGACGTCCGCACCCTGCTGGGCCACCTGCTGACCGTCGTCGCGCGCATCGACCTCGCCTTGAACGGCGGCGACCCGCTGACCATCCCCGGCGTCACCACAGGCGTCGACGACGTACCGGCTGCTTGGAAGGAACGCCGCGTCGCTCTGGACACCACCCTCGCCGACGACGCCGTACTCGGCCAGATCTGCAAACTGCCGTGGGGCACCCTGCCCGGCGCATCTGCGATCGCTGCGTACACAGGTGAGCTCACCACGCACTCGTGGGACCTGGCGAAGGCCACTGGGCGTCTCAACGAGCTGGACGACGCTGTGGCGACACAGGTGCTTCCGATGGTGCGCCAGTCCATCCCGGCCGAGCAGCGCGGCGGACACGTGCCGTTCGGCCCGGTAGTGCAGGTGCACGCCGACGCGTCGCCGTACGACCAGCTGGCCGCCTGGCAGGGCCGCCAGCCCTAGGCGATCCCGCCGTTCAGCATCAGGCCGCCGTCGATGGTGATGGTCTGGCCGGTGATCCACGACGCCTCGTCGGACAGCAGGAACCACACCAGCGAGGCGACGTCCTCCGGCCGGCCCAGCCGACGCAGTGGGTACGTCGCCGCGACCTTGTCCTCACGCCCTTCGTAGAGCGCTCCGGCGAACTTGGTCTTGACCACTGCCGGAGCCACGGCGTTCACCCGGATCTCAGGAGCCAGCTCGACGGCCAGCTCCTGGGTGACCCGGGACAGCATCGCCTTGGTCGCGCCGTACCACCCGATGCCCGGCGACGGCCCCAGCCCGGCCACCGAGGACAGGTTGACCACGGCACCGCCGTGGGCGCGCATCCACGCGTCCCGGCAGGCCTTCACCCAGGCGATCGCGGCCAGCACATTGGTGTCCACCATCTTGGCCGCGACCATCTGGTCGACGTCCAGCAGCTTCCCGTAGATCGGGTTGATGCCGGCGTTGTTCACCAGCAGATCCACCGACCCGTACGTCGCCACCGCTGCGGCCACGACCGCGCCCCGGTGCGTCGGGTCGGCCGCCTTGCCTGCCACGGCCAGCGCGTGCTTCCGGCCGCCCAAGGTCTTGACCGCCTCGTCGAGGGTCTCCTGGGTCCGGCCGGTGATGACGACGCGGGCGCCGTCGGCCACCAGGCGCTGCGCGATCGCCAGCCCGATACCTCGGGAGGCTCCGGTGACGATCGCTGTCCGGCCGTCCAGCGCCATCAGCTGAGGCGCTCGAGAACGATCGCCATGCCCTGACCGCCGCCGACGCACATCGTCTCGAGACCGAACTGCTTGTCCTCGAACTGCAGACCGTTGACCAGCGTGGTCATGATCCGCGCGCCGGTCGACCCGAACGGGTGGCCGAGCGCGATCGCGCCGCCGTGCACGTTCAGCTTGTCCTCGTCGATGCCGAGCTCACGCGCCGACCCGATCACCTGGACCGCGAACGCCTCGTTGATCTCGACCAGGTCGATGTCGCCGATGCTCATCCCGGCCCGCGCCAGCGCCTGCTTCGACGCCTCGACCGGACCGAGGCCCATGATCTCCGGCGACAGCCCGCTGACACCGGTCGACACGATCCGCGCCAGCGGCGTCAGGCCGAGCTCGCGCGCCTTGGTGTCGCTCATGATCACGACCGCGGCGGCGCCGTCGTTCAGCGGGCAGCAGTTGCCGGCCGTCACGGTGCCGTCGGGGCGGAACACCGGCTTCAGCTGGCTGACCTTCTCCAGCGTCGTACCGGCCCGCGGCCCGTCGTCCTTGCTCACCACGGTCCCGTCCGGCAGCGTCACCGGCGTGATCTCGCGCTCGAAGAACCCGTTGTCGATCGCCTTCTCGGCCAGGTTCTGCGAGCGGACGCCGAAGACGTCCTGGTCCGCGCGGCTGATGCCCCGCAGGGTCGCCACGTTCTCGGCGGTCTGGCCCATCGAGATGTAGATGTCCGGGATCAGCCCGTCCTGGCGCGGGTCGTGCCAGGTGTCGTTGGTCTCGGCGTACTTCTCGGTCCGCGCGACCGCGTCGGTGAAGGCCTCGTTGAACGAGCTCGGGTCGCCGACCCCGGCCGAGCCGAAGTTCTTGTACCGCGAGACGCACTCGACGCCGGCGCTGACGAAGATGTCGCCCTCGCCGGACTTGATCGCGTGGTACGCCATCCGCGCGGTCTGCGTCGACGACGCGCAGAACCGGTTGACCGTGGTCGCCGGCGTGTTGTCCCAGCCGAGCTGGACCGCGACCCGGCGCGCCATGTTGCCGCCGTGCTCGTCGTGCGGCTCCGCGCAGCCGAGCGCCAGGTCCTCGATCTGGTCGCCGGTCAGCCCGACCTTGTCGACCGCCGCCTTGATCATCTGTACGGCGAGGTCGTCCGGCCGGATCGTGGTCAGCGACCCCTTGTGCGCACGCCCGATCGGCGACCGCGCCGTGGACACGATGACTGCTTCAGGCACAGCTGTTCCCTTCTACAGGCCGAGGTCGCGGCCGATGAGTTCCTTCATGATCTCGTTCGAGCCGGCCCAGATCTTGGTCACGCGGGCGTCGCGCCAGGCGCGGGCGACCCGGTACTCGTTCATGTAGCCGTACCCGCCGTGCAGCTGGACGCACGCGTCCAGGACTTCGTTCTGCACGTGGGCGCTCCACCACTTGGTCTTCGCGGCATCCACCGCGGACAGCCTGTCCTCGTCGTGCGCGACCACGCCGTTGTCGACGTACGCCTGCGTGACCTCGACCTTGGTGACGAGCTCGGCGATGAGGAACTTGTTGTACTGGAACGAGCCGACGGACTGGCCGAAGGCCTTGCGCTGCTTCACGTACTCGATCGTCTCGTCGAGGATCTGGGTCGCGTGCGCGATGTTCGACACTGCGGCGCCGATGCGCTCCTGGGCCAGCCGCTCCATCATGTGGATGAAGCCGCGGTCGATCTCACCGAGCACGTTGTCGTCACTGACGAACAGGTCCTCGAAGAACAGCTCCGACGTACCCGACTCGGTCTGGCCGACCTTGTCCAGCTTCCGGCCGCGGGCGAAGCCCTCCATGCCCTCCTCGACCACGAACAGCGTGATGCCCTTCGCGCCCTTGGACGGGTCGGTCCGGGCGGCGACGATGACGAGGTCGGCCATGTCGCCGTTCGTGATGAAGGTCTTCGAGCCGTTCAGCACCCAGCCGCCGTCGGCCTTCTTCGCGGTCGTCTTCAGCGCGGCGAGGTCGGAGCCGCCCGACGGCTCGGTCATCCCGATCGCGGCGACGTACTCACCGGAGCAGAACTTGGGCAGCCAGCGCTGCTTCTGCTCCTCGGTGCCGAGGTCGACGAAGTACGGCGCGGCGCAGTCGTAGTGGATGCCGAAGCAGCTCGACAGCGACGCGGAGACCTTCGACACCTCCTCGGCGAAGACCTGGTTGAACCGGTAGTCGCCGACGCTCGAACCGCCGTACTCCTCCGGCACGTCCAGTCCGAGGAATCCCTGCTTGCCGGCCTCCAGCCAGGCGGCGCGGTCGATCGTCTTCTCTTCGAGGAACTGATCCATCCGCGGCACCAGCGAGCGCTCGCAGTACTCCTTGGCGCTGGCTCGGAATGCGTGGTGGTCCTCGTTGAAGATGACGCGATCCATCTAGGCCTCCCCAAGGCGTGAGATCTGTGGCGCTGTGTTGCATTTATCGCGATCGCTAAGCGCTTGCTTAGCTTCACGCGTTTGGTGCAAGGTGTCAACGTGTCCGCAGTCACCGATCCCCTGGTGTGGGAGCACGTTCAGCCGGCCGCAGCCCGCCGGCTGCTGACCGGCGCCGTCGACGCGTTCGCGGAACGCGGTTACCAGGCCACGACGACCCGCGACATCGCATCCCGTGCCGGGATGAGCCCGGCCGCCTTGTACGTGCACTATTCGTCCAAGGAACGCCTGCTCTTCGAGATCAGCCTGTACGGCCACAACGCAGCCCTGGACGTACTGCGTTCCGCCGACACCGGCCCGACCCCCGCCGACCGCCTGCGTTCACTGGTCGCCGCCTTCACCGCCTGGCACGCGCAACACCACACGATCGCGCGCGTGGTCCAGTACGAGCTGGCAGCGTTGAGCCCCGAACACCTGGCCGAGGTCGCGACGATCCGCCGCGCCATCTCCGCCCAGATCGAGCAGGTACTGGCAGACGGCGTACAGGACGGCTCCTTCGCCGTCTCCGATCTGCCCGGCACGACCCTCGCCGTACTCTCGCTGTCCATCGACGTAGCCCGCTGGTACACGCCCCACCGCGGCGACCCGGAAGCCCTGGGCAAGGTCTACGCAGACCTGGCCCACCGCATGGTGCTCAGCTGAGCCGGATGGTCCGTCCACGCATGCTGATCTGGCCGTCGTCGATCAGCTGATGTAGCGCCCGGCTGACGGTCACCCGTGTGAGCCCGAGCTCGTCCGCCAAACCGGCCTGCCCGTCCGGGAGCCGCACGGCCCCAGAGGGATCGGCCAGCGACCGAAGCCGTTGCAGAACCCGCACCTGAGCGCTGTCCGTCGCCGCAGTCAGGTAGTCGCCACGCGCTTGATTGGCCTGTGTCGCCAGGTGTCGCGCAGCCTGCAGCGCAACCGACGCCTCGGTCTGCAGCAACTCCCCGAAGACCTCACGTGGCAGGTTACGCACGACCGCATCCGCCAAGACCGTCCAGGTGAACAGGTGGGAGTCTCCAGCGATCGCAGTGGCCTTGTCGATCACCACCGGCGCCTCGTCGGTGCGGATGTGAGCCTGGCGGCCGGACTCGGCGTGCCGATAGGCGGCGACCCGCCCGGCGTGTACGACGAAGAGGCGGTCGACTGGCTCGCCCTCGACAGCCAGGACAGTCCCCCGCGGGACCTGCCGGACGCTGCTCAGCTGCTCGAGCTTGCAACACACCTCAGGAGCGAGGGCAGCGAACAGCGGGACGTCAGCCAACCGGTAGTCGGTCACAGACCCATTCTGATGTATCAGCTGATACAGACGGTCTGCCGCGTCTTCCCTAGCGTCCTCTGCGTGCAGCAATCCCTCGCAGCGATAGCCGTTGTGCTCGTGATCAGTGCAGGCCTGCAGTCGAGCACGGGCTTCGGGTTCGCCCTTCTGAGCGCTCCCGTGCTGTCCGCGCTACTCGGACCGGTGCAGGCCGTCACCACCATCACCATCGTCGGTGCCGTGGTCGACAGCCTGACGCTCTTCGGCAACCGCGATCGCCCGCAGCCGGCACTGGCCGACCTGCGCGTCATCTGCCTCTCCGCAGTCCCCGGCCTGGTTCTTGGAGCAGTGCTGCTGGCACGGCTGCCCACAAGAGTGCTGCAGGTGGCCATCGCGGCCAGCGTCGTCGTAGCGATCGTCCACCGCCTACGGCGCCGCCGGATCGTAGTGAACAGCCGCTGGCTCGGTCCGGCCGCAGGGGTCACCTGGGGCGCCTTGACCGCAGCAACAACGGCAGGTGGCCCGCCACTGCTGCTCTACCTGATGCACCGTCACGACGACGCCAGGACGATCCGCGACACCATCGTCGCCGCCAACCTGATCCGGCTGCCGCTTTCGCTCGCTCTGCTCGGCCTCACCGGCACCTGGCACCCACCGCCCGGTGTCCCGATCCTCATCGCCGCAGGCGTGTGTGGTTGGGCCCTCGGCAAGCTCGTCTTCCGACTCCTCACACCCGCCCGCTACGAGACCGCATTGCTCACCCTGCTCGCACTGACCGCCGCAGCAACGGTTGCTGCGGCCCTCCAATGAAACAGGTGTTCATGACCGATCAACCGTGGTGGCAGACCGGCGCGATCTACCAGATCTACCCACGATCATTTGCCGACAGCAACAATGACGGCGTCGGCGACCTGGCCGGAATCACCGCCCGCCTCGGCTACCTGGCCGACCTCGGTGTCTCCGCCATCTGGCTGTCCCCGTTCTACCCATCACCGATGGACGACTTCGGGTACGACGTGACCGACCACACCGGCGTCGATCCGCTGTTCGGGTCCGTCGCCGACGCGATCGAACTCATCGAGACCGCGCACCGGCACGGGCTCCGGGTCCTCGTCGACTTCATCCCGAACCACACTTCTCACCGGCACCCCTGGTTCGAGGCTTCGCGCTCCAGCCGTGATCACACGGACTGGTACTACTGGCGCTCCCCCGCGCCCGACGGCGGCCCGCCGAACAACTGGCTGTCGCTCTTCGGCGGCTCAGCCTGGACCTTCGACGCCGATCGTGGTGAGTACTACTACCACGCCTACCTCCCCGAGCAGCCGGACCTCAACTGGCGCAATCCAGCAGTCCGCAAGGCGCAGTACGACGTACTTCGCACCTGGTTGGGTCGTGGTGTCGATGGGTTCCGCATCGACGCGTTCCGGCAACTGCTGATGGATCCGGACTGGCGCGACAATCCCGTGAACCCGGACTGGCGCCCTGGCGACGACCCGTACCTCTCGCTGCTCCCGATCCACTCCACCGACCAGCCCGACATCCTGGACGTCATCACCGAGCTACGAGCGGTGCTGGGTGAGCGTGTACTCACGGCCGAGCTCTATCTACCCTTCGACAAGCTGGCGCGCTACCACCGCGCAGGCATCCAACTGCCGTCCAACACCCACCTGCTCTCAACCCCATGGACCCCTGCGGCGATCGCCCGCCTGGTCGAGGAGTACGAGCAATGCCTCCCGGCAGACGCCTGGCCGAACTGGACGACGGGCAATCACGACCGGAGCCGGATCGCCACCCGAGTCGGCCCTGCCCAGGCGCGGATCGCGGCCATGCTGCTACTCACCCTGCGCGGCACGCCGATCCTGTACTACGGCGAAGAGCTCGGCATGCGCGACATCGCGATCCCCGACTCACAAGTCCAGGACCCGCTGGCCCGCCGGCTACCGGACCAGGCGATGGGCCGCGACCCGCAACGTACGCCGATGCGCTGGACCCCCACGCCACACGTCGGCTTCTGCCCAGACCACGTCACCCCGTGGCTACCGACCGAGCCCCATCCGCCGGGCGCCGACGTCGCGTCACAGCAGACCGCGCCCAACTCGATGCTGACCCTCTATCGCTCACTCCTACGACTCAGGCAGACGCCCGCGCTCCGATCCGGGTCGTACCGGACGGTGTCGGTCTCGGACGGCGTCCTGGTCTTCGAACGCCGCGCCACCGACAACGTCGTACTGGTCGCCCTGAACTTCTCCGGCAGCAGCCGGCCGATCACGCTGCCCAGCACGGCCCGGGTCTTGCTGTCGACCCATCCGCTGGCAGACGCGTCGGCCAGCGTCCTACGCCCGAACGAAGGACTCGTGGTCGCAGACGAAAGGCCCCGCACCTCGTGAGGTGCGGGGCCTTTCGGAGTGCCTGGATCAGGCCTGCAGTGCAGCCTGGACGTCGAGGTGGATGTCCACCTTGTCACCGATCAGCAGCTTGCCGCCCTCGAGCGGCACGTTGAAGTCGATGCCCCACTCCTTGCGGCTGATCGACGCGGAGGCCTCGAAGCCGATGATGGTCTGGCCGTAGGCGTTCTGCTCGACGCCGAGGAACTCGACTCCGAGCTCGATCGGCTTCGTGACGTCCTTGATGGTCAGCTCGCCGGCCAGGACGTAGTCGTCGCCCTCGGGCTTGATCGCGGTGCTGACGAAGGTCATCTTCGGGCTGTTCTCGGCGTCGAAGAAGTCGCCGGAGCGCAGGTGACCGTCGCGCTGCTCGTTGCGGGTGTGGACCGAGCCCAGCTCGATCGTGACGTTGGTCGTGGAGTCCTCGATCGAGTCCTTGACGACGATCTCGCCGCCGAACTCCTGGAACGTGCCGCGAACCTTGGTCATCAGGTGCCGGACGGTGAAGCCGACCTCGCTGTGCGCGGTGTCGAGGGCGTACGTGCCGGCGACCAGGCCGGGGATGGTGCTGGTCGGGGTGCCGGTGGTGGTGTCGCTCATGGGGTCCTCTCGGGAAGGGGGGCGTACTGGTCGGGGGCGACGCAGCCGTTATAGTTAAAACTTCAACCGATGACTACGACAGTAGGCAGTAACGGTTTAAAAGTCAACTACATTCCCGCTACACTGTTCCCGTGACGATGGAGACTGAGATGGACCGGGGGACTCGGTGGCTCAACGCCGAGCAGCAGGTCGCGTGGCGCGCGTACCTGTTGGGCACCGCACGCCTGATGGCCAAACTCGACGACGACCTGCGCCAGTTCGGACTCGGCATCAACGACTACGAGATCCTGGTCCGGCTCTCCGAGGCGCCCGACCGGCGGCTCCGGATGGCCGACCTGGCCGACCGGCTGCACCAGAGCCGGTCCCGCCTGACGCATACCGTCGGCCGCCTCGAGGCCGCCGACCTGGTCCGCCGTACGTCGTGCACGAGCGACAAGCGCGGCGTCTGGGCCGAACTGACCGACGCGGGCTTCGGCCTGCTCGAGCAGGCCGCGCCGTACCACGTCGACGGCGTCCGGGAGAACCTGGTCGACCTGGTGAGCCCCGAGGACTTCGCCGCCGTCGGCCGCGTGTTCGACGCCGTCTCCGAACACATCGGCCAGCGCTAGTCAGGCCTGCGTGATCTCCAGGGTCAGCTCGTCGCGGTCGGCGCCGCGGTAGGTCATCATCTGGTCGCGCATCCGGCGCTTGGCCGGCGGCAGGTGATTGACGGTGCGCATCGCCGTACGCAGGCCTGCCAGCGCCAGCCGGCCGACCCCCGGCTTGTGCATCGGGTCGTCGGACGTCATCTGCGAGCGCGACTTGAGCACCGCGTCGAAGCCGTACTCGATCATCCGGGCCTCGTAGTCATGCACGGCCGGGACGAGCTCTTGCTTGCCGTCACGTACGTCGATCAACTTCCGGCACAGGTTCACGGCGTCGCGGAGTGCGGTGTTCGCGCCGACTCCGCGACCGGGCGTCATGGTGTGGATCGCATCCCCGAGCAAAGTGACGTTGCTGCTCTCCCACGGATCGAGCGGGACCGAGGTCCAGATGTTCACCGGGAAGCAGGTGCCCGGATCGGTCAGCTCGAACAGCCGGCGCAGGTTCGGGTGCCAGCCGGGCGTCACGTCCAGCGCCGTCTGGATCAGCTCCGCGCCACGGAGCTCCATGATGTTCGCGGGCAGTTTGTCCTTGGCCGCCGAGAGTCCCCAGTTGATGTAGTCGCGGGTGTTGTCGAACTGCAGTCCTGGCCAGTGCCGGATCAGCTCCTCGGTGTTGCCGCCGATCCCGTCCTTGACGTTCCCGTCGTGGTCCCACTGGAACTCCATCACGTGCACGATGCAGCCGAACCCACGCGGCGCATTGACCAACGAGATCCCCTCGAACACCTTCGGCGGCAGGAGTTTCGCGCTCTCCTCGGTGATCGGGAGCTTGCCGGCGATCCCCACGATCCCGGTCTCCTCGGTCCTCGCCTGCGGCAGGTACTGACGGCGTACCCGGGATCCTGATCCGTCGGCGGCGACCAGGAGATCGCCGGTGGCGCTCGTACCGTCGGCGAAGTACGCCGTCACGCGGTCTTCGTGCTGCTCGAAGCGGGTGAAGTCCTTGCCGAACTCCACGATGCCGTCGAGGCCGGTCAGCAGCACCTGACGCAGGGTCATCCGGCTGATCGACTTCTCACTCTCCACCGGGTCGGTCACCTCCGGCAGCTCCAGCGAGAGCAGTTCCTTCAGATCCTCGGTCAGCATGTTGAAGTACTTCGGGTCGCGCGCCTTCGTGGCCACGAACGTGTCGTAGAGCTCCTTCGGCAGCAGCGCGTGCAGCGCCCGGCTGCCGTCCGGGTCGATCCCGACCCGGTAACCGTGCAGACCGTCCGTCCGCAGCACGTCGCGCTCGAACACGGACACCTCGATCCCGGCCCGCTGCAGTCCGTGCGCCAAGGCGAGCCCGCCGGTCCCGCCGCCGATTACCAGCACCTTCATGATCTCTCGCCTTCTCAAGTATCTTGGAACTCCGAGTATCTTGGACAACCGAGAGAAATGCAAGCTCTATGCTGAGGTGGCCATGACCAGTTCCAGAGAAGAGCTCGCCGGCGAGATCCAGCAGCGGATGGTTCGGTTCATCGCCGGTGTGGTGCTGTTCAACCACGCGGTCTCCGCGAAGGTCGGCCTCGGCGCCAGCGACTCCCAGTTCATGACGCTGCTGCAGACCTACGGCCCGATGACGCCCCGGCAACTCGCCGAGCACACCGGCCTGACGTCGGGCACGGTGACCGGCGTGATCGACCGGCTGGAGTCGCACGGTTTCGTCACCCGGGAGTCCGATCCGCGTGATCGCCGCAAGGTCGTCGTCACGCCGTCACTGGAGGCGATCCAGGAGAAACTGGTGCCGTTGTACGTCGAGCAGGGCGAGAGCATGCACGCCGTACTGGCGACCCGCTCCGTCGACGAACTGAAGACGATCTCGGACTTCCTCAAGGACGCAGTCGACAACGCTGTAGTCCTGGACTAAACACTTTGAGACCGCAGGCAGGTTTCGGGACGCTTGCGCGATGACGGATTTCCATCAGGACGGCCGTGCCGGCATCGACGCAGATCTGGTCCGGCGATTGATCGCACAGCAGTTCCCGCAGTGGGCCGATCTGCCGGTGACGCCGGTCAAGATCGACGGCTGGGACAACCGGACGTACCGGCTCGGCTCCGGGCTGACCGCGCGGCTACCGACGCACTCGAGCTACGTGGCCGCCGTCGACAAGGAGCACCAGTGGCTGCCGGTCCTCGGCCCGCAACTGCCGGTCGAGATTCCCGAAGCGGTGGCCAAGGGTGCGCCCGGTGAGGGATATCCGTATCCGTGGGCGATCCGGCGGTGGATCCCGGGCGAGACCGCAACGGTCGAGACCATTGCCGATCTGGACGAGTTCGCACGGTCGATCGCGGCGTTCGTCCTGGCGTTGCAGGGCATCGACGCGACCGGTGGACCACTCGCCGGTGCGCACAGCTTCCATCGCGGCGCACCGCCGGAGTACTACCACGACGAGACACTCGAGGCCCTCGCCGTACTCAAGGGCCGAATCGACACCGACCTTGCGCGTGAGGTGTGGGACGCGGCCCTGGCGACGGCATGGGATCGGCCGCCGGTGTGGTTCCACGGCGACATCGCCAACGGCAACCTCCTGGTCCAGGACGGCCACCTGTCCACCGTGATCGACTTCGGCACGTCGGGTGTCGGCGACCCCGCCTGCGACCTGGTCATCGCCTACACGTTCTTCTCCGGCTCGTCCCGCGCCGCGTTCCGGGACGCTGTCGACCAAGACCCGGGCACGTGGGCCCGGGCCCGCGGCTGGACCCTCTGGAAGGCCCTCATCACCGAGGACCTGCGAGTCATCGACAACGTTTTGACCGACTACCAGACTCAAACGGGCTAGCACGCAGACGCGGGTGCTCGTCAGCGCTACCGTCGGAAGATGTGGTGGCTGCTGACCGCCTTGGGGGGCGGAGGGCTAGCACTCGCGGGCAGGTACCTCTGGGACCGACGAGCCGCACGACGCGGTGACGCAGAGGAACTGGAGGAGATCCGCAAGCTGGCCGATGAGGACGTGACGCTGCTCGGCGAGGAGCTGCGGCGGCTGGACACGCAGGTCGAAGGGCACCCGCTCGACCCGGACGCGCGGTCGGACTACCAGGTCGCACTCGACGCGTACGAGGCGGCGCAGCGGGCCGTCAAGGGGATCCGAAACGCCGACGGGATCAGCTCGGTCACGGACACCTTGGCGACGGGGCGCTACGCGATCACCTGCGTCCAGGCGCGCATGCAGGGCGTACCCGTGCCGGAGCGGCGGGTGCCGTGCTTCTTCAACCCGCAGCACGGGCCGTCGACGGTCGACCTCGTCTGGACCCAACCGAAGGTCGGCACCCGGACCGTACCGGCGTGTGCCCAGGACGCCGCCCGCATCCGCTCCGGGGACGAGCCGGAGGTCCGCTACGTCCGGTACGGCAGCCGCCTGGTCCCGTACTGGGAGGCCGGCGCCGCAATCACGCCGTACGGCTTGGGGTACTTCGCAGCTGGTGCGGGCGCGAGCTACATCGCGCTCGCCAGTTTCCAGGCGCAGAGTGGCGCGATCGGCGGATGGGGAGACACAGGCGGACACTTCGGCGGCTTCGACGGGGGCGGCGGTTTCGACGGTGGTGGCTTCGACGGCGGAGGGGGCGGCGGCGACGGCTGACTCAGAGGTACGCCGCCACGCCCTCGTACTCCGCCACCGGAGCAGCGCCGACCGTCTCGTACTCGAGCAGTAAGAGACCGCTCGGTGTCGCCTCCTGCTTGGTGAGTCGCAGCCCCGCCGCGTCGCCGGAGTGCTCGAACAACCGCCTCCCGCTGCCGAGCACGGTCGGCGCGACGGCCAAGCGCACCAGGTCGACCACGCCTGCCTTCAGCAGTGCATTGCCGAGTCGCGCACTGCCGTGGAGCTGGAGTTCACCGTCTGCCTGTCGCTTCAGCTCCTCGACGTCGTCGATGCTGTGCAGGACGGTCGTCGGGTGCCAGGTGCCTGCGGTGAGCGTGGTGCTCACGACGTACTTCGGCAGCGAGTTCATCCGCTCGGTGTACGGGTCGTCGGGGTCGGTGATCTGGGGCCAGTCCCGCGCGAACGCGTCGTACGTGCGTCGCCCGAGCAACAGGCCGTCGGCGCGTTCCAGCCACTCGGCGGTCCGCCGTACGAACAGCTCCTCGAAGTACGGCACGAGCCAGCCGCCGCGGGAGAAACCGTCACTCGTGTCCTCGGTCGGCGAGCCCGGGCCCTGACTGACGCCGTCGAGGGTGACGAACTCCGTCAGTACGAGCCTCATTGCTCGACCACCGCAGCGAGCTGCCCGATAACGGTGCCCCAACCGTCGGCGAACCCCAGCTCCGCGTGCCGTTTGCGACTCGTAGGATCGCCGTGCCGGGCCACCATCCGGTACGCCGTACCGTCCGGGTGATCGGCCAGGAACACGTCGCCGGTCACCGCGATCGGCTGTGGATCCGCCGGACGCCACGTGCTGTCGATCGCATTCGTGAACGCGATCCGCTCGAGCTCGTCGGCAACCAGAATCACCGCATCGAGATGCGGGACGAACTCGCCGCCGTCCTCGCTCAGCCGCGTCACAATCGCCCCGCCCGGCCGCACGTCCAGCCGCTCTACGCGGCAGATCGCCGGCGCCGGCACCCACCACTGCTCGAACCGCTTCGGATCGGTCCATGCCCGCCACACGGCCGCCCGCGGCGCACGGATCACCCGCTCCACCAGCAGATCAAGCTCCGGATCGAACTCTTCACGACTCACGATTCCTCCACCGCTTCCTCCGTTGTGACGAAACGCTCCAGCCGGTCGGTGCGCTCTTCCCAGATCCGCCGCTGCTCGGCGAGCCAGTCGTCCAGTAGTTCCAGCCGCTCACGATTGAGCACACAGGTCCGCACCCGCCCGGTCTTCACCGTGCGGATCAGGCCGTTCGACTCGAGCGTCCGGACGTGCTTCATGAACGACGGCAACGTGATCGGGAACTCGGCCGCGAGCTCGCCGACGCTGGTCGGTCCCCGTCCCAGCCGCCGGATCACGCTCCGCCGCGTCGGGTCGGCCAGCGCCACGAACACGCCGTCGACCTCCGCCGAATACTGTGCCATGAGGCTAAGTATTGTCACGTCTCGATAGTTAGCGCAAGGGCTAAGTGTCGGAAAGCACGAAGGACCCCGGCTCCGGTGTGGAGGCGGGGTCCTTCGACGGCGTACTCAGTCGCTCGGTCGCTCAGTCGCGGGTGAGCTTGCGGTACGTGACGCGGTGCGGCCGGGCCGCCTCCGGGCCGAGGCGCTCGACCTTGTTCGCCTCGTACGACGCGAAGTTGCCCTCGAACCAGAACCACTTCGCCGGGTCGTCGCCGCTACCCTCCCAGGCCAGGATGTGGGTCGCCACGCGGTCCAGGAACCACCGGTCGTGGGACACGACCACCGCACAGCCCGGGAACTCCAGCAAGGCATCCTCGAGCGATTGCAGGGTCTCGACGTCCAGGTCGTTGGTCGGCTCGTCGAGGAGCAGCAGGTTGCCGCCCATCTTCAGCGTCAGCGCCAGGTTCAGCCGGTTCCGCTCGCCGCCGGACAGCACGCCGGTCGGCTTCTGCTGGTCCGGGCCCTTGAAGCCGAACGAGGCGACGTACGCCCGGCTCGGCATCTCGAAGTTCGCGACCTTGATGAAGTCGAGCTCGTCGGACACCTGCTGCCAGACCGTCTTCTTCGGGTCCAGGCCGCCGCGGGACTGGTCGACGTACGAGATCTTGACCGTGTCACCGAGCTTCAGGCTGCCCCCGTCCGGCTGCTCCTCGCCGACGATCATCCGGAACAGCGTGGACTTACCGACACCGTTCGGACCGACGACGCCGACGATGCCGGCTCGAGGCAGCGAGAAGCTCAGCCCGTCGAACAGGGTGCGGTCGCCGAAGCCCTTCACCAGCTTGTTCGCCTCGAGGACCGTGCTGCCCAGACGCGGACCACCCGGGATGTTGATCTCGTCGATGTCCAGCTTCTTGGACCGCTCGGCCTCGGCCGCCAGCTCCTCGTACCGCTGCAGACGGGCCTTGCTCTTGGACTGCCGGCCCTTCGCGTTCGACCGGACCCACTCGAGCTCGCGCTCCAGGATCTTCTGCCGCTTCGCGTCCTTCTGCCCCTCGACCACGAGCCGCTGCTGCTTGGTCTCCAGGTACTTCGAGTAGTTGCCCTCGTAGCCGTACGTCCGGCCGCGGTCGAGCTCGAGGATCCACTCGGCCACGTTGTCCAGGAAGTACCGGTCGTGGGTGATCGCCATGACGGCGCCCGGGTACTTCTGCAGGTGCGACTCCAGCCACTGCACCGACTCGGCGTCCAGGTGGTTGGTGGGCTCGTCGAGCAGCAGCAGGTCAGGCTGCGCCAGCAGGAGCTTGCACAGCGCGACCCGGCGGCGCTCACCACCGGAAAGTTTGTCCACCAGCACCTCGGGCGGCGGGCAACGGAGCGCGTCCATCGCCTGCTCCAGCTGGGCGTCGATGTCCCAGGCGTTGCGGTGGTCGAGCTCGGTCTGCAGGTCACCCATCTCGCCCAGCAGCGTGTCGTAGTCCGCGTCCGGATCGGCCAGCTCGGCGGAGATCTCGTTGAAGCGGTCCAGCTTCTGCTTGGTGTCGCCGACCCCTTCCTGAACGTTCTCCAGCACGGTCTTGCCCTCGGTCAACGGCGGCTCCTGCAGCAGGATCCCGACCGTCGCATCCTCGGCCAGCCGGGCCTCGCCGTTGGAGGGATGGTCGAGCCCCGCCATGATCTTGAACAGCGAGGACTTTCCGGTGCCGTTCGGCCCGACCACGCCGATCTTCGCGCCGGTGAGGAAGTTCAGCGTGACGTTGTCGAGAACGACCTTGTCGCCGTGTGCCTTCCGGACGTTGCGAAGTGTGTAGATGAATTCCGCCATGCCCCAGAGCCTATGTGCTCGGGTGTCCCGTTTCCCAACCAGGCCGTGACGGTTGTCCACAGACGGGAAGTTCGTGCCTCCGATCGGGGCGCGACAGGTGCACCTTCTCCGGGTGACAGCACACGTCTGCGAACGGAAGGAACCCGTCATGAGCCTCGGCGACACCTACCTCACTGTTCTGGGCTGGATCGGCAGCGAACCCGATTTCAAGGAGATCCGCCAGACTCCGCACGCAAGCTTCCGGCTCGGCTCCACGCCCCGCCAGTTCGACAGATCCCTCAACAACTACGTCGACAAGCCGACCACGTGGTACACGGTGCAGTGCTGGCGGAGCCTCGCCCAGAACGCCTTCGAATCCATCCGGATCGGCCAGCCCGTCATCGTCACCGGCCGGCTCCGCACCCACGAATGGACCGACGACTCCGGCGAACAACACAGCCGCGTCATCCTCGAAGCCTTCTCCCTCGGCCACGACCTCAACCGCGGTACGACGACCTTCGCGAAGAACGCGCCGCGCGCCGACTCGGTCCGCACGCCCGTGGAGTCTGTGGAGTCCGTGGAACGCCCGACCGAGACGACCGCCGCGCCGTACCCGCCCGACGAGTACTCCGTCGCGCCGCTCCCGCTGTCCGCGACGGCGGAGGCGGCATGACTATCTCAATCTTGACTTATATAAGCCCCGACCGGCATTCTGAGGAACGTCTCAGCAACCGAGCAGAAGAGGGAACCATCCGTGATCGACATCCTCGAGCACATCAACGCGGTCCAGCGCGAGGTCAGCCGGACCGGCGAGACCGTGACGGTGCTGATGCGCCGCTCCTACCAGGCCGAGCCGGCGGAGGTGTGGGACGCCCTGACGGACCCGGAACGGATGCGGCGCTGGTTCATGCCCGTCAGCGGGGACCTCAAGGTCGGCGGCTCGTTCCAACTGGAGGGCAACGCCGGCGGCGACATCCTGGAATGCGACCCGCCGAAGACCTTCAAGGTGACCTTCGGCGGCCCGAACAGCCTGCTCGAGGTGCGACTGCTGCCCGGCGCGGGCTCCTCCACCGAGCTCGAACTCGAACACTCGATGAGCGAGGCCCCGGCCCCCGGTGGCTCCGGCGCGCTCTGGGTCGGTCCGGGCTGGGACGGCGCCCTGCTCGGCCTGGCCCTCTACGTCACCGGCCAGCTCCCGGCCGACACCGACCCGGTGCAGATGGCCGACTCCCCCGAGGTCATCGACTACAACGAGCAGTCCGTCCGCTCCTGGATCGAAGCTATTCGGTCGTCCGGCGGCACCACCGAGGAGGACCTCCTCAGCGCCGCCAAGATCTCCCTGTCGCAGTACGCACCAGACGCCGAGCTGTAGGTCTCACCTGGGACGTTCGGCAGTCGAACGCCGCCCGCCCGCCGGTTGGACTACTGGCGGGCGGTGGCGACGCTGTCGCGGCACGTGGTGTAGGCCGCAAGCTCCTCGCGGGCCGGCGCAACCACGTGGCTGTCGGCGACGTTCACCAGCTCGGCCCGCAGCGCCGTCGCCACCTGCCGGGAGCGCCGCAGCGCCCCGTTCGTGGCGGCCAGCCGGCAGACGAAGGAGAGCGCCAAGCCCAGCACGCCGCCACCGACCAGCATGATCCACGCGTAGGGAATGCCGTTCCACTCCGGCAGCGGCGGATCGTTCAGATCGGCGATCCGCGCCACCAGCAAGGCGATCAGCCAGGCGGCGCCGCCGAGCGTCACGAGGAACAGCAACCACTGCACCACCCGGGCGAAGCTCCACCACCCGGGATTGCTGGACACGCCGAGGTCCGTCCGCGCGACGGCCTGGTCGAGCTCGTCACCGAGCGACTCCTCGCGTCGCCGGATCGCCGAGCGCACCGAGTCCGCCCACGGACGCGACAACCCTTCGGCGGCCTTGTTCGTGATCGTGCGCACCGCGGCGTCCATCCGCGCACGCTGCACTGGAGTTGCCGCAGGCAACGAAGAGCGCGCGATCGCAACCTCGCTCGCCGCGGACTTGCGCAACGCCTTGCCCTGCTCGCGCGAGACCTGGTCACCGTGCAGCCGCCGCAACGGATCCGGACGGAAGCGGCCGAGCCACTTGGTCAGCGGCCATCCCGTCGCGGCGCGGGCGCGCTGCAGGTAGGAGCGCCGTACGGCGTCCGCCACGACCGTCAGCCCACTCGCGTCCGCGAGCGAGTCGACGAGCTCGGTGACATCGGCCTCGGCGATCTCCGGGGTCTTGGCGTTGCCGCACTGGCCCGCCATCCGGTCCGCGACCCGGTCGACATCGGCCGCAAGCCGCACACGCGCAGAGCGCTTGTTGCTGACCCGCTTGACCAGAAGAGAGCGGACCTCTTCCAGGCCGTCACCGCTGACCGCCGACGTAGCAACGACCGTCGGCGACTTGAGGCCGTCCGACTTGAGCAGCTTGTCGAGGTCGTCGAGGCAGCTCTTCCGCTGCTCCGGCGTCAGTTTGTCCATGTGGTTCAGCGCGAACACCATCACCCCGGAATGCGAGGCGAACGGCTTGATGTACCGGTTGTGCAGTGCCGCATCGGCGTACTTCTGCGGATCCACCACCCACACCAGCATGTCGACCAGCTCCACCAGCCGGTCGACGATCAAGCGGTGCTCCACCTCGGTCGAGTCGTGGTCGGGCAGGTCCAGCAGGACCAGTCCGTCCAGGTCCTCGGACCGGGCGTCCTCGAGCGAACTGCGGTGCTGCACCTGGTGCCGGCGCGGGATGCCCAGCCAGGTCAGCACCTCACCGGCCGGTTCGTCACCCCAGACACACGCGAGCGGCATCGAGCTGGTCGGCCGGCGCGTTCCGATCGCGGCCAGGTCGAGCCCGGTCAGCGCGTTGAACAGCGAAGACTTGCCCGAGCCCGTCGCGCCCGCGAGCGCCACCACCGTCAGGTCACCCGACATGCGCAGGCGCTGCCCGGCACGGTCGACGATCTGCGTGGCCTCGGTGAGCACCACCGGGTCCAGCCGGCCGTCACCGGCCTCCGCGGCCACCTTGAGCGCGTCGATCTTCTTCAGGACATCGGTCTCGGCCCGCGTCGGCGTCTCGACCGTATCCACTGTTTCCGTCACGTGCAGTCCTCCACCGCGCGCGCGGCCTCCGTCAGTTGCCTGGCCGTCTCGGCGTCGACCGGATGCTGGTCAAGGACAGCCAGATAGCGGGCGAATTCGGCATCCATCAGGGCATGAACCTTACCGTCAAGATCCTCGCGCGCCCTATCGACCATGCCCTGAACGGCCTTGTCGCCGAAAACTGCCTCCAGCAGCCGCCTCCCGACCACCGCACTGCCCGCTCCGGCACTGGCCTGAGCACCCTTCGGGATGCCGGCTCCGCTGGCGAACACCACCACCATGAGCGAAAGGCCGAGCCCGTTGACGCCGTACTCCAGGATGCGTGCCGTCGACTTCTTGTCCGCGCCTTCGTTGCGGACCAGGTCGAGGACGAACGTCTGCCATTCCCGCACCGTGCGGCTCGCCCCTGCCGGGAGCTCCTCCGACATCGCGCCGAGCGATCCACCACCGTTGCCCTCGGCACCGTTCGCGGCTTGGTCGGCCTCGGCGGCTGCCAGGAGCTGGCGACCAGGAGCGGTTGCCTGCCACAGCTTCTCGGCGCGCTCCGCGGCGGCAGCCGCATGCTCACGCAGCAGCGACTCCAAGCCGGACTGGATCGCGTCGCTGACGTCGCGGGTCTCCGCCGGCTTGTTGCCGAGCGAGGTCTTCAACCGATCCCGCAACCGGCCGGCGTTGGACTGCAGCCCCTTCAGCAGCTCGCCGGTTCCGACGAACTCCTGCCACCGTGCCAGCACCTCGCCGCGCAACACCGTCCCGTCCTGGCACGCCTTCGCAATGTCCTTGACGCCCTGGTCGTACGCCGACTCCGCCGAGGTCCGCAACTCGATGGCGGTCTCGGCCTGCGCCCTGACCGCGGCCGCGAACGGCGGGGCCTTCTTCACCATCGCGCTGACCGCGCCCTGCAGGGTACGACGGACGACGGACGCCCGCGCCTCCGCGTCGGCGGCCAGGTCGACCAGCCAGTCCTTGATCGAGGCAACGGACTGCTGCGGCAACATTCCGTTGCCGTCGACAACCGTCTCCTGGATCGAGAACAGCGGCGAGTCGCCGAGCCCGCGCTCGAGCAGCATCTGCGCGAGGTGCCCGGTGATGTCGTCGATCGTCTCGCTCGGTGCCCGGTCGAGTACCACCGCGACCGCCGTACTGCGATCCGAGGCGCTCTGCAGGAACTCCCACGGCACCGCGTCGGAGTACCTGGCCGCGGTCGTCACGAACAGCCAAAGATCGGCCGCCGCAAGCAGCTGGGTCGCAAGATCACGGTTGGCCTCGACGACAGAGTCGATGTCCGGCGCGTCCAGAATCGCCAGCCCGCGTGGAACGCTGTCGGCCGCAACCAGCCGCAACTGTCCCGCGTCCTCCATCCCACCAGGCTCGTCCGAACTCGTCCGCGCCATCCCCGGCAGCACCCGGTCCCCCACGAACCAGTCGGCGTCCGCCGGGTGATGGATCAGCACCGGGGACCGCGTCGTTGGCCGGAGTACACCCGGCTCGCTGACGACCTTGCCGATCACGGTGTTGACCAGCGTCGACTTCCCGGCCCCGGTAGACCCACCGACCACCGCCAGAATCGGCGCCTCGAGCTGCACCAGTCGAGGCAACAAGTAGTCGTCCAGCTGATCGAGCATCGCCTTCTGCTGCTGCCGAGCCTCGTCAGCTCCCACAACCTCGAGCGGCAGCTGACTCCCCGCCAGCACACCCCGCAACTTCATCAACGCAGTAATCAAAGCCATAGCAGCCTGCTCAGCCGCCAACCGCTCAGCCAACTGCTCCGCAGTCAGCTCCTCCTCAACGTCATCACCCGCATCCGCTTCAGCGTCGCCCTCGTCCCCACCCACCGAGTCGTCGCCGGCAGCATCCGCCTCTGTGCCATCCGCCGTAGCATCACCAGCCACCTCAGCAGCCGACTCGCCAGCAGCCTCAGCCGCCGCCTCATCCGCCGTGTCGCTCTCGCCCTCACCCACCGACTCGTTGCCCGCAGCACCATCCGCCACCGGACTCTCGTCAGCAGCATCCGAGTGAGCTACCGACTCGGCCGAGGCATCCTCCACGCCTCCGGAGTCCGCATCTTCGAGATCCGTGTCCGCGGTGTTGTCCTGAGCTTGGTCGGCCTCTTCGACAGCAGACTCGCTGCCGTCGGTCGCATCCGAACTGTCTGCCGCGTCGACCGCAACCTCATCGCCATCGTCATCTGCCAGGTCGGCGTCCGCATCATCTACGGACTCATCGACGGACTCATCCGTGGCGACGGGTTCAGCGTCGTGGACGGAACCACCGTCGTCGGCGGCCGTCGCGTCAGCGCCTGCTGGTTCGTCAGCCGTGACCTGCACGTCCTCCGCCTGCTCATCGCCCGCGGTATCCGCGTCGGCCGATACTCCGGACTGCTCAGCCCCCTTGGGGAGACCGACAATGATGTTGCCGAACTCAAGAGGAAAGCCATCAGGAGACTCATCAGGCTCATACACGACCCCAACAGCCGACCGCGGCCGGTCCCCCGGGCTCTTCGAAGGCACGCCACCGCTCCCGGCCTCCGACGTACCAGTCGAGCCCTCAGCCTCACCGTCTTCCCCAGCACCCGCGCCCGAGTTGCCGTCGGCCTCAGCACCTACCCGCTCAACAGCCGCCTCCGCGTCAGCGGGCGTGCCCACAGCACTGTCCCCAGCCGGAGCATCTTCGCCGTCGCCTGCCTGGGTCGCCGAGCCGGACTCGACTGCCTGCGTGTCCGAGCCGGTGTCTGCGTTCTTGTCCGAGCCGGACTCGCCGGCCTGGCCTTCTGAGGCGCCGTCGGCGGCCGCGGGGTCGGCTGTCCTGTCTGTGGACCCGGTGGCTGCCGGAGCCTCCCCAGGGGCTGCCTCCGGGGCTGGTGGCTTGGTGGGGTCGGCGGGCGGGAGTGTGGGCTGATTGGGCGGGGCTGACTCTTCGGGGGTGGACTTGCGGCGCCTGCGGCGCCAGAAGCCTCGGGGCTTGGGGGTCGACTGGGCGATGAGGTTCGCCAGCTCCTGGGCAGGCTGATCCTGGTTCGGAACCCGCGGTTCCGAACCTTCACCAGCTGCTGACCTCATGTCAGCCACGGTGTCCGCCCACGAGCACAGAGTGCCCGGTCGGACAGCGCAGAAGCAAAGTCATCGTCATCCCCGTTTGGCGGCGTGGACGGGTGGCAGTCACTGCGGTGGTGGATACGGACCGTATCCTCCCGGCGGTCCTTGTTGACCAGGGGGTCCCGGTGGGTAACTGGGCTGACCGGCTGCGTGACCGGATTGCCCAGAGGGATACCCGGACTGAGCAGGCGGATAACCATCCTGCGGGCGCGGATACGGGCCCTGACCACCCGGTACACCGCCCGGTACACCGCCCGGCACTCCACCCGGTCCAGGCACAGCCCCGCCAGGTCCCATCGGCGCGCCAGGAGGCAAGGGCGCGCCGGCGTACTGCGGGGCGGCCTGGGCGAACGCCGGCATCGGGGGGAACGGGACGCTCGGGCGCCGTTGCCGCAGCTCGTCGAGGAGCGACTTCTCGGTCTCCAGCGCCTCGGGCCCGATCACCTGGCGGACGATCTTGTCTCGCAGGTACGCCAGCTCGGTGGCGTTGTGCTGGAACGCCTTCGCGGCCACCTCCGCCTGGGAGCCGTACCGCCGCGCGTTCTGCCGCAGCGCCTTGCGCCCGCGCAGCGTCGCGATCAGCGGTACGTCCTGCGGCACCAGCCAGCCGAACCGCACATAGTCATACAGCCTGGACGCAATCATCTGTCCCTCCCGGGACCGCATCACCAGCGCGAAAACCACGAGGCAGATGAAGAGCGGAACCATCAGGCACAGGTACGCGAGGATGAAGCCCCCGCCGCCGGCCCAGCTCGCGGACGCGTTCCACGCCGCATGCGCCAGTACCGCGGCCAGATATCCGACCACGGGGGCCAGATACCGTACGACGGTACTTCGATGCCGGATCGCGACGCCGATGCCGATCGCGGTGAACGACGTGAAGAGTGGATGCGCGAACGGCGAGATCACGCCGCGGATGATGAACAGCGCGAACGCACCGCGCAGACCGGCGTCGCTGCCGGCCTCCTCGGAGAGCGTGTTGAAGACGCGGCCGTAGTACAGGATGTTCTCGGTGAAGGCGAAGCCGACGCCCACCATCCCGGCGTACACCAGGCCGTCGATGATGCCGTCGAACTCCTTGCGCCGGACCAGCGCCAGCAGCAGGATCACGGAGCCCTTGGCGAACTCCTCCACCGGCGGCGCGACGAACACCGCGGACCGGTCGCCGCCGACGCCGGTCTCGGCCAGCCGGTGCGACACCTCGGTGTTGATGAAGATCGCGGCCAGCGTGGCGATGAACGCGCCCCAGCAGAGCGCGAAGACGATGTACTTCGTCGGCTCGGGCTCGTACCGGTCCAGCCAGAGGTAGAGCGCGATGACCGGGATGACCGGGACGAACGCGAACACCAGGCCCCAGGTGAAGCCGCCGGCGCCGGTCGACTTGGCCACGATTCCGAAGATCACCAGACCCGCGATCGCGAAGACCACCGCGATCACGATGCCGATCAGCACGCCGCGGTTCCGCCGCTGCCCGGGCACGGGATGTTTCCCGAGCACGTTGGGCTGCGGGTACGGTCCGCCGGGCGAGTACGCCGACCCCGCCGCGGGTTGCGGCGCGCCGGACTGGCCTGGTGAGGGGTGACTCATGCCCCGCAGCCTAGTTGGGGTGCAGATCCAGCGGCAGGACCACCCACTCAGCGTTACCGGGATGGAACGACAGCCCTGTACTTCGCCGCGCCCGGAACCATCACGATCGGGAACCCAGAGGCGAGATCACCCGGCGATCTGAGAGACTCTTCCCTGCTATACGCCCCCGTAGCTCAGCTGGATAGAGCGTCGGACTTCTAATCCGTTGGTCGCAGGTTCGAGTCCTGCCGGGGGCGCCGTCTACAGCTGGGCTTGTGACTGCAATCACATGAATCCGGCCGGTGGCTTCAGATCTTCCACCCTTTCGTTCCTCCCGGGTCCCGTCCTCAGGGAGTTCCTAGCGACTTCTCAGTTCGTTCTCGGGGCGATCCGCGAGCGTCGTTCGTCTTACCTGTACGCGTGGGAAGGACGGATCTGATGCATGCAGGAGTCATCGAAGGAGTACTGCGGGGCCGCGAGCTGCGGTACGCCGTGGACGCTGTCGTAGTGCTGGCCGGCATACCCGGTGCGGGAAAGAGCACGTTGCTACGCCGGGTCTTCGCCGACAACAACCGCACTGTGCGAGTGCTCGACTCCGCACACATCCGCGAGCGCTGGATGCCCGTCCTCGGAGCAGTCCCCTACGCGGTCTGGCGACCACTCGTCCATCTCGTGTACTACGTGACCCTCCTGAGCGCGATGCGCCCCGGCCGCGGCCCCCTGGTGATCCACGACTGCGCCACCCGCCCCTGGGCACGTCACCTCATCGGCTGGCGCGCCCGCCAAGCCGGCCTGCCGCTCCACCTCATCCTCCTCGACGTACCAGGAGACGTAGCCCGCTCCGGCCAGTGGGCCCGCGGACGGGTTGTGCGGTCGACCAGCATGGAGACCCATTGCCGACGGTGGCCGGACGTGGTCGCGATGGCCACGAGTGACCCCGGCAGCGTGATCCCAGGGGCATTGTCGGCGGTCGTCCTGTCACGGCGCGAAGCCGATCAGATCGAGCGCATCGCCTTCGATGACCACCAGGTGAGGCGCTCGGCATCACGTCCGGCGTACGGCGTAACCATCTACTGACGTTCGCTCGTTGACGATCCGGCCGCGCCTGGTGTGCGGCCGGATCGTTCGTCTCCGGAAACTGTCGGTGGCGACTGATTGGGTTGGGTCTGTCGATGGGGAGGAGCTGGGATGAAGGTTCGGGTCGGGCGAGAGGTGCTGGCTGAGGCTGTCGGATGGGTTGCGCGTGGGCTGCCGAGCAGGCCGAGTGTGCCGATTCTGGCCGGGATGGTGGTCGAGGCGGCGGACGGGCAGGTGACGTTGTCCGGGTTCGACTACGAGAGCTCGGGGCAGGTCAGCGTGCCGGCCGAGGTGGCCGACGAGGGGCGGGTGCTGGTATCCGGACGGTTGCTGTCGGACATCTGCCGGAGCATGCCCCGGGACTCGGTGGATCTGAGCGGTGAGGCGGCTCGAGTCCAGGTGAGTAGCGGGGCCGCCCGATTCGTCCTTCATACCCTGCCGCTCGACGAGTATCCGGCGTTGCCGGAGATGCCCGCGGTGAGCGGTGTGGTCGACGGGGACGTCTTCGCGCACGCGGTCGCGCAGGTGGTGAGCGCGGCCGGCCGGGACGACACGCTCCCGGTCTTCACCGGGATCCGGCTGGAGCTCCGCGGGTCGACCATTTCACTGCTGGCCACCGATCGGTACCGGCTGGCCCTCCGGACGTTCCCGTGGGAGCCGGCCGATCCGGGCGTCGACGCGAACGTGCTGATTCCGGCCAAGATGCTCGCGAACGTCGCCAAGGCGATGTCCGGTCATGACTTGACGCTTGCGCTCGGTTCGACCCGCACTGGGGACGGGTTGATCGGGTTCGAAGGTGGCGGGCGGCGGGCGACGAGTCGGCTGATCGACGGCGAGTTCCCGAAGGTTCGCGGCCTGATCCCGGCCGAGAGCGCGATCACCAGCACCATCACCGTGGAGACTGCCGCGCTGGTCGAGGTGGTCAAGCGGGTGGCGCTGGTGGCCGAGCGGTCGGCGCCGGTGCGAGTCACGTTCGCGGACGGTACGGCGACACTCGACGCGGGCAACGGCGAAGAGGCGCAGGCGTCGGAGGCTGTCGAGGTCAAGCTCACCGGCGATCCGATCGTGGCCGGCTTCAACGCCGGCTACCTGCTCGACGGACTGGCCTCGCTGGGCACCCCGATCGCACATTTCGCCTTCACCCAACCCACCAAACCAGCCAACCTGACCGGCCTGCACTCCCTCGACGATGCTCCGACGGCCGACTCCGCCTACATCCTGATGCCAATGCGCCTGCCGACCTGATGCCAGACTCACACCGTGTTCGATGAGGATGTGATCGCGAGGTACCTCGCGCGACGCGACCCGATCGAGCAGCCGGTCGATCGGATCGTGTTGATGGGCTCGGCGGTGCTGGAGTCGGTCGACACG
This sequence comes from Kribbella sp. NBC_00482, assembly GCF_036013725.1. Lineage (GTDB taxonomy): Bacteria > Actinomycetota > Actinomycetes > Propionibacteriales > Kribbellaceae > Kribbella. Next base: position 4,937,869 of record NZ_CP107881.1, on the reverse strand, counting down.
GCCGCCGAGGCGCACCGTGCGTACGGCGCGCCGATCCTGGTGAGCGGCGGGATCGGGCACTCGACGAGCTTCCTCGAAGACGCCCTTCGCCGACGAGGTGCGGAGGCAGCGAGCGGTCGTCCGGAGTCGCACGTGTTTCGCGACCTCCTGACCAGCGCCGGCGTGGCGCCCGAGGACATCGCCGTCGAGGATCGATCCACGAACTGCGGCGAGAACGCGGCGTTCACCCGGGAGCTGATCAGTACGCCGCAAACGCTGCTACTCATCCAGGACCCGACGATGCAACGCCGTACCCATGCCTGTTTCGAGCGATCCTTCGCCGACCTCCCCGGTACGACGCTGATCAGCCGGGCACCCCTCGTCCCGTGGATCGGCCCCGACCGTGTGAGCGCCGGCCCGGCCGCACCCGAGATCTGGACCCGCGACCGCTTCCGCTCCCTCCTCCTCGGCGAGATCCACCGCCTCTCACCGACCGTCTACGGCCCCCACGGCCACAACTTCATCGACCACATCACCATCCCCACCGAAGTACTTGCCGCCTACAACGAACTCGCCGCTCGCCATCCTCAGCTGGTACGTCCCGCCGCCACCTGATCGAAGGCGCTCAGCAACTGCCCCGCCTGCCGCTGGACACGCTCGTCCGGGTCGTCGTCGAAGACACGCTCGACGGGCGGACGCAGCATCGAGCCCCAGATCAGGTAGCCGATGGTCCGCACCGCGGCTGCCCGGATCATCGGATGCTCGAACGACAGCGCCCCCACGACCTGCGTCGCCGTCCGCTCGTCGAACTCGAGGGGCGCTCCGAGGCCCAGCCGGAACAACGCCTGCGCCGTCTCCGCGGCGGTCTCCGCCTGGTCGATCCCAGCTAGCAGCTCCTCCGTCGAGAAGGCGTCCATCCGCGCTTCCAGATCGTCGAAGTGCCGGCTGACCGCGTCGCGATCGACGCCGCGAAGATTGCAACCGAGCTCGCCGGAAGTGCGGTCATGGCGCAGGAACAGCGTCACGTCGTCGGCCGACTCCCAGTAGTCGTCATCGGCGTCGGATCGGCTCCAGCCCAGATCCTCGACGATGCCCTGGGCATCCTCCTTGGAGTTTCGCAGTACGAGCGTCCAGCTCTTGAACAGCCTGTCGTCGATCACCGCCATGTCTTATCAACGGTCAGGGTCGTCATCCGACGGTCGCAGCGCGGATCAGGCTCAGGGCTGACGATCCGGCGCTACACATCCGCTGTAGTGGTGGCGATCCCGGAGGAGAGGATGGCTGTGGAACCGACGAGGGGCAGGCTCCACGAGGTTGATTTGTTGCGGATTGTCGCGGCGGTCTCGGTGATGGCGTACCACTATCTGTTCTCCGCGTACGCCGGTGGACTCAGCGACCTGCGCTTCCCGCACGTGGACGTGGTCGCGCGGTACGGGTACCTCGGCGTCGATCTGTTCTTCACCATCAGCGGGTTCGTGGTCCTGCTCAGCGCGTGGGATCGCAGCCCGCGGTCGTTCGTCATCTCACGGGCGGTCCGGCTCTATCCGGCGTACTGGATCGCCGTCACGCTCACCACGATCGTCTCCGTCGGCCTCAGCCAGGGGCGGTTCCCGGTCTCGCTTCCGCAGTACCTGGCGAACCTGACGATGTTCAACTCGCTGCCGAACATCGAGAACGTCGATGTCGTCTATTGGACGCTGTGGGCCGAGCTGCGGTTCTACGCGATGATCCTGGTCCTCACCTGGATCGGCATCACCGCGCGCCGGGTCACGATCTTCTGCTGGGCCTGGCTGGCCGCGACCTTCGTCTTCCAGGCCGGACTGTTGCCGCACTCAACTGACCTGATCCTGAACACGCAGTTCTCGCACTACTTCATCGCCGGGATGGCGCTCTGCCTGATCCACCGGTACGGCGCGACACCGCAGACGCTGGCCATCGTCGCGATCTCGCTCGGCAACGCGATCTACCGGGGCGTCGGGTTCGCCGACCGGGTCGGGATCAGGTACCACGCCGAGCTGCACCGGCCGGTCGTCGTCGTGATCATCGTCGCGATCTTCGCGATCATGCTCGCGGTCGCGCTCCGGCTCACCCACCGCTTCGGCCGGCCGTGGTTCGCGGTCCTCGGAGCGCTCACCTACCCGCTGTACCTGGTGCACGCGCACATCGGCTTCGTCATCTTCGAACGCCTCGGCGACCAGGTGAACCACGTCCTCCTGGCCGCCGCGACGATGCTCCTGATGACCGGCGTCGCGGCCGCCCTGCACTACGGCGTAGAGCGGCCGCTAGCGCCACGTCTCAAGCACCTCCTCGACCGGGGACTCCCCGGTCGAGCGGTTCACGCACTGAGGAAGTAGTCCGACAGCACGCGCGTCAGTGTCTCCGGCGGCAGCGTGTGGAACGTCCCGTCATGTCCTTCCACCGTGCCCTGCGGCAGCGCAGCCACCGCCTCCTGCACGGACCGCTGCAGCCACTCCGGACTGGCGTTGCTGTACAGCCCCAGCGTCGGTACGTCGATCGACGCCAGCAGCTCCACCGGTACGGCGCTGTCCCGCAGCTGCAGCGCGTCGTACACAAGCGTGTGCGCCATCGCCTCCAGACCAGCCCACATCGGTGTCTGCTTGATCTGCTCGACCACCTCTCGCGGCTGACCGACCGCCTCGACCATGAACAGCTCAGCCGCACCACCTGCGTTCCCGGCAGCGACGTACTCCTGCAGGCGCTCCAGGTATCGCTCCGGCGCCGGCGGGGCGCCCTCCACGCGGAACGGCGGCTCCACGACCGCCTGCTTCTCGAACGGCAGCCCTGCCTGCAGGAGCACCATCACCCCGGACGAGAACGCACAGGCGAACTGCGCGTCCGTAGCCGACTGGATCGCGTGCAGGTCCTCCCACTCCCGTTCCACGGCGTACGGCGTCGTGTCACCGGAGTCACCGCGACCACGCCGGTCGTAGTTCACCACCGTGAATGCCGACGACAGCGCTTCGGCGTACTCCGCGAAGTACGCGCGGCCCGTGAACGCCCCGGCGATCAGCACCAGACCGGGTCCGGTGCCGGTCATGTCGTACGCGAGCTCGGTGCCGTCCTTCGAAACCACCTTGTTCATCACACAGCTCCTTCTGGCAGAAGTACCTCTGCCTGACCGTCGAACGGCCCTGCCCCAACGAGACATGGTGTGACCCAGTTCACATCGAGATCGAGATCTACCGGGCGGTCGAATACCTCACTACAGTTGGATTATGTATACAGGCGACTGCACACCAGACCGGGGTCGTTGATGCTGCTCCGGCAGCTGGAGTACCTCGTCGCCCTCGCCCGCGAGAAGCACTTCGCCCGGGCGGCGGATGCCTGTTACGTCTCCCAGCCGTCCCTGTCCGCCGCGATCCGCAAGCTCGAGCAGGAGCTCGACGTACCGATCGTGCGCCGCGGCCGCCGCTTCGAGGGCCTGACCCCCGAGGGCGAGCGGGTGCTGCTCTGGGCCCAGCGGATCCTCGCCGAGCAGGACGCGCTCCGGCACGAGCTGTCGATGATGCGCGGCGGGCTGAACGGCACGCTCCGGCTCGGCGCGATCCCGACCGCGATGCCGGTCGTCTCACTCCTGACGACACCGTTCTGCGAGCGCCATACGAACACACGCGTCACGCTCGAGTCGCTGTCGTCGCGGGACATCACGCAGAAGCTGGCGGAGTTCGAGCTGGACGTCGCGATGACGTATCTCGACGACGACACGCTCGGTCAGGTGCGCAAGACGCCGCTGTACGAGGAGCGGTACCTGCTGCTCACCCCGAAGCACAGCGAGCTCGCCGATCTGCCGGTGGCGACGTGGGCGCAGGTCGCCGAACTGCCGCTCTGCCTACTCTCCCCCGAGATGCGCAACCGCCGGATCATGAACGCGTACTTCACCGACGACGGCGTGATCGCGACACCGTCGATCGAGAGCGACACGGTCTCCGGTCTCTACAGTCACCTGCACGGCAACCATTGGTCGACCGTGATCTCGCACGCGTGGCTGCACATGTTCGGCGTACCGGACGGGATGCGCGTCGTACCGCTCAAGCGCCCGGCGCACGGACCGCGGGTCGGCCTGGTGATCGCCGCACGGAGCCCCGAACCCGTGCTCGCCCGCGCACTACTCGACGTCGCCCGGCAAGCCGGCGTACACGAGGCCCTGGACAGCCTGCTCGACGTGCACTTGATGGGTTCGGGCTATCTCGACATAGCGAGCAAGTCTTTGACCGTCGGCCCTTGACCCGGCGATGGTGGAAATCCCTTCAGAACAAGGAGATTCCCACCATGGCGAAGATTGTGTGCGTGCTGTACGACGACCCTGCCGCCGGCTACCCGACGTCGTACGCCCGCGACAGCATCCCCTCGATCGAGCGCTACCCCGACGGCCAGACGGCGCCGTCGCCGAAGTCGATCGACTTCACACCAGGCACCCTGCTCGGAAGCGTGTCCGGTGAACTCGGACTGCGCGACTTCCTGGAGAGCCAAGGACACAAGCTCGTCATCCTCTCCGACAAGGAGGCCGCGCTCGACCGGGAACTGCCGGACGCCGATGTGGTGATCTCGCAACCGTTCTGGCCGGCGTACCTGACGGCCGAGCGGATCGCGAAGGCACCGAAGCTGAAGCTCGCGATCACCGCCGGGATCGGGTCCGACCACGTCGACCTGGACGCCGCGATCGGCGCCGGCATGACGGTTGCCGAGGTCACCTACTCGAACAGCATCAGCGTCGCCGAGCACGTGGTGATGATGATCCTCGGGCTGGTGCGGAACTACCTCCCGTCGTACCAGGTGGTGGTCGACGGCGGGTGGAACATCGCGGATTGCGTCGCGCGTTCGTACGACCTCGAAGGGATGCAGGTCGGCACGGTCGCAGCCGGCCGGATCGGGACCGCCGTACTGCGGCGGCTGGCACCGTTCGACGTGAAGCTGCACTACACCGACCGGCACCGGCTGCCGGAGTCGGTGGAGCGCGAACTCAACCTCACTTTCCACCCGAGTGCAGCCGACATGGTCCCGCACTGCGACGTCGTCACCATCAACGCGCCGCTACACCCGGAAACCGAGGGGCTGTTCGGCGACGAACTGCTCGCGACCATGAAGCGCGGCACCTACCTGATCAACACCGCCCGCGCGAAGATCGCCGACCGGGACGCGATCGCGCGGGCCCTGGAGAGCGGACAGCTGGCCGGGTACGCCGGTGACGTCTGGTACCCGCAGCCGGCGCCGGCCGACCACCCGTGGCGGACCATGCCCCACCACGGCATGACGCCGCACATGTCCGGCTCGTCACTGTCCGCGCAGACCCGGTACGCCGCGGGCACGCGGGAGATCCTGGAGTCGTGGCTGAGCGGTACGCCGATCCGTGACGAGTACCTGATCGTCGACGGTGGGCGACTGGCCGGTGCCGGCGCGCATGCATACTCCACCGCGGTGTAAGCGGGATCACGGCGTACGTAACCGGGATCACGTGAGACGTGGGCATAACCGGTCAGTACACCTGGTTGAATGTATACAGAAGCCAGAATTCAAGGAAGGGTAGAAATGATCTTCACACGTAGGTTCGGTGCTCTGGCGGCGCGGCCGCAGTTCCCGGATGCCCCGGAACTGCAGGAGCTGAACAACCCGGTCGACCTCGACGCCGAGTTCGCCGAGCTGACCGCCCAGGAGGCCCGTGGCGCCCACGATGACGGCCGCCGGAACGCGGACGAGTCCGCGGCCTGACCTCGGCGTACCGGGCAACCGGTGCCGGAGGTATATGTCAAGGCATGGCACTTGGTAGACTGTCTACCAAGTGCCATCGCTGTAGGACCGGAAGGGACCTCATGACGACGATCAGTGCGGGGCCAGGGGCGGGTGCCGAACCGGCCGGTGTGCGGCACGTCAAGCGGCCGACGCCGTTGCGGGAGTCGGTGTACGAGGCCCTCACCGAGATGATCATCGACGGCACGCTCGAGCGCGGGCGGCACCTGGTCGAGGTCGAACTCGCCGGGATCCTGGGCGTCTCGCGGCAGCCGGTGCGCGAGGCCCTGCAGCGCTTGAACAACGAAGGCTGGGTCGATCTGCGGCCCGGGTTCGGCGCGATGGTGCACGTGCCGGCGGAGGACGAGGTCGACCAGTTGCTGGCGGCCCGTGCGGCGCTGGAATCGGAGTCCGCGCGGCTCGCGGCCCGGCACGCGTCGAAGGACGACGTCGCCAAGTTGCGCGAGCTGTGCAAGGTCGGCACGACGTACCAGGAAGCCGGCGACATCGACGGCACGGTGCGGACCAACGCCGAGCTCCACAGCCTGATCACCCAGATGTCCGGCAACCGTTTCCTCGTCGACTTCGCCGCCCAGGTCGACCGCCGCGTCCGCTGGTACTACACCCCCGTGGCCCCCGTCCGCGGCGCAGCCTCCTGGCGCGAACACAACCGCCTGGTCAAGGCCATCAGCGAAGGCGACGAAGACAAAGCCGCCCAAATCATGCGAGAACACACCGAACACACCCGCAAGGCCTACCACGACCTCCAGGCAACCACGCCCCCCGTCGAGTCCCCCGACACGGACCCGACCCCCCGCCGCCGACGCCGCACGAACTAAACCCTCCCTCGCCCCATGCGGCGACCACGTGTGGCCGCCGGGGCGTACATCGGGCTGTGTTTCCGGAACATAATCGCCACGGAGCGACAAAAATATTCCGGAAAGCCCCGCCGACCGCAGTCGCCGTCACCACTGGGCGCGCGCCCGGCGGAGGCGGCGACAAACGGCCGCCGCGGAGCGGTGTGCTTTCGGTCGCTAACCCACCACTGCAGACCAGTCGCCCGCAGCCTGGTGGTTGCGGGCGACCGGTGGGGTTAGCGGTTGCGGCCGGTGGCGGCTTTTCGGGCTGCCAGGGCGGTGGCCAGGTGCGTGTACTGCTCCACGACGCGACGCGCGTAGACGTTGCGGTCGAGGATGTGCGGCCACCAGAAGCGGCCTATCTGTTCTTGCATCCAGAGGAAGCCGATCGCGAATCCCATGCTCACCAGGGCACGGAAGGCGAGGAACTTCCAGGGTTCCGGTGGCAGGCCCGGTGAACCGGTGATCACCCAGGCGGTGACCACCGAGTGCACCAGGAGCGCCAGCGGGAACGCGATCACCCAGTAGACCGCCGCCGGCGCGAACACGCCCGCGGGGACCTTGCCGAGCGCAACCAGTGCGGCGTACCCGGACCCGAACAGGATCAGTGGTACGCCGAGACCGAGCCCGGTGACGACTGCCCAACCGGCGGGCTGGCCGACGAACGCGGCCAGTCCACCGGCAATGAGTCCCGCCGCCGCGCCCACCGACGCGGCCGGAACGCAGTACTCCGCCAACTGCTTCAAGTCAGTCATGGCTCAGCCCACAGCCACGCCGAAGCGGAACAGGCAGTAGAACAGCATCCCGAGGTAGAACACCGCTCCGAACCCGATGATCACGTTCCGCACCGGGCCGGGACGGATCTTCTTCGGCAGCAGCATGTTGTTGGTCAGCAGCAGCACGATGCAGTACGCGCCCATCGCGAAGGTGGACAGGAACGCGAGCGTGTCCAGGATCCCGGCCGGGCCGTCGGCGGGGCCGAACAGCAGGATCAGGATGCCGAACAGGATCACGCCCCACAGGAACCCGGCGTACAGCCGCGACATCGAGAACCGTTTGGCGCCCGGCACGAAGTAGTACGTCATGTCCGCCTGGCCGCGGGAGAACGAGTCGAACAGACCGAGGGTCGCGTTCAGCCCGATCAGTGCGATGAAGGCGAAGAACAACGTCCCGAGGACCGGCGAGCCGGCCGACGCGAACGCGTCCGACATCGCCTTCAGCGCCGCTTCCCGGTCACCGCCTTCGATCAGCGAGGCGACGTTCGGGTTCTCGCGCGCCGCCGACATCGCCAGCACGGTGAACGAGACTGTTACCAGCATCGTGATACCCCAGAAGAGCAGCAGCGCGTCGAACGTGACCCACTTGCGCCAGCCCTTCCACTTCGCCATCTCGGCCGGGTCCTCGGTGTCGAACATGAACCCGCGCGACGGCATCGACTCCGCTTCGCTCTCGGCCCGCAGCCCGCGGATCTTCGGGATGTGGGCGCCCATGCCGGCGCCGCTGTCCCGCAGCTGCAGCGTGTACCACATCTGCTGCATCCCGGACGGCCCGGCGAACGCGATCGAACCGACCACGACCGGGAACCACGCCGACGTCATCGCGTCGTCCGGGAAGTACCCGAACGCGAACATCCCGGACAGGGTGCGGCCGAGATCGTCGAAGTTGCCGACGATCGCCGCGATCACCGACGTACCGACGACCAGCAGCCCGATCAGCAGACCGAGCAGCTTCTCGAGGAAGTTGTAGATCACCGACAGCAAACTGAACAGCACACCGACGAACACCAGAGCCACGCACGCGGTGACCTGCCAGGGTATGCCGGTGATCTCCTCGAACGCGGCCGCGCCGGCGGACAGATGCCCCGGCCACATGTAGATCAGGATCGCCGCCGCGTAGAAGAACCACATCAGCGGTTTGAAGATCCGGGCCGCGCCGAAGAAGATGCTCTCCCCGGTGGCCATCGCGTACCGCGCCATCTCCAGCAGCACGAACGCCTGCAGCGTGACACCGACCATGAACCACCAGCGGATGTCCGGCCCGAACACCAGGACGAGCCGGGGCCACATGTACGACTCCCCCATCCCCACGCCCAGTGCGACCAGGAAGACGGTCGGACCGAGGATGTGGATGGAGGGCGGTGCGTCCGGAAGCTTCCGGATCGGCATCGGTTCGAGCCTGCCCGCTTTCCAGACCTTCTCGGTCACGGCTGCCGCGGCCGGCTCTTCGGGAACTTCTGAGGTCTTGCTCGTGACGTCCAAGGCGGACTCCTTAGTTCGACGCCAACTAGCGGATCAACTTCCCCCGCGTGCTCCTGCCTCCAATCAACTGAAGATCAACTGTTGCCGAGCGGCCCGGCGTTGCGGGCCCAGCGGTACTTGGCACCGAGGACCTGGACCGGGGTCTCGGTGGTGTACGGGTACGCGACCACACCGTGGTCGAACAGGTACTGACTGGCTTGTTCGACCTCGACGTCACCGGACAGCGAGGCGACCACGGGCTTGTCGATGCCCTTGGCCCGGAACTCCTCGACCACCTCGGCGACCAGCTTCGCGAACACCATCGGCGGTGTCACGATCGTGTGCCAGTACCCCAGGATCAACGCGTGGATCCGCTCGTCGGCCAGCCCCAGCGCGATCGTGTTCCGGTACGTCGACGGCGGCTCACCGCCGGTGATGTCCACCGGGTTGCCGGCCGCGCCGAACGGCGGGATGAACTTCCGGAACGCCGTATCCAGATCTGACGGGATGTCCATCAGCGTCAGGCCGGCGTCCACGCAGGCGTCCGACAGCAGTACGCCGGAACCGCCCGCGCCGGTGATGATGACGACGTTCTCGCCCTTCGGCGTCGGCAGCAGCGGGATCCCGCGGGCGTACTGGAGCATCTCGTTCAGCCCCGGCGCCCGGACCACCCCGCTCTGCCGCAGGATGTCGTCGTACACCTTGTCGTTGCCGGCCAGGGCGCCGGTGTGCGAGCTGGCCGCCCGCGCGCCCATCGACGTACGGCCGGCCTTCAGTACGACGACCGGCTTCTTCTTCGACACCCGGGCCGCCGTCTCGGCGAACGCCCGGCCGTCCTTCAAATCCTCAAGGTGCATGGCGATCAGGTTGGTGTTGTCGTCGCTCTCGAAGAACGTCAGGAGGTCATCCTCGTCGATGTCGGCCTTGTTGCCTACCCCAACGATCGCGGAAACGCCCATCCGGCTGGACCGGCTGAAGCCGAGGATCGCCATCCCGATGCCTCCGCTCTGTGACGACAGGGCGACCGACCCGCGGACGTCGTACGGCGTGCAGAACGTCGCGCACAGGCTCTCCGGCAGGTAGTAGTAGCCGTAGATGTTCGGTCCCAGAATGCGGACGTTGTGTTTGCGGGCGATCGCGACGACCTCGTCCTGCAGCGCCTGCTCACCGGTCTCGGCGAACCCGGACGGGATCAGGATCGCGCCCGCGACCCCCTTCTGCCCGCACTGCTCGAGCGCCCCGCCGACGAACTTGGCCGGTACGGCGAACACCGCGACGTCGACGTCACCCGGCACGTCGAGAATCGAGGGGAACGCCTTCAGCCCGAGCACCTCCCCGCCGCGAGGGTTGATCGGGTAGATGTCCCCGGCGTACCCGCCGTTGACCAGGTTCTTCATCACCGAGTTGCCGATCTTGCCGTCCTCGTTGGACGCCCCGATCACGGCCACCGCGCGCGGCTTCATGATCCGGGTCATCGCGGTCAGGATCTCCTCCTGGCTGTACCGCTCGACCGGCTTGCCGGCCTCGGCGTCCACGATGATCCGGAAGTCCACCGCGGTGGAGCCGTCCGGCCCGGCGAGCACCGGGTTCAGGTCGACCTCGGCGAACTCCGGGAAGTCCGTGACCAGGTCGGACACCCGCTTGATCAGATTGCCGACAATCTCCTTGTCGACCGGTCGCGCGCCACGAACGCCTTCGAGCATCTCGTGTGCATCGATCCCGTCGACCATCGCCCGCGCCTCGTCGTCACTCAGCGGCGCCAGCCGGAACGTGACGTCCTTGAGCACCTCGACGAGTACGCCGCCCAGCCCGAACGCGACCACCTTGCCGAACGTCGGGTCGGTGACCGCACCGACGATGACCTCCTGCACGTCACCGCCGGTGACCAGCATCTTCTGCACCAGCACGCCGACAATGTCTGCATCCGGTTTGTAGGCAGTCGCGTTGTCGACAATCTGCTTGTAGGCAGCCAGCACGGCATCCTCGGAGTCGACGCCGACCACCACCCCGCCGGCATCCGTCTTGTGCAGGATGTCCGGCGAGACGATCTTCAGCACGACCGGGAAACCGATCTCGGCCGCGAGGCCGGCGGCCCCCTCGGCAGTCGTGGCCAGCCCCTCGCCCGGCGTCGGGATGCCGTACGCGTCGGCGACCAACTTGGCCTCCGGCGCGCTCAGCGAGGTGCGGCCGTCCGCCAGAGCCTGGTCGAGGATGGTCCGGACTGCTGCCTTGTCATAAGTCATGCGTTCCACTCCTGTTCAGATCACGCCGGCGGCTTTGAGTTCGGAGAGCTCGGCTGTGTCGATGCCGAGCGAGCCGTAGATGACGGAGTTGTGTTCACCGAGGCCCGGTGAGGTCTGCACGTCGACCGGGGAGTCGGACAGCTTGATCGGGCAGCCGACGGTCTTGAACGAGCCGCGCTGCGGGTGCTCGACCTCGACCACCGCGCCGAGGTCGGCGAGCGTCTCGTCCGCGATCAGCTCGGCCGTGGACATGATCGGCCCGCACGGCACGTTCAGCGCGTTGAGCTTGTCCATCACCTCGAACTTCGTGTGCTGCTCGGTCCACTGCTCGATCAGCGCGAACATCTTGTCGAGCTTGTCCAGCCGCGCGGCCGGCGTCGCCCAGTCCGGGTCCTCGGCCAGCTCCGGCTTGCCGATCAGGTCGGCGATCGGCGCCCAGCCCGGCGGCTGCACGATCACGTAGATGTAGTCGTTCGGTCCGCCGGGTGCGCAGCGCAACGCCCAGCCGGGCTGGCCGCCGCCGGACGCGTTCCCGGACCGCGGCACCTCGCCGTTGAAGTTGTCGTTCGGGTACTCGCGCAGCGGACCGTGCGCCAGCCGCTGCTGGTCGCGGAGCTTGACCCGGGTCAGGTTCAGGACCGCTTCCTGCATGGCCACGGTGACCCGCTGGCCCTTGCCGGTGTGCGTCCGCTGGAGCAGCGCGGCGAGGATGCCGGCGACCAGGTGGATGCCGGTGCCCGAGTCACCGATCTGCGCGCCGGTCGCGGTGGGCGGTCCGTCCTCGAACCCCGTCGTACTCATCGCGCCGCCCATCGCCTGGGCGACCACCTCGTACGCCTTGAAGTTCTCGTACCGGCCGGGGCCGAAGCCCTTGATCGACGCGAACACGAGGCCGGGGTTGAGCTCCTGGAGCCGTTCCCAGGTGAAGCCCATCCGGTCGATCGCGCCCGGGGCGAAGTTCTCGACCAGGACATCGGAGTTCTTCACCAGGTCGATGAAGATCTCTTTGCCGCGGTCGGACTTCATGTTCAGCGTGATGCTGCGCTTGTTGCAGTTCAGCATCGTGAAGTACAGGCTGTCGACGTCCGGCAGGTCGCGCAGCTGCTGGCGGGTGATGTCGCCGGTCGGTGCCTCGAGCTTGATCACATCGGCGCCGAGCCAGGCGAGGAGCTGGGTGCAGGACGGTCCGGACTGCACGTGGGTCATGTCGAGAACACGGACACCCTCGAGGGCCTTGGTCATGACGGTCCTCCTACTTGTACATGGTCTGGTTCATGGTTCCGGGGGCGTAGGCGTCCGGGTCGACCCAGACGTTGATCAGCGACGGCAGCCCCGACTCGCGGGCCCGGAGCAGCGCCGGCCCGATGTCCTTCGGGTCGCGAACCTCTTCGCCGTACCCGCCGAGCATCCGGGCGAACTCGTCGTACTTCACGTCGCCGAGGGTGTTGCCGATCCGGCCGCGGTCCTTGCCGTACTTCGCTTCCTGGCCGTAGCGGATCTGGTTCATCGACGAGTTGTTGCCGACGACACCGACGAACGGCAGCTTGTAGCGGACCAGCGTCTCGAAGTCCCAGCCGGTCAGCGAGAACGCGCCGTCGCCGAAGAGCGCGACCACTTCCTTGTCCGGCCGCGCGTACTTCGCCGCGAGCACGAACGGGATGCCGACGCCGAGGGTGCCGAGCGGACCTGGGTCCATCCAGTGGCCCGGCGACTTCGGCTGTACGACGCCACCGGAGAACGTCACGATGTCGCCGCCGTCGCCGATGTAGATCGAGTCCTCGGTGAGGAACTCGTTGATCTCGTGGGCGAGCCGCAGCGGGTGGATCGGGTTCGCGTCGGACAGCTGCCGCGGCAGCCGCTTCTGGTACGCCGCGTCCTCCTCGGCGCGCAGCTCCGCGAACCAGGCCTTGCGATCCGTCTTCTGCAACCGGCCCGACGACGCCTGCGTGACGGCCGCCAGGATCGCGCCCGGGTCGCCGACCAGGCCGAGGTCGATGTCGCGGTTCTTGCCGACGGTGCGGTAGTCGAGGTCGATCTGTACGACGGTGGCGCTCTTCGGGAGCCGGCGCCCGTACCCCATCCGGAAATCGAACGGCGTGCCGACGATGAGGATCAGGTCGGCGTTGTTGAAGCCGTACCGCCGGGACAGGTGGAAGTGGTGCGGGTCGCCGGGCGGCAGCGTGCCGCGGGCCGATCCGTTCATGAACGCCGGGATGTCGAGCGTCCGGACGAGGTCGATCGCCGCATCGCTGCCGCGGGACGTCCACACCTGGCTGCCGAGCAGTACGACGGGCTTCTCGGCCCGCACCAGCAGGTCGGCCAGCGCCTCGACACTCGCCGGGTCGCCGATGCTCTTCGTCGAGGCCCGGTAGTGACCGGCCTCGGGGACGGTCGCGGACTCGACCGGGACCGAGTTGTCCAGGATGTCCCGCGGGATCTCCAGGAACGACGGGCCGGGTGCGCCGTTGTAGCACTCGCGGAACGCCATCGACACCATGTCCGCGGCCCGCGCGGTGTGCGGCACGGTCGCGGCGAACTTGGTGATCGGCGTCATCATGTCGACGTGCGGCAGGTCCTGCAGGGACCCCATCTTGTGCTGGTTCAGGGCGCCCTGGCCGCCGATCAGCAGCATCGGGCTCTCGGCACGGAACGCGTTCGCGACGCCGGTGACCGCGTCCGTCGTACCGGGGCCGGCGGTGACGACCGCGCAGCCGGGCTTGCCGGTGACTCGTGCATATCCGTCGGCGGCGTGCGCCGCGACCTGCTCGTGCCGGACGTCGACGACCGCGATGCCCTCGTCCACGCAGCCGTCGTAGATGTCGATGATGTGACCGCCACAGAGCGTGAAGATCACGTCGATCCCCTCGGCCTTCAAGGCCTTCGCGACGAGGTGACCGCCGGAGATCATCTCCGGTTCTTCGACAACCGCGGCGGGTTGGGTCTCCGACACTGTCTGCGCCATCTGCAGTCAACTCCTCGGAAGGGCCTGAGTAAGGCTTGATGTAGATTGCATACCGTATGGTGTAGTCGTTAGTCTTATCCCAGGGCGTAGCGGTTGTCCAGAGTTCGCACCCAGGAGGCTGTGATGACGATTTCCGACGAACTCGACCGGACCCGCACCGCTCTCCTCGCGCTGGAGAAATCCCTTATGGCGTTGAGGAATCGCGTCGGCCCGCATCTCGACGTACTGCGGCTGCTCGACGATCTGGAGCGCTGTACGGCGGACCTCCGGCGCCTCGAGCAGCAGGTCCGCGCTCCCCGTCGGCACGAACTGGTGACGATCCCGGACGACGACTACGACCACGATTTCTGGGCGGACGCCGAACACGAAGGTTTGGGCTGAGTCGCGAGGCACAGCTTCAGCAGGCTTCGCAGACGTACGTCGCGGTTGCCGTTCGCAGTACGAGCGGTGACCGCGACTGCTTCTGCTGCGTGTTCCGTGGCGACGAACGTGCGGTAGAACGGTTCACTCCAGCCCAGCCGGCCAAGCGCGGGCAACCACCAGCGCGCCGCTCCCCCGGGATCGCCCTCGGAGCCGAGCAGGTGCAGCGCAGTCTGATGGGCTGCCGCCATCCTCCGCCGCTCGTCACCGGTCAGCTCGCCGCTCGCGAGCGCCGTGGAAACGCACAGCGCGACCAGCCGGGCCGACGCCTCGAAGCCCACGCTGCTCGTGTTGATGAAGCGTGGCGCGAGCGGCAGCAGGTGCCGCCGGCCGGCTGAGCTGCTGTGGTCGTGGGCCGCGCGCGCAACCGAACTCAGAACAGGGTGCACGCACGCGGGGCGGTCGGTCCACGGTTCCCGCGCGAGACGGGACACCAGTTCCATCACGCACGGATCGGGTCGGGGGACCTTCCCGTAGCCGCTCACTCGCCGCTCACCGGCGTACCGAGTTGGGGCCGCACGGGCAACGCCGGCCGACCGGGTTGTTTGAGGAGGCGCACACTCAGCGCGGTCAGTACGCCGAGGAGCCCGGCGCCCAGGAACAGCGGCCGGTAACCGACCACGGCGATCGCGGACGCGGCGACACCGATGCCGACGAGACCGCCGACCGCCTTCGCGGAGTACAGGATCGCCTGGTTCTGCAGCAGGCTGTTCTCGCCGAAGAACTCGAGCACGAGGTTCGCCATGATCGCGTAGAACGCACCGCCGCCCAGGCCCGCGAACATCGCGCACACCACGAACGCCCAGCCGACGTCAACGGCCACCAGGCCGACGTGGGCGAAACCTTCGATCATCAGTACGGCGGCCAGCACCCGGCGGCGACCGAATCGATCGGACAGGTGACCTGCCAGCGATCTTCCAAGACCGTTGACCGCGGCAAGCATTCCGGCAGCCGTCGCTGCCACCGTCAAGCTGAGGTCGGCGCTCACGCCGTAGCTCACTACGAAGCCGATTCCGAGCAGCGACAGTGCGGTGCTAATTGCCAACAGCAACCACATCAGCGGCAGCGCGCCGGTTCGCATCGCCTCACCGGGACGGTACTGCCGGACCGCGGGCGCGTTGTGCGGGATGCTGCGGTTCAGCTTCCGGTCGATCGCCCACGCCTGCGCGTCGATGTCCGCGGGCCACCAGTGCCGCGGCGGATCCTTCAGCAGGCCGCCGGCAACCAGGACGACCAGCACCGCCACCAGAGCGGTCAGGTCGAACACGATCGATTGATCCGTCCTGGTCAGCAAGAAGATGCTCGGTACGGCGCCGACCGCGAATCCGCCCGTGACGAAGCCGATGGTCGCGGTACGGCGCTCCGGGAACCAGCGCGCCGACGTGGTGATGCAGGCGGCGTACACGAGGCCCGCCCCGGTGCCGCCGAGGAGCGAGTAGCCGACGAGGACTGCCGCGTAGCTGTTGACGTGGGCGAGCGTGACGAGGCCGATGGCCGCGAGTACGCCGCCTCCCACGACCAGCTGTGTTGGCGTTGCCCGCCGTACGCGATGGGCCCAGGCGGCGGGGATCGCGACGAGGGCTTGGCAGGCGACGAAGACTGCAAGCAGCCACAAGGTTTGGGCCGCACCCCAGCCGCGGTCCGAGCTCAGGCCGAGGGCTGCGGTGCCGAACGAGTACTGCAACGGACTGATCGCGACCATGCAGGCCCAGGCCGCCCAGAGCTGCCAGCGGCGCGAGTGACCGGTCAACTCCCAGGCGTCCTCGCCGATCCGGTACCGCCGGCCGTAGACGTCACGTACGTCCCGGGGCGTCACGTGATTCATAGCGCCTCCTGACTACTGCATACCGTATGAAGTCTGTGGTACTCCTCCACGACGGAGCTTGTCCAGACCTGGGGCGTCACTCTTGTGACGAGATTGCATACCGCATACAGTCGTCACTACACATCTAGAGGGTGTCTTGGAGCTCTGCGCCGTAGCGAGCAGGTGCTCGGCGGAGTGCAGCGCAAGGCGGAGGGCGAGGCTCGGAGTGGGTTTCTCCGTGCCTCGTCCTCCAACGCGGCGATGTGCCCGCCGAGCGCCGCGCAGTAGGCGCAGAGCTCCAAGACACCCTCGTAAGGAGGCGACGTGGACCTCATGGAGTACCAAGCCAAGGAGCTGTTTGCTCGGCACGGCGTTCCGGTGACGCTGGGGCGGGTGATCGAGGACGCGGCCGACGCCGCGGAGGCGGCGCGTGAGCTCGGCGGGCGCGTGGTGGTGAAGGCGCAGGTGAAGACCGGTGGGCGCGGCAAGGCCGGCGGCGTGAAGCTGGCCGCTACCCCGGACGAGGCGCAGGCGAAGGCGGCCGAGATCCTCGGGATGGACATCAAGGGTCACACCGTGCAGCGGGTGTTGCTGGCGCCGGCCGCGGACATCGCCGAGGAGTACTACTTCTCGTTCCTGGTCGATCGGGCGAACCGCGAGTACCTGTGTATCGCCAGCACCGAAGGCGGTGTGGAGATCGAGGAGGTCGCGCACACCAACCCGGACGCGATCGCGAAAGTGCCGATCGACCCGGCGACCGGCGTCGACGAGGCGAAGGCCGCGGAGATCGTGGCGGCCGCCGGGTTCCCGGCCGAGGCATCCACGGTGGTGCAGCGGTTGTGGGACGTGTTCATCGCGGAGGACGCGTCGCTGGTCGAGGTGAATCCGCTGGTGAAGCTCGGCGACGGGTCGCTGGAGGCGCTCGACGGCAAGATCACGCTCGACGACAACGCGGCGTACCGGCACCCGGATCACGGCGGCTTCGACGACAAGGCGGCTGCCGACCCGCTCGAGGCCGAGGCGCACGCCAAGGGCCTGAACTACGTGAAGCTGGACGGCTCGGTCGGCATCATCGGCAACGGCGCGGGCCTGGTGATGTCGACACTCGACGTGGTCGCGTACGCGGGTTCACCGTACGGCGTGAAACCGGCCAACTTCCTCGACATCGGCGGCGGCGCCTCGGCCGAGGTGATGGCGAACGGGCTCGGGATCATCCTGTCCGACCCGCAGGTACGCAGCGTCTTCGTGAACGTGTTCGGCGGGATCACCGCGTGCGACGCGGTCTCGAACGGCATCGTGCAGGCGCTAGCACTGCTAGGCGACCAAGCGGACAAGCCACTCGTCGTCCGGCTCGACGGCAACAACGTCGAGGAAGGCCGCAAGATCCTTGCCAAGGCCAACCATCCGCTGGTGACCGTGGTCGACACCATGGACGGCGCGGCCGCCCGCGCCGCCGAGCTCGCCGCCTAGAAGGGACTGTTCGAGATGGCTGTATTCCTGACCGAGAAGAGCCGGGTCGTCGTGCAGGGCATGACCGGGTCCGAGGGGCAGAAGCACACCAGCCGGATGCTTGCCGCCGGCACCAATGTGGTCGGCGGCGTGACGCCCGGCAAGGGTGGGCAGTCGGTGGACTTCGCGCGGCGCTCGATCCCGGTGTACGGGTCGTGCGCGGACGCGGTGAAGGCGGCGGACGCGGACGTGTCGGTGGTGTTCGTGCCGCCACGGTTCACGCGTGGGGCCATCGTCGAGGCCGTCGACGCGGGGATCCCGCTGGTGGTGGTGATCACCGAGGGCGTTCCGGTCCACGACACCGCGGCCTTCTTCGCGCACGCACAGGCGAACGAGACGCGCGTCATCGGGCCGAACTGCCCGGGGATCATCAGCCCGGGGCGCGCCAACGCGGGGATCATCCCGGCCGATATCGCGGGACCCGGCCGGATCGGTCTGGTGTCGAAGTCGGGCACGCTGACCTACCAGATGATGTACGAGCTGCGGGACTTCGGGTTCTCGACTGCGATCGGGATCGGCGGCGACCCGATCATCGGGACCACGCACATCGACGCGCTGCGGGCGTTCCAGGACGACCCGGACACCGACGCGATCGTGATGATCGGTGAGATCGGCGGTGACGCCGAGGAGCGAGCGGCCGCGTTCATCAAGGAGAACGTGACCAAGCCGGTCGTCGGGTACGTCGCCGGGTTCACCGCGCCGGAGGGCAAGACGATGGGCCACGCCGGCGCGATCGTCTCCGGCTCGTCCGGCACCGCGGCCGCAAAACAAGAAGCCCTCGAAGCAGCCGGCGTACGCGTGGGCAAAACCCCCACCGAAACCGCGGACCTACTACGCACCGCCCTCTCCCCCACCCACCAGCCAGCCTGACCCGACATTTCCTACCTCCGCCCACCAGCCCCTGTCTCCAGTCCCCACGACACCACCGCACGCACCGCGTGGACGAGGCCCCGCGCACGAGGGGATATCCGGCGGTGTTGTGCCTTCTCTGTTGGTATGCGAGGGGAGAACCCACAACACCAGGGGATATCCGGCTCTCCTGCCGGATGTGTGGGTGGTGTGTTGCAGGCTGGCGGGCGGGCGTGTGATCTGCAGCTCGACAGGTAGTGCACCGGTGAGACGCTGTACGCGCGGACGCGTTCACGCTCAGGTGCACTACCCAGCCATCTGACACGTCCTGTCGAGCTGCCGATCGCCCACACCTCAGTAGGAAGACAGCTGGGGCAAGTGATTGGGATCAGCGGGAGCTCGGTGGGGCGGTGCTGCTTCGGATGATCAGTTCGGTGGGGACGGCTTGCGGGGCGTGGTGTTTGGTGGCGTGGATCTCGGCGAGGAGGGTGTCCACGCTGCGGCGGCCGATGTCGGCGAAGGTCTGACGGACTGTGGTGAGAGGCGGCCAGAACTGGGCCGCCTCTTCCATGTCGTCGAAGCCGACCACGCTCACGTCGTCCGGCACCGTCCGGCCGTGCTCGTGCAGGGCGCGGAGCAGGCCGAGAGCCATCTGGTCGTTGGCGGCGAAGATCGCGGTCACGGCGTCCTCCGCGGCGAGCCGGCAACCCGCGTCGTACCCGGCCGCCGAGGACCAGTCGCCGATGAGCAGCGGCGGTACGTCGCAACCGTGATCGCGGAGCGTGTGCTCCCACGACCGGCGGCGCTGGTCGGCGGCGAACGACGACGGCGGCCCACCGAGGTGCCACACCGTCTTGTGCCCCAGTCCGAGCAGATGCTGAGTCGCCAGCCGGGCACCCTGCATCTGATCGGTGTCGACCACCGGGTGGTCGTAGTGGACTCCCGCATGTACGACTACGACCGGCAGGCCGACGGGCAGTTGCACCTCGTCGAGCACCTGCGCCTCGATCATCATGATGACGCCGTCCACGGCCTGCTCCCCCAGCCTGGTGAACGCGTCCGCCACGGCCTGGCGGCTGACGGCGAGCACCGGCATCAGGTTCACCGAGTACCCGCGTGCGGTGGCGGCTGTGGCGATCGCGTCGAGCGTCCGCGTCGTACCGAAGGTGGAGAGCTCGAAGACGATCACGCCGATGCTGCGGAACTCGCCGCTGCGCAAGGCGCGTGCGGCGCCGTTGGGGCGGTAGCCGAGTTGGCGCATCGCGTCCTTGACCCGGGCCCGGGTGACCTCGTCCACGTTCTGCCGGCCGTTCGCGACGCGGGACACGGTCTGTCCGGACACCCCCGCCAGTCGCGCCACATCAGCCATCGACGGACCTCGCCGCCGCCTCCCCAAGGTTCCTTCCACCCGGCACCTCCCGTGGTGCAGGAGTTTAGACATGTTTGCGTCAACACGCCGCTCGTACGGCGAGCCGAACGAGCTGGAACCTCACTTGTACGACTTGGGGTACAGGTGGGTCCGACGTCGCTGTGGCCGGACCCACCTGGCTCAGACGCCGACCTTGCTCGCCAGTAGGTCGGCGACGGCGTGGACCGCGCGGAGGGTGGGGGCTTTGACCCCGGTGAGGTCGGCGAGTTCGACGACCGCGGCGAGGATGACGTCGAGTTCGAGCGGCTTGTCCTTCTCCAGGTCCTGCAGCATCGAGGTCTTGTGCTCGCCGACGCGTTCGGCGCCGTCGAGCCGCTTGTCCACGGAGATCTCCGGGTGACAGCCGAGCGCGGCGGCGATCTCCAGCGACTCCTCCATCATCATCCGGACCATCTGCCGGGTGCCCTGATGCGTCGCGATCTCCACCATCGTCGCCCGGGCGAGCGCGCTGATCGGGTTGAACGCCGCGTTCCCGAGCAGCTTGATCCAGATGTCGTTGCGGATGTCGTTCTCGACCGGGCACTTCAGTCCGCCGGCGATCATCGCCGTACTGAAGGCCGTGCACCGCTCCGACTGCCCGCCGCCGGGTTCGCCGATCGAGAAGCGGGTGCCTTCCAGGTGCCGTACGACGCCTGGACCTTCGAGCTCGGTCGAGCAGTACACGACGCAGCCGATCGCGCGGTCGAGGTCGAGCACCTGGGTGACGGCGCCGCCGGGGTCGACCGTTTCGATCCGGCGGCCCTCGTACGGGCCTTTCAGACCGTGGAAGTACCACCAGGGGATGCCGTTCTGCGCGGCGACAACGACTGTGCGGTCGTGCAGCAGGGGCTCGAGGAGCGGGCCGGCGTTCGCGTACGAGTTCGCTTTGAGGCCGAGAAAGACGTAGTCGACCGGGCCGATCGCGACCGGGTCGTCAGTGGCCGGCGTCCGGGCCGTGAAGTCACCGCGTGGGCTGAGCACCGTGACGCCGTCCGACCGGATCGCTTCCAGATGCGCGCCGCGGGCGACCAGGTGGACCTCTGTCCCACCACGGTGGAGTGCCGCGCCGACGTACGCACCGATCGCACCGGCGCCGAGAACCGCAACTCTCATAAGGGTCCCTGCCTTCCGGGAGGCTTGTATACGGCATACAGTAGGCTGGAGGCTGAATGCGGTCAAGATCACACATCGCGGCAAGCGCTCGCCAAAAAGTTCGGTGCGCAGCGATGAGTCGGGGCCTGCCCGGCGGTACGTACCTGTGTGAATCACTCGACACAGGGAGCAGGAACCATGGGCCACGTCATCGTCACCGGATTCGTCAGCCTCGACGGCATCGTCACCGACCCGGACGGCTCCGGCGGCACTTCAGCCGGCGGCTGGGCGTTCCGCCACGGCCCCGAAACCATCGGCGGGGACAAGTTCCGGCTCGGCGAACTGATGGACACCGGCGTACTGCTGCTCGGCCGGACCACCTGGGAGCTGTTCAGCCGGCTCTGGCCGAACCGCACCGACGACTTCTCGACCCGGATGAACAAGATGGCCAAGGTGGTCGCGTCACACTCGCTGACCGACCTGTCGGTCTTCCCCAACTCGACCCTGCTGGAGGGCTCGCTGACGGACTATGTGCGGACCGAGTCGCGGACCGTTGCGGTGACCGGCAGCCTCAGTGTGATCCGGGCGTTGCAGGCAGCCGATCTGGTCGACGAGTACCGGCTGATGACGTTCCCGTCGATCGTCGGCAGCGGCGAGAAGCTGTTCGGTCCGTCCGATGCGCCCGTCCACTTCCAGCTCGCCTCGGTCGTCCAGACCGGCGCGGCATCGTTGGCGACGTACGTGCGGCCCTAGCAAGTTGCCCGGGTGACGTGGCCGTCGATGGCCGGGTACCCCGGACGAGTACGACTCACGGCGTGGCGAGGGGTGGCTGACGGCTCATCCAGCGTGCTAGGGTTTTGGCTCGATAGCAGTTTTGCAGTTCCACGTTCGTGTCGAAGCGCCCGCGGATTTGTGATCCGCCGGGCGTTTTGTCGTATCAGGAGAAAATCATGGCTTTGGGAACAGTGAAGTGGTTCAACGGCGAGAAGGGCTTCGGCTTCATCTCCCAGGAGGACGGCGGCGCCGACGTATTCGTGCACTACTCGGCGATCCAGACGCAGGGCTTCCGCTCCCTGGACGAGAACCAGCGGGTTGAGTTCGAGATCGCGCAGGGCCCGAAGGGCCTGCAGGCGGAGAACGTCCGCCCGGTCTGATGCTGTAAACGGCAGACCCGGTTCACGCCGGGTCTGCCGTGTTCCACAGGTACTCGCCGTCTTCCAGTACGTCGGTGCGGGCGAGACCTATCGCGGCTGCCACAGCGGCCGATGCGGTGTGGTCCGGATGTACGTGCGCGATGATCCGGCCGACTCTCTGAGCCCGCAGCCAGGTGACCAGTCCCTGGGCTGCCTCCTTCGCGAAACCGCGGCCCTGCCATGCGGTGCCGACCACCCACGCGATCTCCGCCGTACCGTCGATGACGGTCGCCTGGACGTAGCCGATCAGTGTGTCGTCGTACTTGATCACCCAGTTGAGCCACTGCTCGTTCGGACGCCCCAGACCGGCCAGTTGGCGGCGGTAGCGTGCGTCCAGAGCCGCTACGGACGGCGGTTCGCCGCCTGTGAAGGTATAGAGGGCGGGGTCGGACAGCACTTCCGCCATCGGTTCGGCGTACTCGACCTCGAGCGGCAGCAGCGTCAGGCGGTCCGTGGCGATCACTCGCGCAACGGTAATGCCATTTGCCGGACCGGCAACATGAGGTGGGCTGTGCCGGTGCCGGGGACGAGACTGTCGTCATGATCGAGATCGATTGGGCTGGAGAGGCCGGGCGGCTGCGCGCGTCGGCCGAGGGCGAGACCGACTGGAACGCGGCAGTGGCTCGCAGTCTGGTGCGCGACGGCGACAAGGTCGTCGCGGACATCGGCTGCGGCGGTGGCGGGATGGCCAAGGCGCTTGCTGAGGCGTTGCCCGGTACGACGGTGGTGGCGATCGACGCGGATCCCGACGTACTGGAGCAGGCACGGGAGCACACCGCGGGCCTCGTACGGTGTGAACTGGCGTCGATGGACGACGGGGCGGAACCGTTGCGGCGGGCAATCGACGCACCGGCCGATCTGATCTGGGCATCGGCCTCCGTACACCACGCTGCCGACCAGCAGGCCGCTGTGGACGCGCTGGCCTCGCTGCTCGCGC
Organism: Kribbella sp. NBC_00482; assembly: GCF_036013725.1. GTDB lineage: Bacteria > Actinomycetota > Actinomycetes > Propionibacteriales > Kribbellaceae > Kribbella. The sequence continues at coordinate 4,914,634 of NZ_CP107881.1, read as the reverse complement.
CCGGTGGTCGGCTGGCGCTCGCCGAGGGCGGGCTGCCCGCACGGCACCTGCCGTGGGACCTAGGAGTCGGCGAGCCCGGGCTGGAGCTACGGCTCGACCTGGCGCAGGACCGGTGGTTCAAGGTGATGCGGGACTCGCTGACGGGGTCTGTGCCGATGCCGTACGGGTGGACCGAGGCGCTGACGCGAGCCGGGCTCACTGCGGCGACCACGCGGAGCGTGCTGACCGAGACGCCGCCGCCGTTGCCGCCGGAGCGGCTGGACGGCGTCGTACGCGCGTTCCGGACGCGCATCGAACGGCTCACCGGATCCGATCATGGCCACGGTCATGGACACGGTCACGGGCACGTGGTTTCTGACGAGGAGTGGCTGACGCCGGAGGATCTCGACGCCTGGCAGCAACTGCTGGACCCGGACGGACCGCACTACCTCGGGCGGCGTTCCGACCTCGCCGTACTGTCCGTCCGCAGCGTCCACCTGGGGCACGCGCCGCGCTGACAGGGCACGCCGTCGCCGCACTGTCGGCAGGTCACCGTAAGGTGGGTGCCCATGAACGACCGGCTGGTGTGGATCGACTGCGAGATGACCGGCCTCGACCTGGCGAACGACGCCTTGATCGAGGTTGCGGTTCTGGTCACCGACTACGAACTGAACGTGCTCGGCGACGGGATCGACCTGGTGATCGCGCCGCCACCGGCCGCGCTCGACCAGATGGGTGACTTCGTCCGCGACATGCACACCGCGTCCGGGCTGCTCGAAGAGCTCGCCAGCGGCATCCCGCTCGCCGACGCCGAGGAGCAGGTGCTCGACTTCATCACGTCGTACGTCAAAGAGCCGCGCAAGGCCGCCCTCGCCGGCAACTCCGTCGGCACCGACCGGACCTTCCTCGTCCGCGACATGCCCCTCGTCGAATCACACCTGCACTACCGCAACGTCGACGTCAGCTCCATCAAGGAGCTGGTACGGCGCTGGTACCCGCGCGTGTACTACGCGACGCCGGCCAAGACCGGCAACCACCGTGCCCTCGCCGACATCACCGAAAGCATCTCCGAACTGCGGTACTACCGGGAGACCGTCTTCGTGCCCCAGCCGGGCCCCGACTCCTCCACCGCCCGGGCCGCCGCCAGCCTCGTCGCAGCACCCACCGAGGACAGCACAACCGGCGCCTGACCTGCTGATCCACCCTCGATTTCTGGTCCTGACAGTTCGTCGCTATGATTGCTCAGCCGTCGCGATTCGGACGGCAATGGTGGGTGTAGCTCAGCTGGTAGAGCACCTGGTTGTGGTCCAGGTGGTCGCGGGTTCAAGTCCCGTCACTCACCCGATGGCCGGCCATGTCCGCGAATTGCGCGGACTTGGTCGGCTTCGTCATTTGTGCGGCTGCGCTCCGCTTGCCGCCGGCGGGGGCTCCGCCACCCGCACCCCCTGCGCCTTCGCTTCGCTCGGCTTCGGTGGTCCAGTTCGTCTGTGGGTGACACGCCTCGTGGGAGGATCTACTCGTGAAGTTGAGTGGGAGCGCGTGGTTCGGGTATGGGGTCGTTGTACTGGTGACGTTTGTGGTGGGGTTCTTGGCGTTCTCGGTTTGGGTTCTTTCTAAAGTGTTTTGAGTTGGGTGTGATCTGAGCGCCTCCTCAGTGCGTCTCTTGTGGCAGAGGCAGCTACAGGAGGTGTGGATGGGTACGACTGAGGACTTCGAGGAGTTTGCGCGGGTGCAGATACCGCGGCTTTACCGGACTGCTTGGTTGCTGGCTGGGGATCGGCATCATGCTGAGGACCTGGTGCAGGAGACGTTGGCGAATCTGCTGAAGGTATGGACGCGGATCGACAGTCCTGCTGCTTATGCGCGGACTGCGTTGGTTCGGACGTTTATCTCGCAGCGGCGGCGTCGTAGTTGGTCTGAGCGGCCTACTGCGGAGCTGCCGGAGAGTGCTGAGCGGGTTGGGGATCCGGAGTTGCGGATGGCTCTGCAGAGCGCTTTGGCGGAGCTGGCGCCGTTGGATCGGGCCGTGCTGGTGCTGCGGTTCTTCGAAGATCGCAGCGTCGAGCAGGTGGCGCTCGATCTTGGCAAGAAGACCAGTGCGATCACCACTCGCACCGCCCGCGCCCTGGACCGTCTGCGGGCGGTTCTCGGTGACGGTGCCGACCAGTTGATCGCGCTCTGACGCTGAGGAGAACCATGAACAACCAACTCACCGATTTGATGCACCGGGCCACCGAGAACCTGGAGCCCGTCACACCTGACCTGCTGGAACGCTCCGTTGTGCAGGGGTTGCGGCTGCGGCGTCGGCGTACGGCGATCGCCACGGCGTCCGGTGCTGGGGCCGTGCTGGCCACCGCAGGGCTGATTGCCGGCGGGATTCACCTGGCCGGCTCCCCGGACGCGGCCGTCGCCGGTTCTCCGGTGCCGATCGCCAAGCCCTCGGCCACGGCCACTCCGACTGCCAAGCCTGCTGGGGCGAACCCGAAGCAGACGCTGGCGACGTTGAGGTCGCTGGTTGCGGCGCCTGGCCGGACCCTCTCCAGCCCTGAGACGTGGGGCGGTGGCGACTTCGCCGGTGCGGCGTACGTCGTCAATGACGGCCACGGCGCCGCCCGGGTCGATGTACTGCTCTCCGGCGGGGGCGAGGGGAACCCGTGCGTGCCCAAGCGCACGGGGTGCAGCACCCTGCCTGACGGGTCGGTCCTCTACGTCTCCAAGGAGTCGCCTGAGTACACCGACAGCCGCCAGGCGGAGTACGGCGTCGTCAGCAACTACGTGGTCCTGTTCCGTCGCGACGGCCGCAACATCAACCTGACCAGCTACAACGCCCCGGCCGAGAAGGGCAAGCAGCACACCCGCCCCAAGCCGCTCCTCTCGGTCGAGGACCTCTCGGCCCTCGCAAAGAGCAAGACCTGGAAACTCCCTCCGGTCTCGCCTTCCAAGGGCACCAAGCCTTCCAAGGGCACCAAGTAAAGGTGGGGTGGAGCCCATCGCGTCACTCAATGGAGGACGCGATGGGCTCGCTATTTCGCCGCGAGTACGCCGTGGGTTATCAGCTCGACGCCGATCGCCAGCGTCAGGAATCCGATGACGCGGCTGAGGGCGCCCAGGCCCGTCGGGCCGAGCTTGTCGACGAGCGGCGTACCGAACCGCAGTAGGGCCGCGACGAGAGCAGCCATCACCACCGACGCGACGATCACACTCAGCCGGTTGGTGATCCCGGGGTGCCGCGCGGTCAGGGCGATCACCACGCCGATCGCGCCCGGTCCGGCGATCAACGGCAGTGCCATCGGCGAGAACGACACGTCCGGCTTGGCCGCACCGTGCGTCTTCTCGTCCTCGGTCAGAGTCTGCCGGGCCACGATCATTCCGAAGCCGGAGTGCGCGACCACCAGACCGCCGGCGATCTGCAGCGCGGGCAAACCGATGCCCAGCCCTTCCAGCACGAGCGTGCCGAGCAGCGCGAAGACGGTCAGGATCGCCAGGACGTAGACGCCGGTCATCACCGCCTGGCGTTTCATCGCGGCGCGCTCGACGCCGTCCGTCAGGCCTGCGAAGGTGGCCAACGCGCCGATCGGGTTCATGATCGGCAACAATGCAGCCAACGCCGAAACCGCAACGTGTACGGGCTCCACGGTCGGGAGCGTACACGGCTCAGAGAGGACCTGCCGTGCGCCACGAGGTGACCGCCGCCGACACCGCACTCGCCGTGGGCAGCGGCGACGTCGAGGTCCTCGCGACTCCCCGCCTGATCACCTGGCTGGAGTACACGACCGCCCAGCTCGCCCTGAGCGCGCTCGGCCCCGGCCAGACCTCCGTCGGTACGTCGGTTCGCATCCGCCACCGGCTGCCGACCCGGGTCGGCGACACCGTGGACATCGCCGCGGACGGACCTGAGGTGGACGGTCGGCACCTGCGCTTCCAGGTCCGCGCCACCAACTCGGCCGGCCAACTGATCGCCGACGGCGAGCTCGAACGCGTCGTAGTCGACCGCGAACGCTTCCTCGCAAACGTGCCCTAGATCGGTCGCTCGACGTACCAAGAGGGCAGCTTGCCGGGCTGGAGACTGGTTGCGTCGCCAGGACGGGAGAGGGTGAGGATCGACTGCTGGATCTCCGGGCGGGCGTTCAGCGCGTCCTCGATCGCGTAGAGGCGGGCGGCGACCTCGGACTCGACGTCGTTGCCGACGACGTCGACCGCGGCGACCAGGAAGATCCGGTCGGCGCCGACCCACTCCATGTGCAGGAAGCTGATCCGCTCGATGTCCTGGTGCGCGAGCAGCGCGCGGAGCACCCGGTTCCGGGCCAGCGGCGTGACCGCCTCGCCGGTCAGGAAGTCCATGTTCCGGCTGATCAGGAACAGCGCGACACAGCCGAGCAGGATCCCGACCACGATCGAGCCGATCGCGTCCCAGACCGCGTTGCCGGTCAGTTGATGCATCAGGATCGCGAGCGTCGCGATCAGGATGCCGATCAGCGCGGACAGGTCCTCGACGAACACCGCCCGGAGCACCGGGTTCGACGTCAGCCGGACGTACCGCCACGGGCGCAGCATCCGCTCCAGCGCGCCGGCCTTGGTCTGCCGCAGCGCCTGCGTGAACGAGATCCCCTCGAGCACGAACGAGACCCCGAGCACGGCGTACGCCCAGCCGTACGACGTGCTCTCCGCCTCACCGTTCTGCAGCGACTGGATGCCGTGCCACACCGAGACCGCGGCGCCGACCGTGAACAGCCCGAACGCGGCGAACATCGACCAGATGTACCCGACCCGCCCGTACCCGAGCGGATGCGACTGATCGGCCGGCTTCCGCGCCCGCCGCTCCCCCACCAGCAGGAACACCTCGTTGCCGGTGTCGGCCCAGGAATGCGCCGCCTCCGCCGTCATCGAGGCGGACCCGGTGATCACCGCGACCACCGTCTTGGCGAGCGCGATCAACAGGTTCGCGGCGAGCGCGACCAGCACTGTCAGGAGGCTCTCGCCGCCGGACGCGTCGTCCTCCGAGCTGCTCACAGTCAGACCTTACTCAGCTGACTGGGCGGATGATGCGCTGTTCGATCGCGCGTGCCACGGCCGCTGCTCTGTTGTCCACCTCCAGCTTCGTGTAGATGTGCGCCAAGTGGGACTTGATCGTCGCCTCACTGACATAGAGCTTCTTGGCCATCTCGCGGTTGATCTTGCCGGTGGCGAGCAGGCCGAGGATCTCCACCTCGCGCTCGGTCAGCGTCGGGCCGGAGCGCCGTACCAGTCGTGCGGCGACGGCCGGAGCGAGCACTGTTTCGCCGCGGGCGGTCCCGCGGATCGCGCGGAAGAGGTCCTCCGGCGGCGCGTCCTTCAGCAGGTAGCCGGAGGCCCCCGCGTCGATCGCGCTCATGATGTCGGCCTCGGTGTCGTACGTCGTCAGCACCAGCACGTACGGCGGCTCGGCCAGGGCACGTAGGCGCGCGGTGACCTCGGCCCCACCGGCGCCTGCGCCGAGGTTGAGATCCATCAGTACGACGTCCGGGTGCAGGGCTGCGACGAGCTGTTCCGCGCTGTGCGCATCCGAGGCCTCGCCGACGACGGCCAGGTCTTCCTGGCCTTCGAGCAGCGCCCGGACTCCCGCGCGCACCACGGGGTGATCGTCGACCAGGGCAACCCTGATCATCGGCGTTCCGCCATCGTTGGTGGCGCCATCGTTGGTAGTGGTATCGATGCGGCCAGCGCCGTACCGTCCCCCGGTTCGCTCTCCAGCACCAGCGTTCCTCCCAGTTGTCTCAGTCGTTCCCGGATTCCGGCCAGTCCGTGGCCGCGGTCGGAATCGATCTTGACATGAGATCGCGGAAGGCCCCGGCCGTTATCCACAACGTCGAGAACGACCGCGTCCGGGTGGTACGTGAGCGTCACTACGGCCGCTTTCGCGTGCGCGTGCTCGAGGACATTGGCGAGTGCTCCACGGGCTGTGCGGAGCAGTGCTGTCTCCACCTCCGAGTCGAGCGTGACCGGCGTGCCGTGCACCTGCACGCGGACGTTGAGGTCGGTGTGGGCAGCCAAACGCTCACAGGTCTTGCGGAGTGCGTCCGGTAGACCAGTAACGAGCTCGGCCGGTGCCAGGTCGCGGACCACTCTCCTGGCCTCGTCCAGCCCGTCGCGTGCTGTGGCTGCGGCCTGGGCTGCGTGCTCGCGTGCGGAGGCCGGTCTGTCGTCCCACTCGCGTTCTGCCGCCTGGAGCAGCAGGTTGATGCTCGACAGGCCCTGGGCCACGCTGTCGTGGATCTCGCGGGACAGCCGCGCCCGCTCGGCTATGACGCCTGCCTGGTGCTGCGCGTCGGCCAGATCACCTTGGGCTGCGTGCAGCTCGTCCAGCAGGGCCTGTCTAGCCAGTGCGTCCCGCTCCAGCGCCCGGTAGGCGCCCACGGCAAGTACTGCGACGCAGACCGGGCCCAGCACGATCGTCGGATCCAGCCGGTCGGTCATCCGGGTCCACTGCACCACGGTGACCACCACCATGCCCGCAACGACCAGACAGGCCGGCCGGAACGACAGGATGCGCAGGGCAACGAAAGACAGCGGCACCGCGCACCAGGCGAACGACGGCGCCAGAAACACAAGCACACACCACACCAGGACCAGCAACGCCAGCCAGACCCGGCTGGGTAGCACCCGGTAGGCGGCGTACGTCGCCAGCAGCACCACTGCCCCGACCAGCACCCACGGTCCACGGTCGTCGAACCCGTGACCGGTGAGGTACCGGATCGCCGACGCCAGCACGAGAACCACCAGTGCCGCGTGCAGTGCGGTCACCAGCCGGGTCGCGTGACTCAGGATCGACGGGGTGTGTGCAGTAGACATGTTCAGTTGATCGTAGGCCGCGCAGACCCGGTTCCGAATCATCCGTTCGGCTATCGATTGGTGGCCGAACACCCGTCGTACGGAGAGCCCGGCGGACGGAGGCTGGAGGCAGCTCGAAATCCACCGACCGTTTAGGGGTCCAGATGTCCGTCCGTTCGCTGTCCGCCACCCTCGCGCTGTCCGCCACGCTGCTCGGCGCCGGTGCATCGACGGCCTTCGCCGCCCGGCCGACCACGTACGAGCTGCCCGGTGACGCCGGCGGGTCGAAGTTCGAGGGCATCGGGTACGACGCGCGTACCAGGAACTACTACGTGTCCGAGACCACCGGCGGCGAGATCCACCGCGGTCAGCTCCGCTCCGGCGAGGCCGTCGAGTGGCTGAAAGGCGACGGCACCGACGGCCGCTGGACGGCGCGCGGCGTGAACGTCGACTCCCAGGGCCGGGTGTACGTCGCCGGCGGGCCGAACGGGATCGACCACCCGGGCGCGCCGGACCTGTGGGTCTACGACCGCGACGGGCAGCTGCTCGCCGCGCTGCGGACCGGCGTACCGAACGCGTTCCTGAACGACCTCGTGATCGGGCCGGACGGCGCGGCGTACTTCACGAACTCGAACGCTCCGCAGATCTTCCGGGTCGCCGAGCAGCACGGCCGGTGGACCGTCACGACCTGGGCCGACGCGACCGGGACCATCGAAACGGCGACCGGCTTCAACCTCGGCGGGATCGTGCTGTCACCGGACCGCAGGGCGCTGGTCGTGGCCCAGGGCAACGTCGGCAAGCTGTGGCGGTTCGACCTGCGGACGGCGAGGGCCACCGCGATCGACACCGCCGGCGCGGACCTTGTGAACGCTGACGGTCTCGTCCAGCAGGGCAACAGCCTCTGGGTCGTGCGCAACTTCTCCAAGGTGCTGAGCACGCTGCGGCTGTCGGCCGACGGCCGGACCGCGCGCCTGGTGTCCGCGACGCCGACCGACCCGGACCGGGTGCTGACAACCGCGAAGCTCGCCCAGGGACGGCTGCTGGTGGTCGACAGCAAGTTCGACGAGGCGACCGCGGTCCCGCCGTACCAGGTCATCACCCTCAACCCGCGCCGATGAAGGGCCGTCCGATCGCCGTGGTCGCCATCCTGCTGATGGCGGTGACCACCGCGTGTTCCACTGAGACCAGCAGCGCGCCTGCTGCATCACCTACTAGTTCGCCCTCTAGGAGTGCCGCTGTGCCGTCCACCGTCGACAGTCAGCTGATCGCCGCCGCCTGGAAGAACGACGTGGCTGAGGCCAAGCGCCTGATCACTGCGGGCGCGAACGTCAACGCGGTCGACGACTCCGTCCAGAGCGCGTTCCTGATCGCCGCGAGCGAGGGCTACCTCGAGCTCCTCGACCTGACGCTCGCTCACGGCGCCGACGTCCGCAGTCTCGACAGCTACGACGGTACGGCGCTGATCCGGGCGGCCGAGCGCGGTCACGCCGCCGTGGTCGGCCGGCTGATCAAGGCCGGCGTGGCGGTCAATCACGTCAACAACCTCGGCTGGACCGCCCTGCACGAGGCAGTCATCTTGGGCAAGGGCACGCCGGCCTACGTCGACACCGTCCGGCTCCTGATCGCCGGCGGCGCCGACCGCACCAAGCCAGCCGTCAACGACGGCGCCACACCGGTGCAGGCAGCGAAGGACCGCGGCCAGACAGCGGTCAGCGCCGCACTCGACACCCAGGCGAAGGCCGACGCGCTGCTGGACGCTGCGTCCACCGGCGACGCAAACAAGGTCGCGGCGGCGCTCGCTGCCGGTGCACCGATCGAGTCCCGCGACGACCACCGCCGTACGGCGCTACTGCTGGCCGCACTCAACGACAGGGTCGAAGCGGCCAGGCTGCTCGTCGCACTCGGTGCCGATCCCGACGCCCAGGACGACCGGCAGGACTCCGCGTGGCTGGTCACCGGTGTCACCGGGAGCGTGACGATGCTGGAAACACTCCTGCCCGCGAACCCGGACCTGACCCTGCGAAACCGCTTTGGCGGCGTCTCGGTCATCCCGGCGAGCGAGCGCGGCCACGTCGACTACGTCAGACGGGTCGTCAAGACGAAGATCAACGTCAACCACGTCAACAACCTCGGCTGGACGGCCCTGCTCGAGGCGATCATCCTCGGCAAGGGCACACAGCAGTGGCAGGACATCGTCAAGATCCTCATCGACGCCGGCGCCAACCCCAACCTCCCCGACGCCGACGGCGTCACCCCCCTCCAACACGCCAAGTCCCACGGCCACAACGAGATAGCCAAAACCCTCCGCACCGCCGGAGCACGCTAGTCGCGGGTGAGGCAACGCGACGGGAGTTCGAACCAGCGGAGGTGGTCGAAGTCGGTGTTGACGTGGCCCTCGGGGTCGGTGCGGTCCTGCTGACAGGTGGAGAGCAGGTCGCGGGCCTCGGCGAGGTAGTCGTCGAGGGCGGACTCGGGAGCCGTGTGGTCGTGGCGCGGATACCTGAGCTTGCCGTCGGCGTCGTACCCGACCTGCGAGAGCCGCATCGGCGGCTCGACCGGGCCGCGGTGGTGCCGCCACAGGCCATTGGCCGGGTCGAAGCGGTAGTCACCGAGCAGCCGCCACCCCTCGCGGGCAACGAGTTTGACGGCCTCGACGACGTACGTGAAGACGGCGTCCGAGATGAAGTAGTTGAAGTTGACCCGCACCCAGCCCGGCTTGATCCCCTCGCAACCGTGCAGGATCTCCTCCTCGAACTCGTGCGACCGGTCGAGGTCGATCCCGAGCAGGGTGTGACCGTACGGGCCGGCACACGAACAGCCGCCGCGGGACTGGATGCCGAACAGGTCGTTCAGCAACGCGACCACGAAGTTGTGGTGCAGATACCGCCCCGACGGCGCCTTGACCACGAACGACACGATCGACAACCGCTCGGCGTCCAGGTTGCCGAGGATCTGCAGGTTCGGCTCCGCCTTCCACGCCTCGACCGCGCGCCGCAGGTACGCGTCCTCGTGCGCGCGGATCACGTCGATTCCGACCGCCTGCTTCAGCTGGAACGCCAGCCCGGCGCGGATCGACCCGATGATCGCCGGCGTCCCGCCCTCCTCGCGGTGCACCGGGTCGTCCAGGTACCGATGCTCGAGCGGGTTCACATACGCGACGGTGCCCCCACCCGGTACGTCGGGCACCCGGTTGCGGAGCAGTTCGCGGCGCGCGACGAGTATGCCGGGCGTCCCCGGGCCGCCGATCAACTTGTGTGGGCTGAGGAAGATCGCGTCCTTGTACGACAACGGGTCCTGGTCGCGTCCGCCGTACATCTCGATCTCGACGTACGGCGCGGCCGCGGCGCAGTCCCAGAACGACAGCGCGCCGTACCGATGCAGGAGGGCGGAGACGCGCCGCGTGTTGCTGACGATGCCGGTGACGTTGCTCGCCGCCGAGAACGAGCCGATCTTCAGCGGGCGGTCGACGTACTCGCGCAGTCTCGCCTCGAGCTGGTCGATGTCGATATGACCGTCCGTGTCCTGAGAGATCACCACGACGTCGGCGATCGACTCGCGCCAGGGCAGCTCGTTCGAGTGGTGCTCGTACGGGCCGATGAAGACGACCGGCCTCTCCTCCGGCGGAATCTGGTCGATCAGGTGGTACTTGTCGTCGAGCTCGGCCGGAATCCGCAGGCCCATGATCCCGATCAGCTTGTCGATCGCCCCGGTCGCGCCGGAGCCGCAGAAGATCAGCGCGGTCTCGTCGTCGCCGCCGACGCTGTGGTGGATGATGCGCCGGGCGTCCTCGCGCAGCCGGGTCGTCTGCAGACCGGTCCCGCTCGACTCGGTGTGAGTGTTCGCGTACCGCGGGAGAACCTCCTCGCGGATGAAGTCCTCCAGGAAGGTCAGGGCGCGCCCGGAGGCGGTGTAGTCGGCGTACGTGACGCGGCGCGGACCGTACGGCCCGGGCATCACCTGGTCATCGCCGATCACCGACGCCCGGATCCGCCGCAGCAACGGCGACTCCGGCGGCATCCCTTCTGATTCCCCCTGGATACTCATGTCTCAGAGTATGGCCAGGAAGTGATCTGCGTCTCGTTCTGAGTGCGTGCCCTCTGGATAGGGTCGGTGCCAGTCGATGGCGAGGAGTGGGATGACGTTTTCCAGCGAGCTGTGGGACCGCGGGGGCGCCTCCGTGTACGACGAGATCGTCCGGCACCCGTTCATCACCGGGCTCACCGACGGCACCCTCGACCACGATGCGTTCCGCTACTTCATCGTCCAGGACAGCCACTACCTGCGCGCGTATTCGCGGGCGCTCAGCCTGGTCGCCGGCCGCGCACTCGACGAGGACGCGGTCAGCATGTTCGCGCTGCACGCCGCCAACGCGATAGCGGTCGAGCGGGAACTGCACACCTCGTTGCTGGCGTCACTGGGGCTGACCGCGGAGGACGTCGACACGGCCGGGTCCGGTCCGACCACCACGGCGTACATGTCCTATCTGACGGCTGTGTGCGCGACAGGTACGTACGCCGAGGCCGTGGCCGCCGTACTGCCCTGCTACTGGATCTACCGGGACGTGGGGCGGGAGCTGCTCAAGAGGTCGTCACCGGACCCGGCGTACCGGAAGTGGATCGAGACGTACGGCTCCGAGGAGTTCGACGCTGTCGTCGAGTCCGTGCTCGCCGTGACGGACGGGCTGGACGTGGGAGCCGCGGAGCGGGAACGTTGTCACCAGCACTTCGCTATGACGTGCCGCTACGAATGGATGTTCTGGGACGCCGCGTACCACAAGCTCGATTGGCCGGTGGGATGAAGGACTTCTACGACGTCGTCATCGTTGGCGGTGGACACAACGGTCTCGTCGCTGCCGCGTATCTGGCGCAGTCCGGGCTCTCCACGCTGATCCTGGAGCAGCAGTCGCACACCGGCGGCGCAGCGGTCAGCGAGCGCGTGTTCCCGGGTGTAGACGCGCGGCTGTCGCGCTACTCGTACCTGGTCAGTTTGCTGCCTGACAAGATCGCCGCAGACCTCGGCCTCAACCTGGAGCTCCGGTCCCGCGCAGTCGCGTCGTACACCCCGGTACGCCGCTCTGGACGCGACGTCGGCCTGATGATCGAGCGGCCGGAAGGCGCCGGTACCAGGGCCTCGTTCCGTGCACTCACCGGGAGCGACGCGGAGTACGAAGCGTGGACGGACTTCTACGGCTCTGTCAGCTCGCTGGCCGCTGCTGTCGCTCCCACTCTGCTGGAGCCGCTCCAGTCGGCGGCCGACCTCCGCTCACGCGTCGACGGCGCACTGTGGGACGAGCTGATCGAGCGGCCGCTTGGCGAGACCGTCGAGCGGCGCTTCGCCGACGACACCGTCCGTGGCGTCGTCGCGACGGACGGCGTCATCGGGACGTTCGCCGGGCTGCACGACGAGTCACTGATCCAGAACAGGTGCTTCCTGTACCACCTGATCGGCAACGGCACCGGCGAGTGGCGGGTACCTGTCGGCGGCATGGGCGCAGTCACTGACGCACTGGCAGCTGCTGCGCGGCGTGCTGGTGCCGCACTGGTCACCGACGCAGCAGTCACCGCTGTCGAAGCAGACGGGACCCGTGGATCGGTCACGTGGCTCGGTGGCGACGGTGAGCGATCCGTCGACTGCTCTTGGGTGCTGTCCAACGTCGCGCCGTCGACGCTGGCAGCACTGCGTGGTCAGACCGGTGTCGAGAAGCCGGAAGGGTCGCAGCTGAAGATCAACTTGCTGCTGCGTCACCTGCCGGCGCTGAAGTCCGGTGACGACCCAGCGCGGGCGTTCGCCGGCACGTTCCACATCGACGAGGACTACAGCCAGCTCGAGACGGCGTACCGATCCGCCGCGAGCAGCGAGCTGCCCGCCGTACCGCCGTCCGAGGTGTACTGCCACTCGCTGACCGACCCATCGATCCTCTCCCCCGACCTGGTTGCCTCCGGCCACCACACCCTGACCGTCTTCGGCGTGCACTTCCCGGCTCGTTTATTTGCCTCCGACAACGATTCTGCGCGGGCCGAGTCCACGCGGCGCGTGCTGGCCGGGCTGGAGTCGTACCTGGCCGAACCGCTCGAGGACTGCATCGCCCGGGACGCCGACGGCAACCTGTGCATCGAGGCCAAGACGCCGTACGACATCGAGGAATCCGTCGGCATGCCCGGCGGTCACATCTTCCACGGCGACCTCCAGTGGCCCTGGGCCACCGACCCCTCCGACGCCGGCCGCTGGGGCACCGAAACCGACGTCGCCAACCTCCTCATCTGCGGCTCCGGCGCCCGCCGCGGCGGCGCCGTCTCAGGCCTCGGCGGCCACAACGCAGCCATGACCATCCTCACCCGCTAACCGATTTCGCATCTCCCCGATCCCCCTGCTACGATCCTCTTCGTTCGAAAGCAACACCAAGCGCCGCTAGCTCAATTGGCAGAGCAGCTGACTCTTAATCAGCGGGTTCGGGGTTCGAGTCCCTGGCGGCGCACAAAAGCCCAGGCCACCAAGGTGCCCTGGGCTTCTTGGTGTCTGCCGCGCACTCTTTACGCACTCATTTGCTCCTCGAGCTGATCTCCGGGCCGCTGGCCTCGCGCGGTCCACCGGCTCGGGCAACCTTCATCTGATCGTGACTGTGCGTCACATCACAACGTTTCGCATCCTTACCGAATCCCCAGGTTCACGCGACCGACAGGCGTTGAGCTGCCAACCATCACACCGGTTGGAGGCATGAGATGCCGAGGCCACCACTGCCCATCGGATCCTGGGGACAGATCTCCACCTGGGTCACTCAGACCGACGACAACGGCAAACCCGTCAAGCACAAGTCACAAGCCAAGTTCCGCGACCACGACGGCCACGTTCGGCCGGTCTCCGCCTACGGCAAGACCAAGACCGCCGCCGAGCGGGCCCTCCTGAAGAAGCTCCAGGACCGCGCGAAGACCAACCAGTCCGGCGAGCTGACCGCGATGCACAAGATCTCCGACCTCATCGACCTGTGGGAGAAGAAGTTCGAAGAGCGAGTCAGGGACGGCAAGCGATCCCCGACCTCCCTCGAGACCTACCGACGCGTCATCAAGAACCACATCCGGCCCGCCTTCGCCGAACTCCGCATCGGCGAAGCCACCACCCAACGCATCGACACCGCCATCACCAACGTCAAGAACCGCACCGGCGCCCCCACCGCCAAAACTTGCCGCGCCGTCCTGTCCGGCATGATGAAAATCGCCGTCCGCTACGGAGCCATCTCCGTCAACCCGGTCCGCGAGAACGAAAGCATCGAAGCCGAACCCAAGAACCCACCCCGCGCCCTCACCGGCGACGAAGTCACCCTCCTCAGAAAGCACCTCGCCGCCAACGACTACGCGGTCCGCACCGACCTCCCCGACCTCGTCACCTTCATGCTCGCCACCGGCGTCCGCATCGGCGAAGCCCTCGCCGTCCGCTGGTCCCAAGCCGACCTCGAAGCCGGCACCGTCGAATTCACCCACACCATCGCCCGCCTCACCGGCCACGGCCTCATCCGCAAACGCCCCAAATCCAAAGCCGGCGAACGCCTCCTCCACCTCCCCAACTGGGGCCTCGCTATCCTCCGCACCCGCCACGCCGCCGGCATCCGCCTCGACAACCCCATCTTCGCCGACACGATCGGCGGCTACCGCGACCCCTCCAACACCCGCCGAGCCCTCCGCACCGTCCTCTCCCCCGTCGGAAGCACCGCCCGCCGCGACCTAGGCCTCACCCTCCGCGCCCTCCGCCGCCAAGCCGGTCTGACGCGCAAAGATGTCGCCGAACTTCTTACCTGGCCGAAGACCCGGATGGAGCTCGTCGAAACCGGCCGCATCAAGGTCGACCACCAACTCGTCGCAGACCTGGTCAAGATCTACAAGCTCACCCTCGACCACTCCCCCGACCTACTCATCCGGGTCGACCAAGCCACCCAACCAACCGAGTCCGACAAGCTCGCCTGGATCAAATCCCACGCCCTCCGCAAAACCACCGCCACCGCTCTCGACCAAGCCGGCCACACCGCCCGCCACATCGCCGATCGAGGCAGCCTGGTGGGGGCCGCCGACGCTATGCACATCACCCAACCCGTGGTGACCCGCGGCCTGCGTGAGGTCGAGGACATCTTGGGGGTGAGCCTGTTCGACCGTGGCCCTCGCGGCGTCACGCCCACAGTGTTCGGCGACAGCTTCCTCGAGCATGCCCGTGCAGTCCTCGCCCAACTGCGACAGGCCGGCCAGCAGATCGATCAACTTACCAACGCCGACCTCGGGACAGTCACCGTTGGCACCCACTTGGCCGGGTCGAACGTGTTACTCCCCCGAGCGATTGCTGCACTCAAGGCGGAGCACCCAAGGCTGACGGTGGTAGTACGCGAGGCGACGCCTGACATGCTTCAGGCGGCGATTCTTGCCGGGGACTGCGACCTCATTGTCGGACGGCTGACAGGGAAGGCGCCGAGCAGCCTCGTCCAGCAAATGCTCTACAGCGAACCGGTGCGCCTCGTCGCCCGGGAGGGTCATCCGGTCCATGCGCTCGACTCTCCGACGCTCATGCAGTTGGCCGACTACCCGTGGATCTTTCCGGTTGAGCAGACCATCCTTCGAAGCGAACTCGAGGACTTCTTCGTGCATGAAGGCGTTCCGATCCCCGCCAATCGGATCGAATGCACATCCATGCTGACCCTGCGCGAACTGCTGATCTCAACAGACGTCATCGCAGCACTCCCGATGCTGATCGCTGCCCAAGACGACAACCTCAAGCTCATCAGCACCCACCTGACCTCGATCCGAAGAGCGGTCGGCGTGACCATGCCCGCAGACCGACCGTTGTCCCCCGCGGCGAACGCCCTCCTCGCCTCCCTCCGCGACGAGGCCACCGGCCTCGCCAAACGAACGGCGTAAGCGGTTGAACGCGGCGGTCCGCCAGTGGGGACTCCGTCGCACAGGGCTCCATGAAGGCGACGACCGACCGCGATGGTTGTCGGCACGCAAGAGGGCGAATCGCTCGAGGAGCCGGACGGGCTGGGCACTGCCGACCTCGCCCGCCTCCATGAGCCGGCCGAGCAACGCGGGTGGTGAGAACGTGAAGGGCGCCGGGATCGCGCTGACAGGCCGACCCTGCTGAGCCGGACCTGGTGGAGTGTCACCAGGATTTCGCCGAGGGATCCGAGCACGCGCCGTCGCCCGCTCGGATCGGGTGCCTGCTCGGCCAGGGTCGCGCCATGCACTCGCTGCAGGACCATGTACGGCACGCTCCCGACCTGCAGGGTCGCGTCGTAGCTGACGAGTTCCGGAGTCGGCACGCCCGCGTCCTGGACCAGCGGAATGACCTCAGCCTCCTTCGAAAGCGACTCCACTGCTCTGGTGGTGCGAGGGATACGCAGGACCAACTCACCGCCGAAGAAGATCGCCAGGTTCATCTCACCCGGCCGGGCGGCAGTGCCCTGAATGTCTCGGCCTGGGTCCGCAACTGGTCGGCGACCACATTGGCGACCAAGTCATCCTTGGATGTGAAGTGCGCGTAGAACGCACCATTCGTCAGCCCCGCGTCGGCCATCAGCGTGGCGACGCCGGAGCCGTCGATACCGCTCTGCTTGAACCGACGACCGGACGTCTCGAGGATCCGCTGCCTCGTCGCCTGCTTGTGCTCCTTGTCGTACCGCGCCACACACTCCTCCATCCACTCGCCTGCCATCGACCGGCATTGCAGGCTGCCCAAGGTGCGCAGATCGCGCAGATCGTCACGTGCCGCAAGGAATGGCCCACCTCACGGTTCACAGTCCGCGCATGAGCTATTGCGTGAATCACGCACCGCTGCCAGGGTTGGCCGCAATGACCAAGCCGCCGATCCACTGGAGGAAGACAGTGAAGAACAGGCTCCTGATCATCGTTATGACGGTCGCGATGGCGCTTCCCCTGACCGGATCCGCGCGGGCGGCCACGGCGTCCAGCCTTCCGCCCGTCCAGCAGCTCAGCGCCACGACGCCCGTCTACGACCCGATGGCGGGCATCAAGATGGGCATCAGCGGGCTGTTCGAGCGCACGATCTCGGGCACGAACCGGACCGCCAAGATCTACGTCCCCAAGGCTGCGAACCTCGGTGCCTACATGGTGGTGCTCAACGTCCCTGAGGGCGAGCAAACCGTTCCCTGGCTCGTCGACAGTGGATGGATCGACCTCGCCGAGAAGAACAAGTTCCTCCTCTACGTCTTCGAGCCTGGCGCTTCCGGACACTGGGGATCACCCGACGAGGAGCGGTCCTACCTCGAAACGGCGTACGCGAACATCAGCGTCAACTCCCCCGATGGCCGCGGCACCTGGTACCTCCCGCCCGAGAGCTATTACGTCGTCGGATACGACCGCCCAGGTTCGGTGCTGCAGCAGATCGTCATGAAGGACCCGACCCTCGTGGCCGCAGCGACCTTCGTCGACGCGAGCGACATCGCTCCCGCGTTTCTCAAGCAGCTGGACAGTACGTTCTATCCGACGACGGACTGGAACGGTCAGCAGGTCGCGAGCAGCAGCGTTCCGCTTCCCGTCTGGATCATGGAGGACCGGCTGGGCGACGAGGCCGCTGGTGTCGTCAGGTATTGGCAGGAGGCCAACCAGACCGCATCCAAGGCAACCGGGTTCCACGGTGGGAGGATCTTCCATCAGCGGAAGGGGGCACTGAAGTACTACGTCGCCGACGGCTCGCTCAGCGCTGTCGCGGTCACCGGCAAGGTGAAGAACGCGAAGACATCGGCCGCCGGCATCTACGGCGACTTCCTTTCGCGCTACACCCGCTACGGCGGCAACGTCGGCGGCAACACTCTCGGCTCGCGACCTGACTACGGCAAGCTCGGTGTCCAGTTCAGGACGATGGAACTGGCAGGCCGAATGCGCGAGTACATGGTTTATGTCCCCGCCAAGGCGAGGCAGGCGGCGAGGAAGGGTAGGACTGTGCCGGCCGTCATCTCGCTGCACGGTTCCGGGCTGACGATGTACTCGATGTTCGATTTCTCCCGGTGGTGGGAGGTCGCGGATGACGAGGGCTTCATCCTCGTCGTGCCGACCGGGCTCAACACCCAGAACCGGACGGGATGGGGTACGACGGCCGACCACGTCGACATGACGTTCCTGCAAAGGGTTCTGAACGAAGTCAAGACCGGCTATAACATCGATCCGGGCCGGATCTATCTGGGCGGGCAGTCGAACGGGAGCATGACGACCATCGCGGCCGGGAAGAACCCGGAGCTCTCCAAGAACTTCGCTGCACTGGGCTCGACCTCCGGCGGCCAGACATCGTCGACGACCGACTACAGCGGCGAGACCCTTCCGTTCCTCCTGTTGTTCGGCCAGTTCGACCTCTGGCCGAACGATCTGTCGACGCCGTACGTCGGTGACACCATGCGGTACTGGATCAACCGCAACGACGCACTCGGTACGCCGACCACACCGGCGTCGGTCGAGCGGGTGGGACGGTACGACATCAGCTCGTGGAAGGACGCGGACGGGACGACCGTGGCCAGGTACGGCGTGAATCGCGGCCGCGGTCACAGCACCATCGCCGACGAGGCACGGGTCCTTTGGGATTGGTACTCGCAATGGCATAAGGATGCCCAGGGCAACAACGTTCAGTTGTCGCGCTGACCCGACGAGCATCAGGGCCCCGGGGACGAACGTCCTCGGGGCCTGCAGGTCAGTTTGTCGGCGCTTCTGCCGGCGTGACGACGACGACCTCGATTCCCTTGTCCTCGAACCGCCGTACCTCGGCGGCCGGCGCCGAGTCATCGGTCACGAGCGTCCACCGCGGCGGCATCACAGCCCACGCGTGGAAGGGCCCTTGACCGAGTTTGGCGCCGTGCGCGAGCACGTAGACGCGATCGGCCCGGCCCATCATGAGCTCTTTCAGTCGCGTCTGCTCGAGATCCTTCTCGTTGATCCCGCGGTCGACGCGGACGCCGTCGGCCCCCATGAACGCGCGGTCGAACGACATCCGCTCGAGCGAGACCTCGGTGACCGGTCCGACGAAGGACTGGCTGATGATCCGTAACCGCCCGCCCAGCACGATCACCTCGATGTTCTCGGCTTCGGCCAGTACGTCGAGCACGGTCAGGCCGGTCGTCGTCACCGAGAGGTTGGTGAAGCCGGTGAGTTCCTGGGCCAGCGCGGTCGTGGTCGATCCGCCGTCGAGCAGCACGTTCTCGCCGGGCACGATCTGGCCGACGGCCCAGGCCGCGATCGCGCGTTTGGCGTCGTACGCCTCACCCAGGCGCTGCCGCAGCGACGCCTCCGGATGCGGCTCGAGGCTCAGCGCGCCGCCATAGGTGCGCGCGAGTTTCCCCTCGGCGGTCAGCAGGGCGAGGTCGCGCCGGATCGTCGACGGCGTGACGCCCAGCCGCGCGGAGAGGTCCTCCACGTTGGCCAACCCGTCGGACGCGGCCATCCGGACGATCTGCTCGCGTCGCGCCCCTGACTTCTGCCTGCTCACGCCTCGCACTGTATCCAAGGAAGGTCAGCCTGCCACTCGCTCCGGAGCCATCTCGACCGCGAGTCGCAGTGCCTCGATCATCGAGCGGTGGTCGGCCACACCCCGGCCGGCGATGTCGAACGCCGTACCGTGGTCGACCGACGTCCGGATCACCGGCAATCCGACGGTGACGTTGACCCCGGCCTCGAGTCCGAGGATCTTGACGGGACCGTGGCCCTGGTCGTGGTACATCGCCACCACCAGGTCGTAGTCGCCCCGGCCGGCCAGGAAGAACAGCGTGTCGGCCGGCAGCGGACCGTGTACGTCGATCCCGTCGGCCTGGCACACCTCGACTCCGGGAGCGATCTTCGTCTCCTCCTCCCCCCGTCCGAACAGGCCGTTCTCACCGGCGTGCGGGTTGATCCCGCAGACGCCGATCTTCGGCGCCGCGACGCCCGCGTCGATCAGGGCCTGGTGGCCGCGCCGGATGGTGCGCTCGACCAGCCCGGGTTCGATCCGGTCCACCGCGTCGATCAGGCCGATATGCGTGGTGACATGGATGACCTTCACCTTGGGCGTCGACAGCATCATCGACACCTCCTTGGTGCCGGTGAGTTCCGCGAGGAGTTCGGTGTGGCCGGGGAACATGTGCCCACCTGCCTGCAAGGCCGCCTTGTTCAGCGGCGCCGTACAGATCGCCTGCACCTGTCCGGACATCGCGAGCTCACTGGCGACCCGGATGTAGTGGTACGCCGCATCGCCCGCGACCGCGGACACCGCACCGAACGGCAGGTCCGGCGGCAGCAGTCCGAGATCGATGACGTTGATACGCCCCGGCGTGAACTCCGCGTCGCCCACGCTCCCGATCGCGACGATACGGGGTTCGAGACCGACGATCCGCGCGGCCTGCCGGAGTCGCTCGGCATCGCCGATGACGACGCAGTGCGCGGCTTCGGCGATGGTGGGGTCGAGGAGCGCTCGGACGATGACCTCCGGACCGATGCCGGCGCCGTCGCCCATCGTGACGGCGATCTGGGGGGTGCTGCTCATGTCGGCTCCTCGGGTACTGGTTCGGTGAACAGGCTGGCGACGAGATCGGCGAGCGAGGCGGGGCTGCCGAAGCTGCCGGGACGGGTGGCCACGAGTCGACCACCAGCTCGGGACAGCACTGCCCCGCAGCGCTCCGCGACGGGCGTCAGGCGGTCGATGCCGAGCAGGTCCAGAACCCCACGGGCAGTCTCACCACCGGTGAGAACGAGAGCGCGATGATTCGCAGCCGCCGGCTCGACAGCCTGCGCCAGCGCGGCAGCCAGTTGTGGTGCGAGCTCAGGTCGTACGCCGGCAGCTCCGTCCAGGCTCACCACCGCGCATCGGGAACCTCGGACCCGGGCCGCGATATCGCGGCGCATCCCGCGCGGATCACGCAGCAGGACGTGCGGGTCCAGCCGCAGTACGACGTCAGCCACGGCCTCCAGCGCGGTCAGCTGGACGGACAGCGAGGGGGCCGCACTGCCGACCACAACCAGAACGGCCTCTGCCGCGGATCGTGGCGCAGCGACTAGCTCCGGGGCGTCGGCCGGGACGGCACGCGCGGCTGCGCCGGCGAGCGCGCCGGACCCAACCAGCACAGGCCGCTCAGCGGCTTGGCGCGCGGCGGCGTAGACACCGTCCAAGTCGTCGTCGGACTCGGCATCACAGACGGCGACGAGCCCCGCCGTGCCGGCTTCCGCGAGCGCCTTGGCCAGCACCTCACCGCCCTGACGAACAGTTGCCAACGGCACCGAACAGGTATCCAACGGCGCCAACGCCTCCGAGACGGAGCGTGGCGCCGGCCGGTCCTCGGCATGCCACCAATCAGTCTCGTGCAAGGGCACGCCCCCAACCCGGAGGACACCGTCGACCACGACCCGGCCGGCGGACGGCAGGGCCGAAGCAACGATGGGGGCGACGCCATACAGTTCCTGCAAGACGCCGACCTCGGCGGCAAGGTTGCCGCGCAGGAGCGAATCCACCTTCTTCAGGATCGGCACACCACCGCACGCCGCGATCGCGGACCGCACCGAAACCGCCGCGTCTGAGGGGCTCTGTCGCCGGGAGTCCGTGTCGACGGCGATCACACGCGCAGCTCGCGCATCGACCGCGGGAGGCCGTTGCGCGGCGTACAGGTCGACCGAAATACGCGTTGTGCGCAACAGAAACGCGGCGGCCGACTCGGCCGCGCCACTCAGATCGTCCGCAACGATCGCCAGCTCCGGCATCGCCCCTCCCTTCGTCGATCTTCGAAAACCCCATGTCTACAAGTCTTTCCGGCCACAACCTCCGGAGTCACGGACTCCGGCGAGCGATCCCCGTCGGGCAGTTCAGCAAGATCAGATCACGCAAATGAAGCTACAGCTATTGCGCAGAACACGCAACGGTGCCATCTTGTGGAAACGAGCCCGTCACCCGGGCGGCCCCTGGCAGAGTTCAAGGAGAACGTCATGTCCGACATCGAGAAGTTGGTCGATACCGCCAAGTCGGGCACGGGGGTCTCCCGGCGGGCGATCCTGCAGTTCTTCGGCATCGTCGGCGCCAGTACGGCGCTCGGCTCGGCTGTCACTGCCTGCGCCGGTCCGCAGAGTTCGGGCGCGGCGAACGGAGGCGGCGCCTCAGGCGCCGGCGGGAAACTCAGCGTCGTGCTCAACCGCAACCTGGTCAGCCTCGACAACAAGCTCAACCAGTACGACGCCGCCGTGACCGTGCAGCGCGCGGTCCGCGAAGCGCTGACCCGGATCGGCCCCGACCTGAAGCCCGAGCTGGTGCTCGCCGAGAAGTTCGAGCTCACCTCGCCGACCGTCTGGACGGTGAAACTGCGTAGCGACATCCACTACTCCGACAAGTCGCCCGTCACGGTCGATGACGTCGAGACCGCGCTGAAGCTCTACTTCCAGGTCAAGGCCGGGTACGTCGCCTCGCAGTTCCCGGAGCAGCCCACCTTCGCCAAGGTCGACGACAAGACCTTCACGCTCACCACCAAGACGCCCGTCGTGACGCTGGACTCGCTGATGTCGAACATCCTGATCACCCCGGCCAAGGCCAACAAGGCCGAGGAACTGCGCGAAGGCATCGGCAGCGGACCCTTCAAGGTCGCCTCGGCCGACTCCGGCACCGGCACCTACCGCCTGGTGCGCAACGACGACTACTGGGGCGAGAAGGCCCTGCTCGACGAGGTCAACGTGTCGTACCAGGAGGAAGAGGGCGCCCGGGTCATCGCGATCACCTCCGGCCAGGCCGACGTGATCGACACCATCACCCCCGAGTCGGCGACCGCGCTCAAGAAGAAGAACGACATCGACCTCGTCCAGGAGCCAGGCACCCGGTTGATCCACCTGTTCTACAACTTCCGCAAGCCGGCCGGACACCCGCTCACGAACCCGAAGGTCCGTGAGGCGCTCAGCCATGCCGTCGACCACGAGGCGCTGATCTCCAGCCTGATGAACGGACTCGTCAAGTCCGCGGAGGGCGTCGTACCGAAGACGCTGTCCGGGTTCGCGAAGACCGGTGACTACACGTTCGACCCGGCGAAGGCGAAGTCGATGCTGGCCGCCGAAGGTGTCTCGAACCTGAAGCTGACGTTCATCTGGGAGGAGTCGGAGTTCGCCGGCGCGGCCCGGGTGATGGAAGCGCTGGTCGGCATGCTCGGCGACGTCGGCGTGAAGGCGACGCTGAAGGAGATCCCGAAGGGCGGCGACATCAACACCTGGCGCCGCGGCGAGGCCGGCGACTGGGACGTGCTCGGCAACGGCTACGGGAACCAGACCGGTCTGGCGATCACCAACCTCCAGGGCCAGTACGCCGGTACGGCGGCCAAGGAGAAGACGAGAGACACGTACCACGGCTTCGTCTTCCCCGACGTGACGAACCTGCTCGACCAGGCGAGTGCCGAACCGGACGCGGCCAAGCGGGACGCGCTGCTCAAACAAGCCCAAGAGAAGATCTGGGCGCTGTGGCCGGCGATGTGGGCGTGGACGCCGGACAACGTACTGGCGAAGCGCAAGCGGGTCGCCACGCTCGAACTGTCGCCCACCAACTCTTACGACCTGTCCAAGGTCAAGGTCTCGGGCTGAGCCATGCCGCGCTACATTCTCAAGCGTCTCGGCCAGACCGTGCTGACGGCCTGGTTCACGGTGACGATCGTCTTCCTGTTACTCCGGCTGGCCCCTGGTGACCCCGCCGCGAACTACGCCCCGCCGAACCCGACCAGCGAGCAACTGGCCGCCGTACGGCAGGAATTCGGACTCGACCAGCCACTGTTGTCGCAGTACCTCACCTATCTGGGCAACCTGCTGCACGGTGACATCGGTACGTCGTTCCAGTTCCGGCAGCCCGCGCTCCAAGTAGTGATGGACCGACTGCCCTACACGGTCACGCTGGCCATCGCAGCCATCGCCGTGACCGCGGCGATCGCGATCCCGCTGGGCGTCTGGATGGCGCGGCGCGGCGACACCGCACCTGAGCTCGGCGCGAACATCGCCACCATCGCCGGCCAGTCGATGCCGGACTTCTGGATCGGCTTCGTGCTGCTGATCGTGTTCGCGGTGAATCTGCAGTGGCTGCCGTCGTCCGGATTCACCTCGACGAGCGCGATCGTGCTGCCCTGCCTGACCATCGTGGTGCTCCAGGTGGCGCTGATCTCCCGGCTGGTCCGGCGGGAGATGACGGTGAACCTGGCCGCGCCGTACTTGACCATCGCACGATCCCGCGGCGTCTCCGAGCGTCGCCTGACCTGGGGCTACGCGTTCGCGAACTCGTCCATCCCGGTCGTCACCGCGCTCGGAACCCGATTCGCCGCAATGCTCAACGGCGTCGTCATCGTCGAGGTCGTGTTCAAGTGGCCGGGCGTCGGCGAACTGGTGGTCGACGCGCTGTCGAGGCGGGACTTCCCGTTGATCCAGGCAACGGTCCTGGTGACCGTCGTCCTCGCTCTGGTGGTCCAACTGCTGGTGGACCTGCTGTATCCGCTCATCGACCCCCGGGTCCGGCTCGGTCAGGAGGCCCGCTCGTGACAGATGTCGCCGCACCGTCAGGCGTCGCCCGGAGGCTGCTCCGCCGGTCGGCCGCAGCGCGCAAAGCCCGGTACAGCACGATCAAGATCTGGGTCGGCGCGATCTGCGCCGGCATCGTGATCATCCCGGTGGCGCTCGCGCGCGTCCTCCCGCTCCCCGATCCCGTGCACGGCGTACTCAAGGAGACGTCCCTTCCGCCGTTCAGTCCGGGTCATTTGCTCGGAACCGATCCGAACGGCCGGGATCTGCTCTCCCGCATCCTGCACGGCGGCCAGACCTCTTTGCTGATCGGAGTGTTGGCCATCGCGCTCTCCGGCGTGCTGGGCATCGCGGCGGGCGCCGCAGCAGGCTACTTCGGCGGCTGGGTCGACACCATCGTCTCCCGACTGCTCGAAGCCCAGCTGTCCTTGCCGCTGCTGCTCATGCTGCTACTGGTCGTCGCACTGTTCGGTCCGTCCGTGCCGGTGATCACGCTGGTGATCGCGATCGCGCAATGGCCGGAGCCGGCCCGGCTCACCCGCGCGCTGGTCCTGGTCGAACGCGAGAAGCCGTACGTCGCCGCCGCCCAGGTCCTCGGGCTCGGCCGACTGAAGATCATCGCCCGGCACATCGTCCCGAACATCCTGTCGCAGACCCTCGTCGTCGTCTTCCTGCTGCTCGCCCAGGCCGTGTTGCTCGAGAGCGCCCTGAGCTTCCTCGGCGCCGGCGTGCAACGCCCGTACCCGACCTGGGGCGGCATCATCTCCGACGGCCGCGAACTCTTCGTCACAGGTGCCTGGTGGCTCGTGACGATCCCCGGCATCGCGATCGCGCTGCTCGTGCTCGGCGTCAACCTGCTCGGCGACGGTCTGCGTGACCGGGTGCGCCGGGCGAAGGCGGTGACCGGCTGATGCCCATCCTCAGCGTTCGCGACCTCACGGTCGATCTGATGACCGCGGGCGGCGTGATCCGCGCGGTCGACGGGGTGACCTTCGACATCGACTCCGGGGAAACCGTCACGATCATCGGCGAGTCCGGGTCCGGCAAGTCAACGACAGCGATGGCCCTGCTCCGGTTGCTCCCGGACGATCTCGCCGTACTGGCCGGCCATGCGGAAATCACCGGCAAGGACGTGGTCGGGACCCGCAAGCACATCGGCGGACTGCGTGGACGGGAAGTGGTGCTGGTCCCCCAGGACCCGATGACCGCGCTGAACCCGATCGCGACAGTCGGCCGGCAGATGGTCGAGGCGATCCGGCTGCGGCATCGGTGCGGAAAGGCGGAGGCACGTGACCGGGCACTCGCGTTGCTACGCCAGGTCCATCTCAGCAGGCCGGAGCAGCGCCTGAAGCAGTATCCACACGAACTGTCCGGCGGCATGCTCCAGCGCGTCCTGATCGCGATGGCGCTGTCTGCCCAGGCCGAACTGATCGTGGCCGACGAACCCACCTCGGCTCTCGATGTCACTGTGCAGGCCGGAATCCTCGACCTGCTGCTGGAGATCCAGCAGCAGACCGGCGTCGGCATCCTGCTGATCACCCACGACCTCGGCGTCGCACGGCTGATGAGCGACCGGATCCATGTCATGCAGTCCGGCAAGTTCGTCGAGAGCGGCCCCGTCGAGGACGTGGTCGACCGGCCCCAGCATGCGTACACCCGCAAGCTGCTCGACGCGATCCCGAAGCTCGGCCCCTGGGACGATCCCGACGTACCGACCGCCCAGAAGCTCGAAGTGATGAATGGAGGGCCGTCATGACCTTGCTGGAGGTCTCCGGTCTGGTGGTGCAGTACGGCGAGCATCGCGCCGTCGACGACGTGTCCTTCCAACTGCCACGGGGTGGATCGCTTGCCCTGGTCGGCGAATCGGGCTCCGGGAAGTCCACCATCGCGCGCGCCTTGGTCCGGCTGCTCCGGCCGTCGGCCGGGTCGATCGTGTTCGACGGCGTCGACCTGACGACCCTGACGGAACGCAGGTTGCGACCACTGCGGCACCGGATCCAGATGGTGTTCCAGGACCCGTACGGCTCGCTCGACCCGCACCTCGACGCCCAGCACATCGTCGCCGAACCGATCGCGGTCCGCGGCGAACGATCCCGCCGTACCCGGGACAAGCGCGCGGCCGAACTGCTCGACCAGGTCGGATTGCCGTCGTCGGCGCTGACCCGCAAACCGCACGAGTTCTCCGGCGGGCAGCGGCAACGGATCGGCATCGCCCGCGCCCTCGCCTCCGATCCGGACCTGCTGGTGCTGGACGAGGCAACGAGCGCTCTGGATGTGTCCGTCCAGGCGCAGGTACTCGAAATCCTGGCGGCACTGCGCGCCGAACGGGGGCTGACGTACTTGTTCATCTCGCACAACCTCGGTGTCGTGACTGCCGTGTGCGAACAGGTCGCCGTACTCCGATCCGGTCAGATCGTCGAGCAGGGGACGGCGGCCGACGTACTGCAGCGTCCACAACACGAGTACACCCAGCGACTCCGGCGCAGCGCGCTCGAACCCGCGCTCATCTCGGGACGCAAACCCCGCGAGGTCGTCCGAGCGATTGCGGCCGCCCGGGCCGCGGAGAGTGCGGCTGCCTCATGACCGGCCTTGTCCTCGGCACCATGACGTTCGGCGACACCGTCGATCTGGAGCGGGCCCGAACCATGGTCGATGTTGCTCTGGGCAACGGCATCACCGCGATCGACACTGCCAACGGGTACGCCGGCGGGCGGAGTGAGGAGATGCTCGGCGAGATCCTGCGCGGCCGGCGGCACCAGGTCACGATCGCGACCAAGGCCGGCATCTACCCAGGCGACGCGGGTGGCGAGCCGCTCCTGTCCCGCAAGGGAATCCGGACGTCGCTCGAGGCCAGCCTGCGCCGGCTCGGCACCGATCGGGTCGACCTGTTCTACCTGCATCAGCCCGACCGCTCGGTGCCTCTCGAGGAGACCGCGAGCGGGCTGGCCGCGCTGGTGAACGATGGCCTGATCGGCGCGATCGGCGTGTCCAACTACGCCGCCTGGCAGATCAGCGACGTGTCCACCGCGTGCCTGGCCGCCGGTGCGCCGCAGCCGGTCGTCGCGCAGCAGCTGTACAACCTCGTCGCCCGCCGGATCGAGGCAGAGTACGTCGAGTACGCCGCGACGCACGGTCTGGACACGATCGTCTACAACCCGCTCGGCGGTGGGCTGCTGACCGGGCGGCACTCGTTCGACGACAGCCCCGGTGAAGGCCGGTTCGGTTCGTCGGCGGTGTCTCAGATGTATCGGGATCGCTATTGGAGCCGTCCGCTCTTCGATGCCGTCACGTCGTTGTCGACCGTCGCGGCTGACGCGCGCCTGACGCTTCCGGAGCTTTCGCTGCGGTGGTTGCTGTCCCGCGATGTCGTCACCGCCGTACTGCTCGGCGGATCGAAACCCGAGCAGCTGCTCAGCAACATCACCGCCGCGCAGCAAGGCCCCTTGCCATCGGACGTCCTCGACGCCTGTGACGAAGTCGGCCGCGCGCTGTCCGGTCCCATGCCTGCTTACAACCGTTGACACCTGCCAACCAATGACACTTGGAGAGCTCTTGCCTGTGACAGCCCGCTCCTTCACCGACAAGCTTCGCCGCCGCGACCGCGCCCTCGGCTACTGGGTCGTGCTCGACTCCCCCGTCTCCACCGAGCGCATCGCGCGGCTCGGCTACGACTATGTCTGCATCGACGCCCAGCACGGACTCATCGAGTACGCCGGCATCCTGCGCGGACTCACCGCCGTCGACGCGGGCGGGAGCTCCGTCGGCCTGGTCCGGGTCGGTGCCAACGAGCCGTTCCACATCGGCCAGGCGCTCGACGCCGGTGCGGCCGGAATCATCGTGCCACTCGTCAACACAGCCGACGACGCGGCCCGGGCGGTCGCGGCGGCGACGTACCCGCCCGGTGGTGTCCGCTCCTACGGACCGATGCGGTCGGCACTGCGGGTCGGCCCGAAGCCGGCCGAGGCGAACGCGTCGATCGCCGTACTCGCGATGATCGAGACGCCCGAAGGGCTGGCCGACGTGGAGAGCATCTGCGCCGTGCCCGGTCTCACGGGGGTGTACGTCGGTCCTTCGGATCTCTGCCTCGCCGTCGGGGGCGCGTATCCCGGCGACCCGGCGGTCGCGGACGTGTTCGAGGCGGCGCTGGAGCGGGTGCGGACCGCGGCGAAAGCGGCGAACGTTGCTGCAGGCATCCATACCGCTCACGGCACGATCGCCGCGCAGCGGCTGGCCGAAGGATTCACCTTCGCTACCGTCTCCTCGGATCTCGTGCACCTCGAGCAGGCGGCAGCCGAGCACCTGCGCGTGGCGGGTGAGCGATGAGTGCGCTGGAGCAGCTGGCCACGGACGGCGTCGTACACGAGCGAGCGGATGGGCTCGGTGAGGCGTTCCTGCCGACCGAGACCGTACAGTCCCACGCGGCGCAGCTCGCCGTACTGCCTGGTGGTGACCTGGGATGCGTCTGGTTCGGCGGGACGCAAGAAGGCGTCGCGGACATCAGCGTGTGGTTCTCGCGGCTGGCGCCCGGTGGGAGGTGGAGCAAGCCGGTGCGGCTCAGCGACGACGACACCCGCTCGGAGCAGAATCCGGTCCTCTTCCCTGCTCCCACCGGCGAGCTCTGGCTGCTCTACACCGCGCAGCACGCCGGCGACCAGGACACCGCGGTCGTCCGGGCGCGCGTCTCCACCGACAACGGCATAACCTGGGGACCGATCCGGGAACTGCTCAGCTCACCGGACGGCGGTGTCTTCGTTCGGCAGCCGATCGTGGTCCTACCGAGTGGACGATGGCTACTGCCGACGTTCGCATGCGTCCGGATCGAAGGGCGCAAGTGGGCAGGCGACCGGGACACAAGCAGCGTCTGGTTCTCCGACGATCAGGGCGCGTCGTGGGAAGAGGTACCCGTGCCCGACTCCACCGGCCGCGTGCACATGAACATCGTGCCGGGTGAGCGACTCACGGCGTACTTCCGGAGCCGCTGGGCCGACAACATCTACCGCAGTACGTCGACAGACGGCATCACCTGGGAACCGCCACAGCCGACGGAGCTCCCGAACAACAACTCGTCGATCCAGGCCATCGCTCTGCCCGGCGGACCGACCGCGATGGTGTTCAACGACAGCAGCCGGGCCGACGCGGTCGCGCGACGGGTCTCGCTGTACGACGAGATCGACGACAGCGGCATCGTGGAAGGCTCGAAGCCGCGGGTGCGCGAGGTCGACGACGCCTCCGAACGAACCGCCTTCTGGGGAGCACCACGGGCACCGCTCAGCCTCGCCGTCTCCCGCGACGACGGACTGACCTGGCCGCTCCGACGGGTGCTCGCCGACGGCGACGGCTATGCACTCTCGAACAACTCGCGCGACGGTCTCAACCGCGAGCTCAGCTACCCCTCCGTGGTGATCGATGACCGCGGCGACCTCCACGTCGCGTTCACCCATCACCGCCGGGCGATCCGCTACCTCCACCTTCCGGCCGCAACTCTCCAGGAACAACTGAATGCCGGCTGACCGCACAGCCGTCATCAGCGGTGTCAGCTCCGGGATCGGGCGGGCCATCGCCGACCACCTGCTCCAGGACGGCTGGACCGTGATCGGCCTCTCCCGACGCCGACCCGACCTGAGCGCTCAAGGCTTCCGCTGGCGACACTGCGATCTCGCTCAGCCCGGGAGTACGGAAGACGCGGTCGGCGACGTCGAGGGCGTTCAGGCGCTCATCCACGCGGCCGGGTTCCAGGTCAGCGGGCCGCTCGGCGCCCTCGATCCCGATGACGGGCGCCGCATGTATGCCGTCCACGTCGACGCCGCGATCAGCCTTGCCAACAGCCTCGTCGACCGGATGACCGTTGACGGCCGGATCCTGCTGATCGGCAGCAGGACCGCCGTCGGTGTCGCCGGCAAGAGTCAGTACGCCGCGACGAAGGCCGCCTTGCGCGCCCTTGCGCGGTCGTGGGCGACGGAACTCGCGCCGCGGCGAATCACCGTCAACGTCATCGAACCCGGCCCGACCGACACCGCCATGCTCGCCGACCCGGCTCGAGCCACGACGCCACCCGTCGTACCACCCCTCGGCCGCCTCATCCGCCCCGAAGAAGTCGCCGCCCTCGCGCACTTCCTCCTCACCAACAACGCCGCCATGATCACCGGCCAACACCTGACAATCTGTGGCGGCGCGTCCCTCTAGACGCCGCGCGCGCGTGAACCACCCCGGGTGCCGCAGCGTCGGCGCCAAGATCCCGCAGCCTGGCCCGGCGGCTCGGGTGCGGCGCCCGCATCCCCGCAGAGCCATCCTGGTCGGTTCTTGAGGCAGAGGTCCGAGGCGTGTATCGAATCGGACCCCTCAGCATCCCCAGAGGGTGTGATTCTGATACATGACGCTCCGTGGAGCCGTCTCGCGCACGCCAACGGCTGGCGATGCTGCCGCCGACTTTCACCACGACTCAGCGCGCCTGACTGCAAATCTGCCGACACGTCCCAGGCTCGGCAGGGCCTCTTGCACACCTCTTTACGCACCTCAATCAGCGCGAGAGGATGGTTGCCGATGAGAACTTACGCGCATCAAGCAGCCGCGGAATCTGTTACCTGTAAGGGATCCCGAGCATCGTTGACAACTGATGATCAGTCTCAGTTGGAATTCAGCGGGTTCGGGGTTCGAGTCCCTGGCGGCGCACAAAAGCCCAGGTCACCAAGGTGCCCTGGGTTTCTTCATGTCTGTCACGGGCCCTTTACGTGCCCCTTTGCCAGAACCTTCGTTCGCAGCGAGTGCCCGCCGTCTTGTTCAGGTCAGCTTCGCGCCCCTGAGTTGATCGTGACTGTGCGTCACATCACATCGGTTCGCATCGCTACCGATTTCTCGGATTCTCAGCCGCGCCCAGCGTTGAACTGCCGGCCATCGCCCCGGTTGGAGGCCTGACATGTCGAGACCACCGCTGCCCATCGGAACCTGGGGAAGCATCTCGACCATCGTCGAGAGAACTGACGACAAGGGCAAGCCTGTCGCCTACCGCGCCAAGACGAAGTTCCGCGACCACGACGGCCACGTCCGCGTCGTGTCCGCATTCGGCAAGACCAAGACCGCCGCCGAACGTTCCCTCCTGAAGAAGCTCCAGGACCGGTCGAGGACCAGCCAGTCGGGTGAGCTGACGGCGATGCACAAGGTCAGCCACCTCCTCGACCTCTGGGAGAAGAGATTCGAGGGCCCGGTCGCCGATGGCACACGCTCCCCCCACGTCCCTGGAGACCTACCGGCGCGCCCTTAGGACCATATCCGCCCCGCCCTCGGAGAGCACCGCGTCGGCGAGGCCAACGCCCCACGCATCGACACCGTCCTCACCAAGATCAAGAACAAAGCCGGTGCCCCGACCGCCAAGACCTGCCGCGCCGTCATCTCAAACGAGGTCGTGCGTTCGAACTGGTTGTAGGTGGTGCTGGTGATCTGGAAGTCGCCGGCGTCAGACGAGGAGCGAGATGCCGGCAGCGATGGGCCACAGCGACCAGGCGATGTAGGTGATCGGCGTGCAGGTGGCCGCGAGCTTCCAGCCATGGCGCTCGGCCGGGCCGACGAACTCCAGCGAGCACACGACGAGGACGGCGCCGATGACGATCGCGGGGATCCCGAGCCAGCTCGGGGCGAGGTCCGTCTGGGTGAATGCGATGCCGACCAGGATGGTCCAGGCACCGGTGAGCAGGTAGCCGAGGTGCTCGCCCACGGCGACGCCCAGGTATCGGTTGAAGCTCTGGAAGACGACGTCGACCGCTTCGTGTCGGGTGGGCTGGCCTCGGGGTCGGCGCCGCAGCCCAGATGAGTTACGCCGATCTGATGCGAACCCGCCTGTTCGAGCCGCTGGGCATGACCCGCACCGCCATCGAAACCGGCCACGCACTCGTCACCGGCGGACGATCGGCGACTGGTCTCCCGGTCCAGCCATGGGTCATGAGCGCCTACGCGCCCGGTGGTGCCGCGGTGTCCACCGCCGGCGACCTCGCCAGACTTGCGACTGCGCTCCTCGACGGGACCGCACCCGGCATGGCCGCCCTCGAGCCCACAACCGCCACTGACCGGTCGAACTCCCGCATCGGTGACTTCTGGCAGATCTCCACCTGGCAGACCGGTCAGACCATCACCTCGCACGGCGGGCAGACCGGCGGCTACGCCTCGTACCTCGGCCTCGACCGCGCCCGACACAAGGCCGTCATCGTCCTGTCCGACGTCGCCAACGACGCCAGCGACCTAGGCACCCAGCTCCTCGCCCACGGCAAGTAGAAACTCCGACTTCGGGGGTTCTGGATCTGTATCTGGACGATCTGTTCCCTTGCGGGGCTCAGCCGGGCCGCAAGCCAGCATCCCAAGCTCGGCCGTGCGGCGTGTGAGCTCGTCGGCACCGGCCTGCTTCTCGCGCAGCAGCCGCAGGGTCAGATCGATGCCTTCGATCTCACCGAGCCAGCCTCGTCGACGGCGCGGCGGCGCCGCACCATGAGATCGTCCTCGAACTCTTGAAGGGCAGCATGCGCGGATCGACGTGCAGCATCGGGCATCGCACGCAGTCGTGCTCGTGCTGGCATGGTGTCCCGTAGGGGCGGGCGCAGGAGCCGAGTTCGACCTTGCGCTTGTCGAAGTGCTCCTCGAAGTCACTCCATTCCCGGGGCGTCACGTAGATGTATTCGTCGGCTGGCCGCAGCTCGCGGCGCCGGGCCAGGAAGTCCTGGTCGTGCTGGACCATCTCCTCCTCGAACACCGCGACGTAGCGCTGAGTGGTCTGCAGGTCGAGGTGCCCGAGCAGCTTCGCGCCGATGTGGATCGGGAGGCCGTTGTTGACCAGCTCGGTGGCAAACAGCCGCCGAAGTCATGCGGGGTGAAGGTCACGCCTGCGAGGCATACGACTAAGACACGTCCACGGGTTCCTTCTTTGAACGTACAACATCCGATTCCCCCGCTTGAGAATGCCTCGTCAGGGACCCTTGAGCGGTTCGCCGGTCTGCACTGAGACCACGACCTCGTGGATTGCCTTGGTGATAGCGGCGGCATGATCCGGGTTCTCCACGAAGGAACCGTGGGTCGCCCCCGGCACGACGCGATGCAGGCTGTTGGTCGACAGCTTGGCCGTCTCGTTCTGAGCAGCCATCCACCCCTCAGAGTTTCCGCGCTCTGCGGTCAGGACGATCAGCGGTTTCGCATTGAGGCTGCGGAGACTCCCCGCCTCGGCCTCGGACCGATTCGCGACACCGAACTCATCGAGGAATCCCCCCATCTCCTTCCCGGTCGCGGCAGTCGCACGCGCATCGTCCCGGTACGTGGGCGGGAGCTCCGAGAATCCGCTGCCGGCGATCAGGCGCCCGACCCCCAACCGGGAGGTCGTTGCGGCCAATGAGGACAGGTGCTTCAACACGCTGTACGAACTCGCGTCCTGCGGGGACACGGGGGTGCTCTTGGCTCCTGTCGAGTCGACCAGCACGAGGCCAGCGACTTCCTCGGGGTACTTCGCGGCGTACGCCCTCACGTACAGGCCACCGAAGGAATGCCCGGCCAGTACGTACGGACCCGGAACATCTGCGCGAGCCAGCAGTTCGTGCAGATCAGTCGCGATCTGCACACCATCGGGAGGACTCGCGGCCGGATCACTCCAGCCACGCCCCGCCCGGTCGTACACGCACACCCTGCTGTCGCGGGCCACAGCGGGTGCGATCAACCCCATCGACGCCGCGGAGCCGCCACCACCGGGCTCCAGAATCACGGTCGGACCCACTGAGCCAGTGCACTCCAGGTGGAGCCGGTACGGTCCCACGTCGACGAGCTGACCGCGCATGGCAACCGCGGGGTCGGTCGAGCGGCTGATCGTCTCGTACCCTCCGCCGACGGAGAAGATCACCAGGACGACCAACACCGGGTTCAGCAGCCACGCCCTCGTCCGGCTGTGCAGCTCGCGCCGGGCGCGGGTCCAGACCCAGACCACCAAGACCAACAACGCCGGCGGCCAGACCCACCCCAGAGCATCCACCACGGCGTCCGGGGCCAAGAGCACCAGCGCCCCGGACAGGACCATGAAGATCGCCGGCGCAACCGCCCAGCGTTGCGGTTGGCCGGCGAACCGGCTGGACAGAACCGCGATGAGCGCCCACCCGAAGGCAAAGCCAATCAGGACCATGGCGGTGGAGAAGTCGTCATTCACGATGCCGACTGGGAGGAACGCCAGGATCACCGCGGCCGCGAAGCCCGCGGCCAGCGATCCGGCCACGACTCCCCCAATATACGAGCGCTCTGGCTCCTGCGGCCCGGTGGGAAAGTCCATGTCCGGAGGCGGGTTGGACACGCCCTCGGGGACCAAAGGATCGTGGATTGCGGTCATGTCGATGACCTTGTCTCCAGCGCAGTCACAGCCGGCATCAATGGATCGCCGGGGCGACGCAGAGCGGAGTCAGCGCGCAGGAATTCCTCGGTACCTCCAACCTACGCCGAGGAGCCACCAAACACGA
This sequence comes from Kribbella sp. NBC_00482, assembly GCF_036013725.1. Lineage (GTDB taxonomy): Bacteria > Actinomycetota > Actinomycetes > Propionibacteriales > Kribbellaceae > Kribbella. Next base: position 4,879,911 of record NZ_CP107881.1, on the reverse strand, counting down.
CACTTGTGAGTACCGCCGTGCAGAGCGTCTTGGCCAGCGGCAAGTCGGCTAGCGGTGGAGTTGGAGTCCGGCGGCGATCTCGATTGCGATGATCGTGGCGGCGAGCCAGTCGACAGTGAGGCAGAACGGCGGCCACCACCGAGTGTTGGCAACATAGTGAGTGCGGTGTTGCCAGAGGTCCTTGAACCCGTGGCCGATCAAGCCGAGGACGAGGAGCCACGCCGATCCGGTGACGCCCGCCGCGGCGACCACCACGAAGGCCCCGGCGATGGTGGTCTCGACGGCGACGACGGTTGGTCGTCCGTCGGCCACTGCGAAGCCGATGTAGACCGATGCGATGAGGGCCAGGGAAAGGGCGTAGACGGTCGCTGCGTCGAGCCACCACAAGCCGAGCGGTGATGCGGCCTGGATTGCCCCCCAGACGAGTCCCCAGGCGATCGGGGCACGCGCATTGGCGTGGCCGGTTGTCATTGAGGCGACGGTGACTTCGAGGTGTTGGCGTCCCGGCGTGAGTCTCGCGCTTCGTCTGTTTGCTTCGCGATGTGGTCCGCGAGGTAGGACGCATCGGAGCCGACCCAGCCGAGTAGTGCGGAGGTTCGGGTGTGCTGCCAGGTCATCCCCAGCAGGTACAGACCGGGAGACGGGGTGACGCCGCGTTGGTGCAGGATGCGGCCCTGTTCGTCCTTCACGCCGGCCACGTCGATCCACGCGTGGTTCGCCTTGAACCCGGTCGCCCACACCACGGCGTCGTACTCGGACGCCGTGCCGTCGGCGAAGGTCACGGTCCGGCCGGCCGCCATCGTCGCGCGGGGACGGATCCGGACGCCGTACCGCTTGGCAAGCTGTCGCGGGCCGGCGCCGATCACCTGGTCACGTTCGGCCAGCCGTTTTCCGAGTCTGGAGGCCACGGTGACTCGGTCCAGCCTGAGCCCACTCGCCCACGTCCACACGTCGCGGCGCAATGGGCGCTGGGGGATCGTCGGGATCCGTTGCCCGGCCGACAGTTCCACGCTGTGCGTGGCGGTGAGCTCCAGGGCGATCTGGCAGCCTGAGTTCGCGGCCCCTACTACCAGGACCTTTCCCGCCGGCAGGTTCTGAGGGCGGCGGTAGTCCACGCTGTGGATCTGAGGCACGTCGGCGTCGAGGTCCTTCGCGATCGGTGGGACGAACGGAACCTGGAAGGGGCCGGTGGCAACCACCACATTCCTGGCCTGCAAGGTGTCTCCCCGGGTCGTCACGACGTACCCGTCGTCGCTTCTGGTCAGCGATACCACAGTTGTGTTCAGCTGTACCGCTAGCTCGAACCGGGCGGCGTAGGTCTGCAGGAAGTTCGCGACGTCGTCCTTGTCGGGGTAGGTGTCCCTCGCGGCGGGGAATGGCATTCCTGGCAGGTTGTCGAATTGCGCGGGTGTGAACAGCTGTAGGGAGTCCCATCGTGAGCGCCACGCGTCGCCGATCTGCGTGCCCGCGTCCACGATCAGGTAGCGCTGCCGGCGCTCGGCCAGGTGGTAGCCCATCACCAGACCGGCCTGGCCTCCGCCGATGACCAGCACGTCCAGTACGTCGGTCATGACGACACCGGCAGGTTCGCAGTACCTTCGCGCAGATTTCCCTCGGGAAGTCGGGCGACGTTGAAGCTGAACATCATTCCGCTCTCGGTGTGTTCGGCGATGTGGCAATGCGCCATCCACAGCCCGGGATTCGAGACGTCCAGCAGGATGTCGACCGTTTCGCCGGCCCGCACAAGGACGGTGTCCTTCCAGACGAGGTTGGCCTCCGGCTCCTCGTCCCTGGACAGGATGAGGAAGCGACCGGCACCGTGGATGTGGAACGGGTGGTGCATCGGGTGATCGGAGTCCATCTCGTTCACCAGCCGGATCTTCACCCGGTCGCCCACGGTGAAAGCCCACGTGATGGCTCCGTTCTCGGCGCCGGTCTCCCGGTCGACGAGCTGCCAGATCATGTTGCTGGGATCCGATGCGCGGTTGATCTCCGGCATCAGGTCCTCCCACTCCAGACCGTCGCCATGATCGTGTCCGCTCTGCGCCGGGCCCTCCTGCGAGGTGTGGGCAGCGGGCGTTGGCGCGTCGGAGGGCACCAGTTTCATCCCGCACTGCGGGCACTTCGCCGGTTCGGTGGCGGTGACCTCGGGGTGCATCGGGCAGGCGTAGCTGGACGCTGCGATGTCCTCTGCGCCGTACAGGAGCGGCATGCGGGAGAAGAAGGCAAGGACCTTGTCGGGTTGCCTCTCGAGATCGTGCCGGATCGAGTGGTGTTCGGCGGTGAGTTCGGGGTCGGTGCGCAGCATCTCGAACGACGCAGCGGCCTCGCCGCCCGCGGCGGCCGTGACCGTGAAGCCGCCGAGGTCGTAAACCCGGTCAGGGGTGCGGTGCTCCAGCCGCACCTCCCCGGGGGTGTCGAACAGCACGTCGAGGACCGCGCGTTCGGAGGGGGCGAGCAGTACCTCCTCGACGAACGTCTCGCGCTCGAACCGACCGCTGTCGCCGCCAACCAGTTTCGCCCGAGCGCCACGGACAGCGAAGTTGAAGATCCGGGTATTGGCCGTATTAACGAGATACAGGCGCACGACCTCCCCCTGCGCCGCTTGTCCGGAGAACTGGGTCTCCCCGTTGATCAGCATGACGTTGCCGAACCGGCCCATTGCGGTGAAGGTCGGCCCAGACCGGTTGAAGGGCGCGATGTGCCCGTCCTCGACCAGCAAGTCGTCCAAGGTGAGGGTCAGATCACGGTCGACGACGGACCAGTACGAGGGGTCCGAAGGCTCGACGATGATCGTTCCGTACAAGCCCATTTCCTGGGCGAAGTCCTCCCGCATGTGCGGGTGATACCAATACAGACCGGCGTCGGGGAACTGCAACTTGTACGTAAATGACCCCCCGATCTGGATCGGCTCCTGCGTCTCATGCGGGACCCCGTCGAAACGGTTCTCCAGCCGCAGGCCGTGCCAATGCACCGTCGTCTCCACGTCACCCTCGTTCGACACCTGTACGGTGATCTCCGACCCCTGATCCACGTGCAGGGTCGGGCCGGGGATCGACCCGTTGTAGGCGAGCATGCGCAACTCGGCGCCCTCGATGCCCTTGCGCACCGCACCGATGCCGAGCTCGAGCAGGGCGCCGTCACGCAGTCGCACCACACCCGGGCGCGACACATCCGCCAGCCCGGCCGTCTCTGTGCTGAATACGTCTTGAGACGTCATCTGCTTCTCCCTTCATCGTCGGCGCCGAATGGCGGCCGTATGCCGTTCCCGCCCCGTGGAAGGCGGCGAGTTTGATCGTCGTGTCGGACAGGCGGTCCGGGCGCGGGCAGGGGTCCGGCCGGTGGCTGGGGGTCGTACTGGATGCCGCGCCGGACTTGCCAGGCCCGTTCGGGGCCGGCGAGGCGAGCGACCAGGTGCAGTGCCATGTCGATACCGGCGCTGACGCCGGCAGAGGTGATGAGGTCGCCGTCGTCGACCCAGCGGTCGTCTGGGCGGACCTGCACGCTGGGGTCAAGCCCGCGCAGCTCGTCCATCGCAGCCCAGTAGGTCGTCGCCGGCCGCTCGCGGAGCAGCCCGGCAGCAGCGTAGACCAGAGCGCCAGTGCAGACACTGGTCATCAACGGGACGGTCGCGCGTTGGGCGCGGACCCACTCGAGGTGTTTGGGGTCGCGCAGAAGCCCCCGGGTGCCTTCGCCGCCTGGGTATATGAGCACCTGCAGGGGTGGTGCGTCCGCGATGGCGTGGTGTGCGCCCAGAACCAGGCCCTTGGATGCGGTTACCGGCAGACCGTCCTGGGACATACAGGACACAGCCCAGCCGTCGTCTGGGTGGTTGCGGGTCCAGTGGGCCAGTACTTCCCACGGGCCGACGGCGTCGAGCTCTTCGACGCCGTCGAATAGCAGGATGGCGATGTGGCGTGGGAACGTGCTGGGCTCGCTGGCCATGTGCTCAGCGTGCCTTAGGAAGCGAGCGGTCCGGGGTCTTCCGCTCTGGAGAACCCTCGCCCACTGAAGAGTTCATTCTCTGGCGGCGTGGGCGAGTGCCGCGGGCGTCTCGCGACCGACGATCGCCGGGGCCTCGTGGACGAGCTCGTCGTTCTCGAGGGCCTCCACCATGAACAGGGCAAAGTCCACTCGACGCGTGAGGTTGCTCGCCAGGATTGGATCGCCTACGTGCTCGCTCCACACGGGCAAGCCCTGGCTTTCGCCCTCCTCGAGGTCGCTGCCGCGCACGACCGTCCACCGGGTGTCGCTGGCAAACACCCGCCGGCATGCCTCCACCTGGTCGTCGAGGTCAACCTTTCGAGCGAGTCGCGCAAGCCGGCCGAAGACGTTCACCATCACCTTGAGCTTCCACGAGTACACGTCCTGGCCGTCGCGGGTGATGTGCCACCCGCACGAGAACACAAGGCGCGCGCCCGGAGGTGCGTAGTCGAGCACCGCCTGGGTCGTTCCCGTCGAGTACCCGTTGACGCCAACCGGGGTCATCACGACGAGCACCCCGTCGCACCCCGCGACCGCGCACTTGATGACCTCAGGGTCGTCCGTTGCTCCCGGGATCACGGCGATACGCCCCTTGAACCGGTCGAGTTTCCCCACGCTTTCCTGCCGGCACACGCCGACCACCTCGTAGCCCCGATCCAACGCATGCTGCACCATGTACTGCCCGAGTTTGCCCGACGCTCCGACGATGCAGACCCTCATCGTGTGCCTCCCGTAGCGGTCCGGACACCGGCGCAGCCGTACGTGTCCTGCACGGGCTTGTCGATGTCGCGGAGTTCGAGAACAGCAGCGCCGGGATCGAGGTGACCTCGGTGGCCAGGTAAAACACGCCCGCGACAATCGCGGTACGTCAATGCGCTCATGTCCGCCACGCGAGTGCGCCCCCTGAAGCGGCCCCCCGGTCGCTCATAGGTATCTCCGACGAACACGCCTGAGACCACTACCCGCATACGCCCTGTGATGCTCACCATCCTCGGGAGAACATCCCCTGTCAACGTTGAACTTCAGGGGCCACAAGCCGGGCGACCAGACCCTGCCAAGAACGACGCAATGCGCTGCGGAAATCCCCCGAAGCCTGCTCACTCGTCGGCCTGGGGTCGCTGGTGATCGGTCGTACGCCGCCGGCGTGAACCCCTTGATCAGGAGCCAGATCGCCAACGTGACCTCGAAGATGCCGCCGAGGATGAGGAGCACCAGGCTGCTGTGGACACCAAAGCTCGGCGCCGGCGCCGACCAGGTGCAGTGCGTATCCAACCAGACCCCAGACCGCCAACCACTTGGGGGCCAACCGGGTGCGCAACAGCAACGCACACAGGAAGAGGGCTCCGAACGCGAGCGAGAGCTGGCCGATCTGGTAGGCGGTCTCGTTCGCGTCGACCGCGAGTGACCCGGGGGCCTGGGCGGCGTCCGGGCCGAGCTGTCCGCGGTCAGCCTGGTCGGCGAGCGGGATGAGTATCAGCAGCGCGAGCACCCCGACGTCATCAGGGCCATCTCGACGATCATCGTGGCCAGGTAGCCCCGGCCGGCCCCTACGGCACCAGCGCTACCCCTCGCCGTTTGCCGCTGGTGACACGTTCCTTACCAGCCCGCCGACTATCACCAGACTTGACTAGTGCAGAGAATCTTCGCGCCGACCTTCGGCTGGGTCACGGCACACGTCTTCCGGAAGACCACCGCCACCATTCTGGAGGAGTCCGGCCAGTCTCCCCGACACATCGCAGACCAGCTGGGGCACGCGCAGACGACAACGACGATGGATGACTACGTCGGTCGACGGGCCCGAGACCCCGAGGCGGCCGGCCATCTCGAGCAGGCTCTTCGCGACATCCACGAGCACGGGCGGCAAACGCCGGAAGGACCTGCGATCTAGTGGCACCGCGAGTCGACCGAGAGTCGCAAAGCGGCGAGTAACCGGCGAGTTCGGGCCCGGAAGTTCATCGCTTCCGGGTTATATGGCCAGGTCAGAGAGCCGGTGAGGGGACTCTCCAATGGAGAGTAAGCAGTTGTTGGCGACTGTGCTCAGCATGTTTCGTTCAATCCGGTTAGTAAAACGGTGAGTTGCGGTGGGCACGAGGCGGCTGGGAGCGGCGGTCAACCGGGGCACAGCAGTGACGCCGGGACGTTGCTCAATCCCACTGGGCTGATCAGATCCGTGACTGGTACCACCGGGTGTTGGTGTGACGGGTGTAGCCGGTCGGAGGCTCAACAACCCGTGAACCCGGCGAGTGATGGGTGTTCCAAGGCGCGTCCGCGCTCAAAGCCGCAGACACTCTTGGCCGTCAAGCAAATCAAGCACGTATGCCGGATTCTCGATCACGGCGATGAGACCGCTCGCCCGACGTGCCCATCGCCTGCTGGTGTGATACCAGAACAGCCGCGTGACGCGGTCGTCGTCCAGCGCGAGATCGGCGAGATCGACTGTTACCCGCGGAGCGTCCTCGTGCTCGCAGGTCATACCGCAGCCGGGACACTTCTCCTGTCCCTGCTCCCCTCGGTCGATCCAGTCCAGATCAACGAGGAATCGCCGACCGCAGTCTCCGCGCAACAAGTGCCGGTCGCGCGAGAAGTCGATCGGCCGTTCCATGGTGTTCATTCTCCGCTGCGGTGGGCGAGATCGACTCTCAGATGCTTGAGACGCAACCGGACCTTGACCGCTGGCGGCGCAGGGCTCAAACCGTAGAAGAACCAGAGAGCGGCAGCGACCTGGCGCTTGACGACAAGATCTTTCCGCATATGGCGATCAGCCAACTCGCACGGATGTCGCTCGTGCTTTCCGGCGAGCATCTGCGATTCGCGCTCGATGCTGTGCATGCCAAGCAGTTGTACCCCTCGTCGCACTTGCCTGTGTTGCGCGGCGCGCTAGTTGGGGCGTCTCAGGGGGTGTGGATCCTGAGACCTGACGATCGCCGGGGAACGTCGCGAGCGAGGTCTTACCGTCCTCGCCGAGATGTACAGCCAGTTGGGCAAGTACTACGACTCCCTCGCTGGGCTATCTCAGGACGACCAGGAGAGGCTCGACAGCGTCGAGCCGTCGTTCGGCCGGATTCTCTGCACCAGTCAAGCGAGTCATGCTTTCGTGTGAACTTGGACGAGCAGTGCGTGGGTTGTCAGCGCGAGGCTCGCTTTGGCCAGCTACCCGCCGCCGTGGCTCAGGCAGTCGGCGGAGTGACCAAAGGCAGGTCTCCACATCGCCCTGGCAGGAATCATGGGAGGTGCGGTCCGGCACGGCACGCGTCAAGGGATGCCTTCCTGCCGTCGCAAGCGATCGCTTCGCCTCCCTTGACCCGCACCGCACCGAACCCAAGGTTGGCGCCTGGCGGGGCGATGCCGAGGATTGCACGCACCCCTCGTCACCTCTCCCTCAAGTGTGCGACCCACGCTCCCGAAACTCATCTCACCCCAGCACGGCTCCGGAATGAGAAGTCCCGCGGCTACGCCGCGACAAGGTCCCTGGTTTCGAGCACATTGGGCCACTGTTCGCGGTTCCCGGGCTTGTGGCTCAGCGGGGCTGGCTCGGTCATGAGCCTCGGCTTCGGGGCGTCGGACTTCAGCCCTTGACCGAGCCGGAGGTCAGGCCCCGGATGAAGTACCGCTGGAGGGACAGGAAGACCAGGACCGGGACGAGGATGGTCACGAAGCCGGCCGCTGGGATGAGTTCCCGACCTTGTCCGGTTTGTCCTTGCAGGCCTTGGAGGGCGACCGTCAGGACGGTTTTGTCTCCGCGGCCGAGGAAGAGCAGGGCGATGAGCAGGTCGTTCCAGACCCAGAGGAACTGGAAGATCGCGAACGAGGCGAGCGCGGGGACGGACATGGGAACGATGAGGCGCCAGAAGGTGGTGAAGTGGCTGGCGCCGTCGATCTTGGCCGACTCGATGATGTCGCCGGGCAGGCTGGACATGTAGTTGCGGAAGATGTAGACGGCCAGTGGCATGCCGAACCCGAGGTGGGTGAGCCAGACGGCGAGGAAGGTCTGGTTGATGCCGAGCTGGCCGTAGAGCTTGAGCAGGGGCACTAGGGCGACCTGGTTGGGGACGACCAGCAGGCCGACGATGACGACGAAGATGACGTTGCGTCCACGCCAGGTCATGAAGGTGAAGGCGTAGGCGGCGAAGGCGGCGATGAGGATGGGGATGACGGTCGCGGGAATGGTGACCACGAGGCTGTTCACGAACGCCTTGCCCATGTTGACGCTGGGATCGGCGTTGCTCAGCACGCGGTCGTAGTTGTTGAGGGTCCATTGAGTCGCGCCGAGTGGGTTGCCGAGGACGCTCCACCAGCCAGAGCTGAACTGGGCGTCCCTGGTGCGGAAGGAGTTGATCAGGAGGCCGGCGACCGGGATCATCCACACGACGCAGGCGAGTGCCAGCAGAATGCGTACCGGCCAGGTGGCGCTGCCGCCGCCGATGCCGGGTCGTGACTCGGACGGCTTGGTACGGCGCGGGCGCCGGGACGGTGTCCTTTTGCTGTCCAGCTCTGGCGTTGGGTCGATGCTGATGGTCATCTGCCTGCCTCCTCGGCCTTGAAGTGCCGCACCTGGTAGATGAGGACCGGCGTGATGGCCAGCATCAGCAGGACGACGATGGTCGCGGCGTAGCCCGCGTTGCCGTCGGTGAAGAGTTCGTTGTAGAACCGGCGGCCGATGACGTCGGTGTTGAAGGCGCCGTTGGTCGTGATGTAGACGATGTCGAAGACCTTCATGACGCCGATGAGCACGGTGATGAAGACGGTGATGAGGGTGCCCTTGATCTGCGGGACGATGATCCTGAAGAAGATCCGCCGTTCGCTCGCGCCGTCGACCCGGCCTGCCTCGATGGTTTCCTCGGGCGTGCCCTTGATGGCGGCGGACAGCAGCACCATCGCGTAGCCCACCTGCGTCCAGATGAGGATGACCATGAGGAGCAGGCTGTTGAAGTGCATCGTGTCGATCGAGTACCAGAAGAACGGACCCGAGTGGAACAGGCCGAGGATGGCATTGAGCAACCCGGTCTGGGACTCACCCTCTGGCTGGTACTCGTAGACGGAGCGCCAGATCGTCGCTGCGCCGACCATGCTGATCGCCATCGGCAGGAAGATGGCGGTCTTGGCGGTCTTCTCTCCCCTGGGCCGGAGACGGTCGGCGAGGACTGCGACCCCCAGCCCTAGGGCGACGGTGGCTGCGGGGACGATGAGGATCCACAGGAGATTGTTGAACAGGACACCGAGGAAGTCGGGGCTGGTGAGCAGGTCCTTGTAGTTCGCCAGGCCGACGTACGCGGTGGATGAGGCATTCGCGAAGCTCAGCTGGACAGTGATTACGGCTGGGTAGATCAGGTAGACGCCGATGGCGAGGATGGCCGGGCCGGCGAATACCCAGGGCTTGACTCGTTCCTCCCAGCGATGGCCGAGGGTCTCGACGAATTTGTTGAGGATCCAGAACAGGAGCATCGCGCCGCCGATGCCTCCGAGGATTGCGAGTACCGCGTTGGCGAGATTGGTGACCATAGGGCGGTCCTTCCGTGCGAGCGGTGGCGACGACACCACCAGGTCTCGGGGGCGGTGGCCGTGGGGCCGCGATGGCCCCGCGGTCACCGGGGGTCAGCTGGCTTTCGGCCAGCTGGCGTCGATGTTCTTCAGCGCCTCGTCGAGGTTCTCCTTGCCGGAGATCCACGCGACCGGCTCGGTCCAGAACGTGCCGGCACCGACCTTGGCGGGCATGAGGTCGGAACCGTCGAAGCGGGCGGCCGTGGACTTGTAGAGGACGTCCCGGGCGATCGTGCGGAGCGTGTTGTTGGGGTAGAGCGAGACGTCGAAGGAGTTGTGCGGCGAGAAGTAGCCGGCCTTGCCGACCTCGATGCCGTTGTCCTTGCTGGCGATGAAGTTGCGCAGCTTGATGGTGTTGGCGTCGTTGTTGAAGGCCGCGGCGAGGTCACCGCCGGTGAGGACGGGGTTGTTGCCGGCTTCCTTCACGGGGAAGGCGGCGACGCCGACCTCGGTGTCGAGCTTGGCCAGGACGGCGTCCGGGAAGCCACCCTTACCGGCGACGAACGTGGCCTGCTTGAACAGGTAGCAGCCGGGCGGCTGCTTGAACAGGGCGTTCCCACCGGTCTGGAAGTTCGTGGCCACGATGGCCTTGCTGCCGCCCAGGACGTTGCCGTCGGTCAGGGCGATCTTCTGGAAGTAGTCGAAGGCGGGCTTGATCTCGGGACTGCTGAACTTCAACTGCCCCTTGACCCATTTGTCGTAGTTGTCCGGGCCGGCCAGTCGCAGGACGAGGTCCTCGATCCAGTCGGTGACCGGCCAGCCGGTCGCCTGGCCGGACTCGGCCGCGATGCACCACGGGGTCTTTCCCTGCGAGCGGATCTTGTCGGTGAGGGCGGTCAGCTCGTCGAGCGTCGTCGGGACGGTGTAGCCGGCGGCTGCGAAGGCCGGCTTGTCGTACCACAGGAGGCTCTTGACGCTGACGGCCGCGGGGAGGCCGTAGACCTTTCCGTCCGGGCAGGTGCCCGCCCCGACGAACCCGGGGACGAGGGTCTTGGTGTCGGTCTGGACAGTCGCGTCGTCGTACGCGAGAACGGTCTTCTTCGCCGCCAGGTCGCACATCAGGCCCGGCTGGGGAAACAGGCCCACGTCGGGTGCGCTGCCGCCGGCGACGCGGGCGCGGATCTCGGTGTCCCAGGAGCCTGCCTTGCTGAACTTGATCGTGAACCCGTTGGCCTGGGCGAAGGTGTTGAGGTCCTTCTGGAAGGCCGCCTCCTGGCTGTCGCCGAACCCGTACATGACCTCGACGGTCGACTTCCCTGGGCCGGATGCGTTCCCACTGGAGGCGTCGCTGGGGGCGCCGCTGAGGCACCCCGTTGACAGCATTGCCACGGCGAGCGCCGCGACCGCCGCCTTGGCTGCGTTCGAACCACGCATGAGCTTCCCCTTTCTTACGGGATTGGGTCGTGCCACCCGATGCGGCCGGGCCGCAGCGGATATTCGGGTGTTCGTGGGCAGGCGTCAGCAGCCTGCGGTGGGAGACACCCCACAGGTGTACGGCTCCTCGCAGCGCTGCGGGATGAGCCGCCGTACTAAGTGACGATGTAGTCGTCGTGCTGAGCCGCGACGTTCACGCAGAGGTGGCCGGGTTCACCCCCGATCCGGTGCCGCTGCGTGGTGAAATGCGGAATCGTGCGCTGAGCTGTTGCTGCCGGCGTGAATTGGGGCCGACTCGGAGTCTGAACTCCCCAGCTTCGACGACACGACGGTTGTCGGCTGTGACCAGTGAGCAGTGCGAGGCAGGGATGCTGATGTTCACATCCATGGTTTCGCCTGGAGGAACTTCGGCTTGGGTGAAAGCCTTCAGCTCCTGCTCGGCCCAGGTGACGCTGGTGGTCAGGTCGCTGACGTAGGCCTGAACCGTTTCGACAGCGGGCCGAGACCCACTGTTCGTGAGTCGCACCGTGGCGCTCACGGTGCCGTCAGCAGGCACTTCGTCGTCGTGCACGACAAGAGTGGAATAGGTAACGGTGGTATAGGTAAGACCCTCACCGAACGCGAACAGGGGGTCTTGGCTGAGATCCGCGTAGCGGTCACCATGCTGGCCCCGCACTTGGTTGTAGAAGACGGGTTGCTGTCCTACGTGGTGCGCGAAGCTGATCGGCAGCCGGCCGCTGGGCTCGATGAGTCCGAGAAGGAGTTCGGCGATGGCGCGGCCACCGCGCATGCCCGGGTTGAACGCCTCGATGAGCGCTGCCGCGTTCAGCGCTGAGTCGGGGAGTGTGCTCGGCTTGGACTGGATCAGTACGACGATCATCGGCGTACCGGTAGCGGCCACCTCGTCCAGCAAAGCGATCTGGCTTCCTTGCAGCTCGAGCGTGGCCGTGGAGCGTCCCTCCCCCGTGAGGGCAAGGGTGTCCCCGACGACCACGACGGCATAGTCGGCGGCCTCTGCCGCGGCCACGGCCGCACGAACTTGCGCCTCGTCGACCTGGGCGGGGGTGAAGACAGGCGGAAGCGGTTCACCATGGGGCCCGACAGACCACTCGGCATCGGCGGCGGAGCTTTCGATGTCGGCCCCGCGGGCGTACGTCACGGTCCAGGCGGCAGGTGTGAGGGCGCGAAGGCCGTCGAGCACCGTCTCCACCAGCTCACGGGGATGCCCGTCGGGCATCCAGGCGACCTGGCCGGAAGTACCCGCCCAGTCGCCGAGCATGGCCTCGGGACTGTCGGCGTTCGGGCCGAGAACCGCGATCGTCCGCGGCGTGCCCTGGACTGCGGCGCGGCCGTTTCCGTCCAGCGTCAGTCCGCCTTCGAGCGGCAGGATCCGCTCGTTGCGCAACAGCACCAGGGAACGACGAGCGGTTTCCAGGTTGAGGTCGGCGTGTTCGCGGCAGCCGATCACCTGCCTTTGCCGCTCAGGCTCGGGGGCACGAGGATCTTCGAAGAGTCCGAGCACCACCTTCAGCCGCAGAACCCGACGTACCGCGTCATCGACCTGCTTCTCGCCGATGAGACCCTCGGCGACCGCCGCCTGCGCGGCTTCGAAGAACGCCGGCGTGGCCATGATGAGGTCGTTCCCGGAGTTGACGGCGACCGCCGCCGCCTCGACCTGGTCGGCGCAGACCCGCTGGTCCCAGACCATCCGGCCGACGTTGTCCCAGTCGGTCACCAGCGTGCCGTCGAAGCCCCACTCGCGCCGGAGGACGTCGTTGAGCAGCCATTGATTCGCGGTGATGGGCACCCCGTCGATCGACTGGTAACCGAGCATGAAGGTATGGCAGCCGGCCCCTACCGCCCGCTCGAACGGAGGCAGGAACCACGAGCGCAGCTTGCGTGGGCTGAGATCGGCTTCGCTCGCGTCGCGCCCGCCCTGGGTCTCGGAGTAACCCGCGAAGTGCTTGGCGCACGCCAGCACGGCTGTGGGGTCGCTGAGGCCGTCGCCCTGATAGCCACGCACCATCGCAGCCCCGAGTTCACCGATCAAGAACGGATCCTCGCCGAACGTCTCGTTGATCCGGCCCCAGCGCAGGTCACGAGTGATGCACAGCACCGGCGCGAAGGTCCAGTGGATTCCGCTGGTCGCGATCTCGATCGCAGCCGTCCGTGCGACCCGCTGCAGCAAAGCGGGATCCCAAGTGCAGGCCATGGCGAGCTGAGTCGGAAATACTGTCGCGCCCGGCCAGAAGGAGTGGCCGTGGATGCAGTCGTCGGCTAGCAGCAGTGGAATGCCGAGCCGCGATCGGTGGGCCAGCTCGATGGCCTCGGACCTGCGCGCCGGAGGCACATGCAGGACCGACCCGGCCAGCTTGGTCGACACGATGTCCACCAGATCCTCGTGCTGTGCATCGAGCATCAGCAACTGCCCGACCTTCTCCGGCAGGCTCATCCGGGACAGCAGGTCCTCGACCCGAACCTCCACAGGAGCCTCCGGATCCAAGTACGCGACAGAGCGAACCGACCGTCCCATCATGGTCTCCAAGCAATGAGTCGTCAGAAGTCAGCGAGTTGTTTGCCGATTGGGGGCATCTGTCGGAGTGGGCTGCGCCGAGAGATTGTGCGTTGCCGTGACGCCGGCGTCACTGATCCGTCGAGCCGCGGACCACCAGGCTGGTAGGAATGATGCGGGAGGCAGCGGCGTCCGGCGATTTGCGCACGTGGTCCAGCAACAGGCGCGCCGCCGCCTGGCCCATCTCCCGCATCGGCTGCCGGATGGTGGTCAGTGTCGGGTAGGTGTACGACGCCATCTCGATGTCATCGAATCCGACCACGGCAACATCGCCCGGCACCTCGCGTCCGGCCGCGTGCAAGGCGGCGAGAACGCCGGCGGCCGAGGGGTCGTTGTGTGCGAAGACCGAGTCGAATTCCACGCCCTCAGCGAGAGCGCGCCCGACCGCGAGCCGACTACTTTCAAACTGGAAGTCGCCCCAGATGATGCGGCGCTCGTCGAGCTCGAGTCCGTCCTGCGCATAGACATCAACAAAGCCGCCCAGCCGATCCTGACTACAGCCGTACACCTTGGGACCGGTGATCACCAGCGGACGACGGCGCCCGATCTCCAGCAGGTGGCGCGCCGCCTGCTCACCCCCCTGACGGTTGGTGGTGGAAACGTAGGGGAAGCCCGGCCGCGGAAAGCGGTCGTCGATCAGCACCATCGGTAGCCCGGCTTCGTGCAATTCCGTGATGTAGCCCAAGGCCCCCTCGGGCTCGATCACGAGCAGACCGTCGAACGACTTGGCAGCGACCTGCAGGCCCAGCCTGCGCAGGGACTCCTCGCCGCGGTTCCAGGTCAGCATGCGCAACCCGAAGCCCTCGGTCTCCAGCGCGTCGACGACGCCCTGCACAATGCCGGAAAAGACCCAGGCCAGATCAGGAACCAGCATGCCGACCATCTGCGCAGTGCCACGTCTGAGCCCGACCGCCCCAGCGCTCGGCACATAGGAAAGGTCTGCAATCGCCTGTCGGACCCTCGAGGCTGTTTTCTCGTTGATCTCGCCTCTGCCGTTCAGCACCCGCGAGACCGTCGTCGTGCTGACCCCGGCACGCGCAGCCACGTCAGCGATCGTGACTCCCATCGCCGCCTCCTCTTCTTCACGAGCAACAGCCGACATCCCAGATACGGATATTCGGAACAAGTATCCGGAATCGATTTCGGAATCGATTTCGGAATCGATTCCGGAATCGATTTCGCCAGTAAAGCATCGGCGGAACTGCCGGTCAATAGCCAGTCGAGGACGCGTCGCAGCACGAGCTGGGCGTCGTCGATCACCAGATCCGGCGGACCTGGAGGGCTAATCCCCGCGACCCCACCCTGACCGACGGCCGGCGTCAGCCCCGGCACCCTCTACAACACATCCCCGACCTGCGCGAACTCCGCGCCCGTCAGCCATTGACCGCGTTGACACCCCAACCGGGCTGACCTTCAGTCCGTCCTTCCGGAAGACCAACGATCGATGGAGGTTTCCCAAGGGAGCCTCCATCGCTCGGGTGGATAGCCGCCAACTGTTGCCTAAAGCCCTCGACCTCTTCAGCTCATGGGTCGCGACAACTGGTCGACGTCGTGGTTGCGGGGATCGAGCCACTCGTTCCAATGATCAGGCGCGATCGCCACGGGCATCCGGTCGTGAATCCGGCCGACGCTGTCGGTCGCGCTGGTCGTGTACGTCGGCACGATCCGGTTCGGGTCGTCCTCGGGCAGCGATTTGTCATACCAGACCTCGTACCGCCCGGCCAACGCCAGCGTCGACCCGTCCGAGGGGTCAGTGACTGCGCTAACGGCCCTACCGTCCTGGTCGCGCCTGCCGGCGTTCGCGATGATTGTGGACGACGTCGAGGAGGCGACGACGGCGTGCTGCCACCATGAAAGCGAGTGCGCCGGACCGAAACCGTGGACCCTCGGTCGCGGATCGGTTCATCGCTGCTCCAGCCCGGCTTGGTCGTCGTACCGTTCGACCGGGCGGTGAGGGATCGCGCAGGCCAGCATGAGTAGGGCCATGAACGCGTAGTAGTACAGCGCGACCCAAAGCCCCGCTGGTGTGTCGATCGCGAGGTGCGGGGCGAAGGACTCGACCGTGAAGGCCCAGATCGGTACGGCGCTGAGAGCCACGAGGCCGGTGATCAGTCGTCCCCACAGCGGGCCGCGGCCAGAGATGGCATAACCGCCGAGCATGCCGTACAGCGGTACGCCGATGGCGCCGCCGCCGATGCCGCTCTCGAGGATGCCGACCGGGTCCGGGGTGAGCACGGCCGCGAAAAGCAACGGCGAGAGCGCCAGCCAGCGCCAGTGCGGACGGCCGCCGGTACGTCGGATGGACTCGGCCCACGCGAGGAGGATGCCGGTGAGAGTGCCGGGCAGCAGGACCCAGGCGAAGGTGCCGACCCAGTGGACGCCAGCCTCGTTGCCCGCGACCTGAGACATGAACCCGCGCAGTCCGGCCGCCCAGGCGAATCCGCCGAGAGCGCCGAAGGCGAGCAGCGTTGTCCGACCGACGGTCGGCAGTTGAACTGGCCGCGATGATTGTCCTGTCGCCATTGGACCCACCAATCCCCCCAGGTCCCAGCTCTCACGATAAATCAGCCGGCACCCGTGCGGCTTCGAACTCTGCCCGCAAACCCGAGCATCTCGAGGCTGCACTGACGCGCCTGGGCATCGAGACAAAGATCTCGACTCGTTCGTCAAACAGACCCTGCGATCCTGTGCATCGACCAACAGCGCGTTCTCAGCTGCCGCCGCCGGCCTCGGCTCTAGTGCAGAGAATCTTCGCGCCCACCGTGCTGCCGATGTGGGGTCGAGTCGTTGCCGGTGGCGACTATGTCCCGTCTCTTCAGATCTGCGAGCTCGCTGGGCCGAAACCAGCGAAGATCGTGGCTCATTGACGCGGCCCGCGACGGCGATAGACCTGGACCCGAGTGGGCGCGCTTTCAAGCGGATCGGCTCACGCCGTGGAAGTTGCGCCGCAAGAGCAGCACCGCCACCGTGAGCACCCAAAGCCAGAACAGCAAGTACGGCACCAGCCAGATGTTGTTCGACCAGTCGATGCGGCAAAGGACGAGGCCTCCTCCGCTTGCGATGGCCAGCCAGCCGACCCAGCGGGGCAGGAATCGGCTCGATGCGATGACCCACCCGCAGCACACGGCGAAGCTGCCAAGCGCCACGCGCGCGTTCGCGAACGCCGCCTGCGACTCCTCAAAGGCAAACCTGGCGATCTGAGGGTCGAGATCATCGGCAATGAACACGGCCGCGACCTCGTTCCCCGTGAGGACCAGAGCAGCGAACAACACACCGGAGACCATCCCGATTGACGACCGCCACGGAGCCACGCCCTCGGCGTGCCGCAACAGCATGGACAGCGCGACCCCGAACCACACGAAAGTGACCAGCCCGATCGTGAGAGCGAAAGACCGGAACGGGGAGGCAACCGTGTTAGGTGACCGGTAGTGGCCGAGGAACTCGGCGGCCGGGGCGGTGAACGACGGTTCAGCGCGCGAGCCGACAAGCACGACGAACAACAACACCACCGCGGCCAGCCCCGCGATGCCGGTGACCCTACCAAGGCGCTGCCACGCAGCAGCGTCAGAAATCGGGACATCCTTCATCTGTTGATGATGCACGAACTCGTCGCTTGAAACGCACTCTCATGCCGCGATCCGGTCCTTCTACACTTCGTCGGCGAACCCTCCTCCCCGCGACAGCGTCCGCCGAACAAACGGGTGTTTCCCTTCGAGACTTACCTGAACTGCGGAGACAGCGACAAGTTCGGTACCCCCAGCGGAAGGTACCGGGCTCGAATGGTGTGGCCGCGAGCGGCCGGGCTCAGCGTGACCACCCGAGCGGCCGCCATGTGGCGATCCCGGCGGCCAGGAGGGTGCCGCCGGGGTCTGAGGCGAACGTCATCAGCCTAGGCACGTCCAAGGCATTCACGGTAGGGCCCGGCGCCGACCGTTCCGCGTCGTACGACGCGCGCCACCCGGTGATCACGGAGGAATCGATCCGGGTCGCGCCGGGCGCGCCGGTGGGCGGGGCCGGTGATAGTGGCAGTTATCACCGGGAAACCCACGGGTGTTGCATCTGATGCAAGAACTCCCGATCCTCAGCGATTCCGGCATCGGATCGTCGACGAGCGCGACGGAGAGACACCGTGAGGTGCCCGTCATGCACTCGTTGCTCTTGCTACGAGCGCGCTCCACACCCAGCACCGTAAGAAGAGCCGCCGACAGGTTCGGCAACATTCGAGCTCCGGCCCGCATCGTGTAGGTATGAAACCCAACCAGAACACAGCAATCCTCAAGCGCACCACGACCGTGATCGGCGGCCTCGCAATCCTGAGCACAGCTCTGGCCACAGGACCGCCGGCGCACGCATCCCCAACGGGATCGACACCGCAGGCGACGGCCCAGGCTACGGTCTGCGGCATCAAGATCGGAGAAGTGACAGCCGCCGG
This sequence comes from Kribbella sp. NBC_00482, assembly GCF_036013725.1. Classification (GTDB taxonomy): domain Bacteria; phylum Actinomycetota; class Actinomycetes; order Propionibacteriales; family Kribbellaceae; genus Kribbella. Next base: position 4,862,011 of record NZ_CP107881.1, on the reverse strand, counting down.
CGGTCTGGTGGCAACGAACTACGCCGCGACCAGACCGCCGACCCAGACGGCGTACCAGTGGGGCCCGAGCGGCCTCTACCCGCCAGGCAAGGCGCGCCTCGCGAGCTTCATCGACTTCCGGGATGCCAACGAACGCCAGGTCCTCGGCTACGTCACCCTCGGCGACGCCATGTACTTCAGCACCTACTTCGCGAGCGCGTCCGGCGATCTCGATCCCGAGGCCGGGCCGCCGACTCTTACACGGGTCGGCGGTGGCTGGGCGAACTACACCGCCTTCGACGTGTCGCGCTGGGCGAACTCGACCTCACACCGCACGTCCGCCTACGCGGTGCGCAACGACGGCGTACTGTCCCGTTGGACCATCGACGACAACGGCGCCTGGCGCAATCGCTGGTCGTACGCCGGTCTCAAGGGCGTGAAGTCGATCGCGGTGATCAGCAAGACGGCGACGTACGACACCCTGCTGGCAAACACCGTGACGGGCGTCCTCAAGACCATCCGCATCCCGGTCAGCACGTCGCTCAGGCCAGTGATCAAGACCGTGCGAAGCGGCACCTGGCAAGGGTTCGAGTCGCTCATCGCCACCAAGTGCGGCACCAGCGGGACACTGCTGCTCGGCATCGACAAGGACCTGCAGAAGGGCTACCTCTACGCCGTCGGCCACGCCACCGGCACCTCCACGGTGATCCAGAGCATCGGCCTGGTCCCGGCCATCAGGTTTTACTCCCCGATGTACTTCCGCTGGGGTGTGCCGGCGATGGACGACCCGATGAACGGCGAATGATTACCACCGTCGCCGTACTGCCGGACGGCTACACCGTACGTCCACGACACGAGTGGGCCGGAGGCTCTTAAGAACCTTCCGCCAGTCGCCAAAGCTCTCGCGGCGTGTAAGTAGCGGCGTGTCGTTGCTCTCGGCAACCGACCAGGTGGGCAGAGGTTTCCTGCGTCTAATGCAGGAAACCACGCTCAGGAGTGGTCGGTGGATGGTGTTCCGGGCTTCGTCCCGCGGCTGTTGCGTGACCCTTGCGTCACGCTGTTCCGAGGCGATGGTCGACGGCTGGGGTACGCAGATGTTCGCCCGAGGGCCGGCGGTCGAGGTGCAGCGACTGCCGGGTGTTCAGCGAACGCCCGGCGCGACGGTAAGCGTGCCTGCTGCCGGGTCAATTGTCGCCAGGGTGCCGAGTGGGACGGTGGCGGGTTGGAGACCGTGTCCGATGGGCAGGCCGCCGAGGATTGGAACGTCGAGCTTCGCCAGACGATCACGGAGAACGTCGAGCACGGTCCATCCGTTGCTGACGGCATCGTCGTACCCAACGACCTGGCCCAGGGCGACACCGCGCAGGCCCTCGAGTAGGCCTGATCTCATCAACTGGGTCAGTTGACGGTCGACCATGCCAAGACCTGTGCCATGGTTCAACTCGATCAGGAGGATGCCGCCGTCCAAGCTGGGCAGGTCTGCGCCGATGGCGCCTCGAACTGTGTCGAGGTTGCCGCCCATCAGGAATCCGGTGGCAGCTTCGCCTGCGGTCAGGGCTGCGCTCAGTTCCTTCGGATCCTCGCGGACGACGATCTCGTCGGTAGTCATCAGTGCGCGGCGTAGCGCCTCGGCACACTCGGGTCCACAGTTCGGCTCGTACCAGCTCATGGACGGCCCGTGGATGCCGACCACGCCGGCCTCCTTCCACAGGGCGAGGTGCAAGGCGGTGATGTCGCTGAAGCCGATCAGCGGTTTCGGGTCGCGTCGTACGGTCTCGAAGTCGAGACCGTCGGCGATGCGGTAGGCGCCTTTGCCGCCGCGCGTGGCGAAGACCGCGCGCACTCCCGGGTCACGGAAGGCATCGTTGAGATCGGCCAGCCGATCCTCGTCAGTGCCGGCCAGGTATCCGAGGCTGTCGAAGGCGTGATCGCCGAGCTCGACCTGCAGGCCCCAACCCGTGAGGAGATCGACGCCGTTCGCCACCAGTTCGCGGTCGGGTGTGCTGGCTGGGGAGACGAAACGGACGCGGTCACCGGGATTCAAGTGAGGCGGGAGCAGTGCTGGGCGGAGGGCCGTGGAAGTCATGGTTCGCAAGTCTGGCAGTAACCTCCGACAGCCTCTCCGGATCTGCTGCCAGACGTTGCCCCGCGCCTCATCCAGAGCGACTGACTGCCGAACTCCCGGTACTCCAACCACCGGCGTGATAACCCAGTCGCGCCTACACGACGTTGCAGGAATCTGGAGTGGGGTTTGGCTCAGCCGCGCCGGCTCGCAGACCGCGACGACCACCAAAGCGCTGTGCACGTCCGGCTTCAACTGGAAGCAGTGGAGCACCGTCATAGAGTTCGGCAGCACCGCTAAGCACCGGCGTCGTACGTCGCGTTCGACCTGCTCACGATCGCCGGGGTCGACCTGCGCACTCAGCGCTCGACCGCACGCCGTACCCGACTCGAAGGCCTGGGTGCCTTATCCGGATTAGGAAGTTTGCAGTGCCTCCGGTTGCGGCACCGTGCGGTTGTCGCTCTGCGGTCTCCGGTCACTTCGTTCTGTCGGTGGAGTGTTGCTATTTGGGCTGCGCGAGGCACCAGTCGATGGCGGTGTCGTGTCCGGATCTGTCGGTGCTCCAGTCTGGATCGATTCGCTGGTCGGGGAAGACGGCGGCGGTATCGGCGTCGGAGAAGCGGTAGTGCCGTGTTGCGCAGTGCGCACGCAGGCCCGATCGGGGGAGATCGAAGGTGCCAAGTTCCTGGTAGCCGACGGGCCGGGCGCCGGTGGGCTCGCCAACAAGGATGGCTTCGGTTTCGCGGCGGAAGTCGGTGGCGGTGACCATCGCGGCCGAGTAGGTGTTCCTGCCGATCAGTACGTACAGGCCGCCGGGGCGGTTGATGGTCGGCAGCCTCCAGATCGGGTAGATGAGGTTGTGACGGGCGAGGGTGTAGTCGCCGCCGCCGTTGTCGCGAAGGTCGAGGATCAGCCGGGCTGGTGCGGCGTCTTGCAGGTGCGCAATCAGTTGCCCAGCGGCCTGTTCGAGGCCGTCGTAGCGGCGGAAGTTCGCGTAGGTCGCGTCTGTTGCGGGAAGTGCGGTGTAGGCGAGCGGCTCGTCGGGGCTCCGCATCCGGAGCGGGGCATCCGGCGAGGGGAACGGCCATGACGGTGCCGCACCAGATGGCAGGGATGCCACCTCGGCTGTGAAAGACGCGTCGTCCTGGCCGACGAAGCTGAACTCGCCGGCGGCGGTGTCGGGCAGGCAGCCGAGCGCAACGAGCACGTCGGCGCGGGTGAGTCGATCCGCGCTGCGGGCCCGCTCGTGCCAGGCGTTCTCGCCCTGTGGAATGAGTGGCTGGAGCCGCCGGTCCAGCTCCTCGACGGCGATGCCACCGATCGCAACCAGTTGAGCACCGAGCACTCGAGGGTTGTCAGTGAGCGCCTTCACTACGCGCAACTGGTCGCCGTACCAGAACAATTCCAGCGGAAAGCGCCGGTAGTGATCGTCGGTCTCGACGCTGGTGTGGCCGTCGCCGATCATTGCTGCTACCTCGTCGAAGCCGACCAGGATTGCGGTGCCGGACAGGTCTGGAATGCGATCGTGCAGGCGAGCCACTGTGGCGTCGAACTGTTCCGGTGAGATCGTGTGGAAAGGGTCGCGGTGCCGCTCGAGGAGGCCGTTGGCGAGGGCATCGAGGTCTGCGTGCCAGTCGTCCGGATCCATGAGCCGCAACCTCTCGGCAGCGGTCGGTCCCGGTCGATCGTCGGCCGCTGTTGCGGCGAACATTTCGGATGGAGTACTCAGGTCCTTCGTCGTGTCTGCCATCTGTCCTCCAACCTCTACTGAGTGGCTTCCGGACGCATTCAGTGCCGCATCGGCAGGTCGGCTCCAGCCCCGGCTCTACCTTCCCTGGCATCCTCACCGGAATGCACGACCCGGCTCGCCGCCGTGCCGACGAGCCGTGAGAGACATGTTTCGAGAGTAATCTCTCAGATCATCCTCGACAACACAATCGAGCGTCTTGCAGCCGGACATGTCAGTCGTAGTTGATGTGACGAGTTGTGGTTTGCGGTAGGTCGGTCAGGCTCGTGTCACGTCTATCGGGCCTGCGGCCGTCCAGGTGCGGGTCCGGTCGCAGTGCCACACGGTCGCGATTCCGCGCGCCGGGTCGGCGGTCATTGCGGCGATCACGTCGTGCTCGGATGCCATCGCGAGGAGCCGGGCGGGCGCCCATGGAACGGTGGTCTGCTGCCAGGACTCGCCGTGGTCCTCGGTGTGCAGCAAACGCCCGCCTTCGGCGTCGCCCGCCCAGCCCGTGCCGTCCGCTCGGAACGCCAGGTGGTGAACGCGCCCGGTATCGCCGTCGAGCACGACTCGCCAGCTCTCACCGAGGTCGGGCGAACGCCAGAGTCCCGCAGCGGAGGAGATCAGCAGCCCTCCATCGGGAGTGGGCGACACGGCCATGAGTGGTATCGGGAGCCCCTGAAGTGCTCCCCGCGGTCCGATGATGCCCGACAGCCGGCCCCACCTGAGTTCCCCACCAGGGAGTGCGATCGTGTTGTCCAAGTCGTCCAACGCGGGACAGCCGTAACCGTGCCAGGTGACCCCGCTGTCCCGGCTCACCATGAGCCCGTCGGGTCCCCCGGCGAGGAGCTTCGTGCCGGTTCGAAGGAGTGCGAGTGCCGCGACATCCGGCGACCGTGTGGTGCCTTCTCCACGAAGCCGGGAGCCAAGGATGCCGTGCTCGGCGGTCGCCACCACACAGACAGCGTCGTCGGTGATCGCGAGGGCAACCGGCAGGACGTTGTCGGGAAGGGACGTCATGATCCGCCAGGTGCGTCCGTCATCGCTGGAGCACAACAGCTCGCCTGCCTCGGTCACGGCGACGGCCGCGCCTCCTGGCGTGCTCGCCAGGCCCGCGACGGACTTCCCTGCCGAGCTGATCGCGACTCGCCAGGCCCGTCCCGCGTTCGGCGACCAGTAGACACCGGCCGGCGTCCCGGCGATCACGGTGGTCCCCGACATCAGCAGTGCGGTGACGTCGCGGCTTGGCAGCCCGAAGTTCGACCGCTGCCAGGTCCGGCCCGCGTCCGTGCTGCGCAGGATCCCGCCGCCGAGCGTGCCCGCGATGGCCGCATCGTCGTGGACGACGAGCGCCGAGATCGGCTGCGTACCACCCTCCGACTCCGTGCCCTGCCAGCTCAGCCCACCGTTCTCCGAACGCGCGACGCCGTCGACTCCGCCGGCCAGCACGACCGGAGAGCCGTCGACGGGGCCATGGGCGAAGGCGGCGACGGTCCGGATGGGCGAGTCGACACGCACCCATTCAGTGGTTCGGGAATCACCGCTGAGCCGAGCGATGCCTCCGGGCCCGCCGGCGAGCAGGGTCCCGTCGGGCAAGTCGAGGAGGGCGAGGACAAGGTCAGCCACGAGCGCCTCCCGCCGCGACGAGCGTCGTCGTGATCACCGTGCCGGCGAGACTGCCGGCGGAACGAAGCGCGCCCTCGGCTACTCCCGCGCTGTCGACCAGGCCCGCTTTGCGTACGTCGACGTACGAACCGTCCGTGGCGTCGAAACCCCAACCTTCGCCGAGCTCGGCCAACTTCTCCACCGCGACCGAGGGTGAGTCCGACCCGTGACTGCTTACGAGTTGGCGGAACGGCGCTTCCAGCGCGGCCAGTACGACGTCGACGCCATAGCGCTGTTCTTCGGTACCGCACTCCGCCCGGGCGGAGAGAACGTCCGGCCGGCACCGTAGATAGGCTGTCCCGCCACCGCCGACGACTCCCCCGGCTCGGGCGGACTCGAACATTCGTTGCCCGTTCTCGATCCGGGCGCGATACAGCGCGCGTTCAGGATCGGTCCCTCCGGTGATCGTGACGACACCCAGCGAGCCCGCGAGCCGGGCCAGTCGGAGTCGGAGAGCGTTGGTCTCGTGGCCCGCGGGAGTCCGTTGGACCCGGGCCGAAAGGGCCTCGACGCGATCGGCGGGATCGCCGGCACTGTCGCTCACCGTCAGCTGGGCTCTGGTGAGCGAGACATGTCGCGCGCTGCCGCAATCAGCCGACCGAACCGTTCCCGGGTGGCGGCCGAGGGCTGCCGTGAGGACGGAGGCGCCGGTCAGCACGGCCAGATCCCCCAGGTCATCGCCGACCCGCGTCCCGGCCGACGCCAGACACCACGGTGCTACCAGGGGCGCGCCCGGCTGAGTGCGCATGGCCAGAAGGATCCGCGACGCATCGGCTTCGACGTCTCTGCTGACGAGCAGGAGGGGTCGGCCCTCGCGGTGAGCCAGATCGAGCACCGGCAGTACGTCGTCCGCCTGCCGAAGGACTCCGTCCACGACGACGATCAACGGCTCGCAGAGGGTCAGTTCGCTCTTCCCCTCGGGCAGCCACCCGCCATCCGCCGGCCGAGCCCGCCAGCGGGCACCGTCGACGTACTCGTGGTCGACGAGCGGGCCGGCCACCGAGGGCACCAGACCGTCCCGCTCCTCGATGAGCAACGCGGGATGTTCCCCGAGGAGGTCGAACATCTCCGCGAGCAGGGCACCGAGTGACGCATCGTGTACGGCGGCGCTGAACAGGCCACGAGCTTCCTCCACGCCTACCTCTGTCGCCTGCCTCGCCAGTGATCTGCACGCAGCGTCGACGGCGCGGTCGATGCCCCTGCGGAGGTCGATCGGCTGAACGCCCGCGTTGACCAACCGGCCGGCCTGCCCGACCATGACACCGGCCAGCACGGCCGCGGTTGCGGAACCGTCTCCGTACGTTTCCCGGACCGTTCGGGCGAGCTCGCCGACGAGGAGAGCGCCGGCGTTGTGCGCCCGGCCCACTCCGGCCAGGCCGGTGATCCGCCTCGCCAGCACCGCGGAGTCGGCGAGCAGCTCGAGCGACGCTCCACCGCTCAGGACAGGCGCCGCCGACGGCCCGAGCGTCCGTGAGAGCAGCCTGACCATCGCAGCGACACCTGCGAGTAGCGAGTCATCCACGAGTCAGGGCCTGCTCGGTATCCGCATCGAAGAAGCGCAGATTCCCTGCAGGAGTGTCGAATCGTACGAGCTCGCCGGGCGCGACGGCGTCCTCGACGATCGCGGACAGCGTCGTACCGCCGGCCGAGAACCGGACCAGCAGCTCTGTCATGCCTTCCTCGACCTCGATCACCCGGCCCTCGATCACGCCGTCAAGGGCAACGGTGGTGTTCTCCGGGCGGAAGCCGACCAGCACGCGGCCGATCGGACGACCCGCGAGTTCCTCGGGTAGCGGAAGCGCGATCCCGTCGGCTCTGGCTGTCGCGCCGTCGACCTCGGCGACGAACACATTCATCGGCGGGCTGCCGACGAACTTCGCGACGAAGACGTTCGCGGGCGCATTGAGGAGTTCGTCGGCGCAGCCGACCTGCTGCAGCCGTCCATCCGCCATGACGCCGACCCGGTCGGCCATCGCGAAGGCCTCGCTCTGGTCGTGCGTGACATAGACACTCGGCTGCTTCTTCGCCTTGTGTACCGAGAGAATGTCCCGCCGGGCGCGGTACCGGAGCTTCGGGTCGAGGTTGGAGAGCGGCTCATCGAAGAGGTACGCGCCGGCGTCCTTGACCATCGCCCGCGCGAGGGCCACTCGCTGCTGCTCACCTCCCGACAGGTCCTGTGTGTAGCGATCCAGCATCTCGCGCAATCCCAGCTTGGCGGCTGCTTCGGCCACGCGCTGCTCGATCTCCGCCTTCGAGTGCTTTCCCCTGGCCTGCAAGCCGTACGCGATGTTGCCCTGGACATTCATGGCCGGGTAGAGCCCGTACTCCTGGAACACCATGCCGAGGTTGCGCTCGCGCGACGGCAACGCCGTGATGTCCCGGCCGTCGAGCAGGATCTCGCCGCTGTCCGGGCGCTCGAGTCCACAGATCAGCTTCAGCAACGTGGTCTTGCCGGACCCGGACGAGCCGAGAAGTACGAAGAACTCACCGTCCTGCACAGTGAAGCTGACGTCGTCGACGGCCTGGTGGTCGCCGAGCCGCTTACTGACGTTGCGCAGTTCGAGCTCACTCATAGCGGACCTCTTCGTAGAGATGGGTTTGCAGCAAGGCGATCAGCATCGGAGCGGCCAGGACTGCGCCGGCGACCGTGATCACGGATGCGACCAGCACGAGCGCGGCGGCGAGGCAGCACTTCAACATCGTCGCGGGTCGCAGCCACAGGAGCCGGGCTGATCCGACCAGGAGCGAACCGGCCGTCGCGTTGCTGCGCGCAACCAGCAGCGGGCCCCAGACACTCGAGATGACAAGCAGGCCGAGCAGAGCGCCCCGGAGTAGTACCTCCAAGATCATCAGCCGAGTCGCGCTCGCCAGGACGACGGCCCAGACCAGCAGACCCACACCCGCGAACAACGGAGTCAAGGCCGTCAACGCGGCGGTCCAGGTGTCGCGCAGCGCGGCCCGGGCGGTGCGCAGATCGAGTTGCTCACCGGCAAGTGCCCTGGCGGCCAACGCGAACAAGGCCCCCGTGGCAGGTACGACCAGCAGGCTGCTGAGCATCGCGAGCGAGACCCGCAGCCAGCCGGGCAGTCCCGGAAAGCCGAGCGCGACCAGAGCAGGAAACAGTACGACGGACCATGCGACGCTGACCGCGACCATGCGTTCGACCTGTTCGGCGAAGGCCGCGAACGCCCCGACGACCAGGCCTCGATGGTTCTCGCGGACGATGCCGGAGTCGTCGAAGAACGGCATCAGAGCGCCCGTTCCGTCTCCGCGTCGAACAGCCGTACCTTGCTCACATCGACGGCCAGCGGAACCTCCTGACCGACGTACCGTTCCGGCAGCCGGCTGGCGAACGTCGCCGCGACGTCCTGCGAGCCGAGCGTGAGATAGGCCGTCGATCCGGTCGTCGTCGGTTCGATGATCTCCACCGTCGCGTGCACGGTGTTGTCATCGGTCACCGCGAACTTGGCCTGACGCGGCGACTGCAGATCTTCCGGACGGACCCCCAGCTTGACGGTCCGTCCGGCGTACGGCGCGGCAAGGGCCGCCGGCAGTCCGATCCGCAGCTCTTCACCAACAGCGACGACGGTCTCCTCGTCGGTGGGATCCGGTTCCAGCCGTACGTCGAACACGTTGATGCTGGGTGTACCGATGAAGAATGCGACGAAGAGGTTCACAGGGGTCTCGTACAACTCCCGTCCGGTACCGATCTGCTGAATCTCGCCGTCGCGCATGACGGCGATCCGGTCGCCCATCGACATGGCCTCGTCCTGATCGTGCGTCACATAGATCGTCGGCTTCTGCTGCCGCTTGTGGAGGGCGAGAATGTCCTCCCTGGCCTGATGCCGGAGCTGCGCGTCGAGGTTGGACAAGGGCTCGTCGAAGAGGTAGGCACGCGCATCCCGGACCAGGGCTCTGGCCAGGGCGACCCGCTGACGCTCGCCGCCGGACAGCTGACGAGGCTTGCGCTTGAGCAGTGGGCTGATCCGGAAGACCTCCGCGGCGTGCGGGACACGGTCCGCGATGACGTCCGATCCCTGCCGGCGGGAGCGGAGACCGTAGGCGATGTTCTCGTAGACGGTCAGGTGCGGGAAGATCGCGTAGTCCTGGAAGACCATCGCGATATCACGGTCCCGGGGACGGATGGCGGTGACCTCCTCGCCACCGATGTGGATCTCGCCGCGCTCTGCCTCCTCCAGGCCGGCCACCAGCCGAAGCGTCGTGGTCTTCCCACAGCCGGACGGTCCCACCAGCACCAGGAACTCGTTCTCCCCCACGTCGAAACTGACGTCGTTGACCGCGACCTTCTGTTCGAAACCGCGGGTCAGGTTGCGTACCGAAATCGTCATCGTCAGTCCTCTAGAAGAAATCCGGCACACCTGGCGTGTGGACAGCGGCTTCGGAGTCGGCCGCGAAGAAGCTCGCGCGTTCCCAATCCGGGAGCAGCCGAAGTGACTCGCCTTCGGTAGTCGTCCCGGGTACGGCGACGGTGAGCCGGACGTCGCCGAGCATCCCGTGGGCAAGCGTGAGGCGCTCGGTCGGAACGTGCTCGATCCGTTCCGCGGTGACCGAAACTCCCGAGCTCGCGCCGTGCTCCCAGGCCTCGGGGCGTACGCCGAGCCGAAGCCGACCGTTCGGCACCACATCGGTCAGGGACTTCGGCAGCTCCCAGCGAAACCCGTCCCCGAACACTTCGCCGTTCTCTACAGCCACCGGGACCACCGCCATCGGGCGGGTGCCGATGAAGCTCGCAACGAACAGATCGACCGGCTCGTAGTAGAGGTCGTCGAACGAACCGACCTGTGCAAGTCGTCCGTCTCTCAGCACGGCGATCCGGTCTCCCACGAACACGGCTTCCTGCTGATCGTGCGTGACGTACACCGTGGTGATGCCGAACCTCCTGAGCAGCTTCTTGATCTCCATCCGGGTGCTCTCCCGGAGCTTCGCGTCCAGATTGCAGATCGGCTCGTCCATCAGGAAGAGGGTCGGGTCACGCACGATGCATCGGGCGATCGCGACCCGCTGCTGCTCACCGCCCGACAGCGTTCCGGGCCGTTGCCCGAGCAGTAGGTCGAACCCGACGCCCATGATGTCGGCAACCTCTTCGGCCCGCTGCCGCGCTTCGGCCTCGGTGCGCTGGTGCACCTCGAAGAAGTACGAGAGGTTGCCCTTGCCCTTCATCGTGGGGTACAGCGCGTAGTCCTGAAAAACCATGCCGACCCCGCGATCCTGTGGCGCCACCTCGGCGACGTCGTGACCGTTGTAGCGAACCTGGCCGGCGTCCGGGCTTTCGAGCCCGGCGATCAGCCGCAGCAGGCTGCTCTTTCCGCAGCCCGACGGCCCGACCAGGCAGAGGGTTTCGCCGTCGGAGATGTCGAGCGTGACGCCGTCGAGCGCCGGTCGCTCGCGGTGCCCCGCCAGCAGCGCGCCCTCCGGCGCGTACCGCTTGGTCAGGTCCGTTACCTGGACTCGCACTTCAGTCTCCCTGCTTCAGCTACTTGAGGCCGCGGATGCGCACGCCGCGCAGGATGTACCTGCGGCACACGATGAAGGCGATGAAGACCGGAAGGGTCTGCAGCAGGCCGAGGACCATCAAGCCGTTCCAGGACAGCCCGGCGGCGAGCACCTCGCGCATCGCGTCGGACTGCGCGTTGGCCTGTTCGCCGTTCGTCGCGCCGGCCTGGGTGAACTTGTCCATCAGCTGGTAGATGGCGACCGACGTCGTGAGCTTCTCCGGGCTCTGGAGCACGACGAGCTGCCAGAGGAAGTTGTCCCAGACCGAACCGAAGTTGAGGTACGCGGCGACCGCGTACACCGGAATCGCCATCGGTACGACGATCCGCCGGAAGATGTTGAGCTCGGACCCGCCGTCGACCCGGGCCGCGTTGATCACGGAGTCGGGAATCGTGTCGAAGAAGCCTTTGAACAGCAGGAAGCTGAAGGGCACGTAGATGGCCGGCACGATGACGGCCCATGGGGTGTCCCAGATCCGGACACTCGGGAACTCCAGGTCGGTGCCTGGGATCGACGGCACCTGGGGAAGCGGAAACGGGAAGTTCAACGTCAGCAGGTACGTCGGAATCAGCGTGACGATGAACGGGACCATCATCGTTCCGATGAAGAACAGGAACGAGAACCGGGCGCCGCGGCCGCGCTGCAACTTGCTGTTGGCATAGGCGGCCAGGGACGTCACCGGCATTCCGATTCCGACCGCGACGATCGTGATGAAGATCGAGTTGAGGAAGTAGACGATGAACGGCTCGTCCATCAACGCGGAGACCTTCGCGCTGCCGGAGGCGATGCCGACGACGAGCTTCCAGGCCGACGTGTTGAAATCGTGTGGCCACAGGCTCGGCGGGAACGCCAGTACCTCCGACGCGGGCTTCAGCGACGTCACGATCATGAAGTAGAACGGCAGCAGGTGGAGCAGCACGCCGAGGCCCAGGAAGCCGATGACGGCACCACGCGACAGCCGCACGCCGGGCTGTTTCCGGCCGACCTTCGGGAACAGGCTCATCAGCCGTTCTCCTTTCGTTCCCCGCCACGGATCCGGTCCAGGACCTCACGAGGCGTGCGCCGGGGTGGTGCGTCCGGGTCCTCGCGGAAGACCGTCCGGGTGACGACGACGAGGGCCATGATCAGCGCGAAGAGATAGATCGAGAGCGCGGTGGCGTCGGCGTACCGGAGGTTCTGCAGGAGCGAGTAGACGTACATGACGACCATCCGGCTGGCTCCGCCCGGGCCGCCGCCGGTCATCAACGTGGGCCACTCGAACTGCTGCAGGTTCCCGATGATCGCGAACGTCAGCATCATCAGGATGACCGGACGCATGCGCGGCAGGGAGATCGTCCAGATCTTTCGCCAGAAGCCGGCGCCCTCGATCTCGGCGGCCTCGTAGTAGGAGGCGGGAATGCTCTGGAGGGTCGCCAGGTAGATGAGTCCGGGCCCGTACATCACCAGGCCGGGCAGAACCAGCCAGAGCAGGACCTGGCTGCTGCTGTTGAGAAACGGCTGCGGCGAGAACCCGAGGCTGGTTGCGATCCATTGCAGGAAGCCGTACTGCGAGTTGTAGAGGTAACGCCAGAGCAGCGCCCCCGCGATCGGGCTCAGCGGAAGGAACCACAGCAGCATCATCCAGCGCATGACCCGCTTGCGCATCTCCATCAGGAGAATCGCCACGAAGATCGGCAACACGAACGTCAGCACGATGGACAGCACCGCGAAGACGATGGTCACGCGAAAGCTCTGGGCGACGACGGGATCGTGGGCGATCCGGGCATAGCTGTCCAGGCCGGCGAACTCCACGTCACCGCGCACCGCGGCGTCGGTGAGGCTGAGGCCGAAGGCCGTGAGTAAGGGATACCAGCCCCAGATCAGGTTGAGCAGGCCGGCCGGGATCAGGAAGAGCCAGATCTGCCGTCGCCGCTTCGGCGCGGGGGCTCTGCCGGTGCTGGTCGGTGCCTCCAGCACAGGCAAGGTCTGAGTCATCTGCGGGGCCGCCTATTCGCCGAGCGCCGGATGGACGTACTTGTCCAGGAAGCCGCTGAACACCTCGTCGTGGAACCGTGGCGCGTCGGCCTTCCAGAAATCCGACTGGGCCTGGAAGTACTTCTTCGCGCCCGCGAGGAAGTCGGCCTCGGAGGCGCTGGAGCTGAAGCTCTCCGCCTGCTTGTTGCGGACGCTCTGCAGTTTCTGTAGACCGTCCAGGACGTTCGGACTTCCCGGCTCGTACATCCACTTCGACATCGCGTCGTCGACCGGCTGCGACGTCGGACCGGCCGCCTTGTCCGGCGGAAGGTAGGAGGACGTTTCCGGCATCGCCGGCCGACTGCCGGCCCGGCGCACCTGAGCGACGTACTGCTCTCCCCAAGCCTTCTCCGGACTGCCTGGCAGGGACTTCGAGGTGTCGGCCATCACGGGCATCATCGTGTCGCTGGAGTAGACACGCTGCAGGTCCTTCGTCTCGTTGTAGAGGAACTCCTTCTGCCGGACGAGTCCTGGTCCGGACAGGTAGGACCAGAGGCTGAACGCCTTGTCCAACTCGTCGTCGTTCAGGTCCGGGCTGAACGAGTAGGAGTCGACGTACGAGCGCCGCGCAGGATACTCACCGAACTGGCCGAGCGGGTAGGTCATCCATCCGACAACGTCCCAGACCGGCTTGCCGACCTGCTTGGCCAGGCCCAGGAAACTGTTGTCGGAGTCGGCCGGCGTCACGTAGAGAGCGACGTTCCCGGCCTGCATCGCGGCGTCGCCGCGCACGAAGGCAGCGGTGACCTCGTTCCAGCTGCCGTAGCTCACGTCCGAGAGCAGCGACTTGTCCTGGAACATCATGGCCCGCCAGTTCTCGACGGCGGGGATCCATTGTTGCTGCGCGTTCCAATCGTAGTTCCAATCCCAGCGCCACGTCGTCTTCGGCGCCGGCAGCTGGGTCAGAAGGCTGAATCCGTCCGAGTCGAGCGCGACCTGCAGGCCCCACTGCGGTGTCGCGAAACCCTTCCGCTTGCCGGCTGTGAGCTTCTTCGCCATCGTTCGGAGGTCTGTCCACGTCCAGTCCGGCTGCGGCTCGGGAACGCCTGCCTGGGCGAGCAGATCCCGGCGGTAGAAGATGCCGTCGGAGACACCGAAACCGCCTGGTACGCCGTAGTACTTGCCGTCGACCTGCCACATCCCTTCCCACACCGGGCGGACGTAGGGGGCGAGCTTGTCGACCAGCTTGCTGTCATTGAAGAGTTTCGTGACGTCCGCGGCCAGGCCCTGCTTGAACGCGGCGAGGATCGCCGGCTGGTTGAAATTTCCGAGCGCGTTGCCGGAGTAGATCGCCGGCGCAGTGCCGCCGGCCGCCGCCGTCACCATCGCCTGCTGGTTCCAGATGTCGATGTTGACCTTGCTGAGCGTCACGCCGGGGTTCTTCCGCAGCCATTCCTGGAGTGCGTCGGCGTAAGCCCTGGCGGTCACGCTGGTCTTCTGTTCCTCAGCAGTTGGCATCGGCGCGTAGGGCTCGGCCGCCACCTTGAGAGTGATGTCGCCGCCGCCACCGGACTTCGAGCATCCGCTCAGCGCGGAGCCCAAACCGATCGCACCGGTGGCCAGTGCTGCCGCCTTCAGGAAGTCGCGCCTAGAAGCCTTGTACATGGACCAGCCTCGCATTCGCTCGCAGCGTGGCAGGATGCTAAACTGAGTTGATAAACCCCGTCAAGGCCATTGCCGAGAGCGCCATGGCATACGCTGCGATCGGCTTCAGCTACGCGGCCCGGACAGATTCGAAAGGCAAGATGACCAACGTACGTGCGGGGACGAATGCACTGCGGCTCGGCGACTACAACCAGCAGGTCGTGCTCGAGCACATCCGTACCGCGCCCTCGGTCAGCCGGGTCGAGATCGCTGAGCACACTGGGCTCACCGCGCAGGCGATCTCGAAGATCGTCCGGAAACTGGTCGAGGAAGGTCTGGTGCTCGAGGTCGGCACCACTGCGTCCTCGGTGCGTGGCGGCCGTCCCGCCACGGAGTTGCGGGTCAATCCCGAGGCTGCGTACGCGATAGGCGTTCAGATCGACCGAGACGTGACGACGTTCGCCTTGCTGGATCTCACCGGCGCGGTCGTTGACAAGCGCCGTCGTACGACGCCGTTGTCCGGCTCACGCGCGAGCATCAGTCAGATCGCCACCGTCATCAACGCTCTGCTCGCGTCGAACGGTATTTCGGCCGACGACGTTCTCGGTATCGGCGTCGGGGTCCCGGGCCCGCTCGATCCGGACACCGGCATCGCCTACAGTCCAGGCGGAATGGCCGGCTGGGGCACAGTCGAACTGGCAAGACTCCTGCGTGAACGTACCGGTTTCCCAGTCACCGTCGACAACGACGCAGTGGCTGCGGCAGTCGGGGAGAGCTGGGCCCGCCAGGCCCAAGGCGTGCGGAGTCTGCTCTTCGTCTACGCCAGCTGGGGTCTGGGCGCAGCCCTCCTGCTGGACGGTCAGGTGTACCGCGGAGCCACGGCCGCCAGCGAGTTCCATCACGTGCCCGTGGATCCACAGGGGCCTGAATGTGAGTGCGGGAATCGCGGCTGTGTGGGCGAGTACGTCACTCCCACCGCCGTCGTTGCCGAGGTTCGACGCCGCACGCCGTCGAGGCGCCGGGAATCCCTGGAGCGGCCGTACCAGGAGATCTGCCAGGCGGCACTCGACGGCAAGAAGACCGAGCGGGAGGTCCTGGCCGAGGCGGCCCGGATGCTCACGCTCGGTCTGCTGGGCGTGACGAACGTCGTACCGCCGGACCTTGTCGTGCTCGGCGGCTCGGCGATCGAGGAGGCCCGGGAGATCTACGCGCGCGAGGTCGCCAGCGGATTCGAGCAGCGGGCGGAGTACTTCCGGGGGCGGGGCGTGCGCGTCGATTTCTCGATCGCAGGCCCGGACGTAGGCGCGATCGGAGCGGCCTCGCTGGTGCTGCACTCGACGTACTCTCCGCGGGTGACGCCGATCCGTTCGTGAGGACGGCGCCACCCTGGCGACTCTCAGTCGTTCACGCAACGCAGAACCGGCGCCCGGACGAGTTGCTCCGCGGGCAGCCGATCGTCGCACGTGATACCGAACCTGACCTGCTCGCCGGGCAGCAGGGTGACCAGAGCCCTGTCCACGAAGGCGTTCGGGCTCAGGCGGTCCACGAAGAGACAGACGTCCCGGAGCAGCGTCCGGGCCGTCACCTCGACACTGCCGGACGTGACCTCGACCTCGTACTTCGCCTTGGGGTACGTCAGCTCGAAATCCCTGGCGTAGAACCAGGTCGCCTCGGAGTCGCCGAGCCTGGCGCGGAGTAGCTCGCTCGTGGGATCGATCGGCGATGCCACGAAATCAGCCACACTCGCCTCTACGGTTTCGTACGCGTTGCAGTTGATTCCGGTACGTGTCGTGGCGAGGATGTCGCCGTCGAAGCGGAGCCGTTCGACGACGAGCTCGCCGGACCAGCTTTCGTCGGTCTCGTTGACGGCGACGACCCGCAGTCCGGTGGTCGCCGGCTGGATCGTCAGCAGGCGTGGCGCGTACGCCGCCTGCAGTGCGTACCAGGCGGGTTTTCGCTGACCGTCGCCGTCGATGCAGGCCCAGGAGTTGACCGGCCAGCAGTCGTTGAGCTGCCACCAGATCGTGCCCATGCAGTGCGGCCGAAGCGAACGGAAGTGTTCGATGCCGAGGCGCAGTGCCCTCGCCTGATTGACCTGCGCCAGGAAGTGCCAGTCGTCGAGGTCGTCCGGCGGACGAAAATGCGCTGACAGGCCTGTGCTGAGCTTGCGTTCGCCGTTCTGCGCCCGTTGCCGGTTCCGCAGAGCGGCCGGGTCGGCCACGTCGATCGCCCGGCTGAGTGTCGCCATCGTCGGCGGTCCCTGGAAGCCGAACTCCGAGACGAATCGAGGCCGGTGCTCGCGGTAGACCGGATAATCGACATCGTTCCAGACGTCCCAGACGTGCGTCAGCCCGTACCGTTCGTCGTTCGGATGGAGGTCCATGCTGCCGGAGTACGGACTGCCACCCCAATAAGGGCGAGTTGGATCCAACTCGGCGGCGATGCGTGGGAGCAGCTCGAGATAGAACCCTTCACCCCAGCTGCGATCGCCGACCGCACTCCAGTCTCCGTCGACCCAGCCCCAGATCGTCTCGTTGTTCCCGTTCCACAGGACGAGGCTCGGATGGGGTGACAAGCGCGCGATGTTGTCCCGCGCCTCGGCGTCGACCTCGGGAGTGAGGGTCTCCTCGTTGTACGCGGCGCAGGCGAAGAGAAAGTCTTGCCACGCAAGGATTCCGAGCTCGTCGCAGACATCGTAGAAGTCGTCGCTCTCGAAGATTCCGCCGCCCCAGACCCGGACGAGGTTGACGTTGGCCTGCCTGGCCTGAGTCAGCCGTTCGAGGTAGCGGGCGTGATCGATCCGCGAGGGAAAGCAGTCGTCCGGGATCCAGTTGACGCCCTTGGCGAAGACGGGCCGGCCGTTGACGACGAACGTGAACGGCGCGCCGGCGGCATCAGGCGCGGTATCGAGCCTCAACGAACGAAACCCGATCCGCCGATGCCAACTGTCGTACGCGCCACGCAGGCCGGCCGGTTCGAGGGACACGGTGAGCTCGTACAACGGTTGCTCGCCATAGCCGTGCGGCCACCACAGCTCCGGTGAGTCAACGGTGAGCTCGACCGATGCGGACGTCTCGGTCGCCCCGACTGTCACTGTCGAGGTGACGCCCGCTACCTCGGCGGTCACGACAAGCGCGCCTTCGCTGCCGGTCTGCCGCTCGATGTCGACGTGCGCGACCACCTTGCCCACCGCGGCTCCTCCGACGTCGTCGAGGTTTTCGACGGTGACCAGCGGTCGTACCTCGGCGATCCGGGCGCCGCTCCAGGTCTGCAACGAGGCTGCGCGCCAGATCCCGGCCGTGAGCAGGTCCGGACCCCAGTCCCACTTGAAGTTGCAGGCCATCTTGCGAATATAGCTGTACGGCCGGCCCTCCGCGCACGGGTAGGGCCCGCCCAGTCGTTCCTGTTCGGCCAGCGCATATCGCTCGGCGGAGGAGAACCGCACGGACAACGTGTTCGCGCCGTCCCTGAGCAGTGACGTGATGTCGAATCGGTAGCGGCGGTGCATGTTGACCGTCCGGCCGACCTCCACGCCGTTGACGGCGACGGTGGCGATCGTATCCAGGCCGTCGAAGGCGACGTCGACTCGCTCACCCGCCGCAATCGCGCGACCGAGCGGCGACGACACGTCGGCCGGGAACTCGGTGGAATACTCCCAGTCGCTCCACCCGATCCAATGCAGCCGATGCTCGTTGTCATCGAGATACGGATCGGGGATCAGCCCGGCAGCCAACAGATCGGTGTGCACACATCCGGGCACGGTCGCCGGAACCCTGGCGTTCCTGACCTCGATCGGTACGTCGTCCGGGCCGTCGACGAGGGACAGGGTCCAACCCTCGTGCAGGTACTCGATCGTCATTCACTGCTCCGCGTCGATGGCGTCGATGGCGTCGAAGATCTCGCTCCTGCGCTGCCGTACCCACGAGGGATCGCGCGGGAATTCCGCGTAGTCCTCGATCTCGTCCAGCCGGGTGGCGTGATGCCCGTACGACTGGAGCAGAGCGAGATCCTGGAGACTCTCGGCGAAGACCTCCCAGCGCAAGGAGTCGATCGGCCCGTGCTCGCCGGGGTAGACGACGAACGGGTCGCCGGGTCCCCACTGCGGCCACTTGCCGGCGTCGTTCACGGTGAACGGGTCGATCAGCGTGCGGGTTCCGCCTTGGTACCAGTAGTTGTAACCCCAGTGGCCGAACCCGCCGGCGCCGTCGCGGTGGAACAGCCATCCGCTCATCCGGATCTTGGCCAGCGGGGTGTCGAGGAACTTGTTCAGGTAGCGGCCGCGCGGAACACAGCAGTAGTAGACCCAGGAGTCGAACCCTTGCTCCCGGAAGCTCGGTGCCGAGTCGACCTGCGGAACGGGAATGTCGACCAGCCCTTCGCGCGCGAACTCCACGTCGCTCAGCGAGTCGATCACCGTCGCCCAGGGCGCCACCTCGCGCATGATCTTCCGCGCCACGCGGTAGTTGTCGCGGTGCTCGCTCTCCGGCTCGTCGGAGATGTGGAACAGGGATTGACCGAGAATTCCTTCAGTCTCGAGAACGCGACGAAGCTCCGGCATCAGGGCATCGAGGAACGCGCGGAACTCCGGCGCCGTCGCAGGAGTCCCGTCCGGCCAGAGCAACTGCTCGGTCTCACCGTGCCCCTGATAGATCCTGGCCGCGTGCTCCACACCCCACTGCGTGAACAGATGTGTCCACTCGAAGACCCGTACGCCGTACTTCCTCGCCAGCCGAATCCATCGAAGGACCTGCGTCCAGTCGAACTCGTAGCGGCCGCCGTCGCCGGTCACACCGAGCAGCTGAATCGGGCGTTTGACGCCGTCCAACGGAGGCGTGATCAGAGGCACGAGCAGGCAGTCCATGCCGTGGTCGGTGTAGTCGCGGACGTACGGCTCCAGGATCTGCCAGAACGCCTCGCTGAACGGATCGACGCCGTAGTAGTCGCAGAGCGCGTCGGCGTGCAGGATGTGGGCGGCCGCGAAATCCTCCCTGGCCGGCAGAACCACGTTTCGCACGACAACAGCGGTCTCCAAGGGGATCCGGGTCTCGGTCTCGGCCTGCACGACGACCTCGAGTCGCACCGGGTAGCGGCCGGCCGGCAACTCCTTGTCGGGCGCGACAGTGATCCAGAAGGCGTTGGTCTCGTACGGGCCGAAATGAGTCTCTGGATCCGGAAACAGCGGATCGGGTACCAGTCCGGGCAGCGCACCAGGCCCCTCGAGATCGGAGGCCGGAGTCTCCACGTTGAAATGGTGAACGGGCACAAATCCCACCCGCCGTACCGTGACAGCGAGTCCGTCCGGCGCGTCGACCTCGATCAACGCGATCCCGGAGGTCGCGGAGGAGCGGAACCCGACCTGGAGACTCCCCCGTTCGCCGCGTGCCAACTCCAGCCAGGGCTGATCCCCTGAGCGCACCGGGAGGGTCGTCGGGTAGATCCGGTTCTGCGTATCTGCAAGCCAGGCATCGATCACCTCATCGAGGTTACAGTTGCGCAATCAAGTTGAGCAACCTGGTTGATGAATCTGAACGACTTGCTGGTTGGTTATTGACGAGCCGTCATGGTGGCTTGTTGGATAACGCTCCAACACTGTCCCGACCAGATCGAGGACCACATGCACAGACCCGCCGCAGTACTGACCGCTGCCCTGCTTCTCACGTCCGCTGCCGGAGTCGCGTACGCCGTCCCGGACGCACCGACCGCGTACTACGTCGACGCGTCGGCAGGGAACGACGCGAACGCCGGCACCATGGCCAAGCCCTGGAAGAGTCTCGCCAAGGTCAACGGGTCGGATTTCGGCCCCGACGACCAGATCCTGTTCAAGCGCGGGGGTTCCTGGTCCGGCACGTTGGAGCTTTCGTCGTCCGGTGACACCGGCCACCCGATCGTCGTCGGCGCCTACGGCTCCGGGGCCCTGCCGAAGATCGGCGGCCCAGTGCTGAACTGCGTGTACGTCACCGGTTCGGACATCTTCATCGGCGATCTGCGGGCCAGCGGCTGCAACTGGGCCGGCTTCGAGTTGGCCGGCAGCCGCATCGTGCTGGACACCGTGCAGTCCGACAACAACGTCGCCGGCGTCTCGATCGAGGACCTCTCGAACGGGAACGAGATCCGCTGGAGCACACTCGTCGACAACAACAAGATGAGCGTCAACGATCCCGAGCCGGACAACGACTCCGGAGCGTTCGGCGTACTGGTGAACGGCGACGACAACAAGATCCACCACAACACCATCAGCGGCAGCTTCGCCACCAGCATCGACTACACCTACGACGGCGCCGCAGTCGAGATCTTCAACGGCGACCGCAACCACATCGAGTACAACAAGACCGCGAACAACGACACCTTCACCGAACTCGGTCACGAATCCGGCCAGACCGCGGACGACAACGTGTTCGCGTACAACTCCGTCACCTCGAACCAGCCGTCCGGCACCTTCCTGATCACCCGCGGCGCGCAGAGCAACATCGGCCCGGTCATGCGCACGCTCGCGATCAACAACTCGGTCAATCTCCCGAACGGCGACGGCTGGAGCTGCGACGCCGGCTGCGGGCCGGACATCCTGAAGCTGCGCAACAACATCGTCAAGGTCGGCAAGAAGGTCGGGTACGACGACTCCTTCGACACCGGCAACCCGGCCGACGCAGCCGACGAGGACCGCGGCGTGTACCAGGGCAGCGTGTACCAGTTCACGCTCGGCGCACACTCGGTCAAAGCCGACCCGCTCTACACCAGCGCCACGGACCTCCGCCTGAAGACGGGCAGCCCGGCCATCGGCCGCGCCGAGAACTCCGGCTACCCCTACGACCTGGCCGACAAGCCACTCACCGGCCTGACCAGCTGGGACTCCGGCGCCTACCAGCACTGAAACTGCCGTGTGGGGGTGGCAGGACGCCACCCCCACGCGTACAGGAAGACCGAGCTCGATGCGTCAGGCGAAGTCGCTGGTGAAGTCCGCGGTGTTCCACTGTTGCGGCTTCAGCACGTACAGGAGATCGCTCTCCGGCCCGCCCGCCTCCTCCCATTCCTTCGTGGCGTCGGGCGATCGGATCTCGGCGACCGGACCCTCCACGGTGACGTAGCGGTACGGCGGGCCACCACCGTCGACGGCCTGGCGGAGGCCGCACACCGACTGGTCCGGAACTGGACCACCGGGGCAGGCAGCATCTTCGGCACGATGTCGCTGCTCGCGTACCACGACGCACGCTTCCGCCGACTCAACCATGAGATCTACGAGGCCTTCTACCGTGAGCTCGGCGTCCTCATCCGACGGGTCTCCCAAGGACTGACCGATCAGGAGATCAGGATGCGCGCGCGACTGATCACTTCCGTCCTGGACGGAGTCGCCCTGCAGATCCACGCCGGCGCCGCCAACCGCACCGAACTGGTCCGGCGCGCAGGCACCCTGATCACCACCATCGCCACCGACACAGGCCAACTACCGTCACCGCCCGCCGGCAAACGTCCCTAGCCGATGCACTCGAAGAGCTGCGACAGCCGCAGACCGACGACGTCGACAGGGACGCCGGAACCGGGAGTGACCTACCTGATGGTCAGGTCGCGGATGTTCGTGCCGGCCCCGGTGAAGACCAGATAGACGTCGCGAACGCCGCGGGTCAACCGTGGGTCGAGTCGGGTCGTCGTCGTGGCCCAGGTGTAGCGGTCGCCGGTGGCCGGGATGACGAGCGTGCCTGCGAGGGGGCCCGTCGGGCTGCCAAGGCGGATCTCCACCTTCGCGGTTCCTTCCGAAGCCCGCGATACGGAGGCTTCCAGTCGGGCGGCGCCACGGCCCAGCTGAACATCCTGGAAAGAGATCCAGTCGCCTGCTGACGTCTTGCCGACTGCGTCGCCGCGCACCTTGGCGGCATCGATGAGTTCGATACCCGAGTAGTCGTCGAAATCCGTGGCCGCCGTACGCCTGCTCAGATCGCGGGGCGGGATCACCTCACCACGAACCGCCACCGTCGTACGGGCCCTGATATCGGCCGAAGAGCTGCCTACCTGCACGTCCTGGACAGCCGACTCGACCACCCACTTGTTCCGGGTCACGTCCCAGAACGCCAGGTCACTGGCCTTCACGTCGAAGGAGACGGTACGACGTTGGCCGGGCGCGAAAGCCAGCCGCTGGAATCCATGGAGCGTCTTGACCGGCTGGGCTACCCGCGAGGTGCGCTGAGCGGTGTAGAGCTGGACGACCTCCTCGCTCGCGGTCCGGCTGGTGTTGGTCACGTCGACGCTGACCTTGAGCCGTCCGTTCGCCGCGACGACGGGTGAGTTCACCCGCAATCCGGAGTACCGGAAGGAGCCGTAGGTCAGGCCGTGGCCGAACGGGTAGAGCGGTGCCGCCCGGTGGTACTGATAGGTCCAGCCGGCCTTGATCACGTCGAAGTCGAGCGGATCCGGCAGTTCCCTGTCCGTGCGGTACCACGTCTGCGGGAGCCGGCCCGACGGCGAGTAGTCCCCGAACAGCACGTCCGCGAGGGCGCGGCCTGTCTCCTGGCCCGCATGCGACGTCCAGAGGACCCCCTTTGCCTGTGACCAGTCGCCCGTCAACGGATAGCTGCTCTCCAGCACCACAATGGTCCTGGGATTGGCAGCAGTGACGGCCTTCACGATCGCCTGCTGGCCTGCGGCGAGGGCGGTGTCCTGACGATCGTCGTCCTCGCGTCCGTTGATGAACGGAGTACTGCCGACCACCACTACCGCAGTGTCCGCCTTCTTCGCGGCCTCCACCGCCGCGGCCGTCCCGCTGACGAGGATCTCCCGCGCGAACTGCGCCGCCGTGTCCTGGGTCGCCGCGCCGATTGCCAGCTTCCCATCGGCCTGCAGCACGATGTACTGGTTGGGCCCGTTCCACGGCTCCTTGACCTCGTTGCCGCGGTAACGCAGTGCATAGTTGCCGTTGGCAAGTTTCTCCAGGCCGAACTGCTGCTGCACGAACCAGCCGTTGGGCTTGTCCTGGTCGTTCACCAACCCGTTCCCGCTCCGCGAGACGTACTTGCCGTTGGCGGCCGAGCGCAGGGCGAGGGTGCCGCCACCCCAGTCGAAGACATCCAGCGACTGAGCCGCTCCCGCCGTCGCCGCGTCGGCGGTCAGGGCGCCACCGCCGGCACCGGCCGGCGCGGTCACATACTTGCCGGTGGCAATGGAACGGAGTGCGATCCGATCCACACCTTCGGTCGCGGTGACTGTGCTGCCGGCGCCGAGTCGTTCCGCGATACCGGCCCGCGGGGTGATCCGGTACGGCATGGTGCCCGAGTACCAGTCCTCGTAGACGGTGTCGGCCAGCGGACCGATCACCGCGACGTCCTTGGTCCTGGCCGAATCGAGCGGCAAAGCCCGGTGCCGGTTCTCGAGCAGTACGAGTTGCTTGCGGGCGGCTTCGCGCGCGAGTTCGCGGTGGGCCGGGCTGTCGATGCTGTCCGGCCCGATCTTCTCGTACGGGTTCCGCCCGGCCGGGTCGAACTCGCCCAGCCGGAAGCGGACCGACAGCAGGTGCTCGACCGGCTTGTCGATGTCCGCCTCGGTGAGCAGGCCGTTGGCCAGCGCTTCCTGCACCGCGGCGACGGTCGGACCGCCATTGGTGTCGTTCTCGGTGAAACTGTCCAGGCCTGCCTTGATCGCGGCGGCCACGCCCTCGGCAGGAGTCGGGTAGTACTGCTGTGAACCACTGACGTTGCCCGCGCCGGAGGCATCACCGACGACCATCAGATCGTCGGGCGACCAGGAGCGCACTGTCTGTCCGAGCTCGGGTGACACGTGGGTCGGCCTGCCGTTCAGCAGGTTGTACGACGCCATGACGCCGGTAGCAGCTCTCGCGGTCAGGGCAGGCTGAAACGCCTTGTACTCGTACTCGCGCAGCACTCTGGGCCGGACGCTCGCCGACACGCGGCTACGGTCCGTCTCGACGTTGTAAGAGGCGAAGTGCTTCAGCGTCGGAGCGGTCTTGAGGTAGCGCGGGTCGTCGCCCTGCAGGCCGCGTCCGTACGCCGTCGCGATCTCACTCGTCAGCAACGGGTCCTCGGCGTAGCCCTCCTCGTTACGACCCCACCTGGGATCACGCAACTGGTTCACCACCGGCGCCCACAGGTTCAGCCCGTTCTTCGCCGGATCGAGCTTGTTGAAGGCTCTCGCCTCATCTCCGACGGCTGAACCGACCCGCTTGATCAGGCTCGGGTCCCAGGTGCTGCCGAGCCCGACGGCCTGGGGGAAGACAGTCGCCTTTCCCAGCCAGGCAACCCCGTGCAGCGCCTCGGTACCGGTCTTGAAGGAAGCGATGCCCAGTCTCGGTATCGCGGGCTGGTACTGGTGCAGCAGCGAGATCTTCTCGTCCAGCGTCAGGCGGCTGGTCAGGTCGTCCAACCGGACTTTCAGAGGCAGGTCGGGATTCCGGAACTCCGGAAGGGGCTCGGCCTGCGCGGACTGCCCCACCAGGAACGCGGGGACGAGTAGCAGCGCCATGAGGGCGCCTCCAACTCGATGGCGATAGGTCATGGTGATTCCCCTTCGGCAGTTATCGAAGCGCTTCGACTATCGGATGCGGAAGTCAAGCCGTCAAGAGCGAACGGTGGGCGAGGTGTCCTACGCTCGTGCGCAGAGGGACGACCGCAAAGGGGGAGTTGCGATGGCGGGACCTCTCGTCGAGACCAAGCTGTTCTCCCCTGCGCCACGCGCCGGGCTGGTCGCCCGGCCACGGCTCGACGACCGCCTTTCCCGCGCCGGGCGCCTGGTCCTGATCTCAGCACCAGCCGGCTTCGGCAAAACCACCCTCCTCGCCGCCTGGCTGACCCGCCGCACCTCCGACCGTGCGGTTGCGTGGGTTTCTCTTGATGAGGGGGACCAGGAGGCATCCGCGTTCTGGACCTACGTGGTGACCGCGCTCGACCGTGCCGTTCCCGGCGTGGGTGCCGGCGCACTTCCGTTGCTCGCGGCCGGGCAGAGCTCGACCGAGGCGGTGCTCGTCGTGGTCCTCAACGAGCTGAGCGTGCTACCGGGTGAGGTCACGCTGGTCTTGGACGACTACCACCTCGCCGACGGTCCTGGCCTCCGGGCCGGGATGAGCTTCTTCGTCGACCGCCTGCCACCGCAGGTGCGGCTGGTGATCAGCACCCGAGCGGACCCTGGCCTGCCCCTGGCCCGCCTGCGCGCCCGCGGTGAGCTCATCGAGGTCCGCGCCGCCGATCTTCGCTTCACCCGCGCCGAGGCGGCCACCTACCTCAACGACGTGACCGGCCTGCATCTCACGGCCGAGGACATCGCGTCGCTCGAGGAGCGCACTGAAGGGTGGGTCGCGGCTTTGCAACTGGCCGCGTTGTCGCTCCAGGGCCGTGGCGATGCCGCCGGCTTCATCGCGGGCTTCGCCGGTGACGACCGGTTCGTCGTCGACTACCTCGTGGAAGAGGTGCTGGATCGGCAGCCCGGTCCGGTACGACGGTTCCTGCTGGAGACGTCCGTCCTCGACCGTCTCACCGGCCCTCTGTGCGACGCCGTGACCGGTGAGCACGACGGCAAGGCGATGCTGGAGCGGCTCGACCGGGCGAACCTCTTCCTCGTCCCGCTCGACGATCAACGGCGTTGGTACCGCTACCACCACCTCTTCGGAGACGTCCTCCGCACCCATCTGCTCGAGGAGCGCGGCGAGGTCGCGGACCTGCATCGACGAGCCGGCAACTGGTACGACGAAGCCGGCGAACCGGTGCCCGCGGTCCGGCACGCACTGGCCGCCGGCGACATCGACCGCGCCGCCGATATCGTCGAGCTCGCCGTTCCGGAGCTGCGACGAAATCGGCAGGAAGCAACCCTGCGCCGATGGATCGACGAACTTCCTGACACCGTGGTCGAGCACCGGCCGGTGCTCGCCATGGGGTTCGTCGGCGCACTGATGGCCAGCAACGAGTTCGGCGACATCGAGCGTCGGTTACGCGACATCGAGCGGTTGCTGACCGGCCTTGGTTTCGACGGCGGCCCCGAACCCGGGGCCGGCTCGGCAGAGTTCGTGGTTGTCGATCAGGATGAGCTCGCCCGGCTACCGGGCTGCGTCGAGCAGTACCGGGCCGCGCTGGCGCTCATCGGAGGAGACCCGGCCGGCACCTTGGAGCATGCTCGTCTGGCGGTCGACCGTGCTCCCGAGCACGACGACCTGACGCGGGCTTCGGCCGATGCCGTGTCGGGGATCGCCTCCTGGACGACAGGCGACCTCGACGCCGCACATCGCAGCTACACCGACGCCGCGAACGGGCTCCATCGGCTCGGCTACGTCGCCGACGTACTGGGGTGCTCCATCACGCTCGCCGACCTCGAGATCACGCAGGGCAAGCTGTCTCAGGCACAACGCACGTACGAGAACGCGCTCGAGCTCGCCCTCCGCGATCCAGGCCTCCGGGGCACCCGGGACATGTACGTCGGTCTGAGTCAGGTCGCGTTGGAGCGCAACGATCTTGCCGCGGCCGCGGAGTACCTGCGGCGTAGCGACGATCTCGGCGAGCAGTCCGGCCTGCCGCAGAACCCGTACCGCTGGCGCGTCGCGATGGCGCTGCTCAGGGAGGCCGAGGGCGATGTCGACGCCACGCTCGGGTTGCTCGCGGAGGCGGAACGCGTGTACCTGGGCGACTTCGCACCCAACGTGCGACCGGTCCCAGCGCTGCGCGCGCGAGTACTGGCGTCGCACGGGGATGTGGCCGCCGCGCTGAAATGGGCGAGCCAGTACGGCGTGACCGTGCACGACAAGGCGTCGTACCTGCGTGAGTACGAACACGTGACGCTGGCCCGGATCCTGCTCGCCCAGCACAACACCGAGGGTTCGCAGCAGGCGTTGCGCGATGCGGCCGGGCTGCTCGAACGGCTACTCCCGGCGGCCGAGGATGGCGGCCGGAGAGGCACCGTCATCGAACTCCTGGTGCTCCTCGCGCTCGCGCGGCAGGCAGACGATGACGACGAGGCACCGGCGACGCTGGCACACGCCCTGGCCCTGGCCGAGCCCGAAGGCTACAACCGCGTCTTTGTCAGCGAAGGGGCGCCGATGGCCAGGCTGCTCACCAGCCTCGACCGGCACGGCCCCGGCCGGGCATACCTCAGCCAACTCCTGGACACAGCCTCCGGGCCGCATGACGTGCACGTCGGCACGCACCGGGATGACCTCATCGACCCGCTGACCGAACGCGAGCTGGCCGTCATGCGGCTGCTCGCCAGCGACCTCGACGGCCCCTCCATCGCCCGGGAGCTCGTGGTGTCGCTCAACACCGTGCGGACCCACACCAGGAACATCTACGCCAAGTTCGGCGTCAACAACCGCCGAGCCGCCGTACGCCGGGCCCACCAGCTCAACCTGCTGTCGCACAGCCCCGCCCGCTGAGGGCCGGGCCCGAAGATCATCTCCGACTTCATCACATGATGTGAGGCTCATTCATCACATCGGCTCCTAGCTTGCAGATACCCGGAAGGCCCGCACCACAAGGCGGGCAGCCGGGATCGACAAGAGGAGCACCCCGTGAGCAGCACAGCCACCGGCCGGCCGCAGGACCGCAGCTGGTACGAGATCCGCCTCCAGGGGCGTCTCGACTCGCGGTGGTCGGTGTGGTTCGACGGGCTCACCCTCACCGCCGGAGCCGACGGCACCACCACCATCCGAGGCCCCGTCGTGGACCAGGCCGCCCTGCACGGGCTGCTGCAACGCCTCCGCGACCTCGGTCTCCCTCTCATCTCGGTCGCCCAGGTGAAGCCCGACACCGCGTCGCATCCCAACACCGAAGATCCGCGCACCTCGAACACTGGAGACAAGTCATGACCACCACAGCTCGACGCACGACCGACCGCGCCGTCAAAGACCCGACCCGCAATCACGCCCGTGCCGCCGGCATCTTCTACCTGCTCACCTTCGCGGCGTCCCTACCGGCCTTCTTCTTCATCGGGTCGGCGGTCAACCCCGACCTCACCATCGCTGCCGGGCACAACACCGACCTCCTGGGGGCCGGCCTCCTGGACTTCGTCAACGCCCTCGCCGGGATCGGCAGCGCTGTGGCCCTGTTCCCGATCCTCAAGCGCCAGAACCAGGCCCTCGCCCTCGGCATCGTCACCTCCCGGCTGCTCGAGGCCGCGATCATCATGACCGGTGTCGTCAGCCTCCTCGCCGTCGTCACGCTCAACCAGCACGGCGCCGGCACGGCCGACAGCAACCAGGCCCTGGTCGCCGTCCGCGAGTGGACGTTCCTGTTCGGTCCGGGCTTCATGGCCTCCATCAATGCCGTCCTGCTCGGCACGCTGATGTACCAGTCGCGTCTGGTTCCGCGGATCATCCCCACCGTCGGCCTCATCGGGGCTCCGCTGCTCATCGCCGCGAACGTCGCGACCCTGTTCGGCCACAACGAGCAGGATTCCGCCATCACGATGCTCGCGACGGTCCCGGTCGCCTTCTGGGAGCTGTCGGTCGGCACCTGGATGCTCGTCAAGGGATTCAAGCCCTCGCCGGTCACCGCAGGCATCGTGAAGGTCGACTGACCGCTATCGTGAGCAGCAGGCCCTCCAAACGCCAGTTCTCGACTGCCGTCCGGAGGGCCTGTGAATCGCGTTGGCTGGGGCTTCATCTCGCTGTACGCGTTGGCTTCCATGGGGACCTCTCTGATCTTCCTCGCCCCACTGCTGGTCTCCCTGGCCTTGAAGGTCAACTCGCTCGTGGGGATCGAGCAGGCACCGAACAGCTTGGCGCTCGTCGCCGGCATCGGCTCCATCGTGGCGATGGTCGGAAACCCGTTCTTCGGCAAGCTGAGCGACCATACGTCGTCGCGACTGGGCATGCGCCGACCCTGGATGGTCGCCGGCCTGGGCGGCGGGTCACTGGGCATCCTCATCGTCGCGCTGGCACCCAACGTCCTGGTCGTCCTGATCGGATGGTGCCTCGCCCAGCTGTCCCTCAACGCCCTGCTCGCCGCACTGGTGGCCGTACTGCCGGACCAGATCCCCGTCACCCAACGCGGTTCGGTCGCTGGTGTTCTGGGCATCGGTCTGCCGATCGCGTCGGTGAGCGCCACCTTCCTGGTCCAACTGTTCACCGGCAATCGACTGGCCATGTTCCTGGTGCCGTGCGCGATCGGCGGGTTGTTCGTCCTGCTGTTCGTGAGCACCCTGAACGATCGCAAGCTCGACCCCGCGGACAAGCCGGCCTGGTCATTGCGGGAACTGCCCAGCACGTTCTACGTCAACCCTCGCAAGAGCCCGGACTTCGCCTGGGCTTTCGCCAGCCGGTTCATGCTTCTGATGGCCTACGCCCTCCTCACCACCTACCAGGCCTACTACCTGCTCGATCAGCTCGGCAGCAGCGAGGACGACGTACCGCATCAGGTCTTCCTCGGCACCCTCGTCCAGTCCGTCGTGCTCGTCGCCGCGTCCCTCATCGGTGGCCGGATCTCCGACCGGACCGGGCGACGGAAGATCCTCGTCGTCACCGCGTCGATCGTGTACGGCGTGGCACTGTTCGTGATCGCCCTCGCCGACGACTTCAACGGCTTTCTCGTCGGCATGGCCATCAGCGGACTCGGCTTCGGCCTCTACATGGCCGTCGACCTCGCGCTCGTGGCCGACGTACTCCCGGACAGGGCCACGGCCGCGAAGGATCTCGGCGTGTTCAACATCGCCAGCGCGCTCCCGTTCTTCGTCGCGCCCGCGATCGCACCGGCCATCCTCGCGATCGGCGGCGGCAGCTACGCCGTGCTCTACACCGTCGCAGGGCTCAGTGCCATCGTCGGAGCCACCGCCATCCTGCCTTTCAAGCGCGTTCGATGATCCTCAGCTGCAGACCGACTTATCGATGCGATGATGTCTCATGAGCATTCGGACGAGCGAGCTGACAAGGCTGCTCGAAGCTGAAGCTGCGCAATTCACCTTGCAGGTTCCGGACGACACGGCACCAGCGGGCGTCGTGGAACTCGAGTCACTGCGCGAACGCAAGCCTCTAGGCGTAGGGATCTATGTCAAGCAGTTGACGACCGGCGAGGAGGCCGCGGTTCGGGCCGATGTCGTCTTCGAGACCCAAAGCGTCATCAAGCTGGCGGTCGCGATCAGGTGTTATCAGCTCGCTGATGACGGGTGGCTGGACCTCGACGAGCGGATCCGCGTGACGAGGTCGGACATTGTCGGCGGCTCGGGCGTTCTCCGGTACTTCCAGGAAGGCCTGGAGCCGACGGTGCGGGATCTGCTGACTGCGATGATCGTGGTGAGCGACAACAGCGCGACCGATCTGCTGCTCGCCAGGGTCGGGGGCGTCGCCGATCTCAACGTCTGGTTGGCCGCGTCCGGGTACACGCAGACGCGCATGGCTCAGAACCTCCTGGATGCCGATCTGCTCCCGTACGTGCTCGCGGATGCGCGTCACGCGTCCCTCACACGCGCCCAGGTCTACGCGTTGCGAAACGGCGATCCGCAGTGGGCCGGGACGACGCAGGAGTGGCTTGATTCCATCGAGCGAGAGGTGGCCTCGCTGGCGGCACGACCACTCGGCGAGGTACGCGCGTTGGCACAGGAGCGCGGCCTGCCGCTGTGCTTCGGTCAGATGACGCCGCGGGAGGCCGGCCGCATGTTGGAGTCGATCGAGCACGCGACAGCCGTCTCCGACAAGAGCGCTGCGGAGCTGCGGGGAGCACTTCGACAACAGCAGCTAGGTGAGCGCCGCCTGGCGCAATTCGTCGAGCATCCGGTCGGCCACAAGACCGGCGACTACCCGCCGTGGGACGCCAACGACATCGGCATCATCTACTCGCCGTCGGGACCCATCGTCGTCGCCGTGTTCGCGAACGATCTCGGCGGCGTCTACGAGGAGCAAGAAGATCGGATCGGCCGGATCGGGCGCGTGGTCGTCGACCACGTCGAACGGGCGAGCTGACCTGCCGCACATGTCAGGTAGACGGTGGGTTCAGTCCTCTGGGGACGGCTCTGGGCCGGGGGTGCCGGCGACGTCCTCGAGATCGTCGAACACAACCACGGCGTCTGCAGCAGCGTCACGCAACTCCGGCAGAACGGAGTCGTCTTCAGAGATCGTCTCGAGCGCACCGACCGATCGCTCGATGATCGACTCGATCCTGGTCATGGCCTGTTCCATGACAGCGACACTGACCGGCTCCGAACCGATCCCCAGCCCCTCAGGACTCAGCTGATCCGCTACACCGTCGATCCGCCACCGCGCAGCCAACTGCGGACCGATCGCATCGTCGAGCAGATCAGTAGCCTCCCGACAGGTCCGGCTCACAACTGCCGGCACGGCCGGCCCACCATCGACCGTGAGAGTCATCGCCGCCACCGCCAGACTGCCAAAGCCCGCAGCTACCAGTGCCTGCCGCAACCTGGCCAGTCGAACCACGGCCGGCCCCTGCGCCAACTCGGCCCAGTCCAGCGTCGCGTCGGCCTCGTCGAACGCCGCCACCAGGCGCGCCACCACTACGTCCTCAGACTCACTCATCTCCGCATCGTTGCACCTTCCAGCATCTTCTCCACCTCGAGGGCCTGCCGGGTCACCAGGACGACAGGCCGGGTCCCTGCGGCAACGGGTAGCACCCGTCGACCAGTTCGACGGTGCCGTTGAGCAGACCGCTCTCGACGTAGATCGTGTTCGGCAGTGCGGCCAGCACGTGGATGTGCGCGCCTCCCCCGTGCGAGGCGTACGGCACGCCGAACCCGGCCGCCATCAACCCGATCTCCAGACAGTCGGTGAGCCCGCCGGCCCGCCGCAGATCAGGTTGTACGACGCCGACACCGCCGCGCGCGATCAGGTCCCGGAACGCGGCCTGCCCGTAGCGGTTCTCGCCGGTCGCGATCGGGATGTCGAGCTTGTCCGCGAGCCGGACATGAGCGTCGGTGTCCCCGGCGGGTAGCGGCTCCTCGAACCACTTGCAGTCCAGCTCCTCGTACACCCGGCCGCGTCGCAGCGCCTCGGCGTACCCGAACGCCTGATTGGCGTCGACCATCAGCGGCGCATCCGGCCCGATCACGTTCCGGACGGCCTTGATCCGCTGCACGTCCTCGGTCAGCGGCCCGCCGCCGACCTTCATCTTCACGCCCCGGAACCCCTGCTCCATCGCCCGCGCGGACACCTGCTCCAGGCCGGCGATGTCCAGTTCGAGCCAGCCGACCATCGCGTAGGTCGGGATCGCCGTCCGCTGCGCACCGAGCAGCTTCCACACCGGCACGTCCAGCGACTTCCCGAGCAGGTCCCACAACGCCAGGTCGATCGCCGAGATCCCGTACGACGACAGTCCCGCCGTCCCCTGGTAGTCGGTCAGCGTCTGCAGCCGCTGCCGGATCCCGCGAATCAACGTGGGGTCCTCCCCCACGATCGCCGGCGCCAACTGCTCACTGATCAGCTTCCCGAGGACGGCCGGTGAGCTCTCGACGCGACCGAAGTACGTCGAGCTGACACCGCTCACCCCCTCGTCGGTGTCGATCCGGACCCGGGTGTGCCCGTTGCGGTCGAGCAGCTGGATCGCGTCCCGGACCGCGTGCTCCTTGGGCTCGGAGGTGACGTCGACGGTGATGTCAGTGATCTTCATCCGGTCACCCCTTGCCCGCGAGGACGTCTTCGACCTTCTGCTTGACGCTGCCGAGCGCCGCCTCCGCAGTCTTCTTACCGCTCCAGACATCGTCGAGCACCGGCCGGTAGATGGTCCGGGCCCGCTCGATGTAGCGGCTGAAGTTCTCGTTCACCGCGTTGCCGAGTGCCTGGGTGACCAACGCGAGGTTCGCCGGCGCCTTGTCGTCGGGGACGAACAGCGACGACGAGCTCTTCGCCACCGGCATGAAGCCGCGCGACTCGGCCAGCAGCTTGGCCGCGTCGGCGCCCGCACAGTACTTCAGGAAGTCCCACGCGGCGTCGGGATCCTTGGAGGCCTTCGGCACCGCGAGCACGGTGAGCGTGTTGACCGTGGTCCGGTTCACCTTCATCGGCGTCGGGAAGATGTCCCACTTCACCTTCGCGTTCTTGCGCAGGTACGGGATACCGCTGGTCAGCGAGAGCACCATCGCGACCTTTCCGGTGCCGAGCTGGGACAGCGCCCAGTTCGGCGTCTGACGGCCGGCCGTGACGGTGGCGAAGTCCGGGTGCACCTTGTGCACCAGCGCCAGGTCCGCCACCCACTGGACAGCCTCGGCGCCCTGCGGCTCGGCCAGCGTGAACCGGGTCGCGTCCTTGGAGTAGATGCCGTCGCTGCCGTTGCTGACCGGGAAGACGGTCTCGAGCGAGGTGTCGGGGAAGACCAGCGCGCCCCAGCGCTCGCCGTTCGGCTTGGTCAGCTTCTTCGCCGCCTCGACGAAGTCGTCCCACGTCCAGCCGCTGTTCGCCCAGTCCTTCGGCGGCAGCTCGACACCGGCCTCCGCGAAGGCGTCGGTGTTGCAGATCAGGATGCCGGGGTTGGTCATGATCGGCCAGGCGGCATGGGCGCCGTCGGGCTGCTTCGCGAAGTTGTACGCGACCGGGAAGTAGTCGTCGGGCTTGATCCCGTCCTTGTCCAGGTACGGACGGAGGTCGAGCAGCGAGCCTTCCGCGTAGTAGCCGCGGACGTAGTCGTCGTTGATCCGGATGACCGTCGGCGCGGCCCCGGACGACAGCACGGTCCGCAGCTTGGTGTCGTAGTCGTCGCCGGGGACCGACTGGATGTCGACGGTCTTGCCGGCGCCCTTGGCCCAGTTCTCCGCGACGTTGTAGAGCGGCGTACCGCTGGTGGTGTCCCACGTCATGAAGGAGGCGTTCTTGCCGCCGCCGCCACCGCCGCCGGCGGTGCCGTTGTCGCCGCACGCTGCGAGCGGGAGTCCGGTGGCGAGCGCGCCACCGGTGATGCCGAGCGCCCGAAGCACCGACCGGCGAGAGATCTCTGTCATGGTCGTTCCTGTTCTGGTCTCGAAACTCAGGGGAAAACTCAGGGAATGGTCAGTTGGTGCGGAGCTTGGCGATCGCGTCCTCGTCCAGCTCGATGCCCAGACCGGGCAGGTCCCACGGCGTGATCTCGCCGTTCACCGGGACGAGCGGGTTCTTCCAGATCGGTACGTCGTCGAGGATCGGGTTGTGCTCGATGTTGTACTCCTGCGGATAGACGCAGGCCGGCGTACTGACCCAGACGTGTGCGTGGGCCGAGGTGCCGATCGTCTGCTGGGTGTTGTGCACCGTGATCGGCTTCGTGTAGGTGTCCGCGAGGACGGCGATCTTCTTCAGCTCGGTGATGCCGCCGCACTTGATCACGTCGGGCTGCAGGATGTCGACCCTGCCGGTCTGGATCAGGTCGCGGAACTGCCAGATGCTGTACTCCTGCTCGCCAGCGGCGATCGGGATGTCGACCGCGTCGGCGAGCCGTCCGTACGCCGCGTAGTCGTGAGCGGCGAGCGGTTCCTCGAAGTGCCACACGCCGAGGTCCTCCAGCGCGTGCGCCATCTTGATGGCCGTGTGTTCGTAGTACGCGTTGTTGACGTCGACCAGGATCGGGAAGTCGTCCCCGACGAGCTCCCGGACCGCGGTGACGGTCGCGATGGTCTGGTCGAAGCCGTCGTCGTGCATCCACGGCGTCGACGAGTGGATCTTGTAGCCGTGGAAGCCCTTCTCCTGGAAGGACTTGGCCCGCTCGGCCTCCTCCTGCGGTGCCATCGCGCGCGACATCGAGCTCGCATAGACCTTCGCGCTCGGGCGATACTTGCCGCCGAGCAGCTTGTACACGGGCAGCCCGGCGGCCTTGCCGAGCAGGTCCCAGAGCGCGATGTCGATACCGGCGATCGCGTTCAGCTGGACGCCGCCGGGACCGAGCTTGTACGGCTTGGTGTACATCCGGCGCCACAGGCGCTCGATGTCGGTCGCCTCCTCGCCGACCAGCAGCGGCGCCATGGCCTGCGCGACCACGCTGTGGCTGACGTGCGCGTTCATCGGGCTGATCTCGCCGACACCGAC
Source organism: Kribbella sp. NBC_00482 (assembly GCF_036013725.1). GTDB lineage: Bacteria > Actinomycetota > Actinomycetes > Propionibacteriales > Kribbellaceae > Kribbella. Next base: position 4,826,557 of record NZ_CP107881.1, on the reverse strand, counting down.
CAGGCCCTCGTCGGTGTGCACCTTCACGATGTGCAGCTTGTCGAGCAGGATGATGGACTCGATCCGGGTGATCCGCATGACTATCCTTTCAGGCCGGACATCGTGATGCCCTGGACGAAGTACTTCTGCGCCAGCAGGAAAAGCAGCAGCGGCGGCAGGATGGTCAGCGTCGCGGCCGCCATCATCAGGTTGGTCTGGGTGAAGAACTCACCCTTGAACAGCGCGAGCGCGATCGGCATCGTCTGCAACCGCGTCGAGTTGAGGAAGATCAGTGGCCCGAACAGGTCGTTCCACGAGCCCATGAAGGTCAGCGCGCCGACCGCGGCCAAGGCCGGTTTCACCTGCGGCAGCATGATCCGCCAGAAGGTTCCGAAGATCGACGCGCCGTCGAGCTTGGCGGCCTCCTCCAGCTCGACCGGTACGCCGCGGAACGCCTGCCTGAGCAGGAACGTCCCGAACACCGGCGTCAGCACGTTCGGGACCCAGAGCGGATAGTGGGTGTCGATCCACCCCATCTCGCGGAACAGCATGTACTGCGGGACGAGGTACACCATGCTCGGGATCATCGCCGTCGACAGCAGCAGCGCGAAGGCGAGGTTCTTGAAGGCGAAGTTCAGCCGGGCGAACCCGTACCCGGCCATCGAGGCGAACACCAGCAGGAAACCGACGTTCAGCGCCGCCAGCTTGCAACTGTTCAGGAAGAACGGCAGCAGCCCGTGGCCGGCCTGCGAGTAGTTCGCCCACTGCGCCGTCGACGGAATGAACGTCGGCGGGCTCTTCAGTACCTCGTTCTCCGGCTTCAGCGACGCACTGACCATCCAGAGCAGTGGCATCGCGAAGACGACCGCGAGCACTATCAGCACCGCGAAGATCACGACCCTGCGCGGAATGTGCCGTGGTGGGCGGTTGTACACCCTGATGGCTTCAGTTGTCATAGTGCACCCACCGCTTCTCCAGCCGCCACTGGACCGCCGTGACGACGCCGACGATGACGAACAGCACCCAGCCCATCGCCGAGGCGTACCCGAGCCGGCCGTGCCCGAACGCGGCCTCGTAGATGTGGAAGATGAACACCGAGGTGGCGTTGTTCGGGCCGCCCGACGTCATCACGTAGATGATTCCGAACACCTGGAACGAGGTGATGAACTGCGTGATCGTGAGGAAGAACAGGCTCGGGGTGAGCAACGGCACGACGACCGACCAGAACCGCCGCCACGCGGAGGCCCCGTCGACGGTCGCTGCCTCGAGCAACGACTGGTCGATGCTCTGCAGCCCGGCCAGCAGGATCACCATCGGGTAGCCGACACCCTGCCAGATCGCCACGATGATCACCGCGATCAACGCGGTCTTCGTGTCCGACAGCCAGGCCGGTCCGTCGATACCGATCGTCTTCAGCGTCGAGTTGAACAGCCCGTTGTCCGGGTCGTACAGCCAGAACCACACGAACCCGATCGCGACCACGTTGGTCACCGCGGGCGAGTAGTACAGGGTCCGGAAGATCCCGATCCCCTTCACCTTCTGGTTGCACAGCACGGCCAGCGCGAGCCCGATGCCGATCGTCAGCACGACAACCGCGAGGGTGAAGATCACCGTGTTCTTCAGCGACGGCCAGAACGTGTCGTCGGCGGTGAACAGCTCCTTGTAGTTGTCCAGCCCGAGGAACGTCGGTTTGTTCAGGCCGGACCAGTTGGTCAGCGACACCACCAGGCTCGCCGCGACCGGGGCCAGCTGGAAGAACAGCACCCCGAGGATGACCGGGCCGACGAACAGCCAGCCGGCCAGGTTCTGCCGCTTGAGCTTCGCCTTGGCGCGCCGCTTCGGCTTCGGGCGTTCCACGTCCGGTGGTGGTGACACGGTAGGAAGGACGGCGTTGGCCATCGCCTCACACCTCGATCCCGATGTACTTCTCCTCCAGGAACTCGAGAATTCCCTCGGAGCTGCCTTCCCGGCCGAGGCCGGACTGCTTGGTACCACCGAACGGTGCGGCCGGGTCGCTGAGCACACCGCGGTTGACGGCGACCATGCCGGCGTCCAGCCGCTGCGCCACGGACAGCGCCTGCGTCGGGTCGCCGTACACGTAGGCGATCAGGCCGTAGACGGTGTCGTTGGCCATCCGCACCGCTTCGTCCACGTCGGTGAACTCGACGATCGCGGTGACCGGGCCGAAGATCTCGGTCTGGTTGATCTCGCTGCCGTGCTTCACGTCGGTGAGCACGGTCGGCGGGTAGAACGCGCCGACCGCGGTCGGCTCGCCGCCGAGGGCCAAGGTGGCGCCCTCGCCGACGGCGCGGTCGACCAACCCGGCGACCTTGTCGCGCTCCTCGGGTGAGACCAGAGCGCCGAGCTCGTTGCGGTGATCCTTGCCGGGGCCCATCGTGACGGCCTTCATCGCCTGCGCGATCCGGCTGGTGAAGTCGTCGATCAGCGAGGAGTGCACGTAGAACCGGTTGGCCGCCGTACAGGCCGAGCCGCCGTTGCGCATCTTCGCCACCATCGCGCCCTCCACCGCGGCGACGACGTCCGCGCCGGGCAGCACGACGAACGGCGCGTTGCCGCCGAGCTCCATCGACGGGCTGATCACCTGGTCGGCTGCCTCGCGGAGCAGCAGCCGGCCGACCTCGGTCGACCCGGTGAACGAGAGCTTGCGTACGGCGGGGTGATGCAGCATCGCCCGTACGGCGGGGCCGGCGTGCACCGGGGTGACCAGGTTGACCACACCCGCCGGTACGCCGACCCGGTGCAGGACCTCGACGACGTACGCCGCGGTGAGCGGGGTCTGGCCGGCCGGTTTCAGGACGACCGAGCAACCGGCCGCCAGCGCGGGCGCGATCTTGCGCGTCGCCATCGCGGCCGGGAAGTTCCACGGCGTGACCAGGATCGAGACCCCGATCGGCTCCCGGCGGACGACGATCGTCTTGTCACCGGAGGGCGAGAGCCGGAAGTCACCGCCGATCCGGACCGCCTCCTCGGCGAACCAGCGGAAGAACTCGGACGCGTACGCCGCCTCGCCGAGCGCGTCGGCGTACGCCTTGCCGTTCTCGGCGGTGATGAGCGCGGCGAACGTCTCGCGCTCGGCGGTCAGGATCTCGAAGCACGCGCGGAGCAGCTCGGAGCGCTGCCGTGGTGGTGTCGCGGCCCAGCCGGCCAGTGCGTCGGCGGCCGCGTCGACAGCGTCCAGGCAGTCGGCCTCGGTCGCGGCGGCGAACCGAGCCAGCTCGGAGCCGTCGGCGGGGTCATGGACGGGGAACCGGCGGCCGTCGGATGCCGGGCGCCACTGTCCGTCGATGAACAGGTCATGCGGAGATGTCATCTGCTGGCTCCAAAGGCCGGTCTCAGAAGGGATTGCCGCGGTCGCCGGCGTACGCGGCCCTGGTGATCTCGAGCAGCGCGGCGGTGTCGAGCGGACGCGGGTTGTTGTCGACCAGGCGGGCGGACCGCATGCCCAGCTCGGCGACGTACAGGAGCTGGTCTTCGGTGAGGCCGAGCTCTTTGAGCGTGGGTGGGATGCCGATCCGATCGAGCAGAGCCTCGACTGCCTCGATCCCCTGGAGCGCCTGGGCCTCACGGCTGCCGGTGGCAGGCTTGCCGAAGATCGTGGCGATCTCGGCGAACTCGGCGACCCGGGCCGGAGCGTTGTAGCGCATCACGTACGGGAGCAGGACGCCGACGCCGACACCGTGCGGGGTGTGGGTCAGCGCGCCGAGCGGGTACTGCAGGGCATGGGCGGCCGCCGTGCCTGCGACGCCCAGCGCGTAACCGCCCGCGTTGGCAGCGAGCATCACGTCGGAGCGCGCCCGCCGGTCGGTCGGGTTCTCGAACGCGACCGGGAGCGCGCGCTGCAACAACTCGAGGCCCCAGCGGCCGTAGAAATCGCTGATCACGTTCTTGCCGATGAAGACCCGGCCCTCGGCAATCGCGGTCGCAGGCCGCTGGATCGCGGTGAACGACTCCACCAGGTGCGAGACCGCATCGGCGCCGGCGCTCGCGGTCAGGCTCGGCGGGCAGGTGTAGGTGAGCTCGGGGTCGCAGATCGCGACGGCCGGGATCAGGTGTGGCGACGAGATCCCGGCCTTGAGTTCGCGGCGGCTGTCGCTGAGGACGCAGACCGGTGTCACCTCGGAGCCGGTGCCGCCGGTGGTCGGCACGGCGATGACCGGCAGCACGGGCCCAGGTACGGCGTTCTCCCCGTAGTACTGGTCGATCGGGCCGCCGTGGGTCAGCAGCAGCGCCTCTGCCTTGGCGAGGTCCAGGCAGCTGCCGCCGCCGATGCCGATCACGACGTCGATCCCGGCGTACTCCATCGCGTCGTAGCAGGCGTCGATGTCGGACATCGGCAACTCGGGGGCGGTGTCGCTCCAGACGTGCACGGTGAGGCCGTGGCCTTCGAGGTCGGCGCGCAGACCGGCGAACTCGGGTGACTCGGCGAGGCGCTGGTCGGTGCAGACCAGCGCGGTACTGCCGTGGGCGGCGGCATGCAGGCCGAGCAGCGAGCGCTGGCCGGCCCCGAAGACAACCGTGCGGGGTGCCCGCTGCACGCCGAAGCCGGCGGCGGTCATGGTCATAAGGGTGGTCCTTGTCCGGTCGAGGGCGGGATCAATCGGCCAGGACTGCTTCCCGCGCCGTGTCGAGAGCAGTGAGCTCGCGCCACAGGCTGTCAGCAATCTCGATGCCTTGAGCAACAGAGTTCCGGTAGCGGTCGCGGGCGCCGTCGCCCGGGACCGCGACAGGTGTGTCCGGGTCCGCGGGCCGGCTGCGGCGTACCTGGTCCAGGTACGCCGACGCGCTGTGCCGGCCGCCGGCGAGCAGGACGAACAGGTCACCCTTGTTGCTCGGGTGGTCGTCGTCGAGGGTGCCGCCGACGTCCGTGCCGTAGGCCGCGCCGGTCAGGAACGTGACCATCGCACCCAGGCCGAGCCCGAGGCCGTAGCCCTTCGCTCCCCCGAACGGCGCGATCGAGCCGTTCTTCGCGGCGCACGGATCGACGGTTTCGTTGCCCTCGGCGTCCAGCGCCCAGCCGGGCTCCAGCGGCACGCCGCGGATCGCGTGGTCGTGGACCTTGCCCATCGAGATCTTCGACGTGGCCATGTCCAGCACCAACGGCACCGGCTGGGCCGGAACCGCGAGCGCGAGCGGGTTGGTGCCGAGCATCGCCTCGGTACCGCCCCACGGGTGCACGAGCGCCTCGCTCGTGGTCATCCCGAGGCAGGCGAGCCCGCGGTCGGCCATCCGGGCGGCGTAGTACCCGAGCATGCCGAGGTGGTTGTTGTTGGTGATCGCGCAGACCGCGACGCCGAACTGCTCGGCGCGGGGTGCGATCGCGTCCAGCGCGTGCAGGGCGACGACCGGGCCGAGGCCCTGCTCGCCGTCCACGCTCAGGTAGCAAGGGCTCTGCCACTCGTGCCGACCGGTGCTGGTCGGACTCGCCGTACCGTTTCCCAGGCGGCGGAGCAGGCGCGGCAGCCGGAGCAGACCGTGCGACGGGAGCCCTTTGGCCTCGGCGACGACCAGGAGCTCGGCTTGTTCGGCGGCGGCCGGGGCGGGCACGCCTGCGGTGATCAGGAGACGTTCGGCCAGTGCTTGGGCCGTGAGCAGATCTGTGTGCACGTCGACCATCCCAGAGGTGGTGCATTCGTATACATCGCTCGATTTCTTGGGAGGTTAGATCAGATCGGATACGATTTGCAATGGCCTGTGAATACGAATCCACAAGATTCTGCCGACTGGATGGACAACAGATGAGCCAGCGCCGCACGGAGCGTCCCGGGAAGGCCCGGATGAGCGATGTCGTCTACGAGCGGCTGCAGGGATTCCTGCTGGACGGAGAGATCCAGCCCGGTGAGCGGATCCGGGTGGACGAACTGGCCCGCCGGCTCGGGGTGTCGCAGACCCCGGTCCGCGAGTCGCTGAACCGGCTGGAGGCGGAGGATCTCGTCACCAAGACACATCTGATCGGATATTCCGCGACCCCGAAGCTGACACCGGAACGGTTCGAGGACCTCTTCGAAGCGCGCTTCCTGATCGAGCCGTACTGCTCGGGCCTCGCGGCCGGCCGGCACCGCGGCGGCGAGGCCGAGCGGATCGCCGCCATCGCCGCCGAGATGCGCAGCCGGTATCAGGCGGGCACGATGTCGTACGCCGCATTCGCGCGGGCCGACGCGGAGTTCCACGAGGCGGTGCTCGCCGCGACCGGGAACAGCTACTTCGGCGAGATCTTCGCGAAGCTGCACTGCCACCTGCAGCTCTTCCGCCTGCTGCGCGACAGCAGGGTCACCGAGGACGCGCTCGACGAGCACGACCAGATCGTGACCGCGATCCGCCAGCGCTCGCAGGAGTCCGCGACCGACGCCATGCGCGCACACCTCACCGCGTCACGGACGCGGCTCCGCACCGCGTTCGCCTCACCCCCCGAGGAGGCAACCGCCTCGGTGCTCGGAGCCGGAGACTGACAGCGGGTCGCAGCGACCAGCGTCACGTTCAGATCGGCGCCGACTGCCTCGAAGGCTGCTCATCGAGCAGGAGTGCAGCGACGGCCTCCGGGGCCTCGCGCATTGCGTTGTGTGCGGTCGGGAGTTCGTGGACCTGCCATTCGGGATCGGCTTGGAGCCGATCACGGAGTTCGGCGAACGGTGTCCGGGCATCCCATCCGGAGCAGTAGACGAACTCCCGGCGCGGCACGCGATCAACAGCGCCGGTGAGGCGGATCGTTTGCATGATCGAGGCGAGGGGATGAGGCCGACGGCGGGGATCGCCACCGTTCGGCGGACGGAACGGCGGACGTACGGCGTAGCCGAGGTCCGCTGCGCCGTCGACGAACGCCTGCCGGTACTCGTCGCTCGTCAGCGACCAGCACGACTCGCCGTCGCGTGGCACGTAGGCGTCGAGATGCACCAGTCGTGAGATCCGACCACCAGCGCGGTCGGCGGCGGCGGCGATCACCATGCCGGCGTAGCTGTGGCCGACCAGCGTCGCGTCGGTGATGTTTTCTTGATCGAGAATCCGCAACACGTCGTCGGCGTGGGTGTCGAGGTTGGTGGTTGCGATCGTCTCGATGTCGTCGTCCGGCCGTAGGCCGGTGAGGGTCAGGGCGTGGACGGTGTGGCCGGCGCGCTCCAGCAGCGGGACGACTGCCTCGAACGTCCACGATCCGTGCCACCCGCCGGGCACGAGGATGTACGTTGCCATGCGTTTCTGGTCCTTTCTCAGTGCGATGCAGGAAGTATCGCCAGAGGAGTGCATGGCTTGTTACCGCTACAATGCCAATCAATGCCTGTTCGCAGCCAACCTCGTCCGATCGCCGGTGTGACGTCGTACATCTGGCCGTCCGGAGGGCGCCACCTGTGGCCATCCGGTGGAGAAAGCGCTGAGCAGTCGCACCCGCGGGGACACCTGGTGTACGCAGCCAGCGGCGTTTTGGCGGTCCAGACCGAGCGCGGCACGTCGATCGTTCCCGCCAACCGGGTCGCCTGGACCCCCGCCGGATTCCCGCACTACCACCGCGCGCACGGCGACACCGACATGCGGATCGTCTTCCTCGCGCCGGCCCTCGCCCGGCTCGTACCAGACCACCCCGCCGTGTTCCTGGCCTCCGACCTCGCCCGCGAAGTCCTGCTCGCCCTGACCGGCCCTCGCAACTACGGCGACTCCGCCTCCGGCTACAGCCGCTCTGCGCGCTCTCGCCTCCACCGAGTTCTCGTTGACGAACTCAACGAAGCAGACGAACAGCCACTGCAGTTGCCAGAGCCTCAGGACGACCGGCTGCAGGCCATCGCCCGGATGCTCTACGAAACGCCGGCAGACAATGCCACCCTGGCCGAGTTCGGGACGACAATCGGGGCCAGTAGCCGGACCCTGAGCCGACTGTTCCGCAACGAACTCGGCATGACCTTCTACGAATGGCGCACACAGCTACGCATCTACCACGCGCTCGTACTCCTTGCCGACGGCCACGACATCGCCCGAACCGCCTATGCCTGCGGATGGGCCAATCCGAGCAGCTTCATCGCCGCGTTCACCAACATCGTCGGAACAAGCCCAGGCCGCTACCGAACAAGAAACGCGTAGAACTGCGAGTGCCGAACCTGGCTGGGGCTGTGCGTGGTCAGTTGACGGTCGGAGTGAACCCGCCGTCGATCCGTAGGTTCGCTCCGTTGATCGAAGCGCTGAGTGGGCTTGCGACCAGCGCGGTCAGGGCGGCGATCTCGTGAGGTTCGGCGAGGCGGCCTGACGGATTGGCCAGTGGGCCGCTGATCAGCGCACGCGTAGCGGCGTCCGCATCGTCTCCCATTCCGTGGTGCCGGGCGAAGGTGAGGGCAAGGTCGCGGAACCCGTCGGTCAGGGCGGGGCCCGGGCTGATGGTGTTGGCGGTCACCCCGGTGCCGGCCAGTTCCTTCGACAAGCTCACGGTGAGATTGGCGAGTGCGGCCTTCGTCGCGCTGTACGCAGCCTTCATCGGCAACGGGCCCGGGTGCGCGGCGCTGCCGATCTGGATGACCCGACCCCATCCAGCCGTTCGCATCGCCGGGGTCAACGCCCCGATCAGCCGGACCGCGGACATCACGTTGGTGTTGTAGAGGTCGAGCCACTCCGTAGGACCGCCCGCCATCCACCCCTCGTCGCTGCCCGTCGCGGCGGCGTTGTTGACCAAGATGTCGATGTCGCCCGAAGCCTCCAGCGCGGCGACGACCATTCGTGCACCTGCTTCGTAGGCCAGGTCGCCCAGAACGATCGTCGCCGCGCCACCGGTGGCGGCGATGGCGTTGGCCGTGGCCTTCGCCCGCTCGGCATCGCGTCCGTGCACCACGACGGTGGCGCCCTCGGCAGCGAGCGCGATCGCGATCGCCTGGCCGATCCCGCTGGTACTGCCCGTCACCAGGACACGCTTTCCGTTCAACTGCAGATCCATGAGGCCCCTCGATCGTTGTCGCATTTTCATCGGACATGCTGTCTTTCGCTGAACATGCTGTCTTCGAATGGACGGCCTGTCAAGCGAAAGGTAGGGTGCGGGGCATGGCCAACCGGAAGTACGAGCAGCGGTTGCGTGCGGACGCGGCTGAGCAGACGCGCCGCAGCATCCTGGACGCGCTGTACCAACGGTTGTGCGAGGCACCAACCGAGCCGGTCAGCGTCGAACGGGTCGCGGCCATGGCGCACGTGTCGCGATCGACGATCTATCTGGTGTTCGGCTCACGTGCGGGACTCTTCGACGCACTCGGCGACGACCTGCGCCACCGCGGCGGCTTCGACCGGGTGGTGGACGACTCCGGCGACTCCGACGCTCTCCAGGCTCTGCAAGACTCGGTCCGCACCGCCGTGCCGATCTTCGCCGAACACCGTCAGGTACTGCGTGTTCTCTATTCCATGGCGGCACTGGATCCCCAAGCCGTCGGTGGCGTCGTGGATCGGATGGCGAAGGACCGCGCCACCGGACTGGCCCGGCACGCCGAGCGCCTGGCCGACGAGGGCGTCCTCCGCTCGGGCCTGACCCCCGCCGACGCGGTCCATCTCTTGTGGGCGGTGACCGGTTTCGACTTCTTCGACCAGCTCTACTCCGGACGGGGTCTTCCACTCGACACGGTCGCCGACATCATGGTCACCGCTGCCGAACGCCTGGTAGTGGGAACCTCCTGACGTCCGGCCCACCGACGTGTCAGAGGTTGGGCAGGACGTGCTCGAAGAACACCCGATCGGAGCTGAAGGTCGGTTGGAGTTGGGAGAACTCGTGGGCCGTGACCCATCTGGCGTCGCTGACTTCTCCGGGGTCGGTGACCAGGTCTCCTTCTTCGGGCTCGGCGGTCCACCAGTGGATGACGAACGCAGCGTCGTCAGTCTGTGATTCCCAGACCTTGGCGATGGGTGTCACCTCCAGGCCGACTTCCTCGCGGACCTCCCTGACCAGGGCCTCCGCCTGCGTTTCGCCGGGGTCGAGCTTGCCACTGAGGGGTGCCCAGTAGCCCGGAAGCCGGGCGGCCGGGCCGCGCTGAATGACAAGCACCCGCTCGCGTCGTCGCAACACGGCGACAATCGCCTCCCGCTGATCCATCACATACCTCCGTTGACCGTGCGTCGGGGCCGGCGGAGCCAGACCAGCGAGGCCGCCGTGACCGCACCAGCGACCAGGAACGCCACTTGCGAATCATGGAATCGAGCGACCAGCCAACCGGCGATCCACGAACCCACCGCCTGAGCAGCCGCGGGGACCGCCACCAGCCAGGTGTTCGCCTCACCGCGGACATCGGCGGGAACGATCGAGTTGGCCAGCGTGGTGTAGGCAGCGACGGCGGGTGCGACCGCAAGTCCCCCGAGTCCGAGGACCACACCCATCGTCATCACTCCTGACGTTGCGGCGAGCAACAATGTCGAGACGGCGATCAGAGAAAGCAGAATCATGAGCACGGGCTGGAGCGCACGCCTCGGTGGATGCCTTGCTAACAAACCGCCCCCGATGATCGACCCCAGGCCCCAGAGAGCAAGCAGGAAGCCTGCGGTCGCCGAGTTGCCCGAGACTCGGTCGGCGAACGCCGTCACTGCCACTGTGACGGCACCAAAGGTGATACCGAGAGCACCGGAAGTCGCGACCAGTGGAACGAACCCAGAGATCCGCAGCGCGCCTGGTGGTCGCGTCCTGTGCCTCGGGCGTGGGGGGCGCGAACTCAGCAAGGGATTGACAGCGACGAGCAAGCTTCCCCCACCTGTGACGAAGGCGATCAAGAGCAGAGCCCCTCCGGGTGGAGCGAACGAGACGATCGCAGCTACCAGTGCCGGACCGAGGAGGAAGACCAACTCGAAGGTCACGGCATCCAGCGCCAGCGCCGATGCCCGGAGCCGGGCAAGGGCAGCAGCAGACCTCTCGTCGCCGGACAGGCTCGCCCAACTCCCTCGCAGGGCAGCTGTCAGAGGTGGGTACGTCGCACCGGCAAGGCCACAGGCCACATATGTGCACGCCAATCCGGACCTGGACGCCAACCAGATGCCGCTCGTCAATCCCAGGTTGAGCGGACCCATGATGCGCAGCAGGAGGCTCGGACCGAGCCGATCCATCAGACGTCCGACCAGAGGTCCCGCGCCCGCGCCCGCGAGGCCGTAGACACCGGTCGCCACTCCGGCTGCACCGAAACCGTTCCCGGCCTTGATGACCGACAGGATCAGGGCGAGCGGCGTCATGCCCATGCCGAGCCGGGATACTGCTCCGACCACCAGGAGGCGACGCCCATGCGGAACGCTCGCCAGGTACGACGGTCCCCCGCTGATGAACAGCTTGCTCACATATCGACTCCCCTCTGGTCCAGCGACAGACTACCTCTAATCGAGTTAGCGTGTCCGCTGCTCGCCTCTATCGCTACGTTGGGCCTAGTGACCCGCTCGACAGTCCGGCCGAGCCGGTACCGGGAGGTACGTGCCTTGCTCGAACTCGCCATTCTCGGGTTCCTCGCCGAGGAGTCCATGCACGCCTACGAACTGCGTAGGAGGCTCACCGTTCTGATGGGCCACGTGCGACCTGTCAGCGACGGTGCCCTGTACCCGGCGCTGAAGCGTCTGGAGCAGCAGAAACTCGTGGCACGCCGGCCCGAACCGGGCTCGAGCGGACCACCCCGCCAGGTCTTCGAGCTCACCGGCACCGGCCGCGCCGACCTCCACCGCCGGTTGACCGAGCCCAGCGAACTGGACATCACCGATCGCAACAAGTACTTCGTCGTACTCGCGTTCCTGCACTTCTTGCCTTCGCGGCAGGCACAGGCCGAGGTGCTTCGCCGACGACTGGACTTCCTGCGAGATCCTCAGCGGGGGTTCTTCGTGGCGAACGGCACCACACTGCGCGCGGAGGAACTCACCTCCCCATTCCGGGTCGGTATCCAGCAGATCGCCCGCGCGACCTCCTCGGCCGAACAGAAATGGCTCACCACCACCTTGAATGCGATCCGAGCCGAGCTACCCACAACCAACTGATCGGGAGACGGCCGACCGCGTCAGGTACGGAATGGTTTGTGGGCCTTCGGGGAGGACGCACATCGTTGCGTTCGGGCCGGCGGCTGCGAGGGCTTCGGCGGCGGTTGCCGAGATGTCGTGGGTCTGCTCGAGGTGGACGGCGGCGAGGTCCGCGTCGCTGAGGAATCCGGTGTGCATGACGACTCGATTCGCCGACTGGATCTTGGCCTGGATCTGGATCTGCCACTGATCGGGAACGGTGACCGACCGGGCGGCGATCTCTGCCAGCAGCGCTTGCGGCGAAGGCGCCGTCTCGAGGGTCTTGCGGTACAGACCGTGGTCCGGGAAGCCGTCGCGGCACTCGGCCGCACAGATGATCGTTCCGCCCGGCCGGACGACTTGATAGGCGGCCGACATGCCCTTGACGGCCTGGTACAAATTCTGGTCGAGCGGGAACCCGGAGTTCGTGGTCACGACGACGTCGAACCGTCGGTCGACGGGCCGCATCGCGATGTCCCGCGCGAAGGACGCCGCGGCCGCGTGCATCGGCAGCAGATCACCGCCGAACGCCGCGACGATGTCCTTGTCCCGGTTCAGTACGACGTCCAGGCCGAACGTCACTCCGGTCGCCTCGGCGATGGCCCGGACGTCGTCGTGAACCGGGTTGCCCTTCGTGACACCCCACGTCGCCCTCGAGTCACCGATCCTCGACGCGTCGTGCAGGACGAGGACCGTCTCCAGCCCGGCGAGGCCAGGCGCCACCAGCTTCGGGCCTCCGGAGAAGCCCGCGAAGAAGTGCGGCTCGACGAAGCCGGTGGTGATCCTGACGTCCGCCTCGGTCCACTCCCGGTTCAGCCACACCGGTACGCCGTTGCCGTGCGTGCCGCGCCAGACCAACTGGGACGAGTCCTGGCTGTCGTGGTTCACGATCCGCACGGAGTCGACGACCTCGTCGCCGAACATGCGCCGGAGTTCGGCTTCCGTGTTTCCGCGATGGGTGCCGGTAGCAACCAGGACCACGATGTCACGCGGGGCCACGATGCCGTCCAGCTCCTCGATGACGGCAGGAATCATCAACTGCCGCGGCTGTGGCCGGGTACCGTCACAGGCCGAGATGGCGACCGACTGCCCGGGGCGAACCCGCTCACGCAGCGGCAGGCCGGCCACCGGCTCCCGCAGCGCCACGCGAAGGGCCTTCATCTGGTCGGCAGCCGCGACACTGTGCACGGGTTCGACAATCGTCGTCGCTTCCAGGTCAACTGCCAGTCGCAACCCGCTGTCGCCGTACGCCAGTCGAACGTCGGTCATCAAGGCATCTCCTGAGACTCCGTAGGTACCGCGCGTTCAGTAGCCATCGATCCTTGGCCGGTCCGTCCGTCAGCCTCGTCCGCCCGCCCAACCCGATGACCGACGATAGTCCCTGGGCAGTCATGGGATTAATGCGTCGCGCAACCTGACCTGAGGGCCACATCGCCACCGGTTATACTGCAAGCGGTTGCTGCAACCGCAGCAGGGGCGTCGATCGAAGGGCTCAAGGAGCGGCATGGCTGTCACTCTCGCTGACGTCGCGGCTGCGGCGGGGCTGTCGGGTTCCACCGTTTCCCGGGCCCTGTCCGCCCCCGAGAAGGTCAACGCGACGACCCGCGAGCGGGTCGAGCGGATCGCGCGAGAGATGGGGTATGTCCCCAACCACAGTGCGCGGTCGCTGACGGCGGGCCGCACCGACCTGATCGGGCTGATGGTTCCGGACATCGCCAATCCGTTCTTCCCGCCGATCATCAAAGCGGTGCAGGCGCGCGGCATGCAGCATGGCAGGACGGTGCTGATCGCCGACGTCGACGAGCGCCCCGCCGACGAACTGCCGCGGGCCCGGACGATGCGCCGGCAGGTCGACGGCCTCATCATCGCCTCGCCCCGCACCCCCGACGACATGATGGACGAGTTGCTCGCGCTCGGTCCGGTGGTCTTCGTGAACCGGGCCGTCCCGGGCGCGGCGAGTGTCGTCATCGACGAAGCAGGCGGGATGGAGCAGGCGGTCGAGCATCTCGCCGCCCTCGGGCATCGCGCCATCGCCTACCTCAACGGACCCAAGCGTTCCTGGTCGAACACCCAGCGCCGCGGCGCAGTCCTGGCAGCGAGCGCCCGACTCGGCCTCGATCTCGTGGAGTTCGGACCGTTCGAGGCGCAGGTCCAGTCCGGCGTCCATGCCGCAGACCTGGTGATGGCGCGCGGAATCACCGGCGTGATCGCGTACGACGACCTCATCGCCCTCGGCGTGATGGCGCGGCTGACCGAGCGGGGGGTCCGAACCGGAGCAGACATCAGTGTCATCGGGGTGGACGACAGCCCGATGTCGGCGATGGCGTATCCGACGTTGACCTCCGTCCACGTTCCTGGCGACGCCGCCGGCTCCGAGGCGGTCGATGCGCTGCTCGCGATCCTCGAGGACCGGCAGGTCGAGAACGACGAGCACGTCGTCCTCGACACCCGGCTGATCGTGCGTAGTTCCACCGGCCCTGCGCGCACCGCCTGATACTGGCCGGCGTTCAGCGGCGCTCGGTCGATACGGTCGAGTCGGTGCGATCCAGCAGCGACGCCGAGGCAGGCTCGAGCAGCAGGACGGCGTTGGGCGATCGGCGCAAGATCGTCGCCGGGCAGTGCGGACCGATCTCCTCGACCAGCGTTGCGCGAACCGCGACCGCCTTGCGGCTCTCCGGCACACACACCTGGACCTGATCCGCCGACAGCAGCGCCGGAATCGTCAGCGAGATCGCCCGCTCGGGTACGTCGTCCAGTGACGCGAAATGACCTTCATTGACCTGCTGACGCCTCGACTCCGGCGTCAGCGTGACCACCCGGGCCCACCGCGGGTCGTCGAAGTCGGCGTCGAAGGGCTCGTTGAAGGCCAGGTGGCCGTTCTCTCCGATGCCCATGCAGACAAGGTCGAGCGGCGCTGAGCGGAGCTCGCGCTCGTAGCGGTCCGCCTCTGCCTGCGGATCGCCGGCGCCACTGAGGTAGTGCACCCGCGCCGGCGAGAACCGCTGCGCAATACGGTTCCGGATCCACAGCTGGAAGCTGGCGGGATGCCGGTCGTCGATCCCGACGTACTCGTCCATGTGAAAGACCTCGACCTGGCTCCAGGGGATCTCCTCATCGGCCAGGGCGTCGGTGAACGCGTACTGCGAGTTCCCGGTCGCGATCACGACGCGAGCCCGCCCGCGTGCCTCCACCGCGGTCCTGAGGACCTGGGCGGCCCGGCCGGCGGCGGCCGCCCCCATCGCGCCTTCGCCGGCATGGATCTCGACCGCCAGGTCCTCGGCCGTGAAGCGGGTGTCGATCGTCATGGGTGCCTCTCCGATTTCTACGAGTCGTCGCAGCAAGCTATTGCAAGCGCATGCAGCATATGCATTAGTGTTGCAGCAATCACTATCACAGGTCGGCAGGATCGATCACCAGTCGAGGAGCGGTTGATGGCTCGCATTGTGTTCATCGGGGCAGGCAGCGTCGTCTTCACCCGTCAGCTCGTCGCGGATCTGCTGAGCTTTCCGGATCTGCCGGAACTGGACCTCGTCCTCCACGACATCAACCCGGCGCGCCTGGACGTGGCCCGCGGTACGGCGGAACAGCTCGCTGCCCGCACCGGTCGCCCGCTCAGGATCACTGCAGCGGCGGATCGCCGTACCGCCCTGCACGGCGCCGACTTCGTGGTGAACATGATCCAGGTGGGCGGTGTCGACGCGAGCCGCGTCGATCTCGAGCTCCCGAACGAGTTCGGGCTGCGCCAGACGATCGGCGACACCACCGGCATCGGTGGCGTGTTCCGCGCCCTGCGGACGTTCCCCGTCCTGTCGGGGATCGCCAGAGACATGCGCGCCGTCTGTCCGGAGGCGTTGTTCCTCAACTACACCAACCCGATGGCGATGAACATCTGGTGGCTGGCGACCGTCGCGCCGGACCTGCGAGCCGCGGGCCTGTGCCACAGCGTGTTCTGGACCGTCCACGATCTCTGCGCGCTGATCGGCGTACCGCTCGAAGGCACCCGGTTCCGGGCGGCAGGCGTCAACCATCAGTCGTGGCTCTACGAGTGGAGCCGGGACGGCGCCGACCTCTACCCGCAGCTGCGGGAGAAGATCGCGGCGGACCCGGAACTCGAGCGCCGGGTGCGGGTGGAGATCTTCCGACGGATCGGCTACTACCCGACCGAGACGAGCGAGCACAGCGCCGAGTACCTGTCCTGGTTCCTGCGCTCCGACGAGCAGATCGAGCGCTTCCGGCTCCGCCCGATGCAGCATCTCGACACCGACCGGCGCAACCTGGCCGAGTTCCACGCGGCCCAGCAGGCGCTCGCCGAGGGCCGGGACCTGGAGCTCGAGGACGCCGGTGCGGCGGAGTACGCACCGCAGATCATCCACTCCGTCGTCACCGGCACCGAGCGCGAGATCCACGTGAACGTCCCCAACCGCGGCCTCATCTCGAACCTGCCCGAGGGCGCGGTCGTCGAGGTCCCGGCCACGGTGGACGGGTCGGGGATCGCGCCGATCGCTGTCGGCGCGATCCCGGTCCAGGGGGCAGTACACAACCGGACGTACCTGTCCGTGGCGGAGCTGGCCGTGGAAGCCGCCCTGACCGGGTCACGGGAGCTTGTTCTGCAGGCGATGCTCGTCGATCCGAACGCCAGCTCCACGCTCACACCTGACCGGATCGCCGCGCTCGTCGACCAGCTGTTCAAGGTCCATCAGGACCTGCTGCCGTCGACGTTGGGCGGCGGCGTGGAGCTCGATCTGTCCGACGTACCGAACCGCAGCTGAGTCACGACGACCCGACCTCGAAGGAGCTTGTCATGAAGCGTCGCACCACTCTTTCCGTCGTCACGGCACTCGTGTCGCTTGGTCTGGCCGGGCTGACCGCCTGCGGATCAAGCGGCCAGGGTGCGAGCAGCCTGGACAAGGACGCGAAGGTCTCGCTGACCCTGTGGACAGGGCAGACCGAGAACTCGCAGAAGATCCTCGAAGGACTGGCCGCCGAGTTCCAGAAGGCCCATCCGAACGTCTCGATCGACGTGTCGCCCGGAGCCTCCAGCACCGACGACCTGCTGCAGAAACTCTCCGCCGGGTTCGTCGGCAACAGCTACCCGGACATCTCCTACGCCTACGGAAGCTGGGCGAGTGAGCTGGAGGCGTCCGGCCGCACCCTCGACATCACCGACCGCGTTGCCGAGCCCGACGTCAAGTGGAGCGAGTTCCCCGAAGGCGCCCGTCTCACCGCCCGGCCGACCGGCAAGAAGACGATCGGTTTCCCGGCGATCGTCGACAACCTCACGTTGCTCTACAACAAGTCGATCTTCGACGCGGCCGGCGTGCCCTACCCCACCGACCAGTGGACCTGGGACGATCTCCGGGCCGCCGCGAAGAAGCTCACCGACCCCGCGACGAGCACCTACGGCTACGCCTACTCGGTGTCCGGTGCCGAGAACACCGTCTGGAAGATGTGGCCGCAGCTCTGGCAGAACGGCGGTGAGATCCTCAGCCCGGACCAGAAGACCGCCGCATTCGACTCCGATGCCGGCGTCAAGGCACTGACCTTCCTGCGGGACATGGCCGTGACCGACAAGTCCGTGTATCTCGACCAGACCGACACCAAGTACGAGCAGCTGTTCCGGAACAACCGGATTGCCATGATGGCCTCCGGACCATGGGTGCTCTACGACCTCAAGACAGCGAAGACGAAGTACGGCGTGACGCTGCTGCCGGGGACGAACGGCGATCACCAGACCGCGTCCGGCCCCGACCTCTGGGCGCTGTTCGACCACCACGACAAGAACCGCGAGTACTGGGCTGTAGAGTTCGCCAACTGGCTGACCTCGGCGGCGCAGGACGAGCGCTGGAACGTGGCCGTCGGCAACTTGCCGCTGCGCTCCTCCGAGGTCGGCTCGGCAGCCTTCAAGACGCAGGTCAAGACGTACCCCGGCCTGGACATCATGGCGGCGAACGGCGCCAACGCGAGGAAGGTCCGGCCGACCGTCTCCGGCTACGTGGGGCTGTCGCAGGCCATCGGCGCGGCCATCTCCGAGGTGCTGCAGGGACGGGCCGAGCCGAAGCCGGCGCTGGAGAAGGCCGCCGCCAAGGCGAACACCGCGCTCGAGGCCGCTCGATGACCACCACGGAGCTGCCGCCCGCCGCCACGGCGCCGCCGAGGGCTGATCAACCGGATCGCCCCGGACGTCGGCATGACCGGCGGCGGGCTGCTCTCACGGGTTGGCTCTTCGTCGGCCCGGCAACGCTGATCGTGCTCGGGCTCTCGATCTTTCCGGCCGGCTGGGCGTTCGTGCTCTCGCTGGAGAAGTGGAACGGTTTCAGCGCACCCGAGTTCGTGGGCGGCAAGAACTACAGCCGGCTCGTCACGGACGCGGAGTTCGCCGACGCCGTACTGCACACGATCGTCTACACGGCGATGTTCGTCCCGATGTCGGTCCTCGCCGGGCTGTTCCTGGCGGTGGCGCTCAACCGGAGGATCCGCTTCATCGGGATCTACCGCACCGCGATCTTCGTACCCTTCGTCGCGTCGGCGGCCGCCACCGGCATCCTGTCGACGTACCTGTTCAATCCGCAGTACGGCCTGGTCAACAACGTGCTCCAGCGGCTCGGGCTGCCCGCTCAGGGCTGGCTCGAGGATCCGGCCCAGGCGATGGTCGTGATCGCGATCATGTCGCTGTGGGGTCAGGCCGCGTTCACCACGGTCATCTACCTGGCTGCACTGCAGGACGTACCGGGCGAGCTCATCGAAGCCGCGCGGGTCGACGGCGCCGGCAGTTGGCAGACGTTCTGGCGGGTGATCTGGCCGCAGCTCCGGCCGGTGACCGTCTTTGTCACCATCTGGCAGACGATCGGCGCCATCCAGCTGTTCGACCTCGTGTACACGACGACTCGTGGCGGTCCGTTGAACGCCACCAGGACGATCGTCTACTTCCTGTGGGACAAGGCCTTCAGGTCTCTCGACTTCGGCTACGGCTCGGCGGCGGCGTACGTGCTGTTCGCGATCACGCTGCTGACCACGATCGGGGTCGTCGTCTACTCCCGGCGGAAGAACATGGAGGCGTTCTAGATGACCGTCGACACAACCTCGAAGGCCCCGAAGTCACGCCCGTCCGGCTGGCACCTGCTGCTGGCGCCGGTGGCTCTGCTCTTCCTGCTGCCGTTCCTGCAGATGTTCCTCGCGTCGGTGTCGCCGGCGTCCGAGCTGCTCAAGTTCCCGCCGCCGATCATCCCGTCACGGATCGACTTCAGTGGGTTCGTGACCTTGTTCACCGAGTCGGATGCGTTGCTGTGGCTGGGTAACACCGTGCTGGTCGCAACGTCGGCGATCGTGTCTCATCTGGTCCTGTGCTCGCTGGCCGGGTACGGATTCGCGCGGCTGGCGTTTCGGGGGCGTACGGTCGGCATCTTCATGATCCTCGCAACGATCATGATTCCCACCCAGCTGCTGATGATCCCGACGTACCTCCTCTTCTCGCGGCTGCGGCTCATCGACAGCCTCGGCGCCGCCATCGTGCCCTGGCTCTCGTCGGCGTTCGGGATCTTCCTGATGCGGCAGTTCTTCCTGTCGCTGCCGAAGGAGCTCGAGGAGTCCGGTCTGATCGACGGCGCGAATCGCTGGCAGGTCTTCTCCCGGATCGTGCTCCCGCTGGCGAAGCCCGCGCTCGCGACCCTGGCGATCTTCACGCTGCTCGGCTCGTGGAACGACCTGGTCTGGCCGTTGATCGCGATCAACAACGATCACGCCTTCACCCTGCAGCTCGGCCTGGCGAACTTTCAGGGCACCCGCCGGACCGAGTGGTCCTTGCTGATGGCCGGCAACGTCGTAGCCACGTTGCCCCTCATCCTCTTCTTCCTGATCGCCCAGAAGCAGTTCGTCGCCACCATGACCCTCTCAGGCCTCAAGGGCTGACCCGGGCTCAGGCCGTTGTCCAGCGGGTGATGGCTTGGTCGATGTAGGTGGTGACCAGGGCGGGCAGGTTGATGTCCGCGCCCAGTAGCCACTGGAGTTCTACGCCGTCCAGGACGGCGACCAGGATCCGGATCTCGGCCTCGATCTGCTCGTCGGTCAGTACGCCGACCTCGCCCCTGGCGACGGCCTCGCGCAGTTTCTCGGACCAGTTCCGTACGACGTCGGCGTACCGGCGCTGGATGAACTCGCGGGCCGGGTGATTCGGGTTGGTCGCCTCGGCGGAGATCGTGACGAACAGTTCGAGCGTCCCGCGGTGGTCGACGTGGTAGTCCATCAGCGCGGGCATCGCCCGGAAGTACTCCAGGCCGGGCGGGTCCGTGGGGATCGCCCACCGTGCGGTCTGGACTGTCCAGTCGTCCAGGACCGCCATCAGCAAGCCTTCTTTGCTGCCGAAGTACTGGATCAGGGTGGCCGGCGATGCGCCGACCCGGTCACCGATGGCGCGCAGCGAGCCGCCGATGTACCCCTGCTCCCCGAACACCTCGGAGGCGCTGCGGATGATCTGCTCGCGACGCTCGATGCCCTTGCGGTACGGGCCTCGGGTCACTGGGGTCGTCACGTCGCCGGCCACAAGATCCTCCCGATGCTGAGCCATTGACGAAACCTTAGCACCCGTTTATGTTTGGCGAAATCTTAACGACTGATCGTGTTTCATCCTGGTGAGGAGTCACGCATGCAGTCCTCCATCGGAGTTGGATTTCTCGGCGCCGGACCGGTCACGCAGGCCATTCACCTGCCGACCCTCGCCCGGCTCGGCGCCGCCTTCACAGTTCGCCATGTCACCGACATCGATGTGGCCGTCGCTGCGGCCGTGGCGAGTCGAGCGGGCGCCGCGCACTCGACCTCGGTCGAGGCGTTGCTCGATGATCCTGCGGTCGACGTCGTCGCGATCTGCAGTCCGAACGCATTCCATGCCGAGCAGGTGATCGCAGCGTGCCGGGCCGGTAAGAAGGCGGTGCTGTGCGAGAAGCCGCTGGCGATGTCCGCGGCCGAAGCCGACGCGATCGCGGTCACCTCGGCGGAGACCGGCGTACCGATCTTCGTCGGCGCGATGCACTCGTTCGATCCGGGCTGGCGGGCAGCCGTCGCGCACTGGGGTGAACTGCCGCGGACGAGTCACACCATCCGTTCGTCGATCGTGCTGCCGCCCAACTCGCGCTTCGAGGACGTCGCCACCGAAGTGCAGACGCGGCCGCCCTTCCCGGCACCTGACTACTCGGACGTCGCGGTGTTGGCCGCGATGACGCACGCGGGCGTGATGGGTCTCGCGATCCACGATCTCCCGCTGATCCGTAGTCTGCTCCCCCGGTACGACGACCTCCGGGTGATCGACGCCAAGTTCCTGGCACCGTTCGGGTACCGGATCCTCTTCGTTGCTGGCGGCAAGAGTATCGAGCTGCACGCCGTGATGTCGCAGACCTGGCAGCCCGACTGGATCCTCGAGGCGTTCGCCGACGATCAGGTCCTGCACGTCGAGTTCGCGCCTTCCTACGTTCATGCCGGCTCGGCGGTCAGCAGGCTCAGCACATCTGCAGCGACGCAGGTGTTCGGACCGGCCGAGGTCAACGGCTACGAAGTCGAGTGGCGTGAACTGGCCGGCGTCATCAACGGTGAACTCGCACCACCCGACGTCTCCACACTCGTCGATGATGTGCGCTTCGCCCTCGCGCTCGCGGATGCAGCGGCCGCGGCTGTCCGGTCAGCGCACGCTGTGGAGACGGCAGCATGAGCGCGCTCGCGACCCTGCCGTTGTCGTTCCCCGACCCGGCCGCGGTTGCCTTCGTCGAGGGCGAACCCGGCTGGCCGGCCGAACTGCTGCGCACGATGCGATCCGACGCCACCGGAATAGTCGTCGTCCATCCCACCCCGGACGACCTTGCCGATCTACTCGCCACGGCTCCGGCCAAGATCGTCGTCGTCGCCTCACGCTGGGCCTCCAACCCGGCGACAGGCCCGGCTGCGCAAGCTTTCCGCGCTGCGGCCACCAACCGAAGCAGGGTCGAGTGCCGGGTGATCGTGAGGCCCGGGCGCGATTTCTCGACCGCTCTACTGGAACAGATGGCGCTTGTGCGCGCTGTGCTCGGGCCGGTCACACAGCTTCAGGTAAAGCACGTTTCAGACCGCACCCTGTACGCCGAAGGACTGACGGACACGTCGGTCGCGATCGACTTCAGCATTGTCTGCACCGCCGCCACGCCCGCGTCGGCCGCACTCCGGCTGCTGACGGACGACGGCAGCGTCGAGTTGCAGCTCCCGTCCGGTGACACCGCACAGCCTGCCCGGCTGATCACCATCGGACCCGACGGCGCCGTACTGGCGCCAACTCGCTACGAGACCGGGCTTCGCTGGAGCCTTCGTCGCCTGCGCGAACTGCATGCGGCCGGATCGGCCGACGGGCTGGCCGATCTGCGCTGCCTTCGAGCGGACGTCGTGACGACGACCGCCGCCCTCGGGGAATACGAGAGGAGCACATTCCGATGAACAACACACAGCATGGCGGCGTCAGTCGCCGAGGATTCCTGGGGCTGGCCGGTGCCGCGATCGCCGCACCCGCGCTGGCAGCATGCAACGTCTCCGGCAACAGCGGAGCCACCAAAGCCGGCGGTGGCGGCGGCACCCTCAAGTTCTGGGACATGCCGTGGGGAACACCTGCCTACAACGACCTCGGCAAGAAGATCATCACCGACTACACCGGCTCGACCAAGGCGTCGTACCAGATCATTCAGTGGAACGGCTTCTACCAGACGTTCTCGTCGGCGATCGCGTCCAAGACCGGGCCGGCGGTCAGTTCCGGCGCGGGCTTCCAGGCGTTCCAGTTCGCCGACCAGGGCCAGATCGCGTACGCCGACAACTTCATCGAGAGCCTGAAGAAGGACGGCACGTACGACGACTTCCTGCCGGGTGTGCTCGACACGATGAAGACCGACAAGGGGTACGCCGGCGTACCGTGGCAGACCGACGTACGCCCGTTCTGGTACAACAAGGCGCTGCTCGACCAGGCAGGCGTGTCGGTGCCGACGTCCTGGGACGAACTGCTGGCCGCCGGGAAGGCCCTGAAGAAGATCGGCGCGTCCGGGTTCGCCACCGGAGCAGGGGCCGGCAACAACCTCGGTGCGCACACGATGGTCGCGATGATGGTCAACAACGGCGGCGGCCTGTTCGACCCGGACGGCAAGCCGGACTGTGTGACGGACGCCAACATCCAGGCGATGACGTTCGTTCGCGAGCTCGCGAACGAAGGGATCATCGACTCGGGAGCGGTGTCCTACACGGCCGACAACCTCGACGCCCAGTGGAAGAACAAGAAGGCAGGCATCGGGATCCACACTCCCGGCCTCGCAGCGCGGGCAGGCACGACCGGCAAGGACCTGCACGTCATGGACCCGCTGAAGAGCTCGAGCGGCACCGTCGCGGGGCTGTTCTTCGTGAACAACCTGATGATGTACACCAACACACCTTCACAGGAGGCGTCAGAGGCGTTCCTGAAGTACTACCTGGGGCAGATCCACACCTATTGGCAGAGCCCGGTCGGGGTCGCCGTACCGGTGCTGAAGTCGATCGCCAAGGCCGACTACCACGCGAAGGATCCCAACCAGGTCGCGATCGTCGACAAGTGGATGCCGGTCTGCAAGACCTACGCCGCGAAGAAGACACAGTCGTTCGCCGCGCTGGCTGCCGTCGACGGGGGCCAACCTCTCGCGCAGTTCGCGCAGGCCATGTTGCAGGGAAAGACCGACCCCAAGGCGGCCATCACCACCCTGCAGCAGGGTCTCGAGTCGATTGTCAAACGATGACCCTGACCCAGGGTGTTTCGACCACGTCCCGGTCTCGGCCAACAGCACCACCTGCTCCGTCCGCCAAGGGCAAAGGACCCAGTCGTCGCGCGATCACGATGATCTTGTTGGTCGCACCCGCGATCATCCTCGTCGTACTGATCAACGCGTACCCGCTCGTGGTCGCGGCGTCGCAGTCGATCCACAACGGCACCTTGATCGTCACTGGCGACTTCGTAGGCCTGTCCAACTACGTCGACGTCGTCACCAGCCCACGCTTCTGGTCAGCCGCTCGATTCACGCTGGTCTTCACCGTCGTCGGCGTCTTCGGCAGTTGGCTGGTCGGCATGGGTCTCGCGCTGCTGCTGCGAACGAGGATCCCCGGTAGAGGTTTGTTCAAGATCCTGCTGATGCTTCCGTGGGTGGTACCGATCGTCGTGTCGTCCACGGCCTGGAACTGGCTGGTCGGTACGCCGGACAGCCCGCTGCCTGCCCTCGCGGCGAATCTCGGATTCGGCGAGGTCCACTTCCTCGCCGACCCGACCCTGGCCGCCATCACGGTCTGCGTCTTCAAGGTCTGGGTCAGCTTCCCGTTCATGATGCTGATGACGTCGGCCGCACTGGCCGCTGTGGACACGGGAGTCTACGAAGCCGCCGGCATCGACGGAGCGGGCCGATGGCAACAATTCGTCCACATCACGCTGCCGCTGATCTCGCGATCGACGTACATCAGCTGGATCCTGATGACGATCTTCTGCGTCAACGACTTCCCGACCATCTATCTGCTGACCGGCGGCGGACCGGTCGACGCGACCTCGTCCCTGGTCGTCCTGGCCTATCGCAGCGTCTTCCAGGACCTGCTCACGGGTCCCGGCGTGGCGATCGCGTTCCTGATGACGCTCGTCCTGGTCATCGTCTCGACCACGCTCTACCGCCAGATCAAGAAGGTGGACATCGCATGACAACCATCCAGGTCTCACGACCGCGAGAACCCGGGACGCGCGGCCAATGGTGGCGCTTCGCCGTCCTCTTGCTCATCACCCTGGTCGTACTCGTACCGGTCCTCGCCACCCTCCTCCTGGCCATCCGGCCCAGCGCGACAAGCACCTCCACCAGCGCACTCACGCTCGAGAACTTCCGGTACATCTTCGGCAACACCGACATCATGCTCTGGCTCGGCAACAGCCTCGGCGTCACCCTCGCCACCGTCCTGGTGTCCGTCATCGTCGCCGCCCCGGCCGGATACGTGCTGTCCCGCGGCCGTGGGAAGGCGGTGTCCGGGTTCTCCCTGCTGCTCTTCGTCATCCAGTCCTTGCCGGTGATCACCGCGATCATCCCGCTCTTCGTGCTCTTCGCCCGGCTCGGCCTCGCCGACAACCTGATCGGCCTGGTCATCGTGTACGTCGGCAGCACGCTGTCCGTCGCGACCTGGATGATGGCGGCGTACTTCGACTCGATCCCCCACGCACTCGAAGAAGCCGCCTGGGTCGACGGCTGCTCGGTCTTCGGCTCCTTCACCAGGATCGTGCTCCGCAACTCCCTGCCCGGCATCCTCTCCACCGCGATCTTCGCGTTCCTGCTCGCCTGGAACGACTACCTCGTCGCCCTGGTCTTCCTACGGTCCAGCACGATCTTCACGCTCCCGATCGGACTGCAGACGTTCTTCCAGCAGAACGCCACCGACTGGGGCTCCGTCATGGCGGTCTCGGTCGTGATCATGCTGCCACCGGCGATCATCTTCGCCGTCCTCAACAAGTACTTCAGCGTCGGCGGTATCGGCGGCTCGCTCGCCGGGCGCTGACCCTTTCCAAGGAGTCATTCGATGGCAAACTTCCGTGTCGGCCTGAACCCGTTGCCCTGGGTCCTCGGCGCCGACGGCTTCAACCTGACCGAACCCGTACTGCGAACCGCGTTCGCAGAGATCCGGACCACCCCGTTCCGCGGCATCCACGCCGATCCACCATCAAGTCTCGACGCCGCCGGCTATCGCGCACTGCTGGCCGAGTACGGCCTCGAACCGGCCCCCGGCTACTTCTCGGTCGACATCAACGCCGGAAACCTCGCCGAGACAGCCAAACGCCACGCGGCCATCCAGGCCGAACTCGGCAACACCGAAGTCTTCCTCGCCACCGGCCTGACCTCCGAGCGCATCGCCCATCCCTCCATCGGGTACGGCGGTCTTCTGCCGGGGGTGATCGACGCGATCGGGGCCGCGGCCGAAGCGATCACCTCCGAGGGAGTTGTTCCTGCCCTGCATCCGCACGTGGGTAGCAGCATCGAGACCGAGTCCGAGATCCGCGCCGTGCTGGACGCCGTACCGGCCTCGATCCTTGCCTTCGGCCCCGATACCGGGCATCTCGCCTGGGCCGGCATCACTCCGGCGACGTTGATGGCGCAGTACGCCGATCGCATCGTGGCCGCGCACCTCAAGGACGTCCATCTCGGCCAGGCGCAAGCCGCCCGGGACGCCGACGCGACGTACTTCGACGCCACCGTCACCAAGTTCACCGTCTGGACCGAACCGGGTCGCGGCGACGTCGACCTTCTCGCGGCGATCGCGACGCTGCCGGAGTCCTTCAACGGGTGGCTCGTCGTCGAGGTCGACGTACCCGAAGCTGACACCAACCTCGCATCGACCGAGCTCTCCGCCGAGTGGATCACCGACCACCTCGGCACGGCGGTGTTCTGATGGCAGACTTCGAGCCGCTGTTCAATGGCAAGGATCTGACTGGTTGGTCGGTCATCCCACGCAGCTACGGGTCGATCTGGCCGGGCGGCCCCGACGTACTCGATGTCGCACCGGACTTCCCCCGCGACTACGCCGAGCAGGCCGAGCTCCATCCAGCCGCCTGGACGGTCGAGGACGGCGCCATCGTCGGCCGGCAAGAACCGCTCGGAAGCGGGTACGGCGGATACCTCATCAGCGACGAGAAGTTCGCCGACTTCGAACTCACCCTCGAGCTGAACCCGGACTGGCCCGCCGACACCGGCGTCATGCTCCGCCGCCGGCCGGACTCCTGGCACGGACTCCAGGTCCTCGTCGACCACCGCCACTCCGGCTCCATCGGCGGCTTCTTCGGCAACGGCCTCGGCAGCTTCCACGCCGTACCCTTCGCTCTCACCGCCCGACTCGACTCCACCGGCAACCCCATCGGGCTGCGCGAGGACGACCCGGCGACGTCAGCCGAACCCTTCTCCCCCGACAAGGAGAAGATGCTCGAGTACGCCGCACCCATCGAGGACCTCCTCTCCACCTGGCGATGGCGGGACTGGAACTCACTCCGTGTCCGCTGCGTCGGCGAACGCCCCCGCGTCACCACCTGGATCAACGACGTACGCATCGCGGAAATCGACCTGGCCACCTTGCAGGCACCGAACTACGACGCCGACACCGTCGCCGACTTCCTCGGCCCGTCCGGCCACATCGCCCTCGAGGTCCACGACAACGACCCCCTCCTGGGAACCGACCGCTGGGCCCCGAACGCCGCCTGCCGCTGGCGCAACATCATGCTCAAAGTGATGTAGGTCACAGTCCTGCACCGAGGCATTGACCTTCTGACTACGTAGACACATTCTGACTGCGTAGTCAGGAGAGCCGTTCGGCTTAAGGTGAGGGCCTATGAGCGAGGCGAGACCGGGATCCGGGAGCGGGCGTTCGCGCCGTCCCGGGAGCACGGATGTCGCTCGGCTGGCCGGGGTGTCGCAGAAGACCGTTTCCCGGGTGCTGAACGGTGAGCCGTACGTCAAGGAGGAGGTCCGGCTCCGGGTCCAGGCGGCCATGCGCGAGCTCGGCTACCGCCGTAACGATGCGGCCCGCGCGCTCAACTCCGGGAAGACCCGGCGGATCGGCGTGGTCTGCCTCGGTACGGCGTTCTTCGGCCCGTCCACCCAACTCGTGGCCATCGAGCGTGCCCTGCGCAGCACGGGTTACTCGTTGACCATCGTCAACACGATGGAAGGCGACACCGGGGGCGTCGCCGGCGCTGTCGACCACCTGCTCGAGCAGGGAGTGGACGGCATCATCTTGTCCGAGCCGATCGACGAGGGCGACGACCAGCCGATCGATCTGGACATCCCGGTGCTCACCTTCGGGCGGTTCCCCGGACTCAGCGCGCGGCCGATGATCACCACTGGCGGCGACGGAGTCGGGGCCGCGCGATCCGCGACCGAGCATCTCCTCGGCCTCGGGCACCGAACGGTCTGGCATGTCGCAGGCCCACAGCGCTGGTGGGCGGCTCGGGACCGGCTCGAGGGCTGGCAGCAGGCGTTGGCCGACGCCGGTGCGCCCGAACCACCTGTCCTGGAAGGCGATTGGCTCCCGGCCTCCGGCTACGCGGCCGGCCGGGAGTTGGCCGCGAACGACGAGGTCACCGCGATCTTCGTCGCCAACGACGACATGACCATCGGCGTACTGCGCGCGCTGACCGAGGCCGGCCGCGCGGTGCCTGACGACGTCAGCATCGTCGGCTTCGACGACATCCCCTCGGCGGGGTTCCTGACCCCGCCGCTCACCACCATCCCGCAGGACTTCGACGTGCACGTCGCCCGCGGGATCGAGAACCTCGTCACGGAGATCGAGTCGCCCACCGGCGACCGCTCCCTCTCGCCGGAGCCAACACCGCTCCGGCTGGTCATCCGTCACTCCACCGCCACCAAGCGCTGAGCAAACACACCCCAGGCACGTCGGCCGATGCCACGTGCCCAGGCACCGCCATGCCAACTTCAAGGAGTTGTTCCCCGTGTTCAGACATTCGAAAGCCGGCATCGCCCTAGCAGCCATCGCCGCACTCACTCTTGCCGCATGCGGCGGGGGCGGCGGCTCCTCCAGCAACGCCACCCAGGCGCAGGCCGTCAGCCAGGCCGACATCGACAAGGCCATGTCCACCCCGACCGAACTCACCTTCTGGACCTGGGTGCCGGACATCAAGAAGGAGGTGGCGCTGTTCGAGGCGAAGTACCCGGCGATCAAGGTGAACGTCGTCAACGCGGGTCAGGGCGAACCGCAGTACACGAAGCTCCGGACCGCGCTGAAGGCCGGCACCGGGGCACCGGACGCGGCCCAGATCGAGTTCCAGTACGTCCCGACCTTCTCGATCACGAAGAGCCTGGTGGATCTTCGTCCGTACGGCGCGGCCGGTCTGAAGGACAAGTTCGTCGACTGGACCTGGAACCAGGTGTCCGGCTCCGGTGGCGAGGTCTGGGCGATCCCGCAGGACACCGGGCCGATGGGGATGCTGTATCGCAAGGACATCTTCGACAAGTACGGCATCACCGTCCCGAAGACCTGGGACGAGTTCGCCGCCGCGGCTCGCAAACTGCACGCGGCCGACCCGAAGGTCAGCATGACCAACCTGGCCTCGAACCAGAACGGTGTCTGGATGGGTCTGCTCTGGCAAGCCGGCGTCAAGCCGTTCGAGGTCACCGGCGCCGACTCGGTGAAGGTGAACCTGAACGACGACCAGTCGAAGAAGCTGGGCACCTACTGGAGCGGCCTGATCAAGGACGGCTCGGTCTCGACCGATCCGGACTTCACCGACCAGTGGTACCAAGCTCTGAACCGTGGCCAGTACGCGACCTGGCTGACCGCCGCCTGGGGTCCGGTGTTCCTGTCCGGCTCGGCCAAGTCGACCAGCGGCAAGTGGCGGGCCGCTCCGCTGCCGCAGTGGGACGCTGCCAAGCCGGTCTCGGGCAACTGGGGCGGATCGACGACCGCGGTCGTGGCCGGGACGAAGAACCCGATCGCCGCCGCCAAGCTGGCGGAGTTCCTGAACACCGATCCCGCATCGACGAAGCTGTTCGCCACGCAGCAGTTCCTGTTCCCGGCCACCAAGGCGTTGCTCGCGGATCCGGCGTTCGTCCAGGAGAAGCCGGCGTTCTACGGCGGGCAGACCGTCAACCAGGTCTTCTCCGGAATCAGTGACACCGTCGACGCCAAGTTCCAGTGGCCGCCGTTCCTCGACCAGACGGTCAACGACTGGGACGAGACGGTCGGGAAGTCCTTCGCCGACAAGTCCGATACGGGCGCGGCTCTTGACCAGTGGCAGTCGCGGACCACGACGTACGCGAAGAACCAGGGCTTCAAGGTCAACCCATGAGACGGCTCGCCTCCAGCCGGGCGCGGCGATCCGTCGACCCCTCCGCGACCGGCTACCTGTTCGTCGCGCCGTTCCTGCTGGTGTTCGCCGCGATGCTCGTGCTGCCGCTGGGCTATGCGGCGTACCTGAGCCTGTTCCAGGACCGGCTCATCGGCGGCACCGTCTTCGCCGGCCTGGACAACTACGTCACCGCCCTGCAGGACGATCGGCTGTTGCAGGGCGTCCTGCGGGTGGCCAAGTTCTTCGCCTTCCAGGTTCCGATCATGCTGGCGATCTCGTTGCTCGCGGCGCTTGCCATCGACAGCGGCCTGCTGCGCTTCGCGAAGGCGTTCCGGCTCGGGATCTTCTTGCCGTACGCCGTACCGAGCGTGGTCGCCACGTTGATGTGGGGCTACCTGTACGGACCGGACTTCGGGCCGGTCGCCCAGCTCGCGGACAAGATCGGCGCCGCCGCTCCGAAGTTCCTGAGCGACGGCTGGATGCTCAGCTCGATGGCGAACATCGTCACCTGGGAGTTCACCGGCTACAACATGATCATCCTGTACGCCGCTCTGCGCGCGATCCCGCACGAGCTCTACGAAGCCGCCGCGGTCGACGGTGCGGGGCCGTGGCGGACGGCGTGGAGCATCAAGATCCCCGCCATCCGCCCGGCCCTCCTGCTGTGCGTCATCTTCTCCGTCATCGGGAGCTTCCAGCTCTTCGCCGAGCCGAACCTGCTGCAGCGGCTGGCGCCGAGCGTGATCGACAGCGCCTACACGCCCAACCTCTACGCCTACACGCTGGCCTTCACCGGCCAGCAGGTGAACTACGCCGCCGCGGTCTCGTTCCTGCTCGGTGCGGTCATCGTCATCGCGTCGTACACCGTACTGTTCCTCACCAACCGCAGGAGCAAGCGATGAGCGAGCGTCGCAGCAAACTCCTGATGATCGGCATGATCGCGCTGTTCGTGTACTTCCTGCTGCCGTTGTTCTGGCTGTTCGTCGCGTCGACGAAGACGACCGGCGATCTGTTCTCGAGCTTCGGGTTGTGGTTCAGCAAGGACTTCAGCTTGCTCACGAACATCCGCCAGACCGTCACGTACGACGGCGGCGTCTACGCCCGGTGGATGCTCAACACCGTCTTCTACTCCGTCGTCAGTGCCGGCGGGGCCGCGTTCCTGAGCGCGCTCGGCGGGTACGGCTTCGCGAAGTACCGGTTCCGCGGCAACGGCGCGATGTTCGCGCTCGTCCTCGGGTCGATCATGGTTCCCACGACCGCGCTCGCGATCCCGACGTACCTGCTGTTCAGCAAGGTCGGTCTGGTGAACACCCCGTGGGCGATCATCCTGCCGTCCCTGGTCAGCCCGTTCGGCCTGTACCTGATGCGGATCTACGCGCAGGACGCGATCCCGGACGGGATCATCGAGGCGGCCCGGATCGACGGGGCGAGTGAGTTCCGGATCTTCTTCCAGGTAGCACTGCGGATGCTCTCACCCGGCCTCGTCACCGTGCTGCTGTTCACGCTGGTGGCGACCTGGAACAACTACTTCCTGCCGCTCATCATGCTCAACAACCCGAAGCTCTACCCGGTGACCGTCGGGCTGGCCGCCTGGTCGTCGCAATCCGTCGGCGGTGGCGGCTCGACCGGGGCTCTGCTGTCGTCGGTCGTCACCGGCTCCCTGCTGTCGGTGATCCCGCTGATCGCTGCGTTCCTGCTGCTGCAGCGGTACTGGCAGTCCGGGCTGTCCGCCGGCGGGGTCAAGGAATAGCTGTGCCCCTAGTCAAGAACTGGCCTACTTTCATTGGAGAAAACCGTGCAGGACCGTGTGTTGTTCGGAGCTGCGTACTACCACGAGTACCAGCCGCACGACCGGCTCGAGCAGGATCTCGACCTGATGGCCGCAGCCCACTTCTCGGTCATCCGGGTCGGCGAGTCGGTCTGGTCGACCTGGGAGCCGGAGAACGGGCAGTTCGATCTCGACTGGCTGCAACCCGTCCTCGACGGGGCGCACCGGCGGGGGATCGCCGTGCTGCTCGGCACCCCGACGTACGCCGTACCGCCGTGGCTGGTCCGGCTGTACCCGGAGATCACCGGTGAACGGAAGACCGGGCAGCGGATCGGCTGGGGTGCGCGGCAGGAGGTCGACTTCACTCATCCGGCGTTCCGCTTCCACGCCGAGCGGGTGATCCGCAAGATCATCGGCCGGTACGCCGATCACCCGGCCGTGATCGGGTTCCAGGTCGACAACGAGCCGGGGAACGAGCTCTTCCACAACCACGGCGTGTTCCAGCGGTTCGTCGACAGCCTGCGGCTCAAGTACGGCGACGTACAGACGCTCAACGACGAATGGGGCCTTGTCTACTGGTCACACCGCCTGACGGACTGGGCCGACCTGTGGACACCCGACGGCAACGTCCAGCCGCAGTACGACGTCGCCTGGCGCCAGTTCCAGGCCGACCAGACCACCGAGTTCATCGGCTGGCAGGCCGACCTCGTCCGCGAATACGCCCGCCCCGACCAGTTCGTCACCACCTGCATCTCCTACGAACGGCCAGCCATCGCCGACGACGAGCTGGTACGGCGACTCGACGTCACAGCAGGCAATCCCTACTACGCCGTGCAGGACGGACTCCTCCACCCACAGACCGGTCCGGCACAGCAGGGCTGGACCACCACCGGCACCTGGGCGCTGTATCTGACCGCCGACCGGATGTACTCGTCACAGCAACGCCCCTTCCTCGTCACCGAGACCAACGCGCAGTCCATCGGCTACCCCTGGGACAACAGGCCCGCGTACGACGGTCAATGGCGCCAAGCCGCGTGGGCGCTGATCTCGCGCGGGGCCAAGATGATCGAGTACTGGCATTGGCACACCCTGCACTTCGGCGCGGAGACCTACTGGGGCGGCGTACTCCCCCACAACGGCCTGCCCGGCCGCACCTACAAGGAGATCGCCCAGCTGGGCGCCGAGCTCGAGGCGGCCGGCTCGCTGATCGCCGACCTGACACCGGACAGCGACGTGACGATGCTCTACTCGTTGCCGAGCAAGTGGCTGATGCAGAAGTACCCACCGCTCTCACACGAGGACGGCAGCCCGGACGAACGCTCGTACCACAGTCTCTTCGATCCCTTCTACCGTGGAGCTTTGGACGCCGGCCTGCAGGTCCGCATCCTGCACGCAAGTCAGTTCGACGGCTCGGTCGAAGACCACCCGGTTCTCGTCGTACCCGGGCTGTACCTGGCCGACGACGCGCTGCTGGACCAGCTCGTCGCGTACGCCGAAGCCGGCGGCCACCTGGTTGTCGGACCGCGCACCGGATACGCCGATCACGAAGCCCGCGCCCGCACCGAGGTCCAACCGGCTCGACTGGCCGCAGCGGCAGGAGTCAGGTACGACGAATACAGCAACCTCAGCCACGACGTACGAGTCCACGGAACCACCCTGCGACTCGGCGACGACGCCGCCGCCACGCACTGGGCCGACGCCCTGCAAGTCGACGGCGCCGACGTACTCGCCACCTACGACCACCCGCACCTCGGCCGCTGGCCGGCCATCACCACCCGAACCCACGGCAACGGCCGCATCACGTACGTCGGCACCGTCCCCAACGCCCCGCTCGCCACCGCGCTGTTCCGCTGGATCGCCCCCACACCGTGGACCGACCTCCCGCCCAGCGTCACCACGACCTCCGCAACCACCACCAACGGCGAACGCCTTCACTTCATCCACAACTGGTCCTGGAACACCGTCGACGTCTGCCTCCCACACCCCCTTCACGACGTACTCGCAGACACCACAACCGACAGCAAACTGGCCCTCGGCCCATGGGACGTACGAGTCCTGGTCGAGCCAGGTGGACCGGCCCTCGATTGAACGAGGTTGGGTGCGGGTGTTAGGTGGAGAGCACATGACTTCGGTGGATCATCGGAAGGACACCCCGGATGGAACTCGGTCTGCAGATTCCTGACTTCACCTGGCCGAACGGCGCGGCCGCGCTCGGACCGGAGCTCGCGGCCGTCGCCCGGACTGCCGACCAGGCCGGCTTCGGCTACGTGGCGGTGATGGATCACTTCTTCCAGATCCATGGCGTGGGGCCGGCCGAACACGACATGCTCGAGGCGTACACGACGCTCGGATTCCTGGCCGCTCACACCGAACGCGCCAAACTGCTCACCGTCATCACCGGCGTGCACTACCGGCATCCGGGCCTGCTCGCGAAGGCGATGACCACGCTCGACGTACTGTCCGGGGGCCGCGCCATGATCGGGCTCGGCGCCGGCTGGAACGAGGAGGAATCCCGTGGTCTCGGCTTCCCGTTCCCGCCGGTCGCCGAGCGGTTCGAGCGGCTGGAGGAGACACTGCAGTACCTCCTGCAGATGTGGTCCGACAACGACGGCCCGTTCAAGGGGCAGCACTATCAGGCCGAACGGCTGATGAACGTCCCGCAGGCGCTCAGCAAGCCGCATCCGCCGATCATGGTCGGCGGTGGCGGCGAGAAGAAGACGCTGCGCCTGGTGGCCAAGTACGCACAGGCGTGCAACGTGTTCAACACCCCTGATCTCGAACACAAACTCGACGTCCTCAAACAGCACTGCGAGAACGAGGGCCGCGACTACGACGACATCACGAAGACCGTCTACCACCTGATCGACACCGGCGAGAACGGCGAGAAGACCAGCGAGCTCATCGACGAGCTCGGCCGCCTCCACGGCCTCGGCTTCAGCGCCGCCCTCGGCATGGTCCCGCAGGTCCCACGCCTCGACGTACTGGAACGCATCGGATCCGACGTCATCCCAGTCGTCGCAGCCTTCTGACGCGGCTCGCGGCTGTCCTTCGGGGGCGGGGCGGGTTACGGTCCTAGGTGGGGAGTGGAGGCCGGGCCGGGCTGGTCCCGATCTTGCAGGGGAATGGGCGTACGGCTGGATCAGCCAGCGGGCCGGATCAGCAGGAGGGTCAGCCCATGACGTCCTCACACGTGTCGGTTCTGAACCACCACGATCGTTCCGGCGAGCCCGGCGGTCGTCTGGTCGTGGATCGCCTTCCCCAGTTGGCCAGCCACCACGGCACGCCACCCGATCTGTTCCTTCGCTGGGGTGCGATGCCCAGGACGGCGACCGTCGACGTCGTCGTCCATCTGCACGGTCACTCGGATCACGGACGCCAGATGCATCTGGTCCGGGACAAGGTCCCGATCAGCGGGCTGGACCTGGTCGACCCGGCACATCCGGCAACGGGCGGGCGGCGGGCGCCGACTCTGCTGGTCCTGCCACGCGGCAACTTCTACGGCGGTCGCTCCGGCCACGGCTACGGCTTTCCCGCCCTGACCGCGCCCGGGGCGTTGCGCTCGCTGGTCGATACGGCGCTGCGGCGATTCAGCGCCGCCAGCGGCGTCCGGGCGACCCGCGGGCGGCTGATCCTGACCGCGCACTCCGGCGGTGGATCGGCGCTGATGGCGATTCTGCGCCATGCGAATCCGGACGAGGTCCACACCTTCGACGCCCTGTACAGCGACCCCGCGCCACTCATCGCCTGGGCTCGCCGGCGTCAAGGGTCACCAGGGAGCGCTCTCCGCGTTCTCTTCCGGCCCGGCGAACCGACCGCGGCCAACAGCCTCCGGGTGGCGGAAGCCATCGGGTCGGCCTCGCGGCGGTTCCGCGTCGAGCGGACGACGGTCCCGCACCTCGCCATCCCGCGAACGTTCGGCTGGCGTCTGCTGGCCGACGCCGGCGCGGACCTGCCCGGCGCGGTCCGGACCCACCGGCCGGCTCGCGCCGAGCAGGAACAGGAGTACGGCGGGACGCCGCCGAGCGCACTGTGTACGAGCATCGCCCGCATCGCCGACGAGGAGTACCGGCGATGGCGCCCAGGGGGAGCAACTGCGCTGACCGAGACCAACGCGGCCGCGAGCCCGATCCTGCGCGAGTACTACCGGGTCGGCGTCCAGCAGACCGTGACCGACGCGGAGATGCGCAGTACGGCGTACCAGGGGAACCACCCGTGGTCGGCGGTGTTCATCTCTTACGTGATGCGGAAAGCGGGAGC
Organism: Kribbella sp. NBC_00482; assembly: GCF_036013725.1. Classification (GTDB taxonomy): domain Bacteria; phylum Actinomycetota; class Actinomycetes; order Propionibacteriales; family Kribbellaceae; genus Kribbella. The sequence continues at coordinate 4,790,741 of NZ_CP107881.1, read as the reverse complement.
CGGACCAACGGCGTTCAAGTACTCGACGGCACATCAGAGTTACATCCGGGAGGCACGCGCCAACCGGTTGAACAAGAACACCGCGAGCCCCTTCTGGGCGTTCCGGGCGACCGAGATCGCACCGGCGGTCGGGGATCTCGTCTGCGCAGCGCGGGCGAACAGCGGAGCGACGTACGACAACATCGCGGATCCGCAGATGCGGTCGACGCACTGTGATGTCGTGACCAAGGTCGAGCCGGGGCGCATCCGCGTGATCGGAGGCAATGTCAGCCAGACGGTCGGCGACAAGTGGCTGCGGATCCGGCCGGACGGGAAGCTCGATCTGTCCGGGTCGCAGAGCCTCCTCTTCGCCGTGATCCGGTGTCGTTCGGGTCAGGCCGCCGCTCCCCCGGCCACCATGACGCCGTGGACCTTCCGGCTTCCTTGGCCGTTCTCGTCGTCCACGCCGTATGCACCTACGCGGACGCCGACGCACCCGCCGCCACTCGGTCCGGCCGCCCCCACACCGACCGATCTCAACGGTCGGGTGGCCAGAGTCATGCGCCTGCTGACCAGCAAGTACGGCTATCCCGTCAACGGTGCGGCCGGACTGGTCGGCAACCTGATCGCCGAATCCCAGGTGCAGCCCAACCGGCTCGAAGGCAGCAAGTCGGACACACCGATGCGCATGCAGGACTTCGCCGGCCAGGTCCGCGACTTCACGCCCGACCAGATCCGCGACCGCAGCTTCAGCCGCAAGACCGGCCCGCGCCTGCCCGGCATCGGCCTCGCCCAGTGGACCAGCCCCGACCGGCGGACCGGACTCTTCGCGCATACCTACCAAGGACGACAGCTGGGCTCGGCGATCGTGTTCGACCTCGACGCCCAGGTCGACTACCTGGTCACCGAACTGCGCAGCACCACCTACCGCTCGGTCGACGTCGTACTCCGGCGCCCGGGCGTCACGCTCGAGCAGGCCTCCGACGAAGTCGTCCTGAACTTCGAGCGACCCGCCGATGTGCTGAACAAACCGACGTCGGATCCGGGAGTCCAGGTGGTCCTCAACCGTCGCCGGGGCTTCGGCCGCCAGGCGTTGCAGATCCATCGTGGCGCCGGGCCGGCCTGACGCCCGGCACCGTTCTCATCCGTCACCGCCGAAGGGACACGTCGTGAAGAAGAAGTACAGGATCTGGATCATCAGGTCGACTGCGAAGCGCTACCGGTGGATCTTCACCGTCCACGGCGACGGGACCATCCGTGTCCTGGCGCAGAGCGCGCGCGACTACAGGTCCAGGCGGAAGGTGCGCAAAGCGATCGACAAGATGAAGGACGCCTTCCCCGGAGCCGAGGTCCGTGACTCCGACGGGACACCCGGTACGTTCCAGCTACCAGCCACCAGTTTCGCCGTCGACTTCGACGTCGTACCGCTGATGGTCGACCCGCCGGAGGAGCGGCTGGGCCGAGCGAGGAGAGCGAACGAGCAGCCGCTGATCGCCACGAGCTGACGCCGGCATCGGGGGGTGTGGCAGAGCTCGTGGATGCCTGGATCAAGGTGATCGGAGCGCCGGACGACGTCGTCCGGTCGGTACTGCACGGCCTGACGGCGGCCGGCGTCCGGCTGCACGACCAAGACCACGACGAGGCCGGTCAGTCGCGCCACAGCGTCGTCCTTTTCGAGAAGGTCACCGCCGAGGTGGCTGACAGCGTCCGCGAGCTCGCCGCGTCCCGGCCAGGACGAGTCCTCGCGCTCTCCACCTGCGGCGGACTGCCCGGCGACGACTGCTGGGGACTGCTCCGGGCCGGCGCATCCGATGTCATCACCTGGCGCGAAGCCGAAGAGTCGTCCCGGCACGTCGCCGACCGGCTCAACCGCTGGCGCACCATCGACGAACTGGTCGCCTGCCGGCACGTGCAGGACTTCCTCGTCGGAGACAGCGCGGTCTGGCAGTCCGTACTGCGTGAAGCGGTCGAGATCGCGCGGTTCACCACCGCCGCGGTGCTGATCACCGGCGAGAGCGGCACCGGCAAGGAACGCATCGCCCAGCTCATCCACGAGCTCGACCCGCGACCGCACAAGAAGAAGCTGGTCGTGCTCGATTGCTCGACCGTCGTGCCGTCGCTGTCCGGGAGTGAGTTCTTCGGTCATGAGAAGGGCGCGTTCACCGGTGCGGCGGTCGCCCGCGACGGCGCGTTCGCGCTGGCCGACGGCGGCACGTTGTTCCTCGACGAAGTCGGTGAGCTGCCGGTCAACCTCCAGGCCGAGCTGCTGCGGGTCATCCAGGAGGGCACCTTCAAACGAGTCGGCAGCAACACCTGGCGCAAGAGCACCTTCCGGCTGGTGTGCGCGACGAACCGCGACCTGGGTCGCGCGCGGTCCGAGGGGACGTTCCGGAACGACTTCTACTACCGGATCGCCGGCTGCACGGTGCACCTGCCGAGTCTGCGCGAGCGAACCGAGGACATCGTCGCGTTGTTCCGGCACTTCTTCCGGCAGGTGTACCCGGACCGCGAACCCCCCGAGCTCGAGGACGCGGTCCAGGAGCTGCTCGTCACGCGTGACTATCCCGGCAACGTCCGGGACCTGCGCAGCCTCGTCCTGCGGATCATCCACCGTCATCTCGCCGACGGCTTCGTGACCGTCGGAGACATCCCGGAGCAGGACCGCCCGGCCGCGGCACGCCCCGGGTGAGCCGAAGGAAATTGCCGGCCAGGATCAACGAGGCCGCGGCCGGCGGCAGGTCCAGGTAGCGGATCTTCTCCAGTTCCAGACCGGGATGAAGCCACGGACCGTCGGACCCGAACAACACCTTCCGCGGCCCGGCCCGCCGAACCGCCTTCTCCAGTACGTCGAACCGCCGTACGCCGGACGTGTCGGTGAAGATGTTCGGCCGCTCTGCCAGCACGCTCACGAACGCCAGCTGCGCACTCCAGTCGTCGGCGAAACTCCCCAGGTGCGGGATGATGAAGTTCACGTCCGGGTACTCGGTCGCGAGCAGCTCCGCGCCGGCCACCTCGCCCATCACGTCGTACAGCACCGGCAGTCGGAGGCGGCGCGCGACGTCGCAGATCTCCCGGCTGATGCGGGCGTCGTGCCGGTGCACCTTGATGCCGCGGAACCCGAACCGGGTGATCGCGTCGCGCACCATCGGCAGGATCCGCCCGCGGTCGCGTTCGGCGTGGACGAAGGCGAAACCGAAGAACCGGTCCGGTGCGGCGCCGACGATGCGCCCGACCGCCTCGTTCGCGACGGCGTAGTCGGAATGGAAGGCAGCCATCAGGTTCGACCTGGCGATGCCGGCCCGGTCGCACCGGCGCAGGTACTGATCGAGGGGCGCGCTCGTGTCCCAGGGCCCGGTGAAACCGTCACCGGGCCCTGCGTGACAGTGCGCGTCGATGACCCCGATCTCCGCGGACGACATCGATCAGCTGCGGTAGGCGCCGTACCTCCGGCGCAGGTGGAGGGCCGGCATCGAACGATCGGCCCGCTGGGTCAGGTCGACGCCGGTCACGGCCCGGTACGCGTGGATGTAGCCCTGGACCTCGGCCCGCCAGTAGCGCGCCCAGTTCGCCGCCTGCTCGGGCTCGATCACCGTGGTCCAGTTGCCGAAGCGCATGCCGAGCAGCAGCTGCTCACCGAACACCGCGAGATCGCGGAAGTGCAGCACCGACGAGTCCGACCAGCCCTGCAGCTTGTTCATCGCCTCGACCCGGTCCATCCAGGCCTCCGGGTAGGCGACCATCGTCCGAGTCGGCAGGAAGTCCCGCATCTCCGGCCGAGCGAGGATCCACTGGGTCATCAGCATCTCGTGCCGGGCCGTCCACGGCAGGTCGCCGTACTGGTTGTGCGCGCCCTGCGTGAGCAGCAGATGCATCTCCTTCAGACCGTTGAGTACGCCGAAGCCGTCCGCGATCCGGGTGGTGTCGTCGTCGTACTCGTAGAACACCGAACACAACCTGAGCAGCTGGTGGAACGCCTCCACGAACCGCGACCGGGAGTCGGCACCGCGCACCGGCGGACCCGGGCTCGAGGCCAGGACCAGGCCGTAGTGGTGGTCGTACTCGTACGCCCGCCGGACCGTGGTCAGCCGGTGCTGCGTGTCCTGGATCCAGCCCCAGATCAGGTTGTTCAACGGCCGCAGCGGATCGATCTCCAGACCGGAGAGCGGATCGCGGCCGCGCGGCCCACTGGTCCGGTTCTGGAACCGCCAGCTGATCGCGTTGATCGTCTGCACCAGGTGGGCCTCCTCGCCCCAGTAGGACCAGAGCAGTTCGAGGAAGCACGGGTTCGCGAGCTTGTCGGCCAGGATCCCGAAGCAGACCTCCGCGTCGTCCTCGCGCCGGTCGCCGCCGACCACCGCGACGTCGCGCAGCTTGAGCCGGATCAGCTCGAGGTACGGGAGTACGTCGAGGTAGCCGCCGTCGCCGGTCGCGATCCGGGCCAGGTACGAGCGCCACTGGGCTTCGAGGTCACCGGCCTGCACGGCCCGTTGCAGCCGCCGGCTCTCGGCCTCCAGATCGAGGTCGAGACGGTTGAACCCGTCCGCGTCGACGCCGCAGTGGATCATCAGGAAGACCTCGGTCGCCGCCTTCAGCAACCGGTAGCGGTCGACGTTGGGGAAGGGCAGCGCGGTCCGGCGCTTGACCTTGTTCAGCTGGTGTTTGTGGTCGGTCGAATCGCCGCACATGACCTTGTCGAGGAACTTGCTGTAGTTCTCGAAGCCGAGCAGGTTGGTGCTGTTCCGGATCGCGACCCAGAGCGCCTGGTCCGATGTCGGCGGGACCGTGGTGCGCTTCATCGTCACCGCCACGTCGTCGCCGGCGGCGAACGGCCGCGGCGTGACCTCGATCGGATCGGACTCGTCCTGGTAGAACGCCTCGTTGCGTTCGACGTCGTCGCCGCCGGTCTCGAGCCTGGTCAGCTTGACGCCGACCCGCCACGAGCCGACGGTCAGCGCACTGGTGTCGAGCGTCGCCTGGAGCACATGCGGGGCGCCGCCCTGATCCGGCCAGCTGACCTGTCCGCCTTCGACCGTGGTGGCGCCCATCAACGCGACCCGCAGTTCCCGCTTCGGCAGGACGACCGGGCCGCTGACGGTCCACTCGACGCCGAAGTCGCCGGACAGGCTGGGTGCCTCGGCCTTGACCAGCACGATCCCGCCCGCGCTGATCCGGGCCGGATGTGCGGTGACCTCGACCCCTCCGTCGTACGATTCATCGGTTCTGGTTGAGGTGGTACTCGTCATCAGTGTTCCTCCAGTCAGACAGCGGCCAGTCGCCGCTGGGTGTTCTCGGGTGGGTCGACCCAGATCAAGGGCTGGCCGACGTACATCGCGGTCTCCGTCCGGGTGGTGGCCTGAGCCGTGGCCAAGGCGCTCCGGACCGCCCAGGTGGTGATCAGCCCTTTGAGCAGGCGGCTCTCCCGCTCGGGCGTCAGCCGGCCGCTCGCCCGGGCTTGTCCCAGCACCGCGAACGCGAGCGTCGGTGGTTCCCGCGCCATCCGGTCCGGGTCCGCGGTCCACGCGTCGAAGCGCCGGAGCAACGCGACCCGGTCCAACTCCGGATTCCGGAGTACGTCGCCCAGCGTGTGACCGCGGAGCCGGCCGGGACGGGCCTCGACCAGGATCGAGATCAGCTCCGGCATCGTCGTACGCAAGCGCTCGATGTTCGCCGCGGTCTCCGGCCGGACCTGGTCGATCGGGTACAGCTCCTGCCAGACGCCGGCCAGCCGCGCCCATTGCGGGTCCGGGTAGAGCCGGTCGCCGATCGCGCAGCTGAGCAGCACCCGCACCCAGGGGATCGGATGCGGGTCCTCGTCAGGTGCCCGGAAGACGAACGCCCGGGGCAGACTGACCAGTCCCATCAGGCCGAGGGTCGAGCCGATCCCGATCCGGCTGATCGACCAGAAGTCCGCGACGATCTCGGAGATCCAGCGATCCCACAGCGCCCAGGCCGGCCCGCGCCGGGTCCGGAGCCGGCTCCGCAGGCACTCGACCAGATCGAGCAGCGCCGCGCCCTGGTGACCGCATTCGTGCACCAGCGACGAGGCGATGCCGAACCCGATCATCCGCTCGCGCGGAATCCTGATCAAGGCGACCGGATTCTCGCCACCGCCGGGCAGCCGCGTCCGCGCCCGGCGGATGGTGCCGCCGATGCCCCGGTGGAGTGAGGTCACGACCGGAGGGGCACTGAAGAACTTGGCCGGCAGCAACAATGCTTCCGCCGCGGCGACGTCCAGCCCGGCCAGCAGTACCCCGTTGTCGTGCTCGCTGCGCTGGGTCACGACCTCTGAGAACAGGTCGAACTGCGTCAACGCGTCCTGGAACGCGAGCCGGAGAGTCCAGAACCTGCGCTGCTGTTCGGCCGCGGGTGCGTTCTGACCCGGTCCACGCAGCCAGCGCAGCAACTCCTGCGCCCGCCGGTGAACTTCCCGACGGCCGGCGATCAGGTGCTGCTCGATCCCGGACAAGGCGGCCGGCGACAGCGCCGCGGCCGCGACGCACGTCTCCTGGAGCACGAACGGTTCGACCTGCGCGAGCCTCGTCAGCATCGCGCGGGTCTCCTGCTCCAGGAGCCAGGTCGCCGCCGGATCGCCGGTCATGACTCAGACGTCCAGCAGGATGATCTTGCCGGCCCGTCGGATCCAGCGACCGCCCGGACCGCCGCTGCTGCCGCTACCGCTACTGCTGCTACCGCCACTACGACGGCCGCCCCCTCGGCCACCACCGCGGCCGTAGCGCCGGCCACCGCTGTCGCCGTACTCGCTGTATTCGCCGTACTCGCCGTACTCGCTCTGGGCCGGCTCCGCCGCACCATCAGGCGGTGCGTCGGCGGGCGGCTCGGACGGCGGCTCGGCGGCCGGTGGCGCGGGCGGCGCCGGCGCGCCGATCGGTACGGCGACCCAGCGGAAGCCCGGCCGTGGTGGTGGCGGACCGGCGGGCTGCCCTGACGGCGGCCCGGTCGGCGACTGGTCCGGCGGTTGCTGGTCCGGCGGCGCGGACACGGCGTACGACGAGGCGTAGCCGGACGGCCGGTAGCCAGAGTGACGGTAGCCGGGGCTGCGGCGGTAGCCAGGAGCGTGCCGGCGGTGGCTGCTGGGGTAGCGGCGACTCGGGGAACGACGGCTGGAGGGCCGTCTTCCAGTGGGCCGTCGGCCGCCGAAGTAGCGGCGCGCGAGCGGTGAGACGGATCGCAGCGCACTGCGGAACAGCGGCGGTGCGAACTTGCGCGCGGCCCGGAAGGTCGCGGACTCGCCGACCAGCCGCGGCGGAGCGCCGGGCGGCGCCATCGCCACGTCCCGGGCAGCCGCCGCGGCGGTCTGGACGAAGCGCGTCGCGACCTCGAAGTCCTGTTCCTCCTGGCTCATCCCCGGCATCTCACCCTCGAACAGCGAGCTCGCGGCCGATCCGAGAGTGCCGCCGATCGACGTGCCGATACCCGGCGCGATCGCGGTACCGACGGCGCCACCTAGCGCCGGCAGGGCGACCTTCGCGAGTGGCTTCAGCGAGCTGATCAGCGCGCGTCCCTGGGGTGAGGCCGCGGCTCGGCCGACGCCTTTGACGACCTTGCCGATCGTGTTGATCAGGCCGCCGAGGAAGTGATCCAGCTCCTGCTCGTTCGACACCTGCAGCAGCCGGGAGGCGAACTCCTCCTCCTGCGCCTCGGACAGCGGAAACTCGTTCACCTCGGACTCCTGGCCGAGCACCTGCTGGAACATCTTGTGCAGGAACTCCTCCTCGGCCTCGCCGTACTCCGCTTCGCCGTACTCCGACTCCTTCATCAGGTTGCCGAGCAGACCACCGAGCACCTTCCCCGCCAAGGGGATCAGCGGAAGGAACCGCTCTTCCGACTCCCCCTCGCCGTACTCACCCTCGCCGTACTCCCCCTCCCCGTACTCCCCCTCCCCGTACTCGCCTTCCCCGTACTCACCTTCCCCGTACTCACCTTCCCCGTATTCACCGGCGCCGTACTCGGCTGCGCTGTACTCGGCCTCGCCGTACTCGCCTTCGCCGTACTCGCCTTCGCCGTACTCCCCTTCCCCGTACCCGCCCTGGCCGTACTCGCCCTCCCCGTACTCCCCTTCCCCGTACTCGCCCTGGCCGTACTCGCCCTCCCCGTACTCCCCTTCCCCGTACTCCCCCTGGCCGTACTCGCCTTCGCCGTACTCGCCCTGGCCGTACTCGGCCGTCTGCGTACCCGTCTCGAACATCTGGAACCCCTTCCGCACTCTTGCCCGGCCTGTCTCGAACCTCTGCCGCTCCACCGCCCCGGCGATCGCCGAACGGGCGCCCCCGACGAACTGCTGCGCAATCTCGAAATCGCGGTCCTGAACGCTCATCCCCTCGAGCTCCAGCCCGTAGCTCCGGGCCGCCGACGCCGTCACCGACCGCCCCGGCCCGCGGCCGGGTGCCGCGCCGACCATCGCCGCCAAGGACGGCACCGTCCGCACGGCCTGCTCCCCGAGCCGGGTCACCAGACCCCGTCGTACGTCGGCCGGCAGGGCACCGTCCGTGCCCGCCACCATCCGTCCGATGAACTCGCGCAACTGGCGCGCGTCGGTCACGTCCAGAAGCTCGGAAGCGAGCTCGGACGTCGTCAGTGCGGCTCGTCGCCAGGGATGAACATCCACACCCTGGTCACTGCAAGAACCGTGCCATCCCCGGTCAGCGCAGCGCCGCGGCGGCGAACCCGAGCTTGGCCCTGCGCTTCGCGACAGTGCGCCGCGCCAACGGATATCCCTTGTCCCGCAGCAGATCAGCCAGCTGCTGGTCGGAGACCGGGCCGTCGGCTGCCTCCAGCAGCGTGCGCAGCGCGTGGTCGGCTCCGCCGCCGGAACCGAAGAACCGCGACAGTGGTACGACGGTCTGATCCGGCAACAACGCGTACTTGTCGGTCACCGCCCGGCTCACCGTCGACTCGTGCAACTCGAGCGCCGCGGCCACCTCCGCACGAGTCAACGGTTCCAGACCGACCGCACCCTCACGCAGGAACCGCTGCTGCCGATGTACGGCGTACTCCGCGACCCGTCGCAGTGTGTCCCACCGATCGCGCAACTGCGCGAGGAACGACCGCGCCTCCTGCACCGACTCCGACGAGCCACTGCGGTTCCGGCGCCCGACCGTTGGGCGCACCCGTAACCTGGTCAGCGCCGACTCGACCAACTCCACCGTGAACTCCCCGGCGATGCGGTCGTGCTCACGAATCACCACATCCGGTACGACGTACGCCGTGACCGCCGGCGCATTGCCGTCGAACGCCGGATAGGGCCGGAGCCGGTCCCGGATCAGCTCGAGGACAGCGCGAACCTCACCCCGGGAAACCCCCAGCGCCGCCGCGATCGACGCGTACCGTCCCCTGGCCAGCTCGGGCAAGTGATTCCCGATGACCTGCCGCGCCAGCCTCACCCGCTGGTCATCGAGTCCGAGTGCATCGAGCTGAAAGAGCAGACACTCGCTGCTGTCGATCGCACAGATCCCCGGCGGCCCACACCGACGTACGACGGCCAGCACCCGGGTGACCGTCGACTCGGCGACACCAAGCTCGGCCGCGAGCTGCGCACAGGGCCGGTCGAGCAACCCATGCCGATCGAGACTGCCGACGACGTACTCGACGATCGGGCGATCGTCCGCGGCCGTCTCCAGGCCGGCGGCGCGAATCAACGCGTCGGTGTCCGGCTCGGTCGCCGGGGTGTCAGTGGAATCCGGTAGTCCGCGATCCGCCGACCCCGCCCGCGCGACGGACGGCGAGCAGGCAACGCAGGCAGACTGCCAACGTCCGCGACAGATCGGGCAATCGCCGATCTCGAGACGTTCCAGCGCGGTGTTACTGCTCAGCTCGTCCTCGACCGCGGACCGCATCTCGGCGTACGGCATCATCAGCATCTCGCCGAATGTGACCAGCGCCGGCGTCACCTCGAAGCCGAACCTGGGCACCATGGCGAGCTCGAACGTGAAGGACACGCGAACCACCCCCCGGCACAGGCGACGCCTTGTCCAACGACGTCACCCGACCCCCTGCAAGAAGCGTGCCAGCTCCCTGACCCGGTGGCAACGCATCGGCCCGACAACCTCCTTGCCCACAGCAACCAAAGACCCCGGGGTACGACGTTCAGCCTTTGAAGGCGGCCCTCGTCATCGAAAATGGTTCGCCAACGTCAGCGGACCTGATTAGCCTCGCATGCGATGCCACCTGAGACCGAAGACGACCTCCGCCTGGAGTCGCTGGCGCGGGTCGCGTTGGCGGCCTACGATCTGGCCGAGCCGCTCGCCCTCCGCCTGCACGCACGCGGCCTCAACACGATCTTCGAGGTCACGACGTACAGCGAACGCTACGCCCTTCGGCTCCATCGATCCGGCTACCGCACCAACGACCACATCCGATCCGAACTGCAGTTCGTGCGATCCGTCACCGAGCACTGGGCCGATCAGCCGCTCCTGTCCGCTCCTCGGCCGATCACCAATCGAAACGGCGACCTCGTGGTCGAGGTCATCGCCGAGGACGCGGCGCTCAGCTGGGACCTGATGACCTGGGTAGACGGCCAGGTCCTGGTGCCCGGGCGAGGCCTGACCGAAAACACCGTCCATCGACTGGGCCAGGCCCTGGCATCACTGCACAGCCTGTCCGCGCAGTTCCGTCCACCGGCCGACTTCTCGCTACCCCGGTGGGATGCCGACGGAATGTTCACGCCATCGGCATCGCCGTACCGACCCGAGGTCGGCATCGAAGAGCTCTTGGATCGGCGAGATCTCGAGCTGTACGCCGAGATAGCTGAACGCACCCGCGCCATCTTCGCCACCCTCGAGTCCGCTGGAGACTCCTTCGGCATCATCCACGCCGACTACATCCTCGGGAACTGCTACCTGCAACGAGCCGGCTCTGCATGGCGGGCCAGTGTGTTCGACTTCGACGACTGCGGCTGGGGCTACTTCCTCTACGACCTGTGCCCACTACTCGGCAACCTCGCCGGGCATCCGGGTGCCATCGTGAACAATCCCGCCTATCCACGGCTCCGCGACGCATTCCTGGCCGGCTACCGCACCATGCGCTCGCTACCGTCGGCCCTCGAGGAACACCTGCCGACGCTCATAGCCGCCCGGAACGCGAATCACTGCCTACTCACTGCAGGCCGCGACGTATCTCCAACACCCGCCCAAGACGCAACCTGGCGAATGAGCCTGGCCCGGCAATGTCTCACCCTGCCCTACTGATCCACCCGCGCCCCGTCGAGTCGGGCGCCGACCGTGTCGACCAGGTCGGCGCTTAATCCGTCCGACGCGGTCCTGCGTGGCCGGCCAGACACAGCCAACGATCGGTGACCCGGACCCACGTCTGGGTCATCGGCATCCGGAACGACTCTTCACCGCGGCCCGCGTCCACGTGGTCCATGACCACACAACGCAGTACGGCGGTATCGCCGACGACCACCACCTGGACATCGGTGAGCGTTTGGGCGTTCCACGTCAGGGATCCACCGACGTTCGACGAGATGTATCGCTCGCGATCGAACTCCTCACCCAGATGCGAGATCCAGCCGAAGTCCCGGTGCAGGAGAGACCGCAGCCGTTCACCGTCCCCGCTCGCCAGCGCATCAGCACGGTCGCGCGCAGCAGCAACGACCTGGTCCTCGACCTCTCCCATACAGCCCATCCTTGCAGCGACCGCCGCCTTCCGCCGGTCGGCGAACCAATCAGCAGAGGGCAGGTTTGCCCTCTGCTGATTGGTCGACGGTGGATCAGGGGAACCAGACTTCGTGGATGTGGGCGTCGATGCCTCGGTAGACGACGTGTTGGGTGCGGTCTACGTCCCAGGTGTAGCCGGCGGGGTCACCGGAGGCATTCGGGGCGCCGGCCGCGGCGACCAGGTCGTTGTGGTTCCACGTGCCGTTGAACCACAACTCATGAATGTGACCGTCGCCGGCCCGATAGACGACGTGCTGGGTGCGATCGACGTCCCACGTGTAGCCGGCCGGATCCCCGACGGCACTGGGCGCGCCCCCGGCGGCAACTAGGTCGTTGTGGTTCCAGGCGCCGTTGAACCACAGTTCATGAATGTGACCGTCGCCGGCCCGATAGACGACGTGCTGGGTGCGATCGACGTCCCAGGTATAGCCGGCCAGCAGTCCGGTCGCGTTGGGAGCTCCGGCGGCCGCGACGAGATCGTTGTGGTTCCACGTGCCGTTGAACCACAACTCGTGGATGTGCCCATCGCCACCGCGATAAACGACATGCTGGGTGTTGTCGACATCCCACGTATACCCGGCCGGATCACCGGCAGCACTCGGCGCACCCGCCGCCGCAACCAGATCATTGTGGTTCCACGTCCCGTTGAACCACAGCTCATGAATGTGCCCATCACCACCGCGATAGACCACATGCTGAGTGCCGTCCACGTCCCAGGTATAGCCAGCCGGGTCACCGACAGCCTTCGGGGCACCGGCCGCCGCGACGAGATCGTTGTGGTTCCACGTGCCGTTGAACCACAGCTCATGAATGTGCCCATCGCCACCGCGATAAACGACATGCTGGGTGTTGTCGACATCCCACGTATACCCAGCCGGATCACCGGCAGCACTCGGCGCACCCGCCGCCGCAACCAGATCATTGTGGTTCCACGTCCCGTTGAACCACAACTCATGAATATGACCGTCACCACCGCGATAAACCACATGCTGGGTCTTGTCGACGGCCCAGGTGTAACCGGCCGGAACTCCGGTCGCATTCGGCGCGCCCGCCGACGCACTCAGGTCGTTGTGATGCCAGCCGACCGTGGGGTACATAGCGAGCACGGCTGCGATGTCTCCGGACGACAGACCTGTCCGCTGTCCGAGCTGCGCATTCGGATCGACGGGCGTGATGGTCTCACGTCCGTTGCTGCTGAACGCCGTCCTCGGGTAATGCATGATCGATCCGTACTCGTAGCCGCCGAGGTCGTCGCCATCGGTGATGTGCTGATCGAAGTTGTGTTCCATACCGGCTTGAATGTTCGCCCAGGTGATCGTGACGAACTGGTCGCGGTCCTCCCGGCTCTGCTCATGCCACAGCCCGACCGCATGGCCGATCTCGTGGATCGCGTTCCCTCTCGTACACCCGGTCCCGAGGCTGATCGTCTGCGACCCGCCCTGCATCCCGACCGACGACCAACAACCGCCCGCGTCCGCGAAATGCACGAAATTGGGAAAGTCGCCGGCATTCGCCGCGGTGCGCTCGGGGAACCGGATCGGTGTGTTCGACTCCCAATGCGCGATGGCGTCGCGGACCCGCTGCTGATTCGGCAGATTCGGGTCGATGTCGAACGGGACCTGCGAGCGTGGCCACCGGAAGCGGGCGCCGGGAATGCCGACACCGGCCTGGACATCCCCGACGATCGTGCCCTGCAGTTCGCTCATTCCCAGCTCGAGTTGGTCGACCGTCCCGAGCACGATGTCGCCTTCGAAGATTGCGAGTCCGTCCACCGCGCTGTAAACCACCGGCGAGTTCGAGAAGGTGACTCCTGAGATCACCGCCGTACCGCGTTCTCCGCCGCGGAACTCTCCCGCGTTACGCCAGACTCCGTTGTCCTGTGTCACGTCTTGCTCCCCCTGGTTGTCGTCACATCAAACCCGTCGTACCTCCACCGCCAGTTCGCCCGCGCCGAATTGGACCGGGTACGACGCAGTGGAGACGAAATCGTCCGAGGTCACACTCGCGGTTCCGGACACGTCGACATGCACCCGCACCGAATACCGGAGCCGTGGATCGATCGAGGTGGCCCGCAGATCAATTGCGAAAGGCAACGACTCGCTGTCGTCACGCGGCAGGGCCACGTGCTCCTGGACCTGCTCGGCGATGATCACGGCCGGCGCGTCCGCGCGCGAAACCTCTTCGACCCGAGCCACCACTCGCGAGGCTTCCTCAGGTCGATCCCCGGAAGGGAAAACGATCCGCCCGGTCAGCAACATGTCAAAGCACCACTTCCCCCGATCGCGCCGCAGCGCGCCCCTAGGTTCGACCATGCGCCCACCCCACCGGACAGTCAAGCCCGCACAGCACACCCCCGAAACCCCTTGGAAAGCACGCGTTTCAATCACACGACCGCTCCCCTGCTGTTTGACATTGGCAGGTTGCACGAGTCCAATCGACACAGACACCGTGTCCGCCCCATCGCGAGAGGTGGGGGCGTATGGAGTACTTCGTCAGCCCGGAAGGCTTGCCTGAGAACGCCGGGACTACTGCAAGTCCGTGGTCGTTGAACCACGGGGTTGCCCAGCTGCAACCCGGTGACGTCCTGTATCTCCTCGATGGTGTCTACTTCCAACAGCTCTCGTTGCTCGACCTTCGTGCGACTCCGGGCAGTCCGATTGTGCTGCGGCCATTTCCTGGCGCGCATGCGGTCATCGATGCAGGCATTCGCGAGTTCCAGAGCGTCCCTAACACGCTGTGGGATGGGCCTGACGCCGTTGGCGAGTACGTGACCCACAATCCGCTTCCACTTGACAACAACAACCGAGCGGCCGGCTCGTTCCTCGAACGCGTCCCGTACACACGGCTGATCCGCTACGCCGTCCACCAGGACCTGCAGGCGACCAACGAACTGTTCGGGCCGATTCGCGACATTGCAACCGATCCGCTCGACGGACCGGACGCGGTGAAGTGCGGGACGCCTACTGACCTCAAGACGCCCCTGTTTCCGCGACGCCCTTGGGTCTACATGGGTCCCGGACTATGGCAGGACGACACCGGACGAGTCCACGTGCGGCTGTCACCGACGCACCACAACATCGAAGGATTCGACGACTACACGGGTCCGAGCGATCCAGGCGAGGTGCCGCTGGCCATCTGGACTTTCCTGCAGGCAACACTGCGGATCATCAACTGCGATTCGGTGTACATCGAGGACTTGACGGTTCGCCACGGGAGCCCCGTCGTACACGTCGAGAAGTCATCCGATATCCGCCTCGACCACCTGGTCGTTCTGGCCGGACCGTACGGCATAGAAATCGGCGAGTCATGCCAAGGGACAGTGGTATCGCACAGCCTGATCGACGGCGGCATGCCGTCTTGGTACTTCCGCAGCGACAGGAAGGACGACTACTGCTTCGTCGCCGACGGTCAGGTGGTCACGAACACACTAGGCGCCTCGACGTGCCGAGCTTTGCTGTCCGGCGTTCGGAACAGTGTCGATACCACCATCAGGTACTGCGAGTTCGTCAACGGCCACGACCTGAGCCTGTTCGGGTCTCGACTCACCTTCACCCGAAACTTCGTCAGCAACCTCAATGACGACGCGCTCATCACCGAGGTCCGAGGACTCACCGATCTACAGATCTTCGAGAACGTGATCGAGCGGAGTTTGACCGGCTTGAGCTTCGCTACGGACAACTTCGCAGGCAACGGCGTTTCGGTCTATCGAAATCTGTTCGACTTCCGTCGCCCGATTCTGGGGGTACGACCTCGTCCCGATGTCGGACAGCCGCTGCCGGATGCGCTTCGGCTGGGTCAACTGTTCAAGGGCAACCCTCCGGACGGTCCACTCGACCTCTTCCACAACACGATTCTGGTCAGGGATCAGGACGGCGCTGCCGCGGTGACGCACTTCAGGGCGTACAAAGGCGGGGGCCGTCGCCGGTCGTACAACAACGTGTTCGTCGACATCAGCACGAGCGCACAGCCGGACAAGCCGATCAGCTATCTCCCGGCGCCGACTTCGCCGGCAGCGACCGACGGCAACTGCTATTTCCGCACAGGGCCGTTCGCCGGCACGTGGATGTTCCACCACGACGCATACGAGTTCCCCGGCGTGGACGGACTGGTGCCCGGCGCCAACTTCTTCTCGATCGATGAACTGGTTCACGACACGCTAGGACGGTTCTTCACCGACAGCCAGGATGTGCACCCGCCTGGCTTCGAAGCGTCGAGCATCGACCAAGATTGCCGTTTCCGCGCGTTCGACGCCACGCAGCCTGACCCGCTGACCGATGACTTCCGGCTACGCGCCGACAGTCCAGCGCGTCGACGCGGTGTCGTACTCCCGACGGACCTGCGGTGCCTGGACGATGCGAACTCGAGCCAGTCCCCTGACATCGGATGCTTTAGGTACAGCGATCCGCCTCTCCAGGTCGGCGTCGATGGACGGCGTCGTTTTCCGACGGGCTGAGCAGTGCTCGAGGTCGTCGAGGGACTGAGTGATGGATCGTCCGGTGGTGTCGAGCAAGTAGGTGTTCCACCGGCGATCGTCCTTGGTCCATGCCGACCATCTCTCCCAGGCCATCTCCGCCCAGCTGCCGTCAATGATCACGTCAGGCCGACAGCGGGGGTCTTCAGCGTGCCCGCGGTGCCGGGCCGGCACTCATCGGTTCAGAGGAGTGCTGCGAGGTCGGGCCAGGAGTAGAAGATCTCGTTGGGTGAGGCGTTGCCAGCGAGGGTTCCGCCGAGGGCGACGTAGAAGCGGCGGGCGCGTTCGTTGACGGCGAGGACCCGGATCGCCAGCGAGCCGAATCCATCGGCGGACAGATCGGCCGCGGCCACTCGTAGCAGGGCGCGGCCGTCGCCACGACCCTGGTGATCTGGGCTGACCGCGAGGGCGTAGATCTCGGCGTCATGACCGAGCTCAGGATCCGCGGGGCCGGCCATGACCAGACCGATGACCGTCCCGTCCGGCAGTTCGGCGACCCTGGTGTGGTGTGGCCGAGGCTGCTCGGCCGACTCTCGGAGGAGAGTCCGGCGCCAGTTGGCGGCGGACTGCTCGCGGGTCACGTCGAAGTCCTCGAACTCGGCGAACGCGGCACAGGTCACCGCGGCCATGACCTCCGCATCGCGTGGGACGGCGTACCGGATCGGCATGAGCGGAGACTACGACCAGTACGAGCCGATAGGCGAGCGCTCTTGGTCAGCGGGCGTCGTGCGTCTCGGGGGTCACAAGCTCCACTTCGCTCTCCCGGAGAGCCTTCAGGAGGTCGGGCGGCGGCGTCGAGTCGGTGACGAGGTAGTCGGCTGCGTCGAGCTCGGCCACCTGAGCGAACAGGCGACGACCGAACTTGGAGGAGTCGGCCAGGATGGCCACGCGCTCCGCCCGGGAGATCATCTCGCGCATCATGGCTGCGTCGGCGAGGTTGCTCGTCGTGTACCCGCCCTCGGCCGACACCGCCCCGACCCCGATCAGGGCCAGATCGCAACTGACATCCAGATCGGCCCCGCCGGCCGACGGCAAGCTCACGGGGCCGGTGGTCGTCAAGGTGAGAGTGCGGACGGCGCCGCCGAACACGTACACCTCGCGTACAGCCGACGGGGGCAGCGCCGGGGGGACGAGCAGGCTGTTGGTCGCAACCGTGAGGTCGCGGTGATTGCGCAGGTTCCGCGCGACGGCGAGGGTCGTCGTACCGCCGTTGATCATGATGACCGAACCGTCCTTGACCAGGGACGTGGCGAGCGTGGCGATCTGCTCCTTCTCACGCTTCTCGAGGTTGAGCCGTACGTCGACGGTCCGGTCGACCCGGGAGATGCTCGACTGGCTGACCGCTCCGCCGTACGTGCGCACCAGTACGCCGTCGGCGCTCAATTGGTCGAGGTCGCGACGGACGGTGTCGATGGAGACGCCGAAGCGCTCGGCGAGAGCGCCGACCGTGACCTCGCCGGTCTCGGCGACATAGGCCGCCAACTTGGCCTTGCGCCCCGCAGGCAGACGGCGCTGCCGGTCCTCGTTGTCCACGGCCACAGATCTTCCCATCTTTGCGGTAGTTGCGTACGTCGTTCTGCGCGATAGGAGGCTCGGATCGCAGGCTACAGCATAGGCGGCTCCGTTCTCTGCGGTTCTCCGCAAGATTCTGCGACTCTCGCTCTTGTAGGTCCTGTAATGCGCTGTTAACGTGGCGCAATCCTGCAAAGAGCAGTAAGACCTTGACATGGAGGCGGTCGCGATGAGCGGAGGCGGCACCCGGGTGCGCAGCCGGCTGAGGCAGCTGATCGGCGTGATGACGGTGGCGGCGATGGCCGGAACTACTGCGGTCGCGTGTGGTTCGGACGGGGCGAACGAGGAATCGAGTGCTAATGGGACCGTCACGCTGGAGTTCGCGCAGTGGTGGGCACCGGAGCTCCCGGAGGGAGCGTTCGACAAGCTGATGGCCGAGTTCACCGCGCAGAACCCGAAGATCAAGGTCAAGCTCCTGAGCGGGCCGTACGCGTCCACCAAGCAGCAGTTGGTGGCCGGCGCGGCTTCGAAGACGTTGCCCGATGTGGTGGGTCTGGACGGCGCATGGGTCAGCGACTTCGCGAAGCAGGGAGCCATCGCCGACCTGACCGAGCTGATGGCGGATGCGAAGTACGACTCGAGCCAGCTCGCGAGTCAGATCCAGATCAAGGACAAGACCTACATGGTCCCGGTGGTCAACTTCGTGTACCCGTTGTTCGTCAACAACGATCTACTGAAGAAGGCGGGGGTCACCACGCCGCCGACCACGCGGACGCAGTTCCTGGACGCGGCCAAGAAGGTCAGCGCACTCGGCGGGAACGTCAAGGGCTGGGCGCTTCCCCTCGACACCGCCGTACCGAACGGCATCCAGAACGACGTGATGTCGTGGCTGTGGGCGTCCGGGGGCAGCATGCTCACCGACGACGGCAAGGCCGACCTGAAGAGCGATCAGGTCAAGAGCACCGTGGACTTCGTCAAGAGCCTCAACGACGCGAACGTCATCGCACCCGGTTCGCTCACCATGAAGGAGCAGGACAAGGTCGAGAAGTTCACCACGGGTCAGGTCGGCATGGTGATCGACTCCTTGGCGCACATCACGCTGATCAAGAAGAACAACCCCTCGCTCAAGTTCACCGTGGCCCCGATCCCGGCCGTGGACGGCTACACCGGAAAACGCGGCATCCCGTACGCATCGTGGGGCATCGGCGTCTCGAACTCCTCCAAGCACAAAGCCGAGGCGTTCAAGCTGGTGCAGTTCCTGATGAGCAAGCAGACGAACGCACAGCTGAGCACGCTGGCGAACGGGTTCCCCGGCAACAAGACCGCCACGCCGGACTTCAGCAAGAGCGACCCGATGTTCAAGACCGCGTTCGACATCTACCAGGCGGGCTATCCGGCCAACGAGTTCGTCGGCCTGCCGAAGTCCGAGGACCTCATGCGCAGCTTCGACGAGCAGCTTCAGCTCACGCTCACCGGCAAGCAGAGTGTCGACGACACTCTGACCAAGGCGCAGGAGTCCTGGACGTCCGTGCTGAGCTAGCTCAGATTCGGGGCCGCGGCGGTTCGCCGGCGCAGCCCCGAACAAGGAGACATCGATGAAACTTGCGGACCTGAATCCCACCGCCCTTCCACCGGAGGCGGAGGCGAAGGCGGCGTCGCAGACCCGTGCCGCCCCCGGTGGCGGGAAGCTGCGGTTCTTCGCGAGGAGCGCCGTCGCGTACGCCTATCTCTCGCCGACGATCATCTTGATCTCTGTCCTGATGATCATCCCGATCGCGATGGTGGTCAGCTACTCGTTCAAGGACAACGTGATCGTCGAGGACAACCCGGTCCTCGTTGGTCTCGCCAACTATACGAAGGTGCTCACCGATCCCGACTTCCTGGTGGCGCTGAAGAACACGCTCGCGTTCATCACCGTGAGCACCGCCGCCCACCTCGTCCTGGGGCTGACCTTCGCGCTGATGCTCAACACGTCCCTTCTGGGCGAGGTCACGAAGGCGATCTTCCGGATCATCTACATCCTGCCGTGGCTGTTCACGGTCGCCGTGATCGCGGTGATCTGGCGCTTGCTGCTGGACCCGTCCGGGGTGGTCAACTACCTCCTGACCACCGTCGGCCAGATGCAGCAGGGGGTGAACTGGCTCTCGGACCCGTCGACGGCGCTCTGGGCCTTGACCTTCATCAACATCTGGGCCGGGTTCCCGTTCTTCATGATCAGCATCCTGGCCGGCTTGCAGGGGATCTCGTCGGACCTGTACGAAGCAGCCTCCGTGGACGGCGCCGGTGCTGTGCGGCAGTTCTTCAACGTCACGATCCCGCAATTGCGGCCGGTGCTCATCAGTATGGCCGTACTCGATCTCATCTGGACCTCGCAGCAGTTCGCGCTGATCTGGATGACGACGGGCGGTGGCCCGCTGAACGCCACCGAAATGCTCAGTACCTATACCTACAAGCAGGCCTTCAGCAGCTACGAGTTCGCCACCGCGTCCGCCAGCGCTGTCATCGTCCTGCTCCTGTCGCTGGTCCTTGCCTTCTTCTACGTCCGCCTGCAAAAGGAGAGGTGATCGCACGTGAGCACGCGCAAGAGACGACGCCTCGGCGCGAAGGTCGCCGTCTTCACCGGCCTCTGCGTCGGTGCCCTGTTCGCCGGCCTGCCGGTGCTGTGGATGCTGTCGACGTCGTTCAAGGCCAACGGAGAGATCTTCCAGGTCCCTCCCAAGCTCGTGACCGCGAACTTCTCGCTCGACGCGTACCGCAGCATCCTCGGCGACCCTGACAAGGTCAGGTTCTTCATCAACAGCTACGTCGTCGCGCTCTCCGTCACGGCACTGACCTTGCTCGTCGCGATCCTCGCGGCCTACGGATTCAGCCGGTACGAGTTCCCGCTGAAGCGATCCGTCAACGCCGTCATCATCAGCGTGCAGGCCGTGCCGCCGATCACCCTGGTGATCCCGTACTTCGGCCTGGTCGTGGCGCTCGGCCTGTACAACACCTATCCCGGGCTGATTCTCACCCACATCGTCTTCACGCTGCCGTACGCGATCATCATGATGACCGCCTACTTCAACACGCTGCCCAAGGAACTCGACGAGTCCGTCAAGGTCGACGGGGCCTCGAGCTGGACGGCGTTGTGGCGGGTCCTGGTGCCCATCTCGGTTCCGGGGATGATCGCGGTCGGCGTCTACACGTTCATGATCTCGTGGAACGAGTACCTGTTCGCGTTGACGCTCACCCGCACCGACGACATGCGAACCGTGCCCATCGGCATCCAGCTCCTGATGGGCCAGCACTCGTACGAGTGGAACCAAATGATGGCCATGAGCATCCTCGGCTCCATCCCGGTGCTCGTGCTGTTCCTCCTGTTCCAGCGGCGATTCATCGGAGGCCTGACCTCCGGCGCCGTCAAGGCCTGACAAGCCGCAACCAACCCCGACGAAGAAGAGAGAGTGGCCATATGCTGACGACTGGCAAGGCGATCCTGGACGTCGCGAACGAGAAGAGTTTCGCCGTCCCAGCCTTCAACATCAGCGACTACGCGATGTTCAACGGCATCGTGGACATCAGCGAGGAGAAGAGCGCCCCGCTGTTCATCGGAATCCATCCCGACGAGGTCCGGCACCTCGGCGTGGACGCGATCGCGGCGATCACACAACGAGCGCACCGCTCGTCCGTGCCGATCGCGATTCACTGGGACCACGGTGCGACGTACGAGGAGATGCTGACCGCGATCCAGGTCGGTTTCACGTCGGTGATGATCGACGCGTCGCTCAAGTCCTTCGAGGAGAACGTCGCGATCTCCAAGAAGGTCGCCGAGACCGCGCACGCGGTCGGCCTGTCGGTCGAGGCGGAGCTGGGGACGATCGGCAAGACCGACAACGAGGCCGAGGACGGTAGCGACGCCATCATCTACACCGACCCGCTGGACGCCGTCACCTTCGTCCAGGCAACGGGGGTCGACAGCCTCGCCGTTGCCATCGGCACCTACCACGGCCTCTATCCGAAGACCCTGAAGCCGGAGCTGAAGCTCGACCTGCTGAAGGAGATCAAGGACCGCCTTCAGATCCCCCTCGTACTGCACGGCGGCTCCGGCAACCCCGACGACGAGATCGCGCTGTCGGTCAAGCTCGGCATCAACAAGATCAACATCTCCAGCGACATCAAGGTGGCTTACCATGCCAAGATGCGCGAAGTCCTCGCGGACAGCGGGCTGCGGGAGCCGCTCAGCATCCAGCCGCCCTGCATCGAGGCGATGAAGGCCGTGGCCGCGCACAAGATCGACCTGTTCGAGGCGACCGGAAAGGCCTCCCTCTACTGACATGGCCGGCACCGTAGTCCTGGGCCTGGGTGGCTGCGTCGACCATGAGCTCACGCTGTCCGCGCCGGTCATGGAGCAGCTCATCGGCGAGTACCAGATCCGCGATGCCGAGCTGACCCAACCGACCGCGATCACCAACGAGCGCGAGCTGGTCATCTCGGTACTCACCTACCTCAAGAAGGGCGGTGGAGGCGAGCACTTCGTCGCCTCCACCGCCATCCTGAGAGAGTTCACGAAACACTTCTCCATCCGCACGACTCTCGGCGGTACGTCGGTGCGCGCGGCGAAGGAGATGAGCCGGCTCGGCGTCCCGTCCACACTGCACCTGGTCAGCATCAACGACGTCGTACGCCGACTGCTGCCGGCAGACTCCGACTACGTCTGCAGCGATGACAAGGACACCTTCAACCCGAACACGATCGTGCAGTACGCCCAGGACCTCCAGGTGCATGCGGGCGATATCACCATCCGTACGCCGTTTCCGAACCGGCTGATCTACGCGAACGACCCGTCGAACAGCTCCATGCTGCTCAGCCCCGAGCTCGGCGCCCTGCTGCAGGGTGCGCGGCTCTTCCTGATCTCGGGCCTCAACTCGATCCGCGATGAGCAACTGCTCGACCGGCGCCTGTCATCGCTGCAGGACCACATGCGACAGCTGCCCGCGGAGGCTGTCGTCTACTACGAGGACGCCGGATTCCACACGCCGGCGTTCAGCCGACGCGTCCGCGACGTACTGCTGGATGCCATCGACATCTACGGCCTGAACGAGGACGAGATGCAGGCGTACCTGGGCCGGGCTGTCGACCTGCTCTCGGTCGACGACGTGGCTGCCGCCCTCGAGTCCCTGCGGGCCTTCATCCCCGGACCGACCCTGATCGTGCACACCAAGTACTGGTCCGTAGCAGTCGGCGAGGACGCCGGCGCGAACGCGGACGCCATGAACGAAGGCATCGTCGTCGCGACCACGCGCTACGCGCACGGCGACGAGTACACCGACGATGACTACGAGCTGATGCGGAATCGGCCAAGGCGAGCCGAGGCAGAGGAGTTCGCCGCAGCGCTGGAACGACGAATGGGTGGAATCGTCCGCTGTCTCCCCGGCTTCCGGCTCGACATCGCCGAACCGACAACCATCGGTCTCGGCGACGCCTTCGTCGGCGGCTTCCTCGCCGCCACAGCCCAAAAGCAGTAGATGGACGTTGCACCCGCACCAGGGACCCACCGGTTCTGGTGCCTACGCACTACAGGCAGGATGTCGGTGTGGATGGGCGGCTGGAGGGTGGGTTCGACGGCGGGGCCTCGTTGGTCGGTGGCGTTGTGCGGCGTACCGCGGGAGCCTGGACGTCGTCGGTCCATGCCCTACTGGCCCATCTGGAGGCTGCTGGGTTTTCGGGGGCACCACAGCCGTTGGGTGTCGACGCCGACGGGCGGGAGATGGTCAGCTTCCTGCCCGGGCAGACCGTCGGGAACGCGCGGCCCTGGCCGTCGTGGCCGCACAGCTCATCGGCCTTGACCGACGTTGCGCGCTGGCTGCGGCGCTATCACGCGGCCGTTGCCGACTTCGTTCCGCCGCAAGATGCGTGCTGGCGCGAAGGAGAAGCGTGGCAGCCGGGCATGATCGTCGCGCACAACGACGCAGCGCCGTACAACGCGGTATGGAACGCCGACGGCCTGGTCGGATTCGTCGACTGGGACATGGCCGGGCCGGTACGCGTCGAGCTGGACGTCGCCTGGG
Organism: Kribbella sp. NBC_00482; assembly: GCF_036013725.1. Taxonomy (GTDB): domain Bacteria; phylum Actinomycetota; class Actinomycetes; order Propionibacteriales; family Kribbellaceae; genus Kribbella. The sequence goes on along the minus strand of NZ_CP107881.1, from coordinate 4,767,054 downwards.
TCGCCTTCTCCTGGACGCCGCTGCACGCCCCGCACGTCGTGGCCGCCGAGGGCTTCACCGACCTCGACTCGCGCCTGCCCCGACTCTCCCTCTTCCTCCGCGAATACCGCTGGCAAGGCACCACGCGCGACATCCTCGACCTCATCGCCGAGCGCCTGACCCTGCAGCTGACCCTGATGGCCCAAGCCGCCGCCAGCGACCCCACCTACCAGCGGATGCTGACCGCCGGCCGCGACCATGATCTGACAGTGGCCCTCAACCAACTAGCGGCCCTCCGCTGACCTCGCCTCCGGCCAAGCGGTGCTGAGGCGCTCGTGCTCCTCGGCGGTCACTGGCAGGACGACGCCGTGACAGGGGTCTTCGGGCAGGCGGTAGTCAGTGGAGGGGATCCACTCGCCGCCGGCGAGGTCGGTCGTCTCGAAGGGGACGTACCGGCGCTCCGCGGTGAATTCGTCGATCCAGAGATACCACTTCTCCTCGGTGTTCGACCTGTACACCAGCGGCCCCTCACCCTGACCGATCGTCCCCAGACCGATGCCTTCGGCCACCGGCTTCCACGCGGCGGCCGTGAGGGAAGTCGAGGTCTCGCAGAACACCGACTTGCCGAGCGGCGCGCCTCCACTGCGGCTGCGTTCGTCCTTCAGGAAGCGGTAGTAGACGCCCTCGTGGTCGATCACTGTGGCGTCGATCGTCTGCCATCCTCGGTCGATCCACACGTGCGGCTCGGAGAACTCGCGGAAGTCTCGGGTGGTCGCGGACATGATCCGGTTGTAGCTCTCGCCCTCGTGTTCGGGGTTGTCGTAGAGCGTCGAGGACCAGTGGACGAGATAGGCGTCCTGCTCGGGGTCCCAGATCGCTTCCGGTGCCCAGGCGTTGCCGGCCTCGGGCGGTGCGATCTCGACGAGTCGCCCCTCTCCCCAGTCCACCAGATCGCTCGATTCCCAGATCATGATCGACCGGCTGCCTCGGCGCTGGTGCCGGTCCCAATCGAGGCCGGCGTACAGGCGCAGATCGGTCGCGACCAGAGAGAACCGATCGCCGTCCGGCGAACGGACGATGTGCGGGTCCCGGACACCGCGTTCGCCCAAGGTCGAGTACAGCACCGGCTCTCCGCCGTTGAGATCCCGGAACTGCAGCGGATCATTGCCATCGCTCAAAGCGAAGTAGATCTGCTCGCCATCGGCTGATTCGCGCTTGAAGTGCACGTAAAGGTAACCGTTGTACTCGGTGGAGGTCATGGGAGGTCAGCTGGTGCGGACGTCGAGGGCGAGGCAGTTTGCGGCCTTGAGCGGAGCGGCGTCGGGGAGCTTGGCTACCAGGATTCCCTCTGCCTGTTCGAAGGGGATTGGGCCGTGGCCGAGTAGCCGGACGCCGGTCACCGACTCGTGGTCTGCGAGGCTGCGGATCACAGCGCGTCCGTCGTCGGGCCAGGCCAGCTGGAATGCGTAGACCGTGTTGTCCCGGCGGGTGAACCGGAAGTCCGAACTCGTCCAGCTCACCCGGTCCTCGGTGAAACCCTTGATCACCACAGTCGAGGGTCCCTCGCCGAACACCCGGAACGGTCTCGTGCCGTAGATGCCTTCACCGCACACCCGCATCCAGGCGCCGAGGTCCTCCAGCAGTTGCGAGCACTCGAGGTCGATCGTGCCGTCCGGCAATTGCGGGACGTTGAGCAACAGGTTCCCGTTCTTCGACACGATGTCGACCAGCATCTCGACCACGTGCTCGGCGGTCTTGTACACATCCCGGACGTTGTAGAACCAGTCACCGACCGACGTGTCCGTCTGCCACGGCGCGGGGTGGATACCGGGCGTCTGGCTCCGCTCGATGTCCATCACGCCGACGACGCTCACCTCGGGCCGGCGGTCCTTCTGCTGGTACACCGCGCGGTTCGTTCCGTGGATCCGCGCGCTGGTGTTGTAGAGGTGGGACACCGCCTGGAGACCCGGTGTGTAGTCGACCTCGCCGAACGGCAACGGGCCGTCGGAGTACAACAGGTCGGGCTGATAGCGGTCGATCATCTCCGTCACCGCTTCGAGCCAGTGCCGGTGCCACGCCGGATCCTCGGAGTACCAGGGATCCTGTACGTCGACGTCGACCTCCGGCAGGTACCGGCTGTTGTCGAGGTACAGGTCCCGGTACGCCGGATCGGACCCGTCGTACGGTACGCCGGCGAACGGCCCCCGCTTGTCGGCGCCCTTGTTGACCGCCAGCCACCCGAGCGTGGCCCCGAGGTGCTCGGTGATCCCGAACGGCAGCTCGTGCCGGTCCGCGGCGGTCTTCCACAGACCCACGATGTCCTTGCCCGGCCCGAACTTCACCGAGTTCCACGGATGGACGGTCGACTCGTAGTTGAAGAAGTTGTCGTGGTGCACGGCCTGCGCCACGAAGTACCGGGCACCGGCCGCCGCGAAACGATCCATCAGCTCGTCCGGATCGAACCGCTCCGCCTTCCACAGCTGTACGACGTCCTTGTAGCCGAACTGCGACGGGTGCCCGTAGGTCCGCAGGTGATAGCGGTACTGATCGGTGCCTTCCCGGTACATGTTGCGCGCGTACCAATCGCCGTACCGGGGCACCGACTGTGCTCCCCAGTGCGCCCAGATGCCGAGCTTCGCGTCGCGGAACCAGTCGGGGCAGTCGAACGTGGCAAGAGATTCGAAGGTGGCATCGAACGGCACTGGGCGCTCCTTGATCACAGGTTGGTGGGCCGGACTACTTGTTGGGGACCTTGTCGTACGCCGTTTGCTGGATCTCCAGGTACCGCTTCAGGCCGAGGCCGTCGAGACCCTTGACGTAGCTGTCCCAGTCCGAGTCGAGGTTCTTGGACCCGGTGATGAACTGCAGGGCGTTCTGCTGCAGGTAGTTGTCGATGTTGGTCTGCAGCGTCGCGACCTCGGTGGCCTGGGCCGGATCGATCCACACCTTCCAGAACGGGTAGATCTGGGCCTTGTCCTCGTGACCGGCATACAGCTTGGTCGCCTCGAACAGCTTGCGCTCGTAGCCTGACTGGGAGTGGGTGTCGATGCCGATGGCCTCGGAGTTCCGGAAGTAGGCGGTGTTGTTGTACTGCGCGAGCGCCTGCCAGGCTGTGTTCCGGGGTGGCGTGCCGGGCTTCTGCGGGATCTGCTTGAACACCGGCTTCAGCGACTTGTCGAGCGCGACGTCGCCGGGGCCCGGTTTGGTCCAGCCCTTGCCCTCCAGCCCGAACTGGCCGTTGATCTGGCCCGCGTCGGTGAAGATGTAGTCCAGCAGCTTGATCGCCGCGATCTGCTGCTCAGGCGTCGCCTTGTTCGTCAGCACGAAGGTGCCGCCCGGCACGCTCGGGAAGTTGTAGCCCGTGTAGTTCGCGCCCTGAGGCCCGGTCAGTGGCGGTACGGCGTCGTACTGCTGGTCCCGGCCGTCTGCCGATCCGATGTTGACGAACTGACCCGAGTGCAGCACGGTCGCGGAACCGAGGATGACCGAGCCGCCGTGGTTGCCCTGCTGCGAGAGCGCATCCCCGTTCTGGGTGAACGCGCCCTTGTCGATCAGGCCCTCCTTGTAGAGCGAGTTGATGTACCGCAGCCCTTCGCGCCAGCCGTCCTTGTTCGCCTGGAGGTCGACCTTGCCGTCCTTCAGCACCAGCGTCGAGGCGTTGTTGTTGGAGTCGCCGGCTTGCGGGTCGTAGATGAAGGCGTTCATGAAGTACGGGATGAGGGAGTTGCCGGCAGACGAGCTGAGCGGGATCTCGTCGGCCTTGCCGTTCCCGTTGGGGTCCTGGGTCTTGAACGCCTCCAGCACCTTGCGCATGTCCTCGGTCGTCTTCGGCTGCTGCAGCCCGAGCTTCTTCAGCCACGCCGAGTTCATCCAGAGCTTGTCCTGGTACGAGCAGTGGAAGCAGTCCACCCATTGCGGCATACCGTAGATCTTGCCGTCCGGCGCCGTTGCCATCGCCTTCCACTCCGGGGTGGCGTCCAGGGCCTTCTTGATGTTCGGCGCGTACTGGTCGATCAATTGGTTCAGCGGCAGGACGACACCCTGGCTGCCGAGCTTGAGCAGCTCGACCGTGCTGAACTGGTCGACCCACGGGATCAGCAGGTACAGCGCGGGATAGTCACCGCTGGCGAGCGAGATCTGCCGCTTCTCCTTGGCCGGCCCGCCGTCGAACGTCGTGGTCTGCCACTTGATGGTCAGGTTGAACTTGTCCTTCACCAGCTTGGTGAAGTCGTTCGTGGCCAGGTTCCAGTCGGCCGCCTGCGGGGCGAAGACGGTCAGCGTGGTCGCGGGATTCCCGGTGATCGTCGGCAACGGCTTGTTCGCCGGGTCGTCGTCCGATCCGCTGCCGGAGCAGGCCACGAGGGCGAGTGCCAGGAGGCTGGTGCCGACGACCGCGGCACGCCTCCGCGTACTGCTGAGTTTTACAGACATACATCCCTCACAGGGGTTGAGGTGATACGGAGGTGGTGCCGGGATCAGCCCTTGACGGCGCCGATCAGGATTCCCTTGGTGAAGTAGCGCGCGACGAACGGGTAGATGAGCAGCACCGGCACGCTGGCGACCACGATCAGCGAGTACTTGAGCAGATCGGCGAGTTCCTGGCGCTGGATCACGACGGAGGCCTCGACCGCCCCACCGCCGGTCGTGTTCAGGATCAGGATGTTGCGCAGCACGAGTTGCAGCGGGAACAGATCCGGGTTCTTCAGATAGATCAGGGCGTCGAAGTACGAGTTCCACTGCATGATCGCGTACATCAGCGCTACCACCGCGATCATTGGCTTGGCCAACGGGATCACCACCGACCACAGGAACCGCAGGTCGCCGCAACCGTCCAGCTGCGCGGCCTCGACCAGCTCGTCCGGTATCGCCGTACGGAAATAGGTCCTGGCGATGATCACCTGCCAGACACCGATCGCCTGCGGGATGATCAGCGCCCACCGCGTGTCCAGCAGTCCGGCCGACTGCACCACCAGGTACGTCGGAATCAGCCCGCCGGTGAAGAGCATCGTGAACAGGATCAGCGTCATCACGACGTTGCGCCCGACGAGGGTACGGCGCGAGAGCGGGTACGCGATCGCGACGGTCATCGTGACGCTGACGATCGTGCCGACCACCGTGTAGAACAACGAGTTCACGTACCCCTGGACGATCTGCGGATTCTCGAACACCGCGTGGTACCCGCGCAGTGAGAACTCCACCGGCCAGAACAGCACTCGTCCCGACGACACCGCCGCGGGGCTGCTGAACGAGCTGGCCACGATGTAGAGCAGAGGCAGGAGCACGACCAGGAAGAAGACGGACAGCAGCAGGTACACGCAGATCAGGAACATCCGGTCGCTGCGCGGCTCGCGGATCCGGCGGGCCCGCGCCGCCCGGCGCTCGGACCGCTTGCTCGGCACGGTGCGTACTTCGGTCTGGACGCTCATGACCACAATCCGTTTCCGGTGATCCGCTTGGCCACCGCGTTGACCATCAGCAGCAACACCAGGTTGATCACCGAGTTGAACAACCCGACCGCTGTGGCACCGCTGAAGTCCGCGTTCAGCAGACCCGTCTTGTACACGTACGTCGCGATGATCTCGGACTCGCTCAGGTTCAGCGGGTTCTGCAGCAGGAACGCCTTCTCGAACCCGATCGCCATGATGTTGCCGACGGCAAGCACGAGGATGATCACCGCGGTCGGCATGATGCCGGGCAGGTCGACGTGCCGGATCCGCTGCAACCGGGTGGCGCCGTCGATCCGCGCCGACTCGTGCAACGCCGGGTCGATCCCGGACAGCGCGGCCAGATAGATCACCGCGGAGTACCCGGTGGTCTGCCAGACATCGGACCAGACGTAGATATGCCGGAAGTAGTCCGGGTTCCCGAGGAAGTCGATCGCGGGTACGCCGAAGAACCCGAGCCCTTCGTTGACGATGCCCAGCCGCGGCGACAGCACCAGGATCGTCATCGACACGACCACGACGGTGGAGATGAAGTACGGCGCGTACGTCACCAGCTGAACGGTCCGCTTGAACAAGCCGTTGCGGATCTCGTTCAGCGCCAGGGCGAGGATGATCGCGATCGGGAAACTGGCCGCGACGGTGTAGACCGAGAGCAGGAAGGTGTTCTTCACCAGGTTCCAGAACACCGGGTTGTGGAAGAACAGTTCGAAGTTCTGCCACCCCACCCACTGGCTTCCCCAGATGCCCTTGGTGACGTTGAAACTCTTGAACGCCAGGACCGCGTTCGACATCGGGATGTACTTGAAGACGACGAACCAGACCAGCGGCACGACCATCAGCAGGTACAGCGTCCAGTGCCGGCGGAGGCTGCGACGGAACCCCACGATGCCCGGGCGCTCCCGGCGTCGTTTCCTCGGCCGGCGTGGGGCCTCACCGGCCGGCGGCCGGACGCTGGTCAGTGTTGCCATCAGTCCTCCGTCGCTAATTCAGGCTATTGATCCTATGAATTGCCGGGATCGTAGCGCTGTGCGGCGCGATGGTCCATACTGAACGCCATCCTGGTGGAAGAAAGATCCCATCTATACGTGACAGTGAGGGCCGCCATGCCGCGCATCACCTCGGTGGAGGTTGTCGATGTCCGCTTCCCGACATCACTGACCCAGGACGGGTCGGACGCGATGAACAAGGACGGCGACTACTCAGCGGCGTACGTCGTCCTGCACACCGACGATCCGGCCCTGTCCGGGTACGGCTTCACCTTCACGATCGGGCGCGGCAACGACCTGTGCGTCGCCGCGGCGACCCAACGCGCCGCGTCGCTGGCGGGGCGTGACGTCGACGAGCTCTGCGAGGACCTCGGCGGGATCTACCGAGAACTCCAGTCGGACAGCCAGCTGCGATGGCTGGGCCCGGACAAGGGCGTCGTCCACCTCGCGCTGGCCGCGGTGATGAACGCGGTCTGGGACCTCGCCGCCCGCCGGTCCGGCGTACCGCTGTGGCGACTGCTGTCCGAGATGTCACCCGAGCAACTGGTCGCTGCCGCGGATCTGCGGTACCTGTCCGACGTTCTGACGCCCGACCAGGCCGTCGCCCTGCTGGCCCGGCAGGAAACGGGCCGGAAGCAACGGATCGAGGAAATCGAGTCGACCGGATACCCGTGCTACACGACCTCGGCCGGCTGGCTCGGGTACTCCGATGCCAAGCTGCGCAGGCTCTGCGAGGAGGCCGTTGCCTCGGGCTACAAACACGTGAAGCTCAAGGTCGGCGCCGATCTGGCCGACGACATCCGGCGTTGCGGGATCGCCCGCGAGGTCCTCGGACCGGACGGCCACCTGATGATCGACGCCAACCAGGTGTGGGACGTGCCCGAGGCGATCGAATGGGTCAAGGCGCTCGCCCGGTTCGCCCCGTTGTGGATCGAGGAACCGACCAGTCCGGACGACATCCTCGGCCACGCGGCGATCCGCAAGGCCGTCGCCCCGATCGGCGTCGCCACCGGCGAGCACGGAATGAACCGGGTGCTGTTCAAGCAGATGTTCCAGGCCGGCGCCATCGACTACTGCCAACTCGACGCCGCCCGCCTCGGCAGCGTGAACGAAGTACTCGCTGTCTACCTGCTCGCCGCCTGCTTCGACGTACCGGTGTGCCCGCACGCGGGTGGCGTCGGCCTGTGCGAACTCGTCCAGCACCTCGCGATCTTCGACTACGTCGCCGTCTCGGGCAACCTCGACGGCCGGGTCACGGAGTACGTCGACCACCTGCACGAGCACTTCGTCGAGCCTTGCGTCGTACGGAACGGTTCGTACGTGCTTCCGGTCGCGCCCGGTTACAGTGCCGAGATGTACACCGAGTCAGTTCAGACCTACCGGTTCCCGGACGGCGCCTACTGGGCGTCACGAGCGAACGAGGAACTGGTCCCATGACCTCGGGCAAGCTCGCCGAGCAGCCTCGTACTCCGGGCGTCTCACAGACCGACGTCGTGGTCCAGGGAATCCGGCAGATGATCATCGACGGCCGCCTGCGGCCGGGTGACCGGCTTCCCGTCGAGAAGAACCTCGCGACAGCCCTCGGCGTATCGAGGAATCCTCTGCGCGAGGGGGTCCGCGCGCTCTCGATGATGGGAGTTCTCGAGACGCGCCAGGGAGACGGCACCTACGTCACCAAGCTGGACCCTTCGATGCTGCTGGCGCCGATGGGCTTCGTGGTCGACCTGCACCACGGCACCGGAACAACCCACCTGCACTCGGTACGCCGGGTCCTCGAGACGGAGGCCGCCGCGTGGGCTGCGCAGCGCGTAGGTGTCGCGGAGCTCGAGGCCGCCGCCGAACTGCTCCGGCACAACGAGGCTGAACTGTCGCTCGACGAACCGAACCACGAGACGGTCATCGAGAACGACATCGCGTTCCATCGCATCATCGCGGAGGCGGCCGGCAACCCGGTACTGACCGCGCTGATCGATGCCCTCGGCGGACGCACGATGCGCGATCGGCTGCGCCGGTCCATCACGCAGCCCGGCGCCGACGAGACCGCTCACCGCGAACACCTCTCGATCCTCGCCGCACTGACCGCCCACGATCCCGACCGGGCACGCACCCGGATGTCCGCCCATCTGTTCACGGTCGAGGACTACCTCCTCGAACGAAGTGTCGTGAACCCGAGCACGGAATGAGAGCGCGTGAGCCTGCTGGACTGGAGTACCCCTGACCTCGCCCTGACCTTCGCCCTCGACGACGGGCCGGTGCGGCTGGTCGCCGTACGCGAAACCACCCGGCCCGACGGCCCCCTGCCGGATCCGAGCCAGCCGTTGGTCGAGATCTCGGCGATCGGGTACGGGCACAGCAAGAACCGGCACGCGAACACCGTGCTCGGTCAGCGACTGCGCTATGTCCGCCACGAGGACAGCGAGACCACGCTGCGGATCCAGCAGGAGGACCCCGAGACAGGGCTGCTCGTCACCAGCGTGTTCGAAGCGCGGGCCGGAGTCCGCACCTGGTCGGAAGCATCGATGACCGGGCCCGGGACGCTCGAGCTGACCTTCCTGTCCTCTCTGGTCGTCGGTCTCGAGTCCGTCGACGCCGAGCTGTACTCCGCGGCCAACAGCTGGATGGCCGAAAGCAGGTGGTCGGTCCAGCAACTGCGCGCCGGGGAACTCGCGGACATCGTCAGCGAGGGGCATCAGCACGTCGCCAACACGCGGCATGCGGTGACCAGCACCAACTCGTGGTCCTGCGGTGAACGGCTCCCCATCGGCGTGCTGGTCGATCGAGGTACGCCGTACGCGCTCGGCTGGCAGATCGAGCACAACGGACCATGGCACTACGAACTGGGCGAGAGCCGACGCGGTGGCTATCTCCTGCTGAGCGGCCCGACCGACCTGGAACACCAGTGGACCGTTGAGCTCACCGAGGACAAGCCGTTCACGTCCGTGCCGGTATCACTGGTCGCCGGAACCGACCGCGACAGCGTCTTCGCCGCGCTCACGCGTCAACGCCGCGCGATCCGTCAGCGGCGGCCGATCGACTACCGGATGCCGGTGGTCTTCAACGACTACATGAACACCCTGCTCGGCGATCCGACCACGGAAAAGCTCCTGCCGCTGATCGACGCGGCCGCCGAGGCCGGCGCGGACTACTTCTGCATCGACGCCGGCTGGTACGCCGAGGGCAACTGGTGGGACACCGTCGGCGCCTGGCAACCCTCGACCACCCGCTTCCCGAACGGGCTCGCCGAAGTGATCCAGCGGATCCACGACCGCGGCATGGTGCCTGGGCTGTGGCTCGAACCCGAGGTCATCGGCATGCGTTCGCCGATCGCCGCCGAACTGCCCGACGACGCGTTTCTCACCCGCCGCGGCATCCGGGTCGCCGAAGGCGGTCGCTACCTGCTCGACCTCCGCAGCGCCGCCGCCCGCCAACATCTCGACGACACCGTCGATCGGCTGATCGAGGAGTTCGGTGTCGGCTTCTTCAAGTTCGACAACAACACCGTCACCGGTCCCGGCACCGACAAGGGCGGTACGTCGCTGGGCCACGGTCTGCTGGAACACAACCGCGCGATCCTCGACTGGCTCGACGGTCTCCAGACCCGCCACCCGGACCTGCTGATCGAGAACTGCGGTTCCGGCGCGATGCGGATGGACTACGCCATGCTGTCCCGGCTCCACCTGCAGTCGACCTCCGACCAGGAAGACCCGTTGCTCTACGCACCGATCACCGCGGCAGCGCCGGCCGCCGTACTGCCTGAACAAGCCGGCCACTGGGCGTACCCGATCACCGGGACCACCCGCGAACAGTTCATCTTCGCTCTCGTCAACGGCATCCCCGGTCGCCTGTACCTGTCCGGTCATCTCAACCGCATGACACCGGCCGAACTCGACCTGGTTCGCTCGGCACTCGCCGCGCACCGGGACATCCTCAAGGACCTCGACTCGCTCGTCCCCACCTGGCCCCTCGGTCTGCCCGGATGGACCGACGACTGGATCGCTCTCAGTCTCAACGGCCCGGACGCCACCTACCTGACCCTGTGGCACCGCGCCCCCGGCCCCGCCACCATCAGCCTCCCCCTCCCTCGAGCGACGATCGCCCCACACTTCCCCGCCGACGACACCGACTGGACCTACGCCTGGACCGGCGACGCCCTCACCGTCACCACCCAATCCCCCGAACCCTCCGCCCGCGTCCTACGCCTGACCCCCACCAGGCAGTGATGCTGTTGCTCGGATGGCTTGGAGGCGGCCGTCGGACAGGGCGGTGGTGAGGTTCCGGAGGCGCTTGTGGAAGTCGGGGACGAACGCATGGAGACCGAGCGGGTTGGGCGGTAGCGCTTGGATCGCTTGCATCATCGTCGCGACCTCCGCGGTCGGATCCACCCAGTGGTCGATGGTGAATCCGGCTGCCTCGATGCCGGCACGCAGGACCGCCGGCGTACTGAGATGAGTGTGGTCGGGTACGTCGGCCCACGGCAGTGGATAGTCGGGCTTGCGTCCATCGCCGGCCGTGATGTCCCACAGCGCGAGGTCGCCACCGACCTTCAGGACACGCCTTGCCTCCCGGTAGAGCTCGTCCTTGTTTGCCACGTTCATCTGGACATGCTGGCTGAACACGACGTCGAACGACGCGTCGTCGAAAGGCAGCGCAGTCACGTCGCCCTGCCGCACCGTGATCCGATCGTCGAGGCCCACCAGGCGATTGAGCCAGCGAGCGGTCTCGCAGTACTCGTCGGACAGGTCTACAGCTGCCACGGCGCATCCGAACCGGTCTGCGAGATAACGTGCCGTTCCTCCGATGCCCGTACCGGCATCCAGCACTGAGCTCGCGGGCGTGAGGTCGACCAGATCGGCAAGCTGCATCGTCGCTATCCGGCCGCCGGTGTGGTAATCCTCCAGCATCGCGAGGTCGGCAACCTGCAGCGCGTGCACCTCTTTGCCCGCGGCAACCAACGCCCGCTCGATATCGGCCCGGGACGTCCCGGTCACGTACTGGGAGGACAGCGTGCTCTCGCTCATACCTTCTCCTCACACTTAGTGGACACTGTCCACATTAGCTCGGCCTAGTGGACAGTGTCCACATTGTTATCCTGCCCTCGTGGACACGGGCGAAGTGGCACCAGAGCAGACACCACGATCGCGACGGCGGCCGCGCGGCGACGTACGCGCCGGCCTGATCGCGGCCGGAGTCGAACTGGCACGCAGCGGTGGGCCCGACGCGGTAGTGCTTCGGGAGGCCACCCGGATCGTCGGCGTCGTACCCAACGCCGCCTACCGGCACTTCGCCGACCGCGACCAGTTACTCGCCGAGGTCTGCACCGCCGCGATGAACGAACTGGCCGACCGAATGACGGCGGACCTCGCTCGGATCCGCGGCAAACGCGGCAATCCGGACGCGGCGCGACGCCGGCTGGGCGCGATCGGGTCCGCCTACCTGAAGTTCGCTCATGAAGAGCCCGGTCTGTTCGCGACCGCCTTCGCGGTGCCGCGGCAGCACTCGTACGCAGACCGCGGCACCCCGTTAGGACTCCTGCGCGCCGCATTGGACGAACTCGTGGAAGCCGGCGTCCTCGATCCCCAACGACGCGAAGGCATCGAGTACCCCATCTGGTCCATCGTCCACGGAACAGCCGAACTCACCGGCCAAGGCCCGCTCCGCGACGCCCCGGACGCCGAACTCCGCCGAATCGAGTCCCTCACCCTGACCTTCATCGCCAACAGCCTCACGTAGCCCTGACGGTGCGCTCGCCGCCGTCAGGTGCGGTAGGTGGTGAGGGTTTCGGTCAAGGCTTGGGTGATCGGGGTGGCATGGGCGTCGAGTTTGTTGGTGATCTTGGTGCTGTCGACGATGAAGGGTTCCTCGAACTGGTACTGCATTTCGGTGAGTTCCCGGATCGTTGGATTGAACAGGCCGAGAGCACGGAGCACTAGCGGAGGCATGGCGCGCAGCTTCGTGCGGGGTTGACCGGCGTACTGGTAGACGAGGTCGACCAACTGCTTGGTGCTGCGAGTGTCAGGGTCGTTCGGGACGTGCCACGCCTGACCGGGGGCGTCGGGGTGTTCGCCGAGTACGGCGAGCGCTTCGCCGATGTCGGGGATGTAGGTGTACGTGTGTGGCTGGTCCGGGTCGCCGAGGACCGTGGCGGTCTTGCCTGCCAGGGCGGCGGGGAAGACGCGGTCGCCGAGATTGGATTGCGCTCCGCCGCGGGGTCCGAAGTAGTCGGATGCGCGGCCGATCGCGACCTCGACGCGGCCGGCGGTGTGGGCGGCGAGGAGTTCGCGTGCCATGCGTCCCCGGAGTTGGCCTTTCTTGGTGTGTGCGTCGTACGCGCGGTCCTCGGTGAGCGGGCGACCGGCGGGACGCCCGTACATGTAGACGTTCTCCATGCTGACCAGCCGCGCGCCCGCGGCTTGCGCTGCGGCGAGCACACCGGCCTGCAGGGCAGGGAATTGCGCGGTCCACTCGGGGTACGGCGGGTTGAGCGTCTGGTAGACGACACGGGCACCCTTGGCGACAGAAGTGGTGAAGCCGGGGTCGCGGGCGTCACCGCCGACGACTTCGATCTCGTCGGGTACGCGTGCGTGGCCGGATCGGTTCACGAGCCGGGCTGTCTCGCCGCGTTGCTGTAGCGCGTCGAGCAGTGCGAGGCCGATCGCGCCGGTGCCGAAGATGACGTGTCGCGGCGTGCTCATGCCTTGGTCTCGAGCCGCTCTTGGGTGGGTGCCGGGCCGGCCTCGGCGCGGTATGGCAGTAGGTAGTGGAGCAGCAGGCCGGACAGGGCGGAGAAGGTGACGGCTCCGTAGGCGCCGTAGATCGTGAACTGGTCTTCGACGCTGATGCCGCCGAGAGTGGTGACAGTCCAGCCCAGCGCCCACAGGAATGGCAGGGCGGCGGCCCACGCCCACCGGCGGTGGGTTTGGGCGGGTAGCGCGAGTGTCTGCGCCGCGCCCAGGACGATGCCGGTGAGGAAGCCCATGAGAGCAAGGTCGCCGAGGGACGTGCCGTAGTCGACCACGACCGCGCCGAGGAAGAGCCCCAGGCCCATGCCGATCGCGGTGGCCGGTATCCACCGGCGCGGGTCGAGCCGTCGGCGGCTGACGAGTACCTGTCCAGTGCCTAGTACTGCGCCGGTGACCACGCCACCGAGCAACGCCGCAAGGGCATCGTTGACGCGGCCTGCTGCCAGGTCGCCGGCGATACCTGCGATGGGGAAGGCGACGAAGCCTGCGATCCAGAGCAGCCAGGTGCGTAGGAAGACCGGTTGTGAAGTTGCGGTTTCGTTCATCGTGCTCGACTGCCTTTCACTCGAAGGAGCAGCAGGACGCCGAGGACGATCAGCCACACTCCCCACAGGGAACTTCCGAGGAGGCCGCCCAGGTCCCACACGGGGAATCCGGGCACGGCCGTGGCGAGGATGTCGCCTTGGTTCACGAAGTACAGGGCGCTCGCGACCAGACCAAGCCAGCCGGCCCAGGCAGGCATCACGTGGGAGCGCAGGATGATCACGCTGACCGTGGCCGACCAGCCGATGGCCAGGAGCTGCCCTAGGTGCTCGCCCAGCAGCGCCCCGCCGTACTGGTGCTGAGCCGTCCACGCCGCAGCCACCGCCGAGCGAGTGCCTTCGTCACCGTTCAGGTACGAATCGGCCAAGGCCGGAACGACGAAGACCCAGCGCAGGAACCCGATCAGTGCCAACAAGACCGAGGCAGCTCCCAAGAAGGTGGCCACCCGCAGCGCGGCGTCTCCACGACGTGCCAATGCGGTCGGCAGCAACAAGATCGGCACTGCGAGTACGGCATACGTCCAGGCGACCGCGAACCACGTCCACACCAGACTCGCCCCACCTGCCGCGAACTCAGGCAGCACCACATCCGCCGGCTCACGCAGAATGTCCGGCCAGTCGAACGTCATCGACAAGACCGTCGCCGCGATCATGAACGCGACGGTGGAGGCGATGAACAAACTCCCTGTCACCACAGCGGTTCGGCGCCGCGAAAGCCCCATCGAGACAGTTCGCTCCGTTGTCTCGCTGCTGTGTTCCTGCCTGCTGATTGCGCCCATGCGAAAAGCCCCCAAGCACCGCTGCCCTCAGCATGGGCCTCACCATCAACTCTGTCCACGTCCCGGACGACCGGTTGCAACGTTGACAGGGGTGGTTCTCCCGAGGATGGTGAGCAGCACGGGGCGTAGGTGGGTGGGGGTGTCGGGCGTGTCCGTCGTCGACGGACATGGACGCCGGGGTCTTGTGCTGCCCGCAGATCACGGCGGAGATGGTTCTGATGACAACTTCTGTGGCGTACCCGGTGCATGTGAACGCCGCTGCGGATCCGCGATCGTCCAGGTGGCTCTGGCTGGTCAAGTGGATCCTGGTGATCCCGCACTACGTCGTACTGCTGTTCCTGTGGGTCGGCTTCATGGTCAGCTCGGTCGTGGCGTTCTTCGCGATCCTGTTCACCGGTCGCTATCCGCGCGCCATCTTCAACTACAACGTCGGCGTCATGCGGTGGTCGTGGCGGGTGACCTACTACGCGTACGGAGCGCTCGGCACCGACCAGTACCCGCCGTTCACGCTGGCCGAGGTCGAGGACTATCCCGCGCACCTTTCGGTCGACTACCCCGAGCGCCTGTCCCGAGGCCTGGTTCTGGTGAAGTGGTGGCTGCTCGCCATCCCGCACTACATCATCGTCGGCTTCTTCGTCGGCGGTGGGATGTGGGCAGCGAACCGGTCCGACAACTGGCAGTGGAACATCGGCGGCACCGGCGGCATCGTCGGAATCCTGGTGATCATCGCTGCCGTCATCCTGGCGTTCACCGGCGCATACCCTCGATCCCTGTACGACGTGATCCTGGGAATGAACCGCTGGTCTCTCCGAGTCGCGGGCTACGCGGCCCTGATGACCGACGTGTATCCGCCGTTCCGCCTCGACCAAGGCGGCAGCGATCCCGACCTCGCCGTCCCGCCCCCTTCAGCCGGCAGATCAGGTAGATAGCGAACGAAATGGTTGTGATGTAAGGGCTGATCGGGACTGAGCTGCCGGCGGCCAGGAGGATGCCGCCGACTGATGCGGTCACGGCGAACGCGGTGCTGAGCAGTGGGACCCAGACAGGCGACGAGGAGACTCGTAGTGCCGCGGCCGCGGGTGTAACCAGGAGGGACAGGACGAGAAGCGCGCCGACGATCTGCACCGAGACCGCGACCGCGAGACCTAGCAGGATCATGAAGACGATCGACATGACACCGACGGGGACACCGCGGGCAGCGGCAACGTCCGCGTCCGTACTCGCGAACAGCAACGGCCGCCAGATCACCACCAACCCAACGACCACGACCACAGAGATGACGATCAGCGACTTGATCTGCGGGTCGTCGATCGCCACGATCTGCCCGGTGAGCAGGCCGAACTTGTTCGCCGCGCGCCCGTGGTAGAGGCCGAGACACAAGATCCCGAGTCCGAGGCCGAACGGCATCAGTACGGCGGTCACCGAGTTGCGGTCCCGGGCGCGCGCACCGAGTACGCCGATCAGCAGCGCGGCCGTCAGCGATCCGACCAGCGCCCCGGTGACGACACTGGCACCGAACAGCAGGCTGGCGGCCGCACCGGCGAAGGACAATTCGCTGACGCCGTGCACGGCGAACGCCATGTCGCGCATCATCACGAACATCCCGATCAGCCCGCCGACGATGCCGAGCACGACGCAGGCAATGATCGAGTTCTTCAACAGGGGCAGGAGTTGTCCGTAGTCGGAGAAGTTGAAGATCTCCGACCAGACCGTGCCGAGACTGTCCAGACCGATCATCGGGCCATCGCCTGTTCGGCGTGGTGGTACGGATCGTGGTCCGGAACACCTGCCACCAGGATCCGCCCGTTGTGCCGGATGACCTCGACCGGCGCGTCGAACAGGTCACTCAGTACGTCGGTGGTCATCACCTCGTCCGGCGTACCGATCCGGAACCGGTGGTTCGCGATGTAGAGCACCCGATCGACCTTGTCGAGGATCGGGTTGAGGTCATGGGTGACGAACAGCACGCCGAGATCGAGCCGCCGGCGGGCGTCGTCGACCAGATCGCTGACCAATCGCTGGTTCGGCAGATCCAGCGACAGCAGCGGCTCGTCGCACAACAGCAGCCGTGGATCAGCCGCGAGCGCCTGCGCGATCCGCAGCCGTTGTTGCTCGCCGCCCGACAGCGACGACAGCGGAGTGGACGCGTACGCCTCGGCTCCGACCGACGACAGCAACTGGTTCACCCGCTGGCGGCGCCCGCGCGACGGTAGCGGAAGGCCCCACCGGTGCCCGTCCACACCGAGCGCCACGAGATCCCGGCCGCGCAGCGGTACGCCGTCCTCGGCCAGCCGCTGCTGCGGTACGTATCCGATCCGCCGGTCCCCCCGACGTACCGGCGTACCGAGGAACGTCGCGGAGCCGGACCACAGGCGGACCTGGCCGAGGACGACCTTCAACAGGCTCGACTTGCCCGACCCGTTGGCGCCCAGTACGGCGATCAGCTCGCCACTGTGCACCTCGAGATCGAGGCCGTCCCAGAGCGCGCGGGCCCCGAAGCCGAGCGCTGCCTGCTCCAGGCGCAGTACGACGCTCACTGTCCGAGCGCGGCGCCGACCGCGGTGAGGTTTGCCGACATCCAGCTGACGTAGTCCTTGCCACTCGGGAGGGTCTCGGTGACCGGCACCACCGGGATGTTGTTCTGCTTGGCGGCGTTCAGCACCTTCTCGGTCTCCGGACCGGTGGTCTGCGCGTTGTACGCGAGCAGCTTGACCTCGTGCTTGCTGTAGAGCTGCAAGGTCTGGTCCAGCACCTTCGCGGGTACGTCGCTGTCCTCCTCGATGGCCTCGCTGAACTCGTCAGGAGTCTTGTTCTGCAGGCCGACCGCGTCGAGCAGGTAGAGCGGCACCGGCTCGGTGATGGCGACCGGCTGACCGTCGTACTTCGCCTTGAGCGTCGCCTCCTGCTGCGTCAGGCCGTCGATCTTCTGCTGGAGAGCGGCGGCGTTCTGCTGGAACGTCGACGCGTCGCCGGGCGCGGCCTTGGCGTACGCCTGCTGGATCTGGTCGATGACCTTCGCGACCGTCGGGAAGTCGTACCAGACGTGCTCGTTGAGCTCCTCGCCGCCGGCTGCCTTCTTGCCGGAGATGGTCACCGCGTTCAGCACCGTCGCCTTGGTGTTCTTCGCACTCTTCAGCATCCGGTCCATGAAGTCGTCGTACCCGCCGCCGTTCTCGAGCACCACCGCGGCATCGGACAGCGCCAACTGGTTACGGGTGTTCGCCTCGTACTCGTGCGGATCGGCGTCCGGGCTGGTGATGATCGAAGTGACCTCCACCTTGTCGCCGCCGATGCTCGCGGCCAGATTGCCCCAGACGTCCGTCGACGCGACGACCTTGATCTTCGCGCCACCGGACGCAGCGGACGACGAGGCGGACCCGGCAGCCGCGTCACCGCCCGACGAACAGCCGCTCAACCCCAGAGCGACGACGGCGACGACAGCGAACAGTCTGCGACTCATGACAGGACCAACCTTCGAGCGGAGTGAAATGACAACCGTTATCATTATCGCATCCACACCCGAAGCACCAGCCATTGCCCCCTAGCTGAGTTCTGAGCGGGCCAGGCGGAGGAAGGCCTTGAGGCCGGCGATGACTTCCTGGTTGTCGGTGAGGCGGGTCAGGGAGTGTTCGAACTGGCGGGCGTGGGCGTCCACCTTGGCGTGCAAGGCTCTGTCCCGGGCAGCCGCGTTGGCTTCGGCGGTGGCCAGCCCCTGGTCCAGGCGCGTGAGGCGGTGGTCCTGATCGTCTGATTTGTCGTGCAACGTCTCGAGGTCGGCCTTCATGGTGTTCAGACGGCGGAGGGTTTCGATCAGGTCGTCGCGCGGGTGCTTGACGTCTTGCAGCATGGTGGTCATCCGGTCGCGCAGGTAGCTGAAGTAGGCGCCGGCCGGCCGGAAGAACGTGCTGACCAGGTAGAGGCCGGCCAGGTAGTAGCCGATCGCTCCGTCGGACAGATAGGTGATCAGGGCAACGAGTGCCGCGGACACCAGATGGGACCCGATCGCGAACCAGCGCATCCGGGACGCGATACGTCGCGCCTCCGGCTCCCGCTCGGCCGGTACGTCGATGCCGCGGTCACGACTCGTCCGGATCTCGTGAATCAGCGCGTGCGCCTGGAAATAGAGGTTCCACGGCACAGTCAGCAGCAGAATCAGCCAGAGCAGGCACAGCACGCCCAGGAACAACGACAGGATCTCCTGGAGCGGTACGTCGGCGATCGCGACCAGCACGATGGCGACGATCGTGACGACCACGGCCCCGCAGAACACCCAAATCTTCGACATACCCAGCAGACTGCCCGTGTTCACCGCCCCCGGAATCGGTACAACTACTCAGGAAGAAAGCCGTGGACTGCGAGGTTGAGGCTCGTATGACCACACTTGTCGACCGCGCCATCGCGGCGCTGCGTGCAAACCACGACGCCCTCGCCGCACTGGTGCCGACCTTGTCCGAACAACAGCTGAGGGACCGCAGCGGGGCGGCGGAGTGGACCGTCGCGCAGGCGCTCTCGCACCTCGGCAGCGGTGCCGAGATCTCCCGCAAGCCGATCGCGATCGCTGCGGGCGAGCACGTCGAGCCTGAGGACAACCAGTCGGTCTGGGCCCGCTGGAACGCCTCATCCCCGGCCGACCAGGCGGCCGGGTTCATCAAGCACAACGCGGCGTACCTCGACACGGTCGACGGGCTCAGCGCCGAGCAGCGCGATCTCCCGATCGACATGGGCATCCTGCCCGAGCCTGTACCGCTGGTGGTCGCGCTCGGACTGCGGCTCAACGAGGTCGCCAACCACGCCTGGGACGTCCGCGTCGGAGTCGACCCGTCGGCGACCCTGGATGCGGGCTCGGCCGATCTGCTCATCGAGCTCTTCGGCGGGCCGATGGCTTTCCTTCTGGGCTTCTCCGGCAAGCCCGACCAGCTCGATCAGGAGGTCCGCCTGGCGATCCCCGGCGGCGGAATCGAGATCACCGACACGGTCACCGTGGCCGACACGGTCGATGACCCGACGGCCACTTTCGAGGGTCCGGCAGAGGCCGTGGTGCGGCTGCTGACCGGACGGCTCGGCACCGAGCGCGCCGCGGGCGCAAGCGTGACCGGCAACGTGACGCTGGACGAACTCCGGAAGGTCTTCCCCGGCTACTAAGGATGTACGACGACGCGGCGGCCGCGTGAGCTCGTGCGTTGCCAGGCGGAGCCGATGTCGCTCAACGGCACCCGGTCGATCTGGAAGGTGAGGTCACCCGCGCGGGTCCACTCGACGACCTGTTGGTACGACTCTCCCATCGACTCCGGTGTCAGGTTGCGGGCGGCGCCGACGATCTCGACGCCCGAGGTTCGCAGTGCCGACGCGGGTACGACGAGATCGGCGCCGGCCACCTCACCGGTCTGGATGATGCGGGTCGGCATACCGAACGCGAACCCGTCCGGGGTGAGGGCGCGGAGCAGGATCTCGGTCGGACGGCCCCACAGAAAGTCGAGCACGACGTCGTACCCGCCGGCGTCGGCGTACGCCTGCTGGAGCTCCTCGTCGGAGACAGCGGTGTTGATGACGACGTCGGCCTCGAGCTCGCCGAGTTGGCTGTCGTCGCGCCCGGTGGCGACGATCCGGCCGGCGCCGAGCAGCCGCGCGACCTGGATTGCCAGCCGCCCGGCCACGCCGGTCGCGCCCTGCACCAGGACCGTCTCCCCCGGCTGCAGACCGGCCGCGGTCCTCATCGTGAGCGCGGTGATCGCGGACGCCATGACGGTCGCGACCGCCGGATCGATGCCTTCGGGGATCGGTGCATACGACCCCGCGGGTACGACGGTCTTCTCGGCGAGCGCGCCGTACGGCGGCCGCGGGTTGCCGAAGCCGACCACGGTCCCGTCCGCCAGCGCGCCGATGCCGTCGAACACCGGAATCATCGGCAGCACCTCCAGGTACTTGGCGCTGGCGTAGTGCGTCCCGGCGGCAACCGCCTTGTCGACGTTCTCGACCGCGGCCGCGAGCACCTCGATCACCACTTCCCCGTCGGCGGGCACCGGGTCGGGGAACTCCTCGTACCGCGGTACGCCGCCCACCTCGTGCAGCACAGCAGCCTTCATGATCCACCTCTCTCTAACACCGTTAGATTCACTCTAACACTGTTAGAATCCGAACCGTGAGCCTCGACCGGACCCGGATTGTCGACGAAGCGGTCGCCCTGCTCGACGCCGAGGGACTCGACGGCGTGACCCTGCGCAAGCTCGCGGCCCGCCTTGGCGTCCAGGCGCCGACGCTGTACTGGCACCTGCCCAACAAGGCGGCTCTGGTGACGGCGATCGCGGAGGCGATCGTGCCCGACCCCACGCCGCCGGCTCCGGACGAGCCGTGGGAGGACTGGCTCAGAGACTTCGCCCTCCGGCTGCGGGCCGCGCTCATCGCCCATCCGGACGGCGCGCGGGTCGTCTCGATCGCTCAACTGTCCAGGCAGACGGGAGCCTGGTCCGAGCTGGCGATGAGCACGCTCGTCGACCGCGGCATCGCCCTCCGGGACGCCCGCATCATCGTGCTGACCGTGGAGCGTTTCACGATTGGTCACGTCCTCGAGGAACAGTCGCCACCACCAGACACCGCTGCCTTCGACCTCGAGCAGTTCACCGCCACGCATCCAGTCTCGGTACGGGCGATCACGGAGTACTTCGCCCCGGGCCGGACCGTCGACGACCTGTTCCGCGACTGCCTCGAGACGGTCCTCGCCGGAGCCGTCGTGATCGCCCGACGGTGAATCCTGCTCCTTTAGCTCAGCAGGCTGGTGGCTGCGAGGTGGCGGCGGGACGTTACTCCGGTCTTGGTGTAGACCTTCGCGAGGTGGTACTCGACCGTGCGGCGGCTGAGGAACAGCCTCGCTGCGATCTGGGCGTTGCTGTCGCCGTCGGCGGCGTACTGCGCGATCTGGAGTTCCTGAGGCGTGAGGTGCTCTCGCTCGGAGGGATCGCGGCGAGTGACGGTTTCGCCGGACGCACGCAGTTCGTTGCCTGCTCGATCGGCCCACGGCATCGCGCCTAGCCGTTCGAAGGTCGCCATGGCGCTGCTCAGGTAGGTGCGCGCCTGCGCCCGCTGCCGCGACCGTCGCAGAGTTTCTCCGAGCAGGAGCTGGATCCGGGCCCGCTCGAGCGGACGGGAGTCCTGGTCGTCAATGCGCAGCGCGTCCTCGAAGTACCCGACCGCCTCGTTGCCGGAGGCAAGCAGACCGCGGCACCGTGCGAGGGCAGCGACTGGGGCAGGGAGACCGCTGGCGTCGGCCCACGCCTGCAGCCTTTCCATTGCGGACGCACAGGCCTCGGGCCGGCCCGACCGTACGGCGGCCTCCACCAGATCAGGCGTGGCCCAGCGCAGGATGCCGGGGTGGCCGTTGGTGCTCGAACCCACCGATTCGAGTGCTGCCAGCGCCTCATCGAGCCGTCCGGCTCCCAGCTCGAGCAGCCCCAGGGCCGCTTGCCCACCGGCACCGACCATCTTCAGCTGACGACTGTCCGCCAGCTCCATGGCCAGCCGCACCTGGTTGCGGCACTCCGACTGCTGTCCTCGATACGCATAGAGCGTGGCCATACTCACGTGGCCCACGCCGGCGTCGAGGCTTAGCTCATCGGCCAGTCGTAGCCCTTCGAGTCCGTGGACCTCCGCGTCCGGCAGCCGGCCAAGCAGCAGTTCGATGTAGGCCAGACGATCCAGCATCGGCGCGAGCTGGCCGGCGCTCGAGCTGTCCCTGGCCTGGGACACCGCCCGTGCGTACAGCGTCCGCGCCTGTCCGAGTCTTCCC
This sequence comes from Kribbella sp. NBC_00482, assembly GCF_036013725.1. Taxonomy (GTDB): domain Bacteria; phylum Actinomycetota; class Actinomycetes; order Propionibacteriales; family Kribbellaceae; genus Kribbella. Next base: position 4,744,804 of record NZ_CP107881.1, on the reverse strand, counting down.
AGATACATGGCCGCACGTCCCGACCGCAGTACGTCGTCGTACTCCGCGCTGACCGCCGACTCGTCGATGACGCCGGCCAGGATTCGTGAGCCGTCCGACCAGTCGCCCTCGAAGAGCTTGCTCAGTCCGACCAAGAGGTCGACCACCGAACCGTCCACCATTGCCCCGGTTTCCCGGAGACTGGTGGCCAGACTGCTGACCTCGTGAGTCAGCCGGGGGTCTCCCAGGAACGTCGCGGCCTCGCCCGCCAACACCAGTGAGTCCAGCGCCGCCGGCGGGTCATGCGCCGCCAGGTCCTTGGCCGCCTGGAGAAGGAGTTGGTACGCCGCCTCAGGCGAACCGTGCCGCATCTCGATCGCGCCCAGCAACGCACGCGACGACGCACGCGCCGGTGCATCCAGGAGCAACGGAGCCTCCGAGGCCAGCAGTTGCCTGGCTCGTTCCGGCTGACCCGCTTGAACAGCGATCTGCGCGGCGCACAGAATGCGCCGTGCGCGGTCGGCATCGGACCGACTGAACTCAGCCGCCCACTGCCACCGATCGACAGCCGAGACGGCCCCGCCGCGAGCCATGGCCCGGTCAGCTGAAGCCTCGAGCAGGACGGCCAGCTCCTCATCGGGTCCAGTGGCCGCCCGGGCGAGGTGCCACGCCCGTCGATCAGCATTCGCATCGTCATCGAGAAGCGCGGCCATTGCGAGATGCCCACGCTGCCGCTGCTGGAAAGTCGACTGTTGCTGAATCGCTGAACGCACCAGCGGATGCTTGAAGACAACGGCCCCCTGTCCGGCCGAGATCAGACCGCTCGCTTCAGCCTCTTGCAGGCTCCCGGCGTCGATCCCAAGAGCCGAGCTCGCACCGAGAACCAGGTCGAGTCCCGCGGTATCGGCAGTGGCGGCGAGGAGCAACAACTGCTGTGCGCCAGGGCTGAGGCCCGCCGCACGGGCGGCGTACAGGCGTTCGACCTCGCCGCCCATCGGGAGCGGGTCGGGTAGCGGGTCGCGCCCGGTCAGCTGGTCATGGCTCAGCAGCGGTGCGAGTTCGATGATCGCCAACGGGTTGCCGGCATGGTGTTCGACCAGCCGGTCCTTGACCTCGACAGAGATCATCGGTGCCCGGTCGACGAGCAGAGCGGACGAAGCCACGTTGTCGAGCCCGCGGAGCCGGTGTTCCGGCAGCCCGGACGTCTCGAACGTCGCCTCGTCCGGGTCGCGGACCGCGAAGACCAGGAGCACGCCCTCGGCGTCGAGACGTCTCGCCACGAACCTGAGCACGTCAGCCGTCGGCGGGTCGAGCCACTGTGCATCGTCCACGATGCAGGTGACCGCGGTGCCTTCTGCCAGTTCGCCCAGGAGCGACAGGGCGGCAACTCCAACCAGGAAAGGATCGACGCCCTCGCGCCGGGACAGTCCAAGGGCGCCGCCGAGTGCTTCCTGGTGGAGCCGGTCCAGCGCCGGCATCGCGTGGATCGCCGGTCTCAACACCTGATGAAGGCCCGCGAACGGTAGCTGGGACTCGGAGGCGATACCGGCACACCTGAGCACCTCACCGCCGCGCTGGGCTGCCTCGTGATGGAGCCAGTCCATCAGCGCCGTCTTGCCGACTCCGGCCTCGCCGCGCACCACGACCACCGCACTGGTCCCGCCCTCGGCGGCGTCGAACAACCTCGTCAGTACGGCACAGTCGTCGCTGCGCCCGTAGAGCATGCTCAGCACATTAGTTGGCTGGTGATGCGTTCACCAGGCAGGTACAGCCACCGATCGCGACCTCGCGCCCCGAGTCGTCGGTGACCCGTGCTTCGACGACCATGCTGCGTCGGCCGGCCTTGATCACCTCTCCCCGGCAGAGCAGGGTGCCACTGGCCGGGCCGGTGGCTCGCAGGAAGCGGACGTTGAGTTCGGACGTCACGTATCCCGCCCCGACCGGAAGCAGAGAGTGCACTGCGCAACCCATGGCCGTGTCGATGAGCGCCGCCATCACGCCGCCGTGAACCAGTCCGAAAGGGTTCAGGTGGAACTCCGAAGGCACCAAGGTGAAGGTGACCCGGCCCGGTTCGGCCTCGACCGGGCTGATGTCGAGGGTCCGGAGCGCCGGCGGCAACGGCAGCTCCTCTCGACCGATGGCCTGCAGGATGGCCAGCCCGTCATGGGTGCCACTCGCGGTGACCGTTGGTGACTGGTCCTCCCACGCGTAGGCACGGTGCCGCGTCTGAGACGACGTCGTGGACACAGCGAACCTCCAAAGGATGTGCCGGGCACGTCACCCGGCGGCTACTGCGAGCATCCGGCCAGGCGCGCTGTCGCCGCATCCGTGAACCGACTAGTGCCTCCACGGATGCCGCCATCTCGGCCGGTATCGACAGTAGGGAGCAATACCCGGGCAATCCACCCTGAGGAGGCAGCATGACCAGCTTGCCGCAGAAGCACACAGAACAAGCCGTTCCGGGGAGCTCCGGACCGGTGCGCACCCTGATTCGGCGGGCACCGCTGGTCAGCTTCCTGATCCTCTCCTGTCTCCTGTCCTGGTGGCCCGGTGCTCTCCAGGCTGTCGGCGTTCCGTTGCCCGGCCCGCCGAACACCGGCGTCGGTCCGTTCCTGGCGGCCGTGCTCGTTCTCGGCGTGACTCAGGGCCGTGCCGGAGTACGGCAGCTGCTCAGGTCGATGGTCCAGTGGCGGGCCCCGGCGCGTGCCTACGTGGCCGGCATCGGTCTGCCCCTGCTCGTCTCTGGCTCGGCAGTCCTGATCACAGTGATGTTCGGAGCGGCCCGCCCCAGCGGATCCGACCTCGCCCTGGCAGCGCAGATCCCGATCGTGCTCGTGCTCTTCCTGCTGATCCCCGGAACAGGTGGGGCCTGGGAGGAACCAGGGTGGCGCGGCTTCGCCCTCGGTCGGCTGGAGAAGCGGTACGGCGTACTGGCCGGCCCACTCGTTCTGGGCGGCTTCTGGGTGTTCTGGCACGCACCGCTCTTCCTGACCGGCGACATTCTGTGGCCCGACGTCCTGGTCATCGTCGCGGCCAGCGTCGTCGTCGGTGCTGTGTTCCACGCGGGCAAGGACAGCGTCCTGATCGCAATGCTCTTCCATGCAACGAACAACGCGGTCGGCGGATCGTTCGCCAGTCCCCTGTTCGACAGCCACGACCAGATCACACTCGGCGTCATCACCGCCGCCGGATGGTGGCTGATCGCCGCCGGAGTCCTGGTCCGCTCGCGGCGCGCCCGGACCGTGCCCGGCGGAGGAAACGACCATGTGCCCAGCACCGTCTGATGCCAAAGGCAAGGATCGCGTCCGGCTGCCGGGAGGGATCCGCGCGCTGGTGCGGCGCCGCCCGCTCACTGCCTTCTTCGCTCTGGCCCTCGCGCTGCCATGGATCTGCGCACCGATCGCCGACGGGATCTTCTATTCCGGACTCCCCACACTGCTCGGGGTGGCGCTCGCGCTTCCGTTCGAGATCATGGTCGCCAGCCCGCTGGTCGCGGCGCTGGTCGTCAGCGCAGTCATCGGCGGCAGGACCGCCATCGCCGGTCTGCTGCGCGCCTTCCTGCGATGGCGAGTCGGGTGGCGCTGGTACGTCGTGGCGCTGCTACTCCCACCTGTCCTGGCCATCCTGCCCGCGTACCTGAACATGGCGTGGGGGGCTCCAGCGCCCAGCACCGCGCTGTTCGGATCGGCCGGCGCACTGCTCGTCGTGTTCGCCGTCCGTCTGGTCAACCCCTGGGACGGACCCTTGAGCGAGGAAATCGGATGGCGCGGGTTCGCCCTGCCTCGGTTGCAGCATCGGCACTCAGCCCTGACCGCCAACCTCATCCTCGCCGGCTTCGTCATGGCCTGGCACCTGCGGCTGGTCTTCAACGGAGACTTGCCCCTGGTTGCACTGATCGGCACCCTCGCGGCAACGATCCTGTTTGGATGGCTCTACAACAACACCAGCGGCAGCCTGCTGCTGGTCTACCTCTTCCACGCCACCGACGGAGTACTCAAGCCTGACTACACCGGCGCCGACGCCACCCACTACTTGTGGCTGAAGGTCGCACTCTGGGCGGTGGCCGCCTTCGGTGTGGCGGCCTACTCGGGCCGCAACACGTCGCGGATCATCTCGAGGAAGCCGTAGCCGTTGTGGGTGTCGGGGAGCAAGGCCGAGCCCTCGGTCCACTCGTTCCATGCGTTGACGGTGATGATCGGATGGGGTTGGCGGTGGCGTTCGAGGAACGACTTGGCCAGTAGCAGCCCGTCCTTGAACTCCTCAGGCGATGGATCGATCGTCGTTGTCCACGGATAGCGGCCGCGCTCGAACGCGCGGTTCTGGTCGGTGCGCGGGGACGCGTCCCACCCGACAGTCACATTCGGGTAGAACGGTACGTCGAGTTCCGCGGCGTACCGCTCGTACTCGGCGAAGGCTGCGTCGCGCAGCGGGCCGATCTCGGCGCGCGGGAACTCGAAGCTGCCGAGGTCTGCGTGGTGCACCCAGACGTACGACGTGGCGGACCGGAAGCCGAGCCTCCGCACGAGTTCGGCCGGCTTGTCGAGCGTGATCGCCGCGGGCAGTACGCCGACGCCCCAGATCACCGCATCCAGGTGGAGTCCCACGAAGCCCGCCTGCCTGGTCTGCTCGTCGAACCACTGCAACGCATCGGTCGTCTCGTCGACACTGCCGAGGCCGGCGATGAGGCTGCCGAGCTCGTAGATCGACAGCCATGGCCGGCCGTCGACGGTGAGGTAGTTCGGGCGTGTGAAGTACGTGTCGATGACATGCCTGGCCAGCTTCTCGAAGGCGGCGCGATCGATCGCACCGTTCTTGAGCCGCTGGGGTGAGTCGTTCGACGGGTCGTCGTGCGGGAAGATGTCGACGAGTTCGTGGTTCGCCCACATCAACGCGAACTTGACGTCGTTGCTGTTCGGGGCGGCGAGCAGCCCGTCGTCGAGGGCCGCCTGGAGATACGGGCCATCGTCGTACCAGTAGTAGTCGACGAGGAAGCCGTCGACGCCGTACTGCTTGGCCAGCCGGATCTGGTGTTCCGCCGCGGCCGGGGTGGCCTCGTCGAAGCGGCCGTCGATGGGGATGCGCGGTTGCCGATGCCCTTCGAACCGCGGCCGCGCCGCTTCGAGAAGCTTCCACTCGTCCCAGTCCTGACCGAACCACTTTGCGTTCCGCGGATCGCGGTGCCAGTCGGGGAAGTAGTACGCGAGTACCTGCGGTCGATCCATCAAGCAATCATTTCACTTTTGCCGGCGGGCGAGTTGGCGGGTGTCCGGCGCAACTTTCCGGTCCCGCCGAGTATCGAGTAAGCAAAAGCATTACTACGTACGGTGACCCGAGGGGCTGGCAATGTCCGGTCGACTGAGCAAGGCGGCAGTTGCCGCGCTTGTCGTAATAGGAGTCACCCCTGGGGCTGCGCAAGCGGTGGGTGCGGGGAGGTCTACGACAGCGCAGGCATCAGCTGGTTGTGCCGTCCATGTCCAATCCGTGACCGCCGGAGGTGACCACGCGGGCAAGACGGTCACTGTCGGCGCAGCGCAGTCCGAGCGGTCGTACACCGACATCTACCCGGACGGCGCGGTCCGCGTCAGCGGGTCGATGGAGTCCAACCCGGACGTCACCGGGTTCGGCGGGTGGATCGGCGGGTACACCGTGCTTGGCTCGTCCATGTACTCCACCTCCTACTACCTCACCCTGGAGGGGGAGGTCGACCGGACCAGGCCGACCACCTACCGGGTCGGGGGCGGCTGGGGTGACACGACGTACTTCGAGACCACCCGATTCTGGGACTACCCCAAACCGCCGAACCTGATCACGCAGTACCAACTGCGTGCGGACGGAACCCTGAGCCGTTGGGAGATGCAGTACAACAACGGCAACAGCCCGGTGCAGTGGGCGAACAAGCAATCCGCGACCGGTTTCGCCGCGGTGAAGACGATGGCCATGATCAGCCAGACGCTGACCTACGACACCTTCCTGGCCAACACCCGCGGCGGCGCGCTCTACACGATCCGCGTCCCGCGCACGTCGCCGATGAAGCCGGTCGTCAAGAAGGTCCGCACCTCGACCTGGCAGGCGTTCGACGCGCTCGTGGCCGAGAAGTGCGGTCGATACGGAACGATGCTGGTCGGCATCGACAAGGACTCCCAGTCCGCCTACGCGTACGCCGTCGGGCACGCGAACGGCACGGCCACCGTGATCCAGGGGCTCGGCAAAGTGCCGGCCACGTTCGCCGATCCGGTGTACTTCCGGGGCCAGGCCCGTCAGGGCGACGCCCAGATGCTGTTCGGAGAATGAGGATCATCATGTCCGTACGACTGAGTACTGCGTTCACTGCAGCCGCCACCGCGATCCTCCTCACGGGGACCGGTACTGGCGTCGCAACCGCGAAAACAACGGCCGGTACGGCCGCCTCGAGAGCATGTGGCGTTGCCCTGGGCTCCGTGACGGCCGGCGGCAACCACACCGCCACGGGCGTGACGGCCACGTCGCCGCCGACGGTGTCCCCCTACTCGACGTACACCGACATCTACGCTGACGGCCAAGTCCGGCTGAGCGGGACCTTCGAGAACGATCCGGACATCACCGGGACCGGCGGGCGGTTCTCCGGTTACGTGGTGATCGGCTCGACGCTGTACGGCAGCGGCTATCTGCTCAAGGAGGACGGCTCGGTCGACCGGCCGACGGTCGGCCTCGGCCGGGTGGGCGGCGGCTGGGGTGACGCGACCTTCTTCGACTCGACCACGTACGCGAAGGACGGGGATCCCGAGGTCTACACCTCGAAGTACTCGCTGCGCAGCAACGGCACCCTCACCCGTTGGGACGACCGCTCCGGGACGGTCTGGGGCAACAAGCAGACCGCGACCGGGTTCGCCGCCGTCAAGACGATGGCGCTGATCAGTCAGACCCCGACGTACGACACGTTCCTGGCGAACACCCGGGGCGGCGCGCTCTACACGATCCGGATCCCCCGGACCTCGCCGATGAAGCCGATCGTGAAACTGGTCCGCGCCAAGACCTGGCAGGGCTTCGAGTCGATGACGATCGACAAGTGCGGCATCTACGGAACGCTGCTGCTCGGCATCGACAAGGACACTGGTGCGGGCTACCTGTACGCCGTTGGTCACGCCAACGGAACCGCCACCGTCATCAAGGGCCTCGGCAAAGTCCCGGCGATCTTCACCGACCCCGTCTACTTCCGCCACGTCCTCCGCCCGGGCGACAACCACATGCTGTTCGGGGAGTGATAGTCATCATGTCCGTTCGACTGAGTACTGCCCGCTGGGCGGTCGCCACCGCGCTCCTCCTCACGGGGACCGCTCCTGGCATCGCAACCGCGAAAACAACGGCCACTGCGGCTGCCTCGGCAACGTGTTCCGTTGGCCTGGGCTCCGTGACGGCCGGCGGCGACCACACCGCCACGGGCGTGACGGCCACATCGCCTCCGACGGCGTCCCACTCCCCGGCGTACACCGACATCTACCCTGACGGCCAAGTCCGGCTGAGCGGGACGATCTCGATCGATCCGGACATCACCGGTACCGGCGGGCTCCGCTCCGGTTATGTGGTGATGGGCTCGACGCTGTACGGCAGCAGCTATTTCCTCAAGGAGGACGGCTCGGTCGACCGGCCGACGATCGGCCTCGGCCGGGTGGGCGGCGGCTGGGGAGACGCGACCTTCTTCGACACGACCACGTACGCGAAAGATGGGGATCCCCGGGTCTTCTCCTCGCAGTACTCGCTGCGCAGCAACGGCACCCTCACCCGCTGGGACGACCGCTCGGGGAGGGTCTGGAGCAACAAGCAGACCGCGACCGGGTTCGCCGCGGTCAAGACGATGGCGCTGATCAGCCAGACCGTCACGTACGACACCTTCCTCGCGAACACCCGCGGCGGCGCGCTCTACACGATCCGGATCCCCCGGACCTCGCCGATGAAGCCGATCGTCAAGATGGTCCGCGCCAAGACCTGGCAGGGCTTCGAGTCGATGACGATCGCGAAGTGCGGCATCTACGGAACGCTGCTGCTCGGCATTGACAAGGACACTGGTGCGGGATATCTGTACGCCGTTGGCCACGCCAACGGAACCGCGACCGTCATCAAGGGACTCGGCAAGGTCCCGGCGACGTTCACCGACCCCGTGTACTTCCGCTACATCCTCCGTCCGGGGGACAATCCGATGCTGTTCGGGGAGTGAGGTCAGCATGCCGAGACGACTGAGTACTGCGGGGCGTGTGGCTGCTGCTGCCGCACTGGTGACGGGGGTGCTGGCCGCGGCTCCGGGCCAGGCACTGGCTGCCGACACCACCGCCACCGCGGCGTGCAAGCTCGAGGTCGGGTCGGTGACCGCCGCTCGCGGTCACACGGACCGGGTGATCACCGCCGGCTCGCCGGCAACGGTGCAGGTGAAGCCGAGCTATCCCGACATCTACCCCGAGGGCCTGCCGCGGATGACCAGTGCGGTCACCAACGGACTCGTCCTCCCCAGTCCCGGCCGCATGTACTCCGGCCACGTGGTGATCGGCTCGGGCCTCTACAGCAGCTACTACATCGTCAAGGAGAACGGCGAGATCGACCCGGAGCAGCACCACAACTTCCGGGTCGGTGGCGGCTGGGGTGACGCCACCTTCCTCGAGTCGAGCTACCCGAACGATACGGATCCGTGGGCCTTGGTCAACCACTACTCGCTGCGCAGCAACGGCACGCTCACCCGGTGGGACTCCAAGGGCGGATTCGGTTGGACCAACCCACAGTCCGCGGGCGGGTTCGCGGCGGTGAAGACGATGGCGTTGCTCAGCCAGACGTCGACGTACGACACCTTCCTGGCGACCACGCGGGGTGGCGCCCTCTACACGATCCGGCTCCCCCTGACTTCGCCGATGAAGCCGATCGTCAAGAAGGTCCGCAGTTCGACCTGGCAAGGCTTCGAGGCGCTAGTGCTCACCAAGTGCGGCGTGTACGGATCGTTACTGCTCGGCATCGACAAGGACACCCAGTCCGGCTATCTGTACGCCGTTGGGCACGCCAACGGCCCCTCGACCGTCATCCAAGGCCTCGGCAAGGTCCCGGCAACCTTTACCGACCCCGTCTACTTCCGCCACATCCTCGAACCCGGCACAGAACCGCTGCTGTTCGGCGAGTAGGCCGGCCGCCCTCGGCACGCATGATGTCGCGTGCTGGGGGCACTGTCGGAGAGGTAGGTACTCCGATCTGCTGAGGTGGCGAAATGGGACTTGAACCGGTGGACGGCCTTGGTGCGGCGATGGCCAAGGTGGTTGCCACGATGCATGCGCCGGTCGACATGCAGGCGACGCTGCAGGCGATCACCAGCGCAACCGTCGACACGCTGGCGACGGTGGATTATGCGAGCATTTCGCTGACCCGGGACGACGGCCAGATCGTCACGCTGGCACCGACAGCGCCGTTGCCGGCCGAGGCCGACGCGCTGCAGTATCAGCTCGGTGAGGGACCATGTCTCGAGGCCGCCCTCGACGAACCGGTCGTCCTGTCCGAGGACCTGGGCCGTGACGCCCGGTGGCCCTCGTACGGACCCGCGGCGGCGAAGGCTGGGTTGGGGTCGCAGGTCGCGTTCCAGTTCGTGGCCCAGCACGGCCACGTCCGGGGCGCGCTCAACCTGTACTCCGAACAGACCCGGGCCCTGGATGCGGCGACGATGCAGATCGGCGCGCTCTTCGCCACCCAGGTTGCGATCACGATGGGGTGGGTGCGGCACGAGGAGGACGTGCAGGCCGCGCTGTACACCCGGGAGCAGATCGGCATGGCGATCGGAATCCTGATGGAGCGCTACCGACTGACGCGTGAAGGTGCGTTCAACTTCCTGGTCCGAACCTCGCAGACCGGCAACGTGAAACTGCGCGAGGTAGCGGCGGCCGTCATCGACGAGACCAGCCGAGGCGCCGACGTCGTCAATCGCTGACCCGCCATCAGGTCCGGGGCAGCTTCCGGGTGTCGATGAGCTGCTGGGCGACGTCGCGCAGTTTGGTGTTGGTGTCCTGGGAGTACCGCTTGAGGATCGCGAACGCGCGGGCGTCGTCGAGGCCGTAGCGTTCCATCAGGATCCCCATCGCCTGGCCGACCAGCTTCCGCGCGTCGACCGCCTGGGCCATCGTCTGCTCGTGCCGGGCAGTGGCGACCGCGACCGATGCGTGCCTCGCGAGGATGTGGGCGATCGCCTCGTCGTCCGGACCGAAGGCGTCCGGCTCCGGGGCGTACAACCCGAGCACGCCGAACGACCGCGAACTGGCGGCGCCGACGGCCAACGGCACATCCAGCACACTGCGGACCCCGAGACGAGCCACCTCGGCGGCCCACCTCGGCCAACGGATATCCGCCATGGTGTCGCGGACCAGCACCACCGTCTGGTGCTGCAACGAGTCGATCAGCGGGCCGGCCCCGTCGTCGATCTGCAGGTTGTAGATCTCGGCGACGACCGGATCCGTCACGGCCGGAATCTCCGGCCGCCGGCCCCGGTTGTAGAGCGCCACCCCGGAATAGCTGCAGCCCAGCGCCTGCAGGGCAAACTGGACCACCGCGTCGATTGTTTCCTCGACGCCGCCGGCGCTGTGCAACTCGACCGCAAGGCGCGCGAAGACGTCGGCCGTCTCGTCCACCATCTCGGGCATCCACAGCCGGTTCTCGGACGCCATCTCATGAGCGCCGAACTGGAGGGCGTCATCCTCGAGCTCACTCATATTGTGCCAACGCCGCTGACGGCCATGGGTCCTCCCAGTCAGCCCGAAGTAGCGCATCCGGCTGCTGACTGCCCAACAGTCGCCAAGGCAGAGCTTGCCATCATCCGGAACTCCACACCAGCCCCGATTGCGAGACGTGGTCGAGGGGCACTGGTTGGGTATGGCTCGTACAACGGAAACGCGAGCGACGCGCACCAGTGGGGCGCCGCAGTTGAGATATGTTCGGACGTTCGGCTGTGACGCGGACCTCCTGTGGAGGCTCATCACCCGCCCGGAGCAGCTCAGTAGCTGGCTCGGGCCGACCGTTCTGAGCGACACGCAGTACGGCGGATTCATCGTCGTGACACGCGCGTCGGCCGAGCACACCGGGATCGTGACGGTCTGCGAGCCCCCGCACTACTTCCGGGCCGCCTTCGACGATCCGCCGCACCCCGCCAGCACGGTCTTGGTGGACGTGGTTCCAGGGCAGGACGAAACGCATCTGATCCTGACTCACGGCGGTATCCGCGATCGCCTGCTCGCCCACTACGACACGCTCTGGATGGGCGCCCTCAACCGGCTCGGACAGGTTGTCCAGGGAAAGATCCTCGACTGACCGCAGGGTGGGTCAGGCGTCGTCGGAGAATCGGAGCCGTCGGCTGGTGATCTGTTCGGCGACCTCGGCCAGGGTGGTGCTGTGCGAGAAGGCATGCGCCCGCATCAACGCCATCGCGTCGGCAGGACTGATGCGCAGCTGCATCAGCACCATCCCCGTGGCCTGATGGATCTTCGACCGGGTCGACCACGGCCCGGGGTCGAGATCCGACTCGACCGGCGGCGGCGGCTCCTCCATGAGCGCGGCCCCGATCGCATCCGCCAGAAACTGCGCCCGATCACCGTCCGGCAGATCGCCGGCGTTCTGGTGAACCGTGAGTACGCCGATCGTGCGCTGACCGGGACGCATCGGTACGGCGTACACGGTCCGGACGCCGGGTACCTCGCGAGCGGCCTCGGTGAACAACGGCCACCGGCCACCGTCGACGCGCACATCGGTCGTCATGGCGCTCTCGGCCTCGTAGGCAGTAGGCCCCGGGCCTTCGCCCAGTACGTCCTGGAGATCCTCCAAACGAGCCGCCGCCTCGTCGGTCGTGCACAGCGTCACTCGGCTCGGCTCGGTGTAGGACAAGGTGATCGCCGCTCCGTCGCCACCCACGATCGCCAGAAAGGCGCGACACAGACGTGTCTCCAGCGGCTGCTCCGGACCGTACTCAGCAATCTTCCTCACCAACCGCGCGAGCAACCTCGTCCGATCCGACCGATTCATATATCTCATCCCCGAACACCACCGGCAGCTTTCCCCAGGTACGTGATGCACTGTCCTGGTTCCCGTCCCCGCCTCATCCATTCCCCTCGGTGTCTCAGGTGGCGGGCTGGACTACTCGGGTGAAGGTGGTTTCGCCGGTCGGCGCGGCGTAGGAGTAGGGGCGGTCGCTGGCCAGTCGGGCGGACATTCCGGGGCTGAGGGTTACTGCCTGGTGGTCGGCGGTCAGCACCAGGGTGCCGGCGGTGACGAGGATGAGTTCCTCGGTGCCGGCCGGGTCGGGTTCGGCGTCGTAGCGATCGCCTGGTTGCAGGGTCCACTCCCAGAGTTCCGCGCTGCCGCGGCGGGAGCCGGCCGCATGCAGGACGGCTCGGCTGCCGGCGTCGTTGCGCCAGACCTCCGTCGGTTCGGACACCTGCAGTGGTTCGGTGGACGACGGCGCCGAGAGGGCGGCGAAGTCGATGCCGAGCGCGTGGGCGATCTTGTCGACGGTCACCAGGCTGGGGTTCGCCGTACCCTGCTCGATCTGCGTGAGCATCCGCCGGCTCAGGCCGGCCCGGTCCGCGAGGGTCTGCACGGTCATCCCGCCGGTCTGGCGACGCCGTCGTACCTCACGGCCCAGCCGCTCGATGAACGCCGTACTCCGATTCTCGTCCGTTGACATCCACCCTCCGTGATGCGCACTATATTTCCCACTATGAGCATCAGCATACCCATTGTGGAGCAGTTGCCTCCGTTGCCGCCCAAGGACGTCCTGTCCGCGGTGCGGTCGGCGTTCACCGAACTGGCGGCCGGAACCGCGGTCCAGCCGCCGCAGACCGTCACGTTACTGCCGGGCGGTGGCGATGTGATCGCGTACCAGGCCGCCACGAGTGACGCGTACGCCGCGAAGGTGTCGCCGTACCTGCCGCAGCCCCACGATTCCGCAGTCGTCACCGCGTGGACGCTGGTCCTGAGCACGCGGACCGGACGCCCGGTCGTGCTGTGCGACTCCAAGGCGCTCACCGTCGAACGGACCGCAGCTACGACCGCGCTTGCCATCGACCTGCTGGCGAGGAGCGACGCGTCCAAACTGGCGATCATCGGCGCCGGCGCTCAAGCGCACGCCCACCTGCGCTACGCCCGCGCGGTCCGGCCGTTCGCCGACGTACGGATCTACAGCCGGTCGTTGCGCCAGGCGCCCGACGGCACGATCGCCGCCAGTGCGGACGAAGCCGCTGCCGGAGCTGACGTCGTACTGCTCTGCACCTCGGCGGGCGAGCCGGTCATCGACGTCGGCGCACTCCCGGCCGGCACGCTCGTGACCTCGATCAGCACCAACGTTCCGCGGGCCCACGAGATCGCGCCCGCCGCGCTGCCGGACCTCGATGTGTACGGCGACTACCGGCCGACGGTCACTGCCTCCGCCGGGGAGATGGTGATCGCCGCCGAGCAAGGCGTCTGGGCGCTGAAGCAACTGCGTGGTGATCTGCCCGAATTGCTGACCGGTGCGTGCGAGCGCCCGACCGGAGAACGTCCGGTGTTCTTCCGCTCGATCGGCCTCGGGATCGAGGACCTTGCGATCGCCCGCCTGCTCGTCCCGTCCAGCTGAGAGGTCTTCGATGTCCTTCACTCCGTTCGCACTTGAAGAGTGGCAGTCACGGTACGAGCACTCGGTCGCCTACAACCTCGCCGACAGCGGCTGCCACCCGGTCGCGCTCGGTGAGCTGCTCGGCGACGATCCCGAAGCTGTACGGCGATTGCTCGCGATCGACCTGCACTACCCGCCGGTCGGTGGGACCGATCCACTGCGCACGTTGATCGCCGAGTGGCACGGCGCCGATCCCGCGAACGTCCTGGTCACCGTCGGCGCGGCCGAGGCCAACGCGATCACCATCGCCAGCCTGGTGTCCGCCGGCGATCACGTGGTGGTGATGGAGCCTGGGTACCGGCAAGTGCGGGGCCTCGCGCTGAACGCGGGGGCCGAGGTCGACGCATTCCCGCTGGACCCCGACAACGGGTGGCGCCCGGATCTCGCAGCGCTCGAGAGCGTCGTACGTCCGGACACCAAGCTGATCGCGATCACCAACCCGAACAATCCCGTCGGCACGATCCTGACCGCTGCCGAACTCGAGGCCGTCGTGGCGGTCGCCGAGCGGGTCGGTGCATGGATCCTGGCCGACGAGGTCTACCGCGGAACCGAGCGGCTGACCGACGAGATCACGCCGAGTCTGTGGGGCGGCTACGACAAGCTCGTTTGCGTCGGAAGCCTGTCCAAGGCGTTCGGTCTGCCCGGGTTGCGGCTCGGGTGGCTGGTCGCACCGCCCGCGATGGTCGAGGCGACCTGGCGTCGCCACGAGTACGCCACGATCGCGACCAGCATGCTCTCCATGCACCTCGCCGAGGTCGCCCTGGAGACCCGCGACCGCCTCCTCACGCGCAATCGCGCGCTGATCCGGGACGGCTACGACCGCCTGTCGAAATGGGTTGCCGACAGCAACGGTCTGCTGTCCGTCGTTCCACCGGAGTCGACCGCGCTAGCCTTCGTCCGCTACGACCTCCCGATGACGAGCGCCGAGGTCGCCGACGCTCTGCGCACCGAAGGCAGTGTTCTGGTCGGAGCAGGCGAACACTTCGGTATCGAGTCCCACCTCCGCATCACTCACGGGCTGGAACCCAACTACCTTGACGCGGCGCTCAGCAGCATCACCAAGGTCCTGCGGAACTACCAGGCGTAGGCCTCGGGCGCGGCGCCTGGTCCCGGGAAGATCTCGTCGAGAGCGGCGAGGACCTCCTGGGGCAGGGTCAGCTCGGCGGCGGCGATGCCGTCCTGGAGATGCTGGACCGTGCGGGCGCCAACAACCGGCGCTACGACAGCGGGCTGGTGGCAGAGCCAGGCCTGGGCTACGACCGCGGGCGGATGGCCGAGGTCAATGCAGAGTTTCTCGTAGCGTTCGAGCTGCGCCCGGTGGGTGACCAAGTTGCTGGTCGCGCGGGAGCTGGCGCTGCGGGCAGCCTTGTCGGACTTCGACAGGATGCCGGCCAGCAAACCCGAGTTCAGAGGCGAGTAGGGCATGACGCCGATCCCGTACGACGTACACGCAGGCAGCACTTCGAGCTCGACGGTGCGTTCCATCAAGTTGTAGATGCTCTCCTCGACGACGATGCCGAGCAGGTCGCGGCGAGCGGCGGCCTCCTGGCCCTGCACCAGTTGCCAGGCCGCGAAATTGCTGGTGCCCGCGTAGCGGATCTTCCCGGCCTGCCGCAGATCACTCAGGGTCTCCCAGACCTCGTCCCAGCTGGTCGAGCGGTCCACGTGATGCAGCATGAAGACGTCGAGATGGTCGGTCCGGAGCCGGCGCAACGACGCGTCGCAGGCCCGCCGGAGGTGGACCGACGACAGGTGCAGGTCGTTCGCACCGGGACCCATCCGCCCGTAAGCCTTGGAAACAAGGACGATCTGGTCCCGTCGACCCGGGCGTTTCGCCAGCCAGTTGCCGATGATCCGCTCGGTCAGCCCCTTCTCCGCGGAGTCGTCGGCGATGGTCCGGTTCGCGTCCGCGCCGTACACGTCGGCGGTGTCGATCAGGTTCACGCCGGCGTCGGTCGCCGCGTCGAGAATCGTGTGCGCCTCGTCCTCCGGTGTCACCGGGCCGAAGTTCATCGTCCCCAGCGCGATCGGGCTCACCCGTACGCCGGCGCGCCCCAGCGTGCTCACGCCGTCGCTCCGAACCGGTTCGGCGAGAAGCGATCCAGCGCGATGTCCGAGGCACCCTCCATCGCGAGGTCGACGGTGATGTCACCGACGGCGGCCGAGTGCTTGAACCCGTGCCCCGAGAACCCGCCCGCCAGCACCAGCGACGGGGCCGCCGCGGGAATCCCGATCACGAAGTCCCGGTCCGGCGACTTCGAGTTCATACACGGCGTCGCCGCCGCCGCGACCGGGTCGAGCCCGGGAAAGGCACGCCGTACGAACGCCTCGACGGGGTCCGTGTCGACCGGCCCGATCGGATAGCTGTTCTCCGAGGCATGCCCCAGCAACGGCTTGTACGCCGCCCCCGACCCCACACCCACCTTGACTCCGCGCCCGTCCACGTCCGGTATCCCCCACCCGTTGAGGTCTCCGCTCTCCCAGATGAACGTCGGGAACCGATCCGGACCGTACGCCGCCCGGTCCGCGCCGGTGAACCACACGAGTGGCGACCGCTGGATCTGCAACGGCAGCCCCAGCTCCGGCACCAGGTCGGTGAACCAGGCGCCGGTGGCAACGATCGCCCGCCGCGCGGAGATCGTCTCCGCCCCGACAGAGATCCGTACGCCGGCATCGTCGTACTGCAACCCGGTGACCTGAGTCTCGAACCGCAACTCGGCCCCCGCGGCCTTCGCCAGGCCAAGCGCTGCTCGGATGCACCCTTCCGGATCGAGGGCGCCCGCACCCGGTTCGAACACACCCACGTCGCCCGGTGCGACCGCGAACTGCGGATACCGGCCGGCCAGCGCATCGGCATCGAGCAACTCGATCTCGACGGCACCTTCCTCCGCACACCGCACCGCGTCACGCACCAGCTCGCCATCAGCGGCGCCGACGCACAGCCCACCCGACCGGTAGAACACCGTCGCGCCGCTGTCCCGCTCGAGCTGCGCCCAGAGCGTCTCCGCCCGGTTGACGAGCGGCACATAGTCGATGCCTTCGAACACCGTCTTGCGGAAGATCCGCGACCCGCCGTGCGACGATCCGCGCGCGTGCGCCGGGGTGAACTGCTCGAAGCCGATCACCGAAGCACCGCGCGCGGCGGCACGCCAAGCGGCGGTAGCCCCCATCGCTCCGAGTCCGAGAACGGCGACGTCGTACGAAGTCATATCAGCACCTTCGAGAGGAAAGACTGCGTGCGTGGATTGGAAGGATTGTTCAGTACGTCGGTCGGCGGGCCCTGCTCGAGGATCACGCCCTGATCCATGAACACGACGACATCGGCGACCTCACGGGCGAACCCGACCTCGTGGGTGACCACGATCATCGTCTGCCCTTCGGCGGCCAGTGCCCGCATCACGTCGAGCACCTCGCCGACGAGCTCCGGGTCGAGCGCCGACGTCGGTTCGTCGAACAGCATCAGCTTCGGCCGCATCGCCAGCGCTCGCGCGATCGCGACTCGTTGCTGCTGGCCACCGGACAGTTGCCGGGGATACGCATCGACCTTGTCGGCGAGACCGACCCGGGTCAGGAGCTCGACGGCCTTGGCGCGCGCCGACGTACGGTCCTCGCCGCGGACCAGCACCGGCCCGGCCATCACGTTCTCGGCGGCGGTGTAGTGCGCGAACAGGTTGAAGTCCTGGAACACCATCCCGACCTCGGCCCGCTGCTTGCTGATCGCCTTCTCGTCCAGCTCGTGCAGCTTGTCGCCGTCCTGCCGGTAGCCGATCAGGTCGCCGTCGATCGAGATCCGGCCGGACCGGATCCGCTCGAGATGGTTGATACAGCGCAGGAACGTGCTCTTCCCGGAACCGGACGGCCCCAGGATGCAGACCACCGTGCCCGGCATGACGTCGAGGTCGATACCTTTCAGTACTTCGTTCGCACCATAGTTCTTGTAGACCCGCTGGGCCTGTAGCAACGGCTTGGTCATCTGTCGTCTCCTGCTGAGAACCGGCGTTCGATCTTGCCCTGGGCAACGGTCAGCACCGAGGTCAGCGCCAGGTACCAGATGCTCACCACGATCAGCAGCGGTATGGTCTGGAACGTCCGCGCGTAGACGATCTGCGCGCTGTACAGCAACTCCGGGATCGCCAGCACACTGACCAGCGAACTGGTCTTCAGCATCGAGATGGTCTGGTTCCCGGTCGGTGGGATGATCACCCGCATCGCCTGCGGCAGCACGATCCTGCGCATCGTCGTCATCCGGGTGAACCCGAGCGCGCTGGCCGCCTGGAGCTGACCGGCCGGCACCGAGACGATGCCGGCCCGGACGATCTCGGCCATGTACGCCGCCTCGTTCAGCGCGAGCCCGAGGAACGCGGCGGTCATCGGCGAGATCAGCGCGTTCGCGTTCAGCGCGGTCAGCTCCGGCCCACCGAACGGGACACCGACCACGATCCGTGGATACAGCGCACTCAGGTTGAACCAGAACACCAGCTGGACGAGTAGCGGCGTACCGCGGAAGAACCAGATGTAGACGCCGGCGGCGCCGGACAGCAGCCGGTTCGGGGACCCCCGCATCACCGCGAAGACGACGCCGAGCAGGATGCCGGTCAGCATCGAGACCGCGGTCAGTGCCAGCGTCAGCAGCAGGCCGCGCAGGATCGTCCGCGCGAGCAACCACGAGAAGACGACATCCCACTGGTAGCGCGGGTTGGTCAGCATCGAGTAGACCAGCATCGCGGCGAGCAGGACGACGACGCCCGCGGCAGCCCACCGCCACGGATGCTTCGGCGGGATCGCGCGAATCTCCAGCTCACCGGTGCGCGGGGTGTCCTGGACCTCGGTCGTCATGCGCAGCCTTCACGGATCGGCTGGTAGTAGTACGTGTGCCCGGGTGGGATCGCGGCCGGATCGGTGAAGACCAGCGACTTCTTCACCGTGCCGTCCGGCCCGACGCCCCACGGCTCGCTGACCTTCTGGTACTGGTCCGACAAGGTGGCGCCCTCGACCGCGACGCCGGTGTTCCAGACCTTCGAGATCTGCGCGTAGTCACCGTTCTCGATCAGATGGTTGATCGCCGCCTGCAACGCAGCCGTCACGTCCTTCTTGCCCTTGGGTACGGCGATACCCGCGATACTGTGCCCCGTCTGGTAGGTGCTGACGACACACAGCCCCTCGGCGTGGCCGGCGGCGTACTCGACCTGGGGTTTGTCGCCGACGACCACGTCCGCCCGGCCGGAGGCGAGATTGAGGACGACGACGTTCTGGTCCGGGATCTGGTTGATCGTGATCGCCTTCTTGCCCTCGGCAACACAGTCCTTGCTCGCGTCGACGAGCGCATCGACCTGGCTGACGCCCTTCTGCACCGCGACCCGGTATCCGCACAGGTCGGCGAAGGACCCGACCTTGATCCCGCTGCCCTTCTTGATCAGGAACCCGCCGCCGGACAGGTAGTACGAGACGAAGTCGACCGTGCCGAGCCGCTCGTGCTCGATGCTGAACCCGGCGATCCCGCCGTCGTACTTACCGGCCTGCAAGCCCGGGATGATCGAGTCGAACGAGATGTTCTTCCACTCCACCTTCAGCCCCATCGCGGCGCCGATCGCATTGCCCAGATCGATGTCGTACCCGATCAGGGTCTTGTTGTCCTCCTTGAAGTACTCCAGCGGCGGGTACGGCGCATTGGTCGCGAGAACCAGCGTGCCCTTCTGCTTCAGGGCCGCCGGCACCAGTGCCTCGACCGCCGGATCGGCCTTGGTGGCAGGCACCGTCGCGGCGGTCGACGCTGTGCTCGACCCGGTCGAGCCGGGAGTGGAGGCCGCATCGGACACGGTAGTGGGATCCGCGCACGCGGCGGCAGTCGTCAACAGCAAGCCTGCGAGCAGGCACCCCCAGAAGCCCTGCGATCGATGCGTCATGACATCTCCTTGTCGATTCCTTACCGATGTACGCTCCGCGCCGCGGATTCGTAGCCGTCGGTCGTGGCAGTCAGTACGGCGGGCTCGAGGGAGCCGGCCAGGTTGCGGGCGACCCTGTCCTCACGCCAGCGCAGGCCGGCGATGCAGCGTTCGGCGAAGACCTCCGACACCCTCTGAAGGTTGGTGAGTCCGTCCAGCACGCCGAGCGTGACGACCGGGGCCATCGCCGAGACCTCCAACTCGCCGACCTCGGTCGCACTCCGCGCCGCCGCGGTCGCGCCGTTCAGCAGGAACGACACCTGCATCACCAGCTCGGGGATCACCGGGTTCACCTTGCCCGGCATGATCGAGCTGCCGGCCTGCACCGCGGGCAGCTCGACCTCCCCGATCCCGCCGACCGGACCGGACGCCAGCAACCGCAGGTCCCGCGCGATCCGCGCCAGCACCCGCCCGGCCCGGCCCGCGGCCTCGGTGACCGCGGTCAGTGGTTCGAGCGAGGCCAGCGAGTACGACGGACTCGGCGCAGCGGTGAGCGCGAGGCCGGTGATCGCCGCCAGCTCCTCCAACGCGGCCTCGGCGAAACCAGGCGCGGCGCCGAGTCCGGTCCCGACAGCGGTCCCACCGAGCGGTACGGCGTACAGCTCGGAAGCAGCTGCGACGAGGGCATCCATCGCCGGGCCGATACTCGCCACCTGACCGCGATGAAAGTCGGCGACCGGGATCGGCACGGCGTCCTGCAGGCAGGTACGACCGAGATGGACCAGGTCGTCGTACTCGATAGCCTTGTTCTCCAGGGATTCCGCGACTCGGCGCAGGCTCACCAGTGCCTGGTCGATCAACGGGATGACGGCGATTGCGATCGCCGTCGGCATCACGTCGTTGGTCGACTGACCGCGGTTCACGTGGTCGTTGGGGTGTACCACGAGGCCCGACAGCTGGGATGCGCGGGCCGCGAGGACCTCGTTCACGTTCATGTTGGTCGACGTACCGCCTCCGCCCTGGACCACCGGCAGCACGAACTGGCCGAGATGGCGACCGGCCCGGATCTCCTCGCCTGCCGCGACGATCGCACGACCGCGGGTCTCGTCGAGCTCACCGAGCGCGACGTTGGCCCGGGCGGCGGCGATCTTCACCGCCGCGACGGCCTTGACCAGCTCGGGCCGCTCGGACAGCCGCGGCCCGGCCAGCGGGAAGTTGGTGAGGGCCTGTGCGGTCTGAGCGCCGTACAAGATCTCACCGCCGTTCAGATTCGCCAGGTGGTCAGACCAATTCATGGACAGGACTATGGCGATTGGCCTGACCACCTGTCAACCTGTTCTAGACTTTTGGGGTGAACCCGTCCGATGAGAGCCCGTTCGCCCCGGTGGCCACGCCCCGGAGCGCACCCGCCCAGGTCGCGGACCAAGTGGTGGCAGCGATCCGCGACGGCCAGATCCAGCGCTACGACCGCCTCCCCGCCGAACGCGAACTCGCCAGGCTCCTCGGCGTGAGCAGACCGACCCTGCGCGAAGCGCTCGCCGGGCTGGAACTGGCCGGCCTGGTGCGGTCCCGGCAAGGCCATGGCACGGTCGTGATCGCCTCCCCCGCGCATGTGGCGAACTGGGGTGCCGAGGTCACTCCGATCCAGGTGTTCGAGGCTCGACTGGTGATCGAGCCCGAACTCGCCCGGCTCGCGGCGGAGAAGCGGTACCCGAACGACATGGCGGCGCTCCAGGAAGCCGGCGCCGAAGTGGAGAAGGAGTTCGCCGAGACCGGTCATTACCGCAGCGACCTGCCGGTCCATCGCGCGGTGGCCCGCGCCGCCCGCAATCCCGTCCTGGAAACCGCCCTCGAGGAAGCCCTCCGGCACACCGAGTCCGCCCGCTGGAGAGAGCTCCGCTCCTCGGCCCTCCGCCCCGAGGTCATCCGCGAGGGCCATGTCGACGAGGTCCGCCAACTCATCCGGGCCGTCACCCAGGGAAACCCCGACGAAGCCGCCGACGTCTGGCGCCGCCACCTGATCCACTTCCGCGACGAAATGCTCACCGGCCTGCACGACGAGGAGGGCATCAGCCAGCCTGGTCCTCGTTGACGACGCGGGCAGCGACGGCGCGGCCTACCCTGGACGTCGGGCTTGCTCATGTCATGAACGCGCTGCGACCTCGAGGAGTTGTCTGAATGTCTGGCTTGCGTGTGCTCTTTCTCGGCGGTACCGGGATCATCAGTTCGGCCAGCTCGTGGCGAGCGGTTGAAGCGGGGCTCGACCTCACGGTCGTCAACCGAGGCAAGACCTCGACTCGCCCGCTGCCTCCGGAGGCGCGGGTTCTCACCGCCGATATCAACGACGCATCCGCGTTCGCCGAAGTTGCCGGCCAGGACTTCGACGTTGTGGTCGACTGGTTGGCGTTCACCCCTGATCAGGTGCGCGCTCGCACCGACGCGCTGCGCGGACGGGTCGGCCAGTACGTCTTCATCAGCTCCGCATCGGCGTACCAGACACCACCGGCCCGGCTGCCGATCACCGAGTCGACACCTTTGCGCAACCCGTTCTGGCAGTACTCACGCAACAAGATCGCCTGCGAAGATCTCCTCACCTCTCTGTATCGCGACGAGGGTTATCCGGTCACGGTCGTGCGGCCCTCGCATACCTACGACCGCACCCTCGTCCCGTTCGACGGCGGCTGGACGATCGTCGAACGCATGCGCCGCGGCCAGCCCGTCGTGGTCCACGGCGATGGCACTTCTCTGTGGACCCTGACCCACCACCGGGACTTCGCTCGCGGGCTGGTCCCCCTGCTCGGTCACCCGCGCACCCTCGGCGAGGCCTTCCAGATCACCTCCGACGACGTCCTCACCTGGGACCAGATCGCTCACACGCTGGCCAGTGCGGCCGGTACGTCGGCACAGATCGTCCACGTCCCGTCGGACGCCATTGCCGCGGTCCATCCGGCGTGGGGTGCCGGTCTCCTCGGCGACAAGACCCACTCAGCCGTCTTCGACACCACCAAACTCCGCCGAGTCGTCCCAGACTTCGTCGCCACCATCCCCTTCGAATCCGGCGCCCGCGAAATCATCGCCTGGTACGACGAAGACGAGACGCGCCGCCGCATCGACCCCGACATCAACGAAGCCATGAACACCCTCATAACCCGCTACACCAACTGAACGCCCAACCTGCCGCCCCAGCGGGGGGCCAGACCCGCGCGGGCCGACTGGTGCGGTGGGTTTAGTCGGCTCTTGTCCTGCACGTGTGGGTGGGCTGGACCGATCCGGCGCCCTCTCGACCGCCGCGCCGCAGTCACCCGCGTTTCCTCGAGTCGTGGATTTCGGCGGCCAACCCCAACCTCGATCCACGACTCGACGTCCCAGTGACCAACCAATCGCCACGACCCGGCCAAGACCCGCGCTCCGCGCGCCACCCGAACCACCCCGCCCCAGCCCCTCCGCGGCCACCCCAAGCGCTCCCAGCACAGCCGGGGTTATCCCCTCGCGTGCAGGGTTCTCCCCTCGTCTACCAGCAGAGAACCCCCAACCCGAGGGGAGAACCCCTCGTCTTCTGGACGGGTGGCCGACCGGCGGGGCGACTGGCTGGGGCCGGCGCCGACGGGCGGTCGCCGACCGGCGGGGCGACGGTGGGGACTGGGGACAGGCGGTGGGGACTGGGGATAGGTAATACCGGGTTCCGGGTCACGAGGGCCTGTCGTGGGATCTCGGATTGGGCTGGTCGCCGTCCACGCATCGGACGGGAGAGCCGTTCAGTCCTCCTGCTGCGGAGTGCGGTGGGTCAGTTGTTCTGTGAAGGTTTGGGTGATGCGGGTGGGGTGGGTGATTG
Organism: Kribbella sp. NBC_00482; assembly: GCF_036013725.1. Taxonomy (GTDB): domain Bacteria; phylum Actinomycetota; class Actinomycetes; order Propionibacteriales; family Kribbellaceae; genus Kribbella. The sequence goes on along the minus strand of NZ_CP107881.1, from coordinate 4,721,475 downwards.
CGGTTCCGACGACGACGGCGTACGCGCCGGCGTTGAAGCAGGCCTGGGCTTCGTCGGGGTTGCGGATGCGGCCTTCGGCGATGACTGGGACGCTCAGCTGCGCGACGAGTTCGGTGAGTAGGTCGAGGTCGGGGCCACGGGTGACCGGGCGCTCTCCGGTGTAGCCAGCCAGCGTGGTTCCGACACAGTTGGCGCCCGCTGCGACGCTGTAGAGGGCGTCGTCGAGACTGCCGCAGTCGGCCATCACCAGGGCGCCTGCGGCGTGGACAGCGGCTACGGTCGCAGCCAGGGGTTGTCCGTCGGGCCGGTCGCGGCGAGTGCCGTCGACGGCGACGATGTCCGCGCCGGCGGTGACACAGTCCAGCGCATCCGCGACGGTGGGCGTGATGAAGACATCGCCGGCTCCGCGTTTGACCAATCCGATCAGGCAGACGTCGACCAGTGGGCGAATGGCCTCCAGGTCCTCGATGCCCTGCGCCCGAACACCGTGCGCTCCACCTGCGACGACCGATTGTGCGACGGCAGCCATGATGGCCGGGGACCGCATCGGCTCACCGGGGTAGGCCTGGCACGACACAACGAGCCGACCCTTGATCGAGGCGAGTCGCGAGTCGATCATCCGCTCATCCTCCTCATCACAAGTTCATGTTACGGAGGAGAGATCGCGGCGAGCATGCCGGCGAGCTTCCACGGGCGGCGGCCCCAGGCGGCGAGGTCGCCGTCGAGGATCAGCTTCGGGACGCCGTACCGGCCGATGAACAGCAGCATGAGCGCCACCGGATCGGTCGAGATGCAGGCGTCGACGTCACCGGCACCTGCCGCGTCGATCCGCAACCGGCCACGATCGAAGTCCATCACCATCCGCCGGCCGCCGCGCAGCCGCACTTCGAAGCGCCCTCGGAAACCTCCCGGCTTCACGAAGGCAGTAGGCAGGGCTTCGACCAGTGGCAGTACGCCGCCCTCGATCGCGAGCAGAGCGTGATGACGGTCGATCGCCCACGGGCGCCCGGTGGCTCTCGCGATGTCATAGCCGTGCATCAGGCACTCTTCCAGCAGATGACAAGCCACCACTGACGGCGGCAGGCTCGCACCTTGCAACCAGTCGACCGAGGTCGCCCGCGAACGCGACGCGACACCGTCGAACTCAGCCGCCAGCGCGCCGATGCGATCCGCAAGCACTGCCGGATCCCGCTCCCCGTCCTCGGCCAACAACTTCGCGTTGAGCTCAGCCATCCCCGCGGTCGTGACGACGGCATCCGGCACCGGCCGTCCGGCGACCGCGTCGAGGTCGAAACGAAACGCATGCGACAGATGCGCCGCAACATCACCCACCGTCCACGCACCGACCGAGACGACGCCAGCGTCCGCAATCCCCCGTACAAGCCCGACCAACCGAGGAACAACCTCGCCAAGCGCCGCACAAGTCTCAGTCAGCTGTACGTCGTGACTCACCTACGCTCCTCCCGTTCCGGTCTGCTCAATATTTCCATGCACTTGATACCTTCCGGCTAACGCACCACCCCGTCGAAAGGACGCCATGAACGCGATGCAGAAGTTCTCTCTCGAGGGCAAGGTTGCTCTGGTTACCGGCGGTAGCCGCGGGCTTGGGCGTGCGATGGCCGAAGCGCTCGGCGACGCGGGTGCGGCGGTGGCGGTGACGGCGCGCACGCTCGCATCGGCCGAAGCCGCAGCGAACGAACTGCGCGAGCTCGGCATCCGCGCGTACGGCGTGCAGCTCGAGGTGTCCGATGTGGAGGACGTCGAACGTGCGGTCGAGCAGGTGAGTACCGAGTTCGGCGAGATCGACGTGTTGCTCAACAACGCCGGTATCGGCGTCGCCGGCAGAGCCTTCGAGACGCCCGACGAGGCATGGCATGAGGTGTTCTCGGTCAACGTCGACGGCGTCTGGTACTGCAGTCGTGCGGTCGGTCGCCGGATGGCGCAGCGGGGCGGAGGCACCATCGTCAACGTAGGTTCGATGTCGGCCGAGATCGTCAACCAGCCCCGCTGGCAGGCGTCGTACCTGTCGTCCAAGGCAGCGGTCCATCAAATGACCAAGGCGCTGGCGGCCGAGTGGGCGCCGCACGGGATCCGGGTGAACGCGATGGCGCCGGGGTACTTCCTCACGGAGATGTCGCCTGTCGACCAGCCGGAGTTCAAGCAGTGGTGTGTCGATCCCGCCGCCATGAAGCGCTACGGTTTGCCGCCGGAACTGGGGCCGGTGGCAATCTTCCTGGCGAGCGAGGCGTCCAGTTTCATGACCGGCTCTGTCGTCAAGGTCGACGGCGGCTTCACACTGTTCTGATGGTCACCATAGGAATTGTCGGCGCCGGGTTGCGCGGAAGGCTGTTCGCCGAGGCTCTCAAGGGACAGCCGGACATCACTGTCGTCGGCTTCGCGGAGCCCTCGGCCAAGGTGGCCGAGGGGGCCAGGGCCGCCACGGGTCTGCCCGTCAGGGCATCGCATCCCGAGTTGCTCGAGGCCTTCGATCCGGACGCCGTGATCGTGGCGACCCCCGACTTCGCCCACCGCCAGATCGCCGTCGACGTGGCCGAAGCCGGTAAGCACCTGCTGATCGAGAAGCCGGTCGCCACCACCCTCGACGACGCCCATGCGATCGCTGCGGCGGTTCACCGCGCGGGCGTTCGATGCCTCGTCGGCTTCGAGAACCGGTGGAATCCGCACGTCGTACAAGCCAAGGCAGCGATGGCGAGCCTCGGCGAGCCGATCACGGCATCGGCCACCCTGAGCAACTCCTTCTTCGTGCCGACGACCATGCTGTCGTGGGCGGCTCAGTCGTCGCCGGCCTGGTTCCTCATGCCGCACACCCTCGACCTTGTCCTCTGGCTCACCGGCCGCAAGCCCGTGTCGGTCAGCGCGGTCGGGTCTCGTGGTGTCCTCGCTCAGCGAGGCATCGACACGTGGGATGTGGTGCACGCGCTGGTCACCTTCGACGACGGATCGACCGCGACGCTCTCCTCGGCGTGGACGCTCCCGGACGCCGGCGATGGAATCGTCGACTTCCGGTTCCAGGTGATCGGCACCGAGGGGTCGGTGACCGCGGATCTGTCGCATCAGGGCCTCACGGTGGTGAGCGACAAATACCGGTCGGCGTGGCCGGTCTCCGGCCGGATCGGGCGTTCACAGGTCGGCCCTGCCGTGTGGATGGTGCAGGACTTCGCGGCCGGCCTCGTCGACGGCGGCGACCTCGGACCCGACATCGACCACGGCGTACTCGTCACCCAAATCATCTGCGCAATCGAACACTCCATCACCACCGGCCAGACCATCCAACTGACCGCTCCGACCGCCTAGGACGCCCTGGGTAGACTTGATTTATATGATCTTTTGGGTGGGTGGGCCCGCTGGTGCGGGTAAGACGACGGTTAGTCGGTTGCTGGCGCGGAAGTACGGGTTTCAGTGGTACAGCGTGGATGCGCATGCTTTCGATCACGAGGAACGGGCGGCTGCGGCGGGGCTTCATGTCCTCGGGACCGGGCCGGGGGACTTCGATCGTCGGCCGATGATCATGGAGGATGTTCTGCCCCTCGAGACGTCGGTTGTTGTCGACGGCGCCTTTGTCACTCCCGCGATGGCTGGGGTTGGCGAGAATGCGGTGTGGCTGATGCCTTCCAAGGACGAGCAGCTCGTACGACTGGAAGGCAGGAATCCAGGCGGCGATCACAGAGGTCTGGTCTGGGGTTGGGAGCTGGTCCGCGGTCAGCTCGAGGGGACCGACGCACACGTCATCGTGGTCGATGGTCAGACAGTGGAGCAGACGCTCAACGCAGTCGAGCAGAGGTTCGGTCCTCTGCTGGGAAGCGGAGAGTGATGTCCAGGCCGCCGGCCGGGCGAGCAGCGGTGGAGATCTCGCCGTCGTGCGCGGTGACGATCGCGTGCACGATGGACAGGCCGAGTCCGGCGCCTGCATCGGTATGAAGCCGGGCGCCGTCGCCACGGACGAACGGTTCGAGCAGGCGGCGCGCCTGGTCCGGGGTGACCACAGTGCCGCTGTTCCCGATGCGCAGTACCGCTAGGCCGTCTTCTCGGCCGGTGGTGATGTCGATCCGGCCGTCTGGGTGGTTGTAGGCGATCGCATTATCGACCAGATTGCCGACCATCCGTTCGATCAGGACGGGTACGCCGGTGATCGGCGCAGGCAGCAGCTCGGTGTGCACCGTGAGATCGCGGGCCGCTGCTGTCTCAAGGATGGTCGTCACGACATCGGCGAGGTCGACGAGGTGCCTCGGACCGGATCCGGCTTGGCTGCGGGACAGTTCGAGCAGTCCGTCGAGAGTGCGCTGACTGTGCTCGACCGCGGCCTTGATGTCACGCGTCATGGTGAGCAGTTCGTCGGCGTCGGGCCTGCCGTCGAGTGTCACGTCGATGGCGGTGCGCATCGTGGTCAGCGGCGTACGGAGCTCGTGCGCCGCGTTCGCGGTGAACATGCGCTGGCTGTGCAGCACCAGATCGCGCTCTGCGATGCCTTGCTGGATGCGGTCCAGCATCCCGTTGATGGTGCCGGCCAGGGTGGTGAGCTCGTCGGCGGGCGTCGTCACCGGCACCCGTTCGGAGAGGTTCTCCAGAGACAGCCGCCGAGCGGTGGCCGAGATGCTCCGGATCGGTCGCAGGACGCGTCCGGCGACCAGCCAGCCCAGTACGGCGGCCAGCACGATGACCACCGTCAGCGCGATCGAGGCCTGGGTCAGGAACTCGGACAAGGTCGTGTGCTGCAGTTGTTTGCCGACCTGCTCGAAGTCGTCCGGCAGCGGCGGGAGTGGTCCCGGGTTGCCGTCCCCGCCGACGATCACGACCGCGAGCCGCTTGCCCAGCGCCCGGTGCATCAGCACGTAGGTCAGCGCGGTGAGAACGATGCCGGCGGCAAGAACCATGCCGGTGTACAGGACCGTCAGCCGGGCCCGGGCGGTCAGGTGGAGACGCATGCGCTGATCCGGTAGCCGGCGCTGGTGACAGTCTCGATCAGCGGTGGATCGCCGAGTTTGCGGCGCAGCGTGCCGATCGCGATCCGGACGGCGTTCGTGAACGGATCGGCGTGCTCGTCCCAGACCTTGTCCAGCAGGGTCTCGGCGCTGACCACATCGCCGCCGGCGGCCAGTAGTTGCTCCAGCACCCCGAATTCCTTGGGCGTCAGGTAGAGCGGCCGGCCGGCGCGTTCCGCCGTACGCCGGGCTGGGTCGAGCGACACGTCACCGGCTCGCAGTACCGGAGGCCGGGCGGGTGTGCTGCGCCGGGACAGCGCCCCGACGCGGGCGATCAGCTCGGAGAACGCGAAGGGCTTGCCCAGGTAGTCGTCCGCGCCCAGAGCGAGCCCGTCGACCCGGTCCTCGACCGCGCCCGATGCGGTGAGCATCAAGATCCGGGAGGTACCCGTCTCGGCCAGTTGCCGGCACACCGCGTCCCCGTGCAGCACCGGGAGATCCCGGTCCAGGACTACGACGTCGTACGGCGTGACCTCGCACTTGTCGAGTGCGGTCCGGCCGTCGAACGCGATGTCGACCGCGTAGCCGTGTTTGCGTAACCCGGTCGCGACGTACTTCGCCAACGGTTGCTCATCCTCGACCAGCAATATCCGCACCCGATCATCATCCCAGCCCGGACCTATGGATTTGTTATGGAACGACCATCGGTCACCCATCGGTTCCGCTCGGTAGACATCTCCCATGACCACGGATGCTCCGGCGAAGACCGCGACTGTCGACGTCGTCGTGCCCGTTTTCAACGAAGAACGATCGCTGCCCGGGTGCTTGCGGGTGCTGGACGAGTTCCTGACCGCGAGCTTCCCTTTCCGGTCCACGATCACCGTGGTGGACAACGCCAGTACCGACGGCACGTTGGACGTTGCGCGCTTGCTCGCGGCGGACTACGAGCGGGTTCGGGTGGTGCATCTGGAGCGCAAGGGGCGCGGGCTGGCGTTGCGCCAGGCCTGGGGCGCGAGCGACGCGGACGTCGTCGTCTACATGGATGTGGATCTGTCCACCGGGCTCGATGCTCTGCTGCCGTTGGTCGCGCCGCTCGTCAACGGGCACTCGGATCTGTCGATCGGCTCGCGGCTGGCGCCGGGTGCGCGGACGGTGCGCGGTCCGAAGCGGGAGTTCGTCTCGCGCGCCTACAACCAACTGATCCGGCTGATGCACGGTGCCCGGTTCTCCGACGCGCAGTGCGGCTTCAAGGCCGCCCGCACTGACGTCGTCCGGCCCTTGCTCGACCACGTCGAGGACGATGCGTGGTTCTTCGATACCGAGCTGTTGTTGCTTGCCGAGCACAACGGTCTGCGGGTTCACGAGGTCCCGGTGGACTGGGTCGAGGACACCGACAGCCGGGTCGACGTGATCGGCACCGCCTGGGACGACGTACGAGGACTGCTCCGGATGGCGCGGTCCAAGGCGTCCGGACAGGCGCGCGTATCGGGTCTCCCCCGGCGCCCAGAGCCGCAAGCCGCACACCCCGACGCCGTACTCGGGCGACGCGAAGGCGGGCTCGCGTGGCAGCTCGTGTCGTTCGCGATCGTGGGCGTGTTCTCGACCGTGGCCAACCTGGCGCTCTATGCGCTACTCAGGCACTGGTGGCCGCTGCTGGCCGCGAATCTCGGCGCGCTGGTGATCACCACGCTGCTCAACACCGAAGCCAATCGGCGATTCACCTTCGCCGGTCCACAGACCCCGACCGGCCGGATCCGCGTCCACGGTCAAGGCCTGGTCGTGTTCGCCCTCTACTACCTGTTCACCTCCGGTGCGCTCCTCCTGCTGCACGCATGCACCTCCGATCCCTCCCGGCTGCTGGAGCTGACCGTGCTGCTCGTCTCGTCGGGGCTCGGAACTGCCGGGAGATTTCTGCTACTTCGGCGCTGGATCTTCCAGCCAGGAAAGGACATACGATGACGGCGTTGCTGGCGGCAAGGAACCGGTGGCGGATCTGGGCACTGGTGGCGATCTGCCTGCTCGCCGGATTGCTCTACCTCTGGGAGATCGGCGGTGGGCAACTGGGCAACACGTACTACTCGGCCGCGGTCAAGTCGATGACCGACAGCTTCTCCAGCTTCCTCTTCGGGTCGTTCGATCCGTACGGCGTGATCACCGTCGACAAACCGCCGATGGCTCTGTGGCCGCAGGTGGTCTCCGTACTGATCTTCGGGTTCCACGGCTGGTCGCTGCTGCTGCCCCAGGTGATCGAAGGGGTCGCAGCGGTGTTCCTGCTGCATCGCACGGTGCGTCTGTGGGCCGGTGAGAACGTCGCCCTGCTCGCAGCGCTGATCTTCGCGCTCACCCCCGTCACGGTCGTCATCAATCGCGACAACAACCCGGACACGTTGCTCGTTCTGCTCCTGGTCGGTGCGGCGTACGCCGTCACGCGGTCGGTGCAGGCCGCGTCGGACCGTCGCCGTACGACGTGGTTGCTGTGGTGTGCGTTCTTCGTCGGCTGCGGGTTCCTGACAAAGATGCTGCAGGCGTGGATCGTCGTACCGGCGATCGCTCTCGCGTTCCTGGTCGGGACCACGGGGCCGATGAAGCGGCGGATCCTTGACCTGCTCGGTGCGGGCGGTGTGCTGGTGGTGTCGTCGTTCTGGTGGGTTGCGCTGCATGACTGGTGGCCGGGGAGCAAGCCGTACGTCGGTGGCAGTGCTGATGGTTCCGCTTGGGATCTGATCGTCGGGTACAACGGTTTCGGCCGGATCTTCGGCGGGGATCAGGGCGGCGGGATGGTCATCGGTTCTCCGAACGGCGAGACGAAGGCTGGGTCGTTCGGCGGGGATCCTGGGTTGTTCCGGATGTTCAATGACGTGGTCGGCGGGCAGATCTCCTGGTTGTTGCCGTTGGCGTTGTTCGTGCTGGCTGTTGTATCGGTGGCCGGGGTCCGTCACAGGGCAGTTGCGGACCCTGCCGGGCGGGCCGGCTGGGTTCTGTGGGGTGGGTGGTTGCTGATCACCGCGCTGGTGTTCAGCTTCGCCAAGGGGATCATGCACCCGTACTACACGACCGCGATGGCGCCGGCGGTCGCTGCGATCTGTGCGGCTGGTGTGAGGGTGTTGTGGCGCTGGTACCGCGGGTCGGCTGGTTGGGCGTTGCTGCCGGTCGGGATCGCGATCACCGCGGCTTGGGCGTTTGTGCTGGTCTCCCGCGACACCAGATGGTACGGCTGGTGCCGTTGGGCCGTTGTCGTCATCTCAGCCGCCGCGATCGTCGGCCTGATTGTTGGGCGGCTCTCGCCTGTACGACGTACCTCGATCGGCCGCCCCGCGCTGGCGGTCGCCCTGGTCGCGCTCCTTCTCACCCCAGGTGTCTGGTCGGTCGCCGCCGCCACGGTCAATCCCAACGGCAACACCCCCGCCGCCGGACCCGCCCTGGCCGGCGGTCTCCCCGTCGCCCCACCCACTGGCCCCGCGCCAACGGGTCGGCCAGGCGATGGGCCGGGGCAGATGGTGATTGTTGGTGGCGGGTCTGGGGAGACGAAGCTGACCGATGAGCAGCGGCGGATTCTGGAGTATGCCCAGCGCAACGGCGACGGTGCTGACATCGCGCTGGCAGTGAACGGTGCATCCGGTGCCGTCGCTCCTTTCATCATGGAGACCGACGCCACGGTCATCGGCATGGGCGGCTTCGGCGGCCAGGACGACGTACCCTCCACCGACCAGCTCCAGCAATGGGTGAACGACGGCGCCCTCCGCTACATCCTCAGCGCCGCCCCCGGCCGGCAGTCGCAACCGATGCCGGGCAACCGAGCAGCCGTCCAGCAGAAGCGCCAAGCCTGGATCGAGCAACACTGCACCGTGGTCGCCCCCGCGGCCTACGGCAGCAAGCCACCCGCCGCGGCCGCGGGCCGTCCAACCATCCTCGGCGGTGCCCCTGACACGCTGTATCGGTGCGGTCAGCGGTGAGACGACTGATGATGGTCTCTGTGTGTCAACTCGACGGGAGGGATGTTCCGGCATGGAGTCCAGTAGTTGGTCGTTCGACGATGATCGGCAGCAGCACCTAGCGCTGGCGGGTCGCCCGGCGCGGGTGCTTGCGTACGCTCAGGCTGCACAAACGTTGCAGCAGCTCGGCGTACCGGTCGTGGGGTACTTCGGCTCGAAGCACCACGCCGAGAGCGGATCCGACGCAGGGCTGGACCTGCCCTGCGTAGGCTCCGGTGACGGCATCGACCTCGACCTGGTCAAGTCCCTGCGTCCCGACCTGGTGGTCGGTGTCACCTACGCAGGCGAGACGTACGGCGTCACGCCGTCGATCGCCGACCAACTCGAAGGCCTCGCGCCGAGTCTGCTGATCGGCATCGCCGGCGACCGCACTCTCCAATCCGTCATCGGCCGCTTCCACGAACTGGCACAAGCACTGACCGCGGACGACCTCCCGGACTCCGAAGCCGTCCTCACGTCGGCGATCGCCGCCCTCGGCAACAAACTCGCTCAAGGCCTGCAGGTGGTTGCGCTGTCGGGCGGCACCGATACCGACGCCTACGTGGCGAACCCGGCCTACTGGCCGAGCCTCCGCCTCCTCGCCGACGCAGGTGTCCACTTCACGCCGACCACCACCGCAGGCGGCTGGGAGGTGGTGAAGTGGACCGAGCTCGCCACCACCCACCCCGCCGACCTCGTGCTGTACGACCAGCGCCCGAACTCACTGGGCGCCGATCGCCTGGCCGACATCCCCGGGTGGTCCGAGGTTCCCGGCGTCCGCACCGGCAAGGTGCTCGCCTGGAATCCCGAACCACCGCTGACGTTCACCGCCGCCGCAGCGTTCGTCACCACCCTCGCCGAACACCACTAGCCGCTACTTGGCCGGTGTGAGGTTCTGGATGGTGAGGATCGTCTCGGGCCCGAGCAGCGAGTGCGGAACGTACTCGGCGCTCGCCGGGTCCGGCCAGCCCGTCCATCGGCTGGAGTTCACCTCGATGAACCACGCCGCGGTGAACAGCGGCGCGAACGGCACGTTGTCCACGACGATCTTCTGCAGCGCGGCGGCGTACTCCTTCTGCTTCGCCTCGTCGTTGGTGACGCGCCACTTCGCCAGCAGGTCGTCGGTGGTCTTGTCCTGCCAGCGCGTGTAGTTCGTCGACGCCTCCTGCCCGAGCGGGGCGCCGTTCGCGCTGTTCAGTACGCCGTCGTACCCGGCCCACGGGGTGTTGCCGCCGGCCTGCCAGTCGAGGGCGATGTGGTAGTCGCCCTTCGCCATCTGACCCCACAACTGGTCCTCCGGCGTCGGCACCACCTTGACGTTGACGCCGAGCCCGGTCCGCCACTGCTCGGCCAGCCCGAGGCCCCAGGCGCTCCAGTTGGAGTACTCGACCACTGGCTTCATCGTCAGCGGGTACGACTTCCCGCCCTTCGACAGGTTGCCACTGGCATCGAGCTTGTACGACGCCTGTGCCAGCTCGGCCTTCGCCGTGGCCAGGTCCTGCGTGTGCGGCTTGTCCTTGTACTCCGGCGCGAGCAGGTCGCCGTACACCTTCGCGTCGTACCCGGTCGCGTTCGTCGGGCTCTGACCGGTCACGTTGAGCTTGAGCAGCTTCTCCGGGTCGATCGCGCCGTACAGGGCCCGCCGGACGTGGACGTCGTCGAGCGGCGGCTTGGCGATATTGAAGTTCAGGCCCTCGTCACCACCGGTCGGGTAGGTCCAGTAGTGATTGGTCTGCGGGTTCTTCGCGACGAACTGCTTGTCGGCGTCCTGCCAGGACATCGTGCTCCAGTCGAGCTGCCCGTTCAGCATCATCGCCTTACCCACCTGCGGGTCGGCGAACGGCTTGATGTTGATGTGCTTGACGCCCTTGGCCTTCCCGCCCCAGTAGTCGTCGCGCCAATCGAAGGTGATCTGCTGCGGCGAGAACTTCGTCAGCTTGGCCGGACCGGTACCGATCGGGTCGGGGTTGGTCCAGGTCTCCAGGTTCTGCTGGGACCAGACGTGCTGCGGCACGATCCGCTCGTCGCCGTACGACGCCAGCTTCTGGTAGGCAACATCGTCGTAGCTGACGACGACGGTGTGGTCGTCGGGGGTGGCGATGCTCTTGAAACCGAGCGAGTTCTGGGTCAGTTTCGGGTTCGCCTTGGGCGCCTCGAAGGTGAACTTGACGTCCTTCGCGGTGAACGGCGTACCGTCGGACCACTTCACGTCCTTGCGCAGCTTGAAGGTCAGCGTCTTGCCGTCCGGGCTCCACTCGAACGACTCCGCGAGCCACGGCTCGGGTTTCTTGCCTTCCAGGTGGTCGATCCGGATCAACGGCTCGTACAGCAGGTTGGTGGCCGGACTCTTCTTGTCCGCGGGAGAGAACCGGTTCCAGTTCTTCACGAACGTCGGCGCCGCGGCCGACGCGGTCATGTTCAGGGTGTCCACCGCCGCCTTGCCGCCGGCGCTGCCGCCACTGCTGCCGGTCCCCTTGTCGGTGCTGCACCCGACGGCTGCCGCCGCGAGGGTGACGGCCGCGGCGACCGCGGCGAGTTTGCGATGCATCATGGCTTTCCTTCCAGGACGTGGCCCCTGTCCTTCTGATGCAGCCAGCAGTGCGCCCACTGGCCGTCAGGGAACTCGGTGCGTTCGGGGAATGTCTGCCGGCACTCGTCCATCGCGAACGGGCACCGGGGGTGGAACTGACAGCCGCTCGGCGGGTCGACCAGGTTGGGCGGCTCGCCGAGATCGTCGGTCACGTCGAACAGGCCTGCGTCGCCGGACCGCAGGGATCGGCCCGGGTCAGGCGAGGAATCCAGCAGCAGCTTCGTGTACGGGTGCTTCGGCGACTGGATCACCGAGTCCCGCGGGCCGCCCTCGACCATCTGGCCGGCGTACATCACCTGGATCGTGTCGCAGAGATAGCGTGCGCTCGCGATGTCGTGCGTGATGTAGAGCAGGGCCAGGCCCTCCTCGTCCCGCAGCTTCGCGAGCAGGTTCAGGATGTCGAGCCGGATCGACACGTCGAGCATCGAGATCGGCTCGTCGCCGAGCAGCACACTCGGCCGTACGGCGAGCGCCCGGGCGATCACGATCCGCTGGCGCTGGCCTCCCGACAGCTCGTGCGGGAACTTGTCGATGAACTGCTCGACAGGGGTCAGGTTCACCTTGCGCAGCAGTTCGAGCGTCTGCTCCTCCAGTTCCTTGCCGCGGAGGGTGCGCTGATGGATCCGCAGGGCCCGGCCGAGGGTGTACCGCACCTTGTGGAGCGGGTTCAGCGAGGCGAACGGGTCCTGGAAGATCAGCTGGACCTGGCGGAAGTAGGAGCGTTCGGCGTTCCGGGCGTGCGACACCTCCGCGCCGTTCAGGCGGATCGTGCCGGCCGTCTGCGGGTACGCCAGCGCCAGCATCCGGGCGACAGTGGTCTTGCCCGAACCGCTCTCGCCGACGAGCGCGACGATGCTGCCCTTGTGCAAGGTCACGTTGGCGTTCTGCACGGCCTTGACCGTCGTACCGCGGGAGCCGCGGCCGTGGACCGGGAACTCCTTGCTCAGATTGGTTGCCTCTAGCACCGGAGTGGTCATGGGGTCTCCTCGTACAGCAAGCAGGCAACGTCGTTGCGGCCGACCGGGCGGAGTTGCGGGATCCGCTGGTCACACGCGTCCAGCCGGTCCGCGCAGCGGGGATGGAACGCGCATCCGGACGGCGGTGTCCGCAGGTCCGGTGGCGAACCGGGGATGCCGCGCATCGTGGTGAGTTCGCCGTGCAGCGGCGGGAACGAATCGCGCAGGCCGCGGGTGTACGGGTGTTTCGGGGCGGTGTAGATGTCCCGGGCGGAGCCGAGTTCGACGATCCGGCCGCCGTACATGATCGCGATCTGGTCGGCCAGCTCGAGCAGCAACGACAGGTCGTGCGTGACGAAGACGACCGCGAACCCCAGCTGGTCCTGGAGTTTCAGCAGCTGGGCGAGGATCTGCCGCTGCATGACCACGTCCACGGCCGTGGTCGGTTCGTCCATCACGATGAGATCCGGGTCGCACGCCAATGCGAGAGCGATCAACGACCGTTGCCGCATGCCACCGGACAGTTCGTGCGGGTACGAGCGCAGCCGGTCGGACCCGATCCCCACCATCGCGACCAGTTCCTCGGCCCGCTCCCACGCCTGCCGCTGTGTCAGCTGCGAGTCGTGGTACCGCAGCACGTCCTCGAACTGGTGGCCCAGCCGCATCACCGGGTTGAGGCAGTCCATCGCGCTCTGCAGGACGATCGCGAGCTCCGACCACCGGTACGCGCGCAACTGACGTTCCGACAGGGTCAGTAGATCGACCTTGTCGCCGTCGGACGAGTGGTACACGAGCCGCCCGGCGGAGGTTACCGCCGGCGGCCGTTGCAGCCTCGTCAACGCGGTGATCAAGGTCGACTTGCCCGAGCCGGACTCTCCCGCGACGCCGAGGATCTGGCCCCGGTGCAACGTGAACGACACGTCGGCACAGGCCTTCACCGATCCCGTCTGGGCGAGGTACTCGACCGTCAGGCCGTCGACCTCCAGCAAGACCTCGCTCATCGGGCCACCTCCGGTTCCGCGGTCCGGGCGGCGCGACGGAAGCGCTTCATCAGCTTGCGGTTCGCGGCGGACAGCCGTGGGTTGCTGATCTCGTCGATGCCGAAGTTGACCAGGGCGGTCGCGGTGCCGAGCAGCGCGATGCACAGGCCCGGTGGTACGAACCACCACCACAGGCCGTTGAGGATGGCGCTCTGTCCCTGTGCCTCGGCGATGATCGTGCCCCAACTGACGCTGCCGGTGGTGCCGATCCCGAGGAAGCTCAGCGCGGCCTCGGCGAACACCCCGGCGACACAGGCGCGCAGGAACATCGCGGACACGATGCCGGTCATGTGCGGCATCACCTCGGCGAACACCAGCCTGGTCTTGGACTCGCCGAGCATCCGCATCGCGACGGTGAAGTCCCGGCCGCGCAGCGACATCGTCTGCGACCGCAACGTCCGGGCGCCACCCGGCCACTCGAACGCCGCGATGATGAGCGCGATCACCCACCACGCCGCACCCTGCACGTAGCCCGCGATGATCAACGTCAGCGCGAAGCTCGGCAGTGTGAGGAACAGATTGGTGAACGCCGTCAGCCCGTGATCGAGCCGTCCCCCGAGGAAGCCACTCGGTACGCCGACCAGCGCGGCGATCACCGTGGCGAGGACGGCGCTCGTGATCCCGACGAAGACCGAGCCGCGGGCGCCGACGATCACCTGTGCGAGGACGTCGGAACCGGGCAACGTCGTACCCAGGAGATGTTTCGCGCTCGGTGGCTGCCCGAGCGCGTCGTAGTCGATCGTGCGCGGCGTCGTGTGCATCACCGACGACACGAACCACGGGCCCAGCAGTGCCAGCAGCAGGAAGGCGGCGAAGACGCCGAGTCCGATGCGGACCTTGGAGTTGCGCAGGAATCCGTTCAGCATGGGTCAGGCCTCGTCCCTGGTTCGCGGGTCGAGCAGGACGTAGATCGAGTCGGCGATCAGGTTCGCGATCAGCACCGTGAGCGTGATCAGCAGGAAGATCGTCTGCATCACCGGGAAGTCGTGGTCGACCGTCGCGCGGTACAGCCGGTGGCCGAGACCCGGGTAGGTGAACACCACCTCGGTCAGCAGGATGCCGCCGAGGATGCCGCCGATCGCGAGTGCGAGTCCGGTGACGTTGGGCAGCAGCGCGTTGCGTGCGGCGTACTTGAACAACACCCGCCAGGTCGGTAGGCCCTTCGCCTTGGCCAGCAGCACGTAGTCCTCACTGACGGTCGTCACCATCACGTTCCGCATGGTGAAGAGCCAGCCGTTGAACCCGATGAAGATCAGGGTCAGCGCCGGCAGCGCGCCGTACTTGAGGATGCTCAGCAGGAACCAGACGTTGTTGATCTGGTACGGCACGTCGGGGTCGTAGGCGCCCGAGACCGGGAACCAGCCGAGCTTGAACGCGAACGCCCAGAGCGCGACCAGGGACAGCCAGAACGTCGGAATCGCGTGCAGGAACGTCGTGGTCGGCGCGAAGATCGCGTCGAACCGGCTGCCCGGCTTCCAGCCCATGTACGCACCCAGTGCCGTGCCAATGATCCAGGCGATGATCGTGGTCGTCCCCACCAGCAGCAGGGTCCACGGCAGGGCTTGCGCGATGAGATCGCTGACCGGTGTCGGGTACTCGCTCAACGAGAGCCCGAAGCGGAAATGCACGAGATCGTTCAGGTAGTGCAGGTACTGCGCGGGCAGGTTCTCCCGCGCGCCGCCGAAGAACAGACGCACCGAGCGGATCTGGTCCGGTGTCGGCGCCTGCCCCGTCAACTGCTGGATCCGCCGAAGCATCGTCGCGGCCGGATCGCCCGGCATGAACCGCGGGATCAGGAAGTTGAAGGTCAAGGCCGCCCAGAACGTCACCACGTAGAACCCGAGGCGCCGCCCGAGGTACCGCAGGCTGGCTGACTTGCTGATCAGTCCTCACTCCCCTCGCACAGTCCGTCACAGGGATTTGATTGGACGTGACCGTATCTGAGCAAAGATGTTTGAACAAGGTCTAATTCACACATCTACGAAAAACTGAATCGTTCAGGAGTGTGATTGGTCCGGACCGCCGCAGACGGCAGCGGGAACGCGGCGAGACCCGGTCGCCGGGGCCGACGGTGTGCAAGCTCGACAGGTAGAGCACCAGCGAGACACCGTACGCACGACCGCCATCACGCTCATGTGCACTACCCAGCCGCCCGACATCTCCTGTCCAAAATGCACGCGCTGGCGCTGGAGCAGGCGGGAGGAGCCCCGGCTAGATCAGGTTGCGCGTGGTGAGGTCTTGCCAGAGCGCCGACGGGATCGCGGCGTCGAGGTGGGCCAGGTTTTGGCGGAGCTGGTCGGGAGTCGCGGCACCTGCGACCACTGAGATGACGCGCGGATCGAGCAGCGGGTACTGGAGCGCGGCAGCGGGAAGGTCGACGCCGTGGTCGGTGCAGACCTTGTCGATCTCGAGCGCACGAGCGAAAACCTCGTCAGGCACGGCTTCGTAGTCGTACTTCGCGTCGCGGCTCGGTGTGGAAGCGAGCAGCCCGCTGTTGAACACAGCCGCCGCCACGATCCGCACTCCGTGCACGTCACACGCATCGACGAGTTCCGGTACGGCGCTCTGGTCCAGCAACGTGTAGCGATTGGCCACCATCAGTA
Source organism: Kribbella sp. NBC_00482 (assembly GCF_036013725.1). GTDB lineage: Bacteria > Actinomycetota > Actinomycetes > Propionibacteriales > Kribbellaceae > Kribbella. The sequence continues at coordinate 4,705,375 of NZ_CP107881.1, read as the reverse complement.
CGTCGGCCAGCCCGGTGCGGACCGTGGTCATCAGAGCATCGATGCCGAGCGAACCCGTACCGATCGCCGCAACCATCCCCTCGTCCCGCAACTCGGCGAGGGCCGCCAAGGCCGACTCAGTCGCGCCAGGGATCCCCGACAACTCCGGGTCGTGCGCATAGAGGATGTCGACCCGATCCAGACCCATCCGGGCAAGCGACTCCTCGACCGACGCCCGTACTCCAGCAGCCGAGTAGTCGAGCACTCGCTGCAGACGCGCAGGTACGACGAACCCGCCGGCGGCCATCGCCGATCCGTCCCACGACGGATCCTCCCGGAGCAGGCGGCCGACCTTCGTCGACAGGACGTACTCGTCGCGCGGCTTGGTCGCGAGGAAGCGGCCCACCCGCCGCTCGGACAACCCCAGCCCGTAGTGCGGCGCGGTGTCGAAGTGCCGGACGCCGGCGTTCCAGGCCGCGTCGAGGATCGCGTCGGCCTCCGCCTCGGAGTACTGCCGGAAGAGGTTGCCGAGCGGCGCACACCCGAGGCCGAACCGCGGAACGTCAATCACGTCTGCTCCCAGCGTTCTGAACTGTGGACAGCACGCTAGACATCATATGTTTCACCTGTCAATGTGAAGCGAAGCCGCCAATCAGCCCGTCAGAGGCGGCTAAAGATACGATCTGGAGGTCGTGCGATGAAGTTCGCCCGCTTGGGTCCCCTCGGTACGGAAGCACCGGTCGTCGTCACCGAGGACGGTGTCCGCAGCCTCGCCGGGCTGACCGCGGATCTCGACGCCCGGTTCTGGGAATCCGACGGGCCGGCCCGCGTCGCGGCCGCACTGGCCGCCGACGAACTGCCGCTCGTCGAGAACGCGGACGGCCTGCGGATCGGTGCGCCGATCGCCCGGCCCGGCGCGATCGTCTGCATCGGCATGAACTACGCCGCGCACGCCGCCGAGTCGGGCGCCGAGCCGCCGTCGTCGCCGGTCATCTTCTTCAAGGCGCCGAACACGCTGGCCGGCCCCAACGATGCCGTGACCATCCCGAAGGGCAGCACGAAAACGGACTGGGAGGTCGAGCTCGGAGTGGTGATCGGCAAGCGCGCGTCGTACCTCGACTCCCCCGCGGACAGCCTGGACCACGTGGCCGGTTTCGTGGTGGCCAACGATCTGTCCGAGCGCGCCTTCCAGATCGAGCAGTCCGGCGGGCAGTGGAGCAAGGGCAAGATCGCGGCCGGCTTCAGCCCGGTCGGTCCGTGGCTGATCACCCCCGACGAGGTCGAGCACCAGAAGCTCAGCCTGCGCAGCTTCGTCAACGGCGAGCCGCGGCAGGACTCCAGTACCGCCGACCAGATCTTCGACGTCGCCACGGTCATCCATCACCTGAGCCAGTACATGGTGCTCGACCCGGGCGATCTGATCATGACGGGAACGCCGGAGGGCGTGGCGCTGTCCGGCCGGTTCTCGTACCTGCGGCCCGGCGACGTCGTCGAGGTCGAGATCGACGGACTCGGCCGGCAGCGCCAGGAGTACGTCGCGTTCGAGGCCGGCCGATGAGCGCCGGAGAGTTCGACGACCTGGTCGCGATCGTCACCGGAGGCGGATCGGGCATCGGCGCGGCCGTCGCCCGCGAACTCACCGCACGCGGTGCGCGCGTCGCAGCGTTCGATCTCGAACCGGCCGGTGTCCCGGAGGGCGTGCTCGGGATCAAGGCCGACGTGACGGACGACGCCAGTGTGCGTACGGCGGTTCAGCAGGTCGTCGAGGCGTTCGGCCGGATCGACGTGGTGGTCAACAACGCGGGCATCGGCGCGCAGGGCACGATCGAGGACAACCCGGACGACCAGTGGCACCGGGTCTTCGACGTCAACGTGATGGGCGCGGTCCGGGTCAGCCGGGCCGCTCTCCCATACCTGCGTGAGTCGCCGGCCGCCGCGATCGTCAACGTCGCCTCGGTCGCCGCGACCACCGGCATCCCCCAGCGGGCCCTCTACTCCACCACGAAGGGCGCGGTGCAGTCGCTGACGCTGGCGATGGCCGCCGACCATCTCCGCGAAGGCATCCGGGTCAACTGCGTGAACCCCGGTACGGCGGCAACTCCTTGGGTGCAGCGCCTCCTCGACGCGGCGCCCGATCCCGTCGCCGAGCGGGCCGCTCTCGACGCCCGCCAGCCGCACGGGCGGTTGGTCGCCGCCGAGGAGGTGGCACTCGCCGTCGTCTACCTGGCCGGGCCTTCGTCCGGCTCGACGGCGGGTACGGCGCTCGCAGTCGACGGCGGCATGGCTACGCTGCGCCTACGTCCAAAGGATTAAGAGGGAGCGGGATGGCTCTGACCGACGTCGCGATCGAGAAGATCAAGACGATGATTCTCGACGGCCGCCTCAAGCCCGGCGACAAGCTGCCTCGCGAGGCGGATCTCGCCGACCAGCTCGGTATTTCGCGGAGCCCGCTGCGCGAGGCGGTCAGCGTGCTGTCGATGCTGCGGATCCTCGACGTACGGCGGGGCGACGGAACCTATGTCACGAGCCTGACGCCCGACCTGCTCCTGGAGACGATGAGCTTCATCATCGACTTCCATCAGGACTCCGGCATCCTCGACCTGTTCGAGGTACGCCGGGCGCTCGAACCGATGGCTGCCGAGAAGGCCGCGCTCCTGATGAGCGCCGACGACGTGGCCGAGCTGCTCGCGCTGACCGAGGCTGTCGACATCGACAGCCCGGTCGGCGATGTGGTGGCGAACGACCTGGAGTTCCATCACCGGATCGCCACGGCCGCGGGCAATCCGGTGTTGTGCTCACTGGTCGACAGCGTCGCCGGACGCACCCACCAGGCCCGCACCTGGCGAGCGGTCACTCAGGAAGACTCCTTCGAGCAGACGAAGCGCGAGCACCGCGCGATCGCCCTCGCGATCGGTGACCGGCAACCGAGCGTCGCCGCCGCGCTGTCGCTGTCGCACGTCGCCGGCATCGAGAACTGGATCCGCCGCAACCTGGGACCCGGCGCTACGAACGGGTGAACTGCGGCGCACGCTTGTCAGCGAAGGCCGCTCGGCCCTCGGCCGCGTCGTTCGTCGCGAAGCAGACAGTCTGAAGGTCGCGCTCGTACGCGACGGCCTGATCGAGCGGCAGGTTCATCGCCGCCGACAGGTTCGCCTTCGCGGTCTCGACGGCGATCGGGGCACGCGACGCGATCGTGGTGGCCAGCTCGAGCGCGCGAGGCAGCAGCGCATCCGGCTCCAGTACCTCGCTGACCAGCCCCCAGCTCAGTGCGCGCGAGGCGTCGATCGGATCGCCGGTCATGAGCATCAGCGCGGCATTGCCCGGCCCGATGTTGTGGGTCAGCAGTGCGGACATGCCGCCACCGCCGATCCATCCGAGCTTCACCTCCGCGGCCGCGAAGCTGGCGGTCGTCGACGCGAGCCGGATGTCGCAGATCAGGGCGGTTTCGAGACCGCCACCGAGCGCGTATCCGTCGACCGCGGCAACCACCGGCTTGCGCAGGACCTTGAGCGAGTCGCAGTAGTCCGCACGGTTCCTGAACGCCCACGGGGTCGGGTACTTGTCGAGCTCCCGGATGTCCGATCCGGCACTGAACGCCCGCCCGGCCCCCGTCAGTACGACGGCACGCACGTCGTCGGACTCGTTGCAGTGCCGAGCCAGCTCGACCAGCGCATCCGACATCTCCGCGGTGACCGCATTGAGCTTCGCCGGCCGGTTGAGGGTGATAACAGCGACCTGCCCTTGCTGTTCGAACAGCACCTCTTCACTCATCGCCGATCTCCTTCCACAAGCCAGCGATCCGATCCAGACCCACGGTCGTCGAGACGGCACGGGAAGCGACCTCGCGGACAACCTCGCTCGCCGCAGTCTGGAAGCCGATGTACCCGGCGAGCCGGGGCCGGACAAAGGCCGACGTGATCGTCGGCAGCGTGCAGCGGTAGAAGCCCGCGACCGGATCGTTGACCAGGTCGGACTGCCACGCGCTCGAAAGCGCCGGCTGCCCCGAGTGCACCGGGATGAACGTCTCCTGCGCAGTTGCCGAAAGCAACCACCGCAGATGGTCGACGAGATCAGCGCCCGGTGTGCAGCGCGCGGTGATCGCGAGTCCGGTTCCGCCGATCGTCGAACCCGGCCGCGACCCCTGCCGCTCCGACGGCGCGTCGGTGAACGTCACCCGACGGTCCAGAGCCACCGACGCGTAGTTCACGTAGCCGTAGACCAGCGGGCAATGCGCCACGGTGTCGTCCGCGACCATGTCGTCCAGCAGCTCGATCGGATCGAGCGGCACCGCATGTCGCGGGGCACGAGCGGTCAGGTCGGTCATCAGTTCGAGGGCCCGCCACCCGGTCGCGGTCGGCTCGAAAGATGGCTCATCCCCCAGCGCGACGCAGATCGACAGGAACGTCAGCAAGGCGTGCGGCCCCGCCAGCGACAGCGTCACCGGCGCTCGGTGAGACAGCTCGATCACGTCGGACCACAACCGCGGTGGTGGTCCAGCCAGGTCCACCCGGGTCGCGGCAACCTGCGTGGCGGCGTCGAGCGGCAGTGCCCAGAGGTGCCCGTTCATCCGGTACGACGAGACGCTCGGCCCGACGAATTCGCCGTACAGGAGGTCGTCGACCGGTTGGAGATGCCGTAGCGCATCACCGAGATGCGGGTGGTCGAGCACGATCACGTCGTACTGCTCCGCGAGCTGTTCGATCGGCGTGGATTCGAAGCCGCTCAGTGGATGCACGTCCCAGGTCAGGTCGATCCCGCGATGGCGGGAGGCCTCGACGAGCGCGTCCCGTCCGCGGGGGTGGTCCCAGGTCAGTCCTCGGTAGCGCGGCATCACGGCACCGGATCCGGCAGCGGGGTCTCGGCGACGACGCCGGCCTTCAGGAGCTCCGCGACCTCGTCCGGATCGAACCCGGCCTCCGCGAGGACCTCCCGGCTGTGTTCGCCGACGAGCGGCGCACCGCGCTCGACCTTCGCGGGCGTCTTCTCGAAGCTGTACGGAAAGCCGGGCGTCTTCACCCGTCCCTCGGTGGGATGGTCGTACTCGACGAAGGTGCCGTTGTGGCGGATCTGCGGATCGTTCACGAGCTGCTCGTAGTCGTACACCGGCCCGCACCAGATCCCGGCCGCGGTCAGGTCCGCCAGCCACTCGTCGGTGGTCCGCCGGAGCAGGCGCTCAGCGGTGAGCCGGAAGATCTCGTCGCGATGCGTCCAGCCATGCACCTCGGAATCCATGGTCAGGAACGCGTCCTCGCCGATCACCCGGCCGAGCGTCGGCAGATCAGGCATCGCCAACGCCAGGAATCCGTCCGCGGTCTTGAAGGTCCCGTACGGCGCTCTGATGTACACGTGGGCGTGCGGCTCGGAACCCCTTTGCTGCGGAACGTTTCCGGCCGTGAAGACCGACAGCTCCTGCATCTGCAAAGTCGTGATCGCGTCGAGCATGTTCACCGTGACGAGCTGCCCCTGGCCAGTGCGCTCCCGATGCAGCAGTGCGGCAAGTACGGCCTCGAACGCGGTCGACGCGGTCACTGCGTCGACGAGGTACTGCCCGGCCGGCTGCGGCGGCTCGCCGTGCCGTCCGGTCGACAGCATCGCGCCGGACTTTGCCTGCAGCAACAAGTCCTGGCCGGGCAGGTTCCGGTGCGGGCCGTCTTCGCCGTACCCGGACATCGAGACGTAGACCAGCCGCGGGTTGATCGCGGACAGCGTCGGGTAGTCGACGCCGAGCCGTTCCGCGACGCCGGGCCGGTAGTTCTGCAGGAACACGTCGGCGGTCTCGACCAGGCGCCGGAGCACCCGCTTGCCCTCGGCGGCCTTGAGGTCGACGGCCAGCGAGCGCTTGTTGCGGTTCAGGGACAGGAACGACACGTTGATCGCGTTGCCCTTCGCGCCCCCGGCCGCGGCGTGCCGCTGCCATTCACCGGTCACCGGCTCGACCTTGACGACATCGGCGCCGAGGTCGCCGAGCCGCTGGGCGGCGAAGGGTCCGGCCATCGCGATCGAGCAGTCGAGTACGCGGTACCCGTCGAGAATGCTCACAGTTTCTCCAGAGGTCGTCAGTCGGGCTGGCCGGCGACGCGGCGGATCGCGTCCCGGGCAGCGGTGGTGGCCTCGGCTCCGTCGAGCACCCGGATCGTCGTGCGGTACGCCCGGGACTCGCCGTGCTCGAGCCAGGTCATCGTGCCGTCCTCGCGCGCGGCCGCGTTTCCCGTGACGTGATGGGTCGACGGTTCGAGGCCGACGGCGTACTGGCCGCTGCGGAGGTTCTGCCACTCGAAGAAGCACGGCATCGCGGCCGCGTCCCAGGTCACCTCGACGCCGAGGGTGCTGTCGCCGCGGATCAGCGCGACACGATGCCGGCCGTCGGAGTCGGGAACCAGGCGATGCTCGTACACCTGCTCCACGAACCCGGGCTTCGGGTCCGGCTGGACGCGGTACGAGACGCCCTGTTGGGCCACGGAGTCGCTGCGCCAGGTCGTCTCGGCGATCGGGGCGACGAACTCGGTGCCGGCGTCGATCACCGGCCAGCCGAAGTTCAAGTGGTACAGGAACATGTGCGGCGTGCGCTCGTACCCGAGGTTGTCGACGACGTCGTACAGACGGAGCTCGAGGCCGTCGAAATCGACCTCGATCGTTCGGGTCAGCCGCAGGTGTTCACCGAACGACGTCGCCTGCACGACCTCGCCGCGCACCCGCAGAGTGCACCGGTCGCCGTCCCAGACCTCGCCTGCCTCGAGCAGCCTGCCCGGGATCGCGGTGAGCCGGCCGTGCAGACCGTGCGCCACGGACTGCTTCGGTGGATAACGGTAGTGACCGGCGTCGACCTCATTGCCGAACAGCGTGTGGTCGAGGCCTCCGGATACGAGCAAACCGTCGAGCGCTCGCAGCCAGGACAGACCGCCTTCGTCGTTGTTCTCGTGCAGACCCGGATGACGGAACCCGTTCCCCGACCGCCAGCCGAACGGTACGCCGCGAAACCGTGCGGACCCCAAGTCGAGGGCACGATCCACGAGCACCTCGACCTCGAGCCCGGCGGCACTCCGCAACTGAACCGCCCGCACACCACGCTCGACACCGTTGCTCAGTTCAACTTCACGAACGCCGGCGACACTCGCCAGATCACCGGTCCGCTCCCGCAGGGCCGCGAGGGACAACTCGTCTCCGAAGATGTTCACCCCATCACCCAGCCGCCGTCGACGTTGAGGGTCTGGCCGGTGAGGAAGGACGCGTCCGGGCCGACCAGGAAGGACACCACCGACGCGATTTCGGCCGGCGTACCGCGGCGCTTGATCGACTGGTGGTCGATCACGAACGCGTTGTAGGCCTCGGGATTCTCGTGGATCGTCTCCGCCTTCGTCGGGAACGCGCCCGGCGACACCGCGTTGACGCGGATGCCTTCGGGGCCGAGTTCCCGCGCAAGGGCACGGGTGAGCGCGACCGCGGCGCCCTTCGTGCTGACGTAGCTCGCCAGCTTCTCCCATCCGCCGTGCCAGGTGATCGAAGCGATGTTGACGATCGACCCCGCTCGCCGCTCCCGCATCGAACCGGCGGCGGCCTGGGCGGCGACGAAGTACGCGCGTTGGTTCACCGCGACAACGTCGTCGTACTCCTCCAGCGAGATGTCGAGAAACGGTGTCGCGGGATAGATCGCGGCGTTGTTGACCAGGACGTCGAGCGGGCCGAGTGCGTCCTCGGCCGCGGCCAGTGTCCGGACGAGCGCTGCCAGGTCGCGCAGGTCGATCGGGAGCGCGACGTACGGATGTCCCGTTGGTTTCAGTTCGGCCTCGGACGAGTCCAGGCCCTCACCCGGCAGGTCGAGCAGCGCGACGCCGTACCCGTCGTTCGCCAGCCGGAGCGCGATCGCCCGGCCGAGGGACCCACCGGCGCCCGTCACGACAGCGGACTTCATCATCGTCCGTTCCTGATCGCGGGCTTGCCGACCAAACGACGGCCGGCCCGATCGGGGCGTACGTGCGGGCCGGCGTCGTCGTCCCAGCTGCCTGCTTCACCGAGCCGCGCGACGGCGTCCTCGTCGAGCACGTATCCGAGGCCGGGTGACTCGCCCAGCACGAGGTGACCGTCGGCGATCTCCTGGTCCGCACTGATCCCGACCGGCATTGCGAGGTCCTGGATCTCGATCGACAGATGGTTCGGTACGACGGCAGCCGCATGACCGAGCGGATTGCCGTCGTACCCCACCGGGCTGATCGGCAGGTCGAACGCGTGCGCCAACGCGGAGACCCGGAGGAAGTGCGTGATCCCCCAGACGCTGCCGGTCTGGACGATATCCACGGCGTTGGCCGCCAGCAGCGGGCGGAACTGTTCGAGTCCCGTGAGGTTCTCACCGGTCGCGACCGCTGCCTTCACCGAACGCGTCACCATCCCGAGCCCGTCGACGTCCCAGCGCCGTACGGGTTCCTCGACCCAGGCCAGGTCGACATGCTCCTCGATCCGCCGGATGTGCCGGACGGCTTCCTTGCGCGACCAGGACTCGTTCGCGTCGAGCATCAGCGCGGGCGCCTGCCCGGTTTCGTCCCGGTAGAGCTCGCTCAGCAGGTCGAGCCGGCGCAGGTCCGCGGCCACGTCGAGCCCGCCCTTCAGCTTCGCCGCCTGCAGACCACGCTCCGCGAACTGCTTGTGCAGCCTGATCAGTTCGTCGTCGGCCAGTGGCCCGTCGAGGCCGGACGCGTACGCCGGTACGACGTGATCGCGGGCGCCGAGGAGCCGCCACAACGGCTGTTCGACCGCCTTCGCCTTGAGGTCCCACAGCGCCATGTCGAGCGCCCCGATGGCACCGAACACGGCGCCGGTATGACCGCGCTTGAACACCCACGCGAGCATCCGGTCGTACAGCGCCACCACCGCGCGCGGGTCCTGGCCGTCCAGAGCGGGGAAGAGCGTGTCGATGCCCTCGTGCGAGCCGAGCCCGATCCCTTCCAGGCCGACGTCGGTGGTCAGTACGACGACCGGTACCGACGTCTTGCCCGACCCGACCGCTCCGTTGGCATCACCGATCGGTCTGCCCCAGTCGTGCACCGTGGTGAGGGTGCGATATCCCGTGATGCGCATCTGGCTATCCCTTGGTCGAGCCGGCGGTGACGCCGTCGGTGATCTGGCGCTGGAAGAACAGGTAGATCGCGATCACGGGCAGGGCCGCGACGAGCACTCCGCCGGCGAAGAGCGGGATGTTGTCGGAGTACTGACCGCGCAACGCGGTGACACCGACCATCAGGGTGCGGTGCTGCTCGGACTGCATCACCAGCAGCGAGATCAGGACGTCGTTCCAGCAGAACAAGGCGTTGAGGATCCCGACCGAGAGCAGCGCCGGACGTCCGAGCGGCAGCATGATCCGCCGGTACACGCCGAGCGTCGTACTGCCGTCGACCCGCGCGGCCTCGACGATCTCGGCCGGGATGCGCGAGTAGAAGCTCGTCATCAGGAAGATCGTGAACGGCAGGAACTGGCCGGTGTAGGCGAGGATCAGCCCCACGTGCGTGTCGAGCAGGTGGATCTGACCGAGCACCCGGAAGAACGGCACCATGATCACCTGGAACGGAATCATCAACGCACCCAGGCAGACCAGGAACAGCCACTTGCGCCCGCGGAACGTCAACTGGCTGAACGCGTACCCGGCCATCGATCCGAGCAGCAGCAACAGCGCGACCGAGCCTGCGGTGACCACCACCGAGTTGAACGTGTAGCGGCCGAGACCGGAGGAGTTCCAGGCGTCGGCGATGTTCGCGGCGGTCAGGTGATCGGCCAGCGAGAAGCGGTCCAGGACGTACTCACGGCGCGACTTCATCGCCACATTCAGCGTGAACACCATCGGATAGATCGTGGCCAGTGCCAGCAGGCACATCGGGATCGCGACGACCCAGCGGCCGAATCCACGCTCGCGCATCGCTCACACCTCCTTGGTGGCGCGCTTGATCAGCCGGATCTGCGCGAGCCCGACCAGCAGCATCAGCACGAACAGCACCATCGACGCGGCCGAGGCCAGCGCCGGGCTGTTCATCTGGCCCTGGGTGACCCAGATGTAGAACTCCGGCAGGTACGTCGCACCGCCCGGCCCGCCCGCGGTCATCACGTAGACCAGGCCGAACATCCCGGTCAGCATCCCGATCATCGTGGTGACGAAGACGAACTGGATCGTCCGGCTGAGCTCCGGGATCACCACGTGCCAGACGGTCTGCGGCAGCGTCGCGCCGTCGCACCGCGCGGCGTCGAGCAACGACTGGTCCAGCGTGGAGAACCCCGCCATGAAGATCACCAGCGCCATCCCGAACGTCGCCCAGATGTGCACGCCGATCACCGACAGGATCGCGACGTGCGAGTTGCCCAGCCAGTCGACCGGCGCGAGACCGGCCTTGCCGAGCAACTGGTTCAGCGGCCCGTCGAACGACAGCAGGATGTTGAAGATGGCGCCGATGATCACCGGCGACAGCACCACCGGGAAGAAGTACACGCTGCGGTAGAACCGATGGCCGGGGACCTTCAGGAACAAGAACGTTGCCAGCAGCCCGGGTACGGCGACGGCGACCGGCAGCGCCAGGAACAACAGGCCGACGTTCCTGACCGCGGTCCGGAACACCGGATCGTCCAGCAGCGTGCGGTAGTTGGCCAGCCCAACGAACAGGCCGTTGCGGTCGCCGTCCCCGGTGAGCGAGTACTGCGCACCGAGGACGAGCGGCACGATCCGCAGCCCGACGATGATCAGCAACGCCGGCGTCACCAGCACCAGCGCCGCGATCTGGTGCTCGCCGAGGTGCCGCCGGCGAACTGCCGTCGTACTGCGTCGTGCCGTGGCCGGCTGCACCATGGTCTGCTCTCCGGACCCGCTCACTTGTCCGACGCCGCCAGCTGAGTCAGCACCTGGTCGACTGTTACGTCACCGCTGATCAGTTGCTGGGAGAGCCGGTGCATGAGGTCCAGCGTCTTCGCCGACAGCGCGGTGTGCAGCAGCGGCTTACTGTCCGGCAACCAGGACACGATCTCGCCGGCCGCCTTCACATCGACCGACTTGGTGTCGACGGTCTTATCGGCGGCGATCGCGCCGGCCTTCTCGAAGAACGACTTCTCGGCGTCCGTGCTCGCGAGGCTCTTCACCAGGTCGACCGCGAGCGCGGGGTCCTTCGTCCACTTCATCACGCCGTACCCGATGCCGCCCTCCGCGGGCAGGAAGGTCGAGGTGACGTTCGCCGGGTTCGACACCGGCGGCTTGTAGACGCCGAGATCCGGGCCGAGGAACTCGTCGAACGACTTCCAGTGCGCGGTGTCGGAGATCAGCCCGATCACGTTGCCGCCCTTGCCGCCGGAGAACATCGTGAACTGGTCCATGAACATGGCGGTCGAGTTGACGCCCTTGTTGTACCAGCCCTCGTCGTTCGTCTTCTTCCACAGATCGAAGATCTGCTTGACCTCGGGTGACTTCCAGTCCCGCTTGCCGGCCAGCCAGGCGTCGTACTGCGCCGGGCTGAACACGCCGGGGCCGAAGCCGGACAGGAAGAACTCGATGCCGAGGCCTTCCTTGTTGCCGAGGTTGAAGCAGGCGTTGCCGGACTTCTTGATCGCCGCGCAGGTCGTCTGCAGCTCGGTCAGGGTCTTCGGCGGCGTCTCCGGATCGAGGCCGGCCTTCTTGTAGACGGCCTTGTTGTAGTAGAAGGGGAAGCCTTGCAGGGTGACCGGCACGGCGTACGTCGCACTGTCCTTGCGGAACGCGTCCCAGCCGACCAGCCGGTCTTTCAGGTCACCGACCTTGTCGTCCAGCGGCAGCAGAGAGGAGACCCGGTCCCGCATCTGCGCGCCGCCGTTGAACATCGAGATGTCCGGGCCCTTGCCGGCCTGGATCGCCGTACCGAGCAGTGTGTAGTACTGGTCGTACGGCTGCGCGACGAACTCGACCTGGACGCCCGGGTGCTTGGCCTCGAAGTCCGACTTGGCCTTCGCGTAGTACTCCTTCGTGGTCGCGTCACCGGAGTGCCAGTCCCAGACGACGAGCTTGCCGCCGCCGGCGCTCGCCCCACCGCCGGACTGGGTCTGCGGCGCGGCGGCTCCGCAGGCGGCGGACACGAGTGCCAGCGCCGGAACGAGAGCGGCCGCGAACCAGCCGCGCCGCGGGCTGCGGATTCCCCGCGTGGTCGGACCTGAGGCGGTCGGCATCATGGCGCCCTCCTTGTTCGAGTTCGTTGAGCCCTGCGGCTCGGTTTGATGTTAGTTGTCTGTTGTCTGTTGTCAAGAGTTTGTTGACTGCTGAAGGATGGGCGAGAATCCGGTGGACAGACATCGGTGCAGACGAACTCGGGAGGCATCATGGCGTCGGACCCCGGACAGGCAACCGTGCGACTCGCTCCGGCGGCGGCCGCGCAACGTCCGGCGCGACTGGCCGACCTGGTGGTCGAGTCGATCCTCGACGGGGTGGTGTCCGGCGCGATCCAGCCGAACGCCGTGCTGCCGCCGGAGTCCGCCCTGTCCGAGCAGTTCCAGGTCAGCCGGATCACCGTCCGCGAGGCGGTCAAGCTCCTCGAGGCCAAGGGCCTGGTCGAGGTCCGCCGCGGGATCGGCGCGGTGGTGAAGGACGACACGAACTGGAACCTGCTGGACTCCGCCGTCCTCGCGGCCGCGGTCCGGAACGACGCGAACCTGGGCATCCTCGACGAGTTGGTCGGCGTCCGCGTCGCCCTCGAATCCAACCTGGCCGGCCTGGCCGCGGCGCAGGCGACCGACGAGGACCGCGCGGCGATCGAGGCGATCTTCCACCGACTCGAGGCCGACACGGCACGGCCCGAGGTCTTCATCCAGACCGACGTCGAGTTCCACGACCGGATCATGGCCGCGTCCGGGAACCGGCTGGCCCGGTCCATCGTGAGCACGGTGCACAGCCAGGCCCGGACCAGCATGCGCTACCAGGGCCACCCGAGCGTCGAGGACGTCCGTACGACGAACTCCGAGCACCGGATCGTGCTGGAACGGATCCTCGACCGCGACACCGCCGGCGCCGCCGAGGCCATGACCAGCCACATCAACTCCGCCTGGCAGCGTCGCCGCCCCCTCCCGCGCACCTGACTCGCGCCGGCGGCCGACTTCGGACAGCGGTCTCGGTGATCGAGATCAGCTGTTGACCGATCAGGGGGTCGCTTCTACGGTGCCGCTGACAGATGTCAGACAACAGACGACATAGGAGTCAAGCATGACCCGACCTCGTCCGCTCCGCGTGATCGCCGCCTCCTGCGCGCTGGTCCTCGGCGCCGCCGCCCTCTCCGCCTCGCTCGCTTCGGCCGCCCCGCGGCCGACCAACGTCATCCTGGTCGCCCCCGACGGCAAGAAGCCCAAGGACCTGCACGCCGACCAGGTCGTTCGCACACTCGACGCCGCCCAGGCACTGGCCCGGGCGAAGAACTCGACCGCCGACGTCCGCATCCTGCTGGCCGGCGGCACCTACGAACTGAAGAAGCCGCTGCGCTTCGGCTCCCGGGACGGCGGCCGCAACGGGCACACCGTCACCTGGCAGAGCGTGCCCGGGCAGCACGCCGTACTGTCCGGCGGTTCCAAGGTCACCGGCTGGACGCTGACCGACCCGGCGAAGAACATCTGGTCCGCCGATGTCCCGGTCGGCAGCCGGTCGCGTCAGCTGTACGTCGACGGGCAACTCGCGCAGCGCACCCAGTTGCTAGTGGCGGAATCGAAGAAGACCCGCGAGCACCTGGTCTTCAGCCAGCGTGGCCTGACGATCAACGATCCGGCGCTGGCCGAACGCATCGCCGGACTCTCGAATGCCGGCGAGCTCGAGATCGAGGAGCTGGGCTCGTTCACGGATCGCTACTCCCCTGTCCAGACGGTCGACGGCAGCACCCTGGTGATGGAGCAGCCGGCCTGGGACAACAACAACTTCGGCTACGACACGCTCAAGTCGCCGTACAACCGCGGCGCGATCTACCTGAACAACGCGTACGAGCTGATCTCCGGCCCGAACCAGTGGTACCTCGACTCCGCGAAGGGCAAGGTCTTCTACCGGCCGGCCGACGGGCAGTCGATGGCGGCGACCGACGTACGGCTGCCGCGACTGGAGTCACTGGTGCAGGTCAGCGGCAGCTACCGCGATCCCGTCCAGAACCTTGCCTTCAGCAACCTCACGTTCGCGCACACGACCTGGAACTTTCCTAGCGGTCCGCAGGGGTACGTCGACCAGCAGAGCGGCGCGCACATCGTCGGTAAATACGCCAAGCCGGCCGATTTCCTGACCAGTTGCCAGGACGGCTGTCCCGAGTTCGAGAAGACCCGCAACGAGTGGCATCAGATCCCGGCCGCCGTACAAGTGTCCGCCGCCGAGCACGTCGCCTTCGACGGCAACAGCTTCGAGCAAGTCGGTTCGGTCGGGCTCGGCCTCGGCATGGATCCGAACGCGCACGCGTCCGGCGTCGGGTACGGCGCCGGCGAGATCGATGTCCGGGGCAACAGCTTCACCAACAGCGCCGCGTCGGCGATCGTGGTCGGCGGCGTGCAGCCCGACGCGCACCATCCACGGGACCGGCGGATGACGAACCACGACGTACGCATCGTCGACAACACGATCAAGGGCGTCTCGAAGAGCTACCGCGACAACGCCGGCATCCTGTCGACGTACGTCACCCGCGCGACGATCACGCACAACACCCTCACCGACCTGCCGTACGACGGCGTCGACATCGGCTGGGGATGGGGTATCAACGACCCGGGCGGCAACCAGTACTACCTGGAGGCCGGGCTCTACAACCACCAGCCGATCTACCGGACGCCGACGACGTTCCGGGAGAACTACGTCGCCTACAACCTGATCCACGACACCAAGCAGGCGATGCACGACGGCGGCAGCATCTACACGCTCTCGTCGAGCCCCGGCACCGTGATCGAACGCAACTACGTGTACGACAGCCAGGTGACATTCGGCGCGCTGATCGACCAGGGGACGCGGTACGTCGTGATGCGCGACAACGTGTTCCTGGGCAGCAGCCGCTGGGTCTACATCAACGCCGACGACGGCAACCCGGACACCTTCAACACCAAGGACAACCTGGTCACCGGCAACTGGTGGGACGTCGGCCCGGCCCGCAACCCCGAGGGCCCCGGCTACAACAACCAGGTGGTCGGCAACACCCAGATCACCGACGGCGTCTTCCCGCCGGAGGCCCACAAGGT
Source organism: Kribbella sp. NBC_00482 (assembly GCF_036013725.1). GTDB lineage: Bacteria > Actinomycetota > Actinomycetes > Propionibacteriales > Kribbellaceae > Kribbella. The sequence goes on along the minus strand of NZ_CP107881.1, from coordinate 4,690,225 downwards.
CATGACCGAAGCAGGCACCCGCCGCTGACCTGAACTGATTTACTTCGGTCATTGACAAAAAGAACCGGGATGCATACGGTCCCGGTTTATGGAGACACACGACGGATCTCGGGCCGCGGGCCGGTCACGCATCCTGCTCGCGGTCGACGAGCCCGAACTGGGCGCGTTCTTCCCGGCGGCGGCGCGGCACGAGCTCGGCGAGCTGGGCCGCGTCCGCGTCGCCACCACGTCCGCGCTACAGGATCTCGACACCTTCCGGAAAGCCCTGGCCGGGGTCGAGATCCTCGTCGCGGCGTGGCGGTTCCCGTGTCTCACCGCCGAGCGCCTCGACCGGGCGCCGCGGCTGCGGTTCGTCGCCTATGCCGCGTCGTCGTTGCGGTCGATCACCGGACCCGACTTCTGGCAGCGCGGGATCCCGATCTCGCAGGCCGGGGACGCGATGGCGCCGGCCGTGGCCGAACTGGCGCTCACCTACTCCCTCGCACTCCTGCGACGTGTCCCCCGCCTGGATCACAACCTCCGCAGCGACGGCTGGGAGCGCGCCCGCGACATCCCCCGTGCCCGGGAGCTCCGCGGCGCCAGGGTCACGGTCGTCGGAGCGTCCCGGACCGGCCGCGCCTACATCGCGGCGGTCCGGGCCCTCGGTGCGGAGGTTCGCGTCTACGATCCGTACCTCCCACCCGGGGACGAGCTGGCGCCGTACGCCGACGATCTCGCAACGCTGTTGCCGCGCACCGACGTACTGTCGATCCACGCGCCGGGCAACCCCGAGACGCGGCACCTGATCGATGCTCATGCGCTCGCGCTCCTGCCCGACCGCGCCGCGGTCGTCAACACGGCACGTGCCTCGATCATCGACCTCGACGCCCTGTACGCCGAGGTTTCGTCGGGTCGATTGGACGCGGCCATGGACGTGTTCGACACCGAGCCCCTCGAACCTGGGGATCGCTGGACCCGGCTCCCCAACGTGCTCGTCTCACCGCATGTCGCCGGCGCGACCCGTGAGTCACGCGCCCGGGCGGGACGCATCGTGCTCGACGAGATTCGCCGGTACCTCGACGGCCGTCCGCTCGAGCACGCCGTCACCCCGGCCGCCCTCGCGAGAATGGCCTGAGCCGCGATGCGATCCAACATCCTCTTCGTCCACTGCCACGACCTGGGGCGGTTCCTCGGCTGCTACGGCGTACCGACCGTGCACACCCCGAACCTCGACCGGCTGGCAACCGAATCCGCCGTCTTCGACCTGGCGTTCTCGGCGGCGCCGCACTGCAGCCCGGCTCGGGCAGCTCTGTTCACCGGCACCTATCCGCAGAGCAACGGTGTGCTCGGTCTGACGCACAGCCCGTTCAACTGGGACCTGAACGACCCCTCGATCCACCTGGCGCAGCGGCTGCACAGTGTCGGGTATCGCACCGAACTCATCGGCGTGCATCACGAATCACGCACCCTGCCCGACGCCGAGGTCGCCCGTCGGCTCGGCTTCGACCGGGTCCGCACCGACCATTACCACCTCACCGTCGCCGATCGCGCGATCGAGTCGTTGCAGGCGTCGGCCCGGAGCGGGGAACCGTTCTACCTGCAGGTCGGGTTCCACGAACCGCATCGGTCGCCGTCAGACCGTGACCGTCCGGGCGTCATGGGGTTTCTCGGGCCGGACATCCAGCCGGACACCACGCTGGGCCTGTCGGTTCCTGCGTTCCTGCGTGACGATCCGGGCGCGCACGAGGAGATCGCGGAGCTGCAGGGCGCCGTACGGCGACTGGACGACGGCGTCGGCCGGATCCTGAACGCGCTCGATGCCACTGGGCTGCGCGAGGACACGATTGTCGTCTTCACCACCGATCACGGACTGGCGCTGCCGCGCGCGAAGTGCACGCTGTACGACCCGGGCCTCGAGGTCGCGTTGATGATCCGCGCGCCGGCACGGCCCTCCTGGCAAGGCGCCCGCATCGGCACGCAGGTCAGCCATCTCGACGTGATGCCCACCTTGTTCGAGCTGATCGATCACCCGGTCGACGGCGTCAGCGGATCCAGTCTGGCCGGTCTCGTCGAGGGCCGCGACCCCACGGCGCGCCCGGTCTTCGGGCAGCTCACGCACCACATCTACTACGACCCACGAAGATCCGTGCGTACGCCGGAGTTCAAGCTGATCGCGAACTTCTCGAACGCACCGCAGGCGATGGATCCGACGCAGTCCTGGGTCCATCGCAGCACCCCCGTCGCGCTGGCGGGGCCGACGCTCGGATCGTCCGCTCCGCTCGAGCTGTACGACCTCGCGGCGGATCCCGCGGAGACGACGAACTTGGCCGGCGATCCGGCCCACGACGACACCGTCCGCTCACTCGCGCGCCTGCTGCTCGAGTGGATGCGCCGCGAAGACGATCCGCTGCTGACCCCGACCAGCTTCAGCCCCAGACACCAGCAAACCCTCGAACTGCTGAACTCCGCAGTTGCCCAAGGCAAGGAGAGCCACGTGAAACGACGCCTCTTCGTGGCCGCGACAGCCGTCGTGGCCACGGCACTCAGCCTGACCGGCTGCACCTCCGGCGACGACGCCTCGTCGGACGCCGGCAAGGTGGTCCTCTGGATGTACCCGGTCATCAAGGACCCGACCGCCAGCAAGAAGTTCTGGCAGGACGCGACGGAGGGCTTCGAGAAGGACCATCCTGGTACGGAGCTGGAGATCCAGCTGCAGACCTTCGACAAGCGCGACGCACAGATCTCGGCGGCCCTCGCCGCCGGGTCCGGTCCCGATCTCGTCCTCATCACGCCCGACCAAGCAGCGACGTACCTCAAGGTGGGCGGTCTGCTCCCGGTGGACGACGCCGTGTCCAAGTCCCGCGAACAGTTCTACCCGAGCGCCCTCTCGGCGGCGAGGTTCAGCGACAAGACGTACGGCGTACCGATCTTCCAGAACATCTTCACCACCGCCTACAACACCAAGGTCTTCACCGACGCGGGCATCGCCCTCCCCCGCACGTGGTCCGAGATCCTGACGGCAGCGCCCGTGCTGGCACGCCGCGGGGTTGCCGTCATGGACTATGTCGGGAATCCCGAGCAGACGCTGAACATGTCGTTCTATCCCCTTGTCTGGCAGGCGGGCGGGCGGATCTTCAGTCAGGACGGCAAGGATGTCGCGTTCGACTCTCCGGAAGGTGTCGCCGCACTGCAGTTCCTCGTCGATCTGAAGAAGGCCGGTGGGCTGCCGGCCGACGCTGCGACCGAAGGGGTCGCGATCGAAGGCTCTCCGATGGCCGCGGGCAAGGTTGGCCTCCGGCAGCTGACGTCGCTGCCCGAGGTCGGACAGCTCCGCGCGGCGCTCGGCAAGCAGAACGTGGTCCTGGGCGCGCCGATCGCCGGGAAGGCACCGGCCACCTACGGCAGCCCCGGCCTTCTCGCCCTGACCTCGATCAACAAGAGCAAGAACCGCGCCGCGGCGTACCAGGTCCTCGAGTACCTCAGCTCGGCCGCGTTCCAGAAGTCCCTGATCGGGGCCGCGGGCAACTTCCCGGTCCGCAAGGACGTGCGGCTCGACAAGTCGACACCGGATCTGACGGCGATGCAGACCGCCCTGGCCACCGCGAACCCCGGCGAGCCGTCGCCCGTGTCGCGTCAGGTGATGACGATCCTCGCACCGCACGTCCAGGCCGCGCTTCGCGGTGACGTCAGCCCCGAGGACGCGCTCAAGAAGGCCGCCGCCGAAGCACGTACGGCGCTTCAGCAGTCCTGACGACACGGCGGCAACGAGAGGTAGAGATGTCGAGTCAAACACTGTCCCGGCGACGTGAGGCGATCACCGGTGTGCTGTTCCTGCTCCCGGTGCTGGTGATCTTCGTTGCGTTCAAGTTCGTCCCGATCCTCGGGGCCGCCGGCATGAGCTTCACGCGGTACCGGCTGAACGGCGACGTGACCTTCATCGGCGGCGACAACTACACGCGACTGCTCGCCGACGCGAACTTCTGGCACTCGGTCGGGGTGACCTTCCTGTACGTCGTCCTGTTCGTGCCGGCCACCATCGTCGTATCGCTCGGCGGCGCCATGCTGCTGAACGCCGTGGCAGGCAGTGCGACCGGGATCTTCCGGGCTCTGCTGTTCATCCCCTACCTCAGTTCGTTCGTGCTGGCCGGGATCATCTGGTCCTGGATCTTCCGGAGCGACGGGCCGCTGAACGCGGCTCTCGGCGAGCTCGGTCCAGTGCACTTCCTGACGGGGAACCGGCTGCTCGTGCTGGCGAGTCTGGCGGTCGTCTCGATCTGGAAGGGCTTCGGATACTCGATGCTCGTCTTCCTGGCCGGGCTGAAGGCGCAACCGGCGGAGGTGTACGAGGCCGCGCTCCTCGACGGTGCGTCGCCGCGCCAGATCTTCCTCCGGATCACCCTGCCGCTGCTGAAGCCGGTGTTCTTCTTCGTGCTGGTGATGGAGACGATCATCGGCTTCCAGGTCTTCGACACCATCTACGTGATGACCGGCGGCGGACCGGCCCGGGCGAGCTTCAGCATCACCTACTTCCTCTACGACGCGGGCTTCAAGTTCCTCGACTTCGGGTACGCCGCCGCGATCGGCGTCGCGCTGTTCCTCATCGTCCTGGTCCTGTCGATCCTCCAGCGCCGCTGGCTCGAGGAGAAGGAGACGGCATGAAGCGTCCCCAGCCAGGGTTGATCACCCTGCTCTGCATCGCCTCGTTGTTCACCGTCGCGCCGCTGATCGCCGTCGTGATCCTCGCGTTGTCGCCGCAGGACGCGCCGACGATCCCGCTCGCCTGGCCGAAGGAACTCACCTTCGACAACATCGTGCGGATCGTCCGCCTCGGATCCTTTCCGCGCTGGTTGCTCAACTCGTTCTGGTACTCGGCGATCTCCGTCGTGGTGATCCTGTTCACCTCGTCGATGGCGGCGTACGCCCTGGCCCGCAAGCGGTTCCCGGGCCGCAACGTCGTCCTGTGGTCGATCGTGGCGACCTTGATGGTGCCGGTGCAGACCACCTTGATCCCCACCTTCGTCCTGGTGGCACGCGTCGACGGCGTGAACACGTTGTGGGGGCTGATCCTGCCGACCCTGGCCAACGCCCAGGCGGTGTTCCTCATTCGCCAGTTCATCCGCGAGCTGCCCGACGAGCTCTTCGACGCGGCGCGCGTCGACGGTGCGGGCGAATGGCGGACGTTCGTGTCAATCGTGCTGCCGCTGGTCCGGCCGATCCTCGCCACCCTCGCGATCTTCCTGTTCCTCTGGCACTGGAACGATCTGCTCTGGCCTTTGGTCGTCGGGCAGTCCGACGCGGCTCGGACCCTCACCGTCGGGCTCGCCAGCCTGAACACCGAGACCGTCTCGACCTCGAACCTGATGGCGGCCGCGCTGATCAGCTTCCTGCCCTGCCTGCTGATCTTCGTCGTCCTGCAACGCCACATCGTGGCCGGCATCGCGGCGACCGGAGTCAAAGGATGAACCCGGTCCGCTTCGGCCTGGTCGGCACCGACTCGCCCCACGCGGTGTCCTTCACCAAGTTGTTTGCCGACGGCACCGTCGCGGGCGGGCAGGTCGTCGCTGCCTGGTCTGGAGAACCACGCGACGACTTCCCGCTCAGCAGCCGTGGCGTCGCCAACGCGCGCACGCTGGCCGAGCTCGGCGTGGCTTTGCTCGACACCCCGGAGCAGGTCGCCGAGCAGGCGGACGTGATCCTGATCGTCGAAGCAGACGCCCGTACGCACGCCGGCCTCTTCCACCGCGTCGCCCCGGCCGGCAAGCCCGTCTACGTAGACACCAGGTTCGCGATGACCTCGGACGAGGCCCGCAGCATGCTCGAGACCGCCGGCACCCTCGTGCTGGCCGGTTCCCCGAAGCGGTTCACGCCGGAGTTCCAGCGTTGCCTACGCGCCGAACCCGTCCTCACCGCAGACCTCACCGGCCCACTCCCGACCCAGCCCGGTCATCCAGGCCTCTCCTGGTACGGCGTCCACCTGGTCGACCTCGCCGTCGCAGCCCTCGGCCCCGGCTGCGAACGCGTCCAACTTCACGACGACGTACTCACTCTGACCTGGCCGGACGGCCGCCAGGCCCGACTCTCAGGCCCTGCAGAGTGGGAGCCAGTCACCAGAGGGCGCCTCCACTCCGCGACCGGCGAGCAATCCTTCGAACTCGTAGCCGGCGAGCCGATGCTCGCCGGCCTCCTCACCGCCCTGGTCGCCGCCGCCCACGACCACCACCCCACAGTCCCCGCCCCCGAGATCCTCGACATCGTCGCCATCATCGAGGCCGGCAACCGCTGCCTCGCCGGAGCCGGCCCTCAGCCCGTCCGCCCCTAGCGGCCGACGGCCTTGGCGAGCTGGGCCTTTGTCATGGTGGAGCGGCCCTTGATGTTCTTCTGTTTGGCCTCGTTGTAGAGCTGTTCCTTCGTCCGGCCCTTCGACCCGCTGTGTGAGCGCAGGCCGCCGCGGCGTCCGGACGAGATGTCGTGGGTGGAGGAACGGCTCGACTCCTTCGCCTCGCCGGAGCGGGCGCGTTCCTTGTTCACGGTCCGCGCCGCGATCTCCTCGGCGACATCCTCGCTCCGGCCCCGGTCCTTCAGGCCTTCCTTGATGTGCTCGTACTGCCGTTCCCGCTTCCGATTCGATCCTGCAGGCATGTCGGTCACTCCTTCCGTCACGCCTCCCGGTACCCGGACCTCCCGGCCACAACCAATTGACGGACGGTCCGGTGCCAGGGGTTGGATCGCAGCGCCGGGTTGAGGAGGGCGGCGGCCACGCAGTACTTGCTGACGTGGATCGGGCGGATTCGGAGGTCTCGCAGTACGGCGTCGGCGGCTCCGGTGCGGCCGTTGGTCTTGCTTTCGACGAGGACGGAGTCGGGCAGCACGTCGATCGAGCTGGTCGCGTCGGAGAAGCGCAGGTCGACGTCGCAGGTCAGCCGCTCGTGCGCCGCCGGATCGGTGAGCGTGCTCCTGCGGTACGTCGTGACGAGCGAGGGCTGCAGTCCGTCCACAGGCCCCACGCCGTACGTCGTCCTGAGCTGCTCGGCCAGGAAATCGCGGGCGGGGCCGGTCAACCGCCCGCGGTCCGAGACGGCGTACGGCAGTCGTGACTTGATCGTCTCGGAGCGGTTGCCCTTCAGCTTCACCTCGAAGCTGCACTCGCCGCTGTCCAGATAGGTTCGCGTGCGCACCTTGTACCGGTAGCGCCGGCGCTGGAGGTGATGCCTGTACAGCCCGTGCGACGGCGTGTCGAAGTACACGGACTCGTACTGAAAACTCCGCTGCCCGTCGATCTCCAGTACGGCGAACCTGTCGCGCAGCCGGTTCACCAGCTCCACGAACACCCCGACCGGGACCAGGTACTTGCGATCCACCCGAACCTGCAACGCCGCCTCGGCCAGCACGTCCTCCAGCGAGATCGGCGGCAACTCGGCGAGTGCGCCCGCCAGCGCGGCCCGTGTCCTCACGACGCGTACCGCTGGAACGGACGTACTGCGGCCGGCGCGTCCGCCCGCGTGCGATAGCGCACGTCGACGACGGTCGTGTCGGTGACCAGATCCAGATCGAGTACGACGAAGTACCGGACGTCGGCGCGCAGCAACCGCTCGAGCGCCGGGCCGACGTCGCGGACATCCGGGTACGCCTGATCGAGAACGACCCTCTGCCGCCGCGACCGCAGCGTGAGCCGCGGATGGTCGACGACGTACATCAGGGCGACCAGCAGGAAACTCAACGCGGGCGCGAGCCAGAACGGGCCGGGATGCAGGCCGTTGACGAGGCCGAGAGCCAGCGAGATGAAGTAGTACGCGACCTCTTCCTGGGTGATCGAGTCCGAGCGGAGCCGGATGATCGAGAGGATGCCGAACAGGCCGAGTCCGAGCCCCATCCCGGCGCCGCTGCCGGCCAGCATCGCGGTGACCGCGAGGACGCCGACGTTCAGCGCGACGTACGCGAGCAGCAGGTCACGCCGGTGGTAGCGGCGGAAGTAGGTGCCGTAGGCAAGCAGACCGATGGCGAACAGATCGGCGGGTATCGCGAGTCCCAGACCGGACATGGTTTTCCTCCAGGTGGCTGATGTTGCTTCCACCTTTCCGCCCGCGGGTGAGACCTCGCTGAGGCTTCCGTGAGAGAGCTCTCACGGAAGCAGGCGGTACCCCATCCCCCGCACCGTCTGGATCCGGTCGGCGCCGAGTTTGCGGCGCAGGTACCGGATGTAGACGTCGACCACGTTCGAGCCCGGGTCGAAGTCGAAGCCCCAGACCTGCGAGAGCAGCTGTTCGCGGGACAGCACCTGGTCGGGATGGCGGCAGAACACCTCGGCGAGCAGGAACTCCCGCGCCGTGAGGTCGATCGAGGCGCCGTCGACGAACGCGCGCCGGGTCCGCAGGTCCAGGCTGAGCTCGCCGACCTGCAGGATGTTCGCGTCCGGCGTACCTTCGCTGCGCAGCCGGAGCCGGACCCGCGCCAGCAACTCCTCGAACGCGAACGGCTTGGCGAGGTAGTCGTCCGCGCCGCCCTCCAGCCCGGCGACCTTGTCCCGGACGCTGTCGCGCGCGGTCAGGATCACCACCGGCATCACGACCCTTGCCTCCCGCAACCGTCGCAGCACGGTGAACCCGTCCACGCGCGGCAGTCCGATGTCCAGGACCATCAGGTCGTAGTTGCCGGTAGCGCCTTCCTGGTACGCCGTCTCACCGTCGCCGACCACCGTCGTCACGAACCCGTTGCTGCGCAGACCGCGCTCGACGAACGAGGCGATCCGCTCCTCGTCCTCGGCGATCAGAATCCGGTTCACTCCGCCTCCACTCCGGCCGGCAACGCCAGCTCGAACCGCGCACCCGGGCCGGCCGCCAGCCGGACGTCGCCGCCATGCGCCCGGGCGATCGATCGTACGATCGCCAGTCCCAACCCGGCTCCTTCCGTACGGCGCTGCGCCGTACCGCGGGCGAACCGCTCGAAGATGCGCTCCCGATCCTCCGGCGGAACCCCCGGCCCGGAGTCGGCCACCCACAGCAGCACGCTCCCGTCGGCGTCGAGGTACGAACCGACCTCGATCCGGTCATCCGTCTTCGTGTGCCGGACCGCGTTGGACACCAGCTGCATCAACGCCTGCGTGAGCCGCTGACCGTCGGCGACGATCGTCGCGTCCGCGGTCCCCGCGACCCGCCAGGCCCGCTCGGCCAGCGGTCGCGCCTTGGCCACCACCTCGACGACGAGTTCGGTCAGGTTGACCTCGTCGAGCTCGAGGAACCCGGGCCGGTCGCTCTTCGCCAGGACCAGCAGGTCGTCGACCATCCGGTTCATCCGGGACAGCTCGTCCAGCACGAGCGCCTTGGTCTCGGCGCGGTCCCGCGGGTCGTCGCCCATCAGCTCCAGGTGCCCGCGAATCACCGTGATCGGCGTCCGCAATTCGTGCCCGGCGTTGTCGACGAACTCGCGCTGCGCAACGAACGCGTCCTCGAGCCGGTCCAGCATCGTGTTGAACGTCCGCGCCAGGTGCGCGACATCGTCGTTGCCCACGACATCGATCCGGCGCCGCAGGTCGGTCTCGCTGATCCGCTCGGCCGTCGTCCGCAGCTGCCGGATCGGAGCCAGCACCCGGCCGGTGATCAGCCAACTGGCGCCGGCGGCCAGCACGAGCGTGATCGCGGCGATGATCACCAGCGCGCGGGCCGCTTCCATCGACGGCTGTGCGATCAGGTCCCGGAACTCGAGGACGACGAGCTGCGCCCGGACCGGCTGCGCTCCGATCCGCACCGGCAGTACGCCGTACCGGACGCGGCCCGCGGTGCTGTCGATCCAGCCGTACGCCGGTTCTCCTGCGCCGGCGAGGCGCCGTACGAACGCTGCGTCGGTGTCGAGGCGCGCGGGCGGACTGCCCTGGCTGCGGTGGTACGGACTGCCGTTGACGATGGTGAACAGGGCCTCGGAGTCGTCCGGCAGGTTGCTCTGCAGCCACCGGTCCAGCAGGTCCTCCGGGCGCTGGAAGGACGCGGCGGCGGGCGAGGCCGCGAAGGCGCGGAACTTGTTCGCCTCATGGGTGAGTTCGTCGTCCGCGGAGTCGTCGGCGCGGGCTGCGAGCACCTGCCAAGTGAGGAAGACCAGTGCGCCCAGGGCGAGAGTGAGGACGCCGAACATCCAGCCGATGATCCGCACCCGGGCGCTGACCACCGGGCGGCGGTCAGCCATCGTCGTCCGGGTCGTCCACACCGTCATCGTCGTCATCCACCCCGGCCGTCCGAGCCGGCGCAGGCGAGACCGGCGACGCTCCCGTGGCCGTCGGCGTCGTGGTCGGCGATGTCGAGGGAACCGGGGTCGGCGTAACCGCTGAGGCCGGTACGACGACTGTGTCACCGAGTTCCGGCGCAGACCGGCCGGCCAGATACCGGGGCAGCACGAACCCGGCCACCACCAGCACACCGGCGACGACCCCATAGATCACACGTGGAGACCGCATCCTCAAAGCCTGCGATCCCACCCGAAGAACCGCATGAGCCGAACATTACAGATTTCTCATCAAACAGGCGGCCGGTGGGTCAGGTTGTTGGGTAGGCCTCGAGGTCGTAGAGGGAGTAGCCGTATTGGGTGGCTCGGTGGACTCCCTGGAGGCGGAGGTAGCGGGCGGTGGTGTCGAGCCAGAGGGTGTCGGTGCCTCCGTCGCCGTCGGTTACCTCGGTCGCGGTCGTCCAGGTGCTTCCGTCATCCGAGACCTGGATCTGGTACGCCGAGCCGTACGCCGCCTCCCACCGCAGCACGAGCTTGCCGAGGCGCGTCGACGTACCGAGGTCGACCTGGAGCCACGAGGCGTCGTCGTAGCCGGACGCCCAGCGCGTGGCCGGGTCGCCGTCGACGGCGAGATCCGCGGTGAACGACGTACCGGGTTCGATGCTTGAGGCATCGGCCGGGCGATCCAGGGCCGCGTTGGTGGCGCTGGTGCGGGGGCGTACGGCGACGCGCAGTACGGCCTCGAAGGTGGTCGTACCGGAGGTGAAGGTCACCGGAATGTCCACGTCGGCAAGGGCCGCGTCGGCGGGAGGCGTCAGCTTCACAATGATCGACTGGGTGAATCCGCGTTTGACGGATACCGGCGTACTGGCCGGGTTCGCGGTCCACCCGGCCGGCGGGGCGACGCGCAACGTGCCACTCACGTCCGCGCCGCGTTCGGCGGAGATGTCGACCACGAAGCTCGACGCCGCACCGCGGACCACGTCGGCCCGATCCGCGTCGACGTGCAGTCCGGCGAGCGGCGTGTCACTCCACAGCGGCACAACCTCGGCCACGGCCGGGGTCCCGCTCTTCCACACCAGCCGCACGGCCTCGGCGCGAAGATCACCCACGGGCACCTCGGCGTACGCCGATGACACGGAGCCGACGCGCTGCCAGGCGCCCCCGACCTGCACCTCAACATCCGCCGACCCCACGTTCTGTTGGAGAATCGTGAGCCCAGCCAACTCCCGCGGCGCCGACAGGCCGACGGTCAACGCGTCGCCGGCGCCAGGCGCCGCGACCGGAACGTAGGCGGTCTCCAGGTTTCCGTCCACCGCCCGCTGGTACGACGATCCCGGCGCGGGCGCCGGCGTACCACCGGCTGTCAGCGTCGTCTTCCGCCCGCCGATCGTCTCCACCGAGAACTCTCGGACCACCACCCAGAAGTCGGTCGCGGACAACGACCGGTACCGCACATAGCGCGCGGTCGTGCCGGTCGGCGCCGTGGTCCGCACCTCGGCCGTGGTCGCACGGGTCAGCTCGGTCCACCGCGTGCCGTCGAGCGAGTACTCCAGCGCGCCCGACTGGATGTAGTCGTTCGGGCTGGACGTCTTGCCCATCAGCAGTTCGATCGCGCCGATCGTCGTCGGTTCCCCGAGATCGACCCGGACCTCGGAGCCCTGATCGGGCGTGCCGTTGCTCCAGAAGAACGTGTTCGGGTCGCCGTCGACCATCCGCGCCGGCACGTTGTCCTGGTAGGTGCCCAGGTTCGTCGTCGCGGTGCGACCCGGCTGTACGCCGAGCCAGCGGTCGTAGACCCGGCCGGTCTCGGCGATCAGTTCGTCGACGACCCGCTCGCCGATCCGCGGATAGGTGCCGCTGTGCGGCAGTCGCCCGTCCCGGATCGCCTTGGCCTCGGTGACGAGACCGCTCATCTGCTGCCGCGCGGTCCAGGCCGCCGCTCCGTCGCCGGCGTTCAGCGCGGCGAGCAGATCGAGGGCGCGTCCCATCGCCTGTCCCCACAACTCTGTTGCCTTGAGCCACGATTCCGCCTCGTCGGCGAATGCGGGATCGACGACGCCCGCCCGGATCACTCCTGGCGCAGCGGTGATGGCCTTCACCCGCGGCCGCAGTCCGGCGATCGCCTGGGCGCGCTGCCCGGCCCGCCACTGCTGCCAGAACTGCTCGACCGCGGCACCGAACACCGGGGCACTCTCCGGATGCAGCGTGCCGTCGTACGTGTTCAGATCCGCGAACACCTGCAAGGCCGCGGCCGTCGCCGGGTTGCCGCCCGCCCGCTCGGCCAGCGCGCGACGCCAGGACGCCTGCTCGTCGTACTTCGCCGGGTTCCACCCGAGCTCGGCGAACGAGTACAGCGCGATCTTGCTGACCGCCGCCTGGTTCATCGGGTTCGAGATGACGCCGACGACGTGATCGGCGATGGCGGGTTCACGGCCGCTGTACGGCGCGAGCAGCAGCCGGCCGGCGGCGTAGTCGTTGACCGGGTAGTTGTCCCAGATCAGGATGTCGTGGCCGAACACGGCCTTCGCCTGGGCCGCCTGCGCCGCGGTGATCGTCCGCGGCACCACTCCGATCCCGGTCCAGTGCACGACCACGTCGGAGTCGAGCTGCTCCCGCAAAGCCTTCTTGTACGGCGTTTCGCTGACGTTGTAGTACTCCGTCGGCACCATCTGCAGCGGCGCGACGTCCGCCTTGGTCTCGACCCATTCGCGCTGCACCCGGTTGAGCAGATCGCTCTGCGCCTGGCCGGCGGCGCCTCCGCCCGTGCCGTACTTCGCCTTGTCCGCATCGCAGTGCCACGAGTTGTAGTCGATGTCGTCGAGCGGCACGTTGAAGGATCGGGCGCCCACGTCGTACAGCGCCTGGAACTTCGCGATCAGGGCCTGGAAGTCGGCGTCCGAGGTATAGCAGATCGAGAGACCCGGTGAGAGCGCGAAGGTGAAGTCCACCTTGTTCTGGCGCGCGCGGGTGACGAGCTCGGCGAGTTGGGCGAGCTTGTCGGCCGGGTACGGGTCGCGCCATTGCTCCCGGTGGTACGGGTCGTCCTTCGGCGCGTACTCGTACGTGTTCATGCGATGGTCGCCGAGGTAGCTGAGCTCGTCGAGGCGGTCCGCGTGCGACCAGGGTGTGCCGTAGAAGCCCTCGATCGCGCCGCGGTAGCGCATCGTCGGCCAGTCACGGATCGCGACGCCGGGCATCCAGTCGCGGCCGGGGCGGGCCTGGATCAGCTGCGCGAGCGACTGCGCCGCGTAGTACGTGCCGTCGGAGTCCACGCCGTCGAGGACCACGTGGCCGCGATCGTGCCGGTCGCGGCCGGCGGCGAGAACGTACCCCTCGACGGGCAGGCCGGTGCTGTCCGGAACACGGAGCGCGCGGAGCACCGACGCGTCACGGCCCAGCCAGATGGTCGTCGGCGTACCGGGGTCGGTGCCGTTCGTGGTCCGGATGTTCGTCACGCCGGCACGGCTCAGTGCCTGGCGTACGACGCGCTCGGCGTCCGCATCGGAGCGCGCCGTGCGGACCAGTCCGACAACCGGGGTGAGCGGGAAGCCGTCGGCACGTTGCACGAGTTGCTGTGGCTGGGGTGAGACCGCGGCAACCGCGGGACCGGTCGCACCGGCGTACTGCGGCAGAAGTGCGAGTGGGGCGACCAGGGCGAACACGCTGACAGCAGACCGGAGCAGGCGCATCGAGTCTCCTCGGGCATGGGCGGATGAGGCCAGTTAGCCAGTGCGCGTAACTGCACGTCAAGTGCTCGACCTAGGCAGCTTCAGGCAATCTCATTCACTTGTGGGATTGGATATTCACATAGTGGATCTTGAATGTTACGTTCCTGCGATGCGACTAGCTGGAGCCGGTGCCGGACTGTTGGTGGTTGCGTCGATGCTCGTGCCGGCGAAGCCTGTTGAGGCCGTGGATGCCGCACCCGCGGCCGGCTACACGCTGTCGTGGGCCGACGAGTTCGACGGTGCTGCCCCGGATACGGCGGAATGGACGTTCCGGACGGATCTGAAGGGAAGTCAGCAGCTCGCCGACAACGTCAAGGTCGGCGGTGGACTGATGACGATCTACCTGTGCCCGAAGAACAAGAGCGGTGCGAACTGCCAGACCACGGTGGACTCCGGCAACGCGTACACAGGCGGCGGGCTGATCAGTAAGCGGAGACTGCGCTACGGGTACTACGAGACCCGGGCGAAGACGAACGTCGGCAGCGGGTGGCATTCCTCGTTCTGGGCGGCGCAGATGGGCGGCGCCAGCCCGCAGACCGAGATCGACGGCTTCGAGATCGACTCGAACCTGCCGGGGTACATCCGGCACAACGTGTTCGCCTGGGGCCAGGGGTACACCCCCACCAGCGAGGTCTACGACGTCGGGTTCGACACCTCGGCGGCCTTCCACACCTACGGGTTCGAATGGCTGGAGGACTCGGTCAAGTTCTACGTCGACGGCACTCTGGTCGACGAAGGCGACGTACCGGCGGCGTACCCGGCCGACAGCTACGTGCACAACTATCTCAACGTGTTGCTGACGTCGATCGCCTACAAGCCGCTCGAGAATCCGGTGGACGAAACCGCGCTTCCCGGGAAAGTGCAGTTCGACTACTTCCGCTACTACCAGCGTGACGCGTACGCCGACAACGACGCCCCCGGCGGCAGCTACACCGAGACCGGCACCGGCTGGGGAGCGACCGGGATCCGGGCCTTCGCCGGACTGACCGGACGTTATTCCTGCGACAGCGGGACCGCCGCGCGGTGGACGATCACTCCCCCGGCCACGGGAACGTACGACGTCTACTTCTACCGGGCCGGTGGCGCCGGCGGGCAGGTCGACGCACCCGTCACGGTCTGGGACGGCAGCACCGCACTGATCCGGTCCGAGGTCGATCTCACCCAGGCCAGCGGCTGGGTCCTGCTCGGCAACCACGCTCTCACCGGCGGTACGACGTACATCGTGCGGATCGATCGCGACGGGGCGGGTTGCATCCGCGCCGACTCCGTCAAACTCGTCCGCTCAAACTAGGAGGTCGCGGTCGTGAAGGTCCGCAAAGCTGTCACTATCGGAATCATCGCCGTACTCCTCGCCGGCGGGCTCGTGAACACTGCGCCTGCTTCATCGGTCGCGGCGACACCTGCGCTGCCGGTTCCGGGGTACCAGCTTGCCTGGTCCGACGAGTTCGACGGTGCGCGACTCGACACCGGTTCGTGGTTCTACCGCGAGGGCGAGAAGGCGCTCTGCTCCAACAACCCGGGCAACGTCTCGGTCGCCGCCGGTTCGCTGCGGATCGCGTTGAAACGCGAGGACCGCAACGGGATGCCGTACACCTGCGGCGGGGTGATCAGCCAGAAGACCTTCGGCTACGGGTACTACGAGACGCGCGCGAAACTGTGGGGCGACCAGGGCTTCCACTCGGCGTTCTGGACGACCGGGCTGTCCGACTACGTGCCCGACACCCCGCAGTACAAGGGCCCCAACAACCGGGTGAACGAGATCGACGGCTTCGAGGTCGACTCGCACGCGCCCGACGTCTTCAGCCAGGTCTCGCACTGGTTCGTTCCGCAGCACATCGGCAACCCCGGCGGGGTGTACCGCGGTCCGGACTCCTCCAACGGCTACCACGTCTACGGCTTCGAATGGACGCCGACCGAGGTGCGCTACTTCATCGACGGCCAACTGACGCGCGTCCTGCCCAAGCCCGGACCGCACGGTCTGCAGAACATCTGGCTGACGACCCTAGGATTCACCGCACCGGTCGACGAGACCAACCTGCCCGGCGAAACGGCCTGGGACTACTTCCGGTACTACGCGCCGGTCCAGTCCGATGCCGACGTGTCCACCGGCACCGTCGTGGTCGACAACGGCGACCCCGGGTACGCCGAGACCGGTCAGTGGACCGATGACGTCGCGGACGGGCATCACCAGACGTTCGGCTTTCAGGACAAGGATGTACGACGTACCGAGGACCCGACGGCGTCGGCCGGCTGGCGACCACAGCTGCCCGCCAAACAGTCGTACGAGGTGTTCGTCTGGAACCCGAGTTTCCTGCACACCGGCCAGAAGGCCGCTCGTTACACCGTCAGTCACGACGGCGGTCAGACCGCGGCGGTCGTGAACCAGGACAGCGCCGGTCAGCAATGGGTGAGCCTCGGTTCCTATCGGATGACGCCCGGCCGCGGTCAAGGAGTGCGCGTCACGTCGGACGCGGCGGGCATTCTTCGGGCCGACGCGGTGAAGTTCGTCCCGGCCGTTGTCGTGGACAACGATCAGACCGGCTACAGCGAAGAAGGAACGTGGCAGTCCTCGAGTTCGGTGACCGGGTGGCGCGGGCAGGACACGCGATGGTCGGGCGATCCGGCCGCGACGGCGCGCTGGGCGCCGACGTTGCCGCGCAGGACGACGTACGACGTCTATGCCTGGATTCCGGACGGCCGGCAGGACGGCGAGACTCGCGTCGGGGTCACCGATCCCGGCTATACGGAGTCCGGTGCGTGGGCTGCGTCGAGTCTGACCGGTTGGGACGGTACCGCGACCAGGACGACGAACGACACCAAGGCCACGGCGCAGTGGCGGCCGGAGTTGCCGATCGCCGGACGATACGAGGTGTCTGCCTGGGTGCCGAACGACGCGATCAGTACTACCGCGGCGCGCTACACGGTCGAGCACCCGGGTGGTCAGAGTTCGGTCGAGGTCAATCAGACAACGGGAGGCAAGCAGTGGGTGTCGCTGGGCACCTACGATTTCGCCGCCGGGACAGCCGGGCGGGTCACGATCGCGAACGCCGCGGGGCGCGGTTATCTGCGGACCAACGTGGTGCGGTTCGTTCGTGTCGGCGCTGATCAAGCCACGCCGCCGACGTACAACGTCACGCATGCTGGTGGGGTCAGTGCGGTCGCCCCGGATCTGAGTCTCGGGGTGGATCGGTGGGTCAAGCTGGGGAACTTCGCGTTCGATGCCGGCAGCAAGGGTTCGGTCACGGTCAGCGGGACGGGCGGGGTCGTGCGCGCCGACGCGGTCAAGTTCCTTGCGGCGCCTGCTCGTAGTCAGTTGCCCTCAGCACCGAAGGCGGTGGCCGCGTACGTTCGGCCGAATCCGTCGAACGGGGACCAGGTCCTCCAGGTGCGGTGGCTGCCGAACGGCGCGATCGGGCACCACGTGTACCTCGACGGGAATCGGGTCACCTGGCAGCCGGTCCGCGGTGGTTCGTTCCGGATGAACGAACTGCTCGCAGGGCAGACGCACCGAGTGACCGTGACGTCGGTCGATCGGGCCGGCAACGAGTCTGTGCCGTCGACGCCTTTCATGATTCACGTCCCGGCGGACAAGGTGCCTCCGGCAACACCAGCAGGCGTGACTGCTGAGGCGACGAACGGCGGAGCGGTGCTGTACTGGCCGCAGAGCACCGAGATCGATCTGCACGGATACCACGTGTACGTCGATGGCCGGCGAGTCACCGACGTACCGACCGGCAACCCGGCGGACGCCCAGTCGCGCGCACTCGGCTTCCCGGTGCGGGATCTCACGAACGACGTCACCCATACCCTCGCGGTCACCGTGGTGGATCAGACCGGCAACGAGTCGAAGCCGACGACTGTGCAGGTGATACCGAAGCCGATGGCTGTCGTCGGAATCACCGACCCTGGCTACACCGAGACAGGGACCTGGACCGGGTCGAGCGTCGCAGGTTGGCAGGGCACCTCGACTCGAACCAGCAACACCGCAACAGCGACGGCCGACTGGCGACCGGCCCTGGAAACCTCCGGCGAGTACGACGTCTACGCCTGGGTCCCGAACCACCTGAACAGCACCACCGCCGCGCGTTACACCGTCACCCACGCGAGCGGATCCGACGCAATCACCATCGACCAGACAACCGGCGGCGCCCGCTGGATCCTCCTCGGCCGCTACCCCTTCACCGCCGGCACCACAGCGCACATCACCCTCACCAACACAGCAGCCACCGGCTGGCTCCGCACCAGCGCCGTGAAGTTCGTACCCGTCACTTCAGGACTCGGAGGTTCCAGATAGCGGAGTGCCGCGTTCGTCGGGCGCGGCGGCGAAGACGGAGGGATTGCCGAAGCCCAGCGACTGCAGGAGAGTCGCGAGCCCGCTGACGAAGATCCCGGCCGTCACCAGCAGGCCGATGTCCGGCGCGGACAGTCCGGCCGCGGTCCCGACGATCAGCGGCGGCGCGATCAGGCCGCCGTACATGGTCAGGATGTGCTGGGTGCCGTAGACGAGCAACTGCGCGAAGGGCAGCCGTTCGTCTTCGGGGCGGGCAGTCGCAGGAGTGCTGGAGGTCATGGAATTCCGCCTTCCGGAAATAAGATTCCGAGTGGCGACAGAGTGACACACCATCACCTCACCGTCAACGGTTTGTTGAAGTACGGCGCTGACTATCGTTGCGCCCATGCACGCCGACCGGTTCGCTGCGCATCGTGGCTTGCTGTACGCCGTCGCGTATCGCTTGCTCGGCAGCGTCGCCGATGCGCAGGACGTCGTGCAGGATGCCTGGCTGCGGTGGAGCCGGGTCGATGCTGACTCGGTCGAAGACGCGGAGGGATATCTGGTTCGCGTCACGACCCGGCTGGCGATCGATCGGTTGCGGAGCGCCGCGGTACGGCGGGAGTCGTACGTCGGGCCGTGGCTGCCCGAACCCATGCTCACCACCCCCGACACCGCCGACCACGTCGTACGGGCCGACGAAGTGTCGACCGCCGTACTGCTCGTGTTGGAAGCCCTCTCACCCACCGAACGCGCCGTCTTCGTGCTGAACGAAGCATTCGGCTACAGCTACACGGACATCGCCGGCATCCTCGGACGCCAGGTCGCCGACGTCCGGCAGCTCGCACACCGCGCACGGAAGGCAGTCGCGGCCCGCCGCCGTCGCTACGACACCGACCGTACGACGCAGCGCGAGGTCACCGAACGCTTCCTCGCCGCCTGTCTGGACGGTGATGTGGAGGCCCTGATGGCAGTCCTCGCGCCGGACGTCACGCTGATCAGCGACGGCGGCGGACACACCGGCGCCCCGCGCAAACCCATCTACGGACCGCTGTACGTCGCGCGCGCGTTCGTCGTCCTGTACGAGCGCCGTCCGGCCGGTACGCAACTGGAACTCGCAGAGCTCAACGGTGCGCCCGGCATCGTCATCCAGTCCGACGACGGACCGGTCCTCGCGATCACGCTGCATCTGGTCGACGGCGCCGTACAAGCCCTCCAAGTCGTCAGCAATCCGTCCAAACTCACCGGCCTGTCACATTCCGCGTAGCTGTCTCGTCCGTGAGGCGCCCATAGCCCCACGGATCGGAGACCTCGTGTACGTCGCCTACCTCGCCACCACCCTCCTGGCCGCCGCGCTTACCGGCAGCGCCGCGGTCGCGAACCTCCTCCGTCACGACTACCCGAAGGCCCAGGCGGACAAGATCCAGGTCGACCACAAGTGGATCGTCCCCCTCGGTCTCCTGCTCGGCGCCGGCGCGACCGGCCTCCTGGCCGGCCTCGCCGTACCGCCCCTCGGAGTTCTCGCCGCCGCAGGCCTCGTCCTCTACTTCCTGGCCGCTCTGACCGCCCACCTCCGGGTCCACGACCACAACCTCGCCCCATGGACCCTGTACTTCACAACCTGCGCAGCCGCACTCATCACAACCATCGCCTACCACTGAACTCGGTTTAGGCTGGCCCGATCATGGGGTCCTCGGTGGTGGACGGTGGCGATCACTCGCGCTTGCGGCAGCTCAACGAGCGCGCGGTGCTGGCCTCGGTGCGGGCTGCTGGAGAGTTGCGGGTTGCGCAGATCGTGGAGCAGAGCGGGCTCGGGCGCACGGCGGTCGAGGAGGTGCTGTCGAGCCTCGTGACGCGGCGCTGGCTGGTCGAGGAGAGCCCGGCGATCCGCGGGCGCGGGCGGCCGGCGCGCAGCTACCGGTTCCGTGCGGAGGCGGGGTACGTCGCCGGTCTGGACATCGGCGCGTTCTCGGTGCGCGGCGTACTCACCGACCTCGACGGGCGGATGCTCGCGAACGCGCACCGCTCCGTGACTCCGGAGACCCCACGGAAGCAGCGGCTGGCGACGGCCGACCGGGTCATCGCCGACTGCGCGCGGGAGGCCGGCGTGCCGGTGGCGCGGGTGTGGGCCATCGGTGCGGGTACGACGGGGCTGGTTGATGCTGCGGGCACCGTCGTACGGGCCAATGCGATCCCGGACTGGGGCGGCACCGATCTGGCCGGGCACTTCACGGCGCAACTCGTTGTCGCCGACAACGACAGCCAGCTCGCAGCACTGGCCGAGCAACGTCGCGGAGGCGCGGATCACTCGGCAGACATGGTGTTTCTGCATGCAGGGCGGCGTACGGGGTTGGCGCTGGTGCTCGACGGGCAGCTGCGGCGAGGAGCGTTCGGGGCGGCGGCCGACATGTCCGCGCTGCGGGGCGTCGCGTGGGAGGCGGCGCTCGAGTACTTGCACGCCGTCGTACCGGCGGAGATTCCCACGGTGGACAAGGCCGAACGCGCCTTCGCTGCCGCGCATGACGGGGACCGGGCGGCGCGGACCGCCGTACGGAAGTATGCGCGCGCCATGGCAGTGGCCGCAGCGACGGCGATCGCGATCGTCGACCCGCGGCTGCTCGTCCTCGGCGGGGCGTTCTCGCAGGCCGCCGACGTACTGCTCGAACCACTGGCTGACGAGCTCGAGCGCCTCTGCCCGCGCGTCCCCGAACTGCACGCATCCGCCCTCGGTTCCCTGTGCGTCGCCCTCGGCGCGGCCAGCCTCGCGGAGGACGCGATCAACGCGCGTCTGCTGAGCCCCAGCCGCGGTCCGCTCCCCCAGCTTTCGGCCCGGAGCCTCTGACCTCAGGTTGGCCGATTGTTCACCGGGCCGTTGACGCATGTCCGGTCCGGCAGCTAATAATGTTGGAAAGAGGCAATAATGCGCACTAACGCGCACCCCTCCGCCAGGAAGCAGGTTGCCGTGAACAGTCGGATCCGCCGCCGGACGTTCCTCACCACCACCGGCGCCATCGCCACCGCGACCGCGGTCGGCGACGTCGCGTACGCCACCCCGCACGCGCTCGATGACGCTTCGGGGTACGTCGACGTACAACTGCTGAACATCACCGACTTCCACGGATACCTGCAGCCGACGACGCCCAGTCAGGGCAGCGTCATCACCGGCGCGGGCGGCGTCCAGGTGACCGTCGGCGGCGCGGGGTACATGGCCACGCACCTGAAGCGGCTGCGCGAGGGGCAGCGGAACTCGATCTTCTTCTCGTCCGGAGACAACTTCAACGGCTGGCCGTTCGAGGTCGACGCGCACGCCAACGAGCCGACCATCGAGGCCCTCAACGCGCTCGGCCTGCAGTTCAGCACCGTCGGCAACCACGAGCTCGACCACTCGGTGGAGTTCCTCGTCGACCACATGGAGAAGGGCAAGCCCTACCCGGTCAGCGGACGCGACGACAACTTCGTCGACTCGACCGGCCACCGCTTCCGGGGCGCGAACTTCCGCTTCTACACGGCCAACATCGTGCACGAGGACACCGGCCGGCCGATCGTTCCGCCGTACAACATCGAGTGGGTCGACGCCGGCCGCGGACGGAAGCTGCCGATCGCGTTCATCCATCTGACGCTGGTCGGTTCGGAAACCGGATCGACGTCGTACCAGCCCGGACTGAAGTCGCTGTCGGACCTGGAGCAGGCGAACAAGTTGGCCGCGCACCTCAAGAAGCGCGGCGTCAACGCGATCGTCATCAACATCCACGACGGCGGCGTCGCCGGGAACGACTACAACGCGGGCACGAACCCGTCGGGGCCGGTGTTCCAGCTGGCCGCGAACGCCTCGCCGGACATCGCCGCGATCGTCACCGGGCACTGGCACTGCCGGTTCAACATGATGGTTCCGGACCCGAACGGCGTACCGCGGCCGGTCGTCGAAGCCGGTAACCACGGCTCGCTGATCAACGAGATCAACCTCAAGCTGGACCCGCGCACCGGCGAGGTCATCCGCGAGCTCACCCGATCGACCAACCACGCCAACAGCCGCGACGTACCGCTCGACGAAGAGCTCCAGTACATCGCCGACTACTGGACCGCGCAGGGCAAGAAACGCTACGCCACGCCGCTCGCCCGGGTCACCGCAGACTTCACCCGTACGCCGAACGCGTCCGGTGAGAGCACGATGGGCAACCTGGCCGCGGACTTCGCCTACTGGGACGCGAACCAGCACCGCGACGGGCGCGCCGACCTGGCCCTGATCTCGGTCAAGCCGGTGTCGGGGTCGAACGCCGTGACCGGCGACCTGTTGTTTGCCAAGGGCACCAATGCGTCTGACGTGGACGGCACGGTGCTGTTCGGCGAGGCGTGGGGCGCCTTCGGGTACGGCAACCCGATCCTCACGGTCACGCTGCCCGGCACCCAGCTGCACGCCGCCTTCGAGGCGCAGTGGGTGCCACAGGCCAACGGAACCGAGAAGTTCGCTCCGTTCGCGGTGTCGCAGAACGTCAGCTACATCTACGACACGACGAAGCCGATCGGTCAGCGCGTCGACCCCGCGACCGTGCAGATCAACGGGAAGGCGCTCGACCTGAACCGGGACTACCGCGTCGCCGCGCTCGCCTACACGTTGATCGGCGGCGACGGTACGACGGTCTTCGCCGGATTCACCGACCCGGTCCGCAACGACCGCGACCACGAGGGATTCATCGCCTACCTGCGGGCGCACCCGGTGCTCACGCCCGCACCGCTCGGCCGCGCGCGTCCGGTGAGTTAGGCTGCCGTTCGAGATGATCTGAATCCCGGATGATACGAGAGCGGAAGTATGCCGAAGGCGCCGTCGCGGACCGCCGCGATCAGGACCGCGTTGCGGGACCTGCGGGTCCAGCTCGCCCTGCTGAATCATCAGGTCGGGTCCCAGCTGTCCTTGAAGGACGCCGAGCTGGACTGCCTCGACGTACTCGCCCGGGACGGGGCGCTCACACCGAGCGCCCTGGCCCGGCGGGCCGGCATCCATCCGGCCACGATGACCGGGATCCTCGACCGGCTCGAGCGCGGCGGCTGGGTCGTCCGTGACCGCGACCAGGCCGACCGCCGGCGGGTGACCGTCAGCGTCGTCAAGGAGCGGGCGGCGGCGGTCTACCAGGCGTACCGCGGGATGAACGGCGCGGTCGACAAGATCTGCGCCGGCTACTCCGAGGACGAGCTCGACCTGATCGCCGGCTTCCTGAACCGCTGCGCCGAGGCGGGCCACACCTCCACCGAAAAGCTCGCCGCGCACTGATTCTGGGAGCGCTCTCGGATGCAGGAGCTGAGGCGTCTTTCAGTTTTGGCTCGGGTGGTTGACGGCGGCGCGGGTGATCCGACACGATCGGTGAGGTAGTAACTGGAAGCGCTCCCGGAGTGTCCGCCCCCAAGCTCGAGACAGGAGCAGCACATGCGATGGATCCTCAGAGGCCTGGTCGCGGCCGGCCTGACGCTCGGCGTCGCCCTCCCCGCACACCAGGGCGCCGGTGCCGCCACCACCGGCAACCCGGTCCAACTGACCAGCGGTTTCTACGTCGACCCGAACTCGAACCCGGCCGCCTGGGTGCAGAACAATCCCAACGACGGCCGCCGGACCGCGATCCAGAACTCGATCGCGTCCAAGCCGATGGCGCGCTGGTTCGGCAACTGGAGCAACCCGATCGGCACCTCGGTCGGCAGCTTCGTCGGGGCCGCCGACGCCGCGGACAAACTGCCCGTGCTGGTCGCCTACAACATCCCCGGCCGCGACGCCTGCGGCGGCCATTCCGGCGGCGGTGCGGGCACCCCGGCCGCGTACCGGGCCTGGATCCACGACTTCGCCGTTGCCATCGGCAACCGCCCGGCGGTGGTCGTGATCGAGCCCGACTCGCTCGGTGACTTCAACTGCATGAACGCGGACCAGATCGCCGAGCGCAACGGCATGCTGACGTACGCCGTACAGCAGTTCAAGGATCTGGCGCCGAACGCGTGGGCGTACCTCGACGGCGGCAACGCCGGCTGGGTCGCCGCCGACGTGATGGCGCAGCGGCTCAACGGCGCCGGCCTGGGGAACGCGCACGGCTTCGCGCTCAACGTCTCGAACTACTACACCACCGCGCAGACCGTGAGCTACGGCAACGCGGTCAACAGCCACCTGTCAGCAGCGAAGCCGTTCGTCGTCGACACCAGCCGGAACGGCAACGGCACGGGTAACGACTGGTGCAACCCGCCCGGCCGCAAGCTCGGCGTCACGGCTCAGACCGGCGGCGGCGCGGAGATGCTGCTGTGGATCAAGGTCCCCGGCGACTCCGACGGCGACTGCGGGATCGGCGCCGGTATCCCGGCCGGCACCTTCAGCCCGGACCTCGCCGTACACCTGATCAACGGCAACTGACTGAAGCCAGGGGTTGTCCGCGAGCGGACAACCCCTGGAATCACGCCTCCATCGCCGCGGGCAGACGCGTGGCCAGCACGGCCATGACCTCGTGCCGGTACACCGGCCGGGCCACATCACAAGTGTGCGTGAGCTGACCGGTGCGGAGCATCCGCTGGACCTCGTCGATATCCACCCCGAGCGCGGTCGCCGCGGACGACACAGTCAGCCACCCCTGGCGCAGGCGTGCGAGGACGTCCACGTCGTCGCGGCGCAGTGGCAGCTCCTTGCCGTGCGCCGTCAGCAGCCCTGCCGTGATGAGCCGCCGTACGCCGGTCTGGCCCAGGCCGAGGACCGCGCCGGCCTCCGCGACCGACATCCACTGGTCGAGTCCCGACCGTACGACGTCGGACAGCAACAGCCGGCGGTGCGAACGAGATCGCGCGGGCAGATGCCCCGCCCGGATCAGCCCGGCGACGCGCTGCGGCGGAACTTCCAGCAGGAGCGCCGCCTGCGCCGTGGTCACCAGCGGGTCCTCGACCATCAACGGCTCGCCGAGCAGCTCGGTCAGCCGACTCCGAAACTCCCGGACCACTTCCCCATCACCCATTGCGTCCTCCCCAGGTCCGCGCCGTCATTGGCGAGCAAACGACACGGGTCCGGGGTCACAGGCTCTGTTTCATTGTGCCACGCTCTGCGATGAATCGATCTATGTCAGTACCAGCAATTTGTCAGCGCTGTCGAAGGAGACCGGACGATGACGAAGAGGCCGTGGGCGACGAATCCCGGTGCCGGATCGTGGATCGCGCCCGGGGTGCGGGAGTCCGCGCTGGAGTTCCATCGGAGCATGCCCGGGTACGCCGCGACGCCGTTGATCGAAGTGCCCACGCTCGCGGAGCTTCTCGGGGCCGGAAGCGTGTGGGTAAAGGACGAATCGAACCGATTCGGACTGCCCGCGTTCAAGGTGCTCGGCGCCTCGTGGGCAGTCAATCGTTTGCTTGGGCCGACGTCGACGTTCGCCGAACTGGCCGCGCTGGTGGCGGGTCGTCAGCTCACGCTGGTGACTGCGACGGACGGCAACCACGGCCGGGCCTTGGCGTACCTCGCGCGGGCGCTCGGACTCCGGTCACGCGTCTATGTCCCGGCCGGTCTGCCGGAAGAGCCGGTGCAGGCGATCCGCGACGAGGGCGCGTCGGTCATCGACACCGGGCTCCCGTACGACGACGCCGTACGGGCCGCCGCGGCGAGTGTGCGCGATGGCGATGTACTGATCCAGGACACCGCGTGGCCTGGGTACGAGGAGGTGCCGCGGTGGATCGTCGCCGGGTATTCGACCCTTTTCGCGGAGATCGACGTACAGCATCCTGCTGCGATCGGACTTGTCGTGGTCCCGACCGGCGTGGGTTCGCTGCTGCAGTCCGCGATCGAGCACTACCGGGCGCCGGGCCGCCGTACGTCGGTCCTCGCCGTCGAACCGGTCACCGCTGCCTGCGTCACGAACTCACTCACCGCGGGCCGGCCGGTCACGGTCGACACATCGGCGCCCACGATCATGGCCGGCCTCAACTGCGGCACCGTCTCCTTCACCGCCTGGCCCACCATCCAGAGCGGCCTGGACGCCGCCGTCGCCGTCACGGATGACGAGACGCGCGCCGCCCAGGCCCTGCTCCACACCTACGACATCCCCGCCGGTCCGTGCGGCGCCGCCGCCTTGGCCGCCCTGCAGGTCACCGGACCCCGACCGGGCGCCGTCGTGCTCATCAACACCGAGGGCGACGCTCAGCCCGCGGCGACCTTGGGCGCGTCGATCGCCCAGTAGCCGTTGTTGCCGGCCTTCAGGTGCCAGGTCACGCGGACCTTGGTGGCGCCGGTGGGGACCCCGGTGGTCAGGTGCATCGCCTTGCTGATGTCGAACTTCGCACCGTTGGCCGCGGAGGCCGTCCACAGCACGCGCCTGACGCCGTTGTCGAACTCCGCCACGACCTCCGCGTCCTGCGGCTGCCCGTCAGCAACCTGCTTGTAGTGACTCAGGTAGTCGACCTGGACACCTGGCGCTTTGCGCAGCGGCACCCACGGCGTGGTAAGCGCGCTGTCGAACAACGCGCCGCCACCCGCCGGGTCGCCCTTGTCGTTCCACTCGTCCGGGTCGGCGACGGCGATCACGTCACGCCCCCGGACGAACGAGCCGCGACCCTGACCTTCCTGGGAGGTCGTCCAGAACTCGCCGCTCATCAGGCGCCATCCCCGGTACTCGGTCACGCCGCTGCCGACGGGAGTCTTGTCGACACGGGTCCATGAGGTCGGCAACGCGGTCGTCCAGCCGCCGACGCCCGCCGGCTTGGGCGCCTCGTCGACAACACCGGAGGTGGCGCGCACGGTATCGAACGGATCGTTGCTTCGGGCACCGATCGGTACGCCGTCGAGCCCCCAGGCAGGGTCGATCGGCAGCCCGAGGTGACGGTAGACCGTCGGCATGATGTCGACCTGACGCCACTCCCGCCGTACCGTCGCGGTCGTCGGGATTCCCGGTCCGGCAGCAAGGATCCAGCCTTGGCGTGAGGTGTGCTGATCACCGCCGTGACCGAAACCGGTCTGGCCGTGGTCGGTGGCCGCGACGATCAGCCAGCGCTCGTTCTGGTACGTCGCCCGCGCCTTGACCGCGGCGACCAGCTCACCGAACTTGGCGTCGACGCGACGGATCGCCTGGAGGTAGTCGGGGCTGTCCGAGCCGAGGGAGTGACCGGTCGCGTCGACGTCGTGCAGGTAGACCATCATCAGGTCCGGGTTGTGTTTGCCGAGCACTTCGAGCGCGGCGTCGGTGCTCTGCCGGTCGGTGATCTGCTGGTTGGCGCCGTTCTGCTGGAGCTTCACGTCCGGACGGTCGATCAGGTAGGTGTTCAGCGGCGTCCAGTCCAGCGTGGTGAACGTGGACAGCTCGGGCCTGAGTCCCTCGGCGCGCGTGATGAAGTCGGGGTACTGACTCTTGCGGTAGCCGTTGAACGAGTTGTCGAGCACGTTGTGCTTGTCCGGCCAGACGCCGGTGAACATGTTCGTGTGGCCGGGACCGGAGTTCGTCCCGGCGATCGCGTTGTCCTGGATGTACGCCGGCCCGAACTGGCCCGTCGCGCCGACGGCGGAGAGGTTCGGCGTACCCGCCTGCTGCATCTTGTCCCAGCGCATGCCGTCCATGTCGACGAACAGCACCTTCGGCAGCGGTGGAATCGCGCCTGCGGTGGGAGTGACGATGCCGGCGAGCGCGATGGCTGTGCAGGCGGTCAGGGCGGTGAGACGTAATCGCATGGGCGGGCTCCTTGGGGCGGACCGGCGGATGACTTCGAACACTGGCAGCCCTGTGTTCCGCGCGGTATGCGCGATCTGGCTATGCACCCCATAGCCCGAACCGGGGTTCCCGGCGCGACCTGCTGGGCTGGACAGTGACACCGATCCCGAGAACCCGATCGCAGGAGACTCCGTGACCACCACCTTCAGCGTCAACGACCGGACCTACACAACGCACGGTGCGCCGGTGGTTGTGATCTGCATCGACGGCAGCGAGCCGGACTACCACCTCGAGGCTGTCAAAGCAGGCCGGATGCCGTGGCTGGCCGGAGTACTCGACAGCGGGCGTGGAATCTCGTGGGAGGCGCACTGCGCGATGCCCGCGCTGACCAACCCCAACAACGTGTCGATCGCGACCGGACGGCCGCCGTCGGTCCACGGCATCAGTGGCAACTACCTCTTCGACACCTCAACGGGTGCGGAAGTCCTCATGAACGACAAGTCGTTCCTGCGGGCGCCGACGCTGTTCGCGGCCGCCAACGAGGCAGGTCTCGATGTCGTCGTCGTCACCGCCAAGGACAAGCTGCGGCGGCTGCTCGGCGCGGGAGTGGTGGAGGCGGGTCCCGGCCTCGACGGCTCCGGTGAGTTCGTCGAACCGAGCCGGCGCGGGATCTGCTTCTCGGCCGAGAAGGCCGACCAGGCCAACCTCGAGGAGAACGGCATCGACGACGTGCTCGCGCTCGTCGGCAGGCCGCTGCCCAGCGTGTACTCGGCGGACCTGTCCATCTTCGCGCTGGCTGCCGGCGTCGAGATCATGAAGACCCGCGGCGCCGACCTGATGTACCTGTCGCTCACCGACTACATCCAGCACAAGCACGCGCCCGGCACCGAAGCGGCCAACGACCTGTACGCCGAGATCGACCGGCACGCCGCCCAACTCGAAGCGCTCGGCGCGGTCGTGGTCCTCACCGCCGACCACGGCATGAGCGCGAAGACCGACGACACCGGTACGCCGAACGTCGTCTTCGTCGAGGACGAGGTACGCCGGATTCTCGGCACGACCGGCGCCGAGCCGGGGTCGGACGAGCTGCGCGTCATCCTGCCGATCACCGACCCGTACACCGTCCATCACGGTGCGCTGGGCTCGTTCGCCAGCGTCTACCTGCCCGCGGGCGCGGACCTCGACTCGACCATCGAGGCGCTCCGGGCGATCGACGGCGTACAGACCGTGTGCAACCGAGAAGAGGCCGCCGACACTTTCTCTCTGCCCGCGGACCGGATCGGCGACATCGTGGTCCTCGCCGAGAAGGGCACGGCCCTGGGCCGGTACGCCGCCTGGCACGACCTCACCGGCCTCGACGCTCCCCTGCGGTCGCACGGCGCACTGGGCGAGCTGCAGATCCCGTTTCTGATCAACCGGGTGCTACCCCGGCCGGAAGAGCTCGACGAGCCCTGGGGCCGGCCGGCGTACATCCACAACTACGACGCGTTCTGGGTCGCCACGACCCTCGCGTCCGAGCACGATCTCGCGGCCGCCCCTGTGTCGTGAGCCGACCCCGTCCTGCGCGTTACCCCTGAGAGAGGTCTGCGACGAGGATGTCCAGCACAGTTGACCCCAGCACCGGCAACCTTTCGGCCGAACCCGTCTCCGAGGCCTCCTTCCGGCGCCTCGCCTGGCGAATGTTGCTCGCGGCAATGTTCTGCTACCTGTTCTTCTACACCGGCCGGCAGGCCTTCGGTTTCGCGATCCCCGGCATCCAGAAAGACCTCGGCTGGACCAAGGCGACCGTCGGGACGATCAGCGGTATCGCCCTGTGGTCGTACGCGATCGGCCAGATGGTCAACGGCAACCTCGCGGACAAGTTCGGCGGGCGCCGCCTCATGGCTCTCGGCGCGATCCTGTCGACGACCTTGTGCATCGTCGCCAGTTTCATGACCTCGGCGGCGGGTATGGCGGTCGCGCTCGGGGCCAATGGTTTCGTCCAGGCCATGGGATGGTCGGCCGGCGGCCGGGTGATCTCCAACTGGTGGAGCCACCACGAACGGGGCAAGAGTTTCGGCTTCTACACGTTGGCCGCCGGTTCGTCGTCGGTTCTTGTCTACGTCACCTCGACCTTGACGATCACGACGTTCGGCCTGGACTGGGAATGGCTGTTCCGCCTTCCGGTGCTGCTGATGCTCGTCGGAGGGATCACCTTCTTCGTCCTCGCCCGGGACACCCCGAAGAGCGCCGGGATCACACCGCCGCGCTCGTTCACCCATGATGCCGACGACGTCGCGTACGACAGCGACGGAACGCCGCCGAGCTCGACGGAGCGCTACAAGGCCGTGCTCGGGATCCCCAGGATCTGGCTCACCGGTATCGCGATCGGCTTCCAGAACGCGGCCCGGTACGGCCTGCTGATCTGGGTCCCGGTGTACTTCCTCGGCGACGCCTGGAAGAAGACCGACAACGCGGTCTGGATCACCGTGGCCCTGCCCGTCGGCATGGCGGTAGGTGCCCTGGTCAACGGTCAGCTCTCGGACCGCCTGTTCGGCTCGCGGCGCGACCGCCCGATCATGCTCTTCATGGTGCTCGGCGCGCTCAGCTCGCTCGGCATCTGGGCCCTGCATCCCGGTGTCGGCCTGGGCATCGTCCTGCTGTTCCTGGCCGGCTTCTTCGTCTATGGCCCGCAGTCGTCGTTCTGGGCGCTGTGCCCGGATCTCGCCGGCAAGGTGATGGCCGGTACGGCGGTGGGCGTCGTCAACTTCTTCGCCTACTTGTTCGCCGGCGCCGCCGAACCCGTCATCGGCCGCATCATGGATCACAACGGCGGGGACGCCGGGCTGATCTTCCTGATCGTGGCGATCAGCTGCACGGCCAGTGCCGCCGTAGCGTCAACCATCCGCCGCTGAAACGACTGAACAGGACACGAGCATGACTGTGAACGCGACCGCGGCGGTCTGGTCCGGTGTCGACGCGGGCTTCTCCGTCGACACGCTGCCGTTGCCCGTACTGCGGCCGGGCGAGGTCCTGGTGCGCACCGAGCTGGCCACGATCTGCGGCAGCGACCTGCACACGATCAACGGAGACCGCCCCACTCCGCTGCCGACCGTCCTCGGGCACGAGGCCATCGGCCACATCGTCGCCACGGGCGGCGGCGTGACCGCGGCTGACGGACAGCCCGTGGGCGAGGGTGATCGCATCACCTGGACGATCGGTACGGCATGCGGCACCTGCCGCCGGTGCCTGCGCGGCATACCTCAGAAGTGCCTGTCGGTGCGCAAGTACGGCCACGAGGCGATCGACGACCACTGGAAGCTCAACGGAGGCTTCGGGACGCACATTCACCTCGTGGCGGGCACCGGAGTGGTGAAGGTGCCGGGCCACCTGCCCGCGGCCGTCGCCACACCCGCCAACTGCGCCACGGCGACAGTCACCTGTGCGGCTCGCCGTACCAAGCTCACCGCGGACGATGTCGTCGTGGTGCTCGGGTGCGGCATGTTGGGGCTGACCGCGGTCGCCTACGCCAGGGACCGTGGCTGCACCACCGTGATCGCGTCGGATGTCGACCCGTCCCGCCGCGAACTGGCGACGCGCTTCGGCGCCACCGCCGTCGTCGAGCCGCAGGACCTCGCCGCCACCACGAGCGAGTACGGCGCGGACGTCATCTTCGAACTGTCCGGCAGCAGCCACGCCGTCCGATCCGCCTTCGAGGTCGTCGATCTCGGCGGCCGGATCGCCCTGGTCGGCTCCGTGTCCCCCGCTCCCGAGATCAGCTTCGAACCGAGCGGATTCGTCAAGAACCTCACGACCGTTGTCGGCAGCCACAACTACCGGGTCGACGACCTTGTCGAGGCGATCGACTTCCTCGAGCGCACGCCCGCACAGCAGTTGTTCGCCGACCTGATCCCGGCGCCGTACGCGCTGGCCGACATCGTCCAGGCGACGAAGATCGCCAGTACCGGAGGTGCCCCGCGCATCGCCATCGACTTCAAGGAGATCTCCTCGTGAGCCTCGACTTCAAGGTCCAGGCGGACCACCTGCTCAACTACGTCAACGGGACGTGGACGCCGAGCAGCGGTGGGCAGACCCGGCCGAACCTCAACCCCGCCGACACCGGCGACGTGATCGGTGAGTTCGGCGAGTCCGTCGCGGCCGATGTCACGGCGGCGGTCGACGCCGCTGAGGCCGCCCAGCCGGACTGGGACGCGATCGGGCCGATCGAGCGGGCCAAGGTGCTGACCAAGGCGGCCCGGCTGATCGAGGACCGGATCGAGGACTTCGCCGCGGCGATCACCCGTGAGCAGGGCAAACGCCTCGGCGAGGCGCGCGGCGAGGTGACGCGTGGGCTGGCGATTCTCGAGTTCCACATCGGTGAAGCGCGCCGGATGAACGGCGAGACGACCGCCGCCGAGGAGCCGCGCACCGTCGTACTGACATTCCGGCGCCCGATCGGCGTCGTCGGCCTCATCACTCCCTGGAACTTCCCGCTCACCATCCCGATCTGGAAGGTCGCTCCGGCGCTCCTGTCCGGCTGTACGGCGGTCCTCAAGCCGTCCCCGCTGACGCCACTGACGGCAGCCCTGCTCGTCCAGGCGTTCCACGACGCGGGCGCGCCGGCCGGCGTACTCAATCTGGTGCAGGGCGACCGCGAGGCCGGCGAGGCGCTCGTCGACGACGAGCGGGTGGCCGGCATCTCCTTCACCGGATCGCTGCCCATTGGCCAGGCCATCAACCGGGCCGGCGCCGGCCGCCTGATGCGGACCCAGCTCGAGCTCGGCGGCAAGAACGCGCTCATTGTGCTGGCCGACGCCGACCTCGAGGCGGCCTGCGACGCCATCGTCCACGGCGCGTACGGCCAGTCGGGTCAACGGTGTTCGGCCACCAGCCGGATCATCGTCGACCGCGCCGTACACGACGAGCTGATGGCCCGGCTGGCGCCGCGCGTCCGCGCCATGAAGATCGGTCCGGGAGACCAGGCGGACGCCGACATCGGCCCGGTCGTCAACGACGAGCGCCACCAGGCCTGTCTCCAGGCGATCGAGCAGGCCGTTGCCGACGGCGCCGAAGTGCTGGCCGGCGGCGCGGCCGCGGAGCTCGACACGCCGGGGTACTTCGTCAAGCCGACGCTGCTCGACGACGTCGCCTGGAACTCCGAACTCGCCCAGGAGGAGGTCTTCGGGCCGGTCCTGTGCGTCATCAACTGCGACGGGTACGACGACGCGATGCGGATCAGCAACTCCGTGAAGTACGGGATGTCCGGCACGATCTTCACCCAGAACCCGGCGCTGATGTTCCAGGCGCTGCAGGACTTCCAGGCGGGCATGCTGCACGTGAACCGCCCCGGCGTGGGCGCGTACTCGCACCTGCCGCACATGGGCGCCAAGGCCTCCCAGCTCGGCGCGCCGGAATGCTCGCCGGACGTCTGGAACTTCTACACCGACCTCCGGTCGGCCTGTATCAGGTACTGACCTCTCCGTGCGACGATGGCCGCGTTCTCGCAGGAAAGGCGGCCGATGTTCAGTCTCACGCAGCTGGAGATCCTGGTTCGCGTCGTCGACGAAGGCAGCTTCTCCGCGGCGGCGAAGTCCCTCTACATGAGCCAGCCGGCCGTCTCGAACCACATCCGCCAGCTGGAGCGGAGTCTGGGCGTGAGCCTGGTCCAGCGGGGGCCGCACGGCGCGCAGCCGACCCCGGCCGGCGCGGTCGTCGTGGAGCATGCGCGGGAGGTTCTGGCCCAGCTGGACCGGCTCGAGCACGCGACCGCCGGGTACCGCGGGCTCGACACCGGCCAGCTCGTGGTCGCTGGGACGACGACGTTGGGCACCTATCTGCTGCCGCGGCTGATCAGTGAGTTCACGATCCGCGCGCCCAAGGTGTCCTGCCAGATCCGGGTCGGGAACGAGGACACGGTCGAGTCGTGGCTGCTGGGCGGCGACGTCGGCCTCGGCCTGTGCGCGGCGACCCCGACGGCCGAGGCGCTCCGTAGCGAACCGGTGCTGACCGAGGACATGGTCCTGGTGGCACCGGCTGGTTGCCCGTTGAAGGACCGCCGGATCACCGCGGCCGACATCGCGACGAGCCGCTTCCTGCTACGCGAGCCGGGATCGGCGACCCGCCGATTGCAGGAGCAGTCCCTGCGCGCCTGGGGGCTGGACCAGGTCGACACCTGGGACCTGTGGGGCTCGGACACGGTCAAGGAGGCAGTACAGCAGGGCCTCGGCCTCGCGGTCCTGTCCGAACACGTCGTACGCCGCGAGGTCGAGGTCGGCTTCCTGGTGTGCCTCGACATCAGCCCGGCTCCGCCGCAGCGCGAAGTCTCCCTCGTCCGCCGAGCCGACCGAATCCTCACCCCACCCGAAGAAGCCTTCACCGCCCTGGTCCGGGCCACCGCGGAGTGGCCCGGCTGACATCCCAGGCGCTAACCGACCGACGGGCCGAGGCCCAGGGATTGGGGTGTGCTGGGGTCGGGGGACGGCTGGTGGAGGCCCTCGTCGAGGGCGCCGTACTCGGTCATCAGGGCCGCGCTGCCGCCCCACGGGGTTTGTTCCTCGGCGATCAGGGTGTTGGTGGTGAGCAGCAGGCCGGCGACCGAGGCACCGTTCTGCAACGCCGAGCGGGCGACCCGGAGCGGGTCGATGATGCCCATCTCGAGCATGTTGCCGTAGCGGCCTTCGAGTGCGTCGAAGCCGTCATCGACGGCCATTTGACCGGTTCGCTCGAGCACCTCCGCACCGTTGTAGCCGGCGTTCGTCGCGATCAGGTACGCCGGCTCACGCAACGCCCGCCGTACGATCTCGACACCGGTCGCGTAGTCGCCCTTCACCTCCAAGGCGTCGAGCGCCGGTGCGGCATGGAGCAGCGCCATCCCACCGCCCGCGACGATGCCCTCGGCCATCGCGGCGCGGGTCGCCGACAGCGCGTCCTCGACCCGGTGCTGCAGCTCCTTCAGCTCGGCCGGGGTCGGTGCGCCGACCCTGATCACCGCGACCTTGCCGGACAGCGAACCGATCCGTTCGGTGAGCACGTCCTCGTCGACGCCGAAGGTCGCGCGCTCCAGCTCGGCACGCAACTGCGCGATCCGGAACGCGACCTCCTGCTCGCGCCCGGGAGACGCGACGATCGCCGTACGGTCCGCGTTCACCCGGACCTGATCCGCGCGGCCCAGCTGGGCGACGGTCATCGTCTCGAGGCTGAAGCCCGAGTGCCGGCTGTAGACCGCGCCGCCGGTGATCGCCGCGATGTCCTCCAGCTTGTGCAACCGCCGGTCGCCGAACCCCGGCGCTCTCACGGCCACGCACTGGAACAGCCCGTTGACGTGGTTGTGCACCAGCATGCTGAGCGCCGTACCTTCGAGGCTCTCGGCGATGATCACCAGCGGCCGCGGCTCGCGCATGATCTTGTCCAGCAGCGGCATGATCTCCTGCACCTTGGTGATCTTCTCGCTGCACAACAGGATGTACGGGTCGTCGAGGTTGGCCTGCAGGCTGCCCGGGTCCGTCACCATGTACGGCGACAGGTAGCCGTTGTCGAACTCGAATCCCTCGACGAAGTCGACCCCCATGCCGTGGACGGCGGACTCCTCCACCGTGACGATCCCGCCGTCGCCGATCGTGAACAGCGCCTTCGCGATCGCGGCGCCGACCAGGTCGTCGTCATTGGCCGAGATCGCCGCGACCCGGGCGAAGTCCAGCTCGGTGGCGACCGGATGGGCGACCTCACGCAGCCGCTCCACCAGCTTGCCGACGGCCAGGTCGATCCCCCGCTTCACCAGCACGGGATTCCCACCGGTGCCGATCGCGGCCATGCCTTCGCGGATGATCGCCTGCGCGATCACGGTCGCGGTGGTGGTGCCGTCGCCGACGATGTCGTTGGTCTTGATCGCGGCTTCCTTCACCAGTTGCGCGCCCATGTTCTCGAACTGGTTCTTGAGGAAGATCTCCCGGGCGATCGTCACGCCGTCGTTGGTGACGACCGGCGAGCCGGTGATCTTCTCCAGGATCACGTTGCGGCCCTTGGGCCCGAGCGTCGATTTCACGGCGTCCGCGAGCTGGTCGACACCCGACAGCAGCAGGTCGCGCGCCTCTTCTCCGAACCTGAGTTCCTTAGCCATCAGTTCCCTCCGGAAATGGTCTTACGGAACGAGGATCGCGCGGCCGCGGACGCGGCCGGCGTCGAGATCGGCGACCGCGTCGGCGGCCGCGTCGAGCGGGTACGTCCGGGTGTGCAGCGTGACTTTCCCGGCCTGCGCGAGCGCCATCAGCTCGGCCAGCTCGTTGAACGTGCCGACGATGTTGCCGACGATGTTCCGTTCGGTGGAGATGATGTCCAGGGTCGGGATCTGCACCTGGCCGCCGTACCCGATCACGAAGTACGAACCGCCTGGCGCCGTCATCGCGAACCCGTCCTGCTCGGCGCCCTGCTCGGCGACGAAGTCCAGTACGACGTGCGCGCCACTGCCGTCGGTGAGCTCGAGCACGGTCTCAACCTGCTTGCCGTCAGCAACCACTGTGACGTCCGCGCCGAGCTGCTCGGCCAGCTTCAGCGCCTCGGGGTTGCGGTCGACGACGACGATCCTGGCCGCCGTCAGGGCGGACAGGCACTGGACGCCGATGTGCCCGAGACCACCCGCGCCGATCACCACGGCCGTCGTACCGGGTGGCAGCAGCGGGATCGCCTTGCGGACCGCGTGGTACGCCGTGATGCCGGCATCGGCCAGCGCCGCGACGTCCTGCGGCCGGGTGCTCGGATCCAGCTTCACGCAGGCCCGGGCGGACGTGAGGAGGTACTCCGCCATCCCCCCATCGCTGTCCAGCCCCGGGAACGAACTGTTGGAGCAATGCATGTCGTTGCCGGCCCGGCAGGCCTGGCAGAGCCCGCAGGTCGGTGTCGGGTGCAGGATGACCGTGTCCCCGACCTGGACGTTGGTCACGGCGGAACCGATCTCGTGGACCCAGCCGGCGTTCTCGTGGCCGATCGTGTAGGGCAACGACGGGTGCATCGCCGCGTCCCACTGGCCCTCGATGATGTGCAGGTCGGTACGGCACACTCCGGCGCCGCCGATCTTGACGACGACGTCCAACGGGCCTTTGACGACCGGTTCCGGTACGTCGTCGACCACTGGTTGCTGGTGGTACCCGTGCAGTCGAACGGCCTTCATCCCTGTTCCTCCTCGCCCGCACCGGACTCGGCGTACCGGTGCCTCAGCATTCCCGTGCAGATCCCGGTGTTGGCCTCGATCCCGGTCCGGGTCAGCCGGGCCAGCCCGAGGTGCCGTGCCGCCGCGTCACCGGCGATCGCCGCCCCCGTGCCGACATCGACGAGCAGCGGCGCGTCCGGACCCACCGGCAGCCCGAGCTCGGCCCGGCGCCGCAGCAGCCGATCGAGCTCGGGGGACGGCGGTACGTCGGCGATCGTCAGCCGGGCGACGCCGGCCGGATCGATGCCTGACGCAACGAGCGGCCGGCAGACCTGATCGGTCCCGGCCAGCACCGCCTTGGCGACGAAGGTACGGCGCAACTCGTCCAGCTCGGCCGTCGCCTCACCGTCGAACGACGCCACGAACCCGGCCCGCAGCGCCACGCCGGCGTTGATCTGCGCGGCCGCGAAGTGGTCTTCCAGCGCGACGTCGACCGAGCGTACGGCGGGCAGCGCGGAGACCACGTCGTACGCGTCGGCGACCATCAGGAAGGCGAAGTTCGGCGCACAGAAGTACGTCGGCAGCCGCAGCCGGACGACCACGTCGCCGGCGGCCGACACGACGCAGGTGGACACGAAACCCAGCGTCGTGATCGGCTCGTCCAGCTCCGGGTCCCGGACCGCACCCAGTGCGTCCAGAACCCGGTCCCGCTCGGCAATGACCGCTGTCATTACGACGCGACCAGCTTGGAGTCGTCCTGTGCGGCCGGTGTCTCCTCCTTCAGTTGCAGTTCGTCCGGCACCTTGATGTCGTACAACTTGGCGGCGTTCAGCCCGAGGATCTTCTTCTTCCCCTCCACCCCGAGCCGCGGGTAGTCCGCGAACTCCGGCTGGTCGGGGAACTCCCAGTCCACGAAGCCCTCGATCTGCCACTTCGGCTCCCAGATGCCGTAGTCGCTGCCGAACGTCATCTTGTCCTCGCCGACCCAGAACAACAGCTCGCCCATCACCTTGGCGAAGAACTGCGGCCGGGCGTGCATCAGACCGCCGATGACGACCGACAGACCGGCGTACACGTTCGGTTCCTGCGTCGCCATGAAGCAGAAGTCCTCGATCCGCGGCAGCCCGACGTGCTCGACGATGAAGTTGAGCTCCGGGAAGTCGGTCGCGGCGTGGTCCACGTCGGCGACGTCGAACGCGTCCTTGTCCAGCGGCCAGATCGTGGGGCCCTTGTGGACGTGGATGTTCTTGATCCCGAGCTCCTGGGCCTTCGCCAGGTAGGTGTAGGCCGCCGGGTCGGTGAGCTTGTACCCACGCGAGCCGGCGTTCCACTCAGCGGTGTAGAGCTTCACACCGCGCGAACCGTACCGGTCGACGTTCGCCGCCAGCTCCACCAGCCCGGCGTCACCGTCGCGCGGGTCGAACCGGGTGTTCAGGACGAACATCCCCGGATGCTTCTCGCCCAGATTGGCGTTCTGCTCGGTCGTGTTGAAACCCTCGGTGTACCACTCCTTCAGGTACGTCGGCTGGAACACCGCGACGTCCACGTAGCCGTCCTCGAAGACGTCCTTCATCAGGTCGTCCTCGGTGTAGCTCATGAACTTCTCGATGGTCCAGTGGGTCTCCTTCGGGGCGAGGCTCTGGTACGCGTGGAAGCACTCGATCCAGCCCTTCGCGTACTGCTCCGCGCCCTTCACCCAGTTGTCCGGGCCGGCCTTCCACATGTGCATGTGGCTGTCGACCACGAAGTACTTCTCACCGTTCTTCTCGTACACGAAGAGACCCCCTTGGTCAGCTGGATGCGGTCAGGTCGAAGCCGATGTACTCGGCGGCGTCCTCGGGGTTGGCGAACATGATGGTCCGGTCGTCCAGGTGCACCATCCGCCCGTAGTGGGTGGACATGTTCTCCTCGAACTCGGCCTGGTCGAAGAACCCCGGCTCCTCGCCGAGCGCCTCGGAGATGTCGTCGTACACGAAGTCCATCCGGCCGATCGCGTCGACCCGGATCATCGACGGCAGGTGCGTCACGGTGACGTTGTCCAGCCCGGTCATCACCTCGGCCACGATCGCGCCGACCTGGTTGTTCATCAGGGTGACACCGGCCTTGTTGGACGCGGTGCTGTCCGACTTGAACGGGCTCTCGACGACTGCCCTGAGCGTGGTCACTGTGCCAACTCCTTCGGTGCCTCGAGGCCCAGCGCGGTGACGATGCCGCTGAACCGGTTCTTGACGCGGTCGAGGCCGTCCTCGAACCGCGGCGGCTTCGCGTCCGGCTGCGACCACAGCGGCTGCAGCGTCCGGGCCGCGGCGAGTGCCTTGGCGGTCCAGGAACCCATCCAGCCGGTCAGGATCGCCTTGTTGTGGTCCGCGAACTCCTTGTCGTTCGTGAGCAGCTCGAACATCGCCGTGGTGTAGCGCAGGTCGCGTTCGGCGAAGTCGTACTCCGCCGCGCCGACGACCGTCGGGGTGACGAAGTCCCCGTTGCGCGGGGATGCCTGCTGGACCAGCTGGCTGCGGAACAGCTCGCCGACGAGCGGTTCGAAGACGACGTTCGCGGCGAAGATCGCCTCGCACCAGTCGTCGATCCCCGTCAGCTGCTCGGCGACGTCCCGGACGCCCTGCCAGGCCGGGTCGTTGTTCCAGGTGTGCAGGTGCGCGCTGCCGTCGAATCCCTCGATCTCCTCGGAGAGTGTGAGGTTGTAGAGCGCGAGGTCCTGCGCGGCGCGGATCCGGTGCATGCTGTTCACCGAGATCGCGTTGTTGTGCATGTTCGTCGGCGCGCGCCGGTTGGCGTTCGCGTACAGGTACAGACCGAGACCGTGGTCGACGTGCATCCAGGCGCCGATGTGCTGCTCGACGAACCGGACCCAGTTCGTGTTCCACTGCTCGAAGGCCTTGGACTGCTTGGCCGCCTCGACGTTCTGGGTGACCTGGCGGACGACGTTCGAGTTGTAGCGGTAGAGGGTGAGCTCCCACTCCTCGTTCGGGTCCCGGAACTCGTGCCAGCCGGTGGCCGGCCACTCCTTCACGAACAGCCCGCCGCTGCCCGGTCCGCGCTGTGGGCTGGGCTGGTCGGAGCCCCACGCCTTCAGCGCCGTCCAGTCCAGCGGGTAGCCGCCGCGACCGTCGGAGAAGCCGTACAGCCAGCCCTGGCTGAGGTAGTGCCGCGGATCCGGCTGTACGTCGACCGTGACGTCCTCGTAGTGGCTCTGCTTGCGCTTCTGCGGCTTGTAGTAGTTGTAGTGGCGCAGTGTCGAGTCCGGGAACTCCCGGGCGCCGGCCTCGGCGTCGGTGAAGACCGGCTTGGGAACACTGCGTTCGAACTTAGGTGAGTCCTGTGTGGTGGTCATAGGTTTCCTGCCTCCAGCACCTTCGAGTCACCGGCGTCGCCGGTCGTGGTGAACTTGTCGTAGTAGATGTGCTTCGTCGCGACACCGAGACGTTCGAGCAGCGGGAGGGCCGCCTCGACCATCGGCGGCGGACCGCACACGTAGGCATCTGCGCCGGTGAGATCCGGTTCGAGCCGGCGGACCACATCGGTGATCAGTCCGCTCTCGCCGTCCCACTCGTCTTCCGACAGGGCTGGTACGAACCGGAACTGCGGTAAGCGTTCCTCCAGCTCATGGAGCTCGTCTTCGAAACACAGGTCGGCCCGGGTACGGGCGCCGTAGTAGAAGACCGCCGGCCGGTCGATGCTGCGGTCGGCCATCGACCGCAGCAACGACAGGATCGGCGCCAGTCCGGCGCCACCACCGACGAAGACCAGCCGGGCGCCCGGGTTGTCCCGGAGGGTGAACACCCCGAAGGGCCCGCTCAGCTCCAGTTGGTGGCCGACCTGCAGTTCGGTGTCGAGGAACTCCGAGAACAGGCCGCCTGGGTAGACCTTGATGACGAACTCCAGTTGTCCGCTCTCCCGGCTCGACGTATTGGCCATCGAGAACGAGCGGCTGGCATCCCAGCCCGGCACCTGGAGGTCGACGTACTGCCCGGGAAAGAACTTCAGTTCGCCGGGGCCGGAGAGCTTCAGCACCAGGTGCCGCAGGTCGTGGGTCACCGGGGTGATCGCCACGACCTCGGCGGTGCGCTCCTGGATCGGCAGCCCCGAACGGATCATCTCCTCGTCGTAGTTGAGCAGCTCGATCGTGAGGTCCTCGAACGCGTGCGCCCGGCAGAGCAGGGTGTAGCCCTCGTCCAGCTCGTACTCCGGCAGCGCGAAGGTGGAGTAGCGGTCCAGGTCGATGTCCTCACCGTCGAGGACGAACGACTTGCAGGACGCGCACTGTCCCTCCTTGCAGCCGTGCATGAGCATCACGCCCTGCTCGGCCGCGGCACGCAGGATCGTCTGTTCCTCGTCGACCTCGATCTCGATGCCGACGGGCTCGAACCGCACGACGTGCTTGCCGCCCATCGGATCAGGCGTCGGCAGGTGCGGGGCGGCCGGCGGGGCCTCCCTTGACGTAGCGGGCGGCGAACGCGGTGCGCTCGTCATCGGTCATCTCGTTGAGCAGCACGTTCGGGCTCGCCAGCGGCGGGCACTTGCGCAGGTGGTCCAGCGTCCACATCTTGTCCGGGTTCAGATCCAGATGCGGCTGCGCGACCATCGTCTTGCCGTCGTCGCGGACGAAGCCCATGTCCGACACCACGTCGGCCCAGTTCCAGCCGTGGTACAGCGTCTCCCACTCGCGGTGGCCGATCAGCTTGCCCATGTTCGGCGTCTGCCGGCCCTGGTACGTCGGCCGGAACGCGGTCTCGTCGGTCCACTTGCACATCTCGTGGCAGTACGTCCGCCACTGGCCGTCGACCTTCGCCATCACCATGTCCTCACGGACCAGGCACGGCACCATGCACGTCCAGCAACGGTGCGGGTACTCGTAGTCCACGTCCTCGAACACGATCGGCTTGTGCCCGTTCGGCCGCGAGAGGCGGTTGTAGTTCTCCCACCAGGCGCCGTACTTGTCGTACCAGCCCGGGTACTTGTACTCGAACCACTCGAAGTCCTTGTCCGTCATCGGGTCGATCCGCCAGTAGTTGGCGAGCCAGCCGGTGGCGAAGAACTGCGCGACCTCGTGCACGTAGCCCTTGTTCCAGATCTGGTTCCAGGACTCCTCGATCAGGTCGTGCGGGATCTCGAGACCGTACTTCTCCAGCGGTACCAGGTAGCTGCGGTAGTAGTCGTCGTAGATCCAGCGACGCCACATCTCGGCGTACGACTCACGGTCCTTGCGGCGGTCCTTGGTGCCGTACTCGATGAACGTGCCGATGGCGGCGTCGACGACACGGTGGTTGTTCCACCACGCGTACCGCAGGTCGCGGGCCAGCAGCTGGTGGTTGTCCTCGTCGGCGAGCGCCATCAGCAAGGTGGCGTAGCCGTTGCTGATGTGCCGGGACTCGTCGGACTGCACCGAGTGGAAGACCGTCGGCAGCAGGTAGTCGCCGTTGGCCGCGGCCTCGGCCGGCATCGCGACGAACAGCGTGTTGGTGAACGCGGTCTCCGCCACGATGGTCAGGTAGATGCTGGCCGCCGTGATCGCGTCACCGGTGATGAACCCCTCGGCGAACTGGCGGCCGATGGTGCCGCAGTAGTCGCTCTGGAAGTTCCGCAGGCTCGAGTTGAAGCCCGCCGGGTCGATGTAGTTGTTCATGTACAGGCGTTTGAGGTTCTGCTGGATCGTCGAGTGCCTGACCTCGTCGATCATCTGGATTGCCTGCCCGTTGTGCAGCTCGGGGTTCGGGACGGTCCGGAACAGCAGCGGCATCGCCCGCGCGGCGGAGATCTCCGGCAGCGGGATGATGCTCAGGAACAACTTCTGCCACTCCAGCCAGCGCTCCTGCACCTGGCGGAACATGTTGCCGCGGATCGCGCCGTCGGAGGCGCCGTACACCCGGTGGTCCTTCTCTTCCTGCATCGGGAAGTACGACCGCAGGACCTGCTTGAGCGGGTCCTTCTTCTGCGCCTTGCGGAACGTGTAGTCGGTGCCGTACTGGGAGACCGGCTCGTGGTACGCCGGTTCCCAGGACAACTCCTGGATCTTCTGGTGGGCCTTCGCCACACTCTGGCGACTCATGGCACTCCTCCCGCTCATGTGACCGGCTGTCATCTGCAGTACACGTGGGAGGGCGTGTGCTGAAGGTCTCAAATTGAGAAGGGGGTCAGGGCGCGCCGAGCATTCGTTCCCGGAGCTCCGCCAGCGTCTCCTGGGTCTGTTGCGCGATCCGTTGGTCACCCTGCGGATCCGGCCGGATACCGAGGCAGCGCAACAGTTCGGCGGCCGGCTCGCCGGGGTGCCCGGTCGCGCCGAGGACCGGGTGCAGACCGGCGTCCGCGAGGTGCTCGAAGACCAGGTGGACCACGGTCCACGGGTTGTACGACTCCTCGTTCTCCATGCTCCAGGTTCTCCAGCCGGACCCTGGGCGCGCGGGCGGTTGTCTCAATCTGAGACAGCAGTTGCGGCTGCGTGTACTACGCTCGAAGAGGACCGGGTGGGGCCGCGGATCCGCACTGCTTCCACCTGGCGTCAGGAGGCCCCGGTGGACGAGCTCGCACCCTCGATCGACAACCGGCGGGCCGCGACGGCCCGGCTGAACTTTCTCACCCTGGATCCGGTCGCGCCGCAGGACGTCCGGCCGCCGATCCTCGCGTCCTGGGTCCGGTCGCGGCACTGGAACCTGCCCGCGGACAAGATCGCCTTGCCGTACGTCGCGGACCCGGACAAGGACGTCCCGCTGACCCGCAGCGCGGGGCCGGTACTGCGCAAACTCCACGAGAACCTCGACGGACAGCCGATCAGCGTCATCCTCACCGACCGCTCCGGCCTGGTGCTGCAACGCCTGACCGCGGACACCGAACTCGCGCGGCACCTCGACAAGGTCTACCTCGCCCCGGGCTTCAGCTACGCCGAAGAGTTCGCCGGGACCAACGGGATCGGGACCGCGCTGGACGTCGGCGGACCGATGCACGTCTTCGGCCACGAGCACTACGCCGAGGACCTGGAGGACCTCGCGTGCGCCGGCGTACCGATCAAGCACCCGTTGAACGGCAAGACGATCGGCGCCATCGACCTCACCTGCTGGCGCAAGGACGCCGGGTCGCTGCTGATGGCGCTCGCCAAGAGCACGGCCGAGAGCATCCGTACGGCGCTGCTCCGCGACAGCTCGACGCGGGAGCTCTCCCTGCTGGAGGCGTACATGCAGACGTCCCGCCGGCTGGGTGACATGGTCATCGCGATCGACGACGACCTGCTGCTGATGAACGCCAAGGCCAGGCAGTCGCTCGACGCCGGCGACCAGCGCGCGGTCCTTGGGCACGCGGCGGAGATCCTCGGTCACGGCGGCACCGAGACGATCCTGGCCGAGTTGCCGACCGGTGCCTGGGTCCGGATCACCGGCCGCCCGATCGGTGGGCGCACCGGGGCCGGGATCCTCCAGATCAGCCCGCATTCCGCCGGAGTGGACCTGCGCTCGCAGGCGTCCGGTCATCGACCGCCGCCGCGTCCGGTCCTGCCCGGACTGGTCGGCCGGAGCGCTTCGTGGCTCGGCAGCAGCCGCGAGGTCGACAACGCCTGCCGGGCCAGGCAGTGGGTCGTGCTCAGCGGCGAACGCGGCGTCGGCAAGGTCGCGCTGGCACGTGCCGCGCACCATCAGAACAGTCCGGCCGGCGCGTTCCACATCGTCGACGCTGCCCGGACGGGTGACGGTTTCGCGGCCGAGCTCGATGCGGAGCTGGCCGACGACTCCGTGCAGGCTCTGGTGATCCGGCACGCCGAGCGCCTGGACGCGG
Organism: Kribbella sp. NBC_00482; assembly: GCF_036013725.1. Classification (GTDB taxonomy): domain Bacteria; phylum Actinomycetota; class Actinomycetes; order Propionibacteriales; family Kribbellaceae; genus Kribbella. Next base: position 4,645,498 of record NZ_CP107881.1, on the reverse strand, counting down.
ACGGTCTCGACAGCCTCGTCGAGGCGCTGTACGGCGTGCTCGAGCGCCGGCCGTCCGCACCGCCCTGGATCGCCCTCACCCTCACCTGCGAGAACGGCGACACCCCGGACCTCGGCGAGTTGCTGACGCTGTTCCCGCTGACCGTCGAGGTGCCGCCGCTGCGGCACCACGTCGAGGACGTGCGCGAACTGGTTCCGCACTTCCTCAACCAGCTGAGCCACGGTGACCTCACGTGTGCACCCGACACCATGCAGCAACTGCTGCGCTCGTCGTGGCCCGGGAACACGGCCGAGTTGTGCCAGGTCCTCAAGCAGGTCGTCGTACGGCGTCGCCGGGCCGGTGTCATCACGCCGGGGGACCTGCCCGCCCGCACCCGGGCGGTCAGCCGGCGCAGCCTCAGCCAACTGGAGGCGCTCGAGCGCGACGCCATCGTGCACAGCCTGCTCGCCAACGGCGGGCACAAGGGCCGCGCGGCCAAGTCGCTCGGCATGTCGCGCGCGACCATCTACCGGAAGATCCACGACTATGGAATTCAGTCTCCGTAAATGTGATCGGAGCTGCACCTGAAATCGTCACTTCTGGCACAAGTGATCAATTTGCCCTTGCCGTGAGGCCTCCGCTCGCGGTGAGATAGCTGTGTGACGGAAACGCGACCCGCCGATGCGGCGGAGGGCCGGGGCTTCTCGTACCGCCCGTTCATCTGGCTTGCGGTCGCGACGTTCTCGATGGGCATCGACGGCTACGTGCTGGCCGGACTGCTGCCGCAGATCGCCGGCGACCTGAAGGTGACCCCGGCGGCCGCGGGTCAGCTGATGTCCGTGTTCGCGTTGACCGCCGCGCTGGCCGGTCCCGTGCTCGGCACGCTGACGTCACGGTGGGAACGCCGTACGACGATCGTCCTGTCACTGGGTGTGTTCGTGCTCGGCAACGTGGTCGTCGCGATCGCGACCAACTACCCGGTCGCGATGAGCGGCCGCGTGATCGCGGCGCTCGGCGGCAGCCTGCTGAACGCCGCCGTCACCGGATATGTCCTCGCGCTGACCCCGTCCGAGCACCACGGCAAGGCGTTGTCGTTCGTGCTCGGCGGCTGGATGACCGCGACGGCGCTCGGCGTACCTGTCGGCCTGGTGATCGGGCAGTCTTCGTGGCGGTTCCCGATGATCCTGGTCGCCGTGGTCGGCACGATCGCGTTGATCGGCATCCTGCTCCGGCTTCCGCAGCTGCATCTGCCCGGCGGCACCCTCGTCGAACGCCTCCGCCCGCTCGGCCAGCCCCGACTGGTCGCTGGGCTGCTCGTCACGACGGGCATCCTGTGCAGCAGCTACGCGTGCTTCACGTACGCGACGCTGATCCTCGGACCGCACTTCCACGCCGAGTGGGCGATGATCCTGATCATGTTCGGGTACGGCGTCTCGAGCATGGCCGGCAATGCGGTGACGGGACGCCTGGTCGACAAGTTCACCGCGCTCAAGGTGCTGACCGTGGTGCTGGTCGGGCTGCTGCTGAACGCCGTACTCGGCATGATCGCGCTGATGTTCGCCCCCGCTGTGGTGGCGGCCGTGTGGGGGTTGGTCTGGTTCTTCTCGGCCGGTGTCGGCAACGGCGGCGGAGCTGTTCCGCAGCAGGCGCGACTGGCGTCGATGGCACCGGACTCGGCGGCGATCGTGATGGCGCTGAACGGCAGCGCGATCTCGCTCGGCTCGGCCCTCGGCAGCGGCCTCGGCGGCGTCGCCCTGACTGCAGGCGTCGCGGCAAACGGGCTCCTTGGCGTCTCAGCCGTCGTCCTGACGATCACCGTCGGACTACACCTGCTGGTTGCTCGTGCTTCAAGAGCCGCTGCCAGGTGACGGACACATGCGCCGCTGAGACCGTCTCGGACCAGGAGTTCTCGTACCGGCCGCTGATCTGGCTCGCGGTGGCCACCTTCTCGATGGGCATCGACGGGTACGTGCTGACCGGGTTGCTGCCCGCCATCGCCGCCGACCTGCACGTCGGCGTGGCGGCCGCGGGCCAGTTGATGTCCGCGTTCGCGCTGACCGCGGCCTTCGCCGGGCCGGTGCTCGGCACGGTGACCTCGCGATGGGAGCGCCGTACGACGATCGCCACGGCGCTGGCCGTCTTCGTGCTCGGCAACCTGGTCGTCGGGCTCGCGACGACGTACCCGATCGCGTTCGCCGGCCGGGTGCTGGCGGCGCTCGGAGGATGCCTGCTGAACGCAGCCGTCAGCGGATACGTGATCGCCGTGACGCCGGTCCGGCACCGCGGGAAGGCGTTGTCGTTCGTGCTCGGCGGCCTGCTGACCGCGACGGCGCTCGGCGTACCGGTCGGCCTGGTGATCGGGCAGTCCAGCTGGCGCTACCCGATGATCCTGGTCGCCGTGATGGGCACGATCGCCCTCGCCGGCATCCTGCGCGGACTCCCCCGCCGACAACTTCCGTCCGGCCGGCTGACCGACCAGCTTCGCCCGCTCGGCCGGCCGCGACTGCTCGGCTCCCTGCTCGTCACGACCGGCATCCTCACCGGCAGTTTCACCTGCTTCACGTACGCCGTCCTGATCCTCGGCCCGTCCTTTCCGGCCGGCTGGATGATCATCGCGATCATGTTCGGGTACGGCGTCGCCAGTGCGCTGGGCAACGCGATCACGGGCCGGCTGGCGGACCGCTTCCCGGCACCGCGCGTACTGACCGTCGTTCTGGTCGTCCTGCTACTGAACTCGGCACTCGGCATGGGCGGCCTGATGCTCACCTCTGCCACCGTGCTCGCAGTGGTCGGTGTGAGCTGGTTCTTCCTCCAGGGCGCCGGCAACGGCGGCGCGGCCGTACCGCAGCAGGTCCGGCTCGGAGGCCTCGCCCCGGAGTCCGCCGCGATCGTGATGGCCCTCAACGGCAGCGCGATCTCGCTCGGTGCCGCGCTCGGCAGCGCCGCCGGCGGCATCGCCCTGGCGGCCGGGACTGCGCCTTCGGGCCTCCTCGGCCTCGCCGCCGTCGTCCTCGGGGCCACACTGGTGCTGCATCTGATCGTCTCCAGACCCTAGAATTCGGTCATGGCCGAAAAGCTGCGGATGGTGTTGGCTGCGACGCCGGCGTACCGGGAGATGGTGTTCGCGCCGGAGAGTACGGCGCGGCTCGAGGCGCTCGGGGACGTCTTCGTACTGGATGATCCAGGAGATGCGCAGGCGTTGACGGCCGCGTTGCCCGGCACCGACGTACTGATCACGTCGTGGGGTGCGACGCCGCTGACCGCGGCAGTGCTGGAGCACGCGGACCGGTTGCGGCTGGTCGCGCACAGTGCGTCGTCGGTGAAGCACTTCGTCACCGACGAGGTGTTCCGGCGCGGGCTGCGGATCACGCAGGCGGGGCAGGCGATGGCGGAACCGGTGGCCGAGGTGTCGCTCGCGTTCACGTTGAGCCTGCTGCATCGCATTCAGCGGTTCGATCACGCGATGCGCGATGGGGCCTGGCGGGACGCCGTACCTCCGCAGCACGGGCTGACGGCGTCGCGGATCGGTGTCGTGGGTGCGTCGCGGACCGGCGTCGAGTACATCCGGATGCTCGTCGCGCTCCGGGCCGCCGAGGTTGTCGTCTATGACCCATACCTCACGGACGAACGCGCGGTCGAACTCGGCGTACGGCGTACCTCGCTCGACGACCTGCTCCGGACCAGCCGGGTCGTCGCCCTGCACGCGCCAACGCTCCCCGAGACCCACCACCTGATTGGCGCCCGCGAACTCGCCCTGATGCCCGACGGCGCCTCCCTCGTCAACACAGCCCGCTCGTGGTTGGTCGACACCGCCGCGCTGCTCGACGAACTCCGCACCGGCCGGATCGACGCCGCCCTGGACGTATTCGACGAGGAGCCACTCCCACCCGACGACCCGTTCCGCGCACTCCCGAACGTCCTCCTCACCCCACACCAAGCCGCCGCCACCGTCGAGTGCTACTTCGGCATGGGCGAAATCACGGTCACCGAAATCGAACGCCACGCAACCGGCCGCCCTCTCCAGCACGAACTGACACAGACCGCCCTACACCAGATGGCCTAGCCCCCTCGCGTGATGTGCAGTTCGGGGGTTGACCGGGTGGGGTGATTAGCAGGTTGCGGTTGAGGCGGTTCGGAGGGCTCGGCGGTGGAGGGGGTTGAGGTGGTGGGCGGCGCCGGTTGCGTTGGCGATTGCGAGGGAGATTTCGCAGCGGAGGCCGGTTCCGCGGAGGTTGTCGACGCGGACCAGTTCGGCGAGTAGTTGGGTGGTGAGGGCGTCCAGCTTCTCGCGGATGACGTTGAGGTCGGGCCCGCTGGTCGGGGCCTTGTCGGGGTGAGCGGCCCAGTAGGCGAGCAGGCCGCGCTGGACGACCTTGCTGGCCTCGATCTGGGCGCGGAAGAACGCCTCGGTGGAATCCGGGTCGATGTCGGGCTGTACGGCGGACGCACGGACCGAGTCGATGATCTGCTGCTCGCGGACGGGGTCGTCGACCGGCTTGCCACTGAAGTACTTCGAGGCCGCGACGTCGTCACCGACCACGATCCGCTGGATGACCAACTCGGTCAGCGCCTCCAGCGTCGGCGCCGCGATCGGTGCACGCACGTTCACTTTCAAACATCTCGAACCATCCGGAGCCCCGCCGGCGCCGAAGACCTGTCATGCACAAGACACTCGGGGCCTTGGGTGGTGTGGTCGCAGCCGGTACGGCGCTCGCGGTGGGCTATCTCGTCGCTGATCTGACCGGCGGACCGTGGCCGGTCGACGCGGTCGGCGTACAGGTCATCGACTGGTCCCCGGGGCCGGTCAAGGACTGGGCCGTCCGGACCCTCGGTACCGCGGACCGTCCGCTGCTCCGCGTCGGCATCTGCGCGACGCTAGCGATCGTTGCGGCGGTCGCCGGATGGATCGGCGCGCGCGGGCACCGGCGGACGGCTGTGGCGATCGCGGGTGGGCTCGGGCTGGTGGGGTTGGTGTTCGCGATCGTCAGCCGGTCGACGGCCGGAACCACGCTCGATCGGTTGCTTCCGGCAACAGTCACCCTGGTGGTCGCCGTACTGGCGATGCACCTGGTCATCCGAGGTCCGAGTCGAGAGCGGGGCGATGCCGAGCAGCCGGAGGGGTTTGATCGGCGGAGGTTCTTGCTCACGGTTTCGGCGTTGGCTGTGGTGGGGGCCGGGGCAGGTGGTGCTGCGCGGTTTGCGGGTGGGTCGGGGCAGGAGTTGCGGGCGCGGGTTCGGGTACCTCGGCCGACCGACGCCGCGGGAGCGATGCAGGCGAGTCTCGACGTACCCGGGATCAGCCCGTTCACGACGCCGAACGCCAAGTTCTACCGCGTGGACACGCTGCTCCAGGTGCCGCGGATCGACCCGCGGGACTGGGAGTTGCGGATCCACGGACTTGTCGACAAAGAGCTCCGGCTCTCGTTCGACCAGTTGCTCGAACGACGGCTGATCGAACGCGACATCACCCTGACCTGCGTGTCCAACGAGGTCGGCGGTCCGTACACCGGCAACGCCCGCTGGATCGGCGTATCGATCGCGGAGCTCCTGCGCGAGGTCGGCGTACAGCAAGGGGCCGACGCGGTGAAGTCGACCAGCGTCGACGGGCTCACCATCGGCACCCCGCTCGCCGCGCTGACCGACGGACGGGACGCGATCCTCGCGCTCGCGATGAACGGTGAACCGCTGCCGTTCGAGCACGGCTTCCCGGTGCGGATGGTCGTTCCGGGCCTGTACGGATACGTGTCGGCGACCAAGTGGATCGTCGACTTCGAGGTCACCAAGTTCAGCGAGTTCAGCGCGTACTGGACCGACCGGGGCTGGTCCGTCGAGGCGCCGATCAAGACGTCCTCGCGGATCGACGTACCGAAGGGCTTCGCGACCGTCAAGGCCGGACCCGCGGTCGCGGCCGGGGTCGCGTGGGCGCAGCGTCGCGGCATCAGCAAGGTCGAGGTCAAGGTCGACAACGGCCCGTGGCAACCGGCGCGGCTGGCGCCCGTCGACGGGCCGGACACCTGGCGGCAGTGGACCTTCCGCTGGGACGCCACGCCCGGCACCCACAAACTCACGGTCCGCGCGACCGACACGACCGGCGAACTGCAGACCGATCGCCAGGCACCGCCGCGCCCGAACGGCTCGAGTGGCCTGCACAACACGGTCGTGATGGTCGAGTGACCCATCCGGCCCGCGACCTGTTCCGAAGTACTTCCATCAGCAGCCTCCCCCAGGAAAGGGACCAAGTCATGTCCAAGCACCTCACCCGCGCCGGTATCGCTCTCAGCGCGCTGGCCCTCGCAATGACCGCATCCGCTTGTGGGGGTGGCGACGACAACAGCTCCTCCGGCGGTACGACGACCAGCACGAGCAGCAGCGCACCGGCCACGAGCACCACGCCGTCGATGAGCGAGGCGGCCGGTGGACTGGTCGGACCGGGCTGCGCCGACTACGCGAAGGCCAACCCCTCGGGCGCCGGCTCGATCGACGGTATGGCGGCCGCGCCGCTGGCCACCGCCGCGTCGGGCAACCCGCTGCTGAAGACGCTCGTCGCGGCGGTCTCCGGCAAGCTCAACCCGAAGGTCGACCTCGTCTCCACGCTGAACGGCGGCGAGTTCACCGTCTTCGCGCCGGTCGACACCGCGTTCGCGAAGATCCCCGCCGCGACCGTGAACACGCTGAAGACGAACGACGCGCTGCTCACCAAGATCCTCACCTACCACGTCGTACCCGGCCAGCTCGACCCGTCGGCGGTGGTCGGCCAGCAGACGACCGTGGAGAAGCAGGCCGTCACTGTGACTGGCTCCGGCGACAGCCTGAAGGTGAACAACGCCAACGTGATCTGCGGCGGCGTGAAGACCGCGAACGCTACGGTGTACCTCATCGACTCCGTTCTGATGCCCCCGGCAAGCTGACCGTGAACGAACCAACCGCGCTTCCCTGGCCCGCCGGATCGCACTCGCGATCCGGTGCGGTCGCGGACGGCGACCTCCTGATGCTGACCGCGACCGGTGACACGGCCGCGTTCAGCGCGCTCTACGACCGGGTCGCACCGTGGGTGTTCGGTCTGGTACGCCGGATCCTCCGCAACCCGGCCCAGTCCGAAGAGGTGACCCAGGAGGTCATGCTGGACGTCTGGCGCACCGCGACCCGGTACGACGCCGACCGCGGCTCGGCGCACTCCTGGATCCTCACGATCGCGCACCGCCGCGCAGTCGACCGGGTGCGCTCCGAACAGGCCGCCGCCGACCGCACCGAGCAGGTCGGCGCGCGGTCCGCGGACGTCGCGTTCGACCAGGTGGCCGACACCGTCTCCACTCGGCTCGAAGCGGAGCAGGTACGGCGATGCCTCGGCTCGCTGACCGACCTGCAACGCGAGTCCATCGAGCTCGCGTACTACAACGGCTACACGTACCCCGAGGTCGCTCAGCAGCTCGGGGCCAAACTTCCGACCATCAAGGCGAGAATGCGCGACGGACTGATCCGCCTCCGCGACTGCCTGGGAACCACGAAGGGGCAGCGGCCATGACGGAACCCGACGTGCACACCCTCACCGGCCCGTACGTGCTGGACGCGCTGCCGGACGACGAACGGGACCGCTTCGAGGCCCACCTCGCCGAATGCACCTTCTGCACCACCGAGGTCGACGAACTCCGCGCCGCCGCGGTCAAGCTGGCCACCCAGGTCTCGACCCCGCCGCCGCCCGCGCTCAAGGCGAACGTGATGTCCGCGATCGAGCATGTGCGCCAACTCCCGCCGGCCGTCCACAGTCAGCCCGCCGTACGTCGGCGCTTCAGTCGTCGATCGGTTCTGGCGCTGGCCGCCGCGGCAGCTGTGGTCGCCGCCAGTGGCGGGATCGCGATCGACCAGTACCGGGACCGGACCGCTGCGGAGCAGGCCAACCGGCAAATGGCCGCCGTACTTTCGCAGCCCGACGCGCGGACCGTTCACGGGGCGGTCCAGGGCGGCGGACAGGCCACGGTCGTCGTGTCCGCGAAGGCCGACAAGTCGGTCATCGTACTGCGGGATCTGCCCAAGCTCCCCGCGAACCGGACCTGGCAGCTGTGGATGATGGACCCCGCGCAGAACGCCCACTCGGTCGGTCTCGCGACCGGCGACCTCACCCAGGTGATCGACGGTTCGACCGCCGGCATGGCGACGTTCGGCCTCACGGTCGAGCCGGACGGCGGATCCCCGAAGCCAACGGTCCCAGCGTCCGCGCTGATTCCGCTGACCTAGTAGCCTCCCGGAATGGAGCAGGCGGCTGCCGACGTACGCGAGCGGGTCCTGGCGAGTTTCGAGCGTCAGGGGTTGATGACGCATCTCGGGGCGCGGATCGCCCACATCGGGCCGGGTGAGGTGCACATCGTGCTGCCGAGCCGGCCTGAGGTGACGCAGCAGCACGGGTACTTCCATGCGGGGGCGACCAGCTCGATCGCGGACAGCGCCGGCGGGTACGCCGCGTTCACACTCTTCCCGGAAGGTACTTCAGTACTCACGGTCGAGTTCAAGATCAACCTGCTCGCACCGGCCGAGGGCGAGCGGCTGGAAGCGGTCGGCACCGTGATCAAGCCCGGCCGGACCCTGACGATCTGCCGCCTCGACGTCTTCGGGGTCACCGACGACCGCCGCACGCTGGTCGCCGTAGGCCAGCAGACCCTCATCCAGATCGAGGCCCGCCCCGAGCGCTGAAAAGATGTTCTCATCGGACCGATGAGTTCGGGTTGGCTCGCTGGTCTGTACAGATGTGACTAGTGAACAACGATGGGTTTTGGGCTTGGCCTCCCTCGGATCGTTCGTCGTGGCGCTGGACACCCTCGTGGTGGCCGCGGCGCTGACGACGATCCGCAGCGACCTCGGCGCAACCGCCGAGCAGCTGGAATGGACGGTCAACGCCTATGGACTGAGTTTTGCGATGCTTCTGATGACGGCCGCCGCGATCGGCGACCGCCTGGGCCGACGCCGTACCTATGCCGCCGGTTTGGCGCTCTTCACCGCCGCGTCGGTCGCGTGCGCGGTGGCGACCACGCTGCCGTTCCTGATCGCGGCCCGGGCCGTGCAGGGCGTCGGCGCGGCGATGGTGATGCCGTTGGCGATGGGCCTGCTCGGGGCCGCGTTCCCGCCGGAGCGGCGCGGTCAGGCGATCGGCGTGTTCAGCGGCGTGACCGGGATCGCCGTACTCGGTGGGCCGCTGATCGGCGGCGCGGTCACCGAGGGGTTGTCGTGGCAGTGGATTTTCTGGATCAACGTGCCGATCGGCGCGGTCGCGATCGCGTTGGTGCTGACGAAGATCCCGGAGAGCACCGGTCCGGCGCGACGCTTGGACCTGGTCAGCGCGGTGCTGATCAGCCTCGCCGTACTGGGCCTGGTCTGGGGCACGGTGCGCGGTGAGTCGGCCGGCTGGACGAGTACCGAAGTACTGGGAGCTTTCGCGATCGGGATCGTGATGCTGGCGGCGTTCGCGTGGTGGGAGCGGCGTACGGACCATGCGATGGTGCCGTTGGAGTTCTTCCGGAACCGGACGTTCACCGCGGCGAACTCGGCCGGGTTCTTCCTCAGCGCGGCGTTGTTCAGCGCGGTCTTCTTCCTGTCGCAGTACATGCAGGCCGTGCTCGGATCGGCGCCGTTCAAGGCCGGTCTGCAACTGCTGCCGTGGACGGCGACGCTGTTCATCGTCGGCCCGATCGCCGGTCGGTTGGTCGACCGTGTCGGCGAGCGTCCACTGGTCGTGATCGGTATGGCGTTGCAGACCGCGGGCATGTTCTGGGTCAGCCGCGGCGCGGACCACTACTGGGAACTGATCGTGCCGCTGGTCGTCACCGGGTGCGGGATCTCGCTCGCGATGCCCGCGGCCCAGAGCGCGGCGATGGCGGCGCTGCCCCGGGACGCCGTCGGCATCGCGTCCGGGATCTACAGCATGAATCGTCAGATCGGCGGCGCGGCCGGAGTCGCCGTCCTCGGATCGGTGTTCACGGCGGCCGGCGGCTACACCGGCAACGGCTTCAGCCGGGCCCTCGCGGGCGGCGGCGTACTGTCGTTGCTCGGGGCCGTCTCGGGCCTGGCGATCGCGGCGCGCCGTCGTAGCGGTGATCCTGCGGGCGATGTCGTGGTGGCGAAGGAGGCGGAACAAGTCCGATGAATCTCGAGGAGGAGTTTGCGCAGCATCGGGGCGAGCTGGTCGCGCACTGCTACCGGATGCTCGGTTCGCTGCACGACGCCGAGGACGCGGTTCAGGAGACGTATCTGCGCGCCTGGCGTGGTCACGCGGACTTCGAGCACCGTTCGTCGGTCCGGACCTGGCTGTACCGGATCGCCACGAACGTGTGCCTGAACCTCCTGCAGCACAGCAGCCGGCGGGTCGTCCCGTCGGCGCTGGGTGCCCCGGGCAACGATCCGGACGAGCTGCACGCCCAGGCCCTGGAGGTGCCGTGGCTGGAGCCGTTCCCGGACCAGTTGCTCGGGGCCGATCCGGCGACGGTGGTCGGCGATCGCGCGAGCCTCCGGCTGGCGATGGTCGCGGCGATGCAGCACCTTCCGCCGCGACAACGCGCCGTACTGATCCTGCGCGAGGTGCTCACCTGGCCGGCCGCGGACGTCGCCTCGTTGCTCGACACAACGACCGCCGCGGTGAACAGTTCACTGCAGCGCGCACGGGCCGAGCTCGCCCGGTTGCGGCCGCGTGAGGACGAGTTGAGCGAACCGCACGAGCCGTTGCGGCGGGCGTTGCTCGACCAGTTCCAGGCCGCGATGGAGAGCAAGGATCTCGTCGTACTGGAAGGGCTGTTCAGCGCGGACGCGCGGTGGGAGATGCCGCCGATCCCGACCTGGTTCAGCGGGCGTACCGACGTACTGCGGTTGCTCGACGCGAAGCTGCGCCCAGGTCCGGGTCAGCGGGTGCTGGTCGAGACGTCGGCGAACGGCCAGCCGGCCTTCGCGCTCTACATCCGCGGCACGGACGACCTGTTCCACGCGCACTCGATCAAGGTGCTGACGTGCACGAAGGACGCGATCTCGGCTGTGCTCGCGTTCCACCAACCTGCTTTGTTCCCAGCCTTCGGGCTGCCCCTGATCCATGGGAGATCTTGATGTCATTGGCAACCACTCTGCGGGGGCTGCATGTCCCCGGCACGCCGCTCGTCGTACCGAACGCCTGGGACGCCGCATCGGCCCGCATGGTCGAGGAGGCCGGCTTCGCCGCGGTCGCGACCAGCAGCAACGCGACGGCCGCGGTCCTCGGGTACGAGGACGGCGAGCATGCGCCGGTCGACGAAGTACTGGCTGGTGCGGCGCGGATCGCGCAGTCGGTGTCCGTTCCGGTCACGGTCGACTTCGAACGCGGGTACCGGCTGGCCCCGGGCGAACTCGTGGAACGCTTCGTCGCGACCGGTGCCGTCGGCCTCAACCTGGAGGACTCCGATCCGGCGACCGGGTCGATGATCGACGCCGGCGAGCAGGCGGACTTCTTGGCCGCGGTCCGCTCCGCGGCCGGTGACGCGCTGGTGATCAACGCCCGGATCGACGTGTTGATCCGCAAGGCCGGTACGCCGGACGAACAGATGCGGACCGCGATCGATCGCGGACAGCGGTATCTGGCCGCGGGCGCCGACTGCGTGTACCCGATCGGCGTCGGCGAGCTCGACCTGCTCGGGACGCTGGTCAAGGAGGTCGCGGGACCGGTGAACGCGGGCTACGGGCAGGGCGCGAACTCGGTCGCGGACTACGCCGCGCAGGGTGTCGCTCGGGTCACCTTCGGCCCGATGTTCCAGCGCCACCTGTACGCGAAGTTCGCCGACGCGCTCCTGCCCGCGATCGCCGCGGACCACAACCCGTTCACTGCATGAGGTCGGGTACCTCCTCGGCGTGGATTCGGCCGCGGTCCTGCTTTTCAGTAGACCGCAGAGCGGCGGGGGTCGCGGTCGGATCCGCGGGGCGGCGGTGGTGCCAGTCGGTGACGGCCTGGTAGGCCGCGGCGACGGAGAGCAGGCGGTCCTCGCCGAACGGTTTGCCGCCGAGGATCGTGCCGATCGGTACGCCGGTCGCGCTGAATCCGATCGGTAGCGCCAACTCAGGAAGTCCGAGCGCGTCGAACGGAGTCGGAGACGTCTGCACCACGACGTCACACTGCTCGAACAGGTCCTCGAGGACCCGCTCCAGCAGCACCACCTTGGCGCGCTGGCCGATCAGGAACTCGTTGGCTCCGAGCAACGCGCCCTGCAACCAGCCGACCACTGACACACCGAAGCCGCGCAGGTCTGACTGGAGCATCGGGAGGAACGGCTCGCTCCGTTCGGGGAGCCGGACGTTGTTGAAGGCCGCGTTGGTGAGCAGGTCCCACTCGTCCGGCATGGTCACGTCGACGACCGACAGTCCCTCGATCCCCGAGAGGACGTCGAGCGCCGTCGTACGGGCGGCGGCGGTCTCCGACGTACCACTGGTGAACCCGGGGATCACGCCGATCCGGGTCCGCCAACGGGCCCTTCCCCGTCGCATCGGTGTCGCGGCCGTCACGAGGTTGGGAACCGGCGGAAGCCCTTGTGTTCTTGGGTCTTCCGGGTCCTCGCCCGCCATCGCGGTCAGCATGATCGCGGCGTCCATCGCGTCGCGCGCCAGCGGGCCCGGGTGGTCGCGCGTGTAGCTCAGCGGCACGATGCCGTGCAGAGACACCCGGCCCATGGTGGGCTTCAGTCCGGTCAGATTCTGGGCGTTCGATGGCGCGGTGATCGATCCCCCGGTCTGCGTCCCGACCGCCGACGTCGCGAGCCGAGCCGCGACCGCGGTCGCCGATCCGGACGACGAGCCGCCTGGGTCCGTGGTGGGATCGTTCGGCGTCCACGCGTTCACGGTGGTGATGCGGCCGTCCGGTGTGGTCGCCCGAGTGGTTGCCAGCGGCCCCATCTGGGTCTTGCCGAGGACGATCCCGCCGGCCGCGGTCAGCCGGCGTACCGCGGTCGCGTCGAAGGGCGGCACGAAGTCGGCGAACAGGTACGAGTTCGCGGTCGTGGTCACGCCTCGCGTGTAGTAGTTGTCCTTGATCGCCAGCGGGATACCGTGCAGCGCGCCGCCGCGGGTCCGGCCGAGCGCCCGGGCACGTTGGAGGGCCTCGTCGGCGAGCACCAGGTTGAACGCCTGGTACGCCGAGTCGAACTCGGTGATCCGCGCGAGATGAGCTTCCACCAACTGTTCGGGCTTCAGCTTGCCCTTGCGGATCAACGTGGCGGCTTCGGCGATGGTGAACTCGCTGACGTCCACCGATCTCGCCGGTACGTCGACCAACGTCGCCGTACCGGTGGACGCCGTGGACGCTGTGGACGCAGGGGCGGCATGCGCGACGGCCGGCAGTGCTACCGAGCCGACCGCGGTGGCGGCGGCCAGCGCGCTCGCGCGGTGCAGGAACGATCGCCGATCGACCTGGGTGTCCTGCGGCTCGCTCATCATGCCTCCCGGGCGACGTCGATGGACGGGTACAGCTTCGGCGGTGCGGCCTGCTGAGCGAGCCGGGCGTCCGCAGCGAACGTGTACGAGCTCAACGGGAGCACCGTCGTACGCATGAAGCTGCGCAGACCGGCGAGCACCGAGTCACGGCCCGGGCTCCCGGTGTCCGGATCCGGTGCGCTTCCGGCCGGCAACTGTTCGAGGTCGATTCCGATGGAAGCCAGACGCGCCCTGATCATCACGTCCAGTTCGGCGTCGGTGGGCTGACTGAGACTCACGAGTCCCTCCCGGTCGTGGCGGCAACCTGTCAGCCTGTTATGTCATCTTCAACTACTCGGCAGGTTTCGTGGGGATCACCACCAGGTTGCGGCGCCCGGGGTGTGTGGGATCGACCGGATCGGGTACTGACGGTCGGTAGCGGAAGGCAACCATCGAGAGAACGGGGAAACCACGATGGGTATGTTCGACAACATGAAGGACAAGGCCGGCGATCTGGTCGACGAGCACGGCGACAAGGTCAGCGAGGGCCTGGACAAGGCCGGCGAGTTCGCCGACGAGAAGACCGGCGGCAAGTACGGCGACAAGATCGACCAGGGCACCGACATGGCCAAGGACCGGCTGGACAACCTCGACGGCCAGAACGACGACATCCCGGACGACCAGTCCTGAGTCAGTTCTGAGCCGAACGCCCCTCAGGCGGCCGCGGACCTCACCGCGGCCGCCCAGGGCCGGTCTGCTCGCGATCGCTTCATCGTTTGATTGATGCCTTTGGCAACCAATTTCCTGTGAGTCCGCTGAGTGCCGACTGGCAGTTCGCGTGCATGCTGGCGGCTACCACACGGTCGCTCCCGGTCAGAAACGCCTGCAGGGGTTCGCGTTCCGGGCTGCGCGACGTAGGCTCAGCTCCAAGGGTGTTGGGCTGCAGGGGGGAACTGCATGATGCTGGATTTTTGCCTGCGCTCGGAGACGGGCAGCCGATGACGCCGCTGCGGCGGATTCTGGTCTGGATCTCTGGTGCGTCGGCGGGGCTGGGGGCTGCGCTGGCCGCGACGATCCCGTTCGAGAGCGCGGAGCTGGTCGACATCTCGCGGCGCGGCGGTACGCCGGGCGCGCACCACGTCGCCGTGGATCTCGCCGACCCGGAGTCGTGGCCCGTGGTGGAAAAGGACTTCCGGCAACGGATCGAGGCCGGCGACCCGGACCTGGTGGTGTTCGTCCACAACGCAGGGACGCTGACACCGCTCGGCTCGGCGGATCACGTCGACACCGAGCAGTACACACGCAACGTGCTGCTGAACTCCGCGGCCGCACAGGTCCTCGGGCAGTCGTTCCTCAGCGCGGTGTCCGGACGGGACTGCGAGCAGCACCTGATCATGCTGTCGTCCGGCGCAGCGAGTCGACCGCACGAAGGCGAATCCAGCTACTGCGCAGGCAAGGCAGCGACCGACCAGTGGGTGCGTACCGTCGGGCTGGAGCAGCAGCGGCGAAGCCCTGGTTGCCGGGTCATCTCCGTGTCACCCGGCTCCGTCGACACCGACATGCAGGCCGAACTGCGAGCGGCCAGCCCCGACGAGGTGCCGATATCGGGCCGCTTCCGCGAAATGCAAGCCCTCGACAACCTTGCGAAGCCCGAGACCGTGGCGCGGACGATCTGGTCCCTGCTCGACCGCGACCTCCCCAGCGGAACCGTGCTGCACGTTCGCGACGTCACCTAGAGGGCGGTCGGTGCCACTCATCCGGTGATTGTCCAGGTGTGCGGAACCCCGGCGGCGAGAGACACCTCCTCGCGCTGTTCCCGGTGCCGGAGTACGACGGTGGTGTCGCGGTCGGCCGTAAGTACGGCGTTGGCCGCATCCGGGGACCAGGTGAGGTCGACGCGAACGCCGCCGCGGGCCCGGAGACCGGTGATCGAGCCCTCGGACCACGCATCCGGGAGCGCCGGGAAGATCTCTAGTTCGTCGGTGTGGCTCTGCAGCAGCATCTCCGCGATCCCGGCGGTCGCACCGAAGTTGCCGTCGATCTGGAACGGCGGGTGCGCGCAGAACAGGTTCGGGTACAGGCCGGAACCGTCGCCCACGTAGTCGGTGCCGGAATCTGCGGCCGGGGTGAGTAGTTCGCGGACCAGCCGGTGGGCGGCGGCGCCGTCGCGGAGCCTTGCCCACAACGAGATTCGCCAGGCCAGCGACCAGCCGGTGCTCTTGTCGCCACGCAACTCCAGCGTGCGAGCGGCGGCCGCGGCGAGTTCCGGCGTACCGTCCGGGGTGATCTGGTCACCGGGGTGCAGGCCGATCAGGTGAGAGGTATGGCGGTGCTGAGGCTCGGCCTCGGGCAGGTCGGCCAGCCACTCCTGTAGTTGCCCTTGGCTACCGATCTTCGGGTCGGGGATTCGCTTGCGGGCTGCCGTCAGGTCGGCGATCAGCGGGTCGGTGAGGTTGAGCTCGGCGGCGGTCTGCGCGCAGCGATCGAACAGGTCGGCGATCAGCGACAGGTCCATCGTCGACGAGGTCGTGACCGAGGCGGGTTTGCCGTCTTCGACGTACTCGTTCTCCGGTGAGGTGGAGGGGGCGGTGCCGAGCGTGCCGTCGGGTAGTTCGATCAGCCAGTCCCGTGCGAACTCGGCGGCGCCTCGGAGGGTTGGCCAGACGTCGTTCAGGTACTCGCGGTCGCCGGTGAAGGCGTAGTGGTCCCAGAGGTGACGGCACAGCCAGACGCCGGCCATCGGCCAGTTCGACCACTTCGGATTGCCGTCGACAGGCGCGGTCCAGCACCACGCGTCGGCGTTGTGATGCGCGGTCCAGCCCTTGGCGCCGTACAGGTGTTCGGCGGTACGGCGTCCTGCTTGGGCGAGGTGTTGGACGTAGTCGAGGAGGGGCTGGTGGCACTCGGACAGGGACGTGGTCTCGGCGGGCCAGTAGTTCATCTCGGTGTTGATGTTGACCGTGTAATTGCTGCTCCACGGCGGCTGCAGGTGCTCGTTCCAGATCCCCTGCAGGTTGGTCGGCAGACCTCCGGGGCGGGAGCTGGAGATCATCAGATAGCGCCCGAAGTTGTAGATCAGCGCGGCCAGCCCCGGATCGTCCCCCGCCTCCACCAGGCGCCGATCGGTCGTCAGCTCCGCACCCGTAGGAAGAGTGAGCACCGATCGACGGAACAGCCCTTGGTAGTCGCGGACATGCTCGTCGCGCAGCGTGGCTGCCTGAGCGAGGGCGGTGCTGGCTGCGGCATCCGCCGTCTGCTGGCATTCGTCCTGGGTGCGGGTTGGGGCGGTGTGGGGATCCTCGTAGCCGGTGGCTGTGGAGAGGACTACCAGGAGTTCCGTGGTGTTGCTGACGGTCAGTTGGCTGTCCGTCGGCGTGAGGGTGCCGTCGGTGTGCGCACGCAGTACGGCGGCCGCGTTCATGCCGTGGTCGTCGCCGTCGGAGTACTGGATCGGCTCGGCGGCGTTGCCGTGGGGCGGGGCGACGGACGACGGACAGGTGGCTAGCAGTGCTAGCCCGTTGTCGCCGACGGCCCGCGTGGTCGCGCGGAGCTGCGAGGTGAGGCTGAGCGTCACCGTGAGCGGCTGCGTGGCGGTCAGACGTAGGACCAATACCTGTGCGGGGGCGCTGACGAAGACCTCCTGCGAGACCTCGACGCTGCCGACCTGGTACTCGGCGCGGGCGACCGCGGTGTCCAGGTCGAGCCGGCGCCGGTAGTTCGTGACCGCACCGACGGACTCGAAGTCCAGCAGCAGGTCGCCGAGCGGGAGATACGCCTGCGAATGACCGCTGTGAAACCCGTGCGCAAGCTCCTCAGCCGCGCGCACATCCTCCGCCGCCAGCGCGGCGCGAACCCGCTCAACCGCACCCGCCCCAACCTCACCGATTGGAGTTGCGAGGCGGCGGGTTGTCTCGGGGCTGCCGGACCAGCAGGTTTCGTCGTTCAGGGCGATCCGGTCCTGCGTGGTGCCGCCGAACCACATCGCGCCGATCCGGCCGTTGCCCAGCGGGAGCGCCTCCAGCCAGTCCGCCGCGGGAGCGTCGTACGTCAACTCGGTGGCGGCCGCAGTCATCCGATCTCTCATGCCGCGATCCTCCCCCGCCTGGCCCCTCTCCCGCGACCGGGGGTCCGACTACTGGTCACCCCAACGGGCCCGGCGGGTCTCGGGTCAGGCGGCTTCGGCGAACTGGGTTGCGTAGAGGTCGGCGTACAGGCCGCCCTCTGCGAGGAGTTCGTCGTGGGTGCCGCGTTGCTGGATGCGGCCCTCGTCGAGGACGAGGATGACGTCGGCGTTGCGGATCGTGGAGAGACGGTGCGCGATGACGAGCGACGTACGGCCGACCAGCGCGTTCGCGAGCGCGGTCTGGACGGCGGCCTCGGACTCGGAGTCGAGGTGCGCGGTCGCCTCGTCGAGAATCACGATCGACGGGGACTTGAGCAGCAGCCGCGCGATCGCGAGCCGCTGACGTTCACCACCCGACAACCGGTATCCGCGATCGCCGACCACGGTGTCGAGACCGTCCGGCAGGCTGTCGACCAGCGTCGCGATCTGCGCTGCCTCGAGAGCCTGGTGCAGCTCGTCGTCGGTCGCGTCCGGGCGAGCGAGCTGCAGGTTGGCGCGGATGGTGTCGTGGTACATGTGCGAGTCCTGCGTGACCACGCCGATCGCCGCCCGGAGCGACGCCTGGGTGACTTCGCGTACGTCGTGACCGCCGACCAGGACCGCGCCGCCAGTGGCGTCGTACATCCGGGACACGAGCGAGGACAGCGTGGACTTGCCGGCGCCGGACGGGCCGACGACGGCGACCAGCTGACCGGGCTCGACGGTGAACGTGACGTCCTTGAGGACCTCTTCCCCGGTCTCGGCCGACAGCGTCGCGACCGACTCGAGCGAGGCGAGCGACACCTCTTTGGCGGACGGGTAGTGGAACGACACGTGGTCGAACTCGATCGACGGCTCCGCGGTCGGCGGGAGCGTCTTCGCGTCCTTGCGGTCGGCAACCATCGGCGGGAGGTCGAGCACCTCGAGCACCCGCTCGAAGCTGACCAGCGTGGTCATGATGTCGACCTGCATGTTCGAGAGCGCGGTGAGCGGCCCGTAGAGACGGTTCAGGTACGCCGTCAGCGCGACGACCGTACCGATCCCGAGCGCTCCTTCGACGGCGAAGACCCCGCCGACGCCGTACACGAGGGCGACCGCGAGCGCTGCTACCAAGGTGAGCGAGACGCGGAAGATCCCGGCGTACATCGAGGTGGTGACGCCGATGTCGCGGACCCGGGCGGCCTTGCCGGCGAAGTCGCGGGAGGCGTCCTCGGTGCGACCGAAGACCTTGGCGAGCACCGCGCCGGCGACATTGAAGCGCTCGGTCATGGTCTGCGCCATGGTGGCGTTCAGCTTGTACGTCTCCGCTGTCGCCGTACGCAACTTTCCGGCGAGCAGCCGGGCGGGGATGACGAAGAGCGGGAGTACGACGAGGGCGAGCAGCGTGATCTGCCACGACATCACGAACATCGCGACGAGGACGAGCGTGACGCTGAGCAGGTTGCTGACCACGTTGGAGAGCGTGGAGGTGAACGCCTGCTGGGCGCCGAGCACGTCGCCGTTGAGGCGCTGGATGAGCGCGCCGGTCTGCGTCCGGCTGAAGAACGCGACCGGAAGCTGCTGCACGTGGTCGAACACGGCGGTGCGGAGGTCGTAGACGAGTCCTTCGCCGATCCGCGACGAGAACCAGCGTTCGACGAGGGTGATCGCACTGTTTACGACCGCGAGCAGCGCTACGACGAGTGCGAGCCAGACAACCACTTGGGCGTGGCCCGGCACGATGCCGCGGTCGATGATCGCCTTGAACAACAGCGGGGTGACCGCGCCGGTGGCGGCGTCGAGCGCGACGAAACCGAGAAAGGCGGCCAGATGGCCGCGGTACGGACGGGCGAACCCGAGGATCCGGCGGAGCGTGCCCGCCGACAACTTGTGATGCCGGACAGAGGAGTCCTTCAACAGCGAACGCATCGCGCGGCCGCCGCCCCCTCCCCCACCCGGAAGTCCGGAAATCTGCGACATGCAGTTCCTTCCAGTCAGGGATCAAAACATACTGAGGTTAACTCACTATGAGCTAACCTCACAAGATGGCGTTTTGTTCCCCGCGGGCGCGAGCGGTCCGATAGGTCCTGTCTGGTGGTCCAGCGCCGTAGCGAGGAGGTGCTCGGTGCGGTGCATCGGCGTGCGGGGGCGAAGGTCTCGATGCGGAGCATCGTGGCCTTTGCACCCGTGCGGCGAGGTGCCGTGCCGAGTGCCCCGCAGTAGGCGCTGGACCACCAGACAGGGCCTAGGCTCTGGGCATGCCTGATCCCGAGGATGCTGCGGAGCAGATTGCCGGCCTGATGGACGGGATCGTTCGCCGGCAGCGGCGGGCCTCTCGGGAGGGGTTCGGCGAGAGCGTCACGCACGGGCAGTTCCGCGTACTGCGGACGCTCGATCGCGCGGACCGGCTGCTGCGGCTGAGCGAACTGGCGGCTCAACTGGGCATCGTGCCGCGATCGGCGACGTCGGTCGTGGATGACCTGGAGGCGGCCGGGCTGGTCGCGCGACAGCCGGACCCCCACGACCGTCGCGCCACCCTCGTCTATCTCACCCCTGACGGCCTGAAAGTCCTGGCCACCCTCCGCGAGAAACGCCGCGACGTGATGGTCAGCCAACTCGCGCGCCTGACCGCAGCCGAACAACAAACCCTCGCCGCACTCCTCCAGCGCCTCGCCGAGGAGTGAGCGGGGTGGGGCGAACCGCCACGCAGGCGTAAGTCGCCTTTTCGACGTGCGAACGGCGCTTTGGGTGGGTTCTGCCTGCGTGGCGGTCCGAGATCACGCCTTCTTCAGGTGGGCGATGATGCCGTCGAGGTCTTCGATGACTCGGTTGGGGCGGACCATGTGGCCGCCTGGGTCTTCGTAGGCGGTGAAGGGGATGTTGGCCTTGTCCAGGGCGGCGCGGAACTCGCGTTGGCCGGCCAGGACCTGGGTTTCGTTGGCGTAGTCGAACGGGTCGGGGCTCGGGCTGGTGCCGGCGACCAGGAAGATGCGCTTGCCGCGGTAGCGCTCGAGGTTCTCCATCGGGTTGTCGGCGGTGACGCGTTTCTCGTCCCACGCCGGGGCGCCGTAGATCGTGCCGCCGGCCAGGTCGACGGCCGCGGAGGACACGTTCGCCCAGTGCACGACCAGGCCCGCGTCGCGGCGGACGCTCGCCGGGCCGGAGTGCGAGCTGACGGAGGCGAAGTGGCCGTAGTACTTCGCCGTGTACTTGAGCGCGCCGAAGCCGCCCATCGAGAAGCCCGCGACGGCACGGCCGGCGAACTCGGCGTGCGTGCGGAAGTTGGCGTCGATCCACGGCACCAGCTGGTTGATGTGGAAGCTCTCCCAGTTGCGCGGGCCGGTGTTGGAGCTGACCGGGTTGGAGTACCAGCCGGCCTTGCCGCCGTCCGGCATCACCACGATCATCGGCTTGCCCGCGGTCCAGTCGCGGATGCCGAGGGGGTCGAACGCCCTGAAGTCCTGGTTGCCGCCGTGCAGCAGGTACAGCACCGGGTAGGTGCGCCCGCTGGTGTGATAGTCACTCGGCAGCAGGACGTTCACGGCCGGGGCCCAGCCGATCGCGTCGGTCTGGAAGCGGTAGTACCACATCCGCGGATCGTCTTCGTTCCGCTCGGTGATGTGCAGGCCGAATCCGTCGTCGGCCGCACTCGCGGCGACGGAGGTGGCCAGAATGGTGCCGGCGCCGAGGCCGGCGGCGACGGTCAGCCCGCCGGCGGCCTTCAGCATCGTGCGCCGGGTGGGGCGAGGTGCGCTCACCATGATCTCCTGAGAAGTGAGGGACAGAACAATCACCGTCGGTGACGGTGTTGATCTAAGTTAGTAGCATAACTTTGGGGTCAGTCCCCAGGGAGGAGGGTCGTGACAGCGAATCCGCCCCGCCGGAAGACCGGCGGACGCCAGGCGCAGATCACCATCGCGGACATTGAGCGGGAGGGCCTGCGACTCGGCCTGACCAACTTGACCGTGAACGGGGTCGCGACCGCGCTCGGCGTCACCCCGACCGCGCTGTACCGGCACGTCGACGGCAAGCTCGGGCTCGAGGCGCTGGTCGGTGAGGCGGTACTGCGGGAGCTGCACATCGTCGACGACCCGGAGGAGGACGTCGAGGCGCATCTGTTGTCGTTCGCGCGGCAGCTGCACACGTTCGTGCTCGAGCACCCGGGGCTCGCGGCGTACCTGCAGGGGCTGTTCCCGCGTGGTGAGGCCGGCGTGCGGCTGCAGCGGGAGGCTGTCGAGGCGCTCGGCCGGCGCGGTTACAGCCCGGCCGGTGCGGTGCTGATGTCGGGCACCGTCGCGTCACTCGCGATCAACCTGACCGCGGCCGAGGAGCGGCATCGCCCGTACTTCGAAGGTCCGCACCAGCGCGAACTCGAGAAGGTGTACGCACTCCTCGCCGCGGACGAGGTGTTGAACGCGGCGCATCAGGAACTCCCGATGATCACCTCCGAGCCGTATTTCCGGATGGTGATGACCGGCTGCATCCGCGGCCTGGTCGCCGCGGCGCCGCCGAACCGGCCGGTGATCGACGTCCTCACCGACCTCGGGTTGGAGTAGTCAGTTGCCGGCGGTCAGCGCTCGGGCGCCGGCCAGCTCGAACAGGAACGTGTTGACCGGTGTCGGGACGCCCGATTCGGCGCCGAGCCGGACGACGGCGCCGGTCCAGGCGTCGAGCTCCGACGGACGACCGGCGATCAGGTCGCGCTGCAGCGAGGTGGTCCCGTCGGCCGGAAGCTGATCGATCCAGGCGACCGTCCGCGGTACGACGTCCTCGGCAAGCCGGATGCCTCGCGCCAGTGCGATGTCGCGGATCTCGGTGATGGCCTCGGTCAGCAGCCGACGGGTAGCAGGATGGGTGCGGAGTACGCCGTACCCGGCGCCCGTCGCCGTACCGAGACCGCCACCCGGCACGACTGACAGGAACTTCGTCCACAGCGCCGCCCAGATGTCGTCCGGAACGGTCGCCTGGAGGCCCGCCGCGATGAACGCCTCGCGCAGCAGACCGGTCCGCGGCGTGGTCGCGTTGTTCCATTCGCCGAAGTTGAGCTTCCCGTTTCCTAGGTGCCGGATGACGCCGGGACTCTCGACGTACGCGATCACCTCCGCAGCGCCGGGCAGTACGGCGGCCCGGCCGTAGACCTCGGCGACCTGGTCGGGCGCTTCGACTCCGTTCTGCACAGTGACGATCGCCGTGTCCGGACCCACCAGCGGCTGGATCGTCTCAATTGCCTCGGGCAGCTGCCAGGTCTTCACGCAGATCAGTGCGTAGTCCACCGGGCCGATCTCGGCCGGTGTGCTGGTGGCCTGCACCGGCAACTGCAAGTCACCTGCCGGGCTCCGCACCACGAGCCCGTCGGCGTTCAGCGCCTCCAGGTGCTTGCCTCGCGCCACGAACGCCACGTCCTGCCCGGCGGCGGCCAGGCGCGCGCCGAAGTACCCACCCACACCGCCCGCGCCGACGATCCCGATCCTCACTAGCCGCTCCTTTGGTTACCGGTTCAACTGGTAACAGCGATGATAGACTACGCAGATGTTCACTTGGGTCGGCGGCCGACCGTCGGTCGACTTCACCGCGACGCTCGGCAAGCGGCAGCAGGTGCCGTTCGAGCGGATCCCGGAGCCTGCGGATCTCGGTCGGTGGTTCCGGGAAGCCGGGCTCGCTCACGACGAGCCGGCGGTTCCGGGGCGTGCGTATCGGCAGGCTGTTGAGTTGCGGGAGGCGCTGTACCGGCTCTTCACCGGGACGACGGAGGCCGCGGACCTCAAGGTGGTCAATCGGTGGAGCAGCCGTCCGTTGGCCGGTCCTCGGCTGACCTCGGAGCTTCGTGCGGAGAGTGCGGCGGTTGATGTGCTCGGTCTGCTCAGTGGTTTGGCTCGGGACGCGGTCGAGTTGCTCAGCGGTCCGCTCGGCGATCGGATCCGGACGTGTGCGTCGGATGAGTGCTCGCTGCTGTTCGTTGACGCGAGTCGTGCCGGGCGGCGGCGGTGGTGCTCGATGAACACGTGTGGGGCGCGCGCGAAGATGGCGACGTACCGAGCGGTGGATTGAGGGGTTCGCGCAATCGGCCGGGGTAGCGGCGGGCGGGCTGGTTGATTGTCCGCATGCGTACACCGACTACAACACCGGCGCAGGCGGCCGGGATGATCCGGCGGGACCAGGACCTGTTGCTGAGCCGGATCGAGGGATTGAGCGAGGACGAACTGCGGGCGCCGTACGACGTGGCCGCGGGGCCGCTCGGGGACTTCTGCGACTCGTTGCACGACCTGGTCGCGCACGTGCTGATGTGGGACGAGATCACGCTCGCCGTACTGCGGGACGCCCGGGCGGGACGCCTGCACTGGAGTCTCGATCTGCGGTGGGAGACCGCCGAGATCGGGCGCGCGCTCAACCTCGGCGGCGTCGAGGCGGGCCGACGGATTCCAGCCGAACTGGTGCTGCACCGGTTCGACAGCGTCGGCGACGCACTCGTCGACGAGATCTCGCGGTACGACGAGGAGACCTGGGCGGACCCGTCGACGGGCGCCGGGTTCGACGGAGGGATCGGGGCGCTGGCGGAGTACGTCTCGACGACGCCCGACGGGATCCTGTTCGCGCACGCGGCACGTCACCTGCAGCCGGTGAGCGCATGACGCCCGAACTCGTCGACAGCCCGGAGTACGGGACCGAAACCGATGCGCTGCTGAAGCTCCTCGCCGACCAGCCCGGCTATCCCGAACTCGATCCGTATCAGGCGCTGCTGCTGGATCGGGAGGATCTACCGGATCCGGCGCTGGCGGGTGAGCGTGATCCGCGGCCGGGGATCGAGGACGTCGTGATCGACCTGCCGGGGCGGTCCCTCGACGCACGGATCTACCGCATGTCGCCGGGGCCTCGGCCGGTTCTGCTCTGGCTGCACGGCGGTTCTTTCATCGGCGGGCATCTGCGGGACATCGAGTACGCGACCTCCGGGATCGCTGCCAGCGGCAACGTTACTGTCGTCTCCCTCAACTATCGGCTCGCGCCGGAGAATCCTTTTCCTGCAGGGCTTCTGGACGTTCACGACACGTTGCAATGGATCCGCGAGAACCTCGGCGCCGAGGTCGCGGTGGGTGGACAGAGTGCGGGCGCGGCACTGGCTGCCGGGGCAGGTCTGCTCGCTCGCGACGAAGGTGGTCCGCTCCCCGACCGTCAGATCCTGTGCTACCCGACGCTGGACCTGCACCCGGACGTCGAGTGGCACGACTGGTACTTCCCCGCGGACGACGTACCGGCGACCGCCGTACCGCTGCGGGCCGACTCGCTCGCGGGGCTTCCGCCGACGTTGATGCTGGCGGCCGGGCGGGACTCGTTGCGCGACGACGCACTGGCGTACGCGGGTCGCCTGGAGCAGGACGGCGTACCGACGCGACTGATCGAGTACGCGGACACGATGCACGCGTTCCTGAACTTTCCGGGCGCACTGTCCGCGGGCCGCCACGCGGTCGAACTCATCGCAGCGGATCTCCGTGCTGCGTTTTCCCAGTTTTCCTAGTGGTCGGCCCGGTAAGTGAAGAAGCGGGCGGGGTTGCCGGCGGCGCGCGGGTTCGACGCCAGCCAGCCGGCGAACGAGTCGGGGTGGCGGCGTTCGAGTTCGTCGAGGTAGGCACGGCGTACATCGGCCATCGCCTGTCTCCGGTCGGGTCCCATCGCGCGCTGGAGTTGGCTGAAGCTTCGTCGCCAGGCCAGGCACAGCTCCTCGTCAGTCAGCTCGCCGACGCTCCGCACCACGGCGACCAGGTACTTCGGCATCGGCCAGTCCGCGGCCGGGTCAGCTTCGGCCTGGACCGCGTTCAACTGACGGTTCGATGCCTTGGGCAACCTGATCGACCGGCGGGGCAGTGTCCGCGCCGGCCGGTCGGCGCGGCCCGAGCGCATCCAGCCGACGACCGGAGGGGACACACCGACGATCAGCAGGAGCAGCGTCACGGTGCGGGCTCCGATCGCGGCGGCGTACCCGCAGATCGAGAGTACGCACAGTCCGCCGAGCACCGCTCCGCGGGGAATCATGTTGAGCAGGTCCGAGGTCGGCAGATCGCGACCGAGA
This sequence comes from Kribbella sp. NBC_00482, assembly GCF_036013725.1. Taxonomy (GTDB): domain Bacteria; phylum Actinomycetota; class Actinomycetes; order Propionibacteriales; family Kribbellaceae; genus Kribbella. The sequence continues at coordinate 4,619,972 of NZ_CP107881.1, read as the reverse complement.
CCGACGCTGAGACAGACAGCTCCGGCGGTGAAGGCAGCGACAAAGAAGACCGCCAGGTTGGTCGCGGGTGACACGAACACCAGCGAAGTGATCACACCGAGAGTGGCCAGCAGTCCCACTGCTGCCCGCCAGATTCGCAGATACCGCAGCCCGACGTCCACCATGCTCACCTAGTGCCCATCGCCCGGTCCTCCAACCGGAGTCGACTGGCTCCCCCTGACACCCAGTGTTACTCGGTCCGCCGCCACATTGAAGACGGTGTGACGACCTGAACTATGCCGGCCACGGGTGTGCAACCGGTTGCACGGAGCCCTATGGTGGGGGCATGGCATCACGTGCCGGCCGGGCGCCGGGGGTCACCATCGGCGACGTCGCGGCCGCCGCCCGGGTTTCGCGGTCGACGGTGTCGCGCGCCTTCACCCGGCCGCAGCTGCTCAGCCAGGAGACCGTCGAGCACGTCCGCGCGGTCGCGGCCGGGCTCGGGTACGTCGGCAACCAGGCGGCGCGGGCGCTGTCGACGGGACGGTTCGGCAACATCGCGGTCGTGGTACCGGATATCGCGAACCCGTTCTTCCCGCCGCTGGTGCGCAGCCTGCAACTGGCCGCGGAGACCGCCGACCTCGCGGTGTTCCTCGGGGACTCCGACGAATCCGCGGAGCGCGAGGCCAAGCTGATCGCGCGGCTGGCACCGCAGGTCGAGGGGTTCGTGCTCGCCTCGCCGCGACTGTCCGAGGCGCTGATCCGCGAGTTGGCGGCGACGCGTCCCGTCGTCCTGGTCAACCGGGATCTGGACGGGATCCCGCGGGTGCTGATCGACTCGTCGGGCGGGATGACCGAGGCCGTGCTGCTGCTGAAGAAGCTCGGCCACCAGCGGCTCGCGTACCTGGCCGGGCCGCGCGACTCGTGGTCGGACCAGCAGCGGCGGGAGGCCCTGAGCCAGACGTCGACGAAGGCGGGCCTGACTGTGGAGATCGTCGAGGTCGGGCGGCCGACCTACGCGGCCGGGCGGGACTCGGTGTCGGCGGTCGTCCGATCGGGAGCGACCGCGGCGATCGCGTTCGACGACGTGGTGTCGCAGGGCGTGCTGGCCGGGCTCGAGGTGCGCGGCATCTCGGTGCCGGCGGACTTCAGCCTGGTCGGCTGCGACGACACCCTCGCCGCGATGACCACGCCGGCGCTGACCAGCGTCTCGGCGGGTGCCGCAACGGCAGGTACGGCGGCCGCGAAGCTGCTCGTCAACCTGCTGGAGGCCACCGAGCCGAACACCGAGTGCGTCACGATCGCGACCCATCTGGTGACGCGTGCGACGACCGCGGCGGCACCGAAGTCGACGCCCTGATGCGTTGACGTGCAACCGGTTGCATGCTGGAATCACGATCATGACGCGTATCGCCATCGCCGGCGCCGCCCATCCGCACGTGGCCTATGCGACCGCGGAGGTCGATCAGGTCGCCGAATACGAGCTGGTCGCGGTGGCTGATCCGTCCCGCGAGACCGCCGAGCGGTGGGCCGCGCCGTACGACGCCAAGGTGTTCACCGACCACCGGCAGATGCTGCGCGAGCTCGAGCCCGACGTGGTCATGGTCGCCGGGATCTACGGCGACCGCGGTCAGGTCGTGGTCGACGCCCTGAACGCGGGCTGCCACGTGATCGCCGACAAGCCGCTGTGCACGACGCTCGAGGACCTCGACGCGATCGCCGAGGCTGCGGACCGCACCGGCCGCCACGTGACCCTCCTGCTGGAGAAGCGGTACTACCCCGTCACACTCGCCGCCCTGGGCATCGCGGAACAACTCGGCACGATCCACGGCGTCACGTCGTCCGGCCCGCACAAACTCAACCGACCGACGCGGCCCGCGTGGTTCTTCGAGCGCGCGCGGTACGGCGGACTCCTCAACGACCTCGCCGTCCACGACATCGACGCCGCACTGCTCTTCACCGGCCTGACCAGCGGGACCGTGAGCGGCTCGATCGTCGACAGCTCGTACGGCGTCGCGACGCTGAGCGGACCCGGTGCGGTCATCACCGCCGGCGTGGACTGGATGAACCCGGCCGGCTCGCCCGTGCACGGTGACTACCGGATGAAACTCGTCGGCACCGGAGGCACCGCCGAACTGCTCTGGGCGCGCAACCGCCTCGCTCTCACCACGACCGACCTGGCGCCCCACGACGTACCCCTGCCTGCCGGTCACCGCCCGGCTGAACTCGTCCTGCAGGCGCTTGCTGCGGGCAACGAACCGGATATCACCACCGAGCGCGGCCTGCTGGCCACGCGGCTCGCACTCCTCGCGCAACGGTCCGCCGAGAACGGCGGCGTACCCATCTCCTGGACGACCGACTGAAGAGAGGTCCTATGCGTTTCGCCCTCATCGGTGCCGGCGCGATCGGCGCCGTGCACGCTCGCCTCATCGAAGCCCTCGGCGACGAGGCTGTGCTGGCCGCTGTCGTCGACAACAATCTCGACCGCGCCGGCAAACTCATCGACCAGTACGGCGGTCAGGCCTATGCGACGGCGGCCGAGGCGTACGCCGCGGAGGAGATCGACGCCGTCGGGATCTGCCTGCCGAGCGCGCTGCACGCCGAGGTCGCCGTCGAGGCGCTGCGGGCCGGCAAGCACGTGATCGTCGAGAAGCCGGTCGACATCACGCTGGCCGCCGCCGACCGGTTGATCGAGGCGCAGCGGGAGACCGGGCTGACCGTGTCGGTGATCAGCCAGCGCCGCTTCCAGCCGCCGGTCGCGCAGATCCGGACCGCGATCGACAGCGGCGCGCTCGGGCGCGTGACGTCCGGGATCGCGGAGTCGGCGTTCTTCCGGCCGCAGTCGTACTACGACGGCGACGACTGGCGCGGCACCCTCGCGATCGACGGCGGCGGCGCCCTGATGAACCAGGGCATCCACGCGCTCGACCTGCTGGTCTGGATGCTCGGTCGGCCGGTCCAGGTGAGCGCGCAGACCGGTCGGCTCGCCCACGAAGGGATCGAGGTCGAGGATCTCGCCGGTGCATCGATCGTCTTCGAGAGCGGGGCGATCGGGCTGATGCTCGCCAGTACGGCGGCGTACCCGGGCCGTCCGGTGCGGCTGACGATCCACGGCGATCAGGGGACGGCGGTCCTCGACGACGATGAGCTCGCGTACTTCGCCTCGGCGGACTCCTCAGAACCTGAGGCGCCTGTGCTGGCTGGGCCGGACGGGTGGGGGCCGGTCGAGCTCGCGCATCTCTCGCAGTACCGCGACTTCATCGCCGCTGTCCGCGAGGGCCGCCCGCCGGCGGTGACGCTGGAGGCGGGGCGGCGGTCGTTGGCGACAGTGCTCGCGGTCTACGAGTCTGCCCGTTCAGGACATCCGGTCTCAGTGAAAGAGGACTGACCCATGCTGCGCGTCGCTCTGGTTGGTACCGAGAACAGCCATGCGGACGAGATCGTCCGGCACCTGAACGTCGATCCTGTCGCTGACACCGCCCGCATCGTGGCGCTCGTCGGCGCGGACGACGAACGCAACCGGAAGCTCGCCACGACCGGTGGCATCACCGAACTCGTGCCGACCTCGGCCGAGTTGCTCGGCAACGTGGACGCGCTGATCGCCACTAATCGGGACGGCGCGTTGCACCGCGAGCACGCCGTACCGTTTCTGGAAGCAGGCGTTCCGGTGTGGGTGGACAAGCCGTTGGCCGCGAGTACGGCGGATGCGCGGGCGATCCTGGAGGCGTCGCGGCGCGGTGGCGCGCCGGTGACGTCGTACTCCGCCGTGCGATGGGTCGCGGACGCGGATGCCCTCGCTGCGGCCTCGGTGGGTGAGCTGCAGGCGGTGACGGTGACTGGGCCGGCTGATCCGGACAGTGAGTACAGCGGGATCTTCTTCTACGGGATCCACGCGGCTGATCTGGCGCAGCGGTTGGCTCCTGGCGAGCCTGGTCCGGTGAAGGTCGAGCGCGTCGGGTCCACTGTCGTCGTGCGCTACCTGTGCGGCGGGGTGCTGGTGACGTTGCAGTTGGTGAAGCCGACGGACGCCGGGCGGGTGCCGTTCCATGCCGAGCTCGTCGGGCGGACGGGGCTGGTGAGTCGCGACGTACAGCTCGACTCGGAGTACGTCGTACCGGGGCTGAAGGTCTTCCTCGGGATGCTCGAGTCCGGTGAGCGGCCCCTTGACGACGCGACGATGCTCGCCCCGATCACGGTGCTGGAACAAGTGTGAGGCGCCTCGTTGGGCTGCTGGCGTTGTTGCTGGTTGCCGGGTCGGTGACGCCGGCGGCTGCTGAGGTGGGTGCGCCGACGATCACTATCGAGGCGCCTGCCGACAGCGCAGGTTCGGTGACGGTTCGCGGGCACTATGAGCAGGTGTCGGGGATTCAGTTGGTCGTCGATGCGCGACGAGTCGTGCCGGTGGCGATGGATGCGGCGACCGGGACGTGGAGTGCGACGGTCGATCTCCGCGACCTGGACGGGACGGTTGGGCTCGCGGCGTACGGGAAGAACCTGCAGACGCTGTACAACCAGTGGTCGGCCTTCGTCTCGGTGAACGTGCACAACCCGCGAGCGGCGAAGCCGACGGTCACGATCACCTCGCCGGCTCTGGGTGCGGCGGTTGAGGGGGCACGGTTCGAGACGACGATCGCGGTTTCGTCGCGTCGCCCGGTGCGGCGGGTCGAGGCGCGGGTCAACGGCGGTGCGTGGCGGCCTGCTGTCCGGGTCGCTGGTGGGTATCGGGTGCTTTTGGTTGCTGCGAAGGGGTTCGCCGGGATCGAGGCGCGTGCGGTCGACGTGACGGGACAGGTCGGTTTGTCTGCGAGCACGTACGTCGCGGTTGGCGGTGCGGTGCCGCCGGTGCAGCAGCGGTACTCGCAGGACCGGGCGATGTGGGTGTGGGAACAGGACTCGTACCCGGCGGTCTTCGATCGGGCGGCGCGGGACAAGCTCGGTCGGTTCATGGACGACACCACGACGTACGGATCGGATCCGGTGCGGACGTTGTACTTGGGCGTCGCGGCGTACCAGGGTCGGGATATGTTGCGGGACTCGCGGAGCCAGGTCGCGGCCTTCGTTCGGTGGGCGCGTGGACGTGGGTACCACGTGCAAGCCGTGATCGCGGGCGGGACTGTGCCGCCGTACCTTGGGGCGTTGCCGCAGTACCAGCACATCGCGGTCAGTGAGTTCACCAAGGTGCTCGACTACAACCTCGCCGTACCGGCTGATGCGCGGTTCGACGGGGTGAACGTGGACATCGAGCCCTATCTGCTGCCGCAGTGGAAAGAGCCCGGTACGACGTTGCCGACGGTGTGGCTCGATCTGCTGCAGGAGTTCATGCAGTTGCGGGACGCATCCGGGCAGCAGTTGCTCGTCGGGCCGGCGATCCCGTTCTGGTTCGACAGCTCGGACTGCTGTACGGCGATCACGTGGCACGGGAAGACTGCACCGCTGAGCGACCATGTGCAGGATCTGACCGACTACGTTTCGCTGATGGACTACACCGACACTGCTAGCGGAATCATCGCGCGGGCCTCGCATGAGATCGCGTACGGCGCTCCGCAGTCTGTGGTCATCGGGGTGGAGAGCAAGGACCTGTCGGGAACGGGCGATCCGGAGACGGTGACGTTCTACGAGGAGGGTCGCGTCTACATGGAGTCCGAGCTGGACAAGGTGTATGCGGCCGAGACCTCTGCCGCGTTTGCGGGGATCGCCATGCATCACTACGGCAGCTTGCTGGTGCTCCCTCACATACCTGGGAGCCGTGCCGTTCCATAGGCATGAACAAGTACGAACGACGCGTGGCCGGAGCCGACTGGGACGCTGTAGCCGCTTCGGTTGATGATCTCGGTTGTGCGCTGCTGCCGCAGCTGCTGACACCGGCCGAGGCGGCGCCCATCGCTGGGATGTACGACGACGTACAGCGGTACCGGGCGACGATCGACATGGCGCGGCATCGGTTCGGCGAGGGGCAGTACCGGTACTTCGATCGGCCGTTCCCGGAGGCTGTGGAGGCGTTGCGGCAGGCACTGTATCCGCGGCTGCTGCCGATCGCGCGGGAGTGGTATTCGAAGCTCGGGCGGGAGGCGGAGTGGCCGGACACGCTCGACGAGTGGCTCGACATATGTCATCGGGCTGGACAAGCGCGGCCGACGCCGATTCTGCTGCGGTACGGCGCGGGCGACTGGAACGCCTTGCACCGTGACCTCTATGGCGACAAGGTGTTCCCGCTTCAGGTCGTGATCAATCTGAACGACCCAGGCGTCGATCACACGGGCGGCGAGTTCCTGCTGGTCGAGCAGCGGCCGCGGGCTCAGTCGCGGGGTACGTCGACGCTGATCCCGCAGGGGCACGGGTTGGTGTTCACGACCCGCGACCGTCCGGTGAAATCAGCACGTGGTTGGTCGGCCGCTCCGGTGCGGCATGGCGTGTCCACAATCCGCTCAGGACAGCGCCACACCCTCGGACTGGTCTTCCACGACGCGAAATGAGCGCTCGATTTGGTTTCGAGTCATATTCGAACGTATGATCGAATACATGGGTGAGTGTCCGGTCGACTCGAGTGAGGTGTCTGCTGGGCGTGCGCGCTTGTCGGTTGTTCCGGAGGATGGCTTAGCGGTTTTCCGGGATCGGTTGCGACGGGACGCGGAGATTGCTGCGCGGTTCGGGTTGCTCGGGCGGTACGACGTACCGGATGACCCTGATCACGGCGCTGGGTTGTTCGAGGCGGTGGCGTTTCAGGACACGTCGGGGCTGAGCGACTCCGGGTGGCTGGATCGGCAGGAGGCGATCGGCCGGTTGGAGGCGCGGCTGGCGGCGATGAAGGCAGAGGCGACCGCCGGGTACGAGGCCTCGTTGCACGGGGTGTCAGCTGATCTCGGGCACCGCTACCCCGAGCCTGGAGATCGGGCTGCGGAACCGGGCGAACGTCGTTGGGTGGCCGGCGATCTCCGGTCGACCGCTGATGAGCTCGCGTTGGTGTGGCAGATGCACAAGGGTGCTGCGATGGCGCGGATTCATACGTCGTGCGAGTTGGTGCACAATTTTCCGGCGACGTTGCGGGCGCTGGAGGAGGGGCAGTTGACCGAGCGGGCCGCTTTCGCGATCGTGCGGGAGTTGTCGGTGCTGGAGGATCCGGACGCGCGGCGGGCGGCTGAGACGGCGTTGCTGGAGTGGGCCGGGAAGCATCCGTTGCAGAAGATCAAGCAGGAGGCGCAGCGGGAGGCTGCTCGACGGTCGCCGGACGCGCAGAGCAGGTCACATGCGCGGGCGATGAATGAGCGGTCGGTGCGGATCTTTCCGAACAGTGACGGCACGGCTGAGCTGATCCACACCCAGGACGCTTTGGACGCCGGCGCGGTGATGAACAGCCTCACGCGCGCGGCGGCGTACCGGCGTCGGCACGGCGACCCCCGGTCGATGGACCAGCTGCGCGCCGACATTGCCCTGGCTCGCCTTCTGCCACGTACTGACACTCGACGGCCGGCGGAATCAGTCGACAACGCGGACGCTGAGCTACGCGACGACTCGACCGTTGGCGCAGATGCCACCGTAGTCATCCACGCGACCGGCGCTGAGATCCGCGCCCTGATCAACGGCGAGAACAGCACCGGCGGGACGGCGGAACATTATGGGCCGATTCCTCAGGAATCCTTGCGCAAGCACCTCACACGCACCCTGACTCGGGCTCTCGTCGGGGGCGCCGACCGATCCCGGCTCGGCCTTCGGCTCAGCGACGAGCCACCCACCGGGAAGCCGGACAGGTACACGCCGGATGCGGCTACTGATCGCTTCGTCCGCCAGCGTGATCGAACCTGTCAGTTCCCCGGGTGCAACCAGCCCGCCGAGTTCGCGGACGTCGACCATCGCGTCGCGTTCGCTGAAGGCGGCCGTACCACGACGGACAACCTCCATTGCCTGTGCCGGCATCATCACCGTCTCAAGCATGAAGGTGGATGGGTCGTCGCAGCCAATCCCGATGGCACGACGACTTGGTCCAGCCCTACGGGACGGCGCTACCGCACGTCTCCGCCTGATCGCGGCGGTTCTGATCCACCCGATTCTGGTCCGGCGGATTCTGGTCCGGACGATGCGCGGCGGCGTGCGGCGCCGGGCTGAGTCGATCTGGGAGCGTGTGATCGTGTAACCCGCCACGGAGGTCGTGGCGGGTTACTCGGCTGCGGCCAGGTCGGAGCAGATGTCCCAGGCTGCTTGCCGGAGCCGGGCGGCGGTGTCTGCCGCTAGGCCCTTCACCGGTACGTCGGTTCCGACCGGGTCCTCGTTCAGTAAGGCGATGAGGAACACGCAGGCCGCGAGGTAGCTGCCCGCGAGCGCCGGGTGGCTGTTGTCCGCGTCGTGCAGCGCGGGCTCGTCGTGCTGGCTGAGGAATCGCTCCCAGACCATCCCGACTGGTACCAGCGTCGCACCGAGCTCCACCGCCGCGCCGCCGTACGCCGCGGTCAGCGCCTGCTGCGTCTCAGGTGCGTTCCGGCGGGCCCAAGTCAGGTAGAACGCGGTACTCGCACCAGCCGCGGTGATCGCCTGGTCGAAGTCGCGGGCGCTCTCCCGGAAGCGGTCCGGACTCTTGATCGGCAGCGTGCTCTGCTCCTGCAGCACGACGGTGTCGAACCCGCCGCTCGCGATCTCGTCGAGCGCCTTGCCCGCGTTGAGGTGCTGCCGCAGCGACGCGCCACCGGCCGAGATCAGCTTGTGCTCAACCTCGATGCCGCGCGCCCCGGCCAGGCCCTTGATCAGCCCCGGGAGGTTGTTCCGCGAGGTGAAGCTGTTACCCACGAAGAGAATCCGCACGACACGGACGCTACTACTCCCCCGGACCGAATCCGTTTGACCGCTGGCCGCGCCCGGCTGTTGGCTGGCGCAATGACTGAGCTTCGGATCGTGCCGGTGGCGGACGACCAGACGTTGCTGGACTGGCAGCGGATGCACAACGAGATCATCCCGACGGCGCCGCTGTCGGTCGACGAGATCCGCGACCGCCGGACGCGGAACGTGCTCGAGGTGGCGTACGACGGTGATGTGCTGGTCGGATGCTCCACGGTCCGGCCGCCGTCCGAGGAGACCTCGGCCGCGGTGGTGATCGCTCGCGTGCTCCCGGCGTACCGGCGTCGTGGATTCGGTACGGCGATCTACGAGCACTGCTTGCGCCGCGGGCGAGAGCTGGGCGATGGCATCGAGACGCACATCCTCAGCACCAACGAGGACGGCGTACGGTTCGCGAAGGCGCAGGGATTCGTCGAGGTGGAGACCTACCTGCTGCCCGGCGACACGATTCCGTTCATCGAACTACGGTTGGGCGAGTGACCATGCGCTTTTCGATCAACATTCCGAACTTCGGCGACTTCGCAGACGCTCACACGGTCGCGCGGGTGGCGAAGGCTGCCGAGGACGCCGGCTGGGACGGGCTGTTCTTCTGGGACCACGTAGTGCACAGCAAGGAGCGGCGGCGCGGCCAGCCGTTCGGCGACCCGTGGATGCTGATGACGGCGGCCGCGTTGGCGACGTCGCGGATCAAGCTCGGTCCGCTGGTCACGCCGGTCGCGCGGCGGCGGCCCGAGCAACTCGCGCGGCAGGTCGCCACCCTCGACGGGCTGAGCGGCGGCCGGGTGATCTTCGGCGCCGGGCTCGGTGGGCCGATCGACGACGAGTTCGGCAGCTTCGGCGACGAGACCGACCCGAAGGTGCTGGCCTCGCGGCTGGACGAGGGCCTCGACCTGCTGGCGGCGTACTGGTCGGGCGAGCGGGTCGATCACACCGGCGAGCACTACCGCGCCGATGACGTCGAGTTGCTGCCGGCAACGGTCCAGCAACCGCGGCCACCGGTCTGGATCGCCGGCTACTGGCCGCGGAAGGCCCCGATGCGCCGGGCCGCGCGCTGGGACGGCGCCGTGCCGCTGTTCAAGACCGCCAACCACGGCGAAGCCCCGCCGGTCGACGAGCTCCGCGACCTGGTCGCGTTCATCAACGACCAGCGTGAGCACACAAGCACGCCGTACGACGTGATTGTCGGCGGCATCAGCCCCGCCGACCTCGCCCGCTCCCGCGCCCTCGTCGAACCGCTCGCCGAAGCGGGCGCCACCTGGTGGGACGAACGCCAACTCATCACCGGCACCGACTTCTACCGCCTGGACCCGGTACTGCGCCGCATCGAACAAGGCCCGCCGAGCCTCGGCTGACCCCGGAAGTGCAGCCGACCTAAGCTTGCACGCATGAGCGATCACCATTCGTCCTGTTGTGCGCCGGCGCGTGGTGAGGCGGCGGCGCCTCCGCCGGTGCCGACCACGCGCGGGGAGCATGGGGTCGAGCAGGTTGTGCTCAGTGGCGGCTCGTTCGCGATGGGTAACAACAACGGCGACGAGAACGCCGCCGACGGCGAGACGCCGGTGCATCAGGTCGAGTTGGCGCCGTTCAGCATCGACGCGACCAGCGTGACGAACGCCGACTTCGCCCGCTTCGCCGATGCGACCGGTTACCGGACCGAGGCCGAGACCTTCGGGTACTCCGCGGTGTTCCACCTCGCCCTCGCCGCGGAACCCGACGAAGTGATGGGCCCCGCGTCCGGGACCCCGTGGTGGGTCGGTGTGCGCCAGGCAGACTGGCGGCATCCGGGCGGCTCGCGGTCCGATCTCGACGGCCTCGACGACCATCCCGTCGTCCATGTCAGCTGGAACGACGCGGTCGCGTACAGCAAGTGGGCGGGGCGACGGCTGCCGACCGAGGCCGAATGGGAGTACGCCTCCCGCGGAGGCCTCGAAGGCGCACGGTACCCGTGGAGCGACGAGCTGCTCGACGACGAGTGGCGGTGCAACATTTGGCAGGGCGAGTTCCCGCGGACGAACACCGAGGAGGACGGCTACCTGACCACTGCCCCGGTCCGCACCTTCCAGCCGAACGGCTACGGACTGTGGCAGATGGTCGGCAATGTTTGGGAGTGGTGCGCGGACTGGTTCGGCCCGCGCTACTACAAGTTCTCCCCCGCCGAGAACCCACCCGGGCCGTCGCTCGGCGCAGCCCGGGTGATCCGCGGCGGTTCGTACCTCTGCCACGACTCGTATTGCAACCGCTACCGCAACGCCGCCCGCTCGTCGAACACGCCGGAGTCCTCGATGGGCAACGCCGGCTTCCGTACGGTCGGTCTCACGCGTCCTGCGTGACGGCCGGCTGCCGCAATCTCGGCGTACTGGCGGCGACCGCAGCGACTGCTGCGATACACAGCAACGCCCCGGAGGCGAGCGAGGCGACCGGTGAGGTGAGCTGGGCGACCACGCCGCCGCGGAGGTTGCCGAGATCGGGACCGGCCTGACCGACGATCTGCTCGGCGGCACTGACCCGGCCGAGCAACTCGGGCGGCGTGTGCAGCTGGACGATCGTGCTGCGGGAAACGACCGCAACGGTGTCCGCGGCACCGGCGAACGCGAGGCACACCAACGCCAGCCACGCGGCCGGCGAGAACGCGAAGAGCAGCAACGCGATCCCCCACCCGGCCGAACCGCACAGCATCACCAGCCCGTGCCGCGGCAACCGGGTGAACGCCCCGGAGAACAACGACGCGGCGACCCCGCCGACAGCGATCGCGGTCAGGAACAACCCGAGCGTCCGAGGATTGTTGCCGAACCGCTCCGCATTGATCACCGGGAACAAGCTGATCGGCATCGACAGCACGGTCGCGGCCAGGTCGGTGATCAACGCGCCCCGGATCACCGGCGTCGCGACGACGAACGTCAACCCGTCCCAGACCCCGCGCAATCCCGGTTTCGTAACCCCCTCGATCTTCATCCGAGGCAGCCCGAGTACGCCGTACAGCGCGGCGAGGAAACTCAGCGCGTCGACCAGGTAGCAGACGCCGACGCCCCAGGTGCCGACGATCACGCCACCGATCGCCGGCCCGAGCAGCATCGCGCCCTGGAACCCGATCCGGTTGAGCGCGATCCCGGCGGCCAGCTGGTCACGCGACAGCAGCTGCGGCAACACGGTCCGCGCCACCGGCCCGGCGGTCGCGCCGAACGCCGACTGTACGGCGACCAGCGCGAGGAGCACCCCCACTGGGACCCGGCCGGTCACCAGCTGGCTGGCCATGACGGTTGCGGTCAGCAACTGCCCGATGGTGGTGATCAGGTAGATCTTGCGCCGTTCGAGCCGGTCGACGAGCGTGCCCGCGAACAGGCCGAGCACGATCAACGGCAACGCCTGCGCCAGTCCGACCGCACCGGTCCAGGCCGGGCTCGAGGTCTGGTCCCAAACCTGGAACATCACCGCGACGAAGGTCAGCTGACCGCCGAACCCCGACAACACCTGCCCGATCCACAACCGCCGGTAGGTCAGGACCTTCAGCGGCCCGAGGTCGATGAACGCACGTTTCACTGCAGCTTCTCCGCGATCCGGTCATGGAAGCTCTTCCGGGCCAGTGCTTCCTCGACATCACGGACGACCTGAGTCATCGGGTACGGCAACTCGGCCTCGAGCTCGGCGAGTACGGCCTCCGTCGCCCGCCACTCGGCAGCAAGCAGCTCGACGACCTTCTTGGACTTGGCCGTGAGCGTGACCTGTTTGCTCCGTGCATCCGCGCCCGGCACGGTCCGGACCAGACCGGCGGTGCGCATCGCGGCCACCTTCTGGCTGAGCGCCGAGTGCGTCCGCCCGATCGCGTCGGCCAGCTCGGTGATCGTCATCGGCCCTTTGAGGTGCAGCTGGAGCAGCTCCCGCACGTACGTCGGCTTCAGCCCTGTGATGTCCCGCTCGGTGTAGATCTGCCCGATCTCGGCATCGAGCCGCGCCAGCAACTCGTGCAACGGCCGCCACAAACTCTGCTCAGTGGGATCCTCCATGTGCCGATCATAACAGCACTTATATAAGCGCTGTCACATCTGGTCGACCCCAGATCACCGCGCACTGACTGCCGACCTGCACGAAGCGACCCTCCGGGAACACGGCGCCGTATGCCTGCTCGAACCCCGCGCGGCTCAGGTACCGGTCGGAGACGCGGTGGTCGAGCCAGTCGCCGGTCGCCAGCCCGAAGATCTCCCAGGCGTGCGGATTGCGGTGGATCAGGTTGCGCGCGAGCTTGCGGACCTCGCCGCCGTACAGCCACCAGCGCGGATTCGCGGGACGGGGTGACACCGTATCTGCGAGGGCTGCGCAACCGCCGACCGCGACGAGGGAGCGGATGTGCCGCAGCACCGCAGGGAGGTCGGTGACATGGTGCAGGGTGGCCGACGTGGTGACGAAGTCGTACTGCCCCGAGACCTCGAGGATGCCGGACTCGAGGTAGGTGATGTTCGAGCGCGGACGCTTGTGGCGGGCGAGGCGGATCATCGGGCCGGAGAGGTCGATCGCGTCGACCTGATCGAAGTAGTCCGCGAGTACGACGGCGTGCCGGCCCGCGCCGCAGCCGAGGTCGATGGCTCGGCGGCGGCGATCGGGCAGGACGGTCGGGAGCCAGTCGGCGACGTGGTCGGCGGTCAGTTCGCCGAGTCGGTCATACCGCTCCGCTAGGTGATCGAACGACTGGTCGCGCTCCATGGTGGTTGGATGCGGCGCGGCGCGAAATGGTTGAGAGCCAGGCCGCGGCCAGCCCGGCGGCCAGCAGGCTGATCACGGCGACGGTCGCGAAGCCGTAGCGGGTGTCGGAGTGGCCGGTGACAACCGAGGCGATCAGCATGACGACGATGGTCGCGGCAAGCCCGTACCCGTTGGCGAGACCGAACGCGTGCCCGACCCGCGACTCGTCGACCGATGTCATCAGCAACGACCGCGTCGCGATCCGCGCCTGCCCGAACAGGAAGGCACCCAGCAGCACGAGCACCATCAGCACGGGTACGCCGAACAGCGGCTGCAGCGCGAACAGCGTCGTACAGACGAAGAATCCGCCGACCGCGAGCTTCAGGTCACCCAGGCGGGCCGCGGATCGACGGTAGACGGCCGCAGCGAGCAGGAAGCCGGCTCCTCCCAGCGCGTCGACCACACCAAGGACAGCCGGACCGCGATGCCACTCCCCGATCAGCAACACCGGAAGCAACGCGTTGAAGACGGTCACGACCACGAGCCCCTGACCGAAGAGCAAGGCCAGCGGAGCGAGCGGGAGAACTCTTGCGGCGGTGGGACGCACAGCCGCGGTCGCTTCCCCCAGCGGCTCAGTTGGCCGGCGGCTTGTTCCGACCGCGAGTATCAGTACGGCGGAGAGCGCGAAGGTCAGCGCGTTGAAGGTGAAGAGCGGCTTCGGACCGAAGTACTGGAGTGCGAATCCACCGACCGCGGCGGACAGGAGCATGCCGCACTGGAGAGCGATCTCGTAGTGCGCGTTGAAGCGGCGTAGCTGCGCGGTAGGGACTCGCTCGCGGATCAGTGCGGCACTGGCCGGCATGAACTGGGCTGCGACGACCGCCAGGGCGAAGTTGGTCGCGTAGACGAGCGGCTGATGGGACACCCCGAGCGCCAGGCCGACCGGGAGCGCAAGGGCGGCTGCCGCACTGACGAGGTCGCAGATGATCCACAGGCGGCGCCGGTCGAAGCGGTCCGCGAGGCGACCGAAGTACGGCGAGAGGATGGCCTGCGGTACGGCGACAGCGATGAAGAGCCAGCCGACGTCGAGCATTGAGCCCTCCGCGCGGACGAGCAGCAGTGCGGCGCCGAGGAGCTGGATGTTGTTACCGAGGGACGTGATGAAGGCTGCAGGCAGCAGCAGCTGGGGGCGCGAAGTCACCTGGGTAACGGTGACACCAAACCCTGACAATCCATGGCAGTGTTTCTTCTCCGCTACTCCGGTTGCGTAAATAGCCTGCCCCACCGACCTCGAGCCGCCGCCCTCGACAACCGGGTGGGCGCCGCATCTGGACAGTACGTATACGTCTACTACCCGCGATCGCACGCCGGATGATCGGCTGCGATACCGGACAGTGGGCGTATACGTACTGTCGAGCTGAACAACATGCGGTGGGCTAGGCGAAAGAGGGGGTGGTCGCTTGTGGGATGAGGAGCTTGGCGGGAGTGGTGAGGCCTACGGACCAGAGGTCGAGGGTGTTGCTCGAGTTCCGGATCGGATAGAGAAGGGTGTTGTTGCCCTGCCAGACGGGCTGGTCGTCGATCGGGCGGGAGTCGGGCGGATGGGTGATGCGGCGGGTGGCGAGGTCCAGGACGGCGAGGCGCCAGACGCCGTTGGAAACCTTTTGTTTGTAGGCGATGCGGCGGCCGTCAGGTGACAGGGACGGGCATTCGACGTTCTCGGCGATCGCTGTCCCGCGGTACGCGCGGTAGTCGGCCTCGATCAGGTACGTCTTCCCCTTGCTCGCCATCGTCACGTAGAAACGGTTGCCGTCGGCAGCGAACGTGATACCCCAGTAGTTCACGTCCGAGGCGAAGTACCGCTTCCCGTCGACGAAGACCGCGAGCTCCTCGATCGTCTTCACCAGCCGCCCGGTGTCCACCTCGTACAGCCCGGTGCGGGTCGAGAAGCCGGTGGCGGCGTACGAGTCACCGGTGACGAACAGCGTCCAGTTCAAGAACCGCCCGTCGGGCGACACCCTGGCCCGGCTCGGCGTACCGGGGAGCGTCGCACGATGCCGTTCGCGGAGGTTCGCGTCCAGGACGATCAGATCGGTCATCGCGGGAAGCGAGCCGGCCTTCAGCCGCAGGCAGATCGCCGTACCGTGCGCCGCGGCGAACCGGTCGCAGTGCAGCTCCCCCACCCGCCGGGCCGCACCTGGATCGGCCATGGGTACGGCGGCCAGCTTGCCGGAGTCCGGTCCGTCCGCAAGGTTGCGGAAGAACAGTGTCTTGCCGTCGAACCGCATCGGCTGCCCCGTGACAACCGGTACGGCGTTCTCGGCCGGGCCACTCTCGCGTGCGTGCGCGACGTAGGTGATCGCCCCGCCGAGGAGTGCGAGGATCCCGATCGCGGAACCGAAGAGCTTGGACGTCATCGGCGTACCTCCAAAGGCTTGAGGAGGGCGGCGGCGATCGTGACCGCTAGCAGCGCTAGCGCGAAGGCGAGGAGTGCCGGGCGGAGATCCCAGAGGGTCCACAGCAGACCGACGGTGACGGCCGCGGCCATGCGGGCGAGCGCCTGACCGGTTTGCAGTACGGCGAGACCGCTGGCGCGGAGGTCTTCGGGCAGGAGCGGGCCGACCGCGGCCGGAAGTACGCCGTCGGTAGCGGCGTAGAAGACACCGTGGAGAGCGAGGACCAGCCACCACGCACCAACCGGGCCGCAGACGACCAGGAGCGCCACAATCAAAGCGAGGTGTCCGCCGAGGAAGACCTTCCAGCGGCCGATCCGGTCGCCGAGCCTGCCGAGCGGGATCGCGAGCAGGAGGAACGTGCCCGCAGTCCCCAACGGGAGCAGCGGGAACAGGCTGGTAGCGATGTCCCAGCGGCGCTGTACGGCGAGGTAGACGAACGAATCGGTGATCGTGAACAGGCCGAGTGCCGCCGCCCAGAGGCAGCACCGGCGGAAGTTGGGATCACGCAGCAGGCTCAGCATGGGAAGACCGCGCGCGGTAGGGGCGGGTGGTGGCGATTGGTCGCGGACGAAGGCTGTCAGCAGGATGACGCCGCAGGTGGCCAGGGCGAAGCTGGTGACGAAGACCGAGTTGTAGTCGTTGAGGCTCGCCCACAGCACAAGAGTTGCTACCAGTGGACCGAGGAACGCCCCGATGGTGTCGAGAGCTCGATGGACCCCGAAAGAGCGGCCCATCGTCGAAGGGTCGCTGCTCAATGAGATGAGGGCGTCGCGGGGTGCGGTACGGATGCCCTTGCCGGCGCGGTCGATCGCGAGGACCGCGCCGATCGCCGGCACCGTGGAGCCGGCGGCCAGGAAGCCGAGCTTCGAGATCGCCGAGAGCGCGTAGCCGACGCCGGCGACGGTCTTCAACCGTCGCCAGCGGTCGGCCACGTGTCCGCCGACCAACCGCAGGACGGCGGTTGCTCCGGCGTACAGGCCGTCGAGCAGGCCGAACTGCAGAGGGTTCAGACCGAGCCCGAAGACCAGGTACAACGGCAGGATCGCGGTCACCATCTCGGCCGAGACGTCCGTCACCAGACTGACGATGCCTAAAGCAACGACATTCCCGGGAACCCGTCGCAGTGGTGTCCGGAGCGGGCCGACGGATGCGAGGTACATCAGTGGCAGCTGTACGTCGGGCTGCTGTCCAGGACCTTGCCGTCGAGCCCGATCAGCTGCGTGGCGAAGGTGTTGTCGGTCATCGACAGCTTCAGTACGCCGAAGTCCGAGATGATCTTCGCCGTGGCCGGATGCGCGGCGTGCACCGGGTACAGCGGCGCTCCGCCCATCCCTCCGATGATCTGGACCGGACCGTTCGCGTCCTTGTCACCGTCGACGTTCTGCGGCAGGAACCGCTCGTAGTGGTGGTCGTGCCCGTTCAGCACCAGGTCGGTCTTCGCCGACACCAGCGTCTGCCACAGCGGCTCGGCGTCCGGGTTGTCGCCGTGGTCGCCGGAGCTGAACCGAGGGTGGTGGTAGTACGCCGCGATACAGCCCTTGGTGTTGTTCGCGAGGTCCTGCTTCAGCCAGGTGAGCTGCGCCGGCTCGCGGAGCCCTTCTTCCTTCACGAAGTCGTTCGAGTCGAGCGCGATGAAGTGCCAGTTGCCCTGGTTCCAGCTGTAGTAGTTCTTGCCCTGCGGCGTCGCGATCGAGCCGAAGTAGTCGCGGTACCCCTTGAATGGAGTGTCGTCGTACGTCTCGTGGTTGCCCGGGATCGGGTGCGTGATGCTCTTGAACTTCCCCCACGTCTTCGCGTAGTAGTTCTGGAAGTCCGAGAGATGCGCGTCGTCGTACTGGTTGTCGCCCATAGTGATCACCGCGGCGGGATTCATCGCCTCGACCAGCTTCGCGGTCTTCGGATGGATGCAGTCCGAGTCGGACGCCGTACAACGGTCCGCGATGTCGCCCGCCGCCGCGAGCACGAACCCGCCGCTGCCGCCGGTCGGTGTCGTCACCGTGATCGGCGCGCTCGCAGCCGACACGTTCCCGGCCAGGTCGCGGGCGCGCACCGAGTACTTGTACGCCGTGTTCGCGGTCAGCCCGGTGTCGTTGTACTGCGTACTCGCCGTCGTCGCGACCGCAGTGCCGTCACGCAGTACGTCGTACCCGCTGACGCCGATGTTGTCGGTCGAGGCGATCCAACTGAGGCCGACCGAGGTGGCCGTGGCGCCGGTGCTCTTCAGACCGGCCGGGACCGTCGGCGCCTGGGTGTCGCCGGTCGAGTCGGTCGTGCCGTAGACCTCGAGCTCCCACAGCGAGTAGCCGTACGACGTGCCGCGCTGCGTGCCGACGACCCGGACGTACCGCCCATGGCCCTGCAGGCCGGTGAGATCGTCGGTCGCACCGTTGCCGTCCGCAACCGTCTTGACCGTACTGAAGGCGGTGCCGTCGTCGGAGACCTCGATCCGGTACGCCTTCGCGTACGCGGCCTCCCAGTTCAGTTTCACCCGGCCGACGGTCGCCGCCTGGCCGAGGTCGACGCGGATCCATTGCGGATCGGCACCTTCGGCGCTGGCCCAGCGGGTCGACGTACTGCCGTCGACCGCCTTGCCTGCGGTCAGGGTGTCGTCCTCGAGGCTCGAGGCAATCACCGGCTTGCCCTGCGAGAGCAGGGTGTCGGCGTTCGTCCGGGCGTCGGCGGCCGACCCGCCGAGTGCGGCGAGCAGTCCGACGGGTAGCACCAGCGCGAGCAGGCGCAGTTTCATGAGATACCTCCGGGGGCGCGGAGCAGAATTGTTAGGAAGGTTACCTAACGATTAATGGTAGGTAAAGGCCCCAATTTCGTTACATGCACGGTATGCATCAACTCTGCGCAGAAGATTCATTGGACGGAGCACGGGCCGGGCTGGTTGGCTCGGCGGCATGGATATGCGCACGTTGGGACGAGCAGGTATCGAGGTCAGCCCGGTCGGATTCGGGTGCTGGGCGATCGGGGGCCCATTCAGCAACCCGGCCGGCGAACCGCTCGGCTGGGGTGTCGTCGACGACGAGGAATCGGTGCGCGCGATCCGCCGGGCGGTCGAGCTCGGCGTGACCTTCTTCGACACGGCGGACGTGTACGGCGCCGGCCACAGCGAACGCGTACTGGGGCAGGCGCTCGACGGGATCCGCGACCAGGTGGTGATCGCCAGCAAGTGGGGCAACACGTTCGACGAGTCGACCCGGGTCATGCACCACCAGGACACGACGCCGGAGTACGTCCACAAGGCCGTACGGGCGTCGCTCGAGCGGCTCGGGACCGACTACCTGGATCTCTACCAGTTGCACTTCGACACCACCGACGAGATCGCGCTGCCGCTGCGCGAGGCCTGCGAGGAACTGGTCCGCGAGGGCCTGATCCGCAGCTACGCGTGGAGCACCGACACCGTGCACAGCGCCGAACTCTTCGCGCAGGGCGAGCACTGCGCGGCGGTCCAGCACGAGGCGAGCGTTCTGCACGACGCGCCGGAGTTCTTCGCGCTGTGCGAGCGCGAGAACCTGGCGAGCATCAACCGGACCCCGCTCGGCATGGGCATCCTCGGCCGCCGGGACGCGAACAAGCCGGCGACCGGCGCGGACATCCGCACCCTGCCGCCCTCGTGGCTGCGGTACTTCGCCGAGGGCGGCGTACCGGCACCGGAATGGTGGGAGAAGGTGTCCGCGATCCGCGACGTACTGCAGAGCGACGGACGGACGCTCGCTCAGGGCGCTCTGGGCTGGCTGTGGGCGCGGAGCCCGCGGACCGTGCCGATCCCCGGTTTCCGGACGGTCGCGCAGGCCGAGGAGAACGCTCGCGCGATGGAGTTCGGCCCCCTGACCGACGATCAGCTGAAACAGATCGCGACGCTACTGGCTGCGTAAGTCGTTTACTGCCACTGCTCGTTCTCACGGTCCAGGTCGGGGATGGGTCCGAGGAGGACCCACCCCGACTCCAGTGACCGGGTGCTCCGGAACCCGCGGTCGTCCGCGAACTCGTCCACGTGCGTGCCCTCGGGCATGTGCATGATCGTGTAGCGCGGCGGGTCTTCCCCGTAGAAGCAGAAGAACGTGCGCTCCTGGTCTTTCGCCTGATGCACGATCCTGTCGGCGCTCGGCAGGGCCAGGAACGTCGTCTGATCCTCGGGGGTCGTCCGCTGACAGGCTTCAGCCCGTCCGGCGTCACGCACGCAGGTCCACGCACGGGTCCACACGATCCGCTCGGCCTGTGGGTGCGCAGCCACCAACTCGCGCATCCGCGCCTCGGCCTTGCCGAAGGCCGGCCGCGTGTGATCGAACTCCGTCTCGAGCTTGTCGAACCGTCGGTGGTCGAACCCGCTGCCGAAATACAGCGCCAGTGATCCGAAGACAGCGACCCGAAAGGCCAGGAAGAGCGCCGCCACGACGATCAGCGTGACGAGCACGATCCGGACCGGCGAGCGCCGCCGGGTCGTCGCCACTGGGAGAGCTCCTGGTTTTGGGTGTGCCCGCACGCGACTTTGCTATCACACCCTTGTCTCATCGTCTGTTTATCGATATACCTACTGCCGTGCGACGACGAGAAACTTCAGGCGAGCGGTTTCGTCGTGCCGCGGAGAACCAGTTGCGCGGGGACGACGAGTTCCTTCGGATCGCCGCCCGGGCTGCCGAGCTGGGCCGTCAGAAACGCGGTGATCGCGTCGGCCATCTCTTCGTGCCCCGGGTTGACCGTGGACAGCGACGGCACCAGGTACGCCGCCTCGTCGATATCGTCGAAGCCGACGACCTGGACGTCGTCCGGCACCCGGAGCCCGGCGTCGGCGAGCGCGCGCAACGCGCCCATCGCCAGTACGTCGGTCAGCGCGAACACGGCGTCGAAGTCGATCCCGCGATCGCGCAGCGCCCGGATCCCGTCGTACCCGTCCTGCAGACCGAACGAGCAGCGCACGTTCAGCTCCGGGTCGACCGGTACGCCGGCCTCGGTGTGCGCGAGCGCGTAGCCCTCCGCCCGGAGCGCGGGCATGGTCGCGGAACCTGTCGGATCGCCGCCGATCATCGCGATCCGGCGCGCGCCGGTGGCGATCAGGTGCGCGGTGGCCTGGCGGGCGCCGTCGACGTTGTCCATCATCACGTGGTCGAAACGCGACGGGAGCGCCCGCTCCCCGATCATCACCACCGGCGCGTCGGTGCGGAGCTGGCTCAACTCGGCCGGGTCGATGTCGACCACGCTGAGGATCAATCCGTCGTACATCCGCAGCCGCGAGAACGCGACCGCGTCCATTTCGCCTTCGCGGCTGGCGCCGGTGCGTTCGGTGACGATCCGCAGGCCGTGCGCCTCGAACCGGTCGGCGAGGCGGGCGGCCAGCTGGGCGAAGTACGGGCGCTCGAGTTCGGGTACGGCGAGACCGACCACGCCGGTGCGGCCCGCGCGAAGGTGCCGGGCGGCCAGGTTCACCTGGTACCCGAGCTCGCCGATCGCCGCCAGCACCCGGTCACGGGTCTCCGGACCGACCCGCGGCCGGCCATTGATCACGTTCGACACCGTCATCGTCGACACCCCGGCGAACCGGGCGACGTCGGCCATCGTCACGACACTCGATGGCTTCCCCATGCGGACCACTGTAAGGAACGAGGAGGGCTCAATGCCTGAAGCACGCGTCGCGATCGATCTCGACGTACCGGGACCGACCATCAGCCGGCACCTGTACGGCCACTTCGCCGAACACCTCGGGCGGTGCATCTACGGCGGCTTCTACGTCGGCGAGGACTCGCCGATCCCGAACGAAGGCGGGATCCGGCTGGACGTGGTCGAGGCGCTGCGGGCGCTGGACATCCCGAACCTGCGCTGGCCGGGCGGCTGTTTCGCGGACGAGTACCACTGGAAGGACGGCATCGGGCCGAAGGCGGACCGGCCGTCGATGGTGAACACGCACTGGGGCAACGTCGAGGAGAACAACCACTTCGGCACCCACGAGTTCATGGCGTTGTGCGAGCTGCTCGGCGCGGATCCCTACGTCAACGGGAACGTGGGCAGCGGGACCGTGCGGGAGATGAGCGAGTGGGTCGAGTACCTGACCCGCGACGGCGACAGCCCGATGGTGCGGCAGCGCAAGGCCAACGGCCGCGACGAGCCGTGGAAGATCCCCTTCTGGGGCATCGGCAACGAGGCCTGGGGCTGCGGCGGGAACCTGCGGGCCGAGGCGTACGCCGACCTGGCGCGGCAGTACGCCACGTTCCTCAAGGATCACGGCGACAACAAGCTGTACAAGATCGCGGCAGGCGCCTCGGACGACGACCTGAACTGGACCGAGGCGTTGCTGAAGTCGATCAGCTGCCTGGGCTGCGGGCGTGACCCGAAGAACATCTACCAGGCGATCTCGTTCCACTACTACACGGTCGCGGGGACCTGGGAGAACAAGGGCAGCGCGACCGACTTCAGCATCGACGACTATTACCGGACGTTGTCGAAGGCTCAGGACATCGAGCGGGTCATCCGTGCGCACTCGGCGCTGATGGATGCCTACGACCCGGAGCGCAAGATCGGTCTCGTGCTGGACGAGTGGGGCACGTGGTGGGACGTCGAGCCGGGCACGAATCCCGGGTTCCTGTACCAGCAGAACGCGATGCGGGACGCACTAGTCGCGAGCCTGCACTTCGACGTGTTCCACCGGCACGCCGAGCGGCTCGTGATGGCCAACATCGCGCAAACCGTCAACGTGCTGCAGGCGATGCTGCTCACCGACGACGAAGGCGGGCTTGTCCGTACGCCGACGTACCACGTCTTCGAGATGAACAAGGGGCATCAGGACGCGACGTCGGTGCCGGCGCACGTGATCGAGGGGACGACCTACGATCTCGACGGCAAGGCGATGGACCTGGTGTCGGCGTCCGCCTCGGTGAAGGACGGGCGGGCGCTGGTGTCCGTCAGCAACCTCGATCCGGCCGCGGCGCTGGACGTCGTACTGGATCTTCGCGGCGGATCGCCCAGCGAGGTGACGGGACGGTTGCTGACGGCATCGAAACCGCAGTCCTACAACACGGTGAGCGATCCGGATGCGGTCGCTCCGGTTCCGCTGAAGCTGGAACCGGAGCCGCGCGGCTTGCGGGTGACGCTGCCGCCGCATTCGTTCGCGACGGTCAGTCTGGCTTTGTGACCGCGATCTGGAACTCGTGCACCCAGTTCGCCGGGTTGTCCGGGTCGAACTGCACGGTGACCTCACGCGCGTACCCCTGGCTGCGGTAGCCGTTGTCCTCGATCCACCGGGCCAGCGTCTGCATGCTGCGGTCGGCCTCCGTCATGTCGCCCTGATGGACGATGGTGGCGGCGTCGAGCCCGGGGAGTTCGGTGATGTCGACGTCCGCCGTCGTACCTGTTTCGACGGGTACGGCGGCGTGGACGCGGATCGTCTCGTTCTCGGCGTCCTCGTAGTACGCGACCGGCGAACCGCACGGGTTCAGACCGGCCGCACCGAGGCGTTCGAACAGCTGCCCGAACAAGGGCTGGAGCACCGGGCCGATGTCCGCACCGTCGTAGCTCGGTGAGATCGCGGACAGCTCGGCGACCCGGGTCGGGGCGATGTGCTTCAGGACGACGTCGTCGGTGGGCATGTGACCTTCCCTCTCGATGAGTCGGAGCCTCGCCTCGACGCTCGTCAGCCGGGCCGCGCTACGGGCCAGCTCGTCCTCGAGCTGGGCCTGCCGCAGTCGCAGCATGCCGCGCAGTTCCTCGGCGGACAGCTTGGCGTCGACGATCTCGCCGACCTGCTGCAGGCTGAACCCGAGGTCCTTGAGGGCGATGATCCGGTTCAGCCGGCTGAACTGGTCGGCCGAGTAGAACCGGTAGCCGGTCGCCGCATCGACCACGGCCGGGCGGAGCAGCCCGAGCGCGTCGTAGTGCCGCAACATCCGCGCCGACACCTGCCCGAACGCCGCGAAGTCTCCGATGGTGAACATCCACCCACCTTCCGGCTTGACACAGTGTCAAGGTCAAGCCCCGCTTTGAGCACCCACCAACCATTGTCCGACGCCGAGAACGGTTGGTGGGTGCTCAAAGTCAGGAGGCGACGCTGGTACGGCGGTCGCGGATCGCGGCGAAGGTGAGGGCGGTGGCCAGGAGGGCGACCCCGCCGACGCCGAAGCCGGTGACCAGGGTGCCGCGGCTGCTCAGCCGGGCGTCGCACTGCATCGGCGTGATGCCCTTGTCGGGCTGGAAGACCGAGCCGCAGCCGTCCCCGCCGGCGTGCACCGGCCGGATGGCGAGCACCACCCCGACGATCAGCAGGACTGCACCCACCGCGCCGAGGACCTTGCTCAGCACCGGCCGTCCTCTCGGGATCGGAGGCATGCGTCAGTCAGGACCGACCACGATTGGCGGGTCAGATCCGACATACGCACCCTCAGCTCCCTGGCAGCTCGGTAAGATTTGATCAAATCTAACGCAGCTAGCGGTCACCCCTGAAGTTGGGAACGGCCCAGTGCTGGAATCTTCACTCACTTCTAACGCTCCCCCGGCCGCACCGGTTCAACCGTTCCAACGCTCCCCAAGACGGCGACCAGGGATCCGCTCGCGCGGCCGTGGGCGACGTCGGCGAGGGCGCGATCGACGGCGTCGAACGGGACGATCGTCGTATGCGCGGCGACCGGCAGCCGGGCGATCAGGCGGAACAGCTCCTCGCCATCGCGACGAGTATTGGAGGTGACGCTGCGAAGATCCCGCTCGTGGAACCGCGCGGCCGCCGTACCGGGATCGACCACCTGACCGACAGCCTGGTGGCCCGGGACGACGCCCGGGCGCTTCGGTGCCAGATCGCCCTCGGTCAAGTGCAGGTCGGTCCGGCAGATCCCGCACGCCTCGACCTTCACGAGTACTTCGCCGGCACCAGGTTCCGGGGCGGTACGACGTACGTGCTGCAGCGGACCGTCGTCGACGGGTCCCGGATGATCCACTGCCCACGCCTGCATCTGCTCCATGGCTCCATCATGCGACGCGTTGGAGAGCGCGTTCGCGACGCTCGGCGACCTTGGAGCCGGACTCGCGCCGCGCCATTCGCCGCAGTACGACGGGTGCGAGCAGCAATCCGGCGACGGCCCAGATCCCGAGGACTGCTGCCGTCTCCAGATGACGCCAGGACTCGCCGACCTCGACCACGACCGCTTCGTCGGGGAGGAGCGCGGACCGCATGCCGAGGCCCATCCAGTAGACCGGCGTGACCTGGCCGATCCCTTCGAGCCAGCCGGGCAGCGCGGTGATCGGGTAGAAGATGCCGGAGACCGCGATCAGCCCGAGCATCGGCAACTGGATCAAGCCTTGGGAACGCGCGGTGGTGAAGACCGAGCCGAGGATCGCGCCGATCGGCAACGTCGCGACCAGGCCGAGCAACAGCACCCAGACGAGGGTGAACCAGTGCGCCGATCCGAGCTCGAGCCCCTCCACCAGGAACAGGCCCGGGATCAGGAGGATCGCGAGATCTACCAGCAGTCCGCCCGCGACCGACACGACCTTGCCGATGAGGTAGCTGACCATGCCGTTCGGGATGGCCTTGGCGCGCAGCAACGTGCCGTCCTCGCGATCGGCCGTCAGCTGCTGGCTCATGCTGACCATGCCCATCGCGGCGTTCATCCCGAGGATGCTCGGCAGCGCGAGCGCGCCGAGCAGGAAGCCGGTGGAGCCGAAGTCGCGGTGCCGGAGGAAGAAGAGCGCGGCCAGCATCAGCACCGGCCAGAGGAAGTGGCTGAACAGCTCAGGCCCGTTGGTGAAGGACTGCCGCAGCTCGATCATCCCCCGCTGCCAACCCGTCTTCATGATTGCTCCCGGACCAACGTGAGGTAGGTGTCTTCGAGTGAAGCTCGGCGTACTTCGAGTTCGCTGACTGCCTCGCCGTACGTCGCGAAGAGCTCGCGGACGAACGCGGTCGAGTCGACGGTCGACTTCCGGAACGGTTGCCCGTCGACGGACCAGCGGACCTCGTCCTCCCCCGCGATCAGTTCGGTGAGCTGCGCGGTGGTGCCCGAGGCGATGATGCGGCCCGCGGTGAGAACGAGGATCCGATGCGCGAGTTTGCTCGCCTCGTCGAGGTCGTGGGTAGTGAGCAGAATCGTCGTACCCTGCTCGGCCGCGAGCCCGCGCACCAACTCGTGGAACTCCGACCGCGCCTCGGGATCGAACCCGGTCGTCGGCTCGTCCAGGAACAGTACGTCGGGGCGGCCAACGATCCCGATCGCGACGTCGAGCCGTCGCCGCTGACCGCCGGAGAGCGTCTTGATCTTCTGCCCGGCGTACGCGGTGAGGCCGACGGCGTCGAGCAGTTCGCCGGTCGGCCAGGCGCGTTGGTACGGCGTGTAGTACGAGCCGAGGTGGTGGAGCAGCTCGCCCACACGCCAGTTGCCGTGGTCGCGCCACGACTGCAGCACGATGCCGATCCGCGACCGCCACTGTTCGTCACCCACGGCCGGGTCGACACCGAGCACCTCGACCCGGCCCGCCGACCGGAGCCGGAAGCCTTCGAGGATCTCGATCGTCGTACTCTTCCCGGCGCCGTTCGGACCTAGCAGTGCTAGCACTTCGCCGGGGCGCGCGTCGAACGTCACGTCATGCAGGACCTCGCGGTCGCCGTACCGCATCCGCAGGCCGTCCACTGTCAGAACCATGCCGTGGAAACTACGTTGCATTCAGTAGATCGGCAATCATCAGTCAAGGTCGCGGGCTCGTGAAACCCTGTAAAACATGACATTCTGTGCAACAGGGTTGCGAGAGAACGCAATTCGTTGCAATGAGCTGACGATGAATGCGCGGAGGTTGCGGATGCCGGGAGGCAGGCTGAGTCACCAGGACCGGCTCGACATCGCGGGCGGGTTGGCGGACGGACTCGGGTACGCCGAGATCGCGCGGCAACTGGAGCGGCCGACGTCGACGATCAGCCGAGAGGTCGCCCGCAACGGCGGCGCGGCGGGATACCGCGCCGACCACGCCCACTACGCCACCGCCTCCCGCGCCCGCCGACGAAGCCGCGCGGACGCGGACACACGAGCGGACGGATGGGCCGAACGGTGGGCGGACGGGTGGCCGGATGCGCGAGGGGATGTGCGCGCGGACCAGTTGCGGCGGGCGTATGTCGAGCGGTTCGCGACGATGATGGTGGACGGTGGGCTGCCGCGGATGGCGTCGCGGGTGCTTGCACTGCTCTATACGTCCGACTCCCGCACGCTGACAGCAGCTGATCTCGTCCGCGCGCTGCGGGTCAGCCCGGCGTCGATCTCGAAGGCGATCGGCTACCTCGAGCGGGTCGGGATGGTGTACCGCGAGACCGATCCGGTACGCCGCCTCCAGCACTACGTGATCGCCGAGGACGTCTGGCTGAAGGCGTGGGAGATCAGCGCACGCACCAACCACAACTGGGCGGAGACCGCGGCCGAGGGTGTCGAACTCGTCGGGCGAGACACCCCGGCAGGCGAACGCCTCAAACAGATGGCCGAGTTCTTCGAGCGGCTCAGCGAAGACATGTCCGGCGGTGCCGGCTTCCAGGACTGCCTAGCAGTGCTAGCAGTCCTGTGGGAACCAGATCGCACCGCGGAACTCGCGGCCCGGCTCAATTGGCCGGTCGAACGGGTCACCGATGCCGTCGACTACGCGATCAAGGCTTCAGCGCAAGAGAGTACGGAGGAGGCGGCGAGTCAGGCCGCCGTCCGCGAGGCCTAGCTCGACGAGGTCGTCGAACACGTGCTGATCGGCGGCAGCCGCGCGAATGCCACCATCGAGAATCCGGTCCGAGCGACTCAACTGGGCGACGAGCGCGGTATCGCGGAGATGCCTGGCGAGCAAGCGGGTCGTGCGGCGACGGTACGGCGTACCGGCGTCCGAGGTCCCCGCTCGAAGCGCGTCGGCGATCGCACGGCCGGCTAGGAGTCCGGTCGCGACTGCGTAATAGATGCCTTCCCCGGTCATCGGGTTGATCAGACCGGCCGCGTCACCAGCGAGCAGCACCGGCCCGCTGCGCGGTCGCCACGACCAGCCGGCGAGCGGCAGATGGTGACCCCACCACGACTCCCCACCTTCCGTTGCTCCTGGAAGCAGCACCTCGAGGTGGTTCAGTAGCTCGGTCCGCGTGGGGCGGGTGCCGGCCAGCAGTTCGCCGTACCCGACGTTCGACCAACCGTCGCCACGGTCGAAGGACCACGCGTACGACGGTTGCCGACCGGGCCCGTACGCAATCACCTGGCTCGCCGCGCGTGCAGCCGGGGTCGGCGCGTAGCCACGGATCGCCAGTGCGGCCGGACCCGGTTTCAGGCCGAGTTCCCGCCGTACGACGGAATGCGCGCCGTCGGCACCGACCAGGAAGCGCGCGTCCAGGTCCTCGTCCACGGTGACGGATCGCTCCTGGACCGTGAGGTCGCGAACCCGGCGGTGGATGAACTGTGCGCCGGCCGTTCGCGCGGCCTCGACCAGGCGCTGGTCGAAGACCGTCCGCGGAACCACCCAGGTCGGTCGTGACATCTGCCGGTCCACGCCGACGTCGCCGCGATTGAGCACGAACCGCCGTACCGGGGTCCAGTCGTCGAGGATCCCGGTGACACCGACGCCGGCGAGCAGATCGAGTACGTGCGGAGCGATCCCGTCACCACAGGCCTTGTCGCGCGGGAACTCGTGCCGGTCGAGTAGCAACACCGACAGGCTCGGATCCGCCGCCAACGCACCGATCGCAGCCGACGCTCCCGCCGGCCCAGCTCCGACAACAATCACGTCCCACACAAGTGCCTCCCCGGCCACAGTCTTGCAGCTCCGGGTAGCGTCCGCGCGACCCTCGGCCGGTCTCCGAGTGCACTGTGCGGCGGCGCCGCGATCCCTAGCGTCAGGAGTGACTTCGAGGAGGATCGATGAAACTGCTTCTGGTACTGGCACTCCTGGGCGCGCCCGTTTCCACGTCGGCGGAGCATCCGCAGATCGATTGGCACCACTGTCAGCTGAACGCCGCCGACACCGAAGGGGCCGCGCTCGACGAGGCCGGTGCCGAGTGCGGTGAGCTGAAGGTGCCGCTCGACTACGGGCGGCCCGACGGCCCGCAGATCACGCTCGCGCTGTCGCGGTTGAAGGCGACCGGCGACCGGATCGGCGCGATGGTGCTGAACGACGGCGGCCCGGGCGGTCCCGGTTTGGGCATGCCGCTGCGGCTGCGGACGGCGATGAAGGCCGCGGGAACGCGGTACGACTTGATCGGGCTGGATCCGCGGTTCGTGGGTCGCAGTACGCCGATCGACTGCAAGCTCCCGTTCGCCGCCTGGCCGTGGGCGGGCGGTGCCGACCGTTCGTCGTTCGAGCGCGTCGATCGGCAGGTGGCGGACATCGCGGCACGCTGCGGCGCTAACGCGGGGAGATATCTGCCGTACGTGAACACGCGGAACACTGCGCGGGACATCGACCGGGTGCGGATCGCGTTGGGTGAGCAGAAGATCTCGTACCTGGGGTACTCGTACGGGACCTATCTCGGATCGGTCTACCTGCAGATGTTCCCGGGGCGTACGGACCGGGTGGTCCTCGACGGGCCGATGGATCCCGAGCGATACAGTGCGCGGCTGCTGCGGACGGTCGGTCCGGCGAATGAGGCCGCGCTTCGGGCGTGGGCGTCGTGGGCGGCCGCGCGAGATGCGACGTACCACTTGGGGGCGACGCCGTCGCGGGTGATGGCCTCGGTGGATCGGATCCTGCGAGTGGCTGCGCGGGACGGCTTGCGGATCGGGAAGTACGAGCTCGATGACGGGTCCGTGCCGCTGGTGTTGTTCGGGCCGCTCGCCGATGATCGGGACGCGGCACGGGCGACGTACGCCGGGATTGTGCGGACGCTGCTCGACGCGACGTACGGACCGGTGGAACCGGGGCCCGAGCTCGGTGGGTTTCTGGAAGGGTTGCTGACGCCGGCGTTGTCGCAGCTGGCCAGTGCGCAGATCGCGATCGTCTGCGGCGACCGCGCGGTGCCGCGCGATCGGCAGGTGTACTGGCGGGACATCCAGGCGCATCGCCGTACCGAACCGCACTTCGCCTCACTCACGCGGATGACCTCGCCGTGCGCGTACTGGCCGGTGCAACCGCAGGAGCCGCCGACACGGATCGCCAACTCGGAGCCGGCGTTGATCGTAGCGGCGGACGGCGACCCGCGGACCATCTACTCGTACGCGACGGCCCTCCAGAAGCACCTGCCCAACGCACGGATGGTGACGCTGAAGGGTGCCCGCAAACACGGAATCTTCGGCGAATACGGCAACACCTGCGTCGACGACAAGGTGATCGCCTACCTGCTAACCGGTCGCCTGCCGGCCGACCAAACCTGCTAGGTGCCGGGGCGGCGGCCGGGTTTGTTGGGGCGGCGGGTGGTGGTGCGGCGGGGGCGTGGGGTGTGGGGCGTGACGGGGCCCGACGGGGTGACTGGGCGGGCCTCGTCGAGGTCGACGACCTTCGGGGGTGGTGGGACGAAGACCGGGATGGTCTCCTCCTCGTCGACGGCTGGGGCCGGTGGCGGCGCGGCGGGAGGCGCTGGTTTGGCGCGGGCGGCCGACTCCTTGCTGACCCGCGGCTGGACCTTCGCGACCGCGGGGGCGGCGAGCGGGTTGCGAGGCGGCCGACGGTGCGGGAGACGGGTGCTCAGCTCGAGGCCGAGCGCATCGATCAGTTTGCGGCAGGCAACGATCGCGACGGCGACGGCGAGCACCGTGCAGGCGGCGAACAGCACCGACTGCCCGCCCGACGACCAGTTCGACGGATCGGTGCGGACCATCGCGGCGATCATCGCGACGACGATCGCGTTGGTGATGCCGAGGGCAACGGCCAGACCGACCGTCCGGAGCAGTACCCCCCGCGCGAGCCCGACGTCGTCGGCCGCCGCCACCAGCCCGGCGATCAATCCGGCGAGCACGGGCACTGTATATACAAGTGCAAGTGTGAGTCCGGGGCTCGCGACGAGGTAGAAGACGTCGAACACCAGCGCAGTGCCGGTCAGTGCGGCGGCGAAGCACACCACCATCGGCGGATACGCGCGCAGGACCGCGACCGCGTCCGCGGGCACGGTCTTGAACATCCGCAAGGCCAACAGCAACGACTCATCCCCTCGTCCTCCCCCCATTGTGCAGTCCCACCACCACCCTGAGTGAGACGCCCCGGCCAGCGAGTCGCGGATCCCCAGGCCATCACAATCGAGGCATCACCGACGCGCGCACGCTCAGCGCCGAGTCCGCGGACCGATTGTGATGGCCTGGCGGTTCGCTAGCTAGGGTCGGTGCCGTGGACGAAGAGGTGCGGGCGGCGGTCGAGGCGGAGCTGCGGTTGTTGCTTCCGGAGGTGCGGGGGTCGGCCGAGGTCGACGTACTGCTGGATCCGGAGTTCGTCGAGGTCGGTGCTTCGGGACGGCGCTGGGACCGGGCGGCGATCGTTGCCGCGTTGGCGTCCGGGGAGATCACCGACGCGGACCCGATCGAGGCGACCGAAGTCGCCGGCACCCGGCTGGCCGACGACCTCGTGCATGTCACCTATGTGTCCCGGCGTACAGGCGGTACGCCGGTCCGCCGCAGTTCGATCTGGCGACGGACCGACGGCGCCTGGCGTCTCTACTACCACCAGGGCACTCCGGCAGCTGACTAGGCAGCCGTCTGCTCCGGGGCCAGCTTTTCGCGCAGATCGATGAGGATCCGGCGCAAAACCCGTGAGACCTGCATCTGGCTGACGCCGATGTCGTCGCCGATCTCGGACTGGGTCCAGCCCTCGACGAAGCGCAGTTGCAGGATGCGGCGGTCCCTGTCGCCGAGGTCGGCGAGCACCGGCTCCAGCATCTCGACCGTCTCCAGTTGATCGATGCTCGCGTCGTCGTCATCGGCAACGACATCGGCGAGCGTGAGCTCCGCGTCGGCCTCGGCGGGCCGATCAAGCGAGAGCACGTTGAAGCAGCCGCGCGCCGCGAGGGCCTGCTCGACCTCGGTCACCTCGACCTCGAGATGCTCGGCCAGTTCGGCCGGCGTCGGTTCCCGGTTCAGCTGCTGCTCCAGCTCCGGCAGCTTGCTCGCGATCGTGCCTTGCATCTCCTGGAGCCGGCGCGGGATCCGGACCGTCCAGGCACAGTCGCGGAAGTACCGCTTCACCTCGCCGCGGATCGTCGGGATCGCGAACCCGATGAACGGGGTGTCCGCCTCCAACCGGTAGTGGTGGGCTGCCTTCACCAGACCCAGGTAGGCGACCTGCTCCAGGTCGTCGGCCTCGGCACCCCGGCCGCGGAAACGGCGTGCGATGCCCTTGGCCATTTCGAGGTTGAGTTCGACGACCTGTTCGAGAAGTTCTTGCCGCTCTTCTGCGGCGCTGCTTCCGGCCCGGCGTTCCATGAGTTTCCGGGTGGCTGCTTCACGGGCGGCCCGATCGATCGGTGCGCCGCTGCGGGTGGAATCCCGCTCGATAGTGCTCGTAACCATTGGTATGACCTCGCGACTGTCTCGTCACGGCGTGGCACTTCGCTGAACCACGGTCATGCCTGCATGAGAAGTCGTACCCCACCTTCCCGGAACTCATGCACGAAGGCCGAAACAGTCACCGTTCGCGACCGAAATCGGTGAGCCAACGCTCGTTTGACCCCGCCAAGATCACAGGACGTAAGGGAGCGGACACATGGGCCAAAAGTGTGTACGATGCAGATGCAAGGCCAAATGCACGTGCATATGCCAAGGACGTACGGAAGGTGCAGCTGATGACTGCGATCTACAACGGCATGCCCGGCGACTCGAACAGCGAGCTGATCTGGCGGAAGAGCCAGCGCAGCGGCCCGAACGGGAACTGCGTCGAGGTAGCGAAGCTGTCGGACGGCGGTGTGGCGGTGCGCAACTCGCGCTTCACCGAAGGACCGGCACTGGTGTTCACAAAGGCAGAGATCGAGGCGTTCCTCGGCGGCGTTCAGGACGGCGAGTTCGGCTACCTGATCTGAGCAAGAACCAGCAACACAGGGCACCTCAGAAGCAAAGGGCCCCTTCGCCAGGCGAGTGACGAAGGGGCCCTTTTCTGTGCCCGGAGAACACCGGTACGGCGAACCGGCCGGCGGCATCGAACGATCGCCGGCCGACGCACCACGGCGCGGAGGTTCGACATACGCAAAACGCCAGGACCGACCCTCCGAAGAGAGTCGGTCCTGGCGTTGCCCGAGGGGCGGGTACGGACTACTGGACAGTGAGCGGCCAGAGCTGCTCGCTCGGCAGCTCGGAGGCCTTCCCGGTCGCCGCATTGTCAACGGTGATTCGCAATCCGGTGAACTTCGGCGTCATCACCCGTTGGTACCGCGACGCGCGGTCGGGTTCGGCGACGTACTCGGCGATCAGGTGGTCGCCCAGCCAGATCCGCACCATCTTCCGTCCTCCTGTTGCTCTGTCGGTAGTCATGGGGCCAGGCTCACGATCGGGTCGCCGTCGAGTTGGCGAACGCCGCGCAACCAGCCCTCGAAGGCCCAGCGCTGTTGCTCGGGGCAACGCGCGACCAGGTCCTGGATCTCCCGCTCCGTCAGGTCCTCGGGCGCACGGCCGCCTGCCATCGCGGCGGTCTGCTCCACAACCTCACTGTCGTCGTCGTTCATCGACTCGGGTTCCCCAACCAGTCATGCCAACGGGGGGCCGTCAGCGCTCTGTAAGGACCGGCCTGCTGGTTCACGCGATGTCACTTTTCGCGAGAACCAGCTCACCTTCTGTGCATGAATCAATCATGGCGTCGGCACGCGACGAATGCAAGCGCCCGATGCACGTGCATCCGCACGTTTTCCATTTCGAGACCAGATCGGGCCACTTTCCGCCTGATCGAGCCTGGATCGACCCCTGGCGAACGGTGTTCGACCCCCGATCGGCGGACTAGTATGTGCTGACAAAGCCGCTCGACCCTTGATCGGCTAGTCTTACGCTCCGTGATCGCTGATGTGGATTCGCCGTTCTTTTGTAAGAACTCCGGCAGATCAGCGTTCGGGCATGCGATGATGTGCACCTGCGGATGAGGTTGCCGATGAAGACCGCTGGGGCCGCTGGGAGGTGGGTGTGACCGAGTCGGGCGCGCAGAGCGGGCCGACCGCGCTGCGCATCATTCTCGGCGGGCACCTTCGCCGGATGCGGGTGGCAGCAGGGATCAGCAGATCCGACGCGGGGTGGGAGATCCGGTCGTCGGAGTCCAAGGTCAGCCGGATGGAACTCGGCCGCGTCGGCCTGAAGGAGCGCGACGTCCGCGACCTTCTTACTCTGTACGGCGTCGACGACGCGGAAGAGCGCGAACGCCTCCTCGCCCTGACCCGCGAGGCGAACAACCCGGGATGGTGGCACCGGTACGGCGACGTGCTGCCGAGCTGGTTCCACTCTTACCTGGACCTCGAGGCCGCGGCGCAGCTGATCCGTGTCTACGAACTGCAGTTCGTCCCCGGTCTGCTGCAGACCCCCGACTACATCCGAGCCGTGATCCAGCTGGGTCGCGGGCTGATCCCGGCCGAAGAAGTCGAGCGCCGGGTCGCGCTGCGGACAAGCCGGCAGGGCGTCCTGACCCGCCCGGAGCCGGTCCGGATCTGGGCGGTCGTCGATGAGGCAGTACTCCGCCGGCCGATCGGTGGCGTCAAGGCGATGATCGCGCAGCTCGAGCATCTGATCGACGCGTCGCAGTTCCCGAACGTCACACTGCAGGTGATGCCGTTCGACGTCGGCGGCCACGCAGCCACCGGAGGCGCCTACAGCATCCTCCGTTTCCCGGAGCAGGACCTCCCGGACATGGTCTACATCGAGCACCTCAGCAGCGCCCTCTATCTGGACAAGCTCGAAGACCTCGACCAGTACACCGCCACCATGGAAGCCCTCTGCGTCGCAGCCCCACCCCCGAACAAAACCCGCGACATCCTCACCAACATCAAGAAGGACTTCGAGCGCTGACCCCAGCCGGCCGCGCCCGACCGGGCAGGCAGGCAGTTGGGTGGATCGCCGGCACTCACCAACCCACCGCGCCGCCGCCGAGCGGCGGGTACCTCACGCCTGATCCTGGACGGCTGTGATCGGTTGGTGAGTGGCACAGGTCCGCCCTGAGCTGGACAGCAGCTGTTAGGTGTTGTCGGTTAGCCATTGGATGAGGGGGTGGGTGGCTTGCCAGTCTTTTCGGATTTGGGTGGTTAGGGCTGGGGTGTGGATGACTGGTTCGAAGCCGTAGTTTTTGCTGACGGTGAGGGATTTGTGGCGGAGTAGGTCGATGCGGGGGTGGTCGGGGTCGTAGCCTCGGGGGCTGGTTTTGAGTTTGTCGCCGCCTACGGTCCAGCCGGCCTTCACCAGCTTGGCGAGTAGCTTCTCCAGCTGTTTGCCGCGGCGGTCGTCGTCGATGGCGGTGCGGACGCGGGCCAGTCGCTCGGACGACGCGTCGTAGAAACCGGCCGCGACCCGTACGCCGGGTGCGGATACCTGCACGTACCACCCGGTGACGGGGGCGACGTCGATGAAGGCGCCTTGGTGGGTCTTGTACGGCGTCTTGTCCTTGGCGAACCGCACGTCACGGTACGGGCGGAACAGTTTCGCCGTACCGAACTCCTCCTCGAGCTCCGCCAGCAGCGCCGCCATCGGCGCCCGGACCGACTCCTCGTAGACGTGCTTGTGCTCCGTCCAGAAGGTCTTGGTGTTGTCCATTTCGAGATCGTCGTAGAAGTCCAGCGCCGCAGCCGGAAACCCGGTAAAACTCATGCGGTAACGATAGTTCGCCCGGCAGATCGGACAGACACCCCCATGCGCGCGATCCAGGTCACCCAGTTCGGCGGCCCCGAGGTACTGGTACCGACCGAGCTCGACCCACCGACCGCCGGTCCCGGCCACCTCCGAGTCGAAGTCAGCGCGGCCGGCGTGAACTTCGCCGACACCCATCGCACCGACGGCTCCTACCGCGGCGGCGTCACGCTTCCGTTCGTCCCTGGCGTCGAGATCGTCGGCCGTACCGAGACCGGCCGTCGCATCCTCTCCCCCATCCTCGAGACCGGCGGAGGGTACGCCGAGTACGCCGTGGCGCCGGCGCACCGAGCGGTCGACGTACCGGAGGAGGTCAGCGACGGGCAGGCGCTCGCGCTGCTCATCCAAGGGCTGACGGCCTGGCATGTGTTGAGGAACAGCACGCGGCTCCAAGCAGGCGAGTCCGTGCTGGTGAACGCTGCGGCCGGCGGCGTCGGGTCGATCGCGGTGCAGCTCGCCAAGCAGTTCGGGGCCGGGCTGGTCATCGCGACGGCGTCGACCGCGGCCAAGCGGGAGCTGGCGCTGGAGCTCGGCGCGGATGTTGCTGTTGACAACAACCCGGACGGCTACGCGGACCGGATCCGGGAGGTGACCGATGGCGTCGACGTCGTACTGGACTCGACAGGCGGTCCGACCATGCTGGCCGGGCTCGAATGTCTCAAGGGGTTCGGCCGCCTGGTCAACTACGGCAACGCCGGTCGCGAGGGACGGCCCAGCGTCGACCCGAGTGCGCTTGCCCAACGCAACCTTTCGGTGGCCGGCTTCTGGCTGGTTCCCGCGATGGACCTGCCGGGCGGGTACGTCGAGCCCCTGACCGAACTGCTCGCCCTCACTGCCGCAGGCGAACTACGCCCGCTGGTCGGGGCCGAGTACGCGCTGGAGGATGCCCGCCGCTCACACGAGGATCTGCTCGCCCGCCGAACCACCGGCAAGCTCATCCTCAAGCCGTGAAATCCGAAAAGGCCGTGAAGAAGGAACGGATGTCCGCCGCCAGCACCTCAGGTTGTTCGAGCGCGGCGAAGTGACCGCCGTGCGGGTGGCTGGTCCAGCGGACGATGTTGTCGGTGTGGGCGACCTTGTGCCGTAGCGGGATGAAGTTCTCGTGCGCGAGGTCGAGGAGCGCGGTCGGCGTCCGCGACGGCTCGGCCGGCTGGCCCCAGTACGACGCGTGCGCGCGCTCGTAGTAGATCGCGCCGGACGATCCCGCGGTCCTGGTCAGCCAGTAGAGCATGACGTTGGTGAGCAGCAGGTCCCGGTCGATCGGCGAATCAGACCAGGTCGCGAACTTCTCCGCGATCCACGCCAGCTGCCCCACCGGAGAGTCGGTCAGCGCGTACGCGAGGGTCTGCGGGCGGGTCGACTGCAGGTCGGCGTACCCCTGCCGCTCCGCCGCGAACTCCTGCTGCCGGTGCCACGACGCCCAGGTCCGCTCGCGCTCGGCCGCGTCGAGGGGCGCTAGTTCTTCGAAGGTCGGTTCGGAGGTCGCGCCCGCGCCGGGGATGAGGTTGAGGTGTACGCCGATCACGCGCTCAGGATCGATCCGCCCGACCTCGCGGGAGATCGCCGAACCCCAGTCGCCGCCTTGTACGCCGTACCGCTCGTATCCGAGCCGTGTGATCAGCTCGGTCCACGCCCGCGCGACGCGCTTGAACTCCCACCCGGGCTCGGTGGTCGGGCCGGACAGCGTGAAGCCCGGGATGGTCGGGAGGATCAGGTGGAAGTCGCTCAGCAACTCGGCGACGAGGGTGAACTCGACGATCGAGCCCGGCCAGCCGTGCGTGAGCACGAGCGGGATCGCGTCCGGCGACGACGAGCGGATGTGGGCGAAATGGACGACCGCCCCGTCGATGACGGTGGTGTACTGCGGCCACGCGTTCAGCCGTGCCTCGGCGGCCCGCCAGTCGTAACCGTCCCGCCAATAGCCGGCCAGTTCCTGCAGGTAGTCCAGCGGTACGCCGCGGGACCAGCCGGCTCCCGGTAGCTCCGAGGGCCAACGCACCAGGTCCAGCCGTCGGCGCAGGTCATCCAGCTCACTCTCCGGCGTATCCAGCCGGAACGGTTCGATCATCATCGCGGCAACTCTGACATAGGAGGTGCCGGTCAGGCGGTGATTTTCTCCTGGGTGCGGTCGCGGATGACCTTGATGGCGACGGCGGCGATCAGGCACAGCACGCCGGCGCTCATGACGACGATGGTCAACGTGCTGGCGCCGCTCAGTGCGTTGTCGCAGGCCATCGGCGTGATCCCGGCAGCCGGCTGGAACGCGGAACCGCAGTCGGTCCCGCTCGCCGAGACCGACCGGAACCCGAGCAGCGCGCCGCCGCCCAGCAGCACCAGCCCGGCCACGCCGAGAATCTTGTTCAGCGAGATCACGGTCAAGCCGGATCTGCTGGATGTGGGCATGCCGATCGCACGCCCCGTGAGCCCCGTTGCACTTCGATCACTCCTGACTTCGTCGGACCACCCAGTCATCGACGGTACGGTCAGGCCCGCGATGATCCCCACCCGAGCAGCCGGTCAGCATCGATTCTTCACAGAGACCTTACTCAGAACATGACCGGCTGTGACGATGATCTCAGATCAAACAACGGTGCAGATCAAAAGGAAGGCACTCTCAACTGAGACGTTCCTCCAGATAGACCGTGATCTCGTCCCCCGGCTGCTTGCCGATCAGGGTCCGCAGGTCGCCCTTGACGGGCAGTTTGTGGGTCCCGTCGCCGAGCGCCATGAACGAACTCTCGAACGGGTGCCCGTCCATCGTGCCGCGGACCTTGACCAGTCCGCGGGTCCCGAAGTACGCCGCCGAATCCGGCATCTGCACGTAGGTCCAGCCGCCCTTGGCGTCGCTCTTCAGCAGCGGCGCGGTGAAGGTCTTGTCCAGCTTTCCGGTCTTCTTGCTCACGGTGAGCTCCTCTCTACACACCTAGGTAGAGACTGCGAACGGCGTTTCGACATCTCCTGCCAATCTATTCTGGGAAATGTGCAGATGACGATCCGCCGGGCCGGGCGGGACGACGTACCGGCGGTACTGGCGCTCCTCGACGGGGCGACCGAGTGGTTGGTCGCGCGCGGGCGGACCGACCAGTGGGGTACGGCGGCCCACTCGACGAGCCCGCGGCGGGTCGAGCAGATCACCGGGTTCGCCGACGACGGCGGGCTGTGGGTGGGCGAGACGGACGGCCGAGTGGTCGGTGCCCTCGCCGTTGGCACCGCCCTCGACTACGTGCCGCCGGCAACCGAACCGGAGCTGTACGTACGACTGCTCGTGACCGACCGCCTGTCCGCGGGGCAGAACCTGGGCGGGGTGCTGCTCGACCACGCCCGCGAGCTGGCCCGCGAGGACGGCGCACGGCTGCTGCGGGTGGACTGCTTCGCTGGCGGTGGCGGCGCGCTGGTCCGGTACTACGAGAAGCAGGGGTTCACGCGGGAGAGCGAGTTCGCCGTACCGCGGGTCAATGATGTGGATTGGCTGGGTCAGGTGCTGGTCCAGCGCCTGTGATCGCGCGGTGGACCACGCCGTGTGCGTCGCTGCAGTGCTCGGACTCCTGGCTTGCGGTGGCGTGATCGACCTGGAGCGTGGAGTGCGTCAGGTGGTGGCGCTCGGCAAGCACTTCCTCGATCCGGACCCGGATCTGGTGACAGTCCAGCCCCTCGGCGACCAGGATGTGCGCGGACGCGGCCGGCTCACCCGAGGTGATCTCCCAGACGTGCAGGTCGTGCACCTCGACCACGCCCTCGACCGCGCACAGTTCGGCGCCCAGCGCCTGCGGGTCGATCGCGATCGGCGCGGCCTCGAGGAAGATCCGCCCCGAGTCCCGGACCAGGGAGACGCCGGCCTTCAGCATCAGTACGGCGACCACGAACGCCGCGATCGCGTCCGCACGGGCGAACCCGGTCAGCAGGACGACGAGACCGGCGATCGCGGTCGCGATGAACGCGAACAGGTCGTTCAGGATGTGCTGGAACGCGCCCTCGACGTTGAGGCTGGAGCGGTTCGCCTTGCTGATCAGCCAGGTCGCGAAGAGGTTCACCACGATGCCGACAATGCCCGTTATCAGGACCAGCGCGCCCTTGACCTCGGGCGGATCGATCAGCCGGTTGACGGCCTCGTACACGAAGTACACCGCGAGCAGCAGCAGCGTGATGCCGTTGGCCTGCGCGGACAGGATCTCTACGCGCTTGAAGCCGTATGTGAACCCACCGGCCGGCGGCTTCGCGGCGAGCCGGATCGCTAGCAGTGCCAGCGCGATGGCGATCGCGTCGGTGAGCATGTGCGCCGCGTCGGTGACCAGGGCCAGCGAACCGGCCGCGAACCCGACGATCACCTCGGCGATCATGAAGCCGACGATCAGCGCGAGCGCACCGCTGAGCAGCTTCTTGTCCGCCGCCGCGCTGACACCGTGCCCGTGGCCGTGTCCCGCGCTCACGACTCGGTCCGTTCCGGGTGGATGGCGTCGGTGTGCTCGGTGTGTGCGACCGCGAGGTCGAGCAGCATCCGCACGTGCGCGTCGTCGAGCCGGTAGAACGCGTTCCGCCCGTCCCGCCGTACGCCGACCACGCGGTGGGCGCGCAGCAACCTGAGCGCATGGGATGTCGCGGACTCGCTCAACCCGGTGATCGCGGCGAGATCGCAGACGCACAGCTCTCCGTCGAGCAGCGCGACGAGCAACTTCAGTCGCCGCGGATCGCCGAGCAGACCGAACACGTCGGCCGTGTCGGCGATGTCGTCCTCGCCCGGCATCCTGGCGTTGACGCTCGCCACCCGCTCCGGGTCGACCAGCCGCACGTTGCACGAGTCGAGCTGCACATCTGCAGAACTCTTCATACGTCGAGACTAGGGCAGCAGCCTTGCGTGCCGCAAGCTACAGCGTGTCAGCGAGCCACTTCAGGTGACGCATGCGCTGCAGCTGGGCGCCGCCCTCGTGGCCGTTGTACGGCCAGACGTCGATCTCGGCCGGACCGCGGTAGTGGTTGTACGCCGCGAAGACCGTCGACGGCGGGCAGACCGTATCCATCAACGCGACCGAGTACCGGGCCGGAGCCGTCGCGCGGGCCGCGAAGTTCACGCCGTCGAAGTAGTCGAGGACGGAGAACACGTCCTCCGGCGGAATCCGGCGGCGAGCGAGGTAGTCGGCGATCTCGCCGTACCCGGTCTTCTCGATCATCTCGGTCGCCCGGCGGAAGTGCGTCAGGAACGGTACGTCGATCAACGCGGCCGCCACGTCCGTCCGCAACCCGGCGACCGCCTGCGTGATGCCTCCGCCCTGGCTGCCGCCGGAGACCACGATCCGGTCCGGGTCGGCGATCGGGTGACTCCGCGCCGCGTCCACCGCCCGGACCGCGTCGGTGAACACCCGCCGGTAGTAATAGGTGTCCCGATCGACGAGTCCACGGGTGAGGAAGCCGGGTATCTGCGGGTTCGCGCCCGGATCGGGATCGGCCGTCTCGGTCCCCTGCCCGCGCGTGTCCATGACGAGTACGGCGTACCCGGCGGCGGGGTACACGAGCCAGTCGATCGGCCAGTTCCGTCCGCCTTGATACCCCAGGAACTGCACGACCGTCGGCAATGGCCCGGCCGGGTCACGCGGCGCCAGGAACCACCCCGCGATCCGATGCCCGCCGAATCCCGTGAACCGCACGTCCCACACGTCGACCGTCGACAGCCCGGAGTCGTACGGGACGAAAGACGGGTCGAGTGGATCCGTAGAGGCCTTGGCCAGCGTTTCCTGCCAGAAGCGATCGAAGTCGGCCGGCTCGTGCCGCTCCGGACGGTACTCGCGGAGGTCAGGCAACGGCTTGTCGAACAAAGGCATGGTGATTCCTCTCCTTACCCGGCAGCGCGGGTGAGATCAGCGGGCAGCGGCCGGGCGTCCAACGGGACCTGATGCTCGGCCGTGAACCCGAGCAACTCCTCGACCTTCGACAGATCCATCGGTACGGCGCGCCCCCGCAACGTCTTCCGCACCGGAACCGAGGGGTGATACCGCGCCAACAGGTCCTCGGTCGCGTACGGCGCCAACGTCTCGGGGGCCGCGACCAGTACGGCGTGGAACCCCGACGCCGGGGCGACGAGCGCCAGCCGCAGCGCCCGCGCGGCGTCGCGAAGATCGAGGTACGCCCACATCTCGGTGGACCCGATCAGCGGGTCGGCCGTGGTCGCGGCCAGCCGATCACGCCGACGCCTGTCGTTGGCGACGAACGGCAGCCGCAAGGCGATCACCGTCAGGTCGTAGCGTCGCGCCATCATCTGAGCGGTCGCTTCGTCGACCTGCTTGGACAACCCGTACGGATCCTCGACCTGCGGCGGCAGACCCTCGTCGATCGGCACGTAGGCCGGATGCAGTGGCTGAGCCGCCCAGGGCAACCCGGTGATCCCGTAACTGCTGCTCATCGCGACCCGGCGGATCCCCCGCTGTCCGGCCGCCTCGAGGACGACGAAGGTCGCGCGGGTGTTGTTGCCGAAGACCTCGAGCGGCGTACCCAGGACGGGCGCCGGCACCGCGGCCAGATGGATCACGGCATCCACATCGACCAGCGCCTCGTCGACCGCGTCCGGATCGCCGGCGTCCCCGACCACCATCCGGTCCACCGGCAGCCCTTCCGGCTCGACCCGCTCCAGCGCGGTCACCGCGATGCCCTGGGCAACCAAGTCGTCCACCACGGCACGTCCGATCATGCCGCCTGCCCCCGTGACGAGAACCCGATTCACTCGCACTCCATTCATCCCTTGATCCCCCCGGCCAGTCCGGCGCCGCGGATGAAGTAGCGCTGGAAGAGCAGGAAGATGACGATCGGCAGCACCACCGAGATCAGCAGTCCGGCCATGAACAGGTTCACCTGCACGTTGTCGCGAATCGCCGGCAACATCACCGACAGCGGCTGTTTGGTCCGGTCCGGCAGCACCAGCTTCGGCCAGAGGAACTCACGCCAGGCCGCGATGATCGACAGCAGCGACACGACGCCGATGATCGGGCCGGACAACGGCAGCACCAGGGACGTGAACATCCGGAAGTTGCCGACGCCGTCGATCTTCGCGGCCTCGAACAGCTCGGCCGGCAGGTTCGCGAAGAACCGTCCGGTGATGATCACGTTGAAGGCACTCGCCCCGGCGGGCAGCCAGATCGCCCAGTAGGTGTTGATCAACGACCCGCCGATGATCGGTACGTCGATCACCGTCAGATAGAGCGGTACCAGCGAGATCACGCCGGGAATGAAGAGCGTCGCCAGCAACGCGCCGTTGACGAACTTCGCGTACCTCGGCCGCAGAATCGCCAGCGCGTAGCCGCCGGTCGTTGCCACCAGCACCGACACGGCCCAGTTGCCGAGCGCGATCCAGACGGTGTTGATCAGCGCCGGCCCGACCCGGAGCTGGGACCAGGCGGTCGCGATGTTCTGCCACTGCGGCTGCCCGGACCACAGGCCGAGCGGGTTCGACGCGATGTCGTTCGGTTGGGAGATCGCCGCCTTGGCCAGCCAGAGGATCGGGCCCAGTCCGGCCAGTGCGAGCAGCACGAGGATCAGGACCTGCCCGCTGCCGAGGGTCCACCGAACGAGCGGCCGGCTGCGGCCGGCCGGGGAGATGATGCCACGGTCGCTCATGTCGTCCCCCAACGCCGGGTCAGCCGGAAGTACAGCAACGACAGCAGGCCGAGGAAGATCGCCAGCAGGATCGACA
Source organism: Kribbella sp. NBC_00482 (assembly GCF_036013725.1). Lineage (GTDB taxonomy): Bacteria > Actinomycetota > Actinomycetes > Propionibacteriales > Kribbellaceae > Kribbella. Next base: position 4,576,653 of record NZ_CP107881.1, on the reverse strand, counting down.
ACGCGGTCGCGCCGCCGTAGTCGCCGTTGATGAACGCGTAGTTGTAGAGCAGCATCAGGATCGTCGTGGTCGCGTTCGCCGGACCGCCGCCGGTGAACAGGAACGGCTCGGTGAACACCTGGAACGTCCCGATGATCTGCAACAGCAACGTGATCAGCAGGATCGTCCGCATCTGCGGCAGCGTCACGTGCACCACCCGCCGCCAGATCGAGGCTCCGTCGATCTCGGCCGCCTCGTAGAGATCCGTGCGTACGCCGGACAACGCGGCCAGGTAGATGATCATCGTCGAGCCCGCGTTGGCCCAGGTCGCCTCCAGGACGATGCTGGGCATCGCCGAGTGCGCGTCCTGCAGCCACTGGAACGGGCCCAGCCCGATGCCCCGGGCAAGGGTGTTGAACAGGCCGTCGTCACTCGCGTCGTAGAACACTCTCCAGAGCAGGATCGCCACCACCGGCGGCAGCACCACCGGCAGATAGGCGAGCACCGAGAACAACGCCCGCCCGCGGCGCAGCTCGCGGACGAAGACGGCCAGCGCGAGCGGCGCCGGGTACCCGAACACCAACGCCAGCAGGGCGAACCAGGCGGTGTTGCGGACGGCCGTCAGCAGCAGCGGGTCGGCAAGCACCTTGCGGAAGTTGCCGAACCCGACCCACTGCGCCGGCTCCACCAGGTTCGTCTGCTGGAACGCGAGGACCAGACCGCGTGCGATCGGCCACCACGAGAACAACCCGAACACCAGCAACGTCGGGATCAGGAACACCAGGGTGCTGATCCCGCCGTTGCGGATCCACCGGGCGGTACGAGTCACGGGGTCGCCAGCAGGCCGTCGACGGCCTTCGACGAGTCAGTGAGCAGCTTGCCGATATCGGTGTCCTTCTTGGTCAGCACCGTCTGCACCACGGTGTCGAGGTTCGCGTAGACCTTCTGACCGGCGACCGGCGGCTCGATCATCAGCTTCAGCGACGCCGCCTTGCTCGTGTACGGCGTGAAGTTCGCCTGCACTGTGTTCACGTACGGCTTGATCCACGTGTTGTACTGCTGCTGCGACGCCTCGTCGAACAGCCACAGCATCGGCAACCCGACGGAGTGCACCTTGTCCGCGTTCGCGGCCTTGGCATCGGTGACGGCGTGGTCCTGGTCGGTGAACTTCTCCAGCCAGAAGAACTCCGCCCACTTCACCGCCGCCTCGACCTGCTCCTTCGAGGCCTTCGGGTTGAACATCTGTACGGCGCCACCGGTCAGCGTGCCGCCGTCCGGGGAGTTGAGCGGCAGCGGCGCGACACCGATGTCCTCGCCCTTGGCGCCCATCGTGGTGACCTCGTCGCGGTAGTCGCCCGGCGTACCGATGTACATCCCGATCTTGCCGCCGGCGAACTCCTGCTGCAACTGCTTCTGGTTGAACAGGAAGTTGCTGCCCATCGCGTTGTCGGTCCAGCGCATCTCGTGCAACGCGGTCAGCGCGCTCTTCATCGGCGCGTCGTTGAACGCGGCCGACGCCTTGCCACCGTCGACGTTCTCGATCTTCCCGCCGTACGTGTACGTCATCGCGGTCAGGATCCAGCCACCGGTGTTGTTGGTGGTCATCATCGCGTAGCCGGCCTTGCCGGTCTTGTCCGCGATCGCCTTCGCGTCGGTCCGTACTTCTTCCCACGTCGTCGGCGGCTTGTTCGGGTCGAGCCCGGCCTGCTTGAACAGGGCGCGGTTGTAGTTGAGGCTCATCGTGTACGCCTGCACCGGCAGCCCGAAGATCTTCCCGCTGGAGTCCTGGACGGTCTTCAGCACCTCGGGGTTGATCTTGCTGCCGACCGGCGACGCCTTGACCACGTCGGTGATGTCGGCGAGCTGCTTGCGCTCGATCAGGCCCTGTACGTCGGTGTACGGGATCGCGACCACGGTCGGCAGCGTCCCGGCGGCCAGGTCGGCCTGGAACGTCTGTACGTCGTACCCGTACTCCGAACCCTCGATCTTGATCTTCGGGTTCGCCTTCTCGAACTCGGCGACCCGGTCGGTCCAGGTCTTCAGCGCAGCCGCCTGGTCGGGCGTCGGCTTCTGCCCGACCTTGATCGTCACGGTGCCGTCGGCCTTCGTGCCCTCGGCACCGGATTCCGACGAGCAGGCGGTGGCGCCGAGGATCACCAAGGCGGCGACTACCCCCGTCATCCGTCGTGTGGTCAGCACGTGCATCTCCTAACTGGTGAACGTTCCGGGCAGGAACAAGGTCGTGGTCTTTCCGGTGACGATCCCGCTCGCCCACTGCAGCGCACCGGCACGCCCGGCGCCGTCGTTCTCGTTCAGGGCAAGGGATATCGCGACCGGTCCGGTCGGTTGGCTCTGGAACCCGAGCGCTGCCCACGGGATCTTCACCTGGTACGACGTGACTCCGTCGGCGCGCGTGATCGCGGCCGTCGCGCCCGGTGTCGTACCGGTCGGGCTGCCGTCCGAGGTGCCGAACGTGTAGACGGCCGGACCGGTCGGCAGCAGCGCTGTGCCGATCTCGGTCGCGGTCGCGTTCTCGCCAGGCAGCCCGTTGCTGATCGCGAACTGCAGGCTGTCGCCCCGCCACAGGTTCGGCGCGGTCTCGGTCTGCGAGAAGACGTCATCGGTGACCGCCGCGTTGACGATCAGTCCGGTGGCGTCGTACTGGAAGTTGGCCGAGCCGGACAGGTCGGCGGCGCCACCCCAGGGGCGGGTGAAGGTGAGCCAGCTGGCGTCAGTGGCCAGGTTGATCGAACTCGTCGGCGTCGCCGCCGCGGGACCGATCGGGTCGAAGGCGGTCGTGCCCTTGACCGAGATCTTGTTGCCGTCTGACGTGGTCAGATCGACGGTGTAGGCGTAGGCCTTCCATGGTGCGAGACCGGTGACCGGGATATTGATCGTTGCCTTCTGCCCCGGTTGGATCGACTGACCTGCTCCTGCGGTCCCGTGCTGGCCGGCGATGGTCCAGGTCAGGTCCTGGATCGTCGCGGCCGTGCTCGCCCTGGTGTTGGTGAGCTCGACGCCGAGCGCGGTTTGCAGGTCAGGGGTGAGCTGTGGAAGGACGCGGACCTTGGTCGCCGGTTCGACACTGGTCCAGGCGACCAAGCGGGCGGTCGGCTTCCCGGCGCGAGCAACGGTTGCCACGACGTGCCGCGGGCCGAGCGTGTCGCTCGCCGGGATCGGGATGGTGACGGTCGTGTTCTTGCCGGGCGTCACCAGAACGCGCTTGGTCTGCCCCGCGACCGTTACGTCGCGCAGGCCGAGGTTGCTCACGGCACCTTTCAGCGTGACAGTGACGGCCGTGGGCTCCTGCGAGTTGGACGGGTCCGCGGCCGCGATCGTCAGCTGCGGTGCGGCCTGCTGGGTGACCGATGTGGCCGGTCCCTTGACGAAGACCGGGTCCTGGTCGACGGTCAGGCTCACAGCGCCGGCCGTCGGGGTCAGGGTCGTCTTGTGGCCGTACATGTCGGTCACTTCGAGCGGGCTGGTCGTGTTGAGTTTCACCGACGACGTGCCTGCGGCTGTGGACCACAGCACGCGGGTGGTCGCCGTACCGGAACCGAAGCGGTACGAGTAGAGCGGCGACGGCAGTGCGTCGCGGCCGCTGTAGGCGAGACCGGTCAGGGCCCGGATCGTGGTTGCCTTCGCGACCAGGCCCGGCTTCGGCGCCATCCCGGCGATCGGTCCGGCGGGTGCCTGCAGAAGGCCGAAGGTGCTTTCCTTGTCGTCCAGGTTCGTGCCGTCGTTGAGCGCGTCGTACCAGTAGAACTGGCTGACGTTGCCGGCGACCATGATCGTGTCGGTGCGGATGGACTTGCGGGCCTGGTCGATCATCGATCCGCCGAAGCTCGGCGCGGTCGGGTACCCCTCCTCACTGACCCAGATCGGCTTTCCGGAGCCGCCGTTCGCGTCGGCCGCGGTGCGCAGGCTCTGGAGCTGCGTGTCCAGGTCGCCCTCGGGGCCGCCGAACGTGTAGATGTGCGCGTTGATCGAGTCCAGATAGGCCAGGCCGCCGTTGGACAGCACCTGGTCGCGGAACGAGGTGTCGCCCTTGTTCGGCCCGATGTCGGCGATGACGTTCGCGCTCGGGTTGTCCGCGTGGGTCTGTTCGTACGCCGCCTTCATCAGCTGCACGAAGCACGCGCCGGTGACGCCGCAGGCACTGTCGTTGAAGCCGGGCTGGTAGTACTCGTTGTAGGTCTCGATGTCGTTGGTGGTACCGGCGAAGTGCTTGAGCCAGAAGCTCTGGTACCGGCCGAACCCGGCGAGCCCTGCGGGGGTGCTCGGGGTCTTGCCACCGTCGTACAGGGCGTTGCGGTAGCCGGTCACGAGCAGCGGGCGGATGCCGTTCGCCTTCGCGTCCGCGATCATCGCGTCGTACTGCGGCTCGACGGTGTAGTTGCCCGGCGTTCCGGATTCGACGTGTCCCCACTCGAGGCTGTCGCGGATGTGCGAGAAGCCGGCCAGGGCGAGCGTCCGGATCAAGGCGCCGCTGAGGTTGTAGTAGTGGTTCATGTGGGTGTTCACACCCCACTTACCCGTTGGGGACTGGATCCCCGCGGGTAGCGGTGGGATGACGGCGAGCGTCGTACCGACGACCGTCTGCCCGGCGGTGAGGCGGAGGTTGTAGAACCCGGGGCCGAGGGCCGCCGTGCTGATCGAGCCGTTCGTGGTGTTGCCTGAGGCAACGGGCAGGTACTGGTCGTCGGTGATGCTCCAGGCGACCGAAGGGGCAGTGGACGTGAGGGTGACGTTGCCCGAGCCCTGCGTGAAGACGAGGCTCTGGTTCGTGACCGTGATGCCGGTGGTGTCCGCGAACGAGATGCTGACCGACGAGACGCAGACCGAGCTGATGACTCCACCAGGAGCATTGGCCATCAGCCGGATGTCGGCGCCGTTCGCGCGGTTCTGGAAGTTGACGTTGGACATCCGGAACTGGGTGGACGCCCAGGCGCCCGTGCCGGGGAAGACGAACCACGGCAGCGGGGTGAAGGCCGAGCTGACGCTGTCGTACTGCGCGGTGAGCTGCTGACCGGGGGTGTCGAAGTAGTTGACCGTGAGCACCGCGTCGGTGGCACCGGCCGGGATCCGGGTCGCGTCGATGTTCAGGTAGATGTACTGGTCCTTCAGCTCCTGGCTGGTCTGCCAGCAGGGAACCCCGAGGCGGCTCGACGCCGCGTGCTCCGGGACCTTGTCCGGATCTCCCGGCCACGCGGCCATCCCGTCCGCGGCGACCGGGTTGGTGAAGACGATGCCGGGATTGGTGGCCGCCTCCGCCGGTACGCCCGACTGCACGGCGACCAGCGCTCCGGTTGCCAACGCTCCCCCAGCCAGCACCGCGAGCACTTTCCGAACCGGACCGAGCATGGGGCGGTTCCTCTCGTCGTGTTCACATATATGAACGCTGTCTGTGATGCTGAACGACGAAAAGGTAGGGCGAGGCACACGAACGTGTCAACGGTTCGATTCGCTGGGTCGAGCCGGCGAGGGTCGGCTCAGGCGCCGGGGAAGCGGCGGAGGGTGCCGCCGATCTCCTCGGCGTGCTCGTGCAGCGCCTGGACCACCTCGCGCTGATGCGCGTCGGTGAAGCGGGTCAGCGGAATCGAGCAGCTGAGCGCGTACGTCGCCGGCCGCCCGTACGGAATCGCGACCGCGATACTGCCGAGCCCGAGCGAGTCCTGCTCCCGCTCCGCAGCCCAGCCACGGACGCGGATGTCCTGCAGCTCGAGCGCCAGCGACGTGTGATCGGAGATCGTGTGCTGAGTCTCGGTCGCGAGCTCGGCCGGGATCCGCTGCCCGACCTCCTCAGGCGAGAACTGCGCGAGCAGCACCTGCCCAAGTGCAGTCGAATGCGCTGGTACCCGCCGCCCGACCCGCGACCCGCTGCGCAAGATGTGCATCGACTCCCGACTGGCCAGGTACACCACATCGGCACCGTCGAGCCGTGCCAGATGAACGGTCTCGTTGAGATGCGCGCGCAACGCGGCAAGGTGCGCGGTAGCGACCTGGTTGACCACGTCCCGATCAAGGAACGCCGTCCCCACCAGAAGAGCGCGAACCCCGATCCCGTACGCCGTACCGCGGTCGTCCGACTCGACCCACCCGGCGCCGACCAGCGTCCGCAACAACATGTGGATGCTGGACTTCGGATAGCCCAGCTGGCTCGCCAACTCGGTCAGCGTCAGCCGCCGCGGGGCCTGCGCCAGCGCCTCCAGCAGCTCCACCGTCCGAGCCGCCGACTTCACCCCACCAGGGACGTCGGCCCTCTTCGCAGCTCCGTCGCTCATCTCCCCCGCCTCCTCCCGAAACACCTAAGTTCGGTATATCAGATCACGTTCGCATACCTGAACAGCTCAGCGGTGCGTCAGGCGAGGCCGAGGCGGTAGGCGTAGGCGACTGCTTGGGCTCGGTCGCGGAGGTTGGCTTTGGCGAAGAGGTGGTTGATGTGGGTCTTCACCGTGGCCTCGCTGACGACCAGGTGGCGGGCGATCTCGGTGTTGGACAAGCCCTCAGCGATCAGGCGCAGTACCTCGACCTCGCGCGGTGTGAGTCCCGAAACCGTGGCTTCGGTCCGTTGGGTCGTGCCCTCGATCAGCCGGCGCTGGACGTCGGCGTCGACGATCGACTGACCGGCGGCGGCCGCCTGCAGAGCCCGGCCGATCGACTCCGCGTCCGCGTCCTTGGTGAGGAACCCGCGCGCTCCGGCCCGCAGCGCGGACAGCACCGACTCGTCGTCGCTGTACGTCGTCAGCACGACGACCTCGGTCCGCGGATGGTCTGCCCGCACGCGCCTGGTCGCCTCCACCCCGTCCATGGTCGGCATCCGCAGATCGACGAGCAGGACGTCCGGGTCGTGCTCCGCCACCAGCTCGACCGCTTCCCGGCCGTCCGACGCGGCCGCGATCACGTCGATCCCCGGGAGCAACTTGAGCAACGTCACCAGGCCGTCGCGCACCACGGTCTGGTCGTCCGCGACCACCACTCGCACACTCACGCAGGCACCTTCAGTTCGACCCGCCAGCCCGTCGAAGTCGGGCCGGCCTCCAGCGATCCGCCGACCAGGTCGGCACGTTCACGCATCCCGAGCAGACCATAACCACCCGGTGCCCCCCGTTCCGGACGCCGCCCCGGCCGATCCTCAACAGTCAGCCGGACCAGGTCGCCGTACGACAGCCGCACCTGCACCGGCGCGCCCGGCGCGTACTTGCGAGTGTTCGCGAGCGCCTCCTGCAACGTCCGGTACAGCGTGCTCAACGCCTCGGCCGGCAACTCCCGCTCCGCGCCGTCGACCTCGAACTCCGCGGACGCGCCACTCTCCAGCCGGTACGCCGTGACGAGATCGCCGAGCGCCCGTACGTCGGGAACCGCGTCCTCCCGCAGCGCCGCAACCGCCCGCCGCGCCTCGGCCAACCCATCCGCGGCCAAGCCCTGCGCCCGCGTCACCTGCTCGATCGCCTCCGCCGACGCCCCGTCCCGCACAAGCATCAGCCGCGCCCCCTGCAGGCTCAACGACAACCCGGCCAGGGAATGCGCGAGTACGTCGTGCACGTCACGCGCGATCCGCGCCCGCTCCGCCAGCGCCGCCGCCCGCTCGTGCTCCTCGATCGCGGCCTGTTTCCGGGCCAGCGACACCTCGAGATCCTCCAGCTGCTGCTCGCGAGTACGCCGGTTGACCGCCGCAAGAGTCAGCGCGACCACCCCGAACGCGGCCCCGAACGCGCCGGGCAGCGACCGCGTGGTGAGGTACAGCGGGACACTCGCACCAAGGATGCTGATGGCAACGATGATCCATTCGAGCGGCTGCGCGCGGTAGTAGCGGACCGCCGCCCGGCTGACCCAGAACGGGACGATGATCATCGCGCTGCCTGGCAACGCGTACCAGAGCACCGATCCGGCGATCGCGAACACGAGCAGCCCGTAGCCGGCCGGGCCGGGCGGCTCGCCGTACTTCAGGCCGAACAGCGTGATGTTGCTGACGACAACGATCACGCCGAGCGCGACGATCAGCGGGTACGGCAGTCGCTGGTCGTCGTGGTGCTGGGCCGCGACGACGAGAGAGAGGATCGTGATCGCTCCCGGGACGGCACGCAGCAGCAGGCCCGGCACGGAGTTCTCCCGTACCAGGCTTGCCGGCGTCCACGTCATGGCCTCATCATGCCCGCTGCGCCGCCAGCGGAATGTCCATGGCCAGCGAGCGGCGGTAGATCATCGCGTTCTGAGCACCGATCGTGATGCCGATCGTCAGTGCGAGCGCCGCCTTGCTGAGTCCGCCGTGCGGCCAGAGAGCGGCCGACGCGAACGACCCACCGACCCGGAGGCCGATGGTCAGCAGCCACAGCAGGAGCGTCGGCACGGTGCCCTTCTGGAACAGGCCCTGGTCGGTCTGTGTGAGCCGGATGCTCGCGCCGCGGGCGAGACCGCAGCCGAGCAGTACGACGCAGTCGAGCGCGAGGAACGCGAGCTCACCGGTCGAGGCGCTGTGGACGGCCGACGACAGCGAGAGCACGCCGACGGCCAGCAGGATCAGCGGCATTACGACCAGGGACTTCTGCGTGACGAGCGAGCCGGTTACCTGCCGGCCGATCACCCGCACCAGCACCAGCAGGCCAATCAAGATTCCGAGCAGGGCCGACATGTCAGCGGTTCCTTCCGAGGAGGTTTTGTCGTTGCTGACAAGCCTCCTCGGAAGCGGCATCGGGCACGTCAGCCCTGAGGTGAGACCCAGGTGGAACCAGGTCTCAACCCCAGGGTTGACACTTACGCGAGAGACACCAGGTCGAGGTAGTCGTCCGACCACAGGTCCTCGGAAGCGTCCGGCAGGATCAGCACGCGATCCGGCCGGAGCGCCTCGATCGCACCCTCGTCGTGGGTGACCATCACGATCGCGCCCGGGTAGCTGCCGACCGCGCCGAGCACCTCGTCCCGGGACGCCGGGTCGAGGTTGTTGGTCGGCTCGTCGAGCAGCAGCACGTTCGCGCTGGAGTGGACCAGGCCCGCAAGTGCGAGCCGGGTCTTCTCACCACCGGACAGGACTCCGGCCGGCTTGTCCACGTCGTCACCGCTGAACAGGAACGAGCCCAGCACGTTCCGCACCTCGCCGTCCGTCAGCCCGGGAGCGACCGACGCCAGGTTCTGCCGGACGGTGCCGGCCAGGTCCAGCGTGTCGTGCTCCTGCGCGAAGTACCCGAGCCGCAGTCCATGACCAGGTACGACGCGACCGGCATCCGGCTGTTCGCGGCCCGCGAGAAGCCGGAGCAGCGTGGTCTTGCCCGCGCCGTTCAGCCCGAGGATGACGACCCGGCTCCCCCGGTCCACGGCCAGATCGACACCGTCCAGGACCTGCAAGGCGCCGTACGACTTCTTCAGGCCGACCGCGGACAGCGGGGTGCGGCCGGACGGCGCCGGGGCCGGGAGCCGGATCTTGGCGACCCGCGCGGCCCGGCGTACCGGCTCCAGCCCGGCGAGCAACTTGTCCGCGCGACGGGCCATGTTCTTGGCCGCCATCGCCGTACTCGCACCGGCCTGCATCTTCGCCGACTGGGCATGCAGGACCGCGGCCTTGCGCTCGGCGACCGCACGCTCGCGCTTCCGGCGCCGCTCGTCCACCTCCAGCTGCTCGAGGTACTTCGTCCAGCCGGTGTTGTGGAGGTCGATCGTCAGCCGCTGCGGGTCCAGGTGGAAGACCCGGTTGACCGTTGCCTTGAGCAACTCGCGGTCGTGGCTGATGACGATCAGGCCGCCGGGGTAGGCCAGCAGGAACTGCCGCAGCCACAGCACCGAGTCGGCGTCGAGGTGGTTGGTCGGCTCGTCGAGCAGCAGTACGTCGTGCTGCGCGAACAGGATCCGGGCCAGCTCGACGCGCCGGCGCTGCCCGCCGGACAGTTCGCCGACCGGCTGCTCGAGCGCACGGTTCGGCAGACCGACACCGGAGGCGAGCCGCGCCGCTTCCGCCTCGGCCGCATAACCGCCGCCGGCCTGGAACGCGGCCTCGGCGCGCGCGTACGCCGCCATCGCCTTCTCCTGCGCCTGACCCGTGGCCGAACTCATCGCAGCCTCCGCCGCACGGAGCTCCCGTACGGCGACGTCCAGGCCGCGCGCAGACAGAATACGCGCGGTAACTGTGATCGCGGGATCGGCCGCCCGCGGGTCCTGCGGCAGGTAGCCGACCGACCCGGTCACGGTGACCTGTCCCGTCGCGGGACGGGCCTCACCGGCGAGGGTCTTGAGCAGCGTGGTCTTGCCGGCACCGTTACGGCCGATGAGCCCGACACGGTCTCCCGCGCCGACACTGAACGAAACGTCGGCCAGCAGCAACTGCGCACCGACCCGAATATCTACACCGCGAACGGCGATCATGATGGTTACTCTCCGTGGTAGCTAGTGGACACACCTCACCTGCAGAAGCGGGTGCGCCAGCTAGACACAGAGGCAAGTAGCCATGCGCCCACGGTAACCGGGGCGGACAAGATCCGTCAGCTGATTTTCGCAGGGAGCTCGACGACGAAGCGGGCGCCGCCGCCCGGCCGGTCGGTGACCTGGATGGTGCCGTGGTGCCACTGGACGTGGCGCGCGACGATCGCGAGGCCAAGCCCCACGCCGCGGCCACGGCCCGACGTCTCGCCGCGACCGAAGCGTTCGAAGACCCGCGACCGCTCCTCGGCGGCGATGCCCGGCCCGGCGTCGTCGACGGTGATGACGACACCGAGACCGCCCGCCTCGACGCCCACGCCCTTACAGCCGCCCGCGTGGTCCTCGGCGTTCTCGACCAGGTTCGCGATCACCCGCTCGAGCCGGCGCTTGTCGGCTTGCAACGTGAGCGCCTCGGCCTCCGGCGCCACGACCGTCACCTCACGGCCGGCGGCCGCATCGGCGGCGGCCCGGACCAGGTCGGCGATCCGGACGATCTCCCGGCTGCCCCGGTCGCCGCCGTCGTCGCGGGAGATCTCCAGCAGGTCGATCACCAGCCGCCGGAACCGGTCCAGGTCGTCACCGAGCAGCTCGACCGGCTCCCGGACGGCGGTCGGCAGCTCGGCGCGGTGGTTCTGGATCAGCTGCATCGAGTTCAGCATCGTCATCAACGGCGTCCGCAGCTCGTGACTCACGTCGCCGGCGAACCGGGCGTCCGCCGCCACGCGGCGCTCCAGGTCCGCCGCGGTCTGGTTGAACGACCGCGCCAGCCCGCCGAGGTCCTTGTCGTTCTCCGCCGGCAACCGCGCGTCGAGCTTCCCGCGCGCCACCGCGTCCGCGACCCGGGTCAGCTCCGCGAGCGGGCGCAGCGCGAGCGTGCTCGCCAGCCGCCCGACCACGAGCCCGACCAGCGCGGTCGCGATCGCCGCAGCGATCAGGGTGATCTTCATCCGCCGCAGCGTGTCGTCCAAGCTGCTCAGCGGATGCCACTCGAAGAACGCGTCCCCCTGACGCCCGATCGGTACGCCGACCGCGAGCACCGGCTGCCCGCCGACCTCGATCCGCCGCTGCACCACCTTGCCGGTGATCGCGGCCTGGATCAGGTCCGGTGGCAGATCGGACGGCTTCCCGGTCATCGCGTACCAATGATCCTGGAGGTACAGCATCGTCGCCGCCGCATCGGTGGACGGCAGGCTGTTCATCACCTCCATCACGGACACCCCGGGTTGCAGCGTCGGGCTCTCGCACTCGACGTGCTCGTGGCTGGGCCGGCACGGCACCGGCGGACCGAACAGCCCGTACCGCAAGGCCGCCCCGTTGTCGGCCGTGATCGTCTCGGCCGCCGCCTCGCGCTGCTCCACCAGGTAGTCCGAGACCACGGTCCACGTCACGATCGCCAGCACGGTCGACAACCCGAGCGCCAGCAGGCCGTACGCCAGCATCACGCGGCCCCGCAGGGTGACCCGTCCCAGCAAGGTCAGCTCACCAGTCGGTAGCCCAGGCCGCGGGCAGTGACGAGGTGCTTCGGGCTGGCCGGGTCGCGCTCGATCTTCAGCCGCAACCTCCGGATGTGGACGTCGACGATCCGGCTGTCACCGAAGTACCCGTAGCCCCAGACCTTCGACAGCAATTGCTCGCGGCTCAGCACCTTGCCCTCGGCATTGGCCAGCTCGGCGAGCAGCTTGAACTCGGTCCGGGTCAGCGGCAGCACGTCGCCGTCCCGCGTCACCTCGGCCCCCGGTACGTCGATCCGAAGGTCACCGACCTCGACCAGGTCGGCCTGCCGCGCGCCGGCCGGCTCGACCCGGCGCAGCAGCGCCCGGATCCGGGCCGACAACTCCTTCGCGACGAGCGGCTTCGTCACGTAGTCGTCCGCGCCTGCCTCCAGCCCCGCGACCACGTCGTGACTGTCGGTCCGCGCGGTCACCATGATCACCGGTACGTCGCTCGCGCGGCGGATCTCCCGGCAGACCGCGAAACCGTCCCGGTCGGGCAGCATCAGGTCCAGCAGCACCACGTCCGGTTTCTCCCGGCGCAGAGCGGCGAGAGCGTCGTACCCGTTGGCCGCTTCCGCGACCAGGTACCCCTCGTCCTCCAGGGCAAGTCGCAGTACCCGCCGGATGCGCGGCTCGTCGTCGACCAGCAGCAAGCTGTGTGCCACGGGACCAGTGTCGCTCACCGGCGGACCGCACGGCGATTACGCCTGTCATGAATCCGTCATGTTCGGGCGGGGGCCGATTGACATCTGTTTGACGGTTCCGTGATCCCGGTCCCAGGCCCGCCCGGGAGTCCTAACTTCGGCGCTATCGAGTCCCGGAGGAGGACCAATGGCCAGGAAACGGCTGGCGGCAGTATCCCTTGCCGCCGTTGCGAGCATCGCGCTCGCGGCTTGCAGCAGTGGCGGCACCACACCGTCCGGATCCGGAGGCAGTGCCGGCACACCTGTCAGCGGCGGCACCCTGAACATGCTCGGGGCGGGCGACGTCGACTACATGGATCCCAACATCAGCTACTACTCCGTTGGTTACCTGAACCTACGGATGTGGAGCCGGCAGCTGTTCACCTATCCGGCCGACCCCGGCGGCAAGAACACCACGCCGGTCGCCGACCTCGCAACCGAGATCCCGACCGCGGCGAACGGCGGGATCAGCCCGGACGGCAAGACGTACACGATCAAGATCCGGCCCGGAGCGAAGTGGAGCACCACCCCGGGCCGCCAGGTGACCGCCGCCGACCTGGTCCGCGGCGTCAAGCGGACCGCCAACCCGGTACAGCCGTTCGGCGGCATCCCGGACTTCGCGGACCTGATCGTCGGCTACAAGGCGTTCGCCGACGGCTTCGCCAAGGCGCCGAAGACGGTGGCCGGGATCCAGGAGTACATCGACAAGACCCCGTTGCCAGGTGTGGAGGCCAAGGACGACACCACCGTCGTCTTCCACCTCACCCAGCAGGCGTCGTACTTCGTCGACATGCTGACGCTGCCGGCCTTCTCCGCCGCCCCGGTCGAGTCGCTCAAGTACCTGCCGGCCAGCACCGAACTGGGCAACAACTTCCCGTCCGACGGCCCGTACAAGGTCGACTCGTGGGTGCCGACCAAGTCGATCACGTACTCCCGCAACCCCAACTGGGACGCAGGCTCCGATCCGGTCCGGAAGGCGTACGTGGACAAGATCGTGGTCAACGAGACCGTCACCCAGGACTCGATCCAGCAGCAGTTGCAGACCGGTACGCCGACAGCCGACATGGAGTTCGACGTCGCGCCGCCGCCGTCCCAGCTGCCTGCTCTGCAGGCCAAGAAGGACCCGAAGCTGACGATCGGCGACACCTCGAGTTCGAACCCGTACGTCATCTACAACACCGTCTCGCCGAACAACGACAAGGCGATGCAGAACCCGAAGGTACGGCAGGCGATCAGCTACGCGATCAACCGCGACCACATCCTGCAGGTGCTCGGCGGCAAGACGCTGAACCCGCCGCTGACGCACGTGCTGCCGGACGTGATCACCGGCTCCAAGCAGATCGATCCGTACCCGTACAACCCGGACAAGGCCAAGCAACTGCTGGCCGAGGCAGGGTTCCCGCACCTGACGCTGAAGTTCCTCTACCGGAACGCGACCGAGGGCAGCAGCAAGTCATTCCAGACGATCCAGCAGGACCTGTCCAAGGTCGGCATCACGGTCGTCGGCGTACCGTCGCCGAACGCGGACTTCTACGTGAAGTACCTGCAGGTGCCGAGCGTCGCGAAGCGCGGTGTCTGGGACGTCTCGCTGGCCGGATGGGGCGCCGACTGGTACGGCAACGCGGCACTGTCGTTCTTCAACCCGCTGTTCTCGGGTGAGCCCTCGTTCCCGCCGATCGGCAGCAATTTCGGGCTCTACAACGACCCGGAGACCAACACGCTGATCAAGCAGGCGATCGCCGCACCGACCGTCGACGCGGCCGCCGACCTGTGGGCCAAGGCCGACGCCCGGGTGATGGACCAGGCGGCGTTCTTCCCGCTGACCAGCAACAAGCAGGCGAACTACCACGCCGAGCAGGTGAACAACGCGGTCTACGTCCCGTCGATGCAGAACTACGACCCGACCAACGTATGGCTGTCCAAAGACAAGCAGGGCGGCTAAGACCTCATGGCCCTGCTTGAAGTAAGGGACCTCAAGGTCTCCTTCGACACCCCGGACGGTACCGTCCGTGCCGTCCGGGGGCTGTCGTTCGACGTGGACGCCGGCCAGACGCTCGCCGTGGTGGGCGAGTCCGGGTCCGGCAAGAGCGTCGCCACCCAGACCATCACCGGCCTCACCCGCGGCGCGACAGTCTCCGGTACGGCGTACTTCGACGGCACGGACCTGATCACCGCGGACCAGGCGACGCTCCGGCGGCTGCGGGGCGCCCAGATCGGCATGATCTTCCAGGATCCGCTGTCCAGCCTGCACCCGCAGTACCGGATCGGCTGGCAGATCGTGGAGATGATCCGGGCGCACGACCTGACGATCGGCAAGCAGGCAGCCCGGAAACGGGCCGCCGAACTGCTGACCCTGGTCGGCATCCCGCGGGCGGCGGAGCGGATCGACGACTATCCGCACCAGTTCTCCGGCGGGATGCGGCAACGGGTGATGATCGCGATGGCGATGGCCCTCGACCCGGCGCTGCTGATCGCGGACGAGCCGACCACCGCGCTCGACGTAACGGTCCAGGCCCAGGTGCTGAACGTGATGCGCCGGCTGCAGGAACAGTTCGGTACGGCGATCATCCTGATCACCCACGATCTCGGCGTGGTGGCCGAGATGGCCGACGAGGTCGTGGTCATGTACGCCGGCGCGGTGATGGAACGCGCTCCGCGCCGGGACATCTTCTACCGCAACCACCACCCGTACACGCAGGGTCTGCTCGCCTCCCTGCCGGCCCGCAGCGAGGACCGGCTGACCCCGATCCCGGGGACGCCGCCCAGCCTGATCAGCCTGCCGAAGGGCTGCCCGTTCGCGGCCCGGTGCTCGCACGTGTTCGACAAGTGCTCGGAGCCGCCACCGCTGACCGACGTGGGCGGCGACCCGCGTCATCAATCCGCGTGCTGGCTCCCCCACGACGTGAACGAGGCGGTGGCTTCATGAACGACGTACTGCTCAAGGTGGACGACGTACGGAAAGAGTTTCCGACACATTCCAAGGAGGTGGTGCAGGCGGTCGCCGGGGTCTCGCTGGAGGTGCACAAGGGCGAGACGCTCGGACTGGTCGGTGAGACCGGCTGCGGAAAGTCCACGCTCGCTCGTTGCATGGCGCATCTGTACGACGTGACGTCGGGGTCGGTGTGGTTCGAGGGCCAGGAGATCAGCAAGCTCTCGCGCAAGGCCATGCGGCCGCTCCGCCGGGACGTGCAGGTGATCTTCCAGGACCCGTACGGCTCGCTGAACCCGCGCCGTCGGGTCGGGTCGATCATCGGCGATCCATTCGCGATTCATGGAATTGCCGCCGGCAACGAGCGGAAGAAGAAGGTCCAGGAGCTGATGGAGCTGGTCGGGCTGAATCCCGAGCACTACAACAGGTTCCCGGCCGAGTTCTCCGGTGGCCAGCGGCAACGGATCGGGGTCGCGCGAGCGCTAGCACTGCGGCCGAAGCTGGTGATCTGCGACGAGCCGGTGTCGGCGCTGGACGTGTCGATCCAGGCGCAGATCATCAACCTGCTGTCGGATCTGCAGCGGGAGTTCGACCTCACCTACGTGTTCATCTCGCATGACCTGTCCGTGGTCCGGCACGTGAGCGACCGGATCGCGGTGATGTACCTGGGCAAGATCGTCGAACTGGCGCCGACCAGGGAACTGTTCGGGCAGACCCGGCACCCGTACACGCGGGCACTGCTGTCGGCGCTGCCGGTGGCGGACCCGGACACCGCCGACAGCCGTGAGCAGATCATCCTCGGCGGCGACATCCCGGCCGCGACGAACCCGCCGACCGGATGCCGGTTCCACACCCGGTGCCCGAAAGCACGGCTCGACTGCACCGCCGAGGAACCCGTTCTGGAGCCGGTCCTGGACGACAACCCCGCCCATCGCACCGCATGCATCTACCCACTGACGGTGGGCGAAGACTTGTCCACCGCCGTACCGGACCTGAAGGCATCATGACCGCGGCTATCGAGATGGTCGATGTTCTCGACGAGCCGAAGGCGATCGAGGGGCGGAGTCCGTTCTCGCTCGCGTTGCGGCGGCTGCGCAAGGACAAGGTGGCGATGATCTCGCTCGTCGTGATCGTGCTGATCGTGCTGATGGCGGTCCTCGCGCCGGTGTTCGCGGCCGTGACGGGGCATCCGCCGAACGAGCAGTACCGCGACATCGGGCTGACGCCGGACGGCCTGCCGCGCGGACCGAACGGCACGTTCTGGCTGGGGACGGACGACCTCGGCCGCGACATCCTGGTGCGGATCGCGTACGGCGCCCGCATCTCGCTGCTCGTCGGCGTGATCGCGACCGCCATCACGGTCGTCATCGGCGTCGTACTGGGGCTTGCGGCGGGGTTCCTCGGAGGGATCACCGACACCGTCCTGGCGCGGCTGATCGACGTGGTGCTGTCGGTGCCGTTCCTGCTGGTCGCGATCGCGCTGGTGTCCGTGACCGGGCCGAGCCTGACCGTCACGGTGCTGGTGATCGGCTGCTTCAGCTGGGCGTCGGTGGCCCGGATCGTCCGCGGTCAGGTGCTGTCGCTGCGGGAGCGGGAGTTCGTCGAGGCAGCCCGTTCGCTCGGGGCCGGCGACCGGCGGATCATGTTCGTCGACGTACTGCCGAACGTGATCGCGCCGGTGATCGTCTACACCACGCTGCTGATTCCCGTGGTGATCGTGACCCAGGCGACGTTGTCGTTCCTCGGGCTCGGACTGCCCCCGCCGACGCCCGACTGGGGCGGGATGATCAGCGAGTCGCAGAACTACTACACGACCGCCTGGTGGTTCATCCTGTTCCCCGGTCTGGCGCTGCTGGTCACCACGCTCGCCTTCAACCTCTTCGGTGACGGGGTCCGGGACGCCTTCGACCCCCGCGCAGATCGGACCTGATCATGGCCATGTTCCTGCTCCGCCGGATCGGCCACGGGATCCTGGTCCTGTGGCTGATCAGCGTGGCGGTGTTCGCACTGTTCTTCGTTGCGCCGAGCAACGTCGCGCAGACGCTCGCCGGCCGCCAGGGTACGCCGGAGACGATCGCGCTGATCAAGCACCGGCTCGGTCTCGACCTGCCGGTCTGGCAGCAGTACCTGCACTTCCTCGGCAACGCGGTGAAGGGGAACCTCGGGTACGACTACTACCACCAGGTGCCGGTGACGCACATCATCGGGCAGGCGCTGCCGATCACGGTGTCGCTGGCACTCGGTGCGGCCGTACTGTGGCTGGCGCTGGGCGTGTTCAACGGCGTCATCTCGGCAACCCATCCGCGGTCGCTGGCGGACCGCGGGCTGACGTTGTTCGCGTTGTTCTTCTACTCGTTCCCGTCGTTCCTGCTCGGGTTGCTGCTGCTGTATTTCCTGTATTTCCGGCTCACGCTGTCCGGCTTCGGCTGGTTCCCCGCGGGCGGCTACTCGCCGCTCACCGCCGGTGTCGGGCCCTGGTTCCAGCACCTGCTGCTGCCCTGGGTCGCGCTCGCCTTGTTGCTGGCAGCAACGTATACCCGGTTGACCCGCGGCTCGATGCTGGACGTTCTCGGTGAGGACTACATCCGGACCGCGCGGTCGAAGGGCATCCGGGAGAGCCGGGTGGTCGTCGTCCACGGCCTGCGCAGCGCGCTGACGCCGGTGGTCACGCAGTTCGGCATCGACCTCGGGCAGTTGATCGGCGGCGTGGTCGTCACGGAAACCGTGTTCAGCCTCCCAGGACTCGGACAGACCGCGGTGGTGGCGATCAACCAGCAGGACCTGCCGGTGATCATCGGCATCGTCCTGTTCGCCTCCGCAGCAGTCGTGATCTCGAACATCCTGGTCGACATCGGGTACGCCGTACTCGACCCGCGAGTCCGCCTGCACTAGGGCTGTACCGTTTCCCCGTGATCGCTGTCTATGGCGCAGGTGGGATCGGGTGTTATGTGGGTGGCCGGCTGGCCGCGACCGGTACGCCGGTGACGTTCGTCGGCCGCCCACGCATGGCCGCCGAACTGGCGACGCACGGCCTGCACCTGACGGACTACCTGGGAGCGGACCTCCGGGTCGCCGACGTGCCGTTCGAGACGACACCGGCGGGCGCGGCCGACGCGGACCTGGTGCTGGTGACGGTGAAGTCCGCGGCGACGGAGAGCGCTGCGGAGGAACTGGCCGACGTGCTCTCACCGGGGACCGTGGTGGTGAGTTTCCAGAACGGCGTGCGAAACGGCGAGACGCTGCGGTCGCGGTTGACCGAGCAGGTCGTGGTGACCGGGATGGTCCCGTTCAACGTGCTGAACCGGGGCGCCGGTGTCTTCCACCAGGGCACGGAGGGCGCGCTCGACGTACAGCGGGACGCCGCGTTGGCGCCGTACCTGAAGGCTTTCGAACAGGCAGGGTTGCCGCTCGCGCAGCACGACGACATCCTTCCGGTGCAGTGGGCGAAGCTCCTGCTGAACTTGAACAACCCGATCAACGCCCTGTCGAACCTGCCGTTGCGCGACGAACTCTCGCAGCGCGCGTACCGTCGTTGCCTGGCCGCGGCGCAGGCCGAGACCCTCGGGCTCCTCGACGCCGCCGGGATCCGGCCGGCCCAGCTACTGGCCGTCCCGATGCACCGCTTCCCCGCTGTCCTTCGGCTGCCGGACTTCCTGTTCCGCCGGCTCGCGAGCAAGGTGCTCGCCGTCGATCCACTCGCACGGACGTCGATGTGGGAGGACCTCGAGGCCGGTCGCACGACCGAGATCGACTACCTGAACGGCGAGGTCGTCCGGCTCGCCGAGACCCTTGGGCGGACCGCGCCAGTGAACGCGCGGCTGGTGGAGCTGATCCGGGCGGCCGAGACCGACCGCCGCTCGTGGTCGGGTCCTGACCTCCTCCGTGAACTGTCTTAAAATACGAGATGATGTCTCTCGTATCATGAACGCATGGATGTTGCGGTAGTTGGTGGGAGTGTGGCCGGGCTGCAGGCGGCGCTGACGTTGGGACGGGCGCGGCGGCAGGTGGTGCTGTTCGACGACGGGCAGGCGCGGAACCGGGCGGCGTCGCACGTGCACAACTTCCTCGGCGCGGAGGACCTTGCGCCGGGCGAGCTGCTGGCGGTGGGGCGGCGGCAGGTGGCGGCGTACGGCGTCGAGGTGCGGGACACGCGAGTCGACGACGTGGACGTGGATGGTGACGCGTTCGTGGTCGGTGGCGAGCGCGTGCGGGCTGTCGTACTGGCGACCGGGTTGTGGGACGAGGTGCCCGACGTACCTGGGGTGGCCGACGGGTGGGGACGGTCGGTGGTGGCTTGTCCGCACTGCCATGGGTGGGAGGTGCGGGATCAGCCGCTGGTACAGCTCGGGATGCGCGGGTCGCCGGAGCGGTCTGTCGCGCGGGCGTTGCTGCTGAGCCGGTGGAGCGACGACGTGACGCTGTGCACGGACGGGGACGAACTGACGGCGATACAGGTGGATCAGTTGGCTCGAGCCGGGGTGGCTGTGCGGACCGAGCCTGTCAAAGAGGTGCGGGAAGGTTCCGTGCTGCTAGATGGGGTTGAACTCGCCGCGCGGCGCGTGTTCGTGGTGGTGCGGCAGCATCAGCAGAGCGATCTGGCCGAGCGGCTCGGCTGTCAGGTCGCGGACGGCGCGGTGGTCACGGACGAGGGCGGGCGGACCACCATGCCTGGGGTCTACGCGGTCGGTACGACGACCAGTCCGGCGCTGCTCGCGATCGGCGCGGCAGGTCATGCGAGTACGGCGGCGGTCGCCGTACACGGGGATCTCCTAGAGCTGGAGCTGGGCGGCGGGCGGTAGCCGGGTCGGGTCGGCGATCGGCCAGTCCACCGGCGGTTCCGGAAGCTCGTCCAGTTGCAACAGGCACCAGGGCGAGAGGTCGGGAAGCTGCCGTACGTCGTTCCACTCGGCCCACCGGTAGTCCGCGACCTCGGCCGGGTTCGGCGTCGGGTCACCGGTCCACCACGCTCGGTACACCGGACAGATCTCGTTCTCGACCATGCCGGTCGGCATCTCGGCGCGGTACCGGAACTCCGGCAGCACCAGCTCGACTGTATCCGTGACGATCCCGAGCTCATCCGCGAGCCGGCGCCGTACTGCCTGCTCGAGCGGCTCACCCGGGAGTGGGTGCCCGCAGCAACTGTTGGTCCAGACGCCGGGCCAGGTGGGCTTGTCGAGCGCCCGCCGGGTCAGCAGCACCCGCCCGGCCGCGTCGACCACGTAGCAGGAGAACGCGAGATGCAACGGCGTCGCCGCGTGGTGGACCGCCGCCTTCGCCTCGGTCCCGACCGCACGCCCACTCTCGTCCACCAGCACAACCCGCTCGTCGATCACATCCTGAGCCTAATCGGATTCCAAGGGGTGCCCAGCGGCTGCTAGCCTCAGAGTGTGACCAAGCACTGCGCGACCTATCGACCGGCTCTGGGAGGAGTCGGCATTCGGTAGTCCCCGCAGTCGCTGCACCCAGAGCCTCCGAGGCAGGAACCGTCCGGTTCCTGCCTCTTTCCGTTTGCCGGAGGCACTGGTTCAGAGGTGCCTCGTCCCGAGAGGAACCTCATGAACGCTGTCATCGACCGGTTACGCCGTACGACCGACCTCATCGTCGGCGAGGACGACCTGCGCGAGCGCCTGGAGTCCGGGCGTCCGCTGCGGATCAAGTACGGCGTCGACTGCACCGCGCCCGACCTGCATCTCGGGCACGCGGTCAACCTCTGGATGATGCGCCAGTTGCAGGACCTCGGGCACCGGGTCGTGTTCCTGCTCGGCGACCTCACCACCCGCGTCGGCGATCCGACCGGGCGCTCCGAGACCCGGCCGGTCCTGACGCGCGAGCAGATCGACGCGAACGCCGCATCGTTCCTCGAACAGGTGTCGCTGGTACTGCGGACCGATCCCGGCGTCTTCGAGGTACGCCGGAACTCCGAGTGGTACGACGCGATGCCGGTGGCGGAGCTGCTGAGTCTGTTCGCCCAGGTCACGCAGGCGCAGCTGATGAGCCGCGACATGTTCCGCGAGCGAGTCGCGGCCGGGCGGGAGATCGCCGTACACGAGCTGGTGTACCCGGTGCTGCAGGGATACGACAGCTTCGCGATGCAGAGCGACCTGACGATCGTGGGGTCGGACCAGCTGTTCAACGAGCAGCTCGGGCGGCACTTCCAGCAACGGCTGGGCGCGCCGCCGCAGGTGGTGATCACGACGACGATCACGCCCGGGATCGACGGCCGGGCCAAACAGTCGAAGTCGCTCAACAACTACATCGGGCTGACGGACAGCCCGCGGGACAAGTTCGGGAAGTTGATGAGCATCCCGGACTCGCTCGTCGAGGCGTACGCGCGGGTCTACACCGAACTGCCCGTCGAGACGGTGGCCGCGCTCGCGGACGCGACCGGACCGGCAGCGCGTGACGCCAAGCTCCGGCTGGCGGCTGCGGTCGTGACTCGGTACCACGGCGCCGGCGTCGCCAAGTCCGAACTGGACGCCTTTCGTCACACGTTTTCCGAGCGTTCCGAACCGGACGAGATGCCCGAAATCCTCGTCACCGGTGAGGTCGTGACGGCGTTCGACCTGCTGCGTGCTGTTCGTCCGAACGACAGCAACTCTGCGCTGCGTCGTCTGCTCCAGCAAGGCGCGGTGACGATCGACGGCGTACGGATCGACGACCCGGCCGCGGCAGTCGAGCTCGACGCGGGCGTGGTGCTCAAGTCGGGCGCTCGCACTTGGCACCGGATCACGCGACAGTAAGCGGGTGGAGTTCAAGACGGTAGAGGCTTTGGTCAGCGTCGGCGATCGGTACGTCGGGCAGGCGCCGGCGTTCGACGTCGAGCCGGGGTGGTGGGCCGAGGTCGAGGCGATCACCCGGCATCTCGACGAGCTGCTCGGGGTGCGGACAGTGGTACTGCGACTCGTTCACGCCGACGAGGCCGAGATCGGCCGCGGCGGGCGGGTCGTGTACCACGTCCAGGCGCTCGGCGAACCACGGTACGGCGTACTCGACGCGACTCCGCTGCCCGCATGGGACTCGATCATCGCGCCCGATCCGTTGCGATCGACGTGGGCCGAGATCGACGGACCGGGGCGGTTGATCGAGTGGGCGCAGAACATCGTCGGACCGCACGACGCCGTACAGGTGAAGACGTGGAACCTGTCGTGCCTGATCCGCTTCCCCGGCGCATGGGCCAAGGCCACCAGCCGGTTCGGCAGCATCGACGCGGACATCATCCAGCACGTCCACCGGTACGACGCGACGCTGGCGCCCGCCGTACTCGGGCAGTCGACGGACAACCGGTGGTCGCTCCTGGCCCACGCCCCGGGCATCGACTGCTGGGAGCCGGACCAGGCGACCGTCGACAACGTGGTGAGCCGTTGGGTCGCCGCTCAAGCCGCCCTTGCCTCCGAGGCGGACACGCTCGCGGCCCCTCGCCTGCTACCGGAGGACCTGGTCGCGGAGGTCACGCGGCTTGTGCCTCGCGTCGCGCTCTCCCCCGAACTGGACCAGCTGGTGACGAAGCTTCCCGACATCGTCGACGACCTCCACTCGGCCGGGCTGCCGATCACGGTCGTGCACGGCGACTTCCATCCGGGCAACTGGCGGTCGGACGGCACCCACCGGGTCATCGTCGACTGGGCCGACGCGTTCATCGGCCACCCGGCTCTCGACGTCCAGCGCCTGCACGAATTCCTGCCCGCGGCGAAGCATCCGCACGTCACGGACGTCTGGTGCGCGGCGTGGAAGAAGCATGCACCTGGCAGCGACCCGCTGCGAGCGATCCGGCCGATGAAGGTGCTCGGGTTCCTCGCCTACGCCGTCACGTACCAAAGGTTCCTGGACAACATCGAACCCGACGAACGCGTCTACCACCAGGACGACCCCAGCATGTGCCTCCGCGCCGCCGCCGACGCGTTCCGGGGCTGGTGACGCTGTTCGCGCGGGGCGGGATGTGACAGGGTTGCGCGGGTGACGATTCTGATTACAGGTACGTCCGGAAATGCCGGTGGTGCCGTGGCGCAATCGCTGGCGGAACAAGGGATTCCGGGACGGGCGCTGATCCGCTCGGCGCGCGAACTGCCCGGTGGTATCGAGCCCGTGTACGGCGACCTCAACCGGCCGGAGACGTTCGTTGACGCGTTGCCCGGGGTGACCGGGATCTTCCTGTTGAGCGGTTACGACCGGCTCGAGGAGTTGCTGACGAACGCGGTGCGGGCCGGGGTGCGGAAAGTCGTCGTACTGTCGAGCAGTTCTCTCGACGGCGAGCTGACGAACGCTGTTGCCGCGTATCACCATGCCACCGAGGAAGCGGTCCGCGCGGCGGGACTGGAGTGGACGTTCCTGCGGCCGAACTCGTTCATGTCGAACACCCTGCGCTGGCGTGATCAACTGGCGGCCGGCGACGAGGTGCGGGTGCAGTTCCCCGACGTACCGGTGTCGACGATCCATCCACGCGACATCGGCGACGTAGCGGCCCGCGCACTACAGGGCTCCCACGACGGCGAGGTACTGCGTCTCACCGGCCCGGTCGCCCTCACCCCGGTCGAACAGGTCACCATCCTCGCCGAGGCCCTCAACCGCCCGCTGACGGCGTACCCAATGAGCCGAGCCGAAACCCACGAAGCGCTCCACGCCTCCATGCCGGAGCCCTACGCCCAAGCCATCGAATCCTTCTTCGCCAACGGCACCATCGACGAAACCACCGTCAACAACACAATCCCCGAGGTCACCGGCCACCCCGCCCGAACCCTCCAGTCCTGGACCCACGAAAACACCAACCTCTTCACCTGACGACGGGTTCTCCCCTCGCGTATCAGTAGAGAACGCACCAATCGCGGGGATAACCGTCCTATGCCGGGCAGCCAAACGCCACGACTCGGTGTGAGCCGTCGTGGCGGGGACGCCCACGGGTACACCCAGTCCGCCGAACGCTGCAGCTCGACAGTACGTATACGTCTACTACCCGCCACCGTGCACCGGGCGGCAGGCCGGATCGCCCGCCAGTGGAGGTATACGTACTGTCGACCTGCAGACCATTCGCAGGACGGCCGCGTGTGGTGGTTACTTGGTCAGGGCGTTGAGGTACTCCGTGGTTGTGCTGAGTGTGCCGAGACGGGGGAAGGTGTAGGTGAGGGCGAAGGTGTGGGCGTGGGCGTCGAGGCCGGTCATGGCGTCGGTGAGGAAGAAGGTTTCGTAGCCGAGGTCCGTGGCGGCGCGGCCGGTGGATTCGACGCCGAAGTTCGTGGCGATGCCGGCGAGTACGACGGTCGCGATGCCGCGGGACTGCAGCTCGGCGTCGAGGGGCGTGCGTCCGAAGGCGCCGATCGTCTGCTTGACGATCACCAGGTCACCGGCCTGCGGCGCAGCCTCGGCTGCGAACCCGCTGCCCTCCGGCTGCACCTCCACCCCGGGCCGATCGACCCGGACGTTCACCACCAGACCGCCGGCGGACCGCGTCGCCGCAGCCATCGCAACGGATCGCTCGAGCACGACCGATCCGCTCAGCGGCGCCGTCTCCAGCGCGATGATCCGGGGCATCAGGTCGATCAGAACGAGCGCGGTACGACGGGACTCCAAAGGGTTCACGGGGTGAGCTTAAGATCCAGCAGATCCACTCCGACGAGGTAGCCGGTTGCTGCCCCGTTCTTGCCGGTAACTGTCACCACGAACTGGTGATCGCCCGCCGCCAACTGGACGGCGCCGAGCGCAATTGCTTGTGTACCGACACCAGACGCCTGGTAGCCGTCGAAGCTGACCGCCGCGTTCCCATCGATCCCTACGTCGACGACCCCGTAGTCGGCGGCCTTCGTCAGCACCGTCGACAACTCGTACGAACCTGTCGTAGGGACGTTGAACCGGAACACGGTCTTGTCTCCGGCCTTGGTCCCGTGGATCCACGCCTGCGCGCCACCCGACCAGCTGACCCCGCAACAGTTCCCCTGCGGATCGACCGCGACGGTCGACGACACCGGCGGCAACATCGACTCCCCCTCAACCCGCAAAGTGCTACCACTCGTGCCCTGCACAGCGCTCGACTTCGGACCCGTGTGACCGGCGAGATCGACCGCCGCGATCCGATACGTCCACGTCTCGTGCAACCCGAGGCCGCGATGCAGGAAGCCCGGCAGCGGCGACGTACCAAGCAACTTCTCTGCACCGCCAGCCGTTGCGCCGTACACGTTGTAGTACGCGACCCCGCTGTCGTCGCCGATGTCGTTCCACGTCACGTTGATCGCGTTGTCGGAGCGACCGGTGGCAGTCACGCCGCCGACCGCGCCGGGCGCCCGGTTGTCGCGGTACGGCGCTGTCAGCGACTGGACGACGTACGACGAAGCGGTCCACGCCGGCCCGGTCGGCCGGAGCTCGATGTCGAGGCGGCTCTTGCCGGCCGTGATTGCTGCAGGCAACTGGTAGTTGTCGTCGAGCCAGCGCTGATGAGTGTTGCCGAGTGGCTGCAGCCACGTGCCCGCATTCTTGCCGTTGACAATCACCTGTGCCGACTGGCCGGCGGCGTTCTGGTCGCTGGTCCGACGGAGCGTGACGCCACGGTTCGCCGGGTCGGTCTTCACGCGGAAGTGGATCGGCTGCGTGCTGGAGCGGACCTGGTCGGTCAGGGTGATGTCGTCGTGATCACCTTCGTACACGGAGCTGAGGTCGGCCTGGGTGCCGTTGTCGACGTACCCGTGCGGCTGACGGCTGCTCGCCGAGCCGGTGTCGATCCGGTCGGTTTCCCTGGCGCCGAACTTTGACGCGGTGTAAAGGAAGGCGGTCGAGCCGTAGATCGCCGGGTGGTCGTCCTGCTGGCCGTGCTCGATGCTGAAGTCGAGCTGGTTCTCGAAGGCGACCGAGTCGGTGATGTGCAGTCGCCACGCGCCGTCGCACTCGTTGGTGCAGAACCCGGCCCGGACCTCGTGCGCGGAGTTGCCGTGGAGCGGAGTCGAGTAGGTGCCGGCGTTGAAGTACCAGCCGGACTCGTAGTAGTCCTCGGTACCCGTGCCGTGGATCGCCGGTGTCCGCTCGCCGTCGACGTACACCCGCTCGTCGCCCTCCAGGTAGCCGCGAGTGTTGCCGTCGGCAAGCAATCCCTCCATGGTCTGCGAGACGCCGACGAACTTGCCGCGGCCGGCCACGTCGGCGAACGTCCAGTCGCTGCCCTGCGTGGTCTCGCCGCGCGTCGAGATCGCGGTGAAGTAGCCGATCTTCCCGGCCGCCAGGTCCGCTGCCTTTCGGCCGTCGCGCACCGACGTCACCTCGGCCTGCCCCTTCAGCGGGTACGTCGTCTTGTTGACGAGCGTGACCGTGGCGCGCGCGGCGTACGGCATCGGCCACCAGGAGGAGTACCAGCCGTCGGGGTCCATGGCGAAGAACAGTGAGTGGACCGGGTTCTCGCCGAGACCGGAGCCGAAGAACTCGCCGAGCGGGGCGTCGACGCGCTTCTGGCCGTCGATCGTCACCTGCACCCGCACACCCGCGAGAAGCGTGTCCGATGGCTTGACGCGGGCCGCGTCCGCATCCGTGGCGGCGTACGACATGGCGTGCTCGCCGCTCCAGTTCTGCTGGGTGATCGCGTACCCGTGGGCCTGCTCGTCCGCGACGTGATTGGGCCCGACGTCGAGCGTGTCCGTGCGCTTCACCTGACCGCCGACCGTCGAGTCCGCCCAGTACACGAACTCGTTGAAGTCCAGGTCGGACGAGACGAACTCGTTGGTGATCGTGATCTGCGACTTGCCCGCGGTCAGCGCGGCCGGGAGGTCGACGGACTGATCGTGCCACTGCGCGCCCTGCGCCTTGAGCGGCGCCCATTCGCCGGCGGGTACGCCGTCGACGAGGATCTTCGCGCGCTGGTTGCCGATCCGAAGATCCATCCGACGGGTCAGCTTCACGCCCGTATTCGCCGGGTCGATCTTCAGCGTGAACGTGCTACCGCCGAGGAACGCGCGACCGTCATCGGCGAGGCTCTTCAGGTCGAGGCCGACGAGGTCGGGCAGCTTCAGCCGCAGCGCGCTCAGCTCACCACCACCGCGGGCGTCGGCCAGCGTCACCTGCTTGCCTGGGGCAAGGTTCAACGGCGTACTCGTGGTCCTCGCGTCGGGCCGCGCGGGCTTGGGATCCTTCGTGCCGGCCGCGTTGAGCAGGGCGAGAACGTCCTCGGCCTTGTCGCTCGGGTCGAAGGTCGGTACGCCGTTCGCGTCCGGGAACTGGCGGTAGTCGACGTGGTAGAAGTACGGATTCGTCTGCGTGGTGATCCGCATCGAGGAGCGGTACGGCATCGGGACGCGGATGTAGACGCCGCCGCTGGTCTGGACGCCGTTCGCGACCAACGGATACCTGAACGGCGCGCCGAGCTTGCCGTCGACGATGTCCTGCAACGAACCGTGCAGGACCTGCTTTCCGTCGAGTTCGACGGTGATCGTGCCGGCCTTGGTGACGTTGCCCTCGTCGCGCGTGAACCAGATCGACGCGACCTCACCGGGGCCGCTGTCCTCGGCGATCACGCAGCCCGCATCCGTCGTACGCAGGCAGGAATAGGTGCCGTCGAAGCCGTCGTTGTTCGTGCCGTCGCGGCCGAAGCTGGAGAACTGTTTTGTGCGGACAGCGGTCTGCAACTCGGGGAGGCGGTCGAGGTTCCGGTACACCTCCCAGCCGACGGGTCCGTTGCTCCCGGACGTTCCGGCCGACGCCGGAACAGAAGCCGACACCGAGCCGGTCAGCATCAGCACCGAGGACATCAACACGACGACAGCACGACGGAGCATGGGCGGATTCCTTCGTGATGGGAAATCGATTTCTGAGATGTTTACCACCGATGTTTGTGGTTGAGAAGGCCTCAGGCAGACTGGACCCCGCACACAACTTGAGACTGCGGGAGATTTCGATGAGTTCTGCCAAAGCCCAGATCGGCGTCACCGGACTCGCGGTGATGGGCCGCAACCTCGCCCGGAACCTCGCGCGCAACGGGTTCCGCGTCGCCCTGCACAACCGCTCCCAGGCCCGCACCGACGCGCTGGTCGCGGAGTTCGGCTCCGAGGGCGAGTTCGTTCCCTCCACGGACCTGGCGGGCTTCGTCGAGTCGCTGGAGCAGCCGCGCAAGGTGATCATCATGGTCAAGGCCGGCGCACCGACCGACGCGGTCATCGACGAGCTGGTGCCGCTGCTCGCCGAAGGCGACATCGTCGTCGACGCCGGTAACGCGCACTTCGCCGACACCCGGCGCCGCGAGGCCGCGCTGCGCGAGAAAGGCCTGCACTTCGTCGGTAGCGGCGTGTCCGGCGGCGAGGAGGGCGCGCTGAACGGCCCGAGCATCATGCCGGGCGGCTCGCCGGAGTCGTACGCGGCGCTGGAGCCGATGCTGACCAAGATCTCCGCGCACGTCGACGGCGAGCCGTGCTGCGTGCACGTCGGCCCGGACGGCGCCGGCCACTTCGTGAAGATGCTGCACAACGGCATCGAGTACGCCGACATGCAGCTGATCGCGGAGGCGTACGACCTGCTCCGCCACGTGCTCGACCTGACCCCGGCGGAGCTCGCGGACGTGTTCCGGGACTGGAACACCGGCGACCTCGAGTCGTTCCTGATCGAGATCACCGCCGAGGTCCTCAGCCAGACCGATCCAACCACGGGCGGCGCGTTCGTGGACATCGTCCTGGACCAGGCGGAGCAGAAGGGCACCGGCCGGTGGACCGTGCAGTCCGCGCTCGACCTGGGCATCCCGGTCAGCGGCATGGCCGAGGCCGTTTTCGCGCGGTCGCTGTCGGGTGACGTCGTACGGCGGGAGGCCGCCGCCGGCGTACTGCCCGGGCCTTCCGACGTGAAGGCGGACGTCGACCGGAAGGCGTTCATCGAGGACGTGCGGTATGCGCTGTACTCGTCGAAGATCGTGGCCTACGCACAGGGCTTCGACGCGATCCGGGCGGCCAGCGAGGAGTACGACTGGAACATCGACCTCGGCGCGATGGCCAAGATCTGGCGCGGCGGCTGCATCATCCGGGCGCGGTTCCTGGACCGCGTCACGGAGGCCTACGACCGGAACCCGTCGCTGCCCTCACTGCTGGTGGACGACTACTTCAAGGAAGCAGTCGCCAGCGGGCAGGAGGCCTGGCGACGGGTTGTCGCGACCGCGGCGACCGTTGGCGTACCGGCTCCGGGGTTCTCGGCGGCGCTGTCGTACTACGACGGCCTGCGGGCCGAGCGGCTACCTGCCGCCCTGATCCAGGGTCTGCGCGACCTCTTCGGGGCGCACACCTACAAGCGCGTCGACCGTGAGGGCAGCTATCACCTGGAGTGGTCCGGCGACCGCTCCGAGGCGACTGCGTAGACAGCAAGCGCAGCAACACACAGGAAGCCTGCCGCTCCGACGCCGGCCACGTTGAACCCGTGGACGGCGTCGGAGTGCGCGGCTACTGTTCCGGCGACTGTGCTGAGCAGCGCCGTACCGAGTGATGCACCGACCTGCTGGGACGTCATCACCATGGCACCGGCCACCGCACTGTCAGAGCCGGCGCCCAGGGTGGCTGTGCTGTTGGCCGTGACCAGGACCCAGCCGGTGCCCAGACCGACCAGCAGGAACACCGGCATGACCTGCAGCCAGTAGTCGGAGTCCGGGCGCAGGACGCCGAGCAGTGCGAGACCTGCCGCAATGGTGAGCAGTCCGGGGCAGATGAGCGCCCGCACACTCGCTTTGGCCAACAGGCGGCTCACGGCACGTACGCCGATCATCAGGCCGACTGTCAGCGGCAGGAAGCTCAGACCGGCCCGGATCGGCGAGTAGTGGCGGACTGTCTGCAGGTAGAAGGTCAGGAAGAACAGCGCCGCGAACATGCCGATCGCCAAGCTGAAGACGGCCAGGTACGACGCACCTCGCTTGCGGTCTCGCACCACGCGCAGCGGGAGCAGCGGGGACGCCACTCGTGCCTGCACTGCCAGAAACGCTGCCAGCAGCGCCACGCCGGCAGCCAATGACCCGTACGTCGTGGGCGAGCTCCACCCGTCCGACTCCGCTCTGCCGAATCCGAACACCACTGCCATCAACCCAGTGGTCGCCAGCAGCGCACCTAGTATGTCGACTCGCACACCATTGGTGCGCTGCACCGGAGGGACGGCGTACAGGACACCTGCCGCGGCCAGTACGGCGATGGGGAGGTTGACGAACATGGACCAGCGCCAGTCCAGGTACTCGGTCAGCACACCGCCGGCCAGGATGCCCAGTCCGGACGCACTGCCCATGACGGCGCCGTAGATCCCGAACGCCTTTCCACGCTCCGCCGGTGCCGGGAACGAGGCCGCGAGCGTTGCCAGCACAGCTGGAGTCAGCAACGCACCGAACACGCCTTGCAGCGCACGTCCGGTCAGCAACATCGCCCCGCCGGTCGCTGCCCCACCCAGCGCGGAGGCCAGCGCGAATCCGGTCAGCCCGATCAGGAGCGCTCGCCGACGCCCGATCAGGTCGCTCATCCGTCCACCGAGCAGCAGAAGTCCGCCGTACCCCAGCGCGAACAGGGTGATCACCCACTGCCGCGACGGATCCGACAACCCCAGGTCCTGCTGCATCGACGGCAACGCGATGTTCACGATCGTCAGATCGATCCCCACCATCAACTGCGCCGTAGCCACCGCCCCCAGCGCCCACCACCGCCGCACCTCAATTTGCGGCACCGCCTCCGTGGCCGTCACTAGAACATCCCGTTCGCGTTGGCAGACGTCTCCCCGTTCAGACCCACCTCGTAGAAGTCGAGGACGGTCCGTTTGTTGCGTTCGCTCATGATCATCCTTAAGTGAACAACTGTAGTGCTACGACTGTAAGGCAACGTCCGTTGCAATACAATCGGGTTCATGGACGCAGGGACGACGCGGAACCGGAACCGGCGCGGGCAGGGCGAGCTCCTCCGTCGCGAGATCATCGACGCGGCGCTGCAGATGCTGAACGAGCTCGGCGACGACGAGGCGCTCTCGCTGCGCGCGGTGGCCCGTGAGGTCGGGATCGCGGCAACCTCGGTGTACATCCACTTCAGCGATCGCGACGAGCTCGTGTTCGCGGCGCTCGAGCAGTCCACCGCCGACCTGCTGCGCGACCTCGAACAGGCCGAGGCGAGCGGCGGCGACGATCCGGTACGCCGGCTCCGCGCGCGAGTCCTGTTCCTCGGCAGCTGGTCGCGTGAGTACGCCGGTCTCTACAAGGTGCTGCACGAGAGCACGCTGAACCGGCGCATGCACCTGGTCTTCAAGGAGGAGCTGTCGATCCGGGCGATCGCGGCCGTTCAGGCCTGCATGGACGCAGGGCTCGCACCGGCGGACGACGCAGCGGCAGTGGCACTCGACCTGCGCTCGGCGGTGCACGGCGCGGTCTCGATCCGCATCAACGAGCCGGAGGCCGATCTACCACCCCTGGAGGACCAGGTAGATCGTTTCCTGCGCAGGCTGGTTGGCGTATAAATCGAACATGTGTTCTAATAGTCGTCCCGCGTCAGTTCCCGAAGGAGATCGCCGCAACGATGACTGTAGACACTCTGGCAGTTGAGACGCCGTCCGACCTCGCCGACACTCCCGACCCGGTCAACCTGTCGACGGCCGCCCCCGAATCCACCTCCACCCCGGCGCCGGCCGAGCCCGCGGAGCCCACCGAGGCCGTGAAGCCGAAGAAGGCGCCGGCCAAGAAGGCCGCGAGCAAGAAGACGAAGACCATCGAGCTCACTCTGACCGTCACCGGGACGGCGGACGGTGAGTGGCGCGCCGAGCTGAAGCAGGGCACGACCTACCTGGCGCGTGACCTGGCGGTCGCCGCGGCCGCGGTGTCGCGTGCGGCCAAGGAGCTGCACGAGGACCTGTCGACCCCGATCGACGAGGTCATCGAGGAGGCCCGCTCCCAGCAGGCCGCCAAGGTCGCCGCCCTCGAGGCCGAACTGGAAGCCGCCCGCAAGGCCCTCGCCGACCTCGACTGAGCTCCCACTGGGCGCCCAACTGAGTCCTGCCTGATCCCGACGAACAGGCTCCCCGTGGTCGGTCACCTTCCCTGATCAACCACGGGCAGGAAATGCAGAACCCCGTCCGCAACCGTGTGAGGTGGTTGCGGACGGGGTTCTGGAAATTATTCGGGCTGTGTCTTGAGCACGATGCGGAGGTTCGCCTTGGGCTGGTGTTGCCAAGCTTCCTCGGCCTGCTCGAGCGGGTAGGTCTCGATGATCGGCCGGATGTTCTTCAGGACCGCGAAGTTCAACGTGTCCTCGGAGTCCTGGGCAACACCGGAGTACCAGCCGGACACCGACAACCGCCCGTCGGCGAGCGCGTGACCGGTCACCTCGATCGGGTCACCGCCCTCGAGAACGATCAGCTGACCGTTCGGGCGCAGACCCTTCACCAGGTCCGACTGCAGCTCCGCGCGAGACACCGTCGCGAGGATCGCGGCCGCACCACCGAGCGCCTTCAGCGCCTCACCGGCGTCGCCCTCGGTGCTGTCGATGTACTCGTCCGCCCCGAGCTGCCGGGCGAGCTTCTCCTTGTCCCGCCCGCGGTTGATCGCCACGGTCCGGAAGCCCATCTTGTCGGCGAACTGGATCGCCAGGTGCCCGACCCCGCCGACCCCTTGCACCGCCACCGTGTCCCCCGGCCCGGCGTGCGCGTGCCGGAGCGCATTGAACGCGGTGATCCCGCCGCACATCAACGGCGCCGCGTCCTCGAAGCTCAGTCCTTCCGGGATCCGCGCCACCGCGTCCTGCGGCACCACGAGGTACTCGGCGTATCCGCCGTCGTACGAAGCTCCGACGATCTTGCGGCTCACGCAGTTCGTGAAGTCGCCGCGCCGGCAGAACTCGCAGGTGAAGTCGACGCCACCGGACCAGCCCACGCCGACCCGCTGCCCGGCCTCCCAGACCGTGACACCAGCGCCGACCGCATCCACGACGCCGGCGATCTCGTGGCCGGGGATCCGCGGCAGCGTCGTACCGAAGAGCGCGTTCCGCGGAATCGCGTCGCCGCCGCAGATGCCGCACGCGTGCACCTTGACCCGGATCTGCCCTTCCGCGGGCTCCGGGATCGGTACGTCGGTGACGACGAACGGGCCGCCCGCCTGCTGGACCTGGGCCGCACGCATGGTTCCTGTCATTTCTCTCCCTCAGAAGATCTCAGTGCATTCCGCCGTCGGCGACGATCTGCTGCCCGGTGATCAGGCCGGCCGCGTCGCTCGCGAGGAACGCGGCGATACCGGCGACGTCTTCGGTGGTGCCCAGCCGGCCGATCGGCACCATCGCGACCAGGCTCTGCTTGTACTCGTCGTTCGCCGGATCGGTGAAGATTCCGGCGCCGTCGATCGGACCCGGGACAATCGTGTTCACGGTGATCCCGCGCGGCCCGAGCTCCAGCGCGAGCACGCGGGCCAGGTAGCCGGTCGCGACCTTGCTGGTGCCGTACAGGCCGACGCCCAATTGCGGGACCGTGGTGGTGTTGGACGAGATCGTGATGATCCGGCCATTGTCGGCGATCCGCCGGGCCGCCTCCCGAAGCACGAAGTACGGGCCCTTGGTGTTGACCCGGAACAGCAGGTCGAAGTCCTCCTCGGTGACCTCGGCCACCGGGACGTTGACCTTCTCCATGCCAGCGTTCGCGACCACGACGTCGACCTGGCCGAACTCGTCGAGCGTCGCGTCGTACAGCCGCTGGATGCCGTCGACCTCGGACACGTCGGCGGCGACCGAGATCGCCCGGACGCCGAGCGCCTTCGCGGCGTCGAGGACCTCGGCCGCGGCGGTCTCGTCGCGCGAGTAGTTGACCACGACATTCGCGCCCTGGGCGGCGAGCCGGAGCAGGATCGCCCGGCCCAGCCCTTTCGACGAACCGGTGACGAGTGCCGTTCTGCCCTGCAGCGTCATCCTCTTCTTTCTCCCATGTTTCGATCGTCCCGCCAGATCGCGCGGTGCGGAAACAGAGACTTGTTGGCGAGGCCACAACGGATCGTTGTGCCACCATGGGAGGCGTGGATCTGAGCCTGCGGCTGCTGGAGTCGCTCGAGGCCGTCGCGGCGGAGGGCAGCATGACGCGGGCCGCGCGGACCCTCAACCTGACGCAGCAGGCGGTCAGCGGGCAGATCCGGCAACTGGAGCGCGTGGTCGGTACGCCGCTGGTCGAGCGGCGCCCGACCGGGATCGAGCTGACCGCGGCCGGGGAGGTCGTGCTCAAGCAGGGCGCGGCGCTGTTGTCGTCGGCGCAGGCGATGGTGACCGAGGCACGGCTGGCGGCGGCCGGGCGGCCGGATCCGCTGCGGATCGCGTTCAAGGCGCAGAGTACGGCGCACTTCATGCCCGCGGTCGAAGCCGCGCTCCGGCAGGAGGCGCCCGAGCTCGAACTCCGGCCGATCGCGTCGCACACGCTGCCGGACGAGATCGACGCGTTGATCGAGGGGCGAGCGGACGCGGCGTTCCTGTGGCTGCCGATCGGGGACGATCCGCGGTTCACGATCCATCCGCTGATCCAGGAGGACCGCTGGGTCGCCCTGCCGCCCGGGCATCGGCTGGAGTCGCGGACGACGTTGCGGATCGCGGACCTCGCCGACGTACCGGTCATCGGTCCCCGGGACGGGATGCCCGCGGCCGTGGTCGACTTCTGGTTCATCGATCCGCGCCCGGACGGCACTCGTGCGCTCTTCGGACCGCAGGCCCGGACGCCCGAGGAGTGCCTGCACCTGGTGGCGGCCGGGCACGGCTGCTGGATCGCTCCGGCGTCCACGGTCACCTACTTCGCGCATCCGCGACTCACCTGGCTGCCGCTGGTCGACGCCGAGCCGAACGTGCTCGCCCTGATCTGGCCGAAGCACAGCGCGAACCCGATGCTCCACCTGCTCCTGGAACAGACCCGGCACGCCCTCAACCCCTTGCCGACAGCAACGAGCTGAGCCGGTCAGGGGTGGTGGGGAACGGGGAATGAACGCGATGTGACTCAAACGGCACGCCGAAGTGGTGGGCGGGGGTGGGGAGTTGGCCTTACCGTGGGTGACCTGGGCCGGGTCGGTGGGCCTTGATCTGGTCGAGGGGTTTGGCCGCTCCGGGGTGAGAAGGGGTCAGATGAGCACTTTCCAGGACTTGGGTTCGCTGCTGATGGTGCGCGGCGCCGATGAGATCGACCACGCGGGCGGAAGCTTGTACGTCCACCTGCATCGCGTGGCCAAGCGCCTCAGCTCCCTCGGCGCGTCCGACGCCCTGGTGCTGGCCGGCCTCGCCCACGCCGCGTACGGGACCGACGGCTTCCGGACGCACCTGTTCGACTGGCAGACAGAGCGCCCGGTCCTGGAGTCGGTGATCGGCACCGAAGCCGAGCTGATCGTCTACCGGTACGGCGCCTGTGACCGCGAGACCACCTGGCGCGACCTCGCCGAGCACCGCACCGTGACGGACCGTTTCACCGGTACGTCGGAGGAGCTCGGCAGCGAGGACCTCCGCGACTTCGTCGACCTGACCATCGTCAACGAGCTCGACGTCCTCGACCACGACGCCAAACGGGCGCTCAAGCTGCGCCCGTTCCTGCAGGAACAGATCGTGCGCTGGCAGTCCCTCGCCTCCCCCGCGGTCCTCACCGAGTCCCAGCGCATCCTGCAACTGCAGAACGAGGGCCTGACAAACTAGGCGCTGTGAAACGGTTCCTGTGGCGGGGGTTCTTGGGACTTCTCGGGCTCTGGCTGGTCGTCACCGCGGCATCTCTCGGCTACAACCTCGTCACCAACGGAACCGCAGCACCTCCACCCGGCCTCAAGTACGTGCAGGCCGGCGACATCAACACCCGCTACGACAGCTGGGGTACGTCGGGAGCACCCGTCGTACTCGTGCACGGGTCAGCGGAGTCTGTCGACACGTGGTCGCGGCTCGTACCGCTGCTCGCCACCAACCATCGTGTGTATGCGTACGACATGACCGGCTACGGGTACTCCGAGCGCAAGGCGCCGTACACGATCGAGCATCTCGCGGCGCAGCTGCTCGGGTTCCTGGACGCGATGCACCTCGGCGGGCCGGGTGAGCCGCGGCCGATCCTGGTCGGCCACTCGCTCGGCGCGGGGATCGCAGCCGAGGCGACGCTGGAGGCGCCGGACCGGATCGACGGGATCATGTTCCTCGACGGCGACGGGTTGCCGTTGCCGGGCGGGCAGGCCGGGCCGCCGCGGTGGCTGATCGTCCCGCCGTACCGGACATCGCTGTTCCGGCTGGTGCTCGACCAGGGCTGGCTGCTGAAGAAGATCTACAACAACGTCTGCGCCCCCGACTGCCCGGAGATGGTTGTCGACGACTGGACCCGCCCGTTCCGGCAGCCCGGTGCCGAGAAGGCGGTCTGGCAGATGACCGCTCATGGCATCCCTGCGGTCGCTCCCGAGCGGTTGGCGAAGCTGAGCGCTCTGAAGCTCCCCAAAGCGGTCGTTTTCGGCGCCGACGACACGAACGGCGGCAACCCGACCGAGACCGCTACCCGCATCGGAGCGCCCGCGCCGACGCTGATCCCGAACGCCAACCACCTGACGCCGATCTCCAACCCGGCCGAGGTGGCGGCTGCGATCAACGCACTTCGCTGATCGCAGATTTCTGGAAATCCGGCGACCGCCGACGGATGATCGGGGTATGGCCCGTTACGAAGTGGTTGCGCGCGCGAAGCCCGATCGTCGACTGTCCAACGCCGACTACATCGACCTCGCCCTGAACTCGTGGTCCTTGGACAAGGGCCTGCGGTTCCAGCGGATCGAGGACCTGCCGGACGGATCGATCGCGGTCGTCCTGCAGCAGAAGATGTCGCCGCGCAAGCACGACACGGCCTGCGCCATGGCGAACCGGAGCCTCGCCCAGCTTGGGATCCCGGCCAGTCAGGTCGAGCAGATCGACCTGCACCGGATGACTCGCAAGGGCGGTCGCGCGCTGGTTCGCTCGTGGGTCGGCCCGAACAACCCGCCCGGCCCCGGTACCGCCGGAGACCGCGAGCCGCGGCGCCCGAAGCCGGCGCCGCCGCATCTGCAGGCCTACCTCAAGGAGTGAAGACCTCGAACCGCGTGCCGTACTTCGTGCCCAGCTGAGCACCGGCCGGGCGCGAGGTGCCTTCGAGGAACTCCTCCGGGTCGAAATGCGGCCAGTTCAGCCCGTCGATGTAGGCCTTGTGCGCCTTCAGCGACTGCACTCCGACGTCGAACGTGTCGGTGGTGTCCACCCCGTGCCGCGCGTCGGGTGATCCGGCCGCCCAGACCTGCCGTACGCCGTCCCACTTGTCGCCGGCGTCCGTGAAGATCCACCGGTTGGCTGCGTCCCGTACCGCGTCGAGCGTGGCGCGGCCGGTGTTGATGTGGTCGGCCTGGTTCAGCAGGACGTCGCCGTCCCAGGTGTCGCGGAAGTTGTTCGTGATGACGATCTCCGGCTGGTGCCGGCGGATCGCGGCGGTGATCACGCGGCGGAGCGCGACGTCGTACTCGATGGTGCCGTCGGGCTGACCGAGGAACTCGACCGCGGAGACGCCGACGATCCGGGACGACTCGATCTGTTCGGCCTCACGCAGCGGGCCGCACTCGGCCGGGTCGACGCCGTCGATCCCCGCCTCGCCGGAGGTCAGTAGGCAGTACACGATCTGTTTGCCCTGTCCGGTCCAGCGCGCGATCGCGGCCGCCGTACCGAATTCCAGGTCATCCGGATGCGCGACCACAGCCAGCGCCTTCTGCCAGTCCTCGACGACAGGTTCAAGCCCCTCCGATGTACTCATCTCCGCAGGCTAGCGCCCGAAGACCTGCTCGGTGTAGGCGTTCTCGAACGTCCGTTGTGGATCCAGCCGGTCGCGGATCGCGAGGAAGTCGTCGAAGTGCGGGTAGCGGGTGCGCAGGTCGTCCGCCGTGAGCGTGTGCAGCTTGCCCCAGTGCGGCCGGCCGCCGTAGTCGGCGACGATGTTCTCGAAGGCCCGGAAGTACGGGTCGTGCGGCAGCCGGTGGTACTGGTGGATCGCGACGTACGCCGTCTCGCGCCCGGACGCCGTGGACAGCCAGATGTCGTCCGGCGCGGCCACCCGGACCTCGATCGGGAACGGGATCCGCGACCCGGACGCGTCGATCCACTCCCGCAGCCGGCGGATCACGTCGACGACGTGCTCCCGCGGTACGGCGTACTCCGACTCGCGGAAGATCACGTTCCGCTCGGAACAGAACACCTTGTACGACGCGTCGACGTACTCCCGGGCCGACAGCGCCCGCGAGGCGAGCTGGTTGATCCGCGGCACCATCCCGGGTCGCCGGACCGCGAGCCGATTGGTCAGCTCGAAGACCTTGTTGGACAGCAGCTCGTCGTCGATCCAGCCACGAACCCGGCCGACCGGTGAGGCGTCGACGCCCGGGGCGACCCGGTTGTTCCGCTTGGTGAGCGCGATCTCGGTGTGCGGGAACCAGTAGAACTCGAAGTGGTCGTTGCCATCGGCAAGTTCACCGAACCCGTCCAGGACCTCGGTGAGCGGCAGCGGCATCTCCTGCGCACGCAGCAGGAACGCCGGCACGCACTGCAGGGTCAGCGAGCTGATCACGCCGAGCGCGCCGACCGAGACCCGGGCCGCGGCGAACACGTCCGGGTTCTCCTCCGCCGAGCAGTGCAGCACCGAGCCGTCCGCGGTGACGAGGTCGAGCGCGACGACCTGCGTGGCCAGACCGCCGAGCCGAGCACCGGTCCCGTGCGTCCCGGTGGAGATCGCGCCCGACACAGTCTGCTTGTCGATGTCGCCGAGGTTCGCCATCGCCAGGTCGAACGCCGCCAGGCCCGCGTTGAGCTTCCGCAGCCCGGTGCCCGCTCCGACCGTGACACGGCCGGATTCCTTGTCGGCGTTGACGATCGAGGACAGGCCGTCCAGCCGGATCATCACCTGCTGTGGCACCGAGCAGCCCGTGAACGAGTGCCCGGAACCGACCGCCTTGAGCTTCTTACCCTGCTCGGCCGCGGACTTGACCACGGCGGCGAGCTCGTCGGCCGAACCTGGGCGCAGCGTCTCGATCCCGGTCGCCGACTCGGTGCCGGCCCAGTTCCGCCAGGTGCTCATCCGAAGTTCTTCCCTTCGCCGCGGTAGGTGACCAGTTCCTTCACCTCATCGCCGTCGATCGCGTTCACGACGTCGAACCGCTCCAGCATCTCGCCTGCCTTCGCGTAGCGCATCCACACTCTGTCGCCGATGTGTAGCCGATCGGCCGATTGTCCCTGGACCGGAGTCTGCACCTCACCGGCGCCTTCGGTGCCCAGGAGCTTCAGTCCGGACGGCGCGGCAGGCAGCGGTAGCCGCGACTTCTTCGCCGGCCCCGACGCCACGTACCCACCGCCGAAGAGCGTGGCGATCCGCGGTGCGGGCCGCCGTACGACGTCCAGCGCGTAGGCCATCGCGTGCTCCGGCTGGAACACGTCGTACTTGTCGAAGAGAGTCGGGCCGTAGAGACCGGAGCCGGCGGTGACCTCGGTGACGACCGGGTCGGCGCTGCTGATCTCCAGGCTGCCCGTGCCGCCGCTGTTGACGATCCGGAGCGGCGCGACCTGCTTGACCGCGTCGACGACCGCGCCACGCCGGTCGGCGAGCTCGGCGGCCGAACGGCGCTTCACCCAGCGAACGGCCGGCGACGTGTCGGGGAGGCCTGCGATCTGCGCCTCGTAGAACATCACGCCGGTCAGCTCGAACGCGTCGTCGGCGGCGACGGTACTGGCCAGCGCTGCGACCTCGGACGGGGTGCGCAGCGGCGACCGTCGTACGCCGAGGTGCCGGCCGAAGATTCGCAGCGAGGCGTCGACGTCGAGGCAGATCTGGATCCGCGCAGTGCCGGTCGCCGCGGCCTTGACGTACCCGAGGTGCTCCGGCGAGTCGATCATCAGCGTGATCCGGGACGCCGCCTCGGGGTCCTCGGACAGCTCGCGGAGCGCGGTCCGATGGGTCGTCGGGTAGCCGAGCAGGATGTCGTCGACACCGTTCCGGGCCAGCCAGAGCGCCTCGGGGAGCGCGTAGCTCATCACGCCGTGGAACCCGGGCCGCTCGAGCGCGGCCGTGATCAGCGCGCGGCAACGGACCGACTTGGAGGCGATCCGGATCGGCGTACCGGCGGCGCGCCGGACCAGGTCGTCGGCGTTCCGCCGGAACGCGGCGAGGTCGATCACCGCGTACGGCGCGTCCAGCCGCGCGGTCAGGCGGGCATACCGGTCGAAGTCACCCATAACCGGAGTGTAGGACACGAAATACTGAAAGGTAATACAACTTCTCCTCCGACTTTCCTGACCCTGGGGAGTCCGGACCAGGGTGTCTCACGGGCGCGACCGGGGTCCCGCACCGGCGAATCTGGAGCCTCTCCCCTCGGAAAGGTCTCTCATGAACGTCAGCCGCCGTACTCTCCTCCGGACCACCGGCGCCGCCGCCCTGGCCGCCCCGTTCCTCACAGGAGGCGCGGCCGCCTCTCCGAAGCTCCCGTTCGGGCCAATCAAGCAGATCGACGCGGGCGTTCTCAGCGTCGGGTACGTCGAACTCGGGCCGACTCACGGCACCCCGGTGCTCCTACTGCACGGCTTCCCGTACGACATCCACAGCTACGAGCAGGTCGCCCCGCTGCTCGCCCGCCGCGGCTACCGCGTCGTGGTGCCCTACTTCCGCGGCCACGGCAGTACGACGTTCCGCTCGGCCGCAACGCCGCGCAACGTCGACCAGGCTGCGTTCGCGCTCGACATCCTCGCTCTGATGGACGCTCTCGG
Source organism: Kribbella sp. NBC_00482 (assembly GCF_036013725.1). GTDB lineage: Bacteria > Actinomycetota > Actinomycetes > Propionibacteriales > Kribbellaceae > Kribbella. The sequence goes on along the minus strand of NZ_CP107881.1, from coordinate 4,535,483 downwards.
AATCCAGCGCGCCGTGCTGGCCGGCTACGACTGGGGCTCGCGCACCGCGGACATCATCGCCGCCCTCTGGCCGGAGCGGGTGAAGGCACTGGTCTCGGTGACCGGGTACCTGATCACCAACCTCGAGTTCAACAAGAAGCCGCTCCCGCCCGCAGCCGAGAACGCCTGGTGGTACCAGTACTACTTCGCCACCGAGCGCGGCGCGGAAGGCCTGCACCAGTACAAGCGAGAGATCGGTGAGTTCATCTGGAAGTTCAACTCGCCGACGTGGACGTACAGCGCCGCGACGTACGCCCGGACCGCGGCCGCCTTCGAGAACCCGGACTACGAGGCCATCGTGATCGGCAACTACCGCTGGCGGCAGAGCCTGATCCCGGCCGAGCCGGAGTACGCCGAGCTGGAGACCAAGCTGCAGAAGGCGCCGAAGATCGCCGTACCGACGATCACCGTCGACGGCCGCTACGACCCGTTCACACCGGCCGGGAACGGGTCGTCGTACCGGGACCACTTCACCGGCCGCTACCAGCACCGCACCTTCGACGTCGGCCACAACGTGCCGCAGGAGGCACCGCGGGAGTTCGCGCAGGCAGTGGTCGACGCTAGTCGATGACAGCCTCGAGGGCCGGTACGACGCTGCGGGCCCAGTCGGCCTGCTGATCCGGGTGGGTGGACGTGGCGGCGAGCAGGGCGACTGTCGCACCCTTCACCACCGACACGTCTACGTAGGACTCTGCTCCGGCATACGCACGTACCGCGGCGGCAGCTGTGGTGTCGGCCCAGAGTTGTTTGACGCTCAGGTCACCGCCGGCGCCGCATGCCTTCATACGGGCCTCGTAGCCCTCGTAGTAGGCGGCCGCCTGCTCAGACGTGGCGAAGCGGAGCAAGAGCGCGGTGGCGGGTAGGGCGTCTGCGGTGCGATAGCTGCCAGCTAGTGCGTAGGCAGGGACGGGCAGCGAGCCCTTGACTTCCTGACCGGCGCAGCCGGAGGGCAGTGCTTCGTACGAGGCCTGGTGTGGGTCGCGGCGGCGGGTCCACGTGTTGTTGCCGATGAAGCCTGCCTCTGCACCACCCGGGTCCGTGTACGTCTTCCAGCCCGTGCCGAGCTTGTCCGGTGCTGGGAGGTTGCGTGCGGTGAGCGGTCCGGCGTTTGCCGGAGGCGGTGCGGTCGCCTGCTCAGGCACCTCCGGCGGCACGGCTGCATCTGTCGGTTTGGTGGAGCTCAACGTGTTGGTGGGCACCGGGACCGTCCCACCCACCACCGTCGGGATCGGCGTCGGCGTGGGCGTCGGTGTGGGCTCCTGGGCGGCCGAGTTGGAGCTGCAGCCGACCAGAACGACTGACAACGCGCTGGCGACTACTAGGGCTCTCACTTCGGCTCGAAGTGCTGGTAGTCGGGTTTGGCCCAGCCGGCGCCCCAGAAGTACCCCTGGCCGATCAGAGCCTTCGTGGCGACGCTGCTCGAGAACAGCATGCCCGGACGCACCACGGACCGGTTGCGATACGCCAGCCCGTTCGACGGGTACCAGACGCCGTTCGCGGCCAGGTACGGGTTCTCCACGGTGTTGATGTCGATCGCCCAGCCGTACGAGTGCGGCGACAGCGAATACGGATCACCCGTGACCCGGCGGCAGTTGAACGCGGAGGTGTTGTCGGCCGCCATCGACTTGATGTCGCTACCGCCGAACACGTCCACCCGGCGCATCTGCCGGATCGGGAACTTCGACGCGAACGTCGAGGTCCACACGGTGATCATCTTCGCCACCGCGGCGTCCCGCAGGATCAGCTCGCCGCGGTGCACGCGACCGTCGAAACCCCAGTAGTTCAGCTGCAGCAGCCGCAGCGAAGACGGCTTCACGGGGCATCCGGCGCGGTACGTGTTCGGCACCATCGCGGCGGAGACGGCGTACACCTTGGGGTTCAGTGCCGCCTTGATGACGATCGTCGCGAGGCCGGAGTACTCCATCGCGGGCTGGGCGACGTACCGCGTGACGACGCGGACGGTCCGTGTCTTCGGCAGGTCGTCGGGGACCCGCAGGCGGAAGTTGCCTCCTGCATCCATCGTGGCGATGTTCACGAGCCGCCACACGCCGCTGCCGAGGTACTCCTGCAGCGCGAGCTCCTTGCCCGGTTCCGCCGGGACCATCCGGCCGGTGACCGAGACGCCGGTCAGGGTCGCGTACCAGGACGCCGGGGTGTTGATCAGGATCTTCCGGTCCTGGATCGGCACGGTCCGGTAGTCCGAGATCGCGAGCGCCGTCTCGGCCTTGACGCCGATCATCGTGCGGAACGCCCAGGTGCCCGTGTACGCCGACACGAGGCTGAACTTGTAGACGCCGCCGGCCGTGGTCCGGGTCGAGGCGCGCAGCACCCAGGCACCGGGGACCCGCTGCCACAGGGTGATGTACGAGCCCGTGATCGGCTGGCTGATCTTGCCGGTGAAGACGGTCGGCTTGTCCTCCCAGGACGCGGCCGGCTGGTCCAGCGTGATCGACCAAGCTGCCACCGCTGCTTTCGGCGTCGGTGTAGGCGTTGGAGTGGGGGTCGGTGAAGGCGTTTCAGTTGGTGTCTCAGTTGGTGTTTCAGCCGGCGTCTCAGTAGGAGTCACCGACGGTGTGACACTCGGCGAAGGACTCTCGTCCGCCTGGGCCACACCGACCGACCCAAGACTCAGCAGAACCGCTACCGCCACCCCGACGAAGCGTTTCATCCGCCTCTCCCTCCCCTGGACAACACCTACCCATATAAGAGGCAGTCACACAGGAAGACGTCACACGAAGCCGGGAAGTTCTTTCACTCCTGCAGTCTCTTCACAGCGGCGTCGACGCGCTCGTCGGTCCCGGTGAGCGCGATCCGGACGTGCCGGTCACCCGCGGTCCCGTAGAACGCACCGGGTGCGACCAAGATTCCCCGATCCGCCAGCGCACCTACGGAGCCGTACGCGTCGTACGACGGGTGCGACGCCCACAGGTACAGCCCGCCGTTGGACAGGGTGATCTCCCAGCCCGCATCGGTCAGCGCGTCCCGCAGTACCGCGTGGCGACGCAGGTAGCGGGCACGCTGCTCCTCGACATGAGCGTCGTCGGCGAACGCGGCAGCCATCGCGGCCTGGATCGGCGACGGCACCATCAGCCCGGCGTGCTTGCGTACGGCGAGCAGCTCCGCCACGACGGTCGGATCGCCGGCGACGAAGCCGCCGCGGTACCCGGCCAGGTTGGAGCGCTTGGACAGCGAGTGCACCGCCAACAGGTTGTCGAAGCTGCCACCGGACACGTCTGGGTGCAGCACGGACACCGGCTTCTCGTCCCAGCCGAACTCGGCGTAGCACTCGTCGCTGACCAGCAGTACGTCGTTCGCCCGCGCCCACTCGACCGCACGCCGCAGGTCGGCCGGCGGGGTGATCTCACCGGTCGGGTTGCGCGGGGAGTTCAGGTACGCGACCCGGACCGGCCCGTCGTACGTCGTCGGGTCGGCCACCGGGACGCTGGTGGCCCGGGCGAGCGCCGCGCCGGCCTCGTACGTCGGGTACGCCAGGTCCGGGATGAGGACCGTGTCGCCGGAGCCGATGCCGAGCAGCGTCGGCAGCATCATGATCAGCTCCTTGGTGCCGATCACGGGCAGTACGCCGCTCTGCGGGTCGACGCCGGTCACGCCCAGCCGCCGCGCCATCCAGTCCACGGCCGCCTGCCGCGCCGCCGACGTACCGATCGTCGTCGGGTACGCCGGTGCGTCCGCGGCGTCGGCCAGCGCCTGCTTCACCAGCGCCGGCACCGGGTCAACAGGACTGCCCACCGACAGGTCCACGATCCCGTCGGGATGCGCAGCCGCCTTCTGCTGATAGGGGGCGAGCTTGTCCCACGGGAAGTCTGGCAGCCGGCTGGAGGTCTCGAAGATCACCCGCCCATTCTCCCCCACACGCTCTGCAGCTGAGATCGGCTGTCCACATCACTACGATCAGTGCTGACAGGGGGTGACCGAATGACGTATGACGTGGCAGTGGTGGGGGCCGGTGCGATGGGGTCGGCGGCCGCGCGGGCACTGGCCGCGGCCGGGCGAGAGGTCGTCGTACTGGAGCAGTTCACGCTCGGGCACGAGCGGGGCGGGTCGCACGGCGCGACGCGGTTGTTCCGGCCGGCTGCGGACGACGCCGAGGTGGCTGAGCTGACAGAGCGAGCACGGCCGCTGTGGCGGGAGCTGGAGACCGAGTCGGGCGAGACGCTGCTCGAGGAGACCGGTGGGATCGACCACGGGATGAGTGACGCGTCGATCGAGGTCTTCCGGTCGTTGCACGGGGCAACCGGGTCGGTGCTGCCGGCCGCAGAGGCTCTGGAGCGGTGGCCGGGGTTCCGGTTCGAGACCCCGGTGCTGTACCAGCCGGGGTCAGGGCGGCTGTACGCCGACCGGACCGTTCACGCGCTACAGGTCGTGGCTGGTCGTTTGGGCGCCGAGTTCCGCGTGCAGTCACCGGTACGCGCGCTGCGGACACATGACGGTCTGGTCGAGCTCGACGTACCAGGTGGCGCGGTGCGGGCGCGGCACGTCGTACTGGCGACTGGACCATGGACTCCGAGGCTGGTGGACGGACTGGTGTCGTTGCCACCGTTCCGAGTGACGCAGGAGCAGCCACGGTTCTTCGCTCCCGTGTCAGACGAGCTGGAGTGGCCGTCCTTCGTGCACCACGGCCCTACCAGCTACGGTCTCTACGAACCGGGCTCCGGGGTCAAGGTCGGACTGCACGCGACCGGGCCGGAGGTGGACCCCGACCAGCGCGACTTCCAGCCGGAGCCGGAGCGCGACCTGGCCCTGCTGCAGTACGTCGAGCAGTGGTACCCAGGGCTGGACCCTCACAGGTCCACGGCGATCAGTTGTCTCTACGACAACACGCCGACATCCGACTTCGTCATCGACCGCGCCGGACCGATCACGGTTGCCGCCGGGTTCTCCGGCCAGGGATTCAAGTTCGTACCGCTGGTCGGCGCACTCGTCCGCGACCTGGTCACCGGCGCCGCCCAGAAGTCGGCCCGTTTCAGATTTCAGAGATAGAGGCCGGTCTGGCCGTCCTCGAGGCGGCCGGCGGCCACCGCGTGCAGGTCGCGCTCGCGGAGCAGGATGTAGTCGTCGCCACGCACCTCGACCTCGGCCCGGTCCTCCGGGTCGAACAGCACTCGATCGTCGACCTCGACGGTCCGCACGTTCGCGCCGATCGCGACCACCTTCGCCCAGGACAGGCGGCGGCCCATCTGCGCGGTGGCGGGGATCAGAATGCCCGCCGACGACTTCCGCTCGCCCTCCTGCTCGACGGAGACCAGGACGCGGTCGTGCAGCATCCGGATCGGGAGCTTGTCGTCGGACAGCCGCTTGCGTGAAGTCACCGGCGACCCACCAGGCGGCGGATCACCAGGAGTACGCCGACCACGCCGACGACGGCACCGGCGACCGCCACGATCTTCTGGGTCCGCAGCTGGCCCTGCTCGTCGAAGACCTGGGACCTGGCCTGCTCGACCTGCCGCAGGGCGACGTTCTTCGGGTTCGCCCGGTCGACCAGCTCGTCCACCGTCGAGGCCAGGCGCTCCCGGGTTGCGGCGATGTCCGCCTCGATCTGCTCGGCCGTCCGAGCCTTCGTGTCCGACACGTGTCGGCGCTCCTTCCATCGGCGGGGCTGCCCCGGTCTGCCCCTCGTCATGCACCATCCTCGCAGGTCATCCCCGCAAGTCCACGACCACCTTGATGTCTTCCGGTTCCCGCACCAATGCGTCCGGCCACTCCGACAGCGGCACGGTCCGGGTGATCAGCCGCTCCAGCCAGGACCGGTCCGCGGCCAGCAACACATCCACGGCGTCCGCGTAGTGCCGCTTGCCTGCGTTTACCGTCCCGACCAGGGCGGCGTTGCGGACCACCAACTGCCGGACCAGTGCGTCGAGCTGCACGTCGACAGTCGCCGGCCCGGGGTGGATCCCGGCCAGGCACATGACACCAGCAGGCGGCAGCAGCGAGGCGCAGTCGAACACCAGCTGCCCAGCACCCGTTGCTTCGATGACCACATCCGGTACGACGTCCAGCTGTCCCAGGTCGGTCAGATAGGTCCCGCCAAGCGCCCGTACCAGCTCTGGCTTCGGCCCGTCCTCAACGCGGTCCAGCACGTGTACGTCGTACCCGCGCTGCCGGGCGATCAGTGCAGCCAGCAAACCGATCGGTCCGGCACCCGTCACCAGTACGTGCTGCGGAGCGAACCACGACCGGGCTCCGACCTGGTCCACCTGCTCCCACGCCTTGGTGAGGATGCTGGCCGGCTCCACGAGCACACCCAGCTCTCCCAGTGCAGCAGGCACCGGTACGGCGAAGTACGGGTCGACCCGCCAGCGCTCGGCGCCGTACCCGTCCATTTCCTTGATGCCGCGCTCGGTGTACTGCCCGTTGCGGCAGAAGTCCCACTCGCCCCGCGCACAGGCTGGACAGGGCACTGGGTCGGGTCGACGTACCACTCCGGCGACCAGGTCCCCGGTGGTGAAGCCGGAGCCGACAGGTGCCTCCAGCACACGTCCGAGTGACTCGTGTCCGATGACGAGGTGGTCGGCGCCGTCCCGGCCGCTGCCGAACGCCCCGGAGACCAGCTCCAGGTCGGTCCCGCAGATGCCCGTCAGCAGGCCCTCCACCAGGATCGAACCGTCGACGACGGGAGGTTCTGGGACGTCGCCCACTGTCGCCGAGTCGGACTTGCCCGGCGTGACTGTCATGGCCCGCATCGGCTCAGGCTAGCCGGGTCATGTCGACGGTCACCTCGATGGCCGTCGCCGCATCGCCGGAGTAGATGCCCTTCAGCGGCGACACGTCCGCGTAGTCCCGGCCGGTCGCCACCCACACGTGCCGGTGCCCGATCGAGATGTCGTTGGTCGGGTCGAAGCCCCACCACTCGCCCGTCCACGCCTCCACCCACGCATGGCTCTCGCCGACGACCTTCTCGCCCACGGCCGCGTCCGGCTTGGTGTGTAGGTAGCCCGACACGTAGCGGCTCGGGACACCGACCGCGCGCAGCATGGCCAGGGTCAGGTGCGCGTAGTCCTGGCACACGCCCTCACCGGCCTGCCACGCGTCGACAGCCGACGAGTGCACACCAGTGGTGCCGCGCTGGTACTTCAGCGTGCCGTGGACCCATTTGGACACCGCGAGTACGGTCTCCTCCGGCGAACGGCCCCTCCGCAACGAGCGGGCGACCGCGGACAGCTCCCGGTGCCTCGGCACGTAGGTAGTCCACTCGAGGTACTCGGCGTAGGTGTCCAGGACGTCAGGTGACTTCAGCTGCACCCAGGTGACCTCAGAGGACGGTGGAGTCTGGTCGCTCGTCTCGACGACGGAGGCCGCGATCACCTTCAGTTCGGTGTGCGGGGTGTGCAGGTCGAAGGAGTTGACCTCGGTACCCCAGTAGTCCGTGTACTTGTACGCGCGAGCTGCTGGGATCGTCTCCAGCCGAGCCACCATGAGGTTCTGCCGGTCGTCATGACGCGGCGTCAGCCTGGCTTCGTTGTAGGACTGCGTCACGGCTGTCGCGTAGCGGTAGCCCGTCGTGTGCACGACGCGGAGGCGCCAGTTCACAGGTTCACCTCCGTGTTGTTCCACTCGATCCACGGCACCGCATGGAAGTACTGCCGCGACACCGCCTCACCGACGTCGCGGACCGTCGCCTGCAGCGCCTGCAGTCTGCCGGTCAGGTTGTCCAGCAGCTCCGCCGGCTGCAGGAACTCCAGATCGCTGCGTGCCTTCCCCAGCAACCGCGACGCCTCCGCGCCCGTACCGATCCGCGCCGACGGCCCGTGGTCGAGGTCCTCAAGACAGGACTCCGCCTGCTGCAGCGCGTGGAACACCGACCGCGGAAACAGCCGGTCCAGCAACAGGAACTGCACCACCCGGGACGCGTCGAGTGCACCGCGGTACGTCCGCAGATACGTGTCATGAGCACCCGCAGAACGCAGTACTGTCACCCAGCCGGGCGACGTGGGCTTGTCTCCCACACGGGACATCAGCAGCCGGACAAGCATGTCCACTCGCTCTACCGACCGCCCGAGCACCAAGAACCGCCAGCCGTCGTCGCGGCTCATCGTCGAGTCGGCCAGCCCGGCGAACATCGCGGCCCGGTCCTCCACGAACGTGAAGAACTCGTGCGGCCCCACCCGGCGCGCAGCGCGCTGCCGCTCGGGTACGGCGTTCCACATCGCGTTGATGCACTGCCACAGCTCACTCGACACCACCTCACGCGCGACCCGGGTGTTCTCTCGCGCGCTGGCGATCGAGGACACGATCGACCCGGTCTCCGGGGACATCGCGACCAGCTCGGTCAGCCCCCACACGTCCAGCTCGCTGCCGTCGGGTGGAGTGATGCCGAGGACCGAGAGCAGCCGGCGGCTGGCCGTGTCGGCGTCGACGGTGGCGTCCTCGAGCAGCTGGTGGACCGAGACGTCGAGGATTCGCGCGGTGTCGTCCGCGCGTTCGACGTACCGGCCGATCCAGTACAGCGACTCGGCGTTGCGTGCGAGCATCGTCAGCACCTCCTCATCACTGTTGCTGCTGCTGTTGGGCGACGTTCAGTTCGGGCCCCTGCTCCGGTGTCGCCGTACGGTCCGGCTTCACTGCCGCTGTAGCCAGCCCCGGTCCGCGGAGCTCTGCGTCGTCACCGGACGCCCTGGGCGCCAGCACCCACGTGTCCTTGGACCCGCCACCCTGTGACGAGTTGACGATCAGACTGCCCTCGGGAATCGCCACCCTGGTCAGTCCACCCGGCAGAACGAACACGTCGTCGCCGTCGTTGACCGCAAACGGTCGCAGGTCCACATGTCGTGGCTGCAGCCGTTCACCCACCTTCGTCGGCACAGTGGACAGCTGTACGACGGGTTGCGCGATCCAGCCTCGTGGGTTGGCCCTGATGCGCCGGCGCTGCGCCTGGAGCTCCTTGGGCGACGCATCCGGCCCGAACACGATGCCGTACCCACCAGAACCCTCTACTGGCTTGGTGACCAACTCGTCCAGGCGGTCCAGTACTTCCGCGTGCTCTGCGGGCAGCCAGCACCGGTACGTGTCGACGTTCGGCAGCAGGGGCGTTTCACCTAGGTAGTACTTCAGGATCTCCGGCAGGTACGTGTAGATCAGCTTGTCGTCACCGACGCCGTTGCCGATGGCATTGGCGATCACTACGTTCCCTGCGCGCGCTGCGTTCACCAGACCGGCCACACCGAGCACGGAGTCCGGAACGAACTGCACCGGGTCCAGGAACTCGTCATCGATCCGCCGGTAGACCACGTCGACCCGCTGCTCGCCCTCCGTCGTCCGTAGGTAGATGACGTTGTTCCGGGCCAGCAGGTCCCGTCCCTCGACCAGCTCCACCCCCATCTGGCGCGCCAGCAGCGAGTGCTCGAAGTACGCCGAGTTGTAGACACCTGGTGTCAGCACGACGACGTTCGGGTCGGTCACACCGGGAGCCGCGGCCCGCAGCGAGCGGAGCAGGTGTACGGCGTAGTCGCCGACCGCACGGACCCGGTGCTTCGCGAACAGGTCCGGAAACACCCGCGCCATCGTGCGGCGGTTCTCCATCACGTACGAAACCCCGGACGGGCTGCGCAGGTTGTCCTCGAGCACCCGGAAGTCGCCCTGCTCGTCACGCACCACGTCGATCCCGGCCACGTGGATGCGGACACCGTTCGGCGGGGCGATGCCGGCAGCCTGCCGGTGGAAGTGCTCACAGGAGGTGATCAGCCGGCGCGGCAGTACGCCGTCCGCGACGATCTGCTGCTCGCCGTAGATGTCGGCGAGGAACGCCTCGAGGGCCCGCACCCGCTGGACGACGCCACGTTCCAGGCGCGACCACTCCGACGCCGTGATCACCCGCGGCACCAGGTCGAGCGGGAACGGCCGTTCCTCCCCCGACAGGCTGAACGTGATCCCCTGATCGACGAGCGCCCGGTCGAGCGCCTCGGACCGGGTGGTCAGATCCGCAGGCTGCAACGGCTGCAACGAGTCGTGCAGCCGCTTGTACGCCGTACGCACGCCGTCGACCGGATCGAACATCTCGTCGTACGCCTCGGCATGCGGACGACGCGGGTCCAGGTAGCCGTCGAACAACTGGCGGGAGGATGCGCGGCTCATCTGCGCATCTTCACCCACTCAGCTCCCGCTCGCACCCCGACAGGGACTAGTTCTTCCGCACGTAACATTGCGCTCAGTAGACCTACCCGTGGAGGACCTGATGTCCGATCGTCTGTCCGTTGGCGACACCGCCCCCGACTTCACCCTGCCCGATGCCGACGGCAACGAGGTGGCATTGGCGGACCTGCGCGGAAAGAACGTGATCGTCTACTTCTATCCGGCCGCGATGACTCCGGGCTGCACCAAGCAGGCCTGCGACTTCCGCGACTCGCTCGACTCGCTGCAGGCCGCCGGGTACGCCGTACTCGGGATCTCCCCCGACAAGCCGGCCAAGCTGGCGAAGTTCCGGGAGCGCGACGGCGTGACGTTCCCGCTGCTCAGCGACCCGGACAAGGCGGTGCTGGAGGCGTACGGCGCGTTCGGCGAGAAGACCATGTACGGGAAGAAGGTGACCGGCGTGATCCGGTCCACGTTCGTCGTCGACCCGGACGGGAAGGTCGCGGTCGCGCAGTACAACGTGAAGGCGACCGGCCACGTCGCCAAGCTGCGCCGAGACCTGGGATTGTGAAAAGGCACCCCCTGACGGGCGTTTCCGGAGGGAAACCTTCGACCGTTTCATGAGCTTGGTCCATAGAACGGTCGTTTGAAGCAAACTACCGCTGTGATTTGGGTCACACAAACATCTCAGCGGACCGCAGCGGAGTCGGCACTCTCGGTGAGTTTTTAAGCGTTCCTGTGAAAGACCCGTACTCCGGGGACGGTTCCGGTTCAGCGACGGGTGTGTCACGACCATCGGCGGCCTTCGCCGTGACGTGCGGAAACCGGGTAATCTGCGCGCGCAGTCTGCCTCTGGGAGGGAGGGACCTGCCGCGATGGGAAAACATTCCTCTGCGGTGACGCGAAGTAACAACAACCGTCGCTCGGTGTACATCACCGCGGTCGGGCTACTGGTGCTGTCGTTGGGCGCCGTCTTCGTAGTCCGCTCCTTCGGGTCCGAGGCAGGCGCCGACGGGTTCCTCGGCGGCGGCAAAGCCTGCGCCGACCCGACACAGATCCAGCTGGCCACCACGCCCGAGATGCAGTCCTCGCTCGAAGCCGCGGCCAAGTCGCTGGCGGCCAAGGGCGGCAAGGACGGCACCCCGTGCCTGCAGATCACCGTCAGCTCGGCGCCGTCGGCCCAGATCGCGCGGGACGTCGCGCACGGCAGCGACAACCGGCCGGACCTGTGGGTTCCGGACTCCTCGCTGTGGGTCGCCCAGGCCGACGACGGCCAGAGCGTCCCGAGCATCGCGGTCGCCTCGATCGCCACGTCGCCGATGGTCATCGTCGGCCGGCGCGACAACTTCGCGGACACCTCGTCCTGGCTGCGCATCATGGCCGCCAACCAGCCGGCACTGCTCGACCCGCTGAACACCTCGCCCGGTGCACTCACATTGCTGGCGGTGCAGAGCGAGCGGCAGAAGACGTCGGCGTCCGACGGTCAGGTGTCGCAGTTGATCGTCCCGCTGGCCCAGCGGCTCGGGTCGATGGCCAAGCCGTACACGGACGTCAACGCACTGTTCGGTCGCGCCGACCAGGACGGCAGCAAGACCGTCGTACCGGCGTCCGAGCAGAGCTTCGTGAAGTACCAGGAAGCGCACCCCGAGGCCCAACTCCGGGCGATCCAGCCCGACACCGGGACGCTGTACCTGGACTACCCGATCGTCATCACCGCGAAGTCGGAGACCGACGCGGCGAACGACGCCGCCCAGGCACTGACCACCGAACTGCTGACCGACAGCGCCACACAGGCCCGTGACCAGGCCGGCTTCCGCGACACCACGCTGAACCCGCTCGGCGGCGGTCGCGGCGTCGGCGACGTGAACCAGCTGACCAAGCCGACCAGCGACGCGATCGACACCACACTGCAGAACTGGACCCGGCTGTCGCTGTCCACGCACTCGCTGGCGGTCATCGACATCTCCGGTTCGATGGCCGAGAAGGTCGGCAACAAGACCCGGATGCAGCTCACGATCGAGGCAGCCGCCGGCGGCCTCAGCCTGTTCCCGGACAGCGCGGAACTCGGCCTGTGGACGTTCTCGACGACCATCGGCAGCGACAAGGCCGACTACAAACCACTGGTGCCGATCGCGCCGCTGTCGAAACGGCAGCGCGGCAAGATCGTCGACCAGCTGAAGATCCAGCACCCGATCCCGAACGGCGGCACCGGGCTGTACGACACCGCGATCGCCGCGGTCCGGCAGGTCCGGCAGGAGTACAAGTCGAACGCGGTCAACACGGTCCTGCTGTTCACCGACGGCAAGAACGACGACCCCGGCAGCCCGACGCTCGCCGAGGCCGTCCAGGCGCTCAAGGCCCAGCAGGACCCGTCCCGCCCGGTCCGCATCATCGCCCTGGGCATGGGCCCCGAAGCGAACGCGGACGAGCTCAGCGCCCTGGCCGGAGCCACCGGCGGCGCGGCGTACGTAGCCCGCAACCCCGGCGACCTGAAGAACGTCTTCATCGACGCCCTCCAGAGCCGCTGACCCGAGTCGCCTCCCCTAGGATGTCTGTCCAAGGGGCGGCGACTCCCCCAGCCTGAGTGGTGGAACGGCAGACACGCCGGCTTTAGGTGCCGGTGCCCCCGGGCGTGCGGGTTCAACTCCCGCCTCAGGCACAACCTGTTGGACCTCCGGCCGCAGGCCGTCGCGTGTTAGACGCGGACGGTGCCTGTGGTGCCGTTGAGGGTTGTTGGGGTGTTGGTGGGGATTTGGGTTGTGGCTCGGGGGACGGCCAGGACTGCGGGGATTTTGTGTTCTCGGGCGACTATGGCGGCGTGGGACAGGAGGCCGCCTTGTTCGGTGATTACGCCTGCGGCTATGGACAGGAGCGGGGTCCAGGCGGGGTCGGTGTGGGGGCAGATGAGGATGTCGCCGGGGCGGACGCTGGGGAAGTCGGCCGGGCCTCGGACGACTCTGGCGGGGCCGGTTGCTGTGCCGTGGCTGCCTGGGATGCCTACCAGCAGGTGCTCGTCGCCGACTTCACCGGTGAGAGGCGGCGGTTGGGTTGTGATGGGGCGGGACTGCAGGAGCCAAGGGGTGTTGGCAGTCAGGGACCACTCGATGTCTTGGGGGCTGCCTAGGAGTGCGGTGACTGTTTGAGCTAAGGCTGCTAGTTGTACGGCGGTGGCGTCGGAGAGGGTCGGCGTACGGCGTTGATCGGTGGGGACTCGGCGTACGGTCAAGGCTGAGCCTTGGCGGTCTAGGGACGTGAGTTTGTCGGCGATTGTGCGGGTGACTGTGCCGCCCGCGGTGACCTGGTAGCGGTCGGGGGTTACTCGGCCCTCTACGACGCTTGGGCCCAGGCCCCAGGAGGCCTCGATCAGCGTGGGCCCGTTTGGGTCGGTGAACATCACGCCGGAGACATCGGCGTCCAGGTGGCGCTGGATGATCACGGCCATCGCCGGGGCGTCGGAACCGTTGCGGTATGCCGTTGCTCGCGGGGACCACACGGACGCCCAGCAGGCGCGTACGGCGTCGACGACCGCAGCGATCCCTTGTACGCCGAGGAAGCTGTCGTGCTGCCCCGCTGCCGAGGTGAGCGCGGTGTCCTCGTTCGCGGCCGATGACCGCACGGCGACCGGAGGATCGCCCACGCTCGCGAGCCACCGCGAGAGCCCATCATCAATCTGCTGGGCGCCGAACGGGATGACGATGCCTTCGGGGACTAGGAGGCCGGCCTGGAGGAGGGTGGCGAGGGTTGCTGCTTTGGCGCCGCAGCAGTCGATGGTTGCGTCCGCGAGCGGCACCAGCATGCAAGGCTCCTATCAACGAAACGTTGACAACAGAATGTTGACAACGTTCTGTTGATGATCCACTGTTGGCGGATGCGACGCAAGCAGGACGCGGCGGCGACCGCGGATCAGGAACAGGCCGAACGCCAGCGCGAGGCCAGGGCACACCTCCTCGACCTGGGAGCAAAGGATCTCCCGGCGCGACCATGGCGACCGGCGCCGATCCCCTTGTCTGCGGTGGATTTCACGCAGTTCGCGGCCTGGCGGGCCGCCGACCTGAGCGACGACGATCTGCTGGCGGCGCTGGCGTTGTTGCCGGCTGCCCGAGCGGAGGTCGACGAGGTCGAGGCCGGGCTGCTGTTCATGGCCAGGAGTGCTGGGCTGACCTGGGCGGAGATGGCCGACGCGATGGGGTTCAGCTCGCCGCAGGCCTGTCAGCAGCGGTTCAACCGGCTGACCGCGCGGCAGGAGACCTGATGCACCTCGTACTGCATGCGGTCCGGCTACTGGGGTTCGCGGACACGACGGCGATCGCGCGACGTTTTCAACTGCAGGACGTGGAGGATGCGTTGAAGGACGCCGAGGTGCGCGGGTGGACGACGTACAGCAGCTTCGCGGGTACGTCGGGCTGGTCGCTTACCGAAGCAGGCCGCACAGAGAACGAGCGCCTGCTCAAGGCCGAGCTGACCGACGCGGACGCTGTCAGCAAGGTGTACGCCGAGTTCTTGCCGGTGAACGGCATGCTGCAGCAGGCCTGCACCGACTGGCAGCTGCGGCCGACGCCGACCGACCCGCTCGCAGCGAACGACCACACCGACCCCGAATGGGACGCCGGCGTACTACACGAGCTCAAGGTGATCGACGGCGCGCTCGGGAGTATCACTCGACGGTTGACGGAGGTGCTACCGCGGTTCGGTGGGTACGACCTGCGGTTCTCACAAGCTCTTGCACGCGCCACCGCAGGCGGGACCGCCTGGGTCGACCGCAGCGACGTCGACTCCTGCCACCGCGTCTGGTTCGAACTCCACGAAGACCTACTAGCCACCCTCAACCTGCACCGCGGCGACCAGCCCTAACGGCACCTTGCTCGCTGCCCTGTCCGCATTGGTGGAGTGTTTCTGGCGCTATCCCAGCAAACCCTCCTAACAACGCCTCCCCAGGTCCAACGACTAGTTGCCGACGGCGTCCAAGTAGGCTGCGCCGCGGGGGGAGAGGCGGTAGCCGGTCTCGAGGCTGTAGGTGAGGCCGAGGTTCTTGAGTTTGCGTACGTCGAGTTTGAACGGTGCCGTCTGGCGCCCGAGAGAGGCCGCGAGGTCCCCGGCCCGGGTCGCGGGCGTGGTCTGGATCAGCCGGAGAGTGTCAACAGTCCAAGGCCCGTGGTGGCTGAGCTCGTCGAACTTGTCGAGGCGCTCCCGGAGGTCGGCCACCTCAGCTTCCGACAGCGAGGACTGCGCGGCCAGTTCCTCCCGCGGGTCCGCACCCTCGACGAGGTGGAAGCGGATCAGGAACGTCGGCAACGTGTCGTCGCCCCGCAGCCGGCGCCGTACGTCCTTCGCGTTCTGGCGGTCGGCGAGTGCCACGTCCGGGTCGCCGTCCGCGATCAGCTCCGGGTTCACCTGCCGGATGCTGTCGATCTCGATCCGGCCCGCGTTCGTCCGGTAGATCCGCCCCTCGACCACGCGCGGCTCGGCCCACCGCCGGTACGCCACGGTGATCTCGCCGCTCTCGACGCCGTCCTTGTCCGATCCAGCGAACAACATGTCTAGCTCCCCAACGCCTTCGCCACGATCGGGGCCAGTTCGCGCAGTGCCTTGCCGCGGTGGCTGATCGCGTCTTTCTCTTCGATCGACAGTTCAGCGGTCGTGCGGTCGTACCCGTCGGCCTGGAACAGTACGTCGTACCCGAAGCCGCCGGTCCCGCGCAACGAGCGGATCACCGACCCGCGCATCTCGCCGAGCACGAGCTCGTCCGGTCCGTCCGGCCGGACGAACGCGACCGCCGCCACGAACGACGCGCCGCGACGCTCGTCCGGCACGTCCTCCAGCTGCCCGAGCAGCAGCACGTTGTTCGCGTGGTTGTCCTTCGCCGGCCCCGACCACCGCGCCGACAGTACGCCGGGCATCCCGTTCAGTGCGTCGACGCAGATCCCGCTGTCGTCGGCGATCGACGGCAGTCCGGTCGCGGCGAGTGCGGCCCGCGCCTTGAGCAGCGCGTTCCCCTCGAACGTCGGCTCGGTCTCGGCCGGTTCGTCGTACGGCGGTACGTCGCCGAGCCCGAGCACCTCGATCCCGGGCACGATCGGCGTCAGGATCCGCCGCAGCTCCTCGAGCTTCTTCTTGTTGTTCGAGGCAAGCAATACACGCGTCACGCCAGCGCCTCCTGCTGGATCTTGGCCAGGTCCGCGCAGCCTGCAAGACCCAGTGAAAGCAGGCTGTCCAGCTCGGAGCGGTCGAACGGCGCGCCCTCCGCCGTACCCTGCACCTCGATGAACTTGCCGTCGCCGGTGATCACCAGGTTCATGTCCGTCTCGGCCCGGACGTCCTCCTCGTAGCAGAGGTCCAGCATCGGCACGGAGTCGATGATGCCGACCGACACCGCGGACACCGTCCCGGTCAGCGGCTCGCTCTTCAGCAGCTTCCGCTCCCGCAGGAACGAGACCGCGTCGGCCAGCGCGACGTACGCACCGGTGATCGCCGCGGTCCGGGTGCCGCCGTCGGCCTGCAGTACGTCGCAGTCGAGCACGATGGTGTTCTCGCCGAGCGCCTTGTAGTCGATGACGGCCCGCAGCGAGCGGCCGATCAGCCGGGAGATCTCGTGGGTACGCCCACCGATCCGGCCCTTCACCGACTCGCGGTCCGAACGGGTGTTGGTGGCCCGCGGGAGCATCGCGTACTCCGCGCTCACCCAGCCGAGACCGGAGCCCTTGCGCCAGCGCGGCACGCCCTCGGTCACACTCGCCGCGCACAGCACCCGGGTGCGCCCGAACTCGACCAGCACCGAGCCCTCGGCGTGGTCGAGCCAGTTCCGGGTCACCGTCACGGGTCGGAGCTGGTCAGCATTACGTCCGTCAATCCGAGCCATACCCAGACCCTAGTCGCAGTTGCTCAGGTCCGAAGAACCGGCGGGAGCTCCTCTCGCTTCTTCGGACGCAGGCGCATCCCCTCCGAGGACGGGAGCGACTGCGTCAGCGCCATCCGGGCGGCCCAGGGCAGCAGGTCGTTGGCCCGCCGCCCGACCCACGGCACGCCTTCGCGCACCAGCCACGCCGCATCCGCCCACTTGCTCGGCGGCCGGTACGCACAGTCCAGATCAGGCGGTACGTCGATACGCAGCCCGCGGACCGCCAGCTCATCCGCGAACGCCCGTGCCAGCTTGCGGTGCCCGCGCTCCCCCGGATGCAGCCGGTCGACGCTCCAGAAGTCCCGCCGGTACACCTCGGGGTCGTCGGCCATGTCCAGCCGGATCCCGCCGTACCGTGCATGCAGGTCGTCGTACGCGAGGTTGACCTGCTCGATCCGGTGCCACAGCGGTCGCCGCAGCCACCGCGGCAGGCCGAACACCTGGCCGTGGTCGTGGAACCGGACCGTCAGCACCAACGCGCCGCGGGCGGTCAGCTGCTCCGCGCACAGGTTCAGGTGCTCGCGGATCCGGCCGGCGTCGAAGGTCGATCGCAGGGTGTCGTTGACGCCGACGATCAGAGAGGCGAGGTCTACAGGACCATCACCGGTTGAGGGCAGTTGCTCGGTCGCGACGACCGGCACGGTGGCGCCGCTGGTCGCGAAGTTGGAGAACGTCACACGGTGGGTGCTGGCCAGGGAGTCGGCGAGCAGCGAGGCCCAGCCCCGCCACCCCTCGCCCGGGCGCGCACCGGCACCGGACAGGTCGGTCGTACTGCCGTTCATCGGGTCCCCGACCCCTACTGTGGTCGAGTCCCCCAGTGCCACGTAGTGGAGGCTCACATTCCGCCATGGTGCGGGTACGGAGCGAGACGCCGATGTGCGCTGGATGACGTGTGGGGCAATTCCAGCTGGAGGATCGGTGATTGCTTGCCAGAATTGCTCGGAGTTAGGCTGTTGCAAACAACTATGTGCAGGAGCTGCTTGGTATGACTGATCTTCGGTTTGGCGTGGTGGGGCTCGGGGCGCGCAGCCGCATCGCGCAGTACGCGCACCGTCCCGGCGAGGGCTCGGAAGTTGTCGCGGTCTGTGACCCGGTCGCGGGACAGCGGGATCTCGCGCTGGAGCTGTATCCGGACGCCACGGCGTACGCCGACCACTCCGAACTGCTCGACCAGAAGCTCGACGGCGTGTTCCTGACGACGCCCGACGACCTGCACGAGGGTCCGGCGATCGACTTCCTCGAGGCCGGGGTGTCGGTGTTCGTGGAGAAGCCGCTGGCGATCACCACCGAGGGCAGCGACCGGGTCCTGCAGGCGGCGTACGACTCCGGCGCCCGGCTGTACGTCGGCCACAACATGCGTCACATGCCCGTCGTGCTCACGATGCGCCAGCTGATCCAGGACGGCGCGATCGGCGACGTGAAGGCCATCTGGTGCCGGCACTTCGTCGGCCACGGCGGCGACTTCTACTTCAAGGACTGGCACGCGGACCGTACGCGCACCACCGGTCTGCTGCTGCAGAAGGGCGCTCACGACATCGACGTGATGCACTGGCTGGCCGGCGGCTACACGACCCGGGTGAACGCGATGGGCGCGCTCACGCTGTACGGCGGGATCACCGACCGGCTCGACCGGACGGGACAGCGGTTCAAGGACTTCGTGTCCAGCGACAACTGGCCACCGCTGGAGCAGAAGGGCCTCGCGCCGGTGATGGACGTCGAGGACCTCTCGATGGCGAACCTGCTGCTGGACAACGGGGTCTTCATGACCTACGAGCAGTGCCACTACACGCCGGACTACTGGCGCAACTACACCGTCATCGGCACCCACGGCCGGCTCGAGAACTTCGGTGACACCGCGGGCGGTGTCGTGAAGGTGTGGAACAGCCGTCGCTCCGGTTACCGCGAGGACGCCGACCAGGTCGTCGAGATCGCCGGGGAGACCGAGCACCACGGCGGCGCCGACCCGCACCTGGTCGCCGAGTTCGTGAACTTCGTCCGCGACGGCGGCGCGACGCTCACCTCTCCGATCGCGGCCCGCGCCGCGGTCGCCGCCGGCTACGCCGCCACCCAGTCCCTGCGCGCGAACGGCGTACCGCAGGACGTCCCGGCCCTGGACCCGGCCCTGGTCGCCTATTTCGACAACGGCCAGACGCGCTGACGGTGCTACTCTCATGGACGTGACCAGGTACGCCGCTATGCGAATGCTGAGCCCTCGATTCGGAGGTCTCTAGCGGCGTAGGCACGTGTGCTTGCAGCGAGAGGCCCCCGATGTCGGGGGCCTCTTTCGTTTCCCAACGGCTGCAACCACCTGGAGCTCCACATGATCACGTACATCACCGACTGTTATGACGGCAATGCCCGCGCCAGACTCAGCATCCGGATCGGCGCTCTGTTCGGCCAGGCACCGACGATCGTTGCCGCCGACGGACCCGACCCGGAGTCGTTCGCCGCACTCACCCTGCTCGACTGCCTGATCGCCACGACCTCGCTCGGCGAGGACGCGCACCCGACGATCACGCTGCTGAACATCGCCCCGCGCGACGGCGTCTGGCCGAACGGCGTACCGTTCTGCTTCTTCTGGCACGGCAAGCACCTGGTCGCGAGCACCTTCAACGCCCGCGTGCTTTCCCTGGTACGGCGTGAGCTCGGCATCGAGCACGTCTACGTCACCGACATCCGCGAGGCGGTGACGGCGGCCGGCTTCGGCGCGGACGACATCGAGAAGATCGCCGGCACGCAGTTCCGCAGCCTGTGGTACCTGCCGTTGCTCGCGAAATGGGTCGCCGACGGCCGCGCGGTCCCGGCGACCGAGACCGCCGTACCCGAGGTCCTCGACGACGAACCGACCGTGAGCGTCGTCGACAACTTCGGCAACTGCAAACTCGACCAGCGCCTCGACCTCGTCGCCGGCACGACGCTATCTGTTGCCCGACGCAACAATGACGGCAGTACGACGATCGTCGACGTCACGTGCTACCCACACCTGACCGCCGTACCGCGGAACGCGCCGGGCATCGTGCCGGGCAGCTCCGGCACCGGCTTCACCGAACTCGTCATCCGCGGCGGCTCTGCAGCCGAAGCCTTCGGCCTGCAACCAGGTGACACGCTGCTGGAGCGTGCTGCCGAGAAGGTCGCGTGAAGGTCAGGCCATCGGGAGGCCGGCCGCGAGGTGGTCGAAGGCCTGATCCATCGTCGCGAGGTACTGCGGGAGCGGCGCGTCGATCATGGATTCGTACGTCGCCATGACGACGCCGACGACCGCGCCGGCCCAGGCGCGGACCGCGAAGTCGTCGGCGGGGCGGCCGGTGCGTTCGGCGGCGAGGGTCGCGAGCAGGTCGATGCCCTCGTACAGCTGGTCGAGCATCCGGACCCGGAGCTCGGGGGCGCTGATCACCAGGCGCTGGCGTTCGGACTCCAGCTCCCACTCCTCCGGGGTCAGCGCGTCCATGCCCTGCCGGATCGCCGCCCGCAACGCCTCGGTCGGGTGCAGGTCGGGCGGCTGGCCGCGGAACAGCTCGATCATCACCGGGTCGAGCCGGTCGAGGACGATGGTGTCCTCCTTGGTCGGGAAGTACCGGAAGAACGTCGCCGGCGACACCTCCGCTGCGGCGGCGATCTCCTGGACTGTGGTCTCGGCGTACCCCTGGTCGCGGAAGAGCCGCAGCGCGTGCTCCTGGATCGCCGCCCTGGTCTTCGCCTTCTTCCGTTCCCGCAACCCGCTCATGCCTTGATTGTCGCAAGTTCCGGCGCGGTTGCCTGGGTACGGCGGGGCAGGAAGGCCAGCGCGAGCACGATGGACACCACCGCGAGGCCGCTGCAAGCCCACAGCGTCATGTCCATACCGTTGACAAACGCCGCGCGGGCCGAGCGGGTCAGCTCGGGCGAACCGATCGCGACCGCCGCCGACGCACTGTCGCGCGCAGCCTCCGCGGCCGCGGACGGAAGGCCCGTGACGTCCAGGTGGTTGCGGTACGCCGTGTTGAGCACCGTGCCGAGGATCGCGACGCCGAGCGTCCCGCCGACCTGGCGCGACGCCTGGATGAGCGCCGACCCGGAGCCGCTCCGGTCGAGAGGCAGCGCGGCGAGCGCGAGCCCGTTCATCGGCGGCAACGTGAAGCCGATGCTGACCCCCACCAGGCTGACCCAGATCGCGGTGAACCCGTAGCTGTCGCCGACCCTCGTGAATGCCCCCACCGCCAGACCCATGAGCATCAGCGAGAAGCCGATGACCACCGAGACCCGCGCCCCGGCCGCCTCGACCAGACGCTCCGCGACCTTCGCGCCGATCAGCATCCCGCCGATGATCGGCAGCAACCGCAGCCCGGCCTGGAACGCGTCCGCGCCCTGCACCGCCTGGAACAGTTGCGGCAGCACGAACAGCAACCCCACCAGCGCGAACGACGCTAGCGTCGCTAGCACCGTGCCCCACGTGAAGCCGGCCGACCGGAACAAAGACAAGTCGATCAAGGCATCCGCCGTACGCCGGGCCCACGCCCAGAATGCGGTCAGGAAGACCACTCCGGCCGCGATCCCGCCGAGCGCCCACGCCGACCCCCAGCCGTGCTCACCCGCGGCGATGAACCCGTACGTCAGGCAGACCAGCCCGGCCGCTGTCAGCAGGATTCCCGGTACGTCGATCCGCCGCGACCGGTGGCCACTCGTCGACGGGATCAACAGAGCCACTGCAACTAGTCCGATTGCAACTAGTGGCAGGTTGATCAGGAAGATCGAACCCCAGCGGTAGTGGTCCAGCAGCCAGCCGCCGAGCACCGGGCCGAGCGGGATGCCGAGCGAGTTCGCCATCAGCCAGATCGTCATCGCACGCTGCCGTTCCTCCGGGGCGAACAACAGGTTGAGCAGCGACATCGACAGCGGGATCAGGAACGCCGAACCGATCCCGAGCGCCGCGCGACCCGCGATCAACTGACCGGGAGAGTCGGCGAACGCGCACGCCGCCGACGCCAGCCCGAACACCACCAGCGCCCCGAGCATCAGCCGCTTCGGCCCGAACCGGTCCCCCAGCAGTCCCGCCGGCAACAGCAGCGAAGCGAGCACCAGCGTGTACGCGTTCGCGAACCACTGCAACTGACTCGTCGACGCCTGCAGGTCGGTCGCCAGGGTCGGCAACGCGACGTTCAGCACGGTCAGATCCAGCCCGATCACGATCAGGCTGAGCGACATCGCCGCCAGGGCCCACCACCGCCGCGGATCCAGCATGACAAACACCTTTCTGAGATCAACTCTAATTTGAGAGTAGATCTCAGAATTGCGATCTGTCTACTGGACAGCGCCGCGCAGCACCTCCCGGACAAGCTCCGGCTGCTCCAGCCAGGGTGAGTGGCCGGCGGCCGGGATCAGGTGGAACGTGTGATTCGGGACATGGTCGGCGAGATCGCGGACCGCCCAGGCCGGGCGTGGATCCCCGGCGCCGTGGACGAACGTGACCGGGGCCTGGATCGCGGCAGCCTGTGCCGCCAGCTCCTCAGGTGCCAGGCGTCCGGTTGCCCCCAGCGCGCGGTTGGCGGCGAAGTTGATCGGAAGATCGACGGACGCGCTCGCGTACGCCCACTCCATCGCGCGCTCCCGATCGGCATGGTCGGTGAACCAGGACAGCGCGCGGAACTCGGTCTCCTCGGCCGGCGTGCGTTGCCTGCCGGACAGTTCCTCCAGTCGCGCGAACTGCTCGGGTGTCATCCGGCGGGCCTGCTCGGAGTCGTACGCCGTACGCCAGTCGCCGATGCCGACACCGTCGAGGTACACGACCCCGGCCACGTGATCGCCGTACGTCGCGGCGTACGTCATCGCCAGCGTCGCGCCGAAGGAGTGGCCGATGACGACGATCTGCTCATGACCGAAGTACGCGCGGAGCTCGTCGATGTCGCGTGCCGACCGGGCCAGCGTCTGCACGTCGGACGGGTCCGAGCGACCGCAGCCGCGCTGGTCGAAGCGGTGCACGACGACGAGGTCGTCGAGCATCTCCGCGAGTACGGCGTAGTCGTCCCACAGGCCCGGTCCGCCGTGCAGGATCACGACCGCCGGCCGACCGGTCGCCGTACCGGTGGTTGCGGTCCACAACCGAATGCCGTCAGATGTCGAAAACG
Organism: Kribbella sp. NBC_00482; assembly: GCF_036013725.1. Lineage (GTDB taxonomy): Bacteria > Actinomycetota > Actinomycetes > Propionibacteriales > Kribbellaceae > Kribbella. Next base: position 4,512,362 of record NZ_CP107881.1, on the reverse strand, counting down.
GCATGCGGCGTAGCGATCTCGACCGGTCCGGAGAAGGTACGGCGGGCGTTCTCGGCCTGCGTCACGCGGTCGTACCAGGGCGGCACGTGCGTGATGACGAGCCGCTTCACACCAGCCTTCTTCGCATGCTCACCAGCGTCCGCGGGCGTCAGGTGCAGGTCAACCGGATTGTTCGGTTCGTTGTCCGGCAGTGCGGCCTCGGACAGCAGTACGTCGGCGCCGCGAGCGAGCTCGATCAACGCGTCGTTCGGGCCGGTGTCGCCGGTGTAGACCAGCGACTTGCCGCCGTGCTCCACCCTGATCGCGAACGCCGGCACCGGGTGCACCATCGGCGCGGTGCGGATCGTGAACGGCCCGATCTGCTGAACATCCTGCCAGGCATGGAATTCCAGCTCCTCCTCCATCCCGGGATCGAGCGGCAGGTCGTACGCCAGCGCCATGCGTTCCGACGTACCGGGCGGCCCGAACACGGGGATCCGCGGGATCGGCGCCCCCGGCGCATAGCGCGCCGCGACGTACAACCCGCACAGATCCATACAGTGGTCAGGATGCAGGTGGGACAGGCCGATCGCCCCGATCTCCGGTACGGCGACATGCCGTTGGAGCGAACCGAGCGCGCCACTGCCGAGGTCCAGGATCAGGTTGAACCCGTCGGCTGTGACCAGATAGCTCGAGGCGGCCGAGTCCGGCCCGGGCACAGACCCGGAGCAACCGATCACGGTGAGCTTCATATCTGGAACACTACCGGCGAGTCGACCCCCGCGCAGGACGACCGGACGCGTCGATTCGGTTACCACACAGGCATCCGGGCGCCTTCCGGTGCCTTGGACAACGGCCGGGTGCGACCTGGATCACACCGTCACCGGACCCAGGCGAACTGGTCGACCACTCCGAGGGCCGGGCCGAGGAAGCGGGAGCCGATCGCGGCGAACTCCGCGGGGTTGCCGGTGGTGACGAAGCGGTGCGCCGGGGTCGGGAGATGGTCGGGCCGGAGCAGGCCGGTCTTGGTGAGTACGCCGTACACGTCCTTCGCGCACTCCTCGGCGCTGCTGACCAGCGTGACGTTGTCGCCCATCACGTACGAGATGACGCCGGTGAGCAACGGATAGTGGGTGCACCCGAGGATCAACGTGTCGACGCCCTCCTCGACCAGCGGGTCCAGGTACTCGTGGGCGGCCTCGAGCAGCTCCGGTCCGGACGTGACGCCGGACTCCACGAAGTCCACGAACTTCGGGCATGCGTGCGTGAACAGCTCCACCTGCGGCGCGGCCGCGAACCCGTCCTCGTAGGCGAGCGATTGCGCGGTCGCCTTCGTGCAGATCACGCCGACGCGCTGGTTCCGCGTCGCCGCCACGGCCCGGCGCGCGGCCGGCAGGATCACCTCGACGACCGGTACGTCGTACCGCTCGCGAGCGTCCCGCAGCATCGCGGCACTCGCGGAGTTGCACGCGATCACCAGCATCTTCACGCCGGCCTCGACGAGATGGTCCAGGCATTCGAGCGCGTACTCGCGCACCTCGGCGATCGGCTTCGGCCCGTACGGCTGCCGCGCGGTGTCGCCCAGATAGAGAATCGGCTCGTGCGGCAACTGATCGAGTACCGCGCGGGCGACGGTGAGTCCCCCGAAGCCTGAGTCGAAGATCCCCACCGGTGCGTCTGCCACGGGAAAAGCTTATACAGGTCCGCGACCGGGCAGATCACAAGTGCAGCCTTACCTAACCGCTGGGGACGACACGCCGAGGTTGTCCACATCTTTACGTTATGGAATTGCCTTTTCGCGTGATGCGCGCCACTCTGGAGCGATGTTTGCTCGACCGCCCCTCGTGATGCCATGGATCTGACGCATCACCTCGCGGTGGTACTGGGTACCACCGCCGCACCGACTCCGCAGCCCGAACACGTCGCCGCCGCAGGACAAGCGGCGAGTCAGGCCACGGAGTCGAACAACGGCACAGCCGCGGACATCGCGTCGTCCATCGGACCGACGGGGCTCCTGCTGCTGGCGCTGATGACGATAGTCGCTGCGTACGTCGTCTCGCTGTCGCTGCACCCGAACGCCAAGTGCAACCGGTGCAAAGGTGCCGGCCGGCACCGCGGCAGCATCTTCAGTTATGCCCAACGCCCGTGCAGCAGCTGCAAGGGCCGCGGCATCCATCCCCGACTCGGCCGCAAGGTCCTGTTCAAACAACCGTAGGCACCATGACGTAACCACCCCTGCAGGTGCCTAAGGCAACAAAGGCGCCACCAGCCCGGACCGGCCCTCCGCCCGCCGTTCCGGTTCCCCTCACTCCTGCACCGAAAAGGTTTCAGCGTCCCGTTCGGCCGTCGAGCTGCTCGCGCAGGATGTCGGCGTGCCCCGCATGCCGGGCGGTCTCCTCGATCAGATGCACGAGCGTCCACCGCCGCGACGGCGCAGCACGCGCGCCCGGCCGCGGCCCCGGTACGGCGAGGTCGTCCCAAGCCGCAACCGCCGCGTTCGCTTCGGCTCCCACCTTCCGGTACGCCGCGAGCACCTCCGACGCCGTCTCGTCGGCTCCCGCGTGGAACGTCGCCTTCCAATCCGGCACCTCATGCCCGAGCAAGTGGTACCGCTCCACCGCGGTCAGATGCTTCACGAGTCCGAGCAGATTGGTCCCGGAAGGTACGCCGGGTGCGCGCACCTCGTCCTCCGGCACACCCTCCGCCTTGGCCGCGATCGACGTCCGGAGATAGTCGAGGAAGCCGAGCAGTACGTCGCGCTCGCCCGGCGCGGTCGCCGGCGGTCCGGTATCACGTCTCTTCACCCGGCCAAGCCTGCCGTCCGGCAGGTGCTTCGGGCACAAGAAGTTGCCGGTCCAGCAACGGCTCAGGCCCAGAGTTGGCCTTCGAGACGGTCCTCGGCTTCGTCGATGGTGCCTTCGTAGGCGCCGGTGGACAGGTACTTCCAGCCGCCGTCCGCGACCACGAACGCGATGTCGGCCGACTCGCCGTCGCGCACGCACTTGGCCGCCTGGCCGAGCGCCGCGTGCAGGATCGCGCCGCTCGAGATGCCGGCGAAGATGCCTTCGTTGTCGAGCAGTTCGCGGACCCGGCGGACGGCGTCCCGCGGGCCGACGGAGAAGCGGGCGTCGATCAGCGTCTCGTCGTACAGCTCGGGAACGAAGCCCTCGTCGAGGTTGCGCAGGCCGTAGACGAGTTCGCCGTACCGCGGCTCGGCGGCGACGATGCGCACCTCCGGCTTGTGCTCGCGGAAGAACCGGCCGGCGCCCATCAGCGTGCCGGTGGTGCCGAGGCCTGCGACGAAGTGCGTGACGGACGGGAGGTCCTCGAAGATCTCCCGCGCGGTGCCGTCGTAGTGCGCGAGCGCGTTCGACGGGTTGCCGTACTGGTACAGCATCACCCAGTCCGGGTGCTCCTCGGCGACCTGCTTCGCGACCCGGACCGCCTCGTTGGAACCGCCCGCGGCCGGGGAGGAGATGATCTCGACACCCCACATCCGCAGGATCTGGCGGCGCTCCTCGGAGGTGTTCTCCGGCATCACGCAGACCATCCGGTACCCGCGGAGCTTGGCCGCCATCGCGAGCGAGATACCGGTGTTGCCGGACGTCGGCTCGAGGATCGTGTTGCCCGGACGCAGCCGGCCGTCCTTCTCGGCGTCCACCAGCATCCGCAGCGCGGCCCGGTCCTTGATCGACCCGGTCGGGTTGTGGTCCTCGAGCTTCGCCCAGAGCCGTACGTCGGCCGTCGGCGACAACCGCGGCAGCCCGACCAGCGGGGTGCCGCCGACCGAGTCGAGCAAACTGTCGAAGCGCATGTTCTCGAACCCGGTCCGTCAGCCGCCGGCGACCGCGGGGAGCACGACGACCACGTCGCCGTCCTTGACCTCGGTCTTCAGCCCGCCGGTGAACCGGACGTCCTCGTCGTTCACGTACACGTTCACGAACCGGCGCAACTCCTCCGGCTCACCCTCCACGATGCGCTCCTTGAGGCCCGGGTGGGTGCCGTTCACGTCGTCGATGAACTCGGCCAGGTTCACGCCGTCGCCGGTGACCGCCTTCGCGCCACCCGTGTAGGTGCGCAGGATCGTCGGCACGCGCAGCTCGATCGCCATCTTCAGTGCTCTCCTTCTGTCTCCGCATAAGAACCAACCACGCGTACTTCTTCTTCCGTGACCTCGCCGTCGACGATCCGGTACGACCGGAACTCGACCGGCCCGTCGTACGACGGGGAGTCGGCGCCGTCCCGTGTCGACACCAGCACGTAGTGGGCGCCCGGCTCCTGGGCCAGGTTGATGTCGGTGCGTGACGGGTACGCCTCGGTCGCGGTGTGCGAGTGGTAGATCACCACCGGCTCCTCGTCCCGCTCGTCGAGCTCCTTGTAGAGCCGCAGCAGGTCACCCGAGTCGAACTCGTAGAACGTCGGCGACATGGCGGCGTTCAGCATCGGGACGAACCGGGTCGCCCGGTCCGAACCTTCCGCGCCCGCGACCACGCCGCACGCCTCGTCGGGATGATCCCGCCGGGCATGCGCAACGATCGCGTCAACAGTCGCCTTCTCGATCACCAACACGCCTCCACGGTAGTTGGCCGAACCGCCGCATCCGGCCGACCGCACTCTGCGTCCAGATAGTGGATGGTTTCGGAGAGTAGTCAGACGGTGATACTGGGCAACTATGAGGGGATTACGGAAGTACTGGGGCTGGGGACTGCTGGCGATCATGCTGACCGTGATCTGGTCGTGGAGCCTCGGGCCGGCCGTGCTGATCGCGGGGTGGGCGCTGGTGACGGCCTATTTCCTGTTCCAGGTACCCGTCTGGTGTGGCGCCGAGGGCCGGCAGGGGCCGTGCAGGAACAACTCGTCGGGGATCCTGCTCGGGTGCAGGCAGGTGCGTCAGCACAAGTACCAGAAGCTCAAGCTCGCGGTAGTACCGCGCAGATGGCGTGAGCTGAACCGCGGGCTGTGGGTCAATCCGGCCAAGTGTCTGGCCAGCGCGGGAGCGGTCGTCGGCATCGTCACCGGAATCGTGTCCACGACCGTGAGCGTCGTTCGAGGCTGATCTACCAGCGGTCGTGGATCTGGGGGCGGATCAGGTCGTCGTACGTCTGCTGGACGGCGGCCAACTGGTCGGCGGTCAGTGGGGTGAGGGTGGCGGCGGAGATGTTGCCGGCTACCTGGGCCGGGTTGCGGGCGCCGGGGATCACGACCGAGACGCCGGGCTGGTCGAGGATCCAGCGGAGCGCGAACTGGGCCATCGTGGCGCCGGCCGGGAGCCAGGGCATCAGGCGGCGGACCGCTTCCAGGCCGGTGGCGAAGTCGACGCCGGAGAAGGTCTCGCCGACGTCGAAGGCCTCGCCGTGCCGGTTGTACGTGCGGTGGTCGTCGTCGGCGAACGTGGTGTGTTCGTCGTACTTGCCCGAGAGCAGCCCGCTGGCGAGCGGGACGCGGGCGATGATGCCGACGCCGGCCGCCTGTGCCGCGGGCAGGACCTCGTCGAGCGGCTTCAGGCGCAGCGCGTTCAGGATGATCTGCACCGACGCGACGTTCGGCCGTGCGATCGCGGTCAGCGCCTCGGCGCAGGTCTCGACACTGACGCCGTACGACGCGATGCGGCCCTCGTCGACGAGAGTGTCGAGCGCGTCGAAGACCTCGTCGTCGGAGTAGACCGGCGTCGGCGGGCAGTGCAACTGCGCCAGGTCGATCGTGTCGACGCCGAGGTTCTGCCGGGAGCGGTCGTTCCACGCGCGGAAGTTCTCCAGCACGTAGTTCGACGGCACCTGCTCGACGCGGCGGCCCATCTTCGTCGCCACAGTCAGGCCCTCGGACGACTTGAGCACCTGCCCCACGAGCCGCTCGCTGCGCCCATCGCCGTACACGTCCGCGGTGTCGATGAACGTCACGCCACCGTCGATCGCCGCCTGCAGCACCGCGATCGCGTCGCTCTCGTCCACCGACCCCCAGTCGGCCCCAAGCTGCCAAGCCCCAAGCCCAACCACACCAACACCCCGCCCGGTCCGCCCGAGCCGCCGCATCTCCATACGGGCCACCCTAATCAGCCCTGCGGAGGGGAAAGAAATGTGCGTGTGCTGGCGATTTGTTTCCCCGCCTCAACGCACGTTGTACAAGAGCGCGGACCTCCACCACTCATCAAGTCCCCCGGAGCAGCCCGAGCGTAGACACATCGAGCGTGGCCGGCGATCACCAGCGATGGTTGGTGAGTGGCGGACGTCCGCCGACCGGCGGCGCGAATCACAGATCAGTCACACATCGCATCCGGTCCGGTCCGCATCTGGCGCACACCAGTCACACGCCGTTACCGTCACGACTAGATCCCGAGGGGGGCTCGGGGAAATGGGGGAACACCGTGTCACACAGAGCGTTCACGCGCGCCGTCATCGGCCTGAGTATTGCGGCCTTCACAATCGCCGGCTGCGCGACGCCACAACAAGCGTCAAAGCAGGCCGGCTCGGGAGCGACGACCAACTCCGCACCGACCTCCGTGCCGACGGAGGGCGATTCTCCGTACGACACCGAACCGCCTGCCGTCGAGGAGACCACACCTGCCGAGGAGGAGCCGGCGATCGCAAAGGTCGGCGCGACCCAATGGTTCACCTACGAGGACGGTCTTAAGGTCCAGGTGACGAAGGTCGACCGCTTCAAGATCAGTCAGTACGCCTCCGGCGGTACGCCGGGCGGATCCGGTGTGATCGTCACCGTGACGATCCGGAACGGCACGAAGAAGACCGCCGACCTGACGCTGACGACAGTGAAGCTGGCCTACGGCGCAAACGGTGATCAGGCCGCTGACGTCTTCGACTCCGAGAACGGGCTCGACGGCGGCTTCGAGGGCTCGGTGACACCCGGCCACGCGAGGACCGCCAAGCTCGGGTTCGCGGTACCGAAGGGCCGGCAGGCGATGGACGTCGAGGTCCAGCCCGGCTTCGACTACGAATCGGTCCACTTCGAGGGCTCGGTCAAGTAGTCAGCAGTCAGCGCATGTTGTGGAGGAGGGCGGATTGGAGGTAGCCGAGCCAGTCGTAGAGGTCGTAGGTCAGGCGGCGCGGATCGTCGTCGGGGAGTTTCTCCCAGGTGGTGTAGTCGTCGTCGTCCTTGATGTCGAGGCGGGTGCCGATGGCGAGGCGGAGGTCGTTCAGCGCACGCAGCCAGGAGAGCTGCTCGTCCGGCTCGAGGGCGATCTCGTCGGCACCGGACTCCTCGAGAGCGGACAGCACCCGCTTGGCGTCGGTGACCTTGCCCTCGCGCAGCCCCCGCTCGGTGAACCGGCGGAACTCGGACGACGCCATGTCGTCCTGCTTGTACGCGTCCGGCAGCAGCCGCTGCAGTACGACGTCCTCGGGCGGCGACGTCGGCCCGTCGGAGTCCAGCAGCGCCGCGAGCGGGTCGCTGGACTCGGTGGCGCGCGGCGGCAGACCGTCGTACAGCAGCTCGACCAGGTTGCGGAGCAGGTTCGCGAGAATGTCCGCCTCGTGCTCGGCGAAACTGACGACGACGGTCTTGCGGCGCCTGCGGAACCGGGTCACGACTTCTCGCAGGTGGCCCACAGGCCGTAGGTGTGCATCGCTTCCACGTCGCGTTCCATCGCTTCCCGGTTGCCGTTCGAGACCGCCGACCTGCCTTCCTTGTGCACCTGCATCATCAGCTTCTCCGCCTTCTGCTTGGAGTAGCCGAAGTAGGTCTGGAAGACGAAGGTGACGTAGTCCATCAGGTTGACCGGATCGTTCCAGACGATGGTCACCCAGGGCGGGCTCAACTCGATCGCCTCGTCGACCTCGGCGCTCTCGAGTTCGCTTGGTGCGGTGGTCACCTGTCCATTCTCTCCATCATCGGTTCCGGTCTCGCAATAGGCTGCTCCTGTGACGCACTCGACCGCGCTCTTGACAGACCATTACGAGCTCACCATGCTGCAGGCCGCGCTGGCCGACGGCACGGCGCAGCGCCGCTCGGTGTTCGAGCTGTTCGCCCGCCGGCTACCGGACGGCCGCCGGTACGGCGTGGTCGCGGGCGTCAACCGCCTGCTGGACGCGCTCGAGCGGTTCCGGTTCGACGAGCAGACGATCGCCTTCCTGGCCGATCGCGGCGTCGTCGACCAGGCTACCCGGGACTGGCTGGCGGAGTACCGGTTCTCCGGCGACATCTCCGGCTACGCCGACGGCGAGATCTTCTTCCCCGGCTCGCCGGTGCTCGTGGTGGAGTCGTCGTTCGCCGAGGCAGTGCTGCTGGAAACCGTTTTCTTGTCGATCCTGAACCACGACTCCGCGGTCGCCTCGGCGGCGTCGCGGATGACCTGGTGGGCGGGTGGGCGGCCCTGTATCGAGATGGGTTCGCGGCGGACCCACGAGGAGGCAGCGGTCGGCGCGGCGCTGGCGGCGTACATCTCCGGGTTCAGCGCGACCTCGAATCTGGAGGCTGCCCGCCGGTTCGGCATCCCGAGCACTGGGACGGCGGCGCATGCGTTCACGCTGCTGCACGACCGCGAGGAGGACGCGTTCCGGTCGCAGGTCGACGCGCTGGGCAAGGGTACGACGCTGCTCGTCGACACGTACGACGTCGCCGAGGCGGTGCGGACCGCGATCGAGCTGACCGGCCCTGAGCTGGGCGCGGTCCGGCTGGACTCGGGTGACCTGCCGTCGCTGGCCGGGCAGGTCCGCGAGCAGCTGGACTCGCTGGGCGCGACGAAGACCCGGATCATCGTGACGAGCGACCTGGACGAGTACCAGATCGCCGCGCTCGCGCCGGCGCCGGTCGACGGGTACGGCGTGGGTACGTCGCTGGTCACCGGCTCCGGGTACCCGACCTGCGGGTTCGTGTACAAACTCGTCGCCCGCGAGGACGCGAGCGGCGAACTGATGCCGGTGGCGAAGAAGAGCCCGGACAAGATCTCGATCGGCGGCCGGAAGTGGGCGCTGCGGCGGCGTACGGCGGCCGGGGTCGCGGAGGTCGAACTGATCGGCGTCGGTGAGCAGCCGGTCGACGACGGCGACGACCGCGTGCTGCTGAAGCCGCTCGTCGAGCAGGGCAAGATCGTCGGCCGGACCACACCGGAGGAGTCGCAGGCGCACCACGAGAAGGCCCGCGACGAGCTCCCCCGCTCCGCCAGCCAACTCAGCCGCGGCGAACCCGCCATCCCCACCGACTACATCGGCGACTACACCAACCGGAACCCCTTCCGCCCGCGGAGCCACACGTGACCACCCCGAGCAACACGGCCGACACGTCCGGCGCGGGCCGCCCGGACAGCTCGGCCGGCCATGGTGGGTGGTCGCCGGATGCTCCGGCGGATGAGGCCGATGTTCTGATCGCCTTGCGGTTCGCGGAGCGCGCGACGCGGAAGGCGATCGCGGAGGAGCTCGCGGGGACCGTGCTGCACGCGGGCCAGGAGCTGGTGCTCGCCAAGCTGCTGCACCACGGCTCGCTCCCGGTGGCGCGGCTCGCGAAGGTCCTGGACGTCGAGGTGCCGACGGCAACCAAGACGACCCAGCGGATGGAGGCCGCCGGACTGGTCCGCCGGGTGCGCAACACCACCGACGCCCGCCAGGTCGGCATCGAGCTGACCGACCGCGGCGTCGAGCTCGCCCACACAGTCCAGGAGATCTACGACCGCGCGGGTCGCCGGGCGCTTGCGAAGCTCACGCCCGAGGACCGCCGGATTCTCCGCAACCTGCTCTGGACCGTCACCATGACCCTCGAGCCGATGTCATACGAGTAGCTCGTCCGCCGCGGCCGCAGCCTCAGCTGCCGGCTCTTCCGGTGACGGCTCGGTCGTGCCGGTCTTCCGCCAGCGATAGAGACCGATCAGCAGATCGATCACCACGAACGCGGCCAGGCTGATCCCGAGCAGCGGCAGGAACATCCCGACCCCGACCGCAACGACGAGCAGCGCGACCACCGCGAGCACGGGGATCTCCCGCCACGCACCACGCCGGGCCGGACGACCGAACCGCAAGGCATGCCCTCGCGTCGGCCGGCGCAGCCACCACATCCGGTAGCCCCAGATCACCGACGCGACGACGGTCCCGGCGACGATCAGCAGCAGGATCTGGTTGACCAGGCCGAACAGCATGCCCATGTGCGCGTCGATCCCCCACCGCGACAGCTTCGCCCCGATCGGGTAGTCCTCGAACCGGACGACGTCGACGACCTTCCCCGACATCGGGTCGACCGCGACCGAATCGGCCTGGGTCGGCCAGGCCTTCCCGATCTCGCTGACCACGAACGACGTGCCGGACGTCTTCGGCGCCACCATCTCGAGCGGCCCGTCCAGCTGGGCCGAGCGGGCGGACTGCAACGCCTGGGTCCATTCGTCGACCGCCGGGTCGACCTCGCCGCCGGGGAACGCGTGTCCCTCGTGACCCGCGTGGTCGGCGTCGGCGAGCGCCGTACTGACCGTCGGTGTCTTCCAGTCCAGCGACGCCTTCAGCTCGGTCACGTTCGCTCCGGCGAAACGCGACCAGGTGAGGCCGGTCGCCGACAGGAACAGCATCCCGAGGATCACCCACGTCCCGAGAACTCCGTGCCACGACAACGTACGGCGGCGTGCGCTGCCGGATCGCTCTACCCGCCAACGAGATCCGCTCCGGCGGCCGGTGAACCACAGCACCAGGCCCGCCAGGGCGATCAGCCACAACCACGATGCGGCCAGCTCGCTGTAGTTCCGCCCGACGTCACCGAGGTGCAGGTTCGCGTGCAGACGCGACAGCCAGGTGCGGAACGGCAACGCACCACTGGAGCCATAGGCAACGAGCTCGCCGGTGACCTGCGCGTTGCCCGGATTCACGAACACAGCAAGGCGTTCCGACTCACCGAGCCCGGGTGCGTCGAACAGCACCCGGGTGGTGTCTCCCGGCCCGGCCGCCGGGCGTACGGCGAGCAGCGTGCCTTCCGGTTGACGCTCCCGAGCAGCCGTTACCTGGTCGCCGATCGGCCTCGTCGTACCCGAGCTCTCGACGGCGATCGTGTCGCGGTACAGCGCGTTCTCGATCTGCGGGGCCAACGCGTAGAGGAACCCGGTCAGCGCTGTCAGGAGGAGGAACGGGCCGACCAGGATCCCCGCGTAGAAGTGCAGGCGGACCAGCAACGGCCGAACGCCACCACGTCGCACAGACTGTTCAGTAGAAGACACGGGCACACCTCTCGGGACGGAGCGTCAGTGATCCGAAACACCCCGTCACTGTGGCTTGCGCCTGTTGCCCCCGAAGACCAACCCGGTTGCCGTCAGGTTTCTCTTTGCTCTCCCCTACCCCTGTGTGCTGAGAGGCAGATACCGGTCCAGGTACTCGTTGCGGAACTTGCCGTTGGGGTCGTACTTCGCCGCGAGCGCGATGAAGTCCTTCACCTTCGGGTAGCGCTCCGCGAGCGTGGCGGCGTCCGCCTCGAAGACCTTGCCCCAGTGGGGTCGCGCGTCCAGTGACGCCAGTCCGTCCTCGAGCGCTGCGACGACCGGGCGGACGACGGTCTCGTCCTGGACCCAGGTGAAGTGCAGGGCGACCGTGTCGCGGCCCTGGCTCGGGCTCAGCCACAGGTCGTCGGCGGCGATCGTCCGGACCTCCGACACCTGGATCACCGGCGCGAACCGGTTGCCCAAGGCCCGCAGTACGTCGAACGCCTCGGCGGCCCGCTCACGCGGTACGAAGTACTCCGACTGCAGCTCGTCGCCGTTGCTCGGCGTGAACTCGAGCCGGAAGTGCGGCAGCCGCTCGTTCCACGGCCCCTCGACCCCGCCCTGCTGGGTCGCGTAGCCGGCCGGCATCACCTTGATCGGGTGCCGCGGCCCGTCGGCGAGCGTCGCGCCCAGCCACTCGGGATCGGGCGTCGTCAGCTCCCGCCGCTTGCGCCACACCATCACGTCCGGGTCCACCCAGTCGGTGAACGCGCTCACGCTGTACGCGCTCCCCATCACCGCGTCGAGGTCCGTCCCGAGCCGCTCCACCGGCAGCCCGTCGTACACCACCTGGCTGATCTGGTACGACGGCTGTACGTCGAGCGTCAGGCTCACGGCCACCCCGAGCGCACCGAGCGCGATGACCGACCCGGCGAAGTCCTTGTCGTCCCGGGTCAACGTAACGAGCTCGCCGGAAGCGTCCACGAACGTGATCGCGCTGACCGCGTCCGCCAGCGGCCCGTTGGTGTCTCCAGAACCGTGCGTCCCGGTCGAGCACGCGCCGGCCACCGAGATGTGCGGCAGCGACCCGAGGTTGTGCAACGCGAGCCCCTGGGACTGCAGAGCCGCCGTGATCTCGCCGTACCGGAGCCCGGCGGACACCGTCACCCCGCGCTCCCCGACCTCGATGACGCGAGGTAGATCCTGCACGCTGACCAACACGCCGTTGCTGTCAGCGATCCGGTTGAACGAGTGCCCCGTCCCGAGCACCCGCACCTTCTCCGACCGGCTCACGAGATCCTGCAGCTCGCCGATCGACCGCGGCCGCTGCAGCGCACTCGCGAAGCTGATGTTTCCGGCCCAGTTGGTCAGCTGCGTCATGGCCCCGACTCTCGCACATCACCTCCGGACTGGCAGCGGGGAGTCTTATCCCTTGGAGAGCAGCGAAAAGTTTCGCGCTGCGGGCAGCAGCTTGCCGTCGAAGTCGAAGAGCGCCTGGTTCTCCCAGGCGTTGCCCGACGACGGATCAGCAGGGTCCCAACCGGCGCCGGCGACGGAGGTCCAGGCCGGCTCCCAGTAGACCGTTCCGATCCCCCGGCCGCCCTCGGCCGAGGCGACCGCGTTCTGCACTGCCCGGAACGCCGCCGCCTGTCCGGCCGGCGTCGCCGGGTAGCCGGGCACCAGCTGACTCGCCTGGTTGATGATGTTCGCGAAGGCGGGCGCATCGTCCGCCAAAGTGAACGGGTACGCCGTCTCGACGACCAGCACGTCGCGGTCGTACCGGGCGGACAACGTGGTCACCGCCGCCTGCAGATCGGCCAGGCTGCCGTGCCAGTAGCCGTAGTACGACAGACCGATCAGGTCGAACGGCACGTTCCGCGCGACGACCTCGTCGAACCACCAGGTCAGGCTGTCGATCCCGTTGTTGATGTTGGTGAGGTGGAGCAGCACCTTGGTCGACCGGCTGACTTCCTTGACCGCCCGCGCGCCGGCGGTGAGGAACGCCGCGAGGTTGTCCCACTGGGCGCCGACGACGTCGTCGGACGGGTCGACGTCCCACGTCTGTCCCCACGGCCAGAGCATGCCGGGGTTGATCTCGTTCCCGACCTGTACGTAGTCCGCAGTTGCACCGGCCACCTTCAGCGCCCGGAGTACGTCCAGCGTGTGGGCGTGCACCGCGTCCGCGAGCTGTGCCGGGGTCATCGCCTGCCAGGCATGCGGAATGCCCTGTGCTCCTGGGTCCGTCCAGCGGTCGGAGTAGTGGAAGTCGACCAGCAGCTTCATCCCGGCCGCCTTGATCCGCTTCCCCATGGCGACCACCTGAGCCTTGTCGTTGAAGCCGTCGGCCGGATCGACCCACACCTTCAGCCGGCCGAGGTTCATCCCGGCCCCGGCCAGGATCCGGACCGCGTCGCCGCGCCGGCCGTGTGCGTCGGCGTACCGGGCGCCGAACGCCTCGTTCTTCGCCAGGCCGGACAGATCCCCGCCACGGATCGTCCGCTCGACCCGCCCGCGAGTGACGCCGACCTCGCCGAACGTTGCCCAGGCGCCCTCGGCCGTGATCAGGTCGACCGTGCACTGCTGACGTCGATCGGCGTACACGGACACCGCGGACCGGACCCACTTGTCGTCCTGCAGGGTCTGCGCAACTACGGTCGATACGCCGCGGACGGACAACGTCCCGGCGTTGAGCGCACCGCCGGACTTGGCCCAGACACTCACCGTCCACCAGCCACGCCCCGGTAGCACCACCGTCTGCCGGACCGTCGCGGCTCGGGCGGGCAGAGCACCGGCACCACCGAGTGCGACAACGGCCGCGCCACCTAGTGCTGTTCTTCGGGTGATTTCTCGCATCAGCGACCTCCTGGAGAGTGGTCGACCCGGACGACGCGGGCACCGCCGGCTTCCAGCTTCAGCGAGTCACCCGCTTCCCCGGTCAACAGATCCGTCCCGCCGGCCGGCAGGTCCACCGGCCGGTTGCCGTGATTCACGGCGATCAGATAGTCGGCGTTCTCCCCGTGCCGCCGGATGATCTCGACCTCGGCCGGCCCGTCGGCCGGCTCGATGGCCGCGTCCTCGTACGCCTTCCGCAGTACGACGGACAGCTCGTCCACGCCGAGCCGCGTCGCGACGTACCACGCCGCACCGGCACCGAGCTCGTGCCTGGTGATCGCCGGCTTCCCCGCGCCCGGACCGTCTTCGAAGGCAGCGATGACTTCAGCACCTTCAAGGGCCACGTCGTCCGCCCAAACATCTCCGACAACACCGGTCGGAGTCAGCCGAACTGTCTCGCCCGCGCGCAGTGGCAGAAACTCCTCGACCGTCAGCCCGAGCACATCCCGCAACGGCGCCACGTAGCCACCCGGATGTACGGCGTCGTTCGCATCCACGATCGCGGAGAAGTACGACACCACCAGCGTTCCGCCGTTCTCGACGTACCGCCGAAGGTTGCTCGCAGCAACTTCCGTGAGCAGGTACGACGCCGGTGCGACGACGAGCCGGTACGCCGACAGGTCCGACTCCGGATGGGCGAAGTCGACTGTCAGCCCGTCCCGCCAGAGCCGGTCGTAGAACGCGTCGACGCGCTCCCGGTGGGACAGGTCCTCGCTCGGACGCCATTCCAGGTCCTGGGCCCAGAACGACTCCCAGTCCCACAGCACGGCGACGTCCGCACGCACCTCCGACCCGAGCACCTCGTCCAGCCGGCCGAGTCCCTCGCCGAGCGCGCAGACCTCCTGCCACACGCGACTGCCGGTGCCGGCGTGCGGAAGCATCGCCGAGTGGAACTTCTCCGCACCGGACCGGGACGCCTTCCACTGGAAGAACATCACCGCGTCAGCGCCCCGGCCCAGATGGGTCAGCGCGTTGCGCGCCAGTTCGCCGGATCGCTTCGCGAGGTTGCGAGGTTGCCAGTTCACGCCGGACGGCGAGTGCTCCATCAGGATCCACGGGCGTCCGCGGGCGATCGACCGGGTCAGGTCGGCCGACAGCGCCAGCCCGACGTGACTGCGCGGATCGGCGGCGACCAGATAGTGGTCGTTGGCAACGATGTCGACCTCGTCGGCCCACTTCCACAGGTCCACGGACGGACAGGTGCCGGCCATGAAGTTCGTCGTGATCGGGATGTCCGGGCACTCGGCCCGGATCGCGTCACGTTCGGCGACGAAGCACTGCAGCAACGCGTCCGACGTGAACCGGGCGAAGTCCAGCCGTTGGGCCGGATTCACCACACTGGCCGCCACGGCCGGTGCGGACACATGGTCCCAGTCGCCGTACCGCTGGCCCCAGAACGTTGTACCCCAGGCCTCGTTGAGCGCGTCCAGCGAACCGTAGCGATCTCGCAACCACAGGCGGAACGCGCGCGTGCTCTCCTCGGAATAGCACTCGGACACGGGAGCGCCGTACTCGTTGTGCACATGCCAGATCGCCAGCGCCGGGTGCTTGCCGTAGCGCCGGGCCAGCACGCGAGCGATCGACGTACTGGCTTCCCGGTACGCCGCTGAGCTCGGGCTGACCATTCCTCGGGAGCCGAACCCGAGGACCGTGCCGTCCCGGGTGACGACGCGCGCCTCGGGGTGCTGGTGGAAGAACCACGCCGGCGGCGAGGCGGTCGGCGTACCGAGGCTGATCCGGATGCCCGCGTCGTGCAGCAGTTCGAACAGCCGGTCCATCCAGCCGAAGTCGTACTCACCCGGCCGCGGCTCGATCAGCGCCCAGGAGAAGACGCCGATGCTGACCAGGTTGACGCCCGCCTGCCGCATCAGCTCGATGTCGTCCGGCCAGGTCTCCTCGGGCCACTGCTCGGGGTTGTAGTCACCGCCGTAGCCGATCGCCGACACTTCCGGAAGCCATCCCATGAATACTCACAATCTGTGCACGCACACAGCCGCTCGGCTCGGTGCAACAGCAAGGAAACAGGACGAAACGAGCTGTTGACAAGAGCTGGATCAGAACATCACTGTGAACGTGCACAGCCGCCCAGGTGGCTGCGATCCGCTGAAAGAGGAGAAGGCGATGCGACCACTCACAGGTCTGAGGCTGGCGGCCCTCGCGGCCGCCGCGACGCTGCTGCTGGCGGGCTGCTCGGGCAACGACCCGGAGCAACCGGCCGCTCGGACGACGAAGCAGGAGAACGTCAAGCTCACGTTCTGGACCTGGGCCCCGAACATGGACAAGGTCGTCGCGACCTGGAACGCCGCCCACCCGGAGATCCAGGTGACGGTGAACAAGCAGGACGGCGGCGATCCGGCGGTGACCAAGCTGCTCACCGCGATCAAGGCCGGCAGCGGCGCGCCCGACCTGATGCAGGCGGAGTACCAGAAGATCCCGACGCTGGTGTCGGCCGACGCGCTCGCCGACATCTCGAAGAACCTCGACTCCGGGATCGCGGGCCACTTCCCGGACACCGTGTGGAAGTCCGTCACGCTCGGCACCGACGCGGTGTACGGCGTCCCGCAGGACTCCGGGCCGATGATGTTCTACTACCGCACGGACGTCTTCAAGCAGTACGGGCTGCAGGTGCCGACCAGTTGGGACGAGTACGCCGCGGCCGCGAAGAAGCTGCACGCGGCCGACCCGAAGAAGTTCCTCGGCACCTTCTCGGCCAACGACCCGGGCTGGTTCGCCGGGCTGGCGCAGCAGGCCGGTGCGTCCTGGTGGAGCATCGACGGCGACTCGTGGTCGGTCTCGATCGACGACGAGCCGACGCAGAAGGTCGCGGACTACTGGGGCGGCCTGGTCGCCGACGGCGTGATCGACAACAAGCCGATGTACACCCCGGAGTGGAACGCCGCCCTCAACAACGGAACCCAGGTCGGCTGGCTGTCGGCGATCTGGGCGCCGGGCGTCCTCGAGGGCAACGCGGCCGCGACCAAGGGCAAGTGGGCGATGGCTCCGATGCCGCAGTGGACACCCGACCAGCCCGCCACCGGCAACTGGGGCGGATCCGCGACCTCGGTGACCTCGCAGTCCAAGCACCCGGCCGAGGCGGCCAAATTCGTCTCCTGGCTCAACACGTCACCCGAGGCGGTCTCCGCACTCGCCAAGGTGAGCGGGGTCTATCCGTCCGACCAGCCCGGCCAGGCCGCGGCGTTGTCGGCACCGCCCGCGTTCTTCTCCACCCAGGCGGACTTCTACCCGAAGGCGGCCGAGATCGCGAAGACCGCCCGCAGCTTCACCTTCGGTCCCAACGTCAACGTCGCGTACTCCTCCTACACCGACGAGTTCGGCAAGGCCGCCCAGGCGAAGTCCAAGGCCGGCTTCACGGCCGCAGTGAAGAAGATGCAGACCACGACGCTGGAGAACCTCAAGAGCTCGGGATTCTCGGTCAAGTGAGCAGGAGTCACCGGCGCTCGCTGGCGCCGTACGCCTTTCTCGCGCCGGCGATGGTGCTGTTCGTCGCGTTCCTCGCGCTGCCGATCGGGTACGCCGTCTACCTGAGCCTGCGCACCGTCAAGGTGCGCGGGCTCGGGCTCGGCAAGGGATCGCGCGAGCAGGTCTGGGCGGGCTTGTCCAACTACTCCAAGGCGCTGAGCGACCCGGACTTCGCCGGCAGCGTGCTTCGAGTGGCGGCGTACGGCGTGATCGTCGTCCCGATCATGCTCGGGCTCGCGCTGCTGTTCGCGTTGCTGCTGGACTCCCCGCGGGCACGGGTCCGGAGGTTCTCCCGGCTGGCGATCTTCCTGCCGTACGCCGTACCCGCCGTCATCTCGTCGTTGCTCTGGGGATTCCTGTACCTGCCGTCGGTGAGTCCGTTCCATCACGTCGCCGACCGGCTCGGCTGGGACCTGCCCGACGTGCTGTCGTCCGGGTCGGTGATCTTCGCGGTCGCGAACATCGCCGTCTGGGGCGGGGTCGGCTTCAACATGGTGGTGATCTTCACCGCGCTGAAGGCGATTCCGACCGAGATCTACGAGGCCGCCGAGCTGGACGGCTGCGGCCAGTTCGCGATCGCCTGGCGGATCAAGATTCCGGTGGTCATGCCGTCGCTGATCATGACGTTCGTCTTCTCGATCATCGCGACCCTGCAGGTGTTCGCCGAGCCGGTCACCCTGAGACCGCTGACGAACACGATCTCGAGCACGTGGACCCCGTTGATGAAGGTCTACCGGGACGCGTTCACCCGCGACGACATCTACTCCGCGGCGGCGACCTCGGTGATCCTCGCCGTGGCGACGTTCGTCCTGTCCTTCGGCTTCCTGCGACTGGTACAGAACCGCGCGTTCAGTCAGGAGAACCGATGACGACCATCACTCCCGAGCGCACAGAGCCGGCAACGCAGACCGACGTACGGCGAGCAAGCGGCCACAGCCCGATGGCGACCGCGCTGCTGCTGATCGGCGCGGTGTACTGCCTGCTGCCGGTGGCGTGGGTGCTGATCGCCTCGTCGAAGAGCGGCGCAGAGCTGTTCTCCACGTTCACCTTCAGCCCGTCGACGCACCTGTTCGGCAACATCGCCGATCTGACCGCCTACCGGGGCGGGCTGTTCTGGCGCTGGATGGCCAACACGGCCCTGTACGCCGGAATCGGCGGACTGCTGTCGACGGCGGTGTCGGCCGCGGCCGGGTACGGACTGGCGAAGTACTCGTTCGTCGGCAAACAGGCGACGTTCAACGTGCTGCTGGCCGGGGTCCTGGTGCCAGGGGTCGTGCTGGCAATTCCGCAGTACCTGCTGCTCGCGAAACTCGGGCTGACCAACACCTACTGGGCCGTGCTGCTGCCGAGCATCATCAGTCCGTACGGCATCTACCTGGCCCGGATCTACGCGGCCGCGGCGGTACCGGACGACCTGGTCGAGGCAGCCCGCACGGACGGCGCCGGCGACTTCCTGATCTTCCGGTCGATCGCGACGCCGCTGATGGCGCCCGGTCTGGTGACGGTGTTCCTGTTCCAGTTCGTGGCGATCTGGAACAACTTCCTGCTGCCGTACATCATGCTCGGCGACGACCACCTGTTCCCGCTCACGGTCGGGTTGTCCGGGCTGCTCAACCAGGGCGCGTCGCAGCCCAGCCTCTACACGTCGGTGGTGACCGGCTCGCTACTCTCGATCATTCCGCTGCTCGCACTGTTCCTCACCCTGCAGCGCTACTGGAGAGTCGATCTCGCGGCGGGCGCGGTGAAGAGTTGAGGTGGGGCTAAACTCCCGGTCTGTGGAGCAGAACGGCGGCCGCAGGCGACCCACCATCAAGGACGTTGCCGCCATCGCCGGGGTCTCCCGCGGCACGGTGTCCAGGGTGCTGAACGGCGGCCACTGGGTCTCTCCCGAGGCGCTGACCGCGGTCCAGGCCGCGATCAAGTCCACCGGGTACGCCGCCAACCGGCACGCGCGCAGCCTGGTCACCGGCCGGGCGAACTCGGTGGCGTTCCTGCTCACCGAGCCGCACCAACTGTTGTTCGAGGACCCGAACTTCTCGGTCCTGCTCCGCGGTGCTGCCGACGCGCTGGCCAAACGCGACATGCCGCTGCTGTTGCTGGTCGCGGGAACCGCCGAGGAGCGTCGCCGCGTCACCGACTACGTCACCGCCGGCCATGTGGACGGCGTCCTGCTGATCTCGTCGCACGCGGGGAACCCGGTCGTCGGCTCGCTGCTGCGCGAAGGCATCCCGACCGTCGCCTGCGGTCTGCCGCTCGGGCACGAGGGCAAGATCGGGTACGTCGCCGCCGACGACGTGACCGGCGCCCGCGAGATGGTCCGGCACCTGCGCGACGGCGGCCGGCGAACCATCGCGACCATCACCGGCCCGCTCGACACACCAGGCGGGGTGCTGCGGCTGCAGGGCTACCGCGACGAGCTCGGCGCCGGGTACGACGACCAACTCGTTGCCCATGGCGACTATTCCCGGCTGGGCGGCCAGCGGGCGATGGCGGAGCTGCTCGAGCGCCGGCCGGACCTCGACGCGGTGTTCGTCGCGTCCGACCTGATGGCGGCCGGTGCGCTGGCCACGCTCGCCGCGCAGGGCCGCCGGGTGCCGGACGACGTGGCGGTCGGCGGTTTCGACGACTCCTACCTCGCGGCGACGCTCACACCGGCCCTGACCACCATGCGTCAGCCCTTCGAACGCATCAGCTCCGAGATGGTCCGCCTCCTCGGCGACGTCATCAACGGCGAGCAACCCGCCGCGGTGATGCTGCCCACCACTCTGATCCGCCGCGACTCGACCTGATCTCCCCCATCTCGGGGACGGAGCGTGGTTTGATGGCGCCCGATGGCCATCTGTTTCGGTATCGCCGGGTTCTGGTTCCTCGTCTTCGGCGTCAGCTTCCTGCGCGACCGGCGGCTGTTCAAGAACGGGATCTTCCTGGTCCTGACGCTGATGTTCGCCGGACTCGGGCTGATCTTCGCGGTCGAGGCCGTCAGCCAGACCGCCGCCAAGGTGCTGGTGGTCGCGGTCCTGGTCGCGATCCCGCTGACGATCGCGGTGCTCGCCGTGTTCCTGGTGATCAACGGCGTCACGATGCTGCGCCGGGAGCGCCGCCGGCTGTCGAACCTGCTGTCGCTGCTGGTCGGCCTCGGGATCATCGGCTTCGTGATCTTCAGCGTGCTGGTGCAGAAGATCGGCTGGGAGCCGCTGGCCGCCGTACGGTCGGTGCTGCTCGGTGTCCTGACCTACATCTCGTTCCTGTTCCTCTGTTTCCTGGTGTACGCGTTCTTCTACAGCCGGGTCCGTTCGTCGCGGAAGGTGGACTTCGTCGTCGTTCTCGGCTCCGGCCTGATGGGCTCGCGGGTCACGCCGCTGCTGGCCAGTCGCCTCGACCGTGCCCAACAGGTGTACGAGCGCGCGCTCCGCAAGGGCCGCTCGCCGCGACTCGTGACGTCCGGCGGTCAGGGCCCGGGTGAGGATCTGCCCGAGTCGCACGCGATGGCGGTGTACCTGGTCGAACACGGCGTGCCCGACGACCAGATCATCCGCGAGGACAGGTCGACGACCACCTGGGAGAACCTGACGTTCAGCCGGGACCTGATGGTCGAGCTGCGACCGCAGTACCGCTGCCTGATTGTCACGAACAACTTCCACGCGTTCCGCGCCGCTCTCACGGCCCGCAAGGCGAAGGTCAACGGCCAGGTGGTCGGTTCCCCGACAGCGGCGTACTATTGGCCGACGGCAACGATCCGCGAGTTCGTCGCGATCCTGGCCGGCCACCCGTACATCAACGGCGCCATCTGCCTGCTGATCGCCCTCGCCGCAATCCTGCCGCACTTCTAGACACGACCGGCGAGACTGCGGGCGAGGCGCGTCAAACACAACGGCGACAGGAAGAGCCCCGCGGTCGCGACCAGCAACGCGGTCCGTACGCCGAACACACCGGCAGCCGCTCCGCCGAGCAGTGCGCCGAGTGGGGTCAGTCCCAAACCGAGGAAGTTGATCGTCGCGACCACCCGCCCCTGGACCGCCAGCGGCGTGACGAGCTGGCGGATCGCGACGACGGCCACGTCGACGGATTGGCTCAAGGCGCCGTACAGGATGTTGATCGCGATCAGCGCTGCGACCGTGACCGGACCGGGACCGTGGAGGGTGGAAGTGATCAGCATGACGAGGTCCGAGATGAGCGCCGCGAACACCACCACGCGCCCGTAGCCGAACCGCCTCGGCAGCCACGCGGACAGCAGCGAACCGACCAGTACTCCCGGACCGAACGACGCCATCACCAGCCCGACGACCGCGCCGGGCAGGTCGAGCGTGCGCGTCAGGAAGAGCAGGTAGACGGTAGTCAGCGCGGTGAACGAGAACTGGTACACGCAGGTCGCAGCGGCGATCGCCCGCAACGAAGCATCCCGTACGACGACGCGCAGCCCTTCACCGATCTGTCGCAGTACGCCGCTCTGCGCGACCGGCGTACTCCGCCGGCTCCGGATACGGCTGACGGACAGGCTGGAGCACGCGTAGAGCACCGCGCCGGCGACCACCGCGATCGGCGCACCCAGGAGCGACACGAGTCCACCGCCGAACGCGGGCCCACAGATCTGCGCGGCCGAGCGGGTGGTCTCGAGCATACTGTTGCCCTGGGCAAGTTGATTCTGTTCGACGAGCTGCGGCAACGAGGCCATGTACGCGACGTCGAAGCAGACGGTGAACAGGCCGACGGTGAAGCCCACGACGTACAGGAACGGCAGGCCGAGGCCCATCCCGAGCGGTACGGAGGCGAGGACGACGGCGCGTCCGAGATCGGCGGCGACCAGTACGGTCCTGGACCGCAGTCGGTCGACCAGGACGCCAACCGCCAGTGAGAACAGCAGGATGGGAAGTCCTTGCACGGCGCGGAGTACGCCGAGTTGGGCGGCACCGGCGCCGAGCGAGGTGACCGCGACCAGCGGCAGGGTCACCTGACCGGCAAAGCTTGCGAATTGCGAGGCGCTCTGGCCGAGCCAGAGCCACCGGAAGTCACGATGCTTCCACAGCGACACAGAGTTGTCCCAGGAGTCGACCCAGGGATCACAGCCCCGGGCAAGGAGGAGCTGCGCCACTCACGCACGCCGGAATCGGCGCGAACACTCTGCAAGCGGCACGCGATGACGGATGCGTTCAGCGCGTGCCCGGTTGACCGGGCATCCCCAACTCCTCGTGGACTGTCGACTCTGCGATCAGCCTAGTTCGTGCCCCACGTACTGAACCACTCAATTTGCCGGTCAGCGCCGGCGCGGCTGCACCAGGCCGGACTCGTACGCGGCGATCACCAGCTGGGCCCGGTCGCGGGCGTGCAGCTTGGCGAGCAGGTGCCCGATATGGGTCTTCACGGTGCCGCGGCCGACGTGCAGGTGGTCGCAGATCTCGTCGTTCGACAGGCCGCGCGCGATCAGCGACAGCACCTCCCGTTCGCGCTCGGTCACGCCGTCGAGACCCGTCAGCGGCGCCTGCCCCGGCTCGGCCAGCCGGGCGAACTCGGCGATCAGCCGGCGCGTGATCGAGGGCGCCAGCAGTCCCTCGCCGGCGGCGACGACGTTGATTGCCTGCAGCAACTCCACGGGCGGGACATCCTTCAGCAGGAACCCGCTCGCCCCGGCCCGCAGACCGGCGTACACGGCGTCGTCGAGGTCGAACATCGTCAGGATCAGCACCTTGGTCCCGGCTGTCTCCGGCGCGGAGCAGATCCGCCGGGTCGCCTCGATTCCGTCCAGCCTGGGCATCCGGACGTCCATGAGTACGACGTCCGGCCGGTCGCGGCGCGCGAACTCGACCGCCTCGAGCCCGTCCGCGGCCTCGCCGACCGTCGTCAGCCCGGGCGTGGTGTCGATCAGAACGCGGAAACTGCCGCGCAGCAACGCCTGGTCGTCGGCGACCAGCACCCGAATCTCACTCATACGGCAGCCGTACGACGACCTCGAAGCCGCCGCCCGCACGCGGTCCGGCACGGTACGAACCGCCGTACACACTCACGCGCTCCCGGATCCCGATCAGCCCATGTCCTTCCACCACCGCACCACCTGCGCCATCGTCGGAAACCTCGAGCTGTACGGCGTTGGCGGCGCCGGTGATCGCGATCCTGCAGCGGGCGGCGCGGGCGTGTTTGGTGACGTTGGTCAGGCACTCCTGGACGATCCGGTGGACGGTGAGTCCGACGGCCTCCGGCAGTGGCCCCGGTACGTCGACCTGCAGCTCGACCTGGACGCCGGTCGACTCGACCCGGCTCACCAGATCTGGCAGCGCCGCGAGGCCTGCTGGTGGTGCGAGCTCTGCCGGCTCGTCGGACGGCCGTAACAGGCCGAGCATGTGCCGGAGTTCGACCAGGGCGTCGCGGCTCGTGGACTCGATCACCGACAACGCGTCGGACACCTCCTCGGGACGTACCTGCAGCACGTGGTTCGCGACGCCGGCCTTGACCGCGATCAGTCCCATGCTGTGGGCAACGATGTCGTGCAGTTCGCGGGCGATCCGCAACCGTTCCGCGGCCACCGCCTGCTCGGCCAGCACCTGCGCCGCGCGCGCGGCCGCAGCCCGTCGGTCCCGGACGACCTGTCCCAGCACCCAGGCGCCGTACAACGCGGCGATCCCGGTGAGCACGAGCGCGGCGCGAGACTCCTCGGGCGATGCGCCGGACTCCCCGGCCGGTGCGCCGGCCACCATGGCGAGGAGGAGTACGACGAAGCCGACGGCGCCGGCCAGGCCGATCAGGCGGCGGCTGGACAGCGGGCGGTTCGAGGACCGGGTGAGGGCGACGACGTACAGGACGTAGGCGGCGGCGAGCAGCGGATCGCGGAGGGCGTCCACTACGAACGCGACCACGGAGATCACGGACACCACGGCGAGGGCGGGGACCGGCCAGATCCGCCGTACCGCGATCGGCACCGCGAGTCCGATCGCGACGAGCCCGGGCCCGGTGGACGAGGTGAGCAGGAGGAGGACGGCGTACCCAGCCGCGACGACGCAGTCCGCGACGATCAACTGACGCCGGCTCAACCCGAACTCCTCTGGCACACGTTGAACCTAGCCGAGCCGACGGATCACCGCCTCGGACCGCAGTCCGTCGGACCGTGGTCCGATGTGTGGCCTGGGGATCCGCGAAAGCGTGTCCGGCATGCTGAAACCACTTGCCCTGGCGGCCGGCGCCCTGCTGGCGCTCAACGCCATCATCACCCCACCAGCCCAAGCAACGTCATCCCTCGATTGGGGCGAGTGTCCCGGCGGGCCAGGCGACGTCGGCATCGAGTGCGCGACGTTGCAGGTCCCGGTCGACTGGAACCGTCCCGACGGCCGCAAGATCACCCTGGCTCTCGGACGATTGCCCTCGACCGCCCCGAAAGCCCAAGGATCCGTCCTGGTCAACCTCGGTGGACCGGTCGGCATCAGCATCGATCTGATGCGCTCGTACGGCGGCGCGGCGGCCTTCGCCGGGCTGCGGCAGAAGATGGACATCGTCACGTGGGACCTCCGCGGCGGCCCGAACGCACCCGGTCTGAGCACCAATCTCCCGTGCGAGTGGACCGGAGCGCGGCAGCCGCGGGTGCCGCGCAACCAGGCCGAGTTCGACGCACTCGCCGTCGCCAACCGGGCGATCGCGGAGAAGTGCCAGGCGAAGGATCCGCAGCTGTTCGCGGCGATGGACTCGGCGAGCCACGCACGTGACCTGGAGGCCATCCGGCGCGCGCTCGGCGAGTCGAAGGTGAACTTCTACGGAGCGTCGTACGGCGGCTTCATCGGGCAGGCGTACGCCGGGCTCTTCCCGCAGCGGGTCCGATCGCTGGTTCTCGACGGCACCTGGAACCACAGCACCGACAACTGGGACCGCGAACTGACCCGGCTCGCGCGTGACGTGCAGACCTTCATGACCCGCTTCTTCGACTGGTGCCGTGGGCAAGAGAACTGCGCTCTGCTATGGCAGCAGGTGGTGGCGCGGGCGCAGCGCAATCCGCTGCCGGCCGGGAGTACGACGTACGACGGCAACGAGATCCGCTGGACCGGGCTGCGGCTCGCGCGGCTCGGTGAAGCGTCGTACCCGACGCTCCTGGACGCGCTCAGGAAGGCTGCGGCGACCGGTGACGCGTCCGGTTTCGTGCCGGCGCCGCCGAACGCGCCGTTCCCGTCGGCGCCGTCACCAGGCGTCGTCGAGTGCACGGACTGGCCGCATCCGACCAGTCAACGCCAACTCCAGCAGCAGGTACGGCGCATGGAGGCTGCTGCGCCGTACACCGGGGCGGCCGGCACCATCCTGCTACCGATGCTGAACTGCGTCGGATGGCCGGTGCCCGTCCGCAACCAACCCGCCGCGTTGCCGAAGGGCCTGCCGCCGCTGCTGATGGCGGGCAACTGGAGCGAGTACGACTCCGCGACCCGGGTCATCGACCAGGTACGGGGCAGCGGCTCGATCTACCACGACGGCCCGGGACACACGCTGTATCTGTCCAACGACTGCGCCCGCGCCAAGATCGACGCCTACCTGGCCGATCTCGCCGTACCGCCCCGCGGCACCCGCTGCTGAGGTCAGCGAACGCGGACGGAGACTGACGGACTCTTCTGGACGTTGCGGCCGTCGCTGACCTCGAGGTGGTACGACAACTTCTGACCGCTGGTCAGGCGTGAGTCGGTGACCGAGGTGACGGTCGGCTTCGTCCAGGAGTTCGACGTCCGCGACCAGGCGCCGATCCGGGTGCTGCCGCGGTACAGCAGGTAGGTGAGGGTGAGGTTGTCGCGGTCGAGCACGGTCGGGAAGGCGATCGTCACCTTGTTCACCCGCGCGCTGGCGACCTTGGGCGCAGCCGGTCGCGCCGGCGCCGCACCACCCGGCGTGTTCGTGAACCGCGTCAGCCCTTCCTGCGGTACGCCGTTCACCTTGGTGAAGTCACCGCCCGCCCAGAGGTCGTTGCCACCGGACGCGAACGCGAGTGGACCGACGAGGGTCGTGCCACCTGCGGTCGCGTTCGGGAACCACGGACCGAGCTTCCCGGTGATCGCGCTGTAGACGAGGAAGTGGTGCATCCCGGTCTTGTCCGGGAACGCTCCGTCGGCGCTGCAGTCGTGGGCGTGCGAACCCTTGTACAGCCAGTTCCCGATCGCCTTGATCGCCTCGGTCGCACCCCGGCACTTGCTCTGCCAGAGCAGCTTGCCGGTCGTCGCGTCCGCGGCCAGAACCCCGTCGTAACACGCCATGCTGAGCGTACCGGCGTTCGACGCGAAGACCTTGTTTCCTTGGACTTCGAGGTCCTTGACCCGGCTGTCGCACTTCTCGGACTTCGGCGGGATCGCGGCCGCGGCGGGCATCGAGAGCGCAGCGCCGGTGGCAGCGTTCACCATCGCGAGCGCGTGCACGTCGCGCCCACCGATCCGGGTGAAGCCGCCGCCGACGAACGCCCGCTTACCGTCCGTCGACAGCTCGATCGCATGTACGTCGTCGTTCGCGTTCGGACTCCACGCCAGCAGCGCACCGCTGTTCAGGCTGACCGCGGCCACCCGGCTGCGGGCGACCCTGTCCACCGATTCGAACGAGCCGCCGAGGTAGACGGTGTCGCTGGAGACCTTCAGCGCCGCGACCCGGTAGTTCACCACCGGGTCCCAGCCGGCCACCAGTTTGCCGCTGGCAACATCGAACATCGCCAAGCGCGACCGCGGCGCCCCGTCGACGACGGTGAAGTCGCCGCCGATCACGACCCGCCGGCCGTCCGGAGAGGTCGCGACGCTCCACACCGGCCCGTTGACCTGCGGCGCGAACCGCGTCGGTACGCCGGTGGTCCGGTCGAGCACCACGAAGTACTTCCGCGCCACGTCACCGACCCCGCGGGCCTTCCCCGGCGGCCGGACCCGAGTGAACAGGCCGCCCGCGAACACCAGGTTCCCCGCTTCCGCGAGCGCGTTCACACTCGCGTTCGTCTGCCACGCCGGCTGCTGCACCGACGACAGCGCGGACCCGAACCCACGCGGCGCGCTGGCGGCAGCCGCGTCAGTAGCTGCCTGCACAGCGGGACCCGACGGAACCAGCGCCGCAGCACCCAAGGCCGCAGCGGTGACGACAGCCAGAACGGCCTTCTTCATGAGCAAACCCCCAAGGGCCCGCTCCGGCGGAAGATGCCGACCCATAATCGATGACAATGCGCGCTCAAACGATAACTGTCGGCACACGCCACCCGTGGCTCGGGGTCATTTGCGGTAGCGGCGGCCGGGGCGGCAGCCGGCCAGGGTGTGGGTTCCGGTGCCGCTCGTGTGCGGGATCAGGCCGTAGTAGATGCGGGGTGCGCCGTCGAGGGTCAGCGTCGCCTTGCCGTTGGTGACGGGCAACGTTCGGGCTTGCCCGATCGCATCCAGCTCTCGTACGGCGGAACTCGCGGCGACCGTCAGCGGTGTCTTGGTCGGCCAGGGGTCGACCCAGACCTCCGGTGCCGGGAAATGCCAATCGGCGCGCTGGCCCGCCGTGTTGAGGATGTAGCCGTCGGCCCGGTTCCACAGCACGACCGCCGGCCCGTCCGGGGTGTCGAACCACAAGCCGGACGTCAGCGGATCCGCAAACGTCAACTGCCCGCGGAAGACCGCCTGGTCGAGCACTCGGGCCGCCGTCGCGTAGGCGAGCAGCGACGGCTTCGGGCTCAGATCGCGGTTCATCAGACCGTAGTGGTACTCGACGTTGTCCGGATCAGCGATCTGCGGCATCCCGAGCACACTGTCGTGGAACTGGTACCAGCAGACGCACTTGATGCCCTCGGCCTTGGCCAGCGCCAAGCTCAACAGGACGTTCTCCGCAGCATGGCGATAGGTGTCGTGCCACCAACTGTTGGGCTTGGTCGGCGCGTATGCCTCCGTCAGCAAGATCTCTTTCTCACCGTGCACGGCCATCAACGCCTTGAGCTGCTTCAGCCCGCCGTAGAAGTTCCAGTAGGTGCCCACGGCACCTGTGTCCCAGTCGTCGCCCGGCGGGATGTAGTCGGGCGTGAAGTTGCCGCGGCCCGGGTGGTAGGCGAAGGCGTCGATCAGATCCCAGCCGCCGCCGGCGATGAAGTTCTCCACCCACGGTTTGTCCATCCCGGCCAGCCCGTTGTTCATCAGCTTCACGGTGTCGCCGGTGACAGCTCGGCGGTCGAACACCGGCTGCATCACCTTGTCCAGATACGCCTGCGCGGCATCCCCGGTGTTGAACGGGCGGTTCAGTTCGTTGCCCACCTCGAAGTACCCCGCACCGGCACCGGCCGCCACCGCCAGCTTGTCCGCGGCCCAGGCGGCCGCTTCCGTGTCGGTCACTGTCAACGACGGCTGCAGTTCGATGTTGTGCCGCATCCCGCGCGCGTCGAACGCGGACGGAGGCAACCCGGGCCCGCCGTCGTACGCGATCCGGACCACGCTGATGCCGGCCCGCTGCCACAGATCGAGTACGGCGTCAGCGCTCGGCCGCTGGAGCCACGGGTAGTTGGCGATCCCGAACATGCTGTCCGCACCGGCCTGATAGTCGAACGCCGGAAGTACGGCGAAATTGGTCCGCGCGAACGCCTCGTCGTCGCCGGATCGGACCACTACTTCGGCCAACGCGATCCCACCGGCCGGCGCGGTCAGGTTGAAGGTGTGTTGCCAGGTGCCGGCCGCCGCGACACTTCCCGTCACAGTCGTCGAGGCCAGGAGTACGCCGTCGAAGCTGCGCATCCACAGCTCGAGCTCGACCGACTTGGCCGCACCGCCGTTGGCCACCAGCGCGGTGAGTGCCATCGGCGCACCGGGAGTCTCGTACAGGTTGAAGTCGCTGTTGGTGGTGAGCTCGATCCCGAGCTCACGGCCGCGCCCGATGGTGGCAGTGGCCGACGGGCGGGTCTCGGAGAAGAAGAAGTCGGCCCGGCTGGTCCAGCCGCCCGCCGGATCCACCACACCCGGTGAGTGCACCCAGGTCGCGTTCGTCCACGCCTGCCGGGAGCTGTCCAGCAGGAACAGCCCGTGCAAGCTCGAGCTCCACGTCGACGTGTGCGCGACCCCGACGGTGTCCTCGTACGGGATGCCGCCGCCCGCGTCGCGGACCCACTCGGTGATCGCGATGTAGTCGTCCGGTGCCGTCGGCGCCTGGATCGCGCGGCTGAACAGGAACCCGTCCGGGAGCAGCGTCGCCGGCCCGGTGATCCGCCATTCCAGCCGGGCGTGCGACGTACTGACACTGAACCAGCCGGTGACCGCCGTCGAGCCGGCGGCGGCGTCGAAGGTGTAGTCCATCCGGATCGCCGGCGTACCGTCCGCGAGCGCGCTGAGCGTCGGGGTGCCGCCGGTGGAGGTCAGGACACCGGCGACGCTGTCCTTGACCTGGAACTTCGACCCGGCCGACCGCGTGACGCCACCAGCGTCACGGATCGCGAGCCGGCCGCCGGGGCTGGCCAGCAGGCTGATGCCGCCGGCCGTCAGGGTCACGTCACCGGCCGCGGCGAACGCGCTGATCGGGGTTGCTTCGGCGACCAGTACGACACCGGCCGCGAGCGCCGCGCCGAGCAGACTGCGACGGCTGAGGGTGGAGGTCATCGACTACTCCTTCTGATAATGCGCATCTTCAGATTCGCTGGACGGAACATTCCCAGCCCGGAACTCTGGCGTCAAGAGGTCATTGCGCTAACGACTTCGACTGGGCTATGGTCGCCGCAGCTTGCTGAAGATAGGCATTATCAAGACGGAGGAACGATGGCACCGAAACCTCGCCGGGTCACCCAGCGCGAGATCGCCGAGCTCGCCGGCGTCAGCCAGACGACCGTGTCGGTGGTGCTGAACGACCGCGACGGCTCAGGCGTGCGGATCCCCGACGCGACCCGGGCGCGGGTCAAGAAGGCCATCGAGCAACTGACGTACGTCGCGGACCCGGCGGCCCGCCGCCTGGCCGGCCTGGACAACCAGATCATCGGCGTCTTCACCTACGAGGCCGCGCTGTCCCCCGAGAGCATGGACTTCTACGGGCCGTTGCTGAACGGGATCGAGCGCGCCGCCGAGCGGATCGGCTGGGACCTGCTGTTCTTCACCTCGTCACCGGTCGAGGACGGCACCCGGAGCCTGTTCCACCGCAAGACCCGGCTGCGGCTGACCGACGGCTGCGTGCTGCTCGGCCAGCAGATGGTCGCGTCCGAGCTGGAGCGACTGGTCGCGGAGCAGTTCCCGTTCGTCGCCATCGGCCGCCGGGACGAGACCGCCGCCGCGGTGCCGTACGTCGCCATCGACTACGTCACGCCGACCACGGCACTGATCGACCAGGCCGCGGCTGCCGGGCACCAGCAGGCGCTCTACGTGCATCGCGGCCGGGACACGCCCGCGGCCCGGGACCGTCGCGGTGCCGTCGAGGCCGCCTCCGCGGACGGCCGGCTCGCGTTCCTGCTCGTCGGTGAGGAGCGGATCTCCGACCTGCCCCGGCTGGCGCAGGCCACCGGCGCGACCGTGATCATCGCCGAGGACGCGTTCCTGATCGAGGATGTCGTGCACGCGCTGACGGCCGCGGGCGTCGCCGTACCGGACGAGATCTCGGTCGCGGCGCTCGGCGAGGTCCGCGGACATCGGATCGAGGGCCGGCCGCTCGCGGGCTTCCATGTCCCGAGGGAACAACTCGCGGCCGAGGCGCTCGACCTGCTCCAGTTGCTGATCGCGACCGAGCCGCACGAGTGGGCCGACCTCGAGACCCGGCGGCACCTCGACTCCGAGGTCGAGCCGGGCGCCACCATCGTCGTACGGACAGAATCGTGATTTCCACCGAGGTCGCGATCATCGGCGGCGGGCTCGGCTCCGTCGCCGCCGCGCTCGCGTTGCTGCAACGCGGCCGACGCGTGGTGATGACCGAGGAGTACGCCTGGCTCGGTGGCCAGCTGACCTCGCAGGCGGTGCCGCCCGACGAGCACATCTGGGTCGAGCAGTTCGGCGTCACCGCCCGGTACCGCGCACTCCGCGAAGGCATCCGCCGCTACTACCGCGACCACTACCCGCTGTCCGATGCCGCCCGCGTTGATCGCGAGCTGAATCCGGGACGTGGCCGGGTCAGCCGCCTGTGCCACGAGCCTCGTGTGGCCGACGCGGTCATCACCGAACTGCTCGCGCCGTACCGATCGACCGGCAGGCTGACCGTTCTGCAACCGTGTGTGCCGATCGCGGCCGAGGTGACCGACGGCGTGGTCCGCACGGTCACTGTCGCGGATCTGACGACCGGTGCCGAGACCGTGATCTCCGCCGAGTTCGTCCTGGACGGGACCGAGACCGGCGACCTGCTGCCGCTGACCGGCACGGAGTACGTCGTCGGCGCCGAAGCGCGATCCGACACCGGTGAGCCGAGCGCCGCCGAGGTCGCGGATCCGGCCAACGTGCAGTCGATCGCCTGGTGCTTCGTGTTCGACCACGTCGCCGGAGACCACACGATCGCGCGGCCTGACGACTACGACTTCTGGCGTTCGTTCGAGCTGCCGTTCTGGGGCGCGCCGATGCTGTCCTTCGTCGCCCCGAACCCGCGGACGCTGGCGCCGGAAGAGCGGACCATGAACGTCAACCCGGCGGCTGACGTCACCGGGGACCCGCGGTTCGACGCAGGCGACAACGACCTGTGGCAGTTCCGCCGGATCGCGGCTCGGCAGAACTTCGCCGACGGCTTCTACGACAGCGACATCGTGCTCGCCAACTGGCCGCAGCTCGACTACGTCAGCGGCTCGATCATCGACACCGACGACCGCGCCGTACATCTACTGGCCGCCAAGGCGCAGTCCCGTGCGTACGTGTACTGGCTGCAGACCGAGGCGCCACGTCCGGACGGCGGTCGCGGCTGGCCCGGTCTGCGGCTCCGCGGCGATCTTGTCGGCACCACGGACGGCTTCGCGCAGGCGCCGTACATCCGGGAATCGCGCCGGATCAAGGCGCTCACCACCGTCCGCGAGCAGGACATCTCGATCAAGGCCCGCGGGTACGACGGTCCGGCCCGGTTCGACGCCTCGGTCGGAGTCGGGATGTACCGGATCGACCTGCACCCCTCCACCGGCGGCGACAACTACATCGACGTCGAGTGCGCACCGTTCGAGATCCCGCTCGGCGCGCTGGTTCCGGTGGCCACCCACAACCTGGTCCCGGCCGCCAAGAACATCGGCACCACCCACATCACCAACGGCGCCTACCGGCTGCATCCGGTCGAGTGGAACATCGGCGAATCGGCCGGCGAACTCGTGGCGTTCTGCCTCGAGAGCGGCCTGAGCCCGCAGCAGATCGCGACCGACGACACCCTCGTCGAACGCCTCCAGGGCCGGTTGAGACAGGCCGGGGTCGAACTCCACTGGCCCGAGATCGCCGGCTACTAGCTAGTCATCCCCAGCACTAAGGACCACATCATGATCACTGCAAGGAAGCTGCTCGGCGCCCTCGCGCTGACCACGGCGGCGACACTGACTGCCGCGTGCGGCGCATCGGACACCGGGGCGGAGGGGTCGAAGGCCACCGACGTCAAGCTGCGGATGACGGTCTGGACCTCGAACGAGGACCAGCTCAAGCTGTTCAACGCGATCGGCGACGCCTACCGCGCCGACCACCCCGCCGTCAGCTCGATCACGTTCGAGAGCCTGCCGTTCGCCGACTACAACACCACCCTGACGACGCAGATCGCCGGCGGCAACGCGCCCGACCTCGCCTGGATGGGCGACCTGTCCAAGGATCTGATGGCCTCCGACGCGCTGGTCGGCCTGACCGACAAGCTGAAGGCGACCGACGGCTGGCAGTACGACGACCTGGTGGACAGCGCGACCAAGGAGTTCAGCCGCGACGGCAAGCTGTACGCCTACCCGTTCTCGAACTCGCCGTTCGCCCTCTACGTGAACACCGACCTCCTGGCGAAGGCCGGTCAGAAGATCGACCCGAAGACGCTCACCTGGGACCAGGTCGCCGCCGCGGGCGCCGCCGTACATGCCAAGACCGGCAAGGCGGGCTTCGTGGTCCGGGACTTCGACTACAAGTCCTGGAACACCCTGGCCACGGTCTGGACCGGCTTCGGCGGCTCGGCGTGGAGCGCCGACGGCAAGACCTGCACGTTCGACAGCCCGGAGATGCAGCGAGCGTTCACGTTCCTGCACGACGCCGCCTTCAAGACCAGCGCGATGCCCGGCCCCGGCACGAAGGCCGACTTCTTCGCCGGTGACGCCGCCTTCACCGTCGCCCAGGTCTCCCGCGCGTCGTTGCTCACCGGGTCCTTCAAGTTCGGCCTGTACCCGCTCCCGGCGGGGCCGTCCGGCAAGTACGCCGTACTCGGCCAGGCCGGTGTCGGTGTCCTTGCCGCGAGCAAGCATCCTGACCAGGCGACGGACTTCCTTGCCTACCTGACGAATCCGGCGAACGCGGCGAAGCTGGCGCAGTTCTTCCCGCCGCCCCGGAAGTCGCTGCTCACCGGCGCGAAGCTTGCCGAGAACAACAAGAAACTGACCGCGGCCCAGCTGCAGGAGGTCGTGGTCGACCAACTGCCGAACGCCGTCACGCTGCCCAACCACACCAGCCCGGCCGAGATCGCCCAGAAGGGCAAGACCGCGCTGGACGCACTGTGGAAGGCCGACGCCGACATCCCGGCCGTCCTGAAGTCGGTCTGCACCGCGATCGATCCCATCCTGGCCAAGTGATGCGCTACTGGACCACACGCCGGCGAGATGTGCTGACCGGGTACCTCTTCATCGCGCCACAGCTCGCCGGCGTCCTCCTGTTCGTGCTGATCCCGGTCGGCCTGGCGATCTGGTACAGCCTGAACAAGTGGAACGTCTTCACCGGAAAGCAGGTCTTCGTCGGCGCGGACCACTACGCCGCGCTGGCCTCCGACCCGCAGTTGCCAAAGGTGCTGCTGGCAACGGTCGTGTTCTCCGGCGGCGTCGTGGTCCTGAACATCACGCTCGGCCTGCTGATCGCCGTACTGCTGAACCGGCGGTTCCGCGGCGCGACGTTCTTCCGCACCTTGTTCTTCTCGCCGGTCGTCGTGTCCGTGGTGGCGTGGACCCTGGTCTGGGGCTTCCTGTTGCAGGACAACGGCGGCATCAACGGACTGCTGCACGCGATCGGCGTGGACGGGCCGAACTGGCTGCAGCACGGCGACACCGCGATGCTTTCGGTGATCGTCAGCCAGGTCGTCCGCAGCGTCGGCGTGAACATGGTGCTGTTCCTGGCGGCGTTGCAGGGCGTGCCGTCGGAGCTGTACGAAGCCGCCCGGATCGACGGCGCGCATAGCCGGTCGATCTTCACCCGGATCACACTCCCGCTGATCTCGCCGACGGTGCTGCTGACCGCGATCATCACCGTCGTCGGCGCGCTGCAGTCGTTCGCGCAGATCGCCGTACTCACCGGTGGCGGTCCGGAGCTGAGCACCACCGTGCTCGTGTACTACGTGTTCCAGCAGGCCTTCGAGTTCAACGACATCGGCTACGGGTCGACGCTCGCGCTGATGCTGTTGAGCTTCGTGATGGTGCTGACGCTGCTGCAATGGCAGCTGCGCCGGAAATGGGTGTTCCATGAACAATAAGGGGAGCAGTAGAACCTCCTTGCTCCGACGGGCGCTGCTGGTGGCAGCGCTCGCCGTACTCGCGATCCCGTTCGCGGTGCCGACGATCTGGATGGTCGCGGCGTCGATCAAGCCACTGCCCGAGATCTTCAAGGCGCCGCCGTCGCTGTGGACCGAACATCCGACGTTGGCGGCGTACGGCGAAGCGTTCACGTTCCAGCCGTTCGCCCGGCAGTACCTGAACAGCGTCTACATCGCCGTACTGGTCACGCTGATCACGCTGCTGGTCTCGAGCATGGCCGGGTACGCGTTCGCCCGGATCCGGTTTCCTGGCGCCAACGCCCTGTTCCTGGTGGTGCTGACGGGCCTGCTGGTGCCGAGCGAGGTGACGATCGTCCCGCTGTTCCAGGTGTTCAAACGGGCCGGGATGATCAACACGCACTGGCCGCTGATCCTGGTCACGGCGTTCGGCGCACCGTGCGTTCTGGCGAGCTTCATCATGCGGCAGTTCTTCATCGCCCTGCCCGCCGAACTGGAGGAAGCCGGCCGGCTCGACGGCCTCGGCCGCCCCGGGATCTGGTGGCGGATCTGCCTGCCGCTCGCCCGGCCGGCGCTGTCCGCGGTCGCGATCCTGACCTTCCTCGCCTCGTGGAACCTCTACCTCGAACCCACCGTCTATCTCACGTCACCGGAGCTGTTCACCCTGCCGCAAGCCCTCACCCGCTTCACGGACGCGTACGGCGCCGACATGTGGAACACGCAACTCGCCGCCGCCACCATGACCGTCCTCCCGGTCCTGATCGTCTTCGTCATCGCCCAACGCCAGTTCGTCGAGGGCCTCGCCCACTCGGGGCTCAAATGACCGAACCGATCGTCTTCGAGCACGCCGACGTGCAGGTACGGGTCGATCGCGGCATCTTCGAGCTGTTCCAGCGAAGGAACGTCGTCGCCTGCTACCGGACGCCGCTGGATTGGGTCAGAGTCCACGTCCAGGTCCGCAGGCGCGCGATGCTGCTGCACTTCTCCCACATCCAGGACCCGGACGAACCGATCTACGGTCGCCTCATGACCAGCGTCTACTCACTGGCCACCGTCGAGATCCCCATGTCCGACGAGCCCGTCTACCGAGCCTTCTTCACCGAACTCGCTCACCTCACCGGCCGCCCGATCAACTGACCCGGCTTGCGAGGCATTTGTTAGTCGGCTAAGTTTTCTTCTTAGCCGACTAACAATATAGCTGGAGGACGGGTCATGGACCTGGGTTTGAAGGATGCTGCGGTGCTGGTGACGGGTGGGTCGTCCGGGATCGGGCGGGCCACCGCGATCGCTTACGGGCGGGAAGGGGCCCGGGTCGCGATCACCTACAACTCGCAGAAGGACGCGGCCGAGGCTGTCGCGGAGGAGATCGAGGAGGCCGGTGGTACGGCGTACGTCGTCCAGCTGGATCTCAGCACGCCGGACACGATCGCGGCCGCCGTCGCGGCGACGGTGGAGCACTGGGGCGGGCTGGACGCCGTGGTCGCGAACGCGGTCGACTGGGGAGGGCACGACGGGCGGACCGCGAAGATCGAGGACGCCGCGCCGGAGTGGTGGACCGCGATCGTGCGCGCGAATCTCGAGGGAAACATGCACCTCGCACAGCAGGTGGCACCGGCGCTCCGGCGGTCCGAGCACGGGCGGCTGGTGCTGGTCTCGACGGACCTCGCGGAGCGTGGCATGGGCGGCGGAGCCTGGGCGTACGGCGCCGCGAAGGCCGGGCTGCACGGCCTGGCCGCGAGCCTGCAGCACGATCTCGGCGCGGACGGCGTACTCGTGAACGTCGTCCTCCCCGGCATCACGCTGGAGAACGGCGAGCACCGGATCATCCCCCGCCCGGCCCTGGACAAGATCACGGCCGAATTCACCGCGCGGCACCTGCCCGACGTCTCCGAACTCGCCGACGCGATCCTGTTCCTCACCTCCCCCCGAACCAAGGCAGTCCAAGGCCAGCTCCTCCGCATCACCGGTGGCAATCTGATGCCGTCTTAATGCAGCGTTGTTGATGGCGGCGCTTGTACGGTGGGCTCAGGGAGTACTCCGGAAAAGGAGCGTCGCGATGGCCCGGGCACTGATCGTGGTTGATGTGCAGAACGACTTCTGCGAGGGCGGGAGCCTGGCCGTCGCCGGTGGCGCCGACGTCGCGTTCCGGATCGGTGAACTGCTGCACAAGTGGCACGAGGCCGAGCCGGACGACCGGCAGTACGCGTACGTCGTGGCCACCCGGGACCACCACATCGACCCGGGCGACCACTTCTCCAGGGAACCCGACTTCGTGAACTCCTGGCCGCGGCACTGCGTGGCCGGCACCGACGGCGTCAGCTTCCACCCGAACCTGGACCCGCAGCCCTTCGACGCAATCTTCGACAAGGGCGAGTACGCCGCCGCCTACTCCGGCTTCGAAGGCAAGTCCCACGAGGGCGGCCAAACCCTAGCCGACTGGCTACGCGCCAAAGGCGTGACCAACGTAGACATCTGCGGCATAGCCACCGACTACTGCGTCCGAGCCACCGCCCTAGACGCCCACCAAGAAGGCTTCACCACCACAGTCCTAACCGCCCTAACCGCCGGCGTAGCAGAACCCACCACCACCCAAGCCCTAACCGACCTCCGCACCGCCGGCGTAACCCTGACCTAACCACCTCCCGCCGAAAGGACACCGCTACGCGGCGGCCACCTTGTTGCCGCCTTCGGCGGGATGCGCGTCTCGCACCAACGAGAACTGTTGCGGCGCCGCGGACCGGGAGAGCCGAAGAACAAAGGACGCGCTACGCGGCGGCTGCTTGCCGCCGCCTTCGGCGGGTGCGCGTCGCGTCATGCCCTGCCCGTGCCCTGGCGCCGTCCCGCACCGGCCTATTGCCTGGTCAGAACGGAGGTTGCAGTCTGGGCTATAAATCTGTGGCGTTGGCCGCGTGGATGAACGCGCTTAGGTGGAAGCCGGAGTTCTGCGTCAACGGCCACGGCACCGGGCGGTTGTGGGCCGTGGATCACAGAATCGTCGGGCGTCCGGCGGGGTTGTCTGCTCCAGTATTTTCGGGCTTTCGCTCAGGGGCCTGGCCCCAGGCACCTGATAGGTCTCGCATGATTGCGGTCTTCTCTTTGGCGGCGGGATCCAAGATCAAGAGGGCCGAAATCAGGCCCCAGGCAAGGCTTAGCAGAGCGCCGCGCTGAATTGAGTTCGAGTCGCCGAAGACAGGAGCGATCACGATATATCCAATGCCCGGCAAGGCGGTCACGATGACGAACTTTCCAACCGCTCGCGCGCGGTCTTTCCAGCTAAGTGCCAACTTAGTTCTTGGTATCTGATACTTGGCTGCGCACCAGTTTTCGGTTGCGATGGCGGAGAGCTGATGATGCAACGTCCGCGCCATTCGCTCCCAGCTCCTGCCCGCGGGTGCAACTATGGAGCGCTTCATATGCCGTGTCGACTCCGCTACGCCAGCAAGCCACTCAGAGAGCCAATCCTGCACAGAAGGATCCTCATGGGCTGCTTGGCGCGGCACTTCTTGTTCAAGCAACCCCGCTACGTATTCGAGCCCTCTGATCCACGAACCGCGTTCGACTGGATCGTTCTGCTTCTCAATGCTTCTCATTTCGACGAGCAGCGTTGCCAGCGCTCCAATCACATTAGCCCGGGCATACTGGCGCCTGTGTCGCTGAAACCAGATCCGAAAGTACAGGCGGCTGGCGAACTCTGCAATTCCAGCCGTAGCAGCCAAAACCCCGCCCGCGCCTACCCCCAGTGCGAGTATGCGAAACCACTCGTTATCAGGACTCAGGAAGCGCAGGCCAGCGACACCGCCAACGATCGCGCCGAACCCGAGCAGGCTGGCGAATAGCTCCTGCGGAAAATACGACTTGCCATATCTGTATATCGCTGAGACAGAAGCAACAACGGCGGCCGCCGTAGCTCCCCCGACGGAAATTCGAAGTAGTGGGTGTATTCCTTCGGTGAGTAGTAGCGTCCCTAGGATAATCGCAGAGACAGAAATGCCCAGATAGGCCCAGCGGAGAAGGAGTATCCAGACCTGCCGACGCACAACCATGCTAGTGTAGGACAGTGCAGAGGCATCTAGTTCCGCAGAGGTTCGGTAGGTTTGAGCTCGATTGCGGAAGACGAGTTGATCAACGATCCAAAGATCTTCTATCTGGAGCGCGAAACCTTCAGCTTCTTTGCTCTCCAGTTTAAGCCGAAGCCTATCGACAGTAGCACGCAATGCTGCGTCCCTGATCTGCACGGGGCGCGAATCAGTTGGCTTATCCGCGTGATTTCTTGGTACATTGGCGTCGGCCCTTCGCGCGTGGGCCGACCAGCCCATAGCGGAATAGATATAGTGAATCTCAGCCTGAATTCTTGGATCATCTCTAATGATGTCGCGCAGCGAGGAGTAGACGCTGAGGGCAAGACGGTAGTTCCCCACCCAGAAGAGTAGGTCTAGGTACTTGGCCGCCGTCTGCACGTCGTCGTGATTGAGATCAAAGGCTTGCTCGACGTATAAGAGCGCATCCCCGAACGCCTTCTCCTGTTGGGCGATACGCGCCAAAGACAGCAGACCAATCTGCCGTGTGCCTTCATTGGATGTCAGGCTGTCGGCGACCTTCCGGGCCTCCGTGAGCTTACGGTCCTTGATCAGGTTGTCGACCAGGTCTGTTGCCGGCTGGGCTGACGGCCGCGACTCCGCCATGGCCTCAGTCGTACGTGTATCACCTGCCACGAGTCCCCCTCAGCAGAACGCTTGGCTCCGGCCAGCGAAACCACGCTACCGTGATCCGCAACGATACCGACCGGTCGTCACCCCAGGGCTCGGACCCGATCAGTGGATGCCATTCGACGCGACAGCATCGGCGCTGTGCTCAGACCGCAGCCCACGACAGGTTGTACATCCCGAGGTAGCGATCGAGCACCTCGGCGTCGCGAGCATCTTCCCGTACCGTGGCTGGCCCTGACGTGCGCACACCTGGACGTCGGCGCGGCTAGCGGCACCCGTGCATGCATGCCCCCAACGCGCGCCACGGTTCTCAACAACTTGTTGAGGTGGGCGTCCACGTGTTCGTCTCGACACCCCCAAACCGCC
Organism: Kribbella sp. NBC_00482; assembly: GCF_036013725.1. Taxonomy (GTDB): domain Bacteria; phylum Actinomycetota; class Actinomycetes; order Propionibacteriales; family Kribbellaceae; genus Kribbella. The sequence continues at coordinate 4,472,297 of NZ_CP107881.1, read as the reverse complement.
CGGTCGGTGCGGTTGGAAGTCGTAGAGCCAGTCGAGAAGTAGGGATGGGTCGTGGTCATAGGCCCCGGTCCTCCGCACCAACTGGCGCTTCCGGACGGTTGGCGACTCGCCAGGCTGTCCGCTTCCGGGCATACCGAAGTCGACGCAATGAAAGCCGTCTCGCAGGTCAGAGTCGCACAGCGCGCGGTCTGTACGTCTGTCGGCGTAAGGCTCCGCGCCCTCCGGGATGGAACAGCAAGCCCCAGCCGGTCGACGTGACTCGGATGGGGCTCAGCTGTTCGGACAAGTCGTGCAGAGTTCGGCGCGCTCGTGTTGAGACGCCGGGATCCAGCTGGGGCCGGCTTGCCAGTACATGTTGGCGAGGTGGCGGTGCGGTTGCCCGCGGCGGGAGCCGCAGGTCGCCGGCGGTAGCCGGAAACTAGTGCTCCGGCGCTAGCCGGGGGTGGGTGGGAGCGGCGCGTAGTGCGGCGACGGAGGAGCCGTGCGTAGCACCGCGTGGGGTTGACTTCATCCCATCCCACCCATCCAGTCCTCTTATCTCACCGGTGCGCCTGGGCCTAGGGGGATTCCTAGGGCCCACCAGGCTAGGAAGAGGAGGGTCCAGGCGATGGTCATTGAGACTGCTAGGGGGACTGTGTACGACGCGAGTGTGCCTACGCCGGCGTCTTTTCGGTAGCGCTGGAGGAAGCCGAGGGCCATTACGAAGTAGGGGCTCATGGGGGTGATGGCTGTTGAGCCTGAGTCGGCGATTCGGAAGAGGGCCTGGGTGGTTTCGGCTGGGACGCTCAGTAGGAGCATCATCGGGACCAGGATCGGTGCGGTCAGGGACCACATTGCGGAGCCGCTTGTGACCAGGACGTTGATCACTGTCAGGAGCGCGAGGATGCCGAGGAAGATCACCACCTTCGGCGCGCCGAGGTCACCGAGTACGCGGGCCGACTCCGCCGACAGCAGGTCGCCGATGTTGCTCCAGTCGAAGTACGCGAGGAACTGCGCGATCGCGAAGAACAGGACCAGTACCGGCGCCATCTGCTTGATGCCTTCGGCCATCAGCTTCGGTACGTCGGCGGCACGCTCGATCGCGCGAACGGTCACGCCGTACGTGATGCCGACCAGGCCGAAGAGGACGGCGACCACCAGCGCGATGCCGTCCAGGAACGGTGAGTCGACGATGCTGCCGTCCTTACCGCGCAACGGGGATCCGTGCGGCACCAGGACTGCGACGATCGCAAGAGCCGCGACCAGGAACACGATTCCGGCCCGGCGCAGACCCTTGCGCTCGGCAACCGATACGGCCAGTTGATCCGCGTCGTCGCCCGGTGCGTCGGGATCGGCGTCGAGGTCGGTCCGCTTGCTCAGCACCAACCGGGTGACCAGCGTGATCACCAGCGCCAGCAGGATCGACGACGCGATGTTGAAGAACCAGTTCGACAGTACGGAGACATGAGCATCCGGATCCACGGTGCGAGCGGCGGCCGTGGTGATGCCCGCGAAGATCGCGTCGTTCGGGGTCGGGATCGGGCTGGCGTCGTACCCGGACGCGATCGCGGTGTACGCGACCACGATGCCGAGGATCGGCGACCGGCCGACCGCGCGGAACGCGAGCCCGCCGAGCGGCACCAGGATGATGTACGCCGCGGCCGACGCGACGTGGGCCATCGTGCCGGCGAACGCGACCGCGAATACCACCATCGACTGCGGTACGCGGGACACGCTGACCCGCATCAGCACCTGCAGGAACCCGGTCCGCTCGGCGAGTGCGACGCCCATGATGACGACCACGATCGTGGCCATCGGCGGGAACTCGGCGAAGTTCGAGATCGCCGTCGACACGGCCATCTGCAGGCCGTCGCCGGACAGCAGGTTCTGGACGGCGACCTCCTTGCCGTCCTTCGGCGAGAGCACGGAGACGTCCAGTGCGGACAGGATCGCGCTGACCACGGCCAGGATCGCCGACAGGATCCAGAACAGCCAGAACGGGTGCGGCAGCGCGTTCCCGATTCGCTCGATGACCGCCATCGCCCTGACCAGGCGCGGCAGCTCCCTCGTGTCGGTCGCCGTACTCATAACGTGTGCGCCTTGAAGAACGCGCCGATGAGCTCGTGCGCCTCGAACGTCTGGGTCACGTAGCCCGGACCGGACGTCGCGTCCGATCCCGGCCAGCTGTGCCCGCCGTCGGTGACTGCGATGTGCACGACGTCGGCCTTGCAGCCCTTGTACGTGAACTTCAGGACGTCGTCGCCGAGCTGCGAAGTCTTCGGGTCCGGATTGCAGTGGTCGCGGACGGTCCAGTCCCGGACCCAGGTCTGTACGTCGGGCAGGTCGCGCTGACCGTCACCGCCGTACGGGATCGTGGTGTCGCCGGTGCCGTGGATGTCGAGCACCGGGACCGGGCGGCTCGGCGCGCAGTGCGTGCCCTCGATGTAGAACGCGCCGGAGACCGGGGCGATCGCCGCGATCCGGTCGGCGAGGCGGCAGGCGAGGATCCCGGTGAAGCCGGCTCCGTTGGACTTGCCGGTGGCGTAAACGGCGTCCGTGTCGACGCAGTACGACGCCTCCAGCTGGTCGAGCAGGTCCTCGGTGAACTTCACGTCGTCGACGCCCTTGGCGGAGTACGGCGCGCCCTGCCAGGCCTGCTTGTCCTCGTCGCCGATCACACCGTTGGGATAGGCAACGATCGCGTCGAGCTTCGACAGGTCGGAGAACGCCTCGGTCTGGGCGCCGGTCTTGCCGCGGCCGTGGTAGACGAGGATGAGTCGCTTGGCCTTGGAACTCTGGTAGTTGTCCGGCACGTGCAGGCGATAGGTCCGCGTGAGGCCGCCGCTGGTGACGGTGTAGTCGCCGCTCGGTGCGGCCTGCTTGCCGCAGCCGGCACTGTGGGCGCGGACTGCGGTTGCTGTGGGCAACGTGGTGGCGGCGGTCACCAGAGCCGCCGCTCCTAGCAGTGCACCGACCCGGCGGGCGGTACGACGGGGGAGTTTGGGACGTGTGAGGTTCATCAGGGGCCTCCTCGGGGGCATGCGGCCTGCAGGCGGGCAGGCTCGCGCCTGGACCTCCCTGAGCGAAGGTCCAGTGTGTTCTGGGGTGCAGCGTCAGGCCGACAGCAAGTCGTCGGCGAAGGCGGCGATCCGGTCGGCGGCGGTCTCCACGAGGAGCCGGCCGTCCTCGGCTGTGGCGCGGCGGGGATCACCCAGCACGCCACGCTTGTGGTACGCGTCGAACCCGACGGACAGCCGCGGTCCGCGCGACTGCCGGGAGAGCCGGGCTGTGGTGGTCAGCTCGTCGAGCGTGGTGGCGCCGGGTTCCAGGCGGTCTGCCTGAACCAGGTCCGGTGCCAGGTACAGCATCTGCGCGGTCTCCGCCTCGCCGGCGTGACCGTGCACCTCGCTGACTCCTGTGATCAGGTCCGATACGACGGACGTGAGCGGGGTCCACGCGAACGTCAGGTCGCTGCGGACGTACTCCTGTGCGAGCACGGACAGGGCTGCGTTGTTCCCTCCGTGCCCGGTGATCACCAGGAACTGCCGCCAGCCGTGCTCGTGCAGGCTGGACACCAGGTCCCGGAGAACTTGCATGAACGTTGCCGGTGACAACGTCATCGTCCCGGCGAAGGCCATGTGGTGCGGCGAGACGCCGTACGGGACGGCCGGGGCGATCACCGCGCGGCCGGCCAGCCGTTCCGCGACCCGCTCGGCGACGCCGACGGCGCGGACGGTGTCGGTGGACATCGCCATCCCGCCGCCGTGCTGTTCCTGCGCGCCGACCGGAACGATCACCAGCGGGGACCGATGCACGGCGGCCTGCGCCTCATCGGTCGTCATCTCGGCAAGCTTCATGACAGCTCCGGCGACGACTCGACGGCGCGGCGGATGTTGTCCAGGTGTTCGCGGGTCAGCCGCTCGGCCTGTACGGCGTCCTGCGCGCGTACGGCCTCGACGATCGCTTGGTGCTCCTCGTGGTCGCGTCCGCGGTTGTCGTACAGCGCGCGGATCTGCTGCTGCTCGCGGACGCGAACCTTCAGCAGCGATGCCAGAACCTCTTGCAGCAAAGGGTTCCCGGACGCAGCCGCGAGCTCGACGTGGAAGTTCAGAGCGAACGCCGGACCACCCGGCGGGACGAGTGCGTTGGTGACCGCGGCCTCTAGACGTTCCAGGTTCTCGGCCCGGCGCGCCAGGGCCGACTGCGCCGCGACGGCCGGCTCGATCACGAGGCGCGCGCTGATCAGCTGCAGCACCGAGTCCTTCGTGATCGGCGGCCGGTGCGGATTCGCCAGTACGACGTTGTTGATCGTCGGACCGACGTACGTCCCGGAACCGTGCCGGAACTCGACCGCTCCGGTCGCCTCCAGTTTCCGCAGCGCCTCCCGCACCGTCGGCGTGGTGATCGCGAACCGCTTCGCCAACTCCCGCGCCGACGGGATCGCGTCACCGGGCCGCAGGCCGCCGTCCCGGATGATCCCGAGGATCGACTCGGTCAACCGGTCGGACAGGCTGGGCGGCACTTCCGCAGCTGAGTAACTCACAAACTGACTAAATCACTTAGCCATTCCCTGGGTCAAGACCTCGACGGCAAAGGTCAGGCGTACGGGATCAGCCGGACCGGCCCGAGCAGGCCGTAGTTCTGCCTGTTGCCGGAGTACACGGCGGGCTGCGCCACGCGGAGACGGTTGAAGAGGGTGGTGGCGACCTCTACCTGGATGGTGTTCCGGCCGCGGCGGAGGTGGCCGGAGAGGTCCACGACCGGGTTGAGAAGGTTGACCGGAGGTAGGCGGCGGCCGTTGACGGTGACTTGGGCGGTGTCGAAGACCTCTCCCAGGTCGAGGTGAGCTGTCGTGGTGTCGAGGTCGACGACCGTGGTGTAGCGGCCTACGCCGGACACATCCTCCAGGCCGGGGATCGCCGACCAGGGAGCGAGTGCGTCGAGCGAGACGCGGTGGCGATGGATGAGAGTCTCGGTCGGGGTCGGTCCGGGCAGGTAGGACTCGACGTCGAGCTGCCACGCGTCGAGCGGAATCGGCGCGAGCGCGGCACCCGTCGTCGGCGCCTCGCCCCGTCGCCCCGGCCGGAACGCGATGATCGTCGCCGCACCCGGCTTCAGGGTGATCCGCAGCGTCACCCGATCACCGGCTTCGACGTACGACGCAATCGGTTCGACCGAGCCGGTCCACGGATCGAGCCGGAACGGCACCCCGTTGCGATGCGACCGCGTGAACGTGACGTCATGGTCGATCGCCGCCACCGGAGGTTTCACCGACTCGGCATGCTTCCCGTTGACCAGGTAGTAGTAGTCGACGCCCTGCTCGACCCGGCGATGGTTGAGCAACGTCGACGTCGGATGCGACACGTCAGGACTGACACCGAGCTCGGCCAGCACCACCGGGACCTCTGTGAGTTCTGCGACCACTCGTACCCGCGGCTCAGCGAACAGTTCCGCAAGGATCTCGCGCAGTACGTCACTCTCCCCGACCCCAGGCACAGTCGCCGCCGACCAGCCGCTGCCGAGGAAGACGATCGGCAGCCCGGCGCGGGCGAACGACAGCAGCGTCCGCGCTGTCTCCACCGGCAGCGTCGCCTCGTTCCCCGCGAACCGGTCGCCCTCCACGAACAAGACCTTGTACGACGGCCCGTCCGGTGCGAGCCGACCGTCACGGACCACCGCACGATCCAGTTCCAGCAACGGAGCCGACACCATCTGGTGCGTCCAACCGGCCGGCACACCACTCGCGGTGAACCACCCGACCCCGATGCCGGTCTTCGTGTACCCCTTCTGCCGGAACGCGGCCACGTCGATCCGCGACGTACCGGTCTGCAGCACCTGATGAATCCGGCCGAGATATCCGGTCACCGCAGGCACATGCCGCCAGGTTGGTTGCCGTGGGCCCCATGATTCCGAGTACCCCTGCCGTCCGTCGTACGGCGTGAACGCGGCGAACCCGGGCCAGTCGGCACCAGGCGCGGACAAGTACGAGAACCCGTGCAGCACCGTCTGGTTCAAGCCCGCCGCATATGCGCCGCCCATGGTGAGGAGCAGCTTCTTCCACGTCGTCGCATAAGCACCGCCCTGGTACGCGCCGGCCTCGCACGACAACACCTTCCGGCCGCCCAGATCTCGTCCGCCGGCCAGCGCCCGGTAGTCGTCGAGGTTACGGAACCCGAGCGACTCACCCTCCGGAATGTCGACGATCGCCGCCGCGGCGATCGAGTCAGTCTCCAAACCGTAGGGCTGACACCGGAACTCCAGCCCGAGCGAATGCGCCCAGCTCGTGAGCGCCGAGAGGTGGTGCTCGCCGAACAGCTCGGAGACCGTCAACCAGTAGTCGTGCCGGACATGCCGGGTAGTACCGGGCTCACTCTGGAACACCTGGTCCTCGTCATTGCGCACGATCGCCGGCAGGTAGGGCCATACGTCGTACCCACGCCTGTTCGCGAACTCCACCGGCAACGCAGGCGTCCAGTTCAGCCCGCTGGTCTCCAACTCGATGGAGTCCTCGAACAAGGCACCACCCGACTTCCGCAGCAACCTCCGCGTCGCGGGCGTGAGCAGATGCCGCTCCCAGTACTCGATCACCGCCCGGGTCCCCGCAGCCGAGAAGTGGTCGACCACAGACGCCTCGGGCGCGGTGTGCGGCCCTGACTCGGGTTGTTGCCCACTCCCCCTTTCCCAGAACGCGAACAGCAGCCAGGTCCCGTCGGCGGGCGCGGTCCAGCTGACCAGACCGTCGACGGCAGCCAGCTCGACGTACGAGTCGATGTCGAAGCCGAGGACGCGCCCGTTCGACGAGGTGTACGCCGGATTCAGTCGCCAAGCCGCCACCTTGAGCAGCTTCGGTACGGCGTCACTCGCCGTCACCGGCTCCGGAGCGGGACCCGAATAGGTGCTCCCAGCAACAACCTGGACCACGCCGTACTGCAGTTCCTTGACCGCCGCCTCATGGTCCGGCGTGATCGTCGGTACGGCGGCCGGCCAGGACGGTCCGATGGTCAGGTCGATCGCGAGCCCGCGGCGCCCGGCCTGGTCGAGCGCCGCCTCGATCCCGGCGGCCCAGGCCGCCGAGCCCCAGCCGTGCCCGACCGGATCCAGCACCGACTTGTCCTCGATCGAATGGTGCACCGCCGCGATCTCGGCGCCCCCGAACCCGGCGTCCGCCAGCTGATCCACCTCGCGCCGGATCTGCGCCGGATCGACGAGCCCGTCCGGCCACCACCACCGCACCTTCGGCCGCACCGCCGCCTCAGGTCGCGCGAACCACCCGGCCCACCCGGCATCCCCAGCCGCCGGCGCGGGATCAGCCGCCTGAGCCGCTGAAGCCGGCAGCGCGAGCCCAGGGCCGGCCGCCACCGCGGCCCCGGTCGCGGTCGCGGTGGCGGTGGCGGTGGCGAGGAACCTGCGCCTGCCGATCTGTTCACCCATGAATAGAAATTCTCGATCAGCAGTACTCCCGCCGCCAGAGCAGCGCCGGTTCCGGCCAAACCTCGGCGGTCAGCTGGTGACGGTGATCGGCGCCCCGTTGGAGGTCAGGGACCAGTCGCCGGTGTGGAAGGTGTTCGGGTTGACCTCGCCGGTGGCGGTGACGTAGTCGATCATCAGCTGGCGGATCTCGACCTGGCGGTTGTAGACGACCGGAGCGGTCTTGACATGCGGGAAGTTGCCGCCGCCGGACTGGCGGTAGTTGTTGACCGCGACAACGAACTGCTGGTCGGCGGCCACCGGTACGCCGTCGTACGCCAGGTCCGTGATGCGCGCTCCGGCCGCCTTGGCGATGTCGATCTTGTAGGTCAGGGGCTTCGATAGACCGCCCATGATGTCGTAGTTGTAGTCCGGAGTACCGGTCGGCGCGGTCGGGGTCGGCGCGTTGGTGACCTGGTCGGATTTAAAGGGCCCCGGCCCGTAGACCTGCTGGAAGTACTGCGCGGAGAACTCGAGGTACTCCTTGATCTGCGCACCGCTCATCGTCACCGCGAGCAGCGTGTTGTCGAAGACGTAGAGCCCGGCGACGTCGCGGATCGAGACATCGCCGGCCGGGATGGCGGCAGCCCGGTTGAACGGCGCCGCGATCGCGAGCACCGGCAGCGACGCCTGCGGCGTACCGACCAGGGCCTTGGAGACCGCGTCGGCCTGGATGAAGTTGACGAAGTCCAGCGCGGCAGTGTCCTCCCAAGGCGCGGTCGCCGCGGACATCGCCTCCGTGCAGGTGCCGATCTTCGAGTTCACGTACTCGACGACCTTGTCGTGGTCCTTCTGCAGCAGCGCCACGACGTCCGGGTCGGCGTCGACGGTGTTCGCGTTCAGCACCTGACTGTGCCGGCCGACGACCTTCCACTGCCCGCGGACCTTCTGCAGGTCGAGGTCGAACAGCGACAGCCGCATACCCCACTTCAGCGGCTCGCTGAGCACCACCTGCTCGCCGCTGGCCTTGTTCGTGACGAGCCGCTCGGGGATCTCCAGGTGCGCGTGGCCGACCAGGACGGCGTCGATGCCCGGGACGGTCTCGGCCATCAGCACCGACGCGTTCTCCGGGTACGGCAGCGCGTCGCCGTACGACGAGGACAGGTCCATCCCCGAGTGCACGGAGGCGATCACGACGTCGGCGCCGGCCTTGCGGACCCGCGGCGCCCAGATCTTCGCGAGCTCGACGATGCCGCCGAACTTCAGCTTGTTCTCGACGTTCGCCTTGTCCCAGATCGCGATCCCCGGGTTGGTCAGGCCGAGGATGCCGACCGTGATCGGCTTCTCCCCCGGCACGTGCACCCGCTTCAGCGTGTACGGCGGGAACACCGGCAGGCCCGTGGTCCAGTCCTGGGCGTTCGCGCCGAGCAGCGGGAACCGCAGCTGCCGCTGGAACTTGCGCAGGATGTCGAGGCCGTAGTTGAACTCGTGGTTGCCGAGCGCGGCGGCGTCGTACCCGATCCGGTTCATCGCGGCCGCCATCGGATGCGTGTGACCGCCCGTGATGGGCTCGATCTTCGCGAAGTAGTACGACAGCGGCGTGCCCTGGATGGTGTCGCCCGCGTCCAGCAGGAGCGGGCGCGGCGCGCGCCGGTCCGCGGCGATCCGGTCCCGGACCGCGCTGACCAGCGTGGAGATCTTGGCCAGGCCGATGTCGTTGTGCGCGCTGTCGTCGTACTCGGTGTTCTTGAAGTAGTCCCAGTTGAACACGTTGCCGTGCAGGTCGGTCGTGCCCATCACGGTCAGCCGGACGGTCTTCCCGGGCCTGCCGTGGTCGCCACCGGCGTACGCCGGGACCGCCTGGAAACCGGCCGCGGCCAGTGCCGCCGCGCCGCCGATCACCGTGCGTCGTGTCATGCTCGTCCGCTCACCGCTGTCCGTCATCGGCCCGCCTCACAGGTCTTCCGGCCGGGATCTCCGGCCCCGTTGGCACACGATACGGCCGACACACCCCCACCCCGCGAACGCATGGCCCCAAGCTCGCGAGAAGATGCGCCCTATGACCAAGCCGCCCGGCAAGCTGTTGCCGTTGGTCGCCGCCCTCCTTTGCGGTGCCGTCCTCGCCCAAGCCGCCACGCCGCCCGACCACCCCGTCACCTCCGCTGCTCCGCCCGTTTCCCCGACGTCCGGCAAGGGACTTCTGGGTACGCCGGTCACGTCCAAGCGCGGCGAACCGTCGTCGACCAAGCAACCCACGCAGCCCGCCAAGCACCAGGTCGCCAAGCCGCCCGCCGACGACTGGAACCTGGCCGCGCACGGGAAGGTCCTCTACCTGACCTTCGACGACGGTCCCCAGCACGAGTGGACCCCGAAGGTCCTGCAGCTCCTGCGTAAGCACAAGGCGCACGCGACGTTCTTCGTCCTCGGGATCCAGGTCGCGCAGTACCCGGAACTGATCGCCGCCGAGCGGGCCGCCGGGCACACCGTCGGCAACCACACCTGGGACCACAAGACGCTGACCCTGCTGCCCGACGCGAAGGTGCGGCAGGAGATCGCGACAGGCGTGAAGTCGAAGTGCCTGCGGCCGCCGACCGGCGCTACGAACGCGAAGATCCAGGCGATCGCCGCGGCCTACCACCAGCGGCAGGTGCTCTGGGACGTCGACACGAAGGACTGGGAGAAGCCCGGCGCCGCCAGCATCGAGCACGCGATCATGGCCGGGGCTCGTCCCGGAGCGATCATCCTGATGCACGACGGCGGCGGCAACCGCTCCCAGACCGTCGCGGCGCTCGACCGAGCCCTGACCAAACTCACCAAGCAGGGCTACACGTACCGCTCGCTGCCCTGCTAACGAGCCACCGCCGCAACACCGTTGGAGAAGTACCGCAGGGCCTGGTCGATGGCTTCGACGGGCTGGTCAAGAGACGCGACACTGTAGAGGCCGCCCCGCCTGCCCAGGCCGGCGGTCACCCCGGGCTGCACAACGACCTGCAGGAGCGGCTGCCCGAGCTTCCGCTTCCGCCGGAACCCCACCACCGCCGACCAAGGCAGCACGACCGGCGCCGGTGCACCTTCCACGCCGAGTTCGAGTGCGGCGGCGGTCATCCGCAGGGCGTACGGCGGGAGGTCGGTGCCGGCGTACCAGCGTTTCAGCTTGCCCCACTGGAGGAAGGGGACGAGGCTGCTCCCGAAGAGGAACAGCATAGAGGCGATCATCAGCACTCCCGCGATCCACAGGTCGCCCATTCGGATCGTCAGCGAGATCGACAGGCCCAGGCCGAGCGCCGAAAGCAGCAGCGTGAATCCACCGCCGATCATCCGCACCCGGCGGACGGTGCGACGCCGGCGCAGCATCTCGTCGCGCTTCAGGCCTACCACGAAGCTCTCATCCATGCCTCGAGCCTTGCAGCTCGGCAGGTCAGCGTCGGCAGGTCAGCGTCGGGGGGTCAGCGTCGGGGGGTCAGCGTCGGGGGGTCAGCGCAGCACGCCCGCGGTGCCGCCGGAGAAGTGCTTGATGGCCTCGTCGATGACATGGACCGGCTGGTCGAGGGCCTTGACCAGGAACATGCCGGTGGGGCGCAGCAGCGGGTTCGGCTTGACGACGCTGCGGACGGACGGCTGGTCGAGACCGCGGACACCGGCCGTCGTCGCGCCGACGCCGCGGACCAGGGCCACGTCGAGCATGTACTGGCCGAGCAGCTTGTGCTGGGTGAAGCCGCGGACGGTCGCCCACGGCAGCACGACGGGGAACGCCGCGCCGTCGCAGGCCAGTTCGAGGCCCTTGGAGGAGATCCGCATCGCGACGGGCGGCAGCTCGTTGGCGTCGTACCATTCCACCCGCTCGGCCTGCACGCGGTAGACCAGAACCGTACTGAGGACCAGCGGGATCATTGCCAGGATCAACAACAGCGCGAACGGCCACATCCCGGAGCCGCGGAAGGCGATCAGCGCGTAGATCGCGGCGACGATCCCGATCGCGCCGAGGGCCAGCGTCACCCAGGAACCACGCCGCTCGACGGTCCGCACCACCTCGCGCCGGCGCAGCACGGCGTCCCGGTCGATCCCGACCACGAACGGCTGCCCCGGATCGCCTGGCGGCATCTGCACCTCCGGCTCGACCTCTGACGTACTGACCTCTGAAGTAATGGTCTCTGAAACCTGTGAAGCTGTGTCCCCGTCCTCACTCACAGGGGACAGAATCCCACAGACCGCCAGTTCTTGCTGTCAGCCCTTGCGGCGACCCGCCCAGGTCCAGGCGTAGATGCCGTCGTCAACGGCTTGACCGCCCTCGCCGAGTTCGAGGGGGCGGAAGGTGTCGACCATGACGGCCAGTTCCTCGAAGCGCTCGGCGCCCAGCGAGGCCTCGATCGCCGACGGCTGCGGGCCGTGGGCGTACCCGCCGGGGTGCAGCGAGATCGACCCGAGCCCGATCCCGGAGCCCTTCCGCGCCTCGTAGTCGCCGCCGCAGTAGAACATCACCTCGTCGGAGTCGACGTTCGAGTGGTAGTACGGCACCGGCACCGACAACGGGTGGTAGTCGACCTTCCGCGGTACGAAGTTGCAGACCACGAAGTTGTACCCCTCGAACACCTGGTGCACGGGCGGCGGCTGGTGCACCCGCCCGGTGATCGGCTCGAAGTCGCTCACGTTGAACGTGTACGGGTAGAGGCAGCCGTCCCACCCGACGACGTCGAACGGGTGCGTCGCGTACGTCATCCGGCTGCCGACGATCCCGCCGGCGCCGTTCCCGCGATGCTTCACCAGCACCTCGACATCGGTCCCCTCCACCACGAGCGGCTCGGTGGTCGGGTGCAGGTCGCGTTCGCAGTACGGCGAGTGCTCGAGGAACTGCCCGTACCGGGACAGGTAGCGCTTCGGCGGCGCGATGTGCGAGTTGCCCTCGATCGCGTACGCGTGCACGCCCTCCGGCCCGGGCAGCCAGCGGTGCGTGGTCGCGCGCGGGATGATCACGTAGTCGCCCTGGACCGCGTTCAGTACGCCGAACACGGTCTCCACGGTCGCCGAGCCCTTCTCGACGTACACGCACTCGTCGCCGATCGCGTTCCGGTAGTACGGCGACGGCTGCTCGGCCACGACGTACGAGATCCGGACGTCACCGTTGCCTAGCACGAGCCGCCGGTCCTCGACGGCGTTCGACTTCGACGTGTCGGTGAACAGGTCGTGCAGCTTCAGGTGCCGCGGCGTGAGCGGGTGGTTCGCGACGGTGGCGAGATCCGGCAGGTCCCACACCTGGGAATCGACGATCGCGGACGGTACGCCGGCGTGGTACAGCAACGACGAATCCGATGAGAACCCCTCCTCCCCCATCAGCTCCTCGTAGTACAGCCCGCCGTCCGGTTTCCGGAACTGCGTGTGCCGCTTCGGTGGAACTTCCCCGACCTGCCGGTAGAACGCCATCTCTCCACTCCACGGTGTACGTTATCCGAACGCCTGCGTCCGCTTACCGAAAGCATCCGTTAGGCTTCGACCCATGTCAACCGTCCCTGCGCTGTACCGGCACCTGGTCGACGACGCCTCGATGTTCCCGCCGGGCGACCTGCCGCTGCCCGAGGCCGTCGCGGCCCACCACGTCCACCGCCGGTCGCCGTACGCCGATCTGGTCGGCACGTTCGTGTGCGCCGACGACGACCTGATGAAGGTCGCCGCCGAAGCCGCCCGCACCGGCACGGCACCGCTCCGCGTCTCGGTGGTGATCTCCGGCGGCGCCGGCGGGATCGAGCCGCCCGTCCGCTGGGCCGACCGCTCGAAGGACGTCGAGGTCACCGCGGTCGAGGTCCGGCTGCGCGACGAGGACGACCTGTCCCGGAACGCGCTGCGCGTCGTCCGCGCATGCGACGACTGCCTCGACGAGGAGACGGCGTACGTCGAGCTCGGCCTGGACGGGGCGTGGGAGCGTGCCCTCGACGTGGTCGCCGACGCCGGGTACGCCGCGAAACTCCGCACCGGCGGTCTCGACGCCGCACTGTTCCCGTCGGCCGGCCAGGTGGCCGCCTTCATCACTGCCTGCCTCGACCGCGAAGTGGCCTTCAAGTGCACGGCCGGCCTGCACAACGCGGTCCGGCATACCGCTGAAGACACCGGCTTCGAGCACCACGGGTTCCTCAACGTCCTGCTGGCGACCCGGGCGTCGCTGGACGGGGCCGCACATGACGAACTGGTCGAGCTGCTGGACCAGCGCGACGGTGAGGTGCTGGCGGCGCGGGCGCGCGAGTTGTCCGACGATCAGGCGGCGAGCACGCGACGGTGGTTCACGTCGTTCGGCTCGTGCAGCATCGACGAGCCACGCACGGACCTGACGACGCTGCAGTTGATGGAGACCCCATGACCTGGATCGAAATCCCGGACGGTTCGCCGTTCGGGCCGGAGAACCTGCCGCTCGGTGTGTTCCGGCACGGCGACGAGGAGCCGCGGGTGGGTGCGGCGATCGGCGACCAGATCATCGACCTCGCGCCGGTCGCGTCCGTGCAGATGCTGGACGGCGCACAGTTGTTCGCCGAGCCGACGCTGAACGCCTTCCTCGCGCTCGGCCGCCCGGCCTGGCGCGCGACCCGGAACTGGCTGCTCGACCTGGTCCGCAACGAGAACGACCGGGACGCCGTCGAGCCGCACCTGATCCCGCAGTCCGCGGTGACGATGCAACTGCCGTTCGAGGTCGGCGACTACGTCGACTTCTACGCCTCCGAACAGCACGCGTCGAACCTCGGCCGGCTGTTCCGCCCGGACTCCGAGCCACTGCTGCCGAACTGGAAGCACCTGCCCGTCGGCTACCACGGCCGGGCCGGCACCATCGTTGCCAGCGGCACCGACATCGTCCGCCCTTCCGGCCAGCGCAAGGCCCCGGACGCCGCGGCACCGACCTTCGGCCCGTCCCAGCGGCTCGACATCGAGGTCGAGCTCGGCTACGTCGTCGGTACGCCGTCAACGCTTGGAAAGCCTGTTTCCGTTGAGGATTTCGCGGAGCACGTATACGGCGTGGTCGTCGTCAACGACTGGTCGGCGCGCGACCTGCAGGCGTGGGAGTACGTGCCGCTCGGCCCGTTCCTCGGCAAGTCCTTCGCCACGTCGATCTCCCCCTGGGTCATCTCCCTGGATGCCCTGGCCGCCTCGGCCGTCCCCCTCGCACCTCAGAACCCACCGGTCCTCCCCTACCTCGCCGGCGAGAACCTCGTGAACTACGACATCACCTTCGAGGTCTATCTCAACGGCCACCTCGTCAGTAGTCCGCCGTACCGCGACATCTACTGGTCGCCCGCGCAGATGCTCGCCCACATGACCGTCAACGGCGCCAGTGTCCGCACCGGCGACTTCTACGCGTCCGGGACCGTCAGCGGGCCGGCCAAGGACCAGCGCGGCTCGTTCATCGAGCTGAGCTGGGGAGGTCGCGAGCCGCTGATCGTCGACGGGAAGGAACACACGTTCCTCGAGGACGGCGACGAGGTCACGATCACGGCTTGGGCACAGGCGGCCGACGGCACCCGCCTCGGCCTCGGCGAGGTCAGCGGAAAGATCATTCCTGGCTGATCTTGTTCATAACTGTTCGTTTCCCTTGACGAGTCAGCGCTTACGTGCGAACTTTTGGCGCATGAAACGTTCAGTGGGGTGTGGAGTACTGGCTGTAGCGTTGGCTGCCGGTGTGCTGAGCGTGCCATCAGGTGCGCATGCCGCGGGCGACCTCACGCTGCGGTCGCGGGAGTTGACGGTCACCGTCGGGGCGGACTTTCCCCGGGTGGTCAAGTACGTCGACAACGCCTCCGGGCAGGCCCTCGGGGGTCAGCCGGACGCGATCTCGACGGTCACGATCGACGGAGTGGCCCGCACCGCGCATCTCGCCGCGTCGCCGACGGTCGACGGCGGAGTCGACGGCGGGCGAGCGTCGTACACGCTGGCCTTCGACGCCCTGCCCGGCGTCGAGCTGGATGCGAGCCTGAGCGTGGCGGGGCGGGTGACGAAGTTCGCGATCGACGCGGTGCGTGACACCGAGACGAGTCGCGTGCACACGATCGACATCCCGGACCACGACCTGGTCTCGGTGGCGAGTACGGATGCGAGTGCGACGACGGCGTTCACCACGCTGGATCCGGATTCGACCCGGACCGCGGACAAGATCACGCCAGTCACCGCGAGCACGCCGGGCGACACGGCCGCGACCGGAGCGGCGTACGCGTTCGTCAACACCAGCGGGCTCGCGGCGGGCATCGAGTCGAACTCGACGTACGACAAGCCGTCCGGGCCATCGGTCGACGACGGCGCCCGGTTCTGGCACCGCGCCCGCAAGGCCGCCGACGGCAGTACGCGCGTCGGCGTGTGGAGCGGCCAGTGGACGTACCGCGCCGACACGTCGCCGTACACCGAACCGCTCCCCTGGGCGAAGGTCGTCGTCACTCCCGACGCGAACCACGACCGGACGGTCGACTGGGAGGACGGCGCGGTCGCGTTCCGCTCGATCATGACCGAGCCGAACGGCGGCGACCAGGTCAAGAACCGGGTCATCACGCACATCCCGTTCAACTTCGCCAGCCAGGCCACGCACCCGTTCCTGCGGACGCTCGACGACGTCAAGCGGATCTCGCTGGCCACCGACGGCCTCGGCCAGATGGCGGTCCTCAAGGGGTACGGCGCTGAAGGCCACGACTCCGCCCACCCGGACTACGGCGGCAACTACAACACCCGCGCCGGTGGGCTGACCGACCTGAACACGCTGCTCAAGCAGGGCAAGTCCTGGAACGCGGCGTTCGGCGTCCACGTCAACGCGACCGAGTCCTACCCGGAGGCGAACGCGTTCAGCGAGGACCTGGTGGACAAGAACGCCAAGGGCTGGAACTGGCTGAACCAGAGCTACTACATCAAGCAGCGCCCAGATCTTGCCTCCGGCAACATCGTGAAGCGGTTCCAGCAGCTCCGCGACGAGACCGACAAGAACCTGCAGGAGCTGTACATCGACGTGTACTACCAGTCGGGCTGGCTCGCCGACGGCCTGTCCCGGCAGCTCGCCGACCAGGGCTGGCAGATCGCCACCGAGTGGGCCGACCGGCACGAGCGGACGTCGCTGTGGTCGCACTGGGCCAACGACCTCGACTACGGCGGCGCCACCAACAAGGGCCTGAACTCGCAGATCATCCGGTTCGTCCGCAACCACGAGAAGGACGTCTGGAACAACGACCCGATCCTCGGCCAGACCGCGATCGTCGAGTTCGAGGGCTGGACCGGCGAGACCGACTGGAACGCGTTCTACGCCAACATCTGGCAGCGCAACCTGCCCGCGAAGTTCCTGCAGCAGCAGAAGATCCTGGACTGGAACAGCGGCGACATCAGCTTCACCGGCGGCGTTCGTGGTGCTGTCGAGAGCGGGGAGCGGACCGTGTACGTCGGGAATGCGAAGGTGCTCGACGGCGACAAGTACTTGCTGCCGTGGGACAACAACAAGAAGCTGTACCACTACAACCCGACCGGCGGCCACACCACCTGGAAGATCCCCGCGGCCTTCGCCGGCACCCGCTCCTTCTCCGTCTACAAGCTGACCGACACCGGCCGGGTCAAGGTCGCCACCGCGCCCGTCCGCAACGGCAGCATCAGCCTCGATGCCAAGGCCGGCCAGCCGTACGTCGTCTACCCGGACACGGCGCCGACACCGCGGCCCGCGAACTGGGGCGAGAGCTCGCACGTCAAGGACCCCGGCTTCAACGCCGGCAACCTCGCGGCCTGGAACGCCACCGGCAACGCGACGATCAGCACCCTCGAGAACGGCCAGCACGTCGCCGAACTCGGTACGAAGTCGTCGGCGATCCGGCAGCAGCTCACCGGCCTGACCCGCGGTCGCACGTACAGCGCGTCCGCCTGGATCGAGGTCGAACCGGGCAAGTCCCGCCCGACCACGGTGACCGTCGACGGCGTCCGCAACCAGGTCACCAGATCGACTGCGCAGAACATGGTTGCTGCCGACGACAAACACGAGGCGTACTACCAACGCGCTCGAGTCGTGTTCCAGGCCAAGGGAAGCACCGCTGACCTGTCCATCGGGGCTGCTGCGGGTGCGGCGCAAGTTCGACTCGACGATGTGCGGGTGGTCGAGACGACCAGGCCAGCGGCCGGGCTCGTCGACGACTTCGAGCACGTGGACCAAGGTTGGGGGCCGTTCGTGAAGGGCGATGCCGGTGGCGTCACCGACCCGCGGACAGTGCTCGTTCCCAAGCACGCGCCGTACACGCAGGCGGGCTGGAACGGGAAGCTGGTCGACGATGTCCTCGACGGCAACTGGTCGCTCAAATCGCACGAGGAGAACCAAGGTCTGGTCTACCGGACCGCGCCGTGGACGGTGAACTTCCAGCCGGGCCACAAGTACAAGGTCAGCTTCGACTACGAGAGCGGCCGCGCCGGTCAGTACGCGTGGGTCCAGGGTGTCGACCGGCCGGCGTCCGTCGAGGTCAAGGCGACGCCGATCGGCGAGCAGCGCACGAAGGCGACGTTCGACCAGGAGTTCGTGGCCGGTTGCGGCGGTGACTACTGGGTCGGACTGCGCAAGCTCACCGATGGCGGCGACCAGAGCGACTTCATCATGGACAACTTCGCCGTGACCGATCTCGGTACGACGTCGCAGCCGGCGGACTGCACTTCGGTGGCGGTGTCGGGCGTGACCGGGCTTGTCTCCGGTGAAGCGAACACCGTGACCACCACGTTCACCAACAACGATGTGGTGGCCGCCAGCAACATCACGTTGGGCCTGACCGCACCGGACGGCTGGACCGTCACCGCGACCACGCCGGCTACCCACGCGACCGTTGCCGCAGGCACCAGTGTGACGACTACCTGGGACGTCACTCCCCCGGCCGGTACGCCGGAGGGCAAGTATCCGCTGACGGCGACGGGTGGTCAGGCGACGGTCAGCGCGGAGGCCACCGTGCTCCCGCCGGGGACCGTTCCGCAGTCCCGGATCAAGGTGGCCGACGTGAGCAGTGAGGATGTCGCCACGGGTGGCGCCGCGACCTCGGCGCTGGACGGAAACCCCAGCACCCTTTGGCATTCCGCCTGGTCCGAGGTCAGTACGCCGGCCGGGTACCCGCATCACATGACGCTCGACCTCGGGTCGACGTACCAGGTGAACGGGTTCGGCTACCTGCCGCGGCAGAGTGGCACGAACGGGATGTTCAAGGGGTACGAGATCTACGTCAGCGCGGACGGTCAGGACTGGGGTACACCGGTTGCTTCCGGGCAGTTCCCGAACTCCACCGCCGTACAGCGGGTCGACTTCACCGCCAAGCCGGGTCGTTTCGTGAAGTTCGTCGGGACCAGCTCGCTCAACGGCGCGGTCTTCGGCTCGGCCGCCGAGTTCAACGTCTACGGCACGCACTAAACAACAAGAAAGCGGCGCCACTCCCGCCCCTAGGGAGTGGCGCCGCTTTGCCTTTGTTACTTGGTGATGGTCACGGAGACCGGCGCGGACGCGGTGTTCGCCGCGACGACGCGGAACTTGTTCACGCCGAGCCGGCCGCTCTGCACCCACACCGAATACGTCGCCCGGCTGGTCACCTTGGTGGTGGCCGGGAAGTTGACCCACTTGCCGTTCTGCAGCCGCTGCACCTGGACGACGGTGTTCTTCGCGATGCCGGACGTCTTGCCGGTGAACGAGACCTTCGTCCACGCCTTCGCGGTGGTCTTGTCCGACTTGATCGTGATCGACTTCGCCGCGATGGAGGCGCTGGTGGCGGTGGTGGCGGTCGTCGCCGCGTTGGCCTGCAGGGCGCCGGCGATGCCGAGACCCCCGGCAGCCAGTGCGAGACCGGCGACGACGGCAGCGGAACGGCGGATGAACTGTGCACGCATGATGTCTGGTTTCCCCTCGTTTTGTTGGTGTTACGGAGGGGAAGACGCGGTAGCGGACGGAAAGGTTGTGTTACAACACCGTCTCAGGTCCGGCAGGTAGCACGAGGCGGGCGAGTGCACCGCCGCCGGGCGCTTCGCCGAACGTCAGCTCGGCGCCCAAGACCTTGGCGTGCCCGACCGCGATGGTCAGGCCGAGGCCGTGCCCGGCGCCGCGCTCGGCCATCCCGGACCGGAACCGGCGCGGGCCCTCGGCAATCAGTTCCTCCGGGTAGCCGTTGCCATGGTCAACGACCTCGACAGTCCGGCCGCTGATCGTGACCTCGACCGGCGGGCGGCCGTGCCGCAACGCGTTGACGATCAGGTTCGCCAGGATCCGCTCGATCCGCCGCGAGTCGGTCGACACCGTCTCTTCCGGCCCGGTCTGGCGCACGATCACGCTGTCCGGCGCGAGCGACTGCTGCATCCGCAGCCGTCCGACCGCCGAACCCACGAACGCGCCGAGCCCGACCAGCTCCAGATCGGCCTGCTCGACACCCGAGTCGAACCGGGCGATCTCCAGGAGATCCTCGACCAGGCGCCGCAGCACCTTGGCCCGGTCGCGCACCAGTTCGCTGGGGCGGCCCGGCGGCAGCAACTCGGCGGCGGTGGTCAGCCCGGTCACCGGCGTCCGCAGATCGTGCGCGACGTCCGCCGTGAAGCGACGCTCGGCCTCCAGCTGACCGCGCAGCGAGCTGGCCATCGTGTCGAGCGCTGTCGCCAGCGACTGGACCTCGTCCTTGCCCTTGCCAACGGCCTCGGCCGCGGACGCGTCCAGATCGCCGGCCGCGATCCGCCGGGCTGTGCCCGCGACCGCGACGATCCGTTTGGACAGGCTGCCGGCCAGGATCACGCTGACCAGCGCGACCAGCGCGACCGTGCCGATCCCGCCGAGGATCAGCGCCTGCTGCAACGCCTTCATGGAGTCGTCGGTGCTCTCGTAGTCCTGCTCGATCGAGAGCACCTTGCCGTCCTTGACCGCGACCGCCGCCCACATCTTCGCGTGCGGCGACCCGGTCTTGAACGTGGCCCGCTTGCCTTCGAGCACGGCCTCCCGCAACTGCGGCGGCAGGTCCGGATCGTCCAGCTTCGCCCCGAACACCGGTACGTCGTTGGTGTCGTAGCTCTGCGCCGCAAGCTGGATCCGCTCGTCGGCGAAGCTGCGCGTGCGGTCCAGCCGGGCCGACTGGGCCTGGGTGTAAACCGCGACGCACAGCACCAGGATCGCGAGCGCCGAGACCAGCAGGAAGATGAGACCGAGCTTGCCGCGCAGTCCCATCCGCTATGCCCGCAGCTTGTACCCGAAGCCGCGGACGGTTTCGATGCGGTCGGCACCGATCTTGGTCCGTAGCCGCTGCAGGTGGACGTCGACCAGCCGGCCGTCGCCGCCCCACTCGTAGTCCCAGACCCGTTGCAGCAAGGTCGACCGGCTCAGCACCACACCGGGGTTGTTCGCGAACTCGATCAGGAGCTTGAGCTCGGTCGGCGTCAGCTGGACGGTCTGTCCACTGCGCCGTACCTCCAGCGCCTCCCGATCCAGTTCGAGGTCGCCGAACGACTCCACGCCGGAGCCGGCCGCCGGTGCCGGACGCTCCGGGTCGGAGACCGCGCGCCGCATCACCGCCCGCAGCCGTGCCACCAGCACCTGGGTGTCGAACGGTTTGGTCACATAGTCGTCGGCGCCTGCCTCGAGGCCGAGTACGACGTCGAGCGCGTCTCCGCGCGCCGACACCATCACGATCGGGACCGTGCTGGTCTCGCGGATCCGTCGGCAGACCGAGATGCCGTCCAGCCCGGGCAGCATGATGTCGAGCATCACGACGTCCGGATGGATCTTCTCGAAGCGTTCGATCGCTTCCAGGCCGTCCTCGGCCGTGGTCACGTCGTAGCCGTGCCGCTCGAGGGTCAACTGGGTCGCCTCACGGATCACCGCGTCGTCCTCAACCATGAGAATGCGCGCTGCCGGTTCTTCCGGTACCACGAACTTGGGTCTCCCTACTGGTCCGTCGAGCTCACCTTGATCATCTGCCGGCCGTTCCAACGGTAGACCTCGACCCGTCGGCCGGACGGGCAGCAGACCGGGTCGTCGATCGCGAAGATCTTCGACTCGACCACCAGGTCACCTTGCGGGCTGGCGTTCACGGTCGGTTGCTCGACGTCCAGGTTCCAGATCGGTCGCGGGCCGGTTGGCTCGACGGCGATCAGGAAGATACCGAAAACGAACTTCTCCAGAGTATGGATCAGAACGATCTGCTGAGGTGTACCGCTGTGCAATACATCAACGGTCTTACCCCTGCTGAGGCAACGCGAAATCACGGTGCAATTCGAAAGGACTGTCCGCGAGTAGCTCGACAGGTGCCGATCGGCGAGCAGCCGGGCCCGGACCTTGTACAGGTCGACGGCCACTTGCGGGGTGCGCTCGGCGCGTGGAGAGGGGTTTCCGGTGCCGAACGCGACCGACGGCGTCGGGGTCGTCGGAGGGGGCGATTCGGGGCCCTCGACCCGCAGTCCGCCGCCGTTTCCGCAGGCGGCGAGCGTGATCGTCGCGACCACCGCGGCGACGGCAGGCAGCACGGTACGGCGCCACAGACCCATCGGGCGCCTCCTACCCTGCATCAAGTCCCCCCGCGAATTCGTACACGTCCTCACTTCCATGGTGTCGGCCGGACGTCACATTCGACGGGCGTGGACGTCGAGTGGCCTCGGCAGTTCTATTGCGGTTCCGTCACAGCGCCGGTTCCTGGGTCACCCGGCAACGACCTTCCCCGGGTTCAGCAGGTTCTTCGGGTCCAGGGCGGTCTTGATCGCCCGGTGCACGTCGAGTGCGACCGGCCCGATCTCCTCCGCCAGCCAGGTGCGCTTCAGGACCCCGACCCCGTGCTCGCCGGTGATTGTGCCGCCGAGGTCCAGCCCGATCTCCATCACCCGGTCGAACGCGACCTGGGCCCGCTCGGCCTGCGCCGGATCGGTCTGGTCGAAGACGACCGTCGGGTGCATGTTGCCGTCGCCGGCGTGCCCGAGGACACCGATCGTGATGTCCAGCTCGGCCGACAGCGCCTCGATCCGGCCGATGAACTCGGCCAGCCGCGAGCGCGGTACGGCGACGTCGTCGATCAGCGTCGTACCGAGTTCCTCCAGGGCGGTCAGCGCGGCCCGGCGGCCCTCGAGCAGCAGCTCGCCCTCGGCGTCGTCCTCGGCCTCGATGCACTCCAGGGCGCCGTGGTCGCGGCACAGCTTGGCCACCGCGGCGACGTCGGCGGCGCCCGCCTCGCCGCCCGCGTCGGACTGCGCGATCAGCATCGCGGCCGCCTCGTCGGGCAGGTCCATCCGCTTGTACTTGTTGACCGCGCGGATCGTGGTCCGGTCCATGATCTCCAGCAGGCTCAGCGAGACGCCGCTGCGGATGATCTCCAGGATCGCGTTCCCGGCCTCGACGCCGGAGCCGAACAGCGCGGCCATCGTCTTCGGCTTCGCGGCGGCCGGGCGCAGCGCCAGGGTCGCCTCGGTGATGATGCCGAGGGTGCCTTCGCTGCCGACGATCAGCTTCGCGAGGTCGTACCCGGCGACGCCCTTCACGGTCTTCCGCCCGGTCCGCAGGATCCGGCCGTCGGCGAGCACGACCTCCAGGCCGAGCACGTAGTCCGTGGTCACGCCGTACTTCACGCAGCACAGGCCGCCCGAGTTCGTGGACAGGTTGCCGCCGATCGAGCAGAACTCCCAGCTGGACGGGTCCGGCGGGTAGAACAGCCCGTGCTCGGCGACCGCGCGGGACAGGACCGCGTTGTAGACGCCCGGCTGCGTGACGACGTACCGGTCGATGGGCTCGATCGCCAGGATCCGGTCCATCTTCTCCAGCGAGATGACGATGCAGCCGTCGAGCGCGTTGGCGGCGCCGGACAGGCCGGACCGCGCGCCCTGCGGCACGATCGGTACGCCGGCCTCGGCCGCGATCCGCACCGCGGCCTGGACGTGCGCGGTCTCCCGGGCCAGGACGACGGCGAGCGGAACCCCGGCCGGGCAGAACATCGCCCGGTCGTACCGGTAGCTCTCCATCCGGTCCGGATCGGTCACCAGCGCCTCGGGCGGCAGGACCTGACGCAGCTGCTCGACAACCTCACTCATACAGCGAGCCTAATTACTACTCCGCGGTACTGCCCGCCCCAGTCTCACCGGGTGCGCTTGGTGATGTTCTCCGAGATCTCTTCGTAGCCGCCGCCGTAGTTGTGGTACTCGCGGCCGATCGCGGCGAACGTGATGCTGCCGGCGGTCGCCTTCACCTTCGGTGTCCTGCAGGTGCGCTGCCCCTGGATCACCGAGCCGTTGCCGCCGCTGCTGTCGCAGCTGAGCACCCGGCCGTTGTTGCCGCCGCCGTACTGCACCAGGAAGGCGTTGGCCTTCGCGTTGGCGACCAGCGGCGACGCCATGGTGATCTCGGCCCAGTACTGGTAGCAGCTGTCGCGGACGAGCCGGACCGTGCCCCAGCTGGGCGGCTGATGGTTACGCAGCATCGGCGCCGATGCGATGGACCTCGCGCCCGAGCAACTGGCGGCCGTGGCCGCCTCGGCCGGGAGGACGGACAACGCGATCGCGCCCACGCCGGCCAGGCCGGCGGTGCTGAGCAGAATGCCCAGTGTCTTCATGACGAAACCCTTCCTGAGTGCACGCCCCGACGCCCACTCAGGAAGGCACACTACGCGAACGGAGCCTGCCCGGACAGTCATTCCGGTAATCGGACGGCGACACGCCGTGTGCAGTTGCTACCGGCAAGGTTCTGGGCTCGGTTACCCGTTTAACCGGGTTGCTAGAGGTTGCCGCGGCGCTCTTGTTCGCGCTCGATGGCCTCGAAGAGCGCCTTGAAGTTGCCCTTGCCGAAGCCGAGCGAACCGTGCCGCTCGATCAGTTCGTAGAACACCGTCGGGCGGTCGCCGATCGGCGCGGTGAAGATCTGCAGCAGGTAGCCGTCCTCGTCGCGGTCGACCAGGATGCCGCGCGACTGCAACTCGTCGATCGACACCCGCACCTCGCCGATCCGGGCCCGCAGCTCGGGATCCTCGTAGTAGGAGTCCGGGGTGTTGAGGAACTCGACGCCGTTGGCCCGCATGATGTCGACGGTGCGCAGGATGTCGTTGGTCGCGAGCGCGATGTGCTGCGCGCCGGCGCCGTCGTAGAACTCCAGGAACTCGTCGATCTGCGACTTCTTCTTCGCCACCGCCGGCTCGTTCAGCGGGAACTTCACCCGGTGGTTGCCGTTGGCGACGACCTTGCTCATCAGCGCGGAGTAGTCGGTGGCGATGTCGTCCCCGATGAACTCCGCCATGTTCACGAAACCCATCACCTTGTTGTAGAAGGCAACCCACTCGTCCATCTTGCCGAGCTCGACGTTGCCGACCACGTGGTCGACGGCCTGGAACAGCCGCTTCGGGTGGCCCTCGGGGCGGGTGACCTTGGTGGTCGCCGCGACGAAGCCGGGCAGGTACGGGCCGTCGTACCTGCTCCGGTCGATCAGGGTGTGACGGGTGTCGCCATACGCCGCGATCGCCGCACGGCGGATCGTGCCGTGCTCGTCGGAGATGTCGTTCGGCTCCTCGAGGACGACGGCGCCGACCTTGCGCGCGTGCGCGATGCACTTGTCGACGTCCGGGACCTCGAGGGCGAGGTCGGCGACGCCGTCACCGTGCTTGCGGTGGTGGTCGAGCAGCGTGCTCTTCGGGCTGACACCGCCGGAGATGACGAAGCGCGCGGAGCCGGCCTTGAGGACGTACGCCTTGCTGTCCTTGGAGCCGGTCTCGGGGCCGGAGTACGCGACGAGGTCCATCCCGAACGCGAGCTGGTACCACTTCGCGGTCTGGGTGGCGTTGCCGACCACGAACACCACCGCGTCCATGGCGGTGACCGGGAACGGGTCGGTGCTCTCGTCGTACGGCACCAGGCCGACGAGCTGCTTCAGCTGGTCGAGGTCGAGATCGGCGTCGAGCTCTGCGGGCGTGAGGTCGGTGCTGGTCATCGGGGTCCTCCCGGGTCGGTTTCGTGCAGCCGAGCCTGGTGGGCGGACGCAGGTTGCGCAACAGTTCCTTGTTTTGCTGGACAAGCTGTGCAGTATGCTGCGGATGTTGCTGGACTATTTGGTCAGTCTGACCATCGCGGGAGGTTGGCCATGACGGTCGATGCGCTGGACGCCCGGATCCTGGGGTTGTTCGCGGCCGAGCCGCGGGTCGGCGTACTGGAGGCGTCGCGCCGGCTGGGCGTCGCGCGCGGGACCGTGCAGGCGCGGCTGGACCGGCTGCAGCGCGACGGGGTGGTGCGCGGGTGGGGGCCGGACATCGACACGAGCGCGATCGGCTACCCGGTGACGGCGTTCGCGACCCTGCAGATCGAGCAGGGCTCGGGTCACACCACGGTCGCCGAGGCGCTCGCCCGCATCCCCGAGGTCCTCGAGGTCCACACCATCACCGGCGCCGAGGACCTGTGGTGCCGCATCGTCGCCCGCTCGAACGCCGACCTCCAACGCGTGATCGACCAGGTAGTCATCGTCCAAGGCATCCAACGCGCCTCAACAGTCATCGCCCTCGCCGAACAAATCCCCCACCGAGTGCTCCCACTGGTGGAGGCTGCCACCAGCTAGGCGAGGCGTTTGGCTACTTCTACTGCGGCTCGGGCTACTCGGGGGCCTACGAAGTCTCGGTCCAGTTTGCCGAGGACTACTACGCCTATGGAGGCTTCTACGCCGGGGACGCCCAGGACGGGTGAAGACACACCTTGGGCGCCGGCCTGGAGTTCGCCGGAGGTTACGACGAAGGGGCGGCCGGCGGGGTCGGGCTTGCGGCGGCCGGCCAGGATCGCCTTACCGGCGGCGCCCTGGTCGAGCGAGTGCCGGGAACCCATCCGGTAGGAGACGTGGTAGTCGGTCCAGCTCGGCTCGACGACCGCGATCGCGAGCGCCTCCTCACCGTCTGCGACTGTGAGATGCGCGGTGGCGCCGGTGTCCTCGGCGAGTGAGCGCAGTACCGGGAGTGCGGCGTCACGCAACGTGGGCTGCACGCGGCGGCTGTAGTGCAGTACGGCGAGACCGAGCCGGGCGCGGCCCTCGCTGTCACGGCGTACGAGCCGGTGCAGCTCGAGCGTGTTCACCAAGCGGTACACGACCGTCCGGCTGACGCCGAGCGCCGCGGCGAGCTCGGTGATGGACAGCCCGTCGGGGGCGTCCGCCAGCAACTCGAGGACGGTCAGCCCCCGGTCGAGCGTCTGCGAGGTCTCGGCGGGCACCTAGCAAGAGTATCCGTTATTCGTGCGCGGCCCGATGGCCCCGTATCTTGCTGCCGTGCGAAATTACTGGTCGCTGCTCCCAGCCATCATCGTGATCGTCGTCCTGATCCTGGTCTATGCCGTTCCGACCATCATCAATCCGCAGTGGACGAGCTCGATCACGGCGATGTTCCGCACCACCTCGGTGCCGGCCGACGCCACCCCCGAGGAGGCCCGCCGGGCGGCCGGCATCCTCGGCCCGCAGCAGCTCAAGTCCCGCCGGATGCTGGCGATCGCGATGATCATCGGCGCGGTCGCGCTGATCGGCTTCAACATCTCGTTGAACCGCGAGGCGGTCGGCTGCTACAAGGCCGCCCGCGCGTTCGGGGCGATCGACGGCCCGGACACCAAGGACCCGTGCATCGACATGATCTACGGCACGTTCATCGGGGACGGCTCGCGCGAACCCGACGAGAAGAGCCCGCAGCCGGTGAAGTACTACCAGCTGGTGGAGGGGAAGAAGCCGAAGTACCTCAAGTGGATCCAGAACGCCCCCAAGTACGACGAGGCGGACCTGCTGTTCGGCACCGTCGGCAAGTGCGCGTCGGACCTCAGCGTCCAGCAGCTCGAGGACAAGATCATGGTGGTCGTCGACACCGACACGCCCTGTCCGGAGGACAGCAACATGTCGGTCACCCCGATCAAGCTGAAGAAGCCGCTCGGCGACCGCAAGGTTGTGACCGTCGACGACCAGCCGGTGAGCGAGATCAACCCGGACATGGACTCCTGGTTCACCGTCCTGAAGAAGCTCGCGACCGGCGGCTAGGAATCAGCCGGGTCAGCTGAGGGCGCGGGTCTGCGAGTCGTAGTCGCGGAACGGCCGGTTCCGGGCCAGCAGGATCAGCAGCCCGGTGACGCAGACCGCGGCGCCGCCGAGCAGCGCGACGGTCGGGGTGGTCAGCGACGCCGTCGTCCCGGCGACGAAGTCACCGAGCCGCGGGCCACCGGCGACAACCACGATGAACACCCCTTGCAGCCGGCCGCGCATCGCGTCCGGCGCCGCGGACTGCAGCACCGTGTTCCGGTACGCCGAGCTCACCATGTCGGCCGCCCCGGAGAGCGCAAGCAGCGCGACGCCAAGCCAGATCGTCCGGGACAGCCCGAACAGCCCGACGGCAGCGGCGTACACCGTGATCGCCAGCACGATCGCCACACCCTGACGGCGGACCCGGGTCACCCAGCCGGAGAAGATCACCCCGATCAGCGCCCCGACCGCCGGCGCGGCCTGCAGGAGGCCGACCGTTCGTACGCCGCCGCCGAAGAACGCGCCCGCCACGGCCGGGAACAGCGCCCGGGGTTGTGCGAACACCATCGCGAGGATGTCCGCGAGGAACGTCGCCAGCAACGCCGGCGCGGCGCGCAGGAACGTGAACCCCTCCAGCACCGAGCGCAGCCCGGCCCGCCGTACGGCGCCTGTCGGCGGCACCGGTGGCAGCCGGAACAGGGCGTACAGCGCTGCGGTGAACGTGATCACGTCGACCAGGTACGCCGCCGCGAACCCGTGCCAGGCGATCACCGCCGCACCGAGCAACGGTCCGGCGGTGAAGCCCAGGTTGAACGCGGCCTGGCTGAGCGTGTTCGCGGCCGGCAACAGTTCGGGCCGGACCAGCCGCGGGATGATCGCGGACCGGGCCGGGTTGTTGACCGCGAAGCACGCCGACTGACAGGCCACCACGGCGTACAGCACCGAGACCTGCGCCCAGTCGAGGTGCGACTGCAGCACCAGGACCATCGAGAGCAGCCACAGCCCCGCCGACGAGACGAGGGCGAGCGTACGGCGGTCGATCGCGTCGGCCATCGCGCCGCCGTACAGCCCGAAGACGATCAGCGGGACCAGCGAGCACAGGCCGACCAGCCCGACCGAGAACGTCGAGTGCGTCAGCGCGTACACCTGGATCGAGACGGTCACCGCGGTCATCTGCTGGCCGAGCTGCGACACCGTCGACCCGACCCACAACCTCCGGAAGTCGGCGGACTCACGCAGCGGGCGGATGTCGGTGAGCAGACGCACCCTGACAACTTATGTCACAACGTGAAAAATTAAACAGTCGGAAAGTGCGGGTGGTCGAGCGGTTCGCCGGGGGTCAGGTCGAGGCCGTCGGTGACCACGTGGCCGGCGCCGGTGTACGTCGCCTCGGCGTCGAAGTAGATGTTGACGTGCGCGATCCGCGGGTCGTCGGTGAAGTTCGGCGTCGCGGAGTGCGCGAGGTAGGCGTTGTGGAAGGTGCAGTCGCCGGCCTGGAGCGGGATCGTCAGGCGCTCCTCCCAGCGCAGGTCGGGCGCGGCGCGGAAGAGATCGTCGCGGTCCGACAGGTCCTGGCGGCGCAGGTTCTGGTGGTCCTGCGAGCCCGGGATGAACGTCATACAGCCCCGCTCGACCGGTACGTCGACCAGCGCGATCCACGCGGACAGCGAGGCCCGCGAGCCGGCGTGCGGCCAGTACGGCGCGTCCTGGTGGAACTCGGTCGCCGCGCCGTTGTGCGGTGGCTTGATCAGCAGCTGGTCGTGCCAGATCCGCAGCGGTACGCCGGCCAGCGCGGTCGCCGCCGCCGCGAGACGCGGGTCCAGGGTGAGCTCCCGCAGTACGTCGTTCTGCTGCCAGACGTTGACGTACTGGTTGAAGATCTTCGACTCCTTGAACAGGTCGTCGGCGCCGGTCGTCCACTCGGTCGCGGCGGCCGCGAACCGGGCCGCCTCGTCGCGGCCGATGATGTTCCGGATCCGGACGACGCCG
Source organism: Kribbella sp. NBC_00482 (assembly GCF_036013725.1). GTDB lineage: Bacteria > Actinomycetota > Actinomycetes > Propionibacteriales > Kribbellaceae > Kribbella. The sequence goes on along the minus strand of NZ_CP107881.1, from coordinate 4,443,001 downwards.
TCGCGGCGGTAGGCGGAAATGGTCTCTTCGTCGACGGTCGCGGGTGCCGTAGGGTCGGTCGTGGTCATCGGTGTGCTCCTCGGATTCCGGTGGCCTGGAAGGTGTTTCCAGCGTCGCCGCTGCCGTGCTTCGAGGACAGGCGGTGGTTGACCAGGACTTGACCGATCTTGACCTCCTGGAGGTTGGGGATGCACAACGTCTTGAGCAGTGCGGTCTTCCCGGACCCGCGGTTGCCGGTGGCGGGCGAACGGCTCGAAGTGGTCGCGGACGTCGCACCGCACAGCCACGCGTTCTTCGAGATCGCGGTCGTGGTGGCCGGGCGGGGCACGCACGTGTCGGCGGCCGGCGAGGTCGCGCTGACGCCGGACTCGGTCGTCGTACTGCGGCCGGGTGAGTGGCACGGGTACGTCGACTGCGAGGACCTCGTAGTGCGGAACGCGTACCTCGGACCGGACGTCTTCGGGCTGCTCTCCGGCGCCCTCGTACCCGGATCCCTCCGAGCTCCCGCCCATCCGGCGGTGCAGCACGCGATGCGCCTGCTGGAGGCCGACCTGGCCGAACCCTGGACCCTCGACCAGCTCGCGGCCCGCGTGAACCTCGCGCCCGGGTACCTGATCCGGCTCTTCGGCAAGTCGGTCGGCCTGTCCCCGATGGCCTACCTGAACCGCATCCGCGCCGAGCGCGCCGCCGGCCTCCTGATCGAGACCGAGCTACCGATCAGCACGATCGGAACCACGGTCGGCTGGCACGACCCGAGCCACGCCACCCGAAGATTCCGCTCAGCATTCGGACTCAGCCCCTCCCAGTACAGATCCGCTTTCAGACCGTAAGCAAAGATGTGCTTATGACGTCGTCTGTGCAAACGCCTGATCCGAATCCTGGCTGGCTGTCCGAGTTCGCGCTCGCCGAGACCCGGACGCGGGTCCCCATCCTGTACGTCGAGGCCGTCCCGGTGCGCGTCGACACGCTCGGCCAGATCGAGCACATCGGGGTCCTGCTCCGCACCTCCCCCTCGAACGGCGAGATCACCCGCACGCTGGTCTCCGGGCGCGTACTGCACAACGAGCCGATCCGCGACGCGCTGCAGCGCAACATCGAGAAGGACCTCGGCCCCTCCGCGTTCCCGCGGCTCCCGTCCACGCTGGTCCCGGTCACCGTCGCGGAGTACTTCCCGTTCCCCGGCATGAGCCCGGCGCTGCACGACTCGCGGCAGCACGCGGTCGCCCTCGTGTACGTCGTCCCCGTCACCGGCGAGTGCAACCCACGCCAGGACGCGCTCGAGCTGACCTGGCTGACCCCCGAAGAGGCGCTGGCCCCGAGCCTGCTCAACGACATGGAGGGCGGCCGCGGCCAACTCCTCAAACAAGCCCTGGCCTGGTCCGGCGCCATCGTCTGACCCGCACCACCACCGCCCCACTCGAGTTGGATGTGGTGGGTTCATGGGTGGAAGGGGTCGGCGGCTCACCAGGCCAGTCGGCCTTCCTCGGCGTACACGTGGCCTGTTGGGCCGTCGGGATTGAGGGTTGCGAGGTTGACGGCGACTGCTGCGCCTTGGGCGGGGGTGCGGGCGGCGGTCCAGCCGCCCATGTCAGTCGCGCAGTTGCCGGGGTCGGCGCCGTTCACCAGGATCCCGGTGCCACGCAGTTCGTTGGCGAGCATGACCGTCACCATGTTCACCGCCGCCTTCGACGCGTTGTAGCCGACGGTCAGTACGGTCGACATCCGCGACTCCGGATCGCCGACCTGCTCGAACGACGCCAGCGACGTCGACAGGTTCACGATCCGCGCGGCCTCGGCGTTCCGGAGCAGCGGCAGGAACGCCTGCGTCACGCCCACGAGCCCGAGCACATTGGTCTCGAACGCCGACCGCAGTACGGCGGTCTCGATGCGCGACACCGCGTCGTCACCTGCGGGGATGATCGCCGCGTTGTTGACCAGTACATCGAGCCGCCCGTACTCCGCCGCGACCCGCTCGGCCGCCGCCCGCACCGACGTTTCGTCCGTCACCTCCAGCTGGATCCCGACCACATCGAGGCCCTCGGCAACCAGTTCCTTCACCGCCAGCTCGCCGCGGTGCAGGTCCCGCGCCCCGGCGAGCACGGTGAACCCGGCCTGCCCGAGCTGCCGTGCGATCTCCTTGCCGATGCCCTTGTTGGCGCCCGTGACGAGCGCAATCTTCGTCGTATTCATGCCCTCCACCCTCTGGTGGTCGAGCGCGATCAGGCAGAGTCGGCTGAGGCTGGGATCGGCGGTCCCTGGCTGAGCTCGCGGACGCCTGAGATCCTGGGACCATGGATCGCGACGGGTTGGCGGAGTTCCTGCGGGTACGGCGGGAAGCGTTGCAACCGTCCGAGGTAGGACTCCCAGCCGGCCTGCGCCGTCGTACGCCCGGGCTCCGCCGGGAAGAGGTGGCGAGCCTCGCGACCATGTCGACGGACTACTACACCCGCTTGGAGCAGGGCCGTGGTCCACGCCCGTCCCGTGCGGTGCTGACCGGGCTCGCCCGCGCGCTGCGGTTGTCCGACGACGAGCGCGGCCACCTGTTCCGGCTCGCGGGCGAGCAGCCCGGGCCGCCACCCGGTCCGCCGGTGGAGGTGCGGACCGGCGTACTGCGGATGCTCGCGCGGCTCGACGTACCGGGTCTGGTCCTGGACGCGAAGTACGACGTACTCGCCTGGAATCCGCTGGCCGCGGCGCTGATCACGGACTTCTCCGCACTCCCGCCGCGGGACCGGAACCTGCTCCGCCTTCGCTTCCTGACCGACCGGCAGACCGAGCTGTTCGGCGAAGAGGCCACCCGGGAGTTCGCCCGCGACGCGGCCGCCGACCTGCGCGCGGCCACCAGCACCTACCCGAACGATCCGGCGCTTGCCCAGCTCGTCGACGACCTGCTGGCCGGCAGTCCGGAGTTCGCGGAGATCTGGGCGCGGCACGAGGTCGGCCGGCAGCAGACGTTGTGCCAGACGATCTTCCACCCGCAGGTCGGGCGGATCGACGTGATCTGTGAGGTGCTCGTGGTGCCGGAGCGCGACCAGCGCGTGGTGCTCTACACGGCCGAGCCCGGATCGGCGTCCGAACAGGCGATTCGGCTGCTGGACGTGATCGGCCTGCAGGAGTTGACAACCAAGCCCTGATCAAGCGACTGTTTGATCCGTTGTTTTCCGACGGAAAGGCTTGCCTGATGCGTAAGTTACTTACAGCACTGGTCGTGCTCGGCTTGCTCGTCGTACCGCTCCGGGCCGCGGACGCTGATGACGCCGCTCCGGGGAAGGTCGTGTTCGCGGACGAGTTCGACGGTACGGCGATCGACCGGACGAAGTGGGCCATCCACTCGAACGCGGAAGCCGACCAATGCCTGGGCAACAAGGGCAACCAGCAACTCGAGTGGCACACGTGGGACGCGTTGTCGGTGCACGACGGCACGCTCACGATGACGGCGAAGAAGAACAATCCGGCACCGGGGTACGAGTGGTCCGGCGCCCTGATCACGACGGGTCAGGCCTGCGGGCACGAGCCGTCGCAGTCGTTCGCCGTACAGCCCGGCGACTACATCGAGACGCGGCTGAAACTCCCGTCCGCCAAGGGTTTCTGGCCGTCGACGTGGACGTGGAACGGCAACGGATCCAACGAGCAGGACACCTACGAGTTCTACAGCGACAACCACAACGCGCTGTACCTCACCAACCACCAGTCCCCCGGCGGCGGCTGCACCTATCAGTCGCCGACCGACCTCACCACCGACTGGCACACGATCGCCCAGCAGCTGGGTCCCGACGAAACCGTCTGGTATCTCGACGGCAAGGAAATCTGCCGCCAGGGCCCGTACGCCGGCACCGGCGACGCCCTCATCCTCGACCTGTTCGTGTACGCGAAGATCCCACCCACCGTGACGTCCGAGTCGATGCAACTCGACTACGTCCGCGTGTACCGCCCGTAAGAGGGTGTCTGAGAACTCTGCGCCGTAGCGAGGAGGTGCTCGGTGCGGCGAGGTGCCGTGCCGAGTGCCCCGCAGTAGGCGCAGGGTTCTCAGACACCCTCTAAGAGCTGAGGCCCCGCACCTCGGGCGGGGTGCGGGGCCTCGGGGGCTTACTGTCCGGTGAAGGTGAAGGTGCTACCGGGTTCCTTGAGGATGTCGCCATCCCGGGAGTTGGTAATGGTGACGTTGGAGAGGTTGGCGTTGCCGCGGGCGCCGCCCATCGCGAGGATGCCGGAGCCGTTGGTGGACTTGTCGATCCGAAGGTTGGTCAGGGCAACGTTCGGCATCTCGCCGCCGCCGGTCTTGAACTGGATGCCGTCGTACGTCGAGTCGTAGATGTCGGTGTCCCTGATGGTGACGCCGGGGATCGGGAGGTTCGACGGGAACAGCGTGATCGCACCGAACTCCTGGTCCTCGTTCCAGAACACCCCGCCGCAGCGGTAGAGCGCGTTGTTCGCGATCAGCGTCGTACCGGAGAACGGCAGCGGGTCGTGGTCGGTGGCCAGCATGATGCCGGGGTAGTTCATCGTGTCGTAGACCAGGTTGTTCTCGATCTTGTTGCCGTAGCCGCCGTAGATCGCGATCCCGTTCGCCCGCCAGGGCAGCTGGACCGTGTTGTTGGTGAACGTGTTGTCGTGGCCGACGTCCACCGCCTGGTCCTTGACGTACTTGTTCGCCCAGACCGCGAGCGCGTCGTCGCCGGTGGTGCGGAACGACGAGTTGAACACCTTCGAGTTCCGTGTGCCGTTGGAGAAGTTGATGCCGTCGGCGTAGGTGTCCCGGATCCGCATCCCGCTGAACTCGAGCCCGTCGGCCGGCCCCCACAGCTCGGGGATGTTGTCGTAGTCGCGGCCGACCCAGACCCCGACGTTCGAGTGCTCGATCCAGACGTTGCTGATCTTCGTACCGGTCCCGAACCGGCCGTTCAGCCCGACTCCGCCCTCGGCGTTCCCGTCACCGCCGCGGATCCGGCCGGACCCGAAGATCGCGATGTCCGAGAGCTGCACATTCTTGTCGATGTCGAACCCGAAGTTCCCTTCGTGCGGGTGGTTGATGCCGCCCGCGTTCTGCGGCTCGATCGTCGAGTACAGCTGCGAGTACCACATCCCGGCGCCGCGGATGGTGGCGTTGCTGATCCCGACCTGGTTGAACTGCCCGCGGTTCAGCGGGTCGTCGGTGAGGATCTTCTTCTCCTGCCGCCACTGCCCTTCCGGGATCCAGACGCAGCTGATCACGCCGTTCTGGTCGTCGGTCACGGCCCGCTGGATCGCGTCCGCGTCGTCGATCCCGTCGTTCGGCACCGCGCCGTACTGCGTGATCGACGTACACCCGGCCGGCTGGGACAGCGCCGGCGCGACCTGCTCGAGGTCGACCAGATCGATGATGTAGTACGACGCCGTGTCGCCGGAGTCGCGCTGCAACCTGAACTTGGTGCCGGACGGGTACGACTGACCAAGCAGGGCGTGTGACTCGTCGAAGAGCCTGCGGGCGTCGCCGCCGGGCGTGTTGGTGAGTGCCTCAGGTCCGTCGCTGTTGCCGTACAGCCAGCTGTTGCGGGACGACAGGTTCAGCTTCTGCTTGAAGGTTCCGTTGACGTACAGGCTGATCGTTGCCTGGAGCCCCTGGCCGTCGGCGGAGTCCGGGATCGAGTTGCGGACCACGACCGAGTTGGTCGGCACGGTCGAGGTGAACTCGACGTACTGGCCGCTCGAGTTCAAGCGGACCGACGATCGGCCGGAGGACTCGGTGGCGAAGTTCGTGTGCCCGAACGTCCGCGCCGCGTCGGAGGTCAGCAGGGTCCCGGTGTAATCGCCGGCTTCGGCCTCGTACGACGTGTACGGTACGGCGGCGCCGCGGCCGACCACGATCGACTTGGTGAAGGTGTTGTTCGTTTCGTTGGTCTCGTCAACGGTATTGCCCGCATCCGCCGTAGCGGTGACCGTTGCGCCGCCGTTGGTCGCCGTCCAGGTGCCGCTGATCGCGACGTTGGCAGTGGCGCCCGCGGCAATCGACGCGGTGCTTCCGTTGAGCGTGGTGGTGCCGATCACCAGCTTGGTGATGCTGGCGGTGGAGGCCGACGTACCGCGGTTGTTGACGGCGACCGTGAAGGAGACCTGCGCACCGGGCGCCGGGTTGGACGGGTTGGTGGTGATGCCGGTGACCTGGAGGTCGGGGCCCGGCGCTTGGGCGATGGTCAGCTGGGTCGCTGACTGGAGGGTGTTGTTGGTGTCGCTCTGCTCGACGACCGCGTTGGTCGGGTCGGCGACCGCGGCTACGGTGTAGTTGCCTTGGGCACGGGTTCCGGCGTTGGCCGTGACGGTGGCGGAGGCTCCGGCGGCGAGAGCCTGGACGCTCGCCGTGCCGGCAACCGAGCCGCCGAGGAGGAAGTTCAGGCTGCTGGCCGGAGCGGCCGCGGAGCCGTTGTTCTTGACAGTCGCGGACAGGGTGATCGGTGTCGACTCGGACGGGTTGGCGGGCGACCAGTCGACGGTCGTCACCACGAGGTCGGGGTTGGGCGCCGCCGTACCGAAGACCTGGAACTCGGCGACCTGACCCCCCGGCGCGCCGGTGTTGCTGAAGACCTGCAGGCGAAGGTCGGCGTACCGGCCGGTGACCGGGATCGTCACAGTGTTCTGGTTCGCCGACGGGTCGAACTGATAGTCGGTCCTCGCGACCGCCGAGGTGAAGGCGGTCGCGGACTGTTCACGACCGAGGACTTCGATGCTCTGGGTGCGTGCGCCCCAGGCCGAGTCCGGGTTGAGCTTGACGACGACCGAGCTGACGTCGGCGTTCGAGCCGAGCTTGACGGTCAGGGTCGACGGGAAACCGTTCGACTCCCAGTAGGTGCCGACATTGCCGTCGTTGGCGTTGGACGCGACGAAACCGAAGACCGAACTCGACGCCTCGATCGGCTTGCCGGAGGCGAGATCAGTGCCGGTCGGAGGTTCGACCGGCCCGCCACCAGGACCAGCCAGTTCGAACTCCGACAGTTGCGCGGCCGGCCAGCCCGTGTTCGCGGTGAACGTCAGCCGGACGTAGCGCGCCGAGGTGTTGCTGAAGGCGATCGTGACGACGTTGGTGCCGCTGAAGTTGTACGCCGTACTGCTGACGAGCGTGGTGAACGCGGAGCCGTTCGCGCTGCCCTGGACCGTGATGGTCTGGGTTCGCGCACCCCAGGAGGACGGGAGTTTGAGCGTCACCTGGTTGACGTCCTTGGTGGCGCCCAGGTCCGCCTGGAGCCACTGCGGGAAGGCGTTGTTGCCGCTCTCCCAGTAGGTGTTCGCGTTGCCGTCGGCGGCGTTGCCACTCGGGTACTCGCCGAGTGAACTGCTGGCGGTCAGCGTCTTGGTGAGGTCGGCGGCCATCGCGGTCGGGACGGACAGCAGGCCTGCGGCGACGAGCAGGGCGGCCAGCACGAGCCGCAGCAGATTCTTCCGATGCATCGGGTGGTCCTCCATCGGGGCGGTGGGAGGTTCTACAGAAATTGCGCGAGTCTGACAATTTCTTGCAGCGAGGGTATCCGAAGCTTGCAGTACCGGTCGCAGCACGTCAACACCTCGCCACCGACGGAAACGCCCCGCCCTGAGGGTCCAGGGCGGGGCGTTCGGCGTGTGTGGGTCAGGCGCGGCGTTGAGTGGCCCAGTCGCGGATCAGCTCGATCCGCTCCTTCAGCTGGACCGAGGAAGCGTGGGCGGCGGCCGGCCCGCCGAGCTTGCGGCGGAGGTCGTTGTGGATGACGCCGTGGGGCTGGCCGGTGCGGTGATGCCAGGCAGCGACCAGACCGTTCAGCTCGCGGCGGAGGAGACCGATCTGCTCGTGGGTGGCCAGCTCCGTCGGCGTGGGGTCCTCACGATCACTGGTGGACCGCTGAGACTTCTTCTGCGCCGCCAGCGACTTCTGCTGGCGTTTGTGCAACAGCTCCCGCACCTGGTCCGGCTCGAGCAGCCCCGGCAACCCGAGGAAGTCCAGCTCCTCGTCGGACGCGTTGTCGCCGCCGGTCCCGTAGTCGCCGCCGTCGAACACCACCCGGTCGAAGCTCGCATCCGACCCGAGCGCCTCGAAGTTCCCCTCGAGCTCGTCGCTCGCACCCTCGGCCTGGTTCGCCTGCTTCAACAGGTCGTCCTCGAGCGCGAAGATGTCGCCGTCCTCGTTGCTGTTCTTCCGGCCGAGGACGTGGTCGCGCTCGACCTCCATCTCGGCCGCGAACCCGAGCAGCCGGGTCACCGACGGTACGAACACCGACGCCGTCTCACCCCGCTTCCGGGCCCGCACGAACCGCCCGACGGCCTGCGCGAAGAACAACGGCGTCGAGGTCGGCGTCGCGTAGACGCCCACCGCCAGCCGCGGTACGTCGACGCCCTCGGACACCATCCGCACGGCGACCATCCAGCGCGACTCGTCCTCGGAGAACTTCTGGATCTTCTTGCTCGCCGCCTTCTCGTCCGACAGCACGACGGTCGGCGACTGCCCGGTGAGCTCGCGCAGCGTCTTCGCATACGCGCGGGCCGTGTTCTGGTCGCCCGAGATCACCAGCCCGCCGGCGTCCGGCATGTGCCGCCGTACCTCGGTCAGCCGCTTGTCCGCGGCCGCCAGCACGGCGCCCATCCACTCGCCGGTCGGGTCCAGCGCGGTCCGCAGCGCCTGGGCGGTCAGGTCCTTGGTGAGCGGCTCGCCCAGCCGGGCGGCGACCTCGTCACCGGCCTTGGTCCGCCAGCGCATCTCACCCGAGTACGACATGAAGATCACCGGACGTACGACGTGGTCGCGCAGGGCATGCCCGTATCCGTACGTGTAGTCCGCCTTGCTGCGGGCGACCCCGTCGTGGCCCGCTTCGTACGTCACGAACGGGATCGGGTTGTCGTCGCTGCGGAACGGCGTACCAGTCAGGCACAGGCGGCGGGCCGCGGGCTCGAACGCCTCACGGACGCCGTCACCCCAGCTGAGCGCGTCACCGCCGTGGTGCACCTCGTCCAGGATCACCAGGGTCTTGAACCGCTCGGTCCGGACCCGGAACGCCAGCGGGTTCACCGCGATCCCGGCGTACGTCACCGCGACGCCCTGGTAGTCCTTGTTCGTCTTCCCGCGCCGCCCGGCGAACGCGGGGTCGATCGCGATCCCCGCCTTGTCGGCGGCGTCGGCCCACTGGACCTTGAGGTGCTCGGTCGGCGTGACCACGGTGATCCGCTCGATCTGCCGCCGGTGCAGCAGCTCGGCGGCCACGGTCAGCGCGAACGTCGTCTTACCGGCGCCCGGTGTCGCGACCGCGAGGAAGTCGCGCGGGTTCTTGTCGAAATAGACCTGGAGCGCCTCGGCCTGCCAGGCTCGCAGCTTGCTCGCGGTACCCCACGCCGCCCGGTCCGGATAGGCCGGCGGCAGGACAGCAGGGTTGGCCGGCACGTGCGAATCCACAGACAGCTACTCCCCCGAGGTCGACAGTGTGCCGGGCAGGAAGGTTACCTGACGCACGTGACAACTGACGGGTGGCGTGTCGAGGTACGGGCGATCTGTGGAGAAAGTTCCGGGGTGACTGGTGACACGTCCTACACTCGGGGGTATGAGTACTCAGCTGACCCCCGGTGCGGAGACGGTTGTCGACGAGCGGACCAACACGTCGCCGGCAGAGCCGGGCGATCACGAGCGGTTCTCGCACTACGTGCCGAAGGACAAGCTGACCGAGGCGATGGTGATGGGCACGCCGGTGGTCGCGCTGTGCGGCAAGGTGTGGGTCCCGAGCCGCGACCCGCAGCGGTTCCCGGTCTGCCCGGAGTGCAAGGAGATCTGGGACTCGCTGAACCCGGGTGACGAGGGCGGCGGGGACGAGTAGTCCGGCCGCTGATTCCGGCCTAGTTCTGGGTCGGGTCGTCCGGGTAGGTCGCCAGGTATGCCATCTGGTCGTTCTGGCGGCGCAGGACCCGGCGCCACAGTGTGTCCGGGTCGTGGCCGAACACGTCCTCCGGCACCGACTCGACGACGTACCAGGCGCCCTCGGCGATCTCGCCCTCGAGCTGGCCGCTGGACCAGCCCGCGTACCCGGCGAAGATCCGCATCCGGGTGATCGCGCCGTCCAGCAACTCCGGCGGTACGTCGAGGTCGACCAGACCGATCCGCCCGAAGCACTCGCGCCAGCCGGGCGGGTCCGTGGCCTCGGCCACCTCGGCGACCGCGAGCGCGCTGTCGGTGCCGACCGGGCCGCCCATGAACAGGACCCCGGGATCGTCGACCGCGGACGACCAGTTCGGCAGCACCTGCCCCACGGACAGGTCCGCGGCGCGGTTCACCACCACCCCGAGCGCACCGTCGTCGTCGTGATCCAGCAGCAGGATCACCGACCGGCGGAAGGGCGGCTCGTCCAGCAACGGCGTGGCCACCAGCAGCGAACCGGTCAGGGTCGAGACCGTCATACCCCCATCATGGCGTACGACGGGGCACCCGGCTCGGCCCGTACCTGGCCAGCCAGGCACCGAGCGCGACCCCGGCCACGTCGGCGAGCGCGTCGAACGGATCGCCGTCGCGCTGCGGCAGCAGCCAGTGCTGGACCAGTTCGCTGACGACCGCGTTCGCGACCAGGGCCCCGAGCAACCAGCGGGCCGGCAGTCCGACCTTCAGCCCGGTGAACGCGACCGCCGCGAACAGGAAGCAGTGCGCGACCTTGTCGATCTGCGGGATCCCGACGTGCGGACCCGCCTCGCGCGGCGCGTAGACGCCGTACAGCTGCAACGCCACCGCCGCGACGAAGGCGATCCGCCAGGCCCAGACACGGACCCGCGAGCCGGTGCCTTCCAAAACCGTGTCAGTCACAGGGCCATTCACCGTGCCGGTCACAGGGCCGGGGCGTCGTCCGGGAAGCTCTCGTGCGCGGGGGCCTTGCCGCCGGCCGCGTCGCGGACCGCGTGCGCGACCCGCGTGTGCACCTCCGGGTGGAAGACGCTCGGCACGATGTAGTCCGCGTTCAGCTCGTCGTCGGTGACGACACTGGCCAGGGCCTTCGCCGCGGCCAGCTCCATGTCGATCGACACCTTCGACGACTGCGCGTCGAGCAGACCGCGGAAGACACCCGGGAAGACCAGCACGTTGTTGATCTGGTTCGGGAAGTCGCTGCGTCCGGTCGCCACCACGGCCGCGTGCTCGTGCGCCGCGGCCGGGTCGACCTCCGGGTCCGGGTTGGCCAGCGCGAAGACGATCGCGTCCTTGTTCATGGTGGCGATGTCGGCACCGTTCAGGATGTTCGGCGCGGAGACGCCGATGAACACGTCCGCCCCGCTCAGCGCACCCTTCAGGTCGCCGCTGTACTTCGCCGCGTTGGTGTTCTCCGCGATCCAGCGCAGCTCCGGCGACAGCCCTTCGCGTTCGGTGTGGATGACGCCCGCGATGTCGGCGACGATCGTGTCCTTCACGCCGGCCTTGAGCAGCAGCTTCAGGATCGCCGTACCGGCGGCACCCGCGCCGGACAGCACCACGCGGATCTCGCCGATGTCCTTGCCGACCACGCGGAGCGCGTTGAACAGCGCCGCCAGCACCACGACCGCCGTACCGTGCTGGTCGTCGTGGAAGACCGGGATGTCGAGCTCCTCGCGCAGCCGGGCCTCGATCTCGAAGCAGCGCGGCGCGGAGATGTCCTCCAGGTTGATCCCGGCGAACCCCGGCGCGATCGCCTTCACGATCGAGACGATCTCGTCCGGGTCCTGGGTGTCCAGGCACAGCGGCCAGGCGTCGATCCCGGCGAAACGCTTGAACAGCGCGGCCTTGCCCTCCATCACCGGCAGCGCGGCCTTCGGGCCGATGTTGCCGAGACCGAGGACGGCGGAACCGTCGGTGACGACCGCGACACTGTTGCGCTTGATCGTCAGCCGGCGAGCGTCCTCCGGGTTCGCGGCGATCGCCAGGCAGACCCGCGCGACACCCGGCGTGTAGATCATCGACAGGTCGTCACGGTTGCGGATCGGGTGCTTGGCCTCCATCGAGATCTTGCCGCCGAGGTGCATCAGGAAGGTCCGGTCCGAGACCCGGCCGATCTCGACGCCCGGTACGGCGCGCATCGCCTCGACCAGGCGGCCGGCGTGCTCGGTGTCGGCCGCGGCGCAGGTGACGTCGATCCGCAGCCGCTCGTGGCCGGACGCGGTCACGTCGAGCGCGGTGACCAGACCGCCGGCCTGCTCGACCGCGGTCGTCAGCTTGCTCACCGTCGAGCCGCCCGCGGGCACCTCGAGGCGAACGGTGATGGAGTACGAAACACTCGGCAAGGCAGTCACGCGGGTGATCCTCTCATGTCACTGGTAATGCCTGGAGGTTCCGTAAGTAAAGTGCATGACAGACCTCTGGGTAATCCATTACTCGACCGGTTACTGTGCCGTCAAGGAAGCCGTCAGGAAGGGAGCCAGAGTGCCGACTGTCAGCGACGTGGCCGCGCGCGCCGGGGTGTCGACGGCGACCGTGTCGCGGGCGCTGAACGGGAAGCCGACGGTCGACCCGGACCTCGCCGCGCGGGTGCGGCAAGCGGCCGACGAGCTCGGGTACCAGCCGAACGGCCCGGCGCGGAACCTGCGCCGCCAGGAGGCCGCGGTCGTCGCGCTGATCATCTCGGACGTGGAGAACCCGTTCTTCACCGCGATCGCGCGCGGGGTGGAGGACGTCGCGCACGAGGTCGGGTACTCCGTCGTGCTCTGCAACTCCGACGAGAGCGTCGAGAAGGAGAACCGCTACCTCGACATCGCCATCCAGGAACGGGTCGCGGGCGTCATCCTGTCCCCGAGCGGCCCGACGTCCACGGTCGCGAAATTGGCGTCGCGCGGTACGGCGTACGTCGCGGTGGACCGTCCGCTGCCCGGGCAGGACAGCGACGTCGTCCTGGTCGACACCCGCCTCGCCGCCCGCGAGGCGACCGCCCATTTGATTGCCCAAGGCTACGAACGCGTCGGCTGCATCACCGGGCCGGCCGGCGTCCGCACCGCCGACGATCGCCTGGCCGGGTACCGCGACGCGCTCAAGGCAGCCCGGCACCGTACGCCGAAACTCGTCCGGCGGACCGAGTACAAGGCTGCCGGCGCGCACCGCGCCGCCCTCGACCTGCTCGCCCAACCCGAGCCCCCGGACGCGCTCCTGATCGCGAACAGCGCGATGGCTGTCGGCGTCCTGCAGGCTCTGCACGAGCGGGGTGTGCGGGCGGGGCGGGACGTCGGGCTGGTCACGTTCGACGATGCGCCGTGGGCCGAGCTCGTCGACCCGCCGCTGACCGTCGTCGCACAACCGGCCTACGAGATCGGCACGGTGGCCGCCCGCCTCCTCCTCGCCCGCCTCGCCGACCCCACCCGCCCACCAACCGCAACCACCCTCGGCGCCCGCCTCATCAAACGAGCAAGCTCCCACCGCTGACCCGAACCGCCACGCCATCACAATTGGTGCCGCATCGCCGAGCGCACGCTCGGGGCGCCCGCTGCGCCGCGATTGTGATGGCCTGGCGGTCCGCCATCCCGTCAACCGTTCGGGTTCTCCTCCGCGTAGATCTTGGCGGCGTTGGAGGCGTCGATCAGGCGTGTGGGTAGCGTTTGGGTCTTTTCGATGGTGCCGCAGTCGACCAGGATCTTCTTCGCGGCGGCGATCGCTTCCTTGCCGTTGGTCGGGTACGTGAAGGTGGCAGACAGGCGGCCCTGCTCGACGGCCTTGATGCCGCCGGACGGGATCGGCAGCGCGTCGATGCCGGTGAACTTCATCTCCTTCTCGCGGCCGACCGCCTTCGCGGCCAGGTACGCGCCCTCGGCCATCGGGTCGTTGTGCGAGTAGACGACGTCGATCTTCGGGTTCGCCTTCAGCAGCGCGTCCATCTGCGCCTGGCCCTTCTCCCGCAGCCAGTCACCGCTCGCGGCCGCGATCACCTTGACCTTCGGATTGCCCTTGATCCCCTCGACGAATCCCTCGTGCCGCTCGGCCTGCGGCGTCGCGCCGGCCAGCCCCTTGAGCTCGACCACGTTCCCGCCCTGCGGCAGCAGCTTCTCGGCGATGTACTTCCCGGCCTCGCGACCGATCTGCACGTTGTCGCCGCCGATGAACCCGGTGTACGCGTCGCCCTCGACCTTCCGGTCCAGCACGATCACCGGGATGCCCTTGTCGTACGCCTTCTTCACCACCGCGGTGAGCGGCTTCGCCTCGTTCGGGCTGATGATCAGCAGGTCGATCTGCTGGGTGATGTAGTTCTCCACGTCCGCGACCTGCTTGGCGTTGTCCTGCGCCGCGTCCGCGAACTTCACGTCGAACTGCGGCACGTCCTTGGCCGCCGCCTTGATGTCGTCGTCCATCCGTTGCCGGTACGGCTCGGCCACGTTCGCCTGACTCATCCCGATCGTGTACTTGCCGTCGGTGCCCTTGCAGGACTTGGACTCCCCGGGCGACGCGCCACCCGACGCCCGTTCGTTCGTGGTCCCGCAGCCGGCCAGCACGAGTGCGGCAACAGCGGCGGCGGCCAGGGAAATTCGTACAGAACGCATGACGGAGCCTTCCTTACGAGGTGGGGCGGAGTCGCTGCAGCGCGGCGGCGGCAACGATGACCAGTCCCTTGATCAGGAGCTGGATGTTGGAGTCGATGTTGTTCAGGGCAAGGATGTTGTTCAGTACGCCGAGCAGCAGCGCGCCCGCCACCGTCCCGGCCACCGAACCACGGCCTCCCGCCAGGCTGGTGCCGCCGATCACCACCGCGGCGATCGCGTCCAGCTCGTAGCCGATGCCGTCGTTCGGGCTGCCCTGGTTGAGCTGGACGGCGTGGACGATGCCGGCCAGCGACGCGAGCAGTCCGCAGATCGCGAATACCGCGATCTTGACCCGGACCACGGGTACGCCGGACAGCCGCGCGGCCTTCTCGTTGCCGCCGACGGCGTACAGGTGCCGGGAGAACGCGCTGACCCGGAGGTACACGACCGCGGCGATCGCGACGACCGCGAAGATGATGACCGGGATCGGCACCAGGCCGCCGAAGGTGCGTTCACCGAGCAGCGCGAACGACGTCGGCGCCTCTTTCGGTCCGTCGCCGTACGCGATCGCGACGCCCTGGCCGCCGGACCAGATCCGGGCCAGGCCGCGCGCTATCTGCAGGCCCGCGAGTGTGACGATGAACGACTGGATCCCGATCATCGCGGTTGCCACGCCTTGCAGGGCACCGAAGACCAGGCCGATCGCCAGCACCAGCACGACCGAGGGCAGGAAGCCCCAGTCGTTCTCGACCATCAGGACGGCGGACCCGACAGCGGCGAGTCCGAGCACCGCGCCGACCGACAGGTCGATCCCGCCGATCAGGATCACGAATGTCATGCCGACCGCGATGATCCCGATCTCGGACACCGCGCGGACCACGTTCGCCAGGTTGTCCGCGCTGATGAAGAGGATCTCGCCGTTCTTGCGCGGCGAGAAGGTGATCGCCGCGACGAACACCGCGATCAGCCCGAACACGCTCTGGAACCGGAACAGCGTGGCGGCCACGGACATCTTGTCCGTCGTCACCACCTTGTCCTGTACGTCGGTCACTACGCTCCTCCGACCTCGTCGAACACTGCGCCTTGTCCCATCGCCGCCGCCAGCAGATCCCCTTCACCCGAGTCCGCCGTACTGAACGAGGCGACGTCGCGGCCGTCCCGCAGTACGACGACGCGGTCGCAGACCCCGACCAGTTCGGGAAGCTCGGACGACGCCAGCAGTACGCCGAGACCCTGCGCCGCGAGTTCACCGAGCAACCGGTAGATCTCGGCCTTCGCGCCGACGTCGACCCCGCGCGTTGGCTCGTCGAGGAGCAGGAGCTTGGGCTCGGTGAGCAGCATCCGCCCGAACACCACCTTCTGCTGGTTCCCGCCGGACAGCGTGCCGACCTCGTCCTGCAGGCGGCCGAACTTCAGCCGCAGCCGATCGGCCATCCTGGTTGACGCCGTGCGCTCCATCCGGCGGGCGATCACCCCCAGACGTCCGTACGACGGGAGACTCGAGACGACCGTGTTGGCGAGGATCGAGTGGAACAGCACGAGCCCCGACGCGCGCCGGTCCTCCGGGACGAATCCGATGCCCTGGGCAAGTGCTTGACGCGGACCGCGGGGCCGGATCGCCTTGCCCTGCAGGAGAATCCGGCCCGTTCGGAGGCCGCCAGGTGCGACGCCGTACAGGGTTTCGAGGAGTTCGGTCCGGCCCGCGCCGAGCAGGCCGGCGAGACCGACGATCTCGCCGGAGCGGACGGTCAGCGAGATGCCGTCGGGGTCGCGGCGGCCGGGACGTGGGCGGCGGGCCTTCAGCTTCAGGTTCTCGACGCGCAGCAGTTCGTCGCCAGTATCGGAGTCGGGAGTTGTGAACATGGTCTGCACCGGGCGGCCGACCATTGCCTCGACGACTTCCGCCGTACTGAGTTCGCGCGGGTCGAAGCTGGTGACGATCTTGCCGTTGCGGAGGACGGTCGCGCGGTCGGCGACCTTGGCGATCTCCTCCATCCGGTGCGAGATGTAGACGATGCCGACACCGCTTTGCCGGAGCTCGCGGATCACGTCGAAGAGCCGCTCGACCTCGGAGCTGGTGAGCGCGGAGGTCGGCTCGTCCATGATCAGCACCCGGGCGTCGAGCGAGATCGCCTTCGCGATCGTGACGAGTTGCTGCTCTCCGACGCGGAGCTCGCCGACCGGGCGGCGCGGGTCGAGGCTGACACCGCTGCGGTCGAGGAGCTCGCGGGCTTCGCGTTCCATCCGCCGGCGGTCGACCGTGCGGACCGTTGTCCGCAGCTCGCGACCGAGGAAGATGTTGTCCGCGACCGACAGGCCGGGGACCAGGTCGAGTTCCTGGTGGATCATCGCGATGCCCGCGGCCTGTGCGTCGGTCGGGCCGCTGAACCGCACGGGGGTGCCGTTGATCGCGATGCTGCCCGCGTACTCCGTGACGTCGCCGGAGAGGATCTTCATCAGCGTGCTCTTGCCGGCGCCGTTCTCGCCGAGCAGCGCGTGCACCTCCCCGGCGCCGAGCACGAAGTCCACCTCGTGACAGGCCTGCACGCCGCCGTACCGCTTCCCGATCGCAGCCATCCTGACAAGGTCGGCCATCACATCTCCGATCGGGGCGAGTAATCGATTTCCCGGACGCTAGACCGCGCCCGTCCGACCCGTCAACCCCTCACCCTCCTTTCCACCACACTCGAAAGGCACAGCTCAGCTTCCGGAGACAGTCACCTTCGCGAAGAGCGGGCGGCCGCTCGGGGGCATCACGAAGTTCTGGACGCGGGAGCGGACGGCAGCGTTGGAGGCGAGGTCGGCCGGGAAGATTCCGACGGCGTCGTCCCAGATCGTCTGGCCCGCCTGCTGGTAGAGCTTGGGACGAGCGGCCTGGTCGACCGACGAGCGGGCGTCGAGCAGGAGCTTGTCGACCGCGGGATTGCAGTAGCCGTTGCGCTTGGCGCTGCACACGTACAGGCGAGCCAGTGTGTAGTCGGCGTCACCAGTGCCGGTCACGTTGGTCTGCAGGTTCATGTCCCAGTTGAGTTTGCCGAAGTCCTCCAGCCACTGCGCGCGTTCCTTCTCCAGCGGCTTGACCGTGACGCCGATCTTCGCCCAGTCCGAGATCATCGCCTGCGCCAGCGCCCGGATGTTCGGCCCGCCTTCGAGCGGCCACTGCATCGACGTGGTGAACCCGTTCGGGTACCCGGCCTCGGTCAGCAGTTGCTTCGCCTTCGCCGGGTCGTAGGCGTACGGCGACAGCTTCGGCGCACCGATCACACCCTGGGCCAGCGGCGCCTGCGCGACCGACGCGAGATCGCCGAACAGGTCCTTCACGGTGCCTTCGAGGTTGAGCGCGTGCCACATCGCCTGCCGAACCCGCTTGTCGTTGAACGGCTTCCGGTTGGAGTTGAACCAGTCGAAGTAGTACGTCCAGCTCGGCGTGGTCGAGTACGTGATCGCGTCGCTGCCCTTCACCGAGCCGACCTGGTCCGGCGGGATCTGCGTCAGGACGTCGACCTCGCCGTTCTCCAGCCCGGTGATCCGCCCGGCGACCTCCGGGATGTTCACGAACTCGAGCTTGCTCAGCTTCGGCGCGCCGTCCCAGTACGTCGGGTTCGCGGCCAGGTCGAGCTTCTCGTCGGGCTTGAACGACTCGACCGTGAACGGCCCGGTCCCGATCGGCTTGTTGAAGAACCCGTCGGCGTTGATCTTGGCGGCCGGCCCGATGAACAGCAGCGTCAGCGAGCTCAGCAACGTACCGAGCGGCTTACTGGTCTTCACCGTCACGGTCTGGTCGTCGGTCGCCGCGAACGACGTCACCGTCGAATAGAGCGGTACGAGTGGACCGTCGAGCTTCTTGTGCCGTTCGTACGACGCCACCACGTCCTTCGCGGTGAACGGCGTACCGTCGGAGAACTTCACGCCGGTGCGGAGCTTGAACACCCACGTGGTCGGGTCCGGGTTCTCCCACGAGGTGGCCAGCACCGGGACGATCTTGCCGCCGTCGACGCGGACCAGCGGTTCCATGATCTGCTGGATCGCGGTCTGCACGGCCTCCTCACCGGCGTACTTGTGGGTGTCCAGCGACACCGGGAACATCGCCGGCGCGTACCGCAGGACCTGTTCGCCGCTGCTCGGCTCACTGGCCGGTGAGCATGCGGCCACCGCAGCCAATGTCACGACGGCCACGGCCGCCACGAATCGCTTCCTCAACACAGGGGTTCTCCTCAGAGCGTGTAGGTGGCGACGACCGGGTGGTGGTCCGAGGGGGCGCGGCCGTCGTGGAAGAAGTCGACGACCTCGCTGGACCGGGCGGCGAGCGGGCCGCGGGCGAAGATCCAGTCGATCGCCTTGGGTGGTGAGGCGAGCGGCGACAACCGGGTCCCGATCGGACCGGTCGCGACCGTCGGCACCACCGGGTGGGTCACCGGTGAGTGCCGGCCAAGGGCGGTGAAACTGTCCAGGAACCCGGCGTTCCCGAGCTCCCACTGCGGTGGGCCGATGTCGTTGATGTCGACCGTGAACAGGCAGGCGCCGTCGCCGGCCAGGCGTTCGAGCGCTTCCCCGATCGCGCGGGCCTGGGCGATCCGGCGGTTGACGTGGTCGGTCCGCTCGTCGGAGTGGCCGGGCCAGGTGAGGTGCGCCGTACTGAAGATCAGCTCGGTGTCGTCGGGGGTGCGCAGCCGGACCCAGAACAGGCGCGCGTCGGGCGAGAGGATGCCGACGTCCTCGGCCCCGTGCTCGACGTACGTGAAGAGATCGCGTCGCCACCACAGGTTGCTCTGGGTCTCCCAGCCCGCGGTTCCGTCGATGCGGTCGTGGTCGGGCAGGACGTCGTCGAGCAGCTTGCGAGTGGAGGGCCGGAGCTCTTGTACGGCGAGCAGGTCGGGCGGCCGCGTCGTGAACAGGCTCGCGATCGCATCCCGGCGCTGGTCGAGGTAGAACTCGGACCACAGGTTGTAGGTCATCGCCACAAAGGTGAAAGTCATCGGTCCATCCCGGTAGGCACGTTGTACGCCGTGAGTCCGTCGAGCCGGAGCGTGGTGAGCGAGCAGTTTCCCGGCGGATCCAGCACCATCTCCTCCCCCGCCTGCAGCCCGAGCGCCGACGCCGCCGCAACCCGGATCGGCCCGCCGTGCGTCACCACCAGCACCCGCCGCGCGCCGGACCGCGTGATGTCCTGCGCTGCCTGCCACACACGAGCTCGCAACTGCCGGAAGGTCTCGCCACCCCCGCGAGCAACGTCTTCACCCCGGGCAAAGGCCTCGACGACGTCGGGCTCCTCGGCGGCGATATCCGCGATCAGCCGCCCGCCCCACGTCCCGACGTCGATCTCCCGCCACCGCTTGTCGACGCCGACCTCAAGGTGATCCTGGCTGTCCAGATAGGGCTGCAAGGTCTCTCGCACCCGCTGGAGATCGCTAGCGACGATCGCGTCGAACTCGAACGACTGCAAGTTCTCCGCAGCCTGCTTCGCCTGCTGCCGACCGCGTGCGCTCAAGCCGGTGCCTTGCTGGCCTTGGTAGCGGTGCTCGGCGTTCCACACGGATTCGCCGTGGCGGAGGAGGACCAGTTCGGTGACGCTCATCGGGCGGCTCCAGCAAGTTCGGTGGCGAAGTGGCAGGCGGCGGGGTGCAGTTCGAGCCGGGTCGTGAGCTCAGGTACGTCGTGCGCGCAGACGTCCGCCGCCTTCCAGCAGCGGGTCCGGAAACCGCACCCGGACGGCGGATCCGCGGGCGACGGCACATCGCCGCCGATGATGATCTGCTCGCGCGCCGGCTTGTCCCACGGCATCGGATCCGGCACCGCGGACAGCAGCGCCTGCGTGTACGGGTGCAACGGCCGGGTGAACAGCTCGTCCTGCGACGCGGTCTCGACGATGCGTCCGAGGTACATCACCGCGACGCGGTCCGAGATATGCCGTACGACGGACAGGTCGTGGGCGATGAACAGGTACGCGAGCCCGAGGTCGCGGCGCAGATCGTCGAGCAGGTTGAGCACCTGTGCTTGCACCGACACGTCCAACGCGGAGACAGCTTCGTCGCAGATCACCAGTTTCGGACGGAGCGCGAGCGCGCGGGCGATGCCGATCCGCTGCCGTTGCCCGCCGGAGAACTGGTGCGGGTACCGCTCCGCGTGATCCGGGTTCAGGCCGACCCGCTCGAGCAGGTCGCGGACCTCGGAGCGATGCCGGTTCTTCGGTACGACGTCGGGGTGGATCTGCCAGGCCTCGGCGATGATCTGCTCGACGGTCGCGCGCGGGTTGAGGGACGCGTACGGGTCCTGGAAGATCATCTGCAGCTGCCGGCGGACCCGGCGCATGGATGCCTTGGGCAACGAGGTCAGCTCGTCACCGTCGAAGACGATGCTCCCCGAGCGCGCCTTCTCCAGCCCGATGATGGTCCGCGCGACGGTCGACTTCCCCGAGCCCGACTCCCCCACCAGCCCGAGCGTCCCACCGGCCGGGATGTCGAAGGAGACACCTGCGACGGCTTGGATCTGCCCGACGGTACGCCGGAGCACTGGCGACCGCATCGGGAACGAGGTCTGCAGGTCGCGCACCGACAAGAGCGGAGACTCAGTGGACATCGGTGAGGACTCCTTCCGGGTGGTGGCAGGCGGCCTGGTGGGCGCTGGGGCGGTCGGGCAACTGGCGGAGGACGGGCTCGACCTCAGCGCACTGTTCGTCGGCGTACCGGCAGCGGGGGCGGAAGGAGCAGCCCGAGGGCAGGGCCAGGAGGTCGGGCGGCGAACCCTGGATGGGGACCAGGCGATCGCGAGAGCCGTCGAGAGCGGGGACGGACGCCATCAGACCGGAGGTGTACGGGTGGCCGCTGTGTTCGTAGACCTCGCGGAGCGGACCGGTCTCGACGACGCGTCCGGCGTACATCAGGATCACCCGGTCGGCCACGCCGGCGACGACGCCGAGGTCGTGGGTGATGAGGACGAGCGACATGCCCTCCTCGGCCTGCAGCCGGGTGAGGAGGTCCATGATCTGCGCCTGGACCGTGACGTCCAGCGCGGTCGTCGGCTCGTCCGCGATCAGCAGCCGCGGTGACAGGGCGAGCGCCATCGCGATCATCACGCGCTGCCGCATCCCGCCGGAGAACTGGTGCGGGTAGTCGTCGAGCCGCTTGGAGGCGGCCGGGATCCCGACCCGCTTCATCAGGTCCAGCGCGGCCGCCCGTGCCTCCCGGCGGGATGCGCCGCGATGCCGGCGGAACATCTCGCCGATCTGCGCACCGACGCGGAACACCGGGTTCAGCGAGCTCAACGGGTCCTGGAAGACCATCGCAATCTCTCGTCCCCGCAGGCCCTTCGCGACTCCTGGTGCCAGTAAGTCCTTGCTGTCATAGGAGATGCTTCCGCTCGGGATCCGGCCGGCCGGCTTCGGCACGATCCCCAGCACGGCCTGCGCAGTGACGCTCTTGCCGCTGCCCGATTCACCCAGCAGGGCAACGGTTTCACCGGCACCGACGTCGAACGACGCCCCGTCGACGGCCGTCACCACTCCACCAGAAGTGGCGAACTCGACACGTAGATCGCGCACACTCAGCAGTGCCATCACAGACTCCTCAGCCGTGGGTCGTACCGGTCGCGGAGTGCGTCACCGAGTACGCCGAGCGAGATCACCAGGAACGCCAACGCGATCCCCGGGATCGTCGAGATCCACCACGCGTCGGCGAGGTAGTTGCGCCCGTTCGCGATCGTCACACCCCAACTGGGAGTCGAAGCCGGTGTCCCGAGACCGAGGAAGCTCAGCGACGCCTCGGCCAGGATCACGTGACCGATCTCGACCGTCGCCACAACAAGCACCGGCGCGACACAGGCCGGCAGTACGCAACGGGTGATCAGCCGCCAGGTCCCGGCGCCCAGCGTCCGCGACGCGTCGACGAACTCCCGCCGTCGCGTCGCCAGCGCCTGCCCGCGAGCGACCCGGGCGAACGTCACCCAGTTCGCCACCGCGAGCACGATCACCACGTTCACCACCGACGGACCGAGCAGGGCCGCGATGAAGATCGCCAGCAGGATCGAGGGGAACGCCAGCTGGATGTCCGCGAGCCGCATCAGTACGCCGTCCAGCCAGCCGCCGAAGTATCCGGCGGCCAGACCGATGGTGACGCCGATGGTGCCGGCCAGCACCAGCGTCGCCAGGCCGACCGCGATCGAGATCCTTGCCCCTTGCAACATCTGCGCGAACAGGTCCTGCCCGACCTGGTCGGTGCCGAAGATCGCGAACGACCCGTCGGACAACCGGGTGAACGGCGGCTTCAGCCGGTCCGCGGTCCGGGTGTCGACCGGGTTGTACCGGAACAGCCACGGCCCGATCGCCGCGGCCACGACGTACACCGCGATCACCGCGAACCCGAACCTGATCCGGGCGGAGCCGGCCCGGGTACGACGGCGTACCGCGACCGGAGCCGACAACACAACGTCAGCAGTCATCGTTCAGTCACCAGCCAGACGGACCCGCGGGTCCAAGAAGCCGTACAGGAGGTCGACGAGCAGGTTGATCAGCACGAAGATCGTTGCCACCAGCAAGATCGCGGCCTGGACGACGCCGTAGTCGCGGCGCCCGATCGAGTCGATCAGCAACCGCCCGACCCCCGGCCAGGCGAACACCGTCTCGACGATCACCGTGCCGCCGAGCAACGCGCCGAACTGCAGGCCGACGACGGTCACGATCGGGATCAGCGCGTTCCGCATCGCATGGACGAGGACGACGATCCCTTCGCTGAGCCCCTTCGCCCGCGCGGTCTGCACATAGCCCTCGTGCACGACCTCGAGCAGCCCGCTGCGCGTCAGCCGCACCAGGATCGCGAGGAACGGCAGGGCCAGCGTGATCGTCGGCAGCACCAGATGCGCCCACGACCCCGAGCCCGCACTCGGCAGCACCTTCAGCCCGCGGGCGAACACCAGGATCAACACGATCCCCAGCCAGAACGACGGTGTCGACTGGCCCATCAGCGAGAACACCGAGATCGCCCGGTCCACCCAGCTGTGGGCCCGCAGCGCGGCGATCACACCGAGCGGCAGACCGATCAGCAACGACAGCAGCAACGCGGTCGTCGCGAGCTGGATCGTGGCCGGAACCCTTTGCAGCACAAGACTCATCGAGTCCGCGTTCAGTCGGAAGGACTCACCGAAATCCAGGTGCACGACGTTCGCCAGGTACGTCGCGTACTGCTGGATCAGCGACTGATCGAGCCCGAGTTGGGCCCGCAACGCGGCCACCTGCGCCTGGTCCGCGTCGGGCCCGAGCATGATGTACGCCGGGTCGCCGGGTACGAGCCGCAGTACGACGAAAATGATCGTGACCGCGCCCCACAGCACGAAGAGCGAGAAGAACAACCGCCGGACGACGTACGCCCCCATCAGACGCCGCTCCGCAGTACGGACACCACACGCCGGACCTCGTCGACCGACCCCGGCTGGATCAGCTCCGCGCCGAGCGCACCCGCACAGGTCCCGTCACTCGCCCGCACCGGCACCGCCACCATCCGCGGCAACGACGCGACCGGCCGCGCGTTGTGCGCGAACCCGGACATCCGGATCCTCTGCAACGTGTCGAGAAGATCCGGCGTACCGGTCACTTCGTCTGCTGGAAGGGCGGAGAGGTACGCACGACCGAGTGCGCTCTGGCGCAATGAGACCGCGTGACCTGGTTGCACCGACGAACCACCCGCTACGGCCGCGACCTGCAGGACAGTCCCGGTGGTCTTCGGTAGTGGTTTTGCGAGGACGACCAGGCGGCCGAGGCGGTCGCCGAGGACGGTCAGGGTGTGTTCGGGGCCGGCGCGGCGTTGCGTCGTACGGCGCAGTGCGGCGAGACCGTCCTGAGCCGTGTAGCGGTGGTCGTCGACGCGGGCGGCCAGGCCGTGGGCGCAGAACGTGGCGAGGATGCGGTGCACGGTGCTCTTGTGCAGGCCGACAGTGACGGCAAGCTCGGTCACGCCGTACGCGCGGTCCTCACGGTTGAGCTCGGCCAGGACGGTGAGGGCACGGCTCAGCGACTGCATTGGTGCCTCCCGGCGGAAGAAATGGGAAGCTGCCGTGAACGTTAACGGTAGCGTTAATGCACCGTAGAAGTGTGTGATTTACGTGTCAATAGACCACTGTTGCTGTGGGTGAAACGGCCGGTTGACGGCAATTTCCCGTTAACGTTCACTTCACTGTGTGACGACATCCGACCTACGTACAGCGCTCCTGTCCGCCGATCCCCGGCTGTCGAAGTTCTCGCCGTTGCCGCGGATCCTGGCCTTCGACGAGTTCGACAGCGGGACGCACGGCTGGACCGAGCTGCTCGGCAACTACAACGGCCGCGGCGACCTCAGCACGGTCGACGACCACATGCGCGACTTCCGGCCGCCGCAGCTGTCAGCCTGCAACTTCTTCGACATCGGTACGCACGGAGCGCTGAGCGGCACGTACGCGCTCAAGCTCGCGACCCGCCCGCACAAGGGCCACACCGCGGTCGCGATCCGCCGGCTCACGATGAGCGGCCGCGGCCTCGTGCAGCTCGAGACCTACTTCGCCTTCAAGTCCGAGGCCACCCTCGGCGGCGGCGCCGAGCTGGACAACTTCGGCGACGTCCAGTGGGACGGCAACACGCACCCGTCCGAGGCGCAGTTCGGCGCGTTCACGGTCGCGACCGACCTGTGCGGCGACGGCGGCCTGCGCTACCACACGGTCGCGCGCTACCAGAACACGAACCTGGACAACCACTTCACCCGGCAGTGGATGGCGCCGACCGTCCCCGAGCCGACGCCGCGCGAGCACTTCGAGGGCAAGGTGAAACTGGAGTACGCCGCCGACTTCACCGCGCCGAACCCGGAGGACTGGCAGGCGTTCGGCGAGCCGCAGGAGCTCTGCTACAACGAGGTCCCGACCAAGGTGAACTGGCACTACCTGCGCTGGCTGATCGACACCGACAAGCGGCGCAACGTCGAACTGCAGGTCAACGACCGGGTGATGGACATGCGCGACGTACCGGTTCCGCCGTACGAGGAACGCTACGAGACGCTCGAGAACCTGCTGAACTTCTACTTCTCGGTCCGCACCCACAGCTCGGTGCGCAACTTCCTCTTCCTCGACTCCGTCCTCATCTCGGTTGATTGGTAGGCCCATGCGACAGTCCATGACGGCGGTGCTGGAACGCGACACGACGTTCGACACCCGCTTCGCGACCGAGCCCTACGAGGTCGCCTGGGCCGGTGAGGCACGCTGGTTCGTGCAGCACGTCGGCGGCGACGGTACGGCGACGTACGTCACCCAGGTCTCCCCCGACGGCATCACCTGGTGCGACCTCGACGACGGTGGAGAAGTGACCGAGCATGTCGTCGAACCAGGGAAGCTGGTCAGCTGGCCGGCCGCCGGGTTCGGTCACTGGCTGCGGTTGCGCGCTAAGGTCGAGGGCTCGGTCCAGGTACGCATCCACCTGGCCGTGAAGGCTTAGCCTCGAGGGGGAGGTTGTATGACGGAGGCCCAGGGCCCACGACCGCGGCCGACGTTGCGGGACATCGCGACGGCGCTCGGCCTGTCGGTGAACACCGTGTCGCGCGCGCTCGGCGACAAGGACAGCGTCAGCGCGAGCACGCGGGCCGCCGTCCAGGCCGAGGCCGCGCGGATCGGGTACGTCCCGAACACGCTGGCGCGGTCGCTGGTGCTCGGCTCCGCGATGACACTGGGCCTCGTCATCACCAACCCCTCGAACCCGTTCTACGCGCAGCTGATCAGCAGCATCGAGCTCCGGGTCCGCGCCCAGGGGTACTCGTTGCTGCTGCTCGTCACCGACGAGAGCGTGGAGAACGAGCAGCGCGCCACCGAGGCGTTGCTGCGCTCTGCCGTCGACGGTGCCGTGGTCGTGCCGGTGCAAGCCGAGTGGGACCACTGGCGCCGCGTCCGGGACAGCGGGATCCCGCTGGTGTTCGTCAACCGCGACGTACCCGAGCTCGACTGCGACATGGTCGGAGTCGACTACGAACGCGGGTCGTACGAGGCCACCAGCCACCTGATCGCAGGCGGCGCACGCCGCCTGCTCCTGCTGGAAGAAGACCTACCGATCACCACCACAGCCGACCGAATCACCGGCTTCCGCCGCGCAATGGCCGATGGCGGGCTCGACGTCTCCGACGACCTGATCCGCACGGTTCCAACGCGCCGGTACGACTCGTTGGCGCTGCCCTGGCAGCCGGAGGAGGCATACCGCTTCGCGCAGTCGCTCGCCCTGCCGGACGCGATCGTCACCGGCAACGACTACTTCGCTCTCGGTCTGCTCCGGATCCTCGCCGAGCGCGGCCTCCAGGTCCCGCGCGACCTGGCGATCACCGGGTTCGGCGACCACCCGTACGCGGCGTACCTGCAGACGCCTCTCACCTCTGTCCGGCTGCCGGCGGCCGAGGTCGGTACGACGGCAGTCGACCTGCTCCTGCAACGGTTGAAGCGCGATGTGAGTGAGCGGCCGCGTAAGACGCTGATCCGTCCCGAGCTCGTGGTTCGCGAATCTACTCGGAGTCCAGCCAGGCTCTGACGGACTCGTCGTGTTCGCCGAGGCGTGGTGGGGGGAGGTTGGTCTCGCGGGCGCCGGCGTACTGGTTGTCGTCGAAGCGCAGCGGCGGGCCGGTGAGCTGGATGGTGCCGAGGGTCGGGTGCTCGACGTCGATCAGCAGGCCTTGGGAGCGGGTCTGCTCCCAGTCGTACACCTGCTGGAAGTCGCGGACCTTACCGGCCGGAATCCCCTTCTCCGCAAGGCGTTCCAGCCAGACGTCAGCCGGCGCACCGGAAAACGCGGCCTCGATCGAAGCAGTCAGCTCGTCCCGATGCGCCACCCTGGCCGAGTTGGCAGCGAACCGTTCGTCCAACGGATCCAGGCCGACGATCGGGGCGAACAGTCGCCAGAGTCCTTCGCTGCCGATCGCGACCTGCACGATGTCGTCCTGGGTGCGGTAGAGCCCGTATGGCGCGATCTGCGCGTGATGGTTGCCGACGCGTTCAGGGAGCTCGTGCGCGACCGTCCATTTCGTGCCGTGGAACGCGTGTACGCCGACGACCGAGGCGAGCAGGCTGGTCCGGACGACCCGGCCCTTGCCGGTGATCGATCGCTCGTGGAGCGCCGCGAGGGCGCCGTACGCGCCGTACATCCCGGCCAGCAGGTCGGCGATCGGGGCGCCGACCTTCGTCGGCTCGGTCTCGCCGGTGATGCTCATCAGGCCGCCCTCGCCCTGGGCGATCTGGTCGTACCCGGCGCGGCCGCCCTCGGGGCCGTCGTGCCCGAAACCGGTGATCGACAGGATCACCAGGCCGGGGTTGAGTTCGTGCAGGCGTTCTGTGGAGAAGCCGAGCCGGTCGAGGACGCCGGGCCGGAAGTTCTCCAGCAGGACGTCGGCCTTCCGGACCAGCTTGGTCAGGAACTCCTTGCCCTCGTCCGACTTCAGGTCGGCGGTCACCGACTCCTTGTTGCGGTTCGCCGAGAGGTAGTACGTCGACTCGCCGTCCACGAACGGCGGACCCCAGCCGCGGCTGTCGTCGCCGCCGTTCGGCGTCTCGACCTTGATCACCCGCGCCCCGAGATCGCCCAGCATCATCGCCGCATGCGGCCCGGCCAGCGCGCGGGTCAGATCCACGACCACGACATCGGAGAGAAGGTTCTGCACGAGGTCGAGAGTAGGTCAGGACGCCGCGGCGGGCCGTGACGCGACTCTCAGGCGGTCACCTTGCGGGCCAGGGAAGCGAGGCGGTGGGTGACGTCGCGGGGGCGTTCCTGCATCAGCATGTGGCCGGCGCCGGGGTAGATCCAGAGGCGGGCGCTGGGGAGCTGGGCGGCGATCCGGTTCGCGTGCCGCGGCGGGAGGAGCCGGTCGCGGGTGCCGTGCATGATCTCCACCGGCAGCTCGTCGAGCACCTTCAACGCGTCACCGCGGTCGTGCTCCTGCATCGTCTCGAAGAATCCGCCGTACGACGCCCCGGGCACGACTGCCAGATCCGCCATGAACAGTTCGACCTCCGCCGGATCCGGCTTCTTCCCGAACACCACCTGCCGCAAAGCCGGCCGCTGCAAACTCGCAGCCAGGCGCGCGGCCCGACGCGCCGCACCCTCCAGCCGGGAGGAAGGCGACCCGCCCGCCGTGCTGGCGTCGGGGGCGGCGTGCCGGCGGTTGCGGGCTTCGGTGTGGCGGTCGGCTCTTTTGCCGACTCGATTCAGGACCCGCGGAGCGATCCGGGAGGCCGCGGGATCGAAGCGGTCGGGGATTCCGAGTGCTCCCTCGGTGAGGTGGCCGGAGGTTGTGCTGACCAGGGCGGCAGCGCGGATGCGGGAGCCAAACAGTTCGGGGTATTGCTCGGCGGCCGCCATCAGCGTCATGCCGCCCATCGAATGCCCGGCGTACACGACCGGTCCGTCGCCGACGACCTCGTCGAGGACCGTGACCAGGTCGTCGGCCAGCTGATCGAGCCGCGTCGTACCGGCAGGCGCAGCCTCCGACCGACCATGTCCGCGGTGGTCGTACGTGACGACCCGCACCGCGTCCGGCCCGAGGATCTGCGGCAGCCCCTCCACCTGGTTGTGCCAGGAGCGCGTCGAACACGTCCATCCGTGCACGAGCAGCACCGTCACGGGCGCGTCAGCCGGACCGGCCACCTCGACGTTCAGCCGTACTCCGTCCGCTGCCGTCACCCCGGACCGCTCCAACTGGATCGTCACGCAATCTCCCGTTCCCGTTCGCCGGCGGCCAGGTGAGCCGCCCGCATCCGTCCGCCGCGGGCGCCGCGCCCGACCAGCCAGGCAATCCCGATCACCTCGAGCAGCCCAACCACCGCGAGCAGCGCGTAGCCGGCGTTCCACATCCATCGTGGCACGTCGGTCCGTTCCTCGCGGCGCAACGTCTGCTGCTCGTTCACGAACTCGACCGTCTGCCCGTTCGACACCTGGATCGCGGGTTTCGCGATCGCCAGGTCCTCGGGCGCGTACACCCAGCTCGCCACCATGTCCCGCGGCCCCTGGTGCAGCCGGATCATCGACTTCCATTTCCCGTACATCGGCAGCGGGTCCGCAGACCGGTACGTGCCTTCAGCAACCTTCTCCATCGGGTGGAACACCAGCCCGCCACCCTGCCAGGCCAACGCCTCGAACCACCGCGCGCCGTCGGCCGCATCAGTTGGCGACATCGTGATCGTGACGTACGCCGTCGGCTCGGCCCCCGTGGCCACCCGCTCCAACGACACGACTCCCGACACGCCCGCATCCGCGGTCCGCGGCACGCAGAAGAACACCGTCGCCACGACCGCGACCAGTCCGACCGCACCTAGTTGATGGGTACGCCGTACCGCGACCGGCCGGATGTTCTTGATCCCGATTGCACGCTCCTCGCCGGCCACCTCGGCGTACCGGGTCGCGAGCCACGCCCCTACCAGGCCGGCGCCGGCTCCGACGATCACGCCGTACCCGATCGCGGACGGCAGCATCGACGCCGGCCACGCGATCGGCATCCAAACATGGCTCCAGGCGTACTCCGCGACGACGCCGACGGTCCCGATCAGCAGACCGGCGACGAGCCCCAGCCGGAAGCGGTTCTTGTTGCCGAGGGCAAACGCCACCAACTCGACCAGCAGCGCCTCGACGATCAGCAACGGGAAGTGCCCGACGATCTCGCCGAGCGGCTCGGCCACCGCCCACGCGATCCCGCCGCGAATCACGAGGTACACGGCCAGCGCGGCGAACGTCGTCCCCGGACCGCGGCGCGCTCGCAGGATCGTGAACGCCATAGCGGAGCCGAACACGATCAGCAGCGGCTGCAGGATCAGCGGGAACTGCGGTACGCCGTAGTTGAACTCGGTGCTGAACAGGTCCCACGCGATCAGCAGCGCGCCGACCGACACGAGCTCCTGGAACAGCCGCCGCTTGTTCGGCCCCATCAGTTGCTCGACCTCGGCGATCGCCAGCAACCGCGCGAAGATCGAGAAGACCACGCCGCCGATCATCAGCAGGTGGGTCGGTCCCCAGAGCGTGACGTCCTCGCCGAACAGCCGGTGCCAGACGTCGTCGAGCGGGAACCCGACCAGCGCGAACGTGCCGCACACCGTGATCAGCGCCGCACTGCACGGGATCCGCCAGCCCTTGGTGAGCTTGATGGTCCTGGCAGGCAGTGGCTTCCGCGCGAGAGCGATCGGCAGCACGCCGGAGATGATCACGCCGAGGATCCCGAAGAAGATCGGATAGTGCGCCGGCGTCCCGAACGGACCGGTGTCGCGGCCCTTGTCGATGTGCACCGCGATGTCCCACCAGACCCCGAACGCGCAGGAGAGCAGCGAGACGGCATGCAGGTACGGCGTGAGCGCGGCCCATCGGGGGACTCCGTCCAGTCTCCCGATGGTGTCCGCGAACCTACCTACCAGCGTGACGTGACCGGTGCGCTCGCGCCACAGCAGCACGGCGAGTGCGACGTACAGCAGCCCGACCACGCCGGTGACGATCGCGATCTGGTCGAACGTCGCCGTACCGGTGGTCGCCAGCGGGATCGCCATCGGGTGCTCCTTCATCCGGCTGTGTCAGGCGCGACAGGAGGCATGCGCCATGGCTGATGTTACATCCACTATGTAACGTGGAGTCTGGAAGACTGTCAAGGGTGGACGCACAGGACGAGGAGCTCACCGTCGATCAGCTCGCCGCCAAGGTGGGCATGACGGTGCGGAACGTACGCGCGTACGCCGGGCGCGGCCTGATCCCGCCGCCGCGGCTGGTCGGCCGGACCGGGTACTACGGCCAGGATCATGTGGCCCGGCTGACGCTGGTCCGCGAACTGCTCGCCAAGGGCTACACGCTGGCCGCGGTCGAGCGAATGCTGGGCGAACTGCCCGACGGCGCGATGGCGCTCGGCGTCTTCGAGACCCTGGTGAACCCGTGGACTCCGGCCGAGCCCGAGGTGCTCGACGAGTTCCAGCTGGCGGAGCGGGCCGGCGTACCGCACGATCCCGCGGTCATCGAGCGGCTGGTCGAGCTCGGGATCGCCGAGCGGCTGGACGACGGCCGGCTCCGGATCGCGAACTCGGACCTGCTGCGCACCGGCCTCGAAGTGATCAAGCTCGGCGTCCCGATGTCCGCGATCTTCGAGATGCTGCCGAAGCTGTTCGCGCAGGCGGACGCGGTCGCCAAGATCTACGTCGAACTGTTCCGCTCGACCGTTTGGCGCGACTTCACCAACGCCGGGATGCCCGCGGAGGGCTGGCCGGAGATCCAGCGAACGCTGGAGGGCATCATCCCGCTGGCCGGGCAGGCGCTGGTCGCGGCGTTCCGGGAGGCGATGGCCCGCGAGATCGAGGTCGTCGCTTACGAGGAGCTCGGACTCGACCCGAAGGCCTTGCCCTCGACGGGTTAGACGCGTTCGGTGAGCCAGGCGAGCGTGCGGCGAGATCACCGCCCGGCGGGCACCGGCACCTGGCACAACCTGGACAGCAGGTCAGCGCTCACTCGCCCAGTCTTCTACCCTCCGCAGGCGTTCCACTCGGTCGGCGAGGTTCTCGGCGGTGATCTGTCCGTCGGCGTACCGCCCGTACCAATGCACGAGACTCGTTGCCTCGCGCATCAGTTCGAGGTCGCGGAGCGCGGACAGCTCGGCATCGGTCAGCGGGAACGCGTCGAGGTACCCGCGCTGGAACGCCTCGCTCGGGTGGCCGACCGCACCGAAGAAGAACCGGCCGACCGCGAGATCCATCGCCCGGTAACCCGGCCCGGCGGTCTCGAAGTCCAGGATCGCGCTGACCCGGTCGCCGGCCATCAGTACGTTCGTGATCCCGAAGTCGCCGTGGATGATCTGCCGCGGCAGATCGGACCGCGGGCTGATATCGACGAGGATCCGGGCGACGTCGTCCCGGTCCTCCGCGGCCACCCCGTCGATCACTCGATCGATGCTCGGCACACGCGGATGAACGTTGGTCAGGTCGCCGTCCCACACCCGCGGCGGTGGCAGCTCGGCCGGATCCAGCCGGTTCAGTGCATGGTCCAGCTCGGCCAGCGCCCGTCCGCACGCCTCT
Organism: Kribbella sp. NBC_00482; assembly: GCF_036013725.1. GTDB lineage: Bacteria > Actinomycetota > Actinomycetes > Propionibacteriales > Kribbellaceae > Kribbella. The sequence goes on along the minus strand of NZ_CP107881.1, from coordinate 4,410,556 downwards.
GCCCTCGCTGCATCGCCGCGGACCGGATGCTCACCGGGGATGCGGTGACTCAGACTCGCGAGGACCGTCTCGCCGTTGAGTTCTCCGCGTACTGCGGTTTCTCCGTCAGCCGGCACGGGAACCGGTACGGCGAAGGACAGTCCGTTCAACGCCCGCAGTACTGCGTGCTCGTACGTCGGATCGATCGCGTTGCGATGAATGCGCAGTACGAACTCGTCGCCGACGTAGTAGCCGGTGTTGTTCGTGCCTTCGGTGAGCGGGCGTACGTCGTACCCCTGAAGGCCCCAGCGGCTGAGCAGACTGTCCACACCCCGATCCTCCCTGAGGGAAGGTCAGGGGACAGATAGGTAATCCTCCGCATGTGTGAACCGGTCCTCATGCGCGAGCGTATAGCTACCAGAACACGCCAAGGCAGGAGGAAGAGGATGCGCCAGATCCAGATCCGTCGGCGGCCCCGCACCACCACGACCCGCCAGACTCGGACCGAGACCCAGACCCTCGACCTCCGGACCCCGTCCGGCCGTCCCCTGCCGTTCTGAAGGCTGACTCCGATGAAACTCCGCCTGCATGTCCACCACGTCCGCTCCGGCGGCTGGTGTGCCGACATCGACGACGACAACGACCGGCAGCCCGACGACCCCTACTGGTGCGTCGACGCGTGGCCGACCCTTGAGTCCGCCCTCACCGCCGGCTGCGCCCGCCTCGCCGAACTGGCCCGCACGACCGACCTGTCCCGCGTCAGCGGGTACTACGAACCGGCCCTGGCCGCCTGAACCAACGGGGAACGAGAGGCCCGGCGAACCGCAGGGGGTTTGCCGGGCCTCACTTATTTCTCGGTCTTGGTGAGGTCGCGCCGATCGGGAAGATCACCTAGGTCGGCGTTCCAGTCGTCCTCTTCGTCCGGAAGGTTCGCTTCGTTGCGGCGGGCGATGCGGATGAACGCGAGGATCAGCAGGATCGGACCGAGGACCATCGCGGTCTCGGGGATCCCTCCCATGTGCAGCGCGATCATGAGGCCGTCACCAGCGCGATTCCGCCGGCTGTGAACGCGACCATCGCGGCCAGCATCGGGTACTGCGCCCTCCGCAACTGCCGGCGCCGGAACAGGTCGGCAGCGCGATCATGCGCGGACACGACCCCAAGTACGTGTCCGAGCACGATCGCACCGATCTGGACCCCCGCGATCAGCCCGGTCCCGAGAAACGCGTAGTCGATCCGCGTCCCGCCCGTCCCGAGCAGATCCCAGCCGCGCCCGAACGGGTCGGTCGCAAGCAGCCAGCCCTCCTGGCCCTGGAACATCGCGAACGAGAAGTAGTGCGCGACGGCGTACCCGATCGCGATCGGCACCAGCGAATGCACGAACGCCCCCGGAAGCCCGGCGGCCCCGACCGCCCCGGGCCGGATCTGGGCCGCGCCGGTCGTCCGTGCGGCAAGCAGGAACAGCGCTGTGACGATTGCGACCGCCGCCATCAAACCCAATGTGTAAACCAGGATGCGGTCGAGCCCACCCGTCAGCCGGGTCCACGCCGACCAGCGGGAGATTCCGTCGAAGGCCGTCGACCCGAGCAGCAGACACAGCAGTCCGACGATCCCCGGCTGCTGCGGCATCGTCGCCAGTCCGGCCAGCGGGTTCCGTAGTTCGAGCCGGCCCCGAGCACCGCGGCCGATCGGGCTCAGTCGGCCGAGCGTCTCGGCGTACACCTCGAAGCTGTCCCCGATCGCGAACCAGGACGGGCCGTAAACGATGCCTGCGGCAACATTCACGACGGCGTACGTCGTGGCGAAGATCGCGACCACCCGCGGGTCGGAGCCTTCCGGGTACACCAGTTCGAGCCAGAGGAAGCCGGCCAGACCGGCGACCGCGGGCCAGTATGCGATCCCGCCCGGGAGCGGTCGGTACGACGTACGCCGTACCAGGCCCGCGATCGTCCGCAACGGGTTTGCCAGTCTCCAGATCGGTCCGCAGAGCAGCGAGAGCGGGATGATGCCGACCCAGATCCAGACATACAGCCAGGTCGGGGCCGGGTTCAGGGACGGCTCGGGGTTGCCGATCCACGCAGCCCCGAGCAGGAACGCTAGCGCTACTAGCCCGGCCAGCTTGAGTACGACGCGGGTCGCCGGGTGGTCGACGAGCCGGGTCAGGACCTCGAGCGGGCGGCCCGTGGTCCTCTCGAACCGCGGGCGCGACCAGAATGCGGCGAGCGCGAAGAACGACACCACGACCGCGGCTCCAGCGGAGTAGATCGCCAGCCACAGCGGCACCGGTAGGTCCCCGCGACCGCCGATCCCATGCAGTGGCAGCACCGTGCACTCCGATCACCCGGACTATCCGACCGATCGAATGTAACACGCTCGATGTCACATAGCGATAGTCTGATATTCGGCCGGATCGAAGCGCCGGGTGAGCCGCCGGAACCGGAACGTGAAGGACGGCCAGAGGGTCGTGTTGCGCCCCTCCGAGTCCAGGTACCAGCTGGTGCAGCCGCCGCGGGTCCAGATCGTGTTCCGCATCGACGAGCGGACCCCGTCGACGAACGCGCGCTGCACATCCCGCCGTACCTCGACCTCGCGCAACCCCTGGGTGTCCATGGTCTTCAGTGCGTCGAGGATGTACGCGATCTGGGACTCGATCATGAACACCATCGAGCTGTGCCCGAGGCCGGTGTTCGGGCCGATCAGCATGAAGAAGTTCGGGAAGCCGGCGATCGCCGTACCGAGATGGGCCTCCATGCCATCCACCCAGGCCTCGCGCAGCGAGACGCCGTCGCGACCGTGCACCATGTCCATCACCGGCAGGTCGGTGACCTTGAATCCGGTGCCGTAGACGATCGTGTCGACCTCGTGCTTCACGCCCTCGGTGGTGACGATGCCGGTCGGCGTCACCTCGGCGATCCCGTCGGTGACCACCTCGACGTTCGGCCGCGCGAGCGCCGGGTAGTAGTCGTCGGAGATCAGCACGCGCTTGCAGCCGAGGGTGAAGTCCGGCGTGAGCTTGGCCCGCAGCAGCGGGTCGCGAACCTGGTGCGCGAGGTGCTTCTCGGCGACCTTCTGCGCCTGCTTCATGATCGCGGGCAGCTTGGCGAACCCGAGCACCATCGACTCGCGGCCCCAGTAGATCCCGGCCCGGACCGCCTTCTGCACCAGCGGGAACCGCCGGTAGATCGCCTTCTCGGCCGCGGTGATCTTGCGATCGGGCCGCGGCATCACCCACGGCGGCGTCCGCTGGAACAGGTGCAGTTCCTCGACCTCGGGCTGGATCGCCGGCACGAACTGGATCGCCGACGCGCCGGTCCCGATCACGGCGACCTTGCGACCGCTGAGGTTCAGGTCGTGGTTCCAGCGCGCGGAGTGGAAGACCTCGCCCTCGAAGTCCTCGATCCCGGGAAGCTTCGGGTACGACGGTTCCGCCAGCGGCCCCATCCCGGACAGCACGATGTCCGCGGTGAACGTCTGCTGGTTCGTGGTGATCTGCCAGGTGCCGTCCACCCAGTGCGCCGACTCGACCGTGTTGCCGAACCGGATGTGCGGGCGGACGCCGTACGACTCGGTGACGTTGCGCAGGTAGTCCTCGATCTCGGGCTGCGGCGAGAACGTCGACGACCAGTCGGGGTTCGGGGCGAACGAGAACGAGTACAGGTGCGACGGCACGTCACACCGGCAGCCTGGGTACGTGTTGTCCCGCCAGGTGCCGCCGACGTCCTCGGCGCGCTCCAGTACGACGAAGTCGTCGTACCCGGCCTGCTTCAGCCGGACCGCCATCCCGATCCCCGCGAACCCGGTGCCGATCACCACGATCCGATGCCGCTCGCCCATGAGGTTCTCCAGCCCGTTTCGGAAGTTACTGGTCGGAACTTACTCGTAGTAAGTTACTCGGAGTCAGTTAGACTGCGCAAGTGACCTCGACCACGGTTCCCTCCGGCCCGCCGAAGCGCCGCCGCGACCGGGCTGCACGGGAACGGGAGATCCTCGAGGCGGCCGAGCGGATCTTCGGCGAGCGCGGATACCAGGGCACATCGATGGACGACGTCGCCGCACAGGTCGGGGTGTCGAAACCGCTGATCTACCAGTACTACGGCTCGAAGGACGGCCTGTTCCTCGCCTGCCTCGCCCGGCTCCGCGGCCACCTGCTCGACACCGTCGCCGACGCGGTGATGGCCGCCCCGGACGCCGAGGACGCCCTGTACGCCGGGTTCCTGGCCTGGTTCCGTTTCCTCGACGAGCACCCGCAGGCCTGGTCCGTCCTGGTCGACGAGGGCATGCTGAGCGCCGGCCCCGCCGCGGAAGCCACCGACGAGGTACGCGCGGCCTTCATCGAACTGATCGCGACGATGGTCCGGATGAACCTCCCCGCCGGCCGCCCCGTCGACGACGACGAGGTCCAGATCGTTGCCCAAAGCATCTCCGGCGCCACCGAACGCCTCGCCATCTGGCGCACCCGCGCCACCGATCCGCCCACCCCCGAAAAGGTGGCCCGCACCCTCCAAGACCTCCTCTGGCAGGGCCTCCACACCCTCAAGACCACCTGATGCACCTCGAGTCCTACCCCGAAGGCGCCGTACCCCAAGCCTTCCGCCACCAGATCCACGCGCTGCAGAACCAGACCTGGCCCTCAGATCCCGCACCGCCACAGGACGAGCTGGTCCACGACCCGGCCCTCCAGCCGCTGTCGCTGATCCTCGTCGACGACGGCGTGGTCGTCGCCGCACTGGACATCCTGCGCAAGCCGCTCCACCACGCCGGAAACACCTTCCAAACCGGCGGACTCAGCGCCGTCGTCACCCGCCCGCACCTCCGCGGCCGCGGCTACGGCCGCCACCTCGTCACCGCCGCCCGCACCGCGATGATCGACCTTCACCTCGACCTCGGCATCTTCACCTGCGACCGCCCCCTCCAACAGTTCTACGGATCAGCCGGCTGGCAACCCCTCCCTGGCACGGTCCTCATCGGCGGCACCGCCGACGACCCGTTCCCCAGCGACCAACCCGGCTTCGACAAGGTCACCCTTGCCGCCTTCTTCACCCCGGCCGCCCGCGAAGCCGCCCCAAGGTTCCACCACACCCGCATCCCGCTCCACCCCGGCCACATCGACAAGCTCTGGTAACCGGCACCTCATCTACAAACTTCCCTGACCCCGGTGTCGGATCAGGACCGAGGTGGTCGTAGTAGTGGTGAGGGCGCCGCAGAACGCGCCTACCAAACCAGGGGAGAACAAAATGACCGCCAGCTACACCTTCGACATCTTCTCGAGCTTCGACGGCTACTCGAACAGCAGGTCGTTCGGTGGCTACTTCGGGAAGCAAGGTCCGGAGTTTCTGGAGCACCGCTTCCACCAGTTCGGCGAGGAGCAGCGGCTGGTCCTCGGAGCCAACACCTTTCGGGGGATGGCGGCGATGCTCGCCTCGAGCTCCGAAGGATCCGAGACTCGGGACCCGTGGGTCACCCGTATGCGGAACCTGCCGACGACGGTGGTGTCGAACACCCTCGAAGGAACGCTCGACTGGCCGGACGCCACCGTGCTGAACGGCGACCCCGTCGAAGCCATCGCGCGCCTCAAGAAGGAGTCGGACATCCCGCTGCGCTCGCACGGCAGCCTCACCCTGAACCGCGCACTACTGGCCGCCGGCCTGGTCGACCGCGTCCAGGTCACGGTCTTCCCCGTGATCACCGGGAAGGGCGGGCTGGGCCGGATCTTCGAAGACGCCGCCGAACTCGACCTGGAACTCCTCGAGACCCACACCCTCGACGGCCACACCCAAGAACTCATCTACCGCCCCACCCTCCACGCCTGACCCCACCCAACCTCGCTCACCCCGCCCTCAGGCCCTGACGCCCACTCCTTCCGTCGCCGATCCACGACCACGAAGAACGCCTGCTCCTGAACTGGCACGCACCAACCCGACCACCCGACCACCCGCCGCCAACGGCAGCCGACGCTCGAACGCCCGACCGCCGATGGCGCCACCCCCGCGACCCCCCCAGCACGTCACACGAGTGAGCCGCACAACCAACACCCCAACCACCCCAACCACCCCAGCCCCGCGCACACCACGCCCCCGCATCACGCCCGGCATCACGTCCCCGCACACCACCTCCCCGCACAACGTCCCGCACCACGCCCGGCACCACGCCCGGCACCACCTCCCCGCATCACCTCCCCGCACCACCTCCCCGCACCACGCCCGGCATCACGTCCCCGCACCACCTCCCCGCGGCAGCACGTCCCCGCGCACCACGTCCCCGCGCGGCACGTCTCGGGGCAGCACGTCTCGGGCATCGGGTGCATCGAATCCCGCGATGGGGAGTGACGGCTGTCCGAGGATCGGCCGTGCAGACCTCGCGGGATCAGATCGTGGCGAAGGATGGTGGGCCGGTGCCGGTGCCGTTCGGGGCGTGCTCGCCCCAGACCGCGAATCGGGCTGCCTCCGCACGTGTCGACTCGTCGGCGTTCCAGCGGCTCGGCCTGACGTCCCGTTCGGCGTCTGCGGGCAGGGCGCTCTCACCCGACGGATCATCTGCGGGCAGGGCAGTCTCGCCCCACGGATCATCTGCGGGGGTTGAGGTGTGGGGTCTCGGGTTGTCGGCGTGCGTGAATACGCTGTCCGGCGGGTCCGAGGGCGTGGGGTAGTACCCCGGTGGCTCGTGTGGCCTGGGCGTTTCGTCCGGTGGAGCCGACGGCGTGGGGTGCTCACCCGGCGGCTCCTGCGCCTGGTGTGCGGCGTCTGGTGGTCTCTGTGGGCGGCGGGGTGGTGGGTCGGCCCAGGCGGGTCTGGCTACGTGGACTTCGCCGTTGGTGATGGTGATGGTCCAGTGGCCGTTGTGTAGGTCGGTGTGGTGGCAGCGGCAGAGCAGCACGAGGTTGGAGATCTTGGTGTCGCCGCCGTCGATCCAGGAGATCAGGTGGTGGGCGTCGCACATGATGGGTGGGGCTCCGCAGACGACGCAGCCGCGGTCGCGGGTGTTCAGGGCGCGGCGCATGGCGCGGGTGACCAGGCGTTCGCAGCGGCCGACGTCGAGGGGTTCGGAGTTGGAGCCGAGGACGATCGGGATGACCTTGGCGTCGCAGGCCAGCCGGCGGATGGTGGCCGCGGACAGCCCATTGCTGTAGACGGTCTGTCCGATCGCGTCCGCGGTCATCGACTTGAGGTCCTGCAGGTCGATGGTGACGGTGATGTTCGCCTTCGCCCCGAACCCAGGCACCACGTCACGACCCGAACCAGCCACCGCACCACCGTCCCCGCCAACATCTGAGCCGCGCCGCGCGTCGGTCGTTGTCTCCGCCGTAGGACCAGCCGCCGTAGGACCAGCCTCCGTAGAGCCAGTCTCCGGGGTATCGGTTGCCGGGGGACTTGATGGGGTGGTGGGGCGGGGGATGGTGGGTGAGGGGGTGCCGGCGTCTAGGGCGGTGGCGGCGAGGGTGAGGGTGGTGGTGAGGGCGTCTGCCTGGCGCTTTTCGCGGGAGCGGGGGTCGCGCTCACCGTCGATGGTCTTGTGCGGGCGGGCGCCGGTGAAGATGAGTGTCCGGAGGAGTTCGGCGTTTTCGTTGGCCAGGTACCCGTTGAACTTCACTCCTCGGTCGGCGGTCTTTAAGGTCAGGGTCTCGCGGGCAGCGGCCTTGTCTTCTTCGGGTTCGGGGCCGTCGGTGTCGAGGATGTCGCGGGATTGTTCGGCGGCCTTGCGCAGGTCGGCCGGTGCCAGGTGGCGGGCGAGGCGGACCAGTTCTTCTTCGGCGAACTCGAGATCGGCGACCGGCACGGTGGTCGGGACCTTTTCCAGCGCGGTCACGATCGCTTCGGCCTGCGCCGGCCGCAGGAACACCTGAGGGACTTCTTCGTCCTCGGCCACATCAGGGTCAGGCAGCGCGGCGACGACCGCCGCATACTTAGGCAGCGCGCGGGACAGGCGGACGTCGCGGGAAGCCCGCGAGTGGTCGAGGCGGTACCGGAACTTCAGGTACTGGACCATGTCGCGGGCACCGACCCGTTCGGCGTACCCCGACCTGTCCATCGCCCCGATCAGGCGCAACCGGCGAGTCTCCACCCGGGCCTGGTCGGCGTCGCACTGGTCGAGAGCGCGCGCCAGCTCGGCGTCACTCATCAACTCCGGCGGCTTCTCCATGCAGCAAAGCCTAGACACCCCCACCGACAGTTTTCAAAGCCAGAACCCCTTATTTTCAAGGGAATCCGTTATCCACAGATCTTCACAGGCCCTTGCGCCGGGCAGCGCTAGTGTGCAGTGAAGTCGGTCAGGATGTCGGCGACCGAGTCCTGGCCGTTCGGGAGGGTGTCGGGGAAACGGCCCATGTAATAAGGGATTGCGATGAGCACCAGGGACAGGGCCCAGCCGCGGGCGCGGAGCCAGGTGGCGTCGTCGACCTCGAGTGCTTCGCGGTAGGCCTTCCTGGACTCGCCTTCGAAGATCCACCACGCGGGCAGTACGTCGCCGGCCGGGTCGGCGGCGCGCGCGGTAGCGAAGTCGATCACCGCCGACAGCTTGCCATCAGCAACCAGTATGTTGCCTGACATGAGGTCACCGTGGATCCACCGCGGCGTACCGTCCCAGGTGTCGGCTGCCAACGACTCCTCCCAGGCGGCCAGCACGCGCCCGGTGTCGAAGTGTTCCCGCAGCTCGTCCAGGGCCTCGCGGAACATTTCGTCCCGCGGCGCCAGCGGCGTACCGCGGCTGAAGGGATCGTCGTCCGGTACTGGCGCGCCGGTCGTGTCGACTTCTCGCAGGGTTCGTACGAAGCCGGCCAGCTCACCGGCCGCCTGCGTGCTGTCCATGGACTCCGCCGTGAACGGTGCTCCAGGCAACCACCGGTAGACGCCCCAGGTGAAGGGATAGAACTCTGCCGGCTGACCGAGTTCCAGTGGTTCCGGGATCGGCAGCGAGACATGCGGTGCCAGGCGTGGCATCCAGGTCAGGTCCATCTCGACCTGACCCTGGTTCCGGGGCGTCCGCGGCAACCGGACCGCCAGGTCGTCGCCGACGCGGAACGTCACGTTGTCGGTCCCCGACCGCTCGACCACCCGCACCGGCAGCCCTGCCCAGCGCGGGAACTGCTCCGCCAGCAATCGCTCCACCACCGCGGAGTCGATGTCCACCTCGTCGTCGTGCAGCTTCGAAACACCCGTCACGGCGCGACCCTCACACTCACACGACGTACGGTCAACCGATTTCGAGCAGCGCCCCCAGTTCGTCGACCGCCCGCTCGGCCGCGATCACCATCTCCCCCGCGACCTCCAGGCTCCGCTGCGCAGCAGCCCCGACGAACATCGCGTTGTTCACGGCCGTCGCCCACACCCGCCCCAGCTCCGACGTCTCGCCGTACGACGCCACACCTGAAGGCCCGGCCGCCAACGTAACGTCCAGCATCGGCGGACCGATCCGCGCACTGCCCCAGTCGACGAGTACCGGACGACCAAGATCATCGACGATCACGTTGTCGCCGTGAACGTCGCCATGCAGCAACGTCACCGGCAACCGCTCCAGCCCCGCCAGCAGCCGCTCGTCGTCCACGAACCGGTCCAGCATCCGATCCGCCCGCCCACGGACCGGATGCGCAGGAACCGTCGCCAAACCGCCGCGCGCGAACCCGTCGAACGAACGCCGCAAGAAGTCCGCGTCCACCCGTGGCAGCTCGAGATCGGCACGCCCCAGATATCGCTGATGCAATCGGGCCAACGCCTCGTAGACCGCACCCGGCGGCTCGGTCGTCCATCCGATGGAGGCACCGGGCTGGTACGTCGTGACAACCCAAGGCCCGCTCTCGTCAACGCCCGAGTCGACCAGCTCCGGAAACACCGGATCCGCCGGCAACAGGTCGAGCGCCACCACCTCCCCCGGCGTCGCGCGCTTGGCAAGCAGCTCGACCACTCCGCCGGACACCGGCACGATGACCCGCTCGACGATCGGCGATACTCGCCCGCCCTGCAACCGCACGCGCCGCACGTCACCGACCACAGCGCGCCCGGCCCAGGCCTCGACCCGGCTGACGTCCACGGCCACTGAACCAGTCACCGGACGTCCCCTTCGGCGGGTGGATGAGATCGCTAGAGTACTTATTCCATGACGGATTCACCGCTCCCTGAGGCGTGGCAGCGCGCTGAGGTTCCCCCGCTGCCGGCTATCGGATCTGATGTTGTCGACGAGTTCGCCCGGACGATTTACGGCCGTACGCCGGACGGTGGGCGGCTGACCGAGGTGGTACTGCGTTCGCGGGACGACGGTGTTCTGGACGGGGCGGCCGACCGTCTGCGTCACCGTGCCGTGATCGCCTGTCCGCTGGACGACCTCGAGCTCGATACCGTCACCCACCTACCGGCCGGGGCGAGCGCCGAACATCCCGTTCCACTCGTCGTCACCCTCGACTTCGAGGGCAACAAGGAGCCGCCCGCGCAGGTGATGGCGGCCGGGTACGCCGTACTCGCCGTCGACTACCAACAGATCGAGCCCGACGACCCGGACCCGGCCGCGACCGGCGTACGAGCGCTGTTCCCGAGGGAGTCATGGGGTGCCGTGGGCGCCTGGGCTTGGGGGCTGTCCCGCCTGCTCGACATCGCCGGAAGCATCGAGGGCGTTGATCCGGCGGAGCCGATCGTGCTCGGGCACTCCCGGCTGGGGAAGGCCGCGCTGTGGGCCGGCGCGCAGGACGAGCGGTTCGCGGTCACGGTCGCCAACGGGTCCGGGTGCTGCGGCGCCTCGCTGTTCCGCCATCCGGGTGGCGAGGACATCGCCGCGATCACCACGAAGTTCCCGCACTGGTTCGTCCCGTCGTTCTCGACGTACGCCGGGAACGAGGACAGCCTGCCCGTCGACCAGCATCAGCTCCTCGCGAGCATCGCCCCGCGCCGCGTGTACGTCACCAGCGCCGAGGACGACGCCTGGGCGGACCCGATCGGCGAGTACCTCGCGGTGCAAGCGGCCCGGCCGGCGTTCGGCCCCGACGGCATCGGCTATCACCTGCGTCCCGGCGGCCACGCCCTCCTCGAGGAGGACTGGCTGCACGCTCTGGCCTTCGCGAAACGGTGACTCCCCGTCAGTTCCCGAACATCTCGTGGATGGCAGCTTCCTGATCGTCGGTCAGGTCGGTGTGGACGAGCTCGGCCCGCAGCCCGGTCTTCCGGAAGGTTTCGCGGACCTTGTCCGCCACCTCGTCGCTGGACAGCAGGAACAGCGCCGACGTCCCCGGCGTGACCTGGGCGCGGACCTTCTTGATGAAGTCGTCGTCGATCCCGACGTCGATCAGGGAGCCCGCCACCGCTCCGGCCGCCGCGCCGATCGCGGCTCCCGCCCAGGGCATCAGGAAGATCGTTCCGAACAGCATCCCCCAGAACATCCCACCGACCGCTCCCGGGCCCGTCATGTTCCGCACCTGCCGGGTCCGGGGCCGCCGCTTCTCGGGCTGCCACGACACCGAGGCCGCGTCATGGATCCGGATCAGCTTCTGCTTCGCCAGACTCTCCAACGTCCCGATCGCCTGGTTGGCCCCGTCCCAGGTCTCGAACTTCCACACCGTCAACGTCGCCATCGCACCGGTCTCCTCACGCCCCACCGACCTCCGCGCAGCACGCGCGTGCTGCGGTCCCCGCCTCAGCCCGCAGTCCACCACCAGAGACCACCCGGTACCAGGCCTCGCCCACACCAACCTGCCGGCCGAGCCACCATCCCTCATGTCTGTCCGGCTGACGGATGTCATGGGTGGGTGGTGACGGCCGATCCAGGTCTGCCCCGGCGTCCTTCGGGAAGCTCTAGGTATGACGACAACGACTGCGGTCAGCCTGCGGGGTGTGACCAAGAAGTATGCGGCTGTGCAGGCCGTCGCCGGGGTGGATCTGACCATCCGGCCCGGTGAAGTGGTGGCGTTGCTGGGGCCGAACGGCGCCGGCAAATCGACCACGATCGAGATGCTGCTCGGGCTGGTGAAGCCGGACCAGGGCACCGTGCAGGTGTACGGCGGTACGCCGACCGACGCGATCGCCAAGGGCCAGGTCGGGGTGATGTTGCAGAGCGGCGGGATCATCGAGGACGCCAAGGTCGGCGAACTCCTGAACCTGGTGGCCGGCCTGCACAACGACCCGATGCCGGTCGAGGAGGCGCTCGAGCGGGCCGGGATCTCCGACCTCACCAAGCGGACCATGAAGGGCCTGTCCGGCGGCCAGAAGCAGCGGGTGCGGTTCGCGATGGCGATCATCCCGCAGCCCGACCTGATCGTGCTGGACGAGCCGACGACCGGTATGGACGTCGAGGCCCGCCGCGACTTCTGGGCGTCGATGCACGCCGAGACCGCCCTCGGCCGCACGGTCCTGTTCGCGACCCACTACCTGGAAGAAGCCGACGCGTACGCCGACCGCGTGGTGCTGATGCGCAACGGCAAGATCGTTGCCGACGGCACCGCCGCGCAGATCAAGGCGAGCGTCTCCGGGCGCACCATCCGCGCCACGATCCCTGGCGCCGATCTGGCCGCGCTCGCGTCGCTGCCCGGCGTACGGAACGTCGAGACCCGCGGTGACGTGGTCCTGCTGCAGTGCGCCGACTCCGACAACACGCTGCGGCACCTGCTGGACAACACCAAGGCCCACGACATCGAAGTCAACTCGGCCGATCTCGAGGACGCGGTCCTCGCGATCACCGACCAGAACAAGGCCGACCAGAACAAGGCACAGGAGACCCTGGCATGAACCGCGACTACCTCATCTTCGACATCCGCCGCACCCTGCGGAACCGGCGGGTGCTGATCTTCTCGATCCTGATGCCGCTGGTGCTGTTCGCGATCTTCGGCATGACCTTGCCGAAGGACGCCAACGAGGCCGGCATCTCCGCGATCGCGTACGTGATGGTCAGTATGGCGATGTTCGGCTCGATGTCCGCGGCGATGAGCAGCGGCGGTGTGATCGCGGCCGAACGCGACGGCGGCTGGAACCGGACACTGCGGCTCACCCCGCTGAAGCCCCAGGCGTACGTCGTGAACAAGGTCATCCTGAGCCTGCTACTGGCGATCCCGCCGCTCCTCGTGGTGTTCCTGTGCGGCATGACCGTCGGGAACGTGCACCTGAGCGCAACGCAGTGGCTGACGGTCGCGCTGGTGTCATGGCTCGGCGCGCTGCCGTTCGCGGCGATCGGCCTGGTCATCGGGTACATCGCGAAGCCGGACAGCGTGCAGCCGATCACCGGTCTGACCACGATGCTGATCGCGGCGTTCGGCGGCCTGTGGCTTCCTGTCGACCAGATGCCGTCGATCATGAAGCACATCGCCCAGCTCACGCCGGCGTACTGGACCGGTCAGACCTCGCGGAGTGCGCTGACGGCGGGCGGTGTGGACACCCACGCGCTGCTGGTGGTGATCGGCTGGACCGTCGTGCTCGGGTTCATCGGGCTCCGCCGGTTCCGCGCCGACACCGCCCGCGCCTGAAGCTGGAACATCTGTGACCGAAACCTCCGTGACCGAACATCCGGGCGATAGCGTGACCACCGTGAAGACTTCGCCGACCCTGATGGACGCGCTCGCCGAGCGCGGCGGCCGCCCAGGACCTGGGCGGTGGGGCTGGCTGGCGGCCGGGGTCTGGTTGTTCTACCTGAACCAGCCGTTCGAGGAGATCGTCCGCCGGGACGGAACGACCCGGATCCTCGGGCTGGCCACGCTCGCCCTGTTCGCGCTCTCGTACCTCGGGTTCTTCGGGTGGATCCGCTGGGTCGGCATCGGCCCCGGCGGTATCTCCACCTGGCAGCGGCTGGTGTATCTCGGCGGGATGCTCACCCTGAGCCTCCTGCTGCTGCCCTCGGCGGGTCAGCAGGCGCTGACCTGCCTGGTGTACATCTCCGCGGTCGCGATGATGGCGCTCGACCTCCGGATCGCGATCGGCATCGTCGTGGTCCTGCTCGGCAGCGTCGAGCTGGCGATGCGGGTGGTGCCGGGCTGGAGCGACGACGGCAGCTTCGGGTTCGCGATCTTCCTCGGTGCCCTGGCCGTGTTCGGCATGCGACGGGCGATCCAGCGCAGTATCGAGCTGAACGCGGCCCGTAAGGACATGGCCGAGCTGGCCGTGCAGGAGGAGCGGAACCGGTTCGCCCGCGACCTGCACGACATCCTCGGCCATTCGCTCACCGTCATCACGGTGAAGGCGGAGCTGGCCGGCAAGCTGATGGCGGCGAACCCGGAGCGGGCCGCCGCCGAGGTCGCGGACGTCGAGAGCCTGGCGCGGGCGGCGCTGGCCGACGTACGGGCGGCCGTCGCCGGGTACCGCGAACTGAGCCTGGCCGGTGAGCTCGTCTCGGCGCGGACCGCGCTGCAGGCCGCCGAGATCAAGGCGGATCTGCCGACCACGGTCGACGAAGTACCGGAGGAGAACCGCGAACTGTTCGCCTGGGTGGTGCGGGAAGGCGTCACGAACGTCATACGGCACTCCGGCGCGAAGCACTGCACGATCCGGCTCACGGCGGCGCAGATCGAAGTACTGGACGACGGCAAGGGGCCGACGCCGGGCGGGGGCGCGTCCGGCCACGGGCTGGTCGGGCTCCGGGAACGGGCGGACCAGGCCGGCGCGGGGGTCCAGGTCGGCGAGGCGCCGGGCGGCGGGTTCCGGCTGGCCGTCAAGGTCGGTCCGTGAGGACCAGCACAGGCCGGCCTGTGAGGATAGGGCTGTGACCATCCGACTGTTGATCGCCGACGACCAGGCGCTGGTGCGCGGCGCCCTCGCCGCTCTGCTCGACCTCGAGCCCGATCTGGAAGTGGTGTCCGAGGTCGGCCGCGGCGACGAGGTCATCGACGCCGCGAAGCACGCCCGGCCCGATGTCGCGCTCCTCGACGTCGAGATGCCCGGGCTGGACGGCATCGAGGCGGCCGCCGCGCTGCGCGTCGCCGTACCCGGGGTGCGGGTGCTGATGGTGACCACGTTCGGCCGGCCCGGGTACCTGCGGCGCGCGATGGAGGCCGGCGCGGCCGGTTTCGTCGTCAAGGACACGCCCGCGACGCAGCTGGCGGACGCCGTACGGCGGGTGCATCAAGGGCTCCGCGTGGTCGACCCGTCGCTCGCCGCCGAGACCCTGGTCGCCGGCACCAGCCCGTTGACGGGCCGCGAGTCCGACGTACTGCGGGCCGCCCGCGAGGGAGGCACGGTCGCCGACATCGCCAGGGAGCTGCACCTGTCCGAAGGCACCGTGCGCAACCACCTCTCCGCCGCCATCGGCAAGACCGGCGCCCGGACCCGGGCCGAAGCCGCACGTATCGCCCTCGACAACGGGTGGTTGTAGCCGGTCTCTACCTCTAGGGTTACTTCAGGGGAGGGGATCTGCGATGTCGATCGAGAATTTCAGTGTGCGGGGGCGGTTGGCGGACACGGGCGAGGGGATCACGGCCGACGAGCTGCAACTGGCGGCCCGGAATCACGGGATGCCGTTGGAGGGCCTGCGGTACGACGTGACGCCGCCGGGACTGCACTACGTGCTGGTGCATTACGACATCCCGGCAACGAACGCGGGCGACTGGCTGCTGAGCGTGGACGGGTGCGTCGAGCAACCGTCGGCGTTCGGGCTGACCGAGTTGCGCATGATGGGACGCCGTACCGTCCGCGTCACGTTGGAGTGCGCCGGCAACGGCCGCGCGACGCTGCAACCGCGGCCGATCAGTCAGCCGTGGTTGTCGGAGGCAGTCGGTACGGCGGAGTGGACGGGCGTGCTGTTGTCCGATCTGCTGCGGCTTGCGGGGCTGCGCTCCGATGCCGTGGATGTGGTGTTCACCGGCGCGGACCACGGTGTGGAGCGCGGCGTCGAGCAGGACTACCAGCGTGGACTGTCGGTGGAGGAGGCGATCGACTCCGGCGCGCTCGTCGCGTGGGAGATGAACGGTGCGCCGTTGCCGCCGCAGCACGGCTACCCGCTGCGCCTCGTCGTACCTGGCTGGTACGGGATGGCGAGCGTGAAGTGGCTGCGGTCGATCGAGGTCATCGACCACACGTTCGACGGGTTCCAGAACGCGGTGGCGTACCGGATCCGCACGGACGCCGACGACCAAGGCGTCGCGGTCACCCGGATCGAACCGCGGGCGCTGCTCGTCCCACCCGGTTTCCCGGACTTCATGAGTCGGCACCGCTTCGTTGCCGCGGGCACCGTTGCGTTGTTCGGCCGGGCCTGGTCCGGGTGGGCGCCGATCGAGCGGGTCGAGGTCAGCACCGATGCCGGCGTCAACTGGCACGAGGCGAAACTGGGTGCCGCCAGCAACGAAGCCGACGAGCTCGCCTGGCGGGCCTTCGCCTTCGACTGGGAGGCGACACCGGGCGAGCACGTCCTCACCGTCCGCGCGTACGACGCCAGCGGTCGCGAACAACCCATCGAGGCACCGTGGAACCGCGGCGGCTTCAGCAACAACACCGCCCAGCGCATCACAGTCCTCGTCACCTGATCCGCCGCGTGTCGCTGGCGGGTTCCGGCGTACCGGAGTCACATCCTGGAGAGGTACACGGTTCTCACCTCCAGGAGTGGTGCGGTGAACGAGCTGGATACAGAGGTGCACTTGCACGCACGGGTGTTCCGGGCGGCGGGTGAGTGGTACGCCGACGTCGACGACGAACTCGATCCGCAGCCCGACGACCCGTTCTGGTGCGGCTCGTACGCGTCCCAGCGGGCCGCGATCGACGCCGCCTGTGAGCGGATCGCCGCGTTCCACCGCACCCAGATCGACCGTCTCAGCCGTCAACCGTTGCCGCAAGCAACCGCGTGAACATCAGAATCCGGCCGCGCGAGCGTGATAGTCACGTCGTGCCACCGCGACCACTTGTCCTCCGGTCGAACCACCGCCGCCTCTTCCTGCCGTGTCGCGGCCCCGTCAGTTCGATTCCGGCCGCCTCGGCCGCGCGCCGTCTGGCCGCGGCCTCGCGTGCGTCGGCGCGATCACGCTCCCGGGCTCGTTCTCGCCGGGCCTGCGTCCACCGGGTGGGCTCCTCCAGTCGCTTCCACCACGCGAACCGTTCGGCCAGCCAGCGGGCGGGGTAGCAGGCCCCGCCCGCGATCGCGAAACAGAGGAGCGGGGCCTCGGAGAGAGTGCTGGGGCGGGTCAGCCAGCCGAGGAAGTACAACCCGCCGCCCACCGTGCCGAAGAACAGCAGCAACAGAAGTAGCTGCCGGCCGTGCAGGTCGTCGTCGGGGTCGCTCACCGGAACATCATGTGCCATGGACGCAGCCGGGTGTCGCGCGGTTTCATTCCGGTTCGTTGTGGGAGTCGCCGCCGACGCGGTACGGCGTGGTGACGCCTTCGTACATGAGGTGGGTCATCAGGCCTTCGGAGGCGTGCGGGAGGTTGTGGCAGTGGTCCATCCAGAGGCCGGGGTTGTCGGCCACGAAGGCGATCTCGTACGTCTCCTTGTTGCCGACCTCGAGGGTGTCGACCCACCACGGTGAACCCGTCGCCGCGACGCCGTTGCGGGAGAGGACCACGGCGTGGTGGCCGTGCAGGTGCATGGGGTGCGCCTGGCCGCTGGTGTTGGAGATCTTCATCCGGACCACGTCACCCTCGGCGACCATGAACATCGGTACGTCGGGGAACTTGTGGCCGTTGATCGTCCACCACAACCCCGGCACACCGTCCAGGAACCCGGGCCGCCGCCCGATCCGGTACTCGAAGTTCCGGTCCGCGTTCGCCGGGTCGAACCCGATCGGCGCCGCCGTACCGTAGGTCAGCAGATCCACGGTCTCCCCCGGCAGGTCACCTTTCGGAGGGTCGACCGGCCCGATCCCGAGCGACAACGCCGACGTACCGGCGACCAGCCGCATCCCACCGGCCGGGACCACAGCCTCGAGATCCACCCGTCCACCAGCAGGCAGCGGATAGGCAGCCGTCACGGCCGTCGGCCCATGGACGTCGCGACCGTCGACCGCGATCACCTTGTACGGCGTCCCGATCAGCCCGACCCGCAGGATGGCGTTGTCGGTGTTGATGACGCGCACGCGCGCCGTCGTACCGGCCGGCAGCTCCACCCGCGCGGTCCCGGTGCGCCCGTTGATCGTCCGCTTCCCGTCGTACGTGTGGATCGCCGCGATGACCTCGCCGGAAACGGCCGGCGCGATCACGATCGGGCCGAACAGCCCGCCCTTGACCTCGTCGCTCGACACCTGATGCGAGTGGTACCAGTACGTCCCCGCCTGCGCGGCCTTGAACCGGTACACGTGCTTCCCACCCACCGGTACGGCGTCCTGCGTCACCCCGGCGACCCCGTCCTCGGCATTCGGTACGCCGATCCCGTGCCAGTGCAACGTGGCGCCGTCCTTCACGGACTCGTTCACGAACGTGACCTGCACCAGATCGCCCACCCGCGCCCGGATCAGCGGCCCGGGTGACGTCCCGTTCACCGTGTACCCGTCGATCGTCTCCCCGGACGCGAGCTGGAACTTCTGCTTCCGCGCCACGAGCGTCACGTCCACGTTCGGCGTACCCGTCTTGGGTCCCGTCAGGTCCGGGACGCTCATGCCGCTCATCGTGTGGTGCTCATGATTCATCGACGGTCCGCCACCGTAGTCGGCGTACCCCATCTCCGCCGGGTCGTACTCCCCGGGGACCAGGCTGGTCGCCCAGAGGTACCCGAGCGGTACGAGTACCGCCAGGGTCACCCCCAGAGCAACCAGCCGGCCCCACCGGCGGTTCTTTACGTCAGCCACTGGTCACAGGCTGATTCGGTACGGCGGCCCGTCGCGCGCCGGCGCTCGCCACACCGGCGATCACGAGTCCGTTGATCCCGTGCAGCAGGCCGAGCGCCGGCACCCCGAAGGACACCACCGCGAGCAGGAACTGCACGACCACCAGCCCGACCACGATCCCGGCCATCACCCGGCCCCGCGGTACGTCGGTCAGGAACGACACGATCAGGAACACCAGCGCGAGCAGCCCGATCGCCGTACCGGCGATGCTGTGGTAGCTCTGCCCGAAGTTGCTGTAGTCGGCGCCGATCGAGGTGCCGTCGTCGGCGTCCTTCGCGATCGTGAACCCGGCCAGCGCGATCGAGGCGACCTGCAGTACGACCGCGATCGCGATCAGCATCCCCACGATCCGGTACACGTTCCTCATGCGCGACGCTCCGTCTGGCGCTTCCGTACGACGAACGCGGCCGCCACGATCAACGCCAGCGGCAGGATCGGCGGATGCCCGCCACCCACCACACACCCGATCGAGGCCAGTACACCGAACACGCCCAGCAAGATCAGCAACGGAAACGGAACCCGCCCCAGGAACCCACGCCGGGCCCACTCCGGCCGCCCAGGCCCAGCAGCTCCAGCAGCGTTCTCTGGTGCTGTCCACGGCTGCTTGCGCCAACCCCACGGGCCGGCCCAACCTTCACCACCATCACCACCACCACCACCAGCAGCCTGCTGTGCTCCCGGCAGGTCCGCGAACAGACCCTCCAGGTCGGCGCCGGTCCGCGCCTTCAGTGCCTGCTCGACGCGCTCGGAGTGTTCTTCCGCGCTCAGCCGGCCGGCTTCGTAATGCTCGCCCAGACGCCGGACGGCGTCCTCACGCTCACTGTCGCCGATACGGATCGATCCGCCCGGCCTCTCGTCGTTCATGACACTCCTCGGTGCTCGTAGTTCTTCCAACGGCACCAAGACTGTCTTTCGAACCCCCTCCACCGCGTCGCCTCAGCGGCGGCACCTCCCCTACCCCCGGAGGAGCACACTGCACCACTGGACGCAGTACCGCGTACTCCCCCGGGCGTAGTGCACCCCAGGGTGAACCCTCAGCTGTTGACCGAGAGGATCTTGTTCACATCGTCGTTCGCCTTCGCCAGGGACGCCGGTTGAGCCTCGAACGAGAGGACCGCGTCCATGGCCGGTGTCATCACCGCGGTCACGTCCGCGGCGTTCGGGTTAGCCGGGTACGGGAACACGTCACCCGCCTCGACCGGCTCCAGGAACGGCGTCACATCCCATCCGCTCTTCGCGAACGCCGCCTTGGCCGCCGGCATGCTCGCCGCCACCGCCGGGAACACGACGCCCGCCTTGGCGACGATGTCCTGAGCAGTCTGTGACCCGAGGAACTTCACCCAGGCCCACGAGGCGTCCCGCCGCGTGGTGCCGGCCCAGATGGTGTCCGCGAGCCCGTTCATCATCGACATCCGCTTGCCGACCGGCCCGATCGGCAGCCGCGCGAGCTTCGTCTTCACCTGCTTCAGCGTCCCGTACGTCCCGAGCATCCAGGAGCCGTTCGGCGTGATCGCGTACTTCCCCGCACCGAAGGAGGTCGTCACGTCCACCCCGGACTTCGCCTGCGCGTACGTCGGCATGTACCCCTTGGTGATGAGCCCACGCCACCACCCGATCGTCTCGGTGAACTTCGGGTCGCCGTAGAAGAACTTCGTCCCCCACGGCTCGCCCTCGGAGTACTTCCAGCCGTTGATGGCGGCGTACCAGCTCCAACTCGTCTGCCCGTCACCACCGCCGGCGTCGGCGTACCCGAGTCCGTAGACCTTGACGTTGTCCTTGTCGAACCCCGGCTGGTCGCCGCGACGGCCCTTGGAGTCCACCGTCAGCCGGCGGACGATCTGCTCGAAGGTCCCGCCGTCCTGTGGGTTCCACGTCATCGAGTTGAGCTGCTCGGTACTGATCCCGGCCGCCTCGGTGAACGCGCTGTTGTAGAAGTAGACCTCGGTGTCCCAGTCCTTCGGCAGGCCGTACCGCTTGCCGTCCGCGCCGATCCAGCGATCTGCCAGACCCTTCTGGTAGATGCCCAGATCAACGTTGTCCTTGGCAACGTAGTCGTCGATCGGCAGCACCTGCCCCTTGTCCGCGAACAGCGGGTACTTCGACGAGTGTCCGGTGAACACGTCCGGCGCGGTGTCCGAGATGAACCCGGTCACCAGCTTCGACCAGTAGTCGTTCCACCCGTACTGCTCGATCTTGACCGAGTACTGCGGGTTCTGTTCGTGGAACACCTTCGCGCACTCGGTGTACATCGGCAGCTGCGCGGAGTCCCACAGCCAGTAGATGATCTCGCCGTCGCCACGCGCCGCGGCGCCGTTGTTGCAGGCGGCAACAGCTGGTACGGCGAGCGCGCCCAGTCCTGCCTTCAGCAGGGTCCTTCGTGAGAGGTTCATCATTTGATCCCTGAGAAGCCGATGGAGTTCGTGATCCGCTTGGCGAACGCCAGGAACAGGATGATCATCGGCAGCGCCGCGATCAGCGTCGCCGCCATCAGCCCGGCCCAGTCCGGACCGCCCTGCGGCGTCTGCGACCGGAACACGCCCAGCGCGACCGTCAGCACCCGCACGTTCTCCTGCTGACCGACGAGCAACGGCCAGAAGTAGTCGTTCCACGAGTTGATGTAGGTCAGGATCGCCAGCGTCGCGATCGGCGCCGCGCTCATCGGGATGATCAGCCCGAAGAAGATCCGCCGGTGCCCGGCGCCGTCGATCATCGCCGCCTCCTCGAGTTCCCGGTTGATACTGAGGAAGAACTGCCGGAGGAAGAAGATCGCGAACGGCGTCATGAACGCGCCCGGCAGGATGATGCCGGCGAAGCTGTTCAGCAGCCCGAGGTTCTTGATCAGCACGAAGTTCGGCAGCGTGGTGAAGATCGGCGGCACCATCAGCGCGGCCAGGAACAACGCGAACACTTTGTCCCGCCCGGGCCAGCGCAGCCGGGCGAACGCGTACGCCGCCATCGCGCTGAAGAACACCTGGCAGACCGTCGTGATGGTTGCCACCACCAACGAGTTGCGCAGGTACAGCCAGAAGTTCACGGCCGCGCCGGAACCGCCCTGCGCCTGCGCCTCCTCGATCGACGCCAGTCCCAGCACCCGCTTGAACGCTCCGAGCGTGGACTCCACGGGCAGCAGCGAATCCGGGTGACCGGGCAGCTGCGTGTTGTCGGAGAACGCCGTACGCAACATCCAGTAGAAGGGGAACAGCGTGACGATCAGCAGGACGAACAACAGGATCCACGCGACCGTACGGCCGACGCTTACGTCCCGCCTCATGCGAGATCACTCTCCTTCGCCCGCAGCAGCCGCAGCTGGAGCAGCGACACGACCGCCAGGATCGCGAACAGCACCAGCGCCATCGCCGACGCGTACCCGAAGTCGAACCGGGTGAACGCTCGTTCGTAGATGTAGTAGTAGATGACCCGGGTCGCGTTGATCGGACCGCCCTGCGTGGTCACGGCGACCGTGTCGAAGATCTGGAACGACCCGATCATGGTGACCACCAGGACCATCACCAGAACAGGCCGCAGCAGCGGCAGCGTGATCCGCCAGAACGTCTTCCACTCGGTCGACCCGTCCACCTCGGCGGCCTCGTAGACGTACTTCGGGATCGTCTGGAGTCCCGCAAAGACCAAGAGAGCGGTGTACCCCATGTGCCGCCAGACGTTGATCCCCGCGACCGTCGGGATCGCCCAGTGCGAGTCGCCGAAGAACGCCACCGGGTCGATCCCGACCCAGCCCAGGAACGTTTGCACGACGCCGACCTGCACGTCGAGCATCCAGTACCAGACCAGCGCGACGACGACGTTCGCGACCAGGTACGGCGCGAGGATGATCGCGCGGACCGTGATCGACTTCGTCAACCGGTACATCAGCATCGCGATCCCGACCGCCAGTACGGTCTGCACCCCGATGTTGATCACGACGTACTCGACCGTGACCCCGAGCGCGTTCCAGAAGAAGCTGTCCTGGACCATCCGCTCGTAGTTGGCCAGCCCGTTGAACTTCGGCGCCGAGAGCAGGCTGTACTCGGTGAAGCTCAGGTACGCGCCGCGCAGCGTCGGCCAGATGTAGAACACGACGAACCCGAGGGTGGCCGGGGCGATGAAGATCATCGCGACCTTCAGGTCCCCGAGGTTTCGCCGTTTCCCCGGTGGTGCCGTGGAGTCCCCGTGACTTCGTTTCCTGGCAGGTGGTGCGTTGGTGGTGGCGGTCACGGGGATCTCCTCCTCTGTCCGGGCGATCGGACGGGCTTATCCGACCTCAGTCACGTCCAGCAAGATCGCGTTCTCCGGCCACTGCGCGGGCATCAGCACACCGACCGACGCGAGGGCGGCGCCGTTCAGCTCCACGCTTCCGCCGTCGGCCGACCACGCCGTGGACCGCGACACCGGTCCGGGCGTCGCGACCTTGCTGATCCGGTACGTCCGCTGCGGGTCCAGTCCGGGCAGCCGCACCCGGCCGACGGCCGAGGTCACCGACTGCGCGACCTGTACGACGCTGAACACGCCGCGGGAACCGTCCTTGGCCACGACGCCGTGGACGAGCACGTCCTCCGGCCCGCGGTCTGCGCGGACGACAGTCCCGGTGTGCAGCAGCGGCCGCAGTTCCTTGTGCAGGGCGACCCAGCCTTTGAGTTCCTGGCGTTCCTCGGGGCTGGCCGACGCGATGTCCCACTCGATGCCGAAGTGGCCGAACAGCGCGGTGATCGCGCGGAACGACAGCGTCTGCGTGCGGCCGGTGGTGTGCGCCCGCGGCGGGCCGACGTGGCAGCCGATCAGCTCCGGCGGCAGCAGGAGCTGCGTGTAGCGCTGGATGGTCTGCCGCTCGAGCGCGTCATTGCTGTCGCTGCCCCAGATCCGGTCGGTGCGCTCCAGGATGCCGAGGTCGACGCGGGCGCCGCCGGACGAGCAGGACTCGATCTCGAGCCCCGGGTGCCGGCGCTTCAGTTCGTCGATCAGCCGGTACACGGCCAGGGTCTGCTCGTGAATGCCCGCCGTACCCGTGTGCTGGTTGCCGCCGTCGACGAAGTCGCGGTTGTGGTCCCACTTCAGGTACGCGATGTCGTACTCGCTGAGGATGCTGTCCAGCCGCTCGAGGATGTAGTCGTACGCCGCCGGGACGCCGAGGTTCAGGCCCTGCTGGTGGCGCGCGGTCGGCGGCATCCGGTCGCCGGTCGCGAGGATCCAGTCCGGGTGCTCGCGGGCCAGATCCGAGTCCGGGTTCACCATCTCCGGCTCGACCCACAGCCCGAACTGCAGGCCGAGGCCCTTCACGTGCTCGACCAGCGGGTGCAGGCCCTTCGGCCAGATGCCCTCGTCGACGTACCAGTCACCGAGGCCGGCGTGGTCGTCGCGGCGGCCGCGGAACCAGCCGTCGTCCAGCACGAACCGTTCGGCCCCGACCTCGGCGGCCGCGTCCGCGAGCGCCTTCAGCTTGTCGAGATCGAGGTTGAAGTACACGGCCTCCCAGGTGTTCAGTACGACGGGACGCTCGGTCTGCGGGTGGTTGGAACGCGCGCGCAGGAAGTCGTGGAAGCGGTGCGAGACCTGGTCGAGGCCGACGCCGTACGAGCCGTAGATCCACGGGGTGCTGTAGGTGCCTGCGGGCGCGAGGCGACCTTCGCCCGGGAGCAGCAGTTCGCCACCGCCGATCACGCCGTACCCGCTCATGCCGCGCTCGGCGTACGAGCGGTGGTTGCCGCTCCAGGCGGTGTGCACGGCCCAGACCTCGCCGGCGCGGAAGCCGAAGCCTTCGGTGCCTGCCATCAGCAACAGCGTGGCGTCGGCGCCGGTGCGGCCACGGCGGTTGTCGCGGATGTGGGCGCCCTGCGTGAACGCGTGCCGCTGCGGGTGCCGCTCACCGATGTGCCGGCCGGTCAGGTCGAGCAGCTCGGTCGCCTCGGTCGGCACGGGCAGTGCGAGGTGCAGGCCGTCGACCGTGTACGGCGTTGCGCCGGTGTTGGTCAGGTCGGCCTTGGTCCGCACGAGACCTGAGTCCGTGAGCTCGACCGCCAGCCTGAGCGCGAGCCCGGCCTCGGTGTCTGTGGCGTCGATCTGCACGGTGTTGTCGGTGCGGGCGACGCTGTTCAGGGTGAAGCTCGCCGAGAAGTCCTGGCCGTCGCGGTGCCCGTTCAGGCCGGGGAGGCCGAACCAGCCGGCCGAGTACTCGGGCACGATCGCGATCGGACGGTTCTCGTCCAGGCCGTTGCCTTCCTGGACCGCACCCACGCCGCGGCGCAGTTCCAGCAGAGCGTTCTCCGTCAGTTCACCCAGATCCGCACCCCAGTGCAGGACGGACGGAAGGGCCGGACCGGAGCAGTCGAGCACCAGGCTGACACCACCGGCGCGGAGCTGCAGAATCTCGATGTTCGACACTGTTGATTCACTCTGCTTTCTGATTGATTTCAGGACGGAACTATTTACCCCGCCAGCCCCGTTGTCAATGCTTCACGAAGTTAAGTAAATACCCTAGAGCTGTCTACAACGAAGGAAAAGGGTGCGATCAGTGACTGAGCCGGGCCTTGAGGAGCAGCTCGTGCAGTCCAGCCTCAGCGGACGGCCGGTCCGGCAGGTCACTCACTGCCTCCGCCTCGTCCAGCACGTTCTGTAGTTCACGTACGTCCGCGGCAAGCCGCTCGAAGGCCGGCCCTTCGAGCGGCGCATGCTCAGCCTCAGCCTTCGCCGCCATCAACTCGGGCAGGTACGCCGGCCCGCCCGGGAGCTCGCGCAGATCCGCCTGAACCACACCGGTCCGCATCAGATTGATACCGGTCAGCAGCACCCGGAACGTGTACAGCAGCGGCTTCAGCTCACGCTTCTTCTCGAAGAACTCCCACTGGGTGCGCGCGAACCCGCGGTAGTGGTGCGCGTGCCACTTGGTGATGCAGCCCTTGGCGAGCGCGACGAGCTCCGCGTGTTCCGGCGTACTGAGGACGACGAGGGGTGACAGGACCTGCTCGAGGACGTAGCCGTTGCGGCGGAGCATCAGGCGGGCGAACTTGGCCAGGTCGTGAGTGACCAGATCGACCTCGGCCTCGTTCTCGAACCAGGTGCGATCGAGAGTCTCCGGTCCGTGACGCAGTCCAACCACCTCGGCGGCCGGCAGGACGTGTACGCCGCGCAGGTCGACGTCGGAGTCGCGGGACGGGAAGCCGTACAGGTGCGCGCCGGAGACTGTTGCGAAGAGCAACGGGTACGGCTGCTCCCCCATGATGGTTCGCAGCTCGGTGTAGTCGAGTTGGCGCATGTCACGCGTCATCGAGGCTCCTCTTGCGTACGGACCGCAGCCATGCGTCGACGGTGGGGACGTCTGGGGTTGCTGGGAGGACTGTGCGTTGCAGGGCCTTGTCCAGGTCCTCGTGGAGGGTCAGGCGCCAGCGTTCTACCTCGTCCCACGGGAGGTCACCGCGTTTGATGGCGAGGAGGCGTTCGCGGTGTGGGCCGACATCGACTACGAGGGTTGCTTCGAGTAACAGCTCGCGGGCCGCGAGTAGCAGGCGGATCAGGTGCATGACGTGCTTCCACTTCGGCGTACCGTCGCGGCGAAAGTCCGTTTCGAGCTTCTTGAACTGGCTGAGCACGTAGCCCGAGTAGGTCTGGTAGGCGAGTTGGGACAGGAACGCCGTACGGAGGCCGACGAGTTCCTCACCGAGGGGCGCCTGTTGGACGACGAGGGGTGAGTGCAGGACCTCTAGGAGGTTCGGGTTGGACTTCAGCGCGAGTTCGCAGAACCGCTCGATCTCCCACGAGAACCATTCCGGCTCTGGTCCGTCGACGTGCGTCGGCGGCTTCGCGAGCGACCAGAACGCTTCGGTCGGGGCGACGTACACACCGCGCGTATCAGTGTCCGAGTCGTCGGTGTCCAGCCCGAAGGCGCGCGACCCGACGACCGCGGCGTAGATCGTGTGCTCGCGCACCAGCCGGTCGCCGTCGGGCTGATCGAGTTCGATCGCCTCGTCCTGGTACGCCGTACGCAGGCTGAGCTGATCGCGCCGGGCCACGGTTTGGCGACCGTCCACGAGGCGGACCGTGTAGCGGCCGTCCGCGGTCACGCCGGCGACCCGCCCGGTCGCCCCGCGCTGCGCCGTACCGCCTCGATCGTCGGGCGCCGCGACCCGCACCACCACCTGCGTACCAACCGGCAACTGCGGACCGTGAACTGCCACCCGCCCATATTCCCCGACCCCGGACGCCCAGGCCATCACATTTGCGCCGCCCCGAGCCCTTCCCCGCATACCAACCCCGGCGACCGCCAATTGTGATGGCCTGGGCGTCCGTCATTCTCTTGACAAATTTTTCTGTCAAGGGGAGATTGGGGGGATGCTGCGGTACGTCGAGGAGCCCGAGAAGGTGCGGTTGGCGTTGTCGCCGATCCGGCGGCGGCTGCTCGAGTTGTTGCGGGAGCCGTCGTCGGCGACCCAGCTCGCCGCGACGCTCGACCTGCCGCGGCAGCGGGTGAACTACCACCTGCGCGAGCTGGAGAAGGCCGGCCTGGTCGAGCTCGTCGAGGAGCGGCGGCGGCGCGGGTTCACCGAGCGGATCCTGCGCGCGTCGGCCGATCTGATCGTCGATCCGGGCGTCATGGGCCGTGCGTTCACCCAGATCCAGGACCAGTACGCCGCCGAGCACCTGGTCGAGGTCGCCGCGGGGACGGTGCGGGACGTGGCGCGGATGCAGACCGCGGCCGACGCGGACGGGAAGCGGCTGCTGACCTTCACGCTCGAGACCGAGGTGCGGTTCGCGGAGCCGGGCGACGTTCACCGGTTCACCGACGCGTTGACCGCCGCGATGCAGCAGGTGGTCGAGCAGTTCGACAGCGAGGACGGGCGGCCGTATCGGCTGATCGCGGGCGGCCACCCGGCACCCCGCCGTACCGAAGGAGAGACATGAACGACGACAGACCCCAGATCGTGGTGACCGTGGCAGCGCCGGTGCAGGCGGTCTGGGAGGCGCTGCGGGACAAGGACAAGATCCGGCACTGGCACGGCTGGGAGTACGAGGGCACCTCGGGCGGGCTGGAGGAGGAGATCGACCTCATCTACTTCACCGAGGCCGCCGAGGACGGTGCGACGCTGACGCTGGGCGGCGGCGACCGGTTCGTGGTCGAGCCGGTCGACGGCGGGTCGCGGATCACGCTGACCCGGGCACCGCACGGCGCCAACCCCGACTGGGAGGCGTACTACGACGACGTCACCGAGGGCTGGACCACCTTCCTGAATCAGCTGCGTTTCGCACTGGAGCACCATCCGGGCGAGGCCCGGCGGACCTTGTTCTACGCAGGCAGCGGTGCGAGCCCACTGGCCGGCGAGCTGGGGGTCGACGTGCGGTCCGCTGGTACGCCGTACGAACTCGACATGATCGGCGAACAGGCCAAGGGTCAGGTCTGGTACACGTCCGAGCACCAGATCGGCCTCACAGTAGATGCCTGGGGCAACGGTCTGCTCGTGCTCAGCCACATCCCGCCGGGCGGGTCGAAGCCGAACGGCGCGGCGATGGCGATCCTGTCCCTGTACGGCGATATCGACCGCGACGCCATCGACCACCGCTGGAAGGCCTGGTGGGAATCGCGCTACGACTCGTCCGGCGATTGGGGCGCGCCGGAGTGACACGGCGGTGACACGGCGGTGACACGGCGGTGACAGGGCGCAAAGGTGTCAGTACTCTCGGTCTACCGGGTGTGGTTACCGGGAAGTACATTTCTTGCCGACGGTGATCTGGAGGGGGTCCTGAGATCACCGAACTCCGGCGAGAGAGGCCTTCCGGATGCAGATTCCGAGAAGTCGTCGAGTGTCAGCAGCAATCCTTCTACTCTCCATGACCGGCCTAGGCCTGGTCGCATCCCCCGCCCACGCCGACGGTCCCGGATCGGGGACGCCGTACGTCGTGACCGTTGGGGACTCCTACATCTCGGGTGAAGCCGGCCGGTGGGCCGGGAGCTCGAACGACTCCGAGGCACCGGCCGATGCGCTCGGTGCACACGCCTACCACGACAACGCGACGCACACCGCCGAGCTGATCCCGAAGTGCCACCGCAGTCAGTCCGCCGAGGCGTACGTCGGTGGCGGGGTCGGCGGGCTGAACCTGGCCTGCTCGGGCGCTCGCACCACGACCGGCACCGGCAGCGACTTCAAGCCGGGCATCGACTTCTACGACGACGGTGCGGGCAAGCAGGGGCAGGCGAAGATGCTGCAGGTCTTCGCCGCGACCCACAACGTGAAGCAGGTGGTCGTCTCGATCGGCGGCAACGACTTCAACTTCGCGTCGATCGTCTCCCAGTGCGTGCAGGACTTCCTGCTCTCGCCGTCCTGGGACCCCGACTACTGCCGCGACGACTCGTCCGTCGTCGCCAACTTCACCTCAGCCAACATCGCAGGAGTTCGCGGCAAGATCGCCACAGCGTTCCAGAACGTCCGCACGGCGATGCGGAACGCCGGGTACGGCGACAGCGCGTGGAACCTCGTCGTACAGACGTACCCGTCACCGATCCCGGCCGCCAGCGGGTTCCGGTACGGACAGAGCGGCTACACCCGGCAGAGCGTCGGTGGATGCGGCTTCTGGAACGCGGACGCCGACTGGGCGAACAGCACCGCGCTCGTCACGATCAACAACACGGTCCGCGCCGCGATCGGCGACTCGGGCCTGTCCAACGCCCGCCTGCTCGAGCTGCAGTCCGCGTTCAACGGCCGCCGGCTCTGCGAGAACACCGTCGGCCTGTACGAAGAGGTCGGCCTCAGCTCGTGGACCCAGCCCACGGCCGTCGACAAGACCGAGTGGATCAACCAGATCCGCACGGTGACAACGGTCGGCTCGAACTACTTCATCCAGGAATCCCTGCACCCGAACTACTGGGCCCAACTAGCACTGCGCAACTGCCTCCGCCAGACCTACACCCAGAACCGCGGCGGCACCTGCACCATCGCCGGCACCGGCCTGGTGAACGGTGAACCACGCATGACTTTGAATTAACCCTTCTTGGGCCGAACGTAGGTGACAGAAGCTCCCGGCGTGCCCAGCAGCACGTCCATCAACTTCTCGTTCCGCCTACGTTCGGCTCGGGTATCGACAGGCCAGTCGATGTGGATCGCGTCATACAGTGCAAACCGATCAAGATCCATGCTCGTCTTGACCGCCGACCCCCAAGCGATTGCAGCGGCCACAGCACCGCGATAAGCGATGTACGCGAAGGCGTATGGCAGCAACGCGAGCAACAGCCACCACCCTGCACCGAGCATCCAGACCGTTGTCACGACCGCCGCTGCCAGCCCATAGAAGGCCAGCCGGATCGCAATGTCCATCTGCTCGCGGGTGTCGTTGATGTACGCCGCCCGGTTCGGTGCCGCCACCATCGTCAGGTGGGGCGCGATGCGAACCAACGGGAGCTTGTAGCTCTGCCCGACGCTGTCCTCGATCCGGCGCAGGACGTTCCCGAGACGGGTCGGCAGCATCCGGTCCGCGTCTGTCGGCATCGAGCTGTCCAGGACCTTCTTGATCGCTTCCCTGGCCATGATCAGACCGTGAACCCCTGCGGCGCTCGGCAGCAGGCGCTCGGTCTCTCGCTCGGCTTCCAAGAGCGTCTCCCTCTGCTCGCTGGAGAGGCCAGCGAGCTCCGCTTCGCCCATCCGCGACAGGATGATCTCGTCGAGCTGATTGTTGGTCTCTGCCTCGAGATCTGAGGCACGGTGCTCCCAGCGAATCTGTCGAGTCCGATGCCGCAGGGCCAGCGTCGTCGCCAGCCGTACGGCGAACGGCCGCGGACCCCAGTAGCCCTCCAGCAACTGCGTCGTCGCGTACATCAACGGATGAACGGCGAAACCCAGCACCAGCGCGGCGCCGACCAGCAGACCGATCTTGGTCGGACCCCATTCGGAGAAGGCTATTTTCAAGCCTGTCAGGGTGAACTTGCCGAAGGGATGATTGACCGCACCCTGGAGAGCAACGATCCACACGACGAACAGCAGGGACGGCAGCAGCGACGCAAGGCTGAAGTATCGCCCGATCTGCGAGCCGACCGAGGTCGCCGCCCCGGGAAGCCCAGCCGCCATCAGCGTTCGCCCTTTGGCTGCCGCCAGCCGCAGGTCGTGCAATACCAGACGTTCGTGCGCTCATTGAACTTCATCGTGTACCGCCGGCACTCCTCGCACCGGCGGGACGAGCCCATCCTGCCAACGCCAGCTGCATCCGGCCTCGGGGTCTGCGTCGTTAGGCTGAGCCGCAGGATCAATTCAGTCAGCGCACTCAGCACGCGAAACGTCATCCCGGACCTCCCCACCCCTCGATAACCGTCAGTATGTCCCGGCCGTGGCCGGTGATCCAGGGGTCGGCGCGGCGGGCGGCGAGGGCCGAGCGGCCTTGAGATGCTGTTGTCGAGGTGGAGGGAGTTGCGGATGCGAGTGGGGCGGCTGACGGTGTGGGTGGTGCCTGTGCTGGCTCTCGCCGTTCTTGCCGGTGCCAGTGCCTGGCTGGGCGCCATTGGTGGCGCTGTCGCGCTTGGACTCATGGTGGCGGTAGGCGCTGGCCTGATCCTTCGCGCAGGAGTCGATCCGGCGAAGGGCATCAAGGCCCCGGTGTCCGAGTCGAAGGCTGGCTCCCCCGCGCAGGGCGACCCGTCTGAGCCGGCCGGATCACTGCTGAGCGGCGCGGATCTCACCGGAGCGGATCTCACCGGTGCCGACCTTCGCGGGCTGGATCTGAGAAACGTCAAGCTCAATCGGGCGATCCTTCGTGACGCCGATTTGCGCGGGGCTCGGCTGTCGCAAGAGCCTGACAAGTGAGCCGGCCGCCGCACCCCCGAAGGTGCGGCGGCCGGGTTCTCTTTCAGTGCGTCAGCTCAGGTTCAGGCCTGTGTCGTCGATGACGAACGAGGTCTGGAGCGAGCTGTCCTCGGTGCCGGTGAAGCTGATCGACACCGTCTGGCCGGCGAACGACGAGACGTTGAACGACTTGAGCGAGTAGCCGCTCGCCTTGTTCAGGTTCGAGTACGTCGCCAGCGTGGTCGAGCCCGCCTTCACCGTGAGCTTGTCGTACTGCGTCGACGTAGTGGTCTCCGCAGAATCGATGTGCAGGTAGAAGGAGAGCGTTGCCGAGCAACCGGCCGGGATCGCGACCGACTGGCTCAGCGTGTCGGTGTGCGTCCGGCCGTAGCCGTCCAGCCACGCCTTCCAGGTGCCGCCGTGCGCGGGCTGGGAGGCGGTGTTGTCGATCACCCCGGCCGAGGCCGTCCACGGTGACGCCGTACCGGTCTCGAAGCCCGGGTTGCCGAGCTTCTGGCCGGAGCAGTTGCCGGTGCCGCCGCTGATGGTGAAGGTGAACGACGTGCTGCCCGAGCCGCCGGCGCTCGCGGCCGCCGTCGCGGTGACGTTGAACGTGCCGCTCGCGGTCGGCGTACCGGACACGGTGCCGGTGGACGAGCCGATGGTGACGCCGGCCGGCAGACCGGTCGCGGACCAGGTGTACGGCGCGGTGCCGCCGGACGCGGCGAGCGTGAACGACGCGATCGCCGTACCGACCGTGCCGGTCTTGTTGCCCGGGTTCGTGACCGTCACGCCACCCGACGTGGAGCAGGTCGGGTCAGCAGTCTGAGCCGGCACGCTGACCGCGTCCCAGGCCGCCTTCACGGTGTTGAACTCGGTGCAGCTGCCCGGGTACAGGTTCTTGGCCGCGGTCAGCGTCCAGGTCCGGTACTTCAGGTACGAGCTGCTGCTGGTCTTCATCAGCATCGCGTTGTACATGATCCGGATCGCCTTCTGGATGCCGATCCCGGTCACGGTCGAGCTGTTGCAGGTCGGGCTCGCCGGCGAACCGTTGCTGCCCTGCGACAGCAGGTAGAACCAGTGGTTGCCCGGACCGGCCGCCGCGTGCACCTCGGTGCCCGGGATCGAGCTCGAGTAGCAGTTCGGGTCGCCGAGCGCCGACGGGTTGTACATGTTCCGGATCGGCCCGCTGCCGACCAGGTTGACCTCTTCACCGACCAGGAAGTCCGGCGGGTCGTACGACGCACCCTGGTTGCTGTAGTACTCCGTGGCCGCGCCGAACGTGTCGGCGACGAACTCCTGGGTGCCGCTGCCGGAGATCCCGCCCGGCGTGTGGTCGTCGATCCCGTGACCCATCTCGTGGGCCAGGACGTCGATCGAGCCGATCCAGCCGCCGGCCGTGTTGTGGCCGATCTGCACCTGCGAGCCGTCGTAATACGCGTTCTCGTCGTTCAGGCCGACCCGGATCGGCCAGGCGCCGCCGTTACCGTCCATGCCGTTGCGGCCGAGCCAGTCGGTCAGCATGTGCCGCTCGGTCTGCGCCGCGAACAGGGCGTCGACGCAACCGGTCTCCTTGTTGGACGCCGTACCGTTGCCCCAGTTGTCGTCCGGACCGGAGAACGTGGTGTTGTTCGCCGCGTCCTGGCAGGACAGGTTGGTGGTGTTGGGGTCCTTCATCGAGTACGTGCTGCCGGACAGCGTGGTGTCCAGGTGCACCGGGCTCGGGCCGCTGTACGCCGCCGTACCGTTCCCGGCCATCACGTGTTCCTTGCTACCGAGCACCTTGCCGCTCTGCGCGTCGACGTACACCGACAAGCTCGACGGGTCGTGGCCGTTGTTGCCGCTGACCCGCGACTGCCACACGAGCGTCGGGGTGCCCTTCAGGGCGTAGACGGCGAGCGTCGGCGTGGTCGACGAGTCGACCTTCTTGAGCTGCGTCCTGGCGGTCTTCTGCGCGGCCGCGGGGGTCACCTTCGCGGTCGTCGACAGCTCCGGTACGGCGGTGGTCTGGCCGACCGAGGTGTACTTCACGGCACCCTTCGCGTCGGTGACCACGACGAAGTCACCACCGACGACCGGGAGGCCCTTGTACGAACGCTCGTACGGGACGTACTGCAGACCGGACGGCTCCGAGATCACCTGCTTCGCGGTGAACTTGTCGTCCTTCGAGGCGTGCAGGGCGCTCGGCCGCCCCGCCACGAGTGAGGAGGCGGAGTCGGCGGCGAACGCCTTCGACTGCGCCTGTGAGGGCCGCGGCGGAGGTGCCGCACTCGTCGCCGCACCGGCCGACGTACCGAGCCCGGCAAGTGCTGCCGCAGCGAGGCTGGTCACCCCGAGAACGACAGCAACTTTGCGGGAACGCTGAAACAAGACCATGGACGTGGTCCCTTCGCGATGTACTGAAGTGATGAACTCGCTTCGCTCGTTCATCGGGTGCTTGGGCGGGTTGCGCCTCGCCGGACTGGAGGCGGTGCACCACTCCGCCTGGAACCTCCGGCCTACCCATCGACCCGGCTGTCCGGAAGACCCCTTTCCATCCAGCCCCGATGGATCGCGCGGACGGACACTATGTCTCGCCCCGCACCCGGGCAAGACGCTGTCGTGCCGTTGGCACCCCGATGACAACTGATCGCGTTGTCATCGCTACTAAGCGCTGACAAACCCCCTCCAACCTGAGAATCATCACGAGGGTGAGGGGGCGGTTGCGGACGGTGGCGGGGCTGGGGTGGGGTGGGTCTGCTGGTGGTCTGGGACTGGTGTGGATGGCAGAATCGCGCAGACGGGTTGGCTGCCGCGGGGTGCGACACCCCGGCGGCGGGACCGGACGCGATCAGGACGACGCCGGCTGGGGTGTGAGTGGAAACCGAATTCGTGCTGTCGCTCGGCGAACAGCAGTGGACGCTGGCGGCCGGGACCGACACGATCAGCATCGGCCGCGCCTCGAACGCGGACATCCGGCTGCAGGCGGACGACCAGATCTCCCGCATCCACGCCCGCTTGAACCGCGACGGCGACTCCTGGACCCTCCACGACGAGTCCCGCAACGGCACCGGCCTCAACGGCCGCCGCATCACCGCCCCCACCCCCCTCACCACCGGCGACCGAATCCACATCGGCCGCTCGGTCCTCACCTTCACCGAATCCGCCACCCCCAGCCCCGCAGACGCACCCGCCCAGGCCAGCGCCCCCGAGGCGCCGTACGCCGCCCCCACACCGGTCCCCCAGAACGAACCAACCCCCGTCACCCCACCCGCCCCCAACCAACTCCCCCAGCCAGACCAACCACCCGCCGCGAGCCCGTTCGCACAACCAGACCAGCCAGCCGCCGCCGACCCGCCCGCGCAACCAGACCAACCGCCCGCTCTAACCCCGTCCGCACAGCCAGACCAAGCGCCCGCCGCGAGCCCGTTCGCGCAGCCAGACCAAGCGCCTGCTGCGAGCCCGTTCGCGCAACAAGAGCAGGTGCCCGGTGGGAGCCCGTTCGCGCAGGGTGAGCAGGTGCGTGATGACGGGCCGTTCGCGCAGGCGGACCAGCCAGCCGCTGCCAGCTCGTTCGCAGAGCACGCACCTGGCGACAGCCCCTTCGCGGTGGGCGAGCAGGAGCCTGCTGGTGGTCCGTTGGTGCGGGATGAGCAGTCACCTGGTGATCCGTACGGGGCCGAGGCGGGTCGTGGGTATGGGGCTGCGGGGGTGGTTCCTGGGTTCGAGGTGGGAGACGGCGGGACGTGGGCGGCTTATCCGTCGGCCGACAATCCGGAGCGGGTGCGGTCGCCGTCCGAGATCTCCGCGCAGATCGACCAGTCGGAACACAACTGGAACGCGTCCGCCGGCTGGCCCGACCCAACCGCGGCCGCCGTCGACCAACGGGCAGGCGGCGATCGGCGGGCCGTTGGGCGGGATCGTCGTGCGGCGGGTGGCGATCGGCGGGCGGCGAACGCGGATCGGCGTCCGGCGGAGGCGGGACAGCAACGGTCCGGCGCGGGTGACCGGCTCCCTGGGGCGGATCAGTCGTCCGGAGCGGAGCGCAGTACGGCCGATGACGCCGTGGGGGCGGTGCGGTTGTCGCGGGTGCTGATTGCGGCCGGTGCGGTGATCGTGCTCGGGATCGTCGTGAACCTGGTCGTCACATTCCTCGCCGACGGACCCGGTGGCGTGCTCAGGTGGTTGGTCCCGCCGGGCATCGCCCTCGTGGTGGCGATGGTCCTCGCGCTGGCTGATGCGGCGCTCCCGAAGGACCACCGGCCAGGCCGTCTCAACGTGCCGGTTCTCGTCGCGGTCGCCGTGGTGCTCGTCGGCGTCGGGGTCGGCGGGTTCGCGCTGACCGCGGGGGCGGAGTACGCCGGCGGCTATCTGACCGGCAACGAGACCGGTGAGGACCGCCTGATCAAACCGGTCACGAAGCCCGGCACCGGTGTCACGATGACCGTCGAGAACGTCACGTACACGAGCCATTTCACCCGCGTCGAGGTCAAGCTGATCAACACCGCCAAAGAAGCGATCACGGTCCCGATCGACGGTACGACGTTCACCGCCGCCGACGGCACCGCCCTGCGCGCCGACCCGGGCCGCAGCGCCTGGCCGAGCCGGATCGCGGCCGGCGGCACCGAACACGGCACGCTCACGTTCAAGGGTCACCTCCCGGACAGCGCCACCGCGGCCGTGCTCACGTTCAAGTCCGGCTCGACGAGCTTCGCCATCTCCAAGATCGCCCTCAGCAATTAACATCGAAAATTGATATAGTCGGCGCCATGCTGGACGTCGACCGATTGACCACGGTCATCGAGGACTTCAACACGATCTTCATCCGCCTCCCGTCGGTACGGCGGCTCAACTTCTCGGCGCTCTCGGTCCTGCACACACTCCACCGGCGCGGACCGTTGCGCCTCACCGACCTGCTGGCGACCGAGCAGCTGAAGCAACCCGCGCTGACCAGCCTGGTCGCGAAACTCGAGCAGGACGGCCTCGTCCAGCGCCGCCCCGACCCCGCCGACGGTCGCGCCAGCCTGCTGTCGCTGACCAGCACCGGCCAGGAGCTCGTCCGATCCCGGCACACGAACCGGGTCACGAAACTGACCGCACTCGTCGAGCAACTCACCCCCGACGAACGCGCAGTACTCGCGGGCTCGATCGACGTACTCCACCGCCTGACCGCACTCGCCGAGGACACCCCATGATCCCCACGCCCATCGCCGTACCCGACGAGGTCCTCGACGACCTCCGCCGCCGCCTGCGCGCGACGAAGTGGCCGCGCGACGCCGGCAACGACGACGGTTTCTACGGCGTACGCCGTATCCGCCTGCAACCGCTCGTCGAGTACTGGGCGGACGGTTTCGACTGGCGCGCGGCCGAGCGGGCGATCAACGCGTACGACCACTACCGCGTCGACGTCGGCGACGTACCGGTGCACTTCCTGCGCCGGCCGGGCGTCGGCCCGCGGCCGATCCCGTTGATCCTGAGCCACGGCTGGCCGTGGACGTTCTGGCACTGGTCGAAGGTCATCGACCGGCTCGCCGACCCCGCGGCGTACGGCGGAGATCCAGCGGACGCCTTCGACGTGATCGTCCCGTCGCTGCCCGGGTTCGGCTTCTCGACGCCGACCCGCGTGGACATGAACTTCTGGAAGATCGCCGACGTCTGGCACGAGCTCATGACGGATGTCCTCGGGTTCCCGAAGTACGCCGCGGCCGGCTGTGACGTCGGCGCGCTCGTGACGGGGCAGCTCGGCCACAAGTACGCCGATGAGCTCTACGGGATCCACATCGGGTCGGCGCTGAAGCTCACGTTCTTCAACGGCGACCGCGGCTGGGACCTGAGCGGCGGCAACCCGATCCCGGAAGGGCTGCCGCCCGCGATCCACGCCCGCGTCATCGAGCTCGAGCGCCGCTTCGCAGCGCATCTCGCCACGCACGTCCTGGACCCGAGCACGCTCGGCTTCGGCCTCGCCGACTCCCCCGCCGGCATGCTCGCGTGGATCCTGGAACGCTGGCAGAGCTGGTCGGAGGGCGACAAGGCGTTCACCGACGACGACCTGCTCACGCACGCGACGATCTACTGGGCGGGCAACGCGATCGACACCTCGATCCGTACGTACGCCAACAACAACCGCTACCCGTGGACGCCGTCGCACGACCGTACGCCTGCGATCGAGGCCCCGACCGGTATCACGTTCGTCGGCCACGAGGACCCGCCCGGCGTCCACACCCCCGAGGAGCGTGTGCAGAACTTCCTCGCCGGCGACCGCGCCGCCTGGTACAACCACGTCAACATCACCGCCCACCCGAACGGCGGCCACTTCATCCCGTGGGAGCTCCCAACGGAATGGACCGACGACCTCCAGCGGACATTCCGCGATCTCCGTTAGGTACGACGGAAGAAGTCCATCGTGCTTGCGTCCGCCGGGAGGTAAGTCTCGACGGCGATCTCCTCGAGCGTGATGTCGAACGCGGCGCCGAACGTGGTGACGGTGCTGAGGAACGCGAGGTCCACCCCGCGGTGCCGGATATGGATCGGGAGGGCGATGTCGGCGGGGTCCGGCGGCGTGGTGTCGACGGGGCCGTGGGCAACGAGTTCGTCGTACAGCTGATGCAGCTCGGGGTCGCCGGAGGCCGCGGCCTGGCGGGCGAGGCGGGGCAGGAGGTACCCGCGAACCTGTTCGAGGTTGCGGACCCGGGACGCCAGACCGTCCGGGTGCAGACCGAGGCGCATCAGGTTGATCGGTGCTGTGAGCAACTTCTTGTCGACGCCGGCGAGGAACACGTTGAAGGAGTCGTTCGCGAGCAACAGGTTCCAGCGGCGGTCGACGGCGACGGCCGGGTACGGCGCGTGCGCCCGGACGAACTGTTCGAGCGCCGCGCGGACCCGCGTCATGTCCGGGTCGTCCAGCGGCGTCTGCCGGTACGCGGGCGCATGACCGGCCGCCACCAGCAACCGGTTGCGTTCGCGCAGCGGTACGTCGAGCTGCTCGGCGAGGTGCAGCACCATCGCACTGCTCGGAATCGTCCGCCCGGTCTCGACGAAGCTCACGTGCCGCGAGGACACGTCCGCCTGGATCGCGAGATCGAGCTGACTCAATTTCCTCCGTCGCCGCCACTCCCGCAACAGCTCGCCCACAGGCCTGTCGTCACTCACACCATCGAGTATCCAGGGCCGCGCCATGACAAGGCAGGTAATCGACAGCACCGCACCGGCGAGCGCACCGTCGTACGCATGACGATCAAGCAGCTCACCCTGCATGCCTTCCAGGAATTCGCCAACGGCAACCTCGAACCGCTCCGCCCACTCCTGCACGAGAACTTCGTCGAACACAGCCCCGGCAACCCCTCCGGCCGGGACGCCTTCATCGAGTTCATCGCCCAGGCCCCGGTCGCCGGTGCCGAGCTCGACCTGCAACGCGTCATCGCCGACGACACCCACGTCGTCGTCCACTACCTGATGACCACCCCCGAAGCCACTCAGTCCGTGGTCGACATCTGGCGCTTCGACAACAACCAGATCGTCGAACACTGGGACGTCGTACAACTCACGTGACCGCACGGACCCCCAGGCCATCACAATCAGCCGACCTCCGCGAACCCCACGCTCAAGCGCGCCGGCAGCACGCAATTGTGATGGCCTGGAGATCCTCCAGTACGACGCAGTAGGCGTGGGAACAGGTCAGGCGTCGAGTCGAGAGGTTGTGGTGGTGGTCGGCGCGGAGGTCACGCGCTTTCTGGCGGCCGCTGCCTGGGTGCCGAACGCGCGGACACCCATGAGGCCCAAGCGCCCGGACCAGCCACCCGACCCCTGCGACCGACCAGATCGCCTGGCCCGACAACGCGACACGTTCCGACGAACGAACTCGGCCTGCGTAGACCGGTCGCCCCCGGAAGTATCGGCCTTGGTAGGGGCATGCGAGCAAGCAGACCGGACAGTCAGCCGTACGCGTTCAGACCTCGCGCCAGGTTTCGGCGAAGGCGAGGGCTGCGGAGCTGCCGAACCAACCCTCGGGCTGGTGGATCTCGCCGCGCGCCGGTACGCCGTTCACACGCACCTCCGCGGCGGCGCACGGGCGGGCGATCGCCGAGGTCTCGTAGCCGGTGAGGCGGGTCTGGACCTGGAAGGTGTCGAGTACGTCGCGCCACTCGAGCTCGATCGTGGTGGCCGCGCTGACACAGGTGATCCGGTGGAAGCGATCGCCTCCGGAGACCTCGGTGAACCGCGCCGGGGCCGGCGGCCCAGTCTCGATCCCGCGGCCGCGGATGGTGTCGTAGTCGCGGTAGAAGTGCTCCCAGACGTACTGCGCGAGCTCCGGGTTGTCGGCGTACATTCCGGTCGGCGCCGCTGTGCCGAGACCTGTTTGCGTGGAATCGGCCCAGATCAGCAGCGCGCGGCCCGCGCCGACACGCGAGTACGTCGCCCTCCACACGCTCACCAGCAGGACGATGTCGTCGCTGCCGGGGCGGTACAGGACGATCATCGGGTTCTCACCCGCGATCGCGATACCGCGCTGGATGACGGGCTCGGGCAGGACCATGACACTCTCCTGGTTCAGTGGCTGGACGCGTCCAATGGCAGCAGGCCGGTTCGGTAGCCGGTTGGGGAGACGCCGTAGCGGCTGCGGAAGCGGCGGGACAGGTGGAACTCGTCCGAGAAGCCGATTCGCCGGGCGATCTCCCGGCAGGTCAGGTTGGTCGCCCGCAACAGGGTTGCCGCGACCTCGAGCCGCCGGTCGTTGCGGAAGGCCAGCGGCGACCTGCCGAAGCGGTCCCGGAACACCCGCCGGAACCGGTCGTACTCGAGATCGAGGTGGGCCGCGACGTCGCGCATCTCCAGCCGGCGTGGCAGGTCCTCGCTGAGCAGCCGCGCCGCCTGGTCCCAGAGCGCTGTCTCGTCGTCGACGGACGGAGCCAGCGCGCCCGACAGCCAGGCCGCAAGTGCCCAGATCTGCTGCTCGGCCCCCGAACCCGGCGGCGCGCTGCGGAGCAGGAGCGCCAGGTCTGCCGGCCGAACACCACGCTGGAGCGGCCGGGGACC
The DNA here is from genome assembly GCF_036013725.1 of Kribbella sp. NBC_00482. Classification (GTDB taxonomy): domain Bacteria; phylum Actinomycetota; class Actinomycetes; order Propionibacteriales; family Kribbellaceae; genus Kribbella. The sequence continues at coordinate 4,370,117 of NZ_CP107881.1, read as the reverse complement.
CGACCAGGTCAACCGGCCGGTCTGGCGCAACAGCTCGAACGCCGGCCCTTCGACGACCGCGAACCATTCACTCCAGCGCTGACCGGGGTGGGTGCCGTACCAATGCTGCTCGCCGGGCAGCACCACTGTCAGCGACGGCGCGACGATCGGTTCGGTGTGCCGATCTGAGTGCCGGTAGAAGCCGGTGCCGGCGGTGACGAGTGAGATGACCGTGCCCGGCAAGGCGTGCAGCGGTCCGGGCACCAGCGGCTCGGCATCGGAGACCTCCCCGGCCAGCAGCACTCTGCCGAACGGGGTCGGGTCCTGGTCCGACATCGTGATCCGCTGGTAGCCACCAGCCATCAGGTCCACCCTCCGTGCCAAAACGTGCATCGAGCAGCCACCGCGAGCATTCCGGCACCTGCTCCTGGTTTGCCAGAGTGATCATCATGACGCAAACGGAGAAATCCATCGCCCAGCTGGTCGGCGACGAGCAGGTCGCCCAGTACGCCGAGGAGGGCTACTTCGTCCTGGAGAAGGTGATCGGCCCCGAGGACCTGGAGCTGCTGCGCAGTGCCGCCCAGTTCTCCATCGATCGTCTCGACGCCGCCATGGACGAAGCCGGGGTCGACCGGATCGGCATCAACGCCAAGGGCAAGCGGTACTTCAGCAACATGATCTACCAGCAGCGCCCGGAGCTGCGGAGCTTCATCTTCGGCCCGATCATGGAGCAGATCTGCCGCCGGGTGCTCGGCGAGAACGCCTTCCTGTTCTGGGAGCAGTACGTGATCAAGGCAGGCGATCCCGACACCACGTTCGCCTGGCACCAGGACTCGGGGTACGTCCACGAGAACCACACGCCGTACCTGACCTGCTGGATCGCACTGGACGACGTGACCGAGGAGAACGGGTCGGTCTACCTGCTGCCGTACAGCCGCTCGGGCATCAGGTCCTACATCAAGCACGTCACGGTCGAGACCGGTGACCGGGTCTGCTACTTCGGCTCCGATCCCGGAATGCCGGTGATCGTCCCGGCCGGGTCGATCGTCTGCTTCTCCAGCACGGTGATCCACCGCAGCGGGGCGAACCTGACCGACAAGCTGCGCCAGGTCTACCTGCTGCAGTACTCCCCCGAGGTGATCATGAACGCCGAGGGTACGGGGCCGCACGGCTCCTTCGAGCCGTTCCTGGTCGACGGCAAGGTTGCCGCCGACCAGTCCTGACTGCTCAGTCGCGGGTCGCGGCGAACGGGTTCGGGATGGCATCGAGCAACAGCCGGGTGTAGTCGTCCTGGGGCGAACGGATCACGTCCAGAGAGCGCCCCTGCTCGACCACCTTGCCCTCGTTGAGAACGACGACCTCGTCGCAGAGCATCCGGGCGCTGAGCAGGTCGTGGGTGATGTAGAGGATCCCGACGTTGCGCTCGTGCACCAGCTTGTCGAACAGTTCGAGCACCTCGGCGCGGATCGACACGTCGAGGCTGGAGATCGGTTCGTCGGCGACGATCAGTTCGGGCTCGACCGCCAACGCGCGGGCGATCACCACCCGTTGCCGCTGGCCGCCGGACAGCTCGTGCGGATAGCGGTTGACGAACCGACCTCCCGGCGACAGCGCCACCGTCTCCAGCAGCTCGATCACCCGTTCCCGCAGCTGGGCTCCGTGCAGGTTCTGGAAGTTGATCAAGGGCCTGGCCAGTGTCGCGCCCAGGGTCTTCGTCGGATTCAGCGCCGAGTACGGATCCTGGAACACCATCTGGACACTGCCGCGATAGCTGCGCAGCCGGCGGCCGCGCATCCGTGCGACGACCTGGTCGCCATCGGAGCCGTGGAAGGTGATCTGGCCCGAGGTCGGCGCATCGACCCCGGTGATCATCCGGGCGATCGTCGACTTGCCGCTGCCGCTCTGCCCGACCAAGGCCGTCACGCCGCCGCGATGAAGTACGAAGCTCGCCCCGGACACCGCCTCGGTCCGGACAGCCCGCAGTCCCTGCCTGCGGACGTAGGTCTTGGACACGTTGTCGACGGTGACCAGGGCCTGGCCCCGGACCGCCTCCGCTGAGTCCGCGGCCGACTTCACGAACTGCGGCCCGGCGAAGGTGCTGATCGCCGGCCCGACCTCGGCGCCGGTTGCGTTCTCGGCGGCACCGCGCTGGATGGCGGCGACGTGACACGCCACCAGACCTTCACCGATCTCCGTCTGTGCGGGCTCCACCTCGGTGCAGCCGTCGATCCGCTCCGGACACCGGGCAGCGAACGCACATCCTTCAGGCCGGTGGGCGAGATCCGGCGGCCGGCCGGGAACGTAGGTGATCCGTATGGTCTCGGCACGGGGATCGCCGTACGAACCGAGCAGTCCCTTGGTGTACGGGTGCAGCGGATCGCGGAGCAGTTGCCGCGTCGCCTGCTCCTCGACGATCTTGCCCGCGTACATCACCATGGTCCGGTCGGAGAGATCGAGAACGGTGCCGAGGTCATGGCTGATGAAGAGCACCGCGAAGCCGAGTTCTGCCTGCAACCGCCGGACGTTCTCCAAGATGCTGTGCTGTACGACGACGTCCAGCCCGGTCGTCGGCTCGTCGAGTACGACGAACCTCGGCCCGATGGCCAGCGCCAGCGCCAGGTTGATCCGCTGCCGCATACCGCCGGACAGTTCGTGCGGGAACGCGGTCATGAACTTCGGGTCGATCAGCACCATGTCGAACAGGGTCCTGATCCGGTCGGTGACCTCCTTGCCACGCAGCGGGGTGTGGCATTGGATGACGTCGGCGAACTGCGCCTCGACCCGGGTCACCGGGTTCAGGGAGTTCATGCTGCTCTGGAAGACCGTCGAGATCTCGCGCCAGCGGTACTTGCGTAACTCGTCCTGGCTGAGGTGCGCGATGTCGGTGCCGTCGAAGGTGATGGACCCGCCGCTGATCCGTCCCGGCCGTTCCAGCAACCTGAGCACGGCCATGCCGACCGTGGTCTTGCCCGAGCCGGACTCGCCGATCAGGCCCACGAACTCACCGTCGTCGATGCTGAAACTGAGGTGACTGACCGCGTCGACGGCGGCCCGCTGCTTGGGTTCGTAGCGGATCGACAGATCGCGTACGTCGAGGAGCGCCATGTCTCAGTCCTCCCTGAGGTGCGGATTGCTGAGCAGATCGATGCCGAAGTTGATGAAGGCCATCGACGTGATCAAGATCGCCAGTACCAGACCGGGGACGAACACCCAGACGAACAGGCCCTGGGAGATCGCGCCGGCCGCGTCCGCCTGGTAGAGGATCGTGCCCCAGGACACCGAGTCGCTGCTGCCGAGTCCCAGCACCGCGAGCCCTGCCTCCGCGCCGATCGCGCCGGTGGCCGCACCGACGAACGCGGCGGCGACCAGCGAGGTCATGTTCGGAAGGATCTCGGAGAAGATGATCCGGAACGTGCCGTCGCCGGAGAACTTCGCCGCCGTGACGAAGTCCCGGTTCCGCAGCGTGATGATCTGGGCCCGCTTCGACCGCGCGGCGCCGGCCCAGGACGTGAACGCGATGACTCCGACGATCAGCGGGATGCCACGGGTGTCGGAGTACGCGACCAGCGTGATGATCAACGGCAGCACCGGGATGACCAGCGCGGTGTTGGTGAGGAAGGTCAGCACGTCGTCGACGACGGTGCCTTCCGCGTAGCCGGAGACCATTCCGATCAGGAGCGCGATCGCGGTCGCCAGCAAACCGCCGAGCAGCCCCACGAGCAGCGAGACCCGGCTGCCGAAGATCACCTGCGAGAACACGTCGACGCCGGCCACGTTGGTGCCGAGCAGGTGCTGTGCCGACGGTCCGGTCAACGGAGTGAACGAACCGTCGGTCGGCCCGTACGGAGCGATCATCGGAGCCAGCAGCGCAACCAGCACATAGATCGCCACGACGATGATCCCGACCCGGGCCTTCTTACTGCTCCACACCACCCGGTACCAGCGGTCGACGGGATCTGTGCCTGCGGCCGCTACCTGTTCCTCGGGCAGTACTGCGTTCTGTGTGCTGCTCATGCGGCTGCCCTCCTGGCCCGCGGGTCAAGGATGCCGTACAGCAGATCGGCGATCAGGTTGGCCAGCAACGTCGCGACCGCGGTCAGCAACATCAGGCCCTGCAACAGCGGATAGTCCTTGATGCCGACCGCCTCCCCCATCAGCCGGCCGAGGCCGGGATAGTCGAACACGGTCTCCACCAGGATGGTGCCGCCGAGGATGCCGCCGAGCGCGAGGGCGAACCCCGCCACGCTGGGCAACAGGGCGTTCCGGGCGGCATAGCGCAGTGCGATCATCCGGTCCGGCAGCCCCTTGGCCCGGGCCAGCCTGATGTAGTCCTCGCCGAGGTTCATGATCATCGTGTTGCGCATCCCGAGGATCCACCCGATCGGCGTCACGATCATCAACGTCAGGGCCGGCAGGAACGCGTGCGACATCGCGTCGTACACGAAGGCTCCGTTGAACCCCGGTGTCGACGCCTGGTAGCCGCCGGCCGTCGGGAACCAGCCCAGGCCGTAGCCCAGCCCGTAGATCAGCAGCAACGCGATCCAGAACGGTTGCAGGGTCCCGACGAAGGTGGAGATCACGGTCACCGACGTGTCGAACCGGCTGTTCCGCCGCCACGCGGCGAAGGCGCCCAGCAGGATGCCGATCGCGAACGACAGCACCTGGACGGTCCCCACCAGGATGACGGTCCACCAGAACGCTTTACCGATCACCTCCGCCACCGTGTACGGGAAGTAGGTGTAGGAGACCCCGAGATTGCCGTGGATCAACTGCACGACGTAGTTCCAGTACTGACTGAGGAGCGAGCCGGACGGAGCGCCCAGCAGATCGCGCATCGCCTCCACCTGCGCACGGTTCAGCTGCGCGTTCTTCCCGGCGAGGTTCTGCACCATCAGCTCGGCGGGATCCCCCGGCTGCAGCCGGGGGATCAAGAAGTTCAGCGTCACGACCGCCCAGAGGGTGAGTACGAAGAAGCCGATCTTCCGTACGAAGTACCGCATCGGTCTACTTCGACGACGGTGCGGTCAGGTGCGTGATCCACACCAGCGGCTGGTCCTGCGGGTTGGCGTACGGATCCTCGGCGGTCGGCCAGCCGACGGCGTGATCGGTGCGCCAGATGGCGCGGGCCGGCGCGTACAGGATCGGCAGCACCGGGTAGTCGGTCATCATCGCGTCGACCAGCACACCGACCTGTTCCTTCGTCGCCGCCTCGTCGGTCGCGCCGGCCAGCGCGCCGATCGCCTTGTCGACGGCCGGGTTGGTGTAGCGCCCGATGTTGCCCTTGATCGTGGTCTTGTCCGGGATCTCCGCCGTCGAGACGGTCGCCCCCATGCCGTGCGCGTAGTCGCAGCCGGCGCCCATGTAGTTGATCATCAGCTGGAAGTTGCCGGTCTTCTTCTGCTGGTCGACAGCCTCCGGCGGCATCTTGTTCTCGGTGATGTCCAGCCCGAGCTTGCGGAAGTTGCTGGTCAACTCGTCGGCCATCGCCTCGTAGTCGATCCAGCCGGCCTGGACCGAGAAGGTGATCTTGATCGGCGAGCCGTCCGGGCTTTGCCGCAGGCCGTTCGAGCCCTTCCGGTAGCCGGCCGCGTCGAGCATCTGGTTGGCCTTGGCCAGGTCGAACGGGATCACCGTGCTGTCCGCCGGATACTTCGCCGGCAGCAGGTCGTCCTTCTCCGGCAGCGGCAGACCGGTCTGGCTGGCGACCTTCATCAGGCCGTACGTCGCCTTGTCGGTCGCACTCTGCTTGTCCATCCCGTGCGCCAGTGCCTCGCGGAACTTGACGTCGCTGAACGGCTTCTGGGTCAGGTTCGGCGCCAGTACGGTGAGGCCGTTGGCCGCGTACCAGACGTGGTTGGTCTTCGGGTCGTCGGCGACGAACGCCTTCTCCGGGTTGGGAATCTCACCGGAGTAGAAGTCCAGCTCGCCGGCCTTCAGCTTGGCCGCCGCCTGGTTGGCGTTGGTGCTGTAGTTGCCTTCGAGAACCAGCTTCTGGACCTTGATCTTGTCGGCCTGCCAGTAGTCGGGCCGACGCTCGAGCTCCAGCCGTCGTCCGTTGTAACTGGCGATCTTGAACGGCCCGGTCGAGATCGGGTTCTTCGAGATGTACTTGGCCGGATCGCCGACCGACGCGAACTCCTTCTCGGAGACGATCTTCTGGCCGATCAGGTACGGGAACTTGGTGACCGCCGGACCTTCGAACTCGAACGTCACCTTGTCGCCGTCGGCCGTGACCGACTTGCCCTTGGCTCCGAAGCTGTCGTTCCAGACGCCGGCCAGGTCGATCGCCGGGTACTTCTTGGTCAGGTTGTACGTGAAAGCGACATCCTTCGCGGTGAAGGGCGAGCCGTCGCTCCACTTCACACCCTGGCGAATCGTGAACACCAGCTTGCTCGGGCTCTCCCAGGTGTAGGCCGTCGCCAGCCACGGGACCACCTTGCAGTCCAGGGAGCTCTGTTGCATCAGCGGCTCGAACAGCCAGGTACGGACCGTCTGCTGGGGAGCGAACGGGTTGTAGTTGACCAGACTCCCCATGGCCGCGTCGGACTCGGTCGCCAGGTTCAGCACCGGGATCGTGCCCGACGACGCCCCCGACGCATTCCCCTGCTGTTCCTTCTCACCGGCGACGCGGCTGCCGGCACACGCCGGCAACACGAGAACGCCCACCGACAATGCGGCGACAATGATCCCCCGCCATGACCGCTGCCCCCGTCGAACGTGGAACGAAGTACTTGTCATGACGACACCTCCGTGTGTCAGATTGCAACCTGGTTCGGATGCTGTGCTGGAAGTTGTTTCGATTCAGTCCCGGCAGCCGCAGCTGGCCCTCCGGACCAGCCGCGACGGAAGAACGGTCTCGGGCACGACGTCCGCGCCGTTGATCAGGTCGAGCAGCAGCCGGGTCGCCGTCGCTCCGAGCTCGGCCAGCGGCCGGGCAACCGTGGTGAGACCGGGACTCACCAACGAACTCATCGGGACGTCGTCGACGCCGGTGATCACCAGATCGCCGGGCACCCGCAGGCCGCGTCCCAAAGCCGCCATCATCAGGCCGAGTGCGGTTTCGTCGTTGCCGCAGACGGCACCGTCGTAACCGCCGGCCAGCACCTCGTCGGCGGCCTGCACGCCGTGGGTCTGTTCGAGGCCGGTCCGCAACTGCTTCCCCGGCGGGAGCCCGAGCTCCGCATGCGCGGCCACGAATGCTTCCCAGCGCTCGGTCAGGTCCGGCGAGCCTTCCGGATTGCCGACGAAGACCAGCTTCCGCAGACCGTGATCGGCCAGCAGATGACTCACCAGCAGCCGGAACGCCTGCTGGTCCGTCCGTACGACGACCGGTGCCGGATGCGGATCCGGACCGATCATGACCACCGGATGGCGGGCCGCGAGTTCCATGATCACCGTCTGCGGGACGGTGCCGCCGTGGATGGCCATCCCGTCGACGCGCCGGGCGACATCGAGTAGTTCGCCAGGCGCTTCCCGCCGCAGGTGGGTGCCGATGACATGAACGCTCACCTGACGCGGTACGGCGACGCTCTCGACGCCGTTGATCAACTCGGCGAAGTACGGCCCGGACAGGCCCGGGAACACCACCGCCAGGGCTCCGTGGCGCCGATTGGCCAGCGCCTCTCCGAGGTGGCTGGGCCGGTAGCCGTACTGCTCGATCGCGGCTTGCACCTTGGCCCGGGTCGCGGCCGAGACGCTGCCGACGCCGCGGTAGACCCGCGACACAGTGGCAGTGGAAACGCCCGCCAGCTTGGCGATCTCCCGCACGCTCATGCGGTCGTCAGTCACTGTCGGACTTCCTCTCCGGACCGGGTAAGGGCTTGCCGGTTTGGGAGTGTAACCGGTTACAATTCCAACCGCCAGAGCTCGTCGCCAGACCCGACCGGAGCGTTACCGCGCCGTTGAAGGAGCCTCATGAGCCCAGCAGCCGACACCGACACCCGCCCCGGCGGCCTCCCGCAGCGCGGGCAGATCGCACTGCGATCCGGCCGGATCGAGGTCGACGGGACGCCCGCCCTGCTGCTGTCCGGCGAGGTCCACTACTTCCGGCTGCGACGCGACGAATGGGCCGATCGGCTGACCCAGGCCAGGGACGCGGGGATGGACACCATCGCCAGCTACATCCCCTGGATCTGGCACGAATTGCCGAACGGGGAGCTCGACCTCACCGGACGGACCTGCCCGGAACGGGACCTGCCGGCCTTCATCGACCTGTGCGACTCCCTCGGCCTGCGGTTCCTCGCCCGGCCCGGTCCGTTCGTGATGGCCGAACTGAAGAACGAGGGCATCCCGGACCGGATCTATCGCGAGTATCCGGACGCCCGGCCGAACGGCTGGGACGGCAGGAACGCCACCACCGAGGACCTCGACTACCACCACTCCGGCTTCCTGACCGAGGCCGAGCGCTGGCTCGGCGCCGTCGTCGAGGTGCTGGCACCTCGACAGGCTCCGGACGGCCCGGTGGTCGGCGTCCAGTTGGACAACGAGGTCGGCATGCTCGCCTGGGTGTCGAACACTCCGCACCTGAACGCTCGTGCTGTCGGCGACCTGCTGACCTGGCTGAGCGATCGACACGGCACGGAGGCAACCGCGAAGCTGCTCGGCGTGACCGGAGATGATCCTTCTCAGCTCGCGGCGGCCGTTCGGGCCGGCGGCGATCCGGCACAGACGCTGGCGTTCCACCACGAGCTCGGGCTCTGGGCCCGGGACGACTTCGCCAGCTACCTGCGGCACCTCGAGTCCTTCACCCGTGACCAGGGCATCGCGGTGCCGTTGCTGATCAACGTGCACGGCACGGGCGGTGGACGCGGTACGACGTTTCCGATCGGGATCAGTCAGCTCGCCCCCGCCTATCGGGGACGGGACGGACTGCTGGCCGGCTCCGACTACTACCTGGGCGAGCTGACCGTCCAGAATGCCGCTGATCTCTATCTGTGCAACGCGATTCTGGCCTGCGTCAACGGGCCGGATCAGCCCGCGTCCTCGTTGGAGTTCGAAGCCGGGACCGGTGACTACGGCGACAACCTCGATGCGCTCAGTTCACCCGAATCCGGCGTACACAAGACGCTGCTGACGCTTGGCCAGGGCAACCGGTTGATCAACTACTACCTGCTGACCGGTGGCCGCAACCCGGTCCTGGAGGGCTCCCGGGACGACGGCATCCCGCGGATCGCCTTCACCGGCGAGCGCCACGGTTTCGCGGCGCCGATCGATCCCGAAGGACGTACGACGCCGGCCCTCGACGCCCTCGCGAACCTGATCAAGGAGGTTCGGGCGTACCAGCCGATCCTCGCCACCGGGCGGCAACTGACCGACGAGCTCGGCTTCGGCTTCGTCGCCGATCACTACCTCACCGAGTACGCCCACCCCACGGCCACGTCCCGGCGCGAGCAGGTCGAGGACATCGAACGCCATCGCGGCTTCGGCGCCCGAGACGCACTCGGCCGGGCGATCGTGCTCGGCGGCTACCACGTCGACGCCGTCGACCTGCAGGCGATCGCCGATCCGGAGTCGGCCTGGGCGGCCGGCGCGACCGCGTCAAAGGCACCGCAGACGCTCGTCCTCGGCACCGCGCGCACGCTGGGGGCGAAGGTCCAGCGATGGCTCACCGAGCACGTACGCAGCGGCGGCAACCTGTTGCTGACCGGGCGGCTGCCGGATCGCGATCAGGACGGCGCCCCGTGCACGATCCTGGCCGACGCCTTCGGCCTGTCGGCGGCCGGTTTCAGCATCGACCGGCGCGACGAGTCGGGACCGTACTGGCCGACGGTGACCGGGTCCGGCAGCTTCCCCCTCGACGCCGACCTGCGAGTCAACTCGGCGCAGCTGCTGCAGGCACCCGCAGAGGCCGAGGTGCTGCTCAGCGAAGTGGGGTCCGGGCTGCCGTGCGCGATCCAGGCGCAGCTGGGCGCGGGCTCGATGATCTTCGTCGGCTGCGACTTCTCGGCCGCCCACCTCGACAACTGGCACGCGTTGTTCTCGAGGTTCGGCGTACGGCCCCGGGTCGGGATCGACGCCGACCGACCCGGTCTGGTGACCGTGCCGGTGACGTCGGAGCACGGCAACCTGCTGATCGCCGTCAACCTCGCGCCGTACGCCGTCACGGCATCGATCGGCGTCGATGGGCAACAGGTACAGCAGCCGACGACCTTCCCCGCCCGTGGCCACGCGCTCCTGCCGTGGTGACACCTCCAAGCCGCAAAGGACCGATATGACTTCCGCTACTCCCGCGCCCCAGGGATTCCTCTGGGGTGCCGCGACCGCCGGTCACCAGATCGAAGGCGGCAACACCAACACCGGCCACTGGGTGCTGGAGCACGCCCCGGACACCTGGGCGAAGGAACCCTCGGGAGACGCCTGCGACTCCTATCACCGGTACGGCGAGGACATCGCCCTGCTGGCCAAGGCCGGCCTGAACGCGTACCGGTTCTCGCTGGAATGGTCCCGTATCGAGCCGGCCAGGGGCGAGGTGTCGCGGGCACAGCTCGATCACTACCGGCGGATGATCGACACTTGCCGATCAGCCGGCGTCGAGCCGATCGTGACGCTGCAGCACTTCACTGTGCCGCTCTGGCAGCACCAGGAAGGCGGCTGGTACGCCGCTGATGCCGTCGACCGGTTCCGGTTCTTCACCGAGACCGCTGCCCGGATCCTCGACGACGTCAACTGGGTGGTGACCATCAACGAGCCGAACATGATGGTCAACCAGACCGAGGCGCGGATCGACACCGAGGTCGGGGTGAACTTCCCCGGGCCCTCGCCGCACGCGGCCCAGGTGATCGCCGAGGCCCATCACGCGTCGGTCGAGGTACTGCGCGGCCTCGGCCACGTCCAGGCCGGCTGGACGGTCGCCAACCAGGTCTACCAAGCGGTCCCCGGCTACGAGAAGGATCGCGACGAGTGGGGCTACTGGCGCGAGGACTTCTTCCTCGAGCAGAGCCGCGATGACGACTTCGTCGGCGTGCAGTCGTACCTGCGCACCATCATCGGACCGGACGGGCCGGTGCCGTTCGCCGATGGCGTCGAACGCACCCTCACCGGCTGGGAGTACTACCCGGAGGCGCTCGGCCAGGCGCTCCGGCATACCCGCGACGTCACCGGCGGCGTACCCATGCTGGTCACCGAGAACGGCATGGCCACCGCCGACGACGCCCGGCGGATCGCCTACACGACGGGCGCGCTGAGCGGGCTCGGGGAGGCGATCGACGACGGGTGCGACGTTCGCGGCTACCTGCACTGGTCGTTGCTGGACAACTACGAGTGGGGATCGTTCGAGCCGACCTTCGGGCTGATCGCCGTCGACCGCGAGACCTTCGTCCGGACGCCCAAGCCGAGCCTTGCCTGGCTCGGTGACCTGGCCGGTCGCAACGAACTCCCGCGGGTTCCGGAACGGCCGGAGGCTGCGGCGAACTTCGCCGCAGCCATCAGCCGCTAGGCGATCGGCTGCTCGATCCCGAAACCCTGGCTCCGGTAGATGTGATCGGACGGCTGCTCGGTGAAGCGCGCGGCCGTGGTCAGCACCGGGTGCTCGAAGAACGACTTGCTGCCGGCCGGGAACTCCAGCGGGGTCCCGGCCTCCAGCCAGTGGCTGGCGTGCACCATGGCGATCATCGGCCGCGGGCGATCGGTGTGGTTCGGCATCCCCGCGTGCCACAGCCGGACGTCGCGAATCAGCACGCTGCCGCGCCGGAGGGTCGGCTGGATCGGCGGCGCGATCTTGCGCCGGGCCTCCAGCGCGTCCAGCGGGACCTCGATGTCACCACCGACACCGACCGTGAGGTCGCGGTGGGTCCCGAGCCAGATCTCGGTGGCGCCGTTCTCGGCCGAGACGTCGACGGTGGGTACGTTCACCACCAGTTGGGCCGGCGGATGCGCGACCTCCATGGCGTCGGACGGCCACAGGTGCCCCATGTCGGCATGCACCGGCTGCCGGGTATCGCTCGGCAACGATGTGTTCCCGCTGTACATGACGTTGCGCAGGCCCGCCCCGAGGATCGCCGAGGTGACCGCGATCACCTGCGGATTCAGCAGCACGTCCTCGAACAGGTACGGCTCGAACGGCGGCGGATCCTGCTGGATGTTGCCGGCCGTCCAGTTGTACGGCGCATCGGGCCGGGCCTGGAGCAGCGCCAGATCGCTGAGCAGGCGTTCATGGAGTACGTCGAGGTGCTCGAGGTCGACCACGTCGGCCAGCACGACCAGGCCGTCGGTCCGCAGCGCCTCCAGTGCGGCCTGCAACTTCTCCGGCGCCAGCCCTCCGGCTTCCCGGTCGGATTCTCCAACGTCGATGGTGATCACGATGCTCCCGTCTCGCGTGGTCAACTCATGATCACTTTGGCAGCGCCGCCCTCGCCGGTGGAATGACCACCCTGGCAGGCCGATGAACGTTCTGGCGCCGACCGCCCGTAGACAGCAGAACGCGCAGGTCAGCCGGGCTGACCTGCGCGTTCTCAAGGGGTGGAGGTGGCGGGAATCGAACCCGCGTCTTTCGAACGGACCTGGTTGACGGTGGTTGGGTGTCGCTGAATCCCTTGTAGCACAGCGATTCAGCCGTTGACTGCAGTTGGCTGACAACGGCAGAACATGGTCATTTTGTGGTCGTAAAGTGGTCGCGATTCAGCCATGGCTCCAGACCATCCGGATGTCGGCCGTCGCAGCGGAGTGCGCCCCGGAGCGCCAACTGCCCGGCGCTAGCAACGAGCGCGGCCGGGTTGATGGACTGAGTGTCCGCGCGCCCGAAGGCGACTCCGAGGAGCAGCCATAGCCCGCCGATCAGGAAGTCCACCGCCGTCACCAGCAGCTCGCTCGGCGCGATCATCGTGGTGACGATCCCCATCACAGTTCTTACGACCCCGGAGAACCGCTTCAACACTCGCAATGTCTGCCGAGTCCGCGATCAGAGAGAAGGCCCAGTGTGTCGTGTTCCAGATCCCCTGCCGGCCGTACGGGCGTGTCCCCTCGATGGGTGCCGGGAAATTGTCGGAGCCCGCGGATAGCCTGGCCGTTGGGTTCGTTCGTAGGACGAACCAACAGGTGGCTCGGCACCGGAACCAAGCCTCACCGCGCACGCTCGACCAGGAGGACCCATGGCGACCCTTGCCAGCTACTTTCGTGAGGCACTGCAGAACATCGAACCGGGCGAGGACGCCGAGCACGCCCGGGACGCCCACGCCGAGGTGCGCGAGATCCTGCAGAAGTCGCAGGACCTGAAGAACCTCGGCATCAACCCCGTTCTGATCGGCTCGTACAAGCGCCACGTCTCGATCCGCCGGGTGAAGGACGTCGACGTCTTCGGCCGGCTGGACGACGCGGACGACTCCCTGCGCCCTGGGGACGCCCTGACGCTGTTCCGCAACGCTCTCCTGGCCGGATACGACGAGAGTCGTGTCGACGCCCAGCACCGGTCGTTCAAGGTCGATTTTCCCGATTACGACCTCGCGGTCGACGTCGTTCCCGCCCGCAGGGCCGGCGATAACTGGGAGATTCCGAAGAAGACCGACCAGGACAACCGCGCGAGCTGGATCGAGACCAATCCGCTGAAGCTCAACGACCTGACGAACCAGATGAACGCGGACTTCACCCTCAACGACAAGGGCATCTACGTACCGACCGTCAAGCTGATCCGGCAGGTCCGGCGCACGTGGCTCGACGACCAGCCCGGAGGCCTGTTCTTCGAGCTGATGACGTACTGGGCGTTCCACGATCACGCCCCGTCGGGCCTAAGCCAAGCCGAGTACTTGACCATCGTCCTCGAGCACATCGCCGAGGCGATGCCGGACATCGCAGCGAACGGCCTCGACGACCCCACCATCGACGGCGAGAAGATCGCCACACGCGCAACTGAGGACGACTTCAAGGTCGCGATCAAGAGGTTCGAGGAGGCCGCCGAGCTCGCGCGCGAGGCCTTGGACGAGGAGGACGACTGCCAGGCTGCCGTCCTGTGGCAGCGCCTCCTCGGCGAGACCACCGAGGAGGAACAGGTGTTCCCGACCCCGGAGTACTGCAACACCGACGGCACGCACCGGGCGACCGCGACCACGGTCAAGGGCGCCGGGTCGCCGGCAGGGACCGGCCGCTACGCGTGATGGAGCAGCCGGGTCGCGAACTCGCAGCCGCACGCGCAGCACTGCGCCGCGGTCTCGAGAAGCTCGGCTTCGCCGACGACGGTGTGATCCTACGCGGACCGGTCGCGTGGGCGCAGCCCGTCACCGGGCCCGCCACCGCCACCGTCGACATCACGATCCTCGATCTGTACCCGTTTGGGCCGCCACGGGTCGCGCTGATCGCTGCGGGCACGGCGCTGGACGTCACCTTCCACATCCAGGACGGCGCCTTGTGCCTCTGGGACAACACCGAGCCTGTGGCCGACGCCGCGTGGACGGACCCGGATCGGCTCCTTGACCGGGTGGCGGGCTGGCTCACGCAGACCGCGCTCGGGTGGCCGGGCGACGACGACACCGACCTCGAGCGCTACATCGAGGGGGATGCCGACGCGCGTCTGGTTCTGTACGACCACGCGGAACTGGAGGGCCTGTCAGGCTGCCTCGACACGGAGATCAACGAACGCGAGACGACGATCACGGTGCTGCCGAAACCTCGCACATTGCCGCCCAGCCCCCGCCCCAAGAAGGGCATGCCACGGCGCGCCGAACACCTGGCCTGGCTGGCTGATCTGGGAGAGGTCGAACGCCCGCTGACTGGATGGGACGACACCGAGGCCGCCTTGGGTGAAGACGCGAAGACGGTGCGACGGCTGGTGGTTCAAGGGGCACTTGATCTGCTCCTGCTGCGCTACCGGCGCGCCGGCCGACCGGGCGTACTAGCTCTGAGCACGTTCAAACGTGACGGGAAGCCCGTCGTTCGACGCTGTGAGGCCGCCGACACGAGCGAAGCGTCGCGGCGGCTGCGCTCCGCTGCGAGCTCTCCACAGCTCGCCGACCGTACGGTGGCCATCGTCGGCTGCGGCGCGATCGGCTCGTTCACGGCCGATCTGCTGTTCCGAGACGGCGTCTCCCACCTCGAGCTCCGCGATCCGCAGACGCTGCGACCGGGAAACGTCGTTCGGCACCTCGCCGCTGACGCCTCAGTGGGGTTTCCGAAGGTCTTGGCGACGAAGGCCGGGCTCGCCGCGACCGGCCTCGACGTGACGCATGTCGACACGCTCGTCTCGTCAGTCACAGATCCGACTGTCGCGATCAACCTGCTGCAGACGCACGACATCGTGGTCGACGCCACGGCCGACGAACGCGCTACCGCTCTGCTCCGCTGGGCAGCCGAGCAGACTCATCGCTCGCTTGTCTCTGTGGCGGTCATGCGCGACGGCGGACTCGCCCGCGTCGACCGGTTCCCGCTCCGAGGCACCGAGCAGCACTTGCCGCCGGTGCCACCCCGCAACGATTTGCCCGACCCGCGCCGCGAGCGTGGCTGCGGGGACATCGTGTCCCCCACCCCGGCGTCTGCCGTCGTGGCTGCCGCTGAACTCGCCACCGTACTGAGTATCGACGAGCTGACCCTCGAGAGACGACTGCCGGCGACCGTTGTTCGCGTGCTCCGGCCGCAACCCGACGCGCCCTACGACAGGCTGGCCACCCTGACCTCAGCCCCGGGGTTGGATCGGTGACGGGCCACCACGTTCGCGTGTGGCTCGCCGGACCGATCGCGACCGAGCTCAACGACCTCGCGACCGCCGCTGCGCCCCGCGAGACCGGCGGCCTGCTATTGGGATGGTGGGACGATGACGCCTTGGTGGTGCGGCACGCCGTCGAAGCACCCGACCGCCAGGCTAGCCGCTCGTCCTGGAATCGCCGCCCCGGAGTCGCGAAGCGCGCGCTGAACATCGCCCTGCAGGAGCTGGATCACCCGCTGCTCGGCTACATCGGCGACTGGCACTCTCACCCCGAGGTGTGCGGCGCAAGTGGTCGTGATACCCAGTCGCTCGCCGCCACATCCTTGCAGTACGCCGATCCGCTGGTGCTCCTCGTGCACCTACCGGACCGGACGCTCGACGTCCGCGCCGCGCACCGCGGCCACCCCTGCTCCGTCTCCGTCTCCCGCCAGGATCCGAGGACTCGCTCATGACACTTCCCGCACGTGCAGCCGCACTCCGCGGCGACGACTATCAACACGCCATCGGCTGGCGGTGGGTGTGTGAGGCCCTCGATGATCCCGATGTCGAATCGGTGAGCATCGAGGACAGGGAGGGCGGAGCGTTCGACGACGTCGTCGTCCGGCGGCGCACGAAGCCGACGATCTACTGGCAGGTCAAGAGCTCGAACTACGGCGACACCATCGTCAACGAGGACTGGCTGTTCACCAAGAAGACCGCGAAAGGCTCCAGCCCGCTGCAGCACTTCTACGCCACCTGGCGGACCCTACGGAGTGCCGCAGGATCGTTCGAGCTCGCGCTCGTCGCCAACCGCGGCTTCGACGCCAGTCACCCAATCCTTGGGGCAGCCCGCAGCCTGTACGACGGCCGGCTGCAGATCGACAGCATCCGTTTAGCGGGATCTCGCTCGAAGCTGGGCAAGGCGCGCGTCCGCTGGGCGAAGCACCTCGAGATCGACGCCGATGAACTGCTCGCCTTTCTGGGCGACCTGCAACTGCTGCCCGAGGGCAACGAGTTGTCGGTGGACAAGCTGGCGCAGGCGATGATGCGCACCGTCGGGCTCCGCGCGGACCAGGACGCTGTGGTTATCGGCAAGGCAATGGTGCGCGAGTGGGTCAAACAAGGTCTCGGCCAACAGACCAGGGATGACCTCCGCCGCCAGGTCGCCGGCAACGGCCTATTGGCCCGCGCCGGAACGGTCGTCTTCGCAGTGCACGCCATAGATCGGACGCCGGGCCGAGTGCAGCCGACCGTCGAGCTAGACATCGTCGACCTGTACGACGGTGACGAGCCCTTCCTACGGCGCCAGTTGCGCGAGCCCGGCGACTGGAGCGACCGCGTTCTGCCCCTTCTGCACGAGAAGGTCCGCGAACTCGAGGCGTACGGTCCCCGCCGGGTCGAAGTGACCGGCGCGATGCGCCTGCCGATGCTCTTCGCGGTGGGCCGCGCGCTGCCGGACGTACGGGGATGGGTCCTCAGCTGGGATCAGCACGGCGAGGAGTGGACGACAGCCGATCCCTCGACCGTCACACCTCGAGTACTTAGCGATCGTCAGCTGGGTGAGGGTCCTGACCTCGCCGTCGCGATCGCGCTCACCTCCGACCCGAGCACCAGCATCGAGATCTGGGCACGGTCCTCCAGCCCGGCGCCTGGCCGCCTCCTCGTCCTGGGCCCGGACCACGATCCCAGCCACACCGTAGTACCCGGCGGAGACTGGTCCGCCGGGTGGGCGCGCGCTGCGCGCGAGGCCATCCGCCAGGCCGCCACCAACAGCAAGGCCAGGCGCGTTCACTTGTTCCTCGCCACCCCCGCAGGAACGGCACTGATGCTCGGCCACTACTGGAACATGATGCCGACCACTGTCCTATACGAGTACATCCCGTCGGAGAACACCTACATTCAGACAATGACCCTCGGGTAGCCAGACGTAACGCACGCTCGCGTACGCCGCAACCTCAGCACAGTCCATCCTCCGATCGGCCGCAGGGCTCGTCGCCCGCATAGGACGCTGTTGCTGATTTCCTGTGGGTGGCCGCTGGCAGACTTCGGCCACTGCCGGGCATCACAGTCTGACGACCGACGAGCCTGAGCCCCCACTCTCGGCCACCACCGTTGTCCCTCCGAGTCATCCGTCGACTCGTCCCATCCGATCACCGTCCCAAATACTCGCAGTGGACGGCTCCTCGAACTGTTGGCGCGCACGGCGTAAGACGGTCGGGTTTCAGCCGCGGTTCTGGACGATCCTGATGTCGGTCGCCGCTGTGCGTAGTGCGCCCCGGAGCGCCAGATACCAGTTCAGCTCGTCGATGGGTACGACGATCCGATCGGCCGCCTGCGCCGCCTCGTCGAGCAGCACGGCCGGGTCCTCCACAAGGCCTCCGGCGAACGGGCTGTACGGGGTGATGTCGAGCAGCTCGCACAGCTGATACCTGCTGAAAGCAGTCATCGCCCATCGACCGTCGGAGGCAGTCGTCTCCAGGACTCCGACAGCCTCCTCGGCCCGCGTGACAAGCCAGACGACTCGCCGACGGGCATTATCACTCGCGGATTCGTTGATCTTCACTGTCACCCCATCTGTCGCTGCTCTGGATCATGCGGTCCAAGACGCGGCACTTAAACCACAACCCCTCAACGGATACCGCCGAACAGCTTTCTCTGTTTTCCACGACTCTGACGTGCGGAGCACCTAGCCTGGGTCGATGGACAAGGCAGCCGGCACGTCGCGGTTCCCGTCGCTCGGGCCGCTTCCCTGGGGACCGCAAGCGGCAGACTCTGTGATCTTCGGACCTGGTGTGGTCGACGACCTCGTTCGCGGCATCGACGAACACCGCGCCACGGCAACGAAGGGCTTCTGGCGGCGCCTCGAACCGACGTCTGCGGCGATCGGGTGCGTCCGTACTTCACCGACGCCGCGACCGCA
This sequence comes from Kribbella sp. NBC_00482, assembly GCF_036013725.1. GTDB lineage: Bacteria > Actinomycetota > Actinomycetes > Propionibacteriales > Kribbellaceae > Kribbella. The sequence goes on along the minus strand of NZ_CP107881.1, from coordinate 4,351,614 downwards.
TCAGCGCTCGGCCGGATGGGCGCGTGTTGCATCGTCGTCGACAAACGGCAGCAGACCGATAGTGCGATCAAGGTACTCGCCGCGGCTGAGAACTCCCTCTCCAGCGCGTACCTCGACGGATTCGAGGAGCTCAGTCTGCCCGACGCCCAAGGCCGAGGGTTCGTAATGCACCCATACAGCGGCATGCCCGACCCGGTCGATCTCGGACCAGTCCGGGTCGCAGGCTGGAGCAAGAGCTCGACTGGACGCTTACTCCCCACCCCTCACGCAAAGTTGCTCGTCCTCGGTGTGACCACCTACTAGAACGACGAATACTTCAGCGGCGACACTCGGCCGACGCCCCGGCCGGCACCGGAGAGGAGTACCGCGAACCTCAAGCAGCGCCTCGGCGAACACCGCAAGCGAGCTGTTCACCACCTCATGCTCAGGACCGTCGTAACCCAGACTGCACAGCACGACGAAACCGTTGCCGACATCAAAGAAGAGGCGCAGATCCGGACGATCCCTACGTCCGCCGTTCAAGAGGGCGATACTGGACTCCCCGTCCGCCGTGGTCATCCGCTGCCCCGGTGAACATGCCCCGGATCGCCGACCAGGTCGATAGTGAACAGCGCCCCACCTCGACCGAAAGCCCGAGCTCCACCAAGGTCTCGGTGTCTGCCGCGGGCAGGCCGAGGAGCTCTGCGTCCTACGGATCCAGGTTCGCGAGATTATCCTCGCCGACGGCCTCGATCAGATCACCAACCGTTCGCACACAGCCCTCCTAAGACGCATTAAACAGCCCGCGTCACGACAAGCCCCTTGAGCCACACCCACGTTTCTGGCCGGTCACTCAGCGAAGATGGATCCGGGACCACCTGGACGGATCAGCCTCAGTTCGACCTCGGCATACGTCGCTCACACAGGCGGATGTCACAGCACCACTGATCTGTCGAGCGGGGTGTCTTCGAGGACCGGGGGCCACGGAGGAGGATCTCGAGGTAGCGCTCGGCTATTTCCGATGGGACTCCGTGAGTCGACTCATGGAGGCTGTTCAGCAGGTGCCGGATGTCGTGGCCTTCCAGTCCGCGGTCGCAAGCCGTTATCCCTTGCTGCACGAATGGTCGACCTGCCACATACCCAGCGGATCATCTGCGGCATCGCGGTCGGGTACGCCGACCTAATGCACCCATCAACCAACTTCACCCCGAACCGAGCCCTATCACCGACACAGTCGCCTTCCACGACCGAACCCTCACCGAACCTCGTGGGCCGTCCGCGGGGACATCCTGCGGGAATGCCGTACGAACTCAACGCAATCCTTGGAACTTTTCGACCTGCTCAGGAGCCAGACATCCGGGATTCGGCACCCGGCTGTCGCCCCGCTCCAACAGCGCGTGGGACTGGTGCCTGTCACCAGTCATCTCCTCGAGGAGATGACAGGTCTGTCTCCCAGCCGGGATGGCGCCAGGCCTGGGGCCAAGGCAGCGTGTAACGCAGTCGTTCCAGGCCGAAGCAGGAACAGTTGGCAGACGTGGCGCCATCGCTCAGCGGCTGCTTCTGACGCCGTAAGAGCGCAGAGGACCGACCAGGCCCGTCGCCGGCCGAGTGCTGCTAGTCACGCTGATCATCGGGACGACACCCTCCTGGATTCGGAGATGTCGTCTACACGCATGCACGAACTGCTAGCAGCCTACCTGTACGCAGACGGCAGCGCGGCAGACCAGATAGCATCCGCCTAGTTGGCTGATTCTGAACCGAACTGCTCGTTGAACTCTCGCACCGCCAGATCGCCGCCGGCCTTGACCAGCTGGCCGACGATGGGGTTGACGACGATACCTACGACGGCACCCGCTAACGCGGGCAGGTGCTCCTTGAACCAGGAAACAACACGCTTCATCCGGCCGACGTCGGGCGCCTTCGGATCAGCGATCGCTCTCTTGAGTTCGTCGACTTGCTTAACTGCTTCGTCACGATCGGACAATGTCAACGGCGTCTGCGCGATCTTGTCATAGAGATCGGTGAAGACCGCGCCCAGCTCGTCATTCTCCATGGACGAGAGCCGAACAATAGTAATGTTCTCGTCTCCTTGAACCACATTACTGTTGACAATACCGCTCGTGTGGTAGCTTCTCTCGGCACGTTTCTCGGACTCACTCATACCCTTCTCCTAACTCGTCACCAGTTCACGCACGACCTCCGCATCCGCTGGTTCGAAATCCTGCTCCACCACCGCTTCCGCTCCGGTTGTTGGAAGTACTGGACCTACATCAGGAATCGAGGACGAGTCACCACTCTCATCAGGCCCGCCGCCGACCGCAACAATCGCCGCCTGCAGGAACTCGTCACATTCAGCGGAGGCCTTGCCGTCGCTTGCCCGAATGTAGTATGCGATCGCCGCCTTCAGGCGATCCCGAGCGGCACCCCAGTCTCCCCGACACATAGCGATCACGCCTAGATTCTTGTCGGCCCAGGCAACAAGGCCGGCTTCGTTCCCTGAACGACCCAGACCTTCGACTGCGGTGCACAGCCTCGCCCATCGATCGACGTATCCGCGGGTCGCCAGGGCAGCCGCCAGACGCTGCGCCAGCGGCCTGACGTTCCGAATGAACTGATCGAACTCCAGTCCGGGAGGTTGCCCAGCGAGCCACTCGAACAACTCGAGCGCGAGATCCTGCAGGTCTTCCCGATCCGTGAGAGATTGCTCTCTCAGGTACTCCAAAAGCAGCAGATGCCGGACTCGATCGTCAGCAGGCGAAACGATCCTCTTCGGCCAGGGGTAGGTGAAACGAGGGCTGTGCGATTCGAGCTCGCCCCGAATCGCGAGATCGGCGGCTATCTCGCCCGCGTTCGGCAGTTTGGTAATCACCCTCAAGACATCGTCTGGCACCGGGTGCTGGAATGTCTGAACTGTATCCGAAACGACCTGTTCCTCAGCCGGACCGTATCCTGCCGGTGGATATCGCTGTGGGACGAGCACCGTTGATGTCGCTCTTATGCAGCGTTGAGGGTTACCTCGTGACTCGGCCAGTATCCCTTGCAGAACGTCCGGAGTAAGGAGCGATTCCTGAACCTGCAGGATCTGGCACTGCCTTCTCGCTATCGCGATCAGGTCATCAACGTCCATGTCGCCGACGAAAACACTGTTCCCGAACGAGCCGACAACGCTGTTCTCGACGGTCAATATCACCGTGCAATGTTGGACGGCATTCGACAGGCTGAAGAGGTCAGCTTCGCTGAGAGAAGGGTCCTCCAGTAACAGGAGGCCGTCAATGTCGAGCAGCTGCAATCGCATCGTGGAACTCGAAGGCATTCTGGTCCATGCGACGCCTGGCTCCCAGAACAAATCCCATATCCGGTAGAGCAGATCGTCGAAGCTCCGGTCATGAGCAGGTATGTACGCGAAGCCATCTCGAAATCGCCCGGGGCAGTAGCGATCTTCTAGGTCATAGCCGAGTTGAAGAAGTAGGCGAGACTTTCCAATTCCATACTCCCCGAGGAGCTCGATCATCCCAGGTTGGTCTGCCCTACAGGAGGCCCGCTCGCGAGACCTGTTCAGCAAAGCCCGTTCGGGCGGGATGAAACCCTTGGGAACTCTCGAATCTATAGTCCCGGAACGTCGCTTGGGTGGCGACGCAGAGGCGTCCTGCATGTTGATCAACACAAGCTGGCCGTCCGCATTGATATTGAACGTCAGTTCGCCAACGGTGACATTGCCCTTGCCCTGCACCACCGTCGATCCGTGCACGCCGCTGACGAAGTGGCGCACGTTCTCGCCCTCGCCACTCTCGCGATACTTGGTGCCGGACGATCCTTCGCCCGAGACTTCCATCGAGGAATCCATTTCGGACCCCCTCCCCCCATACGACATCAACCCCCACTTAGCATGTTGCGCCTCCTCCTCTGGGCACGCAAGGGGATCGCCGACGTCCAATCCATCCGAAACAAGTGCCCGCTTCACGCAAGTGATTACATGAAATCGTCCGCCGTCCGTTGGCTATGTGAGGTAGAAGGTGACTCCAAGGGTAATGATCGCCAGGATGACGCCGGCCACCGTCCAGTAGGTCTGCCGCTTGGTCCAGCGTAGTGATTCGCCCTGATCGTTGTCCGCGACCATTTTGACGACTCCGCCGTCCCGGGCTTGGTTGGTCTGAATGTTGAATGTGTTTCGCCGGCCTCCGTAGACGACGACGTTGACAGCCTGGTCAGCCACCTCGCCTGCCGCCGTTGGCGGTATGCCGGTCGTCGGCATACCCGACCGGAGCTCAGCAAGCACCGAAACGGCGGTGGTGCGAATCTCGTCCAGCACTCCTCGGAACACACTCGTGCCGACAGCCCAGTAGATCCGCTCGAAGTAAACCGAGTCGTTGCTCATCAGCCGTCCGATGTCGGCGGTCATCGGCAGAGCCATCTTGACGATGCCATCTCCCCGGGCATCACTCGCGGAAGCGTTCTCTTCGAGCATGGCAACGCCATGAACGAGATCGAGGCTGTCCTTCACATCATCGCGGATCATGCGGGGAAGCGACATCCACGGGATCGCCATCTGCGAGAACTGGGCCCGGAAGGTCTGGCCGTCACCCAGCAGGATCGGAGTCACCGTGCGGTATGACGGGATCCCGTCTCCCTCGCGATAGCCCATCAGCTCCTTCATGGCCCAGTCTCGCAGCCGAGCCGAGCGCAGATCGCCCCCGAGGGAGACGCACTGACGCAGGCAGTCGCGCAGTGGCCGGTTGGCCAGGAGGTCGCGCTCGATCTTCCCAAGCCGACGCTGCACGCTCCTACCCACAGAGATATGTTGCCACCTAACCTTTCGCCCCACCGCCAAGCGGTCTCGTGCGTGTCTCCCCTGGTCAACCGCTTCACGCTGACCCAGTCGCGCCAGTGTGTAACACGATCGCGCGGTGGCGAGATATGACAGGGATGAGAGGACCCGTCGCCTGGCGCAACTGGCATCAGGCCAATTCGGCTGGCTCCGCGCCCGGGAGTCGCTTCGAGCATGGACTGTATTCGGATGCGTACGTCGTCGGCGACTATCTGACCCACGGGCCGTATGTCGTGATCAACGCGCTCGCCTTCGACGTGCACCAAACCGGCAGGCTCGGCAGGGTCGCGACGATGCGCGTCGATCGTTTCATCGAGCCCGAGACGCTTCAGCGCGAAGTCCGTCTCGGCGAGAAGACCGACGTCTCGGAGTACCACGGCGGTGGCCTGGAAGACGAAATCGCCGCGCTGTTGGGCCTGGCGTTGGGCATCCGCTGCCAGGCCGGCGGCATGAGCCGCAGCTGGTTTCTGAACGACGATCCGCTCGGCCGGCCGATCGAACTCGAGCCACGTATCCCGACGCTTCCCGCTTCAGGGCGGTTCGGCCCGATCGTCCCCGCTCTGACCGGCCAGCGGTCACTGGACGACGCGGCGGAGCTGCTCGAGATCTACCCCGGGGTTTCCGGCCGCAACGCCGTCGCTCTGGCCCGCGCCGCACGACAGTACGGCCAGGCCGCGTGGGTGGCCGAGTCAGACCCCAACCTCGCCTGGATCCAGCTGGTCGGTGCGATCGAGACCGCCGCCGCGCGATGGCGTCCTCCGGCTGTGTCTCGACTCGATCGGATCGCGCAGAGCTGGCCGGAGCTCTTCGAGTTCCTTGCTTCGCTCCCGGCCGATCGACGCGATGCAGGCGCCGAACTCCTCGCCGGGCACGTACGCTCGCAATACCGCTTCCTTCAGTTCCTCGATCGGTTTGCTCCTGATCCGCCAGCGGAGCGACCCGACGCTTGGCTTCAGGTCGACTGGTCGCAGCTGCAGCACCATCTCCGGATCGTCTACGACCATCGATCCCGGGCATTACACGATGGAACCCCGTTTCCGCCGCCGATGTGCGAACCGCCGGGATGGGCTCCCGGACCGGGCAAGACCCCCGCGGAGCGGCCACCCGGCCGGGCCGCGAGTGCGCAGCACGGGACCTGGCTCGAGGCCGACACTCCGATGCTCCTGGCAACCTTCGAATACATCGCCCGGCATGCGTTGGTCGGCTGGTGGCGGCAGCTCGCGAGCCGTTCAAGCTGAACGAACCGCTTCGGCCGCTCACCAGCGCAGGATCCTCGTGTGCTCGTCGATCAGGTAAAGCGGTAGGAGCGCGAGTTCGACACCGGACTTTCAGAATCACGTCGAGCACCTTGCCGCCGAACAGCGGGAGCGTAGGTCGCGGCAGCACCCGGCCCTCGGCCTCGAGCGCGACAGCCCAGGCGATTCCTACCGTGTGCAAGTGCGCCAGGCTCTGTTGTGTGATGACGGACCGACCGTCATCCATCACCACTGCAGTCCGCTGTTGCCCTGAACCGACGAGCCCGCCCGCGGTGTCCGGATCGGGTCGGGGATCTCACTCGCCGAGGAGAGCGACCAGAGCTCCGCATTGGGATGCTGATAGCGCTGCCAGCTCAGTCCCGATGTCGCCGGCTGGAACAGCTCAAGCAAGCGCGGTACTGACGATGAGACCGCCACCATCAGGCTCAGATGCCAGCAACGGACGCGTGGGTGTGACTGCCAGCCAATCGAGCCCGTCGATTCCGAGATACGCCGCCAGGTCATCTGCCTTGTCGGAGGGATCGTCCGTGATCACATAGCGGAGTTCAAACTCCAAGCGTCGCCGTTCGAACTCGACCAGCACTGTGGCGTCGCTGGATCAGAGGGCGGGGCCGAGGGCCGGAGCGTCGCCGTCGGGGCTGATCGACATGGTCGGGGTCCTGGTGAGCAGGGTTCGTGGCGTTGGTAGGTGTCGCTCCGTGGCGCTGATCAGGCGTTCCGCGGCGACGACGACTCGGCCGCCCAGGGTCTCGACCAGGCGGACCGAGGGGGCTCGGCCGATTGTCGCGGTGGCGCTGGTGATCAGGTCGTGTGAAGGTCCGCCTGGCACGAGTCCGTAGCGTGCGACGACCGCATAGGCGACCGATGTCGCCTCGAGCCTGGCGAGGCCGTGGCAGCCTGCGTCTCGGGACAGCTTGTGCATCCGCAGATGTGCCAACTCATGCGCCAGGCTCAAGACAGCGACCGGATCATCGGGGTCGTCAGCTACAAGGATTCGCTTCCGGCGGTGATCGGTCTCCGCGCCTCCTGTTGCTGTCCGCTCTTCCTTGACGTTGTATCCCGCAGCCGCCGCAACCTGCAGCAGCGCGCCGAAAGCATCCTTCGGCTGCAGGTCCGCGGATGTCGCAACCGGAGGGCGGGCGACGAGCGGGCCGTCGGTCTGGCTGACGTCCCACACTGTCGCGACGCCGTGCCCCTGCAGTACGCCGACCCGGCGGTCCACGGCATCGGCCGACGCGACGATCCTGATGCCGGAGGTACCACGCGCAACCCGGCGTCCCCGCCGCTGCCATCCGTTCCGTCCCTCGACCCACAAAGCATCGGGCATCTGCAGCTTGATCAGAACCACGTTCCTGAACGTATGACCCTGAAGTACCGCAGCAGCATCCAGCCACCGCATCCATTGCCGATCAGACCAGTTCCGCCGGACCTCCGCATCGACTGCCCTGCGGAGATCGTCAACGGTCACCCGAACCCGGTTCGCCCGACTGCCACCCATAAGACGAGCGTCATCCGAAGCTGCTCGTCCTTGAACCTGGCAAGGAGAATCCAGGACTCAGCCGAAGGTCAACAGCGGCACGTTGTAAAGACTCGGCTGCCGCGGGCGCGAGAATGTCGGCGCGATGACCTCGACGAGGTACATCTCGGTGAGGAACTGGATCTTCGCGCCCAGAAGATGGCTCGTGTGGGCCGTCGCCGAATGTGCCTTCAACCCGACCGACACGTGGATGTGAGGAAGGACGGTGTCGGTCTCCTCGTCGTACGCGAGAGAGCCACCGCCGATCGCCTCCACGTTCTCGAGGTGAACAGCGCTCCACACCGGCGCGTCCGGGTCATCGAGCTTCTCGCAGGTGCCGACGAGCTGAACATCGCGTATCCCGGCGATGAACATCGGGATGAAACCCTGCCGTACGCCGTACTCCGCGCAGAACTCCGCCAGCGCCGGGTAGAAGTCGTCTCCATGATCGAAGTGAACAGCGAACGTCCGGCCCATTGTCAGTTCAGCGGCGCGCAAACTCGGCTCCCTCGAGGTCGTCGATGTAGGCAACGTATCGAATCGCGGTGTCGAGGCCGCGCGTCGACAGCAGCCGGCTCCGCGGCTGAGCGATGTCGTCAACTCCTGCGACCGCAAGCTCCGCGCAACGGCGCTGGAACCACGCCCACGGCACGTTGAGATAGCCGGCGATCGCACGAAGGCGCCGCTCTGAGGTCGACTCCGCCACCAGAGAGCTCCCGGAGACCTGGCCGGCCACGTCTCGGAACACCGACTGACGCGACGGTGGTGCGCTCGCGTCGACATACCAGAGCCCTGGCCCGCCCAGCCAGTTGGCGACGATCGCCTGGCCACCCAAAACGAACCCTTCGACGTCAGCATGTCCGTCGTCGGGGCTGAACTGCACGATGATCCCGAATGCCTCGATCAGGGCCGCCGCGAGGAGCAGCAACACGCGCTCGTACATCGGCGACTCCGCGACATCCGCCTCCGAAATCCGGAAGCCGCGCCGCATCTCCGGGAACCATCGGGACGTACGGCGGAGGTACTCGAACTTGTGCCGCCACAACAACCAGGACGCCGCCTCCTCGCCGCGCTTCTCCCGCGTCCAGAAGAACGGCCGCTCCGTTAGCCGATCGAGGTGGCGGGTGATGTGGCGAGCACAGAAGCGAGATCCTAACCACTGGCCGGCAACCGCGTTGAGCGTCGGCACCTCCGTCAGTGGCACATCGGAGGTACGACGGCCCTCGTGGTGCGCCAGCCGCGCCTGACCACTCGTCAGCTGAGCATCGTCCGCGAGCAGCGCGACATCCGTGTTCATCGTCGCCCAAATGATGCCGATCGTCAGGTCGTCAAGGATCGCAGCCGACGAGATCGGCTGCGGGCCGGTACGGCGCCCGCCGTGGTCGGCGAAGCGGCGTCCATCCGAGGCGTAGTACTGATCTTCGTGATCGACAACGACCACCAGGGAACGACGATCCGGGCGGTTCAGGGGACCTCCGGTATCGGGATCGACCATCAGCCACCCCTCCCCCGGCAGCTCCACCTGACAGTAGTGCGCGGCAATGTCGACGCCGTGGTACGACCGGCCACCCGGAAGCCGCAATGTCTCGGTCGATTCCGTAGGTCGGTAACCGGGCGCGAGGTCAAGGATGGACACAGGCTCTGGCGCGTGCCTGATGGTGACCCTTCGCTTGTAGAAGCCCAAGTCAGCCGGGCCGGATTTCTGAAGTACCCGACACAGCGCCTGCTGAGCGACTGGGGACGGCCAGGTGTACCAACCGCACTCCCAGTCGGAGATCGCCTTGGAGGTGATGAGGACCTTCTCGCCGGTGGCGTGGTAGATCTCGGCGCTGACCAGGTCAGCGAGCTTTTGCTGGGTGATCGCTCCGCGAGCCTGTCGGAGCAGCTGATTGGGCTGTCGCTTCCGCTCAGCCACGAGTACGACCCTCGGGCGTCCAGGTCATCCTTGCCGTCATGACGGCAAGGATGACCGCCTGCCGCTGGACAGCGTAACGGCACGAACAGACACCTTCACGACGTCTTGGTTGGCCTCGAAATGTCCTCGAATGTCTTAGGTTAGATCCTGTGCCCAACGAACGACTACGCGCCGCGATGGTGGAACAGGATCTGACGAATCGGGATCTTGCAGCGGAGCTCGGAGTCAATGTCAAGTCCATCGAGCGCTGGCTCGGCGGGGAGATCATCCCGTTCCCACGCAACCGCCACCGCCTGGCGATGCGCCTGAAGCGGGACGAATCGTATCTGTGGCCAGAGGCACAACCGCGGGATCGGGCCATGGAGTTGTCCGAGAGCGAAGTCGTGCGCGTGTACCCGCACCGAGCCGACGTTCCGTCCGGCGAGTGGCGGCGGCTGTTCGAGTCCGCGGAGGCTGAAATCGGCATCCTGGTGTACGCGGGTCTCTTCCTCGCCGAAGACAGCGGGCTTCAGCGAATTCTCCGGAAGAAGGCCAAGGCAGGTGTCCGGGCACGGATTCTGCTGGGCGACCCGGACGACGCGCGAATCGCGGAACGCGGCGAAGAAGAGGGCATCGGTCATGCCCTCGCTGCAAAGATCCGCAACGCGCAAGTCCTCTACCGCGGCCTTGCGGACACACCGGGCATCGAGTTCCGGCTGCATCGCACAGTGCTCTACAACTCGATCTACCGCGCCGACGAAGAACTGTTCGTGAACACCCATATCTACGGGCTTCCTGCCGCACAGGCACCCGTGTGGTATCTCCGCAAGCTGCCTGGCGGCGAACTCACACGCCACTACTTGGAGAGCTTCGAGCGGGTCTGGGATGCTGCGACGCCGATAACGGAGTCCTGATGGCCAAACGCATCGACTACTACGACGATCCGGACGCTCCAGCCGCCAACAGCATGGTTCCATCCGTCAACGTCGTCATCGAGAACGACGCCGGCGAGATCCTGATGATCGAACGCTCCGACAACGGCAACTGGGCACTCCCGGGTGGAGCGATCGACCTCGGCGAGTCCATGTCCCAGGCCGGCGTACGCGAAACCAAGGAGGAAACCGGCATCGACTGCGAGATCGTCGACGTCCTCGGCATCTATACAGACCCCAAACACATCATCCTCTACACCAGCAACGGCGAGGCCCGCCAGGAGTTCTCCATCCTCCTCCGCGGCCGCGGCACCGGCGGCACACCAACACCGAGCAGCGAGAGCACCGCAGTCCGCTGGATCCCGCAGTCCGAACTCAACAGCCTGCAGATGAATGACACGATGCGCCGCCGCATCGACCACTACCTCGCCCCCGGCAGGACGTTGTACTTCGACTAGTGCGCGGTCAGGCGCTCAACCGCCGTTCGACGTTCCCGGCGGCCGTCCGGAGGAAGGTTTCCGACCTGACAACCGAACGGTGAACGACATGTTCGCGCGGATAGCGGCTCAGAATCTCGTTCAGTCGTTCCTCGACATCGACATGGCATCCGTTCACATCCGCGGTCAGGTCGCAGTACGTCAACGCCTCAAGCAAGTCCTGTCTTGGCGGCGCGAACTCCACAGCGAGACCGTTGATTCCGCGCTCCTCGGCCTCGACCAACGCACCGGTGTGATGCGCGACCAACCTGCAAACCACCAGATCCGCCCGAAGGACATCCCGCAGGTATCGAGCTCCATCGAGCGGATGGAAGCCCGTTGAGCGCACCTCGGACGAGTAGCCGATGTCATGCAGGAAGGCGGCGACCTCGACGAGTTCGGCCTGCTCACCGAGGATGGACGCGAGCCTGCGTGCGCGAGCGGCAACACCTTGGGTGTGGGCCCAGCGTCGAGGCAGTTCGTCGGCGAGCAACCGAGCAGCGATCCGTTCCGCTTCCTCCACAGTAGTCATCCACAAAAGCGTACGACGGGACAGGCGTATCATGCGCCCGCCGGCACCGCCTGCCCCTTGGACCAGACGGCTTCGAAGCTCGTCACGTAGGTGTCGAACATCTCGCTGCCACTCGATTGGCGGTAGTGGAAGACGGGAGATCGAGCCGCGGGGATGCCGTACGAGTGCTGGTTGACGAGCAGTTGATCGTCCGAGCGGTAGATCGAGTTGTAGAGCACCGTGTCGTGCAACCTGAGCTCGACCCCGTCCTGCTTCAGCAGCGGACCGAGCAGGGCGAGCGAGTTCCTGATCTTCGCGGCCATGGAGTCGCCGATGTCCTCCTCCGCGCCACGCTCGACGACATTCACAGCGTCCGGCGACCCTAGTGCGATTCTGATGCGGGCAGTGTCGCTCTTCTGCCGCAGGAGTCGCAGGACGTTGGCATCCTCCGCAAGGAAGAGAGCACTGTAGGCGAGGATGCCGATCTCGGACTTGGCCGAGTCGAGGAACGACAGCCAATTCGGCGAGCTGATCGATGCACGACTCGGATAGATGCCGATCAAACCGTTCGGAAGACTCTCCTCGGCGCCAGCCAGCCGGAGCTCAGGCCAGATCATGTCCTCAGTGACGCGGAGCAACCTGGTCAGAGCGACACGCGTACGGCGATGCGGGATCTGGCCACGCATCCAATTCCGCACGGTCTTCGGGTCGACCGCCAGCTCCACCGACAGATCCTCGTCAGTGACGTTCGCGTCGTACATCGCCCGCCGGAGCACGTCGTTCACTCGGATCACCGCCCCTCACCCAGGAAAGATGTCGGTCAGATGTCTCCGGTGACCGTAGCATGAAATGTCGGTCAGATGTCGCTCGCGGCCGCGTCGAAATGTCCGGAAATGTCCCGATACACGGTTCTGCTGTCCGGGCTGAGGCGGCGAGGCTTGAGGCACGTTCGACGCTGGTGTCGAGCCTTCATCGGAGCAGGTCGAGGAGACGGAATGATGCGCCGCGGGGAGCTGTATCGGTATCGCGATCCGTCGGGAGTCAGCGGTACCGGAGTGGTTGCGCTGGTGGTCGAGTTCCCACCGAACGAGGACGGTCAGCAGTGGCTGGTCGTGAAGTGGCTCGGACCGTACCCGTGTGTCACGTTCTGGCCAGGTGTCGGCGAGTTCCTGGAGGTTCACGGCCATCTCGGCGCATCGGAGATCCGATGGCTCGACCCCGATCCGTTCGACCCGGACGAGGACCCGCCGCTCGTCAGCACCGGCGTACATCCCACCTAGACAGGCGAGGCCGGCGTGCGAACCTCAGGTCCGCGCCGGTCGCGCCTTTCCACCCCTCGCCGTGACGCCGGCGAGGCTCGGGCCCTGCCACCGTTTCCCCTGTCGGCGGCAGGGCCCACAACTACAGGACGGGGCCGCCCGGGCCGTCTGAGGGACGATCTCCGGTGGTCTCGCAGTACGGCGTACCCCGCCAGTGCGCCGGTGTGCCTTCAACAAGACCGCCGCTGACGTCCCGCCAGTACCGGAGTCGCTCCTCGAGGTCCATCCGCCGGATGAGCATCCGGATCGTCCACAGGTCCGCAGCCACCGAGGTCTGACCCTCGACCGCGATGTTTCGGAAATGCCGCTCGAGCAGGCGATCGACCTTGCTCAGCTTTCCTTCCAGCTGCAGCATCTGATCCCCTGCCCACTTGAGGGAATCTCGATCATCACTCGGCATCTCGGACTCGCCTGATGTCAGCCGCGGCCGTTCGCAGCGCATCCCCCAGCGCGAGCCGCCAACTCAGATCCTCGATCGGTACGTCGATCTGCTCCGCTACCCGGGCCGCTGCGTCCAGCAACGCGGCCGGATCCGCATCGAGCTCACCGTCGTACCGCACGTACGGCATGATCTCGAGCAGCTCGCACAACCGATACCTGCTGAACGCCGTCAGCGCCCACCGACCATCGGCAGTCGTTGCCTCAAGCACCTCAATGATCGCCTCGGCACGAGTCACCAACTCAACCACCAGCTGCCGCGCCCCGCCGCCGTCCTGCGCCGTCTTGTCCACTCTGAAGTCTCCGATCGAGTCCTGGATCCAACAGCCGGGGACAACTGCCCCGAGCCACAGCGACTCAACGGATGTCACGGGCAACTTTTCGGTCGACAACAAGAAGCTTGATACCTAGACAGCCCGTCGGCGGCAGGACGGCCGAGCTCGACGCACCGCTCGTTAGGGCAACTCGACGACCTGGAACGCACGGATCTCGCGCGTGACGCCGTACGGCAGGAGTATCGCGTCCAGCTTTCCGACGGTGCCCATGAGCGCCTGAAGGTAGTCCTCGTGCGAGTCGGCGCTGTTGAACGCGTAGTGGCCCGGCTTCTGCGGGATGGCGCGCACGCCTGCTCGGGTCAGATGACAGGCAGCTTCGCGGGCGAGGTTGTCCCCGCTGAGGGCGAACTCAACGTTGCATGACCAGTCCTTCATTTCACGCCGTAGTTGATGGCGGCGATGGCCGGGCCATGTGGAACAGACGGGTCCAGCTCGGCCTGGAGGCGGGCGGCGAACGCTACGACTTCGGCGCGGGGGATCACGTCACCGGACTGTTCGCGCAGCACCATGCGGAGGTCGAGGAGAGCGGTCTCGAGGCCGTCGTCCCAGCCTCTGCTGTAGCCCCGTCGCCAGGGCATTGTGCGGTTGAGGAATCGCTGCCAACGCGTCACCGGTCGAGCCACTCCACGTCGGCCGCATCGCGGTGGTAGCCGTCGTGGTAGCCGAGCACGCACGGCTGCCCGGTCTCCGACGTGCCGTCGCACGGCTCGTTCCGCGACGCCCGGAGTTCGGGCCAACCGCGGTCGGCTGTACCGGGACGCTCTGCGCCGTCCCGGCAACGGAGCTGATCGTGAGCTTCAGGGATCGACAACGACGTACCTTTCGGTCAGTTGTTCTGAGTGGTGGTCGCGTCGTCTGATCGCCGACGTCCAGGATCAAGCCTGGACTCAGTCCGCGGGACATCTCGACCCCGTCCTTGGACCTTTGCGGACGTTTGCGCCGGGCCAGGTCGTTCCGCACGATCGGATCGGTGGACCGTCCGTGTACACCCGAGAAGTGAGGTCCAGTCACGCAATCGGCGGAGTGCCAGTGTCAGGGGTCTCGATGGAAGGCGAGCGGGTCTGAGGGGCCGCGTCGGGCTAGTAGCAGGATTCCCAGAACGTGAGGAGGACAGAGAGTTCCTCGACGACGGCGCCATGGTGGGGCCAGCACGGCGGGATGACCTTTGTGGTCGAGGTTGTAGCGGCGAGGGGCCCCGATCGGCGATGACCCGGAGCGCCGTCCCGGCACGCTCGTGCTCGTCCTGGCCGTGACCGTGATCGCCATTGCCGCGGTCGTCGTGCTGGGCCTCACGGGTCACGCTGCCTAGGCCGTTGTCGTCAGCACGGTGTGCGCCGCGACGTGCGGCGTGCTCATGCCCAAGCACTGCTGATCGTTCCGGGGACAGGGATCACCTACGTCCGCCCGGACAAGGCGTCCGGGGCAGAGGTCGATCCCGCCACTTGGCCAAAGTGGCGGGGGTCAGCAGGCTTCTATAGTCCGGCCCCCGGTCGGGTGGTTCTGGATCATGGAGATCCGCACCGGCGCCGCCGAGTCTGTAGGAGTAGGTCGGAGGTGCTGTGGTCAGCAGTTCGGTCATGAGTTGCTGGCCGCCCTCGGCGGACAAGAGAGTACTGGTCGTCCATGGCATCACCACCGCCCTGAGCCGGTCGTAGTGCATCGTCAGATCTGGCAGGTAGCCGGCGGTCAATTTCTGTCGGTACTCGTCACCGCTGAGGATGACGATCACCTGGTCGCTCATGCTGAACTTGCGCAGCATTCGCGTCTGCGCGGTCGACAACCCGGGGCCGCAGACCGGGATGCCGGCCCATTGTCCGTCCATCTGACGACTCATACTCGACACCGCGATGGCATCCACCGGATGATCCACCACCACCGGAATCGCGCCGCCACACAGGAGATCCAACTGCTCCTTGACACCGACGAGAGCGTTCGACGGTTGATGGGCCGCCGTGGCCGGGCTGAGGGACTGAGCTGTGCCGTCCCTCCCGATCCCGACGAAACCCGCCACAGACAATTGGGCATTGCGCGCGACAAGCACGAGCCGATCGCGGTACCGATCGACGATCTCACCATCATCGGACCGCGTCACTAGCCCCGCCCGCACCATCGTCGAGTAGGCGAAGTGCTCAGCCCTGAGATGCTCGACCAGACCAGTAGAGGTATCGGGCGCATACCCGACCCGCCACTCCGAATCCGCGAACAGCACCTGCTCGACCCGCGCAATCTTTAAATACTCGACCGGCCACCTATCGGTTGCCCGAAGCAACTCTTGCGTGAAGTATCGGACCGCAGACTCATTTGTCTCCATCAACCGCCCGCTCCTCCAGCGTCACGGCAAGCCCAGGATCATTCACGGGACCTCCACAAGCTGAACAGTTCCGGCCTCGAACATCCCGTCGAAACCCAGCAAGCGAACCCGGATCGGAACATCCAGGAATCTCGATCAGAGACCAGGTGCTGGCGCCGGCGAATCCAGATCTGCGCTTTGCAGCGCGACGTACCCGCGGCCGCTGGCGCGATACTTCATCAACGGCCGCGAGTTCCTCAGCAGGTCGTTCAAGCGCCCGCCACCGAACTCCTTCTGTGCCAACCCAGCCAGCGTCTGCCCAAGTGGCAACGCAATCCCACGCACCCGTTCGAAGAAGCGCGAGAGGTCCTGCATGTAGCCCGCGGCCTGATCTCGCTCCGCCTCCGTGCCACTCTGCACAAGTAGCACCGTCCTACTCGTGCTCGACTCTCGCAGAATGTTCACCTGCGCCGTCGACAAACCGCCGCCACAGAGCGGAATCCCGGCCCACTCACCACCCGTCCGAAAGCTGGCATGCGACACGGCTATCGCATCCATCGGCCCATCCACAAGTACGGGTACTGCTCCACGAGCCAGCAGCTCCCGCTGTTCCTCGACGCCGATCAGCACACTGGACGGCCGATGGATCTCGTTTGCCGGACCCGCCGACCGAACCTTGCCGCCCGGATCAATTGCCACGAACCCGACCGCCGACGACTGCAGGTCACGTGCGACCAGCATCAACCTGTCCCGATGCAGGTCGACCGCTCCGCCATGCTCAGTCCAGTCCATCAGGCCGGCCCGCGCCAACGTCCCGTGTCCGAACCCTTCGTCGACCAGACGGCCAATCAGGTTCGCCGCGGTCTTCGGGGCGTACCCCACCTTCCACGGCGAATCATAGGCCAACACCGGCTCCGCGCCGTGAGCCCTCAAATACTCCAGCTGCCACCCATCTGTTGCCCGAAGCAACTCCCATCGGTAGTACCGCGCTGCCGCTGCAACGGCCCCCTGCAACCGTTCCCGCTCAGCTATCGACAGCCCCAACTCCTGATCGCTCACCATGACCTCCGAAGCAGCTCCAACTACTGACTGCCTCGAACCTCACTCCGACCACTCGACCTGCAGAACCCGGAATTCAACTTCAAGGACACCGGCATACGCCGATCAGGTCGGACTCATGCCCTGGTCCCGGTCCATCGCCTCCAACAGCGCATGCGTCGGCGATGATCGCGAGCGCCGACCTCGCACCGGCCGACCCTCGTCAACGAACGGAGACGGCGAATCCGCCCAAAGCCCGGCCGATCGAGCCAGCGGAGCCCCGGCCCTGTCGATCGCCTCATCGACAAGCCCGATGAGCTTCTGCATGCCCCAGGAAGAAGAGTCTCGTTCCTTGGCGTCAGCGGACCGTCGCGTCGGCGATGCATCCGCTTCGGTGATGAGTTCGTCAATGTCCGCGATGCTGAACCTCGCTCGTGCAGCCCTGGACAGAGCAATCCGGGACTGCGCTCAGCCGTTCGGGCCAGGTGCCTCGGCGCAGATTGACGGGATGTCCGCGACGGGGCGGTACCAGTGCGCCGGTGACCTCCTCAATGCGCGTGACATGTGGCGAACGCCCAGACCGTACGGCCACAACTGTGCGTCTGTGCCGGCCAGCCGCTGCAGCGGCGAAGTGTGACGTGACATCGGCCAGCGCAGCCGTCAGCTCGTCGAAGCAGGATTCGCGGGGCAGTCCGCACTCGCCGCTGAGCTCGGCGTATCACTCGCTCACGCGATACGCAGATGCCGCCTGACCTTCGGTTCCCGCGGGTCAGTTGCCGGAATCTCGACTTGCTGGCCCAGCAGCCGTACGGCGTTCGCGGTCGGACTTCACGACCCGCCGAAGCTCGCGAACCGACCAGCCGAGGATCTCGGCCGCGGCTTCGGCCGATCCACAGATCCGGGCCAGCTCGGCCGTCTCGGCAGCCGCCAGAGCCTCTGCGCGTGCGACCCGCTCGTCGCAGCGTTCGATCGCACGTCTTTTGGTCTCGACTGCGTGTTGTACCGAATCGTGCGCTTTCATCGTGCGACTGGTCGCCGCTTCGATCCGTGCCTGACGCTCACGAGCCCGCCGCAGCGCTGCGACTCGCTCACTCGCTCCCATGATGCAGTTCCTGCCAACTGCGACTGTCATTGCCCACGACAACCTCCAGCAGAATTGATCGACCGCAGCTCAACGGATGAGCTCTACCTCCTGGTGTCCTGGATCTCGGATCCGGGAGCGATCGTCCGGCAGGCGCAGCGAAGAGGCCGACCGCTGACACACATCTGGCACTTGGGGGTCTTCTGTCGCCGAAACGATTGGATGCGATCTGGCGACGGTGTGAGATGTGGGGGGTTTCTGACGTTCCTGCTGGTCAGCGGGGACTCGTTCGTCGCGGTGCGGGTGTGACGTTATCGGACTTCGTGCCGGTCGGGAACCGCAATCCTTTGCTGGGTTGAGGTCTTCACAGCGGCTCGCATCTGATGCGATGATCCCGCATCCGATGCGGGCAGGTGGAGAGTGGTTTCGGTGGACGATCGCGGTGCGATTCCGGGCGCGGCAGGCTTGGTTCTGGTCGATGGGGTGTCGCTGTTTCGCCCTGAGGAGCAGGTATTTGAGGCGATGCTGGAAGGGTTCGCGAACCAGCAACTGGCGAGGAATCTGGCCTACTCGACCGTGCAGGCCCGTGAGCATCAGCTGCGCGCGTTCGCCGGTCATGCGGAGGCGTTTCCGTGGCTGTGGTCGCCGCATCTGGCCGATGAGTGGTTCAGTGATCTGCGCGCGGTACGGCATGTCACTCGCTCGACGGTGCGCAGCTACCAGGTCGCGATCCGCGGCTTCTGCAGCTACCTGACCGACCCCGCCTACGGCTGGGCGAGCGAGTGCGAGCGACGGTTCGGGACGCACCCGATTCAGGTGATCCACGAGGTGAACGCGGCCGCGCACGTCGCCGATTCCGAGGCCGAACCGGCACGGCGCGCGTTCACCCGGGCCGAGTTGCAGGAACTGTTCGACCACGCCGACGACGAGGTCGCCCGCAAACAAGCGCTCGGCCGCAAGGGCTGGCTGCCGGCGTTTCGGGACGCGACGATCTTCAAGATCGCCTACGGCTACGGCACCCGCCGCACCGAAACCGCGATGCTGGACGCCGCAGACTTCGGCCGCAACCCCAACGGCCCGGAGTTCGGCGACTACGGCATCTGCTACATCCGGCACGGCAAAGCACAACGCGGCTCACCACCCAAACGCCGCTCCGTGCTCACCGTCTGGGCCTGGACGAGCGAGGTTCTCGAGCAGTGGTTCACCGAGATCAGGCCATGCTTCGGGCTGCCCAACAACCCGGCCGCCTGGCCGTCCGAACGCGGTCTACGCGTCGGGCCGCAGCAGCTGAACAAGCGACTGGCCGGCTACCGGGACGCGCTCGGAATGGACCCCGCATTGGAGTTCCACTCGCTGCGCCGCTCCTACGTCACGCACCTGATCGAGGACGGCTGGGATCCCCGGTTCGTGCAGGAACAGGTCGGCCACAACCACGCCTCGACCACCTCGATCTACACCTGCGTGTCGTCTGACTACCGCACCCGCACCCTGCGCCGCGCCCTCGACGCCATGGTCGCCGATGCCCTGAACCCCGCCCTGAAACCAGCCGAATCGAACCCCACGGGAGGCACTCAATGAGAGGCCACAAGCGTCTGGTCAGCTACCAGTGGCGACTGCGGGAGGTGATGGCCGAACACCAGATGTTCGCCACCACCGAACTCGTCCCACTGCTCCACGAACGCGGCATCGACCTGTCCGCCTCCCAAGTCCACCGCCTCGTCACCGGCACCCCAGAACGTCTCTCGATGGCCGTTCTCGCCGCGTTGTGCGACATCTTCGCCACCGATCCCAGTGAGCTCATCACCACCGACGCGGTCAACCTCGGCGTCCGCAAAACCGCCACCGGCGAACGCACACCGGGCAAGGCAGTCGCCGATCTGCGTCCGAGACGCGCCCGCATCACCGACCAGACATGAACGTCAACCCACCAAGACTGCGGACCCAGACACCGAACCAGACACGGTGCGCTCGTTGCCGTCGGCCCCTTCGAGGCGCCGCCGAGCCTCAACCAGGCGAAGCTCCGCCCACGGGCCGAACAGTCGTTGCCACCAAGCACTGGCCGGAAGGCCCGATCTGCTCAGGCTGTTTCGTCAAGGCCTGCGAGACCTACGGCGTCTGCGCCGGTTGCGGCGTCGACCGGATGCTGCCCGGCATCAGTCCCAGCGGCGACCGGTTGTGCACCGACTGCGCCGGCGGACTTGGCGACTACATCTGCAGCCGCTGTGGTGAGGAGGCATGGCGCCACTACGCCGGCATCTGCGGCCGCTGCGTCCTCACCGACCGGCTCACCGCCGCCCTCGGCGACGGCACCGGCACGATCCGCCCCGAACTCGCGCCGCTCTTCGAGTCGATCCGCGCCATGAGCAGACCACGGTCCGGCATCCTCTGGCTGTCCAGACCGCACGTCCCAGCCATCCTCCAGGCCCTCGCCACGGGCCGCGTTCCGCTCACCCACGACGGGCTCAGCACCCTGACCCCCTGGCGGTCGGTCGTCTATATCCGCGACCTGCTGATCGCCTGCGGAACCCTGCCACCCATCGACCGCTACCTGTTCTTGTTCGAGCAATGGCTCCCCCGCTGGCTCGACACCATCGACGACCCCGAACACCGCAAACTGCTCCACCGCTTCGCCACCTGGCACCTCCTGCGACACCTGCGAACCACCGCCAGGACCGGTCCGATCGGCCACTACCGCAACCAGGGCGCTCGCACCCAACTCCGCACCGCGGCCGCCTTCCTCACCGACCTCGCCGCCCGCCAACACACCCCGCAACAGTGCACCCAAGCCGACCTCGACCGCTGGTTCGCCACCACCAACAGCACCGCCAAGCTGGGGCTACGAGCGTTCCTGCGCTGGGCCATCGACCACCACGCCATGCCGCGACTGGTCCTGCCCCCGGTCGTCACCGGTCACAGTCCACCCATCAGCAACCGCCAACGCATCGACCTCATCCGGCGCATCCACACCGACCCCGCCATCGCGCCGATCGACAGGGTCATCGCGCTGCTCATCCTGCTCTACGCTCAACCACTCCCACGGATCGTCCGCCTCACCCTCGCCGACGTCACCCACGACGGCGACCAGCTCCTGATCCGGCTCGGAGACCCGCCCGTCCCAGTCCCTCAACCCTTCGCCAGCCACATCACCACCTACCTGGCCAGCCGACCCAACCTCGTCACCGCCACCAACCCCGGCAGCCAACTCCTGTTCCCCGGCCGCCGCGCCGGCCAACCCATCCATCCCACCAGCGTCCGGCTCCGCCTGCACAACCTCGGCATCCCCAACCTCAACGCCAGAACCCGCGCCATCCGCGAACTGTTGCTCCAGGCACCAGCACCCGTCGTCGCAACAATGCTCAACTACACGCCCCACAGCGCAGAACGCATCGCCGCCCAAGCCGGCAGCACCTGGAAGACCTACGCCGCCGGCGACCACACCCGTCGCCCCACACCACCACGGCGGCCCTGACAACAACCATCACCAACGCCAAACGTTGAGCACCGATGATTGGCGACGGTCGAATAGGACTCGCCACCGGTCGGCTCCGCCGAGCGCCGTCAGATTCGGCCCTCGCAGGGCAGTTTCGTTGAGCGGCTATGGAACGTCCAAGGTGTCACTCGAATCGGCCGTTTGGCAATGAGCAGCCATGCTGACCATCCACCGGTTGACTGCCGGAGATGGCTACAAATACCTGTTGCGCCATATCGCATCCGGCGACGTAGACCGCCGTATGGCTACCTCGTTGACGGCCTATTACACGGCGTCCGGGTACCCGGCAGGGCGATGGCTGGGCAGCGGCCTAAGCTGGCTCGGTGCCGGGCAACTCGTCCCGGGTAGCGAGGTCAGCGAGGAGCAGATGGCCGCGCTGTTCGGCCGCGCTCAGGACCCGCTGACAGGTCACTCGCTGGGTCGTCCGTATCCCACATTCAAGACCCCGTCCGAACGGATTCAGGACCAGATCCGCGCACTCGACCCTCGCCTGGGTGAGTCCGAGCGGCAGGTCGAGATCGAGCAGATTCGCCGGCGCGCGATGCGCCAGAAGACGCAACAGGCGGTCGCCGGCTTCGACCTCACCTTCTCCCCCGTGAAGTCGGTTTCCGCCCTCTGGGCGACCACCGACGTCGGTACTCAAGAGCAGATCGTTGCCGCACACCACGACGCGATTCACGATGTCGTGAAGTTGATCGAGCAGCACGCGGCGTTCACCAGAACCGGTGACCACGGCGTTGTCCAACTCGACGTACGTGGCCTGATCGCGGCGGCCTTCGACCACTGGGACACCCGTAGCGGCGATCCCCAACTCCATACCCACATCGTGATCGCCAACCGCGTTCAAGGCCTGGACGGTGATTGGCGCACACTCGACAGTCGGACGCTGCACCGCTCAATAGTCGCGATGTCAGAGATCCACAACGTGTTCGTCGCCGATAACCTGAGCCGACGGCTCGGCGTGAACTGGGAGCTCCGAGAACGAGGAAGCCAGCGAAACCCAGCGTTCGAGCTCGACGCCGTACCCGACGAACTGATCCGAGAGTTCTCCGCCAGAACAGAACAGATCGAGACCAACCTGACCACACTTCTGGACGAACGCGGCGACCACATCCACCCACCCAGCCGCCGCGAGATGTACGTCCTACGCCAGCAGGCCACACTCATGAACCGCCCGCCAAAGCACATGGCCAGCCCGCTCGCAGCACTCATGGCTCAGTGGCGAACCCGAGCCGACCAGGCCATCGGCTCGGACGCCGTCGCCGCCATCCAGCGTTCACTCGAACAAGCCGGGAATCGCCCGTTGGCCGCCGCCGATCTCAGCCCCGAGACCATCGAGGCGTACGGCGCGTCGACCGTCCTCACGATTCAGACCAAGCGGGCGACCTGGAACCGCTGGAACCTCCTGGCCGAGGCCGCGCGCCAGACCCGGCTACTTCGCATCGTCTCGTCCAGCGAACGGTTCGCCGTACTCCAAGCGGTCGTCCAATGCGCCGAACGCCACTCGATCAGCCTCAAAGCACCCGACCTCGTACGAGCGCCGGTGACGCGAGCAAACGACGAGAGCGTATTCACGATCCACAACGGCCAGATCTACACCTCGCCGGTCATCCTCGGCGCAGAGTCCCTCCTACTCGAGCTAGCTCGAGACCCTGCAGGACCAACCATTCCAGCACCGCACAGCGCCGGTCTGAGCGCCGACAAGGTCCGTGCTCTGCACCGGATCGCGACGAGCGGACAGAAACTCGAGGCTCTGGTCGGGCCCGCCGGGACTGGGAAGACCAGTCTCCTGTCCGCTCTGACGACAACTTGGGAACTCGCACACGGCGAAGGCTCCGTCATCGCGCTGGCCCCATCCTCGGCGGCGTCGACCATCCTGTCCGACGCGATCGGCATCCCCACCGAGAACATCGCCAAGTGGATCTACGAATCCGCAGGTCTCGGCGCCGAACAACGCCGCGACATGGTCCAGCAGACCGAGTACGCCGCCAACCTGGCCTACCGCGATCGTCGCAAACGCCGCCATCAGCGGCTCATCACGCAGCTGGCGGCGCTGCACGCAGACCACGACAGGTGGAACTTCCGCACCAACCAACTCGTCATCGTCGACGAAGCCTCCATGGCCAGCACCATGGAACTTGCCACCCTCGCCCGCGCCGCCAACACCGCCGGCGCGAAACTCCTCCTGGTCGGCGACGACGCCCAACTCTCCGCAGCCGATACCGGCGGCGCCTTCCGCCTCATCGCCCAAGACACCCAGGCCGCAGAACTCACCGACGTCTGGCGCTTCACCAACCCCTGGGAACGCGACGCAAGCCTCGCGCTCCGACGAGGTGACATCACCGCCATCGACATGTACGACGACCACAACCGACTCACCGCCGGCTCATCAGAGGAGATGGAAGACGCCGCCTACAAGGCCTGGCTCGCCGACACCCGAACCGGCCGAACCAGCCTGCTCATCGCCGCCGACAACACGACAGCCGCACGCCTCAACGCCCGCGCCCGCCTCGACCGCATCACCACCGGCGAAGTCGAACCCGACGGCATCGAACTCCACAACGGCAACCACGTCGGCCTCGGCGACCACATCGTCACCCGCCTCAACAACCGCCGCCTCCACTACGGACGAAGTGGTTACGTGAAGAACGGTGACGTCTGGACCGTCATCCACCGCTGGCCCGACGGCTCTCTAACCGTCGAGAACCGCAGCGGCGACACCGTGACTCTGCCTGGCAGGTATGTCCAGGAATCCGTCGAACTCGCCTACGCCACCACAGCCCACCGAGCCCAAGGCGCCACAGTGGACACTGGCCACCTGCTCGTCGCTGATCAGCTCACCCGAGCGCTGATGTACGTCGGCATGACCCGCGGCCGAGTGGCCAATCACGCCTACGTCGCCACCCACCAAGCCACGTCGGACCTACACGAACCACACCCCGAACAGACCCTGCAGGACGTCTGCGAGGCTGTCCTGAATGACCCTGGCGTTGAAGAGTCCGCCCATCAAGTCATGCGTCGAGAACTCGACGATGCCACCCGCCTTGACAGGCTGGTTCCCATGCACGAGTACCTCTGTCAGCTCGAAGCTCGAACTCGGTACCGCTCAGCCATCGCATGCAGCGGCCTCGAAACAGCCGACGTCGCATCTCTCCATGCATCGCCCGCTTACGGCGCACTTGTCGCAGAACTTCGCTGCGGAGAGTCGGTCAATCTCAGTGTCTCGGACCTCCTGAGCCATGCCGTGAAGCAGTCGCATTTGACCAACGCCCACGACATCGCAGCAGTACTTCACAGCCGAGTCGAGCGCCTCGTCGCGAGATCACAGACCCGCACCGGTGGGCGCACAACGCTGATCGCCGGTCTGGTCATCCCGGCAGCACAAGCCACCGACCCGACACTGCTCCCTGCCCTTCGCGAGCTTGAGAACCAAATCGCAGAGCGTTCTAACTGGCTCGCACGTGAAGCCGCCTCGGTACGACCACCTTGGTACGAGGCCATCATCCAGGCGACTGTCCAGGATCGGGAGCCGCCCCGACTGATACGTGAGATCGCCGCCTACAGAGAGCGCTTCCAGGTTGAGGAACGTACAGTCCTCGGCACAACGCCCCCGCAGACCGCGGTCGGTCAACGCCAACATCACGCCCGGCTGCTCACTGAACTTCGCCGCATATCTCGCAACGAGGCGGCACGACCCACACCAGGCATGAGCGATCCGAGCATCGCCGGTAGGCGTCTGCGTCGGGGAGCAGCCGACCCGGACCTCAGGTAAACAAGTGTCGCGTGAGCGACAGTTGGAGTGCGCTGTGGGAGGAGGCAACCACGAAGTTGCGACAGCGCGGTGCAGCAGCTCTGCAGGCTGTTCTATCTTCAGGAACTCAATGCTGTCGTGCCAATTAGAAAGACGATGCCCAAAACTGTGCGCATGCTCGCCGTCAGGGCCTGTCTGCCAGGTGGTTCGATCTTGCGGACACGCCGATCTCACCCTAGTGCCGATACCACGGATCGACGTGCCACTGACCTGAGACAATGACTCAGCCGTGAGATCGTCGCCGTACAGAAAGGCTCGCAATGGACGCTGGGATTCGTGTCGCGGGTGGAAATGATGCTGATCTGATTGCGCTGCATGACTGGCTCAACACTGAGGACGAGTTGCGGGGACGAGTAGGAATCGCCGAGGGAGTGATCGGCGAGTCCGAACTCGGGTCGCTGCCGGAGCTCTTGACTGTGGCGTTCAGCGCGGGTGGTGCCGGCACGGTGCTCGCCTCGTCGCTGATCACGTGGCTGAAAACCCGGCAGACGACCGCGAAGATTACCGTCGAGTCGGACGGGCGATCGGTCACGTTCGACATCACGACCGCTCACGACGTACGACCACTCCTGGAAGAGGTCTTGAGATCCAGCGATGACAACTGATCAGGCCGGGTACGGCGCCTCGCGCGCAGTACTGATTGGTGTCTCGGACTACGACAACGTCGGATTCACCCCGCTACCGGCAGCGCGCAACAGCGTGACCGCCATGCAAACGTTGCTCACCGATCCGGCCTTGTGCGGTTGGTCGCGGGACCAGATCACCGTCATCTCCAACCCAAAGTCGGTTTCCGAGCTCGGAATTCAGCTGACCGAACTGGCCAGGGAAACCACAGGCGTCCTGTTGCTGTACTACGTCGGCCACGGCGTCGTAACCGAGCGTGCGGAGCTCTGCTTAACCGTGAGCTCGACGCACCCTGGACACCCAGGCATCAGTGGACTGCGGTGGGAAACCGTCCGGCATGCGTTCCTCAGCTCGTCTGCCCGGGTGCGCGTCGGGATCCTGGACTGTTGCTTCTCCGGGCGAGCGATCGAGGCCCTTTCCGGGCCTGGCGAACAGGGGCTCGCTGATCTCGCGGACATCCGTGGCTCCTACGTCCTCACCGCCTCGAGAAGCAACCGCGCCGCCCACGTGCCGCCGCTTCACGAGCAGCGGACGGCATGCACATCCTTCACAGCTGAGCTGAGCGACCTGGTATGTGCCGGCATCCCCGACAAGCCTGATTGGCTCAGTTTCTCCGACATTTACCCAGTGCTGCGGCAACGGCTGACAGCCAAGGGATTGCCTGCGCCAGATCGCCGCGGCACAGACACCGCCGACCAGTTCCAGTTCACCGCGAACGCCGCGACTCGAAGCCCGCGACGAGCACGCGCCGTCGCTGCTGAGCCAACCTCTCGTGCGTTAAACCAGAGCCGAACGGCCGATGCCAACCGGATGCACACGTCGCCGGCGGTGATACGCGCCGCCGAGGGCGTTGTTCGAAGCCAAGAGGAACGTGTCCAAAGACTCTTGGGCGACCTCAATCACGCACGGACTGTCGGCGACACAGCCAAGGCGGCGAGCGTGGAGGAGGAGCTCAGAAACGTTCGGATCCTGTTAGCTCAGGCGATCAAGAGCCTTGACGATTACACGAGCTGACCCCATGTCGCTCGACCCGCGGTTGATTCGTCCCGGACCGTGTAGTTGCCTTGGTGGTCCGGTGCCGTGGCATCGAATCTGTAGCTGCGAACGAGCCGGTCGTAGCCGGCCCTGGTCCAATCATCCACGCCTGATGATCCGGGCCGTACGGTCCTGGACTTCGAAGGGCGGCCGACCTTCTTCTACAGGTAACGGCTAACGGCGAGATGCCCCAGAGATCAGCCGCTGGTCGTCTCGGGGCGGTGGGATGTTCGGCTGCAGCCCAGGATTGAGCTCCAATCGCGAAGGCGCCGAACCGCGAGGGTCAGATCCCGGTGGAAGGCAAGGGGATCTGAAGGGGCCGCGTCGGGTTGGTAACAGGATTCCCAGAAGGTGCGGAGGGCTGAGAGTTCTTCGACGACGGCGCCGTGGTGGGGCCAGCACGGTGGGATGACTTTGTGGTCGAGGTTGTAGCGGGTGGTTGCCCAGTTGACCCAGTGGGCGAGGCGGTCTAGTTCTTCGGTGGTGCTGGTGGGGTCGAGGTCGCGCCAGCAGACGACGTACGGGTCTGTGGGCGGGGCGTAGGCCAGTGCGCGGGCGAGGTCGTCGTCGGGATTCATCGGAGGAGCGATCGGCCGATGCTGTTGCGGATTCGGTCGGCGTCGGGGCGGTCGGTCCACGGCGTCATGGTGAGCAGGATGGGTGGTGCAGTCCTGGCTAGGAGGACGCCGGTACCGAAGGGCAGGGTGCGGATGACGTCGGGCGGAAGGATCGGGATTCGACGGGTGCTGGTGGACGTGGTGCGTCCGCCGTCCGGGCCGCGGCTCCAGTTGCGGATCTCTTCGTCGCGTTCGCCGCAGACGGCGGCGAGGTCTTGGAGGTCGCGGGGTTGGGCGGAGCCACCGAGGATGAGGCGAAGGGTGGCGGCGTCCCACATGGCGGCTGCGGCTTGTTCGCCCCAGCGTTCGCGGGCTTGGGCGAGGGATTGGATGACGACGTGGGTGGAGATGCCGGTGCCGCCGCCATCAGCCATGAGGCCGGGCAGGGAGGGCACGGCGCAGAGGTTGGCGATCTCGTCGAGGACTAGCGCGAGGGGTGGTTCGAGTCTGCCGCCGGGATTGTGCGCGGCGAGTTGGCGGGCGGTTTCGGTGATGTCTTCGAGCAGGGCGGCGATGAAGGCCGAGGTGGCGCTGGCTCCGGCTCCGGTGCCGAGGAGGTAGATGGTGCCTCGTTCGCGGATGAACGAGGCGGGTTCGAGGCCCTGGCCGGGTGGTGGGTCGAAGGATCGTCGTACGGCCGGGTCGGCGAGCGCAGACAGTGCGGAGCGGACGCCGGCCCAGATGGCGTCGCGTGTGCGACCGTCCATGCGGACGATGCCGTCGAGGGTGTCACCCCAGCCTTCGGCAGCGTCGTCGGAGCGGTTGAGGATCGTGACGGCTTCGGTGGCCGAGGCTGGTTCGAGGCTCCATCGGTAGAGCTGATCGATGCCGGTGTCGTCGAGGGCCGCGGCGTGCAGGAGTCCGCGGAGGGCCATTTCGGTTTGGCCGTGCCAGAAGGCGCCGTCGGTGACGCCGCCTTTGGTGAAGCCTGCGCCGGCGGCGAGGCCGCTGGCGCGGACCATCGCGGTGGTGGGGTTCTCGCAGCCGCGGACGGGTGACCAGCGGATGCCTTCGGCGCGGCCGAGGCCTTGTGGATCGAACACAGCGACTGGGCCGATGTCGCGGCGGAGCTCGAGCGTCGCAGCAAGATTGTCAGGCCGGGTCGAGGTGGTGACAACAGCGCCGGGTGCGTCGATGACCGCGCCGATGACCTGGTGGAGGCCTTTGCCGGAGCGGGGTGGGCCGACGTCAATGCGTGAGTCCTCGACGGACGCCCAACACTCGCGACCGCGGGAGCGGCCGAGGAGCGTTCCGACCTCGGCTGGTGATCGTGTGGGCGCTTGCGGGCGGGCCGAGCGCCCTCGCCGTACGACTTGTCGGCGCCCGACGGCGGATTCGACTTCTGCCGCGGTCGCCAAGCCAGGCCGGCGCGCGAGTGCGCGTCGTCGTCTCGCCTGAGTCGATCGTCCTTGCCATTGCCGAGCGACAAGGAGGCTCGCGCCGATGGGCAAGGAGACAACAGCTGCAAGCGTTCCCCAATAGGACACGGGTCCGATCTGTGCGGCTGTCAGTCCGAACGCCTCGGCAGGGCTGCCCGGGTGCAGCACGACCCACAAGGCGTCGATCCACGGAGACGTGACCCAATGGCCGGTCGTCAGCAGGCAGGCAAGACCGCCCGCGACGTAGAAGACACCTGCGCAGGAGAGCAGAACTCCCGCTCCGGCGATGAGGGTTTCGTTGAAGTCTCGTGGTGGTCGCTGGTTCATGGCTTCTACATCCGGGCGTCGGTGTCGAAGAGTTCGACTTCGCGGGCGTGACGGACGAGCTGCACGACGAAGGATCGGTTCGGAAGACGCCACAGCGCACGGCCTTTGGGGAGCTTCGCGATCGTGGCGATCTCGACGTCGGTGAGGCCGAGCAGGCTGGCCGTGCGGGAGAGCTGGTCCGGCTCTTGCCGAAGCATGATCCTCGTGGAGCAGTCGGCGAGCAGGCCTTCGGCAAGGGCTCGTGCTTCCGAACCGAGATCGCCGACAGCTGCGAGATCGGACAGACGGTGGACGATGAGGATGTTCGAGACACCCCACGCCCGCGAGAGTTTCCACTGCTCTTGCATGCGACGTAGTAGCGCGGCGTCACGCATTACTCGCCAGCCCTCGTCGTACACGATGTAGCGATTGCCGCCGGCGGGGTCGGCGACTGCAGCTTCGAGCCACGACGACGCGCAGGCCAGGGTGAGACGAAGGGCTTCGTCGTTGCCGCCACTCCCGAGCCACGAGGAGTCGAGCGTGACCATCGGCAAGGTCGGGTCGAACTCGGTCGTCGACGGACCGTCGAACATTCCGGACAGATCACCGTGCACGAGACGGCGAATCGCATGGGCAACCTCACGGCCGTCGTCAGTCAGGTTAGTGGTACGCAGGCCAGCGCGCTCGGCGAAGACCGAGTCCGGGGTGAAGAGCGCAACTACGACATCAGGGATCGTCGGCGAATCCACCTGACTGGACACGGTATCGAGCGCTAGATCCAGCGCCGTGTGTTCCACCGCAGCCAGCGGACGGCCGAGCGTGGACTCGGCCAGCGTGCCCAGCAGGGCTCGGCGACGAGACCAGGCGATCCGCTGCCACTCGTCGGCGTGGACTGTTGCCGGCTTGCGGCCGGCGTCGAGCGGGTTCAGCCGAGTTGCCAGTCCGGGCCCGAGCTTGATCGTGGCTCCGCCCATCGCCTCGGCGACAGCGGTCCACTCCCCCTTCGGGTCACACGGGACGTACGCCTTGTGGCCCAGGGCAACGGAACGAGTGATCAGCGCCTTGGCCGTCGACGACTTGCCACTGCCGATGACACCGGCCAGCAAGACGTTCGGGTTGGTGATGACCCGG
The DNA here is from genome assembly GCF_036013725.1 of Kribbella sp. NBC_00482. Lineage (GTDB taxonomy): Bacteria > Actinomycetota > Actinomycetes > Propionibacteriales > Kribbellaceae > Kribbella. The sequence continues at coordinate 4,321,331 of NZ_CP107881.1, read as the reverse complement.
CCCTGGTAGAGCACCCACGGGTCATAGACGAACGAGCCGCCACTGAACACGTCGGAACCGATGTAGGTGCCATCACCACCCAATCCACCTTCGGCCATAAACGGGTATGCCACTCGCAGCACCCTGGTAGTGGCTCGATGAGTGTCGACCCGCAGCTTCCCGGCGCGGCCGGCTCCAGACTCGCCCTCGATCGCGCTGACAGGCGGCTTTCCTGGTACGTCGTACGACGACCGCCGATTCGCGCGTCTGGTGGCGCGGTCAGTGCCTTCGCTCTCGTAGTACACCGAGTGTCGAGTCATTAGAGCCCAACTCCCAACGGCAGAGCTGCCGCGATGAAGCCTTCTAGCTGCTGGCCAACGAGCCGACGAAGATCGAGAAGAGCCTGGGTGGCCGCGATCTCGATCTCCATGCACGCGTCGTCGAGGGCCTCCTCGCTGTCAGCCGACACAACGAGCAGACCGAGCCACCGCACGTCGCCGTGGCCGGCAGCGAGGTCGCGCTCGCGTTGCGCCACATCGGCGTCGAGCTGACGATCCTGTTCGGTTTCCAGCTGCCCAATCCGGGACCGGGTGGCACGATCGCTGACGCGTTCGACCTGGTGTCGTCGTGCGTCCCGTAGCGCCTTGGCCATCGGGATCGGCTCCAGCACCAGCGTGAACGTACGCCGGATGCCTGGCTTCAACAGCAACGGACTGAGGAACGACGGCGTCGCACGAATCCGTGGCCATTCGGTGATGACGTACACCCGGTGCAGCGAGGAATCTGTCCGCAGCCGGTCCCAGGCCGCGTCGACCGCCAACGGCCCTGCATCGACGGCGTCCAGCGCTTGCGGATTCGGGACCGTCCGCGTCGCTGTCGGGTCAAACGCGGTGCGTAGGCTGAAGGCGATGTCTCCAGCGGCCAGCCAGGCACCAGCAACTCCCGCTGCAGCTAGCGACGTCTGGAACGCGCGGGCCTCGGACTCCAGAACTGCGGCGGCACCAATCAGACCGCCGCCGTGTTTGCGGACCTCGCGCGACACGGCGTCGAGGTTCACAGCGAAGCTGAACAGCGTCTCGTGCTTCGCCGCGGTCGGCGCCGCCTGTGCCAGTAGATCGGTATAGATCGCGCCGGCCGGCGTACGCGGATCGAGCTTCCGCGTCCTGGCCCATTGCCCGAGCTCATCAGCAGGATCGGGAAGTGTGCGCTCGAGGATCTGCGCTCGTGCGATCCGGTTGCCCTGGCACAGGCCGGCGATCAGTTGCCCGTACGCCGCAACTCGGCGGTCCTGCTCGTCTGCGTTCTGCAGCAGATGTGCCGGTCCTTCGATCCGTGCTACCGCGATCAGCCGTCGACGTCGCGGATCGTGTACGACGCCGAACCCCGAGGCGGTGGTCAGGACGCGCATCGTCCCGCTCTCCCCCGGCAACTGCAGGCGACCGTGCTGGCGTGGTTCGAGAACGCGAGCGCGGTACGACTGCTGACCTCGAAGCGATCTCCACCTGTGAACCAAACGAAGGACCAACCACCGATACACCGGAAGTTCTTCTGCTCGACCGAACGCCACTCCGACGCTGGCGGATGCCGTCAGCAGTCCGCCGAACCGCGCGGCCGCAGACATCTGGGTGATGAAGGACAGCGTGACTACGCCGATCGCTGTCAGGAGCAATGCGATCTGCACCGGACGAAGTCCAAGCAGTACGGCGTGCTGCTCGGGCCGGGGGAAGCGTGTCGAGAGCATGTCGGGGTTCGTCATCGCGTCTCACCGCCCTGGCTATCGCTCTCTTCGGGACGGCGTTGCTCCTGACCCTGGCCCGGTCCTTCAGACCGATCGACCCATGCCTGAGTAGTCGTTGCCGCGTCAGCTGGCGCGGTTGCCGGCGACGAGTCCGGCCCGATGTCGCTCCCCGGCTGTTGCTGAGTAGAAGGGTCATGGCCCACTGTGTCGGCCGTCTGCTCGTCGCGTGACTCGTCGTTTCCGCCGACGACGGGACCAGGCCCTGCTTGGTTGCGCGAACCGGTGAAGTCGAACGCGGCCCAGCGCTGCGCCTGTTCCATGCGCTCCTTGATCGCGGACGGCCCCGCTGTTCCTTGTTGTACGGCGTACAGGGCGCTCTGCCCTTGATCGCCGGCCCAGTGAATGAACGAGTACGTGGCCAACGGCGCGAACGCGGCCATGGCGAACAACAGGGTTCCGGCTAGGAATGTGCCGAGGCTCGAATCGCCGGCCTGGTCTGTGTTGCCGATCGCCGACAACCCCAGGGTGAAGACGACGGCCATGATGATCTTCGAGAACAACAGCGCGCCGACGACCTCGATCCAGCGCCGCAGCCAGTGCCGAGTCGCCGACCAGGTCCAGCTGGCCAGCGCAATGGGTGCCAGTACAACGAAGGCGACAAGTGCCACCTCGCGGATCAGCATCACGAAGTAGAGCGCCATCGTGGCGAGGATCGCGAACTCGATCGCCATGATCAGGAATCCACCGTTAGTGGCGTGGGCGAGCACCCTGGTGATGTCGACGATCCGTCGGAACCCCTGGATTGTGGCGGGATTGTGGCCGAGGATCGCGGATGAGATCTGATCGACCATGTGCCCGCTGGCCACGACCACCGCGATCGCGAATGGCACGCCTGCCGTACCCAGGAGGGCTCCGAACACCGCTGAGCCGAGACGCGCAGGCTCGCGTCGGATCGCGGCCGCAGCGCACTGCAGTACGAACGCGATGACCAGCAGCGGCAACGAGATCGTGACGATCATGTCGAGGTTGTCTCGCCACCACTGCTGGTTGAAGTCGGGCGTCGTACTGGCACTGAACTTGTTGAACACGTTGATCGCTGTGTCGGTGAGTCCCTTGGCCATCCAGTTAGCGATGAAGTTCCAGGCCGTGCCGTCGACTACCGCGCGACCAGCGTCCTGTACGCATGCCGCCGGATTCAGCAGGCAATCCTTCCAAGCCATCGGCTACTCCCGCTCAGCCGATGCTGATGCCGCTGAAGAAGCGGATCAGGGCGTTGGCCGAGCCGATCAGGATCGCCGCGAACAGCGACGCAAGGACACCCGTACGCCCCTTGCTCGCGAAGTGGGCGTTGCCATTGACGTTGCCCAAGGCCCATGCGGCCGCGGAGATGATCAGGGCGACCACGCACGACACGAGCGCGAAGGTGATCGTCGCGCCGGCCAGTGTCCGTACTGCGGGAAGCCCTGGCAAGCCGTTGGTGTTCGGGGTGACGCCGGGGTCCTGCAGGATCACCATCTGCCGGAGCAATGCATTGCCGATGAACACGTCGATGTCCTTCACGTAGTCGAGTAGATGGGCGGTGCCCAGCCGAGGTAAGTCGCGCCCCACTGGGACTCGATGAGTGCGAAGTCGACGAGGTAGACCCCGCCTTCGCCAGGGATGGTGTCGCCGATGTCGTTGGAGACGATGCGGCCGTCACCGACGTACACCGCGACGTGGCCGTAGGGTCCGCCGGTTTCCCAGAACACGAGTGCTCCGGTGGGCGGTTGACGGTTGTCGGGGTGTGCGTTGTTGGTGGTGACCATCTGGCGCCACTGTTCGGCCGCCGAGAAGTACCCGGCGCGAGGCCGGCCCCAGATGTTCGCCGCCAGACGGGCGCAGAGCTGGTAGTAGCCGTGACCACCGACCAGACGCAGCGCACGAGCCACCGCCTCGTCCGCGCCCGGAAGCCCGCCTCCGGCATCGACCGGCGTCTCGCAAGTCCCTTCGGTGAGTGGCGCGACGCAGGTGTCTTCTGTGCCGCCAACTGCGAGCGCGATCGGCGCCATGAAACCGATGGAGCTCACCAGCAGAGCGGTCGCCAGCGTCGCCTTGATGATCACGGCGATACCTCTGCCGTCGCCGACCAGAACTTGCAGGTCGGCGTACAGACGACAGCGACCGCGGCCTGCCGGTCCAGGAACCTGGTGTCGGCGTCCGTGACGACGGTCTGCGTGCCATGGACGACGTATGCGTGCCAACCGGCCGGAGCTTGGCCGCGGTTGATCATCGCCTCGAGCTCTGGTGTCACCTCGGCCGTGATGCCGCGCACCACGGCGCGGGCCTTGTGTGACTGAAGTTGGTCCCACTCGGCCCACTGCGGCAGCAGGCTCTTGGCGACCTGCGGCGCGGCCGACGTCGGATCGGCGAACACACTGACCGCGTTCTGCCAGTCGACATAGCTGTGCCGAGCGGTGTCGTAGGTCCAGATCGCCCGGGCATAGGCGATCGCGAACGCGCGCGGGTCAGTCGTCGTCGGCCGTGACCAGGCCTCCAGCTGCCTCGGCGCCTCGGCCGCAGAGGTGGTGCCGCCCGAGCTCGACGTACCGCGCGTTGCGTCTGGGCTCTGCCAGCGCGCGACCAGCATGGCGATCAGCGCGACCACGCCGACGACAGCCAGGATCGCAATCACGACCCTGGACCGGCTCGATGACTTCACAGACTTTCCTCTCGTGGAGATCTCGGTACGGCGAAGGGCCGCGGACCCGACGGCTGCCACCAACTGCGGGATGATCCACGCCGCCACGAACAGGTGGGAGGCGAGTCTGAAGGGCGCGCGGCAGCACTGGACGAACAGGTGATGACTGGGTGGCCGAAGGTGGATGTTGGTCATGCCGGGTCTCAACGGTTCAGCCCGGGAGACTTTTCGTCAGGCGGCTTCTCTTGCGGCCGTGAGCCACTCGACGCCGGCCGCTCGGCGGAGGCCGAGACGGCTTGGTCCGCCGAAAAACCGCTGGTCACGCCCGGCCGCGGCTCGGATCCAACGGCGTACGCCGGGATCGTTGAAGACCTCGTCAGGAGGTTGGCCCAGGGCCAGCCGCGCGAGTGCGGCCGGCCGCCCGGCCCCACCTCGGAGCAACCAGGCCAGGCCCTCTGCCTGCGCCGCCGTCGCCCGCGCCCGTCTGAGGCGCGCGATGATCGCCGCGCGATAGTACGGCGGCCCGTCCGCCGCGACTCGGATGAGCCGGCGACCGACCGCAGCCGGCAAACCCTCGCTCTCCAACTCGGATGCGATCTGCTCGAGATGCGGCCCGAGGGACCAGCGATGCGTGGGAGGCGGCTCGGGAAGCCGGTGCATCAGACGGTGCCGCCGGCCGTGCAGAACCGTGGCGCGGGCCACGTCCATCAATCGCCACCGGACCAGGTTGGCCAGGTAGCCCCACGACACCCCGTCCGGTGGCGGTGCGGCCGCCAGCTCAAGGCACCGCTCCCAAGCGATCACTCGCGCCAACTGCTCGGCCTCGTCACGACCCAACACGGCCCGCAACCGGCTCGACAGCGGAACAACGATGTGCGACTCGATCTCCTCGACCAGCCGCCGCGAAGGCTCCACCGCCCACCCCGAACGAGCCGCCTCCGCGATCAGTTCCTCCAGGTCAACGTCCATGCCCTCAATCTGCTGCCCGCCGCCCCGATCCAGAACCTGGATCCCGTAATCAAGGACTCCTGGAAAATCCCTCGCAGCACGACCAGGTCACGCCTGGCGGCTGTGGGGCGTTCCGAACCCAGCTGGTGCGAGAAGAGGGACCATGGATTCATGGCAGCCAGGGATTTGCTGTTCGAGGCAGGCGATCGAGTCCGGACCTGGGGTCGGTACGTGGCCGGTCCGGGCGGTGATTGGTTGGACCTGGCACGCGTCCATGATCTGATCTTCAAACCGCAGGGCTGGAAGTCACATCGGTCGATCCGGCTGCTCGGCGCCGACATCGAGGCAATACCTACCGACTGGGCACCGAACCGCGTCCCGGCCTACATCTCGGTAGTCGGGACCTGGCGCGATGAGAGCATCGACGTCGAGGAACAGTCGCCGGACATCCCTGCTCGGGAGCCGAGTGCGAAGAGGACGGACCCACCGTGCCCGCCGCCACCCGGGGGCTGGCGGCATGGCGCGTTGGCCTTTGACCTGGATTACGGCGACCTGGAATCGTCCGGGGCGATGGTCCACCGGGTGGTCTTCCGTCCCTCCGCAGACCAGGAGGTTCTCGCCGTCGCCGCCACCGACATCGAAGCGGTGACCCGACAGCTGTCCCCGCAACTGCCGAATCAGCTCTGCTTGGTGCCCAGCCGGTTCACCCGCGCTCAACTCGCCGAGGTCCGCGACGTCTGGCTGGCCCACTGGCGAGAGTGGCGCCTGGAATCCTTCGGCACGGGCAGCGCAGACCCGCACGCTCAACCATTCGCCACAGCCGAACCATTCCGGGTCACCGCCCAGATGGCTGAGTGGGCAGAAACGCTGCCTGAGGGTCTGCTCCGCCTCAACCCGGCCCTCAGACCTGCCTAACAACCCGGGCCGGCAGCCCCCGCGATATGCACTCTGAGTGCGTCGAGTAGCGGCATCCCATCATCGGCATGTGCGGGCGTGGGTCCGGCGTGCCAGATGGTAGCCGAGGCTTGCGCCCGGTCGTGCGTCGTCGGCGGACGTCTGCCGCAGATTTGTTGGCGGACCACAGATCAGGTCACAGATCTCTGCAGATCTGCGGTACGTCGATCTCCGGATCTGCGCCGGACCGCTCACCTGCTCGTTGCCGCGAGCGGGTGTGCGTCCGATGGCCGACTGCCGCGAGTACTTCGCGCGACACGACATGTTCGTCCAGGTGCACGATCAGCGCGAGCCTCGCGACCTCGTCGGCAACCCGGCCGGCGGGCAGGCTCGCCACCAACGGCGCTACCGCTCGGACAGCGTTGACCTGGCCACTGAGGTGGTCCAGCACGTTGCTCCACTTCGCGAGCTCGACTTCGATCGCGAGGTCGGCCAAGGGGCGCGCCGACCCCAAGACGTCACGCAGCAGGTCTCCTCCGGCCGCGTGCAGCGCAGCCGGGTCCTGTTTGTCCGGCAGCCGCGCAAAGAGCACCTCGTCGAACACATCCGACAGCACTGGCAGGCTCCGCACAGCGCCAATCCGACCGCCAAGGTCACCGTCCAGAGCAACGACTACCATGCCTGTCCGCGAGTGCGATCGCGCGATCAGGGCCTGCTCGTGCGTGATCGCCGTACCGCAGCAACCCGCGCCGGCCCACTCGTCTCCAGCAAGACTGACCGCCGGCGCGTCCATCGTGCCCTCGACGAATACCGGCACCGCGCCCGCCTGCAACCGCTCGACCTGAGCGTCAAGTCCGACCAGCGAGCGCGCCTTGGAGTAGATCTCAGTGTTCCGCGTGTTCAGGTAGCGCAGTCGATCGCCGGCGGCACGCCCGATGAAGCCGACCGGGCGGAGCTCCTCGTCGTGGGTCGAGAACATGATGCGGTCTCGAAACCGATCGACCAGGTAGCCGTTGCTGGTCACGAAGGCCAGACCCGCCGCGACGATCTCCGCGTCGTCGAACCCGGCGCCCCGCAGATGGCCGACCAGCTGCGACCAGCCGTCGGGCGCGTAGCCCACCGACCATTCGGAGTCTCGCGCCAGCACCGCACCCAGGCCGCGGTTTCGTAGGTGCTCGGCCGCCCAACCGCTAGGCCTGTCGTGGAGTTGCTGTCGGTAGAAGGACGCGGCGACGATGTGAGCGTCGTACAGCCGATCGTTCACAGGTCTGGTCCGCGATCCGGTGGCTCTGGATCACCGGCGAGGTTCGCGGATGCCGCGCCACCGAATTTATAGGTCAGGATCGGCCGCGCCGTGGTCAGCAGGTCGTTCATGATCTGCGGGCCGTACGCGGAGCTCACGATGCTGCTCGGGCTGTGCGGCAGAACGACCGCGCGGACGCGGTCGTAGTACAGCGCCAGATCGAACAGGTAGCTGGTTGTCAGCTTCTGACGATGCTCGTCGCCGTGGGCGATGACGATCGCTGTGTCCCCGAGGCTGAATTTGCGCAGCATCCTCACCTGCGCGGTCGACAATCCGGCGCCAAAGACCGGAACCCCGGCCCACTGGCCTTCCGTGGCCCGACTCATGCTCGACACGGCGATGGCGTCGACCAGGTTGTCCACGATCACCGGAACCGCCCCGCTCCGCAGAAGATCTAGCTGCTCCGCGACTCCAACCAGGACGTTGGACGGCTGATGAATCGCCGTAGCCGGGCTCAGAGATTGAGCCCGGCCATCTCTCCCGATGCCGATGAACCCTGTCGGATGCAACTGCGCGTCCCTGGCAACCAGTACGAGCTGATCGCGGAAACGGTCCGTGACGTCCGCGTCGCCGGCGCGGTTGACCAATCCCGCACCTTCCATCGTCGAGTACGCGAAGTTCTCAGCTGCCAAATGGTCGACCAAACTCGTCAAGGTGTCCGGGGCGTACCCGACCTTCCAGCCCGAGTCCACCGACAGCACCTGCTCGATCCGCGCTCCCTTCAAGAACCCCAACGGCCAACCCGTTGCCCGAAGCAACTCACCCCGAAAGAACTGCGCAGCGGAGACGACCGCCTCCAGCGACCGCCGTCGCTCCTCCATCGTGATCGCAAACCCAAGATCATTCACCGAAACCTCCGAAAGCCGAACACATCCGGCCTCGAAGATCTCTTCAGATCACCCACTACCGAACCCGGATCACGACTTCCAGGAACTCCAACGCAGCAACGCCAATCAGAGCCCAGGCCCCGGCCCGGGCGGATCCAGATCTGTGGTCCGCAGCGCCGCGAATCCGCTGCCGCTGGCCCGATATGTCATCAATGGACGCGCCTTGAGCAGTAGGTCGTGCACGCGCTTGGCCCCGGACTCCTGCGCCAAACCAGCCAACGACTCCCCCGGAGGCAACGCAACAGCTCGCACTCGGTCGAAGGAGAACGCAAGATCGAGCAAGTAGCCAGCCGACTGATTCCGCTCCACCTCGCTCCCGGCCAGGACGACGACCACCTTGTCGCTCGTACTGAACTCGCGCAGCATGTTCGCCTGGGCCGTCGACAAGCCACCGCTACACACTGGGATGCCAGCCCACTGCCCACCGGCCTGTACGCCGACGTTCGACACAGCGATCGCATCCACCGGCTCATCCACGATCACCGGAATCGCACCACCTGCAAGCAGACTGCGCTGCTCCACAGCCCCAACCAGAACGTTCGACGGCCGATGCACCGGAGTCACCGTAGTCGCTGACCCCGCCACACCATCGGACCCGATGCTGACAAACCCAACTGGTGACGACCGCCGATCATGGGCGACCAGCATCAACTTGTCCTGGTGCAGATCGACCGCATCACCGTGCTTGCTCCAGTCCAGCAGGCCAGCCAGTGCCATCGTCCCGAACCCAAACCCCTGCTCCTGCAGATGATCAACCAGGTTCGAGAAGGACTGCGGCGCGTACCCCACCCTCCACGGCGACTCCGTCGACAACACCCAGTCGGCCCCATAGGCCCGCAAATACTCCAACGGCCAGCCGGTCGTTGCCCGCAGCAACTCCCGCCGGAAGAACTGCGCAGCCGCAGCATTCACCGCCAGCAACCGCCGCCGCTCATCGATCGACAGCCCAAACGCCTGAGAACTCACCAAAACCTCCGAAGCATCCACAACTGACTGCCTCGAAGCTCATCTCCACCAGGTCACGAGCAGAACCTGGAACGCAACATCAAGGACATACGGCCCCGACGACGTGCGCCCGATCAGATCGGACTCATGGGGTGGTCCTTGTCCTGATCCTCTAGCAACTCCCGCGCCGTCAGCGCACGCGGGCGTCGCAGTACGACCTGCCGCTCGCGCTGATCGAGCGCATCCGGAGAATCCGCCCACAGCCCAGCCGAACGAGCCAGATGGGTACCCGCGGCATCGATCGCGTCGTCAAGCAGTTCAATGAGCCTCCGGGTACTCCACACGGCGTTGCCATGCCCGAGCTCCTCGGGAGGAGGGAGTAACCGAGCGTTGTCCGTCTCAGTATCAGTCGTATCAGAGTCCATGATCCCGACAATCGAGCGCAGCGGCCCACCAAAGAACCGGGACGGCGCGATCCAGGATCTGCTAGTCGCCGCAGTGGGATCTCGTACAGCGACATCTCCTCCAACTCACACAGTTGCTGACCCCGCCACTGGTGTGGAGCGACCAGGTGGACCACGCGATTCGGCGCTACCACCCGACCAAGACTGATCGGCCATGCCCGGCCGAGGTCCCGACAGTCCGTCGCAGCCGCGACAGGGCTCGGCAAGTCCCGCAGGCGCCGCTCGGGACACCGCAGCGCTGGAGCTCACGGAAATCGACGGTGTGACCCAGCATTGCGGCGAAGTGGCGGAAGCGTCGCCCGGAAGCCGAAACATGAATGCAGCACACACTGGCTCTGATGACGGCGCAGCCTCCGTTAACACCTGCGGGCGCATCTGCCAGCACCATTTCAGCTGCAGTCAAACTCATCGTCATGCCGAGCCGGAACTCGCACACGCGGTGCCGAAACTCATGAGAAGGCAGTGTAAGAACTCACCGGCACAGCCCGCCTGCGATCACGACGGCAGCCGGCGCCTTACTCGATCCTCAACGGACGGCGGTCCCTTACGGACGCCGTACAGCGCTCGCGCCGAGCGCGAGCAGGCAGTCAGTTTGCTCGGTGGATGAAGTAGCGGGTGGGGTCTCCGGCGGCTCGTGGTCCGGAGCCGAGCCAGTCCAAGAATGCCTGCGGATCTCGACGTTCCAGCTCGCCGAGGACTTCGTCTCGTGTGCTCACCAGCGCGAAACGCTCCTCAGCGGTGGCCGCACTGCGCAGTTCGGAGAAGCTTCGGCGCCAAGCCAGACACAACTCCTCGACGGACAGATCGGCAGCGCCCCTTCGCACAGTCGGGGCGGCCTCTGGTACGGCGTCAACCTGGGATCCGTCCAACTGGGACGGAGCCTCCGTCGGATCCGACAGGTAGGCCACTACTCGCGGGGACGTACCTGCGACGACCAGCAGGAGCAGGGAAGAAGCCGGTCCGGCGAATGCGGCGTACCCGATCAGGGAGAGCACCACGACTCCGACGCGTACTGACCATCTGAAAGCCGGGACGATCAGCGCCTGCGGCTTCGGATCTTTCTCCATGCAGGCGGCAGCACTGAAATGCATCGAGCCATACAGAAGGATCACCAGCCCCAGCACGATCAGGACGGTCGACAAGCTGATGAACAGGACGGCTGCGGCCACACCGACCGCCAGCAGGATCGCAGCAACTGCAAGCCACACGCTCCGATAGGGAGACCTCGGGCCGGCCAAGCTCTCCATCACGGCCATCCGATACTCACCACCGCTCGCCCCACCCTCCGCGCCGAGCGCAGTGGAGGGAATACCAGCATCATGCAACGCTCACCGACGCCATTCAACCGGGACCTCGGGCTATCAGCCCGCCCATGTACCCCCCGGACTGTCTGTTCTGCGGAGTTCGAGCGTGGGCCTACGTGGCGGTGCGCTGGTAAGGGGCGACGTCTTTCCAGTCGCCGTCGATGTTGAGATATTCAGGGGCGACGCCGTAGCGGCGGTGGCCAGTCCGCTTACGTCGGCGTGGCCCTGTATACCTCGGGCGGCGGCCTGGAGATTCCGGCGGTCACCGATCCGGTCGTCGCCGAGATCTACGAGTTCGAGCGGAGCAGGCGGGCCGTGGTGCAGTGCATGCGCGATCGAGCGGCGGTCGCGGTGCCGGACCTCGTGCGCGACCGCCCGGCGCGAGGAGCACCTGACAGTCGCGGTCGACGCCCGGAAGGTGGTCGGCCAAGCGATGGGCCTCCTGACGGAGCGCTACAACCTGACAAGTGACCAGGCCTTCCAGGTTCTCAGGCGCTACTCCCAGAACTCCAACACCAACTCCGCGATGTAGTCGAACACCGGATTGCCAGCCGCCGACTCCCCAAGTCTGACGAGTTCCACGAAGGCCGCAGCATCATCCGTCACCGTTGTTCGATGAGGTCGCGAACGAGCTGTATGGAGAGACTCGGTGCGGCGGGACCACCTGGGGAGTGAAGCCTGTGGCGAACGGCCCAGCGATCGAGGGTTTGCAGCACGGCCAGCGTTAGCTCGATCAGGAGCTTCTCGGGGAGGTCGTCGCGGACTACGCCGGCGCTACGGCCGTGGATGATCGCTCGGCGAAGCCAAAGCTCAACCTGCTCGCGCAGGTCTTGCAGACGCCCGTCGTCCTCGCTGGTCGGGCCGTGGAACATTTCGCCGAGGTACCACGTCTCAGGGTGACGTGTTGCCGCACGACCGAGCGCGTCGAGCAGGTCGGCCATGGCAGTCCAGAACTGAGCAGCGGAGAGCTTCTCGACTTCGGGTACCTGAACGCCCTCGACGAGGCGCGCTGCCAGGGTCCGTACTACGTGATCGTGCAGGAGGCGCTTGTTCGAGAAGTAGTGGTAAAAGGAGCTCTTTCCCCAGCCCGCCTCCGCGATCACGGAATTCAGGGAGGTGCCGGTGAATCCCGCTGACGCGAAGTGACGTGCGGAGGTGACGAGTAGGTCTTCCTCACGTGCAGGGTCGAGGGGCTGTGGGGTTCTCGCCATGGTGCTAACGTAGCATTCGTGGACCGATTGGTCCATGAATGGAGGTATGATGGAAGAGCTCGCCGTTGTGGCCGGGGCAACTGGCTACCTGGGCAGACACTTGGTAGCGACGGTGTCCAGCAGGGGGTATCGGGTCCGCGCGATCGTTCGATCTCGTGCACGCGCGGAGGAACCGGGCCCGTATGGTTCACCTTCGCTGTCAGGTCATGTCGACGAATGGCTTGAAGGAGACGTCACAGATCCCGCCTTCGTGCACGGGGCATGTCAGGGCGCTCAGCGAGTGATATCCGCTCTTGGCATAACGCGCCAGAAGGCCAACCCGTGGGACGTCGACTACCTGGCCAATCTCCGGCTTCTGGAGGACGCTGAGCGTGAGAGTTCCGGTTCGTTCCTCTACGTCAACGTGATGCACGCATCGGCCGGCCGTTCCCTGATCATGCGATCCAAGGCAGCCTTCGCCGAGGTACTGACCCGTTCGCCGCTGGCCCATCAGGTGATCAATCCCTCGGGGTACTTCTCGGACCTCACCGGCATACTGCGGATGGCCCGCACAGGTCTCACGGTCCTGCCACCCAGGCCGGACGTGAAGGTTGCTCCCATCCATGGTGCCGACCTCGCTCGGTTCTGTGTCGAGCGGCTTGGAGACGGCAGCGGTTCTTGGGACATCGGTGGCCCCGACGTACTGACGTATCGCGAAATTGCCCAGTTCGCGTCCGCAGCGCTAGGAAAGCGGTGTCGCACCGTCACGATCCCGATGCGAGCAGTTCAGGCAGCCGTCTGGATCGCCACCAGAGTTGGCGGACGGCCCGCGAATCTCGCCCAGTTCTTCGCCGACGGCCTCGCCCAAGACGCCGTCGGCGAACAGTACGGAGAGCACCATATCGACACGTATTTCCAAGACCTCGCCACCGCACGCTGAGGCGACGACCATGCGCGTCAGGACCAGACCGATCGCAACCTAGGCGATACGGGGACGACCAGGGTCGCCTGAGCATCTGACCTGCGGCGCCTGATGAAGCACGCCGGATTGAGCTTGGTTGGTCGCTCATGGGGGTAGGGCATTGTCGTGGGGCCGGTCGATCTCGGCATGCCGGTTACGACGCCGCGGACCACGGCCGGCACCGGCAACCATGCACCGGTCGATACGTTCTGACTCATGACGATCGCCAAGTCCATCGCTTTGTTCGTGCTCGCCGCCGTCGCCGAAATCGGGGGCCGCCTGGCTGATCTGGCAAGGCTGGCGCGAACACAAGGGCCTGTGGTGGAGCGTCGGCGGATTCCTTGCCCTCGGCGCCTACGGCTTCGTCGCGACCTTCCAGCCTGACCCGAACTTCGGGCGGATCCTGGCCGCCTACGGCGGCATCTTCGTCGCCGGCTCACTGGCCTGGGGAATGCTCGTCGACGGCTTCCGCCCGGACCGGTGGGACGTTGCGGGCGCGGTGGTCTGCCTGATCGGCGTCGCGGTGATCATGTACGGCCCGCGGAACGCCGCCTGACCCACCAGACCGCCAGCGCCCACCTCCAGCTTCACCATGCCGGAAGTGGAGTGCCGGTCGCAGGCCTGCGGTCACACACAGTACGGGCGTCGTGTCGGACACCGTCTACACCAGCCGCCCGATGTCCAGGCTCTCCCAGGTTGAAAGCGGATTGAAAGGTCGGCGCGGTTGAGTCTTGTCAGGAGACGGCCGACAGTCGAGCGACCGTCACCGTGGAGGGAGAGATCATATGAAGCGGAAGTCTTTGATGGTCGGACTCGCGACGGTTGGCCTGCTCGGTGGTGGTCTGGCCGGTCCGACCGCAGCGGCACAGGCGTCTCCGGCACCAGCGGCATCGCCGATGTCCGGGGCGAACTGCACGGCGTGGATCTCCGGTGAGTGGGGTCACGGCAAGTGCACGCGATTGCGCAACACTGGGGCGTGGACGATGACGCTCGACGTCGTGTGCGATGCCTGGTGGGATGCTGACGTGCACCGGGAGGCGATCGTTCCCGATGGTGGGACCGTCGAGTTACAGGGCCACTGCAACTCCTCTGTGGTCTCCGCGACTGCCGGCTGGGGCCGTCGTCCCTGACCTGACGCGGCCTCGTACCCCTTGGCGGCGAAGGTCGCCGGCGGGCTTTGGGAGTCGCGATGCTTATCGGTGCCTGGGTTGCGCTGCCGCGGCTAGCTCGGGTGATCCCAGTACCTGGCCCGGGATCGGGGTTGTTTCGAAGGGACGCTTGAGTCCAGGCGGTCCGGATGAGGGACCAAGCGCGACGTTCACATTGAGCGTTCTTTGAGAGTTCGTGATGGTCGGCATCGAACCGACGCTGCCGACCCCAGCGGGCCTAGAGTCGGTGCCAGCACAGCCAGGTGGGGCGCCACCGGCGAGGGTGCGACTCTGGTGGGTTCCCCGCCCGGCCAGGTGATCGCGTTCGCGACCTGGAGCCCATGTACCGGAGGGCGCTCGAGTGGGTGGTGTCTCGCTCGGGCGGGATTCGCAGCCATCCCGGTCCTGGGGATCCAGGCTGTGCTGATGCGGGTGCTGGTGACGGTGGGGAGGGGGCTGTCACCAGCACTCGTCCGGGCCACCATGCTCTACGAGACTGCGCGGCTCACCGGTCGGGGTTGAGGTTCGCGGCGATGTCGAGCGCGATGATCGCGCAGTCGAGGGTATCCATGGTGGGGTCGTCTCCGGTCGGGTCGCCGTGGATGCAGAGAACCTGGCGGCCGTCCGTGGTGGTTCCGGCGGTCTCGATCTGGCCGTCCTCGTCGTACAGGAAGGCCCAGCCGAGTCCGGCGAGGTGGGACAGGGCTCGTGCGCGGTCTGCGCCGTGCAGTGAGAGATGTTCGGTCCCCGCGGAGGGGTTCAGCCGCTCCGCCCACGCGGCTTCGACCAGCGGGTCGGCGAACGCGGCGACATCGGTCTCAGGTCGCGGCATCACCAGATAGCCAACCCCAGTGAGCGGGTCGAGGTACGCCGTGTGTACTGCGAACTCGACGATCGTCACGTCGACGTACCGTGGCTGGCGACGCTCGTCTTCGGACGGAGTCATGGCTCACGCGGCCTCGACGTCGAACACGCGGTCGAGGCCGGTACGCCGCAGCACATCGGTCATCTTCCGGTTCGCGTGGCGGATGACCACACCTCCGCCGCGACGCTTGCAGACGCGATGCGTGTCGAGCAGGGCCGCCAGTAGCGTCGACGAGATCTGGTCGAGGTCGGTCACGTCGATGATGACCAAGCAGGTGCCGTCCATCACCAGGTCGCGCAACCGCCAACGAAGCGCAGTCAGCCCGCTGCCAAGATCGGCGTCGGACAGCGTCACGATCGCGCGCTGCGGAAGAGGGCTGCGGGTCGTGTCGCTCATGGCTGTCCTTCGGCTCTGGCAGTGATAGTTCCACTGTGATCTCCCGACGTTGAGATCGGAGCCGCGCCGACTTGACGATCCGATGACGACGTACGGCGTACGGCGTACCTCCGCGCATGCCACGTCGAGGCGCGAGGTTCTTTACGATCGGATGACATGGGGGTCCCCGGGATCACAACCCGGCGCGGACTTGCGAAGATGTGACGATGCCGATGCAGGTCCTGGTCGTGGAGGACGACGACCGAATCCGTACCGTACTGCGCCTGGCGCTGGAGGACGAGGGCTACGAGGTCGCAGAAGCCGCCGACACACCTGCCGCCCTTGAGTTGGCACGGGCGTCGATGCCCGACCTGATGATGGTCGACCTGATGCTGGGCGAGGTCGACGGCTACACCTGCATCCGTGAGGTACGGCGGATGAGCGACATCCCGATCATCATCGTCAGCGCACGATCCGACACGCACGATATCGTCGCCGGGCTGGAGGCGGGCGCCGACGACTACGTCACCAAACCGTTCCAGGTAAAGGAGATCACGGCCAGACTGCGCGCACTCCGCCGCCGGCTCCGCACCAGCGCCGAGGCGAACCAACCCGACGTCCTCCTGGACGCGGACCCCGCGCACTACCTGGTGCTGTCCACCGCGCGGGGAGCCGCCGTACTCGACGGCAATGACGTCCCGCTCACCGTGACGGAGTACAGGTTGCTTGCCGAACTCGCGCAACCTGCCGGCCGGGTGCTGAGCCGATCCGCTCTGCTGGAGTCGGTCTGGGAGCACGGATACTACGGCGACGAACGCATCGTCGACGTTCACATCAGAAGACTGCGCACCAAGATCGAACGTGATCCGGGCAAACCGCAGATCATTGTCACCGTACGAGGGATGGGCTACCGGCTGGACCCGCGATGAGAGTACGTCCGAGGACGCTGTGGACCCAGCGGTCGCGGCCTCGCACGCTCGGACTGCGCCGTCGGCTGGTGCTCGCCTTTGGGCTGATGGCGCTGCTGGTTTCCGCGGTGTTCGCGGCGAGCACCTATCTGCTGTCCCGCGGCTACCTGCTGGCGCAGCGTGAACGCGTTGTGCAGCATCAGGCCTTCGCTGATGCGACCTTCGTCCAGCGCCGCCTGGAGAGCGCCGGCGCCGACGTCTCGGACATCCTGACGGCCGCGGGAACCCCGGCGGGTCACACGATCATCCTGAAATGGCGGGGCCAGTGGTACGCCTCGACCCTGGACCGGGGCCGGGACGCCGTCCCTTTCTCGGTCCGGGAACAGACCGAGTCCGGACAACCCGCGAGGCAACGGTTCCGGACGAGCGACGGGCCGGCGATCGCGGTCGGAGTGCCGGTTCGGTCCGTTGGAGCGGACTTCTACGAGATTGCTCCGCTCACCGAGCTCGACGGAACGCTCCGTCTGCTGAGTAGCATCCTCATCGGCGGCGCGCTGCTGGCCACGACGGCCGGTGCGCTACTGGGTGGCTGGGCGAGCCGGTCTGTGGTCACGCCCCTCAACCGGGTCGCTGTCACCGCCGCCTCTATCGCCGGCGGCGAACTCGACAGCCGGCTGGCGGCGACCGACGACCCCGAGCTCGCGACGATCGTCGGCTCGTTCAACAGTATGGTCGACGGGCTCCAACAACGGATCAACCGCGATGCGCGGCTGGCCGCGGACGTCAGTCACGAACTTCGCTCCCCCTTGACCACCCTGGTCGCCAGCGTCGACCTGTTGAACGCGCGACGCGACGAGCTCCCCGAGCGCTCGCAACGAGTCCTCGACCTCGTGACCGCGGATCTGCAACGGTTCCGGCGGCTCCTCGACGATCTTCTGGAGCTTGCACGCTCCGACGCGGGACTGGACCAGCGGCCGACCGGCGTCGTCGATCTCGATCAGCTGTTGCGGCAGGTGCTGAGCGAAGTCGGACACGAGCCGTCGATCCTCAGCGGCGCAACTGAGGTCTGCATGGTCGCAGACAAGCCACGGCTCAGTCGCTTGTTCCGCAACCTCTTCGAGAACGCGGAAACCCACGGCGGTGGGCTCACCGGTGTGGAAGTGACCACAACCGACGATGACGTACTGATCCTGGTTGACGACTCCGGTGCGGGGGTCCGTCCGGAGGATCGGGAGCGGATGTTCGATCGGTTCGCCACGGGTGCGACCAGACGGGGCTCGTCCAAGGGAACCGGCCTCGGTCTGGCGCTGGTCGCCGAGACCGCGGCCGCGCACGGCGGGGCAGTGTGGTGTACGGCGTCTCCCGCCGGCGGCGCGCGTTTCGTCGTACGGCTTCCGGAACACCGATCGTTGCCGGAGGACTCGTCATGAGGGCGGTCGTCTGTGCGCTCTCGGCGGTCCTGCTGCTCGTCGGCTGCGGCGTACCGATCCAATCCGACCCGGTTCCCCTCGAACCGGGGGCCGTTCCGTCCCAGCTGCGAGAGGCCAACCGCCCCTCGTCCCCGCAGCCGAGCACGACCGCCGGCAGTTCCACGGTCGAGGTGAACTTCGTCCGAAACGACAGGGTGGTCCGTATTCGACGACAAGCGCCGACTGGAGGTCCGGCCGAACGCCTCAACGGCGTCGTCAGTGCATTGATGTCCGGGCCCAGCGAGACGGAACAAGCCAGCGGCATCACGACGGCCCTACCGCAGGACCTCACCCTGACCGTTGCCAAGACCGAGGGCACTCGGGTCGTCATCGAACTGGCCGGTGCGACGGAGGGACGCTCCGCAACCGAGAACATCCTGGCAGTTGGCCAGATCGTCCTCTCGGTCACGGCGCTCCCAACGGTCGAGGAGGTCACGTTCTCCCGGGGCGGCATCCCCGTCGAGGCGCTACTCGCCGACGGAGCCCTCACGACGAACCCACTGACCGCCTCCGACTACGAATCCCTGCGTGCGCAGTAATCACAAACCGAGGTCGGGCCTCGGGCTTGGTGGACTCGTACTTGTCGCTGTCCGCGTACTGCTCCCGTTCCGCGGGCGCTCAGGCGGTATTGTGAAGACACGCAGCGCCGCGAAGGGCCGTGAATGCAGCGTGAAAGTCCTCGAGGACAAGTGGGCCGTCAGCCGTCCGGTTGGCGTACAGGTAGATCGCGCGAAGACCATCTTCGGTTCGCCCAGCCAACTCGGAGCTGTCGCTCTCGCCCTCGAGCAAGGTCCAGCCGGCACGCGCCAACCGCTGCAGGGCATGCGCCCGATCCGCGGAGTGCAGCGACAACGCAACAACCGGATCGCCGTCCCACGTGACCCGTTCAACCCAAGGAGCCGGCGCGATGTCGGATTCCGGACGCGGTTCCACCATCAGGCCCATCCCGGTCACGGGCTCGAGGTAAGCGACATGTGCTGCGAAGTCGACGACCCGCACCTCGACAACCTGCGTGGGTACGTCGCTGTCGGCGGATTCGCCGACGCCCACACGTACCGTCCGGCTATGGCCAGGATCGCGCGCACACAACGGCATCGCCTCCGGGACCAGGAGATTCCGCCGATAGTACGTCGTCAACACGGCCACAGGAATCCTGCTGTTCCCGATGTCATGCGTCACAGGTCAACCTTCGGGCCTCGACTTTGAGATCACCCGAACAGCCACATGACGATCAGATGACACGCCGGCACGCACAGCCGGCCGGTGTGCGCCCGTTAACCGAACACCTGGTGCCGGAATTGATCCGCCGCATCTCGTACGCGAGCGCGAAGGGGTGATAGGGATGGCCGTTGTCACGTTCGAGTTCCTCCGGCAGCCGCGGGCATGGCACGGCCGGCACCGCTCCACCCTCGGAACACCGCGTCAGCAGGGTCTGCTGGCCGTCCTGGCTCTGAACGCCAATCATGAACTCACCAAGGACGAACTGCTCACCACAGCCTGGGACGACCCTCCACCGGCAGGCGTCAAGGTAGTTGCCTCATACATCTATCGGATACGCAGCCTGCGACCTGAACCCGACCTCCGGCTGCGATCCGAGCGTGGCTATCTGCTCCGCCCTGCGCGATAACCAGGCGGACCTCCGGCGACTCGACTCCCTCGCGGCAGAGAGCAGAAGCGCGGTCAGCCGGCAACTGTCGCGCGCCGCTGCCTGCCTCGGATCGGCACGGAATCTCTTCCAAGGTGCCCCATTCGGCGGCGTTGCGGGCCGGTACGTCGAGTCGCAGCGACGCAAGCTCCGCGAGCTACACCACCAGCTACAGAGCGAACGCCTCGAGATCCTGATTCAGACGGGCCGTCTGAAGGAAGCCCTGACAGAACATTGCATAGCCAGGATCCCTGGACAAGCGGTTCGCCGGCCAACTGATGTTCGCGTGGTACCTCGGCGGGCGGCCCTCAGCTGCCTTGGACGTCTACCGTCTTACCCGGACCGCGTTGATCGATGAACTCGGCATCGAACCCGGCGAGAACCTCAGATCACTCCAACTCGACATCCTGTCCAACTCGGTCGGCACGGCATGTTGCGAGCACCGATGCACAGCGACAGACCGATCAAGACAACAGGCGGTCAGCTAGCAGCTGCTAAATGGGACGGTGTGTTCTGGCTCTGGCGCCAGTTTTCGCTGACTGGCGGGCAGCAAAGCGACGTGGACCCGGTGCCCGGTACCGCGTGGGGGCGGCTGGTTTTGGCCCGGGCACCGGGGACACGTCCGCCGCACCGAGCCGGCACCGAGAGCCCGAGGTGGCATGTCCTTGCGCCAGGACGGGACAACCCCCCGAACTGCCGACGCCTTGGAGCGACGGACTTGCGCCTCTCATACTGCCGTTTGAAGCGGCCCACCGAAAGGTTTCGCCCCGCAAAACGGGCTGCAGTTGGTCAGGTTTCAGGTCAAGTCGTCGAAAGTAGCTACACGGTCAATCTACCCAAACACCCTGGGTCCCGGCGGCGTCGCCGTCGTACTGGTTGTCAACGGCAAGAAAGTCGGCGGCGAGACAGCCGTGATGAGGGCCTGTCACCGCTACGCATTCACGGTTGGGCATTCGGCACGTACGCTGAGCGAATGGCCGAGGAGCTGGCCGCCATGGTGGATGCGGCGCGGACGAAGGCGTTCGTCGGGCGCACGGTCGAGCTCGAGTGCTTCGACGCCGCCCTGGCAGGGCGGGCTTCGCATCGTGTCATTCTCGTCTACGGCTCCGGCGGAGTGGGCAAGACGGCGCTGCTGCAGCAGTTTCGGGTCCGCGCCGAAGGCACCGGCCGGACCGTCGTGGCAGTCGACGGTGAGGATGTCGACGGATCACGCGACGGATTGCGCCGGGCCACCTCGGCGGTTCGGTCCGGGTATCCGGCGGTCTTGCTGGTTGACGGGTACGAGCGGCTCTCGAATCTCGACGGCTGGATCCGGGACGATCTGGTCGCGTCGATGTCGACGGAAATCGTCGTCGTACTCGCCGGCCGCAACCCGCCACAGCAAGCCTGGCGTACCGATCCCGGATGGCGTGCCGTCGTCGAATGTCTGCCGATGGACGTGCTCGATCCCCTGGAAAGCGAGCAACTCCTCGCGCACGCGGGAGTGCCGGGCATCCACCGCGCGCGGCTCGCCGGCATCGGCAGAGGCCATCCGCTCACCCTCGCCATGTTGGCCGATGCCACGCTCGCGGGAGACCTGCCGGCCGACTTGGCCGACACGCCCGATGTCGTGGCTGCGCTAGCGACTCGCCTCGTGGACGAGGCGCCGGATGATGACCACGCCCTCGCGATGGCGCTGTGCGCGCACACCTGGCTGACCACGCAGGATCTTGTCGACGAGCTGCTCGGGCGCCGTGCGCCCGAGGTGTGGGCGTGGCTCGAGACCAGGTCGTGGGTGACGCGCGGTACGTACGGCGTATATCCGCATGACCTGGTCCGCGACGTCCTGGACGCCGACCTGCGCCGACGCTCGCCCGCGACGTACCGCCGCGTGCACCGAGCCCTGCACGATCACTCTTGGGCGGCGCTGCGCTCATCCGATGAAGGCGAGCGCAGGCTGTGGGCGCATCAGAAGCTGTTCCTGCACCGTCGTAGCCCGCTCGCGATGTCGTTCTGGACTCTGCGCGAGCGCGGCACCGGGCTCGTTGTGGGCGGCCGGGCCGACGACCACGCCGCCGTACTGGAGATCGTCGAACGCTTCGACGGGCCGCGGAGTGCCGACCTCGCGGCACGCTGGCTCGCAGCCCAGCCAGAAGGACTGTCAGTGGTCCCGTCGGCAACTGGAATCGACGCGTTCGCTCTGCAGACCCTCCACCCGGCCGACCCAGACCTCGTCGCAGGTGACCCGGTCATGCGGGTAGCGCTGGACATGGTCGAGCGGACCGCACCGGCACGACCCGGCGAGGAGATCAACATCTCCCGGTTCTTCGGCGGCGCAGCGCAGTACCAGCGCGACCCGTACGCGGTCGTAGTCGGCGCGGTGAGTTCGACACTGCTGTGGACCACGCGGCCACTGGCCTGGGCCTTCATTGCGACGACGGATCCGGAGTTCTGGGGTCCCGTGTTCCATTACCTCGCGCTCACCACCAAACTGGAGGCGGACTTCGGCGGGCGCCGGCACACGCTGTTCGGCATCGACTGGCGCCGACTCACACCCGACAGGTGGTTCGACCTGCTCGGCGAGCGCGAGCTCACCGGAGAGGGCGGTCCGGCGCCGCGCCGTTTGCTGCGGCCGCCGCCGTTGTCACGCGAGCGCTTCGCGGAGGCACTACGCACTGCGTTGCGCGACCTCAGTCAGCCCGACAGACTGCGCACCAACGCACTGATGGGATCCCGCCTGGCCCTGGATCTCGACGGTGCCACGCCCGCACTCCTTCGCGCGACCCTGCTCGCCGGGATCCACCAAATAGCCCATGAGTCGCGGGGCGAATCATCCGGCCGAGTGCTCGACCGTACCTACGTACACGCCGCACCGACCCAGGAAGCCGCAGCCGAAGTACTCGACCTGCCCTTCTCCACGTACCGGCGGCACCTCGCCAGGGCGCACGAGCGGCTCACCGATCTGCTGTGGATGGTCGAGATCGGCGAGCATCGCCTGCCCGTTGAGACAATGCCGTGAGCAGCAAGTGAGCAAGGAACGGTCTGGCGGGTGAGCAGCTGAAACCACCACTGTGGGCTGATCTGGACAACGATCCAGGACAAACCAGGGGTGGGGATCATGTCGGAGATTCTGGTGCTGGGGGCAGGACTCAACGGCCTGGCGACAGCGATGCTGCTTGCGCGCGACGGTCATCAGGCGACTGTGCTCGAACGCGATCCGGCCGAGCCGCACGGCGACAACGACGAACTGTGGCAGACGTGGGAGCGCCGCGGTGTGAATCAGTTCAACCAACTGCACTTCATGCTGCCACGGTGGACAGCGACCATGGCCGCCGAACTGCCCGAGGTCCTGGTCGAGCTCGAGCGCCGTGGCGGTGCGCGGTGGAATTCCGTTCGCGCGCTGCCTGAGGCCGTCACCGGCGGAGCCCACCCCGGCGACGAGCGGTTCGAGACGATCACCGGGCGCAGACCGGTAGTCGAGGCCGCGCTGGCCGCCGTGGCCGCGCGCACGCCAGGCGTGACCGTACGCCGCGGCGTACGGGTGACAGGCCTCGTGACAGAGCGTCGGCTCGGTGCGCCCGTCCGTGTCGAGGGTGTCCGAACGGCAGGCGGCGGGACCGAACGCGCCGACCTCGTCGTGGATGCGCTCGGCCACCGCTCACCGATTGCTGGCATGCTCGAGGCTGCCGGCGCGCCGCGACCGCACGAGGAGCGCGAGGAGGCGGGTTTCGTCTACTACTGCCGCCACTTCAGTGCGCGGGACGGCCAGCTGCCTGCGGTGACCGCGCTGCCGCTGCAACACTTCCACGGGATGTCCATCCTGACCCTGCCGGGAGACGGGAACACCTGGGGCGTCGGCTTCGTGACCTCCTCCCGCGACCGGGCACTGCGCGGACTCCGCGAGGAGACCGCCTGGTCACGGGCCATGGCGCTCGTACCAGGCATGGATTCGTGGGTCGACGGCGTACCGCTGACCGGCGTACAGGTGATCGCCGGCATCGAGGACCGCTACCGCAGGTACGTCGTGGACAGCCGCCCCGTCGCCACTGGTGTCGTCGCGGTCGGAGACGCGTGGGCCTGCACCAACCCGTCGATCGGCCGAGGAGCCTCGATCGGTCTGCTCCACGCCGTACTGCTGCGCGACACTCTCCAGACGACACCAACCGACCGCGTGGTCCACGCA
The DNA here is from genome assembly GCF_036013725.1 of Kribbella sp. NBC_00482. GTDB lineage: Bacteria > Actinomycetota > Actinomycetes > Propionibacteriales > Kribbellaceae > Kribbella. The sequence goes on along the minus strand of NZ_CP107881.1, from coordinate 4,297,469 downwards.
TTCGACGCAGCCACCGAGCAAGCGATGAGACCCTGGTACGAAGCGACTCGGACCTTCGACCGACACCGACTCGCCGAGATCGACGCTGACCTGGCCGGTACGCCGTACCGCACGCCAGACCCGTCCTGGGCAATGGCGACCGCGCTCTACGCCGCGGCGTTGCTCGACCCCGGCGCGCTGCGGGCACAGTCCGAGATCGGCTCGATGATCGCGATGCCGCCCGAGGCTCTCGCGACCCCCGGCGTCCTCGAGCGGGTCATGGCACTCGGGACACCTGCTCCCCGCTACCCCGTTGACGCGCCCCGACACGAGGACCTGGTATCGGCGGTACAGGGAACTGATCCGCGCGTGACCGCCCGCATCGCGAACGTGTAGTCGGAGGCGATGTGCCCCGGGCTGGTGAGTTCATGAAGCAACGAGGAGGGTCGGCGGCGCGGCGGTCTTCCTGCGCGTGCACAGCCAGTCGAGCTCCGCTGCCGTTTGCGTGCCACAGCAATGCGTTGCCCGGACTTCCAGTCAGGTCTCGTCGGTCAGCAATTCTGCGAGAACGGTGGCCTCGCTGATGTCGCTTCGATGGTCTAGTCCAATGGGCGCCACGCGGGTAACGTGCAAGTTCTACGCAGTGGGGGCCGAGATGATGCGGCGAATCTCAGCTGGTGTGTTGGCGGTGTTGGCGGTCGCGGCGGCGATGATGTCGCCTCCAGTCGTGAGCGCGGATCCGGGGGATGATCCCGGATACGGTCTGTACCCGCAGCGCGATGACCTGCTGCGATCGAAGGGTTGCACTGACTGCGTGACTGATCAGCCGGTGAAAATCGACATCACCGGTACGGCGGACCTTCAGGCACAAGTCGACTCGATTGCGGAACTACTGAGCGAAGCGTCTGTGCTGGATGGCGGCCTGAGCTGGGACGCCGACACGCGGACGGTCGTCGTCCGCCTCGTTGGGCCGGTCGACCGGAGTTCGCCTGCGGTGGAGCAGATGAAGTCCTCAGTCCGAGCAGCAGCCAAGGGATTCACCGTTGAATTCCAGTCGGTGAAATACTCCCGAGCAGAGCTGGAGCAACTGAGCTACCGGCTGTTCTCGAGTACGGACCAGTGGGCACCCGGTCTTACGGGCGCCGGCGGAGGCTGGAATGCATACATCAACCGCGTCGAAGTCTGGGTCCCTGCCGAAACAGCAGAGTCCTGGACCGAGCGAGTGACGGTGCTCAACGACGCCAGGGTCGTGATCCAAACCTCCACGCTCCCCGCTCCCTACAACTCGGGATTCGAGAGCGGCTAGAACGTCCGTGACCCCGCAGCTCAGCGATCGGCCGCCGCAGGTGTATCAGTCGCTCCCCAGGCCCTGAGCGGCCCGCTTCAGATTCTGCAGGCTGCTTCGCTCGCCTTTGCGGCACCTCCCGCCGCCATCGGCCATATCCGATTCCTTCGCAGCAGCGCCGGGGTCCTCGCCATCGGCACCTGACTCATGCGTCGCCTGTGGCTCTGACCTCCTCTGACGGCCCGGCTACCCGCAGAACCTCCGACAACCTGACCGAACGCCACACGCACGGGTTGTACTCAACCAGCGCCCGTTGCAGCGTGGGCTGGATCAGAGCGGTGGGCTGCCCGACCACGCAATTCGGGAGGTGTTCCAGTATGCAGAGGCACGACAGGCCAGGTGACAGGCTTAGTCGCGACTCAGCTACGGAATTGCCGCTGGAGGAGTTGGCGGCTCAGACGGCTGGGCATGCGATGGCGGATTGGATCGCTGAGCACCCCGGCGAGCCCGGCAAAGGCGGAGTTCGAATTCTGAAAGACCGTACGACGGTCCTGGTGTACTGGAAGGGCACCGTCCCCGCCGACCTGCTGGGCCTCGCAGCGGACCAGGCACTTCAGGTGACCTTCAAGCCGGCTCCGTACTCGCGCGCCGAACTGAAACGCAGCGATGGACACCGTCATCGCAACAACACCGGCATCGTGACCGTCATCGCAAGCGAGCCCGACTACTCGAGCATCGTCATCGGGTTGACCTCCAAAGCACCACCCAACGCCATCGACGAGGTCAAGACCGCCACCGACATCCCGATCAAACTCCGCGGCATCGTCGCCCCCAAACCACTGGCCGCCACGCCAGACGAGCGCGGCCGCCCGTACGACTCGGCGCCGGTTTCGATGACATTGCCGCCGAAGGTGAGCCGGTCGACGATGGGCGGTGCAGATCCATCTACCCCTACGCGCTGGGCCGTGCCAGCGGGCTGCACACCGGCATCGAATCCCGCGGTAAGGTCCCCGGGCGACCACACCGATCCCGCCAGGTCCCCACCAAGGCGACGGACTCCCCGGCCGGCGAATGACCTGTGCGTGTGCTGCCAACACTGCGTCTCTGTTGAGCGGTCTTTGAGAGTTCGTGACGTTGCCGACGGCCACCGGAATCCTCTCGGTTATGGCCCTATGGTCGATGTGCAGGTGCGGTCCGCCGGTAATTCGGGGCCGGTGTCCGCGCCGCCCGGGTGCTGGTGGCGACTACTGAGGGGATGCTCGTCGCCAGCGCCCGCACGCGCCCACGCTCTGAGGAGACCGCCGATGCACCAGGCACACATTCGGTCCAAGCCGGTGCCGCCGCAGATCGCGACGCTCTGGCTCGCGGGGGCACTCATCTCGCTCGCCTGCTTTGGATTCCTCACCAGATTGGCGCGGTACGTCGACAGCCTGGCCACCTGGATCCCGGCATCCGGATCGTTCCGCTTCGGACTCTTCCACCTGTCGCTGGCACTCAACGTCGTACATCTGCTGCTCGGCGCCGCCGCACTCATCGTCGCCGGATCCGCGGCCCACTGCGTCCCGTTCCTCGCGACGACCGGTGTCGCATTCCTCGTACTCGTGGGCTACGGGCAACTCGAGGTACATCCGATCCTGCCGGACTTGATTCCAACGAGCTCCGGAAGTATCTGGTTGCACGTCGTACTCGCTCTCTCAGCGATCACCGCCGGCCTTGCCACGGCGCGGCATCAGAGGTCGCCCTCGCACTGAAGTACGGCTCAGGTTGTGATGCCGATCTGGTCGTTACGGCCGACTTCCCAGGCTCCAGTATCGAAACTCGCGCAATGGTCAGGTCGCGTTGCAGTGCGACGCAACTCGGTCAAGGACTGATGGCTCGGATGGCCAGGCGACGCGGACTACTTCAGTGCTTCGACGAGGGAGGTTGTGGCGGCAACGGCTGCTGACAGGACAGTCAGGATCGCCGCGATCCGCTTTCCGGCAGACGACGTGATCCGGAGCCGCCATCCTGGGTCCGAGATGTCTCTGGGCTGCACCCAGTCAGGCTCGAGCCGTCCAAGGACCGCCCGGACTGCCCGCCCGACCTCGTCCGTGTGCACCACGGGCGCATCGGACTTGGCCTGCTCGTGCAGCCGGACGAAGAGTGGCCCGGCGGCCTTGATGCTCGCCGCGGGATCGACAGCAGGCAACCGTCCGAAGCGCCGTTCCAGCGATCTCCGCAGATATGGAAGCGACGCCATGAGATCACCACCGCCAGGCCCGAGCAACTCCGCGTTCCGGCCGACCGCCACACGCTGGACCGGCCCTCCTCCGCCAGACCCGCTGGCGAGCAGCAAGGCGTTCTTCAGTCCGACAAGGAAGCGCGCATCCGACAACCGGCCGTCGAGATACCGCATAGCTGCGACAGCAGCGAACGTGACGACTGCCATCGCCAAGGCACCGCCCAGCACCGCCGACAGTCGGTTGCTGGCACGGTTGGCCAAAGCAAGCATGCAGATCGTCCCGTTGACCAGGCTCATGATGCCCACCGCGGACCAGAGATCCCAGCGAACCACGGTCCGCAGCCCGGCCGTCAACTCCCCCGTGTCCAGGCCGATCCCCCAGGTCTCAGTCGCGTCGTCGCTATGCCTCCGAACATTGCGGAACGGCAGGAGGAGAACGCCAGCGACAGCGATCACCGCACAGACCAGAACCGTCAGACCATAGACCCAATCAGCCCGCCACAGCATGTCAGCGGTGAGGCCGATGTACAGACAGCTCACCGTCATCCACAAGATCGTTCCCACCCAAGACGCGTTCCGGTCCGCCGTCTTCCAGTGCAGCCGTTCGAGTACAGGCGGCGGATACACAATCAGTGCGGATGCGGCACCCGCACTGAGGACGACGGGAATCAGAATCAGCAAACACGAACCAAACGTTCTCGCCAGCATTCGCACGCTCCTGCTCTCGGTCGCCCCACCTACCACGTACCGACAGTCAACAAGCCACCACCGACAGTTTGTCATCAAGGACTTGTAGCTGAGCCGCGCTGGCCGAGTCTGGGAAGCTCAACGTTCGAGGCCTTCCAGATCTCGATAGATCTCCGGAATGAGGTTCCAGTACTCCGGCCGGTACCGGCCCCGTGGCGATCTCGTCGCAACTGGTGGGGTCTCAACACGCACGGTCGGGAAGGGCGGTGAATCAAAGTGCTCGGGTCCGAACGGGCGGCTCAGGTCGGATGTTCCGGCGATTCTTCGCGCCGTCCGTGCGGCGGTACACAGGTGATCTGTGACTTCGGCCAGAGTTGCCGTCACCTCGTCGAAGCATGCCGCCAGATTGGTCCTGACCCACGCGGGCTGCGGGTATCTCAGACGCCAAACCTGGGGTCGTAGGGCGAACTCAGGGTCGCGCTTCGCGAGCTCGGCACGCGGGACGAACAGGTGCCCACGCCTGATCAGCCAGGCGACAGTCTCCTGCTGAACCTTTGCCACCCGATCAGCTGAATTCATCAGCTCGTCGATAACGTCCCGAACCACTGCCCCAGATCGCTCATCATGCAGGAGATCCTGAGGCTGCGTCAGTCGCTCACCATCAGAAATCCAGGCCCGCAGCGCTCCGATCAGTTCGATGAAAGCTGATTCGGCGGGCGCCTCGCTGCGGCCGTTCAGGTCTGAGAGACGAGTGCGCCACAGATGCGCAAGGCGTTGCGTACCCGTGCCGGCCACTCGCAGTGCATGCACAAGCTCTCGGGTTGCCTCCGCAGTGGCGTCGCGCTGACCCAGCCGAGCGGTGAGATGAAGACCGTAGCCGATGACAGTTCGCAACTGTGCCGTTGCCGATCGGAGGTCGCGCGTCAGCACGCCGCGCGGCGTCGTCGTTTCATGCGCCGATTTCCAGCGGGCAGCCAGCAGAATCAGGTGCGACGGCTCGTCGACGGCGGTCGGCGGCAGAGTCGTCGTCAGTCCGCGCAAGGCACCTATGTCAGGGGATTCGCGTTTACGAAGCGACCTGAGCTGTGTGATCACTTCAGTCAGGTGACGGGACAGTCGATCGCTCGCATCGTCATGGTGGATCTGCGCGGGGTTCAGTCTCGCGACCACTGCGCGGGCTGCCCGGTCTGTGATCGCCGCCATCGCCGCTTGTGCTGCCCCGAGGCCTTTCTCGTCATCCCATGCGCCGCGTGTGCTTCGGGTTTGCGATGCAAGTAGGTCACCTCCGGCGCCGATCGATCGTGCAAGCACAGCGAGGGGACCCTCCGCTGCGGAGGTATCCGCGCTCATGAAGTCACTTGCAGGCAGTTCGTGCCGCAGCCAACGAAAGTGATGACGGGCTGCGGTCAGCGTCGCCTGCCAGCCTGCGAACGGGTCCGAGGTGTCGATACTGGCTGAGTTGTACGCCTCTGCCGCGCGCCGTCTAGAGATTTGCAGCAGATCCTCATACGTGGCGCGCACGCTGTACCATCCGAACGTCAGCGAGCGCACACCTCAGGGCGTCGGCCAGTGCCCGGTGCCACGTCAGCTTGCCGATCGGTACGACGAGCTGGTCAACGGCTCGTACCGCCTCCTCGAGGAGTGCTGCAGGATCGGCATCCAGGTCACCGCCGTACGACGTACTCGGCGATAGCCCCAACAACTCCACGATCCGGAACCGACTGAACGCCGTTATCGCCCAGTCACCACGCTCCTCGCGCTCCCGACACTCCAGGATCGCCTCCGCCTGACTAATCAGGTCGGCGATGTACACGTACGCATCCGAGACCTTCATTGCAGTTCTCCTTCGCAAAAGACGACCAGCGAGACTGCCCAGACATGGCGGCGAGGTCGCATGACCCGAGTTCAACGTTCTGGACCAACAGGAAATTTTGGTGGCCGACCTGGCTGAGCGCGGTTGGGCGGGCGACGCCGGTATGGTCTGGACCCAGCGAGGGAACGAGAGGACCAGAAGTGGGCACGGATGAAACGCCGATATCGTCGAGGAGCGGCATCGATTGGGCCGGTTATCAGCACGCGGCTCTCTTGTTCTACGTCCACGACTCGGAACCCAGTACGGCCGGCACGCCTTCCGCCACACACGCTGCTGTGGTCGACATCGTCGTACTGGACGGCGAGCGGGAAGGCACCAAACTGCACGATGTGACGGTCCCCAGAGTCATCGAGTCCCAGCTCAAGTCACGTCGTGGAGGGATGGTTCTCGGCCGCCTCTACCAGGCCGGTTCAAAGGACAATCAACAGGCACCATTCATACTCAACGCTGCCGACGAGGCGGCTAAAGCCCTCGCACGGGCATGTCTCGCAAGGAACCACGAGGGGTTGTTCTGACGCGCCCAGCGCTGCGGACGTCGCTCTTCAACCTTCTGGTCGCCCAGATCCGGTCGCTGCCAAAACAGTGGGTGTCGCGGGTGCGGTAGACGATGGGGCGACCCGGAACCAGCGTCTGGAGTCAACACGGGGAGCCGAATGGCTGTGCCGGTGAGTTCTGACACCGTCTTCTGATGAGTTTGGACACCACTTGGGCTAGGTTCGGGGGTTGGTTTGATGGTGAGTTTTGACAGCACCTGTGGTGATGACAGCGTGGCGAGCGTCGGCGTTGAATGGGGAGACCACCAACGGCGGTCAGGCCGCCGCGGTTGGGATGCTGGTCGTCGGCAACTCGGTATGGCGATGGCCTCGGTTCCGCTGACCGGGTCTGACCGAGGCGGGGTGCCGGTAAGAAACGTGTCACCAGCGGCACACGGGTCTCGAGGCGGTCGACCGCAAAGATCACGGTCTCCCTTGCCTGGCAGGGAGACCGCTGCCGTCAAGGTCGTCCGTGAGGAGGATCTCCACTCGCCGAGGCATCTGCGCGCAGCGGGATGATTGTTTCCGGCTCGGGCTGCACGTAGGCGAGCCCATGGGTCGCTTCTTCCAGTTCTTCCGCGTACTCCCGATCCACCCTATTTAGCGAGATCATCAGCAGACCCGACGTGGGGTGAGGGCCTGTCGCGGTGACGCTGGTCTTGGTCTCGTCGAATGGTCGGTTGTGTTCCCAGATCCAGGCCTGGACCCGGTCAACCTCCGCCTTGGACGGTTTCCAGCGGCGGACTCGCAGATTCTCCGGGGTTGTCACTAGAACAGCCAGTTCGGCCCGGGCGCGCACCATCTCGTGATGGTCTGAGACATTGACTATGAAGAACGGGTCGCGGCTTGTGGCGCCGTGCGGACGTAGGGAACGCCAGGAGCCGTCGGCTGGGTCGTTGGCTTCTGTCAGCCGGGCCTCGATGGTGGGGTTGTCTCTGATCCAGGCCTCGATAATCTGTCGATCTCCGGCAGACGATTCGCGGCCGCGATCGGGATCCATCGCTATCACTTCCCCACTTTGCACGAACCTGCAACAGCTCAGCCCTACCACGTTCGCCGTACGCGGGTCTACCGTCGAGCGGGGGGTCCAGATGTCTAGAGTCAGGGCACAGAGGGCACTGTTGATTGTTGCCGCGGTGATTGCTGCAGTTGTTTGCGCGTCAACAGCTACCGCGGCGGGACCGATTCGACTGGGTGGCGACCCGCGTGACCCTACAGGTCCGGTTAAGGGCGAGGTGTTGCCTACGCCGGTGGAGACGGCAGCTCAAGCATTGATGGCTTTGCTCGAGGAGAACCCGAGCGCGAGCAGGGGCGGTGTTGCGGTCGCCGAAGACCGCAAGAGCGTCGTGGTCTATTGGAAGGGTGATCCTCCTGCGAGCGTGAAGAGTTTCGCAGCGGGACAGCCGGTGCCGGTTGTCTTCCGGGGTGCGGCATACAGTCAGGCTGAGTTGATGGCAGCTGCATGGTCGCTCCTGGAGGAGAATAAGGGTGTAGTGACCTCCGCCGGACCGAGCTCGGATTACTCCGGCGTGGCGATTGGATTGAGTTCCAAGGTGCCGGCACCAGAGGCGGCGGTCGCGGCGTTGAAGGCGCATGCCGCAGTGCCGATTGAGTTCATCGGGATTGAAGACATCAAGCCGTTGGCCAGTCGCAACGCGGACCGATATCCGTGGTATGGCGGTGGGTTGATGCACCTGTACGGCACTCACATCGCCTGCGGAAGTGGCGCTGGTGTCTATGCCGGGCCAAACATTTACCTAACCACGGCGGAGCACTGCGGCGCGGGCACGTGGTACGGCTACAACAGCGGAGAAGTCGGAGTCGCGAGTGCTTCCCAGCGAAACGTCCTGCACGATATCAGAGTCATAAGAACCAGCAGTGGCGCAAGGATTTGGACGGGGGATGCCTATACTGAAGAATCCCGACAGGTCCTTGGAACACCTGTGAATCCAGCGCCTCTTGTGGCGGTTACCGTGAGCGGCAGTGCTTCCGGAAACACTTACCAGGCCCCATATGTTGCATTGATCAATCGGTACTGGTACGACACGGATGGAATTCGTCGCGGACCTGGCTTCAGAATCGAGGAGGACACAGAAGGAAACACCGGCGGGGTCCAGGAAGGAGATTCAGGGAGCCCGGTCGTCCGCTCCGACCGCAGTGGCAACTTTCAGGTCAACGGTTTCCTGTCAGGTGGTCTTGAGGGTTATGAAGTAGTGGGTTGTCAGCTCGGTAGACACATCGGATTCAACGGCCCTTGCTATCAGGCGTACTACGCCGTCAACGCCGTTGAGGCCCTGTCGAGCATGGGTCTGCACCTGCAGACCAACTTCTGATGAGCTGCCGAGTAGAGGTCAATGCCGAAGACCATTAACGCTACCGTCTGCGCGATCGCGGGCTGCGATCTCGTGCAGCCCGACATAGCACCATCCCGTCCTCGGAAGAGTTAAATCAACTGGTCGAGCCACAGACCCGACTGAAGGATCGAGATCGAATGCGCTCAGTCATCCGCTAGAACTTCAGCAACAACACGAACCCGGGCCTGGTCGCACCACGCTTACCAGCCACCAGGTCCTGCTCGTCATCCAGCAACGTCCACTTCTCGACCAGCTCGTCGAGGTCGATCGACCGATCCACGATCGGCGATCCTCCCGCTCCCACCGCTCCAGCGCTCCCCCTCGCCGTTTGCCGCTGGTGACAGGTTCCCCGAGGTGAGGAGCCAGTGGCGCAGGTTGGGGCGGGCGTTGTGCCAGGCGGGCCGCTTGTTCGATCTCCTCGACTGTCAGCCCTGTTGCCGCGGTGAGTTGTTCGGACTGTAGCCGGTCGCCTGCTTGGTCGAGCACCACCCGGAAGATCTTCCCGATCCAGAGTTCCTCGTCGATGAACCGCCGGGCGGCGTACTGCCCGTTCGAGCTGAGTCAGGGGCTCCTGGCTGCAGGCGACGATGAGGCGCTTGCCATCCATCGTCGGGTCGGCGGTGTGGATCCTGCTGGAGTCGGGGACAAGGGCATAGGGCTCTGACTCGTCGCTGATCACGGCCCCGCAGACGTCGCAGAGCTCGTTGGTGTTCGTCGGGCTCGCCGGCTCCATTGTGGGTGTTCATCGCTGCCTACTGGTTGAGGCTGTGGGTGAGCCGGTAGGAGTCGGTGCCGGTCTCGATGATGTTGCCGCCGAAGGTGAACCGGTCGACGATCGCGGAGCGGTGGGTCGGCGAAGGTCTTTTGCCCAAGCCGGCGAACGACTCGTTGGAGGCGATCGCGACGGAGCTCTTCTCCTCCCGTTCGGTCAGGACCTGGACAGGGAGCCAGCGATGTCGGACGCCGTCAGAACCCACCTCCTCGCCTCGCGCCCGGTTTCGTATCCAAGCTGTCGCAAGTCGTCACCAGAGCCAGCCTAGCGGCCTTGGGACACCGCGCACGGTCGACGGTGAGCTGGGTGTAGATTCTTCAGCTGAATCTGGTGCCTTGCTCAGCGGTGCGCTTGTGTCGAGTGGGTTCGCAGGTCGGTCAGGAGGTCGTCGAGGAGAGTTTCCTCGTGGATTGTCGTCCCGACGTCAGCCATGGCACCGCGGAGGTCGGAGCGTACGTCGCGGGCAGCTGGGGATGCATGGTCGAGATACGTCTTGCTGTCGTAGCGCCAGCTCAGGGCGTCAGGAGCAACCGAGAGCAACTGGTTCACGATCACCAGGCCGGCTGAGTCGAAGTCGGCCCGGACATGGATGGTGCATCCGCTCGCGGCCACGCCGGCTACGAGGTCCACAGCGGCCGTGGTCGCGACACCGTCGGTGCACACCAGCGCCGGACAGTGGACTCCCAGTGCATCGGCGGCGGCCTCGGCCACTGTGGGGTTCTCGCAGACGAAGACCGTCTGCGGGATTGCGCGCCAGTCCCCACGGAGCGACCTGAGCGTCAGCCACACCGGCTCCCCCGTGGACTCCTGACAGAGCCGCACAGCGTGCGACTCGCCAGTGAGACGAAGGTTCAGCGCGAGGACCCGGGACGACACCTCGTCGCACAGAACACCGATGGACGCCCACGCAAGCCGCCACGCCTTGCCTCCCCGTGTCGGTCGCTCGAGGCCGTGCACGACTGCTGCAAGCCTGGCAACCAGCTTGCCGAGCGGCTGGTCGGCGTCGAGTGCGTGGGCGTCGCGCAGGTGCAGGCTCGCGAGCTGCGCCAGCCTGATCGGCGCGGCGCCGGCCCCTGGCGCGGCGTCCCAAGCAGCAGCAACCTCCCAGATCGTCCCCAGCCGCAGTCCCTCGCCAGACGGGGCCAATGATCGGTCCTCAGCCAGCCAGGTCCGAGCGGCGTCCTCGGGCACTCCAACCGCTACCAGTTCGGCTAACGCAAGATCATCCTCGGCCAGCGCGACCTGCAGAGCGGTACGCCGTACGTCAACGTCAAGCTCGATTGGACCGCGGACCGCCTCTACGAGCTGGCGGACGGTCAGGTCGTGCTCCGCCAGCCGCGCCGCGAGGTCGTGCAGCTGTACCGGTCGGTCGGACAGCGTCCATGTCATCCCCAGCAGGCGCCCGACCTCTCGGCGGTGACTAGCGGTCAACCGCAGTGCGCCGAGTCGCCCGGTCTCGGTCGCCTGTCCAAGCTGGACACGTCGTCGTACGACGTCCAGCAACGCCGACGGCCCGTCGAGCAAGCACCAATCCGCGAGGCCCCGCGGAAGCTCACTCGTCATCGTCCCCACCGAACAGCGAGTCAGGATCGGCAGGGATCTCTTTGTCCACACGGAGACGTGGCGCCACTTGCCCGAGCTTCCCGCCACACCAGAGGTAGGTGTCGACGTCCACACCTGGCAAGTGCGGGTCTCTCGCCAGATCATGAATCGCTACCGCCGGAACGGTTGAATAGGTGCACCACTCGTCGTGGGCGGTGAGCATTACGTCGAGGTCGAAGCTGACGGTGAGCCCCATGAACGATTCCTTCACGGTCACATCGACGCCGGTCATCGCCTCGTCCAGCCAGATCCACCGCGGCGCCTCGGGCCCGGCCGCGTTGTACGCGACCACGGCGGCGGCGAACAGCGGCTGGGACAGCAGAACGACCTTCTCGCCGCCGGATTTCGTCGCGTGCCGGGCGGTGTCGAACTTTCGCCATCGGTCGCCGCGGCCGGCCTGGAACTGGAGCTCGATCCGTAGCCAACGGCGATAGTCGAGCGCGGTGGTCAGCTGGTCCTTCCAGTCACTGGCACCTTCAGCCGCCGCATCGGCGCGCGCCGCATCGATCCTTCGGGAGATGAAGGCCCGCACCTGCTCCTGCCGCTCGGTGCCGAGTTCGGCGTACCCCTGTTCGAGGGCGTTGACGACGGCAACTGCTTCCGGATCCGCCGGATCGGCCGTTCGTTCCAGACGGACGATGTGGCCCTGCCGGGTCGGATGCGCGGCAAGCTGCTGGTTGATGTGAGTGAAGGTGCCTTTCGCGTAGTCGAGTCGCTCCTTGAGATGTTCGATGAAGTTGGACTCGAGCAGCCTGGCCAGTACGTCACGCTGCTCGGCGTCGTACTTCTCTTCGAGCTGACGGACGCTGTCGGCCAGCGCGTCAGCTGCCTCGACAGGTGGTTGCCAACCTGCCGCGCCGTCGACAAGCACCAGCACGAGCGGTAGTGGGCCGTCGTCCACGACGCGGATGTCCCTGGTCGGCAGGAGGCCCGGACGGAGCGCCTGCAAGTCGCCAGAGCACTTCCGCCACGTCCGATCCTCGGCGGCGGCGTCCGTGACGTCCCGCAGCACCCGTCGCGCGGCCCGGGCCCCGTCGCGTCCGGTCTCCACAACTCTGCGCTCCGGCACCTGCAGACCAAGCGGTTCCATGAGCCCGGCGTCGGCGATCTCCCACCATCCGGCGAGCGCGGCGTCCCGTTCGCGCTCAGCTTCGGCTCGGCGGTTCTCGTGCTGGTCGAGAATGCCTTCGGCCTCCTTGGCCGCAACCCGCGCGTCGCCGACCTGATCCGACAGCGACTCGATCGACTGAGTCAGTTCCTCCAGCAGCGCAGTGAGTTCATCGGCCAGCTCCAGCAGCTCCCGGTGATCGGCGTGCACCGACTGTTCGGCGGTCTGCAGCTTGATCCGCGCCTGACGAAGCTGACCAGACAGCTGCTCGGCCTCCCCGGCGGCCTCCTCCACCGCGACAACCTTCTCATCGCGGTCGTCTTCGGCCCTTCGCAGGCGAGTACGGCGTTCGCGTACGACCTCGAGCAGCGAGTCCAGCCGGTCGATCTCCGCGCGACAGGTCCGAAGCGCCGATGCGTAGGTCTCGAGGTTCTCCAGCGGGAACCCGTACTGTGCCGCCTGGTCGGCGAAGGCCGCCCAGGCCTCGTTCAGCCGGCTTTCCAGCGCGCGTTGCCTTTCCTCGGCCACGCGCACCGCCTCCTCGCACTCGGCGCGATGCTTGGCCTTCGCGTTCAGTGTGGCCGTAGCCTCGATGACACCGCGCTCGCCGGGGCGCAGTACGGTGTCCATCCACCGAAACCCTTCCGCTTCGACAGTCTCGATCCTGCGGTGGATGTCCGCGAGCTCGACGTCGAGCAGGTCGAGATCCGCCTGGATCTCGGCCAATCGCTTCTCGTGGGCCTGGATCGCGCGCATCCGGGCCGCCTCGCGCGCGGTCGCGCCGAGGTACGACGCTTGCTGCGCCGGTGCCGCCCGGCCGGTCAGGACGCCAACTCGCCAACAGCCGTCGGCCGTGAGCCAGTCCCCATCGTCCGGCGCGTGATCACGGCGCTCGAACCACCCGATTCCGGACAGCACACTCAGGATCGTCTCCTCCGAGACGCCTCCCGCGGCCGTGGGCGTCAGGACCGCCTCCAGACCGGCGCCGGATCCTGCCGGCGGCTCGAGACGTACCTCGATCGGTTCGTTGCCATCGGCCTCGAACAGCACGCCATGTGGGGTGATCCAGGCGTCCAGGAGCCCTGACGCCGCGAGCGCGGCCTCGAGCAGATCGAGCTGTCCGGACCCGAGTCCGGGCCGCGGCTCGACACATTGCCACAGCGGGGCGCCACGGCTGTCGGTGACCGCCGGGCGGGTACGTCGGGTCCACAGCACTGGGGCTGTCGGCGGCTCGTCAGCAGTCGACCGCAACCGGGCAACCTCGGCTTCGACCTTCAGCCGCTCCGCACCCATCGGGCGTTGCCGATCGTGAACCGCGCCCTCCTCGCGCCGCAGGGCTTCTCTCTGCTGCTCGAGAAAGCCGCTCACCGCAGCGCTTGGCGTCTCGGCAGGCTCCGAACCAGTCAACGCGGCCACGAGATCACACCAGTCCTCGACCTGCTCGGGCGACAACCGCGCCACGGTCAGACCGATTGCCCAGTCCCGCAATCGGAACCGAAGCGCCTCGACCGATCCTTCGACGGCCGTCTGCGCCAGGGATTCGGCATCGATCGCCTTGCGGTGTTGCTGCCGCCGGTCGCTGACCCTCTCGGCGATCCGCTCAACGTGCTCCGTGACCTGCTGGTACGCCGTGAGCAGCTCGACATGATGTTCGAAGCGCTCGACACGGCGATCTGCCGCGCTCCGCAGCGACGCCAGGTCTCGTTCGGGAAGGTACTGTTCGGTCGCCTCGCCCAACCCGGCGGCACGCGCGCTCTCGGTCAGGGCACCGACCCGCTTCGCCTCGCGAGCGGACACCTCCTCGATGCCGCGTTGGGCATCGTCAACGGCTGCTTGGGCGCGTTCAACGGCCCCGGTCGCCTGGCCCCGTCGGTCCTCGGCGCGGCGAAGCTGGTCCCGCAGTGACGCAACTTCGGCCTTCCGGCTCTCGACCCGGCCCGCCGCCGATACCGCATCGGCGTACGCCGGCGACATGATCAGCTCACGCTGCTCCACCTCGCGATCGGACTTCGTCACCCGTGCCGCCGTGAGCGCCTTCGTCACCCGTTCGACTTCGCCGGCGCTGCGCTCAAGAGCTTGCTCAGCCTGCCTGCGCAGCCGTGTGGTCTCCGACAGTTGGTCGGTCGCCGTCGCCAGGCGGTCGGCGCGACGCCAGGTGACCGTCGAGGCCCACGGCCGCCAGGAGTAGCGGGTGAACTGCGCGAGGTTCTTGGCGGCCTCCTTGGTCGCTTCCACCTTCTGCCGCAAGCGCCGCAGCCGATCCCATCCCTCCGCGAGCTGGTCGATCTCCGCGCCACCGATGGGTGGCAGCGCATCCCGCAACGTCTGCTCGAGAAGCGCCGGAGCGAGTCGCTCGCCCAACTTCGGCTTGCGCAACTGCTTCAACAGCTCCGTCAGGTTGTGATACGCCTCGGCATCCATGCCGAAGAGCTCGTCAGCCAGCAGCGTGCGGTACTGTCCGGCATTCGACAGGACCCGAATCCCTTGCTCCTTCTTCAGCTCCGTCTCCTCGAGCGGCCGCCCGACCCGGGACAACTCCAGATCGCGGCCGATCCGCCGACGGGTCAGGAGCTGCCAGGTCTTGACCCCGCCTGTCCCAGTGCCCCGCTTCGCGCTCGCGCCGAGGCCGCAGGTGAAGTATTGCGGTTCGCCGTGCTCGTCGACGCGGCCGAACTCGGCCCAGGCGTAGCCAAGCCCTGAGTCGGTCAGCTCGCGTGGATCGTCCGCCTCACCGGTCGGCAGCAGGTTGAAGCGCATGCTGCGGTGCTGCGATCCGAACGGGTCCAGAACCGACGGCGAGATCTCTCCACGCAGGAGCATCAGCGTGGTCAGCTCGAGAACCTTCGTCTTACCCGCACCGTTGCCGCCACGCAGGACCAGTCGTCCATCGGCGAACCAGAACTCGACAACGTCGTACTCCCACAGGTTCACGATGCCCACCCGCAGCGGCTGCCATCGCCGGAGCACCGGCACGGGCAGGCCGTCACCCGCCGCCGCGCTCAGCCACTCGGCGCCGTCGAACCGGCGGTCCTCCGCAGACTCAGTCATCGTCGGATCCCAGGTCGAGAAGCGCGGTGGTCTCGACAACCGCAGGATCACGGAATCGCGCCGCGACTGGCGTCAGCTCGAACACGCCCTCCGACGCCCGCAGAAGGTCGAGCGCGCACAACGTCTCCACAGCGGCCGCGGCCATCGCACCCTCAGCCTGCAACTGCACAGTCGTTGCCCGCGGATACCGCACGGTCACGTCGACGGCCGCACGCTCGAGTCGATTGAGGTCGAACGTCTCCCCCGGCCCTACGTCGCGCAGCAACACGTCCAGAATCATCAGCGTGGTGAAGTCCACCGTCCGCAACCGCGGGAACGGAAGGTCGCTGTCCTCCGGATCCGCCGTCACCAGGGCAATGCCCTCGGCACGCTCCTCGGGCGTCCAACCAGTCATCTCCTCGCACCACGACAGCAGCCGGCGCCGCTGGCTCACCAGATAGGTACGCTCGGCCTCCGTCAGATCCTGGTACAGGCACACCGGCAACTCCAGCAGCCGCCGGAGTACGCCGTACCGCGGCGACGGCTCCTGCTCGTCGGCGAGTCCGCTGTCGACCGCCGTACGCAGGCAGACCGGATCGATGAGTTGCAGCAGGAGCTCCCGGTCGACGTCGAACACATCTCCGACGGCATCCTGCTGCTGCGCCCATCCATCACCCGCATCTGCGGTCGACGGCGTCATCGGCCGCAACGCGCCCATACCCTGCAAGACTCTCAGGGCTTTGACGAACAGTTGGCGTTCCGCATACCGGTCAGGCTGGTACGGCGCCAGTCCCGCTTCCTCCTGCCGACTCAGCACGCGGACCCGGTCCGACAGTTCCTGGGTGCTCGAGATGTCCTCGGCGTCCTCTGCTGCCGCAGCCGCCAGAATCGCCAGAACCAAGACACGGCGCGACGGCCGCTCGATCGGCACCGGAGACAGGACTGGGGCATCTGATGGGAGCCGATAGAGCCGCGCAGCGGAGTCTGTCATCACCAACCGGTAGCCCAGCCGGTTCACGAACCAGTCGGACAGCACGTCCCGATGGCGGTAGACAACCGGCCACAGCTCAGCGTGCTCCGAGCGCGTCACCACAGGATGACGCAGCAGACCGACGAAGGCACGTTGCCTTCCGAGGCGCTCCAGTGTCATGCCGGCGCCACCTCGAAGATCCAGTTCGACAGCACGAGGGTCCCGTCCGGTGTCTCCAGGACCGCTGCATCGTCGCTTCGAGTGGGCCTCAGCTGGACTTTCCAGCGGCCGTCAGCCGTGACCGCGGCGCGCACACCGTCCTGCCCTGTGCCCGCTCGGCGCACCGCACCGAGAAACTCCAGCAGGAGGTCCAGTTCCGCGCGGTTCAGCGACTCCCAGGTCGCCAGCGCCGTACCCGAACGCCGTCGCAACGCGGCCTCCGCCTCGCGGCGAGCCGCCAGCGCGGCCAGCCGTCCACGGCGCGCAGCCGTCTTGCCGAGGGAGTAGTCAGGCGTCTTCGCGCGACGACCGACCGCGGCCCGCGGCCCCTGCTGCCGAAAGCGTGCGGTCACCGGCGCGGGCGGCGCCTCCGACCAGCTCAGCGCCGAGTCGTCGGCCTGCTCGGCCGGCAAGAGGAGATGCCGGGCCGAGAACATCCCTGCGGCGGTGTCCCAGATCCGCCAGGCGTCGTCGTCCGACTCGGCCTGCTCGATCGCGGCGGCGAGGCGAAGGAGTTCCGGACGCCGGGTGATGACGCCGGCGCTGTCCATCAAGATGTACATATTCCGTGCCCAGGGCGCCACCAGATCCCGCAACTGCCGCCGCAGCCGCCTCGCCTGCGCCGACGGCCCGACGAACCACGAGCCCAGCGCACCCCAGGTCCGTGCCCACCGCTCACAATGCTCCACGACCAGATCGTCCGGAGCGTCATCGGCGAGCGACGCCCGGACACAAGCCCGCCAAACCGGTACGTCGAGCTCGGGGTCGAGGTCCTCGATCAGCTCGGCGATCCGCGGGCTGTTGACGTCGACCTGTTCACCCCACATGGCAACGTACGCCTGCAGAGTTCGCCACAGCAGATCCTGCTTGGCCTCGTCGGGTCCGCCCGACAGCGCGTGCGCCAGGCCGCGCTGCCAGCGGCGCGCCGCGTTCGCCATCGCGTGGTGCAGCGCCGTCACCTGTTGATACTCCCCGGCCGCGTCGACGAACCGTTGATCGCGGACAGCGTCGGCGAACGCCGCCAACCGATCGTGGATCGCTCGAGGCGCCAGCGTCAGATCGCCGTCACTCGCGTCATCCAGGAGTTGGGGATCGGTCCAGAAGCTGTGCAGCCGGGCTCCGGCCGGCGTCAGCTGATAGCGATCCCGGCGGCGGAGAAAGTCCTCGCCCGATCTCGCCGCCTCCTGCCAACTAGTGACGACCTTCCAGTCCTCGAGTTGCTCCAGCCGCTGCTCGAGATTCCAGTCCGCGATCAGCTCGTCGGCGACCTCCGGCGTGAGCGCGCGGGCAAGGTGGGCCGAGGCAGCCGCCGCAACCTCGTCGTACGACAGCCCGGTCAGACTGTTGTCCTGCTCGGCCAGCAGGATGTCGACGATCACGCGGTACTGCGCGGCATACCGCGAAACCAGATACGCCGGCACCGTCGCCCGTCCGGGCAAACCGGCGAGCGCCCAAGTGTCCGTCGCCTCGTCAAGGGGTCCGAACTCGTCGCCGCCATCGGCCATAGCCGGATCCTACGGCTACGCAACGTCACCCGCTCGCCGAGCGGTGTCGTCCAGTCCGAGGTCAGCAAAATGGCGCGACCTCGGGCACTGCGCGTTCGTCCGAGGCAAACCCCTGATGGTCCGCCGAGGACCGCGCACGGATCATCACCTGCTCCCCGCACACCACGACCGAACCGCGTCCCTCCGCACCGACCGTATCCGCCGCGGCCAGATCGCAGCCCGAACCAGCACGTCTGGCCACACCTGACCGGTGAGGGACTGCCACCGAACAATCTGAGCCGAAGCTTCTGGAGTACGTGCCAGGAAACTACCGAGCGGTCGGCGGCTTCTGGCGCGGGGCCGGGCGGTCCTTGATTCCGATTAGGACGTCCTTGCCGAGGTGTTCCTTGATCAGATAGACCAAGCGGTCACCGTCGATGAGTTCCATCCGTCCGTGCTCGCGGGCCTTGTCCCAGCACTTGGAGGTGAACCAGGACGTCGTCACGAGAATCCCCCAACCAGCCCGCTTCTCTTCCATCGCACCGGCCAGCTCGCGCACGTGACTGATGCCGACCACCTTGCTCCAGCGCTTGGCCTGCACGATGCTCAGGCCGCCCATCAGCGGCGTACGCTTCGCGATGACCGCATCGACCCCGTCATCGTTGCTCTGCTCCGTAGTCCAGCCCTCGGCCCCCTGGGCCACGAAGATCTCCCGGACCAGATGTTCGAAGTTGGTCGGCGACATCTCCATCAGGTCCGGTCGCGCGTCGAGTGTCGACACCGCGTCAAGTCCCTCCACGAACGAGAACTTGCTCAGGTCGAAGTCGAGGATCGGTTCGATCGGCTCGAGCTCGTACGGATGGGCCGACACGATCGCATTGAGGTGCCGTACGCAGGCCGCCGGCTCGACCTTCCGCAGGTTCGCATCCCGCGGGAAGTCCTCACGCTCGACGTTGAGGCTGATGATGCACGGAAACTCCTTCTCGCCGGTGCCAGGATTGAGAGCTTGGATATGACCGTTGAACGCTACCGTCCGCAGTTTCGGATCTCCGGCGAAGAGGTCGCGGATGTACAGCAGCGCCACCTGGCTGATGATCTGCCGGTAGAGACTCCCGGCGTCCTTCGCCGACCTTGCGGTCGGACGCACCTCATCCTTGGTCGGCAAGTAGCGGTACGACGCAACTGTCGGTACGACGCTCTTCGGCGGTAGCTCGACCTGGAGCACAACCTGTTCCGCACGAGGATTGAACGTCAGCGCCAGACGCCGAGGAAATGATGCGGGTATCGGGGTCGCCTTGACCACCAGTCGCAGGTACTTCTCGACGGCGTCCTTCTGTCGCTCGTCGAGCTGCCCTGCAAGAGCCTCGACCGAGCGGTTGTGCCGGGCAACTTCCTTCGCCTCGGCGTCGACCCGCGCGGCATGATCCCGCTGAAGCTGCGAGATCTTCCGCTGCCGCTGTCCCTCCTGCTCCGCATGCTCCCCGAGTGCCTTCTGGAACGCGTCCTCTGCCCACCGGCGCCTGTCTTCGTACCTCGCCTCACCGCCGAACAACCTCGAGATTGCACCAGGTGAACGGGGAGCGAACTGATCCCAGATCGGCTGGGGACTCCCCTGCGCCAGATCTCCTAGCTCGAACACTGGTGCCTTGAAGGTCCGCCGTAGCGCGCGAAGATCGATCCTCGCAGGACGCGAGAGACCTGATTCGAGGATCGAGCGGAGCTGCTGAACGCCGGCCTCCACCTGCTCGTTGTCCGCGTCGACCTGCTCCGTCATCCGAAGCTGGTGCAGCTGCTTGCGCTCCTTCTCCGCTTCTCGCACCGCGCGCTCCCGCGCACGCTGGTCCCGCTCCTGCGCCCGCGCTGCGGCGGCAGCTTGTCGCCGCCACTCGTCTCGGGAACCCTGCCCACGCGCCATCAGCCCTCCCAAGCCACGTCGACCTGCCCGCGGAGGCAACCGAACTCAGCGGACAACACCAGCTACACAATGCTACGAGCGCAGCCTGCGCCGGCCCACTCGACGAGAGTCGGCCACGATTCGGTCGGGCCCTGGCGGCGCCTGGAAGGTCTGGCCATGATGAACTCACGATCCTCGTTCGACCACTCCGCGTGAGGCGTCAGGGCCGGTCGGTGATACCTGGGCGGTAGGGCTTGCTCTCGAGGCTCGTACGTTGATAGTGAAGTGATGTCGGGACGTGGAGATCGCAATGAGCCTGTCGAGTTATCGCATCGTCTTCATCACCGGGATCTGCCTGGGTCTGGGCAACCGAACGATCCAGTCCGTGCGCTGGTGCGGCGACGAAGGTACGGATGAGGAGAGCCCTGCCGGCGATCTCGCACGCTGGATCGTCACCGGTCGTGGCCACGCGTATCTCAGGTGGCCGAACGGCGCCACTGGTCCAAGGGTCTCAGTTCGCAACGAAGCGACCGGGCTGCAGCTCTGCACCGAGCAGACGGATCAAACCCTGCTTCTCGGCCTCCCCCGATTCTCGACTCGGGCATCCCGCACCTCCGCCCGCCACCGCCGCTCCTGACCTGCCGGGCGTTCTTTACGATCGGATGACTTGCGGTCCCGGTGCCGCCGTACTCGCGTCCTGAGTTGCCACGATGGCACCATGCTTCCCGGATGTTCTGATCTTCGTACGGCGACTGCGCCCGAACTGGTCTGCCTCGGGCAACAATCGCATGATGGTCTGGTGGCCTGCCGCGTCGTACGGCGGCGGAAAGTGGTGAGGTGAGAAGGATCCTCGTCTGTCTTCTTGCTGGACTGGTGTTGGTCAGCTGTGGTGTTCCCGTTGAGCGGGACCCTGCGCCGATCGGGACCGCGGCGATGCCGTCCCGGATGCAGCACGTCAGTGAGCCGACAGCGGTACGGCTGACCGCGACGCCCGGTAGAGCGATCGTTCGGGTGGGCTTCGTCCGCGATGGCCGGTTGGTGACGCTGGTCCGTGATGCGTCTTCCGGTCCCCGTCTGCGCACGCTCATTCGAGAACTGCTTGCCGGGCCAATTGCAGTAGAGCAAGCGAACAGGATCACGTCCGCCCTGCCACAGGGCCTCATCCTGACTGTTGCCGACGTACGAGGAAGCCGGGTCGTACTCGAGCTCTCAGGCGAGACCGACGGCAGGTCAGCCACCGAGAACGTCCTTGCCGTCGCACAGATCGTCCTCTCAGTCACCGCTGTACCCACCGTTCATGAGGTCACGTTCTCCCGCGGCGGCCGACCCGCGGAGGCCTTGCTTCCCGACGGCACACTGACGATCCAGCCGCTGACCGAAGCCGACTACGCGCCACTTCGTGCGCGCTGACGATCGGCGCACAGCCCAGGCTGCAGGGTCGTGACCTTCATCGTCGACTCCGCGACTATGTAGACATGCTCGCGCCAAGGGATCACGACAGATCCAGGTCCCCGTTTTAGGCCTGTTCGATCTGCCGCGTCAGTCTCAAAGCGGGATCGCGGGTCTCGTGTGTAGTGTTCGGTCGGTCGCCTACTTGATGTCGACCATGCCGCGGGACTCCACTGGGACCGTGCTTTGCGTGCGCACCGCCCCGAGCGCAGTCCTTGCCCGCAACAACGACTTCCCAGGCAAGCGCGTGCTTCTTGCCATCCGCGTGAACGCGGTGAGCTGCTCAGGCTCCTGAGACTGTGCCTACGAGAGCTATGACCGCTCGGCGACCATCCAGGCCTAGTACGTCGCCGCCTCGACCAGCTTGAACCTCTGTACCTTGTCCGTCGGATTGCGCGCGGCAGATCCCGAACCACCGATCACACCGTAGGCATTGGCCTTCGCGAGGCGCAGACCCTCGAGATGCCGCAGCGCGACCTCCGGCCCTGTCCACTCCGCACCTCGCAGATCCGCCGCTACGTGCAGACGACGGAGGGCCATCATTTCTCCGGTCCGGTGACGAGCATCGTCACGGCGCCCACCTGGACGTTGCGCTCGGATTGCTCCCGAACCTGGTGGTGTCGCTCGGCGTGCCTCCGGAGGACAGCTACGACCCAGGGCACACGGAGGACTGCGGAACGCGCTGGGGCGGATGCTTGTCGCCGCTCCAGATCGGGTGATCTAGATGCTGGAGGACGCCGGAAAGCACACTCCGGAACAGACCCATTGCCGGAGGTCGGCCATGAGGCCAGCCACACCTTCGCCGATCGCGGCAGTACCTGTCAGTCCATGCGAGTGGCACCGTCTGGACCGAAGGGCATCGACGGCGGAAGCGGAGCGGCGACATGGCGAAGACACTCACCATCAGAAGTCGCGGTCTCCGGCCGGTTCTGGTCGGGGTCGACGGTTCTGTCTGTGCTCAAGGAGCACTCTCCTGGGCTGCCGCAGAGGCGTCGTACAGGCACTGCCCACTGCACATTGTTCACGCCATCAACTGGCAGACCGCCGGCAATCCACTCGATTCGATAGCGATCGGATCCATGAGCGGCGACCTGCACGCACCGGCCGAGTGGATCCTCCGCGATGCCGAAAACCACGCGCGGCGCGCGGCTCCCGGCATCGGAGTCACCGCTGAACTGTTCGCCGCCGTCACCGCGTCAACGTTGCTGAGTCAAGCACAAGACGCCGGACTGGTCGTCGTGGGCAGTCGGGGCGTCGGCGGCTTCCGCGGGCTGCTCGTCGGGTCGGTGAGCGCCACCTTGGCCGCGCACGCCCCATGCCCGGTGATTGTCGTCCGCCCGCACCGACAGGGCACGGCTTTCCCTGCATCGCCCAGGGGCCAGATCGTGGTGGGCGTTGACGGGTCGGAGATCTCGACCGCAGCTGTCCGATTCGCGCTTCAGGAAGCTGCACGCCGCCATGTCGGCGTTGTCGCCGTACACACCACGATGGCGCGGCGACCCTCCTACGGCACGCCCCCAGCCATCGCCGATCCGGTCGAACAGCAGCTATTCGACGAATCGCTGGACCACTTGCGTGTACGCGGAATCCCTCTTCAGACCAAGCTCATGCACAGCCACCCAGCACAGGCACTGATCGATGAATCGGCCGACGCGGACCTGGTCGTGGTCGGCTCACACGGCCGCGGCGGTGTCGCCGACGAACTGCTCGGCTCGGTGAGCCATGCAGTGCTGCACCACGCCGCCTGCCCGGTCGCAGTCGTTCACCCCAAGCGGGCGAGGCGAACTGAGGCGCCGCCCGCACACCGAAACATTCGGCTCGCGGCTGTGCGAGGACGGTATTTGAAAGAGCTCCAGGAGGAATCATGCGTG
Organism: Kribbella sp. NBC_00482; assembly: GCF_036013725.1. Taxonomy (GTDB): domain Bacteria; phylum Actinomycetota; class Actinomycetes; order Propionibacteriales; family Kribbellaceae; genus Kribbella. The sequence goes on along the minus strand of NZ_CP107881.1, from coordinate 4,274,141 downwards.
TCTTCGTCGCCGGTGCCACCGGCGTGATCGGTAGTCGCTTGGTGCCATTGCTCCTCTCAACAGGGCACGACGTGATCGGTCTCGCACGATCGTCCAGCGCCGGCGTCGCCCTGGAGAAGCTGGGTGTTCACGTCGTACACGCCGACGCCCTGGATCACGCCGCGATGCGCCGCGCCGTACGGGTCGCCGCGCCCGATGCCGTCGTCCATCTGCTCACCAGCATCCCGGCCAGAATCGATCCGAAGCAGATGTCGCGGGACTTCGCCCAGACCAACCGGTTGCGGGCCCAAGGCACCCTCAATCTCGTGGACGCAGCCCGAGAAGCCGGGGCCAGGCGTGTGATCACCCAAGGCCTGGCCTACGTCTACGAGCCGAACAGCACCGGTTTGGCTACAGAGGACGCACCGTTCTGGCACCACCCGCCGAAGCAGTTCGGTCCCGTGCTCGCTGCCCTCCGGGAGCTGGAACAGCTCACCGAGGAAGCCGGCGGACTGACTCTGCGTCTCGGTCATCTGTACGGTCCCGGCACGATGTATGCGCCCGATGGAGCATTCGCTCGTCAAGTGCAGGCCCGCAAGGTGCCGATCATCGGGCGCGGCACCGCGACCTTCTCGTTCACACACGTGGACGACGCCGCCTACGCCATCGCGGCCGCACTGGACAGTAAGGCCCGCGGCGCGCTCAACGTGGTCGACGACGAGCCAGCGAAGGTCTGCGAGTGGCTGCCCGTCCTCGCCCGACTTCTGAACGCACCGCAGCCGTTCCATGTGCCAGAGGCACTCGCCAGATTGGTGATCGGCAGTTGGGGTGTCGCGTACATGACCAGGCTCCGCGGCGCTGACAACGCCAACGCCAGACACGCTCTCGATTGGCACCCGAAGTACCCGTCGTGGCGCCAGGGGTTCGAGGCGGAGCTGGCTCTTGGCGGGTCAGCCTCGTAGATGGCGTGTGGGTGGTTCGGTTTCCGAGAGGCCGATGATCTCCTGCAGACTAATCAGCAGCATCGCCGCGGAGCCGAGCCAAAACTCGGGCGAGGGTGTTACAGGTGCGTCATCGCGAGGGATCCTTGGATCCTCTCCCGCGAGTGTTACCGGAGGTCAGTGCGGACGCGGTGAGGTCAGCGAGTACGTCGCGATAGGCCTTCTCGAAGCCGGCGATGCCGTTCTCCTCGAGCGTGCGTCCGACGGCGGCCATGTCGATTCCGGCTGCTGCAAGGTGCAGCATCAGTTCGGCTGCCTCCGGCAGGCCGCGGTCCACGGTGCGAGCCATCGTGCCGTGATCCTCGAAGGCGGCAATGGTTGCTTCGGGCAAGGTCGTGACCGTTTCGGGGCCGATGAGTTCCTCGACATAGCGGGTGTCGCGGTCCTCGGGGTTCTTGGTGGACGTCGAGGCCCACAACGGGCGCTGGACATCTGCACCCACAACGGCGAGCCGGTGCCAGCGGCGGCTAGAGAACTGTTCGGTAAACAACCGGTAGGCCAGCTTGGCCTGCGCCACTGCGGCTTGGCCGCGAAGGGCGAGCGCCTCGTCGGTCCCGAGTGCCTCGAGTCGCTGGTCGACTTCGGTGTCGACCCGGCTGACGAAGAACGAGGCGACGCTGCTGACCGTCGAAGCATCGCCGCCGTTCGCGGTGAACTTCTCCAGCCCGGACAGGTAGGCCTCGATGATCTCGGCGTACCGCGACAGGGAGAACAACAGCGTGACATTGATGCTGGCACCCTCGGCGGTCAGCGCTTCGACGGCGGTGACACCTTCAGCAGTAGCGGGAATCTTCACGAGCAGATTGGGCTGATCGATCCGCTGGCGCAGCCACCGCGCGGCGGCGATCGTGGCCGGCGCGTCGTGAGCCAGTTCGGGAGACACCTCCACCGACACGAACCCGTCGACGCAGTCACCCCCGTCGAAGACCGGTCGCAGTAAGGATAGCGCCTGGCTGGCGTCGGAGATGACCAACTCCCAGTAGGACTCGTCCACCGACTTGCCTGCCGCCATCAACGCCGAGAACTGTTCGTCATAGTCGTGAGAGCCGGTGATGCTCCGGGCGAAGATCGTCGGGTTCGCGGTGACCCCGCGGATCCCGTCGGCAACCATGCGCGCAAGGGTGCCGTCATGCAGGGAGGCGCGGGTGAGGTTGTCCAGCCAAGGGCTCTGCCCGCAGTAGCCGTAAAGGTGTTCCAGCTTAGTCATCGTATTCTCGGTTCCCCTGGCATGCGCCAGGTGCGGCTATCGACTTGTGGTCTCATTTGTCCGTGTCATGGAGCAGGCCGTCCCAGTCGATGGGCGCGCGACCTGCCGCGCCGTCTCCCAGGACGAACCTGCTGGGGTCTCCGGCTGCTCTCGGTCCTGACGCCAGCCACGCCGCCATGCCGTGGGCGGTGCGACGCTCGATCTCGTCGAGATACGCGCGGCGCCCGTCGACGATCTGCAACCGCTGCGTCGGCGAGCTAGCCCTTTGCAGAGCAGAGAAGCTGGTCCGCCAGGCCAGGCAGAGGGCTTCGTCGCTCAGGGAGGCCGGCGCGACCTCAGGCTGTGCCGGCTGGTCCGGCGCGATTCCGGAGACGGGTGCCGGCAAGGACCCTGGCGAGCGCTCGCCAGGGTCCGGCGGGGCAGGCCGGGACGAAGGCTCGGCGAGGTGTCCGTGTTGTCTGAGCCACTGCAAGCCGTAGCGGATCGCGTACGGCGATCCGCCGGCGGTGATCGCCAGCAAGAGGAGCGCCGTCGGGGCGCCGAGTGCCATCCCCCAGCCGACGAGCGCCACGGTCCCTGTCCCGCTGAGGACTGAACTGGTGATCACTATTCGTCGGTTGTCGCGCGGGAGCCGGTCGGTGCCTTCTGGGTCCAGCGCGACCAGCGCGGCGCCCGCGCCAAGAAGAGCCGCGAGGATGAACACCATGATGACTGTCCCAAACGACCAGGTAAAAGCAACCACGGCGCCCAGTGCGCCGACTACGCCACAGAAGAACAGCCAGACGGTGCGATAGATTCTCATCGTGTGCCATCCCGCGCCGCGACGACGGCTAGGTTGAACCGGCAGACGGACGATTGGTCCACGACAAACCTCCTGACGGTGTGGGTCGACCGCGCAGGCCCGACCCTGTCTTCGCACTGCATACGAACGACACTTCGCGTGCGACTCGCGCTGCGTGAATCCCAGCTAGTCAGTCGTTGTTGCGTGCAGGTACGACTTTGCCGCTAACTGGTGTCGACGGGTACGGCCATGATCGGCGAACCTGAGGCTCGCCTGATCGCCGACGACCGGCAACGAAGGCGCCTGGACGATGACGCCGGTCGGCTCGCCGGGTGCCTAGGCGCCGGCGTGAAGGTCGCGCGTCGGCCAGTCGAGAAGTCGTGCGCCGAGCACCGCGATGTGGAGAGCGAACCGCTGTCCCGGATCGCCCGGGTCGTGGCCCGTCAACTCCTTCACCTTGGTCAATCGGTAGGTGACTGTGCGGACCGAGATGTTCAGGCGCCGCGCCGCGTCGGTAGCGACCTCGCCGGTCGCGAAGTACGCCTCGAGGGTTAGCAGCAACGGCTCAGCGCCACCACGGGCGCCGGTCAACGGGGTCAGTACGGCTTGGATGAGATCGGCGATGGCGGCCTGGTCGCGGACCAGGACCCGGTACACGAGCATGTCGCGTGCATCGACGACCGCGCCCTCGAGGCGCAATCGGTCGGCCAGCGTCAGCGCTTCTCGTGCCTCCTCGTAGGAGCGGGCGATGCCGTACGCGCCGGGATAGGGACGGCCCGTCGAGACTCGCCATTCGCGGCCCGGCCTGTGTCGGAGCAGCGCGTCATGGATCAGGGTTCCCACGTCCTGGGTGATGGTGCGGGGTGCCGTGCTGGGGGTTGTCGCCGGGATGAGCACCACGAGCAGTCCCTCTTTGGTGGCGACGAGTACTTCGCGATCCCCGAATCGGTCGAGAATGAGGAGCTCGATCATGTTCACGCTGGTGTCGCCCTCGGGGAGCCCGTCGGCGGGGCGGGCCAGGACCACCTGGTGCGGCCGGCCGAGGTCGAGGCCGAACGGTTCGGCGCGCTCGACGATCCCTGAGACGTCGGGGTCGCCGCGGAGCAGGTCGTCGACCAGCTCGCGGCGCAGGGACTCCTCCTGCCTGACCAGTTGCTGTGTGGCTACCTGATAACTGTCGACGAGGACCGCGATTGCTTCACCGACAGCGCGTAGTACAGCCTGTGCTGAGGCGCGGACGGTGTCGCGGTCGCGGTACGGCACGACGTCGGGCAGATCCCGCCACATCCGCCAGGCCGCGGACAGGTAGAGGTCGACGACACGGCCGGCGGGGATCCCCTGTTCGGCGGCGCGACGCCCGAGTTCACGCACGATCGCCAGTTCGTGTTCACGGGGCCGTCTCCCCGAAATGGCAGCGTCCGCGAGAAGGGTCAGGTACTCGACCAGAAGCTCCAGCGGAGCTTGGGAGTCGCCTGCGGCCGCTTCCGCGATCGCGGTCAGCCACGCTTCATCCGCGCTGTTCGCGGCGGAACCTGGCCACCGCGTCCCCCCGGACTCGCTCATGCCCCTCCCTTCACTCTGGATCGACGCAGGTGCTGGGCCATGTCCCAGTAGAGCATCCTTGCCGGACGTCGGCCATAAGGGCGGTCACAGGTTCGCCGATCGCTGCACTACCTGTCTGACCGCTGGAACGGCACAGTCGAAGCCGTAGGGCACCTAGAGCTGAAGCGGAGCGGCGAGATGGCGAAGGCAACTGATGTGAACAATCGGGCTCGTCGGCCAGTTCTGGTTGGGGTTGACGGCTCGGTGTCCGCGCGGGGCGCACTGGCCTGGGCTGCCGCAGAGGCGGCGTCGAGGCACTGTCAGCTGCGCATCGTTCACGCGTTCAGCTGGCCGATGATCGGCAACGCCCTGGACATGGCCTTTATTGGGGACACGAACCTCGGCCTGCAGTCGGCGGCCGAGTGGATCCTCACCGAGGCAGAGGCGCATGCGCGCGAAGTGGCCCCCGACATCAAGGTCATCGCCAACCTGTTCGTCGGTCCCGCTACGCCGACGCTGCTGAACGAGGCGCAAAGCGCCGACCTGTTGGTCGTGGGCAGCCGTGGCGTCGGTGGCTTTCGTGGCCTGCTGGTGGGGTCGGTGAGCGCCACCGTGGCCGCCCATGCCCCGTGCCCGGTGGTCGTCGTCCACCCCCAAGGAGACGGTACGGCGTTCCCCGCCTCGCCGACCGGGCGAATCGTGGTCGGCGTCGACGGGTCGGAGATCTCGGCCGCGGCGATCCGGTTCGCCTTCCAGCAGGCGGCACGTCGCCACGTCGGCGTCACCGCCGTGCATGCCGCGGTGCCGACCCGGCCGCACCCGTCACTCCGCGTTCCCGCCGACATCGTCGAGCAGATCGACCAGCAGCTGTTCGCAGAGGCGATGGAGAGCAAGCGCGTGCTGTTCCCTGCCATCGACGTACGAACAGAGCTCGTGCACGGTCATCCGGCGCAGGCGCTGATCGATGCCTCGGCCGGCGCCGAACTGGTGGTGGTCGGATCGCACGGCCGCGGAGGCTTCGCGGGCATGTTGCTTGGATCGGTCAGCCAGGCGGTGCTGCAGCACGCAGCCTGCCCCGTCGCTGTCGTCCGTCCACATCGGACGCCGTCCGTAGTCAAGCTCTCATCTGCGGGACGGCCCTGTCTGGCGGCCGCGGCGCCGGACGACCTTTCGGACCTGAAGGAGCAGTCATGACACCGACGCCGCATGGCCTACCCGAAAGCCTCGGGCTGCACAGCCAGCTGCTCGACCTTGACCCATCTGAGACCCAGGAGTGGCTGGGATCGATCGACCAGGTGGTCGACCATGCTGGGCAGAACAGGGCGCGGTACCTGCTGCTCAGCATCCTGCAGCGGGCGCGTGACCGGCGTGTAGGCGTTGCCAATCTCCGCAGTACCGACTACCTCAATACGATCGCTCCCGATGCCGAGCCGGCTTTCCCCGGCGACGAGCACATCGAGCGGCGGATCCGGGCTTACAACCGCTGGAACGCCGCGGTCATGGTGCACCGTGCCCAGCGGCCCGGCATCGGGGTCGGCGGGCACATTTCCACGTACGCCTCCGCGGCAGCGCTGTTCGAGGTCGGCTTCAACCACTTCTTCCGCGGCCACGACGCACCCGGCGGCGGCGATCAGATCTACTTCCAGGGCCATGCGTCCCCCGGCATCTATGCCCGCGCGTTCCTGGAAGGACGACTCACCAGCGAGCAACTCGACGGCTTCCGGCAGGAGTTCTCCCACGCCGGCGCAGGCGGAGGCCTGCCGTCGTATCCGCATCCGCGGCTGATGCCGGACTTCTGGGAGTTTCCGACCGTCTCGATGGGGCTCGGACCGCTCAACGCGATCTACCAGGCCCGCTTCAACCGGTACCTGCACAACCGTGGCCTCAAGGACACCAGCCAGCAGCGTGTGTGGGCATTCCTCGGCGACGGTGAGATGGACGAGCCCGAGTCCCTCGGCGCGATCGGCGTCGCCGCCCGCGAGGAGCTCGACAACCTGACCTTCGTCGTCAACTGCAACCTGCAGCGCCTCGACGGCCCGGTCCGCGGCAACGGCAAAATCATCCAGGAACTCGAGTCGTACTTCCGCGGCGCCGGCTGGAACGTCATCAAGGTGATCTGGGGCCGCGAATGGGACCCCCTGCTGGCCGCCGACACCGACGGCGCACTGCTCAACCTGATGAACACCACACCCGACGGCGACTTCCAGACCTACAAGGCCGAGTCCGGCGCGTTCGTCCGCGAGCACTTCTTCGGCCGCGACCCCCGCACCGCCGCCATGGTCGAGCACTTGTCCGACGCAGAGATCTGGAATCTCAAACGCGGCGGACACGACTATCGCAAGCTGTACGCCGCCTACCGCGCCGCGACCGAACACACCGGCCAGCCGACGGTGATCCTGGCTCAAACCATCAAAGGATGGACCCTGGGATCACACTTCGAGAGCCGCAACTCGACGCACCAGATGAAGAAGCTCACCCTCGACGATCTGAAGGGCTTCCGGGACCGGCTATTCCTGGACATCCCGGACACGGCGCTCGACGCCGTGAAACCGCCGTACTATCGGCCGTCGAAGGACTCACCGGAACTGGAATACCTGCACGAGCGGCGCCGCACCCTCGGGGGCTACCTGCCCGACCGTAGAGTCGCCAGCAGACCACTCCCGCTGCCGGGCGAGTCAGCGTACGCGATCGCACGGCGCGGCTCGGGCAGGCAAGAGGTCGCCACCACGATGGCGTTCGTCCGGCTGCTCAAGGAATTGATGAAAGACCCGGAGATGGGACATCGGTTCGTGCCGATCATCCCCGACGAGGCCCGCACCTTCGGCCTGGACTCGCTGTTCCCGTCCAAGAAGATCTACTCACCGCACGGACAGAACTACCTGTCCGTGGACCGGGAACTGATGCTGAGCTACCAGGAAGACGTCCACGGTGTGCTCCTGCACGAGGGCATCACCGAGGCTGGTTCTGCGGCGTCCTGGACTGCCGCGGGTACGTCGTACGCCACCCACGGTGAGCCGATGATCCCGCTGTACATCTTCTACTCGATGTTCGGATTCCAGCGCACAGGCGACCAACTCTGGGCAGCTGCCGACCAAATGACCCGAGGGTTCCTGCTCGGCGCCACCGCCGGCCGCACCACCCTCAACGGCGAAGGCCTACAGCATCAAGATGGCCATTCGTTGCTGCTGGCATCTACCAATCCCGCGTGCATCGCCTACGACGCCGCCTACGCGTTCGAACTCGGCCACATCACCGCCGACGCCCTCCGCCGCATGTACGGCGAACCGCGACCAGATGAAGACCAGAACGTCTTCTACTACTTGACCCTCTACAACGAGCCGATCACCCAGCCGGCCGAACCCCCTGACGTCGACATCGACGGGATCCTCGCCGGGATGCACCGCTACTCCCCCGCCCCAGCCGGCGAAGGCCCCAAGGCCCAGATCCTTGCCTCGGGCATCGCGATGCCGTGGGCGCTGGAGGCGCAACACCTCCTGGACACCGATTGGGGGGTGCAGGCTGACGTGTGGTCGGTGACGTCGTGGACTCAGTTGCGCCGTGACGCGCTCGCGGCCGACGAATGGAACCAGTCTCACCCCGACCAGCCTCCCCGAATCCCCTACGTCACGGAGCGGCTGGGGGAAACCGCAGGCCCTGTCCTGGCGGTCTCGGACTGGATGCGCGCCGTGCCCGACCAGATCGCCCCGTTCGTCCGCAGGCCCTGGATATCGCTGGGCACCGACGGATTCGGCCACTCCGACACCCGCGCCGCACTGCGCCGCCATTTCGGAATCGACGCGCACTCAATCGTCGTGCGAACGCTGCAGCAGTTGGCCGGTTGCGGCGAGCTGGACAAGTCGGTGCCACGGGCGGCCAAGACGACCTACCTGGCCGGACAGGGACACGCAGACCCGACGGCCGGCGGCGGAGACACCCCACAGTAGCGACCGCGGTCCACAGACAGGACCGCCTTTCAGGAGGAGCCATGCGCGTCTTCGTGGCCGGTGCAACCGGCGTCATAGGCCGCCGGCTGCTGCCACTGCTCACGGCCCAGGGCCATGAGGTGATCGGGCTGGCCCGCTCGTACGGCGCCGCCGTCGAGGTCGAGGTGCTGGGAGCCGTGGCCGCCGAGGCCGACGCGCTGGACTCCGGCGCGCTGAGCCACGTGGTCAAGGACGCTGCACCCGACGCGGTCGTTCACCTGCTCACCGCGCTCCCAGCCAAGTTCAATCCGCGACGGAGGAGCCGCGACTTCGCGCAGACCAACCGGCTCCGCACCGAAGGCACCCGCAACCTGCTGTACGCCGCCGAACAGGCCGGCGCCAAACGCATCATCACCGAAGGCCTGGCCTGCATCTACGAGCCGAACACTTGGGTCCCGGCCGCCGAGGCGGCCCCGTTGTGGCGGGACCCGCCCAGGCAGTTCGCCCCGGTCGTGGCCGCCCTGCGGTCGCTTGAAGAGCGCACCCGGCAGGCAGATGGGCTGGTACTGCGGCTCGGACAGCTCTACGGCCACGGGACGATCTATGGGAGACATGGGTCATTCGTCCGTCAGGTACAGGCCGCGAAGATGCCGATTGTCGGTTCCGGTGACGGGACCTTCTCGTTCACCCACGTCGGCGACGCCGCCTCGGCCATCGCCGCGGCGCTGCACAGCCACGTACGCGGCGCACTGAACGTGGTCGATGACGATCCGGCACCGGTCCGCGAGTGGCTACCCATCCTGGCCGAACTGCTACAGGCTCCCCCACCGAAACACGTACCTGTGGCTCTTGGCAGATTTTCCGCCGGCGAGTGGGGAGTCGCGTTCATGACCCAGCTGCGCGGAGCCGACAACACCCTCGCCCGGCGCGTCCTCGACTGGGCCCCGCATTACGGCTCATGGCGACAGGGATTCGCGGCAGAACTGACCCACGCAGCGCATCCCTGATCCGAGCGGCGCGTCGTCAGCACGGCAGGAAAGCGTTGGCTCGGCCAACGTTCCGGTGGATCTGTGTGTTGCCGATCATCGGCAAGCAGAAGGGCTATGAATCAGCCGACAAGGGCAGGTGCTAGTCCGTGGCCATCAGACAAACATGGAAGTACATCGACCTTTAGAAGGAGTGAGGGGTATGACTACTGAGGGGCGCACCGCCCGCACACCAAGCCGGGAGACACTGTCGGACCCGGCCTACCAGGCTTTTCTGGTCCTGCGAACCGTCTTTACCGTGGCGCCGATCGTGTTCGGGCTGGACAAGTTCGCCAACCTGCTCACCGACTGGCCCGCCTACCTGGCCCCCTGGATCAACGACATCGTCCCCGGCTCCGGCCAAGACGCCATGTACCTCATCGGCGTCATCGAGATCGTCGCCGGCATCGCAGTCGCCCTAATCCCCCGCTACGGCGCACTACTCGTCGCAGCCTGGCTCGCCGGCATCATCATCAACCTGCTCACCCTCTCAGGCTTCTACGACGTCGCCCTACGCGACTTCGGCCTCCTCGTCGCCGCTGTGGCGCTCGCCCGCCTCGCCACCAAATTCGCCCCCGCACGCCACAGCTCCTGACGCGACCGCGAGCGACCTCCGAACGGAGAAGAAATGGTCATCCTTTACGTACTACTCGCAGCATTGGCCGTCGGTCTGATCGGAGCGGCGGCGTGCATCCGCGTGGTCAAGCAGTTCGAGCGCGGCGTCGTGTTCCGGTTCGGGCGGGTGCGTCCCGCGATCAGGCCGCCAGGTCTTGCCTTGCTGATGCCGATCGCCGACCGGCTGCAGAAGGTCAACATGCAGATCATCACGATGCCGGTCCCCGCACAGGACGGCATTACCCGCGACAACGTGACGGTCCGCGTCGACGCAGTCGTCTATTTCAATGTGATCGACCCGGTCCGCGCGGCCGTCGACGTCGAGGACTACATCTCGGCCATCGGCCAGGTCGCACAGACATCTCTGCGCTCAATCATCGGCAAGAGCGACCTCGACGACCTGCTGTCCAACCGGGAGCGCCTCAACCAGGGCATGGAGTTGATGATCGACAGCCCGGCGCTCGACTGGGGCGTCCACATCGAACGGGTCGAGATCAAGGATGTCGCCCTGCCGGAGACGATGAAGCGGTCCATGTCGCGCCAAGCCGAGGCCGAACGCGAACGCCGGGCCCGCATCATCACCGCCGACGGCGAACTCCAGGCGTCGGAGAAACTGGGCCAGGCCGCCGAGGTGATGTCAGAACACCCAGCCGCCCTGCAACTGCGCCTGCTGCAGACCGTCGTCGAGGTCGCCGCCGAGAAGAACTCCACCCTGGTGCTGCCCTTCCCCGTCGAACTGCTCCGGTTTCTAGAACGGTCGACACCACCCGAGAAGGCAAAGGCAAGTGGTACCGATCAAGCGACGCCGACCACAGCTCCGGCCGCGAGGAACGGCTTGCCGGCGACCGACATTCCACCGAACCGCGAGATCGAACAGTCCCAGCGAACCGGTGGACCGGTCGCACTTGACGCGTCAACGGCATCCCCAGCGGCGGACGCCAATCCGCCGGCCCTGCCCGTCCCCGAAACGGCCGAGTTGGCACAACCTCGATGGGGCGGACTCCACGCCGGTTGTGCCGACCCGGCATGGCAACCGTGAGGGCGCGAGATCGCGTGCAGTTGATGGTCGACCGGATCCCCCGGCACGTACCTGCCAGTGAAGGAAAGAAGGCGCGACATGGCAACCGTCTCGTTCAAGGGAGCCACCCGGGTGTATCCGGGCTCCGACACCCCGGCCGTCGACGGGCTGGATCTGGACATCGTCGACGGTGAGTTCATGGTTCTCGTCGGCCCGTCGGGGTGTGGGAAGTCCACCTCACTGCGGATGCTCGCCGGGCTCGAAGAGGTCAACGAGGGCAAGATCTACATCGGGGACCGCGACGTCACCAACTTTCCGCCGAAGGCGCGGGACATCGCGATGGTGTTCCAGAACTACGCGCTCTACCCGCACATGACGGTCGCAGACAACATGGGCTTCGCCCTCAAAATGCAAGGCCTGCCCAAGGATGAGCGCGCCAAGCGCGTCGCCGAGGCGGCCAAGCTGCTCGGCATCGAGGAGTACCTGGAACGCAAGCCGAAGGCCCTGTCCGGCGGTCAGCGCCAGCGCGTCGCGATGGGCCGCGCGATCGTCCGTAACCCACAGGTCTTCCTCATGGACGAGCCCCTGTCGAACCTCGACGCCAAGCTCCGCGTCCAGACCCGCACCCAGATCGCCGAACTCCAGCACCGCCTAGACGTCACCACCGTCTACGTCACCCACGACCAGATCGAAGCCATGACGATGGGCGACCGGGTCGCCGTCCTGAAGGACGGCCGCCTGCAGCAGGTCGACACACCGCTGGGCCTGTACGACCGGCCGAAGAACGTGTTCGTCGCGGGCTTCATGGGCTCGCCGGCAATGAACCTGATCGAGGCCGAGATCACCGCCGGCGGGGCGAAGATCGGCGACTACGTGGTTCCGATCGAACGCACCCTGCTCGCGAAGGTCGGTAACGACAAGACGCTGATGCTTGGGATACGGCCGGAGGCGTTCCATCTCGCGGATGACGGGCTGGCGGTGAAGGTCGGGGTGATCGAGGAGCTCGGCTCAGACGGGTTCCTTTACGGCACCGCGGAGCACTCCAGCCTGAACCAGCAGATCATCGCCAGGATCGGCACCCGGATGCACAGCGAGAAGGGCGCCATTGTGCACCTCGCCCCGCAGCCCGACAAGCTCCACCTGTTCTCCACCTCCACCGAGCAGCGCATCACCGCCTAAACGCTCCGTCGTAGGCTGGCTCTCCTGTAATGAGCTGATATAGGACTGGACTACGTCCAAGGAGCCGCTTTATCAGGGTTGGGCGACGGCAGTGACTGTGACCGTTGCTCCAGGCGTCAGCATCGTGCCTGGCGATGGGGAGACGGCCAGGATGTTGCCGGGTATGGAACCGGGGGACTTCCTGGTCTGGATGTTGGGTATCAGGCCCAGTGCGGTGAGCCTGTCCGCGTATTGCGCGCTGAAACGGGCGGCCGGATTCGATTCGCTGAACAGGGGCTCTGGGGCACCGACCTTGTCTGGAACGATGATGATCCGGGCGAGGATGCTGTGAACCTCGTCGGCGTTCGTGGAGGACGATGCGTCGAACGATACGTCGAGAGACGGAATGAACACGGTACCTGAACAGACCGTGACCTGGTTGATCGACCTGGGGGTGCAGGTTGTCCGCTGACGTTCGGCTCGCGCGCCGTCGAGCTGGAAGGTCTCGTCGGCATGGAACTCGATTGGCTTGCCGCTACGCACCAGTACGCTCTCGACACCTTTGGGGCGATCTACATGACAGAGGTCCTGGGGGCCTGCGTCGATGATGACTGTGTCCTTCAGCGGCGTTCCGCAGCCGAGCTTGTTGGCGGCCCATTGCGTGGGCACGGCGATGGCGGCGTGGCCGATGCCCACCAGTCGCGTCGCGGCAGGCACCGGAGGTGCCGAGGCGGCCGGAGGCGCGGGGTTCGTGAGGATCGGGCCGCCGGCGAGCAGCAGCGTCCCGCCCACTGCCACTACCACGGCTGCCAGGCCGACAGCCGAGAGTGCCGCTGTACGCCGACGGGGGCGGCGCCCAGCGCCTGCGCGGATGGCTTCGATCGGTGGTGGCCCGACGTTTGTCCGGTCTCCAGCGCGTTCGGGGAGTTCGGTCAGCTTGGATTCGATCATCGTGTTCCTCGCAGTTCTGCCAGGCCTGGTCCTCCGCTAGGACGTTCACGGCCCGGGACAGTCGGCCCTTCACTGCTCCGATGGCGGCGCAACCCCGCCGGCGATCTGCGGGTCAATCAGGTGTGAAGTGGTCGGTGTCGTCGACGCCGGTGGTCTCATCATTGCCGGCCCGCTGGGGGACCGAAGACGACTCTCGGCTGCCTGCTGAAGGTTCAGCGGCGACGGACCAGGGACAGTGCCAGGGTATCTCCCGGGCTCGGATGACCGGTAGGACCTGCAACAGTGGATGGATCGGCCGACGCACCGTGCGGGTCGCGCGAGTAGGCGCCAGGTGAGAGGTGGTCATCCATGCGGTGCGACATCACTCCCGGTGGCATCCTCCCCAATTACGCGCTGCCTGATCACGCCGGCACGGTTCGCACTCTCAGCGAACTGCAGGGCCGCGATCCGCTGATCCTCATGCTGTCGCGCGGCCTCTACTGTCCCGAGGAGTACCAGCACCATCTCGAGCTGGCGGGGTTCCAGGCAAAGGTCGCGGTAGGCCATGTCCAGATGGTCACGATCTCGACCGACGACCGGCCCCTGGTACGCGACTTCCGTGCCGCGGCCGGTGCTCGGTGGACGTTCCTGTCCGATCCTGGGCGGACGGTCCAGAAGGACCTCGGCATCCGGGACTTCACCGACCCGGATAACGACCCGATGATCCCGCATACGCTCGTGCTCAAACCTGACCTGGTCGTTCACACCGTCTACAACGGATACTGGTTCTGGGGCCGTCCCACGGCCGACGACCTGTGGCTCGACCTGCGGGCAGTGACGCGTGAGATCCGCCCCGACTGGGATCTGGGCACGTCAGGTCTCTGGGAGGCATGGACAGCGGGCGATCGCTCACCGTTCCACAAGTGGGCCAGGCGATCGACCGCTAACGGATCAGCGTTCCGCGGAGCTGGCGCCGGGAGCTGACGCCGAGCTTGCTGAACACCTTGCGCAGATGCCACTCCACGGTCCGCGCGCTGATGAACAGCTGTGCGCCGATCTCGGGGTTGGTGAGTCCGTCACGGGCCAGCCGTGCGATCTGGGCTTCCTGGGTGGTGAGGTCGTCCTGCGTCTCGATCGTGTGTTTCCGTACGGTCGCTCCCGCGATCGCAAGCTCCCGGTGGGCGCGGTCAGCGAATCCCTCCATTCCCATCGAGTCGAACATCTCGTGGGCGACGCTCAGCTCGCTACGCGCGTCCGCGCGGCGGTTCGACCGCCGGAGCCATTCTCCGTAGAGCAGGTGAACCCGGGCGAGCTCGGCGCGCACACGGGCCCGACTCAAATGCTGCATGGCCTCGCGGAACCGGCGCTCCGCTTCGTCTCCTTCGCTGAGCAGCGCTCGCGCCCGTGCTGCCATCCCGAGACCCCAGTCGGTTCCGCCGGCCTGCGCCTTCGTGGCCAGGCGCTCGGCAGCTTCGGACGCCAGCTCCGTGTGTCCGGTCCGCGTGGCCGACTCGACCAGCTCTGTCAGCCCCCAGTTGTGCGCGACCATCTCCTGCGGATCCTCGCAGGCGTGCCGCGCGGCCACCAGTGCCTCGTCGTACCGGCCAAGGCTGTTGCAGAGGACCGCGTGCGCGTACTCGCTGATCGCAATGCCGACGCCCTCCCCGCGCGCGCCGGCTTCGCGCAGCGTGAGCTCGATCAGTTGGGTGGCTTCGGCGACTTGTCCACGCCACGCGGCGACGATCAACGCGCCGTACGGCGCCTCGTCGATCTCCATCGCATCCCGCACCGACTGTGCCTCCTGGACCAGCGAGGTGGCCGCCGAGAGCTCGCCGCAGAACACCAGCACCGGCGTTCGCGAGCCGAGCGCCAACGGCAGCTCACTCAGCGCACCTGTCTTCCTGGCAACCTCGAGGTGACGGTGCGACAGGGCGTACGCGCTCTCGTCGTCCCACACTTCGAGTGCGAGAACACAGCCCTGCCACAGCCAGCGCAGCTTCTCTCTGCTCGGGGTCTGTTCGTCGCGGAGTCTCTGCAATGCTGTTCGACAGGCTTGAATCGCACCGCCGTAGTCCTCGACAAGGGCGCTGAAGGCGTCCAGCAACAGGTCACCGGGGGTGGGCTTCAGCTCAGGCGGGAGCGGAACAGCGTGCGCGGCCCGTGCGACGTCGACGACGCTCACACCGCCATTGAGGCGGGCCGCGAACTGCGCGGCCGAGAACGCGTCCAGGTACGTCTGTCGCGCCAACTGGACATCCAGTGGTTCGAGGCGTCGCGCCGCCGCGAGCAAGAGTGGCGTGGCCTCGCTCCCTCGTTTGGATGCGAACGCCAACAGGGCACCGACCATGTCGATCTGCGCGCGTTGCGCCTCATCGGCCAGGCCCTCCCGTGCCGTGGCGAGTAGCCGCTGCGCGATCTCGAAGCCCCCCGTCTGTACGTTCGCGACAGCCGCAGTCAGCGCCAGTCGAACTCGCCCTGCCGGATCGGCCGTCAGTTCGGTTGCACGAGAAAGGAAGGCCGCGGCTGCGACGAGGCCACCTCGGGCCTGTGCCCGGCCGGCCGAGTGCTCGAGCTCGGCCGCCACATCCGCGTCAGGTCCCGGCGTCGCCAGGGCACGGTGCCAGGCGTGCCGATCAGGGTCGGTCTCGGCGTCAGTAGCCGCTGCGAGGGCGCGATGAACCCGGTAGCGGTCCCCGACGGCTGCCGCTCGGTAGCTGGCGGATCTGACCAGCGGGTGGGCGAACTCCACTCGCCCGCGAATCTCGAGGAGCCCGGCGTCCATCGCCGGGCCGGCTGCGACCATGTCGATGCCGAGTGACGCGGCGGCGCTGCGAAGCAATGTCGCGTCGCCGAGTGGCTCCGCGGCAGCGGCGAGCACCAGAAGCCGGGTGTCGGATGGGAGCACGAGGAGACGCCGGCGGTAGCTCAGCTCGATCCTGCTGGCCACCGCGTGATGGTAGGGCAGCCCGAATCCTCCGGCCAGCTCACCGGCGCTCCAGGTGCGCGGCAGTTCGAGGAGAGCGAGTGGGTTCCCATGGCTTTCTGCCACGATCTGGTCGCGGACCGCCGCGTCGAGTGGGCCGTGCAGATTGTCCAGCAGCAGCGCGCGGGCATTGCCTTCGCCGAGGCCGGTGATCTGCAGCGAGTGCAGGCCGTCGAAGACGTCGTTCTCGATCCCCGTGCGCGCCGCGCAGACGAAGGCCACGCGTTCGGCGAGCAAGCGGCGGGCCACGAAACCGAAGACCCGCGCGGATGATCGGTCCAGCCACTGCGAATCCTCGACGAAGCAGATCAGCGGGAGCTTCTCGGCGGCCTCTGCAACCAGGGTGAGCGTCGCAAGCGCGACCATCAGCCCGTCGGGTACGGGCCCGGCGCTCAGCCCGAACACCGTCGTAAGCGCCTCGCGTTGCGGATCTGGTAGGCGGTCGAGGTGGTTCAAGAGCGGCGCGCACAGCTGATGGAGGCCGCTGTACGCCAACTCCATCTCCGACTCGACCCCTGTGACGGTCGCGATTCTCCAGCCGGCGACTTGCCCGGACAAGTATCCCAGCAACGCGCTCTTGCCAACGCCCGCATCACCACGCAGGACCAGGACCCGACTCTCCCCGGCGAGCACATCGGTCACCAACCGATCCAGCGCCTCGCACTCGCTGCGCCGTCCGAGCAACCGCGCGGCTGGCTCAGCGCCCTCCCCTGCCACCGCCGACCTCCTGGACTAGCGCGGCCGGGGCGGAGTCATCCCCTCGTCCGACCAGCCCCACGCGGAAGCACCGGCACATCCGATATCCGCGTCGCGAAAGCCTCTGAAGTTGTCGCCCCATATTGCTCCCCCTGGGGATGCCCGATGTACCTGACCATCCCCAGTGACAGCTCTACCGGACTACCTGGACCTGTCCGCTCGGCACGGAAGGTGACGCGTCCGCCGCGTGACGATCACTGGTCTGAGAGACGCGTGACAAATCCACGGCGACACCTCGGCCAGCGTAGAGCTTGATTGACCTCATCGGAACAGCCACGAGCTCATCGCCGTCCAGGACTCGTAAGCGGTGTCGACCATCCCGGCGATGGAAACCGGCGACCGCTCCTCGCTTCAGCTCGAGGGGCGATAGGCGGCGCGGTACGGCGCCAGGAACGGGGTCAGCGCCGCGAGAGTAGCTGCGGGTGCTTGCTCCGCGAGCCAGTGACCGGCACCGGGGATGATCGCGCCGGTCACGTCCGTCGCGGCGGGCAGCATGCCGTCCTTGACGTGCTCAGCCCAGCTGTTCGCCCCGCCCATCGCGAGCACCGGGATGATCAGATCCGTCTTGGCGCGTTCGATGTTCTGGTTCAGGGTCGTGTCCCAGGCGCGGTAGAACCCGAAGGTGGCACGGAGGACGTCGCGGTCGCGGGTGTACAGGCCGATGTAGTACCTGATCGCATAGTCCGGTAGCGTCGCGCCGCCGCCCTGGATCGAGTACTCGTAGCGGTAGTAGGCCTCGGCGTTGCTCTTGACCATGTCGACGACGAGCTCGTCGTCGACCCGGTTGAACGCGATGTGCCACAGCTTGTTGTTCAGCGCCGGGAAGATGAAGTAGTCGGGCGCGGGCACCACTCCGGGCGGGCCGGGGACCTCGGCGACAGCCAGGCGGACAACACGGTCGCGGTAGTCCGCGGCGAGGGCGTAGCTGATCACCATGCCGGTGTCGTGCCCGAACACTGCGAATCTCCGGTGCCCCAGAGCAGTCATCAGCTCAGCCAGGTCGCGGGCGAGCGTGCCCGCGTCGTACCCACCGCGGGCCTTCTCGCTCAATCCGATGCCGCGCTGGTCTACGGCGATCACGGTGTAGTTCTTCGCCAGGGCCGGCATCAGGAACCGCCACGCGTACCAGTTCTCCGGCCAGCCGTGCACGAGCAGCAGCGGCGGCCCGTCGCCTCCGATCACCACATGCTGACGAATCCCGTTGGCCTGCACGAAGCGGCTCCGGAACGTCTGGGTGAAGCCCTCCGGCAACCGCGGCGCGGTCGAGACGGTGCCGAAGTCCCCGGCCACCCGCCCGCTGCCTGCAGCCGCGGCCGATGATGCCCAGCCGCCGGCGAGCGCGGCTCCCGCGGCAGCCGCGCCGCCGGTGAATACGCGCCGCGATACTCCACTGTTCATGACTGCTCCCCATCTCGGAACACCGACCGAGGGTGGTCGAGTGCTTCACAAGCCTTGCCAGGTCGGCAGCCGATCCACACCGGTCGAAAACCCTGGTCCCCGCCCCGGAAGCTGGACCAGGGAGTCTCCCTGGTCACTGGCGAGGGCATCGGACCTGAGCATGGAGAAGCCGGCCTCAGTAATCGCCGGCGACCCCGCAACGCTGTCGAAAGGACTTGTCATGCCTACAGATCTCACCCAGTTCGCCACCGCCGATGGCCCGGGCACCGTCGCCCAAGCGCCTAACCTTCCGGCCGGATTCGCCGAGACGTTCAGCAGCCGCATCATCGAGACCAACGGCCTGCGCCAGCACGCGGTCATCGGAGGCGACGGACCGGCCGTGCTGCTGATCCACGGCTGGCCCGAGAACTGGTACGCGTGGCGCCACCTGATGCCGGCCCTGGCCAAGAACCACACCGTCGTCGCCATCGACCAGCGCGGCCTCGGCCGCACCGGCAAGCCCGACGACGGGTACGACGCAGGCACACTGGCCAGTGACCTGATCGCGCTGATGGACGCCCTCGGACACGAACGCTTCGCAGTCGTCGGCCACGACACCGGCGTGGTCATCAGCTACGCGCTCGCCGCCGACCACCCGGACCGGGTCTCTCGGCTCGCCGTCGCCGAAATCCCCGGGCCACCTGGTGTATCACCCGCGCCGCCACTGTTCGTCCCGGCGCCGTTGAACGACAAGGTCTGGCACATCCCGTTCAACCGCGCCGGCCAGGTGACCGAGCAACTCGTCCAGGGCAAAGAGCACATCTTCTTCGGCTACGAGTTCGCCATCCAGGGCGGCAAACCGCTGCCGGAAGCGGTCATCGACTTCTACGTGAACAGCTTCCTCGACCCCGAGTCCCTGCACGGGTGCTTCGGGTTCTACCGCGCCTGGGACACCACGATGGCCCAGAACAAGAAACGCGCGACCCGGCCCCTGCCGATGCCGGTACTGGCGATCGGCGGCGCCGACAGCTGGGGAGACCACGTACGCGAAGGCATGCAGCCGACCGCCACCGACATACAAGGCGCCGTGATCCCCGGCGCCGGCCACTGGGTCGCCGAGCAGGCACCCGAGGAGCTGCTCGCGGCCCTGACCGCGTTCCTTTCCAACTGAACACACGACCCCGCGCCTCACACGAGGTCGTCTACGTGGCACCGCCGTCAGCTGGGTGCTCTTCACAGTCATGTACATCGCGGGCACCATCCGCGACGGATCCCGCAGCTTCGGGCTGGATCTGCGGAATCGGTGGCACGGCGCGCGCGGCGCGGATCTGGACGCTGACCAGCGAAGCGATGACGGTGACGATGAGGATGCCGGCGATGAGGCTCAATGAGGCGGCGGTGCCGATTTCGGGGACGTCGAGGGGCTGAGCTCCGTTGATGAACGGGAGGTTGTTCTCGTGCAAGGCGTGCAGGATGAGCTTGACGCCGATGAATCCCAGGATCGCAGCGAGGCCGTAGGACAGGTAGATGAGGCGGTCCAGTAGTCCGTCGATGAGGAAGTACAACTGCCGCAGTCCCAGCAGAGAGAACGCGGTCGCCGTGAACACGATGAAGACGCTCTGGGTGAGGCCGAAGATCGCGGGGATGGAGTCCAGCGCGAAAAGGACGTCGGTTCCACCGATGGCCACCATCACCAGCAGCATCGGAGTCATCACCCGGCGGCCCTGGTCGATGGTGAACAGTCTGTCGCCGTCGTAGGTTTCAGAGGTCCGCAAGAATCTCTTGGCGAGGCGGACGATGATGTTGTTCGCCGATCGGCCGGTCGTGGTCCCGGGTTTGAGCATATGGCAGGCGGTGACGAGCAGGATGAGTCCGAAAAGGTAGAACACGAACGCATAGGAGTTGACCAGCGCGGCACCGAGGAAGATGAAGGCAGTGCGCGCGAAGAGAGAGAAGGTGATGCCGAAGAGCAGCACCTTCTGCTGATCGGCGCGCGGCACTTTGAAGCTGGCCATGATGATGAGGAACACGAAGAGGTTATCGACCGAGAGCGCCTTCTCCGTGATGTAGCCGGCGAAGTATTCGCTACCCAGCGTCGCGCCGCCCAGGAGCCAGACGCCGAGGCCGAACAAGACGGCGATGCCCACGTAGACGGCTGACCAGATCGCTGCCTCGCCGAGCGTCGGGGTGTGAGCGGTGCGCACGTGGAAGAAGAAGTCGAAGAGCAGCAGCACCAAGATCCCGATGATCGTCAGGGCCCAGACCAGTAGGGGAACGTCCATCAATCATCGGTCGCTGGCGCGGCTGCCTCGTGGTGGCGTGCCAACTGTTCAGCGCTGACACGCTTCAGTTCGGCTGCCGGGAACGGCGACAGTAGTTGCCACCCGATCTCCAGGGTGTCGCTCAGAGCACGGCGATCTGGTCCTTGATCGAGGTAGGTGCGTTCGAAGGCTGCGGCGAACGCGAGATAGCGCCGATCCTCTGCGGGCAGTCCGCTCTCGCCGACGATCGACATCAGCCGGCGGACCTCGCGGCCGCGGGCATAGCAGGCATACAGCTGGTCGGCGAGGCTGCGGTGGTCGTCGCGGGTCTTGCCGGCACCGATGCCTGCGTTCATCAGGCGGGACAGCGACGGCAGCACGTCGATCGGCGGCTGGATGCCTTGCCGGTCGAGCTCACGCGACAGCACGATCTGGCCTTCGGTGATGTAGCCGGTGAGGTCTGGGATCGGGTGGGTGATGTCGTCGTCGGGCATGGTGAGGATCATCAGTTGCGTGAGCGACCCGGCACCGCCGTGGACTCGACCGGCCCGTTCGTACAGGGAGGCCAGGTCGGTGTACATGTAGCCGGGGTATCCTCGGCGGCCCGGCATCTCCTCGCGGGCGGCGGAGATCTCCCGCAGCGCTTCGCAGTAGGCGGTCATGTCGGTCATCACGACCAGGACGTGCCGATGCTGTTCGAAGGCCAGGTACTCGGCCATCGTGAGCGCGACCCGGGGTGTCAGCAGCCGTTCGATGGTGGGATCGTCGGCCAGGTTCAGCAGGAGGACGCTGCGGGCGGCGGCGCCACCGGTCAGGAACTCGGTGCGGAAGAACTCCGCCTCCCGGCGGGTGACGCCCATGGCGGCGAAGATGACGACGACCTCGGCGTCATCGCCGGGCACGCGTGCCTGGGCCGCGATCCGGGCGGCCAGGCTGTTCGCGGGCAGCCCCGCACCGGAGAAGATCGGCAGTTTCTGGCCTCGGACGAGCGTGACGAGTCCGTCGATCGCCGAGACACCGGTTTCGATGAACTGGTCGGGGTGTGCGCGGGTGATCGGGTTGAGTGGCAGGCCGTTGACGTGGCGGTAGTCGTCCGGGACGGGCTGCGGGCCGCCGTCGCGTACTCTCCCGGCGCCGTCGAGTACGCGGCCGAAGTAGTCGGTGCCAACGCCCGTCCTGGCGGCGCGGCCGCGGGTGAGCACGGAGGTTTCGCGGCGTCCGATTCCGACGGTTCCACCGAAGACCTGGACGACGGCCAGTGACCCGTCGAGCTCGAGCACCTGGCCTTCCCGGATTGGGCCCTCGCCGGTTTCGATCTCGACCAGTTCGCCGTAGCCGACGCCGTCCATCCCGTCCACGATGATGAGTGGACCGGCGACCCGCTTCACTGTGCGGTGCCCGACAGTGAAGGGTGATTGGGCTTCGGCGGTGGTCACAGCGAGCTCATTTCTTCGGCGATCCGTCGGCTGAGGCGTGTGGCGGAGTCGTCGACGTTGTCGGGTGGCCAGCGGCGCATCCGGCCGAGATCGGCTAGCACGCTTGCGGAGGTGATGCTGGCGATGGCGACGCCGCGCTGGAGTGCTGAGCTCATCGCAGCGCCGGCCTCGTGGATGACGCGCAGCATGGCCAGCAGGCGTTGTGGTGGACAGGACGCGTCGAGGTCGTCGAACGAGGACTGTTGGAGCAGGTCTTCTCGCAGGGCTTGCCCGATGCGCAGGATGATCCGTTGCTCGGCCGCCAGTGCTTCGACGCCGAGTAGCGACACGACCTCCTGCAAGGCGCCTTCGTCTTGCAGGGCTGCTGCCGCCCAGCGGCGCAGTGGGGACCAGTCCGGGCCGATCTCCCGGTCGAACCATTCGTCGAGGCTGTACTGCGAGAAACTGCGTAGCCAGTTCACGGCGGGGAAGTGACGTTGTCGGGACAGCGCGGTGTCGAGTGCCCAGAAGCAGCCCGCGAGCCGCAGGCTGTTCTGGGTGATGGGTTCGGAGAAGTCGCCGCCGGCCGGCGAAACGGCGCCGACGATCGTCACTGATCCGGTGCGCTCGGGCGTGCCGAGGCATTGGACCGCGCCGGCCCGTTCGTAGAAGCCGGCCAGGCGCGTGGCCAGGTAGGCGGGGTAGCCGTCCTCTGCCGGCATTTCCTCGAGTCGGCTCGACACCTCGCGCAGCGCCTCGCCCCAGCGGCTGGTCGAGTCGGCCATCATGGCGACGTCGTAGCCCTGGTCGCGGTAGTACTCGGCGATCGTGATGCCGCTGTAAATGCTGGCTTCGCGGGCGGCGACCGGCATGTTGGACGTGTTCGCGATCAAGACAGTGCGCTCCATCAGTGGGGCACCGGTGCGCGGATCGGTGAGTTCGGGGAATTCCTCGAGTACCTCGGTCAGTTCGTTGCCGCGTTCGCCGCAGCCGACGTAGATAACGATGTCTGCGGTCGAGAACTTGGCCAGGGCCTGTTCCAGCACGGTCTTGCCGGTTCCGAAGCCGCCCGGGATGATGGCGCTTCCGCCCCTGGCGACTGGGAAGAGCAGGTCGAGGACACGCTGGCCGCTGATCAGCGGCACGGTCAGGGGGAGCCGGTTCGCGACCGGGCGGGCCTGGCGCAACGGCCACCGGCGCATCATCGCCACCGGGTGACCGTCGATGTCGACGACAGGATCAAGGATGGTGGCCGCCCCAGGGCGAACTGCGGTGACGACCCCGCTGGTGTCTGTCGGTACGAGAATTCGGTGCTCGATGGCGCGTCCCTCCGGGACCGTTCCGAGCAGGTCACCGGGTCCGACCCGGTCTCCGACATCGACGGCGGGCCGGAAGTCCCAACGAAGGTCGCGGTCCAGGCGGGGCGGGTCTGCGCCTCGAGCGATGTACAGGTCGCCATCCGCGCTGAGGTTCTGCAGCGGTCGTTGGGTGCCGTCGAGGATCGCGCCGAGGAGTCCGGGGCCGAGTTCGGCGTACAGAGGCTCGCCGGTTGCCTCGACCGGTTCACCGACCTGCATTCCTGTGGTGTCCTCGAAGACCTGCATCACCACCAGTTCGCCGTCGATCTTGATGACTTCACCCAGGAGTCTTTCGACGCCCACACGCACCACGTCGAACAGGCGGGTGTTCGGCAGGTCGGTGGCACTGACCACGGGACCGGAGATCCTCATCACCCGTCCGCTGTCGGTGGCCAACTGCCGGCTCCCGCCCCCGGTGTGTCGTCCGGTCATCGTCATGGGGTGCCTCCGCTGGGTGTGAAGGTGATCTGGTAGCCGATCGCGCGGGCCAGCAGGTCCCGGAGGGCCGCGTCTTTGACTGCGGAGACGTCGGCATCCTCATCCGGGAGGCTGAGGATGAGTGGTGTGGTCTGCCTGGCCCAGTCGGCGCGAACCTGTGGTGCGACGGCTGACCAGAGTGCCCCGTGGACAGCAACGACCGCGGCACGGCCGTCCGCGATCGCTGCGGCGACCGCGGCGATGGTCTCGTTGGCATCGACGGCCGTGACTGTCCGTGCACCGCCGAGGAGATAGCCGATGGCGGTCATGGGGGTTGCGATGACGAGCGCGTCAGTCATGGGCTGGTCCTTCCGGTCGGTGTAGTAGTCATCGGACGAGCAGATCTCGGAGGTCGTAGCTGGGGGCGAGGCCGGCGAGCAGGAGCCGGACTGTGCGCGCCTCGCATTCGGCGGCTACCACGTAGCCGACGGGGATGTGCGCACCGAGGGGGTCGCCGCGTCGCAGCCCGCGCACGGCCTGGCGCCATACGGCGACGTCCAGGTCCCATTCGAGCGCGGTGAGGTCCTCGTTGCCCAGGTGCCGTTCAAGAGGTTGCCGCCAGCCGGGGCGGGCGACCAGCGCCGGCCCCGGGTCTCCTCTTCGGGCGGCGAGCAACGCCGATTCGGGCACCAGACCAGTGGGGAGGAGCCGCGGCATCTCCAGCGCCGGATCGCGCAGTACGGCGAGAAGGTTGGCACCGTCGCACTCGGCTTGGACAACCTCCAAAACGGGACGGGCGGCCCGGCCGACCCACTCCAGACGGTCGGTCCAGCCGTCGATCGCGGCTGACGCGATGGTGGTCTCGAACTCGTCGGGGTCGCCGTGTAGCTCATAGCGTTCCCAGGCCGCCGGTAGCGCCCGGGCGGTCAGCGGATCGGGGAGCCGATGCGTGATCAGCCGCAGTACAGCTGTTGCGCCGTCAGGTGCTGCTGCGATGTCGGCCGCTGTTCGTTGGTCGAGTGCACCGACTCCCATCACGGCGGCCAGCCGGACGGCGGAGGGTTGCCCGGTGCGCGCGCCGCGCAGCAGCGCGAGTGTGTCGTGCAGGTCGTGCCGGGCCAGCAGCACCCCGACCGCGATGCCGGCCGTGCCGCCGTACAGTCCCCGCACTCCGCGCAGCAATTCCCGTAGCCGGCGGCCGGTCGCTTCGAGGAGTTGGCGGTCGCCTCCTTGGTCGCGGTCCAGATAGGGACGGTACGTCGACCCCGCGAGCCGTTCCGCGGCCGACTCACGGGAGACTCCGGCGAGTTGGTCGTAGTCGACTGGGCCGAGCAACGCGGACAGCCGCGCTCTGAGCCGGGTGTTGCCGGCGATGAAGTCGGGCCGCGACGTCATGAGTCCCGATCCCAGGAGTTGCTCAGTCCGGCACGGATCTCCGGCCAGGTGTTCGCCAGCCGAGTGAGGTAGGTGTTATCGATGTAGCGGCCCTGGTCGTCCTCGACGACGACGCCGCCGTGTTCGAGGTCGGCGACGACTCGGGCCGTAGCCTCGAGCCTCAGCGTCGCGTCGGCCGGGTGAACATGCACCGTCGTGGCCCGCGGCATCGCTGCGACAGCTTCCTCCAGGCAGGCGGCCGCGATGGCCGGGCCGTCCGGGCTGCCGGGCAGGGCGAGCACTTGCTCGCGTACCTGGCCGAGGACCTCGTCCAACGCGTCGTCGCGCGCGGTCCGCACGGCCCGACGGGCCGTGAACCGCGCGGTGATCAACAGATCGTCCGCCTCCTGCCGGGCCGCGGTTTCGGCCGCTGCCACGACGTCTTCATGGACCTTGGCGGCTCGCTCCTGGGCATCGGCGAGAATCTCCGCTGCTTGCCGGCGCCGGTTCTGCTGAGCCCTCTCGTGCTCTGCTGCTCCCTCTTCCTCCAGTGCGCTCAGCAGATCGCGCAGCGCCATCACTTGCCGCCGAGTAGCAGGATGATCATCGCTGCGACCGCGAACCCGAGGATCACCAGCGTTTCGGGGATGGCTACCAGCAGGATCGCGCGGCCAGTCAGTTCAGGCTTCTCCGCTACCGCGCCCATGGCTGCGGCCCCGATGCGTGCCTGGGCGTAGCCGGTGGCCAGCGCGGAGAGTCCGACAGCGAGGCCTGCGGCGAGGGCGATCAGTCCGAGTTCCATGATGTTTGTCCTTTCAGACAGGTGACCCGGCCGGGACCGGCTCGGGTGAGTTGGTGGCGGCGGAGGCCGGTGCAGCGACGCTCTTGGACTCGAGGCCCCTGGCAACGGAACCGCCGAGAGGTGCGAAGAGCCGCCCGCCGCCTTCGTAGAACTGCCCGAAGAACTCGACGTAGTGCAGCCGGAGTGCCTGGATCGTCGGGCTGAAGGCCGCCAGGGCGAGATTCAGCGCGTGGAACAGGGTGGCGACGAGGAGTCCGAGCAGCAGGGGCCCTCGGGCGCCGAGCTGGTTGGCGACCTCGGCCAGGTACGTCGAAGCGAGGCCGACTGCAGCGAGCCGCAGGTAGGACAAGACGTTGCCGAGGGCGCCGAGCAGATCAAGCGGTCCCAGCAGCAGCCCGAGCGCGCCCTGGGACACACAGGCCACGACGATACCGACGACGAGCGCTGCCACCGCAGGAGTCAGGACCTGTGCGGGGAAGCCCGCGGCGGTGACGCCAGCCAAACCGAAGAGCCCCGCCAGGACCAGAAGAGTTCCCACCTTCGAAGCCAGATGCCGGTGCTGGTGTCCGCGGGCGGCTGTCCAAACACCCAGCAGCAATCCCAAGACGACATGGACCAGCCCGATGGCCAACGAGAACAGCAGCAACGGCTGGAGCGCGGTCGGGCCGCCTCGGTAGAACCAGAGGGCCGGCATGCCGATGCTGTGGCCCAGGCTGCCGAGCGCTTCGCCATACAGAAGGCCGAACAGGACCGTCCAGGCACCGCCGAGCAGCATGACCCGGCCTACTTCACACAGGGTGCCCTTCTTAGCCCAGTGCGATCTGAGCCACCACCCGGCGGCCAGCAGGAGAGCGCCATAGACGACGTCGCCGACCATGACGCCGAAGAAGAGGGGCAACGCGAGCGCCGTCAGCCCTGTGGGGTCCACGTCGCGGTGCGCCGGCCAGGACAAGAGCCCGACCAGTTGCTGAAACGGCTGCCAGCTGGGCCGGTTCCGCAGCAGCACCGGTTGGTCCTCGGCGTGTGTACCGGTGTCCAGGCGCTCGACGGCAACGGCCTGGCCGAGTCGACCGGCCAGTGCATGCTCGACCTGTGCGGTCTGTTTGGTCGGGACCCAAAGCCTGAGAATGAACGTGCGCGCGGACACATCCGCCTGCGCGGCCGCGACAGCTCGTTCGGCGCGGGCGCGCAGCGTGGCGATGGTGGCGTGCAGCGACCCCGCGACCGGCTTGACCGAGGCGGCCAACTCGGCCTGCACGCGGTCGCGTTCGCCAGGCAGCGTGGCGAGGCGTTCGCGCATCGCCTCGACGGTCGCACGCAACGACTTGCCGGCGTAGGCGGCGGGGACGCCGACCTCGACGATGCGCTCCGTGCCGAGCAACGAGTTCACTTCGGGCAGGTCGCCGCGGCGAAGAACCAGCAGGCAGCCGACAGGGCTGCCGGGCGCCGGCGTGGAGGTGACCAGCAGGTGCCCGCGGCCGAGCAGCTCGGCGAGTTGCCGAGCCAGCTCGGGGACGATCCGTGAGTCCGGGTCGTCGAGGACCAGAGCCATACTGGCCAGGCCAAGGTTCCCCAATTGCCGGTCGTTCAGCCGACCCAGTTCGGGCACGAGCGGCTGTAGCGCGTCGAGGGCGTCGATGGACCGGGGCAGTGCTTCGGCCTCGCCGCGTAGTTCCTCTTCTTCGGCCAGCAGCTTCGCCACGTAGGGTTCGAGGTGGTCGAGGGCAGTCCGCAAGGCGGTGTCGCTGAGCCTGGTGCCGGTCGCGGGCTGGTCGCCGAAGTTGAGCATGGCGTCGGTGCGGGCGATGAGGTCGGCCAGGTCGGATGGGGTCTCGCCTGGATCGACGATGGTGACGACTTCGGCCAGCCGCAGTTCCTGCAAGGCGGTCAGGGCGTCATCGAGGCGCGATCTGAGCCCGACGACCTCGAGTTGGGTGAGTGGGACCATCATGGTCGGCTCGCCTCGTCCTGGGATGACCGTGGCTGTTGCGGCAGCACTGCGGCGAGGACCGTTGCGACGTCTTGGTCGCGGCGCCGCGTGGCGACCGCAGTCAGGTCGGCAGCGCGGCGGAGTCCGGCCTCGGTCAACCGTGCGGCCTCGGCGCGGGCGGCGGATTGGATCGCGGTTGTCCGTTGCCGCGCCACCTCCGCCGCCTGCGCTTCGGCTTCGGCGATGAGGTGATCCGCCTGCACTTGAGCTAGTGCCACCTCATCGCCGGCTTGGTTCGCCGCGGCCAGCCGGGCGGCGATCGAGTTCTCCAGCTCCCGCACCAACTCGTGCGGCGTCGCCTGGGTGACTGTGTCGCTGTCATCGTGCGCGCGGCTCATGCCACGCTCCGAGTGCGGTCGGGCCCGTCGCTGGTCGCTTCGAGGGAGATCCGGCGGGTGCGGGCCCGCCTGAGCCGGGCGTGCTCCTCGCGCTCGCGCTCGTCGAGCGTGAGCGCGATCCGGCGTGCCTCGTCGTGCAGTTGCGGGAGCACGATGTTGTCCAACGCATTGACCTGCTTAGTGGTTCGGGCGATCTCTGTGGCCAGCCGACGTACGCTCAACTCCACCGCACAGAGATCCAGCAGCCATTCCAACTGCTCCTCGTAGGCCAGCGCGACGGCGTCGAGGTGGGCTGACACCAGGGACGGTGCCCAGCCGCGGGTGGCTGCGTTTCGGCGGACCGGGTCGTGGCGCAGGTCGAACACATGGACCCCGGCCACGGTCCGAGATCGCAGGTCCGCGCCGATCCCGGCCGCGGCGGCGAGCGCGCCAGAGGCGAGTGCCTCCGGGCCGCAGACCGCGGTGGCCTCGTCGAGACGCTGCCGAGCTTGAACTGCGAGGGTCCGCAGCCGTTCCAATCCGTCCAGCAGCTCGGACTGGTGGTGCCGGAACTCGCGCACCAGCGCGGTTCGTTTGTCTTTGAGCAGATCGCGGCCTTGGGCGACGAAGACCGCCCGCCGCCGACGGTCGAGCAACTCACTTCGGGTGGCAACAAGGGACTCCATGACACACTCCCGGATGCGTGATCGGGTATGTCTGACACTGCCGTGGCGCCGCTTCGCCGGGTATTGGCACGTTCGGCGAAGGTTGCCTCTCGTTGATTGCCGAGAACCGGCAATGGACGATCTTCAGATCTTCGCCCGGCCCACACGCGCGAGAAGGCAGGCAGGAGGTTTCGGGACGCCAGCTGGAGCGATCCGCGCATTTATGTCGTAACACGATATACTTGGGTGAAGCCGGGTTCTCCCGGTGAATCGCTGAGGACGTGATCGGATGCAGCCGGGCACCAGGAACGACGAGCAGACGGCGGAGCCGTTGACGAAGGCCGATTTCGAAGCGTTGGCTCGTTTCCGTTTCGGCATCCGCCGATACCTGCGCTTCAGCGAGCAGGCCGTCCGCGGGCACGGCCTGACCCCGCAGCAATACCAACTACTGCTGGCGTTGAAGGGGTTTCCCGGCCGTGAGTGGGCAACGTTGAGCGAGTTGGCCGACCGCCTGCAACTGCGTCACCACAGCGTCGTGGAACTCGTGAACCGTGCGCAGGCCCAACGGTTGGTACACCGGGCCCCCCACCCGGAGGACGCCCGCGCGGTACGGGTGGAGCTCACGCCGCACGGCGAGCAGGCCATGGCCCAGCTGGGTACGCTGCACCGCGACGAGCTTCAGCGCGCGCGCACCGCTTTGACGCTGCCTGTCTGGCGCGAACCAACTGGTGGCGAAGCATGACGCGCCGAACTGTCCGAGTCCGCAGAATCTACGATCATCCCGCCGCAGATGACGGCATCCGGGTGCTGGTCGATCGCGTGTGGCCCCGCGGGGTCCGCAAGGAAGCGGCAGCCATCGACGAGTGGGCCAAAGACGTCGCACCCTCCACGGAACTTCGCAAGTGGTACGGCCATGTCCCGGAGAAATTCGCGCAGTTCGAGGCACGCTATCGCGATGAGCTGGCAACACAGGCCGGACTGACCGCGCTGGACCACCTGCGCACGCTGGCGAAACGTGACGCGTTGACGTTGGTGACGGCGACCAGAGACGTGGACCACAGTCAGGCTGCGGTCCTGGCCCGGCTGTTGAATGAGCCGCGCTGACCTCTTCGCCAGCCGGGCCAATCGACTGGCCCGGTTGACTCCGGCCAAGCTAGTGCCCGGGGCGCTTCCTGATCTGCAGGCCAGGACGGCGACGATGGATGGTCAGGTAAGACAGGCCGCTGCTGCCGGCGGTGATGTTGCGGGTCGAGCCGCGGGGCAGCCAGACAACGTTGCCGTCGGCAAGAGCCTGCTCTCCGTCAGGTGTTCCGACGGTGCCGCCACCAGCGATGACGACGACGACCACGTCGAGGTCCGGTTCGGTGTGGGTGTCCACGCGCTGCCCGACTCGAAGATGAATGAGGTTCGCGTCGAGCTGGCGACCCGGCTCGGCGAGCGCCCACCGGGCACCAGACTGTACGGACGAGTCATCGACGAATTCGTGCACGTCGAGCAGGACCCTCACCGTTGGCCGGTCGGGCAGGAGGCCAGCTGGAACAGGCGCTGACTCCTCAGGCATCGGCGGCGACCCGGCCGATCCGGACTCGCCATTCTTCAGGCCCGGCCTGCAGGTAGTCCCAGCTGAAGGCACCGGGGTGAATGGTTTCGAACTCCCGGCGCAACGGCTTGGGGTCGTGGCTGTTGACCAGGATGAACGTCTCTCCCGGAGCCAGCCGGGCGTACCGGGCGAAGACGCGTGGATGGCGGCCGCCACGGGCGATTCGCCGTACGTCGATAATCGTTGGCTCTTGAACCTGCTCCCCAGCCAGGTAAGCCCGCAGGCCTGAGGCCAGCAACGACGGATCCACGCCAGGCAGGCCGGCGAGCGCGGGGAGCAACACCGACTCCTCGATCTGGAGGTGGATATCCAGGCCCGCCATGATCATCGCGCCGAGCCTCGCCACATCAACCGAGCCGGCCGCGGCCAATTCGTCGATCTGCGCGTTGAGTCCCGCTGCTCCGACCCGGAGAGCGTCGACCAAAAGCCGGGTCTCGTCATCCTCCGACGCGGGCGCGTAGAGGTCCCGCTCCGCGATGACCAGGTACCGGCGCACCTCATGGATGCAGAAGTCCACCAACTCCGCAGACCGCGGCTCGGCAGCTTGAGCAACGGACCACACCGTAGTCAGCTCCGCCAGTCCTGACAGCAGTCGCTCGTGGGCCTCGTGGACCGCGCCTCGAGCGATCACGTCGGGATCGGTCTCGGTCGCCTGGATGAAGATCTCCGAAGCCGGCATCGTGCCACTCTCCTCACGTCGTTGTTTTCAATGATTATTACATGTGATATTTGTAGTAATTACAAGCGTCTGATGAGGGAGTCTGCTGTGACTTACGTGATCGCGTTGCCGTGCGTCGACCTCAAGGACCGTGCCTGCGTCGAAGAGTGCCCGGTCGACTGCATCTACGAAGGTGGGCGCTCCCTCTACATCCACCCGGAGGAGTGCATCGACTGCGGTGCCTGTGAACCGGTGTGCCCGGTCGAGGCCATCTTCTACGAGGACGATCTGCCCGAGCAGTGGAAGGACTACCAGGTCGCGAACGCCGGATTCTTCGATGACGTCGGCTCCCCGGGCGGCGCCTTCAAGATCGGCGCGATCACACACGATCATCCCCTCATTGCGGCGCTGCCGCCGCAAGAGCAGGCAAGCTGACCCCCATGACCAGGACTGACCAGGCCACCGGCGACAAGCCACGCAGGCAGGCGCTTCTCGAAGCCCTGCGAGCCTCCGACGCTCCACTGGGTGTCACCGAGCTTGCCGAACGACTCGACATCCATGCCAACACGGTCCGCTTCCACCTCGACGCGCTCGTGGAGCAAGGACTGGTCGACCGCAGGCTCGAGGCCCCGACCGGTCGGGGCAGGCCACGGACCGTGCACACACCACATCCCGGAATGGACCGAGGCGGGCGGCGCCAGTACCACCTGCTCGCCAAGATCCTGCTGGCCCAACTGTCCACGAGTCCCGATGCGGGTGCCGCAGCCGAGGCCGCAGGCCGCAACTGGGGCAGCTATCTGGTCGAGCACATCCCCCCGCCTCATCGTCCCGGCGCCGCCGAGGCCACGCAACGGTTGACCGCGATGATGACCGACCTGGGATTCGCGCCGGAAGCCGACGGCGACGCAGCCGAGAGCATCCGACTGCGGCAATGCCCCTTCCTGGAACTCGCCGAAGAGTACTCGTCCACTTTGTGTCCATTGCATCTCGGCCTGATGCGAGGTGCCCTCGCCGAGATCCGCGCACCGATCACGGCGACCAGCCTCGAACCGTTCGCCGAGCCCGACGCCTGCATCCTTCACCTCTCCCCCAGCCGTAGCACCGGCATGGGCACCCGCCAGCGCCGCAACAGGAGCACATGATGTACCTCACCAGGATCGGCACCACACCCCGGCGTCGGGCACCCATCCCCGGGGGTCCGACGATGGAGGTTCTCGTCGCCGCCGAGACCTCCGGCAAGATCGCCATGGTCCAGGTGTGGATCCCGCCTGGCGGCGGCCTGCCCGAACACGACCACGGACCGTCCGAGATCGTCCTGGTCCACCTGTCGGGATCGATCGACCTGCGGCAAGGCGACCAGCACCATAGTCTCGCCCCCGGCGCCGTCGCGCACATCGCCACCGGGGAGCGAGTCAGCCTGGCCAACCCAGGAACCGAACCCGCCGTCATGATGATCGTCGCCTCACCCCCTGACTTCGTCGCCCGAATCGCCGGCTGGCCCCCGGCTTAGGTGCCGTCGGCAACCACGCCCCCGGGCAGGCGCAACCCGCCGTAACCCGCCGCGGTCAAGCGATCGCAGACGCAACCTCACGGATCCAGAAGGAGCATCTTGAACGCTGCAGCAGCCGCCGTAGCAACCGCCGCCGTCTTCATCTGGCTCGGAATGGTGCTCGCGATCTCATTCCTGGAAGCGCCACTCAAATTCCGCGCCCCAGGTGTCGCCATCCCCATCGGGCTCGGCATCGGCCGAATTGTCTTCCAGGCCCTCAACCGCGTAGAGATCGGTCTGGCGCTGGTCGCGCTCGCGGCCATAGTCACAGGACGGCCCACCGGCGCCGTAGCGGCTCTCACCGCCGCGATCCTGGTCATCCTCGCCGGACAACTCATCGCCGTCCGGCCCCACCTCAACCGGCGCACCGACCGCATCCTCGCCGGTCAGCACCCGCCCGCGTCGACCCTGCACCTGTACTACGTCGGTCTCGAGGCAACCAAGGTGCTCACATTGGCGGCACTCGGAATCTGCCTACTCGTAGCCGGCTGATTCGCCACTCGCTAGGCCATGACGTGCGCAGCCAAAGGAACAGAGACGTCCGCAAGCCTCTCCGGATCTACCGGTTGCCGGTTGCGGATCAGCTCCTCGACGGGTGCGATGCCGTCGTCCCACAAGTTGACCTGCATCCCTGCGACCACCCGGTCG
Source organism: Kribbella sp. NBC_00482 (assembly GCF_036013725.1). Lineage (GTDB taxonomy): Bacteria > Actinomycetota > Actinomycetes > Propionibacteriales > Kribbellaceae > Kribbella. Next base: position 4,240,792 of record NZ_CP107881.1, on the reverse strand, counting down.
TCGGCCAGCCAGAACGCATGGAATGCCTGCCCAGCGACATCGCCGCGGGTGACGAGACGGTCGTAGCCGTTCGGGCCGATCCAGCCGGAGAACTCCATGCCGACGTCGTACTGGTCGGTGAAGAAGTACGGGAGCTTGTCGTAGGCAACCCGCTGACCGAGCATCGCCTGGGCTGCGAACGGCGCGCCATGCAGCGCGTTCGCCCAGTGTTCGGTCCGCAGATGTCCACCGTAGAAGGGGCGATACGAATTCGCGACGTCGCCCACCGCGTAGACGTCGGGGTCCAGCGTGCACAGCATCTCGTCGACGACGATCCCGTTGTCGCAGCTCAACCCTGCCTGCTCCGCGAGCTCGATGTTCGGGATTGCGCCGATCCCGACGATGACCGCGTCCGCGGCGAACTCGGCGCCGTTGCCGGCCAGGACACTGGTCACGCGACCGGCCCCCCGGAATTCGGTCACGGTGTGACTCAACCGCAGGTCGACACCGTGGCGCAGGTGCAGCCCGGCGAAGAACGCGCCCATCTCGCTCCCGAGAGCCGCAGAGAGAGGGGCCGGCTGCGGATCAATCACGGTCACTTCGCAGCCGGACTCGCGGGCCGCGGCAGCGGTCTCCAGACCGATCCACCCAGCGCCCACGACGACGATGCGACCGCCTGCGCGGATGGTCTGACGCAATCGATCAGAATCCTCTACCCGTCGCAGGTAGTGCACACCCTCGAGGTCGGCGCCCGGCAGCCGGAGCCGGCGCGGCGTGGCCCCCGTGGCCAGCAGCACCTTCGCGTAGCCGATCCGCTCGCCGGTGTCGAGCTCCACCTCGTGAGCGCCGCGGTCCAGCACCGTCACGTGCCGGCCGAGGAGCAACTCCACCGCGCGCTCGGCGTACCAGGACTCGTCGTGGACGTAGATCTTCGCCCGCTCGTCGGTGCCCAGCAGGTAGCCCTTGGACAATGGGGGCCGCTCGTAAGGGAACTCGGTTTCGTCGCCGATCAGGACGATCCGTCCGGCGAATCCCTGTTCCCGCAGGGTTTGAGCCGCCACCGCTCCCGCCAGGCTCGCGCCGACAATGACGTAGGTTGGTTCCTTGTTCATGATCACCTTCCAGTGACGAAATATCGGATGCGGCAGGGCATCTACCGACAGGGCTGGGTGATTCACGCATGGGTGCCGGCCAGTGCGAAGAACTCCTGGCGAGAGATCGGGGTGTCTCTCAGCAGGCCGTGCAGCGCCGAGGTAACCGTGTGCGAACCGGCGGCACGCACCCCGCGCGATGACATGCACAGGTGTTCGGCCTCGATGACCACACCGACACCCTTGGGCGCCAGCTTCTCCTGCAGCCAGTCGGCGACCTGCTTGGTCAACCGCTCCTGGACCTGCAGATCGCGGGCGAACAGCTCGACGACCCGCGCCAGCTTCGACAGGCCCAGGATCCGGTCGCCCGGCAGGTAGCCGACATGGGCGACGCCGTGGAACGGCAGCAGGTGGTGTTCACACAGAGAGTGCACCGGAATGCCTCGGGCCAGGACCAGCTCGTCATAGCCCTCGTCGTTGGGGAAGGTGGTCAACTCGAACGCAGGAGGCGTCAGCAACTCGGCATACGACTTGGCCACCCGGCGCGGCGTATCGGCGAGATGCTCGCCGTCCGGGTCCTTGCCCAGGGCAGTCAGGAGATCAGCGACCGCCTCTTCGGCGGCCGCCAGATCGATCGCACCTCGCCCCGGGACAACGCGGAGCCGCTGATGCTTCGGCGATTGCTGCGCAAAGCGGTTCGGCTCTACGAGAGTCATGCGTTCGATCCTTCTCCGCTAGGAACTGTGTCGCGTCGGCGCGTACTTGACCGCGAGGCGGGCGAGCGCCACAGCGGCGACGAGGAGGCCGAAGTCGCGTAGGGCGACGTCGTAGAAGGCTGAGAGGGTGAGCAGGTTGATGATGATGCCGGCGAGCCAGGCTGCGACGAGTAGTGCGCCGTAGCGGGGGATTAGGGCGACTGCGATGCCGGCGACGATCTCGATGACGCCGATGAGGTACATGGCGTCTTGGCCGGAGCCGGGGACGATGTCGTTGATCCAGGGGGCCAGGTAGGCGGGCCAGTCGGTGAGCAGGTTGGCGAATTTGTCGAGGCCGAACAGGATCGGGGCCACGGTGAAGACGGTTCGCAGGACCAGGAAAGCCTGGTAGGCCGGGTCCGACAGTGCCTCCCGCCCTGGCGAGTGAGGTCTGCGCACTGTAATCGTCATGACCATCCTCCTTCTAAAGTAGATACTTTTTGACTTTAGAACCAGGAAGGGTTTTCGTCAATGGGAGTTAGCTTTAGAATCGGTTCGTGGATGACACCAAACAAGCGCGCATCCTGGCGATCGCCACGTTGGAGGAACCAACGCGGCGACGCCTGTACGAACACGTCGTAGGACAGGCAGCCGCGGTGACCCGAGACGAAGCGGCGACGGCGCTGGGTCTGCCGCGCGCTACTGCTGCCTTCCATCTCGATCGGCTCGCCGCCGAAGGTCTGCTCGACGTCGTCTTCGAGCGGCGCACCGGCCGGTCGGGGCCTGGTGCTGGCCGGCCGTCGAAGCTGTACCGACGATCGGAGCGCCACGTCGAGGTGTCCCTGCCCGAACATCGCTATGACCTGGCGGGGGGTCTGCTGGCGGCGGCTATCGAGGACGCCGAGGCCACAGGAGAATCGCCACGAGCAGCACTCGAGCGGCGAGCGCGTCGACTCGGCACCGAACTCGCTGCCGCTGCCCCGAGTGCCGCCGGCGCGGAAGCCAGCTCCGATGCCGTGATGCGGATCCTCGAAAAGCATGGCTTCGAGCCCCGCGCCGACGAGGACGTGATCGTGCTCGGTAACTGCCCTTTCCACACGCTGGCCCAGCAGCACACCGACCTGGTGTGTGAGATGAACCTTTGCCTACTCGACGGACTTCTGGCGGGCCTCGACGCCACGCAACTACAGGCTCGGCTCAAGCCGGAGCCCGGCCACTGCTGCGTCCGCCTGGAGCCCAATCCGACATTCCGCTCATGACCTTGCCGGACACCTGCACCAGCCCTTTGAGTTCCGTGCCAGCTGCCGGATGAGGCGCGGATTCTCACGTCGTGTCTTCTTCTTCGGCCTCGATACCGCCGGTTTCCTCGAGATGCTCCACGCGGCCCTCGTCGTCGCCGGCGTCCAGCAGGTTGTCCGCCGGCGCGCGGTTGGCGGGGTACTCAGCCAGCGCGACTTCCGGGTGGTGCCTGTCGAACGCGGGGCTTTCGGACCTGATCCGAGGCAGTTCGATGAAGTTGTGTCGTGGCGGCGGCGAACTGGTCGCCCACTCCAGCGAGCGGCCCCAGCCCCACGGATCGTCCACGCCGACCAAAGGTGCTCGGCGGGCGGTCTTGTAGATGTTGTAGAGGAACGGCAGTGTAGAGGCGCCCAGGATGAAGGCGCCGATGCTGGAGACCTGGTTCAGGGTGGTGAAGCCCTCGTTGGCGCCGTACGACGCGTAGCGCCGCGGCATGCCCTCGACGCCGAGCCAGTGCTGCACCAGGAACGTGGTGTGGAAGCCGACGAACAGCAGCCAAAAGTGCAGCTTGCCCAGCTTCTCGTCGAGCATCCGCCCGGTGAACTTCGGCCACCAGAAGTAGAACCCCGCGAACATCGCAAACACCACGGTGCCGAACACGACGTAATGGAAGTGCGCCACCACGAAGTAGGTGTCGGTGACCTGGAAGTCGAGTGTTGGTGAGGCCAGGATGACGCCGGTCAGGCCGCCGAACAGGAACGTCGTCATGAACCCGAGCGACCACAGCATCGGGGTCTCGAACGACACTGAGCCGCCCCAGATCGTGCCGATCCAGTTGAAGAACTTCACCCCGGTCGGCACCGCGATCATGAACGACATGAACGAGAAGAACGGCAAACTCACCGCGCCGGTGACGAACATGTGATGTGCCCACACCGTCAACGACAACGCGGCGATCGCCAGCGTCGCGCCGACAAGCCCCATGTAGCCGAAGACCGGCTTACGGCTGAACACCGGCAGGATCTCGGTCACGATGCCGAAGAACGGCAGCGCGATGATGTACACCTCGGGATGGCCGAAGAACCAGAACAGGTGCTGCCAAAGTATCGGCCCGCCGTTCGCGGCATCGAAGACATGGGCCCCGAGTATGCGGTCGGCCTCCAGGACCAGCAGCGCCGCCGCCAGGATCGGGAACGCGACCAGCACCATGATCGAGGTGATGAGAGTGTTCCAGGTGAAGATCGGCATCCGGAACATCGTCATCCCGGGTGCCCGGAGCGTGATGATCGTGGTGATGAAGTTGACCGCACCGAGGATCGTGCCCAGACCGGCCATCCACAGACCCATGATCCACAGGTCGCCGCCAATACCTGGCGAACGGACCGCGTTCGACAGCGGGGCATAGCCCGTCCAGCCGAAACTCGCCGCCCCGCCCGGGGTGAAGAAGCCACTGACCGCGATCAGCCCGCCGAACAGGAACAACCAGTAGCTGAACATGTTCAGCCGCGGGAACGCGACGTCCGGGGCGCCGATCTGGATCGGCATGATGACGTTGGCGAAGCCGACGAACAGCGGGGTCGCGAACAGCAGCAGCATGATCGTGCCGTGCATCGTGAAGAGCTGGTTGTACACCTCTTCGTTCACGATCTGCAGGCCCGGCTTGGCCAGCTCGGCGCGCATGACCAGTGCCATCACGCCGCCGATCAGGAAGAACGCGAACGACGTGATCAGGTACAGCTGCCCGATCAGCTTGTGATCGGTGGTTGTGAGGACACGCACCAGCGCACGCCCCAACGGCCGGCGGGGTCTTGCGGCAGGTTCGCCGGATCTGACCCTGGCGGTCAGGGACCAGGCAAGGTCGTGGTGGGCGGCGACATGCGTCAGCTGCTCATGCATCGGATCGTTGTCGTCGGCCTGAGTGGTCTCCACGGGCCGACTCACCAGTTCGCCGGCGGGTCGCTGGCGGGGAACGAATCCTCGCCCCACACATCGACGATGTCTCGCAGCGGCCGCGACGACGATGCCGCAGGAATGGTCCCGGTGCGCCAGGGATGCTGGTGGGGCTCCCCCGATTCCTTGGAGAGTTGGCACCGCAGGCAGAGACTGGCCATCGGGATGGCCTGCAGCCGGTCCTCAGAGATGACGCGACCACAGCGCTGGCAGACGCCGAAGCGACCGACCGCGAGCCGGAAGAGAGCAGCGTCGATGTCGGCCAGGGCAGCTCTGGCGGCTCTCATCAACATCGTTGTCACCTCACTCAAAGCATCGTCGGAGGCGGCCAGCGCGTCGTACGCGAGGTGAGTGAGCTGATCGAGACGAAACCTGCGCTGCTGTTCGAGCTCGTGGCGGTACCACTGCAAGTCGACGGCGTGCCGGTCATCTGGCGCGTTGGGTGGTGCCACCTGATCCAGGTCGGTCATCGAACCTCCTCGTCACCACGGATCGCGGATCCGCGAAATTCACGCCTCCGTATCCGTACGATTCCAACAATGCCGTCTCGCACGCGGGCTGAGTACGCGTCCGCTCGGCGAAGGTCGGACTCCATCGTTGCCGGGTATCGGCAAACCTCCCGCGGACCTGGGTTCAGGGCTCGATCAGGCCGGCCCGGATCGCGTAGCGAGTGAGCTCCAAGCGGTCGCGGAGGCCGAGTTTCTGGAGCATGTTCGCGCGGTGCCGCTCGACTGTTTTGATACTGATGAACAGGATTTCGGCGATCTCCTTGGACGAGTGACCCTCTGCGACGAGCTTGAGGACCTCCTCCTCGCGGGCGGTCAGGATCTGCTCCGGGATGGCCTGGCCGAGGCGCACCCGATTCAGATAGTTGCGGATCAGTGCGTTAACCGCTCCTGGGTAGAGGAACGGCTCCCCGCGCATCGCGGCACGGCAGGCCTCGACGAGGTCGCGGTCGGCGACGGACTTCAGTACATAACCCGCCGCCCCGGCCCTGAGCGCCTGGAAGAAGTACTGCTCGTTGTCATGCATCGTCAACATCAGAATTCGTAGGTCGGGATAACGCGACGACAGTTGACGAGCTGCCTGCAGACCCGTCATCCGCGGCATGGCGATGTCGAGAATCGCGAGATCGATCTCGGTAGACCGTGCGAGGTCGACGGCCTCCTTCCCGTCCCCAGCTTCGGCCACCACGGCCAGGCCCGGTTCGCTGTCCAGGATCAGCCGTACGCCGCGTCGCACCAGTGCATGGTCATCGGCGAGCAGGATGCGGGTCGTCTCCTCCGCAGCCATGCTCAGGCTCCGTTCCCGTTGAGAGGCACCAACAGATTCACCTCGGCACCACCTGTCGGCGCGGTACCAAGGTCGAGTGTGGCGCCGACGAGCAGTGCGCGCTCCCGCATGCCACGGATTCCGGCCCCTTCGTGGGACAGTCCGAGGCCGCAGCCGTCGTCGCGGATCCGGAGGCCGACTGCTCCCTCGCTGTGGCGCAGGCTGATCTCGACGTGGGTGGCTTCGGCGTGGCGCGCGACGTTGGTCAGCCCCTCCTGGGCGACCCGGTAGATCACCAGCTCGGTCTGCTCGTCCAACGACGGCAGAGCAGGCTGGAAACGGTGAAGTATCACGAGACCGGTGTGCGTGGACAGCTCGGTGACCAGCGCTGTCAATGCACTGACCAGACCAAGATCCTCCAACACCCCTGGCCGCAGCCTGCGCGCCAACCGGCGGACCTCATCCAGGCTCTCCCGGGTCGTTTCCTGAGCGTGGCGCAGGTCCGCGCGCAGGTCGGCGTCCTCCACTCGCTCGGCCGAGCGCTTGAGTTCCAGCAGTACGGCGGTCAGGCTTTGGCCGACCTCATCGTGAAGCTCCTGGGCGATCCGGCGCCGTTCCGCCTCCTGCGCAGACAGTGCACGGGTACTGCTGGCGGCACGTTCGGCCTCCAGCCGCGCCAGCATGTCGTTGAATGCTCGGATCAACTGCGAAACAGCACCTCGTCCGGCGACCGGCAGGCGCTGCCCAGGCCGTAGCAGATCGACCGTTGCCATCCGACCACTTAGCCGGTCCAACGGTGCCAGCCCCACGTGCAGCAGTATGGCGTTGGCGACCAGCATCACCGCCAGTCCGCCCAGCAGGACCAGGGCCTCGGTGAACAGCACCGGAACAGACACGGTCACCGGTGCCCAGAGCAACAATGCTGTCGCCGCAGCAAGCACCACCGCGTTCAGGGCGAAGATGCGCCAGAACAACGACACCGCAAACACCCCCTTCGTCACCGCCGTGGTCTCATGGCCCGGCCGCGAAGATGTGGTGCCGGCGGTCATTGGACGGTGCATGGCTCCCAGCCTGCCTCCTGCCCCACCGCAAGTCGAGCTGGGCTGGCACTCATCTGCCACCTCTGCCTGCCCGAGCGCCCGAAATGGGTGTCAGGCCCGATGGTCACCGATCGCAGCATCGCCCATGGTTGGTGACGGAACCAAGTCACGGGCCTCACGACGGGCGGCGCAGGCCGCCGGCGCGCGCATCACCTCCCGGGCGCACGCCCCTCCCCCGTGGACTCCCCTGAAAGGACCGATTCAATGACCACCGACCTGGGCACCACCACCCAGCGCCTCACGAAACACGAAGCACGCCGGCGCCTGGAACACGAGCGCAACTCCCGCCTCGCCCAGTTGCGGGCGATCGAGGAGTCCGCGCCGCTTGCGGACGAAGATCTGCAGGCGGCTCAAACCGCAGCGATCCGGCGCGTTCTCGATGAGATCGACGCTGCCGGACGGCGTCTGGCCGACGGCTCCTACGGCACCTGCGACAACTGTCAAACAGCCATCCCCGTCGAGCGCCTCGAGATCCTGCCCTACGTTCGCTTCTGCGTCGGGTGCCAGCAGCGCGCCAGTTGACCCAGGCGGCAACCCTGCGTCCGTCTTCCCATCGATCCACGCGTCACAGTCGAGGAGCTCCCGTCGTGACCCAACAGATCTCTGCAGTCGACAACCATCGCCTCGATCCCGCGGAACTCACCGTTCTGCGGGCACGCCTGCACGAGGATCGCCTGTTCCGACGTCAACAACTCCAAGACATCGCCCAAGGCGCGAACGATCCGGTCGAGACGACCTACGCTGCCGACCTCGCCGCGCACAGCGAGATCCGCCACAAACTCACCGTGGCCGCGCAAACCGCGCTTGCCGAAACTGAGGCCGCCCTGGCCCGAATGGACGCGGGGCGGTACGGCGGATGCGGCCGGTGCGGCCGCACCATCAGCATCCAATGCCTGACCGTCCATCCCCAGGCACGCTACTGCACACCATGTCACCACTTCCTCGAGACACAACGATGAGCGGTCTCCTCAGAGCGGGAGCAGTCCGGCCCGGCGCCAGGTTCCGGAGCCGGACCGGCTCCGCGCTGGCGCTCGATCTCGGGAGTCTGCGCACCCGCGCATGGATACCTCACCATGGCTTGGTCGTCGACGCCCCCACGACGACGACATCGCCCGGCGGCGTCAGCTATCCCATATCCCGGGGCAGGATCACCGATGTCCCCGGCACCACTCGCATGCTCGATCGCCTTCTGCACGGCAGTACCAGTCTCGCCCCGCAGCCCGAGATGATCGTCGTGACCGTTCCAGTCCTCTGCCCCGAGGCCGATCGACACGCAGTTCTCGCGGCGGTCGAGATCCTCCAGCCCCGCACAGTCATCACCGTCGACAGCGTCAAGGCAGCCGCGATTGGCGCCAAGGCCGACCTGGTTGAGCCCCTCCTCGTCATCGACCTCGGAGCCCACCTGACGGAAACAGCCGTTCTAGCGGACGGATCGGTGATCGAAGCACGCCGTACGCCGCTCGGCATCGCTGACCTTCGCACATCAATCACGATCGACAACCTCATCGAACGCATTCGCGCCATGGTGACTGACCTCCTGAGCCGCGACTGCGGCCCCCAGGTCGTCGACGCACTCGAAAGAGGACCACTATTGACCGGTGGCGGAGCCCAGTTCCCAGCCGTCACCTACCAACTCTCCAAACAACTGTCCTGCCCGGTCCAGCCGGCAGCCGCCGCGTACACAGCTGCCCTCCGCGGCGCAAGCGCCATCGCCCTCGCAGCCATCCGCCACCCAGGCACCCACTGATCCCATCCCGCCGCCTAGACGTCAGCGGCACACTCCCGAAGCGGTGGAGGCGAAAGTTCCTGATGAGCGAGTCGCACGATGGCCAAGGACCGTCGCGTACGTAGAGGCCATCCAGAAGACGCTTGTCCAGGTGCCGCAGTCGGCCGCAGTCCGGCTGCGGCACGCGGCTTCGTCAGCAGGCGTAGGACTTGGCCCAGCGGTAGGCGTCCCTGGCCTTGGTGTCGTCGCCCCAGAACGCGCCGTAGTAGCAGAGGACCGTCCAGGTCTGGGCGCCGACCCAGCCGTCGACCTTGGTGTTCGGGTGGTTCGCGGCGCGGGCGGCGCGCTGGATCTTCATGATGGCGTTCATCGTCTGGTCGCCGTAGATGCTGTCGATGGCGATCGGGCCGGCTTCGCTGCGGCCGGAGTTGCTGATGGACAGCACGTTGGCGAGGCTCTGGATCGCCTTCACGCAGGAGCCGGTGCCGCCCGGGCCGTAGATGTTCTGCCGGCAGGGGGCGGTGGCCGCCGAAGCCGGCTCGGCGAGGACGGCACCGCCGAACAGGACCGTGACCGCGACCAGGATGCCGACGAGCTTTTTGCGCACGTGAGTTCCTCTCAGTGGGACGTTCGAGATCAAGCGGTCGAGCCTAGGAACCGTCGCTGCTGCCGCTCTGCCCGTACCTCGCCCGTACCGATGCGCTGAGGTGGTGCACCTCTGGGACTGGAAGGATGGCGGACCGTCCGTGCCGACACCGGGGGTCAGGAGAGGACGTACGACGATGGCGGGTTCGGTCGTTAGACGCAGGAAGATGGACGCCCTCTGGCTGGTCGCGGGGGTCCTGCTGATCGGCATGGTCGGGCTGCTGGTCGGGCTCCTCGCACAAACAGGGGAGCAGGTCGCGCGGATGTGGGTCGGGGCCGAGGTGCGTCCGGACGGAAGCGCGCGGATCACCGAGGTCATCGACTACGACTTCGCCGGCAAGGACAAGCACGGGATCTACCGGACCGTTCCACTGGACAGGCGCGGCGATCTGCAGGACGTGTCGATCACGATGGACGGTGCGGAGGTCCCGTTCCGGCTCAGCGGGTCGCTGTTGATCGAGATGGTGATCGGCGAGCCGACGTCGACCGTGACGGGGATCCACCGGTACCGGATCGAGTACACCCTGCGGACGCTGGGCAACCTCGAGCGGCTCGCCTGGGACGCCGTGGGCACCGAGTGGGAGGTGCCGATCAGGCGGGTGGAGGTGCACGTCGCCACGCCGTACGCGCTGCGGTCGGTGCTTTGCAACGCCGGTTCGTACGGTTCGGAAGCTCCCTGCGCGACGACGCAACAGCCCCGGCCAGGACAGTTGGACGCCGAGCACGGCGGCCTGGACAAGGGACAGGGCTTGACCGTGTACGGCACGTTCACGAAGGCCGGCGGTGGCGGTGCGACACTGCCCGAGCCGCCGACCGGACCGGCGCCCGCCGAGCCCGAGGGGCACCTCGCACAGGGCTGGTTGTGGATCACGGGGATCGCTCTCCTGGCCGCCCTGGTGATCGCAGAACTCCTCCGGCTCGCGGGACGTCAACGTATCCAGGGCGGCCGCCGGATGGACCTGGGCAAGCTGGCCCGGACTGTTCGACCCTCCCCCGTCCCGCCGGCAGAGCTCGGCCCGGCCCAAAGCGGCATCCTGCTGACCGGACAGGTTCGCAAGAACCATCTGGTCGCGTGGCTGCTCGCCGCCGCCATGGACGGCCACCTACGCGTTACCGGGGCGACTCGGCCGGTACTACGCAGCGCTGTCGAGGAGCCCGGCAACGCCGACGTACTGACCGAGCGGGTCGTCGGCACCCTGTTCGCCAGGAATCCGGACGTCTCGCTGCGCAAGTACAACAAGAATTTCGCCGAGGCCTGGCGCGAGTTGGACAGCGGCCTGAACGATTGGCGGCTGTCCGACGACATGGAACTGTGGGTGCCAGGTGCGGAGCGAGCGCGCCGCGTGGCCCTGATCGCCGGTGTGCTGGCCACTGTCGCCGGTGTGATCGTCTTGATCTTCACGGCCGACGGCGCGCTGGACGCCGGCACGGCGTGGCGCACGCCGACCGCCGTCGGCGCAGCACTGGCGGGTGGTGGTCTCGCGGCGGTGCTGCGGTCCTGGGAGCTGAGGGCCCGTACGGCGCGCGGCTCGGAGCTGTGGTGCCAGGCCGAGGCGTACCGTCTCCATCTTGCCGGCCTCGAGGGGTGGGACGGCCGCGACGAGGACCTGCTGACCGCCTGGGCCGCCGGACTCGGCGAGACCACCTCCTGGACGATCGAAGCCGAGCGCGCAACGAAGCAAGGCGGCTCGGCCAGTCAGGACGGGCCCGGGTACCTCCACGACCGGTGGAAGTTGGGCCTGTACCTGCCGATGGCCGTGGACAGCGCCAGGTCAGCCTCCGGCGGCTCCGGGGGATCGTCCTCCAGCAGCTACAGCGGAAGCTCCAGCAGCGGCGTCGGCGGCGGCTCCGGCGGCGGAGGCGGCGGCTCCTGGTGAAGTAGGGCTTCCGCGCACGTCCTAGTACAGCTGGTTCAGGGCGTCCGATCGCCCGTGACCGGGAGAGGTCTCGGGCCGGTGATGCAGGTCCGATGAAAGGAGTTTGAAAGCGGCTCATGTTCCGATGAGGGAACTCGCGGGCGCCTCGCTCGCGACGTCCATGTCGGCGAACAAGGAGGCCAGCTATGCGAGCTAGATCAGCCTTAGCAGTATTCGCAGCGATCGGAGCATTCGCCGCCAGTGCTCCGGCCGCGGCGAACGCGTCAGTCACTGCATCGTCCGGGAGTGAGGCTGCGGCCTGCCGGGAGGTTGACGCCGAAGGCACGCTGTACCAGTGGGTGGTTCTCGTCCGCTGTGACAACGGATGGTACGGCGCGCGGCGGGGCATCGTGCGCAGCGGAGATCAGGTCTGGCTGGTCAGCGCTGCGGGCAGAATCACGGGTCTACGGACGGCGGCATACGACGGCGTTCCGCTCTCCACTCCCACGGTTGGAATCCGCGGTGGCCCATGGAAGGCATGCGCACGTTTCGCCGGGAAGACGTGGTGCACCATCCGCGACTGAATGCATTCGTCATCTACGAGCACCGGACATGCCCCCCCCCCCCCCCCCCCCCCCCCGACACGCTGAGTGGCCGGACGGAGATCGTGTGGCGTTCGTAACCTTGAGTGATCGGGCTGGTGTGTTCGATCACCTGGGGGTCGTGTATGAGCGTCGAGGCAGCTCACCCCGTTGCCGCGCTGAACTGGAGGCTCCTTCGCCCCTATGTGTCCGTGGTGGTCATGGAATGCACGGCCGACGACCCGCGGCAACTCTTCGACGGATGTGAGCGCGTACTGCGTGATCCATGGCGGTCACGCCCTGGCCGGGAAGAGCGGATCGTCGCCAGGAGCTCGCCCGAGGCCGAGGCTCCCCGGAGCCTCGAGAACCTCGGTATCGACCAGATCGCAGGCTTCGTGCGCGAAGTCCGCGCCCATCCGGGATGGGCCGCACCGGGTTCGAGCTTCGTCGACGCGACGAATCATGTGACCGTGCTCCTCCGCCGCGGCCGGCTGCTCGCCGTACACACCGACAGCGTCACCGTCGACCGCCTGCAACGATGGCTCGACAAGGCGCCGCGGCCGGCGCTGCGCCGGATCCCGCCCGAGGTGCTCGAATCAGCCCTCCTCACCGGCGAGTCCAAGGGACTGTGGCTCCGCGGAACCCATCAACGCCGTACGACGAAACCCGACACCAAGAACATCAGCGGCCAGCGCCTCCAGGACGCGCTCAGCCCGTTCGAGGACTCCTCGTTCGCAATGGGATCGGCGAAGGCGCTCCTCGACGATGATCCCGAGCGATTCGTCCTGCACGGCACGATCGGGACGACCCCGAGACGGTCCTCGGTCTGGTTCGGCCCGGCCACCGACTTCACCGACTTCGCGGGCGCTGTGGCCGAACTCCTGCTGTTGCTGGACAAAGCACTGGTCTCCGGCACCGCCACTGGACACGGTCTGCCGCACCTCGCACGTCCCGTCGCCGATCTGTCCGGCGTGTTCGGCGCGTACGAGATCATCGCGACTGCACCTGACGAGCTGGCGAACCTGCCGGACCTCGGAGACGAAGTCCGTGCCGCCGCCACCACGCTCGAGGCTGCGATGCTCGACGTGCAGGAGAAGGCGAACTCCCCCGACTTCCTGCTCGGCGTCGGTTTCGGCGGATCGATCAGCGGCACGCTCGCGCTGGGCCCGAGGGCTGAGGACCACGGATTCGATCTCAGCCTGGGGTACGCCGCCGAGCCGACCGATCCGCCGCCGGTCCGGGAGATCATGGACGCGCTCGAGCATCAGGAGTTGCTGACCGTCTACTACCGGTCGGGTCACACGTTCAGCAACGGCCAGATCTGGAAAGAGCGGATTCCCGTCGCCGCGTTCCGGAACTGGAGGTTCGAGGACTTCACCGGGTTCGACATCACCCGCGAGAAGCCAGACCGTACGGAGCCGCACGAGATCCACGACCTCGCGGGACGGCCGGGCGACACATCGCTGTTCGGCTGGGTTGTCCGGCATTTCTCCGATGGCTGGCTGACCTGTGATGACGGTGCCGGCGAAGCCGCCGACTTCTTCCACATCGCGCCTGACGACGGATGCCTGAGCGCCATTCATGTGAAAGCCGCACGGACCGCGTCACCACGCCGCCGCATCGCTGCTGCGGCGTACGAAGTCGTCATCGGCCAGGCCGTGAAGAACCTCGTCTACGCGGACACCGATCGGCTGCGTGTCAAACTGAGCCGAGCGCCCGTCGCCCGGCCCGCGTGCTGGACCGACGGCGCGAACGTCGACGATCGCGCCGATTTCCTCGAAGCACTCGAAATGCGCAACGCCACCGACCCTTGGCGGGTAGTCGTCGTCCAGCCCCACATCGCCGAACCGACCTATCAGCAGTTGCGTTTCGGATCGAACGGCGCCGAGACCAACCTGCTCCGACTCCACCTCGTCGAAACCCTCCTCAACTCCGCCCGCGCCTCCGTCGTCGGCATCGGCGGCGAACTGGAGGTCATCGGCAGCACCTAGTTCCCTGCGACCAGCCTAACGCCTCAGATGCGACCAATTTAATACAGACATGGCGGCCAGATTAACATTCAGATGCCATACTGGCCGCATGGCACCGGCTCAGCAGTCGCCGATCGGGCGCATCCTTCCACGGCACGCGACAACCGCGGTGACGGAGGCTCTGGAGGACACCCGGGTGGTTCTCATCAACGGTGCCCGGCAGTGCGGCAAGAGCACGCTGGTCGCGAAGATCGGCGGCCAACTCGGCGCTGAGTGGCGCAGCCTGGATCGCGCCACGACACGGCAGGCTGCCACCTTCGACCCGACCGAGTTCGTCGCCGGCGCTGATCGGCTGGTCATCGACGAGGTGCAGCGCGTACCGGAACTACTACTGGCCATCAAGGAGACAGTCGACGCCGATCCCCGCCCGGGACGCTTCCTGCTGACCGGCTCCGCACGCGTACTCGGTTTACGCGGGCTACCTGATGCCTTGCCCGGACGGATGGAGACGATCGAACTCTGGCCGCTGTCCCAAGGGGAGATCGATGAGTTGCCAGATGCCTTCGTCGACGCGGCCTTCGCGCTGGGCCCCCGTCTGCATCACACCTCGACGGAACGCCGGAGCGACTACATCGATCGGCTGACGCGCGGCGGATTCCCCGAGGCGGTCGCCAGGACGGCTCGTCGCCGGGAGCGGTTCCTGGATTCCTATGTCGCGGACCTCATCAATCGCGACGTGATCCAACTGTCCGAGATCGAACGTGGCCCCGAGATGCGAACTCTGACGAGGCTCGTAGCGGCGAGATCGGGGCAACTGCTAGTCCCGGGCACCTTGGGAAACGAACTAGGCCTCCCGCAACCAACCGTCAAACGCTACCTCGGGCTGCTCGAAGAGGTCTTCCTCATCAAACGCATCCCGGCGTGGTCCCGGAATCTCAGCTCGCGGGCGATCGCCACGCCGAAGGTCGCCATGGTCGACTCCGGAATCGCCGCGAACCTGCTGGGTCTGGACGCCGACAGCCTGCGTCAACCAGCGGGCCCTCTGGGTCCACTGCTGGAAGGATTCGTGGCGATGGAACTCGCCCGCCAGCTCACCTGGTCGCAGCAACGCGCAGAGCTGTATCACTATCGCACCAAGGACCAGGTCGAGGTCGATATCGTCCTGGAGAATCGACGAGGCCAGGTCGTCGCCATCGACGTCAAGGCCGCCTCAACCGTCAAAGGCGAGGACTTTCGCGGCCTCCGGCACCTCGCAGATCGACTCGGCGATGACCTCCAGATAGGCATCGTCCTCTACACCGGCCAGCAGACCCTGCCCTTCGGCCCCCGCTTCCGAGCCATCCCCATCAGCGCACTCTGGGAGACACCGCAGCCCTGACCAGAAACGGCCGTCACTGGGTGTTGTCGGGGTGGGTGATGCGTTCGAGTTCGGCGTACACCTCGGTGATCACGAGTTCTCCGCTGCCGGCGTCGTAGTCGAACAGTTCGCCGTAGCGGCCCAGTCGATGGCGATGTCGAGTTGTTGTTCGGCGTTGTCGGCGGAGAAGCCGCGGCGGAGGAGGTCGAGGAAGAAGTCGTCGCGCAGGGATCCGTCCTCGCTGTTCTACAGCGCCCGGCAGATGGTGCGAACGAGCGGTGCGTGTTCGACCGCCAGCTTTGCGAACAATTCCTTGCTGCCCAGGATGTACCGCAGTCAGGTCCGGCAGGTCGGTCGGCGCCGCCTCGATCGCCGCCGCCTCCCGCGTCCCCTGAGATCGGCCGCGGTCAGTGCCCTGGCACCGCCCCTTGGTCCGGCGGCGGGCTGATGGCTTGACCCTGACACCGGGTCAACCCTCCACCCTTGTGCCAGGAGCTTTCCGCGCAGATGGCCGGGACAGCCTCACAGAGGAGACAGTGGTGACGACGTTGATCGAGCAGATCGTCGGCGACCTCGGCGACAAGCGGCGATGGCGGCAGTACAAGGCACGCGTCAAAGCGCTGCCCGCGAGCTATCGCTCGGCGGCTGAGGCGGTGGAGAGATACCTGGCGTACTTCGGGGCTATCACGAAGGGCGACGTACCGGTGGACGTCATGATGGCGATGCTCGAGGATCTCGCCAACCTGTTCGAGCAGGCTGCGGCCGACAGCACCCCGATCCGCGCGGTCGTCGGTGAGGCTCCGGTGGAGTTCGCCGAGACCTTCTTCCGGAAGTACTCAGACGGCGGATGGATCAGTAGAGGCGAGGACCAGTCGATCAGTGCCATCGAGCGCGGGTTCTACAAGGAGGTCGAACGCGAGATCGCCAAGGAACGGGCACGGTTGGTCAAGGCAATCGAACGCGCTTGAGGCAAGCTGAGACCCATGCTCACCATCAGCCAACTGGCGGCTTACGCGGGGGTGACGGTACGAGCGGTACGCCACTACCACCAGATCGGCCTGCTCGCGGAGCCCGAACGCAACCACTCCAGCTACCGGACCTACGACGCGGCCGCGGTCGTACGACTGATCCGGATCCACACACTCGCCGAAGCCGGCGTGCCACTGGCACGCGTGCAGGAACTCCTCGACGCCGGCCCGGACGAGTTCGCCGACGGCATCCAGGAGATCGACAAGGTACTGCGCGCGGACGTCCGGCGGCTGCAGGCCAACCGCCAACGGATCGTCAAGCTCGCCGCCGGAGACCACCTCGCGCTCCCGAAGAGCGTCGTGGGCTACCTCGACAGGCTGCGCGGTCTCGGCGTCGAAGAGCGGTACGTCGTGTTGGAGCGCGACGCCTGGATCATCATCGCGGCCCAGGCGCCGCACCTGATCGATGCCATCATCGCCAAGAAACACGAGGATCTGGACGACCCCGACATGGTGGCCCTCTACCGCATGCTGAGCGGCGTGCTCGACTGGACAGCCGACGACCCGCGAGCCGTCGAGCTCGCCGACGTCCTGGAAAGGCTGATGATTCGCGCCCTGGAGGCCGGCGAGTTGAGCTCCGACAACCTCGACAGGCAGTTCGACAATCAGTTCGTCGAGCTCATGGACGCGATCGCACTCACGTCGTCGCCGGTCGCCGTACGGGTCAAGGCGATCCTTGAGCAGCGCGGCTGGAGCGGCTGGACCCGCGTCGAGCGACTGCCCACCAACCAACCCGTGGGGTGACCGATTCGATGGACAGGGCCGAGTCTGGCGCGACTCGTCGTCGAGCTCGACCAGGCACCAGGCATTGCAGAAACCGCGGAGACAGCGGTCGAACACGCCGTCAGCGCGATCGCCGCTACCAGCGCCGGACTCGTCCTCAACCAGTCAGGGAATCCGGTTGCCGCCGTCACTACAGACCCTGCCGTCGAAGAGCTGCACGAATTCGAGCTGGGCGCCAAGGCCGGCCCTGTCATGGAAGCCTTCACCAATCGAACGATGGTCGGCATCGACGACACTGCCGTCGAGCTGCGCTGGCCGGCTTGGCAGCAAACCGTCGTTGGTCTTGGCCTCCGCACCGAACTCCACGTGCCGTTGATGGCCAGCGGCAACCTGATTGGCGTAGTCAGCTGGTATCACACCGAGCCGAAAGCATTCAGCCACGACGACATCGCGATCGCCGAACTCATCGCCGCCCACACCGCGATCGCGCTGCACACAGCCCGCACAGCTGCGGTCCTTGACGAAGCCGTCGACGCACGACGCCTGTTAGGCCAGGCCCTCGGGATCCTGATGGAACGCCACGACATCGAGGAGCAACACGCGTTCGCCATCCTCAGGCGCTACTCGCAGCACACCAACACGAAGCTCCGCGATGTCGCCGCCCAACTCATCGAGACCCGTCGGCTACCCGACTGAAGGTCCCCACCGACCACCCCGCCCAGCCGCAGTGCGCGCGTTCACGATCTGCCTCCCGACCCTAGAAGCCGGTGACGAGCAGGTCGTCGACGTCGTACCTGAGGTTGTTGTGTACAGCGATCACGCCGGCGACCCGCGACGTGACGAAGGCCGCATGCTCCACCTGGCTGCGGTACCTGAGCTCACCGTCGAGGGTGACGACACCACCGCGGACATGGACGATCAGCGTCGCCGCGCCTCTGGCCGGACGGAACCGGTCACGCGCGACCGCCACGTCCACCTCGGCAGCGATCTCCTCGTCGGAGCGCCGGTAGATCGAGAGCAGATCGCGCCGGGTCAGCAACCCAACCAGATCGAGAGCCTCGTCCACCACAACCAGCGCATGTCTGGCCGGGTCAGACAGGCGCCGGACCGCCACACCGATCGGCGCCGCGGCGCCGATGGTCGGTACGGGCGAACTCATCAGCTGGCGCGCGCACGTCGCCCGTGCCTGCCGCCGCCGACGGCGCGCGGCGGCTCCCAGGAGTGGGGGCGGATCGGTTCCGCCGTGAAACTCGAGGTTGGCGAGTACGTCGTACTCGGAGATGAGGCCGATCGGCGCGGACCCGGAGACGACCGGCACGGCGCACGCGTCGGCCACGAGCAGTGCGCACGCGACCTGCTTCAGCGGGGCGTCTGGAGGCACGGTGACCGGAGACCGGGTCATCACCGCGCCGACGACGGGTTCAGCCATCTCCCACCTCTTCGGACTTGCTAAGATTAGCAATTACTGAATCAGTAGGTAAGGCGTGAACGGTGAGGAGTGGGCGGTGCACAGGCCCCTGTACGAGCTGAAGGCAGAGTTCTTCAAGACGCTCTCCCACCCCGCACGCATCCGCGTACTCGAGTTGCTGAGCCAACGGGATCATTCCGTCGCCGAGATGCTGCCCGACGTAGGCATCGAGTCCGCCAACCTCTCCCAGCACCTGGCGGTTCTCCGCCGCTCCGGCCTGGTCACGAGCCGCAAGGAAGGCTCGACGGTCATCTACTCCCTCACCAGCCCGCAGGTCGCCGAACTGCTGGCGGTCGCCCGCCGCATCCTGAGCGGCCTGATCACCGACCAGATCGACTTACTCGACGACCTCCGCGAACCAGCCGGCCGGGGCCCGTCACGCCGCCGCTAGAGCCGCGACCGTCCCACCGATCCCTGGCTCGCCGCCCGGCGAGACGACCGCACCCTCCACCCGAGCGTCTCGACACGCCCCAGCGGCAAGCCGCTGAAGCGTCGGCACCTACCGGCCCGACTAGTTCGGGGGCCAACTCGGCCACAGTCTCAATGTTGCTCTAGGCAAGCTTCGGGCCGGCCGGGCCGCAGCCAGATCAGGCAGCTCGCTTCAGGAAGGCCCGGCTTCACCCGAACTCCGATCCGCGTTCCTGAACGCGCGACGCAAGTCGAAGGGCGCGCTCGCCGCGATCAGCGCCAACACCATGTTCTTCAACACAGCCGCCGGACCGATCCTCACCGCGCCGACCGACCGCATACTGCTGTGGGGCTGGGGCCGAACAAGCGATCCGAGATCACAAGGGAGCCCTGCAGGCGGTCGTCGCCCACACCTCCGGTCCAAGAACCACTCGGTGCGAACCTGTTTACGACGGCCAGCCGCCGGTCGTCTAGGTCGTTGCTGGCTGCAACGAGGATGCCCGCACCCCTGGCATGAAAGAGGGTGCGGGGATCGTGGCGGACTCCGCGGCGAGCGACAGCTCGGTTAGGAGAACGGCCTTCCACCCACCGGGTTTCAAGCGCCGAGGCGACGAGGCATCAGGGGCGGCAGGTCCGCGACGCCTCGCCAGCACATCCCTCAAAGGATACGGGCAGCGACGAGAGCGAGACGGCCTAGGACGAGGGACGAACTGGCTGTCTTTGATACCGGCGAGGAACTCCTCCCAGCCTCGTGACTAGACGTACAGGACAGGGCTGGCGTCTTCCAGCTTGCTATCGCGGATCCCGATGCCATCACTGGGCTCACCGCCACCGACGGCTCATGCCCAGCGGCGCCACTACAGTCGCCTCAAACGAAGGTTGCAGGACGTCCCTGGCGGCGTGACGCCGAGCCGTTGACACCTGATCCGGTCTCGAGCACTCGTTCCACCACTTCCATAGTCAATCGGCAATCGCCGATTGACCAATGCGAGACCGCCCACGAGCGCGCCGGATCGTCGGCCTCCGTCGGTATCTCGGCGGCGGGCCCATTGCCCCGCAGGCAGCTACCGACGCGTGCCAACGACGCTCGATGCCCCCGACGCGATGAGGATCTCGGCGGCCGCCAGGTCGGGGTGGCTCAGGTAGTAGCTTCGAACATTGTCGGTTCGGTCCTCCGCCTGGTGGTTGAACGAGAAGTCATCCAGAACGATGCTTCCTCTCGGAGCCAGAAGGTCCACAGGGTCGAGAGGTCTGTCACCGCTCGTTCGCCTGCCTTCTCCGCCGCCATCGAGGAACAGGAGATCGAACGGGGCGTAGGCGGCGATGTCCGTCCAGTCTCCGTTGAGGATCTCTACGTTCGGCAGGTGCCGAAACAGGGATGCCACCGCGGCTGCTTGGCGAATGTCGCGCTCAACGCTCACGATCCTCGTGCCCGGTCCGGAACCGCTGACGAGCCAGGCCAGTCCAACGCCGCAGCCTGTGCCTGTCTCGCCGATCACACCGCCGGTTCGCCCCGCGGCCAGAACTGCCAGCAGGCGCCCCTGCTCCGGCCGGCAGGAGTTGCTGAACTCCATTCGCTCCGCCAGGAGCAGAGCCTCTCGCACCAGACTGGGTAGTTCACCCGCGTCTTCATACTGTGCAGTTCCGTCCTTGCTCACCGAACCTCCTTCGTCTCGCAACCCGTCGTGCCTCGCACTGACTACATGGCCAGCCAGCCAGCTCGCAGCTCCCAGTGGCGGCCGGCCACCAGGTGGTCCACCACGGCGCGCTCCAGCGTTGTCCGGCGCGGAAGCCTGTCGAGGCGAGGTGCGTGTCGCCGGAACACACCTTCGAGAATCGCCGCGTCACCACACGAACGCTCAGGCAACAGCGTGAATCTTCGTTGAAATCGGAGGATGTTCGAGGAAGGAGGGAGATACTCGGCCAGCTGCTCGTCCATCAGCCAGGACCGGCAGGTCGCCACCTCGCAACGCAAGCCGAGATGTCTCGAAAAGAACTGAGGCGCGTACTCCAACGATTCGTCACACGCTTCTGGCGCTAGCCGCCCGGTCTCCGGCACATGAACGCCGAGCAGCGCTTCTCCGGTCGAGCCAACTGCACTCAAGTTGAACTGCAGCCGACCAAGCGTGAACGCCTCGCCGCGGAAGATGAAGCAGACCCACTCCTGCCAGTCGAGGCCTCCCGTGCCGTGCATCCGCCGGTGCAGTGCCAACTTTTGCCCGACGTCGGACAAGGTTGCTGCCGAGATGTCTTCCGGAATCCCTTGCCGCCGGTGGAGACCACGCAGCTGAGCGACGCAGGAAGCGAACACGAGCAGGTAGAAGTAGCGCCCAGTGGGCCCCAGAGTCGCAGGGAGCACAGGCCAGGCGAGCTCCTCAGTGCGAACACCCCTGTCGGCCATCAATGCAGCCCTGCATCGTCTCCACAACCACTCGACGGCCGGATCCGCAAGCGACGACACCATGACCCGGTCGACCTCAGACCGGTCTGCGACATCGAGCGCCAGGTGCTGTAGATCCCGCCGCAGCTGCCCAAGCGACGGCAGTGGTTCGCTTGCGTCACCAACCGGCAGTGCGGCCAGGAAGCGGTCGTACTCGTTGCCTAGCCCCAGGGCAGCACGCAGGCGATCCGCATCCCGTGGCGTCATCCCGCGTTGCCGGCCAGAGCGATCTCGCGTTGGCTGTCCACGGCTCCGGACAAACCGGTCACGGTCGGGTTCTCGAACAGCATCATCAGGGGTATCTGCAGCCCGAAGTGACGGCGCAATCGGACGATGACCTGGATCGCCATCAACGAGTCTCCGCCGAGATCGAAAAAGTCGTCGTCGGCTTGCACCTGCTCTCGGTCGAGAACCTCCTGCCAGATAGCTCGAATTCGATGCTCGGTCGGTGTCGACAAGGCCCTGACTTCGCCGATCGCGGCCGGTGCCCGACGCAAACCAGCGAGAGCCTGCAGATCTGGCGATCCATCGCTGGCGAGCGGAATCTCTGGTACTTCGACATAGCGGGACGGGAGCATGTAGTCGGGGAGTTGGCGCCGGAGTGCACGCTTCAGGTCGGCCAGCGGAGCCTGGTCGCTCAGAACGACGTACGCAGTGAGCTGCTTCTCGCGCGGTGAGTTCTCTGTGGCGGTGACCACTGCGTTCTGCACCGTGCCCAGACTTCGCAGGACCGCCTCCACCTCGGCGGGTTCGACTCGGTGTCCGCGGATCTTGGCCTGCGCATCTGTGCGGCCCAGGCACTGGAGCTGACCGGACTGCAGCCATCGTCCGCGGTCCCCGCTGAGATAGACGCGATCGAGTACACCTTCAGCCTCCAGGAGTGGCCCAAATCGTTCGGCGGTGAGCTCTACGCTGCCTGCGTAACCATCGGCCAGTCCAGCGCCGCCGATGCAGATCTGACCGATATCGCCTCGCGGAAGCAGCCGTAGATCGTCGTCCACCACATAGACCTGCGTGTTCATCATCGGGCGGCCGACGGCGACGAGGCCTGACTGTGAACTGCCGCGTTCGACCTCGGCGACCACGCAGCCGACGGTTGCCTCCGTCGGCCCATACTCGTTGAAGGCCGTCATCGCGTCGTCGAGCTCGAGCCAGGTCCTCAGGCCATCCTCGAGATAGAGCAGATCGCCACCGATGACCAGGTTCCGGACCTTGGCCCGAAACGCAGGTACCAGATCGGTGATGATCCGGAGATGTGCAGGCGTGATCTTGAGCAGCTCGATCTGATCGCAGCGTGTCAGCAGTTCGACCAACGCCGCCGCTCCTGGATCAGTCGGCAGCAGCGCCACCACGCCACCGCAGGTCAACGGATAGATCAAGGAGGTGACGGTCAGATCCACAGTGACAGGAGTGTGTACTGGTGCTATTCCGCCGGGCTCGTATGGATAGGTGGTTCGGCAGTGCTCGATGTAGTTCGAGAGCGCCTCGTCACTGACCACGACTCCCTTCGGGAAACCAGTTGAGCCGGAGGTGTAGATGACATACGCAGCCAGTCCTGCAGGGCGGCGACCGACGGCCTGCAGCGGGTCTGCCGTTGTGTCATCAGTGTCGAGATAGAGGACTTCGTCCTCCGCGACGTCGATAGCGATTGTGCTCAAGGTAATGACACACGCCGGCGCGCTGTCAGCCAGAATCCGCGACAGGCGGTCGACGGGGTGGTCGGGATCAAGCGGAAGGTACGTTCCGCCAGCTTTCCAGACGGCCAGGATCGCGGCCACGAGGTCCACGGCTCGAGGCAAACAGAGGGCCACGACCGTGCCTGCTGACACGCCTCGTGCCGCCAGGCGGCGAGCGATGCGATCTGCCGTTGCATCGAGCTCGGAGTACGTGACGCTCCGCTCGTCGAACGTCACCGCGACGCTGTCAGGGTTTCGAGCCACCTGGGCTTCGATCATCGAGAGAACGTCGACCCGGTCGCCTCCAGTGGCAGGGCCGGTTCCCATTCGGATCAGCTCGTCACGCTCATCTGCTGGCAGGATGTTCACCGATCCGATCGGCGTATCAGGACCGTCAAGCGAGCCGCGGACCACGACACTCAGCTGCCGGGCCAGCCGGTCGGCCACCTCGACGGTGTAGAGATCTGAGTCGAACTCGACCTCCCATCCGATACGTGGACCGTTCTCGAGGAAAGTGAGTTTGAGGTCGAACTGCGAGACCAAACGCCTGGTTGCGACGGGCGTGACGGTGGTCTCGCCGAATCGCCACCGCGGCGCCAGGAGGTCCTGGTGATCCACCATGATGCGGAAAATGGGATTCACCCCGGGGCTGCGGTCCGGCGAGACTTCGTCGACGATCCGATCGAACGGCACACGTTGATGTTCGAAGCCGGCCATCAAGTCGTCGCGCACGCGGTCCTGGATCGCGGTGAACGTTTCCGTGTCAGCCAGCTTTGTACGGACCGGAACGGTGCTGACGAAGAAGCCGACCGTCCGCTCCTGCACCTCGGTGCTCCGGCCGCCGATCGCGGCGCCGACAGTAAGATCGGATTGGCCGGTCCGTCGATAGAGCAGCACGTTCAGGGCGCTGAGAAGGAACAAGTAGAGCGTCGAGCCCGAGTCGCTGCAGTGCTGCCGCAGCTTCGCCGACAGTCCGGCATTGAGCCACAGGACGGTCCGATCCCCTCGGAACGCGCGGACATCGGCGGTCAGGCCCTCGGAGGGCAGCACAGCCGGCTCCCCGTCGCGGAGATATTCACGCCAGTAGTCCAACGACGCCTGATACTCGCTGGTTGCCGGGTCATGCTCGCCCGCAACCACCTCGTGGTACTGCGGTGCGTCGGGCAGCTCCGACGACGCAGTTGTGCCCGCTTGCGCGGCGTAGAGCTCGGCCAGTTCATCGGCGATCAAGCGCAGGGACCAGCCGTCGGAGACGATGTGATGCATGCAGAGATAGACCCCGTGGACATCTCCTCCGACATCGAGCACGGCGACTCTGAACAGTGGACCTGCACCGAGATCGAAGGGCCGACGAGCCTGCCCCTCCGCTTCCTCCTGCAGTCGGCGTTCGACCTGCGCCGCCGGACACGGGTCGTGCGATGTCTCAACGAGTTCCGCCACGGCCTCGCTGTGATTGACCTGGGTCAGGACGTCGTCGTCGTATCGGAACGTGGCGCGCAGGATCGAGTGCCGGCGGACCAACTCATCAACGGCCGCCCGCAGGACGGCGAGGTCGAGTTTGCCAGCTACCCGGAGTGCGACCGCGATGTTGTAGTGCGCAGAGTCGGCGTTGAGTTCCTGCAGGAACCACAGGCTTCGTTGTGCGGCAGACGCGCGATGGATCTCTGCCTGCGGGTCTGGCCCGGAGCTCACGAGATGCCCATCCTGGCCGTCGGAGCGCTGGTCTCGGTTACCGTGATAGACATCGACTTCACTCCCCAGAAGGTGTTTGATCTCAAGCGCTCGAGCGGTCCCGTGATCTCGAAGCGAGCGACTCGGCGACTCAACTCCTCGAACAGAACGCGCAACTCCATGCGCGCGATCGCGGAACCGATGCACGAGTGATCCCCACTGCCGAACGCGATGTGACGATTGCGGATACGCGTCGTATCAAAGGTGTCTGGATCCACGAACACCTCAGGATCCCTGTTCGCGGCCGGAAGCCAGACCGCAACGAGGTCCCCCGCTGCCACCTGGTTGCCGCCCAGTTCAGTGTCTTGCCTGGCGACTCGCAGAACGTGGGACGCCGGACTCGTCCAGCGGAGAATCTCCTCTACTGCGCCGGGGATCGACGTGGGCGTCCGGCACAGTCGTGCCCACTGGCGGGGGTCCTCGATGAGTGCCTGCAACCCCGTGGCTGCGGCAAGTCTCGCCGTCTCGTTTCCGCCGGCCAGCAGACCGTCACAGTTCAAGACGACCTCTTCATCGGTCAGGCGACTGCCACCGACTGGTGACTGGACAAGGCGCGTGATGAGGCCTTGGTCGTTCGCGTACCGCTTCCGCTCCATCGCCTGCCAGTAATACAGAAGTATGTCGGCGTGTGCGGCCATCCGATCGCGTTCATCGGCCGAGCTGTCCACCGTGCGCCGAGACGCACCGAATGCTCGATCCGCCAGTTGACCCATCAGTGGTTGGTCAGCCGGCGGTATCCCCATCAGCTCGCATACCACTGAAGTCGACAGCGGGCCGGCGATGTCGGAGACGAAGTCGCAGCCACCAGCCAACAATGCGTTGCCGATCAGTGCCTCGGCCATGCCTCTGGTCTTGATCTCGAGCTCACGGATGATCTGAGTGCGGAATCCCGCGCCGATACTTCTGCGCAGATGCGTGTGACGTGGCGGGTCGGTAGCGATGAGCATCCTTCCGCTTGCTACGCGGACGGCCGCGGCCGGGGTGTCGAGCCGCAGGCCGCCCTCCGACCCGAAATCATCCGGTCTTCGCAGGACCGACTGCGCATCGCGATAGCCAGTGACCGCCCAAAAGCCAGGCTGGGCGTGCCGTTCGACCCACAGCACAGGGTTCTCTCTGCGCATCGCGTGCCATACCTGCACCGGCGCGTCCGATGCGAAGAACGCAGGATCAGACAAGTCGTCACCTGACCAGCTGAGCGGCATGTCGACGTCACTCCAATCGGGTGTGATGTCGTTGCTGGAGCAGCAGGAGAATCGAGGGCGGTCCCCGAGTGGCGTAGTACGTACTATGTCAGCGCCGTCCATCCGCTGCATCGACGGCGGAGTGTCGGTGACAGCGGATTGCCAACGGACGAAGGCCGTTCCGACACGGTTGGTCAGTTCGAGTTGATGGGGAGGAGGTGGGGAGGCATAGTCGATGGGGCTTGGACGAGCGGATGTCATGTGCCGGCGATAATCTGGAGCACGTGTGATGGAGCGCCTTGTGCCGTTGACCGTCGCTCAGCGACGGCAGTGGGAGTTGATGCGCGACAACGGCCACGGGTTCGGATGGTTGGCGACATCAGTCCGGCTGGATGAACGGGTTCCGGCCCCTGCGGTAGCCCGCGGGATACACCGCTTGTTCGAGATGCACGAGGCGCTCAGGGCGCGTGTACTCGACGATGACGGTGAGCCGCGTCAGGTCGTCCTTGACCTCGACGTCGACATGATCGAATCGCGGACGGTCGAGCTCGATTCCGACGCAGAACTGGACGACGCGCAACTTGCGGGCATTGCTCGGCGAGCTGCTTCCTCCGTTCTTGACAACAGTTGCTGCCTGGTGATCTCCCAGCAGCGGCAGGGGACTGTCGTCTGTCTGACTGTGCATCATCTGTTTGCCGACGCGGCTGCGCTCTCAATCCTCGCGGACGACCTGCGCGAGCTGCTCAGCGTAGACAATGCGGACATCAAGAGCCCGGCTGCGCAGCTGAGCGACATTCCAACCCCGCGGCTACGCGCCATCGAGGGCCCAGCCCTGTCTGACTGGCAGGATCGACTAGGCGAGGCTGCTGGGGGTTCCCCGTTCAGTTTCCTGCCGAACTATCAGGAGCTTCCGCATAGCGGCTCGCAAGCGGTTTTGACGCCCGACCTGACGAGCAGGTTGGTTTCTAGTTGCCGACGGGCCAGGATGAGTCTCCCCGGCGCGCTGAACGCCGCCCTTGGGCTGTTGCTGCAGGCGTACGAGCCAGCCTCAGCGCCGATCATTCAGACCGTCGTCGCGAATCGTGGATCGCGCGCCGAGGCGGCGGTCGTGGCAAACCTCTCGAATTCGTCGTACATCATTCCCAGGAGCGGTGCCGCGAACGTCGCCGATCGCCTCTCCGCTTTCTGGCAGGGCCACCTCGAGGCGGTGCACCACGGCTGGTTCGATCGGATCGCATTGGATCACGAGCTGAGGAAGGCCAGCACGCCAAACCGCTACGTCGGTGACATCTCCGCGATCTCGAACATCGGCCTGCCGCCGACCGCGACGAATCTGCCCAGCGACAGACAGGTCGACGGTTACCAGATCACGCGCGTAGATCGGCTACAGCCGCCGGTCGATGCATGCCGGTCATCGAACACCCATCTCCACGTCTTTGCCGACTTCGCCGGCGAAGGTCTCACGCTGCGTGTGTACACCAGCAGCGCGCTGTCCGGCCACCGCGACCCTGAAGCGGTCTGTGCAGATCTCATGCGATGCGTCGAGGCGATCATTGCCGGTCGCGACTTGCCGCTGTCGGGTCTGCGGGTCGACCGGCTGACCTGAGGACGGCTCAGGTTGATCGATCCACAAACCGATACAGACCGGAATGTCAAGGTCTCCAACGATTGAACATGAGGATTTGTGCTGAAATAGTACGTCCTATGTCGACGGAGCGCATCGATGCGACTCCGTTGTGCTTTGTCGGAGCCGGAGGCCGCCCAACGCCCTTGCGACTCGGGGAGTGAGGTTTGCGTTCGCAAGAGCATCGATCCGGCACGCCTGGGGTCCGCTTGCCCGAACTGTGACAGGGGATCCACAGAGCCCAACCTTGAGGGCTCCATCAATCCGGTGGCGTCGGCGCCAGGCGCGCCATGCCCCAACGAGATGGGGATGGATGTGGAATTGAACCAGGAAGCGCAGCATCAGATCGATCAGCCTGACCCCACGAGAGCGGCTGCACATTTGCCAGCGACATCAGCGCAGCAGCGACTATGGTTCTTGCAGAATCTCGCGCCGGACGCGTGTCACTACAACGTCAACATGCCGCTCCGAGTGCGGGGCGACCTCAATATCCCGGTGCTCACCGAGGCGCTGCGAGAGATCTACCAACGCCATGATGTGTTGCGCACCAGGTTCCACCTGGTTGACGACCAGCTGGTCCAAGCCATCGGCACGGACGACAGCCCGCAGATCACACATGAACGCCTGACCACAGTGGCGGGTCGAACGGCCGAGTCCCAGCTCGTCGAGGCAGCCCAGATCGCGGCGATGCAACCCTTCGACCTGGAAACTGGCCCACTCATGCGCGCGAGCGTTCTGACTCTCACGGCCGAGGATCATGCGATCCTGCTGAGCTTTCACCACATGGTGTGCGATGGCGTGTCGGTCGGGATCATCGCCCGCGAACTCGAGGAGCTCTACGCAGCGAACGTCGAGAGCCGTCCCCACCAGCTCCCAGCCAGTCCTTTGCAGTATGCAGAGGTTACCCGGCACGCGGGTGGCTGGGTCGGAACCGATGACTACCGGGATCGGCTTGAAGACCTGGTCTCGCGATTGCAAGGACTTAGCCCCACGACGGTGCCGAGTCGGCTGATGCGGTCCGAGGACAACGCGTTCCACGGGAATCACTTCATGCTGTGGATGAACGCCGGTCTGTCCGAGCGGACCCGCGATTTCTGCCGACGCGAGTCCCTCACGGTCTTCCAGCTGTTCGTAGCCGTCATGAGCGTCCTGTTCGCGCGGCGTTCGGAGCAGTCCGACGTTGCCTTCGGATCCGCGATGTCCGGACGTCTGACCGAGAACCTCGAATCGGTGGTCGGATGTTTCGTGAACACGGTCGTGCTGCGCAACCAGCTCGACTTGTCGGAGAGCTTTCGGGACGTAATCAGGCGAACTCGGGAGGTCCTGCTCCAGGCCCACGAAGATCAGGAAATCCCCTTTGAGCGCGTCGTCGAGCGCATCGCGCCCAGGCGCCTTCCCGGCGTCAACCCGCTGTTTCGTGTGATGCTGGACTTCCAGGGAGTACGCCGGGCCACCTGGAATCTTCCCGGCCTGGAAATCGAGACCATGGACGTCGAGACCTACACCTCGCAGTTCGACCTGAAGTTCATGTTCATCGATGACGGCTCCCGGATCAGCTGCGGCATCGAGTACAACACCGACCTGTACTCCACCGACACGATCGCCTCGCTCGCTTCCCAGCTAGAAACCTTGCTGCGATCGATTCTCGAAGCTCCCGAGCGACCCCTGGCGGAGTTGCCGATCATGAAGGCGGACGACGCTGCTCGCCTGCTCGAGCTGTCCGTCGGGCCGGTGGAGACAGTGCCGCCGGAGAGCGCCTTGGAGCGGTTCACCCAGTCGGCCTCAGCGCTTCCCAAGTCGTCGGCTCTGAGGATGGATTCGACCTCGCTGAGTTACGCAGATCTGGACGACAAGTCGTCGCACCTCGCGAGGCATCTTGGCTGTCTTGGTGTCGAGGCGGGAGATCTCGTCGGGATCTGTTTACCGAGATCGTTCGACATGGTCATCGCCGCACTTGGGGTCTGGAAGGCGGGGGCTGCGTACGTCCCCATGGATCCGGCCAGCCCGGTAGAACGGCTTGGTGCAGTGGCCGCAGAAGCGAATTTGCGCGGCCTGATCACGTGGACGGATGTGGCCGTAGATTTCGACGAGTCTCGCACGGTCTACCTCGACTCCGGATGGGACGAGGACACTGCAGAAGATGCGGACGGTGTCCCTGCTCGACCGGCGGACGATGCTCTCGCCTACGTGATCTACACCTCCGGTACTACCGGCGTTCCGAAAGGAGTGGAGATCACCCACTCCTCGCTGTCGAACTATCTTGACTGGTGCCGGCGCAGCTATCCGCTCGAGGCCGGCGAAACCGTCATCGTCCATACCGGCTTCGCGTTCGATCTAACCGTCACGACGCTCGTTCACGCGCTGGCGTCCGGTGCGGAGTTGCGCCTCGCCTTCGACGGACCTGGCGTCGAGCCACTCGTCCATGAGTTGCGAAGCACCGAAGCTGTCGCCGGTCTGAAACTGACGCCAGGCCAGCTGCAGTTGCTGACGGAGGAGGTCGATGGGAACGAGGTCGCGGGCAAGGTTGGCTGGCTCGTACTCGGGGGTGAAAACCTCCGGCAAGACCACGGCGTCGCCTGGTGGCGCAAGCACGACCCTGCCACAGCGATCTTCAACGAGTACGGTCCCAGTGAGGCGACAGTAGGGTGCGTCGTTCATCGGCTGAGTCCTGCCGATCTCGATGAACAAGTCGCGATCGGCCGGCCGATCCAGAACATGAGCGCGTTCGTCCTCGACCAGCAATTGCGTATGGTGCCGCCCGGCGTCGCTGGCGAGCTGTACCTTGCGGGAGCGGGACTCGCACGCGGGTATCACGGTCGGCCCGAGTGGACGGCGGAGGCGTTTCGTACTGCGTCGATCGACAACCTTGGCGAGGTTCGCGTCTACCGCACGGGAGACCTGGCCTGCTGGGACGTGAACGGAAACCTCGAGTACCTGGGCCGGACCGACCGCCAGGTGAAGATCCGGGGCTATCGGGTTGAGCTCGGAGAGATCGAGTCAGCGCTGGGCAGCCTTCCGGATGCCGGCCAGGTCGCGGTCACGACCAGCACGGGGCCTGCCGGATCCACCACGATCGTTGCCTACTATTCCGGGCTTCGACGCGACTTCAACGAGCTCAGGCGGGAACTCTCGCGTCGTTTGCCGGAATACATGCAGCCGCAGCTGTTCGTTCACGTCGACCAATTGCCTCTGACCCGCAACGGAAAGATCGACTACGACGCTCTACCGACACCCGAGCCGGAAGCCGGTGAGCCGTCGTCAGCAGGTTCGGCGCCGGAGGGAGAGGTCGAGGAGGCGATCCATCAGATCTGGGCCGACGTGCTCGGGCGGGATTCGATCCCGGTCGACGCCGACTTCTTCGACCTCGGCGGTGAGTCCCTGCTCGCAACGCAGGTGATGGCCAGAATGCGGCGCACCTTCGACATCAAGCTGCCGTTGATGACGATCTTCGACGCGCCAACCATCAAGACACTGGCGGAGACGGTGTCGCGTCACCTGGCGCAGAACTTGGACGGTGACGACCCTGCCGGCGTCACTCTGACCCCCGATGGAGAGGTGTAACTGTGCCGATCGACAACACCCTGTTGACCGCTCGTGAGGCAGCGGATCGCCGACTGCTCGTGGACCACATCACCAACCAGCCGGCCGCCCTCGACGACAAGCTCCGCGACCGCGGCGCCGTTGTTTTCCGAGGTTTCGAGTTCTCGCCTGCGGATCACGCCGAGCAGCTCTTCGGCGCGCTGAACGCTGAAATGCTCACGTATACCGAGCGATCGTCGCCGCGGACCGAGGTGGCCGACAGGGTGTACACGGCCACGGACTACCCCGCGCGTCATCCGATTCCGTTTCACAACGAGAACTCCTACCAGATGTCCTGGCCGCGCTGGCTCCTCTTCTACTGTGAGAACCCAGCCGAGACGGGCGGCGAGACACTGATCTCCGACGTCAGGACAGTAGCGGAGTCGCTGTCAGCCGACACCGTCGAGGACTTTGCCGGACGAGGGTGGTCGGTACAGCGGAACTTCGGTGGTCCGATCGGTTTGGATTGGCAGACTGTCTTCCAGACTGACGACCGTGCCCAGGTCGAGCAGTATTGCGCGTCGCAATCAATCGAATGCGAATGGCTCGCGGATGCACGGCTGCGTACGCGTGCCAGCCGCTCGGCGTTCGCGCGGCATCCTGAGTCCGGTGATCGCGTCTGGTTCAATCACGCCGCGTTCTTCAACGTGAGCTCCCTCGACGAGTCGACGTCCGCGGCGCTTCTGGACATGTTCGAGGAGGACGAGTTGCCGTCACAGACCTACTACGGCGACGGCGAGCGGATACCAGACGGGGTCCTGACCGAGATACGCACGGCGTACGACGAGGCCTCGTACAGCCATGTCTGGACGCCGGGCGATGTCATGATCGTCGACAACATGCGGATGGCGCACGCGCGCCGCCCGTTCACCGGCGATCGCCGAATCATGGTCGCGATGGCCGGCACAGTGCACCGCGAAGACGTCGAGTGGGTGAGCGCGTCATGACCAAGTGGATCATCGGCTGCTCGGGAAACTATTCAGTTCACGACCTGAGCTTCACCCTGGTCGACGCGGACTCCGGTGAGGTGGTCTACGTCGGCGAGCAGGAGCGCTGGTCACGAATCCGCCACAGCATCGGCGCTCTTCCGCACGCAGGGATCCTCGCTCGGGCGCTGTCGCGGCACGGGATCGAGGTCGACGACATCGAGCTGATCGCGGTGGGCTGTGACCCCGAGCTGTTCAGACTCGAGTACAACCGCGAGGCCTTTCGCTTGACCGAGCAGCGAGTTCTCGAAACGGTCGGACTCGGCTCCGTGCCGCGGGCGCACTTTCCGCATCATCAGGCACATGCAGCTTCAAGCTTCTACCCTTCGAACTTCGACGACGCGGTGATCCTCACTGTCGATGGTCAAGGCGAGGAGACCACCTGTGCGATCTTTCGTGGCGATCCCGGCCGCGCGGTGGTGCCGCTGTGGGAGAAGTCAGGCGACTCCATCGGCAACCTGTACACGCGAGTGACCCAGTGGCTGGGGCTCGGGTACATGGGCGACGAGGGTAAGACGATGGGACTGGCACCGTACGGCAGTCCACGGTACGTCGATCTGTTCCGTGAACGCATCCTGCATTGGGACACCGCCGATGGTGAGTTCTCGATCAACAAGGACATATTGCAGGGCTACGACATCGAGTCCGTCCTAGGAGCACGGCGCCGGTCCGACGACGAGCTCACCGAGTACCACAAGGACGTCGCGGCAACGATCCAGCTGATCACGGAGGAGATCCTGCTCGGTCTGGCCAACCGGGCCCGAACGTTGTCAGGGCAGGCATCAGCAATCTGTCTGGCTGGCGGGGTCGCCCTGAACAGCGTTGGCAACGGGAAACTCGAACGCTCGGGACTCTTCACCGACTACCACTTCGCGCCATGGGCCGGGGACTCCGGCCTATCGATCGGAGCCGGTCTGCTCGGCTATCACCAGGCGAAGCCGCAGCGGCAGGGACACCGCTGGACGGTCGGAGATGCCTACCTCGGTGACGCCGTGTCCGAGGTGGAGGTGGTCACCGCCCTGGAGGCAGCGGGGCTGCCGATCGTCAGAATCGACGGGCCGGAGAGGGAAGCAGCCGACGATGTGGCCGGCGGACTGGTGATCGGCTGGTGCCAAGGGCGTGCCGAGGTCGGGCCGCGTGCTCTGGGCAACCGGAGCATCCTGGCCAATCCGGCGGTTCCCGACATCGCCCGAAAGGTCAACGAGAAGGTAAAGTTCCGCGAGGTCTGGCGCCCGTTCGCGCCGAGTGTTCTGGTCGAGGACGCGAAGAAGTACTTCGACGACGTCCGGCTGTCGCCGTACATGATTACTGTGAACTCGTTCAACGCAGCATCGCGAGACCTCTTCCCGTCGGTGACCCACGTGGATTACTCCGGCCGGATCCAGACGGTCACAGAGGAGCAGAATCCGTTGTACCGCCGTTTTCTGTTGGAACTGAGGAAACTCACCGGGCATGGAGTGGCCCTGAACACGTCGCTGAATATCAAGGGCGAACCGATCGTCGACTCGGCAGAGGACATGATCACTGCATTCCTCAGCACTGGTCTGGACGCGATCTACATCGGGAACCACGTGTTGCGGAAGTCGATGCCCGGACTGCCGACGGTCGAACGCTTCAACTCACAACGACGCCAGCTGATCGAGGCGGTCGCTGAGGTCGAGCACGACTCAGCGACCGTGATCCTGCTCGAGTCCGAGTTGGAACGAAACCTGAAAGGCTATGGACGCGATGCCATCAGCGTGGCGCTGCGCAACATCGGCTCGGTCTGCCAGGACGTGCAGATCGCGACCGACGCGCCGTCCGTGCCGGATGCTCTCGCCGGCGACCTCAAGGTTGTGAACCTGACCGAGATGGTCGCGGGAGAGGTTCCGGTCGGTGACATCTTGTTCGTCTATGCCGAAGCCGCACTGTTCGGCGTCGAAGGGCAGGCTGTGCTTCGTCGTCTTGTGGCAGCCACCGGCAAACCAGGCATCGTCGTAGTGGGCGACCGAACCGCGCACCAGTCAGGAACTGTGCGGGAGTACTCCGAACTGTGGCGCCGGGCCTACTTCCAGTATCCGCCGCCGGAGGGACACGGCGGTGACGAAGCGTCGGCGCTGATGCACCAGGCAGGATGAATCGACAGATGTCGCCTCGATCGAGAATGGTTGGTCGCCGTGCCTTCCTCATCCGCGGCCGGATGAGGAAGGCGCTGGCGCCGTTCCGCGATGCTCCGGCACGGATCGCGCTAATCCGAGTCGTCTGGAACAGCAGCAGGTTGCTGACGGCGACCGCCGCTCTCGCGATCCTCGTCAGCGCCGGACTTGGAACCGGTGGGGCCGTGATCAGCGGTCATCTCATCGGAGCGGCTGCCGACGTGGGGCCGGGCACCAGCTTGCGCGATCCGTTCTACACGTTGCTTGTGGGTAGCCTGGTCGTGATCATCGCGAGCACCGTGCTCCAGCAGATCAATGAGTACGTCGTGCTGCGACTCGGACTGCGAACCGAATTGAGGATGCGTCGCTTCGTTCTTGAGGCATCGGTGCGGCCCGCGGGTGTCGCGCATGTGGAGTCTGCGGCCGGGAACGACCTGGTTGCGATCGCCGGCGGGGTTGGTCCCGCGTCTCAAAACACGCCCGCCAAGGCAGCAGCGGGTCTCTTCGCGGTCGCCTCGCGTTGGGCGACATCCCTGGGGGCGGCGGGCGTCGTTTCGTTCTATTGGTGGTGGGCGGGACCGGTGCTCCTGGCGAGCTGGATGGCATTGGCCGCGACCTCCCGAAAGATCCGGCTGGAGGTTCTGAAGCTCTGGACTGGTCACTCATCCGAGTTGCGCCGAGCCGACTACCTGCGTGACCTGGCCATCAGTCCCGCCGCGGCCAAGGAACTGAGAATCTTCGGCTTCGCACCGTGGCTGATCAGCCGCCATTGGCAGCTCTGGCTGCAATCCATGCAGGTCGTCTGGAAGCATCGGCACCGATCGGTGGGCCGCCTCGTTCCTCCACTGCTTGTAGTAATTCTGATCCACGCGGTCGTATTTGCGACCCTGGGCTCCGAGGCTCTGAACGGTTCCGCATCGGTCGCGGACGTGGGGACCGTCGTCTTCGCGATCCTGAACATCAACGCGATCACGGCCTGGACTGACGACGATGTGAACCTTGAGTACGGCAGTCGGGCAGTCCAGGCAGCCGCAAGCTGGTCGGACGCAACATCGAGCGATGTGCCTGAGTCGCCGGTCATGCCGCGGCTCACCAGCGCGATCGTCTTCGACGGCGTGTGGTTCCGATACCCCGGCACAGAGCGCTGGATCTGCCGTGATCTGCACCTGGTCATCCCGGTCGGCGTCTCGACGGCCGTCGTCGGACTCAACGGTGCTGGAAAAACCACGATCGTCAAACTGCTCCTGGGCATGTACCGGCCAGACCGTGGCGTCATCACCGCTGACGGAATTGACATCAGCACCTTCGAGCCGGCGGAATGGAGGCACCTGATCGCCCCCGTCTTCCAGGACTTCCTGCGGCTCGAACGATCGTTGCGGGACAACATCACCATGGGCGCAGGCTCGTCGGGTGATGATGAGGACAAAGCCATCATGAATGCAGCGGAGGCGGCTGGTGCGACCGACGTCATCAATTCGGTTCCTCATGGCCTCGACACAATTGCATCGACCGCGTTCACCGGTGGCACCGATCTCTCCGGTGGACAGTGGCAGCGGCTGGCGATCGCGCGCGCGGTGTACGCGATCGATCACGGCGCAGAGCTCGCGATTCTGGACGAGCCGACCGCGCACCTCGACGTACGTGCTGAGGAGGCGGTATTCGCCCAGTACCTGCAGCTGATGTCGGCCAAGACTGCGATCCTCATCTCGCATCGGTTGTCCGCTGTTCGGCGCGCCGCCAGGATCATCGTTCTCGAGCACGGCCAGGTCCTCGAGTGCGGGACGCATGAGGAGCTCATGGCCGCGGGCAGCCGGTACGCCGAGCTGTACAGCTTGCAGCGAGACCGGCTGTTGGCCGGCGTCGATTTGGGGGACGGCTGATGGCGCCGATGCCGGTGAGACGTCGGCAAGTATGGCTGCGACGACTGGATCTCGTATTCGGCACGGCCTTCCGGGTCGACGCAAGGCTGGCTGTGCTGGCGCTCACCCTGCTCCTGGTGGAGCGGATGCTCCCGGCCCTGGCGGCATTGAGTGCGAAGGCACTCGTCGACGCGGTAAGGGCAACAGATGGCCATGGGATCGCGCTGTCCTCAGCCGCGCTGGCGGGCTACATCGGTCTCGTCGTCGCCATCGGGTTTCCACGCTTCGTCATGTTCACGACGCTGAATGAGCGGACAGCGGGAAGGATCGACCGCCAACTGGCCGAGCTGGTGACGGGTTCCACAGGAATCCAGCACTACGAGGATCCCGAGTTCTCCGATCGACTCCAAGTCGTCCGTGAACGCCGCCAGATGCTTGCGGAACCAGCCGGGACCGCGTTCTTCGCGCTCGCGGCAATTGTTGAGGCTGCCATCACCCTGTCCTTGCTGGCGCACATCAGCCCTGTCCTACTCCTTGTGCTCGCGCCTGGTGCGCTGACCCTGGCAGCGTCCGGCCTCGCCGGTCGCCGGGCCGGGGTGGCATGGCTGGAGGCCAGCGAGAAGTCGCGGTCGGCGGCGTACTTCTTCACCCTCGGAACGTCCGCACGGTCGGCGTTGGAGGTTCGGGCGTACGCCATGAGCAACTGGCTGCTGCAGCAGTACTCCACCGCGGCCGCAGACGCGGCAAGACGGAGGGAGCGCGGCAAGCTCGTAGCTGCGCCGATCATTGTGGCCGGGCAGTTGGTCTCTGTCTTTGGCTACTTCGCAGCGATCTTCTGGGTCTCCCTGCTGATCAGGGACGGCAGCGCCACAGCTGGGGACCTGGTCCTCGCCGTTCTGTTGGCGAACCGCGCATTCGCCGCAGTTCAAGGCGTCGCGGGGAATCTGACCGCACTCGCCGAGGTCATGACGATCGCCTCTGCCTACCTGTGGCTCGAGCGATACATTGATGGGCTTCGCCGCCCGGCGTCGCGCTCCACGCCCGAAGACGGCCTTCCCAACCGGTCGGTGAGTGGGTTGCAGGTATCCGGACTCAGGTTCAAATACCCGCACAGTACGAGATTCGTCCTGGATGATGTCACCTTCAACGTGCCGGCAGGAAAGGTCGTCGCAATCGTTGGGGAGAACGGGGCCGGTAAGTCGACCTTGGTCAAGATCCTGACCCGCCTCTACGACCCGACCGACGGCACGATGCTTCTCGATGGTGTCGACATCGCGGACGTCGATGCCAACCTCTGGCAGCAGCGAGTAACTGGGGCTTTCCAAGACTTCCTTCGTCCGTACCTGACGATGCGCCAAGCTGTGGGCATCGGATCCCCGGCGACGATGGACGACAGCCGCGTGACGGATTCGCTCCTCAAGGCGGGCATGCAGCCCGTGGTCGCGAACCTGGAGGCCGGGCTCGACACACAACTGGGCCGGTCGTTCGACGGCGGGGTGGAGTTGTCAGGCGGTCAATGGCAGAAAGTCGCCATCGGGCGAGGCTTCATGCCGGATGCGCCGCTACTGGTTCTGCTCGACGAGCCTACAGCCAGTCTCGACGCGCAGTCCGAGGAGGCGATCTACCGTTCCTTCGCACAGCGCGCCAAAAGCTGGGCGGACGACCACGGCGCGATCACCGTCCTCGTGTCTCACCGATTCTCGACCGTGCACTGGGCGGATCTGATCTTGGTACTGGACGAGGGCACGATGGTGGAGTCGGGAACGCACACCGAGCTCCTCGAGCTTGGCGGGCACTACGCGACCTTGTTCGATCTGCATGCGAGGCAGTTCGCGGAGGATTGAGCGTCCGGCTACCGAGTCGCGCTCGCGGCTGACGACATCCTTCGCGGTGGTCATAGATGCTTACACTGCCCGACAGCCGGCCCCGTCACCGTGTTGGGCTGCTGGTCGTCCCTGTGAGGCGCGCTATTCCCAGTACACGTCAACGGACCGCGAATGGCACTGCCGGCTATCTCGACATTCCCGAGGTTGTCAGTCAGCGCAACAGGTCCGTTCACGGCCACACGATCGATGGTTGTGCCATGACTCGTTCCAGCAACCGTCAGGGGCCCGGAGACAGTAAATCTGTCAACTCGGACGGTGCCGCTTGCACCGGTGACAGTGATCGAGCCAGTGAGACGCCCCCCAGAAAGCCAGATGGCCTCAGGTTTCTCAGAGCTGAGCGTGCCTACGATGGTGCTCGACACGGCGACTAACGAGGCGCCGGCCGCAACCCGGACCGGCCCGAGCACGGTCGCCGATCTCAGGCACGTGACGCCACTGCTAACAGTCAGTGGGCCCCGCGTGGGTGCCAGTGATTGTCTGACGACAGTCGGCGACTGACAGCACCGCGCGAACAGGAGAGTGACTGGGACGCGCGGGGCCCGTGCCGGTGATGTTGCGGACGTCGAGATAGTCACCGTTGGCCCGCCGAGCCGTTGCTTGTTGCCGAGAGACAGCTTGCCGACTCGGCGATCGGCGTACTGCGTCAGTCGCAGCTCGACTGTGGCCGCATCGAGCATGCCAGGGATCTTCGACGCCGGGACGCCGTGCAGCATGGCCTAGAGGGCCAGGTTCTGCCGGCAGGTCAGTTCGGTAGGCCAGCGGGCAGCCGACCAGTCGGTGCGGTCAAGGCCGTGGCCGTGGCCGTGGCCGTGGCCGTGGCCGGCGATGGTGAGCGTTCCGCTGGTCGGTTTGAGCATGCCGACGACGAGCCGCATCGGTGTGGTCTTTCCCTGCGGATCACGGTAGGTCTCGGCGCCGCCCGTCCGGCGTCGTATGACGCTTACCGCCGGTGCATTCAGCCCGGGGGTCAAGACATCCGGATCTGGATCGGATCCGGATCGGGATGCTCGGATAGACGGCGTGACCTGCGGCTTTTCGTGTCGCCGGGGTGGCGTGGTGGTGCGGCAGCTCAGTCCCTGATGGCAGAACGGTTCCTGGTCAAGCGACCGCAGCTCCAACATCACTGGAGGACAAGATGCGTCAAGCTGACGGTCCTAGTCGGGGAGATCTTCAGGCATTGCAAGGTAATCGGTGCATGGGCGACGGAGACCAGGTCCTCGCCGCGGCCGGCATCGACACGACCGCACCCGGGGGCTTCCGGGGGGCGCGGTGGCCGAAGTGCACGACGGCCGACGGCAGCGAGGCGCCGCACGTCATCAACGCCCTGCTGACGTGGCAGCAGCCGCACCCGATCTTTCTCGCCGAGCTGGACTACCAGGCACATCCCACCAAGGCCACGCTGAGGAAGTGGCGGGACATCGTTGCCGACACCGCCGATTTCCTCGCCTCCTGGGCATTCTGGGACGACAGCACGAGCCGCTACGTGCTCGGCCCGCCGATGCACCTCGTGTCGGAGAACACCGATCCCAAGACCACCCAGAACCCCACCTTCGAGCTCTCCTACTGGCGTTTCGGCCTCCGCGTCGCACAACAGTGGCGCGAACGTCTCGGTCTGCCCGGCGATCCCCAGTGGCAGCGCGTCCACGACGGGCTCGCGGCCCTGCCGGTCCAGGACGATTCCTACGTTCTGCACGAGGGCGTCGAAAACATGTGGACGGAGAAGAACTACGAGCACCCGGCGCTGATCGGTGCGTTCGGCTGGCTGCCGGGTGACGGCGTCGACATCCCCACGATGGACCGCACCGCCGACCGGGTCTTCACCGGCTGGAGGTTCTCCCGTACCTGGGGATGGGACTTCCCGATGCTGGCGATGTGCGCCGCGCGACTCGGGCGCCCGGACGACGCGGTGGACTTCCTGCTCCACCCGTCCGACGGCTTCCAGTTCGACGACGCCGGCCTCGCCACCGGCGGGCCGTTCCCCTACTTCCCGAGCAACGGCGCCTTGCTCTACGCCATCGCCTTCATGACCGCGGGCTGGCACGGCGCACCGGACCGCCCCACCCCCGGATTCCCGGCCGACGAGCGCTGGGTGGTGCGTTCCGAGCAACTGACTCCGGCCCTCTGAGCGGTGCGGCCGATACAGGACCAAGAGCGACGCACCCGGTGTCCGGAGGTCAGCGTCCGGAGCCAGGGAGCCCGCCTTGCAGGCCGGCGAGGAAGTACTTCGACAGGAACAGGAACAGCAGCAGGAGAGGGATGCTGGCCAACGCGTAGCCGGCGAACAGCGGTCCGTACTCCGTGGCGTTCTGGGTCTGGAAGAACTGCAGGCCCGCCGACACCGTCCGCAGGTTGTTGTCGGCGATGGTGAGCAGCGGCCAGAAGAAGTCGTTCCACACCCCGATGACGGTAACCAGGGAGATCGTCCCGACCACCGGCAACGACAGCGGCAGCATGATCGACCAGAACATCCGGGGCCCCGACGCGCCGTCCACCCGGGCCGCGTCGAACAGCGCCTGCGGGATCTGCGCCACGAACGTCTTCATCAGCAGCGTTCCGAGGACCGCTCCGCCGGCGACATGGGGATCACGAGCACCAGCCGGGTGTTCAGGATGCCGAGATCCCGCATCAGGACGAAGAGCGGGATCAGGCTGGAGATCCCGGGGCACCATCAACAGCAGCGCCACGAGGGCGAAGCGCGCTTTGCGGCCGAAGAACTCGTACCGGGCGAAGACGAAGGCTGCCACCGTGCTCAGCAGCAGGGTTCCGGCGATCGCGGCCGCGGCGACGAGCAGTGACGTGACGAAGTAGGGCTGGATCTGTTGCCAGGCGGTGCTGTAGTTCTCCAGCTGCAGCGGCAGCGTCGGCCGCCAGAAAATGGCGTAGTACTGCTGGTTGGTCTTCAAGGACGTCATCAGCATGAACAGGAACGGGAACACCCGATGAAGGCGATCAAGCTGAGAGCCAGGACCACCAGGGTCTGGCCACTGCGCCGCCGTCCGCCTCTCGCGGTCTCAGAGCGACTTGACATCTGCTTTGTCCCCTCGCTTGATGAAGACCACGACGATGGTCAGTACGACGGTGATCAGGGACATCGCGGTCGACAGCGTCGCCGCGTAGCCCCATTGGCTGCCTTGGAACGCGACACCGAGCATCCGCAGGACGGGCACCTGGAAGACGTCGTTTGCTCGTGAAAGCTGGCGTCGGATGGGCTCGGTCGACGCTGGGTTCTCCGTAAGTTCTGACATCGTTGTCCGGCATGGGGCCTGAGCGCCTCGCCAAATGGGTGCTGGTCCCGATGGTTACTGCGGCCGGTGTCGCGCATGGTGGAGGCAGGACGCAACTGGGGCGAACGGTTCATTTCATGTGGTGCCGTTGGCGGCAGTGGCGTCTACTTTCGTTCCCCCGTGTTCGTGAGAGGACGTACCTTCAGTGACCACCGTGGCCCGCTCCGTGAAAATGACCGTGCATGAGGCCCGCCAGCGCCTGCAACACGAACGCAACTCTCGTCTCACCCAACTCAGCGCCATCGAGGACGGTGCCGCCCTTGCGGACGGGGACCTTGCGACGGCGCAGACAGCCGCCATCCGGCGCGTGCTGACCGAGATCACGGCAGCTGAAGACCGTCTGACCGACGGCACCTTTGGCACGTGCCAGGGCTGCAGCACCCGCATTCCGGTTGAACGACTGGAGATCCTGCCCTACGTGAGCTGCTGCGTCAGCTGTCAGCAGCGCGCCACCTGATCGGCGCCTACCAAATCGGGCCACGGACCGAGGTGGTGCTGCGCGGCTCGCCCGTGGATGGCCTGTCCAATCTGTTGTCTTCTGACGCCTTGTCAAGGGTGTGAAGTCTTGAGCTACACGTTCGCCACTGTTCGCCGGTCCGAACTAGGTCTCGAGGACCTGGACGCGCTGCGCGCATGCCTTCATGATGAGCGCCGGTTCCGGCTGGAGCAGCTGGACGGCCTCGGCGAGACCTGGCCGAGCCCCGACGATCTGCCGGCCTGCCAGCACGCGAAAGCGCGTGAAGAGGTGCTGACCGCTCTTGCCGCGGCCGCCCAACTGGTGCTCACCGATGTCGATGCAGCGCTGAGCCGGATGGACGCCGGCCTGTACGGCAGCTGTCACCTCTGCGACCGGCCCATTCCGCTGGCGAGCCTGCGTATCCTCCCACACGCCCGGTACTGCGGTCCGTGCCACCAACTCAAGGAGTCAGTCTCGTGGCGCCTCAAGAACGGAGTCTCGTAACTCCGGCCTCGCGTACACCGTTTTCGCGTACGGCGGCGCTACGGCGCCGTGGTACGTGGTCGGCCGGCCAGCGGTTGTCCGGCGTGGCGATCGACCTGGGCAGTGCCCGCACGAGGGCGTGGATGCCGGACCATGGTCTGATCGTCGACGAGCCCACGATCATTTCGCCTGGCGCGGACGGCGGCAGTCGTCCCGTGCACCGCGGCGTCGTCGTCGACGAGGCGGGCGCCGCTCGCATACTCGAGCGCCTCCTCGGCCATCGAGCCGGCCTCGGTCACTACTCGATGGTTGTCTTGACCACCCCGGTCCTGTGCGCTGGTCAGCATCAGCGCGTGGGCCGCGCCGCGCTGGAGGTTCTCGATGCGCGGGTCGTGCTGACCATTGACGGTGTGAAAGCCGCCGCGCTCGGAGCAGGAGCTGACTTGGCCCGGCCACTGCTGGTGCTGGACATCGGAGCAGGCCTGACCGAAGTGGGTTTGCTAGTGGATGGTGGCCTGGCGCAGGCCCATCGGTTGGACGTGGGAACCTCCGATCTTGGCGCGACCACGACCGTTGCCGAGCTCGTGCAGTCGATCGTCGCGGTGGTGACCGATCTCCTGCGCCTTGACTGCGGTGGACTGGTTGTCGATGCCTTGGACCGTGGGCCGCTACTCACCGGAGGTGGCGCGCTGCGTCCGGAGATCACCTACCGGCTGGCCAAACAGCTGGCAGCGCCGGTGCGGCCTGCTCCCGCCCCCCAGACTGCCGCCGTCCGCGGCGCCGGTCTGGCCATGGTCGCCGCCGACCGCCACCCCGTCATTACCAGCCAGCCTCTGTGATCCCACGTCGCCTATCAGTTGAGCCGCCGGCACCGCCCCACCCGACTGCGTCGCGAAAGGGCCCAGCCGTATCGCCATGGTCGATGTTCCGCAGCGATGACTCGGTCATGGCCGTCATGACCGCGATGACCTTGCCCCCATCGCCTACCTCAAACCTGTCGCCGACGCCGACGATCACCGCCAGGTTGGAAGCCTGCTCAGCATCAAGGCTGACCTCGTTCAGGGTCTGGACCGCCTTGCAGGTATCGGCATCTTTGCCTGCGACGGCGAGTGGTGGCACCAGAGTGGCGGCGAGACGACCAGGATGGCACGGCATCTGACGATCGGGGTGATCTGCCGTCCACAGGACCACGAACCCATGCCAGCCCAGGGGTGCTCGGGGATCCCGAGCGAGGGCCTGGAGCTCCGGAGTTGTCGCGGCGGTCACGTCGCGCACGATGGCGTGCGCGTTGTGGACCTTCAGCTCCTCCCACTGGCTGACTTACGGAAGCATGCTGCGGGCAACCCCGCCGGCGTCAGGCGCGTCCACTGGGTCCGCGAAGATGGTGACTGCGTCTTGCCACTGGGCGTAGGTGTGGACCGTGGAGTCGTAGGTCCAGATCGTCGTACCGAACGCAGCGGCGTATCGCTGCGGGTCCGTGGTCACCGGGCGAACCCACGCAGCGAGCTGCCCTTCGGGCGCTGCCGGTGTGCTGGTTCCGATGACCTCCCC
Source organism: Kribbella sp. NBC_00482 (assembly GCF_036013725.1). Lineage (GTDB taxonomy): Bacteria > Actinomycetota > Actinomycetes > Propionibacteriales > Kribbellaceae > Kribbella. The sequence continues at coordinate 4,196,832 of NZ_CP107881.1, read as the reverse complement.
ACCGCCAGGCCTGTCGGTCGCCCCGTGTGCCACGTACGGCGTGTCGTCCCAGCGGACCCGAGGCGGTGATCCGGATCGTGTTCGCCGGAAGAAGCCTGGATGCTGCCGACCCTCCTGGGAAGGAAGGTCGAACCAGACCACACCACCTACCGATTCGACCGCCTTTCACCCAGAATCCTCACCCTGCTCGAACCACACCGCATCCAGCCCGGAACCTGGGCCGCGCGCCTCGAGAAGCTCGCCCCACTTCGCTGATGACCTGCAAGCCGAGTTTGCTAGCCCAAACGCGTACGGCTGCCGGAACGCCGGCCGGTTGAACCACATGCCGGCCCGCCGCATCCCGGCGTCACGTAGATCACCGGGTACCGCCGGTCGCGGTCCTCGTCGTACCCAGGCGGCGAGTACACCAGCAGCGGCCGTTCGCACGGATCCCCGAGCGGGTTGTCACGCAACAGCACGCTGTCGATCACACCATGATCGAAACGTCCGGCGAGTACGGCGGCATAGGGCAGCATCACGGTCTCCTGTCCAGTCGTACAGGACCGTAATCGGTACGCACGGCGTCCCGGGCCGGCGCCGCGGAATCGCGACGTTCCGTCGGATCGCGCCCACTGCGACCGGCCGCGACGTGGACGCGGCCTGACGATCCGTCAGGCTCGTTGAACGGCCTCGACCGAGGTGAGCACGATCGTCGTGACGACCTGCCGGACGCCTTCGATCGCCATGATGTCGTCGAGCAATTGCTGCAGCGACGCCGTTGAGGCGGCGCGGACCCTTCAGCAGGGCGCACCACTGGCCGGTCACCCGGTGACACTCCTCGACCATCGCCTCCGGAGTGGACGTCTCGAACATCCGATCCAAGGCCTTGGCCAGCTGATCGGTCGACCTGTACCGACACGAAGGGGCACAGCCCGAGATCGACGGCTGTCCAGTCCACCACCGCCCGATACCCGCGGATCGCGCCGTCTCGCTCGAGCCGCTTGACGCGCTCATGGACGGCCGGACGCGACACATGCACACGCCGAGCGATCTCCTCATGACTCATCCGCCCCTGGGCGGAGACCAGCCTGACGATCTCCCTGTCCACCCTGTCGAGGTCCTTGGGCATGAATGTTCATCCATTCGGTCGGGTCATTGCTCGGGTCCCATCCTCACGCCTGGCCACGACGGCGGCCCCAGTAGGCGATGTGATGCAGAGTTGCTAAGATTTGCAACTGCTCATCTACGAAAGCTACAGCGGTGCCTGTGTCGGAGCAGGTGCTGCTGGGGGTCGTGGCACCCACCGGAAGCTGGGTGTGAGCATCGCGGCCGCCAGCTGGTGCACAAGCTGGCGGCCGTTTCACCCGATCAGAAGATGTAGAAGCCGGTGACGGCGGTCGGGAGGATGCCCAGGATGAGCCACGGCGAGAAGGGTGTGCGTTGGTGGATGAGGCGCATGCCGGCGACCGTCAGCAGGCCGATGACGCCCGACATGAGCCACAGTCCGATGCCGCGACCGCGCTCGGTGTCCGTGAAGCCGATGCTGTAGACGGCGAGAGACACCGCGGGAACGCTGCCGACGTGGAACAGGATGACTGAGGCGACCCACTTCTGGACGGTCTCGATCTTCATCGGGCGGGGCTGGCGCCGTTTCATAGGTCGTTCCCTGCGTAGGAGAGGTTGAAGCTCTTGTTGGTGAGGGGGAAGTCGGGGACGATCGTGTCGGCCAGGGCGACCGGGAGGGCCGGCCAGTTGAAGAACGACGGGTCGACGATCTTGAGGCGGGACACGGTTCCGTCCGGGGCGAACTCGATCCGGTGCGCGATCGTTCCGCGCCAGCCTTCGACCAGACCGACGCCGGACGACCGTCCGGCGGCCAGCCAGCCGGGCTTGGGTGTTTCCGCGCTCAAGGGTGGCCGGGTGGCGAGTAGTTCGGTGATCAGCGCGACGGATGCGTGGATCTCGTCGACGCGGGTGAGGAGTCTCGACAGGACGTCCCCGGCGGCATGAGCCGAGGCAGGCACCCGAGCCGTCAACGGTGTGAACGGGTGGTCGCGGCGAGCGTCGCGGTCGAGTCCGCTGGCGCGGGCGACGTACCCGAGGGTTCCGATGTCACGGGCCTGTTCGAGGCCCAGTACGGCGGTTCCGGTCATCCGGTCGAGTACGACGCTGTTGGCGAGCGCGATATCGACGATCTCCTGGATATCGGCGGCGATCGCGGCGAGGACCTCCGGTGTGGGGAGGGAGCGGACGCGGACGGCACCGGGTGCGATCGCGCCGCGCAGGAGGCGGTGTCCGGTGACGTCCTTGTTGAGGCGGAGCAGTTGCTCGCGGATTCGTTGCGCGTGGGCGTTGGCGATGCCGTATCCCACGTCGTTGCACAGGGCACCGATATCCGTCACATGGTTGTAGAGACGCTCCAGCTCCAGCAGCACGGCTCGCAGATCCTGGGCCTGTCCTGACAATCGCCAGTCCCGGGCCTCTTCGACGGCGAGGCAGAACGCGAGAGCGTGCCCGACGGCCGTGTCGCCGGAGATCCGCTCGGTCAGGGGCAGGACGTCGGCGATCAGTTTGCCCTCGGCAAGCTTCTCGATTCCTTTGTGCACGAACCACAGTCGGGCCTTGAGTTTGAGGATGGTCTCGCCGACGACCGAGAACCGGAAGTGGCCGGGTTCGATCAGCCCGGCATGAATCGGGCCGACCGGGATCTCGTACACCCCGGTGCCCTCGACCTTGACGAACGGATACGGCTCGTCGACATCGCCGAATTCGGGTGGCTCTCCGGCGTCGCGGCGCATCGGGAACCACCCGTCCGGCCAGTGCTGGTGCAGTACGAGCCGCCGCGGCAACGGATGGTCCGTCACCTCGATGCCGAACAGGTCGTGCAGCTCGCGCTCGAACCGCCCGGCCGGGAACGACAGCGATGCCAGGCTCGGGATCCGGGGCTCGGAGCGACTCGTGGTCAGGACCAGTTCGACCCGCCGGTCGGGCTGCGCGGCGACGAAGAGGTAGACCACGCGGAAGCCGTCCGGGTCGTCGTGGCCGGAGATCAGCGCGAGGCGAAAGCCGTTCTGCAGCAGGGCGGTCGCCCGGTCCCCGAGGGTTGCCGCGGTCACCGTCGACTGGCGGCGGTTCGGATAGGTTCTGACGTCCGGGCTCATCGGGTCCCCACGATCTGGGCAGCGGCGTGCAACAGCTGACCAAGCGGCCAGTCGACGATCCCCAGTACGGCGACCACGACCAGACCCGCCGTCAACGGCACCACGATCGACACCCGCAGCGCCTTCATCGTCGCGACACCTCCTTGCCCGGTCGGATTGGGTTCGCCGGATCCGAGGAGGAGACCGGCCGCCTTGGTGCTGATGGCGACGAAGACGACGAGCAGGAGGGTGAGTACGACGGCCATCACCCATCCCAGGTGTGCATCGATTCCGGCGCGGATCAGGCCGATTTCGCTGACGAAGAGGCTGAACGGCGGGAGACCGAGCAGCGCGGCCAGCCCGACCGCGAACAGTCCGGCGAGTACCGGCGTACGCGCGAACAACCCACGAACAGCATCGATCCGGGTGCTGCCTTCCCGAGCGAGGATCTCGCCCGCGCCACAGAACAGCACCGCCTTGCCGAGACCGTGCCCGACGATGTGCAGCAGCGCGGCCGCGATCGCCAACGGCGTACCGATCGCCAGCCCGACGACCGCGAGCGCCATGTGCTCGATGCTGGAATACGCGAGCAGCCGCTTGTAGTCGCGCTGCGCCAGGAGCAATCCCGCGGCCAGCAGCAACGACAACAAGCCGACCACGAGCAAGAGACCGCGAACGAACCGCGGATCGACACTGGAAACCGCGATGACCCGATACCGGGCCAACGCGTAGACCGCGACCGGGAGCAGTACGCCGGACATCAGCGCGGACACCGGCGCCGGCGCCTGACTGTGTGCGTCCGGGAGCCAACTGTGCAACGGCACGAGCCCGGCCTTCGTCCCGAACCCCAGCACCAGCAGTGCAAACGCGAGCCGCATCACCCCGGAATCCAGATCGCCCGCGTGCGCGACCAGCTCGGTCCAGTCGAGCGTCCCGTGCTCCGTGATGCCGGCCTGCTTCGCGGCGTAGTTGACCAGCACCGTCCCCAGGTACGCCAGCGCGATCCCGACCGAGCAGATGATCACGTACTTCCAGGTCGCCTCGAGCGACTTCCGGGTACGGCGGTGTCCGACCAGGAACGCCGTCACGATCGTGGTGGCCTCGACCGCCGCCCAGAGGAGACCGAGGTTGTTCGCCAGCACCGCGACGACCATGGCGGCGATGAACAGTGGCACGAGTACGCCGTACCGCTGGGCGCCGGTCGCGTCGGTGTGCCCCGTAGCCAGCTCGTCGTCGACGTACCCGGCACTGGACCACGTGGCGATCACACCGACGGCGCCGATGACGATCAGCATCAGTCCCGACAGCGCATCGATCCGCAGCCACCGACCGGCCTCGACGACACCACCGTCCGCGGTCCACGCCGCCGCGATTGCGCCGACGGCAAGGACGGCCCCGGTCGCGGCAACCGTCGCGATGGCGACCGATCGCCGCCAGCCGAGCAGTCCCGCGGCGACGGCCGCCGCGACCGGCGCGACGACCGGCGCCGATACCAGCAGGACAGCGGCACCGCCGGTCAGGTCGGTGGTCATCGAGTTCCCTCACTCATCAGTCGTGCAGCTCCCGGAGCTCATCGATGTCGGTGCCACCGAACGTCACCCGCATCCGGGCGGTGAGTACCTGCAGCACGAGCACGACCAGCAGTACGTCGAGGGAGACGGCGAGCTCGACGATCCCGGGGACGCCGCCGGTGATCAGGAACGCGGTCGTCGCGATCCCGTTGTCGAGCAACAGGAACCCGACGATCTGCGACAGCGCCCGTCGCCGCGTCACCAGTACGAAGAATCCGATCAGCACCATCGCCAAGCCCACCGGAACCGCGTGCGTCTCGGCCGACGGCGACAGTCGCACGAGCGGACGGCTGGCGGCGTACGCGAGGAGAGTCAGCAGGGCCGCGGCCACGATCGACGCCGTCACGTTGATCAGTGGCTCCGTCTCCCGCGCTTCACCGCTGTCGCGGAGCACACGGCGGAGAATGGTCGGCACCACAAGCGCTTTCAGGACCAGGACTCCGAACCCGACCACGCCGAGCTCGACGCTGTCCAGCCGGATGGCGAGGATTCCCGCGAGGACGCCGAGCAGGACACCTTGCAGGATCAGCAGCCGCAGGATCGCCGACAACTCACGGCGCCACAGCACCATCACCGACGACAGGAGCAGCCCGCCGCAGATCAGATAGAGCCATTGGGTCATCACGATCACGCCAGGAAGAACGAGGACGAGACGGCAAGCACACCGAACAGGAACGAACCGGCCAGCAGTTCGGGCACCCGGAACAACCGCAGCTTCGCCATGAACACCTCTCCGGCGGCCAGCGCCGCTCCCAGTACGGCGACCTTCACCACGAATGCGGCGACACCGATGAGCAACGCCACCGGCGACGCGGACGTGGCGACTCCCCAAGGCAGGAAGAGATTCGCCCACAATCCCAACAAGAGCGTCAGCCGCAACGCCGAGGCGAACTCCACCAGTGCGAGGTCGCGGCCGGCGTACTCCAGCACCATCGCCTCGTGGATCATCGTCAGCTCGAGGTGCGTCGACGGGTTGTCGACCGGCAGCCGCCCCGCCTCGGCGATCACCACGACGGCCAGCGCGACCGCGGCGAGCAGCGACGCCGGGGACAGTACGTCGCCCGGCGCCTGCTGACCACGCTCCACGATCGCGGCCAGGTTCGTCGAGCCGATCCGGGCGGACAACGCGAAGCCGGCCAGCAGGATCGTTGGCTCGGCCAACGCCGCGATCGTGATCTCCCGGCTCGCGCCCATCCCGCCGAACGCCGTACCGGTATCCAGCCCAGCCAGCGCCAGCGCGACCGTCCCGAGCAACAGCAACGCGACGACCGCGAACAGATCAGCCACGCCATCCAACGGCGAGGCGGTCGCCACAAACGGCGCCACGGCCGCGATCACGACGGTCGTCGCCACCAGAACGGCCGGGGCCGCGGTGAACACCCAGCTCGAGCCTTCAGGCGAAATCGGCTCCTTGCGGAACAGCTTCCGCAGATCACGCCACGGCTGCCCGATACCGGCCCCTGCCCGTCCCTCCATCGAGGCACGCACCTGCCGCATCAGTCCCACCAGGTAAGGCGCCAGGACGATCAGCAGGACCAACTGGATCACAACTCCGACGATGCTCACGTGGTCAGTCCCACCACGACCAGGACCGTGATCAGGCCCGCCAGCCCCAGCGCGAGATACCGGTGCACGCTGCCGTTCTGCAGCCGGCTGAGCACGCTGCCGAATTTGTTGCCGGCCGCAAACACAGGTGGATACAGCGACGCCTCGAGCCGGTCGTCGACTCGCTGCCGGTACTTGACGCTCTCGATCAAGTACTCCGATTCCGCATGGTGCGTCACGTCGACGTCGTACTCCGGACGCAGTACGTCGTCGAAGACCCGCGTCAGCGGCTCCGCGAACGAGGTCGCTGTGTACTCCATCCGCGGGTCGAGCCGCGTACCGCCGCAGCCCCACACCAACGACGTGCGGCGCGGCAACCCACGCCGGACCAATGCGACCACAACCAGCGCCGCCGCCAGCAATCCCGCCAGAATCAGCAAGGGCGACATCGACCCCTGGATCCCCGCCAACCGCAACGTCACCCCACCACGCAACGGCGAACCGTCGCGCACGGAAGGCAGTACCTGCAACGCTCGAGCCAAGGTCGGCCCCAGCGAGGCAGGCGCCATCGCCAGGCCCGTACACACCACCGCCGCGAGCAGCATCGCGCCGCGCATACTCATCGGCGATTCCTTCGCCGCTGCAGCCGATTCCGACCGAGGACGCGCCAAGAACCCGACGCCGAACGCCTTCACGAACGTCGCCACACCGAGCCCCGCGGTCAGCGCCACGACACCGACCGCCAACGGCATCGCCACCGCGACGACGGCATCGGCGCCCGGCAAACCGTGGATCAGCCCCTGCACCAGCAGCCACTCGGACACGAACCCGTTGCCCGGCGGCAACGCTGCAGCCGCCAACGCTCCAACACCGAACAAGGCTGTCGTCACAGGCATCCGCGAGACCAACCCACCGAGACTGTCCAGATTGCGCAGACCCGTGGACCGCAGTACGGAACCGGCGCCCAGGAAGAGCAGTGTCTTGAAGCCTGCGTGGTTCACCGCGTGCAGCAGCGCCGCCGCGATCAGCAGGCTCGCCAGCGTCCGGTTGCCGTCGGCCGCGAACATGCCACCCGCTCCGACCGCGAGCAGGATCAGTCCAAGGTTCTCGGTCGTCGAGTAGCCGAGGAGGCGTTTCAGGTCGGTCGCGACGATGGCCTGCAGTACGCCGTACACGGCTGACAGGGCTCCGAACGTCAGCACGAGAAGCCACCACCAGCGCGGGCCACCACCGAGCAGGTCGAGGCCGACGCGCAGGATCCCGTACAGGCCGAGTTTCACCATCGCCGCGGACATCAACGCCGACACGTGACTCGGCGCCTCGGGATGGGCCCTGGGCAACCACACGTGCAGCGGCATCAGACCGGCCTTCGAGCCGAACCCGATGAAGATCAGGACGAAGACGATCGAGCGCGACGTCCCGGACAGCTGCGCCGCGCGCAACGCGTCGAACGATTCGCTACCGGCCTTCGACGCGAAGAGTACGAGACCGAGCAGGATCGCAACCAGGCCCGCGTGCGTCATCGCGCCGTACCAGACGCCTGCCTCGCGGACCGCCGGCCGGAGCCGGTGTTCGGCGAGCACCAGCGCGAGCGAGGTCAGCGCCATCAGCTCCCACAGGACCAGGAACGTCGTGACATTGGCCGCTACCGGCACCAGGATCATCGACGCGACGAACAACGGCAACAACGCCTGCGCAGTCCGCGAACCGGCGTGATCGCTGTAGCCGATGCTGTATAGCCCCGCGACGATCGCAACACCGCCAACCAGCACACAGAACACACCGGACAACGCGTCGACGCCGATCGACGCCTCACTCAACGGAAGCAACTGCTGGATCCGCGCGGAGTACGTCTCACCGCTGACGGCCGCCGCGCCGGCCACCACTCCAAACGCGCCAGCGACGGACGTCGCCACCCCCGCGACCACGCGTCGTGGACGTGGTGAAGCCACTGCAGCGCCTAGCGCCCCGAGCCCGGCGACCACCAGTACACCGAGCAGCGCCCAACCAATCGTCATCGGCCAGTCATCGCCCGGTCAGGTCCCGCAACGCTTCGATGATCTGCGGCGGCTCCGGAGGGCAACCCCGTACGACGACATCGACCGGAATCACGTCCGCGACGGCACCCTCGACGCCGTACCCGCCCGCGAACACGCCACAGTCGTGCGCGCAGTCCCCCACCGCCACGACCCGCTTCGGCGCCGGCGTCGCGTCGTAGGCCTTCCGCAACGGTTCGGCCATGTTCCGCGTCACCGGACCGGTCACCAGCAGCACGTCCGCGTGCCGGGGCGAGGCGACCAGGCGCGCGCCGTACCGCTCCCCGTCGTACACCGGCCCGAACGCCGAGCCGATCTCGATCTCACAGCCGTTACAGGACCCGGCGTCGACATGGCGCACCTGCACTGATCCCCGGAGTACGTCGTCCTTCACGGGCTCCCGCTCTGGTGCGGGCTCCGCAACCCGGCCGGTCGAGCGGATCTTCCGGAACAGCGCTCTCATCGGGCTGCTCGCCGTACTCGCGACCGCCTTGAAGTAACGGAGTCAGCGCGCAAGCCGTCCAGCAGCTCCACCTGTTCCGACAACACCGACGTCAAGATGCCCCTGGCCACCGCGAGCAGCTCGGCCACCCGCGGACTCGTCAACGCGTAGTACACCTGCGAACCCTCACGCCGCGCAGTCACGAGACCTGCCCGACGCAAGACCGCCAACTGCTGGGACAGGTTCGACGCCTCCAGGCGGACCTCCGGCAGCAGTTCGCTGACCGCCATCTCGCGCTCGCTCAACAACTCCAGGACACGGATCCGCGCCGGATGCCCCAGCGTCTTGAAGAACTCCGCCTTCAACTGATGCAGCGGTGTCGTCATCCTGCAGCCTCCGGTCAATCCATGTTGTGCGAAATGCATGCGATCACGAATTGAAGAATTCTGCAACTCGTGGATAAGGTAGCCCCATCATGGACACGTTCACCGAGGCACTGCACCAGCGGATCACCTCCGCTCGGGAACAACTCCGCGCTGCCCAGCAGACCGGAGACCTCGACGCCGAGCGCATCTACTCCGGCGAACTCGACAGCCTGCTCCGCCAAGCTCTCGAGAACGGCATCACCGTTCCGTCGGAGGGCACCGGCGAGCACGCCTGAACGACCGACATCTTCTGGGGGGACATTGAAGACAACCACTCTCTACGAAGTGACCTACACATCGCACGACCGCACGGCACCCGCCCGGACCGTCACGGACGCCGCCGGAGTCACCGAACTCGTCCGCCAAGCCGCAGCGGCCGGATCCCGAGTCCACGTCCGTCCACTCCCCGACGGCCAGCCTGGGTAGCCGAGGCAAATCTCATGCCTCGCACCCAGCCTGCCTCGGGCGCGCGACTGGAGGCGGGCACGCGCCGGGTCAGCGTCTGGGACGTTGCTTGGCTGAGATCGATTGGATGACGAGGGTCGGTCCTTCGGCGTCGGTGATTGGAATTCTGGCCAGCTTCAGCGCTTGGTCGATCAGGCGACGTGCCCACCACGACCGACAGCCGAGCGTGCGCTCCTCCTATCGAACGTTTGAGCGGAGTAGTCGTTCGAGCCTCGCCTGGATCTCACTACCCTCCCCCTCGACCTCGACCAGTTTGTCGCGGCTGGTCGAGCCTCGCACCAGCGTCACCGCAGAGCGGCGTACGCCGAAGGCTGCGGCGACCGCCTGCAGGACAGCCCTCGTCGCCTGGCCCTCCACCGCCCTAGCTACCACTGCGACCACGAGCGCCGGGCCGGCCGGGCCGTCGTACCGGCCGCCGACGGACGTCCGGGAGGCGCCCGGATTGATTCGGAGCAGAATTCTCATGTCCGAACTCTCGCCTGCGCGAACCAAGAGATTGGGTGCCCGCCTGGTGGCCCGGACGGCGTTCCAGCGCGAGGGGCTGCCGGCGGCTCTCGAGGGGTGGAGAGACACGCCGGACAACTCGCCGCCATCCAGGTCGGTGGGACCAGCTACCAGGCGGGCCCTTCGAGCGTATGCCCGCCACCGGAGGTTGAGGGGATCGGTGACCGAGTTGCAACCCAGGCTGAGCACTCAGGCGGCAATCACCGCAAACATCGTCTGCCCACTTCATTTGCCCTGCGCAACGATTTCTCAGTTGTTCAGTCCTCCGCGCATCCGGCGCGCTCACGAGAGCGACTTCGCACGGCACCGGGTCGCCGGAGTGCCAGCCCCTCAGCACACACCCGGACAAGCCGCTGTCAGGAACAATTGAATGACCCGGGCTTGGCTCACGCCTAGGCCGACGGTCTTGCCGACACGGCCAACACTCCTGGCGCCCACGCAGCCGAGCTTCAAACTCCCGCGCAATGAGAACGCGCGTTGTTGGATCTGTCGTCCTGATGCATCGCTCGGTGCGCCGCCGGACAGATCCGGTTGAATGCGCGCCATCTGCCGCCGACTCGGTCGGGAGGGGCAACGGTTCTCGGCGTACGACGATCTCACCTCAAGCGGCTGATAGTTGCTAAAGTTTGCAACTGCTCAACTGCGAAGGGGATGGTGCTGCATGGCTGATCAGCACCAGACGCGCCCGGGCGCGTGGACCGGATCGGTCAACATCCGCCATGTGGGCGGGGTCGGCCCGGCGGAGGTCCACAAGGCCCGGCGGGCGATCGCGGAAGTCCTGGCCCGAACCCAAGTCATCGCACAATCTCAGGTCCCGGCACGGTCGCAGGCCTACATCGCGGATGTGCGGATGCGTGTCTCGGGTGGCGCCGGAGGCAGCGGTCCTGGTCTGGTCCAGGTCAACCTCACCGTCGACGGGCGGCCGACGAGAGTTCAAATGCCCGGCCCCACGGTCCGTGACGCGATCACAGTCGCCATGGCGCGCCTCGAGCGGCGGCTTCGGCTGCTGGCCCCAGGTAGATCCTCGGAGCTTCCGACCGGGCCAGACCCACAACCGCGACGCCCCTTGGCCACCACACTGCCTGGACGGATAACGCGACTCAAGTCCGTGCCGCTGGCACGGACGGCGCCAGCCGAAGCGAGCGCGATACTGCTGGCGATGGACTACGACGCGTACCTGTTCACCGACGATGTGTTCGGTCAGGACGCGGTCGTCTTCCGCAGCGGACCCAGCGGACTCCACCTCGCCCGCCAGTACACCATGCGCCCGCCCTCCAGCCCGGCAGAACCCGCGATCATCATCCATCCACAACGCACACCGACGATGACGCCGGCCCAAGCCACCAGCTGGCTCGTACGCCATCGCCTGCCACAGTTGTTCTTCACCGACGCCGAGAGCCGTCGCGGATTCCTGCTCTGCCGAAGGTACGACGCGCACCTCACCCTCGTCACCGCCGGCCCGGTACGGCCCTGATGCGCTGCGGCCGGTGATGCCCCAGCAGGTCAGGTCGCCGCGACGGCTGGACGGCACCCTCGAACTGCTCCGCCAGATGATCCTCACACGCCGCCGCGCATTGCCGGAGCCGATCGGTCGCGTCGGCCGCCTCGAGGGTACCGAACACGTCCCGCGCGGTCAGGTCACGATGCCAACGCCGCAGCCGCTCCAGGCTCTGCTCCTCCTCCTCGAGCTCGGCCAAGGTGAACTTCTCGATCCGGATCTCCTTGGCAACCTCGGTCTCGAACTTGTCGCAGTCGGACAAGAACTCGATCCAGTCGGCTTGCCGGGCGCGTCAAACAACCCGGCGAACCGGGCGGCATCGCCCGGGCTCCGCCCGGACGCCTCCAGCACCGTCGCCTCACCGCCCGCCCGTTCGACCAGCCCGATCGCACGCTGGACGCCTTCGGCGAACACCGGCAGGTCCGGCACCGCCCAAACTCCCTGGCTCAGCGACAACGCACCAGCCTTGCGCAGCTCACGCCACACACCCACCCGGTACCGAGAAGGCTCCGCCGCCAACCTGATGACCAGCACCAACCAACCGTCACACCAAAGAACGTATCGCGCGTTACATTCTCACCTACAGGCTGCCCCGCGCGCCTGCTCGCACCTACTCGGCCCTGGTAGTGATGCTCGGCCAGCGCCGACCTGGCGGACCTCCACCCCGGCGCCGGCGAAGTCACGGCTGATCCGGACCTGATCGTCGCGTGCCTGATGTCTCTCGGCGACTTCAGCCCGACCAAGAACGGTCACTACAAACTCGAATCGATCTTGGCGGACGCCTGGAGACGCCTGACGTAAGTCGAGCCCCTCCGGGTATCCAAGGAGAAGTGCTGGTCGTTCACCGGCATCTCTCCGGGTCGGATGATGTGATCCGCCGACGGGCGCCTCAGGTCGATCGTGCGGTGATGATGGCGTCCATTCGCGCAGCAGCAGGAGCCTTCGCGGGAACAATGGTGGCCAGTTCAGTCAGGTCATTCCGTTGTTCGCGCAGGATGTGAGCCGGCCAGGACGCCGCCGATGCCTGGCATTCCACCGCGGCCAGCTCGTCATGTCCCGCGGCCAGCAGGTAGAGACCCAGGTTGGGATCACCGCGCCGCTGCCGTCGCTGAAGCACCGAGCGACGGCGCGTGGATCCGATCTCGATCGCGTCCCGGAACAGGAATCCGGCCTCGTCCAGGGACCCCATCGCAGCGAGGCTGAGCCCGTACTGGTAGCGGGTCCAATCGCTCGAGGAATTGCCGGCCCGGATCGCTTCCAGAGCTTGCACAGCGGCATCTGGTCGTCCGCTGGACCGCAGCACCGCACTGCGAATCAACGCACCGTACTCGGATCCCTGTTCCATCTCATCCGCCATCGCCAGCTCTTGGTGTGCCTCGTCGTACCTGCCGAGCCGGGCGAGGGTATCGCCGCGCAGTTGCCGGGACCAGGCATGCTTCGGCGCCAACTCAATGGCCCTGTCGATCGCCGGTAGCGCCTCGGCGGGGTTCATTGCCGCCAGCCGCACCCACGCCATCGACCGGTGCGCCTCGACCGAGTCCGCGTCGAGCGACAGCGCTTCAGCTAGGTTACGCTCGGCGGTCCCGAACTCGCCCAGGCAAGCGAGGGCCTCGGCGAGTTCAGTCCGCAGGTTGACTGCGTCACGCGTGGTCAGACCAGATGCCACCACGAGACGACCGAGGCGCTGAACGAGCTCTTGCTCATCGTCGATCGCCCTTGCCTCGTAGATCCAGTCCAGAATCGTCGGAATCGATGGCCGCGCCCTGCCGCTCCCTTCCTCCATCTCGGCGACTGCTCGGTCGAGCGCGAAGCGCACGACCTGCGCGGTTGCAGTCGCGTCGTCGTCGGTGCGGTGCAGGCCGATCATCATGTCGATGAAGCTCGCGAAGACCGGCGGTTGACATGCCAGATCCACGTCGCTCGCGAGCACCTCTGCCCAGACTCCATCGGCCAGCTCGAGTGCATCGCACATCTGCCCTGCCCGTGCGAATTGGCGGCTCCGCACGCCCAACGTGCAGACCCTGGCTACGAGCTTCCGCAGCGGATCATCGCACTGCAATCCGCTCAGGAGCGCGATCGCATCCTCGCTGACCGGAACTCCGGCAGCAGGACGCAGATCGTCCCGTAGCTGTGCAACCAGCACCATCGTCTCCACGACGTCGGTCGACGCCGGATCAACGCTTCGGAGCCACTCCAGCTTGATCGAGGTCAGCTCCTCCACGACCTCCCACCAGTGATCGTTCTGAGCCCATCTGATCGCGGTTTCCACTGGATCGAACCGGCCGCCCCGCACCTGCCAGTCAGCGAACGCAGCGGCTACCCTGACTGCCGAGTGCTGGTGTCCACCAGTCAGCAGCTCGCGGAGAAATTGCCACAGAAAGTCGTTGCCTTCTTCAACGGCATCGGGCGTCCCGATCTGCAGAAACAACTCGAGGGCCTCCCGCGTGGGAGCAACGGCCGCATCGTAATCACAGATACTGCGGTAGTGCTCAGCGCTCCGGATCAAGGCTCGGCCGAGTGACCGAACCGATTCGGAGTCAGTCGGATCGAGCTCATCTCGTCGCATCTGCACCAGCTCGGCCGAGAACGACCCGGCAGCACCGACCGGCAGCAGACAACGTACCGCCCCCTCGAGCAGAGTCTCGAAACCTCCGCGAAGCTGCTTGGCCTGCCGCTCGACGAACCAAGCCCGGTAGAAGCCGGCGGCGTCTACCATCCGCGCTTCGAGGGTCATCGGGTCTCCCAGCCAATGAGTCGCCGGACGCACAGCGACGAATTCGTCGACGGCGGCAGAGGTGGACAGAGCGGCTGTGCGGGCCTCATCGACGGCGGACGTCCATTCGCGAGCCAACCGTTGCATCGCCACTGCACGAATCCGGGTCTCGGTCTGGCGCAAAGCATCCGCGGTCGCTTCCAGAGTCCCAGCAGCATCTGGGATGTTCGCGCGCAGACGCGCCAGCGTGGAGTAGGCCTTGGCTGCCCCGAGGGGATGGCCGAGCTGCTCGAAGAGGCGACCCACGGCCAGGAGCCGGGCCTGCATCTGATCATCAGGATCATTCGCACTCTCGGTGAGGCAGAGTACCGATCGCGCCCACGACCATCGGTTCATCGCGTCCGGCAGCGCGCTCGTGACGTTGATGCGATCGACGCTCTCCAGCAACTTCCCGACACCCGGATCGCGCTGCTCGATCAGCTGCATGACGGAGTTCAGTACAGCTCGCCCGTCGGCAACCTGATCGTGCGCGATGAGAGCCCGGCCGTAGCTGATGGCGGCCGCCCAGTTCCGGCTTCGACGCAGCCCAGTTGCTCTTGTGCCGACGGCGGCCAGGTTCACCGGAGCTGATCGGCGGACGCGGATCTCCGCTGCTTGGAGCTGCAGCTCCCTGGATCTCAGTCTTGGGAAGGTGATCGCCTCCAGCGCCTCGTCGGCGGTCTCTGCCCTGTCGAACCTGGCCAGCAGGGGACCACCAAAACCCGCGAAGCGCCGGTTCTCCCGACCGGAGAGGTTCTCGTCGCCCTCGTCCAGGAGCATTCTGCACAGCAACTCGCCCAGCTCGACGTGATCGATCGCCACCGTGAACGGCAGGAGATCGAGCATCAGGCGACTTCGGCATCGGTCGCCCGGCTCGTGCTCTACCAGTACCTCGAGACCGCCGTCGACCACGTCCTCGAATCGGCCTTGCTCAGCGAGTTGGTTGACGCTGATCAGGTCCCACCCGTGCGAGCACTTCAGCATTTGCCGCTCCACACACCGCTCTGGCTTCGAGCATCGACCAGGTGCTCGCGCTCGACGACATGGCCTCCAGCCACTGATGCCGCGGTTACCAGCCACCGCTTCAGGAGCGGCGTGAAGGCGTACGCGGCTACCGGAAGGTCCGGTGTCGTTGAGCCACGCTCGGGCTGAAGTACTGCCTCGAGATGTTCAGGTCCGACGTACGAATGTCCGGCGGCGGTCGCCAGCGCGATCGCATGTCGTAGTGATGCTTGCAACGTCTGCGACGGATGGGGTCGGCCGATCGACGGTCGCGCTCCTGTCCGCCGTAGCTCCGCGATGTCGAGAAGATCGGTGGTCTCGACTGCACGCATCCACGGGACCGCGATCGCAGTCGCCGCACTGATCGTGTCGCGGAGACCCCTCGTCCAGCAGCCATGGGCGGGCGATCTTGCAGAACTTAGGTCGCTATCGAGCAGCCCCGCCGAACGTTCTCTCAGTTCCGGAGATGTCGTGGGTGCGGCAATCACGCGGCCTAGTACGTCGGCGATCCCGATGACGCGCCCGCTCGCCGCCAGGTCACACAGAATCTCACGGGTAGCGAAGCTCAACTGATGTCCGCCAGCTTGTGGCAGCGCTGTCGCGCTCCTGGCGTTCAGCCGCAGGTTGTTGGCGCCATGCACAAGGCGAGTGATCACCTCATCGGGAGGTATGCCCATGGCGGTCAAAAGCGCATGCACCGTAGACGGGGCAGAAGTCAACGTCGCGACGCTGACGTGCCACGGACGAACCAGTATCGAGCCGCTCTGCCAGGCCACCGCGCGGCTGCACCGCAGGACCTGCTCGACGGCGACGGTAGCGCGTTCGGGCTTGTTGCCGCCGGCTCGCAGATCGATCGTTTGCCGAAGGAGGGACAGGTCGACGCCCGCGGATTGGAAGGCCGCTGCCGAGTCGGTATCGACAAGCGCCGCAGTCAGCAGATGTTCCACGCCGAGTGTTCGATGTCCCATCTCCGTAGCGATCTGCCAGCCGAGGCGCAGAGTGACGCATGTCCCTCCGGTCAGGGTCTCGACGTCGGTCAGCCACAACGGTCCATCGATTCTCGGCCGATAGCTGTCTGTCGATCGCTGAACGACTGCTCGCCGGGCTGACTGGGCCTCGACCGGAACTGGGGTGCCGGAGGCTGGCGTTGGCCTGGCTTCCTCGACCGGGTCCTCGTCTCGCAGAGCAGCTTCAACCCGTGCGACCAGCCGCTGACCGATCGAAGGCGAGAGCTGGGTCAGTTGTCGTGCGACATCCAAAGCCCGAGCGCCTCCTTGTTCGATCTCCTCATCGCTGATGGTCGGAGGCCATGCAGACCCGGCTCGAATTTCCTTCCACCGACGCCGGAGCCGACCGTCCGCGAACACAGCGAATCGCAGGTCGACATGACGCTCGATCAGCGAGCGAAACCGCGTGACGCCATACTTCTGTTCGAGCGCGACGCTGAGTCTCACCACAGTCAACGGCTCCCGAAGCATGACTGAGACGCGCAAGCCCGCGAGCGCCTCCTCGAACAGTTCACGATCCGCGCGTGCCGCGTCCGGAGTCTGGCATTCGAGCAATCCACAGACCGCGTTGGCGAGCAGGCTGCCCATCCGTCGCTCGCTCTCCGAAACCGAGTCACCTGCCGCGAGGTTTCTCAAACTCGTTGCCTGATGCTCCCCTGCGAGCCTGCCAGCAGTCCGATACATGGTTGCGGCCGTCTCGAGCGATCCGCGGCGATGCAGGATCCGGGCCCACACGAAACACAGCCAGACGATCTCGTAGGGAGTGAGTTCGTCCATCTCCTGCGGAGTCATCTGGTCGATCAGGGCGTCTTGCGCCGCCTCCGGGTCCGATACCACTCGGCTCGCCAACCGGACTGCGACGGCGCTCAGTCGGACAAGCCGATCTGCTGGGACATTGCGGTGCACAGTCGACTGTGCCCGCCGGAGCATAGTCACGGCGCCGTCTTGATCACCGAACTCGGACGCGGCTAGGGCGCTGATCGCGTATCCACGAGCCGCGAGTACGGCGGAACGGAGGATCGGTATCGCCGCGAGATCCCGTACCGCCAGGCCCGCGAACTCCTTGGCCAACTCCGGAGCCTCCGCATCGAGTGCAGCCTCAGCGGCCCGCAGGGAAAGGACCCGGCCGCAGAATGATCCAGCCGGATGAGCCACCAGAGCGGTCAGGTAGGTCCCCAGGGCCTCCGCCGCCCTCCCGGAACGCATAGCCCGATCGGCACGGCGACTTGCGCGAAGGTGACCATGTCGGCAGAGCAGGACAGGAGTACAGACATACCGCTTCGACGACTTCGTGACCGCAAACCTCTCGATCAGCCGCGCACCCGCTGTGATCGGCGCGACGTACAGGCTCCGGTAGAGCAATGCGCCGATCAGGAACAGCAGTGGAACATCGACGAGAAAGTAGGCAGCCGCCGAGCCCAGTACGGCGAGGAACCAGTGCCGTAGGCCGAGGACGGCCACCACCGCCAGCATGAGCCCCTGCCAAGACCAGAGCCGATCTCTCGGCACTAGGGCGATCAGGATGACGACAGCAGGGAGCCAGCGGACGACGGCCGCTCCGAACAACCTGATCACTACGCACGCCCCAGGTACACGAAAGACTGCCATTGCAGCGGAGTTCCGCGCCCTGTGAGGCGCCAACGAGCGAGCCTCCTACGCTGGAATTCAGCCAATGCCAAGCACGGATCGGGCTGCGACGTGAGCTCGCGCGCCAGGATGTGGGCGGTGTTTCTCAGGCCCACATCGTCGAGCACCGGATAGGCCGTGCAGCAAATGTGATCCGCGCCCGCCATGAGTAGTCCCGCACTGAAGCCCAGCCATTCGTTGGCCAGCGCGTCGCCCTCATCCGAACCGTTCAAGGAAGCCAGGCCGATTCCGTCGCAGGCGACCACCAGAGTCCGCGACGGCAGCGGATAACGCGGTCTTCCGTCGGGATGAACACTCGCCAGGTCGCGCATAGTCAGCACACCATCGAGATCTTTGCCCGCGACGCTGAGGCCGTGCAAGCTCGACTTCCCGGACTCGGCGACAAGATGCCCGGCGACATAGAGCAGCCAGTCGCGGTCTTCCGACACGCTTTCGAGAGCGGCCGCGAAGTCTGGTTTGGTCAGCGATCGAGTGCTGACATGCATTACATCCCGAGGGGGGTGCAGTACCTCTTTCAGCCCGGGATCGCCACTCGGGTTGATGACGGCGAGCCGCACCGGCCATTGACCCTCCAGAGGTTCACGAGCTCGCATCGAGGCTCGCCGGAGCACCGCCCAGGCAGGAACGTGCTGAACCGCGACCCGTTCGACCAGCCGGATGTCCGGCTGCGTCGACAGCGGTAGCCAGGCGAACGGTACGTAACTGAGCGAAGCCGGCATCGACACCAGGAGCTTGCGGTTTCGGAGCCCTTCCCTCAGCAGGCCGTCCCGCAAGGTGCCGGGCAGGAAGGCTCTCGCCACTTCGTCCAGCAGTTCGATCTCACGTGATGCCGGTACGGGATGCCAGAGCACCCCGGAGGTCGCTCGGACCCGACGCGCTCCGGCGTCTTCGTGGAGCCTCGGAAGCGGGAGCGCGAGCCGAAGGGCACTCAGCGCCCGGTCGGCCGTGCCTCCAGGCGTCAGATCGACCATCCCATGTGACCAGATGCCGTCCGGGGAGCGAACACTCCAGTAGTGCCGATCAGCTACGGTCACGCCGTTCCAATACCAGCATCGACCAGCAGTCGCAATCAGTTCGCGATTGAGGTCGAATTCCTCCGCTCCCTCCTCCGCCGGCCAAGGGTGCTCGAACCCGACTCGAGCATGGGCGGGCTTCACCACTGGATTGAAACCCGCGAGGACCGCCGCGTCGGCGGCTTCTTCGGGCGACAGCTTGTCCGGTACGGCTCGAGCCGCTACCGATCGATCGCTCGTCAGATCGAGGATCGACAGCATGCCGGACTGGGCCGCTGACGACTGCGCGGGAAGTACCTCCCCGCGAGCCATCTCGATGATCTCGGCGACCAGCCGGCTGTCATTGACACGATCCGCGAGACGGAGCG
The DNA here is from genome assembly GCF_036013725.1 of Kribbella sp. NBC_00482. Taxonomy (GTDB): domain Bacteria; phylum Actinomycetota; class Actinomycetes; order Propionibacteriales; family Kribbellaceae; genus Kribbella. The sequence continues at coordinate 4,177,438 of NZ_CP107881.1, read as the reverse complement.
TCACCGCATACGCATCGAGCTGTCGCAGCGCCCACTGAGAGCGCCATCGGCTGGACGGGAGCTGGTAGCGCGCCCGGTTCGCTACGGAGACCGCAGCAATCGCCTGGCCCAGAGCAGCGTCCGTTCGGCCCTCCTTCTCATCGAGCTCGGCCAGCACCAACCGGGCTCTTACCGCGGCCAGCGGCCTGGTGTTGGCGTCCAACAGCGCGAGCGCCGCGGAAGCATCCTCGCGCGCCTGGGCCAGAGCCTGCGCGTCCTCGCCATGGAGGCTGGCCCGCAGGACGAGTTCTGCTGCGCTCTCGTGAGGACTACCCCCGGCTTTCACGCGGCCGTCTGCTCTTCCTGCAACCCGCCTCAAAACCACCCGGACGGAATCCAGCTCGCCGAGACCGATCATCAATCTCGCCAGCCAGAACTCGGTCCGCTCGATCAGCTGAGAATCATGACGCCGTACGCCGATCCACCGCAGCCGATGGATCGCCCGCAGCAGTCCGCTCAGTCCGTCCCCTTCGTCAGGGTTGACCGCGAGCCAAGCCTCGACGTCCGCCTCGACCGAGAGGAGCTCCGCACGGCGGCGCCACTGACGGGCCCGATGGCCCACCAGCTGAGAGCGGGCCGCCGTCAGCGCGGCGCGGGCATCGTCGTCCCGGCCACTGGCCCTGAGGATCACAGCGAGTTGGAGGGTGCACCATCCACGCACCTGGTCGGTCGAGGCATCCAACGCGGCTCGGGCCGTCGCGACCGCTGACACGGCGTCGCCGATGTCGCCGCTGTGCAGGGCGACGAGCGCACGGCAAACGTCCAGCACCGGCTCGCACTCGGACGGCAGGTCCGTGCTGACAGCAACGAAATTCGGAGCAACTTCGGAATCACCCGCGACGGCCAGATCGACGACCGTCGCGAACACCGAAAGCCTTCGGGTGACGAACAACCGCAGTAACGATCCAACCGGGAGGAAACCGAGTATCGGGCCCCGTTGCTGCCAACCGCGTTGGAGGAATCCACGCATCGACATCCCGGCGATCAGCCACCACCCGGTTGCGAACGCGCCGACGCTGTACCACCACTGATCGACTCCGAAGAACACACTCCCCGCGACAAGCCCGAGTGCGATCGGTGTGATCACCCCGAGGAAAGCGGTCGTGGTAACCAGGAGCATGACCTGCACCGGATCAGCGGACGACAGCACCCCGAAGAGTCCGACCGCCAGCGCCAACGCGGCGCGAACGGCGATCGGGACGACAAGCAGGTCGTGATTCAGGATCCGCGAGTCGTCAGCGGCGAGGACTCCGATCCGCGAAGCACTCGTTCGAGCAGCGCGGAGCGTCCGGAAGTCCACGAACGCATCCAGGAGACGCGACCAGACGAACGGATCCCGCCAGCCGAAGGGCTTGCCGGCTAACCGAACATCCGCAAGAACCGCCAGCTCCTCATAGTCGCGCTCCTCTGGTCCCCCGCGTCGCCGGAGCCACTCGACTGCCTCCAAATCCGAGCCGGGCCAGCCGAGATCATCCCTTCTCATGTTCGCCTCGCTCCGAACCGCCTGCGAACAGCTGCCAACTGCTCCGCCAGTACGGTCGCCAAGTCTCCGAAACAGGAAGATCCGGCTGTCTGCGGCTCACCCGGAGCAACCAGAGCTGAGCGTGTGCCTCGAAGACGAGTACGACACAGCTCACGAGTATCGCAATGGCCGCAACGGGAGCTGCGAACCAAGCCGCCAGCAAGCGGCTCGGAACCAGCAACCACGGCGAAAACACCATCGGCTGAGCCATCAGAGGCAACAACAACGCGAGTTTCCAGTAGGCATGCGCGTTCAGCATCTGCTCGACCAACGCGAGGGAGGCGACGACGCAGGCCACGTACTGGAGCACAGTCGCGACCACGTAGTAGCGCACCCGATTCCAACTCAGCGGGCCGTTCATGTGCTCGCCCGTAGGCAGGACGTCCTTGAGCAAGGCGTTCACGGTCGCCGATCGCCTACCGGTGGTGCGCTGGTTAAGCCGGTCTCTCGCAGCGTAGGCAGCGGGGCCCGCAATCACCGGCTGAGGCCGCGGGTCAGCCGACGGTGCTTTGTCGTCGACCGGCGCCGAGGATGCCGTCCTCTGCGCGTGGGCCAGGAGTACATCGGTTGTCACGGCTGCATCGGCAGCCGAGTCAGCCATCGAGTCATGGTCGAGGAGCGCGGCATACAGATGGAGCGTTGATGCGTCCTGCTCACCATGGAGCTCGGCGAGCCCGACGGCGTTCGCCAGCACCGCAAGTACGGCTTCTGACGGCCGCGGCAACCTCCCTGATCGGCCTGCCGTGCCTCCTTCCGACTCCTGTAGACGGATCTCCGGCGAGGCAGAGAGTGAGCGAAGCGCCGTGAGCAGTCGCGTTGGCGTGGCGCCTGGCGCAGGCGTCAGTAGTGCGTGCTCCAGATGGTGAAGCTCGATCGCGCCGGAGTCGGCTCGCGACGCGAGGGCGCCTGCCCGGAACAGTTCGGCTGCGGCGGCCGGCGTGACACGCGCGATCCATGCACCGTTAGCCGGCGGATGCATGACCGGCGCCATTCGGGGCAGGTGAAGGTGCATTTGCCTCCACATAGGTGACGGTGATGAGTTGCATTCGATCAGCACTGACCGAAACCGCATTGACGTTCGGAAGAACCATCGCCTGTTTCGCACCGGCCGCGCGGTAACTGATGTCGCCATGCAGGGTCAGTTCGCGGTCCCGTGTCTCGACGGCCAGCGTACTGAAACTGTAGAGGTATCCCGACACATAACCGCCATCGGTGAGAAAGCATCCTACGTAGACTCGCGTGTGCGGATTTTCGTTGAACAGGAGCCACCACGCGGACTGATTCGGATTGCGGCGCGCATGCCGATCCAGCCGGTCGCCCGCAAAGCGACGCACAAGTGCCTGCCACCGAGCCGATCCGGCGGCGGACGCGAACGCCGCCGCGACCATCAGGAACGCGACGAACCACAGGGACACCAGCACCGCGTGCTGCGCGAAGTATTGCCTCGGCGTTTCCACGAATTCACCCACGTGCGGCGCACGGATGGAGGTCAGAGCACCGAAGAGTGCTATCAGCAGAATCGCGAAAAGGTCGATCAGGACGCCGCCGAACAGGATTGTCAAGACCTCGTCGAAGGCCGACCGGCTGACCTCTGGGTTGTTGAAACGAACACGCCGCTGGAAAACGTAGCCTGGAAAGGCAAGCGCTATCAGAATGACGAGCGCGACAACCGAGGTCGGCATCGATCACCCCGCCGCAGGAGACCGCTGGACCCGCGGTCCTTGAAGAGTAAGGTGCACAGACAGAATGATCGATCCCCCTTCAACCCAGAACTACCGGAGGCCGCATGTCGAACCCGACGGAGGATCCTGACAACGCCTACTACGAGGAGGAGGAAGACGGCGATCGCGAACCCGGATCGGAACTCGGAAACCGAGTGCAGAACTCGAACATCAACGTGCGTCCGCCAACTTCTCCGGCGCCGCCCCCGCCCCCACCGGCACCCAGACCCAAGTAGCCGCAGTCAACCCTTACGATGCTCCCCCATCCCCCTGACTGACGGTGACGATACAGCGCAGCCTCCAGACCAGCAAGCAGTCGGATCAGGTTGCCCCCAGATCGCTCGACCACTCTGACGCCGACACGCGGCGGTGCTGGAGGAGGCACCGGACTCCTGTCCGTGTTCGCGTTCACCGCGCATGCGGCGGATGTCCTCGGACACGGCAGAAGGGGCGTCGGGCTGGGTCAAAGCGGAGCTACGTCATGCAGAACCTTGAACAGATCTCGGAGAGCTGTCACGAACGCGGAGCGCCTCTCGCTGAGGAGCTTATGGGCTGCGTCGTATCGACGCAGGTCAGCGCTCTGCCACTCGACGGGGACACGAAGAAACTCAGGATCCGGCTTGGTTCGCGGACCGGTGTCCCAGGTCCACATATTCTCGAGAATCGCTCCTGAGTACGCTTGCGCAGCCGAGTCGACGTCATTCCAGGAGCTACGCAGTTTCCGGTAGCTGATCGACCTCTGGTCCAAGCTCCAGGCGCGTACGCGATCCTCGATCTGATGTGCCGCAGCTGCTGAGAAGTGGTTGTGGTCGGCATGCTCCACAAGGTAGGTGAAGAACTCGCTGTCCACAGACCACTCGGCCAGCCGATCCTTGACCAGACCGTGATCCTTGGCATCGGACTTTGCTCTGACCCGAACGTGCGTCTCGATTGAGGAAATCACTGGCAGCAGGATGATCGCCGCAGTTGCAACGATCCATCCCAGGAGGCCGTGAGCGACCATCCATTGCCGGACCTCTGGAAAGAAGACCGCGACCAGACCCACTATCCCACCGACGGCGGCGCCCCAGTTGGTGACTCGGCTCGCCAGTTGACCTAGCTTCGACACATCGCGGACTCTATCTGCTGCTCGCTCATGGGTTGCCCCGAGGACCGCGGTCGCACCGTGAAACACCGCAAACTCGCCGCGATCAGCCGGACGGCCGCGTCGGTCAGCGCGCCGCACCGATCGACAGCACACCGATTCCGAGTTCGGCAGCAGTCACGAAGTAAGACAGCAGGTACTCGTCGGACCCGATCGTGATGCCCACGGTCGAGGGAATGGCTGCCGGGAGCACGGCGAGCATGACCAACGCGGCCAGCGTCACCACACCCATGGACGGCAAAGGTCACACATTCGGCACGCTCACCCATGACCGCATCGCATCATTGACTGATGGCTTATCTCCCCGTCAGCCGCCGAGCAGGTACTCCGCCCCAGCGGCCAGCAGCTCGTCGATCCGCGCGATCCGCGCGATCCAGGTCGCTATCGGTTCACTGCGTGGCGGTCGTATGTGTGTCGAGGTGAGAAGACCGCGACGACGCATGACGTACTTGCTCGGCGCCGGGTTCGTCTCGACGAACCAGAGCTCCACCAGCAGGTGCAGACCGAAGTGGATTAGGCGAGCGGTCTCCAGGTCGCCGTTCGCCCAGCTGTCGTGGAGCTTCGCGGAGGCTGAAGGCGCGAGGCTGATGGTGACGCTGATGAAACGCGGTACACCCGAGCGCCAGCAACGGTAGGCACAGCAGCTCGATGCCGGACACATCGGAGCTTGGGCCCGCAGCGATACGACGCGGTCTCGAGCGCGACCTCCCGCGCTTTCGGCGAGGAGGCGATCCAGGTACTTCTGGGCTAGTTCGATGCCCATCGGGTGCAGTCCCGAATTGCAGGTTCCGCTGCCGATCGCGATCCCGGACTCGGTTCCGATGCTGGTCTCAACGAGCCCGTCGACTTGCTGACGGCGCTCCCCCGCTCCCTGCCTCCCCGTACCATGCCACGATCTCCCTATGGTGGCGATCCTGTCGTGTGGACCCGATGACGCGGACACGCTTGACCGCAGGTCGGCGTTCAAGCAGAGCATGGACTACTCCGAGGCCTGGCGGGCCGGCACCTGGCAGGGTAAGGACACCCATCTCGCGCTTCTCGTCGATGAGCAGACCGGCACGGTTCGCTGGCTCGCTCGAGCCCGGGCCGGTCGGCGGGTGACCAGCAGAGATCGGGCTGTGATGCTGTCCGAAGTCAGCGCTCTCGATGAGGAGCCGTCCCTGCAGGAACTCCGCCAGGCGCTGCCCGCTCGTCACCGAGATGTCGTACGAGCGAGGGGTGTTCTGTCGCCGGCCGCCGGCGAGGCAGTGGTGAAAGCGTTGCTCAGCCTGCTGACCTTCTCGCAGCACCTCGTAGAACGCTTGGGCCGCCCTACAGCCACGATCCCTCGCGGCCGGCGAGGCGAGTTGCTCAATCAGGAACGTGATGCCACCGGGATGCTGCTGGAGTTCGAGGGCATCGACCGGAGTGCGCTGCGAGACTGGCAGCCGTCCGATGTTGCCGACGTACCGTTCCTGGCAGGCCTTCCGGAGTACAACGAACGCGAGGACGCGCTCATCGCGCACGACGTGGAGCTGTTCTCGGACTGGACCGCGGTACCGAACAGAAACATCGCGTGGAGAACATTCACCGATGGTCCACGGCGGGTGCACATCATGAACGCCAATCGCACACCGGTGGAACACACGACCGGAGTCGACGTCGTCTACCACAACGAGGCTCGCAATTCGTTCGTGTTGATCCAGTACAAACGGATGATCGCGGATCGCTCGGGTACTCAGAAGGAGCTCTTCTACCGGCCGGACAATCAACTGACCATCGAACTCGAACGCCTCGGCAGGATCGACGATCTGTGCCGCGATCAACCGGGAGAGTTCCGGCTGTCCTCCTCCGCAGGCTGGCTGAAACTGTGCGACCCCGATCCACGGACCGATGACCCACGGTCGCTGATCAAGGGGATGTACTTCGCACGGGAGCACTTTCTCGAACTGCTCGGGACCTGCAAGGGCCCGAAGGGCGGGCCGCGGATCGGCTACTCCAACGTCTCGAGGTACTTGAACAACACGGAGTTCACCGGGCTTGTGCGGGATGGCTGGATCGGCAGCCGTGGGGTCGCGACGGAGGAGATCGCACGGCTGATCAGAGAGTCGCTGGAGACGGGGCATGCGGTCGTCGTGGGCGTGAGCGCGTAGATCCGTCCTCGACACCCGGCCACCCAGATGGCAGCTCGAGTCTCCCTCGCGAAGCTGTTCGGACTGCGCTCGCCGTACAAGTTCCTGAGCTCGAGACGTGTCTTCGCGAGTTGGGCCAGGGATCAGCCCTGCACCTCAGTTGCACGAAGCGCGCGTCGCTACGCCAGCGGCTGACGTTGGCGACGACCACCGGTCCGCCGGCGGCCTCAGGAAGTTTCGAAGGCGTCGAGCTTGCGAACCTCCTCGACCAGTTCGTCCCAGTCACGGGCGAGCGCCATCCGGCGATCGACGACGTTCTAGTCGCTGAACTGGTCACTCACTACTGCCCGCTGCAGGCCGAACAGTCGGCCGCCGCACCCGGACGATGAGTATGGAACCTCTGACACCACTATCGCGACAGCGCAGTGGCTTGGGTCAGGCGCTGCAGTGAACGAGTAGGCTCCCAGAGCCGACCTCTGCGATGTACACCTCGGTACATGCAAGTAGATGCAGTACTGCCTCGGACGCCTTGGTCTGGCTCAGACCTGGCTGGATGAGCACGATCTCGAGCGTGATCGCCGACCTGGAGACTTGGTCACCCAGGCGGTAGAGGTCATCCACCGTCCCTCGTTCGAGGCCGGACAATCGTCCGCCACCGACACGCAGACGCTCGCGGTGAATGAGTCTCTCGATCATCGCGTACGGATCGCTGCGATGCCGCACGCTCTTCTGCGCTTGACCGCAGAGTTCGTAGAAGTCCGCCACCCGGCTGCCAGGGGCATCCCCCGAGGAGTATTTGCAGTGCACCAGCCGTGCGAACAATGTGTCTCCGTCATGTCGCAGCGCGACGATATCGGCGACTTCGCCGGCCCCGTCATCGTCGACGACCACATCCCATTCCTCGCCGAGCAGCCACTCGAGCGCGCGGGCCTGAACGCAGGCCGGATCACGTTCCTGGCCTCGGGATTCGCGGCGGATGTCGATGCCGGTCCAATCGACTGGCACCAGTCGACCCGCGTCGAAGGGTGGCAGGTCACGCTGCGGCCGCAAGAGCACGCCTGGCGGTTCGACAACGGCGTCGTCCTCCAGGAGGACCCGGAAGCCGTAGCGCGCGAGCAGGCTTGACAACCCGGGCGCCGACCGCGGACGCCGCACCACCGGATCGGCGTCGATCGGCGTGACCGTCATCCCGTTGTCGTCCACGTCGACTCGGTATCGGGCCTCCCAACTGGGAGTACGCACGGCCACGATCGGAGGCCCGGGCGCAGGATCTACGATCGCCAACTCGGCGAGGACAAGAGGTACGGCGTCATCGCCGAGTTCGATCATCACGCTGTCCGGATCGGCCTCGAGCAGCTCGACCGGCCATTCGACGCCAAGCGCGACCAGATCCGGCCACGTCTCGACCACCTCCGGCCGGATAAAGCCCGCGAGAACGGCGTCGATGTCGATCGATTCGTCCGTCAGCCTCGCGCCGATCTCGTCGCACCAGTCGACCCAATGCTTCAGAGTCGGGGCGGAGCGGTAACTCCAGATCCGGCCCTTTCTCGACGCACCGACGCTCGTCCGGCGGCCGCCCTCGTACCCGGTCGCGAAGATGTTCGTCTGCGACTTGGTTTGTGCCTCGACCGTCGGGAAGCCTTCCGTCACGTCGGCCCCGGCATAGCTGGTGAAGCGGCGCCATCTGTTGCGACTGTCCAGCAGCCCGACGTTGGTCGGCACCCGCCGTTCCAGGGGCGCCATCGTGCGAAACACCGTCGTACCGCGGATCAGCTGTGCGTCGCGACCGCACAGGGCGGCGGCCTCTGGCTGGTAGTGGCCTTCGTTCGCAGAGCAGTTGATGTACAGCAGGCCCTGCTCGCTGTCCCAGTAGAAGACATACAGCTCGTGCGACACGTCCTCCACCGCCGCCAACCCCTCCCACATCATCGGCCGGCGATCCTCGGTGACGAACCAGAGCACGTGCCACTCCGGGTTGATCAGGAATCGGCCGGTGAGCAGGCGCTCAGCTGGGAAGCGCTCCGCCAGCTTCTCCGGCCTCCACTCGTCGCACGCGGTCCGATAGACCACCGTGCTCATCTTCGGGAGCGGCGCCCGTACCGGCAGGCTGACCAGGTCGCCGGTGAAGCCGCCCTCGAACTCGTCGATCGCCTCCTGTTCGACGATACGTTCTTCGCTCAGATCGCGGATGAGTTGGTTCCAGTCGGAATCCTCGCGGTAGAGCTGCTGCAGCGTCTCGTCGATCCTGCCCGGCCTCCGGGGAGCGACCACGCACGCGGGCCCCACCGTGTCGCTGGTACGCGCGAACCGCCCGATGAACTGGAGCGTCACACCGAGGCTGCGATGGACGTCATGGAGCGCCGCGATCTTGAGTTCCGGGAGGTCGTACCCCTCACCGAGCATGTCGACACAGACGATAATTCGTCCGGCTCGCGAGTCCAGAGCAGCACGCGCCTGCCGGCGCGCAGGTGCGCCGACCTTGCTGTGCAGGAGCTGCGGGTTCAGGTCCGGTGCTAGCTCGGCGTACAGCGCGTGCAGTCGATTCGCCGCGGCGATACCACTGGCCCTGCCCATCAGGAGATGGTCGAACCCGTCGTCCAGATCGTTTCGCAACCGCGCGACGGCCGCCTCGGCAACGACGCGATCGGTGTCGGTCGTCGGGGTGATCGACACGTAGTCGATCGTCGAGTAGATACCCAACTCTTGGGCTTGCTTGAGGCTGAACGAGTAGACGAACCGTCCGCCGAGGCGTTGCGAATCCCGCCGGAACGGAGTGGCGGTGAATTGCACGACCGGTTTACCCGCGAACGATTCCCGAATCCGGTTCCAGGTGGTCGCCGGTATGTGATGGGCCTCGTCCACGAACAGGTTGCTGTACTCCGCCAGGAACGCGAGCCTGATCTCCTCGGATGAGGCCTCGAGCGCCGACGGCGTCGTCACTACCACGTTGCACAGCTCCGCGAACTCCTTGGCATTGTCGACGGAGGTGAAGGCATGCATCACCCTGCCCACGACTGGCTTGCGGGCAGCTCGTCGCAGGAGGCGCTTGCCCGGCAGCACTCCCAGCGACATGAACTTGTCGGCGATCTGGTCGCGCAGCGGGTCGGTCGGAACAACGACGATCAGCCGTGGAATCTGTCCGGCCACGAACAAGGCGATCATCGTGTCCGTCTTGCCGGTGCCGGTCGGCATCACCACCGTCGCCGGCTCCGAACGGTTGCGCGTCCAGTAGGACAGCACCGCGAGCAACGCGCCGTACTGCGGGCGACGCAGTCCCCCGCTCAGCGCCTCGTCCCATCGAAACGCCCGCCGGTAGCTCCGTCGAATCGTCTCCCTGAACCTTCGACTCAATGCACCGGCATCGTCACCTCGGTACGTGATCCGGTTCCTGTCGATTACCTGCTCCGTCGACGTCAACGCATCTGACTCCATACCCTGCCGACAACTCCTGCGGATGCCCCTGGGACGACCGCGCTTGTCTCAGCGCTCGAACCGGCTGAGGTCGATCGACAGCAGGTTGGCAGCCTTGCGATTCGAGACCATGATCGCCTCGAATTCGTGCATGAACTCCGAGTTGACCGATCCGCCCGAGTCCACCAGTAGACGCGACAGCCTGGACGAGTTCTCCTTGAGGATGTCGAGCACTTGCTGAGCGACAACCGCCCAGTATCCACCTTCCTGTCGAGCGCGGGCCGCGTAGTCGAGGATCGTGCGCATGACCGCCGGCTCTTGATCGACCATGGCTTGCACGGAGTCCTGGACCGATCGATGAAGTTCGAACATCTCCGGGCGCGATCCCACATCCACGTTCGCGGTCGCCGCCAGCGACTTGGCAGGTCCGTTGACTGCGGCGACATTTCCTGCCACGTCGTACGAGAACAGCGCAACACCTGCGGAATCGGCGAACGCAGATGCGGCCACCGTATACGCGCTGAGCGAGTAGAAGATCGCCCATTGCCGGTCGTACGCTGCTCCGCGCAACTGCTGAACCGCCGGAGCTCCGACCGGCGCCTGCGAGTAGTACTTGACCTGGGCCACCGCCTGCTCGGCTCGAACGTCGATGCCTCCGTCAGTCCCGGCCCTGGTAACGGCCGCGTCGGCGAATCCGAGGGTCTTCATATGCCATGCGGCCAGACGCTCCGCCTCTTCCCACGTGTCGACGATGACCGGACTTGCCGGCGCGGGATCCACCCGAAGCTGCCAGAACTGCCAACCGGCAGGTGGCGCGCCCCAGGCAGGATCAGGTTGCCAACCCTCATTCGGACTCCAGCCGTCAGGAGGCGGCGGCCAATTCGGTGGCGCGACCCACGTCCACTTCTGTTCCCCGTCCAAAGCCCCTCCCCCAGCGGAATCTCGTCTGGCCAGCATGCCACTTCGCGCCGACAGTCGCGCCCAAGCCCGACGATATCGAGGTCAGCGATCGGATCAGATCCCGTATCGCCGCGGTGAACGGAGTGCCCTGGTCGCGAGAACAGGGCATCCCGTCCCGTGTGGGCCTGAGGGAGGACGCCACACGTTGGGAGGTTCTCTCACCGTAGGGATCTGAGCAACGCACGTCGCGGGTCAACCGCTTGAACGGGACCGATCGTGATCGAGTGCGACAACGCGGGTTGTCGACGGGCATGGGGTGCTGGAGGACGTTGCTGCAGGCCCGGGAGCGCGAGATCACCGACACCGACGAAAAGTTCGTTAACGCCGGTGTCTTCACTCTCGTGATCGGACCGCGTCCGCCGCACCGGCAGGTACGGCAGACCTGGCGCCCTGGTCAACCTTCCGCAGCACAACACTGATGAACGCTCCCAGACAGCTCAGGAATACAACTCCAATCCATCCGAAGGCGGTCATAGTGCCGGCACCTCCACCGAGCGCCACGTATGCGGTCAGTGAACGCACACCCAGGAAGAATGCACCTAAGAGCACGAGCCCCCAGAGCGGCGGCCGCTGCAAGGGCTCCATTCCGATCCCTGGGCGAACCTGGGGCGGCACGAGCTGACCGCAAATGCACCGCCAGCTGCTACGACGGTCCGCAACAGGAACGACTGGACGAACAGTAAGAGGACCAACGCGAGGACGCCGATCGCGACAACGATCAGGGCTGAGTGCCGTGAGATAGACATACAGTTCCTATCAGAGATCTGGTCAGTTCGGCCAGACGCAGGAGTCGTAGTACGACCATATTGCGACGAGCAGGTCGATGATCGCGAAGACCAACTCGACCGCGGCGAAGGGTGCGGCGGGCGTTTCCAGCCCCATGATTCCGGCTGCGACGCCGGCAAGACCGAGCCCGAACATAAGGATTGAAGCTATGCACCTGCCGTACTTCCGAACCTGGTTGCCGGGAACAGGATCCCCTCTGCGAACCCGGGCCCGCAGTGCGCGAACCCTCTTCAGCAGCTTGCGGGCGTTCTTCATCACGCGCTTCGCGTAGCGAATCAATCGACGTTTCTGTGCCCGTGTCAGCTTGCCGTCGCCGGTGCCGCCTCCGCCTTCTGCACGTTCCTTCTTGCCATTGAGGTCGGACCGGTTGATCGCGTCGGTGGGATACGTGTACTGGTTCGCGTTTCCGCGCCTGACTGGGTCGACAGAGGTGAACAGGCCGGTGCTGGGGTTGTAGACGCGCGCGCCCATCAGCACCATTCCGGTCGGGGTTGTGGCTCGTTGGCTCGCCCCACCCAGCCATAGTTCGTCGATCCGGTGGACGCGGTGTTGGTTGCGGCGGCGATTCCGAACTCGTCGAAGTTGTTCCAGCCGTCGATCCCGTCGGCTGCCGAGTTGGACGGTGGCGCGTCGCCGGTACTGACGATGTCGCCATGCGGATTCGAGATCGTGAGCTGTCCACCGCCACCGTCGACGGTCAGCGCCAGGTAGTTTCCGACGAGCTCGGCGTATCTGCGGATATTGGTGCCGTCAACGACCCAGGCTGGGTTGGCTGACTCGCCGTTGAAATGGTTCGTGACCACGGTCGTCCTGGATCATCAACACACCCGATGCGCCCGATCTGGCCGCCGAGCTCGGCGGCACGGTCCGGACCACCTACTAGCGCAATGGCTCACGCGTCGAGCGGATGGAGAGTCCGCGGCGTCGGCAACGCCGCTGCAGAATGCGCGATAGCGGGACTTCTCGAAGAGATTTCGGGAGGACATGTCGGATCGGCGACGGGTGTCGGCCCGTCGGCCACCGAATACGCCTACATGACCACAGCAACCGCCGCCTACCGCGCCGACCACGACCACTTCGATGTCCGCATCGTCTGCAGGGCAACTTCCCGGGCGGCATCGCGGACCTGCACTCCGCTTCACGGCTACGCGACGGCCTCGTCGCCCGGCTCAGCTACTCGACCGCATTGTCAGGCCGGGATCAGCGTCGGCTCGAGGCGGACCAGTCCCTCGGGCAGGGCGTCGGCCCATTCAGCCATCTCAGCGGTGACCCGGAACATCATCGCCGCGATGAACGGTTGAGCCTGCTCATCCGAGCCGGTACCGAACGATTCCAGGCGCCAGTCTCGCCAATTGGCATGCAAGACGTCGTACACCTCGTCGATCTGAGCGCGGGTGAACCGGCTGGGCACCACGCACAACTGTCGTGGCAGTTTCGGCGACAACTGCCGGATCACCGCGTCCACATCCGTGGCAGCGACAACCACCACTTCCTGCTCCGGGGAGGGACGGAAGATCGCCAGGTGGACGATCGGTCCGGACGACTCGCGGTCGCGGAGGTCAACGTCCAACTCGACCACACCGTGCCGCCAGCCACCGGGCGGCGGCGGGCACGGCGGATCCCTCCGAACGGCACGCACCTCCCGAGCAGGGATCTCCGCCGACAACACCTCGACCTCGATGCTCTCGTCACCCCAGATCCCAACCACCGAGACGTAGCCCAAACCTCGGTTCGCCGCGATGCCGGCAGCGACCGCCTCGCCATCTGCCCCGATCAACCGAACCGACCGATCCGACTTCCAACCCGGTGCTTTCCACGTCAAATCATGCACGCGGGCCAAGTCCAACCAATCACCGTCCGCCCCGGCCACGAACCGCCCCCAAGTCCGAACCCTGTCCCCCACCCCGAACACCAAATCCCTCGCCGCCATAACTACATGCTGCTCCGCCCGAACACTTTCGGCATGCCCCACATCCCGTCGTACCGCAGCACCGAGCCTCCAGGGCTACCAGCTCGGCGTAAGTCTGCGCCGACTCAGATAGTTCCTCGGCGGGCCTGGGCGAGGGCTACCCCCACACGACCTCGACAACGGCACCCGCACGACGTACGAACGCGAACGCCTGATGCCTCGCTATCGACTGCTACCTTCGCCGACGGCTGAGTGCCATCAATCGCCGTTCGAGTTCCCGGCCGTTGGCAGTGCGCTGTCCGTTGACCCGACCCACGATTCGGGGGCTGGACCGAATGCGCGACGGCCGGCTCTCACCGCCAGAGCGGCGAGCGCAGCGTTGGCGCCGCCACCAATCACAGCGCCGATGCCGAACGGCGCCACTCGGCCGAGAACGATGATCCCCTGTTTGGTCCCGTACTTCGTGACGAAGTGCTTCCCCAACACCTTGTTGATCTGACGCAACGTCTCGACAGGCACCTTGGCAACCACCTGACGTCCCCAGTGCTGCCCAGTACGCTCGGCGACCTTTCCAATAGTCGCAGAGCCGGACCCACCGAGCATGATTCCCATGACGATCGTCCGTCGGCGCTCGAGCTCATCGATTGGAACTCCGTGTACTTCGGCGATCGACAACGCGAAGAGCGCGCTCAACTCGAGACTCGACAGCCCCTCGCCCGCCGAAAGCGCCAGTGCGACTCCCGTGCCGACACCAGGCGCGGCAGCAACTCCTCCGACTGCAGCACCAGTCCCGGTCAAGGCGCTGACGTACATCCGTTCCAGACTGCGGATCACCTGTTCTGGTGTAGCGTCCGGGTTCTGCTGACGAGCTCGGGCAACGCTCTTCTGCACCAGTGAGCTCTGAACGACGATCGCCTTGTCCAGTACGTCGAGAATTCGCTGCCCAGCCGCCCCCACCCCCGGCGAATCGTGCGCATCTGTTGCCATGCCTTGAAACCCCCTATGTCGTCACGTCCCGACCGAGTCTCCCACCGGACCCGGACCCCGCGTCAGATGAACCACCCTCCGGCCACGAGGCTGGAACCAGAGAGCCAGAGCAACCGTCGGCAGGACACAATTGTCGCCCTCCTGCGAATCCATCCACCACCGAACCGTGCCTACGCCGATCTCAGCGCAGTTTCGATGGCGGATCGTGGCTCGGGGCCCCAGCGGTGATCCGCAAGATCCTCGTTATGCGCCTCCTCATCCTCGGCGGTAGCTGGTTCCTAGGTCGAACGCTCATTGTCGAGGCATTGGCTCGAGGATGAGCGGTCACCGCGTTCTCCCATGGACGAGCTGGGTTACTACTTCGGCGCACTCGACTTCGCCGTGACTCCAGACGGGCGTTCGGTGTGGCGACCCGGGGCACGGCCACGGAGTCGCTCCCGGAATCGGGCGAGAGACCTTCTCGTTACGAGGAAGTACTACAGCGTCACATCTGCTCTCTACCAGCGCTTTTAGCAACACGGCCGTCCCATCAACCGCGAGATCCATAAGTAACTGTGGGTCAATCTGTCAGCGCGGTGGACCCGGATTCACGTGTGCGTGCTGCTGCCGGATCGCAAGGTTGCTGTGCCGTACGTGTAGCTCAACCCCAGCGATGCGCGGCGTGCGGAGGTCGGCGGGGCCGGGCGCTATTTCGCCGTGCGGCCGGCGTTCACGCAACCATCAAGAATCAGCCGGCTGGTCGAGCTTGCGGTTGACCGCGGCAACCAGCGCAGGGTTGTCCTGCTGCCCCGCCCACTGGACGAAGTCAACCTTGTCCGGTTCCGGGTGGAGACGAGCCAGGGTGGCGAAGTACCACTCGCCGATCGACGCGTTCGACACCAGCAGAAGCGGCAACGGGCCGTACGCATCGCTGACCAGTCCGGACATCTCAGCGGGCCCGATCACGGAGCTTTTGGTGAATCGCATCTGGACGGCGAGTTCCCGCCCTCCTCGCCGCAGCCGGGTGGCCCAGCTGCCATCGAGCATCGCGAGGTCTCCGACGTACTCGTCGGGGAACAGATGCCGCAGTGCGGCGCGCAGAGACTCCTCGTACGCGTCGCTCCTCTGCTGGTCGGTGATCACGTCATAGAGGGCTCGCCGCGTGGAGGACGGCAGCCGCGGCTGGATCCTCTCCAGTGCGGCGGCAACGTCCTCCTTCGCTTGTGACGGCACGGACGGGTTCTCGAGTACGCTCCGCGTCACCGCATCGGCGATCCGGTCCAACGCGATCTCGTTGTCACCGACCCGCAGGCTCCTGAGGCGTTGCCCGGATGCTGCGAGATACCCGAAGAATGCCCCGAGCGCGAGCAGGACGGGCACGCCAGCGCTGCTCGCGTCCTTCGTGAATACTCCGACCACGCCGAAACCCGAGGCCGCGGCACCAGCCAAGCCGAAGGCGACGCGGGCTAGCCAGCCGAGCGGGCTGGAGGACGTCGGGTCCGCTGGCTGCTTGGACTGCTGGCCGGACTGCTGATGCGCGTTCGAGCTCACAGCAGGTGATCATCGCGCAGCGGCCGGTGTCGCGCCAGACCAGGGCGACCCGTGCACGGGGACGTTCGGGCACGGGCCGCCGTCGGGTGGGCTAAGCGACGTTGAGCTCGGTCTGTGTTTGTGGGCCGAGGAGGCGGCGGTGGCGTTTGCCAAGAATGAGTGGACGAGGGTTGTCATGCCGCCTTCGTCCTCGAAGCACAGCCCGGCGCCTGAGTCCGTCGCCATCTTCGATGACGAGCCAATGCTCATCCTTCCGGCGGCGATCTCCGCTTCGTTCCGCTCAGTGGCCTCGCGCGCTGCTCGCGGGGAGCTGACGCCTACGAAACGCCGCAGTCCTGCGAACCGATCGGTGCAGCACCTGCCCGTATGTGCACAGCCGCTCCGGATTAGTCAGCTCGACGCAGCCCCACCGATTGGGCGACTCGGTCAATCGGTGGGCTGGCTTTTGAAGTGTTCCTCGATCCAACGGTCGAGGAGGTCTTCGTCGAACATCCGGCGGCCGGCGATGAGCGCGGAAGGAGGGGCGGTGCCGTTGTGGACCATCCAGCGGAGCTGGGCCTCGCTGCGGCGGAGGCGGTCGGCGGCTTCCTTCAGGTGGAGCAGCTTCCGCGGCATCTCTACTCCATTTCCTAGTTGACGAAGACTATGAAACGTAGTGTACGGTCTTCTCTAGTAGAGCCCAACTAGATTTGACAGTACGGTGTGATTCGTGGCTGACAGGGAGCGGTTGATCGGTGTGACGGTGTCCGTGCTGCGGGATGGCATGCCTCAGCAGGCGGTGGCTGACGCGATGCGCGAACGGGGTCACCGGTGGAGTCAGTCGACGGTTTGGTCGGTCGAGAAGGGCGAGCGCCGGCTTCTGCTGAGCGAGGCGGCCGACCTGGCGGAGGTGCTCGACGTACCGGTCGACGCGCTTCTGAAGCGGCCTGATGAGATCGGCTTGCAGAGCGAGATCGCCGGCCAGTGCCGGACCATCGGGATGCTCTACAACGAGACGATCTGGACGATGTACGAGTTGTCTGCAGCGCACACGGCATTGCGGGACCAGCTTGAGCAGGCCGAGCACA
The DNA here is from genome assembly GCF_036013725.1 of Kribbella sp. NBC_00482. Taxonomy (GTDB): domain Bacteria; phylum Actinomycetota; class Actinomycetes; order Propionibacteriales; family Kribbellaceae; genus Kribbella. The sequence goes on along the minus strand of NZ_CP107881.1, from coordinate 4,160,251 downwards.
AGGGCTTTCGACTGACACTCGTCACCGAGGCGACGATCAACGATGTCAAGCAGATGACGCCAGGACATGCGCTCGAAGAAGCAGAGAATCTGAACGACGCGGAACCGCCGCGGACGCGAGAGGATTTCGACGCCATGCGGAAGGTCGCCGAGCGTGGCTAGACCGCCGCTGCCGGTCGGCACGTTCGGCGACATCGACTACACGACGATGGCTCCGAAGAGGATCCGGGCACGAGCGCGGATCCGCGACTACGACGGCCGCACCCGTCCGGTGACGCGGTACGGCACGACCAAGGCAGAGGCTGGACGCCGACTGAAGGAGGCGCTGCGGGACCGGATCGGACCCAACACGGGCGACATCACCGCAGACACGAAGATCCGCGTACTAGCCGAGGTCTGGCGCAAGGAGATCAAGGCGTCCGACCTCGCAGACGGCAGCAAGGAGCTGTACGAGCGGGACCTGGACCAGAAGGTGCTCCCGGAGATGGGTGAGCTCACGATCCGTGAGGCGCGCGTCCCCCGCTGCGACGCGTTCCTGAGTTCGGTCCGGACGAACAGCGGGCCGAGCAAGGCCAAGACCTGCAAGACTGTGCTCAGCCTCCTGATGGCCCTGGCCGTACGGCATGGAGCGATCGACGCCAACCCGGTGCGGGAGACCGGGAAGATCCCCCGCGGCCACAAACAGCCGAAGGCGCTCACCATCGACGAGGAGACCACGATCCTGACCGAGGTCAGGAACGACGAGCAGGCCCGCGTCGGCGAGGATGATGTAGCCGATCTGATGGAGTTCCTGGATGGGACCGGTATGCGGATCGGTGAGGCGCTCGCCGTACGGGCCGATGTGATCGACCTCGAGGCGGGCGTGATCGAGGTGAACGCGACCGTCGTACGCCTCAAAGGCAAGGGGTCCGTGATCCAGCTACGGCCGAAGACGGCCGCCGGTTGGCGGATCATCGCCGTCCCGCCGCACATCGTCGCGCTGTCCCGCCGGCGCCTGACCCTGACGTGGCCGCGGAATCCGCTGGGTCTGCTGTTCCCGCCCCAGCTGGGCGAGGCGCGGAACCCGTCGAACGCGAACCGGGACATGAAGGCGGCCCTGGTCCGGATCGATGCGGCGCTCGCCTGGGTAACGTCACACGTCTGGCGGAAGACCGTCGCGACCAGGCTGGACGAGGCCGGCCTGACGGCCCGCGAGATCGCCGACCACCTCGGGCACGCGAAGCCGTCGATGACTCAGGATGTCTACATGGGCCGGGGTGTGGCATCGGCCGCCGCAGCCACCGCGCTCACACCGAAGGCGACGCGGCATAAAGTGGTCGTTAAGTGGTCGCAGACAGCGGAACGCCCAGGTCGATCGTGCTCTGACCTGGGCGTTCTCAAGGGGTGGAGGTGGCGGGAATCGAACCCGCGTCCTTCGGCGTCGCTCCAAGACTTCTCCGGGCGCAGTCTGAATAGCGCTTTTCTTAGCCCCAGCGTTTGTACAGACATCTCGCTGACAGGCTCAGTCACTGTAAATGTCCCGTGCTAACCCCGTGACCGGGCTAGCAAAGCAAGCTCTCTAAATGAGGCCAGGAACCGGGGCGAGAGCATCCCCGGGCTGACCACCTCTTTAGGTGCTCAGGCCGTCAGGCGGCGAGAGCGAGGTCAGTGCGCTTAGTATCGGCACTTGTTGGTTTCCAGAGATCGTTAACGAGATAACCCTGGATCCTCGGCCCGCTTCTCTTGCAACGTACGTCCAAAGTCGAAACCGTTCACCCCCTGTTGAGTTGTCAAACTCCCACCCGTACCGCGGTGGAAGATCCACACTACCAAGTCCAACAAGCTGCCCGCACCTGACATTCCTCCTACTTGATCAGGCGCAGGGTGAACGGGTAGCGGAACTTGTTGCCGGCCGCGGTGGCCAGGCCGCCGACGCCGGTCAGCAGGAACCAGAGGATGCCGAGGATCGGGAACAGGAACGACACGAACCCGTCGGTGATCCCGGTCGCGATCCCCAGCAGCGCGAACGCCCCGAACGCGGTCAGCTGGAAGTTCAGCGCCTCGACGGCGTGCCGGCGTACGGCGGGATTCTTCTGGCCGGCGGTCGCGACGACGAGCGCCGGGCCGACGAACGACGTCGGGTACCCGAGCCAGTGCGCGATCGTGCCCATCCCGCGCCCGTCGCCGCGGTAGGTCTGCAGCGGCGCCGGCCGGGTGAAGGCGGCCGGGGCGAACGTCGGGACCGGCCGGGAGACCAGCCCGTCGAACGAGCTGTTCAGCTCTGCCCGGGTGCGGGCCTTCAGGGCCTTGTCGAGCCGGAGGTCGAACTCCATGTGGTCCAGCCGACCGTCGGCGTACATTTCTTTCAGGATCTCGACGCCCCGGTCCCGTTGGGCCGGCGTCACCAGCAGCTCTGATGTGGACATGTCTCCACTGTGCGCGCCGCCGGCCGCTCACCCCATCGGGTTCACCCCGGACGCGCCCCTGACCGGACCCGGAAGGCCCTGATCAACCGACCTGTCGGCCGTAGTCGGCCAGGACGAAGGGCGGGATCAGGTCGACGACACCACTGAGGACGGGCAACGCCGCCAGGGTCTGCGGCACGGTCCACGGCTTGGAAGCGAACGCGACGACCAGGTTGCCGGAGAATCGCAGGTCCACCGGCGGCTGGTCGAGCAGCCACTCCATCATCCGGGGATGGAGCATGGCCGAGACGTAGCGGGGATCCGCGCCGGTCACCCGGAACCGCTGGTTGAAGGCGTCGCTCTCCACGTCGACCCGCGCGACTGCGCCGGCATCGAAGAGAGGTTCCGGACCGACGGCCAGGTCCGGGAGCTGGACGGGCAGCTCGATCGCGACGAGATGGTTGACCCAGGTGGTCGGCAGGTAACGGCCCCTGGTGGTGTGGACGAACTCGGCCATCCGGATCGGGCGGCCCTGGTACTGGCCGACCAGGATCCGGCGCAGGTGCCCGTCCGGGGCGAAGATCCGGCAGCCGGCCGCGAGTAGCTGCCCGTCGACGTCGGCCCCCGGGAGCCAGCCGTACCGCTCGGCGCCTGCCTGCTCCTTGGCGAGCTTGGCCTTCGTCCGGTCGACCCACGGACCGCCGATCCGCAAGATCAACCAGCCGACCACGACGATCCAGCCGATGAACAGGCCGAACCCCGTGAGGAGTCCGACCACGGCGTCGAGCCAGCCAGGCAACGCGACAGGGAGCACGGCCGCAACATAGCCGACCCCAAGGTCCGTGCGGGGAACTTACTGCCGTCGGCGGTCCGAGAGGGCGCGCTGGGCTTCGCGGTTCGCCTGGCGTTCGGCCAGGGCGTGGCGCTTGTCGTAGTCCTTCTTGCCGCGCCCGGTGGCGAGCTCGACCTTCGCGTAGCCGTCCTTGAAGTACAGCGACAGCGGGATCAGCGACACCCCTTGCTGCTCGACCTCGTGGATCAGTTTCTGTACTTCGTCCTTGTGCAGCAGCAGCTTCCGCGTACGGCGGGGCTCGTGGTTCGTCCACGTGCCGTGCTTGTACTCCGGGATGTGCATGCCCTGCAGCCAGAGCTCGCGCCCGCGGACGGCGGCGAACGCGTCGACGAGGGAGGCCCGGCCCTGCCGGAGGGACTTGACCTCGGTCCCCGTCAGCACCAGCCCGGCCTCCACCACGTCCTCGATGTGGTAGTCGTGTCGCGCCTTACGATTCTGCGCGATCGGCTTCTCCCGGCCGGACTGTTTCACCATCCGACCAGTATCTCAGACCGTCTACAACCACTTCATGGGATTAACCACGCGGCCGTCCTGGTAGACCATGAAGTGCAGGTGGCAACCGGTGGAGTAGCCCGTGGTTCCGGCGTACCCGATGATCTCGCCCTTCTGGACGCGTTCACCGACCCCGGCCTTGTACCGCGACAGGTGGTTGTAGACCGTCGTGATCGACGACCCGCCCATCACACCGTGTGAAACGAAGAGCCGGTTTCCGTAGCCACCGTTGTAGTACTTGTCCGTCACCTTCCCGTCGGCCGCGGCGCGGATCGGCGTACCGCAGGGGGCGCGGAAGTCGGTGCCGTCGTGCAGCTTCCAGTAGTGCAGGACCGGGTGAAAACGCATTCCGTACGGCGACGTGATGTAGCTGCTGACCGGGTAGGCCAGCCGCCCGCCGCCGGAGGACGGCGGATCGTCCGGAATGTCCCGCGGTTTCCGGTTCTCCTTGCGTGCCTTCGCCCGCTCCGCCTTCTCGGCAGCGGCCTTCCGGCGCGCGGCGGCTGCCTTCTCCGCCTTCGCCCGCGCGATCAGGAGCTGTTCGACCCGGTTCCGCTCACGCAGCAGCGAGTTGTACTGCGCCAGCTCGGTGTTCTTCTCCTTCTCGGCGGCCTTGAACGCGGTCAGCTTGACCTTCGCGATCGCCGCTGCCTCGGCCCGGTCGGCCGCGACCTGCTTGGTCAGCTCGGTGACGCGCTTGACCGTTGCGGCGGCCTCGGCGCGAGCGACCTCGGACTCCTTCTCCGCGGCCGCGACCTTGACCCGCTTGCTGGCGAGCTGCGCCTGCGCGTTGTTCAGGTTGGTGATCGCGTTGCTCTGGATGCCGAAGACGTTCCGCTGGACCTGCATCCCGGTCGCGATATCGGCCGGCGCGGCACCGCGCAGCGCGATCGACAGGCCCACGAGGCTGTTCTGCTGCTGGTACGCCGACCGTACGGCGCGACCCGCGACGGACCGCTTCTCCGCGATCAGCTTCTCGCCGGCCTCGACGTCGGACACCGCCGTACGCAACGCCGCCTCGGCCGCGGCGAGCTTGCCCGCGGCAACCGCGTCGGCGGCCTTCGCAGCGGCGAGTTGCCCCTGCGCGGCGGCGTACCGGACCTGGACTGCCTGGTACTTGACGACGGATTGGTTGTACGCGGCAACGGACTTGCCGAGCTGGTCGGACGCGTCGTCGAGATCGGCCTTCTGCTGACCGAGCTGCGCGTCGAGTTGCTTCTTCTTGGCGACTGGATCCGGCGGTTTCGCCTCCGCGGACGGAGCGGACGGAACCGCCGCCAGGACACCGGCGGACAGGGACAGGACAAGGCAGCAAGCGGCAACCGCCGTCTGCCGGCCCGGCGGTCGCTTGCGTGATCGCGGGTTCGGCGCGGTGGAGGTGCCGGTGCTGTCGTCTCGCTTGATGCTCCCCCGCTCACGCGGGTTCGCACCGGGGAAGTGCGGGACCACAGGTCGACCCCTTGCTCTGGATGAAATTGTGCGGTACAGGAGTTACTCGTGTGACTCCTGATACTGCACGATAGGTCACCCGGGTCAGACTTTGAGGTATTTCCGTGTTGTCAGGAATGTCGGGATCACGGCCAGGATCAGGCCGACGACGACCATGATCAGCGTGGCGCGGAAGGTTTCGGTCGCGCCGACCCACTGCCAGACGCGGAACGTCTCCGCCGCCCGCTGCATGACCACGAAGTACACCCCGACCCACAAGGTGCCGCAGGCAAGAACAGCGCCGATCAGGGCCGCCAGCACCGCTTCCAGGAGGAACGGTAGCTGGATATAGAAGTTCGAGGCGCCCACCAGGCGCATGATGCCGATCTCCCGTCTCCGGGCGTACGCCGCCAGCCGGATCGTGTTGGAGATCTGCATCAGGGCCGCGACCAGCAGCAATCCGGCCGAGATCAACGCGCCGACTTGCAAGCCGTTGAGCGCCTTGAACAGCGGATCGAGGTACTGGCGGAGGTCCTGGACGGTGTCGACGCCGGGGAGACCGGCGACGGCGCTGACCAGGTTCTGATATCGCGTCGGATCTCGCAGCTTGACCCGGAACGACTCCTGCATCTGGTCCTCGGTGACCGTGCTGACGATCGGCGAGTCCTTGTACAGCTTCTTGAACGACTCGAACGCTTCCTTCTTCGACTCCGAGAACACGCCGTCGGGCGCGGTGTCCGGGTTCGTCTGGATGACCTGCTGGATCCGGTTCTTCTGCTCCTGGGTCACCTCGGCGCCGGAACAGCCGCGGCCGCCGGAGTCCTTGGTGCACAGGAACACCGAGATCTGGATCTTGTCGTACCAGTTCCCCTTCATCAGGTCGACCTGCTCGCGGGCGAGCAGCGCGCTGCCGAACAGCGACAGCGAGACCCAGATGGTGACGACGACCGCGATCGTCATCGAGAGGTTCCGCTTCAGGCCGATCCCGAGGTCGGAGAGGATGTAGTTCAAGCGCATCAGTCAGTCAGTCCCCTGGTCAGTGCTGGTAGCCGTAGACGCCACGCGACTCGTCGCGGACGACATGGCCGTTCTCCAGCTCGATCACGCGCTTGCGCATCTGGTCGACGATCGAGACGTCGTGGGTGGCCATCACCACGGTCGTCCCGGTCCGGTTGATCCGGTCCAGCAGCTTCATGATGCCGACCGACGTACCGGGGTCGAGGTTTCCGGTGGGCTCGTCGGCGATCAGGATCATCGGCCGGTTCACGAACGCGCGGGCGATCGCGACGCGCTGCTGCTCACCGCCGGACAGCTCGTCCGGCATCCGGTCCTCCTTGCCGTCCAGACCGACCAGCTCGAGGACCTCGGGCACCGTCTTGCGGATGTGCGCGCGGGGCTTGCCGATCACCTGCAGCGCGAACGCCACGTTCTCGGCGACGGTCTTGTTCGGCAGCAGCCGGAAGTCCTGGAACACGGTGCCGATCTGGCGCCGCATCTGCGGGATCCGCCAGCTGGCCAGCCGGTTGAGGTCCTTGCCGGCGACCATGATGTGACCTCTGGTCGTCCGGTGCTCACGCAGGACCAGACGAAGGAACGTCGACTTGCCGGACCCGGAGGTTCCGACCAGGAAGACGAACTCGCCTTTCTCGATCTCGACGTTGACGTTCAGCAGAGCGGCCTTGGACTGGCCCTCGTACGTCTTGGACACATTCTCGAAGCGGATCACGGGTTCATCCGGCCGTGGTCGGGAACAGGGAGCGACGCGACGGTAACCACGAAGTGCACCGTACGCCACGGGAGCGGCCGGCGATCAGTCTAGGCGCTCCACGGCGTGCCGCCGACCAGACCTGCCGCTCCGTACAGCCCCGTCCGATACCCGGTGCGTTTGAAACAGCCGTATGTCAGGCGGGGGCCGGCGACGGGGTGCTGTTGCCGTTGTCCGGACGGGCGCCTGCGATCCGGGCGACGCCGGCGTCGGGTTTGCGGCCGGCGCGGCGGGCGGCTTCGACGTGCAACCGGGCCAGCTCGACAGCCTGGCGGGAGACCTTCACGGTCTTCTTCTCAGCCATGGTCACTGTCTCCCTCGACGACCTCGATGTCGGTGTCCGCGATATCAGCGTACGCGGACGCGCCGATGCGGTCGATCGCTACGGCGGCGGTCAGCGCGGCGACCAGATCGTAGTCCTCGGGTTGTAACAGCTCCGACCTCATCAGGGAACGCAGCGTCACCACACCGGCGTCCGTTCCGGCGTCCTCACCCTCGAGAATCTGCTCCACCGCCCACCGGACCATCCGCATGGTCTCCTCGCGGTGCCGCCAGACATCCAGCTCGCGATCGGACTTCCGCGTCAGGTACGACCCGAGGAAAACGCCACCCAGCGCGAGCAACGGACTCAGCACGGTCATCACGACCCCGACGATCGAGATCCAGGTAGGGATCACGGACACACCTCAGGACTCATTCGTGTCCTCCCAATTCCGTGGTCTTGAACGGTCGATGATGCTACGAAGGAGCATTCCACCCACCACCGACAACCAGGATGACAAGGAGTCGTGTCACCGTGACGGACGAGCAGGACCGCTACGACGTGTTCGTGCAGGGGACGGTGTTCCTCGACATCGTGATGACCGGTCTGGCGACCGCCCCGACCACCGGTACGGAGATCTTCGCCGAGGGGATGGGGTCGTGCCCGGGCGGTGTCGCGAACTTCGCGATCGCGGCCGCGCGGCTCGGCCTGAAGACCGGGCTCGCCTCGGTGTTCGGTGACGATGCGTACGCCGACTTCTGCTGGCGGACCCTCGCCGACCAGGAGGGCGTGGACCTGTCGCACTCACGGCGGATCGGCCACTGGCACTCGCCGGTCACGGTGTCGATGTCCATCGACCGGGACCGGGCGATGGTCACGCATGCGCACGAGGCACCGGGCGATCCGAGCAAGCTCGTGGGTCCGGGCCTGAACACGCGGTCGGCGATCGTTCCGGTGGCGGAGGAACTGCCGGGCTGGACGGTCGAGGCGCGGGAATCCGGTGCGCTCCTGTTCGGTGACGTCGGCTGGGATCCGACGGACGAATGGTCGCCGGCGGTGCTCGACGTACTCGAGGGGTTCCACGCGTTCACGCCGAACGCGGGTGAGGCGATGGCCTACACCCGCACCGACACCCCGAAGGCCGCGCTGCACAAGCTGGCCGACCGCGTGCCGCTCGCGGTGGTGACGAACGGCGCGGACGGCGTACTGGCGATCGACTCCGAGACCGGTGAGGAGGAGCAGGTGCCGGCGCTGCCGGTGCGTTCGTACGACCCGACAGGCGCCGGCGACGTGTTCCTCGCCTCGCTCGTCCTAGGCACCCTCCGCGGCTGGCCGCTCGCCCACCGCCTGGCCTTCAGTAACCTGTGCGCCGGCCTCTCGGTCCAGCACTTCGGCGGCTCCCTCGCGGCACCCGGCTGGGGCGACATCATCGACTGGGTCCGCGACCACAGTCGTCACCGCCCCGGCGACGTCGATCCCGCCGTACTCCAGCACTACGCCTTCATCGGCGATGTCCTTCCGGCCGGTCCCGTCCCGATCGTCCGTCGCGCCTCAGCCACGATCGCGCGCCTGTCGGACGCCTGACGCGCCGACCGCCAGCGCGACCAGGACGAGCAGTACGCCGCCGCCCAGGAAGCCCCAGGACGGCGCGGCATGTTCGAGCACCAGCCCGGCGGTCGCCGACCCGGCGGCGGAGCCGAGATTGTTGGCGGTGTTGATCCAGGTGCTCGCCTCGGTCCGCTGGTACGGCGGCGTGACGTCGTCGGCGGCCAGGTACGAGACCACGAACAGCGGGGCCACAGCAGCACCGGCAAGGCCCAGCACTCCCCCGAGCACGATCAGATCGGTCGCGAACGAGGCCGCGAGCAGCCCGGCGGCCAGTACGGCGATCAGCCCGCCGAGATGGGTCGACCAGGACCGGGTGTGACGCCGGCGCGCCCAGAGCATCCCGCCGACCACACTGCCCGCAGCGATCGCCGCCTCGACGTACCCGGCCGCTCCGGGTCGGCCCGCGTGCTGCGCGACGCCCGCCACGCAGACGTACGCCGCGCTGATCCCGGACGCGGTGACCATGATGACGAGCAGGATCCGGCGCAGACCGGGGATCACCAACGGCCCCAACGGATGCCGAGACGGCGCCGACGCCGCGGTCGCAGTCGTCACCGGACTCGTCACCATCGCGAACGTGCCGACGACCATCAAGGCGGCCGAGCAGCCGAGCGCGGCCGGTGCGGAGACGAGACTGATCAGCGTGCCCGCGATCAGCGGACCGCCGAGGAACAAGGACTCCTCGGAGACCGCGTCGAGCGCGTACGCGCGTTCCTTCAGCGCGGAGCCCTCGGTGAGCAGTCGCCAGTTCGACCGCATCGACGGCCCCAACGGCGGCGCGAGTAGCCCGGTCGCGCCGACGAGGAGCAGTACGGCGGCATCCGACGTACCGAGTGTTGCGATGGCAACCAGGCCGGCGGATGCACCGAGTGCGAGGGGCGGCAGGACGCGGCGCTGGCTGTAGCGGTCGACGAGCCGCGCCTTGTACGGCATCGACAGCGACACGAAGCCGAACACCGCGACTGCGGCGCCGGCCGTGGCAAAGGAATTGGTGGACTGCTGGACGGTGAAGAGCAAAGACAACGGGAGCAGGCCGTACGACAGCCGGCCGAGCAACGCGGGCACGAAGGTGCGCAGCGCCGACGGCAACAGCAGGACGTCACGGTAGCTCCCGGCACGAGTTGTGCCGGACACGAGAACGCTCCTAGAGAGACGGAATGAGGCTCGGACCACGCGAGGCGTGGGAGCCGTCTCTAGTCACGGGGCGAGAACATGCGGGTCAGCCTACAGGTACTGGGCTTCAGCGGTCGTAGGGTCTGGGGTGGTGCGCGGGCTGTGGGACCGCGCTGGACGGAGAGGTGCAGGCGATGACGATCAGTCGGCGGCAGGTACTCGGGCTCGGGACTGGACTGGCCGCGATGGCCGTGGCGGGATGCGGGTCGAACTCCGGGCGGCCGTCGTCCGGCGGATCGGACGGGTCGAAGCCGGCGCTCCAGCAGTGGTACCACCAGTACGGCGAAGCGGGCACGCAGCAGGCGGTGGAGAAGTACGCGAAGGCGTACCCGGATGCGACCGTGACGATCCAGTGGTCCCCGGGCGACTACGAGAAGAAGGCCGCGACGGCGCTGCTCACCGATCAGGGCCCGGACGTGTTCGAGTACCCGAACGGGCCGACGATCGACATGATCAAGGGCAATCAGGTCGTCGAGCTGACCGATCTGCTGGGCGACGCGAAGAGCGACTTCAACGCTGCGCTGCTCGAGCGGATGTCGTACCAGGGCAAGCTGTACGCGATCCCGCAGGTGATCGACATGCAGCTGCTCGTGTACCGCAAGAGCCTGCTGAGCGCGGCCGGCGTAGAACCGCCGCAGACCGTCGACGACCTGCTGGCCGCCGCGAAGAAGCTCACCAACAACAAGACCAAGGGGCTGTTCGTCGGCAACGACGGCGGCGTCGGCGTGCTCGGCGGGCCGGCGCTCTGGTCGGCCGGTGTCGACTACCTGACCAAGGACAACCAGTTCGGTTTCGACGACCCCGCGGCGTTCGAGTCGCTGCGCAAACTGCGGGAGTTCTGGACGGCGAAGGTGTTGTTGCTCGGGGCACCGACCGACTGGTCCGACCCGTCCGCGTTCGTCCAGGGCCTGACCGCGATGCAGTTCACCGGTCTGTGGACGCTCCCGGTGATCGAGAAGGCGCTCCCCGGCGACTACGGCGTACTCCCCTGGCCGAAGCTGAACGCCACCACCGGCGCGCCGAGTGTCCCGGTCGGTGGGTACGGCGCCTGCGTGAACGCCAAGTCGAAGAACCTCGACGCCGCGAAGAAGTTCGTCAAGTGGCTGTGGGTGGATCAGACCGACGATCAGCTCGACTTCGCGCAGTCGTACGGCTTCCACGTCCCGGCCCGCCAGAGCCTGTCGGCGAAGGCGGACAAGCTGAAGTCCGGCCCGGCCGCGGACGCGGTCAAGCTGCTGAACGAGAACGGCCGCCCGCAGAACCCGATGCTCTGGTCGCCGAAGGCGAGCTCGGCGTACTCCGACGCGCTGAACAAGATCATCCGCAGCGGCGCCGACCCGGCGGCCGAGATCAAGACCGTCAAGACGGTCACCGAGGCCGAACTCAAGCGGATCACCGGTTGACAACCGGACGCGGCCCCCCACCGTCAGGTGAGGGGCCGCGTCCGTGCCGAGCTGGGATCAGACGATGTTGACGTTCTCCGCCTGCTGACCCTTCGGGCCCTGGACGACGTCGAACTCGACGCGCTGGTTCTCGTCGAGGCTACGGAAGCCGTCGGTCTGGATGGTGGAGTAGTGGACGAACACGTCCGCTCCGCCGCCGTCGACGGTGATGAAGCCGAAGCCCTTTTCGGCGTTGAACCACTTCACAGTTCCCTGTGCCATGTTGTTGCTCCTTCGTAGAGATGGGGCGCACCGCGGTCGCGGTAGACCCGGCCGTTGTCGCACCGGCGGCACACCATCTCTCGCGAGGAAAGATCGGAATAAACCACAGCTACTGAAAATCGACCTACCCCCATCCAACCACGATTCCGCCTAATTCATTCCCATCGGCCGCTCCGGGCGTGGCAGGGTGGGCTCATGCTGACCCTGCAACCGCTGACCGACGACGACCGCGAGCTGATCGAGTTGGCCCGCCGTACGGTCGACGCCAACACCGACGGACCGGACGGCGTCTACACGATGGGCGCCGCGGTCCGCGGTGCCGACGGCCGGATGTACGCCGGTATCAACCTGTACCACTTCACCGGCGGCCCCTGCGCCGAACTGGTCGCGCTCGGCCGCGCCCGCGCCGAAGGAGCCCGCGAACTCACCACGATCGTGGCCGTAGGCAACGAGGGACGCGGTGTCGTCGGCCCGTGCGGCCGCGACCGCCAGGTCTTCGTCGACTACCACCCCACGATCCGCGTCATCCTACCGACAGACAACGGCCCCGCCTCGGTCCTCGCGACGGACCTCCTGCCGGGCGCCTACCGCTGGACCCCTTGAAAAGCAGGGATGATGTCCTTCCCGTACGACGCCAAGGTCTCCTCCTTGGCGTCGTGTTGGAGGTATAGGGCGAACTGGTCGACGCCGAGGTCCTTCAGTTCGGCCAGTCGGGCGAGGTGGTTCTCGACCGGGCCGAGGATGCAGAACCGGTCCACGACCTCGTCCGGCACGAAGTCGGTATGCGTGTTCCCGGCCCGCCCGTGCTCGGCGTAGTCGTACCCCTTGCGCCCCTCGATGTAGTCGGTCAGCGCCTGCGGCACCGCGCCTGACGTCCCGTACCGCTCGACGATGTCGGCGACGTGGTTCCCGACCATTCCCCCGAACCAGCGGGTCTGTTCACGCTGGTGATCGAGGTTGTCCCCGACGTACGCCGGTGCCGCGACGCAGAACTTGATCGCCATCGGATCCCGGCCGGCCTGCTCCGCGGCACGACGTACCGCGGTGATCATCCACTCCGCGATGTCCGGATCCGCCAACTGCAGGATGTACCCGTCGCCGACCTCACCGGTCGCCTTCAGCGCGCGAGGGCCGTACGCCGCGACCCACACGTCGAGCGCGCCGTTGTCGACCCACTCGAACTTCAGCTGCTGCCCGCGGTACTCGACGGTCTCGCCGCGCGCGAGCGACCGCACCACCTCGACGCACTGCTTCATCTCGTCGATCGTTCCCGGCTTCGCGCCGAGCGTCCGCAGCGCCGAGTCGCCGCGCCCGATCCCGCAAATCGTCCGGTTGCCGAACATCTCGTTCAAGGTGGCGAACTGGGACGCGATCACCGTCCAGTCCCGCGTCCCCGGATTCGTCACCATCGGCCCGACGACCACGCGGCGCGTGGCCGCGAGGATCTGGCTGTAGATCACGAACGGCTCCTGCCAGAGCAGGTGCGAGTCGAACGTCCACACGTACGAGAACCCGGCGTCCTCCGCCTTCCGGGCCAGCTCCACGACCGTGGACGCGGGCGGATCACACTGGAACACCACACCGAAGTCCACAATCTCCCCCTTAGTTGAGATACGACGACAGGCCGCGCTTCAGGAACTTCCCCCGGCCCTTCCGGCCATGGTAGTTGCCGTCGGCCACGATCACCTCGCCGCGGGACACGACGGTGCCCACCCGGCCCTTGATCTCGACCCCTTCGTACGCCGAGTGGTCCATGTTCATGTGGTGCGTCTCGACGCCGATCCGCGTCGTACCGTTCGGGTCGTAGATCACCAGGTCGGCGTCCGAGCCGGGCTGCACAATCCCCTTCTGCGGATACAGCCCGAACATCCGGGCCGGCGTGGTCGCGATCGTCTCCACCCAGCGCTCCAGCGACAGCTTCCCGTCCACCACGCCCTGGTAGACCAGGTCGACGCGGTGCTCGACGCCGCCGATCCCGTTCGGGATCTTGGAGAAGTCGCCGAGGCCGAGTTCCTTCTGGTCCTTCATGCAGAACGGGCAGTGGTCGGTCGACACGATCGCCAGCTCGTTGTTCCGCAGGCCCTTCCACAGGTCCCGCTGGTGCGACTCGTGCTTGCTGCGCAGCGGCGTCGAGCAGACCCATTTCGCGCCTTCGAAGCCTGGCGCGCCGAGCTGGTCCTCGAGCGTCAGGTACAGGTACTGCGGGCAGGTCTCGGCGAAGACGTTGCGGCCCTCGTGCCGCGCCTCGGCGACCTTCTCGAGCGCCTGGCTCGCGGACAAGTGGACGATGTACAGCGGGCAGTCCTGCGCGACCTCGGCGAGCGCGATCGCGCGGTTCGTCGCCTCCGCCTCGAGCGCGGCCGGGCGGGTGATGCCGTGGTAGATCGGGTCGGTCTGGCCTTTCGCGATCGCCTGCTGGACGAGGACGTCGATCGCGATGCCGTTCTCCGCGTGCATCATGATCATCGCGCCGTTCTCGCGCGCGGTCTGCATCGCGCGGAGGATCTGCCCGTCGTCGGAGTAGAAGACGCCCGGGTAGGCCATGAACAGCTTGAAACTCGTGATGCCCTCGTCGGCGACCAGCTGGTCCATCGCCTTCAGCGCGTCGGCGTCGACCCCGCCGAGGATCATGTGGAACGCGTAGTCGACGTGGCACTCGCCCTCGGCCTTCGCGTGCCACGCGGCGAGCCCGTCCTGCACGACCTCGCCGGTGCGTTGCACGGCGAAGTCGATGATCGTCGTGGTCCCGCCGTACGCCGCGGCACGCGTACCGGTGTCGAACGTGTCGCTGGCCGCGGTACCGCCGAACGGCAGCTGCATGTGGGTGTGCGCGTCGATCCCGCCCGGGATCACGTACTTGCCGGAGGCATCGATCACCTCGTCGACCGTGATCGCCGGCGTGAACGAGGGATCGAGAACCGCGACGATCTTCTCGCCCTCGATCAGCACGTCCGCGACCCGGGTCCCGGTCGGTCCGACGACGGTTCCACCCTTGACGAGCAAAGACATCTACGCCACTCCCCTTTGAGCGGTCGGCATTTACGGTTTCGTCAGGTCTCCGTACGCGTCGGGCCGGCGGTCGCGGTAGAACTGCCAGCGGTCCCGGACGGTGTCCAGCAGGCCGAGGTCCAGGTCGCGGACGATCAGTTCCGGGTCGTGGTCGTGCCCGACGTCGCCGACGAACTTCCCCTCCGGGTCGACGAAGTACGACGTACCGTAGAAGTCGTTGTCGCCGAACTCGGACTCGATCCCGACCCGGTTGATGGCGCCGATGAAGTACTCGTTGGCGACCGCGGAGGCCGGCTGTTCGAGCTGCCACAGGTATGCCGAGAGTCCGCGGCTGGTCGCCGACGGGTTGAAGACGATCTTCGCGCCGGCCAGGCCGAGCGCCCGCCAGCCCTCGGGGAAGTGCCGGTCGTAGCAGATGTAGACGCCGATCCGGCCGACCGCGGTGTCGAAGATCGGGTACCCGAGGTTGCCCGGCCGGAAGTAGAACTTCTCCCAGAAGCCCTTCACCTGCGGGATGTGGTTCTTCCGGTACTTGCCCAGATAGGTGCCGTCGGCATCGACGACCGCGGCGGTGTTGTACAGCACGCCCGGCTGCTCCTGCTCGTACATCGGCAGCACCATCACCATCCCGAGCTCCCGCGCCAGCGCGGCGAACCGCTCGGTGGTGGGGCCCGGCACGGATTCGGCGTACTCGTAGTACTCGGCGTCCTGCTTCTGGCAGAAGTACGGCCCGTAGAACAACTCCTGGAAACAGATCACCTTCGCACCCGCAGCGGCAGCCTGCCGCGCGTAGTCCTCGTGCGCCTTGATCATGGACTCCTTGTCACCCGTCCAAGACGTCTGAACAAGCGCAGCCCTGACAACCTCCGCCACAAGACCTCCCCAAGTAGAGGTCCCATGCTCTATCCCTTCCCCACCAACCGTCAACGGATGCCGAAGATCGCGGTCAGAACGTGAACGTGCGCGGCTCGGCGGGGAGGACGTGGCCGCCTACGGTGGCGTGGGTTGGTGGGTGGTAGGTGGTTCGGAGGTGGGAGCCTTTGCCTTGGATGACCAGGAGGTCTCGGGTTAGTTGGGCGGTTAGTTGGGTTACGGCGGAGCCGGTGGCTTCGTCTTCCTCGACGCTCATGGCGGGGGCGAAGGCTCGGGCTCGGATGATGCCGGCGGGTTCGTCCTGCCAGGACCAGAGGAAGGTGTGGCCGGCCTTGTACGTCGCGGGGTCGGCGGCCAGGACCTCTTCGGGTGAGGACAGTTGGCGCCAGTCCCAGGGGCTGCCCCACGTCGTGTCGGCTCGGACGGCGAAGAGGTCGCCGGAGCGGGTGACGGGGATCGGGCCGGCGGGGACGTGCAGGGTGTCGACGGGGTGGCCGTGGGTGTGGAGCCAGGCGGCGGCGCCGACGGTGGGGTGACCGGCGAAGGCCATCTCGCGGGTGGCGGTGTAGATACGGAGCGTGCCGGTCGCAGCGTCGTCGACGTACACGGTCTCGCTGTAGCCGAGTTCGGCGGCCACGCGCTGCCGGTCGCTCTCACCGACGAGGCGGCCGTCGACGATGCCCAGTGGGTTGCCGAACCGGCCGTCCGGGTCGGTGAAGACCCTGACGACCTCGACCCGGAGGTCGGTCAACTCAGAGAACGACGATCGCGGCGACGATCGCGATCAGCAGCACCGCGCCGCCGACGATCGCGAGGAGCCGGCCGTTGACCTTCGGTTCGCTGGTGGCCTCGGTCTGGCCCTCGTTGACGAAGGCGCGGAACATCTGCGTGTTCGCGCCCGGGTCCTGCTCGTTCTCCATGTTCTGCATGTTCTGCGGGACGTTCTGGTCAGCCATGGCCCAAGACCCTACCTGCCGCCGGTGGCCGGCCTGCAGACCGCCCGCCGAAGCCTCACACAGACCTGATGTACCATTTGGTACATGCGCTTCGATCATTCCAGCACGATCCAGGCCCCCGCCGACCGGGTCTGGGAGGTTTTCAGCGACGTCGAGCGGTGGCCCGACTGGACCCCGACCGTCGACTCCGTCGAGCGGCTGGACGCGGGCCGGATCCACGTCGGCGCCCGCACCCGGATCCGCCAGCCCAAGCTCCCGGTCGCCGTCTGGGAGGTGACCGAGCTCAAAGAAGGCGAGTACTTCGAGTGGGTCTCGAAGGCTCCCGGCATCAAGACCACCGGCGGCCACCGCGTGATCAGCACGCCGGACGGCACGGTCGCGACCGCGACCATCGTCCAGGAGGGCCCGCTCGGCTGGCTCTTCGGCAAGCTGTACGCCAAGCTCACCCGGGACTACATCGCCACCGAGACCGCCAAGCTGAAGGAAGTCAGTGAGTCGAGCAAGCCTGCTGGGTGACGCGGTCGAGCATTTCGCGAAGAACGGGATCGGGGACGCGAGCCTGCGCAGTATCGCGACCTCGATCGGCACCAGTCACCGGATGCTGATCTACCACTTCGGCTCCCGCGAGGGCCTGCTCGCCGAGGTGGTCCGCACGGTCGAGCAGCAGCAACGCGATCTCCTCGCAGACTTGAGCGAGTCGCAGCGACCGATCGCGGAGCAGGCCGAGGAGTTCTGGCGCCGCGTCACCGAGGCCGCGCTCATCTACGGTCCGCTGTTCTTCGAGCTCAGCGCGCACGCGATGCAGGACCTGCCGCACACCGAGTCCCTCAAGGCCGACCTGATCAATGTGTGGCTGCCGCCGCTGATCGAGCTCTGCGTACGCGCCGGCCTCCCGCCGACGGAGGCCCCGGCGTACGCGCGCCTCGGTCTGGCTGCCTCGCGCGGCCTGCTGTTCGACCTGCTGCTGACCGGCGACCGCGCGGGCGTCGACGAGGCGTCCGCACTGCTCAACCGGCTGTTCACGCTCCCGGTTCAGTAGGCCTCTCGACCCGGCCCGCCACGATCGGCAGCCGCGAGTCCCGCAGTACGGCGGTGAACGCGAACGGCCTGTCCAGCGTGAGCTCCAGGCGACGCTCCTGCCGGGTGATCATCGCGGCCCGCGTCATCGCGACCGCTGTCACCGCCGCGGCCTCGAACCCGGTCGCGAAGAACCGCGCGAGCACCTTCTGCTTCGCCTGCCCGACCTGGAGCGGAGTCGGACTGAGCGCGCTGAAGTGCCCGTGCGCCCCCGGATCCGACGTCACCGCGGTCAACCCGAACAGCTCACGAGACGCGAGCAGATCGTGCTCGACCTCGATGCTGAACGACGGCAGCGACACCTTCACATCCGGCCGCGACGCAGTGTTCCGTCCGATCCGCAACCCCGGCCCGGGCTCGTCCTCGGCGATCAGCTGACTCCCCGGTACGCCGTCGTTCGGGCGAGCCGCCGCAGCGAGCAATGCGGGGAGGTCGTCGCCGATTCCCAGCAGTACGTCGACATCCGCGTCGCCGCGCACCGTGACCACGGTCAGGCCGTCGTACCGCCGTACTGAATCCAGGTCGAAGTCCGTGCGTTCGAGCCAATGCCACGAACCGGCCCACGGGCCGGCGGGGACCCGACGGACCTGCTCGGTGAACGGGCGGACCCAGGTGGTGCGCAGCAGGAGCGCCGAGGCGAGGACCAGCATCATGTCGCCGTCGAGGTTGACCGGCATCTCGCGGATCAGGTCGTCGGTGTGTTCGGCGGCCCAGGCGTCGAGTTTCGCCTTGTCCACGGTCGGGTTGCCGGTCAGCAGTCCGACGAGCGGCGCGGGCATCACACTGTCGAACGATTCGGCGAGCTTGAGCTGCTCACTGACCCACACACCGAGCGCGGCGTTCAGATCGGCGGAGGCTTCGATCGCCTCGATCAGCCGGATCGCGTCGGTCGATCCGGTCGCCGGGTCGACTCCGGCGGCCGCGGCGAGTTCGGCGCGTCCGGGCTCGTCCGCACCGGTCGCGAGGATCGCCAGCAGCGGCCAGAGACCGAGGCCGGCCACCACGGTGTTCTCCGCCGGCAGCGTCCGGGCCCAGCGGGTGGTGAGGTCGTTGACTGCGCGCACCACGTCGGCATCCATACCCCCACAGTGCCACACGCGAGTATTTGCCGGAATGACGCTGATTTTCATTTCAGGGGTGCTGTGGGTGGTCGTCCGGGCGCACTCTGTTGTGTCAGTATGCGCACCGTGAGTACGCCAACCGAGGTCGAGGAAAAGCCCGATTCGACGGAGAAAGAGCCGTCCGGGTCCTCGATCGCGTTCACCGCGACGCTCGTACTGCTGGTGGGACTCGCGCTGTTCGGGCGGCGGTTGTTCAACGCGTGGTTCACCGACGACGGGGTCCGGACCTGGGCGACGATGTTCGTCGGCGTGACCGTGCAGGCGCTGCCGTTCCTGGTCCTCGGCGTACTGCTCTCGGCCGCCCTCACCGCCTTCGTCCCGGCCTCGTTCTTCGCGAAGGCGCTCCCGAAGCATCCCGCCCTCGCCGTACCGGTGGCCAGCGCGTCCGGGGTCGTGCTCCCGGGCTGCGAGTGCGCGTCGGTCCCGGTGTCGGCGGCCTTGATGAACCGCGGCGTCACCCCGGCCGCGGCGATCGCGTTCCTGCTGTCCGCGCCGGCCATCAACCCGGTCGTGCTGGCGTCGACCGCGGTGGCGTTCCCGGGGCAGCCGAAGGTCGTGGTCGCCCGCGCGGTGACCTCGCTCGCGGTGTCGATGATCCTCGGCTGGTTGTGGTTGCTGACCGGCAAGGGCAGTTCGTGGCTGAAGATGCCGAAGAACCGGCACGCGCACGACGACAGCAAGTTCGACGTGTTCCGGTCCGCGATGCTCCACGACTTCCTGCACGCCGGCGGCTTCCTGGTCGTCGGTGCGGCGGCAGCGGCCACGTTGAACGTCGTCGTCCCGCGGGCCTGGCTCGACCACGTCGCGGGGAATCTCCTGCTGTCGGTGCTGATCCTCGGGCTGCTCGCCGTACTGCTGGCGATCTGTTCCGAGGCGGACGCGTTCGTGGCGGCGAGCCTCACGCAGTTCTCGCTCACCGCGCGACTCGCGTTCATGGTGGTCGGCCCGATCGTCGACGTGAAGCTGATCGCCCTCCAGACCGGGACGTTCGGCCCGAAATTCGCCGTACGGTTCGCACCGGCCACCTTCGTGGTCGCGATCCTGGCCAGTCTCCTCGTGGGGTGGTGGTTGCTGTGAAGCGCAACGTTGCCGGGTTGGTGATCGTGTTCGTCGGGGCTGCGATGGTGCAGCTCGCGACGTCCGGGACGTACTTGCGGTACGTGAAGCCCGGGATGCGGTGGATGCTGCTGGCGGCCGGCGTCGTGCTGATCGCGCTCGCGGTGACCGACGTGGTCGTGCGGTCCCGCCAGACCCATGACCACGCTCTGCCGCGCGCTGCCTGGCTGCTGCTGGTCCCGGTCTTCGCGCTGCTCGTCGTGGACCCGCCCGCGCTCGGTGCGGATGCCGCGCAACGGCAGTCACCGGTCGCCGCGAAGCCGATGAAACCGGTCGAGCCCCAGGGGAACGCGTACTGGGGTGACGAGTCGCACGGCCCCAAGCCCATGACGGTCCGGGACTACTCAGTCTGGGCGGTGTGGGAGAAGGAGACGATGAAGGGCCGGTCGTTCCAGCTGACCGGTTTCGTCACGCCGGCGAAGAACGGCGTCTGGTACGTGACCCGCATCGGCCTGACCTGCTGCGTCGCGGACGGTACGGCGTTCATGGTCGAGGCCCGCGGTCAGGCCGCACCGGCGAAGAACCAATGGATCACCGTGACCGGCAAGTGGGCCGAGCCAACGAAGCGCGTCGACGGCGACGTCGCCGCGCTCACAGTCGAGACCGTCAAGCCGGTGACCGCGCCGGTCAACCCCTACGAGTAGTTCACCCAGCCTGCAACGACCGGCACTGCCGTCGGTCGGTGGACGGCGATGAAGCCGAACGGCCGCTCGAGGTTCACGTAGAGCGCCTTCGCGCCCAGCGCAGCGCCCGCGGCCATGGCCATCGCGGTGACCGCGGCCGCCTCGAACCCGGTCGCCGAGAACCGCGCCATCACGGCCTGTCGTGCCTGGCCGAGCGCCAACGGCTGCGGGCTCAACCCCGGGAAGTGCCCGCTGCTCGCGTCCGACGCGGACACCAGCCCGAACACCTCCGGATGCTGCAGCAGGTCGTGCTCCGCCTCGATCTCGAAGTACGGCATCGACAGTACGACGGTCGGCTGCACGGACTCGATCATCTCGACGCCAGGCGCCGACCGCTCCGCCGCGAGCACCTCGGACCCGCTCACGCCGTCCCCGTCGAGCTCCAGCGCCGCGGACAGCACGGCCGCACGCCCACCATCACCGACCACGAGCCGTACGTCGAACTCGCCGGCTCCCTGCACCGTCACCACGGTCAACGGACCCGCCGCGCTGTCGTGCACCTGCAAGCTGTCGAGGTCGGTATCCGCTCGGCTCAACCACCGCCGATCGTTCCGCGGGTACTCCTCGAATGGCAGCGTCCAGTCCGTCTTCAGCACCAACGCCGACGCGAGCACCAGCAACACCTCAGGCGTGAGCTGAACAGGCATCCGTTCCAGCAACCCGTCCGTCTGCTCGACCACCCACGCGTCGAGCGCGGCGCGATCGGTCAGCGTCCCACGCACCTCCGGCGGCAGGAATCGGTCCACGCCCGGCTGCAGGTCGATCTCCGGTCGCGTCCACAGTCCCAACGCCATCCGCAGTTCGGGAGCCTGCAGCAGGCCGCCGTACCGTCCGCCCGCGGCCTCGGCCAGCTCGGTGTGAGCAGGCTCGTCGGCGACCTCGGCCAGCATCGCGAGCAGCGGCTGTACGCCGAGACCGGAGATCACCGTGCTGTCCTCGCCGGGCAGTTCGGCGATCCATCGGGCGGTCAAGCGACCGACTTGAGATGCGTCCACTCACACATCCTGTCGCATCACCGTTTCATTCGCATGAAGCGCACAGTCGAGCCCAAGGTCCTGTACTTCGGTACGCCGGTGGTCCTGATCAGCTCCCTCAACCCCGACGGCACCACGAACCTCGCACCGATGTCGTCCGCCTGGTGGCTCGGA
Organism: Kribbella sp. NBC_00482; assembly: GCF_036013725.1. Lineage (GTDB taxonomy): Bacteria > Actinomycetota > Actinomycetes > Propionibacteriales > Kribbellaceae > Kribbella. Next base: position 4,138,640 of record NZ_CP107881.1, on the reverse strand, counting down.
TACACCGCGATGCTCGGATGGGGACGAGCGCCCAGACCGTGAAGAATCTGGTCGAACGGCCGGAGATCGTGCTGAACCTGGTCGACCTCGACATGGTCGCCGCGCTCGACCGGATCGCGTTGCTGACCGGGTCGGAGGAGATGTCCGAGTCGAAGCGGGCACGCGGGTACCGGTACGTGCCGGACAAGTTCGCCGCCGGCGGCCTGACCCGCGAGCCGAGTGAGCTGTCCGGCCCGGATTCCGTCCAGGAGAGCCCGATCAACCTCGAAGGCCGGATCGAGGCGATCACCGAGATCGGCGGGCCGGGTTCGCACCTGTGCGCGCTGGAGATGAAGGTCGAGCGGGTCCGGGTTCGCGAGGACCTGCTGATGAGCAACGACCGCTACATCGACCCGCTGCGCTGGGATCCGCTGATCATGAAGTTCACCGAGTACTTCGCGGGCGGCGCGCCGGCGTACCCCTCGTCACTGGCGCGCGGTTGGCAGATGCCCCCGATGGTCAGCTCAGGCGCCTGATTCCACCAGGACGCGGGACTCCGTCGGCCGCGGAGTCCTGCGCTTGATGACCGTGCAGGCCATGCCGCCGATTACCAGCGCCGCCGCGATCGCCTGCTGCAGGCCGATCGCCTCGCCGCGCAGGACCCACGCCGCGGACATGCCGACGACCGGCACCAGCAGCGAGAACGGTGCGACCGTGCTGGCGTCGTACTGCCGGAGCAGGTAGCCCCAGACGCCGAACCCGAACAGGGTCGCCACGAAGGCGAGGAACGCGATCGCGCCGATGCCGCTCAGGTCGATCGCGCGGATCGCGCCGACGTCTGCTTTCGGCCCTTCGGTGAGGAGCGAGAGGATCAGCAGCGGTACGACGGCGACGGCGCTGACCCAGACCATGAAGCGCAACGTGTCCGGCGGCTTCGCGTACCGGGTGATCGTGTTGGCCACACCCCAGAACCCGGCCGCTACGATCACCAGCAACAGCGCTGCCAGCGGTGCAGACAGCTTGCGGTCGAGGACGATCAGCAGGATCCCGACGCACGCGATGACGATGCCGATGAGCTGCGCGGGCCGCGGGCGCTCCCCCAGTACGGCGATCGCGAACAGGACCGTGAAGATCACCTGACTCTGCAGCACGAGCGACGCCAGTCCGGCCGGTACGCCGTGGTCCATCGCGATGAACAGCAACCCGAACTTCGCCACACCGAGTGCGAGGCCGACGCCCACGACGTACCGCCAGGCGACGCGTGGTTTGCCGAGCAGGAAGATCGCGGGGACGGCGGCGAAGAAGAACCGCAGCGCGGAGAGCAGGAGCGGCGGCATGCCTTCGAGACCGACCTCGATCACGACGAAGTTGATGCCCCAGACAACGACGACGGCGAGGGCGAGGAGCAGGTCACGAGGCTTCATACGGTCCAGTGTTGGTCGGAGTACACTTAAGGACCAGCACTGATTGCTACCGCTAATGATGTAGGAGTGCTTCATGATCGATCTCGGGCGGCTCAAGGCGCTGCACGCGGTGGCACAGTACGGATCGGTCAATCGCGCGGCCGAGGTGCTCGGCTACACACCGTCCGCGGTGTCGCAGCAACTGGCGAAGCTGGAGCGCGAGACCCGGACGACACTGGTCGAGCGGCAGGGGCGCGGGATCGTGCTGACCGACGCGGCCCAGCAGTTGGCGTCGACGGCGGCGCGGATCCTCGAGCTGGTCGAGGACGCCGAGCTGACACTCGAGGAGCAACGCGGGCAGGCGATCGGGACGCTCAGCATCGCCGCGTTCCCGACCGCCGCGCGCGGTCTGTTGCCGCCTGCCCTCGCGCGATTGGTCGACGAGCACGATCAGCTGGATGTCCGGGTGCTCGAGACGGACCCGTTCGAGGCGGTGGCCGCGGTCAACCGCGGCGAGATCGACATCGCGATCGTCCACGACTGGCACAACACCCCACTCGGCCTGCCCGAAGGCTTGTCGCGGGTGAAGCTCGGCTCGGATCCCGCCGACGTCCTGGTGCCGGCGACGCATCGCCTGGCGGGCAAGGAGTGCGTCCGCGCGGAGGATCTCGTCGGCGAGCGGTGGATCTGCCAGCCGGTCGGGTCGATCTGCCACGAGTGGCTGATCCGGACGATGCGCCGCGCGGGCGTCGAGCCGGAGGTCGCGTACTCCGTCGCGGAGTACCAGACCCAGCTGGCGATGCTCGCACGCGGCCTCGGTATCGGCCTGCTCCCCCGGCTCGGCCGCGGACCGGTCCCCGACGGCGTGGTCGTCGTACCGCTGCAACCTGCGCCGAGCCGCCGCCTGTACGCCGTCTGGCGCACGACCACGTCGCGCCGCCCGGCGATCAGCGTCACGCTCGCCACCCTCAAAGCAGCCTGGCCGGACAGAGACACGGCCTGATCGCTAATGATCACCTTGCGCGACCAATTGACAGCGTTCCGCACCTGCCGTTAGGTTCACCTGAACTATTAGGAAACCTTCCTAATCATCGTCCTCCCCGACGCCCCCTCGGAGGAAGTTCATGATCCACTCTCTTCTGGCCGGCGCGTTGCTGGCCGCCTCGGCACTCTTACCTGTTTCCGCTCAGGCCGACGACACCCCGGTCGGCCGCAACGGTCAGCTGCATGTCTGCGGCACCAAGCTCTGCAACGAGCGCAACGAGCCCGTCCAGCTGCGCGGCATGAGCACCCACGGCCTGCAGTGGTACGCCGACTGCGTCAAGACCGCCTCCCTGGACGCCCTCGCGAACGACTGGAAAGCCGACATCCTGCGCATCTCGATGTACGTGCAGGAGGACGGCTACGAGACCGACCCGGAGAAGTTCACCAACCTGGTGAACAACTACATCGAAGAGGCGACCGAGCGCGGCATGTACGCCCTGGTCGACTGGCACCAGCTCGACCCGGGCGACCCGAACGCGAACCTCGGCCTCGCCAAGACGTTCTTCACCGAGATCGCCGAACGGCACAAGGACAAGAAGAACATCATCTACGACATCGCCAACGAGCCGAACAGCGTCAGCTGGGCCGGCATCAAGTCGTACGCCGAGCAGATGGTGCCGGTCATCCGGGCCAAGGACCCCGACGGCGTGATCTTCGTCGGCACCCACGGCTGGGCGTCGCTCGGCGTCTCCGACGGCGGCAGCGAGGCCGACGTCATCGACAACCCGGTGAACGCGACGAACCTGATGTACACGTTCCACTTCTACGCCGCGTCGCACCAGCAGGAGTACTTCGACGCCCTGTCGCGTGCCGCGGACCGCATCCCCTTGTTCGTCACGGAGTTCGGCACCCAGACCTACACCGGTGACGGCGGCAACGACTTCACCTGGTCGCAGAAGTACCTGGACTTCCTGGAAAGCAAGCAGATCGGCTGGACGAACTGGAACTTCTCCGACGACTTCCGCTCCGGCGCGGTCTTCAAGGAAGGCACGTGCGCCGGCAACGACTTCACCGGTACGTCGATGCTCAAACCGGCCGGCGTGTGGATCCGCGACCACATCCGCAACCGCACCGCCTCCACGGTGACAACCGACGTCAGCACCTCCGCCGAGCTCAAGGCAGCGCTGACCGACACCAAGCCCGGTGACACCATCAAGCTTGCCGATGGCACCTACACCGGCAACTTCAAGACCACGGTCGACGGCACGTCCTCGGCGCCGATCACACTGACCGGCTCGTCGAACGCCGTACTGCAGGCCGGCGGCGGCTACGGCCTGCATCTCAACGGCGCGTCGTACTGGAACGTCAAGGGCATCACGGTGACCGGCGGCCAGAAGGGCATCATGATCGACAGCGCCACCCGCGTCACGATCGACGGGGTCACCGTGCACGGGCTGGACATGGAGGGCGTGCACTTCCGCAACAGCTCGACGTACGGCGTGATCAAGAACTCGCGCATCTACGACACCGGCAACGACGGCCGCGGGATGGGCGAGGGCGTGTACGTCGGCAGCGCGGGCGGCACCTCGGACAAGTCCGACCACGTGCAGATCCTCGGCAACACGATCGGCCCGGACGTCGGCGGCGAGGCGGTCGACCTCAAGGAGGGCACGACCGGCGGGCTCGTGTCCGGTAACAGCTTCGACGGCCGCGGGTTGACCGGCGCGAACTACGACGACAGCTGGATCGATGTCAAGGGCAACAACTATGTCATCGAGAACAACACCGGCAAGAACACGACGAACAACGGGTACGAGACGCACACCCAGCAGTCCGGCTGGGGATGCGGGACGGTGTTCCGCGGCAACAAGTCCGACCTGACCGGCGCGACCGGGAGCGGGCGGTACGCGTTCAACATCACCAACTACAACGCCTCCAGCTGCAAGGTGACGATCGACCGCAGCAACACGATCACCGGCGGGAAGGCACTGACCAACCCAGGTATCCCGGTCACCTGACAAGCCCCCCGGCCGCCCTGCCCGGCGGCCGGGGCCAGGGCCCGGCTGGCCCGCCCCGTCAGCCGGGCCGACAGGCAGCGTTCCGGTCCGGCGCGTCGACGATCTGCCGGAGTTTGCCCTCGGTCTCGTCGTCGAGTGCGGTGTACACGGTCGCCCGGGTCGGCCCGAGTTGCGACAGCCACAGGTTGACCGGCTCGATCCGGAGGATGCCGTACCCGTCGATCTCCAGCATCTTCGTCCGCGTGCTCGGCGCCGCCACGTCGTACCGCTCCCAGAGCTCCGTGAAGTACGGCGAGCTGTTGAGCAGGCCTTGGATCAGGTCCTGCCAGAGCGCTTCGCCGACGTGCTCCGCGGACGCTGCGCGGAACGCCGCGACCATGTGGTGCTTGGTCATCTCCGCATCGACGAAGCTGCACATCCAGCCGTCGGAGACGAAGTTCAGCCAGAGCAGGTTCCGCTCCTCGACCGGCACTTCGTTGAGGTCGAGGACCACTTTGCAGTACGCGTCGTTGAACGCGAGGATGTCGTACCGCGTGTTCAGCACGAGCGCCGGGTACGGCGAGACCGCGTCGAGCGTCTTCTGGACCGACGGGGGCAGCGCCGTACACGCGCCCGGCGACGGGCCGAGCCGGAGCCCGGCCAGCCGGTACAGGTGGTTGCGCTCCTGCCGGTCGAACCGCAGCGCCGTCGCGATCGCGTCCAGGACCTGGGCGGACACGTTGATGTCGCGGCCTTGCTCGAGCCACGTGTACCAGGTGACGCCGACTCCTGCGAGCAGCGCGACCTCCTCGCGCCGCAGTCCCGGCGTACGGCGGCGGCCGCCCGGGGCGAAACCGACCTCGTCGGGCCGGATGCGCTCCCGTCGGCTGCGCAGGAACACCCCGAGCTCCCGCCGCTGCGCCGTGACGGTTCTGTCGGTGGCTACTGGGACAGTGGTCATGGTTCCATCATGGACACTGGCGCAACCTGGTGCCAGGTGCTGCGAGTAATAGGATAAGCAGGCTCTCACCACCAGGCTCCGATCGCGCGCAGGCTGGACCCATGACAGACCAGCTCCAGGCTGCCACCACTCCGGTCACCGCTCGGCCGCCGGCCGCTGCGGTGCCGCTGAAGCCGGTGGCACTCACGACTCTCATCTTCGGCGCCTTCCTGCCGATGCTCTCCTTCTTCGTCATCAACGTCGCCCTGCCCGCCATCGGCTCCGACCTGCGGGCAACCTCCGGCGAGCTCCAGCTCGTCGTCGGCAGCTACGGCATTGCCGTGGCGACCTTGCTCGTGGTCGGTGGTCGCCTCGGTGACACGTTCGGCCGCAAGCGCCTCTTCCTGATCGGCCTGATCGGCTTCACCGTGATGTCGCTCATCTGCGCCATCGCCCCGAGCATCGGCGTACTGCTCGTCGCACGGGTCGTGCAGGGCGCTGCAGGTGCCGCTGTCACCCCACAGGTGCTGGCAACGATCACCAGCCTGCTGACCGGCCAGCACCGCGCCCGTGCGATGGCCATGTACGGCGTCGCGGGCGGTGCCGCTGCTGCGTTCGGTCAGATCCTCGGTGGCGTACTCGTCGAGGCAAACGTGTTCGACCTCGGCTGGCGGGCGGTGTTCCTCGTCAACGTGCCGGTCGGCATCGTCGGCGTGGCTGCGGCGATCCGGCTGATCCCGGAAACCAAGGCAGACAAGGCACAGCGCGTCGACTTCGTAGGGGCCGCACTGCTCGCGCTCACGCTGGTCCTGCTGCTCCTGCCACTCACCGAAGGCCGCCCGCTCGGCTGGCCGCTCTGGACCTGGCTCTGCCTCGCAGCAACTATTCCGGCTGCGGTGCTGCTCGGCGTACACCAGCACCGGGCTGAGCGGTCCGACGCGTCTCCACTGATTCCACCCACCGTGCTGCGGCTGAAGGCGATGCGAATCGGCCTCCTGCTGGCAGTGGCCTTCTTCACCACGTTCGGCGGCTTCATGTTCGTCTTCGCGCTCGCCACCCAGGGTGAAGCGCGCATGTCTCCGCTGGAAGGCGGCCTGAGCCTGCTGCCGATGGCTGTCGGCTTCCTGATCACCTCGATCTACGGCCCGCGGCTACAGGTGAAGTACGGCGCAGGCCTGATCGTCCGCGGCTGGATCATCCAGGGCGTCGGGTACGCCGTGCTCGCGGTCGTCGCCCTCACCCTGTGGCCGCACGTCAGCCCGTTGAAGCTCGCCGTACCCATGCTGGTCGCCGGCTTCGGATCCGGCCTGGTCATGGTCCCGCTGATGGGCGTAGTCCTCAGTCAGGTCCCGCCGGCCCAAGCAGGCCTCGGCAGCGGCATCCTCCTCACCAGCCAGCAGACCTGCCTGGCACTAGGGGCCGCAACAGTCGGCACGGCCTACCTGTCCCTGGCCGGCACCTCCTGGGACCAGGGCGGCGCACTAGCCGCAGTAGCCCTGGCAATCACCGCGATCTCGCTGCTGATGACGCCGGTCACGCACCAGCTGCGGACCAGTGGGAAGGGCGCGTAACTGCCTTCGGAAGTCTCGTGGCCTGGTCGCCTCGGGCGGCGTTGATCTGAGACTGGGTGAGGAACAGGGCGCCCGTCAGGTCAGCGCCGCTCAGGTCGGCGTCGCGGAGGTCGGCGCCGATCAGGTCGGCTTGGCGGAGATCGGCGGCGCGTAGGTCGGCGCCGATCAGGTAGGCGCCGCGGAGGTTGGCTTTCGCGAGGTCGGCGCCGCGGAGGCGGGCTCCGATGAGGTCCGCGCCGCGGCGCTCCTTCTTCTTGCTCTGCTTGCCGCGGACGATCCGGCTGGTCTCGAGCAGCACCTCGTTGACGACGGCCCGCTCAGCCGCCACGTCGACGGTCGTGAGGTCCGCCGTATGGCTCACTGCCTCCACGCGGTCGATCGCCGGCTGGAGATTCTTGTTGTATTCCAGGGCTTCGGTGAGATACCAGAGCAGCTCATGCAACTGGCGGAGGATCGGGAGCGCGGCGAACATCTCCGGTCCGGGCTTCCCCATCCGCTGCGAGATCGCCTGGCCGGCGCCGAAGCAGTCGTAGACCGTGCAGCCCGGGAAACCCTTGGCCCGCAAGGTGCTGTGGATCGTGCAGCGGAAGTCGTCGCTCAGGTTCGGGCAGGCCTCACCGGCGGACTTGTCGATGGCGAAGTCCGCCGACCTGCTGAACGTCAGCGCGATGCAGCAGAGGCCGAAGCAGCTGCTGCAGTCGGCCCGCAGATCAGTTCTGCTCGGCAACCGTCTGGCCGGTGCGGCGCCAGCGGATGCCGGCCTCGATGAACTCGTCGATCTCGCCGTCGAACACACCGGAGGTGTTACCCGACTCGAACTGCGTCCGCAGGTCCTTCACCATCTGGTACGGGTGCAGGACGTACGAGCGCATCTGGTCGCCCCACGAACCCTGCACGTCCCCGCGCAGCGCGTCGATCTCGGCCCGCTCCTCGGCCTTCTTCAGCGCGAGCAGCTTGGCCTTCAGGATGACCATCGCGCTGGCCTTGTTCTGCAGCTGCGACTTCTCGTTCTGGCAGGAGACCACGGTGCCGGTCGGGATGTGCGTGATCCGGACCGCGGAGTCGGTCGTGTTGACGCTCTGACCACCCGGACCGGACGAGCGGTACACGTCGATCCGCAGCTCTTCTTCCGGTACGTCGATCTCGTCGGTCTGCTCGAGCACCGGGACCACCTCGACCGCGGCGAACGAGGTCTGGCGGCGACCCTGGTTGTCGAACGGCGAGATCCGCACCAGCCGGTGCGTCCCGGTCTCGACACTCAGCGTGCCGTACGCGTACGGCGCCTTGACCCCGAACGTGGTCGACTTGAGCCCGGCCTCTTCGGCGTACGACGTGTCGTAGACCTCGGTTGGGTACCCGTGCCGCTCGGCGTACCGCAGATACATCCGCTGCAGCATCTCGGCGAAGTCCGCCGCGTCCACACCGCCCGCGCCGGAGCGGATCGTCACCAGCGCCTCGCGCTCGTCGTACTCACCGGACAGCAGCGTGCGGACCTCGAGGGACTGGATCGCCTTGGCGACCGAGCCCAGGTCCTTCTCGGCCTCGGCCAGGCTGTCCGCGTCGTTCTCCTCGCGGCCCAGCTCGACCAGCGCGCCGACATCGTCGAGCCGGCCGCGCAGGTTGGTCACCCGCTCGACATCGGACTGCAGGCTGGACAGCCGTGACGTCACCTTCTGCGCGTTGGCCTGGTCGTCCCAGAGATCGGGCGCAGCGACCTGCTCGCCGAGCTCGTCGATCTCCTTGCGCAACGCAGGAAGATCGAGCACTTTCTCGATCGAGGTCATCGTCGCGTCGAGCTGTTTCAGCTCCGCGTCAAAATCCAGTCCAGCCACAACTCAGCAGCTTAGCTCAGGCAAGACCGCGACGAAGAACGGCGAAGACCTGGGCGATCGCGGCCTCAAGCGCCGTTTGCGCCTTCTCGAGCTCGTCGGGTGACGGATCGTCGGGCAGCGCCCGCATCAACTGCTCCTCGAGGACCTTCTGTGCGGCGGCATAAAGGGCCGCGATCAGCCGGTTGCGCAGGTGGTCCGGCGATCGTTCGTCGAGGGCCTGCGTGAGCGACGTCTCCAGTTCGTCCGCCGTCAGCCGGCGCCGCGCAAGCAGTGCGGGGCTGCTCTCGATCGTGCGCACGAACAGCTTCCAGGTGGCCAGATGACCGACCTCGAGCCGCTCCCGCGTCTCCGCCAGGTACTGCGCCTCCAGCACGTCCACCGGATCCGCCTCCGGCGGCGCCTCGCGGATCGCCCGCGCCGGGCCCGTCCACCACCCCGGCTCGTCGAAGAACAGGTCCTCCTTCGCCGGGAAGTGGTTGAACACCGTCTGTACGGCGACATCCGCGGCCCGCGCCACCTCGGCCACGGTGACCGCGTCGAAGCCGCGCTCGAGGAACAGCGTGGTGGCCACGTCCGAGATGGCCTGCCGCGTCTGCTGCTTCTTGCGTTCCCGCCGCCCGAGCTCCATTGCACCGACCCTAGCGGATCTGCTTTACTGATTCCATTGTTGTAGTCACTCTAATTTTGGAGCACCACCAATGACTGTTCTCGTCACCGGAGGCCGCGGCGCAATCGCCCGCGCCGTCACCGCCGGCCTGATCGCGGCCGGACAGGACGTCCGCGTCGCCAGCCGCGAGCCCTCCGCTCTCCCGTCGGCCGTCGCCTACGACCCGGCCGACCCGTCTCCCGCACTCCGCGACATCAGCCAGGTCTTCCTGTACTCCTCCCCGTCGGCAGCGCCCGCTTTCGTGGCCGCAGCCGAAGCGGCCGGCGTGAAGCAGGTCGTCCTGCTGTCGTCGCTGTCGTCGCTGGGCGGTCCCGAGGACCCACATGCGAAGACCGAGCAGGTCATCACCGACGCGTCGTACGCGACCACCCGGCTGCAGCCCGGCGCGTTCATGAGCAACGCGAAGTACTGGGCGCACCAGGTCCGCGCGACCGGTCAGATCCGGCTGCCCTACCTGGAGGCCGAGGAAGCGCCGATCCACGAGGAGGACATCGCCGACGCGGCGGTGCGTGTGCTGCTCGACGGGCCGGGCAACGGGCACGACGGTCGCGGGTACCCGATGACCGGACCGGAGTCGATGACACGCCGGCACCAGATCGGGCTCGTCACCGAGGTCACCGGCGTACCGATCGAGGCCGTCGACCTCACCCCCGAGCAGGCTCGCGCCGAGCTGCAGATGCGCGACGAAGGGCAGCGCGAGACCCTGCTGGCCTACTGGGCGTCCCGCGTCGGCACACCGGCCACCATCGAGCCCGGCGTGGAACTCCTGACCGGCCGCACCGGCCGAACCTTTGCCACCTGGCTCACCGACAACCCTGGTCTCTTCAACTGACGTTCAGCGGATCGGGACGATGGCGGCGGCCTCGGAGGCGACGTCGGCCGTGCCCGGGAAGCCGGGCGGCTGGAAGGGGAGGTCGGCGGTGGAGGTGAGCCGGACCGTCACCGTCGTCCCCTCTACGTCCACAGACCAGTCGAGATCGTCGAACCTGTTGCCCGCGGCAACGTCGTCGAGATAGTCCGCGGTCAGCCGGCGCGCCTGGTCGGGATCGATCGCGGCGTTGCCGCCGGCACCGGGTTGCGCATAGACCGCGGCGAGACCGTTCGCGGCCGCGAGGACGGCGCCGTCCGCGGTGGCATCGAGGTCACGACGGACCAGGAACGCCTTCGAGATATCGGTGACGACGACAACCATCAGCAGGATCACCACAGTGAACCCGACGATCAGCACGGTCATCTGTCCCTCTTCGCCCCGCCTTTGCCGTTTCATCCGGTGCCCTTGGCCTGGCGGTAGTCGCCGAACGCCTCGGTGTGCGAGGAGCTGATCCGGATCGCCGGCGGTTCGCCGCCGAGCGCATCCGGGATCAGCGGCAGCCGCACCTTCGTCTCCAAAGTGACCGTGACGGTCGAGCCCGGCTGCAGACAGGCCGGGCTGCAGCTGATCGTGAGCTCGTCCGAGCTGAGCTCCATCCCCTGATCCTTCATCGCCAGCTCCGCGGCGTCGAACGCACGCGCCCGCGCCTCGTCCTCGGACACCCCGTCCGGCACGATCACGAACGCCCGCCCGGCGGCACGGGTCGCCGCGGTCGCGCCGTACGACGCTCGCTGTACGTCGAACACGCCGAGCATCATGTAGACCAGCGGAACCATCAGCAGGATCGCCAGCCAGGAGAACTCCACGACGGCGCTCCCGCGTTCGTCCCGGCGGCGCCTCACTCGCCGGTCTCCTTCACCGCATGTCCCTCGACGGTGAACGAGATCCCCGGTCCCCACAGTCCGAGCGGCGGCATGTGCGCGTGGACGGACACCTCGACGCCGGGCTGCCCGTCGATGTCGGTCTCCTCCGCGGACACCGAGTCGATCAGCCCGTCCGTCACCACGCCGCTGACCAGCTCCCGGGTGCGTGCCGCACCGTCGGCCGGCGCCCGGTTGAGCACGGCCGCGTAGTGCGCACCTTCGGACGCCGCGGCGGTCACCGTGTTGCGCACGTACAGGAACAGGCCGACCTGGAGGATGCCGAGGAACAACGGCACCAGGATCGTCGAGACCAGCACGAAGTCGACGACCGCCGACCCCCGCTCACCGCGCTGCCTGCGCATCACTTGTTGCTGACGGAGTCCAAGGCTTCCTTGAGCATGTTGGCGAGCTGTGTGCCGGCCAGTTTCCAGATCGCGACGACCAGGCCGGCCGTCATCACGGTGATCAGCACCCAGCCGGGTACGTCGCCGCGCTCCTTCCGCGCCGGACGTGGCTTCAGCAGCAACGTCAGGAACAGCCTCGTCAGGTGTAGGGACATGACCTCTCCTCAGTTCATCCGGCGATCAGCCGGATTCCGACAGCGCCCGGGTAGAAGGCGAACGCGATGGTCACCGGAAGGACCAGGAAGATCACCGGGACCATCATCGCGACCTCGCGCCGTGCACCGGACTCGATCAGTTCGCGGCGCCCGGCTTCCCGGATGTCACCGGCCTGCGCCCGCAGTACGTCGGCCAGCGGAGTGCCGCGCTCGAGCGCCACCGCCAGCCCGTCCGCGAAGCGCGAGAGCGCCAGCAACCCGGTGCGGTCCGCGAGCGCGTCGAGCGCGCGGACCAATGTCTCTCCTGCCCTGGTCTCCGCCAGGACGCGTTTCAGCTCGTTGGCCAGCTCACCTCGGGACGACCGCGCGACACGGTCGAGGGCAGCGGCCGGACCTTCACCGGCCGCGACCGACAACGCGAGCAACTCGGCCACGGTCGGCAACTCGGCCAGCAGGCGCCGCTCACGCCGCCGGACCTGGGCCGTCAGGTACGTGTCGCGGCCGAGGAGCGCGGTGATCCCGAGCACCAGGCAGAACACGAGCAGCGCCACCGGATCCCCGAGACCGACCGCGACGGCGACGACCGAGATCACCAGCCCGGCACCGAAGGCGATCGCGCCCCAGAGCAACTGCTCGATCCGGAACTCCTCGACCGTCCGGTCCAACCCGGCCCGCTGAAGCCGCCGGCGGATCGTGTTCGCACCGCCGAGGATCCGCTCCAGCCGCTTCGCCGCGGACCGCAGCGACGGACCGAACAACCGCAGGATCGCGTAGAACGGCGACCGCGAGTCGATCACGCCGACGAACACGTCGGGCGCACCGAGATCCCGCAGGTACGGCGAGATCCGCTCGTCCACCGTGGGTTTGCGCAGGAACGGCAACCGCAACACGACGATCAGCAGCCCGGCGCCGAACACCGCGCCGAGGAAACCACCGAGCAGCATCGGGCTCATCGCAGCACCCGCTCGGGCTCGGGCAGCCGGCCGATCCGCAGCATCACCCGGTACGCGATCACACAGATCAACGCGCCCGCGGCGATGATCACCGCGCCGACCGGCGAGTTGTACCGCTGGATGACATCGCCCTGGAAGGACAGCAACAGCAGCACCAGCCACGGCGCCGCGACCGCGACCCGTGCGCCGTTGACCGACCACGACTGCCGGGACTCGAGCTCGGACCGGGTCCGCGCGTCGTCGCGCAGGAACGACGACAGCGACCGCAGCAACCGGCCGAGGTCGCCGCCGCCGACCTCACGCGCGATCCGCAGCGCTTCGATCACGCGGTCCCCGACCGGGTCGGCCAGCCGCGCCTTCAGGCGGTCCAGCGATTCGGCGAACCGGCCGGTCGAGGCGTAGTCCGCACGAACCGCCGGAACGGCTCGCGCAACGGCAACGGCCCGCGCTCGCCCACCTGCGCCAGAGCCTCCGACAACGACAGCCCTGCGCGGACCGCCGAGGCGACGTTGTCCACCACGTCCGGCCACAGTTCGCGGAACTCGGCCAGCCGCTTCCGGCCCCGCGACCGCACCAGCGCGATCGGCAGGTACCCGGCCATCAGTCCGAAGACCACCCCGACCGGCAACGTCTTGGACACCGCGAACATCAGCAGGAACGCGACCAGCGCCATGATCACGCAGGCACCGATGAACGCACCCGGCGTCAAGCCTTCGATCCCCGCGCTCGCGAGCAGGTCCCGGCTCTTCCCGCGCAACCGCCCGTCCGAGCCGGGCACGGTCTCGAGCGGCGCCACGAACGCCGCGATGATCAGCAGCAGGCCGACGCCGAAGAACAGTCCGATCAGGAGCCCCATCAGCTCGCCTGCCCGCGCGGCAATTCGGTGAGCAGGCCGGCCACGTTGTACCCGGCCTGCTGGAACCGCTCCGCATGCGGCAGTTGCCCCTCGGCGCGACGCAGGTACCCGTCGCGGGTACTGAACAGGGTCTCGGTCTCGATCGCCTGCTCCTCCAGCCGCCCGGTGACGGCGACGATCTCGCGCACTCGTCGGCGCCCGTCCGCCGCGATCCCGAGATGTATGACGATATCGACGCAGCCGGCCACCGTCGGCAGCACGAACCGGGAGCCGATGTTCTCGCCGGCCAGCAGCGGCAGCGTGCACATCTTGGTCAGTGCCTCACGCGCCGAGTTCGCATGGATCGTGCACATGCCGGGGAGGCCGCTGTTCAGCGCGAGCAGCAGGTCGAGGCATTCCTCGCCGCGCACCTCGCCGACGATCACCCGGGACGGCCGCATCCGCAGCGACTCCTTCACCAGGTCGCGCAGCCGCACCTCACCGGTGCCTTCGAGACCGGCCTGCCGGGTCTGCATCGACACCCAGTCGGGGATCGGCAGCTTGATCTCGAAGACCTCTTCGCAGCTGATCACCCGCTCGCTGCCGGGGATCGAACCGGCCAGCGCGTTCAGCATCGTGGTCTTGCCGGCCTGCGTGCCGCCGGAGACGAGCACATTGAGGCCGACGGCAACGGACGCCTCCAGCACCGCGGCCGCGTGCGGTGTCAGCGAACCGAGCTGGACCAGGTCGGTCAGCCGGGTCGCGCGGACGGTGAACTTGCGGATGTTGATCGCCGCATACCGCTGGGTGATGCCGCCGAGGACGATGTGGACGCGGCTTCCGTCCGGCAGCCGGGCGTCGGTGAACGGCTGCGAGACGTCGATCCGGCGGCCGGTGGTCTTCAGCATCCGCTCGACCAGGTCGCTGACCTCTTCCTCGGTCAGCACGGTCGTGGTCAGCTCGTGCCGGCCCTCGCGGGCGATGAACACCCGGCTGGGCTCGTTGATCCAGATCTCCTCGACGGACGGGTCGTCCAGGTAGCGCTGCAGCGGCCCGAAACCGGCGACCCGGTCGTGGACCTCGCGGCTGACAGCCTCCAGGTCGCCGATCGGCGGCACCACGCCGCTCAGACTGCGCTCGTCGTACTCCCGGACGACGGTGGCGACGATCGAGTTCACCGCGCCCGGGTCGCGGAGCGGGTCGATACCTTCCCGGCGTACGACGTCGCGCACCTGGGCGTCGATCAGCTCGATGGCACCGTTCCAGCTCGCGCGGTGCGCGTCGAGCCTGTCCGCAGTCATCGATCTCCCCGTGTGAGTCCCGTCTGGCGACCACGCTCGGTCACCATGCGGGACCATCCTTTCAACTCCTGCGCGTCCGGCGCCACCTGCATCTGCTGCCCTGTGGACAACCGTGACACGCCGGTGGCTCACTCACCGTATCGATCGGGTCACGGCCCGGTCCAGAAAATTGCATCTTGTTGCAACTCCGTCGGTAACAGAACCGCCACTCACGGCGTCGAACCGGGTGACAGGGGACCTCGGGAGGGTGGCTTTGACACGGTCGACGCAGGATTTCGAGGAGTTCGCCAAAGCGCGGACACCACAGCTGTACCGGTCGGCGTGGCTGCTTGCCGGTGAGCATCACCTGGCCGAAGACTTGGTCCAGGAGACGCTGGCCAAGCTGTACCGGGCCTGGCGGCGGGTGGAGCAGACCGACAACCCGGCGGCGTACGCGCAGACCGTCCTGGCGCGCACGTACATCTCCCAGCAGCGTCGACGGAGCTCGACAGAGCGACCTGTGGAGCGGACACCTGACCGGGCGGACCAGACGGGCGACCACGAACTCCGCCTGTCCTTGCTGCAGGCAATGGCCGAGCTGTCCCCTCTCGACCGAGCAGTGCTGGTACTGCGGTACTTCGAGGACCGCAGCGCGGAACAGGTCGCGTACGACCTCGGCAAGAACACCGGTGCGATCAGGACGCGCACGTCACGCGCACTGAGCCGCCTCAGGGCCGTCCTTGGTGACGAAGCCGTCCATCTGGCCGCACTATGACCTGGGAGCCTCGCCAATGACCAATCTTCACGACAGCCTCCCGGACCTGATGCGCCGGGCGACCGAGGACCTGCAGCCCGCCACGCCCGAGCTGGTTGCCCGTGGCATCCGTCGTGGCAAGGTGCTGCGCCGGCGCCGGACCGCGCTCGCCGGTCTGTCCGGCGCGACCGCCGTACTGGCCACCGTCGGAGTCATCATCGGCAGCAGCCAGGTACTGCGAACACAGGTGGAGCCCGCCACCACGCCGACCGTCACCGTTCCGACAGTTCCGGTCAAGCCGACCGTGCCGCAACCTGTGACTCCGGCGGAGACCTTGGCGACGCTGACGAGCCTCCTCCCGCACGGACTCACCCTGACCAACTCCACGAAGTCCGGTGGCTACGGCCTCGGCACGAACGAAGCCAGCGTCCTCCTGGACGACGGCGACGGTGCCTCGCTGCTCACGCTGAGCATCACCACCGCGGACGCAATCACCGACTGCAACCCGTTCCCGCCCGGTACGTGCACCATCCACCCGGACCGCAGCGTGCACGTCGTGTACGACAACCGGCCGCTGTACACGGACCGCCCGAACCCTGGCGCCGTCCGGGAGACCATCGTGGAGCTCTTCCGGCCCAACGGCACCCAGATCAGTCTGACCAACTACAACGCTCCCAAGGACAAGAGCGAGCACACCCGGCCCCGTCCTCTACTGACGGCCAACCAGCTCGCTCAGATCGCCGGCAGCACGCGGTGGGTCTTCCCACCCCGCCAGGCCGACGACTTCCAGGCCGGGTCTTAGCGGTGTACGAGCGTGTGCTCGAAGGAGTAGCGGCTCGCGCGGTACAGGTGCGATCCGTACTCGACCGGCTGGCCGTGGTCGTCGTACGTGATCCGCGTGGTCGCCAGAAGCGGTGAGCCCGGCTCCTCCGACAGCAACTTCGCCTGCTCAGGCGTTGCCGGTATGGCGGAGATGGTCTGGTGCGCCACCTTCAGCCGGACCCCCTCAGCTCGCAGCAGCTGGTACAGACCACGCTCGGCCAGTGTGGCCGGGTCGGTCTCGAGGATCTCTGGCGGCAGCCAGTTGCGCATCAGAGCGAGCGGTTCGCCGTCTGCTCGCCGCAGTCGCTCCAGCCGCAGTACCCGGTCGCCCAGCTCGCATTGCAGTGCAGTAGCGACCTCTGCGGTCGCGGGTGAGATCCCGAAGCGCAGTACGTCGGTTTCGGGCTTGCGGTGCGCTGAGGAGAGGTCGTCGTACAGGCTGGTCAGCTCGAGTGAACGACGTACCTGTCCGGAGTTGCCGACCACCTGGGTGCCGACACCGCGTTTGCGGACCAGGAGCCCCTGGTCGACCAGACGGGCGATCGCCTGTCGGACGGTCGGCCGGCTCAGTCCATAGGCCTCGGCCAGGTCCACCTCGTTGCTCAGCCGGGACCCGACGGGCAACTCGCCGCCCTGGATGGCCGCCTCCAGCTGCTGCGCCAGCTGCACGTGCAACGGCGTACGGCTGTTCCGATCGACCTGGACCTGGACGGTACTCATGGGCTCATCCTGAAGGCTGGACCGGAATCCGTCGAGCCACCACCCGAATTTGATCAGACCTCCGCCGTCCCCTGCTCCGGCCGTCGCACGCTGAACGCAGAGTGAACTTTCCGGTCACGGAGGTCCGGATCGCGGGCACCGGGTTTGGAGCCGTGGTGTGGTGGGGGAGGATGACGGCTTGGTCTGCTCGGTGAGCCAGGTCGTGAGGAACCAGGCTTCGCCGCTCTCGAGGACCCGCCCCCGCCGCCCTGATGGCTGTCAGCAAGGGAGAACGCATGGAACCGCTTCGCATCGGCATCCTCGGTGCCGCCCGGATCGCCGGCCGGGCCATCGTCGAGCCGGCCAAGCTGACCGGCGCGCGGCTGGTCGCGGTCGCCGCGCGCGACACCGGCCGGGCCGAAGCCTTCGCCGCCGAGCACGGTGTCGAACGGGTCCATGCGTCGTACCAGCAACTGCTGGACGATCCCGAGATCGAAGCGATCTACAACCCACTGGCCAATGGCCTGCACGGACCGTGGAACCTGCGGGCCCTTGCTGCAGGCAAACATGTGCTGACCGAGAAGCCGTCGACCAGCAACGCCGCCGAGGCTCTGGAGGTCCGGGACGCCGTCCACTCCTCCGGCCTGGTGTTCATGGAGGCCTTCCACTACGCGTACCACCCGGTGATGCGGCGGCTGCAGGAGCTGGTCTCCAAGGGTGAGCTGGGCGACCTGCAGTCGGTCGAGACGACGATGGTGATGCCCCCGCCGGCCGACAACGACCCACGCTGGTCGCTGCCGCTCGCCGGCGGTGCCGTGATGGATGTCGGCTGCTACGCGTTGCACGCGCAGCGGATGTTCGCGCCGTACGCCGGTGGCGCGCCGAAGCTGATCAGTGCCCGGGCCGGTGAGCGCAAGCGGCTGCCTGGCGTGGACGAGTGGCTGAACGCCGACCTGGAGTTCCCGAACGGCGCGACCGGTGTCGTGCGGACCAGCATGGCGGCCGAGGCCGTCGAGTTCAGCCTCAAGGTCGTCGGCAGCCGTGGTGAGGCGTTCGCCCCGTTCTACGTGCTTCCGCAGAAGGACGACCGCGTGGTCGTGACGACCAAGGAAGACACCTGGGTCGAACACCTCGGCACGCGTACGTCGTACACGTACCAACTGGAGGCTTTCGCCGGGGCGGTACGCAACGGCGCTCCGCTGCTCACCGACGCCGACGACGCGCTGGCCACCATGGAGCTCATCGACGCCTGCTACGTCGCCGCAGGTATGGCTCCGCGCCCGGTCTCCGCGATCTGATCGCTGCGGCCGGCGACCGCGTGCGCGAACGCCTGGATGAACGGGTGTGGGCGTCTGCCGTCGCCGGCCAGCTCCGGCTGGAACAGACTGGCCAGGTAGAACGGGTGCCCCGGCAGCTCTGCGATGCGCGGTTCACCTGCGTCGTCGTACCCGCTGAAGATCATGCCGTGCTCGCGCAGTAGGTCGAGTTTGCTGCTGTCCAGACCGTAAGAGCAGTGGTACCGCTCCATGGAGCGCTCTACACCGAGTAGCTCGGCCGCACGGGTTCCTGGTCGCACCTGTACTCCGCCCTCGTGTCCGTCGAGCGAACACTGCAGCGGCACGATCAGGAGATCGTCGGCGTCCGGCGTACTCTCACCATGCTGTACGCCGGTCGCTCCGCAGACGTTGCGCGCGAACTCGAGCATCGCGTGCTGGAACCCGCCACACGTGCCGAGGAACGGGATTCCGTGCTCACGCGCGATCCGGACCGCGGTGACTGCACCGTCTTCGCTCCGGTACGGGCTGCCTGGCAGCAGCCAGATGCCGTCGAAGCCTTCGAGCGCGTCGTCCACGTCGTCGCTCGGAACCCAGTAGACGTCGAGGTCCAGGTGATCGCGCTCTTCGAGTTCCTTGAGCAGACCGGGGATCCGGGCGTGCGAACGGACATGCGGTGAGCGGTCCCCGACCAGGGCGAGACGTCCGGAGTAGGCGTTCATGGATCCATCTTCGGGTCGCGGTGAGCATCAGCGCCAACGATGATCTCTGCATAGGCGATCAGAGATACTGATACCCGTGGATCCTCATCTGCTGCGGACGTTCGTCACGGTCGCCGACTGCGGATCGTTCTCCGCGGCCGCCTCGCGACTCGGCTACACCCAGTCTGCGGTGTCCCAGCACATCGCCACCCTGGAGAGCGACCTCGGTACGCCGTTGCTCCGCCGACGCCCCGTCGTACCGACACCAGCGGGCGAGCGCCTGCTCGAACACGCCGGCCCGATCCTGCTCCGGCTGGACGCGGCCCGCGCCGACGTACGCCGTACCGTCGCGGACCCGCCCAGCACCCTCACACTCGCCGCCTCTCCCCTGGCGGCCCGCTCACTCGCGACCGCGCTGGCCGAAGTGCGACGTGCCTATCCCGGCACTGAGACCTCGCTGACCGTCTGCGGGCGCGATCAGGTTGTCGCGGGGATCGCCGCCGGCACGTTCACTCTCGGTCTCGTGGACGGCATCGCCACTCCCACCGACCCTCTCAACCTGACCAACGCCGTGCAGCTCCGCACCACCTCCGTGGCCCACGACAGCCTGGTCGTAGCCCTCCCCACAACTCACCCACTGGCCCGGTCCGGTCGTGGCCTCTCGCTCGGCGATCTCGCAAACGCGCGGTGGATCGACGCCCCCGACCTCGCCGCCCCACTGGCGACGTTGCGCGCCGCGGCCGGCTCAGACGCGCTACGCCCGGCCTTCACCTACAACGGCACCGATCTCCACACGCTGCTCACCCTGATCAGCTCCGGCCACGGCCTGGCTGTCCTCCCGCGCTCAGCAGTCACACCGGATGTCGCGGCCGTCCCACTCGCCTCGCCACGTCTGGTCCACCGCACCGAGCTACTGCACGGCCACCTCTCCGACCCAGCAGCAGAAGCCGTGGCCAGCGCCCTGTCAGACCACGAGTAGTTGCTCCAGGCCACCACGCGTCATCGGCCGATCGAGCACCCCGACAGCCTCCCGCTCGGCGAAGACCGCGTGGTCGGCATCCTCCGGGTCGATCGCCTCACAGATCGCGTTGTACGTCCAGTTCAGCCACCCGGTGATCGCGACCGCGAACGAATCCAGCCCGAGCTTCGGCCACTCCCGCACCTCGCCGTACGCGTCCCGGAACGCCAACAGCCCACGCTGGTTGACTTCCGGCCGCATCAGCCAGTGCGTCAGCACCGAGCCGAGCTCGAGCTCCGGGCTGAGCGAACCGGCGAAATCCCACTCCATCACGGTGAGCTCTCCGTCGCGTCCCTGGCGGACACTCTCCGGGTTCAGGTTCCGGTTGCAGAGCATCAGTTCGTCGGGTGCGTCGAGCTCGATCGCCTGCAGTTCACGGAACGCCGGCAGGCGTGCGTCGAGTTGCTCGGCCCACGGTTTGCCGGCCGCCCGCGCACGAGCGAGCAGGTGCTGCCAGTCGTCCTCTGAGCGGCGGAAGGACAGGTAGCCGTGGATCGGCTCGTCGCTCGGGATGGCCAACGCGTGCAGCGTTCCGAACAGGGCGCCCGCTCGACGAGCCAGCGCCGTCGACACCGGCAGCACTGGAGCCGGCCCGACTTCGAGCCACTCGTGCACGCGCCAACTCTCGCCTCGCACCTTCTCGATCAGACGTCCGTGCGGACTGATCGCCGCGGCCGGCGCGGCTACTCCCGCCGCGACGGCGGCGTCACGGAGCCGGGCGCCGAGCTCGGTCTGCTCGTTCGTGATCCAGCCGTAGACCGTGACCGCCAGCCATCGGCCGCGGTCGGTCGTTAGGTCCCAGCAGCGCCCCATCGCGGTGAACGACACGGGTTTGGCCGGCCCGGTCAACGTCCCCAGGTCGAACGCTTCGGCGAGCTCCTCGGCCAGGCCGGCGGGAGCGGTGGGCGTGTCGGCAACCCGGCGCTCGACCTCGGCCTTCAACGCCGGCCAGTCGCGTACGCCGTACTCCGCGGCCAGCGCGCGTTGCGCTTCCGCGAGCGAGGCGTCCGGCTTGGATTCCCGCAGTGCCGCGAGGAGATCCTTCGCTTCCTTGCGCAGGTACTCGATGCTGGGCCGATCAGGCAACAGTCTCACAATGCGTCCTCTCGCACCCGGACTCGCACGGGTCTCAAGAGAGCGTCACCGACCGCACTCGGCTTCGGAAATCGAGGTGGCTTCCAGCCTTCCGGCGAGTCTCGGCGCGCCCTCGAACGCACCTGCGAGGCTACCCAGCCCCGACCCCGCCGGTCAACGGTGACCCGCGCCGGACCTCCCGGGACCGCAATCCCCGGGGAACTGCGGTCCGGACGCTACTTCCGCCCTTGTTTGGTGGGCGGGATGATCGAGCTGTCGCTCGGATTCGGTTTCGGCCGTTTGGGTTGCTTGGGCTTGCGGACTTCACGCCCGCCTTTGTTCTTCGACATGACGCACTCCGGGGCATGGTTGCGGACTGAGGACGGGCCTAACGACCCTGCGTACGCCGCGGTACTCCTCATGCCCCGGGGGTCACCTTCGACGCTACACCCAAAGCGCCGTTCAGTCGTGGGTCGGGAAGCCGAGGTTGATCCCGCCGTGGGACGGGTCCAGCCACCGCGAAGTGACCACCTTTCCGCGGGTGAAGAAGTGCACGCCTTCGGTCCCGTGGGCGTGGGTGTCGCCGAACAGCGAGTTCTTCCAGCCGCCGAACGAGTAGTACGCCATCGGCACCGGGATCGGGACGTTGATCCCGACCATCCCGACCTCGACCTCGTTCTGGAACCGGCGCGCCGCTCCACCGTCGTTGGTGAAGATCGCGGTCCCGTTCCCGTACGGGTTCGAGTTCACGAGCTCGAGCGCCTTGTCGTACGACGGCGTACGCAGCACCGAGAGCACCGGGCCGAAGATCTCGTCGGTGTAGATCGACATCTCCGGCGTCACCTTGTCGAACAGCGTCGGGCCGAGCCAGAACCCGTCGGCCGCCCCGTCGAAGTCACCCGCGCGCCCGTCGACCACCAGCTCCGCACCGGCCTCGACCCCGGCCGCGACGTACCCGGCGACCTTGTCCCGGTGCTCGCCGGTCACCAACGGGCCCATGTCGCACGCGCGGGTCCCGTCACCGGTCTTCAGCTTGCCCATCCGCTCCTTGATCTTGCCGATCAGCTCGTCCGCGATCGGCTCGACCGCGACCAGCGCGGAGATCGCCATGCACCGCTCGCCCGCCGAACCGAAACCGGCGTTCACGGCAGCGTCCGCCGCGAGGTCCAGGTCCGCGTCCGGCAGCACGATCATGTGGTTCTTCGCGCCGCCGAGGGCCTGCACGCGCTTGCCGTTGCGGGTGCCGTTCTCGTAGACGTACTTCGCGATCGGCGTCGACCCGACGAACGACACGGACTTGATGTCCGGGTGCTCGAGCAGCCGGTCGACCGCCTCCTTGTCGCCGTGCACGACGTTCACCACGCCGTCCGGCAGGCCGGCCTCCTTCCACAGCTCGGCCATCGCGTTCGCCGCGGACGGGTCCTTCTCCGACGGCTTGATCACCACACTGTTGCCACAGGCAACCGCGATCGGGACGAACCACATCGGCACCATGGCCGGGAAGTTGAACGGCGAGATCACCGCGCTGACGCCGAGCGGCTGCCGGATCGAGTACACGTCGACCTTGGTCGAGACGCCCTCGCTGAACCCGCCCTTGAGCAGGTGCGGGATCCCGCAGGCGAACTCGATCACCTCGAGGCCGCGGGTCACCTCGCCCAGCGCGTCGGACAGCACCTTGCCGTGCTCGGCGGTGATCAGCTGCGCGATCCGCTCCTTGTCGCGGTTCACCAGCTCTCGGTACGCGAACAGGACCTGGGCGCGCTTGGTCAGCGACGTCTGCGCCCAGCTCTTCGATGCCTCGTGAGCGACCTTGACGGCCTCGTCGACCGTGGCCGCCGACGCCAGGTCCAGCTCGCCCGTGACCTGACCGGTGGCGGGGTTGTAGACCTTGCTGGTCCGCTCGGCCACGCCGGTCCACGAGCTGCCGCCGACGAGGTGGGTGATGCGCTTGCTGTCAGTACTCACGATGTTTCCTCACTGCTGGTGGTGTTTCCGAAATGCTGCTGGTGGGTCATCCCAGTACCTTGCTCCGATCGGCCAAGGCGACGTCGGCGGGCTTGCCGGTGCTCAACGACTCCAGCCCGGCCTCGCAGACGGCCGCCGCCGCGTAGCCGTCCCAGGCGCTCGGCCCGTCGATCTCACCGCGCACGGTGGCGTCGACCCAGCGTTGCACCTCGATGTCGTACGCCTGCTCGAACCGGACCCGGAAGTCGGCCGGCATCGTGCCGCCCCACTGCTCGCCGGCCCGGGTGAAGACGCCGGACCCGAGACCGATGGTGGCGCTGCCGCGCTCGGCCACCGCCTCACACCGGACCTCGTACCCGACCTGGAAGTTCACGAACACCTCCACGTCGGCCATCGCGCCGTTCGCCAGCTCGAACACGGCCAGCTGCGGATCGAGTACGCCGTCCCCGACCAGACTCGTCGGCGTCGGGGTGTGCACGGTGATCCGGGTGATCTCGTCGTCGAACAGCCACCGGGCGACGTCGACCTCGTGCACCATCGAGTCCCGGACGATCATCTCGCTGCGGAACGTCGGCGGGGCCGACTTGTTCCGGTGCACGTTGTGCAGCAGCAGCGTCCGTCCGAGGTCACCCGAGTCGAGCAGTTGCTTCAACGCGGCGTACTCCGGGTCGAACCGCCGCATGAACCCGACCTGGATCAGCTGCCGTCCGAGCTTGTGTTCGGCCTCGACCACGCGCAACGCCGACGCCGCGTCCATCGTCAACGGCTTCTCGCAGAGCACCGGCTTCCCGTGCTCCAAGCAGGCGAACAGCTGCTCCGCGTGTGCGAACCCCGGCGAGGCCAGGATCACCGCGTCGACATCGTCCGCCGCGATGAGATCCATCGGATCCTCGACCACGCGAACAGTCTCCGCGTACGCCGTACTGCCCGAGTGCCTCGCCGTACCGGCCGGCCTCTCCGACAGCCTGCCGGCGAGCGCCTCGGCGCGGCCCGCATCCGCGTCGGAGACGGCGACCAGACGCGCGCCCACCGTCTTCCGCACAACGCGTTCGGCATGGTCGGCGCCCATCACTCCGACGCCGACGATCCCGACCCGCAGACCGGTCATGTCCCCTCCTGCCCCTTCTGCACATCATCCACGACCACCTCGGGATTGATCTCCCGCAGCTCGTGGCTCAGCGCTTCCAGCTCGGATCCCCCGGCCATCTCGGTCGTCAGCTCCTCGAGCGTGATCTCCGACCGGTGCGTGTCGAGCGCCACCCGGCCGAGCTTCAGGACGACGAAGTGGTTGCCGACCAGGTAGGCGTGGTGCGGGTTGTGGGTGATGAAGATGACCCCGATCCCCGCATCGCGTGCCTTCACGACGTACTTCAGCACCACACCCGACTGGTTCACGCCGAGCGCCGCGGTCGGCTCGTCGAGGATCAGCACCTTGGCGCCGAAGTGGATCGCCCGCGCGATCGCCACGCACTGCCGCTGACCGCCCGACAGCTTGCCGACCGGCTGCTCGAGATTGGGGATCGAGATCCCCATCTTGGTCAGCTCCTCCTGCGCGATCCGCTTCATCCTGGCCGCGTCCAGCTGCCGGAACGGCCCCTTGGTGAGCTCGTTGCCGAGGAAGAAGTTCCGCCAGACCGACATCAGCGGCGCCAGCGCCAGGTCCTGGTAGACGGTCGCGATACCGCTGTCGAGCGACTCCCGCGGCGAGCCGAAGTGCCGCTCCTCGCCGTTCACCGACATCCGGCCGGACGTGTAGTCGTGCAGTCCGGCGATGATCTTGATCAGCGTCGACTTGCCCGCGCCGTTGTCGCCGAGCACGCAGGTGATCTCGCCCTGCCGGACCGCCAGCGACACCCCGCGCAGCGCCTGGATGTTGCCGTAGCTCTTGCCGACGTCCTCGAGCAGCACGATCGGCGTGTTCGGACTGGACGTCGCGTCGTCCGCGAACGACTCCGTGGTGGTCATCGTGCCTCCGCCCTGTTCTTGACGACGAGATTGACGATGGTTGCCAGCAGCAACATCGCACCCAGGAACGCCTTGAACCAGTCCGGGTTCCAGCCGGCGTACACCACACCCAGCTGGACCATTCCGAAGATCAGCGCACCGACCGCGCCGCCCACGACGGAGCCGTAG
The DNA here is from genome assembly GCF_036013725.1 of Kribbella sp. NBC_00482. Classification (GTDB taxonomy): domain Bacteria; phylum Actinomycetota; class Actinomycetes; order Propionibacteriales; family Kribbellaceae; genus Kribbella. Next base: position 4,113,466 of record NZ_CP107881.1, on the reverse strand, counting down.
CCACCGGTGAGCAGGCAGCCGCCGACGACCGCCGCGATGATGTAGAGGAACTCCTTGCCGACGCCTTCACCGGACTGCACCACGCCGTTCTGCACGAACAGCAGCTGCATACCGGTGAACCAGGCGAAGAACCCGACCGCCATGAACAGGCCGATCTTGACCTTCTTCACCGGTACGCCGACGGCCCGCGCGGCCGCCGCGTCACCGCCGACCGCGAAGATCCAGTTGCCGATCTGCGTCTTCAGCAGCACCCAGGCGGCGATCGCGACGAACACGATCCACCAGACGATCAGGATCTTGATCGTCACGCCGCCGAGCTTGAACTCCGACGCGAAGATCGCCTTCGCCGCGCCGAACCCGTCCATGTCGCTGATCGAGTTCGACGCGACGGCGCCGGAGGCGAGCCGGGTGACCGCGATGTTCAGGCCCTGCAGGATGAAGAAGGTGCCCAGTGTCACCAGGAAGCTGGGCAGTCCCGTCCGCATCAGTAGCCAGCCGTTGAACGCGCCGATCGCCAGCGAGAGCGCCAGCGCGACGATCACGCCGAGCCAGACGTTCACGCTGAACTGGTAGGCGAACAGGCCCGCGGTCAGGCCTGAGGTCGTCACCGCGACCCCCGCCGACAGGTCGAACTCGCCGCCGACCATGAGCAGCGACACCGGCACGGCCATCACACCGATCAGCGCAGCCTGGTACAGGATCGTGCCGGTGTTGTTGATGTCGCGGAACGGCGGGGCTGCGATCAGGAAGAACACCAGGATCACGGCCGCGCCGACGAGCGACCCGATCTCGGGCCGGCTGAGCAGCCGGGCGCCGAGGGACCGGGCGGAAACGCGGTCGTCCGCCGAGGCGGGTGAGGTGATGGTCGATGCCATGGCGCTACCTCAGCGCGTCCCGGCTTCGGCGTACTTCTGGACCGCCGCGATGTTCGACTTGTCGATGAAGGCCGGCCCGGTCAGGGTCGCCTCGCCGCCGCCGATGGTGTCGCCGTTGGTCTTGTAGAGCCAGATCGCGTCGACCGAGAGGTAGCCCTGCAGGTACGGCTGCTGGTCGACGGCGAACTGCACGGTGCCGTCCGCGACCGCCTTGGCCATCTCCTTGCTCATGTCGAAGCTGCCGACCTTCGCCGACGAGCCGGCGTCCTTGACCGCCTGGACAGCGGTCAGCGCGATCCCCGCGTTGAGCGCGACCACGTAGTCGGCGGTCTTGTCCGCCTGCAGTTTCGAGGTCAGCGTCGCCTGCGTCCCGGGCTGGTCGGTGCCGTTGACGTTGACGTTCTGGACACCGTTGCCGAGCTTGTCCTTGATGCCCTGGCAGCGGGCCTCGAGGCTGACGTTGCCCTGCTCGTGGATGACGCACAGCACGTTCTTCGCGCCGAGCTGCTTGAGCTTGTCACCGGTCGCCTGGCCGGCGATCCGCTCGTCCTGGCCGAAGTACCCGATCGCGCCGGTGGTCTTCCACTGGTCCAGCCCGCCGTTGAGGACCGTCACCGGGATCCCGGCCGCGATCGCCTTCTTGACGTTCGGGATCACCGCGTCCGGCTTGTTCAGCGTGATCGCGATGCCGTCGACCTTCGAGTCGATCGCGGTCTGCACGAGGTTCGCCTGGGCCGCGCCGTCCGGGTCGGCGGAGTACTGCAGCTCGATGTTGTCCTTCTTCGCGGCCGCCTCGGCGCCGCGCCGCACGATGTCCCAGAAGGTGTCGCCGGGACCCGAGTGGGTGATCATGGCAACCTTCATCCGCGGCGTGTCCGCGACGTTGCCGCCGCTGTCGCCGGAGCTCTCCTCCTTCTGCTTGCCGCCGGAGGAACTGCACGCGGCCAGAGCCACCGCGAGCACGACAGCCGCGACCGCGGGTCCCGCCTTCTTCTGCCACCGAACCATGACTTGCTACCAGCCTTTCAGGTGGTCCGCGGCACTCCGCGGACTGCGTGGGACCCGAGAGTTTCACACTCCCGTGGCCGTCATCTCGATGTAGCACCCCCAGAAGCAGTGAGATACGCCAACGTCCGGGCCGCGATCGGCTGCGGTACGTCGGGCGCACACGGGTACATGTCCTGCTCGACGATCGCGAACACGTCGGCGTCGAGCGCGGCCAGTGCGTCGAGGACAGGTGGCAGCTCGGGTACGCCGTTTGGCGGCTCGCACATCACGCCCCGCCGTACCGCCTCGTCCATGCTCAGCCCCTCGGCTTCCACCTCCGCGAGGATCTTCGGATCGACCTGCTTGAGGTGGACGTAGCCGATCCGGTCCGGGTACTTCCGGATCAGCTCGAGGTTGTCGCCGCCGCAGTAGCTGATGTGGCCGGTGTCGAGGCACAGGTTCACGGACGCGCTGTCGGTCTCCTCGAGGAAGCGCTCGACGGTGTCCTGCGTATCGACGTGTCCGTCAGCGTGCGGGTGGTACTGCGTCAGCAGCCCGAACTCCTCCGCCAGCCGACGCCCCAGCTCGGTCACCGCCTGCCCGTGTCGGGCCTGGCCCTCGTGGTCCAAACGCTCCTCGACGACCTCGCCGTTGTCACCTCGCCACATCGACGGCATCACGACCAGGTGCTTCGCACCCATCGCGGCCGTCAGCGCTGCTGTCTTGGCGACATCGCGCCAGGTCGCGTCCCACCCGTCGGGGCGATGCAGCTGCTCGAACGTCGTACCGGCGGTCATCGTCAGGCCGCGCTGGTCGAGCTCGTCCTTCAACCTGACCGGGTCGGTCGGAAGGTAGCCGTACGGACCGAGTTCGATCCGCGTGTACCCGGCCGCGGCCACCTCGTCGAGGAACCGCGCCCACGGCGTCTGCTGCGGGTCGTCGGCGAACCAGACTCCCCACGAGTCCGGCGCCGTACCGATGTCGACTCTGCCCATCAGCGATCCCCTTCGGCCGGAGTCAGGTACGGACGCTGGACCTTCTTGCTTTCCTCGTACGTCGCTGCCGCGGCCTGTGTGGACTGCAGCTCCGACACCTCGCTGACCGGGACGTCCCACCAGGAGTCGTTGTCCGGACTGCCGATCAGCGGATCGGTCGTGACATGGATCGCGATCGGACCGGTGGCTGCCTTCGCGGTCTGGATCGCCTTCTCCAGCTCGGCGCGGCTGTGCACGTCGATCACGTCGACCCCGAAACTGCGTACGTTCGCCGCGAGGTCGATCGGCAGGTAGTCCCCGTCGAGCCGGCCGTCACCGGTGCGCTTGCGGTACGCCGTCCCGAACCGCTGGGAACCGAGGGACTCCGAGAGCGCGCCGATCGACGCGAAGCCGTGGTTCTGCACCAGGACCACGATGATCTTGAGGTTCTCCTGGACCGCGGTGGCCAGCTCGCTGGACATCATCAGGTACGACCCGTCGCCGACCATGACGAACACGTCGCGATCCGGGGCGCCGAGCCGGACGCCGAGTCCGCCGGCGATCTCGTATCCCATGCAGGAGAAGCCATATTCGACGTGGTATCCCTTCGGGTCGCGCGGCCGCCACAGCTTGTGGAGGTCACCCGGCATCGAGCCGGCCGCGCACACAACCACATCAGACGCCGCCGACAATTCGTTGACGGCGCCGATCACCTCGCCCTGGGTGAGCAGTCCTTCGGCCAGTTTCGCGGTCATCTCGGCGGAGGGCCGGAAAACTGCGTCCACAGTTCCGTTCCAGTTCCTGGTGAGTTCCTGGGCCTCTGCTGTGTACTTGTCGTCCACGGACCAATCGCCGAGCGCAGAACCCAACGAAACAAGGGCTTCCCGCGCATCGGCCACCACCGGGAGGCCGGCATGCTTACCACTGTCGAAACGCGCCACGTTGATGTTCAGGAACCGGACCTGCGGATGCTGGAACGCGGTCCGCGACGCCGTCGTGAAGTCGCTGTAGCGGGTGCCGATCCCGATCACCACGTCGGCCTCGCGAGCCAGCGCATTGGCTGCCGTGGTCCCGGTCGACCCGACCGCGCCCACCGCCTGCGGGTGATCGTAGGCCAGAGATCCCTTACCTGCCTGGGTTTCCGACACCGGTACGCCGGTTCGCTCGGCGAACTCGCGCAGCGCTTCCTCTGCTCCCGAGTAGTGCACACCGCCGCCGGCGACGATCAGCGGTCGCTGAGCGGACCGTAGGAGATCTGCCGCCTTGTCGACAATTGATGCCTCCGGCAAAGGACGTGCGACGTACCAGGTGCGCTCGACGAAGAGCTCCTCCGGCCAGTCGTAGGCCTCGGCCTGGACGTCCTGCGGCAGGGCCAGTGTCACCGCGCCGGTCTCGACCGGATCGGTCAGCACGCGCATCGCGTTCATCAGTGCCGAGGGCAACTGTTCGGGCCGCCAGACGCGGTCGAAGTACTTCGACACCGGGCGGAAGGCGTCGTTGACCGACACGTCGCCGGCGCTGAAGCTCTCCAGCTCCTGCAGCACGGGTGTCGCCACCCGGGTCGCGAACACATCCGAAGGGAGGATGAGCACCGGCAACCGGTTGATCGTCGCCAGGGCCGCACCGGTCACCATGTTGGTCGAGCCCGGGCCCACGCTTGCTGTGCAGGCGTAGGTCTGGAGCCGGTCCCGGGTCCGGGCGAAGGCCGTCGCGGTGTGCACCATGGCCTGCTCGTTGCGGGCCAGGATGTACGGCAACGCCTTCGGGTCCTCGAGCTCGGACTGCAGCAGCGCCTGGCCGAGCCCGGCGACGTTGCCATGGCCGAAGATGCCCAGTGACCCGGCGATCAGCCGCTGCCGGAGCCCGTCACGCTCCGAGTACTGGACGCTCAGGAATCGCACCAGGGCCTGCGCGACCGTGAGACGCACCGTCATGACTCTTCTCCTGTTTGTCCGAAAGGTAGGCGCGGATCGAGATGCTGGGACTTCCACAGGTCGCGGACCCAGGCGTGCTGCGGATCGTCGGTGATCAGCCACTGACGCTCGCTGCCGGGTCCGGCCATCACATTGAGGTAGTACATGTCGTAACCGGGAGGCGCCATCGCCGGGCCGTGCCAGCCGTGCGGGACCAGCACCACGTCACCGCTGCGGACCTCCGCCAAGACGTCGATCGGGCGGTCCTCGGTGCCGTAGACCCGTTGGTAGCCGATGGGATCGTTGCCCTTGACACCTTCCGGGACGTCGTCGGACAGCTGCAGCTCGAAGTAGTAGATCTCCTCGAGCTCGCTCTCCTTCCCCGGTTTGTGCTCGTCGTGCTTGTGCGGCGGGTAGGACGACCAGTTGCCGGCCGGCGTGATCACCTCGCACGCGATGATCGAGTCCGCCTCGAGAACTCCCGGCGTACCGAAGTTGCGGACCTGGCGGGACGCGACGCCGGCGCCGCGGAGCTCGGTCTCGACCTCGTCGGCGGCGATCCGCCGGAACGGATGGTCCGTCGCGGCCTTGGCGTGCGGGAACGCGATCCGCGCGCCACCGGCGCTGACCACCGCGAAGGTCGAGTTCCGGGGTACGTAGGCCAGATCCGTCGACCCTGCGAACATGTCCGCCCGTCCGCCGAGCGGGACCGCCTCACCGTCGACGATCACCTCGGCCGATCCACTCAACGGAAGGACGATGTACTCGCAGTCCCCGGTGTCGATCTCCACCGACTGCCCGGGAAGCAGGGTCCGAACCAACAAGCCAGTGTGATGCCACTCCGCCTCATCCGGCCGCACCGCGAGCTCGAACCCATCGCTCGCCGCGGTCCCGGCCGGCCGAACCCATTCAGTCATCCCAACTGTCCTTCCTCAGAACCTCAGCGGTCCGGGTCATGCGGTGTCGCCGTGGACGAGGGCCGCGGCGCGGTCGACAGCCGCTGCCACGTCGCCGTCGGGCGGGAACAGCAGCGCCCGCCCGACCACGAGTCCGCGGACCGAGGGCAGCTCGAGCGCCTTGCCCCACGAGGCGTAGGTCGCTTCCGGCTCCGCCGTCGGATCGCCGCCGAGCAAGAGCGTCGGCAGAGTTGTTGCCTCCATCACCCGATCGAGTTCGTCCACGACCGGCAGCTTGAGCCACGTGTACGCACTCGTCGCGCCGAGACCGGACGCGATCTGGATCGACTTGATGACCGAGTCGGGATCGAGCAGGTTCGCGACCCGCCCGTCCTCACCGCGCGTCGACCAGAACGGCTCCACCATCGCCATCAGCTTGTGCTCGGCCAGGCCGGTCACCGCCGCGGCGCTGCTCTCCAATGTCGCCACGGTCCCCGGATCGCCGAGGTCGATCCGCGTCAGCATCTTCCCGCCGTCGAGCCGCCGCGCGGCGATCTCGTCAGCAGTCCGGTACGCCGTGAACCGGTCGTCCAGCTCGAACGCGGCGCCTTGCAACCCGCCCCGGTTCATCGAGCCGATGACGACCTTGCCTTCCAGCGCACCGAGGAGCAGCAGGTCCTCCAACACGTCCGGTGTCGCCAGTACGCCGTCCACACCCGGCCGCTGCAACGCGATCATCAGCCGGGCCAGCAGATCAGCCCGGCTCCCCATCGCCATCCGATCGGCCCGCACCCCCAACGCACCACGCGCCGGATGATCAGCAGCCACGATCAACAGCCGCCCGTCATCCCCCACCAATGCCCGAGTACGCCGCTGCAACCATCCCTCAGCCACCCGCTCCGGATGCCGAACCCGAACCTCGGTCAACTCCCCCAACCGCTGAGCAATCCCCTCCCACCCGTCTCCCCGGACCAAACCCACCTGCACCGTGTCAGGCACATCAACCGAACCATCAACCCGCTCGGCAGCCTGCTCCGGCACGTCGGGGCTGAACGCGACGGTCGGCTCGTCAACCAACTCGCCGTCCGCTGCCGATGCCTCCGACGGCACGACCGTCTCCTGCTCATCCGGCGACGACGGTTGCGCCCCGGGCAACGGTTGCTCACCCAGCGGCTGCGGCTCACCCGACGGCTGCGGCTCACCCAGCGACTGTGGCTCACCGAGCGGCTGCGGTTCACCGAGCGGCTGCGGTTCACCGAGCGGCTTCTCCACCGACGGCGCGCTCGCGCCGGCTTCGGCGAGGAGCGATTCATTGTCTGCGTCCGCGACGTGCTCTGTGGTCGAGGCTGCGGGCAAAGTCGCTCGCTGCTCTCCACGGACGGTTTGGCCGCTCACCTGATGTCCCGGCGAAGCCTCCGCCCTGCTCAGCCGCTGCTCAGACCCGGCCTGCTCACGTGCCACCTGCTCTTCACCGGTCTGTACGCCTGTTGCCTGCTGGGGTGCGGGGGCGAGGTTCAGGTTTCCGATGACGGTTGTCTGGCCGTCGGGAGTTACAGCGGACGTTTCCTGGGACGGGTCCATCATCACGGTCACGTCGTCGGGGCCCGGAGTTTGTGGGCGAGGCGGCGTGGGGCGCTTGGCGATGACTGTTGGGTCGTTCGCGCCAGGTGTGAGGACAGTGGACTCGTTGGCCCAGTCAGCCTGGTCGGCCGCCGCATCGGGGCGGCGGGCTACGACGGTCGGGTCGTTGGGACCTGGGGTGAGGGTGGTGGGGTCTGGGTCTTCGTGGGGACGTTGGATGCGGATGGGGCGGGCGTGTTCGGAGTACTGGTCATCTTCGTGGGGGGTCATGCTTCGGCTCCCAGGTGGGAGAGAACTTCTTCGGTCGTGGGCATGGCGGTCGAGCATTCGAGGCGGGATGCGACAATCGCGCCCGCGGTGTTGGCGAACCGGATGATCTTCTCGAGCGGCCAGCCGGACAGGAGCCCGTGGCAGAGCGCTCCACCGAACCCATCACCGGCACCGAGGCCGTTGACGACGTCGACCGGGTACGGCGGAACTTCGACGCGCTCGTCCCGGGTCCGGGCGAGCGTGCCGCGGGGGCCCTGTTTGACGACGGCCAGGTCGAGGCCGCGGTCGAGGAGGGCCTGTGCGGCCTTGTCGGGATCGGTCTCGCCGACGGCGACCTCGCACTCCTCACGGTTGCCGACAGCAACCGTGCAGTACTCGAGCGCGCGCGACACCTGCGAGTGCGCCTCGCTCGGGTCGGCCCAGAACATCGGCCGGTAGTCCAGGTCGAGCACCGTGATCGGACGCCGCCGGCGGGCTTCCCAGGCGGCGAAGTGCGCGGACCGCGACGGTTCGGCGGACAGGCCGGTCACCGTGGACCAGTAGATGCGCGCGTCGCGGATCGCGTCCAGGTCGAGCTCCGACGGGTTGATCACCAGGTCGGGCGCCTTCGGGAAGCGGTAGAAGTAGAGCGGGAAGCTGTCCGGCGGGAAGATCTCGCAGAAGGTGATCGGCGTCGGCAGGCCGTCGACTCCGGAGACGAAGCGGTCGTCGACCCCGAGTTCGCCGAGCGTGCGGTGGATGAACACGCCGAACGGGTCGTTCCCGGTCCGGCTGATCACCGCCGACTTGCGCCCGTGCCGCGCCGCCGCCACCGCTACGTTCGTCGCGCTCCCACCGAGGAACTTGCCGAAGGAGGTGACATCTTCCAGATGCGTCCCGAGCTGCAGCGGGTACAGGTCGACCCCGATGCGCCCGATCGTCAGTACGTCGTCCACCATCAGACCATCCCATCCACGCGGGTCCCGGAGGCGGTCATTCGAGTCCCGCCGTGATCGACTGCAGGTGCGCGATACTCGCCCGTACGTCGGCCACGGGTCCGTCGTCCACCGGGCGCGTTTGCAGGATCGTGTCCTGTTCCAGGACGTACCACCCGTCGTACCCGGACGTCTCCAGCGTGCTGACGATTGTGGTGATATCGATGTCGCCGGCTCCGAGCGGCCGGTACATCCCGCCGCGTACGGCGTCCGTGTACCCGACCTCACCGGACTGAACCCGCGCGGCCCACGCGGCGTCGACGTCCTTCAGGTGGGTGTGGCGGATGCGAGACGTGTGCTCGACGGCCAATGCCACGGGATCGACGCCGCCGATCAGCAGGTGACCGGTGTCGAGCGTGAGGCCGATCGACGACCCGTTGAGTACCTGCGAGACGTCGTCAGCGTTCTCGACCATCGTGCCGACATGCGGGTGGACGGTCGCGAGTACACCCTGGGATGCCGCCAGCGCGGACAGCTTGTCCAGGTTGGCGAGCAAAACGCTCCAACCAAGAGCGTCCAGCGTCGGGCGGTCGTCGTACCCGTCCTGGCCGGTCGCCGCAGCGAGGACCAGGGTCCCGGCGCCGGCCGCGACGAAGCCCTCGAGCGCGGCCGCAACCTCCGGAGCGGGATCGTGCGACGGGTCGTGCAAGACGACCGGCACGAATCCGCCGACGGCCCGAAGGCCGACGTCGGCCAGGGTTTTCGCCTTGTCCGCGGGGTCGTCCGGCAGGAACCCGTCCGGGCCGAACTCGGTCGCCGCCAGCCCGACGGCGCGCATCTCGGCGAGTACCGTCGGGGCGTCGTACTGCCAGCCCCAGCCCGGCACCTCGCACACACCCCACGAGATCGGGGCACCGGCGATACGGGTAGCAATGTCAGTCATATGCGTAGCTCTCCTCAGAGCGTGACGATGCGGTTCTCGTGGCGGGACAGTTCGCAGGCGTCGGCGATCCGGAACGCCGCGAGTGCGTCCCGGACCGTGCACGGCACCTCGCGGGTCCCGGCGACGACCTCGGTGAAGGCGGTCAGTTCAGCGACGTACGCGGGCTGGAACCGATCCATGAACGTCATGTGCGGCGGCCCCTCCGGGAAGCTGACGCCCGGCTCGGCCGACCGCAGCGCGGTGTGCGAGTCCAGGCCGACCGCGATCGATCCGAGACTGCCGTGCAGCTCCATCCGTACGTCGTGCCCGGCGCCGTTGTACCGCGTCCCGCTGACCGCGACGAACGTGCCGTCGTCGAGCGTCAGTAACGCAGCCGCCGAGTCCACGTCGCCGTACTCGCCGAAGAACGCCTCGCCGCGGTTCGCGCCGGTGGCGTAGACGCTGACGACCTCGCGGCCGGTGACGTAGCGGATGATGTCGAAGTCGTGCACCGTGCAGTCGCGGAAGAACCCGCCGCTCTGCGGGATGTACTCGCGGTGCGGCGGGAAGGCGTCGTTCGTGTTCGCCCGGATGTGGTGCACGAACCCGAGCTCGCCGGTCTCCACGGCCCCCCGCGCCGCCTGGTACCCGGCGTCGAACCGGCGCTGGAAACCGATGTGTACCGGGACGGTCGCAGCCTCCACCAACGCCAGTACCCGCTCCGTTTCCGCCAGGTCGAGCGCGACCGGCTTCTCACAGAACGTCGGTACGCCGGCCGCGAGTCCCGCCTCGATCAACGAAGCGTGCGCGGACGTCGCCGCCGCGATGACGAAACCGTCCAGGCCGGACGCGAGCAGCGCCGGTACGTCGGAAACCGACGCGACGCCCAACTCCTTCGCGACCGCCTGGGCGCGAGCGGGGTCCGCGTCGGCGACGACCACCTGATCCACCGCCGGCAATTCCTTCAGCGTCGCGGCGTGGAACGCCCCGATCCGCCCGACCCCGACCAACCCGATCCGCATCCGCGCTACCCCTCTCGAAGAACGGCGCGCCACAGCCCCTGCGGCGCGCTGGTTGCTCGTCAGCTTCCCGGGCCGGTGCCAGGGGTGTCAAGACTTTGTTAACACATTCTCACGTATGGACATGGTCAGGTAGCATCCGCCTATGAATGCTGCCCTGCCGATCCGGCTCGATCGGAGCAGCCCGGTGCCGCTGTACCACCAGCTGGCCGAGCAGCTGACTGCCGCCATCACGGACGGCCGGCTGCGTCCGGGCGACCCGTTCGAGAACGAGATCGGCATGTCCGACCGGCTGAGCCTGTCCCGTCCGACGGTCCGGCGGGCGATCTCCGAACTGGTCAACCAGGGCCTGCTGGTCCGCCGCCGAGGCATCGGCACCACGGTCGCGAACCAGATGGTGCACCGCAAGGCCGAACTGACCAGCCTGTACGACGACCTCGCCCGCGAGGGCCGGACGCCGCGGACCGAGGTGCTCGCGCTGGACTGCGCGGCGCAGGACGACCGCGCCGCCGCCGTACTCGAGGTCCCGCCCGGCACCCCGCTGGTCGCGATCGTCCGCCTCCGGTACGCCGACGACCTGCCGCTCGCGATCATGCGCAACTGGCTGCCGCCGGCCCTGAACGACCTCACGTTGGACGAGCTCACGAAGGACGGGCTGTACGCCGTACTGCGGGCCCGCGGTATCCGGCCGACGGTCGCGCGGCAGCGCATCGGCGCCCGCAACGCGACCGCCGAGGAACGCCGTACCCTGCACATGTCGAAGGCGGAGCCGCTCATCACCATGACCCGCTCCGCCTACGCCGCCGACGGCTCCCCCGTCGAATACGGAAACCACTGCTACCGCGCCGACCAGTACTCCGTCGACGTGGTCGTGTCCGAACGCTAGAACCGTTTAGGCCTGGTTGGCGATCAGGGTTCGGACCAGACGGAGGCCAACGGACAGGTGAGCCAGTTCGGGGCCTTCGGTTTCGACGATCTCCTCCAGCATGGTGGCGGCTCGGGCCAGCGCGGTGGCGTTCTGGTCCTGCCAGGTGATGACGCGGTCTTCGGGGTCGGCCGACGGGTCGGTGGTGGCGAGGACCTGCCGGGTGAGGCGGGCGTGCACGGCGTGCAGGTCGTCGCGCAGGGCGGCGCGGGCCATGGTCTGCCAGCGGTCGGTGCGCGGCAGGCCGATGATCCGCTCCAGGAAGCGGCCCAGCTGCAGGCGCTCACCGAGGGCGAAGTGCACCTTGGCGACCTCGAAGATGTCGATGTCCTCGCGGGACGCAGTCTCCACGATCCCGAGACCGGCGTACGCCGGCGGCAGCACCGCGATCCGGGTCGCGAAGTCGTCCGCAACCCCCTTCTGCACGAGGGCTTCGCGCCGCTGCTCGAACAGCGCCAGCTCACGACCACGCAGTACGTCGGGCAACGCCGCCGACAGCTTCGCGATCCCCGGACCGAAGAACTCGATCAGCTCCTCGATGTCGACCGGAGGCCGCCGGTTGCTGACCAGCCAACGGGTGGCCCGCTCGACCAGCGTCCGCGTCTCCAGCCGCATGTGCGTCTGCGTCGCGGCGTCGACCACGTTGTCGAGCTCGGCGTTGTGGGACAGCAGTTCGGGCTGCCCGAAGATCCGGGACGCGGCCAGGTTCGCCCGGACCACGTCCTCGACGGTCCCGCCGGTCTCCAGCGAGAGCCGGTGGTACGCCGTGATGCCGGACGTGTTCACGAACTCGTTGACCACCTGCGTCGTGATGATCTCGCGGCGCAGCTGGTGACCCTGGATCTGGTCGGTGAACCGCTCCTGGATCGCCTTCGGGAAGTAGCTGGCGAGCTTGTGCTTGAGGAACGGGTCGTCCGGCAGCGACGTCTTGAGCAGCTCGGCTTCCATGACGATCTTGGTGTAGGCGATCAGCACCGACAGCTCCGGCGACGTCAGCCCACGCCCGTCGGCCTTGCGCTTCTTGAACTCGGTGACGCTGGGCAGGAACTCCAGCTGCCGGTCCAGCAGCCCTTCCTTCTCGAGCCGCCGGACCCAGTCCTGGTGGACGTGCATCAGCGCCGGCGCCTGCTCGGCCGCGTTCGCCAGGGCGATGTTCTGCCGGTAGTTGCTCTTCAGCACCAGCGCCCCGACCTCGTCGGTCATCGACGCGATGATGTCGTTGCGCTGCTTCTCGGTGAGATCGCCGTCCGCGACCACCGTGTCCAGCAGGATCTTGATGTTCACCTCGTGGTCGGAGGTGTCCACACCGGCCACGTTGTCGATGAAGTCGGTGTTGATCCGGCCGCCGGCCGCGGCGTACTCGATCCGGCCGAGCTGGGTGAAGCCGAGGTTGCCGCCCTCACCGACCGCGCGGGCGCGCAGCTCGGAGCCGGTGATCCGGATCGCGTCGTTCGCCTTGTCGCCGACGTCCGCGTTCGACTCACCCGACGACTTCACGTACGTGCCGATGCCGCCGTTCCAGAACAGGTCGACCGGCGCCTTGAGAATCGCGTTCATCAACTCGGCCGGCGTCAACGTCACCGGCGAGCCCTCGAGGCCGAGCGCCTCGCGAATCTCGGCCGAGACCGGGATCGCCTTGTCCGTCCGCGGGAAGATACCGCCGCCGGCGGAGATCAGCGACCTGTCGTAGTCCGCCCACGACGACCGCGGCAGCTCGAACAGCCGCCGCCGCTCGGGGAAGGACGAGGCCGCGTCGGGCGTCGGGTCGAGGAAGATGTGCCGGTGGTCGAACGCGGCGACCAGCCGGATGTGCTCGGACAGCAGCATCCCGTTGCCGAACACGTCACCGGACATGTCGCCGACGCCGACGACCGTGAAGTCCTCGGTCTGGCAGTCGTGCCCCATCTCGCGGAAGTGCCGCTTGACCGACTCCCACGCACCGCGGGCGGTGATGCCCATCGCCTTGTGGTCGTACCCGACCGAGCCGCCGGACGCGAACGCGTCACCGAGCCAGAACCCGTACTCCTTGGCGACACCGTTCGCGATGTCCGAGAACGTCGCCGTACCCTTGTCCGCCGCGACGACCAGGTAGGCGTCGTCGCCGTCGTACCGGACCACCTGCGCCGGCGGAACGATGTCACCGGCAACGATGTTGTCGGTGATGTCGAGCAGCCCGGAGATGAAGGTCTTGTACGACGCGATGCCTTCGGCCAGCCAGGCGTCCCGGTCCGCGGCCGGGTCGGGCAGCTGCTTGGCGTAGAACCCGCCCTTCGCGCCGACCGGCACGATCACCGAGTTCTTCACCATCTGCGCCTTCACCAGGCCGAGCACCTCGGTCCGGAAGTCCTCCCGCCGGTCCGACCAGCGCAGCCCGCCACGCGCGACCGCGCCGAACCGCAGGTGCACACCTTCGACCTGCGGCGAGTACACGAAGATCTCGTACGCCGGCCGCGGCTGCGGCAGGTCCGGGATCGCCTTCGGCTCCAGCTTCAGCGAGATGTACGACCGCGGCTTCCCGTCGGCGCCCGGCTGGAAGTAGTTGGTCCGCAGCGTCGCCTTCATGACCGTCAGGTACGAACGCAGGATGCGGTCCTCGTCGAGGCTCTGCACCGTGTCCAGCGCGGCCAGGATCTCCTTCTCCAGCTGGTCCGTGCGCATCGTCCGGTCCGGGTCGTCGGCCGGTCCGCGCGCCGGGTCGAAGCTGGTCTCGAACAGCTGTACCAGCAGGCCCGCAACGTCCACGTGGTTCAGGAAGGTGTTCTCGATGTAGTCCTGGCTGAACGGCGTGCCGCCCTGGCGGATGTAGCGCTGGTACGCGCGCAGAATCGACACCTGTCGCCAGCTGAGGCTGCCGCGCAGCACCAGCGCGTTCAGCTTGTCGGACTCGGCCTTGCCCTCCCAGACGGCCTGGAACGTGTCGGAGAACAGGGTGCGCAGTTCCTCGCGCTCCTCGGTGTCCTCCGGTGCCCTCAGGCCGAAGTCGTAGATGTAGGCCATCGTGCCGTCGTCGCAGCGGATCTCGTACGGGCGCTCGTCGACGACCTCCACGCCCATCGCGCTCAAGTGCGGCAGCACCTGCGACAGGGACAACGACGACCCGGTGCGGAAGATCTTGAAGCGCCGTTCGCCCTCCCACTCCTCGTCGAGCGGGGTGTAGAGCGACATGGCCAGCCCGTTGTCGGACGGCAGCCCCTCCAGGACGTGTACGTCGTTGACCGCGACGCGCGCGTCGAAGTCCTCCTTGTACGCCTCCGGGAACGCGTTGGCGTACCGGCGCGACAGCTTGGTGACCGCACCGTCGCCGCCCTTTGCGTGCAGCGCCGCGGTGAAGTCGTCCTGCCACGCCCGGGTCGCCTCGATGACCTGCTGCTCCAGCAGATCCGAGTCGTACTCGCCGACCGTCTCGCCCTGCTTCATCCGCACCACGAAGTGCACGCGGGCCAGCACGGACTCGGTGACGTAGGCGGCGTACGTGACTGTCTCGGCGCCGATCGCGTCCTTCAGGATCTGCTGCATCTTCAGCCGGACCGCAGTCGTGTAGCGGTCACGGGGCAGGTACACCAGGCAGGACAGGTACCGGTTGTAGACGTCACGCCGTACGAACAGCTTGACCGCGCGCCGCTCCTGCAGGTGCAGCACTGACTGCACGATCGGCAGCAGGTCCTCCACAGGTGCCTGCAGCAGCTCGTCGCGCGGGTAGGTCTCCAGTACGTCGAGCAGACCCTTGCCGCTGTGGCTGTTCGGGTCGAAGCCGGTCAGACGGAACAGCTCCAGCGCCTTGCGCCGCAGCACCGGCACCTGCATGACGCTCTCGGTGTACGCCGTCGACGACAGCAGACCGATGAACCGGCACTCGCGGACCGGGTTGCCGCCCTCGTCGAACTGCTTGATGCCGACGTAGTCCAGGAAGGTCGACCTGTGCACCGTGGAGCGCGAGTTCGCCTTGGTGAGGATCAGCAGTTTCTGCTCCTGCGCCTTGGCGCTCACCTCCGGCGGCAGCTTGCCGGAACCCGGCTTCGGGTCCGGGCGGAGGATGCCCAGCCCGGTCCCCGGGCGGCCGCGCAGGATGCCCTGCTCGCCCTCCATGGTGAAGTCGTACTCGCGGTAGCCCAGGAAGGTGAAGTGCTCGTCGGCCAGCCACTCCAGCAGCTCGCGGGCCTCCTCCACCTCGCTCTCGGAGACCGGCAGGTCGGCGGCGTGCAGGCCGGCGGCGATGGTGACCGCCTTCTCGTGCATCTTCGGCCAGTCCTCGACCGACTCACGGACGTCGTTCAGCACCTTCTGCAGGTCCTGCTCGAGCGCGCGGTGCTCGGCGACGTCGGAGATCCGCTCGATCTCCAGGTGCATCCAGCTCTCGCGGACCAGGTCGTGCCCGTCGGCGGTCGTGCTGTCGTCGAGGACCTCCTGCAGCGTGCCGGCCATGTCGCGCCGGACCACGAACTGCGGGTGGATCAGCAGCTGGAGCTCGAGGTTGCGCTCGGTGATCGCCATCGAGGCGCTGTCCACCAGGAACGGCATGTCGTCGATGACGATCTCGACCACGGTCCGGCCGCTCGCGGACCAGCCGTGATCCTCGAGCGTCGGCGTGAAGACGTGCACCTTCGCCGTACCCTGCGGGCGGGACATCGCGGACTTGTAGTGGTGCCGCGCGGCGCCCAGGCAGTCGTTCGGCTGGCGCTCGGCGACGTCCTCGGCCGCGACGTGCCGGTAGTACTGCTCGAGGAACGTCTTTAGCTTGCCCGGGTCGGCCGACTTGTCGTGACCGTGTGTCCCCGCGGCCACCGCCTTGGCGAGCACATCCGCCTTCTGGACGTCCAGCTTGCTCTGCATTCCCCACCGTCTCCACACGTGACTTCGGCGTCGCTCGCGCCGGACCGCACGACGTTGTGCGGTCACTCAGAGATTAGTCCACCTTTGTCACTGGTGTGGTGTCGGGACGGGCCTGTCACTAGGACACAGACTCACTACTGAGGCGTAGTGCAAGTGCTGGGCAGGCGAGGACTGCGCGGCGCGCGTCCGGGAGCTCACCGGCGGTGATTTCGCGGCCCCGGAGAACCGGGAACCCCCAGTCGTCGAGGAGGACGTCATCAGGCATCAGACCGGCGCACAAGCCGTGCCTGTCGCACCGGGTCCAGTCGATCTCCAGCTTGTTCATCGGGTACCTCCAAGAACTCCCAGAACCGGTCGCCCACACCCCTGACCAGACAGGTGCAGCTGTACGTCGTCGTCGAACACCTCGAGCGCCGATGTGAGGAACCTCGCAACCCCGTCCGGGTGCGCGCAGGCTCCTCGCCCCGGAACCAGGCCGAGGTGCCGATAGGCGTCGTGCCACCCCTGCGGGTCGCCGACGGTCAGCCGGGCGAAGTCGTCGACGAGTGAGGCGAGTCCGAAGACGCAGGGCCCGCACTGGCCGGCTGACTGACTCCTCAGCCATTCAGCGACCCTGGTGACCTCGCCGAGCGGACAGGTGCTGGAGCCGAGCGCCAGGATGATTCCGGCGGATACCTCAGGTCGCTGCAGCATCACGCCATCGGTCTGCGACAGCCAGCGCCCGTGGTACCCACCCAGTAGGACAGGTCCCGGTTCTGCACCGACGTACTGCAGGACTGTGTCCAGTGGGACACCTGTCGGTGTCTCGATCACCCCGGGCCGTTGGACCGCCCCGTCGATCGTCAGGAGCTGCGTACCCGGCTCGCTGATCAGACCGGTACTGCTGAACCCGCGGGACCCGAGCCGCGCGAGTACGGCGAGCTGGGCGAACGTCTCCACGTTCGACAGGAAGGTCGGCCGCCGGTGGTACCCCTTCCGCGTCGGCAGCACCCGCCGTCCCGGTGGGACAGCACTACCTCCTTCGAGCGCGCTCAGCACCGCTCGGGCCTCACCTGCGACGAACCGGCCCGGGGTCTCGCGCACCTCGATGGCCAGCCGGTCGTCACGCTCCATCAGCGCCTGCCGGAGGGACGTGGCTGCGGCAGCGTCGTGTACGGCGATCAGCACGTGCGGCGCCCGCAGAGCGTGCGCGAGACCAACTGCGCCGTCCAGAACGAGGTGTGGCGCCCGAGTGAGGAGCAGACGGTCCTTGCGACTCACCGGCTCGCTCTCCGAGCCGTTAACCACCACAGCTTCCACACCGCGAGCTGGGAGGTCCTGCAGCTTCAGTGCGACCGGAAAGGCCGCGCCACCGCGCCCCCTGAGACCTACGGCTTCGCAGAGCTGCACGTAGTCGTCCCGGGTCAGATCTGGTAGCGGACCGTGCGTCAGAAGGTGTTGCTGGAGGTCCTGGTCGAGTCCGGCCAGCACTCTGGCCTCACCGATGACCCTGTGTCGCTCGCTTTCGATGATGGTCACTGGGTCCTCCAGGCACGGGTGGTCTTGGGGGTCGCGTTGTTGAGGCGGTACGCACCGGCCGTCGCCACTGCGGCCAGGCAGCCGAGCGTGATGCCGAGCATCCACGGCGTACTGCGGTCGGTACCTGCCAGCAGTGCGTGGCCGATGGACAACAGCCACCCGACCGACGCGGCGATGTGCAGCCTGCGCCAGTGCTTCGTGAACGTTGCGGACGCGGCCAATCGACCACGGGCTGCTCCGACGAGGGACGCCAGTACCAGGCTGTAGAGAGCAAGCGCACCGACGAACATGGCGAACGGCCGGTAGCCAGAGCCGAACGGCCACACAAGAACGGTCGGACTGATGTCTATGTAGCTGTCGGAGATCACTGCGACCACATGGGTCGCCAGCAGGACCAGTCCGGTCACAGCGGCCGAGCGGTGCACGTACTGGAGCCAGAACCGCCGCTCCGGCCGACGTACGCCGGGCATCACCATTCCGAGCACAGCGGACAGCGTGAACATGACCATCGTGACCACACCGGCCGCACGGGCCAGGTACCACAGGGTCATCAGGCGGCCCTGCTCGCTGTCGGCCAACCGCACAACTCGGTGACGTCACCGTCGTCGGCGATCAGCCGCGCCGGGTGACCGGACAGCTTCAGCCGCCCAACAGCCGCCTCGCCCGTGGCGATCAGCGCAGTGCTGAAGGTGTTCGCCCGTACGGCGGTCGGCGCCCACACGGAGGCGGTCCGGTACGGACCCTCCGAGGGACGGCCCGTCCGCGGGTCGATGACGTGGTGACCGTAGCCGGTCAGCGTCTGCCAACGCCGTGCGGTCCGGGTCGACGTGGTCAGGCCACCGTGGGCCAGCGTCACGAGGACGCCCTCATCACCGGCACGCTCCGCGACGGTGATGACCCACGGCTTCTTCGGCGTACCCGCTGCCCGCAGGTCGCCGCCGATCTCGACGAGGACCGCACAGCCGTAGCGCTTGCTGATCACGTTGGCCGCCCGGTCGGCGGTCCAGGCCTTGGCGGTCGCACCGAGGTCGAGAGCGCACTCCTTCGGAACACCTAGCAGCGCCAGCTTCCGGTTGAGACGGACCGCCTGCCAGCCCGCGATCTGCGTCGGCTCCTCCGGCGCCTGCGGGAAGCGCCGCCGTACCCTCTCGATGTCCGCGTCGTACCCGGCCGCGATCACCGCCGAGCCGACCGTCGGGTCGACCGCCCCGCCGCTCATCTGGGCCGCGACCAGGCTGACGTCTACCAGGTCGACGAGCAGACGGGACACCGGTACGAGTGCGCCGGCGCGGGTGTTGACGACCGACAGCTCGGAGTCCGGGCGGAACCGGCTCGCGGCCTTGTCGACGCGGTCCATCAGCGCCTTGAGCTCACCGCACGCCGCCCCCAGTACGGCGGGGTCGTCGACGGTCAGCCGGACCGTACAACTCCACGCGTTCCACGTGCGGGAGGCGGTCATGACCCGTTGCTCCCGCCCTGCGAGGTGGAGCCGGAGTCGGCCGACCCGACCCCGCTCGAGCTGCTGCTGTCGTCCGAGCTCGAACTCGAACCGGAGGAGCTGGTGGACGTCGTCGTACCGGTGGTGCCGCTGTCGGAGTTCTTCGACGACACGACCGCGACCGAGATCCCGGTCGCGCCGACGCCCAGGACGGCAGTGGCTATCGCGGCCGCGGACGCTCGGTGCAGCCAGCGCCGGCGGTTGGGTTGGGATTCGTCTGTGGTGACCATGCCGTAAGCCTCGTTCGAGGCCCGTCAGCCGCACTCCAAGAGAAGATCAAGCCACCGTCAAGTTCTGCTGAGAGCTCTCTGAGAACTCTCCTCAGGAGCGGGCCTCCAGCGGGCAGTCGGTGTCGCAGTGCGTGCCGATCGTGCCGACGATCTCGTCGGCGACCTCACCGAGGACCGCGAGCCGATCGGGTCCGAACACGTCGACGAAGAACTGCCGCACCAGCGCGGCCTGCGCCGGCGCGGACTCCTTGATCGCCGCCAGGCCTTCCTCGGTGACGACGATCTCCGGGTACCGCGAGTCGCAGGCCTCCTTGCGGATCAGCCCGCGCTTCTCCATCCGGGCGAGGTGGTGCGACAGCCGGCTCTTCTCCCACTGCGTCGCCCGGCTGAGCTCGAACGCGCGCATCCGGCCGGACTCCGACTCCGACAGGTTGACGAGGATCTCGAAGTCCGACCCGGACAGCCCGAAATCCCGCTGAAGGTGCCGTTCCAGGTGCGCCTTCAGCGTCCGATGCATCAGCAGGTAGCTGCGCCACGCCTTCTGCTCGTCGTCGTCCAACCACGGTCCCTTGCTCACGGGAGCCATCCTACCCGCTCGGGTTGACACATCAACCAATCGCGCTACGATCAGTGGAGTTGACACATCAACCTGACACTTGGGAGTGAACGGATATGAGCAAGCTGATCGCCGTCGTCGGAGCCACCGGAGCACAGGGCGGCGCGCTGGTCCGCGCGATCCTGGCGGATCCGTCGGGCGAGTTCACCGTCCGGGCGCTGACCCGGAACCCGGCCTCCGGCGCCGCGAAGGACCTCGCCACCGCGGGCGCCGAAGTGGTTGCCGCCGACCTCGACGACGAGGCGAGCATCCGGGCCGCGTTCGACGGCGCGTACGGCGCGTTCGTGGTGACGAACTACTGGGCGCCGCTGAGCGCGGACGAGGAGGCGGCCCGGACGCGCGCCGAGATGGAGCTGGCCCAGGCCGAGATCGCCGCGCGGGCCGCCCGCGACGCCGGCGTACAGCACCTGGTCTGGTCGACGCTCGAGGACACCCGCCCGTTCTTCGCCGGGCGCGACGACGTACCGAGTCTGGACGACGGCCGCTACAAGGTCCCCCACTTCGACGCGAAGGGCGAGGCCGACGAGCTGTTCACGAAGTACGGCGTACCGACGACGTTCCTGCGGACCACGTTCTACTTCGACGCGTTCGTCACCGCCCTGCCGCCGACCCGCAACGCCGACGGCACGCTGACCATCACGTTGCCGATGGGCGATCAGCGCCTGTCCGGCATCGCCTCCGACGACATCGGCCGCAGCGCCTTCGCCATCCTCAAGCGCCCCGACCTCATCGGCCAGACCGTCAGCGTCGCGGGCGACCACCTCACCGGCCACGAGTACGCCGCCGCCCTCACCAAAGCCCTCGGCGAACAGGTCACCTACTACGCCCCGACCTTCGAGGAGTACCGCACCTACCCGTTCCCCATGGCCGTAGAAATGTCCAACATGTTCCAGTTCTACGCCGAGAACCACGACGAGTTCACCGGCAACCGCGACCTGTCGAATGTCCGCGAGCTGAACCCGGCCCTGGAATCGTTCGAAAAGTGGCTGGACCTGCACAAAGCCGACCTGCTGGCCGCCACCAAGTGAGCCGTGATGTCGGGCGGCTCCGCCTCGGGCCGCCCGACATCAACGCTCAAGTTTTCGCGCTGTTGACCGCCGATTGCCAAGGTCTCACGGAACAGCGCCGGAACAGAACTGGAGCCCGAGGAGCGGTCGGCTGCGACCGCAAGGTTCGACCTGATGGGCGCGCTGGAGATAACTCTAGGATGTCAGAGTTGCTGTCAGTCCATGTTCATCGGAGCTCAGGCGAGCACGAAGATCGACACCACCGGCATGATCTGATTCGGCGAGGCTCTGAGATCCTAGAGTTATTAGGATGCGCAGCATGCCCCGACGTTCGAGTCGCCGTACCGAGATCTGTGACGCCGCGCTGACCCTCGCGGCCGAGGGCGGCAATCACGCGCTCACCCATCAGAAGATCGACAAGGAGCTCGGCATCGCGCAGGGCTCGACGTCGTACTATTTCCGCACCCGCGAGCAACTCGTCGAAGCCACGATCAGGCACCTCACCGACGTGACCCGCGACGCCTTCGCGGCCGCCCAGGACGAGCGCCGCGTAGCCGAGGTGACGACGGCCACGGCGGCCGCGTTCATGGCCAAGTACGTCGACACGCTGCTCGGGCCGCGTCGCCGCGACGCACTCGCCCGCTACGCGCTGAGCCCGGACGCCATCGACGACGAAGAACTCCGTAACGCCCTCGCCGCCTGCCTCTTCGGTCTCGAACCGGCCACCGAACTGATGAAATCACTCGGAGCGCCCCGCCCGACCCGCGCCGCACGCGACCTCCTCAGCCTGCTCGAAGGCCTCCTCTTCGACCGCCTGTACGGCGCCCGCGCCGCCATCACACCGGGCACCCGAGCCAGCCTCAACGACCTCCGCCGCCCAATCGCACTCTGGCTCGAGGCCCTCCGCAATGAACAGTGAACGGAGTTCGATGTCCACCGCCCAAAGCCACCCCGACACCGTCAAAGCCGAACTCGACGAACTGATGCGCCTGTTCTTCAGCGCCTTCACCAACACCGACGGTCCACCTCGCACCGACCGCATCCACGAGGTATGCATTCCCCGAGCAACGATCATCAGCCAGACCGGAGACCAGTCGGTCGTCTACGACCTCGACTCCTTCATCGCACCCCGCCAGCAGATCCTCACCGACGGCACGCTGACCGAGTTCTCCGAGTGGGAGGTCAGCGAACGCACCGAGATCTACGGCTCGATCGCCCACCGGTTCAGCGAGTACCGCAAGTCCGGCATCCACAACGGCGAGCGGATCAAGGGCGGCGGCCACAAAACCACCCAGTTCGTCCGCACCCCGACCGGCTGGCGCATCAGCTCAATCGCCTGGGAAGACGACGACCCCGCCACGCAGAAGTGAACACGCTCTGGAGGAAGGTCGGCTCTTGTCTGTCTGATCTCTACGATCATAGAGCCCGCGGTTGGCGACGTGCATCCCGATGTGGAAGCGGCCGCGTAGGTCGTCCGAGCGTGCTACGAGGCCGGCTCACGCGATGGCCACCACCCTCAAGGAAGCGGCGGGTCAGGCAGTGGGATCGGCTGCTACTCGGCCGAGGACGAGCGTGGTGCGTCGAGGGTGCGAGCCTGCAGCAGTATTGCGTGCTCTGGCAACAGGTTGGGGAGTTGTACGCCGACGTGCTCCAGGACGGCGCCGGTGGTTGTCGACTGGCTGTCGTTCCACCAGCGGGTCGGTTGGAACCTGTGCGGTGCTTGACCTGCGACGATTGGCCTGACCTGGTAGCGGCGGGTGGGGTCCAGGCCGCGTAGCCTGGCCCGGGGCGGTGTCGATGCGACACCCCAGGACATCGCGGCGACGCAATAGATCGCCTGGGAGCGATCCTCAGCGACGACGCCGTGCAGCCAGAGGTTGTCTGCCGGATCGGGGCCGCGCACAACGGTGCCGCTGTTGATCAGTCCGCGGTGCTGCTTGTAGATGCCGATCCATTCGGACAGTTCGCGGAGCTCGTCGTCGGTGGCGGCCGTCAGGTCCCACTCGATGCCGTAGTGGCCGAACAGGGCGGTCATCGCCCGGAAGGCGAGGCCGTGGGTGCGCTGGGTGGTGTGTGACTGTGCGGACCCGATGTGGGACCCCATCAGTTCCGGCGGTACCAGTTGCCCGGTCCATCGCAGCAGGCGTTGCCGTTCGAGGGGGTCGATGCAGTCGGAGACCCAGACGCGGTCGGTGCGTTCGAGGATGCCGAGGTCGATGCGGCCTCCGCCGGCCGCGCAGGACTCGATCTCCAGGCGGGGAAAGCGGTTCTTCAGTTCGTCGAGCAGGTGGTACACCGCGAGCGTCTGTTCGTGTTCGGCAGGTACGCCGCCATCCAGTTGCAGGCCTGCTTCGATGTGGTCGCGGTTGTGGTCCCATTTGACGTAGTCGACGTCGTACTCCGAGATCGCTGCCACGAGCTGGTCGCGGATCGCCGCGTAGCACTCCGGGATCGAGAGGTTGAGCACG
The DNA here is from genome assembly GCF_036013725.1 of Kribbella sp. NBC_00482. Classification (GTDB taxonomy): domain Bacteria; phylum Actinomycetota; class Actinomycetes; order Propionibacteriales; family Kribbellaceae; genus Kribbella. Next base: position 4,090,023 of record NZ_CP107881.1, on the reverse strand, counting down.
TGCTGGTTGCGCTGCTCGAGCGGCAGCTCGGAGCGTGCGGCCATGATCCAGTCGGGGTGGGCGCGGGCGAGGTCGGAGTCGAGGTTGACCATCTCGGGTTCGAACCACAAGCCGAATTGCATTCCGTGGCCGCGGACGGCGTTCACCAATGGATGCAGCCCGTCGGGCCAGGCGTCCGGCGAGACCGTCCAGTCCCCCAGGCCCGCCCGGGCATCGCGGCGCGCACCGAACCAGCCGTCGTCCAGGACGAAGCGTTCGACTCCCACCGCCGCTGCCCGGTCCACCAACGCGGTCAGACGATGCAGGTCGTGGTCGAAGTACACCGCTTCCCAGACGTTCAGCGTCACCGGCCGTTCGGCGGACACGTGGTCAGGTCGGTCACGAAGGAAGCGGTGGAACCGGTGGGCGACCGCGTCGAGGCCCACGCCGTACGACGCGTAGAGCCAGGGAGTCTCGTAGCCTTCACCCCGGGCCAGCCGCACTTCGCCAGGCAGCAGCAGTTCGCCGCCACCGAGCAGCCGGACGCCGGTGCTGTCGTGCTCGGCGAAGTGCCGGTGATTGCCGCTCCATCCGACATGAACACCCCACACCTCACCCGCCCCGAACGTCGCGCCGGGCCCCATCGCATGCAGAACTGTCGCGGCGTCCAGGCCGGTGCGCCCGCGCCGGCTTTCCCGAAGATGCGTGCCCACGGTGAATGCATGCCGCTGCGCTTGGCGTTCCATCCCCCAGCGGCCGCCGAAGTCCAGGATCTCGGTCGCTTGGCTGGGTACCGGGAGGTTGATGGACAGCTCGTCGAGTTCGAAGACCGGTCCCTGGTTGATCAGCCTGACGCGCACGCGTACCAGCCCGGCCGCCAAGAGTTCGAACTCCACTTCAAGAGCCAGGTCCGCGTCCGCGTCGACGGCCTCACACCACAGCACACCGGGACCGCTCTCCACATGTCCGCTCACCGGCCGACCGTCCACTGTGACCCCGGTCGTGCTGAACCGCGGAGACCACGACCGGCCCTCACGCGAGCCCTTGAGACCGGCGCGGCCGAACCAGCCTGTCCACGCCTCGGCCACCACCGCGACCTCAGCCGCCGGCAACTCCCCCGGCAGGGCGCTCTGCGGGTCGCTGAGGAGGTTCAAGCCCTGGAGGTCAGCTGCGGACAGCGAGCCGAGGTCGGCTCCCCAGTGGCGAATCCGGGGCAGCCGATCCGGCTCGACGAGGATCACCAGTGAGCAGCCCGCGGCCCGAAGATGGACGGAGTCGGCCATGGGAATCATCCTTTCGAGCCAGGCCGCGCTCCGGCGACCGCCGCGGAAGGCGGCGGCAGTCGCCAAGTGCGCGGCTGTCTCAGGTGTAGACGAGTTGGGCGGTGGCCTCGCAGGACGCGGAGGGGACGATGCGAATCCAGTGCGCGCTGAAGCCGGTGGGGAAGGTGAAGGCTTCGTAGCCCTTCGGGCCGACAGGGATGGTGCGCAGGCGGCGGAAGGTACCGGTGCCCATGAAGTCGACCTCGAGATGGAAGTCGACCGCGGTGTCCGCGTCGTGCGTCAGGTGCAGGCACTTGTGCTCGAAACCAGTCATCAGGTACGGATCCGACGGTACGTCGGCCTCCACCGCGGTCTCCCACCACGGACCGCCCCAGCCCTGCGGTTTGCCCCAGGACCAGAGATCGTCGGTCTTGCCGAACCACAGGTTGGCCTGTGGCTGACCGGCGACCGGGTTGGCGTCGTGAATCGGCGTGGTCTGGTCGCCGGCCAGCACGAGCAGCCCGTTCCAGGAACAGAAGTCGCCGACGATGCGAAGGTGTGAGGAGATCGGGCGGATGCCCCAGACCGCGTTGCCGTAGGTCAGTGAGGGCAGCTCGTAGAACATGCCGCTCGCGTCCATCAGCAGACGCTCGGACTCGACCTCACGGATCCGCGGCCACTCGGTGGTGAAGGCGTGGTCCTGGGTGTGGGTCGACTTCGGCAGCCGGTAGACCTTCCAGCCGGTCTCGGGGAGGTAGACGTGGAAGAGGGCCGAGGCTCGGTCCTGGCCGACGGCGTACAGTGCGTCGCCCATGCCGTTGGCGCTGGACAGCGTGTTGAACTGTGTCTTGGCCAGCGTCGTCCACGTCGTGCCGTCCCACTCGGCCAGGCGTCCCTCGCTCTCGCCGGTCGGGAAGTCCTGCTCGTAGTAGGAGTTGTTGACCACGACGACACGGCCGTGGCGCGTGTAGGCGTCCTTGAAGTGCGCGTATCCGGTGACGCCGAGCTCGAGGCAGAGGTCGGCGAGCTGCTTCACCGCCAGCGTGTGAACGTCGAGCTCGAAGAACTCGCCCTCCATGCCGAGTACGTGCACCTTGTTCGCCGGGTCCGTGAGGTGCCGGCAGGTGGCCGTCAACCGGACGTCGACCAGCGCGTCGATCGTACGGACGTTGCCCTCGGCATCGATGACGTGCGGGCCGATGAACAGCTGGTCGGTCTCCTTGTGGACCAGGCGATTGGCGTAGGTCCCGACGACACTCTCCTGATGCTTGGTGAGCTGGAGGTCGTCGTCGATGAAGAACAGGCCGGTGCCGCCACCCGTCGGCGCTTTGTGCGCGACGTACGTGACGAACCACAACCGGTCCGCCCACGGCATCAGCGCTCCGATGCCGGTCTCGCTGCGGGGAGTGTGATCCGCCTTGACTGCGAGTCGTGGTACGACGCCACTGATGACGTCGACCGTGTGCTGCTGTGTCATGTCTTGCCTCTCTCGCGCGGGAGCGCGGGATGTCGGTGGTCTGTGGGTCACTTGAGGCCGGTGGTGCTGAGAGCGGCCAGGAAGTTGCGTTGAAAGGCGAGGAAGATGATCACGATCGGGACGGTCGCGCAGACCGACGCGGCCATTGCCAACCCGGCCGACAAGGCGCCGTTCTCGCTGACGAACTGGGTCAGGCCAAGCGGGATCGTGTACTTGCTGTCCGACGACAGCATGATCAGCGGGCCCTCGTAGTCGTTCCAGGACCAGACGAAGCCCAGGATTCCCAGTGAGGCCAGGACCGGTCGTGCCAGTGGAAGGTAGACGCTCCAGAACACGCGCCACTCACCCGCGCCGTCGAGCCGTGCGGCCTCGGCCAGCTCACCGGGCAGACCCGAGAAGTACTGCCGCATCAGGAACGTGCCGAGGACGGTGAACATGCCAGGCAGGATGAGGGCCAGCAGCGTGTCGTAGAGGCCGAGTTCGGAGAAGAACATGAAGCGCGGTACGAGGAGGAGCTGCACCGGCACGATCGACGTTGCGAGGTACAGCAGGAAGATCCCGTCCCGGCCACGGAACCGCAGCCGGGCGAACGCGTAGCCGGCCATCGACGCGGTCATGAGCTCACCGAGGACGCGGGGTACTGCGACCAGGATGCTGTTGGCGAAGTAGTGCAGCAGGGAATGCTGCCCTGTCCACACCTTCCGGTAGTTCGCCCATTGCAGCGGATCCGGCCACCAACTGCCGCCGCCGAAGATGTCGATGTCGCGCTTCAGCGAGGACAGCAGCATCCACACGAAGGGCATCAGGAAGCCCAGCGCGATCAGCCAGACGACGATCCCGGTCTTCCACTTGATCCGTTCCGCCTGCGCGCTCATGCGTTCATCCCCCGTCCTCGTTGCACACGCCACGAGACCGCTGTCAGTGTCAGGACGAGCGCGAACATCGCCATCCCGATCGCGGCGGCGTAGCCGAACCGGTAGTACAGGAAGCCGTTCTGATACATCGCGAACGATGCCGTGGTCGTCGCTTCACCCGGACCGCCCTGCGTCAGGAACGCGATCAGTCCGAATCCCTGTGACGTCGAGATCATGCTGGTGATGACCAGAAACACAGTGGTCGGGAACAGCGCCGGCCACGTAATCGCCTGGAACCGGCGCCAAGAGCCCGCTCCGTCGACCTTCGCCGCGTCGTACAGGTCGACCGGCAGATCCTGGTATGCCGCGAGGTAGATCACCGCGACATAGCCGACACCAGCCCATACCTGAATGACCATGAGCGCGGGCAGCGCCCACGACGACGAGGTGAGCCAGCCCGGGCCGTTCTCCAGGCCGACGACTCGCAGGACTTTGTTCACCAGCCCCGAGTCCGGGTTCAGCATGATCAGCCAGACGGTGCCGACGGCGATCGGGTTGACGACGTACGGCAGGAAGAAGATCGCGCGCAGTGCCGCGCGGCCGGGCAACGGCTTGTTGAGCACATTCGCCAGCGCAAGCCCGAGCAAGACAGTGGCCGGCACCGACACCGCGATGTAGAAGCCTGTACGGCCCAACGCCCGGCCGAACGCCGCGTCACCGAGAAGCTCGGAGAAGTTCTCCAGACCCACCCATCGCAGACCCGGTAGCCCGGACACCACGTCCCAGTCGGTGAAGGCCACCAGCACACCGGCGACCAGCGGGACCAGCGTGAAGATCAGGACGCCGAGCAGATTCGGCGCAAGGAAGAGCAGAGGTACCCAGGAGTGACGTCGAGGCCGGGCAGGGTTCACCGCCGCCTCGGTCGACGAGGGCACGAGCCGCTCGTCTCTCGCGGTGGTCGGCGCGCTCATCGTCCGCTCTTGCCGATCGCGGCCGTGGCCTGCTGCTGCATGGTCGACGTCCACTGCTCAGCAGTGATCTGCCCGAGCCGCAACTGCTGCGTCACCTTGGTCTGAGCCGAGGCGATCTCCGCGGCACCGGCGAAGACCTTCGGGACACCCATCTTGATCGAAGGACTGAAGTAGACCGACTTGAAGGCCTCGACGTCGTACCGCTTCTCGGGCTCCGCACCGAGCAGACCGGAGACCAGTTGGTCGGTGGTGTCTGGCGACGTCGGCGACACCTTTCCGGCAGGCAGCAGGAACTTCGCGCCGTCACCGAGCCAGAACCGCACGAACGTCCACGCGGCATCCTGCTTCTTCGACTTCTGGGCGATGGAGATGAAGTTGTCGTAGGCACCGGTGTTCCAGGCGTCCTTGACTCCTACGGGGGTCGGCAGCGGCGCGAAAGTGGTGATGAAGTCGTGCGGGTACTGCTCGGCATTGTTGACGTACCGCAGGCTGAAGGCCGCGGTCGTCCACAGCACGGCCTGGCCGCCGAGGAACACGTTCTGCGAGTACGCCTGCAACTGCTGCGAGATGACCTGCTTCTCGGGGAAGGCCGAGCCGTCCTTCGCCATCGCCTCGGTCAGCTTCGCCTCTGCGAGCCAGGCCGGGTTGGTGAAGTTCGCCTTGCCGTCAGCCGTGTACACCGCGTCCGCGCCGAGCGCCGGAATCGCCACCTTCGGGGAGGCGAAGGAACCGCGCACCTTGTTCGCACTCAGCTTCCGGGCGATCTCGTGGTACTCCTCGACCGTCCACTGCGTCGGCACCTCGATGCCGGCCGCCTCCAGCATGGTCTTGTTGATGAAGACCACCCCCGGCTCGGCCGCGGTGGGCAGGCAGAACACCTTGCCGTCGACGGCCGGGGTGAACTCCGGCGAAGCGAGCTTCTGCAGACCGCTGTCCCCCTTGACCAAACCGGTCAGGTCCAGCAACTGCTTCGACGCCGACCGCTTCGCGACGTTCTCGAACGCATACGTGAAGAACACGTCGATCGGCGCACCGCCCTGCAATGCGGTGTCCAGCTTGAGGTTGCCGCCGGCGTCGTTCACAAACTGCGTGTAGTTGACCTTGATCTTCGGGTTCGCCTGCTGGAACGCGTCGATCAGCTTCTGCGGTCCGTTCGCCGCGGGTACGCCGCCCCAGACGTTGATCACCCCGGATCCGGAACCGCTGCCGCCGGCGTTCGATCCGCCGGAATCCTTCGCGCAGCCGGTCAGCGAGGGCAGGCCGGCCGCCGCGAGGGCACCTGCCGCCGCACCGAGAAAGGTGCGTCGAGATGTGAGTGTCATGATGGTTCTCCTGTCCTGTGACCGCCGCCGCCCGGGATCCGGGCAGGGGGCATCGCCCCGAGACGCTCGGGGTGGAATCCGGTTGTTCGGTTCTGGTGCGGGTCTAGTTGCCCGCGTCGATCGCGGCTTCGACCTCGCGGCGGGTCTCATGCAGCAGCAGGCGGAGCTTGTCGTTCTCGGCGACGTCCCGGGGACCATGGACGGCGAGCGCCGCCGGATGTCCTTCGTACGGGCGCAGCGGGATCGCCGCCGCGACATAGTTCTCGACTTCGGTGTATCCCTCGTCGATCAGGCAGTCGAAGGTCACGTTCTTCCGGGCGAGGTCGATCACCCCACGTGGGCTGTCAGGCACGTGCGGATGCGGCCTGTCCCAACCGAAGCGCTCTCGCGAATGCTCCAGCAAAGCGAGCGCCTCGTCGTCGGGCAGGTCGGCGATCAGGCGCATCGCCGGCGCGGAAATGTGCATCGGATATCCATGGCCCTCGAACATCACCGGCTGCTGGGCCGCGATGGACTTCAGGAAGTAGATCAGCTCCTGCCGCCACATCATGCAGATCGAGAACGTGAGCCCCGGCACCTGATCGGCCGCCTCCTGCATCACCTGGCGAGGCCGCTCCATGACGCTGAAATGCGGCTGAGCACCGAGCGCGAGTGACAGAACGCCGTAATCCGGGCTGTAGCTGTGGTAGCTCGCCTTCCGCACATACCCTTCGCTGGCCAGCGTCGCGAGGATCCGCGACGCTGTGCTCTGATGCAGCTCCAGAGCGTTAGCCACCTCGGTCGCGGACATCGGCCGGTCCGCGTCCACGATGATCCGCAACATCTCGAGCCCACGCAGCAACGACTGCATCTGCCCCTTGGCACCACTCTTAGAGGTCTGCACAGCTGGAAGCTAACATGCACATGTTGCATGATCAAGAGCGAAGCCGAACGCGATCGGCGGTGGGCGATGGCGCGTGACCTGATGGCCGACGAGGCCCTCGACGCGCTGCTGGTGTACGGCGAACACGAGGGTGTGCCGGCCGCACCGTTTGCCCACGACAACTACTTCACCAACGATCGTCCGGGCACCATCGTCATGTTCTGCCGCGACGAGGACCCGATCCAGCTCGTCTGGTCGCCGATGCATGTGGAGGACCACATCGAGGCCACCAAGCGCGGCGACGAACTGTGGATCGAGCCGGCCCGCATCCGGGTCGGCAAGGACGCCACCCACGTCGCCGCCGGTATGGCGGCCGGCTACTCCCGCGGCGCGCAGCCCCACATCCTCATCAACACCGGGCCTTCCGTCGTCTCGTGGGGCGACGCACCGTGGGCCCATCGCCCGCAGCAGCCACAGGTGATCGCCGACGGCGACGTCGTCCTGGCCGAAGTTCTCAACGCGGTCGCGCGCCGCGAGACCCAGAGCCAGGTCGCGATCGCCGTCGGCGACGTACATCCCGACCTCGAAGCGGCAGCGCAGGTCGCCCGCGCCTGCTACGAGGCCGGACTGGCGCAACTCGTCCCCGACAACACGTTCGGCGACGTCGCCGAAGCGATGATCACCACCCTCAAGGACGCGGGCGGCTGGAACGTGCACCCGATGGTCCACAGCCTCAACCCGTACGGCCCGGTGTGCGGCTTCGGCTGGGGCCTGAAGACCTACGCACCCGCGAAGGCGTACGGCGAACTCGGCGAGGTACCCACCGTCGGCGCCGGCCTACCACTCGAACCCGGCATGACCTTCGCCTTCGAACCCAACTGCGTCCTCAACGGCCACCTGGTCAACCTCGGCGGCACGGTCGTGGTCGGCAACGACAAACCGATCGAACTGAACACCTCCACAGCCCACCTACTGCGCCGCTGACCCGGAGCAGACCGATGTCCGTCCACCACATCCCCGACCGCGAGCTCGCGGAACGTCCCAGCGACTACCGCGGGCCCAACCTGAGCCCGGTCGGGCTCGAACTCGGGAGCGTGCCGCTCGCCAAGGGCGTCTACGCACTGGTCGCGAACCGGCCGCCCAAGGACAACAACGGCCTGGTCGTCGGCGACACCGGCACGCTCGTCATCGACGCGGGCATCACTGCCGCGATCTCCCGGCGCATCCAAGAGATCGCCGCCTTCCCCGCCCATGTCACTGTGCTCTCCTCCAGCGTCAACAAGGAGAACATGAACGACCTCGAATACGAGCGGAAAAGCTGCGGTCGCAGAACATGTACGGCGACGAGGGACTGCTCGACGGCATCGGAACCTGGCGGAAGCCCGATGTCACCTTCGACGCCCACGCCGAGGTCGACCTGGGCACGATTGTGCCCGGCCACGGCCCGATCGGAGACGGCCACCAGGCGATCGACTGGCTGATCCGCTACCTCGAACGACTGCGGGACGACGTCCGCTCCTTGCACGCTGCAGGTCATTCGATGCTCGACACGGTCCGGCGGTGCCCCTCCCCCTTCGCCGACGGCTTGGAGGCCGACCTGCTTGCGGCTTTGGACCAGTACGAGGGCGACACGGACGACATCAGCAAGTCATATCTGACCCTGTGCCGCGACCTGCACCGGCTCAACGTCCTCGCGACGTACCTGACCCTCACCTGATCCGGCGGAGAGGTGGAACCCGTCCCGTAACCGTCCACCCATGCGGTCGAGGACCTCGTCGACGAGCCTGACGAGGTCCTCCGGGTTCCCGTTGAGGGCGGCCTGGAGCGACTCGTGGAGCCATGTCGCGTAGCGACTGCCCGCGGCGGTGTCGAGCGCCTCGATCTCGCGGACCAGCCATTTGCCGGATCCGCTCCAGCGCCGCTCCGACGCCAGCAGCAACTCTGCTGTGCGGCGCCACACCTCGACGACGACAGCGTCCATCGCCGGCTCCGACCCACGTCCGTCGAGATCATCGAGAAGATCGGTCAGGACATAGCGCGCCAGCCGCACCTCGTCGTCAGTTAGCGGCGCGGGACCTTCCTCGAGGACTGCCGAGCAGTAGGCACGCAGCTCGGCGCCACGATCGCCGGCCAGCACAGGAATACTGCTCGCGACGAGCCGAGCCATCGACGGCTGGCGTTTGGCGGCGTCCATTTGGACGAAGCGGCGTACGGATTCCTCGGTGTGGACGAACAGTTCGATCGGCCACCCGGCGTACGTCAGCGCCTCCCGACAGACCGTGGTCCCGGGCAGCACCACGGTGACATCGAGGTCTGATGTCTCGGTCAGACGCCCCGCGGCGGCAGAGCCGCCGAGCCACGCCTGAACGGCCTGGGGATACCGGTCCCCGATCAACGAGCGAACGGTCTCGACTGCATCCGGCCGGTTCATCGCGGCAGATTCTCCTTGTCGGTTGAAACCGGAGGCATCAGCGCGCTCGATGTATTCACTCTGCCATCGTAGAGCATCAACCTCTATGATGTTAGAGTTTTCTGACTCGAGACCACAACCACGAGAGGTGAACGACCCGATGAGGCACCGATAACTTCTTGGCCTCGGGGTGCATCTAACTGGTGTCCAAGGGGGGACACCATGAAGCTGATTCCCAGCATCCACGTTCACAAGCCGATCCGAACCGCGCTTGCGGTGATCGTCGTCACCGCGGCGTCGGCGGGAGCGGTCGGTGGTCCGGCGGCAGCCAGTGGTAATCCGCATCCGGGCACGATCAGTCTGGTCTCGGTCGGGCTGAGCGGAATCGGTGGCAACGAGGGCTCGGGAGTCGACGGGGCCTCGGGAACATCGGCACAGGGGCGATACGTCGTCTTCACCTCGGCGGCGACCGATCTCGTCGCGAACGACACCAACGGCCAGCGCGACATCTTCGTCCGGGACGTGGTGACCGGCCGTACGACCCTGGTTTCGGTCGGTCCGGGCGGGGTGCAGGGCAACGGCGAGAGCCGGCAGGCATCGATCTCGGCCGACGGACGTTTCGTCGCCTTCGACTCGTTCGCCTCGAACCTGGTCCCCGGTGACAGCAACGACAGCCCCGACGTCTTCCGGCGCGACCTGCGGACCGGACGTACGGCGCTGGTCTCGGTAGGCCTGGACAGTCCCGCGGACCTGGGCGCGGTCTTCCCCGACATCTCCGCCGACGGGAACCATGTCGCCTTCGAGTCCAGCTCGTCGAATCTCGTGCCCGGCGACACCAACGCCACCCAGGACATCTTCGTCCGCAATCTCCGCGCCGGCCGCACCGAACGGGTGTCACTGACGTCCGCGGGACTCCAGTCCGACCTGCCCTCCCTCGAGCCCGCCATCTCCGGGAACGGACGCATCGTGGCCTTCACCGCCCTCGGCGGCCCTGCGGCCATCCAGGTCCGCGACCGCGACAAGAACACGACGCGCACGGTCTCGGACGGCATACCCGCCAACCCGCCGTCCGTCATCGTCGAGGCCGGCATACCCGACGTCTCCAGCGACGGCCGGTTCGTGGTGTTCACCCTCACCAGTGGGCCGGGTATCGAGCCGACCAGCAACGTCTGGCTCCGCGACCTCCGCACCAACCGAGCGCAACTGATCTCGGCCGACTACCAGGGCAACCCCTCGACGGCCATCGGCGGTGCCAGTGGCACCATCTCGGCCGACGGCAGGTACGTGACGTTCTGGACGCAGGCCCGTACCTCCAGCACGGATCAGGGCACCCTCGGCGACGTGTACCGGCTCGACCGCAAGACCGGCTCCCTCGTCTGGGTCACGCATCGCCAGAACCAGACCGACCCCTTTGGCGGCCGCATGGGCAGCACCGCCCCTGCGATCTCCGACGACGGACAACACATAGCGTTCGACTCCGACGACAAGAACCTGGCCGGCGACGTCGGCCCCTCCGGCTTCGAGAAGTACCTCTGGAACGCCACCCGCCCCAGGTGACAACCGACCTACTTCGGTGGTTGGAAACCGCCGAGGTGCTGCTCGAGTAGTTCGGCCAGTCGTAGCGGGGTGCGGTCCTCGTACATCGGGCCGATGAGTTGCACCCCTACCGGCAGGCCGTCGGGAGACAGGCCTGTCGGTACGGCGGTGGCGGGCAGGCCGGGCATGGTGGCCAGGCCGGCCCAGACCAGCTGGTCGAAGAACGGGTACTCGACGCCGTCGATGTCGATCCGGCGTCCCAACAGATCGGCGTTGTGGTCGTGCGGGAACGCGGGAGTCGGCGTGATCGGGCACACCACGGCGTCGAACTCGGCGAAGAACTGCCGCCAGCCGTGACGGTGGAGCTCGCGACGGTCGTTCGCCGCGATCCAGTCGCGGTGGCTGAACACCATCCCGCGCAGCCGCGCCGCGCCGAGACTCTGATCGTCCGCGCTCAGCCCGGCGGCGCTCGTCCGCAGCTGCTCGTACGCTTCGACGGGGAAACGCGCAACGGAGCCTGAGAACAGCAACTGCGTATAGAGCATCGCGGCTTCGGCCAGGTCGGGCAGCAGCGGAGTCTGCCGTACGACGTGCGCACCGCCGTCGACAAGTGCCTCGGCCACCCGGTTCACGCCGGCCCGCACAGCGGACCCGGTCGGGAGGAGCGGATGCTCGTCGAGAACCAGGACCCGGAAGTCGCCGAGCCGCTCGTGGCGTGCGGGCGGCAGCGTCACGTCGTACGCCAGGCCGAGCGTCAGCGGGTCCGGCCCGGCCATGACGTCGAGCAGGAGCGTGAGGTCGCGGGCGGTGCGCGCCATCGGGCCGACGACGGCGAGGTCGAGGTCGACCGGCAGCGCCGGCGCGTCCGGCGGGACCATGCCGCGGTTCGCCAGCAGTCCGAGTGTCGGCTTGTGCGCGTAGACACCGCAGAAATGCGCGGGCGTGCGCAGCGAGCCGCCGATATCGGAGCCGATGGACAACGCGCCGAATCCGGCCGCCAGAGCCGCCGCCGATCCGCCGGAGGAACCGCCCGAGGTGCGAGCGTGATCCCACGGGTTGTTGGTCGCGCCATAGATCTCGTTGAAGCTCTGCAGATCTTGCAGCCCCAAAGGCACATTGGTCTTACCGAGCAGCACCGCGCCGGCTGCCTTGAGCCGCGACACCTGTACCGCATCCTCGGCCGGCACATAGTCCCGGTGCTGCGGCATGCCCCAGGTCGTGGGCAGCCCGGCGATGTCGTACGACTCCTTGACCGTCACCGGAATACCGAGCAGCGGCCGATCCTCGCCGCGGGCACGCGCCTGGTCGGCATCGCGCGCGGCGGCCCGCGCCCGATCGAAGTCCGGTACGCAGATCGCGTTGATCGCCTTGTCTTCGCGCTCGATACGGGTGATCGCCTCGTCGGTCAGCTCCACCGAGGTCACGTCACCGGCGCGCAATGCGGCCGCAAGTTCTTCGGCCGTCTGAAAGTTCCAATCCATGAAATTGACCGTATAGGCCTCCGAACGAGGCCATAAAACGCAAAATTGCACCAGCCCGACGGCCTTGAGCGGCCCAAGAGATGGGCCGCCCAAGACCGATGACCATCAGCTGCTGATCTTGAACTTCGGTGAGATTGCCAGTTCGGCCAGTTGGCGGGCGGTGAAGACCGGTTGGGTCAGGGCGGGTTTGCCCGTGCGGTCGTTCTTCTTGGCCTGGGCGAGGTACACGACGGTGCCGTCGTCGTACCGGTAGGCGGCCCACTGGTCGTAGTCGCCGCCGCTCTTGGTGGTCAGTACGCCGACCTTCTTGCCGTTGACGATCACGACACTGCAGGTGCCGGTCCCGCCCCAGAACTTCTTGGCCAGCGCGCACGGGTCCGTCGCCGGTTTCCCGTTGGGCGTGGTCGACTGCACCAGCACCTTGCCGACCCGGTTGTCCTTCTGCACCGGGATGGAGGCCATGTACTCCCAGTAGTCCGGCTCCCCGTCGTTCGACGCGTACTGGCTCTGCGGCCGGCGCATCGGGCCGCCCTCCGGGTACTTCAGGTCCGGCGAGGTGAACCCTGGCGGCAGTGCCGAGGTCAGGTCGTTCATCAGCGTCACGGCGCGGTCGGCGCGAGGACCCGTGGTCGCCGTACGGTCCACCTGTCCCTCCGGCCACGGGTCACCGGTCTTCCGGCTCTTCGGCGCAGTCGACGGCGCCACAGTGGAGACCGGCGGCGGCGTGGATGCCGACGGCGATTCCGACGGCGTCGCGCCCGGGCCGCCCGCCACCATCTGGCCCACCGACCGGTCACCGGTGAGGTTCGCGACCAGTGCAGGACCGGCGGTGACGCCGACCACCAGCGGTACGACGGCGGCCGCGGCCCACACCGCCGTACGCCGCTTGCGTGCCCGGCGGGCCTGCTCCAGAGCCTGCGCTGGATCCATCGACGGCGGTGGAGTGCTGCGCACGATCACGTCGTGCAATGCCTCGTTGAGATCCTCTTCGTTCATCGAACCTTCTCCTCTTCCAGCAGTCCGCGCAGCGTCGCCAGCCCGCGGGCAGCCTGGCTCTTGACATTTCCGGCCGAGCAGTCGAGCAACGCAGCCGTCTGTTCGACGGACTGGTCCTCCCAGTACCGCAGGACGAGTACGGCGCGTTGCCGCGGCGGCACCTTCACGAGTGCCTCCAGCAACACGAGCCGCATGTCGGCGAAGTCGGCCGACGGCGCCGCCCGATCGGTCGCCTGGGACTCGACCGACTCGTGCCGGAACCACCCCCGGCGCCGCTCGGACAGGAACGTACGTATGAGTGTCTGCCTGGTGTAGTTGTCCATCGCCTCGTGCCGCTGGATCCGGCGCCACGCCAGGTAGATCTTCGTGAACGTTTGCTGCACCAGGTCTTCCGCGCGATGCCAGTCGCCACACAGCAGGTACGCCGTGCCGCGCATGGCGTCGGAACGTGCCGCGAAATACGCCTCGAACGCCGCGTCCCGATCACTCATCTGATCTCCCATCCCTCGATACCGGGTTAGACACGCCTACGAGGCCGAAGTTGGTTGCATCGGGTATCAGCCTGCCCGACGGCCCGGTCAGAGAAGTGTGAGTATCCATCGCGCCAAGTACCTGATCGCCGCGGCAGCGCTTTCTGTCGCGACGCTCCTGCCGGCCGGAACGAGCGCCGCAACCGTTGCTGATGACGCCTGCACGGAATCCGCTCGATGGACCGCCTCACCAGCGGCCGTTCCCAAGGTGCGCGGCCTGTCGCTCCGAGAAGCAGCAGACCGTCTCCGAGGCGCCGGTTACAACTGCAAGATCGTGAACAACAACTTCGTGCAGGTCGACACGAGGGTCGTCGTCGTTATCGAGCAAGAGGTGCAGTACACGCGCGACCCGGACGGGGGATATTCGGTGGTTGCCCTCACCCGTGGCGTGGTGATGCCGGACCTCGTCGGGCTGACCTTGGCCGCGGCGGAGAAGCTCGCGGCACGGCGCGCGATTGCGGTCCGAACGTCGCCGGCGGCGGGCGCCGCGGAGTGGACCGTCAAGTTGCAGAACCCCGCTGCCGGCGCCTACCTGTGGTTCGGGGAACAGGCCGGCCTGACCCTCAGCGAGCCCGTCCCACCGGAGCCGGCGCTTGTTCCGGTACCAGATCTGATCGATCACACCGAGGACGAGGCCGCGGCCATGGTCAAAGACGCCGGACTCGTCTACACGGAACGGATCCTCAAGGACGGCAAGCGGCCCGGGCGGGTGGTCGCCCAGCGGCCGCAACCAGGCGAACTGGTCGAACGCGCCGCTACCGTGAGAGCCGACGTACGCCGGGTGCCCACACCACCGTCACCACCGCCGTCACCACCGCCGCCGTCACCATTGCCGTCTCCATTGCCGTCACCACCGACCACCACCGTTCCGCCGACTTCCACCGCACCGCCCACCCGCGGGCCCAGCCAGAAGCTCGTGCCGGTTCCTGACCTGCTCAACCGCAGCGAGGGCGAGGCCCGCGGCGCGGTCGAGGGCGTCGAGCTGATCTTCGATCCGGTCGATGGGAGTGATACCTCGGGTCGCGAGCGTCAGGTCGTCAGCCAGCTGCCGCGCGCCGGGGAGCTCGTGCCGACAGGAACGACAGTGACGGTGGCGTTCGCCGCCGACGAGTCGAACCTGCCGTCGTGGCTGGTACCGCTGCTGCTCGGGACAGCCGTCCTGGCCGTCGGGGCAGTCGGCCGCTTCCGGCACCGTGGCGGCCCGAATCCGCCTGACCGTTCGGTGCCTCGAATTCATGCGGCCGGGCGGCTGACTCCGGGGGTTCCGCGGATCCACGAATCCGGCCCCGCACACCGAATCCGCGTCAACGCTCGCCTCGATCGCGGGCGCCAGTACCTGCAGGAGAAGACGGATGAACACCAGTAGCCACCGAATCACCATCGCCTCGCACTTCAACCAGACCGGCCCGGACACCTCTGCGCAGCTGAACGACCTGATCAGGAGCAGCAAGGTGCTCGGGCTGGTGCCGCACCTCGGTCCAGCCGGCCGACTGATGTCGGCTCCGGTGACCCGCGCACTCACAGCGACCTTCGACCGCGACTTGGGTGATCCGATCCTGTGGGTCTGGCGGACGCATCGTGTCCTCCAGGACGCGGCGAGCACCACCCTGGCGGGCACGGGGTCGCCTGAGTACGTCACGTTGGCCGAACACGAGATCTCGTCGCTCCATCACCCGGAAGTGGACGTCACCGTCGACCGGCACGCTCCGGTCACGATCACCTTCGATCTCACGCTGCTCTTCAGGCTGGAAAGCCTCCGGCTGACCGTCCAGGGCGGCCTGCTCACCGGGCTGAGTCCAGGTGCTTGCTCCGTCGATGTGACGCTCGGCGCACACGGCTTCGATTTCAAGCGTTCCGCGAAGTACGCGCTCCAGGAGCTGGTGACTCTGCACACCGGCCTGAGGCTCCTGCCGGCATCGGCCTACGCAGTGCAACCGGTCTGAAGCTGGATTGGCATGTATCTGCAGGTCCTCCGGTGCGGTCCGTCCAGTAGGACCCGGCATCAAGGGGGGAACCGGAATGGAAGGCGAAGTCTCACCGGTCACCGCTCTGGTGGCCGCCGCAGCCGATGGCGATCAGCAGGCGTGGAGCGAACTCGTGAGCAGGTACGCGCCGTTGCTCGTGTCCGTCATCCGGCGGTTCCGGCTGACGCCGAGCGAGACCGAGGACGTTGCGCAGACCGTGTGGCTGCGGCTCGTCGGGCACCTGGACAGCCTGCAGGAACCGCGGGCGATGCCGGGGTGGATCGTCACGACGGCCCGCCGCGAGGCGCTCCGGTACCTGTCGTCCGGGCGCCGGCTGAGCCCCAACGACCCGCTGGATCCCGAGTTCCAGGCGATCGCGGCGGACATCGACGAGCCCGACGAAGGTCTGTTCCGGGCCGAGCGGCACGAGATGCTGCTGGCCGGGCTGGCCGAGCTGCCCCACCGGCAGCGCGACCTGCTGTTGCTGCTGCTCGAGGATCCGCGACCGTCGTACGTCGAGATCACCGAGCGCACCGGGATTCCGGCAGGCAGCATCGGCCCCACCCGCTCACGCGCGCTCGAGCGGCTCCGCAGATCTCCGCGGGTCCGGGCGTACGTCGAATCCTCGGAGCGATCCGAGCCGTCAGGAGGTGGCCGGCATGACGCGGCGACACTGGGATGACGACGAGCGCCTCTTCGAGGATCTCGCCGAGGCTGTCCGCGCTACGCGACCGTTGGCAGACACGATCGCCGCGCATGCCGAGGGCGTGCTCTCCTGGCGGACGATCGACGAGGACCTCCTGCAGGCGAGCCTGACGTTCGACTCGTCGCTCGACGCGGCGGCGGCGACCCGGGCCGATCCCGGGCAGACGCGATTGCTGGTCTTCACCTCCACTCCGCTGTCGATGGAGCTGGAGGTGACCCAGGACGAGGTGGTCGGCCAGATCCTGCCGCCCGGCCCGGGTGAGATCCACGTCGAGATGCCGGACGGCACGGAGTACTCCGTCAGCGCCAACGAATCCGGCTTCTTCGAACTGCCGTCGTTGCCTGCTGATGCGGTTCGGTTGCGCTGCGATACGGCGACCGGTCGAGTGATCACCGACTGGGTACGGCTGTGACTCAAGCCCCCAGTGCGATGAACGACTGCCCGGCTGTCCGCGCCAGCCGGTCGTCACCGGCCGACTCGCGTGCCTGGGCGAGTGCTTCGGCAAGGTCGTCACCGGCCCGCAGCCTGCCGTGCAGGCCGAGCATCAGCGGCACCGTCGCCGGGTCGTTCACCGGTACGACGCTCGCCACAACGCCGGACGACCCGAGTGCCACCAGTGCACTGACCAGGCCGAGCAGCTCGTCCGCACCGCTGGGTCCGCCGAGCGCGGAGCTGCAACTCGACAGCACGACTCGGTGTGGCGCGCGGTCCAGCCGTTCGAGGTCGTACACCGTGAGCGGCCCGTCATCCAACTGGAGCGACGAGAACAGCGGACTGTCTGCGCGGAACGTGCCGTGGGCGGCGACATGCACCAACGACGCCCCGTCCATCGCTTGCAGCACTGCTTCTGCCGTCGCGTCGCCCTCGGTGAGCACCACCGCGTCCGGGTACAGCTCGGACAGTCGTCGTACCTCCTCTGGTCCGGTCGACAGTTGCGGACCGCCGATCAGCACCACCCGCTCGGTCTCCGGCGGTACGGCGCTCCGTGCCCGCAACCACGCAGCCGCCGACGGGGCCACCGAGGTCGGCCGATGCCGCAACGACGGCAGCAGGCCCCACGGAACCGCATGCAGCCGGCCAGTCGGTACGACGACCACCGGGCCGTCGGCCAGGTGCTTGGCCACGTCGCCCAAGAGCGCCGTCTCCAGGCGAGCTCCGATGGCGTCCAGGTCGAGTCTGTCCTCGCCGCGTCCGGTCGCCTCGCGTCGCAGTGCGAACAACGCGTGTGACAACCGCCGAGTCGCCTCCTGGGTGGGACCGATCAACTCGAGGTGGACCCGGCCGCGCGCCGCCGTCATCGCGTACAGCCGGTCGTCGACGTCGGTGAGTTCGACCAGACTGCGGTCTCCGAGATGAGCGAGCAGGTCGGCGCTGCGGAACTGGTCGGGTCGGTCGTCCACGGTGCCGGGCGTCACCAGAACCCTGCGCCGTACTGCGGCTTCGAGGCGTCGGCGTTCGCGATGCAGCGGGGCGGGTCCGAGTCGATGGTCGTAGCTGGTCTCCAGCCGGTAGGTCAGGCTGCGCAGCGCCGCGAGGTCGGCGACCAGGCCGTCGTCTTCCTGCGGCCGGACCGGAGGGATCGCGAGCACCGTGGCGCGCCAGCGTTCGCTCCACTCGAGGACCTGGCGGGCGTTGCCCCGCTGGACGGCGTACCGGAGCGCGATCGCGGCGAGTTCGGCGCCCTGGGCGGTGGCGAGGACGCGAAGTTCGGTGGCGCCGAGGGTGTGCACGTAGACCTCGATCAGGCTCAGGCCCTGCCGGCAGGCGGCCAGCATCGCGCGCGCCCGGCCGTCGCCTTCGTGGAGCGTGGCTTGAGCGAGCCAGCCGGCGCCGCGTCCTCGCAGGCCGCGGTTCCGGGCGCCGGCCGCGATGCTCAGGTGGCGTCTGGCCTCGGCCGGCTCGGAACGGGCGAGGGCGAGCCTGCCTGTCAGCAGATGTGCCTCGGCCGCGAGGTCCGGGTCGAGTCCGTCGAGTTCGGCGCCGAGTCGTTGGCCGGTGTGCAGCAATCGCGCCGTACGATCACCACCCGCGTAGCGGGATTGAAGCAACACCAGCTCAGCACGCGCCGCCCACCACGGGCGCTGCTGCCGGCGGAACAGCTTCATGGCGGCACGGCTGCGACTCTCGGCCAGCTCCAGAGCACCGGCGGCATGCGCTGCCAGTCCGGCGCAGTACAACAACTCCGCGCGTCGAGCCGTCGACCCGCGCTGGTCTTCGAACCGCTCCAGCGCACTGTTGATCTCGGTGAGTGCGTCCCGCGTCAGACCGGCCGCCAGCAGCACCACGCACTTGTTGGCGAGCAGGTCCGGCTCGAAGACCCCGAGCTCGTCGACCATCCGCTGCGCGTCGTCGAGGTACAGCAATGCCGTCGGCAGGTCACCTCGGGCGAAGGCCGCAGCACCACGCGCCTGCCGAGTGTCGGCGTACTCGGCCTGTTGACCGCACTTCGAGAACAACTCCTCGCTGCGGGCGTAGTCAACGTCGGCGCGTTCGATCGCGCCCATCGCGAGCAGCACCATCGCCCGGTGGGTCAGCGCCCGCGCCTCCCACAGCAGGTCACCGGTGTCGCTCAGCAGTTGGACCGCCTCTTCGGCGTCGGCCAGCGCTTCGGCGTACCTGCCGAGCAGCGCCCCTCGCACCCAGACCCGGCGGACGAGGATGCGGCCGGCGAACACACCGGTCCGGCCCGGGACGATCGAGTCGAGGACAGCAAGCCCACGCCGGGTCTGCCCCGCCATGACCAGAGCCACGCCGAGGCTCGCCAGGATGTCCGCCTCGTTGTCGGGATCCCCGGCCTTGCGAGCATGCCGGTACGCCGCCTTGAGTTCGGTCACCGCCTCACGGATGTCACCGAAGTCGCGATGGACGACACCCGCCGCTTTGTGTGCGGCCGCGGCCTCGGCGTCGGACGGGGAGTTCGCGAGAACCTGGCGGGCGATCTTCAGGGCGTCAGCGGGCCGCGACAGTGCCAGCGCATGCAGCTCGTCGGCGTCCACAGCCCCGCCCCCTCACCCGGCCATGTTCCGATCGTAGTACGCCGCACCACCTTGTTTTTGGAAGGTTTCTGACCAACTAGGGGGACGAAATGCCAGCAGACCAACGCCTCAGAGACGCACTGCGCCTGATCCTGGAGGACGAGGGAGAAAGCCGGCCGGAGCGATGGCACGGCACGACGGCCGTGTACCCGGCCAACTGGAGGGACGAGGGGTACGTCGACTACTTCTACCGGCGGGACACGATCCTCGTCCGCGCGGATGACGCGGAGCTGGTCTTCAGAACGCTGCGGGACGATTCGACGCCGGAGGACGAACGCAGTCCGATCATCCCCGAACTCGTGGCCATCGACGTACTGCCGGTGATCGACGGCGTCACCGCCCTGGTCTGGCGCTACGGCAGGGACTTCCGCCGGGTCAGCGAGGGACGGCACGGAATGCTCGGCGGCTCCGAGTTCGGCGGCGAGTACGACAGGCAGTACACCGACGACGATCCGCTGTCGGTGCCGAACGTACTGGCTGAGCTCGACCGACGGGCCGGCCCTGGCAAGGGAACACCGGACCACGGGCTCCCGTACTGCGGCAACGGCCATCCCTGCCCGGCCACCGAGCCGGCGTGCGTGCCCGGCAAGGCGGCATGCCCGGAACCGCCCGTGAGCACCGGGATCTGTTGCGGAACGCGCGGATGGGACGGTCGTGACGTGTTCGTCGGCGTCGTCGACGGTGGCCTGGTCGACGGTGTGCAGGTGTGGCCGTGGATGGCGGGCGTCACCGGCGAGGCCGAGGACCCCTTCATGGCAGGCAACGGACGCATCAAGCCCTACGCGTGCCACGGGACGTTCGTCGCCGGGTGTGTGCGCTGCGTGGCGCCGAAGGCGAAGGTCCACGTCAAGAAGGCGGAGTACATCGACAACCGGCCGCACGCTGGGATGGCGTACGAGCACGAGATCATCCAGAAGATGAACGAACTGATGGACTGCGGGGCGGAGGTCATCGTCTGCGAGTTCGACGGCTTCACTCGCTTCCATCGGCCGATGCTCACCTTCAACACCTTCTACGACAGGCGTTTGCGCCATCTGAACGTCGTCATCGTCGCGCCGGCCGGCAACGACACGACGTACAAACCGACGTTCCCCGCGGCGTACTCCTGGGTGATCGGCGTCGGAGCGCTCTCCGCCGACGGCAACTCCCGCGCGTCGTTCTCCAACTACGGCGGCTGGGTCGACGTCTACGCACCGGGCGTGGATCTGGTCAACGCCTTCGCGGTCGGCGACTACGAGTGTTTCGAAGATCCCGTTCCTCACGAACAGAGGCATTTCGACGGGCTGGCCAGCTGGAGTGGTACGTCGTTCTCCGCACCCCTGGTCGCCGGGATGATCGCCGCACGAATGTCCGGAACCGGCGAGAACGCCCCGCTCGCCGCAGATTCCTTGCTGCGCCTGGCCCGTAGCCAAGCGCTCCCAGGCGTCGGCCCGGTCCTCTACCCGCACCAGGTCTGTGCCACCCCGCGCAGGCCCTGCCGTCCCACCTGCGACTGCGACTGCACCCACTAGGGGTTTGCGCTAAGGTCCGGAACCATGTTCAGTGTGCGCGGCAGGACGGCTCATCTGGCGTGGTACCGGACCGATGAGGCGGCAGCCGAGGTTGCGTTCCTGCACGGCTTCTCCGACTCTGCGCAGTGCTGGGAACCGCTGCTCCGAGAGATGCCTGGGGTTCGGGCGCTGGCGATCGATGCGCGTGGGCACGGTGAGTCGGGGCTTCCGGACGAACCTGTCCGGTACGACGCGCACCGCGACGATGCCGCCCTCGTGCTGTCGAGCCGGCCCCGTGACGGCGGGATCGTCGTGGTCGGCCACTCGATGGGCGCGATGGCGGCCGCCTATCTGGCCGCGGCGCGGCCGGACCTGGTGCGTGCGGTCGTGCTGGAAGACCCGCCGACCGGAACGCCTGGCGACCGGCAGCACGAATCGCGGTCCGAGCCGACCTGGCTCGCCGCGGTTCGAGCACTCGATCTGCCGTCACGGGTCGCGCAGGGCCGTTCCAACGATCCCGACTGGGCCGACGACGAACTCGAGCCCTGGGCCGTGTCGAAGGCGCAGGTCAACCCGCAGATGTTCGATCTGCCGTACCAGGACCCGGCGCCCCTGACCGAACTGATGACCGAAATCACCTGCCCGGTACTGCTGATCCACGGCGACACCGAACGCGGCGCACTGATCTCCACCGAGTTCGCCGACCGCTGCGCCGAAGCGGCAGCCGGTGAGTTCCGCGCAGTACACATCGCCGGCGCCGGCCACTCGGTACGCCGCGACAAGCGCCCGCAGTACCTCGCAGAACTCACCACGTTCCTCGACCGATACCGCTAGTGGAGGGTGTAGCCGCCGTCGATTACCACTACTGAGCCGGTCATGAAGCTGGAGGCCGGTGAGGCGAGGAAGACGACGGTGGGCGCTATCTCTTCCGGTACGGCGTACCGCTGCATGGGGACGTCGTCGATCCAGCGGGCCTTGAACTGGGGCTCGTCGACCGGCGCCATCTCGGTCTTCACATAGCCGGGGGCGACGGCGTTCACGCGGATGTTCAACGGGGCCCACTCCGCGGCCAGGGACTTGGTCAGCTGATGGACGGCGGCTTTGGAGGCGTTGTACGCCGGTTGCCACTGCGGACGGTTCACGATCTGCGCGGAGATCGACCCGATGTTGACGATGGTTCCGCCGCCGACCGTGGTGAAGTGCCGGGCCGCCTCCTGACTGAGCTTCCACAGGCCGTCGACGTTCGTGGCGAAGACGGTGTCCCATTCGTCGTCCGGTACGTCGAGCGCCGGCCGGTGAACGCACGCCCCGGCGTTGTTGACCAGGATGTCGAACCGTCCGGTCGCGTCCAGCGCCGCCTGGATCGCTGCCCGGCCGGAGGCCCGGTCGTTCACGTCGAGGCCGACGCCGACCACCGTACGGCCGGTCTCGCCCGCCAGTGCTTCGGCCGCCTCCTGCGAAGCCGCGGCGTCGCGCGCTCCGATCACCACGTCCGCACCGGCCTCGGCCAACCCGGTCGCGAACGCCTTACCGAGCCCGCGGTACCCACCCGTCACCAGAGCCGTCCGCCCGGCCAGCGAGAACTTGTCGAGAACGCCCATCAGCCAACAACCGATTCGAGAGTCATCCCAACATTGTCACCGACGCCTGAACTACCTCAGGTTGCTCGGCACCCAGGTAGCGGGGCCGGTACAGTTCCGCAGCGCCGGCGGCGATGGTCAGCGACAGGATGAGGAAGCCGCCGTAGTGGTACCAGGGGTTGATCGGCTGGCCGCGGTCCACGAACCAGAGGGCCAGTTCGGCCAGGGCGATGCCGGCCAGGCCGGTGATGCGCGCCCATCGGCGGTTGATGTAGAGCAGGCCGCCGAGCAGGAACGCGGGCAGGAAGATCATCCCGGGGCTTGCGAAGAGGGGCAGGCAGAGTACGGCGAGAAGTCGCCACCACCGCGATCGGCCGGCGCGACGTACGCCGTACAGGATGCCGAGGACCAGACCGGAGACGGCGGTCATCGCGAGAATCATGCCGGTGCCGGCCCAACTGAACTCCGGATCGGTGGAGATCAGCCGCATCCATCCCCGAGCGGCGATGCCCCAACAGAGACCCAGCCCGAGTCCTGCCGCGGCCGATCTCACCATGACACCGGCAGACAGGCCAGGCGTGGCGAAGAGCTTCAGACCTGTCATGACTCCCCCTCGATCGCCGATGCTGAGTGCACGGATCACAACGACAGACGCAGTGGTGCCGCGGAACGGGTGACAGGGAAAGAACATTTCCTTGCCGTGTCACCCGGTCTGCCGACTCGCCCGTCCGTAGAAGTGATGGGGGCTATGGATGCGGCTGCGGACCTACCGGTCGGCGGCGTTCGACTGGACGCCGACGCGCTCGTGATCGCGCTGTTCCAGGCGGAAGCGGCGCGCCTGGTGCAGCTCGCGCGCTGGTTCGTCGACGACCGGACCGCGGCCGAGGACCTGGTGCAGGAGGCGTTCCTCCGGTTGGCCCGCAGTCAGCACCGGATCCACGATCCCGACCGAGCGGCGGCGTACCTGCGCTCGATCGTGATCAACCTCGCCAGGGACCACAACCGTCGCGGTCTGGTGTCGCTGCGGCACCGGCTGCCGGCCGACCCGGACGACCGGTCGGCCGAGGACCACGCCGCCGCGGACGAGAGTCGCCGCGAGGTGATCGCGGCCCTGCGCGCACTCCCGCGCCGCCAGCGCGACTGCGTCGTACTGCGGTACTACCTCGAACTCTCCGTCGCCGACATCGCCGAGACCCTCGGCCTGTCGCCCAACTCGGTGAAGACCCATTTGCAACGCGGCCTGCGGTCGCTGAAATCTGTCTTGGAGGTCAAGGGATGACACGACGCCCCGAAACTCCCGGCGAGCCCTCGGAGGTCGAACGCCGGCTGTACGACGCTCTGGACCCGGCGGCCACGCGACCGCCGGCGCCGGACCTGTTCGAGCGGGTCCTGGGCAGCATCGCCGACGACCGGATCCGGCGGCACCGGACCGTCCGGACCGCCGCGTCCCTGGCCCTCGCGATCTTGTTGCTGGTAGCAACCGTCGTGATCTTCACGCCCCGGGCCGGCACCGGGCATCTGCTGCTCGACTGGTGGATCCTCGAGCTGTTCACCGACGTACTGCTGATCGGGCTGGCCCTGTGGCTCGGCCCGTTCATCAAACGGTTCGGCCGCGCGTACGCCGCCGACGTCTTCCACGACAACCCGCAGACCGGCAAGAGCTACATCGTGCTGACCGACATCGTGTACTACCTGATCTTCAGCGCGTACATCCTGTTCACCGTGAGCTTCCAGCCCCGGGAGACGTGGAGCATCGTCGTCACCGCCCCGCAGGCCGGCTTCGAGGCGGGCCGGATCGGCGGCATCCTGCTGATCATCGGCATCCTGCACGGCCTGAACATCGTCCTGATGCCGATCCTCGGCCGCCTCTTCTCCCTCAACCGGAAGATCTCCGGCCGATCCTGAGAACTGGGGACGCCGCCGTGGTGCGACGTCCCCAGGATCTGTCACAGGTGGGAGGTTGCCGCCGTACCTCGGTTGCCGTTGGGGGCGATCGGGATCAGTTGGAAGGTTCGGCCCTTGGTGAGGTCGACTGATTCGGCGAAGAAGGCGTCGCGGTGGACGCGGCCGAGCCAGCGGTTGGCGCCTTGGAGTACGTCGTACGCCGTGGCGTCCGGTTGGCGGGACCAGGCGAAGCTGAGGTGGTGGGTCGTGCCTGCACCGGGGCCCTCGTCGGCTACGGCGAACGATCGTGGGCGGGCGGGAGTCTTGTAGAGGGACCGTGCGTCAGCGAGCAGGACCTTGCCCAGGTGGCCGGATCCGCTGGTGCGCAAGGAGATCCGCGCGATGCGGTCGTCGCCGCAGGGCACGCGCCCGCCGTACTCGATCCAGCCCGACGCTCGCCGGATCGGCGTCAGCGGGGTCCACGAGATGCGATCCGGTGCAGTACGACGGGTGACGCCGAGCTCGATCGTCGACAGGCCCTGCGCGACGACCCTGATCTCGGTGTGGTCGGTCTGCCTGATGTCCGTCTTGAAGAGATGGACGACGCCGTTGCCCGAGAGCGCGAGACTGTGCGCACCCTCGTACGCCGTGCTCTCGTCGAGGGTGACCGTGACGCCGTCGGTCCAGTACTGCCAGGTCAGCGCTCGATCCGCGCAGCCCTGGTTGTCCCAGCCGCCGTCGCGGACCTGCTTGCCGTCCAGGTAGAACGTGCTGCCGACGCCGATGTTGAACGCGGTCACGATCGGAAGTGCGCCGTACGGCGACCGCTCGACGATGCCGTGCGCGATGCCGTCCCAGCGCTTGTAGTTCAGGACGTCGGTCCGGTACGGCGGTGTGCGCGGCTCGATCCGCCCGGACGTCGCCGGGTTGCCGGTCGGCCCGGACCAGAACCGCTGCTCGAGGTCGCGGTACTTCGCCCGTCCTTCCGGCGTCGTGGTGGCGCCGGAGTTCGCGGCGGTGGCCCAGTACTGGTCCTCGACGAACAGCGCCACGGAGATCGGACCGGGGCGGCCCGGGTGCGCGTAATCCGTGAAGCACTCCTCCGGGTTGAAGCCGCCCTGCTGGTGCTCGACGCCGGCGAACGCGACCTCCCGCGGGTCGAACCCGGCGGCCGTCGCGGTCCTCGCGCTGCCACTCAGGTCCGCGTCGACGTACGGCCAGCCGTAGTTGATGAAGATCGAGTCGACGATCGGATCGCCGGGGGTGCCGAGCCACGGGACGTTCTTCTGGTTCAGCATGTTCTGGTAGTCCAGATCGCCGTTCGGCAGGTCCGCGTCGTAGTACTGCAGGTAGAAGTCCGGGTCCTCGGCCTTCAGATAGCGGAACAGGTCCCGCAGTTTCGTGGCCTGGGCGGCGGTGATCGACGCCTCCTGGTTGATGAACAGGCCGTCGAAACCGAAGTACCTGCGGATCTCGATCAGCTTGTCGCCGACCGGGAACGAGCCGTCGGCGGCCTGGACCAGGAACTCGCCGAAGTCGACGCCGGTGCGCGGCCAGAACCACCCGCCGATCGTCCTGACGCCGTTCTTGTGGGCGGCCTCGGTCCAGCCCGGGTTCGGGATGTCGATGACGCCGTAGTTCCGGCCGGGCGCACTCGGGTCGGCGACCACGTCGCTCGGCACCGACGGCAGCACCTGACCGTGCCAAGTACCCCAGACGTCGATGTACGGCCAGAACCGCTGGGTATAGACGTGTCCTTCGAGCCCGATCGGCTGGTTGCGCCCCTCGTAGATCGTGCCGGCGTCGTCCAGGCTGAGCGTCGACAACCGGACCCCGGGATCGAGGTCGGGGTGGGCCTGAGTCGGCGCGAACGGCGCGATCCGCGGTGCCAGCGGGACCAGGCAGCGCAGGTGCCGGGCCCACGGGTGGGTCTTGGGGTCGAAGTCGAGCAGGTCCGCCGGATTCCATCCGTACGTCGACGGTCCCGGCGGGATCCCGCCCGACCCGGGCTTCGGTGCTGCCGATCCAGCCGCCGCGGCCGTCGTACCGACCCCGGCCAGTGCCGCCACCAGGCCGACGCCTCCCACCGTGATCAGCGTTCTCCGGGAGACCTCGAGCGGATCTGACATCGCCACACTCCTCAGATATACCGGTTTAGTTTGCCCAGCATCATAGGAGCGGGATCTCTTCAGGAAAAGAGCTGAACTGGTTTTGCCCGGACCGTTCAGGCCAGGTACGGCCGGCCGCCGGTGTCCCACTTGAGTACGCCGGTGTAGGCCTGGCGCTTGTTCGAGTCCTTCACGCCGTTGTGGTTCGCGTCGACGTACGCATGGAAGGCGATCCGGGTGGTCGCGCCGACGTTGATGACGGTGGCGCCGCCCGGTCCGCAGAGCCGGGTCGACTTGGTGGTCATCAGGGTCTTGACGCGGGTGAAGCGACCGCCCCAGAAGGTGCTCGCGGACCAGACGTCGGTGTTGTAGGAGCAGTTGATGTAGTCACCGCGGGACGCGAACAGCCACACCTTGCCGCCGTGCGCGATCACCGACGGGCCTTCGATCCTGGTCGAGCTGACGATCTTGGCGATACTCTTGCCGACCACGCGCGTCCCCGTCTGCGTGTCCATCTGGACCGCGCGGATCTGGAAGCCGGACGCGTTGCGGTAGTCGCTCTTGTAGATCAGGTACCGCTTGCCGTCCTTGGCCCGGTACGCCGCCGGGTCGATCGCCTCGTACCCGCGCGAGACCCACGGCGAGCAGACGACCGGCTTGGACCCTGGGGTGTAGTTCCCCGCCGGGTGACGGGAGGTCGCGACGCCGATGCAGTGCACGTGCCGGGACGCGGACTCGCCGGTGAGGTACATGACGTACAACGCGCCGCGGCTGTCGGAGCTCTGGAAAACTTCCGGCGCCCAGAGCAGCGGCTTGCTGTGGTCGACCCACGCCGGGATCGCCGCCATCGACTTGTGAACCGCCGACCAGCCACCGCTTGTCGTCCAGCGCGTGCCGTACCCCGCACCAGTCCGAAACAGGTAGTACTTCGAACCAAGGTGCGCGAACCCGGGGTCGGCAAAGTCCTCCGTCCCAACCCGCCGCACACTACTCGGCCCCGCAGCAGCCTGCGCTGTCACCGCAGCATCAGCTCGCGCCACACTCCCCGGATGTACAACCACCAGTCCCACAGCAGCAACCAAACCAGCAACAACAGCCAACGCAACAGGTAACCGACGCACGAGAACCTCCACAAACCCTGGGCGGACGAGGCCCCCGCAACCTAACCCACCCACCGGTCCACCAGCCCCAGCGCCGGTTATCCGGCGCTCCTGCCGCATCCGTGGGTGGTTTGCTCCCGGCCGGTGCTCGCGGGTGCCGTGCGTGGCATGAGCTGGTACGCGGATCTGGGGAGGATTTCCTGCCCGATCCGGGAAAGGAACCTCCCCAACCCAACCCCAGCTTCCCAGCTGACCTGGTGCCGGCGATGGGGGCGGTTGTTGGTGGAGGGTTTTGCTGCGATGGCGCCAGAAACACTCCACCGATGTACGGGAAACCCTCCACCAATGCAGACGGGACCGCGACCAATGGCCGGCAGACAGCGGAGGTCGCGGCGGGACGTTCGGTTCGGCCGGAAGCCGTGACCCGCAACCGGCTGAGCCCACGGAGCAGTCAGAAGAGCCGGCTATCCCCTTGCACACCAGCAGAGACCCTCCGGACGAGGGGATAGCCGGCTCTCGTGAGGCATGTGTGGGTGAGTTGGGCTGATCGATCCGGTGGCTCTTCGAGCGAAGGTGGCGCAGTTGCAGGTGTCCGTCGAGTCGTGGGTTTGGCGGTGCCCCGGAGAGTGAGCTGTCGTGGCGGGGAAAGAAGCCGTCGCTGTATGCAACTTTGTTTCCCCGCTCTTCGGGTTGGCGCGGATCGGGTCGGAGAGCCGAAATCGCAGGTCTCCACCCACCACTTCCTGTCCAAACTGCACGCGCCGCGGCGCTGCACCGCCTCAACCACCCACACATCGGTCACAAGAGCCGGACAACCGCTCGTCTGCTCCCAGGAGCAGAAGGCTCGCTGACGGCGCACAACTCAGCTCGAGACTGTGAGCTCTGCGAGGTCTACGACGCCGTCGGTGACGAAGAGGCCGAGGTGGCGCGCACCCAGTTCGTAGCGGCGGAAGGTTAGGGCTGCTCGGTTGTCTACTACGACCTGGCCGGTGGTTCCGTTTAGTAGGACCTGCACGGTGTGGCGGCCGGGTGGTAGGGGGCAGGGGCGTTCTAATTCTATGAGGTGGGGGATGTCGCCGGCTACCTGCCATTGGGCTGGGCCGGTGCGGGCGCGGGGCCAGTGGTCTAGGACGATGCGGTTGCGTTGTGGCTCGAGGCGTACGACGGTGGCGTGCTCGCCGTCCGCGCTGGCGTGTAACAGGAGCCCGAACGCCTGCGTGCCGGCCGCGACGTCGACCGTCAACGAGATCAGGCACCGGTCCGGCACCACGTCTCCGATCCAGGCGGCGTACCGGTCGATCGCGCCCTGTCCCGGCTCGGCGTCTGCGCCGTCCAGCGGTGACAGCTTGACGTCCTGTACGTCGGCGTACGCCGTCGCGACCTCCGCGGGGAGACCGAACGCCAGCGTCCCGTCGTCCTCCTGATGGGCTTCGAGTACGGCGAGGTCGCCGGCCCACTGCCACGGGCCTGCGTCGGAATCCCCTTGTTTTGTGGGGATCCAGCCGATGAAGAACCGGCGCCCCTCATGCTCGACCGACTTGGCCGCGTAGAACGCCCGCCCGTCGACGGTGTCGCGCCCCGGCGCGAGCCACGGACCGTCCGGCCCACGCGCGATCCGGTACCGCGTCTGGAACGCGTCAGTGAACTCGGAGTACACCAGGTACCACCAGTCGCCCCACTGGAACACATCCGGGCACTCCTGCGTGATGAACCGGTGCGGCTCCCACAACGGCTCCGCGATCGTCCACTGCGCCAGGTCGGTCGACGTCAACCGCGCGACGACACCACACCGGCGATCCGGCACGTCGACGTACCGCGCCGCCAAGACCATCTGCCACGGCTGGTCGGTTGCGGTCCGGTACACGAACGGATCCCGCCAGTCCTGCGGCACATACCCCGGCGGCGCACCGAAAGCCTCCGAGGAGAGCTTGGTCCAACGCGTCGGATCACCGGCACTGACCGCATGACACACGACCTGAAACGAGCCGTCCGCGTCCCCGCGCCGCGGATTGTGCCCGGTGTAGAAGAGGTGCAGCTGCGAACCATCGGCCACCACACTGCCCGTGTAGCAGTCGAAATCGACCGCATCCCGATCCCCCGCCGGCAGTACGACGCCGTGGTCCGTGTACTGCACGAAGTCCGTGGTGGACACCAACGCCCACGGCATCCCCCTCGCACCGGCGGTCGGGTCCTCCGGACGCTCGTCCAGCAGGTAGAACAACCAGATCCGCCCCGCGTGACTGAACGGGATCACGTCGCCGACGAAGCCCGACGACGGGCGCCAGTGGATCATTTCACGCCCCAGACCGAGCCCGAGGCCGCGGCCGCCGACGCGGCGGATCACCGACGGAGTCGCGCTCGATCAGATCGCAGTCGACGATCACCCGCTCGGGCGCATCGTCCGGGCCGGCCAGCAGGAGCTCGCCGGCCCGTCGACCCAGCATCAGGTGCGGCAGCGCGGCGGTGGTCAGACCCGGACGGACCTGGTCCGCGACGTCAGGCTGGTCGTCGAAACCGACGATGCTGACGTCCCGCGGGCAGTCCAGCCCGAGCGCGTGCAGGGCGAGCAGCGCGCCGATCGCCATTCGATCGTTCCCGCAGACCAACGCCGTCGGGGAATGCTCAGTGATCACCTCGGTCGCCAGGTCGTACCCGTTGCCGATCTGATAGGTGCCGTACCGATGCACGAGATCGGCCGGACGTAGACCGGCCGCCCGGGCGGCGTCGTCGAAGCCGCGCCGACGTTCCTTGCACGCGTAGTCGTTCCGCATGCCGCCGAGGAACGCGACCTCGCGATGCCCGCGCTCGAACACGGACGCCGCCGCGGCACGACCACCGGCGTACTCGTCGGCCAGCAGGATCGTGTCGGCGTGGCCCTCCTCGGGCCAGCAGTTGACGAAGATCGTCCGGATCCCGTCAAGGCGCGGGCTGCGGTGCAGCGGCTGGGGCGCGAGCGACGCGTACACGATCGCGGCGACGCCTTGGCCGACCAGGCTCGCCACCGCGTCGTCGCCCTGCCCCGGGTCGCCGGTCGTGTCGACGACCATGCACACGTAGCCCGCGGGCTGGACGACCTGTTGTAGGCCGAGCACGATCAGACCGGCGTACGGCTGGGAGACGATCCCACTGGTCACGACGCCGACGGTGAACGACTTGTTCGACCGCAGCAGCTGGGCGGCCCGGTTGGGGACGAAGTCGAGCTCGGCCGCGGCCTCGAGCACGCGCCGCCTGGTCTCCTCGGCCACCGCCACGTCGCGGCGGTCGTTGAGCACGAACGAGACCGTCGGCTGGGACACCCCCGCGCGCCGGGCGACGTCGGTCATCGTGACGCGTTTCGGCCGTCCGTCCGACGACTTCGCCATGGTTCTCCCCGCTTAGGTAGGCGCAGTACGGTGCGCGGCCTGCGAGCCGCAGCCAATTTACTATCACAGCGCGGCCCAATACGTATTGCGTCACACCGTACACCGCTGCTACCGTCCCGGGTCAATACGTATTGGGCGGCGCGTCGGGCCGCCCGAGCGGTCAAGGAGGAACCCTCATGACAGGTATTCATCCGCCCGGAGGCTCGCTCGCCCGCCGCACGCTGCTGAAGGCCGGGGCCGGTGGCCTCGGTCTGGGCGCGCTGGCCAACCTGGCCGCCTGCAGCAAGGACGGCGGCGGCTCGTCGAAGTCGCTGAAGATGCTGTACTTCGGCGAGCAGGCGCAGGCGACCCAGCTGCAGAACCGGTTGCAGCCGCAGATCGCCAAGCTCGACTCGACCATCAAGTTCGAGATCTCCGCCATCAACGGCACCGACTGGAACGACTTCCTGGCCAAGGTGCTGACCCAGATCGCCGCCGGGACCCCGCCGGACATCATCAGCGTCGCCACCGAAGGCCTGCAGCTGATGGCGTCGAAGGAACTCGCGGTGCCGCTCGACGACTACGTCACCAAGGACCTGGACGCGCTGAAGGAGTACTTCGCCGACATCCACCCGGCCCTGATCGAGTCGATGATGTACCAGGGCCACCTGTGGGAGCTCCCGGACAGCTTCAACGCCGGGAACATGTTCTACAGCACGGAGCTCTTCCAGCGCGCCGGCGTCGTACCGCCGAGTGCGGACTGGACCCTCGACGACTTCGAGACCGCGGCGACCAAGATCGCCAAGTTCAAGGGCATCAACGCCTTCGGCTGGGTGGTCCGGCTGTGGGGCAGCTGGACGTCGTTCATGTACGCGAACAACGCCAACCTGCTCGAGGAGGGCAAGTACGACGGCGGCGACTGGCTGTGGAGCAAGGCGTACGCCGGTGACGCTGCCGCCGCCGGCCGGAAGGGCGGCTGGAAATGGGGCGCACCGACCGCGAACTCCGACGCGACCGTCGAGGCGCTGAACTACATGATCGAGCTGACGAAGAAGGGCCTCTCGCCGTCGCCCGACGTCGGCGGTGGCGGCACGCTGCAGGGCCTGTTCGCGTCGAACCGGATCGGGATGTCGATCGGCGGCGGGTTCTGGGCCGGCGGCCTGACCAACGCCGGGATGAAGAACGGCAGCTTCGACGTCACGATGTTCCCGAAGTGGAAGAGCCAGCGGCACCTGTTCGGCGCCGGCGGGTACGCGATCTTCAAATCGTCGAAGAAGAAGGATCTGGCCTGGGAGGTCCTGAAGCTGCTGGTGAAGCCGGAGACCTTCGACCTGGTCTTCCCTGGCAACGTGACCACGCCCGGCCGCAAGTCCCTGGTGACGGCCGCACGGTACGCCAAGACCGGGCCGAAGCACTGGTCGACCTTCTACGACACGCTGACCAAGCACCCGGACACAGCCCCGATCCCGGCCCCGCCGTACTACAACGCGCTCGCGACCGCGCTGAACCAGCGCACCACGCAGGCCATCTCGTCCGGTAACGCCAAGGCGGCCCTGGACGGGTTGCAGTCCGACCTCGAGAAGGCGGCAGGAGCGAGCTGATGGCAGCCGTCACTGCGGAAGTGCGAGAGGCCGTCGTGAAGAAGCGCCGTCACCCGTCCTCGCACGGAGAGTCGCGGTTCGGGTTCGCGATGATCGGGCTGTCGGTGCTGTTCGTCGCGATCTTCACCGCGATCCCGATCATCGCCTCCCTGGGTCTGTCGTTCTTCTCCTGGGACGTCATCTCGACCCCGGAGTACGTCGGGCTGGAGAACTACCAGCGGCTGTTCACCGACGGGCCGGTGCTCAAGTCGTTCGGCGTGACACTGGGGATGGCGCTCGCGATCGTCGTACTGCAGCTGACCATCGGTCTCGGGCTCGCGGTCCTTGTCAACCAGCGCAAGCTGGTCTGGGTACGGACGTTGTTCCGTACGGCGTTCTACCTGCCGCTGCTCGCGTCCACGGCGGCCGTGTCGATCTTCATGGGCTACCTGTTCGACTACAAGTTCGGGGTCGTGAACTACTACCTCAGCCTGCTCGGAATCTCGAACGTGCCGTGGCTCACCAGCGGTTTCGGGGCGGCCGCGACGATCGTGCTGATCGCGGTGTGGCAGCAGATCGGGTTCACGTTCGTCCTGTTCGTCGCCTCGCTGATGTCGGTCCCCACCGACGTACTGGAGGCCGCGCAGATCGACGGCGCCGGGGCGTTCCGGACGCTGTTCCGGATCAAGGTCCCGTTGATCAGCCCGACGATCCTGTTCGCCGCGGTCGTTGCCCTGATCAACGCGATGCAGCTGTTCGACCAGCCGTACATCATGACCAAGGGCGGCCCGGGATCGGCGACCACGACGGTGACGATCCAGATGTACCAGAAGGGCTTCCAGAACCTGCAGTTCGGGTACGGCTCGGCGATCGCGATCGTGCTGCTGGCGGCGATCCTGATCATCACCGGGCTGCAGTTCCTCGCGGCACGAAAGCTGGTGTTCTACCAATGACAGAATCCACCGGAACGCTGGCCCGGATCGGCCGGATCTTCGGCATCGCGGTGCTGGTGGTCGCCGCGATGATTGCCCTCGGCCCGTTGTTGTGGACCGTCACCACGTCGCTGCGGACACCGGCCGAGGCGTTCAGCAACCCGCCGCAGTGGATCCCGTCGCACCCGGACTTCTCCAACTACGCCGCGGTCTTCGACCGGATCCCGATCGGCCGGTTCTTCTTCAACAGCGTGATCGTGACCGGGCTGATCGTGGTCGGTCAGACCATCACCTGCACGCTGTCCGGGTACGCGTTCGCGATGATCAGCTTCCCGGGGCGCTCGGTGATCTTCGGGATCTTCCTGGCCACCATGATGGTTCCGCTGCAGACGATCATCATCCCGGTGTTCGTGATCATCCGGTACCTCGGACTCTCCGACAGCCCGTTGTCGCTGGTGGTCTCCGCACTCGGCAGCGCGTTCGGCACCTTCCTCATGCGCCAGTACTTCATGCAGATGCCTCGCGAACTGGGCGAGGCGGCAAGGATCGACGGCGCCGGACACTTCCAGACATTCCTGATGATCTACGCCAAGATGGCCGGTCCGGCGATCGCGACCCTCGCGATCCTGAACTTCTCCGGCTTCTGGGCGGAGTTCTACCGGCCACTGATCTTCCTGCAGACGCAGGACAACTTCACCCTGCCGCTCGGACTCGTCGGTCTGCAGGGGAACCTCGGCACCGGTTCGATCTCGGTCGTGCTGGCCGGCGTCGTACTGGCGATCCTCCCGAGCGTAGTGCTGTTCATCTTCGCCCAGAGGTACTTCATCGCAGGCATCACGGCAGGAGCATCCCGGTGACCCAGACCCAGTCCGCAACTCGATCGCCTGGAGAGGACTCTGGCGCGGTCGCGCACCTGCGCCCCGCGTTCCACGTCCGGCCCCCGCGCGGATACCTCAACGACCCGAACGGGCCGATCGAGGTAGGCGACGACGTACACCTGTACTTCCAGTCGCGCCCCACGCTCGACCACCACGTACCGGTCGAGTGGGGGCACGCAACCTCGCCCGACTACGTGCGCTGGACCGTGCACCGGCCCGCGATGGCGCCGCAGCCGGGCGGGCCGGACACCGACGGCTGCTGGTCCGGCAACACGGTCCTGGACGACGGACGGGTCCGCGCGTTCTACTCGGGCCACATCGAGGGGCACCCGTACCAGTCGGTGCTCACCGCCGTGTCCGACGACGGCGGTACGTCGTTCGGCCCGCCGCACCAGGTGGTGCCTGACCCGTCCGACGAGGCGATCATGTTCCGCGATCCCTTTGTCTGGAAGGAGAACGGTGCCTGGTGGATGGTCGTCGGCGCCGGGTACGTCGACAGTGGGGCGAGCATCCCGTCGTACCGCTCGACCGACCTCGAGAACTGGACGTACGCCGGCCCGCTCGCCGAGCTGCCCCGCGGTGTGGTGGACGGCAACGACACCGGCGCCGCGTGGGAATGTCCGCAGTTGCTCACGATCGACGGCCGCCGGATCGCGGTGATCGCGTCGTGGTCGCCGGAGGGCGGACCCGCTGACGTGCTGTCGTTCGATGTCGACGTACCTGTGGTTCCGCGGCGCGTCGATCACGGGACGAACTTCTACGCGGCATCCGCCTTGCGGGACAGCCGATTCGGGCCGCTGTTGTTCGGATGGCTGACCGAGGGACGGGACCGGCCGGGCTGGACCGACGACTGGGCAGGCGTCATCTCACTGCCTCGCGTCGTCTGGCTCGGGCCGGACTCGTCACTCCGCAGCGCACCGGTGCCGACGCTCGACACCCTCCGCGTCGGCGACGGCTCACCCGCTGACGGCGCGTCGACAGGCGCCCAGTGCGAGATCGTCGTACCGGAAGGCTCCGGGCAGGTCGTCATCCACTTCAGCGAGCAGGAACGCCTGGTCATCGAACTCGACGCCGACACCCTGACCATCGACCGCACCCACGCCAGCCTCAACCACCACGCCCACGGCGGCCGCATGCAGGCAACGGACGCCTTCGATCCCTCATCCGGCCGCCCCGCCGCCCGAATCATCCTCGACGGCTCAACCCTCGAAGTCTTCACCAGCGCAGGCCGAGCCCTCAGCACCCGCATCTACCCCACCACCCCACCCACCTGGCAAGTAGAAGCCCCACCCACCACCCACCTCTGGCAACTCGCCCCCTAGGTCGGGTTAGCGAGCTTCGGTGGCCAGCGTATGGTCTGCCCATATGGGCCGACTGGTGCTGACCTTTGACGACAGGCATGTCGCAGGATGGGAGGCCGCGCTGCCGCTGTTCGACGCGGTCGGTGCGCAGGTGACGTTCTTCGTCGTCGAGGCGGATCTGCTGGACGAGGAGGAACAGGCCGGTGTCCGGCGGATCCTGTCCGCGGGGCACTCGGTCGGGTCGCACGGTGCCCGGCATCGCAACGCCCCTCAGGCGATCGCGGAGCTGGGCGCGGCGGAGTACCTACGGACCGAGATCGACAGCAGCGTCGACGCGCTGCGTGCTCTGGGAGCGGCTGCGACCAGCTTCGCGTACCCGAACAGCCGGAGGGACGAGACGACCGACGCGGTGCTGCTGGACGTGTTCGACCACCTTCGTGGTGGCGGCCCGCGGACGTCCGACCTGGCCGCGGCGCGATCTGCCGTTGTTGCTGCAGGCACGCGGGTCTTTCCTGGGTGCGGCTTCGACACCGCGCGTGGCGACGTACCGCGTGAGAACGACGCCGCCGCCCTCAGTGAGCTCCTTCGTGAGCTCGCCGAGGGCGGCGGGACGTTGGTGCTGTACGCGCACGAGATCGCTCCCGTTGCGAAGGGCAACCATATTCATCCGGACCGGCTGGCGGCCGTGCTGGCCGAGGCGCATGGCCTCGGCCTGCGGATGAACGGTTTGTGACTACTCGCCGACCAGCTGGTCGTAGTGCGTGGTGAGCGACACGTGGGTGACGCCGTTGAAGACACCCGGGATCTTGCCGTACGGCGTGACCGCGGTGGCGGTGCCGTTCGCGTGGCTCAGCGCGAACTGGTCGGCGGTCTGGGTGTCGTGGTCGGCGGCGACGAGCAGCGTGCCGCCGCGGGTGCCGCAGCCCTGGGCGACCAGGGAGTCGTACGCGGCGAAGCCCGAGGAGCGGATGAGCTTCATGACCGGCTTGGCTCCGGCAGCGATCGGGATGTGAGCAGTCCAGAGCGCGCCGGCGGTCGTTGTCATCAGCAACGTGTCGTACGTCGCGGACTCGCTGATCACCGTCATCGCCTTGAAGCCGCGGAAGCCCGGGATCGGGCCGAGCGCCTGGAAGCCGGCGCCGACGATCGCGTAGCGGTACAGGCTGTTGTTGGTGTTCAGGCCGTAGAGGTACGCGTGCCGCGGCGTGCCGACGCTGTAGTTGGACGTGGCGATCGACTTGAAGTTGGTCCAGCCCGTCCCGACCTTCTTGAAGGTCGGCACCGGCGGGTTCGCCGAGTCGGCCGGCAGGTACGTCGTGTGCCGGTAGAGGTTCGCGCCCTGCAGTAGCAGGCCGTAGTAGTAGAACTGGGTCTGCGAGGCGTTGGCCGCGAAGTACCAGGTCGCGTCCGCCCGCGTGCCGACGAACGGGAACGTTTCGTAGACGTCCGAACGCGGCGGCGTCGCCGGGGTCGCGTCGATCTCCTGCATGGTGCCCGCGGCAGTGGGCACGCCGACCGCGCTGAGGCAGCCGGCGGCGGCGGCCTTCGCCGACAGCGGTCCGGACTGCTTCGAGAGATACGGCTTCGGATCGGCCTGGCCGGTGGCGGCCGCCGGAGCCGAAGCGGCCGCGGCGCCGAGCAGACCGGCCCCAGCCAATACGAGCGCAAGGCGCTGCAGTTTCATAGGAGTTCCCCCTCCAGAGTGTCTCGAAACCTCGAGATCGCGCCGAGTGTAGCCGAGCTCACAGACATCTGACGAGGAAGTTGCAGCTACCTGCAACCGGGCAGAACTCAGATCCTGGTACGCCGGGAGCGGGTTGCCGCGAGGATGCCGAGGCCTGCCACGATCAGCGCCAGGGCGGCGAACAGCAAGCCAGGACTGACCGAACTGCCCGTGTTTGGCAGCTCGTTGCCAGGCTTCTGCGGCGGCGGAGTCGGCCGAGCGGGCTGACGCGGTGTGACCGTCACGGTGACCGAGCTGGTGTTATCGGTCAGGTCCGAATCCAGCGTGGTTGCCTCGGCCTTGGCTACGTTCGTCACGGAAGTTCCGCCGTACTGCGCGTCGACCAGGACCTCCAGCGACACCTTCGCCGTCGTACCGGGGTCGATTCGGCCTACCGCACAAGCGATCTTCTGGCCGTCCGCAGTGCAGTGCTCCGGCGTGCTGGTGAGGCGGAGCCCGTTCGCGAGTACGTCGATGACCGTTACGCCGACCGCTGTGGATGGACCAGCATTGTGTACGGCGATGATGTAACGCAGCGTGGTGCCTGCAGTCACCTTCTGTGCTGAGGCGGTCTTGTGGACGCCCAGGTTCGCCGACTGGGTGGTACGGCCGCTGACTTTCGCCTCGTTGTTGGCGATCACCGGGTCCGACGTGGACGAGCCGACGCGGGCGATGTTCTCCAGCGTGCCCGTGAATCCAGCGACCACGGTCGCGGTGATCGTGATCGCGATAGTTGCCCCTTCGGGCAGCGAGGCTGTACCGCATTGGACCGTGCCGGCCTCAGGGGCGTCTAGGGCGCCGGCAGCAACCGGAGGCAGCAGGGTGCAGGAGCCACCCGTGGTGCTCACCTTGGTGAGGCCGCGCGGCAGTTCGTCGGCGATCGTCACCATGCGGGCGTCGGACGGGCCGTTGTTCTTCACAGTCAGGACGTACTTCACCGTCTGCCCGGACACCGGAGCGGCCGGGGACATGGCCTTGCTGATCGCCAGGTCCGCCAGCGCGGTCACCGGCGACTCCACCGTGCCGGAGTTGTTCTCCGGGTGCGGATCGGTCGTCGGCGACGTCGCTGTCGCGGTGTTGGTGACGCTCGCGCCGTCGTACCCGGAGGCCAGCCGCACGCGCAGCGAGACGATCGCCTGTCCGATCGGCAGGTCACCGAGCTCGCAGCGCACCGCACGTCCCTCGACCGTGCAGCCCCTCGACGCGGAGCTGACCGTAAGCCCAGCGGGCACGGTGTCGGACAGTACTACCGCCCGCGCGGTCGACGCACCGGCGTTGGTGACGACGATCGTGTAGTCGAACGTACTGCCCGGCGTCACTCCGGCCGGGTCGGAGGTCTTCGTGACGCTGATGTCCGCACGGGTCTCGACCGGCGTCGTCACCGTGGAGCTGTTGTTGCTCTCGTCCGGGTCAGTCACCGGGGAAGTCGCCGTGGCAGTGTTCGCCAGCGACGTTCCTTGGTACGCCGGGTCAAGCGCGGCCGTGATCAGTACGGTCGCCGTCCTGCCCGCTGCAATCGTGCCGAGCGCACAGCGCACTGTCTGACCAGCCGTCGTACATGCGCCTTGGCTGGGATCCGCCTTCACCAGCGACAAGCTGGTCGACAGGCTGTCCACTGCACTGACAGCAGTAGCGTCCGAGGGACCGTGGTTCACCACGGTGAGGCGGTAGGTGACTCCGCCACCGGCCACCACGGTCAACTCGTCACTGGTCTTGATGACGTCGACGTCGGCGACCTGTTCCACGTCGGTCGTCACGGAGCCGTCGTTGTTCGACGGGTCAGGGTCTGTCGTCGTACTGGTCACCGAGCCGGTGTTGGTGATCGCCGCAGTCTGCGAGGCCGCGACCGCGACCCGCAGTACGACGACCGCGCTGCCACCCGCTGCGACAGTTCCCAGCCCACAGGTCACTGTGGAGTCGGCCGTCGTACAGGCGCCGTCCGCACTCGTTGCCTCAAGCACCGACAGACCAGCCGGCACGGAGTCCGAGACAGACACGTTCTGCGCGGTGGACGGACCCTCGTTGTGCAGGGTCAGCGTGTAGACCGCTTCGCCACCAGCCACGAGCGGCGACGGCTGCACGGTCTTCACGATCGACAGGTCGGCGGCCGTAGTCACCTTGGTCTCGACCGAGTCCATGTTGTTCTGGTCGTTCGGGTCCGGAGTCTGCGAGCTCACCGTCGCGTTGTTGACCAGGGTCCCGGCCGGCTGGTCCGGCGAGACCTTCACGACGACAGTGATGTCAGCGTCGTCGTCCGGCGCCATCGTGCCGACAGGGCAGCTGACGACCGGCTCCGACACCGCAGGGTCCTGGGTGCAGGCGCCACCAGGTCCGGTTCCGCTGACGAACGTCGTACCCGCCGGAAGCGTGTCTGAGACCACCGTGCCGACCGCGTCCGACGGACCGGCGTTGTGCACGGCCAGTGTGTACGTCAGCTCGTTGCCCGCGACAACCGTTGCCGCCGCGGTCTTGGTGACGGACAGGTCGGCTTGGGCCTCGACAGCCGGAGTGGTGGTGGAGGTGTTGTTGGACTTGGTCGGGTCGGCCGGCGTCCGCGAGTCCGCCGATGCCGAGTTGACGAGCTCGCCGGGTGCAGTCCCGGGCGCGACGGTTCCCTTGATGGTGACCACGAAGCTGTCCCCGGCCGCCAGCGTCGCCGCTAGGCAGCGCACGGAGCCGTTGACGGCGGTGCAGGTCGCTCCGCCGGTCGCCGTGGCCGAAACCCCAGTCACAGCGTCAGGTACGTCGTCCTCGACGGTGACGCCGCCTGCGTCCGACGGACCCGCGTTGCGGACCGTCAGGTTGAAGGTGATCGCCTTGCCGGCCACCACCGGGTCCGGCGACGCCGTCTTGGTGATGGAGATATTCGCCTGCGCGCCGGTCATCAGCGTGTACGTCGCCGAGTTGTTGTCGTCGACCGGGTCCGGCGTGGGCGACGCGACGGTCGCCGTGTTGGCGAGCTGGTTCGGCGGGGTGCCGGACGGGACGTTCGCCACCACCGTCACGGTCACCACATCGCCGGGCGCCACCGTGCCGACGGCACAAGTGACGGTCGCGTCAGCCTCGGTGCAGCTGCCACTGGACGTGGTCGACGACGCGTACTGCAGAGGCGCCGGTACCGGGTCAATCACCTTCACCGACTGCGCTGCGGACGGCCCGTTGTTCGTCACCGTCAGCGTGTAGGTCACCGGACGACCGGCCTGCACAGGTACCGGCTGAGCGGTCTTCGTGATCGCCAGATCGGCGCTGGCGGTCAGGTCGTCCGTCGTACGTCCAGTGTTGTTACTGGTGTCCGGGTCCGACGTAGAGCTGGTTGCGGTCGCGGAGTTCGTGAGTTGCCCGATTGCCTTCGCAGAAACGGTCCCTGTCACTGTGACGGTCGCGGTGGATCCAGCGGTCAGAGTGCCCAAGGCACACTGCACCTGCGCCGAGTCAACCGTGCAGGACCCTGCGGAGCTGTCCGCCGTGACGCCTGTCAACGCACTGGGTACGGCGTCCGTCAGCCCAACCTTCTGCGAGTCGGACGGCCCGTCGTTGTGCACCGTGATCCGGTAGGTGATCGGCTCCCCCGCGACGACCGGCTTGGTCCGTGTCTCCTTGGCGACGACCAGGTCGGCCTTGGCTGCACCTGGTGTGACCGTCACCGTGCCGGTGTTGTTCGAGTCCTCCGGGTCCGGGGTGTCGCTGCTGACCTTTCCGGTGTTGGTCAGCGCGCCGCCCTGGTACCCAGCGTCAAGGGTCGCGGCAATCCGTACGGCGACGCTCGCCCCGGCCGCGAGCTTGGGCAGAGTGCAGTGGACGTCCTGACCAGCTGTCGTGCAGGTAGCTGCGGACTGTACGCCGGTGATCGTGAAGCCGGCAGGTACCGAGTCGGCGACGCGGACCTGCTCTGCGTCGGATGGTCCGTTGTTCTTGATCGCCAGTGTGAATACGACGGACTCACCAGGTGCTGGTTGAGCCGGTGCCACGGACTTGACGAGCGCGAGGTCCGCCGTACGGGCCACGTCAGTCGTGACCGAGGACGTGTTGTTGTCCGGGTTCGGGTCCGAGGTGGAGGTAGTGACCGTGGCGACGTTGGTCAGGCTGGTCGCCGTACTCGCGGAAGGAACGCGGACCACGACGGTGATCGTGGCAGCAGCCTTTGCTGCCACCGTGCCGAGTGAGCAGATCGTCGACGAGCAGGCGCCCTGTGTGGGCGTCGCGGAGACAAGTTCGACGCCGTCGGGAAGCGTGTCAGTGACTGTTATGTCCTGTGCTGCGCTCGGACCGTTGTTGCGGGCAACCAATGTGTAGGTCAGCTCACCACCCGCGGACACCGGGTCCGGCTTCGCGGTCTTGGTGATCGACACGTCCGCCGAGGCCGCGACGGGGGTGTGCACCTCGTCGGTCCGGTACGTGTACTGCTTGTTCAGCGTCTCGGCCGTGTAGTCGAGCAGGCCGACGTTGTCCAGCGTCGTACCGGCCGCAGCCTGGTCGACGGTCACACGGAACCGGACCGTGCTGCTCTGGTTCTTCTTCAACCGGCCGCCGTTCGTGGCGTTCGCACCGGTACCGATCCGGAACCGGACCGTCCTAGCCGTGTAGTCCGCCTGGTCGTCCCCGGCCTGGTCGGTCTTGGCACCGGTCCCCGCACCGGACGCCACGCTGAGCGATCCGGGGACGTACGTCGTGTTGGGCGGCAGCTCGTCGCGAACGGTCGACCGGAGCGCGTCGTCGTCACCCGTGTTGCTGAAGTTCAGCGTGTATTCGAGGGTGTCGCCAACCTTCGCCGGCTCGTTGCCTGCCAGGTTGCGGACCGTCTTCGTGCCGAGGATCGTCGGTGCGTACAGATCGATCTGGGTCGTCAGCGCGGCCGGGTAGTACACGTCACCGGTGCTCGCGAAGGTCAGCTCGGCGCTGGTCGAGTTGT
This sequence comes from Kribbella sp. NBC_00482, assembly GCF_036013725.1. Taxonomy (GTDB): domain Bacteria; phylum Actinomycetota; class Actinomycetes; order Propionibacteriales; family Kribbellaceae; genus Kribbella. The sequence goes on along the minus strand of NZ_CP107881.1, from coordinate 4,047,812 downwards.
TCGGCAGGATGCCGGCCGCGTCCACCACCTTGGCGTCCATGCCCAGGTTGTTCATGCTGGCCGGTGTCCGGTCGGTCAGGTTCGTGCCGCCGTCGGTGATCCGGCTGCCGTAGAAGTTCGCCGACGGGCTCTGCGCGTCGGCGAGCCGGGTGCCGTTGACCGCGAAGTAGTCGCCGGTGATGCCGCCGTCGCCCTCGTATGTGACGCTGCCGAACCGCGCGTTGACCGCACCGCTCGGCGGCGCGAGGAACCCGGAGATGCTGGTCCGCACCGGCTCGCCGCTGCTCACCTTCGCGTACCCGTTGAAGACGCTCAGGTCCCGCAGCGGCTCCTCCGCGGACTGGTACGCGATCACCAGACTCCACCCGGCGTACCGGTCGCCGCCCGTCCCGGTCGGCACATCGGCGCCCCAGTACTCGCCGTTGCCGCCCGCCCGCACGAGGTCCGTCACATCGAGGTAGGACGAGTAGTCGTTCTTCGACCCGGTGTTCAGATAGTCGGTCTTGCTCGCGGTCACCGTCTGGTACGCCGCGTTGCCGGGCAGCCGGAGGCGCATCGTCGTACCGTCGTCGCTGGTCCCCGTACCGCCGCTGCCGGCACCACGGGCCGCACCCCAGAACAGGCCGGCGTACAGCACCTGGGCACCGGCCGGCAGGGCGACCGTCGCGCCCGAGGAGGACTTGGTGGACGCGTCGGAGTCCAGGTCCAGGAGCTGCATCGTCCAGTTGTTGTTGTTCGCGTTGGCACTGCCCCCGGCCAGCGCCGCGCGACACGTCGGGGACGTCCGGTCGCAGCTCAGCAGCGTGTTCCCGGTGATCCGGACCGCGCCGTTCGTCTGCGCCCCGAAGACCTTCCCGAAGTCCCGCACGGTGTCCGCCCTGGCAGTTGCCGTCAGCACCGTTCCCGAGACCACCACGAGCAGGACAGCAAGCAACATCCGCACCCGTGCGGCCATCCGAAGTCCCCGTTTCTGTCAGCAGTCGCCCCGCAGGCATACCACACAACAGATCACAGAGTAACCAATCAACTACCGAAAGTCGCACTCATTGGTTGCCGCGGGCCCCCACGGCAGGTCGGGTGGTGCGTTTCTCGATGCTCTTGCGGGCGGCCTGCTCCGGTGTCAGCGGTACGACGCGGCGCACGAACACGCCCGGCAGGTGGATCGCGTCCGGTGCGAGCTCGCCGACCTCGACGACCCGCTCGGCCTCGACGATCGTCAGCCGGCCGGCCATCGCGGCGACCGGGTTGAAGTTCCGGGCGGCCGCGTGGAAGACGCAGTTGCCGGCCCGATCCGCGACTGCGGCGCGGACCAGCGCGACATCGGTGACGATCGCCTCCTCCAGCACCATGTCCCGGCCCTGGAACGTCCGCACCTCCTTGGCCGGCGACGCGACCGCGACCGTGCCGTCGGGCGCGTACCGCCACGGCAATCCGCCTTCCGAGACCAGCGTGCCGACACCGGTCGGAGTGAAGAACGCCCCGATCCCGGAGCCGCCCGCCCGCAAGCGCTCGGCGAGCGTGCCCTGCGGTGTCAGTTCGACCGTCAACTCCCCCGCGAGGTACTGCCGCGCGAACTCCTTGTTCTCCCCGACGTACGACGCGATCACCCGGCTGATCCGCCCGCGTTCGAGCAGCAGACCGAGTCCCGCTCCGTCGACGCCGCAGTTGTTCGACACCACGGTCAGATCGCTCGCGCCCTGCTCGAGCAGCGCCTCGATCAGGAACCACGGAATCCCGGCCAGCCCGAACCCGCCGACCGCGAGACTCGATCCGTCCGCGATGTCCGCGACCCCCGCAGCCGGCGTCGCAACGACCTTGTCCAGACTCATGGTTCGACGGTATGTTGCCGCGACCGATATGGAGAAATACTCAGATGTGCTCGATTGAGACTCTGAGAGTATGGCTTCGTGGAGCTCCGTCACCTGCGGTACTTCGTCGCCGTCGCCGAGGAACGGCACTTCGGCCGCGCCGCGGCCCGCCTGCACATGGCGCAGCCGCCGCTCTCGCAGCAGATCCGTCAACTCGAGAGCGAGCTGGGCCTGCAGTTGCTCCGCCGTACGACGCGACGCGTGGAGCTCACGCCCGCGGGCGAGTCGTACCTGGTGCGGGCGCGGCAGATCATCGCGGCGGTGTCGTCCGCGGCGGGTGAGGCGCAGCGGGTCGCGGCCGGGCTGCAGGGGCGGTTGGTGATCGGGTGCGTCGGGTCGGCGACGTACAGCCTGCTGCCGCAACTGGTGCGGACGTTGCGCGAGGAGCTTCCCGATGTCGAGGTCGCCGTACAGGGCGAGATGCTCGCGCCCGACCAGGCGCAGGCGCTCGCGGACGGGCGGATCGATCTCGGGCTGCTGCGGCCGCCGGTCGAGGACGAGTCGCTGCGGGTCGACGTACTGCGGGCCGATCCGCTGATCGTCGCCGTACCCGACGGGCATCGGCTGGCCCGCCGGCGCCGGGTTCGGCTGGAGGAGCTGGCCGACGAGGACTTCGTGATCCATGCGGGTGGCGGGCGGTCGGTGATGCACGACACCGTGCTCGCGCGCTGCCGGGAGGCCGGGTTCGAGCCGCGGGTGCGGCACGAGGTGGCGGAGACGTCGACGCTGGTGACGTTCGTCGCGGCCGGCCTGGGGATCGCGATCGTGCCGGCCCCCGTCGCCGAGCTGCTGGTCCCAGGCGTCACCTACCGCGCGCTCACCGGATCGGCAACCGTCGAGCTGGCCGCCGCCACCCGAGCAACCGACGAAGCACCGCATCTGATGCGCGCACTATCCGTCCTCAAAGGACTGATTTAACAAAGCTGAGGTTGACGTGACGGTCTGGTCGATTGGTTGAGCTATAGCTCGGCGAGGGTCAGGACGACTTCGTTGGGGTGGAGGGTGAGGGTGCCGCCGGCGGCTTCGGCGCAGCGGCGGGCTATGTCGAGGCCCAGGCCGGTGGAGCCGCGGTCGCTGCGGCCGCGTTCGCCGGCGCCCAGGGGGATGCCGGGACCGTTGTCGGCGACAACTATCCGGATGACGCTGTCCGCGCGGGTCAGGGTGATCCGCGCGGGCGTCCCGTCGGGGGTGTGTGCGACGACGTTCTCGACCAGTGCGTCGAGTGCCGCACCGAGGTCCTCGCCGGAGGAACGCACCGTTGCGGGTGTGTCCGGCAGGTCCAGCGCCAGCACGCGGCCTTGGTCCTCGAACAGCGGCTCCCAGAACGCGGCCCGCTGACGCGTCACCTCGACCGCGTCCGCGTGCGGTACGCGTCCTTCACGCTGCGGTCGACGGGCCGCGCTGATCACCGCGGTCAGGGTCCGTTCGAGACTGTTGACCTGGGTGTTCAGCTCCTCGGCGCTCTCCCGGTCCGGCAGCGCCTCGACCTGCAGGCGCAGCGCGGTCAACGGCGTACGCAGGCGGTGCGACAGGTCCGCGACCGCCTCGCGTTCCACCGCGATCACCTCGTCGATCCGGTCCGCGAGCCCGTTCAGCGCGGAGCCGACCTTCGCGACCTCGGCCGGTCCGGTCGTCGGCGCGCGGGCGTCCATGTCGCCGCGGGCCAGGCGTTCCGCCGTACTCGCGGTCTCCTCCAACGGGCGCGCGAGGCGCCGGGACACCAGCTCGGCGCCGAGGATGCTGAGCAGCAGCACGACCAGGCTGCCGCCGACGAGGATCAGGATCCGCGGCACCACACCGTCGTACAGCTCGTCGCCGGTCAGGTAGAGGCAGACGGAGGCCGTGCCGTTCGGCGTACCGACGCCGACATCCACCGCGAGGCCGCCGCCGACGTTGCGGTAGTCCGCGTCGCCGATCTTCGGCGGGCCCTTGTCGTCGCGGTCACCGTCGCCGTACCCCGCTGGCACGTTCTTGGGCGTCGGCACCCCGCCGGGCGGCGGATCGCCCAGCGTCGTACCGTCCGGCATCCGCACCGAGATCCGTCCCGGATGATCCGTCAGGCCGTCGAGGTACGCCGTGATGTCGTCGTTCGTGTGGTCCTTGTCGCCGACGTAGTACGCGACGCTCTCCGCCAGGTACCGCGCCTTGTCCCTGGACTCGCTGGCCGTCGTACTGCGGAGCAGAATCACCAGCGGTACGGCGAAAGCGAGCACGACCAACGTGGTCATGCCCACCGACAGCAGCAGGATCCGACGGCGCATGCTCAGCCGTCCACCGCGAGCTTGATCCCGACGCCGCGCACGCTGTGCAGGAACCGCGGCGTGGCCGCCGTCTCGCCGAGCTTCCTGCGCAACCACGAAAGGTGTACGTCGACAGTCCGGTCACCACCGCCCCACGGCAGCCCCCAGACCTCCGCGAGCAGTTCCCGCTTCGTCACCACGGCTCCGGGCCGACGCGACAACGCCAGCAGCAGGTCGAACTCCTTGCGGGTCAGGTCGACCGGCGCACCGTCGACGGCCACCTCCCGGCTGCGCGGATCGATCCGCAACCCGCCGACCTCGACAGTCGACTCCTCCTGCTGGTCCTGCCCGAGCCGCCGCAGTACGGCGCGAATCCGCGCATCCATCTGCGCCGCGCTGAACGGCTTGATCACGTAGTCGTCCGCGCCCGCGTCCAGCAGCCGTACGACGCTCGCGTCGTCGTCCCGCGCCGTCGCCACGATCACCGGCACGTCGCTGACCGCCCGCACCATCGCGAGCACGTCCCGCCCGTCCAGATCCGGCAGGCCGAGATCGAGCAACAGCACCTCCGGCCGCTCCCGCGCGACCGCGGCGACCCCGTCGGCACCGGCCGCAACCGCCGAGACCACATGCCCGGCCGCCGTCAGGGACTTCCCCAACGACAGCCGAATCGCGTCATCGTCCTCGACCAGCAACACCCGCGCCATGGAGTCGAGAGTAGCTTCAGCCCTCTCAAGCGAGCCTCAAGCAGGTGTTAAGCGTCGTTCTCCGGAACTTTTTCGTCACCAGGTGACTGTTTCTTACCGGAAAGACGCGGTGGTTTCAGGCCGGTGGTGCGGAGTTCGAGGGTGGCGAGGGCGGTGACGACCTCGCGGTCGCCGTCGCGCCAGGCGGCGACCGGGTCGGTGGAGATCTTCGCGAGCTTGTGCATCGGCTGGTTCGCCATCGCCCGGAGCGCGAACAGGTCCAGATCCGCAGCGTTGTCGATGAACCGCTGCGCCGCGGTCGCCCGCCGCGCGAACCGGATCCGCCGCGGCATCCAGATCAGTACGGCGAACAGCACCGGCAATCCGATCGTCACACCCGCGAGCACGTACGCCAACTGCTCCACCGCATGCGCCTGGTCCCGCCCCGCCTGCGCCAGCTTCCCCGCAGCACCGGCCGCGCTGTCGATCGGCGACCGTAGCTGGTCCCCCACCGCCGGCACCTTCCCGATCGGCTCAGACATCCGCCGGAGATCACCCGCGAGCCCATCGCCTGCTTCGGCCGCCTTCCGCCCCGGAGCACCGAGCGCATCGGTCACCTTGTAGACGAGCAGACCCAACTCCACACATGCCCACACCCACCCCGCCAGCATCAGATCGCCGACGACCTGCCCGAACCGCTGAACGCCCACGTCGGAGTAGAGCTTCACGAGGCCCCCTGGCTAGAGGTTGCTGCGGAGGTTCCAGAGGAGAGGGTAGTAGCGGAGGTCGAGGCGGCTGCGGAGGTAGTTGGCGCCGGACGAGCCTCCGGTGCCCGGTTTGGTGCCGATCATGCGCTCGACCATGACCACGTGTCGCGCGCGCCACGCCGCGGCCAGCTCGTCGTGCTGGACGAGGGCCTCCGCGAGTTCCCAGATGGCCGCGTAGTGCGAGCGGTCGCCGGCGACCTTGCGCAGGGCGTCGCGGGTGGAGTCCTCGGTGTCGGTCTCGAAGCCGGCCTTCCGCAGTACGTCGAGGTACGCGTCCCAGAGCGTCGGCTCCTCCAGCCGGCGCCGCAGACGATCCTGCTCGACCGAGGTCAGCCCGCGGAACCGGCGTACGAACGACGGATCCTTCGCGCCGGACAGGAACTCGATCTCCCGGAACTGCACGGACTGGAACCCGGACGCCGGTGACAACCGGTGCCGGAACTCGCCGAAGTCCTGCGGTGTCATCGTCTCGAGGATGTCCACCTGCTGCGTCAGCACGCGCTCGATCGTGTGCACCCGACGCAGCAGGTGCTCGGCCAGCCAGTGCTCACCGGCGAGCATCGCATCCCGGGACGCGGTCAGCTCGTGCAGGACCTGCTTGAACCACAGCTCGTACACCTGGTGGATCGTGATGAACAGCAGCTCGTCGTGCGCCGGCGGGTCGGACTCCAGGCGCTGCTGGTCGAGCAGCTCGGCCAGCCGCAGGTAGCTCCCGTACGTGAGCCGCCCGCCCTCCTCGCCGAAATGTACGTCGACCCCGCCCCACTGCCCAGCCACCCCGTCACCAGTGCTCATGTGACGGAGACTAGCCGACCGTTCCGTGACCGGTCAGTGATTCGTTCGTTGGAACTCAGGTACGCCGAGTTCGAGGAGTTGCATGTCCGCCACGGTCAAGGTCGTGTCCGACGGTCCCGCGCCGTCGCGAGCAGGTGCTCGGTGCGGTGCATCGGCGTGCTGGAGCGAAGGGTTCGATGCGGAGCATCGTGCCCTTTGCTCCAGTGCGGCGAGGTGCCGTGCCGAGTGCCGCGCAGTAGGCGCGGGACCGTCGGACACGACCTCGAGCCCGATCGTTCCGGGGCCGGTTCAGGGTCCCACCAGGGAAGAGCCGCTGATCGAGGCGTTGCTGCTCGACGACTACCGGTCGCTCGTCCACCTCGCTTATCTGATCCTCCCGCCTGCGATCAGCCGGGCGAGGCGGGTGGCGGCGGCGCATGCCGTCGTCCAGCGGGCGCTCCCGCCGGGGCTCGCGCTCCCGACCGACCTCGTACTCCCGTCGAGCCTCATCGTGCCGCCGGACGTCAGGGTTCCGGCGACCAGGCACCGGGAGTTCATGCGCCGCCGGGTCGTCGAGGAGGCGACCCGGCAGGCGGAGCATCGACCGCTCCTCGCGCGCCTCGGCAGCGCACTCGCGCCGGCCGACGACCTCGGTTTCGACCCGTGCGCCACCCGCCCCGACCGGTCCGCCATCAACCGTCGCCGCGCCCGCGGCGGCCGGTTCGCGATCGCCACCGTCCTCGTCCTCACCGCCGGGATCCTCGCAGCGCTCCTCACGTTCTGACGCGGGCCACATCTTGACGTAGTGTCGCGGTCCGCTTACCTTCGGTGGCACCGCATTCTTCCTACCGCCCCAGGGAGATCTGTGATGTACGTTGGAATCGTTTCCAGCCTGTCCCTGCTGATCGCTCCCCTCGGCGCGCCACCACCGCCGCCGGCTGAGACCCCACAGGTGAACATGTCGACCCAGGCAACGATCTGCAACAAGTACTGCGACGCCCGCGACCCCGCGCTCGCACCCAACGACCGGGCCCCGGTCTCCAGCACGCTCTTCGGCCGCACGATCACCCTGCACTTCGACGACGACGACGCGATGGGCTGGGCCTCGATCGAGAACGGCAGCCCCGGCGACGAGGTCTGGCTGGACCGCTCGATGGACGGCGGCCGCACCTGGTCCGACGGCAGCCGCCTCGGCAACACCGCGATCCCGTCCGGGCAGAGCGGCTGGCGTACGCAGATGTACAACGTCGACGACTGGAACAACCTCGGCGTCGGAGCACTCCGCGCGTGCGGCAAGGCCGGCGACCGCGCCGACATCGCCTGTACGCCGTGGGCCCGTACGACGTGGAACGCGTGGGACCGTCGTACGGCGGCCGCGACCGCGTTGATGCAGGACTACAGCCTGTCCAGCGGACTGTTCGACACCACGGGCTGGTGGAACTCGGCCAATGCGCTGAACGCGTTGATCGACAACGCCCGGGTCAGCGGGATGCAGAGCTACGAGTACGCGATCGGCAAGACCTACGACCTGAACCTGAACAAGTTCGAGGGCCAGTTCCGCAACGACTACATCGACGACACCGGGTGGTGGGGGCTCGCGTGGGTTGCGGCGTACGACCTCACCGGCGAGGCCCGGTACCTGCAGACTGCCCGAGCGGACGCCGATCACATGGCGGCGTACTGGGACAACACCTGCGGTGGTGGCGTCTGGTGGAGCGAGGCGAAGACGTACAAGAACGCGATCTCGAACTCGCTCTACATCCAGCTGAACGCGCAGTTGCACAGCCGGATCGGCGGCGACACGACGTACCTGCAACGCGCGCAGGCCGGATGGACGTGGTTCCAGCAGACCGGGATGATCAACGGCTCGAACCTGGTGAACGACGGGATCGACCTGTCCACGTGCAAGAACAACGGCGACACCGCGTGGACGTACAACCAGGGCGTGCTGATCGGCGCGCTCACAGAGTTGTCGAAGGCAACGAATAACTCGGCGTACCTGACCTCCGCGCGCCAACTCGCCGACGCGTCGACCACCGCGTCCTCGCTGCACACTGCCGACGGCATCCTGCGCGAGCCGTGCGAGAACGGCGACTGCGGCGGCGACGGACCGTCGTTCAAGGGCGCGCATGTCCGCGGCCTCGGCAAGCTGAACGCGGCGCTGTCCGACCACCCGTACACGTCCTACCTGCAACGCCAGGCCGACCGAGCCTTCGCGGCCGACCGGACGCCGATGGATCAGTACGGCCTGCGCTGGTCCGGGCCGGTCGACAAACTCGACGCGGCCCGCCAGCAATCCGCCCTGGACCTGCTCAACACAGTCTGAAAATGCAGGTTCGGTACAAGGTGCGTCCACGGGTGATCCAGGGGAGGTCCAGACCGGTCTGAATGCTGCTGAAACGGTCCGTTCCCGGTGCCAGGGTGAAGTGACGGGCCGGCAAGACGGTCGGCTCGCAACCCTGGGGGTGAGCCGGTGGCGGATCCGATTGTCGACGAGTTGCGGAGACTTGCCGGGCCGGAGCTGTACCGGCGGAACGCCTTCCGGATCAGCGGTCTGCTCGCGGATGCGAACGCACGTACCGCCCGCCAGGTCGCGCAGCGGTTGCGCGCGGCGCTCGAGGTGGGCGCCGACATCGATCTCGGTACGGCGACCTCTCGCGACCCGCACGAGATCCAGGCCGCCTGCGACCTGATCCTCGGCGACCCGCGCCGCCGGCTGGTCCACGAGGTGTTCGCGCCCTGGGGCGACGACGTCTCCCGCTGCGGCTGCGAGTCGCTCGTGCACCGTATGCATGACTCTGCGGTCGCGGCGCACAGCGCGACGATCGGCCTGGAACAGGACGGTGGACGGCCCGACGACGAGTGGAAGGCCGTCTGGCAGATCTGGTCCCTGTTCCTCGCCGGCGCCCCCGCCCACCTGGAGTCCCGGGTCCGGGAGCTGGACGACCCGCAGCTCGACCGCGCGGCCGTGGCCGCGATCGAGGCGGAGCTGCCACGGACTCTGGTGCAGCCGCTCGTCGATCTCGCCGTGACCGGTCCGCTCGACCGCGCCGGCACACTCGTTGACATCGCCGGGAGATTCCCGAACGCGGAGCGCCTGCACCGCAGGCTGGTCGAGGCCGCGGCCGCTCCGTTGTACGAGGACCTGGAGGAACGCCGTACCCAGGTGGCCCGGCGGATCGGCGAGGAGCCGGTCGATCCGATCGTCGCCGAGATCGAGCGCGACCTCCTGCCGCAGCTGCAACGGCTCGACGCGCTGCTGCCGTCGAAGGACAACCACCGGACCTCCGCGCTCCACGACCAGCTCGCGATCCTGCTCAACAACTGCGCCGTCGACCTGATGAACCGCGGCAAGGCCGCCGACGGCCGCGCCGAACGCTGGCTGGACCGCGCGGGGAAGCTGGTGATCGACCAGCGCGACCGCGACCTGATCGACGAGAACCGGCAGGCGATGCTCGAGAAGCAGCGCGCGATGCGGGAGTTCCGCGAGCAGGTCGACTACCTGTTCCGGATGCGCGGGAAGTACGCCGCGCAACGCCTGCTCCGGCAGGCGCGGGCGCAAACCAGCTCGCCGTCGGTCCGCGCCGAGATCGACCAGATGCTCGCCGAGATCTCAGCCGGCACGTTCAACGCGCTCTACTCCCCTTCGCCACAGGCGAAGACGCGGCCGGTTCCCCCGAAGCCCCGGCGCCGCCGCCGGCTGCTGGCCTGGCTGCTCGTCCTCGCGCTGATCGCCGTGGGCGTGTGGCACTGGTGGCCGCAGAAGATCAGCATCTCCAACGACAAGATCTCCGACAACGCACCGGCCGGGACCTGCCTGGACGCGCAGTCGAACGGCTGGCAGACGTCACCGACCGATCTCCGCGGCGCCGACTGCGACTCGCTGCACTGGGCCGAGATCCTCGGGTACGTCCAGATCACCAAGGTGCCCGCGGCGTACCCGGGCGACGTCCAGGCGAACGCGCTCGGCCAGTTCCTGTGCGGTGAGGCGCTGGTTCAGCAGCGGCTGAACGAGAGCGAGTACGACGTGACCGCGATCCATGCGCCGGCGCAGCGCTGGAACAACGGCAAGAACGCGAGCAAGTACGAGAACTACGCGGCCTGTGTCGTTCAGCGGCATGACCGTCTCGACATCGGGAACGACCGGGTGACCCGTCCGGATGAGCCGAAGGCTCCGAAGCCGGTCGCGATGGACCTGGACGCCACGAAGGTCGCCGACAACGCACCGGTCGGTACCTGTGTCCGGGACCGGGTCAACGGCCAGGTCACCGACGGAGCGCTGACCGACAAGGTCAAGATCGTCCGCTGCAGTGAATGGCACTGGGGCCAGATCTTCGGCTACCCGACGCTCTACCAAGCCGGTCAGTCCTTCCCCGGCGACAGCGAGGTCGACGCCGCGTCCCGGAGCGCCTGCGCGAGCAAGATTCCCAGCCTGCGCGGCTTCGCGACCTGGGTCGGTCCGCCGTCGTATCCGTCGTGGGAGGACCTGAAGCAGGCCAAGTACGCCGTCTGCCTGGTGCATCGGGCCGACAACAAGCCGTTCAAGGGAGCAGCCAAATGACCTGGGCCGGATTCCGCCAGTGGCGGCAGCACAAGGCGTTCCGGATCGCGGCACCGAGCTGGTCCGGTTCGGCGTACGACGACCTGGAACGCTCCCTCGCCGAGCTCGGAGAGACCGCCGCTCAACCCACTGAGGACGCGGACGACGCCGCGCTCGCCGAGGCCGCGACGAATCTGTGGCGGGCCCGCCGCAAACTTGCCCAGGGCAACGATGGGCAGGGGAAGCAGGCTGCGCGTTATCTGCGGACCTGCTCCGGAGCGCTGGCGTCCGCCGGGCTGACCGTTCAGGACCACGACGGGGAGCCGTTCCATGCCGGTCGTTCGGTGGACGTGCTGCTTTATTCCGACGATCCCGAGGTGACGGTGGAGACCGTTGTCGAGACCGTGCGGCCGGCCGTGTACCACCACGATCGGCGGATCCAGACCGCTCAGGTGATCGTCGCCGTACCCACCGGCTCAAAGAACTCGACCAGCTCCGACAGCGAGGACAGCCATGCGTGACACCATCGATATCGGGATCGATCTCGGCACCACCAACAGCGCGATCGCCCTGGCCGAGGGCGACACGGTCACGGTGCTCAAGAACAACGAGAGCCAGGACACGACGCCGTCGGCGGTCTGGATGCCGCGCGCGGGCGAGGTCCGGGTCGGCGCGAAGGCCCGCGCCCGGGCCGAGTCGGATCCGGAGAACACCGCGTCCGAGTTCAAGCTGGAGATGGGTCTGGCGGATGTGGCCCGCAAGTTCGCGAGAGCCGGCGTACAGCTCACGCCGCCGCAACTGTCGGCCGAGGTCCTGAAATCCTTGCGCAACGACGCGACCCGGTTCCTGAACGATGCTCCGACGGCAGCCGTCATCACGGTCCCGGCCGCGTTCGCGCTGAACCAGAACAAGGCGACCGTCGAGGCGGCCACCCTGGCCGGGTTCGTTCCCGGTTCGCCGCTGCTGCAGGAGCCGACCGCGGCCGCGTTCGCGTACGGGTTGCAGGACACCAGCGAGCGGGCGTACTGGATGGTGTTCGACTTCGGCGGCGGCACCTTCGACGCCGCGGTCGTGAACAAGCGCGACGGCGAACTGCGCGTGCTGCATCACGCCGGCGACCCGTACCTGGGCGGCAAGCTGATCGACTGGGCGCTCGTCGAGCGGGTGCTCGCACCGGCTGCCGCGTCGGAGTTCGGGCTGTCCGACTTCCACCGTGACAAGCCGCATCACGCGCGGAACTTCGCCCGGCTGAAGGCGGCCGCCGAGGAAGCGAAGATCGCGCTCTCCGGCATCCGGTCGACCTCCGTCCTGGTCGAACTGGACACCCCGGGCGGCGGCAGCGAGACGTTCGACTTCACCCTCACCCGCGATGCCCTCGACCGCGTCGCCGAGCCGTACTACGTGCGCGCGATCAACCTCTGCCGCGAGGCGATGCGGGAGAACGGCCTGTCGGCGGACGCGATCGACAAGCTGCTGCTGGTCGGCGGCGTCACGCTCTCCCCCGGCCTGCGCGAACGGCTCGCCGACCCGGCCAACGGGATCGGTATCGAGCTCGAGACCCGGCTGGACCCGTCGACCGTGGTCGCCCGCGGCGCGGCGTTGTTCGCGAGCACCATCCGGCATCCCGCGCCGCTGGCCGCGGCCCCGGCAGCAGGCGAGTTCGCCGTCGAGCTCTCGTATGAACCGGCTGTCACCACGACCACGACGACCGTTGCGGGGCGGCTGCGCGCCGGGCGGGACCTGGATTGGACCGGGTACTCCGTCGTCCTCGCGAACCCCGAAGGCCGGCCGCCGTTCCGGACCGCGAACATCGCGCTGAACCGGGTCGGCGCGTTCGCGACCGAGGTCGACGTGGACGAGCGCCGTACGTCGCGCTTCACCATCGAGCTGCTCGACCCGGCCGGCGCACCGCAGAAGCTGGTCCCGAACACGTTGTCGATCACACACCGGACCGAGACGTTCGGCGGCGCGCGGCTGGCGCACTCACTCGGCATCCAGCTGGCCGACAAGACGTTCTCGCCGCTGCTCCGCAAGGGCGCCGGCGTCCCGACGACGGCCCGCGGGAAGTTCCGTACGTCGTACACGCTGCTCCGGCGCGACGACGAGGCGATGATCCGGATCCCTGTCGTACAAGGCGAACGGGTGCGCGCGAACCGGAACCGGCCGGTCGGGCTGCTGACGATCAAGCCGGTCGACCTGCGGATGGACCTGCCGGTCGGCACCGAGGTCGAGGTCACGTTCGAGGTGGACGCCTCGAACCTGGTCACGGTGGTCGCCGACGTACCGCTGATCGGGGCGCAGTTCGAGGCCGAGATCGACCTCGGGTCGGTGAAGACGCCGTCGGCCGACGTACTGACGCAGCAGCTGGCGGAGGCCGAGGACCGGTACGACGTGTTGCAGCGGTCGGCGGATCTGCCGGATGTGGACGAGCGGTTGCGGCGGCTGGAGGCGGAGGGCACGTTGCCGACCGTTCGGGAGCAGGTACGGGCGTCGGCGATAGACGCGGGGGCAGCGGCGACGGCCGAGGACCGGCTGCGCGATTTCCAGGCGGAGCTGGACGATATCGACGATCTGGCTGCGTTGCCGGGTCGGACTCGGGGTTTGCTCGATCTGCTGGCTGAGGCGGGCGAGTTGGTTCAGCAGGCGGGTGCAGTGCGGGACGAGCAGGAGCTGACCGCGTTGCGGGAGGCGGCGCAGCAGGCGATCGACGATCGCGATCTCAAGGCGATCGACGCGGCGACTGAGCGGACCGAGATCTTCATGGCGCGGCTCTATCGGCGGCAGCCGGGGTGGTACGAGGCTGTGTACTGGGAGGTTGTGCGGTCGCCTGGGATGTTGCCGCCGACTGCTGAGGCTGACCGGCTGGTCGCCGAGGGGCGGGATGCGATCAACCGGCGCGACGAGCGGTCGCTGGAACAGGTTGTGCAGCAGATGCTTCGGCTCCTTCCGCGCGACGAGCGGGAGATCGTCATCGGACTCACGCAATGACCGACATCCGCCAGCAGGTAGCCCTCGCCCGAGCGGCTGAGCTAGCCCGCCAGGGCGACCTCTCCGGCGCAGCTACCCTCCTAGCCGACCTGGACGACCCGTCAGTCGAGGTGCTCGACCTACTGGCCCGAATCCGAGCCCAACAAAAGAGATGGGACGAGGCCGACGCCCTGTGGGCACAGGTGGAGAAGTCTGGCGCGGGTGCGTCGGTGGTTGATGGGGCTGTGGCGGGGCGGCGGATGGTTGCGGGGATTCGTGGGCATCGGCGGGCGGCGCGGCCTGTGCTGCCGGTTGTTGGGGCGGTGGTGCTGGTGGGTGCGGTGGTTGCCGGAGGCGCGGTCTTCTTGGGTGGTCGTGGCGACGAGCCTGTGGCGCAGCCGACTCAGGTACAAACTCCTACGCCCACTCCGAGTGTTGACACCGGCGCCGAGGAGCGGGCGGCTGAGTTGGCTCGGCGGTTGGCGGCGTTGGAGGCGCAGCGTCGGGCCGAAGCAGCTGCAACCGCAGGCAAGCTGGATATGATCGCGCGGCGCGTTGCGGGCGCAGGTGTTCTGGTGCAACGCGAGAAAGGCGCGGTGCGCGTCGTCTTCACGGAGGGCGTGTTCGCAGCCGGCACCGACCTCAGTACCTCCGGCGAGCGAGCACTCGACGTACTCGGACAACGGCTCCCCGGGCTGAAGGCAACGATCACCGTGACCGGCTACTCGGTCGTCGTACCGGGCGGAACCAACTCCGGCGGCTCACGCACCGCACTCCTACGAGCCCGCGTCGCGACCCAGCAACTCAGCACCGCGTCCGGTCTCCCGTTGACCGCGTTCACGATGCAGTCCGGCGACCAGGCGCACCCGCCGTACCGCACCGACGCCCAGAACCGCACCGTCACGGTCACGTTGACGCCGGGTGCCACGCCCTAGATGCCATGATGACGGGCATGGAGCTGAAGATGTCGGCGTCGTACGACGCCACCCCCGAGGAAGTCTTCGCGATCGTGACGGACACCGCCTTCCGCGAGCAGGCCTGCGAGAAGACCAAGGCGCTGTCGTACGACGTCAAGGTCAGCACGTCAGGGACCGACACCGTCGTCCGGGTCTCCCGCCAGATGGAGTCCACCGACATCCCGGACATGGCCCGGAAGTTCGTCGGCGACACCCTGACCGTCGTCCAGACCGAGACCTGGCACGCCGCCGCGGCCGACGGTACGCGGACCGCGGACGTGTCCGGCGAGATCGCCAACACTCCCGTCACCCTGAAGGGCACCGCGCGGATCGGCCAGGACGGTGCTCAGACCGTCCAGGCCATCGACCTCGACGTCAAGGTCGCCGTACCGCTGATCGGCAAGAAACTGGAACCGTTCGTCGTGGACGCGATCCGCTCCGGGCTCCAGAAGGAACACGACCTGGGCCACGACTGGAGCGGCAAGTAACCCCACTCGCGCCCGAGCCGTGTCGTTGCGCTGACTGGGTCGCCTCCGGTGGCAACCTGAGAAGAAGTGTTGCACCGGAGGTGACCCGTTTCATGCGAAGTTCCCTGCGCAAGAAGCACGATCGATCCCCGTCGACGACCGACGCGGCCCAGTACTGCGCGTTCTGCGCCACCGTGATGCCGTTCGAACGCATCGAGCCCTCCGACTACCTGGTCGACGAGCCCGACGAGTGGATCTGCGTCAAATGCGGCTCCGCCCTCCTGGTAGACCCACCCACCCAACAACTCCACCAATCCGCCTGAACCAGGCTCGCGCCGCGTAAACAACCCCGGCGACTGGGCACAGGCTATTGCCGGTCTAACGCCCCCAGCGGGTGTCCCCAGTCCCCGACGCAACCCCACAACCCCGGTTCCCCACGCCGGTTGCACGCCGAGTCGTGGCGTTTGGTTGCCCCTCGAAACCGCGAGTCGTGAATCGAGGCTGCAGGTGACCGCCAAAACCCACGACTCGACGGCCCCGGTCCCACCGACGGACTGGCGAAGAACGGTTATCCCGTCGGATGGTGGGTTCTCTACTGATACGCAAGGGGAGAACCCTGCACGCGAGGGGTTATCCATCCCCGTGCCAGAAGGGTGTCTACGCCTGGTTCGCGGCGTCGGCGGTGGTGAGGTTTTTGCGCATGGTTTCTCGTATGTCGGGGGGCCAGGGGCCGGTGTTGGTGAGGGGGATTTCGGTCATGAAGCGGCGTTCGGGCTCGGGGATGGTCGTCACCACGAGCTGCGGATCGTCGACGACTGCCGCGTAGAGCCTCGGGCCGTCGGCGCCGAAGAGGTCCGCGGCGACCAACCGACCGTCCGCGTTGCGCATGATGTTGTCCGGGTTGTCGTCCAGCTTCGGCGCGAACCACGGCGACTCGCGGCGCCCCAACTCGTGCACCCGCCATACGACATCCGCCAGCTCGGCAACCTCCGGCTCCCGCGCCGCCAGCGCCCGGTGGAACCCAGCCGCCTCGTCCTCGTCAACCGGCTCGAGCCACTCCATGAGCTGCAGATCCCCGCCGCCCACCAGCCGGCGATGCGCGAACAGCCGCGGTACCTGACGGGTATGCGCCGCCTCCCGATACAAGGCCACCGTGTACGACGCTGTCGGATCGAACGGACTGATCCGCGCAACCGCACGACCGTCCGGAGCCCGCAACGCGATCGCCCAATCGCCCGCCCCACAAGGAGTCCACCCAGCCTCCCGCAGCACCTGTTCCGTGTCCCGGTGATCGGCTTCACGCCCCAGCAACCTGAGCGTCTCGTCGGGTGTCACGTTGGCGAGGATAAGCAACCGCGTGCGTCGCCGCCTCCCAATAAGGATCTACAGCGGAGGACCGAAGGCGCAGATGACCGGCCTCGGGTGAGTGGGGTCTAGGGCGTTGGCCACCAGTTGAGCGACCGTCGGGTCGAAGGCGAGGCCGACGTGGCCAACCGGGTCCAGCGGGCAGGTGTCCTGGACGTACTTGTTCGTCACGCCTGGTTCGCGGATGAAGGACGTCTCGTGCGGCGTGACCAAGGCGTCGAAGCGGGAGGCGATCACCGTGTACTTCACGCCTGGCTGGGCGATCGGGCCCGCGGTCAGTTTCGCGACGGCTGACCCGCCGACGATGAGTTCGTCGCAGGCCGGACAGCCGAACTGTCGCAGGACCTGGTCGACGAGCGGGCCCAGGCCAAGGTAGTCACCAACACTGACCAGCCCGCCGAACGTCGTACCGTGCGTCGGCGGCGCCAGTGCGATCACCTTGCCCACCTGGCCGGCGTACCCGAGGACCTTCGGCCCGTAGATGGACTGGAAACCGCCCTCGGAGTGGCCGACGATGTCGACCTTCGCCGCGCCGGTCGCCGTACGGACCCGCTGGACGAAGGACGCGATCTCCGCAGACGACTGCGCGATGGAGACTGTGCCGCCGACCGGGATCGCCGGTGTCGCCTGGCCGTAGGTGAGGGTGAAGGCGCAGTAGCCCTTCGCGGCCAGGAACGGGCCGAGGTACGAGTAGTTGCCGGGGCCGTTGCCGCCGAGGCCGTGCAGCAGGACGAGCGGGTTCGGGTGCGCGGCCGACGGCTTGCACGTCCAGTCGTCGAACCCCGACGACACCGCAGCACCCGCGGTGGTCGCGCTGCCGGAGGTGACGGCTCCGGTCAGGAGGACGGCGGCGAGTAGGCTCGCGGCGGTTCGGCGGAGGCGGTGGTGCATGACAACTCCCCGTGACAGTGTCGATGAGTGATCAGTAGATCACGGGTAGTGGAGCACGTCGGCAGGTTATAAACAAGAGCTCGTGTTCATAACAAGTTCCCTCGGTTACGAATCCGCCACTCGGGGTAGTGTCCTGCGCATGGGCCGCACGATACGGGGACTGGACGCCGGGCAACGCCGGGCCGAACGACGCGAGCAGCTGCTGGACTCGGCGCTCAAGCTGTTCGCCGAGAACGGTTACCTCGGGACGTCGATCGAGCAGATCTGCAGTACGGCGTACATCGGGACGAAGAGCTTCTACGAGCTGTTCACCAGCCGTGAGGAGTGCTACCTGGCGCTGCTCCGGCGGACCTCGGAACGCCTCGAGGAGCGGATGGAGGGCGCAGCCTCGGAGGCGACCGGGAACGAGCGGCAGGAGGCGCCGCGGCTGCTCGCGATCTTCGTGCATGCCCTGGTAGACGACCCGAGGATCACCAAGGTCACGTTCGGCATGGCGTCCGGCATCTCGGAGTCGGTCGAACGGCAGCGCCGCACCAACCGGCGCTGGGCGGCCGGCTTCCTCATCCAGCTCTGGGACCGGTACGACGGGCCGCAGCCCGAGGAGCAACGCACGGCACGGCACAGTGTGGCGATCGGGCTGATCGGCGGCATGTTCGACCTGGTCTCCGACTGGCTCCTGGACGCCGACCTCACCGCTCCACGGCAGGTCGAGGCGCTGATCGACGACCTGACCACCTTCTACATCACGGTACGCCGGGGCCTCGCGACCTGACCTCAGTCGAAGACGAGGGTGCGCAGGGCGACGTGCCCTTCCTCGTCGATGACGTAGTGGGCGTGGCCGTCGTCGTCGACCGCGACGCCCTCGACCCGGCGTACGTCGCCGAAATGATGGACCACCTTGCTCCCGACAACCCCGCCCTCCGGCGGTAGCTCGAAGCGAATGTGCTCCGATTCGGCGCGCGCACCTTCCGGGTGGTCCGCGAGTACCGTGGCCGACTTGCCCGACGCATCGAGGTCCCCGACCACGGCATCGAACACGTCCCCGCCCCGCGTATCGAGCGCTCGCAGGCCCGCCGGCGCCTCCACACTGCCCGCATCGCCAAGGATCCAGACCTTGCCACAACGCGGTACGGCGTCCGGGTCGTCGAACAGCTCGCCGACGTTCTCGAGCTCCACCAGCAGCGGATTCCCGTCGGCGGTCACCGGGTACCGCAGCCCCAGCAGAAGGTTGCCGTTGGCACGAAACTCGGCCGCCTCGACGTTGATCGGGTGGTCGGCCGGGCGAATCGTCCCGTCCCAGCTCTTGGCCTTCAGCTGTCCACGAGCGATCGTCGCCTCGACGTACGCCTGCCGTCCCAGCCCGCCGACCGGGAGCAGGTCGACGTCCGCGAGCGCATCGTTGACCGCCCGATGCAGGCCGAACCGGAACCGCACGATCTCCATCGAGACCGGTCCCTCACCGGCGAGCGACTGCTCCGGGACCCGCGCGATCCAGGACCGCTTCGCCGACAGCGGGCCGGCCTTCTTCCCGAACTGCGAGCCGAGCAGGTACACGTAGCCGTCGTACGCAGCGCACGCCTCGGCGTCCTCGGTCTTGCCCGCGCTCAGGCCGGCGTCGGCGTGGATCCGCCGGGCCGACCAGCCCTCGTCGAGTGCCGCTCCGGCGTCGTGCACGAGCACCGCGAGCGCGTCCTCCGCGGTCGTCTCGTCGAGGACGGTGACGAACGCGCGGTCCCAGCCGTGCCGCGCCAGCACGTCAGGCGAGAAGACGCGGCACAGATCGGAGGCTTCGTTCGGTTCGAGGTGCAGATCAGTCGCATGCATACCCGGGGAACGACGGACCCGGCCGGAGTACTCCCGCCGACCGCCGATTCCCGGGTAATCCCCGATCAACCCTGATGCCCTCCCCAACCACTGCTTCTTTCTTTTCTCAGCCCTGGTGTGGGTAGCGGTAGTCGGTCGGCGGGGCGAAGGTTTCCTTCATCGACCGCGGCGAGGCCCAGCGGATCAGATTCCACATCGAGCCGGCCTTGTCGTTGGTGCCGGAGGCCCGCGCGCCGCCGAACGGCTGCTGCCCGACGACCGCACCGGTCGGCTTGTCGTTGACGTAGAAGTTCCCGGCCGCGAACCGCAGGTACTCCGCCGCCTCCGCGACCGCGTGCCGGTCCTGCGCGATGACCGCACCGGTCAGCCCGTACGGCGCGGAGTGCTCCATGCCCTGCATCACGCTCGCGTAGTCCGCGTCGTCGTACACGTGCACGCCGAGGATCGGGCCGAAGTACTCGGTCGTGAAGATCTCGTCGGTCGGGTCGTCGGAGACCAGCAGCGTCGGGCGGACGAAGTACCCCTCGCTGTCGTCGTAGGTGCCACCGGCAACAACCTCGATCGAGTCCGTCGCCCGAGCCCGGTCCAGCGCCGCCTTGTGCTTGGCGAACGCGCGGTCGTCGATCACCGCGCCGCTGAAGTTCGACAGGTCGGTGACGTCGCCCATCGTGATCGCCTCGGTCTCGGCGACGATGTCGTCCCGGATCCGGTCCCACACCGAGCGCGCGACGTACGCCCGGGAAGCCGCCGAGCACTTCTGTCCCTGGTACTCGAACGCGCCGCGCACCATCGCGGTCTTCAGCACAGCCGGGTCCGCGGACGGGTGCGCCAGGATGAAGTCCTTGCCGCCGGTCTCCCCGACGAGCCGCGGATAGGTCTTGTACGACGCGATGTTCGTGCCGACCGTGCCCCACAGGGATTGGAACGTCTTCGTCGAGCCGGTGAAGTGGATACCGGCCAGATCCGGGTGGGTCAGCGCCGCCTTGCTGACGTCGATGCCGTCGCCGGTGACCAGGTTGATCACGCCGGCCGGCAGGCCCGCGGCCTCGAACAGCCGCATCGTCCAGTGCGCCGCGAACTGCTGCGTCGGCGACGGCTTCCAGACCACGGTGTTGCCCATCAGTGCCGGCGCGGTCGGCAGGTTGCCGGCGATCGCGGTGAAGTTGAACGGCGTGATCGCGTAGACGAAGCCCTCGAGCGGCCGGTAGTCGACCCGGTTCCACACGCCCGGGGACGAGATCGGCTGGTCGCTGACGATCTGCCGCGCGAACGCCACGTTGAACCGGAGGAAGTCGATCAGCTCGCAGGCGGCGTCGATCTCGGCCTGCTGCACGGTCTTGGACTGGCCGAGCATGGTGGCCGCGTTCAGGGTGTCGCGCCACGGGCCGGCCAGCAGGTCGGCGGCCTTCAGGAAGATCGCGGCGCGGTCGTCGAAGGACAGCGAGCGCCAGGAAGGAGCGGCCGCCAGGGCCGCGTCGACGGCGGCCTTGCCGTCCGCCTCGGTCGCGTTGCCGAGCGTGCCGAGCACCTGCGCGTGCTTGTGCGGCTGCACGACCTGGATCGGCGTACCGCCACCCAGCTTCTGCTCGCCGCCGATCGTGCAGGTCAGGTCGATCGCACCCGCCGCGGTGAACTCCTTGAGCTTCGCCTCCAGGCTCGCGCGCTCCCCGGAACCAGGCGCGTACCCCTTGACGGGCTCGTTGGCAGGCGTCGGAACAGCGGTAACCGCATCCATCGTGCAAGCTCCTCTACTGGGTGGGGGCCGGTGTGGGTGGGCGGCCTGCCCGTTGATGACACAAGCATGGTGCCATGACTCACCACACGAAACGAACCTGACCACAAAACCGACCACGAGAGCTACTGGTCCGGTCGGAAAGTACCCACCCCACGCCGCACCAGGTGCAGCATCCGTTGCACGCGAGCCGGCTCCGCGGCAGCCATTCCGGCGGCGATCTGCAGCAGGTCCATCGGGTCGACGTCCGCCCTCAGCACCCCCGCGCGCTGGGCTCGATCGACGAGCCGCCCGACCGTCTCGGACATCGCCGCATGCCACTCCTCATGCAGCCCGGACCGCCGCGCCGACGGCTCGAGGCTGCGGGCCAGATCGCCCTTCTCGGTCACATGGCGCACGAAGGCGTCCAGCCAATCGAACAGCCCGTCGAGCGGGTCATCCACCTCGGGGACGTCGCACAGCTCCGCGACTTCCTCGGCGTACACGGCGACGATCAGGTCGTCCCGGGTCGGGAAGTGCCGGTAGAGCGTCGCATTGCCGATCCGGGCGCGCCGCGCGATCTCGTCCAGCGGCGCCTGCGTGCCGAACTCGGCGAACACCGCCCGCGCGGTGCCGATCAGTTGGTCGCGGTTCCGTCGGGCGTCGGCCCGCAGCGGCTTAAGTGGGGACATCCCTGGTTACACTAGCACCAATCGGGGACTTCCCCAGTTAGGAGCAACGATGGATGTGGCCGACCGGATCGCCATTACCGATCTGATCAATCTGCACGGGCATCTCGTCGACAGCGGGGAGCGGTACGACGAGTTGTTCACGCCGGACGTGGAGTACGACGTGTCGGATCTCGGCGGCGGGGTGATCACCGGACGGGCGGCGCTCTGGGAGGCGGGGCTGGCGCTCGGGGACAACAATCCGGTGGGGCATCACGTGACGAACATCGTGCTGACCGAGGTCGGGCCCGACGAGGTGACCGCCCGGTCCAAGGCCATCGGGATCACAGCCGACGGGCGTTGCGCCAGCCTCGTCTACGAGGACGTGGTGGCGCGGACGCCCGACGGCTGGCTGATCAGCCGGCGGAGGGTGGTTCTGAGGCGCCGCCCGTTGGGTCGGTAGGGGCTAGCGGCGCCAGGGCATGTGTTGGAGGGCCCAGGTGTTGCCGTCCGGGTCCTTGAACCAGGCGTAGAAGACGCCGCCGAGGTCCTCGGTTTCGCCGACCTCGACACCGCGGCCGATGAGCTGCTGACGCGCGGCCTCGATGTCCTTCACGACCAGATGCAGAGCGCGCATCGACCCTGGCTCCATGTCCGCCATCGGCAGACCCCGGAGCAGGCTGATCGAGCAGTACGAGCCCGGCGGCGTCAGCTGTACGACGCGGACGCCGTCAGCCGGCGACACGTCCACGTCGACGTTGAACCCGCACTGTTCGGAGTAGAACCGCTTCGCCCGGTCGATGTCGGACACCGGCACCGGAATCAGCTCGAGCAGGAACGCCCCGGGCTCGACCACCGGTGCACCGGGGTCGTCGGGAATCTCCGAAGCATCCTTCGGGATTTCTGTTCGCTCGCTCATGCGGACTTCTTCGTGGCCTTCTTGGCAGTCTTCTTCGCCGGAGCCTTCTTGGCGGCAGCCGCCTTCTTGGCCGGCGCCTTCTTCGCCGCGGCCTTCTTGGCGGGCGCCTTCTCGGCCACGCCGGACCCACCGCCCGCGCGGCGCGCCTTCGCCGCCTCGACCGAGGCACGGAGCGCGGCAACCAGGTCGACGACCTCGGCGCCCTCGGTCTCCTCTTCCTCGGACTCCGGCAGCGGCACACCCTCGGCCTTCGCCTGCACGACCTTCTCCAGCGCCTGCCGGTACTCGTCGTGGTACTGGTCCGGGTCGAACTCACCGCGCAGCGTGTCGATGTACGACGACGCCATCGCCTTCTCCTGGGACCGGATCTCCACGTCCTCCGGCGGCGCCGCGAACGACTTGTCCCGGATCTCGTCCGGCCACAGCATCACCTGCAGGATCAGGACGTCGTCGACCGTCCGCAGCAGCCCCAGGCTCTCCCGGGACCGCAGCGCGACCTTGACCAGCGCATACAGCTCGGAACCGTCGAGCGCGTCCCGGAGCAACACGTACGGCTTGGCACCAGGTCCGCCGTCGGCCGCCAGGTAGTAGGACTTCCCCAGGTACAGCGGGTCGACCTGGTCGGCCGGCACGAACTCCAGCACGTCGATGACCTTCTTGCTGGACAGCGGCAGGTCGGCGAAGTCGTCCGGCTCCAGCACGACCATCCGGCCGTCCGCCATCTCGTAGCCCTTGCCGATGTCGGAGTACGGCACCTCTTCGCCGTCGATCGAACAGACGCGCTTGTACTTGATCCGGCCCCCGTCGGCGACGTGCACCTGACGGAACGAGATGTCCTTCTCCTCGGTCGCGGAGAACACCTTGATCGGGATCGTCACCATCCCGAACGAGATGGCCCCCTTCCAGATCGCCTGCATCGCCATCAGCTCCCTGTCAGCTCAGCCCCGCAGCTCAAGTGCGCTGCCCACCGCGCGGCCCCTCCGCCGCGAGCAGATCGGGGATCTCCTGTGTCGCGTACCACAACAGGTCTTCACCCTCGCACGAATCGAGGGCGAACACCGCGTTGTCATCACCACTTTGAGCGGCCTCCCAGAGGTCCGCGGCCTTGCCGATCACCGTGGTCGTCTGCACCGCGTCCAGATGCACGGACGCCACAGACCGCCACGGAATCACCACATGCAGCTCCAGCCGGGCGTCACCGAGCTCCACGGACCCGTCGGCGGGCGGTACGGCGCTCACCTCGGCCGCGATCACCACCCGTCTCCGTGCGGCACCCGGATCGGCGGCCAGCAGTCCTACCGAGGCGCGGGCCGCCTGCGCCATCGCGGCGTACTCCAGCTCCTCGTCGTCGCCCTCGACGTACCACTCGCGCAGCGCCGGTGTCACGCCGTACGCCGTCAGCGGCGCCGGGCCGACCTCGCCGGCATTGCACGCCGCGCTCAGCAACGGGAGCGTGGATGGGACGTAGACCCTCATGAGCCCGCCTTCTTGGTCTGTTTCTTCCGGCCCCGGGAAGCCCGGTTCCGGCTGCCCTTGGTGGTGTCCAGCAACTCGTCCAGCGCATCGGTCACACATTGGGCGAAAACAGCGAGGTCCGGCATGGCGGTGCGGTCCGCATTCAGACCGTAGTACACCTTCCCGTCGTACGACGTGACGCCGACCGACAGCCCCTGACCGGGCATCAACGGAACCACCGGGTACGACGCGAGCATCGGGGCGCCCTGCGCGTACAGCGGGAACTGCGGACCCGGCACGTTGGTGATCACCACGTCGTCGATCGGGCGGACCGTGGCGGTCGCGACCCGGGCGGCGAGCGCGTGCAGCGTGGTCGGGGCGAACCCGGCGATCCCGACCAGCGAGCGGGCGCTGACCGCGCGGCCGGTGTCCTTGTGCACCTTCGTCTGGTACGAGATCTGGTGCAGCCGCATGACCGGGGAGTTCTCGCCGACCGGCAGGTTGACGCTCGAGGCGATCACCCGGGAACCGAGCGACGTGGGCTCGTCGTCCTCGTCGTCGCGGATGCTCACCGGGACCACCGCGCGCACGCTCCGCGTCGGCCCGACGCCCTCACCACGGGTCATCATCCAGGCCCGGAACGCGCCGGCGACCACGGCGAGGATCACGTCGTTGACCGTGCCGCCGTGCGCCGCGCGGATCGTCCGGTAGTCCTCCAGGTCGGTCTGCACGGTGGTGAACCGCCGCTGACCTGAGGTCTTCACGTGCAGTGAGCTCTCCTGCGCATGCCGCTGCGCGACCAGCGAGCCGACCACGCCGCCGAGCACCTCGCGCACCGAGGTGGAGCCGGTCAGGCTGGCCATCTCCGCGCGGGCCAGCTCCAGGACCGCGCTCGGGTGCTTGGTGGCGTCGGAGAACACCCCGGCGAGCAGCTCCAGCGCGGACGGCGGGTGCTCCGGCTGCCAGGTGTCGATCGGCGTGTCCTTGGGGTGCGCCGTCGAGTCCAGCACCACCTGGCCGATGTCGACCGTGCTGTTGCCGTCGACAAGCGCTTGATGGGACTTCGCGATGATCGCGAACCGGTCACCTTGCAAACCCTCGACGAGGTACATCTCCCACAGCGGGCGGGCCCGGTCGAGCCGCCGGGACATGATCCGGGCGACCAGCTCGAGCAGCTGCGCGTGCGTGCCGGGACGCGGCAGGGCGGAGCGGCGTACATGGAAGGTGATGTCGAACTCTTCGTCGTCCACCCACACCGGCCCGGCGAACCGGCCGGGCACCTGCTGGACCCGCTGCCGGTACTTCGGCACGAACGTGATCCGGTCCCGGATCAGGGCCACCAGGCTCTCGTAGTCGAACCCCTCGTCACCGTGCACCGGCGGCTCGAAGATGTCGACCGTCCCGACGTGCATCGGGGTGGCCGGCGACTCGGCCTTGAGAAAGGTGAGGTCGAGCGACGTCAACCGGTCGGGCACGGCGGTCACCTTCCTCTCAGTTCGACGGATTCTCACCCTAGCTGCCTCTACCGACAGTGGGCTGCGACACTGCTTGTACGGGAACACTGAGCTATCCGTGTTCGTCAGGCAAGAGGGTGCGTCTCGCACCTGGATATGTCACATGCCCCCTTGAAAGGCTCCTGGACCGATGCGTTCGACGCTCACTCGCGGTGCCGCCACCGCTCTTCTGCCCGCCCTTGGCATGCTGGTCCTCGCCGGCTGCGGCGGAGACTCGACCGGCGGCACCACCACACCCTCGCCGAGCGCCCCGGCCAGTTCGCCGACGTCGACCCTCCCGACCAACACCCCGACCCCGGGCACGCCGAACGCGAGCTCGCCGTCGAACACCGCCGACCCGTCCGGTGAGCAGGCGGACGTCACGGTCGACGTCACCGTTGCCAACGGCAAGGTCAACCCGAGCGGCGCGACGATCAGGGTGAAGGCCGGGCAGACCGTGCTGGTCAAGGCCATCAGCGACGCCGCCGAGGAACTGCACATCCACGGGTACGACAAGGAGCTGGAGCTCGCCCCGGGCAAGCCCGCCTCGGTCAAGTTCACCGCGAACATGAAGGGCACCTTCGAGGTCGAGACCCACAAGAGCGGCAAGCTCGTCGCAAAACTCGTTGTCTCGTGAGCGAGCGGAGCGAGCTCACCATTGAGCGCAGCATGCATGCATCACGCGCGCCCGGAGCGAAGCGAGGACGCGCGTGATGCTTCCGCTGCACGGGATCGGCGGGCGTCAGGACCTGCCGGTTCCGTTCGGGCTGGCGGTCGGCGGGGCCGCGGTCGCGGTCGCGCTGTCGTTCGTCGTCCTCGGGCTGGCCTGGCGTAGTCCGAAGTACCGTGGCAACGCGTCCGGCGTACCGTTGCCGATCGCAATCACCCGGACCGTCGACGCCGGCTGGTTCCGGTGGGTCGTCCGGCTGCTCGGGCTGGCAATCTTCCTGTACGCGATGGTGTCGCTGATGTTCGGCGTCGACCGGCTGACGAACCCGATCTTCGGCTTCATCTACATCCTGGTCTGGGTCGGGCTGGTGCCGATCTCACTGGTGTTCGGCCCGGTCTGGCGGACGCTGAACCCGCTGCGCACCGTCCACCTGCTGCTGTCGAAGCTGCTCCGCCAGCCGCCGTCCAAGGGTCTGCTCGAGCTCCCGGCCTGGGTGGGTCTGTGGCCTGCCACGCTGGGCATCTTCGCGTTCACCTGGCTGGAACTGGTTGCGCCGGACCGCGCCACGATCCCTGTGCTGCAGGCGTGGATCGCGCTGTACGTCGTGATCACGATGTTCGGAGCGGTCCTGTTCGGCGACCGTTGGTTCGCGCAGGGCGATCCGTTCGAGGTGTACGCGACCTTGATGTCGCGCCTGTCGCCGTGGGGTCGCCGTACCGACGGGCTTCTGGTGCTCCGCCGACCGCTGGAGAATCTCGACGGCCTTCGTCCGCAGCCCGGACTGGTGGGGATGGTGGCGGCGCTGCTCGGCTCGACGGCGTACGACGGATTCTCGAACTCGTCGTCGTGGATCGGCTGGGCGCAGAACCAGGACATCTCGATGACCTGGCTCGGCACCGGCGCGCTGACCGTCTTCATCCTCTTCGTGCTGATCACCTACTCCGGCGCGACCATCCTGGCCGGTCGGCTCTCGGACAGCTCGCGGACGGCGCTACCAGGCCTGTTCGCGCATTCCGTCGTACCGATCGCCTTCGGGTACGTCGTCGCGCACTACCTGACCCTGTTCATCCTCGAGGGCCAGCGGACGCTGATCTACCTGAGCGACCCGCTGAGCAACGGCGCCAACGTCTTCGGCACCGGCCTCCTCGCCGTGAACACCGGCATCACCAACCACAGCACAGCGATCTCAGTCATCCAGGTCGCGGCCGTGGTCTGCGGCCACCTACTAGGCGTCGTCTCGGCCCACGACCGAGCAGTAGCCCTCTTCCCCCGCGCAAAGGCCCTAGCCGGCCAACTCCCCCTCCTGGTCGTAATGGTCGGCTACACCTGCGGCGGCCTGCTCCTGCTCTTCTCATCCTGATGTACACCCCCGCCGAACGCTCGAACCTCCGCGACGCACTGGTCGCGGCGGCTCGAGCGGACGCGCGTGTTGCAGGCGCTGCACTCACTGGCTCGGCTGCGGTGGGTGCAGAAGACAGGTGGTCGGACATCGACCTCGCACTGGGTCTCGCACCAGACGCGGACCAGTCCGGCGTTCTAACCGACTGGACGGACCGCATGTACCGCGAGCATGCCGCGGTCCACCACACCGACGTCTGGTCACGCGGCACCGTCTACCGGGTGTTCTTACTCCAGTCCACGTTGCAGGTGGACATCGCGTTCGCCCCGGCCGAGGAGTTCGGCGCACTCGGCCCCACGTTCCAATTGCTCTTCGGCGAGGCCGCGGAACAGCCGCAGTCGAGTGCACCGGCACCCGTCGACGTCGTCGGTATGGGGTGGCTGTACGCGCTGCACGCGCGGTCGAGTATCGCGCGCGGCAAGGCGTGGCAAGCGGAGTACATGATCAGCGGAGTGCGGGATCACGTGCTGACGCTGATGTGCCTGCGTTACGGCGTACCGCACTCGCAGGGGCGTGGGCTGCATCTGTTGCCGTCGCACAGCACCTCTGCCGTGGAGGCGACGCTGGTGCGGTCGCTGGACGTGGAGGAGTTGCAGCGCGCGTTCCGTGCGAGCGTCGACGTACTGCTTGTTGAGGTCGAGTACGTCGACGCGGATCTGGCGGTCAGGCTGGTGGGGCCGCTTCGGAGGTTGACGGCTTCGGCAGGCCCCGGCTCGTGATCACCAGCAGGATGAAGGCGATCATTCCGACGATCAGGTGGGAGTTGCCGGGGATCGACTGCCAGAAGGTCCAGTTGAGCTCGCGGTCGTCGCGGAACGGGACCCACCAGATCGAGCGCAGGACGAACAGGCCGTAGAACAGTACGCCGGTGACGACCGCGGGGTTGAGGCCCCAGACGCGGTTGACGCCGCGGATCAGGCTCACGCCGAGCGGGATGATCCACACCCAGTGGTGGCTCCACGAGATCGGCGACGCGTACAGGACCGCGAGCGCCATCACGGAGATCGCGGTGACGCGCTCGTCGGCGAGCCAGTACTTGCGGGCCAGCCACAGCACTGCCAGCCCGAACGCGGCCGACAGCACGAACCAGGTCGGCTGCACCCAGCTCGCCTCGTCACCGATCCGGTGCAGGAAGCCGTTGAACGACTGGTTGCCGGTGTACGCGATCCCGCCGACCCGGTTGGCGTCCAGGATCACGTCCGTCCAGTACCGCCACGACTGGTGCGGCACGATCGCGAACCCGATCGCCATCGTCGCCAGCAACCCGAGGACGGCGTTGCGCAGCGCACGCCACTGCTTCGTGACCACCAGCAGCGCGAGGATCGGCAGCGGGGTGAGCTTGATGCCGATCGTCACGCCGAGCCAGAACCCGCGCAGACGAGCGTCGTTCGGCCGGATCAGGTCCAGCAGGATCATTGCGGTCAGCAACAGGTTGATCTGGCCGAACTGGATCGTCTGCCAGACCGGTTCGAGCAGCAGCGACAGCACCGTCAGCGCGATCAGCACCGCCGTACGCTTCCGCTGGGTGAAGAACGACCAGAACGTCTTGGTCAGGCTGGCCCGCCACAGCGCGGTGATGCACAGCACCGAGATCGTCGTCCAGACCACCAGCGCGACGCCCCACGGTACGGCGCCCAGCGGGACCATCGCGATCGCGGCGAACGGCGGGTACGTGAACGGGAGGTTCGACCCGCCGGGCAGCTTCGCGTCGTACAGCGAGTCGCCGTGCAGCAGCACCGAGCCGCCCATCCGGTAGACGCGCAGGTCGATCATGCCGCCGTACAGGTGGCCGATCCAGGCGCCGAGCGCCACGAGCACCGCGCATCCGGCGATCGCGATGATGACGCGACGACGACCGGCCGGCCGGGTCGGGGAGGAGGGAGGGGTGGTCACGGTCACGTCAGGTCGGCTCCGAACAGGGTTTCCAGCGCTCGCCGGGTCTCGTCGTACTCGGTGTGAAGAATCGCGGTCATCCCGACCGCGCGGGCGCCGTCGACATTGAGTTGCAGGTCGTCGACGAACACGCACTCGGCCGGCTCCAGGCCGAGCCGCTCGGCGGCGAGCTGGAAGATCTCCGGCTCGGGTTTGCGCAGGCCCACCTCGCCGGAGATGACGATGTCGTCGAACATCCCGTCCCAGGTGTCCCGCGGGTACGTGTTACCCCAGGAGTTCGACAGCAGCGCGGTGCGGATGCCGCGCTCGTTGACGCGGCGGACCAGCGCGGACATCGCGGGCTGGTGCTCGAAGTGCGCGAACATCCGCTCGATCAGTCCCTCCGCGGGGATCGGCGTACCGTCGCGGCGGAGCAGGATCGAGGCGAGTTTGCGCTCGAAGTCGGGGACGGCGATCTGGCCGCGTTCGAGGGCGTGCACCGGGTTGAGCTCGGCCGCCATGCTCTCGGCCGGGAGCCATTTCATGACTGCTTCGAGGTACGAATCGAAGTCGAAATCGTCGAGTTCCGCCCAGCGCCGCAGCGCCGGTTCCAGGCCCGAGGTGAGTACGCCGCCCCAGTCCACCAGCAGACCACGCGGCACCGACCGCTCCTCAACCATGCGCGCAAGCCTACTCAGACAACGGACGCCCTCACCCTCCCGACCCTCGCCCTCACTCGCTGTGCACGCGACATCCCCGTGCCCCTCCCCGAGCGAAGCGAAGGTTTCGCGTGCCCCCTCCCCGAGCGAAGCGAGGGTTTCGTCAGTGGTTGTATTCGATGCTCACGTCGCCCGAGGACGTCTTCGCCGTGATCGTCCGGGTGGCGTTCGGATCGATCTTCACGTTCGCCGCCTCATCGCCCGACGACGTGTCGGTGTCGACCTTGTACGCCTCGGTGCCGGACGGGATCCGGATCGAGACGTCGCCGGAGCTCGTCTTCGCGTCGACCGTCTGCGGCGCGACGCTGAAGTCCAGCGACGTACTACCGGAACTGCTGTGCGTCGTCACCGACGTCGCGGCGAGTCCGTCCGCCTCGAGATCACCCGAGCTCGACTTGAGGTCCAGCGGTCCGCCGACGTCGTGCACCTCGATGTCACCCGAGCTGCTCTTCAGCTGCGTCGCGCCCTCGATCCCGTTGACCGTCATGTTCCCGCTGCTGCTCTCGACCGTGAGCTTCACGTCTCGCGGCACCGTCAGGACGTACGTCGTCTTGCACCCGAACGACAGGAATCCGCAGCCGCCGCTCTCCAGTTCGAGCTTGC
Organism: Kribbella sp. NBC_00482; assembly: GCF_036013725.1. GTDB lineage: Bacteria > Actinomycetota > Actinomycetes > Propionibacteriales > Kribbellaceae > Kribbella. The sequence continues at coordinate 4,016,958 of NZ_CP107881.1, read as the reverse complement.
CCTCGCCCTCGTCGTACTTCTCGTTCGGGTCCGAGCCGAACACGTTCCGCTCGGACTGCCGGTCGACCTTGACCTCGGTCCCGTCGCCGGGCCGCACCTCGACCGTCGCGGAGCCGCCCTTCACGAGCAGCGAACCGCCCTGCACCGGGTAGCTGGTCTGGCTGCTCTTGGTGCCTTCGGTCAGTCCGGTGAACGCCCAGTACGCGCCGCCGAGGATGAGGGCGACGGAGATGGCGATCCCGTACCGCCGCTCGACGCTCATCGAGCTCCGCGGCCGGCCTTGGACATCGGACATGACGCTCCCTCAGTGCAGGTCGAAGTGCTTCCAACACTGGCACATCGCAGCCCTGCTGTCGGCGGGGATGTCCCCCAACTCGACCCTGATTGTCCGTGTCAGGCAGGGACGGAATGGAGATCGTCGGCGACCGCCGTGGCGAGCTGCTGGAACGCCTTACGGAGCTTGCTCGACTTCGCGGCCTCGGCCAGACTCCGCCCGTGCGCGACCGCGGTGTCCGTCGCACCCAGGTCGTACGGAAGCAGGGCGGCGTTGTCGATCCCGGCGTACTGACGCAGCGCGTCCAGCGCCGCGTCGCCCGGTGCGCCGCCGAGCGACCCGGACCGCAGCCGGTTCACCACCACACGGGTGTTGACCGACGGTACGACGGCGCGCAGGTCGTGGACCGCCCGGATCAGACGGGTCAGGCCGACCGGGTCCGCCGTACCGACGACAACAACCTCGTCGGCCTCCTCCAGCGTCACTACAGTCGCCCCGTTGCGCCGCGGCGCCAGCGAGTCGAACGAGATCTCCTCGTCGGTCTCGACACAGAACCCGGCGTCCACCACCGTGATCGGCGCCAGCGTCCGCGCGGTCGACCAGATCGCCTCGACCGCCGCGGGCCGCAGCTCCGTCCACCGGTCGGCCCGGCTGAGTCCGGTCAGCACCAGCAGATGCGGGTTCACCTCGCGCGCGTGCCGGGCCAGCATCACCATGTCGAGCGAGCCGTTCGACGCCGATCGCGCCGCGGCGGCCAGGCCGGACGTCTCGTCGAGCATCCCGAGCATCTGCGCCACGGTCCCGCCGTACACGTCGACGTCCGCGAGCAGCGTCGGGACCCGTTTCGCCGCCAGCTCGGAGGCAAGGTTGACCGCGACTGTCGTACGCCCAGGCGCGCCGGTCGGTCCCCAGACCGCGACGAGCCGGCCGGTGCCCTGCGGGAAGGCGGGCGGCTGCGGGTTGCCCGCGTTCTCCGGCGAGAGCGGGACGAAACCGCCCGCGAAGTGCGAGCTGGTGACCGGCGGCCCGGCCTCGACCGCGTCGGAGATCGCTCGGCCGAGGTCCGCCGGGCTCACGTCAGCGGGCAGGATCCGCTCGATCCCCATCCGGCTGAGCCGGTCCTCGGCGCCGAACGGTGCACCGGTCTCCAGAGGGTCGACCAGGGCGAGCACGGCGATACCGCGGGCGTACAGCGCGGCGACCGCATCGGACGACAGCCGCGGCAACGCGTCAGCCAGCAGCACCGCGCGGGCCTGACCGCTCGCAGCCGCCGCCATCACGTCAGCGACGTCGACACAGCGCCGTACGATCCGGATCCCGGGAGCGCCCTCGGTCCGCCGTACGACGTCTGCTTCCCATGGCGCCCCGGTGACGGCCAGCAGTACTGGGACGGACATCAGCTGTCCTTCCGGACCAGTGTCGGCTCGCCCGCGCTGATCGCGGTGAGGGCGGCCGGGATGCGGGGCAGATCGGCCGAGGCCAGGGCGATCGTCACCTGCCTGCGCGCCGAACCGCCGGCGACACCCTTCACCGAGTCGATCTGCAGCACGCGCACACTGCTCCACAGCGGCCGAGCGGGCTGGCCCTCCTCCTTCGGCACCACCCACACGTCCACCACGTCGCCGGGCGCGGTGTCGGACGGCAGGCGACCGGACGCCACCGACAGCGGGAACTCGGTGCGGTCCTGGTCGGACTTGGGTACGGCGGCATCCTTCGGCACGAACTCGCCCTGGCCCACCGTCCGGCCGACGACGAGACCCTTCAGATCGGCGTCGGCAGACAGGTACCGCCCCGAGTCGTCACCGCTGGTGAAGCGGACCCGGACCGTGGTCAGGTCGTCGTCGGTCAGCGGGGTCCCGGCCTTGAGCTCGTGCTTGGCCGCCCAGATCGTGGTGGTGTCGTCGGCGGACGACAGCAGCTTGGCGCCGGCCAGCGCGGTGACGGCGACCAGCAGCACGCCGAGCACCAGGCGGCCGTCCTTCCAGCGCGCCTTCCGGTTGCGCTGGGCCGGTGCGGCCGGCGCCCCGAAGCCACTTCGCACTGCTGTCTCGACCACGTCGTCTCCCCAGTCGGTCGTTGGATCCCGGGACATTCTGCCTGGTTGCCGCTCGCAGGGTGAACGGTCATCCACAGGCTGTCATGGCCTGGGGACAAACTCGGTCATCCACCCGCCAACCGTGGCAAACTGAGGGAACCAGCCACTATCCGAAGGAGCACGACGATGCCGAGTCCCCGCTTCCTCCAACTCGCCGACGTCGCCGAGGTCCTCAACATCTCCGCCAACCAGGTCTACGCGCTGGTCCGCCGCGGCGACATCCCCGCCGTGAAGATCGGCGGCCGCGGCCAGTGGCGAGTCGAGTCGACCGAACTGGAGAAGTACATCGAGCGCCTCTACACCGAAACCAAGCAGTTCATAGACACCCACCCCTTCGGCGAGGAAGTAGACGCCACCGAAGACGCCAACCTCTAACCCCCGCGCCCCCGGCGAGCTGGCGCCAGGGGTCTGGGCACAGGAAGTGGGGACTGGGGATAGGCAATTGCCTGTTCCCACACACCGGGAGGGGTGCGCTGTCCCGGTGGCTGGCCGGGTTAGCGGCGGCGGAGGGCGCGGAGGGCTTGGGTGGGGACCAGGCGGACGTTGTAGACCTCGCTGCGGCGGCGGGGTGCGTCCAGCGGGTGCTCGGCGAGTTCCAGGAAGTCGGCGCCGACCCGGTCGATCGTGCCGGTGACTGGACCGCCCCCACTGCAGAACAGCGTGACCGGTGAGCGATCCCGGGCGATCCCCCGCAGCAGATGCGCAAGGCCGAGCTTCCCCTCGACAGCTCCGACCGCCGGCTCCGCCCACGGTCCCAGCCGGTGTACGGCGACCAACGCCTCCACCGGGATCAGCCACTCCTCGTAGTGCTCGGTCTCGAGCAGCAGGCAGTCCTTCCCGACCCGGCTGAGCAGCCCGCGGACCGGCTCCGCGTCCATCAGCTCGACGCGTACGACGGTGTTCACCGCCCCGCGCAGGCGGTCCAGCACCGTGATCTTCCCGACCTCGGCGCGGATCCGATCGGCCACTTCGCCGTACAGATCACTCTCCTGGAGCGCCTCGAACTGCGACTCCAGGTCCGCGAACAACGCATCCCACCGCATGACCGTGAACCTACCGGTCCCGAGCCCCGCCGCGCCCTGCGACGGTCACCGTCCGCAGTGGAAACCGACGCAGAGTGCGTTAAGGACTTGCAAAGCCGCCGTAGAACCGGTCTATAGTGGTCAAGCCAAGGCAAACTAAAGCAAACTCATAGGTCGGGTGCGAAGCGGGATGAATGCGATGATCCGGGTGGTCAAAGGCACGCTCGCGCTGGCCGGGCTCGCCGGGCTCGGCCTGCTGCTGCGGTGGATCACCGCCGGCTCGATCAGCGGCCTGCGGACGTACGACCTGGACTCGCTGACCGTTCTCGCGGTCGGGACGGTCGCGTGGATCGCGTACGGGTGGCTCGTGTTGGCCGTCGTACTCACGGCACTCGAGCAGATCCCCGGTGCGGCCGGAGCTCTCGCCGGAGCCGTCGCGGGCCGGATCACGACCAAGACCGCCCGCGCCCTGCTCCGCTCCGGCCTCGGCGTCGCGGCCGTCACTCCCCTAACCGTCGGCGCCGCCCAAGCCACCCCCGGCCACACCGCCTACGTCAGCCAGTGGACCCAGCCGTCCTCGACCACCCAATCCACCAACTACCGCGCCACCGAGCCCCACTCCACGGTCCAACTCGGCGGCCAAGACGCGTCGTACCGCTCCACCGAACCCGCCTCCACCGTGCAACTCGGCGGCAGCAACACCGCAGCGGACCAAGCCGCCCACAACTACCGCGCCACCGAACCCCGCTCCACTGTCGAGATCAGCAACTCCGACGCCACGCCACCGGCGCACACCGCCTACCGCGCCACCGAACCGCCGTCCCAGGTCCGCCTGACCAACTCCACGACCCCCGCCCCGAACCGCCCAAGCACGGCTGGCGCTGGGCGGGCGGACGGCGGCCGGACGGCGTCTGGTCGGCCTGCTGCTTCCGGCGGACCCGTGGACTCAGGCGCAACGCCCGCTCGTGGACGAACGAGTGCGACCGAGCTGCCCACTGGCGGACGGAAGGGTGGGAACGACCTGCCTGCGGGTGGGCCCGCACGGGTGGGCGTGCCGGATCGGCCGACCGCTGGTGCGCCGACCCGCTACACCGCCCTGCGGCCGTCCGTCCCGGTGCGGGTCGTCGTACGGAAAGGCGACTCGCTCTGGAGCATCGCCGCCCGCGAACTCGGCCGCAGCGCGACCGCCGCAGCGATCGCCGCCCGCTGGCCGGACTGGTACGCCACGAACCGCCAAGTGATCGGGACCGACCCCGACCTCATCCTCCCCGGGCAGGTACTCCGCATCCCGCCCGCACCCACCGGCGACCACCTCCCGCCCCACCCCCAGGAGCAGTGACATGAGCCAGCCCCACAACCTCCAGCCGGAAGACCTCCAGCTGGACGACCTCCAGCCCGCTGCTCCTCTCACCGCCGTCCCCACCCGTACGACGGACCGCACCGGAGCCCGCGCCGCTCAAGAACACCCCGCCCCCACCCACCCGGACGCAACGGAGGCTCCCATGGCCGCCCCAAAGCCAACCTCACCGTCAACCACACACCCCAGGACGTCGCCCGCCACGGGTACTGCGGAGCCGACTGCCGGTACGTCATCAGCAGCTACCGAGGCGGAAGTGATGGAGATGCTGGCTGCGGTGGCTCGGCCTCGGTTGGCGTCGGTTGGTGGTGGGTTGGGTGGGCACGGTGTGCCGGCCACGGCGCGGTACGCCGGGGAGCTCACGGATGGGGCGTTGGCGCTGCGGTTGCAGGCGATCACGCGACTCGGCGTCGTGTCCGCGCCACGGCACCTGTCGAGCATCGACGCCCTCGCCACCCCCCAGCCCGCACCTGCTCCGGAAGAGCAAGACAACGGCTCGACCGCCACCCCTCAGGAAGAGCAGGACCGCGCGACCAGCGCCCTCGCCCAGGAAGAGCACGGCGGCGTGGTCGTCGCGTCGGCTCCGGACGAGGAGCGCAGCCCGGCCGCAGCCGTCCAGGGAGAACGCGGTGGTGCGTCACGGGCGGAGTTCGCGGGCGGTGAGGTGGCGAAGGAGGGGCGGAAGCTCAGCGTGGTGCCGGCGGTTGCCGGCGTCACGCACTCAGTCGCGGCGCCTGGGCAACCTGACGGGGCCCAGGCGCCGCTCAAGACAACCGACACCACCTCCAAGGCCACGCGTGCGGCTGGCGCCGGGGTCGGTGGGCGGGATCCACGGGCGGGCGCGGCTCCGGTGTTGCCGGAGGTTCGGGTTTGGGGGGCTCGGTTGGCTCAGGCGGTTTCGGAGGTGTTGGCGGGGGATCGGCCGATTTCGCAGCTGGTGCGGTTCACCGATGACGTGGTGTTCATGGAGCTGAACCGTAGGGTGCGGATGCTCGGGATGAACTCGACCGCGGGTACGCGCGGGGCGAAGGAGAAGAGCACGGTCCGTTCGGTGCGGGTATTCATGCCGGAGCCCTGCATCGCCGAGGTCGCCGCGCATGTGCGGCACGGTCAGCGTTCGCGCGCGGTCGCGTTCCGCCTCGAGGTCCGCCGCAACCGCTGGGTCTGCACCGCACTCGAACTCGGTTAGAGCGGGAGCAGACGACGGGTTATCCCCGCGCGTTGAGGGTTCTCTACTCGTACACGAAGGGAGAACCCCACACACGATGGGATAACCCCGGCTGTGCTGACGGGATCGCGCCGTACGGGCGGTGGGTGGGAGGCGCAATTTGATTGTGGTGGTTCTGTCATGTGGTTGCGGACAAGGCGTCGTACGGTGGCCGAGGTCTTCTTGTTCGGGGGAATGGAATGTTGGAGAGTGCGGCTGCCACGTCGGCGTGGCAGGTTGATGTTCGGGAGTTGACAGCGGCCGAGCGGGCGCGGGTTCTGCCTGCGGTGCGTCGGCGACGGTGGAGCGAGCGCGTCCGCCTGCTGTATCCGTTGGCAGTGCGCTACCACCGCGCAGCCAAGCGGCTGGAGTGGATGAGGTCCAGCACGCCGTACGCCGATACGCGCGACGCGAACGATCTACCGGTGCGCATCAAGCGGCACAAGTCTTTACTGCTAAGGCAGCTCGGTGAGACCGAGATGTGGATGCAGCACAACAAGGTGACGAACCTGAAGCTCGCCTGCGCGCAGGTCGATGGGCTGGTGATCCGGCCGGGTGAGACGTTCTCCTTCAACAAGGTGGTCGGCAACGCGACCCGTCGCAAGGGGTACGTGAAGGGCATGCGGCTGTCGAACGGGCAGGCCAAGCCGGGGATCGGCGGCGGCATCTGCCAGCTGGCGAACCTGCTGCACTGGATGGTCCTGCACTCGCCGTTGACCGTGACGCAGCGGTCCACGCACAGCTTCGACCCGTTCCCGGACAACGGGCGGGTGCTGCCGTGGGGCGTGGGCTGCAGCATCGTCTACAACTACGTGGACCTGCAGTTCCGCAACGACACCGACCAGACGTTCCAGCTGCATGCCGGCGTCGGCGATCGCTATCTCGAGGGCGAGATCCTGGCCGACGTCCCGGCCGCGTCGTCGTACCGGGTGTTCGCGAAGGAGGAGCGGTTCCTCCGGGTCGGCGCGGACTACTTCCGGCGGAACGAGATCTGGCGGACCGTGATCGATCGGCGCACGGGTACGGCGGTCCGCGACGAGCTGATCCGCGAGAACGTTGCCCTGGTCAAGTACCTGCCGGTCGACGTCCCGGTGCTGGACGTCGTACTCCCGGGCTGATCACTGCAGCAGCGAGCACCCGTACTTCTCGAACAGCGCCGCCACATCACCCGAGAACCCGCCGTGCAACTCGCGCAGCATCGCGTGGGTTGTGGACGACATCACCAGTACGTACCGCGCCGGCTCCTCGCCCGGGTTACCGAACGTGTGCGGCACGCCGCGCGGCCCGACGATCCCGGATCCGGCCGGTACGTCGTAGTCCTCGCCGTCGATCCGCATCCGCATCGTCCCGGACAGCACGTACCACGCCTCGTCGTCGGTGTGATGCACATGCAGCGGCGCCTGCCACGCCACATCGTCCGACGTACGTCCCGCGGCCTCCCACTCGGCGAGGACGAGGCCGGATCCCTCCGGCGCAACCGTCCGCCCGAGCAGCGGAACCCCTGACAGGTCGTCGCGACGTGACACCAGGATCTCCTTCTCGCCGGCGAAATCCCCATCCTGGCCGCGCGAATCCAACGATGCAACTGGAACTGTCGGCGGGCCGTAGCAAACTGGAGAGGTGACTGTGGTCGTCGAGCCGTACCGGGAGCGCCCCGCGCGCATCGCCGGCGCCGACCTGTGGACACGTACGGCGGAGGGCGGTGAGTACCGGATCCTGCCCGACGGCTGCATGGATCTGCTGCTGATGGACGACGACCTGATCGTCGCCGGTCCGGACAGCCGCGCCTGGACGGGCTGCGCGCCGCGGGGCACGCGGTACGCCGGGATCCGGTTCGCGCCGGGCGCCGCGCCGGGCTTCCTCGGCGTACCGGCCCGGGAACTGCTGAACGAACGGGTCCGCCTCGCGGACCTGTGGTCGCCGAACCGGAGCAGACGCCTGCTGGATCGGATCCGCGCAGCGCCCGACCGCGCGACAGCACTCGATGTCGAGGTCGCCAAACTACTCGAGGAGCCGACCGACCGCCTGACCGCGCACGTACTGCGCAGCGTCCGCGGCGGTCTGCTCCGCGGCACGGCCGGCGTCTCCCGCCTCGCAGCGACGATCGGACTCAGCGAGCGGCAACTGCACCGGCGTTGTCTGGACGCGTTCGGCTACGGCCCGAAGACGCTCGACCGGGTCCTGTGGATGAACGTTGCCCTCGACCACGCGCGCACCGGCGTCCCGCTCGCCGACGTCGCCGTACTCACCGGGTACGCCGACCAGGCCCACTTCACCCGCGATGTGAAAGCTCTCACCGGTCTGCCACCGAAGATCCTCTTGGGCTGACAAACTGCTCCCCATGACCGAAGTCGGTACGACGTCGTTGCGGCACAACCCGCTCAACGCGGTGACGGCGAACGTCGAACGGGTGACGTACGCCGACGGCCGGACCGCCGTACGCAAGGAGCTGCGACGGCCCGACGACTCACCCGGGCCGTGGGCCGCGTCGACCGACCCGCGGCACTGGAACTACTGGCGCCGCGAAGTCGAGGTCTACCGCGACGACGAGCTCCGCGAACAGCTCGCCGACGCCGGACTGGTCCTGCCCGCCGCACAGGTCGACGAGCGCTCCGACGGCGCCGTACTGCTGATGGACGACATCGCCGGTACGCCGGGAACACATTTCAGCCTCGCGGAACATGCAGCGCTCGCACGCGCCTGCGGCCGCTGGCAGGCCCGTCCCGCACCCGAACGGCCGTGGACGTCGACGGGCTTCCTGCGCGACTACTCCACGACCCGCGACGTCCCCTGGCAGCTGATGACCGACGACGCGGCCTGGCAGCAGCCGCTGATCCGCGAAACCTGGCCGGCTGAGCTGCGCGAGGCCTGGACCGGTCTGCTGGTCCATCGGGACGCGCTGCTCGATCTCGTCGCGACTCTCCCCCGCGCCCGCTGTCACCTCGACTTCTGGGTGTCGAACGTGGTCCAGCGGCCGACCGGCGAGCTCGCCCTGTTCGACTGGTCGTTCCTCGGTGACGGCGCTCTCGGCGAGGACATCGGCAACTACATCCCGGACGCGGTGTTCGACCTGTTCTGGCCGGCCGAGCGCCTTCCCGAGCTGGCCGAGACCTGCATCGCCAACTACCTCGACGGCCTGCACGAGGCCGGCTGGCGTGGTGACCCGGACCAGGTGCGCCTGGCGGTGATGGCGTCCGGTGTGAAGTACGCCTGGCTCCTGCCCGGCCTGCTGGGCAGGGCCTCGGACACGACGCACAACGCCTACCACCGCCAGGTCGACAGCAGGTACCTGTTCCACCAGCGCGGCCAGGCCCTGCTGTTCGTTGCCGAGTGGTGTGCCGAGGCGCTCAGCCGAGCACGACGGTGAACCCTCCGGGTACGACGAGTGGCTTGCCGCGGGCAACCAGCCGGCCGCTGGAGTCGTACGTGTAGGCGTGCCCACTGGCGCTGGCCAAGCGTGGACGGGTGTCAACACTCACCAGCAACGTCGCTGCTCCGATCCGGAAGCTGCTGATGGTTGGGAGCAGCAGTACTGCGTCCAACTGAGCCGTGCCCGTCGACTGTGCGCTGAGCGTGGTCGCGTTGGCAGGAAGCGGGTTGGCGAGTGTCAGCGGCTGGAGGGCGCCGGGCGCAGCCGAGATGCCTTGCGGGCCGCAGACGTGGACCAACGTGCCCAGACTGCGGCCGCCGCTCCTCCAGGTGGTCCGGGCCGGCGTGGGTGTGTCGACGAGGTTGACGACTGGGAGAACCAGCCGCTGCTGCGCTGACGGTGGCACGGTCCACGTCGCCGTACCGTCGACGGCGAGGTAGGAGCCATTGCTCCATTGGGATTCGCCGGTCCAAGCCGATGGCGGCGTGACGATCGCACCGCCGGTGGCCGTCTCCGCCTCGATGACCTGGAGCCCGTCGTACGCCGACGCTCCCGACAGGCGGGCGATTTCCGGGTGGGTGTCGAGGGCGAGCATCGAGAGCTGACCGTGGATCGTGGACTCGGCGCCGGAGTTGCGGTTGATCACGCCGTCGCCGGAGATGCCGTCGTACGTGCGGCCGGTGGTGGCGTCGTACATGGGCTGGCCGGCGCGGTTGGCGCCGAAGTACCAGGCGGCGACGAAGGCGGCGAGATGTTTCTGGCCGGGGCGGTCGATCGCGAGGAGTGCCTGCAGGCGGGCGTCGACGCCGTACGCGATCTGGGAGCGGTCGATCGGCGTCGGGAGCCAGCCGTTGTCGGGACCACCGGCCGTGAGGAGGAGTGGCGTGAAGCCGGCGGTGTCACCGATCGCTGCCGTGAGGAGAACGTTTTCGTTGAGTGTGGCCGAGGCAGCGGCGAGGGCTGAGGGCATCTGGGCGCCCCAGGCGTGCCAGTCGGAGATCGACTCGCCCCACGGCAGCAGCGCACGGAACGGCCATTCGCGAGTCGAGCCGGCGTGCATCTGCGCGATGCCTTCGGCGAAACGCGTGAGGGCTCGACGGGCACGGGGCGATCCGCCGGCGTCGACGTACGCCGAGAGTCCCAGGACCGCTTCGGAGGTGGCGTCCGCGCCGTTCACGATCAGCCACGCGGGGAGGCGGCGGCCGTCGACGACGTTGTACTGGCCGTAGCGGATCAGGACCTGGCGTTCGAGCGCGGCGATCGCCCGCTCGAGGCGGTCGCGGAGGAAGGTCGCGAAGGCGCGGTCGGTACGGCGGAAAACGCTGTACCCCTCCCCCAGCGCCCAGACGGTCCGGGCCAGCCAGTACGACGGCCCGGAGTCGGAAGGGTCGGGGAGTTCGACCGGCTCGGCGCTCGGGTTGAGCGTGCCGTCGGGCTGCATCCAGAGCACGACGTTTCCGTTGGGCGACTGCAGGAACGTCAGGGATCGCAGCAAGTCGCGGGCGGTCTGCAGCGAGGACGCCTGGTGGAAGAGTTTCCAGTGCCGCAGGTAGACGACGGCTGCCCGCGCGATGTCGTCCGCGTTGTAAGCGCCTTGCCCGTAGGTGTTCGTCGTCGGGTCGTAGGTGCCACCACCGATCCGCCGGTACGAGCCGTCCGCCTGGTGGTCGGCGTACGTCCACAGAACGCCCAACGGGCCGGAGCCATAGGTGGTGTGGCCCGCGGCGGCCGGAGGCGAGACCGAAGCCCGGAGGAAGTCGAGGTGGGCGAGGTTGGTCAGGCGAGTGGAGGCAGTAGCGGGAAGGGTGACGGTGGAGGCGGCAGCCACCGCGAGTGCTCCGCCGAGGACGGTGCGGCGGGTCGGCTTCATGTCAGCCGGTCCAATCTGGCCACGCCGATGGCGGCGTCGGCCATACCGTAGAAGACGTAGTGCACGCCTTCGACCTCTTCGATGGCGGTCGGGAAAACGACGTTTCCGACCGTTCCGACTTTTTCCTCCTCGGTTTCCGGGACCATCAGGGGTTCGGTGGTCCGGGTGACGACCCGGGTCACGTCGTCGGCGTCGAGGATCAGCGCGCCGGCCGCGTAGCAGACCTTCTGTGTGGTGGGGTCGAATCCTTCCGGCTGCTCGCCGGTGACGCCGTGGTGGATGACGAGCCAGCCTTCGGGGATCCGCAGCGGTGCCGGACCGGCGCCGATCTTCAACTCCTCGAACGGGTACTCCGACATCGCGACCAACCGGTGCTGACACAGGTGGACGAGGTTCCGCAGATCGTCCTCGACGGCCGCCACGGGAACGAACGACACCCAGATCCCCGGCCGGTCGTCGGTGACGCCCGCCGGCAGATGCACTCCTTCACCCTCGCGGAACCATCCGAGATCCCACATCGGCCGGTGCAGCATCGCGTACGACGGTTCGCCGTCCGGGCCCGGCACCGGCTCGGGGAAGAAAACGGTGTCCTTGTTCGGGAACAGGTTGAGATCGGTATCCAGGTCCGGCTGGTACTCGAAGTGCAGCGGACCCAGCCGCCGCCACTCACGCAGATCCGACGACACCGCCAGCGCCGGCTTCGGTCCGAGCGGACCGTAGGCGACGTACGTCATCACGTGCAGCCCGAGCGACGGGACGAACGTGACCCGTGGATCCTCGACGCCCGCGTTGTTCTTACCGCGCTCCCAACCTTCGTCCGGTGCGAGCACGACACCTTCGCGCCGGACACCGACCGGTACGCCGTCCGCCAGCTCGACGGCCGCCAGGCCGACCCGCGACACGTTGCCGTCAGCAACCAGCCGCGGCAGCAGGTACAGCTGCCCGTCGGGCGTGTGTCCGGTCGCCGGGTTCAGCACCCCCTCCGCCTCGAGTTCGTTGCCAGGCTCCGCCGTCATCAGAACGCCGACGCGAGTAAGGGTGTAAGGGACAGTCACGGAAAAGCCTTTCTGGAAATAGCACTGCAGGGTTAGCCTTTGACGCCGGACGACAGGTTCGTCGAGATGAAGCGGCGCTGGAAGACGATGAACAAGGTGACCGCAGGCGCGGCCAGCACACACGCGCCCGCGAGCACGGCGCCGAACGGATTCGCGGCCCGCGCCGAGACGGTGGTGAGGTAGTTGGACAGCGAGACCGCGAGCGGCTGCAGGTCCTGCTGCTTGGTGATCAGGAAAGGCCACAGAAACTCGTTCCACGGCCCGATGAACGTGAGCAGTACGCCGGTCAGCAGGGCCGGCCGCACCAGCGGTACGGCGACCCGCCAGAGGATGTTCAGCTCCGACGCCCCGTCGATCCGGGCCGCGTCGAACAGCTCGGCCGGCAACTGCAGGAAATACTGCCGGAAAACGAAGACCGCGGTCGAGTTGATCAGGAACGGCAGGATCATCCCGAGGTAGCTGTCGGCGAGCCCGTAACTGCGCACGATCAGCACGTACAGCGGGATCGTCAGCAACTGGAACGGCACGACCTGGATCAGCAGCATCAGGTTGAACACCAGCCCGCGCCCGCGGAACTGCAACCGTGCCAGCGCGTACCCGGCGAGCACCCCGAAAACGAGCGTCCCGAGGATCACGCCGCCGGTGAAGATCCCGGAGTTGAGCAGCGACCGGCCGAGGTGGATCGCCTGGTTGATCTCGGCGTAGTTGTGACCGGTGAGGTTCCCGGGCGACGGAAACGCCCCGCCGACCGAAGGATCCGGCTCGGCCTGCAACGAGCCGATCAGCATGTAGTAGAAGGGAAACAGGAAGACGAAGGCCCCGATCAGCAGGCCGACGAACTTGAGCTTCACGACTCCTCCTTCCCCACGAAACGCCGTTCGATCAACGCGAGCAACAGCACTCCGATGACAAGCAGCACGCCGATCGCCGAACCCACATCGGGGTTCCCCTGCTCGATCCCGCGCTGGTACATGATCAGAACCGGTGACGCGGAGGCTCCGTCCGGACCGCCGCCTCCGGTCAGCAGATAGGGCTCGGTGAACAGATTCGCGCCGGTCACCGTGGCGAGCAGCACGACGAGCGTCGTCGCCGGCCGGACACCGGGAACTGTCACGTTGAGAAACGACTTCCACCGCCCGGCACCGTCCATCGACGCAGCCTCGTAGAGGTCCTTGGAGACGTTCTGCAGCGCGGCCAGGTAGAGCAGGATGAAGAAGCCGAGCTGTTTCCAGGTGACGTAGATGGCGACCGTCGGCATGGCCAGCGACGAGTTCACCAACCAGGACGGATCAGGCGCGAGCGGACCGAGGACGGAGTTGACCAGGCCGTTGGAGTTGAACAGGAACAGCCAGACCCCGACGACCGCGACCGAGGCCGTCACATACGGGACGTAGTACGAGACCCGGAAGAACGTCCGCCACCGGATCGCCGCGTTCAGCGCGTTCGCGAGCAGCAGCGACAGCACGACGGTCAGCGGAACATTGATCACCAGAAACACCAGAACGTTTCCGAACGCCCGCCGTACCGCTGGATCCGACAGCACCGTCACGTAGTTGTCGAACCCGACGAACGGCCGCTCCACGATCGCCCCCGGCGCCGCGAAGAAGTAGTCGTGGAACGACATGTACACCGCGAACCCGAGCGGATACGCGAACACCGCGGCCAGGAAAACGACGTACGGCGTGACGAACGCGGTCCCGACCGGATGCTCACCGAGAATCCGGCCGAGCGGACCACGCGACCTCATGACTGTTTGGCGAGTTCGTCGACCTTCTGGGCGGCGCCGTCGAGGGCTGAGCCGATGTCTTCCTGGCCGAAGATCACGGACTTGGAGTAGGCGTCGCGGAACGTCTGCCAGATCGTGATCGAGTTCGGCACGTTCGGAACCTCGACGGTCCGGGACGCCTGGTCCGCGAACGTCTTGTAGTCGGGGTTCTTCGCGAAGTAGTCGGCGTACGTCGACGCGACGTCCTTGCGCAGCGGCATCTGTCCGGTCGCGGCCAGGAACTTTCCGTCCTGTTCCTTGCTGGTCGCGAACTTCAGCACGTCCGTCGCGGTCCCGCGGTTCTTGCACGCGGAGTACATCGCGACGTTCTTGGCGTCCGAGAACGTGTGGATCTCGTCAGCCGATTTGCCGGACGACGTCGGCACCGGTACGACGCCCCAGTCGACCTTGCCCTTGTACGTCGCGATCGCCCACGGACCGACCACGGCCATCGCCGACGTGCCGTCCACGAACGCGTCCCCGGTGTACTTCTCGGGCGAGGCGAGCTTGTCGGCGTACATCGTCCGCCAGAACTGCGCGACCTTCTTGCCCTCGTCGGACGCGAACGTCGCCTTGCCGTCGGCAACCAACTGCTTGCCGCCGCTCTCGGCCGCATACAACGGGTAGAAGTCGAACCAGGACTGGTAGAACTCGTTGCTCGGCGCCGGGTAGATCGCGAACTTCGCGGCCTTCGACGCCACCACCTTGCGCGACGCGGCGAGGAACTCGTCGTACGTCTTCAACGAAGGATCGGTGATTCCGGCCTTCGCGAAGATCTTCTTGTTGTAGAAGATCATCACCGGGTTCGACTTCCAGGGCAGCTGGTAGTACTTGCCGTCCGCCGACTTGTACTGCTGCGCGAGATCACCGGACCGCTCCTCGATGTACGACGCGTCCAGCGGCACCAGACCGCCCTGCTTCTGGAACTGCGAGACCGACGCCGGCGAGGTGTTGAAGATCAGGCAGGGCGCGTTCCCCGCGGTGATCGCCGCGCCGATGACCTCCTCCGACGACTTCCCGGTCGGGATCTCCTGGGCGGTGACCTTCTGGTCGGCGTGCTCGGCGTTCCAGGCCGCGACCATCTGCTTGCCCCAGGCCACTTCCTCGGCGTTGTTCGAGTACCAGATCGTGATCGGTCCGCGGGCCTGCGCCGCGGCGTCGGCGTCACCAGCGCCGCCACCGCCGCTCCCGCACGCGGCGAGCGAGCCGGCCAGAACCACGGCCAGCAGTCCAGCTTGCAACTTCATGGGGGCCTCCTAGGCAGGGGGTGCAGCAGTGGAGCGGCGTACGACGAGTTCTGCGGGCGGCAGTTCGACGTCGGGTACGTCGGTGTCGCCGTTGACGACCCGGTTGAGGGTCTGGGCCGCCGTCTCGCCGAAGCGGAACGGGTCGGCGCGGACCGTGGTCAGACCGGGATGCACGTACTCGGCGAGCTCGCTGTCGTCGAAGCCGGCGATGCTCAGGTCGTCCGGCACGGTCAGGCCCGCGGCCTGGGCGGCGCCGAGACCCGCGATCGCCATCCGGTCGTTCGCATAGAAGATCGCGGTCGGGGGCTCCGGCAGCGCGAGCAGCCGCCGGGTGGTCTCGATCCCGCCGGCCGCCGTGAAGTCACCGATCTCGACCGCGACCGGCTCCAGACCGGCAGCGGCCAGCGCCTCGGTGAAGGCCGTGGACCGTGCCGTGGCGTGCACGAACGCGGGCGGACCGGCGACCTGCGCGATCCGGGTGTGCCCGAGCCCGATCAGGTGCTCGACGACCGCCCCCGTGCCCGGCCGGTCGTCGAGGGTTACCGCCGGGAACGGCGACTCGCCGTCCGGACGGTTCAGGGTGACCGCGGGCAGGCCGAGCTCGACCAGCAGGTCGATCCGCGGATCGTCGTGCCGGAGGTCGGACAGGAACACCCCGTCGACCCGCCCGTCCTGCGCGAGCCGCCGGTACCCGTCCTCCTCGGACTCCCCGGCGGTGACCACCTGCAGGACCAGCGCCTGCCCCCGGGTCGACAGCACGCTCTCGACCCCGGCGATGAACGCCGGGAAGAACGGATCCGACGACAGCACGGCCGGGTCCCGGGTGATCACCAGGCCGAGCGCGAACGCCTTCGAGACCGACAGCGACCGCGCGCGGTTGCTCGGCCGCCAGCCGAGCTCGTCGGCGGCCGCGAGGATCTTGTCCACGGTCGACTGCGCCAGCCCGGGGCGCCCGTTGAGCGCGAACGACACCGACCCCTTGGACACGCCGGCCCGGCGCG
Source organism: Kribbella sp. NBC_00482 (assembly GCF_036013725.1). GTDB lineage: Bacteria > Actinomycetota > Actinomycetes > Propionibacteriales > Kribbellaceae > Kribbella. The sequence continues at coordinate 4,000,695 of NZ_CP107881.1, read as the reverse complement.
CCACATCCGCGATCGTCGGCCGTTTCGTCACTCGAGCCTCCAGTTAAACCGGTTTAAGGAGCATTTAAACCGGTTCAAAACACTGCTGTCAAGATCCGGGTGCTTTGCGCAATACCGCAATCTGCGGGCGGTTCCGCGCACTCGTTTGCAGCCGATCGCTTGACGGAGCGGTCGTCACGGCGCTTGACTGGTCGGCAGTGACGCACCCAGCCGGTAGCAGGCCGACGGCCTGAAGTCCGGTTTCCCGGCGCCAGGGCCGTGAGAAAGCCCGAGGCGGGGTCGCGTCCCCGGGACCGATGGAGCAATCGTGTCCAGACTCATCCGCCGCCTGCTGGTAGCAGCCGCGGCCACCGCCCTCGCAGTCACCGCCTCCACCCTCACCCGAAACCCCGCCGACGCGGCCGTCACGCTCCCGCCGGCGCACGCGAAGTTCGACTACCAGATCGGCGGCGCCTACACCCCGCCCGCCGGCGTCCAGGTGGTCACCCGCGACCGGACCGCCGCTCCGGCGGCCGGCCTGTACAACATCTGCTACGTCAACGCCTTCCAGGTCCAGCCCGGCGAACAGGGCCAGTGGGACTCCGACCTGCTGCTCCGCGATGCCAAGGGCAACCTTGTGATCGACGAGGACTGGGGCGAACCGCTGCTCGACTTCCGGACGGCGGACAAGCGGAACCGGATCGCCGCCAAGGTCAACGGCTGGATCGACGGCTGCGCGACCAAGGGCTACAACGCGATCGAGCCTGACAACTACGACAGCTACACCCGCTCGAAGAAGCTGCTCACCGCCGGCCAGGCGAAGGCGTACCTGACCCTGCTGGCCACCCACGCACACAGCAAGAGCCTCGCCATCGGCCAGAAGAACACGGTCGAACTGGCCGGTGACCGAGCCACGGTCGGCCTGGACTTCGCGGTCGCCGAGGAATGCGGCCAGTACGACGAGTGCGGTGACTACGTGGATGCCTTCGGCAACAACGTGATCGTGATCGAGTACACCGACAGCGGCCGGCGTACGGCGTGTTCGCAGTACGGCGGAACGCTCTCGATCGTGCAGCGCGATGTGGACGTCTCCGTCCCGGGCGACTCCGGGTACGTCCGCAAGACCTGCTGAAACTCCTTTCCTCCAACCTTTCTGGAGACCGTCATGTCTCAGCATGCTCGAAACCTGTCCCGTCGTGACATCCTCCGCGCGGCCGGTGCCGTCGCGGCCGTGAGCACCCTTGGTGCCTGCGGTAAGAAGGAGGATCAGGGGGCCGACGCCAACGGTGTCGTGACGCTCGACCTCTGGCACGGCCAGGTGGATCTCGGCAAGGCCGCGATCGACTCCCTGATCACCGCGTTCAACCAGTCGCACCCGAAGATCAAGGTGGTCGGCGGCGGTGGCGGAGTCACCGCGGACAGCATGCTGCAGAAGGTCACCGCGGGTCTGGCGGCGGGGTCCTACCCGGATATCGCGTACATCTTCGGGTCGGACCTCGCCAGCCTGACCAAGAGTCCCAAGGTCGCCGACCTCACCGGTCAATTGAAGATCGACGACTACTGGCCGGCCGCGAAGGACGCGGTCAGTGTGAAGGGCAAGGTGCGGGCGGCGCCGGCGCTGCTCGACTCGCTGTGCGTGGTCTACAACAAGAAGCTGTTCGCGGCCGCCGGTGTGGCCCCGCCGAAGGCCGGCTGGACCTGGGACGATTTCGTTGCCGCGTCCAAACAACTCACCAACCCGGCCAAGGGAATCTTCGGCACCGGGTGGCCGGGCGTCGGCGATGAGGACACGGTCTGGCGGATCTGGCCGATGATCTGGGACCTCGGCGGCGACGTGGTCAGCGGCGACGGCAAGAAGGTCGGGTTCGACTCGGTCGGCACGAAGGCCCTGGAAACGCTGGACCGGCTACGCACCGACAAGTCGCTGTACGTCGACCCGAAGCCGGGCAGCGAGCAGCTGTACCAGGTGTTCCTCGGCGGCCGGATGGGAATGGTTGCCACCGGCCCCTGGCAGCTCCCCGAACTGAAGGACAACGGCCTCGAGTACGGCGTGGTGCCGCTGCCGTCGTACTCCGGGAAGCCGATGACGATCTCGGGGCCGGACACCTGGACGATCTTCGACAACGGCAAGGCCAAGGTGAAGGCGGCCACCGAGTTCGTCACCTGGCTGGCCGACCCGGCGCAGGACATCCAGTGGGACATCAAGGGCGGTAGCCTGCCGATCACCAAGGCGACGGCCGAGTTGCCGCAATGGAAGAAGCACTCGACGGAGACGAACGGGCTCGAGGTGTTCGTGACGGCCCTCGACACCGCGAAGGTGCGGCCGACGATCTCGACGTACCCGCAGATCTCGGAGCACATGGGTCAGGCGATCGCCGCCGTACTGCTCGGGAAGCAGAGTCCCGCGGATGCGTTGAAGCAGGCCGTGGACCAGTGCAACCAGGTACTGGCGGTGCCGAACTGATGGCCAGTGTGGTCGGGACGTTCACCGTCGATCCGCGGTCGCGGGCGGCCAAGCGGCGGGCTCGTGGTGAAGGTGCGACCGGGTGGGCCTTCGTCAGTCCGTCGGTGGTGATCATTCTCGGGCTGAGCGTCGTACCGGTGCTGTGGTCGTTGCTGTTGTCGTTCCAGGTCAACGATCTGGTGTCGCCGAGCGAGTGGGTCGGGCTGGCCAACTACAAGGCGCTGGTGAAGGACCCGGCGTTCGGGTCCGCGGTCTCGCACACGCTGATCTACACGGCGCTGTACGTGCCGTTGGCCGTGGTCGCCGGGCTGGGGATCGCGATCGCGCTGGACCGGAAGATCGCGCTGATCGGGCTGTACCGGACGTTGGTGTTCGTGCCGTTCGTAGTGTCGGCGGCGGCGCAGGGCGTGTTGTTCTCGTTCGTGCTCGACCCGGAATTCGGGGTCGCGAACTCGTTGCTGCACAAGCTCGGGCTGCCTGCGCAGGGGTTCTTCAGCGATCCGGGTCAGGCGCTGTATCTGCTGGTCGCGATCTCTTTGTGGAGCGGCACAGGGTTCTGCGTGATCGTCTATCTCGCCGGCCTGCAAGGGGTTTCTACCGATCTGGTCGAGGCGGCGCGGATCGACGGCGCCGGTCGTTGGGGCGTACTGCGGCACGTGACGCTGCCCGCGCTGGCACCGGTGACGATCTTCCTGCTGCTGTTCCAGACCATCAACGCGTTGCAGGTGTTCGACCTGGTGTTCGTCACCACGAAGGGCGGACCGCTCGGGTCGACGACGGTGATCGTGTACTTCATCTGGGAGAAGGCGTTCAAGACGTTCACGGCCGGCTACAGCGCGGCAGCGGCGTACACGCTGGCCGTCGCGTTGCTGGTAGTCGGCGCCGCCTTGCAGATCTACCGGCGGAAGGTGGCTGCTCGATGAAGAGGCTGCCTTTCAGCGGTTGGCATCTGGTACTCGCGCCGCTGGCGTTGCTGTTCGCGTTGCCGCTGGTGTGGCTGCTGGTCAGCTCGGTGATGAGCAACGCGGAAATCAACCGTTTTCCGCCGGCGCTGTGGCCGCACGGGATCAAGCTCGACGGCTACCGGTACGTGCTCGGAAACGCGTTGTTTCCGCGCTGGTTCCTGAATTCCTTCATCGTTTCCGCGGTGGCGGTGACGGCGAACCTGGTGCTCGGGTCGCTCGGCGGGTACGCGTTCGCGCGGATCCGGTTCGCCGGGTCGAAGCTCGTCCTCGGGCTGATGCTGGCCACGATGGTCATCCCTTTCCAGCTGACGATGATCCCGACGTTCCTGGTGATGAAGCACCTCGGCCTGATCGACACGCTCGGCGCGCTGATCGTGCCGTCCCTGGTGACACCGCTTTCCGTGTTCCTGTTCCGGCAGTTCTTCGTCTCGCTCCCCCGCGAGCTCGAGGAGGCCGCCTGGATCGACGGCTGCGGGCGGCTCCGGATCCTCGTGTCGATCGTGCTGCCGCTCGCGCGGCCTGCGTTGAGCACGGTCGCCGTACTGACGTTCCTCGCCACCTGGAACGACCTGACCTGGCCGTTGATCGCGATCAACAGCGACTCCACCTACACCCTCCAGCTGGGACTCACGACGTTCCAGGGACAGCACCACACCCAGTGGTCCGCCGTCATGGCCGGCAACGTCATCACCGTGCTGCCCGTCCTGCTGGGGTTCCTCCTGGCCCAGAAGGCATTCATCCGCTCCCTGGCCTCCACCGGAATCAAAGGCTGACTATGGACCTCCTTGTCATTGGCGACGCCAACCCTGATGTGGTGATCGGGCCGGTTGACCAACCGATCCTGTTCGGCCAGCGGGAGCGGCTGGTGCCGACCGGATCGCTCGTGCTCGGCGGCTCCGCGTCGATCATGGCGTGCGGCGCCGCCCGGCTCGGGCTCAGCGTCGCGTTCGCCGGTCGCGTCGGCGACGACCCCGCGGGCGACTTCGTCCGTACGTCGCTGGCCGACCGGGGCGTGAACGTCGACGCGCTGGTGGTCGACCCTTCGCTGCCCACGCCTCTCACCACGATCCTCACCTCGGGCGACGATCGCGCGATCCTCACGTCTCCGGGCTGTCTGCCCAGCACGACCGCGGACGACGTACCGCTGGAGCTGGTGCGGTCGGTGCGGCACGTCCATGCGGCGTCGTTCTACCTGTTGCCGGCGTTGGCGGCCGGGCTCGCCGGGATCTTCAAGGAAGCGAAGGCGGCGAAGGCGACCACGTCGCTGGATCCGAACGACGATCCCACCGGGCGCTGGGACCGGTCGGTCCTCGACCCGATCCTTCGGGTCACCGACTACTTCCTCCCCAACGCCGCCGAGGCCCTGGCCCTGACCGGCCACCACCAGGTCGAGGACGCCGCCGGCATCCTCGCCCGCCGCGGCCCGCTCGTCGTGGTCAAGAACGGCGTCGACGGCGCGATCGCCCACACCGGGTCGAAGGTCGTCACCGCACCGGCACTCAAGGTGGACATGATCGACGCCGTCGGAGCAGGCGACAGCTTCGACGCCGGCTGGGTGGCCGCCGTACTCAACGGATCCCGCCCCGACCGCGCCCTCGCGATCGCCGCCGCGTGCGGTTCGCTCTCAACCCGCGCTGCAGGCGGTACGGCCGCACAACCCGACTGGGACGAGGTATTGGAAAGCGTGACGTCATGACCAGGATTGCGTTCATCGGTGCCGGCAGCGTGGTGTTCACGCAGGGGCTGCTCGCCGACCTGTTCGCGCTCGAGCTCGGGCCGTTGCAGATCGCTCTGCACGACATCGACCCCGAGCGGCTCGAGACGGCTGCAGCCGCGGCGTCGTACATCGCTCGGGAGCGTGGCGTCGTACCGCAGATCAGCAAGCATCTCGAGCGCCGGGCCGCGTTGGACGGGGCCGACTTCGTCATCAACATCGTGCAGGTCGGGATGAACGCGGCGACCCACGCCGACTTCGAAATCCCCGCCCGGTACGGGATCCGGCAGACGATCGGCGACACCCTCGGCGTCGGCGGCGTGTTCCGCGCGCTCCGGACCTTCCCGGTACTGCGGGGGCTCGCGAAGGACATCGCCGACGTCTGCCCGGACGCGTGGCTGCTCAACTACACCAACCCGATGGTGATGAACGTCTGGTACCTCAAGGCGCTCGGGGTCCGCAACGTCGTCGGGCTCTGCCACTCGGTGTACTGGACGATGCACGGACTGTCCGAGCTGGTCGGCGTACCGTACGACGACGTCACCTACCTGGCCGCCGGCGTGAACCATCAGTCGTGGGTACTGCGGTTCGAGCGCGGAGCCGAGAACCTGTACGACCGGTTGGACGAGGCGATCGCGGCGGATCCGGAGCTGCTGCGCCGGGTCCGGGTCGACATGTACCGGCGGCTCGGGTTCTACCCGACCGAGACGAGCGAACACTCGTCGGAGTACGTGCCGTGGTACCTCGGGCACGCCCGCGAGATCGAGCGGCTGCGGCTGCCGATCGGGGCGTACCTCGACATCGTCGCCGAGAATCTCGCGTCGTACGAGCAGACCCGCAACGCGTTGAAGGCGGGCGAGCCGGTCGAGGTCGACCCCACGATGGAGTACGCCCCGCAGATCATCCACAGCATCGTCACGGGCACGCCCCGGACGGTCTACGGGAACGTGCCGAACACCGGCCTGATCTCCAACCTGCAATCCGGAGCTGTCGTCGAGGTCCCTTGTCTGGTGGACGCATCCGGCGTCCGGCCGACCGCGGTCGGCGCACTCCCGGCGCAGTGCGCGGCGCTCAACCGCTCGTACCTGAACGTGGCCGAACTCGCCGTACAGGCGGCGATCGAGGAGGATCCGCGCGCGATCCGCCAAGCCGTCATGGTCGACCCGGCAACAGCGGCCGCACTACCGGTCGAGCAGATCTGGGAGCTCTGCAACGACCTCGTGCTTGCTCACCGCAACTACTTGGACCCGTCGTTGAGGGCGGCGCTCAAGTAGTCGCGGTACGTCGCGAAACCGGCAAGGACCTCGGCCGCGGTCGGCTGACCGGTCAGTGCGCCGACGCCCTGGCCCGCGTAGATCGACGCGCGGGCCGGGTCGGCGGCCCCTTCGACCCAGAGGTCATGCGCCGAGTCCTTGGTCTTCAGTTCCTCCTCATGTCCTTCCCACGTGTCGAAGAAGGCGTTGCGGAGGGCTCGGCCGCCGAACTCGTCCGGCCAGCCTGCGCGCGAGGCGGCGTCGAACACCGTGCCGTAGACGGTCTCGGTCTCGTCCGCCTCGATGATCCGCTGCCGGGCCGGTTCTTTCGTCTGCGCCTCGACGCAGGTGAGGAACGCCGTACCGATCCATCCGCCGGCGGCACCGGCGGCCATCACGGCAGCCAGTCCGCGTGGGCCGGAGATCCCGCCACCCGCGAGTACGGGCAGGTCGGTCGCGTCGAGGATCGCCTGCAGCAATGGGAGGGTGGCGACGGCGTTCCGCCCGTGGCCGCCTGCTTCGGCGCCCCGGGCAACGATCACGTCCACGCCGGCGTTCACAGCCTCGCGGGCATCGGCGAGCGTGCCGGCCTGCGTCGCGACCACGATCCCGGCGTCCTGCAGCGGGCCGACGTACGGCGTGTAGTCCCCGAAGCTCAACGACACGAGCGCGGGCCGCAGCTCCAGCACCGCTTCCAGGTGCTCGGGATGATCCTTCACCGACCACGCCATCAACCCGATCCCGTACCGCGTCCCGCCCGCCGCGGCGATCGCTCCCTCGGTCCGGATCCAGTCAGCCGTGACAGCCGAGCCCGCCCCGAGCATCCCCAACCCACCAGCCGCAGAGATCGCCGCCGTCAGCTCCCCGCCGCTCACATTCGCCATCGGCGCCCCAACCACCGGCACCCCAACCCCAAACCTCTCCCGCAGCCACATACCCCAAGCGCACCACACCCCGCCCCGGCCCGCCATGGCCGGCACCACACCCCACGTCCGAGGAGCAGTACCCCGGCCTCTCGGTCTCGCACTACCGCCTGCTCGAACTGATCCCGCCCGACGGCGCCCGGATCACCGACCGGGTCGGCCCGGCTAGGAAACGCAGACCGGTCACGCCTTCGGCGGCTGCCTGTCGGCCGGCTCCGCCGGCGCGCGGGATGTGTTGCTGAGCGGAGGTGCTGGCGGGCGGATGTGCCGCTCGGCTCCGCGGCCTAGCAGGCTGTTTGCGGAACAAATGTCGCACCCGCAGTACCGGACTGGATCGCACTGGGCACAGGCAATGGTGTCTGGCGACAGGCTATTACCCGTTCGCAGCCCCCGCCGGGTGTCCCCGGTGCGCGGGCGGTATGCGGAGCAAATGTTGCACCTGGTGGCAGAAATGTTCCGGAGTACCCGACTGGATCGGACTGGAGACAGGCGAACGGGTGTGGGGACAGGCTATTGCTTGTTCCCGGACCCCGCTGGGTGTCCCCGGCGCGGGCGGTGGTGTTGATGTAGAGCGGTCACCCACCCTACGTGAAACGGCCGGCTCCCCGAGGGGAACCGGCCGTCCAGTAGATGGTGCTCAGAACTTGTAGACGTCCGACTGGGGGTCGCCGTGGCAGCGCTTGTACTTCTTGCCGGAGCCGCACGGGCAGGCGGCGTTGCGCGGCGTACCGGCGTACTCCAGGGTGCCGTCCTCGACGGCGTCCTGGTGCATCGCGACCTCGTCGTCACCGTCGATCGTCGGCGCCGAGTACGTCAGCCGCTGCGGACGGGGCTCGTTGGTGAGGCCCTTCGCCCGCAGGCGCGGCGTGTCCCGCGGCCGCTGGGTGTCCTGCGGCCGCTCTTCGTCGTCCCCGCCGGCGAGCTCGGCGACCGCCGCGCCCGAGGAGAGGATGTCCTGGATCGAGCGGCCCTCGAGGCGGTCCTCATCCGCGAGCGCCGCCTCTCCTGCGAGCTCCATCTCGGCACGCATCGCCTCCACGTCCACCTCGACGTTGAAGATGAAGCCGACCGACTCCTCCTTGATGGACTCCATCATCGAGGCGAACATGTCGTAACCCTCGCGCTGGTACTCGACCAGCGGGTCGCGCTGCGCCATCGCCCGCAAGCCGATGCCCTCCCGCAGGTAGTCCATCTCGTAGAGGTGCTCGCGCCACTTGCGGTCCAGCACGCTCAGTACGACGCGCCGCTCCAGCTCGCGCATCGCTTCCTCGCCGAGCAGTTCCTCACGCCGGTCGTACGCCGTGGTCGCGTCCTCGAGGAACCGCTCGACCAGGAAGTCCTGGGTCAGGCCCGACTTCTCGCCGCCGGCCTCCTCGATCAGCTCTTCCTCGGTGAGCTCCGACTGGTACAGCGTCTTCATCGCGGTGAACAGCGCGTCCAGGTCCCAGTCCTCGGCGAACCCGTCCGCGGTCGCGCCCTGCACGTACCCGGTGACGGTCTCCTCGAGCATGTCCTGCACCTGGTCGCGCAGGTCGGCGCCCTCGAGCACGCGGCGGCGCTCGTCGTACACGACGTGCCGCTGACGGTTCATCACGTCGTCGTACTTGAGGATGTTCTTCCGGGTCTCGAAGTTCTGCGCCTCGACCTGACCCTGCGCCGACGCGATCGCCTTCGTGACGACCTTGTTCTCCAGCGGCTGGCTGTCGTCGTTGTTCCGCGACATCGCCCAGTCGACCATCTCGCGCTTGAACAGGCGCATCAGGTCGTCCTCGAGCGACAGGTAGAACCGGGACTTGCCCGGGTCGCCCTGCCGGCCGGCGCGACCGCGCAGCTGGTTGTCGATCCGGCGGGACTCGTGCCGCTCGGTGCCGAGGACGTAGAGGCCGCCGAGCTCGCGAACCTCTTCCTGCTCCTCCTTCACCTGCTTCTCGAACTGCTCCAGCACCGACGGGTACTCCGCCTCGTACTCCTCGATGGCCTCCGCCGGGTCGAGGCCGCGGGCGCGCAGCTCCTTGTCGGCGAGGAACTCCGGGTTCCCGCCGAGGATGATGTCGGTACCACGACCGGCCATGTTGGTGGCCACCGTGACCGCGCCCTTGCGGCCGGCCTCGGCAACGATCGCCGCCTCACGCGCGTGCTGCTTCGCGTTCAGCACCTCGTGCTTGATGTTCTCCTTGAGCAGCTGCCGGGACAGCCGCTCGGACTTCTCCACCGACGTGGTGCCGACCAGGATCGGCTGCCCGGCCCCGTGCGCGTCGACGATGTCCTTGACCACCGCGTCGAACTTGGCGTCCTCGGTGCGGAAGATCAGGTCCCGCTCCTCGACCCGGATCATCGGCTTGTTGGTCGGGATCGGGACGACGCCGAGCTTGTAGACCTTGGAGAACTCGTTCGCCTCGGTCATCGCCGTACCGGTCATGCCGGCCAGCTTGCCGTAGAGGCGGAAGTAGTTCTGCAGCGTGATCGTCGCGAGGGTCTGGTACTCCTCCTTGATCTCGACGCCTTCCTTGGCCTCGATCGCCTGGTGCAGACCCTCGTTGTAGCGGCGGCCGTGCAGCGTCCGGCCGGTGTGCTCGTCGACGATCAGGACCTCGCCGTCGTCGACCACCACGTAGTCCTTGTCCCGGTGGAACAGGTCCTTGGCCTTCAGCGCGTTGTTCAGGTAGCTGATCAGCGGGGTGTTGGCCGACTCGTACAGGTTGTCGATGCCGAGCCGGTCCTCGACCTTCTCGATCCCGCGCTCGAGGATCGCGACCGTACGCTTCTTCTCGTCCACGTCGTAGTCGGCGACCCGGCGCTTGGTCTCGTCGATCTCCAGGTCGGTGATCCGCGGGTTCTTCCGCTTCAGCTCCGCCTCGTCGGCCAGCGTCCAGGCCTTCAGCGAGTTCGCGATCCGGGCCATCTCGACGTACCAGCGCTGGCTGTCCTCGGCCGGGCCGGAGATGATCAGCGGGGTCCGGGCCTCGTCGACCAGGATCGAGTCCACCTCGTCCACGATCGCGTAGTTGTGCTCGCGCTGGACGCAGTCCTCGATGCTGCCCGCCATGTTGTCGCGCAGGTAGTCGAAGCCGAACTCGTTGTTGGTGCCGTAGGTGATGTCCTTGGCGTAGGCGATCCGGCGCTCGGCCGGGGTCATCTCCGGCAGGATCACGCCGTAGTCGAGGCCGAGGAAGTGGTACACCCGGCCCATCCACTCGGCCTGGTACTTGGCCAGGTAGTCGTTCACCGTGACCACGTGCACGCCCTTGCCGGACAGCGCGTTCAGGTACGTCGGGAGGGTGCCGACCAGGGTCTTGCCCTCACCGGTCTTCATCTCCGCGATGTTGCCCAGGTGCAGCGCAGCCCCACCCATGATCTGGACGTCGTAGTGCCGCTGGTGCAGCGTCCGCTTGGCGGCCTCCCGGACCACCGCGAAGGCCTCCGGGAGCAGCGCGTCCAGGGATTCCCCGTTCTCGTGACGCTCCTTGAACTCCGCGGTCTGCGCGCGCAGCTCCTCGTCGGTCATGTTGACGAAGTCGTCCTCGATGGAGTTGACCATCTTCGCGATGCCCTGCAACTGGCGGATGATCTTGCCTTCGCCGATCCGCAGGACCTTGTCGACAACCTTCATGGTGGGGAGTTCACTCCTTGCTGCTGAAGCCTGGGTTGCGGCCGAACGCCGACAGGGCACGACCGACCCACCGGGAAGGCGTGCGACCCCCATCGTACGGGGCCGGGTGTGCCAAGCCACGCCCGCAGCGTGCCTCGAGCCCTACCTCACCCACGTCCGGGCGGCCCTGAAAGTTCCCAGCCGGTCCTCAGGAACCGCGCAGAGCGTCACTGAGCGCTGGCGACAGGTCACCGCCGCCGGCTACCCGGACCTGGTCCAGCCCGAGCCACCCGGCGAGCTGGACGAGCTCGGCAGCCAGCTCGTCGGCGGTCTCCACAGGCGCTTTCGGCTCCGCGTGCGCCGACTGGACCAGCAGCACGCCGCCGGGGCGGTCGGCCTTGAGATCGACCCGGGCGACCAGCCGGTCCCCGAGCAGGAAGGGCAGCACGTAGTACCCGTGGACGCGTTTCTCCGCCGGGACGTAGATCTCGATCCGGTACCGGAAGTCGAAGAGGACTTCGGTCCGGGTGCGCTCGTACACCAGCGAGTCGAACGGGCTGACCAGAGCCCGCGTGTTCACCCGGCGCGGCAGCCGCGCGTCGCGGTGCAGGTACGCCGGGCGCTTCCAGCCTTCGATCCGGACCGGGAGCAGCTCACCCTCCTCGACCAGCTCGGAGATCGCCTGCTGCGTCGGCGCGGGCGCGGTCCGGAAGTAGTCCCGCAGGCACTGCGCGGTGGCGACCCCGTGAGCCCGGGCCGCGATCGACACCAGCCCGCGGTGCGCCTCGTCGAGCGTCGGGGTCGGCGTCTCGACGACCGCGCGGGGCAGCACCCGCTCGGGTACGTCGTACAGCCGCTCGAACTGCTGGTTGCGCCGGGCGACCGTGATCTCGCCGGCGAAGAACAGGAACTCGAGGGCACGCTTCACGTCGGACCAGTTCCAGCCCCAGTTGTCCCTGGCCCGCTCGACATCGTCGTCGATCTGGCGGGCGGTCAGCGGGCCGTGGTTCCGGACGTCGGAGAGCACCTGCTTGATCAGGTCCGGCCGCTCCTTCGCGATCGACCGCGGCCCGCCCCACGCCTCGGTCGTCGCGCGGGCCATCCGCCAGCGCATCAGCGGGTGCGTCTCGACCGGGATCAGGGACGCCTCGTGCGCCCAGTACTCCACCAGGCGGCGCGGGGCCTTCCCGGACGCGCGGTCCAGCAGATCGCGCGGGTACGGACCGAGGCGGGAGTAGAGCGGCAGGTACTGCGTCCTGCTCAGCACGTTGACCGAGTCGATCTGGATCAGCCCGATCCGCCCCAGCACCCGAGTGAGGGCCCGCACGTCCGGAACGCCCCTCGGCCGCGGGTCCAAGAACCCCTGCGCCGCCAGCGCGACCCGCCGCGCCTGCCCTCTAGACAGCACCTCTCCACTCATGCCCCGCATTCTGCCGCCCTCCACCGACAGTCCACCCCAACTTTGAGAAGCCACCAGTCACTTGCGCGGCCGAAAAGTGGTCGGTGGCTTCTCAAAGTTGGCTTGGGAGGGGTGCGGTGGAGGTGGGGCATAACTCTGGCGTTACCCAAAGTGGGAGGTGTGCTACGGATGGTGTTCGGGGGAACCTGCGAGGAGGCCGTCCGCCCGTGCGGCCCCTATCACCCTGGAGTGAGGCATGACAGGAAAGAAGCATGCGGTCCGCGCTGCCCTCGCGGCCGGCGTACTGGCCGCGGCGTCCCTCGGTGCGGTGGCCGTAGCAGGCTCGGCGTCGGCCGCGCAGTCGCCCGATGGACCCAAGACCCGGATCGTGGGCGGCACCATCGCGCACACCGCCGACACCCCGTGGGCCATCCAGCTCTCGAACAGCGGCTCCCCCGACCCGACCGGTGAGTACTGCGGCTCGACGCTGGTAGCAGCGAACAAGATCGTCACCGCGGCGCACTGCTCGACCGAGGCCGCGTCGACCTACACCGCCATTCAGGGCCGCGACGACCTGAGCGACACGTCCACCGGCAAGGAATCCAAGATCACCAGCATCTGGGTGGACCCGGAGTACGGCAAGTCGCCCGGCCACGACGTGGCCGTGATGACGCTGGCCACCCCGTTCGACGGCGTACCGACGCTGCCGTTGGAGACCGACAAGGCGGCCGACGCGGCCGGCGCGGCGTCGATCGTCTACGGCTGGGGCGAGACCGAGGGCACCGGCCCGGCCGCCACGTTCCAGAAGGTCGACGTACCGGTGCTGGGCGACGCGTACTGCGAGAAGGCGTACGCGAGCGAGGGCTACGCCGCCGACGGCGAGATCTGCGCCGGGTACGAGGAAGGCGGCAAGGACTCCTGCCAGGGCGACTCCGGTGGCCCGCTGGTCCTGAACGGCCGCCTGTTCGGTGTCGTGTCGTGGGGCATCGGCTGCGCGGACGCCGGCAACCCGGGCGTGTACGCCGAGGTCGCGACCTACGCCGCCGAACTGCAACAGCAGATCGACAGCTGACCTGAGGCGGGACAGCGAAGGGGCCGGGCGGTTCGCCCGGCCCCTTCGTCGTGCACCTCCTGAGGTCTCAGACGGCCAGCCGGATCACGCCGTAGTCGTAGCCGCGACGGCGGTAGACGACGCTGGGCTGGTTCTCGTCGGCATCGACGAACAGGTAGAAGTCGTGCCCGACCAGTTCGAGCTCGTAGAGCGCCTGGTCCAGGGTCATCGGCTTGGCGGTGTGGGTCTTCTCGCGCATCACCAGCGGTCCGTCGCCGGTGACCAGGAGAGATCCGTACTTGTGCGTCGCCACCTCGTCCTCGGCGACTGGTTCCTCCACTACAGGTGCGTTGCCGTTGAGCGGCTGCTTCGCGTTCACGTGCCGCAGGCCTTCCGGCGAACGCTCACCACGGTGCACACGACGCCGGTCGGCCGCCTTGCGGACCTGGGACCGGAGCCGGTCCAGGCAGACGTCGAACGCTGCCTGCTTGGTCTCCCCGCACGCCTCTGCGCGGACCACCGGACCCTTGGTGTACATGGTGAGCTCGACACGCATCGCCCGATCGTGCTGTCGCGGGTTCTTCTCCTGGCTGACTTCCACCTCGCACCGCAGTACCCGGTGATCGACCTTCTCGATCCGCTCGAGTTTTTCCTCGACGTACTGCCGGAAGCGGTCACTGACCTCGCAGTGATGACCCTTGACAACGACGTCCACGGAAACCTCCATCGATCGGCGACTCTTTTACGTGTTCGGACCCCCGTGCTCGTGGTGACGGTGCCCGAAACGAGAACACCCGCTGTCGAACCCGTCGGACCTCGTGGCGAGGAATCCGGCTGATCCGGTCCTCCACCACTCCACTGCCCGACAAGCCCTAGCGGGTGTCATAAGCCAACGCTAGTCGGCTTCGGCGAAAACCGGTAGAGAAGTTCTCATGAACCAGACGTCCGGTGTCGCGAGGTCGCCGCGAGCAGCGCACAGCCGAGGACCTGGATTCCCCGGGTTTCCAAGGCGCGGCAGGCCTCGGTGAGCGTGGATCCGGTGGTGATCACGTCGTCGACCAGCAGGACCGGTTGACCGATCAGCGTTTCAGCCCAGCGCGAACGCAGCCCGAACGCCCCGTCCAGGTTCGCGGTACGGCGTTCCGCGGACAGCCCGGCCTGGTCGTCGGGACGTCCCACGACCCGCAGCGCGTCGGCCGTCCGGGCGTCGATTCCCTGTCTGCGCAGGGATCTGACGGCAGCCTTCGTAATCCGCCCGAGCGGATCGTGCCCGCGCTTGCGGACCGTTGCCCGAGGCGACGGCACCGGACACACCCACGCTGCCCGGCGCTGCTCGAGAGCCGCCCGTACGGCGTTCGCCAGCAGCTCACCGAGGGGCCTGGCAAGGGCGTACCGGGCGTGCTCCTTGTGCGCGAGGATCAGGTTGCGGAGCTCCCCGGCGTACGGCGCGGCGGCGGTCGGGGGCGCCAGACCGGGCGGACTCGGGTCCGGCCATGCACGGAACGGAGTCAGACCGGTCAGTAGCCGACGGCAACCACCACAGAGAGTGACGCCGGGCCGCGTGCAGCCCGCGCACCGCCCGCCGAGCACCAGGTCCACGAACCCGTCCCACCCGCGCACCACCTCACGGTCCACGATCCGCAGCGGCCCCCGCAACCGCGGGAGCCCGGGCCTGTGGACAAGTGGCTCAGCCGGGGTAGGTGGGGATGATGGTGGCCTGGCTGTTGTCGGCGTCCATCGAGACCCACCCGAGGTCCTTGCTGAGCCAGTGGATGCGGCCCGCGTCGTCCTGGATCACCGGCAGCGTGTCCTTGTGCGTGTTCGACGCGACGTGCTCGGGCACGAAGGCCGGCGCCGAACCGGGCAGCAACTGCAGGCTGGACCCGTCGATGCTGACCAGCCAGGGCTGCGGCGCCGCGTTGTCGGTCCCGATCACGATGATGCCCTGCTTGTCCCAGGCCGCGTCGGTGATGTTGGTGAGGGCCAGCCGCAATGGCCGGAACTCTGCCAGCGTCAACTGCTTGCCGCCGTTGGTGGTCTGGACCGTCGCGATCTCGACGTAGTTCTGCTTGGTGGCCGCGCTGTGCATCACCAGCAGCGCCCGGACACCGTCCGGCGCCATCCGCAGGGCGACCGGAGTGTCTCCCTTGAAGTCGGTGTCGACCTCGCTGACGCGCCCGTCGTCGTGGCGGACGCGCAGCCGCGGGTCGGCTTGGTCGGCCCTGTCCAGGAACCACAGGTTGTCCTGGCCGTCGAAGGTCGGCGGCAAGGTCTTCCCGTCGACCTTGATCTCGGACGCCTTGGGGGCGTTGTCGGCCGGGTCCAGCTTCCCGAAGATGACCCGGCGCCCGTCGGCGGTGACGATCGCCCCGGCGTCACCCGCCAGCGTGACCGCGAAGGAGCGTGCCTTGTAGAGCGCCAGCGGACCCGAGTTCAGCGGCTGGGCGGAGATGTCCGACGCCCCGTCGAGTCCGACGATCCGCTGCGGCTTCTGCCCGAGCAGACCGTACAGCTTGGTCATCGCGCCGGCCGACGCCTGCGGGTCGTACGCGCTGAAGTTGGCGAACGGCAGCACCTCGGGCTCGTCCGGAAGCAGCGGTGCACCGCCGACAGTGATCTTGGCCCGGAGGTTGAGCTGGTTCAGCGTCCAGACGATCTGCGCCGCCAGCAGCCGCCGGTCCTGATCCCGGAGCGATCCGGCGGTGTCGTTCAGCGCCACGGTGGCCACACCGAGGTCCACCGGGACCGACAGCTGTACCTCTGTGCCGGGCGGCGCGAGGGAGACCACGCCGTTGCCCAGCCGGCTGGTCGGGCCCTTCAGGAGCTCCTGGATGAGCTGTGTCGCGGCCTGGCCGGACGGGAGGTTCTGCGGCAGCCAGACCTGGTCCGGCACCAGCAGGTCCCGGGACTGGTTGAAGAAGAACAGGTCCCGGGGAGCGAGTTTCAGGTCGACCTGGTTGCTGCCCAGGTAGGCGCCCGGAGGCGCTTTTGCGACGCGGAGCTGCCCGTCCACCTTCTTCAGCTCGAAGAAGAAGTCGGCCTTGTCGGTCGCGGCTGCCGGGATCCACTCGCCGCGCGCGCCGATGGTGGCGATCTTGCGGGCGGTCAGCTGGATCCCGTCGTCCTTCCGGGTCAGCGACTCGGGACGCTGGTCGTACACCACGGTCTGCGACTCCGGCTTCCATTCCCCCGCGGCTTCCGGGGTCATGTACTGCCGCGCCACGTCGTACGCCTGGGAGTCCGACATGGCCTCCAGGAAGCCGCTGACGATGGCCATGGCGTCGATGTTCGCCCGCGGCGGCTTCGCCTCGACGCCGACACCGCCCAGGTCAGGCGCGAGCCCCTGCCGCTCGCCGTTGCGGATGGTGCCCTGCGTCGGTACGGCCGCGCAGCCGCCGAGCAGCGCCACGGCGAGCAGAACCCCGAGCAGCCGGCGTCTCACCGCTCCTCACCGCCGCTCAGCTTCTGGTACGGCGCGCCGACGTCGACGAGCTCGGTGACGACCCGGGTCGCGTCGGGCGGTCGCGGCGGCAGCGGCGAGCCGGTGAGCGCCACGTCCGGCCGGCGCGGCAGCGTCAGGCGGAAGTACGCGCCGTCGCCGGGCGAGCCCCACGCGTCCAGGCGGCCGCCGTGCAGCCGGGCGTCCTCGAGCGCGATCGAGAGGCCGAGACCGGTGCCGCCCGTGGTCCGGGCCCGGGCCGGGTCAGCCCGCCAGAACCGGCTGAACACCATCTCCGCCTCCTCGGCCCGGAACCCGACCCCGTGGTCGCGGACGGCCACCGCGGCGGCATCGTCGTCGTAGGCCGTGCTGATCCGGATCGGCAGGCCCTCGCTGTGCTCGATCGCGTTGCCGATCAGGTTGCGCAGGATCCGCTCGATCCGGCGGGAGTCGACGTTGGCCCTGCAGGGCCTCGGCATGTCCAGCTCGACCGAGCAGCCCTTGCGCTCCAACAGCGTCTCGTGGTTCTCCAGGACCCGGTTGACGATGTCGCGCAGGTCGACGTCCTCCAGGTCCAGGGCGGCCGCTCCGGCGTCGAACCGGCTGATCTCCAGCAAGTCGGCGAGCAGCTCCTCGAACCGGTTGAGCTCGTTCTGCAGCAGCTCCACCGAGCGGCGGCTGATCGGGTCGAACTGGTCACGGCTCTCGTGCAGCAGATCGGCAGCCATCCGGACGGTGGTCAGCGGCGTCCGCAGCTCATGCGACACGTCCGACACGAACCGGCGCTGCAGCCGTGACAGCTCCTCCAGCCGGCGGATCTGCCGCTGCAGGTTGGAGGCCATCTTGTTGAACGACACCGCCAGCCGCGCCAGGTCGTCGGTGCCGCGGACCTGCATCCGCTCTTCGAGCTTGCCGGCCGCCAGTCGCTCAGCGATCCGTCGTGCCATCCGGACCGGAGTCACGACCTGTCGGGTGACCAGCCAGGCAATCGCACCGAGCAGAACGATCAGCAACAGACCTGCGGTCACCAGAGCCCGCTGTACGACGTCCAGCGTCTCCTGCTGCGCGGTGAGCGGGAACAGGAAGTAGATCGCGTACTTGTCGCCGGTGGAGTCGATCCGGATCTGCGAACCGATCACCAGCCCCGGGACGCTCGGGCTCTCCCGGTAGTTGATCAGCGTGTACGTGTCCCACAGCTTGGAGCCGTCACTCACCACGGAGGAGGCCAGCGCCTGCGGGATCGAGTTGCTGTCGACCAGTCCGGTGTAGCGGATCGCGTTGGACGCCGCCTGGTCGGTCGGCACCAGCAGGACGTCGTACAGGCCCGGGCGGTTGGAGCCGAGGACCAGCTTGGACAGCTCCTGGTTGACGGTGTTGCGGTTGGCGGCGTCGATCGTCACGGACAACTGCTGGAGCTGCGCGCGGACCTCGGCCTGGGCGCTCATCCGGCGGGACTCCAGGACGCCGTCGGTGACCTGGCTCATCATCACCCAGCCGACCAGGATCAGGACCAGCGTCGACATCAGCAGGGTCCCGGTGACGATCCGGGCCTGGATGGACCGCCGCCAGATGTCCGGCCAGTGCTTGGGGTGCGTCCGCCACAGCGGCTGCGGCTGGGCAGACCAGTCCACCGCGGCGACGGTCAGCTCCAGTTCCGTCCCGCGGGACTCGGCCGCCTTCTGCTCGGGCGGTGCCGTCGGCTGCGCGCCGTCGGCGATCTGTCCGGTGTGTACCTCGGTGCCGGGGTCCACCACCACGTCGTCGGCGGCAGCCTGCGACTCTTGGCCGCGTCCGTACTCGATCAGTCCGCACCCGCCTTGTATCCGACACCGCGGACCGTGACCACGATCTCCGGGTGCTCAGGGTCCTTCTCGATCTTGGAGCGCAGCCGCTGGACATGCACGTTCACCAGCCGGGTGTCGGCAGCGTGCCGGTAGCCCCAGACCTGCTCCAGCAGCACCTCGCGGGTGAACACCTGCCAGGGCTTCGACGCCAGACAGACCAGCAGGTCGAACTCCAGCGGCGTCAGCTGGATCGTCTCGCCGGCCCGCTTCACCGAGTGGCCGGCGACGTCGATGGTGAGGTCGCCGATGGTCAGCGACTCCGGACCGGGCTCGTCCATCCGGCGCAGCCGGGCCCGGATCCGGGCCACCAGCTCCTTCGGCTTGAACGGCTTCACCACGTAGTCGTCGGCGCCGGACTCCAGCCCGAGCACCACGTCGACGGTGTCGCTCTTCGCGGTCAGCATCACGATCGGCACGCCGGACTCGGCCCGGATCGCCCGGCAGACGTCGATCCCGTCCATCCCGGGCAGCATCAGGTCGAGCAGCAGCAGATCGGGCTTGAACTCCCGGAACGCCGGTACCGCCTTGTCGCCGGTTGCGACCAGATAGGTGTCGTAGCCCTCGTTGCGCAGCACGATGCTGAGCATCTCCGACAACGCCGTGTCGTCGTCGACGATGAGGATGCGGCCCCGCATCGTCCGGTTACCGTCTGCCACGCCCTTAGCTCCTTGCCGTCCGCTGCCGACCGATTCGACTGCTCGGGGTGCGCCCGGCGGGTGCCGGGCCGTACGCACTACGGATAGTGTCCCATTCCCCCGGTACTGCACACGCCGGATCGCCGTGTGACCCCGAGTTGGGCTGTGATCATCCGGGATCATGGTGCACTTCGGGGGTTCACCACAACTCACGTGCCGGCGGGTACGACGGTTCACCGGGAGAGGAGGTACGCAGTGGCCGACCAGAGTATGCGCCTGCACGACGACGTGGCGACCGAGCCTCTGCGGCCGTGGCTGCCGGCGGATCTGCTCGACAACGCCGCCCGGACCATCTCCGACAACAAGACGATCATGCTGGGCCTCCCGGTGCTGGCCGGGATCGCCCTGGTCGCGGTGCAGGCCGTTCTGACCGAGGTCGCCGTACCGGGTGGGCTCGGTGGGTTCTTCGGGGCAGACGATCCGTTCGAGCAGGCCGGTGCGGCCCTTTTGCTCACGTACGGCGTACAGGTGGTGCTGTTCTCGGTGGTGTCGAGCATGCTGGCCGGCATCATCGCTCTGGCCGCGGTGCGGAGTCAGCTGGCGCACCGGGCCGGTCCACGCGAGCTGATGCGGCTGGTGCGACCTGCGCTCCCCGCACTCGCCGCTGTCGGTCTGGTGCAGTCCCTGTCGTTCATGCTCCTGATCGGCGGCTGGGGGCTCGCAGTGCTCGGTATCGGCGCCGGAGCGGACGCCGCGGTCTCTTCCGAGGCGGCCGGGGCCGCTGCGCTGGTGATGATGCTCGTCGGCGGCATCCTGGTGCTGATCTTCGGCGTCCGCCTGGTGCTCGCGGGGACCGTCGTGCTGATGGAGGGCAGGCATGCACCGGACATCGGGCTGTACATCCCGGTCCGGGTGGGCGTCTGGGGTGCGCTGCGGCGGTCCTGGCAGCTGGTGAAGGGCAAGTTCTGGCGGGTGTTCGGGATCCTGCTGTTCGGCGGGCTGGTGGTGAACATCATCGGCTACGCACTCCAGTTCGGGGTCAGCGCGCTGATCATCACCGTCGGCTCGTGGGCCGATCTGAGCGACAGCACCGGCGCCGTGGTGGTGACGATCGTGCTGGCCGTGGCGGCGGGGATCGCGACGCTGATGACGCTGATCGCGAGCCTGGCGTTCATGTCCGCCGTACAGGCCCTGATCTACCTCGACCTCCGGGTCCGCCGGGAAGGTCTCGACCTGTGGATGCGTCCGGCCCTGCGGCTCGAGGGGACGGCGTGATCTTGTTCCCGCTGGAGCCGCCGGTCGACATCGACCGGGACCAGGCCGCTCAGGAGGCGGCCAAGGAGCTGTCCAAGTCCGCGTACCGGGACTCCGGCTCGCTGATCGAGAGAGCCCTCGGCAAAGTGGTGGATTGGATCGGCGACCTGCTGGACAGCCTCACCGGCTCGTCACCCAACGGCCACGCCGGTCTGACGATGCTGATCGTTCTGCTGGTCCTTGTCGTGGTCGTGGTGCTCTGGCGTTCCGGCGTACTGCGGACCAGCCGTCGGGTGAAGGCCCAGGCCGTTTTCGACACCACCCGGCCGCAGAGCGCCGCGGAGTACCGCGCGTTGGCGGAGCGGGAGGCCGCGTCCGGGGACTTCGCGTTGGCGATCCGCAGCCGTTTCCGGGCGTGCGTAGCTGAGCTGACCGAGCGGACCGTGCTGGACGAGCGGGCCGGACGTACGGCGTACGAGGTAGTTGCCGATGCGTCGCGAGCGGCGCCTGTACTGCGTGAGCCGCTGCAGCCGGCCGCACTGGTGTTCACGGAGGTTGTCTACGGCAACCGCCCGGGAACGCCGGAGCGGTACGCCGTTGTCGTGGCCGCCGACGACGCTGCGCGGACTGCACGGGTGGCTGTATGAGCACGCCGGTCGGGCGGAGCGTTGGCGACAGTTGGCGTGCGTTGCGGACACCGCTCCTCGTCACTGGGCTCGTTGTACTGGCCGCGATCGTTGTCCTGATCGCCACGTCCGCACGGACGTCAGGGCAGTTCAGCCCGGACTCCACTGAGTCGACCGGGGCACGGGCGCTGGCAGCGTTGCTGGAGGACCACAACGTCGACGTACACGGCACGGAGTCGCTGAACGACGCCGTACAAGCAGGAGGCGGCAGCACGCTCCTGATCGGGCCAGGTGGCTCGCTGGACGACGGAGACTGGCGGCGGATCGCTCAGGCGCAGTGGAGCCACGTCATCCTGATCCGGCCCGGCAGCCGCGCTCTGCAGGCCCTGGCGCCCGGTGTACGTTCCACGGGCAACTCGCTGGCCACCCGTAGCCGCCAGCCCGGCTGTGAGCTCCCAGCTGCGGTGAAGGCCGGCACGGTCACCGTCAACGGACCCACGTACTCCGCTCCCGAGGGGGCGACCACCTGTTACGGCGACGGCATCAACAACACCGTGGTCCGGCTGCAGGTCGGTGACCGGGTCGTCGACGTGATCGGTACGCCGGCGTCGTTCATGAACTCCCGGCTCGCTGAGGACGGCAACGCGGCGCTGGCGCTCAACCTGCTCGGCACGCACCAGGATCTGACCTGGTACCTGCCGCAGTGGGAGTCGGACTACCCCGACTCCGATGGCGAGAGCAGCGCACAGCTGATCCCGCCTGACGTCCGCTACATCGCCTGGGCGCTGGCGTTCGCCGTGCTGGTGGTGGCGATCTGGCGCGGACGGCGGCTCGGCCCTGTGGTGGCAGAGCGGCTGCCGGTGATCGTGCACGCGGCTGAGACGACTGAGGGCAGGGCGCGGCTCTACCGACGCTCACGAGCCCGCGACCGCGCTGCGTCGGCATTGCGCGAGTCGGCGCTCGGCCAACTGCACGAGGCGCACGGCATCCCGCGGCGGGCCGATCCGCAGGCTGTGGTCGCGACTGTCTCCGCCCGGACCGGCCGGGACCCCGCCATGCTGTACGAGCTGCTCTACGGCCTGCCGCCGCTCACTGACGCCGCTCTGATGTCCTTGTCCCAGGAACTCGACGTACTGACGCAGGAGGTACGACACCCGTGACGACTACCGAGGTCACCGCGGACCAGGCCCGGCAGGCGCTGGTCGCGCTCCGGACCGAGATCGGTAAGGCGGTGGTCGGCCAGGACACTGCTGTGACCGCACTGGTACTCGCCCTGCTCTGCCGTGGCCACGTGCTGCTCGAGGGCGTCCCCGGTACGGCGAAGACACTCATGGTGCGGGCGCTGTCGATGGCGATGCGGCTGGACACCAAGCGCGTGCAGTTCACCCCGGACCTGATGCCCGGTGACGTGACCGGGTCACTCGTGTACGACGCGAAGACGAGCGAGTTCGAGTTCCGGCCAGGACCTGTGTTCACGAACATCCTGCTGGCGGACGAGATCAACCGGACGCCACCGAAGACACAGGCGGCGTTGCTGGAGGCAATGGAGGAGCGGCAGGTCACGGTCGACGGTGAGCCGCGCAAGCTCCCGAATCCGTTTGTCGTTGCCGCCACCCAGAACCCGATCGAGTACGAGGGCACCTATCCGCTGCCCGAGGCGCAGCTGGACCGGTTCCTGCTGAAGGTGACGCTGGACATGCCGCCGCGCGACGCGGAGATCGCCGTCCTCGCCCGGCACGCGCAGGGCTTCGATCCGCGGGACCTGGAGGCTGCTGGGTTGCGCCCGGTGGCCGGTCCGGAGGATTTGCTGGCCGGGCAGAACGCCGTACGCCGGGTTGCGGTCCGGGAGGATGTGCTGGCCTACGTCGTCGACCTGTGCCGCGCCACGCGCCAGTCGCCTTCGCTGCAGCTGGGCGTGTCGCCCCGTGGTGCCACGGCGTTGCTGGCGGTCTCCCGTGCGTGGGCGTGGCTGTCGGGCCGCGACTATGTCATCCCGGACGACGTGAAGGCGATGGCGCGTCCTTGCCTTCGGCATCGAGTGCAGGTGCGACCGGAAGCCGAGCTGGAGGGTGTCAGCGCGGACGCGGTGCTGGAGAGCGTGCTCGCGACGGTGCCGGTGCCACGCTGATGGTCCTGACTGGCCGAGCCGGCATCCTGGCTGCAGCTGGAGTGGTGTTCGTCGCTCTGGTGATGCCGTCGTGGGCCGGTGTCGGTGTGGTCGTCGCTGCGGTGCTGGCGGTGTGTCTGGTCGACATACTGCTGGCTGGGTCGCCGCGTCGGCTGCAGTTCAGTCGGGACGGCGACAACGCCGTACGACTCGGTGAGCAGGCCGTAGTGAACCTGCTGATCACCAACCCGGGGCGACGCGTGCGCGGGTTGCTGCGGGACGCGTGGCCGCCGTCTGCCGGCGTACTGGATCCGCCGCACAAGCTGGACCTGCCGTCGGGCGAGCGGCGTCGACTGACGACACATCTGGTCCCGACGCGCCGGGGCGACCGGCAAGCGTTCCGGGTGACTGTGCGGTCCATCGGCCCGTTGGGGTTCGCTGGGCGCCAGGGGTCGCATCAGGTCGACTGGACGGTGCGGGCGCTGCCGCCGTTCAAGAGCAGGAAGCACCTGCCGTCGCGGCTGGCCCGGTTGCGGGAGCTGGACGGACGTACGGCGTTGCTCGTGCGCGGGCAGGGCACGGAGTTCGACTCGCTGCGTGACTACGTGCCTGGTGACGACGTACGGAGCATCGACTGGCGCGCGACGGCCCGGCGCGGGAACGTCGTACTGCGGACCTGGCGACCGGAGCGGGACCGTCAGGTCGTGATCGTGATCGACTCCGGACGGCTGTCCGCGGGCCGTGTCGGCGATGCGCCACGGCTCGACCACGCGATGGACGCCGCGTTGCTGCTGGCCGCACTGGCCACGCGCGCCGGGGACCGGGTCTCCTTGCTGGCTTGCGATTCCGCGGTGCGGGCCGACGTACGGCGTCCGGCGCCGGAGGACGTGCTGCCGTCCTTCGTGAACGCGCTGGCGAACGTCGAGGCCGAGCTCGTGCAGACCGACTTCCGCATCGTCGTGTCACAGGTGCTGGAGCGGCTGGGCCAACGCTCCCTCGTCGTCCTCCTCACCGGCCTCGACCCGGCGGTGATCGAGGAGTCCCTGTTGCCCGTCATCGGCCCGCTGCTGCGTAGGCACGTCGTACTGCTGGCGTCCGTGGCCGACCCGCGCCTCACCGAGCTCGAAGCGGCCCGCGGCGACCTGCTGGACGTGTACGGCGCTGCCTCGGCCGCCCGCACCCGCCTCGACCGGGACCGGCTGACCGCCACCCTCACCCGAGCCGGCGTCACTGTCGTCGACGAGCTCCCTGACCACATCGCTCCCGCGCTCGCGGACACCTACCTCTCGTTGAAGAAGGCCGGCCGTCTCTAGGTCAGCGCTGCCTCGAAGATGTCGCGGTTGGCGGTTGTGAACGCGTGCTCGCGCTGGGACCAGGCGATGCGCTCGGCGGCCTCCGGACAGGGCCTCTGGGTCCAGAAGTCGACGTTCTGGAGCAGGCGGGACAGGACGGCCGGGATCAGGCCAGGGCGATCCTTGGTGGGCAGGTTGTAGCCGTCGGCCAGTACTCGGACCTGGTGGGCCTGGCGGGCGGGGTCGTTGTGTTTGGACGCGATGCACCAGGTCCAGGCGGCGTACCCGAGGTCCTCCAGGGGATCACCCGGGGCGGCCAGGTCGAAGTCGATCAGGGCGGCCGGGAGGTCGTCGGTGAAGACGAAGTTGGTGGGGGCGGGGTCGTGGTGGCAGACGACCGCTTGGCCGGCGGTGAGCGGGCTGTCGCGGGTGGCGTCGTGGAAGGCGCGGAGCAGTGCACCTGCGGCGGCGATTTGTTCGTCGGACCAGCGTTGGTATCTGGGCGGCACCCAGCCGTCCAGGTACGTGAGGATGTCGCGGCCGGCCTCGTCCTGGCCCAGGTACTTCGGGACACCTGTGAAGCCGCGCTCCTCGAGGAGTCGCAGAAGGTCCGCGGTGAACGCGGAACAGTCCGACCCGGGGCGGCGTACCGTGTCCGCGACACGAACCACCCCGGGCGTCAGCCGGCCTCCGACGAGCGGCTGTTCGGTCACGCCATCGTGGGACGGGCCTGGGCGAACGTCCACTGATGGCCCTCCAGGTCCTCGGCTTCGTAGCAACGGTACCCATGCTGGTGGATGTCCGAGAGGATCTTCGCGCCGGTCTCCTGACTGTGCGCGAAGTGGGCGTCGAGATCGTCGACGTACACCCAGACACCGTGGTCCAGCTGTGCGGTGCGCTTCTCCGCGAGCTTGAAGAGCAGAATCGCGCGGGCGCCGACCTGCAGCTCGATCCAGGACGGGTCTGTGCCCTCGGCCGGGATCTTGTCCCATGAGTCCAGGCCGAAGACCGTGTGCAGCCAGCGGGCCGCGGCGGCAGGATCCTCGTAGTACAAGGCGATCGCGAGCCGGTCCAGCTCGCGCGGTGTCCGTGACGCGTGATCGCGCCGTTCGGCCCAGGCCGGGAGCCAGTGGATGACGTTCGGCCAGAAGTAGAAGGCCTTCTCGCCACCGGGGACGAGCGACTGTACGACGGTCACGCGGGTGCCGCCGTCGTACGCCTCGAAGTCGATGCGGGTCTCGGTGTCGTCGACCGAACTGCGATAGGCGAACAGCGCGCCCGGGGTCCAGTCGGTGATCTTGCCGAGCTCGAGGACATCGTCGGGCGGCGAGTACACCTCGAGGATGCGGCCGCCGACGCCGGGCTCGATCTGCATCGCGGTGGCGCGGGCGGCGTCGAAGAAGTTGATCGGGCCGCGCACCCACCACAGGTCGATCTCCTCGGTGAAGATCTCGAACGCGGTTGCCGGATCGACGGCGACCTCGACCGATGCGGTCGCGGACGGTTCAGTCATCGGACTTCCCTTTCTGCTCGACGTGGCGTTTGAAGGAGCCGAGTTGGTCGCGCCAGTGCGCCTGGACCTGGTCGAGCCAGGCCTGGACGGCGACGACGGGCTCGGGGTTGAGGCGGAACACGCGGACCCGGGCGTCGTCCGGGACGCGCTCGTCGGCGACCAGACCGGCCTCGAGCAGGATCCGCAGATGCCGGCTCATCGCGGGTGACGAGGCTCCGGTCGCCGCGGCCAACTGACCGGCCCGCCGCGGTCCTTCGCCCAGCAGTTGCACGACCTGCCGGCGCGTCGGATCAGCCAGCACCTCGAAGAACCGATCCACCTGATGTTCCGCCATACCGCAATAGTTCTATGACCTGTTAACTATTGTCAACCGGTGGAAGAACCTGTCGGCTGCTTGGATTGGCGGCATGAGTGAGAGAGATGTCGAGAAGGACTACTCGGTCGCCGACTTCGCAGCCAAGCTGAGGCGGCTCGCGGACGCGCTGGAGTCGGGCAAGCCGTTCCGGATCCAGGTCGCGGGTGAGCGGTTCACGGTGCCGAAGAACGCGCGGATCAGCGTCGAGCACGAGCGCGGCGCGGACGAGGAGGAGGTCGAGTTCCAGTTGAAGTGGGCGCTCGCCGACGCGGACCAGGAGCCCGAGGACGACGACGAGGTCTGAGTCCGGTCAGGTAGTGGCCAGGTAGCACGCGACCTGGGCATCCGTGCCCGCGGGCAGGATCTGCAAGGGTTGCGTGCTGCACTCCGGTTTTCCCTGGCCGGCAGCGACGAGTTGGCAGCGGGGATGGAAGCGGCAGCCGGTGGGGATGCGGGTCGGGTCCGGCGGTTCGCCGGTGAGGACGATGCGGTTCGGGGATTCGGGGAGAACACTCAGAAGCGCTTGTGTATAAGGGTGTTGCGGGTTCTTCAGGACGTCCTCGGTCGGGCCGGACTCGACGATGCGGCCGAGGTACATGACGGCGACCCGGTCGGCGATGTTCCAGGCCAGGCCGAGGTCGTGGGTGACCACGAGCGCCGACAGCCCGAGGTCGTCGCGCAGCCGGAGCAGGAGCGAGAGAATCTCGCCACGGACCGAGGCATCCAGGGACGCGACGGGTTCGTCGGCGATCAGCACCTTGGGGTCGAGCGCCAGCGCGCCGGCGATGACGACGCGTTGGCGCTGGCCGCCGCTCAACTCGTGCGGAAAACGCTGGAAGAAGCGTTCCGGCGGCCGCAGGCCGGCCCGCGCGAGAGCCGACGACACGACAGCCTCCTCATCGGGTAGGCCGTGGATCCGGGGGCCTTCGGCAACCGCCTCGTAGACGGTATGGCGGGGATTCAGCGATCCCATCGGGTCCTGCAGAACCAGTTGGACCTGGCGGCGGAAGGCCCGCAGCGCGCGGCCGGAGTAACTCAGCGGCGTTCCGTCGTACGAGATCTTGCCGGACGTCGGGCGCTCCAGCCCGAGCAGCGTGCGCGCGAGCGTGGTCTTGCCGCAGCCCGACTCACCGACCAGTGCGACGATCTCGCCGGCGCCGACGGACAGGTTCACGCCGTCGACGGCCCGCGCCCGGCGGCCGCCGCGACCGGAGAACTCGACGTGCAGCTCAGTTGCCTCTAGCAAGAGTCACTCCCCTACCAGGACGCAGGCGGCGGTCCGGTCGGCGCCGGCCGCCCGCAGTTGTACGTCGGATGTCGCACAGGACTCGAGTGCGACCGGGCAGCGCGGGTGGAACGCACAACCACCCGGCAGCTGTTGCGGATCCGGCGGATCCCCGGCCAGCCCACGCGGGGCGAGACGGGACGCGGGATCGCCGACGGTCGGGAACGCGGCCGCCAGCGCTTTGCTGTACGGGTGCCGGAAATCCCCGGACGAAGGACCGACCTCGACCAGCCGCCCGGCGTACATGACGGCCAGCCGATCGCACACGTCCGCGAGCACCGACAGGTCGTGCGAGATCATCAGCAACGAGATGCCGTGGTCCGCGATCAGCTGGCGGATCAGCGTCAGCACCTGCGCCTGCACCATCAGGTCCAGCGCGGTCGTCGGCTCGTCGGCGATGATCAACTGCGGCTCACAGGCCAGAGCCATGGCGATCATCACTCGTTGCCGTTGGCCACCACTCAGCTCGTGTGGATAGCTCCGCGCGCGCCAGGCCGGCAGCCCGACCTGGGCCAGCAACTCTTGTACCCGCTTGGACGCGTCCGCGCCCGACGCCTGCCGATGGACGAGCAGAGGTTCCGCGATCTGATCGCCGATCCGCTGCACCGGATTGAGCCCGTGTTGCGCGCCCTGGAACACGATCGACGCCGACGACCAGCGGACGGCCCGCAGCCGGCCCCACTTCATCGCCAGCACATCCTCGCCGTCCAGCATCACCCGCCCACCAACGACAGCGGAGCGCGGCAGGAGCCGGAGCAGCGCCAGCGCGACCGATGACTTCCCCGATCCCGACTCCCCCGCCAGGCCGAGCGCCTCACCGGCCGCCAGTTCCAGCGAAACCCCTCGTACGGCGGGCACGTCGGAGGACTCGAGCCGGTACGTCACGGACAACTCATCGAGCTCAAGCATGGGCACGCGTCCGCAGCCGGGGATTGAGCACAGTCTCCAAAGCCCTTCCACACAAGGTGAACGCCATCACCACGGTCACGATGCACAGGCCCGGCACGAGGATGTACCACCACGCGCCAGAGGTCGCCGCACCCCAGTCGTACGAGCCGCGCAGCATCGTTCCCCACGAGGTCTTGTTCGCACTCACGCCGAGGAACGCCAGCGTCGACTCGGTGACGATCGCGCTCGCCACCTCCAGCGTCGTACTTGCCAACAGCAACGGTGCGACGTTCGGCAACACGTGCCGCGTCGTGATGTGCCAGTGGCCGGCGCCGAGAGCCAGGGATCGTTCGATGTACGGGCGTGCTTCCACGGCCAGCGTTTGCGCACGGATCAGTCGCGCGGTCGACGGCCAGGACGTCACCCCGA
The DNA here is from genome assembly GCF_036013725.1 of Kribbella sp. NBC_00482. Lineage (GTDB taxonomy): Bacteria > Actinomycetota > Actinomycetes > Propionibacteriales > Kribbellaceae > Kribbella. The sequence goes on along the minus strand of NZ_CP107881.1, from coordinate 3,971,691 downwards.
TCGCGACGATGATCGTCGTGGTGGAACCGCCGAGGATCGCCGCCAGTACGAGCGCGGTGACCAGCGACGGGAGCACCAGGAACCAGTCGGTCACCCGCAGGATCACCGCACCGATCCACCCCCGGAAATGCCCGGCCGCGATCCCGAGTACGGTCCCGATCACCATGCTGAGCAATGCCGCGAGGAAACCGATCAGCAGCGAGGTCCGCGAACCCCACCAGATCATCAGCAACACCGACCGCCCCGACTCGTCGGTCCCCAGCGGATCGTCGAGGCTCGGCGGCGCCATCTTCGCCCCGGTGCCGCTCACCACGTTCGTCACGCTGGAGTCGATGAAGAGCGGCGCTATCAGTGCTAGCACTACGGCGACGGCGAGAATCACCAATCCGGTAACGCCGGCTCGGTGCGTGCGGAAATCCGCCCAGAACCGTCCGATCGCGCGCCGACGGCGTACCCAGGTCACATTGCTCATGCCGACCTCACTCGCGGATCCAGCAGGTGGTACACGACGTCCGCCAACGTGTTCATCAGGATCACCGACACCGTGATGAGCAGGAACGTGCCCTGCATCAACGTGAAGTCCGGCACCCGGATCGCCTCGTAGAACAGCTGCCCGAGCCCCGGCCAGCTGAAGATCGCCTCGACCGTCACGGCGCCCCCGACCACGAACCCGATCCGCATGAACACCAACGTCACGGTCGGCAGCAGCGCGTTCGGTACGGCGTGCTTCCGCCGTACGTCGTCGTCACGCAAACCCTTCGCCCGCGCCGTCGTGATGTAGTCCTGCCCGACCTCGTCGATCACCGACGACCGCATCACCAGCAGGTACTGCGCGTAAACGACCGCGACCAGCGTCAGGCACGGCAGCACCATGTGCTGCCCGACGTCGAGCACACCCGCGAACCCGTCCGGCTTGTCGACGCTCGAGCTCCCGCGGGTCGGGAAGATCCCCGGAATCGGACCGATTCCGGCGGCGAAAACCATCAACAGCAACAGCCCGAGCCAGAACGTCGGCACCGACCACAGCACCAGCGAGATGGCGGTTGACACCTTGTCAAACTTACTGCCGGGCTTCCACCCAGCCCGTGCTCCTTGCCAGAGCCCCAGGCTGACGGCCAGCACCAGCGCCGTGCCGGTGAGCAGCAGCGTCGACCCGATCCGCTCGCCGATCAGGTCGAGGACCGGCCGCTTGTACTCGTACGAAACCCCGAGGTCGAAACGCAGCGTCTGGCCCACGAAATGCAGGAACTGCTCAGGAATCGACTTGTCCAACCCGAGCCGCGCACGCTCCAGGTCCAACTGCTCGGGCGTCATGTTCCGGCCCTGCGCGAGCGCCCGGACCGGATCGCCCGGCAGCAACCGGAACAGGAAGAACGTCGCGACGATCACCATCGCGATGCTGAGCAACGCCCCGCCCGCCTTGGTCGCCGCATAACGCAGCAAACCATGACGGACCGGCGTCTGCTCCAGCTCTTCGACGGATGTGGTCATTCGCGCTCGTCGGCCGCACCGCTGCGGCGACGCAGTACGAAGAAGCCGGCGAGTGCGAGTACGACGACACCGCCCGCGACGCCCGCGATCACGCCGCCGCTCGACCCGCCACCGTCGGCCGACGCGCCATCCTTCGACACCGCCTCGAGCGTGTAGAACGGCCAGTACCCGGAACCGCCGTACAGCAGGCCCTTGTCCTCCGGGATCGGCGTGATGCTGGCGATCCGGTCCTTGCGGTAGCCCTCGAGGTCGTTCGGGTAGTAGAGCGCGATCACCGGAGCGTCGGTGTAGAGCCTTTCCTCCATTTTCTTGATCGTTTCCGCGCGCTTTCCGCGGTCGAGTTCCTTCTGCTGCTCGACATACAGGCCCTCGTACGTCGGGTCGCAGTAGAACGACTCGGTGCCGCCGCCCTTGCCGTCGGCCCCCGGACGCCGGCTGCACAGGTGCGTGGCGAGCACCTCCTCCGGGTCCGGGTTCACCGACCAGCCGCTGATCGCGATGTCGAACAGTGCCGTCGTACCGGTCTCCTCGCTGAACTTGCTGGAGTCCAGGCGCTTGGTTGTCAGGGTGATCCCGAGCTCCTTGTACCAGCCGGTCAGGTACTCGGCGAGCTTGTCCTCGACCGGAGTGTCGGTGTGAATGCTGAACCGGAACTGCAGTTTCCGCGACCCGTCGGGCATCGTCCGGATGCCGTCGGCGCCCTTCTTGTACCCCGCGTCGTCGAGGATCTTGTTCGCCTTCGCGAGGTCGAACGTGACCTTCTCGGCGCCGCTCGCCTCCCAGAAGAAGTCCTTGTACAGCGGCGGGATGATCGACCCGTCGGCCGGTTTCGCCAGCCCGCCCTGGACCTCGTCGACCAGTTTCTGCTTGTCGATCGCGTAGTGCAGCGCGGTCCGCACCTTCGGGTCCTTCAGCGCGGGATGCCCGTCGCCGATCGGCTTGTCGTCACTGGTCGTCGCGCCGTGGTTGATCTGCAGGTACGTCGCGCGCCGGCCCTGCGTGTTCCACTGGACGATGTTGTCGTCGCTCTTCAGCGACTCGAAGTCCGACGGGTTGAGCCGGCCGATCAGATCGATGTCACCCTTCTTCAGGCCGACGATCGAGGCCGCGGGGTTGTCGTAGAAGATGATCTGCAGCTCGTCGATCTTCGGACGGCCGCGCCAGTAGTCCGGGTTCGCCTCCAGCCGGACGAACTGGTCCTTCTTGTGCTCCACCGCGACGTACGGTCCGCTGCCGACGGTCGGGTACACCTCGGCCTCGTACTTCGAGATGTCCTTGACCTTCTCCCAGACGTGCTTGGGCATGATCGGCACCGGGTTGTCGAGCATCGACGCCTGCGGGGCCTTGAGCTTGATGGTCAGCTCCTGGCCGCTCGCGGTGACACTCTGGAAGTTCTCCACCGCCGGCCCGTTGCCGGTCTTCGCGCCGTCGTCGGTCATCATCTTGTTGAACGTCCAGGCCGCGTCGTCGGCCGTGATCGGCTGCCCGTCCGACCACTTCGCCTGGCGGATCTTGAACGTCCAGGTCAGCCCGTCCGGCGACGTCGTCCACGACTCGGCCAGATCCGGGCTGGGCTGCAGCGTCTTCGAGTCCGGCACCGTGAGGAAGCCGTAGATCATCCGCTGGATCGACCCCGTCACCAGCCGCACGGCGAGGAACGGGTTCATCGAGTCGACCGACTGGGTCACTCCGATCTTGATGACCTTCTTCGGCGCCGGATCGGCAGCCATCGCCGTACCCGGCACAGCCGCCAGCACGCACAACGCCGCCAGCACCGCCAACAACTTCCTCATCGGGCCGCCCCACCTTCAGCTGGTGTTGGTGTTTGGGGACGAACCCACACCAGCAACCACCACCCTGTCAACAAGATACGAAACTTTGTCACCCCGAAGTAACCTTCTTACCGGGGCTTCGCCGAAATGCGAGGGACAGAACAAGCGCGCGAAGGTAGCCTCACGAAGTCATGGAGATGTCCGAGGTCACGCGTGCGATTGCGGTTGCGAGTTCGATCGCTGGATCGCTGGATCTGCCGGTGGACGACGCGATCGTTCTCCACAACTCGAACAAGCTGGCGTTGCGGTTGACGCCGTACGACGTGTTTGCACGCGTCGCCCCGGTGGGGGAAGAGGCTGCGCTGTTCGAAATCGAGCTCGCTCAGCGGCTCGCCGAGGTCGGATCTCCGGTGGCCGCCTTGGAGCCCCGGGTTGAGCCGCTCGTGTACACGCGCGACGGCTTCGCAGTGACGCTGTGGACCTACTACGAGCCCGTGACGCCACAGGTCCCACCGGTCGACTACGCCAAAGCGCTCGAGCAGCTGCACGTAGGCATGCGCAAGGTCGATCTGGCCAGCCCGCACTTCTCGGATCGCATCGCCGAGGCGGAAGAGATCGTCGCCAACCCGAACCTCTCGCCCGAGCTCCCCGACGCAGACCGCATCTTCCTCAGCAACAGACTACGAAGCCTGCATCAGGCGATCGACGACCGCGGCGCCGAGGAGCAGTTGCTCCACGGCGAGCCGCATCCAGGCAACCTGCTCAGTACGACGTACGGCCCGTTGTTCATAGACTTCGAGACGTGCTGCCGTGGACCCGTCGAGTTCGATCTCGCCCACGTACCCGAGGCTGTCTGCGGGCGCTACCCGGGCGTTGACCAAGAGCTGCTGGACGACTGCCGGGAGCTGGTTCTGGCGATGGTCGCCGCGTGGCGCTGGGACATCGGCGACCAGTTCCCGAACGGGACGCGATGGCGAATGGAGTTCCTGCGCACACTGCGCGAAGGCCCTCCCTGGCCCACCCTCGACTCCATGGCCGCCCAACTCGACGATCTGTAGAAATCGCCGACGCTGGTGACCTCGCATAGGAAATAGCACGTCCCCACCCACCATTTCCTATCTCCAGTCACCACTTCCTGTCTCCACCCACCACGGTCGGCGGCTGAATCCCGCGAGACCCGACCAGTCGGACGAACGTGTGCAGCTCGACAGGTAGAGGACCAGCGAGACACCGTACGCACAACCACACTCACGCCTAGGTGCACTACCCAGCCGGCCAACATCTCCTGTCCAAAATGCACGTGACTTCGCGGGATGGGCGGGGCCGACGTGCCGGTTGAGGTGGCTCGCTGGCGGGTTGTTTCACCGCTGGCGTGTTGCAACCCGCCAGCAGCACCACAACCTGCCAGTCGCGCAACATCACTCCCGAATGGGCTTGACTACACGATCGTGTAGTAGTTTGCTTTTGTGTGTAGGGAGAGGAGTTGGGATGGAGCGACCGGCGGATGATCTGACGGCTCGGGCGCGGATTCGGGATGCCGCGATCCGGTTGTTCGGGGAGCGGGGGATCGAGGGGGCCTCGATCCGGGACATCGCGGCCGAGGCGGGGGTGTCGTCGGGGTTGGTGCGGCATCACTTCGGGTCGAAGGAGTCGTTGCGCGAGGCGTGTGACCGGTACGCGAAGGAGCGGATGCTCCAGATCGGCGCCGAACTCACGCAGGATCACGACCTCACGGGGCTCGATCCGCTGGCGTTGCACCCGGTGGCGTTCCCGCTGCAGCTCTACATCGTGCGTTCGATGATGGACGGTTCCGAGACCGCGACCGCGCTCTTTCTCGAGGGCGTCGACGCGGTCGAGGAGTGGACGACCAGTTACGGCATCAACCCCAAGGACCGGCGCGGGTACGCCGCCGCGCTGGCCGCGATCAAGCTGAGCGTGTTCGTGTTCCGCGACCAGGTCTCGAAGGCGCTCGGCGAGGACATCACCACCCTGGCGGGCTACAACCGGATCGGTCAGGCCCTCATGGAGGTCTTCACGATCCCGCTGCTCACCCAGGAACAACTCGACAACATGCGGAAACAGGAGAAGTGATCATGCCGGCTGCGATCAGCACGGAAGGTCTGGTCAAGCGGTTCGGGCGTACGCACGCCCTGGACGGTCTCGACCTCGCGGTGCGAACCGGTGAGGTGCACGGGTTCCTCGGGCCGAACGGCGCGGGGAAGACCACCACCATTCGCATTCTGCTCGGAATGACGCGCGCGGACGAAGGTACGGCGCGGGTCCTGGACGGCGATCCGTGGTCGGACGCGACCGAGCTGCACCGGCGGCTCGCGTACGTGCCGGGCGACGTGACGCTGTGGCCGAACCTGTCCGGCGGCGAGGCGATCGACCTGCTCGGCCGGATGCGCGGCGGCGTCGACAAGAAGCGGAAGGCCGAACTGTTGGAGCGTTTCGACCTCGATCCGCGGAAGAAGGCGCGGGCGTACTCGAAGGGCAACCGGCAGAAGGTCGCACTGGTCGCCGCGTTCGCGTCCGACGTCGAGCTCCTTCTTCTCGACGAGCCGACGAGTGGGCTGGATCCGTTGATGGAGGAGGTCTTCCGCGAGGTCGTGCAGGAGATCAGCGACCGCGACGGCAGGACGGTGCTGCTGTCCAGCCACATCCTGTCCGAGGTCGAGGCGCTGTGTGATCGCGTCACGATCATCCGGGCCGGCCGCGCCGTCGAGAGCGGCACGCTGAACGAGCTGCGCCACCTCACCCGGACGTCGATCCAGGCCGAGCTCGTCGGCCCGATGGACGGTCTGGCCCAGCTGAACGGCGTGCACGATCTCACGGCAAACGACGGACGGGTCCAGTTCGACGTGGACACGGACGAGATCAATCCGGTACTGCGGCGGTTGACCGAGATCGGCGTACGGAGTCTGGTCAGCCAGCCGCCGTCGCTCGAGGAGCTCTTCCTGCGGCTGTACGAACCCGAGGCCGTGAAATGAAGAGCCTCGCGGGAACCGGCGGCCTGATCCGGCTGGTCCTGCGCCGCGACCGGATCGTGCTGCCGTTGTGGATCGTGCTGCTGACAGCGATCTCGGTGAGCTACGTGCAGGAGTACGGCGACCTGTTCCCGACGCCCGAGGCGCGGATCAAGTACGCGAGCAACGCCGGCTTCATCACCTTGTACGGCGAACTTTCCGGGCCGAGCCTGGGCGAGTTCGTCACCTGGCGACTCGGATTCGTCCCGGTGATGGTCGGTCTGATCAGCCTGCTCACGGTCATCCGGCACACCCGCGTCGAGGAGGAGTCCGGCCGCCGTGAGTTGCTAGGGGCAACCGTCGTCGGACGGCACGCGCAGCTCGCGGCAGCCCTCGCCACGGTCTTCGGCGCGAACCTCGTGCTCGCCGTACTGCTTGCCCTCGGCATGCACACCCAGGACCTGCCGCTGTCCGGATCGGTTGCCATCGGCATCGTCTACGCGGGCACCGGCTGGCTCTTCGCGGCCGTCGGCGCCGTCGCGGCCCAGCTGAGCGCGAGCGCCGGGACAGCACGCGGCATCGCGATCGGCGTACTCGGCGGAGCCTATGTACTGCGGGCCGCCGGTGACACCAGCGCACACACGGACGGCCCACTCGCGTGGTTGTCGTACCTGTCCCCGATCGCCTGGGCACAACGGATCCACCCGTACGCCGACAACCGCTGGTGGCTGGCCATCGTGGTCCTCGCAACGACCATTCTGCTCGTGGTCACAGCCGTAAGTCTCGCCGTACGACGAGATGTCGGCTCCGGTCTGCTACCCGATCGGCTCGGCCCCGCGGACGGTGCCATGGGCTCCCCGCTCGCGCTGGCGTGGCGTCTGCACCGCGGTCTGCTCGCTGCGTGGACGGTCGGATTCGCCTTGCTGGGCTTGCTTTTCGGCGGTGTCGCCGAGGGCGTCGGCGACATGATGCGCGACGACCCGAGCGTCCAGGAGATGTTCCAGCGGATCGGCGGCGCGGCCGGGGTGATCGACTCGTTCCTGGCCGGTGTGATGATGCTCGTCGGCCTGATCGCCTCGGCGTACGCCGTCCAGGCGACGTTGCGGATGCGGGTCGAGGAGAGCAGCGGACGGGCCGAGCCGGTACTGGCGACCGCGACGAGTCGCTGGCAGTGGGCGGCGAGCCATCTCGTGTTCAGCCTGCTGGGACCGGCCGTCGCGCTGCTCGCGGCGGGTGTCGCCGAAGGGCTTGCGTACGGCGTGGCGATCGGCGATGTAGGCGGACAGCTGCCGCGACTGATCGGTGCGGCGCTCGCTCAGCTGCCGGCCGTGTGGGTGCTGGCCGCGATAGCGATCGCGATCTTTGGGTTCTTCCCGCAGGCCTCGATGGCATCCTGGGCCGGACCGACGGTGTGCATCCTGATCGGACTGGTCAGCGCCGGCGTCAGCACCGCCGGCTGGATCCGCGACATCTCGCCGTTCACACATCTGCCCTCGCTCCCCGGCGGGTCAGCGCATGCCGGTCCGTTCCTCGCCCTGCTCGGGATCGCGATCGTCGTCGGTCTCGCCGGTCTGGTCGGGCTACGCCGGAGGGATCTGCCAGCATAGATTTCAGTGGCGGGCGTTGCGCGACCAGCTGAAGCAGTACGCGCCGAAGGCCGCGACCCCCAACCGAGCTCCAGAACCCGCCACACCACCAGCGCGAACAGTCCGATCGCGACGACCCACAACAGCACACCGCCCAGGGGTTTGCTGGACAGTTCCCGCAAAGCACCTTGCTGCGAGGCCTCCTGCGACGACTTGCGGTGCCCAGATGGAAACGGTCAGGCGGAAACGGGTGCGGTGGCCTCGCGGTCCGATTCGTCGATGTCGCCGTACTCGCCCTGGCGGTGGGCCCGGCGGCCGAGGGTCCAGACGTAGGTGAAGAACGCCAGCTCGGTGAGGATGCCGATGGTGATCCGGACCGGGCCGGGCAGGAACGGTGTGACGAAGGCTTCGATCAGGCCGGTGACGAGGAGGACCGCGGCGAGACCGATCGCCATACCGACGGTGGCACGGCCGGTCTGGGCGACGGACTGCATGCGGGTCCGCGGCCCCGGTACGACCCAGGACCAGCCGAGTCGCAGGCCGGCCGCGGTCGCGACGAACACCGCTGTCAGCTCGAGCAGGCCGTGCGGGGTGATCAGGCTGAAGAACAGGCCGCCCTTGTCGTGGCTGATCATCAGCCCGGCACTGAGCCCGAGGTTGAGCGCGTTGTCCCAGAGGATGAAGACGGACGGGATCAGCAGGATGCCGAGCGCGAGTACGGCGGCACTGATCGTCGCGTTGTTGATCCAGACACGGAGCGCGAAGTCCTGTGCGGGGTTCTCCGAGTAGTACGCCTCGAAGTCGTGCTCGACGAGCTGCTTGATCTGGTCCGGCGTAGCGATCGAGTCCACGACCTCCGGGTGCGCCAACACCCGCCACGCGGCCCAGGCCGCGACCAGGTAGAAGAGCAGCCCGATGGTGACCCACCAGCGTCTGGACGCGTAGAGCGCGGCTGGGAAGCTGACGAGGAAGTACTTCGAGATGTCACGCCAGACGGGCGCCTGCGCACCCGTCACGGCACCACGCGCGTCGGCGATCAGCCCGGACAGGCGACCGATGGACACCGGGTCCGCTCCGGCTGCTCGCAGCGCGGCCAGGTGGGTGCCGACGCGCTGGTAGAGCACTACGAGCTCTTCGGCCTCCGCACCGGACAGGCGGCGCTGGCGGCGGGTCAGGTAGGCCAGGCGATCCCACTGCGGCTGGTGCACCGAGACAAACGCTTCTACGTCCACCGCCACACCTCCTCCACCCGACTGGTGGCAGACTAACCGGACTCAGTGTCTACCGAGGAGGGGGGCGGCGGAGTGTCCCAGCTGGTCACCGGCGAAGCGGTCGTCCTCCAGGTGCGGATCGCCCGGATGCCGACGCGGGCTCTGGCGTGTGCGATCGACATGGCACTGCAGGGCATCGTGCTGACCGTACTGATCGCGTTGCTGGCCGGCTTCCTGTTCGGGAGCGAGTCCAGTGAGGCGCTGGCGGTCGCGCTGATCTTCATCGTCGTACTGCTCGTGGTGGTCGGCTACCGGGTCGTGATGGAGACGCTCACCCGGGGGCGGACGCTGGGCAAGATGGTGCTCGGGCTGAAGGTGGTGCGCGACGACGGCAGCTCGATCCGGTTCCGGCACGCGCTGGTGCGGACGCTGATGTGGTTCTTCGTCGACTTCGCGCCGTGGTTCGCGGCCAGCCCCGGGATCGTGGCGAGCCTGATGAACAAGCAGGGCAAGCGGATCGGGGACATGGTCGCCGGTACGGTCGTCATTCGCGAACGGCACCAGTCGATGGCGTCGCCGCCGCTGTTCGTCCCCGGCCACCTGGTCCAGTGGGCGCAGTCGCTCGAACTGTCCCGGCTGTCCGACGAACTGGCCAACGCGGCCCGCGACTACCTGTCCCGGTACGCCGAGCTCCTCCCCGGCGCGCAACACGCCCTCGGCGAGGCGCTGGCCGCCCGCGTAGCCGCTGTGATCGCCCCCGCACCGCCGACCCAGATCATCGCGCCGGCGTACCTCTCCGCCGTACTCGCCGAACGCCGCCGCCGCGAACTCCAACGCCTCTCCACCCAACGCCCCACCCAAACCGGCCCCTTCGCCCCCAACCCGTACGCCGTCCCCACACCGGCGCTCCCGCTGCCCGGCGCCCCGTCGTACGCGATCCCCGCCGGCCCGTTCACCCCACCAAGCCCGTACGGCGTCCTCCCGCCACCCCCACCCGCTCCAGGCCCGTTCGCCCCGCCCGCACCACCGTCGGCAACCCGCCCCGCAACAGTCAACGCCCAAGGCTGGGCCGCCCCAGGCAGCAACGAATCAAGCCAGTGGTCCTGACGCCCGCCGACGCAGTCGCGTCGATCGTCGTCCACCGGCACGACGACACGTTCGTCGAGCAACTGAAGGCGGCGAACGCGTCGTTCGCAGACCCAACCTTCGAAGCAGAACTCGCGACCTACCTCCGACACCATCCGCAACTCGTCGACGCGTGGGAGGTGTGGGCCGAAGACCAGCGATGGACACCCACCGCCTACTTCCACGGAACCGAGACCGGCTGGTACGACGGCGCCCAACGCCGGCACGTGCGACACCATCCGGACCGGGCCGTGGCTGCGGCCGACTTCATCCATCGCTTGGCCGGCTGACGATCGAGGCATCGGTGGCGAGTTAGTGTTGCGACTATGTCGCAGATTGGGTGGGGTGAGTGGCTGGCTCGGTGGGATCGGCAGCAGGCCGGGTATCTGCCGGATCGGGACGAGCAGTTCGACCTGATGTTCACGATCGTGGAGAAGGTCGCCGGTACGCCGGAACGGTTCGTGGATCTCGCCTGCGGGCCGGGGTCGATCTCGGCGCGGGCCGCCGCACGGTTCCCCGGCGCGCGGATCGTCGGCGTCGACCTGGACCCGTTCCTGCTGGTGATCGCGCGGAACGCCGTACCGGGTGTGCGGTTCGAGGAGGCGGACCTGCGAGCCGCCGGGTGGGACGCCGTACTGGGTGACGAACCGGTGGACGCGGTCTGCTCCGCGACCGCGCTGCACTGGCTTGATCCGGCCGATCTGGAAGAGCTCGCGCGAACGTTGGCGCGGCGGATCCGGCCAGGTGGCGTCTTCCTGAACGCGGACACCATGCGCCTCGGCCCGGCCGAGGTCCCGCAACTCGACGCCGTCGCGGTCGAGCTCCGGAATCAGATCTGGGCCGACTCGCACGCGGCCGGCATCGAGGACTGGAAGTCGTGGTGGGACGCGGCCGCCGAAGAGCCGGCATTCACCACGCTCCTGAGCGAACGAGAGCGCCGCTTCGCCGACCGCTCCAAGTCGCGCGACATAACCCTCACCGACACACTCGAAGCCTTCCGCAAGGCCGGCTTCGCCGAGGTCGCCGTACTCGGGCAGGTCGCCGACAAGCACCTCTTCACAGCTGTCCGCTGAGGCAGCTTGTTGCCAGTTTGGCGGGGACGGCTTCGGTGGTGTCTAGCCTCGCCGGTATGAGTCTGTGTCTGGATGTCTTCGCTGTTGAACTGGGCCCGCTGCACGACGCCATCGGCTCCAGGGACCAGGACCTGTTGCGGAGAGTCAGTTATCGGTCCGCCGGTCAATGGACGGAGGAGGATGACTACTTCGCGGAGGAGATCGCCGCCGGAGCACCGACCAGCAGGGACGCCACGCTCGCGGTGATCAATGGTGGACCGTTCACCGAGGGGTACGGAACCCAGTACGGCTCGGCGTTCAGGGACATCTGCGGAACCATGTTCGCCGACTTCGTCCTCGGGAACGAGTACTTCAGCGGTTTCCGCACCGGATGGCTCGTGGATGTCGGCAAGGGACTCGAGCAGCTCGGTATCACCACACCGAAGCTGGACGACCTCGTCTTCAGCGGGATGCCGCGCGCCCTGCCCGACTCCGAGGGCATCGGCTACGGCGAATGGACCAACGCCGCCTGTCGAGCCGGACTCGCGCAATGGCAGGCTTCCACGCCGCGGCAACGGGAGGCGCTCCATCCTGAGGTTCTCGCCGCAGTCGAGAACTGCGTCGCCTGGATGAGCGCCGCAGCCGAGATCACCGACCAGTTTCCGGACGAGGAGTACGGCGTCGCCGCGTTCCTTCTCTGAGCGAGAAGAAGCGAAGCGCCCCACAGGAAGACCTGTGGGGCGCTTGCTGTGGGGGGCTCAGTAGCGGTAGGCCTCGGCCTTGTACGGGCCTTCGACCGGAACGCCCAGGTACGCGGACTGCTCCTTGGTCAGTTCGGTGAGCTTGACGCCGAGGGCGTCGAGGTGGAGGCGGGCGACCATCTCGTCGAGGTGCTTCGGCAGCACGTACACCTCGGTCGGGTAGTCGGCGGTCTTCACGAACAGCTCGATCTGCGCCAGCACCTGGTTGGTGAACGAGTTCGACATCACGAACGACGGGTGCCCGGTGGCGTTGCCCAGGTTCAGCAGGCGGCCCTCGGACAGCACGATGATCGTGTGGCCGTCGGCGAACCGGAACTCGTCGACCTGCGGCTTGATGTTGACCCGCTCGACACCGGCGGTCTTGTACAGCCCGGCCATGTCGATCTCGTTGTCGAAGTGGCCGATGTTGCCGACGATCGCCTGGTGCTTCATCGCCGCCATGTGGTCGGCGGTGATGACGTCCTTGTTGCCGGTGGTGGTGACGAAGATGTCGGCGATCCCGACCACGTCGTCGATGGTCGTCACCTGGTAGCCGTCCATCGCCGCCTGCAGCGCGCAGATCGGGTCGATCTCGGTGACGATCACCCGGGCGCCCTGGCCGCGCAGCGACTCGGCGCAGCCCTTGCCGACGTCGCCGTACCCGCAGACGACCGCGACCTTGCCGCCGATCAGTACGTCGGTGGCGCGGTTGATGCCGTCGATCAGCGAGTGCCGGCAGCCGTACTTGTTGTCGAACTTCGACTTGGTCACCGAGTCGTTGACGTTGATCGCCGGGAACAGCAGCGCGCCCGCCTTGTGCATCTCGTACAGCCGGTGCACGCCGGTGGTGGTCTCCTCGGTGACACCCTTGATGCCCTGACCGATGGCGGTCCACCGCTGCGGGTCCTCGGTCAGCGTCCGGGTCAGCACCGTGAGGACGACGGCGTACTCCTCGGAGTCCGCGGTCGACGGGTCCGGTACGGCGCCCGCCTTCTCGAACTCGGTGCCCTTGTGCACGAGCATCGTGGCGTCGCCGCCGTCGTCGAGGATCATGTTCGGACCCTCGTCACCGGGCCAGTTCAGCGCCTGCTCGGTGCACCACCAGTACTCCTCCAGCGTCTCGCCCTTCCAGGCGAAGACGGGGACACCGGCGGGGGCTTCGGGCGTGCCCTCGCGGCCGACGACGACCGCGGCGGCAGCGTGGTCCTGCGTGGAGAAGATGTTGCACGAGACCCAGCGCACCTCGGCGCCGAGCGCGGTCAGCGTCTCGATCAGCACCGCGGTCTGGATGGTCATGTGCAGCGAGCCCATGATTCGCGCGCCGGCCAGCGGCTTGCTCTCGCCGTACTGCGCGCGCATCGCCATCAGGCCGGGCATCTCGTGCTCGGCCAGCCGGATCTCCTTGCGCCCGAACTCGGCCAAGCCGAGGTCCGCCACCTTGTAGTCGAACGTCATGCCGCTCCCCTGAAGACTGTGATTGCTTGCCTGCCTGAGCCTAGAGGGCCGAGCCACGCGGTTTGATCGCTCCAGGCGCATTTTTGACACCGAAATGTCAAGATTGATGCTATGCGCATCACCGAGGCCGCTCGCCAACTGGGTACCACTCCGCGCATGCTGCGCTACCGGGAGGCACTCGGGCTGCTCCCCCGCTCCCGTTCCGAACACACGTCGCAGCGCCAGTACGACGAACGCGACCTGGCAGCCGTCCAGCTGGCGCTCGACCTCGAACGCCGGTACGACGTGACGCCGGCCGCGCTCGCCTTCGCCCTGAGAGCGCTCGCCGAACCGTCCGTGGCCGCGGACATCCGCAACCTCGGGTACCGCACCGGCCGCCTCACCGCCCCACCCACCCAGGCGCAGTTCGACCGCGACCGCGCACTCAGATGGCTGGGCCGCTCCGGCGTACTGCCCCCGAAACCGCGCTGACGGCGGGCTGACGAAGCCGCAGAGCGAACAGCAACGTCGCGAGGATCCCCGCGCCAATCACGAACACGGCGGTACGGATCCCGTAAGCATTCGCTATCAGCACGAGTACGGCGAGCCCCACCGACGCACCGATTCCCGAGCTGGTCGACACCAGGCCCGACGCGACCCCCTGCTTCCGGTCGGACACCCCGGTCGACGCGGCGATGAACATCATCGTGAACACCGCGCCGTCCCCGGCACTCACCAGCACCAGGCCCGGTACGAGCACGACGTACGACCCATCGGCCGACAGGCCGAGGCCCAGCGCCACCGCTCCGGCAGCTCCGACCGCCAGCGCGACGAGCAACGTACGGCGCAACCCGAAACGCGTGACCGCCTGCCCCGCGATCGTCGACCCGGCCACGACCACCGCAGTGGGGAGCAGAAAACCCACACCGGTCTGCAACGGGTCGTACCCACGCACGTCCTGGAAGTAGACGGACAGGAAGTACAGCAGCGACCCGAACGTCGCCATGAACAGGAACGCGATCACCAGCGCCACCACGAGGACCCGGTTCCTCAGCAGGTTCGGTGGAACCAGTGGATCCGGACTGCGCCGTTCGATCCTGGCGAAGGCCACCACCAGGACAACCGCGACCGCGGAGGTCCCGACGAGGATGCTCCAGTGGAGCGCCGGACCTTGCACGAGCGTGAACACCAGCAAGGTGACCGCGCCGGTCGCGGTCAGCGCCCCTGGCAGGTCGAAGGACCGACGCACCTCCGGACGCCCCCGATCGAGCAGCGGTACGGCCAGGAGCAGCGCTGCACCGACCAAGGGCAGGTTGACGAAGAACACCGCTTCCCAGCCGAACAACCGAGTCAGTACGCCGCCGAGCAGTACGCCGATCACCAGACCGGCCGCCCCGGACCCACCCCAGATGCCCAGTGCGCGGTTCCGATCGCGGCCCTCCACGAACATGGTGTTGATGATCGCCAGCGTGCTCGGGAACACCAGTGCGCCCCCAAGTCCCTGGACCGCCCGCGCCGTCAGCTGCCAGCCCGGTCCGGTCGCCAGACCACCGGCCAGCGACGCAACGCCGTACAGCGCCAGGCCGGTCATCAGCATCCGCCTCCGCCCGAGCACATCGGCGGCGCGGCCGCCGAACAGCAGGAAGCCGCTCGAGGCGATCGCGTAGGCGCTGATCACCGACTGCAGGGTGTGTGCGGAGTATCCGAGCTCGCGCCCGATCTCCGGGAGTGCGACCACGACGATGTACTGATCCAGCGACACGATCAGCATTGCGAACGACAGCAGCGCGAGCGCCGCGGACTTTCTCCGGTCCATGACTCCTCCTCTGGAATAATCCGAACTGTACGGAACAGTTCAGATGAACTCAACCGTTCAGTTCAGATATTTGCTAGACTCCCGGCTATGGCGAAGTCAGCTCCGCGTGAGCTCACCGGTGACCGGGCGGCGCGCAAACGGGAGGCGATCATCCCGGCCGCGCGGGCCGCGTTCGTGCGGGACGGGTTCGACGCCGCGGTGGACTCGATCGCGGCCGAGGCAGGCGTGTCTAAGGTGACCGTCTACAACCACTACGGCACCAAGGAAACGCTGTTCACTGCCGTCATCGGCGACGCGCTCGAGGGTGCGCTGGCGGAGGTCATCGCTGGTACGGCGCAGCGCCTGGCGGAGTCCGACGACCTGCGCGCGGCGCTCAAGTGGACCGCGAGCGCCTGGGTCACCAGCATGACCCAGCCCGACATGCTGGCGCTCCGTCAGCTCGTCACCAGCGAGGTGCGGCGCTTCCCCGAGCTCGGCACCGCCTGGCGCGAGCACGGGCCGGACAGAGCTCGCCCCACCCTCGCGGCCGCCTTCGAGCGCCTGATCGCGGCCGGCCGTCTGACCATGCCCGACGTGGACACCGCGATCCTCCAGTTGTACGCCCTGGTCCTCTACCCGCACCTGGTCCACAGCACGTACGGCGCCACCCTCGACGAGCGCACCACCGGCACACTCATCGACACCGGTGTCGAGATGTTCCTGCAGTACTACGCGTACCGCGACTAGTTAGTGCGAGGGCGCTTCGGGTACGGCGGGGCGCTCGTCGGGGACGTGGTTCTCGTGGAAGACGTCGGGCTCGAGGTAGATGTGCTTGCTCATCGGCTCGATCTCGCGGATCGCGCGTTCGGCCGCGTCGATGATCTCGGCGACGACGCCCGCGTCGGTGGTCGCCTCGACGCCGAGCTTGGCGGCGACCAGGACCTCCTCGGGACCGAGGTGCAGGGTCTTGATGTGGATCAGGCGCTGCACACCCGGGGTGTTCTCGATCGCGGCGACGATCTTCTGCTGCGCCTCGCGGGTCGCGGACTCACCCAGCAGCAGCGACTTCATCTCGATCGCCAGGAAGATCGCCACGACGACCAGCAGTACGCCGATCGCCATCGACCCCAGGCCGTCGAACACACCGTTGCCGGTGACAAGCGTCAGCACGACGCCGATCAGCGCCAGCACCAGACCGGTGAGCGCCGCGAAGTCCTCCAGCAGGATGACCGGCAGCTCCGGCGCCCGCGCGTTCCGCACGAAACGCACCCACGGAACCGGCCCGCGGACCTTGTTCGCCTCGACGATCGCGGTCCGGAACGACAGGGTCTCCATCCCGATCGCGACCACCAGCACCACGACCGGAACCCACTTCCAGTTGTCGATGCCGTGCGGGTCGTGCACCTTGTGGTAGCCCTCGTACAGCGCGAACAGACCACCCACGCTGAACAGCACGATCGACACGATGAACGAGTAGACGTACCGCTCCCGGCCGAACCCGAACTGGTGCAGTTCGTCGGCCGCCCGCTTGGCCCGCTGACCGCCGACCAGCAGCAGCACCTGGTTGCCCGCGTCGGCGAGCGAGTGGATCGCCTCGGCCAGCATCGACGCCGACTGAGTCAGGGCCCAGGCGGCGAACTTGGTGACCGCGATCCCGGTGTTCGCCAGCAAAGCCGCGACAACGGCCTTGTTTCCGCCACCAGCCATGGTGTTCAGGTCCTCCGTGAAGTCAATGCCGTGAATCAGCGTGCGGACACGACGAACGCCGTGCCGGAACCACGCAGGGTACAGGGTCCTTCGGTTCCCGAGGCGAACGCGGACTGCCCCGCGGACAACGTCACAGCAGATTCTTTGCTCGCGGCATCGACCGTCCCGTCGACGCAGCAGACGATCCGCGGCCCGGCGCCGTCCAGCGTGTGCTCGCCGGAGGTCAGATCGACACGGTGCACAGCGAAGTACTCACAGCCCGTCTCGTACGTCGCGACGCCGTCGGCGACCGTGGTCGCGGTGAGCACCGGGTCGGTGAGCGGCTCGAAGTCCACCACCGAAACCAGCTCCGGTACGTCGACGTGCTTGCTCGTCAGCCCACCGCGCAGCACGTTGTCCGAGTTCGCCATCACCTCGAACCCGAGCCCCCGCAGGTACGCGTGCACGTTCCCGGCCGGCAGGTACACCGCGTCGAACCGCTGCAACCGCACCCGGTTCAGCAGCAGGGCGGCGAGTACGCCGGGATCGTCCGGGAAATCCGCGCACAGCCGGGACATCGTCTCGCGCTCCAACGCGAACGCGTCACCGGTGTAGGTGTCGATCGCGAACCCGAGGGCGGCGACCAGCGGACGGATCGCGTCCCGGTCGCGGCTCATGAAATCGGTGAACGCCTCGCGCAGCTTGCCGTCCCGCAGCAGGTCGGTCAGCTCGCCGAAGCCGGCCGGCCCCAAGGCATCCAGCAGCGCGACCGTGCTCGCCAGCGGCCGGAAACCGACCAGTGCGTCGAACGGTTCGAGCGCGATCAGGATCTCCGGCTTCGGCCAGGCGTCCTTGTAGTTCCGGTCCGCGGCGTCCAGGGGGATCCCGGCCGCCTCGTCCCGCGCGTATCCGTCGATCGCCTGGTCCCGGGACGGGTGCGCCTGGATCGACAACGGCTGCGCGGCCGCAAGCAGCTTCGCGAGGAACGGGAACCGGCCCTCGAACCGCTCGGTCGTCTCCTCGCCCAGCACCGCGGCCGGGTCGGCGGACACCACGTCGTACAAGGTGTCACCGTTCGGCAGCACCGATGGGGCGGACTCGTGGGCGCCCATCCACAGCTCGGCCTGCGGCTCGCCGTCCGGCTGTACCCCGAGCAGTTCGGGGAGGGAGGTCGGCGAACCCCACGCGTAGTCGCGGATGGTGTTCTGGAGTGGGACTACCACGCTGGGTCCTCCGAGGGGATCCCTGCTTCGGTCGGGTCGTCGTCGGTCGCCGTACCGTAGCGGCCGAGACCGATCCCGAGGTACGCCGCGGCGTACCGGCCGTGCTGGGTCAGGGCGGCGTACCGGGCGATGTCCGTGCCGTCGGCCTGCGTCACCGTGTGCACGCGGACGTCGTGCGCCTGCGCCTTCTGCTCCAGCTTGCGGCGGTGCTCGGCGACACCCGACTCCTCCACACCGTCGTCCAGAATGATCAGAGCCGGCCGCAGCTCCTCCGCCTTGTCGAACGGGTCCGCGAACAGGTCCCGCGGCGGCTGGTTGAGCACCGGCAGCAGGTGACCGGCGTCAGCGGCCAGAGCGGGACGACCACTCGCCAGCCGCAGTGCCTCGACCACACGCCGCGCTGCCCGCGCTGCGAGCACCGAACCACCCCACACCAGCGGCAACGCGTTCGCGAGCACCAGTGCGAGGTCCTTGGCCTGGTTCGCGGTCGCGTCCTTGTTGGGCGAGCACTCGATCGCAACGTCGTCGAGCATCGACGCGACGGCCTTGTGGTCCACCTCCGGCCCCAGGTCCATCTGGTGCAGCGCCTGCAGTACGGCGACCGCGGACGCCAGCTGGTCGTCGGACTGGGACGGCAGCCGGATCGCATGCCGCAAACCGGCCGAGGCGATCGCTACGGGCGAGTCCTCGGGCGCGGCGACCATCAGCCCGCAACCACGCCGTACCGCTTCGCCTGTGGCCGAGACCGCGTCGAGGTCCTCGGAAGCGCCGGCGAGTACGACCACGAGGTCGAGCGGACCTGCCCAGCCGGGTAGCCCCGAACCAGGCCAGGCGAGGAACGGAACCGGGCAGACCGGCTCCAGGACGGCTCGGACCAGCCGTGCGTCCCGGCCGGCCGCCACCACAGCGCGGGGGCGGAAGCCGTCGGATTCCACGGTGGCCAGCACGTCCGCGGATGCTTCCAGCTCGGCGCGGACCCGCGCGCCGGCCATCGCCAGCCGACGCAGCAGGTGGTCCGCCGCACGGAGTGCCGCCGGGTCGTCCAGCCGGGTGTCGTCGAAGACGCTCATCAGCTCGGTGTCAGCTCTCTGTCGCGGCTGTTTCCCTGGTGTCCCGGGCCTCGTCGATCAGCAGCACCGGGATGTCGTCACGCACCGGGTACGCCAGCCCGCAGGCGGCGTTGGTGCAGATCAGCTCGTTCGCCTCGTCGTCCACGCGGAACTCCGAGCGGCATTTCGGGCAGACCAGGATGCTCAGCAGGTCCGGGTCCAGATTGACTGCCATTCAGTTCTCCTCCACCGATGCGCCGGTGATCAGGGCCAGTACTTCGTCGCGGACGCGTTCCATCTCCGGCCGGTCCGCCGCCTCGACGTTCAGCCGCAGCAACGGCTCCGTGTTCGACGCACGGACGTTGAACCACCACTGTCCCGCCGACACGGTCAACCCGTCCAGATGGTCGACGGTCACGCCGTCGACGCCAGAATACGTATCTTCGATCGCCGCGACGGTCGCCGCCGCGTCGTCGACCTTGTTGTTGATCTCGCCGGACGCGACGTACCGCTCGTACTCGGCGAACAACTCGCTGGCCGGCCGGTCCTGCTCGCCCAGCGCGGCGAGGACGTGCAGCGCGGCCAGCATGCCGGTGTCGGCGCGCCAGAAGTCGCGGAAGTAGTAGTGCGCCGAGTGCTCGCCGCCGAACACCGCGTCGGTCTCGGCCATCTTCTGCTTGATGTAGGAGTGGCCGACGCGCGCGCGGACCGGCGTACCGCCGTGCTCGGTGATCAGCTCCGGGACGGCCTTCGAGGTGATCAGGTTGTGGATGACGGCCGAGCCGGGGTGCTTCGCGAGCTCCCGGACGGCGACCGCGCCGGTGATCGCGCTCGGTGAGATCGGGTCGCCCTTCTCGTCGACCACGAAGCAGCGGTCCGCGTCGCCGTCGAAGGCGAGGCCGAGGTCGGCGCCGGTCTCGCGGACCTTGGCCTGCAGGTCGACCAGGTTCTTCGGGTCGAGCGGGTTGGCCTCGTGGTTCGGGAAGCTGCCGTCGAGTTCGAAGTACATCGGGACGATCGTCACCGGGCCCTCGGCGAACACGGCCGGGACCGTGTGGCCGCCCATGCCGTTGCCGGCGTCGACGACCACGGTGAGCGGCCGGATGCCGCTCAGGTCGACCAGGTGGTGCAGGTGGTCGGCGTACGCGGTCAGGAGGTCCTTGTGGGTGACGTGGCCCGCGGCGGATCCGGTCGCCGGGCCCTCGGTCAGGGCCTTGGCGACCAGGTCGGCGATGTCGCGCAGCCCCGAGTCGGAGCCGACCGGGGCAGCGCCCGCGCGGCACATCTTGATGCCGTTGTACTGCGCCGGGTTGTGGCTGGCGGTGAACATCGCGCCGGGCAGGTCGAGCCGCCCGGACGCGAAGTACAGCTGGTCGGTGGAGGCGAGGCCGATGTCGATCACGTCCGCGCCGGTGCCGGCCACGCCCTCGGCGAACGCCGCCGCCAGCGCCGGGCTGGACGGCCGCATGTCGTACCCGATCACGACCGCGCCGGGCCCGCCGAGCACGTCCAGGACCTCGACGAACGCAGCTCCGGCCGCCCGGGCCACCGACTCGTCGAACTGGTCCGGCACAACCCCCCGGACGTCATAAGCCTTGAAGATCCCCGCAACATCAACCATGCACGGACCCTATCCGGCCCGCCGACCAACGCGTATCTCAGCCTCGATCCCCGCACCGCAGGCAACAACTAGGCATCGTTGTCAGCCGGCGTCCTGACGCTGCACCTCTGGTTTCGTATGTTCGGTCCTTGGTCACCGAGCGGCGTGGCCCGGCGGCTGGGGGGTGGCCAATGACGTTCTTGTGGATGGCTCTGCGGTACCGGAGGTCCCAAGGCCTGGTCCTGGCCGGGATCAGCCTGTTGATCGGCACGTGCGCGGCGTTCGCGCCCTGGTTCGCCCGGGCGGTCGAACAGACCGTCACGACCGAGGCTTTGACGCACCAGTGGAACTCCGCGGCGTGGCAGCTCAAGACGACCCCGTCGACGGCCGTCGACGGACCGGCCGAATCGACCGCACCGGAGGACCTCGCCCAGCTCGTCCCGGCTGACCTCAAGCAGCTGTTCACCCCACCGGTGTACGGACGGACCGCCGTAGTGATCTGGGGTCTCGGCAACGACAGACCGAAGGTCGAAGGCCGGGTGGTGTGGCGGGACGGCTACTGCGCCCAACTCGAGCTGACCGCCGGCCGATGCCCCCGCGGCCCCGGTGAGGTCGCCGCATCGTCAGCGGACGCGAAGAACTTCGGCCTGACCGTCGGGGCGACGCTCAGGGCCCAGACCGCCAGCAACCCCGAGCGCAGCCCGCTCCGCGTGGTCGGGATCTACCAGGCGGACGCCGAAGCCACCTACTGGTTCGGCCGCAGACCGACCGGGAACTCGCGGCAGGCCAGCGACTCCCAGCCCCCGCTGGGCGACTTCCTGCTCGCCGAGCGCGCCACCCTCTCCGCGGGGCACTGGGACGCCTACTCGACGCTGGACACCCGCCCGCAGCCGGGAAGCGCGCGAGCCGACGACCTGGACCGGATCCGGCAGGTGACCGATCAACTCGAAGCCCAGATCGCCGAAAGCGGCATCGACGCGCGGAACAGCTCAGGACTGATCGGGGTCGTCGACGGCATCCAGACGGAGCGACGGCAGGCCACGACGATCATCCCCCTGGTGATGGTGCAGGTGGCCCTGTTCGGAGTGGTCGTGCTGGCGCTGGCGCTGGCCACGGTGGTCGACCAGCGCCGACCGGAACTGGGGGTCTCGCGACTACGCGGGTCGGGCGCCGGCACGACCGGCCGGATGCTGGCCACCGAGCTGAGTGTGCCCGTGCTGCTCGGTACGTTGGCCGGCGCGGCGGCCGGTTTCGCAATGCTCCTCGTCGTACGAGCGGCCTGGCTGGGCGGAGCAGCGCCGCTGGAGATGCCGTGGACGGTTCCGGCAGCCGTCGCCGTGGCGGCTCTGGCCGGGCTGACGGTCGTCGCGCTGTCGGTCCGCACCGTCGTCCGCCGGCCGATCTCCAGCCTGCTCCGGCGGATTCCGCTCCGCGGACGCCACCGCACGATCGGCCTGATCGATCTCACCGTCATCGTCGTCGCATCGGCCGGACTGGTGACCGGACTGACCAGTGGCGGACGAGGCCCGCTCCCCATCCTGACCCCCACCTTGCTCGCTCTGGCAGTGGGACTCGCGTTCGCACACCTGCTCCTGCCTGCCGCGGGGCTGGTCAGCCGGCAGGCGCTGCGCAGGGGGCGGCTCGGTCTCGCGCTCGGCGCTCTGCAGGTAGCCCGGCGCCCGGCCGTGACGCGGCTCGTCGCCGTGGTCGCCGTCGCGACCGGCCTGGCCTCGTTCGCCGGTCAGGCGGCGTCGGTCGCCGATCGCAACCGGGACACCCGGGCCGGCTACGAGACCGGCGCCGAGGCGGTGCTGGCGATCGACCCCACCAACCTCGGCGTCTTCACCGCGGCAGCCGACAAGGTCGATCCGGACCGGCGCTGGCTGACCCCCGTCGTGCTCACCAGTCCGCCATCCGCGGAGAGCCTGCGCGCGATGCTGATCGAGCCGGACAGCTACCGGCGGATCGCCTTTCGCGGCGATCGGCTCACCGACGCCGAGGGCTTCCGCAAGCTCCAGGCGCCCACGGAGCCGAAACCGATCGAGCTGACCGGACAGCGGCTGACCGTGACCGCCGACGCCGGTGCGGTGACGTCGTACGAGCCACCCCCCGGTGACAACGTGGCTCCTCCGCCCGAGGAGCCGGCCAAGTCGGTGGTGCTGCAGGCGACGGTGGTCAACCAGCGCAGCGGGGGTCGCTATCTGGTGCGTTTCCCGCCGATACCGCTGGGTCGCGGCGGTCCGGTCACGCTGACTACGGCTCTCGGCTGCCTGCCGTCCTGTCAGCTGCTCCGGCTCGGGGTGTCGCGCGAAGTGGGTGACACTGCCGGTGTCAAAGGCGAGATCGTGATCAGCCGTCTGGCGACCGACACCCAGCAGTCGATCCCACTGAGCCGGATGCTGGACTGGACGAACGGCTCGCAGGCGGGAGCCGACCAGGGCAGCATCGCGGCCAGGAACGCGCCGAACGGGCTGGCGCTCGACGTGACCAGCCTCGGCGGCGAACTGAACGTCCAGCATGCCGCGATCCCCACGCCGGTGCCGGCGCTGGTGAGCCCGGACGCCGTCGGTGAGGCCCTGACGGTGCCCGGCTTCGACGGGATCGCGATCCCGATCGCCAAGCTCAGCAACCCTCAGATCCCGGTGCCGCGCCACACCGACCGGGTCGCCGTCCTCGACCTGGAGACCGCCCGCCGGGTCGGCGGGGGCGTCGACCGCGCTTCGACGGAGTTCGAGCTCTGGCTCAACGCCGACGGGCTCGCGAACGTCGGCACGATCATGGACGGCCTGACCGCGGCCGGGGTCAGGCCCACACTCGTCGACCGGCGGTCGGACCGGATCGACGGATACGGGCGCTCCGCCAGCGCGCTCGCGCTCCAGCTCACTCCGATCGTCGGGCTCGCCAGCTGGGCCCTCGCGGTCATCGTGCTGCTGCTGATGGGCGTCAGCTCCTGGCGATCCCGGGCCCAGGACTACGCGAGTCTGCGGATCAACGGCGTACCGGCGAGCACGACCGGAGGGGCCGCGCGCTGGGAACAGACCGGACCGGTCGCGCTGGCAGCGCTGCTCGGGTCGGTCTGCGGCATCGTCGGCGCCCACATCGCGCTACCGATGTTCCCGCTCTTCGCGGAAACCTCCGAACCGTCGCCGATTCCGCTCGACCTGGCGATCAACTGGCCCGGAGCGGTGATTCTGTGGCTGGCCGGCACCGTCGTGCTGACGGCGACAACGCTGGTGCTGGGCACCAGCGTGAACCGGCGGGCGGGCTACAGCCGGATTCGGGAGGAACTGTCATGAGCGGACTGGCGATCAGCACCAGCGGCCTGGTTCACATCTACCGGAGCCAAGGCCATGATGTCGCCGCCTTGTCGGGGATCGGGATCACCGTGCGGCCCGGTGAGTTCGTCGGTCTGCTCGGCCCGTCCGGCGCCGGCAAATCCACACTGCTGCAGTTGTGTGGCGGTCTGCTGACGCCGAGCGCCGGGCGCCTGCAGATCGGCGAGCACAACCTGGCCACGATGACCGACCCCGAGCTCGACCGGATGCGCGCCCGTGACGTCGGCATCGTCTTGCAGGGAGCCGGGCGCAACCTAGTCCCTTACCTGTCACCCGTGGACAACGTCCGCTACGCACAACGCGCCGCGTCGCGCAGTCGGTCCTTGCCGACGCCGCAGGACGTCCTCGAACTGGTCGGTCTGACCGACCACGCCCGTACTCCGCTGCCCTCGCTGACCCCCGGGCAGATCCAGCTCTGCGCGGTGGCCGTGGGGATCGCCACGTTCCCCGGCCTGCTGCTGGCCGACGAGCCCACGAGCCAGCTGGATCACCGGGCCCGGGACGAGGTTCTTGCCGCGATCTCGACGATCAACAGCAGCACCGGCATGACGGTGCTGCTGGTCACCCACGACCCCGAGGTCGCTGCGCTGCTCCCCCGCACCGTCACCATCCGCGACGGGCGGATCGCGTCCGAAGGGCGCAGCGGTGAGGAGTTCGCGGTCGTCGCCACCGACGGATCGATGCCGCTGCCGCCGCACGTCGCCGAGTTGCTGCCGCCCGGAACCCTGCTCCGCGTCACCACCACCGACGACGGCGACGTTCGCCTGAGCCCTGTACAGCAAGAAGGTCAGTCGTGATCACGGTCACCAACCTCACCGTCGCCTACGACGACCTCGTCGCGGTGGCGGACGTTTCCCTGCGGGTTCCGCCCGGGTTCGTCCTCGCGGTCAGCGGGCCGTCCGGGGCCGGCAAGAGCTCGCTGCTGTGGGCCATCGCCGGCGCGCTCCGGGCGAGCTCAGGCCAGGTCGAGGTGGACGGTCTCACGATCAGCGACCGGCCCGCCGCCGCGGCTCACGGCGTCGTACTGATCCCACAGGGCAACGGCCTGGCCCGAGTACTGACTGCGCGGGAGAATCTCTGCCTGCCGCTGCTCGCCCAGCGCACCGACCCGGAGGTGGTCGACCGGCATGTCGAGCAGGCGCTGGCCGATGTCGGGCTCCAGGACAGCGGCGACCATCTGGTCGAGGAACTGTCCGGCGGCGAGCAGCAACGCGTCGCCGTCGCCCGTGGACTCGCCCAGCAGGGCCGCATCATCCTCGCCGACGAGTCCACCAGCGAACTCGACGGCATGAACCGTGAACGAGTCCTCGACCTCCTCCGCCGGGAAGCCGGCCGCGGCGCCGCGGTGATCATGGCGACCCACGACCTCAACGTCGCAGCCGGCGCCGACGGCCACGCCACCATGGACGAAGGCCACCTGACCTGGCAGCGGAACCTCTGACGACCTCAGGCCTTCTCGAACCAGCCCGGGTTCTTGCGGTGGTGGACCGTCGGCAGCTGGCGGGGGCTGGTCGGGGCCGCCCACTTGGCTGCGTTGGCGAGGATCTGCTGGACCTCGGGCTGGTGGTACGTCGGGTACTCCTGGTCGCCGGGGCGGAAGTAGAAGACCCGGCCCTGGCCGCGGCGGTAGCAGCAGCCGGAGCGGAACACCTCGCCGCCGGAGAACGAGCTGACGAACACCAGCTCGTCCGGCTGCGGGATGTCGAACAGCTCGCCGTACATCTCCTCGCGCTCGATCACCAGCGGGTGCGGGACACCCTGCGCGATCGGGTGCCCGGCGGCGACGGTCCAGATCAGCTCGCGGTCGTTCTCGGACCGCCAGTCCAGCGAGCAGGTGGTGCCCATCAGCTTGATGAAGATCTTGCTGAAGTGCGCCGAGTGCAGCGCGATCAGGCCCATCCCGGACAGCACGTGCTGCTGCACCCGGTCGACGATCGCGTCGTCGACGTCACCGTGCGCGGCGTGCCCCCACCAGGTGAGTACGTCGGTGTCGGCGAGCACTTCCTCGGTGAGGCCGTGCTCCGGGTCCTGCAGCGTGGCCGTGCGCACGACGACGTTCTCGCCCAGCTTGGCACGCAGCGCGGCAGCGATCGTCCCGTGCATCGTGTCGGGGTAGACCTTGCGCACGGACTCGTCGCGGCCCTCGTGGACGTTCTCGCCCCACACCGTGACGCGAATTGGGTCAGTCATGGAGCACAACCTCTCGTCCCGCCTTCGCCGAGGCGTAGCAGGCGTCGATGATCTCGGTCCGCTGCAGCGCCTCGGACCCGTTCTGGCCTTCCCACTCACCGCTCTTGACGATCCGGACGAACTCCCGCACCACGGCGCGGTGGCCGAGCCCGGCGCCGGTCGCCGGCTTCACCTCGGCCGGTACGCCGCCGACGTCGGTGAAGATCCGCAGCGTGTCCTCGTTGGTGTAGTTCTGCACCTCGATCTTGGCGCCGCCGTCGGTCCCGAACAGCTCGATCCCGAAGTTGTCGCCCGGCGCCCGGAACGTCGCCCAGCTGGTCTCCAACTGCAGCGCGCCGCCGCCCTGCAGCCGCAGGTACGCCGTGGCCAGGTCCTCCACCTCGAACGCCGATCCGAGCGTGTTCGCGTTCGGGTCGCGGCTGCCCTTGCCGCGCGGGCCGAGCTCGGCGAACGTGTCCGCCGAGACCGTGCTGACCTGCGGCTCGCCCATGAGGTGCAGCGCCATGTCGAGGATGTGGACGCCGAGGTCGATCAGCGGCCCGCCGCCGGACAGCTCCCGGTTGGTGAACCAGCCACCCATCCCGGGGATGCCGTTGCGGCGCATCCAGTGCGCCTTCGCGTAGTAGATCCGGCCGAGCTGGCCTTCGTCGATCTGGTGCTTGAGCGCCGCGACGTCACCGCGCTCGCGGTGGTTGAACACGACCTTCAGCACCCGGCCGGCCTGCTTCGAGGCCTCGACCATCGCGGTGCCCTCGGCCACGGTCCTGGCCAGCGGCTTCTCGGACAGCACGTGCAGACCCTTCTGCAGGGCCGCCAGCGCGATCGGGGCGTGCAGCTGCGTCGGCGTACCGATGCTGACCGCCTCCAGCCCCGGGGTCTCGAGCAGGTCCTCCCACCTCTCGTACAGATGCGGTACGCCGTGCTTCTCGCCCAGACTGGTCAGGATGTCCTTCTCCAGACCCGCCAGGCCGATCACCTCGACGTCCGGCAGTTCGGAGAACGCCTCCAGCGCTGTCCGTCCGGCAAAGCCCAGTCCTACGACACCGACCCGCAGTTTTTGATCGTTCACAGACACGATCCTCTCCCGATGACAACGACAGACACAAACCCCTTCCCACACTACGGAACAGCTTCCAACACTGCGGGGAGGGGTGTGTCAGTCTTCGTCGGTGTCGAAGTCCGGGTCGATCTGTTCCGGGGACAGCGCCAGGACGTCGGCCAGCTCCAGGACCAGGGCGGAGCGGACCAGCCAGGACAGGCCGGCGCCGGAGCGTTCGGCGCGGAGCTCGATCGGGCGCCGGAAGACGACGATCCGGTACGGCTCGTGCGACGTACCGCCGGTGGCGTGCGTGAGCGGGATGTCGATGGCGTCCAGCTCCAGGTTCGGCACGTCCTCGATGGCGAACTCGACCCGGGCGACCACCTGCGGCAGCCGTTTCTCCAGCCGCGTCACCTCGATCGCGACCACCTCGTCGAACTGCGATGCGGCGGACCGCTGCAGCGGCAGACCACGCGGCGCGAACTTGCTCGGCCGGCTGATCGGGCCGAGCATTCCGCGCCCATGGCGGTCGATGTGCCTGCGATGACGGCGAGCCTCGGTCACGCGCTCAGCCTAGTGGGCGTAATGTCTGGTCGTGAGCATCGCCAGGATCTGTTCGCGCGCCGGATGTCAGAAGCCTGCCGTATCGACGCTCACCTACGTCTACGCAGACTCGACCTGTGTCCTCGGTCCACTCGCGACGTACGCCGAGCCGCACTGCTACGACCTGTGCGCCGACCACGCCGACCGCCTCACCGCGCCGAATGGCTGGGAGGTCATCCGGCTCGCTCCGGACCCCGCAGCCGCTGGTCCGTCCTCCGACGACCTGGAAGCCCTGGCGAACGCGGTCCGCGAAGCAGCACGCCCGCTGCCTCGCCGCGAGCCCGGTGCCGGTACTCCGGGCGCTCCGGTCGAGGTAGCCCGCCGCGGCCACCTCCGCATGCTGCAGGACCCGGGCGCCAACACCAACGAAGGCTGAACTACCTGAGGGCAGCGCTCACGTCCGGCTGGGCACCCAGCTGGGCGCGGAACACCAGCGACGTCGTCAACGGCCACGCGGCCACCTGCGGTACGTCGTCCTCGGCAGGCTTCGCCGCCGGCATCAGCGTGACGCCCGCGACCACGGTCCCCCGCGTCTGCTGAACCATCAGGTACGTCGGCCGCGGCTGTGCCGGGATCGGGATCGGCGTCGTCGCGCCACCGACCACGTCCAGCGCCCGCGTGGTCAGCGCCCGACCGACCGCGTCCCGCAGCTCGAACTTCACGCTGCCGGTCTTCCCCGGAGCTGTCACCTGCAGGAGAGCCGGTTGCTTGTGGGCCGGTATGACCAGGTACGCCGGACCCGTCAGCGCTTCCGCCGACCCGATCGACGAGAACTCGGTCCGGCTCGCGTCCGTGGACCGCACCGACGCGGTCACCGGCTGGTCCGACGTCACGGTGATCGCGCTGGCGTCACCGTGCAGCACCGCGTCGAGCATGAACGTCTTCACCGAGCCGGCCGCGATCTGCACGGTCTCCAGACCGGCCGGCTTGAACGGCCCGTTCGGCCCGTTCACCGTCAGGCTCGCGGTCGCCTGCAGGTCGCTGGGGTTCGCGACCGACAGGATCCGCAGACCGGCACCGGGCGCGACCGCGGGCACGAACACCTTGGTCGCGGGAGCCGCTGAGGTGTTCAGCCAGTCCACACCGCCTGGCTGAGTACCGTTCGACGCGTTGGACCGTACGGCGGCCGCTACCCGACCACCCGTCGATTCCACGTGCAGGGCGATGTCACGCAGATTCGGAGCGACCTGCTTGAGGAACAGCTCGGACGTCCCGAGTGCCGGCACCACGATGCCCCGGGCCGCGGGCAGGTCCTGCGCACCGTTCCGCGCGTACACGGTGACGTTCACTTCCGCGTTGATGCTGTCCAGGTTGGTCAGCACCAGCACGTCACGCCGGTCGCTCGCACCGGACGCTCCGACGAACCAGAAGTCCGAGCCGGGCACCTGGCACGGCACGCTGGCCATTCCGCGGTTCACGCCTTCCTGCGCGGTCGCCGTACTCGTACCGACCGTCCCCGCAGCCAGGGGTCCGGTGCCCTTGATGGACAGCGGCTCCGGCTTCACGACCACCGCGCTCGAACCGATCGTTCCGCGCTTCAGCAGCGACCCGACCGGGTCCGACGTAGCCGGCAGCGGAGCGATCGTCAACGGATCGGCGGTCCCCGGCGCGGTCGGCGTACCTTCCGGCAGCGTCGGCGACACTCCGTTCACCACGCTGGCCATCTTGCCGCCGGCAGACAGCGCCGGGCAGGACAGCGCCGTACGGTTCACCACCGTGCGGGCCGGCTCGGTGACGGCAGCCTGCGCGCGGGTGTCGGCCTTCTCGGGGTGAGTGACCAGTCCGATCCCGGCCAGTGCGGCCATGGCGACGACAACGGCTCCGATCCGCAGACGCGGGTCGGACAACAACCGGCTCACCGGTCCCTCCTCGCGTGGGTGCCCTGCGGTACGGCGACGGTACGGCGCACCGTCGGCAGACAGAAGATCAGTGCGAGGATCCAGCCGATCAGACCGAGGATGCGCCAGACCGTGTGGGTCTGGTCGACCAGTGGCGTCTCGCCCTTGATCTTCGACCGGTCGACCAGCCACGAGGCGTCGCCGTCGTTCGCACTGGCTCTGGTGAGGCCCGGCAGCGAGTCGAGCGTCGACTGCAGCGTCGGGTCCACCGGACCGGGCAGGTACACGTAGTCGATCGCGAGACCGGCCAACTGCCGGCCCTCCTCGCCGCTACCGCCGCCACCGAGTGTCGCCAGGACATCCGTGAGCGGCTTGGTCTGTGCCGCGGTCGGCGCCGCCTCAAGCGCCCCCATCCGCGGTCCGCCGTTCTTGACCAGTGAGAACCGCATCTGGCCTTCCGGCGCCTTCCGCACCACCAGGATCGACTGGTTGTCCGGCGGGTCCTGCGAAGCGACCAGGTACGCCGGGAGGTCCTGAGCGGGACCACGCCACAACGGACCGTCCATCCCGCGCACCAGCCAGAAGCCGGCCGTCACCACCGTGGTCAGCAGGACGATGCCGAGCACGCCCTGGACGATGATCTCGGTGGACTTGCCGACAGAGTCCCAGGCGACCGCGACGGTGATGATCCAGCCGGCTGTCATCAGGAACATCAACGGCCCGCTGCCACCGCCGAGCCGGCTGGCAACCAGCGTCCCGGCCAGACCGGCCAGTGCGGCGAACCACCCGAGCAGCTCGTACCGCTGCCGCGACTGACGCAGCAGACTGACCAGAGCCACCAGAATCAGCGGTACGGCGAACCACCAGGGCGCCGGCGCACCGACCGGCGTACCTGTCAGCAGATGCGGCAGGCTGTCGCCCGGACCGACTGCAGCGGTCGGCGGACCACCCGCCTCCCACCCGAGCTTCGACGGGTGCTGCACCAGGTCCAGCGTCCACGGCAGCACGAGCAGCAGGCCCAGTACGACCGAGAACACCAACTGGCGCCCCTGCCGCCGCCAGCCGAGCCCCAGCACTGCGCCCAAGACCAGGATGACGCTGACCAGCAGAGCGAGTGCCGGCGTGAACGCGAACAGCACCGCCAGACAAATCCCCGCGAACCACGCGGCCCGCCAACTGCCCTGAACGACCACACGCCGTCGTCGAGCGACGGTGTGCACAGCGGCACCGAGCAGTGGCAGCACGATCGCCGCCACACACGTCCCGATTCGACCCTGCGTGATCGCACCGTTCGTGAAAACAGCCAGCCCGTACGCCGACGCGCCCCAGGCCCGCGCCACGCGGTCGACTACGAACGCCCGTAGCAACGCCCACGCAGCCAGACCGGCCAGTGGCACCGCACCGAGCAGCAGGACGTTCGTTGCACCGGTCGGACCGAACATGACCGTCGAGAACGCCCAGAACTGCGCCAACCAAGCAGGTGGCGTCACGCCTGGCGGGGCCGACGCCGCTGCATGCCACAACGCGGAGAGGTTCTCCTGCGCCGGCAGCAACAGGTTCGACCGGAGGACCCCGCCGCCGATCAGATCGCGGGCCGCGATCAGCGCACCGATCGCCAGAACGACCCACGCGATCAGGAACGGCCGCCGGATCAACTGCCGCCGCCACCTCGGCTGATCGACCGCTACGCGTGCAGTGGACTTGGCTCGCCGGGCGGTGGTGACGACTTGTTCTTCCGGCTCGTCCGCCCATGCTTCGCGGATCCGCTCGGAGATCGTGCTGGTCGTCTCCTCCAGGTTGTGCCGCAATGCGTGCACGGACCGAGAGAACAGTCCCTTGATGTCGTCGTACGGGACCTGGTCGAGGTTTCGGCGGCTCTTGCGTGCTTGCGTCCAGCCACCGGCGAGGAGGGTGCCGAGCAGTGCGGTCCACTCGTCGACGGCACCGGACGGAGTCTTACCGATCAGGAACCAGATCGACCGCATCACGGTGCCGAGCAGGAACCGCAGGATCAGCAGCGGAAGGAGCTTGCTCGGAGCGTTCGCGAGAACGGTGTAGTACGCATGGGCGCGGTCGAGTTGGTACGCGTGCCGACGGGTGCCTGCCAGCGCTCGCTCGCCGGTCGCGGCGGCCTGTGCGTGGTAGACGACCGCGTCCGGTGCGACCCCGACCTGGTAGCCGGCACGGCTGGCGCGCCAGCCGAAGTCGATGTCGTCGCGGAACATCGGCAGCCGCGGGTCGAACCCGTGCAGCGCCTCCCAGACGTCACGGCGTACCAGCATGCCGGCCGAGCTGACCGCGAGGACGTTCCGCGGCTGGTCGTGCTGGCCCTGGTCCAGCTCGCCGTTCTCGATGCCGGTGTCGCGGCGGCCGCCGAGCGATGTGGTGACGCCGACCTCCAGCAGCTCCCGGTCCCGCGGCCAGAGCCGCAGCTTCGGGCCCCAGACACCGGTGTTCGGCGCCATAGTGGCCTGGAGCAACAACTTCTCCAGGGCCTTCGGCGCCGGCGCGCAGTCGTCGTGCAGCAGCCAGAGCCACTCCACCACGGGCATGTGGCCGTCGTCGCCGTACGGGCCGACGGCACTCGGGATCGGCGCGAAGCCGTGCGCCTCGAGACCGCGGGCAACCGCCATCCCGAAACCGGTCCGCGCGGAGACGCTGACGACCGGCTCCACGCCGGGCATCGCGGCGAGCAGTTCGGCGGTCTCGTCGGTGGATCCGGTGTCGACCGCGATCAGCCGGTCCGGGCGCGGGTTGAGAGCCCACAACGCCTCGGACAGCCGCGGCAGCCAGGCCGCGCCCTCATGCCCGACCACCACCGCGGTGACGACATGCCGGACCCGCTGCCGACCCATCGGGTCGTCGATGTGATCGGTCGGGAAGTCGACGGAGTCGAAGAATTCCCAGCCTGCCGGGGCTTCTTGTTCCATGCGGAGCTGTGACACCTCGATGCTTGCGGACGGTCACCGTGACCGCAGGTCCCGGCGAGGACTCACCATACAGCCGCCTCGGGAGTGTCCGGAAAGCCGCGGGCCCCGGGGGTGATCGCCCCGGGGCCTCGCGGAAGTCCTACGTTAAGTTGTTCGCTGCGTTCGGGCCGTCAGACGGCCTTCTTCTTCAGCTTGCGGCGTTCCCGTTCCGACAGACCGCCCCAGATCCCGAAGCGCTCGTCGTTCTGCAGCGCGTACTCGAGGCACTCGCCCCGGACGTCGCAACCGAGGCACACTTTCTTGGCCTCGCGGGTGGAACCGCCCTTCTCCGGGAAGAAAGCCTCTGGATCGGTCTGGGCGCACAACGCCCTTTCCTGCCAGTTCGGCTCCTCCTCGATCGCCTCACCGTCGACAATCGCCATCAGCTCTGTCACGGTACGACCTCCTCGACCCTGTTCGTTCCCCTGTACATGTGGGTTTGCGGTCCACATGCCTGACCTCGTCCGTCCTGCGCTCTGCAACGGTCCCCGATACCGAGTGTCCTAACGAACGACACGGTTGAAATTACATTCCTGCAATCCACGAAAGTCAAGCCGTGCTCTGCTATTGGGATCATCCGCAACACGGCCGCAAAAGAACGAGAGGCCTGTAGATACAGGCCTCTCGCGCTGTGTACCCGGGCTCAAACCGCGTGCATCCGGGATTTTCCCGCAGGTTCGGTAAGGGCTTGCTGGTGCAGACCGCCCTTGCTGCTGCCTGATCAGGAAGGTTGCGACCACCAACCCTGCTGGCCCTGCTGACCCTGCGGGTTCTGGTCGTTCTTCTCCGACTCGGCCCGCGGGTCGATCCGGGTCTCGTCGGCGGCGTCGGCCTGCGGTGCCGGGTCTGCGGCACCCGGCTGCTGGTCGGCGGCCGGGGTCTCCTCGGCCTGCCAGGCCTGCTCCTGCTGCCACGCCTGCTGAGCCTGCTGGGCCTCCGCCGGCTCCTGGGTGCCCTCAGCGGCGCCGTGCTCCTGCTGGCCCCACTCCTGGGCTGCCGGGGTCTGCTGGCCGTACTCCTGGCCACCCCACTGCTGCTGGCCGGCCTCAGCGCCGCCCCACTGCTGCTCCTGCGGCCACTGCTGAGCCGGCTGGCCCTGGTCCTGGCCACCCCACTGCTGCTGGCC
This sequence comes from Kribbella sp. NBC_00482, assembly GCF_036013725.1. GTDB lineage: Bacteria > Actinomycetota > Actinomycetes > Propionibacteriales > Kribbellaceae > Kribbella. The sequence goes on along the minus strand of NZ_CP107881.1, from coordinate 3,937,861 downwards.
TTCGGAGTTCCACGGCTGCGTCGGCTCGGCGGTCTGGCCCTCGGCAGGCCACGCCTGCTCGGCACCCTGCTGACCGGCGTGCTGCGCGGAATGCTGACCCGCCTGCTGGGCCTCGGCCTCGCCGGCCGACCAGGTCTGCTGCTCGCCCTGGTTCCAGCCCTGCTCCTGCGGCCACTGCTGAGCCTGGCCCTGGTCCTGGCCCGCGGCGTAGCCACCTGCGGCGCCGGCAGCACCAGCAGCCGCGTAACCGCCGTACTGCTGACCCTGGTCGTACTGGCCGCCGAACTGACCCTGCTGGGCCGGCTGGCCCTGGTCGTAGCCCTGCTGGCCGTAGCCCTGCTGCTGGCCGTACGGCGCGGTCTGGCCGTACTGCTGGCCCGGCTGACCCTGCTGCTGGAACTGGCCCGGCTTCGGCGCACGCACCGGCGCCGGCAGCGCCTGGAACGTCTTCAGGGCGTACAGACCGATGCCGCCGTACAGCGCGAGGCCACCGAGGGAGGCGATGAAACCGACGATCTTCTCGCCGGCCGTGCCGCTGCCGTTGAACTGCGCGAACGTGGCGACGAGGCCGATCAGCAGGAAGAGGCCGGTGACGATGAGGGCGCCCAACACGACAATGCGTGCGTTCGGCGTCCGCTCACCTTCGTTGACCAGCCAGACCGCACCGACCAGCGCGGGAAGCAGCGCCAGTGTGGTGATGGACGGCGGGACAATGATGGAGTGCACGCCGCCGGAAGCGGCGACGAAGCCGATCCCGCCGACGAACAACTGGAACAGCGAGGCCAGTGCGAGCAGGCCGGCGAATGCGAGCAAGGTGTACGCGACCGGCTCTCTGAGCTTCTTGGTTGCGTCGGTGACCACGGAGGGCTCCTCGGATGTTGGGGGGCCGTACAACTGAGCTGTGCGGACGTGATGACCCTCCGCAGCATAGTCGTGCGGTGGTCCGACGCATTGACGACTCGGGCAGACTCTTCCCATGCGATTGACAGTGCTGGCCGGCGGCATCGGCGGCTCCACCTTCCTCCTCGGGCTGCTGAAGGCCCGTCCGGACGCCGAGATCACCGTCGTGGGGAACACCGCGGACGACATCACCCTGTTCGGGCTGCGGGTCTGTCCCGACCTCGACACCGTGATGTACACGCTCGGCGGTGGCATCTCGGAGGAGCGGAAATGGGGCCGTGAGGACGAGACCTGGGTGATCAAGGAGGAGCTCGCGGCGTACGGCGTGGAACCGACCTGGTTCGGGCTCGGCGACCGGGACGTGGCGACGCACCTGGTGCGCACCCAGATGCTGGACGCCGGATACACGCTCAGTGCAGTCACCGAGGCGCTGTCCACGCGCTGGAAGCTGCCGGTCCGGCTGCTGCCGATGAGCGACGACCGGATCGAGACCCACGTGGTGGTGGACGACCCGGAGGAGCCCGGGCGGCGCAAGGCCATTCATTTCCAGGAGTACTGGGTCCGTTATCAGGCCGGGATCCCCGCGCACCAGATCGTTGCCGTCGGCCAGGACAAGGCCAAGCCCGCACCCGGCGTACTCGAGGCGATCGCGGACTGCGACGTACTGATCGTGCCGCCGTCCAACCCGGTGGTGTCGGTCGGCACGATCCTCGGCGTCCCCGGGATCCGGGACGCGGTCCGGGAGACGAAGGCCCCGGTCATCGGGCTGTCGCCGATCATCGGCACCGGTCCGGTCCGTGGAATGGCGGACAAGGTGCTGGCCACCGTCGGTGTGGCCTCCACGGCGTCGGCCGTGGCCCGGTACTACGGCTCCCGCACGTCCGGCGGCGTACTGGACGGCTGGCTGATCGACTCCTCCGACGCGATCCAGGCGGATTCGATCGCCGGGGCCGGAATTCACGTGCAGGCGGTGCCGTTGTGGATGACGGACGAGACCAAAACCGCCGCGATGGCTGACGCGGCACTGACCCTCGCGGAGGCCGTACGGCGATGAGGAAGCACCTGGAGATCTTCCCGGTGACCGGACTGCCCGAGGTGGCGGCCGGCAACGACCTGGCCGCGCTGATCGCCGAAGGCGCCGACCTGCGCGACGGTGACATCGTCTCGGTGACGTCGAAGATCGTCAGCAAGGCGGAGGGCCGGCTGACGCACGGCAGCCGCCAGGACGCGATCGACGCCGAGCTCGTGCGGGTCGTCGCGCAGCGCGGTGAGACGCGAATCGTGCAGACCCGGCACGGCCTGGTGATGGCCGCGGCCGGGACGGACACGTCCAACACCGCGCCCGGCACGGTCCTGCTGCTCCCGGTGGACCCCGACGCGTCGGCCCGCGACCTGCGGAGCGCCCTGAAGGAGCGGTACGACGTCAACGTCGGCATCATCGTCACGGACACGCTCGGCCGCCCGTGGCGCAACGGTCAGACCGACCTGGCGATCGGCGCCGCCGGCGTCCGCGTCGTGGAGGACCTGCGCGGTACGACGGACAGTCACGGCAACGTCCTCGCGGTGACCGAGCCGGCGCTGGCCGACGAGATCGCAGGCGCCAGCGAACTGGTCAAGGGCAAGGCGGACGGCGTGCCGGTCGCCGTACTGCGTGGACTCGAGGACGCCGTACTGCCCGTCGGTGAGCACGGGCCGGGCGCGCGGGCGCTGGTGCGGGACGCCGAGCTCGACATGTTCAGCCTGGGGACGCGGGAGGCCGCGCGGGCCGCCGTACTCGATCGGCAACCGCCGGCGGGGCCGCGTTCAGTCGATCCGGTGGTGTGGTCCGGGCTGCTGGCCGACGTTGACGGTGTGCGGCTCGAGGCGGGTGACAACGCTGTCACGGTGTTCGGCGACGAGCCGGTGACCGTGGGAATGGTCGCGGAACGGCTGGCTGTCCTGCTGCATGCCGAGGGGTACGGCGTGGCGGTGCGTCCGGGTCCGGGCAGCGAGGCGACGGTCACGTTCGGCTCACGGTCCCGATAGTTTTCTAGGCAACTTCTCAGGGGCACCTCGTACACTGCCTTCGCACGGCGGCGCGGTGGCCGCCCCGATCCGGGAAGACCAACACTGTGGGTAAAGCGTCGTCGCAGAAACAGTCGCGCCGCGAGATGATCGAGAAGATGCAGCGCGAGCAGGTCGCTTCGGACCGCCGCCGCACGATCCTCATCGTGGTGTGCTCCATCGTGGTCGGCCTGGCCATCATCGCCTACCCGGCGATCAGGCTGATCCAGGACTCCCGGACCAAGAACCAGGCCCTGACCGACTTCGGTGTCGCCTCGAGCGCGGCCTCCTGCGACGCGGCCACCAACGACGTGGCCGGCGGTACCCAGGACCACCGCCCCGACGGCGAGAAGATCCTGTACGCCGTGTCCCCGCCGTCCTCGGGCCCGCACTACGCGGTCTGGGCGCCGTTCGACAAGAAGTTCTACTCCGAGAGCGACCGGCCCGCGGTGGAGAACCTCGTGCACAACCTCGAGCACGGCTACACGATCCTCTGGTACCGGGACACGCTGCCGAAGGACCAGATCGACCAGATCGAGAAGATCGCCAAGTCGAAGCTGCCCGACAGCTCGCTGAACAAGCTCATCGCCGCACCGTTCAAGCAGGACGAGGGCAAGGCCTGGCCGGACGGCAAGAACCTCGCCTTCGCGCACTGGAGCGGCCCCGACTCCGCCCAGAAGTCCTTCGGCCACCGCCAGTTCTGCGGCTCCGTCAGCGGCGAGGCCCTCAAACAGTTCATGGAGAAATACCCAGCCACCGACGCCCAAGAACCCAACGGCGGCTGACCCCCAGCACAGCAAGCCAACAGAACGCCCCCGAGGAACACTCCTCGGGGGCGTTTCTCGTGTGAGTTACCGGATGTGGCTTGCACCACGCGGTGCTGGTCGTCGTACCAACGGAGCACCGTCGACGGGACACGGGACACGGGATGGGAACTGGAGACAGGGCATGACCTGTCCCCAGCCCCCATCGCCTATGCCAGGTTCATGATTCGCGCCCATGTGCGCTCGCTCGACCGCTCACCGCACCACAGCTCACGCCGGCGCAGGGACCTAGATGTAGTTCGCGTGGTCGGATTGGACTCGGGCTACCAGGTCTTTTACGCGTTCGCCGTCGGATAGTGGGCAGACCATGGTGACGTCCTGGGTGTGGACGATGATGTGGCTGCGGAGGCCTACGGTGGCGACCAGGTGGTTCGGGTCGTCGGTGACGATGATGTTGTCGTGGGAGTCGAGCAGGCAGCTCAGGGTGACGCTGTCGGTGCGGTTGCCGTTCGGGTCGGCGTCGTACGTGTCGGCGAGCGCGGCCCACGAGCCGACGTCCAGCCAGTGCACGGGCATCGGTACGACGACGACGTCCGCGTCGACCTTGCCCTGGGACGCGGGCTCCATGACCGCGTAGTCGACGCTGATCTTGCGCAGGTTCGGGTAGATCTCGGCGAGCGTCGCCTCCCGCTCCGGGGTGTCCCAGACCGCGGCGACCTCACGCAGCCGCGAGGCCGACTCCGGCAGCAGCGTGTCGAGCACGTTCAGCACCGTGGAGGCTTGCCAGACGAACATCCCGGAGTTCCACCAGAACCGCCCGGTGGCCAGGTACTCCTCGGCCGTCGCCCGGTCGGGCTTCTCCCGGAAGCGATCCACGACGTACGCCGACGTACCCTCGATCGGCGCCCCGCGCTCGATGTACCCGAGCCCGGTGTGCGGGTGCGTCGGCTCGATCCCGAACGTCACCAGCGACCGGCCGCGCGCCTCGACCACCTCGAACCCGTGCTCGATCGCCTCTCGGAACTTGTCCTCCGGGCTGATCAGGTGATCCGATCCGACGAACGCGACCACCGCATCCGGATCGTTCCGCGCAACCACAGCGGACGCGAGACCAACGGCGTTCGCGGTGTCCCGGCGGGCCGGCTCACCGATGATGTTGTGCTCGCCGAGCTCCGGCAGCTCCTTGCGTACGACGTCCGTGTACGCACCGACCGTGCACACGTAGATGTTCTCCGGCTCGACCAGTCCGCGCAGCCGATTGAACGCCACCCGCAGCAGCGATTGCCCCGCCGCCAGCGGCAGCACCTGCTTCGGCCTGTCGTCTCTGGACATCGGCCACAACCGCGTCCCTGAACCACCCGCCAGGATCACCACGTTTCGCATGAGGAGAGACCCTACCGGTCGTCACCAGGCGACTGCGGAATCCTGAGGTGCTTGAGGTCTGGGGGTATGGGTGTGTCCGAGGGTTGCCAGAAGAGTTCGGACTGTCCGTCGAGCTCCGTCGCGGGTGCGTCCGTGAGGTGGAAGCGGTCGCGCAGCCGTCCGTAGAAGTCCGTCGGGCGCAGTCGTACCAACCGCAGTCGCTGCGGCGACCCGTACACCCCGATCCAGTCCCCCGGATCGAGGACGCCGCGCAGCTGCCCGTCGATGCTGACCGCGGCCTGCCCCGAGTGCGGCAGCACCCGCAGCGCGATCGGCTCGTCCGGCGCCGCGACGACCGTGCGATTGAAGGTCATGTGCGGTGCAACCGGAGTGAACACGATCGCCTCGGTGTTCGGCGACAGGATCGGCCCGCCGGCGGCGAAGCTGTACGCCGTCGACCCGGTCGGCGTCGCGACGATCACCGCATCGGCGGAGTACGACGCGAGCAGCCGACCGGACAGGTACACCCCGAGCGCCACCTGGTGATCCCGCGCGAGCTTCTCCACCACGACGTCGTTCAACGCGGTCACGTCGAGGGCCATCCCCCAGCCGTCGCCCTCACCCATCTCGTGCCGTACCGGCGGCGGAGGCAACGCCGGCCCGTGCCCGTATCGCAGCAGGGACTCAATACCCTCAGGGATCTCCAACGGCCGCGACGCCCGCATCGTCAGCGTCATCCGTTCCTCGTACGTCGCACCGCCGTGGTGCACCGCCTCGAGCGCCTCCTCGACGTCCTTGCACGCGACCTCGGTGAGGAAGCCGACCTTCCCGAGATCCACCCCGAGGACGGCGGCGTTGTTCTTCGCCGCAATCCGCGCACCGCGCAGGAACGTCCCGTCACCCCCGAGCGTGACCACGAGATCCGGCTCCCCGGCGTGGTGCAGCTCGTCGGTCCCGGTACGCCGTTCCCGATCCGTCCACACGTCGATATCCGTGCACCCGATGGAGTGCGCCGCCGCCCACCGACGTACCGTCTCCGCGGTCTCAACCGCCACCGGCCGCCCCTGATGCACCACAAGCCCAAGCCGCCTAACCGCCACAACCCCTCCTCGCGCTCGCCACCCCAACCGTAACCCGACCACTTTGTGCCCCCACCAACCATTCTGAGCGCCCCAAAACGGTTGGTGGGTGCCCAAAGACGCCGGGGCGCGGGTTAGAGGGGTGGGGTGGGGCGGGTGGCGGTGATGATGGGGTCGGTTTCGTCGTCGAACTCGCCGATGACCTCTTCTAGGAGGTCCTCTAGGGCTACTACGCCGATTGCCTGGTTGCCGCCGCAGACGACTGCCAGTTGGGCGCGTTCGTCGCGCATGGTGCGGATCGCCTTGGCCACCGGGGTGTTGTCGCCCAGTTCTAGGGCCTGCGTCATCAGGTCCGACGCGCGGCTCGCGGTGTCGCCGGCGGTGGTCACGCGGGCCGCGTCGCGGACGTGCACGATGCCGCAGATCCCGGTGGACCCGTCAGGACGCGGCCCGACGACCGCGAGGCGGGAGTGGCCCTCGCGGCGGCTGGTCAGCTCCACCTCGCGGGCCGACGCGGACGCCGGGACCGTGGACAGCCGGGCGATCGGCGTCATCACCTGGCCGACCGTGGTGTTCTGCAGCGCGAGCATCGCGGTCAGCAGTTCGTGCTCGGGTTGTTCGAGGGTCCCGTGTTCGCGCGACGACTCGATCAGCAGCCGCAGCTCGTCCGGGCCGTGCGCGTTGGCGATCTCGTTCTGCGGCGTCACGCCGACCAGCCGGACGCACAGGTTGGCGATCCAGTTCAGGACGCTGAGCAGCGGGCGGAAGACGAAAGTGAAGCCGCGGAACGGCATCGCCAGCACGAGTGCCGCACGTTCCGGGTCGCTGATCGCCCACGACTTCGGCGCCATCTCGCCGAGCAGGACGTGCAGCAGACCGATCCCGGCGACCGCGATGATCAGCGCGATCACGTGCCCGACGCCTTCCGGGATGTGCGCCAGCTCAAAGAGCGGATGCAGCAGATGCGCGACGGCCGGTTCGCTCAGCGAGCCGAGGCCCAGCGTGCACAACGTGATGCCGAGCTGTGCGCCCGCGAGCATCAGCGACAGCTCGCTGACGCCGGCGATCGCGGCCCGGGCCGAGCGGCTGCCCGACGCGGCCGCCTCTTCGAGCCGATGCCGTTTGGACGCGACCAACGCGAACTCGGCGGCGACGAAGAAGCCGTTCAAGGCCAGCAGTACGGCGGAGATGATCAGCGCAAGCGTCGTACTCATGCCGTTCGCTCCATCACGACGATGCCCGGCACCCGGCGCTCGATGGTCTGCACCGTGAGCCGCACGTACTCGGGCGGAACCGGCCGTCCGTCGTGGTCGATCCGGTGCGGCAGCTCGATGACGAGTGAGTCACCGACGTCCGGGATCCGGCCGAGCCGCGCCATCACCAGCCCGGACACCGTCTCGTAGTCGTCGCTCTCCGGAAGCCGTACGCCGGTCACCTCAGCGACCTCGTCGACCCGCCGCCGAGCAGGCACCACCCACGACCCGTCACCGCCCTGTACGAGCCCGGTCTCCGGCAGATCGTCCTCGTCGCGGATCTCGCCGACCAGTTCCTCGGCGATGTCCTCCAGCGACACGATGCCCGCGAACCCGCCGTACTCGTCGACGACGATCGCGAGCTGCCGGCGCGCGACCCGGAGCCGGTCGAGGACCGCGGGCAGCGGGAGGGTCGTCGGTACGGCGACCGGCTGCGACGCCAGCGAACCGACGGCGATCGTCGCGCGGTCGGCCGGCTCGAGCTCGACCACCTCACCGATCGCGACCACACCGATCACCTCGTCGACCGAGGCCCCGATCACCGGGAACCTGCTGTGCCCGGTGTCCTGCAGCTCGACGATCCGGGTCAGCGGCTCCTCGCGGTGCACGGTGATCACGTCGACCCGCGGGACCATCGCCTCGCCCGCGGTCCGGCCGCGGAAGTCGAGGCCGCGATCGAGCAGCCGCATCGTGTCCTGGTCCAGCAGGCCCTGCTCGTACGACGTCTCGATGATCCGGTCGAGCTCCCGCGCGGTCGCGCCCTGCGGCAGTTCCTCGACCGGCTCGATGCCGACGCGGCGGAGGATCCGGTTCGACGCCGAGTCGAACAGGTGGATCAGCGGACCGGCGACGGTCAGGTACAGCAGGGTCGAGCGGGCCAGCCGGAGCGCGATCGCCTCGGCCTTCGCGATCGCCAGGTTCTTCGGCGCCAGCTCGCCGAGCACCATCTGGATGATCGTTGCCAGCAGCAACGCGAGGATCACGGAGACCGACCTGCTCACCGCGTCCGGTACGTCGGCCGCGCCGAGCAGGCGCTCCAGCCCCTCACCGAGATACGGCTCGGCGAAGTACCCGGCGAGCAGCGCGGTGATGGTGATGCCGACCTGTGCGCCGGACAGGACGAACGACAGCCGCGCAGTGACCTTCAGCGCTCGCGCGGCGGCGGCGTTGCCGTCCGCGGCCAGCGTCCGCAGGCGGCTCCGGTCGACAGCGACGTACGCGAATTCCTGGGAGACGAAGTAGCCGGTGGCAACGGTCAGCACCAGGATGAGGCCCAGGCCGGCCAGGATCAGCATGGGACGACCTTATGAGAACTCCAGCGCCTGCAGCACCGCGGGGTCGGTGGCGTCGAGCCCTTCTTCAGTCGCTTTGGCGAACGCCTGCATCCGGACCACGTCGCTGCGCTCCGCCGACTCGCCGGCGATCCAGTACGCGACCGTATGCAGGTCGTCACGACTCACACCGAGCTCGTCGACAAGGTACGGGCGGATCGAGCGGACGACTCCCGCCTCCGCCGCGCACCACGCCTGCAGGCGCCCGGCCGGTCGCCGGAACGACCGGACTGCCTGCTCCAGCGCACTACCCGGACCGGTGACGGGCGGCGAGTGGATCCACTGCACGTCGCCCTTCACCAGCGACCGCTCGGCCGGCGTCTCCGCCTGCAGGAAAACGGTTGACGGTACGTCGAGACTCTCGACGATGCTCGCGATCGCGGGTAACGAGCTGGAATCGCCGATCAGCAGGTGATGGTCGACGTCCCCGGCGTGGAACTCCCGACGCATCCCGAGCAGTACGACGGTGTCGCCCGGGCGGGTGCTCGTCAGCCAGGTGATCGCCAGACCGGCGCCGTGGAGCGCGACGTCGAACGTGAGCCGGCGGGTGTCCGGGTCGAACGTCCGCACCGTGAATCCCCGGGTCAGCGGCGTCGGACGGTCCTCCGGCCAGACCGGCGCCCCGGTCGGACTCACCTTCGGCATCCGGACGCTGCCGATGCCGTCCGGCGGGATCACCAGCTTGAACGCGTCGGCCGGGCAGATCGTGCGGTACGCGGCGAGGCCGTCGCCCTGCACGGTCACCCGGCTGAAGCGTGGCGTCAGTGGTTCGACGGTTTCGACCCGGACCGGGCACATCACCCGGGAGTCGCCGGATCGCGTCAGACGCCTGATCTCACCGCGTATCGTCGTACCGCTCACAGAAGTTAGGCTAGCCTAACCAACGAGGGTGGACGAGGGCCTTACCGAGGGGTGGACGGCTTCCAGGCGACCACCTGGCCGTCGCGGATCAGCTCGCCGTAGAGGTCCGGATCGACGGCGTCGGCCAGGATCAGGTCGGCGATCGGTACGACGGCATCGGCCGGCGACTTCGCCTGACTGAAGTCCTCGAACCACGGGCGGGACGCGCGGGTGTCGACGAGCCCCGGGCAGACCGAGGCCACCAGGGTGCTCTCGGCGAGGTCCCGCTCCCGTCGTTCGGCCGCGACCGCGCGCACCGCGGCGACCTGCGCCACCTTCGACGGGAGGTTGATCCACTCCGGCCAGCCCTGCGCCTGCGCCGTACCGTCGTGGACCGCCGTACGCCACTCCTCCACCACCTTCTCCACGTCCTCCAGCGAGACCTCCTCGAACCGTCCCCACAGGTGCTCAGGCAGTTGCTCCAGCGTCCCCAGCGAACTGGCCACCACGATCAACCGTCCGCCGGGCCGCAGGATCGGCCCGAACGCCCGCAGCATAAACTGGGCCCCGAGGTTCGCCACATCGGCGAACTCGTCCACCTGCTCCACGGCTGTCACCCCAGGCTGCAACGGCCCGACCGCGTTGGACACCACGATGTCCACAGCGCCCAGCTCGGCTGCCAACCGCCGTACGGCGTCCCCGTCCGTCACGTCCAGCACGCGCCCTTCGACCCGCGCCCTTCCTTCCACTCGGGCTGCCGCGGCGGCGACCCGCTCCGGGTTCCTGCCGGTGAGCAGAACCAAGTCCTCCGGGTTCATCCGCTGTGCCAGTTCTTCCACCAGTGCATATCCGATGCCTTGATTGGCGCCGGTGACCAAAGCGATGCGTTGTTCTGTCATGTGTTCAACGTAGATCTGCAGCCGGTATGACTCCAACGAAACTTCAGCACATGTGGTATGCGTAAACGTCATGGACTTCACCGACGTCTCGCTGGTCGCCCTGCGCGTGTTCCGGGAGGTCGCCGAGCGCGGCACGTTCACAGCCGCGGCCACCGCGCTCGGCTACACACAGTCGGCCGTCTCCCGCCAGATCGCCACCCTCGAACGCGCCGCGGGCAACCAACTCCTCGAACGCCGCCGCGAAGGCGTCGCTCTCACCGATGCTGGACAGGTGGTACTCCGGAACGCCGCAGCCGTCCTCGACCAGATCGACGCGACAGCCCGCGAGCTGGCCGGCCTCCCGGTCGCGGGCGGGACCGTGCGGCTGGGCTGGTTCCCGAGCGCCGGCGCGGTCTTGTTGCCGCGGGCAATCAGCGCTGTACGCCGTACGCACCCGGCGATCACCGTGACGACGCGGGAAGGATCCACGCCCGCACTGGTCCGGGCGCTCCGGGCCGGGACGATCGATCTCGCGGTGATCGCGTCCGTTCCGCCGTTCCGTCCGCCGGATGCCGAGTCGCCGGCGTTGAAGTTGGAGACGCTCGCGGAGCGGAGCCTGCGGCTGGCGGTGCCGACCGGGCATCCGCTCGCGGCGTCCGATTCGGTGGACGTCGCGGACCTACGGGGTCAGCGGTGGATCGCCGGGCCGGCGTCGAGCAGCGAGCTGCTGATGGGCGTTTGGCCGGGGCTGGACGAGCGGCCGGTGATCGCGCATACGGTGCGCGACTGGCTTGCGAAGCTTCAGCTGGTCGCGGCCGGGGCGGGGCTCACGACGATCTCCGCGTCGATGGCCTCCGCGGTGCCACCGGGTGTGCGGGTGGTCACGGTACGGGGCGGGCCGCAGGAGTTGCGCCGTACGATCCTCGCCCGGCTCCCCGGCCGGATGCCCGAGCCAACAGCCCTACTGGCTGCCGCCCTGCGCACCGCCGCCTTGGAGGTCAACGCGCCCACCTGACCCGTCGACCGGTGACTGCGATGAGGGGGTGGGCGGCGCACCCGCTGCGGGGGTGGGGGTCGCGGGTTGCTGGGGCGCCAACTGGGGTCCGGGTTCGTCGTCGCCGTTGCGGGCCTTGTCGAACTCCTTCATCGCACGGGCCGCGTTCCGGGTCAGCTCGGGGAGTTTCTTGGCGCCGAACAGCAGCACGACGATGACCAGGATGACGATCCATTCGCCGCCTTCGGGCAGCGCGAGCTCTGGCATCATGACAAGCCTTCTTTCCGGTCAATCCCCGTCCAACGTACGTCGGTCCGCGAACCGTAGGCTGGGCCATATGTCACGAGTCCTGCCCGAGTTGTTCGCGGCCGCGGTCCGCCGGGACGGCGGCGCCCCGTTCCTCACCTACTACGACGACACGACCGGCGAACGGATCGAGCTCAGCGCGGTCACCACCGCGAACTGGGTCGCGAAGACCGCCAACCTGCTCGTCGACGAGTACGACCTGGAGGCCGGCGAGACCGTCGCGATCGGCCTGCCGCCGCACTGGCTCGGCGTGGTCTGGGCGCTGTCCACCTGGTCGGTCGGCGCCTCCCTGACCAGCGGCACCGGCACCCTCGCGATCACCGGCCCGGACTTCGCGGTCCGCGGCGAGCGCGAGACCGTCGCCTCCGCGCTGCTCCCGCTCGGTGGCCGCTTCCGCGAGCCGATCCCCGACGGCGTCCAGGACTACGGCGCCGAGGTCTACAACCATCCGGACGTGTTCGTCCCGTTCGACCCGCCGACGGCTGCCTCCCCGGCGTACGACGACCTCACCCACGAAGACCTGATCGGTACGGCGGAACCCGTGAGCGACCGGATCCTCGTGACGCGCACGCTGACGGACCGCGACGGCCTGGCCCTGCTGATCGGCGTGATCTCCGGGGGTGGTTCGATCGTGCTCTGCCGCAACCTGGACGCCGCCAAACTGGAGCGCCGGGTTTCGGACGAGAAGGTCGACCGAGTTCTGGAGGGGTAGTGCGACGGTTCGAGGGCAAGGTTGCGTTGGTTACGGCGGCGGCGCAGGGTATCGGTTCGGCGGTCGCGCGGCGGCTGGCCGCTGAAGACGCGTCGGTGGTGGTGACCGATCTCCAGGAGGAGAAGGTCACCGAAGTCGCGCAGGAGATCGGCTCGAACGCGCTCGGGATCCGGGTCGACGTGACGAGCCGGGACGACGTCGACGCGGCGGTCGCGGCCGCGGTCGAGCGGTTCGGCCGCCTGGACGTCGTGGTGAACAACGCCGGCGGCTGCATCGTTCAATCCGTTCCCGAGGACGCCACCGCCGAGGAGTGGCACGCGCAACTCGACCTCACGTTGGTCGGCGCATCGCGCTGCATCCAGGCCGCGCTGCCGGAGCTGGTGAAGAACCGCGGCAACGTCGTCACGATCAGCTCGGTGAACGGGATCGCCGCCTTCGGCAACATCGAGTACGCCGCCGCCAAGGCCGGACAGATCGCGATGACGGTCAACTACGCCGCCCGCTACGGCAACCTCGGCGTCCGCTTCAATGTGGTTGCCCCCGGCACCATTCGGACGCCGAACTGGGACAATCAGCCGGACACCCTGGAGAAGTTCGGCAAGATGTACCCGCTCGGCCGCATCGGCGAGCCCGAGGACATCGCCGCCGCCGTCGCGTTCCTCGCCTCCGACGACGCCTCCTGGATCACCGGCCACACCCTCCCCGTAGAAGGCGGCGTCCTCACCGGCCCCGGCGTCCTCGACCTAACCACCACAGGCCCCTTCAAGAAGGAGTATCCAGGGGTCTGAACAGCTGCTCGGCTTGTGTCAGGGCGGCCGGGTCGCCCGTGGTGCGGTGGAGGCCGCGGAGGGCGTGGGACTGTTCGAGTTTGTTGCCGAAGGCGCCCCAGTCCGCGGCGGCGCGCGTGAACCCGGCGGCCGCGGTCTCGGTGTCGCCGCGGTGTTCGGCGAGCAGCGCCTCAGCCGTGGTCGCCGAGTACTCGCGCATCGGCAGCACCGGCTCGACGAAGTCCACGAGGACGGCCGCGGCGTCGGCGTGGCCGGCGGCGAGTGCCGCGCGCACCAAGGACGGCAGGCGGACATCGAATTCGATGCTGCCGTGCAGCCCGGCCAGCGAGGTCAGCAACTGCAGGATCTCCAGGACGCCGTCCCGGTCGCCGTCGCGCGCACGCGTCGTCGCCGCGGGCGAGGCCGCGACCGCGATCATGTCCGGCCAGCCCGCCTCCACGGCCAGCCGGTACGCCTCCTCGGCGTGATCGCGAGCGCCCGAGAGGCCGGCCTCGGCCTCCGCCACCGCCAGCGCGCCGAGGACCTCGATGCGCCGCAACAGGGTGAACGCCGGTGAGGGGTGCTCGAGCTGTGCCTGGCACGCCGCGATCACCTCGGCCGACCGACCGGTCTCGATCATCAACTGCAGGACGGTACAGCCGATCTGCTCCACCATCTCGGCCAGCCGGCGCCGGGCGGAGAACTCGCGAGCCGCTTCCAGCTCGCCCAAGGCAACCACCGGTCCCTCGATCTGCCACAGCACCCAGCCGTAGTTCAGCCACGTCACCGCCGCATCGCGCCCCCCACCGCCCTCGAGCAGCGCCGTCAGCGCCTCCTTGACGTCGACCAGCCCACCGGTGTCCCCCAGACCGACCCGGGCGAGCCCACGCGACTCCAGGGCCCGGTGCGGTACGGCGTACCCCTGCTCGGTCGCGATCCGCAGGGCAGAGTTCGCCGAGTCGATCGCCTCCTGATAGCGGCTCGCGACCACGCGGATGCTCGCCTGGCCGGAGAGCAACAGCGCCAGATCCTCGCTCGGCCCGAGCGCCTCGAGCATCCCGACCGCCCGGTCGACCGTCGCCAAGCTCTCCTCCATGCTGCTCAGCGAGTACGTCGAGGCTCGCAACGCGAGCGCGACTCCGCGGATGTCCCCGATCGCCTCGAATCCGGCGATCGCCTCGAGGTACGCGGCCTGGGCGTCGTCGAGGCGGCCCGCCTGGAAAGCCGCCCAGCCCCAGCGCAGCAGGACCGTGGGACGTTCGGGATCGCCGGCCGGGCTCAGGGCCAGCGCGCGGTCGAGCAGGGCGAGCGCCTCGTTGGTGTCGAGGTTCATCGCCAGTTCCGCGGCCATCAGCTGGTACTCACGCGCCCGGGGAGCGATCGCCGCGGCCGCCTCCGGGTCGCCCAGTGCCGCGGCAAGGTCCAGAGCCGTGCTGAGGTGGTAGGCGATCAGGTTCGGCGTCTCGGCCTGACAGGCAGCGCAACGCAGCTCGAGCCAGTCGGCGGCGGCGAGGTGCCGTGCCGATCGAGCCGCGCGCGGCACCTGGCTGTAGGCGACGTCGCGGGTCAGGGCATGCCAGAAGGTGTATTCGTGCTGGCCCAGCATCGACGACCGCCGGACCGGACGCACCAGCTCCTTGCGGGCCAGCTCCTGCAGCGCCTGGACCACCTGGCCCGGATCACGGTCGGACAGCGCCGCGACGGCTTCGGCCCAGAACACCGGACCGATCACGGCGGCGTCCGCGAGCAAGGCCTTGCGATCCGGCTCCAGGGTGTCCAGGCGGGCCGCGATCAGCGCCGCGATGCCGATCGGCAGGTCGGCCGAGCCGGCCTGGTCCGGGCCGCAGTCGGCCACGACCCGGGCGAGTTCTTCGGCATACAAGGGGTTGCCGTCGGCACGGCGTACCAGGCGCCGGCGGATCTCGGCCGGCACGTCCTGACCGCCGAACATCCGGCTCAGGAGTTGATCCGTCTCGTCCGCGGTCAGCGGCGCGACGCCGACGGTGAGGGAGTTCTGGACCCCGCGGGTCCACTGCGGTCCGCGTTCGAGCAGCTCGGGGCGGGCGGTGACGACGACCAGCAGCGGCAGGTCGGTCAGCCACTCGGCCAGATGATCGACGAAGGCGAGCATCGCGTCCGTCGCCCAGTGCAGATCCTCGAACACCAGGACCACCGGCGACTGCTCGCCGAACGACTCCAGCAGTTGCCGCCAGGCCGCGAACGACTCCTCCTGGGCCGCCGACTCCGGATGAGCGGACTGGTCGGCGCCGACCAAGGGCCCGACCCGGGCCCGCAGCCAGGCACGGTCCGCGCCGTCCGGCACGATCGCGTCGAGCTTGGCCACGGCCTGCGCCGGCGGGTCGGTGTCCAGGATCCCGGCCTGGACCTTGAAGATCTCGGCGATCGGCCCGAACGGCGTCTCGCCGTACGGCAGCGACCGGCCTTCGCGCCAGGTGACGAGTTCGTCGTGCTGGTCCAGCCAGGCGCCGAACTCCGCGACCAGGCGCGACTTGCCGATACCCGGCTCGCCGAGCAGCGTGACGAACTGCGGCACCCGCTCCGCGAGGGCCTTCTCGAACGCCGTGCACAGCAAGGTCAGATCGCGCTGCCGGCCGACCATCGGCGTACTGAGGTCGCGGATGACGTCCGTACCGAAGCGCGCTCGCGGCGAGCCGGCCTGCCAGCGTTCGACCGGACGGCTGATTCCCTTGGCCGCAACGGGTTCCAGCGCGTCGTAGCCGAAGACGCGACTCGTTGCCTCGTGGGTGCCGTGCCCGACGACGACCGCGCCGATCGGCGCGGAGGACTGCAGGCGGGCGGCGAGGTTCACGACCATGCCGGTGACGAACGGCTCGCCGAGCTCGGGTCGCGCGGTCAGCTGGACCAGCGCCTCACCGGTCTCGATGCCGATCCGGACCTCCAGCGGCCCGTCCGGCAGCGTCCGCACCGCCTCGAGGATCGCCAAGCCGGCCCGGACCGCCCGTTCGGCGTCGTCCTCGCGGGACCGCGGTGCGCCGAAGACGGCCAGGATGGCGTCCCCGGCGAACTTCTCGACCGTCCCGCCGTACCGCTCGACCGTCTGCCGCAGGGTCGAGTGGTACGGCGCCAGCCAACGCCGGACATCCTCCGGGTCGGCGGACTCGGACGCGGTGGTGAAGCCGACGAGGTCGCAGAACAGCACCGTGACGACCTTGCGTTCCTCACTCATCGCGCGCCCGCTCCCAAATCGACTCAGCTCTGGGACTCGAGGCTGCGGATCCGGGCGGTCAGGGCCTTGAGCAGGGCCTGGGCGACCTCCGGGTTCTCCTTCACGACCGGCTCGAACGCGAGCGCGGACAGCGCGAAGGTGGTCAGCCCGTCCGGCCCGGCCACCACCGTCGCGGACCGCGGCAGGCCGTCGATCAGCGAGATCTCGCCGAAGTAGCCCCCGACTTCCAGCGGCTCACGGACGACGCCGTTGACCTCCACGGCGGCCGAGCCCGCCATCACTACCTGCAGGCCGGCGTCGTGCGCACCCTGCTCGACCACATGGCTGCCGGCCGGAACCTTCAACGTGGTGCCACGCTCGATCAGGTCGGACAGCGTGTCCTTGGACAGCCCCTCGAAGAGATCGATCTTCGCCAGGAACTGCGGCAGGCTCTCGTGACTCATGGATCGCACCCCTCGATCTGTGCCCGTGCACGGGCAGCTCAGTGAACTGCGCCACAGGCTACAGCCGGTCCGGACCCTCGACCACGATTCAGCGCTTCGGCCAGGCTTCCCAGGCGGTGGCGAACATGTCGTCGACCGTGTAGGTGTTCTGCCAGGCGAGGTCGCGGGTGGCCAGGTCGCCGTTGGCAACGACGCGGGACGGGTCGCCGGGGCGGCGTGGGCCCTCGGTCGGGGTGAAGTCGATTCCCGTGACCCGGCGGGCGGCGTCCATGATCTCGCGGACCGACGTACCGGTGCCGCTGCCCAGGTTGTAGACGGGTTCGAGGGCCTTCCCGGACTCGAGCGCGCGGGCGGCCGCGACGTGGGCGCGGGCCAGGTCGGCGACGTGCACGTAGTCCTTGACCGACGTACCGTCCGGGGTCGGGTGGTCGTTGCCGTAGATCTGCGGCACCTTCCCCTGCGTGAGCAGGTCGCAGACGATCGGGAACAGGTTGTACGGCGAGGCGTCGTACACCGTCGGGTCACCGGACCCCACGACGTTGAAGTAGCGCAGTGAGGTGTGGTGCAGCTCGGTCGCGGCCGCCTGGTCGCGGAGCAGCCACTCCCCGATCAGCTTCGACTCGCCGTACGGCGACTGCGGGTCGGGCGCGGTGTCCTCGGTGACGACCTCGTCCTTCGGCGTCCCGTAGACACCGGCGCTGGACGAGAACACGAGGTTGCGGATCTCCTTGTCCGCCATCGCTTCGAGCAGCGACACCATCGCGGTCACGTTCTGCGTGTACGTGTGCAGCGGCCGCTGCACCGAGACCCCGGCGTACTTGAACCCCGCGAGATGGACGACGCCTTCGACGCCGTCCAGCGCCTTGCGTACCGCCGTACCGTCGAGCAGGTTCGCCTGCACGAACGGCACCCCGTCCGGGACGAACTCCGCCTTCCCGCTCGACAGGTCGTCGATCACGACCACGTCGATCCCGTCGTTGCGGAAGGCGCGCACCACATGCGCCCCGATGTATCCGGCACCACCAGTCACGAGCCACGTCATGTCTCAGATCCTGCCACCAGAATCTGGCCGGGACCCCGTCAACGGGCCGAACCTGTACCAATTAGCAGACAGTTGCCAGCCAGAAGTAAGCCAGCTCGGTCCACTCCACCTCGGCCGGCGCGACCTGCGCCGCGAGCTCCTCCCGCGACGGGAAGTTCTTCAGCACCTCGAACGTGCGCCCGTCCGACAGCTGCCGGGTCTGGTACGTGTCGCCGCCGTCCGTCGTCCGGGTGATCGGATAGTTGCTGCCCTCCACGTACAGGTTGTCGGCCAGGATCACCACGCCACCCGGCTCCACCCGCTCCAGCAGGCTCGCGGCGAACCGGCGTACATCGGCGCGCGGGACATGGGACCAGAAGAACCCCGCGAAGATCGCGTCGAAGCGCCCCGGGACCGCGGCCAGGTCGTACGCGTCCGCGGTCTCGAAACGTACGTCGGCCGGGCCGTAGGACCGCGTCCGTGCAACCGCGAGCGTCTCGTCGTTCAGGTCCGTCGCGACGATCGACTCCGCGGTGGTCGCCAGCGCGGTCGTCCAGTAACCGGTGCCGGCGGCAACCTCCAGGACCGAACGACCCGCGACGAGCGGCGGCAGGAGGGCCCGCAGACGAGCCAGGTCCTCCTGCCGCTCCGGCTTCTCGTACACCGCGTCGTACTCACCGGCACGCCTGCGGTAGTAGTCGGCCAGATCGCTCACTTGGCGACCGATCTGACTTTCGGTGTGAGCAGGAACGCTCCGACGTACAGCAGGGCGGCGATGATCAGCAGGCCGTGGAAGCCGATGATCAGGGCCGCGTACTCGAGGCAGCCGCCGAGCATCGCGCCGAGCAGGTTCGCGCCGAACGACGCCGTACCGTCGGCGGTGTCGGTGAACCGCTTCGCGAAGATCACGTTCGCCGCGAAGATCGGCAGGAACGCGATCAGCACCGCGACCAGCGCCCGCAACCCGACCGGCATCCCCAGCAGCCAGCTGTCCGGGAACACCCACGACAACGCGAGCCCGCCGAACAGCACGGCGAACAGCACCTTGATCGGTGGTGTCTTGAACCGTCTCGTCACTTCGACCGCCGCGAGCACCGCCACCAGCACGCCGGCGAACACGATCGCGTTCACGACCCACGTCGTACCGAACAGCAACGCGAATCCGGTGATGCTCTTCGTCTCCAGCAACATGAAGCCGGCGCCGAGCAGGAACAGGTCCGCGTACGGACGCATCCGCTTGTACGACGCCCCGCCGCCGGCGATCCCGACGCCGACGAGGCCGGCGACCAGGATCAGCCCGAGCGTGACCAGGTAGAGCGACGGGATCCGGTCCGTGAACAGGTACAGGAACGGGCGGTTGTCCGTCGCCGGCGGCGGCGTCTCCGCGGTGGCACCGGGCCACTCGGCGGCACACGCCTGGTCCTGCTCGGTCAGACCGACCGTCACGACCGCCTGCTGCAGACCGTCGCCGATCTTGTCCACGCAGGGCTTGTGCCCGAACGCGTGCTGCGCCGTCGACGCGAGCCGGTCGATCAGCCAGGTCTCGCGGTAGTAGTTGTACATCGCGAACGCGCCGCCCGGGTTCAGGTGGTCACGCGCCGACTCGAACGCCTGCTGCGTGAACAGGTAGCTCTCGAGCCGCAGCGAGCTCGCGCCGTTGACCAGCGTCAGCGAGTCCGGCAGCGCCAGCAGGATCAGGTCGTACTTCTTGTCGGTCCGGGACAGGAACGCCCGCCCGTCGTCGATGTGCGAGCTCACCCGCGGGTCCTGGTACGGGCGGTCCGGGTGCAGCGCCTTGCCGAGGTCCCGGATCCGCGGGTCGATCTCGACCGCGTCGACGTGCTGCGCGCCCTTCTTCAGCGCGATCGCCACGTCCGAACCCGAGCCGGCGCCGATGATCAGCACGTTCTTCGGCGCCTTGCCGGCGTTCGCCCGCTCGTACGGCAGCCCGTACTGCGGCTCCCACTGCAGGCGCGCGTCGGCCGGGATCGCCTGCTGGTGCGGTACGCCGTTCACCGTGATGGTCAGCAGCGGCACGCCTTCCCAGGTGGACTTCTTCGTCTGCACCTTGTAGTACGGCGACCAGCTGTTGTCCGCCTTCGTCGACTCCTTGAACAGCACCCCGAGCATCACGAGCAGCGGGGCCAGCACCATCGCCGCACTCAACCCGGTGGCGACTGCCCGCCGACCGGTTCCGGAAGACCGCGGGATCATCAGCACCGCGAACATGACCGTGACGATGAGGCCCCACCAGATCGGCGGAGCGCCCAGGAACGACAGCCCGGTGAACGCGATGATCCCGATCAGCGATCCGACCAGGTCGAACCGGTACGCCGTCAGTCGCGGTAGCTCCGCGAAACAACGGCCGACCAGCTCGGCAGGACCGGCCAGCACCACGGCGGCCGCGATGAAGACGATCGGCAGGATCACCCAGACCGGCGGGCCGGTGGTGTTCAGGCTGGTGAAGTAGATGACGCTCGACGAACTGCCGCGGTTGACCGTGACGGGCTTCCACGCGATCACCAGGACCAGCAGGCCCAGCATGATCGGCGAATAGTACGGCAGCCGTTTCGCCCGGCCGGAGCGCAGTACGCCGATCCCGATCCCGAGGAACGAGCCGAGCAGCACGAAGTTCGAGAAGTAACTGAGATGGACGACGTTGGACCCGGTCCAGCGGATCAGCGCGAGCTCGACGAACAGCATCAGCGCGCTGGACGCGACCAACCGGGTCCGAACACCGAACGGGCTCGGCCAACCGGTCGTGACGACGGGATCAGTAGCGGAGTCGACTGCCATGCGGGGCGACGTTACCGGATATCGAAGTGCACTGCGTCACCCCGCAGGCATCGTTACTTTCTGTTCAAACTGTTCGAATCGCGGTCAGTGACGGCGGGCCGGCTTCGGGAGCTGGCAGCCGGACTTGTTCAGGTCGATGGTCCGGTTCGCGGTCAGGCAGGTGTAGAGCCACCAGGTCTGCTGGCCGTACGCCGCGCCTTGCTCGACGGTGACGTTGCCGTCGGCGTCGACCTCGCACGGGTTGTTGACCGTGCACTGCTCGCCGTCCTCGTTCCCGGTGTTGTTGACGCCGATCACCTCACCGGTCGAGGTGCTGACCACCGGCGATCCCGACGTACCGCCGATCGTCTCGCAGCCGGGCTGCTGGTACTTGATCGAGTTCTGCCAGGTCCAGTCACCCTCGCGGAGCTGCGGGATCGTCGCCTGCACCGAGCAGGTGTAGATCCGCTTCCAGTACCCCGACACCACGGCCATGCCGGCGCCGTCCGCGGGGCCCTGCTTGGCCAGCGTCAACGGGGAAACGTTCAGGCGGCTCTTGATCGACGCGTAGGACTCGTTGACCTGGTACACGATCATGTCGGTCTTGGTCATGGTGCCGAACAGGATCTTGGTGGCGCTGACGGTTCCGGCCCGGCTGGAGTCCGGCTTGAGCAGCGTGATCGAGCGCGTCGACGCCTTGTTCACGAGGACCTGGCCGGGCTGCAGGAACCCGCCCTCGTAGCAGTGCCCGTTGGTGAGGACGAGCGCCTTGTCGGTGCCGACCGATTCGGCGTACCGGACGAGGGACGCGGAGCAGTTGCTGAGCGCGGCGATCCCGGTGAAGTCGGCGCCAGGTGCCGCGGCTTGGGCGGAGCTGGTGCCGAGAAGGGTTGTAGTCGCGACCGCGGTGGCGGCCAGGAGCGTACGGAACAGTTTCATGGGGGCGGTTTCCTCACTGTTTGTGCTTGCAGCAACTTCGTAACCCATCCCCCGGCCGGTCACCATCACAGTTGCGTGAAACCGGCTGTCCACAGGGTCATCGCAGGGGTTTTCCTGCGCTCCGTGTCAGGACTGCTACTCTTCGTTTCCGGATCCGCCCGGTCTCGAACCATCGCCCACCCCGGCACGTCGTACCTGGTGACGAGGAACGACAAGGTACGGTCGGCAGCAGCCCGCCGCCCGGATTGAGAACGGAAGGACGTCATGCCGCAGGAGACACCAGACCTGCGCAACCTCCGCGAGCCGGTGCGGTTCAAGCGGGCGCTGACGCTGTTGCTGATGACGCTGATCCTGCCCGGATCGGCGCAGATCGTCGCGGGCTCCCGGAAGGCCGGCCGCTGGGTCTGGCGGGTGGTCGCCGGCCTGGTCGCGATCGTGATCTTCTTCGTGATCCTGGGCCTGATCTGGCGGTCCGGCACGATCAACATCCTGGCCCGCCCGGGCACGCTGCGGATCGTCCAGGTGCTGCTGATCCTGCTCGCGATCGGCTGGGCGGCGCTGTTCGTGGACGCGTACCGGCTCGGTCAGCCGCTGACGCTGGAGCGGAACCACCGCCTGATGACCAGCATCATGGACGGCGCCCTGATCTTCGTCGTCGTCGGCGCCCTGATCTACGCCAGCGTGATCGTGAACACCCAGCGCGACTTCGTCGCCAGCGTGTTCGGCAGCGGGCAGAAGTCGAAGGCCGACAAGGGCCGCTACAACGTGCTGCTGATGGGCGGCGACTCCGGCGCGGACCGGATCGGCACCCGGCCGGACAGCATGACGGTGGCGAGCATCGACGCGGACACCGGCCGGACGGTCCTGATCGGCCTCCCGCGGAACCTCGCCAAGGTGCCGTTCCCTGCCGGTACGGCGATGGCGAAGCAGTTCCCGGAGGGCTTCCAGTGGAACAAGTGCGCCGCCGAGTGCCTGCTGAACGCCGTCTACACCTACGCCGCCAACCACAAGAACCTGTTCCCCGGCGACGCGAACCCCGGTGAGACCGCAACCATGCAGGCCGTCGAGGCGGTCACCGGGCTGAAGCTCAACTACTACGTGCTGATCGACCTGGCCGGCTTCCGGGACCTGCTCAACGCGGTCGGCGGCATCACCCTGGACATCGGCAAGCGGGTCCCGATCGGCGGCGGCAGCTCGCCGATCAAGGGCTACATCGAGGCCGGCAAGAACCAGCACCTGGACGGGTACCACGCGCTCTGGTTCGCCCGCTCCCGGGCCGAGTCGTCGGACTACGAGCGGATGGCCCGGCAGAAGTGCGTGATGTCCGCGATGCTGAACCAGCTGTCCCCGCAGACCGTGCTGACCAAGTTCCAGGGCATCGCGTCGGCCAGCAAACAGGTGGTCAAGACCAACATCCCGGCGGGTGAACTGGGCACTTTCACGGATCTCGCGCTGGACGCGAAGAAGCTGCCGGTGTCAAGCTTCTCCGCGGTCCCGCCGGTGATCCACACCGGCGACCCGGACTTCGCGCTGATCCGGACGAAGGTCGCCGAGGCGATTGCCAAGTCCGAATCGCTGGACAAGGAGGGCTCGGGAGGAGACGGTAAGACTTCGAGTACTCCGCGTAGCACCACCAGTACGACCAAGAAGCCGAGCACCGGAACCACCAAGAAGCCAACAAGCTCTCCGACCACACCCGCCGCTGGCGTCGACGACGTCGCATCGATCTGTAAGGCCTGACCTGATATGCCGCTGTCCCACTGGCCACCCGTGTCCGTCGTGATGCCCGTGCTGAACGAGGAACGCCATCTCGAGGAGGCGGTCGGGCGCGTCCTCGAGCAGGACTACCCCGGCAACCTGGAGGTCGTCCTCGCGATCGGCCCGAGCAAGGACCGGACCCAGGAGATCGCGGACAAGCTGGCCGAGAAGGACCACCGGATCAGCATCGTGCCGAACCCGACCGGCAAGACGCCGGCCGCGCTGAACGTCGGTATCGCGCACGCCAAGCACGACATCCTGGTCCGGGTCGACGGGCACGGCGCGCTCACCGACGGGTACATCACCCGCGCGGTCGAGGTGCTGGAGGAGAGCGGCGCGGACAACGTGGGCGGCGTGATGGCCGCCGAGGGCCGGACCCCGACCGAGATGGCGGTCGCCTGCGCGTACCGCTCCCGGCTGGGTCTGGGTGCGTCGACGTTCCACCAGGGCGGCAAGCCCGGCCCGGCCGACACCGTGTACCTCGGGGTGTTCCGGCGGGCCGCGCTGGAGCGGGTCGGCGGGTTCGACGAGACCATGCACCGGGCCCAGGACTGGGAGCTGAACTACCGGATCCGCAAGACCGGCGGCCTGATCTGGTTCAGCCCGGACCTGTCCGTCACGTACCGGCCGCGGTCGTCGCTGTCCGCGGTGGCGAAGCAGTTCTTCCACACCGGCCAGTGGCGCCGCGAGGTGATCCGCCGACACCCGGAGACCGCCAGCAAGCGGTACCTGGCACCGCCGGTCGCGGTCATCGCGCTGGCCGTCGGCACCATCCTCGGCATCATCGGCCTGGCCACCGGCATCAGCTGGCTGGACCTCGGCTTCCTGGCCCCGATCGGGTACGCCGTACTGCTGCTCTTCGGCTCGGCCGTCGAGGGTCGCTACCTGCCGTGGAAGGCGCTGGCCTGGCTCCCGATGGTCTGCGCGACCATGCACGTCTCCTGGGGCCTCGGCTTCCTCATCGGCCTCCGCGAAAAGCCGAAGGCCGTCTAGCTGCGGGTGGACTTGATATAGGCGGCCACGACTTCGTCGACGGGGCCGTCGAGCTTCAGGACGCCGGCGTCCAGCCAGAGGGCGCGGTTGCAGGTCTCCTGCACCACGTCCAGGCTGTGGCTGACCAGGAACACCGTGCCGGCCTGGTCGCGGAGCTCCTTGATCTTGCGCTCCGACCGGACCCGGAACTCGGCGTCACCGGTCGCCAGGGCCTCGTCGACGAGCAGGATGTCGTGCGTCTTCGCGGACGCGATCGCGAACTTCAACCGGGCCGCCATCCCGGAGGAGTACGTCGACATCGGCAGGTCGATGAAGTCGCCGATGCCGGAGAAGTCGACGATCTCGTCGTACCGGCGCTGGACCTCGGCCGCGGACATGCCCATCGCGAGGCAGCCGAGGACGACGTTGCGGTCGCCGGTGAGGTCGTTCATCATCGCCGCGTTGACGCCGAGCAGCGACGGCCGGCCGCCGGTGTAGACGGCCCCGGACGCGGGCGGCAGCAGGCCGGCGATCGCGCGCAGCATCGTGGATTTCCCGGAGCCGTTGCGCCCGATCACGCCGATCGCGTCGCCCTTGTACGCCGTGAAGCTGACGTTCTTGACCGCGTGCACCTCGCGGATCGTCGGCCGGTCCTGGCGCTTCACGATCCGGCGCAGCGCGGTCGCCGCCGTACCCTTGCCGCCCTGCCCGGCGATCACCTTGTAGACGATGTCCAGGCGGTCCGCGATGACCGTCGGTTCTGCCCCGGAATCAGCCACGGCCATAGCGGTCCTCCGCCTGCCAGAAGTACCAGAAACCCGCTGCCAGCATCACGAACGACCAGACGATCGCGATCGCCCAGGCGTGCGGCAACTGGTTCGCTTCGTGTTCCTCGAGCAACGACCGCCGGATGATGTCGATGTACGCCGAGATCGGGTTGAACGCGAGCACCTGGACGACCCAGCCCGGCGCGTCGATCTGGGTCAGCTTGGCCGGCAGCGAGAAGAAGATCCCGGACGCGTACAGCCAGGTGCGGGTGACGAACGGCAGCAGTTGCGTGATGTCGGAGACGAACGTCCCGATCCGCGCGAAGACCAGCGTGATCCCGATGTTGAACATGATCTGCAGCAGCATCGCCGGTGCGACGAGCAGCCAGCGCCACGCCGGTCCGTCGGTGAACCCGACGACCACGAACAGGATGCCGAGCGACACCAGCATCTGGTTGAGCTCGTTCAGCACGTAGGCGAGTGGGAGGGTCGCGCGCGGGAAGTGCAGGGTGCGGATCAGCGACAGGTTCAGCGCGAGTGATCGCGAGCCTTCGGTCATGCAGCGCTGCGTGAAGGTGAAGACGAAGATCCCGCTGAGCAGGAACGCGACGTAGTTGTCGATCCCGTTCTTCGTGCCGAGCAGGACCCCGAAGGCCAGGTAGTAGACCGCCGCGTTGAGCAGCGGCGTCAGCACCTGCCAGATCGACCCGAGGCGAGCACCGGCGTACATCGCGTACGTGCGTGCGGTCGCATAACTGATGACGAACTGGCGACGGCTCCACAACTCTTGCAGGTACGCGCGGAGCGGTGGGCGGACGGAGCTCTTGGACAGTCCGTAGCGCCGCGCCAACGCCGCGGCATCGGTGTCTGCGGCGGTTGGCATTGCGCCAATGTACTGCGCTCCGTGACGCACCCGTGACGCAGGTCAGTCGACTAAGCGGGCTCTCAGCTTCTTCAGGTCCTCGTCGGTCAGACCACCGTGCCGCAGGTATGCCTCCGGGCCGCCGTAGTTCTCGTCCAGATGCCGCAGGATCGCGACGATCGACTCGGCCCGGGTGTCGCGGAACTCGATCATCTCCGGGTGCTTCGCGACGTCGGGTTCCTCGGCGAGCTGCTCCTCCAGCCACTGCGCGAGCCGCGACTGCGTGAGGTAGTAGTCGGCCACGATCTCGTCCTCCGGTACGCCGGCCACACTGAGCGCCAGCGCGACGACCATGCCGGTACGGTCCTTGCCGCCGTGGCAGTGCACGACCACGGCGCCGTCGGGCTCGTCCGCGATCGCCTTCACCGCGGCCGCGAACAACTCCGGCCGCTTGTCCAGCATCCACGTGCACGCCGCGATGATCGTCGGCTGCCCGTGGTCCGGGTCCGCCGGATCCACGAGCGATTGCCGCACCGCCAACGGCGTACCCGTGAACGGCGTCGGCGCGATGGCGACCTCACTGTCACCGCGGAGGTCCAGGATCCGGCTGACCCCGGACCGGCGTACCGCCTCGACGCCGTCCGCGTTCAGGTACTGCAGGCTTTCCGCACGGATCAGCACGCCCTCGCGCACGACGCGTCCGTCAGCGGTCGGCAGGCCGCCCACGTCGCGAACGTTGCGGCATCCGGGCCAGTCGAGATCCATCGCTTCACCTGTCCTGCGGGCGGTCCGGGTTCGGACCTGGGTTGTACGGCGGTGGCGCCGGGAAGGTGTGGTTCTGCTGCGGGTAGTTGCCGGGGGCACCTGGCTGGGAGGGGAAGGTGTTCGTCGGACGATTGCGCCTGCGCTTCTTGACCACTCCGACGACCAGGAGCGTGCTGCCGAGTCCGCCGAAGATCAGCATCGAGAAGACCACGCCGAGGATCGACAGCACGAACGCGAAGACGGACGACTTCGGTCCGGCCGCGTAGGTCGCGCTGGTCTCGTCGTCGGTGCACGAGATGCTGTAGTCCCCGGGCGGCACGGTCTGCGTCGACCGCGCGACGACGTACCAGCTCTCGCCGTTGATCGTGATCGTCTCCGACCCGGTCGGCGGCTTGATCGGTACGTCGTTGCCTCCTCCGTCCTGCACCTCGCACGGCGGGGTCAGCACCGGGATCGACGCGTAGATCGTCAGCCCTTCCTTCTTCAGGTGCACGCCCCCGTTCTCGATCGGCTGCGGCGTCCGCGGCGCGGTCACGACGATCCGCCACACGAAGAACCCGACCACGAGCGCACCGAGGACGAAACACGCGATGGCGATCTTCGGCAGGATCGACTTCTCGGCCGGAGCCCCGGGGTGCGTCATACCCGCACGCTATCTGGTGCAGGTGGCTACGGAGACTGTCGCGTGACGGTCAGATCGTCGCAGTAGCCGAACCCGGCGCCTGCTCGGGTGAAGCAGTAGACCGTTGCTGTCGTCGTACTCGGGCCGGTGGTGAAGGTGGCGCTTCCGCCGCGCCACGTCGTGTTGACGAAGGCCGGTGCCCGGACCTCCGACGTACCACCGAAGGCCTTCGCGCCGATCACGAGCTCCGTGTCGTAGGCGGAGATCCGGCCCCAGCCGGACAGTACGTACGTCGTGTTGGGCTGCACCGCGACGACCTGCTCGGCGCTCGCCTGGGACGGCCCGAGTTTCAGGCTCTTCGCACCGCTGTGCACGGTGTCCGTGGCGATGAACGCGCGGCCGGACGTCACACTCCAGTTGGACGTCGCACCGGATTCGAACCCGCCGTTCTGGACCAGGTTCGTCCCGGCGCAGGCTGTGTCGTCGAAGGTCGAGCGCTGGTGGAATCCGGCGTCCGGCCTGCAGGCGACCGGGACAGAGCTGCCGAAGTAGTCCTTGGGACTCGATCCGACCAGGTTCAGCCCGGTCCGCAGGGCGGGCGATCCGGGTCCCAGTTTGTACCCGTCCGGGGACGAACTGCCTGGCGCGACGAGGAGGGGGTTCGCGATCGACTTGTACGGATCTGCCGGCTCCGACGACGGATGGCTGCCGTAGTAGAGGTTTCCGCGGAACACGTAGTTCGCGGCCTGGTCGTAGCCGCCGCTCCCGAGGTTGTAGATGACGTTGTTCGTCCAGGTCGCCTTGGTGGACGCGGAGCCGTTGTCCTCGATCACCTTCGTCGTCGATCCGCTGGGAAGGTAGAACGTGTTCCCGTAGATCTGCGCCGCGCTCTCACCGGCGGCATACAGGATGCGGGACTTGTCGTTGATCGAGAGGTTGTACCGCACGATGGTGCCGGAGGTGCTCCAGCCGCTGGAACAGCCGCAGAACAGGACGAACCCGCCCTCGTTGTCGTGGCTGAAGTTGTACTGGAAGATCACGCCCCGGTTGCCGCCGTCGGAGTCGAACGCCATACCGTCGTTGCAGCACGGCCGGCGCACCCGGTAGACCTCGTTGTACTGCACCAGGGTCCGGTCGCTGTTGATGGTCCAGATACCGGCGTTGTTACCCGCCGAGCGCATCCAGATGTCGTACGCCGTGTTGTGCTCGACGACCGCGTCGGCGCCGATGCGCAGAACGATGCCGTCTCCCCCGATGTCGTGGATGAGGTTGTTCCGGAAGACGATGTTGGTATTCGCGGTCCACACCGGCCCGGACGTACACGCGTAGATCGCGCGGCAGCCCCAGCTGGACGAAGTGGTGAGACCTTCGCGATCGACGTGGTAGATCTCGGAGTTCTCGACGGTGACGCCGTTGAAATGCGTCGGTGTCGTCGTCCCGCTGACCCGGAACTGGATGCCGTTGCTGTTCTTGGTGTCGCCGCCGTTGACGTCGTGCACGTAGACGTTGCCGACGACGTAGTGCGAGCCGGTGCCGAAGTCGGCGAGCTCGACCAGGATCCCGTTCCGCTCGGCGACCGTGGCGCCCTGGTTGGTGACCTCCAGGCCACGGATCTCCCAGTACTGGACGTTGTACAGGTGGATCGCGGCGTACACGGTTCCACCGCCCGCGATGATCGGGCGCGCGCTGCCGGCTCCGTAGGCGTCGACGGTGATCGGCGCGGCGGCGGTTCCGGAGCCCGACGGTTTCAGCTGGCCGGCGCAGGTCACACCCCGGGCGAAGAGCAACTTGTCTCCGGCCGTGAACGCATGCGCGTTGACCGTCGCAAGGGAGTTCCACGGCGAGGTCTGACTGCCGTTACCGCCGCTCGTCGCTGAGCAGTCGACGTAGTACGAGGACCCTGCTGCCAACGCGTTGGCACTGGTGAGCGCCGAGGCGACAAGCAGTACCACGAACGCCAGCGCGATCTTCAGTCTCATGCTGAACACCTCCGCAGACAGGTCACCACGGCTCCCGACTGCGGCGCGCCGATTCGGACAAAAGACGACACGTCCTCACGTATCGTCCTGGGAGCATGAGGCAGCTTCTCGGGTCACAGCGCAGAGAGCTTCTGGTCAAGTGGATCGAGCGCACGGGCTCGGTGTCCGCCCTCGAGGCAGCGACCGCCCTGGGAGCGAGCGTCCGGACAATTCAGCGGGACATCGAGGAACTGTCCATGCAAGGACGGCTCACCCGCGTCCATGGCGGTGCGGTCGGTGCTGGACGTCGCCCCGCACCTGCGTCGGCGCAGCTGCGGCTGGGCATCCTGGTCCCGACTCGGGGCTATTGCTTCGATGCCGTCCTCGCGGGCGCGGAACAGGCAGCGGCCGTCAGTGGCTGCACGTTGGTAGAGGCCGACTACGACTACACGGACGACCTCGCGGCAGCGCGCTACGCGCGGATCACCAGCCTGGAGCTCGACGGGCTGCTCGTCACGCCGCATCTACCGGCAGCGAGCTGGGGTCAGCTGTGCCGCACCGACGTACCGGTTGTGCTGATCGAACGGCCGTGGGAGCTCACGTGGGTTCGCGACCTCGACCCGGCGACGTCCGTTGCCGCTGCCCGCTCGCCCGTGGATCACGTGTTCACCGACCATGAGACCGGAGCCGTCCTCGGCCTCGATCACCTTGCTGCCCTCGGACACCGGACGATCCACTGCCTCATCCGCGACACCCCGACCGCGCCGGCGTTGCTTCGAACAGCATCGGCGTACGGCGCCACGATCGCACCGGCACGCGAGGTGACGCTCGGGATCACCCGCCTGCAACGATCCCCCGACCAGCGACGTGTGCTGACGAGTGCGCTCGAGCAGATCTTCCGCAGTCAGGAGCCGACGGCGCTTTTCGTGCACACCGACGAGGACGCGGTCGCCGCCCGGGAGTTCCTCGAGGACCACGACGTCGACGTACCCGGGCAGGTGTCGATCCTTTCGTACGACGACGGGCTCCCGAGCAACCCTGCCGGCGGTCTGAGTGCCGTCGCGCCGGACCGCGTTGCGCTGGGCAAACGTGCCGTCGAGATGATCATCGACCGCCTCTGCAGCAGAGGCCACCACACCCACGACGCCCACCCGCCCACCAAACTCGCCATCGTCCCGCGTTTGCACCAAAGAGCAACCACTGGCGGTTTACGGCACACCGAGGAGGCGTAGGCCGGCTGCGGTTGCGGCGGCTGCGACGACTACCAGGACGAAGGGTGCCTTGCGCCAGGCGAGGATGCCGCCGACCAGCACGCCGGCCGGGCGGGCGATTCCTGCCGGGCCGTGGCCGTCGGTCAGGGCGGAGGTGGCGATCAGCGCGGTCAGCAGAACGATCGCGGCAGCGGCGAGCACCTGCTGTGCGCGCTCCGGCACCTCGAACCGGCTGCGCAGCACCGGCCCCGCGAACCGCATCGAAAAGGTGCCCACAGCAAGCACCCCGATCGCGACCAGGAGCAGCGGAGTGTTATCCATAGTGGGCATCCTCCAAAGCGGGCTTCCCGGCGCGGTAGAACAGCAGGCCGGCCAGCGCGAGCAGCACCGGCAGACCGGCCGGCAGGAACGGCGTTGCGATCAAGGCGACCACGACGCCGACGAGTGCCGCCGTACGTGTCGATCGGTCGCGGAGAGCGGGCAGGACCAGCGCCAACAGCACGGCGGGGAACGCCGCGTCCAGCCCGAAGACGTCGGTGTCGGTGATCACCGAGCCGGCCAGCCCGCCGATCACGACCCCGATGTTCCAGCAGACGAAGATGCCGATCCCGCCGGCCCAGTACGCCGCCCGACGCTGCTTCAGTTCGTCCTGTCCCATCGCGAACGCGACGTTCTCGTCCGTCATCAGGTGACTGCCCGGCCAGCGCCGCCAGCCGCTGCCGATCACGTCGCTGATCGCCAGCCCGAATGCGATGTGCCGGGTGTTCACCAGCAACCCCGCGACCATCGCCGCGATCGGGCTCCCGGCGGCCGCGACGATCCCGACGAACAGGAACTGCGACGCGCCCGCGAAGACCACGATCGACAACACGACCGGCACCCACAACGGCAGCCCGCCACCGACGCTGATCGCGCCGTACGACAGCCCGACGACGCCGTCGGCCAGGCAGACCAGGCCGATGTCGCGGGCGAGTCCCCGATCAAGTGTTCGCCATATCGAACGCATGGGCATTATGATGAACAGCTAACCGCCCGTTCGTCAAGCCGAACAGGTAGACCGCTATATCGAACATGGAGCGAACAGCGATGGACACCAAGGCCCCACTCGACGTGATCGCGTCGTCCCTGCGCCGGCACCGGGCTCGCGCCGGCCTGTCCTTGACCGAGGTCGCGAAACGCGCCGGCGTCGCCAAGTCCACGCTGTCCCAGCTGGAGTCCGGCACCGGCAACCCGAGCGTCGAAACCCTGTGGGCATTGGCCGTCGCGCTCGACACCCCGTTCGCCGCGCTGCTCGACCCGCCCCGCCCGAAGGTCCAGGTCATCCGCGCCGGCGAGGGTCCGGTGATCTACTCCGACCAGGCCGACTACAGCGCCACGCTCGTCGCGTCCAGCCCGCCGAACGCGCGCCGCGACATCTATCGCATCGTCGTCGCGCCCGGCCCCGGCCGGAAGTCCGAACCGCACATGCCCGGCGTCGTCGAACACGTCATCCTCGGCTCCGGCCGCGCACTCGTCGGCCCCGCCGACGAGCCGATCGAACTGCTGCCGGGCGACTACGTGGCCTACCCCGGCGACCTCCCGCACCTCTTCCAGGCCCTCGAAGAAGGAACGGTGGCCACGCTCGTTTCCGAGCATGTGTAACGTTAACCGCTCACCTCTGGACATCTACGCGCAACTCTGCGCATCATCACTCCAGAGAGCTCTCTAACGAAGTCCCGCCCACTTCGCTTGGAGGTTGCACCCCCGATGAGACTCAAGTCCTTACTGCTGTGCGCTCTTCTCGGCCTCGCCGCTGCCCTCGTTCCCGGTAGCGCGTCGGCAGTCGGCGTCACACCCGGCACTTACGTCAACTACACGTTCGACACCGCGTCGCTCACCCAGGCCGAGTTCAAGATGACGATCAACGCCTCGCCCGGCCGCGCGAACGTCTACTGGGCCAACCAGTTCGGCTTCACCGGCGGTGACGTCGGCGGGTACACCGGCATGCAGACCCACCGCGACGGCGGCGGCATGTTCCTGTACTCACTCTGGAACTCGACCGCCTGGAAGGCCGGAGACGCCGGCACCTACTGCATCCAGTTCCAGGAAGACGGCACCGGCGGCAGTTGCCGCCTCGACCAGGCCCCGACCGCCGGCCACACCTACGCGTTCGCCGTCGCGAGCGAGGGCGGCGGCTGGTACGGCGTGACAGTCCGCGACCTGACCGCCGGTACGTCGTTCAAACTCGGCAGCCTGCAGACCGGCTCCGGGAACACGATCAGTACGTCGGGAATGGTCAGCTGGACCGAGTACTTCGACTGGAACAACGACAAGGCCACCTGCGACGACGAGCCGTACTCGAAGCTGACGATGAGCGCGCCGACCAGCGGCAGCCTCACCGCGCACTTCACCGGCACGTCGGAGAGCAGCGGCTGCGCCGCGGACAGCCAGGTCACACTGAACGGATCGACCGCCGTGCAGGAGAACGGCATCGGCAACTCGGACTCAGGTGACATCCGCGGCAGCGGCGGCTGCCTGGACGTCTCCGGCTCGGACGGTACGACAATCCTGCTGTACACCTGCACCGGCGGCAACAACCAGAACTGGGTGCACGCGGAGAACTCCACGTTCCACGCCCTGTTCAGCTGCCTCGACGCGAGCGCCACGCAAGCCGGCGCCGTGACCCTCTACAGCTGCCACGGCGGCACCAACCAGCAATGGACAGTGCCCGGCGACGGCACGATCCGGACCGGCGGCCGCTGCCTCACCGCACCAGCTGCCCTCGGCAACGCCGTGACCGTTGCCACCTGCAACAACTCGGCGGCGCAGCGCTGGACGGTCTGAAAACAGCACGACGCCCGGGACCGCCCATGGTCCCGGGCGTCGTGCCGAACACTCAGACCTTGTGGCCGACCGCGCCGACGATGCACTCCTCCACCTGGTTCAGCGGCTTGAGCCGCGGGCCGTCCGGCCACCAGTCGTCGCAGAGCACCAGGCCCGGGGTGACCAGCTCCTGGTCCGGGAAGAACTCCATCAGCTCCTTCCGGGTGCGGAACCTGCCGCTGCCCATCGGGCTGTGGATGAACTTGTCCTCCATCTTCTGGGCGACCTCGGTGTGTTCCGGAGTCTCCGGGTCGAAGAAGTGCGAGATCACCGTGTACGACCCGGGCACCACCGCGTCGATGTACTTCTGCATGATCTGCGCACCTTCGGTGCCGATGTAGTGGTGCAGCGTGCCGGCCTGGATCACGGCGATCGGCTCGTTGAAGTCGAGGAACTCGCGCACCTCGGGCTTGCTCAGCACCTCGTCCGGGTCGAAGATGTCGGCGCTGACGAACAGCGTGTTCTCGTTCTCCTCGAGCAGCGCGCGGCCGTGCGCGAGCACCACCGGGTCGTTGTCGATGTAGAGCACCTTGGCCTCGGGCTGGATCCGCTGCACGACCTGGTGGGTGTTCTCGGCGGTCGGCAGACCGGACCCGCAGTCGAGGTACTGCGTGATCCCCGCCTGGCCGGCCAGGAACCGGCAGGAGCGGATCAGGAAGTTCCGGTTCGACCAGGCCAGGTCCTGGGCCTGCGGCGCGGCGGCCTGGACCCCGCGCAGTACCTCGCGGTCGACCTCGAAGTTGTCCTTGCCGCCCAAGAAGGCGTCGTACACCCGGGCGATACTGGCCCGGGAGGTGTCCACGCCGACCGGGACCGAACTGGGCGCCTTGCTGGCATCGACCATCAGTGGACCTCGCAGAGAGTGATCGGATTCTGTGCAACCGACTCTACTGACCGTAGGGTGTCGTGAACACACCGCGTAGGCGCGTCGGCGTGCACGAGATTACGATCCGTTGTGAAATGATCTGCTGTCGGTACCGGGGACGCATCTGCTGGGAGGCGAGAGGTGACCGAGCCGGGCGCGTACGGCGGCCCGACCGCCCTGCGCATCATGCTTGGGGTACACCTGCGCCGACTCCGTGAGGGCGCGGGCGTCACCCGCACCGATGCGGGCTGGGCGATTCGCGGCTCGGAGTCCAAGATCAGCCGTCTCGAGCTCGGCCGGGTCGGGTTCAAGGTGCGTGACGTCGACGACCTGCTGACGCTGTACAAACTCGAGGACGGCGAGGAACGCGACCGGCTGCTGACCCTGGCCCGCGACGCGAACAACCCGGGCTGGTGGCAACGGTACGACGACCTGACGCCGCAGTGGTTCCACTCCTACCTCGGTCTGGAGATGGCGGCCGATCTGATTCGTACGTTCGAGCTGCAGTTCGTTCCGGGACTGCTGCAGACGCCGGACTACGCGCGGTCCGTCGTACAACTCGGCCAGCAGGACCGGCCGTTGTCGCGGGCCGAGCAGGATCGCCTTGTGTCGTTGCGAATGAGCCGCCAGGAAGTGTTGACGCGGCAACGACCTGCGCGACTGTGGGCAGTGATCGACGAGGCGGTACTGCGACGTCCGATCGGCAGCCGCGAGATCCTCAAGGCCCAGTTGGAGTTCCTGATCGAATCGGCGCGGCGGCACAACGTGACGCTGCAGATCATCCCGTTCGAGAAGGGCGGGTACACCGCGACCGGCGGCGCGTTCACGCTGCTCCGGTTCAACGACGCCGACCTTCCGGACATCGTCTACATCGAGCACCTGACCAGCGCCGTCTACCTCGACAAGCGCGACGAGCTGGACACGTACGTCGTCACCATGGACGCCGTGTCGATCACCGCGGCCCAGCCCCGCGAGACGGAATCCATCCTCCGCAGGGCAATCGCAGACCTCGACCGCTGACCTCGACGGTCAGCGCGGTTGGGCGCCCGGTCCGGGGCGGAAGGCAACGTCACGTGGGGTCGCCTCGTGGCCGCCCTCGCACTGCATGACCACCGTGACGCGCTCGCCGCAGTCGCCGCGGTGGCGCGGCTCGATCGGCGGGCCGGAGTCGAGCGGCAGGTACTGGTCGGCCCACTGGATCATTGCCACCAGCACCGGGTAGAGGTCGAGCCCGGCCTGGGTCAGCCGGTACTCCGAGCGTTCGCGCTGACCGGGCAGGCGGTACGGGTGGCGGCGGATCAGACCGCGCTCGATCAGGGCGGCGAGCCGCTCGGTGAGGACCTGACGCGGGACACCGGCCCGGGCCCGGATGTCCTCGAACCGGCGGACGCCGACGAAGATCTCGCGCAGGACGTGAAAAGTCCACTTGTCGCCGAGGATGTCCATCGTCCGGGAGATCGTGCAGTTCTCCGTGGACCAGTTCATCGCCTCCGGCATCTGCTCATCCACTGCCGTACTCATGACTCGATGATAAGTCCGCTTGACAGACTCAGCCAAGTGGAGCGAGGCTGAATCCGTGAATCAGACTCAGACGAGACCGCCACTCGTCCGCCGCGCCGGCGAACCCGACGCGGACGAGTTGGCGAGGATGTTGTCCGGGCTGACGGACCTCAGCCGCTACTTCCGGTTCCAGACCGCGATCGGTACGCCGCCACGCGAGGCGTTGCTGCTGCGGATGCTGTGCCCGACCGGCACCGCCTTCGTCGCGACCCGCGACGAGACGATCGTCGGCCACGCGATGTGGGCCTGGGCCCCCGGCGAGTCGACCGCCGAACTGGCGGCCGTGATCGCCGAGGAGGACCAGCGCCGCGGCCTCGGGGTCCGGATGCTGTCCATCGCCGCCGCCGACGCGATCGCGTCCGGCGCGACGCACTTCCTGTTCGTCGTCAGCGCCGCCAACGAACGCTCGATCCGCATGATCCGCCGCCGCTGGCCAGACGCAACAGTAGACCGCGACGGAGCCCTCCTGTCCTTCGTAGCTCCCGCCCGCCTACCAACAAACCGCACGAATGGCAGCACGCCGTTCAGGCCAGGAGAGCGTGGGCGAAGGCGGTCCGGTGGGCTGCCATCCATGACTGGATGCGGTCCCAGCGTTCCCAGCCGCCGTGCTCGGCCAATGCCAGGGTGAAGGCCGCCTCACCGTCGGCCACTCGGGCAGCGACGAAGGAGCGGGCTACCTCGGTGGCCTGCTCGATGACGTCAGGTAGGTCGACCCGGTCCTGCGGGGTCAGGTCGTAGCCGTCGGCGAGGACGCGGAGTCGCTTCATGGTGTCGAGGTGGTCGCGCCCTGACACGGCCGCCGATTCGGGGTCGAGCATCGGCACCCAGTAGCGGGCCGCCATGGCCACATCCCAGATCGGCCGACCCGGTGCTGCCAGATCGAAGTCGATCACGGCAGCGGCACGTCCGTCGCGGAAGATCACGTTCTCCACGCAGACGTCGTTGTGGCACAGCAGCGTGCCGCCCTGCGGATCGGCCAGATCCGAGGACCAGTCCGCGGAGAGGTCGAGGGGGATGTCCGCGGACACCTCATGCAGACGCCGCAGCAAAGCCCCCACGGAGAACAGAGCGGTCTCCGTCAGTGCCCACGCCGGATAGGGCGCCAGTGCGACATCGCCAGGAATGAAGGTGAGTTCCTCACGTCCCGTGGGAGAGATCCGTACCGGGATGGGGGCGGCGTCGAACCCGCGGTCCGCCAGTGCCTTGAGATGAGCGTGGATCGCACGGGCATTGGGCGGAGCCGGCCGCTCCACCACCGCACCCCGACGCAGCACCGCGCCCGCGTTCGCCATCCCCCCGGTCAGTGCCTCGTCCTCCACCGCTGAGCCTCCTCCACCCCAAAGGTCATGCCACCCAATTTGATCACGCCTGCTGGACGCACGAGGTTCGCGGCTATCGGACCAGGCGGAAGAAGGTTCGGATGTCGTGGGTGAGTACGTCGGGGGTCTCGAGGGCGGCGAAGTGGCCGCCTTGGGTGAACTCTGACCAATGGACGATGTGGTGCCGGCGTTCAAGCACGCGCCGGATGGCTGGATCAGTCGGGAAGACCGCGACGCCTGTCGGCACACCGGGCGTTATGTCGTCGACGGTCTGCCGATTCTCGTAGTACAGGTTGGCGGAGGTCGCGCTGGTGTTGGTGAACCAGTAGATCGAGACGTCCGTCAGCAGGTGATCGAGATCGACCGCGTCCTCGGGCAGTTCGCGTGCCGGATCGGTCCACTCCCAGAACTTCTCCAGAATCCACGCCAGCTGCCCGACCGGCGAATCGCTCAGCCCGAACGACACCGTCTGCGGCCGAGTCCCCTGCAACTCGGCGTACCCGGTCCCGACAGCACGCAACCGCTCGGCCGCCGCGAGCCGCTCCCGCTCGACGTCGTTCAACTGCTCGCGATCACCCGGTTCGAGCGCCGGATACGCCAGTCCCCCATTGATGTGTACGCCGATCACGTGCGTCGTATCCACCTGTCCCACGAGAGGCGAGACGACCGATCCCGTGTCGCCGCCTTGCGCGCCGTACCGCTCGTACCCCAGGCGACGCATCAGCTCCGCCCACGCGCGGGCGATCCGCGCGTGATCCCAGCCGGACGTCAACGGCACCGAGAACCCGTGCCCCGGCACGGACGGCGCGACGACGTGAAACGCATCGCGCGGATCCCCGCCGTACGCCGCCGGATCGGTCAACGGCCCGAGTACTTCGAGGAACTCGGCCACCGACCCCGGCCACCCGTGCGTGAGCAGCAACGGCAACGCATCCGGCTCGGGCGACCGCACGTGCAGGAAGTGAATCGTCTGCCCGTCGATCTCGGTCGTGTACTGCGGATACGCGTTGAGCCGCGCCTCCCAGGCCCGCCAGTCGTACGCCGCCCACCGCTCGACCACCCGCCGCAGGTACCCGATCGGAACCCCACGCTCCCACCCGTCGCCAGGTAGTTGCTGAGGCCAACGAACCTGCTCGAGCCGACCCCGCAGATCCGCGATCTCCGCGTCCGGAACAGCGATCCGGAACTCAGAGATCATGCGCCCGCTCATGCAGCGGCTCGTACAGCCCGACCTCGCTCCCGCCCGGCAACCGGAACGCGGTCAGCACACCCCACGGCTGCCGCTCGACCGGTCGCACGAACTCCACGCCGCGCTCGGACAGGTCTGCCGTCGTCTGCTCGAGGTTGTCGCACATCAGGAACAGCTCGTGCGACGCGGCCTCCGCCGGATGCATCGCAACCTCGGCCGGTGGCAGCTTGAAGATCAGCCAGCCGTAGCCCGCGTCCACCGAGGGGTACTCCAGCACGTCCCGGAAGAACGCGCGGTCCGCTTCGGCGTCGGTGGTGTAGATGATCACATGCGCTCCGTTGATCATCTTCAGCACTGTAGCCGGGAATACCGACAGTGCCGGGGAGAGTTGCCGAAAGGGTGATCCTCTTGACTGGCGCGACAGGCAACGTCGGCCGCGAACTGGCCGCGCTGTTGCCGGAGGCGCGTGCCCTCGACCGCTCCTCCGGTGCCGATCTCGCCCGGCCCGAGACGCTCGATCTGGAGGGCGTCGACTCCGTCTTCCTGATCTGGCCGTTCCTCACCTCCGAGGGCGCGGACACGGTGCTGACGAAGATCGCGGAGTCTGCGCGGCGGGTTGTCTATCTGTCCTCGTCGGCAGTCCGGTTCGGGGCTGACACGGATCCGATCACGCGGCTGCACGCCGATCTGGAGACGGCCGTGCAGGCGTCAGGGTTGGAGTGGACGATCCTGCGCGCTGACACCTTTGGGTCCAACGCGCTCGGTTGGGCGGGGCAGCTCAAGGCCGGTGATGTCGTACGCGGGCCGGACAGCGCCGCCACCGCGGTGATCGACCCCGCGGACATCGCCGCGGTCGCTGCCGCCGTACTGCGTGATTCGCAGCCGGGCACCACCCACACGCTCACCGGTCCCGACGTACTCAGCCGGGACGATCAGGTGCGGATCCTCGGCGAGGTGCTCGGTCGCGAGCTGACGTTCGACGCAACCCCGTTCGACGACGCGCGAACGCAACTGCTGGCTGACGGTCGCCCGCCGGCACTCGTCGAGGCGCTCATCGGCAGCGCCCAGAACCGCCCAGCCTCCGACCTCGTCACCACGACCGTCCAGGACCTCACCGGCCGGCCCGCACGCAGCTTCCGTGCCTGGGCCGACCGGAATCGCGCCGCGTTCGGCTGATCAGTCCTCGACGACGATCGCGAGGGCGGGGCAGACGGCCGCGGCCTGGTGGACGTCGGCGGCCAGATCTTCGGGTGGGTTGTCGGTGAGGAGTACGACGATGCCGTCCTCGTCACGCTGGTCGAACACGTCGACGGCCGCGGTGACACACTGCCCCGACGCGACGCACTTGTCCTGGTCGATGATGATCTTCATGGTGGCTCCTCCGATTACCAGGTGACGGGCAGCGAGTGGACGCCGTACACGGATCCGTCGTGCTTGAACGGGATCTCGTCCAGCTCGGCCGCCCGGCGCAGGGTGGGGATGCGGCGGTAGAGGGTGCTGTAGACGACCTGCAGCTCCATCCGCGCCAATGGTTGCCCAAGGCACTGATGTACGCCGAAGCCGAACGCCACGTGGTGACGGGCGTCGCGGTGCAGATCGAGCGTGTCCGGGTCCGGGAACGCCGACGGGTCCCGGTTGCCGATGTCGTTGGGGAAGATCAGGCCCTCGCCGGCCTTGATCACCTGACCGTCGAGCTCGATGTCCTCGAGCACCGCGCGGCGGCGGCCGTTGTGGGTGATGTTGAGGTACCGCAACAGTTCCTCGACCGCACCCGCGACCACCTTCGGGTCATCGGTCTCCTGCAACACGGTCAGCTGCGACGGGTGCTCCAGCAGCGCAAGAGTGCCGAGGGCAATCATGTTGGCGGTGGTCTCGTGCCCGGCGAGCAGCAGCAGGACGCCCATCCCGGCCGCGTCCTGCCGGGTCAGTTCACCGGCCTTGACCCGCTCGGTCAGCCCGGACAGGAGATCGTCGCCCGGGTTCTCGAGCTTCTCGCCGACCAGGTTGTACAGGTAGGCACCAAGGTTGCCGTGCGCCTGACCCCGCTCCTCGGGCGTCGCGGTGAGGCTGATCAGCTGCTTGCTGTTCTGCTGGAAGAAGTCGTGGTCCGCGTACGGGACGCCGAGCAGTTCGCAGATCACCAGCGACGGAACCGGCAGCGCGAACGCCTCCATCAGGTCGACCGGCTTCGGGCCGGCCAGCAGGTCGTCGATCAGCCCGTCGACGATCTTCTGGACCCGCGGACGCATCGCCTCCACCCGCTTGATCATGAACGGCGCGGTGACCATCCGGCGCAGCCGGGCATGCTCGGGATCGTCCATCAGGATGAAGCCGATCCCGACGCCCTCGCGGGACTGCGGCGCCATCGCGGTCTGGCTCGGGTACCCGGGGGCGGTGACGTCGGAGCTGAGCCGCGGATCGGCGAGCAGCTTGCGTTGATCGGCGTACCGGGTGACCAGCCAGGCAGTCTTGTCGAAGACCTGCACCTTGACCAGCGGCGCCTCGTCCTGCAGCTCACGCAGCTTCGGCGGTGGATCGAACGGGCAGCCTTCCGCCCGGGTCATCGGATAGACAGGAGTAGTCATACAAGTCCTTCCCCAGAGAGGTCTTACGCGTGCACCAGGTGCTCCCGGTGCAGGCGAGTTTGTTTCGGCATGTTCCAGCCGAGGACGGCGACGACGCGGCCGTCCCGGCGGTAGTGGACGACGAACCGGCGTTCGTCGAGGTTGCCTTCGGCAACGGTCACTTCAGCGGCCTCCGACGGCACACCGTGGACCTGGATCTTGGTGGCGAACTGATCGGTCCAGAAGTACGGCACCGGACGATAGGACTGCTGATCACCGATGATGTTGGCGGCGACACAGGCCGCCTGCTCGGTGGCGTTGGTCCGATTCTCCAGGCGCAGCAGGGAATCCTCGTGCTGCCATCGCGCCACATCACCGGCCGCGAAGACCCCGTCCGCCGCGCGACAGAAGGCGTCACACACCACCCCGTTGTCGATCCGAAGACCGCTGCCTTCGAGCCACTCCGTCGCCGGCACCGCACCTAGCGCGACGACCACGACATCCGCAGGCAGTACGTCGCCGTCGGCCAGTTGTACGCCGCTCACTCGACCGTCGACGTCCGTCAGCCCGGTCACCGCCGTACCAAGACGAAGGTCCACACCTTCAGACCTGTGCAGCTCAGCGAGCAGTCCGCCAACCATCGGACCGAGCTGACTCTCCAGCGGCACCGCCTGCGGGCCGGCCATCGTGACAGCCGGCCCCAGCTTCCGGGCAGTCGCGGCGATCTCACATCCGAGTACGCCGTCGCCGACGACGACCACGCGCTGCGCCTCGACGAGATCCTTACGGAGGGCGGCCGCGTCGTCGAGGGTCCGCAGTACATGCACTCCTTCGAGCTCTGGACCAGGCAGGCGACGCGGTGTGAGACCGGTGGCGATCACCACCGTGTCGGCCGACAGCACTCGTCCCGAGGCGGTGTGCACCCTTCGCCCGTCGAGGGCGACCGCAGGATCGCCCAGAACGAACTCGGCCTCGAGCGCCGACAGCATCGTGTCCGGACGGAGCCTGGTCCGGTCCTCGTCCCAGTCTCCGCAGAGGAACTGCTTGGACAGCGGCGGCCGGTCGTACGGTAGATGCCATTCGGCGCCGACCACTGTGATCGGCTCCTGATATCCCTTACGCCGAAGGGCTTCCACGGTCGACAGCCCGGCCGCGGACGCGCCCACGACCAGCACACTCATGCAGTCACCGGAGCGGTCCACAGACCGACGATGCCGTCGATGAGCCCGTCGGCCATCTCCTGCCAGGTCGCTCGCGCGGTCGGCGTGCCCTCGGCCAGCGCACGTTCGAACTCGGCGGTCATCTGGATGATCAAGTGCCGCGCCATGTCGTTGCGTTCGATCCTGACCGGCACCGGAAGGTCGACCAGACAGACGTTGAGGCCTTCCAGGAGCTGCTGCAGTGTCGGTGAGGTGAGCGACTCCTCGATCTGGATCTGCCGCAGCGACGGATCGTTCATCAGCTGGGCGCTGAACCGGGCCAGCCAGCACGGCGTACCGAGGCTGCCCATGTGATCGGTGGCGGACCGCACCAGAACCGTCACCCAGTCCCGCACGTCCGGCGTCGGCCCGAGTTCGGCCAGCAGCTCCTTGCGCCGCTCCTCGATCGGCTCGGAGTGCTTGCGCACGATCGCCCGTACCAGATCCACCTTGGTGCCGAAGTGGTAGCCGACGGCCGTGTTGTTGCCCTGACCGGCCGCTTCGCTGATCTGCCGGTTCGACACCTCGTGCACACCGCG
The DNA here is from genome assembly GCF_036013725.1 of Kribbella sp. NBC_00482. GTDB lineage: Bacteria > Actinomycetota > Actinomycetes > Propionibacteriales > Kribbellaceae > Kribbella. The sequence continues at coordinate 3,895,234 of NZ_CP107881.1, read as the reverse complement.
CTCGGCGAACATCCGCTCCGCCGTGGTCAGGATCAGCTCACGGGTCGCGTTCACCCGGACCGCTCGTACGTCCTTGGCCATCATCATCACCACTTCACCGGTACTTCCCGGAGCCCGCCGACTGCGAGTCCCTCAACCGGACGTAAGTCTGCCGCCGCGACGGCCAGCTCCAGCGTCGGGAGACGGCGGAGCAGCACCTCGAGCGTGACCTGCAGCTCCAACCGCGCGAGTGGTTGCCCGATACAGGAATGCGGACCTGCCCCGAAGGACAGGTGCACGTTCGGGCTGCGGCTCAGGTCCAGCTCGGCCGCGCCGGCGAACACGCTCTCGTCCCGGTTCGCCGAGCCCATGCTGCAGACCGCGGTCGTCCCCGCGGGCAGTACGCCGCCGGACACCTCGACGTCCTCGGACAGGTACCGGATCATGCCGAAACCGGGATTCGCGTCGGACCGCAACGTCTCCTCGACGGCGGTCCGGACCAGGGCTGGATCGGCGAGCAACGCCTCCCAGTGACGACGGTCGGCGAGCAGCATCGCCATCATCTTGCCGATCATGTTGGCCGTGGTCTCGTGGCCGGCGACCAGCAGGCCCATACCGGTGGAGACGAGCATCCGGTCGGTCATCCGCTCCCCTGCGGTGTCCGTGCCGGTGATCAGCTCACTGAGCAGGTCCTCGCCCGGAGCCTCGCGCTTGGCGGCGATGTGACCGGCCATGTAGGCGACGAACTCCGCCTGCGCGGCGTCGATCTCGGCCTGCTCGTAGCGGGTCAGGTTCAGCAACGTGTCGGACCAGTAGGCGAACCGGTCGCGGTCGGACTCGGGGACACCGAGCAGGTCGCAGATCACCCAGACCGGCAGCGGGAAGCCCAAGCTCGCCTTGAGATCGGCAGGCTTGCCCTGCTTGATCATCTCGTCGACCAGCCGGTCGGCCATCGCCTCGATACCAGGGCGGAGCGCGATCATCCGCTTGGCCGTGAACCACTTGGTGATCCGCCGCCGCCAGCGCTGGTGCGCGTCACCGGACTGCGGCAGCGAATTCGCCATCTCACTGTTGAACACGCCGCCGGACTCGCTGTCGCTGACCCGCGCCGCGTCATCAGCGGTACGGGTGAACCGCGGGTCGGCCAGCACCTGCTTCACGTCGTCGTACCGGGTCAGAAGCGTGGCCTGGTCGCCGCTGGGCAGCCGGACGTGGGCGACCGGGCACTGCTGCCGCATGCGCTCCCACTCCGGCGGCGGCTGGATCGCATCGACCGGCGGGATCGGGTAGTCCACGATCTCGTCGCTGTCCGTCACTGGAAACCACCTCCGAGTTGATTTCCCCTCCAGCTTGCCCGCTGAGCTTGCTTAAGTCAACTGACTGACTTAACGTGTAGTTGCACAAACCAACTATCTAGTTGTCCCGGAGGCACCCGATGTCAGCTACCCCCACCGACCTGGGCGAGGCGCCGCCGGCGCCTGTACGCACCGGCGCCGTCGTCCCGGTGCTCGCCTCGGCCGGTATCACGGTCGCGCTGATGCAGACCCTGGTGATCCCGCTCGTCCCCGAGCTGCCGCGACTGCTGAACGCCTCGGCCGCCGGCACCGCCTGGGCGATCACCGCCACGCTGCTCGCGGCCGCGGTAGCGACCCCGATCATGGGCCGCCTCGGCGACATGTACGGCAAGCGCCGGATGCTGCTGATCAGCATCGGCATGCTGATCGCGGGCTCGGTCGTCGCCGCACTCAGCAGTTCGCTCGTGCCGATGATCGCGGGCCGCGCGCTGCAGGGCCTGGCCGCGGGCGTGATTCCGCTCGGCATCAGCATCATGCGCGACGAACTGCCGGCCGAGAAGCTCGGTACGGCGACCGCGCAGATGAGCGCCTCGCTCGGCGTCGGCGGCGCGCTCGGCCTGCCCACGGCGGCCCTGCTCGCCGAGAACTTCAACTGGCACACGTTGTTCTGGCTGTCGGCGGCTCTCGGCGCGATCGTGTTCGTGCTGGTCGTGCGGTTCGTCCCCGAGTCGGCGGTGCGCTCCGGCGGCCGCTTCGACGTACCAGGCGGACTCGGGCTGTCGATCGGCCTTATTTCATTGCTGCTGGCAATCTCTCAGGGCGCCGACTGGGGCTGGACCGGCGGGCGGACGCTCGGCCTGTTCGCGCTCGCGGTGGTCGCGTTGCTCACCTGGGGCTGGTGGGAGCGTCGTACCAGCGAGCCGCTCGTCGACCTGCGCACGACCGTCCGCCCGCAGGTGCTGCTGACCAACCTGGCGTCGATGGTGTTCGGCTTCGCGATGTTCGCGATGTCGCTGGTGCTGCCGCAGTTGCTGCAGATGCCGAAGGCAACCGGTTTCGGGCTCGGCCAGTCGATGCTCGCATCCGGTCTGGTGATGGGCCCGTCCGGTCTGGTCATGCTGGTCGCCGCACCGTTCTCGGCGAAGATCTCGAAGACCCGCGGCCCGAAGGTCACGCTGATGCTCGGCGCGCTCGTGGTCGCGGCCGGGTACGGCGTGGGCAGTGTGCTGATGAGCTCGGTCTGGCAGCTCGTCCTCGTGTCGCTGCTGATCGGCGCAGGCATCGGCCTGGCGTACGGCGCGATGCCCGCGCTGATCATGAGCGCGGTACCGGTCTCGGAGACGGCGGCGGCGAACAGCTTCAACACCTTGATGCGGTCGATCGGCACCTCGGTGTCCAGCGCGGTCGCCGGCGTGATCCTCGCGAACCTCACGATCAGCCTCGGCGGCTACACCCTGCCCTCGCAGAGTGCCTTCCGGGTCGTCCTACTGATCGGCGCCGGCGCGGCGTTGACCGCACTGGCCATCGCCTCCTTCATCCCCCGTTCCCCCTCACAGGTTTCAGCCGAGGAAGGCGAGGGTGCGCTCCAGGACGAGCTTGGCGGCGGCCTCGTCGTAACCCGGGAGGGATGAGTCGGCGAACAGGTGCTCCTTGCCTGGGTAGAGGAACAGTTCGGCACCGGCGACGGCGGCGACCAGGGCCTTGGCAGCGTCGAGGTCGCCGCCTTCCTCGGTGAAGAACGGGTCCTCGTCCATGCCGTGCACCTGCACCGGTACACCGGCCGGCCAGGCGCCGAACTCCTCCACCGGCAGGCAGGAGTAGTAGAACAACGCTCCGGTGGCGCCCGGACGAGTTTGCGCCAACTGCTGAGCAGGCACCACGCCGAGCGAGAACCCGGCGTACACCACGCTCTCAGGCAGGCTCTGCGCTGCCTGGACGCCGCGCTCCGCGATGACGCCGAAGCCGGTGGTCCTCGCGTAGTCCATCCCTTCGTCGAGCGTCGCGTAGGTGTTGCCTTCGTACAGGTCCGGCGTGTGGACGGTGTGGCCCGCCTGCCGGAGCGCGTCGGCGAACGCCTTCACCCCGTCGGTCAGCCCCTGTGAGTGGTGGTACAGCACGACCTCGGCCATCATCAGCTCCAATGATCCAAATATCCCGAACAATCGGCGATGCTAGTCTATTCGAACCATGTCGATCAACCGTTCGGTCCCCGACTACGAGCTCGCGGACACCGTCGAGCTGACCACCGCGGAGCAGGTGCGGGCGATCAGCGATCCGCTCCGGACGACGCTTCTCGGGCTGCTGCACGAGCGCGCGGCGACGGTGACGGAGCTGGCCACCGCGGTCGGGCGGCCGAAGAGCACGGTCGCGCACCACGTGAAGGTGCTCGCCGACGCGGGCATCCTGCAGGTGGTCCGGACCCGGCGCGTGCGGGCGATCGAGGAGCGGTTCTACGGGCGCGCCGCGCGGATGTTCTTCGTCGGGCTCGGCCGGCAGGGCGATCAGGGCCAACTGCCCCACGACTTCAACGATTTCGAGGTCGCGGCCGAGGAGTCGAAACCGGCGTACGACGCGGGTCAGATGCGCTCGTTCATCCGGCACGCCCGCATCCCCGAGGAGCGTGCCGCGGAGTTCTGGCAGCAGGTCGACGCGCTGATCCACACGTTCGACCAACTCCCCCGCGCCGGCGACACGACGTACGGCTTCACGGTCGGTCTCTACCCGATCGGCGACTACCCGACGCTGCCACCGGCCGACGACGAGGCCTGATCGGCCGCGAACCGGTCGAGTACGTCGATGAGCCGATCGAGCACGTCGCGGGCGACGGCGTACTCCTCCTCGCCGAACTCTTCGGCGAAGCGGCGCTCCAGCTCGCCCAAGTAGCCGAAGCCGTGGCCGGCCACGTCCAGTCCATGCTCGGAGTACGTCACCACCTTGGCCCGGCCGTCGTTCGGATCGGACCGCATCTCCAGCAGGTCGAGCGCGACCATGTCGCGGATCACCTCGCCCATCGATTGCCGGGTGATCCCGGCCCGGGCCGCCATGTCTGCGGCGCGCGCCCCCTCGGCGTGCAGTGTGCCGAAGACCGAGTTGTGGGCCATCTTCACCTCGGTGTGCCCGTCGGCGTGCGCCCGGCGGACCATGTCGGACTGCAGCGCGCGGGCGGCGCGCTCGACCAGCGCGATCAGCGGCTTCCGATCAAGTCGTGGGACCTGAGGCCTTGACATGTTGTAAGGATACCTTCCAATATTTTGACAGGAATCCTTACGGTATCAGGGAGGGTCCGATGGAGGCCAGAGAACTGCACCCGGTGGTGGCCGGTCTGTTCGCGCGGGGGCTGCGGCGGACGGTCCGGGTCGCGATCGAGCAGGAGTACGTCGTCGCCGCGGCCGATGGCGGCGTCGTACCGATCGAGGAGGTGCGGCGGGTAGCGGAGGGATCGCTCGCGGCGCCGTACGTCACCTTCGAGCCCGGCGGCCAACTCGAACTGAGCCTGCCGCCGTCGCTCGATCCGATCGGCGACCTGCGTTCGCTGACCGCCGACCTCCGGCGCCGGCTGGCCGGGATCACGCTGCAGGCGATCCCGGTCGACCCGCGGCAGGACGTGCCGTTGCAGTTGACCTCGGCGCGGTACGTCGCGATGCAGCGGCACTTCGACCGCATCGGGCCGGCCGGTCGACGGATGATGCGCCGTACCGCGTCCACCCAGATCTGTTTGGACTGGTGGCCGGGGCGGGCCGGCCTCGAGCAGTGGCGGGTGCTCAACCTCGCCGGGCCGTTCCTCGCGGCACGGTTCAATCGCAGCGACCGGTTGGCGACCTGGTTGGCGGTCGACCCGGCGCGTACCGCCTTCAACGACAGACTCCTGCTTGACGAGGATCCGGTCGCGTCGTACGCCGCCTTCGCCGCGGCTGCCACGGTCTTCGTCGACGGTCCGGCTGGGCATCTGAGCACGTTGTTCCCACCGGTCCGCCCGCGCGGGACGTACCTCGAGGTGCGCTTCCTCGACGCTCTTGAACCAGATGCAGTCGAGCGCGCGGTCGCCGTACTCGAGCAGCTCATGTACGACGACATACGCCGACGCGACGTGCTGCGGGCGCTCGAAGGGTCTTCTTCGGCAGAACTGTGGCGTGCGGCGGCGGCCGGCGTACTGGATCAGGAGGTGGCGGCATGAGCGGAATGCTGTTCGTGACCGACCCGTTGACCGGTCTGCAGGGCGATATCGACGCCAGCGTCGGGTTGATGAGTGCGGCGCAGGATCTGGGATTCGACATCTGGTGCTGCGGTCCGGAGGAGCTCGCGGTCGTCGACGGGCGGGTGTGCGCGCAGGCTCGGCGGATCCGGCTGCGGCCACGCGTAGCCGGTGGCGACCATCGATGGATCGTCGACTCGACGTGGTGGGACGAGCTCGGTACTGCGGTCGTCGATGTCGCGTCGTTCGAGGTAGTTCAGCTGCGGATCGATCCGCCCGTCGACGCGCGGTACCTGCACACGACGTACCTGCTCGATCTCGTCGAACAGGCCGGCACGCGGGTGATCAACCGGCCGGAGGGGATCCGGGCGATGCACGAGAAGCTCGTCGCGCTGCAGTTCCCCGAGCTGTGCCCGCCGACGTACGTCGGTGCTGATCCGCAGGCGCTGCGGTCGTTCGTGCGGGGCGTCGGCACGGCGGTCGTGAAGCCGGTCGACGGGTTCGCCGGGATCGGCGTCTGGCTCGTTCGCGACGACCGGAGTGCGATCGCGTTGCTGGAGTCGGCCACGCACGGCGGGCGACAGCATGTGATCGCGCAGCAATTCCTGCCGACGGTTGCGCAGGGCAACAAGCGGTTGTTCCTGCTGGACGGCGAGATCGTCGGTGCGGTCCTTCGGCGGCCGGCCGACGACGACTTCCGGATCGGGCCGCCGGTCGCATCGGCGGAGATCGACGACCACGACCGCGCGATCGTCGGCGTACTCGGACCGGTGCTGCGCAAGCACGGCCTGGTCATCGCCGGCCTCGACGTGATCGACGGCCGGCTGATCGAGGTCAACGTCACCTGTCCCGGCGGCATGCACAAAACCGACGCCCTGCTCGGCACCCACCTCAGCCACACCATCGTCAGCAGCCTGTTCAAGGGAGCACTCGTATGAGCACCATCACCGTTGTCTGTATTGCGCTGCTGGGCATCTTGTTGTTCTTGCTCGGCGCCAACGTCACGCGGAATCGCGCGCTCCGCGGCGGCGGCAACCAGCAGCCGAGCGATCCGACCGACCGGCTGCTGATCGCGGTCCGCGCGCACGGCAACGCGGCCGAGTACATCCCGACGATGATCGTGCTGCTGCTGGTCTGCTCGGCGCTGTCCGACAGCACGCTGATCGACGTACTCGCTGTCGCGGCCGTCGTCGTCCGGTTCACGCACGCGCTCGGCATGCTGCGGTCCGCCTCGCTCGCGAGCCACGGCCCGCTCCGCGATGTCGGTGCCATGGGCACCTATCTGGTCGGGATCGCGCTCGGTGTCACCGCGATCGTGACGATCTGACGGACGTCGGCGTGGCGCCGGTGAGCTGGCGGAACACCCGAGCGAAGTGCTGGCTGGAGCTGAAGCCGAGGCTCAGCGCGAGCGCGGTGATGGTCACGTCGCTGGATTCGAGGAGTTGGCGGGCGCGGTCGATCCTGCGTTCGTTGAGGTAGCGGTGCGGTGGCTGGCCGAGCTCACCGGCGAACAGTTCGGCCAGGTACGCCGGGGCGAGCCCGACGCGATCCGCCAACTCCTTCAGCGTCCAGTGCTCGTGGAACTCCTGGTCCAGCAGGCGTTTCACCGTCCGTACGGCGGGATGCATCGCGAGCTGCGGTACGGCGGCCGGCGCCAGCGACCGGGAGACCGCGAGCACCAGATGATCCACCGCGAGCTCCAGGCCCGTCTCGGCGTACTCGTACCGCGTGGTCAGCTCCCGGACCAACTGCGCGAACGCGTACGTGAGCTCACCGGCCTCCCGATGTACGACGGTCCGCGGCATCCTGAGTCCCGGGTGACGCCTGCCGACTACCTCTAGGTCGATCGCGGCGAAGTAGAAGTGGTGATTGCCGGACCTGCCCGCGAGGTGATGAGTCATCCCGGGCGGTACGGCGAACAGGTGTCCTGGATGCAGTGCGTAGCTCTCACCGCCGGCGACCCAATGCGTGGTGCCGTGCTGCTGCAGGTAGATCTCCCACACCGGGTGGACGTGCGGCTCGATCAGGAACTGCTCGGGCACCCACTGCTCGCCCGCGTGCAGCAGACCGCTGCCTGGCGCGAATCCGTCGGCGTGGAAGCCGGCACGCAGCCCGCTGGGCCGATGGATGGACACCTGAAGATTGTGTCCAGTTGCCTGAACATCGGCAACGCCCCCGGGGTCGATCCATTCCTAGGTTGGTCGTCATGGACGCTGACGACATTGCCTTCTTCCGCGAGCACGGTTACTGGATCTCGCCGGTGATCGTGCCCGACGACGTGCTGGACGCGGCCGAGCGCGGCATGCAGCGGTTCTACGCGGACGATCACGATCGGGCGTTGCCCGACGTACCGGCCACGCGGGGCTGGCGGCCGGAGGACGGCGACGTACTGCGGAAGAACGACTACTCGTCGCTTCGGGTGGACGAACTGGCCGCGCTGGTTCGGCATCCGGCGATCGCCTCGACTGCGGCCGCGTTGTCCGGGGCGGAGGGCATCCGGTTGTGGCACGACCAACTGCTGTACAAGCCGCCAGGTGGATCGGCGCGGGTGGGGTGGCACACGGATCGGCAGTACTGGCAGTCGTGTACGTCGGACGACATGCTGACCGCCTGGGTCGGGTTCCATGACGTCGACGAGGTGAACGGTGCGGTGGGGTTCATGCCCGGCAGTCATCGGTGGTCCGTGACCGGGCTGGACTTCTTCTCGCAGGACGCGGCGGGGCTGGAGGCGTCGATCGTCGCGCAGGGGTTCGACCCGGCTCCCGTCGTACCTCGGATGCGGCGTGGGCAGGTCAGCTTCCACCATTGCCGGACCGTGCACGGCAGCTCGGCCAACCTCAGTACGGAGCCTCGGCGTTCGCTCGCGATCCATCTGCAACCGCTCGACAACCGCTGGCGTCCCGGCGCGAGCCACCCGAACGACACCCTCGTCCGCCGAACCCCCGACCCTGACTACACCGATCCGGCGATCCAGCCCCAGCTCTGGCCTTTACCTTGAGAAACGGACCGCAGTCCGTTAAGGTCACCGCATGGAGACGCGCGCCGGACTCGACCGGATCAACGAACTCGGGCAGCGGGATCATTTCCTGGCGGTGGTCGTTACGCAGCGACGGTCCGGCGAGCCGGCCGCGACGGTGGTGAACGCCGGGGTGCTCGACCATCCGGTGACCGGCGAACCCGTCGTCGCGTTCGTCGCACGCGGGCGTACGGCGAAGCTCGCGCATCTGCGCCGTACGCCGTCCGCGACGCTCGTGTTCCGCGCGGAGTGGGAGTGGATCGGCGTGAGCGGATCGGTCGAGCTCGCGGGCCCGGACGATCCGCTGGACGGGATCGACGCGGAGCGATTGCGGATGCTGCTGCGGGACATCTACCACGCGGCGGGCGGCGTACATCCGGACCTGGAGGCGTACGACCGGGAGATGGCGGCGGACCGGCGTACGGCGGTATTGATCAGGCCGGAGCACTTCACCAGCAACCCGGCCGGGGGCGACCACCAGGAGGACGAGTGAACGTCGCACCCGGGACGATTCAGGTCTGGTCGGATCTGTTGTGCCCGTTCGCGCAGGTCGCGATTCACCGGCTGCGGACGACGCGGACCGAGCTCGGGCTGGACGGGGTGGTGCGGCTGGATCACCACACGTTCGCGCTGGAACTGTTCAACGGTCCGCACTCGCGGCCGGGGACCGACAGCGAGGCGGTCGGGCTCGGCCAGCTCGCGCCGGAGATCGGGTTCCGCCTGTGGACACAGCCCGACTGGACCTACCCGTCGACCGTGTTGCTCGCCGCCGAGGCCGTCCACGCCGCCAAGGCGCAGGGATTGCAGGCGTCGGAGGACCTCGACGCGGCGCTTCGCCGCGGCTTCTGGTTCGAGTCCCGGCCGATCGGCCACCGGCAGACCATCCTCGAGATCGCGGCCGACGTCGAGTCGGTCGACGCCACCGAACTGGCCGCCGCCCTCGACGACGGCCGGGCGCGATCCGCGGTGATGGGCGACCACGCCGTCGCCGTCACGGACGCCGTACAGGGCAGCCCGCACCTCTTCCTCCCGGACGGCACCAACATCCACAACCCCGGCATCGAAGTCCACTGGGAAGGCCCCTGGGCCTCCGGTTACCCGATTGCTCAGAGCAACGACCCGGACTGGCCGAAACGCCTCCTACACGCCGCCGCAGCGCCTGGATCGTTCAGGCTGGGCCGGTGAGGATTCGGGTGTAGTACGCGCGGGCGTCCGGGGTGCGGCCGGTGCCTAGTACGCGGAGGGCTTCTGCCAGGTCCGGGTAGTCCCGCTCGAGCCGGTCGGCGGCGCCTTCGAGCTCGGCCGCCGACGCCACGGCCCGTAGTACGTCCTGGATCACCGACACCGGATCCAGTGCCTGCTGCGGCCGGGCGGGCGCGGCCTCGGCGGCGGGCTGGACCTCGGAGGTCACCATGGTCAGCGTGGAACGTTCGGCCGCCCGTACGTCGGCGAGCCGGCGTGACTGTTCGTCCGGCGGGAGCGCGTCCCACGCCGCGTCGCCGACCATGGCCTCCAGGTGCAGCAGCCGCGAGAGCACCGCGGGACTGCTGATCTTCGACCGATGACCGGACATCAGCTGCGACAACATCGGCGCCGAGAGCCCCAGCACCCCGGCAAGTTGCGCCTGCGAGAGGCCGAGGCGCGCCAGCAGCCGGCCGAACCGGTCGCCGAGCGGTTCGCCGTACCACTCGATCTGCCGGTCGACGTTGCGGGTGTGCGCGTCGGTCACGTTTCCTCCCGGGATTTGCGGTTGCAAATCACAAATGCAAACGCTAAGGTCGTCGTTGTTCCGATCTGCAAACACTGGGAGTAGCAATGATACGCCGCGCTGCACTGCTGGCCGTAGTCGGGCTCGCCATCGCGTTAACGTCTGCAAACGCAGCCGCGACACCGGCCGCCGACCCGTACTCGCCGGTGATGGTCGTGCTGGACTCGTCCGGGTCGATGAAGGCCAAGGACGCCGGCGGCACGGGCACCCGGATGGACGCCGCCAAGCGCGCCGTCTCCACGATGGTCGACGGGCTTCCGGCCGAGGCCCAGGTCGGGCTGACCGTCTACGGCACCGGCACCGGGTCGGCCGGGTCCGAGAAGGCGGCCGGCTGCCGCGACGTCCAGGTGGTCCAGCCGGTCGGCACCGTGAACAAGCCCGCACTGAAGGCCGCCGTGAGCCGCGCGCAGGCACGCGGCTACACGCCGATCGGCCAGTCGCTGCGGACCGCCGCGGCGGCGCTCCCGAAGGAAGGGCAGCGCTCGATCGTGCTGGTCTCCGACGGCGAGGACACCTGCGCACCGCCGCAGCCGTGCGAGGTCGCCAAGGAGCTGCACCGGCAGGGCATCGACCTGCACGTCCACACCATCGGTTTCCGGGTCGGCGCCGCCGCCCGCGCGCAACTCGCCTGTATCGCCCAGACCACCGGCGGCACGTACCACGACGCCGACGACGCCAGCACGCTCACCGGCGTACTCGGCCGCGTCACCGAACGGGCGTTGCGGCACTACGAGCCGATCGGCAAGCCGGTCACCGGGACGAACGACCCGACCACGGCGCCGCTGGTCGCCCCCGGGCAGTACGTCGACACTCTCAACTCGCAGGAAGAGCGCTTCTACGCGGTCGATCTGCAGGAGGGCGAGACGCTGTACTTCGCCGGTACGGCGATCTTCCCGCGCGGCAACGTCCGCGACATCGAAGCCCTGGACATTCGCATCACCGGCCCGGGCGGCGCCGACTGCAACAAGCGCGAACGGCAACTGCACACCCGTGCCAAGGCCGACGGCGGCAGCCTGAGCACGGTGCTGCGCTGGGACGAACTGGCGGACGGCACCAGCCAGAGCAGGACCTGTGACGAGGCGGGCCGCTACACGCTGCGGCTCACCCGCGACAACAAGGGCACCGACCGCGTGCCGGTCGAGCTGCTGGTCCGCGTCGAGCCGCCGGTCACGGGCGGAACGGGCGACCCTGAGCAGGCCGCGCGCGTCGAGTTCGCGGGGCAGCCGGCCGGGGCCGGTCAGGCGGTCCGCGGCGGCGGGTCGTTCAACGAGGCCACCACGCTGGCTGGTCCGGGTCGGTACGCCGAGACGGTGTACTACGGCGAGCAGCTGTTCTACCGCGTCAAGCTGGACTGGGGCCAGGGGCTCGCGTACCGGATCACGTACGGCGGGGTGCCGGACGGGGAGACCGTCAACGTCGCGACGTCGTTGTTCAACCCGGTGCGGGACGAGATCGACAGCGACACCACGGCGTACACCGGGAACACGATGACGCTGCCGTTCGACGGGAAGCCGATCGCTACGACGCGGGTGATGTACCTGAACCGCGAGGGCGGCGCCGCCGACATCCGGAAGATGGCGGTCGACGGCTGGTACTACATCATGGTCAAGCTCGGTGCGGCCGATGGTGCGGGCGGCGTACCGGTCAAGATCGACCTGGCCGTGGCCGGCACCAAGGTGAGCGGGCCCGAGTACAGCGCCGTGGGCAGCACGCCGGAGGCGACGCCGAGCGAGACGCCCAGCAGCTCCCCGTCCGCAACGCCGGAGGGTGGCTCGGGCACTGCGAGCGGACCGATCGACAGCAGGGCTGGCTCGGACGACTCGAACTCTGCGCTTCCGTGGGTGATCGGAGGAGCCGCTGGGCTGCTCGCCGTGGCGGGTGTGGCGATCGCCCTGATCCTGCGCAACCGCCGCCCCACTTAACTGATCTTCACCCAGAGGTAGGACGATCCGCGCTGACGGCACTCAACCCGGGTGCCGTCAGCAGCCGTCTCGAACGAGCCCGCAGCCTGCCACCCACACGACTGTCCGACCCGGATCTCCGGATCCGCCGACCGAGTAGCCGGCGTCGTCGGTGTGACGGGGGTCGTCGTTGGCGACGGCGAGGCACCCGCCGGCGGAGGCGAATCCCCGAACGGATCAATCACCGCCAGCAACGCAGCACCCCCACCCCCAACAACCATCACACCCACTGCAACAGCAACCGCCCTACGCCGCCCACCCCTACGAGCACCACCGCGCGTCGAGTGTTCCTGCGCTGGTGGGGGTTCTTCGGTCTCGGGCGGTGGGTCCTGCAGGGTGGGGGTTGGGTGGGTGGAGTCGAGTGGGGGTAGGTGGTCGAAGACCTCGATGAGTTCGCCGTCAGGGGTGTGGGCAGGGACTGCGAGAGGCTCGGCAAGGGATGGAGCGAGGGCGGCAAGGGCTTCGGCTGCGGATTCTGGGCGGGTGGTGGGGTCAGGTCGCGTCAGATCGGCGACCACGTCCCAGATCGCGTCGGTGGCATCCGGCGGACGGGCCGGCAGGGAGCCGCGTTCGGGAGGTTCCTCGCCGGTGAGCAGCTGCCAGGCGGTCACGCCGGCGGCGTACAGATCCTGCCGCGGCGACGGCGCGGCCCCGGCGAGTACCTCAGGAGCCAGGTAACCCGGCGTACCGACAACCGTCCCGTGAACCGTCAGCCTCGGCTCCCCCAGCGCGATCGCGATCCCGAAGTCGCTCAACCGCAGCACCGGCCGCGCAGTCCCCGTTGTCTCGAGCAACAGGTTCGCGGGCTTGACGTCGCGATGCAGAACCCCCGCGGTGTGGATCTTGTCGAGCGCCCCGAGCAGCTGGCTCAACAGTTCGGCAGCAAGCCGCGGTGGCAGCGGCCCGAAGTCCGCCACCAGATTGTCCACCGAGCCACCACCGACGAGATCCATCGCCAGCAACGCCATGTCGTCATCGGCCGCCCAGCCGTACGGCGACAACACGTTCGGATGGTCGAGCCGACGCCCCTGCTCACGCACGAAGCGCAGCAGCGCACCGGCATCGCGCTGCCGCAGCACCTTGGCCGCGCACAGCCGCTCCTGCCGCCGGTCCCAGGCCCGCCACACCGTTCCCGCTCCACCGGCCCCGATCGGGTCGATGAGCTCGAACCGCCCGGCGAACACATCCGGCACCCCGTGGACCTCCTAGTACGTCGCAGCTCGACGCACACCGTAATCCATCACGCCCTTCGGACAGCGAAGCGCCGGTAATAGCTCGCGGCCCCAAGGAACGATTCGTCCTGCCCGCGCCCGATCTCCGTCATCCCGAGCGACTCCAAGATCCGCACCGACGCCCGGTTGGCATCCACCGCCTCGGCCCAGATCTCCTGAAGCCCGAGTACGTCGAACCCGTACTCGACCCCGAGCTGCGCGACGATCCCGCCCAACCCGCGTCCCCAACGCTCAGAAGGCCCAACGACATACCCCAGTTCCCGCCGATCCGGCTCCGCCCCGGCCAGATCGACGTACCCAACCACTTCGTCCCCGGCGACCGCCGCGCGACGGAGGTGGTCCGGTTTCGGCTGTTCGATCAGCGCGCGCCAGTGCGCCTCGAGCTCGGCCGCAGACCGATCCACTGTCCAACCGGCGTGCTCACAGAAGCGCCGGTCACTACCCCACGACACATAGGTCGCCACATCCGCCAGTTCGAGCGGACGTAGGAACACCCGCTCCTGGGACCTGCGGGGTTCTACGAGGCTCACAGAGCGATACTCGCCCGGGCAGGGGTCTCGGAGGCCTGCCGGATCAGAACGATTCCGTACGCGACGATCCACACGACCCACATCAGCCAGCCGAGGAGACCGAGGAATCCGAGGAGTCCGCCGTTGTCGATCACCCAGTAGGCGAGGGTGGCCGAGCTGAACTGCAGTGCGGCGGCGAGCAGCCCCAAGGCGCTGTGCCACGGCGGGATCAGGCCGCTGCGCCGGCCGCCGATGGACAGGCCGAGGAGGGCGAGCGCGAGAAACGTTCCATTGAGCGTGAACACCGCGTCGTGCAACGCCCAGAGGGCCGCGGTCGCGGAGCGGTCGTGCGGGGCGGTCGAGGTGAGGGCGAGGCGGGTCGCGACGACTCCGCCGAAGGTGACGTTCTGAAGTGCCAGACCGGCCAGCCCGACCACTGACCACGCATCTCGGCGGTCACGCTCGGAGCGCCACAGCGCAGCAAGAGCGCCGGCGCCGAACAAGGTGGCCAGGATCCAGGCGGCGGGGGTGAGCGCGGAGCCGATGCCGACAGCGAGGCGCTCGGTGGCGAAGAACGCGGTGACCTCGCCGAGGTCGGCGCCGGTGAGTGGCAGACCGGCGGGGATCATGATCACGTTGGCGAGGACGATCAGGGCAGCGAAGGCGATGGCGGCGATGCCGCCGATCCGGGAGAAGGCCAGGGCGTCTAATTTGGATCTACTCGTCATATATTGATTATAGGCAGCGTAAAGTCAAAGAGAGAAGGCATGGACGCAGAGCAGAGCCGCCGTCGGTACGACTCGTTGCGCCGGACGACGCAGGCGATGGAGACGCGGGCCGAGATCGCCCGCGCCGCCCGCCGGCTCTTCGACACCAAGGGCTGGGCGGAGACGACCGTGCGCGAGGTGGCGCGCGAGGCCGGGGTTTCCGTGCCCACGGTCTACGCGGCGTACGGGAACAAGGTCGGACTGACCCGGGCGGTGGCCGATTCGGCCGACCTGGCCGCCGACGCTGCGCAGATGGTCGCGGAGCTGGAGGCGGCAGCGGCGGACCCTGAGCGACAGCTCGCAGCGATGGCGGCGTACGACCGGCGGTTGTTCGAACGCGCGGGCGACGTGATCCTGCTGATTCGCGACGGGAGCCGCAACGAACCCGAGCTCGCCACGACCTACAGCGACGGCCGCAAGCGGGGCGACGAAACCCGGATCCAGGTCTTCTCGTCCTGGCCGCCCGGCACTCTTCGAACCGGCCTGGACCTACAGACCGCCGTCGACGTCTACGCGGCCATCTGCAACATCGACGTGTACACCACCCTCAGCACCGAACGCGGCTGGACGCCCGACCGCATCGAGGAGTGGTGGGGCCAGGCCCTGGCTCGCGAACTCCTGTCCCGAACCTGACAACCCTGGTCCGTCTCAGCGGAAGAGGTCTAGGCCTTGGCCGAGCAGGACTGTGGAGAGGATCACTAGGAGGACGACGGTGATTGTGTTCAGGTTGGCCAGGAGCCAGGTCTCGAGGGTCCGGAGGGCACGGACCGATCGGGTCGGTCCGATCACCACGACAGCCAGCAGTGGGGCCAGGACCGTCAGCGACGCCGTACCGACGAAGATCGCCGTCGCGCCGATCAGCTGGGCGGCTCCGAGGCCGGATCCACCGAGGAGGCCGCCGGCGCTCAGGACGAGTGGGAGGTTCTTCAGGTTCGCCAGCGCCGCAGCGGCCCCGGTGAGCACCAGACCCGCCGGCGAGAGCGTCGCGATGCGATCGACGACGGCCGGTCGCGGTGGAGGTGTTCCAGGCTCCGGACGCTTCCGCCAGTACCGTACGGCGAGGACTCCGAACAATGCGCCGACCGCCAACTGCAGTACGTCGACACCGTCACGCGTGCTCTCCTCGTGGCCCTCCGCGACCGTGTCGGTGAGCCAGGCCACGAGGCCGACCGCGACCGTCAGAGCCGCGATCCACCCAGCAGCGAAGCACAATCCGGCCCTGACCGGACGTGGGGACAGCAGCACGAGCACGATACAGATCATCGGCACCGGGCTGAGGGCGATGGCCATCGCCTGCGGAAGAACGGCGCCGGCGACGGGCCACACGGCTCAGTGACCGTTCGACGGCGGTACGTGCAGGACCTCGAGGATGCTGATCCCGAGCATGTTCAGGTGGTTCAGGATGCCGGCCAGCGCTGCCTGGTCGGCGAGATACCCGTGGAGAACGGTTTGCGCGGGTTCCGGATCCGCGGTCAGTGACGGGAACGCGTCGGTCAGATCCCGCGACAAGGTTCCCTGCACCCGGATGACGTAGTGGCCCATGGGGCGCCCCTTTCACGACCCTCGGCACGACTCTGCTGCCCCAGCCCCCGACTCGGTTCCCCCGGATCGGGGGATGGTGGTCGCGGCGCCGGGCAGCAGGCTGGGAACCGTGGCCGAGTCGATGCCAACTCACCGAGCTGCTCGGCGGAAGATCCCGAAGCCGCTGGTGCGGCTGATTCGGCTCGTCCTCGTCGCGGTCACGGCGTGGTTGCTCCTGCGGTTGCTGCGTGGTGTGGACTGGGGCGAGGTCGGCCACGCGCTCACCCATCTCAGCGGGTGGCAGATCGCCGTGCTGGTGGTTGCCATGCTGATCCGCCGCTCCGTCCTCGCAGCTCCGCTCGCGCTCCTGATCGCGGGCCTCAGCTACCTGCGGGCGATGATCAGTGATGTCGCGGCGTCAGCCGTCGCCACGATCGCGCCCTCTCCCGGCGATGTCGTACTGCGTCTGGCCATGCTGCGCTCGTGGGGTATCGACACCACCGACGCGGCGTCCGGCCTGACACTCGCCACGACCCTGTTCTACGTCGCCCGGCTCGCCGCGCCTGGCCTGGGTTTCCTGCTCTTCTGGGCGGCGCGCGACTTCTACGCCCCGTTCGCCTGGTCGGGCTTGCTGTTCGGCGCGGGGGCCGTCGTGCTGCTCGGCGGCCTGCTGTACGCGCTCCGCGCCGAACGCACGGCCGCAACGATCGGGCGGCTGCTCGGACGACTGATCCAGCGGGTGCGACCGTCCAGTCCGGGACCGGACGTCTGGGAAGAGCGAATGGTCTCGTTCCAGTCGCACAGCGCAGGCCGGATGAGTGAGCGCGGGTGGCTCGCCGTACTCAGCCAGCTGACCCTGATCGTCATCGAAGCGGGTGTCCTGGTTCTGTGCCTGGGTTTCGTCGGCGTACCGCTGGACAGCACGGCCGTGATCCTCATGATCTGCAGCTTCATGGTCGTCTACCCACTGACCGGGCTGCCTCTCATGGGGGCCGGAGTGCTGGACGCGACGTACGCCGCCTTCGTGTCCGACCACAGCGCCATCGAGGCGACCGATCTGGTCGCGGGGCTGATCGTCTGGCGGGTCGCAGTGCAACTCGTGCCCGTCCTCGTCGGACTGCTGGTGATTCTGGTGTGGCGGCGGCGGCTCACCTGGAACAGGTGACTTCGCATGCTGACGCCGGGCGCAAGACCGCTGATGTTCGCTCTGGCCTCGTTCCTGTTCTTCGTCCTGCCCGAGCAGGTCGCAGCCGCCGACTCGCCGGAAGACACCGCGGCACACGCCCTCGCGGACCGCTACGCACCGGTGGTCCGGCTGCAACAGGGCGGCGAGAACTGCGCGTACGGCGAGCAGTTCCAGCCCACCGATGTCGAAGCCGTCCTGGGTGATCAGCAGGTCGCCCTTCGCGGGCCCTGGCGACCACCCGACCTCGTCAAGACCCAGCCGGAGGGCACCGACCTCAGCCGTGCGTACCCCGGCCATTTCCTGGACTTCCCCGGCGATCCGCTGCGTCCCGGCTGCGGGTACGCCGAGTGGTCGGCGCGGATCAACCGAACGCACCCGGCGACCGTCTACGCCCACGTGGTCGTCGATCCGGCGCACCCGGATCAGCTGTCCTTGGAGTACTGGTTCTTCTACATCTTCAACGACTACAACAACACGCATGAAGGTGACTGGGAGTCCGTCCGGCTGATCTTCGACGCGGCGACGCCGGCCGCCGCCCTGACGACGAGCCCGACGGCGGTCGGGTTCAGCCAGCACGGCGGTGCCGAGCGCGCGCGGTGGGGCGACGCCAAGCTCGAGATCTCCGACGGCACGCATCCGGTGGTTTACCCCGCGGCTGGTTCGCACGCCAACAAGTTCGGCCGCCGCCTGTACCTCGGTCGCGGCTCGGAGGGACTCGGCTGTGACGACACGACGAGGCCGGCGACCGAACTCAGGCCCGAGGTTGCGTATGTCCCGATGGCGCGCGCCGACTACCTGAAGCAGTACCCCTGGCTGGGCTTCGAGGGCCGGTGGGGTGAACGGCAGCGCTCGTTCTTCGACGGACCGACCGGGCCGAGCCAGAAGACGTCGTGGGTGCGGCCGATCCAGGACGCCGAGGCCACCTGGCGCGACGACAGCACGACCGTACCGGCCGGCCGGATCCTCGGGCCGAGCAGCACCGGCGCCTTCTGTACGGCGGTCGCGACCGGATCGAACCTGCTCCGCGAGACCCTCGACCGGCCCTGGTTGCTCGGCCTGGTGCTCACCCTGGTCGTCGCACTGATCTGGTTCGCCGCGAGCCGGACCCGCTGGACGCCCGCCGATCCATTACCTGCCAGGGCCCAGCGCGCCTGGGGACAGACGGTGGCGGCAGCGCTCCGGTTGTTCCGGCAGCGACCTGGCCTCTTCGGCGGATTCGCCGCCGCCTTCGTCGTCCTCGGCCTGGCGACACTGGTCCTGGCCGAACTTCAGGCGGCCCGGCACGATTCGCCGGCCGACTTGGGCGCCCCGACCGAGGACCTGACCGGCATCTGGGCCTCGCTGCTCGCCCTCGCGATCACGGTGCTCACGGTCGTGACGTACGTCGTACTCCTCGCCGCGGTCACGTCGACACTCGACCGGCTGGACCGAAGCGTCCCGGTGACAACCGCCTTCACCTGGCACGACGTGCGATCGCACGCCCGGCCGCTGGCCGCGGTGGCGCTGCGGTACTTCGCGGTCATCACTGTGCTCACGGTCGTCGGAGCGACGATTCCGTTGGCCGTCTACTACGCGGTCAGCCGGGCGTTCGCCGTACCCGTGGTGATCGCGGAGCAGGCGTCCTCCAGTACGGCGCTGAAACGCAGCCGGCACCTGACGAAGGGACGGTGGTGGCGAACCGCCGGCCAGCTCACGATCGTCGCCGGGCTCGGCCTGGCGATCGGACCGGTCGCAGGAATCGTGCTGCTGCTCGCAACGGACTGGCAGCCGACGCTGATCAACCTGGTGTCGTCGCTGCTCTTCGCCGTCGCGATGCCACTCGTCGCCGCGGCAGTCGGCTACTTGTACTTCGACCGCGCGGCATCCGTCCCCGACCAGTCCGAGCCCGCCGGGGTCGCCCGGATCGGGTGACCTGACCGACGCCCGCCGTACCTATTGTCAGGATGGTTCCCGGGATGGGAGGTCGTGATGTCCCAGGCCGACGGCGGACCGCCACAGCCCGCACCCACAGCCGGCCCCGGCCGGCTGCTGATCATCGCCGTCGTGGAGGGCGTGATCGTCGCCGCGCTCGTGATCGCGCTGATCGTCGTCAGCATCCGGCGCAGCCCGGACACGGCGAACGCCGCACCGGCCGCCGGCCCGGGCGATGCCGATCCGGCGATGTGTGCCGCGATCCCGGTCGCGAACCAGATCCTGCCGTCGATCGTCACCATCTCGGCGACCCGCGGCGTCCAGGGCGGCACCGGCTCAGGGCAGGTGTTCCGCGACGGTGGCTACATCCTCACCAACGACCACGTCATCTCACCGGCTGCGGGCGGTGGCACGGTGACCGTCCAGTACAGCGACGGCCACAGCTCCGGCGCGGTCATCGTCGGCCGTGATCCCAGCACCGATCTGGCGGTGCTGAAGGCAGCCGACGAGGCCAAGGGCTATCCCGTGATCGGCCTCGGCTCGTCAGCAGATCTGCGGGTCGGCCAGCCCGTCGTCGCGCTCGGGGCCCCGCTCGGGCTCGCGAGCACGGTCACGTCGGGAATCGTCAGCGCCCTCGACCGGTACGTGCCGGTGCCGGGCGACGGCGTCACCCACCACCTGATCGGCGCCGTCCAGACCGACGCGGCCATCAACCCCGGCAACAGCGGCGGCGCGCTGGTCGACTGCGCCGGAAAACTCGTCGGCGTGAACGCGGCGATCGCCACCGTCCCGAACGCCTCCGGTGTCAGCGGCGGCGGCAGCGTCGGCCTCGGCTTCGCGATTCCGATCGATCTCGCGAACCCCATCGCCGACCAGCTCATCCGGACCGGCAAGCCGGGACATCCGACCACCGGGCTGCAGGTTCAGGAGATCCCAGCGGCGCTGGCCAAGGCGTCGGGCGCCGCGAGCGGGCTCTTCGTCCTCGCCGCGACCGGGCCGGGCGCGAAGGCCGGGCTGAAGCCTGGCGACGTCATCACCAAGATCGACGACGCTCCGGCCGTCAGCAGTGAACAGATCGTGGTCGCGACACTGACCCGCAAGGCCGGGGACACCCTCGCGTTGACGTACGACAGGGCCGGCACCTCAGCCACCACCAGCCTCACGCTGGCCGCCCCCTGAGGCCGGCGCGACCGGCTGCGAGGCGAGCAGGTCCAGGCCTAGTTGCCGGGCCAGGAACTGTGCCACCAGCTGGCCCTGGACGCTGTTGCCGGCCGGATCCAGCCGCGGCCCGAAGGTTCCCAAGGCGCCCTTACCGGGCGAGACCGTCACGATGCCGCCCCCGATCCCGCTCTTTCCCGGCACTCCGACATCGAGCAGCCAGTCGCCGGAGGTCTCGTACAGGCCCGCGATCGCCATCACCACCAGCGTCACCCGGGCGACGTCCGCGTCGACGACCCGTTCCTGCGTCACGGGACAGACGCCACCGTCCGCCAGCGTCGCGCCCATGACCGCCAGGTCTGCCGCCGAGACGCTCAAACAGCTCTGCCTGGTGTAGAGCTCGGTGGCCTCGACAGGATCGCCGTCGAGTCCGCCGACACTCTTCAGGAGTGCTGCGAGCGCGCGGTTGCGATGGTTCGCGGCCAAGGCCGACTCCAGCACGTCCCGGTCCAGACCGAGCTCACGACCCGCGAAGCGGGACAGACCGTCGACGACGAACTGCCAGCGGTCGTCCAGCGATCGGCCCGGGACGAGGCTGGTCGTCGCGATGGCGCCGGGGTTCACCATCGGATTGGTACGTCCCGCCGGCGACCGTTCGACCGCCTGGATCGAATTGAAGGGCAGCCCGGTCGCGTTGACGCCGACCAGTTCGCGGATGGCGTCGACGCCGACCGCCTGACCCATCAGGGCGAAGACGAACGGCTTGGCGACACTCATGATCGTGAACGGCCGGCGCGCCTCCCCCGCCTCGTACAGCCGGCCGTCGGTCGCCGCGACGCAGACGCCGAAGCTGCCCGGATCGACGCGGGCCAGGGCTGGATACACGTCCGACACGATGCCGTCGCCGACGTCACGAAAGCGCTCGTACGCCGCCTGAACCAGGTCGGCGACGGTCGGCCCGTCGGGCAGACCGCCGGTCGAGACGTACCTGTCCACGGACATCTCAGAACGGCCAGACCAGCGGAACGATGACGAGTGCCGTCAGCAACCACCACGCCATCACCACCAGGCCGAGCTTCCAGTAGTCCCCGAAGCGATAGCCCGCGGGGCTCATGATCATCATGTTCGCGGGCGTGGAGATCGGAGTCAGCAGCGCGGCCGCACCGGCGACGGCGATCAGCATCAGCACCGGCTTGACCGACGTCCCGGTGCCCTCGGCCGCCGCCACCGCGATCGGTGCGACGATCAGCACGGTTGCGGTGTTGCTGACCATCTGCCCCAGCGCGGCGGTGAGCAGGAAGAGTGCCAGCAGCAACAAGTACGGCCGGCCCGGCCCGACCGCGTCGACGATCAGGTCGGCGATCCGGTCCGCTCCGCCACTGGACTGGATCGCCCCCGACAACGGGATCAGGCTGCCGATCAGGACGACGATCTGCCACGAGATGGCGCGATAGGCCTGACGTGGACCGACCACCCGGGTCAGCACCATCGCCGTCGCCGCCAGCAGACCCGCCATCGCGGGCGGTACCGCGCCGGTCGCGAGCAGCACGACCATCGCCCCGACGATCGCCAGCGCGACCGAGGCCTTCGACCCCCACGGCACGGCCTGGCGCCGGACCTGCTCCGGAGAATCGACCAGCAGGATGTCCCGGTCCCGGCTGAGCTCGTCGAGGGTCGCCCACGGGCCGTGGACGAGGATCGCGTCGCCTTCGGCCAACTGGGTGTGCCGCTTGCCACGGTCCTTGCCCATCCGCTGTACGGCGATGATCACCAGGTCGCGGCCGCGATGCATCCCCGGGAACACGGTCTCGCCGACCAGTGCCGACCGCGGCGGGATCACGGCCTCGACCACGCCGGCCTCACGGGTCAGCAGATGGTCGACCGGCGCCATGCTGACCGCGAGCATCAGGTCGGCGGTCAGGTTGCCGACGAGCTCCGACGGCCCGGTCACGACCAGGATGTCGCCGACATCGATCGCCGCGTCCGTACGGTTGCGGCCCTGTGCGTCCTGCACGCCGACGATCGCAACACCGGGGTACGCCGTCAGGTCGACGTCGCCCACGCTCTGTCCGAGAAACGGTGAGACCTCACGCACTCGCAGCCGGTAGAAGCCGTCCTGGACGGCGTAGTGCACGTCGAGCGTCTCCGCGTGCACGGCGAGATCGGCGGCGGGATGGCTGGGCCGGGTCGCCGGCAGCAGCTTCGGGCCGAGCAGCACCGCGATGGCGATGGTGCCGACGACGAGCGGAACACCGACGACGGCGAAGGAGAAGAACGGGAACGGCCCTGCACCGGCGTCGCTCGCGGCCTCCGAGACGATGATGTTCACCGGCGTTCCGGTCAGCATCAGCAGCGAACCGGCGCTGCCCGCGAACGTGAGCGGCATCAGCATCCGCGACGGCGGCTGCCCGATCCGGATCGCGAGCATGACCACCAACGGGAGCAGCGCCGCGACCGCGCCGTTCAGTGTGATCAGGGCCGACAGCACCGCACAAAGGGCCGTCACGGCGATCAGCAGCCGGGTCCGGGTGGTTCCGGCGTACCGGACGATCGTCTGCCCGGCCCAGGCGGTCACGCCGGTGGAGTCGACTCCCTCGCTCACCACGAACAGGGTGGCGATGAAGATCACCACCGGGTCGCCGAAGCCCGCGAGGACTTCGGTGAAACCCAGCACGCCGGTCGCCCAGAGCGCCAGGGCGACCAGCACAGCGACCACATCGACGGGCAGCCTGTTCCACACGAACAGTACGACCGCCGCCCCGAGGATGATCAGGCTGAGGGTGCCGTCATCCATGCCGACGCCCTAGCCGAGGTGGACCGGAGCGGACGGGCCCCAGGGGATCCCGATCAGGTACCAGACGATGTAGAACAGCGTCCAGGTCACCAGCACGATGCCGGTGTACGGCAGCATCATCGACACCACGGTGCCCATCCCGGCCTTCTTCCGGTACTTCTGGCAGACGAGCACGATGAACGGCAGGTACACCATCAGCGGCGTGATCACGTTCGCCGGGCCGTCGCCGACGCGGTACGCCGCGATGACGGTCTGCGGCGCGATCCCCAGCCGGTAGAACAGCGGGATGAAGATCGGCGCCAGGATCGCCCATTTCGGGATCACGCCCGGCATGATCAGGTCGATCACGAACACCAGCAGGATGAAGCCGATCAGCAGCGGCAGTGCTCCGATGTCGGCGCGCTCGAGCAGGTCGGCCAGGCCGGTCGCCGCCAGCGTCGACATGTTCGTGTAGTTGAAGTAGGCAATGAACTGTGCGATCAGCAGCATCAGGAAGATCAGCCCGCCGAGCCCGTTGAAGGTCTTCACGATCGCGTTGATGACGTTCGTACTGCCGGTCAGGGACTTCGCGCCGCGGCCGTAGCCGAGGCCCGCGGCGAGGAACAGCATCGAGATGATGAAGAGCAGACTGCTCATGAACGGGGACGACCCGAAGATCTCGCCGGTGTCCGGGTTGCGCAGCGGGGCGCCGGGAATGAACGTCAGCGCCGACACGATCGCGACCGCCACCAGCAGGTAGTAGACCGACCACCGCAGACCGCGGGACTCCAGCTGCATCTCCTCCTCGGTGGGCTGGTGGTCGACCGGCGCGTCCGACGGCGCCTCGGCCGGGTCGTACCTGCCGAGCCGCGGCTCCAGGATGCGTTCGGTGATGATCGTCATGACCACCGCGCAGAACAGCGTCGCGGCGATGCTGAAGAAGAAGTTGTGGGTGACGTTCAGCTCTACGCCGGGAGCCGCCAGCGCGGCCGTCTCGTTGGTGACCTCGGTGATGATGCCGTCCGCCGGAGTGATCAGCACGTTCACGAAGAACGCCGCGCTGACCCCGGCGTACGCCGCCGCGATACCGGCCAGCGGATGTCGCCCGAGCGAGGCGAACGCCGCCGCGCCGAGCGGGATCAGCACCAGGTAGCCGGCATCCGACGCGACGCTCGAGATACCGCCGAGCAGCACGATGATGAACGTGATCGCCGCTTTCGGCGCCACCTTCACCATCTTCCGGATCAGCGCCGCGATCAGCCCCGCCTCCTCGGCGACCCCGACCCCGATCATCGCGACCAGGATCACCGCGACCACGCCGAAGTCGTTGAAGTTCTGCACCGCCGTGGTGAAGATGAACCGGATGCCGTCGCCGGTCAGCAGGCTCTCGGCGGTGATCGTCTCCTTCTTCACCTCGTACTCCGGCACCGCGGGCGCCGCCGGAGCGTCGTTGCCGGCGACGCTGGTGCCGCCCGGATACTCGGGCGCGACCTGAACCGTCGCCGGTTCGGCGATCTCGGTGGTCACGCTCGTCCCTGCCCAGGAGAGGATCTGGGACAGGCCGATGACGATCACGATCAGCGCGAGGAAGATCAGCGCCGGGTGCGGAACCTTGTTGCCGACCCGCTCGATGCCGTCGAGGACGCGCTGCATCCCGCCCTTCTTCTTGGCGGGCTTCTTGGCGGGCTTGTCCCCGACCGTCTTCGCGTTCACGATTTCTCCGGCGGTGTGAACCGGAGGGCGAACTCGATCAGCAACTTGGTGCCGAAGCCGGTCGCGCCCTTGTTCCGCCACGTGCGCGCCGCCGGAAGTTGCGCCGTACCAGCGATGTCCACATGGCCCCATGGCCTGCCGTCCACGAACTCCTCGAGGAACAGCCCGGCGGTGATGGAGCCGGCGTTGATGCCGCCCATGTTCGTCAGGTCGGCGATCGTCGAGTCGAGCTGGGTACGGTACGACCGGTGCAGCGGCAGCTCCCAGACCGGCTCGTCCACGGCGTCACCCGCGCGCCGCAACTGCTCGACCACGGCCGGGTGGTTGCCCATCACACCGGCGATCTCGACACCGAACGTCCGCAGACACGCACCCGTCAGGGTCGCGATGTCGACGATCGCGTCGACCGGTTCCTCGGTCGCCAGCGCCAGCGCGTCGGCCATC
The DNA here is from genome assembly GCF_036013725.1 of Kribbella sp. NBC_00482. Taxonomy (GTDB): domain Bacteria; phylum Actinomycetota; class Actinomycetes; order Propionibacteriales; family Kribbellaceae; genus Kribbella. The sequence goes on along the minus strand of NZ_CP107881.1, from coordinate 3,869,809 downwards.
ACCAGACGCCCTTCAGCGTCGGTGTTGAGCACCTCGACCGTCGTACCGTTGCGCATGGTCAGGATGTCGCCGAGCTTCATCGCCGATCCGGACGGCATGTTGTCGGTACACATCAGGTAGCCGGTGACGGCCGTCGGACAGCCCAGATCCCGCAACGCCGTCATCGCTGCGAGTACGGCGGCCGCACCGGTCATGTCGTTCTTCATCTGCGCGTGCGACTCGTCGCTCGGCTTCAGGCTGATGCCGCCCGAGTCGTACATGATTCCCTTGCCGACAAGGGCGATCCGGCCGGTCGGCTCGGCCGGCTCGTACCGCAGGCGGATCATCCGGGGCGCGTCCACACTGCCACGGTTCACGCCGAGCAGGCCGCCGCAGCCGAGCTCGATCAGCTCGTCCTTCCCGAAGACCTCCACCTCCAGGCCGGACGTCGCACCGACGTCGACGGCGACCTCGGCCATCTTCACCGCGGACAGCGTCGTCGCGGGGCAGTTCGCCAGGTCGCGGCCGAGGCTGCAGGCCGCCGCGACGATCCGGCCGCGCTCGACGCCGGCCTCCGCCGCCGCGACATCCTCGTCGGAGGCCACGATCTGCAGCGATTCCAGCGTGGGCTGATCCGCGTCACGGCCGACGAAGTAGCGCCAGCGCGCCAGCAGCACGCCTTCGGTGGCAGCCTGCGCGAAGTCGGCGACCGCGACCCCGGACGAGGCCTCCGGAGGCACCTCCACAGCCAGGCTCCGGTGCCACGGCACGGCCCGGGCGAACTCCGCGGCGAGATCACGGACGAGCGTGGCGTCGATCTCGCCGCGCCCGCCGATGCCGACCGCGACCCGAACCGGACCGTCGGCGCGCGGCTGTACCAGAGTCTGGCCGCGCTGCCCGGTGAAACCGGCGGACTCCAGCCCGGCCAGATCGAGGCCAAGTTCCTCGGGTGGCTCGGAGCCGGCAGCGACCGGTACGGCGAGGGCATCCGCCTCGTCCGCTGCTTGTTTCAACGAAGCGACACCGACGCGAACCCGATAACGGGTCGAAGGAACCGGATCGAAGTCGCGTGGGATCTCGCGGGGAACCGTGTTCACGAAACCTCCTCCGCCGGAGCGGGATCAACTCTGGAGGGCCTGGACCAACTCGTCCTCGCGCTCCTTCGTCAGGTTGGTCTGGATGATCGTCGGGCTGTACGGCTTGAGCGCGTCGACCACCCGGTCGACGGTGGCGGACCGGGCGAGCAGGAACACGGCCGCGTGGCCTTCCTGCAGCTCCTGGCCGACCTGCTTGATCAGGTCGTCGTTGATGCCGATGTCGGTGAGCTTGCCGGCCATCGCGCCCGAGGCCGCGCCGACGGCCAGGCCGGCGATCGGGCTCAGGAAGATCAGTCCGATCAAGGTCCCCCACAGCGCACCGCTCGCGGCACCCGCGCTGGTCAGGTTGATGGTCTGCTGGATGCGGACCTTCCCCTTGGCGTCCTTGTACGCGTACGCCGCGTCCTCACGCTGGAGAAGTTGCTGTTTCGCCAGATCCTCGGTCAGCTGAATGACGCGCTCGGCGTCATCGCGGCTGTCCAGGCCGAGCACCACCAGATGGGTCATCGCGAACTCCTCGGGGCAGGCGCGTCACGGTTGCCGCGCGGGACGACTCATCCCATCAACAGCACCTGCCGCAGACCTCCTCCGATTAGGGTGATTCGGCCCGCCGGGAGAGAAACGCGGACAGCGGGCCAGGGAGTTCGGCGGGCCGGTCCCCCCAGTCGTGGACCACCGCGGTCCCGGCGACCAGGTCGTGCAGAGCACGGTGCTCGCGATGGAACACGATCGGGACGAAGCCCAGGCCCAGCGGTACGACGCTGACCGGGAACGCGGCCACCCACCGCAAGGCCTGCCCGGGCCGGATCGTGCCGCCGTCGGAGCGCACGACCCGTAGTCCGACGATCCCCTGACCTGGGGTCCGCGCAGCGATACCGAGGAACCCGATCGCGTAGCAGAAGGCGAGCGCCACCACACCGGCCGTCGCCGGGAGCGCACGCCGTACGGACAATCCCCAGAAAGCATTGGTCAGCAGGTTCACGCCCGCCAGGCCGATGGTGAAAGACGCCGTGATGATCAGGAGGTCGAGAGCCGTCGCCGCGGCTCTGCTCACTGCGCCGGCGTAGTGGCCGGTGATGGTCAGCCGCCCCGTCGTACCCGACAGCTGGACATCCCTACGCAGCAGGCGCCTGACGGCATCGTCGAGCAGTGCGTCCAAGCCGGCGAGCTGTCTGCGGACCAGGTCGAGGACCGAGCCCGCCAAACGCGCCTGGCTCTCGACCACCACGCCGGGCAGACCGGACCGCCGGACCAGACTCTCGACGTCGACCCGGTCGACCAACCGTCCCACGTCGACACGATCGAGGAGACGCTCCACGTCGACACGGTCCAGCAGACGCTCCACGTCGACACGATCCAGCAGGCGGCTGACGTCGATGCGATCCAGCAGGCCGTTGACGTCGATGCCGTCCAGCACGCGGTTGACGTCGATGCGGTCCAGAAGAGCGTCCAGGTCGACGTGGGACAGGACGACGTCCGGCTGAACGCTCTCGACGACCCGGCCCGTGACCTTGCCGGCGAGCCGTCCGAGGACCGCCGCAGGACGTGCCATCCAACAACCCTTGTCTGATGGGGGCCGCGCAGGATCACCCGCTCCAGGTGATGAACCGTCCGTCCCGGCTCGCCACGGTTGTCGGAAGTGACGGCCTACGAGAGGCTGCTGATGAACGACCGAGTACTCGCCGGCCGGCTGTGGGCCGGCGGGGCCGCAACTGCAGTCGTCGCCGGACTTGCTGCAGTCGTGGGAATCCTGCTGGCCCGCGGCCTCTTCGACGTGCCGGTTCTCGCGCCTGAGGGCGAGGGACTGTGGGGTGACGCCGACACGGCGACCTATGCGCTCTGGTGCGTCTTCGCCGCGCTGGTCGCCACCGGCTTGCTGCACCTTCTGCTGGTCTCGACGCCGCGGCCGCTGCAGTTCTTCGGCTGGATCGTCACACTGGCGACGCTGGTCGCGACCGCGGCCCCGTTCCTGAGCACCGGATCGACGGGCTCCAAGGTCGCGACCGCGGTGATCAATCTCGTCGTCGGCGTCGCTACCGGGATGCTGCTCACCGGCGTCGCGACGAACGCGGTGCGGGTCCGCCCGGCGGTTTGAGGGAACTACAGCAGGCCGGTGGACCTGGCGGCGCGGAGCGCGGCGGAGCGCTTGTCGACGCCCAGCTTGCGATACAGCGAGATCAGGTGCGTCTTGACGGTGTTCTCGGTGATGTACAGCGCCTGGGCGATCTCGCTGTACGAACTGCCGAGCGCAAGCTCGTCGAGCACCTCGGCTTCACGGGCCGTGAGCCGGACCCGGACACCGTTCACCAGAGCGTCCAGCCGCCGCGGCGGCGGAACCTGCGCGTCCGGCCGGACGCGGACCAACGGGGATCTCCCGCCGGCCTTGCTCCATCCGGCCTGGTGGCCGGACAGCTTCTCCAACGCGTCCGCGGCGAACGGATGCGGGTTCGGGCCGGTGACGTTGCGGCGTAACAGATCGAGGAAGGTCGTCTCGTCGGCAGCTGACGTCAGCGAGTGGAGCATGTGTTGCGGGGTGGCCCGGTTCAGGGTGTCCACCAACGCGGCTTCCGCAGCCGGCTCGTCACCGATCCGACTCAGCAGGACTGTCCGGAAGGAGGCGGCGGTAGACGCCAGGGGCGGATAGAGGTCGGCGTGGTCCAGCCCGGCGTCGATCTGCTTCAGGACCGTCTGAACGTCCTCGTGGATCAACGACGTCATCGCCCGGACCAAGCCGGCCTCCGTCGAGTTGCCGGTGCGCTCGAGCACAGTCACCTGCGTGTCGAGGGTGGACGCGTCCCCGAACAGTGTCGCGAGCCAGGCTCGTGCCAGTGCCAGGTCCCGGGACAGGAACGACGGCAGCGGGCCTGCCGCCGTCGGGTCGGTGGTCAGCTCGGTCAGCGCCTCCCCGAGACGACCACGCTCGATGAGGAGTACGGCTCGCAGCATCGCTCGCAGCCCGGCGACAACCGTGTCGGAGGCGGCCACCTCGGTCTCCGCCACAACCCCGTGGTACTGCCACGCGGTGTCCAGGTCGAGCTCGTTCACGGCCGCGAGTCCAAGGACGACGTACGCACGGGCGGAGTACTCCTCGGGAAGGCTCTGCCCTCCCGCCACATCGAGAGCGCCTTGCGCCGACCTGGCCGCGTTCTGCAGTTGGCCGCGGGCGCACTGTACGACGGCCTGATGGGCGAGGCCGCCTGCGATCAACCGGTGGTGGCCCGCCATCCGCGCGGTCACGAGGGCCTCGTCCAGGTGGGTGACTGCCGCGTCCAGGTCGTCGGCCCAGGTCTCGGCGGCCGCGAGCTCGATCAGCAACCACGCCAGCCGTTCGGGACCGAGCACGGCAGGAGGGCCGTCATGTCCGCCCGCCGGGGCGCGTGCCAACAAGGATCTCGCCTGATCGATCGCCGTCCGGACGTCGTGCCACCCGTAGCGGGATCGCCACAGCCGCAGCAGTACGGCGTCCGCCTCCAGCGCGTCGTCGTCCGGTGTCACCGCGGCAGCGTCGGCTGCGGTGTCGGCTGCACGGTCGTCGGCCGACGCCGCGTCCAGAACGGCACCCGAGACATCGCCGGTGACTCGCCGGAGCAGCCCACGGACTCCGAGCAGGTGGGGATGCTGATCGAGATAGCCGGCCGGCAGCGCGTCGAAGCCGGCCGCGACCAGATCGGCCTCGCCCGCGGCCAGGAACTCCGGACCGTGGCCGAGCAGGATCCGCTCGACCAGCGCCGGGTCATCGGCGTCGACAGCGCTGCGTAGTGCGGACCCGCCGTCGCCCCGGTTCTCGTAGTACACGGCCGATCGATGGTGCGCGGCGACGACCAGCTGCCGGTCGCCGGCGCGGGCCGCGATGCGCCGGCGGAGCAGTTCGACCAGGAGAGGGTGGTACCGGTACAGCGGGCTGCTCGCCGCGTCATCGGCGTACGCCGTCACCAGGAGACCGCTGCCCGCCAGATCCGCGAGCATCGAGCCGGCGTCGGGGTCGCCGCTCAGCATCTCGGCGAGCCGTCCGCTCAGTGTGGTGGCGCCGAAGGTGCTGAGGAGCATCGCCTGGACGCGCTCGTCGAGGGTGCTCAGCGTCTCGCCGAGCAGCAGGTCGAGCACCTCCCCTTGATTGCCCAGCGGCCACACGACATCACCGGATGCCTGCAGCGTGCGGGCCGCGAGCACCAGGGCTGCTGCCCAGCCGGCCGCCTTCTCCTGGACCAGCACGATGTCGGCCGCGCTGGCGTCCTCGGCATGCGCCCGGACCAGAGCGGTGGCTTCGGCATCGTTGAACCGCAGGTCTCGCGAACGCAGGGTCAGTGCCATCCCCCTGACCTCGAGCTCGGACACCGGCAACAGCAGGTCGTACCGCGCGGCGAACAGCAGCCGGACCGCGTGCGGCGCCTGATGCAGAACGCGCGCCACCTCGCCGACAACCGATGCCGGCAACAGGTGGGCGTCGTCGACAACGATCGGGTCCTGGACGATCGGGCTGTCGGCTCCCCGTACCTGCGCGAGGACCTTGTCGAGTACGCCCGGTAGCTGTCCCGGCGCCCAAACCACCGATTCCCCGGCCTGTCGTCGGCGCGTCACCCAGTCCGACAGCAGAACGGTTTTACCGGTCCCGGCCGGTGCGACCACCATGGTCAGCGGCGAGCGCACACCGAGGTCGAGGGCGGAGTGCAGCCGCTCACGCGTCACGAGCGTCAGCGGCGGCCGAGCGATCTTCTCCTCGGCCGGGTACCGGGACTCCTCGCGCGCTCGGTCCGGCGACGGGCTCGTCACGCGGTCACCCCTCCCCTGGGCGGGCGTGTCTGGCTGGCTCGTCGTCCCCACTGCGCCAGCTTCCGAAATTCGAGACTAGCGGGTTCGGGCCGCCTGCGGCAGCCCCGGACGCAGCCGGGTTCCGGGCAGCCGGTTGCTTCACGTGCGCGGTGTTCGTCCTCGCGGGCGGTGGACCCGGGGCACCTTGGCTCCGATCCAGACCGCGACCACGACCAGCAACCCGATGCCGACCAGCCAGCCCCACAGGCCTTCGGAGACCGGGCCGAGCCGCCCGAGACCGAAACCTCCCGGGTCGGGCTGCTGCTGCAATGCCACGATGTAGGCGATCACGGCGCGCTTGTCCTCGGGGAACAGGACATGGTCGGAGAACACCGGCATCTGCTGCGGACCGGTGAGCATCGCCAGATACATGTTCCGTGGCGTCGTGTTCATCAGCGAGGGCGCATAGCCGCCGTTCGGGAGCGCGCCGCCACGGCCGGCGAAGTTGTGACAGGCGGTGCAGTTGGTGCGGAACAGCTCGCCGCCGCGGACGACGTCCGCCTGCGTGGCTTTGCTGACGTCGTACGACTCCGAGGCAGGCACCGCGGGGCCTACAGCGAGCGAGGCGACGTACGCCGCCAGTGCCTCGATCTCCTGCTCGTTGTAGACCGGCGGCTTCTGCGGGATCTGCGCGTTGGGCTGGGCGGCCGGCATCCGCCCGGTGCTGACCTGGAACTCGACCCCGGCCGCACCGACGCCGATCAGCGAAGGTCCGGCCATCCGGCCTTCACCGTTGGTGCCACCCTCGGCATGCAGACCGTGGCAGCTCGAGCAACCGACCGCGAACAGCCGCCGTCCTTCGTCGATCCGGTCGGACTGCGGTCCGTCCGCCCCCGCGGCGCCGCCCGGCACCAGCACGGCGTACAGGAGGCCGACCGTCACCAGCGCCGCGCCTACCACCAGCGGTCTGGCGGCTCGCCCCCGGCGCGACGGCCGGGCGGTCACGCTGTCCGCATCGTGCATCTCCGCACCTCCGGGCCGACCCGGACCAGCGAACCCGACCGGACGCCGGTGGTGATCCCCCGATTCGGGTGATCCAGAACCCCGTCCGGTGTGCAGTCACTCAGCGGGAGTCGCGCTTCGCCTGCCGACGAGCCCCCATCGCCTGCGTCGACGCGTCCTTCTTCAAGCCTCCGGTAGTCTTCGTCGCCCGCGCCCGGGTAGCCGCTGCGGGCTTCGCCGGATCGGCCGCCCGTGTTGACGGCGCGGCTGACTTGGCCGACCGTGCCGCGTCGAGCCGTTCGCTGCGCAACTCCATCGACGCGCGACGCGCAGCCACCGCGACCTCACGGCTCACCGTCGCCAGCACCGACTCGAACAGCTCCGCCTTGTCGCGATCGCGCTGGTTCCTCGGGTAGGACATCCCCCGGCCACCGGCGTGTGTGACCGCTGCACTCGCGGACCGCCGGTAGTTCTTCACGTACTTCGTGCGCATCCGGCGAACACGCTGGTGCAGGTCCAGGAGCTGGTCCTCGTCCAGCCCCTTCAGCACGTCCCGCTCGCTCTCGGACACCAGCAACCGCTCGGAATCGGTCAACGAGTTCAGCAAACCTTGATTCATCTCGGCCTCCGTCCGGCGATTCGCACATTACGTCCCCACCCGGCACCCGTCGACCCCAACGCCAACCGGAAAGCGACCGGAAAGCGAGCAGAAAGCCCCGCTGGATAGCTTCACGGTGTCTCTGCACGGACTCACAGATCGAGGATGATTCCATGCGCGTACTGCGCTCCAAGCCCGCGGCGATCGTCGGCGCCCTGGCACTCGCGACCACAGGCTTCGTGGCTGTCACCGTCAGCAACCCGGACAACGCGGACGCCGCCGGCTCGTGTCTCGGCAGCGCCAACAGCGAGCAGTTCAAGCTGCCGAGCGGCACTCTCCGCTACCCCAGCAGCGGTACGTACTTCAAGACATCCAGCAAGTGCCGCGACATCAACGTCGCGTCCGACTTCAGCAACAACGGCAACGCGCGCGCCGTCAAGGTCTGCTTCAAGACAGCCGGGTGCCAGGACCACTGGACCAACATCCCTGGCGACCCTAGGACATGGAAAGTGGTCGCCTCCAACGTCAAGGACGGGACCGAGTACTACCTGAAGTTCTACTCCTACGGAAAGTGGTACGGCCTCGTCGCCGACTGACGGCCAACACCGGGCTGGGGCGCCGCGACGAGGGAGTGGCGCCCCAGTCTTCGTTCGTTGATTTCAACACCATGGCCTGGGGAGAGCGTTGTATGCGTATCAGTTTGCGGGCGGGCGTTGTCGGTGCCGCTACTGCGTTGATGGTGGTTGCCGGGGCTTTGGGGGCCCGTGATGCCTCGACCGCTGAGAATCTGTCCGACGCGGAGTTCTTCAGGCTTCTCGACTACGGCGTGGCTGGGTTGAGCCAGGTTCAGGCCGCCGTACAGAAAGGTGACTACGCCGCGGCCAAGCGTGAACTGCTCGCCTACTACCGGGGCCGACCGGCCAACGATGCCGGCAAGTTCACGCACAAGGACTGGCCCGGTGTTCTCGAGTTGACGCCCGACCACATCTGGACGCTGGGCTCCGGCGAGGCCTACCGGACTACGGTGCGCTTCGGGCCCCAGGAGGCGGCCGTCAGCGCTGATGTCACCTCCGCGATCACGAGTGGAGCCGCCGGCTTCCTGCTGATGGCGCGGATCAAGGATCCGGTCACGGTCGCTGTCAACAGCCGCGAGAAGGCTTCGGGCAAGCCGGCGTTGCGGCTGACGCTCGACGACGGGTCGGTGCGGACACTCAACCCCACGGCCGACACGTACATCAAGGCAGGTGCCGACGCGGGTACGGCGTACGGCGCCAAGGACCAGGTCCAGGTCCGGGACCAAGGCAACGGTCCGTTCACGGACGAGACCCGGAAGGCCTACCTGCAGTTCGATCTGACCGGAGTCTCCGGTGTGCGCAGCGCGACACTGACGCTGACCGGGCGGGCGGACGCGGCCAAGGACGTCATGGTGTTCAGCAACTCCGAGACGTTCGTGGAGAGCACCCGCACCTGGAAGAACACCGTGCAGAACACGTACTCCTGGCAGGGCGACCCCGGCGGCTTCGACTGGCTGCTGCCGACCGGCGCCGACAAGGAGTACTGGTACCAGTTGGCGCGCTTCTTCTTCGCCGGTCCGCTCGCCACGGCGTACCAGAAGACCGCCGACGAGAAGTACGCCGACGTCCTGATCGACACGATGACCGACTTCATCTCCGATGCCGACGGGTACGGCACCGAGTACGGCGCGGGCTCGTATCCACGCAGCCTGGACACCGCGCGACGGCTGGACAACTGGACGGCGGCGTACGAGATCCTGCGCACGAGTCCTTCGCTGGACGCGGAGGAGAACGTCAAGATCCTGAAGACGATGTACCGATCGGGCCTCCATCTGCAAGGCAACGTCCACGACAGCCCGAACTGGATGCAGACCCAGAAGATCTCGCTGCTGCACGCCGCCGTCTACCTGCCGGAGTTCACCGCGGCCGCGGGCTGGCGGACCAACGCAGCCGACTTCCTGGCCGGTCAGCTGAACGACTCGACCTACCCCGACGGCGGGTACCGGGAGGCGACCAGCGGCTACGCCCGCGGGTACGTCGCGCAGTACGTCGACCTCGTGGAGTTCATGAAGAAGCACGGGATCGCGTTCACCGCGACCGAGAAGCTCCGCAAGCTCGGCCACTTCCTGATGGACCAGACGCTCCCGAACGGCTACACCGCGAACTACGGCGACAGCGGCAGCGACGACCAGCGCTCGGTCCTGCGCCGACTCGGCGAGCTGCTCGGCGACCAGGAACTGATCTACGTCGGTACGTCGGGAAAGGCCGGCACGAAACCCCAGCACGTCGCGGCGCGATATCCGGACACCCGGGTGGCGGTGTCGCGCTCGGGCTGGTCGGCGGCCGACTCCTATCTGCGGTACAACATCGATCGCGGTCCCCACAGTCATCCGGACGAACTGTCCCTCGTCACCTATGCACACGGTCGCGAGTTGCTGGTCGACCCGGGCACGTACTCCTACAGCTCGGACCCGCGATCGGACTGGTTGCGGAAGACCACCGAGGCTCACAACACCGTCGAGGTCGACGACCTGCCGCAGAACAACAAGGCCGCCGGGGAGATCACCCATTTCGTCAACAACCCGGCGTTCGACCTGATCAGCGGGAACACCGACGCGTCCGCCAAGGCTTGGCATGCGAGGTCCGTGCTGACGCTGCGATCGGGAGTGTCTCTGGTGTCCGATCAACTCAAGCCGAACGACACCGTGTCGCACCGCTACGAGCAGAACTGGCACTTCCTGCCGGACGCGAACCCCGTGCAGGCCGCCACGTCCAAGGCAACGGTCACCAAGTTCACTTCCGGCGCCAACCTGGCAGTCGTCCCGGCGGATCCCGAGAAGCTCACAGCCTCGGTGCGCAACGGGTACTACTCGCCCGCGTTCTATCACGTGAGTGACGCGAAGTACGCCTCGTATGTCAAGCAGGGCAAGGGAAAGAGCACCTTCGACACCATCCTCCTACCCGCGTCGGCGGCTGCCGATGGCGCCGTACGGATCAATCGGCTGGCTGTCGGGACACTGACGCCGGACCTGGCGACGGCGCTGGACATCCGGTACGGCGACGGTACCCGTGGCACCTACTACAAGTCGTGGGCGTCGAAGGCCACCCGGTCGTTCGGGTCGTACAGCTTCGACGGGAAGATGCTGTACGCCGAAGATCGCTCGCTCGTGATGTACGACGGATCGACGGTCAAGCGGGCCGGCAAGGTCCTGCTCACCTCCCCGGTCAGGGTGAACGACGTCGCGGTCACGTACACCGGCACCACGCTGCGCATCGACGGCCAGGCACTGACTGCCTCGACCGATCCGGCGAAAGCGATCGGCATCGCCGCTCCGAACACGACCGACGTACTGCTCAACGGCGTACGCGTCAACTTCTCCCACACCGGCGACCTGGTCTACGCGGCGGCAGCGCGCTGAACCTCCGGGCGGTGCAGTTCGAGGGCCCCGGACCAGACAGAATTGTAACAGTGCTTATATAAGTGCTATTGTTTCTTCGTGCGCAAGCTGTCTGCGAGACCTCGGACGTCTGGTCATCAGCCCGTGAACTGCGGCGACCTGCGGCACTCGAAACGGAGTTGAATTCCGGGATGAACTGGCAGCCACCGCAAACGTATGAAGTCGGAACACCTGACGGGCGAGTGCTGCAGTACTGCGTGTACGGCGCCACGGGCGGCGTGCCGGTGATTGCGCATCACGGGACTCCGGGCTGCCGGTGGGAGCGCCCGGACGTGATCGCGGCGATCGAGGACACCGGGTTGCGCATGGTCGTTCCTGGCCGCCCCGGCTACGGATCGACTCGAAGCCCCGGACGCAGCGTCGCGGATGTTGCCGCCGACACCCAACTGCTCGCCGACGCCCAGGGATGGGATCGGTTCGCCGTTACCGGGTTCTCCGGCGGCGGCCCGCACGCCCTCGCCTGCGCGGCATTGCTGCCGGACCGCATAGTCAACTGCAGCACAGTGGCTGGGATCGCGGCGCCAGGCACCGCTGCCCTCGAGTCTCTCGACTGGGTCCCGGACGCGCGACGCGGGGAGGGGTGGCTGCGGGAACGGCTTCACCGCCGTGGACGGGAGATCCTCGACCACTTCGACCCCGCAACGCCGGATGGGAGGTACCAGCGGATGCTGACGACTTGCGTCGAAGGGCTGGACGGGTGGATCGACGACTACCTTGCACTGACCCGCCCATGGGGTTTCGCTCCGGAGTCGATCTCGGTGCCCGTGGACGTCTGGTACGGCTTGGACGACGACAACACCACGTTCGAGCACACGGAATGGTTGCTCGCCACGATTCCAGCAGCCCGACGGCGTGAGTTCGCCGGCGGACACGACCCGAACGACATCGCCCAGCGTCAGATCTTCCGGGCACTCACAGCCTGATCGTCGACAAGGCCGCAACTCGCAGCTTGCGCTGGGCCACCCGTTTCATAGCCGTCGACGAAACCGGCGCGCGGGGCGTGGTGGCGTCAGCCACCAGGAGATACCGCCAGGACGAACGTCAGGCCCGAACCAGAATCAGATCGGTACGACCCTCGGTTGAGCGCGATCGTGGGCGAGCGGCGCCGGCTGATCAACATCGCCTATCGACTTCTCGGCTCCGTCGCGGACGCCGACGGCCGGCTGAACTTCTCCGCCAATGTCCGCGCGACCTTCGACCTCCGCAGGCCGATCAGCGGCCGGGTCGACCCGGCCGGCCGAGCCCACCCACTGATCACACCGTCGGCGCGCGAACGGATCACCCTCCTGACCTGACTCCCATGACGCCACCGCTACCTGTCCAAGCGGCGGTTACTTGGTTGCTTCCGGCAAGGGGTCGGTGCCGGTGGCCGCCCAGTCCACGGTCGGCGAACCCGGCAGCGGCGTGGTGTCGAAGTACCTCACCTCAAAGACACGTTCGCTGAACTTCCAGCCCTCCGAAGTGCGCCGGTAGCGGTCGTGGAACAAGGCATAGTTGAAGATCGACATGCCGTTGCGCAGACGCCCGACCTCACACACGAAGGCACGACCCGACGCACTGTCGCCGTCCAACTCGATCGCGCCCGGATGCGTGGTCTGCACGAAGAACTCCCACTCGTCCGCAAGCCTCTCGCTCCCGGCACGGATCTCCTCCCGGCCGGTCTGCACAACACCGGCCTCGGGGATCTGGTACACCGCATCCTCGGTGAACAGCGACACGAAGCGGTCGTAGTCGCTCATCATCGCCGCATCACTGAACTCACCGCGCAACGCCTCGATCTCGACGCGGTCGGCTACAGCCTGAATGTCATTCATCAATTCCTCCTCGTCATGACGAACCCGGTGCGCCACCGCTCCGGGTCGAGCCTTCTCACCAATAGGACGACGCAGGCCGCTGGAATGTCAGGCGACGAGACCATCGAGGCGATGCCGCCCCGTCAGTGATCTCCAGAGCCGCACGGCGGTCGGGCCGGGCGGGGTGCGCGACGATCCTTGCGCTGGGCAAGCTCTTCCTCGTCCACCAGGACAAGCATCGGCTGGTTCGGATCGCACAGCATCGTCACCACGAAGCGGACCCCGATGTCACCGCGGGCATTGCCGTCCTGGTAGTGAATGACATCACCGCCCGGCTCCCAGAAGACGTCGCCGGCCTTGAGGATCTGCTCGGGTTCGCCTTCGAGTTCGAACCGCATCTCGCCGTCGACCACATAGCCGAAAGCAGGCCCGCCGGGGTGGCGGTGAGCCGGCGCACCGGGGTCTCCCGGCGGATACTCGACGACAACGGTCATCGCGTGCCCATCGGCGGGAATGAGCGGCGGTTGGACCTCCTGCAGAACGGTCAGCGCCGTCTTCCACGCGCCCGAACCCGGCTCGTGTCGTGTGGTGCTCAATTCACTGTTGGACATGGGAATCTCCTGATCGGGGGTCTGGATCTCGTGGAACGCGAGAACGATGCCTCGTGCGGCACGTGGCTCGCTACGGGCCCCGCTCCAACGCCGGCGTCGCTGTCTGGTAGCCGGCTACAAGCGGTGGCACAGCTCGATCATGCGTTGGTCGACGCAGGTATGAGCCTCGTCTCATCGCCTCACATCCGGCAGGCCTCGGTCGTCAAACCGATCGTCCTGGACTTACGACTCCCCCTTGCACTGGAGGCAATCAATGCATGTCCGTTGTCACCCTCACGGAACCCAGAAGCCTCCGCTGGGTATTCGGCTACTGCATGCCTTGGGCAAGGAACCGGACTGGATGACGATGACGGACCAGGAACTCGCCGCCTTCAGCGAAGCCGAGAACCGCAAGCGGATGTCGCCCTTCGCGCAAGTGATCACCGGACGTCCGGGTGCAGAGCGCTGGCGGCGATCCGGGCCAGAGATTCCGGCATCCAGCTGCGAGCCCAAGTCCTTGCCAATCGAAGGTGGTCAGCCGTTCCCGCAGGCCATCCATCTGGCCCGAGGTGAAGTAGGCGGCTGGATCGGCCGACTCGAGGAAGGCCACCAGGTCGTCGCGGGCGAGGGCGCAGTGCCGATCCAGTGAGGCCCAAGACAGAGCCGCCTCGCCCAGCTGCGCCGCATGCGTGTTCATGGTGCGCACGGCGAGCTCGTAATCATCGAGGATCGCCGCGACCGGCGTACCGACCGCCGCCAGCAGCATCGCCACGACCATGCCGGTGCGGTCACAGCCACCGCTGCAGTGGATGAGGAGACCGCCGACGTCGACCTCCAGGACGTGGGCGAAGAGGGCGGTGATCCGATCTGGCCATCGACGCAGCGCGTCGGAGTAGTACGCGGGGCTGTCCAGCCGTTCGCCCCATTCGGCCATGAAGGCGGCGTCGGTCGGGTCCTCGATCGGCAGGTGATGAATGGTTACCCCGTCGATCCTTCGGACTGCGGATCGTTCGTCGGCGTTGCGGAGGTCGATGATCGTGGTGACGCCGGCATCGACCAGGTCCTGGCAGCCGCGCTCGGTCAGATACTCCGGACGAGCCGAGCGGTACAGCCGGCCGGGCTGTATCGGACCCAGAGGTGTCGGCAGCCCGCCGAGATCCCGGGCGTTCACCGCCCCGTCCCAGTTCACGTCACGCATACGTCTACGCCTGGGTCGACGGCAGGTAGTCATCGACTGTCATGGAGTTGTAGACGCGCGCGCTCTTCGTGGTCAGCTTGAGGAAGGTCCGGCTGAGTGCAGTGGGAAGGGCGGAGACCAGGCGAGCGCCGTAGGCGAGGCCTGACACGCCGAGGCGAGAGGTGGGAACCAGAGTCCTGGCTGCACTCATCGCGACCGCCCGGCTGCCGCGTACGTTGGCCATCATCGCTTGCTCGTAAGCGGGGAATGCGTGCGAATGGTTGCCGCCGGCCCGTGCCAGCTCTCCGGCGAGAACGTAGGCCCCGATGACAGCGAGACTTGTACTACCGCCGACGGCCGGACCCGGGCAGTACCCCGCGTCGCCGACCAGCGTCACTCTGCCACGCGACCAGCTGTCCAGGTGGAGCTGGGTGATGGAGTCGAAGTAGAACGCCGGCGTCCGGTCGAGCTCCTCCAGCCAGCGATCCACCTCGGCGTCCATGCCGGTGAACGCGGCACGTAGCAACTCCTTCTGCCGGGGCGCGTCGCGGTAGTGGTACTGGAGCCTGTGCTCGCTCCGGAAGAGAAACAGAGCCCGTGCCTCGCCGGCCTGCCGCGCTGGGTACATGCCGGCGGTGCGGCCGATGCCTGAGTGGATGCGGAGCTCGCGCTCGAGACCGTAGAAGTTGGGCAGCGTGACGACCCCGAAGTAGGGACCGATGAACTTGCCGGCCCTGGACTCGTCGCCGAAGACGAGGCGGCGTACGTTCGAGTGCAGCCCGTCGGCGCCGACGACGAGGTCGAAGCGGCGCGGCGCGGCGTTCTCGAACCGCACCTCACCCTCGGGAGAGATCTCGGTGATCGAGTCCCCGAAGACGTACTCGACGTCGTCACGCGTGGCGTCGTAGTAGATCTGGCTCAGGTCGTCGCGCATGATCTCGACGTGCCGGTCGGAGGTGGCGCCGAAGACCTTCGAGAGGTCGACCCGGACGGGCCGCTTCACGCCCTCCCGGTACAGCGTCATCTGATCGGCGTCGGTGGCCAGCTCCTCGATGAGCGGAAGCACGCCCATCTTCTCCGAGATCTCCACCGCGGGCCGGAACAGGTCGACCGAGTGGCCGCCGGTCTTGCGCGGCGTTGCGGCACGCTCGACAACGGTGACCGTGAAGCCGTGCCTGGTCAGCCAGTACGCCAGCACCGGCCCGGCGATACTGGCGCCGGAAACAAGAATCCGCATGTTGTGCCTTCTTCAGGTCCGAGACGGACGGTCAGTTCACCGTGAGGTCGTCGTCATGGGAGAGTCGTTCTGCGAGCCGAGCACGACGCTGCGCCCACTCCTCGCTGATGACGGAGTACACCGCGGTGTCCCGCAGCATCCCGTCCTCGCCGGATTTCCGTGATCTCGACCAATGGCGCAACACACCCTCGAAGGTTGCACCGACGCGCTCGATGGCCATCCGGGACTGCCGGTTGCGAGCATCGGTCATGAGGTCGACCCGCGCCACGCTCAGGGTGGCGAAGGCAAACTCGAGCAACTGCAGCTTGGCATCGGTATTCAGCCCGCGACCCTGGGCCGATGCGGCCAGCTTCGGTCTTCCTCGGACGCGACAGCGAGGGCTGCCGCATGGCGATGACCCAGCGGCTCGAGACGTACCGATCGACCCTCGAGTACCGGCCAGACGAAATCCTGCCGAGAACGGCGCAACGGACATCTCCTCCTCCTTCGCTGTCAGCCGGCGGTGCCTTCTGTGGAGAGCGTCGCCCCTCCGCCGCGGCGGTCGCTACGAACGCAGATCCAAGGTCGCCCCGACGACTTCGTACCCCGCTACGAAATGAGGACGTTGGAGCCTGTCGACGGCGGATTGAGGCAAGATGGCCTCATGGTCGACGGGGTCCATGGGGGTGTGGTCCGGCTCGTCGCAGCCCTGGAGGAAGACGACGGGGTTGTCGAGCCGATCCTCGAGCGCGTCCGGAGCGAGATCCCGAGCTACGCAACGGTCGAGCGTGACCAGATCATCGCCAGCATCCGACGGATCCGCTCCCGGGTGTGCCGCACGCTCGCTGTGGGCGACGTACCACCGGCCGGCGAGCTCTGGGAGGCCGAACGCGCCACGGTCGAACGGCTCGACGCCGGTGTACCGATCGAAGACATCCTGTCCGGATTCCGCATCACCATCTGGACCATCCAGCGCCGGCTGGTCGACATCGCAACGGAGTACGGCGTCGACGGGTCCGACGTCGTCGCGCTGACGTCCCTGGTGTGGAAGCTCAGCGACCTCTTCTCGGCGCGAGCAGCGGCCGACTACCACCAGCTCGGGCTGGCCCACGCAGTCGCCGACCAGCGGCGCCGCGACGAGTGGTTGGGTGGCGCTCTCGCGGGCGAGCTCGACACCGGCCAACTCGAGCGGGGCTACACCGTCTACCGCTTGCGCCGGGACACGGCGTACCGCGCGTTCTGCACTGGTCCGGCGGACCAGCAGGCCATCGAGCGGATCCAGCGTCTGCTGTTCGAGCAGCACGGGGACAGCGTGCTGATGACACCGTCGCACGACTGTCTGGTGGGCATGATCGAGGACGTTCCCTCGCCGGTTCCAGGTCTCCTTGTCGCGGTCGGTGCGCCGATGTCGGTGGAGCGGATCGCTACGTCGTACCAGAGCGCTCAACACGTTCTGGCAGCTGCGGCACTGCACCACACTGCAGGCGTGCACACCGTGGAAACCCTCGGCTGGCGCCTCGCAGTACCGGGCCTGGAAGAACTGGGCGACCTTCTCAGAGCGCGTTACCTCCAGCCGTTACAAGACACCAGGCCGTTCGGTGAGCAGATCGTCGAGGCACTCCGTAGTTACCTCACTCACGAGCGAAGCATTCCGTTGACTGCCGCGGCTCTGCACGTCCATGTCAACACCCTGCGCTACCGCCTGGGACGCTTTGAGGAGTTGACGGGCCGCTCGCTGCAGGACACCGACACGATCGTGGAACTGGCTCTCGCGCTATCGACGGAGCCCGCTTCGTAACGAGCGGCCGCGCACCCAAGAGCCTCAGCTGATGCCCTTCAGGAGTTGGCGGGCCATGACGATGCGCTGGACCTGGTTGGTGCCTTCGTAGATTTGAGTGATCTTGGCGTCGCGCATCATGCGTTCGACCGGGTAGTCGTGGGTGTAGCCGTAGCCGCCGAGGAGTTGGACGGCGTCGGTGGTGACGGCCATCGCGACGTCGGAGGCGAAGCACTTCGCGGCGGCGCCGAAGTAGGTCAGGTCGGAGTCACCGCGCTCCGAGCGGGCGGCCGCGGCGTACGTGAGCTGACGGGCCGCCTCGATCTTCATGCCCATGTCCGCGAGCATGAACTGCAGGCCCTGGAACTCGGCGATCGCCTTGCCGAACTGCTTGCGCTCCTTGACGTATCCGAGCGCGTAGTCGAGCGCGCCCTGCGCGATCCCGAGCGCCTGCGCCGCGATCGTCACGCGGGTGTGGTCGAGCGTCGCCATCGCGGTGCCGAAACCGGTCCCCTCGGAGCCAATCATGCGACCAGCGGGGATCCGGACGTTGTCGAAGTACACCTCGCGGGTCGGCGAGCCCTTGATCCCGAGCTTCTTCTCCGGAGCGCCGAACGATACGCCCTCGTCGGACTTCTCGACCACGAAGGCGGAGATCCCCTTCGAGCGGGCGTCCGGGTCCGTCACCGCGAAGACCGTGTAGAAGTCGCTCACGCCGGCGTTGGTGATCCAGCGCTTCACGCCGTTCAGGACGTACGAGTCCCCATCAAGAACTGCCCGTGTCTTCATCGAGACGGCGTCCGATCCGGCCTCCGGCTCGGACAGGCAGTACGAGAACATCGCGTCGCCCGCCGCGACCGGCGGCAGGTAGCGCTGCTTCACCTCGTCGGAGGCGGACAGCAGCAGCGGCAGTGAGCCGAGCTTGTTGACGGCCGGGATCAGCGAGGTCGAGGCGCACGCGCGGGCGACCTCCTCGATCACGATCACCGTGGCCAGGGCGTCCGCCCCTGCGCCGCCGTACTGCTCCGGGATGTGCGGCGCGTGGAAGTCCGAGGCCTTCAGCGCGTCGTACGACGCCTTCGGGAACTCGGCCAGCTCGTCCACGTCCCCGGCGTGCGGGGCGACCTTGGCGTCGCAGACGGCGCGAACGGCCTCGCGGATCGCCTGGTGCTCCTCGGACAGCGCGTACAGCTCGAATGAGTTACTCACGAGTCACACAGTACGACGAACAACTCGCCGGTGGAGGACGTCGTACGCCGAAAGTGAGCAAGAGCGCACTCTCCAGACATGAGCCGATAACCGTCTGATAACCACGATGGGTAGAGTCCCCGACATGAGTGAAGCGACCTCCCGCCCCCTGCGGATCGCCGTGATCGGCACTGGATACCTCGGCTGCAACACCTCCGCCGGGATGGCCGAATTCGGTTTCGACGTCATCGGGGTCGAGATCGACGAGCACCGCCTGAAGCTGCTGAACGACGGCAAGGCCCCGCTGTACGAACCCGGGCTGGACCCGCTGCTGAAGAAGCACGTGGACTCCGGCCGGCTGCGGTTCACCAGCGACTACACCGAGATCGCCGACTGGGCCGACGTGCACTTCATCTGCGCCGGCACCCCGCAGCTCGAGGGCAGCGAGGCCGCCGATCTGTCCCAGGTCTACTCCGTCGTCGACATGCTCGCCCCGCTGCTGACCAAGCCGACCCTGGTGGTCGGCCGGTCCACGGTCCCGGTCGGTACGTCGAAGGCAGTCGAGGAACGCATGCACCGCCAGGCCCCGGCCGGGTCGGCGGTCGAGATCGCCTGGCAGCCCGAGTTCCTCCGCGAGGCGCACGGCGTGGAGGACACGCTGCACCCGGACCGCCTGGTGTTCGGCGTCCAGTCCGCGACCGCGGAGGCCCGGCTGCGTGAGGTGTTCGCCACCCCGATCGGCGAGGGTTCGCCGGTGGTCGTCTGCAACCTTCCGACCGCGGAGCTGGTGAAGGGCGGCGCGAACGCGTTCCTGGCCACGAAGATCTCGTTCATCAACGCGCTCGCCGAGATGGCCGACGCGACCGGCGCGGACGTCACGCAGCTGGCCGAGGCGCTCGGGTACGACAAGCGGATCGGCCGCGGCGCGCTGAACGCCGGGCCCGGGTACGGCGGCGGCTGCCTGCCGAAGGATCTGCGCGCGTTCATGCACCGGGCCGGCGAGCTCGGTGTCGAAGAGGTCATCACGCTGCTGCGTGAGGTCGACGACATCAACCAGCACCGCCGCGCCCGGATCGTCGACCTGACCCACGAGATGCTCGGCGGCCAGTGGATCGGCAAGAACGTCACCGTGCTCGGCGCCGCGTTCAAGGCCGGTACGGACGACGTCCGCGACTCGCCCGCACTGGACGTGGCCGGGCGGATCCAGCTGCACGGCGCGAACGTCACGGTGTACGACCCGGAGGCGATGGAGAACGCCCGCAAGGTGCGTCCGACCCTGCGCTACGCCCCGACCGCGGCTGAGGCGTGCCGCGAGGCGCACGCCGTACTGCACCTGACCGAATGGCCGGAGTTCCGCGAGCTCGACCCGGCCGCGCTCAGGGGCGCCGTCACCAACCCGGTCGTCATCGACGCCCGGCTCAACCTCGACGCCGACACGTGGCGCGCCGCGGGCTGGACCTACCGGGCGCCGGGCAGGCCCTAAGCAACTTTGGCGGAGCGAAGAACCGGGCGCGTCAGGACGACGCACCCGGTGATGGCCGCTGCCACGGAAATGCCGAGGCAGACGCCGGTGATGCCGATGCCGCTCACATCGGACAGGCCGCCGAGCAGCGGGTTCGCCACCATGATCGCGAAGCTCTGGCAGAGCACGACGATCGACTGCAGGCGGGACTGGAACTCACGCTCCACCGAGTTCATCAGCAGCGGCAGCACGTGACCGGTGAACGTGCCGACGCCGATCCCGCTCAGCACGCCGGCGGCGAACGTCAGCGGCACCGGGTCGAGCACCGAAAGGCCGAGCAGTCCGGCAGCCGCAACCAGAAGGCCGACAGCGGCGAAGATGCCCGGCCGGGGAAACGCGCCCCACATCAGGATGCGTAGGGCGATCACCCCCACTCCCAGGCTCCGGCTGGCGACCAGCAGACCGGCGGTCTGGGCGTTCCAGCCGTGGTCGCGGGCGAGCAGCGGGAACAGCAGTGCGTCCATCGGCATCAGCAGAGCTGCCGCAACCGTCATCGTGATCAGCAGCGCCCGGGTGAGCGGGCGGCCGAACGCAACCTGGATGCCGGCGCCGATCGACCGGAACATGCCGGCCGGCATCCGGCCGGGAGGCGCGATCGTCTTCCGCAGCAGGATCAGGACGACGATCATCACGCCGAACGTCAGGGCGTCGAAACCGGCGGCCGCTTTGAGTCCGGCCCAGCTCACCAGGACGCCGCCGACCGCGGTGCCGGTGACCGCGAAGACGACGCCGGTCACCTGGAAGCTCGCGAGCGCTCGGGGCACCTGCGCGGGCGGCACCAGCAGGCGCGGCATCGACCGTGACGACGGCAGGAAGAACGCGTCGATCGTCCCGACCACGATGGCCAGGATCACCAGCAACCACACGGGTTCGCCGACGGCCAGGGTGGCCGGGACGAGGGCCGCGGTGACCAGGAACATCGCCGTACAGCTCACGAGCAGCACCCGCGGGGCGCCGTACTTGTCGCCGATCGCGCCGCCGACGAGCAGCAGAACGGCTCGCGGGGCGGCGGCGAGCAACAGGATGAGGCCTGCGATGCTGCCGCCGTGGCGGGTGGCGGTCCAGCCGATCGCGAACGTCATCGTCAGATCGCCGAGAAGCGACACGACCGCGCCGAACAGCCAGATCCAATAGCGGACAGGGATGCGCTGCGTATCCGAGTCAGTGGGCGGAGTCACGATCGACGACCTTAGACGACAAGCAATGGGAACTCATGACTACCCGCCCCGTCCTGTGGAAAACCACTCACTGCCTCAGCCTTTACGCAGCTCTGCCGCCCCGTCACGCACCGTAGCGCCCTTGGCCCGTGCCGCCTCGCCGAGAGTTTCCTGGAACGCGATCATCCGGTCCCGCAACTTCTCGTCCGACGCAGCCAGGATCCGTACCGCGAGCAACCCGGCATTACGAGCGTTCCCAATCGAGACGGTCGCAACCGGCACACCGGCCGGCATCTGCACGATCGACAGCAACGAGTCCATTCCGTCGAGGTATTTCAGCGGCACCGGTACGCCGATCACCGGCAGCGGGGTCACCGACGCGAGCATCCCGGGCAGGTGCGCGGCCCCGCCGGCGCCGGCGATCAGCACCTTGAGCCCCCGGTCGTGCGCTGACCGTCCGTAGTCGATCATCTCGGTCGGCATCCGGTGCGCCGAGACCACATCTGCCTCAAAGGGCACGTCGAACTCGGCACACACCTCGGCCGCCGCCTTCATGGTCGGCCAGTCGCTGTCCGACCCCATCACGATGCCAATCACAGCTCAGTCCTATTCGTCGATCGTGCCGGTCAGGTAATCAGCGGCGTGCCGCGCCCGGGAGCGGGTCTCCTCGAGGTCGTCGCCGTACGCCGTGACGTGGCCGACCTTGCGACCCGGCTTCACCGACTTCCCGTAGAAGTGGACCTTCAGGCCCGGATCGCGCGCCATGCAGTGCAGCAGGCCGCGGTGCATGTCCTCGACGTCCCCGCCGAGCACGTTGACCATGACGGTGTACGGCGCCCGCGCGGCCGGCGAACCGAGCGGCAGGTCGAGCACCGCACGCAGGTGGTTCTCGAACTGGGACGTCACCGCGCCGTCGATCGTCCAGTGCCCGGTGTTGTGCGGGCGCATCGCCAGCTCGTTGACCAGCAGCCGCCCGTCCCGCGCCTCGAACATCTCGACCGCGAGGACGCCGACCACGCCGAGCTCACCGGCGATCCGCAGCGCGGTCTGCTGCGCCTGGGCGGCCCGCTCCGGCGCCAGACCGGGCGCGGGCGCGGTCACCTCGACGCAGATCCCGTCCCGCTGCACCGACTCGACGATCGGGTACGCGACCGCCTGCCCGTGCGGCGAGCGCGCCACGATCGCGGACAGCTCGCGGACGAAGTCCACCTTCTCCTCGGCCAGGATCGGTACGCCGCTGCCGAACGCGGTCGCGATCTGCGGGTCCTCCGGGCCGTCGACGAACCACACGCCCTTGCCGTCGTACCCGCCGCGGGTGGTCTTCAGGATGATCGGGAAACCGCCGACCCGCTTGGCGAAGTCCGCGACGTCGGCGGGCGTGCCGACCACCTGGTGCGCGGGCGCCGGCGCGTCGAACGTGTCCAGCCGGGCGCGCATCACGGCCTTGTCCTGGGCGTGCACCAGCGCGTCCGGGCCGGGGTGGACCTTCACACCGTCGGCCTCGAGCGAGTGCAGCAGGTCGGTCGGGACGTGCTCGTGGTCGAACGTCACCACATCGCACTCCGCGGCGAACCGCCGTACCGTCTCCGGGTCCTTGTAGTCGCCGACGGGGGCGTCCGCGACCGCCTGGGCCGCCGATACCGTCTCGCCCTCGGCGAGCACGCGGAGCTGGATTCCGAGGGCGACGGCCGTTTCCTGGGTCATCCGGGCCAGCTGCCCGCCGCCGACCATGCCGACCACCGGGGTACCGACAGGGAGATCCTTACGATCGAACTTCACAGCGGTGAGCCTAATGTCCATACATCATCAGCCGTACGGCGGCTGTCGCGGCACGCGGGCGATTTCGGGGTCGGACCGGTCGCCGGGTACCGTGGGAAGCTGCCCTCCCCGTCGCGGTGTGATCACAGAAGGTTCCGAGGACCGTTGAAGCTCGTCACCACGCTGTACCGCCAGTTCCAGCACTTGGTCCACGAAGTCGCCAAGTTCGGTCTGGTCGGTCTGCTCGGTCTGGTCGTCGATCTGCCGATCTACAACTGGCTGGTCTTCAGCAACCCGCTGGTGCTCGCCGACTCGGGTGTCGGCATGCTGCACCACAAGCCGCTGACCGCGAAGCTGATCTCGACCACGGTCGCCACGATCGTGACGTACTTCGGCAACCGCTACTGGACGTGGCGGCACCGGGAGCGCTCCGGCCTGCACCGTGAATACGTGCTGTTCTTCGTGCTGAACGGCGTCGGTCTGCTGATCGCGGCCGGCTGCCTGGCCTTCTCGCGGTACGTCCTGGACCTGCACAGCTGGCTGTCCGACAACATCGCGGCCAACTTCATCGGTCTCGGCCTCGGCACGCTCTTCCGCTTCTGGTCCTACCGCAAGTTCGTCTTCCGGGAAGAACTCGCCCTCGACGACGCCGAACACCCACCGACCCCGGACTCCCCCGCGGAACTCGACGGGGAGTCCACGGGAGATCTGCCCGCGGTCCGTTGACGCGGCCCCGTCCTGCGGTTGTCGTCAGCATCGTTCTGGCTGTGCTGCTGGTGTGCTCCGTTGTCGCCGGGACCGTGGCCGTCGGCATCGTGCGGGCCGACGCGAAGACGCAGCTCGAACGTGCCGACGACCTGCAGCGCAAGGTCGACGAGGCCGGGCCGGGCGAGCAGGTACGCAAGGACGTCCTGGCGGCCGCGCAGGCCGATGTCGGCGTCCTCTTCAGCTACGACTACCGAAAGCTCGACGACTACGCGTCGGCGACCCGGAAAGTCACGACGGAGAAGTTCGGCGCCGAGTTCGCGAAGACCGTCGCCGCGATCCGTCCGCAACAACTAAGCCAGCAGGCCGTCGCCAAGGCTCAGGTCACGGACGCCGCGGTCAAGGATGCGACGGACGCCACGGCGAACGTCCTCCTGTTCGTCGACACCACCACGACGACAAAAGGCGCGTCCACACCTAGCGTCCAGCGCACCCGCGTGCAGCTCACTCTCCAGTCAGTGGACGGCCACTGGCTCATAGACGGCGTCGAAGCAGTCTGAGTTCGTCACTCTCCGAACGGCGGCTTCCAGGTGGCGTTGCCGTCGGTCCAGTGGAAGTAGACCGGGTCGGCGAAAGTACCCGGGACCTTGCCGAACGACTGGATGACCGTGGTCGGGCCAGTGGCGTGGCCGAGGGCGTACATGTAGGCGGTGTGGGTGTCGCGGTCGATGCCGAGCAGGACCGATCCGTACTGGCCGCACTGCTGCGCGATCAACGTCTCGAAGCCCTGCCAGGTCTTGCTGCGAACCTGCTTCACGATCGGCTTCATCGGCGCCGTGGTCGGGATGTGGATCGTGTACAGCGCACCGCCGCGGGTGTTCGCGAGGAACGTGTCGTAGGTCTTGGTCGAGCTGATCAGCGTCATCGCCTTCACCGCGGCGAATCCGGGCGCGGACACCTTGTTCCCCCAGGCGCCCTTGCTGTCGACGGTCCAGCGGAACAGCGTGCCGTCGTTGCGGAGTCCGTACATGTTGTTCCGGAGCACCTTGTCGTAGTACACCCCCTCGTCGAGAGCGACGAAAGTCCCCCAGCCGCCGCCGAACCGCTTCACTCCGCCCTCGATGACGCCGTCCTCGCCGGTCGAGTAGTTGGCGTAGTACAGCGCATCCCCGACCACGCTGTAGCCGCCGACGAAGGCGATGCTGATCCCGTCGTCACCCCGTGAGATCGACGAACTGAACCGAACGGCTCCGTCGGGGTACACGTCGCGCCCCAGGATGCGGCTGGCCGGTGCCGTCGGCGGGTTCGCCGCGAAGACGCCCTGTTCCCGGTGGTCGCCCCCGGCCGTCACGGAGCCCACCGCGACCGGGCAGCCCCCTGCCGACACCGCGCTCGGCGTCGCTGCCGCGGTTCCCGGGATCACCCCCGCTGCTATGAGTAGGGCCGCCGCCGTCGTTCCGAGTGGTTTGAGCATTGGTACCACCCCCTTTCACCTCGCTAGATGCTCTCCTGCGGGCAGTTGTTGTCGGTAGGGCATGTGAAAATGCGGTGGTGACTGACTTCGACGTGCGGGTGGCGCGGGCAGACGAGTACGAGCCGGTCTCTGGCCTGTTCGGCGAGGCGATGATGTTCGAGTCGACGCCGGACGACCTTGGGCGGCAGTTGTTCGAGCCGGAGCGGACGCTGGTCGCGACCGACGGCGCGGCGATCATCGGGACGACCAAGGCGCTCACACGGGATCTGTCCGTGCCCGGTGCGGTGGTCGCCGCGGCCCATGTGACCGGGGTCGGCGTGCGGGCGACGTACCGGCGGCGTGGGGTGCTGTCTCAGCTGATGGCGCGGCAGCTGCGGGAGGTGCCGGAAGCGATCGCGGTGCTGTGGGCGAGCGAGCCGGCCATCTACGGGCGGTTCGGGTACGGCGCGGCCGCGTGGGGCACGAACTACGAGGTCGACCTGCGTCGCGTCGGCCCGACCAACGACCGGATCCGTCCGGGTGCGCTCGGCGTACTGACCGTCGACGAGGCGCTCAAGGAGTTGCCGACCCTCCTGCGTCGCGCGCAGGAGCAACGCCCTGGCGTGTCCGGGCGGTCGGACTTGCTGTGGCAGAAGCACCTGGAGGACAAGCCGGACGACCGCAACGGGCGAATCGCGCGCCAGATCCTGGTGCACCGTGACGAGGCCGGCATCATCACCGGGTACGCGCTGTGGCGCGGCAAGATGAACTGGGTCGCGACCGGCCCGGCGAACGAGGTGCTCCTCGAGGAGCTGATCGCGCCGGACCCAACGGCGTACCGGGTGCTGTGGCAGCACCTGCTGACGATGGATCTGAGCGCGAAGCTCGGCTACGGGCACGGCGCGGTCGACGAGCCGCTGCAGCAGCTCGTCACCACACCGACCGCCCTCGAACGCCGGGTCGGCGAGTCCCTGTGGCTGCGTGTGACCGACGTACCGCGGGCGCTCCAGCAGCGGCAGTACGCCGTACCGGTCGACGTCGTCCTCGACGTGACCGACGACCTGATCGAGGCGAACACCGGCCGCTTCCGGCTGACCGCCGACGAGACGTCGGTGAGCTGCGAACGCACCGACGCCCCCGCCGACCTCACCGTGTCCATCGCCGCCCTCGGAGCGACCTACCTCGGCGGCCGCCCGCTCACCGAGTTCGCACCAACAGGCCACGTCACCGAACACACCCCCGGCACCCTGAACCGCGCCACCGCAGCCCTCAACTGGCCAATCGCACCAGTCAGCGTGGAGATCTTCTAGCGGTCGTCGTCCGAGCTGAAGATTGTGTCGCCGTCGTCGGTGCGCGGCTGTTGCTGAGGCTGCTGCGGGCGGCGGCGCATGTGTTCCGGCGGCTGCTCCTCTTCGAGGATGCCGTCGCCGGGCCTGCCTTCCGGGCCGCCGAACAGGAGGTCGGACATCTGCAGGTGGACGTGCTCGACATGCGGTACGTCGGGGAGCACGACCTGACCGCGTTCGCCGGCGGACTCGATGTGCAGCGTGCCGCAGCCGAGGATGCGGTCCACCAGGCCGTGCTCGTAGGACACGTCGTTGATCCGCATCAGCGGGATGTCCCGGCCGGTCCGGGTGAGGATGCCGTGCCGGGTGATCAGCCGCCGGTTGGTGATCGTATACGTCGAGAAGAACCAGTTCAGGAACGGCTTCAGCCCGAAGGTCGCGACGAGCACCACGCCGACCGCGAGCACCCCGATCCGGGCCGGGGTCTGCATCGACCCGGACGGCACGATCGCGGCCAGGAAGCCGCCGAGGCCGGCCACCACCAGTAGCAGGAAGACCGGCCCGATCAGCGCCTTCCAGTGCGTCCGGGTGCTGACGACGACGTACTCGTCCTCACCCAACAACTTCGCCGAGATCGCCATGGCCCCAGTCTCACAGGTACCAGGTTCGGTTGTCCCCTCCCGACACGATCAGCACCCCCATCGGGCAACAAAGAGATTTAAGACTTCACAAAATGCATACAGTCAGCCAAGATGCGCGAGGGGTAATCACTGGGGACCAGAAGGAGCTGTGATGGCAGTCTTGTCGATTCTCGACCGGGAGCACACCGTCGCACCGCCGGGCTACAGCCGCTGGCTGATCCCGCCGGCCGCGCTCGCCGTCCACCTGTGCATCGGCCAGGCGTACGCGACCAGCGTCTACAAGACGTCGATGGTGAAGCATTTCGACACCAGTCAGACCGCGGTCGGCGTGGTGTTCAGCATCGCGATCGTGATGCTCGGCCTGTCCGCCGCCGTCGGCGGCACCTGGGTCGAACGCAACGGACCGCGGAAGGCGATGTTCGTCGCCGCCTGTTTCTGGGCGACGGGGTTCCTGGTCGGCGCCCTCGGCATCGGCACCGGGCAGCTCTGGCTGGTCTATCTCGGGTACGGCGTGATCGGCGGCATCGGCCTCGGGATCGGGTACATCTCGCCGGTCTCCACGCTGATCAAGTGGTTCCCGGACCGCCCGGGGCTCGCGACCGGCCTGGCGATCATGGGCTTCGGCGGCGGCGCACTCGTCGCCAGCCCGCTGTCCCGCCAGCTGCTCGGGCTCTACGACTCCGGCTACGACCCGAACGTGAGCACGTCGGTGGCCGGCGGCGGCGCGCTGGTCGGCCTGTTCCTGACGCTGGGCATCGGCTACTTCGTGATCATGATGTTCGGCGTCTTCAACATCCGCGTCCCCGCCGACGGCTGGGCGCCGGACGGCTTCGACTCGTCGGCCGTGCAGCAGAAGGCCCTCGTCACGACCGGCAACGTCTCGGCGGCGAACGCGATCAAGACGCCGCAGTTCTGGTTCCTGTGGGTCGTGCTGTTCTGCAACGTCACCGCGGGTATCGGCATCCTCGAACAGGCCAGCCCGATGATCCAGGACTTCTTCCGCGGCGACGGCGGCAAGTCGAGCGTCGCGGTGGCGGCCGCGGCCGGGTTCGTCGGCCTCCTGTCGATCTTCAACATGGCCGGCCGGTTCGGGTGGTCGTCGACGTCCGACGTCATCGGGCGGAAGCCGATCTACGCGATGTACCTCGGCGTCGGAATCGTCGCGTACACACTGCTGGCGTCCGTCGGGCACACCAGCACGGTGGTCTTCGTGCTGCTGGCCGCGGTCATCATCTCGTTCTACGGCGGCGGGTTCGCGACCGTTCCGGCGTACCTGCGGGACCTGTTCGGCACCTATCAGGTCGGCGCGATCCACGGCCGGCTGCTGACCGCGTGGTCGGCGGCCGGGATCGCCGGGCCGCTCATCATCAACGGGTTCCTGGACCGCGAGGGCAAACCGGGCACGCTGACCGCGGCGGCGTACCGGCCGGCACTGTTCACGATGGTCGGCGTACTGGCCGTCGGGTTCGTCGCGAACCTGCTGATCCGCTCGGTGTCCGAGCGTTTCCACGAGAAGTCCGAATCCAGTGTGGAGGCCACCCTATGAATCAGACCCCACGCCTGGTGATCTCCTGGCTCCTGGTCGCCGTACTCCTGGGCTACGGAATCATCCAGACCCTGATCACCGCAGCCAAGCTCTTCACGCATTAGAGCGAAAACGATCAAGTACGACGCGTAGGCGGCGGGCACGATGGTCACATGACCGATGTGTTCGCCGCCTTCGTCTCGGTACTGGCCGACGCGCTGGACGAGCACGACGCGACCGCGGCCGAGCTGGCTGCCCGCGTCCGGTTGTCGCGGTCGCACCTGGACCGGCTGGTCGAGGCGGCGGCCGGTGAGCGGCCCGGACAGCTGCGGCGGCGGATCCTGCTCGAGCGCGCGGCGTACCGGCTGCTGACCGGGCCGGGGCACATCCTCGACGTCGCGATCGAGGCTGGATACGGGTCGCACGAGGCGTTCACGCGGGCGTTCAGTCGCGCGTACGGCGTACCTCCTGCGCGGTGGCGTGGGCAGCCCGACCGGATCCGGCTGGACGCGCCCAGCGGGATCCATTTCCACCCGCCGAACGGGCTGCGGGTACCGGCCAGGGACGAGGTGAGTTCGATGGATCTGATCCGGACGATGGTGGACCACCACATCTGGCTGCTCGGCCAGATGCTGCAGCAGGCGGCGGCGCTGACCGACGAGCAGCTCGACCGGCCGATCGAGATCTCGGTCGAAGGGATCGACACCGATCCGACGCTGCGATCGTTGCTGTCCCGGCTGGTCGGGCAGCTCGGGATGTGGCACGCGAACCTGGCGGGAGCGACGTACGACTTCTCCGTCGAGCAGGGTGAGAGTGTGCAGAGCATGCGGCGGCGGCTGGGCGAGGTCGGGCCGGCGTTCGCGGGGGAAGTCGGTGAGTTGTGTACGGCGAACCGGCTGGACGAGCTGATCGTGTGCCCGGGTGAGAACGTCGAGGTGTACACGGCCGGGGCGATGATCGCGCATGTGCTGACGTTCGCGTCGTACCGCCGGACGCTTGTCGCCGGGGCGCTGCACGACGCCGGGTGCGACGACCTGGACAGCGGCGACCCGATCCGCTGGATCAGCTGATGACCGCGCGGTTGGTGGCGGTGAACGTCGTCCATGAGCTGATCCGTGGACCGACGCGGTGGACGGCGATCGACAAACGGCCGGTGCCCGGGGCTGTCGAGGTCGGGGAGCTTGGCCTGGTGGGTGATCGGCAGTGCGATACGCGGTACCACGGTGGGGCGGACAAGGCGCTTTATGCGTACGCCGAGGAGGATGCGGACTGGTGGGGCGCCGAGCTGGGGCGGGAGATTCCGCCGGGGTTGTTCGGGGAGAACCTGACGACGCGTGGGCTGGACGTCACCGGTGCACTGATCGGTGAGCGGTGGCGGATCGGCGGGATCCTGGTCGAGGTGCGGTCGCCTCGGACCCCGTGCGGGAACCTGTCGGGGCGGATGGGGATCAAACGGTTCCATCACCGCTTCGCTCGCACGGGGCGTGTCGGCGCCTACCTGAAAGTGCTGGAGACCGGCAAAGTACGCCCCGGCAACCGCATCACCGTCGTACACCGCCCGGACAACGGGCAGACGATCGGTGAGGCTGCTCGGTAGTTGCTCAGGTGCGGCGGAGGTGGGTTACGTCGCCGGCTGCGAGTGGGCGGGGGCCTTCTTTTGTGTCGACGATCAGGCGGCCGTCGTCGGCGAGGTCGCGGGCGGTGCCTTCGAGGAAGGTGCCGTCGGGGAGCTCTACGCGCACTGTCTGGCCCAGGGTCGCGGACAGTTCGCGGTACTCCGGGAGGACGACAGCGGGGTCGCCGTTGGCGTCTACCCAGGACTGGTAGCGGGACGCGAGTTCACGGAGTACCGCTGACATCACTGTGGCCCGGTCAGTCGTCGCCGCCTTCTCCAGTGCGAGCGACGTCGCGGCCTCATGAGGCTTCTCCGACTCGCGGAGAGTCACATTCAGGCCGATGCCGATCACTGCCGCCGGCCCTTCGACGCGCTCCAGCAGGATGCCCGCGAGCTTGCGGTTCTCGACCAGTACGTCGTTCGGCCACTTCACCTGCGCCGGGATCTCACCGACCTGCCGCACCGCAGCCGCCACCGCCAGCGGCACCAGCAGCCCGAGCCACGGCCACCGTGACGCCTCAACGGCGGTCGGACGCAGCAGAACCGACATCAGCAAGGCAGAGTGCGGCGGCGTCGTCCAGGTACGTCCCAGCCGCCCGCGACCGGACGACTGGTACTCCGCAGCAACGACCAGTCCCTCTGGCTGACCACCTGCAGCCGCAGCTGCCACAACAGCATTCGTCGACGGCGTCTCCGCGAGTACGTCGATCTGCGTCCACAGTGCACCGGGACGCACCAACCGCCCCCGCAGGAACTGCTCGTCCAGCGGGGGCCGGTCCAAGTCGCTGAACTTCATCCGGTGTTCTGCAGACCGGCAGCGACGCCAGAAACGGTCAGCAACAGCAGTCGGCGTGTGCGGACGATCTGCGCCTCATCCAGTGAGTCATCGGTGCGCAGCGTCCGCAGTGCCCGCAGCTGCAGGTAGCTGAGCGCATCGACGTACGGGTTACGCAGCTCGACCGCACGGCCCAGCACGCGGCGTCCCTTCAGCAGACGCTCCTGGTCGAGCACCTTGAGTACCCACTCGGTGGTGAGCGCGTGCTCGTCCAGCATCCGCTGTGTCAGGTCGGGCCGGTCGCCCAGCTCCAGGTAGCGGCCGAGGATGCGCCGGTCCGTCTTCGCCAGCGACATCTCCGCGTTCTCCAGCATCACCTGGAACAGCGGCCAGTTCTGGTTCGCGTCCCGCAGCAGGTCGACGTCCCCGACTGCGGCAAGCGCCGTACCGAGGCCGTACCAACCAGGGGCGTTCACACGGGCCTGCGACCACGCGAACACCCACGGGATCGCCCGCAGGTCCTCAAGCGACGACACCGCGACACCACGCCTGGCAGGCCGCGACCCGAGGGGCAGCTGGCCCAGCTCCTCCAGCGGCGTCACGGTGCTGAACCACTCCGCGAAGCCGTCCGCCTTCACCAGCCCGTGGTACGCCGTACGCGCTGCCTCGTCGAGCGTCTTCTCGACCACGGCGAACCGCTGAGCCGCGACCACGGCTCGCTCCTCCACTGCCGGCGTCGACGCCAGGAGCGTTGCCGCAGTCACCTGCTCGATGTGCCGCTGCGCGATCGCCGAGTTTCCGTACCGGGCGGGAATCGCCTCGCCCTGCTCGGTCAGCTTGAACCGCCCGGCCACCGATCCAGGAGCCTGCGCCAGTACGGCGCGGTTCGCCGGACCACCGCCACGTCCGAGCGCACCACCGCGGCCGTGGAACAGCGTCAACCGGATCGCGTTGCGCTGCGCCCACGCCGTGATCCGCGCCTGCGCGTCGTACAGCGCCAGCGTCGCAGACACCGGGCCGACGTCCTTGGCGGAGTCGGAGTACCCGAGCATGACCTCGAAGCGCCGGTCGTTCGCAGTGAGCCGGTGCCGGACCCGGGTGAGCTGGATCGCGTTGTCCAGCACCTCCACCGAGTTCTGCAGGTCCTCACCGGTCTCGAACAGCGGTACGACGTCCAGCTCGATCGGACGCCCGTCCAGCGCCGCGTCGGCCAGCTCGTACACGGCTGCCAGGTCGCCGGCGTTGCGGGTGAACGACACGACGTACCGGCGGCAGGCCTCGGGACCGAAGCGCTGCTGGATCTGACCGATCACCCGGAGTGTGGCGAGCACCTCCTCCGTCTGGTCGGACAGCTCGCCACCGCCGAGCACCTCCTCCAGCGCCTTGGCGTGCACCGAGGAGTGCTGGCGGACCTCCAGCTCGGCCAGGTGGAACCCGAAGGAGTTCACCTGCCAGATCAGCTGCTGCAGCTCGCCGTACGCCTGGCGCGGTGCTCCGGCAGTCACCAGGGAGTCCTGCAGGACCTTGAGCTCGTGCAGGAAGTCAGCGGCCCGCGGGTACCCGAAGTCGGCGTCGCGGGCGCGAGTCGCCGCCAGCCGGCGGGCAGCCAGCAGCAGGAGCTGCCGGTGCGGCTCGGCCGGGGAGCGGGTCTCGATGTCGGTGATCAGCTCTGGGTTGACCGCCCGGGCGTCTTCCAGGATGCGGCGTACCGGTGCGGACGGCGGCGTGGTCGCGGCGTCCAGGGTCAGCGCGCGGCCGAGCACCTCGGTGGCCTGCTCGAGCGCCCGGAGGACGTGGTCGGCCTGGATCTGCATGGCCTCCCGGGTGATCGCCGCGGTCACGTTCGGGTTGCCGTCGCGGTCGCCGCCGATCCACGAGCCCAGGTGGACGAACGGCGCCACCACGGGCGTCCGCGTCCCGGCCGCGTCACCGGCCAGCGCGTCGTCGAGCCGCCGGTACACGTTGCCGACGACGTTGAACAGGGTCTCCTCGAACACCGCCATCGCCGAGCGCACCTCGTCCAGCGGCGAGGGGCGGCTGGTGCGGAGTTGCGACGTACGCCAGAGGATGTCGACCTGCTCGACCAGGCGGCGACGGTTCTCCGCCAGGTCGCTGTCACCGGCCCGTGGGTCGTGGCGCTCGTCGAGCAGCGAGCTGATCCGGCGGATCGTCGCCAGTACGGCACGGCGCCGGGCCTCCGTCGGGTGTGCGGTCAGCACGGGCCGGAACTCCAGGCCGTTCAGCAGCGCGCGGGCCTGCTGCTCGCCGCTGTCGCGGGTGATCTGCTCCACGGCCTGGGCCAGCTCGGACACCACGGCCTCGCTGCCGGCGCGGTCGCGCTCACGCAGCACACGGGCCCGGTGCAGCTCTTCGCTCAGGTTCGTCAGGTGGAAGTAGCAGGTGAACGCACGGGCGACGTCCTCGGCGCGCTCGTGCGGCCAGGACGCGACCAACTGCTCGGCCGCGGCGCCGTCACCGGCAATGGTCAGCTCGCGCAACTTCTCGACGTCGTCGAGCAGCGGCTGACCGGCGTACTCGAGCAGAACCTTGCCAAGGATCTCGCCGAGCAGACGGACGTCGGCCCTGAGTTCCTCAGGCACCTCGAACCGCGCGCGGGTACGGGTCTCACTACCGGTCTCGGTCACGTTCGCCCACCCTATCGGCGGACGCCCGCCAACGCCGCAGACAGTCCGCCCACTGGAAGCGGATCGTGACCGCACACCCAGCTACTTCACAGTACGTGGAGCGTTCCTGTCACTCCGCCCGCCCACCGCGATCCGACTGGGTCTTGGCGGGCTGGAACTGGCGGACGCCCTCGCTGGTGATCAGCGTCGACGGAGTGCCTGACTCGGCGGCAGATTCGGCCACCCGTGCCCAGTCCTGGGCAGTGGCCCGTTCGGCCTGGTGCTGAACGATCTGCCAGTCGATCGGCTGCCCTGCCCACCGGTCTGCCTCCTGCCGTACGCCGTCGGAGATCCGGCCGCCCATCCGCTGCTCATGCGCCCAGCGGATCGCATTCGGCATCCGGGCTTGTTCGTGGAGCGCATCGAGCTGCGGAGCCAGTTCCGGGTGGTGCTCCTTGGCTCCCTGGACGACCCGGTCGGTCAGCTCCGGGTGCGTTGCCTCGGCGATCTCGCCGTACCGCTCACCTTGGACCCGCCGGGTGAAGGCACCCTCGGCCGTCACCACGGTCTCCTGCTCGTACCGGCCGTACTTGTACTCCGACACTGTGTCGCCCCGGACCGACAACTGGACGGCTCCATCTGCACCCGCCGACACCCGAGGAGCCTCGTTGCGGTCGACAGCCTGCTCGTAGCCGGCCGCCAGCGCACGCAGCTCCTCGTCGGCGACACCCGCCGTACTCAGGTCCTCCAGCGCCTTGCCCAGGTGCTGCGGGTACATCAGGAGGCCCACGTCGTGCTGCGTTTCGACCGAACGGAACTCTCCGTCGGCGGACAACGGGTACACGCCGCCCTCCGCGTAGATTCCGGCCGGGATCTCCGCCTGCCAGCCGTCCGGACCGAGCTCGACCTGCTGACCGGCGCGCTCCGCCGCGGCGGTCTCGATCACCGGAAGCTCACGCGCCGCCGCGAAGTCCTGGAGCCACTCCGCGTCCCAGGCGCTCACCGGTCCGGCGCCGTCCGCTCGCTGCGGAACGACGACACCGGCGATCTCGACGCCGGCACCGAAGGTAGTGTTCAGCGGCACCGGCGAACCCAGGCGGTGTTCTCCGGCCAGCAGCTGGTCACCGGTGATCGGGCCCTCGCTGGTCCGCGACAGGTGGAGGTGTTCCGGCGGCATCGCGATGACCAGCCCGCCGTGCTCCGGCGGATGGTTCTCGTCGATCAGCACCGGCTTGTGCGACATGTGCCGATCGCGGTCGGCGCTCCACGGCTCGCTGACGCCGACCCGGTCGGGATCCACCACGAACGGGTCCGGCGGCACCGCGCCGGCGATCCGGGTGTCCGGGCCGACGAGCTCGCGGAGCTTCGT
Source organism: Kribbella sp. NBC_00482 (assembly GCF_036013725.1). Classification (GTDB taxonomy): domain Bacteria; phylum Actinomycetota; class Actinomycetes; order Propionibacteriales; family Kribbellaceae; genus Kribbella. The sequence continues at coordinate 3,834,741 of NZ_CP107881.1, read as the reverse complement.
CCCGCGGGCGCTCAACGGCACGACGACGTACCGCCAGCCGGGGCCGTGCTCGCGCGGATCGGTGTCCCCGAGTAGTTCGTGAGATGCCGAAGGCATAGCCCTCCTCGTCGCAGTGCGGCCGCCGGATCCGGCCATCGCCGGGGAACCTATCGCGGCGGGGGGATCAGACGTTGCCGAAGCCGCCGCCGACGACCTGGGAGACGGTGCGCGCCAGGTCGGCCGGGGAGCGGTCGGTGGTGCCCGTGACGAGCATCCGGGCGCAGGCCTCGATCATCGAGGCGAGCAGCTCGGCCAGGACCGGAAGATTCGCGGCCGGGTCGGTGACGCCGGGGAGGGACTTGACCAGGGTCAGCCGCAGGCTCTCGACCAGGAACGCGCGGGCCGCGAGGACCCGCTCGGCGACGACAGGCGCGGCGCCGTACTGCGCGCCGAAGACGATCCGCCACGACTGCGGCTGCTTGGCGACGGCGGTGAGGAACGCGGTCACGCCCTCGAGGACGTGCTCCTCCGGCGTACCGACGCTCGGGTCCGCGGGCAGCGCGGCCATGATCGAGACCACCAGGTGCTGCTCCTCGCGGGCGAGCAGGGCCAGCAGTAGCTCGTCCCGGTTCGCGAAGCAGTCGTAGACGACCGGCTTGGTGACGCCCGCCGCGTCCGCGACCGATTGCATCGTGGTCCCGGCGTACCCCTTCGCGGAAAAAACCTCCAGCGCGGCGTCGAGAATGAGCGGGCGGCGGCGCTCCGGACCGAGGTGCGGCGCACGCCGGCGTCTCTCAGGGTCCCCAACCACTTGACAAAGCTATCGCATCGTAGGAAATTCCTACGGTCTGGTAGGAACGCTCGCCGGACAGGCTTCGAGTGATTGCGGTGTTCAGGTGCGTGCATCGGGGTGCTTGGTCAGTGGCCTCGATGCGGAGCATCGTGGGCGCTGGGCAAGTGCCGCGAGGTGCGTGCCTGGGCGCCGCAAGCGCCGAAGGATGTCCGGCGAGCGTTCCTTCGAACTGCCGCGGGGGTGGTTGATGACCGATCGGGGTAGTGCCGGCTGGCTCGAGTCCGACGGCCTCACCGCCCTGGACGCGAGTGAGCTCGCCCGGCTGGTCGACCGGACGTCGGAGCGGGAGCTCCGGCATCGTCTCATCGGGGGAGTACGAGAGATCGCGTTGCGCGAGATCTTTCGCCGGATGCCGGAGTACCTCCGACCCGCCCGGGCTGCCGGGTTCGACGCTGTGATCAGCTGGCAGATCACCGGCGCGGGCGGGGCCGGTCGTCCCGAGTCGATCGACGAGTACTGGCTCCGTGTCCAGGACGGCCGCTGCACGCTCGTGACCCCACGCCCCACTCCCCCGGACATCTCGATCCGCACCGACCCGACCACCCTGCTCCGGATCGTCACCGGCAACGAGGACCCCGTCCTGGCCGTCCTCAAACAACGTCTCTCGGTCCGCGGCGACCTGGCCCAGGCCGCCCGCCTCCCCAAACTCTTCAGCGCCGGCCCCCTGTAACGCCTGCCCAGGCTCAGCGGCTCGGGGCGTCGGTGGTGCGACCGGCTGACTGCTCGGTGGTGTGCGCACCGCCGCGACGAGCAGATGCCGCCTGGCCCGGCCGCATCCGCGTCGCACCGGCGGCGGGCGCCTGAGGATCAAGCACAGCCCTCAGAGCCGCCACATCCTGTCCCGGAGCCGCCCCACCCTGCCCAGACTGCTGATGAGTCTGCGACCGCGGCCCACCCCCCTGCACCCGCCCCCACCACTGCCCCTGCGCCGGCTGCTGCCCCTCCTGCTGCACGCCCGACTGCTGCGGCGGCTGGTGAACCTGCCCAGGCTGCTGGTACTGCGCCTGCTGCTGCGGTGACTGGTGACCCGGCGGCTGCTGGTACTGCGTTTGCGGCTGCTGGTACTGCGGCTGTTGCTGTTGCGGATAGACCGGCTGCTGCGGTGACTGCTGCGGCGGCTGCTGCTGGTACGGGTTCTGTTGCTGGTGCTGCGGCTGCTGGTGCGTCGGCTGGGCGTACCACGGTTGCGGGTACTGCGGCTGAGCCTGCTGCGGCTGCTGGTGAACCTGCCCAGGCTGCTGGTACTGCGGCTGCTGCTGCGGTGACTGCTGACCCGGCGGCTGCTGGTACTGCGTTTGCGGCTGCTGGTACTGCGGCTGTTGCTGTTGCGGATAGACCGGCTGCTGCGGAGACGGCTGACGCGGCGGCTGCTGGTACGGGTTCTGTTGCTGGTGCTGCGGCTGCTGCTGCGTCGGCTGGGCGTACCACGGTTGCGGGTGCTGCGGCTGCGTCTGTCCCGGAACCTGCTGCTGGCCAGGTGTCTGCTGCGGCTGTTGCGGATAGACCTGCTGCTGCGGCGACGGCCCCTGGTACTGCGTCTGCTGCTGTTGCGGATAAACCGGCTGCTGCTGCGGAGATTGCGGCTGCGTCTGCGGCCACCACTGGCCCTGGGCCTGTTGCTGGCCAGGTGTCTGCTGCTGGGGTGGCTGCGGCTGCTGCCACTGGCCCGGGATCTGCTGCTGGCCCGGAGCTTGCGGTTGCTGCGGCTGCGGCTGCGGCCACCACTGGCCCTGGGACTGTTGCTGGCCGGGAGGTTGGGGTGGCTGCGGGTAGGCGGGTTGCTGCGGTTGCTGCGGTTGCTGCGGTTGCTGCGGTTGCTGGGGTTGCGCGTACTGCTGCGGTTGCTGTTGGGGTGGTTGTTGAGGTCTTGGTGGGATGGGTTGGAGCCTGGGGAACTGGGGCTGGGGTCGCGCGGCTTGCTGACCCGGCTGCTGTTGGGGCTGGGCTGTCTGTTGTTGGGGCTGTGGGCGGCGGAACTCGATGGTGGGGTGTTCGCGGGTGGTGGCTTGCTGGAGTTGTTGGGTTTGTTGGAGACCCAACTGGTTGCGGTACTGCGTCTCGGTGGCGCGGACAGTCGCGGTGACGGAGTCGGCGATATCCATGCCGCGGGAGTGCGAGACGGCGCGGAGGTTGGTGGCGGTGCTCTCGTTGAGCGACTGGAGCTTGCCGAAGTCCTGGTTGATCTGCGCGGCGAGGCGTTCGCGGACAGCCTCCTGTTCCGCAGCAGGTACGAGCGTCGGCAGGTCCGAGCTGTCGAACAGCACGTCGGCCGCGGCACGCGCCTTCGACATGGGCGGTTGGCTCGCCATCCGACGCAGTACCTCGTTGCCGGAGAGATTCGCCTCGGCGCCGACCTGGTCGGCGAACGCACGGGCCGCTGGTTCGTACCCCGGGTACGAGTGCGGCGCCCGCACCGCCTTCACCTGAGCGGCGAGGTCGGGCGGCAGCGTGCGGTCGGCGATCGCGTCGAGCTTGGCCTGGCTCCAGGCCTCGGTAACGCCCTCCTCGAGCGGCCGGTACTCCAGCGGCTTGAGGTCGTTCAGCCACCGGTCGTGCGTGAAGCCGTCCGGGCCGGCGAGATGGTCGAACTCATGGGCGACCGTCTTCAGTGCGTTCCGCCGGATGCTCCACTGCTCCGCCGTGGCCGGCTGCCCGCGCGTCGCGTACATCTCCTGCAGCGGTTCGACCACCAGCGTCCGGTTCAGCTCGATCTTGCCGTCGCTGTACGCCGCGCCACGGTACTCCGGGTTGTCGGTGTAGTTCAGTTGCCCGCTCCACAGCGACACGGCGGAGCCCGACTCGGCCGCCACCGCGTCCTGGACGCGCTCCCACAACCCGTTGTCGAGGTCCGGGATCTCACTGTTCGCGCTGCGAACGGCCCGGCCGGCCATCTACTGCTCCACAGACCCCAGGTCGATCATCTCGATGATCTGCACCAGGGTCTCGTTCATCTCGAGGGCGGCGTCGCGCTCCCCGACGGTGGGGGCGGCGTACGCGATCCGCGCGATCTCGGCCATCCCGGCCGCGGCGCGGGCCCGCCGCTCGGCCGCCGTACCGTCCGGACGCGACGCGCGCATCATGACGTCGGAGGCCTGCCGCACCGGAACGCTCTCCGGGGTGCGGGCTTCGAGGACGAGGTTGTCGAGCGTCGCCAGGTAGCGGATCGCCTTCGCCCGGTCGGCGTCTCCGTCGACGGTTACTGCCTGCTCCCTGAGCCGCTCGACGGCGGCCGCCAGTTCCTCGGGGTCCGTGATATCGCTCCCCCAGGCGCGCACGATCCCGCGGCGTGCAGCATCGAAGTCCCCGTACTTCACCAAAACATCATCGCATGGTCAGCGATCGCGGACCGGTGCCTTGGGTCCGGCCGCTGCGGTCGACGCGGTCGCGCGCGAGCCGGGTGTCACGCTCGGAGCCGCGATCCCGCGCGCCGGAGCCACCGTCTGGTCAGCGGCGAACTTGGCTGTCTGCTCGTCCGCGCCAAGGGTCCGTTGACCGGCCGGTGCGGCGTCGGTCACACCGGCGCCCTCTCGGTGCGTCGCGACGATCACGGCCAGCGGCTCGTTCATTTCGAGTACTGCGTCCCGCTCGCCGGTGGTCGGGGCCTCGGCAGCGATCCGGGCGATCTCGGCCATCCCGGCCTCGGCCCGTGCCCGCTGCTCGGCAGCTGTCCCCTCCGGCGCGGTCGACCGCATCATCACATCGGATGCGCGCCGGATGTGTTCGCTCTCCGGCGCCTCGGCCTCGGAGACCAGGTCGTCCATGACGGTCAGGTAGGCCATCGCCCGGTCGCGGTCGGACTCCACGGCGAGAGTCCCCGCCTGCTCCCGCAATCGCTCGACCGCCACGGAGAGTTGTTCGGGGTCGGTAATCTCGCGGCCCCAGGCACGGGCGATCCGGCGGCGTTCGGTGTCGAACTCGGCGTACTCCACTCGTCAATCCTGGCAGCCGAAGGGTCAGCGGTCCCGGGTCGGGCTGGAGTTGCCCTGAATGGTTTTCGTGGTTGCGGCGGGGGTGCTCGTGGGAGTCGCGGTGTATGGGCGGGTCATCGCGGCGTCGACGGCGAAGCGAGCGGTGGAGTCGGCGGCGAGGGTGTGGCCGTAGGCCTTGCGGCCGAGTTCCTGGCCGTGCATCAGAGCCTGGCTCGCGGTGGCGGTAGATGGCACGTCGGTGAGGCCACGGTCGACCGTCGCGGCGATCGCCTGTACGGCGGCAGGCCGGTCGGACTGGGGGAGCTCCGAGTCGGCGAGCAGCAACTCGCCCGCGGTGGTACCGATGTCGGCGCTGCCGGCCATGCGGCGCAGGGACTCGCTCGGCCGGGTGTCCAGGCCTTTCAGGTTGTCGACCGCGTTCGCGAAGCCCCGTACGACCTGACCGTGCTGGGTGTCGGGGTACGGCGGCTCAGGCGTCACCACCTGGTCAGCCAAAGCCGGCGGCAACGTCCGTACGGCGATGTCGTTGAGGTTCTGCGCTGCGAACTCGGCAGCTACCGCCCGCTCAGCAGGCGTGAACTCCGTCTCGGTCAGCTTGGCGACCAGTCCCTCCTGCCGAGCCTGTCCAGCCATCAGCGCGTACTCCGCAGTGAGGTCCCGGAGTGCCCCACGCGCACCGCTGACCTGCTCCGGTGTGAGCTCGCTCGACCCGTGCCTCGTCAGCTCGTGCAGCTCGAGCCGAGCGTCGCGGCTGAGGTAGAGCGTCCCGTCGAGCGACTGGGTGGTCCGGCCGGTCATGTCCGGCCACGGAGCATGTTCACCGTTCCACGCCGACTCCTGCGCTCCGGTCAGTTCGCCTGCGGTCCCGTGAACACGCTGGAGCAGGTCTTCCAGCGACTGCGGACGCTCGGCCGGCAGGCCGGGTCGTTGCGGTTCGGCCGGCTTCTCCCAGTAGTCGATCTTCTGCAGGAACTCGTGCAGCGTCCCGACCTCTTCGGTGGCGATGCGGCTGGCGGTGTCGATCGCGCCGGCACCGCCGGTGACGTCCTCGCGCCGGTTCTCCAGCTCCTCGGTCAGCTCGCGCTCCGCGGCCCGCTGAACATCCCGTACGGCGAACCCCGCCTCGATGCTTCTGGTCATCTGCCGATGGATCCCCGCCCGCTGCCCTTCAGGCAACCGCGCGTAGTCCATTCGCGCTTCCAGCAGCATCCCGGCCGCCTCGTGCGCGGCCGCACCGTGGCCGGCGGCAACCAAGCGTCGAAGCACCACGTCTTCACCGGACGCGGTCCGCGCCCCGATCGCGACCGCCAGCGCCCGCGCGGCCGCGACGTCCCCCTCTTGCTGCGGCGGTGGGAATCGGCCGAGGTCGTCCTGCCGCCCGTTCGGGAACAGTCCCGCGACCAGCCGCGGTGTCGCGTTGGCGGCGTACGCCCGGCAGACAGCCGTCGCGAGCCGGTCCCGGGCACCGGCGTCGACCGGCTCCGGCAGCGCGGGGTCCGGCTCGAGTGAGTCCGCGCACATCGCCACCAACTCGGTCAGCCCGGCGCGGGCGTCCTCTCGCCGGTCGTGCCACCGCCCTTCGGTGCCGGAGATCGAATGAAGCGAAGTCGCGAGCCGTCCCGGAATGTCCAGGTTGTCGGCGAGCGGCTGGAGCATCTCCACGTGCCCCGCGCTCAGTTCGAGCGTCTGCCCCCGCCGGAGCGAGGTCACGCCGTCCTCGCTGTCCAGCACGACGAGCTGGTTGACCTTCTGGAAGAGCTTGTCGACATTCGCGTCAGCCACCAGCGGAACCTATCGCCGGACCGGTTCAGTACGCCGCTTGCGAGCGACGTCACAGGCGGTACGGCATACTGGCGCGTAGGCTGCCCGTTCATGGGAGAGACCGTGAACATCCACACCACCGCCGGGAAGATCGCGGACCTCGAGCAGCGCCTCGACGACGCCGTCCACGCCGGGTCGGAGCGTGCGGTCGAGAAGCAGCACGCCCGCGGTAAGAAGACCGCGCGTGAGCGGATCACGCTGCTGCTGGACGAGGGTTCCTTCTCCGAGCTGGACGAGTTCGCGCGGCACCGCTCGACGAGTTTCGGGCTGGACGCGAACCGTCCGTACGGCGACGGCGTGGTGACCGGGTTCGGCACCATCGACGGCCGTCAGGTGTGCGTGTTCGCGCAGGACTTCACGGTCTTCGGCGGCAGCCTCGGCGAGGTCTTCGGCGAGAAGATCGTCAAGGTGATGGACCTGGCGATGAAGATCGGCTGCCCGCTGATCGGCATCAACGACTCCGGCGGCGCCCGGATCCAGGAAGGGGTCGTGAGTCTCGGCCTGTACGGCGAGATCTTCCGCCGCAACGTCCGCGCGTCCGGGGTGATCCCGCAGATCTCGCTCATCATGGGCCCGTGCGCCGGCGGCGCGGTCTACTCGCCCGCGGTCACCGACTTCACCGTGATGGTCGACGAGTCGTCGTACATGTTCATCACCGGCCCGGACGTGATCAAGACCGTCACCGGCGAGGACGTCACGCAGGAGGAGCTCGGCGGCGCCCGGACGCACAACACCAAGTCCGGCAACGCGCACTACCTGGGCTCCGACGAGGAGGACGCGATCGAGTGGGTGAAGGCCCTGGTCGGTCATCTCCCGCAGAACAACCTCGAGGACCCGCCGGTCTACGACGCGCCCGCCGATCTCGAGCCGACGGAGACCGACCTCGCGCTGGACACCCTGGTCCCGGACTCGCCGAACCAGCCGTACGACATGCACACCGCGATCGAGGCGGTCGTCGACGACGGCGAGTTCCTCGAGGTGCAGACGCTGTTCGCGCCGAACCTGATCGTCGGCTTCGGCCGGGTCGAGGGCCGCCCGGTCGGCGTGGTCGCGAACCAGCCGATGCAGTTCGCCGGCACCCTCGACATCGACGCGTCCGAGAAGGCGGCCCGGTTCGTCCGGACCTGCGACGCGTTCAACGTGCCGATCCTGACCTTCGTCGACGTCCCCGGCTTCCTGCCCGGCACCGACCAGGAGTGGAACGGCATCATCCGCCGCGGCGCCAAGCTGATCTACGCCTACGCCGAGGCGACCGTCCCGATGATCACCGTGATCACCCGGAAGGCGTACGGCGGCGCGTACGACGTGATGGGCTCGAAGCACCTCGGCGCCGACATGAACATCGCCTGGCCGACCGCGCAGATCGCAGTGATGGGCGCCCAGGGCGCGGTCAACATCCTGCACCGCCGCGAGCTCGCCGCGGCCGAGGACGTCGAGACCCGCCGCCAGGAGCTGATCACCGAGTACGAGGACCACCTGGCGAACCCGTACATCGCGGCCGAGCGCGGGTACATCGACGCCGTCATCAAGCCGAGCGAGACCCGCGCCGAGATCGTCCGCGCCCTCCGCCTGCTCCGGACCAAACGCGACACCCTGCCCCCGAAGAAGCATGGGAACATCCCACTGTGAGCACCATCAAGATTGCCAAGGGCAACCCGACTCCCGAAGAGCTGGCCGCTCTGATCGCGGTGGTCGCCGCACGCGCCGCCGTACCGGCTCCTGACGCCGACCCGGACCGAGCCAGCAACTGGGCCACCTACTGGCGCAACGCCCGCACCCCCTTCCACCCCGGCCCCGGCCAGTGGCGCGCGAGCGCTCATCCATAAACACTGGCGGCATGGCCAAGTACGCGGTCAACTCGACGACAAGACCGGGCTCGCCGGCTGACCCGACCTGAGGGTCAGGTGCGGCGGAAGCGGACCAGGGGGTACGTCGGGGCGTGTCCCGTGTTGTGGGTTGGGCCGGGGAAGGTGGTCGCGCCGTCGAGGATCAGGCCGTGGCGGGACGCGACTGCGACCAGGTGGGCGAGGGCGTCCTGGGAGCGGGTTTCGTTGGGGCCGCGGCCGTCGGCGTAGCGGGTGGCGTCGGACTTCTCGGCGGTGGTGACAAAGACGCCGTCGGTACGCAGGACCCGCGCGACCTCGGCGAGCACCGGCTCGCTGTCGTCGAGCAGCTGCAGCAGCCAGACGGCCACGACCGCGTCGCACCGGCGGTCGGCCACCGGCAGTTGCGCCGCATCGGCCGCCGCGACGTGACCTGGCAGCCGGACGTTCGCGCGCTGCAGCATCGCCTCAGACACGTCGACGCCGTGCACCAGGTTGCCGAGAGCAACCAGCTCGGCGCCGACGATCCCGGTCCCGACCGCGAGCTCGAGAACTCTTCCGCCCTTGGGGAGTAGCGAGTCGACAGCGCGCGCGGCCGCTTCTGCGCGGGCGGGTCCGCCGCGCGTCTCGTCGTACGTCTCCGCGACGGATTCGTCGTACGTGAAGGGTTTCTGGGAGCGCCACAGGTCGGGCCAGGTGATGCCGACGTCGATCAGCATCCGGCGCAGCAACGGCAGCGAGAGTCCGACGACGTTGTGGTAATCGCCCTCGATCGCGGTGACGAACGGACCGCCGAGTCCGTCGACGGTGAACGAGCCGGCCACCACGAGCGGCTCGCCCGTCTCGACGTACGCGTCGATCTCCTCGTCGGTGAGGTCAGCGAACTGAACCTCCGTCGACGCCAACTCCCGGATCTCCTGCTTGGAGGACGTGTCGAACAGGCAGTGACCGGTGTGCAGTACGCCGCGACGCCCGCGCATCATCCGCCAGCGCTCGCGAGCGACCTCGGGAGTACCGGGCTTGCCGTACGCGACGCCGTCGAACTCCAGGACCGAGTCGCAGCCCAGGACGGTCGCGTGATCGGTCAGGTTCGCGACCACCGCACGTGCCTTCAAGACGGCGAGCAGGCGGGCGAGCTCGCCGGGGTTCTCCGCGGTGACGTTGTCCTCGTCGACACCGGAGACGATCACCTCCGGCTCGATCCCCGCGGCGCGCAGCGTCTTCAGTCGCGCCGGTGACGCCGACGCCAGGACGAAATGGATGCTCACAGCTTCGCCAGCGCCCGGAGCAGCGGGTCGAGGCCGATCGATCCGAGGTTCAGCGCGTCGGAGTGGAACGCCCGCAGGTCGAACGCGGATCCCTTGCGCTGCTTGGCCTCTTCCCGCGCCTGCAGCCAGATCCGCTCGCCGACCTTGTACGCCGGCGCCTGGCCGGGCCATCCGAGGTAGCGGTTCAGCTCGGCCTGCAGGAACTCGGTCTCCATCCGGCAGTGCGCCCGCAGGAACTCGAACCCGAGGTCGGCGTTCCACCGCTCCCCCGGCCGCCAGCCGAACGGGTTGTCGCGCGGCACCTCCAGCTCCAGGTGCATGCCGATGTCAACGATCACCCGTGCCGCGCGAAAGCCTTGCGCGTCCAGCATGCCGAACCGCGCGCCCGCGTCCTCGAGGTAACCGAGTTCCTCCATCAGGCGTTCGGCGTACAGGGCCCAGCCTTCGCCGTGACCGGAGACCCAGCAGGCGATCCGCTGCCAGCGGTTCAGCAGGTCGGTGCGCAGCATCGTCTGGGCGACCTGGAGGTGATGCCCGGGCACGCCCTCGTGGTAGACCGTGGTGACCTCGCGCCAGGTGGCGAAGTCCTCCACGCCGCTCGGCACCGCCCACCACATCCGGCCCGCGCGCGTGGTCAGGTCCTCGCTCGGCGGGGTGTAGTAGATCGAGCCGTCCGAGGTCGGCGCGATCATGCACTCGAGCTTGCGGATCTCGGCCGGGATGTCGAAGTGCGTGCTGCCCAGCTCGGCCACGGCCGCGTCGGACATCTGCTGCATCCAGTCCCGGAACGCTTCCTTGCCGTGGATCTTGCGGGCCGGGTCGTTGTCCAGCAGCGCCGCGGTCGCCTCGATACTGCGGTCGCCGCCGTTCAGCCCGGACGCGATGTCCTGCATGGCCGACTCGATCCGGGCCAGCTCCGCCCAGCCCCAGGCGTACGTCTCTTCGAGGTCGATCGCGGCGCCGAGGAAGCTGCGGGAGGCCAGCTCGTACACCTCCCGGCCGCACGCGTCCCGCTCCGGCGCCCGCGGCGCGAGGTCGGCGGTCAGCCACGATCCGAACTGGTCGAACGCCTTCCGCGCCGAGGCCGCCGCAGCCTCTACTGCCGGCTTGACCGCGCCCTCGGGCGCCCGCGCTGCCAGTCCGGCGAAGAAGTCGTCGCCCTCCGCACCGGTCCAGCTGGCGATCCGCCCGGCCAGCCCGGTCACCTGACGCACGGCCGAGATCCGGCCCTGACCGGCCTGCTCGAGCAGCGTCTCGCGGTACCCGTCGAGCGTCGTACCGACCTGGTTCAGCCGGATGGCGACGATCTCCCAGTCCTGCTCGGTGTCGGTCGGCATCAGGTCGAACACCTGCCGCAACCCCGCCGGCACCGAGGCGATCGCGTTCAGCTGGTGCTGCGGTACGCCGGCCTCGTGGCGCTCGACCTCCAGGCCGAGCCGCTCCACGAAGGCGTCCTTGGCGACCTCCTCCCGCGGACTCGCCGGCTCGATCGCAGCGGCCTCGGCGAGCGACCTCCTGGTCTGCTCGATCCGCGCCTCGAAACCGGCCGGTGTGTAGTCCGGCAGCTCGTGGTCGTGGCCGGCGACGCCCAGCTCGGTCGCCAGGATCGGATCGAGCACGATCTCCTGCTCCAGGTGCCGCTCGGCGAGCTGGTCGATCGGGCTGTTGGGGGTAGTTGCAGAAGTCACCTGATCGACCCTACCTGTCGAGGGTCGCCGGGGCTGACCTGTTTGTTGCCGATACTGTGGCGGTCGCTGAATGCCAGCACGAGGGACGAGAGGAACGGCGTTGAGCCAGCCACCCTACGGGCCGCCCGGCCAGAACCCGCCGTACCAGCAGGGCCCGCCGCAGGGTCCGCCACAGGGTCAGTACGGCGGTCCTCCGCAGGGTCCTCCGCCCGGTCAGTACGGCGGCCCGCCGCCGCAAGGCCAGTACGGCGGCCCTCCTCCGGGTCAGTACGGCGGCCCCCCGCAGTACGGGCAGCCGCCGCAGGGTCCCGGCTTCGGCTGGGGCCCGAGCTTCGGCCCGGGTGGTCCCGGTGGTCCTGGCGGTCCCGGCATGGGCTGGCAGCCGCAGCAGCCGCGGAAGAAGTCGAAGGCGCCGCTGATCGCGATCCTGTCGATCGTCGTGGTGGCCGTCGTGGGCGGCGCGATCATCGGTCTGGTCCGGAAGGCCGCCACCGACGTGACCACTCCGCCGGTGACGCCGAGCCGGTACACCCCCGAGCCGACCACTTCCCCGACCGAGGAACCGACGGAAGAGCCGACCGAGGAGCCCTCCGAGTCGCCGTCCGAGGAACCGACGACCACCGAGCCCACCACCACCGAGACGTCGAGTACGCCGAACAAGCCGGCGGACACCACGGTCGTGGGCAAGAACGCGCTCTACAAGGTCGGCCAGATGTCCACGGTCAACTGCAAGGAGCCCAAGGCCCGGCCGACCAACGCCCGGGGCGCGGCCGCCTACTGGGCCGCGATCAAGCCCTGCCTGGACAAGTCGTGGGCGCCACTGGTGGCGAAGGCCGGCTACAAGTTCAAGGCGCCGGGGATGACGTACTGGTCCGGGACCTCGATGTCGACGCCGTGCGGCGACGGTCCGGTCGCCGTACCGTTCTACTGCTCGGGCAACCACATGATGTACATGAAGGTGGACGTCTTCGTGAAGGCGTACACCCAGTACCCGGGTGATGCGATCGGGCAGGCGTACGCGCGGATGTGGTACACCCGCTCGATCGCCCACGAGTACGGCCACAGCGTGCAGTTCATGACCGGCATCCTGCAGTCCGCCAGCAACCTGCGGTACGAGCAGTCGGACTACGAAGGCCGGACGCGGATGACGCGCCGGATGGAGCTGCAGGCGAACTGCTTCGCCGGTGTCTTCCTGGCCGCGAACAAGCGCAGCTACCCGATCAACGGCAACCTGCTGTACGTCTGGAAGAAGTACGTCGTCACCGCGGGCGACAAGCCCGAAGAGGGCGACCACGGCAGTGTGGCCAGTCAGGGACGCTTCATGGGGAAGTCGTTCAACACGGCCAACCCGGCCACTTGCAACACCTTCGCGGCGTCACCGGCCAACGTCAGCTGACAGCTCCGGCGGCGCGACCTGCCGCCAGGAGTCGACGAGGATGTCCTGCAGTTCGCCGGCGTCCTCCAAAGCCTCGAGGCGGGCTCGAACCCAGTTCGAGCCCGCCTCGTGTTTCGGCACCCAGAACTTCTCCGGCTCCGCGGCGATCAGCTCCTCGCGCTCCAGCCGCGGACACCGCACCGCGAACGACGTCTGGTCGTCAGGCACGGTCAGGAACATCCGCCCAGCCACATCAAACGTCGGATGCCCCCACCGCCGCTTCTCCACCGTCCCCGGCAACCCCAACGCAATCCGCCGCACGTCCTCAGCATCCACCACGCTCACACTCTAGAACGTGTTGCCCGTCCTGCTGCGCGGAACATTTCTGCCACCAGCTGCAACATTTGTTCCGCAAACAACCGGCCACTACCCCCCGACCTGGCCTTGACGCGGTGGGGACACCCGGTGGGGACTGGGAACTAGCAATTGCTTGTTCCCAGACTCCGGCGGGGGTGCTCGGTCCTGGCTTCGTTAGTTGCTCGACGACGAGTTGGCTGCGCGGGTGCGGCCCGGGAGGAGGAGGGCTGCCAGGGTGCCGGCGGCGACTATGGCGGCTCCGGTCCAGACGGCGGGGACGAGGCCGGCGGCGTACTCCGTCGGGGACTCGTAGGAGCCGGCTGAGGCGAAGACCGAGGCCAGTACGGCGACGCCCATCGCGACTCCGACCTCGCGGATCGTGTTGTTGGTGCCGGACGCGACGCCGCGGTCAGCGTCGGAAGCGTTCTCCATCACCACGCTCGCGGACGGTGCGAAGGTCAGCCCCATCCCGATCCCGGCCAGGATGAACGGTGCGACAAGTTCGCCGTACTGCGTGGTTGCCGTCGTGACCAGTGCGATCCAGCCGAGCGCGATGGCGAGCAATGCCTGGCCGGTCACGATCAGGATCCGGGGACCGACGCGGTCGACGATCAAACCGGCGATCGGTGCGACCACGAGCGGCGCCGCGGTCCACGGCAGCGTGCGGACCCCGGATTGGAACGGCGTGTACCCCTGCACGACCTGGAAGAACTGCGCCAGCAGGAACACCGCTCCGAAGACACCGACCGCGAAGGTGAACGCGACCACGTTCACCACACTGAACGAGCGAACCGAGAACAACCGCAGCGGTAACATCGGCGCGACGGTACGGCGCTCCCACCCGAGGAACGCGGCCAGCAGCACGACGCCCGCGATCAGCGAACCCAGCACGCCGGCGGAGGTCCAGCCGTCGTCGGCTCCGTGCACAACACCCCAGACGACGGACAGTACGCCGGACGTCGCCAGCACGAGTCCGAGCAGGTCGAGCCGCTTCGCCGTACCCCGGGACTCGGTCAGAACCCGCGTGGCGAGCACCACGGCGACGACCCCGACCGGAACGTTCAGCCAGAAGATCCACTGCCAGTTCAGACCGTCGACGACAGCTCCGCCGACCACCGGACCGACCGCGATTCCGAGGCCGGAGATGCCGCCCCAGATACCGATCGCGGCGCTCCGCATCTTCTCCGGTACGGCGCCCGCGAGCAACGTCAGCGACAGCGGCATCACGGCCGCCGCGCCGATGCCCTGGATCGCGCGGGCCCCGATCAGCATCCACGGCTCGGTCGCCAGCGCGCAGGCCGCCGAGGCCAGCGTGAACAGGGCGATCCCGGCCAGGAACACCCGCCGCCGGCCGAGCCGGTCGCCGATCGCGGCCGCGGTCAGCAGCAACGCGGCGAAGGCGAGCGTGTAGGCGTTCACGAACCACTGCAGGTCCGACAGGGTCGCCCCCAGCTCGGACTTGATCACCGGCAGTGCATTCGTCACCACCAGGTTGTCCAGCGTGACCATGAACACCGGAATCCCCACGGCGGCCAGCACCAGGCCGAGTCCGCGGCTCCGGGGAGCGGTCACTTCCCTCTCGTCGAGAGCGGTCGATGTCATCTCGTACCCCTAGTTGTAATTGACTGATAACAAGCTTGATCATGAGAGTATGCATCGACTGATAACATGTCAAGGGAGTGGAAGGAGCACGGATGACGCCCAAGGTTCGGCTGACCGCCAAGGAGCGCGGCGCAGAGGTGTTGCAGGCCGCGGTCAGGGCCTTCGCGATGTCCGGGTACGACGGCACGAAGACCGACGAGATCGCCCGGCTGGCCGGTGTCTCACAGCCCTATGTGATCCGGCTGTTCGGCACCAAGCAGGAACTCTTCCTGGCCGCCGTGCGGAGTGCCTGCGACCGGATCGAGCAGACCTTCCGCGACGCCGCGGCCGAGACCCCGGAGCTGAGCACACTGGGCCGCAACTACGAGCGGCTGTTCGACGAGCCTGAGGTGCTGCTGGTTCTGCTGCAGGGCTTCTCCGCCAGCCGCGACCCTCTGATCGGTGACTGCGTTCGGGAGCGCTTCGGTCGGATCTACGCCCTGGTCCGCGAGTTGACCGGTGCGTCACCGACGCAGGTCCGCGAGTTCCTCGCCTCCGGGATGTTGCTGACCGTCATGTCCGCCATGCAGGTCCTGGGCCCGGACGCGATCTCGATGCCGTGGGCCGAGGAGATCCAGGAAACCTTCGGCGCGCACTAGTCGCGGCCGAGTTTCTGGCCGGCGGCGAACCAGATGGTCGCGGCGGCCAGTGCGATGGCGGCGGCGGTCACGACGAGCGAGCCGGCGAGGTCGGCGCCACGGACCAGCGCGGCCGCCCCGGCGACGGCCGGCGCCAGCAGTACGGCGATTGCCCCAGGCAACCACCAGCGTCGCAGGGCCGCTCGGTGCACCCGCGCGTACGACGGCAGCTGACCGGCGAACGCAGCGGCCAGGTGGACCACGACGAGCCCAACCGCGGTCAGGGCCAGGCTCCAACTCGGCGCGCCGGGTGCACGCATCAGCCACCCGAGTGTCACCACCAGCACGAACATCATCGCGGCCAGCGAATCAGGCAGCACCACCGTGCACAGCAACAACCCAGCACCGGCGATCGGGACCAGATCCGCCTGATCCCACGACTGCACCGAGGGCACAACCAGCGCGACCGCCCCAGCCACCGCAATCACCAACCGAGCAAACACCACAGCCCGCCCGGACGCCCGCAACTGCGCCAACCACAACGTGATCTTCTCGTCAGCGGTCATGGGGCCTCCCGGTCTGGACTGAGGAGCGGAGGGAGCGAAGCGACCGGAGCGACGAGGGAAGGCCGGGAGTTACAGCCCCATGACCCGCCGCGCCGGAGGCGTGGCATGTGCACAGTCATGAGCGAATCCTTGGAGCGGCGGAGACTCTGGCGGCGTCTCGTAGTACCTCGTCCAGGGTTCCGGCGCCTCGCCAGGGGACGGTTGGTACGCCGAGGTCGCTGAGGCGGTCGAGGTCGCGGCGGCGTTCGAGCAACCGCAGACGCCACGCGAGCGGCCACGACCGGGCGTCGTGCGCGTCGAGGTCCATGATCGACACGACGTCCGGCGGCAACGTGTCGATCGCGATCACCGTGCAGCCGGAGTGCACGAGCGTCACGATGTAGCCGAGGATCGTCGGCCGCAGCAACGGGCTGAGGACGAGCACCAGGCTGTCCGACCGCACCCGGTTCCGCCGCGCCAACTGCTCTTCGTCCTGTTGCCGGCCGCGCCGGTCCGCGTGTACCAGCGTGTCCAGGATCCGCCGCAGATGCGCGCGCCCGCTCCCCGACCGCACGCCGCGGAACAGGCTCCCGGTGTCGATCAGCCGCACCCGGTCGCCGTTGCGCAGGTAGTGCTCGGCGATCGCGGCGGCGGCGCGGACGGCGGTGTCGAGACTCGAGGACCGGCCGTCGATCCCTTCGCTGATCCCGATCTCGCCGCCGGTGTCGACCATGATCACCACCTCGGTGTCCCGGTCCGACCACGTCGACGTGACGTGCAGTTCCTGCGTCCGCGCGGACACCGACCAGTTGATCCGCCGCAACCGGTCCCCCGTCCGGAACGGCCGTACCCCGGCCAGCTCCGTCCCTTCGCCCGGACGCCGCGACCGATGCAACCCGACCAGTCCGGCCGGCCGCGGTACGGCGTCCACCGCCTCGAATCCCTCACGCAACGGCAGCGTCTTGACCGCCAGCGGCTCGGCCGACGTCACCTGGATCCGGTACGCCCCGACCGTCGACGTCGCCGTGACTGTTGGCCGTTCCAACGACCGCAGTCCCCAGCGCTTCGACCGTACGCCGACCTCCAGCCGCACCTCACCGTGTGAGACCGGCTCCGCGATCGCAGCCTGCGGCGGGTCGTACTGGAACCAGAGCGTCCGCGGCAACGCCGCCACGATCAGATCGATGTCGGGATCGACGGACTCCGGCACCCGCATCCGGTACGTCGTACCCTGCCCTTCGAACAGCACGTCCGCGTCCAGCTCGGTATGCACCTCCGGGCGCTCCCGCGGCCGGAAGAAGCGCCCCCACACCGCGAGGAACGCCAGCGGCAGACCGAACACGGCCGCATCCGGGCGCCGCAGCAGCACGGCGGCGCCGACCAGCACCGCAGCGACACAAACCGCCCGGACCTGCGCGTGCGTCGGCCGCCAACTCATGCGCTGGTGCCTACCACGGTGGGCGGTGCGGCAACCGAGCCGAGCACCGTCCGCACCACTGTCGCTCCGGTGACCTCGTGCAGCCAGAGCTCGGGCCGCACGGTGATCCGGTGCGCCAACGCAGGCACCGCGACCGCCTTCACATCCTCCGGTACGACGTAGTCCCGGCCCTTGATCACGGCGTACGCGCGTGCCGTCAGCAGCAACGCCAGCGAGCCACGTGGCGATGCCCCGACGAGCACCTGCGAGTCCCGCCGGGTCGCGGTGGCGAGATCGACGCAGTACTGACCGACCGTGTCGTCCACGGTCACCCGCTCCACGGCACGTTGCGCGGCGCGCAGGCCGGCGGCATCCGTTGCCGCCTCGACCGACTGGTCCTCAGTACGACGACTCATCCGGCGCCGCAGTACCTCCCACTCCTCCGCGGGGCTCGGGTAGCCGAAGCCGATCCGCAGCATGAACCGGTCGAGCTGCGCCTCCGGGAGCGGGTACGTGCCCTCATACTCCACCGGGTTCGCGGTCGCGAGCACATGGAACGGCACGGGCAGCGGGAACGTCTGCCCCTCGACCGTGACCTGGTGCTCCTGCATGGACTCCAGCAGTGCGGCCTGAGTCTTCGGAGGCGTCCGGTTGATCTCGTCGGCCAGCAGCAGGCCGGTGAAGATCGGGCCCGGCCGGAAGACGAACTCGGAGTCCTTCTGGTCGTACACGAACGCGCCGGTCACGTCCGACGGCAGCAGGTCGGGCGTGAACTGCACCCGCCGGAACTCCAGCCCGAGCGCCTGCGCGAACGACCGCGCGGCCAGCGTTTTCGCCAGCCCCGGGTAGTCCTCGAGCAGCACGTGCCCGCCGGCCAGGATGCCCGCGAGCACCAGTTCCAGTGCCTCGGCCTTCCCGACCACGGCCTGGCTGACCCGCTCCAGCACCTGCCGGCTCAGCTCGGTCACCTCACCGAGCTTCAGCTCGCCCTCAGTCGCTGCGTCGGTCACTGGTCTCCCTCACAGGTTCTCGATGGTGTGGATCGCGTACTCGATCTCGTCGAGGGACGCGGTGCGTTTGTCGTCGCCGGCGATCAGCTGCCAGAGCCGGTCGCCGGTGATCGCGCGGGCCTGGTCAGGCTCGCGCTCGGGGTCGACGCCGTGGCGGTGCACCAGGCGGTCGGTGGCCAGCTCGAGCAGCAGCGGGCGGACCCGGCGGACGAAGGTCTGCGAGCCTTCACCGGCACGCCGTTCGCGGCTCGACTCCTGCAACCAGGTGGCGATGAACTGCGTCCGGTTGTCGTTGGTCCGGGTCCGCAGCGCGGCCAGCTTGTCGTCGTTCCGACCGGGCCAGCTCGTCTCAAGGGTCTGCGGCACCACCAGCCGGACCGCCAGTGACACGACGCCGACAGCGAGCGCCGCCACCACGAACCACAGCGGCCGCGGCGCCATACCGGCAGCGGCGAACACGGTCACGAGCAGCAAGCTCACCACCACAGCCACACCAAGGTGCTGCAGAAGCAGCTTGCTCGGCAGCAACGACCTCCGCTTGACCTCCGGCGGCGGCCCCTTCTCCTCCAACGGAGTCCAGCTGTACGACGTCATGAGGCTCCCGCCTCCTCGGGATGAGCTGCCGCGAGCTCGTCGCGCAGTCGCAGCAGGGACGCGCGAGCCTCGGTCCGCGCCTGCTCGCTCGAGCCGTGCGTCGAGTACCGCGCCTCGCGGTACAACTCACCGAGCCGGATCAGCTGCGGCTCGGAGATCCCGCCGATCCCGAGCACCCGCACAGTGAATTCGGCCGGAGTCTCCGACGGATCCCGCGGTACGCCGGCCGAAGCGGCCGCCTCCTCCAACGCGACCCAGCACGCGACGACGGCGTCGGTCGCCGTACCGCTGTCGATGCGAGCCAGGCCCGTGTCGACCGCCTCGGCCAGTCGCTCCGCCTTCATCCGCTCCCAATCAGGCTCTTCGGCCTCCAGGTGCGGAAGCCGGACCCGGCGCACGACGCGGACGATGATCAGCAGGATGAACCCCACCACCGCCGCGATGATCAGGTAGACCACGGCCTGCCACAACGACAGCACCCAGCCCGGCGTCTCGCTCTGCGGGAGCACGCGCGGCGTCGGCTGTGACTGCTCCGGCGGCGTTTCGCTCACCGAGAAGGTCGGCAGCGGTCGCGGGCTGGCACTCAGCGTGCTGTCGCTGATCGGGCGCACCGGCCCACTCGCGGAGGCGAGCACGACGAAGCCGGCCACGACGAGCCCCACGAGCACCACGGCAACCACCGCGAGCGCACCCCGACGCTGCGTCTGCATCTGGGCAGGCTACCCCCTCAAAAGGCTGTGTCGAGGAAGGGGAGCCGGGATGTGGAAAACGCTTCCGCAGTCGCGGCGAGCGAGCCCGGGGTGTGCTCGGAGACCAGGCCTGCCCGGCCGAGCCGCTTGAGCGACGGGCGACCGAGGTAGACGGCGCCGAGG
Source organism: Kribbella sp. NBC_00482 (assembly GCF_036013725.1). Lineage (GTDB taxonomy): Bacteria > Actinomycetota > Actinomycetes > Propionibacteriales > Kribbellaceae > Kribbella. The sequence continues at coordinate 3,814,991 of NZ_CP107881.1, read as the reverse complement.
TCCCGGACGTCAAGGGTGAGGTCGGCGTCGCGCGTGACGGACTCGCAGGAAGCGCCGTCCGGTCCGCCTGCGAGGTGCCAGCGGCCCGCGTTCCACGGGAGGAAGTCGTCGACCACCTCGAGGACGACGTCGAGGTCCCGCGCGTACGTCCGCTCCGCGAGCGCACGACGTACGTCGACCGGCCGGATCCACAGACCGTCCCGCGTGATCGGCGCCGGCGCCCGCGGGTCGAGCAGGAGGTCCAGCAGCGGGTCGTCCGACGCGAGCATCGCGCACCGCGTCTCGCTCAGCAGGTCCGGTTCGAGCAGGTACCGCCACAGCGCCGCGTGCGACGCGATGTCCACCGCATGCACCCGCTGTACGTCGACGTACCCCTTCTCCGCGCGCTTCGTCCGGTAGTGCGCGAACCCGGTCAACTCACCGTCCCGCTCGGCGACGACGCAGCGCAGCTTGGACGCGTTCGCGATGTTGCTGGTGACAGTCGCGCTGATCGCGTACTCCTGCCAGCGCTCGTCGTGCCGGCACACACCAGGCCGCTCGAGCGCCAGCCTGTTCCGCAGCTCACCGCAGCGGGCGAGATTCTCGTGTACGTCGACGTACCGGATCCGGACGTCGTCGATGCCGGCCACCGGGCGCAGCGTGCGGGACACCTTCGGTACGACGATCTCCTGGTGATCGGACGCCAGTCCGTAGCCGAACCGCGGGTAGATCACCGGCTCGCTCGCGGTCAGCGCCGCCAGCGGCTCGCGGCCGGCCACGTGGATGTCGGTCAGCTGCCTGCGCATCAGGTCGCGCAGGATGCCGCGCCGCCGGTGCGTCGGCCGGACGCCGACCATCGTCACACCCGCGACCGGCAACTGCCCGCCTGGCACCGTCATCAGGTGCGAGAACGTGCCGGTGTGCCCGACGAGCTGCCCGTCCTCGCTCGCGACGACGCTGCGCTCACGCTCCCAGATCCGCCGCTCGGACTCGTACTGCTCGTCGGTCCACGGCGCCGAGAACGCCATGTCCAGGAGCTCCAGGAGCTCGTCCCACTCACCCGCGAACCGCCCGATCTCGATGGTCATGTCCCTTACCTACCAGACGGCATGGACCGACGACCTGGGATTTACGGTGGCACCGGCCGGCATTGCCCCGAGCCGGCCGGCGCCTGTCCGGTGCTGTCTACAGCGTGATCGACCAGTTGGTGAGCGCGCCGGTGTCGCCGTACCCGTTGTCACCGATGCGCAGCGTCCACGTACCGGCCGCGGCCTCGTCGGCGGTGACGGAGTACGTCTTGGACGCCGGCAGCGGGTGGCAGGTCAGGCCGCCCGACCGCTGGAGGTAGTACCAACGGCCGCTCGGTGAGACCAGGCTGATGTTGAGGTCCTCGAGGCAGGTGTGGTTGCCCTCGACCGTCACCTTCACCGGACTGTTCGTCCGGCCGGTCACGGTCGCCTTGACGCTGCTGACCGCGACCTGGAAGTCGCGGATCGGGTAGTCGGTGCCGTTCGAGTACGTGCGCTCGCCCGGGTCCGGGTCCGGGTCCGGGTCGCCCGAGCCGGTGAGCAGCGTGAGGTTCCACTTGGCCAGCGCCTCAGTCACCGGCTGGAAGATCGAGTTGTCCTCGTTCGGCGAGCAGGTGGAGTTTCCACCGGAGTGCAGGCCGACCGCCTGGTTGCCGCGCAACCAGGCGCCTCCCGAGTCACCGCCTTCGGAGCACGCGGTGGTCGTGGTCAGACCGTCGATCACCACGGAGCCATAGTCGATGCTCTGGTTGATCGCGGTGACGGTGCCGCACTCCCAGTTCGGCGCTGTGTTGCCCGAGTGGCAGACCGTGTCGCCGACGATCGCCTCCGCCGCACCGGTCACGGTGACGGCCGGTTGTCCCCAGGTGTTGACGTTGGGCGAGATGGTCCAGCCTGGCTCGGTCACCGCGACGACGCCCATGTCTCCTTCGCGGGCGTTGACGCTGTGCGTGCCGCCGACGTTCGACGTACCGAGACGGTTGCTCTGGCCGCTGGCGCCGTATGCCGCCTGCCCGGCGTCGTTGGTGCAGTGACCCGCGGTCAGGAAGTGCTTGTTTCCTTGCGCATCCGTGGCGGGGAAGCCGACCGAACAGTTGCTCTCCGACCCCGGCCACCACGGGTCGCCCGGGTTGACCTCACCGGACTGCTGACGGAAGTCGGAGTGCACGCGCACCACCCGGACGCCTTCGCCGAGGGTCGCGAAGGCATTGGTGGTGGTGCGTGCCTTGACGACGACGCTGTTGGTGACCGGGTCGATACCCCAGCTCTGCAGGCCTTGCTGACTCCGCGCGATCCGATCGACCTGGGCGAGCAGGTGGTCGAGCTGCTGCTGGTCGCGTTCGACGTACTGCGGAGTTGCGCCGGCGGCTCGTACCTTGGCCGCGGCGGCCTCGTCGACCACCGCAACCTTCAGCCTGCCGTGGTCGATCCAGCGGCCGGCCTGACTGGGTGAGTCCGCGAGCCGGGCGGCGATTTGCTGCGGGGTATCTGGTGGAGCCGCCTCGGAGTAGGCGGCGGCGCTGACCGGTGTCGCGACCAGTCCGGCGGTCAGAAGTATCACTGCGAGTTTCATCGGTGCACTCCTCGGAGTTGGGACGGTGCACCGACCGTAGGAGCGCTGTCAGCTGGGGAAAATCGCTCAGATCCCTTTCACAGTTGACTTTCTGGCCTTAACAGTTCACTCGGGCCACGTCCACTGGAGGCCGTAGCGACCGGGTCCGAAGTTCAGTACGACGCCGTGCACCTCGGCCGCGACCTCCACCGCGCGAACGAGCTCCTCCGCGTCGTCGAGCTGCGAAACAATCGCACAGGCGGCAGGCAGCTCGGCCGGGTCGAAGCAGACCTCCAGCACGAACTCACGCACCGGCAGCCGGAACTTCCGCTCGTAGTTCGTCGCCGGCGGGTACGGCGCGACGTTCACCAACTCGTGCTCGGTGATGACCGTCTCGCCCTTGCGGAGCGGTCGGTCGAAGAGCAGCTCGGCGACCAGCAGTCCGTCAGCAGGCCGACGTACCGTCCGGCCTAGCCGGCAGTGCCGCAGCGTGCGGATCTCCGGCAGCGGCCGGTCGTGTTCGTCGAGGTGCATGATCACGACCCAGCGGTCCGGGCCGTCTGCCTCGGCGCGCAGGACCTGGCGGGAGTGGTACGACCGTTCGCCGCGGTCGGGGCCGACGATCACCCGGTCGTGCTGGCTGATCCGCGTGAGCCGTTCGTCCCAGCGGATGTCGACCTCGCTGACCGCCTCCTCGACCGCGCCGGGCCGCGGCCAGTACGTCGCCAGCCCGGGCCGGTCCGGCACCGTGCTCAGCCAGCGTCCGCGGCGCCGCGGCGGACCGATCGACGCCGACAATGTCCCGGCCGGGACCTCGAGCACTTCCTCGAGCAGCCCGACCGCGGCAAGCGAGTCCCGCCGCTCGGGGCGCGACCGGCCCGACTGCCAGTAGCTCAACGTGGCGAGGCTCACCGACACGCCACGCGCGCGGAGACGCTCCTGGATCCGCCCGAGCCCGAGCCCGCGCGCCTGGATGGCTTCCCGCAGCACGTCCGCGAACTCCCGTTCGCCCATGCGCCGAACCCTAGGCACAGCAGGCGATTCAAGCCACCCCTCGGGCGATCAACAGTTAACACCGGCACTGGACTGATGAAAACCGTTTTCATATACTGGTGTCATGACCGCCCAAGCGAAAACTCCGTTGTCCGTGTTGGTGGGGCTGTCCACGACGTTGCGGGAGCCCGTGCTGGAAGCGATGACCGACGCCACCACCGTGGCCGTGGAGATCGACCAGGACGACCTGCCCGGTCGGGGCGTGCTGTCCTGGCGGGTGCGGGACGCGGCGGGGCCGATCGACACAGGCGAGTTCACGGTCGGGGACGACTGCGGCGCCTGCCAGCTGATCGAGTCGCTCGTACCGCTGCTGGAGACACTGGTTGCGCGTGGGCACTGGGACCACATCGTGCTCGCGGCGCCACAGGCGATGGAAGCTCGGCCACTCGTCACCACCTTGACGTCCGTTCTGCCGGAGATCGTCGTCGACACGGTCACCTGCGTCGTCGACGCCGTACTGCTGGTTGCGCAACTGTCCGGCGACGAGTTGCTCGCCGAGCGCGGTCTGGCGCTCGGTCTCCCGGATCGGCGCAACGTCGCGGAGCTGACCGCGCGTCAGGTCGAGTACGCCGACGTGTGCGTGCTGGCCAACGCGCATCGCAGTACGGCGGTTGAGCGGCTGGAGCACCTGTTGTCGCACCTGAACCCGCGGACGTCGGTGGTGACGACGGACGGTGCCGGCGTACCTGATGGGCCTGTTGCGCGGACCGGGCGGTTCGACTTCGATGCGGCCGAGGCGTGGGCCGGTGAGATCGCTGCGTCGGATCGGGTGCAGCCGAGCGGCGACGGGGTGACGACGGTGCTGTGGACGTCGACGCGACCGCTGCATCCTGCGCGGCTGAACGACGCGCTCGAGGACATCGTGGACGGTGTGGTTCGTAGTCGCGGGGTGGTGTGGCTGGCGAACCGCCCGACGCAGCGCGTGCGGTGGGAGTCCGCCGGGTACAGCGCGTCGCTCGGCATGCTCGGTGAATGGTCGGAGACCGAGCACCTCGCCGAGTGCACCGTCGTCGCGACCGGCATGGGCCTCGATCCCGCCCGCCTCCAGGCAGTCCTCGACGCCTGCCTCCTCACCGAGTCCGAACTAGCCAGCCCCGACTGGACCAACCTCGACGACCCCTTCGCCGGCGTCTTCTAACCCCACCATCCCAACCGCACACCCCGCACACCCCGCCCGCACCGCCCGCCCCCTCCGCCGCATTTGCCTGGTTGACCCATGAAATGGGGGGTTCCACACCGTGGTTCACGGTGTGGAACCCCCCATTTCGCTGGCAGACCAGGCAAATTCGTGGGTCAGCCAGGCAAATGGGACCGGGGCTAAGCGAGGAGTGGGAGGCGGTGGGCGTGGGGGCCGAGCATTGTCAGGTCGTTCTCGTCGAGGGGTAGGCGGCCTGTTGCCTTCAGGACGTACGTCGTGGTGTCCCATGCGATCACGTCCCACGCCTGCGGGCCGAACAACCCGTCCAGCGTGCGCGCGGCGACCTGCAGGCCTTCGGGATCGGGTTCCGGCGCGCCGGGCAGGCCGACGATCAGGTCGAGGTGATGGACCGTTGCCTCAAGCACCAAGGTGGCCACGAAGTCACCCGCCCGCATGACGTGACCCTGCGTCTCGATCCGGCTCCCCTTGGTCGCCAGCCCGACTGCGACCGCCCGGGCCGCTGCCTCGGACACCTCACGCCAGTGCTGTACGAGCAGACCGGGTTTGCGGTACGCCGCCGCGATGCTCCGCTCGAAGCTCGTGTCGCCGTCGGGCTGCGGCGGGGCGTGGCGCCAGTACGTGACGAAATCCCGGTCCGGTTCGACCGCGGCCGGGCTGGCGAACGCGATCAGGGCGCGCTCGGCGTCGTACAGCAGATGCACGAGCAGCGGACCGACGGGCATACCGGGGCACCGGGTCTCACGCCGGAAGTCCGCGTCACTGAGCCCCTGCACCGTCTCGGTCAGCCGCCCGTAGGTCCGCGCCAACGTAGCCGCGAGCCCCAACGGCAACGCACCACGCTCGGGTGCCTTCATGCCCGGCCTCCTCGATGTCCTCTGAAGAACGTAACCCGAGAAGTCGCCGAGGTGTTCCGCACGTCAGCCACTCACCAACCTTTGCCGACGACCGGTCTCGGCCGTCGGCTGAGCGTGAGCCGCCCGGCGCCGGAGCGGTTGGTGAGTGGCGGAGGTCCGCCTACGAGCGAGCGGTCTCGAGGTGAGCGGCGGCGATTGCTTCGAGGTGGCTGAGGTCGGAGGCGACGGTGGCGAAGGTGTAGCCCTGGGCCAGGCGCTTCTTCGCCGACTCGCCGTCGAAGGTGTGGATGCCCGCGGCGATCCCGGCCTCCCGCGCGGTGCGCGCGATCAGCTCGACCGCCTCCTCGAACGGGCCCTCGACCTCCGGGTCACCCGGGAAGCGCGCACCGAGCGCGAGGCTGAGGTCCGACGGCCCGACGTACACACCGTCGAGGCCGCGCGTCGCGCAGATCTCGGCCACGTTCTGCAGGCCGAGCGGGGTTTCGATCATCGCGAGTACGACGGTCGCGTCGTTGCTGTCCGCCGGCACCGGACCGATCCGCAGCGCGGCCCGCATCGGACCGAACGACCGCACCCCCACCGGCGGGTACTTCGCCGCACGAACCGCCCGAGCCACGTCGTCCGCGCTGTCGATGAGCGGCACGATCACACCGCTCGCCCCGGCGTCCAGCGCGCGCCCGATCGGTGTCGGATCGTTCGCCTCGACCCGCACCAGCCCGACCGACGGCTGCGGCCCGATCGCGGACCCGGCGTCGATCGCCAGCAGCCCGGTCATCAACCCCTGGTACCCGATCAGCCCGTGCTGCGCGTCGAGCACCACGTAGTCGTACCCCAGCCGCGCAATCCGCTCGGCAGCCGCCGGCGAATCCAGCGTGATCCAGTACCCGACCAACTTCTCCCGAGCCCGGACCTTGTGCGAGAAATCGTTTGCATTCACCCCCGCAGACTATCCAGACCAGGCCTTGGAAATCGCTCGACCAACCACCAGATGGACGCGATGATGCTGCAGATGCCATCCACGGAGCCACTCCTGCACAAGCTGGTCGCCGAAGCCGGTCTCCCCGAGATCACGTCGTACGAGGATCTGCAGGGCAACGGCTTCGACCATCAGATCGTCCACGCGACCCTCGCCGACTCGCAGGAGGTTGTGCTGCGGTCCCGGAAGAAGTCATGGCCGCTCCCGGTCGGGCGCGCTCGCTTCCTCACCGAGCACGAACTGCCGGCGCCGGCGCTGCTCGGTGGCAACGAGTTCGCGACACTCTACGAGTACGTCCCCGGCGAGATGCTGTACAACCTGGTCGCCGAGGACCGGATGACCGACGCCTCCTGGCGATCTGTCGGTACGGCGTTCCGGCGGGTGCACGCCGTACGGTTCCCGAGCGGGCTGTCCGGACCGTTCGATGCCGGCCGCCTCGTCCTCGAGGCGATCGATCCTGTCCAGGACCTGCACGAGCGGATCGCCGCCGCCGTACCGCGGCTCGAGGCCAATCTTCCGTTCGTGCTTGCGCACCTGCCTCGCCTGCACGCGATCATCGACGCGTACGCCGACTCGTTGCGCCCGGCTCCGACCGCACTCCTGCACGGAGACGTGTTCCCGACGAACATCATCGTCGGCCCGGACCGGACCACTCTCATCGACTGGGACTTCCCGCGCGTCGCAGATCCGGCTCAGGAGGTGTCGGCCCTCGACGAGTGGATGTACCTGGCCGGTGGCGGGTGCCTCGCGGACGCCTTCTTCGACGCCTACGGACCGCGACCTCCGAACACCGGCCTCTACCGCATCACCGGCGCGATCGGCTGGTTCGGTCGCGGCCCCTTCAACGGCTGGGAGATCGACTTCACCCTGGACGAGGCCCGAACGGAGCAGGTGACGGGCTGGCGGAACTCTCTGGTCGCGTATCTCACCGACCTCGGCGACCGGCTGGACGAGCTCTAGACCGGCGGTATGCCGTGCCGCCGGTGCGAGAATGTGCGGTCCTTGGACTGGGCTGCGGCGAGGCGGGCGATCAGGTCGGTGCGGAGGTTCTCCGGCTCGATGATCGCGTCGATGACCAGGTCGGCGGCCAGGCGCAGGATGTCGATGTCGGTCTCGTACTCCTCGCGCAGCTTGGACACGTACTCGACCCGCTCGCCCTCGTCGGCGATCTCCTGGATCTTGTTGTAGTACACGGCGTTGATCGCCGCCTCCGGGCCCATCACCGCAATCTTCGCGGTCGGCAAGGCGACGCACGCGTCCGGCGAGAACCCCGGGCCGCACATCGCGTACAGCCCAGCGCCGTACGCCTTCCGGACGATCACCGACACCGTCGGCACCGTCGCCTCCGACACCGCGGTGATCATCTTCGCGCCGTGCCGGATGATCCCGGCCCGCTCGACCTCACTGCCGATCATGAACCCCGGTACGTCGCACAGGTACACGAGCGGCACGTTGAACGCATCGCACAGCCAGATGAACCGCGCTGCCTTGTCCGCCGAGTCGACGAAGAGTACGCCGCCCTTCACCGCCGGCTGGTTCGCGACGATCCCGACCACCTGCCCCGCGAGCAGCCCGAACCCGACCACAAGCTCCGGCGCGTACGCCGGCTTGATCTCGAAGAACGTGTCCGCGTCGAGGAGCGCGTCGATCACGTCGTGGATGTCGAACCCGACACTCTCCTCCGCCGGCACCAGGTCCCGCGTGAAGTCCCGGCCTGCGTCCGAGGCGTCGTACGACGGGGGTCGCGAGCGCCACGATCCGGGCAGGTACGAGAAGTACTGCTTCGCGAGCTCGATCGCCTCGGTGTCGTCGGACGCGAGCAGGTCACCGCAGCCGGAGACGCTCGTGTGCATCCGGGCCCCGCCCATCTCCTCCAGCGTGACCTTCTCGCCGACGACCATCTCGGCCATCCGGGGCGAGCCCAGGTACATCGAGGCGTTGCCGTCGACCATGATCACGATGTCGCAGAACGCCGGGATGTACGCGCCGCCCGCGGCCGACGGGCCGAACAGGCAGCAGATCTGCGGGACCTTGCCGGACAGTGCGACCTGGTTGTGGAAGATCCGCCCGGCGCCGCGGCGGCCCGGGAACAGCTGGACCTGGTCGGTGATCCGGGCGCCGGCAGAGTCGATCAACCAGAAGATCGGCAGCTCGTCACGGAGCGCGACCTCGGTCACCCGGACGATCTTCTCGACCGTCCGCGCGCCCCACGAACCGGCCTTCACGGTCGGGTCGTTGGCGACGATCAGCGCCGGACGGCCGTCGACGAGCGCGCGGCCGGTGACGACGCCGTCGGCGGGCAGGCCCGCGTTCAGCGCGTTCGCCAGCTGCGCGTCCTCGACGAAGCTGTCCTCGTCGACGAGCAGGGCGATCCGGTCGCGGACGTACAGCTTGTTCTGGCTCTTGAGTTTCGCGGCCGCCTTCTCCGGCGGCGCGAGGGTCGCCTCGCGGGCGACCTTGACCTCTGTCCAGTGGTCGTGGGTCATGCAGTCATCATCCCAGGCATCATTCCACTGGGAGGCCGAGCGACCTCGCGATCAGCATCCGCTGGACCTCCGACGTACCCTCGCCGATCTCGAGGATCTTGGCGTCGCGGTAGAACCGGGTCACCGGGTACTCCTCCATGAAGCCGTAACCGCCGAAGACCTGGGTGGCGATCCGGGTCGCGGTCACCGCGGACTCGGTCGCGTACAACTTGGCGACCGACGCGGCCTGCTTGAAGTCGGCGACCGACGCGCCGGCGTCCTTGAGCGCGGCAGCGCGGTAGACGAGCAGCTCGGAGGCGTCCGCCATCACCTTCAGGTCGGCGATCTGGAACGCGACACCCTGCTTGCGGCCGATCGGCCCGCCGAAGGTCTGGCGCTCACCGGCGTACTGCACGGACAGCTCCAGACACGCGCGGATGCAGCCGAGCGCGACTGCCGCGATCGCGACCCGCCCGTCGTCGAGCGTCGCGAGGAACTGCGCGAACCCCTTGCCGCGCTCACCGAGCAGGTTGGCCTCGGGGACCCGGCAGTTCACGAGCGACAGTGGGTGCGTGTCGCTGGCATGCCAGCCGAGCTTGTCGTACGCCGCTTCCGCGGTGAATCCCGGCGTACCGCTCGGGACGATGATCGTGGAGATCTCCGGCTTGCCGTCGGCCCGCTCACCGGTGCGCGCCGTGACCGTCACGCAGCTCGTGATGCTCGAACCCGAGTTGGTGATGAACTGCTTGGAGCCGTCGATCACCCACTCGCCGTTGTCGACGACCGCGCGGGTCTTGGTAGCGCCGGCGTCCGACCCCGACTCCGGCTCGGTCAGCCCGAACCCGGCCAGCTTGTTGCCCGCGACCAGGTCGGGCAGCCAGGTGGCCTTCTGCTCCTCGGTGCCGTACGTCAGGATCGGGTTGATCCCGAGCCCGACCGCCGCCTCGAGCGTGATCCCCATCGACTGGTCGACCCGGGAGATCTCCTCGATCGCCACGCACAGGCTGGTGAAGTCGCCGCCCGCGCCGCCGTACTCCTCCGGCGCGGTCAGCCCGAAGAGCCCGAGCCGCCCCATCTTCTGCACGACCTCCACCGGGAAGTAGTGCTTGCGGTCCCACTCCGCCGCGTGCGGGCCGATCTCGGCCTCCGCGAAGTCACGAACGCTACGACGGAACTCCTGATGCTCCGCGGACAACTCGAACATACGCACCCCTTCGTGCTTGACGCTTACGTAAACGTAAAGCACGCTGAGCAGCATGCACAATAGCCAGGTGTCCGCAGAGACCTGGTCGATCGCCGAACTGGCCGCCGAGTACGACGTGACACTCCGGACGATCCGGTTCTACGAGGACCGCGGCCTGCTCACCCCCGAACGCCGCGGCACCGCCCGCGTCTACCACCCCCGCGACCGCGTCCGCCTCGCCCTCATCCTGCGCGGCAAACGCCTCGGCTTCTCCCTCGACGAGATCGCCAAGATCGTCGACATGTACGACGCCGAACCCGGCGAGGAAGGCCAACTCGTCTACCTCCTCGACCAGATCACCCACCGCCGCACCGAACTAGAACAACGCCGCCGCGACATCGAAGAAACCCTCCAAGACCTCGCCGAAGTAGAAACCCGCTGCCACGCAGACCTCAAAGCCCTCCGCGATCAAAGCGCCTCTTCGTAAGCCTTCAATGTCTTCAGAAACAGGGCTCGTTCATCGTTGGTGAGGGGTTCCAGTGCGGTGCGCCAGGCGCGCGCGCCGCGGGCAAGCCAGGCGTCGATGGCAGGCCGGTGGTCGTCGGAGAGAGTGATGATTGCGCGCCGGCGGTCGGTGGGGTCCTCCTGGCGCTCAAGGATGCCTTTGCGCGTCAGTTCGGTGACCATCAGGCTGACCGTGGCGGGAGTGACTTCGAGGCGCTCGGCCAACTCGTTGACGCCTAGCGGGCCGTCGAACAGCAGGTAGGCGAACAGGCTGAGATGCCTCGGCGCCAGGTTCAGGCCGGCCAGTTCCTCCGGGATCTTGAGCCGCTTGGTACGGCCCACCATCCGCGGCATCAGCAGCAGGAGCGTGCGGATGCTGTCGTCGACGCTTGCCATACCTTTGTCCTCAAAACTACTTTGCTTGCAAAGCTAAATCACTTCTCGAGTCAAAGGTTAGGCGCATGCTCCTCGAGCTCACCACCATCGGCGCGCGGTCGGGCGCCGCGCGGACCGTCACCGTCGCGTACGCCGAGCTCGACGGCCGACGCCTCGTCTTCGCGAGCAATGCCGGCCGTCCACAGGCGCCGGCCTGGCTGCACAACCTCCGCGCCAACCCGCTCGTGACGGTCGAGGTCGACGGCCGCCGGTACGACGCTATCGCCGAGGAGATCACCGGAGCGGAGCGAGACCGGTTGTACGGCGTACAAGCAGAACGTGATCCCGCGTTCGCGACGTACCAGCAGAACACCGACCGGGTGATCGCCGTCGTCGCCCTCACGCCCGCCCGCGTCGGCGCGGCCACCGCCCAACTGAAGGAGATCCACAACGGCCTCCGCGAGCAACTGTCCACGACACTCGCCGCGGTAGACGCGTACCTAGCCGGCGCAGCCCCCGCGCCACCTAGCGCGAAAACCCTCCACCAACACTGCCTCTCATTCTGCGACTCCCTCCACGCCCACCACTCCCGCGAGGACGGCGTCTTCCCCCGCCTAGCCGCAGACTTCCCCGACCTAAAACCAGCCCTGGACCGCCTCACCCAAGAGCACGCCGCAGTAGCCACCCTCAACCAGCAACTGACCACCACAGTTGACCAACTAGCCAAAGCCCCCACCCAAGCCGAAGCCGAACACCTCCGCACCCACCTAACCCACCTAGCCACAGCCCTAGAAGCCCACTACACCTACGAAGAAGCCCACCTAGGCCCCGCCCTAGACGCCGCCTGAGGATCTGCAGCAGCTCGACAGTACGTATACGTCCACTGCCCGAGACCCGACCGACGGCCCCGCCTGCGCTCACCAGCAGCAGACGTGTACGTACTGTCGAGCTGCCGATTCAGTCGCTCCGAGGGAGCTGCACGGCGTGAGGATCCGGCGATCACACTCTCAGGTAGGCGCCTGGTGTCATCGGGACGTCCGTGTCGACCAAGAGCGTCACCCGGTCGAGCGAGGGCTCGCAGTCCATCCCGGCCGGCGAGTTCGCTCACGTCGTCGATTCGAAAGACGAGTCTGTCGTCGGCGGTCGCCGGTGTGCCCTTGAGCGGATATCCGGGTTCGGACGGCGGTTCGTGCTCGAGACCCGTCATCACGTAGTTGCCGCAGCGGCACACGTGAATCCGTCGCCAAGCGTCAGCCCGTCCTCGGCGCCGTACATGTCCTCGACGCATTCGTGTGCTTGTTCGTCAGTGCAGCACGGTTCGGTGCCGCCATGCCGATAGCAGGTGATCGCCTCGCGTTCGGGGCAGTAGTAGGCAAGCGGGCAGCAGTACTTCACGCGCAAGACGGTAGAGCAGACAGACGACTGATCGTTCTAGCGGACTCGTAGCGGTGGAGGGCGAGGGTGGATAGGCGGGGGTCGGGGGCGAGGGGAGCTGTGACGGGGTGGGGGTGGGCGTGGCGGTGGATGAGGTTGTGGAAGAAGCCGGGGGCCAGGAGGTACGTCGCTATGGCTAGGCGGCCTGGGGTGCGGGATAGGACGTCGGGGAGGCGGTCGCCGGCGCCGGAGACGTAGGCCACCCGGACAGGGCGGTCGACGCGTGCGGACAGGAGGTTGGCGGTTGTTTCGCAGTCGGCCAGTGCGCGCGGGTCGGACGAGCCGGCGGCTGCCAGTACGATGGTGTCCACGCGGGACAGGTCGCCGAGACGGTCAGCGAGGATCTCGACCAGCACGGGATCCGGACCAAGGGCACCGGCCGCGTGGACCTGCCCGGGGTAGCGCCGCGCTTCGGCCGCAACGTCGACGTACACGTGATAGCCAGAACTCAACAGCAGCGGTACGACGACAGCGTCCGAGGCATCCCTGGTGACGCGACGAACAAGAGACGGAAGCGCCGGCGTCAGCAGATCGACAAACCCCAACGAAATCGGCAGATCCGGCCGCTGACGAGCCATCTCCCGAACCAGCTCATGCACAACCCGGATCCCACGCGGATCCGCCGTACCGTGGGCCACCGCAACAAGATCAGTCATGTCGGAACTCCCGCAGGCTCAACGGCCAACCGATAGCCGCGACGGACAACCGTGCGCACCAACTCGGGACGCCCGACAGCCGTCCGCAAGCGGTTGACCGTCACCTCGACAGCATGAACATCCTCCGCACCAGGCAACACAGCGAGCAACTCAGGACGCGACACCACATCTCCCCCAGCCGCGACCAGCGCCGCCAGGACAGCACGCGGCCCGGGACCCAGCGGCAGTACGACGCCATCCAGCACCGCAGCGCCCCCACGAATCACCAACTGACCGAACGCCGTCTCGATCGATCGCGCGTTGTCGTCGGTGAGCCGATCGGTCACGATCCGGATCAGCGCACCCAACCGGTACCGGTCCGGCACGAGCGGGTCCAGTCCCAACGCCCCGAACGGTCCCGCGGTCACCGGGCCGACGCACGCGTTCAGCACCCGCCCGGTCCGCAACGCCGTCGTGAGGTCGTCGTACTGCCCGTTCAACGCGGCCGCGTCGAGCATCGCCTGCGCACCCGGCGCCGACGTGTGTACGACGGCGTCGACGGTCCCCGCGCACACCTGCGAGATCATCCGCTCCACCACAACGGGATCAGGCGCCGGCCCCCACCGGTACACCTCCAGCCCGCGCACCGACCCGCCGGCCGACCGCAACGCGTCCTGCAACGCGGGATCCGACAGCCCGTGCAGCTGTACGACGATCTTCCGCCCGACGACGCCCTGCGCTTGCAGCCATTCGACCACTTCGGCCGTCGTCTCCGACCGCGCCGACCAGTGCTCGACCAGCCCAGCCGCGCGGATCGCGCCACGTGCCTTCGGACCACGAGCGAGGATCCGCGACTGCTCCAACGTGCCCAGCAGGTCCGCGGCGAGACCGGCGGTGTCGGCCGCCTCGATCCAGCCGCGGAACCCGACCGCGGTGGTGACCACGACGTCGTCCGGCGGGTTCGCGATCACCCGCCGGGTCGCCTCGATCAGCGCGTGGTCGTCGGCGACCGGCACGATCTGCAGGGTCGGCGCGTGCAGCACCTTCGCGCCGCGCCGCTCGAACGACGCGATCAGGTCCTCCGCACGCCGATGCGCCGTGATGGCGATCGTGCAGCCGCTGAGCGGCCCCGGCCTAGTAGTCACCTGGACCCACCACGACCTGTCCGTCGACGATCTCGACCGGGTACACCGGCAGCGACACCTCGGGATCGTCCAGGCACGCCCCGGTGCGCAGATCGAAGACCTGCTTGAACATCGGCGACGCCACCGTCGGTACGTCGCCGCGGCTGCCGACGATGCCCCGCGACATCACGTTCGCCCCGCTGAACGGATCCTGGTTGCCGATGGCAAACACCTCGTCGTCGTGCGTCCTGAACAACGCGATCTGGACGTCCCCGAGCAGCGCCGCGACCCCGCGTTCCGGCAGCAGTGCCTCAAAAGCGCAGACCACCGTCCGCTCGACACTCGTCATGGTCATCGACGTACCTCCAATCGGGGGCCGGCCAGCAGGACCGGCTCCAGCTGCCCGCGTTCGACCGAGGTGGCCGGGCGCGGCTGGTTGCGCTCGACCACGTACCGCAGGTCGGCGTCGGGCTGGTCCGGCGCGTTCACGAACGACACGAACCGGGCCAGCTTGCCGGGATCGTTCAGCGTCGCCTGCCATTCGTCGACGTACGCGTCGACGTGCTTGGCCATCGCCGCGTCCAGGTCGGCGCCGATCCCGAGGCTGTCCTCGAGTACGACGGCCCGCACGTGATCGAGGCCGCCCTCGAGCTCGCGCATCCAGACCGCCGTCCGCTGCAGGCGGTCGCCGGTACGGACGTAGTACATGAGGAACCGGTCGATCGCCTGGAACAGCTCCTCGTCGGTCAGGTCCGAGGCGAGCAGCTCGGCGTGCCGCGGCGTCATACCGCCGTTGCCGCCGACGTACAGGTTCCAGCCCTTCTCGGTCGCGATCACGCCGACGTCCTTGCCGCGCGCCTCCGCGCACTCCCGCGCACAGCCGGAGACACCGAGCTTGAGCTTGTGCGGCGACCGCAGCCCGCGATACCGCAGCTCCAGCGCGATCGCCATCCCGACCGAGTCCTGGACGCCGTACCGGCACCAGGTCGACCCGACGCACGACTTCACGGTCCGCAGCGCCTTGCCGTACGCATGTCCCGACTCGAAGCCCGCGTCCACCAACCGCTTCCAGATCGCCGGCAGCTGCTCGATCCGCGCCCCGAACAGGTCGACCCGCTGACCGCCGGTGATCTTCGTGTAGAGCCCGAAGTCGCGCGCCACCTCGCCGATCGTGATCAGGCCCTCCGGCGTGATCTCACCGCCGGGGATCCGCGGTACGACGGAGTACGTGCCGTCCTTCTGCATGTTGGCCATGACGTGGTCGTTGGTGTCCTGCAGCGTCGCGCGCTCGCCCTCGAGCACGTGACCGGCCGGGTCCAGACTCGCCAGGATGGACCCGACCACCGGCTTGCAGATGTCGCACCCGCGACCGCTGCCGTGCCGCTCGACGATCTCGCTGAACGTCCGCAGCTCGGTGATCCGGACGACGTCGAACAGCTCGGCCCTGGACAGCGCGAAGTGCTCGCACAGCGCCTTGCTGACCTCGACGCCGGCCTTGGTGAGCTCGGTGTTGAGGAGGTTCTTGACGATCGGCAGACACGACCCGCATGACGTACCGGCCTTCGTCTTCCCGCACACCGACTTGATGTCACTGCAGCCCTCGTCGCGGACGGCACAGCGGATCGTCCCCGCGGACACGTTGTTGCACGAGCACACCGGCGCGTCGTCGGGCAGCTCGAGCTGCACCGGGCCCGCGCCCTCGGGCAGCAGGAAGGCGGCCGGGTCCGCGCCGAGCTCCCGGCCGACCATCGGCCGCAGTCCGGAGTACGCCGACGCGTCGCCGACCAGAATGCCGCCGAGCAGGGTACGAGCGTCGTCCGACAGCACGAGCTTCTTGTAGACACCGGCCACCGGGTCGGCGTACACGATGTCCAGTGCGCCCTCGGTGGCGCCGAACGCGTCACCGAAGCTCGCGACGTCGACACCGAGCAGTTTCAGCTTCGTCGAGGTGTCCGCACCCGGGAACGTCGCTTCGCCGCCGAGCAACCGGTCCGCGACGATCTCGGCCATCGTGTAGCCGGGGGCGATCAGGCCCCACACGCGCCCTTCGATACAAGCCACTTCGCCGATCGCCCAGACACCAGGAACGGACGTTCGGCAGGCTTCGTCGACCACGACACCGCCGCGCTCGCCGATCTGCAGACCGGCCTCGCGGCCGAGTTCGTCACGCGGCCGGACGCCGGCCGCGAAGACCACCACATCGGCCGGCAGATCGGGGCCGTCGGCAACGCCCATCGCGCGGGCCGCGCCCTGCGAGGTGAGCTTCACGCGCTGACACTGCGTTCCGGTCAGTACTTCCACGTCGAGGCCCTCGATCAGCCGGGCCAGCGCGGAACCGCCGCCCTCGTCGACCTGCAGCGGCATCAGCCGCGGCGCGAACTCGACGACCTTGGTGCCGGCGCCGAGCGCCCGCAGCGCGCCGGCCGCCTCGAGGCCGAGCAGACCACCGCCGACGACGACGCCGTTGACGTCCTTGCCTTCGCTCCTCAGACGTTCGACGTACACGCGCAGCGCGGCGACGTCGTCGATGGTCCGGTAGACGAAGCAGCCTTGCGCGTCGTTGTTCTTCACCGGCGGGACGAACGCCGCGGAGCCGGTCGCCAGCACGAGTTCGTCGTACCCGACCTCCTCGCCGCGTGCCGTGGTGACGGTCTTCGCCGTGGTGTCGATCGACGTGATCTGCACGCCCTTGCGGAGGTTGACCGCCGGGTCGTCCCAGAGGTCCGGGTCGCCGAGCGACAGGTCGTGCGGGTCGCGGCCGGAGAAGTAGCTCGTCAGCGCGACGCGGTCGTACGGCAGCCGCGGCTCCTCGCCGAAGACCGTGATCCGGTAGTCGACCTCCGTGTCGCGTTGCCGCAGTGCCTCGACCAGGCGGTGCGCGACCATCCCTCCACCGACCACCACCACGTGCTTGGCCTTGTTCAGCTCTGCCATCGTCGCCCTCCTGCTCGGGACTGGTTCGGTCTCGCCGCGCCGGAAGCGGTCGAGCAGTTCGCCGACGGCGCCGGTGCAGCTTCCGCACCCAGTCGTCGCCCGCGTCGTGGCGGCGATGCCGGCGACACTGTCGGCACCCCCACGCCAGGCCGCTTCGATCGCGACCCTGGTGACGCCGTTGCACCTGCAGACGGTCGCCACTTTCTTCTCAGGTACAACGTTTTCCGCGAGCAGGCCGTCCGCGACGACCGGCGTACCGCGGTCCGCCAGCAGCACCAGCTCCGCGGCGACCTCCGGCGCACCGACCGCCACCGCCGACCGCACCACGCCGTCCCGCAGGACGGCCCGCACGTACCGCGTCTCGTCCTCGAGCCGAACCACTGCCCCGTCTTCGTCCTTGTCGCCAAGGACAAGCAGATCGAGGCCGCCGGCCGTTACGCGCACGACCTCGTAGTCGGGCAGTTCCGCGGTCTCGTTCATCAGGTGCTTCGCGAGCGCCTCGGCCTGCGTCCAGGCGGAGTCGACGGTGCCGGTGACGCGCCCGTCGATCTCGGCGCAGTCGCCGATCGCATGGACCCGTGGGTCGTCCGGGCTCGTCAGGGTGCTGTCCACGACAATTCCGTCGCGCACCGTCAGGCCTGTTGCCAGCTCGGCGCGAGCCCGGACACCGCAGGCGACGACCAGCAGATCGCCGAACACCTGGCGGCCGTTCCGCAGCCTGAGGGCACGGAAACGGCCGTTCTTTTTTTCCGTTCCGTCGAGTTCCGTGTTGAGGAGCACTTCGACACCGAGCCGCCGGACCGCGCGCGTCACGCGACGTCCGGCCGAGGCGCGGATCGTCTTGTCCAGCAGGGTTTCACCGTCGTGCACCAACGTGACCGCGACACCACGTTCCCGCAGCGCACAAGCCGTCTCGACCCCGAGCACTCCGCCGCCGAGGACCACGGCACGCCTGGCCTCGCCGGTCGCCGCAACCACCGCCCGTGCGTCGTCCACGGACCTCAACAGCTGCCCGCCCTCGATGCCGTCCGGAACCACCGGCACAGCGCCGGTCGCGAACACCAATCGGTCGTACGCGTACTCGCGGCCGGCATCGTCGGTAACAACCCGCCGTACCCGGTCGACCGCCACCGCGCGCGCCACCGGCTCGTTGCTGACAGCAACCTCCGCGCGACCCGCGACGTACTCGGTCAGACGGCCCCGGTTGTACGACGGCTCGTCGCCCAGGACCGTCACGTCGTACGACGGCAACAGACCGGCCAGCCGCCGACCCGCCATTCCACCGCCGATGATCACTACTCTCATGCCGAAACCCCCGTTGCTGGGAGGGCAGCGGCGGTGACATCGACGGCACACGCCTTGAACTCGGGCATCCGCGACACGGGGTCGAGCGCGTCGTTGGTCAGCTCGTTGACCGCCTCAGCCCCACCGAAGTGGAACGGCACGAAAACGGTGTCCGGCCGTACGTCGGCCGTCACCCGAGCCGGCAGCACCATCGACCCGCGGGCCGTCCGCAGCCGCAGCGGACGCCCGTCGCTGATCCCGAGCTGCGCCGCGACCCGCGGATGGATCTCGGCGTACACCTCCGGCTCGGCCTCGGCCAGCTCCGGAACCCGCCGCGTCTGCGCGCCACTCTGGTAGTGCTGCAGCAACCGCCCCGTCACCAGATAGAACGGTGCCTCCGTGCTCAGATCGTCCGCGACCGGACGGTGGTCGACCGGTACGACGTGCGCCCGCCCGTCCACCGTCGGAAATCCGTCGGAAAACAGCCGCGGCGTTCCCGGGTGCCCGTCGTGCGGCACCGGCCAGAACAACGCCTCTTCGGCGTCCAAGCGCTCCCAGGTGATCCCGGAGTAGTCGGCCTTCCCGCCGGCACTCGCCCTCCGAAGCTCCTCGAACACCTCGGCCGGATCAGTGCAAAACCCTGGTACATCGAGCCTTTCGGCAATCCCCGCGAACACCGCGAGATCGCTCCGCACCTCACCCGGCGCGGCCACCGCGGCGCGCCGCCGCAGTACCCGGCCTTCGAGGGACGTCATCGTCCCCTCCTCCTCGGCCCACTGCGTGACCGGAAAGACCACGTCCGCGAGCAGTGCCGTTTCCGACGGCACAACATCCGCGACAACCAGCAGATCGAGAGCCGCCAGGCGCTCGCGTACCGACGACAAGTGCGGCGCCGACACAAGCAGGTTGCTCCCGTGCACCAGCAGGGCCTTCGGGCCATCCGCCGTACCGAGCGAGTTGATCAGCTCGACCGCGCTCTTCCCCGGGCCCGGCAACTCGTCCGGATCCACTCCCCAGACCCCAGCGACGTACGCACGCGCCGCCGGGTCCGAGATGCTCCGGTAACCAGGCAGCTGATCCGCCTTCTGCCCGTGCTCACGGCCGCCTTGCCCGTTGCCCTGCCCGGTGATGCAGCCGTACCCGCTGCCGAGCCGGCCCGGGAGGCCAAGCGCCAACGCGAGGTTGATGCAGGCGGTCACCGTGTCGGTGCCCTTGCTGTGCTGCTCGGCCCCGCGGCCCGTCAGGATGAACGCCCCGGCGCCACCATGCACCGGAGCGGCCGCTGCCAGGACCCGCGCAGCGCGGCGGATCGTCGCGGCCGGAACACCGGTTACCCGCTCGGCCCGCTCCGGCCACCAGGACGCCGTCGTACGGACGAGCGCATCCGGATCATCGGTCCGCTCCTGCAGGTACGCCGTGTCCGCCAGCCCTTCCTGCAGCACCACGTGGGTCAGCGAGAGCACCAAAGCGAGGTCGGTGCCGGGCGTCGCCTGCAGGTGAATTCCAGCGTTTTCCTCGGTCAGTCCGGCAGTTGCGGAGCGACGCGGGTCGACGACCAGAAGTCCACCCGTGTCGCGTGCGCCCTGCAGATGCGCCACCGCGGGCGGCATCGTTTCCGCGATGTTGCTGCCGACCAGCAGCACTGCTCCGGCACCACCCAGATCGGCCAGCGGAAACGGCAGTCCGCGGTCGATTCCGAACGCCCGGTTCGTCGCGGCGGCCGCCGACGACATACAGAACCGGCCGTTGTAGTCCACGTTCGCCGTCTTCAGCGCCACGCGGGCGAACTTGCCCAGCGCGTACGCCTTCTCGTTCGTCAGCCCGCCACCGCCGAACACGGCGATCGCGTCCCGCCCGTGAGCGGTCTGCAACGCCTTGATCCGGTCGGCGACGAAGTCCAGCGCGCTGTCCCAACTCGTCTCCACCAGTTCGCCCGCGGCGTTGCGGACCAGCGGCATCGTGAGCCGGTCCGGCACCGTGAGGACCTCGGGAGCCGTCCAGCCCTTACGACACAACCCACCCCGATTGGTAGGAAAGTCGCGCGGGCGCACCTCCACCGCACCCGGCCGAGCGACCGGGTGCAGCGTGGTGGCGCACTGCAGGGCGCAGTACGGACAATGAGTCGAGACAGCCCTCACACGCGCTCCCGGGTGAGCGGGCCACCCTTGCGGAGGTAGCAGAAGTACGTCACCGCGAGACAGACCACGTAGAACCCGCAGAACACGTACAGCGCCGGGATCAGCGAGCCGAAGTTGCTCGTCGACATCGCGAATCCACGCGGGACCAGGAAACCGCCGTACGCACCGACCGCGGACGCGATCCCGATACAGGCCGCCGCCTCACGCCGGGCCCGGCCCGGGTCGCCCGGTGTGGTGAGCCGGAAAACGGCCGGAATCATCCGGTACGTCGATCCGTTCGCGATTCCGCTGGCCACGAACAGCACCAGGAAACTCGTCAGGAACGCCGGGAAACTTTCCGACTTGAGCGAGACCACCGCGGAGAGGATTCCGAGACCCATCACCACGAACGAGCAGACCGTCACCCACGCGCCGCCGACCTTGTCGGACAGCTTGCCGCCGAACGGCCGCGCGACCGACCCGACCAGGGCGCCGAGGAACGCGAAGTGCGCCGGCGTGATGTCCGGGAAGGTGGTCTTGATCAGCAGCGGGAACGCCGCCCCGAAGCCGATGAACGACCCGAACGTGCCGATGTAGAGGAACGAGATCACCCAGGTGTGCGGGCGCTTCGCCGCGGCGATCGACGTACGGAACGACGAGCTCGCCACCGAGAGGTTGGCCATCGCCTTCCAGGCCCAGAACGCGGCCAGCAGGATCAGCGGCAGCCACAGCAGGCCGGCCCGGTTCAGCGTCAGACCGGCGCCCAGGACGATCACGATCGGCACCAGCAGCTGCACCACCGCAACACCGAGGTTTCCGCCGGCCGCGTTCACACCGAGCGCGAAACCCTTCTCCTTCTCCGGGTAGAAGAACGAGATGTTCGTCATGCTGCTGGCGAAGTTGCCGCCGCCGACACCCGCGGTCGCCGCGACCAGCGCCATCAGCCAGAACGACGTGTCCGGCTGGGTCATGAAGTACGAGAGCCCGGCAGTCGGGATCAGCAGCAGCAGCGCGGAGAAGATCGTCCAGTTCCGCCCGCCGAACCGCGGTACGGCGAACGTGTACGGCAACCGCAGCGTCGCGCCGACCAGGCTCGGCAGCGCGACCAGCCAGAACAGCTGGTCGGTGCTGTAGGTGAAGCCCGCCTTCGGCATCGACACCACGACGATGCTCCACAGCTGCCACACCGAGAAGCCGAGGAACTCGGCGAAGATCGAGGGCCACAGGTTCCGCCGGGCCAGCGCCCGGCCCTTCCCGGCCCAGAACGTCGCGTCCTCGGGATCCCAGACATCGATCCACCGCCCGCGTCGCGGCGCCTCGACCGTGCCCACCGCCCCGCTGCCATCTCCGTGGCCGCTGGTGGCGACGGCCGCTTGTCGTGCCTCGAGCGTCATCGCAAGTCTCCGATCATCCGACCTCACTGATTAGGCCAGGACGCTATGACCGGGGTGTTTCCACGTAGTCATCTTGTTGTTACGTCGCCGAAACGGCTCCCGCACACCCACCGGCGGGTGGTGAGAGGTTCCGGGTACCGTTCCCGGGTGAACCGATGGAGGTGGAGGGCGGGCATCGCCGCCGTACTGATCGTTTGGCTCGTGCTGGGCGCCCTCGGCGGACCGGCGGTCGGAAAGCTGAGCGAGGTCCAGCAGAACGACAACGCCAATTTCCTTCCGAAACAGGCCGAGTCGACGGTGGTCGCCAACGAGACCGCCAAGTTCGTCGACTCCAAGGCCCTGCCGTACTTCGTCCTGGTCGAGCGCGAATCCGGGATCACCCCGCAGGACCAGGACAAGGTCAAGGCCTTCGCGGCCACGATCCCGGCGCTCGATCTCGGGGACGGGAAGAAGCTCGGCGACTACCTGGTCGCTCCGATCGCAGCCGCCACCCCGTCGAAGGACGGGAAGGCCTTGTTGCTCACCGTCCAGGCGAACAGCGACCGCGCCGACGAGGTCGTCAAGGAGGGCCAGACAGTGCTGTTCGCAGTCGCGGACGCACTGCGGACAGACATCGAACAAGACCTCACACCGACTGGTCTGCAGGTGTTCGTCACCGGTCCCGGCGGCGTGTTCGCGGACTTCGTGGTCGCGTTCAGCGGGATCGACGGGATCCTGCTCGGGGTCGCGCTCGCGGTCGTGTTCGTGATCCTGCTGATCGTGTACCGCAGTCCGATCCTCCCGGTCGCAGTACTGCTCACCGCGATCTTCGGTCTCGCGCTCGCCGCGCTCGTGATCTATCCGCTGGCGAAGAACGGCGTACTGCAGCTGAACGGTCAGAGTCAGGGCATTCTGTTCATCCTGGTCGTCGGCGCGGCGACCGACTACTCACTGCTACTCGTCTCCCGTTACAAAGAGGAACTGCACGACTACGACAGCAAGTACCAGGCGATGCGGGTCGCGTGGCGGGCCTCGATCGAGCCGATCGCGGCCAGCGCGGCGACGGTCATCCTCGGTCTGCTCTGTCTGCTGCTCTCGCAGCTCGGCAGCACGAAGGGCCTCGGGCCGGTCGGCGCCCTCGGGATCGCCGGTGCGCTGATCGCGTCGATGACGTTCCTGCCGGCGATCCTGCTTGCGTTCGGCCGGCGGATCTTCTGGCCGTCGATCCCGCGTGTCGACCACGTGCACTCCAGCGACCAGGTCGGCGGACGCCGGCTCTGGGGACGCGTGTCCGGCCTGGTCGGCCGGCGCTCCCGGCGGGTCTGGGCGATCTCGGCGCTCGCCTTGGTCGCCTGCGCCGCGTTCCTGCCGACGTTCAAGGCCAGCGGCACGTCGCAGGAGGACCTGTTCCTGAACAAGGTCGAGTCGGTCACCGGCCAGGAGCAGCTGGCCAAGCACTTCGACGCCGGAGCGGGTACGCCGGTGCAGATCCTGACCCCGGTCGCTCAGGCGGATCAGGTGGTCCAGACCGCCACACAGGTCGACGGTGTCGGCGGCGCGTCCGCCTCGATCGCTCCCGGCGTACCGCCGAAGGTTGTCGACGGCAAGGTACTGGTCCAGGCCACGTTGAAGGTGCAGGCCGACTCACCGGACGCGACGAAGGTGGTCAAACATCTGCGGACCGAACTGGACAAGGTCAGCCCCGACACCCTGGTGGGCGGCAACACCGCGATCAACCTCGACGTACTCGACGCCGCGCAACGCGACCTGCGGGTGATCATCCCGACCATCCTCGCGGTGATCTTCGTCGTCCTGATGCTGCTGCTGCGTTCGCTGGTCGCCGCGATCCTGCTGGTGATCGCGAACGTCCTGTCGTTCGGCGCGACCGTCGGCGTCAGCGCGCTGATGTTCAACCACGTCTTCAAGTTCCCCGGCGCCGACCCCGGCATCCCGCTCTACGCGTTCGTCTTCCTGGTTGCCCTGGGCATCGACTACTCGATCTTCCTGATGACCCGCGTCCGCGAGGAATCCCAGGAACACGGCACCAGACCCGGCATCCTCGTGGGCCTGGCCGTCACCGGCGGCGTCATCACCTCCGCCGGCGTGGTCCTGGCCGCCACCTTCTCCGCCCTCGCTGTCCTCCCCATCCTCTTCCTGGCCCAAATAGCCTTCATGGTCGCCTTCGGCGTCCTCCTCGACACCACAGTCGTCCGCTCCCTCCTGGTCCCCTCCCTGGCCCACGACCTCGGCAAGAAGGTCTGGTGGCCCAGCAAGCTCGCGTCCTAGGGTGCGAGTTATGGAGACGTTCGAGGGTCGGGTTGTGGTTAATGACGGTGGGGGTGCCTGGGTGGAGGTGCCGGGGGAGGTTGTTGCGGCGTTGGGTGGGGGTGGGCGGATTCCGGTGGTGGCTTCGTTTGACGGGGTGGGGTATCGGGGGTCGATTGCGTCTATGGGTGGGTGTATGGCGTTGGGGGTGTTGAAGAGCATTCGCAGCGAGTTGGGGAAGGGGGACGGGGACGCGGTGACTGTGACGGTTGAGCGGGATTCCGGTGAGCGGGTTGTGGAGGTGCCGGAGGATCTTGCGGCTGCGTTGGCGGGGGCTGGGTTGCGGGAGGCGTTCGACGGGATGAGTTACAGCCATCGGCGCGAGCACGTGAAAGCGATCATGGACGCCAAGAAGCCGGAGACTCGGGCTCGGCGGATTGCTAAGGCTTTGGAGATGCTCAGGGCTTCTTGAGGGAAGCGAGTTCGGTGCGGTTGGCGACGCCGAGTTTGGCGTAGACGTGGGCTAGGTGGGTCTTTACCGTGCCGCGGCTCATGAACAGGCGTTCGCCGATCTCCGGGTTGCTGAGGCCTTCGACCGCGAGGGCGACGACTTGTTCCTCGGTCGGTGTGAGGCTGGCCCAGCCGGATGACGGGCGGCCGCGGGCGCCGCGGGTACGCCGGGCATACGCGACGGCCTCGTCCAACGGGAGCGGCGGCTCGCCTTGCGACGGCTGGGTGGGCGACGGGAGGTCAGGTGGTGTTGCCAACCCGAGCTCTGTACGGGCGGCGGTTGCGGCTGTGGACAGGCGGGTTGCATCGGTGGGGCGGTTGGTGTGGGTTGCCAGGAGGGCAAGGGATTCCAGGCTGTCGACGACGTACGTGCGCAGCCCGTGGTCGACGCGGATCGTGAGCGCCTGGTGCAGGAGGTCGGCCGCCTTGTCGGGGTGGTCGGTGATCGCGATCCGGCCCAGTTGGTCGAGTGCGTCGGCCAGGATCCGCGGGAGGTTGTAGCGGCGCGCCAGCTCGACAGCACGTTCAAGCAGCTCGGTAGCGTCCTGTCCGCCGGCACGCTTCGCGGCGGCGACAGTTGGCAGCAACATCGCGGGCGCGAACGTCCCGGCGAGTGGGCTGTCCGGTGCGGTGTCGCGGGCCAGCCACTCGACCGCTGCGTCGTACTCGCCGCTCCAGAACGAGATCAGCCCCATCACCTGACCGAGATTCGGTACGACGGCACCCGCCGTGTCGGCCAGCTCGAGCAGCGGCCGCATCAACTCGCGTGCCTCGTCGAGCCGGCCCGTTCTGGCCAGCACCGACGCCAGTTGTCCCCGTGCAGTCCCGACGCGGTGGAAGTCGGCGAGCGGTTCGGCGGCGGCGAGGGCGCGTTCGGCGATCTCTACCGCCTTCAACGGTTCGCCGGTGGAGACCAGGCTCTCGGACCAGACGGTCAGCACGGTCGAGGCGATACCGCGTTCGCCGCTGGAGATCAGGCCGTCGGCGGCGCGATCGAGCAGCGGGCGGAGGTCGTCGTGGCGATCCCACAGCGACAGCAGGACGCACTGCAGGGCGACGTTCGCGTTCCGGGCCGACTCGTCGCCGATCCCGTCGGCCAGCCGGACGCCTTCCGCCGTCAGATCCCACGCTTTCTGGAAGTCGGTGAAGAACTCGCCGACCGCGACCAGTGCGAGGAACAGCGAACGCAGCCGGTCGTCGTCCAGCTCGGTCGCGAGTTCGAGCCCGCGGCCCGCCGCGTCGTACCCGAACGGGTCGACCGTGTCTGCGACAGTCGCGTACCCGTAGAGCAAACGGGCCTGGAGCAACGTTCTGTCGTCCGGCGCGCTGTCGATCGCGCGGCGCAGGTAGCCGATGCCCTCGTTGCCGGTCGCCTGCAGGTTCCACAGCCACCGCAGCGCCGCGGCAAGCCGCCGGCCGCGTGACGGATCGGCCGCGGAAAGTCCGTTTTCCAGGGCGGCGCGGTAGTTCTCGCGGTCCGGTTCGATCAGCGCACGCCAGGCGTCGCGATCCTTGTCCAGCAAGGGTTCCGCGGCCTCGGCGACCTCGAGGAAGTGGTCGAGATGCCGATCCCGTACGTCGTCGTCCGCCGTCACACGTGTTCCGGCGTACTCGCGGATCGTCTCCAGCAACCGGTATCGCCCGCCCTCGGCGACGACAAGCGATTTGTCGACAAGCCGCGCGAGAACCTCCAGTACGGCGCCGCAGACGGCCGATGCCGCGTCGAGCGTGAACCCACCGGCGAAGACCGCCAGCCGGCGGAAAACCTGGCGCTCGTCCTCGTCGAGCAGGTCGTAGCTCCAGTCGATCGACGCGGCGAGCGTGCGCTGGCGGGCCGCGACACCACGAACGTTCTTCGTCAGCAGACCGAACCGATCGCTCAGACCTGTCAAGATCTGTTCCGGTGTCAGCGTGCGGACCCAGGCGGCTGCCAACTCCAGGGCCAGCGGGATGCCGTCCAAACGCACGCAGATCAAGCGGATCGCCTGGTCCGACTCGGGTTGCGTGAGACCGCCGGCGCGCTCGAGGAACAGCGCCCGTGCTTCGTCCGGGGCCAGCGCGGGTACGCGCCAGATCGCCTCGCCGGGTAAGTCCAACGGCTCCCGGCTCGTCGCGAGGACTGAGATCTCCGGGCAGCCGGTCTGCAGGGCGACGACGAACTCGGCGACACCCTCGAGGATCTGCTCGCAGTTGTCGAGGCAGATCAGGGCACGTTTGGTCCGGAGCTGTCCGATGAGGAGGCGATCACCGGACTCGACCAGGAGACCGATCGCGGCAGCGACCGTCTCAGGGATCTGCGCACTGTCGGTGACAGCGGAGAGGTCGACCCACCAGACTCCGTCCGTCCAGCGTTCGGCCAGTTGTGCCGCGGTCTGCGCGGCCAGGCGGGTCTTTCCGCTACCGCCCGGTCCGGTGAGGGTGACGAGGCGACTGCCGGACAGTTGGGTACGGAGTGCGGCGACCTGGGTCTCCCGGCCCACGAAACTGGTGAACATCACCGGAAGGTTGTTCGGCACCTCGTCCAGGGACCGCAACGGCTCGGCGGTGGCGGTCAGCTCGAAGACCCGCTCCGGCGAGCCGAGATCCCGCAACCGGTGCATGCCGAGGTCGATCAGATCCGTGAGTCCCGCGGCCGTCGTTGCTGTCAGCAACGTCTGGCCGGGGTTGGCGATCGCCAGCAAATGCTCGGCGTGCCGGACCGCCTGCGTCGTTGAAGGTGCAGTATGCAGGACGATCCGGAGCAGCTCACCGGCAGGTACGCGGGCAGCGGCTTCCCGGAGCGACTGCGCCGCGGAGGTCGCGTCGAGCGGGTCGGCGTACAGCAGGACGGGCCATCCGGCGTCCCGGCGTACCAGCTGCTCCCCCGGCAGTTCGGCGGCCAGGCCGGCCAGGCGTGCGTAGGCGGGTGCGCTGGCGGCACCGGCGTACGACGCGATCAGGACTGTCACCCCACCCATGGGCGCCAGTGTGCCATTCGGCGGTGTGGGGTCGCCGTTGTCGACAGTATTCGCTACCCTCCCGAAAGGGGGTTCGAGGAAGTGAGGAGCCTGATGGCAGACACCGCATCGACTGACCACGGACGATTCGCGCTACCGACCAAGAACCTGCCCGCACCGCAGGTTCGCGACCTTCCGGAACCGCCTGCCAATACCTGGAAGATCATCGGCCCCGGCATGGTCGGCGCCGGTGTGGGGCTGGCCTCGGGCGAGTTCATCCTCTGGCCCTACATCTCCAGCCAGATCGGCCTGGTGTTCCTCTGGGGCGCCCTCGTCGGCGTGGTGGTCCAGTGGTTCCTGAACATGGAGATCGAGCGGTACACGCTGGCAACTGGTGAGACAGCGTTGACCGGCTTCAACCGGTACGGGAAGCACTGGGGCCTGTTCTTCGCGATCATGACGTACTTCGCGAACCTCTGGCCGGGCTGGGCGACGAGCTCGGCGAGCATGCTCACGTACCTGTTCGGCGCCGGCGACCCACGCTGGATCGCGATCGTCATGCTCGTGGTGATCGGCGCGATCCTGACCCTCGCGCCGGTCGTCTACGTGATGCTCGAGCGGCTGATCGCGGTGAAGATCGCGGCCGTCGCGCTGCTCGTCATCCTCGCGCTCGTGTTCGCGATCCGCGGGAAGACGTACGGCGCGCTCGGGGACGCGGTCACGAATCCGCAGTTCCCGGCCGAGCAGCTCGGGTTCGCGCTGGTGATGGGCGCGATCGCGTACGCCGGCGCGGGCGGCGGCCAGAACCTCGTGCAGAGCAACTGGATCCGGGACAAGGGCTTCGGGATGGGCGTGCACGTGCCGCGGCTGACGTCACCGGTGACCGGTGAGACCGAGGCCGACCCGACCGCCAACGGGTACACGTTCCCGCCGAACGACGAGAACCTGGCCCGCTGGAAGCGCTGGTGGAAGTTCGCGAACATCGAGCAGGCCGCGACCTTCGTGGCGATCACCGTGGTGACGATCATCTTCACCTCGATGCTCGCGCACGCCACGTTGTTCGGCGACAGCGCCGTGAAGAACAACATCGGCTTCCTGAAGATCGAGGGTACGACGCTGCAGACCCTGGTGGGCGGCTGGTTCGGCTACCTGTTCTGGGCGATCGGCGCCTTCTCGCTGTTCGCCGCGGCGGCCGGCATCGTCGACTACACGTCCCGGCTGGCAGCCGACATGGTCAAGGCCCGGTACCTCCGGGAGTCGGCGGTCTCCGAGTCCAAGCTGTACTTCTGGCTGGTCTGGGGACTGGTTGCCTTCGGCATCATCGTCCTGCTGGCCGGCGTCACCCAGCCGCTGGTGCTCCTGGTGATCTCCGCCTGCACAGCCGGCACCATGATGTTCGTCTACTCCGGCCTGCTCTGGTGGATGAACTCGAGGGCTCTGCCGCGCGCCATCCGCATCACCACCTTGCGCACGGCCGTCCTGGCCTTCTCGTTCCTGGCCTTCGGATTCTTGGCCGTCTTCACCATCATCGACCAAGCCAAGAAGCTCTAGAAGCAACTCAGCCCCGGGGGCCGTAGGCCTCCGGGGCGCCGTTGGCCGTGGTGAAGAGGGAGTAGACGGACGTGGTCGCCGTGAGGAACAGGCGGTTGCGTTTCGGGCCGCCCCAGGTGAGGTTGCTGACGGTCTCGGGGACCAGGAGTTTGCCGAGCAGCGTGCCGTCGGGGTGGTAGACGTGCACGCCGTCCGCCGCCGACGCCCAGACGCGGCCCTGGGTGTCGAGGCGGATGCCGTCGAAGATGCCGTTACCGCACTCGGCGAACAGCTCTCCGCCGCTCAGCTTGTCGCCGTCGACGGTGAAGACGCGGATCGTCCCCTCCTCCGAATCGGCGATGTAGAGCAACGACTCGTCGAGCGAGAACGCGAGCCCGTTCGGCCGGTTGAAGTCGTCGGCGACGCGGGTCAGCCCGCCGTCCGGCGCGACCCGGTACACGTGGCAGCCGCCGGTCTCGATCTCGCCCTTGTACCCCTCGTAGTCGCTGTCGATCCCGTACGCCGGATCCGTGAACCAGACCGATCCGTCCCGCTTCACCACCACGTCGTTCGGGGAGTTCAGCCGCTTCCCGTCGTACTCGTGGGCAAGGACCGTGATGCCGCCGTGGTGCTCGGTCCGCGTCACGCGCCGGTTGCCGTGCTCGCAGCTCACCAGCCGGCCCTCGGTGTCGCGGGTGTGGCCGTTGGTGTTGCCGGCCGGGTGCCGGAAGACGGAGACCTGGTACGACGTCTCGTCCCAGCGCAGGATGCGGTCGTTCGGGATGTCGCTCCAGAGCAGGTACCGGCCGGCGGCGGAGTACACCGGGCCCTCGACCCAGCGGCCGCCGGTCCACAACCGTTCGAGATGGCTGTCACCGCGGATCCCGGCGAACCGGTCGTCCAGCTTCTCCCAGACGGCCGGTGCGGTTCCTGCCAACGGCTCGAGAATTCCCGTCATCACGACTCCTCCTGATTTGGATCTCTCGCACCGAAGGATATGCGTGGCCAGGATTTACCGCTGAGCGGTCGAGAGCCAGGACCACACCGAGGTGGTCGCGGTGATGAACAGGCGGTTGCCCTTCGGGCCGCCGAAGGTCAGGTTGGACACCACGTCCGGCAGCAGCAGCTTGCCGATCAGCGTGCCGTCCGGGTCGAAGCAGTGCACGCCTTCGTGCGTCGCCGCCCAGACCCGGCCGGTGCTGTCCAGCCGGATGCCGTCGAACATCCCGCCCTCGCACGGCGCGAACACCTCGCCGCCGATGAGCTTGTCGCCGTCGACGTCGAACCGGCGGATGTGCTTGCCCGGGGTGTCGACGACGTACAACTGGCTCTCGTCGCGAGAGAACGCGAGGCCGTTCGGGCGGATGAAGTCGTCCGCGACGACGGTCAGCGTGCCGTCGGGGTCGATCCGGTAGACGTGGCAGCCGTCGATCTCCTGCTCGGCGGCATGCCCCTCGTAGCTCGAGGTGATCCCGTACGGCGGGTCGGTGAACCAGATCGACCCGTCACTGCGCTCGACCACGTCGTTCGGGCTGTTCAGGCGCCGTCTCGACCCACTACTGCCGAGGTGCGAGGCGAGGACCGTGCGGCTGCCGTCGTACTCCGTTCGCAGCACCTGGCGATCGCCCTGCGAGCAACTGATCAGGCGGCCGGCTCGGTCGATGGTGTTGCCGTTGACGTAGCCGGACGGCTGGCGGAACACGCTGACCTGACCGGAGAGCTCGTCCCAGCGGAGCAACCGGTCGTTCGGGATGTCGCTGAAGACGAGGCAGCGCCAGGCCGGCGAGTACGCCGGTCCTTCGAGCCAGCGGCCGCCGTCGTACAGGCATTCGAGGTACTCGTCGCCCGCGATCTTGCTGAAGCGCTCGTCGAGCACCACGAGTTCGGCCCGGAGCCGCCGCGGCGCGGCGTTGAGTGTGATTGTCATACGCGGAACGCTATCCTGTCTCTGACAGCTCATACAGAACGAGATTTGGTTTGTGACCGATATGACAGTAGATGATGTGGATCGTGGGTTACTGGCTGCGTTGCAGGAGGACGCCGGGCAGTCGTACGCCGCGCTCGGGCAGGCGGTCGGGCTCTCGGCCGGATCCGCCCACGAACGGGTCCGGAAACTGAAGGCGTCCGGCGTGATCCGGCGTACGACGATCGACGTCGACCCGGCCGCGGTCGGGCTCGGCGTACTGGCGTTCGTGCTGCTCGAGTCGGGCGCCTGGATGGGCGACGAGGCGACCCTGGAGGCGTTGCGGAAGATCCCCGCCGTCGAGGAGGCGCACATCATCGCCGGGCCGGCCTCGGTCCTGGTGAAGGTCCGCACGGCGACCACCGAGGGCCTGCAGGCGACCCTGCGCGCTCTCCATCAGGTGGACGGAGTGACCAGCACTCAGACGGTGGTGGTCCTCGAGACCTTCTTCGAAGGGCAACCCACCGTGCTGTGATCGTGGTGTGAGCAACACCCTCCCCGCAGGACGGCTGCTTGACCCTAGACTCGGGCCAGCCGAAGGGAGTCGCTGTGTCCGACAGCTTGCAGATCACCAAGGTGCTCGTCGCCAACCGGGGCGAGATCGCCGTCCGGGTCGTCCGCGCCGCCGCCGACGCGGGGCTGGGCAGCGTCGCCGTGTACGCCGACCAGGACCGGGACGCGCTGTTCGTCCGGCTCGCCGACGAGGCCTACGCGCTGGACGGGTCGACACCGGCCGACTCCTACCTGAACATCGCCAAGATCCTGGACGTGGCGGCCCGCTCGGGTGCGAACGCCGTACATCCGGGTTACGGGTTCCTGGCCGAGAACGCCGACTTCGCGCAGGCGGTGATCGACGCCGGGCTGATCTGGATCGGGCCGCCGCCGTCGGCGATCGATTCGCTGGGCGACAAGGTCAAGGCGCGGCACATCGCGGAGAAGGTCGGCGCACCGCAGGTCCCCGGTACGCCGGATCCGGTGGCGAACGCTGATGAGGTGGTGGCGTTCGCCCAGGAGTACGGGCTGCCGATCGCGATCAAGGCGGCGTACGGCGGCGGCGGGCGCGGGATGAAGGTCGCGCGGACGCTGGAGGAAGTACCGGAGCTGTTCGAGTCGGCGACACGTGAGGCTGTCAGCGCCTTCGGGCGCGGCGAGTGCTTCGTCGAGCGGTACCTGGACAAGCCGCGGCACGTCGAGACCCAGTGCCTGGCCGATGCCCACGGCAACGTTGTCGTGGTGTCGACGCGGGACTGCTCGCTGCAGCGCCGGTACCAGAAGCTCGTCGAGGAGGCGCCGGCTCCGTTCCTGTCGCCCGAGCAGATGGAGCTGCTGTACTCGTCGTCGAAGAAGATCCTCCGCGAGGCCGGGTACGTCGGCGCCGGGACGTGCGAGTTCCTGGTCGGGCAGGACGGGCTGATCTCGTTCCTCGAGGTGAACACCCGGCTGCAGGTCGAGCACCCGGTCTCCGAGGAGGTCACCGGCATCGACCTGGTCCGGGAGATGTTCCGGATCGCCAACGGCGAAGAGCTCGGGTACGACGACCCGGTTGTCTCGGGGCACTCGATCGAGTTCCGGATCAACGCCGAGGACGGCGGTCGCGGGTTCCTGCCCGCTCCGGGAACGCTGACGCGCTGGCATGCGCCGTCGGGTCCGGGTGTCCGTCTCGACGGCGGGTACGACCAGGGCGAGACCGTGCCGGGTGCGTTCGACTCGCTGGTCGCGAAGCTGATCGTCACCGGGCGGGACCGGACGCAGGCGCTGGAGCGGTCGCGCCGGGCGCTGCGGGAGTTCGTCGTCGAGGGCATGCCGACGGTCATCCCGTTCCACGCCGCGGTCGTCTCCGATCCGGCGTTCGTCGGGACGGACGGGTTCAAGGTCCACACGCGCTGGATCGAGACCGAGTACGACAACCAGCTCACGCCGTACGACGGTCCGACGGCCGAGGCAGCGCCCGACACCGAGCGCGAGAAGGTGACCGTCGAGGTCGGGGGTAAGCGGCTCGAGGTAGTTCTTCCCGCCGGGCTCGGTGCGATCGGCGCCGCTCCTGCTGCGGGCGGGTCGAAGAAGAAGCCGTCGCGGCGGGCGGGCGGTACGAAGAGCTCGGCCGCGTCCGGTGATTCGCTGACGTCGCCGATGCAGGGCACGATCGTCAAGATCGCGGTCGAGGAAGGCGCGACGGTGGCCGAGGGCGACCTGATCGTGGTCCTCGAGGCGATGAAGATGGAGCAGCCCCTGAACGCCCACAAGTCCGGCACCGTCACCGGCCTCAGCGCAGAGGTAGGCGCCACAGTCTCAGCCGGCGCCGCCATCTGCGAGATCAAGGACTAATGCCCCCGGACCCCGACGCCGAGGCGGCGTACCCGCCGTCGCCGGACGGCGGTGCGACGGAGCTGCCGTCGCCGGACGTGGGTGCGGCGGAGCTGCCCTTGCCGGTGGTTGATGCGGTCGCGTTCGACTCGGCGGATCCGGACGCGCTGGGCCGGTTCTGGCAGGCGCTGATCGGCGGCGAGCTCCGCCCCGATCAGCACGGCGTCACCGAACTCCGCGGCGGCAGCGTCCGCCTGGACTTCGCCCAGGTCCCCGAAGGCAAACAGGTCCGCAAGAACCGCGTCCACCTGGACCTCTACGTCCCCCCGGACACCAAGGACCGCTCCATCGCCCGAGCCCTGTCCCTCGGCGCCACCCGAGCCGACGACATCTACGACGGCCCCCTCTGGCAATGCCTCAGAGACCCCGAAGGCAACGAATTCTGCCTGATCTGGGGCGCCGCCCACCCGTAGCCGAGCATGTGAGCACCCCCCTCGGCGACCGGGAACAGGCTATTGCCTATCCCCAGTCACCAGCGGGTGTCCCAACTCAACCGGGACCTGGACGTCTGGCATAGTCCGGATGTTATGGACCGGTCCGTGGCGGAGTCGTGGGGTTCGATCATCCAGTGGCTGGAGGAGCACCTGCCGCATGCGCTGGAGCACCTTCAGCCGCCGGCGTCCTGGAGCGAGATCTCCACCCTGCGCGCGGCCATGGACCGTCGTCTGCCGAGCGATCTGATCGCTTGGCTCAGCCTGAACAACGGCTTCGGATGGAAGGCGGACTTCGGGAGACTCCTCCCGTTCCTCTACATCCCGATGGGGATCGACCGCATGCTGCGCGACCGCGAGATGTTGCGGACCGTTACCGCCACGGTCTTTCCGGAGCGATCGCTCGCCGGCGAGCAGGCTCCGGCCGGCAGCGGGTCCTTCGAGTGGCTGGACGGCTTTCTGCCGATCGGCGACGCGGGCACCGACATCCATCTGTTCGTCGACCTTCGCGAGGGCGAGCAGTTCGGCTGTGTCAGCACGTTTGACAACGAGTCGGAGGCGTCGTCCGTCCCGGACTGGTTCAGCATCGGCGAGATGCTCGCTGATGTGGCCGATGCGCTCACGCTCAACCAGCCTGCGCCGCAGGACCACGGGCGCCGCTATCACGCCAGCATGCGCTTCCCCGACAGGCCTCCGCACGGTTGGCGGCCTTACATCGACGAAAACCGGCTTCGGTGGGAATTAGTAGCTCTGGATTGACAGACAGTTCTCAGGTTTTCGCTGTAGGTTCCCTGCAGGTGTCTCGGTGAGGAGGGTTTCTGCATGACCAAGAAGACCCATCAGCAGCAGCTGGCGGCGCGGAAGGCGAAGCGGCAGGCTGAGCGGGAGATTGAGCGGCGGCGACAGCGGCGGAATCTGGGGATCACCGTGACCGCGATCGCGGCGGTGGTCGTGGTTCTCGTGGGGGTCTTCGTGCTGTTCGGGGTGGGTGGCGACGACAAGCCGGCCGCGTCCTCGTCGGCGCCGCCGGAGAACAAGCCGGCCAGTATCCCGACCGCGATGGCACCGGCCCCGAAGCGCGCGACGCCGCTCGCATCCGAGGTGAACTGCACGTACAAGAAGTCCACCGAGCCGGCCGCGAAGAAGGTCAATGCGCCGGCCGACGGGAAGATCAAGGCGTCGGGTACGTCGAAGGTCAGCCTGAACACGTCCGTCGGCGACCTGCAGCTGACCCTGGACAGCGCCCTCGCGCCCTGCACGGTGAAGAGCTTCCTGAGCCTGGTCGGCCAGAAGTACTTCGACAACACCAAGTGCCACCGGCTGACGGTCGGCGAAGGCCTGCAGGTGCTGCAGTGCGGCGACCCGAGCGGGACCGGCTCCGGTGGACCGGGCTACAGCTTCGCGGACGAGGTCTACCCGACGCTGCAGTACGGCCGCGGCATCCTCGCGATGGCGAACTCCGGCGCGAACACGAACGGCAGCCAGTTCTTCATCGTGTACGGCGACGCCTCCGGGCTGACCCCGCAGTACACGGCGTTCGGGACGATCGACGAGCCGAGCGTGAAGCTGATCGACAAGGTCGCGGAGGCCGGCGTCACGCCGCAGAACGGCCCCCAGGACGGTACGCCGATCACACCGGTGGACATCAAAACAGCATCAGCAGCCGCCTGAAAGAGAACAACCGCGCCGCCCGCCCCCTGCGGGGACGGGCGGCGCGATGTTGTCAGGAGCAGCCGGGTCGGGCGGACCCAGCGGCGTTCCCTCGTCGTCAGGCGAGGAGGTGGTACTGCGAGCGCGGCCACGCCAGCAGTGCGTGGACCTGGGTGATGCCGGACTGCTGCAGGAGCTCGACCGATCCCTCGCGGAACTTGTAGAGGT
Source organism: Kribbella sp. NBC_00482 (assembly GCF_036013725.1). Taxonomy (GTDB): domain Bacteria; phylum Actinomycetota; class Actinomycetes; order Propionibacteriales; family Kribbellaceae; genus Kribbella. The sequence goes on along the minus strand of NZ_CP107881.1, from coordinate 3,779,085 downwards.
TCGTCGCGGGGTCGCGGGTGGTGTTCCAGTTGTAGTCGGCGTACGCCTGCATCGCCTTGCGGTACCGCGGATCCGGTACGACGGAGTCCAGGATCAGCAGGTTCTTGAACCAGATCGAGTTGAACGCCGCACCGTTCTTCGCCAGGATCTCAGGCGTGTTGTAGAACGCCAGCGAGGCATTGGCCACCGACTTCGCGTCCCGCAGGTACTTGACGTTACCCGTTGCCTTGAACAACAACACGCCGGCGCCGAGCATCACGCCCTGGTTGTAGCTCCACTGCGTCTTCTCGATGTTGCCGGCCAGGTCGATGTGGTCCCAGTACAGCCCGTTCGGCGCGAGCATGCAGTCCTGCGTCCATTGGTACATCCGCTGGGCCCACGTCAGGTACGACTTGTCCCGCGTCAGCAGGTACAGGTGCGCCCCGAGCTCGGCGCCCGGTCCGTTCGACACCGTGTTGCGGTCCTGGCTCCACGGCGCCTGGGTCCAGTACACGCCGCCGGCGCACGGGTGCGACGGATCCGTGTCCCAGCCGTGGACGACGAGCGCGAAGATCTCCTTGGCCCGCGCAAGGGCCGCGCGGTCACCGGTCCGCTTGAACCGCTGGATCAGGTTCAGCCCGATCCACTCGTTGTCGTCGTAGAACTTGTCGCCGCCCTGACCGTTCGGCGGCCGGACGTACGAGTCGTACCCGGTGGGCGTCGTCCCGGCGTTCCAGTAGAACTCGTACGCCGCAAGCCGGCGATCGGCCTCCGCCGAGCCCTTCCGGCCCGCACCGGGTACGCCGGCCAGGTCCTCCGCAGCGATCGCCGCCTGCGAGTACGGCCAGACGTACGAGTACGGGTTGCTCTGGGTGTTCGGGTACTCCTCGAGCAGCAGCCCCTTGCCGGCGTCGAAGTACTTGTTGATCGCGTCGTACGACGCACGCGCCCGAGCGGCAGCGGTCGGGTCGGTGCCCGCCGCCTCACCGGCACTGGCCGTGGTCGTGTTCAGCGAACCGAGGACCGCGACCGCGAGCACTCCGGCGGCCAGACGAGTTGATATACCAATCTTTCTGCGCATCGACCTGCTCCTCCTGGGCGGTGGTTGACAGCGATGTCACGTTGTAACCGGCGCACGGACGCCGCGTCAATGCCTCAGCGACCAGGCCTTCCGGAACCAGGAGTTGGTATATCAAGGAGTCCGGGCCGGGAAACTGATCCACGAGGACCGCAGGTGCAACCGGATCCGCACCTGGTCGGCCGTCAGAACACGCTTTCCGCGCGATCCGACCGCCTCGACGGTGAGCGCCCGCCCGCCGCCCGGGCCGACGCCGGTGCGCTTCAGGACGCGGACGTAGCGGATCGAGCCGACAGCGAAGACCGCCTGCATCTGGGCGGCCGTCCGGGTCACCGTCCACGCCACGTTCGGGTTCCCGTTCTTCGGGTAGGCGTCCCAGCCGTCCGCCTTCGTGAGCTGGTACGGCACATCACCCGCCGCCGTCGCCCCGCCGTTCGACGAGGAGAACTCCGCGATGATCGGATTGCCCTTGTACAGCCGGACCTGACCCGCGGTCGCCGCGATCGCGTTGTTCGTCGAGGTTTCCTCCGAGTCGTACCCGCCGTACACCTGGCAGGACGTGGTGTCGCACAAGTCATACGCTTTCCGCGCCGCGCGGGCCCGGTGGAACACCGAATAGGTGCGGGCGGCAACGGCCTGCGCCTGCAACGCGGCCGGGCGCCAGCTCGACACCGACTCGCGAGGTACGACGCCACGCAGGTAGTACTCGAGCGGCAGCACGTTCACCGTGTCCAGGTGTGCCCCGGACACGTCGATCGCCCGCAGCGCGCCGCGATACCGGCGTACGGCGCCACTCGGCAGGACCAGCCCGATCACGGCCGCTCCCTCGAACTGCGCCATGCCCGTGAACGTCTTGTAGAGCGTCCATTTCCGGGCCTTCGCGTCGTACGAGCTGAGCTTCGTGCCGTGCTCGCCGTTCGGGTCGATCGACCACTGACTCCGGGTCGATGCCCTGGGCAACGGATAGACCTTGCCGGTCGCCAGCGAGCGGACCGCGAGCCCGCTCACCGCGCCGACCCGGACGCCGTCGGTGGTGTCCGCGCTGACCCGGACCCGGATGCTGCCGGTCGCCTTCCCGGTCGTCGTCCCCGGGTAGTAGAAGTCGAGGATCTGCTTGGCCGGCTTCCCGGCCAGCGCCGCACCCTGCGCGCCGTACTGCGACAGTCCGCGGCCGTGCCCGAATCCGCGCCCGTTGATCGTCGTGTCCGGCGCCGCGGCCGGCACGACGTCGCGGGCCTGCGCGGTCGCGCTGATCACCGTGGAGGACAAGACAACGACGGCGATGGCACCCCGGGAAATCGACACAGTTCTCATGATGGTCTCCCGTAGACAAGGTGGACCTGGCGATCCCGCCGGTCCCAGACGAGCCAGCCGCGCTGGAACTTCTGCCGGGACCCGACCGAGGTCTGATAGGCGTCGGTGATCGGCAGCCCGAGCCGCGCGCTGCCGGCCCCGAGCCGCCGGTACCGGGTCCGGAAAGCGCCGGACGTGGAATGCGGGCCGGTGGCAACGGAGTAGAAGACGTCGCGGGTAGCGAAGTACGTCGCCCAGCCGGTCCGGGTCCGGTGCTCGCCCCAGAACGGCTGGCCGAGATTCCGGAAACCGAGTTTCCGCGCGTACTCGTAGATCGGGGTCGAGAAACTCCCGCTCATCAAGGTGTTCACGCGCTGCTTCAGCCAGCCGAGCTTGTTGTACAGCTGGGTTCCCGGGCACGCCGTCGCCTTGGTGTCACGGTGTCCGGACACCGTGTGCAGGCGGCTTCCGTCGAGCACGATCGTGGCCAGCGGCGACCGGTAGTTGGCGTCCAGTTTCCACGCGATCACGCGCGCCGTGGACTCCAGCATCGCCGGCGGCGGTGCGGTCTGCTCGAAGTTTCCGATCACCGCGACGCCGAACGAGTTCGCGTTGAACGACGACGTGTGCGCACCGAGCACCGGCAGCTGCGCACCGCCGTACCGGCCCTCGAAGACGCGCCCGAAGCGGTCGACGAGGAAGTTGTACCCGAGATCGCACCAGCCGCGGCTCTTCACGTGGTACGCGTACATCGCCCGCACCATCGCCGGGACCTGCGTGCGGGTGTAGTCGTTCCGATCGGCGGTGTGATGGACGAACGCCGCCAGCACAGTCTTCGTGTACTTCGGCGGCACGCAGGAAGCCCCGTTGTGCGCGCGCAGTCGCTCGTCGGCGCCCCACCGTTTCCGGCTCACCATCAACGGCATCGGGTACGGCGCCCTGCTCGACGCGGCCTCGACTGTGCCGCCCGGCTCCTCGGAGTCGGAGCTGAGCACGCCCGGCTGGATCAGCACCACCTTGGCGTCGGAGACCGCGCCGGCAGCCGTCACCGCACTCGCCTGCACGCCGGTCGCCTTACCGACCCACAACGGTTCGGTGCCGGCCCGCTCAATTCCTTCGGGATCCGATGCATCGGGACCGTGATCGTCCTCGATCTGCATCGGCTGCCAATCGGTCCATTGACCGTCGCGTTGGACGCGAACCTTTGCAGTCACACCCGCAACGCCTTCGGGCCAGGTGATGCCGACCATCCCGAACGGTGCGGTTTCGGCTCGAACGGACGGGCCGTCGAGCGGGATCTCTTGATACGAGGGATCGGGATTGGAGTGCGGTAGCGGGACCAAGGCAGCCGCCGTCAACACAAGCGGCAACAGTCGCGCAGTCTTGCCCATAGACAGCCTTCCGGCGCGGGGACGGACAGTCGCTGGGCGGCGCGCTCCTCGATTATGCGCCGACGGTGACCGCTTTCCCGGGATTACGTCACCCTGCGTGGCGTCGCCTGTCTTGAGGGATTCGATAGGCTCTCCCTAAAGCCCCCGAGAGAGGCCCGACAATGGAATTCATCCTGATCATCGCCGTGGCGGTGATCGCGGTCCTGGCGTACCGCTCGTACCGTCGGACCCAGCTGCAGACCAAGAAGCAGCACGAGATCACGGCCGGCGAGCTCGAGTCGGTGAAGCGGACGGCCGACGAGGACATCACCCGCTTCGGCGAGGAGCTGCAGGACCTCGACCTGGAAATGGTCGGCAAGGACCTCGGCGACGGCGCCCGGCAGGACTACCAGCGCGCGCTGGACTCCTACGAGTCCGCGAAGCAGGCGGTCGGTCAGGTGACCGAGGCCGACCAGATCAAGCACGTGATCGAGATCCTCGAGGACGGCCGGTACGCCGCTGCCTGTGTGCGCGCCCGCGTGGCCGGCGAGCCGCTGCCGCAGCGGCGCCCGTCCTGTTTCTTCAACCCGCAGCACGGCCCGTCGGTCGAGGACGTGCTGTGGGCACCGCCCGGTGGCGCCCAGCGTGAGGTGCCGGCCTGTGCGGCCGACGCCGAGCGGGTCCGCGCCGGCGCCGAGCCGGACGTCCGCAAGGTCATGGTCGGCCCGCAGCGGGTGCCGTACTGGGAGGCCGGCCCGGCCTACTCGCCGTACGCGCAGGGCATGTTCGGCGCGCTCGGCGGTGTGATGACCGGTATGTTCCTCGGCACGATGCTCGGCGGCATGTTCGCCGGCGGCGGCTACGGCGACTACGCGGGCGGCTACGACGGCGGCGGTGACGGCGGAGGGGACGGCGGAGGGGACGGCGGCGGCTACGACGGCGGTGACGGCGGCGGCGGCGATGGCGGGGGCGACTTCAACCCCTTCGACGGCGGCGACGGCGGCGGCTTCGACTTCGGCGGCGACTTCTAAGAACCGCGACAGGGCCCCGGTGACCAGCTGGTCACCGGGGCCCTGTGCTGTGCTCACTCGCCGAACAGCGGAGCGTTCCCCTCGGCGGTGTTCAGGAAGTAGATCGGGTCCTTGAAGTCACCGGGCACCTTGCCCAGACCCTTGATCACGGTCGAGGCGCCTGCTGCGTGGCCAACGGCGTACAGGTACGCCGAACCGGTGTCCTTGTCGATCCCGGCGAGCAGCGTGCTCTGCGTGCCGCACTTCTCCGCGACCAGGTACTCGAAGCCCTGCCAGGTCGAGGTGCGAACCTTCTTCACGACCGGCGCGCCGGTGACCGGGATGTGGATCGTGTACAGCGCGCCACCGTTGGTCGTGGCCAGGAAGGTGTCGTACGTCGCGGTCTCGCTGATCAGCGCCATCGTCTTGACCGACGAGTAACCCGCCCACCGCGTGACGGCCTTGCCCACGTACCGGTAGAGCACCCCGTCGCCGCGCAGCCGGTAGTCCGCACTCCGGCTGGTCTTGCCCCAGTACCACGAGGTCTCGATCGCCTTGTAGCCGATGTACCCGACGCCGCGGGACTGCAGCGAGGTGAACGGCTTGCCCGTGGAGTCCACGCCGTAGGCGCCGCCGTACAGCGTCCCGCTGACGATCACGTTGCCGGACCACGTGTAGTCCGCGCCGACGCCCAGCGAGATGGTCCAGGTCGACGCGAGCTTGGCCAGTCCCGGGGAGAACATGTGCGGGCCGGTCGACCGCTTGACGGTGGCCGGCGACGTCGCGGTGACCGCGGCGTTGGCCATGTCACCGCCGGCCGTGATCGAGCCGAGGTTGATCTGGCAGGCGGCGGTCGCGGCCGTGGTCGCGGTGGGGGCAGCGGTCGCGGCGCCGGCCGGCGCCGCGGCCAGCCCGCCGAGCAGCAGCGCGGAGGCCGCTACGGTGGAAGCCCGGTTCAGTTTCATCGAAATGCCTTTCAAGAGTTGTCCTTCACTCGCCGAAGAGCGGCGCGATGGCTTCGTCGGTCCGGAGGTAGTCGACGGGGTCGGTGAAGGTGCCGGGCACCTTGCCGAGGCCCTTGATCACGGTGGACGCACCGTTGGCGTGGCCTACGGCGTACAGGTACGCCGAACCCGTCTCCTTGTCGATCGCGGTGAGCAGCGTGCTCTGCGCGCCGCACTTCTGGGCGACCAGGCTCTCGAAGGTCTGCCAGGTCGACGTGCGGAGCTTCTTCACGACCGGCAGCACCTTGGGATCGCGCGCGATCCGGATCGTGTACAGGGCGCCGCCGCGGGCGTTCGCCAGGAAGGTGTCGTAGCTCGGGGTCTGGCTGATCAGCGTCATCGTCTTCACCGACGCGAAGCCGGTGTAGCGGGCCAGGTCGCCGTACTGGCCGCTCCAGCGGTACATCACGCCGTCGTTCCGCAGGCCGTACGTGGCCGTCCAGTAGGGCGTGCCCGGGCGGGAGTATTCCGAGGTCTGGACGACGTGGTAGCCCTGCCAGCCCTTGCTGCCGTTGCTGAGCCCGTTCTGCGGTGTTCCGTCGGCCTTGGTGCCGTACCAAGCCGAGTACAGCGCCGAGTTGAGCACCAGCTCACCGCTGGTGGACTTGCCGGACGGCGCGGTGAGTCGCGTGGTCCAGGTCGCGCTGAACTTGGCGACCCCTGGGGTGAACAGGTGGACGCCTGCCGTGCGCTTGGCGGTGATCGGCGCCGTCGCGGTGACGTCGGTGTTGGCGATGTCACCGCCGCTCGTGATCGCTCCGACGGTCATCGTGCAGGCCGCGGTGGCGCTCGCAGCGGCGGGAAGAGTAGTCGCGGCAGTGGCCAGTCCACCGAGCAGTACGGCGGCCGCTGCAGCGGCGGAGACTCGTTTCGAGGTCAGGGTGTACATACCTGCCACGATGCGGCCTCCGCCGCCGAAGTTGCGTTATCCGGTGATTTTTGATGGGTTGCCGGGGCGGGTGGCCCGGCCTACCGTCGGAAGCGTGCATGAGCTCGCCATCACGGAGAGCATCGTCGATGCGATCGTCGAGAAGATCGGCGACGGACCGGTCGCCGCCGTGCGGCTGGAGATCGGCCGGCTGTCCGGGGTGGTGACCGACTCGATCCGGTTCTGCTTCGGGATCGTGGCCGTCGGGACCGGGCTGGACGGCGCTCGTCTGGACATCGACGAGCCGTCCGGCCGGGCGTACTGTCGGGACTGCCGACGGGAGTTCGCGCTCGACGACCCGATCATGCTGTGCGACTGCGGCAGTGCCGATCTCGACATTCTGGCCGGTCAGGAACTGCGGATCGTCTCGGTGGAGGTGCGTTGACATGTGCAGCACCTGCGGATGCTCAGGTGAGGACGCCACCACGAGGGTCACCCTCGTAGAAGGCCCCCAACCGCATGAAGCTCACACCCATCCGCACGACCATGAGCACCCGCACGACCATGAACATGCAACCCGAACCGTCCTGCTCGAGCAGGACATCTTGGCCAAGAACGACCTGCTGGCCGCAGCCAACCGGCACCGGCTGGCCGAGCATGCGGTGACCGCGATCAACCTGATGAGCTCCCCCGGCTCCGGCAAGACGACCCTGCTGGAGCGCACCATCACCGACCTCGGCGACCGCCGCGAAACCCTCGTGATCGAAGGCGACCAGGAGACCTGGCTGGACGCCCAGCGGATCCGGTCGACCGGCCGCAAGGTCGTGCAGATCAACACCGGCGCCGGCTGTCACCTGGACGCGGAGATGTTCGCCCGCGGCCTGACCGAGCTCGCCCCGCCGGACGGCTCTTTGGTCTTCGTCGAGAACGTCGGCAACCTGGTCTGCCCGGCCCTGTTCGACCTCGGCGAGTCGGCCCGGGTGGTGATCATCTCGGTCACCGAAGGCGCGGACAAACCGGCCAAGTACCCGTACATGTTCCGCACCGCCGACCTCGTCCTGCTGAACAAGGTCGACCTGCTCCCGTACGTCGACTTCGACGTCGACCTGTGCCTGGACCTGATCCATCGCCTGAAGCCGGACGTCGAGATGCTGCCCGTCTCCGCGACCCGCGGCGACGGCCTCGACGCCTGGCACTCCTGGCTGGCTAGCAGATCCGAGGCAGCTGTTCTCCGATAGGCGTATCCACCACCCGGGTAGCACCGAACGCCGTCTTCGTCACGACCATCCCCGGATGCGCCTCGACGCACTCGCCGATGATCGCCGCGTCCGCACCGAACGGATGCGCCCGCATCGCCGCGAGTACGGCGTCCGCGTCGTCGCGCGCCACGATCGCGAGCAGCTTGCCCTCGTTCGCGACGTACAGCGGATCGAGCCCCAGGAACGCGCAGGCGTTGGCGACCGCCTCCGGCACCGGCAGTGCGCTCTCGGTCAGTTCGATGCCGACGCCGGCCGCCTTGGCGATCTCGTTCAGCGAGGTCGCGACGCCGCCCCGGGTCGGGTCGCGCAGCGTGTGCAGGTCGAGGCACACGTCGAGCATCGCCGCGACCAGGCCGTTCAGCGGCGCGCAGTCACTGACGACCTCGGTGCCGAACGAGATGCCCTCGCGCACGCTCATGATCGCGATTCCGTGCACCCCGATCTGGCCGCTGACGATGACGACGTCCCCCGGAACCGCGCGCTGCGGGCGGATGTCGACCCCGGCCGGGACCAGCCCGACGCCGGCCGTGTTGATGTAGACGCCGTCCCCGTGTCCGGTGTCGACGACCTTGGTGTCGCCGGTCGCGATCGTCACCCCTGCCTGGCGCGCCGCCGCACCCAGATCCGCCGCGATCGCGGCGACCACGGACAGCTCGACGCCTTCCTCGAGGATGAAGCCGCAGGACAGGTACGCCGCCTGCGCGCCACTCATCGCGAGGTCGTTGACCGTGCCGTTCACGGCCAGGTGCCCGATGCTGCCGCCCGGGAAGAACAACGGCTGCACCACGAACGAGTCGGTCGAGAACGCCATCCGGGCCTCACCGAGCGTGAACACCGCCGAGTCCGTCAGCCCGCCGAGGACCGGGTTGGCGAACGCGGGCAGGAAGAGATGTTCGACGAGCTCACCTGACATCTGTCCGCCGCCCCCGTGACCCATCACGACCCTCGGATGGTCGCGCAACAGCAGCGGGCAGACCCATCCGTCGAAGTTCGGCGGATCGGGCATAGAGGGATCCGGCAACATGACTTGCTCAGCCACCGGTCGTCACCACCTCGGCCGGCGTCTCCAGCCGACGGTAGAGGTAGTACGCCGCACACGCGCCCTCACTCGACACCATCGTGGCCCCGAGCGGGTTGCGCGGAGTGCACACCGTTCCGAACGCCGAGCACTCGTGCGGTTTGATCAGGCCCTGCAGCACTTCACCGCTGCGGCACACCGTCGACTCCTCGGTGACGATGTCGCGCACCTGGAAGCGGTACTCCGCGTCGTACTCGCGGTACCGCTCGGACAGCCGCCAGCCGCTCTGCGGGATCATCCCGATCCCCCGCCAGGACCGGTCGGTCGACTCGAACACGTCCGCCAGCATCGCAATCGCGGCCGGGTTGCCCGCGTCCTGGACAGCCCGCCGGTAGGCGTTCTCGACCACGTGCTCGCCCTTCTCGAGCTGGCTGACCGTGCGCAGGATCCCGGCCAGGATGTCGAGCGGTTCGAACCCGGTGACCACGATCGGTACGCCGTACTTCTCGGCCAGCGGCGGGTACTCCGACGTACCCATCACGCTGCAGACGTGGCCGGCGGCGAGGAAACCCTGGACGCGGCAGCGCGGCGACTGCATGATCGCCTCGATCGCGGGCGGCACCCGGACGTGCGACACCAGCAGGCTGAAGTTCGGGATGCCGAGCTTCTTGGCCTGGTAGACGGTCATCGCGTTCGGCGGGGCGGTCGTCTCGAAGCCGATGCCGAAGAACACGACCTCCTTGTCCGGGTTCTGCTGAGCCACCCGGAGCGCGTCGAGCGGTGAGTAGACGACGCGGACGTCACCGCCCTCGCTCTTGATCCGGAACAGGTCGCGGCCGCTGCCGGGCACCCGCAGCATGTCGCCGAACGAGCAGAAGATCACGCCGGGCTGGGCGGCGATCTCGAGCGCCTTGTCGATGATCTCCAGCGGGGTGACGCAGACCGGGCAGCCCGGGCCGTGGATCATCTCGACGCCGTCCGGCAGCAACTGGTCGATGCCGTGCCGGACGATCGTGTGCGTCTGGCCGCCGCAGACCTCCATCATCGCCCAGGGTTTCGTCACCGTGGCGTGGATCTGCTCGACCAGTTTGCCGGCCAGCACCGGATCGCTGAACTCCTCCAGGTACTTCATTGCGCGGCCTCCTCCCAATCGGTGCCGGGCGGTCGGCGCTCGCCGGCCTGCCGCGCGGCCAGTCCCCACTGGTCGCCGAACTCCTCCTCGAGCGCCCCGAGCTTGCGGAAGAGCGCGAGCGACTGCATCGCGGACTCCTCGTCGAGCCGCTGCAACGCGAACCCGACGTGCACGATGGTGTACTCACCCACCTCCAGATCCGGCAGGTACTCCAGGCAGACGTCCTTCAGTACGCCGCCGAAGTCCACCTGCCCCATCCGGGTCCCGTCCTCCTCCCGGATCTCCACGACCTTCCCCGGTACGGCTAGACACATGATGTTTCCCTCCCTGGAAGACGCGCCGCGACAGCCAGTTGGCCCAAGGCGAGTCCGGCATCCGTCGGCGGCACCCGGCGATGCCGCAGCACCGTGAACCCGGCCCCGGTCAACGCGCTGGTGGTTGCCGATAGCAACACTCGGTTGACGAACACGCCGCCGGACAGGGCGACCGTGGTCAGTCCGTGGGCGGCGCGGACCTGCTCGGCCAGCGTCACCATCAGTTCGGCCAGGCTCTGGTGGAACCGGGCGCTCACGATCCCCGGTTCCACTCCGGCCAGTACGTCGTACACCACGCCGGCCAGCACCGGCGCCGGATCGATCTCCTCCCCTGTAACCGCGAACTCGTAGCTGCCGAGCCCTCGATCTGACGAGACCAGTCCTTCCAGCTCGATCGCGGCCTGCGCCTCGTACCCGGCCCGGTGACACACCCCGGCCAGCGACGAGACCGCGTCGAACAACCTGCCCATGCTCGACGTCGGAGCACAGGCGATGTCCTTGTCCAGTTGGGCTCTGAGCAGTTCCAGCTCCGGCCCGGCGCAGGCGAGCACGGACGGCAGCCGCCGATCCCATGACAGGCCCGCGGCGAGCAGGTGCGACAACGCCATCCGGCATGGGTTCCGGACACCCGCATCGCCGCCGGGCAGTGGCACGTACTTGAGGTGTGCATACCGCTCGAACCCGTCGTACCCGGCGAGCAGTACCTCGCCGCCCCACACCGCGCCGTCGTCGCCGTACCCGGTCCCGTCGAACGCGAACCCGATGACCCGGCCCTGATACCGATGCTCGGCCATCACCGAGGCAAGGTGCGCGTGGTGATGCTGTACGCCGATCACCGGCCGGCCGTTCGCGCTCAGCTGCGCCCATTGCCGCGACCGGTACGACGGATGCTTGTCCGTCACCAGCACCTCGGGCCGAACCCCGGTGAGCTGCTCGAGGTGCTGCTCGGCCCGCTCGAAGGCCTGCAGCGTCGCGAGGTCGTCCATATCTCCCACATGCGCCGAGAGCCACGCGTACCGCCCGTCACCGAGACAGAAGGTGTTCTTCAGGTCCCCGCCGACCGCCAGCGCCGGCCGGACCGGGACGGGCAGATCGATCGGAAACGGCGCATACCCGCGCGACCGCCGTACCGGAAGCTCGCTGTCGTCGACGATCCGTACGACGGAGTCGTCGCAGGGCACGTGGATGGGGCGATCGTGCCCGAGCCAGGCGTCGGCGAGACCGGCCAGGCGGGTCAGGGCCTCCTCGTCGGAGGTGACGATCGGCTCACCGGACAGGTTGCCGCTCGTCATCACCAGCACACACGGACCGGGCTGGTCGAACAGCAGCTGATGCACCGGCGTGTACGGCAGCATCACGCCGAGGTCAGGGTTGCCGGGGGCAACGGATTCCGTGACGGCGGCACCTGGCTTGCGCCGTAGCAGCACGATCGGGCGCCGGCTGCCGGTGAGCAGTTGCTCCTCGGCGGCATCGACCGCGGCGATCCGCCGGGCCGTGTCCAGATCGGCGGCCATCACCGCGAACGGCTTGTCGCCACGATCCTTGCGCTTCCGCAGGGTGTCCACCACGGCCTGATCGCCGGCGTCGCAGACCAGATGGAAGCCGCCGAGTCCTTTCACCGCGAGGATCGCGCCGTCGATCAGCAGCGCGTGCGCGGCCGCAAGCGCAGCCTCGCCGTACGTCGTCTCGACGCCGGGCTGGACCAGCTGCAGCCGAGGGCCACAGGCAGGGCAGGCGATCGGCTGGGCGTGGAACCTGCGGTCGGCCGGATCGGCGTACTCGCGGGCGCAGTCCGGGCAGAGCGGGAAGGCGGCCATCGTCGTGGCCGGCCGGTCGTAGGGAAGGCCGGTGATGATCGTGAAGCGCGGCCCGCAGTTGGTGCAGCTGATGAACGGATGCCGGTAGCGCCGGTCGGACGGATCGGCGAACTCGGCCAGGCAGTCGGCACAGGTCGCCACGTCCGGCGAGACCAGCGTCCGGCCCGGTCCTGCCGTCGAGTCCAAGATGGCGAACTCGGTCCCACCCACCGCCGGCAAAGTCTCGAGAGTCACCGTCGCGACCACGGCCAGCGGCGGAGCGTCCGTACGTACGCGGACGCCGAACGCGGCCACCGCGGCGGCCGGTCCCTCGACCTCGGCGACGACGCCGGCCGCGCTGTTGCCGACCTGGCCGGACAGCCCGAGCTCGCGCGCGAGTGCGTACACGAACGGACGGAATCCGACGCCTTGGACCACGCCGGTGACAAGCGCCCGGCTGCGCACACGTTCCGGTTCGTTCGTGATGGTCACCCCGCCGGGCGAAAGAAAATGGCGAATTCCGCGATCAACGGACAATTCGCACACTAAACCCAGGCCTTGGCGCACACCAGAGATCACGGTCCGAAGATCTCGTGCACTCTTCGCAGGTCCCGCAACCGCGGTTCGGTGTCGCCGCGCAACCATCGGCTGATGGTCCGCACCGAGACCCCGATCCGCTGCGCGGCTGCCTGCTGCGACAGGCCCTGACCGCGCAGTACGCCGTTCAGCCAGTCGGCGAACGGCTCCGCGGCCGGCTGCACGCGCCGGACGCCCGCGCCGTGCAGCACCTCGACCTCGACGCCGTCGGGGAAGATCCGCACGGTCACGTCGAACACCCCGTCCTTGGGGCCGGCCGCGGCCAGCAGGGCGTCCGTGATCGCGTGGTACAGCGCCTGGCGCTCCTCCACCTCGAGCGTGATCGGCTCGAGCGCCTCCCGGACGAACTGCTCGGCGTCCGGCAGCGATCCCGGCCTGGCCGGGAAGCTGTGCGACGCCACGACCACGGGCGAGACGAACACCTCGCGATCGGCATCGTCCATTGCATGAGAATACCGGTGCGACCCTGCCATAAAGACCATCCGGAATGTCCTGGAATCCCGGAATCGCGGATTTCCGGATACCGCCATTAATAGCTGACACATGTGTCTGTCGGACCGGCGAGTACCGAAGTACGGTCGAAAAGTCGGGCATTTTCCCGGCAAGGGAGGGCTGGACGTGTCCACGACACTGGAACCGGAGCAGGCGCAAGCCGAAACTGACGAGGGTGTCGTCCACATCCTCTGGATGAACGGGGGCCTCAGCTGCGACGGCGACTCGGTCGCCCTCACCGCGGCCACCCAGCCCAGCATCGAGGAGATCGTCCTCGGCGCCCTGCCCGGGCTGCCGAAGATCGCGGTGCACTGGCCGTTGATCGACTTCGAGTGCGGCCCGGAGACCGGCGCGGACAACTTCATCGCCTGGTGGCACAAGGCCGACCGCGGTGAACTGGAACCGTTCGTGCTGGTGGTCGAGGGCTCGATCCCGAACGAGGCGATCCACGACGGCGAGGGCTACTGGGCCGGCTTCGGCAACAACCCGGCCACCGGGCAGCCGATGAAGACGTCGGAGTGGCTGGACCGGCTGGCCCCGAAGGCCACCGCGGTCGTTGCCGTCGGCACCTGTGCGACGTACGGCGGGATCCACGCGATGGCGGGCAACCCGACCGGTGCGATGGGGGTTCCCGACTACCTGGGCTGGAGCTGGAAGTCGAAGGCCGGCCTGCCGATCGTCTGCGTGCCAGGTTGCCCGATCCACCCCGACAACCTGTCCGAGACGCTCGTCTACCTGCTCTACCAGGTCGCCGGGCAGGCCCCGATGATCCCGCTGGACTCGGAGCTCCGTCCGCAGTGGCTGTTCGGCCGGACCGTGCACGAGGGCTGCGACCGGGCCGGGTACTACGAGCAGGGCGACTTCGCCAAGGAGTACGGCTCCCCCAAGTGCCTGGTGAAGCTGGGCTGCTGGGGTCCGGTCGTGAACTGCAACGTGCCCAAACGCGGCTGGATCAACGGCGTCGGCGGTTGCCCGAACGTCGGCGGCATCTGCATCGCCTGCACGATGCCCGGCTTCCCGGACAAGTTCATGCCGTTCATGGACGAACCGTTCGGCAGCAAGGTCTCCACCACGGCGAGCATGGTGTACGGCACCGTGATCCGGAGGTTGCGCAAGTACACCCTGAACCAGAACAACAAGGAACCCAAGTGGCGGCACAAGGGCTCCGAGCTCACCACCGGCTACGAGAAGGTGTGGTAGGCCATGACCACCACCGATTCCAAGCTGGCCGCGAGTGACGCGAAGAGCTCCGACGTCGTCGAGATGGCGTGGGACCCGATCACCCGGATCGTCGGCAGCCTGGGCATCTACGCGAACGTGAACTTCAAGTCCAAGACCGTCGAGGAGTGCCACAGCACCTCGTCGATCTTCCGCGGCTACAGCATCTTCATGAAGGGCAAGGACCCGCGCGACGCGCACTTCATCACCAGCCGGATCTGCGGGATCTGCGGCGACAACCACGCCACCTGCTCGGTCTACGCGCAGAACATGGCGTACGGCGTCGCGCCGCCGGCGCTCGGTGAGTGGATCGTGAACCTCGGCGAGGCCGCGGAGTACATGTTCGACCACAACATCTTCCAGGAGAACCTGGTCGGGGTGGACTACTGCGAGCGGATGGTCAAGGAGACCAACCCCGGCGTCCTCGAACTGGCGAACCGCACCGAGGCGCCGCACGCCGGCGACCACGGCTACCGGACCATCGGCGACATCATGCGCTCACTGAACCCGCTCGAGGGCGAGTTCTACCGCGAGGCGCTGCACGTCAGCCGCTACACGCGCGAGATGTTCTGCCTGATGGAGGGCCGGCACGTCCACCCGTCGACGCTCTACCCCGGCGGCGTCGGCACGGTCGCGACGATCCAGCTCTTCACCGACTACCTCACCCGGCTGATGCGCTACATCGAGTTCATGAAGAAGGTCGTGCCGTTGCACGACGACCTGTTCGACTTCTTCTACGAGGCGCTGCCCGGCTACGAGCACGTCGGCGAACGGCGGATCCTGCTCGGGTGCTGGGGCAGCCTGCAAGACCCGGCGTACTGCGACTTCACCTACCGCAACATGGAGTCCTGGGGCCGGAAGATGTTCGTCACACCGGGAGTGATCGTCGACGGCAAGCTGGTCACCAACAGCCTGGTCGACATCAACCTCGGCCTGCGGATCCTGCTCGGCAGTTCGTACTACGACGACTGGGCCGACGGCTCGCACGAGAAGTTCGTCGACAAGGACCCGCTCGGCAACCCGATCGACGTCCGGCACCCGTGGAACCAGCACACGCTGCCGAAACCGCAGAAGCGCGACTTCGCCAACGCTTACAGCTGGACGATGTCGCCGCGCTGGTTCGACGGTAAGGACCACCTGGCCCTCGACACCGGCGGCGGGCCGATCGCGCGTCTCTGGTCGACGGCGCTGTCCGGCCTGGTCAACACCGACTACATCCAGTCCACCGGGCACAGCGTGAAGATCCAGCTCCCGCGGACGGCACTCAAACCGGCCACGGAGTACGAGTGGAAGATCCCGCAGTGGAGCAACGCGCTCGAGCGGAACCGGGCCCGGACCTACTTCCAGGCCTACGCGGCCGCGCTCGCGCTGCACTTCTGCGAGAAGGCGATGGCCGAGGTCAGGGCCGGCCGGACCGACACGTGGACGCCGTTCAAGGTGCCGGACGAGGCGATCTCGTGCGGGTTCACCGAGGCCGTGCGGGGCGTGCTCTCGCACCACATGGTGATCCGGGACGGCAAGATCGCCAACTACCACCCGTACCCGCCGACGCCGTGGAACGGCAGCGTCCGGGACAGCTACGGAACACCGGGTCCGTACGAGGACGCGGTCCAGAACACGCCGATCTTCGAGGAGAACCCGCCGGACCGGTTCAAGGGCATCGACATCATGCGCGCGGTGCGCAGCTTCGACCCGTGCCTGCCGTGCGGCGTGCACATGTACGTCGGCAACGGACGGGAGAAGACACATCTGCACTCCCCGTCCATCGCCGTGAAGCCTTATTGACCCCGGGGGATGGAATGGATCGGCACGACGTCCATGAGCTGAGCGAACGGATCGACGTACTGCTGGACGAGGTCCAGCGCAGCGCCGATCCGGCGCTCACGCGCAAGGTGGAGGAACTGGTCCGCGCCGTGCTGACACTGCACGGCGCAGGCCTCGAGCAACTGCTGAACCTGCTCGACGAGCCGCAGGTTCGGCAGTTGGTCGGGGACGATCTGGTCGCCGGCCTGCTGCTGCTCCACGATCTCCACCCTGACGACGTCGCTACCCGGATCCAGGGGGCGCTGGACTCGGTCCGGCCGTACCTTGGCTCGCACGCCGGCGGCATCGACTACCTCGGAATCGACGACGACGGCGTCGTTCACCTGAGTCTGCAGGGCAGCTGCGACGGCTGCCCCGGCTCGACCGCCACCGTCCGGCTGACTGTGGAGAACGCCGTCCTCGACGCCGCGCCGGAGGCGATCGCGGTCGACGTCGCGGGGATGGTGAAGGAGAAGAAGGAGAACCTGTTGACCATCCAGCCGTTCCGCCCCCATCGGGACAGCTGGCATCCGCTGGATCTGGTCCCACCCCCGGACCAGATCCAGCATCTCTCCGTCGCCGGCCTCGACGTGCTCGTCGCCAACCTGGCCGGCACGTACTTCGCCTACCGCAACAACTGCCCGATGTGCTCGTCCGGCCTGCACCACGGCCGGCTGGACGGCGACCGGTTGACCTGTCCACGGTGCACGGCCGAGTACGACGTACGCCTGGCCGGACGGGCTCTCACGCCCGAAGAGGCCCCGCCGCTCGAAGCACTCCCACTGCTGCCGGAGGGTTCCGGCTGGAAAATCGCCGTCCCGGGGGTGCAGCCGGCGTGACGCCGCGGTCGACCCTGCGTTCACTGGCGCGATCCAAACCCCTGCCGGCCGTCGATCCGGTGGCGGTTCTTCGCGAGTACACCGGTGGGGTCCGCGAGCAGTTGGCTCCGGGCGAGCAGTGCGAGATGTGCGCCGTACCGATCGGTCCCGAGCATTCACACCTGGCCGACATCCAGGATCACCGGCTGTTGTGCGCCTGCCGCGCCTGCTACCTGTTGTTCACCGACGGCGGCGCGTCGCACGGCCACTACCGAGTGATCCCCGAAAGCTACCGGGCCAACCTGGACTTCACGCTGTCGCCGGCCCAGTGGGACGCGATGGGGATCCCGGTCAACCTGGCGTTCCTCTTCTACCAGTCCGATCAGGGCCGGTATGTCGCTTTCTACCCGAGCCCGGGCGGCGCCACCGAGTCGCTGCTCGACCTGGCCGGCTGGAACGAGGTCGTGGCCGGCGATCCCCGGCTGCAGGAGCTGGTCCCGGACGTCGAGGCCGTGCTGCTGCGCCGGATCGACGGCACGTTCGAGTGCCACCTGGTCCCCATCGACGCGTGCTACGAGCTGGTCGGGATCGTGCGCCAGTACTGGGAAGGCTTCGCCGGCGGCGAGGACGTCTGGCGGCGGATCGACGCGTTCTTCGCCGGGATCCAGGAGCGCAGCCGTGGTTGACCTGGACTTCACCTGCACCGGCTCCGAGGCCGATCGGTACGCCGCGACCCCGTCGATCCGGCTGCGCCTGCGGATCGAAGAGACGACCGGTACGCCGGTACACGCGTTGGCGTTGCGCTGCCAGATCAGGATCGAGCCGATCCGGCGCCGGTACAACGACGAGGAAGCCGAAGGCCTGGCCGACCTGTTCGGCGACCGGTCCCGCTGGGGTGAGACGTTGAAGCCGTTGCAACTGGCGTTCGTCACCCAGATGGTCCCCGGCTTCACCCGAGCCACGGAGGTCGACCTCAACCTGCCGTGCAGCTACGACTTCGACGTCGCCGCCCACAAGTACCTGTACGCCGTCCGAGAGCACGGCGTACCGCTGTTGCTGCTCTTCAACGGGACCATCTTCACCGGCAGCCCCGGCACCCTCTCGGTGACACCGGTCGCCTGGCAGAAGGAGACGACGTACTCGCTGCCGGTTGCGGTGTGGCGGGAGGCGATGGACCAGCACTTCCCGGGTGCCGCGTGGCTGCGGCTGCGACAGGACACCTTCGATCTGCTGTACCGCTACCGCACGCGGGAAGCGTTGCCCGGCTGGGACGACGCGATCGAGCGACTCCTGAAGGAACAGCTGGAATGAACAGGTACGACGCCGTCCAGGAAATCGCGGACGCGCTGTTGTTCGAGGGTTATGTGCTCTACCCGTACCGAGCCTCGGACGGAAAGAACCAGGTCCGTTGGCAGTTCGGCGTACTGATGCCGCCGGACTACTCGCTGCTGGATCCGTCCGAGCGGTCCTGGTCGCAGACCGAGTGCCTGCTCGACGGCGACAGGGCCCTGATCCGGGTGCGGCTGCGCTTCCTGCAGGCACAGAGCCGGGAGGTCCTCGACGCCGACCAGGGTCTGGTCACCTCGCTGGAGACCGAGGATGCGATCTACCGGCCGTGGGACGAGGCTGTGGTGCGGACGGTCGACCTCGCGACGAACGTGTACCGGTTTCCCCGGGAAGTGTCGTTCACGCTGCCCGGCGGCACCGACGTCGAGGCGGTCGGCACGGCAGGCTTCCTCCGCCGGACCAGGCTGCCGATCTCCGGGACCGTGACCCTGACCGTCGCAACGCTGCCCGGCCCGTACAACGTGGCCCGGATCCGGGTCCGGGTCGAGAACACCACCCCGGACGGCAGCTCGGAGCGCGTCGGAGCCCTCCGGCAGGCGCTGATCGCGCACCACGTCATGGTCGCCTCCGACGGCTCCCAGTTCATCTCGCAACTGGACCCGCCCGAGTGGGCCAGAGGCTTCGCGGGCGAGTGCGAGAACATCGGCCTCTATCCGGTGCTCGCCGGCGACCTGCTGCTCTCCTCGCCGATCATCCTGTACGACCACCCGACGATCGCGCCGGAGAGCCAGGGCGACCTGTTCGACGCCACCGAGATCGACGAGATCCTCAGTCTGCGCACGATGACGCTGACCGAGGAGGAGAAGCGCGAGGTCCGCGGCACCGACCCGCGGGCGGCCGAGCTGCTGGACCGCATCGACACCATGCCGCCGGAGTTCCTCGACCGCTTGCACGGAACCATCCGCTACCTGCGCAAGGTGACCGAACCGCCGCCCGCCGACAAGCCGTGGTGGGATCCGGGCAACGACAGCACGGTCTCGCCCGAGACGGACACGGTCCAGATCGGCGACGTTGCCGTCGGCAACGGTACGCGGGTCCGGCTGCGGCCCGGGATCCGGCGGGCGGACGCGCAGGACATGTTCCTGACCGGTCGCTTCGGCACAGTGGTCGCCGTCCTGTCCGACGTCGACGGCGAGACCCACGTCGCGGTCGCCCTGGACGGTGAGGAGGGCGAGGTGCAGCGGTCCCACGGACGCTACCTGTACTTCAGCCCGGACGAACTGGAGCCGGTCAAATGACTGTTTTGGTCGCCGGGCTGGGCAACATCTTCAGCTCCGACGACGGTTTCGGCGTCGCGGTCGTCGACGAGCTGTCCCGCCGGTCCCTGCCGGCCGAGGTCGAGGTGCGGGACTTCGGGATCCGTGGCATCCACCTGGCCTATCAACTCCTGGAGCCGTACGACCTCGTCGTACTGGTCGACGCGGTCCAGCGGGGCGGTCCGCCCGGCACGGTCTACCTGATCGAGGCCGAGCCGGGCGCCGAACCCGGAGAGGACGTGCCGATGGACGCCCACGACCTCGGACCGGACGCTGTGCTCTCGCTTGTGCCGCGGCTTGGTGGCACCGTGGGACCTGTGGTGGTGGTCGGGTGCGAACCGGCGGGTATCGACCCCGGGATCGGACTCTCACCGGCCGTGCAGGACGCGGTCGGCACCGCCGTACAGATGGTGATCGACGTGGTCACCGGACAGGGAGAGAGCTGATGTGCCTAGGCATCCCGGGCCGGGTGGTCGGCAGCCCGGACGACGCGGACGTCGGCCCGGTCGAGGTGGCGGGCGTCGTCCGGGACATCAACCTGTCCCTGCTCGACGGCCCGTTCGCTCCCGGTGAGTACGTGCTGATCCACAGCGGCTTCGCGATCGAGCGGATGTCGGCGCAGCGGGCCGCCGACTCGCTCGCGTTCTTCGGGGCCGACCTGTGAACGGGCCGGCCTTGTTCGTCCGGTACGCGTTCGCGCCGAACCGGCTCGGGTACTGCGGTCCAGTGGACGCCAGCGCGCTCCTCGAGCGCTGGACCGGCACGGGGTTCCGTGCCGTGGCGAAGCAGTTCGAGGGCGCTTGGCCCCAACTGCGGACGATCGCCGCGGCCACGGGTACGGCGGATCCACTCGACCACGACGTCGTCGAGGCGTATTGGATCGGCAACCGCCTGCTGGACCGGGCCGGCGACGGTCAGGGCGGCCTGCCCCATCACAGCTTCCAGGTGTTCTGCCTGTATCCGTGGGCCAACCTGCTGCTCGACGAACGCCGTGCCGAGCACGCGCTCGAGGTACTCGACCAGTGCCGGATCCGGTGGGGCCGGGTGATCACGGTCAGGGCCGACCAGGTCGTCGTGGAATCGCGGCCGCTGGTGTGGGACGGCACGACGCTCACTCTCGGCGTGTCCGGCCGGGAGACGGCGAGGGTCAGTGTCGACGGCGTGAGCCTGGTCGGTCCCCTGCACCCGGGCGACTGGGTCTCGCTGCACTGGGAGTGGGTCTGCGACCGGCTGACCGCGACCCAGTTGGTTGCCTTACGCCACTATTCGGCGTACCACCTGGGACTGGTCAATCAGCGTCTGGGCGGCCGGGCCGGCACGTCCGGGCCCAGGATCCAGTGAGCGTCCGGACGGCTGACCAGGCCTGGTGAGTTCAGCACCGCGGGCCGCGCGACCGGACGGTTGTCCAGCACGCCGGAGCGATCGGGCTCCCAGCGGGCCGGGTCCTCGGTCAGGCCGAGCAGGTAGGTGACGGTGCAGTCGAGCGCACCGGCGAGCTCCGGCAGGCGGACGACGTCGACGCCGGCGCCGTGCTCGAAACTCGACAAGGTCTTGTTGGTGGTCTTGATTCCGCGTCGCGCCAGCCGGCTGACCAACTGCTTCTGCGTCAGCCCGAGTTGCAGGCGCCGCGTGCGCAACCGACCGCTGACGACCAGATGCCGGTCGACGGCGAGGTCGCTGCGATCCTCGAACATGGGCTACCCCCTGCAGCCACGATCCCAATCGGCTGCGAGCGCGTCAATCGGTCGGGCGCGGGGATTGCATCTCGGCCAGTGCATGCACCGTGTACCGCGCGAAGTTGAACACCGGCGCCCGACCCAGCAAGCGTTCGAACTCCTCGTGCGAGTCCACGTCGTAGATCCACGCCCCACCGTGCGAGCCGACGACGTGGTACCGCGACAGCACCTTTCCCTCCCGCTGCAGCCGCTCGCCGTACTCCGGCATCGCCCCCACGGCCCGCGCCATCTCGGGCGAGAGCAGACTCAACTCCATCTGCCACAGCACCAGGAACTTCATGAGCGCAGGTGCAGACGGCGGGCGGCTTCGGCGACGGAGCCGGAGACCGAGGGATAGACGGTGAAGGCTTGCGCCACCTGGTCGACCGTCAGGCGGGCACCGACGGCCAGCGAGATGGGGTGGATGAGTTCGCTGGCGCGGGGAGCCACGACCACGCCGCCGACCACGATGCCGGTGTTGGGGAGGCAGAAGAGTTTGACGAAACCGTCGCGGACGCCCTGCATCTTGGCGCGGGCGTTGTCGGCCAGCGGCACCTTCACGACCATCGCCGTACTGCCGCCGGCGTCGACCACCGCCTGGGTCAGGCCGACCGTCGCGATCTCGGGAGCCGTGAAGACGTTCGCGGAGACCGTTGACTGGTCCAACGGGGTGACGGCGTCGCCGAGCGAGTGCGCCATCGCGATCCGGCCCTGCATCGCGGCCACCGAGGCGAGCATCAGTACGCCGGTGCAGTCGCCGGCCGCGTAGACGCCGCGGGCCGTGGTCCGGGAGACCTTGTCGACCTGGACGAAGCCGCCGTCGGTCAGCGACACGCCCGACTCGACCAGATTCATGTCGTCGGTGTTCGGCAGCGACCCGACCGCGAGCAGGGCATGCGACCCCTCGACCTTCCGGCCGTCGGTCAGCGTCACCACGACACCGTCGCCCTTCCGCTTGACCGACTCGGCCCGGGACTTGCTCAGGACCGTGAGTCCGCGCCGCTTGAACACGTCCTCCAGGACTGCTGCCGCGTCAGCGTCTTCACCGGGGAGCACGCGGTCCCGCGACGAGACCAGGACGACGTCGCTGCCGAGCGCGTCGTACGCGCTGGCGAACTCCGCACCGGTGACACCGGAGCCGACCACGATCAGCCGCTCGGGCAGTTCCTCGAGCTCGTAGACCTGTTCCCAGGTCAGGATCCGCTCGCCGTCCGGCTCGGAGCCCTGGAGGATGCGGGGCCTTGCACCAGTAGCGATCAGGATCACGTCGGCGTGCAGGCGCTCGTCGCCGACCACCACGGTTTCCGGCCCGTCCAGGCGGCCGCGACCCTTGACGATCCGGATCTTGTCGCTCTCCAGCCGTCGCGAGATGCCCTCGGACTGGGCGGTGGCGAGCGCTTTCACCCGTTGGTTGACGACAGAGAGATCGACACGCACGGAGTTCGCCGGGTCATCGTCGCCGTCGTCCACCCGGACGCCCAGCTCCCCGGCCTCCTCCACCTCGGTCATCACCTCCGCGGTGGCGATCAGGGTTTTGCTCGGTACGCAGTCGGTGAGCACGGCTGAACCGCCGATCCCGTCGGAATCGACGACCGTTACCTCCCCGCCCAGCTGGGCGGCCGCACTGGCCGCTTCGTACCCGCCTGGACCGCCTCCGATGATCACAACTCGCGCCACGGGAGGTCATTCTTCCGTATCCTCTGATTCCGTGACCCTGTACGCCGCGTTTGCGTCGAATCTGGACCCGAACCTGATGTCCGAGCGGTGCCCGTACTCGCCACTGCGCGGGACCGGCTGGATCACCGGCTGGCGCCTCACCTTCGGCGGCGAGGAGCTCGGTTGGGAGGGCGCGATGGCCACCGTGGTCGAGGACCCGGCCGAGCCCGCCAACCAGGTCTTCGTGGCGCTGTACGACATCCACCCCAAGGACGTCGAGCGCCTGGACGAGTGGGAGTGGATCGACCAGGGGGTCTACCGCAAGATCCAGGTCCGGGTGCAGACCCTGGACGGCGAGCAGCTGGCCTGGATGTACGTGCTGAACGCCTACGAGGGCGGTCTGCCCTCGGCCCGCTACCTGGGCATCCTGGCCGAGGCCGCCGAAGCGGCCGGGGCTCCCGACGACTACGTGG
This sequence comes from Kribbella sp. NBC_00482, assembly GCF_036013725.1. Classification (GTDB taxonomy): domain Bacteria; phylum Actinomycetota; class Actinomycetes; order Propionibacteriales; family Kribbellaceae; genus Kribbella. Next base: position 3,755,589 of record NZ_CP107881.1, on the reverse strand, counting down.
CGGACATCCGCTCACGGCCCTGTCAGTCGTCGGGTCATTAGAGTGCCCCTGTGACCGATGATCTGAAGGCCGCCGCCGAAGCGTGGCTGAGCGAAGACCCCGACCCCGACACGCGCGCCGAACTCGAGGCGCTGCTGGACTCCGGGGACACTTCTGAGCTGGCCGACCGCTTCTCCGGCACCCTGGAGTTCGGTACGGCGGGTCTGCGCGGCGCCGTCGGCGCCGGACCGAACCGGATGAACCGGGTCGTCGTGATCCGCGCCGCCGCCGGGCTCGCGGCGTACCTGAAGGCGAAGGGGCTCACCGACGGCCCGGTCCTGATCGGGTACGACGCCCGCCACAAGTCGGACGTGTTCGCGCAGGACACGGCGGCCGTGATGCGCGGCGCCGGCCTGGACGCCGTACTGCTCGACCGGCCGGCCCCGACGCCGGTCGTCGCCTTCGGGATCGGGCACCTGCACGCGGTGGCCGGCGTGGTCGTGACCGCGTCGCACAACCCGCCGCAGGACAACGGCTACAAGGTCTACCTGGGTGACGGTTCGCAGATCGTGCCGCCGGCCGACGCCGAGATCGCGGCCGCGATCGCCGCTGTCGGCCCGCTGGCCGACGTACCGCGGGGCGACGACTGGCAGACGACCGGGGACGACCTGCTGAACGCCTACCTGGACCGGATCGCCCAGCTGGTGCCGGCCGATGCGCCAAGGGACCTGAAGGTCGCCTACACGCCGCTGCACGGCGTCGGGCGGACCCTGGTCGAGGCCGCGGTCGCCCGCGCCGGATTCGCCGTACCGCAGGTGGTCGCGTCGCAGGCCGACCCGGACCCGGACTTCCCGACGGTCTCGTTCCCGAACCCGGAGGAGCCGGGCGCGATCGACGCCGCGCTGGAGCTCGCGCGTTCGATGGACGCCGATATCGCGGTCGCGAACGACCCGGATGCGGACCGGTGCGCGGTCGCCATCCCGGACGCGACGGCGCCTGGTGGCTGGCGGATGCTGCGCGGGGACGAGCTCGGCGCGCTCCTCGGTGAGTTCCTGCTCGCGCCCCGGCCGGATGGGGTCGCCGCGTGCTCGATCGTTTCGTCGTCACTGCTCGGCAAGATCGCGGGGTCGTACGGCGTCCGGTACGTCGAGACATTGACCGGGTTCAAGTGGATCGGGCGGGTGCCGGAGCTGGTCTTCGGCTACGAGGAGGCGCTCGGGTACTGCGTGGATCCGGCGGCCGTGAAGGACAAGGACGGCGTGTCGACGCTGGTCCGGGTGCTGCAGCTGGCCGCGCAGGCGAAGGCGGCGGGACGCACGCTGCTCGACCTGCTGGACGATCTCGCGGTCAAGTACGGACTGCACGCGACCGACCAACTGTCGGCGCGGGTCGAGGATCTTTCACTGATTGCCCAGGCGATGGACCGGCTCCGCGCCGCGCAGCCTACGACACTCGGGGCGTACGCGGTCGAGCGGATCGACGACCTGAGCAAGGGGTCGGAGTCGTTGCCCCCGACGGACGGGCTGCGGTACACGCTGTCCGACGGCGCACGCGTGGTCGTGCGCCCGTCGGGTACGGAGCCCAAGCTGAAGTGCTACCTCGAGGTGGTCGTCCCGGTCACGACGGACGTCACCTCGGCACGTGCTCAGGCGGCCACCGCGTTGGCAGCCGTCAAGACCGACCTGGCTGCCGCGGCAGGTATCTAGCCGCGGCAGTGTTCTGGCTTCAGAGCACCTGGCGGGTGGCTCTGGAGCTCAGCGGGCGGCTGCGGCGGCTTCGGCTTCCTCGGCGTGCAGGGAGCTCTGCAGCGACGAGTGCAGGATGCGGAGCGTGCTGGTGGACTGCATCAGCGCGTCCCGCTCGTCCGGGTTCCGGTTGGCCAGCGCGGCGATGTCGCTGATGGCCGCGTCGATCCGGGCGATCCGGTCGGCGACCGAGCCCTCCTGGCTGCTGGCCCGGCGGATCGCCTCGGACGTGACCGTCCAGACGTCCTCCTTGTCGTTGGTACGCCGGGACATGTCCACCATCTGGCTCAGCGCGGCGAGGTCGTGGTCGACCTGGGTGCGCTCCACCGGCACGGTGATCCCCGCGGTCGCCTGCCGCAGCCGGGTGACGTGCCCGGACAGCTCCGACCAGGTGCTCCGGCCGCTCTTGATCTTGTCCAGCACCTTCGCGTACTCGGTGTTGAACTCGTCGTAGTTCACTGTGACTCCTGCCGTTCGATGCTCGACTCAAGAACTCTAGGGCGTCCGCACCCGAAACAAGTAACCACACGATCGCAGATCGTGCAGGTGTCGCCAAAAAGAAACAGCCGCCCGGTACGCCAACGCGTACCGGGCGGCTGAGTTACGTACTTACGTCAGCTGATCAGGCGACGTACGTGGAATTCGCGTTCCACGTGTTGCAGTTGCCCGCGACGGTGTAGCTGCGCGACGCGTTGAAGCCGGCCTTCGACCAGAAGCCGTGGTTCTTCAGCGAGCCGTGGTCACGCGGGTAGCCCGGCTGGTCGCCGGAGTTGTTGACGACGTACAGCCACTGCGTGTACAGGCCACCGCTCATCGGGTAGTAGCGCTTGTTCGCGCCGATTACGGCCCCGCCGAGGCAGGACGCCTGCAGCTCACGACGACGGCTCTCCTCCATCTGCGCGGCGTACGTGCTGAACGCGCGCTGACGCGCCCACGAGGCACCCAGGATGCCGGTCAGCCACTGGACCGCGTGACCGTACTCGTGCGAAGTCACCTGCGTCGCGTAGGCACGCGCCAGGGTCGGGCTCTGGCCCCAGAAGCTCATGATCTCGGGCGCGTAGATGTAGATCCAGGACTTGCCGTTGTAGCCACAGAAGAACGAGGTCCTCGTGACCGCACCACAGTAGGAGTTGGCGGTGGCGGCGGTGTAGAAGACCAGCTTCGGGGCCACCTTGTACGCCGCACCGGCCTGCTTCAGCGGCAGCGCCCACGCGGCATACGTGCACCTGTACAGCTGGGAGACGTAGGCCTGGACGCCCGCGAGCGTGCGCATCGAGACGTTGACCTCCTTGCACTTCGACGGGGTCACCGGCCCCGTCTTGTACAGGCGGTTGTAGCGCACGAGGTTCAGCGTCGACGACTTGGTCGTCACATCGGCACCAGCCGGCGGGGCGCCGACCACGAGGGCAGGGGTGCTGATCGGGAAAATCGGGTCGGCGGTCGTCGCCGCAGCGGACGTGGCCGCCGTGTTGGTCGTGCTGGAGGTCTGCGCGGCCTGGGCGTTCGGCAGCGCCGTCGCCGCGAGCCCGGCCAGGGCTGCGACGGTGGCGAAACCGCGCAGGGTGGTACGGGAGAGGTTGACCATGAGCTCCACTCTCGATGTGTCTAGGGACCTGTCGGAGCCAATCCTGGAGTGCACAGGGGTTCACTCGGGGTTGGACACGGGCTCTGACGCGGCGATTCACACCACAGTTCCGCTCAGCGACCGACTTTTTCGCCCAGAAATCGCAGTTGGTCAGGGAGCATGCGCCGCCAGTAGCCAGGAGTGTGTACGCCGGCCTGCTGCCCACCGGACGCCTGCAACTGCTCGCGAAGGTCCCGGGCGGCGTCCGCGAACGGGTCGTCGCGGCCGCAGTCGATGCGGACGGCAACGTCCCGGAAACCGCTCGGCCGGTCGAACACCTGGCTGCGCTCGAAATCCCCGGGGTCGTCGAACGCCCCCGGCTGTGCGTCGGCGTAGCTGCGCCACAGCGCCGGGCTGAGCGCACCGACCGCGACCGCTTGCGCGGACGGCCGAACCCGCCGTTGCCAGTAGTGCAGGGCGACCCACAGCAGGGCGCCGTACCCGCCCATCGACCAGCCGAGGACGCCGAACCGGCCGGTCTGCAGCCCGCTACGGGCCAGTAGGGGAAGGAATTCCTGGTCGAGCATGAATCCGGGGTCGTTGCCGTCGGCCCGGCGATGCCAGTAGCTGTCCTGGCCGCCGTCCACGGTCGCGAGCGCGAACGGCGGCGTACCTGCGTGGACCGCGGCAGTCAGATAGCGGTCGATACCGAGGTCGTTGACGGCCGACGTGTGGTCGCCCCCACGACCGTGCAGGACGAGAACGACGGGCAGTTCGGCCGATGCGTCGTACCCGTCCGGGTAGATGACGCTGTAGCCGACCTTCGTACGGCGGCCGAACGACTCGAAGCTCCCGGACACCACCGGACCCGCGGGTACGTCGGGTACGACGCCGTCCTGGCCGGTGAGACCGAGAACGTCGTGCACCCGGGCGCGGCCGGGGATGACGCCCGTTTCCAGGGCAGCCACCGCGGCGACGCCGGTCGCCGCAGCGACGGCGCCGGTGCGGACGAATGCACGGCGAGTGAGCACGCGCCGGTCAGCGGACCACGGCCGCGACGACCGCGATCACGGCGAGGACGCCGAACACGGCCAGCTCGGGCTTCGCCCAGCCGCTGATCACGTCGCCCTGGGACTTCCCGGCGTACTGCTCCTGGTGGTGCTCGACCCGGTTGACGACGAAATCGGCCTTGGAGATCGAGCTGTCCGCGGCGAGCTTGCGGCCGCCGACCCGCTGCTTGCGAAGGTCCCGCATGACCAACTGGACGCCGGGGGCGCGGAGCCGGTCGCCGTCGGTGTGTACCCGGAGGATGTCGGTCACATCGACGCCGGTCACCTTCGACCACGGGATCCGGTGGTCGCGCAGGTGGTTACGCAGCAGCAGGTTCTCGGGGCTGAGGGTGACCGACGGCCGGATCAGTCCGACGTACGTCAGCACGATGAACATCCCGATGACGCTGGCGACCAGCAGCCCGGTCGCGGTCCGCCACTCCAGCAGTATGTCGACCAGGCCGAGCACCCCGATCACGATCACGATGGACCCGGTGATCCGGTTCGAGGCGGACAGGTACTGCTCGCTCTCCGGCGATTTCGACTTCACCCGCACAAAGTAACCGGCGGTCCGGAACGGCACTAGACTGCCGTGGGTGACCACACTCGACAGCGGCGTCGACAGCTTGGCCGACGTGACCTCGTCCGAGGATCGGCTGCGCCGGTTCCTGCTCGGGCTGCCGGGCGTCGACCAGGTCGGCGCGGAGGCCCGCGCCGCCACCCTGAGCACGCGGTCGATCAAGACCACCGCCAAGGCCTACGCACTCGACCTGGCGATCTCGATGATCGACCTGACCACGCTGGAGGGGCAGGACACCCCCGGCAAGGTGCGGGCCCTGTGCGCGAAGGCGAAACGGCCCGACCCGGCCGACCCGACGGCTCCGCAGGTCGCCGCGGTCTGTGTGTACCCGGACCTGGTCGCGACCGCGAAACGCGAGCTGCAGGGCTCCGGCATCAACGTGGCGAGTGTCGCAACCGCCTTCCCCAGCGGGCGTTCCAGCCTCGCGATCAAGATCCAGGACACCAAGGACGCGGTCGCGTCCGGCGCCGACGAGGTCGACATGGTGATCGACCGCGGCGCCTTCCTGTCCGGGCGGTACGCGATGGTCTTCGACGAGATCGCCGCGATCCGCGAGGCGGCCGGCGACGCGCATCTGAAGGTGATCCTGGAGACCGGCGAGCTGGTCACCTACGACAACGTCCGGCGGGCGTCCTGGCTGGCGATGCTGGCCGGCGCGGACTTCATCAAGACCTCCACCGGCAAGGTGTCCCCCGCGGCCACGCTGCCCGTCACGCTGGTGATGCTGGAGGCGGTCCGCGACTACCACGAGGCCACCGGACTGCACATCGGCGTCAAGCCGGCCGGCGGGATCCGGACCGCGAAGGACGCGATCAAGTACCTGGTCACCGTGAACGAGACGGCCGGACCGGACTGGCTGGACCCGGAGCTGTTCCGCTTCGGGGCGTCCAGCCTGCTGAACGACCTGCTGATGCAACGCACCAAGCTGGCCACCGGGCACTACCCGGGCCCCGACTACTTCACCTTGGACTGACAGGCATGAGCAGATTCGAGTACGCACCGGCCCCCGAGTCGCGGGCGATCGTCGACATCAAGTCGTCGTACGGGCTCTTCGTCAACGGCCAGTTCGTCGAGGCGACGGACGGGAAGCCGTTCAAGACCGTGTCCCCAGCGTCCGAGGAGGTGCTCGCGGAGGTCGGCGAGGCCGGACCGGCGGATGTCGACAAGGCCGTTCGCGCCGCCCGCAAGGCGTTCGACAAGGTCTGGGGCCCGATGAGCGGCAAGGACCGGGCGAAGTACCTGTTCCGGATCGCGCGGCTGATCCAGGAGCGCGCCCGTGAGCTCGCGGTGCTGGAGTCGCTCGACAACGGCAAGCCGATCCGCGAGTCCCGCGACGTCGATATCCCGTTGGTGGCCGCGCACTTCTTCTACTACGCGGGCTGGGCCGACAAGCTCGAGTACGCCGGAGTCGGTGACGACCCGCAGCCGTGGGGTGTCGCCGGTCAGGTGATCCCGTGGAACTTCCCGATGCTGATGCTGGCCTGGAAGATCGCGCCCGCGCTCGCCGCCGGCAACACCGTCGTACTGAAGCCGGCCGAGACGACCCCGCTGACCGCGCTGGCGTTCGCGGAGATCTGCCAGCAGGCCGATCTTCCGCCGGGCGTGGTGAACATCGTCACCGGCGCAGGCCGCACCGGCCAGGCGCTCGTCGAGCACCCGGACGTGAACAAGGTCGCCTTCACCGGCTCGACCGCCGTCGGTCGCGCGATCGCCAAGTCGGTCGCGGGTACGCACAAGGCGGTCACGCTGGAGCTCGGCGGCAAGGCGGCGAACATCGTCTTCGAGGACGCGGCGATCGACCAGACCATCGAGGGCATCGTCAACGGCATCTTCTTCAACCAGGGCCACGTCTGCTGCGCGGGTTCGCGGCTGCTGGTCCAGGAGAGCGTGTACGACGAGGTCCTCGCGCGGCTGAAGCGCCGGATGAGCACGCTGCGCGTCGGCGACCCGCTGGACAAGAACACCGACATCGGCGCGATCAACTCGGCGGCCCAGCTGGCGAAGATCCGCGAGCTGTCGCAGATCGGCGAGGACGAGGGCGCCGAGCGCTGGTCGCCGGAGTGCGAGCTGCCGGCCAACGGCTACTGGTTCCCGCCGACCGTGTTCACCGGCGTATCCCAGGCACACCGGATCGCCCGCGAGGAGATCTTCGGGCCGGTGCTGTCCGTGCTGACGTTCCGGACCCCGGCCGAGGCGGTCGAGAAGGCGAACAACACCCCGTTCGGCCTGTCCGCGGGGATCTGGACCGAGAAGGGTTCCCGGATCCTCTGGATGGCGAACCAGCTGCGCGCCGGCGTGGTCTGGGCGAACACGTTCAACCGCTTCGACCCGACGTCGCCGTTCGGCGGCTACAAGGAGTCGGGCTACGGCCGCGAGGGCGGTCGCCACGGTCTGGAGGCCTACCTTGCCCATTAAGGACCCCGCCACGCAAAGGCTCGAAGTGCGCAAGACCTACAAGCTCTACATCGGCGGCGCCTTCCCCCGCAGCGAATCCGGCCGGTCGTACGTCGTGAACAATGCCAAGGGCAAGTTCCTGGCGAACGCGTCGCAGGCCTCCCGCAAGGACGCCCGGGACGCGGTCGTCGCGGCCCGTAAGGCGTTCGGCGGCTGGCACGCGCGGACGGCGTACAACCGCGGCCAGGTGCTGTACCGGATCGCCGAGGTGATGGAAGGCCGGCACCAGCAGTTCAGCTCGGAGGTCTCGCAGTCCGAAGGGCTGTCGATCGCCAAGGCCCGCGCGGTCGTGGACGCGTCGATCGACCGCTGGGTCTGGTACGCCGGATGGGCCGACAAGCTCGCCCAGGTGGTCGGCTCGTCGAACCCGGTCGCGGGACCGTACTTCGACTTCTCGTTGCCCGAGGCAACCGGTGTGGTCGCGGTGCTCGCCCCGCAGGACTCCAGCCTGCTCGGGCTGACCAGTGTGATCGCGCCCGCGATCGTCTCCGGCAACACGGTCGTCGCGGTCTCGTCCTTCGAGCGCCCGCTGCCGGCCGTGACGTTGGGCGAGGTGATGGCGACCTCCGACGTACCGGGTGGCGTGGTCAACCTGCTCACCGGATCGGCGTCCGAGATCGGGCCGTGGCTGGCGTCGCACGACGACGTCAACGCGATCGACCTGTGCGGCGTCGCGTCCGACGACGAGGCCCGCGACCTGGAGATCGCCGCAGCCGGCAACCTCAAGCGGGTACGCCGTCCCGCCGACGAGGACTGGTCCGCGGATCAAGGCCTGTCGCGACTCACGCAGTACCTCGAACTGAAGACCGTCTGGCACCCGATCGGCGTCTAAATCACTCACGCCTGGGGCGGAAGCGTCGTACAGTCGGCCCATGCTTCAGCCTGGTGACAAGGTCGCGATCGTCTCGCCGTCTCGTGGACTACCGGAGATCTTTCCCGGTCCGTACGAGCTCGGGTTACGCCGGCTGCGGGACGACTTCGGGCTCGAACCGGTCGAGTACCCGACGACCCGGAAGCTGCAGTCGACCCCGCAGGAGCGGGCCGCGGACCTGCATGCGGCCTGGTCGGATCCGTCGATCCGCGCGGTGTTCGCGAGCATCGGCGGCGACGACCAGATCACCGTGTTGAAGCACCTCGACCCGGCGGTGTTCCAGGCGGGCCCGAAGCCGTTCTTCGGCTACAGCGACAACACGAACCTGCTGAACTTCCTGTATTCGCTGGGTTTGCCGGCCTTCCACGGCGGCAGCGTGATGGTCCAGTTCGGCCGCGGCGGCGCGATGCACCCGGACACCGAACGCTCGCTGCGCGCGGCGATGTTCACCGGCGGCGAGTTCGACCTGACGCCCGCGAAGGGCTGGACCGACCACGACCACGACTGGAACGTCCCGGAGAACCTGGAGACCGAGCCGCCGCAGTTCCCCGGCACCGGCTGGACCTGGAGCGGGTCGCAGGCGGTCAGCGGGAAGCTGTGGGGCGGCTGCATCGAGATCCTCGACTGGCAACTGTCCGCGAACCGCTGGATGCTCCCGACCGAGTCGTACGGCGGCGTGCTGTTCGGCGAGACCAGCGAGGAGATGCCGTCCTCCGAGGACGTCTACCGGATCCTCCGCAACTTCGGCGAACGCGGCCTGCTCGAACGCTTCGACGCGGTCCTCTGGGGTCGCCCGAAGTCCAGCTCGCTGTCCAACGAGCTCACCGCCGAGGAGTCGGTCGCCTACGTCACCGGCCAGTACCTGGCGGTCGACCGCGCGCTCGCGGAGTACAACCCGAACGCCGTCGTCGTGAAGGGCCTCGACATCGGCCACACCGACCCCCAACAGGTCCTCCCGTACGGCGGCCAGATCCACATCGACCCCGCCGAACAGCGAATCACCGTCACCTACTGAACAACCGCGCCGACTGCGCTCCGCCTTCGATACACTGCGCGGAATTGAGGGGGTTCTTATGTCGCCCAACTGGTGGTTGTTGCTGATACCCGTCGTCCTGATCGTGTTGGGCGTGCTCGTTCCGAGGGCTGTGCTGAAGGCGCAAAGGGCATCGGTCGATCTGAGGCCGGCGACGGCACCACATGACGCAGCTCCGACGGGCTTCGAGCAGTCGTCGCAGGAGAGCCGAGAGGAATTCGTGCGGAGGCATTGGCAGCGTCCCGGCGTGGTTGCCAACGGCGTGACGCTGGTCGATCTCTACGATCGCATCCGGGCCCTTGAGGAACGTGTCGCCAGAGCCGAGCAACAGAGCTAGCGAACGGTGGTTCGGGTCAGGGCCGGGTTGGGGTTGGGGTAGCAGGCGACCGGTGCGGTGGTGGTGATGAACTTCCATTTGATCTTGGCCTGGAAGGTGAGGCCGGGGTCGTCGTAGCTGGTGCCTTTGAGTTTGGTCTCGATGGTGGTGCCGGCGCGGCCCGACTTCAGGCGGACGCTGAGGGTCGGCAGTTGGAAGTTCGCGCCGCCGGGGATCGGGCCGGCGACCTTGACGACTGCGACATTTCCCTCGAGCTGCACGGTCGGCGTGGAGTTCAGGCCGGATCCGCCGGCGAGGCCGGCGCTGACGTAGGACGAGTTCGCCGGAATCGGCACCCGGAGCGTGAGGTCGCGGACCTCCTTGAGCTTGAAGCCCTTGACCTCGCCCGGGAGCGTCCCGGGCTGCAGGTGGACAGCGATCGTGAAGCGGGTGTTGGCGCGGACGACGGCCGGTGCCTGCGCGTCGACGCCCTGCCGCAGCGACACCGTGTGCCGGCCGAACTTGGTGTCGGCGCGGCAGGCGTAGGTGGCAACCGGCGGACTGGTGGGAGCAAGCAAGGCAAGAACCACCGCAAGACTGCAGTAAGTAGCCATATGACTACTCTATGCAGTCATCGCCCGAAGAGGAACCATCCACCGGCGCCCGCGGCAACGAACACCACAGGCAGGGCCAACAGGAACCACGCGCGCCTCCGACGGCGTCGACGTACCGGTGGATCGGTCGCGACGGTCGTGTCCAGGTCGTCGTCGGTGATCTCGGTGCGCTCGGCGGCCCGCAGCGGCGCCTCCTGCTCCAGCCGGTACGCCTCCGCCTCCAAGCGTTCGGCCAGCGTGTCCGCGCGCTCCCAACGGTCGGTGACCCGGTACGCCAGCGCCCGCGCGAACACGTCGTCGAGTTGCCCGACCGAATCGTGCAGCACCGAGCGCAGGCTCGGCGGCGCCAGGTCCGGGTCCCGGTTCAGTACGTCGCCGATCGAGCCGGCGGAGTACGGCGGATGCCCGGTGACGAGCGCGTACGTGACCGCGCCGACCGCGTAGATGTCCGCCCGCTCGTCGAACCCTCCGTCGCCGCGACCCTGCTCGGGCGCCATGTACGACGGCGTACCGACAGCCTGCGTGAGGCCGGACGCCTCGGCGGCACGTTTCGCCAGACCGAGGTCGGCGAGCACGATCCGGTGCGTTCCGCCGCCGACCTCGTCACCCGGCCGCAGCAGCAGGTTCGCCGGGGTGACGTCGCGGTGTACCACGCCCTCGCTGTGCAGGGCAGCCACCGCCCGCGCCAGGTCCGCGCCCCACCAGAGCGCGTCCACCGCGTCGAGCCGCCCTTGCTTCAGTACGTCGCCCAAGGTGCCGCCGCCGACGTAGTCCATCACGAAGTACGGCCGCCCGTCCGGGAGCTTGCCCAGGTCGAACACCCGCACCACGCGGTCGCTGGAGATCCGCCGCATCAACCGCGCCTCGGACAGGAAGCGTTCGCGTACGTCGGCGCGCGACGCCCAGTTGTCCGCGAGAACCTTGACGGCCACGTCGACATCCAGGTCGTCGTCGTACCCCCGCCATACAGTCGCGAACGCGCCCGCGCCGATCTTGTCCCGTAACCGGTACCGCCCGATGACATCCATCCCGGCTATTGTCGACCACAACCAGGTTTAAAAGGGGGAGCATGACCGAGGAGTTGGAAGAACTCGGGGCCAGGGCGGCGTCGGGGGACAAAACTGTGCTTCCACAACTTCTTCAGGCCATCCGGCCGCAGGTGCAGCGGCGGGTGGCCAAGTTCCTGCCGTACCGGGAGGACGCCGAGGAGGCGGTCCAGGACACCCTGCTCCAGGTGGTGAACAAGGTGCACACCTTCAAGGGCACCGGCAGCTTCGCGGGCTGGGTGACGATCGTGGCCACCAACCAGGCCCGGCAGACCTACCGATCGCTGAAGCGCCGCGCGGTCGAGCAGTCGGCCGAGGTCATGCCGGAGTCCGTCGACCCGCGCACCACCTCGGTCATCGCCGGTTCGCGCCTCGACCTCCTCGAGGCCCTCGAAGCACTGGAGTCCAGCCACCCGCAACTCGTCCAGCCACTCGTCCTGCGCGATCTCGGCGCGATGTCGTACGCCGAGATCGCCGACGAACTGGACGTCCCGCTCGGCACGGTCAAGGCCCGCATCCACCAGGCCCGCAAGGCCGTCGCGGAACGCCTCACCGTCCGCTGAAGGTTCGGCGGATCGCGAGGGCGCGGTGGAGGTCGTCGAGGAAGTTGGCGGTCTTTCGCCGGATCCCCGAGTTCACGGACTCGTCCGCGATCAGTGCCTCGGCCGGGGTGACGAGGTTCGCGTCGACGACGTACCGGGGTGCGATCCGCGTCGTGGTCAGGCCGACCACCATGCCGGCCCGGATGTCGGCGGTCGGCGCGATGTCGGTGAAGAACCGCAGGACGTACGGCGCGGTGATCGCGGCCTGCCCCGGGTGCCAGAAGCCGTCGGCCGCGGCCAGCAGTTCCTGTACGCCGACCGACGGATCCGTCATGATCCGCGTCCACGCCACCTCCTTGCCGTCCGGCAGCGCGGCGCGGCACCGGGAGGCCTGGGCCACGCCCTCGGTCGACTTGTCCCGGTCCAGCTCGGCGTCGATCTCGGTCGCGCCGAACTCGCCGAGCCGGACGAGCCGCAGCACCAGCGCCCACCGCAGGTCCGCGTCGATCTCGAGACCGTCGGGTACCGCTGAACCGTCGAGCCACGACCGCAGCAAGGCAACGTCGTTCGTCGTCGAGATCAGGCCGCGAGCGGTCACCAGCTGGAGACTGCTGCCCGGCGCGGTCGTGGCCAGCTTGCTGCCCAGGGCGTCGGCGACCGGTCCGCGCGCCTCGTCGTACTCCAGGTAGCCGCCGAGGATCCGCTCCTCGAGCCAGCGGACCAGCGAGCCGACGGCGACGTCGCTGTCCTCGTGCGGGAGCGCGGCCGTGAAGAGTTCCAGTGCCTGCCGCGGGTCCAGCTCGGCGTCCGCGACCGCGTCCCGGATCGAGTTCCAGATCACCGCGCGCGTGGTGCCGTCCGTGATCGCGGGCAGCACCGTCGGCAGATTGGCAAGGCTCGTCGGGTCCAGCCGGATCTTCGCCCAGGTGTCGTCGCCCGCATCCGGCACCACGACGCCGGCGTCGTTGCTCAGTGCAACTTCCACCGAGTCCTCGGCGATCACCACCTCGACCGAGGCGGCTGATCCGTCCACGTCGTACGCGCCGACGCTCAGCTTGTGCAGACGGCGGGACTCGTCCGGGCTGCTCCGGTGCAGCACGACGCCGGCACCGGTCCGCTCGGCGGTGATCGTGTCCACCCCGGACGTCCGCAACCATTGGTCCGACCAAGCGTCTAGATCCCGCGCGCCGGCCTCGGTGAGCTTGGCGATGAACTCGTGCAGGTCCGCGTTCCCGTACTCGTGCGCCTCCAGATGCGCGTTGACGCCCTTGAGGAAGACGTCGTCACCGAGGTACTTCGCCAGCTGCTTGAGGACCGCTGCGCCCTTCGCGTACGAGATCCCGTCGAAGTCGTCGAGCGACTGCCGCGCGTCCTTCAGGCTGTCCGGCGCGACCGGGTGCGTCGAGCTGCTCTGGTCGGTCTGCAGCCCCCACCACTTGCGGACGAACGCGAAGTCGACCCAGTTGCCGCGGTAGCTGGTCGCGTCCTCGGCCACGCGGTGCGCCATGTACTCGGCGAACGACTCGTTCAGCCACATGTCGTTCCACCACTTCATCGTGACCAGGTCGCCGAACCACATGTGCGCCATCTCGTGCACCAGGATCCGCGAGCGGGTACTGCGTTCGGCGTCGGTCACCGGCCCGCGGAACACGAGGTCGTCGGAGACCGTGACGCAGCCCGGGTTCTCCATCGCGCCGAGGTTGAAGTCCGGCGCGAAGACCTGCCAGTACTCACCGAACGGGTACCGCGCGCGGAACATCCGGTGGTAGGCGTCGAAGGCGTCCCGGGTGGTCCGGAACAGGTCCTCGGCGTCGCGCTCCAGGTGTTCCTTGAGCGACTGCCGGCAGGCGAGACCGAGCGGAATCCCGTCGTACTCGCTGCGGAGCTGGTGGTACGGACCGGCGACCAGCGTGACGAAGTACGTCGACAGCGGCTTGGTCTCGGCGAGCGCCCACTCCCCCGGCGCGGTGCGGGTGGCCGCACCGTTGCCGAGGACGCCCCAGTCCTCGGGGCACTTCACCGTGATCGTGTACGGCGCCTTGAGGTCGGGCTGGTCGAAGCAGGGGAAGTACCGCGGCGCGGACTCCAGGGACGACATGCCGTACGTGTAGACGCGACCGTCCGCGGCGTCGACGGAACGCTGCAGTCCTTCGCCGTCGGCGGCGTACTTCAGCTCGGCGGAGACGACGAGATCGTTCTCGGCCTGCAGTCCGGTCAGTGGGAAGCGTCCGCCGTCGAGCGCGCTCGTGTCGAGAGTCTGGCCGTTGAGCTCGACGCTGATCAGCCGCTCGGGCTTCACGTCCACCCAGCTCGTGCTGCTGGTCGCTCCGAACCGGATCCGGCTGGTCGTGACGAACGTGCCCCCGTCACTGGTCAGGTCGAACGCGACCTCGTACGACCGCAGGACCAGGTCCGTCGCCCGCTGCCGGGCCTCTTCAACTGTCAACGCGCGCATGGGTGCAACGCTATCTCGACGCTCCAGTCGCCTTCCGGCGTGCGGTGTCTGCTGCCAGCGAAGCGACGGCCCGGATCTGGTCGTTCGTCGCGCTCTCCAACACGGTGGCGATCAGCTCGGCGTCTTCCGGTTCAGCCAGCGTCGTCAGCACGTTCAACGCACTCAGGTGATCGAAGCCGGCCGGGACGTCGTCGCTCGCCTCGGCGGGCGGCCGCGACACGATCCCCACAGCAACCTGCCGCACCTCGTCCGCCATCGGTTCGAGCGGGTTGCCGCCGCTCACCTGCGTGTACGCCGCGGCCACCTGGTACATGTTCAACGCCCGGCACACCATGCCGAGGTTCTGGCTGTGCAGCAACGCACCGAACGCCTGCAGGGGAATTGCCTCGTCCGGGTTCATACCCGAAACGCTAGTCCACGGGGTCGGGCTGGAAGAACTGCAGTACCTTCTGGCCGGCGTCCGGTCCGGAGATCATCTCCAGCGCTCTCGCGGAGAGCTTCGCGGCCTCGGTGGCGCGGGCCTGCATCACCGGCTCGTAGGCCGCCACTGCGGCGTCGAGGTCGTCCGGGCGCGCAGCGATGGTGAGGGCGAGTTCGGCCGCGTCCAGCATGGCCGCGTTCGCGCCCTCTCCTACCGGCGGCATCAGGTGCGCGGCATCGCCGAGCAAGGTGATCCCGGACCGGCGCGGCCAGGTCAGGCCGATCGGCAGTACGGCGATCTTGCGCACCACGAACGGCTCGTCACAGGCGCGCACCAGCCGACCGAACCGGGGATCCCAGCCGTCGACCAACCGGGCAGCGTCGGTGTGTTCGTCGACCAGATCCTCCGGACCCTGCCGCGACAGACTCACTCCGATGCTGCCGTCGCCGTGCCGCTGGGCGGACAGCCGCAGGTCGGGGCCGAAGACCCAGAAGTTGCCGCGGCCAACCATCTCGGCGAGTTCGGGCTGGGTGCGATCCGCGTCGTGGATGGAGCTCTGCAGCGCGATGGTCCCGGCGTACTCGGGCTCGGCGTCGGTCAGCAGCCGGCGGACCCGGGAGTTCGCGCCGTCGGCGCCGACGAGCAGGTCGGCCTCCACCAGGCTGCCGTCGGCGAAATGTACGACGTACCCGCCGGCAGACCGTCGCTCGGCGTGGCTGAAGGCGCTGTCCCAGCTGATCGTGCCGGCCGGGAGCGAGTCGACCAGCAGGTCGCGCAGGTCGGCGCGGTCGATCTCCGGACGGGCCATCGGCGCATCGTCCGGCGTGTCCTGCTGGAACAGCAGCTTGCCGGTGTGATCCAGCATCCGATGGTCCTGCCCCTCGCGCCGGGCCGCGGCGAGGAACTCGCTCTCGAGCCCGGCCGCACGCAGGGCGAGCTGACCGGTGTCGGTGTGCAGATCGAGCATGCCGCCCTGGGTCCGGGCCTGGCGGGAGGCGTCCCGTTCGTAGACGACGGCGTCGATGCCGTGGACGTACAGGACCCGCGCGAGCGTCAGCCCGCCGGGACCGCCGCCGATGATCGCGATCATGATCAACTCTTCTCGATACACTGTATTGGCAATATACATCGTATCGAACGAGGCAATGTATCGTTCGACAGGTGGCAGACACTCCGTCGATCTGGGATCGGCCCGAGCCGCCCGAGCGGCGGGCGCCCAGCCCGTTGAGCCGGGAGCGGATCGTCCGCGCCGCCGTCACGCTGGCCGACGCCGAAGGCCTCGAGGCCGTGTCACTGCGCAAGGTCGCGGCGGAGCTCGACGCCGGCCCGATGCGGCTGTACCGCTACATCGGCACCAAGGACGAACTGCTCGACCTGATGGTGGACGCGGTGTACGCCGAGATTCCGCCACCGACCGGATCGGGCTGGCGCGAGGTCGCCAGGTCGTACGCCCACGGGATCCGGGAGGCCGGCTTGCAGCACGAGTGGCTCGCCGACCTGCTCGACGGACGGCCGCGCTTCGGCCCGGCGGCCGTCACCCACGCCGAGGCCACACTGGCCGCGCTCCGGGTGGCCGGCTTGCAGGAGATCGACACGATCATGAGCACGGTCGAGGTCCTCTCCACCTACCTGCGCGGCGCGGTTCGGACCGAGGTCGGCGAGCGGCGCGCCGAACGTGCCTCCGGTCTCGACGAGCGCGAATGGCAGCACGCGATGGCGCCGCACCTGCTCGCGATGTTCGCCACCGGCGACTATCCGATGATGTCCGAGGCGATGCACGACGCCGAGCACCGCACTGCGACCGAGCGGTTCGATCAGGGAC
Organism: Kribbella sp. NBC_00482; assembly: GCF_036013725.1. Lineage (GTDB taxonomy): Bacteria > Actinomycetota > Actinomycetes > Propionibacteriales > Kribbellaceae > Kribbella. Next base: position 3,739,098 of record NZ_CP107881.1, on the reverse strand, counting down.
TGGGCTACCTCCTGGACGGCATCGAGCAGAGCCTCTAGCCGGTCGCGGCCGCGTGCAGGTGGGTCGCGAGGAGATGCGCGGGCTCGGGCGCGTTCGCGGCGTAGCAGAGCAGGTGCTGGCGGGTGGACCAGGAGTCCTGGAGCGGGCAGATCTCGACGGCGGTGCTGGCGTCGACGGCGCGCCGGGGCACGATCGCGAGGCCCGCACCCGCGGTGGCCAGGGTGATCAGGGCGTGCAGCGTGGGTACGACGGTGCGGTAGCGCGGCGCCGGCGCGTGCGGTCCGAGACGATCGTCCATCCACTGGCTGAGCGGCGAGTTCGGGACGAGACCGACCAGGGGATGCTCGGCAACCTCGGCGTACGCGATCGAGGCTCGGCCGGAGAGAGTGCCGCCGGCCTGGCCGATCACGACCAACGAGTCGTCGGCCAGCGGTTCGGTCCGTAACTGGGTCGGCTCGTCGTCGAGGATCACGCCGAGGTCCGCCTCGCCGGCCGCGAGCAGGCGGACGCTGCGGATCGTACGGCGCTCGCTCACGTTCACGTCGTACTCCGGATGGTCGCGGAGAAACGTGGCGAGGGCGGCCGGGACGAGCTGATGCATCGCGGACCCGCCGGCGACCAAGCGGATCGGCGCCGATCGCGACACGGCGTACGACGCGACCGCGCTGTCCAACCGGGTGGTCTCGGCGAGCACCTCGCGGGCGTGCCGGGCCAGGGTCGCGCCGGCCGGGGTCAGCCGGACACCCCGGCGCTCGCGCACCAGCAGGGGGACGCCGGCCTGCGCTTCGAGCGCTCTGACCCGCGCACTCGCCGAAGGCAGACTGAGGTGCATCACGCGCGCGCCGCCGGTGATCGAGCCTTCCGCAGCGACGTGGGTGAAGAGCCGGAGATCGTCGAGGTCATACCGCATGGAACTAGCCTACGGCTCAGACTAAGGCTGGCTACGGGGATCGCGCATTGTGGAGTGCGCGCCGAACCCGGATCCTCGAAGGGTGCTGCTGATCCTCCTGGCCGGTGTCGCGGCCGGCGCGCTGAACGCCGTCGGCGGCGGCGGGAGCTTCGTGGCACTCGCCGCCCTGGTCGCCGCCGGGATGCCGCCGGTCACCGCGAACGCGACCACGACCGTCGCGCTGCTGCCCGGGAACGCGACCAGCGCGTGGGTCTACCGCCGCGAGCTCGAGGGCCTCGCGGAGCCGTCGATCGGCTCGGTGACGCTGGCCAGCGTGCTCGGCGGGGCAATTGGCGCGTTCCTGCTGCTGTTGTTGCCGTCAGCATCCTTCGATGCTGCGGTGCCGTGGTTGCTGGCGTTCGCGACGGTCGTCCTGATGTTCGGCCGGCGGCTGACCGCGGCACTGCGGCTCGGACGGCCGGGGCCGGCGGTGATCCTGGCCGGGCAGTTCCTGCTGGCGATCTACGGCGGGTACTTCGGCGGCGCGGTCGGGCTGATGATGCTCGCGTTCTGGACCGCGACGACCACCCTCGATCCGGCGCGCGGCAACCCGCTGCGGGTCATCCAGGTCGCTGCCGTCTACCTGACCGCGGCGGTGATCTTCGTGTTCGCGGCCGACGTACTCTCGCAGCCGTTGCACCTGGTCGCGCTGCTCGCGGGTGCGGTGATCGGCGGGTACGCCGGGGCGCATCTCGTCCGGCGACTGCCGCCGACGATGCTCCGCGGGCTGGTCCTCACCACGGCCGTCCTGATGACCGGCGTGTTCTTCGTGCGAGCGTTCGCATGAAGCCCGGGCAACTGGCGATGGCCTACCAGGCCTGCGAGGTCGCGGAACTGGCGGCCGCGGCGGTCGAGCTGGACGATCCTGCGGAGGCTGCGGTGCACGCGGCCCGGGTGCTCGCGGCAGCACAGCGATTGGTCGCCGCCGCCGGCCGACTCGGGTCCAACGACGTACCGGTGGATCCGTTGCAACGGTTCGCCTACGACCATCCCGAAGAGGCCGCCGACGACATCGCCAACTGGTCCCACGACCGAGCCGCACCAACTTGCCGATCCTGCTCACCGCGCATTTGATGGGTTGGCGTCCCAGATGCAGGGTTGACGACCGATATCCCGGACGCTAACCCTGCATCTCGGACGTCTACCCACCAACGGCACGGCAGGCCACGACCCGCGGATGTGGCGGGCGATGGCTACGGGTTGGCGCGACGACCGCTGGGGGGCTCGTGATGCGGCAGCTGCTCGCGCTCGCGGCGCAGGTACAGACCGGCCGCGGTCGACACGCTCGTGAGCAACCAGACCACGACTCCCGCATCGTCGGTGACGCCAATGACCGGCATCAGGTCCGGGAGGATGTCGATCGGCGAGACCAGGTAGACGAGGGCCAGCAGCCAGAGGAACGTCCGGCTCTTCGGCAGGTCGGCGTACGTGCCCCGGCGTACCTCCCGGAGCAGCCGCGGCAGCGCCTGCGCGCGCTCGATCACGTTTCCAACCGGCACCGGCTCGCCGTTGGCGATCTTCCGCCGCCGGACCGCCCGCCGGCGCACCACACCCAGCGCTCCGACCCCGGCGCCGATGACGAGCAGCCCGATCCCGACCGCAACCGAAGGCAGCCCGATGACGTCACCGTCGCGGAGCAGCAACGTCAGCAGCCCGATCAGCCCGAGCAACCCACCGAAGTACACCATTCACCAAGGGTAGGGCGAGACCTCTGGCCGTGCCTGATTCGACGGGCCGCCCCGCCACAGCGCCATGACCAGGGCAGCGACGCACAGGACGACCCCCAGGCCCAGCACCATGCCTGGCACCCAGTAGCTGAACCCGTCGGGCACGTCCACCCGGCTGGGCTTCTGCGGGTCGTACACCACCCGGATCGTGTCGCCGCGCTCGCGGATCGTGTCGTACCGAATCTTCGCGGTGAGCGGCTCACCTTCCCGCGTCGTGTAACTGACGGTGATCCGCGCACGCTTCCCGTTCTTTACGTCGAGAAGGGTGGCAGTGACGACCTCGCCGCGATGCTCCAGCACGTAGACCGTGTGCAACTGGACGAAGCCGACCACGAAGACAATGACCGCCCCGACCAACGCCATGACCGCCTGAACCTTCCGGTCCGGTCGGCGGCTCCGCTCGGGCTGGTAGGTCGACATCGAGGCATGACGCTACCGGTTGTAGGGGTCCGCCAGCAGGGAGCGCGTCTTGGTGAGGACCTGTTCGTAGTTGGCGCGGATGGTGGCGGCGTCGACGGTGATGGCCGGCTCGGGTTTGCCGACGGGGATCTGCCAGGTCGGCGGGGTGGCGGCGCCGGAGAGGGCCCAGGCGGCCTGGCGGGCGGCGCCCAGGGCGACGTACTCGGCCGGCTCGGGGAGGACGACCTCGGCACCGAGGAGGGCCGGAGCGAGAGCCTGTACGGCGCGGGAGCGGGCCCCACCGCCGAGGAGCAGGACGCGGTGGACCGGCAGGCCCTGGTCGCGGAGCGCGTCGACGGCGTCGGCGAGGCCGCAGAGCAGGCCCTCGACCGCGGCGCGGGCCATCGTCGCGGGCTGCATGGTCGCACGGGTGAGGCCGTAGATCAGGCCGGTCGAGTGCGGGAGGTCCGGCGTACGTTCGCCGTCCAGGAACGGGAGCAGGACCAGTCCGTCGCTGCCCGGTGAGGTGATCGCGGCCTCGTCGAAGGCGGACAGTTCCAGGCCGAGCATCTGCGCGGTCGCGGACATCACGCGGGCCGCGTTCAGCGTGCAGACGAGCGGCAGGTACTCGCCGGTGGCGTCCGCGAAACCGGCCACCAGGCCGCTCGGGTCGGCGGTCGGGTGCGTCGACCGCGCGAACGCCGTACCGCTGGTGCCGAGGGAGACGGCGACGTCACCGGGCTGCAGGTCGAGCCCGAGCGCGGCCGCCGCGTTGTCACCGGTGCCGGCCGCGATCGCCGCACCGAACGCGGTCTGGCCGACGATCTCGGCCGGCCCCGCAACACGCGGCAGTGCGAGCTGACGGCCGAAAGCAAGCTCGACCAGATCAGTCCGGTAGCTGTTCGTCGTCGGCGACCACCACCCCGTCCCGGACGCGTCCCCACGATCGGTGGTGATCCCCTCGATCCCGGACCGATCGGCCGCCAGCCGATGCGTCATCCAGTCATGGGGAAGCACGACCGCCGCAGCCCGCCGCGCGGCCTCACGCTGCACCGCACTGGCGTCGTCACCTGCGGCTTCGTCCCGCAGCCAGCGCAGCTTGGTGACAGTGAACGACGGGACGGGGACGGAGCCGACGGCCTCGGCCCAGGCTTGAGCACCGCCCAGCTCCGCGATCAGGTCGGTGGTGGCGTCGGCGGAACTGGTGTCGTTCCACAGGACGGCTGGGTGGACGACCTCACCAGAGTCGTCGAGGAGCACCATCCCGTGCTGCTGACCGCCGATCGCGACCGCCTCGACGCCGTCGAGCAGACCATCAGAGGCGGTCTCCCACGCCTGCCACCAGGCCTGCGGATCGACCTGCGTCCCGTCCGGGTGCGGTGCCCGGCCTTCCCGCAGCACCGCTCCGGTCTCCGCGTCGCACACGACCACCTTGGTCGCCTGGGTGGAGCAGTCCACCCCGGCGACCAGCCTCAGCTCAGTCATGGCGTCCAGACTAGAGGGCTTCGAGGGTGGCGCGGGCGCCGATCTCGTGGAGCGACTTCAGAGCGGCCTTGTACGGCGTCACGAACCGCTCGTCCGACGCCAGGTCCCCGAACAGATCCGGGTCCGAGATGAACACCAACGGATCCTCGCGGTTGTGCTGCGCCCGCTCGACCAGCTTGTCGCGCAGCCGGTCGACGACCTCGATCGGCTGCCCCTGCTCGTCGACGCCCTCGGCGTACCGTGCCCAGGACGCGACCACGAGCACCGAGCGCTTGATCTCCCGCCCGGCCGCGAGTTGCTCGCGCACCACTGGCAGCAGCCACTTGGGGATCCGGTCCGAGCTCTCGGCGCACAGCCGCGCCAGTGTGTCCCGTACTTCGGGATTCGCGAACCGCTCGATCAGCTGGTGCTTGTAGCGGTCCAGATCGACCCCGGGCACCGGCGGCAACGTCGGCGTACCTTCGTGGTCCATGTAGCCGAGCAGGAAGTCGACGTACAGCTTGTCCTGACAGACCTCGTGCGCGTACCGGTAGCCGTCCAGGAACCCGAGGTAGCACAACGCCTGGTGCGAAGCGTTCAGCAGCCGCAGCTTCATGAACTCGTACGGCTCGACGTCCTCGACGATCTGGACGCCGACCTCCTCGTACGGCGGGCGCCCGCCGCCGAAGTCGTCCTCGAGGACCCACTGCGTGAACGGCTCGCACACCACCGGCCAGCCGTCCTCGACCCCGAACCGCTCGGCCAGCGCCTCCCGGTCCGCGTCCGCGGTGACCGGCGTGATCCGGTCGACCATGCAGTTCGGGAACCGCACCTCGTTCTCCAGGAACTCGGCGAGCTCCGGGTCCTTGAGCCGCGCGAACGACGCCAGCATCTTGCGCGCGACGTGCCCGTTGCCCGGGATGTTGTCGCACGACATCACGGTGAACGGCGGTACGCCGGCCTCTCGCCGCCGCCGCAAGGCCTCGACGATGAACCCGAACGCGCTCCCCGGCGTCGCGCCCGGCTCGAGGTCCGCGGCCAGCGCCGGATCGGAGGCGTCGAGCTCCCCCGTCACCTGGTTCACGTGGTACCCGCCCTCGGTGATCGTCAGGGACACGATCCGGGTCGCCGGGTCGACCATCCGAGCCAGCACGGCGTTCGGATCGTCCGGCGCGAACAGGTACCCGACGATCGACCCGATCACCCGCGGCTCGAGCGTCCCGTCCGGAGACTTGATCACCAGCGTGTACAACGTGTCCTGGGCGGCCATGACGTCGGCCATCCGCCGGTCGTGCGGGAGCACGCCGACGCCGACGATCCCCCAGTCCAGCGCCTTGCCTTCGTTCATCAGCCGGTCCAGGTACATCGCCTGGTGCGCGCGATGGAACCCGCCGACGCCGAAGTGCACGATCCCCGGCGTCACCGCCGTACGGTCGTAGGAAGGCACACCGACGTCATTGCCCAGAGCATCGAGTGCGGCAGCTGCCAGCCTCACTTGACCGCCCCCAGCGACAGACCCTGGACGAGCTTGTCCTGGGCGGCGAACCCGGCGATCAGGACCGGCAACGACACCACGATGGACGCGGCACAGACTTTGGCGAGGAACAATCCTTGACTGGTCACGAACCCAGTCAAGAACACCGGAGCCGTCTGCGCCACCGTGCCGGTCAGCACGCGGGCGAACAGCAACTCGTTCCAGCTGAAGATGAAGCAGATCAGCGCGGCCGAGGCGATCCCCGGCGTGACGATCGGCGCCACCACGGAGCGCAGCGTGCGGATCAGGTTCGCCCCGTCGACCGAGGCCGCCTCGAGGATCTCCACCGGCACCTCGGACAGGAAGCTGCGCAGCATCCAGACCGCGATCGGCAGGTTCATCGAGGTGTACAGGATGATCAGCAGCCAGATGTTGTCCAGCATCCCGACCGACTGCGCGAACAGGTAGATCGGCAGCAGGCCGGCGACCACGGGCAGCATCTTGGTGGACAGGAAGAAGAACAGCACATCCGTCCACTTCTTCACCGGCCGGATCGACAGCGCGTACGCCGCCGGGAACGCGAGCAGGATGACCAGCACCGTGGACAGGATGCTCGCCGTCAGCGAGTTCGCGATCGACGGCCACGGGCCGGTGTCGAAGAACGACCTGTACCCGTCCAGCGTCAGCGGCGCGCCCAGGTCCGGCGGGTTCTTCGCCGCGTCCTCCTCGGTGTGGAACGAGGTCAGCAGCATCCACACCACCGGCAGCACGAACAGGATGCCGACGATCCACGCCAGCCCGCCGAGGAAGAAGCCGCCACCACGGCTCTTCTTACCCGTCACGATCGTGACCTGGCCGCTCATTTCCCCGTCTCCTCTCGGAACAGCGTGGACACCGAGCGCAGCGCGAAGGTGGCGATGGCGATCGTGCCGATCACCACGATCACACCGGCCGCGGACGCCCGGCCGTAGTCGTGCGCGGTGTAGAAGGTCTGGTAGATCGTGTACGGGAGGTTCGCCGTACCGAGGCCGCCGGACGTGATCGTGAAGACCGCGTCGAAGTTCTGGACGACGTAGATCGACCCGAGCAGCGCGGACAGCTCCAGGTACTGGCGCAGGTGCGGCAGCGTCATGTAGCGGAAGATCTCCCACTGGTTCGCGCCGTCGATCCCGGCCGCCTCGATGACGTCCAGCGGACGGCTCTGCAGGCCGGCCAGCAGGATCAGCATCATGAACGGCGTCCACTGCCAGACCAGCGCGAAGATGATCGACCACAACGGCTGGTTGCTGATCCAGTCCGGCTGCGGTGCGTTGTCGCCGAACAACCACTTCAGCACGCCGTTGAACAGCCCGTACGTCGGGTTGTACAGCGCGTGCTTCCACAGCAGGGCCGCAGCCACCGGGACGACCAGGAACGGCGTGATCATCATCGTCCGGACCACACCCCGGCCGCGGAACTTGCGGTCCAGCAGCAGCGCGATCAGCAGCCCGAACACCAGGCTGATCAGGACGACGCCCGCGGTCAGCAGGATCGTCACCCAGATCGCGTGCCGGGTGTTCGCGTCGGTGATCACCCGGCGGAAGTTGTCGATCCCGGCGAAGCCGCGCTCGTCGGGGTAGTACGCGTTCCAGTCCATGAAGGACACGACGATCGTGACCACGAACGGCAACTGGGTCACGATGATCATGAACACCAGCGCGGGCAGCAACGGGCCGCGCCGGGCCCAGTCGCCGGTCCTGCGCATCAGGGTGCCTTCAGAACCGGGCGGCGGTGCGTGCCGGCGTCCGGGCTTCGCGGGAGTGTCAGGTTTTGCGTCGACGGACATGATCCCTCACTTCGCTTGCCGGGAGCGGTACCGCTCGGCGACGTCGTCGGCGAGCACTTGCCCGCGTTTCAGTGCCTCGTCGACGCTCATCCGTCCGGCGATCGCCGAACTCACGTCCTGACTGACCTGGGTCCCGAGGTCCGGGAACTCCGGAATGTCGATGAACTGGATGCCCGGCGCCGGCCGCGGCTGGGTGCCCGGGTCCTTCGGGTCCGCGTTCTCGATCGCGCTCTTGGTCGGCTCGGCGAACGCCGACGCCTCCTTGACGTACTCCGGGAGCTCGTACGTCGACGCCCGCTTGCCGGCCGGAACGTTGGACCAGCCAACCTTCTCGCCGACGAGCTTCTCGTAGTCCTTGCCGGACGCCCAGGAGATGAACTTCCAGGCGTTGTCCTTCTTCTTCGAGGCTTCCTGGATGCCCCAGGCCCACGCGTACAGCCAGCCGGAACTGTCGGTCTTCACGACCGGTGCGGGCGCGTAGCCCATCTTGCCCTTGACCGGCGAGTTCGGCGCCTCGAGCGAACCGGCCGCCGACGTGGCGTCGTACCACATCGCGACGTTGCTCTGGATGGTGTTGTTCAGGCACTCGGTGAAGCCCGCCTGGGGGGCGCCCGCCTCACCGTGCGCGCGGACCAGGTCGACGTAGAACTTGGTCGCGTCGGTGAACTCCGGCGAGTTGACCTGCGCCTGCCAGTCCTGCGTGAACCACGTGCCGCCGAAGGTGTTCACCACCGTCGTGAGCGGCGCGAACAGCTGACCCCAGCCGGGCTGGCCGCGCAGACAGATACCGCGCATCCCGGGCTGCGCGTTGTCGACCTTGGCCGCGATGTCCGCGACCTCCTGCCAGGTCGGCTTCGCCGGCATCGTCACGCCCTTGGCCGCCAGGATGTCCTTGCGGTACATCAGGAACGACGACTCGCCGTAGAACGGTTCGCCGTAGATCTTGCCGTCGTCCGCGCTCATCGACTGCGTCATCGGCTTCAGGATGTCGTCCTGGTCGAACGACGGATCCTTGGCGATGTAGTCCGACAGCGGCGCGATCCACTTGCTCTTGGCATAGATCGGGATCTCGAAGTTGCTCACCGACGCCACGTCGTACTGACCGGCCTGACTGGAGAACTCCTGGCTGATCTTGTCCCGGACGTCGTTCTCCGGCAGCACGGTGAAGTTCACCTTGATGCCGGTCTGCTTCGTGAAGTTGTCGGCGGTGAGTTTCTGCAGATCGACCATCTGCGGGTTGTTCACCATCAGCACGTTGATGCTGTCCTCGCCACCGCCGCCCGCTCCGCCTCCCCAGCCCGCACAGCCGGTGGTCACGCTCACCAGGAACGCGATACCGACTGCTCCGATGCGTTTGCGCCTACTCAGCACGAGCCACTCCCTCTACCCACACCACCCGCCGAGCGCAGCGAGGCGGGTGCTTTTGGCCTTTGGTCTGGCCTGCTCATTTGAGCACGCCTCTGCTCACAGCACGAGTGAACCGGGAAGGGACTTGACCTGTCAAGGGTCTGTGCAACACTTGTGTCCGACGATGCTCATATGAGCGGGAGGCATTGATGGAATCCTTCGGGCCGGCACAGCTGGTGCTCACCGCGTCGATCGCGCGGCGGTACTACGTCGACGGCCGGTCGAAGGTGGAGATCGCGGACGAGTTCCGGCTCAGCCGGTTCAAAGTCGCGCGATTGCTCGACCAGGCGCGCAGCAGCGGACTCGTTCGGATCGAGATCAGCCATCCCGGCGCCATCGACCTCGACCTGTCCGCCCGCCTGCAGGAGGCACTCGGTCTGCGCCGGGCGATCGTGGTGGACACCCCCGAGGTCGACGAGCCCGCCTTGCGCACGCAACTCGGCAAGGCCGCAGCTGATCTGCTGTCGGAGATCGTCACACCCGAGGACGTGCTCGGGTTGGCCTGGGCGCGAGCCGTGACCGCGATGACCGAGCAACTCACGTCACTCGCCCCCGTGCCGGTCGTCCAGCTGACAGGCGCCCTGACCCGTCCGGACGTCGAGGCGAACTCGGTCGAGCTCGTCCGTCACACAGCTCGCCTGTCGGGCGGCCCGGCGTACCTGTTCTATGCGCCGCTCGTCGTGCCGGATGCCGCGACGGCACGCGCGTTGCGGCAGCAGCCGGAGGTCGCCGAGGCGATCAGCCATTTCGACTCGGTGACGAAGGCGGTCGTCGGCCTCGGGTCGTGGTCGGCCGGCCAGTCGACGCTGTACGACGCGATGGACGAGAAGGCCTGTGAACAGTTGCAGCGCCGCGGCGTCGTGGCGGACATCTCGGGCGTTTTCGTGGACGCAGACGGCGTCGCGGTGCAGAGCCGGGTCACCGATCGGGTGATCGCGATCAACGCCGAGCAGATGGACAAGATCGACGAGGTGATCGCCATCCCGTACGGGCTCGCGAAGGTCGCGGCGGTGCGGGCCGCCGTACGCAGCGGGCTCGTGAACGCGATCGTTACCCACGCACCCCTGGCGAAGGCCCTGCTGCAACAGTCAGACTGACCGGCGATGCCTGCTGCTGAGGTCGAGTTGGTCGGAGGTACGGCGAACCGCGGGTTGGTGGTGCGGGTCGGAGATACCGTCCGGCGGCCGCTGCGCGCCAGTAGTGCGGCGACGCATGCGCTCCTGCAGCACCTGGAAAGCGTCGGATTCGAGGGCGCGCCGGCGCTCCTCGGCATGGATTCCCAGGGGCGGGAGGTGCTCTCGTACTTGCCCGGGGAGACCGTTACAGCGCCGTACCCCTCCTGGTCGATGACGGACGAGGCGCTCGACAGCGTGGCGGTGCTGCTGCGTTCCTACCACCAGGCAGTCGCGGACTTCCGGCCCGCCGGACTCGAGTGGGCCGAGCCGGTGCCCGCCGGCTACGTCACCGGGCTGATCAGCCACAACGACCCGAACCTCGACAACGTGGTGTTCCGGGACGGGGTCGCGGTCGCACTCATCGACTTCGATCTGGCCGGTCCTGGGTCGGCTCTGTGGGACGTCGCCACCGCCGTACGGCTCTGGGCCCCACTACGCCCCGACGCGGACATCCACGACGTACGGCATGGTCAGTCGCTCGCTCGTCTCCGCCGCTTCGCGAACGCCTACGGCCTGACGGACGCCGACCGCCTCCGCCTGGTCGATGCCGCCGCCGACAACCACATCTGGTGCATGGACTACGTCCGCCGAGGCTCCGAAGCCGGCCACCCCTGGTTCCACCAGCGCTGGACCACCGGCGAGGCCGAACTGACCGACCGCACCAACCACTGGTTCAAACAGTCGGACGCCGCACTCCGCCAGGCTCTTCTGGGCTGAGCTCCCGCTCAGCCTCTTCCCGGCCCTCGTAGTACTTCTCCTGCAACCGCTTGACCCAGTGTGGATAAAGCACCACTGGTCCGATCGGCAACGGGGACATGTCAAACCCGCTCACCGCGGCAGTCAGGAACCCGGCGATCGTCAGGGCGACCACCACCAGCCAGCCCTTCCGACAGATCCACGGACCTTCGTCCGCGGCAAGCCCCCGCCGTGTGACCGCCCCGGCACCGAACACCAGACCGGCGAGCGCATCCACGACCGCTGTCGCCATCAGCGGCCAGCCGTGAACGTCGGCGTACGGACCGTATTGCCTCAGGGTCAGCACGCCAGACACGAGCAGGCCGATCGCGAGGAACGCGTACACGGCGGCACCCAGCTTCATCCTCGGCACGTCTGATTATCGCGGGTGGGGATTGGCCGTTACTGCAGGAAGTGGAAGAGAATGTGCCGGTGCGTTCACGGGTGGTGTTGCTGGCGGGGCCTTCGGGGGCGGGGAAGTCGCGCCTGGCCGAGCTGGTCGGGCTGCCCGTCGTACGGCTGGACGACTTCTACCGGGACGGCGACGACGAGGCGATGCCGCGGTCGCCGCTCGGCATCGTCGATTGGGACGACCCACGCTCCTGGGACGGCGATCGTGCGGTCGCGGCCCTGGAGCAGTTGTGTACGACGGGAACCGCCGATCTCCCGATCTACGACATCGCCGCCGACGGCACTGTCGGTCACCGGCCCGTCACCACCGGCGGTTCACCGTTGATCGTTGCTGAAGGCATCTTCGCGGACCAGATCACCAGCGAGCTCCGCGACCGCGACCTGCTGGCGGCCGCGATCTGCGTGTATCACCACCGCGTCGTCACGTTCGTCCGGCGCTTCCAGCGGGACCTCCGCGAGCACCGCAAACCCCCGCTGACGCTGCTCCGCCGCGGTCTGCTGCTGCTCCGCGACGACCCGCAGGTGGTCCGCCGCTGCGTCGCCGCGGGCTGCGAACCCATGCATCCGAAGGCCGCTCGCGTCCGGATCGAGACGCTTCTCACGCAGGCGACGTCTCAGTAGCACAAGGTTGTTCGCCTGAAGTTCACCAACTTCTGTTGGTATCGGTGCCACCCATCGGATGCACTCGGGGGCGAGTGGCCGAACGGAGAGGGACCCGTGAGACGGAATGCGTCAGGCGTTGCCGTTGTAGTGAGCGCAGTACTGCTGGGTGTGACCGCCTGTGGCAGTGAGGACGGCGCGTCGGCGAGCGCTGCCCAGACCCCGGCGGCGAAACACTCCGCGCTCTCGGGTACGGCGGACAAGTCGGCGAAGAGCGTCCTCGCCGGACTCGCTGCGCTTCCCCGCGGGTACGTCGCGGATCCGCGCAACGTCACCGGTCCGTTCACCGCGTCGTCGTACCTGAACACCTGGTCCGCCGACCCGGCGCTGGACCGTGCCCTGCTGCTGAACGCGAGCTTCGTCGAGGGGTACCGGGCGACCCGGCTCAGCCCCGACAAGAAGAAGCGCTACACCGTGCAGCTCTTCAAGACCGGCTCGGCCGCCAAAGCGAAGGCTCTGCAGAAGGGCCTGTGGAACCAGGACCTCCACGACCACCCGTTCACGATCCCGAACGCGCTCTCCGACGCCGGCGTCGAGTACGACGGCAGCACCGACCAGTCGATCGCCCTGGCCGAAGCCAGCATCGCCGTAGGCCCGATCGTCGTAGAACTGACAATCCGCGAAGCCGGTGCCCTAGGCACCGAGCTCACCCCCGACACCACCCTCATCACAGCCCTCACCAAAGAACAACACACCCGCCTAACCACAACCTCCAGCTAACCCTCAGGACGAGATATCCGGCCCTCCAGTCCGACGTGGGTGATAGTGGCCGCACACCACCGCACGCACCTCACCACCGCATTGCCGCACGCACCGCGCCCAGCATGCACAGTACGGTCCGTCCCAGCGGGCCGACCGCGATCAAGCACAAGGAGAGCCCCCGCACACGAGGGGATATCCGTCGGCGTTGTGGCTTCTCCGTTGGTGTGCGAGGGGAGAACCCACAACGCGAGGGGATATCCGGCTCTCTGCCGGATGTGTTGGTGTTGCGTTGCCCGCTAGTGGCGGCCCGGCCCCTCGCGGGCCGGGTGATGTGCACGCTCGACAGGTAGAGCACCGGCGAGACGCTGTACGCATGAACACGTTCACGCTCAGGTGCACTACCCCGCCACCGACACATCCTGTCCAGCTGCAGATCTCACCAGACCCGTCGACTACCCACACATCAGTCACAAGCGCCAGATAACCCCTCGCCCCTCGAGCGAATGTGGCGCGGGTAGCGGTGTCCGTCGAATCGTGGGTTCTGGCGGGGCAGTCCCAAAAGATCCAGGTCGGGGTTGAAGGGCAGTGGGTCAGGCGGTGATGCGGTCGATGACCAGCGGGCCGGGCTCGTAGGAGTCGGCGACAGCAATGGCGTTGGTGAGGGACTCCAGGGCGCGGTCGATGCGGGTGGGGTCGTCGGTGTGGAGGGTGAGGAGGGGCTGGCCTTCCTGGATGCGGTCGCCCGGCTTGGCGTGCATCTCCACGCCGGCTACCGCGGACACCGGGTCCTCCTTGCGCGCGCGGCCCGCGCCGAGGCGCCAGGCGGCGACGCCCACCGCGAGGGCGTCGAGCTTGGAGAGTACGCCGGACGACGGGGCCGGTACGACGTGCTGCTCGGGAGCGACCGGGAGCTCGGCGGACGGGTCGCCGCCCTGGGCCGAGATCATCGCCCGCCAGGCGTCCATCGCCGTACCGTCACGAAGCTTCTCGGCCGGGTCGACGCCGGTGACCCCGGCCGCGGCGAGCATCTCGTTGGCCAGGGCAACGGTCAGCTCGACGACGTCGGCGGGTCCGCCACCGGCCAGGACCTCGACCGATTCGCGAACCTCCAAAGCGTTTCCGGCGGTCAGTCCGAGCGGGACGGACATGTCGGTGAGCAGCGCGACGGTCCTCACACCCGCGTCGGTGCCCAGGGCAACCATGGTCTCGGCCAGCTCGCGGGCGTCCGTCAGGTCCTTCATGAACGCCCCGGACCCGACCTTCACGTCCAGCACCAGCGCGCCGGTACCCTCGGCGATCTTCTTGCTCATGATCGAGCTGGCGATCAACGGGATCGCCTCGACCGTACCGGTCACGTCGCGCAGCGCGTACAGCTTCTTGTCCGCCGGCGCCAGACCGTCACCGGCCGCACAGATCACCGCGCCGACGTCCTCGAGCTGCTGCATCAGCTCTTCGTTCGACAGCGAGGCCCGCCAGCCCGGGATCGACTCCAGCTTGTCCAGGGTGCCGCCGGTGTGCCCGAGCCCGCGGCCGGACAGCTGCGGTACGGCAACCCCGCAGGCCGCCACCAACGGTGCCAACGGCAGCGTGATCTTGTCGCCGACACCGCCGGTCGAGTGCTTGTCCGCGGTCGGCCGGGACAGTTTGCCGAAGTCCATCCGCTCGCCGGACGCGATCATCGCCGCGGTCCAGCGGGCGATCTCGCGGCGGTTCATCCCGTTCAGCAGGATCGCCATCGCCAGCGCCGACATCTGCTCGTCGGCGACCTCGCCCTTGGTGTAGGCGTCGATCACCCAGTCGATCTGCCCGTCGCTCAGCTCGCCCTTGTCGCGCTTGGCCCGGATGACATCCACCGCGTCGAAACTCATCATTCCTCCAGAAACTCGGGGCCGAACGCGTCCGGCAGCAGTTCGCGCAGCAGCCGGATCCCGGTCGCGGTCTCGATCAGCAGCCCCGGGCCGCCGTTCTCGTGCAGCAGTTGCCGGCACCGTCCGCACGGCGTCAGCAGGTGCTCGTGCCGATCCACGCAGGTGAACGCGACCAGCCGTCCGCCCCCGGTCCGGTGCAGGTCCGACACCAGCCCGCACTCGGCGCACAACGTCAACCCGTACGACGCGTTCTCCACGTTGCACCCGGCAACGATCCGCCCGTCGTCGGCGTACGCCGCGGCGCCCACCGGGAAGTGCGAGTACGGCGCGTACGCGCGGTGCATCATGTCGACGGCAACCGCGCGCAACGCCGGCCAGTCGACCTCACTCGGTGACGTAGGGCTCACCGTCCGCCTTCGGTGCTCTGACCCGTCCGACCAGGCCGGCGACCGCGATGACGGTGGCCAGGTACGGCGCCATCAGCAGCAGCTCGCCCGGGATCGGGGTCTGGATGATCTGGAGCTGGGACTGCAACTGGGTGGCGAACCCGAAGAACAGGGCCGCGACCATCGCGCCGATCGGGTGCCAGCGGCCCATGATCAGCGCGGCCAGCGCGATGAACCCGTTGCCCGCGGTCATCTCCTTGGCGAACGAACCGGCGTACCCGACGGTGAAGAACGCGCCGCCGAGGCCGGCCAGGACGCCGGCCGCGAGGACCGCGGAGTACCGGATCCGCTTGACCTTGATGCCGACCGTGTCGGCCGCCTTCGGGTGCTCGCCGACCGCGCGGATCCGCAGCCCCCAGCGGGTCTGGAACAGCACGAACGTGACGACGGCGACCGCGAGGTAGGTCAGGTAGACCAGGATCGTCTGGTTGAACAGGATCGGCCCGATGAACGGGATGTCGGCCAGGCCGGGGATCTTCACCGCGGACAGCACGTTCGGCGTGTTCAGCTTCTCCGCTTCCGGCTGCATGAACTGGTCGAAGAGGAAGCCGGTGATACCGGTCGCGAACACCACCAGGACGACACCGAGGACGACCTGGTTGACCAGGTACTTGATCGAGAACACCGCCAGCAGCGCGGCCATCACGACGCCGCTCGCAGCCGCCGCGATCAGGGCGGCGGTGGCGCTGTTCGTCGTACTCGACACCAGGGCGGCGGTGAACGCGCCGACCAGGAACTGGCCCTCGATCGCGATGTTGATGACACCGGCCCGCTCGCACAGCACGCCGGCGAGCGCGCCGAGGATCAGCGGCGTCGCGAAGTTCAGCGTGCCCTGGAACTGGTTCGCCAGCGGGAACGTCTTGCCCGCGGACGCCCAGCACAGGAACGCGCCGATGAAGGCGACACCCAGTACGGCGGCCAGCCAGCCGGCGTACCGCTGCGGGACCTGGCGCAGGACGTACGCGACCGCGGCGCCGACGCCGAGGATCGCGAGCACCAGGGCGACCGGTTGCGCGGGCAGTCCGAGCAGGTTGTCCTGCAGGTCGCCGGACACCAACTGGAACGTCGCCTTGCCGCCCTTGGTGAAGATCGCCAGACCGAGGCCGATCAGGGCGAACACCAGCATCACGCCGCCGACCCGCAGCCGGCGGGTGCGGTCGGCCGGAGCCTCGATGACCTGCGGCTTCGCAGGTGCAGCCGGCACAGCGTCCGGCGTTGTCTCGGTCATCCGTTCCAGCCTTTCGCGAGAACCGTGCCCGCTCCGCGTTCCTTCGGCAGGAAGCGGAAGATCGAGCGCACCAGGGCCGGGGCCGCGACGAACAGCACGATCACGGCCTGCAGGACGGTGGTCAGGGTCAGCGGCGTCTGCGTGATCAGCTGCATCTGCAGACCGCCCGCGTTCAGCGCGCCGAAGAGCAGACCGGCCAGGACGGTGCCGAGCGGCGTACCGCGGCCGAGCAGCGCGACCGTGATCGCGTCGAACCCGACCGACGCCGCGACCCCGTCGGTCAGCGGCAGATCCGTGCCGAGCACCTGCTGGGTCCCGGCCAGACCGGCGAGCGCACCGGCCACGACCATCGCGATGATGTACGCGCGGCCGACCGACATACCGGCCGTCCGGGAGGCGTCCGCGTTCGCGCCGACCGCGCGGAGCTCGAAACCGATCGTCGAGCGGTTCAGCAGCCACCAGACGAAGACCGCGGCCACCAGCGCCACCAGGAACCCGACGTGCAACCGGGTGTCGCCGAACTTCGGGTACTGCGCGTTGTTGTCGACGATCGGGGAGATCGGGTCGGTCCGCCCGGGCCGCTGGAACGTCTTGGTGGTCAGCAGCCAGGCGAGCAGGTAGATCGCGACGTAGTTCAGCATGATCGTCACGATCACCTCGTGCGCGCCGGTGCGGGCCTTCAGCAGGCCGACCACACCGCCCCAGAGCGCGCCGCCGATCAGACCGGCGACGATCGCCAGGATCAGGTGCAGGACAGGCGGCAGGTGCCACGCGAACCCGACGTACGACGCGAGGATCGCGCCGGCGATCAGCTGGCCCTGGGCGCCGATGTTGAACAGCCCGGTGCGGAACGCCAGCGAGACCGCCAGACCGCCGCAGATCAGCGGTGTTGCCTGGGTCAACGACTCGCTGATCGGCGTCCAGCCGCCCAGCGCGCCGACCGCGAGCGACTTGTACGCCTCGCCGACCGCGCTCAGGGCGGCGGAGAAGGTGTCCATCGGCGCGGCGCCGAAGTACCCGACCGCCTTCTGCACCTGGTCGTCGCCGATGATGATCAGGATCGCCCCGACCAGCAGCGCCAGCACGATCGCGCTCAGCGAGACCAGGCCCTGGACCGCCCACGACGGCAGGCCCGAGGACCAGCGCTGCGGCTCCTTGGCCGGCGGCACGGGCGCCGGAGCGGCCTCTGTCTCAGTGCTCATCAGATGGTTCCCAAGGTCGTCGGGTTCTCGATCGCCACTTCGTGCGCCTCCGACTTCGAGGCGCCGGCCATCATCAGGCCCAGTTCGTCGCGCGGGGTGTCCGACGGTACGACGCCGACGACCTTCCCGCGGTACATCACCGCGACCCGGTCCGCCAGCGCGGCGATCTCGTCCAGTTCGGTGGACACGATCAGGACCGCCGTACCGTTGTCGCGCTCCTCCACGATCCGGGTGTGCAGGAACTCGATCGAGCCGACGTCCACCCCGCGGGTCGGCTGCGAGGCGACCAGCAGCTTCAGCGGGCGGGACAGCTCACGGGCCAGCACGACCTTCTGCTGGTTCCCGCCGGACAGCGACGACACCGGCTGGTCGATGCCCTGGGTACGGATGTCGAACTCCTCGACCCGGGCGGTCGCGTTCTTGTCGATCTCGTCGGTGCGCAGCGCCACCCCGTTGCCGAACGGCGCCTTCCGGAACAGGTCCAGGACCAGGTTCTCGGCGACCGAGAACGAGCCGACGAAGCCGTCGTGCGCGCGGTCCTCCGGGATGTACCCGATCCCGGCGTCAAGACGGTGCCGGGTCGACTTCCCGGTCAGGTCCTGGCCGTCGAGCGAGATGGTCCCGGCCGCGATCGGCGTGAGCCCGAGCAAGGCCTCGGCGAGCTCGGTCTGACCGTTGCCCTGGACACCGGCCACGGCGAGGATCTCGCCCGCTCGCACCTCGAGGTCGACGTCGTCGACGGCGGTGAACCCGCGCTCGTCGATCACGGTCAGTCCCTGGATCCGCAGTACGGCGTCCTGCGGCTGGGCCGGCTCCTTGTCCACGACCAGGTCGACCGCGCGGCCGACCATCAGCTCGGCGAGCTCCTCCTCGGACGCGGACGGCTCGGCCTGCCCGACCACCTTGCCGCGGCGGATCACGGTGATCTTGTCCGCGATCGCCTTGACCTCTTTGAGCTTGTGGGTGATGAAGACGATCGAGGTGCCGTTCTCCTTGAGCTGACGCATGACGCCGATCAGCTCGTCGATCTCGGCCGGCGTGAGCACCGCGGTCGGCTCGTCCAGGATCAGCACCCGGGCGTCGTTGGTGAGCGCCTTGATGATCTCCACCCGCTGCTGGACCCCGACCGGGATGTCCTCCACCAGCGCCTCGGGGTCGACCTCGAACCCGTACCGGTCGGACAGCTCGGTGACCAGCGCGTGCGCCTTCTTCCGGTCCAGTACGCCGCCGGCCCGGACGTTCTCCCGGCCGAGCATGATGTTCTCGGCGACCGTGAACACCGGGACCAGCATGAAGTGCTGGTGGACCATGCCGATCCCGTGCTTGATCGCGTCGCTCGGCGAGGTGATGCGCACCTTCTCGCCGTCGATCACGATCTCGCCCGAGTCGGGCTGCAGCAGCCCGTAGAGCATGTTCATCAAGGTGCTCTTGCCGGCCCCGTTCTCACCGAGCAGGCAGTGGATCTCACCCGGCTCGATGACCAGGTCGATGTGGTCGTTGGCGACCAGCGAGCCGAAGCTCTTGGTCAGGCCTGACAGCTCGAGGTGCATGCGGGCAGCCTCCCCTTCAGACGGCGAGCCAGGAAGGCCACGACCTGTAGGTCTGCCTTCCTGGCTCGCACCGTACTACGCAAGTGAGCGGTGGTTCAGGATGCCTTCGGCTGAACCTTCGACTGCACGGTGATCTTGCCGCTGATGATGTCGGCCTTGATCTGCTCCAGCTCGGTCTTCACGTCCGCCGGGATCTTGCTGTCGAACTCGTGGAACGGCGCCAGCGCCGTACCGCCGTTCTCCAGGGTGCCGGTGAACTGGGTGTTGTCGAACTTGTTGTCGACGGCAGAGACGATCGCGTCCTTCACGGCCACGTCCATCCCCTTCTCCACGCTGCTGAGCAGCACGGAGCAGTACTCCGCGGCGCTCACGCAGCCGTCGGTGTCGACCCAGATCGCGTTCACCTTGCCGTTGCTGGCCTTGGCCGCCTGCAGACCGCCCAGACCGGCCGGGCCGGCCACCGGGAAGATCACGTCGGCGCCCTGGGTGATCAGGTTCTGGGCGTTGTTCTGGCCCTTGGCCTTGTCCTCGAAGTCACCGGTGAACAGACCCGCCTGCTTGGCGTCGTCCCAGCCGAGCACCTGGACGTTCTTGCTCTTCTGCGTGTTGAAGTACCGCACGCCCTCGGCGAAGCCGTCCATGAAGATCGTCACGGTCGGGATCTTCAGACCACCGAAGGTGCCGACCTTGCCGGACTTCGACATCGCCGCGGCCAGGTAGCCGGCCTGGAAGCTGGACTGCGCCGTGTTGAACAGCAGCGGCTTCAGGTTCGGGATCTCGCCGACCTTGGTGGTGTCCGGAGCCGAGTCGACGATCGCGAACTTGATACCGGTGTTCGCCTTGGCCGCCTTCTCGGTGGCGTCCTCGAGCTTGAAGCCGACGGCAACGATCACGTTGCACTTGGCGTTCACCATCGCGGTCATGTTGGTCGGGTAGTCGTTGTCCGACTTCGACTCCGCCTTGACCTCGGTCAGGCCCTTTTCCTTCACCGCGTCCTGCAGACCCTTGTACGACGTCTGGTTGAACGACTTGTCGTCGAAGCCCCCGGAGTCGGAGACCATGCAGGCCTTGAAGTCCTTGTTGGCACCGCCGCCTGCGTTGTCATCGGTCGGCTTGCTGCCACACGCGGCGACGGCGAGCGTCAGCACGCCCACGATCGCCGTTCCCCGCACGTACTTCTTCACCGGAAGTCTCCTTCGTCGACCAGAAACGTATGCACGCCGCACGCCTTCCCCCACGTGCCGCATCCGCAGACTATAGGGCGCGGTCAGTGTTTCTTTGAACGTCAAGCAGGCCTCGATACCGGAAAGTGACCGGTATCCGCGTCACATTTCGACAACTTCTCCGGTGTGGTCACCGCCCGCGCTTCCCACGTCACAGCGTGCACGCTCCGTGGTCGCCCTCACCGTGCGTGGCGGTCACGGCTGGTGAGGCGCCCCGGACCTCGGCGCGTCCCGGCGTACCGCTGGTGTCACAATCTCCGGATGAGTCATCAGCTACTGGTCGCGGACGTGCTGGCGCGGGTCGAGGCGGTCCGTGAGGACATGGTCGACGTACGGCGCGATCTGCACGCGCACCCGGAGCTCGGGTGGCACGAGGTGCGGACGACCGAACTGCTCGAGCAGCGGCTCGTCGAGGCCGGCCTGTCGCCGCGGGTGCTGCCGACCGGGACCGGGCTGATCTGCGACATCGGGTCCGGTGACACCTGCGTCGCGCTGCGGGCCGACATCGACGCGCTGCCGGTGCCGGACGGCGTGGATGCTCCGTGGCGGTCGACGCTCGACGGGGTGGCTCACGCGTGCGGTCACGACGTACACACGTCGGCACTGCTCGGTGCGGCGCTGGTTCTGGCCGGCATGGCGCGCGACGGGCAGCTGGACCGGCGGGTGCGGGTGATCTTCCAGCCGGCCGAGGAGGTCATGCCCGGCGGTGCGCTCGGGGTGATCGCCGCGGGCGGGCTGGACGGCGTACGACGTATTTACGGTCTGCACTGCGACCCGCGGCTGCAGGTCGGCGAGGTCGGCCTGCGCGTCGGCGCGTTGACCGCCGCCGCCGACCGGCTGCTCGTCCGGCTCACCGGCCCCGGCGGCCACACCTCCCGGCCGCACCTGACGGCCGATCTGGTCTACGCGCTGGCGACCCTGGTCTCAGCGCTTCCCGCTGCTCTCTCCCGCCGCGTGGACCCGCGCGCCGGCATGTCCCTCGTCTGGGGCCGCATCACGTCGGGCTCCGCCGCGAACGCGATCCCGTCCCGCGGCGAGGCCGAGGGCACCCTGCGCTGCCTGGACGCCAACGCGTGGCGCCTGGCCGAGGAACTCATCCCGACACTCGCCGCCCAGATCGTCGCGCCGTACGGCGTCGAGGTCGAGGTCGAGGTCACGCACGGCGTACCGCCCGTCATGAACGACGCCCTCGCGATCAACGTCCTGCAGAACGCCGTCCACCAGACCCTGGGCTCCAGCGCCGTCGCCCCCACCGACCAGAGCCTCGGCGGCGAAGACTTCGCCTGGTACCTCGAACACGTCCCCGGCGCCATGGCCCGCCTGGGCGTCCGCCCACCCACCCAAGAAACCGCCGCCGACCTCCACACCCCCGGCTTCGACCCCTCCGAAGAAGCCATCACCGTAGGCACCACCCTCCTAACCACCACCGCCCTCCTCGACTAACCGGCCCCACCAACCGGTCGTCGGGCACGCGGCCGGGGCCGTCGAGTCGTGGGGTTTGGCGCTCACCTACAGCCTCGATCCACGACTCGCGGTTTCGAGAGGCAACCAAACGCCACGACTCGGCGTGAGCCGTCGTGGGCAGGCCCTCGGGTCTGACGGTTCGGCAGCTCGACAGGACGTCTCGCCGAGAGCGGGTGTCATGCCGCGTGCGCTCCGCTGGAATCCGCCCCGATCGACGGATACATCCTGTCGAGCTGCAGATCGTCCGACGCTTGTGCAGGGCGGTGGGGGTTAGAAGGTGTCGGCGGGGACGTAGACGCCCCAGACTTCTCTGAGGGTGTTGGAGACTTCGCCGACCGTGGCTCGGGCTTTTAGGGCGTCCTTCATGGGGTAGAGGCAGTTGTCGTTGCCTTCGGCAGCTTTTTTGAGGGCGGCGAGGGCCTCGTCGACCGCAGTCTGGTCGCGGGTGCTGCGGAGGGTGGCCAGGCGGGCGACCTGTTGGGCCTCGATGGTGGGGTCGACGCGGAGGGGTTCGTACGGTTCCTCGTCGGTGATCTTGAACTTGTTCATGCCGACGACGACGCGTTCGACGGCGTCGATCTCCTGGGCGATCTGGTACGCCGAGCGCTCGATCTCCTGTTTCTGGTACCCCTTCTCGATCGCTGCGACGGCGCCGCCGTACTCCTCGACCTGGTCCATGAGTTCGATCGCGGCGGCCTCGACCTCGTCGGTGAGCGACTCGACGACGTACGAGCCGGCGAACGGGTCGACGGTCGCGGTGATGTCGGTCTCGTAGGCCAGGACCTGCTGCGTGCGCAGTGCGAGGCGAGCCGCCTTCTCGGTCGGGAGCGCGATCGCTTCGTCGTACGAGTTGGTGTGCAGGGACTGGGTTCCACCGAGTACGGCGGCCAGACCCTGGATCGCGACCCGTACCAGGTTGACCTCGGGCTGCTGCGCGGTGAGCTGTACGCCGGCGGTCTGGGTGTGGAAGCGCAACATCAACGACTTCGGGTTGCGAGCGCCGAACGAATCCCGCATCACCCGCGCCCAGATCCGCCGCGCCGCGCGGAACTTCGCGACCTCCTCGAGCAACGTCGTACGAGCGACGAAGAAGAACGAAAGCCGCGGCGCGAACTCGTCCACGTCCAGCCCGGACGCGACCGCGGCCCGGACGTACTCGATGCCGTTCGCCAGGGTGAACGCGATCTCCTGCGCGGGCGTCGCCCCGGCCTCGGCCATGTGGTAGCCGGAGATCGAGATCGTGTTCCACTTCGGCAGCTCGGAGTGGCAGTACGCGAAGATGTCGCTGATCAGCCGCAGCGACTCCTTCGGCGGGTAGATGTAGGTGCCGCGGGCGATGTATTCCTTCAGTACGTCGTTCTGGATCGTGCCGGTGAGCTTGTCACCGGGGACCCCCTGCTCCTCGGCCACCAACTGGTACAGCAGGAGCAGCACCGACCCGGGCGCGTTGATCGTCATCGAGGTGGACACCTGGTCCAGCGGGATCTTGTCGAACAACACCCGCATGTCGTCGATCGAGTCGATCGCGACCCCGACCTTGCCGACCTCGCCGTGCGCGATCGGCGCGTCGGAGTCGTACCCCATCTGGGTCGGCAGGTCGAAAGCGACCGACAGTCCCATGGTCCCGTGGTCGATCAGCTGGTGATACCGCTGGTTCGACTCGGCCGCGGTGCCGAACCCGGCGTACTGCCGCATCGTCCACGGCCGCTGGGTGTACATCGTCGGGTAGACGCCCCGGGTGTACGGGAACTGTCCCGGCTCCCCCAGCTTGGCCCCGGCGTCGAACCCGTCCAGCGGCCCGTACACCGGCGCGAACTCGAACCCCGACTCGCTCCGATGACTCATCCTCCAACGGTAGGCCGAACCACACTCCCACTGGTATGCACAGCCTGGGTGAGATCGAGCACGCCAGGTGATCGCGGACCCCGGGCTGTTGACTTGTGATCTGAGTCACAGGAGGCTGCGACAGAGTATGCACCGTCGACCGGGGAGGGGCGACATGCGCAGATCTCCTGTTCTTATCGCAGGACTAGCAGTACTGGCCGTCGTAGCGGGGGCACTGGCCGCAGGACCGGCAGCGACCGCGGCACCAGGGCCGGGGGGTGACGGCCTGGAGGTCTACGTCGGCGAACTGGATCCGCAACAGTTGCAGAAACTGGCGGACATCGGCGTGGATCGCGAGGGCCTGACCACGGGCCGGACGGCCGACGGCAAGGCCAAGGTCGAGGTCATCATCAGCGACCGGCAGGCCGACAAGCTCCGTTCCGACGGCGTCGACCTGAACGTCAAGAAGGTGAAGGGCCGCGACGCCTCCGACGAGGCCGCCCGGCTCGCCTTGGCCGGCCCGACAGTGTTCCGGCCGTACAGCGGTCCCGGTGGCCTCGCTGAGGAGCTGAGCACGACAGCGGCCGCCAATCCGGCCTTGGCCAAGTTGGTCCGGGTCGGTACGACGGTGCAGGGCAAACCGATGCTCGCCGTCAAGGTGACCAAGAACGCCCGTCAACTCAAGGACGGCCAACGACCCTCGGTGCTGTACATGGGCGCCCAGCACGCGCGGGAGTGGATCACCCCCGAGATGGTCCGCCGGCTGCTGCACCACGTCCTCGACAACTATGGCAGCAACGCCGAGATCACCAAGCTGCTCAACACCACCGAACTGTGGTTCATGCCGGTGGCCAACCCCGACGGCTACGACTACACGTTCACCGGGGACCGGCTGTGGCGGAAGAACCTGCGCGACACCAACGGCGACGGGGCCACCGCGCCCGGCGACGGGATCGACCTGAACCGCAACCTCGCGACCAAGTGGGGTTACGACAACGAGGGCTCGTCCCCCGACCCGATCAGTGACACCTACCGCGGCACCGGCCCGAACTCCGAACCGGAGACCAAGGCCCTCGACGGACTGTTCAACCGGGTCCGCTTCACCGAGCTGATCAACTACCACTCGGCCGCGCAACTCATCCTGTACGGCGTCGGCTGGCAGGTCAGCACGCCCTCGCCGGACGACGTCATCTCCGCGGCGATGGCCGGCGACGACGCGAACCCGGCCGTTCCCGGCTACGACCCGGACATCTCGGCCGAGCTCTACACCACCAACGGCGAGACCGACGGGCACGCCACGAACAGGTACGGCACGCTCGCGTTCACGCCGGAGATGTCGACCTGTCAGAGCGCGTCGGCCGTCGATCCCAACGACCAATGGAAGCCCGAGGACTGCGTCAGCGTCTTCACGTTCCCCGACGACGAGGGCCTGATCCAGGCCGAGTTCGCCAAGAACATCCCGTTCGCACTCTCGGTCGCGAAGTCCTCGCACGATCCCGACGACCCGGTGTCCGTGGTCGGTACGACGGCCGCCGACCTGGTCGCCGATCCGTTCGAGGTCTCGTACGGAACCACCCAGCCGGTCGCGGTGACGGCCAAGCGGGCGTTGAAGAACCTGCAGCTCAACTACAAGGTCAACGGCGGTCGCACGGTCAGCGACAAGGTGTCGGAGTGGAAGGGCGGAGAGCGCTACGGCAACTCCGACGACCATTACTACGCCGAGTTCCGCGGCACAGTACGGCGTACCAGGCCTGGCGACTCGGTCGAGGTCTGGTTCAGCGGCTACAAACCGGGCAAGGGCTCGGTCGCCAGCGATCACTTCACCTACAAGGTGTCCACCGACATCGGCGGGAAGGTACTGATCCTGGCCGCCGAGGACACCACCGGCCTCAGCCCGGCGCAAGGCGTCGCCACCGCCAAGTACGCCGACGAGTACGCCGCGGCCCTCGCCGCGAACGGCATCTCTTCGGACGTGTACGACGTGGACGCGAACAGCCGGACCGCGCCCCACCACCTCGGCGTTCTCTCGCACTACAAGGCCGTCGTGTGGGAGACCGGCGACGACATCATCACGCGAGAGGTCGGCCAGGTCGGCGGTACGGCGGCCGAACTGGCCCTGGACCTCGAACTGTCCGTCCGCGACTACCTCAACGAGGGCGGCAAGCTCCTCCACACAGGTAAGTACGCCAGCTACGCAAGCGGTCAGGACGGCTCCTACTGGTACAACCCGTTCGAGGAGCAGCAGGGCGAGTGCACCACGCCGACGTTCTACCCGTGTATCCAACTGCTGAACGACTTCGAGCAGTACTGGCTCGGTGCCTACAGCTATGTCGACAACAGCGGCAGCGACGTCAACGGGGTCCCGTTCTCGATCAGCGGAGTGTCCGGCGCCTTCAACGGGTACACCGCAACTCTCAACGGCGGCGACTCGGCGAACAACCAGGACCACACGGCGGCGTTTGTCCTGACGTCGAGCGTGTTGCCCAAGGCACAGTTCCCGCAGTTCGCCAGCTCGGCGCCACTGAAGTGGGATCGGCCCGGCTCTGCGCCGTTCGATCCGGTCACAGGTTCGCAGTACGTGTACAGCCAGCGAGGCGACATCAGCTACAAACGGCTGACCCGCACGGTGGACCTGAACGGCGTGACGGCCGGTTCTCAGCCATCTCTGTCGTTCAAGATCTCCTACGACACCGAGGCGGACTGGGACTACGTCTTCGTCGAGGCCCACACCGTCGGCCAGGACGACTGGACGACACTGCCGGACCTGAACGGTCACACGTCGCAGGACACCGGCCAGAGCTGTCCGGCCGGTTGGTCGGTACTGCATCCGCAGCTCCTGCACTACCAGGGCGCGGACTGTTCACCGGGCGGCACCACCGGCGGCTGGTATGCGTCCACCGGTTCCAGCGCGGGATGGCAGGACTGGAAGGTCGATCTCGCGCCGTACGCCGGCAAGCAGGTCGAACTCTCCATCAGCTACGTCAGTGACTGGGGAACCCAGGGCCTCGGTGCCTTCGTCGACGACACCACGGTCACGGCCGGCACGACCGTGACGACGTCGTTCGAGACCGACTTCGGCGGCTGGACGGTGTCCGGTCCACCAGCCGGCTCGGCGACGAACCCGAACGACTGGATCCGCACCACCACCGCCTTCCTCGAAGGAGCCGGCATCACGACCAGAGACACCGTGTACGTCGGATTCGGCGCCGAAGGCCTGACCACGCAGGCGATGCGCAACGACCTGGTCCGCCGGTCGATGATTCACCTGTTCAGCACGCCGTAGCAGATCGGCCGTCCTGGTCCACGTGACCAGGGCGGCCGGTTCCTACCAGCGGAAAGTGAGTGTTTCCGCCGGCAACCGCTCACGCACGTCGCACACCAGATCGGTCAGTGTGTCGGCCAGTTCCTGGTCGGCGAGGCGGCCGTGGGTCATCACGCACAGTTGGGCGCGGTAGTTGTCGCCCTTGCAGACGAGCATGATGCGGAGCGCTCGGGGGTCGTTGGCCAGGAAGTTGGTGAACTGCGGGGTCAGCAGCAGCTTGGCGAAGCCGGGCTGCGGCGTGCCGGTGACGAACAGGTCGTCGTACGACGGGTCGCCGGTCAGGTACTCGTCGTCGAAGTTGGGTTTCACGCCGGGCGGCACCAGCGCTTTCGAGGCCGACACGCAGACCGGCCACGTCCAGGGCACGTCGATCTTGACCACGATCGCCCAGTTCTTCTGCTGCCACATCTCCGAGACGTGCTCGTACCGCTCGATCTGATGCCCGCGGTACTCGAGTTTCTGGAGGAACGAGATCGCCCCGGTCGGCGGCTCGCCGATCAGTTCGGGCGGCATCGTGGAGATCGGCCCGTCGCCAGGCGATCCCGCGTCGAGCGCAAACGCAGGGACGAGTTCCAGAAGGCGTCCCGCGAAGTCGGCCAGCTCGCGGAGGACCTTGGCATCGGTCACGTTCCCGTCCCGCCAGACGACCAGCGTCGACCCCTCGATCCGGAAGGGCGGCGCCGCCGGATCGTCCAGGAGCAGTTCCATCACCCGCGGGTTCACCACGTCGTGTGTGAACTTCAGTTCCGTGCCCTCCACCCGGAACGCCTCGTTGAACCGACCGCTCTCGAAGTCGATGCCTCCGCCGAGCGCGGACCGGCGTACGGACACAGCGGGTAACGCGGTCGGCAGCTCGACCACCGCTGCCGCGCACACTCCGCTGCGCAGGCCGCTCGCGCCGGTCTCCTTGCCCTGCGGCAGGTCCGGTGTGTGATACCAGCTGAACTGCATGAGCAACGCCGGCCGGCCAGCGATCGTGTTGCCGGACAGCAGGTCCTGGACGTCGTGGCTGGTCCCCTCGTCGAACGGCACGCCGTGGAAGCGATCCAGGAGGCTGTCGGTCCCGTTCGTGTACCGCCAGCCGTTGCGCGTCCCCCACCAGCTGATCGAGGCCTTGCTCTGGTTCCGCTCGACCGCCCGTCCGGCCCACCACCAGACCAGAGACCCCAGCACGACGAGTACAGCCGCCACCGCGACGACGATCCCCAGAGTTCGCATGCGACTAACCAAGCACAGCCCGGTGGCAACCTGAAGGACACTTCAAGGCCCCGCACCTGTCGACAGGGCATCGACGCCGTGTCACGAGAGTGTCGCCCAGGGTTCATGGTCGGTGAGGAACCTTCGAGATGTGCGAATCGTGATGGTGGCCGAGACCTTCCTGCCGCAGATCAATGGCGTGGCGAACACGGCTCGCCACGTCGCCGACCGGCTGCGTGCCCGCGGGCACGAGCTGCTCATCATCGCCCCCGGTCCGGGGCCTGACAGCTACGGTGACGTCCCGGTGCTCCGGGCCCGGAGCTTCCGTACGCCGGGCTACAAGGAGTACCCGGTCGGCCTGCCGGATCCGTCGATCGAGCGGGCGATGGCCGACTTCCGGCCCGACCTGGTGCATCTCGCCTCACCGTTCATCATCGGCGCGTACGGGCTGCGTGCGGCCCGCAAGCTCGGCGTACCGACGGTCGCGATCTTCCAGACCGACATCGCCGGCTTCGCCCGCCAGTACCCCTGGTACGCCGCCGCGGACCGCGGGATCTGGCGCTGGGTGAGCCGCACGCACTCCCGCGCCGACCGCACCCTCGCGCCCTCGACCTCGGCCGTCGACGCGCTGGTGCAACGCGGCGTACCGCGGGTGTACCGGTGGGGCCGCGGCGTGAACCTCGACCTGTTCGACCCGTCGAACCGGGACGAGCACTGGCGCCGGGAGATCTCCCCGGACGGCAAGCCGATCGTCGGGTACGTCGGCCGGCTGGCCGCGGAGAAGAAGGTCCGGCGGCTCGCGGAACTGACCGATCTGGACTGCCGGATCGTGATCGTCGGCGACGGGCCGGACCGCGCGTCCCTCGAACACGCGTTGCCGACGGCAACCTTCCTCGGGATGCGCCGGGGCGCCGACCTGGCGTCGATCTTCGCCGGGCTGGACGTGTTCGTGCACACCGGTGAGCACGAGACGTTCTGCCAGACGATCCAGGAGGCGCAGGCGTCCGGCGTCGCGACCGTCGGCCCGGCCGCGGGCGGCCCGCTCGACCTGATCCACCCGGGCGAGAACGGCCTGTTGTTCGAACCCGGCCAACCCGGATCGCTCCGGGATGCGGTGAAGACCCTGCTGGAACACCCGGCGGCCCGCGGGCGGATGGCCGCGAGCGGCCTGCAGCGTGTGCAGTCCCGCACCTGGCCGGCCGTCGTCGACGACCTCGTCGACCGCCACTACGCCGAAGTACTCCAAGAAGCCGCAGCCGTACGGCGGGTGGCATGACAGGACTGCGCATTGCTCAGCTGGCCAACTTCGTCGGGCCGACGTCCGGTGGGATGCGGACCGCGATCGACCACATCGGCCAGGGGTACGTCGAGGCCGGCGCCGAGCGGATCGTGATCACGCCGGGCGCGAAGGACTCCGTGGTCGAGACCGAGCTCGGCACGATCGTCCGTGTGAAGGCGCCGAAGGTGAGCGGCGGCTACCGGCTCATCACGACGCCGTGGACCGTGATCGACGTACTGAAGCGATTCCGGCCCACCACGGTCGAGATCTCCGACAAGTCGACGCTGCTCCCGGTCGCGCGATGGGCCCGCAAGAACGACATCGGCACCGTGCTGTTCAGCCACGAGCGGCTGGACGCGATGCTGGCGCTCGGCGCGGCCCGACCCGGTCAGCTCGGCGGCAACGACGTACTGCGGCCCGGCCGGATGCTCGGCGAGCGACCGGTGAAGTGGGGCGCTGACGTGAAGTACAGCCAGCTCGGCATGGTCGCCACCGTCGCCGCGCTGTACAAGATCCTCGGCCGCACGTACGACGCCGTAGTGGTCACCTCGCGCTACGCGGCAGCCGAGTTCGACGAGGTGACGACGCCCCTCGTCCGGATCCCGCTCGGGGTCGACCTCGACACGTTCCACCCGTCGCTGGGTGCACCGGCGGACGACGGCGTACTCAAGCTCGTGCACGCCGGCCGCCTGTCCCGCGAGAAGAGCCCGCATCTCGCGGTCGCCACCGCCGCCGAACTGCACCGCCGCGGCGTGAACGTGCGGATGGACGTCTACGGCACCGGGCCGCACCTCGACGAGCTGATCGAGATCGCCGGGGATGCGCCTGTCACGTTCCACGGGTACGTCGACGGCCGCCGTACCCTCGCCAAACACCTCGCCGAGGCAGACATCGCCCTGTCCGTCTGCCCCGGCGAAACCTTCGGCCTGGCCGTCCTGGAAGCCCTCGCCGCCGGCACCCCGGTGGTCACTGCGAACACCGGCGGCGCCCGCGAACTGGTCGACGAAACCTGCGGCCGCTGGGCCCCCGCCAACCCCGCAGCCCTCGCCGACGCCACCCTCGCCCTGGCGAACCTCCCCCACCGCCGCCCCGCCGCCCGCCACCGAGCCGAGCTCTACAACTGGAACACCTGCATCCAACACATGCTCGCCCTCCACACCCGCCTCACTCAGTCCCGCCTCGCTGCGTGAGCGCATCGCAACAGCCTGCTGATCCGGATTGCACGAAGTGGCAAGAGGGTTGCGGTCACGACCGGTAAGCCTGTAGTTCTTTCCCTTTCGCCGGTGTCGCTCGGGGTGCGCCGGAGTCCCCTTGCCCTGGAGATTCGATGCGCCGCGCCCTCAAACCCGCCCTGGCCGCTGCCCTGGCAGCAGTCACCCTCCCCTTCCTCGCCCACACCGCCTTCGGCGACGAAACCGCCCTCACCACCCCGACCGCCCAGGTGTTCCCCACCCGCACGGGCATCGGCGTCACCTGGAACCCCGTCGACGCGTCCAGCTACCGCGTCGAGCGTAAGGAGGGCAGCGCCGACTGGGGCAATGTCAGCGGACCGCTGAGCGCCGACAGCATCAGCTGGGTCGACGACAACATCGCCCCCGGAACCACGGCCTCGTACCGGGTCGTCGCGACCGAGGACGCGGAGGCCGCGACCAGCGCCCCGGTCACGGCCACCCGCAACACCACGCCACCAGCCGTCGGCGACATCGACCGGTTCGCTCTCGACGTGGACCCCGGCGGTACCTGGCTGCACGACGAGAGCAGCGACGCGGTCACAGTGTCCGCGCCGTCCAGCGGGTCTCGCACGCTGTCCGCGGGCACGATGAAGCTGCGGCTTCCGGCATTCATCACCGGCCCGGGCAACTACACGCTGCAGCCGTCGGAGCTCGAGTTCAGGCAGGGCGACCACAGCTGCACCGCAAGCGGGTACCTATCGGTCACCGCCGTCGCCTACACCGCCGTGCTCGAGCTCGACACACTCACCGCGAGTCTGCGGATGTACGACTGCGACAACAGTCCGGTCGTCCGCGCGATCGACCTGCGCTACCACAGCACCTTCGGATACCAGGCGTTGTCCGTCACCCCGGAGCAGTACGACTACGGCAAGGTCGAGTACGGCGTGGCCGCGGACGCCTCGTTCGTCGTCAAGAACACGGGAACCGACCCTGTCCGAATCGACGGGGTCACCCTGACCCACGTGAGCTTTCCCTTCCGGTTCAACCCGGACGCGCCGCACGACTGCCGGCAGACGTTGCAGCCTGCGGCGACCTGCACCGTGAGCGTGCAGTACCTGCCCACGTCGATCGGCCCGGAATCCGACACCCTGACCGTCACGGACTCCACCTCCTTGGAACGGCACAGAGTCGCCTTGACCGGCTACGGCATCGCCGTGGCCGAGGCCCAGAACGTGGCGGTGCGATCGACGTACAACGGTCATACGGTGAACTGGCGGTCGCAGCAGACCGCAGGCGGTACGGCGGTTCGCGGGTACAACCTGCACAAGTACCTGAACGGCGCGGAGACCGTGCAGTGGTTCCCCGTGAAGGAGTCGACAGAGGACTTCGTCTTCGTCGAGCCCAGCACCGAGCCCGGGACCGAGTACGGCGTCTCGCTGGTGAACGAAGTCGGCGAGGGACCGGTCAGCCCGCGCCTGCCCGTCCCCCGGGCGATCGAGCAGGTGGTGGTCACCCAGGGCGAGCCGGACAGCCGGGACCTGGCCGCCGCGGACCAGTTCGGCCACGTCGTGCCGTTCCCGCCGGATCCGAACTCTGTCAAGGCGAAGCAAGCCGTCACCACCTCTCCGGACGGGCAGTCGCTCGCATATGTGAGCGGCACCACGGAGCGCACTCTGTGGACGCAGACGGTGACGCAAGGCGACATCGGCGTACCGGTCAAGCTGTGGACTTCCACGGTGCCGGTCACCCACCTGGCGTGGTCGCCGGACGGCACCCGCATCGCGTTCCAGGCCCCCGAGAACGGCGCCCCGTGCGTGTTTCTGATCGCGGCCACCGGCGGTACGCCGGTGAAGGTCGCCTGCCAGGTGTCCAGCCCGAGCTGGACGACGGACGCCCGCACGTTGGTGGTGTCGGACCACCGCAGCACGCCGAGCAGGCTCGCGACGATCGCGGCAGCGCCCGGCGGCGCCCGGGTCACCACACTGGCGGAAACGGCCGAGGTGGCGGACGGCCGGCCGGTTCGCGCCTCGGCCGACGGCCGGTACGTCGCCTTCGGGGACGGCCCCACGGTGCGACTGGCCGGGACGACGGAGCGCAGGAGCCCGTCGCTCGACTCGGAGGTACGTGCCATCGGCTGGGCAGGCGCCGAACGGATCGTGGCGTTGACCGCCAGCGGCCGTGTCTACCAGCTCGGGGTGAACGGCGGCGCTCCGTACATGCTCAACGAGCTGGCCAGGGAGCCGAACACGCTGCGGGGTGACGTCACCTGGCAGCACCCGGGGGTGACGATCAAACCCACGGCGGCGTTGATGGGACCGAACATCTCCGTTCCGTTCGACACCTCGGCCTTCCCGGCCGGCACCACCTTCACGTGCGAGGTGAAGGGATCGTACGTGCCGGCCAAGCCCTGCACCTCGCCGTTCACGGGGACCGAACTGCGATCCGGGAACTACCAGGTCGTCATCGGCGGGGCGTACCGGGACATCACCGTCGACGCGGACGGACCGGTCGCGCGGATGACGGGCCCGAACTACCAGTCCTCAGTGGCTGCGACGGCGACTCTGGCGGTGTCGGCGACGGATCCCAACGGTGTCGCCTCGTACGACGTGCAGTACCGGCGGGCGACGTCCGCGGGGGACTACGGCGCGTTCGTGCAGCCGTGGACGAACACGACCGCCACGTCCATGAGCCTCGCGGTCGCAGCCGGGTACGAGTACTGCGTTTCGGTGCGGGCGAAGGACAAGCTGGGGAACATCGGCCAGTGGAGTGCCGAGCGGTGCTTCTCGCGGCCGCTCGATGATCGGTCGTTGTCGTTGGCCTCGGCCGGGTGGACACGGGCGACCGGATCGACGTTCTACTTCGGGACGACGACGCAGACCACGACGTACGGCAAATCTCTGACCCGAACTGTGCAGGGGAAGCGGTTCTTCCTGGTGGCGACGCGGTGCCCGACGTGTGGGTCGGTCGCGGTGTATGCGGGGAACAGATACCTGACCACGGTGAACCTCGCCTACCCGACGACCCACAAGCAGGTACTGCTCGGCCTTCCGGTCCAGAGCACGCTCTTCAACGGCACGCTCAAGTTCGTCAGCGCGTCCACCGGCAAACTCGTCCAGATCGACGGGCTCGCGGTCGGACGGACCTGATCGCTGCTGCCGGACGCCCCGCAGCGGGGCGTCCGGCGGTGCATCAGGTCAGGTGGTCGTAGTCGCCTCGGGTCCAGGCTGCGTGGCGGTCGGCGGAGCGGCGTACGACGGACTTGGCGTCGACCGGGATGACCGAGCCGAAGTTGTTGTAGAGGCGGTCGTAGTCGAAGGGGTCGAGGGAGCGGGCCACGCGGTCCACGACGGCACCGGAGAGCGGGATGCGGTTGGGGTAGCTGCGCATGAAGCTGACCGAGATGCGGTCGGGGTTGGCGAAGATGGTGTCGCCGGACAGGATCACTCCCTTGCCCTCGGCACCGTTCGCCCAGTGCACGACCGCGCTGCCGGGGAAGTGACCGCCGGGTTGGATGATGGTCACTCCGGGTAGCGGCGTGAGCTGCCCCGACCAGGTCTGGATCACCGCGTCCGGACGCGCGACCCACTCCTTGTCGGCCTCCGAGACATACACCGGTACGTCGCCCAGGCGGTGGCTCCACTCGACCTGGACGCCGTACATGTGCGGGTGGCTGGCGATGATCCCGGCCACGTCGCCGAGCTCCCGGATCCGGCGTACGGCGTCGTCGTCCAGGTACCCGATCGGGTCCCAGAGCAGGTTGCCCTCGGACGTTGTCACCAGCATCGACTGCTGGCCGATCCCCACCGGCGGCTTCGAGCGGACGCCGTACAGGCCGGGCTCGACCTCGTCGACGGTGACCTCGGTGCCGGCCGCGGCCAGCTCCTCGAGCGTGGTCCAGTGCTGCCCGTCGGCGGGCACCCACTGCCGCTCGTCGGCGCAGATCGCACACACCTCGACCTGCTCCGCGTGCTCCACCGCACAGGTCGCACAGATCCAGAAACTCATGGTCGTTCTCCCCTCCGTCGGGCACCGACGCGACCGATCTCACACGGATCGCGATCGATGTCACATCTGTCAGGACATTTCACCTCACGCAGCGGGTCTAGCATCAAGACGATTCTGGTGAACTCGTTCGAGGAGGATCTGGTGCCCAGCAAACCAGCCGGCACGCTCTACCGCGGCCGGGAGGGCATGTGGTCATGGGTCGCGCACCGGATCACCGGTGTCGGGATCTTCTTCTTCCTGCTGGTGCACGTGCTGGACACCGCGCTGGTGCGGGTCTCCCCGGAGGCCTACAACGAGGTCATCGGCACCTACAAGAACCCGATCGTCGGCCTGCTCGAGGTCGGTCTGGTGGCCGCGATCCTGTTCCACGCGTTCAACGGCGTCCGGCTGATCCTGGTGGACTTCTGGGCCAAGGGCCCGCGCTACCAGCGGCAGCTGATGATCGGCGTCGGCGTCGTCTGGGTGGTGCTGTTCGTGCCGTTCGTCATCCGGCATCTGACCCACGTGTTCGGAGGCTGAGATGAGCGACATTGCCGCGCCGCGGTCCAGCTCCCGCGCCCGCAAGCTGAAGGGCGGCGGCCGGAACCGTTCCGGCCAGACCAACTTCGAGCTGTACAGCTGGCTGTTCATGCGGCTGTCCGGGCTCGCCCTCGTCGTCCTGGTGCTCGGGCACCTGTTCGTGAACCTGATGCTCGGCGGCGGGATCACCGCGCTGGACTTCGGCTTCGTGGCCGGCAAGTGGGCCAACCCGCTGTGGCAGGTCTGGGACCTGCTGA
Source organism: Kribbella sp. NBC_00482 (assembly GCF_036013725.1). Classification (GTDB taxonomy): domain Bacteria; phylum Actinomycetota; class Actinomycetes; order Propionibacteriales; family Kribbellaceae; genus Kribbella. The sequence continues at coordinate 3,703,614 of NZ_CP107881.1, read as the reverse complement.
TGCTGTGGCTGGCGATGCTGCACGGCACCAACGGGCTGCGCACGATCATCAACGACTACGCCGAGAAGGACCAGACCCGGTTCTGGCTCAAGGCCTTGCTGATCACAGCGGCCGTCGTCATCGTCGTACTCGGCACCTTGGTCATCTTCACCTTCGACCCCTGCCTCGACCCCAACTCCACGTTGACGGTCTGTCAGTAAGGAAGTTATGCAGCAGCATCAGTACGACGTCATCATCGTCGGCGCGGGCGGGGCCGGAATGCGGGCCGCCCTCGAGTCGAGCAAGCAGACCCGTACCGCCGTACTCACCAAGCTCTACCCGACCCGTTCGCACACCGGCGCCGCCCAGGGCGGTATGTGCGCCGCGCTGGCGAACGTCGAGGAGGACAACTGGGAGTGGCACACCTTCGACACGGTCAAGGGCGGCGACTTCCTGGTCGACCAGGACGCGGCCGAGGTGATGTGCCGCGAGGCCGTCGACGCGGTCCTCGACCTGGAGAAGATGGGATTACCCTTCAACCGGACCGCCGAGGGCAAGATCGACCAGCGGTTCTTCGGCGGGCACACCCGCAACCACGGTGAGGCCGTCGTCCGCCGGTCCTGCTTCGCGGCCGACCGTACCGGTCACATGATCCTGCAGACGCTGTACCAGCAGTGCATCAAGCAGAACGTCGAGTTCTTCAACGAGTACTACGTCCTCGACCTGCTGATGACCGACGGCAAGGCGAGCGGCGTGGTCGCGTACGAGCTGGCCACCGGCGAGTTGCACGTGTTCTCCGCCAAGTCGGTGATCTTCGCGTCCGGCGGTTTCGGCAAGGTCTTCCGTACGACGTCGAACGCGCACACCCTGACCGGCGACGGGATGGGCATCGTGTGGCGCAAGGGCCTGCCGCTGGAGGACATGGAGTTCTTCCAGTTCCACCCGACCGGCCTGGCGGGTCTCGGCGTACTGCTGTCGGAGGCGGCCCGTGGTGAGGGCGGCATCCTGCGGAACGCGGACAACGAACGCTTCATGGAGCGGTACGCCCCGACCGTGAAGGACCTCGCGCCGCGCGACATGGTGGCCCGGGCGATGGCGAACGAAGTACGCGAAGGTCGTGGCTGCGGGCCCGACAAGGCGTACGTGATGCTCGACCTGACCCACCTGGAGCCCGCGCACATCGACGCGAAGCTGCCCGACATCACCGAGTTCGCCCGGACCTACCTGGGTGTGGAGCCGTACACCGAGCAGATTCCGGTGTTCCCGACCGCGCACTACGCGATGGGCGGCATCCCGACCAACATCAAGGGCGAGGCGCTGGCCAACAACGACGACGTGATCCCGGGCCTGTACGCCGCCGGCGAGGTCGCCTGTGTCTCGGTGCACGGTGCGAACCGGCTGGGTACCAACTCGCTGCTCGACATCAACGTGTTCGGCCGCCGGGCCGGGATCGCCGCCGCGGAGTACGCCGCGACGGCCCAGTTCGAGGAGCTGCCGGCCGATCCGGAGGCGTACGTCGTCGAGCTCGTCGAGGGCCTGCGCACCTCGACCGGCGAGGAGCGGATCGCCGCGATCCGGTCCGACCTGCAGGCGACGATGGACCTGAACGCACAGGTGTACCGCACCGAGGGCTCGCTGAAGCAGGCGCTCATCGACATCGAGGCGCTGAAGCTCCGCTTCGCGAACGTCGCTGTCCAGGACAAGGGCAAGCGTTTCAACACCGATCTGCTGGAGGCCGTCGAGCTCGGGTTCCTGCTCGATCTGGCCGAGGTGCTGGTGGTGTCCGCGCTGGAGCGCAAGGAGTCCCGCGGCGGTCACTTCCGCGAGGACTACGACAAGCGTGACGACGTCAACTTCATGCGGCACACGATGGCGTACCGCGAGGTCGATGCCGACGGCAACGAGACGATCCGGCTCGACTACAAGCCGGTCGTGCAGACCCGCTACAAGCCGATGGAGCGCAAGTACTGATGGACGTCAAGGTCAAGATCCTCCGGTACAACCCCGAGGTCCTCGACGAGGCCGAGTGGAAGACGTACTCCGTCACACTCCAGCCGACCGACCGGGTCCTGGACGCGCTGCACAAGGTCAAGTGGGAGCAGGACGGCACGCTGACGTTCCGGCGGTCCTGCGCCCACGGCGTCTGCGGCTCGGACGCGATGCGGATCAACGGCCGGAACCGGCTGGCCTGCAAGACCCTGATCAAGGACCTGAACCCGGAGAAGGAGATCACCGTCGAGCCCATCAAGGGCCTGCCGGTGCTCAAGGACCTGGTCGTCGACATGGAGCCGTTCTTCGACGCGTACCGCTCGGTGATGCCGTTCCTGGTCACCAGCGGTCACGAGCCGACCCGGGAGCGGATCCAGTCCCAGGCCGACCGGGACCGGTTCGACGACACCACGAAGTGCATCCTGTGCGCCGCGTGTACGACGTCCTGCCCGGTGTTCTGGTCCGACGGGCAGTACTTCGGCCCGCAGGCGATCGTCGGCGCGCACCGGTTCATCTTCGACAGCCGCGACGAGGGCACCGAGCAGCGGCTGGAGATCCTGAACGACAAGGAAGGCGTCTGGCGCTGCCGGACCACCTTCAACTGCACCGACGCCTGCCCACGCGGCATCGAGGTCACCAAGGCGATCCAGGAAGTGAAGCGCGCACTCATCTTCCGCCGAGTGTGAGCGTGCGCCCTTCTTCGCATAAGATTCCACCGCCGACCTGACCCCCTCGAGGGGACACTTGTGCCTTGGGGGGTGACTGTGGAGCCGCGCCTGCGCGAGTTGTCCGACCGCTACTACCGTCGCCTGGTGGAGCTGTTGGAGCGCTGTGGCCTACCCCGCAGCATGCCGCCGTTCCTCGTCCTCGGGGTGCTCGCGGCCGCGACGTCCATCGCGCTCGCGGTGGTGCACCTGGCCTCGCACCGGTCGCAGACCGATACGCCGATCGCCATCGAGCCGGCCGCCGCGGGGCGGTCCGGCAGCGCGGTGGTGAACTCCGAGCGGGCCCAGGTGCAGTCGATCACGATGGTCACCCGGAATCGCTGGGCGGCCGGCTGGTCCGACTGCACCACCGGCCCGAACTGCAAGTTCGCCGCGGTGATCGACCGCGACGGCTCCCGCGCCACGGCCCCCGAGTGGCCGGTCCCGTACGCGACCCTGCAGGCCGGCAAGGAGGCGATCGCGGTCGCCCCGCCGCTCGAGGGCACGCTGACCGGTGACCCGACGATGATGTTCCGGCTGACGTACGACGGCCCGGTGCTCACCAGGCTCCAGTACCGGTTGCCGACCTCGACGTTCCAGAAGAACGAGATCCTCACCGACCGGATCGTGCCGGGCTCGATCGTCGTGGTGAACCCGGAGGAGTCGACGGTCCGGTTGCTCAGGACCCGCGGCACCCGTTCCCCGGTCTGCGACGAGTCCGGTCGCTGCTGGATCCTGACCGGGATCGGCCGGACGGACGTCGTCTGGACCGACGACGGCGGCCGCAGCTGGGGCTCGCGGTCGCTCGACCCCCACAACCAGCTCGGCCGGCTCGCGGTCAGCCCGGACGGCCGGACGCTGCTGTCGACCTCGGTCACCGTCGGCGCCGCCGGTCAGACCGTCTCGAAGATGGAGATCTCCACCGACCGCGGCGCGAACTGGACGACGGTCGAGAGCCCGCCGAAGAGCCTGGCCGTCGCGCCGCTCGCCTTCGACGACGGCACCGCGCTGATCCTCGGCGGCCGCCCCGGCGACCGCCCGCGCCTGTACCGGGTCCGCGACGGCGCCGCCAAACTGGACCGCGGCTACCCCGGCGACCTCGCCGGCCTGTCCGGGAACACACAACTCATGTACGGCTTCGAGGTCCCGAAACGCCGCACGACCGAGGTCGTCCTCAGCACCGACCAAGGCGCCACCTGGACCAAGTTCGCCCCTCGCTAGTCCAGCTGCGAGGCCAAACAGGCCAGGTAGAGCGTGAGAGTCGCGCGGTGGTCGCGCCAGGGCTGACCGGTGAGGCGCTCGACCTTCTCCAGGCGGTAGATGAGCGTATTGCGGTGGATGTGCAGCGCATCCGCCGTACGGACGAGGTTGAAGCCGGACTCGCACCAGGCGATCAGGGTGTCACGCAGCTCGGGCCAGTCGGAGTGCGTCGCGAGGTCGCCCGCGACCAGGCTCAGCAGCCGAGCCCGCGCCCGGTACCCGACCGCCGCCAGCACCTGATGACTCCGCAGACCATCGATCAGGTACGCCGACGTGCCAGGCACGCACTCCTTGCCCAGCCGCAGTGCGTCCCCCGCGTCCGCATACGCCTCCCGTAACCCGACGATCCCCGCCGCGACACCACCAACCCCAGCCCGAGCAACAAACCCCTGCTCACGGGCAACAGCCTGCACCGCCAGGTCCCCAAGCTCCTGCCTCGCGGTGCCCCGCCTCAGCGCAGGAACGACAGCGACGCGGCCGGCTGTCATCGCCGCCACCAGGTCGCGGGGACCGAACGCCTGGCGAAGAATGCGAAGCAGTTCCGGCCGGACGCCCACTGCCTCCGTCTGGCCCGCCGGGACGGGCTCGTCCACCTCGACGATGACGACCGTGCGCGGCACGGTGAGGTCGAATCCGAGCTCCTTGGCCCGCGCGACCAAGAACGCCGGATCCACCACGTCCGCGTCGAAGGACCCGATGTCCCGCACCAACTCTTCGAGTGCGCGTTCCCGCAGCAGTCGCGACCGCAGTTCGACGGACTCCTGCAGCAGGATCTCCGTCTGCCGCCGTACGACGAGCCCGAAGCGCCGTACCTGCCGTGGTGACCCGGTGATCCCGACCGTCCCGACCGCCTCGCCGTCGATCACGATCGGCAGCGTCATCCCCGGCTTCACCCCGCGCAGCCGGGACGCCTCCACGGCCGTGTGCCAGGCGGCCTCCTGCGACGCGATCACCGCCACCGACGCCTCGTGGAACGACCCGACCCGCGCCGGATCCCCGCTGCCGATGACGATCCCGCGGTCGTCGGTGATCAGCACGTTGTAGCCGATCACCTCGGAGGTGTCCCGGGCGATCTGCTGGGCCAACGGACCGGAGAGCATCTTGGACGAAGCGTACGACGGAACGCCCGAAACCTGAACGAATCATGGACAACTCGTCCAATGACGCCGCCGGACCGCCTCCCTAGCCTGGAAGAAACCGGGGTGAGGCCACGGAAAGGCAGCCGTCATGTCGAGAACTCTCATTGCACGGATCGCTCCGCTGCTCGCCGCCGTCGCGCTCGTGACCGGCTCGCTGACCGCATGCGGCGGATCGAAGGAACCGGTCTCGGACGCGGCCGCCGCGCTCGGCACGCTGGAACCTGGCGTGCTCAAGGTCGCGGTCCAGCCGTACGCGCCGTACACCTCGCTGGTCGGCGACAAGTTGGCCGGCCTGGACGCCGACATCCTGAACGCGGTCGCCGGGAAGCTCGGGCTGAAGGTGAAACCGGAGCTGACCGACTTCGCGGGCATGCTCGCCAGCGTCCAGTCTCGCCGCGTCGACATCACCATCGGCGGCGTCGCCTGGACCGCGGAACGCCAGAAGGCAGGCCTGTTCACGGACCCGCCGTACTACTCCCCGCCCGCGATGGCCGTCCGGTCCGGTGAGCACTACCAGACCGTGCAGGACCTGCAGGGCAAGGACCTCGGCACCGTCGAGGGCTATGTCTGGGTCAAGTCGATCCAGTCGGTGCCGGGCGCGAAGCTGCATGCGTACCCGGACGGCAACGGTGTGTTCGACGACCTCGGCGCGGGCCGGATCAACGTCGGGTTCCTCGATCCGCTGCTCGTCCTCGCCGCGCAGAAGGAGCGCCCGGAGCTCAAGGTCGAGACGCAGTACCTGACGGCCCCGTCGGCCGCGGACGTGAAGGCACACCCGCCGTACCAGTACTTCCAGCAGTACATGACCGCGTTCTACCTGCCGAAGCAGGCGACCGCGCTGGAGAAGGCGATCTCCGAGCAGATCCGCGCGATGTACGCCAGCGGCGAGCTGACCGAGCTGATCAAGAAGTACGGCGGTGATCCCGCCCAGTTCCTGAAGCCCGCGCCGGAGATCGCCAAGACCCGGCAGGGCGTCGACCGTCCGGCCGACTGGCAGCCCCCGTCGATCTGAGGAGGACCTGATGTTCGAAGTCCCTTGGGGAGATTACGCACCCGCCCTGCTGGACGGTCTGGAACGCACCGTCCTCTACACCATCGCGAGCTTCGCCGGCGCCGCCGTCCTCGGGCTCGCCCTGGCTCTGCTCCGGGTCAGCCGGCACCGCGCGCTGCGGATCCCGGCCGCGATCTACACCGAGGTGTTCAAGAACATCCCGCTGCTCGCGATCATCTTCGTCACGTACTTCGGGCTCGCCTCGGTCGGCCTGAAACTGGACGTGTTCAGCGCGGGCGCCGTGAGCCTGATCGTGTTCTATGCGGCGTACCTTTCGGAAATTTTCCGCGCCGCGATTTCCGGCGTGCACGGCGGTCAGCAGGAGGCGTCCGAGGCACTCGGCCTCGGAAAGATCAGCACGTTCGTGTACGTCGTGTTTCCGCAGGCGTTGCGGTCCGCGCTGCCGGGGACGAACACGATGCTGGTCGACCTGCTGAAGTCCACGTCGCTGCTCGTGACGATCTCGGCGGCGGAGCTGATGTCCGAGGGCCGGCTGATCACCTCGGCGACGTTCCGCGCGCTGGAGGTGTACCTGGTGATCGCGGCGATCTACTTCGCGCTCTGCTACCCGCTCTCGCAGGGCCTGTTGTGGCTGGAGCGCAAGATCCGCGCGGGCGTCCCGCTGACCCCGAAGCGCCGTCGCCGGCTGAAGGCTGCGCGCGCGATCCTGGAAGGAGACTCGGCATGAGCGTCACCGCGCTGAGCGACGTCGTCGTACGGATCGAGAACCTGCAGAAGTCGTTCGACGGCCGGCTGGTCCTCGACGGGGTCAGCCTGACCGTGCGGCACCGGAAGATCGTCGCGATCATCGGGCAGAGCGGCGGCGGCAAGACCACGCTGCTGCGGTGCCTCAACCTGCTCGAGCAACCGGACCACGGACTCCTGGAGGTGGCCGGCGAGGCGATCTTCAGCGGGTCGTCCGTGCAGTGCCGTGACCTGGCGAAGCTGCGGCAGTCGGTGGGGATGGTGTTCCAGAAGTTCAACCTGTTCCCGCATCTCACCGCGGTCGAGAACGTGATGCTCGCCCAGCTGCGCGCCGGTGTGCCGGAGAAGGACGCGCTGGAGAAGGCGGTGCAGTTGCTGCGCCGCGTCGGACTGGGACACCGCGCGCTCGCGTACCCGGAGCAGATGTCCGGGGGCGAGCAGCAGCGGGTCGCGATCGCGCGGGCGCTGGCGTTGAAGCCGTCGGTGCTGCTGTTCGACGAGCCGACGTCGTCGCTCGACCCGGAGTCGACGGCCGAGGTACTGCGGGTGATGCGCGAGCTCGCGGAGGACGGGATGACGATGGTGCTGGTCACGCACGAGCTGCCGTTCGCGCGGGACGTGGCGGACTGGGTGGTGTTCGTCGACGGTGGCCGGATCGTCGAGCAGGGCGCGCCCGCCGACGTACTCGGGAAGCCACAGGAGCTGCGTACGCGGACGTTCCTCGCCTCCTACGCGGCAGGGCAGTAAGGGATGCGCGTCCTCGTGATCGGCGGCGGGGTGATCGGCCTGTGGTCGGCCGTGGGGCTGGCCGAGGCGGGCGCCGACGTCACCGTGCTGGATGCGGGCCCGCAGGCAGGGTTCGCGTCACCGGCCGCGGCCGGTTGGGTCGTTCCGGCGTTGTCGGCGCCGTTGTCGGGTCCCGGCGTACTGCTGCACTCTGCTCGTCAGGCTCTGCATCGGGAGGCGCCGTTCAGCGTGGCGCCGCGGCTGACGTCGACGTTGTTGCGGTGGATCGTCGGGTTCGTGCGGAGCGGTTCGGCCCAGCGGTACGCCGCCGGACTACGCGCCGTACTCGATCTGGGGGCAGGGTGCGTCGACGACTTCGCGCGGCTGCAGGACCGGGCTGACCTGGAGCTTCGGCACACGGGGTTGTTGATGGCTGCCGTCACGCAGGCCGGGTTGGACGAGGTGGCGCACCTGGCCGAGGCGACGACGGCGGCCGGTTACAAGGGCGGCTACGACATCCTCGACGGGGCAGCCGCCCGCTCTCGCGAACCTGCGTTGGGTCCCGCGGTGTCCGGGGCGGTGCACGCGGTCGACGAGGTGCAAGTGCGACCGGAGCAGGTACTGCGTGCTTTGCAGGAGCAGCTCGTCGCCGCCGGAGGACGGCTGGTCAACGCGACGGTCAGCCGTTTGCGGCCGGGCTGGGATGTGGAGACGAGCGTGGGACGCTTCAGTGCAGACCGTCTGCTGCTGGCCGCGGGCGCCTGGACGACCGAGTTGCTGGCGGTGCTCGGCGTACGGATTCCGTTGCTGGCGGCAACCGGCTACAGCATCACCACGCGCGGCACCGGGCTCGCGCCGCGGGTCGCGGTCAAGCTGGTCGAACCGAGCATCGCGGTGACGCCGTTCGCCGACGGCGTCCGGGTCGCGGCGCGCCTCGATCTCGGTCGATCAGGCGGCCCGATCACCGAACGCCGGCTCGCCACGATCCTCGACCGCACCACGCCGTACTTCGCGGACTGGCGGCCCGGGTCGTCGACGGCAACCTTCGCCGGGATGCGGCCCGCGACACCGGACAGCCTGCCGCTGATCGGGGCCGTCCCCGGCCGGAGCGGGCTGTACGTCGCCACCGGCCACGGCATGCTCGGCCTGACGCTCGCGCCGGGCACCGCGCGGCACGTCGTACCGCTCGTGCTGGACGACGTACGGTCGCCGGAACTGCGGCCGTTCGCGCTCGAACGGTACCTGCTCAGTGGTGCTTGGCGGCGCCCTTGAGGGTCTTGTCGACGGCGTTCCTCGGCCCGTAGAAGGCGATGCCGACCAAGTCGAGTTCGGTGGTACGGACGGCCTTCACAGCGGCGCGGTTGTCGTGGTCATTGCCGGTGGCAAAGAGGTCCTGGGTGAACACCGAGTGCTCGATGTCCCGGCTCAGCGCGCGTTCGTGGGCCGTGGTCATGAACTCCTTGGACCCCTCGAACACCATCACCGGCTGCCGGAACATCGGCAGGTACCGAACGTCGTCCGCATCCTCGTACGGCTCCCCGACGACCTCAGGATGCGTCCCGGCGATCCCACTGACCAGGAACGCAGTCACGTTCAACCGCTGCCAAACAGCCAGATCGTCCCGCAACAACACAGCAATCTTCGTATCGAACTTTTCCACAACCCCAATGCTCACGCCCAGGACCACCCCTGGTCTTGTACGTTCTTAACCGCCTCAGCAGTACGGCGGGTTCGAGGTGACTGCTGTGCAGACGCGGAGGAACAGGTTGAACATCCGGTAGAGCTGGAGCATGTCGCCGTCGACGGTGACGGTGCGGTCGTCGCGGCGGGTGACGCCGGGGATCGCGGTGAGGTGGGACGCGACCGAGGCTGACTGCCAGCGGACGGCCAGGTTTCGCGGGCCGGTTGGTGTGTCCGGCTTGGAGAGGCTGCGCAGCGCCTCCGCGGTCGTCGCCTCGATCGACTCGCGGGCCTCTGCGACCGGGACGAGCTGAGCGGCGAAGCGGTCCTTGGCGAACTTGACCGGTACGGTCGCGACCGCGGGATCCCAGGCCTTCATCTCGTCGCAGGCGGTGTCGTCCCCGGTCAGGACCGCGAGCGGTACGCCGTACGCCGCGGAGGCCGCGTGGAACAGGCCGATCTCGCCGGTGACCTGCTCGTCCAGCCAGATGTCCTCGATCTCGTGGCCCATGAAGCTGTGGCTCAGCACGCCGAGCACGCCGGCGCGGGCGTGGTACCCGATGCAGAGCACGGCGTCGTACTCCGGGGTCAGGCCTTCCATCATGCCCATCGGTTTCGGTCGGCCCTTGATCAGGCCGGCGCGCGGGTCGAGGAGGTCGGGCAGCAGGTTGCGCATCGGGCCGTGGGCGTCGTTCACCAGGACGTCGGTCGCGCCGGCGGCGTACGCACCGCGGATGGCGGCGTTCACGTCCTCGGTCATCAGTACCCGGCCGCGCTCGTAGTCCCGCCCTCGCGGCTGCACATCCTCCGCATCGACGACCCCGGTGACGCCTTCCATGTCCGCACTCACGTAGACCTTCACAGGCAGCAGCGTATGTTCTGAGTATGAGCAGCGGCGCCACGGTCCGGGCGTGGCGGCCTCGGGTGGCCGGGGTCGTCGAGGTGCTGCATGCGCACTTTCCGTCGCATGCGTACCCGAGCCACACGCACGACGCGTGGACGGTGCTGATCGTCGACGAGGGCGCGGTCCGGTACGACCTGGACCGCCATGAGCACGGTCTCGCGCAGGCGCAGGTCTCGCTCCTCCCGCCGCATGTCCCCCACGACGGCCGCTCGGTGCTGCCTCAGGGCTTCCGCAAGCGGGTGCTGTACCTCGAACCCGACCGGCTGGGCGGAACGAACCTGATCGGCGCGGCCGTCGACCATCCCGAGTACGTCGACCCGCTGCTACGGCACCGGATCCACCAGCTGCACGGCGTACTGGAAGACGGTGTGGAGGACCTGGAGGCGCAGAGCCGGCTGACGCTGATCGAGGAGCGTCTCGGGCAGCATCTGCGGCGCCAGGTGGTCGATCCGCCGGACCGGTCGGACGCGGGCGTGGCCGCGCAGTTGCGCGATCTGCTGGACGCGCATGTGCCGGACGGGATCACGCTGGAGGACGCGTCGAAGCTGGTGCATGCGCATCCGGCGCATCTGGTGCGGGCGTTCAGCCGGGAGTACGGGATGCCGCCGCACCGGTACCTGACCGGGCGGCGGGTCGATCTCGCCCGGCGATACCTCCTCGACGGGCATCCGGCCGCGCAGGTGGCGACGCTGGCCGGGTTCTACGACCAGTCGCACCTCAACCGGCACTTCCGGAAACTGCTCGGGGTCACACCTTCGAGTTTTGTGCGGTCTTAGCCGCCTTGTACGCGCGGACGCCCCAGGTGCCGAGCAGCGCCGCGATCAGCAGATTCACGATGATCAGGACGGTGTGCGCGACGTAGTACCCGGTCGGGCGGTCCTCAGTGTCCACGAGCGCCTTGATAAAGCGCAGGTAGGTGATGACGTTCCACGCGGCAATGGCCAGCAGGACGAGTGCATGCTTCCGTTCGAGCTTCACTCAGCCATTCTGACCTGGGCGGTCGACCATGCGGAGCAGCTGGGTGCGGTTGGCGACTCCGAAGCGGCGGTACAGGCGGGTCAGCTGCGACTCCACGGCCTTCACCGACAGGTACAACGCCGCGGCGATCTCGCGGTTCGTGGAGCCGTCGCGGACCATCGAGACGATCTGCTGCTCGTTGTCGGTCAGCTCCGACGGCTGCCGGCTTCGACTCGGTACGTCGAGGCGCGCGAGCTCCATCTCCGCGACCTCACGCCAGGCGGGCGCGCCGTACGCCTCGAACTGCTCGATCGCGTCCAGGAACGCGGTCCGGGCGACCGACCGGCGACGGGCCTGCCGGGCGATCCGGCCGCGGGCCAGCTCGCAGCGCGCGAGATCGAGCGGGTAGATCCGGTCCCCCGCCGTACCGACCGTCTTCTCCAGCAGCTCCAGGGCGGCGGCCGGATCGCCCTGCTTGGCGACCAGCAGCGCCTCGGCGCGATCCAGGCCGAGCTTCACCACGCGGCGGTCCAGGTTCTCGGCGCGGGTGCGGATCTCGGCGATCAGGGCGGCCGCGTCGTCCAGCCTGCCGGCCGCGACCAGGGCCTCGGCGTAGTCCGCGTGCCACGGGATCACGGCCGGGTCGTACGGCATCGCGGCCTCACCCGACCCCGCGATCGCGTCGAACGCCTCGACGGCCCGCTGCGGATCGCCGGTCAGTACGCCGATCAGCCCCAGGCTGACCAGCGCCGGGCCCGTCCATTCGTCGTTCCCGACCAGGTGGACAGCGTCCAGCGCGGCCTCGGCGAGCTGCCGGCCCATGGCCGCCGAACCGCCCACCCACTCCGCGCGGCTGGCGACGATCATGCCGACCTCGGCCTCGTCGCCGATGTCCTGCATCAGCTGGTAGCACTCGTGCCCTGCGGCCAGCGCGTCGGCGCCGCGGCCGCTGCGCTCGTAGATCGCCGTCGCGGAGATCAGTACGGACGCCAGCCAGCGCATCGCGCCGTGGTCCCGGACCTCGTCGGCCAGCGCGGTGATCGCGGTGATCGCCTCTGCGGTCCGGCCGCGGAACAGCTCGCGCATCGCGGCCATCTGGCGGGCGTTCACCACAGTCCTGGTGAGCGGCAGACCCTTGGCCAGCTCGGCAGCCTGCGCCAGTACGGCGTCCGAGGTCTCCTCGGCGTCGCGGGCCATCAGCACCGAACTCGCCGCACTCAGGGCGTCGACGACCGCCTCGGTATCGCCGGCCTCACGCGCCAGCGCCTCGGCGATGCGCGCATCCTCCTGCGCGTCGTCCAGACTGCGATCGAAGTAGTGGCTGTGGCTGCGCTCGATCCGCACCCGCGCCTCGAACCGTTTGTTGCCCTCGGCAGCCGCGAAGGCCTCCGCGAGCAGCTCGACCCGGCGATCCCGCTCCGGCCAGACCGCGTCGGCGCACAGCAACAGCGCGGGCACCCTGGTCTCGGGCGTCGTCGCTGACTGTACGGCGAGTCGCGCCATGTCGGCCGACTCCGCCAGGTGACCCGCGGCCGCAGCATCGTCGGCGGCCCTCGTGAGGCGGCGGGCGCGTTCGTCCGGCTGGGTGCTCGGTGTCCGGTCCGCGCTCAGCCGCCACAGGTTCGCGGCGGCGCCCGGGGCTCCACGGCCGGCGGCGACCGTGGCGGCCTCCTCGATCGTCGCGGCGAGCTCCGGATCGGCCTCCTGGGTAGCGAGGGCCCGGTGGGTCGCGTTCTCGACCGGTTCGTCGACCACAGCGGCGAGTTTGGCGTGGGCCTGACGACGGGCGGCCGACGTGGCTTCGGCGTACACGAACTCCCTCAGCAAGGGGTGCGTGAAACGGAGCCGTTCGGCGGAGACGTCGATCAGGCCGAGGGTCTCCGCCTCGGCGAGGTCGGCGTCGATCGGTCGTTCGAGCGAGTGGGCGAGCTGCGTGGTGGTCGGGCGCGGCGACGACGCGGCGTGCAGGAGCAGTTCGTGGGTGTCGGTGGACAGGTCGCCGAGACGCTCCCCGAGCAGGGTCTTGAGGCGGCTGGAGACCGGGAGCGGGTCGTTGGGCGAGACGCTCTTCGGATGCCGCAGTACGGCGCGACCGAGCTCGAGGGCCATGAACGGGTTGCCGGCGCTCGCGGTGAAGATGCGGCGCGCCGTCCGGACCGGGAGCGGGCTGGACAGACGCTGCCGGAGCAGACCGAGTACGTCGGGCTCCGTGAGCGGCGGGACCTCGAGCTGCAGGACGGGCTCGGGGCAGGCGTCGGCCATCACCGGCAGGTCGCCGTCGGCCACCTGCTCGGTGGCGAGCAGGTGCACGCCCTCGGAGAGCCGCCGGGCACAGAACGTGAGCACCTCGAGGCTGGACGGATCCACCCATTGGATGTCGTCGACAACGATCAGCACCGGGCCGGTCGTGGCGAGGCGGCGGAGGACGTGCAGTACGGCGAGGCGCACAGCCAGCTCGTCACGCACCGTGTCCGGAGCGCTCGCCTTCAGCAGCGCGACCTCGAGGGGCTGCCGGAGGTGGTCCGGCAGCACCTGCCAGGCGAATTCGAGCTGGTTCGAGAGCAGATCGAGGAGCGTGACGTACGGCAGGCCGGCCTCGGAGTTGGACGGGGCGGCGCTGAGGATCCGGCAGCCCTTCCGGCCACGCTCCGCGACGAGCGTCCGGCCGAGGGCCGACTTGCCGATGCCGGTCGGGCCGTAGAGCAGCACGCTGCCGCTGGTCTCGAGCTGCTTGGTAGCACGCTCGACCAGTCCGGCACGCCCGACCAGCTCGTCGTCAGTCATCCAACTCCTCGAAGGATTACCCTCGCCGATTATCACAGTCATTGACCGTTCGACACGGCGAGTGTCACATGAGGAAATTTGCTGGCCACCATCCTGTCACCCACTACTGCCCAGTTCCGAGCAGTCGCGACGGCACGATCGTGCCGGGGCACCGGATGGTCTTTCGACGACTTACGGCTCAGATCGACTCGAGGTCGCGCTCGATCGCGGCTAGTTCCTCCTCGGTGCCTTGGACCTTGGGGCCGGTGAACCAGCGGCGGGCGGAGAGGAACCAGTACGCCGCCGCGAAGCCGAGCACCACGAGTACGGCGATCGGCGTGTAGTTGAAAGTGCTACCAGTAACAGGGCTGACCTGCGGCAGCATGAACAGGATCGTGATGAACGCGACCCAGATGATCGCGACGATGCCGATCGGGCGGCTCCAGCGGCCGAGGTGCCACGGGCCGGGCTGGAAGTCCTTGCCCTGGAGCAGCCGCAGCAGGGTGGGTAGCACATAGGCGATGTACAGGCCGATCACCGCGATCGAGGTGACAGCGGCGTACGCCGTCGCGTTCCAGAGGTACGGCAGTCCGAGGAGGAACGCCCCGCCGGCGGCCAGCCAGATCGCGTTCGTAGGTGTCCTGGTCTTGCCGTTGATCTTGTGCCAGAACTTGGACCCCGGCAACGCTCCGTCACGGGAGAACGCGTAGATCATCCGCGAGTTCGCGGTCACCGACGACATCCCGCAGAACAGCTGCGCGCCGATCACCACCAGCAGCAGGACCTTGGCCAGTCCCGCACCGACCGCGTCGATGAAGATCTGGGCCGGCGGTACGCCGATCTCGCCCTCGAGGGCGCCGTCGTAGCTCTGGATCGCGAACGTCAGACCGATCAGCAGCACCCACCCGGCCGCCAGCGAGACCAGGATCGACATCACGATCCCGCGCGGACCCGACCGGGCCGCGTCGTGCGTCTCCTCGGTCATGTGCGCGGACGCGTCGTACCCGGTGAAGGTGTACTGCGCGAGCAGCAGGCCGAGCAGCGCGACGTAGAAGGTTGAGCCCCAGCCGGTGTTGTTGACGAAGTGGCCGAACACGAACCCGGCCGACTGGTGCTTGTCCGGCACGAACACGAGCGCGCCGACGATGAAGACGACGCCGACGATGTGCCACCACACGCTGATGTCGTTGAGCTTGGCGACCAGCTTCACGCCGAACGAGTTCAGCAGCCCGTGCACCAGCAGGATGATCCCGAACAGCAGGATCGTGTGGCCGGGCGTCGTACTGAAGCCGAACTGCAGGTCGAGGAACGCGTTCAGGAAGAACGCGGCGCCGAAGTCGATCCCGGCGGTCACCGCGACCTGGCCGAGGAAGTTGAACCAGCCGGTGAACCAGGACCAGGCCGCGCCGTTCGACCGCGCGAGTTTGGCGGACCAGTAGTACAGCCCGCCGGCGGTCGGGAAGCTCGAGCAGACCTCCGCCATCGCGAGGCCGACGAACAACGTCATCAGGCCGACGAACGGCCAGCCCCAGACGATCATCACCGGGCCGCCGGTGTTCATCCCGAACCCGTACAGGGTCAGGCAGCCGGACAGGATCGAGATGATCGTGAAGGACACCGCGAAGTTCGAGAACCCGGACATCGTCCGGGACAGCTCCTGGGCATAACCCAACTGATGCAGGCGTTTCTCGTCGTCGGTCAACGGGGCGGCGGACTCGTCCTTACTCATTGCGGGCCTCCTAGACACAGCGCCTCAATGGTCTCCCCCCAGACCTTTAGGTAATTGAGGCACCCCGGTCAGGCAGTGTCAAGGGAAACTGCACGCGTTGACATCCCGAGCCAGACTTGAGTCAATGGACTGGAAACAGACCAATAGACTCCGGGAGTGGCCGTGTTGAGTGTGGAGGAGCTGCGCAGGCTGGTCGAGGCCGGCGAGGTCGACACGGTGCTGGTGGCGATCACCGATATGCAAGGGCGGTTGCAGGGCAAGCGGTGCGGTGCGCGGTACTTCCTGGAGGAGGTGCTGAAGCACGGGTCCGAGGGCTGCAACTACCTGCTGGCGGTCGACGTCGACATGAACACCGTCGACGGCTACACGATGTCCTCCTGGGAGCGCGGGTACGGCGACCTGATGATGGCACCTGACCTGGACACACTGCGTCTGGTGCCGTGGCTCGAGGGCACTGCGCTCGTGTTGTGCGACGTACAGTGGCTGGACGGTACGCCGGTGGTCGCGTCGCCGCGGCAGGTACTGCGGGCCCAGCTGGACCGCCTCGCGGAGCGGGGACTCAAGGCGTACGTCGGGACCGAGCTCGAGTTCATCGTGTTCGACGACACCTACGAAACCGCGTGGAACAAGCGATACGTCGGCCTCACCCCGTCGAACCAGTACAACGTCGACTACTCCCTCGTCGGCACCTCCCGGGTCGAGCCGCTGCTGCGCGACATCCGCAACGGCATGACCGGCGCCGGCCTGTACGTCGAGTCCGCGAAGGGCGAGTGCAACTTCGGGCAGCACGAGATCGCGTTCCGGTACGACGAGGCGCTCGCGACCTGCGACAACCACTCGATCTACAAGACCGGCGCGAAGGAGATCGCCTCCAAGCACGGCAAGAGCCTCACGTTCATGGCGAAGTACGACGAACGCGAGGGCAACTCGTGCCACATCCACCTGAGCTTCCGCGCCGACGACGGCGACCCGGTGCTCGCCGGTGACGGCGACCACGGCTTCTCCCGGTTGATGGACCAGTTCATCGCCGGCCAGCTCGCGTGTCTGTCCGAGTTCACCTATCTGCTGGCCCCGAACATCAACTCCTACAAGCGTTTCGTCCGCGGCAGCTTCGCGCCGACCGCGATCGCCTGGGGTCTCGACAACCGCACCTGCTCGCTGCGCGTGGTCGGCCACGGCGACTCGCTCCGCGTCGAGAACCGCCTCCCCGGCGGCGACGTGAACCCGTACCTCGCGGTCGCCGCGATCATCGCCTCCGGCCTGCACGGCATCGAGAACGAACTGGAGCTCGAGCCGCTCCTGGAGGGCAACGCGTACGAGTCGGACAAGGAGCACGTCCCGTCCACGCTCCGCGAAGCCGCCGCCCTCTTCACCGGTTCGAAGATCGCCCGTACGTCGTTCGGCGACGAGATGGTCGACCACTACAGCAACGCCGCACGCGTCGAGCTCGATGCGTACGACGCCGCCGTCACCGACTGGGAGCGGGTCCGTGGGTTCGAACGCCTCTAGACGACTCCTCAGGCGCCCGCGCATCGGGATCACGACCTACCTGGAACCGGCGAGCTGGGGGATCTGGAACCGGGACGCCGCGTTGATTCCGCGGGTGTACCTGGATGCGGTGGTGGCGGCCGGAGGGGTGCCGCTGCTGCTGCCGCCGGTCGGTACGGATCCGTCCGTCCTGGAGATCCTCGACGGACTCGTGATCGCCGGCGGCTGCGACGTCGATCCCGGCTCCTACCAAGCAGCTCCGCATCCGGAGACCGTCGGCACCAGGCCCGGCCGCGACGACCACGAAGCGATCCTCATCCGCGCCGCACTCGCTTCTGATGTTCCCTTGCTGGCGATCTGCCGCGGTCTGCAGATGCTGAACGTGACGCTCGGCGGCACCCTGCACCAGCACCTGCCGGACGTCGTCGCGCACGACGCGCATCGCCCGGAGCCGGCGACCTTCGGCAGCGTCGAGGTGAAGACCGAGCCCGGCACCCTCACCGCGCGGATCCTCGGCGAACGCGCTGACGGCAGCTGCTACCACCACCAGGCGCTCGACGTCGTCGCACCGGGGCTGAAGGTCACTGCCCGCGCGGACGACGGAACGGTCGAGGCGGCCGAGGTGGAAGGCCACGACTTCGCGCTCGGGGTGCAGTGGCATCCGGAGGAGAACCCCGAGGACCTGCGGCTGTTCACCGCACTGATCAGGAGCACCCAATGAAGTATGACGTACTCAATCCGGCCACCGAGAAGGTGATCCGGACGATCTCACTTGCCACGCAGGACGATGCGGACGCGGCGATCGCCCGGGCCGCGAAGGCGTTCGAGACCTGGCGGGATGTGACGCCCGCCGACCGCGGACGGCTGCTGCGGCGGTTCGCCGACGCGGTCGACGCCGACCTGGAGAACCTGGCCGCGCTGGAGGTCGAGAACGCCGGCCACACGATCGGCAACGCGCGCTGGGAAGCGGGCAACGTCCGCGACGTACTCACCTACTATTCGGCCGCTCCGGAACGCCTTTTCGGAAAGCAGATTCCGGTTGCCGGCGGCATCGATATCACGTTCCAGGAACCGCTCGGCGTGGTCGGTGTCATCGTTCCGTGGAACTTTCCGATGCCGATCGCCGGCTGGGGCTTCGCGCCTGCCCTGGCAGCCGGAAACACCGTTGTCCTGAAGCCGGCCGAGCTGACCCCGTTGACGGCGATCCGGCTCGGTGAGCTCGCCCTGGAGGCCGGCCTTCCGCCCGGCGTCTTCGAGGTCGTGCCCGGTAAGGGAACCGTTGTCGGAAACCGTTTCGTCACGCATTCCGCGGTCCGCAAGATCGTTTTCACCGGCTCCACCACGGTCGGCAAGCAGATCATGGCCGGCTGCGCGGACCAGGTGAAACGGGTGACGCTCGAGCTGGGCGGCAAGTCGGCGAACATCGTCTTCGCCGACGCGGATCTGGAGAAGGCTGCCGCGCAGGCGCCGTACGGCGTGTTCGACAACGCGGGGCAGGACTGCTGCGCGCGTTCCCGGATCCTCGTCGAGCGTTTGGCGTACGACCGGTTCCTGGAGCTGCTGGAGCCGGCGGTGAAGAACTTCAAGGTCGGCGACCCGAGTGATCCGGCGACCGAGATGGGTCCGTTGATCTCCGCGGGGCAGCGCGAGCAGGTCGCGTCGTACGTCGAGAACCCCGCGTTCCAAGGGACTGCGCCGAGCGGGCCCGGGTTCTGGTTCCCGCCGACGGTGCTGGCGCCCGCGAGCGAGCGCGCGGCGCGGGAGGAGATCTTCGGGCCGGTGGTCGCGGTGATCCCGTTCGCGGACGAGGCCGACGCGCTGCGGATCGCGAACGACAGCGAGTACGGGCTGTCCGGCTCGATCTGGACCCGCGACGTCAGCCGCGCGATCAGAGTCGGCCGCGGCGTCGAGGCCGGCAATCTCTCCATCAACTCCAACTCGTCGGTGCGGTACTCGACGCCGTTCGGCGGTTACAAGCAGTCCGGCCTCGGCCGGGAGCTCGGCCCGGACGCGCTGGCCGCGTTCACCGAGACCAAGAACATCTTCATCAGCACGGAGGACTGAATGGACGTCAAGGCTCATCGGCTCGAAGGGCGGGTCGCCGTGGTGACCGGCGGCGCGAGCGGGATCGGTCTGGCCACGGTACGGCGGCTCGCTGCAGAGGGAGCGCATGTCGTGATCGGCGACCTCGACCCGGCCGCGGGCAAGGACGCCGCGGACGAGGTCGGCGGGCTGTACGTGCCGACCGACGTCACCGACCCGGCCGCGGTCGAGAACCTGTTCAAGCAGGCCTTCGACACGTACGGCGCCGTGGACATCGCGTTCAACAACGCCGGCATCTCACCGCCCGACGACGCATCGATCCTGGACACCGGGTTGGAGGCGTGGCGCAAGGTGCAGGAGGTCAACCTGACGTCGGTGTACCTGTGCTGCAAGGCCGTGATCCCTTACATGCAACGGCAAGGCCGCGGGTCGATCATCAACACCGCCTCGTTCGTCGCCGTGATGGGCGCGGCGACCTCGCAGATCTCGTACTCCGCGTCGAAGGGCGGCGTCCTCGCGATGAGCCGCGAGCTCGGCGTCGAGTTCGCGCGGCAGGGGATCCGGGTGAACGCGCTCTGCCCGGGGCCGGTCAACACCCCGTTGCTCACCGAGCTGTTCGCGAAGGACCCGGAGCGGGCCGAGCGCCGGCTGGTCCACGTCCCGATGGGCCGCTTCGGTGAGCCGGAGGAGATCGCCGCCGCGGTCGCGTTCCTGGCCAGCGACGACTCCTCCTTCATCACCGCCAACACGTTCCTCGTCGACGGGGGAATCTCGGGCGCCTATGTGACACCGATCTAGTCTGAGGACATGGTCGTTCAGGCAGATGACGCGGTGTTCCGGCCGGTCCGGGCCGGGAACCCGTTCGAGGAGACGGTCGAGCGATTGCTGCAGGCAATCAAGCTCGGCGTCGTCGTGCCCGGCGACCGGCTGCCCCCGGAGCGCGAGCTCGCAACCCGGCTGAACGTCAGCCGAGTCACGCTCCGTGAGGCGATCCACGCCCTCACCGAGGCCGGGTACGTCGAGTCCCGCCGCGGCCGGTACGGCGGGACGTTCGTCAACGAGCAACTCCCGAAACCCCGTCGTACGCCGGCCAAGCGCCTCGCCCGCGACCTCGCCGGCGGCCTCGACGACGCCCTGACGCTGCGCTTCGTCCTGGAGACCGGCGCCGCGGAAGCCGCCGCCTCCCGCACGCTGACCCCCGCCGAACGCGCCCACCTCGAGCGCTGCCTGGCCGACACGTCCACGGCCCGCCTGGCCGACTACCGCCGCCTGGACTCCCGTCTCCACCTCGCCATCGCCGAAGTCACCGGCTCCCCCTCCCTGACGTCGGCCATGGCCGACGTCCGCATGCGCCTCAACGAACTCCTGGACGCCATCCCCCTCCTGGAACGCAACATCGACCACTCCAACCACCAGCACCAGGCCGTCATCGACGCGATCCTGACCGACGACCCCGCTACCGCCCGCGACGCGATGCAAGAACACCTGGCGGGCACCGAAGCGCTCCTCCGCGCCTTCCTCGAATAGCGGCTCGGCGTGGTGGTGCCGTGGCACTGGGAGGCCAGGGAATCGGTTGGCAGGTGCCGGGATGGTGGGGAAAATCGCCGGATTCGGCCGCACCGCCCAAGCGGCCCGATTCTGGAGGACCGCTATGCGATCTTTCGTTACCCGTCCCCGCGCTCTGGCCGTTCTCCTGGCCGGTACGGCGCTTGCGTTCAGTCCGCTCGGTGGACAGGCGACTGCCCAGTTGCCCGTCGACCAGACCGGAAACCCGGCCTGCTTCACGCCTGAGGAAGGTGCCGCTGCGCGTGGCGGCTTCGGTGCAGACCACCGGGAGCTGTCGGCGGCCGAGCAGAAGGCCATCGACGCCAAGACAGCACAGATCCTGAAGGCCAAGCGTGGATTCACCGCCGGCACGCTGGCCGCGGCGAGTGTCCCTGTCTACGTGCACGTCATGCTCAGCACCTCCGGCGCCGGTGACGTCACCGACAGCCAGATCTCCCAGCAGATCGCCGAACTGAACCAGGACTTCGCCGGCCAGGAGTCGTCGCAGGCCGCGAACACCGGATTCACGTTCTACCTGGCCGGCACCGACCGCATCAAGAACAACCAGTGGCACAACGACCGGCAGAGCACGCAGTACCGGTCACAAACGCGCAAGGGTGGCAAGAACGCCCTGAACATCTGGCTGGTCGACTTCTCGTACCTCGGTATCGCGACGTTCCCGTGGGACTACGCGAGCAACCCGAAGATCGACGGCATCCGGGTGCAGTACAGCTCGCTGCCCGGCGGTTCGGCGACCAACTACAACCTCGGCAAGACGGCGTCCCACGAGGCCGGACACTGGTTCGGGCTGTACCACACGTTCCAGGGCGGCTGCACGAGCACGAACGACTCGGTGGCCGACACTCCCGCCCAGAGCAGCTCGTCCAGCGGCTGCCCGACCGGCCGGGACTCCTGCTCGCTGTCGGGTCTGGACCCCATCCACAACTACATGGATTACTCCTACGACTCCTGCTACAACCAGTTCACGCCCGGCCAGTCAACCCGCATCAGCAACATGTGGACCGCCTACCGGGCATGAGACCCACCTGTGACATCTGCACCGGTCGGCAACTAGAGTGCCGCCGATGCGTTTGCTTCTGACGGCCTGCGCAACCACTGCACTGGTGGTCGCCGGACCTCTGACAGCGACCGCCGTCGGCCAGGCCCCACAGGGCCCGGTCGGCGGCGACCTGCTGACCGCGAAGCCGACGGTGGTCGCCAACGGGGCGGCACCGCCGGCTGTCCAGGCATCGGCGTACGTCGTGGCCGACGTGGACACCGGCCAGGTACTGGCGGCCAAAGCGCCGCACGCGCAGCTCCGCCCGGCCAGCACCCTCAAGACGCTGACCGCGCTGGTCCTGCTGCCCCGGCTGAAGAAGACCGATCCGGTGGTCGGTTCGGACGCCGACGCCGGCATCATCGGCAGCAAGGTCGGCGTGTACCCGGGCCTGCGCTACACCGTCGACCAGCTGTTCCAGGGCATGTTCCTGGCCTCCGGGAACGACGCCGTCCACGCACTGTGCGCCCACGACCAGGGCGGCGTACCCGCGACCATCCAGCGGATGAACGCGAAGGCCAAGGATCTCGGCGCGCTGGACACCCACGTCACCGACCCGACCGGCCTGGACGCCGACGGGCAGTACTCCAGCGCCTACGACCTGGCCCTGTTCGCGCAGGCCGGGCTGACCCGGCAGGACTTCGCGAAGTACGCGTCGACGAAGTACACGACCTTCCCGAACGTCGGCAACAAGGGCACGTACCAGGTCGCGAACCAGAACAAGCTGCTCTTCAACTACGACGGCGCGCTCGGCGTGAAGACCGGCTACACGACACTGGCGCGGAACACGTTCGTCGGCGCCGCCCGCCGCAACGGGCACACGCTGGTCGTGACGATGATGAACGCGCCGCACGGCATCACCGAGGACGCGAGCAACCTGCTGACCTGGACGTTCACCAACTACGGCAAGCTCAAGCCGGTCGGCACCCTCGTCAAACCGGCCGTCGCGCCGCCGAAGACCCAGCCGGAAGGCAAACCCGCCACCCAACCCGAGTCGGGTACGGCGGGCCACCCGCAGGCACGCACCGCGCTCAGCCCCGGCCAGGCGGTCCAGTCACTCGCCTTACGAGTCCCCGACTGGGCGTACGCCGCCCCACCCGTACTACTCCTCGGCCTCTTCCTCCGCCGCCCACGAACCCTCCGCCGCCGCCGTCACTGACGCCGGACGGCTCGCACGGCTCGGAGGCCCTGGAGGGCCAGAGTGGTGAGTGTGACGCCCAGTACTGCGCCGGCGGCGACTGCGACGGTGTCCGCCTTGTGCTCCGGGATCGGGACGACCTTGTAGCGCTTGCCGGGCGGGCCGAGCAGCAGGGGCTCGATCTCGACCGGGCCCGACGGGAGCGTGGCGGGCTCAGCGACCTTGGCGTCGAGCGTTGCCTCCTTCGTCCAGGCCGCGACCAGCATGATCACCCGGGTCATCAGGTAGATCCAGACCAGCAGCGCGAGCGGCAAGGCGACCGCGCCGTACGCCGCGTTGGCGCCGATCACGTGGTTCACGTAGAGGTTGCCGAGCCGCTGCGCCAGGTAGAACACGATGCCGCCGGCAAGGGCTGCGATCAGCGACACCTTGCGGGGCAGGAGGATCCGCGGCAGGGCCGTCTGCATGTACAGGAACAGCACGGCGCCGGCGGCGACCCCGATCACCAGGCTGATCAGACCGAGTCCCCAGTGCGCCAGCCAGGTACCGTCCAGGTCGACCCAGCCGACGATCCGCTTGGACAGACCGGTCAGGATCGACGACGCGCCGGTGGCGATCAGGCCGATCAGACCGAGACCGATCAGCGCGCCGAGGTCTACGCCCTTCAGCTTGAGCGCGTTGCCCGGCTCGTCGTCCAGCTCGTGCATGGAGCGGATCGAGGCGCGCAGCGAGTCGATCCAGCCGAGGCCGGTGAGCAGCAGCGAGGCTCCGGAGACCAGGCCGATGGCCCCGGCATGCCCGATCAGCCCGTCGATGTCGATCTTGTCGCCGATACCGGGCAGGTTCTGGCGCAGGGCGTCCTTCAAGGCCTCGATCGCGTCGTGGCCGAGCAGCGGCCCGGTGATCGCCGCGGCCAGCACGATCAGCGGGAACAGCGACAGGAACCCGAAGAAGCTCGTCGCTCCCGCCAGCCGGTTGCCGCGACGGTCGCCGTACCGCTTCCACGCCCGCCACAGCTGCGACCGCTTGAACCGCTGCCAGGCGGACTTGATGTTCATTGGTCTCCTGTACCCCGGGTAACGGAGACTCAGCCTGCCAGCGGGAACGACCGCTGCGGGCGCCACACGCCGTCGGAGCCGTGTTCGTAACGGCTGAAGTGCTCCACGTCGAAGGCGCAGTCGTACTCCGACAGGGCGTCGTACGCGCGGTCGAGCGCGTCCTTGTCCAGGTCGTGGGCGACCGTGACGTGCGGGTGGTACGGGAACTTGAGGTCGACCTTCAGCGGGCCGGAGCGGACCTGGGACTGCAGCACCTCGCACGACGAGATGCCCTCGGCCAGCGGCACGAACACCACCGGCGAGATCGGCCGGAAGGTCGCCGTACCGCGCAGCCGGATCCGGAACCGCGGGAACCGGGCCGCGACCGCGAGCAGGTGCTCGTCGATCGCCGCCAGGTCGCCGGCCTCGATCTCGGTCGGCGGCAGCAGCGTGACGTGGGTCGGGATCGAGGCGGCCATCGGATCACCGAAGTCGGCACGGTACTTCTGCAGCTCCGTGCCGTACGGCTCCGCGATCGGGATCGCGACACCGATCGTGGTCATGGGGCCTCCCGGTCTGGACTGAGGAGCGGCGGGAGCGAAGCGACCAGAGCGACGAGGGAAGACCGGGAGCAACAGCCCCATGACCCGCCGCGACGGAGTCGCGGCATCAGCACGGTCATCGGCGGCCTACCGGCCCGATCCCGGAATCGAACCCAGCGCTGGGCCGGGGACGAAGCCGAGCCGGTCGTACACCCGGGCCAGCGTCGGCTCGGTGACCGCGCGGGCCCGTTCGGCGCCGGCCGCGAGGATCGCGTCCAGCTGCGCCTTGTCGTCGAGGTAGGCCAGCGTCTTCTCCCGGAACGGGGTGACGAACTCGACCACGACGTCGGCCAGGTCCTTCTTGAAGTCGCCGTACCCGCGGCCGGCGTACTCGTCCTCGAGCTCGCTGATCTTGCGGCCGGTGAGCGCCGAGTAGATGGTCAGCAGGTTGGCGACACCGGGCTTGTTCTCCTGGTCGAAGATCACGTCGCGACCGGAGTCGGTGACCGCCGAGCGGATCTTCTTCGCGCTCGCCTTCGGGTCGTCGAGCAGGTCGATGATGCCGGCCGGCGACGAGCCGGACTTGCTCATCTTCGCGGTCGGGTCCTGCAGGTCGAAGATCTTCGCGGTCTCCTTGACGATGTGCGCCTCGGGGACCCGGAAGGTCTTGCCGAACCGGTGGTTGAACCGCTGTGCCAGGTCGCGGGTCAGCTCCACGTGCTGGCGCTGGTCCTCGCCGACCGGGACGCGGTCCGCCTGGTAGACCAGGATGTCCGCGGCCTGCAGGATCGGGTACGTGAACAGGCCGACGGTGGCGCGGTCGGCGCCGCCCTTGGCCGTCTTGTCCTTGAACTGCGTCATCCGGCTGGCCTCGCCGAACCCGGTGATGCAGCCCATCACCCACCCCAGCTGCGCGTGCTCGGGCACGTGCGACTGGACGAAGAGGGTGGACCGCTCCGGGTCGATCCCGGCCGCGAGCAACTGTGCAGCGGACCGGCGGGTGCGATCGCGCAGCGCCTTCGGGTCATACTCCACGGTGATCGCGTGCAGGTCGACGACGCAGTAGAACGCCTCGTGGTCGTCCTGCAGGGCCACCCACTGCCGCAACGCGCCTAGGTAGTTGCCGAAGTGGAAGGAGTCCGCCGTCGGCTGGATCCCGGAGAGCACGCGGGGGCGTCGCTGGGAACCGGCTGCGGAGGGGTCAGACGCAGCTTGGGACATGGCCCCGATTCTGCCAGCGGCGTCAGTCCAACCCACACCCGGGCGGGTTATCAGTCATATCTCAAAAATTATGTGTCACCAGGACCAGCCGCGGGCGGCCAGTTCCTGCTCCTCCTGCCAGCGTTTCTCCTCGGACCGTTTCTGCTCGGCCTCCCCCGGGCAGCCGGCCAGCCGGCAGGCCTCGTCGAGAAGGTCGTCGTACGCCGCCTCGAGGGCCATCAGGCGATGCGCGCGGGCGTAGACGTTGGGCATGGACTCGACCCGCCGGATCTTGGTGGACAGGTGCCCCAGGCGGGTCTGCAGCCGGAGCGTGACGAACGGATCCGGGTCCGGAACCGGATGCCGGTGCAGTCGGGCCGCCACCCGCGCCGTACGCCGCTGGAGGCTCCGCCGCCACCGTGCCGGGGGCGGATTCGGCAGCAGGAGGCTCAGCAGGACGCACAGCGTCAAGAACAGGACCACCGCTGCCAGCCACACCATCGCTCTCACTCCCCACTCAGAGAGTACGGCGAACCTGCCGCGTCAGGCGATGGTGTTTTTTACCCGTTTGTCGCGGGATTTCCGTCCACCGCGGCTGCCAGCTTCGGGACCAGCTCGTCGAGCACGATCGGCAGGCTGAGCACGGACACGAAGCTGGTCGCGCCGTACAGCTGGTCGTCGTAGTCCTCCTCGACGAACACGTCCCGCCCTTGCGTGCGGACCTTCAGGTTCTTGTAGAGCGGGTCCGCCTTCAGCTTCGCCGTACCGCCCTTGGTCGGGAACCAGACCAGCACCTGCTGGTCGAGCAGCGAGATCCGCTCCGCGCTGATGTTCGCGCCGAACTTGTCGCCGATCGCCTTGTCCAGCCCGGCCGGCAGCGCGAACCCGAAGTCGGTCAGCAGCCGCGACCGCGGATCCTGCGTGCCGTAGATGAAGTAGCCCTCGTACGGCGTAGCCATCAACGCCGGCTTGCCCTTGAACTCGGGATGCTGCGTACGGACCTCGGAGAACCGGGCCTCGATCCCCTTCACGAGCTCGTCGGCCTGCGCCGGCTTCCCGACCGCCTGCCCGACGGTCCGTGCCACGACCTGCCAGGACACGCCGTAGTCCGGTACGCCGGCCGGCTGCGCGACCGTCGGCGCGATCGCGGTCAGCTTCTTGTAGTCGTCCGCCGTGATCCCGGCGTACAGCCCGATGATCAGGTCCGGCTGCAACGCCGCGATCTTCTCGAACTGCAGCCCGTCCTTGTCGCTCAGCACCTGCGGTACGGCGCCATCGCCGAGTTTCGCCTTCGCCCACGGGAACAACGCGCCCGGCTTCTCCCCGAACCACTCGGTCGTCGCCACCGGTACGACACCGAGCGCGAGCAGCGCGTCCTGCTCGACCAGTCCGACCGTCACGACCCGCTGCGGCGCCTGCTTGACGACGGTGTCGCCGTACTTGTTCTTGATCGTCACCGGGAAGGCGCCGCCCTGCTGACTCGCTGCCTGGGGCGCGTCGTCGTTCCCGCTTCCGCACCCGGTCAGGGCGAGCAGGAGTACGGCCAGGAACACCAGCAGGCGGCGCATGCGAACCTCACAGGGACTGAGTCAGGTCGAGTTAGGTTGCCCTAACCTAACTCAGATCTCAGTCCCGGTGGTACTTGGTGACCGCGTTGTCCTGTTTGAGCTTGTCGGCCGCGGCCTGGATCCGAGCGGTCCACTCGGACTGCTGCAGACCGCCGGCCATGAACTGCCCGGTGGCCGCGGCGGCCGCGTTCGCGAACTCCGGGTACCAGTCGTCGAAGTACCAGGTGATGAGCTGATCCCCGGCCGATGCGAGCAGGTCGCGCGCCGAGCTGAGCGCAGTACTCATCTCCAGCCCGTCGGCCGCCCCGCGGACGATGGTGAGCTGGCTCGACTCCGAGGTGACCTGCGCCGCGACGTCCGCCGACAGCATCGCCCGCAGGTACTCCATCCCACCGGCCTTGTTCTTCGCCTTGTCCGGCACCAGGACCGGCGCGGTCGCCGCGACGTGCAGCCCGCTGGCGAGCGCGGGCGAGGTGTCCAGCGCCGGTACGGCGAACATCGTCAGCGCGAAGTCCTGCGGGATCAGGCCCTTCATCTCGTTCTCGAGCCAGTTCCCGCACGGCAGCATCCCCACCTTGGAGGCGAGGAGGCGTTTCTGCGAACCGATGTGGTCGTAGTCGGCGGTCCCCGCGGCGAGCAGCCCGCGCTTGGTCAGCTCACCGACCGCGGTGATCGCCTTGGTGACGCTCTCGTCCTTCCAGGCGCCTTCGTCGAGGTTGTCGATCCGCTTCACGACGTCCTGGCCGCCGGTCTTGGCGGCCAGCGTGAGCACCAGTTCCAGCAGGTAGTACGGATGCGTGCCGGCGTACATGAACGGGCCGAGGCCGGCCGCCTTCATATCGGTGCCGAGGGCAAGCAGATCGGGCCAGGAGCGCGGTACGTCCCAGCCGTTGCGCTGGAACAGGCTGGCCGAGTACCAGATCCCGTACACGCTCGCGATGTAGTTGACGGTGCGCTGCGCCCCGTCGTACCGGCCGAAGCTCAGCATGTCGGGCAGGAGCTGGTCCTTGACCGTCGCGGACTGGTTGTCCCAGGACGGCGCGTCCAGCAACTGCTGCAGGTCGGTCAGCTGACCTTCCTTGACCAGCCGGCCGAGCTTCAGCGCGTCGTCACCGGTGCTGAGCACCAGGTCGGGTGGGTTGCCCGCCGCGAACCGGGGCAGCAACTGGGCGGACAGTTGCGTTGTCACCTTCGGCGTGACCACGGCGGCCGCGTACTTCTTCCGGTACGCCGCCGCCGCGAATCCGCCGTACTCCTCACTGATGACCAGGTCGACAGGAGCGTTCCCGTCCACCGTGAACGGGTTCTCCTTCGACACCGGTGGGGCGACCGTTTGGCTGGTGCAGCCGCTCACGACCGCACCGGCCAACGTCCCTTGCAACAAAGTCCGCCGTCTCAGCATCACCGCAGGCTATTACTTCACGCCTCCGGCGGTCACGGAGACCTGCAGCTGACGCTGGAAGATGATGTAGACGACCAGAACCGGCGCCACAGTGATCACCACGGCCGCGAACAGCGCGCCGAAGTCCACCGCATAACCCGCCTGCGACGCGAACGACGCCATGCCCTGCGAGAGCACGTAGTTCTTCGAGTCGGTGTTCAGGGCGACGGGGAGCAGGAACTGGTTCCACAACCCCAGGAAGTTGAAGATGGCGACCGACGCCATCCCCGGCCGCGCCATCGGCAACATCACCGCGAAGAACGTGCGCCATTCCCCGGCGCCGTCGATCTGCGCCGCCTCGTAGATCTCACCCGGCAGCGCCTTGAAGAAGCTGTGCAGGAAGAACACGGTGAACGGCAGCGCGAACGCGACGTACGTGATGATCAACCCTGGCAGGGTGTTGAGCAGTGCGAGGTTCTTCAGCACGAAGAACAGCGGCACGATCGCCAGGAAGACCGGGAACGTCAGGCCTGCCAGCATCGAGTAGTAGATCAGCCGGTTGCCGGGGAACGTGAACCTCGCCAGCACGTACGCGCACATGGCGCCGAGGATCATCACCAGCACCAGCGCGGAGCCTACGACGATCACCGTGTTCGCGAAGTAGCGGCCGATGCCGGCCGTCGTCCAGGCGTTGGAGTAGTTCTCGAAGCGCAGCTTGCCCGGCAGCGCCAGCGGGTTGCCGAGGACCTCCTGCGTCGACTTGAACGAGGACAGCAGCGTCCACACCAGCGGCAGGATCACCAGCAGCGACCACAGGATCAGCGCGATGTGGGCGGTCGTCGCCACGCCCCTGCCCTCCGGGGCCCGGTGGCCCGGCGCGCGGGGCTCGACGACGACGTCGCCCCGGTCGGCGGCGGTGGTTGTCATCGGCGTACCTTCACTTTCCGCTCACGTCCGCCGGTCAGGGCGTTCACCGTGAAGACCACGAGCGCGAACAGCATCGTCACCGCGGCCAGGACCACGCCCATCGCCGTCGAGTAACCGAACTGGCCCTTGGTGAAGGCCGTGGTGAACAACTGCTGGGGCATGACCAAAGTCGAGTTCTGCGGCCCGCCGCCGGGGTTCAGAGCCTGCATGTAGACGAAGGCGTCGAGGGCGGCGATGCCGAGATAGATGTACGCCGTCTGCACGTTGTCGCGGATCAGCGGCACCGTGATGGACACCGCGCTCCGGAACCGGCCGGCGCCGTCGATCCGGGCCGCCTCGAACACCTCGGGCTCGATCCCCCGGATGGCGGCGATGAACAGCACCATGTAGAAGCCGACGAAGCCCCAGATCATCACGAACATCGACGCCGGCATGGCCGTGCGGGCGTCACCGAGCCACGCGTAGTTCTCGAACCCGTGCAGCCCGATCTTGTTCAGGACCGCGTCCAGCACGCCCGAGCTCGGCGTGAACACCTGCGCCCAGATCAGGCCGATCACGATCGCGGGGATCACGTACGGGAAGAACGAGACGATCCGGTAGAAGCCGGCGTACTTCAGTCCGCGGACGGTCCCGGTACCCGAGCCGCCGATCGTCACCAGCGTGGCGAGGGTCAGCGCCAGCACGATCGTCACGATCGGTACGACGATCGCGAGCAGGACGTTGTTGCGTACGGCCTTCAGGAAGATGTCGTCGTGGAACAGCTTGACGTAGTTGTCGAAGCCGACGAAGTTCATCCCCGAACTGAACCCGGACCAGTCGGTCAGCGAGTAGTACAGCGCCTGCACGAACGGCGAGACCACGAAGATCACGAAAACCGCCAGCGGCAGACCGAGGAACACGGCCATGAAGCTGGCCCGGTCGAAGGTCAGCGGCCGGCGGCGCCGGGTGACGGACCGCTTGGGTCCGCCTCCCGGCACAGCGTCTTGCGTCACGGTCACTTCGTGACCGGGATCTTCTTGACGGAGCTGTCGTTACGCACCTTGTCGGTGATCTGCTGCAGGCCCTTGGTCAGGCCGGCCGCGTCGAGCTGGCCGGACAGGAACGAGTTCCAGACGACCAGGTTGTCGGTGTTCATGCCGTACAGGCCGACGAACTGGTAGTCGAAGATGTTCGTACCGGCGGCGTCCAGCATCGCGGTCTGCGACTGCAGCGCGGTCGAACCGAAACCGTCGGCGGGAACGAGGCCCTTGACGATCGTCGGCGCCAGCCGCGTCTTGGCGAAGTTGGTCGCCGCCTCCTTGGACAGCATCGCCCGCAGGAGCTCCTTGCCGCCGGCAACGTTCTTGCCCTTGGACGGGACGATGAACGGCTCGCCGGCCGCGCTGCGCAGCGCCTCGTACGGCAGCTTCGGGCTGTCGGTGAGCGTCGGCTCGGGGACGCCCTTCATCTGGAAGCCGCTCTTGGTGGCCTTCTTCATCTCGTTCTCGATCCACGAGCCCGAGGGGTAGAGGATGGCCTGCTGGTCGTTGCTCCACTTCGCCTGCGCGGCGGTGAACTGGGTGCCGGCGCCGCCGGGGACGAAGTAGCCGTTCTTGACCATGGTCTCCATGGCCTTGAACACGCTCTGGAGCTGCGGCTTCGACCAGCAGTTCGCCTCGAGGTTCTCCAGCGCCAGGCGGACCTCGTCGCCACCCTCCTTGATCGCGGAGTCGACGGCCAGGGTGTGGTAGTACGTCGCGGCTTCCTTGCCCCAGACGAACAGGTACTTGCCCTTCGCCTTGGCCTTGGCGCCGAGGTCGAGCAGCGCGTCGTAGGTCTTCGGCGGCTCCCAGCCGTTCTCCTTGAACAGGCTGTCGGAGTACCACAGGCCGTAGAGGGTGAGCACGTAGTTCATGGCGACGAACTTGCCGTCGTACGTGCCGGGGAGCTTGGCACCCGGGTACAGGGTGTCAAGGATCTTCGTGCCCTCGTAGTTCTTGGCCTCGAAGACGTCGTCCAGCGTCGACAGCTGGTCCAGGATCGTGTTGAAGCCGATCTGGTTCGCGCCGGAGTTGTCGATCAGGTCCGGCGGGTTGCCGCCGACGAAGCGGGGCTGCAACTGCTGGGCGATCTGGGTCGACGGAGCGACCTTGAACGTCGAACCCGCGAACTTCGCCTGCGCGATGTTGGCCGCGAACGACACATAGTCGTAGCCGTACCCACCGTTGAAGATCACCGCGTCGACGGTGGCCTTGTCCGCCATACCGAACGGGTTCTCATCGGTCTTGTCCCCACCACCGGTGGAACCGCCGTCGTCACCGCCGCTGGTGGCACAGGCGGCCAGCAGCGTGCTGCCGCCGGTCGCCATCAGGGTGCCGACCGCTGCGCGCTGCAGGAACAGCCGCCGCGACAGGTTGTTGGGAGTGGTCATTGGTCCCGCCTTCCAAGGAGTGTTTCACGCAGTACGCCGGATGCGGCCGGCGTACCTTGCTTCAAGGGCATGGTTGTGCTCGTCGCCACCTGGGATGTTCGCAGACAGGTAAACCGGTGGCGTCTCGCCGGCCTCGGTCATCCGGCGCAGTACCTCGGCAACGAGCAGCTGCGCGATCAGCGCAGCCGTGATGGACGACACCGCACAGACCTTGCCCGCACCATCGGGCAGGTCCAGCACGGAGTCGCCGTACGGCGCCTGGTTGTCGAGCACCACGTCCGCGAAGTCGATCAGCTTCTTGCCCGACGGGTGCCGCGAGTCCATACCGCCGGTGTGCTGCAGCGAGGTGATCGCGATCAGCGGGTGACCGTGTTCCTTGACCACACTCGCGAGCTCGACGATCGAGCCGTTCACACCTGAGTTGGAGGCGATGACGAAGAGGTCGCCCTCGCGGGCCGCCGACAGCTCGTAGAGCTTGCGGGAGTACGCCGGGTCGCGCTCGAGCTCCGCACTGCGCAGCAACTCGGGCGGTTCACCGCCGAGCAGCACCAGGTCGCGGAGCGCGATCCGGTTGGACGCGATCAGCCCGCCGGCCCGGCCGGCGATCTCCATCGCGAGGGCCTCGGAGTGCCCGGAGCCGAAGGCCTGGATGACGCCGTTCGCGCGCAGCGACGCGACCATCAGGTCGGCGGCCTTCTGGATCGGGCCGTCGATCTGGGTGGTGACCGCAGCCATGATCGGCATCAACGTTTGAACATACGCCTGCGCGCCCACGCCTGTGGATTCCCCCGTGTTACTGCTGGCCATCAACGGCCCACCCCTCGACTAATCTGCTCGCCAGCGACACTCCAAGTGCCGACAAATGCGCAAGTTTGCTGTTTGCTGGACAGAACTTTTCTCAACTCGTAGCTAAAGTCAAGGCTCATCCGTGTGATCTCCCCAGATCGGGACCGTTGCGTAACCTTGTTTCCTTGTGCTTACTAATAGGCTCTTTCGAGCAGTTTGGAGCATTGCGTATGTCGGTCGAACGCCCGCTTCCGGACGCTGACGCCGCACCTGTCGACCAGGTGGTCCTGATACCTGCCGGACCACTGGTCCTCGGCGGCGACCTCGGCGGCACGTCCACCCGGATCGTGATCGCGGACTCTGAGGGCAACGTAGTCGGTCGCGGCGCCGCAGCGGGAGGGAATCCGACCAGTCATCCGGCAAGTGCGGCGGCCAACTTCGGGCAGGCCCTTCACGCCGCACTGTCCGGACTGGACGCGACGGCCGTCAAGGCCGGGGTCGTCGGCATGGCCGGAGGCGTGGCACTCGCGCGGCCCGACGTCGCCGCGCAGTTCGAGGCCGCCTGGACGGGCGCCGGCCTCATCGTCGCTCCCGACTACATCGGCGATCTCGAGGTCGCTTTCGCCTCAGGAACGCCGGAACCGGACGGAACCGTGCTGATCGCCGGGACCGGAAGCAACGCCGGGCTGGTACGCAACCACCAACTGCTGCGCACCGCGGGCGGGCACGGCTGGCTGCTGGGCGACGACGGCTCCGGCTTCTGGCTCGGCCGGGAGGCGGTGCGCAGCGTGCTGCAGGCGCTGGATCTCCGCGAGCCACTCGGGCTGCTCGGGCAGGCCGTCGTACAAACGATCCTGCCCGATCGGGACGAGCATGCGACTGCACATCGTGAAGGATACGACGCACTGCGTGATGATCTGGTTCGAACGGTGAACAGTCGCCCACCCGTTCTGCTCGCGGAGCTGGCGCCGGCGGTGATGGCGGCCTACGCACAGGACGACGAGACAGCGCGGTCCCTGGTGAAACGCGCAGCCGAGTTGCTCACAGAAACCGCCGCACGTCTGAAGACAACGTCGGACAAGGGCCCGATGGTGCTCGCAGGCAGTGTCGCCGGAGAATCTTCACCTGTCGGCCAACTCATCCGGCAACACTTCGCAGGCGACGTACTGACCGCCCGAGACGGAGTCGGAGGCGCCACCTGGCTAGCCCTAGGCACCCTCGACCCCGCCCTGGCCACAACCCAAAACCACCAACGCCTAGTCGAACACTGAGACTGGGCGGACCTCGACGGCGTAGAAGGCTGCTTCGGGGATGGTGGCGGCTACCTCTTCGGCGCGTTCTTGGCTCGCTACGTCGATGAGGAAGACGCCGGCTAGTTGTTCCTTTGCCTCGGAGTACGGGCCGTCGGTTGTTGCGCGGACGCCTTCGCGGACGCGGACGACCCGGGTCTTGGTCGGCGGGTCGAGCGGGACGGCGTTGATCAGCTCGCCGCTGGCGTCTAGTTCGTTCAGGAGGTTGTCGAGCTGCGCGGCGAGCGCGGCCCTGGCCTTCTTCGGTAGGGCCTTGCCCTCCTCGGTGTGCAGGAACGACGGGTGACCCCAGGTGATCGGGTTGCTGTGAATCATCAGCAGGTACTTCATGTCCGGTGTCCTTTCGGGCAGGTACTGGATCTTCGCAGCAGAGGTCGGACACGATCCCCACCACTCGACATTTCGCCGTTTTCTCGACCAAACCGGCTGAACGGATGTGCACTCTCGACAGGTAGAGCACCCCGAGACGCTGTACACACCAAGCACCACCACGCTCAGGTGCACTACCCAGCCGCCTGACACCTCCTGTCGAGCTGCCCATCACGCCACATTCCAAGCAACAGCTTGACATCGGGCTCAAGCCTGCTGCATATTCCAAGCATGTCTTTGGAGAAGGATCCGCGGCGGGCTCGGTTGCTGGATGATCCGTTGGCTATTCGGGCGATGGCGCACCCGGTGCGGCTGGACCTGCAGTCGCTGCTGGGCCGGGAGGGGCCGCTGACCGCGGCCGATGCGGCGCGACGGCTCGGGATCAGCCAGGCGTTGGCGTCGCACCACCTGCGGCAGTTGGCGAAGTACGACTTCGTCGAGCCGGCACCGGGCAAGGACAACCGGGAGCGGCCGTGGCGCCTGGTCTCGACGTCGCAGTCATGGCAGGACGCGATCAAGACGCCCGAAGGCGCGGCCGCTGCCGACGTACTCGAGCAGCTGATGGCCGAGCGGGCGCTGGACGCGCTGGCGAAATGGCAGCAGCAGCGCCTGCAGGCGGACCCGGTCTGGCGGGACAACTCCGGCATCGGGCAGACCGGCCTCTATCTGACCGGCGACGAGCTGGCCGAGATCGTCGGCCAGATCAACGAGCTCCTGCAGCGCTGGGTGGACGAGCGGCCGATCGACGACAAGTCCACCCGGCCGGCGGGAAGCCGGCATGTCTCGTTCACCCAGATCGTTGCTGTCTCACCCGAGGAGTAGACACATGAAGGACTTGTGGGGCGTCCTCGCGCGGCAGCGTGACTATCGGCTGATGCTCGGCGCCGGCCTGATCTCGCTGACCGGTGACTGGCTGCTGCGCACCGGACTCGCGTTCCAGGTGTACGTACTGACCGGCTCGACCCTGGCCTCCGGCGGACTGCTACTCGCGTCGTTCCTCCCCGCCGTCCTGCTCGGCTCGCTGGCCGGCGTCTTCGTGGACCGGTGGAACCAGCGCACCACGATGATCGTGACGAACGTGCTGAACGCCGTCGTACTGATCCCCCTCGTCGCCGTCCACGACGCGAGCATGATCTGGATCGTGTACGGCGTCGTACTGGCGCAGAGCTGTCTACAGCAGTTCTTCACGCCGGCCGAACAGTCGCTGGTCCCGCTCCTCGTGAATTCCGAGCAACTGGTGACCGCGAACGCGTTGAACAGTCAGATCCGCGACCTCGCAAGGCTCGTCGGCGCCGCGCTCGGCGGTGTACTCGCGGCCGCCGGCGGACTCACGCTGCTCGCCGTCGGCGATGCCGTGACCTTCCTGGTCGCGGTCGCACTGGTCGCCGCGATGCGGCACCGACAAGAACGACCCGAATCCAAGGAAGAGACGGCCGGCGGTGCGATCAAGCGGCTGAAGGAAGAGTGGACCGAGGGACTGCGGCTCTGCGTCGCGGGTCCGGCGATGCGACTGTTCTTCGTGTTCTGCATGGTCACCGGCGTCGGCGAAGGAATCATGAGCACGCTGTTCGCACCGTTCGTCAGCGCCGAGATCGGCGGCGACGGCAAGGTGTACGGCCTGATCGTGTCGTCGCAGGCGATCGGCGGGATCGTCGGCGGCCTGGTCGCCGCCGCGATCGGTTCCCGCTGGCCGGCCGCAACCCTGTGGGGCATCGGCGCCTTCGCGTTCGGCCTGATCGACGTCGCTCTGTTCCTCTACCCACTGGTGTCGACCAGCGTGATCCCCGCGTTCGTCTGCATGATCGTCGTCGGCCTGCCCGGCGCCCTCACCGTCGCCGGGATGATGACGGTGTTCCAGAACCTCACCGTCGACGGCACCCGCGGCCGCATCTACGGCGCGGTCGGCGCCGCCGAGAGCATCGCGGTCCTGCTCGGCATCGCCGCGGCCGGCCTGCTCGGCGACGCCGTCGGCATCATCCCGATCCTGGTCTTCCAGGGCCTCGGGTACGTCGTCGGCGGGCTGGTCGTACTCAGTCGGCGGCGGGTTCTGGCTCCTCAGCCGGCAGCTGCTGCCCCGCTTCCGGTGTGACCCGGTGCAGGCGGACCCGGGCGACCCGGCGGCCGTCCATCTCGGTGACGGTCAGGGTGTGGGCGTCGATCGGGACCTCGTCACCCGTCGACGGGACCTTCCCGAGGCGGGCGGCGAGGAATCCGCCGACAGTCTCGTAGGGCCCGTCGGGGAGCTCGATGGTGGTCGCGTCGGCGAAGTCGTCCAGGTTGAGCAGCCCGTCGACCTCGATGTCGCCGCTGCGTAGCCGGGTCGTCTCGGCCGGCTCCTCGTCGTACTCGTCCTTGATGTCGCCGATCAGTTCCTCGACCAGGTCCTCGAGCGTGACGATGCCCGCCGTACCGCCGTACTCGTCCAGCACGATGGCCAGGTGCGTCGAACGGCGGCGCATCTCGGTCAGCGTCGGCAGCAGTTTCGCGGTGTCCGGCAGCATCAGGACCTCGCGCGCCAGGTCGCCGACCCGCACCGAGCGGGTCGCGACCGCCGGGTCGAACAGGTCGCGGACGTGCACGAAGCCGACGATGTCGTCGGCCGAGCCGTTCATCACCGGGTACCGCGAGTGCGGGCGCTCGGCGGCGAACTTGACCGCCTTGTACGCCGGCATCTCGGCGTCGACGAAATCCACCTCGGTGCGCGGCAGCATCAGCTCGCGCAACTGCCGGCTGCCGGCCTCGAAGACGTCGTCGACGATCTTGCGCTCTTCCTCACCGAGCGACTCGTGCGCGGAGATGACGTCGCGCAGTTCCTCGTCGGACATCACCTCGCGGTTCGCGTTCGGGTCGCCGCCGAGCGCGCGCACCACCAGGTCGGTGGACTTCGACAGCAGCCAGATCACCGGGCGAGCCCCGGAGGCGATCCGGTCGACCAGCGGCGCCAGACCGAGTGCGAAGGTCTCGGCCCGCTGCAGAGCCAGCCGCTTGGCAGCCAGTTCGCCGAGCACGATCGAGACGTACGAGATCAGGATCGTGATCAGCACCAGCGCGACCGTGCCGGCCACCGACTCGGGCAGCCCGAGGTCCTGCAGGTGCGGCGAGAGGCCGTCGGCGAGTGTCGCGCCACCGAAGGCGGCGGACAGGAAGCCCATCAGAGTCACGCCGATCTGCACGGCGGACAGGAACCGGTTCGGGTTGGCGGCCACCTTGGCGACGATCTCGCCGCGTCGGCCGCGGTGCGAGAGTGCCTTGAGCTGACTGTCCCGGAGCGAGACGAGGGCCATCTCGGCCGCGGCGAAGACCCCGCCGATCAGCACGAAGACCAGAATCAGGACGATGTTGAGCAGGGTGTCGTTCATGGGTCGGAGTTCCTAGCGCCCTCTCGTCAGCTGCCGAGAGGGCGTGCGTTGGGCGTAGTCGTCCATTTATCTACTCTACCGGTGGCAGGTCTCACGATGCATGTTCGAGTTTGTTGGTTTACGATGATTCCTGGCTGGCCAAGCGTCGGACGGCCGGGAGGGTCAATCGATGAACACACCGCGCGGTGCGCGCCGGACGGACACCAAGCTGTCCGACGGCCGTGAGCTGATCTACTACGACCCAGCTGATGCCCCGGTGCGGGTTCCGCTGGCGGACACACGCGGTCTGCCGGCCCCGCAGCCGCAGGTCGAGCTGCGCACCGATCCGCTCACCGGCGACGTGATCACCTACGCGACCCACCGCAACACCCGGACCTACCTGCCGCCGGCGGACCAGTGCCCGCTGTGCGCGAGCAAGCCGGGCAACCCGACCGAGATCCCGGACCACGACTACAACGTCGCCGTCTTCGAGAACCGGTTCCCGTCCTTCGCCGGCCCCGGCCGGACCGAGGTGGTGTGCTTCACCAGCGACCACAACCGCTCGTTCACCGATCTGTCCCAGGGCCAGGCCCGGCTGGTCGTCGACACCTGGGCCGACCGGACCGCCGAGCTCGGCGCCCGCGACGACGTCGAGCTGGTGTTCCCGTTCGAGAACCGCGGCCGCGAGAT
This sequence comes from Kribbella sp. NBC_00482, assembly GCF_036013725.1. Taxonomy (GTDB): domain Bacteria; phylum Actinomycetota; class Actinomycetes; order Propionibacteriales; family Kribbellaceae; genus Kribbella. The sequence goes on along the minus strand of NZ_CP107881.1, from coordinate 3,665,199 downwards.
CGGCGTGACGCTGAACCATCCGCACGGCCAGATCTACGCCTACCCGTTCATCCCGCCGCGGATGCAGAACCTGTTGCGGCAGGCCCGCAAGCACCAGGAAGTTGCTGGCAGCAACCTGTTCGCCGACGTCCTGGCCGCGGAGCGCAAGGACGGCACCCGGGTCATCGCCGAGAACGGCAACTGGACCGCGTTCGTCCCGGAGGCCGCCCGCTGGCCGGTCGAGGTGCATCTGTACCCGCACCGCCAGGTCGGCGGTATCGACGAGCTGTCGGTCGGCGAGCGCGACGACTTCGCCGAGCTGTACCTCGACGTCCTCAGCCGCTTCGACGGCCTGTACGGCGAGCCGCTGCCGTACATCGCCGCCTGGCACCAGGCCCCGGTCCGGATCGATCGCGAGCTCGGCTACCTGCACCTGGAGCTGTTGTCGATCCGGCGGGCCAAGGACAAGATCAAGTACCTGGCCGGCTCCGAGTCCGGCATGGGCGCGTTCATCAGCGACACCCGGCCCGAGGATGTGGCCGAGACCCTGCGAAAGGCCGGCCAGTGAGCTTCCAGAAGGTTTTCGGTACGTCGCCCGACGGCAGCTGGCGCGCCCCGGGCCGGGTCAACCTGATCGGCGAGCACACCGACTACAACGACGGCCTGGTGCTCCCGATCGCACTGCCGAACCGCATCATGGTCACCGCCTCGAAGCGGGACGACGGCCGGATCGCGGTCGCGTCGAGCGGGCACCGCGGCGTCATCGAGTTCGCGATCGAGGACCTGGCCCCGGGTTCGGTCGGCGACTGGGCGGCGTACCCGGCCGGTGCGGCCTGGATCCTGCGGGAGTCCGGCTACCCGATCGGCGGCGCGAACCTGCTCGTCGACTCGGACCTCCCGTCCGGGGCCGGCCTGTCGTCGTCGGCCGCGCTGCTGTGCGCGACGTTCGTGGCGTTGCTGGGCCTGCGCGACGTCGAGGTCGACCCGGCCGAGATCGCGCGGCTGGCACAGAAGGCCGAGAACCAGTACGTCGGCGCGCCGGTCGGACTCATGGACCAGATGGCCTCGATGTGCTGCACCGAAGGCCATGCGCTGTTCTTCGACATCCGCGCGATGTCCACCGACCAGATCCCGTTCGACCCGCCGGCCGACGATCTCGCGCTGCTGGTCGTCGACGTGAAGGCACCGCACCGGCACGTCGACGGCGAGTACGCCGCGCGCCGGAAGAGCTGCGAGCAGGCGGCGGCCGAGCTCGGCGTACCGGCTCTGCGATCGATCGCGTTCGAGGACCTCGACGACACACTCGCACGGTTGTCGGACAACGTCGTACGGCGCCGTGTGCGGCACGTGGTGACCGAGATCCGCCGGGTCGAGGACGCGGTCGCGTTGATGCGGGCCGGGAAGCTGCGCGACGTGGGTCCGCTGTTCACCGCGTCACACGCCTCGCTGCGCGACGACTTCGAGATCACCGTGCCGGAGCTGGATGTTGCCGTCGACACCGCCCTCGAGGCGGGTGCGCTCGGTGCGCGGATGACCGGCGGCGGTTTCGGCGGTTGCATCATCGCGCTGGTCGAGGCCCCGGCCGCCGACGCCGTACTGTCGGCAATCGAGAAAGCCTTTGCGGAACACGGTTTCTCGGCCCCGAGCTCCCTCAACGCGACCCCGTCGGCAGGTGCTTCGAGGGTCAGCTAGGAGGCTATGACGAGGTCACATCCTGTGTCGCGCATGGCCTTGCGGGCTGCGGGGGTCAGGCCGTTGTCGGTGACGATCACGTCCAGGTCGGACCAGGTCGCGAACGTACTCAGGCCGACGGTCCCCCACTTGGTGTGGTCCGCGACCACGACCACCTCACGACTGGCGGCGATGAACGACCGGTTGGTCTCGGCTTCCATCAGGTTCGGCGTGCTCAACCCGTGCTCGGCGTCGACACCGTGCGCGCCGAGGAACAGCAGGTCAAGGTGCAGCGACGCCAGCGCCGCGGTCGCGATCGGGCCGACCAGCGCGTCCGACGGGGTCCGGATGCCGCCGATCAGTACGACGGTGCGGTCCGAGCGCCCGTTGCCGTGGAACACGTCGGCGATCCGGGCCGAGTTCGTGACAACCGTCAAGTTTTCTACCCGCAACAGCTGACGGGCCAGCGCGTACGTCGTCGTACCGGCGCCGATGCCGATCGCGCTGTCCGGCTGCACCCGGGTGGCGGCCTCGGCCGCGATCGCCTGCTTGGCCGCGGACTCCTGGGTCAGCTTGGCGTCGAAGCCCGGCTCGTGCGCGCTGCGCAGGCCGACCGAGGTCGCGCCGCCGTGCACCTTGTGCAGCAGGCCGCTGGAGTCCAGGGCGTCCAGGTCCCGCCGGATCGTCATGTCCGAGACCCCGAACCGGTCGACCAGTTCGGCCACCGTGATCGCGCCCCGGCTGTTGACCTCGGCAACGATCGTGGCCTGGCGCTGGGCGGCGAGCTGGCCGCCGCGGCCGCGTGGCGGTTCTGCTCCGGCTGCGTTCACATCCACAGCCTAATCGGGGAACGCCTCGGTGTCAGGGAAATGTGTTGCCCGGCCGGTGGCAGCGCGTCACCCTGAAGCATGCGATTTCCCGAGGACGTCCCGGTGCTGACCGACGGTGCGGTGACCCTGCGTGCGCACACCGCGGCCGACGTGGACCCGGCGTACCGGATGTGCCAGGACCCGGTGATGCAGGAATGGACCACGATCCCGGTCCCGTACCTGCACGAGCACGCGGTGAACTTCCTCACCGAGGTAGTCCCGGCCGGATGGCGTGCGAACTCCGCCTGGGCCTGGGCGATCGAGTACGACGGGAACTACGTCGGCACCATCGATCTGCGCGACGGCGAGGGCGGTGTCGGCGAGGTCGGGTTCGCAGTGTCGGCCGAGGTCCGCGGCAACGGGGTGATGACGCGCGCGCTGAAGCTGGTCGTGCGGTACGCGTTCGACACCCTCGACTGGAAGCGCGTGATCTGGCGTGCGTACGTCGGCAACTACGCGAGCCGCCGGGTCGCGTGGAAGACCGGATTCCGTGGCCTGGTGACGATCCCGGGCGGTGGCCGGTCGCGCGGCGTACGGAAGGACGAATGGGTCGCGACGATCGGATGCGACGACGAGCTCGAGCCGAAGGGCAACTGGTGGACGGTGCCGGTGCTCGAAGGCGGCGCGATCCGGCTGCGGGAGCTGCGCGAATCGGACGCGCAACGGGTGATGGAGGCCTGCGGCGACGAGCGGACGCAGCAGTGGCTGACGGGCATGCCATCGCCGTACGGCCTCGACGATGCCAAGGGATTCATCGCGAGCCGGCCGGATGCGGCGGCGAGTGGTGAGGCGGTCGCGTGGGCGATCACCGACCCGGTCACCGACGAGCTGCTCGGCAACGTCAGCGTCTTCGGTCTGAACAACCGGATAGACAAGACGATCGGCGAGATCGGGTACTGGATGCACCCGGACGCGCGCGGCCGCAAGGTGATGTCGACGGCGGTCCAGCTGGTCATCGAGCACGCGTTCCGGCCGGTCGAGGACGGCGGTCTGGGCCGGCGCCGACTGGTGCTGAAATGTGCCGACGTGAACACCGCGTCCGCGCACGTTGCCGAGGCCAACGGCTTCACCCGGGTCGCCGACGAGCGCCTCGCCGACCCCCGCCGCGACGGCACGTACGACAACCTCCTCACCTACGACCTCCTCGCCACCGAACACGCCGCAAGCTGACGTCTCAGGGGCCGTGGTGACCGGCTGCAGGCAGTGGTTTACGGCGAGTTGGTGTCAAACGACACCGGTTCCCCTCGCCGTCGCGCGGCCGGGCTGCTTGAATCGACGGGTGAGAGATCGTGAGGAACTCGTCCGCCGTTGGCAGGCCGGGTGGTCCGTCTCGCGGGGCTGGACCACGGTTGAGGAGGACAACGACGGAATCCTGATCGTCCGGGCAGGTGAGGAGAGCCGGCCGACGGAGTACGTCGTACTGGATGCCGATGACAAACCGGAACGGGTGGAACGCGCCGCCCAGCTGGCCCTCGCCGACGGCGGCGGGCGCGGCTCGGGCTGGATCACGCTGGCCACCGACGACAAAGAGGCCAGGATCGAGCAACTGGAGGAACTCGGCCTCGAGGTTCAGCAGGACCAGGACTGGCTGATGACGATCCAGCTCTCGGAGCAGCCCGCGCTGAAGCTCCACGAGCGATATTCGTTGCACACCGAGCTCGAGGACGACCTGATCATCACCCGCGCCACGATGCACGGCGGCGTGGTGTCGAGCGGCCGGATGGCGGTCGTCGGCGAGGACGCGGTCGCGGACCGGATCGAGACCGACCCGGCGCACCGCCGGCGTGGACTCGGCAGCGCGATCATGGCATCGCTGGTCGAGACGGCGGCAGCGAAGGGTGCGAAACGCGGCATCCTGATCGCATCGATCGACGGCCTGCGGCTCTACCGGAGTCTGGGCTGGAAGGTGATCGCCGACATCGTCATCGCCCGTTCACGGTGATTGCCACGGACGTTTGAAACGCCTGAGATAGTCAAAGGTTCGTGAAGTGCTGACGCCTGCCGCGTGGGCAGGCGCCGCCCTGGGCAAGGCTGCAGATCATGACGAACCACAGACGGTCCCCCGGCAACGGTGTGGCCGGTCCCCTCATCGCGTCACTGTCGGCTCTCGTGTTGCTGGTCGGCATCGGTTGGTTCGTACTGCGTCAGACGGACAGCAGCAAGGTGACGAGCCAGGCGGACCCGATCACGTCGATGGCTACCGCCAGCGACGACGCGTCGGCCACACCGGTCCGTCCGGCGAGTCCGTCGTACACACCTCGCCGTACGCCGACCCCCTCGAAGGCCACGAGCGTGACGCCAAAGCCCACCCGGACGACGTCGGCGCCGAGCCGGGGCAGCACGCGGACGCCCAAGCCCACCAGGTCGACGACATCGCCGAAGCCGACCCACTCCGCGACCCCGACGCCTACGCCGACTCCGACCAAGACGACGACGACGACCTCGAAGCCGACGTCCGGACCGGCCGAGGCGCAGGTCCTGGACCTGACCAACCAGGAGCGTGCGAAGGCCGGCTGCGGCCCGTTGCGGACCAACAAGCCGCTGACGCAGGCAGCCGAGGCACATGCCGCCGATATGGTTGCCAAGCACTACTTCGCGCACGACAGCCTGGACGGCCGCAGCCCGTTCGACCGGATGAAGGCGGCCGGGTTCCGGGGCGGCGCGATGGCTGAGAACATTGCCGTCGGCTACACGAGCGCGGCCTCGGTCGTGAAGGGCTGGATGAACAGCCCGGGACACCGCGCGAACATCCTCAACTGCAGCTACACGATGATCGGCATCGGGTACAACGGCGGCCAGGTGAAGCCGGACTGGGGCAACGGCAGCTGGGTGCAGGACTTCGGCGGCTGAGCGGTTCAGTCAATCGTTTTCTTCAGGATTCGTTAAGAGGGCATTCGGCTCCGTAACGATGACCTTGCACGTCGGTTAAGGTCGCTGTTCGGTGAGACCAGGGGGGACCTGGCTGGACCACGGGGAAACGACGCGCAACTCGGTACGACGAAAAAACGAAGAGGATTCGCCCATCCCATGACGGATTCGCCTACCCCCCGGCGGCACCGCGGTAGCAGAAGAGCGCCCCGGCGGAGCCGTGGCCTCGTCGCCCCGGTCGTCAGCGCACTCTCGGTCCTGGTCGCGATCGGACCTGTGGTCTGGCTGATGTCTCGCGACACCAACCAGGCCAATGCCACCGACGTGCAGTACGTCTCCGAGAACACCCGCGTCGACGGCGGATCGGCGGTCGAGGGTACGACGGCCGGCACACCGCTGATGACCGTCACCAGGACCTTGCCGAACGGCCGCACGACGACAGCAGTCCTCGGTACGCCGGCCTTCGGTGCGGCCGCGTCCTCCTCCGCGACCCCGGCCGGCCCGGGTACGTCGAGCGACACGCCCAGCCCCACGCTCACCACGCCGACGGCGCCGACCGTCGGCGTGACCACGGTGACCGTGCCGCCGACCGCGCCACGCCGTACGCCGACCCAGACCAGCAGGCCGACGAGGACCGCGAGTACGACGCCGACGCGGACCCCGACTCGTACGCCGACCAAGACGCGGTCCACCGACCCGACTCCGAGCGAGACCACGCAGCCGCCGACCGGTGGCGGCGGGACGAACACGCAGGAGCGGCAGGTCCTCGAGTACACCAACCAGATCCGTGAACAGCAGGGCTGCGGCCCGCTCCGGCTGGACAAGGCACTCGTCGAGGCCGCCGGCAAGCATGCGTCGGACATGGTCCGCCGGCACTACATGGACCACACGAATCCTGACGGACAGGACCCGGGCGATCGGATGGCGGCCGCCGGGTACCGCGGGTCGGGCTGGGGCGAAAACATCGCGGCCGGCTACGACAGCGCACAGAAGGTCGTCGCGGCCTGGATGCAGAGCGACGGGCACCGCAAGAACATCCTGAACTGCCGGTTCACCACGATCGGCGTCGGGTACGACCCAGGCCAGGTGCGGTCGGACTGGGGACCGGGCAGCTGGGTCCAGGACTTCGGCAGAAGCTGAGACCGGGTAGCCATCGTGGTTGTCATCGTGTCTAGAACACCGAGAGTGGCCAGAACGTTGTTCCAGGGCCACAATGTCCGACCGATTCACGGTCGGTCGCGGCGGGTAGGTCCTGTCTGGCGATTCCGCGCCGTCGCGAGCAGGTGCTCGGTGCGGTGCATCGGCGTGCGGGAGCGAAGGTCTCGATGCGGAGCATCGTGGCCTTTGCTCACGTGCGGCGAGGTGCCGTGCCGAGTGCCGCGCAGTAGGCGCGGAATCGCCAGACAGGACCTGAATCCGTCCTTGTCATGTTGCCGGACGTTCCTGGGGGGCTCCGGTGAGACGACGTGTGAGGCGTCTCGATCTGGCGAGGCACGTCTTGGGGGCGCGACTTTGAAGGGAACAACGAAATAATGTCCGAGTCCGGCAACGGCCGGTACAAACCACGCAGGAAAGCGACGCGAGCGGCCTCCCGTTCGTCGCGGTCCGGCAACCGGCCCACTCCGCCTGCGGAAACCACCCCGCCCGCACCACCCGAACCGCCGCGCTACGCGCCGCGGACCAGCGACGAGTCCCCGTTCTGGGCCAGCGCGCCGAAGGGCGCCACGTCCAGCGATTCCCCGTTCTGGGCCGGCGGCAACCAGTCACGTCCTGCCACGCCGCAGTACGCCCCGCGCGGCGCGCTGCCCAGCTACACCGCTCCCGACACCGACTCCGGTCTGCCCACTCGGCCTGCCGAGGAGCCGGGTCTTGGGAGCCGGCGGCCTGCTGGTGGTACGCCGTCGTGGGTCGACCAGTCGATCGCCGACACCGACCCCGAACCGCCGACCCGCGCCCGCCGCGCAGCCGCCCGTACGGAGACCCCTGCCCCGTCCCCCGCCCCGCTAGGTGAAACCGCCGGCACCTGGTCCTCCCGCCGAGCCGCCGACGACTGGGCGTCCCTGGGCACCGCCTCAAGCTCGGAGTCTGCAGCTACAACCCGCTCAGCCGCAGACGACCTCTCCGCAGCCGCCACCCGCCGCTCGACCCCCCGCCCCGAAGCAGACGCACCTGCATTCGGCACCGCAGCCCCAGCCACCGGAGCAGCCGCAAGTGCGTTCGGCCTCGCCGACTCCGGCGCGGACACGGCTCGCGCGGACGCTGGCGTGGCTGGTGCTGGTGTTGGTGCTGCGGCGTACGCGGGTGTTGGGTCTGAGCTCGGTGGGACCGACGCCGGCGCCGAGCATGTTGCTGCTGTTGGTGCCGGCGGGCGTGGAGCCTCTGGGCCGGGTAGGCCTGGCGGTTCTGGACCTGGCGGTAGTGGGCCAGGACGGCGTACTGCAGCTCGGTCGGCGGCGGCTGGGAAGTCGGCTCGCGGCCGTCGTACGGTGATTGCTATTGCTTCTGTCCTGCTGGTGATCACGCCGATCTCGTGGATCCTGCTGCACCAGCCGCAGAACGACGAGGCCGACGCCTCGATCCCGATCGTCACTCGCACCGACGACACCTACATCACGCCCAGCGCCAAGCCGGCCGTCGCAACCCCCTCGGCCAAGGTCACCGTCCCGCCAACGGCGACCCCCACGGCCACCCCCACCAACACCCCGTCGGAAACCCCCTCGGCAACCCCGACCAACACGCCGACGGACACCCCCACAGACACCCCCACCACCAAGTCCTCCAAGTCCCCCACCACCGCCCCAACCTCGGCCCCGACAACGCAGCCCACCACAGCCCCAACCTCCCCGGGCCGCACAGTCCCCACCCCCACACCAACCAAGACCACCACAACCCCACCCCCACCGGTCGACGGCGGCATGGACGCGAACGAGCAACAACTGTTCAACCTGATCGACAACGCCCGAGCGGACAACGGCTGTGCACGCCTGAAAGAAGACCCCAGCCTCACCTCAGGTGCTCGGTCGACCGCGCAGAGCCGGGCGACCTCCGGTGACAACCTGAACGGCAGCTCCGGCTCGCAGGTCGGTGCCGGTGGTGACGGCATGACCGCGCAGCAGGCCTACAACCAGCTGATGAAGAAGTACAAGAGCCAGGTCCTCGACTGTGGTCGCACAACGCTGGGGGTAGGCATGAAGTCGGCCGACCACGACACCGGCATTCTCTGCCCGCTGATCTGCGGTTCAACCGCGCGCAACGCGTGGGTGGCGAACTTCTCCTAGGCGCGGAGCTGCACGCAGGCATAACCCCCTCGGGCTGGCCCTTTGGCCGCTCGAAATGGGGTTTATGCCTGCGTGGCTGTTCGCACAGTGCGACTATGGGGGTGAGGACCCTGGTTCGCCGGCCTGCGGGAGGTTGGATGTTCGAGCGGGATGATGTGGATCGGGCGGAGCCGGCGCATTTGGGGATTCATCCGGATGCGTTCGCGGAGGAGCGGCCGGATCCGCGGCCCGAGGAGGCCAGGCGGATGGGGTTGAGTCGGCATACCGAGGAGGGCGCCGTGCTCTACTTCGCGTCGTCGCTCGACCGCGGTAAGCCCGCGCACCGGATGATGGCTTGGATCCTGCTGATCACGTTCGCCGCGCCGGTGATCTACATCCTGCTCGTGCTGTAGAACTCCTGCCGATGCCGTTGCGGCGTCGTACCGAGCAACCCGTGGAAGTGGTGCCGGAGCGCGTCGCTGCTCCCGAACCCGCTCTCCGACGCCACCCGCTCGATCGACAGGTCCGTTGTCTCCAGCAACAACCGTGCCCGGTCCAGCCGCTGTTGCAGCAACCATGTCTGTCCCGAGCTCCCGGTCCGCGCCCGGAACTGCCGGGTGAACGTACGCCGTGACATCGCCACCGCCCCTGCCCACTCGTCCAGCGACACCGGCTGGTCGAGCCGCGCCCGCGCCCACACCATCGCCTTCTCGATCACGTCGTCGGCGGGGTCCGGCGGCACCGGCACCGGGATGTACTGCGCCTGCGATCCGCTCCGATGCGGCGCCACCACGATGTCCCGGGCAACCTTCTCCGCCACCTCGACCCCGTGGTGCGTGCGTACCAGGTGCAGGCAGCAGTCCAGCGAGGCCGCCGTACCGGCAGAGGTAACCAGGTCCCCCTGATCCGACCACAGGACGTCGGCGCGGACCTTCAGCTCCGGATACCGCGCCCGCAGCTCGTCGGCGAACCGCCAGTGCGTCACCACCTCACGCCCTTCGGCGAGCCCGCTCTCCGCCACCAGGAACGCCCCGACGCACAACCCGACCACGGTCGCGCCTCGCGCATGCGCCCGCCGGATCGCGTCCAGCAGTACGTCGGACGCCACCAGCCCGGGCTCCCAGCTCGGCAGCACCACGACGTCGGCCCGCTCCATCACCTCGAGCCCGTGATCCACCGTGATCCCGAACCCGGCGCTGGTCGGGAACGATCCCGGCTCCTCCGCACAGACGAGTACGTCGTACCGGGACGGCAGCCCGCGGCGTTCGCCGAGCACCAGGCACGGCACGGACAGGTGGAACGGGCTCATCCCGGGATACGCGAGGACCGCAACAGTACGCAAAGAGGCAGGACGCATGAACACAGTATGGCCCGATCTTCAGGAACTGTGACTCGCGGGCCAATGGTGAGACGGACCGCCAGGCCGGAGGATCGTGGTCATGAAGATCACGCACATCGGCGGCCCGACCGCCGTCCTGGACCTCGGCGACCTCACGTTCCTGATCGACCCGGCGTTCGACGAGCCTCGCGACTACCAACTCCCCGGCCGAGTGATGACCAAGCTGACCGGCCCGGCGATCCCGGCCGCGGAGCTCGGCCCGATCGACGTCGCCCTGGTCTCGCACGACGAGCACAAGGACAACCTCGACGACGCCGGCCGCGCGCTGCTCCCGTCCATCCCGACCGTCCTCTCCACCCCCGGCGCGGCGGTTCGCATCCCCGGCGTCCGCGGGCTGAAGAACTGGGAGTCGATCGACCTGCCCCGGCCGGACGGCGGTGTGATCACGGTGACCGGCGTACCGGCGCTTCACGGCCCGGAAGGCGCCGAGGCGGTCCTCGGTTTCGTCACCGGATTCGTCCTGCAGGGCGAGGGCCTCCCGACCGTCTACGTCTCCGGCGACAACGCGTCGCTCGGCCTGGTGAAGGAGATCGCCGACCGGTTCGCGCCGATCGACGTCGCGGTCCTGTTCGCCGGAGCGGCGCGGACGGCTCTGCTCGACAACGCCAACCTCACCCTCACGTCGGCGGACGCGGTCGAGGCCGCGCGGATCCTCGACAGGGCGACGATCGTCCCCGTCCACACCGAGGGCTGGACCCACTTCAGCGAGGGCCCGGAGCAGCTCCTGGCTGCGTTCCGTGACGCCGGCCTGGAGAACCGCGTCAGGCTGCTGGAGCACGGCGTCGCGACGAGCCTTGATTGAGGGCTTGACGAGCACGGAGCGTGACGGATAGCGTGCGTGCGCCGGGGGGAACCGGCAGTTTGCATTCATCGGGCCGGGGGGAATTCGGCCCACTGCCAAGGGGGACATTCCTTTGTTCGCACGACGCTTCCGCACGCTCTTTTCCGCTGCCACGGCCGCCGTGGTGCTGGCCGGTACGGCGGCTCTCGCGCCGCTGCCGGCCGATGCGGCGATCACCGTCGTCCTGAGCGGGATCCAGTACGACCCGCCGGGCGCGGATGTCCGCACCAACGCTCAGCTGAACAACGAGTTCTTCACCGTGCGCAACATCAGCTCGCGACCGATCAACCTGTCCGGCTTCCGCGTCCTGGACGCAGCCAACCACCTGTTCGTGTTCCCGCGCGGCTACGTGCTCCCAGGCCGGTCGACCGTCATCATCCGCACCGGCAAGAACCGCAACCGCGCACTCACCCTGTACTGGAACCAGAGCTGGTACGTCTGGAACAACACCGGCGACACCGCCCGTTTCCAGACCCCGGCCGGCAAGACCTTCGACACCTGCACCTACAAGGCAGTCACCGGCCGCTACCGCGTCGGCTGCTAGGCCGGGCCTAGCTGCGGCGGTCCGGCGCGGGGTCGGTGCCGTCCGGGATCCATTCCTGGACAGTGATCTCGTCCCCCACCTGGATGTTGCCAGGGGCAAGCACAGCGCCCTTGACGCCGAAGCTCACCCCGCCGCCGTAGGCGGGTTCCCGCCGGTACGTCGCCAGCGTCCGGGTCGGTTCCGGCCCGGACTTGGCGCCCGTGGCCTGATCAACGGTCGGCACCGCGCACCGGATCCCGCGCGCGGAGTACCCGATCTCCACCGCGCCGGCGGTCATCCGGAGCACCTTGTCCTCGGTGTGCGGCTCGGCCCACCCGGAGACGACCAGGTTCGGCCGGAAGCGGTTCATCGGGATCGCGTTGCCACCGTGTTCGAGGATGCGTGCATTCAGCCCGTCGAGTGACGCCTGCGACGTGATCATCAACGCGTGCGCGTCGCCGAACCCGGTCAGCCCGCGATTTACGCCCCACCCGGGCCGCTCGTGCTCGGGCGTCACGCGAACCAGAGCCGCCGGCGCACCGAGCCGCGCGGAGAACCACTCGTCCGCGGCCGGGTCCTGCACGATGCCCTGCCCGAACCATTTCTCGAACAGGCTGACGTCCCGCCGCTTCCCGTCGTACCGGATCTCGATCTCGAGGTCCGGGGCGCCGGGCGCCGACAGCCGGAGCGCGTCGCCGGCGAGTTCGGCACGCAGCGTGGCCATCGCGGGCAGCTTGCGTTGACTGAGGAACGTCCCGTCCGGCTGGACCAGCATGAACAGCCGGTCGTTCAGCAGACCGGTCGGTCCGACGTCGGCGGTCTCGACGGGGATCCCGGCGAGGCCTTTCACCGGGTAGTAGGCCAGGGCGGCAACCTTCGCGACAGACACGGGGCTAAGCGTAACCGGCCTTGATCTGTTGAAACATGTTGAGTTATGTTTGAACACGTGGAGGATGTCGCAGCTTTCGCCGCCGCCTTGCAACGGGTACGTCGTCAGGCGGGTCTGAGCTACCGCCAACTGGCGGACCGCGCGCACTACTCGCATCCGCACCTGATCCGCGCGACCAGCGGCAAGCACCTCCCGACCTGGGACGTGGCCGCCGCCTATCTGACCGGCTGCGGACTCCCGCCGGACCTGCTGCCGGTCTGGCACCGGCGATGGCAGCAGGCGAGCCGCGATCCGCGCGACATCGTCGGTTTGCTGGAGAACGCGGAGAACCTCGAAGACCTGGGAGTCGCGCTAGCGGCGCTAGCCCGGCCGCGATCCTTGCGAGCGCTCGAGCAAGAGACCGGCATCCCGCGGGCGACGATCCAGGCGTGGCTCCAAGGCACCAGGCTCCCCGGCAGAGACCGCCTCGACCACCTCGTCCGGACAGTCGGCGCAACCCCCGCCGAGCGCACCGCGGTCGCCGAAGCCTTACAACGCCTCAGCTCCGGAAGGCTGAGGCCGGCGCCCGCGGCGTGACGAAGCCTTCCGCGTCGGTCAGCGGCGCCGCTTTCCCGGCGAGCTCCTGCAAAGGCATCACGTCGTACGGCGGTTGCGCCCGCCGTCCCGCATCCGTCAGATCAGGCACGGCTTGCGGTGACGCCACCATGATCACGTTCCCGAACCCCTTGCCCCGCAGGATCTTCCGCTCAGCGAGTACGACGCCCTCACCAACCACGTCCCGTACCGTCGCCGCCGTACGCCGGATGAACGGCAACCCGGCCTTCCCGTCGATGAGGTTCGCGATCAGTACGCCGGTCGGCCGCAGCACCCGAGCGCACTCCGCGAAGAACTCGGCCGTCACCAGATTCGCCGGCACCGCCTCGTGCTCGAACGCGTCCAGGATCACCAGGTCCATCGAGTCGTCGTACAACTCGGTGATCCCCGCCCGCCCGGTGACCGGCCGGACCTTGATCCCGGACCGCTTCGGCAACGGCAGCGCCTCGCGGACGAACTCGGTCAGGTCCTCGTCCGGTTCGAGCACGATCTGCCGCGACCGCGGCCGCGTCACGGCGACGTACCGCGGCAGGCTCAGCGCGGCCCCGCCGACATGCGCCACCGCGATCGGCTGACGCCGCGGCGCGACCGCGTCCACGACGTCGCCGATCCGGCGCATGTACTCGAACGACAGGTTCCCCGGGTCCGCCAGATCCACCTGCGACTGCGGCGACCCGTCAACCCGCAGCAAGAACGTCCCATCCACCTGCGCCTCAACAGTAGCCAACCCCGACCCAGTCCGCCGCTCCACGGAGCCATCCTCTCAGCTCCCATCTTTGAGAACCCACCAACCATTTGTCAGCAAGCAAAACGGTTGGTGGGTTCTCAAAGATGGTGTGAGCAAGTCGGTGGTGCCCCAGAGTTGGGATGAGACAGCTGGGTTGCTAGCGTCCGAAGCACATAATCGGATGAGCTAGGAGCATGTCGTGAGCACTACACCGGTGAAGGTGGCCGTTACCGGGGCCGCAGGGAATATCGGTTACAGCCTGCTGTTCCGGATCGCGAGCGGCGCACTGCTCGGGCCGGACACGCCGGTGGAGCTGCGGCTGCTGGAGATCACCCCGGCGCTGAAGGCGCTCGAGGGTGTCGTGATGGAGCTCGACGACAGCGCGTTCCCGACGCTCGCCGGGATCGAGATCGGCGACGACCCGAACGTCGTCTTCGACGGGGTCAACGTCGCGCTGCTGGTGGGCGCGCGGCCGCGGACCAAGGGGATGGAGCGCGGCGACCTGCTGGAGGCGAACGGCGCGATCTTCACCGTCCAGGGCAAGGCGCTGAACGACCACGCCGCCGACGACATCCGGATCACCGTCACCGGCAACCCGGCGAACACCAACGCGCTGATCGCCAAGAGCAACGCACCGGACATCCCGGCCGAGCGGTTCTCGGCGCTGACCCGGCTGGACCACAACCGGGCGCTGGCGCAGCTGGCGAAGAAGACCGGCACGCACGTCACCGACCTGAAGAAGCTGACGATCTGGGGCAACCACTCCGCGACCCAGTACCCGGACATCTTCCACGCCGAGGTGGCCGGCAAGAACGCGGCCGAGGTCGTCAACGACCAGGCCTGGGTGGAGAACGACTTCCTGCCGACCGTGCAGAAGCGCGGCGCGGCGATCATCGAGGCCCGCGGCGCGTCGTCGGCGGCCTCCGCCGCGGCGGCCACCATCGACCACACCCGCGACTGGCTGAAGGGCTCGGCCGAGGGTGACTGGCTGTCGATGGCGGTCGTCTCCGACGGTTCGTACGACGTACCGGAGGGCCTGATCTCGTCGTTCCCGGTGACCACCAAGGACGGCAACTGGGAGATCGTCCAGGGCCTGGAGATCAACGAGTTCTCCCGCGGCAAGATCGACGCGTCGACCGCCGAGCTCGGCGAGGAGCGCGACGCCGTGAAGGACCTCGGCCTGATCGGCTGACAAAAGCACCCAGCAGAACGCCCCCGGGATCGTTTCCCGGGGGCGTTCTGTCGTTCTCACCGCAGGCTGTAGGCGGCGATCACGGTTTGCGTCGTGCTGTTCCCGGCTGCGTCCGTGGCGGTGGAGCGCAGCGAGACGGTCTTGCCCGCAGGCGTCGGGAAGATCGCCTTGCCGCCGGCGACCGGTGCCTGGCGCCAGGTCGCTCCGGCGTCGCCGGAGTACTCGATCTTCACCTTCGCCACCGCACCGCCCTTGACCTCGTACGGCAGGACGGTGACCGGCTTGCGTTCCATCGTGTTGTTCCCGTCCAGCTCCGGCCGGAACGCGACGGTTCGGATCGGAACGCTCGTCTGGTCCGCCGACGACGTGAACGTCGCCTCCAGATCGACCCGCGTCGAGAACGGCCACACGTCCTGGGTGCCGGTCGTGACCAGTTTGTACGACGCCTTACCGGCGGGCAGGTCCGCGACGTCGATGTTGCCGAAGTACGGCGAGGATGCGATCTCGGTCCCGTCGCGGTAGAGCTTCGCACTCGCCGGCGTCATGGTGATGGCGCCGACGTGCCCGTCCGCGTCGGTGAGGCTGTACAGCGAGATGTTCAGCTCGCTCCCCGACCGCGTCGCGGCGTACACCGACGGCACGAACGTGGCCGCGTTCCATCGCTCCTGGTAGTACCGCCCGGCCTTGTACAGCACCGGCTTTCCTTCCAAGCGCCACTTCGGGAACGGGAAGTCCCCGCCGTCCGTGTCCTCCTCGGTCCGGCCGGACCACCCGTACTGCGTGTCGTCGAGGTAGTACCGGATCGTCCGCGGCGGGTCGACGCGAATGACACGAGCCCAGCCGCCACCACCGTCGGGCATCACCGGGTGCAGCATCTTGAACAGCCGCGCATCCGTCGCCGCGTTGACCGTGCTGTCCACGGTCGCGAGGTCGGACTGCTTCACCTTCCGGTCGAATCCGGTCGGGAACTCACCCGGGAAGTAGTTCGCGATCCCGTACAGGTACGGCGTGTTCGTGAACAACCCGTCCGCGCCCGGCACACCCCACTGCGACGTGACGGACCCGGACAGTTCGTCCGCGGGCAGCTTCGGCCCGGCGCTGAACGTGTACATCGTCCCGGACAGGAAACCGCCCGCGGAGTACATGTACGTGCCGCCCTTGATCTTCCGGTCGAAGCCGATGCCCGAGTTGGCCTGCTTCGCGTCGGCCTTCGGCACTGACGTGGTGATCGGCTTCGCCTTCCGCGCGTCGAGGACGACGGTCTGGTCCGAGGTGAGCTTGACGCTCGGTGCGACCAGCGTGAAGAAGATCCAGTCCTCGGTCCCACGCTCGAACTCCTGGAACTGGTTGAGCAGATACTCACCCTGCGCCAGCCGGAGAGTGACCGTGCCGTTCGCGTCCGGCGAGTACATGTCGTTCTCGTTGTTGTCGACGCCCGTGACCGACACCGGGTAGTCCGGGTCCGGTGCACCGTCGGGCCGGATCAGCTTGACGGTCAGGTTGTACGTCGGACCTTCCTTGTCCACACCCACCGGTACGACGACCGTCTGGCCGCCCCCGGTGGCCGTGATCCGACCGCTGTACAGCCCGTCCGCGCCGCCGAGCGTAGTGTCCGACGTCGCCTGCACGGACGCCGTACCACCGGCCGGGACGGTCACCGAGTCGACACTCAGCTTCAGCGCACCCGTCGGAGCTGCCGCACCGTCAGGCCCGTTCAGCACCGACGTCAGCGACAGCGTGACGGCCGCGTCACCCAGGTTGCGGAACGTCACGTCGCGCGTGACCGGCTGGTCGTCGGAGTGCGGGTACGTCGCCTTCCCGAACGACACGTTGCCGGACTCGGTCACCACCGTCTGCTTGATCGCCGTGGTCAGGTCGATCCGCCCGGCGCCCTGCTGGAACGACGTCTGGTCGGCCGCGACCTTCGCCGATCCCATCAACGCCGCCTTCAGCTCGGCCGGCGTCCAGGACGGGTGCTCCTGCAGCAGAATCGCTGCAGCGCCGGCGGTATGCGGCGTCGCCATCGACGTACCGGAAAGCCGTAGGTACTTGTCGCCGACCGGTTCGCCGATCGAGGAGTCCTTCGACTTCGCCGCCACGATGTCCGTTCCCGGCGCGGTTACGTCGGGCTTCAGCGCGCTGTCCCCGACGCGCGGACCGCGGCTCGACGTCGGGTTGAGCTGGTCCTGCTTGGTCACGTTGCCGACCGTCAGCGCCGCGTCCGCGCTGCCGGGCGAGCTGATCGTCCCGTCCCCCGAACCTTCGTTGCCGGCGGCAATCACAAACAGAGTGCCGGACTGCGCGGTCAGCCGGTTGACGGCTTCCTCGATCGGGTCGAGCTCCGGTGTGTCCTGGCCGCCGATGCTGAGGTTGACGATCTTCGCCTTGACGTCGTTCGCGGCCCATTCCATGCCGGCGAGGATCGCGGACTCGTCGCAGCCCCAGACCTCACAGATCTTGCCGTCGTAGATGCGCGCGTCCGGCGCCACGCCCTTGTAGCGCCCGTCCGACGCGGCACCGGTGCCGGCGATCGTCGACGCGACGTGCGTACCGTGGCCGACCACGTCGTCCGCTGACTCACCGGTGAAGTTCTTCTCCCCCGCGATCTGCGTCGCGAGATCCGGGTGGGTCGCGTCGACGCCCGAGTCGAGCACAGCGACCGACACGCCCTTGCCGGTGTACCCGGCCTGCCACGCGACCGGTCCGCCGATCTGCGGCACCGACTGGTCCAGCAGCAACTTCCGCTTGCCGTCCAGCCACAGTTTGCTGAACCCGGCCGAGCTCATGAACGCCTTGGCGTTGCTCTTGCTGACCTTCATCGCCGCGCCGCTGATCGACGGCAGCTGCCGCGTGACCCGCGTTCCGGCCGGTACGGCGCGCTTCGCAGTGCCGGCGTACGTCGTCAGCACCGGGATGGTGCTCGTCGACGCGTCGTCGTACCCGTCCTTCACCAACTCGGCGACATCGAACAGCCGACGGTCGATCCGGCCGTCCCCGACCGCCTTGTAGACGTCGGCCGGGATCACGTACGCGTGGTCCCGGACCCGGTAGGTGTTGAAGCCGACGTGCTCCCGGCCGGCACCGGGCTCGACGGTCGCCTTGGTCATGTCGCCGCCGGGCAGCAGCACCCGGTCGCCGGTGATCAGCGTGACACTGACGTCCTTGCCACCGGTCTGGGCTGCCTTCTCAGCGGACGGTTTGGCGGCCGGCGCCGCATCGGCCGGTGTCATCACCCCGACGGCAAAGCCCGCGACCGCCAGGACGGCGATCGCGGGCATTCCTCTGCGCGTAGATCTCGAGCTCACTGCCTCACCCCAAAAAGTCGGTTGTCTGCGCAACACCTAGAACGCGGCAACCGGTCTCCGGGGTTGCGTCGTCAGCGCATCGCGTACGACCCGATCACCGTCAGGTCCGTGACGTTGCCCGCGCCGTCGACCAGGTGCGACCGCAGCGAGACGGACTTTCCGGCCGGCGTCTGGAAGATCGCCTTGTACCGGCCGTGACCGATCGGCGCTACCGCGGCGTTCTTCCAGGTCTTACCGCCGTCGCCGGACACCTGGACCGTCAGCTTGCGGATCACCGGCCGCTCCTGCCCAGCTTGCGCGTCCACTACGACGGGCAGGACGGTGACCGGCTTGCGCTCGGCGACGTTGTGATCGTCCACCGTCGGCTGGTAGCGGATACCCAGCAGCGGCAGCCTGGTCTCCTCGGACGTGGCCGCCGAACTGAACGTCCACCGCAGATCGGTCCGGGTGGCGAACGGGCTCTTCGACTGCGTCTGCGTCGACTCCAGCGTGTACGTCGTCTTCGCCGCCGGCAGCTCGGACGCCTCGACGTACCCGAAGAACGGCGACTCGGCGACGACCTTCCCGTCCTGGATCAGCTTGCTGGACTCCGAGTCGGTGACGATGAACCCGCCGTTCCCGTCCGCGTCACCGAGACCGTAGGCCGACACGAACAGGCTGTTCGCCTGCCGAACCGCCGCGTCCGGCGCGATCGAGAACGCCGCCGCGTTGAACCGCTCGCGGTACGACTTGCCGGCCCGGTACTCCTTCGCCGGCGACATGAGCCGGCTGATCGTCTCCGGGAACGGGTTCTCCGGATCCGTGCTCGGGATGATCTCGTCGACCTCGGTCTGCCAGGTGGCCGGCTTGCCGTCGACGTACGCCGTCGTGGTCAGCGGGGCCTTGCCGTACATCAGCCCGACCGCCCAAGCGCCGCTCATCCCCGGCGCGTTACCGAACACGATCCGTTCGTGCTGGCGGTCGCTGGTGGCGTTGACGGTCTGCTGAACGGTGGCCTGTTCCTTCGCCTTGACGGCTCGCACGAAGCCGGTCGGGAACACGCCCGGGAACGTGTCGAGCTGACCGACGAGGTACGGCGAGTTGTCGTACGACCCCTCGGCGTCCGGCTTCGCCCACTGCGACGCGACATGGCCGGTCAACTGCTCCGGCGGCAACACGGCGGACCCCACCTGCGCGGAGTACATCGCCCCGAATCCGAACGACAGACTGGCGTAGCTCAGTCCGAACTGACCGTCGGCGGACTTCCGGTCGAACCCGACGTCGGCGAGCGCTGCCTCCGCGCCGGCCTGCGGCACGGTCACCTTGACCGGCTTGGTCGTCCGCGCGTCGAACACCACCGTGGTGTCCTCGGTGAGCTTGACCGACGGCTGCAGCAGCCCGTAGCTGGCCAAGTCGCCGTTCGGCAGCTCGACGTACTGGCTGCTCTGCACCAGGTACTCACCCTTCACGAGGCGCACCTTGAGTGTGTCGGTGCCGTCGCCGAGGAACTGGAACAGGTTCCGGTCCAACGCGCTCAGGGCGCCGTCGAACGGAGTCGGCTTGCCGTCCACGCCGATCGCCTTCAGCGTGAGGTTGTAGCTCTCCTTCTCCTTGTCCACACCGATCGCGGACGTGACGCTGGCGTCGCCGGCGGTCGCGGTGAGGCGGCCGGAGTACATGCCGTCCGGGCCGGCGTGCTTGGTGTTCGAGGTCGCCTGGACCGTGGCGGTGCCGCCCGCTGGAACGGTGACCGTGGCTGCACTCAGCTTGAGCGCGTCCGCCGGAGCAGGACTGCCGTCCGGGCCGGTCAGCGACGCGGCCAGGTTGAGCGTCACGGCCTGGTCGCCGAGGTTGCGGTACGTCACGGTCTTGGTGACCGGGGCGTCGTCGTCGTGCGGCCAGACCGCCGTACCGAAGGAGACGTTGCCGGGCTCGGCGATCACCGTCTGTTTGATGCCCTTGGCAACATCCACCCGGCCGGCGCCTTGCTCGAACGCGGTCTGGTCCGCGGCCGGCTTGGCCGAACCCATCAGCGCGCCCTTGAGCTCGGCGGCCTTCCAGTTCGGGTGTTCCTGCGCGAGGATCGCGACCGATCCGACCACGTGCGGCGTCGCCATCGACGTACCGTCGAGCCGCAGGTAGTCGTCGCCGACCGGCTCGCCGATGATCGAGTCCTTCGCCTTCGCGGCGACGATCGAGACGCCCGGAGCGCTGATGTCCGGCTTCACGGCGCCGTCGCCGACGCGCGGGCCGCGGCTGGAGAAGTCGGCCAGCTGGTTCTGCTTGTCGACCGCGCCGACGGTGAGCGCAGCGTCCGCGCTACCCGGCGAGCCGATGGTCTGCTCCCCCGGACCGTCGTTGCCGGCGGCAATCACGAACAGGGTGCCGGTCTGCGCGGTCAACCGGTTCACGGCCTCCTCGAGCGGGTCGATCCCCGGGGCGTCGGTGCCGCCGAGGCTCAGGTTGACGACCTTGGCCTTGACCTCGGTCGCGGCCCACTCCATGCCGGCCAGGATCGCGGAGTCCGGGCAGCTGCCGAAGTCGTCACAGACCTTGCCGTCGTACAGCCTCGCGTCCGGGGCCACGCCCTTGTACTTGCCGCTCGACGCGGCCGCCGTACCGGCGATCGTCGAGGCGACGTGCGTACCGTGACCGAAGTGGTCGCCGTCCGGGGCGTCGGTGAAGTTCTTGCCGCCGACCACCTGGGTGGCGAGGTCGGGGTGCGACTTGTCGATCCCGGTGTCGAGAACCGCGACCGGGATGCCCTTGCCGGTGTAGCCCGCCTGCCAGGCGGTCGGCGCGCCGATCTGCGGGACCGACTGGTCCAGCGTGACCTTGCGCTTGCCATCGAGCCAGATCTTGTCGATACCGGCCCCGTCCAGGACCTTGGAGTCCTTGGTGACCTTCAGCGCGGCGCCGTTGATGACGGGCAGTTGGCGCGACACGGTCGCTCCCGGTATGGCGGCTCGCTTCTGCGCCTTGCCGCTGTACGTGACGATCAGCGGCAGCGTTTCGTCGTACCCGTCCTTGATGAGCGCGGTCACGTCGAACAGGCGGCTGTCGAGCTTGCCGCCGGCCAGGCGCGCGCTGACGTCGGACGGTACGACGTACAAGTGGTCCTTCAGCCGGTACGAGCTGAACGCGACGTCGGTCCGGCCCTCGCCGGGCCGGATCATCGCGCGGGCGGGGTCGCCGCCGCGCAGGGTGACCCGGTCACCGGTGATCAGCGTGACGCTCTGGTCCTTGGCTGGGTGAGCTTGGGGGCCGGCTTTTGCTTGGCCCGGGGCGGCTGTTGCTTGGCCCGGGGCACTGAGCCCGAAGGCGGCGATCAAGGCGACGGCGGCAACGCCGAGGCGCCTCGATCGTGGTGTGGATACCACGATGGAGTCCCTCCCGATCGGTTGTCCTCACAGCGGGCCGCACTAGTCCACTCACAGAGCGGAGTCATACGGCCACTCACCGATAGATGTCCGGACCCTATCGAATGGTTGCCAGAACCACCTGCCACGGCAGGTTGTTGCCTCGTCACTGCCCGTAAGGGCAGGCAGGCTCAGGCGGGCGGGGCCACCGTGGCGTCGGCCTGCCCAGAGGCGGCGAGGGACGCGGCGATGAAGCCTGAGGACTTCAGGTCCTCGATCAGGTCGTGCAGGTAGGCGACCGTGTCCGGGTGCTTCGACTTCGCGGTGCCGACGGCCTGCTGGATCTGCATGAACCGCTCGTCGATCAGGCGCAGCTCCGGGTGCTCGGCGACGTACCGGGTGATCGGCTGCCGGATGCCGGCCGCCACCTCGAGCCCTTCGTCGCGGAACACGTCGACGCCCTCCGCCCCGCGGACAACCGTTGCCTGCTGCAACGTCCTGGTCAGGTAGAGGTCGTACGCCGACCCCTGCTTCACCCCGATCCGCACCCCCGGCGCATCCACCTCGGCGACTGCCGTCAGCCCGGAATCCCGCGGTACGGCGAACACCCCCTCGATCACGACGTACGGCGCGGTGAACGCCACCTCGGTCGCCCGCGCCGGGTCGATCGCGAGAAAACAGAGATCCGCCTGCCCGGTCGTCATCGCCTCGAACGACTTCCGCGCCGCATCGAAACAGACCAACTCCAACGACACCCCCAACCGCCGCGCCAACTCCCGCGCGATATCGACAGTCACCCCACCCGGCGCCTCCGCCGTCCCCTGCGCCAACACCGGATTCCCCAGATTGATCGAGGCCCGCAGAACCCCACCCGCCGCAAGATCCCCAGCAACAGTCGTCATACCACCGACCCTATCCGTGCCCTACGGCCCGGCCGCCTGACGACTGACGAATCTCGTCAGTCGTCTGTCAGAGCTGTTTCTCGAAGAAGACGCGGTGGCGGCCTTGGATGGATTCCCGGGCGGTTTCTGTGTAGCCGTGGTGGGGGTAGTAGGCGAGGTTCTCGGTCATGGCTTCGTTGGTGTAGAGGGTGATGCGGTGGTAGCCGCGGGAGCGGGCCTCGGTTTCGGTGAAGGTCAGGAGGGCGGCGCCGATTCCTTGGCCTTGGGCGGTGGGGGCGACGGCCAGAACGTCCAGGAGGAGCGAGTCCGGCTCGTCCTCCAGCAGTACGAAGCCGAGGACGGATCCGGCATCCGCGGCGACCCAGACCTTGGCTGCGGTGATCGCTGCGGCGTAGTCGACCAGCATCGGGATCGGGGGTACGCCGATGCGTGGGATGTAGTGCTCGAACGCGGTCCGGGCGATCTCCGTGACCGCGTCAGTGTCGGTTGGTTCGGCCGGTCGGATCATGTCGGCATTCTAGTTTTTGCAGAGACATTGCATAAGTCGTCCCGCGGTCCTACTGTGTGCGCAGGATCCTTCCGATGGGGGTGTTATGAGGCGTCGGAGTGTGGGGCTGCTGATGGCGGCTGCGATGGTCGTACCAACGACTGCCGCCGTACCTGCCGAAGCGCACGGCAGCGACAAACGAGTGGTGGGGTACTACACCAACTGGAGTGGGTACGGCCGGAATTTTCTGGTCAGCGATCTGGTGAAGAACGGGTCCGCGGCCCGGCTGACCCAGATCAACTACGCGTTCGGCTTCGTCGACGCCCAGGGGAACTGCCTCAGCAGCGACCCGTGGGCCGACTACCAGCGACCGTTCACCGCCGAGCAGAGCGTCAACGGCAAGGCCGACGAGCCCGGACAGGTGCTCAACGGCAACCTCAATCAGCTCAAGCAACTGAAGCAGAAGTACCCGAAGCTCCGGATCAGCATCTCGCTCGGCGGCTGGACCGGCTCGGCCCACTTCTCCGACGCGGCGCTCACGCCGGCCTCGCGGGCCGCGCATGTGAAGTCGTGCCTGGATATGTGGCTGAAGGGCAATCTGCCGGGTCTTCCGGCCGGCGCCGCGAAGGGCATCTTCACCGGCATCGACCTCGACTGGGAATGGCCTGCCAGCGAAGGCAACCCGGGCAACGTGATCCGGCCGGAGGACAAGCAGAACTTCACCGCGCTGGTGCACGAGTACCGCAAGCAACTCGACCGACTGCCGGGCAGGCACGACCTGACTGCGTTCCTGCCTGCGAACCCGGCGATGATCGACCGCGGGTTCGAGGTCCGTCAGCTGTTCAAGGACCTGACGTTCGGTACGACGCAGGGGTACGACTACCACGGCCCGTGGGAGACACTCACCAACCAGCAGTCCGCGATCGACGGTCCGGCGGGTGATCCGACGACACCGGAGTTCAGTTCGCAGGTGACGATCGACGCCTACCTGGCCCGCGGCGCGCCGCGGAGCAAACTGGTGATGGGCGTGCCGTTCTACTCCCATGGCTGGACCGGCGTGGCTGATGCGAACAACGGCCTCTTCCAGCCGTCGACCGGCCCGGCGCCGTCGACCTTCGACGCCGGCACCGAGGACTATCGCTACCTGAAGGCGCAGTTGGCGAACTACACGGTCTACCGCGACAAGCGCGCCGGTTTCGCGTGGCTGTTCGACGGTACGACGTTCTGGACCTGGGACGACCCGGTCGAGATGAAACGGAAAGCGCAGTACATCTCGCACCGCGATCTGGGCGGCGCGATGATCTGGTCACTCGACGGCGACACCACAAATGGGGAGCTGATTTCGGCGCTGCACCGTAACCTTCGGTGAGTGGATCTGAATCTTCTCCAGGATCGGTTCGGCGCTGACGGCGCCGAACCGATCTCGGTCGGTTGCTCCGACGCGACGGTGGTCCGGCTCGACCGCGGCCCGGAACGCCTGTACTACAAGGCCGGCCCCGGTGTGTCCGATGAGGCGGACCGACTGGCGTGGCTCGGCTCGACCGGTTTCCCCTGCCCGCACATCATTGATCAAGGCAACAACTGGCTGCTGACCACGGAGCTGTCCGGCCGCGACGCGTCCCAACCGTGGCCGGCGCGCGATCGCCCCGCCGTGCTCGCGGCCATCGCCGACGGTCTGCGGGCACTCGACGAGCTCGCCGACTGCCCGTTCGCCTCGCCGTTCCCTGGCACCGGAACCGCCGTGACCCACGGGGACTACGCGGCGCCGAACGTCTTCATCGACCCGACGACACTGCGCTTCAGCGGCATCCTGGATCTCAGCCGGCTCGGCGCCGGCGACCGGTACGTCGATCTCTCGTTGATGTTCAAGAGCCTGCGCGGCACACTCAACCCGCAGTACGGCGGGCCTCCCGCGGCGCGCCGCTTCGTCGAGCTGTACGGCGGCGATCCGGACGACCCACGCATCGAGCACTACATCACGCTCGATGACACCGGCGACTACGTGCCCTGATACGCGCGGCGGTAGGCGCTCGGGGTGGTGTGGAGTGCGGCGCGGAACCGTCTCCGGAGATTGGTCGCGGACGATAGGCCCACGCGGGTCGCGATGGCGTCGACGGAAAGGTCCGTTTCCTCCAGCAGAACACGTGTTCTGGCGATCCGCTGAGCCAGCAACCACTGCCCTGGCGCCGCGCCCAACTGTTGCTCGAAGCGCCGCGCCAGGGTCCGCGGCGAGACGTTCGCCCGCCGAGCCAGGTCGTCGATCGTGAGCGGCTTGTCCAAGCGTTCGACAGCCCAGTCCAGCAGGCCTCCCAGCGACTCCTTCGGCACCGGATCCGTCGAGCGGTACTGCGCCTGACCACCTTCGCGATGCGGCGGCATCACCATCCGCCCGGCAACCCAGGCGGCGTACGACGCCCCGCAATCGCGGCGCACCAGGTGCAGGCACAGGTCGATCCCAGTCCCCGACCCGCCACTCGTCGCGACATCCCCGTGGTCGACGTACAGCACGTCCGGATCCACTTGGACCGCGGGGAATCGGCGCTGCAGTTCGTCGGCGTACCGCCAATGCGTCGCGACCCGGCGCCCGTCGAGCAGGCCTGTCGCGGCGAGCAGGTACGCACCCGAGCAGATGCTGACGAGCCGTGCGCCGCGTCGATGGGCTCGGGTGAGCGCACGCAGTACCTGCTCGGACGGCACGCGATTGATCGGCAGCCAGCCTGGAACGACGATCGTGCCGGCGCTGTCGAGCGCACGCAGCCCGGACGTCACCACCATGTCGAAACCCTCGGTGGTGCGGACGTTTCCGGGTATCTCGGTGCAGACGCTGAAGCGGTACGGCGGATCGCGGAAGACCGCCGCCGCACACCCGAGCTCGAAGCTCGCCTGCGGCGCGGTCACCAGTGCGACGACGCGATGCATGGCAGAAAAGTACCTGATCGGGACTTTCCTGACACTGGGGACGAACCTGTGCACGGCGCGAGGATCGGAGGCATGGAGAACTACGAGTGGGCGTCGGTCGACGACGCACCGGTCCGCGAACTGTTTCCCGGCATCAGACTGCGGCCGCTGTGGTCCGGTGCGGTCGCCAAGGCGTTCGTGCTGCAGATGGATCCGGGATCGAGCTGGAAAGGCATCGACGTCCACGATCCGGGGCCAGAGGAGGTGTTCGTCGTGGACGGGGTGTTCAACGACGGTGAACGCGACTACCCGGCCGGTTCGTTCATCCACGCCCCGGCCGGGTCGTCCCACGTTCCACAGTCCACCCAGGGCTGCACACTGTTCTTGTTCTACCCCGAGGGTTAGGGGGTGTCTGATGGTTCCGCGCCGTAGCGAGGAGGTGCTCGGTGCGGTGCATCGGCGTGCGGGGGCGAAGGTCTCGATGCGGAGCATCGTGGCCTTTGCACCCGTGCGGCGAGGTGCCGTGCCGAGTGCCCCGCAGTAGGCGGGGAACCATCAGACACCCCCCTCAGTCGGTGCTTCGGAGTTCGGTCGGGGCGCCGTGGACTGCGGGGATGCTGCCGAGCTTGCCGGCCTGGAAGTCCTCGAAGGCCTGGATGACCTCGGCGCGGGTGTTCATCACGAACGGACCGGCCATCGCGATCGGTTCACGGATCGGGCGGCCGCCGATCACGAGGACGTCGAGGTTCGGCTCAGCCTGCGGCTGCGTCGTACTCGCCGCCGTGCGGATCGTGTCACCGGGACCGAAGACGGCCAGTTGGCCCTTACGGATCGCACGCCGCTCGGACCCGACAGTGCCCTGACCGGCCAGTACGTAGACGAGTGCGTTGTAGTCCGGCTGCCACGGCAGCACCATCTCGGCGCCAGGGCTGACCGTCGCGTGCACCAGCGTGATCGGGGTGTGGGTCGAACCAGGTCCGTTGTGACCGTCGACCGAGCCGGCGATCACCCGGATCAGCGAGCCGCCGTCCGGTGTCGAGAGCAGGGCGGAGTCACCGCCGCGGATGTCCTGGTAGCGCGGCGGGGCCCACTTGAGAGACTTCGGCAGGTTCACCCAGAGCTGGATGCCGTGGAACAGGCCGCCGCTCACCACCAGGTGCTCCGGCGGGGTCTCGATGTGCAGCAGGCCGCTGCCCGCGGTCATCCACTGCGTGTCGCCGTTGGAGATCACGCCGCCGCCACCGTTGGAGTCCTGGTGCTCCATGATCCCGTCGAGCATGTACGTCACGGTCTCGAAGCCGCGGTGCGGGTGCCACGGCGTGCCCTTCGGCTCACCCGGCGCGTACTCCACCTCACCCATCTGGTCCATGTGGATGAACGGGTCCAGATCACGGAGGTCGACGCCCGCGAACGCCCGCCGTACCGGGAAGCCCTCGCCCTCGTACCCGCTCGGCGCGGACGTCACCGACTTCACCGAGCGCTCGTTCACCGACTCCTGCGCACCGATGCGGGGCAGAACGGTGATGTCACTGACGGTCACGGCGGGCATGATGTGCTCCTCGCTGATTGGTAGTTCAACAATAAACTACCTGCCCGAACCACGGCAAGAGCTCAGGCATTCCCGGCTCACAGCGAGCTCCCAGCCGACGCCCAGGGACGCCGAAGACCCACTTGTCATCGTCACCAGTGGAAGCCGTATGCCGAACTGGAGACGATCATGACGACGCTGCTCGAGCGACCTGTTGTGCAGGAACCGCCTGCCGATCCCCCTGTCCGACCGCCAGGGCGACTGCGCCGACTTGCGCGTGGGCCCGCCGAGCAGGCGGCGTACGTCCGTCCGGCGGCGCTGGCGATGCTGGCCGGTACGGCGCTGCTGTACCTGTGGAATCTGACCGCCTCGGGGTACGGGAACAGTTTCTACGCCGCCGCGGAGCTCGCCGGGACGCAGAGCTGGAAGGCGTGGCTGTTCGGGTCACTCGACGCGGGGAACGCGATCACGGTGGACAAGCCGCCGGGCGCGCTGTGGGTGGCGACCGCGTTCGCGCGGGTGTTCGGGTTCAACAGTTTCACGGTGCTGGCACCGCAGGCGTTCATGGGGATCGCGGCGGTCGGGGTGCTGTACCTGACCGTGAAGCGCGTCGCCGGTCCGGTCGCGGGGCTGATCGCGGGTAGTGCGCTGGCGTTGACGCCGGTCGCCGTCCTGATGTTCCGGTTCAACAACCCGGATGCGTTGCTCGTGCTGCTGATGGTGGCTGCGGCGTACTTCGTCGTACGGTCGCTGGAGAAGGCGTCAGCGCGGTGGCTCGCGCTGGCCGGGGTAGCGATCGGGTTCGCGTTCCTGACCAAGATGGGGCAGGCGCTGCTGGTGCTGCCGGCCTTCACGCTGGTGTACCTGATCGCGGCGCCGACATCGTTCCGCCGACGGTTGCTGCATCTGGTCGGCGCGCTGGGTGCGTTGATCGTGAGCGCCGGTTGGTACGTCGCGCTCGTTGAGCTCTGGCCCGCGTCGAGCCGTCCCTACATCGGTGGTTCGACCAACAACTCGCTGCTCGAACTCGCCCTCGGCTACAACGGGCTCGGGCGGCTGCTGGGTGGTTCTGGCAACGGCGGCGGCGGTGGAGGTGGCAGCACGAACACCGGGTTCGGCGGAAGCACCGGGATCACCCGGATGTTCGGGTCCGCGTTCGGTACCGAGATCTCCTGGTTGTTGCCTGCGGCATTGATCGCGCTGGTCGGCGGTCTGTGGCTGACGCGTCGCGCACCGCGGACCGACCTGGTCCGGGCCGGGCTGGTTTTGTGGGGCGGTTGGCTGCTCGTGACCGCGGGCGTCTTCAGCTTCATGAGCGGCACGATCCACCCGTACTACGCGGTCGCGCTCGCCCCGGCGATCGGCGGGCTGGTGGGGATGGGCATCTTCATCGCGTGGAAGCAGCGGGCTGCTCTGGCGGCTCGGCTCACGCTGGCGGCGATGGTGCTGGCGACGGGGGTTTGGGATTACGTGTTGCTCGGTCGTACGTCGGACTTCTTGCCGTGGGCGAAGTACGTCGTACTCGCGGCTGGTGCGATCGCTGCTCTCTCGGTGCTGGTCGGGTGGCGGCTTCGGCGGGTGCTGCCTGCTGTTGTTCTGGCGGTTCTGGTTTCGCTTGGGCTTGGGAGCACGGCGTACGCGGCGGCTACGGCGTCGCAGACGCACAACGGGTCGATCCCGACGTCGGGTCCGAGCAGCAGCGCCATGGGCGGCGGCGGTGGCGGCGGCACCCGCGGAGCCGGCGGCCCCGGCGGCACAGGCGCCCCCACCGGCACTCCCCCAAGCGGGTCAAACGGATCCACCGGCACCGGTTCGACCAGCTCGACCGGCACCGGCACGACGGGAGCGTCGGAGTCGGCGGGGAGCTCGGCGGATGGTGGGGGTGGGATGGGCGGCGACGCCTCTGCCAGCAGTGAGCTGACTGCTCTGCTGTCGAACACCACCACGACCTGGGCCGCCGCAACCAGCGGCTCGCAGTCGGCGGCCTCGCTCGAGCTCGCCACCGGCAAGTCCGTCATCGCCATCGGCGGCTTCAGCGGCACCGACGACGCACCCACCCTCGCGCAGTTCAAGGAATGGGTGGCCGAAGGCAAGATCTCGTACTACATCTCCGGCGGCCAAGGCGGCGGCGGTCGCAGCGGGTCCTCCGCCGCCAGCGAGATCCAATCCTGGGTCGAGTCGAACTACACGGCAACCACCGTCGGCAGCACCACCGTCTACAAACTGACGAGCTGAACCCCCAGCCCATCACAATCGCTCACCTCGGCCGGGCGGCCCACGTGGCCGCCCGGCCGACCTTCATTTGTGATGGCCTGGCGGTCCGGGTAGGGGCCTGGGGGTGGTGCGTGGCAGACTCTGGGGTCGTGACGGCGCAGATTCTGGATGGCAAGGCGACGGCGGCGGCGATCAAGGACGAGTTGAAGGTCCGGGTCGCGAAGCTCGCCGAGCAGGGCGTGG
The DNA here is from genome assembly GCF_036013725.1 of Kribbella sp. NBC_00482. Taxonomy (GTDB): domain Bacteria; phylum Actinomycetota; class Actinomycetes; order Propionibacteriales; family Kribbellaceae; genus Kribbella. The sequence goes on along the minus strand of NZ_CP107881.1, from coordinate 3,635,475 downwards.
TGCCTGGGCTCGGCACGATCCTGGTGGGTGAGGACCCGGGCAGCCGGGCGTACGTGGCGGGCAAGCACCGCGACTGCGCGGCGGTCGGGATCTCCTCGATCCAGGTCGAGCTGCCGGACACCGCGACCCAGGACGAGATCGCCGCGAAGGTGCAGGAGCTCAACGACAACCCGGAATGCACCGGCTTCATCGTCCAGCTCCCGCTCCCCAAGCACGTCGACACGAACACGATCCTCGGCCTGATCGACCCCGCCAAGGACGCCGACGGCCTGCACCCGGTCAGCCTCGGCAAGCTCGTCCTCGGCCAGGACGGCCCGCTGCCGTGCACCCCGAAGGGCTGCGTGGAGATCCTCCGGCGGTACGACGTACCGATCGCCGGCGCGCACGTGGTCGTCGTCGGCCGCGGGGTGACCGCGGGACGGCCGATGGGGCTGCTGTTCACCCGGCGCAGCGAGAACGCGACCGTGACGCAGTGCCACACCGGCACGAAGGACCTCGCCGCTGTCGTGCGTACCGGCGACATCGTGATCGCCGCCGCGGGTTCGGCCGGCTTGATCACCGCGGACATGGTGAAGCCCGGCGCCGTACTGCTCGACGTCGGCACCAGCCGGAGCCCCGAGGGCAAGATCGTCGGCGACATCGAGACCGCGGCCCGAGAGCAGGCCGCCTGGATCGCGCCGATGCCCGGCGGTATCGGCCCGATGACCCGCGCGATGCTCCTCACCAACGTGGTGGAAGCCGCCGAAGCGAGCCTGCTCCAGTGATCCCCGGCAGTACGGCGTACGCGGTCGAGCTGGGTGTGGCGTGCTGATGGCGGGTGAGGCCCAGCGCCGGAGCCAATGGCCCCTGGCGTTGACGCTCCTGGTCGCACTCGCCGGCATGGTCGTGCTCTGGTTCTACAACTGGCGCAACGGCGTCTTCGTCTTCGCCGGCGCAGTGGGCCTCGCTGGCCTCCTGCGAGCCACCCTCTCCGACACGGCCGCAGGCCTCCTCCACGTCCGCAGCCGCATGTTCGACACCACCTTCCTCCTCCTGACTGCCGCCGCCATCGCAGTACTCGCCATCATCGTCCCCAACTGAGAAAGTCAGCTGCGGGAGACCGCCGGCATCGGAATAATCAGGCGGATGCTCACCCTTCGCCCTGCCACTGCTGACCACGGGCCGACGGTTGCCCGCATCTACGTCGACTCATGGAACGACGGTTTCCAAACGCTGATGCCGACCGCTGTGCTGGACGACGGCCGGATCGCGCGATGGTCCGAGACGCTTGCTGGCGGCAACTGGTGGGTTGCCGAGGTCGACGGCGTCATCGCGGGCTTCGTCGGGATCGGGCCGAGCCGGGACCCGATCGATCCCGACCTGGGCGAACTCGACACGATCGCCGTCGACCCGCCGTACTGGCGCCACGGAGTCGGCACCGCCCTCATGCAGAAAGCCCTTGAGGAACTAGCCGCCCAGTACGACGAAGCAATCCTCTGGACCCTCGCCAACTACCCCCAGGGCCAGACCTTCTACACCAAAACCGGCTGGACCCAATCCCCCGAAACCCGCGACAACGGCCACCAGGTCTCGTACCGCCGCACCTTCAACGAGCGCTGAGGACGATCAGGCCGTCAGCCAGGGAGCCGCGCCAGCAGGCGTAGTCGTGGCCGCCGTTGAACTCGACGTACTCGACCTCGTAGCCCTTGCTGCGCAGGATGGTTCGGAGATGACGGTTCGCGACCAGGATGGAGGGCCCCTGGCCGGGGCTTTGGCCGCGTTCCTGCAGGCCGGCCTCGAGGTGGAGCCGCACCGGTTGCCGCTCGGTCGCGGCGTACTGCCGGGTCAGCCACTCGTGCTCCTCGTCGCCCTCGGGGCGCCACCAGAACGACCCTGACTGCGAGATCACGTTGCCGAAGACATCCGGTCGTCGCAGCCCGGCGAACGCGGCGGCCTGACCGCCGTGGCTCTGGCCGGCCACGATCGTTCGTGCGGGATCGGTTGTGACGCGGTAGCGCTCCCGGATCCACGGCAGGAGCTCGTCCGTAAGGTAGGCCAGGAACGGCGCACCGCAAGGGAGCTCGCGGTCGCGGATCTCCTGGGTCAGGCTGTCGATGAGTACGGCGATCATCGGCGGGATCCGGCCGTCCCCGATGAGGTTGTCGAGGATCGCGGGAATCGGCATCGGGCCGAGAACCGTATCGCCGTCGAACAGCACCAGGAGCGGTAACGGCTCGTCCTCGGGCCGGTACCCAGGCGGCGTGTAGATCCAGATGCGACGCTCGTTGCCGAGAAGGTCACTCCGGTGCAGGTGCTGCACCAGCTCACCGCGCGGACCTTCGGGGCGCGCAGTGATCCACGGCTGTGCAGGTGCGTCTGGCAGTTCGGCCACCGAGACCACGGTGTGGCGGCTGCCCGTGGACTCGTCCTCGGGATAGACGAACGTCGCCGGGTTCAGCGGATCGGCGAACCAGTGCGCGGTCCGCTCGTACCAGTCCTCGATCTTGGCCGTCGGACTGTCCACGTCGTCGACGGCCAGACGATATGTGCAGCGAAGGTCCGCACGGACCCGGAACGTGAGATACCAGACGTCGGTTCCGGCCAGGTGGTGCATCCCGTTGGCCGGCGGATCCCAGCCGGCCGGTCCGCCGAACACCGAGACGCTCTTCACCGGCTCGCGCGCCCTGTAGAGGAACGTCAGCCAGACGTCGTCATCCGCGACCGGTTCGACCAGCGGCGTACCGCGCTCCGCGACTTCGGCCCAGAATTCGTCTGTCCGACTCGGATCGAGTTGCTGCAGGCGTGGACTGTCGATCCGGTCGGACACGGCGTCCCTCAGTGGAAGAAGTGGCGGGTTCCGGTGAAGTACATGGTGATGCCGGCTTTGGTGGCGGCTTCGATGGCGGCTTCGTCTCGGATGGAGCCGCCGGGCTGGACTACTGCTTTGACGCCGCCTTCGATGAGGACCTCCAGTCCGTCGGGGAAGGGGAAGAAGGCGTCGGAGGCGGCGACGGAGCCGGTGGCGCGGTCGCCGGCGCGGGAGACTGCGAGGCGGCAGGAGTCGACGCGGTTGACCTGGCCCATGCCTACGCCTACCGAGGCGCCGTCGGCGGCGAGCAGGATGGCGTTGGACTTGACCGCGCGGCATGCCTTCCAGGCGAAGGCGAGGTCGGCGAGCACCTCGTCGGAGGCAGGCGAGCCGGCGGCGAGCGTCCAGGCGGCCGGGTCGTCACCGGAAGCCTGGAAGCGGTCGCGGTGCTGCAGCAGCAGGCCGCCGCTGATCGCACGCAGCTCGACGGTCTCGTCCGCGGACACAGCAGGTGCGACGAGCAGCCGGATGTTCTTCTTCGCCTGCAGGATCTCGACGGCGCCGTCCTCGAAGGCAGGCGCGACCAGCACCTCGGTGAAGATCTCCGCGACCTGCTTCGCCAGGTCCACGGACACCGGGCGGTTCGTCGCGATCACACCGCCGTACGCCGACACCGGGTCGCACTCGTGGGCGCGCCGGTGGGCCTCCGCGATGTCCTTGCCGACGGCAATCCCGCACGGGTTGGCGTGCTTGATGATCGCCACCGCAGGCTCGCTGAAGTCATAGGCGGTACGCCGGGCCGCATCGGCGTCGACGTAGTTGTTGTACGACATCTCCTTGCCGTGCAGCTGCTCCGCCGCGGCCAGCCCGCCCCGCCCGTTCAGGTACAGCGCGGCCGGCTGATGCGGGTTCTCGCCGTACCGCAGTACGGCGGACTTCTCCCACGAAGCACCGACCCACGCGGGGAATCCGGACCCCTCGCTCGAGTCGGTGAGCACGTTGCCCATCCAGGACGCGACCGCGATGTCGTACTCCGCCGTGTGCACGAAGGCAGCAGCAGCCAACCGAGCACGCTCCTCGAGCGAGAAGCCGCCCTCCTCCAGCGCACTGAAAAGCGAGGGGTACTGGGCAGCCGACGTCACGACCGCGACGTTCGCGTGGTTCTTCGCCGCGCCGCGCACCATCGACGGCCCGCCGATGTCGATCTGCTCGATGCACTCGTCGACCGACGCGCCGGACGCGACCGTCTCGGTGAACGGGTACAGGTTGCTGATCAGCAGGTCGAACGGCTCGACCCGCATCTCCCGCAACTGTTCGACGTGGTCCGGCTTCCGCAGGTCCGCGAGCAGCCCCGCGTGCACCATCGGGTGCAGGGTCTTGACCCGCCCGTCCAGGCACTCCGGGAACCCGGTCAGCTCCTCGACCTTGGTCACCGGCACCCCGGCCGCCGCGATCCGTGCCGCGGTGGAACCGGTCGACACCAGCTGGACACCGGCGGCGTGCAGCGCGGAAGCGAGTTCCTCCAGACCGGTCTTGTCGTACACGCTGATCAGCGCGCGGCGGATCGGCCTGCGGTCGGTGCTCACTTCAGTCGAACCTTTCGTCCAGTGATAGTCCAGCCCTCCCGGACCAGGCGGCCGACCCACTCCACCAGTTGGCGGCGTTCGACGTCCTTGATCCGTTCGGTCAGGGCTTCTTCCGTGTCGTCGTCCTCGACCGGTACGACGACCTGCGCGATGATCGGCCCGGTGTCGACGCCGCCGTCCACGAAGAACAGCGTCGCCCCGGCGACCTTCACGCCGTACTCCAGCGCGTCCCGGGGACCGTGGATCCCGGGGAACGCCGGCAGCAGCGCGTTGTGGGTGTTGATGTAGCGGTCGCCGAAGGACTCCAGGAAGTCGTCGCCGACCAGCTTCAGGAACCCCGCCGACACCACCAGATCAGGCTTGTACTCCGCGACCGAAGAGGTCAGCGCCCGATCCCAGTCCGCTCGCTCCGCATAGGCCTTCACCTTGTGTACGAAGGTCGGCACCCCGGCGGCCGCGGCCCGGTCCAGGCCGGCGATCCCGTTGCGGTCGGCGCCGACGGCGACGACCTGAGCGCCGTACGCCGGGTCGGCGCAGGCGTCGAGCAGGGCCTGCAGGTTCGACCCCGAGCCCGACACGAGCACGACGAGGCGCGCAGAACCCGGGTCAGAAGCAGTCACGGCCGGAAGCCTATCGCCCGCTGTCGGCCTCTCCGTCAGCCGGTCGCCGCGCCGAGACCACCGCGGCCGTGATCGCGGCCCCGATCGCCATGCCTGCCGCCAGCACGCCGGCCGCCGGCAACGCCCCCGGGACTCCGACCGCGGCCATCCGCCCGGGCCCGGCCGATCCGCCCGACAGCGCCAGGAGCGCGAACACGATGACGCCCGCGACGAGCGCGGCGATCGCACCGCGCAGCGCGAACGCGTCCCACCCCAGCGCGTCAGCGTCCCGTTCCGCGAGCCCTCGCCGTACGACGACCAGCCCTGCGACCGCACCGGCGACCAGCGGCACCACGGCCGTCAGCACCAGGAGGTACGACGGGGTCGCGCCGTCAGCAGGTACCGCAGCCAGCAGCGGGAGCGCCGGCAGACTCCCCACGTCCACGCCGGTCGGCGCGATCGTCGTACCGACTCCCAGCTGGAACCCGGGGCCGGCAAGGAAGGCGACGACGTACAGGACCATGTTCGGCATCAGCATCAGGCAGATCGCGAACAGCACGACAGACCCGATCGCGCCGGCGTTCAGGAGTTCGAGCATCCCGGTGATCCGGGAGAAGTGGATCGCGAGCAGTACGCCGTACAGCAGCGAGGCGATCGCGATCACGGTCAGGACAGCGGCGATCGCGGCGGCTACGGCGTCCCGCAGACCGGCCGGTGTGGCGTCCGCGAGGTCCTCGGCCGCTCCGGACTCGATCGCGATGCCCGCGAGCCCGGCCACCAGCGCCAGCGAGAACGCGCCCAGGAACGCGGACAGCGGCGAGACCTTCAGCGAGCCCTCCGCCGTGAGCAACGCCACGACGAGCCCGCCGAGGCCGTAGACGAGCGCGAACGCTCCGGCCAGCGAGATCAGGTCCCGGGTCCGGTCGGCCGCGCTGGACCGGGCCGCCGACTTGCCTCCGCGGTACAGGCACCAGGCGAAGAACAGGGTCAGGCCGAGCGGCGCGATGCTGATCCTGCCCGTGCCGATCGTCACACCAGCTTTGTGCGCGATCAGCCAGGCCGACGCTCCGGCCCGGACCGCGCCCGAGGCGCCGCCGAAGGTCGCGCCCAGCCAGCCGACGACGGCGACCGCCGCGCAGGTGAGCAGGCCGGTCAGCAGACACGCTCCGGCGGAGATCACGGCCGCCACGACCAACGGCTTGGTCTGGGCGGTGATCTCCGACGTCTGCGCAGCGCTCGTATCGCCGTCCCGCGCGCCCGGGCGGCTCAGCATGTCGGTCATCTGACTCCCATCGTCTCCCCGGGCACGGACGCCACTCGTCCTGACACGCCGGATGTGGGAGACTTCAGCCCGCCTGCTCACGCTCAGTTCACACCTGTTCGCCTGTTGGTAGCTGAGTGGGAGCAGCGTGGGTTCACCCGGTACTGTCGGGTGGAATCAGTCAGGAGGACGAGCTTTGGCCGGTTCCCACCGCGCATCACGCGGCGGCGGTCGCGCCGCTGCCCGGGAGGCGCGTCGCCAGAAGGCGCGCAAGCGGAACCAGACGATCGCAGCAGGCGTCGCGGTCGTGGTGCTGGTCGGCGGCGGCGGTGTCGCCGCGCTGAACGCGTTCGGCGGCGACAAGGAGCCCGGCGCGAAGTCGGGCAACGGCCCGTCGGACGACAAGCCGACCAATTCCGACGTACTCGCCGACGACAAGGCGCTGCTGGACGCCGCGGGCGCGAAGACGCTCGGCGCGACCGGCACCTGGGCGGTCACCAAGACGGCGGACGGCGACTCGGCCCCGGACAACGCGTTCGCCTGCCAGTCGCAGCGGTTCGCCGACCCGTCCGGCCTGCGGACCTGGGTCCGCACCCTGCAGAACTCGACCACCAAGGACACCGCCGTCCAGTACGTCGACGTGTCGAACGACAAGGCCACCGCCGCGAAGACCTACAACACCGTCGTCCACTGGCTCAGCCAGTGCACGACGCCGCAGACCCGGTTGTCGGCCGGTTACGTGACCACCGGCGTCGGCGACCGCGGCGTGATCGCCGTCTTCGGGCAGGTTCCCGGCGCGAAGACGAAGTACAAGACCGTCGCGGTCACTCTCGCCGGGCAGGCGACCATGGTCATCGAGCACGACACGATGGCCGCGACGCCGCCCCGGCCGGACCTGGTGCTGGCCACCGCGAGCGCGGCGGCAAAGAAGATCTGCGCCCAGACCGGCGGCTGCGCCAGCGGCGCCCCGATCGCGAAACCGGCCCTGCTGCCGAACGTAGACACCCCGGGCTTCATGGCGTCGGTCGACCTGCCGCTGCTGGACGAGATCGACAAGCCGTGGGTGAGCGCCCCCGCGACAAGCAACGACGGCACCGGCTGCGAGAAGCTCGGCCTCAAGAAGTCGAAGGCGAAGTACGGCACGGTCACGTACGTGACGCCGGAGGCGAAGGTGCCGACCGAGTTCGGGTTCGACGACACGGTCCTCAAATTCGCCACCCCGACCGCGGCCGCGAGCTACGTCAGCCAGATCAAGAAGAACGTCGACGCCTGCGAGAAGAACGTCTCGAACGCGAAGGTCGAGTCGACCGGGACGGTCAAGACCAACACCATCACGGGCAAGAGCTGGAAGGCGACGTACGACACCGGCGACGGGAAGAAGTTCGTCTACCGGATCGGGATCGCCGGCTCCGGGAACCGGGCGGTCTACGTGCTGTTCCCGGTGCTGAAGCAGCTGGACCTCACCGACGCGGCGTTCAACGACACGCTCGCCCGCGCGGCCGACCGCTCCGCCGCCTACAAGTAGAAACGGGACCCACCCCGTCAGGGGCAGGTCCCGCTTCACACGCCTGGCAGTTACTTGTTCAGGCCCTGCATGATCTCGCGCATCAGGTTGGCGGTCTCGGACGGCGTCTTGCCGACCTTCACACCGACGGCCTCGAGGGCCTCCTGCTTCGCGGCCGCCGTACCGGACGAGCCGGAGACGATCGCGCCGGCGTGGCCCATCGTCTTGCCCTCCGGCGCGGTGAAGCCCGCGACGTACCCGACGACCGGCTTGGTCACGTTCTCCTTGATGAACGCGGCCGCCCGCTCCTCGGCGTCACCGCCGATCTCACCGATCATCACGATCGCGTCGGTGTCCGGGTCGTCCTGGAACGCCCGCAGCGCGTCGATGTGCGTGGTCCCGATGATCGGGTCGCCGCCGATCCCGATCGCGGTCGAGAACCCGAAGTCCCGCAGCTCGTACATCATCTGGTAGGTCAGCGTGCCCGACTTCGACACCAGACCGATCCGGCCCTGGCCGGCGATGTCGGCCGGGATGATGCCGGCGTTCGACTCGCCCGGGGTGATGATGCCGGGGCAGTTCGGGCCGATGATCCGGGTCTTGCCGGACGCCTGCGCGGCGGCGAAGAACGCGGCGGTGTCGTGCACCGGCACGCCCTCGGTGATCACCACGACCAGCGGCACCTCGGCCTCGACGGCCTCCAGTACGGCGTCCTTGGTGAACTTCGGCGGGACGAAGATGACCGACACGTTCGCGCCGGTCTCCTTGACCGCGTCGGCGACGGTGCCGAACACCGCGACCGCCTTGCCGTCGAAGTCCTGGCTCTGGCCCGCCTTGCGCGGGTTCACGCCGCCGACGATGTTGGTGCCCGAGGCGAGCATCCGGGTGGTGTGCTTGGTGCCCTCGGAGCCGGTCATGCCCTGGACGATGACCTTGCTGTCCTTGGTCAGGAAGATAGACATTGTTCGGCGATCCCTTACTTCGCAGCCAGCTCGGCGGCGCGCTTGGCGGCGCCGTCCATCGTGTCGACCAGCTCCAGACCGGCCAGGCCGGCCTCGTCGAGGATGCGGCGGCCCTCCTCGGCGTTGTTGCCGTCCAGCCGGACGACCAGCGGCTTGGTGACGGCCTCGCCGCGGCTCGACAGCAGCTCGAACGCCTGCACGATGCCGTTCGCGACCGCGTCACAGGCGGTGATGCCGCCGAAGACGTTCACGAACACGCTCTCCACCTGCGGGTCGGAGATGATGATCTCCAGGCCGTTGGCCATCACCTCGGCCGAAGCGCCACCACCGATGTCGAGGAAGTTGGCGGGCTTCTGGCCGCCGAACTCCTCGCCGGCGTACGCGACGACGTCCAGGGTGCTCATGACGAGACCCGCGCCGTTGCCGATGATGCCGACCGAACCGTCCAGCTTCACGTAGTTCAGGCCCTTGGCCTTGGCCGCCGCCTCCAGCGGGTCGGCCGCCGAGACGTCCTCGAACTCGGCGTGGTCCGGGTGCCGGAACTCCGCGTTCTCGTCCAGCGTGACCTTGCCGTCGAGCGCCTCGACGTTGCCGTCCTCGAGCTTGACCAGCGGGTTCACCTCGACCAGCGAGGCGTCCTCGCCGATGAACACGTCGTACAGCTTGACGATCTCCGGTACAACGGCGTCGATCACGTCGGCCGGGTACTTCGCGGCGACCGCGATCTCGCGGGCCTTCGCCTCGTCCACACCGGTCGCCGGGTCGATCGAGATCTGCGCGACCGCGTCCGGGTTGGTGTGCGCGACCTCCTCGATCTCGATGCCGCCGGCGGCGGAGGCGATGCAGAGGTAGTTGCGGTTGGCCCGGTCGATCAGGAACGAGAAGTAGTACTCCTCGCTGATCGCCGCGGCCGGGACGATGTTCAGGATCTTGACGACGTGACCCTTGATGTCCAGCCCGAGGATCTCGCGGGCCTTCTCCTCGGCCTCGTCCGGGCTGCTCGCCAGCTTGACGCCGCCGGCCTTGCCGCGCCCACCGGTCTTGACCTGGGCCTTCACGACCACCCGGCCGCCGATCTTCTCGGCCGCCGCGCGGGCTTCCTCCGGAGTCGTGACGACCGCACCCACGGTCGTCCGCACTCCGTGCTTGGCGAAGACCGTCTTCGCCTGGAATTCCATCAGATCCACGAGTGTGGTCCCTCTCTCGCCTGTACGGGGGCTTCTGACAGTAGCCACCCTCGTGCCGCGAGCAACAGGCGGGGTCCCGGCTGAGACGACCGTCACAGCCTCCCCCAGGTCCCATGTCAGGCTAGATCACATGACCGATCCTGAGATCAGACCAGCTGACGACTGGTGGCGTAGCGCCGTCGTCTACCAGGTGTACCCGCGCTCGTTCGCCGACGCCGACGGCGACGGGACCGGCGACGTGAACGGGATCCGCGCCCGGCTGCCGTACCTCGCCGAGCTCGGCGTCGACGCGATCTGGATCAGCCCGTGGTACCCGTCCCCGCTGCTCGACGGCGGGTACGACGTCGCCGACTACCGCGACATCAACCCGGAGTTCGGCACCCTCGCGGACGCGGACGCGCTGATCACCGAGGCGCACGCGCTCGGCCTGCGGATCCTGATCGACCTGGTGCCGAACCACTGCTCGTGGGACCACCCGTGGTTCAAGGCCGCGCTGGCGGCGGGCAAGGGCTCTCCGGAGCGGGACCTGTTCTGGTTCCGGGACTCCGAGGACGGCCTGCCGCCGACCAACTGGCCGGCCGCGTTCGGCGGCGGCGCCTGGCAGCAGATCAGTGATGATTCAGGGGACGGCCAGTGGTACCTGCACCTCTTCGACATCTCCCAGCCGGACTGGAACTGGGACAACCCGAAGGTGATCGAGGAGTTCGACGCGATCCTGCGGTTCTGGTTCGACCGCGGTGTCGACGGGTTCCGGATCGATGTCGCCGACTCGATGGCGAAGGACCCGGCGTTGCCCGACGTACCGCTGCACAACGGGGAGCCGACGCGGGAGAAGTACGTCGGGAACCCGTTCTACGACCAGCCCGGGGTGCACACCATCCACCAGCGCTGGCGCGCGATCGCCGACGAGTACGCCGATACGCCGCAAGGGCCCCGGGTCTTCGTGGCGGAGGCGTGGTTGTCGCCGGCCGAGCGGCTGGCGCAGTACGTCCGGCCGAACGAGCTGCACTCCGCCTTCAACTTCGACGCCCTGCGCGCGGCGTGGGACGCGAAGGAGCTGCGTGAGGTCATCGACCACACCACCGACAACCTGTGGGCGGTCGGCGCGCCGGCGACGTGGGTGCTGAGCAACCACGACACGATCCGGCACCGCACGCGGTACGGCCGCGATCGGAAGGACGCTCTGGAAGGCGCAGGCGTCGTACCGACGGATCTGGAGCTCGGGCGGCGCCGGGCACGGGCCGCCGCGCTGCTGGAACTGGCGCTGCCCGGTGGCGCGTACATCTACCAGGGTGACGAGCTCGGGCTGCCCGAGGTCGAGGACCTGCCTGAGGACGTGCTCGACGACCCGACCTGGGAGCGCTCGGGTCACACGGTCCGCGGGCGCGACGGCTGCCGGGTCCCGATCCCGTGGTCCGGCTCCGAGCCGCCGTACGGCTTTGGCGCCGGCACCGCGCAGCCGTGGCTGCCGCAGCCGTCCGACTGGGCCGGTCTGACCGCCGAGGCCCAGGCCGGAGACCCCGATAGCCACCTCAGTCTCTACAAGGCGGCTCTCAAGATCCGTCGCGAACACCCGGCCCTCGGAGAAGGTCGCCTCGTCTGGGACCCGGACGCCGCCGACGGCATCCTCTCGTTCACCCGCGACCCCGGCTTCCGCTGCGTCGTGAACGTCAGCGACGGCCCGATCGCCCTGCCCGCTCACGAGAAGATCCTGCTGAGCAGCGAGCCCCTGCCGAACGGCGAGCTCCCGGTGGACACCACCGTCTGGCTCCAGGTCTGACGCAAGAGAAACGGCCGGAGCGTTGGCTCCGGCCGTTTCTTGTTTCAGCGGTTCCGTAGGCGGTCGCGGTCGTCCCGATCGCGACGGTCCCGATCCTCTCGGTCCCGGCGGTCGCGGTCCTCCCGGTCCCGGCGGTCCCGTTCCTCCCGGTCCCGGCGGTCCCGATCTTCTCGGTCCCGCCGGTCCCGCCAACTCATTTCACGCCACCTGCCGTGAGGCCGGCGACGATACGGCGCTGGAACAGCAGTACAGCGATCACGAGCGGGATCGTGACCACCACACCGGCGGCCATCTGGCTGCCGAACGGTTGGTCGCGTCCCGTCGTACCGGTGAACTGCGAGACGATCACGTTCGCCGTCTGGATCGACTTCTTGTTGGTCATGCTCAGCGCGATCAGGAACTCGTTCCAGGCCGCGATGAACGTGATGATGGCGGTGGTGAACACACCGGGCGCCGCCAGCGGGATGATGACCTTGCGGAACGCCTGGGCCGGCGTACAGCCGTCCACCATCGCCGCCTGCTCCAGCTCCTGCGGCATCTGCCGGAAGAACGAGGTCAGGTTCCACACCGCCAGTGGCAGCGCGAACGACAGGCTCGGCACGATCATCGCCTGGTAGGTGTTGATCCACTTGATGTCGACGAACAGCTTCAGCAGCGGCACCACGAGCGAGATGCCCGGGAACATCGACGTGGTGATGATGATCGCCAGTACGACGTTCTTGAACTTGAAGTCCAGCCGCGCCAGCGTGTACGCCGCGATCATGCCGATGATCAGCGTCAGGATCGTCACCGTCCCGGCCACGATCAGGCTGTTCAGCAGACCCCGGCCGAAGCCGTTGGCACCGGCGAACACGTCCTTGAAGTTCTGGATCGAGAACGGCGCCGGGATGATGTCGTTCGAGAACTGGTCGGACGGCCGGCGGAACGCCGACACCACCATCCAGTAGAACGGCAGCAAGCAGTACAGGACGATGACCACGACGCCGATCAGCGGCGCGTACCGACGCAGCGCGCTGGTCTCGGCCGTCTTGAGCTTGCCGCCACCGGCGGGTGCAGTTGCCGTTGCCATCAGAATCCACCTCCACCGGATGCCACAGCACCGACCGAGGCGTTGGTCGTGTCCTGGACCGCGTTCTTCTTGTTCCACCGCTTGCCGTTACCGCCGCCCGGCTTCTTGACCCGGGCCTCGCCGATGACATCGGCGCCGAGGATCTTCACGAACAGGTAGGCGACCACGGCGACGTACAGGAACAGCACCGTCGCATAGGCCGCCGCCGGCCCGAATCTGGTATTGGAAGCTTCGTCGTAGGCCAGCATCGACAGCGTCTCGACCGAGTTCTTGTGCTGGCCGACCAGGACGAACGGCAGGTCGAAGATCCGCAGCGTGTCGAGGATCCGGAACAGCACTGCCACCAGCAGCGCCGGCTTCACCAACGGCAGCGTGATCCGGGTGAACGTCTTCCAGGCGTTGGCTCCATCCACCTTCGCGGCCTCGTAGACCTCGGCCGGGATGGTCTGCAGCCCGGCCAGGACCAGGAGGCCGATGAACGGTGCGGTCTTCCAGGTGTCCGCGATCACCACCGAGAGCTTCGACTGCCAGCCCTCCGTCGACCACAGCACCTGGGAACCGATCAGGGTGTTGGCGATGCCGTCGGCCTGGAAGATCCACTTCCAGAGCAGCGCCGAGATGACGGTCGGGATCGCCCACGGGACCAGGATGCTGGCCCGGACGAGGCCCCGCCCCTTGAACGCCTTGGCCATGATCAGCGCCATCGCGACGCCGAGGACCGTCTCCAGGACGACACACACCACGGTGAAGAACGTCGTGTTGTAGAACGCGTTCCAGAACCGGTCGCCGGTCTCGCCGCGGAAGATGTCCAGATAGTTGTCGAGCCCGACGAACGTCGAGCCCTTGACGATGAAGCCGTTCTCGTCGAGCCGCTGACCGCTCTGGAACAGCGATTCACGCAGTGCCGAGATGATCGGGAACAGCACCACCACGGCGAGCACGAGCAGCGTCGGGGAGAGCAGCGTCGCGGCCAGCCGGCCGGTGCCCTCGTCGAACCGTTGCTCCCGCTTCGGTTTCTTGGCCGGTCGTTCCGTGACCGGCGCGGTTGCAGTCACCTGTGCCTCCTTAGTTTCCCGGGCGAAACCCGGGCAGGGACTGGCCGGGGCCGGTGCGTGGTCAGGACATCACCACCCACCGGCCCCGGCACGACGGTCAGTTCGTGATGAGCGTCTGCAGCTTGGTCTGCAGGTCGGCCAATGCCTTGTCCGGCGTCACCGTCGAGCCCGGCTTCAGCGCGTCGTACGCCGCCGCCTGGATGGCGGCCGTCACGTCGCCGTACTTGACCACCCGCGGCCGCGGCTGCGCACCGAGGATGGAGGCCTTCAGCGGCGTCAGGTACGGGAACTGCTTGGTCAGCGCCGGGTCGTCGTACAGCGAGGCCCAGCTCGGCGCCTGCGACGTCTTCTCGATGTTCGCCTTCTGGCGCTCTTCGCTCGCCATGAAGTTGATGAAGTCGAGCGCGGTCGCCTTGTTCTTGGCGAACGAGTTGATCGCGTAGTCGTGGCCACCGAGCGAGGAGACGCCCGGACCGGTCTTGCCCGGCAGCGGTGCGACCCCGAACTTACCGGCCACCTTCGAGGAGCCGTCGGTCTTGTTCGCCAGCGCGTACACGTACGGCCAGTTGCGGTGGAAGAGCAGCTTGCCTTCCTGGAAGGCGCGGCGGCCTTCCTCTTCCTTGTAGGTGATCGCGGCCTTCGGGATGGCGCCGGCCTTGAAGCCGTTCACCAGTTCCTCGAGACCGGCCTTGGCCTCCGGGGTGTTGACGTTCGGCTTGCCGTCCTTGTCGACGATCACGCCGCCGGCCGAGTTGATCGCCTCGGCGAAGTTGACGGTCAGGCCCTCGTACTTCTCGTACTGGCCCGCGTAGCAGCTCATGCCCTTGGCCTCGGGCAGCGCGGCCACCTTCTGGCAGGCGGCGAGCATCTCGTCCCAGGTCTTCGGAGCGTCCGCGATACCGGCCTTGGTCAGCAGGTCCTTGCGGTAGTAGAGCAGGCCGCCGTCGGAGGTCACCGGCACGCCGTACAGCTTGTCGCGGTACTTCGCCGTCTCCACCGTTGCCGGGATCAACTTGCCCAGGTCGGGGACCTTGTCCTCGGGGATCTGGGTGACCCACTGGTTCGCCGCGAACTCCGACGTCCAGACAACGTCCATCGACAGCACGGTGAACGCGTCGGACTGGGCCTGCGCGTTCTGGATCATCTGCTGCCGCTGCGCGTTGGCGTCCTCGGGGAGCTCCTTGAGCTCCACCTTCTCGTTCGGGTGCGACGCATTCCAGGCATTGAGCTGGTTCTGCAGGTTTCCGGACGTGTCCTTGCCACTGGCAAGGGTGATCGGTCCCCGGCCCTCGAGCGCTGCGGCCGAGCTGCCCCCGCTACCGCTGCTTCCGTCGTCGCCACCACCACACGCGGTGGCGAGCAGCGCAAAGCTGCTTGCGACGGCAACAAATGCCGTCCTGCGTGCGTGTGATCGTTCAAACCTCATCGTTTACCTGCCCTCTCCCGATGGGACGTCGCTTGGTCCTGCGGCGGCCGATCGCAATCCCCCACCACGCTGCGATCCGCCATGTCCGGACAGTAACCGAGATCGGGGGCGATGTGTTCTGAGCCACACACATGTTCCGTCTCGGCGGTCTCTGAACCGGACAGCCGCATGGCTGTATGCGACCGCGTTTGGGAAGCCCGCACAACCGGGTATTTCTTAACGATTCGGTATTACCGATTAGTAACCTGACTGAACCGGGCAGGACCGTTCAGAACGACTCCAGGCAGTCGTCATCACGCTCCGGAGCGGATTCGCGACTCCGTCAGGCCCTCAGGCCGGGGAGGCCGACGCGTCGCCGACGTTGCCGCGCACCCACTCGACGATCTCGGTGGTCGTCGCACCCGGGGTGAAGATCTTGTGGACGCCGAGTTCGGCCAGCGGCTGCAGGTCGGCGTCCGGGATGATGCCGCCGCCGAACACCACGATGTCCTCGGCGTCCCGCTCGGTCAGCAGTTCGCGGACCCGCTTGAACAGCGTCATGTGCGCGCCGGACAGCACCGACAGCCCGATCGCGTCGGCGTCCTCGGCGATCGCGGTCTCGACGATCTGCTCCGGGGTCTGGTGCAGCCCGGTGTAGATGACCTCCATGCCGGCGTCCCGCAGGGCACGGGCGACGACCTTGGCGCCACGGTCATGACCGTCCAGACCGGGCTTGGCGACGACAACGCGCAACGGGCTCGTAGCAGACATGTGGGCAGGCTAACCGCTGCGTTCCTCACGGATAAGACACGACGGCGTGTGTTCCCCCACACGCCGAACGGGAACCGGTTACCGTTGAAAGTGATCGGACCACCGGGGGGTCTGGTTTGGTGAGGAGGCGCGCATGGGCTCCTGGCAGGACGAGGTCCGCGGCGCACTGGACGGACTCGCGTACGGCGCCCGCTCCGCACTCTCGCCCACCGTGCTGCACGGCGCGGCGGTCGAGCTCGGCTGGCTGACCACGCACCTGGCGATGTACCCACTCGGCCTGGTCAGCAATTCTCCCGCGCTCCCCGCGCGGCTGAACCTGACCGGCCTCGGCCCGGCCCAGCGCGGCCTGCTGGTCAGCGACATCCGGGCGGCCGGTACGCCGATCCTGCTCGCGCACGGGATCATCGACAACCACACGGTCTTCGCGATGATGCGCCGGCATCTGGTGCGACGAGGATTCAGCAGCATCCACACGTTCTCGTACTCACCCCTGACGCTGGACGTACGTCGTACGGCCGAGCGGATGGGCCGTGAGATCGAAGCGATCTGCGAGGCGTCCGGATCCGACCAGATCCACGTGATCGGGCACAGCCTCGGCGGGCTGATCGCTCGGTACTACATCCAGCGCCTCGGCGGCGACGCACGCGTGCACACCTGCGTGACGCTGGGGACGCCGCACCAGGGCACGGCGGCGGCCAAGCTGCTGCCGTGGCCGCTGGTGAAGCAGGTCCGGCCGGACAGCGACCTGATGGCGGAGCTGGACGAGCCGGCGCCAGACTGCCGGACCCGGTTCGTCGCGTTCTACAGCGACGTCGACCAGTTGATCGTGCCGCAGCGGCGGGCCCGGATCAGGCACCCCGACCTGGTCGCGACCAATGTCCGGGTCCACGGCGTGGGCCACCTGTCCTTGCCGTTCCACGGCGAGGTCGTACACCGCATCACCGGCGTACTGGCCCACCTGGACGAAGAGCCCAGAACTGCCTGACCAGGAAGCCTTCTGGGCGATTCGGGCGGATGCACGTGCAGCGGCTCATGCAAAGGTTTCGTGAAGGACGTGCGGAAAAGTGGGTGGCGGGGTTTGTCACCCCGTGACCCTTCCGTTATGGTCTGTGAGTCCTCCCGGGGAATAAACCCCCCGAGAGGAGGAGAGAGCTTCCCCCTCGCTCTCCCCAAGCCCCTCCCCTGTGACCGAAAGGCCACGTTGTGTCCCAGCACCGTGCCGCGGGAGACCGCGTCACGCCCGGCAACGCTGCGCGCAAACCCGGCGCAGGACGTCACAGTGCCAAGCATCGCGTCGCCAGGCGTAATACCCCCACCAGCTCCCAGATCGTCGGTTTGACCGCTGCGCTCGCCGCGGCAGCCGGAGCTGTCGGCTTCAGCCACAGCACGCTGGCGTCACCGACCCAGGCGAACTCCGCGGTGAACCTCGCCGCCCTCAGCCTGGACAGCGGGCAGCAACTGTCGGGGATCACCACCGCACGCATCCAGGCGCGCCAGCTCGCCACCCGTGACTCCTCCCGGGTCCAGCTGGCCGACACGACGACCACCAAGAAGCAGTCCGCCGCCGCGAAGCTGGCCCAGGCCCGCGCCGCGAAGCTGAACGCCACCCAGGCCCTCACCGCGAAGCGCGCGAGCGCCCTGGCCACCGCGAAGGCGAAGCAGGAAGCCGCCGAGCAGAAGGCCCGCGAGTCCGCCACCCGCTGCGAGCTGATGGTCTCCGGCTACCACATCACCGCGACGTTCGGGCAGGGCGGCACCCGCTGGGCCCGCAACCACACCGGCACCGACTTCGCCGCCCCGATGGGCACCCGGATCGGCGCCGTGATGAAGGGCGTCGTGATCTTCGCCGACTGGGCCGGCCCGTACGGCCGTCAGGTCCAGGTCCGGCACGAGGACGGCACCGTCACCTGGTACAACCACATGTCGAAGTTCAGCGTCGAGGTCGGCGAGACCGTGTACGCCGGTGACCAGGTCGGTGCGATCGGGATGACCGGTAACACCACCGGCCCGCACCTGCACTTCGAGGTCCACCCGGACGGCGGCGAGGCGATCAACCCGATGCCGTGGCTGCGCAACCACTGCGGCCTCAACCCGTAATTCCCGCGCACCCCAACGCCGCCGCTGGCTAAGCTGCCGCGCATGCGTCCGGTGGCTGGTGAGGTTTTGCATTTCTCCGAGGATCCGACCATCGAGATCTTCCGGCCGCACGTCGCGAAGACGGCGCAGCAGGCCACGGCGTACGTCTGGGCCGTCGGCCACGACCGCGCGCCGGACTACTGGTTCCCCCGCCAATGCCCGCGAGCGATGGCCTGGGTCGGACCGAACACCACTCCTGAGGACCGCGACCGGATCATCGGCGCCGGCTCCGGCTCCCGCGTCCACGCCGTCGAGTACGGCTGGCTGGACGCGATGCGCTCCGTCGAGCTGTACGCGTACCGCCTCCCCGCCGACGCCTTCGTCGAGCACGACGCCGCCGTCGTCGCGACCACCGACGTACGACCCCTCGGTACGCCGGAGCGGGTCGGCGATCTGTTCGCACTGCACGAGGAGGCAGGGATCCAGTTGCGTGTCCTGCAGCGGCTGCACGACTTCTGGGCCGCGGCCACCACCAGCACCCTCGAGTGGAGCGGCATCCGGCTGCGGAACGCCCAGCCATGACGTACGGCGAGATCGGCGAAACGGCCTGGGGCTGGGTCATGGACCAGGTCCGGTGGGACGACGACGGCCCGTGGATCCCGGATTTCGGCGACAGCGACAGACCGGACAAGTACCCGGCCGGGATGCACAGCGGCGTCGGTGGTCTGGGGCATGTGCTCGCGGAGATCCGGCTGACGCGACAGTGGACGCCCGCCGAGCAGTCGTTGGCCGTCGGGATCGCCGATCGGCTTCGCGCGGGGATCCCGACGGCCACGTGCACCACGTTCTTCGACGGGCTGGTGAGCTCGATCGGAGTGCTCACCGCCCTCGACCAGCCGGGCACGAGCGCCGCGCTGGAACGCCTTCAGGCGTTGGCGACCGAGAACGGCTGGCCGGAGAGCTTTCTCGACGAACCGAGGTACGCCGCGGGTGCCGTCGCCAACGACGTCACCCTCGGAACGGGCGCGATCCTGCTCGGCGCCCTGTGGGCGATCCGGCGCGGTGACGACGCGTCGGCGCTGGCCAACCGGGCCGCGGACCTGCTGCTCGGCGAACAGGAGAAGCTGCCCACCGGGGTCAACTGGCAGTTCGTGTCCCGCCGGTTCCGCACCGACGAGCCGACCGAAATGCCGAACTTCTCGCACGGTCTCGCGGGGATCTCGGCTGTGCTCGCATTGGCCGGCGTGGAGCTCGGGCGACCTGAGCTCGTCGACGTGGCGCGGCGCGGGGCCGAGCACCTGGTGACGCTCGGGATCAACGACGACAAAGGCTTCCGGGTGCCGCGGGTGATTCCGTGGGCGGAGCGGCACGGCGACGAGTACACGTTCAACTGGTGCCACGGCGGCGCGGGGACCGCAGCGACGTTCAGTGCGCTCGAGTACGCCGACGTACCGCAGATCGCCGGTGAGACGCCGTACACGTGGCGTCGACGGTGTTTGGACAGCGTCCGGTACTCCGGCATCCCCGAGCGGCTCCATCCGGGTTTCTGGGACAACGACGGCCGTTGCTGCGGTACGGCGGGTGTCGGCGACGCCTTCCTCGACGCGTGGCACCTCGACGGCGACGAGCAGGACCTGGAGTTCGCCGTACGACTGGGTGACACGTTGCTCGACCACGCCTACCCGGACGGGTACTGGCGGTTCGTCGAGCACCGCAACGAGGATCCGCTGCTGCGGCCGGGCGTCGGCTGGATGCAGGGCGCGGCCGGGATCGCGGTGTACCTGTTCAGGCTCCAGCGGGTGCTCGACGGCGATCAGCGTGTCGTCGAGCGGATGGAGAACTGGTTCAGCCTGCGTTAACGCTGCCAGACCTCGGCGGTCGTGAGGAACGCGGACGAGCCCGGCTTGTCCGGTGAGCCGTCGACCTGAACGAAACCGGGCACCGAGGCGCCGCCGATCGAGACGGTCGCGGAGCGGACCGGGGCGATCACCAGGCTGAGGCTGTGCTTGCCGTCGGCAAGCTGGAAGTTGTCGGTCGCGAACAACCGCCGGTCCAGGACGCCGCTCATCTCGATCTGGATGTCCGCGGCCTTCGCGCTCAGTCCGTCGGCCAGGTTCATCGAGACCTGGACCAGGTCCCGCTCGACGGCCGGCTCGTGCCACGGCAGGCCCTGGACCTCGAGGAACGAGCGGACGAAGTACCGCTCCAGCCAGGAGGCGAGATCGACGTCCTCGGACACCACGCGGACGATCCCGTCGAACCACAGCACCACCGCCGTACCCGGGCCGCGGATCGACCAGTCGACCATCCAGATCGACGCGTACGCGGTCACCTTGCCGTTCTCGTCGAACAGCCGCAGGCCAGGATTCGCTCCCGCCAGGATGATCCGGCGGTTACTGGCCGACGACTTGGACATGAGGAGGAGCGCTTCCGGGAGGGGGCCGAAGATCCTTGATTGTCTCAATCTCCGGGTCAGATGCAACGCAAACGACCGAAAGCTTGACTTGGATATGGTTCACGGCCGCCACGGATGGGCCCGCTCGGCGGCGGCGACCGGGTCGTCGGGCCACACGATCGGGTGGGTGGCGACACCGGCGCGGCCCGGCAGTTCCCGCGCCGCATCGACCGCGGCCAGCAGCGCCTCGGCGGTCACCGCCGGGGAGTAACGCTCCGTGATCCAGTCCCGCGCCGCACCGCGGACGGGATCCTCCGCCGGTACGTCGACCAGCTCCAGCGCCCGGTCCGCGAGCAGGTGCGGCCGAGCGTCGTCGATCCGCCAGGTGCCAGGCGCCTCGAACAGTTCCTCGCCGCCACCGGCCGGGTACCCGACGACCAGACAACCGGCGGCGAGCGCCTCCGCGACCGGCAGGCCGAATCCTTCGGAGATCCCCAGCGCGACGAACACGGAGGTGCGACCGAGCGCCTCGACCACCTGGCTCTCGCTGAGCTCCGCGAGCACGGCCAGGTGGACTCCGTCGGCTCGTGGATCGTTCCGCAGCAGGCGTTCCAGCACCGACGCCTCGAGCGGACGACGCCGCGGCATCCAGGCGATCTGACGGGTGCGCGCCGGCCCGGGCCGGAACAGCTCGGTGTCGATCGGATTGGGCACCAGGTGGACCGGGAGCTCCGGGTGCAGCCGGCCGAGCACGTCGTGGCTCTCCTGCGACACGGCCCAGACCTCCGGCGCCGGGTCCCAGCCTGGGTACCCGGCGGTGTCGCGCCATGACCAGAAGGTCAGGAAGTGGTTCTGGTTGAAGATCACTTTCCGCACACCGGGCGCGGGATCCACCCCCGGCAGCAGGTACAGCTCCGGTACGACGAGCAGGTCGTCAGCGCCGAGCTCGAGCTGGTCGTTGCCGAGGATCGGCGCTGTCGTCTCGAACCACGGCAGCCCGTAGCCCGGCGTACGGAACCACAAAGCGGCGTCGATCCCCGCGGCGCGCAGCATCTCGACGTGACGTGCCTGGACCCGGATCCCACCGCCCGGAGAGTCAGGCTCCTTGACGGCGTAGATGACCCGGGGGCTCAGATCTTTTCCACTGGGGCGTAGCGCAACAGCAGTCTCTTCACGCCCTCGGACCCGAAATCTATGTCTGCCTGGGCCTGCTGGCCCTCGCCGCGGACCACTACGACGGTGCCCATCCCGAAGCTGTCGTGCACCACGCGGTCGCCCGGGTTCAGGCTGATCACAGGCTTGTCGGACGCCGTCCTGCGGGCCGGCTCGTACCTGCTCGGGATGCCACTGCCGCGGGTCGTCCCGGTGCCGGACCACCTGGTGATCGCGGACTCGTCGCGACGCCAGTCGAGCAGCTCGGCAGGGAGCTCCTCCAGGAACCGGGACGGCGGGTTGTGCTGCGGAGCGCCGTACGCCGAACGCACGGCCGCCCGGGAGAGCGCCAGCCGCTGCCGTGCGCGCGTGATGCCGACGTACGCGAGCCGCCGCTCTTCTTCGAGTTCCTTCAGATCCGTGAGCGACCTGGAGTGCGGGAAGACGCCGTCCTCCATGCCGGTCAGGAACACGACCGGGAACTCCAGGCCCTTCGCGGTGTGCAAGGTCATCAGCGTGACCACGCCGCCGTCGTCGGCCGCGTCCGGGATCTGGTCGGCGTCGGCGACCAGCGCGACCCGCTCCAGGAACGCCTGCAGGTCGGCGGCCTCGCCGGCGGCGGTCCGTTCCTCGACGAACTCGCGCGCCACCGAGATGAACTCGTCCAGGTTCTCCAGGCGGGTCTCGTCCTGCGGGTCCGGAGATTTCTGCAGCGTCTCGTAGTACCCGGAGCGGTGCAGGGCGACGTCGAGGATGTCGTCCGGCGGGGCTCCCGAGTCGACCATCGCGGTCAGCTCGTCGAGGATGTCGACGAAGGCCTGGACCGCGTTCACCGAGCGCGATGCCATCGCCGGCGCGTCCTCGGCCCGGCGCATCGCCTGCGCGAACGAGATCCGGTCCCGCTGGGCGAGCGCCTCGATCGCGGCCTCGGCCCGGTCGCCGATCCCGCGCTTCGGCTCGTTCATGATCCGGCGCAGGGAGACCGTGTCCTCCGGGTTCACCAGGACACGCAGGTACGCGAGCGCGTCGCGGACCTCCTTGCGCTCGTAGAACCGGACGCCGCCGACCACCTTGTACGGATGGCCGGTGCGGATGAAGACTTCCTCGAACACCCGGGACTGTGCGTTGGTCCGGTAGAACACCGCGACGTCGGACGGTTTCACACTGTCGGCGTCGGCGAGCCGGTCGATCTCGTCGGCGACGAACTGCGCCTCGTCGTGCTCGTTGTCCGCGACGTACACCGCGATCTGCTCGCCCTGGCCCTGGTCGGACCAGAGGTTCTTCGCCATCCGGCCCTCGTTGCGGCTGATCACCGCGTTGGCCGCGGTCAGGATGGTCTGGGTGGAGCGGTAGTTCTGCTCGAGCAGGATCGTCTCGGCGCCGGCGAAGTCCTCCTCGAACGCGAGGATGTTGCGGATCGTCGCCCCGCGGAACGCGTAGATCGACTGGTCGGAGTCGCCCACCACCATCAGCTCGGCGGGCGGCGCCGTCGGATCGTTGCCGGCGGGCGCGTCCTCACCGCAGAGCTCGCGGATCAGCGTGTACTGCGCGTGGTTCGTGTCCTGGTACTCGTCGACGAGCACGTGGCGGAACCGGCGCCGGTAGTACTCACGGACCTCGGGGAAGGCCTGCAGCAGGTTGACCGTGGTCATCAGCAGGTCGTCGAAGTCGAGGGCGTTCGCCTGGGCGAGCCGCTCCTGGTAGATCCGGTAGCACTCGGCGTACGTCTCCTCGAGATGGTTCTCCGCCTTCGCGGCCGAGGTCTCGTGGTCGATCAGCTCGTTCTTCTGGGTGCTGATCCAGTTCAGCACGGCGCGCGGGTTGTACCGCTTGACGTCCAGGTCGAGCTCGCGGCAGACCAGCGTCATCAGCCGCCGCGAGTCGGTGTCGTCGTAGATCGAGAACGTCGAGTTGATCCCGAACCGTTTGATGTCGCGGCGGAGGATCCGAACGCACGAGGAGTGGAACGTCGAGACCCACATCAGCTTCGCCCGCGGGCCGACCAGGTCCACCACCCGCTCGCGCATCTCGGCGGCGGCCTTGTTGGTGAACGTGATCGCCAGGATCGAGCCGGGGTGCGCGTCGCGGGCCGCCAGCAGGTAGGCGATCCGGCGGGTCAGCACCCGCGTCTTCCCCGACCCCGCACCGGCCACCACCAGCAGCGGCTTGCCGGCATGCACCACGGCGGCGCGCTGCTGCGGGTTCAGTCCCTCGAGCAGCGCCTCCGGGTCGGCCCGAGACGTCTTCGACTCCTCCAGCGGCACCGGAAGCTCATCAGGCGAAAACAGCGTAGTCATCACCGACCACCTTAGGCGCTCCCCCGGACACTTTCCGAAAACGGGTTCGAACCGCGCGTCCGGGACTGCGAGGATCAGCCGCATGGACGCCTCCGAATTGCGGTACGACGACCTGGTGGACCGGGTCGAGCTCCTCTACAACGACCACCACTACCGCGCCGCCGCCGACCTGCTGGACGCGGCGAGCGACGGGCTGGCGGCGTGGACCGCCGAACTCGCTCACCTGAAGGCCTGCCTGCTGGGCGCGGACGGCGACGCCGACGGAGCGTTGCGGGTGTTGCTCGACGCGAGTACGGCGGGTGCGTGGTGGCGGTCGGCGATCCTGGTGGATGACGACTTGGAGGCTTTGCAGGACCGCGCGGAGTTCGCTGAGCTGATCAAGGTGTCGGAGGCGCGGGTTGCCGACGAACCAGTCCCTCCGTTGGTCGTGCTACCCGACGGGGACCCGATTGGGGTCGTGGTGGCGCTTCACGGGGCGGGGCAGCGCGCGGAGCATGCTCGGCGGGACTGGGGTGGGGTGGTGGAGCTCGGGTATGGCTTGGTTTCTGTGCAGTCGTCGTACCGGATGTCGCCGATGTATCGCACCTGGCCCGACCCTGAACAAGCGCGGGCCGACATCGCCCGCGCGCTCGCCGAGATCGCCGACCTGCCGCTGATCGCCGCGGGGTTCTCGGCGGGTGGGCGGGTAGCTCTGGACTGGGCGTTGACCGGGCAGCCGACGGAGGTGGCTGGTGTGGTCGCGTTGGCTCCGGCGTTGCGGGAGCTTCCGGCGTACGCCGCCGGGAAGTTGTCGCCGGCAACGATCTGGATCGGGACCGACGACGAGCTGCTCGAGGTCGTGGACGATGCGGCAGAACAGCTCACCGGGTTCGGATGCAGGATCGAGCGACTGCCGGGGCTCGGTCACACGTTTCCGGCCGACTTCGACGAGTTGCTGGCCGGCGTTCTCTAGGACTGCTGGCGGGTGAGGTGGAGGACCACCGGGGTCGTCGTACCGAGCCAGTGCATCTTGGCGTTGTGGTCGTCGTACGACGTGATGCGCAGGCCGGGGACGCCTTCGATGGTGCCCTCGTAGTCCTTCGCGGCCAGGTGGGCGACGACGTCGGCGAGCTCGGGGCCGTCCATCCACTCGATGCGGGCGAGGTCGGGGCGCGCCTGCCACATGTCGACCCAGGCGGCCGGGTCCTCGTTGAACAACGTCGTACGCAGGATCATCGACACCGCGCCGAGCAGCGTCGCGGCCGGGGTGGCCGTCAGTTCCAGCAGCGCGCGTTCCTGCTCGGACAGATCATGGTCGGTCAAATTCACTCGCAGGAGATTGCCACATCATCAGCTTCGCTGTGGGCAGACTTGCCGTCAGCAGAAAAGCTGGGACGGCGCCGTTCGGCGCGTCACTGTGGATGACATGGCAGAAGACATGAAACCGCCGATGTTCAACGAGTCCGCCCGGCAGCGGCTGCTCGGGCAGCGGATCGTCGTACTGGACGGAGTCCTCGACGACGACAACGGGACCCTGCTGGCCACCCAGATCCTCACGCTGGCGGCCGAGGACCCGGACACCGACATCGCGTTGTGGATCCACTCGCTCGGCGGTTCGGTGCCGTCGATGCTGGCGATCCGGGACGTGATGCGGCTGGTGCCGTGCGACGTGTCGACGCTGGCGATCGGGCTGGCCTGCAGTGCGGGGCAGTTCCTGCTGTCGGCCGGTACGCCGGGGAAGCGCTACGCGTTGCGGCACGCCCGCGTCCTGATGCACCAGGGCTCGGCCGGTATCGGCGGATCGGCGGTCGAGATCGAGATCCAGGCCAACGACCTGCGGCACATCCGCGACACCGTCCTCGGGCTGATCGCCGAGGACACCGGGCAGCCGTTCGACATCGTGCACGAGGACTCGCTGCACGACCACTGGTACACCGCCGACCAGGCCCGCGAGTACGGCTTCATCGACCACATCGTCGAGTCCTTCGACCAGGTCATGCCCAGGAAGGCGGCAGCAGCATGAGCAGCTACACGATCCCGAACGTGATCGCCCAGCACCCGCGCGGCGAGCGGATCATGGACGTCTACTCGCACCTGCTGACCGAGCGCGTCATCTACCTCGGGACCGGGATCGACTCCGGTGTCGCGAACGCGATCATCGCGCAGCTGCTGCACCTGGAGACGGACAATCCCGAGGCTGAGATCAACCTCTACATCAACTGCGAGGGCGGCGACATGTCCGCGATGCTCGCGATCTACGACACCATGCAGTACATCCAGTCGCCGATCGCGACGTACGGCGTCGGGCAGGCGATCTCTGCCGGGGCGGTGCTGCTCGCGGCCGGTACGGCGGGGCGTCGCGCGATCCTGCCGCACGCACGCGTCGTACTGCACCAACCGGCCGGCCGAGGGCAGGGCACGATCCCGGACCTGATCCTGCAGGCCGACGAAGTGGTGCGGGTCCGTGGTCAGGTCGAGGAGATCCTGGCTCGGCACACCGGCCAGTCGGTCGAGCGGTTGCGGCACGACACCGATCGCGACCACGTGCTGACCGCGGCCGGGGCGAAGGAGTACGGCGTCGTCGATCACGTCATCAACGAGCGGACCCCGGCTCCCGCCCTCGCCTAGTCGGCGGCTGCGAGCACCTTGTCGGCGACGGCCGCGTGGTGGAGGAGGTCGGGCTGGGGGCGGCCGACCCGATTGGTCAGGTACGCGTACGCGATCTGCCGGTCCGGGTCGGCCCACCCGATGCAGCAGTTGCTTCCGTTGTGTCCGAACGCCCGCGGACTGCTCAGCGAGCCCAGGGACGATACGGTCCCCTCCATCCACCGCGGCCCGCCGAGCTGGAAGCCCTGCGACCACCGCACCGGCGCCCTCGCCACTGGGTCGTACTCGCCCTCGCTGGTCGGCTCGAGCGCGGTCGCGAGCGACTCCGGCCGCAGCAGCCGCCCCTCCAGCAACGCCTGATACAGCTCGGCCAGGTCGCGGGCGGTCGTAGAGATCCCGGCAGCGGGTACGACGGCCTCACGCGTACTGCGGCGGTTCGTGACGGACTGGATGAACGGCCCGATCGGACCCGACGCACGGATCGGCACGTGCCGGTCCCAGAGCTCCGCGGGCAGGCCGAGGTACGTGTCCGCGACGCCGAGCGGTTCGAGGACGGTACGTCGTACCAGCTCGTCGATCGGCGTCCCGCTGCAGCGCCGTACGACCTCGCCGAGGATGAACCCGAACGCCAGCGGGCTGTACCCGACGGTCCCGATCGGCAACCGCGGCTTGGCCTCCTCGATCCGGCGCAACGAACGGTCCCAGTCGGTCATCGCGCGGGCCTCGCCGACGAACGAGCCGGCGTGTGAGACCCCGGACCGGTGCCGCAGGACCTCGCGGACGGTGATCTCCCGTTTGCCGTTCTGCGCGAAGTCCGGCCAGTACGCCGCGACGGCATCGTCGAGATGCAGCCGCCCGGATTCGACGAGTTGGTGGATCACGATCGCGACGTACGGCTTGCTTGCGGAGAAGAGCCAGAACAACGCGTTCGGTGAACACCCGAAGGAGCGGTCGACCACCGTCCGGCCGCCCCGGACGACGCACAACTGCGCGACCCCACCACGTGCCTCGACCAGGCCGATCGCCTCCGCGAGACGGTCGTGGTCGAAGCCGGCGTCCTGGGGGTCGCAGACCCCACCGAACTCCATAGCTTCAACTGTGCCCGCCTACACAAACAGTTAGGGTCTGCCTGTGACTGTGCCCGAGGCGAATCCCCGACCGGACAGCGAAGTCGAACGGATTCTGGTGGTCGTCGCGCATCCGGACGACATCGACTTCGGCGGCGCCGGGACGGTCGCGCTGTGGACCAAGGCCGGGATCGAGGTTCAGTACTGCATCGTCACCGACGGGCAGGCCGGTGGTTTCGAACCGGATCGGGACCGCGCCGAGATTCCCGCCGTACGACGGGCCGAACAGACCGCCGCCGCGCAGCACGTCGGGGTCCGCGACCTGCACTTCCTCGGGTACCAGGACGGGGCTGTCGAGGCGACCACGGAACTCGTTCGCGACGTCAGCCAGGTGATCCGCAAGGTCCGCCCGCAGCGGCTGCTCACGCAGTCACCCGAGCGTTCGTGGAACCGTCTGCAGGTCTCACACCCCGATCACATGGCCGCCGCCGAGGCGACGGTCCGAGCGTTCTACCCGGCCGCCGGGAACCCGTACGCGTACCCGGACCTGACCGAGGAGGCGTGGGAGGTCGGCGAGCTGTGGATGATGGACCACCCGGTCGCGAACCACTACGTCGACATCACCGACACCTTCGACCAGAAGCTGGCGGCGCTGGTGTCACACACCAGCCAGCACCGCGACCCCGACGGCCTCCGCACCGGCATCCGCCGCAACTTCGCCGCCGTCGCCACGTCCGCGGGCTACCCCGCCAACCACTACGCCGAAGCCTTCACGATCGTCCGCCTGTAGGTCGTGTCTGGCAACCTCCCGACCACCGTGCCCGTTCGCGGCCGCCCCACGCGCTGTCAGCACAGCCGGGGTTATCCCCTCGCGTGCAGGGTTCTCCCCTCGTGTATCAGTAGAGAACCCACAACACGAGGGGATCACCCCTCGTCTGCTCGACGGGTGACCGCCGGCCGGCAGGAGCGGCGGCGGGGGACGGCGGTGGTGGGGAGTGGGGATAGGCGGTGGTGACTGAGGACAGGAAATACCAGGTGCCGACCCACCATTGCCTGTCGCACGACCCCGGATCGGGCCGATCACCCGCCCACACATCGGACAGGAGAGCCCTATATCGGTTTGCTCAGTGATCTCAGGACGTGGAAGGTGCAGCCATGACGATTTCTTATGAGGTGACCGGGGACGGCCCGGATCTGCTGCTCGTGCACGCGGGCGTGGCCGACGCCCGGATGTGGGCGCGGCAGGTGGAAGAGCTGAAGTCGACCCATCGCGTGATCACGCTGGACCTGCGCGGGTACGGCGAGACGCCGGTGGAGGCGGGCGCCAAGTACTCCGACGCCGGCGACGTCCTCGCGGTGCTCGACGCGGTCGGGTCCAGTGCGGTGACGGCAGTCGGTGCGTCGTACGGCGGGTACGTCGTACAGCAGGCCGCGAGCCGGATGCCCGAGCGGTTCGCCCGCCTCGTACTGCTCTGTGCGCCGACCGACAACGTGGAGCCGGACGACGACCTCCGGGCGTTGTGGGCCGAGGAGAACAAACTGCTGGAGGCAGGCGACGTCGACGGCGCGACCGACCTGACCGTACGGCGCTGGATCGGCCCGGACGCCGACGACGACGCCCGCGAACTCCTGCGCACCATGCAGAAACGCGCCTTCGACCTGCAACTCGCCGCCGGCGACGACCTGGAGAACGAGGAGTACGCCGTTGAGCCCGAAAAGATCGGTGCGCCGGTGAGACTGATCACCGGCGCACACGACTTCAAGTTCTTCACCGACAGCGCGGCCTACCTGGCAGAACGCCTCCCGAACCCAGAGCGCATCCACCTCCCGTGGGCCGGCCACCTGCCGACCCTCGAGCGCCCCGCTGAGGCGTTAGGCCTGATCGGCTAGGGCGCCCATCGGGTCCCAGGCGGGGAGGACGATCGGGGCGTCGTCCAGGCGGGCCTGTAGGTCGGCCGGCAGTGCGGAACGGCGTACGGCGACCTCGAAGACGTGCTCGCCGAACCACGAGTCGTTCATGGTCCAGAAGCCGCTGTCGGCCTTCTCGTCGCCCCAGCTGTTCTCGACCCGCCAGCGGCGCGGCTGGCCGTCGACGACGTCGACGCCGGTGAACAGCATCGCGTGCGTCATCAGCGTCTCGTGGTGCACCAGCCGCTCAGCCTTGTCCAGCGTGAACTCGGTGTCGTAGACGGCGCCGTAGTCGTAGAGGTTGGCGTCCCAGAAGCCGAGGTCGGAGTTCATCTGCTTGCCGACGTCGCAGCCGAACCAGACCGGCTCGCCGCCGACGATCGCGTCCTGCGTGAGCTGCTTGATCAGGTCGATCTCGACGTTCAGGTACACCACCGGCGGGGCGTCGATGACGTTGCCGAGGAAGTCGACGGTGAAGGTCCGGCCGACCGGGCTGGTCTCCCGCGGGTCGTGTACGAGACAGACGTACTCGTCGACCGGCAGCTGCACGTACGCCGCCGCGAACTCGGTCGGCGTGGTCCAGCCGTCGCGGTGGAAGCCCTTGTCGGTGTCCTTCCACTGCCACAGGAACTTCTGCGGCGGCGTACCGAGGTGGATGCTCAGCACCCGGTGCACGGTGGTCAGGATCTCCCGCTTGCGGTCGCGGCGCGCGTCGTCGGCGTCGAGCGCCCGCAGGTCGCGCGCACCCTGGCGCAGCAGCTTGCGGAGGGCGTCGTTCAGCTGCGCGGTCGCGGACGAGCTCTCGGTCTCCGGCATGGCCGACTTCGGCACCAGGCCGTGCTTGCGGACCAGCGCGACGAACATGTTCCACTGGCCGCCGTCACCGATCGGGTCGGACAGCAGGTGCGCCACCGTCCGGTCGTCGGCGTCGCGGTCCGCGGTGTCGATGATCGCCTCGAGGAAGAAGTTCGAACGCTCGAACTTGTCCCAGAACAGCAGGTAGTTCTGGGAGAACTCGAAGTCCTTGACCCCGAGCTTGTCGGCCGCGCCGGCGCGGAGCAGGTTCAGCCCGGCGAACAGCCAGCACCGACCGCTCTTCTTCTGATTGGTGACCTTCCAGTCGTCCAGCAGATTGGACACCGAATGGTCCATCGACGTGACGACCTGGCGATCCAGGGCGATGCTGTTGACCGGCGTCTGCGTGACGGCGTTCTGCATCACCCGGTACTGCGGGTTCGACGCGAACTCCTTCTCGAAGAGCGCGAGCTGATCGGCTGTGAGATTCCGCTCCATAAGAGTCGACGGTATATCAGCCGCCAAGCCCGGACCGAAGGATCGGAGTGGCGCATCCATGCCCTGGCCGAAACGCGCCACCGCTGAGACCTTGCGCTACGCTAGTTGAAAACGACATTCAATAAAGGAGGCCGTCATGGCCCGACGCCCGGTACCCACCGGCAAGCGCAAGCCGAAGCAGAATCCGCTGGACCGCGACGGCATCACCTTCATCGACTACAAGGACACCGCGCTGCTGCGAAAGTTCATCTCCGACCGCGGCAAGATCCGCTCCCGCCGCGTCACCGGCCTGTCGGTCCAGCAACAGAAACAGGTCGCCCGAGCCATCAAGAACGCCCGCGAAATGGCCCTCCTCCCCTACACCTCCTCCGGCCGGTAGCGTCACCGCGTCTGCCGCTCGGCGGGGTTCTTGCCGCGTAGCCTGCGGGGGTGGAGGAGCTTCGTGGGCAGGTGAAGGTCTGGGTGCAGAAGTGGCTTTGGTACCAGCGGAGTTCGTTGCCGTGGAACCGGGGGCGGATCCACTGGGAGCTGATGCGGCGCGGGGCGTTCGCGCGGTGGCCGTTGCACGGGAACGTGCTGGAGGCTCTGCAGGACGGGCGGCTCGAGGTCGGGGCCAACACGATGTTCGAGCCCGACGTGTGGATCACCCTGGGCGACGAGGCGCGGGTGCGGATCGGGGAGGGGACGTTCCTGAACGTCGCGGTGATGGTCGCGGCGCTCGACCTGGTGGAGATCGGGTCGCACTGCATGCTGGCGAACGGGTGCTTCGTGACGGATGCCAATCATCGGTTCGACGATCCGGATCGGCCGGTGCCGTGGCAGGGGTTCGATTCCAAGGGGCCGACGCGGATCGGCGACAATGTCTGGCTGGGGGCGAACGTGGTCGTCACGAGCGGGGTGACGATCGGCGAGAGGTGCGTGATCGGCGCCAACAGCGTTGTCACGCAGGACATTCCGCCGTACTCCGTCGCCGCGGGCGCACCGGCGAAGGTCCTACGAGCCGTCACCTAAGGAGATGCCTGTGTCGCTGCCGACGCCGACGTTGCCCACCGATCGCCTGCGGCTGCGTCCTTTCGAGGACGCGGACGCGGACGCGCTGTTCGCGCTGCACAGCAACGCGCACGTACTGCGGTACTGGGACTCGCCGCCATGGAGCGAACCCAGCCGCGCCGAGCGGTTCATCGCGGCGTGCCGGACGATGGTGGAGGAGGGTACGGGCGCTCGCACGGCCATCGACCGTGCATCCGACGGGCAGTTCCTCGGCTGGTGCAGCTTGAGCCAGTGGAATCCGGACTTCCGGAGTGCGTCGCTCGGCTACTGCTTCACCGAGGCGGCATGGGGGCACGGGTACGCGACGGAGGCTGCCCGGGCCGTGCTGCGATGGGCCTTCGACACACTCGACCTCAACCGCGTCCAAGCTGAGGCCGACACGCGCAACCTCGCGTCCGCCCGCGTCCTCGAGAAGCTCGGCTTCGTGCGTGAGGGAACGCTCCGAGAGGACTGCGTAGTGAACGGCGACGTCTCCGACTCCTGGGTCTACGGCCTCCTCCGCCGCGAGTGGACCGCCTGACGCGCTGCGTGGGGGCTGAACTACACCAGGCGGCGGTCGGTGGCCCAGCGGGTTAGTTCGTGGCGGTTGGAGAGTTGGAGTTTGCGGAGGACCGAGGAGACGTGGGTCTCGACCGTCTTCACCGAGATGAAGAGTTCGCGGGCGACCTCCTTGTAGGCGTAGCCCCGCGCGATCAACCGCAGTACCTCACGCTCCCGCTGTGACAGCCGGTCCAGGTCCTCGTCCACCGAGGCGATGTCGATCGCGCCGGAGAAGGCGTCCAGCACGAAGCCGGCCAGCCGCGGCGAGAACACCGCGTCACCGTCGGCGACCCGGTTGATCGCGTCGACGAGCTCGGTGCCGGAGATGTTCTTGGTGACGTACCCGCGGGCACCGGCCCGGATCACGCCGATCACGTCCTCGGCGGCGTCGGACACCGACAACGCGAGGAACTTGATGTCCGGGTGCCGCTGGTGCACCTGCTTCATCACCTCGGTGCCACCACCGCCCGGCAGGTGGACGTCGAGCAGTACGACGTCCGGCTCCGCGCCGACGATCGCCTTGACCGCGCTGTCGACGTCGGCCCCCTCGCCGACGATGTCGACCGAGGTACCGATCTCGCTGCGTACCCCGGCCCGGAACATGTCGTGATCGTCGATGACGACAACGCGCCTGCTGCTCATCTGTCCATCTCCAGTCGCACTTCGGTGCCTGTCTCGGGATCGGACCGCACCGTCGCGTGTCCGCCGTGCCGTTCCATTCTGCCCATCACACTGTGCCGCAAGCCGAGCCGGTCGTCCGGGACCTCGTCCACGACGAACCCCTTGCCGCGGTCGCGGACGAACATCTCCACCCGGTCGCCGTCCACCTCGACGAACACGTCGATCTTCGCCGCACCGGAGTGCTTGGCGGCGTTCACCATCGACTCCCGGGCGGCCCGGACCATCGATGCGAGCGGCTCGGTCAGGTCGCAGTCGCCGACCGTGACCACCTCGATCGGTACGCCGTGCGAGTCCTCGACCTCGGCGGCCGCCTGCTTCGCCGCCCCCACGATCGTCTGGTCGGCGTCGTGTTCCTCGTCGTACAGCCAGGACCGCAGCTCGCGCTCCTGCGAGCGCGCCAGCCGGGCCACCGCCTTGGGGTCCTCGGCCTGCTTCTGGATCAGCGCCAGCGTCTGCAGCACCGAGTCGTGCAGGTGCGCGGCCATGTCGGCGCGCTCCTGCGAACGCACCCGCTCCGCGCGCTCGGAGTTCAGGTCCCTGGTCAGCCGGTGCACCCACGGCCCGGCGATGACCCCGATCCCGACCACGGCGAGCAGCAGCGCGATCAGTACGTCGCCGACCATCGAGAGCCGGCCGTTCTGGACCAGGAACAAGGTGACCGCGGTGCCGAGCAGGACCAGGCCCACGGCGATCCGGATCAGCGACTTCCAGCCGCCCTTGCCGAGCACCAGGCCGATGATCGGGACCCGGACGTCCCGCGTCCACTTGTCCTTCTGGCTCTCGTCCGCCTGCCGCCAGATCAGCGCGAGACCGGTCGCGGCGAACACCAGCGGCCAGAACAGCTTCCCGGCGATGCCGAGCCCGGCGACCTGCAGCAGCAGGACCAGCCCGATGCCGATGGCCACCAGCGCGGGCAGCTGGCCTCGGCTCTTCTCCCGCTTCCGCTGCTTCGCCTCGGCGACCGGCGGCGCCGGTTCGTCGGTGCGCAGCCCTTTCCGTGTGTGCGCGGCCAGCCCGGGCGCATCCGGCACGGTTTCCGGCGCGAGCGGCATCAGGAACCACAGCGCCGCATAGATCAGTACGCCCAAGCCTCCGGACACCGTGGTTGCGATCAGCACCAACCGTACGATCGTGTCCGACACGCCGAGGTGGTCCGCGATCCCGCCGGCCACGCCGGCAACGACCCGCCCCTCGGTACGCCGGTACGCCCGGCGGGTCGGCTCCGCGGCCGGCTTCGGCGGCGGTGTGGCCGAGTGCGCCGGACCGCCCGAGCCGGCCTGCTGGTTGCGCATCCGCGCGGCGTAGGCGGCGTACGGGCCCTGGTACTGCCCCGGGCCCTGCGGTCCCCAGCCCTTGAAGCGCCACTGCTCCTGGTTCTGCCCAGGCGGCGGCTCGGGTGGGGCTCCGTTCACGGAGGACCCGCCCGGCGGCGCGGCTGCTGGCTGGCTCATCACAACGATCGTCACATGTGGACCGGCCCGACACCAGCAGGCTTGTCCCCGGCCGCCTCCTCAACGCCCGCCCGCCGGGCTCAGGGTCCGCTCGGGGACAACCCCGATTTCGAGCGACTCCGGGGGTCCTCAGGGGGCATCCCCGATGTTCCCGCGCCGGATCATGCGTGACTATCGATGACATGGAGCAGAACCAGAGTGGACCCGCCGGGTTCGACCGCAACCGCCTGCAGAACCCCCAGAGCTGGCGGCGCAGCAGGTCGGACCGCTGGGTCGCTGGGGTCTGCGGCGGCATCGGCCGCGCGCTGAACATCGACCCCGTGCTGGTCCGCGTGGTGATGGCCGTGCTGATCATCACCGGTCCGGGCGTGATCTTCTACATCGCCGCCTGGGTCCTGATGCCCGACGAGGGCAGTGAGCGTTCCGCCGCGCAGGGCGTGCTCGGCGACCGGGTCCGGACCGACCACCCGTGGTTCTGGCCCGTGGTGATCGGCGCCTGCGTCTTCATCGCGATCGCGATGATGTCGTCGTTCAACTTCGGCCGCGCCATCCCGGGCCCGCTGATCGTGGTGGGCGTCATCTGGCTGATCGCGAGGCAGCGGAAGGGCAACAAGCAGGGCCAGCGCCCGCAGGACACGGTGCCGCCTACTACTTCGGCGTACTCCGGTCAGCAGCAGACCTCGGCGTACACGCCCCCTCAGACCGGCCCGTCGGCTCCCCCGGCGGGTCCGTCGTCCTCGGCCACACAGCGACCCCAGGACCGCACCGTCGAACCGGTCCAGCCTGTGTGGACCGAGGACGACCCCCTCGGCCTGTACGTCGACGAGCCCGCCGGCCGCACCTCGCCGGCCGCGAGCACCCCCGCCGGACCGCCCGCCAAGGGCATGCGCGGGACCAAGTCGATCATCGTCGTACTGACCGGCCTCGCGATCGGCATCGCCGCGCTCGCGGGTGCTCCCACGGCGACCATGCTGATCATCGGCCTGGCCACGCTCGGCGGCGGCATGCTGCTCGGCGGGTTCGTCGGCCGCACGCTGGGCCTGCTGCCGCTGGGCATCCTGCTGGCCCTCGGCGCCATCGCGAGCACGGTGTTCTCCGGTGTGCCGCGCAACTTCGCCGACACCAACTACGTCGCGCCCGCCGGCCAGACCATCACCGCGACCGGGACGAGCTACCAGTTCGACGCCGGGTCGGTGCACCTGGACCTGACCCAGGCGAAGTTCGGGCCGGACGCCAAGGTCGAGGTCCACGGCGGCCTCGGCGAGGTGATCGTCAAGTTGCCGCACGACGTGGACGTGCAGGGCACGATGTCGACCGAGATGGGAGACGTTGCCTTCCTCAACCAGCACCAGGGCGGCCATAATGCGGAACTGAAGCTCGACGACCTCGGCACGGACGGCAAGGCCGGCCCGCAGCAGGTCACCCTGGACCTGGACCTCAGGCTGGGCAGTATCAAGGTGGAGCGCGGATGAGCCAGCAGCGGAAGACCAAGCCGGACGTGCCCGGCGTGGTGGCCGGCACGGTCCTGACCGGCGCTGCCACGATCTGGATGCTCACCGACAACGGCGTACTGCAGACCGACGACCTCGGCGTGACCAGCGCCCTCCTCCTGGTCACCGCAGGCCTCCTGGGCCTGGCCGCCTCGCGCCGCGTCTAAGCTAGACCGCATGTCCAGCCCGGAGGCAGACAAACCGTAACCACCGGCCGTTCCGTGTAACTCGCCCGGAACCGCCGGAGACGACTCATTCCCGTCTTCTCATGGTTGCGGAGCATTTCGATGCCTTTCGTGCTGTATCTCCTTGGCCTGGCCGTTTTCGCCCAGGCGACCTCTGAATTCATGCTCTCCGGGCTCGGCCCGGACATCGCCCAGGACCTGGGCGTCTCGATCCCCACCACCGGCTGGCTGACGTCCGGGTTCGCGCTCGGGATGATCGTCGGCGCCCCGGCTGTCGCCGTACTCGGCGCCCGCTGGCCGCGCCGCCGGACGCTGCTGGTGACGTTGACCGTGTTCCTCGCGGTCCACGTCGTCGGCGCGTTGACCAGCGACTTCACCGTTCTGCTGGTCACCCGGGTCCTCGCGGCCCTCGCGAACGCAGGCTTCCTGGCGATCGCGCTCGCCACCGCCGCGGCCCTGGTCGGCCCGGACGCGAAGGGCCGCGCGACGTCCGTCCTTCTCGGCGGTACGACGCTCGCGTGCATCGTCGGCGTACCGGCGGGTGCCGTGCTCGGCCGGCACCTCGGCTGGCGGTCCGCGTTCTGGGCGGTCGCGATCATCTCGCTCCCGGCGCTGCTCGGGATCCTGCGCTCGATCCCGGCCCGTACGCCCGGCCCGGCGACCGTCGGGCGGTTCAGCCTGTCGCCGCGGCTCGCCGTACTGCTGCTCCTCGGAGCCCTCGTGAACGGCGCGACGTTCTGCTCGTTCACCTACCTCTCGCCGGTGCTCACCGAGGTCACGAGGCTCGGGGCGGGATGGGTCCCGGTCATGCTCGCGCTCTTCGGGCTCGGCTCGTTCGCGGGCGTCGCCGTCGCCGGACGGTACGCCGACCGTCGCGACGACCGGCTCGTACTCGTTGCCGGTGGCATCTTGCTGCTCGGGTGGTGCGCGTTCGCCCTCACCACGGCGTACGTCGTACCGATCGTTGCCCTGGTCCTCGTGCAGGGCGCGCTGTCCTTCGCGGTCGGCTCGACGCTGATCTCGTACGCCCTGTACGCCGGTACCGAGTCCCCCGTCCTGACCGGCGGACTGGCCACCGCCGCCCTCAACGTCGGCGCCGCCGCCGGACCGCTGCTGGGCGGGCTCGCGATCGGGGCCGGAGGCTTCCGCGGCCCGCTCTGGGTCAGCGCGGTGCTCGTGGGCACTGCGATCTGCGGAGGAAGCGCCTCGATTAAGCTTGTGGATCGCGAGGGGCCCGGGTGAAGCGGGTCCCGTGGTCAAGGAGTATCGATGGTGCTCGGCACCGTGAAGTGGTTCAACGCCGACAAGGGCTACGGTTTTCTGGCCGTCGACGGGCAGGACGACGTGTTCGTGCACTGGAGCAAGATCGTCTCCGACGGGTACAAGACCCTCGAGGACGGCCAGAACGTCGAGTTCCAGATCGTCGAGGGCCCCAAGGGCCGGGAAGCCGACACCGTCACCCTGATCTGACCGGCAGTAGTCGGCGGTAACCGATAACCTGACGTCTCATCGTGTGAGGGGTGAGACGTGACTGAGCCGGTACCCGTGATCCGGAAGCTCGAGCATGCACTGGCCGACGACGACTTCGCGTGGTCGCTGGTGCTGGTCGGCGAGGACCAGACCGACAAGCTCGCGACCCTGACCGGCGACCTCCGCGGACCGTTCTCGACGTCCGGTGACGGCAAGCAGATCACCTCGGGCTTCTCCTACTGGGGAATCGGCCCGACGATCGCCTGGGCGAACGCCACCAACGACC
This sequence comes from Kribbella sp. NBC_00482, assembly GCF_036013725.1. Classification (GTDB taxonomy): domain Bacteria; phylum Actinomycetota; class Actinomycetes; order Propionibacteriales; family Kribbellaceae; genus Kribbella. Next base: position 3,597,581 of record NZ_CP107881.1, on the reverse strand, counting down.
CGTTCTACCTGGTCATGAAGGCCGGCGCAGAGTCGTTCCTGCGGCACTGGCGCAAGCTGCGCCCGCACGTCGAGAACGGCGGCTTCCACCTGGTCAGCCTCGGCGTCGGCACCGGCGTCAAGGACCGCACGATCCTCAGCGACATGCGCCGGAACAACCCGGACATGTACTACATCCCGGTCGACATGAGTTCGGAGATGCTCCGGATGGGCACCCTGGAGCCGGTCCGCGGCGCCCGCTTCCCGGTCTCCCAGGTGCTGCCGGTGCAGCTCGACTTCTCGATCGCCGACAACATGGAGGAGCTCGGCCAGATGCTGGCCCGGCTGGTCGACGACGAGCCGATCCTGTTCACGCTGACCGGCAACACGCTGGCCAACTTCGAGAGCGACGAGGAGCTGCTCGGCACGCTCACCCGGGTGCTGCGGCCGCAGGACCGGCTGCTGCTCGAGGTCGCCAGTACGACGCGACTCGACCAGGAGAGCGCCGACGCGGCCGCGGACGAGTACCACCAGACCCGCGCGTTCGCGGAGTTCGTCACCAGCACCCTGCGGTACAACACCGACCTCAAGATCAACAACGACCTGGTCAAGTTCGTCGGTGAGGTCGAGGACGAGGACGCGCTGCTGGTGAAGATCTTCTGGCAGAACGACACCGGCGAGGAGGTCCGGATGGAGCTGCCGGACCACACCGAGGCGGTGCTGCCGATCGGCGACACGATCCGGCTGTACACCACCCGCAAGTACTCCACGACCCGGCTGAAACGGCTCACCGAGGCCTGTCAGCTGACGCCGGTCGAGGGGATCCAGTCCCAGTTCCGGTACGCCCGCCGCCCGAACCCGTTCGGCCTGGAGCTGTTGCTGCTCGCACCGGAGGGGGCCGGCGAGACCGCACGTAGCCTCGCCGACGACATCTGGGCCACATGAGGCGGACCGTCGTCAGTGTCGTGACGTACGGTCTGCTCGCGCTGGCGTTCGTTCTCGGCGTCCTGTGGTTCTTCTGGCCGGAGGGCTCGCGCTGGGAGCCGGCGGTCAACTCGCTCACCCTGGTCGCCGGGCTGACCGGCATCTTCGTCGAGCGGCTGACGGCCGAGGCAGAACGCCGTATCGAGGTCCTGCGAGCCGTCGCGAACGAACTGCGCGAGAACACCAGACTGCTGAACGACGAGCGGTTCTCACCCGACGCACCGACCACCCGGCAGGTGTACCCGCGGCTGGTGGTGTCCGCGGTCGATCTCGCGCTGGTGTCCGGCGCGCTCGGCCTGCACCGGGACGCCGACCTCGTGGGCCTGCTGCACCGCTGGCGGGACACCGTGCACCTGTTCAACCGGCGGCTCGACCTGACCGAGATCAGCACGTTCTCGAACACCATCTCGGCGGCCGAGCTGGCCGCGTTCCACCGTGCGCTGCACCGCGAGAACAGCTACTTCGCGGCCACCCGCGAGAAGCTGCAGAAGCTGCTCAGCGCGCTGCCGCAGCTTTAACGGCCGAGGCCGTAACCGGACCCGTTGCTGTCAGTAGCTGCAAATTGTGCCGAGCCGTTGACTTGGCCACGCCGCGAGAGCTTCACTTTCGGACAGGACCGTAAATACGGCACCCCGGAGGCAATTCGTATGCGATCAGTCCGCTCCCTTCTCGCACTGGCCATCGTCGCTCTGCTCGGCACAACCCTGACCTCACCGGCGCAGGCCGGTCAGCAACCACCGGTCGGCACCGTCGTCTCGCTCGGTACGCCGCTGTCCGACGTACTGCTCATCGGCGGCACCGTCGCGCCCGGCCCGAACGGCAAGACCGCGATCTGGAACGTGTCCACCGGAAGTCCGGCGTACCTGAACGCCATCGACCCGGCCACCGGCGACAGCCTGCTCTCCGCGGCGCTGCCCGGCGCGGACGGCAGCTACGCGGTCGCCGCGACGCCGGACGGCACGATCTACGTCGGCACCTACAACAACGGCCACCTGTACCGGCTGCGGCCTGGCGGCACCGTCGAGGACCTCGGCCGGCCGATCGCGTCCGAGTCGTTCATCTGGCGGATCACCACCGACGACCAGGGCAACGTGTACGGCGGGACGTTCCCGAACGGCAAGGTGTTCCGGTACGACGACAAGACCGGCGCGATCCACGACTACGGCACCGTCCTGGCGGGTCAGACGTACGTGAAGAGCATCGACTACGCAGGCGGCAAGGTGTACGCCGGCACGATGCCCGACGCGCACATCATGGAGATCGACGCCACCAGCGGAGCGATCACCGAACTGCCGTCGCCGCCCGGTCTCGGGGACCCGTCCGACAAGGTCGTGTACGACCTCAACGCCCGCGGCGGCCGCGTCTACGTGCGGATCAGCACGGCGTTCCCCGGCCCGCTCTACGTCTGGGACATCGCTTCACGGACCTGGGTGGACGAGATCCCGAACGCGCACGGCCTGGACATCTCCCCGGTCGGCGCGGACGGCTCGCTGTACCTGATCCAGAGCAGCGAACTGAAGAAGTACGACCCGGCCACCAAGACCCTGACCGGCACCGGTCTGACGTTCACCGGCCGGATCCAGAACGCCCGCTCGATCGGGTACGCCGACCTGAACCTCCCCGACTACCCGGGCACCAGCGTCGTCGGCACCCTGTGGCGCGGCGAGGAGTTCCGGTACAACCCGCAGACCGGCAAGTCCGAGATCTTCGTGACCAAGGTCCGCCGGGAGCCGATCGAGATCCTGTCCGTCGCGGGCGGCAAGAACAACATCTACGCCGGCGGCTTCCTGAACGGCGGCGTGTCCGTGGTCAACCCGACGACCGGTGAGGCCAAGTACAACCGGTTCTCGCAGGTCGAGGCGCTGCTGGAGGGATCCGACGGCAAGCTCTGGATCGGCGCCTATCCGGAGGCCAGGCTGTACGACTACGACCTGAGCAAGCCCTGGAGCAGTCCGGAGTACTCCCCGGGACCGCCCGGCACCCCGGACAACCCGGTTCAGCGGCTCAACCTCAAGCCCGACCTCCTGCAGACCCGCGCCCGCGCGCTGACCGAGGTGAACGGCAAGATCGCGGTCGGCACCGTCCCGGACGGCGACCGGCTCGGCGGCGCGCTGGTGATCTACGACCCGACGACGAACACCGCGGAGAAGTACCGCAACGTCGTCCAGGACGAGTCCGTCTTCGGCCTCACCTCCCGCTGCGGCATCATCTACGGCGGTACGTCGATCGCCGGCGGCCTGGCCACCACACCGCCGACCCGGGAAGCGGGCACAGTGTTCGCGTGGGACGTGGCCAAGAAGAAGAAACTCTGGGAGACCGTGCCGGTGCCGAAGGCCGCGACGGTGTCCTCGGTCACGATGGGCCCGGACGGGCTGCTGTGGGGCGTGGCCGGGAAGACCGTGTTCGCCGTGGCGCCGGACAGCGGCAAATTGAAGAAGTCCTTCACGCTCGGGACGACGAACTCCAGCGGCGACATCGTCGCGACCCGGGAGGCCGTCTACGTGAGCATCGACCTGAACAAGATCTACCGCATCGCGCCGGGGAAGAACGCCGTTCCGACGGTGTTCGTGGCCCACGCCCACCGGCGGCTCGGCGTCCGCGGAGATCACCAACTACTGATGACGAGCGGCTCCGAGCTGTTCCGGATTGATATCAGCCGTTGACAGCCGAAATTCACCCCAGCTACTTTCGGTCCTGACCGTTATTCGGTTCGACAACTTCCGGCCCTGACTTCCGGACACCCTGGGGGTGCGATGAAATCCACCGTCCGCCGCATCGCGGCACCACTTACGGCACTCGTTCTCGCTGCCGCGCTCAGTTCCTGCGGCGGAGGTGACGACGGCGGCTCCGCCAGCAAGAAGAGCGTCACGCTCTGGATGTACCCGGTGATCGCCGACCAGGCGGCCAGCGACGCCTACTGGAAGAAGGTCGAGACCGACTTCGAGGCGGCGAACTCCGGGTTCGACCTCAAGGTCGAGGCCCAGCCGTGGGCGAACCGCGAGGAGAAGGTCGCGGCCGCGTTCTCCGGCAAGAAAGGTCCGGACGTCCTGCTGATGATCCCGGACCAGATCCCGCAGTACGTCAAGAGCGGCTCGCTGGAGCCGGTCGACGACGTGGTCGCGCCGGAGAAGGACAAGTTCCTGCCGGCCGCGATCCCCGGCCTGACGGTCGACGGCAAGGTGTACGGCGCCCCGATCTACCACACGGTCACGACCACGATGTACAACAAGACCGTGCTGACCAAGGCCGGGATCAGCAAGCCGCCGGAGACCTGGGACGAGATCAAGGCGGCCGCGCCGAAGCTCAAGGCCGCCGGGTTCTCCACGCTGGACTACTCGGCCTCGCCGGAGGCGACGCTGAACCTGAACTTCTACCCGCTGCTGTGGCAGGCCGGCGGGAAGGTGTTCGCCGACGACGGCAAGAGCGTCACGTTCAACCAGGCCCCCGGCCTGGAGGCGCTGACCTTCCTGAAGAGCCTGTGGGACGAGGGCGCGATCCCGAAGACCGCGCTCACCGCGGGCAACGTGGTCGCCGACTCCCCGTTCGGCAAGGGTCAGGTCGCGATGGCGATGACCAGCGTGCCGGCCGACGTCGCCACGGTCACGAAGACCTGGGGCGCGGCGAACGTCGAGCTCGGCTCGCCGCTGACCGGCAAGAAGCAGGTCGGGTTCGGACTTCCGGGCGGTCTGGTCGTGAACGCGGCCTCGGAGAACGTCGACGGCGCGAAGAAGTTCCTGTCGTTCATGACCCAGGCGGCACAGCTGGACGCGCTCAGCAAGGCGTCCGGGTTCTACTCGCCGCGCAACGACGCCAAGTCCGAGTCGACCGACCCGAACTCGGCGAAGTTCAAGGACGCGTTGCAGTACGCGATCCCGGGTGAGCCGAACCCGTCGGCGCGGCAGATCATGTCGTTCCTGAGCCCCGAGATCCAGGCCGTGCTGACCGGTAAGAAGCAGCCGCAGCAGGCCCTGGACGACGCGGCCAAGCAGGCCAACGACCTCCTGTCGAGGCAGCGTTGACGAACACCCCTCCGGACACGGTCGCGGGTCGGGCGGGACCCGCGGCCGGCCGGAAGGCTTTTCGTTCTCGAGGCGGCCCCCGTCGCCGGCCGTGGGTCGGCTTGCTGTTCGTCGCCCCGATGCTCGTCCTGTTCCTGGCGTTCCGGTTCCTGCCGGCGATCGGGGCGTTCTTTCTCTCGCTGACCGACTACCGGATCAGCGGCAAGTGGGACTTCATCGCGCTCGACAACTACACGCGCCTGTTGTCGGACAAGGTGTTCCACGAGGCGCTGCTGGTGACGGTCACCTACACCGTGATCTTCGTCCCGCTGACGGTCCTGCTGTCGCTCGGTACCGCCGTACTGCTGCACCAGGTGGTGTGGAAGCGCGGCTTCTTCCGCGGGGTGTTCTTCCTGCCGTACGTGACCAGCATCGTGCTGGCCGCGGTGATCTGGAAGTGGATCTACGACGCACAGGACGGGCTGCTGAACTCGATCCTCGGGCTGGTGAACATCGGCCCGATCGACTTCCTCAGCCAGTCGAACACCGTGCTGCCGTCGATCGCGGTCACGTCGGCGTGGAAGGGCTTCGGGTACTCGATGCTGATCCTGCTCGCAGGCCTGCAGGCGGTACCGAAGTCGTATCTCGAGGCCGCGATGATCGACGGCGCGGGCACCTGGCAGCGGTTCCGGTACGTGACGCTGCCGCAGCTGCGGCCGGTGCTGTTCTTCGTGCTGGTGATCGAGACCATCGGCGCCTTCCAGGTCTTCGACGCGATGTTCGTGATGACCGGCGGCGGACCGGTGCGGTCCAGCTACTCGCTCGTGTACTTCCTGTACGACAGCGGTTTCAAGTACTTCGACTTCGGTTACGCCAGCGCGATCGGTCTGGTGCTGTTCCTGATCGTGCTGATCGTCTCGCTCGTACAGCGCCGGCTCGTCGGGAGGGACGATTAGATGGCTCAGGTACTCGACCGCCCGCCGGTCCGGCCGGTAGTGGAGACGCCGACGGCAGGACGGCGTACGGCGGGCCGATTGACGTTGCCGACCTTGCTCGCGCTGACGGCGATCGTGACCATCGTGCCGTTCGCGGCGATGGTGCTGGTCGCGTTCGCGCCGCCGAGCGGGCGGACGTTCCCGGACGCGCTGAACCCGGCGAACTTCACGCTGGAGAACTTCTCGAAGGTGCTGTCCAGTTCGGACATCCCGCGGTGGACGGTCAACTCGCTGCTCTACTCGCTGGTGTCCGTGGCGTGTGTGCTGCTGTTCGCGTCGATGGCCGGGTACGCGTTCGCGAAGAAGAAGTTCCCCGGCCGGGAGATCATGTTCTGGGCGTTCCTCGCCACGCTGATGGTCCCGTTCCAGGCGACGCTGATCCCGTCGTACATCCTGGTCGCGAAACTGGACTGGGTGGACAGCTACTGGGGCCTGATCGTGCCCACGCTGGCCAACTCGCAGGCGGTGTTCCTGATGCGCCAGTTCATCATGCAACTCCCCGACGAACTGTTCGAGGCCGCCGAGATCGACGGAGCCCCCGAGTGGCGGATCTTCACGATGATCGTGCTGCCCTTGATCCGCCCGGTGCTGGCGACGCTAGGCATCTTCGTCTTCCTCTGGCACTGGAACGACTTCCTGTGGCCCTTGGTCATCGGCCAATCCGGCCAGATGCAAACCCTCACCGTCGGCCTGGCCACCCTCCAAACCCAAGCCGTCCCCATCAACCAGGTCATGGCCGGCGCCACCATCACCGTAGTCCCCAGCCTCCTGGTCTTCGGCCTCCTCCAACGCTACCTAACCGACTCCATAGCCATGTCCGGCCTGAAGGCGTAACTGGGAATACCTCCCGGGGGCTGGGAACAAGCAATTGCCTGTCCCCAGTCTCCAACGGGTATGCCCAGTTACAGGTTGCCGAAGGACTCGATGGCCCTGAGGGCATCGGATTGGGGCATTCCGGGGGGTTGGATGCGGAGGATGAGGCCGTCGGCGCCCATGGACTCGTAGTGGGCTAGGCGGTCGGCGCATTGGGCTGGGGAGCCTATGACGCTGCGGTCGGCGATTTCTTCCCAGCCTTGGGTGTAGCGGGCTGCGTCTGTCGACGTGCGCTTCCAGCCGGTGTAGGCGTCGTACAGGTCGCGTAGGGGCTCCTCGAGGGCCTGGCGGGCGTCCTGGGACGTGGGAGCGCAGTAGCCCTCCCGACAAAGGATGACCTCCTGGCCCAGCGATCCAGGGCCTTGCGGGTACGACAGGTACTCCGAGATCTTCGCGGGAAGGTCAGCGTCCAGCTCGTTGAACGACGTGGTCCACCCGTCGCACATCCGCGCCGTACGCTCCAGCACGGCCGACACCCGGCCGCCGTTCCACAACCGCGGTCGTGGCGTCTGCACCGGGCGGGGCGACAGGTACGCCTCCTGGATGGAGGTGAACTTGCCGTCGTACGTGACCTCGTCGGACGTCCACAGCCGGGTGAGGATCTCCAGCCCTTCCTCGAACCGCGCGACCCGCTCTGCCTGCGTCACGCCGTACAGCGCGAACTCCTCCGGCCGGTACCCGAGCACGAATCCGGCCGTCAGTCGCCCACCCGACAGTACGTCGATGTGCGCCAGCGTCTCCGCGAGTACGACGGGGTCGTACAGCGGCGCCACGATCCCCGCGGTCGCGATCCCGATCCGCGAGGTGTGCGCGGCCAGCCAGGTCATCGACGTCAGGATCTCGTGGTACCCGGGCCGGTGCAGGTGCCGTTCGCCCAGCACGACCCACTCGAATCCGGCCTCCTCGGCCAGCTTCGCCTGCTCGACGGCGTCGGCCAACTGGGGCCGCTCGTCGGGGGTGCCGTAGAGGTTCAGATAGAGACCCAGCCGCATCGGGGTGCCACCTTCCGTTGACAGGGAGCGCTCAGGGTATTTACGGTCTTGACCGTAAATGCTTTCCGCCCAGATTGCGACCCTAGGAGCCGGTTATGAGTCTTGCAGCAGAACCGGCCGGGTTGCCGGGTGGGGGATCGGAGGCTTTCGGGGCCGCGCCGATCAGTGCGATCAAGACCCGTGTGGTGAGCGCGCGGTACCGCCGGCCGTTCCAGATCAGCAGCGGGGTGAGCAACGAACTGATCAGCCTGGTCGTCGAGGTGCACACCGCCGACGGCGACGTCGGGATCGGCGAGACCTCGCCGATGACGGCGTACACCGGTGAGACGCTGGCCGGTGTCCAGGCGGCGATCGAGGAGCATCTCGCGCCGGCGCTGATCGGCCACGACCCGCTCGACCGCGCGGGCGCCCACGTCACGATGGACGGCGTACTGCGCGGCCAGCAGGTCGCCAAGGCCGGCCTCGACATCGCCCTGTTCGACCTCGCCGGACGGATCAGCGGCTGGCCGGTCCACGCTCTCCTCGGCGGCAGCATCCGCGAGCGCGTGCAGACCACGTGGGTCGTCGGCCTCGGGACCCTCGACGAGATGGCCGCCGAGGCCGCGGAGTACGCCGACCGCGGGTTCATGCACCTGAAGGTCAAGGGCGGCCACGACCCGGCCAAGGACCTCGAGCTGATCCGGGCCGTCCGCGCCGCGATCCCCGCCGACGCTGAGCTGTGCCTGGACGCCAACGAGGGGTACGACGCGACGACGGCCCTCCCGTACCTCACCAAGATGAGCGCGGCGGGCCTCACCCTCCTCGAGCAGCCCCTTCCGCGCTGGGACCTGACCGGGCTCGTCCGGTTGCGGGACCGCCTCGACGTCCGCGTGATGGTCGACGAGAGCATGCACTCGCTCCACGACGCGCTCGAGATCGCGCGGCGCGGTGCGGCCGACGTACTGAACATCAAGATCCTCAAGGTCGGCGGGCTCCATCGCGCCATGCAGATCGCCGCTGTGGCCGAGGCTGCGGGGCTCGCGGTGAAGGTAGGGTCGATGCCTGAGCTCGGTGTCGCGACGCTGGCCGCCGTACACCTGGCCGCCGCCGTACCCGGAGCGACCGTCGCGGCGGACCTGGTGGGGCCGTTGATGGTCGACGAGGATCCCCTGGCCCCGACCGTGTTCGCCGATTGCGACGGCTGGATCGACGTACCGAAGCGCCCCGGTCTCGGGCACGATGTCTAACAGGGTCTGAGAGGTCATCATGCATCCACTCGTCGACAGGCTCCGCGGCACTCTGCTCCCCGCGGTCGTCACCCCGATGGACTCCGACGGCGTCGTCGCGTACGACGCTTTGTCCGCGTACGCCGTGTCGCTCACGAAGCACGCTGTCGGCGGCGTCGCGGTGTGGGCGCACACCGGGCGTGGGCTGTACCTGAGCCCGGGCGATCGTGCGAAGGTGCTCGAGACGTGGCGGTCCGCTACTGACGTACCGATCGTCGCCGGTGTCGGCGTACCGAAGGCTTCCGCGGCGCAGACGCTGGAAGAGGCCGCGGACGCGACCGTGGAGATGGCACGGGCCGCTGCGGCCGGCGGGGCCGACGCGGTGATGGTCTATCCGCTAGCAGTGCTAGGAGAGTTGCCGGACGGGCACGCGCAGGCCGTCGCGCTGCACGAGCGGGTGGCGGCCGAGAGCGGGCTGCCGCTGGTCGGCTTCTACCTGCACGGCGAAGCCGGCGGTTACCCCTACGCCCCTGAGCTGATCCGGGACCTGTTGTCGCTGGACGCGATGCTCGGCGTGAAAACGGCGACGCTGGACCGCGCGATCGGGTGCCAGGACGCGATCTGGGCCGGGCGCGGCAGCGGGAAACTGCTGATCACCGGCGAGGACCGGATGTACGGCCCGTCGTTCATGTGGGGCGCGGACACGGCGCTCGTCGGGATCGCGTCGGCGCAGGTCGAGCTGTCGTCCGCCGTACTGCGGGCCTGGACGACCGGCGACCACTCGGAGTTCCTGACCGCGTCGGACCGGCTGGACCGGTTCGCGGCGGCGACGTTCTACGCGCCGATCGAGGGCTATGTGCAGCGGATGCTCTGGGCGGCCGAGTGGGAGGGGCTGATCTCGGCCGCGGCCGCGTACGACCCGTTCGGCCCGGAACTGCCACCAGGCGAGCGCGACCTGGTGATCCGGTGCCTGGAGGAGCTACACCGGTAGAAGGACAGTGAGGTGGCGCGCTCCCTCCTTCGCTCCACCACACCGACGCTCCCTGGATCCGCCTCAGGGGGTGGCGGTAATTGTGGTCTTGACCGAAACTAGGAGAGCAAGGCCTGAACGTCAAGATCTCGGAGCCCGCTGCGCTATTCTGCGACTTGAGGGCCAGACCAGAAGTCGTCGGAGGACCGCCGTGAGGATCTGCTCAGGTATCGACGGGGGTGACTGATGGCGCTCGCCGTCGGCGTGGTCGGGCCCGAGGACCTGGTCCAGCGGGTGATGGTGGTCGGTGCTCCGAGCGGGACCGCGCTGGTGCCGCTCGCATACCGGCACGAGACCGAGGCGGTCGAGCTCGTCGAGCAGGCGCACCGAGAAGTCGACGCGTTCCTGTTCACCGGCGTCGTCCCGTACACGATCGCCACCGAGGCCGGGGTGATCGACCGGCCGGCGATGTACGTCTCGTACGACGGGGCGACCTTGCTGCGGGCCCTCGTCGAGCTCCTGCGGCTCGGCCACAACGTCACCCAGTTCTCGATCGACACGCTGCGGCGGTCCGAGGTGCTGGAGACGCTGATCGAGGCGAAGCTGCCGACGGACCAGATCCAGGTACTGCCGTACCGGCCGGGCCTGACCTCGGACGACATCGTCGACTTCCACCGCACCGCCCGCGAGAAGCACGACACCAAGGTCGCGATCAGCTGCCTGGGTTCGGCGTTCCACCTGATCGAGAACGAGATGCCGTCGGTCCGGCTCGCCCCGTCGCGGTACTCGATCCGCTCCACCCTGCAGGCCCTGGTCCTCACCACGACCGGCCAGCACGTCGGCGACGCCCAGGTCGCACTCGGCGTCATCGACCTCCCCGAACCGGACGACGCCCTCGCCGCCGACCTCATCACGCTCGGCGGCAGCCTCGCCGCGCTCCCCGACGGCAGGCATCTCGTCGTCACGACCCGCGGGCTTCTGGAGCAGGCCACCGAACAGTTCTCCCGGATGCCTCTGCTCGACCACCTGGCGGCCCGGCACAGTACGGCGTACGTCGGTTTCGGCGTCGGCCGTACGGCGGCTGAAGCCGAGGCGCTCGCCCGTCGCGCCGTGGGCCGCGCCGCCTCGATCGGCTCCGTCGCCGGTGTCGTCTCGATGTCCGACGACGTCGAGATCGTCATCGAACCGTCCGGCGACCAGCCGTCCGGCGCCCGCGGCACCGAGAGCCTCCCGCTGCTGGCCCGCCGCGTCGGTCTCAACACCCAAACCCTCGCCCGGATGCGCGAACTCACCGCGACCCTCCCCGACGGCCTCACCACCCAGGACGTCGCCGACCACCTCGCCGTCCAGCTCCGCACCGCCCGCCGAGTCCTGAAACGCCTCGAACGAGCCGGCCTGGCCGCCCCCACCGGCACCCAACAACACGGCCGCACCGGCCGCCCACCCACGGTCTACCTGATCCGCCTGTAGCGCCGGTTTCCGGAAAGAATCTTGCACCTACCGCCAAAAAAGCTCCGCAAAGAAGCACGCTGCTTCATCCGCGACGGCGTACCAACTGTCGCGAAGGTTGTGCAGACCGCCGGGAATCGCCAACAGACGCGACGGCGCCCCGACTGCGAGCAGAGCGCGATGGAGCCGCTCGGCCTGCTCGTACGGAACGGTCTCGTCAGCCGTGCCGTGGATGATGAGGAACGGTGGCGCGCCGGCGCTGACACAGGCGATCGGACTCGCCGCACGTAGCTGTTCGCGATGCGTCGACACATCGCCGCCAACCAACGCGGTGACCGGCGAAGGACGGTCGATCCGCATGGCGCCGCCAGGACGCAGGAGGTCGCTCGGACCGCTGATCGTCACCACGGCACGAACGTTCGCGCGAGACCTGGACGTGCTGAGGCCGGCGAGGGCTGCGAGGTGTCCGCCGGCGGACTGTCCCCAGATGCCGATGCGATCGGGATCGATCGGGAGGCCGAGCGGATTGCGGTGCAGCCAGTCCAGGGCGGCGTGTACGTCGTGCAGTTGCGCGGGGAAGATCGCCTGCCCGGTGTGACGGACGGAGATGGCAACAGTGAGGAAGCCTGCGCGGGCGAGCGCGGGATTCGCGAACGGCAGGAGGGCCGACGAGCGATCACCTGGTCCCCAGCCTGGGCATCCATCGATCCGTACGACGGTCGGGAGCGGGGTGGTGGGGAGGGGCGCCGGACCTAGTACGTCGAGGTAGAGGTCGATGCCGTCGGGGCTGGCGTAGCGAATGTCGGGGAGCAGGGTGAACTCGGACGCAGACATCTGGTCGATCGCCTCCTCGGGACGAATTCGACCGTTGCATTGGGGTGCTGCCGAGGTCCAGAGCGATCTGCTAGGGGGTGATGACGGTTACTCCGGCGGGGGTGCCGTTGGTTAGGGCTGTTAGGGCGGTTGGGGTTTGTTCGAGGGTGATGGTGCGGGTGATGAGTTGCTGGGGGTTGAGGTTGCCGGTGGCAACTAGGGCGAGCATTTCGGGGTAGGCGTGGGCGGGCATGCCGTGGCTGCCGAGCCAGGTGAGTTCCTGGCCGATCAGGCGGCCTACGTCGAGGTTGACGCCGGACGGGAGCAGTCCGATCTGGACGTGACGACCTCGCGGACGGAGAGCCTGCAGGGCTTGCTGTACGACGTCGTTGGAGCCGAGCGCATCGATGGTGACGTGAGCGCCGCCCAAGTCATGGATCTGCGCAACGGTGTCGGCGGATGCATGGATGGTGTGTACGGCGCCGTACTCGCGGGCCAGCGTCAGCGCCTCGGAGTTGGTGTCGATGGCGATCACCTCGGCGCCGAGGGCCGACGCGATCATGACCGCTGACAGGCCTACGCCACCGCACCCGAAGACGGCCACGCGTTCGCCTGCCACGACCTGTCCTACCTGGTGAACGGCGCGGAAGGACGTCGCGAAGCGGCACCCCAGGCCCGCGGCAGTCGCGAAGTCCATGTCGTCGGGCAGTCGCACCAGGTTCACCTCGGCGTACGGCACAGCGACGTACTCCGCGAACGAACCCCAGTAGTTGAACCCAGGCTGGAGCTGATTAGGGCAGACCTGCTGATTGCCCTCCCGGCACTGCTCACACGCGCCGCACGCGCAGATGAACGGCGTCGTGACCCGATCCCCGACCGCCCACCCGGAGACCCCGGGCCCGATCGCGGCGATCGTGCCGGCGAGCTCATGCCCGGGGACATGCGGCAGCACGATGTCGGAGTCATGCCCCATCCACCCATGCCAGTCACTACGACACAGCCCGGTCGCCTCGACCTTCAAGACGACCGAACCGTCCGCAACCGCCGGCTCCGCAACCTCACGAACCTCAGGCAGTACGCCGTACGCCGAGATGACAACCGCTCGCATCAGAGCAGCTTAATCAGCCGCCTGCGACCGCCGGGATGATCGAGACCTGGCCGCCGTCCTTGATCGTGGTCTGGAGGCCTTCGGCGAACCGTACGTCGTCGTCGTCGACGTACACGTTCACGAATCGGCGCAGCTCGCCCGAGTCGTCCAGTACGCGGCCCTTGATCCCCGGGTACGACGCGTCGAGGGAGTCGAGCACCTCGGTCAGGGTCGCGCCCTCGGCGGACACCTCGGACACGCCCTGGGTGTAGGGCCGCAGGATGGTCGGGACGCGAACGCTCACACTCACTGCAGGCCTGCCTTCACGAAGGCGTCGTACGACGCGGGGATGGTCACCTTGGGGCCGACCCGGTCGGCCACGGCGTCGAGCGTCTTCAGCCCGTCGCCGGAGTTGATGATGACGGTCTCGGCCTCGGGGTCGAGCTGCCCGGTCGCGATCAGCTTCTTCAGCGTCGCGACGGTCACCCCGCCCGCGGTCTCGGCGAAGATGCCTTCGGTCCGGGCGAGCAGCTGGATGCCCTCGACGACCTCTTCGTCACTGACGTCCTCGATCGCGCCGCCGGTACGGCGGGCGACGTCCAGGACATAGGGTCCGTCGGCAGGGTTGCCGATCGCCAGCGACTTCGCGATCGTGTCCGGCTTCACCGGCTTGACCACGTCGTGGCCGTCGCGGAACGCCTGCGCGACGGGCGAGCAGCCGGTCGCCTGCGCGCCGTAGATCTTGTAGTCGGTGGCGTCGACGAGGCCGAGCTTGCCGAGCTCGGTGAAGCCCTTGTCGATCTTGGTCAGCTGCGAACCGGACGCGACCGGGATCACGACCTGCTGCGGGATCCGCCAGCCGAGCTGCTCGGCGATCTCGAAGGCGAGGGTCTTGGAGCCTTCGGAGTAGTACGGGCGGACGTTGACGTTCACGAACGCCCAGCCCTCCTCCTCACCGGCGATCTCGGAGGCCAGCTTGTTCACGTCGTCGTAGTTGCCCTCGACGGCGACCAGGGTCCCGCCGTACACAGCGGTCGTGATCACCTTCGGGCGCTCGAGGTCGTGAGGGATGAACACGACCGAGCGGATGCCGGCCCGGGCCGCGGCCGCGGCGACCGCGTTGGCCAGGTTGCCGGTGGAGGGGCAGGCGAAGACCTTCATGCCCAGCTCGCGGGTGGCGCTCAACGCCGACGCGACCACCCGGTCCTTGAAGGAGTGGGTCGGGTTGCCGGAGTCGTCCTTCACCCAGAGCTTCTTGAGCCCGAGTTCGCGGGCCAGGTTCTGCGCGTCGACGAGCCGGGTGTAGCCGGGCTCGGTGTTCGGGAAGCTGGCCACGTCCACAGGGACGGGCAGCAGCGGCTGGTACCGCCAGATGTTCTTGGGTCCGGCCTCGATCTGCTCACGGGTGATGGTCGGGTACTCGTACCCGACCTCGAGCGGGCCGAAGCACTCCATACAGGCGTAGAACGGGCCGAGCGGCGACTTCGCCCCACAGGCGCGACAGCTCAGGTGCGTACCGTTGCCGAAGGCACCTTCACGGATCGTGTGGGTGGCGGCGGTCAGGCTCATGAGTGAGGTTCCCCTCTCATCTTCCCCGCGAACACCGGATCTCGGCGGCGGGACGGATTTGGCACCGTTCCACCGCGAGACGCCCCGGGCGGGGGCTCGACGGGGAGGGTTGCCGGGACTTCAACGGGCCGTTTCCCTCAGTCCCTCTGGATGAGCTCCCCCGAGATTACCCAATCGGGTCCATATTGTGTCTTGTGATCCCACCATCCGAGACCGCCGATCTCAGCTATGGCGACGCTCACGGAAAGTACGACGGTACGCCGACGGCGATGTCTGGAGCTGCTTGGCGAAGTGGTGCCGCAACGTCACCGGGGTGGCGAACCCGGCCGCCACCGCGATCTCCTCCACCGGCGCGTCCCCCGTCTCCAGCATCGTTAGCGCCGCCTGCACGCGCTGCGCGATCAACCACTTGCCCGGCGTCGTCCCGGTCGCCTTGATGAAGTGCCGCAGATACGTTCGCGGCGACAACCCGGCCTGCCTGGCCAGATCGGGTACGCCGATGGGCTCGGCGAGACGCTCGAGCGCCCAGCCGAGGCTCCGCGCGACCGACGCGTCATCGGGGTCCGGCGGAACCGGGGACTCGATGTACTGCGCCTGTCCGCCGGCCCGGTACGGCTGGATCACCAGCCTGCGCGCGACCGCGTTCGCCACGGCGGCGCCGTGATCCTTGCGGACCAGGTGCATCGCCAGGTCCAGTCCGGCCGCGCAGCCGGCGCTCGTCAGCACATCTCCCTCGTCGGTGTACAGCGGCTCCGGATCCACGAGGATCTCCGGGTAGCGCTCGCGCAGGAGGTCGGCGTACCGCCAATGGGTGGTCGCGCGGCGGCCGTCGAGGAGACCGGCGGCCGCGAGCGCGAACGCACCGGAGCAGATCGACACGATCCGGGCGCCGCGCGCGTGCGCGTGCCGGAGCGCCTCGATCAGTTTGGGAGAGGTCTCGGCACACGGATCCGCGACGCTCGGTACGACGACCGTGTCGGCGGCGGCGAACTCCTCGAGACCGTGCGGGCTGCTGAGCGTGGCACCGCCGATCACGCGGATCGGGTCGGGCGTCTCGGTGCAGACCTTCAGCTCGTACCAGGGCTGGTCGATGTCCGGCCACACCAGCCCGAACACCTCGATGACGATGCCGGCCTCGAACGCGGTCATGCCGTCGTACGCGAGGACCGAGACGGTGGACTGGGGCATGTCAAAATCTTAGCGATAGTCGTCGTAAGCGCCACTTCTGCGGTGACGCGCCGACTCGGACGATGGAGGCATGTTCGAGAAACTGAAGGAGTTCGCCGCCGGAATCCACGCTGCCTCCGCGATCCGCCACGGCCTCGAGCCGCCGGCCGCCGCGCTCAGGAACGGCGGTCGTCCAGCATCCGCATCAGCGGGGTCGCGGCAACGCCGTGCACAAGCACACTCAGGACGACGGTGAAACCGACCGTCGCCCACAGCCAGGGCAGATCGGTGCCGAAATCGGCGCCGGCGTACGCGAGATAGAACACCGACCCGACCCCACGGACCCCGAACGCGGCCGTCACCCAGCGCTCGGAGCGGCGCAGCGGGGTTCGGGCCAACGAGATCCATGCGGTCACCGGACGAACCACCAGCACCAGCAGCGCGCCGAGCGCGGCGCCGGCGAAGGTCAGCGGCGCGAGCAGGCCGGCCGTGATCGCCACTCCGAGCAGCAGCAGGATCCCCCAGGTGAGGATGTGCTCGAGCTGCTCGATGAACCCGTGCAGATCCTCGTGGAAGTCGTGACTTCGCTCGGCGGCACGCAGTGTCAGCGCCGCGACGAAGACCGCGATGAATCCGTAGCCGTGCAGCACCTGTGCCAGACCGTAGACGCCGAGCGTCATCGCGAGCGCCAGTACGGGCTCCCGTGAGTCAGCCAGCCGGAAGGTTCGCGACGGTGCGTCGAACGTCATCTTGCCGAGCAACCAGCCCACTCCGACGCCGACGGCAACGCCGATCACCGTCCGGCCGACCAGATCCCACGCGAACCACTCGAACGCCCAATTACCCACCGCGCCCTTGGTCGCCATGAACACCGCGGCGTACACGAACGGGAAGGCGAGGCCGTCGTTCAGACCGGCCTCCGAGGTCAGGGCAAAACGAACCTCGTCGTCCTCCTCCGGCTCGGCGCCCGCACCGGTCGTCGGCCCCTGCACCTGAACGTCCGAGGCCAGCACCGGATCGGTCGGGGCGAGGACGGCGCCGAGCAACAGAGCTGTCGCAGGTGCCAGCCCGAGCAACCATCCGGCGCCGGCGATCGCGGCGATGCAAGCAGGCATCGCGACCAGCAGCAGGCGCCACGTCACCATCCATCGCCGCCATCCGATCGGCCGGTCGATCGCCAGCCCGACGCCCATCAACGCGACCAGGATCGTCAGCTCGGCAAAATGCTTCGTGAGGCCTGGCTCGGCGATCGGACTCAACCGCTCGCGGTCGACCGCCAGGCCCAGCAGCAGACCGGCGCCGAGGAACGCGATCGGCGCGGAGACGGCGTACCGGCGGAGCAGGCGCGGCAGGACGGCACCGAGCAGCAGGGCTAAGCCGGCCACGAGGTACAGGCCATCCCCGTTGATTGTCATGGTGCTGGACCTGTTCCCCGGGCTACCTCAAGCGATGCGTTGCGCCCGGCGTGTGGGTGGGGAGGGACTTGCGGGGGCCGTAGCGCGGGTGGCCGATGCCGGTGAGTTCCAGGAGGCGCTGGACGCGGAAGCGGTGCCCGCGGTACGGCTCGATCAGTTCGGCGCAGCCGTCGTCGTCCAGTTCCTCGCCGATCAGCGCGTACGACACGTTCCGCGACACGTGGTAGTCCGCGAACGAGAACGCGTCCGCGTCCCCGTGAGCCCGCTGCCGTACCTCGGCCGCCGTCCACACTCCGACTCCCGGCAGCGACCGCAGTCGTCGCTCGATCTCGTCGGAGTCGCTCAGCTCGAGCGTCCGCTCCAGCGCCTTCGCTCGCGTCGCCGCCGTGATGACCACCCGCGACCGCCGGCCCTCGACACCCGCCCGCAGCCACTGCCACGACGGGATCTGCCGCCACTCCTCGGGCGCCGGCGGCACCATCATCGGCCGCCCGTCCGGAGGAGTCGGCCCCGGCGCAGGTTCGCCGTACTCCCGCAGCAGCAGGCGCCACGCCCGGAACGCCTCCTTGCCGGTCACCACCTGCTCGATCCCGGCCGCCGCCATCGCCTCGAACACCGCCCGCGTCCGCGGCACCCGCACATCCGGGAACCGCCGCGCCGCGTCCACCAGCGCCCGGTGCTCCGGCAGCGGCTCGAACCCGTCCCAACTGTCTCGCTCCCCCAGCAACTCCGGCACCCCGTCGAGCGCCCACTCCGACCCCGGCCCCCAAGCCTCCGCCTCGACAAACCCGGCGTACGGCGTCAACCGCAACAACACCGCCCCGTCCGGAGTCCGCGTAGCCCGCCACACGGTCCGCCGCCCCGCATCAAACACATACGCCGGATCCCCAGGCCCCTTACGCAACCCCCCGATCACCGAATGCGGATCCACCACCCGCCCAGCCCGCCAAACCCGCACCACCGAACTCACCTACCCAGTCTGACCCACCCCACCGACAACTACCGGATCGGTCTGGGTGCCGCCGCCAACTGCTCGCGCATCGACGGGTAGGGATCGACGATGGGATCCCGCTTCGAGAGAACGGCCTGTACGACGTCGGCGAGCGCCCGCCCCATCACGTAGTGCCGACCCTTCGTCTCACCGACCGGGTTCAGCAGCCCGAGCTCGGTGAGTCTTGCCAGATCACGAGTTGCGGTCCGCTCTTCGATGCCCGCACGCCGCACGTAGGTGGCGCGCCGCATCCGGAATCCCAGCGACGCGTCGAAGAGCTCGTCGGCGACCCGATCAGCCAGACCGTGCTGGTCGATCAGTTCGTCGAACGCCTGCCACAGCTTTCCTGCCTCGCGATACCGCCGCCGAACGGTCTGGGCCTGGATGTGGTGCGCCCGGAGGTTGAACTTCACCCAGAGCGCGGCCGACCGCTCCGGACGCCACGCGCCGGCACCGGTCGCCGCAAGCACGGCGTAGTAGTCATCGGTGTTGCTGCCCAGCCACTCCTCAACGCTGGAAAAGGCGGGCTCTCCGATGCCACCTCGGGACAGGACCAGTGTCTGCAAAGCCCTCGCCATCCTGCCGTTCCCGTCCCGGAACGGGTGGATCATGACGAGATTCAGGTGTGCCATCGCAGCCTGCACGAGCGGGTCCGCCGTACCGCCGACCGCCAGGGTGTCCGTCAGTTCGTGCACGAGGCCCGGCACATCCTCCGCTGGTGGCCCCTCGTATACGTTCTCGCCGCTGGCCTCGTCGTGGACGTAGACCACGCCCTGCCGGTAACTACCGGGGCTCTTCGACAGGTCGTGACTGAGCATCATGAAGTGCATTCCACGGATCGCCGACACATCCAGCCGGAAGTCCGCGTCCTTCGCCATCGCCAGGACGTAGCCGAGCGCCTGGCGGTATCCGCGGATCTCGGCGAACGTCCGGTCGTCGGCGCTCAACGCTTCCTCGTCGTCCAGGGCAGCGACAGCGTCGTCGAGCTTGACGTCGTACCCCTCGATGCTGTTCGAGCCCTGGATCGCGCGGGCCAGCATGCTTCGCCGGAGGCCGCCGGCCCAGCGCCGCGGCACGCGTAGTACGTCGGTGAGCTCGGATCGGAACGCGTGAATCTGCTCGAGGACCAGTTGATCCACGAGATCCGGCTCCGGCGTGCTGAAGATCGTCATCAGACCCCCGATGTCTCAATGTCTTAATTCTTAGGACATCTTATCGCGAATGTCCTAAGAATTGCGACATCGATACATCGGCTCGATACTGGATGGCATGACCGCCTGGCAGTGGGTGAAGGTGATTGGGAACTTGCTCAATCTGACCACTCTGGCTGGGGTGGTGGTCGGGGTGGTTGGGCGGGCGCGGTTCAGTCGGGGGCCTCGGGGGTTGGTTTTTGCCAACGGGTACAAGCTGGGGTTTCCGGTGGCGGGGGCGTTCACGATCGGGAATGTGGTGTTGAGCAAGCACGAGCGGGCGTACTTCGACGACCCGGCGCTGGTGCGGCACGAGGAGCGGCATTCGTGGCAGTACTTCTGCTTGATCGGGCTGCCGATGCTCCCGCTGTACGTCGTGGCCGTGGTGGTCTCGTTCCTGCTCACCGGGGACCCGGCGTCGCGGAACCCGTTCGAGCGGCTCGCGGACCTCAAGGAAGGCGGGTACGTCGAGCGGCCGATCCAGCCGCTCGGGAAGACCGTGACGCAGGCGTTCAGCGGGCTGAAATCGCGTCCGAAAGGGCCGTGAGGACGGTCACCACGCCGCTCGGGTCGTCGACGACGATGTCCGCGGCCTCGATCAGCTCGGTCGCGTTCGAGGACCGCGTGGCGAGCAGCAGGCCACGCAGCCCGGTCTCGCGCTGGGCCTGGATCGCCCGGTACGCCGACAGGTCGCCCAGGTCGTCACCGGCGTACAGGATCGACCTCGCGCCGGTCGACTCGATCAGCCGGCGGAGCGCGACGCCCTTGTCGATGCCGGGCGGCCGCAGCTCGAGCACGAGGTTGCCCGGCTCCAGCCTCAGCCCGGTCTCCTGAGCCAGGGCGGTCAACGGGCCCCGCAGCAACTCAAGGGCTCCAGCCGGATCATCCAGCCGACGCGTGTGCACAGCCAGCGAGCTGTCCTTGTCCTCCACGAACGCATCCGGTACGCCGACCTCGCGCAGCAGCCCCGGCAACCGGTCCCGGGCCGTCGTCACGCCCTCCGGCACCGGATCGCTCGTCACCTTGCCGGTCGCCGCGTCCCAGCGCTCCAGCCCGTAGTGCCCGAGTACGACGAGACTCCCGAGCCCCGGGTGACCACTCACCCCGGACAGCTCGGTGGCGACCAGTGCGGGCCGGCCGGTGACGATCGCGACCTGGTTCACGGACCGGGCGAGCCGGGCCAGCGCATCCAGGGCGCCTTCGACCGGACGGGACCGTGCCGGGTCCTCGACGAGCGGCGAGAGTACGCCGTCGAAGTCGGACGAGATCACCGCGGTCGCCGGGTCGGAGACGATGGCTTCCCAGCCTTCTCGTCCCGCGTCGGTCTGGATGACCGGAGTGCTCATCCGGTGTAGTCCGAGGTGATGATCACGGTCAGGCGATCCATCTTCATGTTGTCCAGTGCGCCCTTGGACCGGCCGACGCCGAGGTCGCGGGCGAGCTGGTTGGCGGCGTCGAGCATGCCCGGCGGGTAGTAGACCGTGCTCTCGGCGACCTTGCCGTGCCAGTTGTCCGGCGACCCGGACACGGTCCAGCCGGCCTGCCGGGCGCGGCTCGCGACGGTGTCGGCGAGGCCCTTGCGCGGCGTGTTGTTGTAGACCTCGATCGCCGGCCGTTCCTCGGCCGGGATCGTCACCGGCTGCGTCGGCTTCGGCGGCTGCGTGGTCGCAGTCGGCTGGGTCGGCGCGGTCGACGGCGGCTTGCTGCTCGGTACGACCGGCGGCGCGCTGGTCTCCTCGGTCGAAGGCTTCGTCGACGGTTTCGGCACGCTGGCCCCGACGGTCGACGGCCCCGACGTGGGTTTCGCCGACGGCTTCGGTGAAGCGCCGGTCGGCTCCTCTGCCTTGCTGTCGTTCCCGCGGGTCCCGAACAGCACCAGCAGTCCGGCCACGATCGCCACAACGGCAGCCACAGCGACGAGGGAAGACAGCACCTGCCCCTGCTCGCCCCGCGGGCGTGGGGCAGCGAGGCACGCCCTGAGGGGGCGTGTCGAGCGGTCCCACGCCGTCGCGAGGAGGTGCTCGGTGCGGTGCATCGGCGCGCGGGGGCGAAGGTCTCGATGCGGAGCATCGTGGCCTTCGCACCCGTGCGGCGAGGTGCCGTGCCGAGTGCCCCGCAGTAGGCGTGGGACCGCTCGGCACGCCCGAAGGCGGAACATGGTCAGACCTCGATGCCCAGTCGGCGTGCGGAGCGGGCGCGCTGGCGGGCCGCGCGGAGGCGGCGCAGGCGCTTGACCAGCAGCGGGTCGTGGGCGAGGGCCTCGGGCCGGTCGATGAGCGCGTTCAGAACCTGGTAGTACCGGGTCGCCGACATCTGGAACTGGTCCCGAATCGCCTGCTCCTTGGCACCGGCGTACTTCCACCAATGCCGCTCGAAGGCGAGAATGGCACCGTCACGCTCCGAGAGTCCGGCAATCGCCGGCGGCGCAGCTTCGGCGGGGCCGGAAGAGCTGGCGTTGGCGCTGTCCATGTGCAGCTGACTCCTGTGCGGTCGGTGATCGTCCGTCCGCCTGCCACTCTACGTGCTGAACAACAGCGATGTCATTCACCGCTCGGACGACACGAAGCGTGTCGCTGACAAGACAACCGGACCTCCGTAACTCTGGCAGGATCTTGAGGGTGAGCTCAAGTCTTTCCAGTGTGGCGCTGGTGGAGGAGCTGCAGGGGCGGATTCGTGAGGTCGACTCGTCGGTCAACGCCATCTGCACGCCGAACCCCGCCGCGCTCACCGAAGCTGCCCGTCTCGACACCGAGCGTGACGACGGACGGGTTCGAGGGCCGCTGCACGGCGTACCGGTGCTGGTCAAGGACAACATCGACACCGCCGACCTGCCGACCACGGCCGGCTCGCTGGCGCTGGCCGACCAGCCACCGCCGCCGGCCGATGCCCCGCTGGTACGGCGGTTGCGCGCGGCGGGCTGCGTGATCCTGGGAAAGACCAACCTGAGCGAGTGGGCGAACTTCCGCGGCTCGGCGTCCTCTTCCGGCTGGAGCGCGTACGGCGGCCTCACCCGCAACCCGTACGCGCTGAACCGCTCGGCCGGCGGCTCCTCGTCCGGCTCCGGCGCCGGAGTCGCGGCGGGACTGGCGGACTACGCGATCGGTACCGAGACCAACGGCTCAATCGTTTGCCCGGCCGCGTTGAACGGAGTCGTCGGCCTGAAGCCCACAGTCGGCCTGGTCCCGCAGCAGGGCATCGTCCCGATCTCGCACTCGCAGGACACCGCCGGGCCGATGACCAGGACCGTCAAACAAGCGGCTGCCCTGCTGAGTGTCATCACCGGCGGCCAGACGGACTACACCGAGGCCTGCCACGGCACGGACCTCAGCAACATGCGCATCGGCGTACCGCGTGGTCCCCTGTGGGGCTACTCGACCGGCCTGGACCAGGTCAGCGAGCGGGCGCTGGAGCTCCTCAGCCAGTGCGGAGCCACGCTGGTCGACCACCTGTCGTTGCCGACACCAGGTGGTGACGAGGACCAGTTGCAGGTGCTCGCGCACGAGCTGAAGGTCGACATGGCGTCGTACCTCGCTACCCGCGCTCCTGGCGGCCCAGAGACGCTGGACGACCTCATAGCGTTCAACAAGAAGCATGCGGACCAGGAGTTGCAGTGGTTCGGCCAGGAGCTGTTCGAGCGTGCCGCTGCCACAGACGGCCTCAGCTCCCCCGTGTACGTCGCTGCACGCCTCACCGCGCTACGCGCCGGCCGCGACGGTATCGACAACCTGCTCCGCGACAACCAGCTCGACGCGCTGGTGTCCCCGGCGTACTCACCGGCCTGGACGATCGATCTGGTGAACGGCGATCACGTGCTCGGCAGCTCCTCGTCGCACGCGGCTCTGGCCGGCTATCCGCTGCTGTCGGTCCCGACCGGAATGGTCTCCGGACTGCCCGTCGGACTCACGATCAGCGGTACCGCCCGAAGTGAGGTCACGCTCATTCGCTTGGCGCACGCCTTCGAAACCGCGAGAATCGTTGCAGACGGACCGTTCCCGACCCCGGAGTTCACACAGTGGGTATAGATCGCGTCAGGTGGGGAATCGTTGCGACCGGCAACATTTCGACCCAGTTCACCCACGATCTCGGGCTGCTCCCGGACGACGCCGTCGCGACCGCGGTCGCGTCCCGTTCCCAGGACAGCGCGAACAAGTTCGCCGCCGACTTCGGCATCCCGCACGCGTACGACGACTACCGACGGCTGATCGACTCCGGCGAGGTCGACGTGATCTACATCGGTACGCCGCATCCGCAGCACTACGCCATCGCCCGTACGGCGTTGCAGGCCGGCATCGCCGTACTGTGCGAGAAGCCCGTCACGCTGACCGCCGCGCAGGCCCGCGACCTGATCGCGGTCGCCGCCGAGCACAACACGCTGTTCGCCGAGGCCATGTGGATGCGGACGAACCCGGTGATCCAGGCGCTCTTGAAGGACCTGGACAGCGGCGTGATCGGCGAGCCGCAGCAGGTGGTCGCGGACTTCGCGTTCTCCAAAGCTTCACTGCCGGTTCGCCTGCTCGACCCGGCGCTCGGGGGAGGCTCGCTGATGGACGGCGGCATCTACCCGATGACGTTCGCCTACCTGGCGCTCGGCCGTCCGGCGGAGGTGAAGGCGGTCGGTTCGCTCAACGACGACGGCGTCGACCTGAACGTCGCGATGGCCTGGCGGTACGAGTCCGGCGCGGTCGCCGCGCTGACCTGCGGCCTGCGGTCGCAGAACCCGTGGGTCGCGTCGATCAGCGGCCCGGACGGCAACCTGCAGGTTCCGCACCGCTTCCACCACCCCGAGTACTACGTGCGCACGACCGCTTCCGGAGCGGAGCGGATCGACGTACCCACGCATGGCCGTGGGTACCACTATGAAGCGGCAGAAGTGATGCGTGCATTGCGCCAGGGACTGATCGAGGTTCCGGCTCTTCCCCACGCCGGCACGCTCGAGATTCTCGAACTGCTCGACGAGACCCGGAGCCAGATCGGGGTGCGCTACCCCGGTGACGACGACGACCTGAGTGGATGACGCTGAACATGCCGAACGGTAGGAGTTCCTTCGTAGTGGTGGCCAACCGGCTGCCGGTCGACCGGATCGAGATGCCCGACGGCAGTACGGCGTGGCGCCGAAGTCCAGGCGGACTCGTCACCGCGCTGGCGCCGGTGATGCAGGGCCACCACGGGGCCTGGATCGGCTGGACCGGGAGCCCGGACGAGAAGGTGGATCCCTTCGACAACGACGGTATGCACCTGGTCCCGGTGATGCTGTCGGCCGAGGACGTGCAGCTGTACTACGAGGGCTTCTCCAACGCGACGCTCTGGCCGCTGTACCACGACGTGATCGTGGCGCCGGAGTTCCACCGCGAGTGGTGGGAGTCGTACGTCGCGGTGAACCGGCGGTTCGCGGAGGCCGCCGCGGAGGCCGCCGACGACAACGCGGACGTGTGGGTGCACGACTACCAGCTGCAGCTCGTTCCCGCGATGCTGCGCCGGCTGCGTCCCGACGTACGGATCGGGTTCTTCCTGCACATCCCGTTCCCGCCGACCGAGCTGTTCGCGCAGATGCCGTGGCGGCGGCAGATCCTGGACGGGTTGATGGGCGCGGACCTGGTCGGTTTCCAGCGGCCCGGCGCGGCGTCGAACTTCGCCCGGCTGGCCCGCAACCGAATGGGCCTGCGGACCCGCGGCGACCGGATCCACCTGCCGGACGACCGGATCGTCCGGGCGAAGGCGTTCCCGATCTCGATCGACGTCAACGAGCTGGAGAAGCTCGCCCGCCAGCCGGAGACGACGGCCCGCGCGGCCGAGATGCGCGAGGAGGTCGGCAACCCGACGCACATCCTGCTCGGCGTCGACCGGCTCGACTACACCAAGGGCATCCGGCAACGGCTGCGGGCGTTCGGCGAACTGCTGGACGAGAAGCGGATCTCGGTCGACGACGCGGTGTTCATCCAGGTCGCGACGCCGTCCCGGGAGCGCGTCGAGCAGTACCGCGTGCTGCGCGACGAGATCGAGCTGCTGGTCGGGCGGATCAACGGCGAGCACGGCCGGATCGGTACGCCGGCGATCAACTACCTGCACACGACGTACTCGCGGACCGAGATGGCCGCGCTGCTGCGGGCCGCGGACGTCGCGGTCGTGACGCCGTTGCGGGACGGTATGAACCTGGTCGCCAAGGAGTACGTGTCGACGCGGTACGACGACACCGGCGCGCTGGTGCTGAGCGAGTTCGCCGGGGCGGCGGACGAGTTCCGCCAGGCGTTCCTGGTGAACCCGCACGACATCAACGGGATGAAGGACACGATCGTCGACGCGATGAACACCGACGACCGGCAGCTCGGCCGCCGGATGAAGGCGATGCGCAAGCACCTCGCGGCGCACGACGTGAACATCTGGGCCCAGAACTTCCTCAAGGCGCTGCATGACGAAGACTGACGAGCACGTCCTCGCCCTCGACCTCGGTACGTCGTCGGCGCGGGCACTCGTCCTCTCCTCGGAGGATGCCGCACCGATCCCCGGTGCACTCGCGAGGCACAAGATCTCCCCGGCGTACGGCCACGACGGCTCCGCGACGCTCGACCTCCACGAGTACGTCGAGGGTCTGCTCGGGTGCCTGGACGAGCTCGAGCAGAACGGTCACCTCGAGGGGATCGGGGCGATCGTGCTGTCCTCCCAGTGGCACTCGATCGTTGCTCTTGACAACAAAGGTGTCGCGCGCACACCGGTGATCACGTGGGCGGACACGCGCTCGGTCGACCTCGGTCTCGGTACGTCGTTCGACGAGCACGCGTTCCACGCGCGCACCGGCACCTGGCTGCACCGGCTGTACTGGACCCGCCGGATCCCATGGCTCCTCTCGAACGACTCTCCGGCTGCCTTCGCCGGCCTGCCGGACCTGGTGCTGGAGCGGCTGACCGGCGAACGCGTCACGTCCGTCTCGGTCGCGTCCGGGACCGGCACGCTGGACCTCGCGACCGGTGCGTACGACGACGAGGCGCTGGAGATCGCGGGCGTGAAGGCCGACCGGTTGCCGCCGATCGTGCCGACCGGTTGGACGGGCACCTTGTCCAAGGAGTACGAACGTCGCTGGCCCGGTCTGGTCGGCGTACCCGTACATCCGCCGACCGGCGACGGCGCCGCGTCCAACGTCGGGACCGGCGGGTACGACGCGGGCGTCGCAGCGGTCACCGTCGGTACGTCGGCCGCCGTACGGGTCGTGCACCCGATCGAGAACGCGCCCGAGCTGCCGTGGGAGCTGTGGCGGTACCGGGTCGACGACAAGCGGGCCGTGACCGGTATGGCGTTCTCGGCCGCCGGGAACCTGCACGCGTGGCTGACCGGCGTACTGCGGCTGAAGTCCGACGAACCGAGCGACATCGAGATCGGCGCGACGCACGCGATCGCGATCCCGTTCATGGCCGGCACCAGGCCGCCGGCGGTCGTGCCCGGCGGATCCGGCGTGTACTTCGGTCTGTCGTTCGACGACAGCCCCGCCGACCTGCTCGCGGCAGCACTCCAAGGCGCGTCGCTCGAGATCGACCGCGGCCTGCGGATCCTCGACTCGTTGTTCGGGCAGGAACTGGAGGTCGTCCTCGGCGGCGGCGGCATCGACGCGTCGGAATGGTGGCGCCGCTGCCTGACCGCCACTTTCGCGCGCCCGACGACGGTGTGCGCCGAGGCCGAGGTCGGCGCCCGCGGCGCGGCAGCAGTCGCCCTCGGCCTGTCACCCGAGCCGGGCGGCGAACACCTGGCCCCGGTCCCGGACGAGGTGTCCCGCGTCGCCGACCTCCGCCCACGCTACGGGGCGTTGCGGGACCTGGCCGTGCAGGCGTCCTCGATCTGACCGCGCGGCTTCGAGCCGAGTGCGGTCGTCCGCGCAGGCAGAACCCGCCCGAATCGCGGGTTTTAGCGCTCGAAGTCAGGGTTCTGCCTGCATAGCCGTCCACACCCTGACAACCGCTGGGTACACCCGCGATCACAGGAGGTTCGCTGATGCCTTACACCGCTGACATGGAGTTGATGCTCGACACCGACCCCGTCGAGATCGGCGGGAGCGTCTTCGGCGCGGTCTTCGCAGGTGTCAAGCTCGGTGGCCAGATCGCATCCGGCAAGGTCCGCAAAGAGCTCCGTGCCCGCTTCGGCAACCCACGGTGGTCCGACCCGGACGCCGAGGTCTACGACGCCGTAACTCTCCAGACCATCCTGCTGTGGGAACGCGCGCTGGTGGCGGGCCGCACCTACGGCGGCCCCCTGCTCCTCCTCCCGCGCGGCACCCGGCTCCTCACCGCCCCCGACTCGGTTGCCGCGCTGCGCGAGTTCCTCTGACCTGTACTGCGGTTGCGGTACGGCGGGGATACCGCCGCTGGACGAGGTGGTCCCACGGGGGAACACGTACTGTGAAGGGATGGAACGGCTCACCCGGTTCTGCCGTGCCTTGGCGCGGCACCCGTTCGTGCTGGACCTTGCTCTCGCCCTCGGCATCCTGCTGATCAATCTGCTGGTGCCAGGCGGACGGCACGTCGGTGAACGGATCGAGCTGAATGCGACCGTCGTCGTACTGGCCGTGGCGGGTGCTGTCGCGACCACGTTCCGGCGCCGAGCGCCGTTCACCGTGCTGGCGGTCACCACGGCTGTCGCGACCACGTTCGTGATCGCCGAACAGGCCAAGAGTCCGATCGTGCTCTACATGGGCGTCGCGGTCTTCACCGTCGTGCTCTCGAAGGAGCGGTTGCCGCGCTGTGTCGCAGTGATTGCCACGGCGCTGGCCACGCTGACTGCCGAAGTGTTCTTCGTGGGTGGCGACGTCCTCGACAACCTCGGGCTGGTCTTCTTCGTGCTGTTCTCGGGCGCGATCGGGGAGGCGGTGCGGAACCGTCGCGCCTACCTGCACGAACTCGAGGAGCGGGCGCTGCGCGCCGAGCGGTCGCGGGACGAAGAGGCTCAGCGGCGGGTGATCGAAGAACGGTTGCGCATCGCGCACGAGCTGCACGACGTGATCGCCCACCACATCGCGCTGATGAACGTGCAGTCCGGTGTTGCGGCGCATGTCCTCCGTACTCAACCCGACGAGGCGGAACGCGCCCTGTCGCTGGTCCGCTCCGGTGGTCGCACTGTGCTCCAGGAGCTCACAGTTCTCCTCGGTGTACTGCGTCGCTCGGGCTCACCGCTTCCCACCGCGCCTACTCCGTCGCTGCACGAGGTGGACGCTCTCATCCGCACCTTCACCTCAGCCGGCGTAAAGGTCGAGTGGACGCCACCTGCGTCGCTGGGCGCGCTCCCGGACGTCATAGAACTCACGGCGTACCGAATCGTCCAGGAGTCCCTCACCAACGTCCTCAAACACGCCCCCGGCGCGGCGGCCGAGGTTCAGCTGGTCCACCGATCCAACGCGCTGGAGATCACCATCGCCAACGGACCGGCGCCACCGGCAGCACGTGCTGGGCTGGGGCCGGGCTCGGCTTCCACCCTCTCCCGCGGTGGACATGGACTGGTGGGAATGCGGGAGCGTGTGAATGCGGTCGGTGGGGAGCTGCGGGCGGGGCCTGCGGCTGGTGGTGGGTTCGAGGTGCGAGCCGTGTTGCCTCTGGAGACGGGAGATCTGGGTGACGATCAGGGTGTTGCTGGCGGACGATCAGACGTTGATCCGGAGCGGGTTCCGGGTGCTGGTGAGTTCAGTACCCGACTTGGAGGTCGTTGCTGAGGCGTCGAACGGGCGGGAAGCGGTCGAGCTGGCGCGGTCCGAGCGGGCCGACGTGGTGCTGATGGACATCCGGATGCCCGAGGTCGACGGCCTCGCGGCGACCCGGATGATCACCGCGGACGAGGCGCTCGCGGGCGTGAAGGTGCTGATCCTGACCACGTTCGAGGTGGACGAGTACGTGTTCGACGCGATCCGTGCCGGCGCCAGCGGTTTCCTCGGCAAGAGCGTCGAACCGGCCGAGCTGATCGACGCCATCCGCGTGGTCGCCCGCGGCGACGCCCTGCTGTCCCCGAAGGCCGTCCGCGGCCTGATCAACCGCTTCCTCGCCGAGCCGACCCCCGGCAACCCGATCGGGCCCACGGTCCTCGACGTCCTCACCGACCGCGAACGCGAGATCGTCGGCCTGGTCGCCCTCGGCCTGTCCAACGACGAGATCGCCGAGCGCCTCGTGCTCTCCCCGTCGACGGCGAAGACCCACGTGAACCGGGCGATGGTGAAACTCGACTGCCGCGACCGCGCGCAGCTCGTCGTACTGGCGTACCAGACCGGCCTCGTGCGTCCCGGCGTACCGCAGACGCAGTAGCCGGTACGGCGAACGCGGTACGGCGAGAAGCCCACCGGGAGCAGACGCGAGCGACGGCTTCGCGCCGGGAGCATCGGCCGCATGGCTACGTACCTCTATCGGCTCGGCCGATTCGCGTTCCGCCGCCGCCGGTTCGTGCTCCTGGTCTGGCTGGGGCTGCTGGCTGCCGGAGCAGTCGGCGCCGGCACTCTCTCCGGCCCGACCGCCAACGGTTTCTCGATCCCCGGCACCGAGTCGCAGCGTGCCGCGGACCTGCTCAACGAACGCTTCCCGCAGGCCGGCGCGGACGCCGGCACCGCCCGGATCGTGTTCCAGGCGCCCGCCGGCCAGAAGCTCACCGACACGGCACCGGTCCAGCAGACCCTGGACCGGCTCGCGGCCGCACCGCAGGTCGCCCGCGTCGTCGACCCGTTCAGCGCCAAGGCGATCTCCGCCGACGGCCGCACCGGCTACGCGCAGGTCACCTTCAAGGTCACCGCGCAGGAGGTCACGCCGGAAGTGCAGGAGGCCATCGCCACCGCGGTCGAACCGGCTCGCGCGGCAGGGCTCACGGTCGAGTACGGCGGCGACGCGATGCAACCGCAGGGCGAGCAGCAACTCACCGAGGTGATCGGCATCGGCGTGGCCGCCGTCGTCCTGCTGATCACCTTCGGCTCGCTGATCGCGGCCGGCCTGCCGTTGCTGTCGGCAATCATCGGGGTAGGCCTCGGGGTGACCGCGATCTCGACGATCAGCGGTTTCGTCGACATCGGATCCGGTACGCCGATCCTCGCGCTGATGATCGGCCTCGCGGTCTCGATCGACTACGCGCTGTTCATCATGTCCCGGTACCGCCATGAACTGAGCTCCGGGCTGGAGCCCGAGGAAGCGGTCGGCCGCGCGGTCGGCACCGCCGGATCGGCCGTGGTCTTCGCCGGTCTGACCGTGGTGATCGCGCTGGCCGGACTGTTCGTGGTCGACATCCCGTTCCTCACCCAGATGGGCCTGGCGGCCGCGTTCACCGTGGTGATCGCGGTTGCGATCGCACTCACCCTGCTGCCCGCGCTGCTCGGGTTCGCCGGGCGACGGGTCCTCGGCGGCCGGATCCCCGGTCTGCGCGGCGGCGATCCGGAAGCGGCCGGACGGACGACGATCGGTCGCCGGTGGGCAGGCTTCGTCACGCGGCGCCCGTTGGCGGTGCTGGTGGTGACCGTGATCGGTCTCGGCACGCTCGCGATCCCGGCGACCGACCTCGAACTCGGGCTGCCGGACGACAGCACCGCCGCGCCTGACTCGAGCCAGCGCAAGGCGTACGAGCTGCTCTCCGAGGGCTTCGGGCCCGGGTTCAACGGGCCGCTCATGGTGGTGGTGGACGCCGGTGCGTCCACGAATCCGCAGACGGCGGCCACGGCGACCGCTGCCGCCGTACGCGGGCTGCCGGACGTGACAATGGTGACGCCACCGGTCTTCAACCCGGCCGGGAACACGGCGTTGCTGACCGTGATCCCGTCGAGTGGTCCGAGTACGCAGCAGACCAAGGACCTGGTCGAGGCGATCCGGGCGATGCCCGACAAGGATCGCGCCGAGGTGGCGGTCACCGGCGCGACCGCGGTCAGCATCGACATCTCGGACAAGCTCGGCAGCGCGCTGCTGCCGTACCTGTCGCTGATCATCGGGCTCGCGTTCCTGCTGCTGATGCTGGTGTTCCGCTCGATCCTGGTGCCGCTGAAGGCGACGCTCGGGTTCCTGCTCACCGTCGTGGCGACGTTCGGCGCCCTGGTCGCGGTGTTCCAGTGGGGCTGGCTGGCCGGGCTGTTCGGCATCTCGGGGCAGACCGGGCCGGTGATCAGCATGCTGCCGGTCTTCCTGATCGGAGTCGTGTTCGGGCTCGCGATGGACTACCAGATCTTCCTGGTGACGCGGATGCGCGAGGAGCACGTCCACGGCGCCACGCCGCGGGCGGCGGTGGTCGACGGGTTCGCACACGGGGCGCGGGTGGTGACCGCGGCGGCGGTGATCATGACCGCGGTGTTCTCCGGGTTCATCCTGTCCGGCGAGACGCTGATCCGCGAGATGGGCTTCGCGCTGGCCCTCGCGGTCGCTCTCGACGCGTTCGTCGTACGGATGACCGTCGTACCGGCGGTGATGGCACTTCTCGGGCGGCACGCCTGGTACCTCCCCGCCTGGCTCGACCGTCTCCTCCCGAACGTCGACGTCGAAGGCGACTCGCTCCGCCGCCGGCCGGCGGTCGAACGGGAAACTGAACCGGTTGGGTGACGGCGGCCACTGACAGGAACCGGATCGGCCCGGATCATGGCCGCCATGTGGCGGGAAATGATGAAGTCGAAGGTGCACCGGGCCAAGGTGACGCAGGCGGATCTGGACTACGTCGGGTCGTGCACGCTGGACGCGGCCCTGATGGAGGCGGCCGACCTGCTGCCCGGCGAGAAGGTGGACATCGTCGACATCACCAACGGTCAGCGGCTGTCGACGTACCTGATCGAAGGGCCGCGCGGGTCCGGGATCGTCGGCATCAACGGGGCCGCGGCGCACCTGATCCATCCGGGTGACCTGGTGATCCTGATCGCGTACGGGATGTTCGACACCGCCGAGGCGAAGGTTTTCGAGCCGAGCGTAGTCTTCGTGGACGAGGACAATGCGATCACCCGCGTCGGTTCCGACCCCGCCGAGGCGCTGCCGAACAGCGGCACGCTTCGCGGCGACGAACTGCACCCGTAGCCACGACCGGCGCCACCACCGCTGCGCCGAGAACAGGACTGGTCGACGATGACCGACACCACCGCGCCCGCCCCGCAGGACGCCCCTCAGGACGCTCCGAAGACGGCTTCGCACGACAACGAGCCGAGCGCGAAGCTGCGCGCGTTCATGAACTCCGGCTGGGCGGACTCCGAGCGGCAGGATCTGTCACTGAGCGACGTCGGCGTGTGGGCGGCGAAGCGCCGCGACGCGCTGTCGCAGGCGTTCCCAGGCGAGCGGCTCGTGATCCCGGCCGGCACCTACAAGGTCCGCTCGAACGACACCGACTACGTCTTCCGCCCGCACACCGACTACGTGTGGCTGACCGGCGACCAGACCTCCGACGCGGTGCTGGTCCTGGAGCCGAACGGCACCACCGGCCACGACTCGGTGCTGTACTTCCGTCCGCGCGCCGACCGCTCGCAGGGCGAGGAGTTCTGGCGCGACCGGATGTACGGCGAGCTGTGGGCCGGCCGGCGCCCGTCGCTGACCGAGACCGCCAAGGAGTTCGGGATCGAGACGCGGCACGTCGACCAGTTGGCCGACGCGCTGAAGAGCGACGTACCGACGCGGGTACGGCGGGACGAGGACCAGTCGATCGCTGCGCTGCTGAGCGGCGCCCGGACGGAACAGCTCAAGGACGGGGAGTTCGCGGCGACGCTGTCCGAGCTGCGGCTGGTCAAGGACGCGTACGAGCTCGAGCAGCTGCGCGACGCCGTCGCGATCACGCACCGCGGTTTCTCCGACGTACTCGCCGAGATGGACAAGGTCCGGCAGTACGGCGAACGCTGGATCGAGGGCACGTTCTGGCGCCGGGCCCGTGCCGAGGGCAACGACGTCGGCTACACGTCGATCGCCGCAGCCGGCCCGCACGCGACCACGCTGCACTGGATCGAGAACGACGGCCCGGTGAACGACGGCACGCTGATGCTGCTCGACATGGGCGTCGAGAACCGGCAGCTGTACACCGCGGACATCACCCGGACACTGCCCGTGAACGGTGAGTTCACGCCGCGCCAGCGCGACCTGTACCAGCTGGTGCTGGACGCGCAGAACGCCGGGATCGCGGCTCTCACGCCGGGTGCGACGTTCCGCGCCGGGCACGAGGCGGCGATGGAGGTCATCGTCCGCGGCCTGGACGCGATGGAGCTCCTGCCCGTGTCGGCCGAGGAGGCGCTCGACCCCGAGAGCCGCCTGTACCAGCGCTACACCCTGCACGGCGTCAGCCACATGCTCGGCCTCGACGTCCACGACTGCGCCGCGGCCCGCGACGAGAACTACCGCAAGGGCCCCGTCCAGCCCGGCTACGTCCTCACCGTCGAGCCCGGCCTGTACTTCCAGTCCGACGACCTCACCGTCCCCGAGGACCTCCGCGGCATCGGCATCCGCATCGAGGACGACATCCTCATCACCGACGGCACCCCGGAAAACCTCTCCGAAGCCATGCCCCGCACCATCGAGGGCATCCAGAACTGGATGTCCTCCTAGCCGACGCACTCGTGGCGTGAGTGTGGGGCGAACTCGCCGAGCTTGCCGGTCGTGAGGCGCATCCGGACCAGCATCTCGACCGTGGCGGTCGCCGAGGCCACGCCGTCGATCACACTCACCCCGAGCGCGGCCGACAGGTCGTGACACAAGTCGGCCATGCCCGCGCAGCCCAGCACGATGGCATCCGAGCCGTCGAGCGCGAGCGCATCCTCGCAGGCGCGGAGGATGGTGGCCCGGGCGTGCGGATCCGTTTCGAGGGCGAGGACCGGGATCTCGCACGCGTGGATCCCCCGGCACTGCCGCGCGACGCCGTACTCCTCGGCCAGGTCGTGCGCATGACCGACCGTCCGGGCCAGGGTGGTGACGACGCTGAACCCGCGGCCCAGGTACGACGCCGTACGCATGCCGGCCTCGGCGATGCCGACGACCGGCCCGCGGGCGAGCTCCCGCGCCGCCTTCAACCCCGGATCACCGAAGCACGCGATGACGTAGCCGTCGTACCCGGCCGACTCGCCGTCGGCGATCTCCTGGAGCAGGCCTGGTACGGCGAGTGCGTCGTCGACGTGACTCTCGATCGCGGCAGGCCCTTGGCGCGGATTCACCGCGTCGACGGTGACACCCGGACCGGCGACGGCCCGGGCACACTCGCCGATCATGGCGGTCATCGACGCGGTGGTGTTGGGGTTGATGACCTTGATGCGCATGAGTGTCACGCCACCTGCTCGGACTGCTCGGAAGCTACGCCGGCCCGCCTGGCGAGGATCGTGTAGACGGCGAAGCCGACGCCGCAGCCGATGAACCAGCTGTAGTCGCTGATCCAGAGCCCGTCGCCCACCCAGCGGGGCACGAGGACCGACGCGACCGAGACCACCCCGGCGGCGATCACAGACTGAACGGCAGAAGGGTTGTAGCCCTTGCGGTAGTAGTACGCGCCGTCCTTGTCGAGCGTGAACAGGTCGTCCACGACGACTTTCTGCCGGCGGATCAGGTAGAAGTCCGCGATCAGGATGCCGAACAGCGGGCCGATCAGCGCGCCGAGGATGCCCAGGGTGTAGTGGATCGCCGTGTCGTTGTTGTACCAGTTCCACGGCGTCAGGAGCACCGAGCCGACGGCCGCGATCATGCCGCCCATCCGCCAGCTGATCTTCTGCGGGCTGACGTGCGAGAAGTCGAACGCCGGCGAGATGAAGTTCGCGACGATGTTGATGCCCACGGTCGCGGTGACGAACGTCGCCGCGCCGAGAAGGATCGCGAACGTGTTGTCGATCCGCTCCACCGTCTTGATCGGGTCCGTCAGAAGTTCGCCGTACACCGGAACCGTGGCGCCCGCGGTCAGCACGGTCAGCAGCGAGAAGAAGATGAAGTTGATCGGCAGGCCCCAGAAGTTGCCCTTCCGGACGCTCTGGAAGCTGCGGCCGTAGCGGGCGAAGTCGCCGAAGTTCAGCATCGGGCCGGAGAAGTACGAGACGACCAGGGCGATCGCACTCAGCATCGTGCCGATCGTGGCCCACCCGGACAGGCTGTGGTTCGACAGGTTGAGATCGATGGTGAAGTCGGACTTGACCAGCAGGTAGGCGCAGAGCAGCAGCATCGTCACGTACACGGCCGGACCGGCCAGGTCGATGAACTTCCGGATGCTCTCCATCCCGCGCCAGAACAGGGCGGCCTGGGCGACCCACAGGATCGCGAAGCTGACATAGCCGAGCGCCGAAAGCCCCACGAAACCGTGCACATCGGCGTCCGCCCACGGGCCGAGGCCGGGCCAGAGCTTGAGGAAGACGATGTTCAGCGACTCGGCCGCCAGGAAGGTCTGAACGCCGTACCAGGCGACCGCGATCAGGCCGCGAATGATGGCCGGGATATTCGCGCCCAGGACGCCGAAGGAGACCCGGCTGATCACCGGATACGGAACGCCCGCGAGCTGGCTCGGTTTTGCGACCAGGTTGCAGAAGAATTGCACGATGCAGATTCCGGCGATCAGGCAGACGAATACCTGCCAGCTGGTCAGGCCGAGCGCGAACAAACTGCCCGCGGTGAGATAACCGCCGACGCTGTGCACGTCGGACATCCAGAACGCGAAGATGTTGTAACTGCGCCAGGTCTGCTCCTTCAGTGGCGCGAGGTCCTGGTTCGTCAGCCGCGGATGGTAGTCGCGCTGCGCGACACTCGGCTCCGACGGATAGCCGGCCGCTTCGACGATGTCACCGGGCGCGCGGGGTTCGGTCACCATGCTGTACTCCTCCGGCCTGGGCCGCGGGCGGATCGCGCGACCAGTGAACCGAAGCTAGGAATAACGTGTTTCGCGGAATGACGTCCATGGTGAACGGCCGGTTTCCGTTCAAATATAGGAAAAGCGGCGCAAATATAGGAAACCGGGATCAGGCCGGGTCGGCGAAGCATTCCGGGTCGTCGGCGAACTCCGAGATCGCGCTCTTCAGATGCGCATAGTGGCGCTCCGACTCGGCGATCAGCGTCTCGGTGTCACGGGCGACATACGCCGCGATCAGCCGCTCGTGGTCCGCGTGGAAACCTGCCCGCTCGTGCTCCCGGACCCGCGACATCGGCCGGGCCGGCTCAGTGATGTTCCACGCGGTCTCGTA
Source organism: Kribbella sp. NBC_00482 (assembly GCF_036013725.1). GTDB lineage: Bacteria > Actinomycetota > Actinomycetes > Propionibacteriales > Kribbellaceae > Kribbella. The sequence goes on along the minus strand of NZ_CP107881.1, from coordinate 3,560,813 downwards.
CATCCGGATCAGCCGGTGCATCCCCGACGGCTCGATCAGCGCGAAGTGGAAGCGCCGGGTCGCGGCGGCGTACTCACGGTCACCCGCGGCACCCGCATCGGCCAGTGATCCGTGGGCGTCCCGGATCCGGTCGTGATCAACGGACGTCGCATTGACAGTCGCCGCACGCAGCGCCGCGGACTCGAGCGCCTGACGTACGTCGTACAGCTCGCGGAACTCCAGGAACGTCAGCTTCGCCACCCGGTACCCGACGTGCGGGCGATGCTCGACCAGCCCTTCCCCGAACAAGGTCTTCAGCGCCTCACGCACCGGAATGGCACTGACCCCGAAGAACGCCGCCACCTCGTCGATCGGCACCGACGTCCCCGGCGGCTGATCGCCGGTCAGAATCGCATGCCGCAGATCACTCTCGACCAGCGGCATCTCCCCCGCCGCAGCGGCAGTCCGCACCAGCCGAGACGTAAAATCCGACGATCGACGCATCCCCGGACGATAAGCCGCCCCCATTCCACCTGTCGAGCAAGTGGAACAAGCCGCCCCGCACGGGTGCGGGGCGGCTTCGTGCTACCAGATGCGGACGCGGTCCTCTGGGGAGAGCCACATGCTGTCGGTTTCTGTTGTTTTGTAGGTGTTGTGGAATTCGTCGATGTTCTTGACGACCGCGTTGCAGCGGAACTCGGGGGGTGAGTGGGGGTCGATGGTGAGGCGGCGGGCGGCTTCTTCGGGGCGGGTCTTGGTGGCCCAGGCGTGGGCCCAGGCGGCGAAGAAGCGTTCGCTGCCGGACTTGTCGTCGGAGTCGGCGCCGTCCAGGGACAACTGGTAGGCGACGTACGCGATCGACAGGCCGCCGAGGTCGCCGATGTTCTCGCCGAGGGTGAGTTTGCCGTTGACGTTCTGGCCGGGGGTTTCGGCCGGCTCCAGCGCGTCGTACTGCGCGACGAGTTTGTCGGTGCGCTGCTCGAAGGCGGCGCGGTCCGCGTCGGTCCACCAGTCGTTCAGGTTGCCGTCGGCGTCGTACCGCGAGCCCTGGTCGTCGAAGCCGTGGCCGATCTCGTGGCCGATGACCGCGCCGATCGCGCCGTAGTTGGTGGCGTCGTCGGCGACCAGGTCGAAGAACGGCGGCTGCAGGATGCCGGCCGGGAAGACGATCTCGTTCATCCGCGGGTTGTAGTACGCGTTGACCGTCTGCGGCGTCATCCGCCACTCGTTCCGGTCGACCGGCTTGCCGAGTTTGGCGAGGTCCCGCGCGGTCTCCACCGCGACCGAGCGGCGGACGTTGCCGAACAGGTCGGCCGGGTCGATCTCGAGCGCCGAGTAGTCCTTCCACTCGTCCGGGTAGCCGATCTTCGGGACGAAGGTGCCGAGCTTCTCGAGCGCCCGCTGCCGGGTGTCCGGGCCCATCCAGTCCAGCGCCTCGATCCGCTGCCGGTAGGCGGCGACCAGGTTCTGCACGAGCTCGACCATGCGGGCCTTGGCGTCCGGCGGGAAGTGCTCGGCGACGTACAGCTTGCCGAGGGCCTCGCCGAGCGCCTGCTCGACCGCGCCGACGGCCCGCTTCCAGCGCTCGCGCAGCTCGGGCGCACCGGTCAGGGTCTTGCCGTAGAACGCGAAGTTCTCGTTGACGAACGCCTGGCTCAGCAGCGGCGCGGCGCTGTGCACGACCCGCCAGGCCAGCCACTCCTTCCACCGATCGACGTCGACCTCCTGCAGCGCGGCCGCGGCCGCGGTCAGGAAGTCCGGCTCGCGGACGACGACCTCCGCGAACGCGCTCTCCGGCACGCCGGCACCGGTCAGCCACGTCGCCCAGTCGAACGCAGGCGTCAGCTCCTCGAGCCCCGCCCGGTCGAGCTTGTTGTAGGTGAGCTGGACGTCGCGCTCCTTCACCCGGTCCCAGTGCGCGCCGGCGATCCGGGTCTCCAGCTCCATGATCCGCTCGGCGGCGGCGGTCGCGTCCGACAGCCCGGCGAGCTCCAGCATCGTCGCCACGTGGGCGACGTACGCCGTCCGGATCTCGGCGAAGCTGTCCTCGCGGTAGTAGGACTCGTCGGGCAGGCTGAGGCCGCCCTGGGTCAGGTGGACGATGTTCTCGTCGGACTTCTTCGCGTCGGCGTCGACCCAGTAGTGGAAGACCCCCGGCACGCCCTGCAGCTCGAGCTGCCCGAGGACGGACACCAGCCCGGTCACGTCCGTCACGGACGCGACCAGGGCGAGCTGCTCGGCGATCGGCTCCGCGCCCAGCCGCTCGATCGTCTCGGTGTCCAGGAAGCTGGCGTAGAGGTCGGCGATCTTCCGCGGCTCGCTGCCTTCCGGATGCCCGGCCGCGACGGTCTTCTCGACGATCGCGCGGACGTCCTGCTCGGCGGTGTCCCAGAGCGCGTGGAACGCGCCGTGGATCGCCTTGTCCGCGGGAATCTCGTGCTCCGCCAGCCACGTCCCGTTCACGAACCGGTACAGATCGTCCTGTGGGCGAACCGCCGCCGAGTCGTCGATTCCTGCTGTCATCCCTGACCCCTTGTCCCAAGTCGAGTTGCTGCCAGCGAACATACCCGGTTCGCGAATCCGCCGGTTTGAACTATCCACAGGGCGATGACGTTCTCCCGGGTAAAGACCCGGATCAGGAGGACCCCGCCATGTCACACCTCGTCCGCCGCCGCACTGCCCTCGCCGGTGTGCCCGCCCTAATGCTGGGCCTGGCGAGCACACAGGCAGCGAACGCCGCGCCGGCCACGTTCCCCACCAAGTTCAGCCTGCCGAACGGATTCCAGCCGGAAGGCATCGCGATCGCCCGCGGTACGGCGTACTTCGGTTCCCGCGCCGACGGGGACATCTACGCCGCCGACCTGCGCACCGGCCGGGGCAAGGTGATCAGCCAGGGCCCGGGCACCGGCTCGCTCGGGATGAAGGTCGACCGGTTCGGCCGCCTGTTCGTCGCCGGAGCCGCCGGCGGGAACGGCCGGGTGATCGATACCCGCACCGGCAAGGTCCTGGCGAGCTTCACGTTCACCAACGCGACGCCGACCTTCGTGAACGACGTCATCCTCGCCAAGGACGGCGCGTACTTCACCGACTCGCAGCAGCCCGTCTTCTACCGGGTCGCCGGCCCGAAGCCCGAGACGATTCCGCTCACCGGCGACTACCAGCACCTGCCCGGCAACAACGCGAACGGCATCTCGCTGACCCCGGACGGCCGCGCGCTGATCATTGTCCAGTCGTCGACCGGCTTCCTGCTTCGGGTCGACCCGCGGAGCGGTGTGGCCCGGCGGATCGACATCGGCGACGTGCTGATGACCAACGGCGACGGCCTGCTCCTGCTCGGCCGCACGCTGTACGTCGTCCAGAACCGCCTGAACAAGATCGCGGTGCTCAAGCTGAACCACACCGGCACGAAGGGCGAGGTGGTCGGCGAACTGACCAGCCCGGACTTCGACGTACCGACGACCGCCGCAGCCTTCGGCAACCGCCTCTACCTGCCGAACGCCCGCTTCACTACGTCACCGACCCCCACCACGGAGTACTGGGTCACAGCAGTCGAACGCTGAACCGTTCCCGGTTGCCACCGGCCGTCCTACGGTGTGCCGAAGGGGAGGAAACATGAACATCCGTCGTGTCATGGCCGTTCTCGGCCTGCCCATCCTGCTGATGGGCCTCGTCTCCACGTCGGCGGCCGGTGCACCCGGGCACGCCGTCAAGCAGGTGTTCCCGGCGCAGATTGACCTGCCGGACGGATTCCAGCCGGAGGGCATCGCGATCAGCGGCAGTACGGCGTACTTCGGTTCGCTGGCCGACGGCGACATCTACGCCGCCGCGCTGCGCACCGGACGCGGAAAGGTGATCAGCCAGGGACCCGGTACGCCGTCGGTCGGCCTGAAGGCAGACGACCGTGGGCGGCTGTGGATCGCCGGCGGCTCGAGCGGTACGGCGCGCGTCGTCGACACCCGTACCGGGAAGATCCTGAAGAGCTACCCGCTGACCGCGGAGCCGGCGACGTTCGTGAACGACGTGGTGCTGAGCAAGACCAGCGCGTGGTTCACGGACTCCAGCCGGCCCGTCGTCTACCAGGTGCCGATCGGCCGCCACGGCAAACTGCTGAACCAGGTGCGGACGGTGCCGCTGACCGGCGACTACGTGCACGATCCGACCGGGTTCAACGGCAACGGCCTCACGCTGACGCCGGACGGTCGCGCGGTGATCATCGTGCAGTCGTCGACCGGGTTCCTGTTCAGGGTCGATCCGCGGACCGGCGTCACGAAGCGCGTCGACCTCGGCGGCACGCTGATGACGAACGGCGACGGCATGCTGCTGCTCGGCCGCACGCTGTACGTCGTGCAGAACTTCTCCAACCAGGTCGCGGTGGTGCACCTCAACCGGGCCGGGACGACGGGCACGCAGACCCGGACCATCACCGATCCGGGCTTCGACATCCCGACGACCGCCGCCGCGTTCGGGCACCGGCTCTACCTGGCCAATGCCCGATTCAGCACTCCGCCGACCGCGACAACGCCCTACTGGGCAACGGCCGTTCGCCGCTGAGGGTCAGCGGACGGTGCGGAGGTCGCCTCGGGCTGCAGCCTTGAGGCGGCTTCCGCACGACAGGCGCACGGAGTAGCCGGCCGGGATGTTCAGCGGCTCGCCGGTCTGCGGGTTGCGGCCGGTGCGCGGGGCGCGCATGACCCGCTCGATGCTGAGCAGGCCGGTCAGCGACACCTTGTCGCCGCGCTGCACGGCCTCGGTGACGACGTCGCCCAGCGCGTCGATGACCTTCTCGGCCTGGCCTCGCGGGATACCCGCCTTCTGCGCCACGCCGGCGATCAGTTCGTTCCGGTTCACGGCTCTCCTCGGACTCGGTTCAACCTTCCGATCCGCACCTTAACCGAAATGATTGTCGTTAGCGAGAAGCATCCAAATACCGGTCACAAACCGTCCCGGTCGTGCCAGTGGTTCTGCCAGCGGTCGTCGATCGCGTCGTCGGCGCGCTGGTAGCGGATGTCGGTCGACAGGCGCAGCTCCGTCGACACGTTGTCGAGCGCCGCATGGACGGTGTGCGCGGTGTGTATGACGACGTCTCCGGCCGCGTAGTCCGTGACCAGCCAGTTGGCGTCGTACTGCGTCGCCAGAGCGGGTAGGTCCGCGGTGATGGATGCCGCAGGGCGCTTCAGGCGGCCGGCAGCCTCCTCCTCGAGCACCCTGTGGTGGCTGCCCTCCAGGTAGGTCAGTCCGCCGCGGCTGACCGGGCAGTCGCCCAGTGGGATCCACGCGGACAGCACCTGGTCGCTGCCGCCGCGCAGGTACACGAGGTCGTAGTGCGCCTGCGTCGCCGTACCGATGCCGTTCTCACCCGGCGCTGTCTGCCGGATGATCTTCCGCCGGTGCAGGAACGGCTCACCACCGAGGAACCACTCGAACCAGCCCTTCAACGCCGGCTGTGCACAGAAGGCCGCGTACTCGGCCCCCGGCACGATCTCCTCGAACAGGACCTTCCGGTACGACGCTCGGTCCGCAACAGCCCCAGTCAGCCCGAAGTAGTACTCCCGGAACGCCAGCACCACCGCAGGGTCCAGCAGACCGGTCAGGAACAGGTACCCGTCCCGCTGCAACCGTGCACGCAACTGCCCCCGATCACCCCGCTCCGACTCAGGCACCGGGACCAGTTCACCCAACCGCTGCTCATCGAGCACGTATCCGTTAGACGTCAGCACACCTCCATTCCACCGGCGTACGGCGCTCAGCGGAATGGACACCCGCGCCAGCTTCTTGGACTCTTGTACCGTGCAGAACTGGTCGATCTACCTGACACCAGGCGCTGTCGAGAGCCAACTTGGACTCTTCTGTCTCGGCGCCGGCGAACAGACGCACGCCGCCAAGCCAGCACCGGACCGTGCACTCGGCTGTCACGCCCTCGTCTGGCTGAGAGAAGGACACGGCCACCTGCTACACGGTCCAGACCGTCAACTGCACGAGGTACGCGCACCTGCGATGCTCTGGCTCTTCCCCGGCGTTCTGCACGGCTACCGCCCCGCAACACGCTGGCGTCAGGCCTGGACCCTGTTCAGCGGACCCGCGACCGCAGCACTCACCTCGCTCGGCCACCTCGATCCCAGCCAACCAGTCCGCCGGTACGGCGACCCACGTGCGATCGACCGCGCGTTCACTCGCCTGCTCCGCATCAGCACGCAGCACAACGCCGTACAGCTCACGGGAGCGCTCTACGACCTGATCGGTCAGGCTGGAACGAGTTCCGGTGACGGAGTCGCCGCACGGCTCGCTGAGCTCGCGTGTACGCCGATGAGCATTCAGGACTACGCCAGTGAGCTAGGACTCAGCGTGAACGAGCTGCGCGACGCAGTACGCCGTACGACGGGCTCAACCCCACATGAGCTCCTTCTGAGCACCAGACTCAGCTCTGCAAAGGTTTTGCTCGCCGAGGAGGACCTGTCCGTGGCCGCGGTCGCACGGAGAGTCGGATACGACGACCCGGCGTACTTCAGCCGCTTGTTCGCCGCCAGAGTTGGGATGTCGCCGGTCGCGTTCCGGCGATCTGGTTCGATCTCAGGACGGATTTCCTCCCTTTGAAGGACGCGCCATCGACTTTCCGACGTGTAAAACCATTCACTGGGGTGACGTGCTCGAGGGCCGGTCACCGATACGGTCATGGCTATGAGTGAAACGCAGCCCATCGACCCGCGACAGGCGAACCCGGCGCGACGCCCGACGAAGAAGCGCCGCAACTGGTTCCTCCGGACCGTCGGACTGATCGTCCTGCTGATCGTTGCGATGCTGATCGCGGTCCCGCTCTACGCCTGGAGCCGGATCGACAAGCTCGACGCGATGCCCACCGGCGAGCGGCCGGCCGAGACCCCCGGTACGACGTACCTGATGGTCGGCTCGGACGCCCGCGAGGACCTCAGCCGGGCCGAGCGTGCCCGGCTGCACACCGGCGGCGACGCCGGCCCGCCGCGGACCGACTCGATCATGCTGATGCACGTCCCGAAGTCCGGGCCGACGGTGCTGATCAGCATCCCCCGCGACAGCGCGGTGAACATCCCCGGCGTCGAGGGCAAGCAGAAGATCAACGCCGCCTTCAACAAGGGTCCGGCGTCGCTGATCCAGACGATCGAGAGCAACACCGGGCTGCGCATCGACCACTACGTCGAGGTCGGCTTCGGCGGTTTCGCCAGCGTCATCGACAGCGTCGGCGGAATCAACATGTGTTTGCCCAAGGCAATGAAGGACAAGGACGCGCACATCGACCTGCCGGCCGGCTGCCAGGAGCTCGACGGCGTCAACGCCCTCGGCTACGTGCGGTCCCGGAAGGCCGACGGCAAGAACGACTTCGGCCGGACCGAGCGGCAGCGGCAGATGGTCGGCGCCGTCGCGAAGAAGGCGGCCTCGCCGTCGACGTTCCTGAACCCGGTGCGGTACTACAACGTCGCGACCAAGGGCGTCGACGCGCTGACCGTCGACAAGGACATGAGCCTGTTCGACTTCATCAAGTTCGCCCGCGGCATGCAGGCGATCTCCGGCAGCAGCGGCGTCGCGCTCAGCGTGCCGACCAGCGACGACAACTTCCAGCTCTGCTGCAACCGCGGTGACGCCGTGAAGTGGGACAACGCCAAGGCGAAGGCGCTCTTCAATGCGCTCAAGGAAGACAACACCAGCGGCCTGAAGAGCAGTTGACCGTCCTCGTCCACGCGGTGGTGAGCCTGGGGATGCTCATCGTCGTACCCCTCGGACTCACTCTCCTGCCGACGCGAACCACCAGCAACCGCTGGTGGTTCGCGTTCGCCGTTCCTGGTGCGGTGGCTCTGTGGCTCCCACGCGGTCCAGTGTCGATCGTGCTCGCGTCGGTCTACTTCGCCGGCACGCTTGTCCTCATCGCACTGGCTGCACGGCATTTCTTCCAGCACAGGACCATCAGCACGCGACAGGTCGCGCTCTACACCGCACTGGTCACACCGTCGATCGCAGCGCTCGCACTGGTCGCCGAGCGTTCGTCGTACGAGCTGTTCGGCTTCAATCTGACCGTGCTGTCGCTGACGGTCGCCCACTTCCATTTCGCGGGCTTCGCGGCCGCACTGATGGCGTACCTCACTGCGGACGGCCTAGCTGCGGTCAGCGTCCCTCTGGGTACTGCGATCGTTCTGCTCGGGTTCTTCCTCGGTGACCCGGTGGAGCTCGCAGGAGCCCTCGTACTAACCACAGGTATGTGGCTGGTCGGCTGGAACCTATGGAAGCGCTCGCGGCGGGCGGACCGGACTACGGCGATCCTGTTGATGGTGTCCGGTTCCGTGCTTGTGCTGACGATGCTGCTCGCGCTCAGCTGGGCACTGGGACATGTGGTGGACACGCCGTACCTACCGTTGGAGTGGATGGTTGCCACGCACGGTGTGGCGAATGCGGTTGGCTTTGGCTTGTGCGGCGTACTGGCGATGCGACGGGAAGGAGCCCGATGAAGCTGGAAGACCTGGCGGGGTTGCGGTTCACGTACGACGAGGTCGGGTGCACGCAGTACGACGACACGCCCGAGGGCTACCACCGGCTGGAGTACCGGGAGCGGATCGGCGACGGGGACGAGGTGTTCCAGCGGGCTGCTGACGCGTTGATGACGTGGCGCATGCACCGCGCGGCCGGCATACCGGTGACTGCGACCGCCACACCACCGCAGGTCGGCACCGACTCACTGGGCCGCCTCGGACTCGGCATGCTGATCCGTCGCTTCCGAACACAGGGAGGGCTTCCGGTCCCGTGCCGGGTCGTCTGGGTCGTCAACGAACCGGACCGCGTCGGCTTCGCGTACGGCACCTTGGCAGGCCACCCCGAGGCCGGCGAGGAGTCCTTCCTCATCACCCGCGACCCGGACGGCGTTCACGCCACCATCCGCGCGTACAGCCGCGCTGCCACCTGGTACACCCGCCTGGCCGGCCCCATCACCCGCAGAGCCCAGCACTACGCCGCCACCCGCTACGCCGCAGCCCTCCGCCGCCTCGCCGGCTAGGGCATAGCAAAGGCCCCGCGAGCTCATACCTCCGCGGGGCCGCGACCTTTGTACCGTCTCCAGCCACACCAGCGCTTGAGCGACACGCGAACAACCGGCGACAACCCGGGGTGCACTGCGAGCCGCAGTGCTGGGAGACTGTGGCGGGTGAGTCCTAAGACGTTGTCGGATCTGGTGGCGCCGGACTGGGCTGAGGCGTTGGCTCCGGTCGAAAGCACTGTGACGCAGATGGGTGAGTTCCTGCGCGGGGAGATCACCGCAGGCCGGGCCTATCTGCCTGCCGGGGAGAACGTGCTGCGGGCGTTCCACCGGCCGCTGCAACAGGTGAAGGTGCTCGTAGTCGGGCAGGACCCGTATCCGACACCGGGCCACCCGGTCGGACTCAGTTTCTCGGTGGCCCCCGACGTACGGCCGATTCCACGCAGCCTCGCGAACATCTACCGCGAACTGATGGCGGACGTCGGCGTACCGGCGCCGTCCAACGGAGACCTCACCCCGTGGGCCGACCAGGGCGTACTGATGCTCAACAGAGTGCTGACCGTACAGCCGGGCAAGTCCGGCGCGCACCGGGGCAAGGGCTGGGAGACCGTCACCGAGCAGGCGATCCACGCGCTGGTGAACCGCGGCGGCCCGCTGGTCGCGATCCTGTGGGGCCGCGACGCCCAGACGCTCAAGCCGATGCTGGGCAGCACGCCGTACGTCGAGAGCGCGCACCCGAGCCCGATGTCGGCCGACCGCGGCTTCTTCGGCTCCCGCCCGTTCAGCCGCGTCAACGCCCTCCTCGCCGAGCAGGGCGCCGAGCCAGTCGACTGGCGCCTCCCCTAACCACTTCTCGGCTCTTCTGTCCGATGTGTGGGTGATGATTGCCCGGTCCGGAGCCGTGAGACAGGTAGCGGTGGGTGGGGACCTCGTATTGCCTGTCTCCTGCCGCCATTTCCTGTCCCCAGACCCGGCAGCCCCGCTCCGCCGTACACCACGAGCGATGGCAGTTGCGGGCTGGTCGACTGTGAGGGTCTGGTCTGTGGGCGCGCACTTGTCTCCTAGGCCCACGCCGATCGCGCCGCTGCCTGCGAGCCGGACGCCGACCAGAAGGCGAGCGGATATCCCTTCGCGTGTGGGGTTCTCTGCTGATATGCGAGGGGAGAACCCTGAACGCGAGGGGTTATCCGTTCCTGTTGCGCGATGCGGTCGCGTGCCTACCGGCCCGGCGGTGGGTTGGGACAGGTTGTGGTCGGTGAGGACTTGGTATTTCAGGTCTCACGTCACGAGTTCCTGTCTCATGCCACCAGATTCCCCCGCCACCGCGCTCCGGTCAGCCGACCCAGCCCAACCACCCATACATGTGTCACAGTGGCCCTCTTTCCAGCGGTACGACGACGCGCCGGGACCTCACGGTCACGGCGCGTTGTCGTGTTTCCGAAAGATTTGTTCGAATGATGCATTGCAGGATCGTTCAACAATCTCCTATGGTGAGCGGAATCGCCCTGTCCCTCCGGGAGGAACCATGTGGGTTCTGCTCGCTATCGCGGTCGTGGTCGTCGGGTTCGCCCTCCGGATCAACTCGATGCTGGTCGTCACGGCGGCCGGGATCGTGGCCGGCCTGATCGGCGGACTGTCTCCGGTCAAGATCCTGAACGCGTTCGGCGACGGCTTCGCCGGCAGCCGGTCCGTCACCGTCTTCATCGTCACGTTGCCCGTCATCGGGCTGATCGAGCGCTACGGCCTGCAACACCAGGCCCGCAAGCTGATCAGCAAGCTCACGGTCGTCACCACCGGCCGCTTGCTGGCCATCTACCTGCTGATCCGGCAAGGCACCGCAGCCCTCGGCCTGACCAGCATCGGCGGGCCCGCACAGGCGGTCCGGCCGCTCATCCACCCGATGGCCGCCGGCGCCGCGGAACGCCGCTACGGCAAACTCCCGGAGAAGATCCAGGAGAAGATCAAGGGCTTCGCGGCCAGCGCCGACACGATCGGGTTGTTCTTCGGTGAGGACATCTTCGTCGCGATCGGCTCGATCCTGCTGATCACCGGCTTCGTCGACACGACGTACGGCCTGCACCTGGAAGCGATCGACATCGCGCTCTGGGCGATCCCGACCGGGATCTGCGCGCTGCTCATCCACGGCACCCGGCTGCTGCTCCTCGATCGCCAGCTGGACAAGCTCGCGGCCGAGGACAAGGCCGCGGCGAAGGAGGCCGCGCGATGATCAAGGTCGAATGGTTCTACTGGCTGTGCGGCATCTTCTTCGTCCTGATCGCGCTGCAGGTGCTCAACGATCGCAGCAACCCGAAGCGGGTCGGCAGCGCGGCGTTCTGGGGCATCCTCGGGGTCTCGTTCGGCTACGGCACGTTCGTGGTGAACAAGCAGGCGCCGTCCTGGCTGCTCGGTATCGCGGTGATCGGCCTGGCGGTCCTGGCCGGCTCGGGCTTCCCGGGCAAGGGCGAGGAGCGTACGACGACCCCGGCCGAGCGCGTGCACTTCGCCGACCGGTTCGGCAACAAGTTGTTCCTGCCGGCGTTGGTGATCCCGGTGGTCGCGGCGCTCTTCGGGGCCTGGCTGGCCAAGGTGAAGCTCGGCGACGGCAAGCTGCTGCTGCAGACCGGATCCGCGACGATCATCGGCCTCGGCGTCGCGTCGATCCTCGCGCTGATCCTCGGCATGGTGCTGTTCAGGCCGAAGTCTCCGGCGGTGCCGCTGCACGAGGGGCGTCGCCTGCTCGAGCACATCGGCTGGGCGGCGATCCTGCCGCAGATGCTGGCCACGCTCGGCCTGCTGTTCAACGCCTCCGGGGTCGGCAAGGCGGTCGGACGCGTCACCGATCATCTGGTCCCGAAGGGCTCGCTGATCGCCGCGGTCGCCCTGTACTGCATCGGTATGGCGATCTTCACGATCATCATGGGCAACGCGTTCGCCGCGTTCCCGGTGATGACGGCCGCGGTCGGCTGGCCGCTGCTGGTGCAGCAGTTCGACGGCACCCCGGCAGTCGTGTTCGCGGTCGGCATGCTGGCCGGCTTCTGCGGCACCTTGTGTACGCCGATGGCGGCCAACTTCAACCTGGTGCCGGCAGCGCTGTTGCAGATGAAGGACCAGTACGGGCCGATCAAGGCGCAGATCCCGACCGCGATCCCGCTGCTGGGCTGCAACATCGTCATCATGTATTTCTTCGCGTTCTAGCCGATCGACAGGGAGTTTCATGAAGTACGCCGCCGCCTGGGCAGACATCGCCTGCGAGGTGCTCGAGACGCCGTACCCGTACGGCACGGCCCACGCGTCGAAGGGCCCGGACGACGTCGACGTGACCCCGGATCGCCTGCACCCGACGTTCCACGGGTCCTACGACTGGCACTCCAGCGCACACATGCAGTGGTCCCTGGTCCGGTTGCTGACACTGGCGCCGGACCAGGTCGGCCGCCGCCCGATCGAGGTGCTCGACCAGCGCCTCACGTCCGACGCGATCGCGACCGAGGCCGCGTACCTGCGCGAGCGGCCGTCGTACGAACGCCCGTACGGCTGGGCCTGGGCGGCGATGCTGGTCGCCGCCACCCGCAAGACCCAGTGGGCAGACGCACTCACTCCGCTCGGCGATGTCATCGCGGACCTCGTCCTCGCCTGGTTGCCGAAGCAGGCGTACCCGGTGCGACACGGCGTACACCTCAACTCCGCGTTCGCTCTCGCCTTGCTCCACGAGGCGTACGGCGAACTGGGTCGCACGGATGTGGTGGAGGCGATCCGAGCTCGCGCGCTGCAGTGGTTCGGCAACGACACGGCGTACGACACCCGGTTCGAGCCGTCGGGGACCGACTTCTTGTCACCCGCGCTGTCCGAGGCGGAGTTGATGCGGCGGGTGCTGCCGGACGCCGAGTTCGTGCAGTGGCTGTCCGCGTTCCTCCCCGGACTGGGTGGCGACGCGCATCAGCATCTGCTCGAGGTGCCGGTGACGGATGACTCCGGTGACGGGCAGTTGGCACACCTGTCCGGGCTGGCGTTGTCACGGGCGTGGCAGCTGCGGACGATCGCGCCGGCGCTGCCGGACGTTGCCGACGTACTGCGTGCTGGTGCGGACCGTCAGGTCGACGCGGTGCTGCCGACGGTCACCGACGGAGACTTCATGTCGACGCACTGGCTCGTGTCGTTCGCTCTCCTGGCTGACCAGGCGTAGACGTACCGGTCCAGCTACGCCAGAGCTGCGCATAACGACCACCGCTTGCCAGCAACGCCTCATGCGTCCCTGACTCGGCCACTCGCCCATGGTCGAGTACGACGATCCGGTCCGCCTGCTCAGCTTGAGTCAATCGATGTGCGACGACCAGTGTGGTCCGTCCGGCCGTAGCCGCCGCACTGGCACGCTCCAGCTCACGCGCACCGGCACTGCCCGCCTCGGCCGTCGCCTCATCCAGTACGGCGACCGGCGGGTCAGCGAGCACCAGCCTGGCAAAGGCAAGCTGCTGTGCCTGTGCACCTGTCAACGGATGGCCGCTCTCCCCCACAACCGTGTCCAAGCCGTCAGGCAGCGCACGCACCCAGGAGGATGCACCGACCCGATCAAGTGCAGCTCCTACTTCCTCAGCTGTTGAAGCGGGTCGTGCCAGTTGCACGTCCTCCATGAGCGTTCCGGAGAAGACGTGCACCTCCTGGCTGAGCAGGGCGACCTGGGTACGCGTCCTGTCCTCGCCCAGATCGCGCACGTCGACCCCGCCGAGCTTCACAACACCGGACGACGGCGCGAGAACACCAGCCGCGATCGCAGCCAACGTGGTCTTGCCGGCACCACTCGCGCCGACCAGTGCGACCCGTTCACCTGGCTCGAGTCGCAGTGAGACTTCAGTGAGGACCTCAGGACCGTCGTAGTGGTGACCGATCGCCTGCAGTTCCAGCGAAGCGTCAGCGGGGTCTGGGCTCGCAGGCGGCTCCGGAGCCGGCTCGATCTCCAGTACGCCGGCCAGCCGGGACATCCCGGCCGCCGCCGTCTGGATCTGGTCGAACTCCATCAGTACGACGTTCACCGGGTTGAACAACCGGTGGAAGTACAAAGCTGCCGCCGTCACGGCACCCACGCTCACCGAGTCCTCCCGTACGAGAAAGAACCCGGTGACCAGGATCGCCGTCAGCCCGGTGAACTCGGCATGGTTGATCCGCGACGAGAAGAAGCTGAACAAGCGGAACACCGTGATCGAGATGTCCCGCGCCGTACCGGACGTCTCCCCGATCTTCGCCAGCTGCCGGTCCTCCAGCCGGTACGCCCGGACTGTCGCGCTGCCCCGCAGCGACGCGATGATCGCCTCGGACCGCTCGCCCATCGCCACACGTTCCTGCTTGTAGTACGGCGCCGACCGCCGCAGGTACCACCGCAGCGCCAGGTAGTACATGGGTACGGCGAGCAGACCGGCCAGCCCGAGCCGCCAGTCGAGCGCGAACATCCCGGCGACGGTCAGCAGGATCGTCAACGCCGCACCGAGCACCGACGGCCCGACCTCGGTCAGCGCTGCCGCCACCGACGCCACGTCGTCGCCGACTCGCGAGAGCAGGTCACCGGTCCGCACCTTCTCCAGCACCGGCGCGGGCAGCTGCAGCACCCGGTCGAGGACCTGCTCGCGGATCCGCGCCAGCACGGTCTCACCGACCCGCGCGACCAGCGTCACGCCGAGAGCCGTCAGTACGCCGGCCAGCACCGCCGCCAGCCCGATCAGCACCACGACCCGCACAATGGCCGACTTGTCGCCGATATTGTCGATCAGCACACCAAGAGCCCACGGCGCGACCAGACCAGCCGCACTTGCACCTGTGATCACCAAGGCCGCAACAATCGAGAGCCCCGGCAGCCTCCGGAGCTCTCGCCACAGAACGACCCATGTCGCGCGCGGGCCCGCGATCGGCAGCAGGTTCATCGCAGCACCGCCTCCTGGTAGGCCGGGTCCGACGCGGCCAGTTCCGAGTGGATGCCCTCAGCAACCACCGACCCGTCAGCGACCACCACAACCCGGTCCATCTTTCCCAGCAGTGCTGGACTGCTCGTCAACACCAGCGTGGTCCGGCCAGCTCGCTCCTCGGCAAGCCCCTCCGCCAGCAACTCCTCGGTCACCGCGTCCACCGCGGTACTCGGATCGTGCAGCACCAGCAGCGGTGGCTCAGCCAGCAGCGCACGCGCCAGTCCGAGACGCTGACGCTGGCCGCCGGACAACGTCTGTCCCCTGTCCGCCAACGGCCGGTCGAGTTCTTCGATCAGGTCAGCAGCACCAGCAGCCGTCATCACGCGCTCCAGCCCCGCGTCTACCAGGAGGTTGCTGCGCAGCGTTCCTTCGAACAGGTCTGTCTCGTGCCGCTCCAGCAACACGGTCCGGCGTACCGCATCAACGTCCAGCTCTTCAAGGCGAGTACCGCCGACCAGTACGGAGCCAGTGTGCTCAGGGGCGCGGCCGGCGATGACGGTCAGCAGGGCGTCGGCATCACGCGGGTCGTAGCAGAGCACTCCGACGGACTCGCCTGGCCGGAGTACGAGGGTCAGCGACGACAGAGTCCCGTGTGAAACGCCTTCCACTGCGAGGAGAGGTTGGGTTGAGTCGATGGTCGTCGAGGTGCCGGTGGTTGTCAGTGGGGGTGCCGAGAGGACCGAGGCGAGTCGCGAGGCCGAGGCGCGGGACATGGCGAGCACCTGGCTCGCGTACCCGAGTGTCCCGACCGGCTCGGCGACGAACTGCGCCAGCCCGACCACCGTGATCAGTTCGCCGATGGTGATCCGTCCGTTCAACGCGAACCAGCCGGACACACCAGCAACAGCAGCCAGCAGCAGACCGCTCAGTGCGGTCGTCACACCGTCCTGTAGCCCATTCGTCGACGCAGCGCGCAGTGTGGCCCGCAGTGTCGCTTCACTCGACCGCCGGTACCGCGCGGCCGCGTTGTGCTGCGCTCCGATCCCCCGCAACGTCCGCAGCCCACTGACCAGGTCCGTCGCCAGTGCTGTCGTCTGAGCGACTGCCTCCTGCTGGCTCGACGTACGACGTGTCAGCAACGGCGACAGCGCCTGAATCCCCAGCACCAGCAGCGGTACGCCGATCAGCACGCCGAGCCCCAGCGGTACGTCGACCAACAGCAACGACACCGACGACACGATCAACGCCGTACATGCCGCCGCTCCCATCGAGACGGACCGCATGACGAGCGCAGCCTTCTCGGCGTCCGAGGTGGCGATAGACAACAGCTCCCCCGAACGCAGTCCGGTCCGGTGACCACGGGGATCCAGCACTCGCTGCGCGATCTCCAGCCGGAGCAGGTGCGTCTCGTGCTCGATCGCCCACACCACCTGTCGCGCACCGGTCTTCCAGGCGTTCGACAGTACGGCGAACAGCACGACCATCATCAGTACGCACCACAGCAGCGGCTCGACCCGGCCGGTCGAGACCGCGCGGTCCACGAAGATCCCGATCGCGACCGGCACCGCCGCCTCGGTCGCCTGGTGCAACGACAACACCAGCACCCCCGCGACCATGCGGCCCCGATGCCGCCGAATCGCCCGCCTCAACAGCTCCCCAGTCGACATAGTTAGGCAACCCTAACCCACGGCAACGGATTGACACCTGTGGAAGTCCGCCGTACGGTCTCGCGTTAATAGGAAACTTTCCTAACAGTTCGTGGGATCAGCGCGGCGAGTACCCGCGGGCGGCGAAGGGAGGCAGGGTTGGCCCATGGCAACAACACCCGGAACGCCGCGCCTGCTGCGCGCGATGAACGACCGCGCCGCCCTGGACCTGCTGCTCAGCCAGGGCCCGCTCTCACGCACCACGCTGGGCAACCTGACCGGGCTGTCCAAGCCGACCGCGTCGCAGCTGCTCGCGCGGCTGGAGGCGGCCCGGCTGGTACGTCCGAGCGGTACCACCGCAGGACGCCCCGGCCCGAACGCGCAGCTGTACGAGATCAACGGCGGGATCGCGTACGTCGGCGGGCTGGACGTCACGCCAACGCGGATCCGTGCCGCAATCGCGGACCTGACCGGCAACGTGGTCGGCCACTACGAGTTGGCCACGCCGGGCCGCAGCGCCAAGGGCACGGTCGACCGTGTGGTCAAGGCGATCGAGGGCGCGGCCGGCGAGGCGGGCCTGAGCCGTGAACGCCTGCACCGGGTCTCGATCGGCACGCCTGGCGGCTTCGACCCGACGACCGGCCGGCTGCGGTACGCGACGCACCTGCCTGGTTGGCACGCCCCGCACCTGCTCGAGGAGCTGGCCGCGGCGATCGCCGTACCGCTGGAGGTCGAGAACGATGTCAACCTGGCCGCGATCGCTGAGCAGCAGGTCGGCCACGCCCAGCAGCACGACAACTTCGTGCTGCTCTGGGGCGAGGAAGGCATCGGCGCCGCGATCGTCATCAACGGCCGGCTGCACCGCGGCGCGACCGGCGGCGCCGGCGAGGTCGCGTTCCTGCCACTTCCGGGTACGCCGCTGGTCCGCAACGTCGGCCGCAACAACGCCGGCGGTTTCCAGGAACTCGCCGGCGGCGAACCGGTCCTGGAGCTCGCCCGCGAGCACGGTCTGAAAGCCCGTACGCCGGAGGCCGCGATCGCGATCGCCCTGCAGACCGAGGGCGCCGGCGACGCCGTACTGAACGAGTTCGCGCACCGGCTCGCGGTCGGTCTGGCCGCGATCGTCGCGGTCGTCGACCCGGAGCTGATCGTGCTGGCCGGCGGCGTCATCACCGCAGGCGGCGAACGCCTGCGCGGTCTGGTCCAGGACGAGCTGGCCGATCTCGCCGTACCGCGGCCGCAGCTGTTGATGACCGCGATCAGCATCGACCCCGTGCTCTCCGGAGCACTGCAGTCCGCCCTGAGCACCACCCGCGACGAGGTCTTCGACACGGCGGGTCCACCAATTACCTAGTAGGAGCAGGCAGCGTGAAACTCACAGTCGTTGGTGGCGGGTCCACCTACACGCCCGAACTGGTCGACGGATTCGCTCGGCTGCGGGACACGTTGCCGGTGTCGGAGCTGGTGCTCGTAGACCCGGTCGCCGACCGGCTCGAGCTGGTCGGCGGTCTGGCGCGGCGCATCTTCGCCAACCAAGGGCATGCCGGCCGGGTGATCACCACGTCCGACCTGGACGCGGGGATCGATGGCGCGGACGCCGTACTGCTGCAGCTGCGCGTCGGTGGGCAGGCTGCACGCAACGAGGACGAGACGTGGCCGCTGGAGTGCGGTTGCGTCGGCCAGGAGACCACGGGTGCGGGCGGTCTCGCGAAGGCCCTGCGGACGGTACCTGTCGTGCTGGACATCGCCGAGCGAGTACGGCGTACCAACCCGGACGCGTGGATCATCGACTTCACCAACCCGGTCGGGATCGTGACGCGGGCCCTGCTGTCCCACGGGCACAAGGCGGTCGGGCTGTGCAACGTGGCCATCGGGTTCCAGCGCCGGTTCGCCGCGCTGCTGGGAGTCACGCCGGAGGAGGTGTCGCTCGACCACGTCGGGCTGAACCACCTCACCTGGGAGCGCGCGGTCCGCGTCAACGGTGAGGACGTCCTGCCGCAGTTGCTTTCCAAGCACCTGGGCGAGCTGTCGGATGACCTGCACCTTCCGCCGGACCTGGTGCAACAGCTGGGCGTTGTCCCGTCGTACTACCTGCGCTACTACTACGCACACGACGCCGTGGTGCAGGAGCTGCTCACAAAGCCGTCCCGAGCCGCTGAGGTCGCTGCACTCGAGAAGGAGCTGCTGGACATGTACGCCGACCCGCAGCTCGACGAGAAGCCCGCACTGCTCGAAAAGCGCGGCGGCGCGTACTACTCGGAGGCGGCCGTCGCACTCGCATCGTCTCTGCTCAACGACACTGGCGACGTACAGGTCGTCAACACTCTCAACAACGGCACCTTCCCATTCTTGCCCGATGACGCTGTCATTGAAGTACCGGCCACGGTCAACGCACAGGGCACGAAGCCGGAGCCCGTGTCCCCACTGGAGCCCTTGTACGCCGGACTGGTCGCACACGTCACGGCGTACGAGGACCTGGCGTTGGAGGCTGCCGTGAAGGGTGAGTCCGAGCGTGTGTTCCAAGCTCTGCTGGCGCATCCACTGGTCGGGCAGATCTCCATCGCACAGGAGCTGACGGACAAGCTGCTGGCGCACAACAAGGACTACCTCCCGTGGGCGCGCTAGTCCCAGGCGGTGTTCTCGCCTTCGACGCAGGCAACAGCAAGACCGACGTCGCTCTCGTCGCAGCCGACGGGACAGTACTCGGTACGGCGCGTGGCGGCGGCTTCGAACCGCAGCGGATCGGCGCCGCGGCCGCTGTGGACGAACTGGAGCCACTGGTCCGTGCTGCGGCGGCCGCGGCGGGTCTACGCGTCGGCGACGTACCACTGGTGCAGCAGATCTCGGCGTGCCTGGCCAACGCCGACCTGCCCATCGAGGTCGAGCAACTGACCGCCACCTTCGAGGACCGCGGCTGGGCCGAGTCGGTGTACGTCACCAACGACACCTTCGCCCTACTGCGCTCCGGGGTGGACGAGCCGCGCGGTGTCGCGGTCGTGTGCGGAGCGGGCATCAACTGCTCCGGAATGCTTCCGGACGGGCGGACCGCGCGCTTCCCGGCACTGGGCAAGCTGACCGGCGACTGGGGCGGTGGAGCGCAACTGGCCGAGGAGGCGTTCTGGACGGCGTCGCGAGCTGACGACGGTCGTGGTCCGGCCACCGCACTGCTCACCGCACTGCCGATGCACTACGGGATGCCGTCGCTGACTGCGGTGATCGAGGCGTTCCACTTCGGCGAGCTTCCGGCCGAGCGCCAGCTGGAGGCCGCGCCGGTGCTGTTCCAGGTCGCGGCCGCCGGCGACATCGTTGCCCTGGGCATCATTCAGCAGCAGGCCGAGGAGATCGTCGCGATGGCCGCGAGTGCGTTGCGGCGGCTCGACCTGCTCGGCGAGCGGGTCACCGTGGTCCTCGGCGGCGGCGTGCTGACGGCGGGCCACTCGGTCCTTCTCGAGCGAGTCACGAAGCTGCTCGCCGACGTTGCCCCGAAGGCGATCCCGCGCGTGGTCGACGTACCGCCGGTGGTCGGTGCGGCTCTGCTCGGTCTTGATCACACCGCTGCCGGAGCGAGCGCTCAGGAACGGCTACGCGCCGCGTTCGCACCGCCACCGGCTGCTTGATATTGCAGACCTGTTTCATTGGAAACCGATGCAAACTCCCGAGTGCGGTGCGGCGTCCCACTAGCAGGACCACATCCACTCGGGAGGTCGATGATGATTCGCAGGATCATTGGTCTAGGCAGTACGACAGCACTCGCGGTCACCGCACCGCTGCTTCTCACCGGCGCCGCGCCGGCCAACGCCGGCACCACCAGCGCCACCGCCAGTTGCAGCAAGCTGGCGTCCGCAACAAACGTCTCGGCGGCGACGTACGCCGACCGACTCGTCCGCGCGTGGGGCAGCGGCGCAACCGCGACCGCCAACTGTTACGCGTCGACGGCGACCGCGCGCACGCTCTACGGACAGGCTCTGCCAGGTGGGATCCACTGGCGGCGCGTCTCCACCGAAGGCGCTGCTGGGACGATCTACGTGACGTACCACGACGACGCACGCGGCGGGAACCTCACGATCGGCGTACAGAACGTCGGCCTGCGCGCGGCAGGCGGCTGGCACGCGGCGTACATCGCGAAGTTCAGCGGCGAACCGAAGGCGTGGAACGCGGTGCAGTGGTCGGACAACCTCGTCCGGGCCTGGGGACGCGGCGACGCGAAGTGGACGGCGTACTACGCCACACCGACCGCCGTACGCGAGCTGCACAAGGTCGCCGCGAAGGGCGGACCTCACTGGACCCGTATCGCGACTGAAGGCGCGGCGGGTACGACGTATGTGACCTATCGGAACGACGTCACCCGGCACACGCTGGTGATCGGGGTGTCGAACATGGGCCTGTCGCAGGGCGACGCGCACGTGGCGTACACGGTCCAGTACCACTAGTTCCTTGAGCTCGACCTGTTTGGGTGTAATCATGATTACATGAGTACGCAGACCGAGCAGGAGAAGGTGCGGGGCTGGCTGACCGGGCGGTTGCCGGGCGACTGGTTCGAGGGTGACATCGAGCTGGAGATCGACCGGGACGAGATCCTGATCGTCGGCCGGATCCCCGCACCCGAGCAGAACAAGGACGTGAGCGCGGCCGAGCGCTCCGCCGCCGAGGACGGCCGGATCAAGCAGTACCGCGAGGACACCCGCGAGCGCCGGATCGAGATCGCCCGCGAACTCGAGCACGCCACCCGCCGGAAGGTCGCGTGGGGCGTGCGCTGCGGCGAGACCCGTACCGTCTTCACCTCACTGTCAGCCCCGGTGATGACCCGCCTCCGCCAGCCCGAACGCCAGGTCCTCGACACCCTCGTCGACGCCGGCGTGGCCCGCTCCCGCAGCGACGCCCTCGGCTGGTGCGTCAAACTCGTCGCCCAGCACAGCGAAACCTGGCTGGCCGACCTCCGCGAGGCCATGACCAAGGTCGAAGAGGTCCGCAAGACAGGCCCCGACAACAACTAACAGCTGCCCACCTACGACCGGATGATGTCGGGTGGTGTGGTGTGTTGCCGGAAGCGGGTTATGTGACCGCTGCCGGGACGTAGAAGGCCAGCGGCTACCAGCCGCCGAGTCCGCCAGGCCGAGGGGTAGCCCACGTTCCTCGAGTCGTGGACTTCGGCGGCCAAACGCAGCCTCGATCCACGACTCGACGTTCCAGTGGCCAACCAAACGCCACGACTCGGCGCGATCCCCGACAAGGCAGGCGGCCGGAACGCCGACCGCGCCCGCTCGTCACGTCGCACGCGTTCTGCACACCGGAGCCCGAGGAGCGCCGTCAGGAGAGCGGAGGCGAACAGGCGACGGGCGGCAATCCGGTTGGATTGCCGCCCGCCTGAGGAGAACTGCCTTGGTGTGAACTTCTTGGCTACTGACCCTGTTGCCAATTGCCGTTCTGCGGGGTCCCGTTGGACCAGTTGCCAGGCGCGGCGCTGTGCGCCGGGTGCTGCTGGGGCTCGACAGGTGGCTGGGTCGGCTGCTGGTAGCCGCCCTCGTAGTTGCCCTGGTAGCCGCCCTGCTGCGGGTACGCCGCCGTCGTGCCGTTGTCCATGCCGTTCTGGGCGGCCGGCTTGACCATCTTGTCCTTGTCGAACAGGTTGCCCAGTGCCCGGCCGGCCATCTCGCGGCCCCCGAGGCCGAAAGCGAGACCGAGAGCCAGCGCGGCGCCCGCGAGGACGATCAGCAGCGTGTTACCGGTGAGCTGAACCGCGACACCGAGCTGGGTCAGGGCGGCGAACGCGGCGTACACGAGCACGGCGTACCGGGCCACCTTGGCCAGGGTCTCGTTGCCGGTCGCACCGCGGATGACCGCGGCCAGGAAGTTGGCGAACAGCGCCGCCAGGCAGACGATCACGATCGCGGCGAAGATCCGCGGGATGTAGCCGAGCATGTCGCTCATGAAGTTCGAGATCTCCGGCACGCCGAGTGCGGAGGCGAACATCGTGAAGCTGATCAGGAAGACGAACCAGAACACGACCTTGCCCAGCATCGCCGAAGCGGTCAGCCCCGTGCCCGACCGTTGCAGCACACCGGAGACGCCGGCCCGTTCCATCCAGCCGTCGAAGCCGACCCGGCCGAGCAGCCGGCCGACGAGATTGCCGAGAATCTTGGCCACGAAGTAGCCGACGACCAGGATGACCAGGCCGCCCAGCAGGTTCGGGATGAACGACAGCAGTTTGCTGAACGCATCCTCGAACGGCTGGGTGAAGTCGATAGCTAACGCTGACATCGGATGTTCCTTCCGGACTGGGCCCGCATCCGCTGTCGGCACACATGACTGCACCAACCCCGGCACGGGCGGATGCAGTGGTGTCCAGTATGACTCGTACCCTCAGATGCCTTGGGCAAACAGCTTTAACAGGCGCGCCGGGCAACGAAAAGTGTTTGCGTAAGGCAATCACCATCGCGGTACTTCGGTGCTTACCCTGCCGACTGAACCGCTTCAGGCGTTTGCGATCCTGTACCCATGAACGATGTCGTGATCCGCCGCGCCACCGCTTCCGACGTTGCCGCGATCGTCGCGATGATCGCCGACGACCAGCTCGGCGCCACCCGCGAGTCGCTCGACGACCTGACGCCGTACCTGGCGGCGTTCGAACAGATCGATGCCGACCCCAACCAACTGCTGGTCGTTGCTGATCGCAACGACGAGGTGATCGGGACACTCCAGCTCACCATCATCCCCGGCCTGTCCCGCCGCGGCTCCACCCGCGGTCTGATCGAGGCCGTCCGCGTCGCGGCTCCCGCCCGCGGCTCCGGCCTCGGCACTACCCTCGTCCGCTGGGCCGTCGAGGAATCCCGCACCCGCGGCTGCGCCCTCGTCCAACTCACCTCGGACAAATCCCGCACCGAAGCCCACCGCTTCTACACAAACCTCGGCTTCGCCAACACCCACGAGGGCTTCAAACTCAAACTCCGGTAACGCTTCCCGCCGGCGCCGCCCAGGTGTTGCAGCCGCTCGGCCCCTTCGCCTTGAACGCCTGCCGCAACCACCGGTCGAAGTTGACCATGTCGTCCTCGCGCCGGTCGTACCCTGCGTGTCCGTAGTGGTTGAGCCGCTCACCGCGGATCCGGAACGCCTCCTGGTTGGCTCCGAAGAACGCCGCCGCGAAACAATGCGCCTGCATCTCGCTCCGGTTCTCCTCGACCTTCTGCTGCGCCGCATCCCGAGTCGAGGAGTAGCGCTCGCCGTACTGGTCCAGGATGCCCGTCAGTTCCTGCACATGGTGGCCGTACTCGTGGGCGATCAGCCACTGCACCGACGCCCGGGCGCCTTCCTGGGATGCTCCCTCGACGACGTACTCCGGCCAGTTGAAGTAGATGCCGTGGTTGGAGGAGCAGTAGAGACCGTAGTACTCCTTGTCCATCACTGTGCAGGCCGTTTTCGTTCCCGCCGGCGACGAGTACACGGCGGACGGCCGGACGAAGTCGAACCCCGCGCGGGTGATCACCGGCGCCCAAGCCCTGTCCAGGCAGGCCACAAAGGCGTTCGCGTACCGAATCATCGCCTGCTTGTTCGCCAGCTTCGCCGTCGGCAGCGAACAACTGACCGCAGCGATCTCCCCCGACCGGTACATCTGGTTGTCCAGCAAAAACCCATCCTTAACAGGCTCTGCAGCCTGCACCACCCGCCCCACCGGCACCCGCACCGGCGCAGCACTCACCGTCGGCGTCACGACAGGCGTCACCTCCGGCGCGGCAACCTGCCGAGTGCAGCCGCCGGCCAGCAGTACGGCGACGAACACCGCCACCACACGTTCCGCCGTACGCCGCACCTCAGCTCACCTTGGCGGCGGGGGCGGTGAAGGTGTTGCAGACCTTAGGGTCGGCGGAGTTGAAGGCGGGTTCGGACCAGAGCCAATGGTTCTTGCGGGAGCCGTGGTCGCGGATCTTCTTCGGGTTGTACTCGTCGCCGCTGTGCTGGGTCTCCCATTCCCAGAGCTCCAGCTTGCGCCCGGAGAGGCCGAGGGACTTCTTGTTCGCGCCGAGGAAGGCCGCGCCGAAGCAGCTCGCCTGCAGCTCGGTACGCCGGCTCCAGTCGAGTTCCTCCGCCTTCGTCTTCGCCCAGCCCTCGCGGGACCCGGCGGCGGTGAGCATCTCGGTGAGGTTCTGCACGTGGTGGCCGTACTCGTGCGCCATCGTGTCGATCATCCACACCCGCGCCGCGAGCGGTTCGTCCTTGTAGTACTTGAGGTCCTTCTTCCAGCTGACGTAGATGGTCTCGTCGGTCGAGCAGTAGAAGGCGACGTTCTCCTCGCCTGTGCAGGCCGCGGACGTGTTCTGGTTCGTCTGCAGCACCACCTTCGGCGCACGGAACGGGTAATGCGCCTTCTTCAGGACCGGCGCCCACGCCTTGTCCAGGCAGGGCAGGAGAGCCCGGTAGTACCTGAGGATCGCCGATTGGGAGTCCGGCTTGATCGCAGGTTCCTTGCAGCTCACGGTCGCGACCTTGCCGGCCGCGTAGATCTCGTTCTGGCGGAGGCGGACGAGGTCTGGGACGTTCGTTGCCGTGACGGTGACCGTGGGATTCGGGGGGACAGGGAGCGGGGCCTGGGACTTCCTGACCGAGGGTTGGGCGAGGGGGTTGTCTACGTTGCCGTAGGAGTCGACGAGGCGGAAGCCGGCGATGGTGGCGCCGGTGAGCATCAGGATGACGAGGACCGACAGGCCGGCGACGATCGGGCGGGAGTACTGGCGCGGCGGGGCGGCCGGTGGCGGATCAGTGGTGAACTGGGCGCCAGAGCGGGACGGGTTCGAGTGCCAGCCGGTCGGGCGGGGGCCGCCGACGCGGCGGGTGCCGGTCAGCGGCGTGACCGGTACGCCGGTCTGCGGCGCGACGGGCGGGCCGCTGTACTCACTCGTCGTACCCGGCTCGGTCGGCAGCGGACGCGCCTTGCGGCGCATCGGGGTGTCGTCCAGCGACACCGACCGGGCTCGCCCCAGACCGTCGGGCTGCGCGCTCTTCAGGGTCAGCGGGCGTGAGCCGGTCGCCGGTTCACCGGACGCGAAGTGCCCGGGCCCCGGCACACCTTCCTCGGAGTCAGGCATCGATCGTTCCCATCTCGCTCAGCTGACCTTGGCGGATGCTGCGACGAAAGTGTTGCAGGCTCCGGGGTTGGTTGTCGCGAGGCCCTGGTTCATCCAGAGCGCGAGGCTCTTGCTGGAACCGTGGTCGCGGACCTTGTCCTTGGTGTGCTCGTCGCCGCGCCGCTGGATCAGTCCGTTCCACTGGCGGAGCAGTTCGCCGCGCAACGGGAAGCTCGCCTTGGCCGCACCGAAGAACACCGCGCCGAAGCAGTACGCCTGGAGCGCGGCGCGCCGGTTCACCTCGAGCTGCGCGGTCTTGCTCGCCGCGGTGTCGGCGAGGTTGTCGGAGGCCTCGGCCATCCCGGTCAGGTTCTGCACATGTACGCCGTACACGAAGCCGAAGGACTGCGCCATCTCCGCGCGCACCACGGCCTTGTTCTTCGGGTAGTCCTCGACGATCTTCTGCCACGGCATGGTCGCGCTGCCGCCGTGCTCGTCCTGGCAGTAGAGCGCGAGGTCCTGCTGGACGCCGCACGCGGTCTCGTCGCCGTCGTCGAAGATGATCAGGTTCGGCGACCGGAACTCGAACCCGGCCTTGGTGACGATCGGACCCCAGGCCTTGTCCATGCACGCGGTCAGCGCCTGGTAGTACGAGCGGACGTTTTCCTTGGACGTCGGACGGAACGCGGGTTCCGCGCATTTCGCCACGGCCAGCGCCCCGGCGGAGTAGATCGCGTTCTTGCCGACGATGTCGGTGTCCGGGGTCCCCTTGCCGACCGGGCCCTTGGTCGTCGCCGCGCCGCTAGGCTTCGCGGACGGCGTGCCGTTCGGGTTCGGGAGGTTGAAGCTGGACGACGAGATCACCTTGACCGCGAACGTCGCGCCGCCGCCGAGAAACAGCAGTACCGCGGCGACCATCAGCGCGACAAGGCCCTTGGACCGCTTCTTCGGGACGAACGGCACCGGCTCCGGGTGGAACACCTCCCGGTACGCCGCGGCGGCGCGGTCGTCGGCCGGCGGCGGGCCGAGGCGGCTGCCGGAAAGCGTCGTACGGCGGGAGTCGATCCGGGACCCGCTCAACTGCGGCGGTGTCGGCGGCGCTTCCCCGCCGAGCCGCGGCGTGGGTGCCGCCAACGGTGTCCCCGACGGTGCGGAAACCCCCGGTTTCCGGTCGTCATTCGTGATCTCGTCACCGTTGCCGCCCGGCAGGAAGTGCCCAGGCTTGGGTGCCGGCTTGTCCGCCATAACTTCCCGCTTCTCCCCAGTACCGGTCACCGCCGGTCCCACCCCGATGCATCAGAAAGGCCGGAACACCCCCAGTGCCGGCCGCCGCACGATATTACGGCCTGGACCACCATCCGGTGAACCAGATTGCACCTATTGACATCATTCCGCGACCGGTCGCCACACACCGCATTCAGTCGACTACGCGGCCGTGGGCGAGGAAGTGGGGGCTGGCGGCTTGGAGGTTGGGGTCGGATTCGACTTGGCGGGCGAGGAGGACGGCTGAGGGGAGGAGGGTTTCTATGGTGTCGGGGGCGGCGTTCTCGAGGATGTTGCTGGCGGGTCCTTCTACGCCGAGGACCTCGACGTCGGTGAGGCCGGCTGTGGTGAGTTCGGTGGCGAGTTCGGCGGCGTGGTGGAAGTAGGCGACGGTGAAGCCCTTGGAGCCGTCGATGCTGCCGGACGCGAAAGCGTCGAGGAACAGGTGCAGGTTCTCGTCGGTCAGGGTGCCGTTGCTGCCGGCCTCGAGCAGGCCGCCGTACCGGTTGATGCCCGCGGCGACCACCACCCCGCCGGGGCGCGTCACCCGTACCGCTTCCGCCAGCGCCTGCGCACGATCCGCAGCGTCGACCAGGTGGTAGAGCGGACCGAGGAGCAGCGTCACGTCCACGCTCGCATCCGCCTGCCGGAGCGTCCGCGCATCGCCCTCCTCCGCCGCGAAGGTCCCGATCGTCGCCGCCTGCTGCACGTGCTCCGGAACCGGATCCACCAGCGTGACCCGATGCCCGTCCGCCGCAAGCCATCGCGCGTGGACGCCGGTCGCACCACCCACATCCAGTACGTCGGACGCAGGCGGCAGCCACCGCCGCAGCAACTCCTGGGTACGCAGGAGTTCGAGCCGGCCGTGCCCGGGGACGACCAGCCGATCGTCCTCGACGTACCGGTCTCGATAGTAGGAGCGAATCACCGGATCAAGTTGAGTCATCCATCCACTCTGCCCGCGAAAAATGCCAGGCACATCCCGTTTTGATCTCGCTACCCTGTGCCAGTGGCAGACCTGAAGCACGACGACTACCCGAGGTCCAACAAGTACGACGCGAACTGGCTCCTGGCCCGGGACATGGGCCCGAATCCCCTGTGGATGCTGGAGGATCTCGCGAGCGAGCTCGACCTGCGACCAGGGATGCGCGTCCTCGACCTCGGCTCCGGCAAGGGCGCCACCGCGGTCTTCCTCGCGAAGGAGTACGGCGTACAGGTCTGGGCCGCCGACCTATGGGTGGACCCAACGGAGGCGGCCACCAACATCGACAACCCGGAGATTGTGACCTTGAAGGCGGAGGCCCACACGCTCCCGTTCGCGAGGGAGTTCTTCGACGCGATCGTCTGCGTCGACGCCTACGAGTACTTCGGCACCGCGGACAACTACCTGTCCTACATCACCTCGTTCCTGAAGCCCGGCGGGCAGTTCGGGGTCGCGACGCCGGCGATGACCCAGGAGGTCCGCGCGCTCGGCCACATCCCGGAGCACATCAAGAAGATGGTCGGCTGGGAGGCGCTCGCCTGGCACACCGCGGACTGGTGGCGGTTCCAGTGGGAGATCACCGAGCTCGTCGAGGTCACCGCCGCGCGCCTGCAGGAGAACGGCTGGGCCGACTGGATCAAGTGGTCCCGCGCGGTCTCGGAGTACCGCGGCGAACGCGACGGCGCCCTCGACATGCTCGAGGCCGACAACGGCCAATACCTGACCTTCGCCATCCTCGCCGCCCGCAAGCACTGACCCGCCTGGCATGCTGGGGGCATGAGCTGGGCTGTGTATGCGATGCGTGGGCCAGGAGGCGTACGGCGCCTCGACGACATGCCGGTCGACTACGAGCCGCCGGCCGTAGGGATGGTGACCGATGTGGTGGCCAAGGTCCGGGAAGTGGTGCCGGACGTGGACACGAGCAAACCGTCCTGGCTGGCGCTGCGAAGTCCGGAGTACGACGTCGAGATGACGATCGGCAAGGGCGTCGAGGTCCGCGACATCACGTTCTACCTGAACGACGGCCCGCGGTCGATCCCGATCGTCATGGAGATCAGCCGCCGCCTCGGCGTCACGCCGTACGACACCGAGTCCGGCAACTTCCTCACCGAGGAGTCCCGGCCCCCGGTCCCGCCGCCGATGACCGACGACGAAATCAAGATGAACAAGCCGAAATGGTGGAAGTTCGGCCGCAAGTAACTCCGGGCCCGCTTGCCCTCGCGTTGTCGCACGTCCTAGGATCAGGACGATCGTACAGGACGATCGCCCTGGAGGATTTCGATGGCACCGACCGCGAAACAAGGTCAGGAGGTGCGGCAGCGGCTCCTGGCTGCTGCCGCTGAGCTGATCCCCGAGCGCGGCTGGTCCGCGGTGAGTACGCGGATCCTGGCCGAGCGCGCCGGCGTCACCCCGAGCGTCGTGCACTACCACTTCTCGTCCGTGCAGGACGTGCTGACCGAGGCCACGGTCACCGCAATGCGGCAAGTGCTCGCGACGACCGACGAACTGTTCACATCCGCGACCACCCCGGCGGCCGCGATCGACGCGTTGCTGGCCTCGATCGAGCAGTACGACGGAACCGACCCGATGTCACTGCTCTTCACCGAGACCTACCTGGCCGCGACCCGCGACCCGCGTCTGCACACGCAGATCGCCGGCCTGGTGACGGACTTCCGGACCCGCGTGGCGGACTGGCTGACGATCCACGAGGTCGCCGAGCCGGCCGCGACCGCCGCCGTTCTCGCAGCGACCATCGACGGCCTGCTCCTGCATCGGACCCTTGGACCGGAATCCCCCGCCCTGACCACCGTTCTCCGAAGGCTGGTGAGTTGAAATGCACGCGATCATCTGCGGAGCCGGGATCGCCGGACTCGCGCTGGCGAACCGCCTGTCGGCGCTCGGCCAGGACGTCACCGTCGTCGAACGCAGTCCCGGCCCTCGCCCGCAGGGCTACATGATCGACTTCTTCGGCCCGGGGTACGACGCGATGCGCGCGATGGGACTGCTGCCCGCGATGCAGGAGGTCGCGTACCACGTCGAGGAGGCGGTCCTGGTCGACGAGGACGGCCGGCAGCAGGCGGGCATCAACATCCTGCAGTTCGCCGAGGGAGACGTCCTCAGCGTGATGCGGCCGGACCTCGAGCAGGTCCTGCGCGAGCACCTCCCGAGCGACGTGAGCCTGCGGTACGGCGCAACGCTCACGGGCGTCACGCCGCGCGAAGACGGCGTACAGGTCGAGTTCGCGGACGGATCGACGCTGGACGGGGATCTGTTGATCGGTGCCGATGGCATCCATTCCGCCGTACGCCGGTTGGTGTTCGGGCCGGAGTCGTCGTACCTGCGGTTCCTCGGTTTTCACACCGCGGCGTACAGCTTCGACGCGCCGGCGATCCATGCCGAGGTGGGCGGGCGGTTCTGTCTGACGGACACGATGGGCAGCCAGTTCGGGTTCTACGCGCTGCGGGACGGGAGAGTGGCGGCGTTCGCGGTGCACCGTACGACGGATCCCGTCACTCCGGCGGACACGCGTGAGGCGATCAGGTCGGCGTACGCCGATCTCGGCTGGGTGGTGCCGCAGGCTCTCGAGTTGTGTCCGGACGACGATCAGATCTACTACGACCAGGTCGCGCAGATCGTGATGCCTCGGTGGAGTTCGGGGCGGGTCGCACTGGTCGGTGACGCGTGCGGGGCGGTGTCGCTGCTCGCCGGGCAGGGCGCGTCGCTCGGGATCGCCGGGGCGTTCCTGCTCGCGGAGAAGCTGGTGAGCTCGTCGTCGATCGAGGCCGGTATGGCGGAGTACGAACAGGTCTGGCGACCTGTCGTCGAGGAGAAGCAGAAGGTCGCGCGGTCGACCGCGCGATGGTTCCTGCCGCAGTCCCGGCTCGAGTTGGTCGCGCGGCGCGTGCTGCTCCGGTTCCTCCGCCTGCCGGTTCTCCGCAACCTCCTCCCGGCCGCGCTCGCCGGCAAGCCCACCACGCTGATCCGGGACCTGCAGCCGACCCGCTGAACGATCAGCGAGTGGCGGCCAGGACGCCGATCTTGTTGATGCGGTGTTCGGGGTTGCCCAGCTCGTCGGCCCAGTAGTTCCCGGCGGCGTGGTCCTCGGGGGTGGCGCAGGTGGAGATGGTGAGCATCGGCTGGGTCGGCGTCGCGCCGGGGCTGCCTGGTACGGCGGCGTTCTGTTGCGCCTTCTCGGCGGGCTTGCGGAAGGAGATCGTCATCGTCCGCGTGATCACGTAGTCGTACACCGTTCCGCCGGCCCTGATCAGGACGTGGTCGCCGTTCTTCAGCTCCGGTGCCTTCTCCAGCGGTCGTCCGTGGCTGACACGGTGGCCGGTCACGATGAAGTTCCCGATCTCGCCGGGTCCGACGCCGCCGGCCTGGCCGCGTGGGCTGGCGGCGACGCCGCGGTCCTGGATCCGGGTGCCCGGCCGGTCGTCGGCGGTGCCGGTGTAGGCGACGACCCGCAGGTTCCGCACGCCGATCGCGGGGATCGACATACTCACCGGCCCGGACACCGTGGGCCGGGGCGAAGGTACGGCAGTCTTCGTCGGCGGGCGCACCGGAGAGGGGGTCGGGGCGGGTTCTGTCGGTGGCGTTGGGCTGGTGGTTGTGGTGGTTCGGTTGGATGGCGTAGGTGAGCTACTGGTCGGAGCCGTGTCGCTGCATCCGGCCAGCGCAGTCACCACGACGAGCGCACCCACCAGCCTCACACTTCGACGGTAGGCCGCGAGACCAAAAGTCGAGCGAAAGCCTCAGTCCAGGACGGCGAGTTCGGTCGGGCCGAGCCGGAGTACTCCGGAGGTCAGCGGGGTGGCGCGGATGCCGCCATGTCCGCGCAGCGCCTGCATCGCGCCGGGGGCCAGGACCTCGTCCATCCACGCACACGGGTTGGCCGGGCGGTTCGCCTGGAAGGTGATCGAGCCCAACGTGAAGCGACGGCCGGGTACGCGGGTGCCGTCGGCGGCGCGGTGGGCGGCGAGTTCGTCGATCGGGAAACCACGCAGGGTGATGTTTCGCCGGGTGAGGTGCGGGTCGAGGGGTGCGTCCAGGTCGAGGACGCGCTCGACCTCGTCGAGGGAGGCGGCGTCGATGAGGGTGACGGCGGCGTTCTTGTGGATCGCTTGGGCGTAGTAGCGGTCGCCGACGATGCCGAGGTCGGCGCGGACCTCGATCTCGGTACGCGCGACCGGTTCGGGGTCGGGGCGCGGGCCGTCCTGCGGGCGTCCTTCGAAGGCGTGTTCGCGGGATACGACGAGGGCGACGAGCTCGACTCTCATGGTCAACCCCAGGTGAGTGGGTCGAGGAGGCGGAAGAAGTACAGGCGGCGCGGGTCCGGGGCCGGTACGCCGTACGCCTCGTGGAACGGTGCCGGGTCGGCGGACCACTCGTCGTGGAGCTGGATCGTGGTGAGGGCGAGGTCGGAGTACCGATCGGCGACGCCGAGGCGTCCGAGGTCGATGAGGCCGGTGACTTCGAGGGTCTCGGGGTCGAAGAAGACGTTCGGCAGGCAGGCGTCGCCGTGGCAGACGACCGGTTCCAGGACTTTCTCGATATAGGGGCGCTCGGCAACCACTTCGGCCAGCAGCTCCGACGGCTGCAGGCGGCGCCATTCGTCGGTGAGGTACGCCGGGTTGACAGCACCCCGCCGTACGACGTCGGCCGCCGACGCGATCACGTCCGCCAGCGGCCGCTCGAACGGGCAGTCGGTCAGCGAATGCAGCTCACGAAGGGTCGCCCCGAGGCTCCGCATGGCACGATCGTGCGACGCAGGCGGGAGGGTGTCCCCTGGAACTCCCGGCACTGCCGAAGTCACCAAACAAGCACCACCCGAGGACAACCCGACCCCGCCGGATGAGGCTGGGGTCGGGGTCCAGTCCAGTACTTTCGCGCCGGGGAATCCCGTTCCAGCCAGCCAGGTGATGCGGTCGCGTTCGGCGGCCAGTTCGGCGACGCCGGAGGGGCCGCAGCACTTGGCGAACGTGTTGCCTCGGCGGTAGACGGACGTGTCGGACTCGCCGATGTCGACCGGCTCCCAGCCCTCAGCCGGCGGCGCGTGCAACGCGTTCCCTGGTGTGGTTGAGGATCGCGGTCACCGGACGCCCGGTCACCAGCTTGCCGTCGGCAACGAACCCTTCCTCGCGCCCGGTCAGGTCCTGGATCAACCGCGACCGCCACAACTCGAGAAGCTCAGGCTCGGACTTCACCAGGTTCCGCAGCTCGCCCGGATCCGCGACAAGATCGAACAACTGCTCCACGCCGAGCGAGGAACCCCAGACGTACTTGATCTTCCCGTCCGTCACCCACTGGATCGACTGCCCGAAATGCAGATGCTCGCCGTGCAACCACTCTCGCACCGGCACCGACTCCCCCCGCAGGAACGGCGCCAGCGACACCCCGTCCACCGACGACGGAATCGGCACCCCGGCCAGGTCCAGCAGCGTAGGCATCACGTCCCGCAGCTCGACCACCTGATCCACAACCCCGCCGCGAACAGTACCACCAGCCGCAGCACGATCCGCAACGATGAACGGCACCCGCGCGGACCCCTCGTACGGCACGGACTTCCGGAACATCCGGTGGTCGCCCATCATCTCGCCGTGGTCGGACGTGAACGCGATGATCGTGTCGTCGTACACCCCGAAGTCGACCAGCGCCTCACGGATCCGGTTGATCTGCAGGTCGATCTGCGCCATCAGCCCGTAGTACCCGGCTCGCGCGCGATGTACGACGCGATCCGGCAGGTCCCCGATCGCCGCCTGGTAGTCCCCGTCCCGCCGGAACTCGTCCCAGTCGTCTTCCCAGTCACCCAACTGACGTTCGTACGGCGGCAACGCGTTGTACTGGTCGTAGGCCCAGGCCGGCGGGTCGTACGGCGGATGCGGCCGATGGAACGACAAGTACAGGAAGAACGGCCGCGTCGGATCCCGCCGGTACAGCCAGTCGATCGTCTGCGTGCCGATCCAGTGCGTCGGGTGCAACTCCTCCGCCTTGTCCCACGGCCGCGCGACCACCGAGTTGCAGTTCACCCCGTGGTCGAAGTACTCCGCATCCGGCGACACCCCCGGCTGCCGCCGCAGCCACGGCACATAGTCGTCGAAGAACCCGAACTGCTGCCGGTAAGCACGCCGAGAGTGGTGCAGGAACCCGTCGTGCAGGATCACGTCGTCGAATCCGAGCCGCGCCCGCTCCGGCCACACGTGCATCTTCCCGATCGCCTGCGTGTGGTACCCGGCGCGCCGGAACTCGCCCTGCACCGTCACCGGATGCGCGGTGTCGAACGGTACGCCGTCCGTGTACCCGACGCGCCCGTGCCGCTCCTGCGACTGCCCGGTGAACAACGCCACCCGGGCCGGCACGCACGTCGGCGTCGCGGAGTACCCGCGACTGAACCGCACCCCGTTCCGCGCCAGTTCGTCCAGATGCGGCGTCTCGACGTACGGATGACCGGCGCACGACATCGCATCGCCCCGCCACTCGTCCACACAGATCAGGACGACGTTTGGTTGACTCAAGAAGACTCCCGGACGAGCAGTTGCCAAGGGAAATCGAACACTTCGCCGGGTGCGCCTTCCCGGTCGGTCAGCCTGCTCACGATGATCCGGGCGAGCGCCTCGTTGAACCCGACCGGTCCGACAGTCGACAGCGACGGGTCCAGGTGCTCGCCTTCGGGCGTGTTCCCGACCCCCACGATCGCCAGATCCCCCGGTACGTCGATGCGCAGCCGGTGCGCCGCCCGGACGGCGGCGATCGCGGCGAAATCGGTGGTGCAGTAGAGCCCGGTCGGACGATCGGGCTTGGACAGCAGCGCCATCGCGGCCCGGTACGCGCCCTCAGGGTGCTGCTCGAAGACCTCGATGTGGTCGCTGCTGATCGGCTTGCCGGCCCCGCGCATCGTGTTGACGTACGCGTCGAAGCGCGCGAAGCCGGTGGTCCGGGAGGTGAGCGCGCCGACCCGGTCGTGGCGTTCCAGCAGGTGCTCCACGGCGAGGTGGCAGCGCGGCTCGGCGCCGGACCGGATCACGTCGAAGCCCTGCGGTTCCAGGGTTTCGCTGAACGCCACGATCTGCACGCCCTGCGCCGCGAACGCCTCCAGCTCGGCGATCTGTTCCGGGTCCGGTTTGATGCTGTCGATGAAGATCACGTCCGGCGTCCGGTTGGACAGCACGGTCCGCCAGTCGCCGTCCGCGACGATCAGCGCGGTCTTTCCGAGCGGGCTCACCGCCGTACTGACCGTGGCCGCGACCGCCTGCGACCACGGGTCCGCGAGCACGTTCAGCGACAGCAGCACGAGATCGGACTTGCCGGTCCGGATCGCACGGGCCGCGTCGTTGCGCCGATACCCCAGACGCGACGCGGCCTCGCGGACCCGGTCCGCGGTCGAGTCCTTGATCGTGTGGCTGCGGTG
This sequence comes from Kribbella sp. NBC_00482, assembly GCF_036013725.1. Taxonomy (GTDB): domain Bacteria; phylum Actinomycetota; class Actinomycetes; order Propionibacteriales; family Kribbellaceae; genus Kribbella. The sequence continues at coordinate 3,525,599 of NZ_CP107881.1, read as the reverse complement.
CCGTCCGGACAGCACGTAGGACACGGTCGCGACCGAGACACCGGCCTCCTTCGCCACCATCCGCAGCGTCGGCCGCTCTGCCAAAGGTGAGGACATATCTAGATTCTTGCAGATCAGCCCTTGACCGCGCCGGTGATTACACCCTTGGTGAAGTGCCGTTGGAGGAACGGGTACACCATGGCGATCGGCACCAGCGCGACCACGACGACGGCCATCTGCAGTGATTGGGGTTGCGGCGGCGGGTGGACGCCGAGCTGGTCGGCCGACAGCGACTTGCCCTGCAGGACGTAGGTCCGCAGGATCACCTGGACCGGCCACTTCGACGTGTCGTTCAGGTACAGCAGCGCGTTGAAGAACGCGTTCCAGAACCCGACCGCGTAGAACAGCCCGACGACGGCGATCACCGCCTTCGACAACGGCATGATGATCCGGCGCAGGATGGTGAAGTCACTCGCGCCGTCGATCCGGGCGCTCTCCAGCAACTCGCCCGGCACGTTCATGAAGAACGTCCGCAGTACGACGAAGTTGAAGGCCCCCAACGCGCCCGGCAGGATCAGCGACCACAGGCTGTCGAGCAGCCCGAACTGCTTCACCACCAGGAACATCGGGATGATGCCCGGCGCGAACAGCAGCGTGAACAGCACCATCAGCAGCACCGGCCGCCCGAACAGCACCGGTCGCGACGTCGCGTACGCGAGCGCGATGGTGACGGCGAGCGCGATCGCCGTACCGACGATCGTCACGAAGACGCTGACCAGGATCGCCCGGCCCATCAGGCCGCCGCTGAACAGCGTCTGGTACGCCTTCACCGTCGGATGCGACGGCCACAGCACGTACCCGCCCGCGTCGATGATGTCCTTGTCACTGGCCAGCGACGTCGAGATCACGACCAGGATCGGTACGACGATCACCAGCGCGAACCCGCCCAGGATCACCGCCTTGATCGCCTGGTACCCCGGCGACGGATTCTCTTTCCACACAGGTCTCATGAGCGCCTCTGGAAGATTCCTGGCTCACCGAGCCGGTGAGCGAGTGAGTTGGCACCCCACAGCAGCAACGCACCGACCACGCCCTTGGCCAGCCCGGCCGCGGCCCCGCTGCTCCAGTCGCCGCCGACCACGCCGGCGTAGTACGTGAACGTGTCCAGTACTTCGGCAGCACCCGGACCGACCGAGTCGCGTTGCAGGATGAACTGCTCGAACCCGACGCTGAGGATGTCACCGATCCGCAGGATCAGCAGCAGCACGATGACCGTCCGCAGCGCCGGCAGCGTGATGTGCCACAGCCGCCGCCAGCGCCCGGCGCCGTCCGCCGCGGCCGCTTCGTAGAGCGAGACGTCCACGGTGGTCAGCGCCGCGAGGAAGATGATCATCGCCCAGCCGGCGTCCTTCCAGATCAGCTGCGCGACGACGAGCAGCGGGAAGGTGTCCGGGTTGGTCATGAACGGGATCGGGTCCAGGCCCGCCTGCCGGAGCAGGTTGTTGATGAACCCCGCCCCGCCGAGCGACTGCTGGAACAGCGTCACGACCAGCACCCAGGACAGGAAGTGCGGCAGGTACGCGATCGTCTGGAACCAGCGCCGAAAACGGTTGCTGACCAGCGAGTCGACGATCAGCGCCAGCCCGATCGGCACCGGGAAGAACAGCAGCAACTGGACGGCGGCCAGCAACAACGTGTTCCGCAACGCGTCCCAGAAGTCCGGGTTCGCGTACAGGTTGACGAAGTTCTGCAGGCCGCTCCACTCGCTGTGCATGATGCCGAGGTACGGCTGGAAATCCTGGAAAGCGACGACGTTTCCGAGCACCGGCAGGTAGAAGAACACCAGCAGGAAGACGACGCCGGGAATCATCAGCAGGACCATCTGCCAGTCCCGGCGCCACTTCGCCTTCAGCGGCAGGCCGTTCTTGGTCCGCGCGACGGAGGAGGTTCGTTTCAGCATCTATCAGGACCCGGTGACCGGAACGCTCGACGGGAGCACAGCCGCGAACTCGTCGCGCATCTTGTCACCGCCACCGGACTTCCAGCGCTTGAGCGCCGCGTCGTACGCGTCGAGCTTCTGCCGGCCGGTGACGATGTCGACGATCGTGTCCCGGAACGCCGCGGTCAGCTTCGGACCGACCTTGCTCGAGGTGTCGGAGTACGTGCCCGCCGTCGGGTTCCGCATCGCGAACTTCAGCAACTGCTGCTCGGTCGCGTAGATCTTCTTGGTGTCGTCCGGGTTCGCCGGGTTGAAGATCACGCTCTCCGGGGAGTTCATGATCTGCAGCGCGCTGACCAGACCGGGCGCCTGCTGCTGACCGGCCTTGGTGAGCACCGGGTTCTTCTGCGCATCCAATGAGTACTGCTGCCCCTCCACGCCGAAGTTCTTGACCAGGTACTCCTTGGTGCCGAACGGCGCGGACAGGTAGTCCATCAGCGCGAGCAGCTCGCGGATACGACCCTCGTCGGTCTTCTTGAACGGCGTGAAACCGACCGTGCCGTAGCCCATGTCGTAGACGGGCTTCGCCTTGCCGTCGTGGCCGAACGGGATCATGGTGTCCACGAACAGCGACGGGTCGAGGTTCCGGAAGTCGGCGGTCGCGCGCGGGCCGACGACGACCTGGGCGGCGATCTGGCCGTTCACGGTCTTCGGGGTGGCGTCGGCCAGGTTGAGGTCCGGGTAGAACACCTTGGCGGCCCAGAGCTTGGCGGCGTACTCGACGGCGGCCTTGTAGTTGTCGGTCTCGTACAGGTGCGTCAGCGACCGGTCCTGGCTCACGCGCCAGCCGTTCGGGGCGCCGAACCACTCGCCGAACATGTGCAGCATGTTGATGATCGCCGGCTCGAGCGCGTAGTTCGTGCCGTTGGTGAGCTCCTTGCACTTGGCGAAGAACTCGTCCGCGGTGGCGCACTGCAGGCCGCCGACCTTCGCCCAGGTCTTCGGGTTGCCCATCATCACCTGGCCGAACGGCGTCGACGGGATCGGGGCGCCCCAGATCTTCCCGTTCACCACGGCGGTCCGCCAGGAGGCCGGCTTCAGCGCGGCCAGGTTCGGGTACTCCAGGACGGCGTCGCCGGACAGGTACTTGGTCAGGTCCTGGAACTTCGCCTCGAGCATCGGGCCGATGTTCGGGATGCCCTGGTTCGGCGGCAGCCACATCAGGTCCGGCAGCGAGTCGCTGGCCAGCAGCGTCGCGAACTTCTCCGGGTAGCCCGGGTCGGTGCCGATCGTCAGCTTGAGCTCACCGCCGAGCGCCTGGTTCAGCGCCTGCCACATCGGGTTGCTGCCCATCGGCGGCGGAGGCGTCGCGAACGTCTCGGTCAGCGCGGTCACCGCGCTCTTCAGCGGCGGCGCCTTCACGCTCGAGACGGCGTCCGCCGGGAACTTCAGGAACCCGGGCTCGAGGCCGGACTCGGCCCCCGGGAAGTCCGGATGCAGACCTTCGAACGGCTTGTACGTCGGCAGCGTGAGCTCGCCCGACGCCTTTGCGCCTCCGTTCGCCGCTCCGCCGTCGCCGCAGGCCGCCAGCGTGGAGGTGGCAATCGCCGCACCGGTCACCTGCAGGAACCGTCGCCGACTGATCATAGTTGCTCCAAGTTTCGAAGAAGTGCTCACTAACACTCACTTAAACGTTAACCCGGACCGTAAACCTGACCCACCCCTCGATGCAAGACGTAGACAGCAAAATGGCCGGCGGCCGCGAGACTCGAGTCCCGCGGCCGCCGGCCGTCGTACTACTTCAGTGCGTTGTCAGCAGCGCACGACCAGACCGGTCAGCGCGGTGCAGGTGCGCGTCGCCTTGTCGTTCGTCGCCACCGGGTCGCTCGGCGAACTCGCCGTACGCTGCGCCGTAGCGGTCAGCACACCGGCCGTGAGCATCCCGGTGTTCACCGTCAGCGTTCGCGTCACGCTCGCGCCGCTCGCCAGCGAGGCGATGTCGCAGTTCGCCGACCGCGTGGTGCCGACCCTGGTACAGGTCGACGCGTAGTACGCCGTGGCACCCGGACCGGTCGCGACGACGCGGATCCCGGTTGCCGGATCCGGACCGTTGTTCTTCACCGTGACCGTGTACGTGATCCGTGCCGTCGTCACCATCGTCACCGCCGCGGTCATCGTCACCGCGACGTCCGCCGGGTTCTGCAAGATCGTGAGCGCCGGTCCGTCGAAGACCTCGAACGCGTAGTTCTCCCCGATGAACTGGTGCTGCAGCGTGATCGTTCCCAGCGGAGCGTCTGCCTCGACCCGCAGCGTGAAGACGACCGTCCGGGACTCACCCGGCGGAACCTCCCCTACCCCGCCACGGACGCTGGTGCCGAGCGTGTCACAGGCGAACGCACCCGGACACGACACCAACTCCACCATGGCCGGCAGTGATGTCTCCTTCGCGTACAGCCCGGCCTTCCCGCCGGAGATCGTGAAGTCCCGATCGTTGTACACGGTCTGCGTGATCGTGAACGTCTGCCCACGCGCGACCGAGGTCGTGTTGACTTCGATCGCGCTCGTCGGCGGTACGGCATCGGCGGTCATCGGAACCGCTGCCAGTGTCGCGCCGACGACCGCAGTCACCAGCGCAGCACGGATCAATTTCCAGGCATGCATGACGTGCCCCCCTTGTTTTTTCCCTGAACCCCAGCCCCAGCTGCCCCCACAGCTCCGCCGACGGCGGTGCAAGCAGTATGTAGTTGCCACTGTCCGCGGTCAACCGCTTGAAAGCTGTAGTCAACCTTTCGTCATGCTCGGCCGGAACGCTGCCCTAAAGGGCACGCAGGCCCTGAACCTCGAGATCTTCACGGCCGGCGGACGTCACTCTTTCGATTGAGCCCGGGCACTTCCGGCTCATTCGTTGCAGTGAGCAAGGATTAGCCCGTACGGCGATGTGGAGCACCAGGCCCGGCGGCGAGAGTCGTCGGCATGAGTGTTCGAGAGCATGCTCCGGCGAAGGTCGCGGCGCCGCGAGGCCGACGTACGGCGGTCCTCGTCGTCGCGGCCTGTGCGTTTCTGGGGTTCTGCTGGTGGTTGTGGCCGGCCGGGTACGTGCAGAGCGACCTGCGGGTGTACGTCGTCGCAGCGCGGGCTTTCCTGCGCGGGCAGGACATCTACACCGCCCACCTGGCGTTCCCGAAGGAACTCGCGCTCGGGTTCACGTATCCACCGTTCGCGGCACTCGTGTTCGCGCCGATCGCTACCCTCGGCACCGGCACCGGGCGGGTCGTGATGACCCTCGTCAACGCCTCCTGCCTACTGGCGATCGGCGTACTGATGACGCGTGCGCTCCGCCCGGCCTGGTCGCGAGAACGCGTGCTGGCGTTGGGATCGGGGTCGGCGCGCTCGGGCTGACGCTGGAACCGGTGCGGTCGACGTTCGCCCTCGGGCAGGTCAACCTGGTTCTGCTCGTTCTCCTGCTCGTGGATCTGCTCGGCCGGACGCCGCGACGGTTCCGCGGTGCGCTGATCGGGGTCGCGACCGGTATCAAGCTGACGCCCGGCATCTTCATCCTGTACCTGCTGGTGACACGACGGTTCCGTGAGGCCGCCGTCGCGATCGGAGCGACCGCCGGCACCATCGTGATCGGCGCGGTCGTGATGCCGGACGCGTCCCGTCAGTTCTGGACGCATTACATCTTCGACCCGAGCCGCCCAGGTCCGACGCACTTCATCAGCAACCAGGCCTGGCGCGGCGTGTTCGCCCGGATGGCCGGCGGTGTCGAGGGCATCGGCCCGATCTGGCTGCTCGCGGTCGCGCTGACGGTCGCCGTCGGGTGTCACGCCGTACGGCGACTTGATCGGCTGGACGGGATTCTGGTGACAGCGCTGGTCGGACTGCTCGTATCGCCGATCTCCTGGAGCGGGCACTGGGTGTGGGCACTGCCGATCTGCATGGTCCTGTGGTTCCGTCGGCGTTCGGCGCTTGCCATGTTGTGGACGGTGGTCACGGTCTTCGGATTCCCTTGGCTGGCACCGAATCACGACGACCGCGAGTACCACCTGCATGGCTTCGACCTGATCCTCGGGAACGCGTACGCCGTACTCGCCGCGATCACGATCCTTCATGCGGCGTACGTTCAGAGTGACAGCCGGTCGAGCAGTTCCTCGACGCGTTCGGTCCGGCCCACGTGACGGTGTCGTTCCCAGTCCTCGCGGGACAGTGTGTCGCCGACGAGTTCGAGGGCTTCGGCGAGTTCCTCGTCCAGGTACGGGTTGGGGATCTCGAGCCGTTCGCCCATCGCCTCCTCCGCGCCGAACAGGTGTGCGGCGCCGACCGGGTCGCCGCGCCGGATCAGCAGGTTCATGACGGTGTTCGAGAACGCCATCGTGAGAGTCGGGCTGCCGAGCGCCACCACGGTAGGAACCAGCCCACGGACCAGCTTGCCGGCCTCGTCGAGACGGCCGGCGAGGGTCAGCAGGTAGGCGAAGTTCTGCCCCACGATGGCGAGCTCGTGCGCGTCCCCGTGCGACTCGGTGATCCTCAGCGACTCCCGGAGCAGCTCCTCCGCGTGCTCGAAGTTGCCGAGTTCCTCCTCGATCCCGCCCAGGTGGTTGAGCACCCGGGCCAACCGCCACTCGTCATCCAAGGACCGGAGCCGCTCGACGGCGTCGGTCAGCGTCGCCCGCGCCGCACGTGCGTCCCCTCGCTGGCCTTGCATCGAGCCGAGCACGGTCATTCCGTACGCGATGCCGGCCGGATCGCCGAGCCGCTGGGCCATCTCGACGCTGCGGGCCGCCACCTCTTCGGCGTGCTCCGCCTCCCCCTGGATGAGCAAGACGTTGCTGAATCCGCGCAGACAGGCGGCCAGCTCCGGCGAGGACGTCGTACCGGCGGCTGTGACGATCTGCTCGTGCCAGGCGCGGCTCTCGGCCAGATAGCCGCCAACGATCCAGACCCAGGCCAGAGCCGAACAGAGCCGGAGAGCGGTCCGTAGGTCGTGGCCGGTCGCCCAGCTGAGAGCGGTACGGAAGTTGTCCAGGTCGATCTCGGCACGATCGAGCGGCAGGTCGGACGTGGTCTTCTTGGTGTCCTCGATGCTCTCGGCGAGGTCGGCGTAGTAGCGGGCGTGGACACCACGGACGCCGGCGTCCTCGTCCGTGGCTTGCAGCTCGTCGGCGGCGTACCGGCGGATGGTCTCCAGCAAGCGGACGCGGGTGCCGTCCGGTCCGTCGGACAGCGTGATCAGGTTGGCGTCGTGCAGCTCGGCGAGGGCCTCGATCGGGTCGATGCCGGTGGCAACTTTCTCGACCGCGGCCAGGTCGGCGCCGCCGGCGAACACTGCGAGGCAGCGGAAGGTACGGCGGTGTTCGGGGCCGAGCAGCTCGTACGACCAGGCGATCGTGTCCCGCAGCGTCCGTTGACGTTCCGGGGTCGCGGTGCTCGTGGACGCGATGTCCAGCGCCTGATCGATCCGCGCGAGCAACTCCTTCACGCTGAGAAGCCGCACTCGTGGCGCGCACAGCTCGATCGCGAGCGGGAGCCCGTCGAGCCGGCGGCAGATCGCGACCACGTCCGCCGTGTTCTCGTCGGTCAGCGTGAACGTCGGTCGGACGGCCTGGGCGCGCTGCACGAAAAGTTCTACAGCGGCCTCTGTGAGTGGCAGCACCGGGTGCAGGTGCTCGCCGGTGAGGCCGAGGGCTCGCCGGGAGGTGGCGACGAGCTTCACCTGCGGCGCGCCTTCGACGATCTCGGCGACGACCTTGCCGGCGTCCGGGAGCTGCTCGAGGTTGTCGAGGACCAGAAGCAGGGTCCGCTGGGCCAGGTAGGCGACGATCCGGCCGCGCTCCCGCGGCGGGATGTCGAGAACCTCGGCGATCGTCGTCCACAGCACCCGAGCGGACGTGACCGCCGCGAGCGGAACGAAGTGCACCCCGCCCGGGAACCTCGTGGTCAGCTCCGCGGCGACGCCGATCGCCAGGCGGGTCTTGCCCGACCCGCCCGGTCCGGTCAGCGTGACGAGCCGTACGTCGGGCCGGTCGAGCAGACCGGTGACGCGGTCGACGTCCTGTTCGCGCCCGAGCATCGGCGTCGCGGGCGACGGCAGGCTCGTCGACGTCCCGATGGTGCGTGGTGGCGGGAAGTCGGCCGGCAACCCGTCGACGGTGACTTGGAGCAGGTGTTCGGGCTCCGGGATGTCCTTGAGGCGGAGCGTGCCGAGATCGCGCAGCGTGACGCCGTCGGGCAGATGCGTCAGCTCACCGGTGACGGCCGACACCACGATCTGCCCGCCGTGGGCGGCGGCCCCGATCCGTGCGGCGAGATGGACGTCCATGCCCCAGTAGTCGCCGTCGTACACACCCGGCGTACCGGTGTGGATCCCCATCCGCACGCGCAGGCGCTCGTCGTCCGGCCATCGATGCGCTTCCAGCTGACGCTGCCCGTCGACGGCCGCCCGGACCGCGTCGCCGGCCGTCCCGAACACGACGAAGAAGCTGTCGCCCTCGGTCCCCATCTCGGTCCCGCCGTACGCCGTCCAGACCGCTCGCAGGATCCGTCGATGATCTTCCAGCGCCTCCAGGTACCGGTCCCCCAACCGGCGCAGCAGCAGCGTCGACCCTTCAATGTCCGAGAACAGCATCGCCACCATTCCCCCACCCATGCCGCCAGTCTGGGTCGCGCGGCGGCCATACGCCAGGGTCAGCCGATGCCGGTGGTGCTCTCGCGGACTACGAGGCTGAAGGGGGCTTGCAGGCGCTTGGGTTCGTTTTGTGGGCGTTGGTCGCGGAGGGCTTGCAGTGCCAGGCGGGCGATGGCGACCCTGTCGGGCGCGACCGTGGTGAGCGTCGGGAGGGTGGCGAGGTCGTACGGGATGTCGTCGAAACCGACCACAGCCACGTCCTGCGGCACCCGCAGACCGCGCAGGACCAGCGCGCGGATCGCGCCCATCGCCAGCCAGTCGGTGGCCGCGAAGACCGCGTCCGGTGCCGGGTTCCCCGAGTCCAGCCACTCGCCGAGAGTCCGCTCGGCGTCCTGACCCCGCAGTCCGCCGGTCGCGAGCACGATGTCCTCGTCTGTTGGTAGCCCGGCCGCGGCGAGTGCGTCGCGGTACCCGTTGATCCGCTCGTCGTCCATCCGCGGTCCGGGCGCCAGCGCCATCACGTGGCGCCGACCGAGCTCGAGCAGATGCTCGGTCGCCACCTTGCCGGCCTCGCGGTTGTCGATCCCGACGTGATCGGCGTGGTGCTCCGTGCCGGCCTTCTCACCCAGCAGGACAAGCGGCAGCGCCGGGTCGCGGTTCTGCACATCCTCCGCGGTGAGCCCGAGCGGGCTCATCACGATCCCGTCGAGGCGGGCCGGATGCCGCTCGGTGAGCAAGGCGAGTTCCGCCTCGCGGCGGCCGCCGGTCTGGTGAAACTGCACGATCCAGCCGAACGCCTCGGCCTCGTCGAGCATCCGAGCCGCGAGCGAGGCGAAGTACGGCCGGTCGAGCTGCGGTACGGCGAGCGCGATCACCCCGCTGCGCCCCTGCGCCAGGTTGCGGGCCGCGATGTTCGGCCGGTACCCGAGCTTGTCGATCGCGGCCAGCACCCGCTGCCGGGTCTCCTCGCGGACATGCTCGGCGCCGTTGACGACGTTCGACACCGTCTTCATCGACACCCCGGCCGCCTCGGCGACATCGGTCAGGCGCGGCCTCATAGCTGGCAGGATCTCATTTGAGGCCGGAGTGGGCCATTCCGGCCAGGATGCGGCGCTGGAAGACCACGAACACCACGACGACCGGGACCAGCGTGACGACACTCATCGCGAACAGCCCGCCCCACTCCGAGCTGCCGGTCGCGTCCAGGAAGCCGCGCAGCGCGACCGGCACCGTCAGCCGGGTCCGCGTGGACAGGTAGATCAGCTGGCTGAAGAAGTTGTTCCAGGTCCAGATGAACGAGAAGATCGCCGTCGTCACCAGGGCCGGCGACAGCAGCGGCAGGATGATCCGGCGGTAGATGCCCCACACCCCGCAGCCGTCGATCCGGGCCGCGTCGTCCAGTTCGACCGGGATCGACCGGATGAACTGCACCATCAGGAACACGAAGAACGCGTCGGTGGCCAGGAAGCTCGGCACGATCATCGGCCAGAACGTGTCGATCCAGTTCAGTTTCCGGAAAATCGAGTACTGCGCGATCAGGGTCACGTGAGCAGGCAGCATGATCGTCGCCAGCATCAGCGCGAACAACGTTTTCCGGCCGATGAACGTGAGCCGCGCGAACGCGTACGCGGTCAGCGAGCAGGTCAGCACGTTGCCGATCACCACCGCGGCGCAGATGATCAGCGAGTTCATCATGTAGATGCCGAAGCTGGTCCCGGTCGACGTCCAGCCGAGCGCGTAGTTCCCGAGCGTCGGGTGTTCCGGGATCAGCCCCGGGCTCGAGAAGATCTCGGTGTTCGGCCGCAGCGACGCGGTGATCATCCACAGCAGCGGATAGAGCATCACCAGTGCTCCCACGCTCAGGCCGACATGGGCCAGTACGCGTCTCATCGACGTACCCCTTCGTCTCCGTAGAACACCCAGGTGCGGCCGAGGACGAAGTTCAGTCCGGTGAAGACCGCGATGATCAGCAGCAGTACCCAGGCCATCGCGGCGGCGTACCCCATCCGGAAGTTTCCGAACGCCTGCTGGTACAGGTACAGCGTGTAGAACAGGGTCGAGTCCGACGGGCCGCCTTTGCCGCCGCTGATCACGAACGCCGGGGTGAACGCCTGGAACGCACCGATGATCTGCAGCACCAGGTTGAAGAACACCACCGGCGACAGCAGCGGCAGCGTGACCCGCCAGAATCGTTGCCACCGGCCCGCACCGTCTACCTCGGCGGCCTCGAGTACCTCGTCCGGGATCTGCCGCAGACCGGCCAGGAAGATCACCATCGGGGCGCCGAACTGCCAGACCCGCAGCAGGATCAGGGTCCACAGCGCCGTACCGGGCTCGGAGATCCAGCCACGGCCGTGGATGCCGAAGAGGCCGAGGACGTCGTTGAGCAGGCCGTCACTGCCGAAGATCTGCTGCCAGAGCAGGGCGATCGCGACACTCCCGCCGAGCAGGCTCGGGACGTAGTACAGCGCTCGGTAGACGGCGAGACCTTTGAGCCCTCGGTTCAGAAGGACGGCGACGGCGAGCGCGAACGCCATCTCGAGCGGTACCGAGACGCCGACGTAGATGAACGTGACGCGTAGCGACTGCAGGTACCGCGAGTCCTGGAAGAGGGCCGTGTAGTTGTGCAGACCGGTCCACTCCGGGGTGTTGAGCAGCGCGTAGTCGGTGAACGAGTAGTAGAGCGACAGGAGCATCGGGCCGATCGTCAGCCCGAGTACGCCGATCAGCCAGGGCAGCAGGAAAAGGTACGCCGGAACGCTCTGCCGTAATCGGGAAGTCACTGACCGAGAGTCTTTCCGGCCAGGTCCACGAACTCCTGAGCGCCCGCTGCCGGGTTGCTCTTGCCGAAGCCGATGTTCTCCGCGATCCGGCCGAACCCGGTCAGCAACTCGCCGTACCCCTTCGGCCACGGCTTCGGCGACGGACCGACCTTGCCGGCCAGGTCCTCGACGTACTTGATCGCCCGGGCACCGGCCGAACCAGCGTCCGCGGAAACCAGGTCACGCGCCTTCTTCGACGGCGGTACGCCGAGCAGGATGCCGATCGCCTTGATCGCCTTCTCGTCGTTGAGCAGGAACCCGATCAGTTTCGCCGCGTCCTCGGGGTGCTTGCTCGCGGCCGAGATGCACCACAGGTCCAGACCCTTGACGAACTGGCCGGTCAGATCGCCGGCCTTGCCCTGCGGGACCGGGAGCACGGCCAGCGGGCTCTTCACCAGCGGCTGGTAGAAGGTGATCTGCTGGACCCAGCCGAACTGCAGCGGAGACTTGCCGGTGGCAATCAACGACTTCTCGATCGCCGTCGTCTCACCGCTCACGTTCTGCGGCGGCGCAGCCTTCGCGTTCCGCAGGTCCGCCCAGTACTGGAACCATTCCTGGACGGTTTCCTTGGTGGTCAGCAGTTTTCCGCCGTCGTCGGAAAACATTTCCGTGCCGTGCTGACGCGCGTACACCTCGAACAGCTGGAAGTTTCCGGCCTGGTCGCTCGACCCGAACGCGCCCTGCACCGAACCGGAGTAGTCCCGGGCGAACTCCGCGAACCTGTCCCAGGTCCAGCCCTGCTCCGGCACCGTTCCGCCGGCCTTCTTGATCGCGCCCTCGTCGACGTACATCGAGTAGCTGATCGAGCTCTGCCCGATCCCGTAGTCCTTGCCGTCGGCAACACCGCTGGCGGCGACGTCCTTGTCGAGACCCGACGTGTCGATCCCCAGCGAGCCGAGGTCCTTCAGCGCACTCCGGCCCGCGTAGTCGCTGAAGTAGCTCATCGACATCCGCAGTACGTCGGGAGCGTTGTTGCCGGAGGTCTGCGTGGCGAGCTTGTCCCAGTAGTCGTCGAAGGGAGCGCTTTCCGCGGTGTATTCCGCGCCGCCGCTCGACTTCCACGCGTCGAGGGCCTTGTTGAGCGCCTTGGTCACCGGGTCCGGGCCGTACCAGGACACGCGCATCGGGCCGGACTTGCCGGAGCATCCAGGGATGGTGATCGCCGCAGCGGTGGCGGCGCCGAGGCCCAGCAGGGTCCGGCGGCTGAAGGTGTTCATGTTGGTTCTCCTTGGGGTGCCCAGCGCCAGTTGTGGGGCAGGCGGAGCGGGGTGTAGTTGCCGTTCGGGAGGTCGTCGGTCAGCCGTGCCTGCCAGCGGGCGAGCTGGTGCAGGAGGCGGGCCCGGACGGCCACATGCGCGTCGTCGTCGAAGAGGTTGTCGAGCTCGGCGGGATCCTGTCCCAGGTCGTACAGCTCACCGGGCAGGTCGGCATGGACGATCAGCTTCCAGCGACTACTGCGGAGCATCCGCGCGGCGCCGGACTGGGTAACGGTGTTCAGCTCGTCGAAGGTCGGGCCGTCGTACCCGAAGTGCAGCGGTGGCCGGGCGGTCACGTCGTACGCGCGACCGCCGTACCCGTGCTCGGCGACGATGCTGCCGAACTCCTCCTCGGGTGCTTCCTCGCCGTGGGTGAGCGGTAGGAGGCTGCGACCCTGGACACCGTCGGGGATCGGTTGGCCGACAGCCTCGCAGATGGTGGGCAGGACGTCGACGATCGACACCGGTTCGTCGCGCTGCTGGGGGTGTACGCCGTCGCCGGTGATGATCAGCGGGATCCGCATCAGGAACTCGGACAGGCCGGCGCCCTTACGCTGCAGGCCGTACTCACCGACGTAGTCGCCGTGGTCGGCGAGCACGATCGTGAGGCGCGGCCGGGTGCGATGGGCGAGACCCTCGTGCAGGCGGGCGATCTGATCGTCGAGGAGATTGAGCATGCCGAGGTAGTTCGCGGCGTACCGGCGCCACTTGTCGTCGTACCCGGGCCGCTTCTCCTCCTGGAGCCTGCGCAGCCAGGCGTAGCTGCCGCCCTTGACTTCTGTTGCCTCGGGCCCCGTTGTGCGGTCGGGGACGTCCTCGGGGCTGACCAGGTCGAAGTAGGGCTGTGGGACCTGGTAAGGGTTGTGGGGTTCGGGATAGGAGACCCAGAAGAGGGCAGGCTGGTCGGGGTCGGCTTGTTGCGCTGCCTGCAGTGCGTCGGTGGTGATCCGGTAGGGCAGTTGGTTCTTCACGTCGTACGGCGTCGGCTCGTCCGAGACGCCGTGGTCGAGGTGCTCGAGCCAGGTGTCGAAAGCGTTTTCCTCGGCGTTCCGCTCTGGTCCCTGGGTGTGGAAGTACGGACCGGCGTACGTGTCGAAGTCCTGCGCGTCGCGATGCATGTGCGGCTTTCCCGCGAAGTGCAGTTGGTAGTCGGCGGCCCGCAGTACGTCGAGCAGATCTTGCTGGTAGCGGGCGTGCTGGGCGTTGCTGTTCTGCCGGACCTGGTGGGCGCTCGGGAACCGGCCGGTGAGCAGGCTGGTACGTGCCGGCACGCAGGCCGGCGCAGCCGTGTACGCGTTCCGGAAATCTGTTCCGTTGTCCGCCAGGCGGTCGACGAACGGCATGGTGTCCACCGGATATCCGCTCCGCCGGGTCAGCCCCACCCGCTGCTGATCGGTCATCACGATGACGATGTCGGGACGCATCTACCTGCTCTCCGCTCGGGATTTACAGCGCTGTAATGCAGCGCTGTAAACCTTGCCGCAGGCATCCGCTCGACGTCAAGGGGTGAGCTACCCACTGGGTAGCATCGGTGTCGTGAGCTACGAGCCGATGAGCCGACGCCTGGTCATTTCCTTCGCGGTGATCGGCGTGGTCCTGTTCGTCGCCGGGCTGATCGCCCGGCCGACGAACATCACGGTTGCCGTCTGGCTCTTCCTGGCGGCTGTCGGGATCCTCGGCCTGTCCGGCTACGGCGTCCTCGACCGCCTGGTCAACCGCCTGAACCGACGCCGCTCGACCAAGTGAGCCGCCGCTAGTTGAGCTGTTCGGCCAGGCGGCGGATGCCGCGTTCGGGGCTGGTGAGGACCGGGACGGCGAGGTCGAGTCCCTCGGCCGCCGACGCCATCGACGCCTGCGCGAGGACGATCACGTCACCGGACGCCGCTTTGATGGCCTCAGCCACCAGCTCGTTGTGACGAACACGGTCTCCCGCGACGGCCGCCTCGAAGGCACCCGGTACGACGACCTCGTCGATCTGGACGTCGCGCCCCTGGAGCTCAGCCCGCTCGCGCAGGAGCGCAGCCGTCGGCTGCACCGTCGTGGGCAGCGTCGCGATGACACTGACGCGGTCGCCTGCGCGAACCGCCTCATCCGCCATCGCCTCGTCGACCCGGTACACCGGAACGCCGAGTCGATCGGCGAGCGGACCGGCGTACTGCGAGATCGACGAACAGGTGAACATCAGCGCCTCGGCGCCGGCCGCGACCGCGGCATCACCGAGATCAGCCAGCCGCTGCTCGACCGCGGCACCCCGGCCCAGATCGGCGACGATCTTGTCGTCGAGCAGGTTCTGCACCTCCACGCCGGGCAGATGCTCGGCGGCAAGCGCCGCGAACGTCGGAATGACCACAGCACCGGTATGAAGGAAGGCGATACGCGTCACGGCACCAAGGGTGACACGTGCCGGACGGGTTGTGCAATCGTTTGCGCAAAGTGGTTTCAGCTCGTGAGCCGCAGATAGTCCAGGTTGAAGCCGCCCGTCTCGCAGTACACGGTGATCACCTGATCCCCGGCCGGCAACGTCACCTGCGTCTGAACGGACTGGTAACTCGCCCATCCCTCGGTGTCCGGCACCGACACCTTCGTCAGCACGGTCCCGGCCGCGTCCCGAACGGACACGGCATCCGCAGCAACTGCGCCCGTCCCGTTCGCGACCCGGAACTCGAGGTTGTACGTGCCCGCCTGCGCGACGTCGACCCGGTACTGCAACCAGTTCCCCGCCGCAGTCCAGCCGACGTTCTTGCCACCACTCGCGGCCGGGTTGTTCTCGACGAAATTGGCCCCGCCATCGGTCCAGCCGTGCTGAGCGACATACGACTCCGCTTCGAGCTTCTCGCCCACCGGCGCGCCGCGCGGATTCACGGTGAGGTGCACCGTGACCTCGTCGTTGGCCGCGCCGTCCGTCACACGGAACTTCAGGTCCTGCTCACCGGCGACGGTCGGATGGAGGCTCACCAAGCCGGTGCTCGCGTCGAGGCTGACGCCGGCCGGCAGGTCCGTCGCGTAGAACGCGAGCCGATCCTTGTCGCGATCGGTCGCCCGCAACTGGAGCTGCGTGGTCTGGAACTGGTCGGCTGTGACGTTCGGAACGTCGTTGAACTGCGGCGCCCGGTTGTGGTGCGACGACGGGACGTCGCCGTGCCACCGGTAGGTCGCGAACGCGTTGGCCGGCACCGTCACCATGAACGACTTGCCCGCCAGCGTGACGCGGACCGTACTCGGGGCGGCGTTGGCGTTGCCCACGATCGCGACGAAGTTGTCGCCACGGTCCTTGAACACCACGTTGCTGATGCCGTTCGCCGTGGCGCTCGATTCGACCCGGGTGTGCTCCGGCCCGAGGTACTTCGCGAACTGCCCCATCGCGTACAGCTCGGCCCGCACGGAGAACGTTTTCGTCGTCGTGTCGACCTTCACGAGCCGGTTCGGCCACTTCGTCGTACGGCCGACCTCTTCCCAGTCGAGGTTGTTGTCCCGCGCCGGCGTCCAGTGCAGCGTGCCGCCGTCCTGGTCGGTGGTCTGCGCCCACAGCACGTACGACGACGCATCGAGGCGGAAATAGTTCAGAATCGTTTCCGGACTGAGGTCGCTCGTTTCCGTCATGTGCACGGGTTTTCCGAACTCCTCGTACGCGTCCCGCATCACCGCCGGGTCGCCCCAGTACGGGTGGAAGGCGATCGCGTCCGACGCTTTCCGGGTTTCCGGATCGTTGAAGATCCGGTAGTAGTTCTTGGTTTCCGTGCTGTTCGGGTCGCGCCAGTCCCAGAAGTTGAAGTCGTGCACGTAGAGCTCCGTGCGGAGCCCGGCGCGCCGTACCTCACGTTTGATCGCGACGGCGAGTTTCTGCTGCTGCTCGACGCTGATGTCCATCGCCGGGTACACCACGTCGATCCCCGGCTCGTTGAGCAGCGTCAGCGCGTCGACCTTGATACCACGCTGCGCGTACGCCTGCAGGTACTTCACGTAGTACTTCGCGAACACGTCGATGCAGTCGTCGCGGAGCTTGCCGACCTGGTAGTACGACGTCGTACTGCCGGGCTTCAACGCGACCTCGCCGGTGAACCGGTTGTTGGTCTTCATCCAGGCCGGCGCGCTCCACGCCGACGCGAAGAACGTGGCCCGCGGGTTGTACTTCTGGATCAGCTTCACCGTGTCGACGATGTGCGTGTCCACGTCCCGCTTGATCGAGAAGTACTTCAGGTTCCGGTCCTCGGTGACACCGGCGGGCAACTCGTCGTACGACCAGAACGGCAGATGCTCGATGAGATCCGGACTCCCGATCGTCAGCCGGAACCGGTCGAACCCGGCGCCGGTCTTCGGATCCGCGAGCAGCCGGATCGCCCGCTCCCGCTCCTGGGGTGTCAGCTTCCAGAGGTTCGACACGCTCGTCTCGTCCAGGGAGAAGCCCACACCGGTGTACTTCTGCCTGCTGACACTCGGATCGATCACGACTGTCGCGTCCGCGGTCCCGGCGTCGTTCCCGATGTACGTCGCCGGCAACGGCTGCCACGCGTGCGCCGCGCCACTCGAGTACGACCCACTGACCACCGCCCCGCGCTGCGCCACCGCCGGTCCGCCACCCGCCGCCAGCCCGGCCGCCACTACCCCGACCACAACCGCGAGCCCAAGAGTCCGCCTCACAAACCCTCCAACCACCCGGGAAAGCCCTTACAAGCAGGCCGACTCTAAGTTCGGAATCCCCCCACCAACACCCCCTGCCGGTTCCGGAACTGGTTCCGCAACGTTCCGCACCCCGCAGGCGTAACGTCGTGCCATGGACGACAAGGCGAAGCTGCGGGTCAAAGAGGCTCTGGTCGCGCATCTCGAGGCACACCTCCGGGCGACCGACGCCGCCGTGGGGCGGCAGGACTCGGCAGCCAGACTCGACCCCGACTCCTCGTTCTCCGTCGACGACCAGTCCCAGTCCGACCAGGCCGGCGACCTGGGCGGACTCTACGAGGACGTCGCGGAACGTCAGCACGGCACCGTCGCTCACGCCGAGAGCCTCGACTTCGGACCGACGAGCGAGATCCGGCCGGGTGCGATCGTCGTACTCGACGACAACCACTACGTCGTCGGCGTGGTCAGCTCACCGTTCGAGTGCGACGGAGTCACCTACGAAGGCATGACGACCGACGCACCCCTCTACGACGCCCTCAAAGACCTCCACGCCGGCGACACCTTCACCTTCGCCGCCACAGAACACCGCATCGGCTCGGTGTCCTGACGGAACTGCGCTCTCAATGCAGAGCAACTGACAACAGCAGAACAGACGCGGACCGAGCGTGTACGTCGTGACGCTGCGGCGGCACCGCGACGAGGTCTCCCGCCCGCAGTTCGACCTCGGCGTCACCCGTCCGAAGCAGGACGTCCCCTTGCAGGCACATCAGCGAGGCGTCTCCGGGGCTCTGATGTTCGCCAAGAGTCTGCCCGGCGTCCAGCGCGATCAAGGTCTGCCGCAGCCGGGCCCCCGCCCGGCTGTACAACGTCGTCGCACTGCGCCCGCTGTCACTCCGCCCGGCCAACTCAAGGTGGACAGCCGCCAACTCCTCGACCCGCAAGACATCCATCCGCCGATGGTCGCACCGGGCCGACGAAGACTCCACCCCCGCCGTACGACCGTGGTCTGAGGTGGGGTCAGGGCCTAGGTCCGGTTCGTCCCGGATGTGGTGGGCAGGAGGCCGCGGATAGTTTCAGTGGCGTGATGACGTTCGAGATCAGGATCGAAGGGTTCGCGGACAGCGACGAGGCGTTGGCGATGCAGGAGCCGGTGGCGCGGGTGTTGTGTCCGGTGGCGGAGCATGACGGGCCGTGCGAGGTGCCGTGGGGGTTCACGCTGGCCGACGACCACGATCTCGTACTCGGCGTCTACGCGACCCGGGACAAGGCCGACGAGGTAGCAGCCGAGGTACGGCGGGTTGCCGGGCGCCCTGTCGTACTCACCGAAGGTGCGCCCGGGCGCTTCGACGAACTGGCCGAGCAGTACCGCATCGAGCATCCCCCGACTTAGTCACACGCGACGGCTCGCCGAGCGGACCGAGCGCTCCATCCCGAGGCGCCACAACAGACCGGCTCGGGACGACTTCCGGAGCCGCCCCTCCTCCCGCATCACGGCGAGGAAGTGGTCGGCGAACCCAGCCCGAGGCTCTTGCGCATGCACCTCGGCAACGCTGCTCCGGGCGATCTCCAACCGCCGCACCCCAGCCACGTCCAGATGCGTGCCCGCGTGCAGCAAATGCGCCTCGGCACCCCAAGACAGCGGTACGGCGACATTGAAGTGCGCCGCGATCGCATCAGCCACATCGTCAGCGAGCGCAGCACCTCCACCCGCCTCGATCACGACACCGCGCGCGACCGTCGCCCCATGTACGGCGAAGCACGCAGCATCCGGACCGGGACGATGCGGGTCGGCAAGCGCCACATCGTGAAGCAGCGCAGCGACGTACAACCGCTCACCGTCGTACTCGAGCCGATCGAGTTCGGCCAGCATGCATGCCCACAGCCAAGAGCGCATGCTGTGATGCAGCAAAGGCGCAGGCAGAACGGTCCGAGCGAAGTCGGTGACGTGCTGCGCGACAGCCGTGCTCGGCGGAGTGCGATCGGCGGTGAGCACCGCTCCACCGCGACGCCGGGGCGCAAGCTCACGAACGATCGCCTGAGCGACAAACCACACCTGATCCCGCAACCCCAGCGCGCCCTTGGTCTCAGCGACCCACTCCGGCGAACCTATCGCTGCCATCGCGCCACGCCCTCCTTCTTATAATCATTGCAAGAAGTGATCGCACACTAGCACCCGCCCGTTTGCCACCGGCACTGTCAGTCCTGCTCAACCAGGAGACCGCGTGCGAAGGCGTCCGTCGCCGCCCGTAGCAGGCGCTTCAGCTGACGAGGGTTGCGCTGCAGGCGATCCTGCCGCCAGCCCAGGCTGATGATCCCGTTCCACGAGGACCACAGCACTGTCGCCACCTCCTGGGCGTTGACCTTGCGGATGGTGCCGGCCTTGATCCCGCGCTTGATCGCGTCGACCATCCGCCGGTTCTGCTCGTCCACCGAGTCCGCCAACCGGTCCGCGAGCTCCTGCCCCGCGGCGTAACTCCCCGGCTCCGCAGGAAAGGCCAGCATCCGGAAATACTCAGGATTGGCCAGATAGAACGCGAGATACTCGTCCGCCGCGGCGTACAACTGCTCGACCGGCCCGCGTCCGTCGACGTACGCGAGATCCATGAACTGCCGGTCCACCACGACCGCCCGCTCCAGCAAAGCGGCGTACAACCCGGCCTTGGACCCGAAATGGTTGTAGACCGACCCGACCGCGACACCAGCAGTGGCTGCGATCTCTTCGACCGTGACGTCGGCGACGGACCGAGCCGCGAACAGCTCCTCCGCCGCACTCAGCAACGCATCGATCGTCCGCTGCGCCCGTGGATCCACCATCCTGCAACCATTACACAAACGACCTTCGAGCAGGTCAGCGGTCTGGCAGGTTGAGTCGCTTCAGTCGCTCGTACGCCCCGAGGATGTGCTTGTCGATCCCGTCCTGCGCAGCTTGCGGATCCCCTAGCGCCAAGGCGTCGCGCAGCTCCTTGTGCTCGCTGTAGCCGACCTCGAGGAAATCCGGAAAACTCGCGTTCCGCGCCCGCAGGAAAACGGTCACCTGCCCACGGATGGACTCCCAGACACGCTGGACCCGGCCGTGGTCGCAATACGCGTAGATGATGTCGTGGAACTGAAGGTCCAGCCGTACGGCGTCCTCCGGATCGATCTTGGTGTCGACGCTCTTCATCTGCTCCAGGACCGCGTCCATCTCGGCGAATCCCGCGCCCTGCATCCGGGTGCACGCGCGACCGGCGGCCAGCTTCTCGATCGCGCCGCGGAGAGTGTGCACCTCGTCGACGTCGGTCCTGGTCAAGGTGCTCACGAAGGCCCCGCGGTGCCGCCGGAGCTCGACGTGGCCCTCTTCCTCGAGCCGGGCCAGCGCCTGCCGGATCGGCCCGCGGCTGACCTTGAGCGCGTCGGCCAGCTCGGTCTCCTTGAGATGCTGACCCGGCTGGAACCGGCCGCCCGTGATCATTTCCCGGAGCACGTCGGTCACCAGATCACCGAGAGCGCGCTGCGACGGCAGCGGGGACACGACATCGTCGGGGATCAAGCCGACCACCTCCTCAAGCCAGTTACCGCCAGTAATGCGGAGCAGGGGACGACTCTAACCCCTGCCCGGTCTCTCTGTAGATTGTAAACAGTTACTCATTGACAGTAAACGAAGTGCCGAGCAGACTCGGAACCTCCCCTCAGGCAGAGAGAGGTCACGACGCCGATGACCACTGACACAGCGGTTCACACCGGACGCAGGGCCCTCGGCCCGTTCCCGCCCGCCGCTCCCCGGAATCCCGATGCACCGCACGTCACCGCGGCCACGATCGAGGTCGACGCCGCGGAGATCGAGGGCCCGCTGACGCGGGTCTGGGAGAGCTTCGGGTACGACGAGTTCAACTGGACGTACACGCCCACCGGAAAACGCCTGCTGCAGACCTTCGCCGACTTCTCCGGCGCCGGCTACTTCGTCCGGCCGCACTACATGTACTGCTCCGGCAGCGGATTCGGCATCCCGCACTGGAGCAACGGCAACGTCTACCACGAGGACGCCGAAGGCAATCCGTACTACGACTTCACGCTGCTGGATCAGGCCTACGACGCGATCGTCGGCGCCGGACATCACCTACTGGTGGAGCTCGGCTTCACCCCGCGCGACCTGTTGCCACCCGAGGCCGCCGAGCTGACCGTCGTACCGAGTCCCACCGCATACACGAACTACGAGGCCGGCGCCTGGGGGTATCCGCCCAAGGACTACGGCAAGTGGGCAGGCCTGATCAGCGCCACGGTTCAGCACTGCGTCGAGCGGTACGGCGAGGCCGAGGTGAAGACCTGGCTGTGGGAGCTGTGGAACGAGCCGGACATCGACTACTGGCGCGGCACTCTCGACCAGTACAACGAGCTCTACACAGCGACGGTCCAGGCGATCCGCGGCGTGCTGCCCGAGGCCAAGGTCGGCGGACCAGCTGTCACCAGCGGCGGATTGAACTTTCTGCAGGGTTTCCTGGACTACACCTCGAGCCGCGGCGAGCCGCTGGACTTCATCTCGTACCACACCAAGGGCTGCCACTTCCCGACCCGCGACTACCGCCCGTTCGCCGAGCCGGCGGCCGAGCAGCTCAGTCCGTCGTCGACGAAGATGCTGTACGACCTGCGCGAGTTCAACCGCCTGATCGGCTCGTATGAGGCGTACGCCGAGCTGCCGGTGATCGTCGACGAATGTGACGCGGCGGTGCCGGCGCACTTCGGGCGCTACGACAACCGCAACTACAGCTTCCAGAACACCGAGTACTACCCGGTCTTCCAGGCGAAGCTGATGAAGAAGATCCTCGACCTGAACGCGACTGAGCCGGCGCAGGTCGCGTACGCCACCTCGTGGAGCTTCTACTTCGAGGCCGAACGCTACTTCGAGGGCACCCGATCCTTCCTCACCGCGGGCGGTGTCGAGAAGCCGTTCCTCAACGCCTACCGGATGCTGACGTTGCTCGGTCCGGATCGGCTGCGGACGAGTTCGGACGCGGCCTGGCAGGTCGGCGAGCTCGAGGGTACCGACGGCAGCAGCATGCCCGAGGAAGTCGACGCCCTCGCCTCGCGTTCGGAGGACGGGAGCGTCGCGGTGATGGTCTGGCGGCACATCGACGACCAGTACCAGACCAGCGAGGACCCGACCCCGGCGACCGTGACCGTTCGCAACCTGCCGGCCGGGTCGTACCGGTTACGGCATCTGCGTATCGACGCCGACCACAGCAACTCCTTCACCGTCTGGCAGCAGCTCGGCTCGCCGCAGGATCCGACCGAGGAGGAGCTGGCCACGATCAAGAGTCGGCAGGGTCTCGAGGAGTTCGAAGCGGAACGCATCCTCACGGTGGACGGCGACGTCTCGCTCGAGGTCTCACTTCCGTTGCCATCGGCATCGTTACTGATCCTAGAGCCGAGCAGCTGACCGCGATGATCACGCTGAACAACGGCGTACAGATCCCCCAGCGTGGCTTCGGCGTCTTCCAGGTCCCGCCGAGCGACACGCAGCGCGTCGTCGAGCAGGCGATCGAGATCGGCTATCGGCACATCGACACTGCGGCGGCGTACAACAACGAGGCCGGCGTGGGCGCCGCCGTACGGGCCAGCGGTCTCCCGCGCGACGAACTGTTCGTCACCACCAAGCTGCGCAACGGGGAGCACGGCTACGAGTCGGCGCTGGCGGCGTACGACGAAACGCTGCAGCGCCTCGGCCTGGACTATGCCGACCTCTATCTCGTGCACTGGCCCCACCCGACGGTAGATCGCTATGTCGACAGTTGGCGTGCGCTGGAGCGGATCTACGCCGACGGGCGGGTACGGGCGATTGGTGTATCCAACTTCCTGCCCGAACACCTGGATCGATTGGGCAAGGAGGGCGAGATCGTTCCGGCGATCAACCAGATCGAGTTGCATCCGAGTTATCAGCAGCGCGACCTGACCGAGCTGTGCCGCGAGCGGTCGATCGCGATCGCGGCGTACTCGCCGCTCGGCCAGGGACACGACCTGGATCTTCCGGTACTGGCGTCGATCGCCGGCAAGCACGGCGTGACACCGGCCCAGGTTGTGCTCCGTTGGCATCTGCAGCAAGGGCACCTCGTGATCCCGAAGTCGGTCTCTCCCGAGCGGATCCGCGCGAATTTCGAGCTCGGCGGCTTCGAACTGACCGACGACGAGATCACGTCGATCAGCGCGGCGGAGAACGGCCACCGGATCGGCAACGATCCCCGCACCTTTGCGCTCAGCCAGATCAGGTAGCCCGACCATGACGAGCAGATCTGTGCGATTCAAGACCACCTGGATCTGGATCTTCCTGGTGCCGACCGTCGTGCTGTACGGCGTCTACACCATCTACCCGATCATCGCGAGCTACTGGTACTCGCTGGTCGAGTGGAACGGATTCGACTCCGACCAGAAGTTCGTTGGCCTGAGCAACTACCGCGAGGTCTTCGCCGATCCGCTGTTCTGGAACTCCTTCAAGGTCACGCTGTTCTTCATGCTGCTGGTGGTGCCTGCACGGGTGCTGCTCACGCTACTGCTGGCGATGGTTCTCAACTCGCCGAAGCTGCCGCTGATCGGTCTGCTGCGGTCGGCGTTCTTCATCCCCGTGGTGACCACGACGGCGATCATCGGCGTGGTCATGCGCTTCATCCTGGATCCGGCCAGCGGGCCGATCACTACCGTGTTGACGAAGCTCGGTTTCAGCGGCGTCGATTTCCTGGGTGACCAGCACCTGGCGTTGCCGACGGCAGCCGTCCTGTACGTCTGGAAGTTCTTCGGCGTCACGATGATCTACTGGCTCGCGGCGCTGCAGACCATCCCGTACGAGTTGTACGAGGCCGCCCGGATCGACGGCGCCGGCGCCGGGCAACTCTTCCGGTACATCACGGTGCCGATGCTCAAGCCGTTCCTGATCATCATCACCGTGCTGACGGTCGAGGAGACGTTCCACAACTTCGATCTGATGTACACGCTGACCGGCGGCGGCCCGTACTTCCACACCGAGATCATCGAGATCTACATCTACCGCTGGGCCTTCGCCGCCTCGATCCCCCAGCTCGGGCACGCTTCCGCGGCCGCGGTGATCTTCGGGTTGTTGGTCGCCGTCGTCGGAGCCCTTCAGTTGTGGGGCGTGTACGCCGGTCGCCGGCTGAGAGGAGACCAGCGATGACAGCGCAAGTCGTCGTACGCACGGACCGGCAGCGGCGCCTGTTGCGCCGATTGCCGTGGTGGATCGCCGCGCTCTTCCTGGTGGGTATCGCGGTGCTGTGGATCTTCCCGTTCCTGTGGATGCTGTCGGCATCGCTCAAGGACAACATGGAGATGTTCGCAGGCGGCCTGAAGCTGTGGCCTTCGACGTTCGTCTGGGACAACTATTCGCGGGCGTGGAACGACGCGCACTTCGGCCGGTACTTGATCAACACCGTGGTCACCACAGTCGTCACCGTCGTGATCGTCACCATCCGCTGCGCGACAGCGGGCTACGTCCTGGCCCGTTACCGATTCCGCGGCTCCAAGCTCTTCCTCGGCGTACTGGTCGCGACGCTGTTCGTCCCCACCGGCTACACGATCATCCCGGTGGTCAAGATCTCGATGCAGCTGCACCTGATCGACTCGCTGGGCGGATTGATCCTGGCGCTCAGCGGCGGGGCGTACGTGTCGGCAATCCTCTTGTACTACGGGTATTTCCGGCAGATCCCCCGCGAGCTGGAGGAAGCGGCGATCGTCGACGGCGCCGGGTTCGTCCGTACCTTCTTCTCGGTGATGCTGCCGCTGGCGATGCCGGTCACGGCGACCGTCGCGGTACTCACCTTCATCACCACCTGGAACGCCTTCTTCCTGCCGCTGGTGTTCACGTTCAGCCGGCCCGATCTCCGGACGGTCAGCGTCGGCATGCAGGCGTTCGTGGGCGAGACCGCGACCGACTGGTCCGGTATGGCCGCGGCCGGGGTGATCTCGATCGTCCCGGTCGTCGTGCTCTTCATCTTCCTGCAGCGCTACTTCGTCGAGGGAATCTCCGGAGCAGTCAAGTCCTAAGGAGTGGAAATGACCGGGATGACACGTCGCACTCTGCTCGGCGCATCGGTATTCGCCGCCGTGGGAGCCGTGACCGGATGCAGCGACTCGAGTTCTCAGAGCGGAAGCGCGAGCGGGGGTGCCACCGGAACACTGGACTGGTGGGACCACTTCAGTTCGTTCAAGCGCCTCAACGACGACTGGGCTCGTCAACAATCTGGGGCGCTCAAGACGAACGTCGGCCACACGTACTACGACGCGTCCAAGGCGACCCAGGCGTTCCAGTTGGCGCATCAGGCCAACAAGATGCCGGACGTCTACTCGAACGTGATCGGGCTCCCGTTGCCTGCCCTGGTGAGTGGCAAATGGGTGCACGAGGTCACGATTCCGGCTGACATCAAGTCCAAGCTTCCGAAGGACGCGTTCACCGAGGGCATCACCCAACTGGACGGCAAGCTGTACGGGTTCCCGATGTTCAGCTTCCGGCAGAGCTCGACGCTGGTGTGGGTGAACAAGGACCACTGGTCCAAGGCCGGGCTCGATCCGAACAACGTGCCCACGGACTACGCCGGCTTCAAGGACGCGCTCGGAAAGCTGAAGTCGGCCGGGCTCCAGCCGCTCACGTTGGCGATCGGCGCGGACGGCGGGCGCATCCGCGATCAGGTCGACGACATGGCGCAGGCCGCCGGCTTCCCTGGTTATCAAGGCCTGCAGTTCACCACCGGCGAGTACGCCTACCACCACGATGCCTACGTCACCGTGATCGAGTTCTTGAAGCAGCTGAACGACGACAAGTTGATCATGCCGGGCTCGAACAACTTCGGCGTCGTCGACGCCCGGACCAGGTATGCCTCCGGTGCGGTCGGGACGTTCATCGACGGCATCTGGTGCGCCGGCGGATCGAAGGCGTTGGCGCCGACGATCGTCGACAAGCTGGCGTCCGGACAGATTCTGGTGCCGACGTCCGGCATGGATCCCTGGTGCTACCGCGGCCGACCTGCAGCGACGTACTTCGTTTCCGCCGACAGCAAGAATCCCGACGCCGCCGGAAAGCTGATCGCCTCCTTCATGTCCGACGACTACCAGAAGGGCATGGTCGAGGCGATGGACCAGCCGCCGCTGAACCTGGACCTCGTCGCGTCGTCGAACGTGGTCGACGCGTACAAGAAGGGCGTCGAGTACTGCAAGAAAAACGTGTTCCTGATGCCCCAGGCGATCGTCAAGAACCCCGCGATCGCTCGCGTCGACGCACTCCGTAAGCCGGTCACCCCGCATGTCGGCAACATCGTCCAGGGCTACCTCGGCGGATCGATCAAGGACCTCAAGGCCGAACTGAAGAAGCTGAGCGACGCCACCGCCGCTGACCGAGCCCAGGCGCTGACGAAGGCCAAGGCGGCCGGCGCCAAGGTGTCGGAGTCCGACTACGTCTTCGCCGACTGGAAGCCAGGCCAGGACTACGGAGCCGCGAAGTGAACCGCACCGCGATCGTGACCGGCGCGGCATCCCCCCGCGGCATCGGTCGAGCAACCGCCTTGCTCCTCGCCGAACAGGGCTGGAACATCGGCATCCTCGACATCGACGCTGTCGGCGGCAAGGCACTCGCCGCGGAGATCACCGCGAAACACAACATCACAGCGTACGCCGTCGCCGCCGACGTCTCGAACGAAACCCAGGTCCGCACGGCGATCGACGAACTGGAGGCCGCCCTCCCACCGCTAGCAGCGCTAGCAAACATCGCCGGCGTCAGCTCCCCCGTCCCCTACCTGGAGTTGACCTCCGACGAGTGGCACCGCGTCATCAACATCAACCTCAACGGCGTCCACTACGTCACCCACCGAGTCGCCGAATCCATGGTCCGCCACAACTACGGCCGAATAGTCAGCGTCTCCTCAACCTCAGCCCAACTCGGCGGCGGCACCTACAGCAAAACCCCGTACTCGGTCGCCAAGGCCGGCGTCATCGGCCTGACCAGAGCCCTAGCCCGAGAACTAGGCCCTTTCGGCATCACCGTCAACGCAGTAGCCCCCGGCCCCATCGACACCGACATCATGGGCGGCCCCTTGACCCCCACCCGCCGAGCAGCCCTGATCGAAGGCCTCCTGACGACCCGCCTAGGCCAACCCCAAGACATAGCCCACGCAATCGCATTCCTCCTATCCGACCATTCCACCTACATAACCGGCCACACCCTCAACGCAGACGGCGGCCTCTACATGCACTGACCACGTGGCGAGCTAATCCTCTTCCCAGGCCAGGGAGCATGCGGGATCCGCAGCTCGCCAAGAGCCCAGACAGCGACCGCCCGAAGCGCTTCCGCAGCAACCCCCTGCCCATGAGCCGCCCCCACCACCCAGTACCCCAGCGACGCGCGACCCTGATCCAGTTCTCTCAACCACAGCCCAACCATCCCAACCGGCCGACCGTCGCCAACCCGCGCAATGACGAACGGATACCCACTGCCGGTCGCCGCCCGCTCCCACTGCCGCCGAACGAACGCCTCCATCGCCGACTGGTGCGATCATGCCCATTCGGCGCGCAGCCTCTCTCGATCACGCGTGCTCCTCGGTTTCCGGCGTGGTCCGGTCGGCCCTAAGGTGGGTCTGCTTGGCTGGAGGTTCGGACCAGGCCGGATTCGTAGGCGGCGATCACCAGTTGGGCCCGGTCGCGGGCGTCCAGCTTGGTCAGCAACCGGCTCACGTAGGTCTTAGCGGTCAGCGGACTGATCACCAGTTGTTCGGCGAGTTCGCCGTTGCTCAGGCCGCGGCCGATCAGCGTCAGTACCTCGCGTTCCCGCCTGGTCAGCGCGGCCAGTGCGCCGGGTGCCGGGCCGGCCGGATCGGGTTGCCTCAGCACTCGTTCGATCAGTGCCTGGGTCGCGCCGGGCGACAACAGTGCCTCGCCGGCGGCCACGGTGCGGATGGCGGCCAGCAGGTGCGCGGGTTTGGTGTCCTTGACAAGGAATCCGCTCGCTCCCGCGCGCAACGCGGTCACCACGTTGTGGTCGCTCTCGAACGTGGTCAGGATCAGCACCCGTACGCCGCTCAGATCCTCGTCGGCCGCGATCGTGGCGGTGGCCGTGATCCCGTCCGTCCCCGGCATCCGGATGTCCATCACGACGACGTCGGCCCGGGTCGACCGGACCAGCTCGACCGCCTCGTCGCCGTCGGCGGCTTCACCGACGACGTCCATGTCCGGTGCGGAGCGGACGAGCATCGCGAAGGCGCTCCGGACCAGCTCCTGGTCGTCGGCCAGCACCACCCTGATCATCGCGCTCCCGGAGTAGGTACGGTCGCCGCGACCCGGAATCCGCCGTACCGGCCGTCGCCAGTGACCAGCTGACCACCGACGGATTGTGCCCGCTCGTTCATCCCCGCGATGCCATAGCCGGTTGTGCCGCTGCTGTCGGACCTGCCCCGGCCGTCATCGGTGATCTCGAGCCGAACCTCCTCGACGTCGTACTCGAGCTGCACCAGTGCCTGTCGAGCGTGCGCATGCTTCACCACGTTGGTCAGGGCCTCCTGCGCGATCCGGTAGAGGGTGATCTCGACGGCTGCCGGCAGCGGTCGGCGAGTGCCACTTATTCGCAGCTCGACCTGTACTCCGACTGCTGTGGTGACCGCTACGAGCCGGGCCAGGCCGGCGAGGTCCGGCGTCGGGTGCCGATCCACGTCGACCTCGTTGCCGCGGAGGACGTCGAGGGTGGTTCTCAGCTCGGCCAGTGCTCCGCTGCTCGCGTCCGCCACCGTGTGCAGCGACTGCGAGATCGGCGCGAGGGTCAGATCGTCGGTGCGCTCGTCGAGCAGATGAGCGGCCACACCGGCATGCGAGTTGATCACGACGATGTGGTGGGCCAGGACGTCGTGCAGGTCGCGCGCGATCCGCAGCCGCTCCTCGGCGACCCGGCGCTCGCTCGTCTCCGTGAGCAAGGCGCGGTGCAGGCGCATTGCCTGGCCACCGACCGCGGCGACCGCGAACCAGCCAAGGGGGCTGATCACCTCCGCGCCGATCGATTCGTCTTGAGGGACGCTCGCGCTCACCAGGACTCCGGCGACGCTGATTCCGACCATCGCCAGCGTTGAGGCGCGGGAGGTGGTCAGGGAGGCCGTGTAGATGAGGACTACCGCTACCGGGAGCATGACGTCGTGCGTGTAGTTCAAGGCGTGGTAGACCATCTGGACGGCTAGACAGAAGAGCAGCCCCTGGATCGGGTAGAGGCGTCTGACGAGAACCGGCATGGTCGCCAGGACGAGCAGGGTGATCCCGAGAGCGTCGAGCTGCCTGTCGTCGAGCCAGTGCCGCGGCAGGGCGAGGACGGCGGCCAACGGTAGGACCAGCAGCGCCGCGGTCAGCAGCAGGTCGACCCTGCCGATCCCCCACCGCCTCGCTCCCACCAAGACCACCGTCCCCATCCCTCAGCTCCGTTCCTCGCCGACCAGCACCGACTCGTCCGGGACTGCTGCCGGTGGTGGGTTGACCGCTGGTCGGCTCGGCCACCAGATCCATCGGCGCAGGCCCACCATCATCGGCGCCAGCAACGCAGGCGCTACCAGCAGAGTCTGCAGCAGAACCCCGACGGCGACCACCACACCCAGCTCCACCATCGGCACGAACGGCAACGACGCCAGCACCGCGAATGTTGCCGCCAGCACCAATCCGGCCGACGCGAGCACCGGCGCGGTGGCACGCACCGCCCGCCGGGTGGCGACCGTCGTACCGAGGTCCTTGCGGCCCTCGGCGATCCGAGCGACCAGGAAGATCGCGTAGTCGACGCCGAACGCCACCAGGAACACGAACACCAGCACCGGCAGCGTCGGCTCCACGCCGCCGAACCCGAGCACGTGCTCGAACACCAGAGAGCCAAGTCCAAGTGCCGCGAGCCACGAGAGCACAACAGCGGCCACGACGAGCACCGAGGCGACCAAGGATCGGAGCAGCAGGAACAGAACCAGCAACACCACGGTGAGTACGAGCGGAATCACCAGTTTGGTGTCGGCGGCGCTCGCCTCCTGGACGTCGACCCGCTCCGCCCCTTCGCCACCGACCAGCGCCGCGGGCGGCAGATCGGCCCGCAGTCGCTTGATCACGGCCGCTTCAGCATCGCTGTCCGGCTGAGCCGCCGGTACGACGTCGACCAGCGACCAGCCGTTGCCCTCCCGCTCGGTTTCCGCTGACACCACCTTGTCCGTCGCACGCGCCACAGCGAGCACCTGTGCCACCTGATCTGTAGGAGTCGCAACGGTGAAGGGCCGGCCACCCTCGCCCGGGTAGGCCCGATCAAGCGTCGCGAACCCCGTCACCGACTCCGGAGTGTTGGTGAACGAGTCGGCCTGCCGCAGGTCCGTCGAGAGCCCGAGCACCCCGAGTCCCAGCAAGCCGAGCGCCAGCGCCGAAACTCCGGCCGACCGCAACGGCCGGGCGAAGACCCACCGCCACCAGTCGCGGCCGGCGGGCGCCGTACTGGCCAGGGCAGGGACACGCGGCCAGAAGACCTTGCGGCCCAGCGCCGTCAGTACTGCGGGGAACAGCGTCAGCATGGTGACCAGAGTCGCCAGGATGCCCAGCGCACCGATCACCCCGATCCCGGAGATGTCGTTCATGTCGGCCACGAACAGACAGCCCAGGCCGAGGGCGACGGTCGATCCCGACGCGAGGATCGCCGGCCCCACACTCCTCAGCGCGGCGCGCATGGCGGCATGGACGTCGCGATGGTGGCGCAGTTGCTCGCGGTACCGCGCGACGATCAGCAGCGCGTAGTCGGTCCCGGCGCCGAACACCATCACGATCATGATCGAGGAACTCTGCGTACTCACCGTCAGGTCCAGCGCACCGGCGACGACCCGGACCAGCGCCATCGACAGGTACGAGGCAGCCCCGACGGTCAGCAGCGGTACCAGCCAGAGGAACGGGCTGCGATAGGTGATGATCAGCAAGAACGCGACGACGATGACGGTGACGAGCATCAGGGTCGTGTCGATCCCCTCGAACACCGCGTCGACGTCCGCGTCGATCGCGGCCGGGCCGGTCACCTCGGCCCGCAGACCACTCGGCCGGTCGGCGGTGACCGCCCGGACCCGCTCGACGAACCTGGCGACACCCGCGTCGTCCGCGCTCGCCGGCTGGCCGACGGCGTACATGAGAGCCGTGCCGTCCTCGGAGGGGACGGGCGGAATGTCGACCTCGAACTCCCGGGCGAGGGCGGCGTGCTGCCGCGCCACCGCCTGCTTGTCCCCGTCGGCGAGACCGCCGTCCCGGTGATAGACGACGATCAGTTCGTCGTCCTCGGAGCCCGGGACGCGATCCTCGGTCTGATGCACGAGCGTCGATTCCGCACCGCCCGGCAGTTGATCGGTGGCGTCGTCGCTCTGCACGTCGCCCAGCCCCGCCGCCAACGGAAACACCGCCACCAGCAACAGCACCCAGACCGCGACCACACCCCACTTGCCCCGCCGCCCAGCCGGCAACGTGAACATGAGAACCTCCCCTGTCTTTGGACCTCAAACACTGGCCCAGCAGGGTGAGGTGAATCGTCCGCCCACAGTGGACAATCCGCATTACTCCCGTGGTCGACAGCTACTGCGCCCGGCGGCTCTACGTTGCTGTCGGCGGGTGACCCACGGCTCGGCAGAACTTCCCAGCTGACGCCAGAGGAAGCCACTGCGCTCGCGCGCAAGGTCGGGGAGGTGGCGCCGATGTTCGACCTCGACGTCTTCACCGGACGCGACTTCCGCAGCGAGTGCGAGGCGTGGCCCGCGCCACCCACCGGCGACGATCCCTGGCTCACCGATGTCGAGAACCTTCCCGAGACTCTCGTGGTGTCAGTCACCGGTGATCCTGCGACGCCACACGAGGGCGGTATCGCGATGGCTGACGCTCTGGGCGCAAAGCTGCTCACCGTCGACGGCAAGCAGCACGGCGCCTACCTCCTCGGCGGCAGCAAATGCGTCGACCGCGTCGTCGACGCGTATCTCCTCGACCTCAAGTCCCCGCCCGCCAACACCCGCTGCAGCCTGTGACATGTCCGCCCGCGGGGAGATGGTCCGACCGGGTTGTCCTTGGTCGGTGTCACGTTGAAGTCCTGGGCCCGCAGCTCGTCGGCGTTGCTCTCGTCGACGACGAAACGCTCAAGGAGATCGGCGCGGTTGGCCACTGAGGCGTATCGACCACACATATCAGCCAGCCCGCCACGCGACGACGACAACTGCCGCGATGCGTGCGGAATCATCCCGAACTCCACCACCGAGCGCCGGGCGTGTCCCGGCGGTCTGAGCGGGGATCCAGGGCCGGTTCGGGCCGCCGGTGGGCGGGGCCGGTGATAGTGGCAGTTATCACTGGGAGCCCCGCAGGTTCACGATTTCTGAAGCGGTGCCGAGCTGAACCCAAGGTGGCTCGGCCCTGCTGGCGACGGATCGCGGCGGGTTCGATCTTTCTCGATGCGGCTGTTTCCGCTCAGGCGTTTAGGAACTCGGTGGCGGCACTGCGCATCAGCTCGTACCCAGGCACGAGGTCGCCCCAGATGAGTTCCGGAGACCGGCTTGTGTCGCTAGGCATCAGCTCCCGCTGCGGCCCAGTGCCGCGCGCGGGGAATAGCTCCAGGCGGGCACCGAGGCGTCCGGCCCACTCGTCGGCGGCACGCGCCGGGTGGCCGCGATCTCCCCTCAGGCCCAGCACCAGGAAGTCCGTGTCGCCGGCCGGAGGCCCACTCGCAGCGGCCGGCAGTGAGTCGAGCCAGACCCGGTAGCTGGGGGACGGTGGACGGAGATCACCGAACGGGACGACGAGGACAACCCGCTCAAACCGACCAAGGTCGTGGGCGAGCAGTCCAGCGAGAGCCCGAGCGCCCCGTGAGATGCCGAGTGCCCGGGTGGCTCCGACGGCATCCGCGACGACCCGGGTCTCCTCTGCGTCCCGTTCGGCCTGGCGGCGCAGCGGCGGCACGCGGTCGAAATGGCCGGACTCCTCGTAATAGAACGAGAGCCGCGTGCCTCGCACGTCCTGCGCGAACCATTGCGTAGCGGCGAGCATCGGTGCCGAGGGCAACGGACCGCGACCCTGCCCGGGGACGATGAGGGTGACAGGTCGGCCGCGCCCGGCTCGCAGAACAGTCACAGGGCGACCTCCCTACCTGAACCATGAGTCTGCTGAACGGGTTTCAGGATCTCTGAAGCCGGACGGACCGAACCACGTTTGGGCAGTTGCAGTTGTCTGATCGTAGCGGGTTGGGCGGCTTCGGCCTTGATGGCGAGGACCCCGCAGCACAAGTGCGCGCTGGTAAAACCAGCAGCGCCTCGCCTGCACCGGTTCGTCTGCGACCACGTCGAACCTGTACCAGCCGCAAGGCGCTCAGGGCCGTTGTTCTTCACGTTGTTGACGGCCTTCGACACGGCATACATGTCCAGACGGCCGTCGCCCGGCGGCGCCATCAGGCCGCGCAGCTGATCGACGTCGTGGTTGCGGGGATCGAGCCACTCGTGCAAGTGGTCGGGAGTGATTGCCATGGGCATCCGGTCGTTGATCCGGCCGACACTGTCGGTCGCCGTGGTCGTGATGATCGTGTACGTCGGCACGACCCGGTTCGGGTCGTCGTCGGGCAGTGGTGCGGGGGTAGGTGTCGGTGGGAATGTTGTCGAGTGCGGCCCGTCGGGTGGCGATGCGCTGCGGGTTCGGTCGGGTTGGTGTCGGGTTGGTCGAGCTCGGCGACCTCGAGGGCGATGGCACCGAGGATGTACACCAACAGCACGTAGGAGGCGCGGGCGGCGTCGTCGGGGGTGGCGTCGGCGCGGGCCTCGCTGAGGGATTCGCGGAGCATCAGCGCGTTCGGCCCCTCCATTGGCCCGCCGAGGAGTAGGTGCACGGCGCCGGGGTGGGCAACCAGCCGGGTACGGAGCTCGCGTGCGAGGGCCTCGATGCGCTGCCGCCACGGCAGTTGCCGGTCGGTGAACCGGTCGTGGTTGACCTCGCCGAGGAACCGCTCGACCAGCGCACATGGCAGCGCGGCCTTGCTCGGGAAGTACGTGTACACGGCGTTCGGCGCGATGCCGACCTGAGCGGCGATGCCCCGCTGCGCGGCATCGAGGATTGCATCCTCGGTGACAGCTCGCGGTCGGCCTGTAGGAGCTCCTCCGGTCATCTCTTGACTTGTTTCTGTACGTCGAACATATTCTGTAGCCAGTGCAAACGACCCCTGGACCACTGGGTCTCACCTTTGGCAGTCGGGTACGGGGCACGGGCCACCGAAGGTCCGTACGTACTCGGGACGTGGTGGGGGAAACGCCTGGTCCCGCTCGCTGAGGGGATCGCCCAGCATGTCACGACTGGATGCACCGCGGAGCCAACGCTCCTCCACCACGACCTTGACCGGATCGCGGTCGGCCCTTTCCCGATTGGCGAGGCCTTGGTGGGTGGCAATCATCGCGCTCGCCGCCGCGGCAAGCCTGGCAACGGCGCCAGCCGTCTCGGCGTCAGGTGGGCCGACGCCAGCCGCTCCGGCATGGTCCTCGACCGGTCAGTCGCCGCCAGGAGTTCAGGCCGCACTCGATCAGGTCGTCGCGGCCGGCGCACCGGGTGCAATCGCGTTGGTGCGGGTCGGCGATCGAACCTTCCGCTTCTCCAGCGGGTACGGCAACCTCGCGCCGCTGACGCCGATACACGTCGGCGACCGGAACCGGATCGGTGGCGTCACGAAGTCGTTCACGGCCACCGTCGTCCTCCAGCTGGTCGGCCAGCGAGTGCTCAGGCTCAACGACACCATCGAGCGGTGGCTCCCCGGAGTCTTCCCCAACGGCGAGGCCATCACCATCCGCCAGCTGCTCAACCACACCAGCGGCATCTTCGACTACGCACAAGACGACAGAGTCATACCTCCCTACATCTTGGGTGGGGACCTGACCCGGATCTTCGATCCCCGCGAGGGCGTCAGGATCGCGGCCGAACACGACCCGCTCTTCGCGCCCGGAACAGGCTGGGCGTACTCGAACACCAACTATCTGCTGCTCGCGATGATCGTCGAGGCAGCCACCGGCAACTCGATCGGGTCCGAGCTTCGCAGCCGCATCTTCAAGCCGCTCGGGCTCGGCCACACCAGCTACCCCAACTCGTCACAAATCCGTGGCTCGTACATCCACGGTTACTGGCTACTCTTCGAACCAGAGCCGACCGACTTCACGGCGCTCAGCCCGACCCTGTTCGGCGCCTCGGGAGCGATCTTGTCCAACGCCGACGACGTCGCCCGCTTCTACCGCGCGCTGCTCCGCGGCCACCTGCTCAAGCCTCAGATCCTGAATGCCATGCAGACCATCGACCCGGTCGCCACCGACCCGCCAGGGTCCATCGACGCGGGAATCCCCGGCGGCGGCTGGGGCCTGGGGCTGCTAAGAGAGACGTTCCCCTGCGGTGACGCCTGGGGTCACGACTCCGAGATCCCCGGCTACACGACCGCGGCCTGGAACAGCCAAGGCGGCACCCGGCAAGTCGTCGTAGTCGTCAACATCGACGGCCTCCCTCACGATCACCCCGTGCTCCAAGCCATGCGCAACGTGCTCCTCAAGGCGTACTGCGGGGGTCAGGTGGCACCATGACGCAGCCAGGCGTCCGTCAAGATCCCGCCGAGATCGACGAAGGAACGACGTTCACCTCCAAGGCCGGACCAGGCACGATCAGATCCGTGATCGGCGCCGTCGATCGCCCACGGCTGATGTCGTAGACACGCAAGACGCTCGGCATCAACGCACACCAGGTCTGGACACTCGAGCGCATCGACGAGTCCACCACACGAGTCAGAACCGCTGAGACGCTCAGCGGCTGCCGCCACGCCTCCTGCGCAGGTCACTGAAGAAGACCCTGGACCGCACACTCGACAACCTTCTCGGGCACCTCAAGGCCGAGCCCGAGCGACGACACAGCCTCGCCGCACGTGGCGGCCCTGGCCTGCTTGCTCAGGGCGACACCAGGACGCTGGCTGCCAACCCCGTCTCTATCGATACTGGTGGCTATGGGTCTTCAGAATGTGGTGTGGGATATGGACGGAACACTGCTTGACACGACTCAGGTGGTGCCCGAGGCGTTCGTGCGCGCAGTGGCTGCCCTGGAGGGGCCGGAGGTTGAGATCGACGAGGTGACGGCCGCGTACGGGCGTGGCACCCCGGAGGTCATCTTGTCGTTCCTGGTCGGGCGGAAGCTGACGGTGGACGAGTGTGAGGCGTATTACCGAGAACTGGACGATGTGGAGGTGGCTCTGTACCCGGGTGTCGCGCAGACGATGGCGGCCTTGCGTGAGCGGGGTAGGTCCGTGGCGGTCTTCACCGGTGCGAGCACCAGAGCAGCGCAGATCCTGCTCGGCGCGGCCGGCTTGGAGGCGGACATCGTGATCGGGGGTGACCAGGTTGAGCGGCCCAAGCCTGCGGCAGACGGCATGCTGTTGGCCGCGAGACGACTGTTTACGGCGCCCGAGAACCTGCTGATGGTGGGTGATTCCCCCTTGGACCTCCAGGCCGCCAAGGCAGCAGGCAGTCAAAGCGCGTCCGCAGCCTGGGGCCACATGTACGATCCAGCCGAGCCCGCCGACGTCACCCTGAACACTCCCCGAGATGTGCTGGAATTGTTGGCCGTCGCCGGGTGATACCGGGCACATGCCCCGCTGGGATCTCGATGGGTGGCCGGACCGCGGTCGATACCAACCTCAGGAACTGCCACCGGCACACCCTCGCTAGTCACCTCGCCAAGCGGCCATCCCGACGCGCTGAAGAGTTCAGTCAACTAGTCGGGTCGCGATCGTCCGGTCTGGCGGCACGGGCGGTTGTGGTCGCGGCAGCGCAACGATCTGACTGACGTCGCGAAGGCCGCCGTACGGCAGCTCCCGGACGGGGTCGTGCTGGACGGCGAGCTGGTGATCCTGGTCGACCGCCGGTTGTCGTTCGACGCGCTCCAGCGCTGCCTGGACACCTCGCCGACCGAGGCGAGGCCGCTGGTCGCGTCGACGCCGGGCGAGCATGCGGTGAGGGTACGGCGACGCTCTCGGCCCGACCCAGGCCGATCAACGAGCCGGCCCCTCGGCGTCCCCGGAACGCTCTACCCCACTAGATACCGGGCAGGCTCGGAAAGTTGCTACCCCCTCGTACAGCACTGCAGAGATAGCCGCCCAGAACGCGATCCGGCGTTTTTCATCACCGCAGAGCGTCCAGCAGTTTGTCGATCGATGCAGCCAGGCCGCGGAGGCGATCGCGCGCGGCCGCCACCTCGTCACGCCCGAGCTCGGTGTCGATGCGGTGGTCAGCGTTGTAGTCGAGCCACTCTCCCTGACCGGCCACCCAACCCCCGAACACCCATGGCTCGGCGGGCAGCTCGATGCCAACAGTCGACCGATAAGCATCGACCGCAGCCCGGAAGGCGACCGCGTCAAAGCCAGCCCAGTCCAAGGCAACGGCCACTACCTCTTGAACCGCCGGAATTGGCCCTGCAGCGTCCCAATCCAGGGCGAGCACACCGTGTTCGGAGCGGAGCACGTTCTTACGATCCAAGTCGCGATGGCTGTCCACGGCCAGCAGTCGCGCGGGCGCCCCTGCGGTGACAAGCTCGGCAAGCACCGTGATGTCCTGGCCCCAGCGCTGTGACTCCCACACGCCACCACGCCGCTCATCGAGTCGCGTTCCACCGACAGCGTGGATTCGCCCCAGCAGACCCATCACCTCGAGCACAGATACGTCACCTGGCGTCGAATCCGCCCACTCATGGACACGCACCAACGACGTGCCAATCCGAGCAAGCGCGCCACCGCTCACCGGCTCAACCACTGGCCTCGGCATCGGCACGCCGCCTGCATACGCGCGTCGTTCGATCTCGAACGACGCCTCGATATTGGCGACGAAGTCCGGTCGATCAACACTGGCCACCATCCGCTTGACCGCATAGCTGCCGGACTCGGTCACCACTCGCCACATCTCGTTCGACAGTCCGCCCGGGACACGGGCGGCCGGGGCAAGACGCCGACCAAGCCGAAAATGTTCAACCACCGCATCGATCACACGCGCATGCTCCCACCACCAGCGCGTGGCCGACCATCCATTTCCCTATCGCCGATAGGCACCATAGACATAGCATCGACGGCGGACTCGCGCACCTACCGTGATCGGGTGGTCGCCGGCCCGGAGGGTGCCGGGGTCTGAGGCGAACGTCAACAGCCTAGGTCGGTGCATGGCGATCACGGTAGGGCCGGGGTCGGGCCGTCGGGGTAGGCGGCTTTCACCAGCCTGTCGTAGCTGTCGATGAAGGTGTCGAGCTCGGAGTGGTGTACCAGGGCGTAGTCGGGGGCCATGCAGGTCTGCCCGCCGCTGAGCAGCTTCCCGAAGACGATGTCGGCGACTGCCTGGTCGTGCACGTGTCCCTTGGCGACGATGGCTGGTGACTTGCTGCCGAGTTCGAGGGTGACGGGGACGAGGTTCTCGCTGGCCGCCTTCATGACGGCTCGTCCGACGGCGGTGCTTCCGGTGAAGACGAGATGATCCGGCGGCGATCGCGGTGACGACTGGCATCAGTGACAGGTTGACGCGTAGTTCCACGGTGAGATCATGCCGACCACGCCGAGCGGCTGGTACTCGATGTGGTTGCCGCCGGTTGTTGCTGTGCCTGTTCGCGCTCGGCACCAACATGGGCATCAAGCCCATCGTGTCGACTGGGGAGCACGGCGAGACCGAGGCGCAACTGCGGCACGTCCGCCGGCACTACATCACTCGCGACAACCCGACGCCAGCAACGCGAGCGAAATCAGCACCGCTACAAACCGCGTCATTAGCTGCATGCGGGCACGCCGAGATCGAGACAGTGACTACCTCACCTAATGCCGGCACCAGGACAAGCACCGATGACCAGGCGGTCACCGAGCCGGGCCAGCACCGGCTATATCGCCATCCAGGCAAATACGTTACTGAGAAAATTCTCAGCAATTCCCACCACCATTGTTGCTGAGAGTTTTCTCAGCAACTCCCGATCGTCATGATTGCCGAGATCTACGGCATACAACGCGAAGAGCACGCCACCGGCAACGAATTGGAACAGGCGATCCGTCGCGCACGAGATAGGAAAATTGGTACTCAACCAATCACTCGGTTGGAACGTCTTTAACCGAGTACGGGCGATTCGTCCGTGGGTTTGTGTGTAGCGAAAGGAAACTTCTGTGTTGAGCATGCGACGTGTTGCGCTGACGATCGCCGGCCTGAGCCTGGCCACGGCAGCGGCGGTCCCTCTGACCGCGGATGCGGCCAGGCCGGGGCCGGAGTCGTTCCGGGCTGCCGGCAAGGCCGCCGCCACCTTGCCGACCACCGCCGCCCAGGCCGCCACCGCGGCATGCGGCGTGTCGGTCGGTGCCGTCAACGCCACCGGTACCGCCGGCGGCTACGACATCACTGCCACCAAGCCACCGACGGTGGCGAACCTGAGTCAGTACAAGCTGTTCGGGGTCCGGGCGAGCTCGACCTGGTACGAAGAGTCCGACCGGTCCACCGACGCGTACTACGGCATGATCCTGCAGGGCGCGAACCTGTACGCCGCGGCCACGATCTACACCGGCACAGCGACCACGCCGACCGTCCGGGCGACCAAGCTGGGCACCGGCTGGAGCGGTTTCAATCAGATCACCGACTCCAACTACGTGTACGGCGCCAACCAGCACTACTTCCTGTACGGCCTGCACGCCAACGGGTCGATCTACCGCTACAAGGTGTCGGCCGCACCCAAGGCGTACGGCTCGGCGCCGGGCTTCAGCTCGGTCCGGGCGATGACGCTGATCGCCGAGACCGCGGCGTACGACACGCTGCTCGTCACCACCCGGGGCGGCCAGCTCTACACCGTGCGGATCCCCGTGACCGCGCCGATGAAGCCGATCGTGACCCAGGTCCGCGCCAGCGGGTTCGGCGGCTACGACGAACTGGTCGCGCAGCGCTGCGGCGCGACCAGCACGCTGCTGACAGCGTTCGACCACGAGACCAACCTCGGGACCGTCTTCGCCGTCGGCCGCACCACCGGCCCGACCACCGCGATCCGAAGCTTCGGCAGCTTCAAGGCGACCTTCGGCGCGAAGGTCAACTTCCTGCTCACCGGCGCCTACGGCCCGCAACGCGTCGGCGACTGAACCCCAATGCTCCCTCCCAGCCCTGCCGGGAGGGAGCAGGCCTCTGTACAAGTCCAGGGTTGCCTCTACCCGTCGGGCTGCGGGTGGTCGGCACCAGTGAGGGATTCGACAGCGGGGCGGAGGAGTTCGACGATCTCGTCGGGGTCGGCGTCGGCGAGCTGGTCGAGCTTGATCAGGTGGCGGCCGAGGACGACGCCGATCAGTACGGCGCTGATCACGGCGGCACGAAGCTCGCCGTCGTCGCCCCGGATGGCTTTGCCGACCTTGATCCGCTCGGAGTGCTTGACGCGCACTCCCGCCGCCGCGTCGGGATGGGTGAGCATCGACCGCAGCGCGGCGAGCGAACCGATCGGCTCCTCGATCAGTGACTGCCGAAGACCATCGAGCAACTGCTCGGCGACCTCCTCGGCGGTTTCGCCCGTCACCGCCGGGAACTCGGCGCGGGTGGCGAGTGCGAACAGCTGCTCCTTGCTCGCGTAATAGTGCATCACCAGGCCGGCATCGACCTGCGCCGCCGCGGCAACCGCCCGGATCGTGGTCCGGTCGTACCCGGCCTCGGCGAACAACCGCCGCGCCTCGGCCAGGATCCGCTCCTGCGTGTCGATCCGCTGCTGCGTCCGCTTGCTCTCGTTCACCGGATTCATTCTACGGGTGTTGAATAGTCCCGGTTTTCGTTCTACGCTCGTTGAACCGTTCTACAAGCGTTCAACGAAAGTGAGATGTCATGACTGATCCAGCCGGCCGGAGCCCACTCGACGTACTGGAACTTCGCCGCCAGCACCTCCTTGCCCGTGACTACGAGTCGTTCGCGGGCCTGTTCGCGGAGGATGGCGTGATCGAGCTGCCGTTCGCCGTCGGTAGCCTGCCCGCCCGCTTGGAGGGTCGCGAAGCCATCCGCGAGTTCTCCCTGAACACCGCCGACCGTCCGGTGGAGATCACTGACCTGCGGATCGTCCAGCTGCACCAGACCGTGGATCCCGAGGTGGTGATCGTCGAACTGGTCAGCGAGGCGCGCCACACCACGACCGGCGTACCCTTCCAAGCCACGTGCATCCAGGTCTTCCGCATCCACAACGGCGAGATCAAGCTGTTCCGCGACTACGTCGGCGCCGCTGGCATCCCCGATTTGAGCTAGACAGTACGGTCACCAGCCGGGAAGCGATCAGCGCACCGTCAGCTTGAAGGTGCCGCTCATGGTGGCCACGACCGGCAATATTGGGGGGTTCTTCGCATCGAAGGACATCGCAACGAAATGAGGGCTCAAGCGATGAGCTATGTGCGCTCCCTGCCACGCAACAACTAGATTCAGAGCGTGTCCCCCGCCGGCACCTGCCGTCGGAGTTCGTCGTTGAGGGCCTGTCCGTCCGGAATGTTCAGGCGCGGATACTCCCAGCGTATTACCGCGGGGTCGGTGACGCCGAGCGTGACCCGCTGAACGTGCGCCGGGCCGTGGCCGGCGATCGCTTGGCGCATCCAAGACAGCCTGGCGAACGGCACGTCGTGGACGAGCGCTTTCGGCGCGAAACGAAAGGCGCTCTGCTGAAAGATCAGCAGGCGGTGCGCCGTCAACGCGATGATGGCGTGCTGCGGCATGCGCAGTTCCGTGCCATAGATCTCTCCGACATCGCCTTGGCCGGCGAACAGCAAGCGGCCGAGGAGGCTGGGTCGAGAGTTGTAGTGGGCACCGCCCACGGCGTAGACGGGGACGGCGTGGGTGACCTGCTCCCCCGGCAACCGGTTCTCGCCGAGGAAGGTGCCTACTTTCGCCGGCAGCGTCTCGTGCATGGATTGATTGTCGCAGTGGATCCGAGAGCAGGGTGAGGTTGGACGGTTCCTGCCAACCGCTCCACCACGTTCGAAGTACGGATGCCAATCAAAGGCCTCGGTGATCAGGAGCGCTGATCCCACCGGCAGATAGTACGACACCACCCCGGCCCCGTCACGTTCGTCAAGCAGTCGATCGAAGATCCGCTTCGCCGTGTGTCGCTGCTTCCGCGGCGCGTCGAGGTCCGAGCGCAGCCAGTCGTCGATCACCACTCGGTACGCGTCAAGCCGTGAGTCGCGTTTGGGCGGTTGCTTTCTCTCCTTCGGCCATGCAGATTCCAGCGCCGCTGTCACGGTTCGGAAGCCGACGCCGTGCTTGCGCTGCAGCGCGCGGTTGGACATCCCAGATCGGGCATCCCGTCGGATCGCCGCGTACAGGTCGACCCGGGAACGCGGCTGCGTCATCGGTGGCACTCCTGACGTGAGCACGCCGTGGGCACGACTTTCGGCACCGGGCCACCGCCCGGGAACGGTGACCGCATGCGACCACAGCCCGGAATCACTGGCCCTACCGAGGTGCCTGGTCATGTGCTGCGCAGGGGTTCGGTGGGCGGTACTGAGGCGGCCCGGAGTGCGGGGTACGACCGACGACGGAGCCGATGAGCCGCGAGTAGGCCAGATCGAGTCCCACTGAAGCCCAGGTCAGTACGACGGCCCGGCCTTGCGTGGTGACGAAGACGTTGGTGACGAGCACGCCCAGGATCAGGCCTGTGATGCCGACGACGACATTAACCTCGACACCACCTGTCCGCCCCGTGTCCCTGGCGCGACGAAGATCTGCTTGCGCGGTGCCTGATCGGTCTTCCCGCAACACCTCGCGGGCCCTCAGTGTTCGCTGCTGAAGAACCGTAGCAACAGCGGGCCGACGATCTGTGGGTCGACGACGTGATCCGGCCCCTCGAGGGTCTCCCGTTGAGCGTGGGGTAGTAGGTCTGCAAGCTCGTCGGCTGCGCGGTCGAAGAAGTCCGAGGGCAGGCCTGCCATGTAGGGGACCGTGATCGGTCCTCCGGTGGTGACCAGGACCGGTTGGGTGACCGTTGCCAGTCGATCGGCCGGCAACTGGTAGCGGTTGAGGAAGAGGCTGTCGTGGACCAGCGTGGGCGCGAGGGCGACCGAATCCGCCCAATGCGCCGTCTGCTTGCCTGCCGCTTTCCTGGCCGCGATGTTGTCGTCGGAGGCGCCGGTCATGCGCATGAACAGTTCGAGAACCTCCTCGTCTCGCCCGGCGTCGAAGGCGCGTCGGGTGTCCGCGACGTACTCCTCGAATCGCGGGCGTATGTCGTCCCCGACCGCGTAGGGCACCTCCCACACGGCGATCGTGTCGATGGCTGACCCGGCCGCGGCGGCTTCCAGCGCCAGAGCGCCACCAGAGGACGCCCCGAACAGGTGCGCCGAGCCGCCCGCCTCCGCGATCAACGCATCCAGGTCCTCGATCTCCCTTTCCACGGCGTAGGGCTCGGTGAAGCCGCTCGCGCCGCGTCCCCGACGGGCATAGTTGTAAACCGTGAAGTGCTCGGCGAGAGCAGGTATCAAGGGAGCGTTCTCGGCTCCGTCGTCCTGTGCGCCGCCTACCAGGACGACAGCCGGGCCGCTGCCCTTCCGGTCGTAGGCGATGGTGGTGCCATCGTTTGATGTCACGCGAAAGGCCATCTCGTTCATCTCACATCTCCGTTCGAGAGGTTTGTCTCAGCGCCTGAGCAGCGTGCCGACGACGGCCTCGGTGCGCGACCACCGCGCCCTTGCGATCACGGCCGCCACGACGAGAAAGGCGAGCGGCAGCCAAGGGCTCTGCTCGAGCACGAACTGATCGGTGATGACAGCACCGGTCAGCAATGCCGCCAACCCGAGACTGGCCAGGCCCGCCAGAGCCGGGATCAGAAGTCCAACCCCTCCCGCGACCTCCAGCGCTCCGACCAGGTACCGGAGCCACTGGCCAGCCCCGATGTCGGCGAACATGTCCACCATGACCGGGTCGCCGGCGAGCTTCGAGATTCCGCCGCCGGCGATTATCGCCGCCAGCACGACTTGCAGAATCCAGACCCCGATGCTGCTCGCCCGCCCGGGCGTGTGCGCAACGGTTTCCGAGTTGTTCTTGGGGATGGTGCTCATTCGGCTCTCCTTGTCGTGTCCGGGCCTGGTACCGGTGATGGCGTTGGCCGAGTGGGCCGGGTTGTCGGAGTTGATTTCGACCAAGTGCTCGCGGTAGCGGCATCTACTTCTTGTTGCGGTAGAGGACCATGGTGATGGGACCGAACACCGCGACGAGAAGTACGGACGAGACGAGCACCCAGCCGATTTCCCCGGCCGGGACCGAGCCGTCCATCAGGCCGCGTACCACGGTCGCCAGGTGGGTGATCGGGTTGACCTCGACGACCGCC
Source organism: Kribbella sp. NBC_00482 (assembly GCF_036013725.1). Classification (GTDB taxonomy): domain Bacteria; phylum Actinomycetota; class Actinomycetes; order Propionibacteriales; family Kribbellaceae; genus Kribbella. Next base: position 3,481,040 of record NZ_CP107881.1, on the reverse strand, counting down.
TGCATCCACCCGGGCATCGTCTTCGGGTCCACGAAGATGTTGCTCACGAACGTGAGCGGGAACATCACCATCATGCTGACCCCCGCCACCGAGTTCGGCGTGCGCAGGATCAGGCTGAGCATCGTCCACAGCCACGACAGGCAGAACGAGAACACCAGTAGCAGCACCACCGAGAGCACTACCCCGACGGCGCCACCCTCCGGCCGGAACCCTAGGACCAGTCCGAGCGTGATCACGATCGCCGACCCGATCGAGTAGCGCACCAGATCGCCGAGCAGGGCGCCGACCAGCGGCGACGGTCGCCACACCGGAAGTGACCTGAACCTGTCGAACACCCCCTTCTGGATGTCGGTGTTCAGCGTGATGCCAGTGTTCATGGTGATCATGACGTTCGCCTGCACCAGGATGCCGGGCAGCAGGAACTGCAGGTACTCCTGAGTCGACCCGGCGAGCGCGCCACCGAACAGGTAGGTGAACATCAGCGTGAACATGATCGGGAACATGGTCACGTCGACGAGCTGCTCCGGGACGTGTTTGATCTTCAGCAAAGCGCGCCAGCCGAATGTCAACGAGGTGAGCACCGGACCGGGGCGCGACGGCCGCTCGCCGGCCAACAGCACACTGCGGAGCGCGTCCTCGGTGACCGGCGCCGACGCCTGCTCTGCGGACGTGGCATTCATGCGGCATCCTCCTCGGGTGTCTCCTCGGCGGCGTGCCCGGTCAGGGCGAGGAACACCTCGTCCAGGCTCGGCTGACCGAGCGCGAACTCGGTGACGTCGATGCCGCTGCGGGACAGCTCGGCCAGGGAACGGGCGACCCGCTCGGGGTCGGAGATCCGCGCGGACAGCGCAGCCGGGTCAGCGGACGGCTCGGCCGGCACCTCGAGGACGCCGGCGAGGACCCGCTCTGCCTCGGCCCGCTGCTCGGGCGCACGTAGCCGTACGTGCAGCGAGCCGGCGCCGACCGATGCCTTGAGCTCGCCGCTCGTGCCCTCGGCGATCACCTTCCCGTGGTCGATCACCGCTATCCGGTCGGCCAGCTGGTCGGCCTCGTCGAGGTACTGCGTGGTCAGCAACACGGTGGCGCCCTCGGCGACCATGCCCCTGACGATCTCCCAGACCTGGTTCCTGCTGCGCGGATCGAGCCCGGTCGTGGGCTCGTCGAGGAAGATCAGTTCGGGGGTGACGACCAGGCTCGCCGCGATGTCGATGCGCCGGCGCATCCCGCCGGAGTACTTCTTCACCTGCCGGTCGGCCGCCTCGGCAAGACCGAACGCGTCGAGCAGGTCGGTCGCCCGCTCCCTGCCTAGGCGGCGTGAGTAGCCGAGCAGCCTGGCGAGCAGCAACAGGTTCTCCACCCCGGTGAGGTCCTCGTCGACCGACGCGAACTGCCCGGTGAGGCCCACCCTGCTCCGCACCGCCTGGGCGTCACGCACGACGTCGTAGCCGAGCACTTGCGCCTCTCCGGCGTCGGGGCGCAGGAGCGTGGCCAGCATGCGGATCGTGGTGGTCTTGCCCGCCCCGTTCGGGCCGAGCACGCCGTACACGCCCCCGGCGCTCACGGCCAGGTCCACACCGGCGACCGCGTGGGTCTTGCCGAAGCTCTTCTTCAACCCTCTCGTCTCGATCGCGAGCTTTCCCATGGGTTCGATTCCTTCTCTCGGTGTTGCGAACGGATTGGTTGAGCACTAGTCAAGTTTGGTTACTTGGCCAGAGTGCACGAGGAGGAACGTCTAGTCAAGTTTGATTAGAAGCGCATCTTGAGGTGATCGGGGACCGTTCGCCACGAACCCGGATCATCGGCCATGGTGTAGGCGCCCTCAGCCAGTCGTTTGCTCAGGCTCTTCGCCCACTCCAGTTCGGTGCGTGCGTGTCCCGCCCACAGTTCGGCCTGATCGCGGACGTGCTCGGGGGTGTCCCGATTGGGGTGCTCCCGCCACTTGGCCTGCTCTACGAGCTCCGCTTCCAGGCGCGCGACTCGCTCGTTGACGTGCGCGATGGCATCTGTCCTGGTCAGCATGGGCAACATGGCGATGGCCGCGTTGAGCATGGCCGGGTCGTGGGTGCGCCGCAGACCGTCGCGGACAAGTTCGACTATCTCGTCACGTCCCCGAGCTGTCGCGCGGTACAGAACGCGCTCCGGCCCGGAGTTGCCCGGCTCGGGGTGTTCGGTGAGGAGGCCATCAGCCGCCGCCTTCTTCAGCGCGTGATAAATCGAGCCGGGCTTGATCTTGGCCCAAATCTCCACACCCCAGCTCTGCAGTTCGGACCGCACCTGGTAGCCATGCGCGCCGCCGGAGAGGTGCACGACACCGAGTACCAGGAGCTTCGTCGCCGACATGCGCCCACCTCCGCTCAATCTGCTCGGACTCGCTCCGCTTGCGCGCCCGCCAGGGTGTGTGTCAACTCCCACCAACACTAGGGTGCCCTCCTGGTCCGGCGCCGTGGTGGGGCCAGCAGGATGGGCTGACTTTGTGGTCGAGGCTGAGCGACCGGTTGCCCAGTGCCCCAGTCGGCTAGACGGTCGAGTTCTTCGGTGGTGCTTTCGACACAGCCCGGGTGCGGTGGAGAGACGGCCTCGCCGTCTCGCGCGACAGGGAACGGCAAGTAGATCGAATGGCCGAGGTGTGAGACTCGGACGTCATCGTCCCGTCCGGATTCGCCACGTCGTCGACGTCTCCGACCGCAGCGACCCGAACTCAACCCTCGAGACTTGCGACCGCGCCGACACCATTGTCAGGCCCCTCCGACCAGTTGACTGCCTTGCCAGCACCGACTGGTTTCGAGTCCCCGTCTCCGAGTTTCCGATGGCTCAAACGTTGAGCATGCCTCTGGTGTGCGTTGCGCGATGTGAGTCAGGAGGCCTGATGGCTAGGGAGCCGTTTCCGCTCGGGACGTGGGGGAATATCGCCGTACGGCCGATCAAGCGTGATTGTCGAGGGCGCGCCGTCAAGTTCGAGGCGAGCGGGCGTTATCGAGACCTCGGCGGTCGTACTCGGCGGGTAGCGGCTTGGGGAGGTACTGCGGGCGAGGCGGAGAACAATCTCAGGGCCAAGTTCAAGGCACGGAGGATCGTTGCCGAGTCTGCGGAGCTGAAGTCAACGGATCGCGTGTCGATTGCGGCTGAGCTGTTCTTGGCCGAGGTCAAAGACAAGGTCGAGCACGATGCGCTGGCTCCAGGAACGTACGACACGTATCGCTATCAGTACGACAAGAACCTCGAGCCCCGCATCGGCGAGCTGCGACTGATCGAAGCGACCATCCCCAGAGTCAACAAGGTGATCGTGAAGGTCAGGGACGAGGTCGGCGTGGCGAGCGCCAAGACCTGCAAGAGCATCCTCACAGGAACGTTCGGTCTCGCGGTGAGGCACGGCGCCATTTCGTCGAACCCGGTCCGCGAGATCAAGATCGGCGGCAAGTCCAAACGCAAGCGTCCCCGGGCCTTGGAGAAGGAAGAACGAGAGCAGTGGTTCGAGCTGCTCGAACAAGACGAACGCGCCGTCCGCGCTGACCTGGTCGACCTGTGCAAGTTCATGCTGACCACTGGCGAGCGCATCGGCGAATGTCTGGCTGTGAGCTGGGAAGATCTCAACTGGACGACCGGTGAGATCGACTGCAGCCATCAGATCCAGAGAATCAAGGGACACGGGCTGATACGGCGCAGAGTCAAGTCGCCGGCCGGTGAACGCATCGTGGGGCTACCCCAGTGAGCGCTCGACATGCTGACGACCAGATGGATGCCAGGAACCCCATTGGACAGCCCCATCTTTCCTAGCAGCGAGGGTGGCTTTCGGGACCCGCACAACGTTCAGAAGGCACTGCGCGAGGCCCGTCGACCGGTTGGAAGCCAACGTCGGCAGGAACTAGGGCGGGTGCTTCAGCAGCACCGGCGAAACGCCGGACTGAAGCAGACCGACGTCGTCACGAACCTCGGTTGGCGCAAGACCCGCATCAGCCTCATTGAGACCGGTCGGGTTCGACTCGACCCCGGCGAGGCTACCGAGCTTGCTGACCTGTACAGGCTGTCCCGGGCCGACCGGACGTCGCTCCTGGAACTGACCGAACTCGCCGGCATGCGCTCGCTGGCTGACGAACTCGGCTGGGTCACCGCACACGTCTTCCGGAAGACCACAGCGACCATTCTGGAGGAGTCCGGCCAGTCGCCCCGACAGATCGCAGACCAACTGGGGCACGCGCAGACGACAACGACGATGGACGACTACGTCGGCCGACGGGCCCGGAACCCCGAGGCGGCTCGCCATCTCGAACAGGCTCTCCGCGACATCCACGAGCAGGGGCGGCAAACGCCGGAAGGACCTGCGATCTAGTGGCACCCCGGGGCGGCCGAGAGCCGCAAAGCGGTGGGTAACCGGTGGGTTGAGGCCCGGAGGTTCATCACTTCCGGGTTATATGACCAGGTCAGAGAGCCGGTGAGGGGACTCGAACCCCTAACCCCCGCTTTACAAGTGCGAGGGCCGCCATAGATGGGGTTGTCTAGAGGCGGAAACCGCGGCATCCGGACTGTCTCCGCTGTCAAACCTGGCTTGAGTCGACTGGTGTTCATTGACAGAGCCATTGACAGACCGGGAGCGCGTGTTGGTGCTGCCCCCATCCCTCGGGACGTCGAAGCGTGTCACCTGCGCACCACCATAAATTGGGTCATCGTCGGCGAACCACATCTGGTGCGACTGGGTGCCCCGAGGGTCAACTCGGCTCCCTGGGACTCGCCCGAGCAAGAATATTGCCCCGCCTGTCTGGCGATCAGCTCCCACCATCGGGAGCTCACGCGACGGGTCGCTCCACGCGGACTGCTCTCACTGATGCCACCCTGGGGGCATCAGCCGCCTTCCCAGAGGCCAGGAGCTATGCGATGCCAGCCCTCGCTCGGACCACAGAAAGGCCACGAGGTGCGAGTCGGCGTGGCCGAGATCGCCAAGACGCCACTTACTGTTGTCGTCAGCATCACACGTCGCGACTAGGTTTCGCCAATGTCCGCAATGATGCCTGAGCTGACGCCATACCTCGTGAACATCCGCACTACTCAGTTTCCGCGTCGGTTGCAGGTCCTCGATGGCGCAGCAGCTCTGTAAGTTCGCGCAGGGTTGTGAGTGTCTCCGGGTGGTCCGGGCCAAGGATTTCCTGCTCGGCAGCCAAGACGGCGCGGTATTCGACTTCCGCGTCCGTGAGGTTGCCTTTGTCTCGCAACACCGTCGCTAATGCGAACCTAGTGACCCGAATGTCTTCCTCGCCGGCCTCAAGCATGTCACTTTGTGCAGCGAGCACCGCACGAAGCTCCCCCTCTGCCGATTCAAAATGTCCCCTCGCTCCTTGGACCCGGGCCAAGTCAGCCCTGAGGTGAAGTACGTGTGGGTGGTCGTCTCCGAGTGCTTCAGTCTGCGCGGCCAGGAGTAACGAAAATTCCGTCTCGGCCGCCTGAAGATCTTCCCTGTTGCGTAGGGACACGGCCAAATCGTGCCAGTTGGTGAAAACTTGTACGTCTTCCGGCTCGAGGATCTCGCGTTGAACATGGAGAATCGCACGATACTCTGCTTCAGCTTCCTCAAACTCTCCCCGATCGCGAAGCACGCCTGCCAAGCGATTGCGGACGATTAGCGTCGACCGGTGGTCGGGACCATGCGCTTCGCGCTCGGCGGCCAGAACTGCGCGATATTCAGCCTCGGCCGCATCGAGGTTGCCCCGTTCGCGAAGCACGCCACCCAGACCGTAGCGCGTCATCCGAATATCAGCATGATCGGGTTCAAAGGACTTTTGTTGCATCTCAAGCAGTGCTCGGTACTCGAACTCCGCGGATTCAAGATCTTTCAGGTCACTCAGAACGCCGGCGAGTTGGTACCAAGTAACGAGAGTCGATGGATGGTCCCGTCCCAGAGCCTCGGCCTCGGCCGACCATATGGCGCGATACTCCGTCTCGGCGGCATCGAGGTTTTTCTTATCACGCAGCACCTTCGCCAGCCCAAAACGCGCCGTCCGACTGCCTGAGTCATTGGCGCCAAGCACCCCGTGCTGCACAGCGAGCACCGCCCGGTACTCCGCCTCAGCGTCTTCGAAGTTGCGGCGCATCCGCAAAGCTTCGGCGATCGAACAACGAACTGCGAGAGCGCTCGCGCTTCGCACACGATTGGACAGCTCGTACACCTTCCAGATCCGACGGAATTCGGCTTCAGCTTCTACATACCTCCCTCCCTCTAGGAGCATTTTCGCAAGATTGAAACGCATTTTTAGGATGCGTTGACTATCCGGAAAGAGTTTCCCAATGCGCAACTGGAGCTGAATAGAATCGAGTTGCGCTTCCGTCGAGTTCGGCATCGACAACCCGCACGCCGTGATGGCAAACATCGCAAAAATGCCAGACGGCCTCCACAATAGCCGAACGAAAAGACGATTCGATGCGCGGAGTTCTCTCTCAGCTTCGTCATATTGGTTGAGCTGCCACAGGCGGTGCCCAATGGCGTGGAGAACGACTCGCACATGCGATCGTGACCGCGCCGCGCATCGAACAAGCTCCAGATATGAATTTAGATTCTCTAAACCCTGCGTATACACATAGCCGTGCGATATGTGCACCGCGAGCGCCGCGACAGAGCGAGCGAAGCTCCGGGCCGCGGCCCGGCCGCAATAGTCATGATCGGCAACTATGCGCCTCGCGACCATCCGTAGGTGTGGCTCTAGAAGGTGCAGCGGCCGCCATGCATGTTCACCTGACATCATACTTACCTCGCCACAAACCGCCTCAAGTCTGTACACACTTGCGTCCCGGATCGTCCGCGCCTCCCTCCGATCTGCGTTGAGCGTCTCGGAGACCACCTCAGACACGAGCCGATGAACGACGATTGCGTCCGACCATTCATTCGGGATCTCGTCAGCGATGAAGCTGTTCTGCTCAGAGAAGTCGACGAGGGCCAATTGTTGGAGAGCTTCGAGGACCTCACTCAGCCTGCGGTCTGACATGCTTAGGCTGGTCTCCCGATCGGCGTTCCTCCATCTCCGCATATCCGCGCCGGATGATCGATCGCCGAGATTCCTGACCAGCGTTATTGGAACGGGAGAAGCGTCATACGTAGACAAGATCTGCAGCAGCCTTCGAGCCTCTCTGAAGCCTTGTTGGTCTAGGAAATCAAGCGAAAGCTCCCAAGTCGCCATGACCATATTCCGAGAACGATCCTGCGCCGCAGCGGAAAGACCCATCGGTCGACTGACCAGTTCACCGAAGCGCGTATCGAGCGCTGCGCGGTACTCATTGAGAGAGAGCCTAGACGTTCGATTGACCCAGATCAGGTACTGGCCGGCTGCGCGTAACGCAAGGGGTAGACCGCCGAGACGGTCCGATAGCAACTCGGCATCCTTGCGCGAACCGACGTATCGCTGATCGATCGCTCCAATCAAATCCATGACAACCGAGGCGCCAGCACGCGATGACAAGGGGCCAACTCTTCGCTCATGGATTTCTTCGCCCCAGATGTCCGTTGAACCCATCCTGCTGGTTATAAGGACCAAACCCCTTCGACTCGCCCGCACCCAGCCATTGCCGGCTCTGACTGGGTGTCCATCCGCGGCGAGAACGCTGGGATCATCAGCGTTATCCATTATGAGAAGCCAGTCGCTAGTTGACGCCTCAAGAATCTCCCAGATTGCGTCAACTGCTCCCGGCTCGATCGGAGACTCGGGCATGCGCGCTTCGGGCCGACGAACATCTCGCGCGACAGCCCACATTGCGGTCTCGACGGCTGACTGATCAGCTGAAACTATCCAGAATACCCGGACGCCTTTTCGCTGCGCCTCGCGAGCGACAGCGAGTGCAATTGCTGATTTTCCGACTCCTCCAAGGCCATGGAGTACCCAGTAAGGATTTAATGTCTCTGAATGATTGCGCTGGCCCTGCTGAGCGGCAGTCACAGCTGCAATGATCTCGCGGACGATCTTGCTCCTCCCGCTCAAGCGGTTAGGCAGAAGGTTGAGCGGCGGCGTCGTCGATGCGCCAGCTAGGATCGCTGGTTTCTCAGACCCAATCAGGTTATTGATCGTAATTGGCGCGTTTATGTCTCGTCCGGCCGCGGCTGACCCAGATCCGCTTGCCAAGACCCCCCAACGGCGTTTCAAGCGATTACCGCCCCCGCCGCGCTTTTATCCTTAACTTTCCTCTAATGCTCTTACCGGCAGCTACGGCGCCCGCGCCCGTTGCTGACACGCCATCCAACTGACCGACATTAGATGCTCGACCCGAACTAGGGTCCTGCGCATCGATGTCAACATCAGCATCGACCGATTCCGCTGCGGCGACTGCGCCCGTACCTGAAGCCGTAACCGTGACGCTCTGCTCATTTAAAGTCAACCACACCTGAGAGCCGACTATAACCACGGCCGTAACGCAGAGCCCAATGATCCACGGCCACGCCCATTTTTCCGTTACCGAATTGGTTATTACTCCAGAAACCACTCCAGCAAGCGCAGATACGCCTGCTGCCGTAGCACGAGCCGTCAAGTTCGTCATACGCCCCCCTGATGACGTCAGCCAGCCGATCTTGCGGCTCGCCGTAACCGGAGTTCACGCCGAGCAGGCGGGCCGTGCGGAACTCAGCCTGTCGATCACGTCGGCGTGCCGAGCTAAGAGCGATTATGTTGCGCTGAGGGACGAGTGGCAAGGCTTCTCAGCTAGCTGCCGATTCGGACCGGATTACTCAGTCGGCACAGGGGCCCGCTTGCTGACAACGACGACACATCGCGAAAGCCAACTGTCGCAGGTGCACCGCAGGGTCGGACATTGCTCCCAGGCATGGCCCGAGGGCTGCGAACGGACGCCTTCTATTGAGGGATCGCTGCCGGCACACGGCCTCAGCCAGGTGGGTCGCCTCCTCACGGTCTGACGGGTTGCTCAACTCCGCCTACAGGACCGATCCAACGGGCGGAGACGCAGGGACACGCTCTCAGTCGCCGAGCTCACGGTCATGCGTCGCGACACACAAGACCTACGCTCGAGACGTGATTCTGCCGCCGCCCTTGTCGAGCAGTTCGACGCCCGACGTCGCCGACGAACTCGAGGAGATCCTCATTCTCAAAACGGTCTCCCGTTGCCACGCGTAGACAGCCAGGTCACTCGACACTCAGCCCTGTGCGGCGGCCTTCCTTTCTCGGGCCGCCACTGCTGCCCAGCATCTGCTGGCCGGAATCGAACCGACGTCCTTCTCATTACGAGGAGGAACGACACCCTTGCATCCACTCTCTACAGGCGTATCTGGCAACACGGCATCCCGCATCGGACACGAGATTCCTCATCAATACCCACAGTTTCTTGCCACGGATGATGCCACGCAGACAACCGCAACGCCCCCCATCGATCAAGGTCGATTCCAGTCTGGTGTTGCGGCCGGCTGTCTGACAGCTTCGAGCACAGGCGCTCGCCTGCCCGGTTCAACCTCGGCTTGGCGGCAGTTCCAGCAAACCGTCTGCCAGCGGTCCAGATCGCCGCGGCGGATGCGAAGGCCACCGTTGGGGAGCTTGATGCATGGAGGCGCCTTCCTGGCGGTGCGCCATTCATAGAAGGTCGATCGCGCGATCCTGAGTTCGGCGCAGACCTCCTCGACGGTCAGGTAACCGCGTCTTGTGGGTGGGGATTCGGTCATCCCGCTCCGCCCTCCATTCAAGTCTTCCCGATGTCTTCAATCATCGGGTCACATGACCGCATACCAGATCGAGCACTAGCTAGATCCTGTCTGCGCCGCGTTGACGAATCTAGTGCGCATGGAGACGCGAGGCCTATCGGGTGCCGTGTTGACTCCTGGCGCGCGGAGCGTCGGCGTCACTGTCTGTCGCACTGTCATTGAATTGGTTGGCCCTGACAGCAAGGAGGAGTCGGTGGCGATGAGGCAGAAGAAGAGCTGGACTGCGGCCATGTTGGACGATCTGGTCGCAGCCGGGATGTACGTCGGACCAGACCGCGTGGAGCGCGCCGAACAGCGCCATAGCGCGGACTGGGGAGTGAGGAGCATCAGGTCGCACAGTGGCCTCCGTGAGCGGAAGAGTGGTGGGCTGTTCCACCGTGCCGCGACGAGCCGAGCACGAACGTCCGGAACTGGACGGTAGAGCGATGAGCTCCGACACACCGCTGTGGTAGCCGCTGCGGGTTCCCTGCTGGGCCCTCACGCGGTGACCGAAGTCGGGCTTCCGGCCGCCGGTGGAGCCCGCCGTTCTGGACGTTTGTGCAGGTCGCACCGAAGACGGGTTTCGGGTCGCCGGTTATCTGGCGCTTGAGCCGCTGACTCCGCGCCGGAGTGTTGGGGCACATGTTGGGGAACATTTCCCCCAACATTTGATACGGTCGACCAATGCTCACACCTATCGATCTGGGCGGGACGTACATGTTCGCCGACTCCGGCACCGTCATTCCGGTGTCCGAGGCGCGCGACAAGCTGACGGAGCTGATCGCGACGACGAAGCAGGGCCGCTTTCCGGTGATCGGCCGCTACCGCGAGCCTGGCGCGGTGCTGGTCGCCCCTGATCTCGTGCGGCTGCTCCCGCAACTGCTCAGCACCATGGCGGGGGAGACCGGGAAGTTCGTCGCCGAAAGCCGGCGGCGGGAGCCGGACCAGAAGGTCTACCAGCTCGGCGATCCGTGGCCGTTCGTCGCCGTCGCGCTGTGGATGAACGGTCATCGCGCGATGTTCGCGCAGTTCGCCTCCGACACCCTGGCCACGATTCAGAGCAGGGACGCGGCCAATGGTCTGCCGCGGATGACGGTGGACGAGTTCCTGGAGGCGCTGCCAATGACGCTGGGCGGAGACCTGCCCGAGGAGGAGCGCCTGGCCGCGATCGGCCTGCTGCGGGAGGCCTTGCCGACGATGAACTCGGCCCGGTGACACCGGGCTGACCGGCGGGACGTCGGACCACCTGATGGCCGGCTAGTTGCGCTGGGAAATGCTTAGCCCCGGCGACATGACCAAAGTCAGAGGTCCTCCGGGGCTTTTCGATCTCTACGATACGGGACTGGTTGACAAGTGACAACTCCCCACCCCGGCCCTGGCGGTTGGGTCGAGGCGTGGCTCAGCGCGCCTCGCATCTCGGTATACCTGGCGGCAGCCGCCGGTGACCGCCAGCGCGCACTGGATCTGTACGAGTGGAACACCCAGCTCAGCTCCGCTCTGCTGCACGACCTGGCGCACCTCGAGGTCGGCATCCGCAACGCGTACGACCAGGCACTGACCCAGCATGCGCAGTTTGTCCCGCACTGGACCACCAACCCCCAGCAGGTCTTCGCCCCGGTCCTCCGCACGAAGAAGGTCTACGACCCAAGCGTGGGGCGGCGGGTCTCTCGGCGGGTCGACGTGAACGACAAGCCGCGGAAGGCGCTTCAGCGCGCGATCAGTGAGGCCGGCGGGATGAACGCGCCACCCGGAAAGATCGTTGCGCAGCTCATGTTCGGCTTCTGGCGCTACCTGAGTTCGGCCGCTCACGAAGTGCCGCTGTGGCGCCCGTACCTGCACCACGCGTTCGCGGCGGGCACCAGTCGACCTGACGTCGACGTCCGGATGGGCGACCTGCACGAACTGCGAAACCGCGTCGCGCACCATGAGCCGCTGCTCAGCTGGAACCTTGTCAAAGCTCAACAGCAACTGGTGGAGCTGGCGGGCCTGATCTCGCCCGATCTGGCTCAGCACATCACCACTTCCTCGAAGGTCGCAGCACTCCTCGCGTCGAGGCCTTGATCCGATCCCCGCCGTCGGTCGGCGGGGTGAACTGTCAGCGCGGAGCGGCGTACTGGCTTACCCGGCTATGGAGAAGGAGTGCGGGCACCTGTGATGGCCGCGATCGCCGCCTCGACGTGCGGAGCCAGCTTCAGGACGAACCTGCGCCGGTCCTCGCCGGGGATGATCAGGGCGATCAGGACGATCAGGCCGGCCAGGGCCAGCAGCAGGACGAGCGGGATGGCGCCGACGAGAAGCCGGAAGCCGCCGGCCGAGACGATCATCGGTAGCACGGCGAGCCCTCCGTCGAGCTCGTGGCGGATTGTGGCGTTGGATGGCCCCCCTGGGGCCTTGAGCGTACGGTGGTCACTGCTGGGTGTCTCCTTGCTGAGGTTCGCGCTTCGCTTCGAGGTCCGGCACGACGGCCCGGTCTGTGGAGGACGCGGGCCGTCATCATGTCCGCGGAATCCCCTTGTACTGCTGGGGTTTCCCGGGCGCCTCTTCAAGGTATCTGCGAATCTCGGCGGAACCGAGTACACTAGCTCCGACGGATCAAACCGCCAGCGATGCGAGTGTCAAAGTTACGGTCGCAGCTGGCGGGTTAATTCGTTCGGACTGATCCGTCGAACTGGGAAATCATCGTGACCGAACCGTTACTTTACTGGTCTGATCTGTTCGCTCCGGTCGACGGTGCCCCGACTCCAGAGGAGATCGAGCGCTACACGAATCGCCTCGACCGGCTCGCTAACCTCGCCGCTTCGACGGCGAGGGTGACCGAGATTCTGCAGAGCCGGAGGACTCAGTACGGCGGCATGAGCGACGCCTTCCTTGTACGACCACGGTTCATGCATCAGGTGCTTCCCGCGACCGTCGGTGGTGACTGGTCGGACCGGAAGCTGCCACCGCGCGAAGACCGGCCGTCAGCCACCCGGATCATGTCCAGCCGTGGTGCGGCGCTCCGCTTCTACCTGACGGCGATCGCCGAGGCGCAGATCAGGGTCGGGCCGGGGAAGAAGGTCGACAACCCGATCCCCATCCGGCACGACAAAGAAGACATCGTGTCGTGGGTCGACCTGATCGCGTCCTCCACCGCCGCTAGGTCTGGAAGCGTCCTGGACATCCACGCGCGCGACAAGAAGCAGCGGATGATTCACACCGCCCTGAACACGCTGGAGAAAGCCGAACTCGTGCAGATGCTCAAGCCGGTCGGCGCGCGCAATCGGTACGACGGTTTCGTGCTGCTGAACGAGATCGGCGCCCGCCGGAAGGCAGACCCGCTGCAGTACGCCGTACCGACTGCCGCGGATAACCCCGCTACTCTGCCGGTCGAGCTCGTCACCGCCGGCTGGCTCCATCTGCTGGAGGACTCCGAGCTCGCCACTCTGCTGATGGTCGCCTGCAACACCGGGACCGTGGCGAACGACGGCAGTTGCGCCATCCCCGGTGATGTCAGAATCAGGCACTACGGCCTTGGCCGAGACGCCTTCGAGGCTCACCGGATGCTGCGGTGGCTCGGGTTGGCCGAGGTCCAGTCCTTCGGACGCTGGGACGACGGTTCCCACGTCAACGACTACGGGAACGAAGAGGCGACGCTGTACCGCATCAAGCTGCGTGCGGAGGGCTTCCAGACCGACCCGGCCGAGAAGCTACGGCAGGCCCTCGAGACGCAGCTGGGCCGGCCGCCGCGCACCCGTAGTGACGACCCCAGCCAGAACTCCGACGACGGCGGCGCCGCAACCGCACCGGCCGCAGATAAGCCATCCGCGGTCTGAACTGCGGCGCCTCAAATCTTCGAGGTAACCGCCGGTTGTCCACCGTTGGCGGCGAGATCAGCCTTCTTGCGGCTCGGGGGTCGGGGGTCGGGGGTCGGGGGTCGGGGGTCGGGGGTCGGGGGTCGGGGGTCGGGGGTCGAGAACGAACTCACACCACAGCCGGGCCGCGTTGAACGCAAGGCGTGCGTGCCGCGGCCCCAGCAAGCCAGGTCATGAGCTTCAGCGTCCGTGCGGCCCGTAGCCGACGGCCCAGAGTCCAACAAACGACGTTCCGTGTCCATACCACGACCCCAGCTCGCGCAGCTCCGCGAGCAACCCATGCCGGTCCGCGACGGCCTGCGCCTCCGCTCGGTCGTGCTCGCTGAGACCGTACGGCTGCGAGACGATCACGACCGTCTCCTTGCTGTCGCGGTCCGCCCACATCGTCGGGTGATCGGACCAGCCTCGACCTTCGACTCGGTCCGGGCACTGCCAGCCCTTGCGACAGTAGCCGACCTCGACCCGGCGGGGGCAGACGTGACTCGGGTCAATGTGCCGCAGGTTGAACTGGTCGGCCCAGTCGAGCATCCGCCGCCGGGCCTCCACCTCAGCGTTCGGGCCGTAGGGCCAATTATCCGGCGCGGTCAGCACGCCGCGGGCGCGGCGGTCGCACTCGGCGACCAATCCGGCTTGCTCAGGCGTCATGTGGCGCTGGCAGGCGCGCTGCGCACCGTCGCCGAAGTTCAAGCCGTTGATCGCGCAGCAGCGCGGCAGGTCGGAGTGGATGGTCATCTGGTCGGAATCCTTTCGGTCAGAGCTCGGTCGCTAGTGGACGTTCGGTGAGGCTAGCGGCAGTTCGACGTCATGGACGAGGTTCTGCCAGACCCGGCCGCCGTGGCTGACCTCGCACCGCAGCCGCACTACGGCTCCTGCGCCCCGCTCAATGTCCGAAAGCCACAGCGACAGCCGACGAGACCCGCCGGCTTCGAGTGCGGGCAGTTCAGCCTTCGTGGTCATGGTGCCCGCAGCTTTCGGTACGACGCCGTCGACGATCCACATGACTGAGGCGTCGGCGTCGGCGTCGAATTCACGGACCAGGGCTACGGACCCAGAATCGATCGGCCGGGTGACCGTCAGCACAAGTTCGTACCCGCTGCTGCCCAGCTCGTCACCAAGCTTGAACTCGATCTTCGGGGTCAGCGTCTCGTGCCGAGCGTCTTCCTCGATCTGCAGCTGCCGTTGGCTCGTTTCCAGCGCTTTCCTCGCGATCTTGTTCGCCGAGCGCGAGGTCAGCCATCCGAACAAGCCGCCAGCGAGAGCACCGAAGAACGCACCGATGAGCCCGTCGAGCAGTTGCACTTCCTTCACGAACGACCACAGCGAATCCATGGAGGTAACAGTGCTGCAGCACCACGTCTCAGTGCCAGCCCGACAGGCGCGGATGTGTCGGTCTCCTCCGGCGATCAGGTTCCGCGGGCGGCCGCTCGAACGGCTCCTCCGAGAGGTTCATCGGCAGCCTCAACACACCCACAGGGGCCCCTCCCCCGGAAGGTCGGCCACTCGGCGCCAGTCCATGGCAGTCATCGCCTCAGCGCGCTGGCGTGCGGTCGCCTCCGTGGCCTCGGCGCGAAGAGCCCGTTGGTAGGCGGAGTCCGGTGATAGAGCTGGTTGTCACCGGGTGACTCATGGGGGTTGCGCCAAATGCGAGGACTCGCGTGTCGCCCCGGCAGGTCCCGCAAGTCATGATCCAACGGGCCGTGTGAAAAGCCAGTCGGGCGTCACTGTCGGACCAATGTGGCAGGCTGATTTGAACACGATTCAACAGGGAGCGCCCATTGCCGTACGAACTCGACCGCATGAGTGCACTGGGCTTCCAGGACGCCGCTGCAGCGTTGGCGGTGGCGGAGTTTGGCCCGATCGTGCGACGCCTCGGCCGCGGCAAAGACGGCGGCCGCGACATGGAGGCCAATGGGGTTCTGGTCTGGTCTGGAACAGACGGTCAGCCTGGAGAAGTCTGGGAGGGCTACAGCGTTTTCCAAGTCAAGCATCATGAACAACCTGCCCGAAACAAGGCCGACGCCAGATGGCTGTGGGGAGAGATCCATAAGGAACTCAAGGCGTGGGCTGATTCCGATTCCAACCGGAAGCAGGTGCCAAAGCACCTCGTAATCGTTTCCAACGTTCGCCTTTCCCCCGAGCCAGATCGGGGCGGGCTGGACTACGTCGAGGAGAAGATCAAGCAGTTCTTCACCGAGCTGGCCGACACCAGCCAGGACGTCGGGCCGATCGCTCGCGAGCGGCAGCTCCGACGACAACGCCTCAGAGCATTGAAGAAGTGGAAGGTCGTCGACGGCAACCAGCTCGACGCATGGCTCGACATCCACGATGGCGTCCGGCGCGCCTACGGGGCCTTCCTGATGGCAGGCGATGTGCTCGCCGATCTGATCGGCCTCAACCCTGAGCTTCCGGCTGGCCAGCTCGAACCGGCTCTGCAGACACATGCACGCAGCTCGCTGATCCGCGAACGCAACATCTACTTCGACGAAGCAGGCGGTGACGGGGCCGGGGTGCCGCTCGACAAGATCGCGGTGGACCTTCCCGTACGAGGGCGAGCTACGAGCGAGCCGGCCCGAGCTATCGCGTACGTCCTGGACCGTGGCGAGCACGTCTTGAAACGCTCGATCGCGACCGTGGATAAGCCCCGGCACGTGGTTTTGACTGGAGCGCCGGGCAACGGCAAGACGACGGTCACCCGCTTCCTCGTTCAGTCTTACAGGGCCGCCATGCTGGCCGAGACGGCCAATCTCGCCGAAGATCACGTCGAGGCCATCACTGGTACGGCAGCGAAACTCAAGCGACTCCGTCGGCGGCTTCCGACCCATCGGCGCTGGGCCGTCCGTGTCGATCTAGCCGAGTTCGCGAAGGGCTACGTCGCCGACGAGCGCAACAGTTTGATGGCGTTCATCGCCAGACAGGTCACAGCGCAGGGCTACACCCGCAAGCTCGAACCCTGGCAGCTGAAAGCCTGGATGGAGGCGTGGCCATGGTTTGTCGCCCTCGACGGACTAGACGAGGTCTCCGAGCCGCTTGTCCGCAAATGGGTGATCGGCTGCGTCCATGAGTTCGTCGCAGACGCCGAGGCCGACGACGCAGACTTGCTCTGTCTGGTTACTACTAGACCAACAGGCTACGTCGACGAAATGTCGGCCTCCCAGTTCGACCGGCTAGACCTTACCGACCTCACCACCAGTGAGGCGCTGGCATACGGCCACCTCGTCACTGAAATTAGGCTGCGCGCCGACACCGCACGTATCAAACGCGTCGACACGCTCTTGCGTAGTGCGGCCGAAAACGACGCGCTACGACACCTACTGCGCACACCCCTGCAGATCCAAATCATGACGATCATTGCTGAAGGTGCGGGCCCACTCGATCCGGACCGCTTCCGACTCTTCTGGCGGTACTACGACGTCGTGGCACGACGCGAGCAGACTAAGGAGAACACCCGGTTTGCTGAGTTGCTCCGCGATCACGGAGAGCAAGTCCTCGACCTTCACGAACGCGTTGGTCTTGAGCTTCAGAGGCGGAGCGAAACAGCTGATGGCGGTACCGCCACAATGTCGGAAGATGACCTATCCGCGATCGCCTGGCACGTACTAGCCGACGAAGGGTACGACCCGACCGGGAAAGATGCGCGACTCCTTGAGCGGATCGTCCAAGCGGCCACCCACCGGCTCGTGCTTCTAGTGCCGCGCACCGACGGATATGGCTTCGACGTCCGCTCGCTGCAGGAGATGATGGCAGCCAGGCGGATCACGACTGG
Organism: Kribbella sp. NBC_00482; assembly: GCF_036013725.1. Classification (GTDB taxonomy): domain Bacteria; phylum Actinomycetota; class Actinomycetes; order Propionibacteriales; family Kribbellaceae; genus Kribbella. The sequence continues at coordinate 3,463,771 of NZ_CP107881.1, read as the reverse complement.
TGAACTCGACACGGTCCTCAAACGCCTCAGTTTGTTGGCTCCTAGCCCGCACTGGCGCAATACCTGGCTGTTCGCGGCCGGCAGGCTGTTCGCTGAGCCGCAGAGTCATCAACACGAGAAGCTTATCGAAATGGTTGAGACCCTCGATGCTGCCGTCACAGACCGGTTTTCAAGCATCGCACCCGTTGGCCCTTATCTGGCGTGGGACATGCTTGACGACGGTATGGCGGCCGCTCGACCGCGATGGCTGCGACGGTTGATCGACCTCGGCATGACTGCGATCGACTGTCCAGCACCGCAGCCGATTGAGGACTTTGCAGGGCTGGTGATGCGCATGAGCGAGTTCGCCGACGAACTGTGTGGGCACGTCGAAGTCGCCCTGAAGGCGTCGCTGATCGGAGACAGCAGTAGCCGCGCCAACGCAGCGGCGCTGATGGGAGCCATCGGCACTCTCTCGAAGTCGGTGACGACCACCGTCGATGTGCGTCTGCTATCGCAGGTTAAACCGGAGCCTGGCCGGTCTACTCGTCCTGACCCAATCGAGCCTTGGGAGTACTTCGAGGAAGTGATCGCTGATCTTGCCTCAGACGCAGTGAGCTCAGCGGTCGCCGAAGCGGCCACAGTGGTAAGAGCGGCAAGGACACGGCCGACCACAGCCGATGAGCTCGCGAAACTTGAAGTCGCGGCCCTAGATCCGGAGGCGACCGAGCTACTCGAGGTCGCCCTGGACAGAGTGGTGCGTGTGGAGCCGCAGGTCGCCGCGTTGTGCTTTGGGGTGGCAAGGACGACTACTGCCCGGCGAGAGCTTGCCAGCCAACTCGACCAGGACCGCCACTGACGAGACCCTGGCCTTGAGGAAACCAGCGTCAGTGGGGTACTCGCATGTGCCTCTCGGCGGATGATCCGCCGTTGCATTCGACGTCTGGGTCCACTTCAAGCACGTCGAGCGGGCCGAGCCTGTGGACAACCGGACCCGCCCAAACTGGATTCGGGCATCCTGTAGTACCGGACACGTTGACCGGAGCGACATTGTCGGTGGGGCGTGGGATCGTGTTGTGGTATGGAGCTGACGGCGCGGCATATTGAGCGGATACCCCGGAGGAACGTGCGTATCCCAGTGGGTGAGTTCGCGAGGTTGTGGCTGGTCGCCGAGCGGCGTGCGGACGCGGAAGAGGCGGCTGGTGCGCCGGAGGACGGATACCTGAGCGGCGTCTGTGCGACGTGTGAGTGGCTGGCTTGTGTGTTCGTCGGTGGTGGCGTTGAGGGCGGTTCGCGTGCTTTTGCTCGACCTTCGCCGATCACGGGTGAGTACGAGCTGGCCTACGAAGAGCTGATTGCGGAGGAGACCTGTGCCGCGGAGCGCGAGGTTGCCCGTCTGGACCTGGCGTGGGGTAGCGGCCCCAGTGAGCCCGGGTTCGTGGACGGGGTGCTGGCGACGCTGTTGTGGGCATGGCGTCGGTCCGGTGTGCCGCCGATCGACGCACAGCAATCGCAGGCCAGGCAGACGGGCTGAGAGTGAGAGGGGGCCTCAGGAGCCGTACAACGGCTTCCTGAGGCCCCTTCGGCGCTTTCGGTGAACCCTGCTTGCTGCTCAGGCGGTGCGTTGGCGGCGTGGGTGGTGTGTGCCGGCGGTGAGTCCTGAGGTGATGGTGCGTTCGGCTTCGTTGCGGGGTAGGCCGATTTGTTCGGCGGCGGAGACGAGTTCGTCTCGGGCGATGTGGTGGTCGAGCAGTTGTGCGCCGGCGAGCTGGCCGAGCGCGAAGGCGGCACGGTTGAGGGTGTCGTTGCGGTGTCCGGGGGTGGCTGCGAGGACTTTGTCGAGTTCGCCGGAGAGCGCGGCGAGGGTGTAGGCGCTGGTGTTCCGCAGGGTCGCTGCTGCCCCCGGCTTCTCGTCGGTCGGTGGGGTCGTGTCGAGCGCGTCGATGATCCAGCTGGGTAGCGGCTGCGGCTGCGGAGTGGTTTCGGCGTGGTAGCGGCCGGCGGGGGTGATCGATCCGGCGCCGACGACGTAGCCTCCCCGGCCGCGGGTGTCGATTTTCCATCCGATGCGGCAGGCACTGTTGCCGAGCTGGCCGGCGGCGGGTTGCCGGTAGTACAGGTGGCGGCCGGCTGATGGCGTGGTGACTGTGTACGTAGCTGTGTAGGTGTCGGTGTCCGGCGGCTGGGTCGCGTGATCGGCGGCGACCAGGGCGAGTACGTCGGCTCCGTTTGCTGCGGAGCGGCTTCCCCACGGCTCGGGTGCCACGTCGTCGGGGCTCTTGGGCTGGTCCAGGTCAACGACGAGAAGCCGGGACGGACCGGTTGCGACGCCGATGTTGTAGGGCGCTCGTCGCCAGGTGCGGGCGATCGCGAGGTGGTCGGTGGTGGCGGCGGTTTCCCAGTCCTCGACAGCCGGCGTTTTGCGGCCCGGTACCAGCGGGAACACCGCGAATCCGTGGTCAGCGTGCCAGTGCGCGGCCAGGCAAAGCGCCTGATGGTCGGGGTCGGCTGCCGTCGCGGCCTGTCGGGCTCGGGTGCCGGTCACGGTTCAACCTCGCGGCGGCCGGGGTTGACGCGTTCGCTGCGCTCGCGCCGCGGAGCCGCCTGGTCGTCGGCGGGATCGCGGAGTTCGAGGTAGACGCGTACGCCGAAGGAGCCGCGGTTGGGGTAGGCGCGGTCGGTGCCGGCGACCTCGAAGTGGTCGCGGAGGTGGTCTACGAGGCGGGTAATTTCGTCGGGCTCTCCGGACAGCCGGATCTTGATCGTCATGCCGTCACCTCCTGGTCGGTGTTCCCACTTGGCCACGCCTTCGGGCTGAAGTCGCCGTTGAACGCCACACGCAGCGCGCCACGCTCGCACAGGCCGTCGAAGTCCGTGCGGCCGGAAATGTTGTCGTCGGGGCAGGGCACGGTGAACGCCCAGTCGTCGCCGTCGTCGGTCTCGAACACGATCCAAGGTGTGCCGGTGTTGTCGATCACCACCGGAGTCATTGCCCAGGACACCAGCTCAATCAGTTGGTCGTATGTCGTGAGGAGGGTGCCGTTCGGGATGCGCTGCGACATGGTCAGCTCTCCTTCGTGGCGGGTATGCCGTAGTGGGCGAGGAAGGGCACGCGGAGGTGCGGCCAGTGGCCGGTGGCCAGGACGGTGTCGGCGTGGCGTTGGCCGACCGTCCAGTCCGGAGCGGTGGCGGTCCCGGGCAGCAGGGTGGTTTCGCGGGCGTACTGGTAGAGGAGGCTGGCCAGGTCGCTGCCCCACCCATCGGTCAGCTCGTCATTGCTCGTGGCCTCGTCCCCGGCGAATCGGACCGTGACAGTCAGGTGTTCGGGGTAGCGGTTCGCATCGTCGGCGCGCAGCTGCTCCAGACGGGCCTGGACGGTCTCGGCGAACCGTTGCTCGTAGGTACCGCAGTCGGCCTTCTCCAGCTCGACCAGCAGTTCCTCGATCTCTTCGATCTGCTCCAGCTGCTCCAGACTCAGCCGGTCACGTGACGGGGTCCAGCGGTCACCGAAGAGCACGCGGCCGATGTGGCTAGTGCTGGCCTCGTAGGTCTCGAACATACCGAGGTCATCGAGTTCGTAGAAGCTGTTGACGACAACCTCGACCGGCTCTGTGCGAAATCCCAGCAGGTATTCGTCGTCGTAGCCGACGGTGCTGCGCAGCAGGTCACCCACGCCGGCGGCTTCCCACGATCCCGGACGGCCCGCGGTGACCGCGGCGCTGCTGCCAAGGTTCGCGGCGACGGTGGCGATCAGGTGGGTGATGAACTCGGCGCCGTCGCCGCCGCGCTGATCGTTGTTGATCGCGCGGATCGCGCGGGTGACCGCGGTCACGGCCACCTGGAAGTCGTCCTGTTCAGCACTGTCGGCGTGATCGTGACTGCCGTTAGCTTCGTGGTTGGTCGGCTGGGTCATGGGCTGTTTCTCCTCGCTGGGTTCGTTCGGTCCCGGGGCTGGGTCAGCAGGCCGCGTGGGCGGTCAGGACGTGGCTCGGTTCGCCGTGGACGCCGGTGGCTACCTCAACGCAGGTGGAGCGCTGGGGGTCCAGCCACGACAGCTGTTGGTCCTTGCTCAGGTTCTCCATCGCGATCCGCCGCGCCTGGTCGGCGTCGCCAGCGATCACGACCTGAGCCGCCGCCTCCTCGTAGTCGACCTCGTCGGTGCGGGTCAGCAGGAACACGGACAGAGTGGTGTTGCGGCTGTTGAAGGTGGGGTAGTTCATCGCGGATCTCCTGTCGTGGTTGACGGTTACGTGTCAATGGCCGGGCGGCCGAGAGGCCGGACCTGCGGCGAGGTCCGGCCGACTGCGGCCCGGTCAGGCGGCGTCCAGGTCGCTCAGGTCGTGGCCGAGGGATTCGGCGACGGCGGCGATGAGGTCGCGCGCTGCGGGTGGAGTGACGGCGTTGCCGAGCTGGCGAACCTTCTCGCGCTTATTGCCCAGCACCACGTAGCCGCCTGTGAACGCCATGCCAGCGGCGACCTCGTGCGGCTCCAGCATCCGGAACAGGCAGTCCTCGACCGCGATGGTCTGCGGCTCCAGCAACGACTGGTGCCCCGCGGTGGTCAGAGTTCGCAGCGTCTCGCTGGCCGGGGTGCACATCTCCGCCCCGTCGGTACGGGAGCCGTTGTTCCGCATGATCAGCGCATACCGGTCGCGGGTAGTGAAGGTTCCGTGCGGCTCGCTCGTGGCGCGGCTGGTGGCGTTCCCGTAGTAGGGCATCAGCAGGCCGTGGTGGTTGCCTGCGGCAGCGAATGTGTCGAACGGGTCCGTCGCCTTCTTCGTCGTGTTGTGGTTCCGCAGCGGCACCACCAGCGCCTCGGACTCACGTGTGGTCCTGGTCCGCATCACCTCAGCCAACGTGGTCGCGGTCTCGTTCCAGGTGCCGCCCGCAGGCACCAGCAGACCGGTCTCGTTGCGGGTCGTCATGGTCCGCATCGCCTCCGACAACGGAGCGGCGGTCTTGCCGTCGCGGCCCTCGACCGGCACCAGCAGTTCCGGCTTGACGTAGCGGGCCAGACCGGCGCGGATACGAGCCATGGTCTTGTCGGCCAGCGGCCTCGCGCGGTCCCCGATCCGCTCGCCGGTCAGGGTCCAGTCGATCGCGGCAGCCGCAGGCAGCCACCCCGGCTCCACGATCTGGTTGCGGCAGGCAACATTCGGGCAGCGCCACACGTACTGGGCGCGGTAGCGGCCCCAGGTCCGTTCCGGCTTCTTCCACGCCTGCATCGCCCGCACCATCCGGCCGCAGCCCTCGCACCACGCCTGCGGCCGAGTCCACCGGTTCAGATCCGGGCAACCCGACGTGCGCAGGTGCGCCACCACGTACAGCCGGTCGCGGGACTGCGGCGCCGGGAGGCCGCCGGCCTGAGCATGCATGCTGTTGAGGTAGACGACATGCACGCAGTAGCCAAGCGCGTCCAGCCCGGACCGCCACGCCGGCCACAACACCCACAACGCGGCGTCCACGACGTTCTCCACCACGATTGCGTCGTAGCGGTGGTGCTCGGCGAACCGCACCACGTCCCACATCGTCGCCCGTGACCGCTCGGCTGCCTCGTCGGGCAGGGTGTCCCCGAACAGGTCGGGCGTCGCGTCCACGTTGCGCTTCTTGCCCTTGGCCTGCGAGTGGTTCGTGCACTCAGGTGACGCCCACAGAATGTTGGTACGCGGGTACTTGCGCGGGTCGACCTGGGACAGGTCGGCACAGTCGTGGTCGGTGGTCGGGTGGTTGCTGTTGTGCGTCTCGACGGCCAGCTTCCAGTGATTCGCGGCCAGCTTCACCGTCACCCCCGGCACCTGCACGGCACCGGTGCTCGATCCCCCGGCACCGCAGAACAGGTCAGTCATCGTCAAGGTCATCGCTTGCCTCCTCGCCGTGGGCGCGGGTTCCGGACGGTGTAGACGCCCGGGCAGCAGTACGGCGAGCCGCACGGGACTTTCGGGGTGCACCACGGCTGGCACGCGGTGCTGGACACGTTCTTGATCCGTCGGGTCCTCATGGGATCTGTCGCCTCCCGCTGGTGGGCTTGTGTAGCGGCAGCCCCGTCCTTTGGGGCCTGCCGGCTACTGCCGCATAGCGGGCCGGGTCAGAGGCTCCGGCCAAGTTGGTTTCGGCCGTTGTCAGCTGGTGGACGCTGTTTGTCCTCCAGGTGAGAACTGCCGGAACCAACTTGGTTGGAGGGGACCTGGTCCGCTAGCGCCCGCCAAACCCAGCCACAGAAGGCTTTTCGCCCGGCCGGAGGCCGGGTTGCTCTTCCGCCCGCCAGGGGCGGGAGACCCTGGACAGCGCTTTGCACGGGGTACGGCTACTCGTCGCCGTAGTCGCCGAGCTCCAGCACCGGCCCGTGATCGGCTTCGCCGCGGCCGGCAGCGGCTTCAGTTGTTGAAGTCGTGGTGTTGGCGGTGGCCTGTTCGGCGGTGGTGTCGTCGGCGTGCCACCGGGCGAGTTCCTCGGCTCGGGCTTCGGCCTCGCTGTTGGCGTGGCGTTCTTCGTCGGCGCTGCGGTGCTGCATCTCGATCAGTGCCCGCTGTGCGCGGCGGACCGCTTCGGCGGTTTCGTCGGCCGACGGAACCCGCGGAGCGTCGGACTCGGCGATCCGTTCCTCCCCGGCCGCGACCTCGCGGATGTCGGCCGGTGCCTGGCGGTCCGCCTCGGCGCGATCCTCGGGTGCTTCGGCGGCGGCACGGTCGCTGTGTTCCTCGACCGATGATGCGTTGTCGTCGGCAACGATCTCCGTACCGGGGATCTCGTCGGCCACTGCGCCGGGGTCCGCCGTCTTGCCGTCGTGCTGGTCGGTGACCAGTTCCGCCTCGGCGGCGTCGACATACTCGACGGCGGGTGCTGCTTCGATCGTGTCGTTGTCGCGCTGCTGGGCGATGTCGGCCAGTTCGTGCTCGTCGGTGACCTCGCGGTGCTGGTCCTCGACTGCCTCGGTGTCGATGTGGTCGATGGTGTCGAGGAGTTCGTCGGGGGTGGGTCCCTCGTCGCTGTTGTCGATGCCGCGGTCCTTGAGTTCCTGCTCGGCGCGGTGGGCTGCGGCGCGGGTCTCGGCGGTGTGGGCGAGCCAGACGGCGCGGGCGTCGTCGGAGACCTGAAGTTCGTCTCCGCGGGTGTCGAGTGCGTGGGCGAGGGCTGTTGCCTGGTCGGCCTCGGTGCGCAGCCGGTCACGGGTCGCGGCGTCGGTGCTGGCGTCGGCTTCGGCGGCGCGCAGGGCGGCGGTGCGGCGTTCGCGGTCGGCGGCCTGGCGAGTGCCGGCGAGTTCTTCGCCGACGTAGGGCGGTGCCCATGCTTCTTCGCGTTGCAGCGCGCGGACCCGGACTCGTAGCTGGCCGTTGGACATTTCGGCCTCGGCGCGGTCGGCCTCGGGCCGTCCGAGCGCCCGCCAGGCGGCGCGCCAGGAGGCGTACTGCTCGACCTGGCCGGGTTTGGGTGCCGCGCCGAGTGCGTCGTCGGTGGCTTCGTGGCCCATGACTTCGCGGTGCGCCGCGACCGTGCCGGCGCGCCGCACCCAGCTGTCGCGCACTGCCCCGTCGGCGGGCGGGCGGCCGAAGGCTTCGACGGCCCACTGCGGCTGCTGTTCGGCGGCCTGCTCGCCGAGCAGGCCGGTGCGAGCGTCGGCCTCGGCCGCGAGGCTGGTCAGGTACGCCGACCAGCGCGGGTCGGCGACCTGCGGCACCCGGTCGGTGAAGGTGTCGCCGGCCGGGTCGAGGGTGTGCCCGCTTTGCTTGATCCGTTCCTGGAGCACGTGGCTGATCTTGCGGGCGTCGTGAAGCGACCGCCGCTGGATCGCGTCGGTCAGCACCTGGCGCGGGTCGTGTCCGGCCAGCTCGACCCGGCGCAGCAGGTTGTCGAGTGTCCCGGCGCCGTCCTCGACCGCGAGGGCGGTGCGCTGGTTGGAGGTGAGTACGCCGGTGTCGGCGAGTTCGTCCAGCCATCGCGCGGTGCGCCCGGCGGTGGCCATGGCGATCCCGTCGGCCAGCAGCTCGGCGGGAGTGCGCAGCCGGTCGGCGTCGGCGGCGGACTCGGCCGCGGCCTGCAACGCCGACAGCTGCGGGTCGTCGAGGTCGAACGCGCCGCGCAGCACCGACAGCGGCGTCCGCTTCGCCGCCGTGGCGGTCTCGGCGTACTCGGCCTGGCTGGCCAGCGACTGGGTGACGACGTGCGCGGTGTTGGCGACCCGGCCGCGGGTCATCGCGACATACAGCGCGTACACGGACGTGTTCTGGGTCGCCACGAGGTGGCTGGAGTCCACCGTCAGCCCCTGGGACGAGTGCACCGTGGCGGCGTAGCCGAGCGCCACCCAGTCCCGCACATAGGTCGCGGGCAGGATCATGGTTTCGCCGGGTACCGGTTCGCGGGTGCCGCGGATCAGCGGGGCGACCCGCAGCCCGCCGTCGTCGAGGACCTCGACCACCTTGTACTCGTCGCGGTTGAACGCGGCCCGCTGGTTGCCGCGGTAGCCGTTGAGGTGCCAGGCGTTGAGCCGGGTCTGGATCAGGTCGCCGGCACCGACCCGGTTGCCGGTCGAGGCCAGCCAGCCGGTGCGTTCGTCGTCCACCTGGCCGTAGGCGACCAGCCGGGCACGCAGCTGCGCGGACAGCTCGGAGGCCTGGGCGTTGGTGTCCACGATCAGCAGCGCGTGCCGGCCATTGAGGTGGTCGGCCAGCCACGCGTCGGCCGCCGACCTCTGGGCGGCTTCGAGGTGGCCGCCGTCGAGGATGCGGCCCTGCTTGTGGTACTCGCCGAGTACCGACTCGTCGCCTTCGCGCAACCGCAGCGACGCCGGCCCCTCCCACCCGGCGGTGAAGCGGCGCGTCTCGGTCAACTCGTGCGTCAGCGCGCCGGCGGTGACCAGTTCCATCCCGCCGCCGGCACCGACCGCGGCCAGCTGGCGGTGGTCGCCGACCAGCAGCAGTTTGGCGCCCGCGGCGTCGCAGTGCGCCTGGATCTCGGCGAGGTCGCCGGTGGTGGCCATCGCGGACTCGTCCACGACCACCAGATCCCCGTCCCGCAATGCCCACGCCTGGTCCTCGGGCATCGTCGACCCGTCGGTGAGGCGCTGCTGGGTCATCAGCCAGCGGGTTATGTTCTTCGCCGTGACACCGTCGGCGGCGAGGACTTCGGTCGCGACCTGCGACGCGGCCAGCCCGATCATCCGGTGCTGCCGCCCCGCCCACAAGTCGGGGTCCTCCCACGCCTTGGCCAGCGCGCCCACGACCCGGGACTTACCGGTACCGGCCGGACCGACGAGCGTTTCGACCTTCGCACCGGAACCGAGGATGCCACGCACCGCGGCGGCCTGGTCCTCGCCGAGCTGGAGACCGTCGGCGGCCAACCGCTTCACGAACGCCTGCACGTCGGCCGGGCTCATCGCCGCGGCGCCACGGGCGTACCCGGACTGGGCCAGCTGCCGCTCGGCCCGGACGTGATCCGGCGTGACGTAACGCGCGGCACCCGGAGCGGCGTACGCCGACGACCCGTCACCGCGCCGCAACTCCTCAGGCAGCGCCGCGAGTTCCTCGGGGCTGTGGCCAGGACGGTCGGCATCGACGTGCTGAGCGAGCTTCAGGCCACGCTCGGTCAACCGGTCCAGCAGCCGCGCGATCCGCGCCGGCCTCATATTGCCGAGGTTGTCGGGCAGCGCGTCGCTGATCGCCCGGGTCAGGTCCGCCGACCGCCAGGTCGCGTGCTTGGACTGCACATCGGCCAGTGCCGTCTCGAGGACCTTGGCCTGGTTGATCCGCCCTGGCAGCCACTGACGCTGCCGCAACGCGAGCACATCGGCGGCGACCTTCCCGAGTCCCCCGCGGACCTCGGCGCGCAACTGCCGGTCCCACCGCTCCAGCCGCTGCTCGACGGTCTCACCGTCGTGCGACTTGGCCTTGCGCGTGGCCAGCGATGCCTGCTGCTGGATGTAGGCCAGCTCCAGGTTGTTCGGTTCGCGGCCCATCTTGGTCTCGAACGCGGCCACCATCGGCGCGGTCTTCTTCGTGATCGCCCGGCGGCGCGAGCTGAACAGGTCCATCACGGCCTGGTCGATGCCGACGATCTCGCGGGCCTTGCCGTCCGGGCGGGTCATGAACTGCACCCCGAGCGCCTTGACGAGATGCTGTTCCATCACCCGCTCCCCCACCGCGCCGGCAGCAGGCTTCACCCGGTGCAACGCCTTCGAGTCGATCGTGCGCCACTTGCCGTCGGGTCCCTGCACGCGATTCAGGATCGCGTTGTGGATGTGCAACTGCGGGTCGTGCTCGCGGGAGTCGTGCTGGAAGAACGACGCGACCGTCCAGCCGTGGGCATCAGCCCACCGGCCCGCGGCGCCACCGAAGTGCCCGACCCGGGTGTAGCCGGCCTTGTCCTGCAAGTAGTTCAGCGCGGCCCGGTTGCCCGCCCAGATCGCGTCCTCGACCGCCTGGCGGTGCTTGCCCCAGTGCACCGCTTCTCGCTCCGCTCGCTGCACCGCAACGCGGTGCAGGTGCACCGCTTCACGGTTGCCGGTGCGCTCGGCCTCGGCCAGTGCACCTTCGAGTGCACCGCGCGCCCGCTCCGCTGCGGTGCGGGCCTGCACTTCCTGGGCCTCGAATGCGGTGTGCAGCACGGTCACGGACTTCTGCGGACTGAACGTTGCATCGTGGAACGACACGTTCTTGCGCACCGCCTTACCGGCCAGTGCACGCAGTTCGTTGCGGCGCTCCGGTGATGCACCAGGCTCCTTGGCCAGCGAGTCGGCGTACACCTGCTCCTCGCTCTTGTACGCCCGCCCGGTGTGGCCGAGGGTCTCGGCCTCGTCCCACCGCGCCGGGTCACGAAACGCCTCGCCGCGCGGGTCGATGAACCGCTCGTACAGCGCGGTCATGTCCTGCACATCGACCTCGCCGGACAGACCGAGCGCTTCCGCGCCCTTGCCGAACCAGCGCCCGGGCGGCTCGCCGGCCGCCACGGCACCGGTGTAGTAGTTCTCCCGGCCGGTCGCCACCGCACCGGTCAGGTAGCTGGCGCTGTGCCCGCTGCGCACGCCTAGCACGAGCCACCCCCGACTCCCGCCACGGCCGCCTCCGGAACCCGTGCGGCAGCGCTCACGGCCGCCGCAGGCGGAAGGCCGATACGACGACGCGAAGCGGAGTCGATGCTCCACTTGATCGTGATGCCTGGGTGTGTATCAAGGTTCTTCATCCTGCATGTCTCTGCTGAGTGATGGTCGATCGTGGTTTCGGTGGTGGTCTGCTGACTGGTTGCTGCTGCTTGTTCTGCTGCTGTCTGGGTGTCGTGGCTGTGGCCTGCTGCTGAGGTGTTCTGGGTTCTGTTCATCGGCTGCTGCTCGTTTCGAGTTCGTTGTCACCGCTGGCGTCGTGGTCGCTGTTCTCGTTGCTGTCGTCGGTGTCGCCGCGGGTGTCGGTGGTGGTTTCCCCGGGCTCGGTGACGAGCTGGAGCTGTCCACGGACCTGCGGAGCGGCCTCGCTGTCGCTGGTGTCTGCTCCGGTGGGCTCAGCCCACCCGGCCATCTCCTGGAGTCGCTTGGCGCGAGGGAAACCGACCGGGTGGCCGAAGGCCTCGTCGGTGGCGCGGCGGATCTCGCGCTGTCCGAGCGGTGCACCGCCGTGCTCGGCGGCGTGGCGCACCACCGCGTCGAGCAGCTCGGCATCGGAAGGACCCGCACCCTTGCGCGGTGCAGCCCCGCCCGAGACAGTCGCTTCGGCGACCTGGCCGTTGCGGTGCGGTGCGTGCACCGGTGCGGGTGCACCGCTCCGGTCTTCCTCGTGCACCGGTGCACTCGGCGCACGAGGTGCGGTGCGGGTGCTGGTGTGCACCGGTGCAGTCGTGGCATTGGTGCGGAGTGCACCAAGCAGGTAGGCGACCAGCCAAGCCGGTGCACCCGGAGTCGTCGCGTCGCCGCGTTCTGGGTCCTCGCGGTTGTCCTGGCCAAGCTCGACCGGACCGGACAAGACAGGAGTGTCGGTGAGGCCGAGCGCGGCGGAATCAACCAGCGCGAGCAGTTCGCCCGGGGCCAGTCGCCCGCCGGCGGGCAGCAGAGCCGCGAGCTGGTTGGCCGACAGCAGGCCGTCGCGGATCGTCTGCAATGCGGCGGTCCGGGCGGCGCGGGCGGCGTCGAAGGGCCACAGCTTCCGGCTCGGGCACAAGGTCGCCAGCCGCGACGCCATCCGCACGACCTGCTGGACCAGCGCCCGGGCGCTGGTCGGGTCCGCGTCGTCATGGCTGCCGGTCCTGGACAGGTGCAGCCACACGCGGGTGGTGATCACCGGGGACGTGAACCACGTCAGCGCGGACAGCTTGGCCCGGGCGGGCTGGGCCAGCTTCATGTGCAGGCGCAGCAGGTGCGCGAGCATCTCAACCAGCACCGCGTAGGCCAGCGGCGCGAGCGCGTGCGCGACAGCGTCTGCGATCCCGCGGGCCGTGTCGATGTTCAGCCACACCGTGCCGCCGATGAACACATACGTCGTCACCAGCGCGCCAGGAATCCGCCATCCCCGGGTCAGCGCGGCCAGCCGCAGCGCCGTGCAGGCGATGATCATGCCGTCGGCAACCAACGGCACCAAGGGACTGTCGAACTTGGTGGACACGGCGTTGAACGAGCGGGCACCGCCGATCCCAGCGACGCCGAGCGCTGCCACCACCGCGACCACGATCAGCACCCGCCGGGTCGTCAACCGCCCGGCCTCGACCGCGGCACTCAGACCTCGAGCGGCGCGGCGGACCGCCCACACCGTCGCCGCCGCGAGAGCGGCAAGGATCAGCAGCGCGGCTGTGCCGGCGGCGATCACCGGCCACGACACCGTGCTGCCGTCGAACACGCCGGGCAGGTCTGCGAACAGTGACAGGCGGATCTGGTGGGTGTTCATCGCTGGCCTCCAGCGGTGTCGGGTACGGCGGTCAGGCCGCCGCGGTGGCGGCCGGCCTTGATCTGCTCAGGGGTCGGCTCGGGGCCGTTGGCGTCGCGGTCGTCGGCCCACCAGGTGACGAACTCGTCCGCGTCGGCCGCGAGCGGCACGACCACGGCGGGCTGCCCGGCGCTGTCGCGGTGCTTGAGTACGTCGCAGCTCGGCGCGTACTCGCCGATTCGGCGTGCCACGCCCGGGCGCTGCCGGTCGTGCCAGTCGCCGACGAGCTTGTTCGACGCCTCGGGGCCTTCGTAGGCGCCGGTCCAGGCGTCCATCAGCCACAGCAACTCCTCCACGATCTCGGGGTGCCACAGCCAGCACGGCGGCAGCGACTCCACGTCCGTGGCGTAGCGCAGATAGATGCACTCCATCCACGGCAGCAACTCGCTGAGCACGTTGTGCACCGCACCGACATCGCGCACCGGCATGCCAAGCCATGACCGAACTCGCTCCGGCGACTCCGCGCCGGAGCGGCGGCTGCCGGTGTCAGCACGGCTCGTGGTGATCCGGGTCAGCAAGTCCTCAAACGCGGCGACGGTGTTGCCCAGCGACGCAACGGTGTCGTTCAGCCGCGCGACGGCAGTCTTGGACGCGGTCTGCTGAAGCCCGGTCTTCATCGCGGCCACATCTCGGGTCAATGCGTCGACCGAGCGGGCCAGGCCGGCGACTGCCGCGAGCGCGGCGGTTCCGGGGTCCTTGTCGTCGTCGTAGCGCATCAGGCCACGCCCCTCTCGTTCCATTCCGTCTGGTAGTTGCCATCGGCCCGTTCTGCGGGGCGGCGGACGGCATGGTCGTCGGCGTGCCAGCGGGCCAGCTGCTTGTCTCGCTCCGTGCTGCTCGCTGCCGGGCCGCCGGCGTCGAGCTGGGCCTCGGTCCGGGCCAGTGCCGCGGCTGCCCGTTCGGCCGCCGCCGTGGCCCGGTCCCGGTCGTCGTCCTGGTCGTCGGTGTCGTCGTCGGCGGCGGATTCGTCTTGCCAGGCCTGGACGGTGCGCCACCCGTCGGTGCCGCCCGCCGTGGGCGTGACACCGGCGGCGTGGCAGTCACCGCACAGCTGGTCGGTGGTGCGCACGAAGTGCTCGACCGGTCCGCACTCGGCGCACACCTTCCGCGCGGCCAGCGCCTTGTTGACGGCGGCGAGCTGCTTGTCGCTCGGGGTCCGCTTCGCCTTGGCCTTGTCGTCCACGTACAGCCACGCGAACCGCTGCTCCCGCTTCCACGTCAACCGGGCGAACGGCTCCTGCCCGCCACGGGACAGGCCACGCTCGCGCAGCTGCCGTCGCGTGGACAGCCCCGCCGGTGCCTGCCCGAACCGGAACTCCGGCAGACCGTTGCGGACCCGGCCGGACCAGCGCCGGCCGTCCCACAACTGCACCCATTCGACCCCGCTCATGACGGCAACACCTCGGCGTCGCGGCTGTCGTCGGTCGGTAGCGGTGCGAGGGAGCTGACCGGCTTGCCGGTCTGGCGGGCGTAGGCGATCTCGCGGCGGGTGGACTCGCCGATGTAGCCGCCGGGGTTGACTACGTAGACCCAGTCGGCCCGGTCGATCTTGGCCAGGTGCAGCGCGTCCAGCTGCCGCTTCTGCCACCCGGTGATCAGGTCGCCGGTGTGTGCGAACACTCCCGGGGCGAGCACGATGTGCCCGGCCAGAGTCAGGTCGCGGTTGGCCACCGCGATCTCGTCGCGGAAACGAGTGGACCCGCAGATCACCACCACGTCGGCACTCACCAGGGGCGTCATGACCGGCCCTCTTCGTCAGTCCCGACGCCGGCACCGGCCCGGGCAGGCAGCCGATCCTGAGGCCGAGCCTCGCTGTCCGCGGCGAGCTCGGCGCGGGCCGCCAACGCCGCCCGGGCGGGACGCATCGCCCCGGCAAGCCGAACCCGGGCGAGCAGTTCGCGGGCCGGGTCGTTGGCTTCCAGCCACGACACCGCAGCATCGAAGCTGGCCGCGGTACGCCGGACGACGGGTGCAGTCAGGCGCTGCCGCGCGGCAGTCACCCGGTCGGTGACGGCGACTGCGGAAGTGATCGCGGTGTCGCGAAGCCACGCGCAGCCGACGATCAGCCGGGCACCGGCCCACTGCTCGGCCGCGGCCAGCTGACGGCTGGTCCACTGCACGGTGGGCCGGTTGTGGAACCGTTCCATGCGCAGATCGCGGCGTTTCCAGGCCATCTTGATCCGCCCGATCGCGGGCGGCATGCCGCGGGTGATGATCAGCGCCTGCCCGGCGCGCAGCTGCGCGATCTGGCCCGGAGTCAGGACCGGGACGTGCCGGTCGCTGATCGTCACCCCGCCGGTGGTGCGGTCCTTGGTCGCGGTCTGCTCGAGGCGTTCCCCGCACAGCGTGGACCAAAACTGCAGGTCGTCGTCGTCGCTGGTGCCGGCCAGCACGACCTTCGTGGACACGTTCGTCATCAGCGAACCGGTCGCGGCCTCACCGAACCGCTCTCGCAGCTGCGCGCGGGACTGCGCGACGATGTGCAGCGTGATCCCGCGCGACCCGAAGTCACCGGTCCACCGGTCCAGCGGGATCAGGCAGATCAGCGCGGCCTCGTCCAGCACCATCGTCAGCTGCGGCTCCAACCGGCGGCCCTTGCTGCGGACCGCGATCGCACGAGCCTGGCGGGCGATGTGGGCGGTCAGGGCTGTGACCAGCGGCGCGGTCTTCTTGTCCTCGGCGCCCAGCAGGTACACGGTGCCGGTCTCGGCCAGCAGCTGCTGAACATCGAACGCGACCCCGCCCGGCGCGACGGCGGCAGCCGCGGCCGGCACCGACAGCCACGACAGCGCGGGCATGATCGTCGTGGAGATCGATGACTGCGTGCGGGGGTTGTTCATGAAGAACTGCGTGGCCTGCTGCTCGAACCCGACCGCGTCCGCGACCCGCAGCTCCCACAGCACGTCGTCCTTGCCGGCGTCGGGGTGCGCGACCCAGCGCTGCACGTCGGCCATCGTGTAGCCGCCGAGCGCGGCAGCGTGCATCAACGCGGTCAGCGCCTGCCGGGCCAGGTTCAGCCAGTGCTCGGCGTCGTCGGACTTGGCTCCGACCCCGTCGAGCAGGTCCGAGGCGCGGTCCATCGCCACCGACGGGTCGGTGCAACCGGTCAACGGGTCGAACGTGATCGTGGATCCGTCCTCGGTCAGGCCGTCTGGGTCGAACACCCACACCGGACCCCGCTGGCCGCGCAGCCCGCGGGTGATGTCGAGCACGTCGGTCTTGGTCGAGGTCACGATCGCCGCCCCCGGAGCGTCCAGCAGGTGCCCCATCACCAGCCCGGTCTTACCGGCACGCGGCCCGGCCACCGTCAGCGTGTGGTCCTCGGCCGACGAACGGACCTTGACCCAGCCGACCGTGGCCACCGTCGTGCCCAGCTGCGTCAGCGGCACGAACCGCCGCTTCCACGCCGGCACCGAAGCGAGCGACGGCCGGACCTGCCTGGCCTTGCGGCGCAGCATCCGCGCCGACGCGTTGCGGTGCACGTCCCACGCGGACGCCAGCCCGTCAGTGACCCGGCCCGCCCGGCCCAGGCGGCGCAGCAGGCCCCGCGAGCTGGACCGCGACCGTAGCGTGAACCCGGCCGTACCGAGCAGCACGACCACCGCCGCCGCCAGCGGCTGCCACCAGCGCGCCGACACCTCGACCGTGTCCGGCAACGCCCGCAGCACGAACCCGGCGTACCCCAGCCACAGTGCCAGCGACAGCCCGGCGCCCACCGGTCGGTTGACCGCCACCAGGGCCAGCGTCAGCAGCAGCAAGACGCCACCGGCAATCACCCATCCGGCCGCGCCACCCGGCGCACCGACCCGCAGTCCGATCGCACCGGCCAGGAGCACCCACAACGGCGCCGCGATCAACGCACCGTGCATCAACCGCCAAAACAACAGCCCGGCAGTCACGACACCGACCACACCCGCCGCAGCAGCCCAGTAGCCCGCTTCGGTCAGGCCCGGCGTCTTGTCCCAGGCCACCGCGCCGACACCGAGCGCCGTGAGCGCGACCATTGCGAGAGTGAAGTGCGGGACCATCGCACCCTCAGTCCGGGTCGGGCGGCGCATCATCGCGCACCCCCGACACCCGCCGAGACCAGCACGCCGGCCGCCGCGAACACCGCACCACCCACAGCAGCGACGAACGACACCCGCAGCCACTGATGCTTCGTCCACGCGATATCGGCCAGCCGCTTCGCGTGATGCGTCACCGCCACCAGCGGACCGGCCACCTTGTTGTCGTACGTCTGCGGGTCGATGTGGCGGTCGAGCAGCTGCTCAACCGACCGGCGACGGACCGCACCGAAGTACAAGAACTCCCCCGGCACCAACGCATCCGCCGGGCGGTACATCCGCGGCACGACGACCAGCAGCGCCGAACCCAGCGCGACCGCGAGCGCGACCAGCGCCAGTCCGAACGTCGCGCGGGCGACCAGCGGCGAGCCGTGCGACTGCGACACCAGCGTCAGCACCACTGCCGCAAGCGCGGTCTCGACCGTCGCCGCGAAACCCGCCTTCGTGTCCGCCTTGTCGATCGCCTGCGCGGCCGAATCATGCATCCGCCATGCCAGATCCATCTGCGGACCGTCGTTCATCGCACACCGCCGGACGTGGTCGCGTCCTTTGCGAACGCGTGCACCGGTGCAGGCTCGGCGGGCTGAACGGAGCCCTTGTACGAGTTCTCAGCGTGGTGCAGAGCCCACCTCTCCGGCGTCACTGCGGTGCTGCTCGCCTCAACCCCACCCATTGACCGCGTCACGCTGTAGTGACCGCTGGCCTCGTCGTCGATCGGCGACACTCCCAGCGCCGCCGCCAGGCGGTCCACCAGATCACGCTCCGCCGCGTACTCTGCGGTCGGCTCAGCCGGACGGTCATTCCACGGCAGGTAGAACCGTGCGTGAACCACCGGCGAACGAAACTCCGGGTGCTCGGCCACGAACGCGGCCAACTCGAACAACCCTCGAATCACCGCCACGTGCTCCGACGACAATTCCTCCAACATCCCAATCGGCGGCACCCACTCCGTGCCGCCCTGTACTGCGTCAGTCATGCTGTAGACCTCTCGAACTCGTTGCTGAGTGATGGGAGAACCGGCCCCGTTCTGGTTGGCGCCTGTGCGGGGCCGGTCCATCGATGTGCTTGATCTGGTCACGCGGCACCGCCACTGGCAGGTCGATGCCGCTGCTTCCATTGCGAGCCCCAGTCCGTGATGTCCGCTGACGTCCCGGATTCGAGTAGGTCGCTCACCGCCGCTGCTGGCACGCAGTACTTCTGACCTACGCGCACCGCAGGAAAGTCATCCGCGCGCACCAAGCGGTAAAGCGCCTCCGGCGAGATGCTGAGAAGCGCGGCGGCTTCGGGCACGGTGTACGTCGGAACGCCGCGGCTGCGCTTGTTGAGGGCACTGTCGAGGGCGCGTTGCCGAGCCGCGGCTCTAAGAGCGGAACCAACGGCTCGGGCGCTAATGACGGCTCCTGTGCGCTCGTCTTGCTGCGGCCCTGGCAGATCTGTCGTGCTGGTCATCTGTGGCTCCCTATACAGTTCGGCTGCCATGTTTGGCTGCCCTGTACAGATCAGTTAAGCACCCCTTGAATCAGAAATTCAAGGGGGTCTTAAGGCATGGATTTAGAGGCACTAGGATGGGTCGATGCGAGGAGGTGAGCTGCATGGACGAACTTGAGCGTCTCCGGGCGCTCGAGGACCCCGTCGAGCAGTTCATCTACGCCGGCGATGTCCTCAACGCGTTGGACGCGGCCATCACTGAGGTGGGCGACGTCCGGCGCGCAGCCCTGGACAAGATGCGCCAAGACGGCATGACGCTCGCCCAGATCGCCGACCGTGTGGGCCTTTCGGTTGCTCGCCTGTCGCAGCTCGGCGCGCCGCGCAGGCGACCAGAGCGAGTCGTTCTCAGTACAGGAGACACGGTCCACGTCGTGCTGCCTGTAGAGCAGGCTCCGTATCCAGAGGGGCCACAACGGCCAGTCGTGCACGAAAGCGACATTGCATTCAGGGACGACATCCAACGCCTTGCCTTGGAGTTCGGCCTTGAAACGAAGACGGAGCACCTGCCGGCGGGTGAGTACGTTGATCTCAACCGCGACGGGCTCGTCGTAACCTGCGGACCCCGGCAGTCGCCGTGGCTTACCCAGATCCTCGCATCGGATAGCGCCTACGGGTTCGAGCGGGATGACGAGAGCTGGTACCTGCTCGACAAGGCATCCGGTGAAAAGCTGCGGTCGCCGAGGCACCGAGATGAGGGTGGCGATCTGGCATATCTCGGCACGCTTCCACGCCCAGACGGCAAAGGAACTTGGCTCTACTGCGCGGGCATCCACGCTCCGGGATCTCGGGGTGGGGCTCTCTATCTAGCTGAGAACATTGCAAAGCTGTATCGCGAGACGCGCAACCATCTGTGGTCGTGTCTCGTTCAGTGCGACTACGACCCCAAGACGCAGGAGATCAGCAATGCCAGGCTCGTCGCCCCAGTTCGTCGCCGAGAGCGTCTCCGCCAACGCTGACGCTGACGCGGCGAGCATGCGCGTCGTAGTCTTGGGCGCCTCGGGGTTCATGGGACAGCATTGCGCGCAGATCCTGGCCGATCGCGGAATCGATCATCTCCGCGTCGGCCGGACCTCTGGCACGAACGTGGACGTTAGCCTTGACCTTGTTCGATCACCACAGGCGGACCTGGTCGACCTGCTGCGGTCGTACGAGCCAACATCTGTGATCAACTGCGCGGGCGCTGTACGCGGTACCGCCAGCGAGATGATGCGAACCAATGTCGCAAGCGTTCACAGTCTCGTGTCAGCTGTATGGAGCGCCGCACCTACTGCGAGGATTGTGCAACTTGGGTCCTCCGCCGAGTATGGCGCACCAGCTGCGCAGCGCCCGATCAATGAGAGCGCTGAAGAGCGTCCGAGTAGTCCATACGGCTACTCGAAACTGGCTGCTACGCAGATCGCATTGCACGCGCGATCCCAGGGCCTGGCGATCACGGTCCTTCGGATCTTCAACGTCAGCGGACCTCTCTCACCGACGAGCACGATGCTGGGTGGCGCGGTGGCGCGGCTGCGAAGCGGAGAGCCGCTCATCGTGGACTCACTGGACGGCTGGCGCGACTACGTCGATGTGCGGGACGTCGCCGCAGCGGCCGTCGCGACCACGTGTACAGAAAAGGCCCCTCCGCTCGTGAACATAGGCTCAGGTCGCGCGGTCCGGACCGGCGACTGGCTCGAGCGCCTCATCGAGATCAGCGAAACCAGAGCCGAGCCAGTCGTCGGCGTCGACCCTCAGCGAGCGCACAAATCGTCGGCAGCTGAGGTCTCCTGGCAGTGCGCCGATATCTCGCTTGCCCGGCGCAGCCTGAACTGGTCACCGCAGATCACTCTTGACCAGTCCCTGAGGGATACATGGCTCGCCGCGACTGACGGCTAACGCCGTTCCGCGATCGGCAATGCCCACACGTAGGCAGAGTCGTTGCTGCATTGAGCTCTTACAGAATCAAGGGCCCCGGACTGGCGGGCGGCGCCAGGGCGCCGTCCTCGCCGGAGCCCAGCAGCAGAACGCTTCCCGACCCATGCGGTCCCAATCCGCCCACGAGCCGTCGATCTGGTGTCTGACCATGGGTTGCCCCGTCCCCTGGCCGCTCGATCGTACGGCCACCACGACACGCATCAAGAGCGCCTACGGCGTCGCTACGGGATCGGCAAGCCGACTCTTGACCCGCGCCGGACGCTGACCTGGGTTTGGCAGCTATCAGGGGGCCGGGGCAGGTGTGGCTCGTGGCCTTTCACGCCGATAGTTCTTCGAAGACCGCGGAGAGTTCGTTCTCATCAACCACAGAACAAACCTCGCGCAAGCCAGCGAGTTGCCACTCCTCGAGTCTGTAGGTTCCTTCGATGACAGCCAAACGTTGCGAAGATGGCACCGAAGCATCAGAGAAGATCGACTTGGCGTGGTCATAGGCAGTGGTTTGGCTGGCACGCCCCACTGCTTGCACGAACGCTAGGTCCCTCGGACCGGCGACGCGGCATGAGACCTGACGTCGAACGCCCTTGTAGCGTAGGGGCATCCGTGCAAGGGGTTGAACCGTCAGCGAGTCGTATCGGCCAGCAAGACTGACAATGCGGTCCTTGAGCGTTGCTGGCTTCCGTTGTCGAGCTAGTGCTTTAAGACCCTCAGCTCGAAGTACTGCCTCACTAAGCTCGACGACTGCGCGCCCCACCTCGGCTGCAGTTGCCGAGGCACTTAGGTCATACTCACCAGGCTTGTCCAGTTCGATCGCGGGTGCGAGTTCGACGGAGCCCTTGATTGCGACAAACGAGTTATGGGGCATCCTGCGCGACAGGTCAACCCCAGCCGCAGCGAGGGTGTCTGCAGCTAGGCCACGGTCGGTGATGTTGTAGAGATCCTCACCGATCGCCTGGACGTAGAGCGTGACCACTTCCCCGTCTTCGAGGGTCCACGGCGTAGCAATCAATTCCCCGTCACGGTACGGCCACGTACTCATCCGCTCACCGATTGCGCCCAGCACACGGTCTAGCAGGTGCTCTGACATCACGGCCTCCCTTCGGGCGGATCCTGCCAAACGACACTACTGACATCGACTCCCATCAGCTTGGCCGCTGCGCCGAAGACGTGCTCGTACGTTCTGCCATCGACAGTACCGGCTGCCGCCACGACCGGGAACTCATTCGGCTCTAGCCACTGCACGAAGTTTGGCGGCGGTTCACCCTGCAGATGAGTCTGTCTCCTCGGCTTGTCTCCGTCACGGTGGGTGCCATTCACGTCGACTCTGCGGCAACAGATATCGAGCGCGACGAGGCTCACAGTTGGCTCGTCCGGTCGTCCTGGCTTGACGATCATCTCCAAAAAGACCTCGCCCGAATCGAAGTGCTCAGCGGCTACCTCTACGCGAGCCCGCCAAGACGCGTTAATAGGACTCCAGTCCATGTCACCATACGCAGTCGCGTTCGCGTTCGCGTGGGCGAGGGCCCACAGCCGGGAGTCAGTCGGCATCGTCCCTCTCACGGGCATAGGTTGCGTTGCGCTCAGGTAACAGTCAGTTACCGTATCGACTGGTGCTGCCTCACGTTACAGACTCCGTCACAGCGCGTACATAGCTGCGATGCGCGCCGCTCCGTACCTTGAACGGCGAACCCCTGTGGCCGCTCGGCGCTGCACTCGTAATGAGAAGGTCGTCAATTCAACTCGACATGTGGCCAGCTGGCTGCGCTGTCCTCGTCGACGACGCGGACCCGAGGTTGGCGGCGGTGATCCCCAGAGCGAACGGAGCCGATGGAGGTGCGTGAAGCGGATGCCGACATTCCGGTCGTGTCGCTCTCGGATGGCGTGGTCACTCTCCGACCTTGGTCGAGAGATGACGCCGGGTTCATGGCGGAAGCATTCGCCGATCCATCGATCCGACGCTACAACGCGGCCCACGACCGACTCGGACGACCGGCTCCGCCGCTCTCGATCGAGGACGCTGAAGCGATCATCGACGAGTTCGCGTCGAGCTGGCGGGCGTTCGGCGCGGCGGAGCCACCATCTGGTGTTGCATTCGCGATCACGGACGCAGCCTCTGACGGCCTGGTCGGCTGCTGCGGCATCGATGACTGGTCGCAGGCAGATGTCGCGCAGTTCGGCTACTGGATCGGGCCGAGCGCGCGCGGGCGCGGGTATGCGACTCGGGCGGTGGTTCTGCTCACACGGTGGTTGTTCGAGCTCGGCGCAGCTCGCGCCTTCCTGACGGTCGAGGCGGACAATGAAGCGTCAGCTGCGGTGGCCCGCCGAGCGGGGTTCGTGCACGAGGGAACGATGCGCGCACATAGCGTGTGGCAGGGCGAGCGCATCGACGTGATGTGGTTCGCGGCGCTGCCGCTCGAATGGACGATGCGTGCGCCGGCCGAACCGACGTGATGTGCGACGCGATCGTAGCCGGTCTTGTCGAGTCCTTCGGCGAGGGCAACGAGTCGGTGATGTACGCCATGGCCCGAAGGCAATACCTGACCCCAAGGCACCGCATCAGGACAGACCTAGACATCGGCGGACCGCGCCACCGACTGCGCCCTTGTAGCTGTGGGCCAGAACCGCAGTGGACGTCGATCAGGGCACTCGTAATAGGACCTCAGGACGGGCATCGCAAGCAACTGCGTGGGTCAGTCGGATCGGCTGGCTGAGGCTGGCTTTGGCAGGCGGCCGGCGAGCACGTTCGCTGCCTGGCGGTCTGATTCAGCAACCCACGCAGCGTAGACGCGAAGCGTTGTTGTGCCGCCACCGCCGTGGCCGAGGCGGCCGGCGACCGTACGAATGTCTACGCCAGAGCTAATCAGCTCGGTTGCGGAATAGTGTCGCAAGGTGTGGAGGTGACTCTTGATGCCGAGCCTTGTGCACATCTCCGCGTAGCGGTGGCTTACGCCGTCCGGGTTGCATGGTCGGCTGTGGTCCGCCTCGTAGGAAAAGACAAAGGCTGACTCATCGAACGCCACACCAAGGGCGGCAAGCTGCTCCTGGCAGTTGAGACGGTGGGTGGCGAGCAGCTCGACGGTGTCCGGGTCCAGGCTGATGCGGCGCATC
Organism: Kribbella sp. NBC_00482; assembly: GCF_036013725.1. GTDB lineage: Bacteria > Actinomycetota > Actinomycetes > Propionibacteriales > Kribbellaceae > Kribbella. The sequence continues at coordinate 3,440,328 of NZ_CP107881.1, read as the reverse complement.
TGATGCGTCTTGGTGTCCTTCTCTCGCGCCTTCCCGTTTCGGTGGGTGAAGTTGCGGCGGATCTCGACCACACCTTGGTCCAGGTGCAAGTCATGCCAGCGCAGCGCGAGCAGCTCGCCGCGTCGCGCTCCCGTCACCATCTTCAGCCAAATCAACATGCCCCAGGCGAAGTCCTGCGCCCACGCAGCGGTGATGATCCGAGAACCCTCATCCGACGTCGGCGGCTGCGGCTGCGGCGGGGCCTGCTTCGGTTTCTTTGCTTCCGCCGCCGGATTGCTATCGATCCATTCCCAGCGAACCGCGGCCGCCAGCGCTCCGCTGATGACGAAGTGAACTTTTCGCACCGTTCCGGCCGACAATGGCTTGCAGGCGTGGGACCGGCACTCGGCAACCCGGCACCCCGCCGCATCGCAGTCATGATCGGCGCGCGACTTGACCGACGGCCGGCCCGGCGGCCACCGGTGCTTCACCACCACGCGGCACTCATGTACATCCGCCGTTCGGTGCTCTACGAAGGGCTTGCCGTCGCATCGCGCGCTGCAACGACGCAGCTGCGCATAGAACTGCTCCAGGGCACGCGCTCCGAGTTTCGAGATCGGTACGTCTCCGAGCGCCGGGCCGATCGTTCCGTCGGCGAGCTCGCGATACCGATCGAGCGTGGACTCGTCGGCCTCATGGACTTCGAGCCACGCGTCGAGTGCGTACGAGAGCGTCGCTTTGGTCGCGGCGTTGCGCTGGCGGTCGACCTTGGCGAGCAGTCGCGACCGGATCTCTGGGATCCTCTGCTCGTCGCGTGTGGACTCGCTGAGGTAGGAATCCTTGCCGGTCACCGGGTCTACGCCGGCATAGACGAGCACCTGGTGGGAGTTGCCACGCTTGCGAACGTATCCGCGCTCACGACCGCCGGTACTGCGACGTCCAGCCATGAACTCATCGTACCCATTGTCAGATCCATTGACAGCCGGTCATCCGCCACGATGACTATCCGTAGTAATGCCTGGTCAGAGCGAGAGCCGGTGAGGGGACTCGAACCCCTAACCCCCGCTTTACAAGAGCGGTGCGCTGCCAGTTGCGCCACACCGGCCGGTGTGCGGGTCCATAGTAGAGGATTGTGTGGGGAGTGCTGCGGGGGTCGGGAGCGTTTCGGGGGCTTTGGGGTGCTCGGGCGGTGTCGGTGCTGGGGGACTCGCTGGGGCTTGTCGCGTTGCTGCTTTATGTGCAGGCGTCGACCGGGGCCGCGATCGCGGTGGCTCTGCTCCTGTTGGCGGGAGACTTTGTGCCGGGGTTGTTCGGGGCGTTCGCGGGGGTGGTGGGCGATCGGTTCGATCTCAAGCGGGTGATGGTGGCTTGCGACCTCATCCAGGGCGCGTTGACGGTCGTCATGGCCGTGACACTTCCGCCGCTCACGGTGCTGTTGGTGATGGTGGCGGTCAGGAGTGTCGCGGCGCAGGTGTTTCTGGCGGCTTCGCGGAGTGCGATGCCGGCGTTGGTGCGGGACGATCAGCTCGAGGCGGCGAACTCGGCGCTCGGGGCGGGGACGAACGGGCTGGAGGCGGTCGGCCCGATCATCGCGGCGGGGTTGTTCCTGGTGACCGACGTACGCGGGATCCTGCTGATCGACGCCGTGACGTTCTTCATCTCCGCGAGCCTGCTCGCCAAGCTGCCGAAGATCCCACCGTCCGAACCGACCAGCAACAGTGTGCTCAAGGACGCACGTGACGGGCTGGGCTACATCCTCAGATCAGCTCAGATCCGCGTCATCGGAATCGGGTTCTTCGCGACGGTCGTGTTCAACGGGGTGGACGACGTCGCGATGGTGTTCCTCGCGAAGGACGAGCTGCATGGGAGCGATTCGGAGTCGGCGACGCTGTACGCCGGGGTGGGCATCGGACTGATCGTCGGCTTCGCGATCGTGGCGCGGTACGCGGGTCGCCTGACGATGCCGGCCCTGATCCTCCTCGGGTTCGCCGTGAGCAGCGTCGGCAACCTGGTCACCGGTCTCGCGTGGGCGATCTGGGCGGCGCTCGCGCTGCAGGTGATCCGCGGGCTCGGGATCGCGGGCGTCGACGTCGGCGTCAACACCCACCTGCAACGCGTCGTACCGCCGCACTTGCGCAGCCGCGTCTTCGGCAATCTGTACGGCGCGATCGGTCTCGCGGCCGGGATCTCGTACGTGTGCGGCGGGCTGCTCTTGCAGCACACGGACGCCCGTACGACGTTCGTCGTCGCGGGAGGCGGTGGGTTGATCGCTACGGTTGCGACTGCGATCGGAGTTCGGCGATCGGGCGGCGAAGAGCGCGAGCCCCCGGTACGGCGATGAGCGCGATCACGGCCATTACGAGGAACGCCGCCAACGGGTGATCGACGAGCAGGCCGACGACGACCGCGACGATCAAGCCTCCGAGGTTCCCGGCCATCCAGATCAGGCCGGCCGCGGTGCCTTCGGCTTCTCTGGTACGGCGCTCGACGAGTTCGAGCACGATCGGCAGCGCCGGGAGGAGGAGCAGGCCGATCACGGTGATCGAAACGAACCCGGACAGAGCGCCCGGAGCGAGCGCGAGCAGTACGCAGGCTGCGGCGGTGACGGTCAGGCTGACAACGAGGAGGCGGGATTCGGCGCGGCGGCGTACGACGAGGATCGGGATGGTCGCGCTGCCGACGACGCCGGCGATGACTTGCAGCAGGAGGATCGTGCTTGCGGTGCCGCCGCTGACGCCGGCCGGTTCGAGGAGCGCTTGGGCGAAGGTGCTCATGGCAACGAAGACGCCGAACGGGAAGATCGCGAGCACGCACAGGCGGCGGATCAACGGGTCGCCCCACGCGGCCGCCAACGCACCACGGTCAGGGCTGGCGTGGGGCTCGACGGGGCCGCGGATGGCGATGGCTAGGACGATTGCCGCCAGGACACAGAAGATGGCGCTGACGGTGAGCATGGCGGGGATGGATGAGGACGTCGTGAAGACGGCGGAGAGTAGGAAGGCAATGACCATGCCGGCGAAGATGCTGGCGGTGCCGATGGCGATGCCGGTCGGACGGTCCTTCTCCTGCAAGTACCGGCCGGTGATGCCGGTGACCGCGTTCAGGACCAGTGGCTGCGCGATCGACGCCAGGATCTGACCCGCGAGCAGCCAGCCGAAGTCGTCGCCGATCAGCCGCACCACGGCGCCCAGAGCAGTCAGTACGGCGCCTGCAAGCAGCCCGCCCCGGAACCAGCGGTCCAGGACGAGGCCGCATGGGATCGCGAGCACGACGTACAGCAGTGGGAAGACCTGGGCGAGCCACCCGATCGCGCTCTCAGACACGCCGTACCGGGAGGCGGCGACGGTGGTGACGCCCGCGAAGTTCAGCCAGACCAGCTGGGTCGCGGCGCCGACCAGGGAATAGCCGACGATCGCCGACCACCGGCTCCGGATTTGCATGGGCGCACGCTACCCCCTAGGCGTACAAAAGAGGCATGGTTGATTGGGAGGGGCCGCTCACAGAGGCGTACGAGCGGGCGACGGCGTACCTGGATGGGCTTCCGGAGCGGCGAGTTGGGCCGCGAGCGAGCTCTGAAGAGCTTCACAAGACGCTCGGCGGGCCGCTGCCGAGCGGGCCGACGGATCCGCGGGAAGTGATCGCGCGGCTCGCGGAGGGGGTCGAGGACGGGCTGCTGCCGAGTGGGAGCGGCCGGTTCTTCGGGTTCGTGTTCGGCGGCGCCACGCCGGCGTCGCTGGCGGCGGACTGGCTCACGACGACGTGGGACCAGAATGCGGGTCTGTACGCCGCCTCACCGGCCGCCGCCGTGGTCGAGGACATCACCGCGGGCTGGCTGGTCGAGCTCTTCGGGCTGCCGCGCGGTACGTCGGTGGGTTTCGTGACCGGTGCGCAGATGGCGAACTTCACCGGGTTGGCGGCCGCGCGGCACGAGGTACTGCGGCGAGCCGGGTGGGACGTCGAACGGGACGGCCTGATCGGCGCGCCCCCGATCCGCGTGCTGGCCGGGGCGGAGCGGCACGACACCATCGACCGGGCGCTGCGGTTCCTGGGGCTGGGGACGAACTGCATCGTGCCGATCGCGGTGGACGAGCAGGGCCGGATGCGCGCCGATGCGCTGGCGGAGGCCCTCGAGGACGACGTGCCACAGATCGTGTGTGCGCAGGCCGGGAACGTGAACACGGGGGCATCTGACCCAATAGCCGAGATCTGCGACCTCGCGCACGCGCATCAGGCCTGGGTTCATGTCGACGGCGCCTTCGGCCTCTGGGCGGCGGTCAGCTCGCAACTCAAAGCGCAGGTCGACGGGATCGAACTGGCCGACTCCTGGGCGACCGACGCGCACAAGTGGCTCAACGTGCCGTACGACTCCGGCCTCGTCCTGTGTGCGCACCCCGAGGCCCACCGCGCCGCGATGTCGATCCGCGCCGCCTACCTGATCCAGGACGAGAACGGCGAACGCGACTCCCTCGACTTCAACCCGGAGTTCTCGCGGCGGGCCCGCGGCATCCCGGTGTACGCCGCGATCCGGGCGCTCGGCCGCACCGGGATCGCCGAGATCGTCGACCGCTGCCACGCGATGGCGCAGCGGTTCGCCGACATCCTCGCGGCCAACGACGTGCAGGTCCTGAACGACGTGGTCCTCAACCAGGTCCTGGCCCGCTTCGGGGACGACGACGCCGTCACCCGGCGTGTGGTCGCCGGGGTCCAGGACGAGGGCACCTGCTGGATGTCGGGCACCACTTGGCAGGGCCGGGCCGCGATGCGCATCTCGGTCTCCAACTGGACCACCGGGCCGGCCGACATCGATCTCTCGGCGGAAACTGTGCTCGCGGTGTTGCGGAAAGTTTCCTGATCGTCGGTGTCGATTTCCGCGGTGGTCGCCCGACGCAGTGGTGTACGACGACCAACTCAGGAGGAAAACGATGTCGTTCCAGGCGTACTTGGACAAGATCGAGGAAAAGACCGGAAAGACCCCGCGGGCGCTGGTCGACGAGGCTCATCAGCGCGGGTACGGCGCCACCGACGTGAAGTCCGGCACGATCCTCGACTGGCTGAAGGCGGACTACGACCTCGGCCGCGGCCACGGGATGGCGCTGGTACAGGTGATCAAGAACGGCGCGCAGATCAGCGACAAGCACGTCGGCACCAAGGGCACGCACTCGGACCCGAGCAACATGCTCTGGCTGGACGGTAAGGCAACGAACCCGGCGCTACGGTAGGCGGGTGGATTCGAAGAAATCGCCCCGCGACAAGTGGATCACCGTCTACGGGCGCAAGCCCGTGCTGGAGGCGCTGCACGACCCGAGCCTGTCGGTGGCGAAGGTCGTGCTCGCCGACAACGCGACCGGCAACTCGATGCAGGAGATCCTCCGGGCGGCGGAGCGGTACGGGACGCCGGTCGAGCGGGCGACCGCCAGCCGGGTGAAGTGGCTGGCCGGAAACGGTAAGCACGACCAGGGCGTGGTCGCGGACGTGGACGCCCCCCGGATGACGCCGCTGGAGGAGTTCGTGCGGGCCCGCGGAAAACGGCCGACCAACGTTTTCCTGCTCGACGGCGTGACCAATCCCGGAAACGTCGGAATGATTCTGCGGACCGCGACCGGTGCCGGGTTCGACGGTGTGATCCTCCCCCGGGCCGGTACGCCGCACGTCGGGCCGCTCGTCATCAAGGCCTCGGCCGGCGTCGCGTTCCAGGCGCCGATCGTGAACACGTCGACGGCGAAGGCGGCGGTCGACGTACTGCGGACCGCCGGGTACCACGTGTACGGGCTGTCGGCGCGTTCGCAGGACTCGCTGTTCAAGACCGAGCTCGCCCCGCGCGCGGTGTACGTGCTCGGCGGCGAGACCAACGGCATCACGGTCGCCACCGACTCCGACCTGCAGATCCCACTGCACTCCGGCGTCGAGTCGCTGAACGTCGCCGTCGCCGCCGCGGTGGTCGCCTTCGAGGTCACCAACCGCTGACGCAACCCGCAGCTAGCCGGTGATCTTCTTGGCGAGTGCTTCGGCGGTGTCGCGGGTGTAACCGCCGGAGATCTCGACCTGGCCGCCGGTGATCGCGGACTGCACAGCCGGCGCCGCGGCCACCTCGCCGTGGACGACGATCGCCAGCAGATTCGCCGGCGGCGTCTGCTTGGCGATGCTGGCGGTCAGCTGGCCGAACAGCTTGGTGCCCTCCGGGTCGAGGTTGAGGTTCACGTACCAGGAGGTTCCCCTGGCCGGGTCGAAGCCGGCCTTCACCTCGGACACGCTGCTGCCGTCGAGCTCGACCTTGCCCAGCGTGTAGACGTTGCCCTGGTCGTCACACGCCGTACCGGCCGGCGACGGGGTCGCGCAGTGGCCGGGCTTCGAGGTGAGCACGCGGCGAAACTCCACTGCTTTGGGGTCGGACGGTTTGGTGCGGGCCGGCGGGGTGGACTCGTGCGCAGCCGGTTTGCTGTCGCCGCGGTTCAAGAACAGGACGAGGCCGGTGACGATCACTACGACGAGCAGCAGGACGAGACCGCCGACGATGAGCAGCGGACCTTTCGATCGCTGGGGAGGAACCGGCGCGTACGGCGGGAAGGGTGGTGGGCCCTGCGGCTGCGTCATGAAAGAACATGCTAGGTAATCACGAAGTCACCTTGAGCAGGCGCACGGCGAGTTCGGCGTTGCGCTGGGCGAACGGCCTCCACAACTCCGGCGTCGCCGCGACCCGAGCCCGCGCCGTCGCCTCGCCGACCGCGCGCTGCGACCAGGTGCACATCCGCCCGCCTCGCAGCTCGAATCGCACGAGTACGCCGTCCGACCACCCGTACACGTCCGCGTCCCGCGGCTCCAACCACGCAACCTTCTGCTCAGAACTGATCCACTCGAGCGCCTCGATCTCCCCCTGCACCTTCGCCGCGAACTCGTACCGCAACTCACCCGCAGCCCGGTCACGTCGTCGTACCAGCTCGCTCCGCAACGCCTCGACCGCCGCCGGTTCCTTAAGAAGTACGGCGACCGCTGTCCGCGCCAACGCGTCTCGATCCGCCGGCCCGATCCCGAACAGCCGACCGAACTCCTCCGCCGAACCGTCGCCCGCCACGGTGTACTGCAACGGCAGCACCCGATGCACACCCGAGATCGCCTGCCGGATCCGCAACCCACCTAGGTACGGCCCGAAATGCGGACCGGCACCGCTGACCGTGTGCTCGAAACGCAAGCCGGGCTTGGATCCGTCGACGAGCCGGATGTAGCCGACGACCTCCGCGCCGCCCTCGACCCGGTTCCAGCGCGGCTTGGAGTGTTCGAGCAGATTGCGTTCGAGCCATGCCGCTTCGTGTTCGGAATCGCACCAAACACCTTCCACCCGGGCGATCCGCCGTACCATCCGCTGCAGGTGCGGCCGGTCGCCGAGATTCACCCAGTACGACTGCACGCGCCGCCGCAGATTGCGGGCCCGGCCGATATACAAAACCTTCCCGGCATCATCACGGAAGCGGTACACCCCCGGACCGGCCGGCAGCTCCCGAACACTGCGGATCATCAGCCCAGTGTGCCTGGTTCGACCGGTGGAGTGACCGTCCGGTGGATAGTTTGAAACGAATGTAGGTCGGGGGTTGCGCCGGGTCCGTGGTGGAGGTCATCCTGGCGCGGTCCGAGTACCCGCAGGGGGTTGTGAGGGGACGGGTGCCGGGCTTCTGGCCTGGGGGGCTTTGTGAGGATTTCTGCCTTGTGGCTGCGCTGTGCGCTGTCCACGTTGTGCTTCGTACTGCTGCTGCCGCTTGTCACGATCACACCGGCACAGGCTGCAGTCACGCCCACCGGTTTCAGTGAGCAAGTGGCGTTCACCGGGCTGAACAGTCCGACGAACGTCGCGTTCTCACCGGACGGCCGGGTGTTCGTCGCCGAGAAGAGCGGCCTGATCAAGGTCTTCGACTCGCTCGACGATCCGACGCCCAGCGTGTACGCCGACTTGCGGACCGAGGTCTACAACTATTGGGATCGCGGGCTTCTCGGATTGGCGCTGCATCCCGATTTCCCTGCAGATCCACGGATCTACGTGCTGTACACGCACGACGGTCTGATCGGCGGGCCGACGCCGAAGTGGGGTACGCCGGACACCGACGCCGACCCGTGCCCGTCGCCGCCCGGTCCGACCGCTGACGGATGCCAGGCCAGCGCGCGACTCTCGGTGCTCAACGCGAACGGCGCCGAGCAGGTGCTCGTCGAGGACTGGTGCCAGGTGTACCCGAGCCACTCGGTCGGCTCGATCGAGTTCGGCCCGGACGGTTTCCTGTACGCCGGCGGCGGTGACGGCGGGAGCTTCAACTACATCGACTACGGGCAGGACAGCTTCCCCGCGTCCGACCTCACGCCCGACAATCCGTGCGGCGACGGGCCTGCTCCGGTCGGCGCGACGCTCACTCCGCCGACTGCCGAAGGCGGCGCGCTCCGTGCGCAGGACCTACGAACCACAGGCGATCCGACCGGTCTGGACGGCTCGATCATCCGCATCGATCCCGACACCGGACAGGCCGCGCCGAACAACCCGTTGATCAGCAGCGCCGACCTGAACGCGCGCCGGATCGTCGCGGACGGTCTGCGCAACCCGATGCGGTTCACGTTCCGGCCGGGGACGAGCGAGCTGTGGATCGGTGACGTCGGGTACGCGAACTGGGAAGAGATCAACCGCGTCGTCGTACCGGCCAAGGGCGTCACCAACTTCGGCTGGCCGTGCTACGAAGGTTCGGCCCGCCATCCCGGGTACGACGGCGCGAACGTCAATATCTGCGAGAACCTCTACGCGGCAGGCCCGTCCGCGGTCACATCGCCGTACTACTCCTATAAACACAGCGAACAGGTCGCCGGGACGTGCTCCACCGGCAGTTCGTCCATCTCCGGGCTCACGTTCTACAAGGGCGGCAACTACCCGACGGCGTACGACGGCGCGCTGTTCTTCAGCGACTACAGCCGCAACTGCGTGTGGGCGATGCTGCCGGGGAGCGACGGCCTTCCGAATCCGGCGAACATCCAGCTCTTCGCCTCCGGGTACGGCACCACTCGCCTGCAGACGGGTCCCGGCGGCGACCTCTTCACGGTCGACTACGACAACGGCCGGATCCTCCGCTACGTCTACAACGGCACGAACAATCCGCCGACCGCGGTGATCCAGGCCGACCCGTCGAGCGGGCCGACGCCGTTGACGGTGACGTTCGACGGGACCGCGTCCGACGACGCCGACGGCGATCCGCTCACGTACGCGTGGGACCTCGACGGCGACGGGGTGTACGACGACTCGACGGCTGCGACGGCACAGCACACGTACACGACCACGGGCACGGTGACCGCGCGATTGCGGGTGTCCGACGGTACGGCGAGTAGTACGACGACCACACAGATCAATGTCGCGAACACCGCACCGACCGCCTCGATCACGTCTCCTGGTCCGGCGACGAAGTGGAAGGTTGGCGACACCATCAACTTCTCGGGTACGGCGACCGACCCGGAGCAGGGCACGTTGCCGGGGTCCGCGTTGACGTGGTCGCTGATCATGCATCACTGTCCAAGTGATTGCCACACGCACACGATCACGACGTTCACCGGGGCGAGCGGTTCGTTCACGGCGCCGGATCACGAGTATCCGTCGTACCTCGAACTGAAACTGACGGCGCGGGACGCTCAGGGGCTGACGGACTCGAAGAGCGTGCGGCTCGATCCCAAGACGGTCGGGATGACCTTCGCGACCACACCGACCGGACTGCCGGTGACGGTGATCGACAAGAGCGGCAAGAGTCCGCTCGGGGTCACAACCATCGTTGGGTCGAGCGTTTCGGTGGCGACGGATCCTGTGCAGGGTGTGGCGAACCAGCTCTACCGGTTCGGGTCGTGGTCCGACGGTGGGGCGCGTGACCACAACCTGGTTGCCCCGGCGACACCGGCGACGTACACGGCCGCCTTCGCTCCGAAGCGGAACATTGCCCGCGGTCGGCCCGCTGTTGCCTCCAGCACCTATCTTGCGGGGCGTGAGGCGTCGAAGGCCGTTGACGGTTCGATGAGTACGGCGTGGTCCAGTGCGCGCACGGATCCGCAGTGGTTCCAGGTTGATCTGGGGTCCGTCCAGGTGGTCAACCGGGTGATGATGAACTGGTTGTCGACGGCGTACGCGAAGTCGTACCAGCTCCAGGTGTCCGGGAGCGGGCGTACGTGGAAGACCGTTTCTTCGACCGTGAGCGGGGACGGCGGGACGGACATCGTCACGTTCACACCAAACTACGCGCGGTACGTCCGGATGGTCGCGACAAAGCGAGCCGTTGCCGGGAGCTACTACTCGTTCTGGGAGTTCGGGGTGTACCAGGACACCGGGCCGGCCACTGGAATCGGAGGCAAGTGCATCGACGTCTACCAGGCCTCGACCACGGACGGTACGCCGACCACGCTCTACACCTGCAAGGGTGCGGTCAACCAGCAGTGGACACCCTCCATGGTGGACGGCACCGTGCGCACGATGGGCAAGTGCCTGTCCGCGCGCGGCACCGCTCTCAACACCCCCGCGGTGTTGTGGACCTGCGACAACTCCCCCGGCCAACGATGGATCCCTCAAACGAACGGGGCCTTCGTCAACGCCGCCTCGGGACTCTGTCTCGACGCTACCGGCGGCTCGACCGCCAACGGGACAAAACTGATCCTCAACACGTGCAACAGCGCCCTCAACCAGAAGTGGGTCCTGCCGTAATTCGATCGTCTGGGCGGTTGCCTCGGATCTATCGTCGTTCCCATGAGTCAGGGTTGGGTGGACGAGGGGTTCGGGGCAGTCGCGGACGCCTTTGCGGAGAACTTCTCGTTGTTTCCGGAGTTGGGTGCCGCGGTCAGCGTGTACGTCGATGGGCGGCAGGTGGTCGAGCTCTGGGACGGGGAGGCGGCGCCGGGGAGGCCGTGGGCGCGGGAGACCGTCGTACCGGTGTTCTCGTGCGCCAAGGGGCTGGTGAGTGTCGTCGTACACCTGCTGGCGCAGGAAGGGCGGCTCGACCTGGATGCGCCGATCGGTGCGTACTGGCCGGAGTTTGTTGCTGCGGGCAAGGACGCGATCACGTGTCGGATGGTGCTCGGGCATCGGGCGGGGATTCCGGTGCTGGACAAGACGTTGACGTTCGACGAGATCGCGGCGTGGACACCGGTGATCGCCGCGCTTGAAGAGCAGGCGCCGATGTGGGAGCCGGGGACGGCGTACGAGTATCACGGGCACGTGTTCGGATTCGTACTCGGTGAAGTGGTACGGCGGATCACGGGGCAACTGCCCGGGGCGTACTTCCGTACCGTCATCGGCGATCCGCTCGGGCTGCGGGCGTGGATCGGTTTGCCGGCCGCGGAGCTACCGGCGCTCGCGCGGTTGGAGGAGGTCGAGGGGCGGCCGCCGGCGCTGGATCCTGAACATCTGTTGATGCGCATCGTGACTATGAACGGGGCGCTCGAGTTCCCCGGCCTCGACGTACCTCACGGTTGGAACGACCCTGAGCTGCTCGCGATGGAACTACCTGGGGCGGGCGCGGTCGCGTCTGCTAGCGGTCTGGCCGGGGTGTACGCCGCTGCGATCACCGGGATCGACGGCTCGCCGCGGTTGCTGACGCCGGAGACGGTGGGCGATGCGGTGCGCGAGGTCTCTGCCGGCGCGGGGTTCCTGGGGTTTGACGCTGGTGCTCGCTGGGGGTCTGGATTTCTGCTGGACTCCCCTTTCCGGCCGACCCTCGGCCCACGCAGCTTCGGCAACGACGGCGCCGGCGGCCAGTTCGCCTTCGGCGACGACGAGCACGGCGTCGCCTTCGCCTACACCACCAACCGAATGCTCGGCCACGGCGACCCCCGAGCCACCCACCTGATCACAGCCCTCCGCACCAGCCTCCACTAGCAGGTTATTTCACCCCTAGCCCCCTACAACCCGCCACCACCCAAACAACCCGCCACCACGACGACATCCCTCAACCCCAGGCGACAGCCGCTCGGCCGACCACACCCCGGTCGGCTCGCCTCCCCCACCCGCTCGCCCCGCAGCCCGCCCCTCGCCGTTCGCCGTTCGCCTCGACCGCAGGCGCGCCCCTTCCGACTCGGATGGATATCCCCTGGCGTGGTGGGTTCTCCCCTCGCATACCAGTAGAGAACCCACCACAGCAGGGGATACCCCCTCCCGTGTCACCGAAGCCGCGGCGCGCTGGGGCGGGGCGTGCTCGCGCGGTGTGTGCGGGGGGAGCGGGTGCTGCGGCGCGAGGTGCGGTCGCGCGAGGTGCGGTCGCGCGAGGTGTGGTCGCGCGAGGTGTGGGCGCACGCGGTGCGGTGGGTGCGGTGGGTGCGGTGCGGGGGACGTGCGCGGGGGTCGGCGTGGGGTGTCAGGTGTGGGCGTGGGGTGTCAGGTGGTTGGGGTGGGAGGACTAGCTGTTGGTCGGTTTGGTGAGGGGGTGCCAGGTGTAGGTGGGGCCGTTGCGTCGGATGTGGCCGAGGCCGGGGAACGGGAGGTGGTAGGCGTGGATCAGGAGGTGTTCGTCGGCGGCGCGGGACAGTAGGTGGCGGCGGGTGGTGATGGAGGCGGGCGCGTCCAGGTCCCACGGGGTGGCCCAGGCTGGGTTGGTGAGTTGGAGCGGATCGTAGAAGGTGTCGCCTACGCAGAGCAGCCGTTCGCCTTGGGACTGCAGGAGGATGGCGGAGTGGCCGGGTGTGTGGCCAGGAGCGGAGAGGGTGTGTACGCCGGGCAGGATCTCCGCGTCGTACTCGAACGGCTGCAGCTTCTCGCCGAACAGCCGGATGGTTTCCCGAGCCGCCTCGAGGTGCGGTTGCGCCGACGGGAGGTCGACGGAGCCGGACCAGAACGCGACCTCCGACGCATGCACGAACGCCGTAGCCGCGGGGAAGGTCAGCTCCCCCGACCAGATCGCGCCGCGCGCATGATCCTGGTGGAGATGCGTGAACACGACCGCAGCCAAGTTCGACCGTGAGAGTCCGGCAGTAGTCATGCCGCCGTCCAACTGTCCGACGAGCGGCTCGATGTATTCGCCGTACCCGAGGAAGCTCGCCCCCAGCCCCGTGTCGATCACCGCCGTCCCGTCCGGCGTACTCACGAAGAGACAGTTGTACCCACAGGTCAGCGTCGAACGCCCCTGACACGCATCCCGCAGTACGTCGTCAGGTACGCCGGACTCAGGCGTGAAGAACTCCCCCAACCGCGGCTCGAACGGCGGCCCCGGCTGCCCGTCGCTCACCACGACACACTCCAACCGCCCAACAGAAAACCGATAGATCACCACCCCACCCTCCCACCGGGGGAGGTTTTCCGACGGTTCATGGGATGGGGTGGTGGTGTTCATTTGGGCGGGTGAGGGTCGCGGGGACTGGTTTGAGGGGAGTGGGGATGGCTCGGCGTATGTGGGTGGTTGCGGCTTCTGCTGTGGGGGCTGCTTCGTTGGTGGTCGGTTCGGTGCAGGTCGCGGCTGCGGATGAGCGCGGGCCGCGGGTGGTTGGTACGGCGACGTTGCCGGACGTGGCGCTCGGGAAGTTCTCCAACGGGCTGATCCGTGGGTCGGTGGACGACGACCGGAAGGTCGAGCTCGGTGGGATCGGGAGCGACATCTTTCCGGCCGGGAAGAGCGGCGAGTTCTGGACCGTCACGGACCGCGGGCCGAACGGGCAGATCAAGGTCGACGGCACGAACCGCCGGACGTTCCCGGTGCCGGGGTTCGACCCGGCGATCGTGAAGGTGAAGGTGTCCGGCAAGAAGCTGAAGGTGATCGACGCGATCCCGATCACGACCCGCCACGGCAAGCCGGTGACGGGACTCTCGAACCAGGACAGCCGCGACGAACTCCCCTACACGTACGACGCCTCGACGCGTCTCCCCCTCAACCCGAACGGTCTCGACACCGAGGGCATCGTCCGGGCGTACGACGGAACGTTCTGGCTCGTCGACGAGTACAGCCCCTCGCTGGTGCACGTCTCGAGCCGAGGCCAGGTGCTCGCGCGGTACGTCCCGAAGGGCCTGAACCTCACCCACGCCGACTACCCGGTGATCGAGTCGCTGCCGGCGATCTTCCTGACCCGCAAGATCAACCGCGGCTTCGAGGGCCTCGCGCAACTGCCCGGCGGCGACCTGGTGCTCGCGCTGCAGAGCCCGCTGTCGAACCCGAGCAAGAAGGTCGGCGAAGCCTCGCTGAATACGCGACTCGTGAGGTTCTCGCCGCGGGCCGGGAAGGTGACGGCGGAGTACGTGTACCGGTTCGACCCGGTCGGCGTGGTCGACCCGGGCGAGGACGACACGAGTGAGCTGAAGATCTCGTCGATCGTTGCTGCAGGCCCCGAAACGCTGCTGGTCGAGGAGCGGACCGACAACGCCGCGCGGTTGCAGCGCGTCGTACTGGGGCCGTCCGCCGACATTCTCGGCTCCAAGTGGGACGACGCGGCAACCACACCGTCGTACGAGGCATCGACCGACGTACCGGCGCTCGCGAAAACGCTCTTCCTCGACCTGAACACGGTCAAGGGCGCACCGAAGAAGATCGAGGGTGTTGCGCTGCTGCCGCACAACACCCTCGTCGTGATCAACGACAACGACTTCGGAATGACCGACGGACCGGAAGCGTTCGATGCCGACGGCAACCTGGTCGACAGCGGCATCGAAACCACCCTGGTGACGATCCGCCTTCGTTAGCGCTTGTCGCGGCAGATCGCGGTGATCCAGGTCCAGCCGAGGATCACCGCGAGGTCGAAGGCGATGATGGTGGGCCGGCTCCCGGCGCCGGCGCTGAGCCCCGCGAACGCGGCGAAGAACAGGATGCCGGTCACCACCGAGAAGCGGGCGAACGTACGGCGGCCGACCGCGCGGAAGTGTGCGCCGAACACGAAGCACGCGGCGATCAGACCGGAGAACCCGATGGTGCCGGCGACGAAATGGCCCATGCCCCGACTGCTGATCTCGGCGTAGTCGGCCGGCGTACCGACCGGGAACCCGGCGGCCGGATCCGCCGGAAACGCGGCAGCGAGTAGCAAGCCGAGTCCGTACGCCGCCAGCAGCCGTGGGCCCCACACCCGCCCGCGCACGCCGGAGGAACCGCGCACCGCCATCGTCCGGCGGAGACCGATCGCGGCCCCGATACAGAGCAGGCCGCTCACGATGAAGTTGGTCGTCTGGATCCACCCCGGCCCGCCGTTCGAGAGCAGGCTGGCGGGATGGCGGGTGATGTCGAAACCGTCGCGGGTGAACGCCTGGCTCAGCCACACCGCGACGTACAGCGGGCCGGCGACAACTCCACCGGTCAGCAACGCGCGGGTGGAGACACGGGCGACCGGGAGCGTGACAGTACTCATGGCGAACGTCCTTTCACAGAGGCGAACCGTCACCCCTGCGTCGACCGGACCGCCGCGGAATCGACACCCCTAGACGAAATAGCCCTGCGTTTTGTGATGTGGCGTTGTTCACGTCACATGGGGCGCTCGCCGGGCGTCAGGTGTTTGTTCGATGAGGGCAAACGCAAAGGAACGTCATGAGCGCAGTAGTCGAAGGATTCGCTGGAGAGATCGTCGGACCGGAAGACGCCGGGTACGACGCCGCGAGCCGGACCGTGCTGGTCGGGGGCAGCCCGGCGTACGTCCTCAGGCCGACGACCGTCGAGGACGTCCGGAAGGCTGTCGGGTACGCCGCCGGCCGCGGACTGCCGCTCGCGGTGCGCGGCGGTGGACACGCGTTCCCGGGATTCGGGACGAACGACGGCGGGGTGGTGATCGATCTCGTCAACCTGGCGGGCATCGAGCTGGTGGACAAGGACAAGCACGTCGTCCGGATCGGCGGCGGCACCACCTGGGGGCAGGTCGCGGCCGCGCTGGCGCCGCACGGGCTGGCGATCTCGTCGGGTGACACCAAGAGCGTCGGGGTCGGCGGGTTGACGCTGACCGGCGGCATCGGGTGGAAGGTCCGCAAGTACGGTCTCGCGCTGGACAGCCTGGTCGCCGCGGAGGTCGTGACCGCCGCAGGTGACGTCGTACGGGCGTCCGCCGACGAGAACCACGAGCTGTTCTGGGCGATCCGCGGCGGCGGCGGGAACTTCGGGATCGTGACCGCGTTCGAGTTCGCGGCGCACCCGACGACCGACATCCACTTCGGCAAGGTCGTGTTCCCGGCGAACGAGATCGCCGAGGTGCTGCCCCGCTGGGCGGAGTACCTGCGCACCGCGCCCGCCGAGCTGACCTCGATCGCAGCGTTCGCCAACCCGTTCCTGGGCGGTCCCGAGGCGCCGCTGGAGATCCAGGTCGCGTACGACGGTGACGACGCGGAACTCGCCGCGCAGGCAATCGACCCGATCCGCGCACTCGGCACTGTCATCGCCGACGATGTCGCGCTGACGCCGTACGCCGAGGTGCTCGTGGACGGCGTCGTACCGCCGCCCGGCATCCAGTTCGTCACCCGGAGTGCCTTTGTCGACAAGGATTCCGTGCCCGACGTACTGCGGGTCCTCGCCGAGGCCGGCACTTCGCAGGGCTCTCCGGTGATCGCCGTCCGCAGCGTCGGCGGGGCCGTGGCACAGGTCGCCGACGACGCGACGGCGTACGCGCATCGCCAGGCGGAGCTGATGTTCGTCACCATGACGGTCGGTCCGCCGCCGGTGATCGAGGCGACGCGTCCGGCGCGGGAACAGCTGTGGAACACACTGAGCCCGCACGTCAACGGCGCGTACGCGAACTTCCTGTCCGAGGCCGAAGACACTGATGTCGCCGCGGTCTATCCCGCTAAGACGTACGAGCGGCTCGCGGCAGTGAAGCGTGAGTACGATCCGGAAAACGTTTTCGCCGGCAACCACAACGTGCGGCCGGTATGAGCCCACAAGAGAGCAAGGTCTGGTTCGTCACCGGCTCGTCCCGCGGCCTCGGCCGCAGCTTCGTCGAGGCCGCCCTGTCCCGCGGGGACCGGGTGGCCGCGACGGCGCGCACGAGCCTCACCGAGTTCACCGCAACGTATGGCGACGCAGTACTCCCGCTGACTCTCGACGTCACCGACAAGGCGGCCGTCTTCGAAGCCGTCGAACAAGCGCACGCGTACTTCGGCCGCCTGGACGTGATCGTCAACAACGCGGGATACGGCCTGTCCGGAGCGGTCGAGGAACTCGACGAGACCCAACTGCGCGACCAGTTCGAGACGAACTTCTACGGTCCGCTGTGGGTCGCCCAGGCCGCCGTCCCGTACCTGCGCGAGCAGGGCGACGGTCGCATCATCCAGATCTCCTCGGTGGCCGGCCTGACCGGCCTCCCGATGGGCGGTGCCTACTGCGCATCCAAGTGGGCCCTCGAAGGACTGAGCGAAGTGCTCGCCCAAGAGGTCGCCGGATTCGGCATCAAGGTCACAGTCGTCGCACCCGGCGGCTACGCGACCGAAGGCGTCACCGGCGGAGTCCGCTCCGATCCGAACCCGCTGTACGACGACCTTCGCAACGCATTGTCGGCGTACGTCGCGTCGGCCGAGTTCGGCGATCCCGCCGCGGCCGGCCGCGCGATCCTCGAACTCGCCGACATCCCCAACCCACCACTGCGGATCTTCTTCGGAACCCAGGGCTACCCAATGCTGCAACAGGTCTACGCCGACCGATTGAAGACCTGGGAAGCCTGGCAGGACCTGGCAACCGAAGCTATGTGACCTCGTCGGTCAGCTGGGCCTCGTACGCTTCTGGGGACCAGCCGGCCGCGGTCTTGGTGACGAGTTTGGCGCCGAGACGTTCGTAGAAGCGGTAGCCGGCTGTGTTCTCCAGACGCAGACCCCAGCCGATCGTCAGCCGGTCCGGCAGCGCGTGCCGGGCCAGCTCCAGCATGAGTTTCTGTCCGACGCCGGCGTCGCGGAAATGCTCACGGACATAGAGGTCGTCCAACGCCAACTGGTCCCCGCCGACCCACAGGTACGGTCGTCGCAGCGCGGAAACATACCCCGCCGCCTCGCCGCCGGACTCCGCGATCAGGACGATCACCTCCTCGCGCCCGAGGAACCCTTGCCAGTCCTCGACGCTCGCGGTCACATAGGCGCCCTGGTCCTGATAGTCGGCCAGCTCGCGCAACATCGTCAGTACGATCTCCGCATCCGCGACCACCGCGCGGCGAATCTCAATGGGCATGGGCTTCTCCAGTCGAAGGCTTGAACGCCGGTACGACGACCAGCGCGAGGGCGGCCGCCACCGCGGCAGTGACCGCGGCGAAGGTGAATCCGCGGGTGAATCCGGTCGACACCGTCCCGGCAAGGCTCGCTGCCGCGATGCTCGACACCACAGCGACCCCGAGCGAGGCACCGAACTCGTGGAACGTGCTGAGCAGCCCGGACGCGAGACCAGCTTCCCGGTAGTCGATCTGCGCGAACGTCGTGGTCGCCGACGCCACGAAGGCGGCGCCCAGCCCGACCGTCCCCACAGTCATCCCGACCACGACCATGGCAGCACCCTCCCAGATAGCGGGGACAGCCACGCCCACCGCGGTGATCAGGAACCCGGTGATCGCGATCGGCCGCGCACCGGTCCGGCCGACGACATGCCCGGCGACCTGGGCGCCGACGATCGCGGCGATCGACACCGGCAGGAACCGCAGCCCGGTGCGCAGAGCGCCGTACTGCTTGAAGTGCTGCAGGTAGAACGAGCCCAGGAAGAACATCGAGATCATCAGCGCGGTCGCGACCAGGATCATGAAGATACCGGCGGTGACGGGCCGGCGGGTGAAGATCCGCAGGTCCATCAGCGGTGACCGTACGGTGCGCTGGACCCAGGCGAAGACGCCGTACAGAACGAGGGCTCCGGCCAGTGTGCCGAGGGTCGCGAGCGAGAGCCAGCCGCGATCGCCGGCGTTGATCAGCGCGTAGATCGCGGTACCCGTGCCGGCCGTGACCAGCAGCGCGCCCGGTACGTCGAGACGCCCCGACTGCTCGCTCGGCGTGTCGGCGGGAAGCATCCGGATGAGCAACGCGAACACGACCAGGCCGATCGGCAGGTTGATGTAGAACACCCACTGCCAGCCGGGGCCCGCGGTGAGCAGACCACCGAGCAGTACGCCGATCGCGGAACCGCCACCGCCCATCGCGGACCAGATACCGAGCGCCTTGTTGCGCTCATCGCCGGAAAACGTTTTCGTGACCACGGACAGCGCCGCCGGCGAGAGCATCGCGGCGCCGATGCCTTGCGCGACGCGGCCGCCCAGCAGGACCTCAGGCCCGTTGGCGAGACCCGTGACGAGCGAGGCCAGCGTGAACACGAGCAGGCCGGTCAGTACGACGCGGCGGGAGCCGAGCAGGTCGGCGGCGCGACCACCGAGCAACATCAGGCCGCCGAACATCAGCGTGTACGCGCTGACCACCCACGTCAGCGTCTCGCGCTGGAGGTGGAGGTCGGTCTCGATGTTCGGCAGCGCGATCGCCACCACGGTGACGTCGAGGATCAGCATGAACTGCGCGACGGCGAGCAGCCCCAGCAGTCGCCACCGCCGGGGGTCAGGTTGATTCATGATCTCGTCCTTAAGTTGAACAGCTGTGTACGGGTTATGTTCGACACCGTAACTCGTACACTGGTGTTCGACAAGAGGAACTCGTACAGTGGTGTTCGAGATCATGGAGGTCCGATGGCTGTCACCACCCGGCGCGCGGACGCGCAACGGAACATCGCGGCGATCCTGACCGCGGCGGCCGAGTGCCTGGGCCGTGATCCGGCGGTGAGTACGTCGGAGATCGCGAAGGCGGCCGGGGTCGGGCGAGTGACCCTGTACGGCCACTTCCCCTCCCGGGCCGAGCTGGTCGACGCCGTTTTCGTGCAGGCGATCGCGACCGGTGAGAAGACGCTGGGGCAGGTCGATCTGACCGGCGATCCGCGCGACGCGCTGACCCGGTTGATCGAGTCGAGCTGGCACCTGGTCGACCAGTACCGGGCGCTGCTGCTCGCGGCTCAGGACGCGCTGCCGCCCGGACGGGTGCGCGAACTGCACGCCGATCCGATGGCGCGGGTGGAACGGCTGCTCGAACGCGGCCGTACCGAAAACGTGTTCCGTACCGACCTGCCGACGTCGTGGCTGGTCAGCGTCATGCACAACGTGATGCACGGCGCCGCGAGCGAGATCCAGGCCGGGCGCATCACGTCCGACCAAGCAGCGCCGTACATCACCGCGACCCTGCTGGCCGCGTTCACTCCCCCTGAGCCGGAGTAGCTACTCCAGCCAGGTGGTTTCGAAGGTTGCGTTGGCGTGGATGTGCACCGCTTCGTAGCCGCCCGGGCCGGTGCGAAACTTGTGCGGGGTGTCGGCCGGGACGACCAGGATCTGGCCGGCCTTGCCGACGATCTCCTCGGTGCCCACGGTGAACGTCGCCGAACCACGCCGGATGATGAACGTCTCGGCGTACGGATGCAGATGCAGCCGCGGCCCGACGCCCTCCTGCGTGGTCGACTCGAGAATCAGCGAGACACCGGCGCCACCCGGCAGCTCGGTGTAGTTCTCGGTCCATTCCTCGCCGTCGTCCCGCCCGTCCGCCCGGCTGATCACCGCGGCCCCAGATTTCGCGATCTCCGTCATGGCACCCTCCTCGATCGGTCCAGCCACCGTAACGGGTGCGCGAGGTCCTTTCACATGCCTTTCGACGTACGTCGACGGGCCGCACTCAGCCCACTTGGCGGCTCGTTCGAGGCCTGGCGACACGGGCGGCGACCGGTGCGAGGCCGGAGACGACGACCGCGATGACGGCGACAGCACCCAGAGCGACCGGCAGGGACCACACGGAGGAGACCGCGCCGACCGCTGCCGGGCCGACCAAGAAACCGACGTAGGCGAGCGTGGTCACCGTGGAGATCGCTCCCGCGCGCCGCTCGGGGCCTGCCCAGGCGCCCGCCATCCCGATGATGGTCGGCGCGCAGACCGACGTACCGAGGCCGGCGACGCCGATCCCGATCAGTGCTGTCCAGGGATTGTTCGCGGTGGCCGCGACGAGCGAGCCGACGGCGGCGACCGCGCCGCCGACGACCAGGAGCTGCACCGGGCGGACCCGCGCGAGCAGAGCGTTGCCCGCGAAGCGGCCTGTCGCGGCCGCAGCGGCGAAGACTGCGGGAGCACTGGAGGCGAGGCCGGCCGCGGCGTTCAGCGAGGTGTCGAGATGTACTGCGCCCCAGCTCTGCCACGCGTTCTCGACCACGTAGGCCAGCGCGCACAGCACGCCGAACACGAGCAGCACCGGTTCGAGCCTGGTTCTCGGCTTTGCGGTGTCCGTTCTCGGGGTCCCGGTGACCTTGGTTGCTCCCGGCGCGAGGACGACCACCGCCGTGATCACGATCAGTGCCGCCACACCGGTCAGCACCGGCAGTGCGCCCACACCGGCCGCCCGGAGTCCCGCCGTACCGAGGCTCGCCACCACGACCGCGACCGAGAACATGCCGTGGGCAAGGTTCATCACCGGCCGTCCGGTGTCGTGTTCGACGTGGGATCCGGTTGCGTTGATCGCCACGTCCGTCGCACCAGAAGTTGCTCCGAGCAACAACAGTGCCGCGCTCAGCGTGACGACCGAGCCAGCCAGGGCAGGCAGTACGCAGCAGAGCGCGAAGAGCACCGTGACCACGGGAAGCACGACGCCGCCGTACCGGTCGATCAGGTAGCCGGTGAACCGCATCGACACCAGCGCCCCGAGCCCGATCATCAGCAACGCCACGCCGAGCTCACCGTCGTTCACACCGGCGCCGCCCCGGATCGCGGGCAGGACCGCTCCCCACGCGCCCCAGAACAGACCGAACGCTGCGAACCCGGCGACTGGTTTGAGCATCCGTTCACCCTAGTTGGATCCGTAGCCCCCGCTCGCGCCTAGGCTCACGGCATGGAGCTGACCAGGTCGTTCTCGGACGAGCAGTACGCACGTGCGCTCGAGTCCTGGACCTTCCTCGAACTCGACGGGTTGGTGCCGGTGTTCACGTCACCGTTCGGGGACGTGTTCTTCCAGGCGGCGGACGGGTTCTGGTGGCTGGACACGCTCGAAGGGACGCTGGAGCTCACCTGGGCGAGTGCGGACGAGTTGCGGGACGCGCTGAACACGGAGGACGGCCAGGATCAGTACCTGCTGGCCGGCCTGGTGTTCGGCGCCGCGGACCAGGGCGTCGTACCGGGTCCTGATCAGGTCTACTCGTTCACCCATCCGCCGCAGCTAGGCGGCGAGCTCACGCTCGAGAACGTCGAGGTTCTGGACTTCGTGGTGTCGCTCAACATCCTCGGGCAGATCCACAGCCAGATCCGCGACCTGCCGCCCGGTACGCCGATCTCCGGGATCACGATCAGCTGAGGATTAGGGTGTGGCGCATGCCGTTGTACTCGTTCGAAGGTAAGCGTCCGACCGTCCATCCCGACGCGTGGATCGCGCCGACCGCGACGCTGGTCGGCGACGTGGTCGTCGAGGCCGGGGTGTCGATCTGGTACGGCGCGGTGATCCGGGCCGACCTGGGCACGATCACGATCCGCGCCGGGGCGAACATCCAGGACAACACCGTCATTCACGTCGGCCACAACGGCTGCGAGATCGGCCCGAACGCGACGGTCGGTCACCAGTGCCTGGTCCACGACTGCACGATCGGCGAGCAGGCGCTGGTCGGGAACGGCGCGATCGTGCTGGACGGCGCGGTCGTCGGCAAACGCTCGCTGGTCGCCGCCGGCTCCACGGTCACGCCGGGCGCGGTGATCCCGCCGGAGTCGGTCGCGATGGGCAGCCCCGCGAAGAAGATCGTCCCGCTGGACGGCACCGCGAAACTCTTCGTGGACCACAACGCCGCCGTCTACCACGCCCTCGCAGAACGCCACGCCGCAACCGTCGAACTCATCGAGGACTGACTTTCATGATCGACGACTTCGCCAAGGGCTACCTGCACGACAGCCTGCGCTGGGTCCGCGAATCGCTCCTGACGAAGGTCGAGGGCCTGTCCGAGTACGACGTACGCCGCCCGCTCACCCACACCGGCACCAACCTCCTCGGCCTGATCAAACACCTCACCATCACCGAGGCCCGCTACCTCGGGGAGATCTTCGACCGCCCGTACGCCGACCCGCTGCCGAGCTTCACCGACCCCCGCTACGCGAACCGCGACCATCTGTGGGTCACCGAGCACGAGTCGCGCCAGCAGATCCTCACCAACTACCGCCGCGCCTGCGAACACGCCGACGCGACCATCGACGCCCTCCCGATCGACGCCCGCGCCACCGTCCCGTGGTGGCCGCGCCCCGACGTGATGCTGTTCAACGTCATGGTCCACGTCCTCACCGAATCCAACCGCCACGCCGGCCACGCCGACATCCTCCGCGAACAACTCGACACCACCACGAACAACGATCCCGACACCGACTGGACCACCCACCGCAACCAGATCGAACGCGCCGCCCGCGCCGCCACTTCCCGCTGATCCCCACCCGGCCGCTCCGCCCGCTCCGCACCTCTCGACCCGACGCCCCCGGCCCACGCCTACGCGCCGCCCATTGCACAGGTTCTCGGGGCATTGCACCTGTTATTGCCTGTTCACTGCCCCCACCACGCCGGCGGACCCCAACAACAGGCCGCGTTCACGCCCCCAGACACGCCCACCCCCACCATCATTTGATGGGTTAGCCAGCCAAGTGCGGGGTTCGCCACCCTGGTTAAGGGTGTGGAACCCCGTACTCGACTGGCTAACCCATCAAATTCGATGGCTGACCCAGCAAATGCGGTCGGCCGAGGGCGGGGCCTGGGTGGCGGTGGGTGGGCGGCGGTGGGTGGGCGGCGGTGGGTGGGCGGCGGTGGGTGGGCGGCGTGGGGTGGGGCTCAGTTTCGCCAGGTGTAGCGGCGTTCTGGGCGGCCGGTGGTGCCGTAGCGGAGGGTTACTTCGGCTTGGCCTTGGGTGGTGAAGAACTCGAGGTAGCGGCGGGCGCTGACGCGGGAGATGCCGACTTTTTCGGCGCACTCGGCGGCGGAGAGGTTGTCGGGGGTGGCGCGGAGGGCGGCGGTGACGAGGTCGGCGGTTTCCTGGCTGAGGCCTTTGGGGAGCCGGTTGACCAGTTGGCGGGCGGGGGCCAGGACCCGGTCGACGTCGGCTTGCGAGGTGACCTGGTCGGGGACGCTGGCGCGGCGCCGGGCGTACTCGCGGAGCCGCGCCCGGAGGTCCTCGAAGCCGAAGGGTTTCAGCAGATAGTTCACGACACCTTGCCGCACAGCCCCGCGGACGGCGTCGGCCTCGCGAGCGGCCGTGATGACGAGGATGTCGACGTCGGGCTGGACGGCGCGCAGGCGGGCGATCAGGTCGAGACCGAAGACGTCGGGGAGGTAGAGATCCAGCAGGATCAGATCGGGATGGTGTTCGGTCAGCGCCGCCACGGCCTGGTCGCCGGAGTTCGCCGTACCGACGACCTCGAAGCCGTCCACGCGATCGACGAACCCGCGGTGGATGCGGGCCACCATGAAGTCGTCGTCGACGACCAGGACCGTGATCATCGGGCTCCTTCCGGCGTGCGTTGGGTGGACATCCGGGCGACGAACGCGGCACCGCCCTCGGTGAGGTTGGTGACCGCGACTTCACCGCCGCGACGCCGGCAGATCAGGCGGGTCATCGCGAGACCGATCCCGCGTTCGCCCTCGGCTGCTGCCTTCGTGGTGAAGCCGTGCGCGAACACCTCCTGCGCCAGCTCAGGTGCGACGCCGGGTCCGGAGTCGCGGACCACGATCTCCACGCTCGTCGCGTCCTGCCTGAGTTCGACCTCGACCCACGCAGGCGACAGCGGCGTACCGGACTGCGCCGCCGCGTCGACGGCGTTGTCGACCAGGTTGCCGAGGACGGTAGCGATGTCGGCGGAAAGCGCTGGATCGAGGCGCAGCAGCGTGGTCCGCTCGGACACCCGAAGCTCGACACGGCGTTCGGCCGCGAGCGACGACTTCGCCATCAGCAGCGCGGCGACCGTGGTGTCGTGAACCCGCCGGGTCACGGTCAGGTCGAGCGATTCACGGTAGCGGTTGAGCGCACCGACGTACGTGACCACTTCGTCGTACTCCCCGATCTGGATCAGTCCCGAGATCGTGTGCAGCTGGTTCGCGAACTCGTGCGTCTGCGCCCGCAGCAGCTCAGCGGACGAACGGAACGACCCCAGTTCGCGCTCCAGCTGTGCCAGCTCGGTCCTGTCCCGCAGCGTGGTGACCGATCCGAGCGACCGCCCGTCCTTCAGCACCTCCATCCGGTTCATCACGAGCACCCGCCCACGTCGTACGACGACCGCGTCGCGCGCCTCGTCCTCGCCGGACAGCACCTCTCGCAGCCGGCCTTCGACGCCCAGCTCGCGCAAGGACTTTCCCACTGCGTTCGAGGGGAGATCGAGGAGTCGCCGACCGACGTCGTTCACCAGCGTGACGCGTAGATGCGGGTCCAAGGCAACAACTCCCTCGGCAAGCCCGTACAGCATGGCTTCCCGGTGCTCCGCCAGTCCCGCGATCTCCCGCGGTTCGAGCCCGAGCGTCTGCCGCTTGATCCGCCGGGCGAGCAGCCACGACCCGAGAAGTCCCAGTACGCAGGCGATTCCGAGATAGATCGCCAGGTACGACGATGCGCCGCGCAACCGCTGCAGTACGGACGGAGCGCGCTCACCGACCATCACGGTGCCGATGTGGTCGCCGAGCGTCCCGTCCAGCTTGCCGTTCTCGTCCCTGCCTTCGCTCAACACCGGAACCTGGGCTACCAGCTCCGTCCCACCGTCGCCCCGCAGCTGACCCGACCAGCCGCGACCTTCCGCGACCGCCGGGATACCGAGTGTGAGCTGCGTTCCGATCAGCGTCGGATTGGTTGCCGCGATCACCTTTCCCTCGGCGTTCGCGACCGTGATCGAGGTGACGCCGGACTGCGCGAGGTTGGTCTGCAGCGTGGGCGCAAGCATCTCCGCAGGCGCCGGATTGCGAATGTTGAACCGCAGCGCGGGGTTCGACGACAACTGCTCGGCCAGCAAGGTGACCCGGCGGCCTTCGACCCGGTTGAACGTGGAGGCCGACTGGGCGAGCGACACCGCGGCGACGGCGACGAGCACGATCACGACGATCGCCAGCTGCAGCACCAGCAGCTGCCCGGCCAGGGTCGGACGCCTTCTCAGCCTCGTCATAGTCACCTCCTCGCTCGCATCGGGCTCTGCCGCATGATCACCGCTCCAGCGGCCAAGTGCCACACTTCACCCAGGTTCCGCCCGTGACCACAATGAACTCAACCACCGCTGCGGCCACAACGCAGACGTCCCCACCACCGGAGGTCCACGATCACTGCCACGTGAACCACTCCCGAAAGGACTCCGCCGATGAGGTCTAGGCCGATGCTCTGGGTCACCACGGCGCTGGTGGCGCTGGTGACCGCGACCGCCTGTGGTGCGACCGCGGAAAAATCCGACACCTCGAACGCCGACAGCGGAAAGCCGGCCACCGGCCTGCGGCTGATGGTGCCGAACACCGCGGGCGGCGGGTACGACACCACCGCCCGGACCGCCGCGAAGGTGATGGACGACGCGAAGATCGCGACCGGTGTGCAGGTGTTCAACCTGCCCGGCGCCGGCGGCACGGTCGGCCTGCAGCGGATCGTGAACGAGAAGGGCAACGGCAAGCTCGCCATGCAGATGGGGCTCGGCGTGGTCGGCGCGACGTACACCTCGAAGTCGAAGGCGACGCTCACCCAGACCACCCCGATCGCCAAGATGATCGAGGAGGCCGGCGCGATCGTGGTGCCGAAGAACTCGCCGTACAAGACGATCCAGGACCTCGTCACGGCCTGGAAGGCGAACCCGAAGGCGCTGGCCGTCGGCGGCGGCTCGTCGCCGGGCGGACCGGACCACCTGCTGCCGATGCAGCTCGCGCAGGCGGTCGGCATCAACCCGAAGGACGTCAACTTCGTCTCGTACGACGGTGGCGGCGAGCTGCTGCCCGCGCTGCTGGGGAGCAAGATCGCGTTCGGGGCCAGCGGATTCGGCGAATTCCTGGACCAGGTGGAGAGCGGTCAGGTCCGCGTACTCGCGGTGACCAGCGAGAAGCCGGTCGACGCGCTCAAGGACGTGCCGACGCTGAAGGGTTCCGGGATCGACCTGGTGTTCACGAACTGGCGTGGCATCGTGGCGCCGCCGGAGCTCAGCGACGCGGACAAGAAGGTCTGGGTCGATGCGCTGACCAAGATGCACGACTCGCCGCAGTGGAAGGCCGAGCTGCAGAAGCACGGCTGGACCGACGCGTTCGTGACCGGTGACGAGTTCGGGAAGTTCCTCACCGAACAGGACAAGGCGGTCGCCGACATCCTGACGAAACTGGGTCTGGCGGCATGAGCACCGCCGAGACTCCACGAGAGGCTCGGCGGGACACAGCGCAGTACGGAGTGTGCGGGTTCCTGGCGGTGGTCGGCGCCCTGGTGATCGTCGACGCCGCCCGGATCCAGCACATTGCCAACAGCAACGATCCGATCGGCCCGAAGCCGGTCCCGATCGTGCTCGGCGTACTGCTGCTCGTGGTCGCCGTGCTGTACGCCGTCGACGTCGCCCGCGGCGGCACCGGTGAGGCCGAGGAAGGCGAGGACGTGGACGTCACGTCGGCCATCGACTGGCGCACCGTACTGCTGCTGATCGCCGCGTTCGTGGTGAACCTGGCGCTGATCGACCCGCTGGGCTGGGTGATCAGCGGGACCCTGCTGTTCTGGGGTTCGGCGTTCGCCCTCGGCAGCCGGCACCACATCCGGAACCTGTTCATCGCGGTCGCGCTGTCGCTGATCACGTTCTACGCGTTCGCGATCGGGCTCGGGGTCAACCTGCCGGCCGGCGTACTGCAAGGGATTCTCTGATGGACAACCTGACGAACCTGCTGAACGGGTTCGGCGACGTGCTGACGCCGATCAACCTGTTGCTAGCGCTGCTAGGAGTCACGGTCGGTACAGCGGTCGGCGTGCTGCCCGGCATCGGGCCGGCGATGACGGTCGCACTGCTGCTGCCGATCACGTACGGGCTCGAGCCTGTGCAGGCGTTCATCATGTTCGCCGGCATCTTCTACGGCGGCATGTACGGCGGCTCGACCACCTCGATCCTGCTGAACACGCCCGGGGAGTCGTCATCGGTGGTGACGGCGATCGAGGGCAACAAAATGGCACGGTCCGGACGGGCCGCGCAGGCGCTGGCGACGGCCGCGATCGGGTCGTTCGTGGCCGGGACGATCGGGACGCTGTTGCTGGTGCTGGTCGCGCCTCAGGTGGTGAAGTTCGCGATCAGCCTGGGTGCGCCGGACTACCTGGCGATCATGCTGCTGGCGTTCGCCGGTGCCACGTCGGTGCTCGGGTCGTCGCGGATCCGCGGGTTCGCGGCGCTCCTGCTCGGGTTGGTGATCGGGCTGGTCGGGATCGACAAGGTGACCGGCCAGCAGCGGCTGACGCTCGGCATCCCGCAGCTCGCCGACGGTATCGATGTCGTGGTGGTTGCCGTCGGCATCTTCGCGGTCGGCGAGGCGCTCTGGGTCGCGGCGCATCTGCGGCGCAACCCGGGCACGGTGATCCCGGTCGGGCGGCCGTGGATGGGGAAGTCGGACTGGCGTCGTTCGTGGAAGCCGTGGCTGCGCGGTACGGCGTACGGCTTCCCGATCGGTGCGCTGCCAGCCGGCGGTGCAGAGATCCCGACTTTCCTCTCGTACGCGACCGAGAAGAAGCTGTCCAAGCACCCGGAGGAGTTCGGGCACGGCGCGATCGAGGGCGTGGCGGGACCGGAGGCCGCGAACAACGCGTCGGCCGCCGGCACGTTGGTCCCGATGCTCGCACTCGGTCTGCCCACGAACGCGACGGCGGCGGTGATGCTGGCCGCGTTCACGTCGTACGGCATCCAGCCCGGACCTCTGCTGTTCCAACGCGAGCCGAAGCTGGTGTGGGCGCTGATCGCCAGCCTGTTCATCGGCAACCTGTTCCTGCTGCTGCTCAACCTGCCGCTCGCGCCGGCCTGGGCGAAGCTGCTGCAGATCCCCCGCCCTTACCTGTACGCCGGGATCATCTTCTTCGCCTCGATGGGCGCGTACGCCGTGAACGCGCAGCCGCTCGACCTACTGCTGCTCCTGATCCTCGGTCTGCTCGGGTTCGCGATGCGCCGCTTCGGGCTGCCGGTACTCCCGCTGATCATCGGCGTGATCCTCGGGCCGATCGCCGAGCGGCAGGCGCGGATGGCGCTGCAACTGTCCAACGGGGACGCCTCGGGGCTGATCGGCGGTCCGGTCGCGTACGTGATCTACGCCGTGATCCTGCTGATGATCGGCTGGCCGCTGATCGCCAAACTCCGCCGGAAAATTATGACGAAAGATGTCGTATATACCGGCGGACAGTAGGTACATGAACGATCTGTACAGGGCCTGGCTGGGTGTGGTCTCCGCGGACCACACCCAGCGGGCCGTCGAGGGCGGCTTCATCCAGCTCAACCACGGCAAGCGGTACGGCGTCGCACGCCTGCGCCGGGGCGACGGGTTCGCGATCTACTCGCCGACCCAGAAGTACCGGGACAAGACACCGCTCCGGGCGTTCACAGCACTCGGAGTAGTCGCCGACGACGCGCCGTACCAGGCCGAACCGATGTCGATGGGTGAACGCGGCACGATCCAGCCGTGGCGGCGGCGGATCGAGTTCCTGCCCGTCCACCGCGCGGCGCTCCGCGACGTCGACCTGAAGCTGACCCGGGAGCCGAACTGGGGCTACCAGCTCCGTCGCGGCCTGATCCCGCTCGAAGCGGACGATTTCGAGATCCTTCGGGAGATCATGTCAATTTCCTGAGGTCGCGTCCGACGTATGGGTATGACGACGACATTCAGGCGGTTGCTGATCAACACGTTGGTGGCGAACGTGACGACCACGTTCCTGAGCTTCGGCTTCGCCTTCTGGGTGTACCTGGTGACACGCTCGGTGCTCGCGGCGTCCCTCGTCTCCGGCGTCTCGATGCTGATCGGCGCCGCCTCCGGCACGATCTTCGGCGCGGTCGTGGACTCGCACCGCAAGAAGACCGCGATGGCGCTGTCCACCTCGATCACCGGCGTCGCCTTCGCGCTCGCGGGCGTCCTGTACGTCGTCGCCGGCCGCCAACTCACCAACTGGCACGGGCCGTGGTTCTGGGCGTTCGCGCTGCTGGTCCTGGTCGGCAGCACAGCCGGTCAACTCCGGAGCATCGCACTCTCGACCGCGGTGACGTTGCTCGTCCCGGCCGACCGCCGCGACAAGGCGAACGGTCTCGTAGGCACGGTGACCGGCGTCTCGCACCTGATCACGAGCGTTCTCAGCGGCCTGTCGGTCGGCTTCGTCGGGATGGGCGGCACGGTCGCGATCGCGGTCGTGTTCACCGCCGTCGTCCTCGTGCACCTGCTGCTCGCGATCCACCTCGACGAGCCGCGGCCGGAGCACCACGAGCGGACCCGGATCGACATCCGGAGCGCGTGGCAGACGATGCGCGGCGTACCCGGGCTGCTTCCGCTGGTCCTGTTCAGCACGTTCAACAACCTGATCATGGGCGTCTTCATGGCGCTGATGGACCCGTACGGCCTGAACCTGTTCTCGGTCCAGTCCTGGGGCATCGTCCTCGGCATCACCAGCATC
This sequence comes from Kribbella sp. NBC_00482, assembly GCF_036013725.1. GTDB lineage: Bacteria > Actinomycetota > Actinomycetes > Propionibacteriales > Kribbellaceae > Kribbella. The sequence continues at coordinate 3,409,798 of NZ_CP107881.1, read as the reverse complement.
GGCTTCATCGCCGGCGGCGCCCTGGTCGCCCGCTTCGGCCTCGGCCGGTCGCCGTTGCGGCTGCTGATGCTGGCGAACATCGGGATCGCGATCGTCGGCCTGGGTACGGCGGCGCGCGAATGGCAGTCGCTGCTGGTGCTGGGCATGTTCGGCTTCATGCTGGTGATCCCGATCGCCGAGGCGGCCGAGCAGACGATCCTGCAGCGCATGGTCCCGTTCGAGAAGCAGGGCCGGGTCTTCGGCTTCGCCCAGAGCATCGAGACCGCATCCACCCCGATCGCCGCCTTCGCCATCGGCCCGGCCGCACAGTTCCTGCTCATCCCCTACATGGACTCGTCGGCCGGCCGCACCACCTTCGGCTGGCTCGTCGGAGACGGTCAGGCCCGCGGCATCGCGCTGGCCTTCGTAGCCGCCAGCCTCCTGATGCTGATCGTCGTACTACTGGCCTTCCTCAGCGCTGCCTACCGCCGCCTAACCCTCAGCTACGAGTCCCAACTAGTGGCGGCCTAGTCGCTGAGCGCATGCAGGTCGCGAGCAAAGGCGTCGAGGTCCTCCGGCGAGAGCACCAACGTCGTCTCGACCGTCCAAGGCCGGTGCCGGAAACCACCACCGTCCTGCAGTTTGATCCAGAGAATCAAGTGATCCGGCCGACCTCCCGGCCGAGGCCCGCTGACGAGCTCGAGCCGCAGCCCGCTGGACAACCCCCAGACTGCGGACGCGTTGTTCCAGTCCCGCCAGGTCGCGGCAGCCTGATCGAAGAACTGCACCAGGCCGGCGTAGTCGTCGTGGAGGTCGAGCCTGGTGGTTGCGGTGAGTTGCCGGATCCGAAGCTCGGCCTGCAGGTACCGGCGTTTCTCTCTCGGCACGTAGTCCGGGGCTTTGTCGGACGGCCACCGAACAGCAGTCAGCCGGAGGTACTCGGCTGGCTTTCCGATCGTGACGGACTGCATGAGCCCAGTGTCCCGCTATGTTCGGAGTATGGCGGCCGTTGGAGAGGTGGTCTCGGGGGCTGAGGCGCGGCGGATTGCGCTGGGTGCGCAGGGGTTCGGAGAACCGCGCGGGGATGGTGACGTACGGCGGGCGATCGGGCAGGTCGGCGTACTGCAGTTGGACTCGGTGAATGTGTTGTGCCGGTCGCATTATCTGCCGGTGTTCTCGCGGGTGGGGAACTACTCGCGGGCGGGTCTGGACGAGCTGAGTTGGGGCGCGGACCGGGAGTTGTTCGAGTACTTCTGGGGTCATAAGGCGGCGCTGCTCCCGTTGACGGCGTACCCGTTGATGCGGTGGCGGATGCGGGCGGCCGAGCGGCAGGTGTGGGACGAGGAGCTGAGCCCGGACGTGACCGCGCCGTGGTCGGTTGTCGCGGGGATGCGGCGGCTGACGGCGGAGCAGCCCGGGTACGTCGACCAGGTCCTGAAGCTCGTGACGGAGAAAGGGCCGTTGACCGCGGGCGAGGCGAGTCCGGACGGCGTACGGCGGAAGCGCTCCGATCCGGACCCGGATCCGACGACCGGCAAGATGTGGAACTGGCAGGACGCGAAGATCGCGATCGAGTACCTGTTCTGCACGGGCCAGGTGACGATCGCGAGCCGGCGGCACTTCGAGCGGGTCTACGACCTGACCGAGCGCGTGCTGCCCGCCGACGTACTCAACGCCCCGGAGCCGACCGCCGACGAAGCCCGTCGGGAGCTGGTCCGGATCGCCGCCCGTGGGTTGGGAGTCGCGACGCTGAAGGAGTTGTGCGGCGGTAGCGGGCAGGCCCACTTTCCGTTGCCTGCAGCAACCGGTCGCGAGGTCATCGGTGAGCTGGTCGAGGCTGGTGATCTCATCCCGGTTCGGGTCGAGGGCGCGAAGCAGCAGGCCTACCGCTGGCACGAAGCGGAGGACCACCCGATCGACGCGCAGGCGCTGCTCTCGCCGTTCGACCCACTGATCTGGAACCGCGACCGCACCCATCACCTGTTCGACTTCTTCTACCGAATCAGCATCTACACCCCCGCCCCACAACGCATCCACGGCTACTACGTCCTGCCGTTCCTCCTCGACGACCAGCTGGTAGCCCGAGTAGATCTCAAAGCCGACCGCCAATCCTCAACCCTCGTCATCCCCACCCTCACCCCCGAACCAGACGCCCCCGATTTCATCGAGCAACTCGCCGCAGAACTCCACCTGATGGCGAACTGGCTGGACCTCGAGCACCTCCAAGTAACAGCAACCACCTCAGCCGCCCGCGCCTTGTCCCGCGGACTGTGAACAAGTGCCGGTCTGTGGGATCAGGCTATTGCCGGTTCCCAGTCCCCGCGGGCTGTTCCCAGTTCCCGCAATCGCGCGAGGCGCCGGGGCGTGACAGTCAGCCGGCGTACCGAAGAACGGGTGGTGGTGTGCGGCCGGATCCTCCGGAAGGCGTGGGGACGGCTCGACGCGGCGGTGGGGGTCGTACCACTACCCGTTCTTCGGTACGCCTCGTGCCGTAGCTAGGCTACCGAGCGGATTCGGGTTACCAGTACGCCTGCCAGGAGGGTTACTGCGGAGGCCAGGAGGTAGAGGACGGGGTAGCCGCCCAGGTGTTTGACGATGGGGGCGGCCATGGCTGGGGCCAGGACCTGGGGTAGGGAGTTGGCGATGTTGATGACGCCGAGGTCCTTGCCGCGGTTGCGGGCGTTCGGAAGGACCTCGGTCAGCAGGGCGAAGTCGACGGCCAGGTACACGCCGAAGCCTGCGCCGAGGATGATCGCCCCGAGGATCGCGCCCTGCCACGTCGGCCAGAGTGCGAGTACGACGCCGGCCGCCGCCATCACCCACCCGGACGCGGTCACGAACACCTTGCGCCGTGCGGATCGGTCCGACCACCGGCCGAAGCTGATCGCGGTCACCAGCACGCACACGCTGTAGACCGCCGTCAGGATCAGTACGCCGGTGTCCGGGTCAGCGACTCCGACCTCGTCCTGCAGGTAGTAGAAGAGGTACAACGTCCCCAACGCATTGCCCACGTTGAACAGGAACCGGGTCAGCCACGCCCACCCGAAGTCCGGGTAGCGCCGCGGGCTGATCCAGAAGCTCTTCACGAACTCGCCGAACACAAACGGCGGTCGTTCCGTCAACGTCACATCGCCGCTCCGGAGCAGATACGGCACGACCGACAACAACAGGAAGACGGCACACGCGACGTACCCGAGGGTGAAGCTGTTGAACGCCGCTGCTAACGCAGTCCCGACCAACGCGCCCAGGACCTGGGAGATGGCGACCCATCCGCCGACGACGCCGCGCTGCGTGACAGGGACACGATCGGGTACGACGGCCGTGGCCGCGGCGAGCAATGCGTTGCCGAAGAGCTGCATCAAGCACCAGCCGATCAGCATCAACGCAATGACGTGTGCACCCGACAGAATAGCGAGCCCGATCGCGCCGCCGACCGCGCCGGCGACCACCCACGGGACCCGGCGCCCGTGGCGGGACGTGGTCCGGTCGGAGATCGCGCCGAAGGCCGGGTTCGCGACCACCGACACCGCCGCGCCGACACCGGTCACCAACCCGAAAACGAATTCCTTGTTGCCCGGAGCAACAGCCTCGGACTGTTTCGCGAGCAGCACCTGGATCGGCCCGAGCCAGGCCGCGAACACCCCGACGTTCGCCAGTACGACGGCAGCGGTCCAGCCACCTCGCACCCGGACGGTCGGTTCCGCCAACGCGGACGGCACCACGCCCGGCTCGGGAATCATGGCCGGCTCTGGGCGATCACATCACGCAACCAGTGGTACGACGCTTTCGGCGTCCGCTCCAACGTCTCGAAGTCGACGTGCACGAGACCGAACCGCTGCGAGTACCCGGCCGCCCACTCGAAGTTGTCCAGCAGCGACCACTGGAAGTACCCGCGAACGTCGATCCCGTCATCCATCGCGGCCTTCAACGACCGCAGATACCCGTCCAGGTAGTCGATCCGCCGCTGATCCGACACCACGCCGTCGACGGGTTCGTCGTTGATCGCGCACCCGTTCTCGGTGATGTAGATCGGCGGCAGCTTGTCGCCGTACCGCTCCTTGAAGATCCGCAGGGTCTCGCCGAACGCGTCCGGCACGATCGGCCAGCCGAAGTCCGTGGTCGGGTACCCGGGCAACGTCCGCGGCTCGAACGGCAGGCCCGGAGGCAGCAGCACGCCGTCGGTGGCCGCGGTATCGGCCTGCCCGGTGGCGACGCCGACCGAGACCGGCGCGTAGTGGTTGATGCCGAAGAAGTCGAGCGGCGTCGAGATGACCGCGAGGTCGTCGGCGACCGGCCCGGGCATCGCGTCGCCCATGCCGGACGGGTACTGGCCGAGCAGGATCGGATCGGCGAACAACCAGTTGATCAGGTTGTCGTACAGCGCGGCCGCTTCCTTGTCCTCCGCGCTGTCGCTCGCGGGCCAGGTCGGGGCGTGGTTGGACGCGATGCCGATGCTCGAAGCGCCGGCCGCCCGCAGCGCCTGCACCGCGTGGCCGTGGGCGAGCAGCTGGTGATGCGCGACCGGGAGCGCGTCGAACAGCAGCTCCTTACCGGGAGCATGCGCGCCGAGGGAGTAGCCCATCAGCGTCAGCACCATCGGCTCGTTGATGGTGATCCACATCGGCACCCGGTCCGCGAAGTGCGCGGCCAGAATTCCGGCGTACTCCGCGAACCGGTCGGTGATGTCGCGGGACAGCCAGCCGCCGGCGTCCTCGAGCGGCTGCGGGGTGTCCCAGTGGTACAGCGTCGGCGCCGGCTGGATCCCGGCGCCGAGCAGTGTGTCGATCAGCCGGTCGTAGAAGTCCAGGCCGGCCGCGTTCCCCGGCCCGCTCCCCGACGGCTGGATCCGCGGCCAGGAGAACGAGAACCGGTAGGTGTCCACCCCCAGCTCACGCATCAGCGCGACGTCGTCGGCGTAGCGGTGATAGTGGTCGCACGCGACCGCGCCGGTGTCGCCGTTGTGGATCCGGCCGGGCTCGGCGCAGAACGTGTCCCAGGTGGAGGGACCGCGGCCGTCCTCGGCCACGGCACCCTCGATCTGGTACGCCGACGTCGAGACCCCCCACCGGAAATCCGCGGGAAACGTCAGGTCAGCTGTCATTCGCATCGTCCTCGTCGGGTGTCGTGTCGGTCGGCCGCGGCGGCTCGATCTTCCGGACGATCACCGCCGTACCGTAGGCGGCCACCTCGCTCATGGTCTGCGCGATCTCGGTGCAGTCGAACCGCATCGCGAGGATCGCGTTGGCGCCCATCTGCTGCGCCATCTGGCACATCCGCATCACTGCGACGTGCCGCGACTCGGCCAGCATCTGGGTGTACTCCGGCACCTCGCCACCGCCCAACGACCGGAAGCTCGCGGTGAAGTTCGACCCGATGTTGCGGCTCCGCACGGTCAGCCCGAAGACCTCGCCGAACACCTGCTCCGCGGTGTACCCGGGCAGGTCGTTCATGGTCGAGACCAGCACCGGGTACGGCGACCCCTGCGGAGCGACATGCGGCGCCGCGGGCTGGGCCGGCTGCTGGTAGCCGCCCTGCTGTCCGTACCCCTGCTGCGGCGACGGACCCTGCTGATACCCCTGCTGCTGCGGCGGACCTTGGTATCCGGGCGGCGGGCCCTGCTGGTAACCGGGCTGCTGCGGCGGATACGGCTGGTTCGGGGGAAAGTTCTGGTTCATGCCCTAATCCTGACAGGCCACGGGGTATCACCATCTGAAGACTTGCAGCTCATACAGTGAATACCCGTACGACGTCGCACGCTGCGTCCCGGTCACCCGCACATACCGGGCCGGTACGGCGCCGAACCGCACCACATCCGTCCCGCCGTCACCGGCCGTCGTCGCGTACACCTGCTGCCACGTCGACCCGTCCCGCGACACCTCGACGCGGTAGCCCTTCGCGTACGCCGCCTCCCACCGCAGCACCACCCGGCTGACCGTCTGCTCGTTGCCGAGGTCAACCTTCAGCCACTGAGGATCGGACCAGTCACTGGCCCACCGGGTGTCCAGCTTCCCGTCGACCGCCTGGGCCGGCGGCGAGTTGTACCAGCCCTTCTCGTAGCTGCTCGCGGTCGCCGTCTTCCCGGCCGCCAGGTTGCTGACGTCGTCGCCCCGCTTCGCCGGGAACTCGACCACCTGCTGGTACGTCGGCCGGTTCACCCAAGCGATCCGGTCCTGGGTGATGCCGCCCATCGGGTTGTGCGCGATCTGGTCGGCGCAGAACTGGTCACCCGCCGCACAGTCTGCGGACGCCGGGTACGTCGTCGCCGCCGGCACCTTGGTTGCCGCCAGCAAGGTCTCGGTGAGGACCGACCGGCACGCCGCCAGTGCTCCGCCACCGCAGTACGTCACCGGCTGGGACGCCTGCACCGGGTCGCCGAGCACCTTCCGGAGATCCCGCTGAACGAAGCCCCACCAGCCGCTCTGGAACGCGGATCCCTGCGCGCCCGGCCGCTCGTCGATCTTCAGGTTCGCGACCAGGGCGCCGTACAGATCGGGGCCGAGGTCCTTGAACTCGGCCGGGACGAGCAGCGGCCACCAGGCGTCGAGGATCCGGATCGCGTCGGCGTTGTCGTACGTCTTCGAGGACGCGTTCGGGCTCTTCCGATGCGCACCGGCCTGTTCCCAGGCCGTCAGCTTCGTGACCGCGTCGGCGACGGCCGGATCGGTGATCGGTGCCGACTTGAGGACTCTGAGGAGATAGGGCAGGACCTGGTCGCCGCGGAGGTCGACCGTGGCCGCGTCCTCCATCGCCTCGACCAGCTTGCCGCGGGTGAACTTCTGGCCGTTGTCGATGACCGCCTTGATCCGGTCGTCGAGCGGCTGACTCCGGTAGACCGCGTTGTAACCCCACTGCCCGTCCGACGCGGAGAACCCGGGCGCCTGCTTGTTGTTCCAGCTGGTCAGGTAGTCCTGGTTCACCACCTGCGGATGCTGGGCCGGCGGTGTGTACGTCGCGCGGTTCGTGGTCGGATTCCAGCCCTGCCACTCGTAGGTGCTCCAGGACGGCAGGTTCGGGTCGGCGCCGGCCGCGCGGACCGGGTTGTCGCCGGAGTTGAAGTACGCGATCGAGGTCTTGTCGGTGTAGAACCAGTTGAACGTGTACCCGATGTTCGCCGCGGCCTTCTGGAAATCGGCGGCGGAGTGAATCTTGTCCGGGTCGTTGAACTGCATGAACCCGAGCGCCGACCCCGCCTCGTTGCCGTACGTCGACCGGTTCTTCGTGAACAGCACCGGCTTTCCGCCGACCGTCCCGCGGTGCGTGACGATTCCGTACTTGGTGCGCAGGGCAACCAACGTGTACGACCCGGCGGGCTCCGACGAGCCGAGGCTGGAGTACCACGCGTTGTGCCGTTCGAGCCGCTCGATCGGCACGCACTGGCCGCGGAAAACGTAGTACTGCGAGGTCTTCGTCGGCGTCCCGCCGTTCGGCTCACACAGCGGTACGGCGAACGTGTCGGTGATGTCCTGCCCCGCGGACGTGGCGCTCCACGAGTAGTCCGGGCCGCGGCCGATCAGCGTGTAGAAGTTCAGGCCGGCGAACGCGATCCCGCGCGAGCTGACCCCAGGACCTTGGAGTTCCTGGCGGAGCAGCAGCTGCGGGGCGAAATACCCGGTCTGCGGGCCGTAGACGGCGATCGGGTTGCCGGACTGCGTGTGCGCGCCGGAAACCAGCAAGGCATTCGACATGCCCTTCTTTCCGAAACCTTCCGGAAAGAGTCCGCCGTCGAAGATTCCGCGCAGGCTTTCCGCGCCCTTCGGCGCCGGCTTCGCGGTCGCCGTCTTGTTGGCCGTCTGATCGATCACCTCGGGCTCCGGGGTGACCGAGCCGCGGTCCGGCAGCGCGCGGCCGGCCGGGTTCGGGCCGGTGGTGCCGTACGGGAAGGTCGCGCCGTTGTGCACCGTCGTACTGGCTTCCGGGTCGTTCTGGGAACGGAACGACTCCCACACCTTGGTGCCCTGGGCAACGCCGTACTTCGCCTGCGCCTCGAGCAGCGCGAGGGCGGACGTGACCTCGGCGCCGCCGCCGGTGCCGAAGATGCCCGCGACCACGGCCGCGGTGGCGACCACGTCGGTCACCTTCCAGTGCGGCGCCGGCCAGTCGAGGCCAAGAGCGACGTACTCACCGGGGTACGCGATGCCGACCGTGTCGATGTAGTGGTTCACACCGTCGACCCAGGCCTGGATGTCCTGCTGCATCTTCACGCCGTCGGCGCCGTACAACTCGTCCGCGTCGTCGAACTGCCGTTGCAGATCCGCCTCGGTGTACGGCGCGGTCCGCCAGAACTCCTGCTCGAACGCACGGTTCGCCGCAGCGCCACCCGCGAACGGGGTCAGTTGGCCGCGCCCGAGATGCCGGAACACGTCCATCACGAACAGCCGGTCCTGCGCGCCGGCGTACCCGGCGCCGAACATCGTGCCCAGCCGCGTAGTGCCGGTGATGTGCGGGATACCGCGCGACTTGTCGCGGACGATCGTGACGTCACTGCGCGGCTTGACGGTACTTGCCACGTCATCCGGTTTCACCCCGAACGACGAGTCGTCGTAGTACGGCGCGAGGCCGGCATCGGTGATGCCCTGCGAGTTCCAGACCAGATCCTGATACGGCTTCACCGTGTCGCTGAAGTGCGCCGGACGGACCCCTAACGCCTTGAAAGCAAGGAGATCCGTGAACGTCGCGTTGCCGTTCTGGCCCGGCGGCAGGATGTCGCGACATTGCTCGAGGCAATAGTCACCGGGGCTCGCGGCAACAGCTTGCGATGCAGCTTGAGATACCGCTTGAGATGCCGCTTGCGGTGCGGCTTGGGTCGGCGCGGGCAGGGCCGCGAGCACACCGGTGACAGCTGCCACGGCGAGCGTCGTACGAAGGCGGGTTCGGAGTGCGGGGCGGGGCACGGTCCCTCCTCAGGTCGGTAAAAGTGAGAATGACTCACGAGTAGCTTCGGGTCAAGATCTCGACTGCTCGCAGACCCTCGCCAATTGCAGTCCGTGACCACTACGCTCGGCAACACCATGAGCATCCACGATCGTTATCGGTTGAGTGTGGTGATCAACGCCAAGGGGACGTACACCCCGCTGGGGGTGTCCAGGAGCTCCGAAGGGGTGGCGGCGGCCGTCGCACAGGCACTGCCTGAGTTCTTCGTGATGGACGAGCTCGGCGACCGTGCCAGCGAAGCCATCGCACAAGTGACCGGCGCCCAAGCGGGCGCCGTTGTTCACTGCACCGCGGCCGGCATCACGCTCGCAGTCGCGGCCACCATGACGGGCGGCGACCCCCGACGTACGGCGGCGTTGCCGGACGCAACGGACATGCACAACCGCGTCGTCCTGCCGGCCTGCCACGTCGTCGACTACGGGCATTCCAACCTGCAGGGCATCCGGCTGGCCGGTGCACAGGTCGACCTGGCCGGCGACGAGGACGGTTGCACGATCGCCGACCTGGAGGCCGAGCTCGACGGGCCCGACATCGCCTGCCTGATGCTCGTGTCGTCACGGCTGACGGCGGGCGATCCGATCGATCTCGTGGCGGCGATCCGGGCCGCGCACCGTCGCGGCGTACCGGCGATCATCGACGGGGCGGCGCAGTTCCCGCGGATCGCGGACCTGCTCGCGACCGGGGCGGATCTGGTGCTGGTGAGCGGGCAGAAGTACCTCGGCTCGCCGACCGCTGGGATGGCGGCCGGGAGCTGGGCGCTCGTGCAGGCGCTGCGGGCGCAGGAGAAGGGCATCGGGCGGGTGATGAAGCCGACGAAGGAAGCGATCGTCGGCGTCCTCGCGGCACTCGAGGAGTGGCAGGCGTTCGACCGGGTGAAGTGGGAGGCGGACGAGCTCGCCAAGGCGGAAGATTTCGTCGCCGCGGTCGCGCGGATCCCCGGCATCACGGCCGAGGTGGTCCCGGACCCGACCGGCCTCCAGGTGTCGCGCGTCCTGCTGAAGGTCCCCGACGCCAAACGCGTCGCCACCGAACTCGAAGCCGGCACCCCGCCCATCTACGTGATGACCGAGCGGATGGCCGAGAACGAGCTGATGCTGGAGCTCATCCCCCTCGACCCCGAGGAGATCGCGACCGTCCTCGCCCGACTGTGGGCCGTCCTCACCTGAGACACCAAACGGTGGGCTGACACAGACTATTTCCTGTGTCAGCCCACCGTTTGTTGTGGATTAGTGCTGGTAGGACTTTCCGTCGGTACGACGGCCGCCGTTGCCACCGCGACGCGGGCCGTTGCTGCCCCGGCTGTCGTGGCCGCGACCCGGACGGGTGCTGCCGTAGCGCTTGCCACCGCCGCCCTTGTTGAAGCGCTGCGGCTTCGGGGCCGGAAGCTTCACCGGGTAGCCGGACGGCTTGCTGCCGCCGGTCAGCTCGGTGACGAGCTCGTCGCCCGGACGAGCCCGAACCGGGTCGGCCTTGACGCCGGCAGACTCGGCCATCCGGATCATCCCGCGGCGCTGGTGCGGCAGAAGCAGGGTGACGACCGCACCCTTGCCACCGGCACGCGCCGTACGACCGGCGCGGTGCAGGTAGTCCTTGTGCTCGGCCGGCGGGTCAGCCTGGACGACCAGGCCGACGTCGTCGACGTGAATGCCGCGGGCCGCGACATCCGTTGCCACGAGCACCGGAACCGAACCGTCCTTGAACTGGTCCAGCGTCCGGTTCCGCATGCCCTGGGTGAGGCCGCCGTGCAGAGCCGCCGCCATCACGCCGCGGTCGCGCAGCTGCGTCGCGATGCGGTCGGCGCCCAGCTTGGTCCGGACGAACACGATGGTCCGGCCGTCCCGGCTGGCCAGCTCGGCAGTCAGCGACTGCTTGTGGGCCGGCTCGATCACGAGCAGGTGGTGCTCCATCGTGCTGACCGAGGCCTGACCCGACTCGGTCGAGTGCTGCACCGGATCCTTCAGGTAGGTACGCACGATCTTGTCGACGTCGTTGTCCAGCGTCGCCGAGAACAGCAGGCGCTGACCCTCCGCCGGCGTCATGTCGAGCAGCGTGGTGACGGCCGGCATGAAGCCCATGTCGCACATGTGGTCGGCCTCGTCCAGTACCGCGACCTCCACGGCGCCGAGGTCGGCCGCGCCCTGCTCGCACAGGTCGATCAGCCGGCCCGGGGTGGCGATCAGCAGGTCGACACCACGACGGAGCGCGTCGATCTGCTTCGGGTACGGGAGACCGCCGGCGATCAGCTTCAGCGACACGTTCATCACGTGCGCGAGCGGCTCGAGCGCGTCGTGCACCTGCATCGCGAGCTCACGGGTCGGCACCAGGATCATGCCGCGCGGGCGGCGCGACTCGGTGTGGCCGCCGGACAGCCGCATCAGCGTCGGGAGACCGAAGCCGAGCGTCTTGCCGGAGCCGGTCTGACCGCGGCCGAGCACGTCCTTGCCGGACAGCGCGTCCGGGATGGTCGCGGCTTGGATCGGGAACGGTGTGGTGATCCCGTCCCGGGCCAGCCGCTGCACGAGCCGCGGCGCGAGGCCGAGCGCGGCGAACTGGTTGTCTTCAGCAACAGTACCGAGATCCACCGGCTGCTCTGCCCGCTCACTCCGCCGGTCGTCCCGGTTGTTCACCCGTTCATCCCTCCGATAGCTCTTGTCGTCCCGCTCGAAGCGCGGACGGTCATTGTTGTACTGCGGACGCTCGTCGCGGTTGAACCGCGGCCGCTCGTCCCGGTTGTACTGCGGACGCTCGGTCCGCTCACCCTGCGAACGGTCGTCCCGCCGGTACGACGAACGGTCGTCCCGGTTGTACGACGGCCGCTCGTCGCGGTTGTACGACGGCCGGTCATCGCGGTTGAAGCGCGGACGCTCGTCGCGGTTGCCCTGCGAGCGATCGTCGCGGTTGTACGACGGACGGTCACCCCGGTTGGACGAGGAACGGTCGTCGCGGTTGTACTGCGGCCGCTCGTCGCGGTTGCCCTGCGAGCGGTTGTCGCGGTTGTACGACGGACGCTCGCCCCGGTTGGACGAGGCATGGTCGTCGCGGTTGTACTGCGGCCGCTCGTCGCGGTTGGACGACGGACGGTCGTTGAAGCGCGGACGCTCGTCGCGGTTGCCCTGCGAGCGATCGTCGCGGTTGTACGACGGACGCTCGTCGCGGTTGTTGTACGACGGACGCTCGCCCCGGTTGGACGACGAACGGTCGTCGCGGTTGTACTGCGGACGGTCGTCGCGGTTGTAGCGCGGGCGGCTGTCCTGGGCGCGGTCGTCGCGGCGGACCGCCGGGCGGTCGTCGCGGCTGTTGCGCGCGCCGGACCGGTCGTCGCGGTTGTACGACCGGTCGTCGCGGTTGCGATCGGTCGAGCGCTGGCCGCGGTCGGTGCGGGGCTGCTCAGAGCGGTATCCCTTGACGGGGGCGCTCTCCGTGCGAGGTGCGGCATAGGACGCGTCCGCCGCGAGGCGTTCGCCGTACGACTGGTTCTGGTATTTCTTGTGCCGTGGCTTCTTGATCCGCCCGTCGGCGGACTCGGGGTCGTGCTGGGTCACGCAAACTCTCTCTCGGATTCACGGACGAATTGCCGGATCGCAGCCGCACGTGAGCGCCGGTCACAAAACATGACCGGACAACAACGTGCTCAGCAGGAGACGGGCATCGACCTGCGGGTGCTATCGCGTTGCACCCATGTCGCCGGACTTTCAGCGGATGCCGAAACCGACGGGTCGGAGCGCCTGGAACATCTCTGGTGACGCGACGCGCGCACCGACACCCCAAAAGTATAACCGATCGTGACCGTACCCCCGACCACGCACCCATCCGCCAGACCACTCTCCCGACTGGTCTTTCCCTCGCACTTCAAGCTTGGTTGAGTTTTTGGGACGGGGTTCTAGGGTGGCGGGTATGGGTGAGGAGAACGTCCCCAGCAAGGAGCACTGGCTCTCGATCGGGGAGATCGCGCATCGGTCCGGGGTGGCGGCATCGGCGTTGCGCTTCTACGAGGATCAGGGCCTGATCGCGTCCCGGCGTACGGCCGGTAACCAGCGGCAGTACCAGCGCAGCACGCTACGGCGGGTCGCGTTCGTGCAGGCGGCGCAGCGGGTCGGTCTCGCGCTCGCGGAGATCAAGCAGGCGCTGGACTCGCTCCCCGAGGACCGTACGCCGACGCGCGCCGACTGGAGCAAGCTGTCGAAGACCTGGCGCAGCCGGCTCGACGAACGCATCTCCGAGCTCGAGCGCCTCCGCGACGACCTCGACTCCTGCATCGGCTGCGGCTGCCTCAGCCTCCAGCGCTGCAACCTCTACAACAAGGAGGACCGGCTCTCCACCCGAGGCCCCGGCGCCCGCCTCCTCAACGTAGGGATCCCCGGCGAGGCCTAGGACAGCAGGCCGTGCTCCACAACTTCAACGAGGAGCTCGGCGGCTGCGCTGGCGTCGTACTCCGGATCAACGAGCGACTCGGCAACGATCGCGTCGATGCCGCCGCCGATCAGCAACGCGGCCGACCGCACATCCACCTCACCCGTCAGCCCACGCGCGGAACGCGCCGCAGACATCAGCTCCGCGACCGCTGACCAACGCGCCTTCGAGTCGGTCGGCGACGCACCCGAGGTGATCGCCTCGATCAGCATCCGCACATGCCGCGGCCGCTCCCGAAAGTGCCCGACCATCGACCGGATGTACGCCGCCGGACCGTCCGCCGGACCCGCCGCATCCACTGCCGCGCCGACCGTCGCCACCATCGCGGACAGCACATGCTCGTGGGCAGTTTCGACCAGAGCCTGCTTCGACGGGAAGTGATACAGCACTCCCGCCTTTGTGATTCCGGCACTCTCCGCGATCCGCCCGAGCGACGCCGCGGCGTACCCACGCTCAGCGACCAGCTCGATCGTGACCTCGACCAGCTGTGCGCGACGAGCCTCCTCGGTGAACGTCAGGTTCCGGCCACGCGCTGAAGGCATGCCCTCAACCTACCGTATGGTTAGATCACCTACCAACTGGTTAGGAGAGTTCCATGCCTAAGAATCCTCGGCGTCGCCGGCGCCTGCTGATCGCCCTCTGCATCGTCGGGGCGGTCGTCGCCGCGACGGCGTTCATGCTCCGCACGCCGTCTCCGGTCGGTCACTGGACCAGTGCGGCCGGCTACGAGGACTACCGCTCCAAGTACGACGCTGCGATGCAGGACCTGCCCACCCCCACCGCGGTCCGGGACGTCCGCACGGACTACGGCGTCGTCCGCGTCTACCAGTACGCCGGCGCCAAGGGCGGTTTGCACCCGCTTGTCCTGCTGCCCGGCACCTCGTCCGGAACGCCGGTCTGGGCCGACAACCTGAAGTCCCTGCTCGCGATCACCGACGTCTACGCGATCGACCTGCTCGGCGAGCCCGGGATGAGCATCCAGAGCAAACCGATCACCTCCGACGAGGACAAGGCGGCCTGGCTCGACCAGACCCTGGCGGCACTGCCGGAGCAGCGGTTCAACCTGCTCGGACTCTCGATCGGCGGCTGGACCGCGATGAATCTCGCCGTACGCCGGCCGGACCGGATCGCCACGGTCACCACCTTGGACGCGCCCTTCGTGTACGACGACCTGCCGCTGAAGACCGTGATTCGTTCCATACCGGCCGCGGTGAAGTGGCTGCCGCGGTCCTGGCGGGACAGCTTCAACTCGTACACCGCGGGCGGCGCACCTGTGGAGCACGTCCCGGTCGCCGACATGATCGAGGCCGGCATGAAGAACTACACAATGAAGCTGCCACAGCCGCAGCGCATCACCGAGTCACAGCTGGCCGCGCTGCCGATGCCGGTCCTCGCGATCATCGCCGGGCGCTCGGTGATGCACGACCCACCGAAGGCCCGCAGTACGGCGGACCGCGCGCTCCGGACGAAGACCGTCGTGGTCTATCCGGACGCGTCGCACGCGGTCAACGGCGAGTACCCCGACCGGATCGCCGATGATCTGCGGACGTTCCTCGCGGCGCAGGACCGCTGAACCCCATAACCCGGCCACTATGGCCGGCATAGAACGGGCGACCGGATTCGCGGGTTAACCCGAGGGTTTTGCGGGAAGCGATGCGGAAAATCGGGAGTCTTGGGAGCATCCGAAGGTGGCGATCGGTAATCCGCCCGTCGCTATCCGCCACCGATTCGGAGTGAGGCCCTCCATGTCGCATCGCCGTATCCTCTCCAGCCTCGCGGGGCTCGCCGCCGCCGCGCTGGCCGTACCCGCGCTGGCAGCGTCCCCCTCGACTGCCGCGCCCGCCGTCGACTCGCACGTCTCCACCGCCACCACCCGTGCGGCGTACGTCGGCTCCCCGCAGGACGAAGCCGCCACCAAGGCGTTCTACGACGCGGTGATGAAGTCCGCCCGCGCCAAGATGGCCAAGCAGGCCAAAGCCGGCCAGAAGGTCGCCGCGGTCACCGTCACGTACGCCGTCGACGCGCCGACGTTCGCGTCCCAGATCTCGTCCAGCACGCAGATCTGGAACTCGTCGGTCAGCAACGTGAAGCTCGTCGAGGGCAGCAACTACGACTTCTACTACACCGAGGGCAACGACTCGCGTGGGTCGTACGCGTCCACCGACGGACACGGGAGCGGCTACATCTTCCTCGACTACGCGCAGTCGGAGCAGTACGACCCGACCCGGATCACCGCCCACGAGACCGGCCACGTGCTCGGTCTGCCGGACCACTACTCCGGCCCCTGCTCCGAGCTGATGTCCGGCGGCGGCCCCGGTCCGTCCTGCACGAACGCGTACCCGGACTCGACCGAACGCTCCAAGGTCAATTCGCTGTGGGCCAACGGATTCAGCCTCGGCAAGGCGGCCGCGTTCCACACGTCCAGGTAGTACGGACCGTCACGCAGGCAGAACCCGCCTTTCGGAGCAGAAACCGCCCGGAATCGGGGGTTCTGCCTGCGTGCAGGTACACGATCCTCCGGCCCGGAGCCGCCCGGCAGGGGACGGTCCCGGGCCGGAGCCACGCTCAGATCTGCGTGACCGGGCCGGTCGAGCCGCGGACGACGAGTTCCGGGCGGAACAGGAACTCGGTATGCGGTGTGGCGTGGCCGCGGACCTCTTCCAGCAGGGATTGGACCGCGGCCAGCCCCATCGCGTGCACAGGCTGGCGGATCGTCGTCATCGGCGGGTCGGTGAACTCCATCATCGGCGCGTCGTCGTACCCGACCACCGAGAAGTCACCGGGAACCGAGAGGCCGCGCTGCCGGGCGGCACGGATGACGCCGAGCGCCATCATGTCGGAGCCGCAGACAACCCCGGTGACCCCGGCGTCCAGCAACTGTCGGCCGGCCGCCTCGCCGCCCTCCACGCCGAACATGCTCAAGGCAACCATCGGGCCCAGATCGTCGTCGGACACCCCGAGCTGAGCCTTCATCGAGGTCCGGTACCCGGCCAGCTTCCGCTGCACGACGATGAACCGCTCAGGTCCGGACGCGAAACCGATCCGGCGGTGCCCGAGGGCCACCAGATGCGTGACCGCCTGCTCCATCGCGGCGTACTCGTCCGACGACACGAACGGCGCCTCGACCGACGGCAGCCAACCGTTCACGAACACCACCGGCAGCCGGCGCTCGACCAGGGCCTGGTAGCGCTCGTGGTCCGCGCCGGTGTCCGCGTGCAGGCCGGACACGAAGATGATCCCGGAGACGCCGCGCTCGAGCAGCATCTCGACGTACTCCTCCTCGGTCGCGCCGGACGGTGACTGTGTGCACAGCACCGGGGTGAACCCGCGCTGCGACAACGCCGACTCGATCACCTGGGCGAACGCCGGGAAGATCGGGTTGATCAGCTCCGGCATCACCAGCCCGATCAGACCCGCGGACCGGCGCCGCAACCGCGACGGCCGCTCGAACCCCAGTACGTCGAGGGCGGTCAGGACCGACTGCTTCGTGTCCTCGGCGACCCCCGGCTTCCCGTTCAGCACCCGCGAGACCGTCGCCTCACTGACCCCCGCCTTGGCCGCGATGTCCGCCAGCCGTGCTCTGCTGCTCACGCCCGGCACTGTACCCAGGCGCCTCTGACTTTTCAGCAAGATCCTGCAAGAACTTGCAGACTGCGCACGGGTGTCCACAACGTGAACAGAACGGACATGTCACACGCCGGATACCTTGTCAGGACGAGCGAGCCAGGTGAGGATAGGCCCCACTCCCCCGGCTTGGGGGGCCTTTACTCGGATCGTCCGGCACGTTCCTGCCGGTGAAGGGAAAGATCAGTCATGGCTACTGTGTCGTTCAAAGCGGCAACCCGCATCTACCCCGGCGGTGACACTCCCGCCGTCGACAAGCTCAACCTCGAGATCGAGGACGGCGAGTTCATGGTGCTCGTCGGCCCGTCGGGTTGCGGCAAGTCCACCTCGCTCCGGATGCTCGCCGGCCTCGAAGAGGTCAACGAGGGCTCCATCTACATCGGCGACCGCGACGTCACACACCGTCCGCCGAAAGAGCGGGACATCGCGATGGTGTTCCAGAACTACGCGCTGTACCCGCACATGTCGGTCGCGGACAACATGGGCTTCGCGCTGAAGATGCAGGGTGTCTCCAAGGAAGACCGCGCCAAGCGCGTGATGGAGGCGGCCAAGCTGCTCGGCCTCGAGGAGTACCTGGACCGCAAGCCGAAGGCGCTGTCCGGTGGTCAGCGTCAGCGCGTCGCGATGGGTCGCGCGATCGTGCGTAACCCGCAGGTCTTCCTGATGGACGAGCCGCTGTCGAACCTCGACGCCAAGCTGCGCGTGCAGACCCGCACCCAGATCGCCGAGCTGCAGCAGCGTCTCGGCGTCACCACGGTGTACGTCACGCACGACCAGGTCGAGGCCATGACGATGGGCGACCGGGTCGCCGTCCTCAAGGACGGTCTGCTCCAGCAGGTCGACACCCCGCTGAACCTGTACGACGGCCCGAAGAACAAGTTCGTGGCCGGCTTCATCGGCTCGCCGGCGATGAACCTGCTCACCGCCGACATCACCGACGGTGGCGCCAAGGTCGGCGACTACACCATCCCGATCGCGCGCGACGTGCTGGCCAAGGCCGGCAGCGACAAGACCCTGACCGTCGGCGTGCGCCCGGAGGCCTTCAAGGTCGGCGACGAGGGCCTGCCGGTGAAGGTCGCAGTGGTCGAGGAGCTCGGCGCGGACGCGTACCTGTACGGCACGTCGGAGCACAACGGCGAGCACCAGCAGATCGTGGCCCGGATCGACGCCCGCATGACGGTCGAGAAGGGTTCGACCATCCGCCTGGCGGCCGTCCCGGAGAAGCTGCACCTGTTCTCCACCTCGACCGAGGAGCGGATCGCCACCTGATCGGCAAGCAGTAGCTGTTACCGGCCCCGGGTGGTTCCTCCACCCGGGGCCGGTCGCTTTTCAATCCGGTCCGCGGGATCCATGTTGGTCTGCTTCAGCAAGTAGTGCGGCCGCTTCTTGGTCTCGTAGTAGATCCGGCCGATGTACTCGCCGATCACGCCCAGCATCACCATCTGCAGTCCGCCGAGCCCCGTGATCGCCGCGATCAGCGTGACGTACCCGGGCATCTCGACCCCGTGCAGGATCGCGGCCACGATCACCCAGATCGCGTAGCCGGCGGCCACCGCGGTCAGCAGCAGGCCGACGTAGATCGCCATCCGCAGCGGCTTGTTGTTGAACGACAGCAGCCCGTCCAGCCCGTACTCCAGCAGCCGCCGGAACGTCCACCGGCTCTTCCGGTCCGCCGGCTGTTTAACGTTGTCGTACTCGAACAGGAGCGACTCGAACCCGATCCAGGCGAACAGCCCCTTCGAGAACCGGTTGTACTCGTTCAGCTCGAGCAGGCCGTCGACCGCGCGCCGGGACAGCAGCCGGAAGTCGCCGACCCCGTCCATCATCTCGACGTCGGCCCACTTGTTGATCAGCCAGTAGTACGCCCGCGCCGCCAGCGTCCGGGTCGCCGGGTCCCCGGTACGGTTGCGGCGGGCGATCACCTGGTCGAACCCGCGCCCGTACTCTTCGAGCATCCGGCCGATCAGCTCCGGCGGGTGCTGCAGGTCCGCGTCCATGATCACCACGGCGTCGCCGGTCGCGTACCGCAGGCCGGCCAGCATCGCGGCCTCCTTGCCGAAGTTCCGGCTGAACGACAGGTACCGGACCGATTCGTCGGTCGCTGCCAACTCGACCAGGGCCTCGAGCGTCCCATCAGAGGAGCCGTCGTCGACGTACACGATCTCGTACGGCCGCCCGGTCTCCTCGAGCTCGTGACTGAGCGCCTGATGGAACCGCGAGATCACCTCGACCTCGTTGTAACACGGCACCACCAGACTCAACCGCATCATTGTCCCCATCCGCCCCGTACGTCGATCATGATGCGATTCTTGTCCAGACCAGAACTACCCGCTAGCTTTGGCGACCGGGTGAGCGGAACGAAGGGGCGGCCAATGGTTTCCGAGGACAGCGCCGAGGACAGCGCTGAGGGAGGCGCTGACGAAGGGGCTGTTCGACGGCGCTCGGCACTCTTGCCGGCCGCCGTCGCCGCTGTCGTGGTGGCGGCTGTGTTCGCCGCCTCCGGAATCATCCGCGGTACCTTTCCCTTCGGTTCGCTGTCCCGCAGTACCAACGATCTTGGCACCCAGTACATCCCCTTCTTCGCCCACCTCTGGGACGTCCTGCACGGCCAGGGCCAGGGCGACCTGCTGTTCAACTGGCAGAGCGCCTTCGGCGTCGGCTTCCTCGCGGACGTCGGCGTCGATCTCGGCAGCCCATTGTCCCTGCTGGTGGGTCTGTTCCCCCGCGACCAGATCGACCTCGCCGTCTACGTCATCACCACGCTCAAGCTGAGCCTGGCCGCGGCCGCGATGGCCGCCGTACTCCTTAAGATGCGTCCAGGACCCCGCTGGGTTGCAGCGATTCTGGGAGTCTCGTACGGCGTCTGCGGCTGGGCACTCGACGACGGATCCTACGTGCCGATGTGGCTGGACGGCCTGATCGCCCTGCCGATGTTCTTCCTGGTCGCCGAGTGGTCACTACGCCGGACCAACCGGGTGCTGAGTGTGCTGGTGGTCGGCCTGTTCTGGCTGTCCAACTTCTACACCGCCTACATGGCAACGATCGCGGGTGGGATCTACCTGCTCGCCCGGCTGCTCAGCAGCGACCTGAGCTGGTCGCTGCGCCTGCGGTCGGTCGTCCGGCACGGCGTCTCGTTCGTGCTCGGCATGGCCCTGGTCGCGCCCATCCTGCTACCGATCATCACCACCAACCGCGCCGCAACGCCGTCCCCGTCCGGGATCTTCCACGCCTCGGCGATGGACCTGTTCCTGTCCCGGCTGCTGCCGCTGTCCGAGGGCGTCGGCCGGACCGCCAGCCTGTACGTCGGAACGATCGCCCTCCTGCTCGCGCTGACGATGCCGTTCAACAAGTTCGTCCCGTGGCGGGCGAAGGCGGTCTGGGTGATCACGACCGTCCTGGTGGCGCTGTCGTTCCGCTGGGCGCCGACGCAAGAGGTCTGGCACGCGTTCGACACCCCCAACGGCAGCCAGTACCGCGAGGCGTTCGTGCTCTGCGGCATCCTCGTCGCGGTCGCGTGGGTCTCGGTCGCCCACAAACTGCCTGGTCCGATCGCCCTGCTCGGCGGCGGGGCCCTGCTGGCGTTGATCGCCGTACTGTCCGACGGCAGTCCGCTGCTGACCGAGCACTGGATGGAGATGCTGATCGCGTCCGGGGCGGTGACGCTGGTTGCGTTCGGCACCATTTGGACGTTGCGCCGGTTCCCGCGGACGCGCCGCGTGAAGTGGCCTGTCTTTGCGGCGTTCGCCGTACTGCTGGTGGTCGTGGCAGTGGAGACGACCTGGACCGCGGTGATCACCGACGAGCGGCGCTCCAAGGTGCTCAGCACTTCCGCCGTGCCGTGGAACGACCAGCAGACGAAGCGGTACGACGAGCTGCGGGCGGTCGACGGCTGGCCGGCGTACCGCACCGAGCCGGGGACGTCCGTCACGCCCAACGATCCGATCCTGCTCGGCGGACAGGGCGCCGGCCTGTACAGCAGCCTGTTGCCGCACTCGGTGAACGAGATGATGACGGCGCTCGGCTTCGGCTGGTCCGGGTACGGTCGCGCGGCGCGGACGCTCGACAACCCGGTGACCGACGCGATCTTCTCGGTCGGCGCCCGGATGCGGCTCGTCGACGGCAACCCGGAGATCACCCGGGCGACGGTCCCGCCGCTGGTCACGGTACGGCGCCGGCTCGATGCCGCCGTCCCGGTCGACATCAACGCCCCGAACGCGTACGCCGCCCAGGAGCGCCTGCTCGGGTCCAAGGTGTACGAGATCCCGGAGTACAAGGGCACCCGGTTCGCGACCGGTGACGTCAAGCTGGTCGGGGCCTGTAAGCCGGGCAGCACGGCGTACCTGTTCATGCCGCGGGTCGGCGGGCGCGCCCGCCTGACCGACGGCGAGTGGCACGACCTGAGCTCGACGCGCCGGCCCGGGATCAACACCAGCAGCGCGATGATCGGTCTCGGCACCGTGCCCGCGACCGGGGTCGTGCTGGTCGAGGTCAACTTCGGCGAGGCCCCGCAGGGCATTCCGCCGCGGAACGCGATCGGCTGCCTCGACCAGACGGCCTTGCGCAGCGCGGTCAAGAAGCTGCGGGCGACCGGGGCGACGGACGTGGAGGCGAGCGGCCACTCCTTGCACGCGACGCTGCCCGCGGGCAGCAAGGGCTGGGCGGTGGTCGGCGTACCGAAGATCGACGGCTGGACCTGCAAGGTCGCCGGCGGCAAGTCGCGGACCCCGCGGGACTTCGGCGGTCTGATCGCCATGCCGCTGACGGGTACGGCGGACCGGGTGGACTGCACGTTCGTGCCGCCAGGGCTCCGTCGCGGGCTGGCGGTCGGTGCGGCCGCCGCCGTTGCCACGCTCGGGATCGCGTTGTTCGGCGCAGTACGACGACGGCGGCGCTCGACTAGTTGACGTCTCGGCGGTGGAAGACCCAGCCGCCGAGCAGGACCACGACCACGGTGAAGATCGCCAGGTACCAAGCGCCGTGCTCGAACGAAAGCGTTTTCTGCACGTAGTCGCAGGTGTAGCTGCCGTCGGCGCCGGTCTTGCATTGCGTCACGTAGTACTGCGCGTCGTGCCGGACGAAGGCGTCGAAGTTGAGTTTCACCAACCACGGCTGGGCCTTCTCCAGGAACGCGGCGAAAACGCCTTCCGCAAGGACCAGGTACGCCATCACGACACCGATCGCGGCAGCGGTGTGCCGGAGTAGCAGGCCGACGACGCTGCCGAGCGCCGCGGCCAGTGCGGTCGTCAGTACGGCGCGACCGCCGATCGCGGAGAGGTCGCCCCAGACTTTCCCCGTCGTACTCGCGGTATCACCCAACTTGTCGACGATCAGGAACGTGCCGAACAGGATGACCGCCAGTACCACCGCAGCGATCGGCACGAACCCGGTCGCGGCCGCGAGCAGCTTGCTGCCGTAGACCCGGAGCCGGCGCGGCTCGAACGTCAACCAGTTGCCGATGGCACCGGAACTGAACTCGGCGCCGACGAAACTGGCGCCGATCAGGAACGCCGCGAACGCCAGGAAGTACGACGACCCCTGCAACAGGTCCGGCATGATCTCGGCGAAGATCGCCTGCGGTTTGCCGAAGTCCTCCAGCCGGGGCTCAGGGTAGGTGCACATCTCCTCGAGCTTCGGCTTCGGGTCGGGCTGCTTGGCCCAGTCCGCCTCGCACAGCTTCAGATTCTCGGCCGCGTGGTCAACCCAGTCCTTGTGGGCCATCTCGAACTGCTGCTGAGCCTGCTGCTGCTCGACGGCGGACAACGGCCGCGCCTCGAAGTAGGTGGCGACCAGCAACAGGACCGTGATCGTGAACAGGCCGAGCAGACCGACCACCGTCAAGCGGCGTGCCATCAGCCGGCGGAGCTCGACCTTGGTCAGGCGGATCATCACAGCCCCTCGCCTTCGGTGAGCTCGAGGAAGACCGACTCGAGGTCGGCGCGGACCGGGGCCAGCTCGGACACGTACAGCTCCTGGTCGGCGAGGCGCCGCGTCACGTCGGCGGGATCCGGTGCGCCTTCGACGAGCAGATAGTTGCCGTCGGCACGAACCGTCAGACCGGCTGCGGTCAGGATGCGGGTCGCGGCCTCATGGTTACCTGTGCCGTTTCCGAGGGCGACCTTCACGGTCGGCGCCGTACCGCCGCCGATCACCTCGGCGACCGTGCCGGACGCGAGCAGACGGCCGTGACCGATGATCGACACGGTGTCGGCGACCTGCTCGACCTCGGCCAGGATGTGGCTGCTGACCAGGACCGTCTTCCCCTGCTCGCCGAGAGCGCGCATGGTCTCGCGGATCTCCCGGATACCGGCCGGGTCGAGGCCGTTGGTCGGCTCGTCGAAGATCAGCAGATCGGGCTGCTTGAGCAGCGTGGCCGCGATCGCCAGCCGCTGCTTCATGCCCAGCGAATAGGCCCGGAACCGGTCCTTCCCCCGTTCGCCGAGCGAGGTCTGCTCCAGCACCTCACCGACGCGCGTACGCGGCGCGCCGATCGCCTCCGCGAGCAACTCCAGGTTCTTCTGCCCGGTGAACGCCGGGAAGAACTTCGGCGACTCGACGATCGCCCCGATCCGCCCGACCACCTCCGGCAACTGCGCCGGCACCGGCTTGCCGAACACGGTCATCGTCCCCGCGTCGGCGCGAATCAGCCCCAGCAACATCCGGATCGACGTCGTCTTCCCCGACCCGTTCGGCCCGAGAAAGCCATGCACCCCACCGGCCGGAACCTCCAGATCCAGCCCCTGCACCGCCACCACCTTGCGCCCCCGCCGGGTCCGGTACGTCTTACGCAACCCACGCGTACTGATGGCCACGTCGGACATCCCCACCCCTCTCGTCGTTGAGCAGACGCACAGCCTGACACCTTTGTTCACCACCCGCCCACACATACACGCGCGCGACGCCCGACGTGGCGTGGCCGGCGCACCACCTGAGGCGACTGTTGTGCGGGGACGCGTATCCACCTCCTCTTCCCCACTTTGTGCATGGGATCAGCGCGTCAGCTGTCCTTCGACGCGGATGCGGTGCACAAAGTCGCGTGCTGTCCAGCGACTGGAACCCAGCGCACCCCGGGCGGGGGCGGTGGACAGGAAATAACCTGTCCGGCCCCACCGGCGCCCCGGTCATGCCCTTGAGAGATACCCCCAGGTGGTATCGCCACAGGACTTGCGTTCTATACCCGTAGGGGGTAACTTCTGGGGCGTGGAGATACCCCGGAGGGGTAGCTGAGGGCTAGGAGAGGGCGCGAGATGGCCACCGATGAGGGACATGTGCACGGGTACACCGCCGAGAAGAGCAGTCATCTGAAGCGGTTGCGGCGGATCGAGGGGCAGGTTCGCGGTCTGCAGCGGATGGTCGAGGAGGACAAGTACTGCATCGACATCCTGACCCAGGTGTCGGCGGCCACGAAGGCGTTGCAGTCGTTCTCGCTGGAGCTGCTCGACGAGCACCTCTCGCACTGCGTGGTCGAGGCCGCGCAGAAGGGCGGCCCCGAGGCCGAGGAGAAGGTCCGCGAGGCATCCGACGCGATCGCCCGCCTCGTCCGCAGCTGAACATCTCTCAGAGCAATCACCCCGTTTCGAGCAAGGAGCATTGATATGAGCACGACTACGACCTACTCCGTCGCCGGTATGACCTGTGGTCACTGCACTTCGGCTGTCACCGAGGAGCTCAGCAAGCTTGTCGGTGTTCAGGACGTGAAGATCGACCTCGTCGCGGGCGGCACCTCCGCGGTGCACGTGACGAGTGAGTCCGCTCTCGACGAGGTCGCCGTCCGCGACGCCGTCGACGAGGCGGGCTACGAACTGGCCGCGTCATGAGCCGGGCCGTCGCGCTCCGGCTCGGCGCGTTCGCCGGTGCGGTGGTGCTGGCCTTCGGGGCGGCGTTCGGCATCGGCTCCGCGATCGATCCGATCGCGGCGGCCGACGACACCTCCGCGGCACCGGCCCACGGAGAGGAGATGGGTGGCATGGAGCAGCCTGCAGGCACCTCGGAACACGGTGGACACGAGTCGGCCGGGCAACTGCCCGGGCTGGCGGTGTCCGACGCGGGCTACACGTTCGCGCCGGCGAAAACGTTCTTCACCAGCGGTACGAAGACTGAGCTGCGCTTCACGATCCAAGGACCGGACGGCAAGCCGGTCACGAAGTACACCAAGACCCACGAGAAGGACCTGCACCTGATCGTGGTACGCCGGGACCTGTCCGGGTTCCACCACGTGCACCCCACGCTGGCGGCGGACGGGACGTGGAGCATCCCGTTCACGTTCACCGCCGGCGGGACCTGGCGGCTGTACGCCGACTTCCAGCCGGCCGGCCACGACAGCACGCTCACCCTCGGCACGGACGTGAACGTCACCGGGCTGTACGTCCCGGTCCCGGTCGCCGAACCGGCGAGCGTCTACAGCTTCGACGGGTACGACGTGACGCTGCAGGGCACCCCGGTCGCCGGTAAGGAGTCCGAGCTGACGTTCACGATCAGCCGGGGCGGCAAGCCCGTCAAGGATCTGCAGCCGTACCTGGGCGCCTTCGGGCACCTGGTCTCGCTGCGCAGCGGAGACCTCGCCTACCTGCACACCCATCCGGCGCAGGAAGCGACGGCGGGGATGAAGGGCGGGCCGGGGATCACGTTCGCCACCACCTTCCCGACCGCCAGTACGTACAGCCTGTTCCTGGACTTCCAGCACGCGGGCAAGGTCCACACCGCCGAGTTCACCGTCAAGGTGGGCACCACGGGGATCGCGATCGTCCCGCCGACCGCCCTACCGACCGCAACGACCGCACCCCAGACCCCTGGGCACGCGGAAACGCCGCACGGCCACTGAGAGGAGGCACTTCATCATGACCAGCACCGAGCCCGGTCAGTCCGTCGAACTCATCATCGGTGGTATGACGTGCGCCTCGTGCGCCGCCCGGGTGGAGAAGAAGCTGAACCGGATGGACGGCGTCACCGCCACCGTCAACTACGCCACCGAGAAGGCGAAGGTGACGTACGCGGACGGCATCTCCACCGACGACCTGGTCGCCACGGTCGAGAAGACCGGGTACTCCGCCAGCCTGCCGACGCCGGCCGTCGAAACTTCGGCCGACGAGCCGGACGAGCTGAAACCCCTGCGGGAGCGGCTGATCGCGAGCATCGTCCTCGCGGTCCCGGTGATCGCGTTCGGGATGATCCCGGCGCTGCAGTTCGAGTCGTGGCAGTGGGCGTCGCTGACGCTGGCGTTCCCGGTGGTGACGTGGGCGGCCTGGCCGTTCCACAAGGCCGCCTGGACCAACCTGCGGCACGGCGCCGCCACGATGGACACGCTGATCTCGCTGGGGGTGGTGAGCGCGTTCCTCTGGTCGCTGTACGCGCTGTTCCTCGGCTCGGCCGGCGAGCCAGGCATGAAGATGCCGTTCACGTTGATCCCGTCCCGCGGCAGTGGCGCGGAGGAGATCTACCTCGAGGTCGCCGCCGGCGTCACGACGTTCATCCTGGCCGGCCGGTACTTCGAGGGTCGGGCGAAGCGCCGCTCGGGGGCCGCGTTGCGGGCCCTGCTCGAACTCGGCGCGAAGGACGTCGCCGTCCTGCGGAACGGGACCGAGACGCGGATCCCGGCCGACCAGCTCGTCGTGGGTGACGAGTTCGTCGTCCGGCCGGGCGAGAAGATCGCCACCGACGGCGTGGTCGTCACCGGCAGCAGCGCGGTCGACGCGTCGATGCTGACCGGCGAGTCCGTGCCGGTGGAGGTCGGCGAGGGCGACGCGGTCGTTGGCGCGACCGTCAATGCCGGCGGCCGGCTGGTGGTGCGAGCGACTCGCGTCGGTTCGGACACGCAGTTGGCGCAGATGGCGCGGCTGGTCGAGGACGCCCAGAACGGGAAGGCCGCCGTACAGCGGCTGGCCGACAAGGTGTCCGGGATCTTCGTGCCGATCGTGATCGGGCTGGCGCTGGCAACGCTAGGTTTCTGGCTCGGTAACGGTTCGCCGCTGGAGGTCGCGTTCACGGCCGCGGTCGCCGTACTCATCATCGCCTGCCCGTGTGCGTTGGGCCTGGCCACGCCGACCGCGTTGATGGTCGGGACCGGTCGGGGCGCTCAGCTGGGCATCCTGATCAAGGGGCCGGAGGTGCTTGAGTCCACGCGACGGGTCGACACCGTCGTACTGGACAAGACGGGCACGGTCACCACGGGCCGGATGGAGCTGGTCGACATACTGCTCGCTCCGGATCAGGACCGGGCCGAGGTACTGCGGTTGGCCGGGGCGCTCGAGCACTCGAGCGAGCACCCGATCGCGCAGGCCGTGGCACGGGCCGCCCTGGAGGCGGGGAAGCTGCCGGAGGTCGAGGACTTCGGGAACGTCGAAGGCCTTGGTGTGCAGGGGATTGTCGACGGGCACGCCGTACTCGTCGGGCGGACGCGGTTGCTGGAGGAGTGGAGCCAGTACCTGCCGGAGAAGCTCGCGCATGCGAAGGAGCACGCCGAGGCTGAGGGCAGTACGGCGGTCGCGGTCGGCTGGGATGGGCAGGCACGGGCTGTGCTGGTCGTCGCGGACACCGTGAAACCCACGTCCGTGGAGGCGATCGCTCAGCTCAAGGCTTTGGGCCTGCGTCCGGTACTGCTGACTGGCGACAACGAAGCGGTAGCGACGAAGGTGGCCGGCGAGGTCGGTATCGACGAGGTGATCGCCGAGGTCCTGCCGGCCGGCAAGGTCGACGCGGTGAAGAAGCTGCAGGACGAGGGTCGCGTGGTCGCGATGGTCGGCGACGGCGTGAACGACGCGGCCGCCCTCGCTCAGGCTGACCTCGGGCTGAGCATGGGTACGGGCACCGACGTGGCGATCGAGGCGAGTGACCTGACGCTCGTGCGCGGCGACCTACGCGCGGCCGCGGACGCCATCCGACTCTCCCGCAGCACACTCCGCACAATCAAGGGCAACCTGTTCTGGGCCTTCGCCTACAACGTAGCCGCCCTCCCACTGGCCGCCGCCGGCCTACTGAACCCCATGCTCGCCGGCGCAGCCATGGCCTTCAGCTCAGTGTTCGTAGTCTCGAACAGCCTCCGCCTACGGAGATTCCGCCCGCTCAGTTGACCTGCACAGTGTGGCCGTACGGCAACATGCAACGATGTTGCCGTACGGCCACATCTAATATTGTGGTCGTACGGCAACATTTGCTAATGTGGCAGTACGATCACATCGTGCGGAGGTCCAGAGATGCAGCTCCACACCGTCAGGGACGTTGGCGCCATGGTGCGCGACGCCCGCGCCCAGCGGCGACTTACCCAGGCGGAACTCGCTCGGCGCGCCGGGGTGTCCCGCGAGTGGCTGGTGCGACTCGAGCACGGGTCTCCGCGACTGGAACTACAACTGGTACTCGACACCCTCGCCGCGCTAGGCCTGTCGCTGACCGCCGTTGAGAGCGACCCCGAAGACACGCCACACGAAGCACGGTGGAACGACGTACTGGCCGGACTTGCCGACGGCGCGACCCCCGGCGACGCCGCTCACCAGCACGAGGAAACCGACAAGAATGGCTGAGGACCGCCTCGTCGTCTACCTCGACGGCATCCGGACAGGGCTCCTCCATCAGAACCCGCAAGGTCAGTACTCGTTCGAGTACGACGACGACTACCGCGCGGACCCGGCCACCACTCCGCTGTCCTTGTCCATGCCGAAAGCGACGAGACGGCATCCGAACAAGCCCGTCCGCGCCTTCATCTCCGGGCTGCTTCCGGACAGTGAGGCAGCGCTCCAACGCCTCGGCCGCAAGTACGAAGTCTCCCCGAACAACCCGTTCGCTCTTCTGCGGCACATCGGCCGGGACGCCGCCGGCGCGGTTCAGATCCTTCCGGAGGACATTGCGTCGCACGACGCTGCCAACCGCCAAGGCGACATCGAATGGCTCACCGACGACGCCCTGAACCGGACCTTGGCGGAACTCGCTCAGAGCCCGGACGCCTGGGACCCAGGACGCAACACTGGACGCTGGAGCCTGGCCGGCGCGCAGAGCAAGATTGCGTTGTTCCGGTCGGAAGAGGGGCGCTGGGGTGTTCCGCGCGACTCGACGCCGACAACGCACATTCTCAAGCCGTCGATGCCGAACTACCAAGGGCATCACCTCAACGAGCACCTCTGCCTGAGAGCAGCCCAGTTGTGCGGTCTGCCCGCGGCCTCGACCGAGCTACTGGCCAACGACCAGTACGAAGTCTTGATCTCCAGGCGCTATGACCGGGTCAGAGAATCCGGGCGATGGGTACGGCTTCATCAGGAGGACATGTGCCAAGCGCTGTCCGTACCTCCGATCAAGAAGTACCAGGACGACGGCGGACCGGGCATCCAGCAGATCGGGAGCTTGCTGATCAGCGGCAGCCGCAGCGAAACGCGGAGAGAACACCTGCAGAGGATGTTCGACTACGTCGCGTTCAACGCAGCCATCGGGGCCACAGACGCGCACGCGAAGAACTACTCGATACTTCTCGGCTCGCGTGATATCCAACTGGCGCCGCTCTATGACGTGGCCACCATGCTTTCCTACGACCAGGGACGCGGACTCAGAGCGGCAATGAAGATCGGCAACACGTGGGACATGGCCAAGGTGACTGATGAGGACTGGATCATCACCGGACGCCGCCTGAACCTGAGCGCGGATGAATCCCTCGACCGAACGAAGGCGATCAAGGAGGTCATCCCCGCTGCCTTCCACCAGGCTGCCGACGAGGCGAGGGTTCCGGAGTCGTTACGGCAACAGGCGCATTGGATTGCGGAACTCGTCACCGCGCATCTTCACAACCGACGCGACCGCTGGGGAAACCTGGCCGTGCCTCGCAAATGACCTCGGCCGCGCTGCCGAATCACCGGACCCAGGCGGTGGTGTCCGGGGGGAGGGTGCCGTGGTCCAGGGGGATGCTGGTCAGGAGGACCTCCTCGTGCAGTGGGAGGGGTACGGCGGTTTGGCCTAGGTTGGTGATGCAGGTGAGGGTTTCGCGGTGGAACGTGAGGACGTTCGGTGGGGAGTCGAGCCAGGTCATGGCGCCGTCGCCCAGGAGGGTTCGGCGTAGGTGGAGGCCGGTGCGGTAGAGGGTCAGCATCGAGTTCTGGTCGTCGTACTGGGACTCGACGGTGAGGTTCTTCCAGTCACGTGGTTGCGGGAGCCACGGCGTACCGGTGCCGAAGCCGAACGGCGGCTCCTTGCCGGACCACGGTAGGGGCACTCGGCAACCATCTCGGCCGCGGTCGGCGCCCTTCGAGCGCGTGAAGATCGGGTCCTGCAGCAGCTCGTCGGGCAGATCCTCCACCTCGGGCAGCCCGAGTTCCTCGCCCTGATACACGTACAGGCCACCCGGCAGCGCCATCGCCAGCAGCGCCGCGGCGCGCGCACGACGCTCCCCCAACACGAGATCGGTCCGCATCCCGTGCTTGCGGTCCTGGTGCGAGAAGGACGTGTCCGCGCGCCCGTACTTCGTCACCGGTCTCGTGACGTCGTGGTTCGACAGCACCCAGGTCGGCGGCGCGCCGATCGGGACATGGGTGGAGAGCGTGAGATCGATCGACGCCTTCAGTTCCGCGGCTTCCCACGGGCGGGACAGGAAGTCGAAGTTGAACGCGGTCTGCATCTCGTCCGGTCGCAGGTACAGCGCGAACCGTTCCTGGTCCGGCATCCACATCTCACCGACGAAGAACCGGCCGTCGTAGGAGTCGGAGATCCGCCGCCAGCCGCGATACACCTCGTGCACCTCGTCGTGGTCGGTGTACGACTCCTCGGCACTGTCCAGGTCCTTGAACAGTACGGCGGCACTGTCGATCCTGATCCCGTCGACGCCGCGGTCCAGCCAGAACCGCAGGATGTCGTGGAACTCCTCGACGACCTCGGGATTGCGCCAGTTGAAGTCGGGCTGCTCCGGGGCGAACAGGTGCAGGTACCACTCGCCGTCCTCGACCTGCGACCAGGCGGGTCCGTTGAAGATCGACTGCCACTCATTGGGAGGACCATCGTCAAGGCCGGGGCGGAACAAGAACCGCTCCCGCTCGGGTGATCCCGGGCCGGCCCGTAACGCCTGAACGAACCAGTCCTGTTGGTCGGACCCATGATTCGGCACGATGTCGATGATCGTCCGGATGTTCAGGGCGTGCGCCTCGGCGATGTACGCCTCCGCCTCGGCGAGGGTGCCGAACGCCGGGTCGATCGCGCGGTAGTCGGCGACGTCGTACCCGCCGTCGGCCATCGGCGACGGATACCACGGGTTCAGCCAGATCGCGTCGATCCCGAGCTCGGCCAGGTACGGCAGCTTCGCGCGCAGACCGGCCAGGTCGCCGATCCCGTCGTCGTTGCCGTCCGCGAAACTCCGCAGGTACACCTGGTAGATCGCAGCTCCACGCCACCATTCGTCGGCCATCAAATCTCCTTAACCTTTCAGGCTTCCGGCGGTCAGGCCCGCCATGATGCTGCGCTGGAACACGAAGAAGACGAGGATCGTGGGCAGGCTGGCGATCACTAGCGACGCGATCAGGACGTTCTGCGGCATCTGGGCGGACAGCGACGCGATGCCGACACTGATCGACATCTTGTCCGTCTCCGGCAGCACCAGCAGCGGCCAGACGAAGTCCTTCCACACCGTGACGACGGACAGGATCGACACCACGCCGATGATCGGCCGCGACACCGGCAGCACGATCGACCACAGGATCCGCAGCGGTGACGCACCGTCGATCTCGGCCGCTTCGAGCAGCTCCTTCGGGATCGAGTCGAAGAACCGCTTGAGCAGGAACACGAAGAACCCGTTCGCTGCCGCCGGCAACCAGATCGCCCACGGTGTGTTCAGCAGGTCCAGGTGCAGGATCGGCAGATCCTTCGCCACCAGGTACGTCGGCAGCAGCAGGACCATCGGCGGGATCATGAGCGTCGCCAGCATCGCACCGAGCACGAGCTTCCCGAGGACGGGCCGCAGCTTCGACAGCGCGTACGCCGCCGACACATCGACTGCCAGCGTGAACAGCCACGCGCCACCGGCGTACACGACGGTGTTCTTGAGGAAGACGCCCAACTGGAGCTGGTCCCAGGCCTCTTTGTAGACGCTGAAGTCGACCGACTTCGGGAAGAAGCTCGGAGGGATCTGCGCAAGCTCGTCAGGCGACTTGAGCGCGCCGCTCACCATCCAGTAGAACGGGAAGACGAACGCGCCGGTGAAGCCGACGACCGTGACCGTCAGGATCGTCCAGTAGATGATCCGGCCGCGCGGCGTACGGAGCGCGAGGGGTGACACCAGGGTTCTCATCGCTCGGCCTCCTCGCGGGACACACGCAGGTAGATCGTGGAGAAGACCAGCAGGACGATCATGAGCATCAGACCGAGAGCGGAGCCGCCGCCGAAGTCACCGAAGTTGAACGCGTACTGGTACATCAGGTAGGCGACGGTGACGGTCGCGTTCTCCGGGCCGCCGCCGGTCAGCAGGTACGGCTCGATGAAGACCTGCATGGTGGCGACGACCTGCAGGAGCAGCATCACCAGCAGGATCAGCTTGGTCTGCGGGATCGTCACGTGCCGGACCCGCTTGAACAGGCCGGCTCCGTCGAGCTCCGCCGACTCGTACAGGTCGCCGGGGATGCTCTGCAGCGCGGCGAGGTAGATCAGCGTGCCGGTGCCGAGGTTCATCCACGTCGACACGATCACCAGGCTGACGAGCGCCGTACTCGTGGAGTCCAGCCAACTCAACGGCGGGAGATGCACCGCGTCGAGCGCCTGGTTGAACAGGCCCGCTCCGGGGTCGTAGAACCATTTGAAGAGCAGTACGGCGACCGCGGGCGGGAGCATCACGGGCAGGTACACGACGAAGCGCAGGTACGCCTTCGCGTGCTTGAGTTCGTTGAGTACGACGGCCAGCACGAACGGTACGGCGTACCCGATCACCAGTGCCAGCCCACTGAACGCCGCGGTGTTCAGCCACGCGGACCGGAACGCCGGGTCTGCGACCACGCTCCGGAAGTTGTCGAAGCCGACCCACTCCCCCGGGTCGACGAAGTTGTTCTGCTGGAAGCTCAGCACGATCTCCCGGATCATCGGATACCAGGAGAACAAGGCGAAACAGATCAGGGCCGCGCACAGGAATCCGTACGCCGTGAGGTTTCGCCCCACCGCCCGCCGCACTGCACCGTGGTCGTCTGGGGACCGCGGGTCCGTCGCCCCCGGCTGGGGACGACGGACCCGCTCCTCGGTCACCGTCATTACGTGTTCTTCGCCAAGATCTTGTTCGCCTTGCCTTCCGCGTCACTCAGCAGCTTGTCGATGTCGGCGTCCTTGCGGGTCAGCACCGCGGACATCGCCACGTCGAGGACGGCGTACAGCTCCTGCGCCTTCGGCGGTTCGAGCTTGTTGGTGATGTTTCCCTGGGCACTGACGTACGGCGTGAAGTTGTCGACCGGGACCGTCGCGTACTGCTTGCGCAGCGCGTTGATCTCGCTGCCCGGGGCACTGGTCCCGTACAGGTCCGGGATCGGCAGACCGACCGGCCGGCCCTGCTCCTTCGACCGCGCGTAGTTGAACTGGCCCTGGCCCGGCGTCAGCTCGTGGAACTCGAGCCACAGCAGGCCCGCCTTGATCTTCTCCGGCGACGCCTTCGGGTTGAACATGTACCCGTCGCCGCCACTCAGCGACGACTTCCCGTCCGACTCCGGTACGGCGGTGACGCCGTAGTCCTCGAACTTGCCCTTGAAGTCGTTGTTCACCGACTGCACGACGTCCGGCGCACCGATCATCATGCCGAGCTTGCCGCCGCCCATCATGCGCATCAGGTCCTCCCACTGCAGCAACTGCTTGCTGCCCATGGAGTTGTCGTCCCAGCGCATCTGCTTCAGGTTCTCGAGGACCGCCTTGCCCTCGTCGCTCTTGAACGCCGCGGTCTTCCCGTCGTCGCTGACCATCGACCCGCCGCGCGCGTACAGCTCCGCGGCGAAGTGCCAGCCGCCGGTGTTGCCGGCCGAGTACTCGCCGAAACCGACGTGTCCCGGGCCCAGCGCGGCGATCTTCTTCGCGGCCGCCCGGACCTCCTCCCAGGTCTTCGGCGGGTTGGCCGGGTCGAGACCGGCCTGGGTGAACAGCTTCCGGTTGTAGACCAGGCCCATGTTGTAGTTGTTCCGCGGCAGGCCGTACGTCTTGTCGCTGTCCTTGAAGACGCTCATCACGTCCTTGCGCAGGTCGTTCACCGGCTTCACGCTGCCGACGTACTGGCTGATGTCCGCGGCCTGCTTCTTCTCGATGATCTTCCGGACGTCGGTGTAGTAGACGTAGAAGACGTCCTCCTGCGTCCCGCCGGCCAGCTTCGCCTGGAAGGTGTCCGGGTTGATGCAGGGGAACGCGTCCTTGCCCTCGACCGTGATGTTCGGGTGCGCCTTCTGGAACGCGGCGACATCGGCCTCCCAGGCCTCACGTTCCTTCGGGTTGCTCTTCGGCGGCTCGCAGCCGACCGTGATCGTCACCGGACCGTCGGCCGCCCCCGCCGGCTCCTTGTCGTCCGATCCGCAGGACGCGGTCACCAGCCCGAGTCCCATCACCAGCAGCAGGCTGAGCCCGCGGCGCGTTGTGGTCATCTCCACCCTCTCCCTTGACTCGTGCCGACACCGTAGGGAACTGGACGCGTGAACGCAATACTTCGATCTAGCATTGCAAAAACGTGACTTCATGTGGGAGATTGCCTGCCGGGGGACAGACGACAACAGCCGCCGACCCTGTGGGGTCAGCGGCTGCCGGGTGTTGCGTGGCTAGATGCGGGCTCGCGCGGTGGAGGCGCGGACGACGAGCTCGGGTTCGAAGAGGAGTTCGTCGGCGGGGACGGCGGCGCGTTCGATCAGGGCGACCAGCATGTCGACGGCGGCGCGGCCCATCGCGTCGATCGGCTGCCGCACGGTGGTCAGCGGCGGGTCGGTGCAGTTCATCATCGCGGAGTCGTCGTACCCGATCACCGAGACCTCGTCGGGGACGCTCAGGCCGGCCCGGCGTACAGCGCGGATGGCGCCGAGGGCAAGGATGTCGCTGGCGCAGACGATGCCGGTGACACCGGCGTTCACCAACTTGGTCGCGGCCGCGTGCCCGCCCTCGAGCGAGAACATCGTGTGCTCGACGAGCCCCGGATCCGCCTCCTCGGCGGCCATGAACGCCTCCAGCTTCCGCCGCGACGGGATGTGGTCGCGCGGGCCGAGGACCATTCCGATCCGCCGGTGGCCAAGGGCGCGCAGGTGGCCGATGGCCATCTCCGCGGCGACGTAGTCGTCCGACGAGACCTGCGGGAAGCCGAGGTGATCGACGGCGGCGTTGACCAGTACGGTCGGCAGCTTGCGCTCCTGGATCAGCTCGTAGTGCCCGTGCGGCGCGTCCGCCTGCGCGTAGAACCCGCCGGCGAACACGACCCCGGACACCTGCTGCTGGAGGAGCAGATCCACGTAGTCGGCCTCGGACACGCCGCCGACGGTCCGGGTGCAGAGCAACGACGTGAACCCTTGCTGCGCGAGCGCCCCGCCGACGACCTCGGCGAACGCCGGGAAGATCGGGTTCTGCAACTCGGGCAGGACCAGCCCGACGAGCCGGGCGCGATCACCCCGGAGTTGGGTGGGCCGCTCGTACCCGAGCACGTCGAGCGCCGTCAGGACGGCTTCCCGGGTCGCCTCGGACACACCGGGCTTCCCGTTCAGGACCCGGCTCACGGTGGCTTCGCTGACCCCGACCTTCTTCGCCACCTCTGCAAGTCGTCGTGTCATGACGCAAACTCTACGCCTATTCACGCAAGAATTTGCAAGCACTTGCGTACCTCGCTGAACTCTCAGACACCCTCGCAGGATTCCTGACACACTGGGAGCCGTGCCTCGATTCGTCGCCACCCGCCCGGACACCGGTCTGCTGTCGCTCCCGTGGGACGTCCCGCTGGAGGACTGGCCCGAGGACCAGCTGGTCGCGCTGCCGCGCGGTATCTCGCGGCACGTGGTCCGCTTCGTCCGGGTCAACGGCAACGTGTACGCGATCAAGGAGGTCCTCGAGCACCTCGCGATGCACGAGTACCGCCTGCTCCGCGACCTCGAACGGCTGGAGTCGCCGTCCGTCGAACCCGTCGGCGTGATCACCGACCGGATCGACCGCAACGGTGAGCCGATCGACTCGATCCTGATCACCCGGCACCTTCAGTTCTCACTGCCGTACCGGGCGCTGTTCTCCAGCACGCTGCGCCCCGACACGGTCAACCGGCTGATCGACGCCCTGGTCGCGCTGATCGTCCGGCTGCACCTGCTCGGCTTCTTCTGGGGCGACTGCTCGCTGTCGAACACTCTGTTCCGGCGCGACGCCGGCGCGTTCGCGGCGTACCTGGTGGACGCCGAGACCGGCGAGCTGCACCAGGACATCTCCGACGGGCAGCGGGCGCACGACCTCTACACCGCGGAGATCAACCTGTTCGGTGAGCTGCTCGACCTGCAGGAAGGCGGTCTGCTCGACGAGTCGATCGACCCGCAGGAGACGGTCGAGTCGATCCAGAAGCGGTACGAGGCGCTGTGGGCCGAGTTGACCGCGCCTGAGGAGTTCGCGAACGACGAGATGCACCGGCTGGACTCGCGGATCCGGCGGCTGAACGAGCTCGGCTTCGACGTCGCCGAGATCGACATCATCACCGACTGGGACGGCAGCCAGGTCCGGATCCAGCCGAAGGTCGTCGACGCCGGGCACCACTCGCGGCGGCTGCTCCGCCTGACCGGGCTGGACGTCGAGGAGAACCAGGCCCGCCGGCTGCTCAACGACCTGGACTCGTTCGCCGCCTCGACCGACCAGCAGAACGAGGACGAGGAGATCGTCGCCCACCAGTGGCTGACCGACGTCTTCGAACCCGTCGTCCGCTCGGTCCCCCGCGACCTGAAGCGCAAACTCGAGCCCGCCGAGGTCTTCCACGAGGTCCTCGAACACCGCTGGTTCCTGTCCGAGCAGGCCGGCCACGAGGTCGACACGATGGAGGCGGCCCGCTCGTACGTCGACGAAGTACTGGCCGCGAAACCGGACGAGAAGCTGGCGCTACCGACACCGACACTTCCCGAACCTGACTGATCCCTGCAACGTTCCGGGGCTCGCCGGCGTGATGTGGGTGGGAGGTGCCGGATGGAGACGCCGGAGTTCGACGAGTGGGTGGCGCAGCGGGGGGCCGCGCTGTTGCGGTTCGCCTACCTGCTCACCCGCGACCACGCACGCGCCGAGGAGGCCGTGCAGGACGCGCTGATCGCCGCGTACTCACGGTGGACCCGGATCTGCCGCGGTCAGGATCCGGAGGCGTACGTCCGCCGTTCGATCGTGAACGCCGACATCTCCCGCTGGCGCCGCTTCCTCCGCCGCGAGACCCCGACCGCGGACCTGACGCCTTCCGGCTCCGGTCCGGATCATGCGGAAACGCAGGCGGAGCAGGACGCGGTCTGGGCGTTGTGCGCCACGCTGCCCTCGAAGCAACGGGCTGCCGTCGTACTGCGGTACTACGAGGATCTCCCGGACGCGGACATCGCGAAGATCCTCGGCTGCTCGCCGGCCACGGTCCGCTCGCAGATCCATCGTGCGCTGGCATCGCTGCGCACCACCATCGGAACCGAGGAGGCCAAGCGCTGATGGACGCATCCGAGAAGCTGATCGCGGACACCCTGTCGAAGCACGCGGCCGACGCACCTGCCGACGACCACCTCCTGTCCGTGGTCCACGCCCGCCTGCGCCGTCGCCGTTCCGGTCGTTCGATCGGCGCTGTCGTAGTCGCCGCGGCGGTCGTCGCCACGGCCGTCACCGCGTCGCAGAACCTCAGCACCGAGCTGCACACCGATCCGCCGGCTGCTCTGACCCCGGCGCCGGGGTGGCATTGGGAGTCCTTCAAGACGGTCCAGGTACAAGTGCCTTCGAGCTGGACGCAGTACGTGTCCGGCTCGGCGCCATGTCCCGCCTCTCTCGGCAGCCCGGTGATCGGGCGATTCAACGACTGGCTCGGCGGCCGGCGGCTGCCCTGCGCGGCTGCAGTGCTGCCATTGACGGAACGGCAGGACTACCTGTGGTTCAACGACGTCCAAGCACCGGGGATCAAGCGGTACGACGGTGGCTGGACCGAAGAGACGCGCCTGGTCGGAGGGGTGAAGCTGAGCGTTCTCACCCGGGACGACGCCCTCCGCGAACGCATCCTCGACTCGGCCCGCCCGATCACCGACACCGACTACTACGGCTGCACTCCCCGCGACCCAGGCGACCAGCCCGGCAAACTGGGCGAGGACGAAGTGATCTCGATCAACGTCTGCGAGTACTTCAAGAACTCCCTGGTCGCCGGTTCGTCCATGCCCGCGGACCAGGTCACCAAGTTCACGAACCAATTGCGCAGGGTCGGTCCCGGGTTGCTGATACCGGCAACCACGTGCGTGGACCCGGCTCCCCGCACCTTCGTCATCATCGTGCACACCCGCACCACGTCCTGGCCGCTCCGGCTCTTCGTCTGCGGCAAGAACCTGTCGTCCGACGACCTGTTCCGTCAGGGCCCGCACCGCCAGGCCCAACCCGGCGACACCGCCCTCCCACCCGCAGGCTCCACCCCAGCACCGCGCTGACCCTCAGGACATCCCAGGACTCGCGACGGGCAGCCCGATCGCCTTGGCGGTGGCCAGTAGCCGACGATCGTAGGTGACGAAGGCAGTCAGTTCGTCGCCCAGTACGGCGTCCGCCGTCGCGAGGTGGATCGAGTCCAGCGAGCGGATCCACGGGTCCTGGTAAGAGGCCGCGGTGCTGCGCACCGTCTCGTCGACGTCATACACCGAAACGTGGGCCAGGACGGATGGGGCGGATGTGAGAAGAGCCGGCTCGGATCGCCGGAGGGCGCGAGGCAATTCCACCTCCACCAAAGCCGACGAGACGAAGATCCGATCGACTTGCTCATTGAGCCAATCGACGAGCTCGTCCGACGCCGCCTCGCGTCGGACGAGCTTCACCAACGCCGCTGTGTCCAGGTAGATCATCAGTAGCGCTCCTCGTCTCGCATCTGCTCCAAGAGAGCGCCGGCCTCGTGATCAGTGCGCACCTCACCCTTCGGCCGCGAGAAGGCTCTAGTCAGCCGAGCCGGCCGGAAACTCCCTGTAGCGAGCAGCCACGCCGTTGGCGACGCCTCAGCGGGCACCAGTCGCGCGACCACGACGCCGCGTTCGGTGATGTCGATCTCCTCACCCTGCTTGACCCGGGCCAGCACCCGGGCCGTCTCCTGGTTCAACATCCGGATCGGAACTTCAGCCATGGCTTCAGAATAGTACATATTTGTCTGACACCGCTATTTCGGCTGGTAGGCCCGGACGTAGTCGATGTCGAAGGAGTTCGGGAATGGGGTTGTGGCGTCGGGTGGGCCGCCGCGGTCGGGGTTGGCCCAGGTGCCGCTGTTGAGGACGACGTACATG
This sequence comes from Kribbella sp. NBC_00482, assembly GCF_036013725.1. GTDB lineage: Bacteria > Actinomycetota > Actinomycetes > Propionibacteriales > Kribbellaceae > Kribbella. Next base: position 3,370,460 of record NZ_CP107881.1, on the reverse strand, counting down.
GGTTTGTCGGGCACCTGGGCGCCGGTGATGCTCGAGGTCGGTTTGCCGTCGACGGTGAAGGTGATGCGGCCGGGTGACCACAGCACGCCGTACGTGTGCCAGCCGGTCGTCGGGTTGAGTCCGGTCGCCCAGTGGCTGTCCCAGCGAACGTCCGGCCAGGTGCCCGACGCCAGGCCGCTGTGCATGCTCTCGATGCTCCCGAACCACTCGGCGACATCGATCTCCGGCGGCCAACTGCGGTCCTGCGGAATCAGCCAGAACGCCGGCCACACTCCCTTGCCGGCCGGGAACTTCGCGCAGATCTCCCAGTACCCGTAGGTCTGGAAGAACTTGTCGTGCGAGGAGATGAACCCCTCGGTGTACTGGTACGTCCCGGCCGGGTCCGTGCCGACCACCGGCTTGTTGTCGGTCACCAGCCGCAACTTCCCACCGGACAGCACGACGTTCTCGTCGACGGCGTAACTCCCGTACGACGTGTTGTGGTAGTGCCCACCCGCCCTACCAGGGAAGTCCATCACCGTGCTCCACGACCGCCGGTCCAACGCGCGACCGCCGAACTCGTCATGCCAACTCAGCCGCATCCCAGCAGGTCGCTGCGGCGCGGACGTACAGGTGGGACTCGCCGCCTGTGCCTGGGCGGGGACGCTGGTGACGCTTGCCGCGAGCAACAGCACGACAGCGCTGAGGATTCGTAGTCTCATCATTTGATCCCTGACGTCGAGAAGCCGCTGACGAAGCGGCGCTGCATGAAGAGGAAGAGGATCAGGACGGGGAGGACGTACATGACCGCGCCGGCGGCGACCAGGTTGTTCATCGGGAGGCCCTTGTCGTTGACGTAGCCGGTGGCCATCGCCACGGCCAGGGTCGTGCTGTCCTGGCTGAGGAACATGGCCGGGCCGACGAAGTCACCCCAGGCGTGCGTGAAGGAGAGGATCACGCTGGCCGCGATCACCGGCCAGGACTGCGGCAGGAAGATCCGCCAGAAGATCCCGACGTACCCGCAGCCGTCGATGATCGCGGCCTCCTCCATCTCCCGCGGGATGCCGGCGAAGAACTGCCGGAACAGGAAGATCAGGAACGCGCTGCCACCCAGCCCCCAGGCCACCCACGGCCAGTAGGTGTTGACCATGTGCAGCTTCGCGAAGATCAGGTACGTCGGAACGAGCGTCACGATCCCCGGCAACATCATCGTCGCCAGGAGCACGACGAACAACTGCTTCTTCCCCGGTGCCGTCAGCCGGGCGAACCCGAATCCGACCCAGGCCGAGCTCAGCGTGGTCAACGTCGTACTGATGAACGCGATGGTCAGCGAGTTCTGCGCGGCGCCGAGGAAGTTCACGCTGGAGATCGCCTCGGTGTAGTTCGCGAACCGGGGCTGCGACGGCCACCAGGTCGGCGGGAACGACGCCATCTCGGCCGACGACTTCAGCGAGCTCGACACCAGCCAGAGGATCGGGCTGATCATCACCAGAACGACAGCCAGCAGTACGAGGGACAGCGCCCACCGGTAGGTCCGCGTCATTTCGTCCCCTCCGGTTCGACGGTGTAGAAGACGGTCCGGGCGCTGACCTTGATGATCAGCAGGGTGACGAGCAGGATGACCGCGAACAGCAGCCACAACATCGCCGACGCGTAGCCGAAGCGGGACGCGCTGAAGTACTGGGCGAACACGTGGATCATGTACAGGTAGTTGCCCTGAGGCACCGCCCCGGCGCCGCTCAGCGAACCCGACGACAACAGCAACGGTGCGAACGACTGCAGGGAGCCGATCATGCCGGTGATCACCTGGAACAGGATCACCGGTGACAGCAGCGGGATGGTGATCCTGGTGAACGACTGCCAGTACGACGCCCCGTCGACCTGCGCGGCCTCGAGCAGCTCCCGTGGGATGTCCTGCAGCCCGGCCAGCGAGATGATCATCGATCCGCCGCAGCCCCACAGCACCAGGGCGTACAGCACATAGCGGGCGTTCGGATCCACGAGCCAGGTGATCGGGTTCGCACCGAGGGTGCTCAGGATGCCGTTCGCCGCACCGGCGTCGCGGTCGAAGATCAACCGGAACGTCAGCGCCGCACCGACCGGCGGCACCACGGCCGGCAGATAGATCAGCGCCCGGTACAGCCCTCGCGCCCGGATCGGCTGGTTCACCATCACCGCGAGCAGCAACCCGGCGAGGATCGACAACGGCACGGTGACGAGCGCGAACATGCCGGTCTTGGCGAGCGAGCTCAGGGTGAGCGGGTCGTGGAAGATGTCGATGTAGTTCTGGAAGCCGACGAAGTGCGTCCTGGGCGACAGGCCGTCGGAGTCGGTCAGGCTGAGCCAGAACGCGTACCCGAGCGGGAACACGGTCAGGCCGACGAACCCGAGGACCCACGGCGCGACGAACAGGTAGAAGGTGCGCGCCTTGCGCAGCGTCGGCGGCTTCTTCTTCCGGTCCGGGCGTTCCACCGCGGCCTCCGCGACGGTGGAACGCCGTACGTCGGTCAGCGCGGAGCTCACCGCAACCGCTTCTTTCCGTCGGCGAGTTGCGGGTTGATCTGCGAGTTCAGCGTGTCGGCGAACTGGCCGGCTGTCATCGTGCCCTTGATTGCCTTGGGCAACTCACGGGTGATGATCGCGTTGATCGCGTCCTGCCGGAGGTACGGCGTGGAGGACGTGACCGAGAAATGCTGCTGCTCCGCCATCTGCACCTCGTAGGCCTGCTTCTGGTACGGCAGCTTCTGCGGCATCAGCTTCTGCAATGACTTGAGCGGCGGAATGCCCCAGCCGCCCGTCGCCCGCGCCTTCGCGGGATCGCCGGCCAGGAACCACTCCATCACCGCCCAAGCGGCGTCCTTGTTCTTGCTCGCCTTGGGCATCCACAGGCCGGTCGCGCCGAAGCACGGGCTGATCCGTCGGCTGGTGTCGAACTGCGGCGCCGGCGCGAAGCCCGCCACCTTGGCGGACTTGGGGTCGCCGGCGAACAGGCCACCGAGCCAGTAGCCGCTGAGCGTGGTCGCCATCCGGCCGGCCTGGAAGGTCGGGCCGTCCCAGCCGTTCGGATCGGGGTTGAGCACGGTCGGCCCGATCCCCGCCTTCGCGTAGTCCAGGTACCAGGTGAGGGCGCGCTGCGCCTCCGAACTGCTGAAGTCGACCGAGGCCAGGTCGTCGGACGTCAGCTTTCCTCCGGCCAGGTCGGTCAACCAGGCCAGCTGGGTGAACAGGCCCAGCCCGTTCGGGTTCAGGCCGTAGACACTGACCTTGGCGCCCTGCCGCTTCACCAGGCGCTTGCCCTCGTCGAGCAGGTCGTCGAGCAGCAGCGGCGTCGTCGCACTTGGATGGGTCACCTTCGCGGCGTCGTACAGCGCGCTGTTGAACCAGATCGTGCAGTCCTGCGAGTAGTCCTTCGCGAAGCCGTACCGCGGGCCGCTGCCCTGCTTCTCGCCGTCGTACCGCCAGAGGTCGTTGACGGGGTCGATGTCGTCCGCCTTGATCAGCGTGCTCTTCGCGAAGTACGGGTCCAGGTTCTCCGCGACCTGCCTGGCCACCAGGTACGGCGTGTCCGTCGCTCCCATGCCCCGGACCACGTCCGGCGGGTTGCCGCTGGCGAGCATCGCGGTCAGCTTGGTCAGGTCGTACTCGACGGTCTTCACGGTCAGACCGAGCGCCTGCCCGGCCGCCTTGGCCTCCTTCGGGCCGAACTCGCCCGACTGCGACATGACGGTCACAGTGCCCTTGGCGGCCGAGCCCGTGCCCGGGGCGGCGGCTGGGGTGTTCGTGGAGGACGCGGGCGAGCAGCCCACCGCCAGCGCACCGCCGGCGGCCGCGCTGCCGATCGCCAGGAACCGGCGGCGGGAGAGCCCTGCGTTCGTTGTGGTCATGGCCAGCCTCTCAATCGGATGTCTCTGGGTCGAACAGCCGGCAGACCGGGCCGGAGGAGGGGCCGGCCCGGTCCGCCAGGGCTTCGCTGTCGTCTTCGGGTCGGTAGCCCAGTTGGTGCCGGGCGGAGCTGGTGTCCCAGTAGTTGCGGGTGTTCGCGGAGACGCCGAAGTGCACGCCGTACCGCTCTCGCGCCTGCAGGGCGGCGAGTGTCAGCCGGCCGGCGTCGTCCTCGGACAGCCACTGGCCGAGGTAGCGGCGTTCGGACGGCGGCCAACCGGTCAGGCCGAGACGCAGGCAGGTGACCGATGCGCCGGTGCGCTCGGCATGCGTCCGGCCGAGCGCCTCCAGGACGACCTTGCCCAGTCCGTACGGGCAGCACGGGCGCGGGTCGAGCCGTGGATCGACAGGCCAGTACTGCGGCCGGTTGTACTCACCCAGCGCGTGCAGCGAACTGGCCAGCACCAGCTTCGGTACGCCGTGCGCCGCAGCAGCCTCGAGTACGACCTGGGTCGTCCACACGTTGGCGGCGTACACGCTGTCCCAGGTCTGCCAGGGGCTGCTGTTCGCCGCCAGGTGCAGGACCGCGTCAGCTCCGGCGAGGGCGTCGCGGGCCTCCTCCGGATCGCCGAGGTCGGCCTGCACCAGGCCGGCCGTTCGCTGCGCCGGTACGGCGCTGTCGATCAGCCGCACCCGGTAGTGCTTGCGCAACCACGGCACGACCACCGTGGCGACGCGCCCCAGCCCGCCGGTCACCACCACCAGCGGCGCGTTGTTCAGCTCAGCGTCCATGTCGTTCGTCCGGTCGCCGGGCCCGGGGCGATCCCCGAGCTGTGGCTGGAATTGTTCGAGCACTTCGCGGTTTGTGTCAAGAGTGTGAACGCAGTTTGTCAGTTTTGTTGACGGCGGTTCGCAGTTCGTCAATACTTTTCGTCGTGGCTGCGAAGGACACCGGATCTCTGCGAGCGCTACGGCGCACCAACTCCGAACGGATGCTGTCCGCGCTCATGGAGCACGGAGCACTGCACCGGGCGGAGCTGGCGCGGATCTGCGGTGTGTCCCGGACGACGGTGTCGACGATCGTGGCCGACCTGATCACCGGCGGCGTGGTGATCGAAGTGGTCGGCGACCAGGTCGCCCGGGCCGGTATCGACGCGTCCGAGGTCGACGGACGCGCCCGCGGCTTCCTGCGGGCCAACCCGGCAGCGGGCGCGGCTGCCGGTCTCGACTTCACCCTCGAGCGTGTCTGGTGCCATCTCACCGACCTGTCCGGCGAGACGCTGGCCAGCGACGGGGTCCGCGTTGGCCGCGATACCCCGTGGCAGGAGCGGCTCGCGGCCGGGATCGAACTGCTCGACGGCCTGCTGGAGCAGACCGGTCGCGGTCGCGGCAACCTGGTCGGCGTCGCGATCGGCGTGCCCGGACCGCTCGACCTTCAGACCGGTGTGGTCGGTCCGTCGCTGCCGGGGCAGGCCTGGGCAGGGGTGAACGTCGCGGCGGAGTTCGGCCGGCGTCTCGACGTACCAGTGCTGGTGGAGAACAACACCAGGCTGGAAGCGGTGGCCGAGTTCACATGGGGCGCGGGCCGGGACGTCCGCGACGTCCTGTATCTCGGGTTGTCGACCGGGATCGGGTCAGGACTACTTGTCGACGGCAACCTTCATCACGGTGGCGCACGCGGTGGCGGTGGCGAGATCGGCCACCTGTCGGCGGACACGAACGGCGCGGCCTGCCCGTGCGGGAATCGTGGCTGCCTGGTGCAGTACGCGTCGCTCCAGGCTGTACTCGCGGCTCTCGCGCCGGTGCTCGGGGAGGACGCCGGTCTCGACGAGCTACTCGCATCCGCCGCCGACGGCCGGCCCGAAACCTTGCAGGTGCTGCGGGAGGCAGGTGAGCAGACCGGGCGGGTGCTCGCGAACATCTGCAACCTGCTGAACCCGGAGCGGATCATCGTCGGCGGCGAGCTCGCACGTGCGGGCGACCTGATCCTGGATCCGATCCGCGCCACCCTGCGCCGTACGGCGATGCCACTCACCCGTGACGTCGACGTCGTCGCGGCCGAGCTCGACCTCGGTGCCCGCGCCGGTGCGTCCGGCGCCGCCGCCCTGGTGCTCCGTCAGACCGACCAACTAGTCGCCGCGCTTCTGTCCGCTCCTGACCGGCAACCGAATGAGGCTGTGTGAAGATCGTCGGATACGAGACGTTTCTGGTGGCGCCGCGGTGGCAGTTCCTGCGGATCGACACCGACGAAGGGATCACCGGCTGGGGTGAGCCGATCGTCGAGGGACGTGCCGAGGCAGTCCAGGGCGCTGTCGCGGCTCTGATGGAGTATCTGGTCGGTGCGGATCCGCTGCGGATCGAGGAGCACTGGCAGGTGATGGCGAAGGGCGGCTTCTACCGCGGCGGCCCTGTGCTGTCGAGTGCGCTGGCCGGGATCGACCAAGCACTGTGGGACATCAAGGGGCGCTACCACGAGGTGCCAGTGCACGAGCTGCTCGGCGGACCGGTCCGGGAGCGGGCGCGCGTCTACACCTGGGTCCACGGCCGCGACAACGCGCAGCTCGTCGACGATGCCAAAGCCAAGGTGGAGAAGGGCTTCACGGCCCTCAAGCTCAACCTGTCCGAGGCACTGCCCCCGATCCCGTCGCCCGCTCAGCTCCGCGCCTCGGTGAGCCGCGTCGAAGCACTGCGCGATGCGCTCGGCGACGGCGTCGACATCGCACTCGATTTCCACGGCCGGTTCAGTACGGCGGCGACGCGGCAGATCCTGCCGTTGCTCGAGCCGCTGCTGCCGATGTTCGTCGAGGAGCCGGTGCTGCCCGAGTTCGCCCGCGACCTGCGCCAGATCACCGAATCGACGAGCATCCCGATCGCGACCGGCGAGCGGCTGTTCTCCCGCTGGGACTTCCGCGACGTGCTCACCACCGGCATCGCGGTCGCCCAGCCGGACATCTCGCACGCCGGCGGCATCTCCGAAGTACGCCGGATCGCCGCGATGGCCGAGGCGTACGACGTGAGCGTCGCGCCGCACTGCCCGCTCGGGCCGATCACGCTGGCCGCGAGCCTCCAGATCGACTTCGCGATCCCGAACTTCCTGATCCAGGAGCAGAGCCTCGGCATCGAGTACGGCGGCGGCAACGCGCTGCTCGACTACCTGGTGGACCCGAACGTGTTCGCGTTCACCGACGGGCATGTGCAACGCCCGACCGGCCACGGCCTGGGCATCGAGGTCAACGAGGACGTCGTACGGGCCGCCGCTGCCGAGCCGCACCGCTGGCGATCGCCCGTGCTGCGGCACGACGACGGATCGTTCGCGGAATGGTGAGCGCACCGACCCCGCCGATGGGGTGGAACAGCTGGGACTGCTTCGGCACGACGGTCACCGAGGCCGAGGTGCTGGAGAACGCGCAGGTGATGCACGACCAGTTGCTGCCGTTCGGCTGGGACACCGTGGTCGTGGACATCGCCTGGTACGACCCGACCGCCCGATCGCACGGCTACAACGAGAACGCGCCGGTCGTCCTGGACGACTACGGCCGCCAGCTGCCGGCGCCGCTGCGGTTCCCCTCCGCCGCGGACGGTGTCGGCTTCGGGCCGTTGGCCGCGAAGGTGCACGAGCTCGGGCTGAAGTTCGGGCTGCACATCATGCGCGGCATCCCGCGGCGAGCGGTCGAGCTCGACCTGCCGGTGTACGGGACGCAGTGGACGGCGCGGGAGATCGCGGACCCCGATCACGTCTGCGCGTGGAACCCGGACAACCTCGGGCTGAACCACGACCATCCCGGTGCGCAGGCGTACTACGACGCCCAGGTCGCGCAGTTCGCCGAGTGGGGTGTGGACTTCGTGAAGGCGGACGACATGCTCGCGCCGTACCACGATCGCGAGATCGCGGCGTACGCGCAGGCGATCGAGCGGAGCGACCGCGACATCGTGCTGTCCTTGTCACCCGGCACGATGTTGTCGACGCATCATGTCGAGCATCTGCGGGCGAACGCGCAGCTGTGGCGGATCTCCGACGACCTGTGGGACCGGTGGGAGGACGTGCACGCGCAGTTCGCGCGACTGGCCCGCTGGGCGCCGTTCCAGCAGACCGGCGGCTGGGCGGACGCGGACATGCTGCCCCTCGGCCACATCGGCATCCGCGCCGAACGCGGCGACGACCGCGGCAGCCGCCTCACCGTCGACGAACAGAAAACCCTGCTCACCCTCTGGGTCATGGCCCGCTCCCCCCTGATGATGGGCGGCGACCTCCCCACCACCTCCCCGGAAACCCTTGCCCTGCTGAAGAATCCAGCCCTCACCGAGGTCCTCACCACCTCACACGACGCCCGCGAAGTCATCCGCGAACCACAAGACGACGGCGAACTAATCGTCTGGACAGCAAGCGGCCACGATTGCTCCTACGCAGCAATCTTCTGGACCGGCCCAACCCCACGCGAGGTGACAGTCCCCCTGGAGTCCCTCGCCGCCCAAGGCACACCACGCGACCTCTGGGGCGACTCGGTGGCCGATGAGATACCGGCGCACGGTGTGCGCTGGCTGAAATTCAGCTGAGCCCCGCGGACAGGACCCAAGCTCGGAGGGTCTTCATATCCAAGGGGTTATCCGGCTCTTGTGACTGATCCGTGGGTGGGTCTGCGTGGCTGTGTTGGCGCACGCCGTTCTCTGTCTAGGTTTCTGAGCTGTCGAGGAACAGGAACCGTGGACGGGAGAACGGCGTGCGGAACGTCAGCTTATGGCGTGGGTTGCTGGGGGTTGATCAGACGGTGGTTGAGGACGTCGAGTTCGTTGAGGCTGAGCAGGTTGTGGTGGTGTCGGTTCGGCCGGTGAAGGGGGCGTGCCGGCGGTGTGGGCGGTGTGGGGCGCGGTCGCCGTGGTTTGACCGGGGTGAGGGCCGCAGGTGGTGGCGGGGTCTGGATCTGGGCACGGTGCGCACGGTGCTGGAGGCCGAGGCGCCGCGGGTGCGGTGCCGGGTGCATGGGGTGGTGGTGGCGTGGGTGCCGTGGGCGCGGCATGGAGCCGGTCATACTCGCGCGTTTGATGACCAGGTGGCGTGGCTGGCGGTGGTGTGTTCCAAGACCGCGGTGACGGAGTTGATGCGGATCGCGTGGCGCACGGTCGGGGCGATCGTGGACCGGGTGTGTGCCGACGTCGACGCGGTGACTGACCGGCTCGACGGGCTGGCCCGGGTCGGGATCGACGAGGTCAGCTACCGCAAGGGCCAGAAGTACCTGACCGTCGTGGTCGACCACGATTCCGGGCGGCTGGTGTGGGCGCAGCCGGGCCGCGACGCCGCCACCGTGGGCAGGTTCTTCGACGCCCTGGGACCCGATCGCGCCGCCGCGTTGACGCATGTGTCGGCCGACGGCGCGACCTGGATCACCAACGTGGTGCGGGCACGTGCCCCGCAAGCAGTGATCTGCGCGGACCCGTTCCACGTCGTGTCCTGGGCCACCAAATGCCTGGACGAAGTACGGCGTGAGACCTGGACGATCGCCCGCCGCGCCGCCGGCGGCACCCACCAGATCGGCGACCGGGCCGGGGGCCGCTACCACGCCTCCCGCGGGGACGCCCAAACCATCGCCCGGTCCCGCTGGGCATTGTGGAAGAACCCCAACGACCTCACCAGCAACCAAACCGCCCAGCTCGCCTGGATCGCCACCTGCAGCCCTCGTCTGCACCGCGCCTACCTACTCAAAGAAGGCCTACGGCACGTGTTCAATCTCGGCGGCATCGAAGGCCAGCACGCCCTCACCGCCTGGCTGGCCTGGGCCCAACGATCCCGCATCGGCGTGTTCGTCGAACTCGGCCGCCGAATCAAACGCCACCTCCCCGCCATCCACGCCAGCCTCGAGCACGGCCTGTCCAACGCCCGGATCGAAGCAGTCAACACCAAGATCCGCCTCATCACCCGCATCGCCTTCGGCTTCAAATCCCCCGACGCCCTCATCGCCCTGGCCATGCTCACCCTCGGCGGCTACCGACCAGCACTACCCGGCCGAACCTGACCCACGGATATGTCAGGACAGCCGGTTATCCCCTCGTGTGCAGGGTTCTCCCTTCGTGTATCAGTAGAGAACCCACAACGCGAGGGGATAACCCGTCGTCTGCTCGACGGGAGGTGGCCGACCGGCGGGGCGATGGGAGGTGGCCGACCGGCCGGTGTACACGGAGTCGACAGTCAGTCCACGGCTCTGATCAACCAACGGGAGATCGGCGCGTCGCCGAGTTCGTCGAGGGTGTTGATCCAGCGGGCTTCGGCGATCTCGGGTGACAGTCTGAGTGGGTGCGCGGTGGCGACCGCGGTGAGGATCGTCAGAGTGTCGTGCTTGCCTTCCAGAGTGGTGACGGTGGTGTCCACCACGGTGAAGGCTTCGGGCGGTACGGCGAGGCCTAGTTCCTCGTGAATCTCGCGGGCGGCCGCTTGGGCTGGAGTTTCGCGAGGCGGTTTGTAGCCGCCGCCTGGTAGTGCCCAGCGGCGGGTGTCGGCGTACGAATGGCGGACGACCAGGAAGCGGCCGCCCTCCTGACGGAGCAGGGCTTTGACGCCGAACGTCGTGGGTCTGCGGATGCGGAACCAGAGCTGGGCGAACGGTGAGCCCGCGCGCAGCAGGAGGGCGCGGACGCGCATCAGCGCGGGGGCATGCGGAGGGCGCCGTCTAGGCGGATGACCTCGCCGTTCAGCAACTGGTTGTCGAGGATGTGGCGGACCAGGGCGGCGTACTCGGAGGGCTTGCCCAGGCGGGAGGGGTGGGGGACCTGTTGTTCGAGGGCTGTGCGGGTTTCTTCGGGGAGGCCGGCGAGCATGGGGGTTTCCATGGTGCCGGGGGCGATCGTGACGACCCGGATGCCCTTGTCGGCGAGGTCGCGGGCTGCGGTCAGAGTGAGGGCGACGATGCCGCCCTTGCTCGCCGCGTACGCCGCCTGCCCGACCTGACCGTCGTACGCCGCGATCGACGCGGTCATGACCACGACGCCGCGGTCGCCGTCCGCGGACGGTTCGGAGGCGATCATCCGCTCGGCGGCCAGCCGGAGCACGTTGAAGGTGCCGATCAGGTTGATCTCGATCACCTGCCGGAACGTTGCCAGCGGCAACGGGCCCTTCCGTCCGACGACCCGGCCGGGGGTCGCGACACCGGCGCAGTTGACCACCACCCGCAGCGTGCCCAGCGCCTCCGCCGCGTCGAGCGCCGCGGTCACCGCGGTTTCGTCGGTGACGTCGGTCGGCGCGAACACGACGCGGTCACCGAGCTCGTCCGCGACCGCCTTGCCCGCGGACGACGGCAGGTCGACGATCACGACGCCCAGTCCGTCGGCAGCGAGCCGTCGTACCGTCGCCTCTCCGAGCCCGGAACCACCGCCGGTGACCAGAGCGACATCGGACGGACCTAACGTCATGTAGCACTCCTGATGAGGTCGCGGCTGATAACGAGCCGCTGGATCTGGTTCGTACCTTCGAAGATCTGGGTCACCTTGGCCTCGCGCATGTACCGCTCGGCCGGGAACTCCCGGGTGTAACCGTACCCACCGAGGACCTGGACGGCGTCGGTGGTGACCTTCATCGCCGCGTCCGTGCAGACCAGCTTCGCGATCGCGGCCTCCCGGATGAACGTCCGGCCCAGGTCGCGGCGCCGGGCAGCGTGCAGGTACGTCGCCCGCCCGGACTCGACCGCGGCGGCCATGTCGGCGAGAAGGAACTGGATGCCCTGGAAGTCGGCGATCGACTGCCCGAACTGCTGCCGCTCCTTCGCGTACGCCGTGGCGAGGTCGAGCGCCGCCTGCGCCAGGCCGACCGCGCAGGCCGCGATCCCGAGCCGGCCGGAGTCGAGCGCGGACAACGCGATCCGCATCCCGTCACCCTCGGCGCCGATCAGGTTGGCGGCCGGGATCCGTACGTCGTCGTAGTTGACGAGCGTGGTCGTCGACCCGGTGAGGCCCATCTTCCGCTCGGGCGCACCGAAGCTCAGGCCCGCGACGGACGCCGGGACGTGGAACGCGGAGATGCCGTGCTTCGGGTCGTCCGAGGTCCGGGCGAAGGTGGTGAGGAAGTCGGCGTGCGGACCGTGGCTGATCCACGCCTTCGTACCGTTCAGGACGTAGGAATCGCCGTCCCGGACCGCCCGCGTGGTCATCGAGGTGATGTCGGAGCCGGCCTGCGGCTCGGACAGCGCGTACGCACCGAGCTGCTCGCCGCCGATCATGTCCGGCAGCAGCCGCTCGCGCTGCTCGGCGGAGCCGAACGTCGCCAGGGCGTAGCTGGTCATGGTGTGCACCGAGACGCCGACGCCGACCGACATCCAGGCGGCGGCGATCTCCTCGAGCATCTGCAGGTACACCTCGTACGGCTGCTCGGCGCCGCCGTACTGCTCCGGATAGGGCAGGCCGAGCAGGCCCGCCTTTCCGAGGGTGCGGAACGCGTCCCGCGGGAAGGTTTCGCTCTCCTCCGCCTGGGCGGCGAAGGGCGCGAGCTCGTGCTCGCACAGGTCCCGGACCAGGGCGAGCAGGTCAATGGATTCGTCAGTAGGCAGGAGACGATCGACAGCCATCAGGCACCTCTCTCAACAGCTGACGAAATGATACTAGTAACGATACTGAAGCACGCAACTCAGTATCGTTCTATGCTGTCTCGATATGACAACAGTCGTTCCCGGGCGGCGGACCCGCCGGCAGTCCGAGCTGCTCGACCGGCTCCTGTCCCTGTTCCTCGAGCAGGGGTTCAGCCGGTTCACCCTGGACGACCTGGCCGCCGAGCTGCGCTGCAGCAAAACGACCCTGTATGCGCTGGCGCCGAGCAAGGAGCAGCTCGCCGTCGAGGTGGTGAAGCACTACTTCAAGAACGCCACCGCGCAGGTCGAGTCCGCGGTGGCCCGGCAGACCCGGCACGACCGGCGGATCGCGGCGTACCTGAACGCGGTCGCGGACGCGCTGCGGCCTGCCAGCCGGACCTTCCTCGACGACGTGGCGACGTTCGCGCCCGCCCGGTCGGTGTACGAGCGAAACACCCGGATCGCGGCCGAGCGGGTCCGGACGCTGATCGAGGACGGCATCAACAACAAGATGTTCCGGCAGGTCGACATCGCGTTCGCGGCCGAGATGATCGCCCACACCATGCAGGCGATCCAGCGCGGCGACATCGCCCGGCGGACCGGACTGAACGACGCCGAGGCCTACCGCGAACTCGCCTCGTTCGTACTGCACTCCCTGCGCCTGGACTGAACCACCGCGACGTTTAAGGTTGAGCACCGTCCTCTTGCTGCCACACCGCGCATCAGAGCCGTACGCCCCGGAAGGCTGATGATATGAAAACTCTCCGACGAACTGCGGTCATGGTGGCGGCCGCCGCTCTCGCCCTCACCGCCGCCGTACCGGCCGGGGCCGATCCGGTGAAGCCGCCCCGTCTCTCCGCCAAGGCGATCACCAAGACGTTGAACGACCAGATCTACACCCCCGGTACGGCGTGGATGACGCAGCCGGACGGCACCGTGCTGGTGTCGTACGACCCCACGGTCACCGGCACGAAGCTGAGCAAGCTGACCGGCCTGACCAAGCAGCTCGGGTCGAACGTCAAGCTCGAGAAGCTGCCAGGCAAGCTGCAGAAGTACATCAGCGGCGGCATGGCGACGTACGGCGGCGAGTACAAGTGCAGCGTCGGCTTCAACGTGCAGCGACGCGGCAAGTACTACTTCCTCACTGCCGGTCACTGCGGTGTCGACGCGGCCCGCTGGTACCAGGACCCGGGCCACAAGGTGTTCACGGGCGCGGTGCACCACGCCAGCTACCCGTGGAACGACTACGCACTGGTCGTCTACCGCACCGACATCCCGCTGAAGGTGCCGGGCGGCAGCGTGTACCTGTACAACGGTCGCTCGCAGGACATCACCCGGGCGGCGAATCCGGGCCTCAACCAGCTGGTCTACCGCTCCGGCGCCACCAGCGGCCTGCACAGCGGTCGCGTGACCGGGCTGAACTCGGTCGTGAACTACGGCGACGGACGCGTGGCCGGCCTGATCCGCACCAGCGTGTGCGCGGAGCCGGGTGACTCGGGCGGTCCGCTGTTCTACCGCCAGTGGGCGTTCGGTCTCACCTCCGGTGGTTCGGGCGACTGCACCTCGGGCGGCGTGACCTACTTCCAGCCGGTCGTGGAAGCCCTCAACGCCTACGGGGTCTCCATCTACTGAGCGGAGGTTTCCCCTACGCTCCGAGTTTGTCTGAATACTCACGGAGATTGTGGGTAGGACTCGTCACGGTTGAAGTCAAGGACGCCCCGCCCCGAAGGCGTCCTCATCGTGAGGAGGCTGAAACCGTGAACATGTCCCCATTCCGCCGTACCACCGCACTCCTGGCCGCGGCCGGGCTTGCCGCCGCCGGACTTCTGGCAACGCAGGCCTCGGCCGCACCGGTCAATCCGTCCACCCTGTCCACATTGTCGTCAGCCGCGATCTCGTCCGCCCTGGCCGAGAACGCGACGATCCCGGGTACGGCGTGGCAGACCGACCCGGACGGCCGGATCATCGTGTCGTACGACCCGACCGTCACCGGCGCGAAGCTGGCGAAGCTGACCAGCGTCACCAAGCAGTACGGCGACCGGATCAAGCTCGAGAAGATGTCCGGCAAGCTGACGAAGTTCATCGCCGGCGGCGACGCCATCTACAGCGGGCAGTACCGCTGTTCGCTGGGCTTCAACGTGCGCAGCGGCAGCACGTACTACTTCCTGACCGCTGGTCACTGCACCAACATCGGCTCCAGTTGGTACTCCAACTCGGCCAAGACCACACTGCTCGGCACCCGGTACGGGACGAGCTTCCCGGGCAACGACTACGGGATCGTCAAGTACAGCACGTCGTACACGAACCACCCCGGGACCGTGGACCTCTACAACGGCTCGTCCCAGGACATCACGTCCGCCGGCAACGCCTCGGTGGGGCAGGCGGTCAAGCGCAGCGGTAGCACGACCGGTGTGCACAGTGGCTCGGTCACCGCGACGAACGCCACGGTCAACTACGCCGAAGGCACTGTCACCGGCCTGATCCGCACGAACGTCTGCGCGGAAGGCGGCGACTCCGGCGGCGCGCTGTTCGCCGGCTCGGTAGCCCTCGGCCTCACCTCCGGCGGCTCCGGCAACTGCTCCTCCGGCGGCACCACCTACTTCCAGCCCGTCACCGAAGTACTCTCCCGCTACGGCGTGAGCGTCTACTGATCCAAAGAGCTGCGGGCTCGGAGGAAACTCCGGGCCCGCAGTGCCGTCAGGCCGGCGACAGGACCGGGAAACCGAGCTCCTCGGCCGCAGCGGCCAGCTCCTTGTCGTACGTAACGAACTCGGACAGGTCCGAGCGGAACGGTTCCGCGCTCGCCAGGTGGATGGCGTCAAGAGAGCCCAACTTGGCCGTGCGATACGCCATCGCCCGAGCGAGCACCGTCGAGGTGAGATCGGCCAGATATACGCCGCGGACCGCTTGCGCGGCGAAGTACGGCACCTGCTGATGATTGATCCCCGCACGGAGAAGCGTGCGGGTGATCTCCAGGCTCGCGAGTTCGCTGGTGACCAGCTCAGCGTCCGCAGGCAACGCCCCACGCCAGGCACGCAGAGCCGCCGACTCGGCCTCCGGCTTGATGAACTTGAGCAGGGCGCAGGAATCGAGGTAGATCACCTGCGCCGCTCCTTGTCGCGATCCTCGATCAGCAGGTCGGACAGGCTATCGACCTCTGGCGCCAACTCCAGCATCAGATCCGGCATCCCGAGCTCGGCCGGCGGGGACACCTCGCCGGAGTCCAGCAGATGCTGCAGAACACCCGGATGCTCGTCTTCGGGCACAAGACGAAGCACCGGACGGCCCCGGTCAGTCACGACGATCGTTTCACCGGCCCGCACCCGAGCCACCGCCTTCGACGGATTCTGATTCAGCTCCCGCAGCCCGATCGTCCTCATACCATCAAAGTAACTACATCAGGTAGTTACATCAAGTGGTTCCCCTAACTAGTTCCGTCAAGTAGTTCCATCAACCAGTTCCATCAAGCGCGGCGGCGGGAGATTTCGTAGAGGGTGACGCCGGCGGCGATGCCGGCGTTCAGCGACTCGGTGGCGCTGGTCATCGGGATCGAGACGATCAGGTCGCAGTTCTCGCGGACCAGTCGGGCCAGGCCCTTACCTTCGGAGCCGATCACCAGGACGATCGGCTCGGTGGCGGCCTCGAAGGACGGCAGGTCCACGGCGCCGTTCATGTCGAGGCCGATCACCAGGAGGCCGGCGTCCTTGTAGGACTTGAGCGCCCGGTTGAGGTTGCCCGCGCGGGCGACCGGGATCCGGGCCGCGGCGCCGGCCGAGGTCTTCCAGGCCGAGGCCGACATCGACGCCGTACGGCGTTCCGGGACCACGACACCGTGCGCCCCGAAGGCCGCGGCGGACCGCGTGATCGCGCCGAGGTTGCGGGGATCGGTCACGCCGTCGAGCGCGACGATCAGCGGCACCTCGCCGGCGGCGTGCGCCCGGTCGAGCAGGTCGTCCGGGTGCGCATACTCGTACGGCGGGATCTGCAGCGCGACGCCCTGGTGCGAGCCGCCCGAGGTGACCCGGTCGAGCTCCGCGCGCGGCACCTCGAGCACCGATACTCCGGTCTCGACCGCGACCAGCAGCGCCTCGCGCAGCCGGGCGTCCCGTTCGGTGCCCTCGGCAACGTGCAGGGCCGCGGCCGGTACGCCGGCACGCAGGGCCTCGACCACCGGGTTCCGCCCGTACACCCACTCGACCGCGGACTCGTTGTCCTTGCGCGCCGGGCGGCGGGTGCGCTCCGTCCGGTCCTTGGCCCGTTCGGCCGCCTTCGCCCGCTTGTGCGCCGGGTGCTTGGTCCGGTCCACGGCCTTCGGCGTCGGCCCCTTGCCCTCGAGTCCGCGGCGGACCCGGCCGCCGGACCCGGCCGTCGGGTTCCCCCGCGGCTTCTTCCGGATGGCGCCCTTACGCTGGCTGTTGCCTGGCACGTCAGTTTCCCTCGTCAGTCGTAGTTGTCGCGAGAGACCAGCGTGGTCCCTGCGGTGTGTCCTCGACGACGACGCCGAGCGCCTTCAACCGGTCGCGGACAGCGTCCGCGGCGGCGTAATCCTTGCGCGCCCGTGCTGCCTGGCGCTGCTCGAGCAGCGCCTTCACCAGGCCGTCGACCACCTCGGTGAGCTCGTCGCTGCCGCCGGCCCGAGACACCCACGGCTCGGCCAGCGGGTCGAGCCCGAGCACGCCGAGCATCCCGCGCACCGACGCCAGCACCTCGCGCAGCGCCTCCGAGTCGCCGTCGGCAACCAGCTTGTTGCCGTCCCGCACGGTGTTGTGCAGTACGGCGATCGCGGCCGGCGTACCCAGGTCGTCGTCCATCGCGGCCACGAAGTCACCCGGCAGCTCGGCGTCCGGCTCGACGCCACCGGTCACCTCGACGGCCCGGGTCACGAAGCCCTCGATCCGCTGGAAGCTCTTCGCGGCCTCGTCGAGCGCCTCGAACGAGAACTCGACGACCGAACGGTAGTGCGACTGCACCAGGTAGTACCGCAGCTCGATCGGGCGCACGCGCTCGACGACGTTCCGCACGACGGCGCTGTTGCCCATCGACTTCGACATCTTCTCGCCGGCCGTGGTGACGAGCGCGTTGTGCATCCAGAACCGGGCGAACTTCTGCCCGACCGCGGTCGACTGGGCCAGCTCGTTCTCGTGGTGCGGGAACCGCAGGTCCAGCCCGCCGCCGTGGATGTCGAACTCGTCGCCGAGGTACTTGCCAGCCATCGCCGAGCACTCGATGTGCCAGCCCGGGCGGCCGCGACCCCAGGGGGCCGGCCAGGAGGCGGTCCGCGGCGTGGCGTCGGTCCAGCCCTTCCAGAGCGCGAAGTCGCGCGGGTCCCGCTTGCCGCGCGGGTCCGCGTCCTCGGCGGCCTCCATGTCGTCGATCCGCTGGTGCGACAGAGCGCCGTACGCCGGCCAGGACTTCACGTCGAAGTAGACGTCGCCGGACCCGTCAGGAGCGACGTACGCGTGCCCGCCCTCGATCAGCTCGGCGATCATCTCGAGCATCTCCGGGATGTGCCCGGTGGCGCGCGGTTCGTACGTCGGCGGGCGGCAGCCGAGGACGTCGTACGCCCAGTGCAGCTCGCGCTCGAACTCGTAGGCATGCGCCCACCACGGGACGCCGCGCTCGGCCGACTTCGTGAGGATCTTGTCCTCGATGTCGGTCACGTTCGCGATCACGGTCACCTCGTAGCCGGACCGCTCCAGCCAGCGCCGCAGGACGTCGAAGACCACTTCCTTGTAGATGTGCCCGACATGCGGGGCACCCTGCACCGTCAGCCCACAGTGGTAGATCCCGACCTTGCCCGGGTGGACCGGCTCGAAATCACGCACTGCTGCTGTTGCGGTGTCGTACAAGCGAAGTGTCACCGGTCAAGGGTAACGGGAGGTGACGCCGGTAAATAATCACCGAACAAACCGGGACAAGGGTTGGTTCTTGCCGGATCCGGGTAAGACCATCGCCGAGCGCTCTGTCCGCCCCTCATCGCTCTGGAGGAAACCGTGAAGTCCGCCCTTTTCACGGGTGCCGCCGCTACCCTCGGCCTGATCTTGGCCTCGGTCGGCTCCGCCCAAGCAAGCCCGGTGCCGGAAAGCAGCACCGCGTCCCACCAGCCCACCGCACAGGCACGTCAGCACGGCATCGACCGCGCCGGCGACGCCTACATGGGCTGGACGCAGAACACTACGACCACCGCCAGCACGACCAGCACAGCCCCGGCCGAGATGGCGCCCACCGCCACCGTCGAAGGTATCGACGTGTCGAGTCACCAGGGGAACGTCAACTGGGCCTCGTACTGGAGTGCCGGCAAGCGGTTCGCCTACGTGAAGGCGACCGAGGGCAACTACTACACGAACCCGTACTTCGCCCAGCAGTACAACGGGTCCTACAACGTCGGGATGATCCGCGGCGCCTACCACTTCGCCACCCCGAACGACTCCAGCGGCGCCAACCAGGCCACCTACTTCCTGGCCCACGGCGGCGGCTGGTCCCGCGACGGCAAGACGCTGCCGGGTGCGCTCGACATCGAGTACAACCCGTACGGCGCCACCTGCTACGGGCTGAGCGCGTCCGCGATGGTCAGCTGGATCCGCGACTTCGCCAACACCTACAAGGCGCGCACCGGCCGGGACGTGCCGATCTACACGAACCTGGACTGGTGGACCCGGTGCACCGGGAACAGCACCGCGTTCAACTCCACGAACCCGCTATGGGTGGCGAAGTACGCCTCCTCGCCGGGGACACTGCCCGGCGGCTGGCCGTTCCACACCATCTGGCAGTACACCTCGTCGCCGGTCGACTCGAACCGGTTCAACGGCGACATGTCCCGGCTGACGGCGCTGGCGAACGGATAATTCCGTTGCCGCGGTCGCATAGTCTCGATCGGTGAGCTATTCGCTGCCGATCGAGACTGACCGCCTGACCCTTCGACGCTACGTCGAGAACGACTACGACGACCTGCTGAAACTGCAGTCGAACCCTGACGTCACACGTTTTCTGCTGTACGACGTGCGCACGCCGGAGCAGGTCACGGAGGCCCTCACCGGCCGGTTGGCCGATGTCCCGATGGACCGCGACGGTCGAGCGCTCACCGTCGCGGTGGTCCTGCGGGACACCGGTCAGCACCTGGGTGAGGTGACGCTGTTCATGAACAACGTCGAGCACCGCACCGGCGAGATCGGCTATGTCTTCCA
Source organism: Kribbella sp. NBC_00482 (assembly GCF_036013725.1). Classification (GTDB taxonomy): domain Bacteria; phylum Actinomycetota; class Actinomycetes; order Propionibacteriales; family Kribbellaceae; genus Kribbella. The sequence continues at coordinate 3,350,869 of NZ_CP107881.1, read as the reverse complement.
CCCGGAGTCGCACGGCCACGGGTACGCCGCCGAGGCATCGGTCGAACTGCTGCGGCTCGGCTTCGAGGAGCTCGGCCTGCACCGGATCATCGCGCGGCTGGACGCCCGCAACACCGGCTCGGTGAAGCTGCTCGAGCGGCTCGGTCTGCGGCAGGAGGCGCACTTCGTGCAGAACGAGTACCTCAAGGGCGAGTGGACCGACGAGCTCGTTTTCGCCCTGCTCTACAGCGAATGGGACAAACGTTCGTAACTATTTACCGCGGCGCGCCGTCCTCGTGACAGCGACTGCCGCCAGAGTTAACGTCTAACTATGACTTCCGCCCGTTCTGTCACCGCGCTGATTCTCGGTGTGGTTGTGCTCAGCGCCGGCAGCTTGCCGAGCGAAGCCGTGAAGGTCGCACCGGCACGGCAGATCGCCTATCGCACGTGGACGTCGAACGCCGACTTCCTGGCCGGCCAGCAGTTCGGCACCACGGTCGCCGACGGCGCCCTGACGTTCGGTACGTCGAGCGGCACCACGGCGTACGTCGACCCGTTCGGCGACGGCACCGCCAAGTCCTACGACCAGACCAGTTGGGTCTCGCCGCACGTCAGCACCGGCTTCGGGCTGACCGAACTGGTCGCCTCCTGGAACGCGACCACCCCGCCGGGGACCTGGGTCGAGGTCTCGATGGCAGGTACGACGAACCTCGGCACGGCCACCAAGTGGTACGTGCTCGGCCGCTGGTCCGGTGGCGACGACACCGCGGCCGGCGACATCCACCGGACCTCGGTGCCCAGCCAGGGCGACGCCAACGGATCCGTTGCCGTCGACACCTTCCAGTCCGCCAAAGGTCAGTGGCTCGATCGCTGGCAGCTCAAGGTCACCCTGTACCGGTTGAGCGGTACGACGCAGTCGCCCGTCGTCCGGTCCGTCGGCGCGATGGCCTCCCGGCTCCCCTCGGACAAGAAGGTTGCCGTCAGCCCCCTCGGCGGCGCGGAGGGCATCGTCCTCGACGTACCGACGTACTCGCAGGAGACGCACATCGGTCACTATCCGCAGTGGGACGGCGGCGGCGAGGCCTGGTGCTCGGCGACGTCCACCGCGATGGTGCTGGACTACTACGGCGCCGGTCCGACCGCGGCCGAGACCGCGTGGGTCGATCCGGCCGACCCGGATCCACAGGTCGACCACTCGGCCCGATCGGTCTTCGACTACGCGTACGACGGTGCGGGCAACTGGCCGTTCAACACGGCGTACGCCGGGTCTCGCGGCGTGGACGCCTTCGTCACGCGGCTGCGGTCGCTGACCGAGGCGGAGCAGTTCATCAAGGCGGGAATCCCGCTGATCGCGTCGCTGTCGTTCAAGAAGGGCGACCTGCCTGGTGCGGGCTACGGGACCAACGGGCACCTGATGGTGATCGTCGGGTTCGACCAGAACGGGAACGTGGTCGTCAACGACCCCGCGTCCCACCTCATCGCCAGTAACGACCAGGTGCGGACGACGTACGACCGGACCGCCTTCGAGAACGCCTGGGTGCCGCACTCCGGTGGACTCGTGTATGTCGTGCACCCGGAGGGCATGCCGTTGCCGGCGCCGTCGGACCCGCAACACAACTGGTAGAGACGACAGAGCCCGCCACGCCGGGGCGGCGTGGCGGGCTCTGTTCTCTTGACCTCAGCGGGCGAACAGCGCACCCGTCAGGTTGGTGGTGAGGTTGCGGAGGGAGTCCGGCAGGTACTGCAGGTGCCAGCCGCTCGGGCCGCGGTACCAGGTGAAGCCGTCGTCCTCCTGGTCCGGCGTGGAGTCGGTCGCGACCAGTGCGTCGATCCAGCGCTCCGAGCCGCCGAGTACGACGGCGTACGGCAGAGCGCGCGAGCAGAGCTCGGCGTGCTGGTCGGTCGGCAGCTCGCTGACGTCCATCTCCAGCAACTCACCGCGGATCGCGGCGACCTGGCCGAGGACGCGGCCGGCGGCCGGAGCCTTGGCCGGCATGTAGCGGCCGACCACGAGCAGGCCGACACCGACCAGCGTGATCGCGAGGCCGAGCAGACCCCACGTCGACAGCAGAGCCAGCAGGACGGTCGCGATGACACCGACCACGGTGGTCGCGATGCCGATCGTTGCCCACAGCGACCGAGTGCGGTCCGGGCGCTCGGTGAACCAGCCGCGCTTGACCACACCGTCGTACAGGGCGTCCTGGACCTGGGCCAGGTTCGCCCGGACCTGCTTGCCGAGCTCGGAGACCAGCACCGAGTCGGAGTCGCCGAAGATCGCGCGGATCAGGACGTTCTCGTACCGCTGCAGCTCCTCCGCCGGGGCGTTGGAGACCCGGCGCAGTTCCCAGTCCGGCCGCGCGAACTCGGTGCTGTGCTCGAGCTCGACGATCTGGATGTGACCGCGGACGGCCAGGTCGATGATCGTCGCGGTCACGTCGACCGGGTCGATCCGCTCGTCGATCAGCGTGCCGACCTCACCGGGCCGCAGGTCCGACGGCGGCGTGAAGTCGATCCGCGTGTCGGTGCCGAGGCTGAACAGCGACGCCGGGACGACGCGCCGCGGGTCGACCTGGTCCCGGCCGCGCAGCCGGTACAGCGCGAACAGCGCGATCGCGCCGAGCAGCAGCACCGCCAGCGCGGTGATCAGCTGGGCCGCGTCGGTGGAGAAGGCGCGCTTGAAGGTGTGCCGGTACTCGATGATCGAGTTGTCCGCGATCTGGCCCTTCGGGAAGCCGACCGCCATCTTGACCGTGTTGCCCGGCGGCAGCGCGGTCTGCTGGAAGGTCGGGCCGGAGGTCTCGCCGACCTGCGCGAGCGAACACGGGATGTTGCTGTCGATCGGGCCCGCGAAGCAGGCGACGTGCGAGACCTCGGGGACGCTGAAGACGATGTTCGCGGTCTGGATCGGGAGGTTGATCCCGGTCAGCGGGGCGAACCGCACCTCGGTGCCGTCCAGGGTCTTCGCGACCGCGCCCTTCACGGTGTAGGTGACGTCGAGTTGCGTCGTACCGCCGCTGACGTCCGGTACGGCGATCGACGTGACGTCGCCCTCGACCTTCACATCGGCCTTCTTGTCCTGACCGCCGGCCTTGACCTGCAGGTCGCCGATCTCCTGGACGTGGTCGATGTCGTCCGGCAGGTGGTCCCGCGTGACGATGAACCGGGTGAAGGTCCCGTTCACGTTGCTGAGCTTCCAGGTCTCAGCGACCCGGAGCAGGCCGTCACGTTCGACCCGGACCTGACTGTCGTAGTTGGTCACCACCGGGTCGGCGGCGGCACTGGTTGCGTCCGCGCCGGCCGCACCGGCTGGGACAGTCGAGAGGCCGAGCAGGCCGAGGGCACACAGGGATAGCCCGAGGAGACGTAGACGCATCGCCCAATCACACCGTAAAGAGAGGGTCAGGTTGACACGGGGCACGATAGCGTCTGGGGAGTGTCAGGCAACCAATGGGGACCGGGACCCGGACAATTCGGTCCGCCGCCGCAGCAGGGTTACCAGGGTGGGCCCCCGCCTCCGCAGTACTGTCAGCAGTTCTCGGGGCCCCCGCAGTACTACGCTCCTCCGCCGTCGCCCGGCCCGCAGTACGGGTGGGGTCCGATGCCGCCTCAGCCGCCGCGGAAGAAGTCCGGCGGTACGGCGCTGCTCGTCGTCGCAGTGCTGGCGGTGGTCGCGGCCGGTGGCGTGTTCCTGGCCGTGAAGCTCACCCAGGGCGGCGGCGACGGACCTGCCGTGGCCGCACCGGTCGCCACGGAGTCAGCGACCTCTGAGCCGACCAGGGCTCCGAGCAGCGTGCCGCCGCCTCCCCCGACGACTGCTGCTCCGCGGACGACCACGACGACCGCGAAGGTCACCCCGCCGAAGCCGGTGCAGACCGTGAACCCGGCGACGTACAACGCGACCCACCGGCTCTACAAGACCGGCGTGATGCGGACCGTGAACTGCAAGCAGGCCAGGACCGGTCTCGGCAACGGCTCGCAGTCGCTGGCGTACTTCAAGGCGATCAAGGCCTGCCTGGACCGGGCCTGGCCGACGCAGGTCGCCGTATCCGGCGGCCGGTTCCGGTCACCCGGTCTGGTCGTCTGGGGCGGCTCGGTGACCACACCGTGCGGTGGCGGCGTCGGGCGCTCGTTCTACTGCCCGACGACGCACACCATCTATATGGAGTCTCCGTCGATCATCTCGTTCTACAAGCAGAACCCGACGTTCGGCCGGATGGTCGGCACCTTCACCATGGCCCACGAGTACGCGCACGCGGTGCAGTGGATGACCGGGCTCGGTGAGGCCTACACGAAGCTCCGGTACGACGCTTCTGCCGCCGGGGCGTTGCAGCTGAGTCGCCGGCTCGAACTGCAGGCCTCATGTCTCGGCAACGTGTTCCTGGGTGCCAACCGCAACAGTTACGGCATCACCGGCTACGCGTACCAGATGTGGCTGTACGACGTGAACAACAGCGGCGACCGCCCGCCGTACCCGCGGGATCACGGCAGCACCACCAACCACGGGGCCTGGAGCCGCGCAGCCTTCCAGAGCCGTAATCCGGCCAGCTGCAACACCTGGTCGGCGTCACCTGCCCGGGTAAGTTGAGCCCTGGCTCCGGTAGCGTCCCGGGTGTGTCAGGCAACCAATGGGGTCCTCCTCCCGGGCAGCAGTACCCGCCGCAGCAGCCACCTCCGCCCTGGCAGCAGGGGCAGGGGTACGGCGGCCAGCAGCCTCCTGGTCGCCCGCCTGGCCCACCCCAGGGCCCGCCCACCGGACCGCCGTCAGGCCCGCCTTCCGGACCGCCTTCTGGTCCGCCCTACGGACCGCCTCCTGGTGGTGGTCCTCCTTATCAGGGGCCGGGGCCGGGCCAGCCTTTCCACGGGCACTCGTTCCAGGGCCAGCCGATGCCGGGGCCTGGGCAGCCGCAGTTCGGGTGGGGCGCTCCACCTGGTGGACCGAAGCCACCGAAGAAGGGGCGCGGCGGACTGATCGCCGCGCTGGTGCTGCTCGGTGTGCTCGTGATCGGCGTCATGGCGCTGAAGATCGTCTCGGCGGCGCTGAAGGGTGACGGCGACCCGTCGTACGCGAGTCCGACGACCACCACGTCGTACAGCCCGACGAACCAGCCGACGAAGGAACCGTCCGGCCAGCCGACCAACGTGCCGACGACCGCGCCCACCACCCAGCCGACCACGCAGGCGACGCGGCCGACGGCGACCCGGTCAACCGCGACCGCTACCGCCAAGCCGACGACCAAGCCGGGTCCGACCGACACCGATCTCGTGGTGCGGAACCGGCTGTACAAGGCCGGTGCGATGGCGTCGGTGAACTGCAAGGAGTCCAAGGCGCGGCAGAGCACGGTGGCCGGCGCACGGGCCAACTACAAGAACCTGGTGGGCTGCCTGAACAGGGCCTGGGCGCCGCTCGTGGCCAAGGCCGGTGGGCGGTTCCGGGCGCCGACCGTGCGGATCTTCAGCGGTACGGTCACGACGCCGTGCGGGACCCACAGCGACTCCGGGCCGCCGTTCTTCTGCGGGACCACCGACACCATCTACATGAACCTCACCGAGGACATCGGCAACTACAACCGCTACCCGCAGGCCTACCAGAAGGTGTGGGCGCGGATGTGGATGCTGCACCAGTTCGCGCACGAGTACGGGCACCACATCCAGAACAACATGGGGATCCTGCAGGCGTACTCGCGGATCCGGTACGAGCGGCCGAACTACGCGATGGAACTGCAGGACAGCCGGCGGCTGGAGCTGCAGGCGTCCTGCTTCTCGGACATCTTCATCGGCGCGAACCGGCGGAGCTACCCGATCACCGGGCAGTCGCTGTTCCAGTGGCGCTGGCTGATCGGGCACGTCACCGACAACGCGAACGACCACGGCGACGCGAACAACCACCAGTACTGGGCCACCCGCGGGTACAACGCCCGCAACCCGAGCGTCTGCAACACGTTCGCAGCGTCTGCCGCGAAGGTGCAGTGAGGGCCGTCACTGGTCTACTTCGAAACGACTGGCCGGGGTAGCTAGCCTGGTGGGTCCGTATCGCGCAAAGTATGTCGCGGAGGATATGTAGGGGGAGGCGGCTTCGGCGCCCCACCAACGAGCTGCAGAGCAATACCCAGCAAGGTCGTGAGGAGCATCGATGTCGGACAACAGGAACCAGCCCCCGGGGAGCGACCCGGCTGACGATCAGCCGGACCGCCCGCAGGAGCCCGTTCCCGGCCAGCCGCCCGCAGGCCAAGGACCCGGTAGTGGTGGTTGGTTCGGAGCACGGGACAACGAGGCCGGCCCTCGTGGTCCTGGGGAGCAGAACCCTGGAGAGGGTCAGCCGGCCACGTGGTGGACCGGCGACTCCGACGCCAAGCGGGAGTTCAGCAACCCGGCCCAGTCCGACCAGCCCGCCAGCAGCTGGTTCGACGGCGGCTGGGACCCCAACCGCCGAGAACACCCCGACCAGCCCGCCCCCGGCCAACCCGGTCGCCCCCAACCCGGGCCGAACCAGCCCGGGCCTCGGCAGTCGGGGCCCCCGCAGTCCGGCTGGCCACAGTCAGGTCCGTCACAATCAGGCCCCAACCAACCCGGGCCTTCGCAGTCCGGTCGGCCACAGTCAGGTCCGTCACAGTCGGGCCCGAACCAGCCCGGGCCTTCGCGGTCGGGTCCGCCGCAGTCCGGCTGGCCACAATCAGGTCCGTCACAGCCAGGCCCGAACCAACCCGGCCCTGGTCGACCAGGGCCGAACCAGCCAGGCCCGTCGCAATCCGGCCCCGCCCAACCACGCCCGAACCAACCCGGCCCGAACCAACCCGGCCCGAACCGACCCGGTCCGGGACAGTCTGGTCCGGGACAGCAGCGGCCGAATCAGCCTGGTCCGCCGCAGTCCGGTGGGAACCAGCCTGGCTCTTGGCAGTCCGGCCCACCGGCACCCCAGCCCGGCGCCACCACCCCCAGCCCGTGGCAGTCGGGTCCCCCGCAGCAGTCCGGTCCGCAGGGGCCTCAGTCCGGTCAGAGCCCGCAGTCGGGTGCGAGCTCGTCTGGGCCTTCCCAGCCCAACCAGCCCCAGCCGAATGCTCCTGAGTGGGGTACTGAGTCGTGGACTCTGCAGACCGGTGCCGGCCAGGGCTCGGCTACGGGGCAGTCCGAGTCGAGCGCCTGGCAGGCGTCTCCTTCGCAGCAGCAGCCCCGCGAGCAGCAGACCGGTCCGCGCTCGGAGGGCTCGTACCTGTGGGGCCCGCAAGGCGGACAGGACCAAGAGCAGGGTCAACAGCAGGGGCAGCAGTCTTCACCGTGGAGCAACGCGCTCCCGCCGCAGCAACAGACCGGCGCCCGCCACGCCGCCCCCCAGAGCGGTCCCGGCGGTCAGATCGGTCCGATGGGTCAGCCTGTCCAGCAGGCGCCCACCTGGCAGTACCCGCCGATCCCGATCCCGCAGCCACCGGGCGGCCGGCGCCGGCGCAAGAAGAAGATCTCCCGCACTCTCCTGATCGGCCTGGTGGTGCTGGCGGTCCTCGTGGTCGGCTCCGGCGTCACGTTGCTGATCCGCGGTCTCGGCGGCGACAAGCCCGAGGCGAAGACGACCCCGACCACCTCGACCTCGGAGTCCGCGTCTCCCTCGGAGAGCCCGTCCACCTCCCCGTCCCCGTCGACGCCGCGTGGCCCGACGGTCGACGAGGTCGTGAAGGGCAGCCGGCTCTACACGATCGGCCCGCTCGCCGCGTCGAAGTGCGCGGAGCCGCCGTTCGCACCGGTCACCGTCGCGGCAGCGCAGCAGTACTACAACCGTCTGCTGCCCTGCCTGAACCGCACGTGGTGGCTGGCGATGAAGAAGGCGAGCCTGCCGTTCCGCAACCCGAAGGCGGTCGTGTACGTCGGCAAGGTGCCCTCGCCCTGCGGCATGCAGCGCAGCGTGCGGGCGGCGTACTGCGGTGCGAACGAGACGATCTACCTGCCGTTCACCGTCGACAACCGCTACTACGTTTCCAACCCGGTCTACACGCGCGCGATCATGCTCAACACGTTCGCGCACGAGTACGGCCACCACATCCAGAAGCTGAGCGGGATCCTCGCCTCGTCGATGTCCCGGCAGCAGAGCATGACGCCGAACCAGAAGCTGACCGAGAGCCGCCGCCGCGAGCTGCAGGCGACCTGTCTCGGCGCGGTCTACCTCGGCGCGAACGCGACGTACCTCCCGATGAACGGCGTGCTGCTGAACAACTGGAAGTTCCTGATCTCGCACTCGGGTGACGACTACGCGCGGCCGCGGGTCCACGACCACGGCAACCGGGTCAGCAACTACCAGTGGTCGATCACCGGCTACAACAACAAGAAGCCCGACTCCTGCAACACCTTCACCGCAGCCGACGTCCGAGTGAACTAGGTCGTGAGACAGGCAGTGGCGGGTCGGGACCTGCTATTGCCTGTCTCGAGTCACGAGCTCCTGTCTCCGGTCACCACGCCACCACACACGCGGCCCTCGAGCACCTCGGACACCAGCTCAGGCAGAGGACCGGCGGTTATCCCCTCGCGTCGGGGGTTCTCTACTGCTGTATGAGGGGAGAACCCTGCACGCGAGGGGTTATCCGTCCCGTTGCGTGAGGCGGTCCCATGCGGGCCAGCCTGTCCTTGTACCGGCGCTCGACCGTGGAAGGGCGAGCCACTCCGTCAGCCGAAGAGGCGGCGGGCGGTGGTTAGGGAGCCGCCGAATGATGTGACGAAGTTGCTGAGCGATTCGCCGATGTCGGACAGGTGCCAGTTCTCCGGACCGGAGTACCAGCCGATGCCGGCGTCGGGGTCGTCGTCGTCATCGGTCGCTGCGATCTCCAGCGCCCACTTCTCGGTCAGCCCGAGCACAGCGGCGTACGGCAGGCAGCGGGACGCGAACTCGAGCCGGTGGCTCTGCGGCAGGTCGGCCGAGGTCTCGTTGGCCAGGTAGTGCTGCAGACCGGCCACCCGGCCCAGTACGGCGGCACCGCGCGCAGTGCGGGCCGGTGCGGCCTGCCCGACGAGTGCGAGCACCAGACCGGCTGCCATGACCGCGAAGCCGACCAGAGCGAACTTGCTGACGATCGCAAGCACGATGGTCAGTACGACGCCTGCACCGAGCAGCACCACGCCGGCGGTGGTCCACCGGTTCCGCACCGCGTCCGGGCGGTTGTTGAACCAGCCCTGCGTGACGACGTCGGCGTACAGCTGCTCGCGGACCAGGTTGAGCCGCGGGCGCAGCGACGGGCCGAGCGCGGAGACCAGCACCGAGTCGCCGTCAGCGAACACCGCGTCCAGCAGAGCCTTCTCGTAGGCCAGCAGCTCCGGACCGCCCGGGTGCAACCGCTGCAGCTCCCAGTCGAGCCTGCCGAAGTGCGACTCGCGCGGCTGCTCGACGATCGTCAGGTAGTTGCGCACAGCAAGGTCCAGCAGGGTCGCGGTGATGTCGACGACGTCGGCCGTCTCGTCCACCACGGTGCCGACCTGGCCGGGCCGAATGCCGTCCGGAGCGGCGAACTGCGGACCGTCGGAGCCGTCGAGCACCGGACGCTCCGGCGCGCCCGCACCGACCTTCGCGGCATCCCGGCCGCGGAAGAACCACAGGCCGACCGCACCGAGCAGTCCGAGCCCGAACACGAGGACTGCGAGCCCGACGGTGGTCTTGTCGACCGTGAACGCCCTCCCGAGCGTCCAGCGGGTGGAGAACTGCGCGTTGGCCTGCACGGTCGCCTGGTCGCTCAGCCCGGTCAGGAACGTCACCCGGCCGCCGGCAGGTACGCCGTTCTGCTCGATCTGCAGCGCCGCCGACTCGGCCAGCTGGGACGACGTACACGGAAGGCTCGAACCGGTGCGGCCGGCGAAGCAGGTCACCCAGGTCGCGAACGGGACGCTGACGGTCAGGCTGGCTTTCGGGATCGACGTGGCGAAGCCCTGCACGATCGGCCAGCTCACCTGGCGGCCCTCGGTCGAGTCGGCGACCACGTTGTCCACTGTGTAGCTGTAGACGATCTTCGACTGCCCGGACACGTTCAGCGTCAGCTTGCGGCCGTCGTCGGTGCTGTCGTTCTGGAAGCCCTGGGCGGGCTGTCCGTTCACCGTCGCGGACACGTCCTTCAGCTCGTACGTGCGGTCCCGCTCGGCGTCCGACCGGACCCGGGTGGCCAGCGTGCGGCTGAACGTCGTACCGCCGGCGGTCAGGTCGACCGTCTCCTTGACCTGCAGCTCACCGTCCTTGGTGAGCGTCGCGTCCGCGGAGTACGCGGTGATCTGGTCCCCTGCCATCGGGGCCACCGCCTCGGCAGCCATAGTGCTCAGGGCAACGAACAGCGGGGCGGTCAGGGACATCAGCAGGGCAGCCGGGAGGAGGCGGCGCTTCGGTGACATGGGTCGAGAGTAGTCTCGTGCCGGTTCGTGCAGCGAACTCGCCATAGCCAGATACGACCCGCGTGACCCGACCACATGGAGGCCAGACCTTGAGCAGCCCGTACGGGTACGGCGGCCCACCGCAGGGTGCACCGCAGGGCCGGCCACTCGGCCCGCCGCCTGGTGTGCTGCCACCGCCGCAAGCCGGGCCATGGCCGCCGCAGCAGGGTCAGTACCCACAGGGTCCGCCGCAAGGTACGCCGTACCCGGGCCAGCAGTACCCCGGTCAGCAGTACCCAGGCCAGCAGTTCCAGCCGTACTACGGCGGTCCGGGCCAGTTCAACGGGTTCCAGCCGCCGCGGAAGCGGGGCGGAGCGCTGCGCCTGGTCCTGGTGAGCTTCATCTTCTTGACCTTCATCGGCGTGTCGGTGGCCGTGATTGCCGCGATCCTGGGCTCCGACAGCAGCACCGAGACCACCGCCGAGCCCAAGGTGACCGGTCCGTCGATCGTGCCGACGCCGACGACCACCCCGGAGAAGGGCACCGCCGAGGACTTCCTGCTGAACGCCGACGTGTACCGCACAGGTCCGCTGCCGGCGCAGAACTGCCCGGCCGCCAACCTCGGCAGCGGCAGCCTGGCGTCGCAGAAGGTCTACTACCAGCGGCTCTTCAAGTGTCTGAACGACGCGTGGCGCCCGATCTTCAAGGAGCTCGGCGAGGAGAAGCCGGACCCGGGCCTGGTCGTGTTCGACACGCCGGTCCAGACGCCGTGCGGCAACTTCGCGCCGCTGTCGGGGCGGGTGCTGGCGTTCTACTGCTACGGCAACCAGGTGATGTACACCGACGTGAAGCAGATGAACCGTGCCTTCGGTCCGCAGCAGGACCTCGCGTACCTGATGACGATCGCGCACGAGTACGGCCACCACGTCCAGGGCGTCACCGGGCTGTTCTACGCCCGGGCCGTCTATGTGCAGGACCACCCGGAGCAGAAGCTGGAGAGCTCGCGACGCAACGAGTTGCAGGCGTCCTGCTTCGCCGGTGTGTTCAGCAAGGCCGTGGCGAAGTCGTACCCGTTGACCAACCGCCTGCAGGAGTTCAAGGAGCAGTCCAGCAACAGCTTCGGTGAGTCGGCTGACACGCCGGAGGACGAGCGGACGCACGGTCTGGCGACCAGCCAGGGCTTCTGGATCCAGAACGGCTTCAACGTCGGCGAGAACAAGGCCTGTGACACCTTCGCTGTATCGGCGGACCTGGTGAAGTGACGGCCCGGTTGATCGGGGGCCGCTACCTGTTGGGGGAACCGCTCGGCTCGGGCGGTATGGGCTCGGTCTGGCGTGCCCATGACCAGCAGCTGGACCGGGAGGTCGCGCTGAAGCGCGCGCATCCCGGTGTGGACGACCCGGACGGGCGCCGGCTGCGCCGTGAGGCGCGGACCGGTGCCCGCCTGCACGACCCGCACGTGGTGACGATCTTCGACGTGGTCACGGACGGGGACGAGCACTGGCTGGTCCTGGAGTACCTGCCGTCGCGGAGCTTGGACGAACTGGGCAAGCTGCCACCGGACCGGGTCGCGCGGATCGGCGTACAGATCGCGTCCGCGCTGCAGGCCGTGCACGCGGCGGGCATCATCCACCGGGATCTCAAACCGGCCAACATCCTGGTCACTGCGGACGGTACGGCGAAACTCGCGGACTTCGGCATCTCGCGACGCCTGTGGGCCGAGGCGACGCTGACGGACAGCTCGACGGTCGGTACGCCGGCCCACCTCGCACCGGAAGTAGCCAACGGCAACGAACCGACGACCGCCTCCGACGTGTTCTCGCTGGGCGCGGTCCTCTACACGGCGCTGGAGGGCCACTCGCCGTTCGGCGACGACCCGAACCCGCTGGCGGTACTGCGGCGCGCCGCACGCGGTGAACTGGAGCCGTTGCGACGCGGTGGCGAGCTGACGCCGCTGCTCACGCGGATGCTCGCCGTAGAACCAGGGGACCGCCCGTCCGTCGCCGAGGTTGTAACTGAGCTCGGCGGCCCCACTGCCCCGCCCGTAAGTACGCGGCGGAGGCGATGGGTGATCCCGGCAGCGGCTGCCGGCGTAGCGGTGGTCGCCGTACTGGGTGTGCTGATCGGACGGGCGGTGTCGGGGCCGTCCGAGCCATCGGCCACGCCCACGACGACCATCGCCGGTCCGGTGGGTGATCCGTTGACGGTGGATCCCTGTGCGTTGATCGACGAGACGTCGTTGAGCAAGTTCGGGGACGCGACGCTGGAACCGGCGTACGGGAACTTCGACCGGTGTGACGTGGTGGTGAACGGCAGCGGCGGCCAGCAGGTCGACGTACGGGCAGAGCTCGACGAGGCGGACAACGAACTGCCTCAGGGCACGGTGGAGAAGCTGACCGGCAACCTCCACGAGGTCGTCCGCGAACGGGCTGAGGGCGGCGGCTGCGAGCGTGTACTCGTACTGTCGGACGGTACGCACGTGGTGGTCGAGGCGCGGCACAACGACGGGTCCGGGATGGACGTGTGCGCGATGGCGGAAGCCGTTACGCAGAAGGCGATCGGCGTGCTGAAGGCCGGACCGATCCCCCGTCGTGCGCAGCCGTTGCCGGCCGCGTCGCTGGCGCACCTCGACGCCTGCACGCTGTTGGACAACCAGGCGTTGGAGCTGATCCCGGCTGTGGACGCGAAGCATCCGGACACGTCGTTCGGCGGCTGGTCGTGCGGTTGGGAGAGTACGACCAGCGATCTGTCGGTGGACGTGCGGTTCGACCGGGACCAGCCGCTGGACGCGTCGGACGGACGTCCGGTGACGATGTCCGGCCGGTCCGCGTTCATATCGAGTGAGTACGACGGCACTGGGACCTGTGCGGCGCTGATCGTGTTCCGGAAGTACGCCGATACGGTCGAGTTGGTGACGGTGATCGCAACAGGTCCCGGCACGCTGACCTCGCTGTGCGGACTGGCCACGAAGCTCGGTCAGTCAGTCGCTGCGAAGCTGCCGAAGGCCTGAGATGGAGCGTCTCCCCCCGAATCAGACCAGCCTGTCGCACGGCGTGCCTGACGCCCAGCCGGGCACCATCTTCGTGCTGAGCGTCGCAGGTGGTGTCAGCGTCGACGCCGAACCGCAGCGGACCATCCTGTTCGGACGGAACCGTCCCGAGGTGCATGTCTGCATCGGCGAGGACGATCCGCGCGTCAGCCGGAGGCACGGCTCGATCAGCTACCGCAGCAACCAGTGGTACGTCGCAGTGACCGGGCGGCTGCCCGTGCGGTTCCCCCGTCAGCGGGCGCTGTTCGCCGGCGAGGACCCGATACCTCTCGCGGCTGGTTACACACCGCTCTTCGTACAGGGCTCCAGCGGACGCGAGCACCTCCTCGAGGTGTACGTCGTCGGCGACAGTGGCGCACGCCCCGTACCGCGGCCACGTGAGTCAACGCACCCGCCACGCGTCTGGCGACTGTCTCCGGCTGAGAAGCTGGCGTTGATCGTGGTCGGCCAGCGGTACCTGCTGCACGACCTGCACCCGCTGCCGCTGTCCTGGCGGCAGGCTGCGGACCAGCTGTCCGAGCTGCAGCCGACGGAGGGCTGGACTGCCAAGCGGGTCGAGCACCTGGTCTCCAACGTCCGCAGTCGGCTGTCGCGGGACGGCGTACCCGGGCTGACCCGCGAGGAGGTCGGCGAGCCGGTCGGCAACGCGCTGAACGACAACATGTTCCGGGAGCTGCTGATGACCACCACGCTGGTCCCGGCGGATCTCGACGTACTGGACTGAGTTCGGGAGGGGTCCCCGGCGACCGGACTTACCGTCGCCGACATGAACAAGCCGCCCCGCACGACGACCCGCGACAACTCCATCAACGTTCCCGTGTGACCAGCTCCTGGGTGTGAACAAGCGGTTGATGGGCGCACCCACGTGTTTGCTTCGGGTTGTCCAAGCCGTAACTGAGCGGCGTATTATCCGCCCGTGACGTTGCGACGCGGGGACCTGGCGACGGCCTCGCGGACGTTGGTGGATGTGCTCGAGGAGACAGCTGCCAACTACGCAGACGAGCCCGCGCTCGACGACGGCAGCGTCAGTCTGAGTTATCGCGAGCTGCTGGTGCAGACCACCAAGTTCGCCGGCCGGTTGACCGCGGCCGGTATCGGACCCGGCGACCGCGTCGGCATCCGGATCTCGTCGGGGCACAACGACCTGTACGTCGCGATTCTCGGCACCCTGCAAGCGGGCGCGGCGTACGTCCCGGTCGACGCCGACGACCCGGAGGAGCGCGCCGAACTCGTCTTCGGTGAGGCGGCCGTCGCGGCCACGGTCGGCGACGAACTCGAGCTCACGCTCGCCCGCCCGCAGCAGGCGCCGATGGCCGACAACGACGCGGCCAACGGCGCCTTCGACTACCCGTACTCGGCCCGCATGGACGCCACCAGTACGACGAACTCCCCGCGCGGCACCACCGGCCCCGAGCCGACCGACGACGCGTGGATCATCTTCACGTCGGGCTCGACCGGCGTACCGAAAGGTGTCGCCGTCACGCACCGATCGGCGGCCGCGTTCGTCGACGCCGAGGCTCGCCTGTTCCTGCAGGACGAGCCGATCGGGCCAGACGACCGGGTCCTGGCCGGCCTGTCCGTCGCGTTCGACGCGTCCTGCGAGGAGATGTGGCTCGCCTGGCGGTACGGCGCCTGTCTGGTGCCCGCACCGCGGTCACTGGTTCGCACCGGTATGGACCTCGGCCCGTGGTTGGTTGCCCAGGGCATCACTATCGTCTCGACCGTGCCGACGCTGGCCGCGCTCTGGCCGCCGGACGCGCTCGACCAGGTCCGGCTGCTGATCTTCGGCGGCGAGGCCTGCCCTCCGGAACTGGCCGAGCGCCTCGCAATCGAAGGCCGCGAGGTCTGGAACACCTACGGGCCGACCGAGGCCACCGTCGTCGCGTGCGCCGCCCAGCTCTCCGGCGAAGGCCCGGTTCGGATCGGTCTCCCGCTGGACGGTTGGGACCTCGCCGTTGTAGATGCCACAGGCAACGAAGTGGCCGATGGTGAGATCGGTGAGCTGATCATCGGCGGCGTCGGCCTGGCTCGCTACCTCGACCCGACCAAGGACGCGGAGAAGTTCGCCCCGATGCCGACCCTCGGCTGGGACCGCGCGTACCGCAGTGGCGACCTGGTGCGGTCCGACCCGTTGGGCCTGCTGTTCCAGGGCCGCGCCGACGAGCAGGTCAAGCTCGGCGGCCGCCGGATCGAGCTCGGCGAGGTCGACGCCGCTTTGCAGGCGCTCCCCGGTGTCTCCGGCGCCGCGGCCGCCGTACGCAACAGCGCCGCGGGCAATCAGCTCCTCGTCGGGTACGTCGTGCCGGAAGAACCGGACGCGTTCGAGACAGCCAAGGCCACTGAACGTCTGCGTGAAGCACTGCCCGCAGCGCTCGTTCCGCTGCTGGCGATCGTCGACACGCTGCCGACCCGGACCTCCGGCAAGGTCGACCGCAACGCGCTCCCCTGGCCGCTGCCCGGGATGGACAGCGACGGACCGGCCGCCGAGCTGGACGGCACTGCGGGCTGGCTGGCGGAACGCTGGACGAAGATCCTCGGCGCCAAGGTCACCGGACCCGACAACGACTTCTTCCTGCACGGCGGCGGCAGCCTCGCCGCGGCCCAGCTGGTTTCCGTGCTCCGCGAGCGGTTCCCGGACGTCACGGTCGGCGACATCTACGAGTACCCGCGGCTCGGCGCGCTCGCCGAGCGGCTCGACGACTTCAAGCCCGCGGCCCTTGAGCCGGTCGAGCTCCGGGAGATCCGGCCGACGCCGAAGAGCACGCAACTCCTGCAGACCGCGCTGACGCTGATCCTGCAGACCGTCGTCGGCGTCCGCTGGCTGGTCTACGTGTTCACGCTGAACAATCTCCTCGCCGCCCTGATCGAACCGCTCCCGTGGGCGCGGACCGTGTCCTGGTGGTGGATCCTGGCCGGCTGGCTGATCCTGATCAGCCCGGCGGGCCGGATGGGCATCGCGGTCGTCGGCGCCCGGATCCTGCTGCGCGGCCTGAAACCGGGCACGTACCCGCGCGGCGGCAGCGTCCACGTCCGGCTGTGGGCCGCGGAGAACCTCGCCGACGCGGCCGGCGCCGCCAACCTGGCGGGCGCACCCTGGATCGCGTACTACGCCCGCGCGCTCGGCGCGAAGGTCGGCCGCGGCGTCGACCTGCACACGCTGCCGCCGGTGACCGGCCTGCTCACGATGGGCCGCGGTGCCTCGATCGAGCCCGAGGTCGACCTGGCCGGCTACTGGATCGACGGCGACCGGTTGCACGTCGGACAGATCTCCGTCGGACCCGACGCGGTCGTCGGCTCCCGCAGCACGCTGCTCCCCGGCGCGGAGATCGGCCGGAGCGCCGAGATCATGGCCGGCTCGGCCGTCTCCGGCCGTGTCCCCGAGAACGAGCGCTGGTCAGGCTCCCCCGCAGCCAGGATCGGTCGCGCACGGCACCCGTGGCCGGACCACCGTCCCGCGCGCGCCCCGTGGTGGGTTGCGGCGTACGGCGCCCAGTCCGCGCTCATGTCCCTGGTCCCGGTCGCCGGGGCGGCCGCGGCGTTCGTCGTCCTGGGATACGCGGTGCGCGGCACCCAGACATTGCCGGACGCGGCGCTGCACGCGCTGGCCGCGGTCCCGTTGATGACGCTGGTCGGGTTCGCCACGATCGCGGTCCTCACACTGATCGGCGTACGGCTCCTCGGCATCGGGATCAAGCCCGGCCACTACCCCGTCCGGAGCCGGATCGGGTGGCAGGTCTGGGCGACCGAGCGGCTGCTCGACTCCGCGCGCACCCTGCTGTTCCCGCTGTACGCGAGCCTGCTGACCCCGTGGTGGCTGCGTGCGCTGGGCGCGAAGATCGGTCGTGACGTGGAGGCGTCGACGGTCCTGCTGCTGCCGAAGATGACCACCGTCGGCGAGGGCGCGTTTCTGGCCGACGACACGATGATCGCGTCGTACGAGCTCGGCGGCGGCTGGCTGCACGTGGCCGGCGCGAAGGTCGGCAAGCGCGCGTTCCTCGGCAACTCCGGGATGACGGCGCCCGGGCGGAGCGTCCCGAAGAACGGCCTGGTCGCGGTGCTGTCCGCGGCCCCGAAGAAGTCCAAGGCCGGTACGTCGTGGCTCGGTTCGCCGCCCGTGAAACTCCGCCGGCAGGCCGTCTCGGGTGATCAGAGCCGCACGTTCAACCCGCCGTACAAGCTGAAGGTCGCCCGTGCGCTGGTCGAGCTGTGCCGGTTCGTCCCGATGATGTGCACGGTGCTGATCGCCCTCGGCGTGCTGTTCGCACTGCAGGCGCTCGACCTGTGGCTCGGTCCGTGGTGGACGATGCTGCTGTCCGGCGCGGTCATCCTCGCGGCCGGCGCGGTCGCGGGCGGGATGGCGACGGTCGCCAAATGGGTCATCGTGGGCCGCACGCGAGCCGTCGAGTATCCACTGTGGAGCTCGTTCGTCTGGCGCAACGAGGTGGTCGACAGCTTCGTGGAGCTGGTCGCCGCGCCGTGGTTCGCGAACGCCGCCGCCGGTACGCCGGTCCTCACGCTCTGGCTGCGATCACTCGGAGCGAAGATCGGCAAGGGCGTCTGGTGCGAGACGTACTGGTTGCCGGAGGCCGATCTGGTCACCCTGGGCGACGGTGCCACGGTGAATCGCGGTTGTGTGCTGCAAACGCACCTATTTCATGATCGAGTTCTCTCCATGAACACAGTCACCTTCGGGGCCGGGGCAACTCTCGGCCCGCACGGCATCGTCCTCCCGGCGGCCGAGGTAGGAGCAGGAGCTACCATCGGGCCGGTGTCTCTCGTGATGCGTGGTGAAGGTGTTCCGGCGGGTACGCGCTGGGCCGGGAACCCGATCGGTCCCTGGCAGGGCTGATGGTTGACCCGTATGTGCCCAGCCATGGAAGCACCGACTACAAGGTCGAGTCGTACGAGCTGGACCTGGACTACCGGGTCAGCAGCAACCGGCTGACCGGCAAGGCGACGATCACCGCGTTCGCCACCCAGGCGCTCTCGCGCCTCAGCCTCGACCTGTCCGGGCTCCGGGTGTCGAAGGTGTCGGTGAACGGCCGCCGGCCGCAGCGGTACGCCCATCGCGGCGGCAAGCTGCACGTCACCCCGGCGACGACGATCCCGGACGGCGCCGAGTTCACGGTCGACGTCCAGTACAACGGGAACCCGAAGCCCGAGGACAGCCCGTGGGGCGAGCTCGGCTGGGAAGAGCTCACCGAGGGCGTGATCGTCGCGAGCCAGCCGAGCGGTGCGGCGACCTGGTTCCCGTGCAACGACCACCCCGGCGACAAGGCGCACTACCGGATCTCGATCACCACGGACTCGCCGTACCAGGTCGTCGCGAACGGGCGGCTGGTGTCGCGCCGGGTGAAGGCGAGCCGTACGACGTGGGTGTTCGACCAGGCCGCGCCGATGGCGACGTACCTCGCGACCGTGCAGATCGGGCGGTACGACGAGGTGGACCTGGCGGCCTCGCCCGTGGCGATCCGCGGCGTGCTGCCGGCCGGGCGGAGCCGCGAGTTCCGGCACGACTTCGGGCGCCAGCAGGACATGATGAAGCTGTTCTGCAAGCAGTTCGGGCCGTATCCGTTCGGCGGGTACACGGTCGTGGTGACCGACGATCCGCTGGAGATCCCGCTCGAGGCGCAGGGCATCTCGGTGTTCGGCAGCAACCACGTCGACGGCCGGAACGGGTCGGAGCGGCTGGTCGCGCACGAACTGGCGCACCAGTGGTTCGGGAACAGCCTGACCCCGGCGAACTGGCAGCACATCTGGCTGAACGAGGGCTTCGCCTGCTACGCCGAGTGGCTGTGGTCGGAGGAGTCACGCGGCCTCACCGCCGACCAGCAGGCGGCCAAGGCGCACACGCGGTTGAAGGGCCTGCCACAGGACCTGATGCTGTCGGACCCCGGCCCGGACCTGATGTTCGACGACCGCCTCTACAAGCGCGGCGCGATCACCCTGCACGTGCTACGCAAGCACCTCGGCGATGCCCCGTTCTTCGAACTCCTCCGTGCCTGGACCAAGACGCACCGCCACGGATCGGTCACGACAGCCGACTTCATCACCCTGGCCACCACCTTCAGCCCCGACGAGGAGGCACTACGCCACCTGTTCGCCGCCTGGCTGGACTCCTACGAACTCCCGCCACTACCCCGCAAGCGTTAGGCGGCGCGGGCGACCTCGGCGGCGGCTTTTACGAAGCGTTCGGTGAGAGGGGTTCTGGTGGCCCAGGCGGTGCCGGTCCACCAGGTGGCCGCACGGCCGGGGAGGGGGACCAGGCGGACCTCGGGTGGCGCGATGCGCTCGGCGGTCTGCGGTACGACGGCTGGTCCTGCGCCGGCTGCCGTCAGGGCGAGGACGGTCTGCAGGTCCCCGGCCTCCTGGAGTATTTGCGGGTGGCAACCAAGTTCGGCGTACAGCATGTTGATCTGGGCGGTCAGCCCCGGCCCGCGGTCCGGTGTCAGGCGGACCAGCGGCCGCGAGTCGATCCAGCTGACCAGATCACGCGGCAACTGCTGATCGGCCGGTACGGCGAGGGTGAGGCGATCCCGTCGCAACCGGAGGTGCTCGAGGCCGGCCGGCACCGGTAACCGTACGAATCCGATCTGCAGGCTCCCGGCCAGCAGGCGTTCGCACTGCACCGCCGACGACATGTCCTCGAGCGAGATCGTCACTCCCGGCCACCGACTCCTGAACAGCGCGACCGCCCGCGGCGCCAGTTCGATCCCCGACAACCCGAACCCGATCGCGAGCGAGCCTTCGGTCCCGGACGCCACCTGAACGGCCCGTCGCTCGAAGGCTTCCGACCGGTCGAGCAACTCCAGAGCGTCAGGAA
This sequence comes from Kribbella sp. NBC_00482, assembly GCF_036013725.1. Taxonomy (GTDB): domain Bacteria; phylum Actinomycetota; class Actinomycetes; order Propionibacteriales; family Kribbellaceae; genus Kribbella. Next base: position 3,330,689 of record NZ_CP107881.1, on the reverse strand, counting down.
GCAACAGTTCCCCGGCCGGGGTCAGCCTCGCGCCGTGCCTCCCTCGGCTGAACAGCACCGAGCCGACCCGGCGCTCCAGCACCTGGATCTGCTTGGTCAACGCCGGCTGACTGGTCGACAACTCCGCGGCCGCGGCCCCGAAGTTCCGCAGCCTGGCCACCGTGACGAACGCCCGAAGCAAACGGAGATTCATAACCTCAGGATATGGAATCTCCCCCAATCGCTATTGGACGTCATGGGTGCCGCGGCGTTTCGATGGTCGTATGACCTCCTTCCGCGCGGCCGTGGTCCAGTTCGAGCCGAGTCCTGACCAGCCCTCGACCAACCTCGCCACCGTCGAGCGACTCGCCCGCGCGGCGGTTGCCGACGGCGCCCGGCTGGTCGTCCTCCCGGAAATGTGTCTGCTCGGCTACTGGCACCTCCGCCGCCATACCCCCGAGCGACTTCACGAGCTGGCCGAGCCGGCGGACGGACCGCTGATCAGTCGGGTCGTTGCTCTCGCCAAGGAACTGGAGGCCGGGATCGGGGTCGGGTTCCTGGAGGATGCTGACGGCACGTTGTTCAACGCATACGCCGTCTGTCTGCCGGACGGGAGCGTTCACGTGCACCGGAAGCTGCATGCGTTCGAGCACGAGGAGATCGCGAGCGGATCGTCGTACACGGTGTTCGAGACGCCGTGGGGGTTCCGGGCCGGGGTGCTGATCTGCTGGGACAACAACCTGGTCGAGAACGTCCGGATCACGGCGTTGCTCGGTGCAACGGTGCTGATCGCGCCGCACCAGACCGGCGGGACGAACTCGCGCAGCCCGCACGGGATGAAGCCGATCCCGCTCGAGGTGTGGACCAGCGGGGACCGTACGGAGATTGAGACGGCCTTCAACGGGCCGAGCGGGCGGGAATGGCTGATGCGGTGGTTGCCGGCGCGAGCGCATGACAACGGGATGTTCGTCCTGTTCAGCAACGGTGTCGGCCGGGACGACGACGAGCTCCGCACCGGAAACGCGATGATCCTCGACCCGTACGGGCGCATCGTCGCGGAGACCCCGGTCCCCGCCGAAGCCGTGGTCGTCGGCGATCTCGACCTCGAACTGGTGCCCCTGGCAACCGGCCGCCGCTGGCTCCGCGGCCGCCGCCCCGAGCTCTACGCCCCACTCACCCAACGCCAAGGCAACGAACTAGACCCCCGCGCCGCCCGCTTCTCTCCGGACCCCGTGACATCTTTGAGCCCCCACCAACCATAAATCGCGCCGGAAGTTGGTTGGTGCGTGCTCAAAGAGGGTGGTGGGTCAGTAGATGAGGGCGGTGGCGATGGCGGTGATTCCTTCGCCGCGGCCGGGGAAGCCGAGGCCGTCGGTTGTTGCCGCGCTCACCGATACCTCGGCGTCGCACGCGGCGGAGAGGACCTTCTCCGCCTCCTCGCGGCGCGCACCGATCCGGGGGCGGTTGCACACGATCTGCACCGCGACGTTCCCGATCTCGAACCCGGCGGCCCGAACCCGGCGCGCAGCCTCAGCCACCAGTACAACCCCTGCGGCACCGGCCCACTCAGGCTCGGCAGTACCGAAGTTCGATCCCAGGTCACCCAGCTTCGCGGCCGTCAGCAACGCCGTACAGATGGCGTGTGCAGCAGCGTCACCATCGGAATGACCTGACAGCCCGGCGGGCTCGTCCGGCCAGTGCAGGCCGGCCAGCCACATCGGGCGGCCTTCCTCCAGCGGGTGTACGTCGATGCCGTTGCCGACCCGTGGAACCTTCACGAGATCCTCCGCTCCACCAGCAAAGCCTCGGCGAGCAGCAGGTCCTGCGGCCGGGTCACCTTGAACGCGTCCGGCGACCCTTCGACCGTCCGAACCGTCACCCCGATCCGCTCACACATCATCGCGTCGTCGGTCACGCCCGCATCGGCACCGGCCGCATGCGCGCGCCGCAGTACGTCAGGAGCGAACCCTTGCGGCGTCTGTACGGCGACCAGCGTCGACCGATCGGGCGTGTCGACGACATCACCGGTCGGACCGACCCGCTTGATCGTGTCCGTCACCGGCACCACCGGTACGACGGCCTGGGCACCGGCTCGCACCGCCGCGACCACGCGCTCGATCGCATCGGCCGGGACGAACGCCCGCGCCGCGTCGTGGACCAGGATGCAGTCGATCCCGTCGACCGGCACGACGTCCAGCGCCGCCCGCACCGAAGCGGGCCGCTCCGCACCGCCGGCCACCACGAGCAGCTGCGAGTCCCCGACGTACGGCGTGAGCTCCTTGCCGACCGTCTCCTCGGAGCCGGGCGGCACGGCGACCACGAAACAGACGAGGTCGGCGGCGGTCGCTGCCTTCAGCCCACGCACCGCGTGGACCAGCAACGAGTCGCCACCGACCTCTCGAAATGCCTTCGGGGTCTCACCACCGAGTCGCAGCCCTAGCCCGGCCGCGGGAATCACGACCGCGCTACTCATGCAAACTGCTTCAGGCTGCGTCTGATTTTAGGAGGCGAGGACCTCGTCGAGGATGGCTTCCGCCTTGTCCTCGTTGGTGTGCTCGGCCAGGGCCAGCTCGGAGACCAGAATCTGGCGAGCCTTCGCCAGCATCCGCTTCTCACCGGCGGACAGACCGCGGTCACGCTCACGGCGCCACAGGTCGCGGACGACCTCTGCCACCTTCAGCACGTCACCGGAGTGCAGTTTCTCCAGGTTCGCCTTGTAGCGTCGCGACCAGTTGGTCGGCTCCTCCGTGTGCGGAGCTCGCAGCACGTCGAAGACGCGCTCCAGGCCAGCCTGATCCACGACGTCACGCACGCCGACAAGATCGAGGTTGCACGCGGGGACCCGGACGACCAGGTCGTTCTGAGCGACGATCCTCAAGACCAGATAGGTCTTGTCCTCACCTTTGATCTGACGGGTCTCGATGTCCTCGATGACGGCCGCACCATGGTTGGGGTAAACAACCGTCTCGCCGACTGTGAAAGTCATATGTCACGTGCCCCTTTCCGAGTCCTATCCTACCACGCAGTCGGTGGTCCGGTCGGGGCGTTTGCGCTGGTCAGGGCCCATTTCCTGCCTTGACAAACGCTCAATCGCATGCCTCGTGCGCGCGCGCACCGTTGCTCTGGACATCGCTCCGGCGGCATCCCGGCGTCCGCCTCGCCGGACCCGAGGGCTACGCTGTGGGGCGCCGGAGGCCGCTGCCTGACGGTGTCCACAATCGGCCAGGAGTCGCCGCACCCCGGTGCCGCGACAGGTCGAAAAAGCTTGCACGAGAGGGATTCCAGTGCCGATCACGTTGTCCTCGCGGTTCGCCCGGCGTACCGCGCTGGCGGGCGCCGCCGCCACTCTCAGTATCGCGCTGGCGGCGTGCAGCGCGAGCTTCTCCGCGCCGACCCTGCAGCCGTACCAGGCCGCCGAGGGCACCAACATCGAGTCCGGCCAGCTCAAGGTCCGCAACATGCTGGTGCTGGCCGATGCCGACGGCAAGGGTGAACTGCACAGCGTGATCGTCAACGACGGCGACGCCCCGGAAACCCTGGTCAGCATCCTGCAGGCCGAGGCCGGGACGGCCGACGGCCAGGCCGGCGGCGACCAGCCGGGCGAGGTCAAGTTCACCGGGCTCACCGCGCCGCTGGAACTGGAGCCCCACACCGCCCTCGTCCTGCCGGGCTCCGGCACCGAGGCGCCGGCCGCCGAGACCACCCCGAGCACGACACCGACGGCAACCGAGACCCCGTCGGCCCCGACCCCGGGCGCCGAGGAGGCCGGTCCGGCGATCATCGTGACCGGCGCGAAGCCCGGCCAGATGGTCAACGTGACGATCACCTTCGGCACCGCGGCGCCGGTCTCCGCCTACGTCCCGGTCCTCGCCGACGACCACTACTCGCCGTCCCCGGCGGCCGCCGAGTAGCTCCCCGAACGACAGAACGGGCCGCCCCGGCGCGGGACGGCCCGTTCTGCTTGGGTACGGCGAGCCAGTGGCCGCGGCTCGGCGTACCGGCTCTCAGTTCTTGCTCGCCGAAGCTGCCTTCGAGAGGCCCGGGAGCACCTTGTCGAGGACCCACGGGACGCTCAGGACGCTCACAGCGCTCATGCCGGAGATCACCTGCTGGTCCTGCATCGCGTACGCGCCGCCGCTCTTGACCGCCTTCAGCGACGAGTAGACCGGGTCGGCCAGGAACTTCTGCGTCCCGATCCCGTCGACGTACGCGACCAGCACGTCGGCGTCGATGTCCGCGACCTTCTCCTTGCTGATCGTCAGCGAGAACTCCTTCTTGGTGTTGGTCTTCTCGAGCGCCTCCACCCCCGGCGCGTTCTTGAAGCCCATCTCGTTCAGGATCTGCACGCGGGGGTCACCCGGCATGTAGACGTAGTTCTCGGCGCCGAACGAGCCGACCGTGATGGTCTTGTCCTTGAACTCGGGGTGATCCGCGGCGACCTGCTTGATCTTGTCCGAGATCCCGGTGATCAGCTTCTCCGCGTCGGCCTTCTTGCCGAGCGCCTCACCGACCAGCAGGGTCTGGTCCTGCCAGGTGGTCTGCCACGGCGCCCCCGGGTACGCGACGGTCGGCGCGATCCCGCTCAGCGTCTTGTACGTCGCCTCGTCGAAGCCCTCGTACGGGGCCAGGATGACGTCCGGCTTCAGCGCCGCAATCTTCTCGAACGGGTACTTGTCGCCGGTGTCCAGCAACGTCGTCTTCGACTTGTCGAACTTGTCCGCGTCCCACGCGGTGACGCCGTCAGCGGTCGGGCCGTAGGTGACCTTCGGCATCCCGACCGGGGTCTCGCCGAGCGCGTAGACCACGTCCTGGGCGTTCCAGCCGAGCGTGACGATCCGCTCCGGCTTCTTGGTGATCGTGGTGTCGCCGAACGTGTTCTTCAGCGTGACCGGGAACCCGGACGACGCCGTACCGGCCGAACTCTCGGCCTGCTTGTCGCCGTCACTGCCGCAGGCGGCCAGCGTGGTCGTGGCGAGCAGTACGGCGGTAACCGCACCGACGACCCGCGTACGGGACCAGGACATGGTGAACTCTCCTTAGACCAATTGCCTCAACTAAGGAGAGCCTAAGCTAACCCCGCCGGTCGTCGCGACCTGCGGGGGGTGTGACTCAGGACTCGAACTTGTAGCCCAGGCCACGCACGGTGACCAGGTGCTGCGGGTTCGACGGATCTTTCTCGAGCTTCGAGCGCAGCCGCTTCACGTGCACGTCCAGGGTCTTGGTGTCGCCCACGTAGTCGGCGCCCCAGATCCGGTCGATCAGCTGACCGCGGGTGAGCACCCGGCCGGTGTTCCGCAGCAGCATCTCGAGCAGCTCGAACTCCTTCAGCGGCAGCCGGATCTCGGTCCCGGACACCGTCACCACATGCCGCTCGACGTCCATCCGGACCGGGCCGGCCTCGAGCGTGTCCGGCAGCAGCTCGACGTCCTGACCGCGACGCAGTACGGCGCGGACACGGGCCAGCAGCTCCCGCGGGCTGTACGGCTTGGTCACGTAGTCGTCCGCGCCGAGCTCGAGCCCGACGACCTTGTCGACCTCGGTGTCCTTGGCGCTGACGATGATCACCGGGACGTTGCCCCGGCTGCGGAGCGCCCGGCAGACCTCCGTGCCGGACAGACCCGGCAGCATCAGGTCGAGCAGGACGATGTCCGCACCGGCGCGGTCGTACTCGTCCAGCGCATCCGGCCCGGTCTCCGCGACGGCGACCTCGAACCCTTCCTTGCGCAGCACGTACGACAGCGCGTCGCTGTAGCTCTCTTCGTCTTCGACGACCAGCACTCGGGTCACGAAGCTGTCTCCTTTGCGATCTGACCTGACGGGGTAGGCGTCAGGGGTACGGCCGTCTCCTCCTGGCTGGGGGAGTCGGTCTGGCCCGGTGCGGGTTCGAGCCGCAACGGGAGTCTCACGGTGAAGGTGGAACCTTGGCCCTCGACACTCCAGACCCGCACGTCGCCACCGTGGATCGAGGCGATGTGCTTGACGATCGAGAGGCCGAGACCGGTGCCGCCGGTCTCGCGGCTGCGGGCCCGGTCGACCCGGTAGAAGCGCTCGAAGACGCGTTCCAGGTCGCTGCTCGGGATGCCCACGCCCTGGTCGGACACGGTGATCTCGACCAGGTCGCCGATCGGGTGCGCGGCGACCGCGACCCGGGTGCCGTCCGGGCTGTAGTTGATGGCGTTCTCGACCAGGTTGCCGATCGCCATCGCCAACTGGTCCTCGCTGCCCAGCACCTCGAGCTCGGGCTCGGTCTTCACCACAATCTTGATGTCCCGGTCCTCGGCGTCGATCTGGCAGCGGTCCACCGCGGTCTCGATGACCCCGTTGATGTCGACCGGGCCGGGGTTCTCCAGCGGGTCGTCGCCCTGCAGCCGGGACAGCTCGATGATCTCCTTGACCAGCCGGCTCAGCCGGGACGCCTCGACCCGCATCCGGTCCGAGAACCGCTGCACCACCTCCGGGTCGTCGGAGGCCTCCGAGACCGCGTCGGCGAGCAGGATCAGCGCGCCGACCGGGGTCTTCAGCTCGTGACTGATGTTGACGGTGAAGTCCCGCCGGATGGCGTCCAGGCGGCGTTCCCGGGTGCGGTCCTCGACCAGCACGAGCACCAGCTGGCTGCCCAGCGGCGCCACCCGGGCACTGACGTACTGCGTGGCGCCGAGCCGGCCCCGGACGATCTCCAGGTCCTGCTGGCGGATCTCCCCGTCGCGGCGGACCTGGCGGACCATGGTCAGGATGTCGTCGACCACGAGCCGCTCACCGCGGACGATGCCGAGCACGTGCGCCGGGGCGCTGGCCTGCAGCACCTGGTCCTCGGGTCCCATCACGACCGCCGAGGACCGCAGTACCGACAGCACCGTGGCGACACCCGACGGTACGGCGGGCTCCGGGGACTCCGGGATCTTGCGCTGGGCCCGCTCCGAAAGCATCATCGCACCGAGCGAAAGCAGGGCCAGGGCCGCGCCGATGACGCCGCCCAGCACCGCAGCCAGCGTGGGGTCCACGGCAACGATGCTACGCGGGCGACCAGCAGGGAAAGACCGAATGAGCACCGGATGACCGGGACACGACCTAACTGTTCATCGGTCGTTCACCACTCGTCGCCGTCCGGCAACCTCGACGGCATACGGTCACCGGTGGGCGGGTACCGGGTGGTGCCGCGCCGCGGGCACCGGACACCACAGATCGGATTCGAACACCATGCGTGACACGTACCACGAGCAGCTCGACGACATCCTCGCCGAGCTGGAGCGGATGACGCGGACGGTGTCCACCGCCGTACGCCGGTCGACGTCGGCCCTGCTGGAAGCGGACATCCGCAAGGCCGAGGAGGTCATCGCGGCCGACATCCAGCTCGATGCCGCCGGTGAGGGTGTCGAGGAGAAGGTCTTCGAACTGATGGCGCGGCAGTCGCCGGTCGCCAACGAGTTGCGGATGCTGGTCGCCGCGCTGCGGATGGTCGCCGACCTCGAGCGGATGGGCGACCTGGCCGCGCACGTGTCGAAGATCGCCCGGATGCGGTACCCGGCGCCGGCGATCCCGACCGAGCTGCACGACGTGATCGAGTCGATGGGGTCCGTGGCCGGCAAGATGGTCGACGCCGCCGGCGACGTGATCGCGACCCGCGACGTCGAAGCCGCCGGACGGCTCGAGGCCAGCGACGACGAGATGGACAAGCTGCGCTCGAACCAGTTCCGCCTGATGATGGACGAGGAGTGGCCGCACGGCGTCGAGGTCGCCGTCGACATGGCCCTGCTCAGCCGGTACTACGAGCGCATCTCCGACCACGCGGTCGCCATGGCCCGCCGCGTCGTCTACCTCGTCACCGGCGAACTCCCAGTAGCCATCGGAGGCACCGCCGCCGGCTCCGGCGCCGGCGCCTCCACCCCCAACCCCAACGGCAACTGACCTTCCACAACATCCAAGGCGCCCCCGGCTAGTTGCCGGGGGCGCCTTTTGTATGGGCAAGCACACAAAGGACACGCCCCCGGCGCGGCTGACTCTTGCCGACGGACCTATCTCGATCTGGTCACGTTCTGTGCTCGACGTAACGCCGAGTAGTCCCGACCCGATGGGACGGGAAGTGACCTGATTCTCGGGAGTCGACCGAGACCGCCCTTGGAAGAGGAACCCATGAGACTGCAGCATCTTGCGCTCGCGACCGCCGGCCTCGGCCTGATCGCCGCGTCCGTCGTTTCCGTCCCGGCCACTGCCGGAACGCCCGACCCGAAGCCTTGGTCCGACCGGACCAAGCAGTCGAACTCCGCGAAGGCAGCCACCGAGGCCTGCGGCATCTCAGTCGGCTACCCGACCGCGGCCGGCTCGATGGAATCAGCCGACGTGATCGCCGGACGGCCGCCGCAGGGAGCGCCGTACGAGCCGTTCAAGTTCGTCGGCACCCGCGCGAACGCGACCTGGTACATGGCCGCCAACGCGGCGGGCACCCAGTTCTACTACTACGGCCTGCTGCTGCAGGGCGGGAACCTGTACCGGCACACCACCTACGTGTACCCGTACCGCCCGCCGGTCGCCACCTTCAAGAAGGTCGGCAGCGGCTGGACGAGCTTCAAGACCATCGCCACGTCGAACGACAGCATCGACGGCCCGAGCCACGCCTACCTCTACGGCCTGAACAGCAACGGCAGCCTGTACCGGTACTCGATCGTCCGCGGCGCCATCAAGTCTCTCGGCTCGTTCCCGGGCTTCAAGGGCTTCAAGACGATGACGGTGATCAGCGAGACCATGACGTACGACACCCTGCTGATGACCACGACCGCCGGCGCGCTCTGGACTGTGCGGATCCCGGTCGCCGCCTCCACCAAGCCGGTCCTCAAGCGGATCCGGTCCGGCGGCTGGCAGAACTTCGAGTCGCTGGTCGTGGAGAACTGCGGCACCCGCGGCGGCGTGCTGATCGTTGGCGTCGACAACAACACCCAGACCGGCACGCTCTACGCGATGAGCAAGGCGAACGGCGCAGCCACCGCCCTCACCGGCTACGGCAGGATCCCCGGCGTCGTCTTCAATGGCGTCAGCTCCGTACGCCTGGGCTACCACTACGACCCGATGCGCGGCGAGTAACCACCACTTCTGTCGGGCGCGTATCTTCACCCCATGCCCGACGAATCCCTGACCGACCGCCTGGTCAACACCGACGTGTCAGCGTTGAGAGGACACGCCTACGGCGCGGCTGTCTTTTGCCGGCTTCGCCGGAGCGCGTCCGCGGCGCCGGGCTGATGTTCCGGCGAGGACGTGAACTCGAGCTGTACCGGGCGGGGCCCAGTCGAGGGTCATGGATAGGTTCAGCAGCATGAGCGATCACTCGGAGACCGACCGGCTTGTCAGCGTCGACGTGTCAGGCATGAGCGGGCCTGAGCTGCTCGCACACCTGGACGCGGTGGAGCAGCACATGAGAAAGCTCCGCAGAACCGAGCTCGCGCTCCTGGAGGGCAGCCCCGAGATCGTCGCGCAACGCCCCGAACTGCAAGCCCACCTCGCCCACCTCCGCACCCTGGACCTCGAAGACCTCCCCCTCGACACCCCACCGCCGCCGGCCTGACACATTCCCCGGTCGTAGCCGAGGACAGCGTGGGGCTGGCCCAGGAAACAGCGGCGCTTGCGACTGACGTGTGGGCGGGTTGGTGTGTTCGGGATGTGCATTTGAACAGGAGGTGTCGGCCCGCTGGGTAGTGCACCTGAGCGTGATTTCGATCGTGCGTACAGCGTCTCGCAGGTGCTCTACCTGTCGAGCTTGCACACGACCGGCCGATCATCCGAGGCTCGGCGCGCCTGTTTGAGGCGGCTCGCTGGCGGGTTGTTTCACCGCTGACGTGCTACAACCCGCCAGCAGCACCACAACCCGCCAGTCGCACGGCATCACCCAGCCGAACGGCAGCTGCCGCGCCAGGACATGCGCCCAACAGCCCACCCGGCGCCAAAGCCCAGGAAACCGTGGCGTTGAACAGCCAATAACCTGTTCAACCCCACCGCAACGCCGGCTACCCCAGAACGGTTACCCAACAGCACGCCCCGGCGGAGCCGGTCACAAGGCAGCTGCGGCGGGGGTCTGGCGGGGGTGTGGGTGGAGGGTTAGCGGCCTTGGTTTTTGACGGCTTCTATGGCGTCTTTGGCTGCTTGGGGGTCTAGGTATTCGCCGCCGGGGGTTAGCGGCTTGAAGTTGTCGTCGAGTTCGTAGTAGAGGGGGATGCCGGTGGGGATGTTGAGGCCTACTACGGTCTGCTCGTCGAGGTCGTCGAGGTGTTTGACCAGGGCGCGGAGTGAGTTGCCGTGGGCGGTGACGAGGACGGTCTTCTCGGCGCGCAGGTCCGGCACGATCGCGTCGTACCAGTAGGGCAGCATCCGCTCGACGACGTCCTTGAGGCACTCGGTCGCGGGCAGTAGCTCCGGCGGCAGGGCGGCGTACCGCGCGTCGCCGGCCTGGTCGTACTCCGAGCCGCGCTCGATCGCCGGCGGCGGGGTGTCGTACGAGCGGCGGAACAGCATGAACTGCTCCTCGCCGAGCTCCTCCAGGGTCTGCTTCTTGTCCTTGCCCTGCAGGGCGCCGTAGTGCCGCTCGTTCAGGCGCCAGGAGCGCCGTACGTCGATCCACTGGCGGTCGGCGACCTCGAGCGCGATGTTCGCGGTGCGGATCGCGCGGCGCAGCACCGAGGTGTGCAGTACGTCGGGCAGCAGGTCGCGGTCGCGCAGCAGCTCGCCGCCCTTCTGGGCCTCCTCGACACCCTGGGCGTTCAGGTCGACGTCGACCCAGCCGGTGAAGAGGTTCTTGGCGTTCCAGTCGCTGTGGCCGTGGCGGAGCAGGATCAGGCGATAGGTCATACCCGCATGCTATCGAGGCTCCAGCCAGCCCTTGAACGCGTCCAGGTTTCGAGTGGATTCGCCGCGCAGCACGCGCCATTCGTACTCGCGCCGGATCGACGACGCGAACCCCATTTCGAGGATCGTGTTGAACGACGAGTCGGCGTACTCCAGCACCGCGCCGAGCAACCGGTCGACCTCACCAGGTGTGATCGCGTGCAGCGGGACCCGCCCGTCCAGGTGGATGTCACCCAGGTGGTCGACGGCGAACGCGACGCCGTACATCTTCAGGTTCCGCTCCAGCAGCCACCGGTACACGGCCGCATGGTTCTCGTCCGGGTGCCGCGCGACGAACGCGTGCACCTGGACCGCCTGCGCGCCGACCGTCAGCGAGACCGTGGTCTTCAGCTTCCGCTCCCCCGGCAGGTCCGCGCTGAAGACGCCCGGCTCACTCTCGGTGAAGTCGAGCTCGTTCTCGGTCAGCACCTGGCGGATCACGTCCGCCGCAGAAACTCTCACCCGGCTACCTCCGCGGCGATCTCGCTCGCCATCGTGTCCGCGGCGGTCCGGTACGCCGCCAGCGTTTTCCGCGCGGTCAGTTCCCAGCCGAACCCCCGTGCGTGCCCGACCGCCGCGTGGCTCATGCTCTCGCGGACGGCCGGATCCGTCGCGATCCGCGCCAGCGCGTCGGCGAAGTCGTCCACCGCGTGCCCGCGCACCAGGAACCCGGTCCGCCCGTCGAGCACCGCCGTACTCAGGCCGCCGACAGCCGCCGCGACCACCGGCGTACCGCAGGCCTGGGCCTCCAGCGCGACCAGCCCGAAGGACTCCGAGTACGACGGAACGCACACAACGGACGCCGCCCGGTACCAGTCGGCCAGCCGCGCCCGCTCCATCGGCTTCACAAAGCGTGTCACGTCAGAGATCCCGAGCGCCCGCGCCAGTTCGGCGTGCGACTCCGGGTGCTCCATCCCGTTGCCCGACGGCCCGCCGATGATCGCGACCACCAGCCGCGACCGCAGCGACGGGTCCCGCTCGAGCATTCGCGCGGCCGCCCGGATCAGCAGATCAGGCGCCTTCAACGGCTGGATCCGGCCGACGAACGCCAGTACGACGGCATCGGCCGGCAACCCCACGGCCTCTCGAGCGGCCGTCCGCGAGCCCGGGCTGAACAGCTCCAGATCGACGCCCGGATTCACCACACCGACCTTCGCCGGCTGGGCGCCGTACAGGTCGATCAGCTCGCGGGCCTCGTCGCCGGTGTTGGCCAGCAGGCGATCCGCGGCCTCGACGACCTGCTCCTCACCGATCAGCCGAGCGGGCGGCTCCGGTACGTCGTCGTCCGCGAGGCTGGCGTTCTTGACCTTGGCCATGGTGTGCATGGTGTGGACCAGTGGGACCGCCCAACGATCGCGGGCGAGCAGGCCGACCTGGCCGGACAACCAGTAGTGCGAGTGGATCACGTCGTACCAGCCGGGCTCGTGGATCGCCTCGGCGCGCAGGACGGCGCGGGCGAACGTGCACAGCTGGGCCGGGAGCTCGTTCTTCGTCAGGCCCTCGTACGGGCCGGCGGCGACGTTGCGGACCATCACGCCGGGCATCAGCTCGACCCGGGCCGGCAGCACCGACGCGGTCGCCCGGGTGAAGACGTCGACCTCGATCCCCAGGCCGGCCAGCTGCTTGGACAGCTCCACGACGTACACGTTCATCCCGCCGGCGTCCCCGGTCCCCGGCTGGTCGAGCGGCGACGTGTGCAGGCTGATCATCGCGACCCGCCGGAGGGGTCCGGTCATGGGGTCTCCCGGCCTGGACTGAGGAGCGCAGGGAGCGAAGCGACCGGAGCGACGAGGGAAGGCCGGGAGCAACAGCCCCAGGACCCGCCGCGACGGAGTCGCGGCATCAATGGAGTCACGACGTCAGGGTAACTCTGGGGCTTCCGCCGTGAATCGGGAGTTCTCCCTATCCGCGGCCGTCCAGCTGGCCAGCAGCCGCAGATTCTGCTCGGACGGCGACCCGGGCTCGACGGTGTAGGTGACCAGCAGCTGATCCGGCTCACCGGGCGGCTGCAGGGTCTCGTACTCCACGGTGATGTCGCCCACCAGTGAGTGGTGCTGCGTCTTCGTCCCGAACGTCTTGTCCTTCACGTCGTGCCGGGCCCAGTGCACGCGGAACTCGGGGCTCCGGATGGACAGTTCCCCGATCAGCTCGGCGAGCTCCGGGTCGTCCGGGTAGCGTCCGGCGTACATCCGCAGGTAGCCGACGGTCTCCTCTGCGACCGCCTCCCAGTCCGGGTAGAAGTCGCGCGACGCCGGGTCGAGGAAGACCATCCGCGGGATGTTGCGGTCCTTGAGGTCCAAGCTGTCGAAGTCCGCGATCAGGGCCGCGGCGAGCCGGTTCCAGCCCAGGACGTCCATCCGGCGGCCGAGGACGAACGCCGGTACGTCGGTCATCGAGTCCAGCAGCCGCTGCAGGCCGGGTCGCATCCGCTGCGCCGTACGCCGTTTGGTCCGCCGACGAGCCGGTTTCGCCAACAGGGCAAGGTGTTTCTGCTCGTCCTCGGTCAACTGGAGGACATCGGCGACGGCGTCCAGGATCTCCTGCGACACGTTCTCGGCGCGGCCCTGTTCGAGGCGGACGTAGTAGTCGGCGCTGACACCGGCCGCCTGGGCGAGCTCCTCGCGGCGCAGGCCGGGGACTCGGCGCCGCCCGCCGTACACCTTGATGCCGAGGTCCTCGGGCCGCACCCGCGCCCGGCGCGAGGTGAGGAACTCGGTCAGCTCCGCGCGACGATCCATGCCCTCCAGTATCCAGGCCGGCCCGCATCGCAACCTGGTCCTGGCAGAACCAGGCTCAGCAGACCACTGGGTAAGCCTCCGCGACCGCTCCAGGATCGGTGACATGACTGATCTACAGATTCGCAAGGCAGTGGTCACCGGCGCCGCGAGCGGTATCGGGGCCGCGATCGCCACCCAACTGGCCGAGGCCGGTGCCGCGGTCGCCCTGGTCGCGCGGCGGCAGGACCGCCTCGACGACCTGGCCGGCAAGCTCGGACCGCGGACCTTCGGCGTCGGCCTGGATGTCACCTCGCAGGAGTCGGTGGACGCCGGAGTCGCCCGGATCCACGAGCGGCTCGGCACCGTCGACCTGGTCGTGAACGCCGCGGGCGTGATGCTGGCCGCTCCGATCGCCGACGGGCGCCTCGACGACTGGACCCGGATGATCGACACGAACCTGACCGGCGTACTGCGACTGGTCCAGGCCTTCACGCCCGACCTGATCGCGGCGGCCGGCGAAGGACGGACGGCCGACCTGGTGAACATCTCGTCGATCGGGGCGCACGCCGTCTTCCCCGGGTACGCCGTGTACGGCGCAACGAAGGCGGCGCTGACGCATCTGTCGGCATCGTTGCGCGCGGACCTCTCGCCGTACGACGTCCGCGTGACGAACATCGAGCCCGGGCTGACGGACACCGAACTGGCGACGCACCTGGACAGCCCCGGGCAGGACCTGATCGCATCGATGAACGAGCAGATCGGGCCGCTGTCCGCCGAAGACATCGCCGACGTGGTGACGTTCGCGGTGAGCCGCCGGCGGGAGCTGAACCTGCGCCAGATCATCGCGCTGCCGACCCGCCAGGCCTGACCTTTGGTGGGCCTACCTCCACCCCCATTGGCGGACTCGGCCCACTGTGGCCCGGGCTCTGCGCCGAAAGCATTGGGGACATGCGTACAGTCCTCGAAGAAGTCAGGTCCTGGCATCGGCCGCTGGTGCTGATGGTGCTCACCATGTCCGGTCTCGTCCTGACCGCCGGCATCGGTCTCGCGGTCGACGGCCGGGAGATCCTCAACGAGTCCGTGTGGCTCAAGCCGTTCAAGTTCGGCCTGTCGTTCGTCCTGTACGGCGCGACGCTCGCGTGGCTGCTTTCCAAGCTGCGTAAGGCGAAACGCTTCGGCTGGTGGACCGGGACCGCGTTCGCGATCACCGGGATCGTCGACGTCGGGTTCATCGCCGTACAGGCCGCGCGCGGGACGTTCAGCCACTTCAACGACAACTCCGACACGTTCAACCAGGTCGGGCAGAAGGTCTTCATGTCGGGAGTCCTGGGGCTGTTCGGGGCGAGTCTGGTGGTGGCGATCATGCTGCTGTTCCAGCGGATCGGCGACGCCCCGCTGAACCGGGCGATCCGGGTCGGCCTCGGGCTGGCGGTCGCCGGTATGGCGCTCGCGTTCTACCTGGTCGGCTCGCAGGGGCAGCGGCAGGAGGTCACGGACGCGTACGGCCATCCGGTCACGCTGGCCGGCAGTCACGGCATCGGCGTCGAGGCGGGCGGTCCGGGGATGCCGTTGACCAACTGGAGCACCGTCGGCGGCGACCTGCGGATCCCGCACTTCGTCGGACTGCACGCGATCCACTTCCTGCTGCTGACGGTCCTCGCGCTGAGCCTCCTCGCCGCGCGGGTCGAGTGGCTGCGGCCGGAGCGCGTCCGCCACCGCCTGGTCGGCGTCGCGGCCTTCGGGTACACCGGCGTGATGATCACGGTGACGGTCCAGGCGTTCCGCGGGCAGGCTTTGATCCACCCCGACGTACAGACCCTTGGTCTGCTGGGCGGGTTCCTGGCGGTGAGCCTGGCTGCGCTCTTCGGGGTGGTCGCGGCCGCTCGCCGGCAGGTGGACGTGAGACGGCCCGACGAGCGCGCCGATGGCTTTGAGAAACTTGGGGTATGACTTCGAGCGATCGTCCTCTGGCCGTGGTGACGGGTGCTAGCAGCGGGATCGGGGCCGCGTCGGCGCGGTACCTCGCCCGTGAAGGGTTCGAGGTGATCTGCGCCGCACGGCGGCTGGACCGGATCGAGGCGCTGGCCAAGGAGATCGACGGCCGCGCGGTGCAGTGCGATGTGACCTCCGCCGAGGACGTCGCCGCACTCACCGCCGCGGTCGGCGACGAACTGCAGGTGCTGGTGAACAACGCCGGCGGGGCGTTCGGCTTCGAGCCGGTGGCCGACGCCGATCTGGACGCCTGGCGGCGGATGTTCGAGGTGAACGTGATCGCGGTCGCCGCAGTCACCAAGTCGTTGCTTCCGGCACTGATCGCCGGGCGCGGCACGATCATCGTGATGGGCTCGACGGCCGGCCAGGTCGCGTACGAGGGCGGCGGCGGGTACGTCGCCGCGAAGCACGGCGCGAAGGCCGTCGTCGACACGCTCCGCCTGGAGCTGTACGACCAGCCGGTCCGGGTCACCGAGATCGCCCCCGGCATGGTCCAGAGCGAAGGCTTCGCCCTGACCCGCTTCAACGGCGACCAGTCCAAGGCCGACGCCGTGTACGCCGGCGTACGGGAACCGCTGACGGCCGACGACGTCGCCGACATCGTCGCCTGGATCGCCACCCGCCCGTCCCACGTCAACATCGACCGCATCACCGTCCGCCCCCGAGCCCAGGCCGCCCAGCACAAGGTCCACCGCGAGTAGGTGGTGGCGGAGGGAAGGAGTGCATTCGCTCCACCACTCGCTCAGTACATCCCTTTGGTTCCGTGAACGGAGCCCGGCGGATACTGCCCCCTCAGCTCGGACGCGAGATGCTCGAGGTCGGGATAGATGTCACCCGGCCGGTACCCGCAGATCTCGACCTGCCTGGCGAACTGCGGCACTGCGCTTCTCGGGATGACCAACTTCTCGAGGAAGAAGGGTGCGTCCTCGAGGTGATCGAGTACACCGTAGTCCGGTGAATGAATCGTGAAGCAACCCTGCTGCACGAACATGCGGATATCGGTCTCCGATGCCATCGCGGCCAGCACCCTGTCTGGTCGCCGGTACGGATCCGCATCGTCGTCGTCACGGAACGCTCCCCGGAGCAGTCCGCTGCACTCGCCCGAAACAATCGACGGAGTGACGTCGACATGACTCACATGTCTGTTCAGATCATGCGGTGCGAGGATCCAGATTGCTGCGTCGACCGGCGTGAGCGATTCCTGGTCTCTGGGCAGATAGCTCTCGATCGCGAAGTAGGCGGCAACAAGTGGCGAGCGGCTCCAGTCCAGCAGCCGAGTGGGCAACCCGTAGTGCTGCATCAAGCTCAGCCAGCCGGCGTGGTCGTCGTACCTCGGAGTGTTCGGGTACCTGATGGCCGCCCTGGTGCGGAATCGATGAGTGAAGTTCCGCTCGTCCGCCTGACCGTAGGAGCCGTACTGCGGCCGAGGTCGCCAGATCGACGGCGCGACAGACCAGCGTGCGTCGTGCTGTCCCCGGAACCACAACGGTCTCATCTGCCCACGGGAATGCTGCTCGATTGCTTCAACCAGCTCGCCGATGCTGCCGATCTCTGTCATCAGACCCCCTCTTCCAGCACAGGCGGGCGAGCCTACTCGCGTTGACGACTCCTCACGAGGCTTCACGTGAGGCGGCTCACGGGGTGGGTGCTTGCAATTGCAAGCAGCTTGCTAGCACACTGGGGGTATGGCCAAGTTGAGTGATCGGGCGGCTGGGGCGGTGGGCTCCGTTGGGGAGTACCTCGCCGAGCAGCGGCGGCAAGCGCAGCTGTCGTTGCGGCAGTTGTCCGACCTGGCCGGAGTGTCGAACCCGTACCTCAGCCAGATCGAGCGCGGTCTACGGAAGCCGTCGGCCGACGTACTGCAGCAGCTCGCGAAGGCGTTGCGGATCTCCGCGGAGACCCTGTACGTACGGGCGGGCATTCTCGATCCGGACGACGAAGCCGATGGCGGCCGGCAGGGCACGGGCGTGGTCGACGCCGTCCTGCTCGACCCCGCACTGACCGAGCGCCAGAAGCGCGTCCTGCTGGACGTCTACACGTCGTTCGTCCGCGAGAACGCCCCTGAAGAGCCCCCAGTGAAGAAGCCCACGGCTCGCAAGCGCAGCACCGACTGAACCTGCTGAAAACACCCCGAGGAGAAGCCTGATGGCTACCCGTACCCCTGTTACGCCGTTCTACGCGATCGCCGGCGCCGGCGACCTCGCGGTCGAGAAGGTCCGCGCCGTCGGCGAGGACGTGACCGCCCGGTTCGCGAAGATCGACCAGAAGAACCTGCAGACCGAGCTCACCAAGGAGCTGACCAAGGCGCAGGCCGAGCTGACCAAGCGCTTCGAGGCGATCGTCGCCGACGCGCGCACGGCCCCGGCCAAGCTGCGTGAGTTCCCGAAGACCGCGCAGGCCGGTTTCACCACCGTCCTCGGTCAGGCCGAGGAGACCTACGAGGACCTCGCCGGCCGCGGCAAGGACCTGGTCGAGCGGATCCGCCACCAGGAGGCGACCGAGGACCTGGTCAGCACCGCCAAGACCACGGTGAGCAAGGCCAAGGCCACCCGCACCACCGCGAAGAAGACCGCCACGACCGCGACCCGCAACGTCAAGGCGACCGCGACCAGCGCCCGCAAGACCGCGAAGGCCGCCACCAAGGCCGCCGAGTCCGCGGCCGACAAGGTCGGCGACTGAATCACGACAGACAGTAACGATTCACCCCTCTCCGGGTGAATCCTGCGACCGGGCGGTCCACAGCTGCGACTGAGCAGAGGTGGGCCGCCCGTTCTGTCGGTTAGGCTCGTAGCATGATCACCTTCCGGAGCCTGATCCCCGGGTTCGACGATCCGCTGTCGGTCATCTGGTGGGTGCTGCTTGCGTTCAAGCTGGTCGCGCTCGCCGACGCGGTGTTCCGGCCACGGGCGGTGTTCATCGCCGCCGACAAGCTCACCAAACCCGGCTGGGTGCTGATCCTGTCCGTGTTCACACTGAGTCAGGTGTTCCAGGGCTGGCTGAGCTTCTTCGGCCTGATCGGCATCGTCGCCTCCGCCGTGTACCTCGTGGACGCCCGCCCCGCTCTGCGCGCCGCCACCGGCCGTGGCCGCGGCGGCTGGGGCGCCATCCGCCGCCGCAGAGGCCCCCGCCCGCTCTGACTACGAGCGGTAGACGATCACCTTGTCGCCGACGTGGATCTGGTCGAAGAGGACCTTGATCTTGGCCAGGTCGCGGACGTTCACGCAGCCGTGGGACGCGCCGTTGTAGCCGCGGGCCGCGAAGTCCGACGAGTAGTGCACCGCCTGGCCGCCGCTGAAGAACATCGCGTACGGCATCTTCGAGTCGTACAGCTTCGAGACGTGGTTCCGGCTCTTCCAACCGACCGTGAAGCTGCCTTCCCGGGTCGCGGTCTTCACCGCGCCGAACCGGACGTCCAGCTGCATCTTCACCACACCGTCGACGACGTACCGCAGCTTGCGGGTGGACTTGTCGATGCACAGTGCCACACCGGTCGCGCAGCGCGCGTCGAGCTTCTTGCCGTTCACCACCGGCACCGGCGGGAACAGCTCGGTCTGGGTCGGTTCGTGGGTGACCTTCACCAGCTGGTCCCAGGTGTTCTGGTCGATGTACCCGAGCTGGGGAATGCCCTTGGACTTCTGGAACTTCTTCACCGCGGACCGGGTCATGGTCCCGAACTCGTTGTCCAGGTAGCGCTTCTCGAGCAGCTTCAGCTGCACCAGCCGCGCCTCGACCTTGCGGACGTTCGTCCCGCTGGAGCCGTTCTTCCACAGCGCCTTCGGGTAGATCGGCAGCTCACCGCTCACCTCGAACGGCACCGTCTTCAGGTCCTGCGGGGCCGCGGTCGCACTCGTTCCGGTACTCAGGAGTGCAGCAATCGCGCCCCCGGCAACCAGCCCGCTCAGCAACTTGCGAATCAACAGCCCGCGCATCGAGACCCCCTCGGATAGACCTCGTCCCACACTTGTAGGACGTCCTCACCGGCCATCTGGTTGGCTCAGAGTACCGGAGGACCTCCACAGCGAGACCGGAAACGCGACAGCGGCCGGGGTGTAGGGCCCCGGCCGCTGTGTGCGTGTTGCTTCAGCTCACTTGCTGTAGACGACGACGCGGTCGCCGACCTTCACCCGGGAGAAGACCCAGGCGATCTTCTTCTTGTCGCGGATGTTCGCACAACCGTGCGAGGCGCCGTTGTAGCCGCGGGCCTTGAAGTCCGAGGAGTAGTGCACCGCCTGGCCGCCGCTGAAGAACATCGCGTACGGCATCTTGGTGTGGTACAGCGACGACACGTGGTTCTTCGACTTGCGGTAGACGCGGAAGACGCCGTTACGCGTCGGGGTCCGGCTGGAACCGAACCGGACGTCCATCACCTGCACCGGCTTGCCGTTCACCATGTAGACCAGCTTGCGGGTCTTCTTGTTGATGCACAGCACGCGGCCCTTGGTGATGCACCGGCGGTCAATGCGGTACTTCGCGATCAGCTTGCTGTTCGAGGTCGCCTTCGGCTTCGCCGCTGCGGCCTTCGGCGGCTGACCGACCGGAGCCGGCGCCGTGGTCGAGTTCTGCGCCGACGCCGTCACCTGAGGCGCGGCCTCAGCCGAAGTGGTCGCCGACAGTGCGCCGACGCCCACGAACGCGGCGGCCGTCAGGGTAGCGCCGAACTTACGCAGAATGCCCATGTTTCCCTTGTCCTTCCCCCAATTAGTGCTTCCACAAGACAGACGTCGCTACTTCACGTCTGGTTGGTAACGAATCAAAACTTTCTTTCCCCACCGCCAGCCCCACCGCTGGCCGAGAAATGGTGTATCACACCGACGGAGCCCAGAGCACGCTCCGTCAGTCACCGTTTCCAGTTCGTGCTCTAAGACGTCAGCGCGCGCAGGCGACGCAGTACTTCCGGGGCCCCGAGGGCCTGTGCGGTCGCGTGCAGATCGGGGCTCCGGGTGGCGCCGGTGATCGCGACGCGCACGAGCTGCGAGGCCTCGCGGATCGAGCCGACGTACGCGTCCGGATCCTTCTTGTACTCCTTGGCGTTCGGCGCGAACCGGTGCTTGCCGGCGAGAGTACGGATCTGGTCGAACCACTCCTGCGGGTCGTCGAGATGCTCGTAGTTCGCGACGAGATCCGCCGCGAACGCCGTGACGACATCGGCTGCGACACCGAGCGGAGCCAGCCGCTCGTCGCCCGGTCCGTCCACCGGGACGAACAGCTCGGTGAAGAAGAATCCGTACGCCGGCCGGAAGTCCGACCACTTGCGCAGGTCCTTGCGGGGGTTCTCGACGCCGTCGCGCTCGACCGCCAGCGCACGCAGCGCCAGGTCCTTCTCGTTGTCGAGCACGGGAACGAGGTCAGCGTCGTACTCCACGGCCCAGACACGCACCGCGTCGAGGATCTGCTGTCCGCTCAGCGTCGCGATGTGGTCGGCGCTGATGTCCTCCAGCTTCACCAGGTCGACCAACGGACCGGCGACCCCGCACAGGCTCAGGTCGAGCGGCGTCGTCAGCGCCTCGGCCAGCGGCAGCTCCGCGAGCCGGCCGTTGGCCAGGCCGCGCAGGTAGTACAGGACCGCGTCGGCCGGGTAGCCCGCGCCGATGTAGAAGTCGACGCCCGCCTCGGGATCCTTGCGCTTCGACAGCTTGCGCTTCCCGCCCGGGATCTGCTTCATCAGGGGCGCGATGTGCGCGTACGTGATCGGCTCGAACTCCAGCGCCGCGAACAACTGCTGGTGCAGCGGCACCGAGGAGATCCACTCGTCGCCGCGGATCACCAGGTTCACCCGCATCAGGTGGTCGTCGACCGCGTGCGCGAAGTGGTACGTCGGAAGCCGCGGCGACTGGTCCGACGCCTTCAGGATGACCGCGTCGTTGCGATTCGCCTCGTGCTCGAGCCGGCCGCGGATCGCGTCGACGAAGCTGGTCCGCTGCCCGTCGGCGTCGTCAGGCGTCCGGAAGCGCACGACGTACGGCGTACCCTCCGCGAGCTTGGCCTCGACGGTGGACGGGTCGGCGTCGCGCCAGATCGCCCACTTGCCGTAGTACCCGGTCGGGACCTTCGACGCCTGCTGGCGGGAGGTGATGTCGGCGAGCTCGTCCTTCGTCGCGAAGCACAGGTACGCCTTGCCCTGCCGGAGCAGGTGCCGCACGTAGGTGAGGTAGATCTGCTCGCGCTCGGACTGCAGATACGGCCCGTACGAACCGTGGTCCTTGTCCTCGTCGGAGCTGATGCCGAAGTACTCGAACGCGCGCGCGAACTGCTCGAGCGCGCCCTCGACCTCCCGCGACTGGTCGGTGTCCTCGACGCGGACCAGATACACCCCGCCGGTGTTCGACGAGATGTCGCGGTCGATCATCCCGGCGTAGATGCCGCCGATGTGGATGAACCCGGTCGGCGACGGGCCGAGCCGCGTGACCTTCGCCCCCTCCGGCAGCTCTCGCGCCGGATACCGCTCTTCCCAGTGCCCCGGCTCCGGGAGATCCGCCGGGAAGAGCCCGTCTACCACCGCGCGGTCGACCATCAGCTCTTCGACTTGCGGCCGAGCTTGGCGCGCTCGATCTGGGTGAGGGCGACCTTGCGCATCCGGATCGCGTCGGGCGTGACCTCCACGCACTCGTCCTCGCGGCAGAACTCGAGCGACTGCTCCAGCGACAGCTTGCGGGCCGGCACCAGCTTCTCGAACTCGTCCGCGTTCGAGCGGACGTTGGTCATCTTCTTTTCCTTGGTGATGTTGACGTCCATGTCGTCGGAGCGCGAGTTCTCGCCGACGATCATGCCCTCGTACACCTCGGTCGTCGGCTCGACGAACATCGTGCCGCGCTCCTGCAGGTTGATCATCGCGTACGACGTGGCTGCACCGGTCCGGTCGGACACGAGCGAACCGGAAGGCCGCGTGCGCAGCTCGCCGAACCACGGCTCGTACCCCTCGAAGACGTGGTGCGCGATGCCGGTACCGCGGGTGTCGGTGAGGAACTCGGTACGGAAGCCGATCAGCCCGCGGGCCGGGACCAGGAACTCCATCCGGACCCAGCCGGTGCCGTGGTTGGTCATCTGCTCCATCCGGCCCTTCCGGACCGCGAGCAGCTGGGTGACCGTGCCGAGGTACTCCTCCGGGCAGTCGATCGTCAGCCGCTCGACCGGCTCGTGCCGCTTGCCGTTGATCTCGCGGGTGACCACCTGCGGCTTGCCGACGGTCAGCTCGTAGCCCTCGCGGCGCATCTGCTCGACCAGGATGGCCAGCGCCAGCTCACCACGACCCTGCACCTCCCAAGCGTCCGGACGCTCGGTCGGGAGCACCTTCAGCGAGACGTTACCGACCAACTCGCGGTCGAGGCGGTCCTTGACCAGGCGTGCGGTCACCTTGGTGCCCTTGGTCCGGCCGGCCAACGGGGACGTGTTGGTGCCGATCGTCATCGAGATGGCCGGCTCGTCCACGGTGATCAGCGGCAGCGGCTTCGGGTTTTCCGGATCGGTCAGGGTGTCGCCGATCATGATCTCCGGAATGCCCGCGATCGCGCAGATGTCACCCGGGCCGGCCGAGTCGCCGGGGACGCGCTCGAGCGCCTCGGTGACCAGCAGTTCGGTGATCTTGACCTTCTGGATCGTGCCGTCGTGGCGGCACCAGGCGACCTGCGAGCCCTTCTTCAGGGTGCCTTCGTGCACGCGGACCAGCGCGAGCCGGCCGAGGAACGGCGAGGCGTCCAGGTTGGTGACGTGCGCCTGCAGCGGCGCGCCCTCGGTGTACTCCGGGGCCGGCACGTTCTTCAGGATCGTCTCGAACAGCGGCTCGAGGTCCTCGGAGTCCGGCATACCGCCGTCGGCAGGCTGGTTCAGCGAGGCGCGGCCGGCCCGGGCCGAGGCGTAGACGACCGGGAAGTCCAGGGCGGACTGGTCGGCGTCGTGGTCGAGCAGGTCGAGGAACAGCTCGTAGGTCTCGTCGACGACCTCGGAGATCCGGGCGTCCGGACGGTCGACCTTGTTGACCACCAGGATCACCGGCATCTGCCGGGCCAGCGCCTTGCGGAGCACGAACCGGGTCTGCGGCAGCGGGCCCTCGGAGGCGTCCACCAGCAGCACGATCGCGTCCACCATCGACAGGCCGCGCTCGACCTCGCCGCCGAAGTCGGCGTGACCGGGGGTGTCGATGATGTTGATCGTCATCTGCTCGCCGTTGGCCATCTTGTGCCGTACGGCGGTGTTCTTGGCGAGGATCGTGATGCCCTTCTCACGTTCCAGGTCGCCGGAGTCCATCGCCCGCTCATCCACGTGCTGATGGGCCCCGAAGGCACCGGACTGCCACAGCATCGCGTCGACGAGGGTGGTCTTCCCGTGGTCGACGTGGGCCACGATCGCGACGTTGCGCAGGTCGTTACGGACAGGCATGAGGAAGCGCTCCAAGCAATGAGAGGGATCTGGCGGTGGCTACGGCGGTTTCACGTGCCACTCGACACAGGGCGCAGCCCTTTCATTCTACCCGTCACGGCGCGTGTCCAGAAAACGGGACGGTCCTTGACGTTTGTTGACTGGACGTCCAGTCTATAAGCGGCGCCTGGGGAGGGGCCTAACCACGGGGGGTCAGCCCGAGGCGCCGGGCACGAGGATGGGGGGTTGCCCGGCGCTTCAGGCTTCGACCGGCGGGCGTCGTGGACCCGTTCGGAAGGGAAAACCGTGCCGCGCTCGGCGACCGTCAACCAGGAACTGCGGGAACGCTCCCGCGAACGCATCCTGGCCGCGGCGCTGGAAACCTTCGCCGCGAAGGGCTACGAGGCAGCGTCGATCTCCGACATCACCGCCGCCGCGGGCGTCTCCCGCGGCCTGGTCTCGTACTATTTCGCCACCAAGGAGCAACTGGCGGCGGAACTCCTGGACCGCTGGCTGGACGGCATCGCGGGCATTCTGACCATTCAGGGAACGCCTGATGAACGTCTGGCCGGCATCATCGACGGCGCCCTGATGGCGGCCGCGACCACGCTCCCGATCCAGCGGCTCGCGATCACGCTGATGATGCAGCCGACGACCCACGACGTGTTCGCCCGCGTCGAGCAGGCCAAGTCCGGTCGGTTGGCACTGGTCGAGGACGCGATCCGCGACGTGTTCGCGGCCCGCGGCGCCGCCGACCCGGCCGTCGAGGAGATGTTGCTCAGAGCAACCTTGGAGGGCGTGACCGTCAAACTCGCGATCTACCGCGAGACCTTCCCCCTGGAAGCGATCCGCACCCGCCTGTACGCCGGCTACGACCTGCCCGCGCCGACCGCCCCGCTCCCCGTCCTGTCACCCGCGGTCGACCGCCTGCGCGCCAAATGACCCCGGCGGGGTCCAGTCGAAGATCCGCGTACCGTTCCTGAGCGCGGCCCGCGGCGGGGTGATCCGCAGCATGGCGTTCCGCAACCACTGACCACGCGCACCGACCTCTGCCCCGGTCCGCCCCATCCACGCCGACCTGTTGACGATCCTCTGCGTACGTCGGTACCGCTGCGACTCGTACTCCCGCAGCCCGGCCGCCAACTCACCACCGGCCGGAATCACCAGCCCGAGCGTCACCGCGTCCTCGAGCGCCGAGTTCGCGCCCTGTCCGAGCGTCGGCAGCATCGGATGCGCCGCATCCCCGATCAGCACGGTCCGCCCGATCGTGTACCGCGGCAGCGGCCGGTCCAGCACCCACACGTCGTGCCGGATCACCTCGTCCGTCGCCTCGGTCAGCGCCCGTACGTCGGGAGCCCACGCGGCGAAGTACTCGCGGACCGCCCGTACCTCGTCCTCGATCGGACGACCGCTCGGCATCGCGACGTACCCGTACCAATAGACCTCGTCGGCGCTGATCCGCAGCGCCCCGAACTCGGCGTTCGGCCCCCACGTCATCGCGAACCGGTCGTCGACCGTGGTGTCCGGTATCGCAGCACGCCAGCAACTGAAGCCGCTGTAGCGCAAGACGTTCGAGAAGAGTGAGCTGCGGGCGACGCTGCGGATCCCGTCCGCGCCGACCACCAGATCGGCCCGCGCACTGTGCGTACCGTCCGCCGACTCCCACGTCACCCGGGCCCGCTCACCACCCACCGCCCCCGGTTCGACCGCACTGACCCGGGCCCATGTCACCAGGTCGGCGTCCTGCGCCTCGACCAGCGCCTGGTGCAGCCGTCGCCGGTGGATCCCGATCATCCCGGTGTCACCACCATCAGGTGCCTTGAGCAACCATTTCCCGTCCCACCGCCGGGTCCCGGCCGCGCGGACGTCGTACCCACTCCGCCGGATCCGCTCCGCCGCCCCGAGCTCCTCGGCCGCCCGCTGCCCGTTGACAGTCACGACAAGCCCCGCGCCGACCTCTCCCAACTCCGGCGCACTCTCCAACAGCCGAACCCGCCAACCGCTTCGCCCCAACGCAGCAGCCGCCGCCACCCCACCGATCCCGGCCCCGATCACGATCGCCTCGTCCATACCTTTCACCTTAGGAACGCGGACGGCCGAGCGCGTACGACGTACGGCGTATCTCCGAAGCCCTCCGCTGGAGGATGCCCGGACCGAGCCTGGACGACAGGGTGGGATGGCATGGAACCCATCTCTCGCAGGACGCTGCTAGCCGGCTCGGCGCTCGCCGCAGTCAGCCTTAGCAGCACAACCGCCTACGCAACGGACAACTCGATCACCCGCTGGATCGCCCAGAACGCCAAGCCGATCACCGACCTGAACCCGGGCAACGCACAGATCGTCGGTCTCGGTGAGGCCGTGCACGCGACCGCCGAGATCACTCAACTCAAGCTCCGCGTCGTCCGCAATCTCGTCGAGCACCACGGCTTCCGCGCGATCGCGTTCGAGGACGACTGGTCGCTCGGCACCCAACTGAACGACTACGTCCTTACCGGCCGCGGCGATCTTCACGAGCTGATGGGCCTATTGAGCACCGAGGCCCGCACGCACGAGAACGCCGAGCTCTTCGAATACCTCCGCGCGTACAACGCCATCCACCGCGACAAGGTCCGGTTCGCCGGTTCGGAATACTTCTCCACCCGGCGACTCTCGTACGACGCCGTCGCCGAGTACGTCGCGCGCCGCGCACCGCACCGGCTGGCCGAACTCCACCGGAGCCTGGACCCGATCCGCCCGACCACCGACGACATGGGCGCGTACGTCCGGTGGTATTGGCAGGAGGTCAAGGACAAGGCGCCGTACGTCGCCAAGGCCCGCGCTGTCTACTCGCTCGTTCGCGACCTGCCGCACCGGCCGAACGACCGCGACTACGCGATCACCGAGCACCACGCGCGCCAGATCCGCTCGTTCTACACGGCATTCAGCCTGCCGGAGGAGCAGAACCTGGTGTACCGCGATGCCCGCGCCGCGGAGAACGTCCGCTGGTGGCACGGCTTCACCCGCAACAAGGTGATCTACTGGGCGGCCAGCGCGCACACCGCCAACGCTCCGCGCCTGCAGGTCAGCGAACCACCCGTCGCCTTCCGCAGCGCCGGCTCGTATCTCCGAGCTTGGTACGGCGACCGCTACCGCTCGATCGGCTGCACCTTCGACCACGGTACGACGCTCGGCCCGATCACGATGCCGCCCGCACCAGCCGACTGGTTCGAGCACCAACTGACGGCGACGGGCCTGGACAACTTCTTGCTCGACCTCCGCACACACCCGCAACCCGCAGCGGTCCGCGCCTGGCTACACCAAACCGCCAAGACCCGCGGTTTCCCCGAGGCCGGCCCATCGTCCTACCTGACCGGCGACAGCCTCGCCGACTGGTTCGACGTCGTACTCCACACCCACAAGGTCACACCAACCCACCCGCTGGTCAGCTGAAGGTCGGTGCGTGCGGCCGGACTGCGCCGACCACGTTGTCTCCGCCGGTGAGGTCGAAGTGGAGGTGGTTCTCGATCGTCTCGTTCGTGAGGCCGAGACGCTGGAGGGTCGCCGCCATCACGACCTTGCGGGCGCGCGGCGTACCGTCCTCGAGCTTCAGCGCGATGCCGGTGCCGTCCGCGAGACCGACGGCGTACACACCCTCGGCGCCGGCCTTGCAGAACAGGCCGTTGACCGCACGCATCAGCTCGGCTTCGTCGCGCGTACTCCCGCTGGCGTACTCGGGGTACGCACGGAACGCCTGGGCGACCTGACCCTCCTGGCTGTCCGTGGCCGCGGCCGCGAACAGACCGAACGAGCGGGCCAGGCCGGAGAGCGTGAGCGCGAAGATCGGCGCGCCGCAGCCGTCGATCGCGACGTACGAGACCTTCTCGCCGGCCGCGTCCTCGATCGCGGTGCGGATCTCCTGCTGCAGCGGGTGATCCGGCGAGCGGTAGGTCTCGAGGTCCCAGCCGTTGAGCGTGCTGGTCAGCAGCATCGCGGCGTGCTTGCCGGAGCAGTTCATCACGATCCGCTCCTTGCCGTGGCCGGCCTTGACCCAGGCATCCCGGGTCTCGTCGTCCAGCGGGTACGCGACCGGAGTCTGCAGCGCGGTCTCGTCGAGGCCGGCCGTCGCGAGGATCTCCCGTACGCCGTCCACGTGGATCTGCTCACCCGAATGCGAGGCGCCGGCCAGCGCGAGCAGCTTGCCGGTCAGCGGGAGACCGTTGCGGAGCATGCCGAGGGCCTGCATGGGTTTGTTGGACGAGCGGGGGAACATCGGCTGGTCCACGATGCCGGCGGACCAGTCGACGCTGCCGTCGGGGTTGGTCACGACGACGGAGCCGCGGTGGTGGCCTTCGACGAAGTCGCTGCGGACCACGTCGGCCAGGATCACAGGTTCGGTCACGGCTGAACTGTACAGGTGCAAAACGCCCTGTTGCGAATGATTCCCGTCACTGGCCCGCTGGTCACGGTTTGGCATTTCGGCGACCGAGGTCTTGCCAACGATTATTCCAATGGTTAGTTTAACCGCCACCCAAACCCTCAGGGATCAACACAAATCCTCAGGGTTCAACACGCACGGGAAGGTCAGCGCGATGGCGATGGACAAGGCGCAGGTTTCGCGTCGGGGATTTCTCGGGATGAGTCTGGCCGCGGGTGTCATCACGCTCACCGCGTGCGGTTCGGACAGTGACGACAAGGGCAGTACGTCGGGCAACGCCACCGCCGCCAACCTGGTGATGGCGGTGTGGGGCGGAGACGCCGACAAGACGGCGTACCAGAAGCGGATCGACCTGCTGGTCAAGAAGTTCCCCGAGCTGAAGGTGACGCTCCAGCTGATCCCGGGTGACGGGTACGCGCAGAAGGTCCAGACGATGATCGCCGGCGGCAAGGGCCCCGACATCATGCAGGTGGCCGAGAGCGTCAACGTCTACTCGAGCAAGAACCAGCTCCTGCCGCTGGACGACCTGGCCTCGAAGGCCGGGATCGACCTGGAGAAGCGGTTCGGCTCGATCGGCAAGCTGTACTCCTACCAGGACAAGGTCTACGCGGTCCCGGACCGTTCCGGCGCGATGATCGTGTACTACAACAAGACGCTGTTCGATGCCAAGGGCATCAAGGCGCCGACCGCGGACTGGACCTGGGACGACGCGCTCGGCGCGTTCAAGGAACTGACCGTTCCGGGCAAGCAGTGGGGCTACTCCGGCGGCGGCTGGTGGGCCCAGTGGTGGAGCTTCGTGTACCAGAACGGCGGCAAGATCATCGACGACAGCGGCAAGCCCGCGGTCGCCACCGACGAGGTGATCGAGGCGCTGCAGTGGACCGGCGACCTGGTGTTCAAGCACGGCGTGGTCCCGACCCCGAAGCAGTACGCCGACATGGGCGCCGACGTCGGCGGTGACGCGGCGTTCGCCAACGGCAAGGTCGCGGTGAACACCACCGGCTTCTGGGCGATCGGTGGTCTGGCCAAGAGCAAGATCGAGTGGGACATCGCGCCGCTGTGGAAGGGCAAGCAGCAGGCAGTGACCGCGTTCGGTAGCGGCCTGGCGGTCTCCCGGACGGCGAAGAACCCGGATGCCGCCCTCAAGGCGATCGACTTCTTCACCTCGCCGGAGGCGCAGCAGCAGATCATCGCCACCGGTCAGGACGTTCCGGCCAACATCGAGGTGCAGAAGAGCCAGGCGTTCCTGAAACCGGCCTGGATGACCAAGCCGGTGAACATGAACGTGTTCGGCGAGTCCAGCGACTTCGTCTACCGGGCGCCGTTCATCCCGGCCTGGAACGAGATGCAGAAGGCGTTCGACGACGGGCTGGCCGACTTCTGGCTGGGCAAGCAGGACGCGCGTACCGCACTGACGGCGGTGCAGAAGCGACTCGAGTCCATCGTCAAGCCGGCCTGATGTCGAAGCTACGCCGCCGCGAGGCGTTGTGGTTCTACCTGTTCGCGTCGCCGTGGATCATCGGGTTCGTCGTGTTCCTGCTCGGGCCGATGATCGCGTCGGTCTACATCTCGCTGACCGACTGGGACTCCTTCACCCCGCCGAAGTTCGTCGGGCTGGAGAACTACACCCGGCTGCTGACCGAGGATCCGGTGTTCTGGAAGGCGTTGTGGAACACGTTCTACTACGCCGCGATCTCGGTGCCGCTCGGCCTCGGGATCGGCCTGTGGCTGGCGAACCTGCTGAACAAGCAGGTTCGCCTCCGCAAGGTGTTCCGGACGCTGATCTACCTGCCGACGCTGGTGCCGCTGGTCGCGACGGCGATGATCTTCAAGATGGTGCTGGCGCCGTCGGGTCCGCTCAACGACGTGCTCGGGGTGTTCAGCATCCCGGGCCCGTCGTGGCTGCTGGAATCGATCTGGGTGAAGCCCGCCCTGATCCTGCTGTCCGTCTGGGGCGCCGGCGGCGCGACCGTCCTGTTGCTCGCGGCCATGAAGGGCATTCCACGGGAGCTCTACGAGGCGGCCGAGGTCGACGGTGCGGGACCGTTCCGGCAGTTCTGGAGCATCACCTTCCCGCAGTTGACCCCGATCATCTTCTTCAACCTGATCATGGGCCTGATCGGGGCGTTCCAGGTGTTCTCCCAGGTCTACATCCTGACCAAGGGCGGGCCGGACAACGCCAGCCAGATGATGGTTCCGCTGCTGTTCAACGAGGCGTTCTCCTTCTACCACATGGGTTACGCGTCGGCGCTGTCGTGGTTGTTGTTCGCCGTGATCCTGGTGTTCACGCTGCTCGCCTTCCGCACCGCCCGGCGCTGGGTGTTCTACGAGACCGAGGTGAAGTGATGGCCACCGTCATCTCCGCTGCCGCACCACCGCAGCAGGAGCCGCAGCCGGGACCGGAGCGGACTCCGAGCCGCGATCGGGTCATGGGCGTGTTCCGGGCGACGCCGTTCACCTACGCCACGTTGATCATCGTGTCGGCGGTGCTGTGCGTACCGCTGGTGTTCGTGGTGTCGATCGCGCTGTCCAGCGACCAGACCGTCAACGCGAACACCTTCACGATCCTCCCCCGCGAGTTCCACTGGGAGAACTTCACGCGGGTGTTCAGCACCGACCTGCCGATGCAGCGGTTCCTGCTGAACTCGGTGATCATCTCGACCGGCGCGGTGATCGGGCAGATGCTGTCCAGCGGGCTGGTCGGTTACGCGTTCGCACGGTTGCGGGCGCCGGGCAAGAACGCGCTGTTCATCATCGTGCTGGCGACCATGATGATCCCGGCGCAGATCACGATGATCCCGCAGTTCATCCTGTTCAAGGAACTCGGCTGGGTGAACATCTTCCTGCCGCTGATCGTGCCGAACTTCTTCTCCAACGCGTTCAACGTCTTCCTGGTCCGGCAGTTCGTGTCCCGGCTGCCGAGCGAGATCGACGAGGCCGCGATGGTCGACGGGCTGGGCTTCTTCGGCATCTACCGCCGGATCATGCTGCCGATGCTCGCCCCGGTCCTGATCGCGATCGGGATCTTCACCCTGACCGCGACCTGGGGTGACTTCATGGGCCCGTTGATCTACCTCAACGACGAGACCAAGATGCCGCTCGCGCTGGGCGTGCAGTACATCACCAGTACGTCGCAAGCTTTGCAGGCACCACCGTGGAACCTGGTGATGGTCGGGTCGATCCTGCTCACCTTGCCGATGATCCTGGTGTACTACCTGGGACAGCGGTACCTGTACGAGATGGACATCAGCGGCGGGAGTGCGGGGGTCAAGTGACGGTCGAAATGGACGCGCGAGGGATCCGGATCGATGGTGAGCCGCGAGTGCTGTTGTGCGCGTCGCTGTTCTACTTCCGGTTGCCGACGGAGCAGTGGCGGGCGCGGCTCGAGCAGGTTCGCCGGTCCGGGTACACCTGCGTCGACGTGTACCTGCCGTGGAACTATCACGAACTCTCCCCGGGCCGCTGGTCGTTCGAGGGCCGCCGGGACGTCGCCGCGTTCCTGGATCTCGCGTTCGAGGTCGGGCTGCACGTCATCGCCCGGCCCGGTCCGTACATCTGCTCGGAGTGGGACGGCGGCGCACTGCCGGCGTGGCTGGGGCTGGACCCCGCGCTGCGCGTCCGGCAGAACGAGCCGCGGTTCCTCGCTCAGGTGACGGACTGGTTCGATCAGGTCCTGCCGATCCTGGCTGCGCGTCAGTACGGCGCAGGTGGTGCCGTCGTCATGGTCCAGTTGGAGAACGAGCTCGATTTCTTCGACTGCGAGGACCGGCCCGGATACCTGACCGCGTTGCGGGACCAGGCTCTGAAGCACGGCCTCGACGTACCGCTGATTGCTTGCTCCGGGCAAGGAGATCTCTTCGGCGCCACCGGCGACGTGGAGGGCGTCGTGCCGGCGTGCAACTTCTACCCTGACGACGACTCGCCGTTCATCGAGGAAGAGGTACGGCGGTACGCGCGACTACTCGCTGATCAGGGGCTGCCGCTGCTGATCACCGAGACCAACCGGCGGCACCGGACGCTGCGGCGCCTGCTGGCGAGTGGCGCGTCGCTGATCGCGCCCTACCTGCAGTCGTCGGGATGGAACTTCGGTTACACCCCATCGAGTGGGAACTGGGGCAAACCGGGGAACTTCATGAGCCACGGCTACGACTTCGGTGGATACGTGTCGTCCACCGGAGCGGAGCGGCCGGAGTTCGCGCAGGCGCAGACGCTGGCCTGGGTGCTGGAGGCGCTCGGACCACGGCTGGCGTCGGCGACGCTGGGTGAGCCGATCACGGTGACCACCGATTTTCCGACCAGCTCGTCGCACTCGGTGCTGGAACTGGCGGGCGGTGGCCGACTGGTCGCCCTACCCAACCTCGGCGCCGAGGACGGACAGGCGATCGTCGGAGGCATCCCGGTCGCGGTGGCGGCGGACTCGTGCCCGCTGATGCTGCTCGATCTGCCGCTCGGCGACACCACGCTCCGGCTGGCGTCGGCCGACCTGATGGATACGAAGCAGGGCCTGCTGTTCTGCTCCTCCGTGCCGGTGACTGTTGCCATCGGCAACACCACGGAAGACGTCCCGGTCGGGTCGTCGCGGATCGTCGAAGGTGTCGTCGTCACCGTGGAGCCGCCACCGGAGGTCGACACCCCCGAGGTCTCCGATGCAGGATCGGTGATCGTCCGGCGACGTACGTCGGCCGCACCGTCGACGCCGGCGGGCACCCACGAACTCCCGCCGACGCTGGAATCCCTCGGCGTCTACCGGGGGCGCGGAACCTACACGGCGACCATCGATGAGTGCGGCGAGCTGTTGCTCGTGGGCGCCGCCGACATCGTGGACCTGTCGATCGGCGGTCGCGTTCACACGCTGGCCGCCTTCGGTGCGACAGAACGCATCGACGTCGGCGGGGTCACCGGACAGATCCAGGCAACCGTCGAGATCTGGGGCCACGCGAACTTCGACGACACCCGGCTGCCGTCCCTGCGGCTCGGCGCGCTCCGCGGCCTCGGATCGCTGTGGAACGTCATCGAGACGCACGACATCTCCGCGCTCTGGACGGTCCACGGGCACTCGGCCGGCGACCCGGCCCCGCTGCGGAGCCTCACCGGCTGGAGCAGCACCCGCGTCGGTACGCCGATCACGTACACGCGCCACCTCGACACCGAAACGCCGACTGCCCTGCATCTGGAAGGCGTTCGAGAGCCCGTCGCCGTGACTGTGGACGACGGTCAGCCACGCACCGTCCACTCCGAGGACCCGTGGGTGATCCTGCCCGCGGGGACCAAGCAGATCTCGGTCACGGTTCCGCACAATCCGAGCGGCGGCGGTCTCCGCGCCGAGTTGCTCGTACTGGACCCGATCCGCGACTGGACCTGCGCCGTACAGGACGACGAACTGCTGACCGCGTTCGCGCTCCGCCGCGAGTCCGGACCCGAGATCGAGCTCCCGCTGACCCTCGCGGCAGGCGAGGAGGCCTGGCTCGACGTGGAGCTTCCAACGTTGGAGAATGGGTTGCTGGTGCGGCCGGAAGGTAGTCAGATCCGGATCACCGGCTGGGCCTCCGGGGAGTGTCTCGGACGCGTCTGGCTCGGTGACCGACCGGCGTTCTCCGGCGGCGATCCCGACGTACTGTGGGTCCCGCCGGGATGGTCCGGGCTGACGCTGCTGGTGCGGGGCGTCGACGGACCGGCCAGGCCGGAGCTTCGGACAGTACGGATCGAGAGCAGTTAGGGGATGAACGTGCCGCGCCAGACGTCTCGTGACCTGCGCAACGAGAGCCGGTTCGAGGTGCTGCACGCCCTGTTCGCCCTGGGGCCGTCGACCAGGCAGGAGATCTCCCGGCATACCGGGTTGAGTCCCGCGACCGTCGCCACCCTGGTCACGCAGTTCCTCGCCGAGGGGGTGCTGCGGATCGCGATGGTCGAGCAGAACACGGTCGGCCGCCCGTACGAGCGGCTGACCATCGACCCCGACCGCGGCCGCATCCTCGGCATCGACGTGGCCGAGACGTATGTCGACGCGACGGTGTACGACGTCACGCTCCAGCCGCTCGCACAGGGCCAGGTCGCGCTCGACGAGCACGAGAGTGGTCCGGCGTACGTGGTCGACGGCATCGTCCGCGCTGTCGACGCGGCGATCGGGGCCGCCGGCATCGGGCGCGACCAGATCATCGGGGCCGGCGTGAGCCTGCCTGGCCAGGTTCGGCCGGACGCCGGGGTTTCGGTCTTCGCGCCGAACTGGGACTGGCACGACGTCACGATCGAGGCGTTGCTCGAGCAACGCCTCGGCCTGCCGGTCTACGTCGACAACCCGCTCAAGGCCGTGGCGCTGTCGGAACTGTGGTTCGGCGTCGGCCGGGTGACCAAGAGCATGGCGGTGGTCAATCTCGGCACCGGGGTCGGCGCCGGCATCGTGATCGACAGGTCCTTGCTCCGCGGCGAGGCGAACAACGCGGGTGAGTGGGGACATACCTTGCTCCAGCTGGACGGCCGGCCCTGCCGGTGCGGCCGGCTCGGCTGCGTCGAGGCGTACCTGGGCGTGCACGGACTGCAGACCACGCTGGCAGAGATCGACCAGGATCATTCCGCGCTGCGGGAGCCGCAGCAGCGCGGGTTCGTGGACGCGGTGGCCGACGGGCTGGCGCAGGGTGACAGTGCGCTGGCCGAGCTGGCCCGTCGTACCTCTCACTACCTGGCGGCGTCGCTCGGCGACCTGGTGAACCTGCTGAACATCGCGCACATCACGCTGACCGGGTGGACCACCGCGGCCTTGGGCGACCACCTGATCCCCGCGGTCCGCTCAGAGCTGCCGGATCACGTCCTGCCGGGGTCCCTCCCCAACCTCACGGTCGAGGCTTCCCGTGTGCCCGGCAATCCGGTCGCGCTGGGCATGGCTGCCTTCAGCCTCGAACGGTTCCTGTGCACCCTGGGCCTGGCCAGCCCCGCCAGCGTCCCACCGCCCGGCCGCCGCCTGCGCTCGTCTGTCTAGAGCCTTGACCGAACGTGCAGGCCGACCTCGGGGTCGACCAGGAGGTCCTGCGTGGCGGTCACTGTGGGCTGGTCTTCGGCGACGATCTCGAGCACGGCATCCGGGTCGACGTTGCGCTTGACCAGGGCGAGGGCGATCGGGCCGAGCTCGTGGTGGCGGGCCGCGGAGCCGATGACTCCGACCTGCTTCTCCCCCGCGCGGACGGCGTACCCGTGGGCCGGCAGGTGGTCGACGGAGCCGTCGAGCAGCAGGCGGACGATGCGGCGCGGCGGGCGGCCGAGGTTGTGGATCCGCGCGACGGTCTCCTGCCCGCGGTAGCAGCCCTTGTCGAGATGTACGCCGACGCCGAGCCAACCGAGCTCGTTCGGGATCGCGCGATCGTCCGTGTCGAGCCCGAAGCGCGGCGAACCCGCCTCGATCCGGAGCGCCTCGTACGCCCAGATCCCGGCCACGGCGCCCTCCAGCCCAGCCAGCTCGGCTCGCGGCAGGAACACCTCGTGCCCACCCAGCGAGTCGTCACCGCTACGGGTCAGGTGCTCGCCCGAAGCAGCCCCGGGACGCCAGATGATCGCGTAGTCGTCGGTCACGTCCGTGATCTCGACGCGGGACATGAACACCATCTTCTGCAGCCACTCCACCAACGCGGCGGCCGCGCCCGGCTCGGTGTGCAGCCAGAACGTCTCGCCGTCGTCGACGCCGTACATCACATGCTCGACATGCCCGGTCGGAGACAGCAGCAGCGCGGTCGTCGACGTACCGGGTTTGAGGCCTTCGAAGTACTGCGTGGTCAGCGCATGCAGCCAGGTCAACCGGTCCGGGCCGGTGATCGTGACCACGTCGCGGTGCGACAGGTCGACGAACGCCTCACCCGCGACCAGGGCCCGCTGCTCGCGCAGGTCCGAGCCGTAGTGCGCCGCGACGCCGGCGTCGAGTCCGTCGGCCTCGACCGCACCGGGCCGGTCCAGCAGGGGGCTGCGCATACGTGACATGTCACCAGAGTACGTCGCTCGGCGTACGGCGAACGCCTCCCCTCGTGGGATGTGGACAGACCCCGGCTGCGGCGAGTCTGGAGTCATCAAACGACGGAGGGAGCAGGGCGATGAACGCGAGGCAGTTCCGGTTCGGTGTGGCGGGAAGTCCGACGACCGGTGAGGAGTGGGTGAAGACGGTCCGGCAGGCGGCGGATCTCGGGTTCCAGACCGTACTGATGCCGGACGGGCTGCAGCTCCCCGCGCCGTTCTCCTCGCTCGCGATGGCGGCCGCGGTCGCCGACATCCGGGTCGGCACCTTCGTCGCGGCCGCGCCGCTGCGGACGCCGCGACAGGCCGCCTGGGAGGCGCACACCCTGACCGTGCTCACCGATGGGCGGTTCGAGTTCGGCATCGGCACCGGCCGCCCCGTCGCGGAGCAGCAGACGGCCGAGGTCGGCCTGCGGTGGGGAACGGCCCGGGAGCGGCGCGAGCAGGTCATCGAAACCCTCGACCTGCTGCGCGAGCTCGACGGCGAGCGCCGTACGCCGATCATGCTGGCCGCCGGCGGACCGAAGGCGCTTGCGCTCGCGGCCGAGCGGGCCGACATCGTCTCGCTGGCCAAGGACGCGACCACTCCTCGCTCGGAGGTTGCGGCCGTCGCCCGCGAGTTGCGTGAGCTGGCCGGATCCCGCGCCGACGACATCGAGCTCGCGATGAACCTGCTCGCCGCCGGCACCCGCCCGCTGCCGCCTTGGACGAAGCGCGCCTCGGGCGTCGACCCCGACCAGCTCGAGGCGATGGACTCGTTGATGCTGCTCCGCGGCACTCCGCAGGAGATGGCCGACGAACTCCTGCGCCGCCGCGACCAGATCGGCGCCAGCTACATCAGCGTCAACTCCGGCTACCTCGAGGACTTCGCGCCAGTCATCGAACTACTGGACGGCCGCTGATCCCTTCCTTCTCTCTCTTTCTTCTCTCTCTTTCCTTCCTTCCCTTCAAAGCACTGCCCGCCGGTCTGTGGGCCGGCGGGCAGTGCTTGGGAGGGGTGGGGATGGTCTAGTGGTCGGACTGACGAGCTTCGACGGCGGCCGGCGCGTCACCGCCGTGAGTGTCACCGGCGGCGAAGGCGACCTCGTCGAACGGGTCGTTGCCGGCGAACACCTGTTCGGCCTGGTTCTTGTCGAACTCGCCGACCCAGTGGCCGACCAGGACGGTCGCGACCGCGTTGCCGGCGAAGTTCGTCAGCGCACGGGCCTCGGACATGAACCGGTCGATGCCGACGATCAGACCGACGCCGTCGACCAGCTCCGGCCGGTGCGACTGCAGACCGCCGGCCAAGGTCGCCAGGCCCGCACCGGTGACACCGGCGGCACCCTTCGACGCGACGACCATGAACACCAGCAGGGAGATCTGCTGGCCGAGCGAGAACGGCGTGTCCATCGCCTCCGCGATGAACAGCGACGCCATCGTCAGATAGATCGCCGTACCGTCGAGGTTGAACGAGTACCCGGTCGGGACGGTGATACCGACGACGGACTTGTCGACGCCGAGATGCTCCATCTTGCCGATCAGCCGGGGCAGGGCGGTCTCCGACGACGAGCTGGACACGATCAGCAGGAACTCGCGTCCGAGATAGCGCAGCAGCTGGAAGATCGAGACCCCGGTGACCAGGCGAAGAATGGTGCCCAGGACAACGATCACGAACAGCAGACACGTGATGTAGAAGGCCAGCATGATCTTGCCGAGGCTCACCAGCGCGTCCCAGCCGGTCGCGCCGACGACGGCCGCGATCGCACCGAACGCGCCGACCGGCGCCGTCCACATGATCATCGACAGGATCTTGAACACCAGCCGCTGGATGTGACCGATACCGACCAGGACCGGCTGGCCGACGGAGCCCATCGCCTGCAGCGCGAACCCGACGAGCAGCGCGACCAGCACGGTCTGCAGCACCTCGCCCTCGGTCAGCGAGGACAGCAGCGACTTCGGGATGATGCCGAGGATGAAGTCCGTCGTACTCTCGTGTGCGCCGGCGGCCTGCTTCTGCCCGGCCTCCCGGAGCTTGTCGGTCAGGTTCAGGCCCGAGCCCGGCTGCACGATGTTGCCGACCAGCAGGCCGATGGCGAGTGCGACCGTCGACATCACCAGGAAGTAGACGAGCGCGAGACCGCCGACCTTGCCGACGCTGGCGGCCTGCCGGACCGAGCCGATGCCGAGCACCAGGGTGCAGAAGATGATCGGGCTGATCAGCATCTTGATCAGGTTCACGAAGCCGGTGCCGAGCGGTTTCAGCTCGACCGCGAAATCGGGGAACAGGAACCCGACACCGATGCCGAGCAGAACGGCGACGATGACGGCGATGTAGAGGAAATGGGTCCGGTCGTTGCGGACCGGAGTCGGGCGGGATTCGGTCGGGCTCGACATTGGTGGGACTCCCTTATCGGCCTGGCGGAGGGGTTTTGGGTAACTGTGACGTGACGCACAGGAGAAGTGCTCATTTCGTTCATATCGTTCGCAGTGCGGATTAGAGGCAAACTGTCCGCATGCGACACCGTCCGTGGGAGCTGCGCCGCCAGGTGCTGTGGATACAGACGGTCACGGTCCTGATCCTGATCGCGATGGCATGGATCGTGATGATCAGCCGATCGCGGGCGCAGGCACTGCGGGACGCGGCGGCGACCGGCCTGGCCGCACCGAGCTGGTCGGAGCTGGTCCGGCTGGACATCCGCTCGATGCTCGGCATCGCCAGCCTGATGCTCGGGGTCGCGATCGCCGGCAACGCGCTCGTCACCTGGCGGGTACGGCGGGCCACGCGCGGCGTGGGAACGCAGTCGCTGGCCCGGATGCTCGACTTCTACGAGGGCGTACTGCACGCGGCGCGCGAAGGGCTGATCCTGCTCGACCTCGACGGCCGGGTGCAGCTCGCGAACGACGAGGCCCTCGCTCTGCTCGGGTTGCGCTCCGTTGTCCCCGGTACGCCGCTCGAGGAGCTCCGCCTCGGCGCTCCCCTGGCCGAGTTGCTCGCGACCGGGCGGACGGCGTACGACGAGCTCCACCTCGGCGCGCGCGGCGTGGTCGTCGTGAACCAGCAGCCGTCCGGGCGCGGGCGGATCGTCACGCTGCGGGACCACACCCAGCTGCAACGGCTGCTCGGCGAGCTGGACGCCGTACGGAGTTTGGCCGAATCGCTGCAGGCACAGAATCATGAGGCGTCGAATCGGCTGCACACCGTGGTCAGCCTGATCGAGATCGGGAAACCGGAACGGGCGCGGGAGTTCGCGGTGTCGGAGCTGCAGTTCGCACAGGCGATGACGGATCGGGTCGTCGGCACGGTCGGCGATCCGGTGCTGGCGTCGCTGCTGCTGGCGAAGTTGTCTCAGGCGCAGGAGCGTGGCGTCGTACTGACCCTCGATCTCGGGCACGAGACGCTGAACACGCGGCTGCCTGCCCAGGACGTGGTGACCGTGGTCGGAAACCTGCTGGACAACGCGATCGAGGCGGCGCGGGGCGGTCCGGCGCCGCGGAAGGTCGAATTCCGGGCGGCGACGACCGCGGAGGCCGTGGACCTGATCGTGACGAACACGGGTGCCGAACTGGGGTCGGTGGAGTTGGCGCACATGTTCGAGCGCGGGTGGACGACGAAGGCCGAGCCGGGGCACGGGCTGGGACTCGTTCTGGTGCGGAGCACGGTCGAGAGGTGGCAGGGTTCGCTGATGGTCGATCCGGATTCCGAGCTGGACGAAGTACCGGCGTTGACCGTGCGAGTGCGGTTGCCGCGGGCGGTGGGCGCGAGTGCCTGATTTACGCGTACTCGTCGTCGAGGACGATCCCGTCGCCGCAGAAGCACATCGCACGTACGTCGAACGCCTGCCCGGCTTCACCTGCGCCGGAATCGCCGGTACTGCGGGGCGCGCGCTGCAGGTGCTTGCGCGAGGCGATGTCGACGTGGTGCTGCTCGACATGCATTTGCCGGACGGACACGGGCTGGACGTCGTACGGCGAATGCGAGCCCTCGGCAACCAGACGGACGTGGTCGCGGTGACGTCGGCGCGCGAGGTCGCGGCGGTGCAGGCGGCCGCGCGGATCGGGGTCGTTCAGTACGTGCTGAAGCCCTTTGCCTTCGAGACATTGCGCGACCGGTTGTCGGCGTACGCCCGCCAGCGCCGGGCCGCAGAAGCCGGTCAGGTCGTTGCAGATCAGGAAGAGGTGGACCGGCTGTTGCATCCGGCAACAGTCTCGTCGGTGCCGAAGGGTCTCGCCGGTGGGGTGCTCGACCGCGTCGTACAGCTCCTCGCCGACCGCGAGGGCTGGACCGCGGAGGAGGTGGCGACGTCGCTCGGCACCTCACGGATCACCGCCCGCCGGTACCTGGAACACCTCGCCGACCAGGGCCAGGCACTCCGGACACAACGCTACGACGGCCGCAGCGGCCGACCAAAAGTCGAGTACTCCTGGGTGTCCGAGAGCTGACCGCTCGGTGAGCCGCGCAAACGGCTCGCCGCGGGTGCAGATCAGCCCAGATCGACCTGGACCGGATTTTCTGAGAAGTGCTGCAAGGGAATCGGGCAATAGCAGGTATGAACCCACCGCGGACAGCGTCGCTCAGTCGCGAACGCATACCTGAGATCCATAGCCCGCCCTCGATACCGGACGAGATACCAGCTCCGGGACCGGCCGCGAGCGGTCAGACGCCGGAAGATTTCGCGGTGCTGTTCGACGTGCACGCTCCCCCGATCCACCGGTACATCGCTCGCCGACTCGGTACCGGCGA
This sequence comes from Kribbella sp. NBC_00482, assembly GCF_036013725.1. Taxonomy (GTDB): domain Bacteria; phylum Actinomycetota; class Actinomycetes; order Propionibacteriales; family Kribbellaceae; genus Kribbella. Next base: position 3,289,654 of record NZ_CP107881.1, on the reverse strand, counting down.
GGCGGACGACTTGGTCGCTCAGACGTTCCTGATCGCGTTCGAGCGTCGAGACAGCTACCGTGAGTCACCGTCCGGTCCGTTGCCGTGGTTGTACGGCATCGCGACCAATCTGATCCGCCGCCGACGACGCGACGAGATACGCCAGTACCGGGCGTACTCGCGCTCCGACCCGGGCGCAGCGCCGGCCGGCGCGGACACGCTCTCCGCCGAGGTCGTCGACCGGGTCGACGCGGAGACGACCTCACGCGCCCTGGCCGGCGTACTGGCCGGCCTCCGGCAGACCGACCGGGACGTCCTCCTGCTCTACGCGTGGGAAGACCTCAGCTATCCCGAGATCGCCGCCGCCCTGAAAATCCCCGCCGGGACGGTTGCGTCCCGCCTGCACCGTGCCCGTCGAGTCCTGCGCGCCGCGCTCGGCTCAGACTTCCAGGAGAACCGCTCATGACCGAGATCGACGCACTCAAGCGCCTGAACGACGACGTACCGCCGGCCACCCCGCTGGCCCTCGCCCGCGCCCGTCAGCGGGTGCTGACCCCGCAGCCTGCCGAGCGCCGCTCCACCGGACGCCGCCGGATGGTGCTCGCGGGTGCCCTCGCCGCAACGCTGGCCGTCGGCTTCCTCGTCAACGACGTCGTCACCAAGACCGACGGGACGGTGGCGCCTGGCGCGATAGCCGACGCCGGCACGTTCCTGGGGACCGCCGCCGACCAGTCGACCAGTGCCCCGGACGTACCGATCCCGGCCGGCCAGTACCGGCAGGTCACCCAGCGGAGCCAGGAAGGATGGAACTTCGGTCCGCGCAACGCGTACCACGGCACTCGCCTGTCGGTCAGCGACTGGTGGGTCCCGTCCAGCCAAACGCCGCCGTTCACCGCGATCTCGGTGCTCGGCGCCAAGCAGGAGTTCTCCAGCAAGGCTGCCGAGCAGCTCTGGCACCGGACCGACCCGCTGAACATCAAGCCGCAGAAGATCAAGACCGCGGACGCCTGCGCCGTCATGACCGGCGGTGCCATTCTCATTCAGCCGAAGGGTACGACGCGCAACTGCAAGGCCAGCTGGCTCACCCCGTCGGTCGACTTGATCTCCCGGCTGCCCAAGGACCCGGCCGCCCTGCTTGCGGCGCTGCGGAAGAACGACCACACCTGGCCGGGGCTGGGTGATGCTCCGGCGCAGGGCGACTACCGGGCGTTCGAGCGCGCCGGGAGCATCCTGGTGTCCGGGTTCGCGACGTCGGAGCAGCGGGCCACGCTGTACAAGGCACTGCGCGGTATCCACGGCATCCAGCTCCTTCCGGATGCGGTGAACCTGGACGGGAAGGCCGGCCGGGCGATCGGGCTGGTCGAGATGTGGGGCGTCCGCAAGGAGCTGATCATCGACTCGAAGACAGGCCAGTTCATCGGTCTTCGTGAGGTCGCTACGGTGACGGCACCGCTCAACGGCGACGGTGACCCGATGCCGTACAAGCGCGGCGACGTGATCAGTTGGACGTCGGTCGCGACGCAGATCACCCCGAACCACCCCAAGGTCTGAGGACACGACATCGGCGGAGGCCCGGACCAGCTGCCTGGTCTGGGCTGCTGCTGGACCGAGTCCCGCAAGGGGGCTCGGTAGTTCCGCTGTCTACGGTGTCGTGGAGCGGACGAGAGTTGCCCAGAGGTGGGGCTGCAGGGGCTGGCCTTCGGCGGCCATGTCGTACGCCCAGAGGAGCTCGCCGTTGACGAGACCGTAGAGGCGGTGGCCGGCGGTGACTTCCTTGGCCGAAACGGTGCGGGCCACCACATCGGTCTGCAGCTCGATCTTCGCGCCGTCGATGTCGCCGTACCAGATCTCCGCGAAGCCGGTCGGGTGCGCGAGGATGACCTCGACCTTGTTGTCCGGCCGCGGGCGCCAGAACCCGGTCTCGACGGCGAGCGGACGCTCCTTGGTGCCGTCCTCGCCGACCACGAACGTCTGGCTGACGTAGTGCAGGTACGGCTTGCCGTTGTGGGTGAAGTCGATCTGCTGCCCGAACTCGAACTTCTCGATGGTCGGGTAGTCACCGTGCCCGCGGCCCTCCCAGCGACCGATCAGCCACGCGAGCGGCATCAGGTCCGGGTGCAGGTCCTGCGGAATCTCGAACGCCATCGGGTCACTCAGTTCGCACTACGGCCGCGATACAGCCGGTAGACGACGAACGCCGAGAACCAGCCCATGAACACACAGACCAGGACCAGCAGCGTGGTGAAGACGACGTGCAGCACGTTGGTCAGTCTAGAGGATGGGTACGGCGGTTTCGGCTACGGTGGCGTGATGTCCCGCACGCTGGTGATCAAGCTGACCGCAGGCGCCGAGGAACCCGAGCGCGCCAACCAGGCCTTCACCGTCGCCGCCACCGCGGTCGCGGCCGGCGCCAGGGTCTCCCTGTGGCTGACCGGTGACGCCGTCTGGTTCGCCGTACCCGGGCGCGCCGAAGCCTTCGAACTCCCGCACGCGGCACCCCTCGCCGACCTGCTCACCGCGGTCCTCGAAGGCGGTCAACTCACCGTCTGCACCCAGTGCGCCAAGCGCCGCGACCTCACCGAACCCGACCTCCGCCCCGGCACCCGGATAGCCGGCGCCCCCGCCTTCACCGAAGAAATCCTCATCGAAAACACCCAAGCGATCGTCTACTGACAGCATGGTCCTACCAACAGCACGGTCCGCGGACTCGGAGAGCCCGCGGACCGTGCTGTTGGTTGTAGAAGGTGGTCAGCGTTCGCGGCCGCCGTCGTTGCCTCGGCCGTCGTTGCCTTGGCCACGGTTGCGGTCCTGGCCGCGCTGTGCGGCCGGGGTGCCGGGGCGGTCATTGGTAGCGACACCGGCGCTGTCGACCTTGACCTTGCTGAGCGGCTCCTGGTCGCCCCGAGTGTTGTCGAACTGCGCCTGCTCGTCGGGCGGGAGCGCCTGAGCGGGACCACTCCGCTGCTTGTTTCCCTGGGCCTTTGCGTCGGCGATCGCCGGGTCCTCGGCCGCCTGCTCCGGCGGACGCCACTGCGAGCCCTGCGCTTGGCTGGTCGAAGGGCCCTCAGTTTGGCTGCCCGGGCTCTGGCCGTCCTCCTGGCCGAGTCCCGCGGTCTCGTCGACGGCATTCTGCGAGGCGTTGGCGATCTGCTGCGTGTCCGGCCCCTTCGGCTGCGGAGGCTGCGCGCCGTCCTGACCCGCCTCCGCCCCCTGCCCAGAAGCCTGCACCTGCTGAGCATCAACCTGCTGCGTATCAGCCTGCGGCGCCTCCACCTGCTGCCCGTTCACCGCCTGCGTGTCAACCTGCGGATCCCCGACCTGCTGCGCGTCGACCTGCGGATTGTCTACCTGCTGCGCGTCGACCTGCGGTGAGTCCACCTGCTGTGGGTCGGCCTCTTGGCCGTCCTGTCCGAGCTCGGTGCCGTCGTTCTGCAGGTCGTTGTCGACCCCGGTCTCCTCGGCGACGTACGGGTTGACGCCGTCCTGCTCGGCGCTGACGTCGGTGTGCTGCCCGTCGTTCGCGTCCAGCCCCGACTCGTCCAGCTCCGAACCGTCCAACTCGTCCCCGTCGAGAGCGGAGTCCTGACCCTCCTGGGCGAGGTCGGTCTGCTGGAGCCGGTCGTCGTTGTCGAGCGCGCCCTCCTCGGCCACGTACGGGTTGACGCCCTCCTGCTCCGCAGCAGGCTCCGTGTCGCGCACGTTGTCCGCCTCGGCCGACGGGTCATCCACCGCGCTGTCCGCATCCACCGACGAGTCTTCCAGCGCGTTGTCCGCCTCGGCCGACGGGTCACCTACCGCGTTGTCCGCGTCGACCTTCGGCTCGCCGTCGGCGTCGAGCGTGGGGTCCGTCTGCTGACCGTCGTTTTCGTTCAGCCGGTCGTTCGGGTCGAGCGCACCCTCTTCGGCCACGTACGGGTTGACGTCCTCCTGCTCCGCGGCGGGCTCGGTCTCGCGCACGTTGTCCGCCTCGGCGGACGGATCATCCACCGTGCTGTCCGCGTCGACATCCGACTCGTTGTCCGCCTCGACGTCCTGCCGGTCGTCGGCGTTCTGCTCGTCGGCGATCTCGTCGGCCGCAAGCGCCGCGCCGGCAGCAGTCCCGGCGGTCGCCGGGTCGATGCCGTCCTCGCGGTTCTGCTGGCTGTTCTGCTCGTCCCGCTTCCGCTTCTCGTCGTCCTCCCGGGCCCGGTCCGCCTCGCGCCGCTCGACCGCGTCGTCCACGCCGTCACCGTCGCGGTCGTTCGCGTTGTCGTTCTGCTGATCGATGTCGTCGCGGCGCTCGGTCGCGTCGTCGCGGTGATCCCGATCGAGATCGGTCCGGTTCTCGACCCGATCGTCGATCCCGTCCCGGTCGCGGTCGTTGTTCAGGTCCCGGTCCTGATTCTGCTCCCGCAGCCGGTCGACGTCGCCGCGCAGGTTCTCGTTCTGCCCCTCGAGGTCCCGGACCTGATTCTCGGCCCGCGCGGCCTCGCGCTCCAGCTGGGCGGTGCGATCGCGCACGTCGACGTCCGGGTTACGGTCGGGGCCCCAGCGGTCCTGGAGGATTCCCCGCTCGATCCCCGCACGGCGCCGCTGCTGCGAAGACAGGCGATTCCAGAGGTTCTGCCCCATGCTCTTGAGGCGCCTGAACTCCCGGACCAGGATCCGCAGGAGGTCTTCCGCTTCGAGTTCTTCAGCCATCAGGCCACCTCGCTGGCATAGACGGAGTATCCGAAGCCGACCGCGGTCTCCTCCGGCCCCGGTTGGGACGCATACAGGTGGAACTCGGCTCCCGGTCGCAGCCAAACCGCCAGATGCCGGCGGCGGCCGCGCCACTCCGGCGGAATGCGCAGGTCGTCGCCGGGCCCGACGTACACCGGCGGGCCCCAGTAGCGGCGGGCGATCTCGAGCTGGCCCGGCCAGTGCGCGTCGAGGCCTTCCTCGGCCTGCGGCAGCTCCGAGGCGCCGATCTCGTACGCCGACCAGCCGCTCCGCGGCGACTCGGGCAGCACGGCGTCCGGCAGCACGAGCATCACTGTCTCGCGCTGGGTGACCAGGCCCCAGGTGTACCGATCAGGGTCGATGTTGCCCGGTGCCCAGGGCATCCAGCCGGTGGCGTCGGTGACGCGGTTGACCAAGGCACGGATCGCGTCCATTCCGGTGGCCGGCGGCCCCCAGATCGGCCGCCAGTCGACGACCTCGGCCAGATCGGCCATCGCCCGCTCGTCATCGTCGAACGACCGCTCCTGCGTCTTCACTCCGCCACTCCTTCCGTCAAGTTTGCCCAGAGTATGCCCCGACCGGTGCCACCAACTGCGGTACAGACGCAGACCTGTGGATAACTGGTTCCGGGTACGCCGTTCGCGAGCAGTAACCGCCGTACGCCGTACACACGTCACCGGCTGCGTTGTAGTAGAAACATGAAGCTCCCGGCCCCTCCGACGGAGAAGTCGTTCCCGTCGCCGCTGCACCACCCGCGGGTGGCGACGGTCATCGGCCGCTGGCTGGCGGTCGCCGTGACGATCTGTTTCCTGACCGGCCTCTACAGCCACTTCGTCCAGGACACCCCGAGCTGGCTCCCGATCCCCAGCCGTCCGGCCTCGCTGTACCGCGTCACTCAGGGGCTGCACGTGCTGAGCGGGACCGTGGCGGTCCCGCTGCTGCTGGCGAAGCTGTGGACGGTCTACCCGAAGCTCTTCGCGAAGCCGCCGTGGCCGCCGAGCCGGCAGGCGCTCGCGACGATGCTGGAGCGGGCGTCGATCCTGGTGCTGGTTTCGGCGATGGCGCTCGAGCTCTTCATCGGGTTCCTCAACACGCTGCAGTGGTACCCGTGGCCGTTCCCGTTCCGGCAGACCCACTACGCGCTGGCCTGGATCATCGTCGGCGCGCTGCTCGTCCATCTCGCCGTCAAGCTCCCGCCGATCCGCGCGAACTGGCGACGTACGGCCGAGAAGGCGCCGGACTCCTTGCCGCCGGCAATCACCGGCCTGACCCGGCGCGGGCTGTTCAGGACCGTGGCCGGTGCCGCGACACTCGTCGGCATCACGTCGGTCGGCCAGTCGGCCCCGGCGTTCGGTCCCGTCGCCGTACTCGCGCCGCGGAAGCCGAACATCGGACCACAAGGCCTGCCGGTGAACCGTACGGCGGAAGCCGCCGGCGTCACGGGGATCGACGAGAACTGGCGCTTCCTGATCACGGGACCCCAGCAGCTCACCTACTCGCTCGACGAACTACGGGCGCTGCCGCAGAGCCGCGCCGAGCTGCCGATCGCCTGCGTCGAGGGCTGGAGCCAAGGCGCACGGTGGGAGGGCATCCGCATCCGGGATCTGCTCGAACTGTGCGGCGCCCCGGCGCACTCACGAGTTCGGGTCGTCTCGATGGAGAAGGGCGGCTTCTACGCGACGAGTGAGCTGCCACCGGAGTTCGCCGCCGATTCACTCACGCTGCTGGCGCTCCGGCTGAACGGCGGTGAGCTTGCGCTCGACCACGGGTTCCCGGCGCGGATCATCGCGCCCAATCGGCCTGGGGTGTTGCAGACCAAGTGGGTGCATCGGCTGGAGGTCATCACATGAGGTTGCGAATCGGGTTACTGGTCGCCGGTGTGCTGATGGGCCTGTGGGGTGTTTGGAGCCTGGTGCACGCTGTCGACGTCCGGGGGTTGGTGCGGTTGCCGATCTGGCTGGGTGGGGCCGTGGTGGCCGACGACCTCTTCCTGGTGCCGCTGACCGTCGGCGTCGGCTGGCTCGTCACTCGCTGGTCGGCGGGGCCCGATCGGCACCGAACAGTCGGCGTGGTGCGAACGACCCTGCTGTACGTCGGGATCACCAGCCTGATCGCCCTGCCGCTACTACTGCGGCAGGGCAAGGGCGTGAACCCGACGGTGCTGCCCCGCGACTACCTCCGCGACTGGCTATTGCTGGAGGCAACGATCATCGCGGGCGGTGTCGTCGGCTACTTCTTCACGTTGAGAAGGTCGCGGGCCTCGTCAGGCGACATCGGCGGCCGCTGAGCGAGGGTCGCCAGCGCGGCGGCGCGTTCGACGAGCTCGGCATTGTGCGTGACCGGGTGGCCCTTCGCCAGCGTCAGCGTGTCCTCCATGCCGACGCGGAGGTTGCCGCCCTTCGACAGTGCGGCCAGCGCGACCGTCAACGACGTACGGCCGATGCCCGTGGCGGACCAGGACGTGACGGCGTCGGGGAGGGCGTTGACGGCTGCGACGAGTGCGTCCGCCGTACCGGGCATGCCCCCGGGGACGCCCATCACCAGATCGCAGTGCACGCGCCCGCCGTACGGCAGGCCGTACTTGTCGAGGAGCCGGTGCAGCGCGGCGACGTGACCGAGGTCGAACAGCTCGAACTCCGGAACGACCTCGCGCTCTTGGGTGAGCTGGAAGAGCTGCGTGACGAACGGCCACGGGTTCATGAAGACGTCGTCGCCGAAGTTGACCGTGCCCATGGTCAGCGAGCAGGAGTCGGGTACGGCGTCCAGCACGCGGAGACGGTCCTCGTACGGATCCGTGACGGCACCGCCCGTCGAGAGCTGCACGATCAGTGCGGTGTTCTCCCGGACCGCGGCGACGGTCTCCGTCAACCGGCCCAGGTCCAGCGTCGGCTTGTGCTCGCCGTCGCGGATGTGGATGTGGATCATCGCCGCTCCCGCGGCCTCGCAGCGCTTCGCGGTCTCGACCAGCTCGTCGAGCGTGGTCGGCAACGCCGGGCAGTCCGCCTTCGCGGTCTCGGCACCGGTGGGAGCAACAGTGATCAGTGTCGACGCCATGGACGAATCCTGCCAGATCGTGCCTCGAAACGGATATTTGCCTGCCGTAGGGTCCGATGACCGGACGATCTCCGGCGCGAGAGGATGTTGTCCATGAGAGCCGTAGTACAGCGAGTCAGTCGGGCGTCGGTCACCGTGGACGGCGAGGTGGTCGGGGCGGTCGACGGGCCGGGGCTGCTGGTCCTGCTCGGCGTCACCCACGACGACACCCCCGAGAAGGCCGCCGCGCTGGCCGCGAAGATCTGGACCCTCCGCATCCTCCACGACGAACGCTCCGCCGCCGACGAACAGGCCCCGATCCTCACCATCAGCCAGTTCACCCTGTACGCCGACACCCGCAAGGGCCGCCGCCCCTCCTGGAACGCCGCCGCCCCCGGCCCCATCTCCGAGCCCCTCTACAACTCCTTCTGCACCGCCCTCGAGTCCCTAGGCGCCAAAGTAGAACGCGGCACCTTCGGAGCCCACATGGACGTCACCCTCACCAACGACGGCCCCGTCACCCTGATCCTCGACACCTGAGCTCAACTTTGAGAAGCCACCGACCAAAAATCCGCTCCGGAAATGGTCGGTGGCTTCTCAAAGTCGGGGTGCGAGCACAAAAGACCGGCCCCCGGATCCGTGCGGGATCCGGGGGCCGGTTGTTCTGGGTCGGTGAGGTTCGACTCAGAGAGTGTCTGCTGAGATCAGCTGACGACGCCTGCGGCCGAGTGACCGACGACGACCTTGGTGTTCAGGCCCTGAACCTCGACGACCAGAGCGTTCACCGAGATGTACCGCTTCTGCCGCATGACCTGGTTGAAGGTCAGGCGAGCGATGCCCGGGATCTCCAGCGTCTTGTTCTCGCCGGTCGGGACGGCGTAGGTCTTGCCGCCGACCTTGATGGAGGCGATGGTCGAGGACGAGCTCACGCCGCCCTTGCCGTCCTTGGTCTTCCACGCGGAAGCCGAGGACTCGATGGCGCCGATGGACAGCGACCCGACCTTCACACCCGCGACGTGCGAGGTGAAGTTGATGTAGGACTTGCCCTCGCCGATGGCGCCGTTCTTGGTGGTGTAGACACCGCCGACGTAGGCGACCTTCGGGATGTTCAGCTCGCCGACCGCGACCCGGACCGTCTTGCCCTCAGTGCCCTGGCAGGTGGTCTGAAGCGACGTGGCGTCGGAGACGACCAGCTTGTCGGCCGTGGCCTTGGTGCCGTAGGCGTCACCGATGACCAGTGCGGTCGCCGGCTTCGAGATCTCCGCGCGGGTCTTCAGCACCGCGACGTCGACGCCCTGCGGGATGTACTGGTTCTTCACCGTCGCGTGCAGCACGACCGCCTGCGCGTACGAGTAGATGCCGGACGCGGTCTTCACGCCGCCGACACGGTTCAGAACGATGTAGCCCAGGCCCGGTACGGCGACCTTGGTGTTCGGCTTCGGGTTCAGCAGCGACGGCACCGAGATCGCGCCGATCCGCACGCCCGCGAAGGTGGTGCTGCCGGTGTAGGACAGCTTGCCCTTCGAGTACTTCGACGTGGTGGTGGTCTTCACGCCGGTCAGCGTGAGCAGGGTGCCGACGCGGACGTCGGCGGCCACCGCGGTGCTGGTGACGCCGGTACCGCTGGCGTTGTTGAAGCCGTGCGTGTCGGTCTTCACCGAGCGCGCGATCGCCTGCCCGTTCACGTTCGCCGCGGCGATGTCGTTCTTGTCATGTTTGGTGGCGTCCGTGGTGCAACCGAACTTGCTGATCACCTGCGGGCCACTGTTCGCCAGCCCGGATTGAACATCGGTCCCGTACGAGTATCCGCTGTAGCCGAAAACCGGCGAAGCGGACGCGGAACCCGACGTCAGCGCAATCGTAGAAGCCACGCCGACAACCGCCGCAACACCGACGGCGGCGAGCTTCTTGTATCCGATGCGGGGTCGCATTGACCCCTCCTCCCTGAGTGATGACGTGACCCGAACTGCGGGTCAGGACACAGACACAACTCAGCCGATTGCGGTAGGTGACGAGCCGACCGCTCTCCGAGACCAAACCGTTACCTTGCCGCTCGCTCCACGAGATTTCCCGCTGCCACCCGTAACCCGGCTGCGATGACCCGGAAACCCTGCTCGGTAAGCGATCCCAGGCATGCCAAAGGGCCCGGACGCGCAAGGTCCGGGCCCCTCGGTGCTCACTTCAGGGTGGGCCACCGTCGGGTGGTGGTGGCACCTTCTGTAACGAACGACTGCTCAGACGGTGACGGCCACTTCCGCAACCTCGCCGTACTGCGCGACCACCTGACGGTCGACCGGGTCGGCCTTCGGGGCCAGCGTGCGCAGCGTCCAGCTGCCCGGCGCCGCGAAGAACCGGAAGTGCCCGGTCGCCGAGGTCGGCACCTCGGCCGTGAACTCACCAGTGGAGTCCAGCAGCCGCACGTACGCGCCGCCGACCGGCTCCTCGCCGCGCAGCACCTGGCCCTGGATCACGGCCTCCTTGTCGACGTCGACACCCTTGAGGTCGAGGCCGCCCTTCTTCGCTCCGCACATGTGTCAGGCCTTTCCGGGCTCGTCGCCGAGGGCAACGGGTACGCCGACCAGCGAGCCCCACTCGGTCCAGGATCCGTCGTAGTTCTTCACGTTCGCCTGGCCGAGGATCTCGTGCAGCACGAACCAGGTGTGCGCCGAGCGCTCGCCGATCCGGCAGTACGCGATGGTGTCCTTGCCGAAGTCGACACCGGCGTCGGCGTACAGGGTCTTCAGCTCGTCGTCGGCGCGGAAGGTGCCGTCGTCGTTGGCCGCCTTGCTCCACGGGATGCTGGCCGCGGTCGGGATGTGACCCGCCCGCTGCGCCTGCTCCTGCGGCAGGTGGGCCGGGGCGAGCAGCCGGCCGGCGTACTCGTCGGGGCTGCGCACGTCGACCAGGTTCTTCACGCCGATGGCGTCCTTGACCTCGTCACGGAAGGCGCGGATCTCCAGGTTCTGCGGCTGCGCGGAGTACTCGGTGGCCTCGCGCTTGACGACCTCGTCGGTCAGCTCGCGGCTGTCCAGCTCCCAGCGCTTGCGGCCGCCGTCGAGCAGGCGGACGTCACCGTGGCCGTAGAGCTTGAAGTACCAGTACGCGTACGCCGCGAACCAGTTGTTGTTGCCGCCGTACAGCACGACCGTGTCGTCGTTCTTCACGCCGCGGTCGGACAGCAGCGCCTCGAACTGCTCCTTGCTGACGAAGTCGCGCCGGACCGGGTCCTGCAGGTCGTCCTGCCAGTCGATCTTGATCGCGCCGGCGATGTGGCCGGCGTCGTACGCCGAGACGTCCTCGTCGACCTCGATGAGGACGACGCCGGCGTCGGTCTTGTGCTCCTCGACCCAGTCGGCCGAGACGAGCGCGGATTCCCTGCTCATGTGTGCTGCCTCTCAGTTGGTAGCGGTGGTTGGCGTACGAATGCGGTGGATCAGCAGATAGGCCTCGCAGCCGAGGCAGAGCCCGACGGCCGCGTTCACGAACGCGGCGACCAGGGCGAATCCGGTGGCGACCACTCCCAGCACGGTCAGGCCGGTCAGGTACCCGGCCAGACCGACGACCGCGAAGACCAGGCCGACCAGCTGGGCGAACCGCGGCGGGGCCGCGTCCTCCAGCTCCTTCGGCGGGCCCAGCCGGGGCCGGACCAGCCGCTTGAACAGCAACCCGTACGGCGACGCGCTGACGCCGAACGCGACCGAGATCGCGAACACGACGGCTTGCACCGCGAGCGGCCAGGGGTTGTTCAGTACGAGCGTCAGGGCCAGGACGACCGTGGTCACGCCGGCAGCGAACCGGAGACCGCGCGGATCGACCTGTTGTGCCGCCTGTTGTTCGGACATGACGACTCCCGGAGAAGGAGGATGTCGAGCCGGAACCCGCCCGGGTCTGCGGGAGGCGACGTACGCGGAACCGTGCTCAGCGACCGGTTCCGCAGCGCTCTGGACGCCGCCTGGTCAGCGGCGTCGACACAGCGAAGAGCGGACGCGGCAGTTGTCCACTGCCCGTCGCTTCGTCAGCCATGTCGTGTAAACCACGTCACGAGACTACGGAACCTGGGCGGGCGCGCCACCCGTGGTCCCATCACGTGAGACAACTGATCAAACTGTGGGACGGCCCGCTCTCAGACGCGGACCACGTTGGTCCCGGCGACCTTGTCGTGCAGCGCCTGCTTCTTGTCGTCCCAGAGCGGCCAGAGGTAGTTGAGCAGCAGAGCGAGGGAGGCGAACAGGCCGACGACCGGGATCGCGCCGGCCAGGTTCAGGGCGAGGATGAGCCCACCGCGCTTCGCCACGGCGCCGCGCGGCGGCTTGCCCGGCGTCTCCCGCAGCCGGACCGCGATCCCGGTCGCCATCTTGCCGGGAGTGCGGCCCTTGGCGACCAGGAACAGGTACTCGTAGACGAACACGACCAAGGCCCCGATCAGGGACGCCGGGATGGCGTACTTGAACACCTCGGGCGGCATCGAGACCGGGGTCGAGCTACCGGCGCGGGCGGCGTCCAGGACGTCCTCCACCCACGAGTTCATCACCTTGCTGGACTGGTAGTAGAAGTAGCCGGTCAGCGGCAAGGCAATGAACCAGGCGATGATCGAGTCGATGATGCGCGCGAAGACACGGCGCCACCAACCCGACAGCATCTGACCGTCCGGGGTGGTGCCGGAATTCCGCCCCTGGTAGGCGAAGCCCTGTCCGCTCTGCGGGTACGCCGGGTAGCCGCCCTGCTGCGGGGCCTGCTGCGAGGGCTGCTGGCCGAACTGCGACGGTGACTGAGCCGGACCGCCGCCGCCGTACACCTGTCCGTGCTCCGCGGTCTGCCCGTACTTCGGGAAGTCCTGCGTCTTCGACTGACCGAACTGCCCCTGGAACGGCGGTGGGCCCTCCTGCGGCCGACGCTGATCCGTCCAGGCGCTGCCGTCCCAGTACCGCTGCTGGGTCGGGTCCTCAGGGTCGTCGTACCAACCTGCTACTTGAGAGCTCACCAGGAGAGTCTTGCCTACGTCCCGGTTCATTGGCCATCCGGTGGCGTGAACCGGACGCGGTCAGCTCGGCTGGCGGTCGATCGCGACGGCGAGGGCGGCAATCACGTCCGGCTTCCGCGGCGCTCCACTGGCGCGCTTCACCACGGCTCCGGTGCTGTCGAGCACCAGCGTGGTCGGCGTACGCAGGATGTCCAGCCGGCGTACCAGCTCCAGGTGGGACTCGGCGTCCAGCTCCACGTGGCGCACTCCGTCGAGCATGCCCTCGACCTCGGCCAGCGTCCGCCGCGTGACCCGGCACGGCGCACAGAACGCCGATGAGAACTGCAGCAGCGTCGCCCGCTCGCCCAGCTCCCCGCCCAACTCCGCGGCCGTCACCCGCTCCACGTCGTCCTCGCTCTTCCCGCGAAACCGCCCGTCGACCCAGGCCTTGAGCACACTCAGCCCCACGCCGGCTACCACCGCCGCGACGAGTACCCACAGCCCAAGACTCACAGCTACCCACGGTACGACGCCCCGTTCACAATTCAACCGGCCGTTTCACGTGCTGAGAAGCACCTGCGGATCCACAGCGAGGCGGTGGCGTGAACGCCCGGTCGGCCAGGGCAGGCTGTCGTCTCCGTCGCCCGGGTACCGCGGGACCACGTGCAGGTGGAGGTGGTCGACACTGCGGCCGGAGCCGGGCCCACTGGCGTTCAGCAGACAGACACCGGTCGCGCCGAGCGTCGCCACCATCTTCTGTGCGATGCGCTGAGCCAGGTCCATCACCAGGGTCAGGTCACCCGGCTGCGCGTCCAGGAGACCTGCGGTGGTGTGACGCCGCGGCACCACCAGCGTGTGCCCCGGAGCGATCTCCTCACCGGGCAACGGGAGGAACGCGACCGCCGCGTCCTCCTTGGCGATCCAGCGGGCCGAATCGGCGGAGATCAGGCCGCAGAAGACACAGGCATCCATCTGGTGATTGTGCTCCGGTCTAATAGGCCTGTGGAGAGTGGACTGACCGTGCGGTCGGGAGTGGTGATTCCCGAGGCAGAGCTGACGTGGCGGTTCTCACGGTCGAGCGGACCGGGCGGGCAGTCCGTGAACACCACGGACAGCCGGGTCGAGCTGAGCTTCGACGTGGCGGGTACGTCGGCGTTGAGCGACGTACTGAAGACACGGGCGGTGGAGCGGCTCCAGTCGCGGCTGGTCGACGGGGTCGTGACGATCGGCGCGTCGGAGTACAAGTCGCAGTGGCGCAACCGGGAGGCCGCGCGGGAACGGCTGGCCGTGCTGATCCGGGAGGCGATCGCTCCACCGCCCCGGAAACGGCGGCCGACCAAGCCGAGCAAGGGGTCCGTACGGCGCCGGCTGGACGACAAGAAGCGCCGCGGCCAGACGAAGCGACTCCGCGGACGGCCGGACGACTGACGCGGCCCTCTCGCTGGATACCCTTGCCCGCGTGCAGGAAACGGGGAGCGGGGGGACGGAGCCGGAGGAGCTCCCGGAGTTCCAGGATCTCAAGGTGCGGGGCCGCTCGGTCCGGACGTGGGCGATCAGTGCCGGCGCCGTACTTCTGGTGGTCTCAGCGGCCTTCGGCGGGCTGAAGAAGGCCGGCGACGAGACTCCGCAGGTGGACGCCGGTACCGCGATCGACGCCGGCCAGTTCGAGGTCACCGTCCAGCGGGTCGTCACCGTGAAGGACCTGAAGCCGCTGTTCACACCGGACGACGGTGGCGTGCTGATCGCGGTCGTGACGAAGCTGAAGGTCACCGACGACACCGGCACGACACCGCCGTCGGACCTGATCCGGCTGATCGGCGTGCCAGGGGTGAAGGACACCGACCCGCCGCTCGGCACCACGAACCTGCGCGACGCGACGATGAGCCCGGTGCTCACGCCGGACGCGGCCGAGGACGTCGCGTACGTCTGGAAGCTGCCGAAGGCGAGCCAGTTCCCGACCGAGGTCAAGCTGACCGTGCAGGGCTACGAGCACGAGGACGAGTCGATCCTCGACCACCACGAGAAGTGGCTGCCGAACAAGATCGCCGCGGACAGCACCGTCGCGGTGAAGGACAACACCAAGTGACCGGGCGAAAACTGCTGAACGTCGGCCTCACGCTCGCCGTACTCGTCGCGATCGTCGCCCTGTACCGGTTCACGCCGACGCAGCAGGACATCCAGCAGCCGACCTCGGTGAACGGCATCGTCGGGCGCGCGGTGCAGACGCCACGGTTCGATCTGACCGTCGACGACGTACGGGTCGGCAAGAAGCTCCGGATCCCGCGGTCCACGCCGGACCGCGACTCGCTGACCGCCTTCGTGGTCGTCGACGCGACCGTCACCGCCAAACGGGAGCCGATGCACATCTTCGGCGTCAAGATCCGGTCGGCCGACGGCATCACGTACCTCGCCTCGAACCGCAGCGGTCTCGACCGGGTCGACCTGACCGGCACCGAGTTCGCGCCGGACATTCCGGTCCGCGGCTCGTTCGTGATCGAGATGCCGGCCGACAAGGTGCCCGGGGCAACTTTGCTGGTGATGGAGAAGTCGATCCTTAACGACCTCGAGCCACAGGTCACCGTGCCACTCGGCTCAGACGCGCCTCAGGTGCAGGACGTCGTCGACCTGACGGCTGCGAGCGATTCGTGAGCGGCGCGCGCCGGGCCCGCCGGGGCTGGTTCCGGAAGAACACGGTCGCACTCGCGACGCTGGTGGTGGCGATCCCGCTCGCCGGGTGGTGGACCACACGCAGCGACTACAAGTCCTGGTACAGCAACGAGCCCCGCGATCCCGTCACGGTGTCTGCGGGCGGTACGTCGTACAACGGCGCTACTTGGTTCGCCGCCAACGTGGAGGAGAACCCGCAGCCGGCCGAGAAGGGTCTCGATCAGAACGCGCTACCCGAAGGGACCACGCGGATCCGCGTGTACCTCCGGCTGCAGGTGGACAACCTGTCCGCGCTCGAAGGGCTCGGCGGCTGCCTGGTCCATCTGCGGGCGCCGGACGGCCGGATCTGGGACGAGGACACGCTCGCGGACGACTACCAGGACCGTCCGAACGGGTGCAGCGGCGGCTCCGACGACAAGCCGTCGAGCTGGCGTGGGGCCGCGGCGCCGTACTACCTGAAGCCGGTGGCCGGGAAGCCGTTCGAGACGGTCGCGGTGTTCGTCGTACCGTCGTCCGTCGCCGGCAGCGTGCAGCCGACGATCACGTGGGCTACGAAACTCCCTCAGTACCTGGCATTCCCGAGGTAGCGGCACTGAGGTCGGTGACACCGTGGTCGCCGGCCGACTGCTCGTGCACCGCACGGGTCCGCGGGGTCAGGTAGCCGGCCAGGCCGCCGATCATCCGGTCGTACGCGGCGGCGAGCAGGCTGACCTGCAGCATGATCTTCAGGCCGTCGGTGATGAGGTTCAGCGGCTCGTCGATGACCTGCCAGAACTGCAGCGTGTGCGGACCGAGGACCCACACCTTCAGGGCGATCCACACGCCGCTCGCGGCGAACGTGACGACCGCCCAGGCCAGGAAGTACCCGAGCATCGGCCGCAGGCCGGAGCGGACCACCAGCCGGAACGCCTCCAGGACGGGGGTCCAGCGGTCCTTCCAGTCGGCCATGACCGAGTTCCCGGCGACGCGGACGATCCGCGGCGTCTGCTGCCAGCGGTTCGTGATGCGGTCGAACCGCCAGCGCGGCTTGTCGAGCTTCTGCACGACGCGGCCGTAGATGATCGCCGTCATGGTGATCCACATCAGCGGAAGCACCGCGGCGTCCCAGAGGTCCGCGATACCGGCGGCGAGGAACCCGGTGACCGCGTCCCACACCTCACGGACCTGGTTGACGCCCAGCACGTGGTCGAGCACCCAGCTGTACCCGTCGTGCAGCCACTGCCAGACCTGGCGCTCCTGCAGCCACGACTTCGGCGACGGGATGTACGAGGACGCCTGGTAGATGACCACGAAGATCCACAGCGCCTCCAGGTAGGTGACGAACAGCTTGCGGACCGCGCCTTCTCGCTCCTTCTTCCACTTCTTGAACACGAACCGGAGCAGGTACGCCGTGGCGCCGAGCCCGATGAACAACCAGGTGGACAGCGACTGCAATCCCGTGGACTCCGGAGCGACGCTGCCTCCGGTCAGGATCGTCGCGGCCGTCTCGTTGACCTTGTGGACGGCCAGTTGGTACTCGTAGTCGAGCGCCTCGTTCTGCAGGAACTTGTAGGCGGCGTAGAAGGCCAGAAACGGCAGGAGCGCCGCAGCGAGCGCGTCGAGCGCCCGGTGCTCGCGGCCGGGCTCCACACCGTCCGGGGCAAGCATGCCCTCGGCAACTGCCCTGCGGTGGAACGGCAACTCGCCACGGAGGACCAGGAACATGGTCACGTACATCGCCAGCGAGACCACGACGAGCAACGCCAGTACGGCGATGCCGGCTGCCTCAGCTCTGGCGCCTGCCTGGACCGCTACCCACTGCAGGCCGCGGTGCACCAGCTGCGCCACCAGAAACACCGCCAGAAGGCGCGGCCACGCCTTCCCGAACAGGACCCCCGCGCGACCCACCGTAGTGAGCAGCGTCCCCGACTCCATCGCCACGGCGACGAATGTACCTGGCGAGGAGTCCTCGGGCCTGGTCCTCGTCAGCCGCCCGCGAAGGGCGGGAGGGCGTCGACCAGGGCGCCCTGGGTGAGCGGTGTGCCCGGTTCGGCGCGCTCGCCGTCCAGGAGGAACGTGCAGATCGACAGCACCCGCGCCAGCTCCGGCCGATCGGTCGAAACGGTCGTGACCAGATCGCGGATCGAGCCCGCCTCGGCGGTCGCCGACGACTCCCCGGCGGCCGAGCGTGCGGCAGCGAAGTACCTGATGGTCACTTCCGGCATCTGGTCCGCGCCTCACTAATCGGTTAAGTCTCGGCTATTATGTCAGCTTGCTGTTAGACCCAGTGTGTCCCAGGCCCCCGGCAACGACGCCGCCGGGGCCAGGCGTGCACGAGGCCCGGATCGCGGCCACCGGATCCGATGATCAGCACAAGGAGACAGCGTGAGCACGTTGCTTCTGCTGACGAACGCCCTGCAGGCCTCCACCGAGGTCCTGCCGTCGCTCGCCCTGCTCCCCCACCAGATCCGCATCCTGCCGGCCGAGGTCTCGGCGCTGGTGGATGCGCCGGACGCCGACGCCGTGCTGCTCGACGCCCGCCGCGACCTGGTCGCCGTCCGGAGCGCCTCCCGGCTGATCCGCACGACCGGTATCGACGTACCGCTGATCCTGGTCGTCACCGAGGGCGGCCTGACCGCGGTGAACGCCGACTGGGGCGCGGACGACGTACTGCTCGACACCGCCGGCCCGGCCGAGATCGAGGCCCGGCTGCGACTCGTCATCGGCCGCCTCGCCGCGACCCGCAACGACGAGCCCGAGTCCACGCTGATCCGCAGCGGCGACGTCGTGATCGACGAGGCGTCGTACACCGCGAAGCTCAACGGCCGGGCGCTCGACCTGACGTACAAGGAGTTCGAGCTCTTCAAGTTCCTCGCGCAGCACCCGGGCCGGGTGTTCACGCGGGAGCAGCTGCTCCAGGAGGTCTGGGGCTACGACTACTTCGGCGGTACGCGGACGGTCGACGTGCACGTACGGCGTCTGCGCGCGAAGCTCGGCCCCGAGCACGAGGCCCTGATCGGCACCGTCCGGAACGTCGGCTACCGCTTCGTGGTCCCGCCGGCGCCCGCGGCACGCGAGCCTGCCGAAGCGAAGTCCTGAGTTCTTAGAGGAAGAACTTCAGCAGGGTGAAGGCCAGCGCCGCCGCCGTGACGAGGGCGGCCTTCCAGGACCCGACGCCCTGCCGGAACGCCGCCACGAACACCCCGACGGTGACCGGCACCAGCATCACCAGCAGGGTGACCCCGGCTGCGTGAACACCGACGTGCGCCTGCGCCGTCAGGATCAGCCCCACAACGAATGCCAATGTCAGCCCGAGCCAGCTGCTGATCTGCACCGGCCCGTCCGCGCTGCGATGCCCGCGATGCGAAGCCCTGGGAGCCCGCCGGTGCGAGGTCGGAGCAACGTGCGCCATCGCTCACCTTCCGTAAGTGCCTGAGTACGCAAGGTACCAGGATCACTGACGAGAAGAAAAAGCCGGTACGCCGCCTGTGAGGCGACGTACCGGCTCTCGTTCAGTCGGCCGTTGTGGTCAGGAACCGACGGAGATGCGGTCGGTCGCGACCGGCGTGTACGGGTCGTGCGCGGTCAGGTAGTTGGCGAACGCATCGATGTCCAGCCCACCGAAGAACTTGTTCGTCGCGGTGGTGAAGGCCGGGAAGCCGTCACCGCCGTCCGAGAGGAAGTTGTTCGTGACGATGCGGTACGACGTACCGTCGACCAGCGGCTGCCCGCCGATCTTGATCGAGCCGGCCACCACCTTCGAGCCCGCCGCGGCGGCCGGGTTCCAGGTGTAGGTGATGCCCGCGACCTGGAGCACCTTGAACTTCGGTGCGTCCGGGCCGTTCACCCCGGAGAACTGCTGCTCCAGCAGGGCCTTGATCTGCGTCCCGGTCATGTCCATCGAGACCAGGAAGTTGTTGAACGGCTGCACGGTGAAGGCCTTCCCGAAGGTGACCTCACCGTTGGTGGACGCCAGGTCGGCGCGGATGCCGCCCGGGTTCATGAACGCCGCGACCGGCGTCTTCCCGCCGGTCACGACGCTCGGGTCGGCCAACTGCGCGTCCGCGATCAGGTTGCCCAGCGGCGACTCGAGCGAATCGTCAGGTGTCCGCACCACCGACGGGGTGGTGATGTGGCCGATCACCTTGTTCTCGATCGGGGCGACGAGCGCCTTGTACTTGGCGATCAGGGCCGCGGTCTTCGGGTCCTGCACGACGTCCTGGGTGATGATCTGGTTGTTCGCCAGTGTGTTGACCCGGTCGACGTCGCCGGTCGCGTTGTCGATGCTCAACCGGACGTCGGTCACGAGCCGGCCGAACGACGAGGCGCTGGTGACGAGCCGCGGCTTGTTGTCCTTGTCCGGCAGCGAGCAGTTGTAGCCCTGGTGGGTGTGGCCGGAGATGATCGCGTCGATCTCCGGGTCCAGGTTGGCGTTGATGTCCATGATCGGGCCGGAGATCCCCGGGCAGCTGTTGTACGCCTTCGGGTCGACCGGGAAGCCGCCCTCGTGCAGCAGCACGACGATCGACTCCACGCCCTTCTTCTTCAGCACCGGGACCAGCGCGTTCGCAGTGTCGACCTCGTCCTTGAAGGTCAGCCCCTCGACGCCGGACTTGGTCACGATGTTCGGCGTGTTCTCCAGCGTCATACCGATGAAGCCGACCTTCTTGCCGTCCTTGAAGGTCTTGATCGTGTACGGCGCGAACAGGGTCTTCCGGGTGTTCTCGAAGAACACGTTCGCGGAGAGGTACTTGAACTTCGCGCCCTCGAACGGGTGCGCCGCGTCCGGGCAGGAGTTCTGGTTGTTCGCCCCGTCGCCGTCCGGCAGGCAGCCGCCGGTCTGCATCCGGAGCAGCTCGTGCCAGCCCTCGTCGAACTCGTGGTTGCCCACCGACGCAGCCTCGAGTCCCATCCCGTTCAGCGCTTCGACCGTCGGCTCGTCGTGGAACGCGGCCGACAGCAGCGGCGAGGCGCCGATCAGGTCACCGGCCGCAACCGTGACCGAGTCCTGGCCCTTCGCCTTCGCGGCGGCCCGGAGGTCCTTCAGATGCGTGGCGAGGTACGCCGCGCCGCCCGCCGGGATGCCGTTGATGTTGCCGCTGGACCCCGACGCGGGCTCCAGGTTGCCGTGGAAGTCGTTGATCGCGAGCAGCTGGATCTGGCTGTGCGTCGGCTTCGGCTTCTTCGCCTGGGTCGCCGCATTCTGCGTGGCCGCATCCTGCGTAGCCGCGTCTTGCGTCGCGGCTCCTGCCTGGCTCACGGATCCCCCCGCGGCCAACGCGAGCGCCACGGCCGTCCCGGTGACGAGCAGTCCGACCGCCCGCCGTCCCCCCAACCGTGCCCTGCCACGTCCTGTGATGGCCATCTTTTCTCCGTCGTCTCGGTCACCGCTGTTGCGGTGCCGCGAAATCCTCCGCGGTTCCGCGAAAGTTACCCGTGACGACGCGCCCTCGCCAGGACCTGAGCATGAACTGGACCGGACCTTTTACGGTATTCAGGTGACCCTCGAAGCCGTTCCCTCACCGTTGCCCTCGGCCACTGCCGCCGCCGTCACGGAACTCGCTCGCGCCGCAGCGCACAGCGACGGCGTCAACCCGCTCTCCGAACGCACCCTCCTGCACCTCGACGGCGAACACCCCGGCGACGTCCACGTCCTCGCCTACGAAGGCGATCCAGGCACCATCGAGGTCAGCGGCCTGCAGAGCGCCCGCAACCTGGTCGGGTACGGCGCCTTGTCCCCCGACGGCTCCGCCGAACTCTTCGTCGCCCCGTCCGCCCGCCGCAACGGCTTCGGTACGGCGCTCCTCCGCATCCTTCTCGACCACGGCGGCGCCCGTACCAGCGTCTGGGCCCACGGCCGCCTGCCCGGCTCCGACGAACTGGCCCACCGCCTCAACCTCGAGGTCACCCGGGAGCTCTACTTCCTGCGCCGTACCAGGGCCGACCTCCCAGAACCCGTCTGGCCCGACGGCATCGCCGTACGCACGTTCGTCCCCGGACAGGACGACGCCGCCTGGCTGAAGGTCAACGCAGCCGCCTTCGCCGACCACCCCGAGCAAGGCAGCTGGACCACCGCCGACCTGACCGAACGCCTCCAACAACCGTGGTTCGACCCCAACGGCTTCTTCCTGGCCGTCGACTCCACCACCGGAGCGATCGCCGGCTACCACTGGACCAAGGTCGAGGACGGCGTAGGCGAGGTGTACGTCGTAGGCGTATCCCCCACCCACCAAGGCCAGGGCCTAGGCAAAGCCCTAACCCTCCAAGGCCTCCACCACCTCCAAGCCACTCGCAACCTGGACGAGATAGTCCTCTACGTGGACGGCACCAACATCCCAGCCCGAGCCCTCTACACCTCCCTGAACTTCACCACCGCCGCCCTGGACGTCCAATACACCCCCGCACCCGCACCCCTGTGAACGACATCACAACGAAGCCACTCGCTCACTTCACGTCATAAACCCCACCCCACCCCGTCCCACCACCAACCAGGAGCCGTCCGAGCCTCTAACCCCCCAGCCGGGCGGCTCCTGGTCCCCAACCCCGTTATCCACAACTGCATCTTTTGACATCGAACCCAGCCCCACCCCGCCGTTACGATCGTGTCAACTACGGAGGGCTGACACACGTGACACACCGCAACAGGCCAACCCCCAAACTCCTGGCCTGCCTAGCCACCACCGCCCTACTGGCCTCCTGCGGCCAGGCAAGCCCGGAGGCCGGCCGCCCCAACACGGCCCCGCCAACGGCATCCTCGTCTGGCGGTCAGCCATCCAGCGGATCGACCACTGCAGCGACGAGTAGTACGCCAGCAGCTCCGCCCTCCCGGCCTACAGCCGCCGTCGGTCTCTCGCTTGCCGCAGGTGAGGCGTTCGTCCGGCACTACGTCGACTTGATGAACTACGCCTCCCAAACCGGCGACGGTGCGCCCCTCCTCGCCGAGAGCGAGGCCGGCTGCGAGGGTTGCAAGCAGTACGCCGACTTCGCGGCAAAGATCAATGCGGCCAACGGCGCGCTCAGCGGAGATTATCTCGAGCGCGTAGCCGAGGTGACCGGACTAGCTCGTGGGAGTAACAGCAACCGCCTGTTCGGCACCGCGGCAGTCACGATCGGCTCGTACACGACAAAGAACTCGCCGACCGCGAAGCCGGTTACGAGCAAGCCGAGGAGCTACACCGAGAAGGTCGCGCTCTCTCCGAGCAATGGCAACTGGATCATGTACGAGATCAAACTAGAAGAACGCCAGCCATGAGTATCGGAAGAATAATACTCACCGTCGGTTCGCTCGTGGCGTCGAGCTTGCTGGCCGCGAACGCGGCATTCGCCGCGCCGGACGCTGTTCCGCGCTCGGTGACAGCCGCCGGTTCCGGTTCACCGACAAAGCCATCCGAGCCGACGCCGACTGTGACCACCGATCGCGAGCGAGAGGCCCTACGGCTGAAGGGCACACAACGCAAACAGGAGTCTCGCGTCGAGGACCCTCCCCCACCGAAGTCCGAGCGCAAGAAACCCAGGACTCCGACGGACAGCACGCCGACGCGAGAACAGCGAGCAAAGACCTCGGATGCAAGGCGAGACCTGCGCATTCACGACGCCGGATGCAGGCCGACAGAAATGCAGGGCAAGGTCGAAGGTCCAAATGATTGCGGCGAGCCGGATGAGCCGAAGCCCACTGAGCGCGCGATCGCACGTCGGACCGTGCGACCAGAACCGAAGGACGTGACTTGGGAGCAGATTCGTTCGGAGGCGAAGGATTTGACCTTCCCAGGGCTCTCGGTGAAGGTGCAGCCTGATGGGCGAACGTTGGTGAACCTGGAGACGATCGTCTACACCGAGGACAGCAAGGTCTCGACGGCGACAGTGACGTTGCTTGGATTCCCCGTGGTGGTCCAGGCGACGCCTGTCAGTTACACCTGGAATTTCGGCGACGGCAGCCCAGCGCTCACGACGAGCACTCCCGGCAAGCCGTACCCGTCGAAGGAGGTCACCCACAAGTACATGAAGCGTGGCGCCGTCGGGCTCACGCTGACGACCAGCTACGCCGCGCGTTTCAACGTTGCCGGCACCGGCTGGCAGTACGTCACCGGCACGATTCCGGTAACCGGTCCGACCACACCACTGCAGGTCCGCGAAGCCATCCCCGTCCTCGTAGACCCAGACCGCTGATCTCAATCTCGTCAGCGTGGGCAGGTCGCGGGCTGCAGGCAGGACGAAATCGGCTCGCTACCTCGTACGTCGGATCTGCAGCTCTTGATACCAAGCCCTGCCCGACAGGCCCGTTCGATCGTCAACACGGAGGCTGACACACGTGACGTGCCGCTACCGGCCAACCACCGCGTTCCTGGCCTGCCTCAGCACCACCGCACTACTAGCCGCCTGCGGCCAAGGCAGCCCCGAAGCAGGCCACCCCAACACAGCCCCGCCGCCGGCCACGGCCGCGGACACGTCGACGGGCGCAGCGATTCAGTCAGCCTCCAAGCCGACTCCATCGACGGCCCCGGGCGAGCCACCCGAGCGCCCCACGGGCGCCAGGGGCGTCACGCTCGCGGCGGCCGACCAGTTCGTTCGCTATTACAGCGACTTGCTGAATTACGCTTCGGCGACGGGCGACACCTCGCCGATGCTCGCTGAGAGTGAGGCAGGCTGTGAGAATTGCAAGTCATATGCGAAGTTCGTAGCTCAAGCAAACGCCGCTAACGGCCTACTCAAAGGCAACTACCTCGAGAAGGTCACCGACGTCCCGGAGCTTTACCGTGGTGAGAGCGGACGCTTGGGCGGTTCAGCCACTGTCGCTGTCGGGGCCTACGTCAGCAGGCAATCGAAGAGTGCGACCGCGGTCAGCGTAGAAGCCACGAAGTACACCCGAGAGTTCGCATTGTCCCCGCAGGACGGAAACTGGGTTATGTACGAAATGGAACTCAAGAAGCAATGAGGCAGACCTCGCCGTCGTCGTAAGTGAGACCAAGAAGGACGCTGCCGCTCCACTCCAGATCCACGAAGTCGTCCGGTCACTACGATCGCGTCAACTACAGAGGCTGACACACGTGACACAACGCAACAGGCGATCCCAGACGCTCCTAGCCTGCCTGGTCGCCATCACACTCCTGACTTCCTGCGGCCAGGAAAGCCCCGCGACAGGTCCCCCCAACGCGGCCCCACCGTCAGGATCGACGTCCACGAACGCACCTCAGACACCTTCACTGTCGACAACTGCGACTGACGTACCCCAGCGACCCAGCGCGGCCGTAGGCCTGAGTTTGTCAGCGGGAGAGGCCTTCGTGAGGTACTACGTCAGCCTCATGAACTACGCCTCGACTACCGGCGACGTCGCGCCGATGATGTCCGCGACCACGACAGCTTGCAAACAATGCAAGGCATACGCGAATTACGTGGCGAAGGTCAACGCCGCAAACGGAGGACTGACCGGAGACTACTTCGAACGTGTCAACGACGTACCGGACCTCTTCCGCGGAGACGGCGGACCGGTTGGCGGATACGCGCTGGTGACAATCGGCACATACACATCGAAGGACTCACCGTCGGCGAAGTCTGTGGCGAACACCGCACAGAAATACAAGCGCGACTTCACCCTGCTCAATCAACGGGGGTCATGGACCATGGCCGCGATGAGTCTGGTCGCAGAATGACATTCGTGTGAGGTCGACGTGGTGCCGGTCTGCGGATGAAGACCATCCATGGTGCCTGTGCGACCTGTGTTTGCGGCAAGCCGCTTGTTGAAGGTGTTGGGGAGGGTTTCTGTCCGATTTGGGTGGGGAATCCTCCCCGACTCGGCTCAGGACGGTCGTATGTTCGCGGGTGGTTAGTGCAGGGTGGTTCTTAGGTGGTTTGTTAGGTGGGTGTGGGCTTGGCGGGTGGGGCCGGGGGTGGTTAGTAGGTTGGCGTGGCCGTGGGGGAGGGATTTGTGGTGGACGTGGGTTAGGTGGTTGCCGGCTTTGGTCAGGGCGGCGGCGTATTCGAGGCCTTCGTCTCGGAGGGGGTCGAAGCCGGCGGTGGTGAGGTAGGTGGGTGGGAGGCCGGTGAGGTCTTCGGCTCGGAGGGGGGAGACGATCGGGTCGGGGCGGAGGGTGGGGTCGGGGGTGTAGAGGTCCCGGTACCAGATGATGTCCTCCTCGGTGAGGATGAAGCCCTCGGAGAAGAGGTCTCGGCTGGGGCGGCGGGCGACCAGGTCGACGGCTGGGTAGAGCAGAACCTGGAGGGCCGGCTGCGGGAGGCCGCAGCGGACTGTCTGCTGGGCGACTACGGCGGCCAGGTTGCCGCCTGCGCTGTCGCCGCCGACGGCTATCAGGGCGGGGTCCGCGCCCAGGTCCTCGGCGTGGTCGACGGCCCAGGTGAACGCGGCGATGGCGTCCTCGGCGGCGGTCGGCGCGGGGGCTTCAGGGGCGAGGCGGTAGTCGACGGAGAGGACCCGTACGCCGGAGTCGGCGGCGATCGCGCGGCACAGCGCGTCGTGGGTGCCGAGGTCGCCGACCACCCAGCCGCCGCCGTGGAAGAACACCAGCAGCCCGCGGCCTACGTCCCCGCGAGGGATGTAGAGGCGGGCGCCGAGTTGCCCCGCGGCGCCGCGGACGGTCAGGTCGGTGACCCGGAGTAGATCGGCGGGGGTGCCGGTGATCAGTTTGCAGAGGTTGCGGAAGTGCGTCCGGGCGGTCGCGGCGTCGGTTTTGGTTGTGCGTGGCAACAGGTTGTCGACCCGCAGGAGCAGTTGGATGTCGGGGTCGATGGTGTTGCCGTCGATCTGGATCGGGGCGCCGGCCAGCCGTCGGCGGACGGCGGCGGGCAGCGCGTACAGCGGGACGAGGGCGTTCGCTTGTACGGCGGTCACCGTGTCACGCAGTACCGCGTCCAGTCGTAGGTTCACAAGAGGTGACGCTAGCAACCAGCAAGCAATCAGCGCGCGAGAACGGCTCCGGGAAGTGCTCGACAGGCAACGAAAACGTCACATCCGGGAACTCGCGGACGGCTACCCGTTGTTCACCAAAGGATGGGATGCTGAGCGGTGTGGCTGGAGACTTGCTGGCATCGCACAACAGGGAGTACGACGTTGAACCGCCGTACGACATCAGTGCGGCCGGTGACCTCCCCGCGGACCGGTTCTCCGACCGGGAACTGAGCTGGCTCGCGTTCAACCAGCGGGTCCTGGAGCTCGCCGAGAACGACCGGATCCCGCTGCTCGAGCGGGCCAAGTTCCTCGCCATCTTCGCCAGCAACCTGGACGAGTTCTACATGGTCCGGGTGGCAGGTTTGAAACGCCGGATCGCGGCCGGGGTCGCGGTAAAGGCGGCCAGCGGTCTGCTCCCCCGCGAGGTTCTCGACCGCAGCCTGGCGAGGAGCCGTGAGCTGATGGACCGGCAGGCGGAGACGTGGCGGAAGTCGGTGCAGCCGGCGTTGACCGAGCAGGGCATCGACATCCTGCGCTGGGACGAGCTGGAGCACAGCGAGCGCGAGGACATGACCCGGTTCTTCCGGGACCGCGTCTTCCCGGTGCTGACGCCGCTGGCGGTCGACCCGTCGCACCCGTTCCCGTACATCTCCGGCCTGAGCCTGAATCTCGCGGTCGTGGTCCGCAACCCGGACACCGGCGGTGAGCACTTCGCCCGGGTGAAGGTGCCGCCGCTGCTGCCGCGGTTCGTGAAGGTCGCCGAGGGCCGGTTCGTGCCGCTCGAGGACGTCATCGCCACCCACCTCGGCCAGCTGTTCCCGGGGATGGAGGTCACCCAGCACCACACGTTCCGGGTGACGCGCAACGAGGACCTCGAGGTCGAGGAGGACGACGCCGAGAACCTGCTGGCCGCGCTCGAGAAGGAGCTGCTGCGCCGCCGGTTCGGTCCGCCGGTCCGGCTCGAGGTGGAGGAGTCGATCGACCCGCAGGTGAAGGCGCTGCTGCTGTCCGAACTGGGCGTCACCGAGGCGGAGGTGTTCGAACTGCCGGGCCCGCTGGACCTGCGTGGCCTGTTCACCATCGCCAGCCTGGACCGGGCCGAGCTGAAGTACCCGGCGTTCGTGCCGTCGACGCATCCGCACCTGGCCGAGGTGGAGACCTCCAACCCGGCGGACATGTTCCACGCGCTCAAGCAGCGCGACGTACTCGTCCACCACCCGTACGACTCGTTCTCCACCAGCGTCCAGCGCTTCATCGAGCAGGCAGCCGCGGACCCGCACGTACTGGCGATCAAGCAGACGCTGTACCGGACCAGTGGTGACTCCCCGATCGTCGACGCGCTTATCGACGCGGCCGAGGCCGGCAAGCAGGTGCTGGTCCTCGTAGAGATCCAGGCGCGCTTCGACGAGCAAGCGAACATCAAGTGGGCCCGTCAGCTCGAGCATGCCGGCTGCCATGTCGTGTACGGCGTGATCGGCCTCAAGACGCACTGCAAGCTGTCTCTCGTCGTCCGCGACGAGCCGGACGGCCTACGCCGCTACGCGCACATCGGGACCGGCAACTACCACCCGAAGACGGCCCGGCTCTACGAGGACCTGGGCCTGCTGACCAGCGACAAGGTGGTGACCGAGGACGTCGCACTGCTCTTCAACCACCTGTCCGGCTTCGGTCGCAGCGCCGGCTACCGGCGGATCCTGGTCGCTCCCCAGTCGGTACGGCGAGGGCTCGTCGAGCGGATCGACCGTGAGGTGCAGCACCACCACGCCGGCCGCCCGGCGCGGATCCGGATCAAGGTGAACAGCCTGGTCGACGAGGCCCTGTGCGACGCGCTCTACCGGGCGTCCCAGGCCGGCGTACCCGTTGACCTGTGGATCCGCGGCATCTGCACGATCCGGCCCGGTATCCCCGGCCTGTCGGAGAACATCCAGGTCCGCAGCATCCTGGGCCGGTTCCTCGAGCACAGCCGGGTGTTCCTGTTCGAGAACGGCGGTGAGCCGGAGGTGTGGATCGGCTCGGCCGACCTGATGCACCGCAACCTGGACCGCCGGGTGGAGGTGCTGGTGCAGCTGAAGCAGCAGGACCACGTCAACGAGCTCGGTGAGATGTTCGACCTGGCGCTGGACGACGGCACCGGCTCCTGGTGGCTGCAGGCGGACGACACCTGGCAGGCCCGGCTCAGCGGACCGGACGGCGAGCCGCTGCGGGACATGCAGGAACGGCTGATCGCAACCCGCGGCCGCCGCCGGGCCTCCGAACCGATCGGTTAGCCACGTCTTAGGGTGAATCCATGAGCAACCCGGCGACGGTCTTCGCCGCGGGTGGTGTCGTGTGGCGAGAGCGCCGCGGCACCCGGCAGGTGCTGCTGGTGCACCGTCCCCGGTACGACGACTGGTCCCTCCCGAAAGGCAAGCTCAACGCGCACGAGCACGTGCTGCTCGGTGCGCGGCGGGAGATCGAGGAGGAGACCGGACTACAGGTCGTCCTCGGTCCCCCGCTGGGGGTGCAGCGGTACCCGATCCACAAGAACGGCGGGACCACCCAGAAGCTGGTGCACTACTGGTCCGCCGTACCGGTCAACGGCAGCGACTTCGAGCCGAACGACGAGGTGGACCAGGTCAGTTGGCTCCCGGTCGACAAGGCCCGCACCAAGCTCAGCTACCCGCGTGACGTCGACATCCTGGACGCACTGGACGGCGGGGTGCCGGTCGTCGCCACTGTCATCGTGGTGCGCCATGCGGAGGCGGTGAAGCGAAAGGACTGGGACGGCAAGGACACCATCCGTCCACTCACCAGCAACGGTAC
The DNA here is from genome assembly GCF_036013725.1 of Kribbella sp. NBC_00482. Classification (GTDB taxonomy): domain Bacteria; phylum Actinomycetota; class Actinomycetes; order Propionibacteriales; family Kribbellaceae; genus Kribbella. The sequence continues at coordinate 3,260,633 of NZ_CP107881.1, read as the reverse complement.
GGCGGTTGCGCAGCGGCTGACCGGCGTACTGGCAGCACTAGGCGCCAACCGGATCATCAGCAGCGACGCGGAGCGGTGTGCTGCGACAGTCGCGCCGTACGCCGCCTCTCTCGACCGGCATATCCACCTGTGGCCGGAGATCTCCGAACGCGGGTACGACGCCGACCCGGACGGGCTGCGCGGTCTGGCCGAGCGGGTGTGGAGACCGGGCAAGGTGACGGTCGTCTGCTCGCACCGGCCGGTCCTGCCGGCGCTGGCGCGGGAGCTCGGCCTGAAGGTCGGCAAGTTCTCCACAGGTGCGTTTCTGGTCGCACATCGGCTGGCCGACGGCCGCCTGGTGCACGAGCGGTTCAGCGCACCGTAGCCGCCGCGACACGGCTCGGTGACGATCCAGGCACAGCCGACGGGGTGCCCGGGTGACACTGGAGCTGACGGGTATGTTCCTACCCGAGGAACCGGCGCCCCACCGGGTGCCGGTCTGAGGAGAGGTTCGGGGCGCACCATGACGATGATGCGAGAACTGACACTGATCGGGATCCGGATGGAATCGCCCAACCGGGCCCCGGTGATGATGCTGCGCGAGACCGAGGGCTACCGCTACCTGCCGATCTCGATCGGCTCGGTCGAGGCGACCGCGATCGCCTACGAGGAACAGGGCCTGCGTCCGTCGCGGCCGCTCACCCATGACCTGATGCGCGACCTGATCGAGGCGTTCGGCGTCCACATCGAAGCCGTCGAGATCGTCGAGCTGCGCGACGCCGTGTTCTACGCCGAACTCGTGCTGGCCAACGGCGCCAGGGTCTCCGCCCGCCCGAGCGACTCGGTCGCGCTCGCTGTCCGCCTCGGTACGCCGATCCGCTGCACCGAAGACGTACTTCGAGAAGCCGGCGTCGCCACCCCCGAAGAAGAACAGGCCGAGCTGGAACGCTTCCGGCAGTTCCTCGACGGCGTCGCCCCGGAGGACTTCTCGAGCTGACGTCCGCGGCCCCGGATGGCACCGACGAGGTACTAACGTTCACGTTGTTGGTGCGCTGTGCGTTACCGAAACGTGAGCCAACAGCCGTTTACATCGACGGAGAGTGACGGCTCTTAACTCAGTTCACCTAATGGCTGCCTGTCGGCACGCCAGGCGTCGCGCACGCTACCGGAACCGTTCACCGCTCGTTCACCGGTGACGGACCGGTCGGTCACCTGGTCTCCCTACCGTCTGTGGAAGTTCAGAAGTCTGATTCCCGCAGAAGGGCAACACTCTCGTGTCCGTCAATCGCCTGTTCCGCGTCGGCTCCGTCGCCGTGGCCTCCCTCGGCGTCCTCGCCCTGAGCGCCTGTGGCAGTGACCCCGAGCCGGCCGGTTCGTCGAGCCCCGACTCCTCGACGTCGTCTGCCGGCGCCGAGTGCCCGAAGGGCACGCTGAACGCCGAGGGTTCCTCGGCGCAGAAGAACGCCATCGAGGAAGTCATCAGCAAGTACAACGAGCAGTGCGCCGACGTCACGGTGAACTACAACCCGACCGGTTCCGGCGCGGGTATCAAGCAGTTCAACGCGAACCAGGTCGACTTCGCCGGCTCCGACTCGGCCCTGAAGCCGGACGAGATGACCGCGGCCACGAAGCGCTGCGCGGGGAACGCGGCCGTCGACCTGCCGATGGTCATCGGCCCGGTCGCGATCGCCTACAACGTCGACGGCGTGACCAAGCTGGTCCTCGACGGCCCGACCGCCGCGAAGATCTTCCAGGGCACGATCAAGACCTGGAACGACCCGGCGATCGCCAAGCTGAACGCCGGCGTCACGTTGCCGTCGGCACCGATCTCGGTGTTCTTCCGCTCCGACGAGTCCGGCACCACCGAGAACTTCAGCAAGTACCTGAAGGCGGCCGGTGGCGGCGCCTGGACCGGTGAGCCGGCCAAGAAGTGGACCGGTACCGGCTCCGGCAAGGAGAAGTCGGCCGGTGTCGCCGAAGGCGTGAAGAGCAGCAAGAACTCGATCACGTACGTCGAGTGGTCGTACGCCGTCGACAACAAGCTCGGCGTCGCCCAGATCGAGACCGGCTCGGGCACCCCGGTGGAGCTGTCCGCCGAGTCCGCCGGCAAGGCGCTGGCCGCCGCGAAGCCGGCCGGCACCGGGTCCGATCTGGCCCTGAAGCTGGACTACGCGACCAAGGCCCCGGGTGCGTACCCGATCATCCTGGTCACCTACGAAATCGCCTGCACCAAGGGCCTTCCGGCCGAGAAGACCGCGCTGGTGAAGAGCTTCCTGAGCTACTTCGTCAGCAAGGACGGCCAGGCGTCCCTGACCGACCTGAACTACGCGCCGCTCCCGGCCGAGATCCAGACCAAGGTCGAGGCCGCCATCCAGGCGATCAGCTGATCGAGACGCGGTACTGATGCGAGCCCCGGCCGATCCGAGTCATCGGAGGACGCCGGGGCTCGCCTCGTCAGTCAGACCCAGACGTGACATCACGACTCAGGCGCTTGGAGCAGCATCGAAATGAGTAGTCCAGACGGCACGGCACCGCCCGACCGGCCGGACGGCACAGCCGCCGACGAGACAGACCCGAAGATCGAGGATCTGGTCCACGAGGACGCCGGCCCGACCCCGCAGTTCGGCGGCCTGGCCACTGAACACGCTGAACACGCTGACCATGAGGCGGCACAGCCGGCCGCCGAGGTGATGACCGAGTCCGGTGTCGAGGCCGCGGACCCGAAGACCGGCACGGGCGGCAAGCTCGAGCTCGGCCCGGTCGGTCACCTCGGCGACCGGCTGTTCGGCGGGCTCGCCCGCGGCTCCGGCGGCCTGGTGGTCCTGATCGTCGCGTTCGTCGGCATCTTCCTGCTGGCGCTGGCGATCCCGGCGCTGATCGATGACAAGAGCAACTTCTTGTTCTCCCGGATCTGGGAGCCGGGCGGCGACGACCCGCGGTTCGGCATCGCGGCGCTCTTCTACACCACCGTGATCAGCTCGATCATCGCGATGCTGATCGCGGTCCCGATCGCGATCGGCGTCGCGCTGTTCGTCACGTACTACGCCCCGAAACGGCTGGCCGCCCCGGTCGCGCACGCGGTCGACCTGCTGGCCGCCGTACCGTCGATCATCTACGGCCTGTGGGGCATCCTGTTCTTCGCGCCGATCCTGCGCCCCGTGATCAACGGCCTCTCCACGGCGCTCGGCTGGATCCCGCTGTTCGAGAAGCCGCCGGGCGACAACGTCGGCGTGGTCTTCACCGCGTCGGTGGTGCTGGCGATCATGATCCTTCCGGTGGTCACCGCGATCAGCCGGGAGATCTTCGCGCAGACGCCGATCGCGCACCGCGAGGGCGCGCTCGCCCTGGGCGCGACGAAGTGGGAGATGATCCGGATGTCCGTGCTGCCGTACGGGCGTTCCGGCGTGGTGAGCGCCTCGATGCTCGGTCTCGGCCGGGCGCTCGGTGAAACCGTCGCCGTACTGATCATCCTGTCGGTGCCGAACGGCAACGACCCGTGGAACTCGTCGATCTTCGCCGGTGGCGAGACGTTCGCGTCGAAGATCGCCAACAACGCCGCCGAGTTCGACTCGCCGGAGAAGACCGGCGCGTACATCGCGGCCGGCCTGGTGCTGTTCGTCGTCACGTTCCTGGTCAACTCCGCGGCCCGGATCATCGTCGACCGCAGTACGCCCGGCACCAAGCGCCCCCGTCGCAACCGCCGCGCGGGAGCAGCCGAAGGAGCCTCCGCATGACCGCCATCGCAGAGAACAAGCCGGCGTACGACGGGAAGGTCCTGGACCTGACCGGGAAGTCGGGCGCCCGGGCCTTCAAGAACACACTGGCCACCGTGCTGATCGTGCTGGCCTTCGTGGTCGCGATGATCCCGCTGGTGTGGATCCTGTTCACCGTGGTCAGCAAGGGTTATCACCTGCTGCTGAGTGCGGACTGGTGGAGCCAGTCGCAGCGTGGCATCACGGTCCGGCGGGCCGGCGGCGGCGCGTACCACGCGATCATGGGCACGCTGATCATGGCGCTGATCACCGCGGTGGTCGCGGTTCCGATCGCGATTCTCGGCGCGGTCTACCTGGTCGAGTACGGCAAGGGCACCCGGGCCGCCAAGGTCGTCAGCTTCATGATCGACATCCTCACCGGTGTGCCGTCGATCGTCGCCGCACTGTTCGTCTACGCGGTCTGGATCACCGTGTTCGGCTTCAACCGCGTGGGTTTCGCGGTGTCGCTGTCGCTGGTGCTGCTGATGCTTCCGGTCGTACTGCGGTCCACCGAGGAGATGCTGAAACTCGTGCCGGACGAGTTACGGGAGGCGTCGTACGCGCTCGGCGTACCGAAGTGGAAGACGATCCTGAAGGTCGTCGTACCGACGGCGTTCGGCGGCATCATCACCGGCGTGATGCTCGGTCTGGCCCGGGTGATGGGTGAGACCGCGCCGCTGCTGATCCTGGTCGGCTACTCCAAGAACATCAACCTGAACCCGTTCAACGGATTCATGGGCGCGCTGCCGACGATGATCAACCAGGACCGCACCGAGCTGGCGTTGCCGAACGCCGCGGACCGGGTCTGGGCGGCGGCACTCACCCTGATCCTGCTGGTTCTTGCCCTCAACCTGCTGGCCCGGCTGATCGCCCGGTTCAGCACCATCAAGTCGAAATAGTCGAGAGGTTCTGAGTCGATATGGCTAAGCGCATCGAGGTCAGCGGCCTCAACGTCTACTACGGCGACTTCAAGGCCGTCGAGGACGTGTCGATGACGGTCGAGCCCCGCTCGGTCACCGCGTTCATCGGCCCGTCCGGCTGCGGCAAGTCCACGTTCCTGCGCACCTTGAACCGGATGCACGAGGTGATCCCCGGCGCCCGTGTCGAGGGCAAGGTGATGCTGGACCAGCAGGACCTGTATGCCACCGGCATCGACCCGGTGGCGGTACGGCGGGTTGTCGGCATGGTGTTCCAGCGGCCGAACCCGTTCCCGACGATGTCGATCTTCGACAACGTCGCGTCCGGCCTGAAGCTGAACGGCGTCAAGGACCGTAAGAAGCTGACCGAGGTGGTCGAGAGGTCCTTGCACGGCGCGAACCTGTGGAACGAGGTGAAGGACCGGCTCGACAAGCCGGGCGCGGGCCTGTCCGGCGGTCAGCAGCAGCGGCTCTGCATCGCCCGGGCGATCGCGGTCGAGCCCGAGGTGATCCTGATGGACGAGCCCTGCTCGGCCCTGGACCCGATCTCGACGCTGGCGATCGAGGACCTGATCGAGAAGCTCAAGGACCGTTTCACTGTTGTCATCGTCACGCACAACATGCAGCAGGCGGCCCGGGTTTCGGACCAGACGGCCTTCTTCAACCTGGCCGCGACCGGCAAGCCCGGCCGGCTGATCGAGATGGCCCCGACCAAGCAGATCTTCTCCAATCCGGGCGAAAAAGCGACCGAGGACTACATCACCGGCCGCTTCGGCTGATCCGTCGTACGAGTTATCCACAGCTACGGGCCGGCGATTCGCCGGTCCGTAGCTGTATTTGGTGTCAATTGGTGCAACTGTCCACAGATCGGGCGTTTCGCGTCTGCCGTGCCCACCGCAGTGGCCCTCCGACCGCTAGCCTTTGCCCAGTAAACGCGGGTGAACTGTGACGAAAGGACCATCGTGAGCGACCAGAACGTACCCCCGGGCACCGGACCGGAGGACGGCCGGAACCAGGGACCGGGCGCCCAAGGGCCCGGACAGAACCCGTACGGCCAGCCCGGTGCGACACCGCCGGGACAGCCGGGTCAATACGGCCAGCAGCCTGGTCAGCCGGGTCAGTACGGCCAGCAGCCGGGCCAGCCGGGCGGACAGCCTGGTCAGCCGGGTTACGGCCAGCAGCCCGGTCAGGGTGGCCAGCCCGGTCAGCCTGGCTACGGCCAGCCGCAGTACGGCCAGCAGCCGGGTCAGCCCGGTCAGCCCGGTTACGGCCAGCCCCAGTACGGCCAGCAGCCGGGCCAGCCCGGCTACGGTCAGCCCGGCGGCTACCCGCAGGGTCCTGACTACGGCCAGGTGGCGCAGGCCCAGAGCGGTCTCGTGCAGATCCCGGGCATGGGCACCGTGAAGGTGGCGACGATCGGATCGCGTGCGCTCGCACGCATCATCGACAGCGTCATCCTGTACGCGGTCGTCGGCATCCTGTACTTCATCTTCATCGGCGGTACGGCGGCGGCGACCAACGACGGCACCGTGTCCGACGGCGAGACCGCCGGCATCCTGGGCGGGTTCTTCGCCTTCCTCGGCATCTCCGTACTGATCACGATCCTGTACGAGTTGCTGCTGACGGCGTTCAAGGGCCAGACGGTCGGCAAGATGGTCATGGGCATCAAGGTCGTCCGTTCCGCGGACGGTCAGGTTCCTGGCTTCGGTCCGGCCTTCATGCGCTGGCTGCTGCCGATGATCGGCTCGTTCCTCTGCTACATCGGCGCGATCCTCGTCTACCTGTCGCCGCTGTTCGACAGCTCCGGCCGGGTGCAGGGATGGCACGACAAGGCCGCGAACACGCTGGTAATCGGGCTCCGGTAGTCGGCTGAAGGAAACTGGGGAGGGGCTGTGCTGAATCCGTTTGAGCAGGACTGGTGGGATGCGTGGAATCTGTGGAGCGCATTGGGCCAGGGTGTTCAGCTGCAGCCTCTCCCGCCGCCGGTGCCCCTGGGTCCCGGCGAGACCGCTCACGCGGTCGAACCGTGCGAGGTGCAACGGTTCGACGGCATCCGGCTCGCCTTCGGGAGCTCCCACGGCAACGCGTCGGCAGCGCATTGGCGCACCATCGACAACGGTACGGCGGTACTCACGCGGCACCGCGTGCTGCTGCTGAACCGCAACGGCCAGCAGGACTTCGGCCTGGCTGCCGTGACCCGTATGTGGACCGAGCATGACGGGACTGTCCTCGCCTACGGGGACACTCAGTACAAGCTGCGGGTGCCGCGGCCGGTGTGGTTCGACGTCATGTTGAACCACGTCGCGTTCAACCGGCGGATCGACCTCGCGGTCCCGCCGTTCGTGCAGGCCGCGTGGCAGCGCGCCGGCCTGATCAGGTGACCGGCGTTCAGAAGTTCCGTAGTACGCCGAAGATCAGCAAGGCGCCCAGAGCAACCTTTGTGAGGATTGCTACCGCCCGCGGGCTGAGGCGCTGCCGTGGCAGGTGGAGCCAGCCGGCGCGGGCCAACGACCAGGCGAGGACCTCGTAGCCGATGGCAACGCCAATGAGTGGGCCGAGGATCAGGACCGCCGCGTTGAAGTGCCAGGCGGCGTTCAGATCGCCTTCGAGGAGTGCCGCGGCCATTCTGGTCGCGCCGCAGAACGGGCAGTCGAGACCCGTCAGCGTGTGCAGCGGGCAGGGGATCCCGAGGCCGGACAGCCGGTAGATCCCGGCCAGCGCGAACCCGCCGATCCCCACTCCGGCCAGTCCCCAGACGCGGCGATCGACAGGTTTCACCGGTCCTTGTGGACGGGACACCACCGCGAAGGTCACGCTCCAACGGTACCCGCGATACTGATGGCATGAGCACTCCGATGCCGCCAGACGACGACCGCCCGCAGGACCAGCCGTACGGGAACGTCCAGCCGGGGTACGGATACGGGCACCCGCAGCAGCATCCGCAGCAGGCGCCGTACGGGCAGGGCTACGGGCAGCCGTACGGCTCGGGCTACGGCCAGCAGCCCTACGGCACCTACGGCTACGGCTACGGCTCTCAGCTGCCTCCCCTGGCCGACTGGGGACCGCGCGTCGCCGCGTCGCTCATCGACAGCCTGATCTCACTGGTGCCGCTACTGATCGGATTCGGCGCTCTGATCGCGAACACCGCAGCACGCGACGGCAACCCGCCCCCGGACGACGTTCCGCAGTGGTGGTCGATCATCCTCTTCTTCGTCGGCACCATCGCCAGCATCGCGCTCAGCCTGTGGAACCGGGTCTTCCGGCAGGGACGGACCGGCCAGAGCGTGGGCAAGAGCGCACTGCACATCAAGCTGATCGACGCCGTGACCGGAGAGCCGATCGGCGCCGGCCGGTCCTTCCTCCGCGACTTCCTCAGCGGCATCTTCAACAACGCCTGCTTCCTGAACGTCCTGTGGCCCCTGTGGGACGACCAGAAGCAGACGTGGCACGACAAGGTCATGAACACCTACGTGGTGCGCACCTGACGTCAGTGCGAGCGTAGGAGACCGGCGCAGGCCACTGCCCACAGCACACTGCTGAACGTGCCGATGATGAAGCGTTCGGCAACGGCTTGCGGTGTGACCGAGGCGGGCTGGTCGGGGCTGCGGAGCTCGGGGTACCTGGCCAGTCCCTTGATCGCCAGCACCACAGCGATGCCTTCCGGCCAGCCGGCAACCAGCGATGCGTAGATGGCCATTCGCTCGAGTGCACCGATCAGAGCGCCGCCACGCAGTACCTCACCGGCTTTCTGCGTCGACTGGGCACGTGTGCTCCTCCGGTCGGCCAGGGCCATCACAGAGGTCGTCAGAGGCCCGCCACCCGTCACCGCCAACGCTCCGGCCAGCAGGAGCAGTACGTTCCACCAGCGCTCGGCCCAGCCGGACACGCCATGCCCGGCGAGCAGCAGCACGCCGACAGCGGCCAGACAGGCCAGCATGACGGCACTGATGACGATCTCGAGGTTGGAGCCGGACGACCTGGGCACCCAGGCGAGTACGGCGAGGACCAGTGCGGCACCGGTCAGGGACAGGATCAGTGCCGTCACGCAGCAGCCCCGGCGCCGAGAAGATCCGCGGCCAGCACCCGTCCGCGCTGTTCCTCGGCGAAGCCCGCGGCCTGGGCGCGTTGCGTCACCGCCGACTGGCTGATGCCGAGTTTCACGCCGATCTCCCGCCTCGTGAGTCCTTCGCCCAACAGATCCGCCACTGCCCAGCCACGGTCACTGCGACGCCGCAGCACGGACGCCATCAACCACAGCACCGTCTCCACCTGCTCCGCTCTGCGCGGGTCTGCTCCGACCACGTTCACGTGGTGCTGACTGGACTTCGCCCGCGTCACCGCCTCCCGCGCGAACACGTACGCGTCGCCGCTTCCGGCCCGGGTACTGCGCGGCAGCGGCTCGGTGACCTCACCGACGCCGAGTCCGACGTACCAGTTGTCGGACCGCAGCAGTTCGACGATCACGTCGACGGTCGGACGGGCCTCGGACAGCACGCCCTGCACCTCGTCGCCGGCGGTCCGCTCGAACTTCCGCAGCAGTCCGATCCGCCGCGGCCGGCGGTTCAGGGAGTTGAGTAGCTCAGGTACGAGATCGCTCGTGCTTCGGCTGCCGCGCTGATCTACCGTGAGAACGAAGACCATGCCCTGCACCTCCTTCTGAACGGCTTAAGGCTACAGTCTTATTCACGTAGAGTGAAGGCCAAAACCTGAATCGGTTCAGCCAGTTACTCACCGTATCCGGCCCGGAGTCAGGTTCACGCCGGGCCGGACAGGTGCTGTACTCAGTCCGTGATCGGCAGGTGGAGTTTCTGGTCGCCTGCCTTGAAGGTTTCCGACATCTCGGCGAAGCCGGCCTCGATGGCCTCGGCGGAGGTCAGGCCACGTTCCTCGGCGTACGCGCGGATGTCGGCAGTGATCCGCATCGAGCAGAACTTCGGGCCGCACATCGAGCAGAAGTGCGCGGTCTTCGCGGGCTCGGCCGGCAACGTCTCGTCGTGGAAGGACCGGGCGGTGTCCGGATCCAGCGAGAGGTTGAACTGGTCCTCCCAGCGGAACTCGAACCTTGCCTTCGACAACGTGTCGTCCCAGTCCTGCGCACCCGGATGTCCCTTGGCCAGATCGGCCGCGTGGGCGGCGATCTTGTACGTGATCACGCCGGTCTTCACGTCGTCACGATCGGGCAGGCCGAGGTGCTCCTTGGGCGTGACGTAGCAGAGCATCGCCGTACCCAGCCAGCCGATCTGGGCCGCGCCGATCGCCGACGTGATGTGGTCGTAGGCCGGCGCCACATCGGTTGCCAACGGCCCCAAGGTGTAGAACGGCGCCTCCCCGCAGAGCTCCTCCTCGAGCCGGACGTTCTCGGCGATCTTGTGCATCGGCACGTGTCCGGGGCCTTCGATCATCACCTGTACGTCGTGCTCCCAGGCGATCCGCGTCAGCTCCCCCAGGGTCCGCAGTTCGGCGAACTGCGCCTCGTCGTTGGCGTCCGCGATACACCCCGGCCGCAACCCGTCGCCCAGCGAGAACGTCACGTCGTACTCGCGGAGAATCTCGCACAGCTCCGCGAAATGCGTGTAGAGGAAGGACTCCTGGTGGTGCGCCAGGCACCACGCGGCCATGATCGATCCGCCGCGCGACACGATCCCGGTGATCCGCCGCGCGGTCAGCGGCACGTACCGCAGCAGTACGCCGGCGTGCACGGTCATGTAGTCCACGCCCTGCTCGCACTGCTCGATCACGGTCTCGCGGTACACCTCCCACGACAGCGCCGCCGGATCGCCCTTCACCTTCTCCAGCGCCTGGTACAACGGCACCGTCCCGATCGGCACCGGCGAGTTGCGCAGGATCCACTCCCGCGTCTCGTGGATGTTCTTCCCGGTGGACAGGTCCATCACCGTGTCCGCGCCCCACCGGGTCGCCCAGACGAGTTTCTCCACCTCTTCCTCGACCGAGCTGCTGACGGCGGAGTTGCCGATGTTCGCGTTCACCTTCACCAGGAACTTCTTCCCGATGATCATCGGCTCGCTCTCCGGATGCCTCCGGTTCGCCGGGATCACCGCGCGGCCGCGCGCCACCTCCGCCCGGACGAACTCCGGATCGAGTCCCTCCCGCAAGGCGACGTACCGCATCTCCTCGGTGATCACCCCGGCCCGTGCGTGCCCGAGCTGGGTCCGCGACTCGCGCCCGGCGATCCACGCGCGCCGCAACGCGGGCAGACCGGTCTGGACGTCGATCTGCGCCGACGCGTCGGTGTACGGACCGGACGTGTCGTACAGGTCGAAGTGCTCGCCGTTGGTGAGATTCACGCGGCGCGCCGGTACCCCGAGCTCTCCGCGATAGATCTTCTCCGAGCCCGAGATCGGGCCCGTGGTGACCGCCGGACGGATCGTGCTGACATTCACCATGTTGCTGCTCCCTACGCCGGAATTACCCGGACAGGTTCGGCGGTCGGCGGCGCCGGCATATCTCAGCCAGCCGCCCTCTCAGCCCACTACGGTGCGAGCTCCCGCGATTTCCAGTTGTGACGGCCACCCTAGACGAAGCCTGTAGCGTCGAGGAATGCGAGACCTCGTCTATCCGCCTGTCGTTGCCTTCGCGAAGACCGCGTTCAGAGTGCTGGACCTGAAGATCCGGCGTACCGGGACCGAGCACGTGCCGCGCACCGGCGGGGCCCTGATCGCGATCAACCACGTCAGCTACGTCGACTTCATCCTGGGCGGGTACGGCGCGCTGCCGGCCAGGCGGCTCGTCCGGTTCATGGCGAAAGAGGTGCTGTTCCGCAACCGGTACTCCGGTCCGTTGATGCGCGGCATGCACCACATCCCGGTGGACAGGGAGGCGGGCGCCGCGTCGTACCAGCAGGCCCTGGAGCACCTGGCGGCCGGCGAACTGGTCGGCGTGTTCCCGGAGGCGACGATCAGCCGGTCGTTCGAGCTCAAGGAGTTCAAGTCCGGCACGGTGCGGATGGCGGCGGAGGCCGGCGTGCCGGTGTTGCCGATGATCCTGTGGGGCACGCAGCGGATGTTCACCAAGGATCACCCGCGGGACTTCACCCGGCACCGGCCGATCTCGATCAGCATCGGCGCGCCGATCACGGTGACGCGTGACGACGACCCTGTCGAGGCGACCGCGCACCTGCGCTCCACGATGTCGGGGATGCTGGACGAGACGATCCGCGCCTACCCCGAGCAGCCGGCGGGCGCCTGGTGGCTGCCGGCCGCGTACGGCGGCAGCGCGCCGACTCCCGAAGAGGCCCAACGGCTGGACCTGGAGGAGCTCGCCCGGCGGGCAGCCAAACGTCAGTAACCGGACCAGACCTTGACCCTCGGCCCGATACGAGGGTACGAAGTCTCTCGTTGACAGAACAGGAACCTGGGGGGTCCCTGTACGGCGGGCGGCTGCGGTGGCTCGCGTACGAGTGCGGGCGGGGATGGTTTTGTTCGATTCACCGGAGGAACTGCATCTGTTCGACCCGGGGGCGCTGACACCGGCTCCGCACGTGGCCGAGCACATCCCGGACGCCGGGGCGTTCTTCGTCGACTGGGCGACCCGGGGGCTGTCCGTGGAGCGCGCCCGGGAAATCGAGTCTGCGGTGAACGGCCGGCGCAACCAGAACGGCTGGTTCCCGCTCGAGTCGCTGGACAGCATCGGCCGCAAGGGCTTCTGGCGTGGCCCGCTGACCTACCTGGCCCGGATGACGGCCGACGACGCGCGGATCCTGCAGGAGTGGGCCACGGACGGCCTCGGGGGCGCTCAGTCGAACCGTATCGAGGCGACGGTCGACCACCTGCTCCACCAGCAGGGCCACGCCGCCGCAGCCACCTGGGCCGTCGCCGTCCGCCCACGCACGTACCTGGACGCCGAGGTCCTCGGCGACCGCCTCCTGGCCGCCTGGGAGTACAACCTCGGCTCCATCCGCGCCAAGGACGTAGCCAAGTCCGTACGCCGCTGGAACCGCTGAAGACTGCTGTACGACGGGCAGCCGCCAGACCGCCCGCCGTACAGCTCAGTGGAACTGCGGGATGATCAGGTACAGCCCGTACAGCACTGCCGCCAGACAGGCTGCGAAACACAGTGCAGCTACACCTGTGTCCACGAAGGACGGCTGCCGCTTCTCGTCGATCGCCACGGCCCGCCGCGACATCGCGGTCACACCGAACGCGAACAGCACCGCCAGGCCGACACCGAAGAGCAGGCTGACCAGTGCGACCTCACCGAGGGCACTCCAGTTGATGTGCATCGCCGTACTCCTCTCAGGCCGCAGCAGCGGTGGTGGACGGGGCAGTGGAGCTCGGGTACTCGTTGACGTTCTCGGACGTCACCGGGCGGCGCCGGGACGCGGCGTAGATTCCGCTACCGGCCGCGACCGCGAGGACCGCGATGATGACCACACCGAGGTTGCCGGAGTCGGCGACCCGGCCGGACAGGGCCCCGACGATCGCAGCGGCCGGCAGCGTGAGCAGCCAGGCCACGGCCATCCGGCCGGCGACGGTCCAGCGCACCTCGGCCAGCCGCTTGCCGAGGCCGGCGCCGAGGATGCTGCCGGAGCAGACCTGGGTGGTGGACAGCGGGAAGCCCAGGTGCGAGGAGGCCAGCAGCACGGCGGTCGAGCTCGTCTCCGCGGAGAAGCCCTGCGGCGACTCGATCTCGGCGAGGCCCTTGCCCATCGTCCGGATGATCCGCCAGCCGCCCAGGTAGGTGCCGGCCGCGATCGCCAGGCCTGCCGCGAGGATCACCCACAGCGGCGGCCGGGACCCGGAGGCGAGGCTGCCGGAGGTGATCAGCACCAGCGTGATGACGCCCATCGTCTTCTGCGCGTCACCGGTGCCGTGCGCGAGCGAGACCAGCGACGCGGACGCGATCTGCCCGACCCGGAACCCGTCGTTCACCGACTTCTTCCGCGCTCGCGCAGTGATCTTGTACGCCAGGTAGGTTCCGAGCAGCGCGACCACGCCGGCCACGACCGGGGCCGCGATCGCCGGGACGATGATCTTCTGGACGACGGTGCCGAAATGTACGGCGCTGCTCCCGGACGCGATCCAGGTGGCGCCGATCAGGCCGCCGAACAGCGCGTGCGACGAGGAGCTGGGCAGACCGAGGTACCAGGTCAGCAGGTTCCAGAGGATCGCTCCGACGAGCCCGCCGAAGATCACCGGCACGGTCACCCTGGCATCGTCGACGATGCCGCTGGAGATCGTCTTGGCCACCTCGGTCGAGATGAACGCGCCGACCAGGTTCAGGACGGCGGACAGCGCGACCGCGACCTTCGGTTTCAGTGCGCCGGTGGCGATCGAGGTCGCCATCGCGTTGGCGGTGTCGTGGAACCCGTTGGTGAAGTCGAACACCAGCGCGGTGACGATCACCACGACGACGAGGAACGAAAGGTCCATAGCGACCACACCCCTTAGGCGGACGATCAGCAGCGTCGATCGACCGTAGGCCGGGTGAGTGAACTCGAAATGAACCGGTTCGGGCGCTTATTCGAGGATCAGGTGGGCTATCCCGTAGACGCCGGCCGCGACGATGCCGGCGGCGGGGATGGTCAGGATCCACGCGGTGATAATGCCCTTGGCGACGCCCCAGCGGACGGCGGACAGGCGCTTGGTGGCGCCGGCGCCCATCACCGCGGAGGTGATCGTGTGGGTGGTGGAGACCGGGGCGTGCAGGCCGATCGCCATCACGTACAGCACGGTGGCGGCGACCGCCTCGGAGGCGAACCCGCGGGCCGGGTCCAGGTGGATGATCCGGCGGCCGAGGGTCCGCATGATCCGCCAGCCGCCGGAGTACGTGCCGAGCGAGATCGCGGTCGCGGCGGCCAGCTTCACCCAGGTCGGGATGCCGTCGCCGGCCTTCGCGTGGCCGGTGGTGAGCAGCGCCAGGAAGATGACGCCCATCGTCTTCTGGGCGTCCTGGAGGCCGTGCCCGAGCGCCATCGCGGCGGCCGACAGCGACTGCGCCAGCCGGAAGCCGCGCGTGGTCTTGCCGGGGTTGCGGTTCCGGAAGATCCACAGGATCGCGGTCATCAGCAGGAACGCGCCGACGAACCCGATCGCGGGCGACAGCACCATCGGGATGACGACCTTGTCGACGATGCCCGACCACAGCACCACGCTGCTCGAGGCCAGCCCGGCGCCGACCAGGCCGCCGATCAGCGCGTGCGACGAGGAGCTGGGCAGACCGAAGTACCAGGTGATCAGGTTCCACGTGATGGCGCCGACCAGCGCGGCGATCACGATCACCAGGCCGTGCTGGCCGCTCGGCGCGCTGATGATGCCCTTGCCGACGGTGTCGGCCACCTCGGTGCCGAGGAACGCGCCGAGGAAGTTCATCACCGCGGCCATCACCAGCGCCACCCGCGGGGTCAGCGCGCGGGTCGAGACCGAGGTCGCGATCGCGTTGGCGGCGTCGTGGAAGCCGTTGGTGTAGTCGAAGGCCAGCGCGATGACGACGACGGCGATGACGAGCGTGAGCTCCACGCTCAGCCCTCCTTGACGGCGATCTGTTCGACCGTGTTGGCGACGTGCTCGAACGCGTCGATCGCGGCCTCCAGCAGGTCGACCACGGTCTTGAGCTTCATCACCGTCAGCGCCTCGTACTCACCGCTGAACAGCTTCGCGATCAGCCGCCGGTGCACAGCGTCACCGGTGTTCTCCAGGCGGTTGATCTCGATCCAGTACTCGGCCAGGTCCTTCATGGTCCGCAGCCGGGGCATCGTCTCGGCGGTCAGCTGCGCGGCCCGCTGGAGGACCTCGATCTGCTCGGCGATCTCCTCCGGCAGCTTCTCCAGGTTGAAGAGGTGGATGGTGTCCACCGCCTCCTCCATGAAGTCCATGACGTCGTCCAGATCGGAGGCCAGCCGGTAGATGTCCTCGCGGTCGAACGGGGTGACGAAGGTCGAGTTCACCCGGCGAATGATCGAGTGGGTGGTCTCGTCGGCCGCGTGTTCCGCGTCCTTCATCTGGGCGGCGATCGAATGGCTCGCGGACAGCCCGGTTCCCGCCGTACTGCCGAGCAACTCGGCCAGGATCCGCGCTCCGTCGACGAGGTGGTTGGCGGACTCGGTGAAAAGGTCGTAGAACGTCGGGTCGTTCGGACGCAGACGTAACGGCACTTCAAGCTCCGGATGAACGAGGGACAAACCGTGAACATGCTAGGGGGAACCACCGGTTGACGCGGCATCCGCCCCGATCAACGTAGCGCGTCGCGGTGAACCGCGTTTTCAGGCGCGCACGGCTGGTAACTGATCGGTTTCAGCGTGTTAGCACGGCGTACAGGTCGAAGAGCCCGACCACGAGCACCAGACCGGCCGCGATCCGGAGCACGTTCTGGTGGCCGAGAGCATGCACCGCCCCGCCCTTGGTACGGCGGTAAACGGCGCTCACCGCCGCCCAGCAGCCCATCGACAGCACGAGAACGACGATCCCGAGACCGGTCCGGACCTCGGACGAGCCGTGGCCGGAGGCAATCAGCAGGACACCGTTGGCAATCAGTCCGAGCGCCGTACGACGCCACGCCAGCAGGGTCCGCTCCGGCTGCCGGCCTGGATCCGGTGTGCTCATTGCCACATTCACCGCCAGAGCGAGAACAGCAGGCCGATCAGGCCGACCACGGCGATCGTTGCTCCGAGCATCAGCGGGAGCCTGGTCACTGGGAGTGCACCGCCACGGCGGATCGCGGTCTGGTTGAGCTGCCAGCGCCGGAACGCTCCTGCGGTCGTGACGATCCCGGCGGTGACCAGGATGATGCCGATGATCCGGGCCGGCCAGCGGTCCGGTCCGAGGTCGAGGAACTGGACCGCGGACAGCCCACCCGCGTAACAGGCGAGGGAGGTCCGCAGGTAGGCCAGGTAGGTGCGTTCGTTCGCCAAGGTGAAGCGGTAGTCGGGTTCCTCCTCCGTCATCCGCAGCTCACCAGGCCGTGGTCCTGTTTCAGTGTCAGCACACGGCGCACGCTACTCGTCAGCTGCGCGGCGAAGGACTTGTCCTGCTGGGCCTTGGCGACCAGCGCCGCCACCATCTCCGCGGTCAGCCCGGCCTTGGCGTTGATGACGATATCGCCGCCGGCGGCGACGAATCGGGTCGCGCGGTCACCGGCCGGGACCGCAGCGACCTCCGCCGCGGCGCCGACGTCGTCGGTGATCACCACCCCGCGCCAGCCGAGATCGTCCCGCACCATGCCCTGGATGACGGTCGGCGAGAACACCGCACGGTTCTTCGGATCGATCCTCGTGTACGTCACGGTCGAGATCATCACCATCGACGTACCGGCCTTGATCCCGTCCGCGAACGACTGCAGGTCGGCGTCGCCGCGGACGGTGACGTTGTCGACGACACCGGAAGAGAAGTCGGTGTTGCCGCGGACGCGCCCGAGTCCCGGGAAGTGCTTGACCGACGTCGCGATCCCCGCGTTGCGCATGCCCTGGACGAACGCCCGTACCCCCTGACCGGCCTCCTCGGGCGTGTCGCCGTACTCACGATCCAGCTGACCGATCGGCGCGTTCTGCGACTTGAGCGAGCTGGGTACGACGTCGGCGACCGGTGCGAGGTCGACGTTGACGCCGGCCTCCTTGAGCTGGCTGCCCCACTGCTGGGCCTGTGCGGTGAGCTTTGAACTCGACCAGGTGCCCTGCACCGTGGCCGCCGGGATGCGGTCGAACCCGGAGCCCTTGAGGCGCTGGATCTGGCCGCCCTCCTGGTCCGCCGCGATCAACGGGCGGATGCCCTTCAGCGTCGCGGCCGTGTTCACCGCGGCCATCGCCGTACGGGTGTGCGCGAGGCTGCCGCTGTTGCCGATCAGGAACACGCTGCCGGACTTCTGCTGCTGTACGACGGCACGCTGGGCGGACGTCATACCGGTGGAGCCGATCCCGGTCATGATCAGCTGCGCGGCCTTCTCCCGCAGGGTCAGCGCCTGCAGCTTCTGGTCGACGCAGCCCGCCGTA
This sequence comes from Kribbella sp. NBC_00482, assembly GCF_036013725.1. GTDB lineage: Bacteria > Actinomycetota > Actinomycetes > Propionibacteriales > Kribbellaceae > Kribbella. Next base: position 3,243,045 of record NZ_CP107881.1, on the reverse strand, counting down.
CTGGCCGGCGGTTTCGAGGCCGGCGGCCCGGACGGGGTCGCGCTGGGCGTATCGGTCGGCGTATCGGTTGGTGTGGTCGCTGCGGCACTCGGGTCGTCGGTCACCGGGATCGAGGACGACGGCACGGTGCTCGGTCCTGCGGTCGGGGAGCCACTGTCACCACAGCCGGTCACGGCGAGGGCAGTCAGCGCGATCAGCGTGACCGGGCGCCTCATCTCAGTTTCGCTCCCACGCCGCGCGGTCGATGGTGTCACCGGAATGCCGGGCCAGCGTCGCGCAGACGTCGTACAGGTTCTCGACCTGCTCGGGGGTGAGTGCGTCGAAGATCGACTTACGGACCTCCTCGACATGACCGGGTGCCGTGTCGACCAGTTTCTGCCGGCCGAGTTCGGTGAGGATCGCGACCTGGCCGCGGCGATCGGACTCGATGCCCTCGCGCCTGACCCAGCCGTTCTGCTCGAGGCGGTTGACCGCGTGCGACAGCCGGCTGCGGGAGCCCTGCGTGGCGACCGCGAGTTCACTCATCCGCAGCCGGTTGGCAGGCGCCTCGGACAGCCGGACGAGAATCTCGTAGTACGTGTGCGGAATTCCGGCGTCGCGCTGCAACTGCTGCTCGATCCGGCTGCTCACTACGCGCTGTGCCGCGATGTACGCGCGCCAGGCCTGCGCCTCTGTCTGGTCCAGCCACCGGGGTTCCGCCATCCCGGCAGCCTACTTGTTCACCGACTCGGATCAGCAGTACGGCGGCAGCACACACCAGCATGCCGACGACGGCGAGTGCGCCGATCGTCTCGTGGAATAGCAGGAACGCGAACACCATCGTGGTCGGCGGCACCAGGTAGAGCAACGAACTGATGCGCGTTGCGCCGGAGAGCTTGAGGTTGACCAGGTACAGCCCCCAGCCGCCGCCGGTCGCCAGCAGCACCAGCCAGAGCACGGCACCGTAGAAACCCGGGTTCTCGGGCACGGTCAGTCGATGGGTCGACGCGGCCAACGCGGTGAAGAGGACTGCCGACACGAGGCTCTGGATTGCCAGCGCGTCCAGCGAGTTCGTCGCCGGCTTTCGGTGGCGGTCAAGGCACGTCCCCGCCACCAGGCCGAGGAGACCGCCGATCGGGATCAGGAAGAGAAGCGGTGAAGCGTGGCCGGCCCCGAGATCGTCGGCCACGACCAGACCGACGCCGACCAGGCCGAGGAGCAGTCCTAGCCATTGACGTCCGCTGACACGTTCACCGAGCAGCGGTCCGGCGACGGTCGCGATCAGGATCGGCTGGAGCGATCCGATCAGCGCGGTGACGCCGGCCGTGATGCCGTGGTCGATACCGGTGAAGATCAGGCCCAGGTAGACGAACTGGGTGAGGACCGCCATCCACACCTGACTCACGAGGTCCCGGCGGGAGATCCGCGGCCGGCGGATCGCCAGCACCGCGGCGGCGATCGCGCCCGCGACCAGGAACCGCCAGGCGAGCAGGTCGAACGCGTTCGTGTACTGCGTCCCCCAGCGCGCACCGATGAAGCCGCAGCTCCAGAACACGACGAACCCGGTCCCGGCAGCCAGCGTGAGCGCCCTGTGCGTGATCATGGAATGACGGTAACCACACCGGTCGGTATACTGTCAGTATGCTCGACCACCAGGTGAGACTGATCGTGGACCGCGAGGTTCGTGCGGCGCCCCGGCTGACCCCGGCCGGCGAGCGCATCCTGGCGGCCGCGTCGACGCTGTTCTACGAGCAGGGGATCCGGACCGTCGGCGTCGATGCGATCGCCGCGGCGGCGGACGTGACGAAGAAGACGTTGTACGACCGGTTCGGGTCGAAGGATCGGCTGATCGCGGCGTACCTGGAGCAGCGGGACCGGACCTGGCACCTGTTCCTGGACGAACAGCTGGCCGCGCGGAAGCCGGCCACGCCCGAGGCGGTCATCCTGGTGCTGTTCGCCGCGCTGACCGACTGGCTGGCCGGATCGCGCAACGGGTGCGGATTCATCAACGCGAGCGTGGAGCTGGCCGCGCCGGACCATCCAGCGATGCCGGTGATCGTCGGTCAGAAGCGGTGGATGCGGTCCGAGTTCGAGGCGCAGGCGCAGGCTGCGGGACTCGCGGACGCGGGTGAACTGGCCGATCGGCTGCTGTTGCTCCACGAGGGTGCGCTGGTCAGTTACCGGGTCGCGGCGATGACCTCGGCGCCGGAGGTGGCGGCGCGGGCGGCCGCCGATCTGCTGGCGGGGTGGCCTCGGGTCTAGGTCCTGTCTGGATCACCAGACAGGTCCTAGGTGTTGCTCCGCTTGGCGATGGTGAGGCCGACGAGGCGGGACACGACCATGGCGACGTACCCGAGGCCGGCGAGCTGTTCGAGCATCACGACCGAGCGTCCCCAGGACGTGATCGGGACGATGTCGCTCAGGCCGGTGCTGGACAGCGTGGTGAAGCTCAGGAACAGCAGTTCCATCCAGGTGCGATCGTTGGCCGGGTCAACGGCTGCGGTGAAGCTGCCGGGGACGAGGACCTGGACGAACACGTACAGGTAGGCGAAACCCCAAGCTACCAAGGTGAAAGTGGCACCTGTCGCGAAGAGTTCGTCGACACTCACGTCATGGTCGGAGAGCATGTAGCGGAGCAGGCTGTACGCCGCGTAGAAGTAGAAGGCCGCATGCAGCGCGCCGGAGATCGCGACGACCGGCTCGGTCGGGTTGAACGCGTCGACCAACGACAGCGCCACCGCCGGAAGTCCGAGGCAGACGCTGACCCAGGTGAGTCCTGGGGTCGCGCGGACGGAGAAGACCGCGAGCACGAGTACGACGATGCCGAGGATCTCGAACGCGACGCGGCCGGAGCGTGATCCCTCCATCGCCGGATAGACGAGCACGCCGAGCAACTGCACCATCAGCAGCACCCCCGACGGATTCCGCCGCGCACCACCGAGAAACGTCACCGCCCACCACCCTCAGCCGCAACCTCCCCGTGCGCAACCTCCCCGCGGGCAGCCTTCTCGTGTGTTGCCTTCTCGTGTGTTGCCTCCTCGTGTGCTGCTTCCTCGCGGGAGGCGATGATCGCTGCGCGGCGGGCCAGCCGGTGGCTCCGGCGGATCTCGGCCTCGCGCAACCGCCGGCGGTCCTCGTCCGTCTCCGGAACCGCCTGCGGCACCTGCCGCGGCTTCCCGTCCTCGTCGACCGCCACGAACACCAGGTACGCCGACGCGACATGCACCTGCGGACCGACCGCATCCCACCGATCGGCGGTGATCCGTACGCCGACCTCCATCGAGCTCCGCCCGGTCCAGTTCACCTGCGCGCTGAAGTGCACGACATCACCGACCCGCACCGGGACCAGAAAGACCATCTCGTCCATCGACGCGGTGACCGCGGGCCCGCCGGAGTGCCGCGCCGCGACCACCCCGGCCACCGAGTCGACCAGCGTCATGATCACGCCGCCGTGCACGGTGCCGAGCAGGTTCGTCTCGTTCTGCGCGGTGATGTGCGACAGCGACAGCCGCGTCTCCGAGGTCGGCCGCGACGACGGACTGCTGCTCATACAACTCCTCGGATCACACCGGCTAGGTCTGCGGCAGCGTATCCCGCCCACCACCAGCCCCCGAGCAAGAAGACCTCCTGCCCGATGCGCGCCAACCCCAAGAGCGGGGAAACAAAGTTGCACAGAGCGACAACTTCCTTCCCCGCCACGACGGCTCACGCCGAGTCGTGGCGTTTGGTTGCCCCTCGAAACCGCGAGTCGTGAATCGAGGCTGCAGGTGACCACCAAACCCCACGACTCGACGGCCCCGGTCCCACCGACGGACTGGCGACGAACGGTTATCCCGTCGGATGGTGGGTTCTCTACTGATACGCGAGGGGAGAACCCTGCACGCGAGGGGTTATCCATCCCCGTGACCGACGACCGGCCACCCGGCGACGCCCAGCTCAGCCCAACGGCCCCCACACCTGCATCACAAGAGCCGGATAACCAGCCTTGTTGCCCGCGGTGTGGGTCGCGTTCTGCCCGGGCGTCGGCCAACTCGCCTGCCTGCCTGGCGACTCCGGCCGCAGGCGGACATCAGGAGCGTCCCACTTGTCCACAGGTTCGGATTGGCGTGCGCGGGGGCGGCCCGATCCTCGTACCTTCTCTGCCGACAAGGAGGACCGACGATGCCCATCGACACCACCGAACATGCCCAAGGCAACAACTCCCCACGTTCCAGCCGTCCCGACCTGGTGCTGCCACCGCTGTCCAGGCGGCAGGCCGACCGGTTCGTGCACCTGGCGTTGCGCACGGCGGCCGATCTCGGTCTGGCCGTCAGCTACCAGGGCGGCGCCGCGCTCGTGCCCGCCGACAGAACCGCCGGCAACCCGGTGCTCGGACTGAGCAATCTCGCGCGCATCCTCGCCCACTTCGACGAGGACCGCTGGCCGCTGCTCATCGAGGAACACTTCCGCCAACTCCTGGAGCAGCTCCGCCAAGGCCCGCCGAAACCACCGGACGACCCCGAGCGCGAGCTGATCCAGCGGCTCGTCCCTCGCGACGCGCTGCCGCCCGACTGGACCGCGGACCGCCCCGATTTCCTCCCGGGCCTGATCTCCGTCCCGTCCGCGGAGGCCGACGGCATCGTGACCATGTACCTGGAGCCGGCCGACCTGGACCTCACCTGGTCGGACGCCGAACGCTTCGGCCTCGCCAACCTCCGCGGCCTCGAAGACCGGGTGGAGTACGTCGATCACGACGATCTCCGCATCGCCTTCGTCTCCGGGACCGCCTTCGCGGCCTCCCGTGCGCTCGTCCTCGACACCGTGCTGCGTGAGTCCTTGCACGTCGAGCACGCACCACACGGTGTGCTCGCCGCGGTCCCGGCCCGGGACACGTTGCTGCTCCACGTGATCGAGGGACTGACCGTCATCCCGGCGCTCGGCGTCCTGCTGAACGTCGCCGCCCGCTGCCACGCCCATGATCCCGGCCCTCTGTCCCCCGACGTCTACCTGGTGACTCCCGACTTCACCTGGCACTCCGCCACAACCGCACTGCCCGACCACACACCACTGCGGTTGTCCCCCGAGCTCGAGACCCTCACCAAGGTCCTCGCAACACGGGAGTCAACACCTGAGCCCCGCCGATAACAGATGCCCGAAGCAACTACCAGGTCCTAATCAGCAGGAGGTTTGAAGTGGCCGGGCCAGTCGGAGTAGCGGATGCGGGTGATCGAGCGGACCTCGCCGATCGTGGACCACTCGTCCTTGCCGAGCCGGGCGAGCGGGCGGAGGCGACCGATGTCCGGGTGGTCGCCGTCCAGGACGGCGGCGTCGATCGCGAGGTGCCGGACCTGACCGATGACGAGGGTGCAGTCACCGAGTTCGAGGGTGGTGTGCAGCGTGCACTCGATCGCCACCGGCGACTCCGCGACCCGCGGTACGGCGACAGTCCGGGACGGCTCGGTCGTCACCCCGATCGCCTCGAACTCGGAGACGTCGGCCGGAAAGTTCGTCCCGGACGCGTTGACCTGTTCGTAGAGCTGCTCGGCGGCGAAGTTCACCACGAACTCGCCGGTCGCCTCGACGTTGTTCAGGCTGTCCTTGCGCCCCACCGAGGTGAACTGCACCATCGGCGGCTGCACGGACGAGACGGTGAAGAACGAGTGCGGCGCCAGGTTCAGCACGCCGTCCGCCGACAGGCTCGACACCCACGCGATCGGGCGCGGCACGACCACGGAGTTCAGCATTGCATAGAACTCCCGCCGCCCCGCGGCCTCCGGATTCACATCGACACGCACGCCCGAAGTACATCAAACTCGGTGGATGCCGCCGTACCCCGCCTCGCGGATCCGGGCGGCGGTTCGCTCGGACGACGGAGACGTGGATTGACTGAAGAGCTCGACTTCCCGGACCAGGTGGCTGCTGTGGCGCGGCGCCATGGCGTCGACCCCGGTGAGCTGAAGGAGGTCGCCGGCGGGGTCGCCAACCGGGGCTTCGTGCTCGGGGACGAGCTGTTCCTGCGGGTGTGCCGGCCCGGGTTCGAGGCCGATCTGCTGAAGGAGACGCACGTCGTGCCGGCTGCCCGGTCCGTCGGGGTGCTGACACCCGCGATCGTGGAGTACGACGACAGCGGCCGTCTGATCGCTGCGCCGTACGTGGTGATGGAGCGGGTCCACGGCACCGAGCCCACCGACCTCCCCACCGGCCTCGCCGAGCAACTCGCCAACCTCCACCAACTCGAGCAGCGTCCCGCCTCGGAGCCGGACCTCTCGGAGCCGGACCTCTCGAAGCCGGACCTGTCGGGGTTGGAGCTCCCGGGGTTGGCTGAGGACGGTTGGGGGGATCCGTGGGGGACGATCGACGAGCTTGCGGATCGCGGGTATGTCGATCCGGGGACGGCGAGTTGGCTGACCGGGTGGTTCACGCGGCTCGCGGAGCGCATCGACGGGAGTGGGCCGAAGGTGCTGATCCACGGAGATGTTGCCGCTCACAACCTTCTCGCCGGGCCAGATGGCGACCTTCGCGCACTCATCGACTGGGGTGACGCGGCCTGGGCGCCACGGGCCATGGACTTCGCCAAGCTCCCCCTGACCCAGGTCGCCGAGCTGCTTCCGGACTACCTCCGGTACTCCCAGTCACCGGAGTCCGAGGAGGAGCTCGCCGCCGCCGTCCTCTGGTTCCATCTGTCCTGGGGTCTTGCCAAACTCCCCGCCGCCCCTTGGCCCGGCCAACGCCACTGGACCGCTCCCACCACCAGCCGCTTGCTCAACATCCTGCACTTCTTCACCACTGCTCCACCGCAGCCCTGGTCCGGACTCACCTAGGGAGACGTGCCCAGCGATCAAGAAGGCGGGGTTCTTGATGTCAGTGATGCGGTTTCTGCTTGAAAACAAGGGGGTTTGCACTTGTTGTGACATGAGGCAGACTGGGGTTCCGTGACTGACTACGAGGCGGCTGCGAGCCGGTACGACGATCAGATGACCTACCGGCGGACGGGCCGGAGCGGACTGCAGCTCCCGGCGATCTCGCTCGGGCTGTGGCACAACTTCGGCGACGACAAGCCGTTCACGACGCAGCGGGACATCCTGCGGCGGGCGTTCGACCTCGGCGTCACGCACTTCGACCTGGCCAACAACTACGGCCCGCCGTACGGGTCGGCCGAGACCAACTTCGGGACGCACTTCGCGCGGGACTTCAAGCGCTACCGCGACGAGCTGATCATCTCGACCAAGGCCGGGTACGACATGTGGCCGGGGCCGTACGGTCAGGGCGGCGGCTCGCGGAAGTATCTGCTCGCGTCGCTCGACCAGTCGCTGAGCCGGATGGGCCTGGACTACGTCGACATCTTCTACTCGCACCGGTTCGACCCGGACACGCCGCTCGAGGAGACGATGGGCGCGCTCGACGCGGCGGTCCGCTCGGGCAAGGCGCTGTACGCCGGCATCTCGTCGTACTCGGCGGACCGGACCCGGGAGGCAGCGCGGATCCTGCAGGAGCTCGGTACGCCGCTGCTTATCCACCAGCCGTCGTACTCGATGCTGAACCGGTGGATCGAGGAGGACCTGCTGGACGCGGTGGGTGAGCTCGGGGTCGGGGTGATCGCGTTCTCGCCGCTGGCGCAGGGCGTGCTCACGGACCGGTACCTGGGCGGCATCCCGTCCGACTCGCGCGCGGCGCAGGGCAAGTCGCTCAACCCGGACTCGCTGACCGAGGACACGCTCAAGCACGTCCACGCGCTGAGCGAGATCGCGAAGGAGCGCGGTCAGTCCGTCGCCCAGCTCGCGCTCGCCTGGACGCTGCGCGACGACCGCGTCACCAGCGCGCTGATCGGCGCCTCCAGCGTCGCGCAGCTCGAGGACAACCTCGCCACCGTGCGCAACCTCGGATTCAGCTCCGAAGAGCTCAAGGCGATCGACGCCGACGCCGTGGAGGCGGGCATCAACCTCTGGAAGAAGAGCTCGGACGCCTGACAGCCACACCTCACGAAACGCCCGCCGCACCCACGTGCGGCGGGCGTTTCCATTGCCGCCGACGACAGCCGACGGCGCGAATCGGTGTCGGCGCGAGACGGTGCCGGCGCGAATTGGTGTCGGGGCGAGGCGGGAAGGTTACGGAGCGGGTTGAAACGGTTGCGGTTCGGGTCGGATGGGCACACGCTGGGAAGAGACCTTCTGGAGGTGGTTGTCGTGACCGCTTCGACGCTCGAAATGGCCCTGACCTACGAACACGCGCGGATTCGGGAGCTGGCCGAGCCTGCTCACCACCCGGACGCTGCGCACCCTGAGCACCGGCATCAGACCGACTGGTTCTACGCGATCGCGGCCCAGCACCTGGCCGCGGCCGAGGACGTGCTCCTCCCGCACGTCAGCCGGCTCCCCGACGGGAGTGACCTGGTCACCAGGTACGTCGGCAACGCGAAGGAACTGGAACGCTCGCTGCGCTTCCTCAAAGGACGGCAGTACGGCGACAGCCGGTTCCTGCATCTCCACCACGGCGACCTGTGGCAGCAGATCGACCGGCTGCTGAGCGAGCACGAGGCCATCGAGACGACGTACAGCCGGCAGATCTCCGAGCAGCTCGACGACCCGGACGTGAACACGCTCACCGAGGACCTGCTCGAGGCGGAGGAGGTGGCGCCGACCAGAGCGCACCCGGCCTCCCCGCACACCGGCAGGGCCGGGCGGCTGGCGCACCGCATGTGGCGGATGGCCGACGCGGCCTGGGACAGCGCCGAGGGACGCGTCGTACCGATCAAGTACCACGCGCACCCGAAGCGCGACTCCGCGCTGTCCCACTACCTGTACGGCACACCGATGCCGCACGAGGACGAACCGCAGTAGACGAACTGCACCAGACGGAAAGGGGCCCGGCCCCGGCGGATGCCTCCGCCGAGACCGGGCCCGGTCTGCCGGCTCTCACTGCGCCTGGTTGTGGGAGCCGACGTGCGGGTCCCGTCGCCGCTACGCCTGGTGCGCGGATCCGGAACCCTGCGTCCTCCCCCGCTGCGCCTGGTGTGCGGGGGAGGACGGTCTGTGTGCGCCTGGGTACCGAACAGCTACCGGTACCCAGGCTGGTGCTATTTCAGACCGTCGATCGCTTTCTTGGCACCTGGGTGCAGCGGCACCGGGTCGGTCTTCTCGGCGTTCTCCAGCGTGATGCCCTTCGCTGCCGCGTTCACCGCGACCAGCGCAGCCATGTTGTCGTAGACAACCTTCGTGAGCTGCTCGGCCAGTTCGTCCTTCATGTCCTTGCGGACCAGCAGCACGTTCGGCACGATGATCGTCGCCACGTCGGCCGGCTGCTTGTACGTCGCCGCCGGGATCGGCGCCTGCGAGTAGATCGAGCCGTACTTCTCCTGCATCTTCGGCAGCAGATCCGCGATCGGCAGGAGCTTGACGCCCTTGCCCATGCTGGTGACGAGGTCGGTGATACCGCCGGTCGGCAACCCACCGGACCAGACCAGAGCGTCGATCGACCCGGACTTCATCGCGTCCACCGACTCCGGCAACCCGAGCCGCTGTGCGGTGACGTCCTTGGCCGGGTCGAGCCCCGCCGCCTCGATCAGCCGGCGCGCGATCACCTCGGTGCCGGAGTTCGGCGAACCGGTGGAGACCCGCTTGCCCTTCAGGTCCGCGATCGAGTTGATTCCTGCGGACGTCCGTACGGCGACCTGTGTGTAGTTGTTGTACAGCCGGGTGAGCGCGACCACTTCCTGCTTGGTCTTGAAGCTGTTCACGCCGTTCACCGCGTCCGCCGCCGAGTCACCGAGCGAGAACGCGATGTCGTAGTTGCCGCCGACCAGACCCTGGATGTTCTGCACCGAGGCACCGGTCTCGCTGGCGGTCGCCCGGTAGCCGGACATCTTCTCCGAGATCACCGAGGCGAGCGCACCACCGAGCTGGTAGTACACCCCCGTCGTGTTGCCGGTGGCAATCGTCAGCCGGCCGCCGGATTCCGTTCCGGAGCCGGACGGTTCCCGCTGGCCGCCACAGGCAGCGAGCGAGACGAGGGCGGCAAGCGCCACCGCGACGGTGGGGAGGCGACGGAGTCTCATGAGGCAAGGGTTCCTTCCTCGGCAGAGGTCTGGCGTTGCCGCCGGACCAGATTGATGACGACGGCAACAAGTAGCAAACAGATTCCGGCGATGATGGTTACGGGCGCGAGGTAGAGCAGCAGCGCGGCGGCCGGTACGCAGACCGCCCGCTCGAGCCAGGTCGTCCGGACGAACACCCAGCCGCCGGTGACCACGGCGAGCGCGGCCACGGCCAGCATCGACACCACCGTGGTCCACACCATGCCGACGAACGATCCCTGACCGAGCAGGTGCGCGCCGTTGTCGGTGAGCACGAACGCGAACGGCACCAGGAACGCCGGCAGTGTGTACTTCCACGCCTGCCACATCGTCGGCATCACCTTGCCGCCGGTGATCGCGGCGGTCGCCACCGCGGCCAGGGCTGTCGGCGGCGACACCTCGGACAGTACGGCGTAGTAGAAGATGAACATGTACGCCTCGGGCCGCGTCACGCCGAGGTTGATCAGCGCCGGCGCGATGATCACCGCCGCGATGATGAACGACGCGGTCACCGGCACCGCGAGTCCGAGGATCAGGACGGCGAACCCGGACAGCACCACGGTCAGGATCAGCACCACGGTGTGGTTGTCGGTCAGCCCGCGCGCCGCGTCGACGATGATCTCCGCCAGGTTCAGCCCGAGACCGGTCTGCGTGGTGACCGCGACGATCACGCCCGCGGTCGCGCAGGTCGCCGCCACCGGCAGCACCGAACGGGTGCCCTGGGCAAGCGCCTTGAACAACCGCTTCCCGGTCAGCCGGTGCTCACGGTCCAGGAACGACAACCCGAACTGGATGATCACCGCGTAGACCACGGCCTTGAACGGCGGTACGTCGACCGCCATGAACCCGATGATCACGAACAACGACAGGAAGTGGTACCCGAACCGCAGCAGCAACCGCCACGCGGAGTCCTCGGACACCGGCCCCGACGTCGTCCCGTGCTTGCGGGCGTCGATCTCGATCGCGAGCAGGATGCCCAGGTAGTACAGCAGCGTCGGGATCACGGCGAACCCGAGGACCTTCAGGTACGAGACCTGCAGGAACTCCGCGATGATGAACGCGGCCGCGCCGAGGGTCGGCGGGGACAGGATCGCGCCGATCCCTGACGCGGCGAGCATTCCGCCTGCCGGTTCGGCCGGGTACCCGGCCCGGCGCAGGATCGGCCACGACACGGTGCCGAGCGACACCGCGGTCGCCGTACCCGAACCCGAGACGCTACCGAGCAGGAAGCCCGCCAGCGTGACCGTGCGGCCGGGCGCCGTCCGGCTGCGTTTGAAGGCGGCGAACGACAGGTCGATGAAGAACTTGCCCGCGCCCGAGTAGTCGAGCACCGCGCCGTAGATGGTGAAGAGCACGATGTACGACGCGGCGACCGTCAACGGCGTCCCGTAGAAGCCCGCCGTACCCATCGTGAACTGCGCGATGATCGCGTCGAAGTCGAAGCCCTTGTGGGAGAGCAACCAGGTCTGGGGCAGGAACCCGCCGTAGTACGAGTAGGCGATGAACGCCAGGCTGAACGCCGGCAGCACCCAGCCGGTCGTACGGCGGCACGCTTCGAGCAGCAGGATCAGCAGTACAGCCCCTACCGCCACGTCCAGCGCCGAAGGTGCCTGCCGGCGCTCCAGGTACCCGTCGAAGTCGAAGAGCGGGTAGACGCACACCGCCAGCGCGACGAGCGCGAGGATCCAGTCCGACACGCCCGGGTCGTCGTGCGACCGCGTCTGCGCCTTGAACGGATTGACGAACGCAGGGACGCGAAAACCGCGGTAACACAGCAACGTGATCGGCAGAACCGCTGCGAGAAAGATCACCAAGTAGAACTGCGTGCCCTGTGGTAGTGGGAAGAACACCTGTGCCAGCACGCCGACGCTGATGATTGCGCACCAGACCGAAACGACCTGATCCAGGGCAGGCCGAAGCCGCCGAGCGGGCCGTTCCTGCTCGTACTCGGCCAGTTCTTCCTCAGAGGGCACGGTTACGCCACCCCCGCCAGCACCGACAGTCATCGACCGGTTCCCTCCTGTGTGCGGAAGGCTAATGTTGCCGAACACTGCGTGGAGTCGTGTGATTACGTCTTTACCAAGATCTGACACATCAGGCCGGGACCTGGCCTACGATCACCGCATGAGTGGCGCGGTGCGGATTCTGCTGGTCGAGGACGATCTCGATATCGCCAATGCCTTGATACCCGCTTTGCGGCGGTACGGCCTGATGGTGACGCATGTCCGCACGGCCGCGGACGCCTTGGCGGCCGATCCCGGCGACCTTGTTCTGCTGGACCTCGGGCTGCCGGACGGGGACGGCATCAACGTGTGCCGGCAGATCCGCACGGTGTCCGACGTACCGGTGATCGCGGTGACCGCGCGCGGCGAGGCGGCCGACCGGGTCCGCGGCCTGCGCAGCGGCGCCGACGACTACGTGGTGAAACCGTTCGCGATTTCCGAGCTGCTGGCCCGCATCGATGCTGTACTTCGTCGTACCGGCCTTTTGCAGCCCCGCCCCCGGGTGACCGTCGGCGACCTGACCGTGGACATCGAGGCCCGGACGGTTCAGGTGGCGGACAAGCCCATCAGTCTGACCCGCAAGGAGTTCGACGTGCTCGCAGTGCTGGCCGCTCACCACGGCCGGGTGGTTCCCCGTGAACAGGTCGCGCTGTACGCCTGGCAGTCGGTCTTCGAGGCGTCGTCGCGCACCATGGACGTCCACGTCGCCAGCCTGCGCGCCAAGCTCGGCCGGCCCGAACTGGTGCAGACCATTCGCGGCGTCGGCTACCGCCTCGGTTCGGACTGACCGTTGCGCCGTCGACTACTGCAGTCCCTCGTCCCGATGGTCGTCGCGCTGGCGATCGTCGCTGTGATCCCGCTGGCGAACTTCATCGCCACGAGCAACTCGCGCACGCTCTTCCTGTCCCGCAGCAACGACGCGGACTGGTTCGCCGCGATGGCCGAGTCCCCGTTGCAGACCGGCGACATCGCGAACCTGCGTGAGCTCGCCGTGCGGTACCAGGAGCTCTACAACACCCCTGTTTTCGTCGTCGACGTCGACTCCCGCGTCATCGCCACCTCGGTTTCCGGTGTGGACGTGAAGGAAGAAGACATCGCGAACGCCCTGCACAGCACGCTGGCCGGCCGTCTCCCGCCCGAGCCGCCGGCGCTGTGGCCGTGGGCCTCCGGCGAGATGATCGTGTCCCGCCCGGTCGTCAACAACGGCAGCGTGCTCGGCGCCGCCGTACTGCGGGTGCCGACGGAAAACGCCCGTGACCAGGTGCAGCGCGGCCTGCTGCTGCTCCTCGGCGGCCTGCTGATCAGCATCGGCGCGATCATCATCGGTATCGTCCGGCCGATCACCCGCTGGGTGCTGCGGCCGCTGCAGGACCTCGACAACGCCACCCACCAGATCACCCGTGGCGCGCTCGACACCAGAGTCTCGACCGACGGCCGCGCACCGGAGCTCCGCCGGCTGGGCGACAGCTTCAACTCGATGGCGCTGAGCCTGCACCAGGCCCGGCAGCGTGAGCGCGAGTTCGTCGCCGACGCGTCGCACCAGCTGCGGACGCCGCTGACGTCGGCCCGGATCCACATCGAGGGCCTGTCCCGGCTGTCGCCGACCGCGCGGTTCGCGCTCAGCGACATCGACCGGCTCGGCCGGATCGTCCAGCGGCTGTCCCGGCTGGCCGGCTCCGACCGCCCGTCGGCCGATGCCGAGGGCAACGAAGAGCCGCTGGACCTCGCCCAGGCGGTGAAGGAGCGGCTGGTCGGCTGGAAGGCCGTGTACTCCGCCGACGACCTGGAACTGATCATCGGCGAGATGGTCCCGGGCGGGGTCGCGCCGGAGCTCGAGGTCGACGACATCCTCGACGTACTGCTGGACAACGCGTCGAAGTACGGCGCACCGCCGGTGGAGGTCTCGGTCACCCGGGACGGCACCGAGGTGGTGATGTCGGTGCGCGACCACGGTCTGGGGCTCGGCTCCCGGGACCTGAAGAAGGTCGGCGAGCGGTTCTGGCGCAGCGCGCACCACCGGGAGATGCCGGGTACCGGTCTCGGCCTGGCGATCGTTCGCTCCGAGGCGGCCCGGGTCGGCGGCCGTGTGGTCGCCCGGCCGCCGATCGGCGGCGGCCTCGTCATCGAGGTCCGCGTCCCCCTGATCGACGACTACGACGCCTGAGCAGTGCCGCTCAGATGTGATTCTGGCGGTACCAGCGTTCCGCCGCGGGGTGCAGCGGGACCGGCATGGTGGCGATCGCCGAGCGGGGGTCGAGCGCACCTGCCTCGGGGTGCTTCGGGATCAGGTCGTTCTGCCGGCGGAACAGGGTGTTCACCGTCCACCACGCCCAGGAGTCCGACAGGTTCGGCTTCGCGATCAGGAGGTTCGGGACCGCCAGCGTCGGCACCGAGCTGGCCAGCCCGTACTGCGACGGCGGGATCGCGGACACCAGGAAGCCGCCGAACTCCTTCAGCGCGATCGCCTGCGCGACCGCGCTGATGTCGAGCAGCCGGAACCCGATGGACTTCTGCAGGGCGGCGATCGGATCGGTCGGCACACCACCGCTCCAGATGAACGCGTCGAGCGAACCCTTGAGGGCCTTGCCCGTGGGCTGCACTGCGGCGGCCATCTGCTCGAGGGTCAGGTTCTTCCGGACCACGTCGACCTTGGCCGGGTCCAGGTCCGGGTTCTTCTGGATCAGGTCGGCCCTGGCCTTGTTCAGGATCATGTTCGCGACGATCTCGGTCCCGGAGTCCTTCGGGCCGACGCCGACGACCATCTTCCGGTTCGGGTCGTCCTTGCTCGGGAACAGGTCGTCGAGCTTCGACGCCTTCGACGCCATCGGTACGACGACGTGCACGTAGTTGTCGTAGACGCGGGCGAGCGCCGTGAACCGCAGTGGGGCGCCGGTGCTGAACTCGCCGGTGCCCTCGTACGCCGCCAGCGCGGAGTCCGACGTACAGAATCCGAGGTCGGCCTTGCGGCCGGCGACCTTGTACAGGTTGTCCACCGACCCGTCGCTGACCACCGGCTTCAGCTCCATGCCGGTGACTTCGCTGACGAGTGCGCTCAGCGCCGTACCGAACTTGTTGTAGACGCCGTTCAGGTTCCCGGTCGAGAACACCCCGGCCGCCGACGGCGCCGGCTCGTCCGCGCGGCCGCGCGAGCAGCCGGGCAGCAGGAGTCCCGACGCGGCGGCGGCGCCGAGGCCGAGCATGCTGCGCCGCGTCATTCCGGTCCGTGTCATCCCAGTCGGCCGGGCAGGGGGCAGCAGGCGGGGGCGATCCATGCAGACAACCTAGACAACAATGAGGCCTAGCGGGTAGCCGTGTCGGCGCCCCGCAACCCAACCGCTACTCACAGAGATCCACACAGCAAGAGTCGAACTGCGTCTGGACGCATGCGGGGTCGGTGTGACAGCGTTGTCATCGGTGCGGCCCGGTCGGCCGCGTGAGGATCATTTTCCCGGAGGCTGATTTCGTGCACGACGACCGTCAACTCATCGAGGAGCGGCTCAAGCGCGCCCTGCGGGAGCGGCTCCGCCCCGCGATCTACGGCGCGGCGGTCCCGCTGGACATCGAGGTGTGGCACGCACCTGGTGAGCCCGTGTCCGCCGCCGAAGCGCTGGCACAGACCTACGAGAAGGCCGAGATCGGCCTGCCGTGGGGTCCGGCCTGGGGTACCGCGTGGTTCAAGTTCAGCGGTCAGGTGCCGGCCGAGTGGGCCGGCCGCGAGATCGAGGCGGTCATCGACCTCGGCTTCAGCGGCGGCCCCGGCTTCTCCGCGGAGGGCCTGGTGCACACCACCTCCGGCAAGCCGCTGAAGGGCCTGCACCCGCGGCAGACCTACGCCCCGCTGTCGATCCTCGGCCCGGACGGTACGGCGGCGTCGCCCGGCGACCGGATCGAGTTCTACGTCGAGGGCGCCGCGAACCCGGAGATCCCGCTCGACAACGCCTACGCGAAGACCGATATCGGCGCCAAGCTCGGCGACCACCCGATCTACCAGCTGACCCGCGCCGACCTGGCCGTGTTCAACGCCGAGGTGTGGGACCTGATCCTCGACCTCGAGGCGCTGTTCAGCCTGCAGAACGAACTGTCCGCCCAGGAGCCCCGCCGGCGCGAGATCCTGCGCGCACTGAGCCGGTCGTTGGACGCGCTCGACTACGAGAACGTGGCCGGCACCGCCGCGGACGCCCGCGCCCAGCTGACCGACGTACTGAGCCGGCCTGCGCACGCGAGCGCGCACCAGCTGTCCGCGGTCGGCCACGCGCACATCGACTCCGCCTGGCTCTGGCCGCTCCGGGAGACCCGCCGCAAGGTGGCCCGGACAGTGTCCAACGTTGCCACCTTGGCCGAGGAGTACCCGGAGCTGGTCTTCGCGTTCTCGCAGGCCCAGCAGCACGCCTGGGTGAAGGACAACTACCCGGAGGTCTGGGAGCGGCTGAAGAAGGCCGTGGCCGAGGGCACCATCGTTCCGGTAGGCGGTATGTGGGTCGAGTCCGACACCAACCTGCCCGGCAGCGAGGCGCTGGCCCGGCAGTTCGTGCACGGCAAGCGGTTCTTCCTGGACGAGTACGGCATCGACACCCAGGAGGTCTGGCTGCCGGACTCGTTCGGCTACACCGCCGCGCTGCCGCAGCTGGTGAAGCTGTCCGGCTCGAAGTGGTTCCTGACCCAGAAGATCTCCTGGAACAAAGAGAACAAGTTCCCGCACCACACCTTCTGGTGGGAGGGCCTCGACGGGACCCGGGTGTTCACCCACTTCCCGCCGATCGACACCTACAACTCGGACCTGTCCGGTCGCGAGCTCGCGCACGCGCAACGGAACTTCCAGGAGAACGGCGCCGCGACCCGGTCGCTGGTCCCGTTCGGGTACGGCGACGGCGGTGGCGGCCCCACCCGTGAGTTCGTCGCGACCGCGCGCCGGGTGGCGAACCTGGAGTCCTCGCCGAAGGTGACCATCGAGTCCCCGACCGAGTTCTTCGCGGCCGCCGAGGACGAGTACCGCGAGCACGCGCCGGTCTGGTCCGGTGAGCTCTACCTGGAGATCCACCGGGCGACGTACACCTCGCAGGCCAAGACCAAGCAGGGCAACCGGCGCAGCGAGCACCTGCTCCGCGAGGCCGAACTGTGGAGCGCGGCGGCCGTCGTCGCGGGCAAGCTCGACACGTACCCGTACGACGACCTCGACCGGCTGTGGAAGGTCGCGCTGCTGCACCAGTTCCACGACATCCTGCCGGGCTCCTCGATCTCGTGGGTGCACCGCGAGGCGGAGGCGACGTACGCGCGGGTCGCCGAGGAGCTGAACGCGATCATCGCGAAGGCCCAGCAGGCGCTGGCCGGCGAGGGTTCGGAGCAGATCGTCTTCAACGCCGCTCCGCACGGCCGCAACGGCGTCGCCGGTCTCGGCGCGGGTGTCGCGGCCGTCGAGGGCCAGGCCGTCACGGTCGAGAACGGCGTCCTGGACAACGGCCTGATCCGGGTCACCGTCGACGAGCGCGGCCTGATCACCTCGCTGTACGACGTCGAGGCGCAGCGCGAGGTCATCGCACCGGGTGCCGTCGGCAACCTTCTGCAGCTGCACGTGGACACCCCGAACCACTGGGACGCGTGGGACGTCGACTCGTTCTACAAGAACAACGTCCGGGACGTGACCGAGGTCGACAGCGTCGACTTCAGCACCGCGGACGGCGTCGCGACCGTGGTCGTGAAGCGGTCCTTCAACCGGTCCACCGTGACCCAGACGCTGCGGGTCCGCCCGGGCGCGAAGCGGGTCGACATCGAGACCGAGATGGACTGGCACGAGGCGGAGAAGTTCCTCAAGGCGGCGTACCCGGTCGACGTGCACGCGGACCGGTCGGCGTCCGAGACGCAGTTCGGGCACATCTTCCGGCCGACCCACCAGAACACCTCGTGGGACGCGGCGAAGTTCGAGATCGCGGCGCACCGCTGGGTGCACGTCGGCGAGCCGGGGTACGGCGTCGCCGTGGTCAACGACTCGACGTACGGCCACGACATCAACCGGACCGCGCGGGAGGACGGCGGTACGACGACCACCATCCGCACCTCGCTGATCCGGGCGCCGCGGTTCCCCGACCCGTTGACCGACCAGGGCGTGCACACCGTGAACCACGCGCTGGTGGTCGGCGCCGGGATCCCGGAGGCGATCGAGGAGGGCTACCGGATCAACCTGCCGGAGCGGGTCGTCAGCGGCGCCGCGGGCGTCGAGCCGATCCTTGCCGTCGACAACGACAACGTGATCGTCGAGGCGCTGAAGCTGGCCGATGACGAGTCCGGCGACGTGGTCGTCCGGCTGTACGAGTCCAGCGGCGGCCGTGGCCGCGCCACCGTCACGCCGTCCTTCACGGCGGCGTCGGTGACCGAGGTCGACCTCCTCGAACGCCGCCTGGCGGACCGGGACCTGAAGGACAACGGAGTCACCTTCGAACTCCGCCCCTTCCAGATCCTCACCCTCCGCTTCAAGCGTTCCTGATCCACCCCACCCCGAAGGCCCGCCCAACCCTCCTTGGGCGGGCCTTCACCTTTGTCCGTGTTGTCAGTGCGCCGCCTGTCAGTCGGCAGCCGCGGCGACCAGCTGACCGAAGGCGGCCATGCCGCGTGCGCTGGGGTGGAGTGGGGCGGCGGCCGAGGTCGGGATGAGGCCCTCGAGCCAGCGCTGGGTGATGGGGGCGCAGGCGTCGTGGCCGATGCTCGGGGTGCGAAGGTCGACGTACTGCGCACCGTGCGCGGCCGACTGTTCCGCGAGCATGGTGTTGAGGCGGTCGATCGTGGCCTGCAGGTAGTTGGCGTCGACCGACCAGACCGGGATCTGCGGGTAGCAGCCGTTCGGGCGGATGTAGGTGCCGTACCCGGTCACCAGGATGCGCGCGTTCGGCGCGAGCTGCCGGATCCGGTCGAGCGCCTGCCCGAACGGTGCGGCCGTCGCGGCGATCCTGGCGGCGAGCTGGTCGGTGCCGCCCGCAGTGAACCGCGCCTTGCACGAGGCGCCGGCGGGAGGCGGCAGCAGGTTGATACAGCTCAGGGCCGCGGAGACGAGCCCGGTGTCGTTCCCGCCGATGGCGACCGTCACCAGATCGGTCGTCGACTTCAGGGCGTCGTACTGCGGGGGCTTGAACCCGAACTGTTTCCCGCTGAAGTCCGGAATCACCGCGCCGGAACAGGTGACATCGGCCAGTCGCGCACCGAGCTCCTCGGCCGCGACATGCGGGTAGTTCAGCGCGGACCGCAGGCACGGTACGTCGATCTGCGGCGGAATCAGCGGCCCGGCAGCCGACGAGTCCCCGAGCGCGACGTACTCCAGTCCCCCGTCCGCCTGTGCCACCGCGGGACCGCTCACCAGTCCCGCCACCAGCACTCCTACCGCGAGCAGAACGCCTCGTCTCATCACCATCACCCTTCGCCGCCGACCGGTCACTACCTTCGAGTAGTAATGTTCGGCCCCAAAGCACCTGCCGGTCGCTAGGGCCACGCCCAGACTTCGAGGGGTGATCGTTGTGACAGATCACAAGGGAGAGCTGCGGTCCGGCGGTGTCCCCGTGCACGAGATCCTGCGCGCGGACCTCGCTCCGCTCGTGGACGACGTACTGCGGCGGCTCGTCGCGGACATCCCGCTGTACGCGCAGCTGCCCGACGAAGAGCTGCAGGGCGACATCCGGCGGATCACCGAGCGGACGCTGCGCGCGTTCAGCGAGACGTTCCGGACCGGCGTCGTACCGACCGGCGAGGCGCTCGATCCGCTCCGGGAGTCGGCGACCCGACGGGCCGAGGAGGGCGTTCCGCTGGAGGCGTTGCTGGCGGCGTACCACCTGGGCGGGAAGGTCTGCGCGGATCATGTCGCAGCGACGTTCCGGCCGGACGAGCTGCAGGACGCGATCGCGCTCAACCGGCTGATCCTGGACTTCCTCCAGCGCGTGACAGCCGTCGTGTCGGCCAGCTACTTCGAGGAGCGCCAGTCGATCGCCGGCGAGGACCAGGCCACGAGACAGTCGGTGTTCGCGGCGCTCGTCGACGGCCGACCGGTCGACGAGTCCGCGGCGCGGGCCGGGGTGCGGTTGCCGGCGGAGTACGTCGTACTCGGTCTGGCGATCGGGCCGCATCCGGACGAGAGCCGCCCCGGTGTCGACGCGCAGATCGTTGCCCGCCGCAAGCTCCGCAGGATCCGCGTGGAGCTGGATCGCCTCTCCGGCAGCATGTCCGGCCTGGCCCCGGACGGCGGCATCGCCCTCCTACCTACATTCCCCGGTTCCCTGTCGGGGCTGAGGGACAGGCTCAGCCGGGGTGGAGATCACGCTCGCCATCACGAACGCCGTACCGCTGGAGGTGCCTGCGGGCGTGGCGTTGGCGCGGGATCTGCTGGACGTCGTACGGATCCACGGTCGCCCGCCGGGTGTCTACGAACTCGATGACCTGCTGCTCGAGTACCAACTGAGCCGCCCTGGCCCAGCGCGTGATCGGCTGGCGAGCATGCTGACGCCGGTGGCGGACCGCGACGACCTGATGGCGACGCTGCGGTGCTACCTCGGGAACGCGCGCAACCGGCGACAGACCGCCGCCGACCTGCACGTTCACGCGAACACCGTGGACTACCGCCTCCGCCAGGTCGGCCGACTGACCGGGCTCGATCCGGTCCGGGACGACCAGCTGCCGCGGATCGTCGCAGCACTTGTCGCTTTCGATGCCGGACGTTCACCCGGCTGACGTAGCGTGAAAAGTATGGCTCCGACACCCTTGCTCGGTTCCCGCACACTCGACCGCCAGACGGCCCGCACGCTGCCGCCCGGACCGAAGCTGCCGACCCTCGCGCAGACCGTGCTGTTCGCGAGTCACCGCAGGACGTTCTTCCCGCGGATGCGGGACAAGTACGGCGACGTGTTCACTATCCGCCTGGTGCCGTCGAGCCGCGTGTGCGTCGTCCTGAGCCGGCCCGACCACATCCGGGAGGTGTTCGGCAGCCCGCCGTCGGTGATGCACGCCGGCGAGGGCAACACGGTGCTGGAGCCGATCATGGGTTCGCACTCGTTGCTGCTGCTCGACGACGAGGACCACGTGCGGATGCGCAAGCAACTGATGCCGGCGTTCTCCGGTGCGGCGCTGCGCGGGTACGCCGCGATGGTGCTCGAACTCGCCCGGGCCGACGTGGCGAAGTGGCCGGTCGGGAAGCCGTTCAAGGTGCACCACCGGATGCGGAACCTGACGCTGGAGATCATCCTGCAGGTGATCTTCGGCGTCACCGACGTCGACCGGCTGAACACCCTGCGCCCGTTGATGGACAAGATCGTGTCGGTGTCGCCGGTGATCATGCTCGGCGGGTTCTATCCACCCCTGCTCCGGGTGCGGCCGTGGAAGACGTACCTGGACACGCAGAAGCGGGTCGACGAGATCCTGTACGACGAGATCGCCGCCCGGCGCGAGACGTTCGCCGGGCGCACCGACGTACTCTCGCGGTTGCTTGCTGCGGGCAACTGGTCGGACGTGGAGTTGCGGGACCAGCTGGTGACGTTGCTGCTGGCCGGGCACGAGACGACGGCGACCGCGCTGGCGTGGGCGTTCCACGAACTGGCGCGCCGGCCGGCGGATCTGGAGTTCGGTCAGCACGCCGCCGACGCCGGCTCCGACGACGAACTCGAAGCGATCGTCAAGGAAGCACTACGGCGGCATCCGGTCGTCTACCAGGTCGGACGGCGCCTCACCGAGACCACCGACGTCGCCGGCTACCGGCTGCCCCGCGGTACGACGATCATGGCCGCGATCGGCCTGGTCCACCGGGACGCGGAACACTTCCCGCAGCCGCAGGAGTTCCGCCCGCAGCGCTTCCTGTCCGACGACCCGCCCGCGCCCGGCACCTGGATGCCGTTCGGCGGCGGAGCCCGGCGATGCATCGGCGCCGGTTTCTCCCTGATGGAAGGCACCGAGATCCTCCGCGCCGCCCTCGCCGCCTACGACTTCACCGCGCCACACCCCAAGCCCGAACCCGCCCAGGCCAAGAACGTCACCCTGGTCCCCCGCCGCGGCGCCGAGGTCGTCGTCACCCGGCGGGCCTGACGCGACGCCGTTCACTTTCTGCACCCAATCGCGCCAAAAGGTCGTTGATGCTGACATAATGACAAAGAGGCCAAGGTGTGAGGTGGAGGAAAGCAGATGGAGACCCTCGACGAACTGATCACGATCGATCGGTCGAGTCCGGTGCCGCTGTACTTCCAGCTGGCGCAGCGGCTGCAGCAGTTGATCGAGTCCGGCCAGATCCCGTCCGGCGCCCGGCTGGACAACGAGCTCGTCGTCGCCGAACAGCTCGGCCTGTCCCGGCCCACCGTGCGTCAGGCGATGCAGTACCTGGTGGAGAAGGGGATGCTCAGCCGCAAACGCGGCGTCGGCACGTCGGTGGTGAACAACCGCGTTCGCCGCAAGGACGTGCGCTCCAGCCTGTACGAGGATCTCGAGCGCGCCGGCCGCCGGCCTCGCACCGAACTGCTCTCCTGTGAGGTCGTGCCGGCCACCGAGGAGATCGCGACTGCCCTGGCCATCGAGCCCGGGACCAAGCTGATGGCGTTGCGCCGGTTGCGATACGCCGACGACGAGCCGCTGGCGATCCTGCGCAATCACATCCGGGCCGACCTCGGCATCACGGCGGAGAGCCTCGAGCGCCGCGGGCTCTACCAGTTGCTACGGGCGGCGGGCAGCGAGATCAAGGCGGCCCAGCAGACTGTCGGCGCCCGGAAGGCGACGGCAGCCGAAGCCTCGCTGCTGCAGGAGCCGCGCGGCGCGACCCTGCTGAAGGTGCACCGGGTCGCGTACGACGCGCATGGCCGACCGGTGGAATACGGCCGTGACCTCTACCGCGCTTCGTTGTACTCCATCGACTTCTCCGTCGGCTTCGACTGAGCCGCGATCCGGTCAGTGGCTGCGCTTGAGCATGGCGTCGGACAGCGCGTCGGCGCATTCGCCGAGGCGTAGGCCGACGACGTCCAGCCGGCGCAGCAGCTCGCGGCGCTTCAGCAGCTCGATCGACACCGGCAGCCGGAACAGCTCCGCCACCGCCGCCTGGTACTGCTGACGGACGCGCCCGGCACACTTGCGGACGGCGAGCGTCGACAGCGTCACCTCGGACGGCCGGCGGAGCAGACTGCCGATCGCCTGCCGCAGCAGGCCCAATCCGTTGCTCACCATCGCGAGCGTCTCGATATCAGCGGGCTCCGGCTTCGCGTCGTACAGATCGGTTTCCCGGACCAGATCGCGCAGGTTGTCCAGGACGTCGTCGATCGAGCGGGACAGCCGGTACAGGTCCTCACGGTCGATCGGCGTGGTCAGAGCGACCGCCAGCTCGCCGACCAGTGCGGCCCGCAGCGCGTCCCCGTCGTGCTCGACGTCCGCCATGGCCGATCGGGCGTCGGCCGGGCTGAGCTCGCCGGTGGTCATCCGCCCGACCACCTCGACGCCCTCGATCACGGCCCGCAGTTGTGCGTCCAGCGCATCGAGGATGCGATGGTGCGCCCGGCCGGTCAGATCGCCGTACAGCCTGCGAATTCTCATCTCAGTCCTCTCATCGCCACACCGGCCACCAACCCACCGACCAGGCCGGCGGGAAGAGTCACCGTCCACGCGACCAGCAGCGGTAGCGCGTGCTGCCAGCGCACCGAACGCGTCCCGTCGGGCAGCGCCGCACCAACCAGTCCACCGGCGGCGGACTGCGTCATGCTCACCGGTACGCCGAGACCCGCCGAACCGAACACGGCCACCGACGACGCGAGCTCGGCCGAGATCACGTGCCCGGGTCGCAGGCGCAACAACGCCACGGTCGCACCACGCCCGACCCGACGCAGGCTCGTCGCGGCACCGGCCGCGAAGACCCCCGCGATCGCCACGGCCGGCAGCAGATGCGTCCCCAGCCCCAGCGGATGCCCAGCGACCGCAGCCGTGATCGCCGCGACGGCGAACATCTTCTGTCCGTCGTTGGCGGCATAGGCGAGGCTCTGGACGGTGAACGCGAGCAACTGGACCGCGCCGGTCCAGCGGGCCGTCCGGCCGATCCGCAGGCGGCGGACCACCTGCCCGAGCAGAACGGCCAGCGCCAGGCCGGCGAAGGGAGCCGCGGCGCCGAGCGCGAGGACGATCCCGAGCCGCGCCCAGTCCGGGGCGTCGCCGCGGCCCAGTGCGGCGCCGGCGATCGCGCCCAGCAGGGCCAGCGTGATGCTGGTCGGAATCCCTCGCCAGGTCAGCAGCAGCACCACCAGGATCGCGACCGTGGTGCCGCCGAGGAAGATCAACTGCCCATCGACCCCGGCGACGTGAACGACCCGATCGGTGAAGGTACCGGCGACGCGTAGGCCGAACAAGCTCGGCCCGGCGGCGACGGCGAGCGCCAGCAGCGTCAGTACGCCGGCGCCCGATGCACCGCGATGGCGGATCGCCAGGGACAACAGAGCTCCGCCGTCGTTGGCTCCACAGATGAACACGAAGGCCGTTGCGGCCACCACCAGCAGAACAGACACGACGGCGGAGCTCCTTTCCTGCAAGGGATTCAGTCGTCCAGGCCGGTCGCCTCGGCGACGTCGGACCAGTCGACGAACTTGAAGTTCGTGTTGACCCTGGGCTCACCGTCAGGGCCGATCACGTCGGGCGCGTTGTGCCCGTCCTGCACCACCAGCAGTCCGTGCGGGAACGCGGGACCGAACGAGCCACTCGACACTCCCGCACCGTCGCACTCCTCCGAGCCGTCGATCGAGGCACCGGGCGCGATCCGGAAGTCGGCCAGGAACCGGCCGGGGCCTCTGCGGTCGTAGGCGGCGAAGGTGTTGTCACCCTGGCTGGAGGCGAGCAGATAGCCCCCGCCGTGACCGTCGTCGTAGATCGTCAGGCCTTCGACGTCGGCGGTCAGGTGCTTGCCGCCGAAGCCGGGATCCGCACCCTTGACGCAGGTTTCGGTGGCGTCGTCGTACGTGCTGGGAACGCCGTAGTCGCGAACCCGGTCCAGCAGTACCGGCGTCCCGGTGAGGTGAGCGGAGATCTTCCAGATCCCGACGTCCTCCTGGCCCGCGTACAGCGTGCCGGTTCGGGCGTCGACGACCATGCCCTCGACCTGCGGTGTCGCGCCGGGGTCCTCACAAGGAGTCCAGGTGCCACCGTTCGGCAACGGGAAGGACGCGGGCAGGTCGATGGTCCGGACCGGCACGTAGTTGATGCGTCCGGCAACGACTTTGAGCTCGACCAGGCCGACCGAGGTGGTGTGCCGCCGGCTGGCGATCGCGTACATCCGGCCGGTCTGCCGGTCGGTGAAGGAGGCCACGCCGTACGCCGTCTGCTGGTCGTCGACCTCCGCCTCGGTCGCGGCGAACACCCGCGGCACCGAAGCAGCCGTGACATCGGTGAGCGGCGCGGCCGGGTGGGCCGGATCGATCTTGTAGGTGCGGATCCGGTCGCGGCCGCGGTCGGACACCACCGCGACGTCGAACCTGCCGTCCGGGAACCGCACACCGGTCAGCAGGTCGACGTTGTTGAACCGCCCCGGAGCCGCATCGGGAGCCGGCGCCGCCGGCGCCGGCAGGGACTGGACCACGGCACCGGACAGGTTGTAGACCCGCAGGCCGCCTTCCTTCGCCGTGGCGATCACGAGGCTCCGGGACGGATGGGTCTGGTCGCGCCAGATCGCCGGGTCGTCCGCGTTTGAATTGTTGCCATCGGCATCGTCGTACAGCGCGGGGGTCTCGCTGACCGCGTAGACCGGGGCGACCGTCGTCGCGGGCCGGCCGGCGGCGAGCGAGGCCGGCGTACCGAGTCCCGGAACCGCCAGGAGTCCGAGACCGGCGGCCAGCGCGGCCGGGCGCAGAAGAGATCGTCGAACAGTGGACACCGCTACCTCCAGAGTGGGGTAGAGCAGGGGGGAATGTTCGTTGGACCGTACATCAGTATGTCATTACTAACAACGGTTCAAATCTTCTTCCGAAGATCAGGTCCTTATGTCTTGACATACCGACTTAATCGGGTGGACGCTGGCGGCAACTCGGGTCCCCTCCAGGAGGTACCGCTCATGTCCAGCAGCACCCCGTCGCGGCGCCGTACCGGATCGATCGTCGCGGGGCTCAGCCTCGCGGTGCTGGCGATCGCGGCCTGCGCGCCGTCGACCGCCACGAACAGCACGGGCTCCGGCACCGACGAGGCCGCGTACGCCGAACCGGTGATCGACAGCGACTTCGACCTGGCCGCGCTCACCGCCGCCGCACAGAAGGAAGGCTCGGTCACGGTCTACGACAGCACCGGTGACATCAAGAAGGTGGCCGACGCCTTCCAGAAGAAGTACGGCATCAAGACGAACGGGACGAAGTCCGACGTCGGTGACACGCTGGAGAAGATGACACGTGAGGCCCAGGCCAAGAACGTGACCATCGACCTCACCCTGTACGAGGACGGCCCGAGCCTGGTCGGCCAGCTGCTGCCGCAGAAGACCGTCTACAGCTGGATCCCGGCCGACCTGGCCGACCAGATCGACGAGGCCGGCCGGAACCCGCTGATGGTGCTCTCCAAGGCCAACGTGTGGATCTACAACCCGAAGGTCTTCCCGAACGGGTGCCCGGTCGACAACCTCTGGGACCTCACGTCGCCGGACTGGAAGGGCAAGGTGACGATGCAGGACCCGCTCGGCAAACCCAACATCGTCGAGTGGTTCAACCAGATGGGCTCGTCGTACGACGACGCCCTGCGCACGGCGTACAAGGCAGAGACCGGCAAGGACCTCAGCACCACCGAGTCGAGCGCGGCCAAGGAATGGGTCAAGCAGCTCGCCAAGAACCAGCCGGTGCTCACCACCTCCGACGACGACGTGTCCGCGGCGGTCGCCTCCCCGAACCAGACCGAACCCCGGATCGGCCTGGTGTCGATCGCGAAGTTCCGCGACATCGAGGGCAAGAAGTACCAGATGAAGGTCTGCGACACCCTGAAGCCGTACGTCGGCTACCAGTACCCCAAGTACGGCGCGATCGCGACCGGTACCAAGCACCCGAACGCGGCCAAGCTCTTCCTGCGCTTCGTGCTGACCGAAGAAGGTATCTCGCCCGAGATGGGATCGGGCGGTATCTCGAGCAGCAAGGCCGTCGCGCCGAGCAAGAACAACCCGCCCGGCCTGACCGACTGGCCGAACCAGTTGATGACGTTCGACTCCAGCAAGCTGCTCACCGACTACCGGGACGCGCAGTCCATGCAGGACTTCTGGCGCCTCAACCACCACTGACCCCGCTCCGACGTCCCGGAGGTCCCATCCATGGTCATCACCGACAGCCGTCCGGCGCCGCCCCCTCCGGCGCCGGCGGCACCTCCCGCCTCCCGGCTGCGCCGCTGGCGTTACCGGCTGAGCATCGCGCGGCACGAACCGACCCTGGTGATCGGTTTCGTCCTCACCCTGCTGCTTCTCTACCTGGTGATCGCTCCGCTGGTCGCCGTCCTGTCGGACGCGTTCCGGGTGCAGTTCGGCGACGAGCCGAAGACCGGGCAGCCGGCCGGCGGGTGGACCGGCTACTACCTGTGGCGGGTGTTCCGCTCACAGATCAGCTCGATCCTGTTCTGGCAGCCGCTCGTGAACACGTTGATGGTCGCGGTCGGCGTGACGGTGCTCGCGCTGCTGCTCGGCGGGGTCAGCGCCTTCCTGCTGACCCGGACCGACATCGCCGGCCGGAAGTGGTTGTCCACCGCGCTGGTCGTGCCGTACATGCTGCCGTCCTGGACCTTCGCCCTCGCCTGGCTCGCGTTGTTCAAGAACGATCGCTCCGGCGGCCAGGTCGGGATCCTCGAGGCACGGGGGATCAACACCCCCGACTGGCTGGCGTACGGCGCCGTACCGATCATCATCTGTCTCGGCGTGCACTACTTCCCGTTCGTGCTGCTGCTGTTCGGCAACGCGTTGCGCCGGCTCGACTCGCAACTCGAGGACTCCGCCCGGGTCCTCGGGGCCGGTCGCCGGACGGTCCTCGGCCGGATCACCCTGCCGTTGATGCTGCCGTCGCTGTCGTCGTCCGTGCTGCTGGTGTTCGGCCGCGTCCTCGGCACCTTCGGTACGCCGTACATCCTCGGCCTGCCGGTCGACTTCAACCTGCTGTCGACCTCGCTGTTCTCCTCGGTCAAGAACCACGAGCCGGGGATCACCGCGGTCCTCGCGACCGTCATCGTCGTGATCGGGGTCGCAGTCGTGGTCGCGGACGCCCGGTTGCTGCGCGAGCAGCGCCGTTTCGTCACCGTCGGCAGCAAGGGTGCGATGTCGCGGATGATCTCGCTCGGGCGCTGGCGCCGTCCGGCCGGGCTGGTCGCGGCCGGGGTCTTCGTCGTCGGAGTCGTGGTGCCGGTGCTGACCCTGGCACTGTCGACGGTCACCACGACCCCCGGCGTCTTCCGCGGCGACAACTTCACCCTGAAGTACTGGCTCGCCGCCGACCTCCCCGGCGCTCCTGGTTTCCCGCACGGCATCCTCCGCGGCACCGAGTTGTTCCACGCCGCCTGGAACAGCCTGCGGATCGTCGGGCTGGCCGCCGTGATCTGCGGTCTCACCGGCCTGCTGATCGGGTACGTCGTGGTGCGTGCCGACGGGTCCCGGATCGCGGGCCTGCTCCGCCAGGTCAGCTTCCTGCCGTACCTGGTCCCCGGGATCGCCTTCGCCGCGGCGTTCCTGTCCCTGTTCGCCGTCCGCCGCGGACCGGTGCCGGCGCTCTACGGTTCGGTCACGCTGCTGGTGATCGTGCTCGCGGTGACCCATCTCCCGTACGCGTCCAGATCCGGCATCAGTGCGATGACCCAGCTCGGCCGCGAACCGGAGGAGGCCGCCCAGGTCACCGGCGCCGGCTGGCTGACGCGGATCCGCCGAGTGGTCGTCCCGATCCAGCGCGGCTCCCTCGTCACCGGCATCGTGCTGCCGTTCATCTCCGGCATCAAGGAACTCAGCATCGTGATCATGCTGACCACGACCGGCACCCAGTTGCTCACCACGCTGTCGGTCAACCTGATCGATTACGCCTACGACCAGATGGCCAATGCCGTCGTCCTGGTCATCGCCCTCGTCGCGTTCCTGGCGACCTACCTCACCCAACGACTGACCAGGACCAGCCTGGCATCCGGACTCGGAGGCTAGTCAGTGCCCACCATCGCGTTGCAATCCGTCAGCAAGTCGTACGGCGTCGGCCCACTCGCCGTGAACGATCTCGACCTCACCATCCCGGACGGGTCGTTCACCTGTCTGCTCGGGCCGTCCGGCTGCGGCAAGACCACCACGCTGCGCATGATCGCCGGACTCGAACATCCGACCGCGGGTTCCATCACCGTCGGCGACCGGGTGCTCGACTCGGTCGAGCAGGGCACGTTCGTACCGACCGAGCGTCGCGGTATGGGCCTGGTGTTCCAGAACTACGCGCTCTGGCCGCACCTGACCGTGCGCCGCAACGTCGAGTTCGGGCTCCGGGTGCAGAAGGTGCCCGCCGCCGAACGGACGGCCCGGGTCCGGGCCGCGCTGGAAATGATGCAGATCGAGCACACGGCCGACAGGTATCCGTCGCAGCTGTCCGGTGGGCAGCAGCAGCGGGTGTCGCTGGCCCGGATGCTGGCGGTCAACCCGTCGGTGCTCCTGCTCGACGAACCGTTGTCCAATCTCGACGCGACCCTGCGGCTGGAGATGCGAGCCGAACTGAAGCGTCTGCACGAGGAGACAGGTCACACCATTGTGTTCGTGACACACGACCAACTGGAAGCGATGACAATGGCCACCCAGGTCGCCGTCATGAAGGACGGCGTACTGCAGCAGCTGGCGCCGCCGATGGACGTCTACCACCGGCCGGCGAACACCTTCGTCGCGACCTTCGTGGGCAGTCCACCGATGAATCTCGCCCGCTGCGACGGCGAGGAGACGAGCTTCGGGGCACTCGCCCGCCGGTACCTGTCCCTGACGCACACCCGCAACGTCGACCGGGTGACCACCGTCGGCGTCCGTCCGGAGGCCATCCGGGTGGTGGACGCCGACCACCTGGGCAACGGGAAGGAGTGGGTGTTCGATGCGCAGGTGCGAGCTGTCCTGCCGACCGGTGCGGCCTGGACGGTCTCGGCGACCGTTGGCTCGACCGAGTTGTACCTGGTGTCGACCGACGAGATCGTCGCCACCACCGGTGATTCGTTGCGCTGTGCTGTGAAACGCAAGGCCTTGCAGGTGTTCGGGCCCGACGGCGACCGACTCGAACTGGGGACCGACGACCAGGCCGTCCGGAACGAGGTGGCGCAATGGATCGGCTGATCACGCCGGCGGCCCTGCTGTTGGACTTCGGCGGTGTGGTGGTCACGACGACGAAACGACCGACCTGGTCCACGGACCTGGCCGCCGAGATCCACGCGGAACTCGGCCGCAGCGGCCCGCCGACGCTGACCGTCGACGAGATCAGGAACGACATCGAGGCCGGGGCCGTCGCCGACTCCGGCTGGAAGAACGCGATGTCCCGGCCGGCCGCACCGCGCGAGCTGACCCACCGGGAGTTCTGGGCCGACTTCGTCGCGGCCGACTGGCCGGCCGGACCGCGCGCCTGGGTGACCGCGCACGCGACCATCCTGTGCAAGCGGATGGGCGAGCTCCGCAGCGACCGCCGGCAGCGCGACGGCATCCCGGAGCTGCTCGACACCGCGACGGCTGCCGGAATCCCGGTGGCGATCGTGAGCAACGCGCTCAGCGGCGCCGTCCACCGCGACTACCTGGATCGCACCGGGCTGGTGAAGCAGTTCGCGCTGCAGATCTACAGCGACGAGGTGGGGATCCGGAAGCCCAATCCCGAGATGATCTGGCTGGCGGCCCGGGCCCTCGACATCGAGGTCGAACGCACCTGGTACGTCGGTGACAACTTCGATCGCGACGTCCTCTGCGGCCGGCGGGCCGGTGTCGGTGCGGCCATCCTGATGGAGGCGAAGGGCACCTACAAGCGTCCGTTCCAGGTCCGCGCCGAGCCGGACGCCGTCGTACCGGGCGCGCACGAGTTGCGATCGCTGCTGCTCGAATCCCTCTGACCATCCCCCGACCGGAGATTCCTATGACCACCACATCTGGCCCTCAGGCACGCCTCGATCCTGACCGCGCCGCCCTCTCCCAGCACCTCCGGGAGGTTGCCGTCGACGCCGCCCTGCTGGTTGCGGACGACCTCCGCAAGGCCTTCCGAGGCACCATCGACGTCGAGTACAAGCGGGACGAGCACGATCCGGTCACCGCGCACGATCGCGCGGCGGAGGACGCGATCGCCGCCGCGCTCATCGGCGCGGTGCCGGACAGCGGCTTCGTGGGCGAAGAGGACGGTGACCGCCCCGGCCGGGCCGGCGAGGTGACCTGGTACGTCGATCCCATCGACGGTACGGCGAACTTCGCGCACGGCCTCGCGTTCTTCTGCACCTCGATCGGCGCCGCCGTCGACGGTCAGATCGTGGCCGGCGCGATCCTCGACCCGATGGCCGGCAACCTGTTCAGCGCGGACCTGTCCGGCGCCTGGCGCAACGACGAGCCGCTCCGGTCCCGCGGAGTGACCGCCGAAGCCCGCGCGATGCTGCTCACCAGCTATCCGAACGCCCGCGGGCTGGCGGACGACGGGGCCGCCGCGCTGACCCGCTTCGGCGAACTGGTCGGGAGCTACGGAACCCTCCGGCGCCCCGGCAGCGCCGCGCTCAGCCTGTGCCATGTCGCCGCCGGCTGGGCGGACGCCGCACTCGGTACGTCGATCAACGGGTGGGACATCTGCGCCGCACAGCTCATCGTGACCCAGGCCGGTGGCCGGTACGTCGGCTTCGGCGGAACGGGCTGGAACCAGCCGCACTACGCGGCGCACACCGCCGACCTCGAGCCGGTCGTCCTGGAGCGCTTCATCGCCGAACACCAGGGCGCCGCGTGAGCGGCGCGCCGCGGTACCCGTGGCTGGTCACCGACCTCGACGGCACGCTGGTCGACCGGGACCTGGAGATCCCGGCCCGCAACGTCGAGGCGATCGAGCGGTACCGGGCGGCCGGAGGGGTCGTGACGCTGGCGACCGGGCGCAACGAGCGCTCGGCCGGGCGGTACCACCGGCAACTGGGTCTCGAAACGCCGATGATTCTCTACAACGGGGCCCGGATCGTCGACCCGGCGACCGGCGCGCGGATGCTCGATCTCACCCTGGGCGATACCTGGGCGGCGATCGAGCGCGACGCCCTGCCGGGGCTGCCGGACACGATCGGTGTGGTCGGCTTCCAGGACCTCGACGCCTACGTGATCAAGCCGGCCCCCGCACTGAGCGAGTACGCCGCCCGCGACGGGATCGACCTGAAGACCTCGCCGATGCCCGGCCCGCCCACCAAGGCGATGCTGATCGCCGAGGCGCCGGGCGACCTGACCGAGCCGGCCGGGCTGATCTCCGGCGCGCACACCGGTGTCCGGCTGGTGCGGTCCGAGAAGACCTATCTCGAGATCCTTCCGGCCCACGCCGACAAGGGCAGCGCATTGCGGACCCTGGCCGTGCTGACCGGGCTGGACCTCGACCAGGTCGTTGCCATCGGCGACAATCCCAACGACCTCGAGCTGATCCAGACCGCGGCGCTCGGGGTGGCCGTAGGAGACGGCCACCCTCTCGTGCGCGACATCGCCGACCTGGTCGTCACCACGTGCACACAAGCAGCAGTAGCCGACCTGATCGACAACCACCTGCTCAGCTGAGGAAGGTCAGTCCTCCAGGTCGGTGACGTCTCCCAGGTCGACGTCGCGGTAGTTCTCGAGGTCCTGCTCGTCGTCGTCCTCGAGTTCGAACTCTTCGTCGACGACATGTACGGCGGCTTCCTCCGCGCCGGCGGCGGCGCCGTCGATGCCGACGTCCTCGGCGTACAGCTCGCTGTCGTCGTCGCTGCGCGCACCCTCGTCGGAGGCGACCAGGCGACCGGAGCGTTCGGTGCCGACCTGCGGGCCGCCGACGTCCTCGCCGTCTTCGGCGTACGGGTCGGAGTCCGGGACCTCCTGCGCGATCCGCTGGTCCAGCGTCTCGCCCTGTAGCGCCTCGTCGGCCGTCGTGCCGAAGCCTTCGCCCGCGGACCACTTCTCCGGCGGCGAGTACCCCTCGTCGAGCAGGTCGTCCACGCCACGGTCGTTCAGGGTGTCCGCCGGCTGCAGCTGATCCTCGTCGTCGACGCTGTAGCTGCCGTAGTCCTCACGGTTGTTCTCGGTCATGAGGCAACACTGAACTCCAAGGCACAGATGAATCAAGCTGGCGCACCTATCCCGCAGAATGGGGCCCGTGGATCCGGTCAGGCTGACGTTGGACCAGTTGCGGGAGCTGCGCGACGACATCGCGCCGCAGGCCGCGCGGCGGTCCCGTGCGTCGGTCCGCCGGCGGATCGATCGCTGGCGCAGCCGGGCCTTCTTCATCGCCCAGTGCGCGCTCGCCGCCGGCGTCGCCTGGGCCATCGCGCGGTACGCCGTCGGCCACAAGCAGCCGTTCTTCGCGCCGGTCGCCGCGATGGTCTGCCTCGGTTTCAGCTTCGGCCAGCGTCTCCGCCGGGTCGCCGAGGTGATGGTCGGCGTGGCGGTCGGGGTCGGCGTCGGCGACCTGTTCGTCAAGGTCTTCGGGACCGGCATCACCCAGCTGATCTTCGTGATCGCGCTCGCGATGAGCATCGCCGTACTGCTCGGCGCCGGGAACCTGATGACCACCCAGGCCGGCGTCCAGGCCGCGATCGTCACCACGCTGCTGCCCAACCCCGGCGCGGGCTTCAGTCGCTGGCAGGACGCGGCGCTCGGCGGACTGGTCGCGCTGGCGGCCGCCACGATCGCGCCGGCCGCGGCCATCAGGCGTCCTCGGCAACAGGCATCCGGCGTCCTGAACGAGCTGGCCGAGATCCTGGTCGAGACCGCCGACGGCCTGCGGGAACGCGACGAGGAGGCCGTCACCGACGCACTCCGCCGCGCCCGCGCCAGCGAGTCCCGGCTCGACGACCTGCGCAGCGCCGCCGAGGAAGGGGTCGCGGTCGTCCGGCTGTCCCCGTTCCGGCGCCGGCACCGCGGGCGGGTCCAGGAGATCGCCGATCTCGTCGTACCGCTGGACCGGGCGATCCGGAACACCCGGGTCCTGGTACGCCGGTGCGCGGTGTCGGTGTGGCGCGACGAGCGGATGCCCGACGAGTACCCGATGCTGCTCGAACGCCTCGCCGACGGCACCCGCCTGATCGGCGAGTCGCTGTTCGAGCCGGCCGCCGACGTCGCCGCGCACCGCGTGCTGGGCGAACTGGGCCGCCGTACGGCCGAGATGCCGCTGCCGATCGGACTGTCCGCGGTCGTCGTCCTCGGTCAGCTCCGCTCCACGATCATCGACCTCCTCGAACTGACCGGGACGTCGTACGACGACGCCCGGAAGCTCGTCCCGCTCCGCCTGGACGGGCTCGACGAGAAGTAGTTCGACCCAAGTGATTCAGGTCACATCGCGGATTCCCGTCATACCTTCGGGGCTGCGGCGTCTCACTGGCATGACGATCCACCGACTGATGACCACGATGGCCACCGAGCAGGTCCGCCAGCTCGAGGACCTGTTGGCCGTCGACAGCACCCAGACCCCAGACGACCGGACCGACGCCGCCGCCGAGCAGTAAGGCGCGAGCCGGACGAACGGACCCGGGCGGCGCACCCGGACGGTCTGGCCCACCGAGCCAGACCACACGGAAGTCGCACATCAAACGCAGAGGCGCCCCAGTGCGAGGCGCCGCCGGATCCGTTACCGGTGCACCGCCACAGAGGTGCACCTCACCACCCGCCGATTGTCCTGACACCGTTTGCGCGAGGTTCAGGCCAGTCGGCGGGTGGTTTTTAGTTGAAGGAAGGAAAGAAAAGTTAGACGGCGACCGTGATCTCGGTGGTCACGGAGTTCGCGATGAAGCACTCCTGGTGCGCGAGGTGGTGGATCCGCTCGATCGTCTCGGTGTCCGGCTCGGCGCCGTTCCACACGATCTTCGGGTTCAGCGTCACCTCGGTGATCGCCAGCCGGCCGGCGACGTTCTTCGCCATCAGGCCGACCGCGTGGTCGTCGTACGCGTCGACCACCAGCCGCTTCCGGGCCGCGATCGCCAGGAACGTCAGCATGTGGCAGGACGACAGCGCCGCCACGAACGCCTCCTCCGGGTCGACCGGGCCCGGGTTCCCCAGGTACTTCGGGTTCGCCGAGCCCGGCACCGTGATCCCGCCGTCGAAGCGCCACTCGTGGTCGCGGTCGTAGGTGTCATAGGTGAACTCGTGCTCACCACGGCTCCAGCTCACGTCAACCACGTGCTCCGACATGTTCAGCTCACCTTCCGACGACATCTCCATGGCACCACTTTGGTGCTGTCACAGGGTTGCATCGTACAGCGGTGTGCCCGGGCAGCTTGGCGACGAAATCGCTGTCGTACCGCGCGGCCATGCCGGCCACCGGCCAGTCCGTCGTCACCACCTGTGCACCGCTGGCCAGGGCGATCCCGAGCCGGGTGTAGTCCTTGTCCCGGATCGTCGCCATCGGCTCGTCCGACCGGGTCCGGATCAGGTACCCCTTCGACACCAGCCGCTGGATCTCGGCCTGGTTCGCGCCCCGCGGGTCGTTCACCTGGGTGATCGCCGCGTCCGGTTCACCCTCAGGACCCTGGGTGAAGACCGCCCGGCCCTCGAGGTTCTGGTGACCGGTCCGGTAGAGGTCGCGAATCGCGCCAGGGCCGCCGTTGTCGAAGTAGAACAGCACCTCGCCGCGCGCGTCATTCAGCTTCGGCCAGCCCTTGGTCAGGACCGACTGCTCCAGCGTCAGGCCGGGCTTGCGGACGTCGTCCGGCGTCAGCAGCTCCTTCTCCGGGAACACCGACCGGATCTCCTGATCCACACCCTCCAGGTTCGCCGCGTCCCACGGCGGCGACTGGACGCCGCCGGCCGCGACCACCTTCGGGTCGGACTGCTTGAGCTCGAGGTTGATCGTGATCGGCACGTGGTTCGGGTGCTGGTCGGACCACGACTTCACCTGCTGCAGGCACAGGACGAAGGTGTCGCAGGTGGTGTTGTAGTCGAAGTCCGGGACGTGCATGACCTTGATCCCGGGACGGGCCATCGCCGGGTCGGTGAGCGGACCCAGTCCGGTCAGCTTCCGGATCAGCGGGTACGTGTACAGGCCGCCGTCCGGGTCCGGGAGCAGGTCGAGTTCGAGCGTGCGGACGTTCTGGTCCTCGAGCTGCTGCGTGATCGGCGCGTGCGAGTACCAGAGGTCGACCGAGCCGGGGTTCAGGGTCTGCTGAACCTTCTGCTCGGCCGGGCTGAGTTCGCGGTGGTACGAGTTGTGCGAACCGATCATCTGGACCTGGTTGAACCGCAGGCCCGAGCCGTTCTCCGCGGACGCGGAGTTGTCCCGGGTGAGCGCCGTACCGGCGACCCCGGAGGCGGCCAGCGCGACGGATGCGAGGCCGACAACTGCGGATTTGTTGATGCGCATACGAGTTCCCCTCCTGCTCATGACCAACTGTCGGCAATCTGTCACAAAGAGGTGGCAACGTTGTCCCCCGGAGCGTGGACAATGAACGAATGGTGACTTCGGGGGCGTATCCGCTGCGCCGGACGCCGACCCAGGACCGGGCGAGCCGGCAGGTCGAGCGGATCCTGGACGCGGCCTGTGCCGAGGTGGTCGAACGCGGGTACGACGCGGCGTCGACGAGCGGGATCGCGAAGCGGGCCGAGATCGCGGTCGGCAGCGTGTACCGGTACTTCCCGGACAAGCGCAGCCTGATCCAGGCGATCGAGCGGCGGAACCAGGCGCGCTACACCGACGCGGTGCGCGAGCGGCTGGCCGACGTGACGAGCTGGCGCGGAGCGGTCGACGTCACGCTGGACACGTTCCGGGAGATGCACCGGACCGACCCGGGCTTCAAGGCGGTCGTGCTGAGCGGGCTCGGCGATCCGGAGCTGGAGGCGAAGCCGGGCGAGTTCGACGACCAGCACGCCGGCGAGTTCGCGGAGCTGCTGGCGGCGCGTTTCGGCGCGCGGGACTCGCGGGACTTCCGCCTGGCCGTGACGCTCAGCATCACGATGGGCGAGGCGCTCGCGCACCTCGCGGACAGGCTGTCCGCGGACGAGGCGGACTACGTTCTGGATCAGGGCCGGCCGGTGCTCTACAACCTGCTCGCCCCTCATCTTCCTGCTTGAGCCGGAGAGGAGGCTCAAGCAGGTGAACCGTCAGGCCGCGGAAGGCAGGCCCAGGGCCGGCCAGTGGCTGACCCGGCCGGCCAGGCGAGCCCGGCGTGGGGTCCGGACGTCGTACGCGACGATCACCCGGTCACCCTTGGCGTAAGTAATACGGCTCCCGACCGGGAACTTGCGAGCGACCTCGTACGGTCCCTCACCCCGGCGGGTGTAGTACTCGACGATGACCTCGGTGTAGATCGCCGGGGCACCGCTCTGCAGTTGGCCGCGGACCGGGCCACGCACCCGGATCACTCGTCCCGCGGTCTTCTCTTCCGTGCCGGTGGGGATCTGGGACGGCCGAAGGCCGGCCAGAACTTCGGTCACGATGAAGGCTGCGACCACCAGCACCAGGCCGAACCCACCGAGTACAACGATCGTCAACATGGCACTCACCCCCGACGCGTCGCCCGCGAGCGACGCGGTCGTTTGTCGAAACTGCCTTTGCGCGGCTTTTGCCGCTCACCCGGTGAGACGCCACCGGACTCCACTTGGTTCCATGTAATTCAAGAACATCTCTACAGGTCCATAGTAGAGTCCGGTGGAGCGGTGTTTCTAGAGGTAGAGTTGACCTGAAGTTGTCAGTTTTCGCCCATTCCGAACTGGTACTGCGGCGGAACTGGCCGCTGTGTGCCAAGTGCCTCTTCGGCGGCCAGCCAGTAGTCGGTGAGCGGGTTGGCGCCCT
Organism: Kribbella sp. NBC_00482; assembly: GCF_036013725.1. Lineage (GTDB taxonomy): Bacteria > Actinomycetota > Actinomycetes > Propionibacteriales > Kribbellaceae > Kribbella. The sequence goes on along the minus strand of NZ_CP107881.1, from coordinate 3,205,138 downwards.
CCCGGACCGTGGCGAGCTGGATCCCCGCCGCCAGCAGTTCGTGCGCTGCGGCCGGGTCACCGGTCTCCAGTGCGTGCCGGACACGCAGCAGCTGGATCCGCGGGTCGTCGGGCGCGTGCTCGAGCATCCGCTCCGCCCGCTTCACGTCGGTGTCGAGTGCGGCCGCGACCGCCTCCACGACCAGCGGTACCAGGTCGGGCAGGAGCTCGACGGCGCGCTCGTAGTACTCCAGCTCTCCCGTGACTACACCGAGGTTGCGGAGTGCCCAGGCGTTGTCCCCGGACTGCCGCCACGCCTCGATCGCACCGTCGACGTCACCGTCGTAGTGCCGCGCGACGCCCCGGTGGTACCAGACGAGCCAGTTGTCCTCGGCCGCCTCCAGCAGGTCCCGCCAAGCCACCAGAGTCCCGTCCGGTACGACGTCAGTCGCCGGCAACTGCCCGTCGAGCAGCGGCAGCCACGCCTCCTCGCGCGACGTCATCGTGTCCTCGCTGAACGGCGTACCGCCCGACACGCTCCAGCCGGTGCGCTTGAGCTCCAGCGCACCCCAACCGGACCCAACCGCGAGCCGCTCCGCCGGAGCCGCATCCACAACGCCCAACCACTCGGCCTCACGCCCAGCCAATCCATCAAGCAGCACGCCCGACGCCGCAGCCCCCGCTTCCCGGGCTGTCTTCCAGTTCTCGGCGTGAGCAGCGCCGGCGTCCATCGAGACACGTCCGTAGGCCTCCAGCCAGTGCCACGAGGTCGCTGCAGGAAGCTTCAAATGCTCCATCTGAGTCCGAGCGAGCCCCGCCTGAATCTCGGCGTACCCGTCGCCGTCCAGCCCAGGGGACAACCACTCCTGCCACCGGTGTCCGCCGTCGCCCTGACCCCACACGAAGAGCTTCCGCCCTTGCAGCCGCGAGGTCGACGCCTGCACCAGTCCGTTGCCGTCCCCGTCAACGGACGCGATCCACGAGTGCTCCTCCGGCAGCGGTTCGAAGAAGTAGTCGACCGCTCGCGGGTGCCGCGTCGGATAGGTCAGATCCGTCTCCACGTCGACCAGGTCGAGGCGACTGCCGTACCCGAACCGCCAGGCCTGGTCCGCGGGCACGAGGACACGACGATCCGGCGACTCCGGCACCGCGATGTTCGACCACCAGTACGCCGGGACCTCGACGTCGGACGGGTTCTGCAGCCGTACGCCGACGTACAGGAACTCCGAGTCCTCCGGGAGCCAGAAGTCGAGTTGGGTGACGAGGTTGCGGGTGCGCTCGAGCTCCCACAGGCGCAGGACCGGCGTACCGTCCGGCCCTTCGACGCGGGCGGCGTGCATCGGCGCGCAGGTGCCGGTCCAGTGGCCGGTGCTGCCGACGTTCCACTCGACGCCGCCGGCGAACCAGGCGTTGCGCAGCGCGAGGTTCGCGGGCTGGAAGACCGGGTTGCGGTAGAGCAGCTCGGTCCCCTTGTGGACGAGCGAGTACAACCGGCCGCCGAGACTCGGTAGCACGGTCGCGCGGACGTGGTCGTTCTCCAGCACCAGGGCAGGCAGCGCTGTCTCGACCAGGGTGCGGTTGTACCCGTCCTGGTTGAGGCACGGCAGCGGGCTGTGCAGGCGCCCGTACTCGATGTTCTCCCGCAGGTCGGCGGGGACCTCGGCGATGTTCTCGACCTGGTGCGGTTCGCGCTGGGTGCGGAGTGGCGCGAGCGGGTTCTCCGGACCGATCGAAGCTGCAGGAAGTACGACGTTTTGAACAGAAAGGATCGTCACCGCCATATCTTCGCAAGTGCGCTATACATTGCCGACATGGACGCTGATGTGATCGTCGTCGGGGCGGGGCTGGCCGGACTGGCCGCCACCGCCGAACTGGCCGACGCGGGCCGGAAGGTACTGCTGCTCGACCAGGAACCCGAGGCGTCGCTCGGCGGCCAGGCGTTCTGGTCGTTCGGCGGGCTGCTGTTCGTGGACTCCCCGGAGCAGCGCCGGATGGGGATCAAGGACTCCCGCGACCTCGCACTGCAGGACTGGCTCGGCTCGGCCGGGTTCGACCGGCTGGACGACGAGGACAAGTGGGCGCGGCAGTGGGCCGAGGCGTACGTCGACTGGGCGGCCGGCGAGAAACGTCCGTGGCTGCATGCCCAGGGCGTGCGGTTCTTCCCGGTCGTCGGCTGGGCCGAGCGCGGCGGGTACAACGCGGACGGCCACGGGAACTCGGTGCCGCGTTTCCACATCACGTGGGGCACCGGGCCGGGCCTGGTCGCGCCGTTCGAGCGCCGCGTGCGGGAGGCCGTCGGGAAGGGACTCGTGGAGTTCCGGTTCCGGCACCGGGTGGACGAGCTGACGGTGACGGGCGGTGTGGTCGACGGCGTCGCGGGCAAGGTGCTCGAGCCCAGCGACGTACTGCGTGGGGTGTCCAGCTCACGGACCGAGGTCGAAGACTTCCAGCTGACCGCGCAGGCGGTGATCGTCACGTCCGGCGGGATCGGCGGCAACCACGATCTGGTCCGCTCGCAGTGGCCGAAGCGGATGGGCGAGCCGCCGAAGCGGATGATCAGCGGCGTACCGGCGCACGTGGACGGCCGGATGCTCGCGATCACCGAGCAGGCCGGCGGCCGGTACGTGAACCGGGACCGGATGTGGCACTACACCGAAGGCATCCAGAACTGGGACCCGATCTGGCCGCAGCACGGCATCCGGATCCTGCCCGGGCCGTCGTCGCTGTGGTTCGACGCGACCGGGAAGCGGCTGCCGGTGCCGCTGTTCCCCGGGTTCGACACGCTGGGGACGCTCGAGCACATCATGACGACCGGGTACGACTACACGTGGTTCGTGCTGACGCAGAAGATCATCGAGAAGGAGTTCGCGCTCTCCGGCCAGGAGCAGAACCCGGACCTGACCAACAAGGACGTCAAGGGTGTACTCGGCCGGGCCCGCGGCGGTGCGACCGCGCCGGTCCAGGCGTTCATGGACAAGGGCGCCGACTTCGTTGTCCGCGGCAACCTTCCGGACCTGGTCCGGGGGATGAACGACCTGACCGGTGACAACCTGATCAGGCTCGACGACCTCGAGCGGCAGATCGTCGCGCGGGACCGGGAGCTGACCAACACGTTCACCAAGGACCTGCAGATCACCGCGCTGCGCGGCGCCCGCAACTACCGCGGCGACAAGCTGATCCGGGTCGCGTCCCCGCACCGGATCCTCGACCCGAAGGCCGGCCCGCTGATCGCCGTACGGCTGAACATCCTGACCCGCAAGTCCCTGGGCGGTCTGCAGACCGATCTGGAGTCGCGCGTACTGCGGACCGACGGCACTCCGCTCCCCGGTGTCTACGCCGCCGGTGAGGTCGCCGGGTTCGGTGGCGGCGGCATCCACGGCTACCGATCGCTCGAGGGCACCTTCGTCGGCGGTTGCCTCTTCACCGGCCGTACGGCGGGACGCGCGGCCGCGAAGGCGGTGTCCTGAAGGCGGTGTCCTGAGGGACCACCGCAGGGCCCGGTGTTGTGTGCTCCGATCCGATGTCCGAGCAGAAGGGCGGCTCCTAGCGTGACCGCATGCGCCGTCTCTTCAGCTTGCTCACCGCCACTGTCCTGCTCGCAGGTGTAACCGTGCCGGCCGAAGCTCACCGGAGCGTTCGCGTCCCGGGTGCCGAGTACCAACAGGTCGCACACCTCGACGACCTGACCACGGCCGGCACGGTCGCGTCGGGTCACACCAATCCCGCCGACTACGCAGGACTCACGCACGCGGGTCTGCCGCAGCAGTCCGGCGTACCGGGGGTCCAGATCGACGGGTACTTCCCGGACAACTCGCACACCAACGCCAACCACGGCTGGAACCACGACTCGCAGTTCGTGATCCGGCTGCCGCGGACGTGGAACGGCGGACTCGTCGTGTCCGGATCACCCGGCGTACGAGCGCAGTACGCGAACGACAAAGCGATCTCGGACTATGTGCTCTCACTGGGCTACGCGTACGCCGCGACCGACAAGGGCAACACCGGCGCGGCCTTCTACACCGACGGTCTGCGTCCCGGCGACGCGATCGTCGAGTGGAACGTCCGTACGACGCAACTCGCGCGAGCCGCTCGCGCCACGGTGTCGCAGTACTACGGCCGCCCGGCGCGCGAGGTGATCGCCGCAGGCATCTCGAACGGCGGCTACCTGGTCCGCTGGCAGCTCGAGAACCACCCGGATCTCTTCACCCGCGGCGTGGACCTGGAAGGCACGCTGTGGAAGGCCGATGGACCGAACCTCTTCACGTATTTGCCTCAGGCAATCAAAGGCTACGAGCAGCACGACCCGGCTGCGATCGTGGCGGCGGGTTTCGATCCGCGCTCGGACTTCCTCTGGGACTACCACTACACGGTCTACTGGAAGCTGACCCAGCGCATCTACGCCGCCGAGCTCGACCCGACGTACACCGGGAGCGAGGCCGACTACGACTACACCCAGCGGCCCGAGGCACACCGGGCGATCAAGCGGATCGCGCTCACCGGCAAGATCAAGAAGCCGCTGATCACCATCCAGGGCACGTACGACAGCCTGCTGCCGATCACCCAGGATTCCGACGTGTACGCCGAGATGGCCCGAAGGACCGGCCTGCACACGTACCAGCGGGTCGAGGCAGGTAACCACGTCGACGGCCTCGTCGACACCTACCCCGACCAACTGGTACCGCTCGTCCCCCTGTTGCAGCGGGCAATCAGAACACCATTGTGAGCAGGTCGGCGAAGAGCTCTTGTTCGTCGATCTCCAGCCCGCGGTTCGTGAACCACGCGGCCATGTTGTGGCAGTCGCGCAGCAGGAAGTCCATGCCCTTCGGGTTGCCGACGATGTCGACCACCTGCGGCAGGTCGATCATCACGATCCGCTCCCTCTGGGCGAGGACGTTGTACGGCGAGAGGTCGCCGTGCGCCAGCCCGGCCCGGGCCAGTTCACGCATCCCGCCGCGGAGTTGCTCGAAGTACTGACCGAGCAGCTCCTTCGACGGCCGGACCTGGGCGAGCCGTGGCGCGGCACCACCCTCACCGTCGTCGATGAACTCCATCAGCAGTTCGGTGCCGTCCACCTGGACGGGGTACGGCACCGGGACGCCGGCTTTCCACAACCGGTTGAGGGCGTCCCACTCGGCGTACGCCCACTGCCCGGCCGCGACACTGCGGCCGTGCGCGGTCTTCTTGTGCATGGCTCGGCTGTCGCGACTGTTGCGGGTACGGCGTCCTTCGACGTACGACGTACTGCGGTGGAAGGACCGGTGCTCCTCGGTGCGGTACCGCTTCGCGGCCAGCAGTGAGGATTTCGCCGGGTTGTCGCCGATGGCTTCGACGGCCCGTTCGACCAGGAAGACGTCGGCTTCCTTACCGGTTTTGAGGACGCCGAGCTCGGTGTCGATCGCCGCCTGTTCCGTCACAACCCAATCGGGTCGTGGTTCCGGGCCGCGAGAACCGCGCTCGACGTCCAGCCAGGTGGACCACCGCTGATCCGGGCCCAGTTCTTCAGCAACCGAGTGGAAACTGAAGACGAAGGCGCCGGTCGGATCCGGTTGGGACTCGTCACGGGTCAGATCTGCCCAGCGAGAGTCAAGGTCGGGGTAATTAGCTGTGAGTTCGTACTCTGCAGACAACTGGTGTGCTCCTGAACGAAGAAGTGGAACTGACGCGGACATGCCGCAGCACAGTGATGGCCATCCGTCAGCCCTCCTTAGTCCAGGCAGCGTTCGCCGCCGCTCGGTCAACCCAGGATGCCCGCCCGACCCGGGCCCCGCAACGTATTTACCGGAACTGCGATCGCGCGGTCGGCCGCAGCCGGAGTTCCTGGACCGGTTTCGCCGAGCGACAGACCAGTTCGGGCAGCACCCGCTGCTGCCAGACCCGCGACTCGGCGAGCCGCCGGCGATGGTCGTCGTACGCCGTGTCGTCGGCGAACCGCGCGAACCAGGTGAGCACCACCTCGTCCCGTAGCGGCAACGCCGGAAAGTTGTTCTCGGCAACCAAACTCTCGAGGACCGCGACCGGCGCGGCACCGGTCGCGGTGAGCACGGGCACAACCTGATCGGTGAAGAACTCGACGAACCCGTCGTCCTCGGCCGCGCGATGGTAGACCGCGCCGCCGATCACCGAACTCGCAGTGTCGCCAGGCCTCGGCGCGTCGAGCGCCGGGTAGCCGGGCCCGAGCCGCACGGGCTTCAGCAGCAGGGCGTTGTCCGAGTCGATCATCGTCGTGTTCGCCGCCGCGGCGTGCGCGCGCCAGACCGGCCCGTAGTAGAACGCGTTCAGCGCGTCCGCCCGCGCGGGCAGGTCGCGGAACCCGCGGATCCAGACGAACCGATCCGGATCGTCCAGATCGCGGAACTGACCGACGATGTGCATACCGGTCTGTTCCTGCCCCTCCACCAGCTGTGCGTCGAAAAGATCGATCAGGGCGTCCCGTTGCCCGGGGTGCAGCGTGTACTGGCGCAGGTCGACGACGGCGCAACACTCGTTCATGAGTGTGAGCAAACCACTGAAACCTGACAGTTACTGTCAGGCGACAAGCGTTTCAAACACCCGTAACAGTCGGGTACTTGAAAGCTCCGGCCGAGTTTGATCTGGTGGAGCTAGTGGTTCAGCCCCTGCCACTAGGCCTGCACGACGACACGACGAGGTATCTCCCGTGACGATCGCAACTGCAGAACGCAACAAGCAGAACATCGCCGATGCCACCCACGAGCTGCTGCTCGAGGCGGACAGCGTCCCGGACCCCCGGCACCAGGCGTGCCTCGACGAGGTCGTCCTCCTGAACGCGCCGGTGGCGAGATCGATCGCCTCGCGGTACCGCAGCAAGGGCGTCGACGCCGACGATCTCGAGCAGGTCGCGTACCTCGGCCTGGTGAAGGCCGCCAACGGCTACAAGCTGGAGGCGTCGTCGGCGTTCCTGTCGTACGCCGTACCGACGATCCGCGGTGAGCTGAAACGGTACTTCCGGGACTGCGCCTGGACGATCCGGCCGCCGCGCCGGGTCCAGGAGATGCAGGGCAACATCGCCGCCGCGGAGCCCGAGCTGATCCAGCGGCTCGGCCACGTGCCGACCGACGAGGAGACCGCGGCAGCGCTCGGCACCGATCCGTCCGAGGTCGCCGAGGCCGCCTCGGTCCGCGGCTGCTTCAGCACGCTGTCGCTGGACGCGCCCGGTACGTCGGACGGCGGGACGAGCCTGCTGGAGACGGTCGCCGACGCCGAGGACGGCTACGACCTGGTCGAGAACGTGCACACCCTGACACCGGCGGTCGCGAACCTCGGCGAGCGGGACAAGCGCATCCTCCAGCTCCGCTTCTGCAACGGCTTCACGCAGGAGGAGATCGGCCACGAACTCGGCGTCAGCCAGATGCAGGTCTCCCGCCTGCTCCGCGGCATCCTCGAAACCCTCCGCACCGAACTGGCCCAGCAACGAGGCCACAGCAGCTGCTGATTCAGGTAGCGTCGCCTTCGTGGATTACGAGGAGGCGGCCGATGCGGTCTATGCGGCGCCGGCGGCCGACTTCATTGCTACTCGCAACGAGCTGGCCAAGCAGCTGAAGGCCGGCGGCGACGCGAGCGGTTCGACCCGGCTGAAGGCGCTGCGCAAGCCGACGGTCGCGGCCTGGATCACGAACCTGGTCGCCCGCACACTGCCCGACGAGCTCGACGACCTGCTCGCGCTCGGCGACGAGTTCCGGGAGGCGACCGCCGATCTCGACGGCGAGCGGCTGCGGGACCTGACGCCGAAGCGCCACCGGCTCCTGGACAAGCTGTCCAAGGAGGCCGCCCGGCTGGCCGCCGACGAAGGCCAGAAGGTCAGCCCGGACGTCGGCCAGAAGTTGCGCGAGACGCTGGACGCCGCGCTGGTGGATCCCGCCGCGGGCGACGCCGTACGCGAGGGCCGGTTGAGCAGCGCGTTGCGGCACGTCGGTTTCGGCGTCGTCGACGAGAACGGCGAGCCGTCCAACGTCACCCCGCTCACCGACGAGCGCCGCCAGGCCGCCCGCGACCGCCGGAAGGCCCAACAGGCCGAAACCGCGACCGCCGAGGACGAGCGCGAAGCCGCCCAGCGCAAGCAGGCGGAGGACGACGAACGCGAGGCGGCGGAGCGCGCCGTGGCCAAGGAGGCGTTCGAGGAGGCGGTCGCGGCTGCCCAGGCAGCCGAGGCGAAGGTCGAGGAGCTGGACACCCAGCTCGACAAGGCCCGCGAAGCGCTCTCCGAGGCCCAGGCCGGGGTCCACCGCATCGGCGCCGAACTCGACGAGGCCCGCCGAGCCGCCCGCGACGCCCAGAAAGAAAGCCGCGAGGCCCGAAAGCGCTACAACCGCCTCTGAACTGGGTACCGGCCGGGGCGGCGGAGAGGAGCCGGCGATGGCACGGGCGATCTGGAGCGGGTACATCAACTTCGGCCTGGTCTCGGTACCGGTCGGGATGTACAGCGCGACCCGGGAACACGAGATCGACTTCCACCAGTTCCAGAAGGGGACGTCGGACCGGATCCGGTACAAGCGGGTGAACGAACGCACCGGCCGCGAGGTCCCGTACGAGAAGATCGTGAAGGGTCACGACGTCGGCGGCGGCGAGTACGTGATCGTCGAGCCGGACGAGCTCGACGACATCGCGCCGGGCAAGTCCCGGTCGCTGGAGATCGACACGTTCGTCGATCTGGACGAGATCGACCCGATGCACTTCCAGAAGAGCTACTACCTCGGCCCGTCGGATCCCGAGAACGCCTCGTCGTACGCGCTGCTCCGGGACGCGCTGGCGAAGACGAACCGTGCGGGGATCGCGAAGTTCGTGATGCGCGGCAAGGAGTACCTGGCCACGATCCGGGCCGACGAGAAGGTGCTCGTGCTCGAGACCATGTTCTTCGCCGACGAGATCCGCGATCCGGACGAGGAGCTCGGCGATCTGCCGCGCAAGGCCGGCGCCGGCAAGCAGTTGTCGATGGCGGTCGACCTGATCGAGGCGATGAGCGGCGAGTGGAAGCCGGCCTCGTACGAGGACACGTACACCGAGCGGGTCAAGAAACTGGTCAAGACCAAGCATCAGGGCAAGGACGTCGTCTACTCCGAGGAGGAACCGCAGGCGACGAACCCGACCGACCTGGTCGCCGCCCTCCGCGCCAGCGTCGAGGAGGCCCGCAAGGCCCGCGGAGCGAAGAAGAAGACCACCACAAAGAAGACGACGGCCAAGAAGAAGACCAGTCGCAGCAAGAAGAAGGCTGCCTAGTTGTTGCTGTTGCCGAGGAGGTAGTGGCCGGGGTTGGACGGGGCGCCGGCGTCCAGCCAGCGGTGGAAGCCGTCGGGGTTGCGGCGTTCGAACTCGTCGAGGCAGATCCGGCGGACCTCGGCGACGGCCTGCCGGTCGCGGGGATCGGCGCCCTGGCCGAGCTGCGTCGCGGTCTCGGACCAGACCCCGCAGAGCTCCTCGATGGACAGCGGACACTGCAACGCCGCGATCAGCTTCTCGTCCTCCACGAGCTGCACCTCGCTCAGGCGCACCAGTTTGCGCTGCTTACGCGACGGACGCACCCGCGGAGCCCGATCGGGTACGGCGAGGTCGATCAACACGAACAGTGCGGCCAGGATCAGCGCCGTCACCACCCCGAGTGCACCCCACGCGAGCAGCCGCACCAGCCCCGGCAGGCACAGCACCGCGGCGGCGGCCGCGCTCGCGACCACGGCCGCCGAGCCGTACGGCGCATCGTCCGTCACGTGCCGGACCACCGCGGCCAGCGGCCAGACCAGCACGAACACCACGACCAGCAGGATCGACGCCGCCAGCGGACCGAGCAGGAGGACACCGGCGAGCGCGCCGGCTGTCCCGACTCCGAGACCGGCCGCGATCCCCACCCGCCGTACCCAGGAAAGCTGCATCACCAAGGCTCACTCACCGTCACCACACCCCACAGAGTCCCCCTCCCTCCTAGAACGAACAACCCCCAAGCGCGGTTCCCCCGGGTGACAGGGTGACCTGTTCAACTCGTGGGCGGAGCTGTGTTCGGCGCGGTGATCCCGGATCATGGATGAAATGAGGACCTTCGCCGAACGCGTCCGCGGCCTCGCCCCGGCCCCGTGGGAGCACGACGCAGAGCTGCTCCGCAGCCTGTACGACGCTCAGCTCGGCAGCCGGCACGCGGACCTCGCGGCCCGCTGGATGCAGTCCCAGGGCACCGGTTTCTACACGATCGGCTCGGCCGGTCACGAGGGCAACGCGGCTGTCGCCGCCGCTCTGGAGCCGACCGACCCGGCCCTCCTGCACTACCGGTCCGGCGCCTTCTACCTGACCCGCGCCGCCCAGTGCGGCTCGAAAGACGGCCTGCGCGACATCCTGCTCGGCGTCGCCGCGGCGACCAGCGAGCCGATCGCGGGCGGCCGGCACAAGGTCTTCGGCCGGCACGAGCTGTCGGTGATCCCGCAGACGTCGACGATCGCCTCCCACCTGCCGCGGGCGATGGGCGTCGCGTTCTCGCTGAACCGGTCGGCGAAGCTCGGCGTACCGTCTCCGTGGCCGTCGGACGCGATCGTGGTGACCAGCTTCGGCGACGCGTCCGCGAACCACTCGACCGCGACCGGCGCGATCAACGCTGCCCTGCACGCGTCGTACCAGGGTCTGCCGATGCCGTTGCTGCTGGTCTGCGAGGACAACGGGATCGGGATCAGCGTGCGCACCCCGGACGGCTGGATCCGGCAGGCGTACGGTTCGCGCCCCGGCCTGCGGTACTTCGACGCGGACGGCACCGACCTGGACGCGGCCCTGTCGATGGCGACCGAGGCGGCCACGTTCGTACGGCGGAACCGGCGCCCGGCGTTCTTGCGGTTGCGCACAGTCCGGCTGCTCGGCCACGCGGGCTCCGACGTCGAGGCGGCGTACCGCTCACCCGTGGAGCTGGCCGCGGACGAGGAGCTCGACCCGCTGCTCGGTACGGCGCGCTACCTGCTCGGAGCCGGCTACACCGCCGACGAGATCATCGAGCTGTACGACGAGAAGCACGCCGAGGCACTGCGGATCGCGGCCGAGGTCGCGGGCCTCCCCCAGCTCACCTCGCCCGAAGCCGTCGCCGCGCCGTTGCGTTTCCCCGCGCCGGAAGCGGTGGCCGAGGCGTTGCCGCAGCGGACCCCCGCCGCGGAACCGTTGACGCTCAGCCAGTCGATCAACCGCGCGCTGAGCGACGTACTGGCGTCCTACCCGGAGGCGATGGTCTTCGGTGAGGACGTCGGTCGCAAGGGCGGCGTGTACGGCGTCACCCGTGGGCTGCAGAAGGCGTTCGGGCCGCCCCGCGTCTTCGACACGTTGCTCGACGAGCAGTCGATCCTGGGGCTCGCGCTCGGGGCCGGCGTCTCGGGCCTGCTGCCGCTCCCCGAGATCCAGTACCTCGCCTACCTGCACAACGCCGAGGACCAGCTCCGCGGCGAGGCGGCGTCGCTGAAGTTCTTCTCGCAGGAGCAGTACGCGAACCCGATGGTGCTGCGGATCGCCGGCTACGGGTACCAGAAGGGCTTCGGCGGTCACTTCCACAACGACGACGCGATCGGCGTCCTGCGGGACATCCCGGGAATCGTGATCGCGTCACCGTCCCGTCCGGACGACGCGGCCGCGATGCTGCACGCGTGTACGGCGGCGGCCCGGTCGTCCGGCACCGTCAGCGTGTTCCTCGAGCCGATCGCGCTCTACCACCGCCGGGACCTGTACGAGGACGGCGACGAGCAGTGGCTGGCGCCGTACCCCGACGAGCCGGTGCCGATCGGACGCGGCCGGACGTACGGCGACGGCACCGGGCTGACGATCGTCACATTCGGGAACGGCGTACCGATGAGCCTGCGAGTGGCGGCCCGGGTGCCGGGGATCCGGGTCCTCGACCTGCGCTGGCTGGCGCCGTTGCCGGTCGAGGATCTGTTGCGCGAGGCAAACATCACCGGTCGGGTACTGGTCGCCGACGAGACCCGCAGGTCCGGCGGCGTGTCCGAAGGCGTCCTGGCCACGCTGATCGACCACGGGTACGCCGGGCGGCTGGCCCGGGTGACGAGCTACGACTCGTACGTCCCGCTCGGAGCGGCGGCGCACGACGTACTGCTGAGCGAACAGACCATCGAGAAGGCGGCCCGCGAACTACTCAGCTGAACAGTCGCTGCCAGAAGGACTTCTTCTTCGGGCGAGGCTCCTCGGCGGGCCGCGGAAGCGGTTCGCGTGCGGGGCGTTCCATCCGCCACTGGGCGATGACCACGTCCTCGTCCACCAGGCCTGTCGGCACGACCGGTCCGGTGGTGTCGCGGATAGCGAGCCGGATCCGCTTGTTCAGCTCGGCCAGGTACTCACGGACGTCGGACTCGCGGCGCATCCCGCGGACCTTCTCGTGGACCTGCTGCTTCTCCTTGCGGAGCTGCATCGCCGACGGCAGCAACGCGTCGGTCTCGATGTTCTCGCGGCGGATGAAGTCCTTCACCCACCAGTCCGGGTCGTGCCCGTCGGCCAACTCCAGCGGCTTCCCGGCTCCTGCCAGGTCGTCGAACTCGCCGGCCTGCTGGGCTCGCTTGATCTGAGCCTCGACCCAGTCCTGGGTCTTCATGCCCGGTGGCTTGCGCTCGGTCATGGTCAGTTCCCCATCTGACGGTTCCTGTGAACTACAGAATACCGGCTTGTGAATGGAATCACAAGGCATACTTCAGGGTGTGGAGCTGACCGACGAGGAGATCGCGGCGATGACACCGCAGGAGCGGCGGGAGCTGATCCTGCGGCTCGCGCCGCAGCCTCCCGGGTTGCCGTCCCTGCGGACGATCGACCGGATCCGCAAGTGGCGGACGGTCCTGATGCTGGTCTGCGCGGCTGCCCTGATCCCGTGGACCGTGTACCTGGCGATCACCCTGCCCAGTCACTACGTCGCGCGGAACTGGGTCGCGACCTGGGTCGGGTTCGACATCCTGCTGCTCACGATGCTGGTGCTGACCGCGCTGGCCGGCTGGAAGCGCAAGCAATTCGTGTTCCCGACCGCGTTCGCGTCCGGCGTCCTGCTGATCTGCGACGCCTGGTTCGACGTGATGACCAGCCAGCGCGGCGGCGACCTCACCCAGGCGCTGCTCAGCGCGTTGCTGGTCGAGTTGCCGCTGGCCGTCGTACTGATCGCCGGTCCGCTCCGCCTGCTCCGGTACGTCGCCATTCGGCACGGCATGATCCACCCCGGGTCCCACCTGTGGCGGATGCCGATCCCGATCCCGGACCTCTACCCCGATCACAAAGTGCCGCCGCCGACCTAGGTCCTGTCTGGTAATCCAGCGCCGTAGCGAGGAGGTGCTCGGTGCGGTGGCTCGGCGTGCGGGGGCGAAGGTCTCGATGCGGAGCATCGTGGCCTTTGCACCCGTGCGGCGAGGTGCCGTGCCGAGTGCCCCGCAGTAGGCGATGGATTGCCAGACAGGACCTAAGGTGGGCTATGGCTGACGTAGAGGTGGTTGCAGGGGGCGAGGACGTGTCGGTGGCGGTCCACGACACGGTGACGGTGCGACTGCCGGAGAACGGCACCACGGGCTATGTCTGGTCCATTGCTGAGCGCGGAGAGGGACTCGGCCTCGCGGACGACCGCCGTGTGGCGGCGGACGGGGCGGTTGGTGCGGGCGGGGAGCATCTGTTCCAGCTGCGAGCGGAGCAATCGGGTGACTGGCAGGTCGGTTTCCGGTTGGCCCGGGAGTGGGAGTCCGGCGCGCTCGAGGAACGGCGACTCAGGGTTCGAGTGAGCTGAGACAGACCGGTGGCCCGGACACCGGCTGGCGCGCCGGCCCCGGGCCACGGTGTTCGTGGACTACCAGAGGTAGATCTCGTAGATCATCCCGTCGGCCTCTTCTCGCAGGCTTGCGGGCCGGTTGGTCTGTCGTGCCTGGCTCGCCAGTGTCACCAGGGCCTGGAAGGAGCCGTCGCGGCCGTTGAAGATCTTCTTCCAGCCGACGCCGACGATGTGCACGAACGCGTTGCGCGTCTGGTCGATGGACCACAGCGCGTCGATCTGTACGTTCGTGTGCCAGCTGACGGTGACGCCCTCGCCGGTCTGGGCACCTGCGGCGCTCGGCGGCGTCAGGGTCGGTCCGGCTGCCGACTCGACCTTGAGCGCGGCGATCTGCTCATCGGTGATGGTCGGTGCCGCGAGCCCGCCTGCTTCGGAGGTGGACAGCTCGCCCGGCGGCGTCAGGGTCGGTCCGGCGTGGGTATTGGTAGTGGTGGTCATGATCGGCTCCTCACCATGCGTAGATCTGTGTGACGCTGCCGTTGTTCTCGTACAGCCCGACTTGGCGGCCGAGAGCCTTCGCAGCGGCGAGCTCGGAGGCCATCGCGTGGGACGTGACCGGCGATCCGCTGTCCAGGTGCACCCAGCCGCGCTGGGCGCCGTACGCCCACAGGTTCGCGTCGGCCTCGTTGCTCCACAGGGCGGTGACCAGCTGGTTGGGCAGCCAGGCCGTCAGCGCGACGCCGCGAACGGCGCAGGTCTGGTAGGACTCGATGCCGCACTCGCCGTAACCGATACGGAAGTAGCCCGAGTCGCCCCAGCCGACACCCCAGCTGTTCCGGGCGATCCAGCACTGCTGCGCGTCGTCGTACCCGATCAGGACGACGCAGTGGCCGCCGGCGAGGTTGCCGGTGACGTGCTTGTAGACGCCGGTCCGGTAACTGAAGAAGTCCTGGAAGACGTTGAAGCACGCGGTCACCGCGCCGTACTTGGAGATGTCTTCCTTCATCTGCAGCGCGTTACCGGAGATCGTGGCCCAGTCGGTCACCTTGACCAGCTGGTTCGGCCAGTCGGCGTTGATCTTGGTGTTCCCGTCCTGGTCGCCGGCGGTGTACGGGTAGTGGCTCTCGAAGGTGACGCCGGTCGCCTTGGCATGGGTGAGTGCGCGCTCGGGCCACCAGCCGTTGCCGCAGTTCCGCCCTTCGGACCGGGCGTAGATGTAGAACAGCTGAGCCTCGGACAGATCCAGCGGCATGGCCGTACGCCGCGTGTACTTGAACACGACCTCCGTGGCGCCTGCGGTGCCGAACGCGACACAGGAACCACAGCCGCCCTGATCCTTCACCGGCGAGTCGTAGCTGACGCCGCCGACCTTGCGTACGTCGAACGCGGCCGGAGCGCCGATGTTCTCTGCCTTCGCCGCGATCGCCGCGGCGGCATCGGCCGCAGCCGTCTCCTGCAGCTCCGGACGCGGCGGGACACCCAGCCGGATCACGCGCTCGCTCTCCTCGAGGGCCGTGATCGAGGTGTACGCCATTTCCCACGGTTGGCCAGCGGCTTCCAGTGCCGCCGCCAATGTTTTCAGCTCGAGCGGACGCGGGCCCGAATTGTCAGCCATTACACAAATACCCCCTGATTGATTTTCGGCGCACTGCGAAACACCACCGCAGGCAAGCCGGAGCGACTGGCCGACAGGCAAGCCAGAATCGACGTTTTCCCCACCCGACCAGCGGAAATCCTCACCGGATCCCCAACTTCGAACCTATGCCTGTTCGGGTCGCACGGCAACACTTGTATCCGATATCAGGAATCGTGAATTAATGACCGGACTCGATACGGACCGAGAGAATCTCACCGTATCCAATATCATCACTCGTGCGATTGATTAGCTACCCGAGCGATATTCGTCGCGCATTCAACGACAATTAACGGTCTGCCACTTCCGCGAACGAGGGTTGGCAACGGCGGGGTGGATGACGGAGGGTGGGCTGCACCCCCTAAGTCCCTGAGCGAGAGGACCCATCTGTGTCGTCCGTGATCTTGTCCGTAGTTGCCGGAGAGCGGGTCCAGAAGCCCGGCCGGACCACTCGATCGACCAACCCCGCACAGTTGAGCGACGTCGTCGGGACGATCGGCAGCGCAGGGCCGGAAGTGTTCGTGCAGGCCGCCGAAGCCGCCCGGTCCGCGCAGGCCGCGTGGGCCGCGACCCCGGCGCCGCAACGCGGCCAGGTGATCTCGAACGTCGGCCGGCTGATGACCCTGAACAAGGACCGGCTCGCCGCGCTCGTCACCCGGGAGATCGGAAAGCCTCTGGGTGAGGCGCTCGGCGAGGTGCAGGAGATCATCGACACCTGCGACTTCTTCCTCGGCGAGGGCCGGCGGCTGTACGGGCAGACCGTGCCGTCGGAGATGCCGGACAAGCAGCTGTTCACCTTCCGCCGCCCGGTCGGCACCGTCGCGGTGATCACGGCCGGCAACTTCCCGGTCGCGGTCCCGTCCTGGTACATCGTCCCGGCGTTGCTCTGCGGCAACACGGTCGTCTGGAAGCCGGCGGAGTACTCCACGGTCGTCTCGGACGCGTTCTACGAGATCTTCGCGCACTCCGGCGTACCGGCCGGGGTGTTCAACCTGGTGTACGCCGACGGGCCGGACACGTTCAGCGGTCTCGAGCAGGCGTTGGAGGCCGGGCTGATCAACAAGGTCGGGTTCACCGGATCCAGTGCGGTCGGCACCCGGATCGGCGAGTTGTGCGGTCGGCACCTGCAGACGCCGTGCCTGGAGCTCGGCGGCAAGAACCCGATGGTGATCACCGAGGACGCGGAGCTGGACCTGGCCGTCGAGGGCGCGTTGTTCTCCGGCTTCGGTACGGCGGGACAACGGTGCACGTCGTTGGGGACGGCGATCGTGCACCGGTCCGTGTACGACGAGTTCCTGGACCGCTTCGGGCAGGCGACCGCGGGCGCGGCGATGGGCGACCCGACGCAGGACGTGCTGTTCGGGCCGTTGCTGGACGAGAAGTTCGCGGCCGGGTTCGAGAAGTCGTTGGGGTGGATCGCGGCGCACCACCGGGTGATCGGCCGGACCGGCCGGGTCACGGCAGACAACCCGCGAGCAGGGTTCGTCGGCGATCCGGCGACCGGGTTGTTCTACCACCCGACGATCGTGGCCGACGTGCAGGCCGATGACGAGCTGTTCCTGAACGAGACGTTCGGGCCGGTCGTCAGCCTCACGCCGTACTCGACGCTCGACGAGGCAATTGCTCTGGGCAACAAGTCCGGATACGGGCTGTCCAGCTCGATCTACACGACCGACCCGAACAAGGCGTTCCGGTTCGCGCAGGGGATCTCGGCCGGGATGGTGAGTGTCAACAACTCGACGTCCGGCGCCGAGGCGCACCTGCCGTTCGGCGGCAACGGGAAGTCCGGCAACGGCTCCCGGCAAAGCGGGATGTGGGTCCTCGACCAGTTCACCCGCTGGCAGTCGATGAACTGGGACTACTCGGGCAAACTGCAAAAGGCGCAGATGGACACCGAAACGGTCGAGGCCGACCTGTCGTTCCAGCTCCCCTGATGGAATCCGCCGACGTGGTGGTTGTCGGTGGTGGGGTGATGGGGACGAGCATCGCCTTTCACCTGGCCGAGGCGGGTGTGCGGGATGTGGTGTTGCTGGAGATGAACGAACTCGGGTCAGGCTCCACCTGTAAAGCGGCAGGTGGAGTACGGGCGAACTTCTCGGACGAGGTGAACATCGCGCTGGGCGCCCGCAGTCTCGAGGCGTTCGCACGCTTCGGCGAACGTCCCGGTCAGGAGATCGATCTGCATCGGGTCGGGTATCTGTTCTTGCTGGACAGCGCGGAGCAGGTCGAGCATTTCCGCGAGAGCACCGCGTTGCAGAACAGGTTGCAGCAGAGCTCAGGCCTTCCGACGCGGATGATCTCGGTCGACGAGGCGGTCGCGCTGGCGCCGGTCGTCACGCCGGACGGCCTGGTCGGGGCATGCTTTTCACCGAGCGCGGGGCACTGCACGCCGGAGTCCGTCGTACTCGGATATGCGTCGGCCGCCCGACGACTCGGGGCACGGCTGATCACCGGGTGCGAGGTGCTCGGAATCGATGCTTCTGACAACCATTTGACGACGGTGCGGACGAACCGCGGAGACATTCGGACCGGGACGGTGATCTGTGCGGCAGGTGCTTGGTCCGCGCAGCTCGGTGACATGGTGGGGGTGGACCTGCCGGTCGTTCCGTTGCGGCGGCAGATCGTTGTGACCGATGCGGTCCCGGGACTACCTGCCGGCTTACCGATGACGATCGACTTCGGTACGACGTTCTACTTCCACCGCGAAGGTCCCGGGCTCCTCGTCGGCATGTCCGATCCCGACGAAGAGCCCGGATTCCACCTGAACCGCACGGACACGTGGATCCCCCGGCTGACCGAGGCGATGGCACGACGAGCGCCTTCGCTCCTCGACGTCGGGCTGACCAGCGGCTGGGCCGGCCTGTACGAGGTAACCCCCGACCACAACGCCCTCATCGGCGAGGCGGACGGGGTCTCGCGATTCCTTTATGCGACAGGGTTCTCGGGGCATGGGTTCCTGCAGGGACCTGCTGTCGGCGAGGTGATCCGCGACCTGTACCTGGGCCGGGAACCGTTCGTCGACATCACTCCACTGAGCGCCGACCGCTTCCGCTCCACCGTCCGGCCCGAGCGGAACATTGTCTGATGACGGCTCTCCTGACCCGGTCGGACGTTCTGCGGGCGCTCGACGTACCTGCTGTGCTCGAGGCGTTGCGTGCCGGATTCCTGCAGTCGAGTGAGATCGAGCCGCTGCGGATCCGGACCGATTTACCTGGTCCCGGTACGGCGACCGCGCTGCTGCCGGGCGTGATCCCGGGCATCCCGGCGTACACCGTGAAGGTCAACGCCAAGTTCCCCGGTGCCACGCCGGCCCTCCGTGGCGTCGTCTGTCTCCACGACCTGACCGACGGCACGCTCCTCGCGGTCCTCGACAGCTCCACCATCACCGCCTGGCGCACCGGCCTGGCAGCCGCGCTCGCCACGGATGCCCTGGCTCCGCCAGGAACGGTCGGCATCATCGGGACCGGTGCTCAGGCGGCGATGACACTCGCCGGGCTGGCCGCCCTCCGGCAGGTCGACCGCCTCGTTGTGTACGACGTCGTACCAGAGCGCGCCTCGGAATTCCTTGCCCGGCAAGGGATTCCGGGTGTGGTGGTGAGCAACCCGCGGGAGGTGGCTGCCGCGGCCGAGGTTGTCGTACTGGCCACCTGGTCTCGGGAACCGTTGCTCACCGCGGCCGATGTCCGACCTGGGTCGCATCTCACGACGTTGGGAGCCGACGAGCCCGGGAAGGTGGAACTGTCCGCCGACTTGCTGACGGCCGCCCGCGTGATCGTCGACGACCGCGCCCTCGCCGCACAGATGGGCGCCTTGGGCAACGTTGGACTGTCGGCCGATGCAGCCCACGCGACGCTGACCGAGGTACTGACCGGAGCCATCGCCGGCCGCCGATCGGCGGATGAGGTCACCGTTTACGCGCCCGTCGGACTGCCGTGGCAGGATCTCGCGATTGCCTGGCCTGTCTACCAGGCCTCTGACTCCCGGACGATCGACTTCCTGAGTTAGGTCCTGTCTGGTGATCCAGCGCCGTAGCGAGGAGGTGCCGTGCCGAGTGCCCCGCAGTAGGCGATGGATTGCCAGACAGGACCTAATTGACGACGGCGCCGGCGGTGAGGTTGATGGCGGTGCCGGTGATGGAGGCGGCGCGGTCGGAGGCGGCGAAGGTGGCGATGGCGGCTACGTCGGAGAGCGTGGCCGCGCGGTTGAGCATGGTTTGGGCGGCGGTCTGCTCGGCGACCTCGCGGCGGAAGTCCTCCGGGTAGGTGTCCGGATTCGACTCCGGTATGCCGTTGGTCTGCAACGTGATCACCCGGATGCCGTGCGGTCCGAGCTCGCGCGCCAGGCTGCGCCGCAACGCCTCGACAGCACCGAAGCCGGCCTGGAACGCGCCGAGGTTCGCCGCCGGGTCGCCGTACCCGCCGAAGGTCAGGATCACGCCGGATCCTTGCTCGACCATGCGCCGGGCGGCCGCGCGGGACGTGAGGTAGAAGGTGCGCAGCATGTTCCGCACCGGCTCCTCGACATCGGCGAGGGACATGTCGATCAGCGGCGTACCGAAGTACTGCGTGTGGCCGATCAGGTTGAACGAGATGTCGATCCGGCCGACCGCCGCGGCATGGTCGTCGACCGATCGTTCGTCGAACGCGTCGACGACCGCGACCTCGGTCTTGCCGCCCGCGGCGCGGATCTCGTCCGCGATCCGTTCGAGGCGTTCCGCCGTACGTCCGGCCAGGTGAACGGTCGCACCCTCGGCAGCGAACGCCTTGGCGACCGCGCCGCCGATCGGTCCGGCCGCGCCGTACACGATCGCCTGTTTGTCGTTGAGCATCATGAGTTGGCCTCCTTGGCCAGTTCGGTGACGAGGTCGTCGAGTTGCCGCATGGACGCGCGGATGCCGCGCTCCATGCCGCCGTCGACGTACAGGTCGCGGTCCTCGACTGCGAAGAACACGGTGTTCTGGGTCAGGGTGGTGACCCCGTCGGCCTCGTCAAAGGTGATCAGGTTCAGGTAGACGGTTCCTGGTGCGTGGTCGAACTCGTACGTCTGCACGATCCGGTCCGGCGTCGGCTCCCCGTGGTACAGCCCGTGGAACACATAGCCCTTGCCGTCGCCGTCGTAGTGCGTCCAGCGCCAGCGACCGCCGTGCTGCGGGTCGAGCTGGTTCACGACCAGCTCGAGCCCGGCTGGACCGAGCCAGCGCTTCACCAGGTCGGGCTCGGTGTACGCGCGGAACAGCAACTGCCGCGGCGCCCGGAACTCCCGGATGATGACGACCTGCGGCATGCCCGGCTCCGCGATGACCTTCACGACTCGTCCTTCAGGTCGTCGAGCAGATCGTCGAGACGGTCGAAGCTCTCCGTCCAGTAGGCCCGGTAGTCCATCAACCAGCCGACAGCCGCCCGGAGCGGTTCGGCCTCGAGGTGACTGAGCCGGGCCGTCGCCCGTTGCGAGCGGCTGATCAGCCCGGCGTGCTCGAGGACCTTCAGGTGCTTGGAGACGGCCGGTTGCGACATGTCGAACGGCGCCGCGAGCTCGGCGACCGTCGCGTCGCCGTGCTTGAGCTGGGTCAGGATCGCCCGGCGGGTCGGGTCCGCGAGCGCCGCGAAGACGCCGGTCAAACCGTCTTCATAACCATGTGGTTTAAGAACCATATGGTTAAGAATGCTCCCGGCCGCCCCGGCTGTCAACCAGGCGTCTGCTCCCAGTTGTCCGGATCGCACCAGGCCGGGTCGATGCCGCGGTCGATGCAGTACTGCCGGAGGAGTTGCTCTCGCGTCGACGGTGTGCCGGTCGGACGCGACGGCTTCACGGTCGTCGTACTGGTGGTCGTGCGCGTCGGCTTCGGCGTGGTCCGCTGGGTGGTCTTGGTCGCGGTCGGCGTGCGGGTCGGGCGCTGAGTCGGTCGCCGGGTCGGGCGGGTCGTCGGGCGCTCACTCGGTACCAGGATCGTCCGCGGTACCAATGGCGGCGTGGTCGTCGGCGGCGGTACGACGGGACTCGTCGAGCTGACCACCGGACCCGGGGACGGCGATTCCTCGACGAACTTCACCGCCGCCGAGTCATCCGGTCCACCGAACTGGCCGATCACGAGCACCGCCCAGAGATTGACTCCGGCGAACACGATCATCGCGGCCCCTGCGGCGTACGCGGCTCGGCGGGACGGACCGCCGTACCGGCCGATCGGGCCGAGGACCGGCTCCCCCTTGCCGTCGACCCAGAACTTCCACCCCTCCGGAGCCGGCGGCCAGGACGGATCCGGGCGCCAGGTCGTCGGCGGGACCCAGTTGCGCCGAGGCGGGGAAGGCCAGCTCGGCGGCACCACGAACCGCTTCAAAGAGAACTCCTCCACTCACCGTCGCCGATCCCCGCATCAGCCCAACGACACAGACCCGCCGCGGGCTACTTGCGGCTTCACTACGGCCTGCGTGTCGGCTCGCTTTTCCGATCAACCCCCGCGCTGAACGGGGTTTAGTCAGGTTAGGCTTACCTCCAACGCCTTTCGGAGGAACCGTCCGCCATGGCTCTGTCCCGTATCCGGTCCGTCGCGGCCGTCGCGATCGCCGTACTCGCCCTGAGCACCGGACTCGCCGCGTGCAGCCAGGACGACACCAAGAACTCCGCCGCGAGTACCGGTGACACCGCAGGATTCCCGGTGACGATCGACCACCTGTACGGCTCGACCACGATCAAGGCCAAACCGCAGCGGGTGGTGACGCTCGGCGGCGGCGACATGGAGGCGGCCATCGCGCTCGGGGTGATCCCGGTCGCGGGCGCCGACTGGTTCGGCAACACGCAACTCCGCGGCTGGGTGAAGTCCGCACTCGGTGACAGGCCGGCCCCGAAGCTGATCAACGCGTCCGAGCCGAAGTACGAAGAGATCGCGGCCTTGCAGCCGGACCTGATCATCTACGTCAACACCATCAACGACAAGAAGCAGTTCGACACGCTGAACGCGATCGCGCCGACGATCGCGGCGCCTGCCGGGACCAAGAACGTGTACGGCGTGCCGTGGCAGGACCAGGTCCGCGAGATCGCCAAGCCGACCGGTACGGCGAGTGCGGGCGAGCAGGTCGTGAAGGACACCGAGACCTTGCTGACCGACACCGCGAAGGCGAACCCGGACTTCGCCGGCAAGGTCATCACCGCGGGCGTGTACTCGGCGAACAGTCTGAACGCCTGGCTCCCGTCCGACCCGCGGATGCGGCTGCTCACCTCGCTCGGGTTCAAGACCAACCCGCAGATCGACGCGCTGGAGAACGGCGACTTCTACGTGAAGATCTCGCCTGAGCTGACTCCGAAGCTGAACGCCGACGTGATCTTCATGGCCGCGCTGGACGGCGCCGGCAAACTCGATCCCGCGCTCGTCAACGACAAGGTCTGGAACGCACTACCGACGGTCAAGTCCGGCCACGTCGCGTACTGGGGCGGCGCCCCGGTGATCAACACGGCAACCCCGAGCGGCGAGTTCTCCAGCGCGATGTCAATCGGCGGCCCCCTCGGAATCAAGTACGCGCTACCAAAGCTGGTCCCAATGCTGAAGAACGCACTGGCCGGAAAGGGCTGAACGGGCTCTTCTGCAGCTCGACAGGATGTGTCGGGTCGCCGGGTAGTGCACCTGAGCGTGAAAGCGTCCACGCGTACACCGTCCCGCCGGTGCACTACCTGTCGACCTGCACATCACACATCCAGCCCCCCGCACACCAAGAGAGAAGGCACAACACCGTCGGATATCCCCGGTTACAGCACGTCGGTGAGGAGTTTGGTTAGGTCCTGGCCGAAGGGGCGGTCCGCGTCGATCGGGGGTACGGCGGCGTCGACTGCCTGCATGAGGTCTTGGAGGCCTGGGGGGATCTTGCGGGGCGAGAGGGCGAAAGCTTGGCGTACGGCGAGTAGTTCGCAGGCGGTGGTCTCGCGGGTGAGGCGGATCGCTTCGCCGAGGTTGCCGACCGCTTCCCAGGAGAACGTCTGCACGTCCTCCTGACCGTTGGACGTCTCCGCCGTACTGATTGCCGTGGGCAACGTCAGGCGGCGGAGCTGGTGGGTGGTCGCGACCGCGCGCTTGTGGACGGCGACCAGACCGGCCTGCGGGCCTGGGTCGCGGGCGAGTTGGGCGGTGAGGCCGGTGACGTTCGGGTCGAGCAGGCGGTGCAATCGTGCTGTCGAGACCTCGGCGGCGTGTGCCAGGGCGGTTGTCAGGTGATCGCAGTGCGCGGCGAGATCGATCCCGTGAAAGCCGGCAGTGCCGACGAACTCGCCGTCCAGGTACGCCGGTGAGTCCGTCACGCCTGTGAACGCCCGATCCACCGCGTCGTCCAAGTGCTGCAGGGTCCGCCGAAGGTGGGCGTTCACGTGCCCCGCGACCCGGAACGAGACCGGCGCCTGCAGACTGCGTGGCTCCGGCTCGGGGCCCGCCAGCTCTCGAAGCCGAGCGAACTCATCCCCCAGCTCGTCGTCCCCACGTGCCGCGAGCGGTTGATACGGGTCCCGGTTGGCGGCGATGACTGCGATCACCCCGGCCGCGACGGTGGTGAGGTGATCCGCCAAGCGGTGTGCTCTGGTTGCGTGGAGTGCGGCTCGGCCGGTCGCGCCGGGGATGCCGGCCAGCAAGGCGATGCCTTCCTTTGGACCGGGATCCAGGGACGCGAACGCGTGCGCGAGCGGGATGATCTCGCCTGCGGAGCCGGCGCCTTCCGCCGGGATGTTCGGGAGAGGGCCGTTGTTGATGAGGGCAACCAACTGGTGGATCAGTTCGATCGAGACGGCCGCGTCGCCGGTGAGGAAGGTTTTCAGGCGGCCGATGAGGACGGCGCGGGATTCGTCGGGTGGGAGCCAGGGTGGGCCGCCGACGGCTCTGCCCAGGAGGAGATTGCGTTGGTGGACCCGCTGCTCGTCTTCCGTCAGGCGGACCTTGCTCAGGTTGCCCATACCGGTGTTGACGCCGTACACAGGCCGACCGGAGCGGAGGGTGTCGAGGGCGGCGGCGCGGATCGTGGCCAGATGCTCGAGGAGAGCCGGTGCCAGCTCGATCTGCTCGGGGCCGGCCGGATCCAGTTCTGCGGGTTCTTTGATGATCATCAGTGGCTCTGTCATCAATGGAAGAGGAGCATCGTGCCGACGTCGGCGGCTTCGGCTCGGCGGAGGATCAGGTGGGCGATGGCGACGTCCAGCAAGGACAGGCCGCGGTGCCAGAAGAGGTTGCGTTCGGCATCGTTCTCGCGGCCGGGTTTGCGGCCCGCGACGATCTCCCCGATCTCGGCGTACAGCGTCTCCGGCGACAGCCGCCCGCTGTCCACGTGCCGGCGCAGCGACCCGAATCGCCCGGACTGCGCCTCCCGCCAGTCGTCGACGACCACCTTGTCCATCACGTCGAGCAGATCGAGCTCGACCGCCGAGACCGTCCCGTACGGTACGACGAACGCGCCCGGCCGGACCGCCGCCGTCCGCAGCAGCGGCTCGGGCTCAGTGAGACGAGTGGCCTCGACGAGTACGTCGGCGCCGTCGAAGGCCTCCTCCGCGGTCGCGCACACGCGGACCGGCGTGGTCAGCTCCGCGGAGAGTTCCGCGGCGAACTTCTCCCGGGACTCCGGCCGTCGCGACGTCACCCGGATCTCGTCGAGGTCGAGGAGGTCGTCGAGCATCGTCACGTTCCACCACGCCGTACCGCGGGCGCCGGCGTGCGCGAGGATCTTGCTGTCCCGGCGGGCCAAGTGGCGGGCGCCGACGGTCGTCATCGCGCCGGTGCGGGCCGCGGTGATCATCGTCGCGTCCAGGACCGCGAGAGGTACGCCGGTGGTCGGGTCGAAGAGGGTCGCCATCGCGAGCTCGCTGGGCAGACCCTTCTGGTAGTTCGGGACGAAGTCGCCGACCACCTTTACCCCGCTGACCCCGTGCTCGCCGAGGCCGTCGAGGTGCCCGCGGAGGACGTTGAAATGGCCGATCCCGCCGTTGTTCGGCATCAGGTGCATCCGCGGCTCGAAGCTCGTCCGGCCCTCGCCGTGCTCGCGGACCGCGTCCTCCACGGCGTCCACAATCTCCAGCCGGGTCAGCCCCAACCCGTCGATGTCGGGGCCGCTGAGGAAGCGCAGCCAGATCCCGTCCGTCACATGGCTCCTTCGGTTGCCGTCGGTCGATACTTTAGTTTCAGGCCGTCACGTTACGTTCGGTCCATGGGGTCTACGACTGCGGATCGCACGGTGATCGGCCACTCCGCCGCGGACAAGACGTTGCTGTTCGGCGGGCTGCCGCTGGCCGGCCTGGTGCTCGGGTTCTTCCTGCCGCGGATCGCCGACTGGGCGGCCGGGCGGCAGTGGGTGCCGTTCCAGGGTCCGCTGAAGCTGATCGCCGCGTGGGACAGCTGGTGGGTCGTGGTGATCTGCGTGGCCGTCGGGCTGCTGGCCGGCGTACTGCTGGCCGGGATGGCGCTCGACGACACCATGAAGGTGACGATCACCAGCCAGTCGGTCGAGTTCCTGAAGAACCAGAAGACGGTGACGGTGCCGCGGGTGAAGGTCGCGGTGGCGTTCCTGGACGGCAAGGAGATCGTCCTCCAGGACGCGACGTCGCGTGAGCTGGCCCGGGAGAAGCACGATCAGCTCAAGTCCGAGGCGAAGCGGATCCCGGCGGCGTTCCGTTCCCACGGCTACCCGTGGTCGGACTCCGGCGACCCGCACGAGTCCGAGTTCCGGCGCTGGGTCGAGGGCGACCCGGACCTCTCGCCCGCGGCGAACGCGCTCCTCCGGGCCCGCTCCAAGGCCTTCGACCAGGGCGACAAGGGCAAGGCCGACCTGCGGGAGCTCCGCACCGACCTGGCCAACCTCGGCTACAGCGTCAAGGACAAGGACAAGAAGCAGTACTGGCGGTCGACACCCTAGGCGTCGAGCAGTTGGATGACTGCTTCGGCGTACGCCTGTTCGGCGTCGTCTGAGGTGTGGGTGCTGTTGGTGAGGGTGACTCGGTAGCCGTCCGGGGTGGCTTCGAGGGATCGGAAGTGCGAGCCGAGGAGAGCGCGGAGCTGCTCCTCACGCGGGAGCCAGATGACTTCGCGTTGCTCGATGCTGTCCAGGGCCCACTCGGTGGTGCCGTTGAACCCGATCACCTTGCTGCCCTGGTAGTCGTGCACCTCGACGGTCATGTCGCTCACCACGAACACGTCGTCGTCCATGTCCCGGTCCGGTACGGCGAAACGATCCCCGGCCGCCGGTGCCCACAGCACCCCGGCCTTGCGCAGTCGTCCGGCCTGCTCCATCGTGATCACCCCTCCATCCTCCCCACGGCACGCAAACCCCGCAGGTCCACGCGAGCCGCGACCACCGAGATGCGGCTCGCGCGGAGGATGCAGAGTCAGCGGCCGAGGGCTGTGCGGAGCTCGTCGGCGCGGTGGGCGATGCGGTTGCGGCACTCGGTGGTGAGGGGCAGGTCGATCAGCGCGGTCGCCTGCAGGTGGCTGAGGGCGAACTCCTCGCGCAGACGTCGTACGGCGGTCACACGGTCCGCGGAAGCCCGCAGTACCACTGCCACCTCGTCACGGCGCTCGAAGGCGGCCAGTACGCCGTCGTAGATCTCCAGCTGCGTATGCGCGGAGCGGTCCGGCTCCGCCACCGCGTGCTCCACCTTGTCGCTGGTCCGGATCACCTGGCGCCACAAGGCGGGTACGGCGAGCCGGGCGCGGGTGTAGCGCCGGGTGAGGGGCTGTGCGTAGGTCATGGTCATCTCGGTTTCCCCCTTGGATCAATCTGCCTTGGCCACCGCGTGCGGTTCGCGCGGCGGGCACTTCTTGCCGGGCGTTGTGAGCGCCTCGAAGTGCCAGGGTTCGTTGTCGTACCGGCGGCACACGCCGTACCGCCAGCCGTTCTTGTTCAGCCATGTCATGGCGGCCGCCGGACCGATGTCCACGGCCTTGCCCTGCACGTGAGCGGAGTACTTCGGCGGCAGCACCCAGCGCGTCGCCAGCTTGTACGACCCGTACTTCTTGATCGCGTCGTTCAGCAGCCGCTGCTGCTTCGCCGCGCTGCGCCGGCCGGACGTGATGCTGATCCTGACGCCGTCGGCCTTCGCGGCCGTGATCGCCTTCGCCAGCCGCGACTTCAGCTTCGGCGAGAGCCCGTCGATGCTCTCCTCACGCGATACCGGCGTGGGCTTCTTGGAGGGCGTCGTCGCGGTCTTCGGCGGCGCAGTCGGCGCGGTCGGCGTCGGGCGTGACGTCGTACGGCGGGACGGCGTGGGGGTCACCAGCTTCGTGGTGGTGGGCGGTGCGCCGACAGCGGGCGCGCCGACGGTCGACACCACCGGCTCCTTGTCCGCACCCAGACCGAGCACCTCGCCGACCTGCGCGTGCCACAGCAGCAGCGCTCCGACGACACCACCGACCCCGACCACACCGATCACGGACAGCAACCGCGTCCGCGCCATCGTGTTCCGGCGCGGCGGCACGTCGTGACTCATGGGGTACAGCCTCTCGGATCCGGGTGGGGCGGCACATCGGTCCCAGGGACCGTTCTCACGTCCCATCTGTAGCCCCTGAGTATCAGTTCGGACGCTGAGCCTCCTCCAAAAGTTGGAGAGCCTGCCCCTCCGGGCAGATGAAGCTTTGGCAAACACAGACTGACTACGCTGGGCGACATGATGGGAGTCTGGCGCCGATTGTCGCAGGGGCAGCAGGACGTGCTGCGCGCGGCGCTCATCGGGCTGGTCTGGTTCGCCGTACTGAACCTCATCAACGGCACCGGTCTGCGGCCGCACAACCCGGCCGTCTCGGTCGTCACGGGTGTCTTCCTGGTCGCCACGGTCGCCCTGGTCCGGCGGATCCCGCGCACGATGCTCTTGGCCGTCTCGGTGCTGTACCCGTTCCTGTACGCCGCCGCCGGCACCGGCCTGGCGGCGCAGCTCGGTCTCACGATGTTCGGTCAGCCCGAGATCAGCGACGCGGCGCTGCAGTCGGAGATCCACCTGGTCCCGCTGCTCGTCGTCGGGTACCTGGCGGCGTCGGCCGGCGTACGGCGGTTCACCTGTCTGTTCTTCACGATGGGCAGCCTGGCCGGGTTGATGATCGGGCTGCCGGCCGTGGTCGCGATCGTCCTCAGCCATGTCAACCGCGACATCCTGCGGGGCGATCGGTACCAGAGCCTCCCGCGGGACGTGCCGAGCCTGTACTCGTACATCGACGTGTCACTGTTCGTGTTCGCGGAGGCACTGATCTGCGGGATGGTGCTGCTCGGTGCGGACGCGCGCCGGCGCCGGAAGTCGGTGGCCCTGCTCGAGCAGCGCAACGCCGAGCTGGTCCGGCTGCGTGCGGTCGAGGCGGAGCGGGCCGCGGTCGCGGAGCGGACCAGGATCGCCCGCGACCTGCACGACGTGATCTCGCACCACGTGAGCGCGGTCGTGATCCGGGCGCAGGCGGCGGACCGGGTGGCCGACGAGCGACCCGAAGTACTGCGGGAGGCGATCCGCTGGATCATTGCCAGCGGCAAGGAAGCGCTGACCGCGATGCGGGAGACGGTGCGGGTGCTGAACACCGCGTCGCCGCAGATCGCCGGCGACACCGGGTCCGGCGGCGGCACCGCGCCGGTGCCGGACCTGGCCGACGTGGCGCGGATGGGTGAGCGGCTGAAGGCGGTCGGGATCGACGTGACGATGGAATTGCCGCCACGGCAGCGACAGCTCACGTCGGCGACCGACCTGACCGCGGTGCGGATCATCCAGGAGGCGCTGACGAACGTGATGGTGCACGCCAAGGCCAGCTCGGCGCGGGTGACCTGGCAGAGTGGACCGCAGGGCGAACTGCTGACCATCGACGACAACGGGAACGGCGGTCCGCCGCCGGTGAACGTGCTGGAAACCGCGCGCCGCAAGGAGAGCGGCCGCGGCAACGGACTGATCGGGATGCGGGAACGGGCCACAGCGGTCGGCGGCACCCTCGCCGTCGCGGCCGGCCCCCTGGGTGGATGGAGAGTGCAGGCATGGCTGCCGCCGCAGAAGTGAGCGAACCGATCAGGATCCTGGTCGCCGACGACCAGGGCGTGATCCGGATGGGCCTGGCGATGATCCTGGACCACGAGCCGGACCTGACCACGGTCGCGCAGGCCGAGAACGGCGAGGAGGCGCTCCGGCTGATCGAGCAGCACGACCCGGACGTCGTCCTGATGGACATCCGGATGCCCGTGATGGACGGTCTGGTGGCCACCGAGCGGATCACGACCGCCAACCGTGAGGCCGGCCGGGCGCGTCCCGCCGTACTGGTGCTGACGACGTTCGACGACGAGGCGTACGTACTGGCCGCCGTCCGTGCCGGAGCGTCCGGGTTCCTGTTGAAGGACACCGATCCGGATCTCCTGGTCTCCGCCGTACAGGCGGTGCACCGCGGTGACTCACTCGTCGATCCGGCCTCGACCCGCGTACTGCTCGAGCGCTGCATGGAGCTGGAGCGTCAGGTCGACGGCGGTACGGCGATCAGCGCGCCGGCGCAGCCGGATGCGCGATGGGCCGGGCTGCTGTCCCACCTCAGCGAACGGGAGCGGGAGATCCTGGTCTGGATGGCCCGTGGGCTGTCCAACCGCGACCTCGCGACCAAGCTGTTCGTCAGCGAGACCACGGTCAAGACCCACGTGAGCTCGGTGCTGTCGAAGCTCGGCCTGTCCAGCCGGGTCCAGGCCGTCGTGGTCGCCTACGAGGCCGGAGTCGTCCGACCGGGCGAAGCCGATGTGCGCTGGGATTCCTAGGTAAACAGCAGGACCCCGACCGCCACTACGGCAAGCAGAATCACAACGGTCACAGCTTGGCTCAGCGCCGACGCCTTCTGGCGCCGGGGTAGGAAGTCCCCAGTCATGCTTCAAGAGTCGCTCGCGAAATCGCGCCACCCATCGGCCGTCAGGATGGTTCTGGTCTACTACCTGAGGATGACTGGTCGTTGCCAGGGGCATCCGAACGGCCAACCGGCCCGGCCGCGCGGTGCAGACGGTCGGCCAGTGCCGTGAGGGCGGTGGCCAGCTCCGGCGCGTCGATGACCTCGAAGTCGACGTCCAGGAGACCCAGGTAGAGCGTCAGCATCTGCGGGGTGTCGGAGCCGACCCTGAGCTGGCAGCGGTTCGGGCCGAGCTCCTCGATCTCGACGGGCAGCGGGAGCTTGGCGCGGATCTCGGCGGCGGGTGCGTGCAGCAGGACGCGGGCGTGGTACCGCCAGGTCGCGGTGCCGACGCCGCGCTGCAGCCTGGCGGCGACCTCGGCCTCCGGCAGCTCCCGGGGCGTGAACCGCGGGCCACCGGGGATCTTCGGCGTGATCCGATCGGCCCGGAACGTCCGCCAGTCGTCGCGCTCCGGATCCCAGGCGATCAGGTACCAACGGCGTCCCATGACGACCAGCCGGTGCGGCTCGACCTCACGGCTGCTGGCCCGCCCGTCGTAACTCGCGTAGTCGAAGCGCAGCCGGTGCTCGGAGCGGATCGCCGCCGCGATCGCGATCATCACGTCCGCGTCGACCTTCGGCCCGGTGCCTGGTACGGCGAGAGTCGCCGACTGCAGCGCGTTCACCCGGTGGCGGAGGCGTGGCGGCAGGACCTGCTCCAGTTTGGCGAGGGCACGGATCGAGGTCTCGCCGATGCCCTCCACCCCTCCGTTGGCGGCTGTGCGCAGGCCGATCGCGACCGCCACCGCCTCGTCGTCGTCCAGCAGCAAGGGCGGCAACGCGGCGCCTGCGCCAAGCCGGTAGCCACCGGCGAGTCCGGGCGCGGCTTCCACCGGATAACCGAGCTGCCGCAGCCGGTCGACGTCGGTGCGGATCGTGCGGGTGGTCACTCCGAGCCGCTCGGCCAGCTCGGGGCCGGCCCACAGCGCGCGGGTCTGGAGCAGGGACAGCAACCGGAGCAGGCGGGCCGACGTGTTCAGCATTTCTCCAGGATGACCGACATTGCGGAAGAAAGTCTTCCGCAATGGCTTCTACGGTCGGAGTATGACCAACACACAGGAGATCCGCCCGTTTCTGATCGAGATCGACGAGGCCGACCTGGCCGACCTGAAGTTCCGGCTCGAACACACCCGCCGGTCGCGTCCGGTCCCGGGAGACGCCGACGACTGGAGCCGCGGCATCCCCGGCAGCTATCTGCACGATCTGGCCGAGTACTGGCGTACGTCGTACGACTGGCGGAAGGCGGAGCAGGAGCTCAACAGCTATCCGCAGTACACGACCGAGATCGACGGGCAGGTCATTCACTTCTTCCACGTCCGTTCACCCGAGCCGGACGCGACGCCGTTGCTGATCACCCACGGCTATCCCGGATCTGCGGTCGAGTTCCTCCGCCTGCTCGGACCGCTCTCGGACCCGGTCGCGCACGGCGGCCAGGCCGCGGACGCCTTCCACGTCGTCGTACCGTCCTTGCCCGGGTTCGGGTTCTCGACGCCGTTGTCCGGCGGCGGCTGGGAGCTGGGACGGACGACCGCCGCGTTCGCCGAACTGATGACGCGGCTCGGCTATGAGCGGTTCGCCGCGCAGGGCGGCGACATCGGCGCCGGCATCACCGGGCACCTGGGCGCGACCGTGCCCGACCGGGTCATCGGCACGCATGTGAACAGCGACCGCGGAACGCTCAGCCTGGCGGGCGAGTTCGTGCCGCTGCCCGACGACCTCGACGAGGAGGATCTGGCGGTTGTCGCGCAGGCCAAGGCGGCCTGGCAGGCGGGACGTGGCTATCTGGATCTGCAGAACCACACGCCGGACACGATCGCCGCCGGACTGACGGACTCACCGGTGGCGCAACTGGCGTGGATCGCGGAGAAGTTCCAGGCGTGGACGGATCCGTCGAAATCGCCCGAGGAGTCGGTAGACCGCGACCAGCTGTTGACTCTGATCAGCATCTACTGGTTCCGCAGTGCGGGCGCGAGCGCGGCCCGCTTCCTGTACGAGGCGGCACACTCCGATCTCGGTTGGGGCGCCAAGTCGTCGGTGCCGGCCGGCTGGGCCGTCTTCAACAGCAGTCCGGTCGTTCGCCGGATCGCCGATCCGGGGAACGAGATCACGCACTGGTCGGACTTCACCGAGGGCGGTCACTTCCCCGCGATGGAATGCGGCGAATTGCTGGTC
Organism: Kribbella sp. NBC_00482; assembly: GCF_036013725.1. GTDB lineage: Bacteria > Actinomycetota > Actinomycetes > Propionibacteriales > Kribbellaceae > Kribbella. Next base: position 3,172,745 of record NZ_CP107881.1, on the reverse strand, counting down.
GAGGACATCCGCGCCTTCTTCCGTACGCTTGGCCGATGAACGCCTCGACCCCGGTCCGCGTGCTCAGCCGTCGTGACCTGAACCGTGCCCTCCTCCAGCGTCAGCAGCTGCTGCGCCGGGAGAGCGGCACGGTCGCCGAAATGATCGAGCGGCTGGTGGGTCTGCAGGCGCAGGCCCCGCTGGCGCCGTACGTCGCGCTGTGGTCGAGGCTCGAGGGCTTCGACCCGGCCGATCTGTCCGCGCTGCTGACGGACCGGGACGTCGTCCGCGGCACGCTGCTGCGGGCCACGATCCATCTCGTCACCGCCGAGGACTGCCTGACGATGTGGCCGCTCATCCGACCGGTCGCGGAACGTGGACTGCGGGGAGCGTTCGGCAAACGACTGGCCGGGGCCGACCTCGACGCTGTCGTTGCGTTCGGCAGCGACCTGCTGAGCCGGGAGCCGTACAGCCGCAGCCGGCTGGGTGAAGTCCTCGGCGAGCGCTGGCCGGACTGGGACGCGACGGCGATGGCGTACGCCGTCAGCTCGCTGATCGGCACGGTTCAGGTCACGCCACGCGGAGTGTGGGGTCAGACGGGTCCGGCCGCGCTGCAGACGATCGAGAGCTGGCTCGGCCGGTCGCCGGTGCCGAATCCTTCGATCGACGCGCTGATCCTGCGGTACCTGGCGGTGTTCGGTCCGGCGAGCGCGGCCGACGTACAGATGTGGTCCGGGCTGACGAAACTGCGTGAGGTGCTGGACCGGCTCCGGCCCGGGTTGCGCGTGTACGCCGACGAGGACGGGCGCGAACTGTTCGACGTACCGGACGGTCCGTTGCCTGACGCGGAGACGCCCGCGCCGGTGCGGTTCCTTCCGGAGTTCGACAATCTGCTGCTGGGGCACGCGGATCGGCGGCGGGTCAACCCGTCCGGGCGGCCGGTACCGCTGCCGCCAGGCAACGGCGCCGCGATGGGCACCGTCCTGATCGACGGCGACTACGCGGCCGACTGGCGTCATCACCGCGGCGCCGACCCGACCCTGCGGGTCACCACCCACGGCAAGGTCACCGCCGTCGAACAGGAAGCGATCGAAGCGGAGGCCGTGGAGCTCCTCGGCCTGATCGGCAGCAAGGACACGCCCGTCGTCGTGAACTAGGTTCCGAAGTACTCGGCGCGGACTTTCTTCGGGACGCACAGTGCCCAGGCGTCGAGGATCAGCTCGCGGAGTTCGTCGTACTCGACGGCTGCCAGGTTGAGCTCGATCCACTGGAATCGTTCGTCGGACGGGCGCGGCGGGAGGAACTTGTCCGGCTCGGCGGCGAGGGCGGCGGCGCGTTCCTCGCGCGGGAAGCCGAGGCCGATGGTCTGCTCGTCGGCCGCGACCGCGAGGTACACGATCTGGCCGACGCGGAACTTGATCCGGTCCCGGACCAGTACCTCGTAGCTGCGCGGGAGGTCCGCGGTGATTTCGCGGATATCGGTGAGATCGACCACCTTCCCACGATAGAACGTCATCACTGACATCCCTTGTCAGTATTTCCGCCAGTACCTTGGTTGGATGCCTGATGTCGTGAGCGCGGTCGAGGGGGCCGAGGTGGTGTTCCGCCTCGGTGACCCGACGCATGCGTACACAGGCGTCCGGTTGTGGCAGGAGCTGGGCCTCGCGGCGGAGCTGCTCGAGTTCAAGCCGGTCGACTACGGCTGGGAGCTGCGGCTGCCGCGGCCGTCGGTACACCGGATGGAGTACCTGTTCGACATCGCCAACCTCGGCACGCGGACCGATCCGACCAACCCGCGTTCGGTCGGCGGAGCGTTCGGGCATCATTCCTGGCTGCCGTTGCCCGGGTACGTCGAGCCCGAGTGGCTGACCGTTCAGCCGATCCCGTCGACGCTGACCCCGGTGACCGTCGAGTCCCCGGTCGGGCAGGTCCACGTGCAGGTCTGGGCGCCGGAAGGCATCGCTCCGGCGTTCGAGCTGCCGCTGCTGCTCGCTCACGACGGTCCGGAGTTCGCCGCGTACGCCGGTCTGGCGCAGTACGCCGGCGCGATGGTGGCCGGGTCCGCGCTGCCTCCGTTCCGGCTGGCGCTGATCGAGCCGACATCGCGCAACCTCTGGTACGCCGCGAACCCGCAGTACGCCCTGGCTTTGACGCAGTACGTCGTACCGGCTGTGCAGACGCAGTACCAGAGCCGACGGCCGGTGATGATGGGGGCGAGCCTGGGTGCGCTCGCGGCGCTGCACGCGGAGTGGAGCTTCCCGGGGACGTTCGCCGGGCTGTTCCTGCAGTCCGGGTCGTTCTTCACGCCGGAGACCGATCCGCAGGAGTCGAAGTTCGAGTTCTACGCCGAGGTGACCGGGTTCGTCGCGCAGGTGCTGGCGGCAACCACGGCGCCGAGTACGCCGCCCGTCGGGATCACCGCGGGGACGACCGAGGAGAACGTGCACAACAACCGGGTGATGGCGGCGCGGCTCGCCGAACTCGGGCTGGATGTGGCGCTGGACGAAACTCCGGACATGCACAACTTCACAGCATGGCGGGATGTACTGGATCCTGAGCTGACGGAGCTACTGCGACGGACCTGGGGTGGGGCTGATGGAACGCGAGCAGGTCGAGTTGGAGGCGCCGGGGCTTGACCGCCGCGGAACGCTGATCCGGTACGGCCATTTCGGCCGGCCGGTGCTGGTCTTCCCGAGCGAGCAGGGACGCGCCTGGGACTACGAGAACAACGGCATGGTCGACGCGGTCGCCTCGCTGATCGAGGCCGGACGGGTCAAGTTGTACTGCGTCGACTCCTACGACCACGTCAGCTGGTCGGACCGGAGTATCCAGCTCGAGGACCGGGCCCGCCGGCACGAGCTGTACGAGTCGTGGATCGTGAACCAGGTGGTGCCGACGATCGGGTCGGACTCGCCGGGGGTCAGCGACATCATCACGACCGGCTGCAGCCTCGGCGCGTTCCACGCGCTGAACTTCGCGTTCAAGCGGGCCGACCTGTTCCCGCTCGCGATCTGCCAGTCCGGGAACTACGACGCGAGCAGTTGGCACGCGTGGGGCGAGCGCGGCGACGCGACGTACTTCAACAACCCGGCCGACTACCTGCCCAACCTGTCGGGCGACCATCTCGACTATTTGCGCAGGCGGCTGTTCATCGTGCTCACCGTGGGTCAGGGTGACTGGGAGACCAACCCGACCGGCTCGCTGCCGTCGGCCCGCGCGACCGATGCTGCGCTGACCGAGAAGGGCATCCCGCATGAGCTGGACATGTGGGGGTACGACGTAGCACACGACTGGCCCTGGTGGCAGCAGCAGCTAGCCCATCACCTGCCCCGATTCTGCTGAGGAGAGTCCACGTGAGTGATCGTTCGAGGCATCTGATCGGGTTGTTGCTGGGGGCCGAGGAGGACTGGCCGCAGGCGTTCGAGGCGTTGCTGCAGCGGGTCGGTCCGGTGACGATCGACGGGCACGAGCACGAGTTCGGGTCCCGGCGGCTCACCATCGAACCGTTCGACCTGAACGACCCGGTGCGCGTCGGACTGGTGATCGACCGGCTCGCGTACTGGTACTACCACCCGCGCGAGTGGCTGAAGAAGGCCGCGCTGATGAACGGCACGTACCTGCTGAACTCCCCGTTCACGTTCCAGTCCATGGAGAAGCATTCGGCGTACTGCGCGATGCTCCGCCTCGGCCTGAAGATCCCCCGGACCGTGCTGGTGCCGTACAAGAACCCGCTCGACAACGTGCGCTGGGCGTACACGTCGGCGACGTACAACCGGCCGTTCGACCTGGACGCGATCGCCGACGACCTCGGCTACCCGCTGTACATGAAACCGTTCGACGGCGGCGGCTGGCGCGGGGTCTCGCGGATCGGGGACCGTGACGATCTGCACCGCGCGTACGACGAGTCCGGCGAGATGCTGATGCACCTGCAGGCGACGATCGAGTACGACAAGTTCGCGCGAGCACTGTCGATCGGCGCCGAGACGATGGTGATGGACTTCCGCCCGGACGAGCCGATGCACAACCGGTACGCCGTCTCGCACGACTTCCTCAGCCCGGGCGCCGGCCACGAGGCGGTCGCGATCAGCCGGATCGTGAACGCGTTCTTCGGCTGGGAGTTCAACTCCTGCGAGATGCTGGTCAAGGGTGACTCGGTGCACCCGATCGACTACGCCAACGCCTGCCCGGACGTCGCGGTCACGTCGCTGCACTACTACTTCCCGTGGGCGCTGAGCGCGCTCGTGAAGTGGTCGGTCTTCTGCCTGGCGACCGGCCGGCGTTCGTCGGTGGACCTGCACACGGAGCGGTACTTCGACATCGCGGACGACTCTTCTTTGGACTACGACGCCAAGCTGAACGGGTACCTGGCCCTCGCGGACGAGCACTTCGAAACCACGAAGTACCACGAGTGGTGCGCCGCCCACCTCGGCGACTTCGACCTCAGGGTCCGGGACTGGGTATCCGGCCCCGACTTCGCCCGGATCCTCCAGGAGACCGTCGCCGCGACGTACCCGCTCCACGAACAGGAGAAGTTCATGGCCCACTTCAAGGGCCTCACCGACCTCTGGGTGGCCGATCAGGCAGGCTAGAGGCGTGCGTGACGCGGATGTGCCGACCTGGTGGCGGCGGCTTGGGATGGACGGTCTGGTGGATGTGCATGTGCATTTCCTGCCGGACCGGGTGATGAACGCGGTCTGGGCGTACTTCGACCAGGCTTCCGAGCATTACGGGGCCGACTGGCCGATCACCTACCGGACGTCGGTCGAGGAGCGGCTGAAGACGCTGGATTCGTTGGGGGTGCGGGCGTTTCCGGCGCTGGTCTATCCGCACAAGCCCGGTATGGCTGCCTCCTTGAACGCGTGGGCGCGGGACTTCGCCTCTGTGACGCCTGCGTGTGTGGCGAGCGGGACGTTCTTCCCCGAACCTTCAGCCGCTGGGTATGTCCGCGAAGCGTTGGAGTTGGGGACGCGGATCTTCAAGGTGCACGTTCAGGTCGGCGACTACGATCCGCGGTCCGGCGAGCTCGACGACGTGTGGGGCCAGTTGGCGGAGGCCGGCGTACCTGTTGTCGTTCATTGCGGCTCCGGGCCGATCCCCGGACGGCACACCGGTCCGGGACCGATGGGTGAGGTACTGCGACGGCATCCTCAGTTGACTGCGGTGATCGCGCACCTCGGAATGCCGGAGTACGCCGAACATCTCGCGCTCACGTCGTACCCGAACGTGCATCTCGACACGACGATGGCGCTGACACCCTTCACCGAGTCCTTGATGCCGTTCCCCCGCGACCTGGTCCCCCGCCTGGCCGACCTCCAGGACCGCATCGTCCTGGGCTCCGACTTCCCCAACATCCCCTACGAGTACGCCGTCCAACTGACGTCGCTGGAGTCCCTGGACCTGGGCGACGACTGGCTACGCGCGGTCTGCTGGGCGAACGGGTCCCGACTCCTCGGCTTGTGATTTTGTTGCCTTTGGCAAGATCCACAAGTCATTAGGCTGTGGATAACAGATTCCCTTGAAAATAAGGGGTTCTGGCTTTGCAAACTGTCGGTGGGGGTGTCTAGGCTTTGATGCATGGAGAAGCCGCCGGAGTTGATGAGCGATGCCGAGCTGGCGCATGCTCTCGACCAGTGCGACGCCGACCAGGCCCGGACCGAGACCCGCCGCCTACGCCTCGTTGCGGCGATGGACAAGTCCGGGTATGCCGAACGGGTCGGTGCCCGTGACATGGTCCAGTACCTGGAGTTCCGCTACCGCCTCGACCGCTCCCGCGCCTACCGCGACGTCAAGCTGTCCCGCGCGCTGCCCAAGTATGCGGCCGTCACTGCCGCGCTGCCCGACCCCGACTCCGCTGTGGAGGACGGGGAGATTCCTGAGGTGTTGCTGCGGCCGGCGCAGGCCGAAGCAATCGTGACCGCCCTGGAAAAGGTCCCGACCACCGTGCCGGTCGAAGACCTCGAGTTCGCCGAACAGGAACTGGTCCGCCAGGCCCGGTACCTGTCCCCGGCCGATCTCCGTGCGGCCGCCGAGCAGTCCCGCGACATCCTCGACACCGACGGCCCCGAACCCGAAGAAGACAAGGCCGCCGCCCGCGAGACCTTGACCTTGAAGACCGCCGACCGGGGAGTGAAGTTCACCGGGTACCTGGCCAACGAAAACGCCGAACTCCTCCGCACCCTGATCTTCACCGGCGCCCGCCCACACAAAACCATCGACGGTGAGCGCGACCCCCGCTCCCGCGAAAAGCGCCAAGCCGACGCCCTCACCACCACCCTCACCCTCGCCGCCACCGCCCTCGACGCAGGCACCCCCTCACCCACCATCCCCCGCCCCACCAACACACCCACCGACTCCACGCACACCGGCTCCACGGACGCTGGTCGTACGACGGCTGGTCCTACTGCGGAGACGAGGACCGACGCGGGGCGCGGCTCAGATGTTGGCGGGGAAGGTGGTGCGGTGGCTGGTTCGGGTGGTGACGTGGTTCCTGGGTTCGGGGCCAAGGCGAACCTGACCGTGACCATCGACCTGGAGGACCTGAAGGCAGCGACCGCGGACGCGATCGGACAGACCGTCTACAGCAACGGACTGTCCGCAGCCACCATCCGCCGCCTCGCCTGCGATGCGAAGGTCATCCCGATCGTCCTCGGCTCCAACTCCGAACCCCTCGACGTCGGCCGCTGCGAACGCCTCGTCACCCGCGCCATGCGCCGCGCCCTCAACACCCGCGACCGCGGCTGCGTCGTCTGCGGAGCCCCACCCATCATGTGCGACGCACACCACCTGATCTCCTGGATCGACGGCGGCGAAACCAAGATCTCCAACCTCGTGCTCTTGTGCCGCTGCCACCACACCGACCTACACAACGGCCACTGGACCATCACCATCACCAACGGCGAAGTCCACGTAGCCAGACCCACCTGGGCCGACCCAACCCACCCCGCCAGGGCAAATTCCAGCCCTCCCGCGACCCAAACACCATCACAGCACCCACCCACGCCCACCGAGAAACCCAGCACGCCACCTCCACCGGCACCGGCGGCATCCGATGCGGCAGGTCGCCGTTCGGCTGTCGAACAACGGCGTCTTGCTGTTGGCCAAGGGCAGCCACGCGCCGGTCAACCGTCGGCCTCCTCCGAGGAGCCGCCGGTCGGAGCCAACACGTCCGCGTCCGCCCGCGAAGCGGCGTACCTGGCGATCTGGGGTGAACCGCTCCCCTCCGAGGGCTGCTCAACCTCCGAAATCGGAGCGCTCGGCAACAACCGCACGGTCGATCCGTGGAGCGACCTTCCGCCGGACGCCCCCGCCGAAGACGCGGAGCCCGAGCAAACCCCCCAGCACTGACGCACAACTCGCGCAGAGTCACAGCCCTGCACAACACACAGAGGTAGAGCAGAGTCACGCCCTGCACAACACGCGAAGGTCGAGCAGAGACCCAGCCATGCACAACACGCGGACGTTGAGCAGAGACCCAGCCCTGCACAAGACACGGAGGTCGAGCAGAATCACGGCCATGCACAACACGCGGACGTCGGGCAGAGACCCAGACGCGGAGGTTGGGCAGGGAACCGGCTCCGTCTCGTCGGCGGTCAGGTGACCACTTGCTGGGCTCCGCTTGGATGTGGGTGGGTGTCGGGAAGGCCCTGACCAGCAGTCGCGTCGGCGCGCCATGCTCCGGGACCTTCGGCTGGCGGAGGAACGGCTATCGGGCGGGGCCGATGTTGCCGACCAGCCACAGCGTCCCGCCGGTTGCACAGTCGCGGCCTGTCCACGTGTCTTTGAAGCGGTCGACACCACCGCCGCCGATGTCGAGGGGGGTGCCGGACTTCGCGACGACCTTGTTCGTACCGTCGAGGATCTCGAACGACTGTGCATCTCCCCGGACCGTGTACCCACGCGGCCACACGAGCGTGACCCCGGGCTGACCCGAACTCGCCCGAACGCACCCGTTCGCGTCGACGGTCAACGTGGTTCGGAGGGCCGCCTCCATCCCACTGGGACTGTCCAGGTCAGACCGAGCGAGTCGAGGCAGGACATCGGCTGTCGACGGTGCACTGGCTGTCGGGGGGTGTTCACCGCCGGGGCGGACGGCCCACGTGGTCCCCGCGAGCACTACCGCGGCGGCCAACGCGGTACCCCCGACCGCGAATCGCCTGCTGCGGATCCGGCGGCGCTGGATGCGTTCGGCGACCGCGTCCTCGGCGAGGTCAACCACGTCGCTGCCCTCAGCGGCCGCGACCCGGAGCATTTCTCGTAGATCGTTGGCAGTCATTGCGTACTCTCCTCCGTGATGCCGAGCTGCACAGCGAGCTTCGCCCTCGCATCGGCCAGGTGTCGTTTCACGGTGCCCTCGGCGCAACCGAGCTCGTCGGCGACCTCGGCGACGGTCAGGTCTTCGTAGTAGCGCAGAACAACACACGCCCGCTGCCTCGGCGAAAGAGTCGCCAGCCCTCTCCGGACCTCGTCCGCCACCGCGAGCCGGTCGTCGTCGTGGTGAGGTACGTCGACCAGTAGATGGCGGGTCGCATTCCACCGCTTGAGTCGCCGGCGACTGTCGACGTACTGGTTCAGCATCGCGCGCCTGACATACGCCTCGAGCTGGTCGATGTCCTCGCCGATCCGGCGACGACCGAACACCCGCGTGAGCGCTTCCTGGACCAGGTCGCCGGCGGCCGTTGGGTCACCGGTCAACAGGTAGGCATAGCTGCGCAGCGCGCCGCCGCGCGTAGCCAGCAACGTCCTGAACGCATGCTCCCAGTCGGCCACCACACCACCTTCCGCCCTCTCACCGACCTAGACGAACAACCGGGCCGCGGCGTTGGGGGTCCGGCAAACAATTCTCAGAACCACTCCCGGAGATCACCCTTCGCGCGGTTCGTGGTGGACGGGTCCGGGTGAGGATGTAGGCGGTCGGCGTTGCTCCGTTGTATCTGAGGAGTCGCTGACGCACGACCTTCAGGCCGTTCTGCCGTTGGACTGCGCCAAGCAGGAGGCGCTTGTCTTCGGTGAGGAGTACGGCGCGGCCGTCGCTGGTGAGGACTCGGGCGATCTCGTCGAGTACGGCGGGATACAGCGTGCGGTTGGCGCGATGACTGCCGACCTGCTTGCCGAACGGGAGATTCGCAACCACCCGATCCACACTGCCGGACGCAAGCGGAAGAGCGTCCGCCGAACCCCGAGCAAGCGGGAGCCCGTCGCCGCGGAGCGCGTTCATGAGCACGCTGTCGACCGCGTCCCCGAGAGCGTTGTCAGCCGCGAGCCTGAGCGCGCGGGCGTCGTGGTCGAGGCCCAGGAGGTGAGCGGTGGGGTGTTGGCGGCGTACTGCGTGGAGGATGGTTCCGGTGCCGCAGAACGGGTCCAGGACTCGGTGGGTCGGGCGGATCTTCGCCAGCCGGACCAGAACCTCGGCGACGATCAGGTTGGTTGACCAGGGCAACCGTTCCAACCGACCGAACCGACGAGTCCACGACAACGGGCCGAACTCCCCGATCCACCCGTCGGCAGACGGGAGGAGATTGACGTCCCAGTCCCCAGGGCGGTTCACCCAACCGAATTGTTGCTCGGTCGAGTTGATCACCTCCCGTCGACGGACCGGATCGGCCGTCCCGACTCGAAAGCGGACTGGCGAGAGGCTGCTGAGGAGTCCGCTCCGCAGCGATTGATCGAGGTCACGTACGGCGACCGTCGAGTACAGCGCGCAGGCGGCGAGTTCGTCCAGGGGGCCGTTGAGTGTGCACTCGACGGTGTCTACGGACGCCTGGCGGATTGAATGGATCGACGCCATCGCTCGCAGTTCCTCGATGAGGAGGTCAGCTGCGCCTTCGATGGTGCGCAGGACGAGGTGGTCGGTGATGCCGGACAAGAAGGCTCCTGAAGGCTCGCGATCGACAGAACAGTCGAAGCGCGGCGCAGGCACGCCACATCGAGCCGACCCCGTCCAGGGCCCGCCACGACGTACCTACACCTTCAGAAACGCTGCATCGGGCAAGAGCTTATGGCCCTCCGCCGTACCAACTCATCTGCTTTTACGATGCGGGGGTGAAGCACATCGTGGAGGAGCGTGCGGCGGAGGATCTCGAGCTGGGTGAGCTGTTGGCGGCGGCCTTCGGCGAGCTGGTTGCGAAGTACGGGGTCGAGGGGCGGTCGCAGGTCAAGGACGGGGCGCGGTACTTCGTGGTGCTCGACGACGCGCGGCGTGCCGTCGGGTGCGGCGCCGTACAGGCGTTCGGCCCGGACAGCGAGCATCCCGGCGACGGCGAGGTGAAGCGGATGTACGTCGCGCCGGCCGCACGGGGGCGGGGATACGCGCGCGCCCTTCTGGCCGCTCTGGAAGCGTCCGGCTACCCCACACTTCGCTTGTCCACGGGGGAGCTCCAGCCCGAGGCGATCGCGCTCTACGAGTCGAGCGGATACACCCTCACAACCCCCTGGGGAAAGTACGTCGACCAGCCCGGAACACGCTGCTACGCAAAGGGAATTCCGGTAGAATTCACTGGTGACGGGACCTCGCATTTTCACGGTTGACCAGTTGCTCGACGTTCTCGATCAGGTGGTGAGTGCGAGCGGACGAGGAGACCGCTCCAGCCCCTCCGCCGCGGAGTACTGGACCGGGTTGCTGACCACCCCCGGACATCCGCTGACCACCCAACTCCCGGACGAACCGCTGGTCGACTGGCACGAGCGAGGTCTGCTCGGGGAGCTCGAGAATGCGCGGGTTCTGGACGTCGGCTGCGGCGCGGCCCGCAACACCAGGTGGTTCGCCGAGCAGGGCGCGACCGTCGACGGGATCGACCTCGCCGCGGACCTCCTCGACACGCTGCGGCCGACGATGCCCGCGGCGGTCACGTTGACGGCGGTCGACGTACTGCGTGATCCGCTGCCGGCCGGTGAGTACGACGTCGTGTACGACTCCGGGTGCTTCCACCACATCGCCCCGCATCGCCGGATCACGTACCTGCAGCGGGTCCTCCCACTCGTGCGGTCCGGTGGGCGGTTCGGGATCGTCGCCTTCGCCGCCGAGCGGATGGACATGCCCAGCGACCTCGACGTGGTCACGACCGGGGACACGTACGGCGGTATGACGTTCTCCCTCGACGACCTCCGCACGATCTTCGGCGCCCTCACTCCCCTCGACCTCCGCGCCGTACAAGCCGATCGCGAAGGCACCTTCGCCGCCGACTTCCTCAACGCCGCCCTCTTCACCCAGCCCTGAGCAGACGTTTCCAGTGGGTGGAACTGGCCATTGCTGGGTCCATTCCAACGTTGTAAAGTGCTCGTGTCCCGCCACCGATCAAGCACCTCGGGAGACAACAATGTCGCAGCCTCGTGCGGAGTACCCGCGTCCGCAGTTCGTTCGGCCCGAATGGGTGAATCTGAACGGCGAGTGGCAGTTCGAGATCGACCGGTCGGACTCCGGGCTGGAGCGCGGCCTGCGGGAACGCGAGCTGACGCAGCGGATCGTCGTACCGTTCGCGCCGGAGACCGAGTTGTCCGGGATCGAGGACGTCGACTTCATGGAGGCGGTCTGGTACCGCACCACCGTCACGATCCCCGCGGAGTGGGACGGCAAGGACGCCGTACTGCACTTCCAGGCCGTCGACCACGACACCACCGTCTGGGTGAACGGCGAGGAGGTGGTCCGGCACCGCGGCGGATTCACCCCGTTCAGCGCCAACCTGCACCATGTCGCCAAGCCGGGCGAGGAGGCGACCATCGTCGTCCGCGCCCGTGACACGCACCGCGGTCCGCAGGCGCGCGGCAAGCAGAGCCAGCTGTACTTCAACCACAGCTGCCTCTACACCCGCACCACCGGCATCTGGCAGACCGTCTGGCTCGAAGCGGTCCCCACGGTGCACCTGAAGCGGCCCCGGATCACCCCGGACGTCGCGGGCTCCAGCTTCCACCTCGAGGTCCCGGTCTCGGCGAACAAGGCCGGCTACACGATCAAGGCCACCCTCAAGGACGCCGACGGCGAGATCGTCAGCCATGAGGTTCGCGCCGATCTCGACCTGGCCCCGCGCCTGACGCTGCAGGTCCCGGCCGACCGCGTTCGTCTGTGGGACACCACGGATCCGCACCTGTACGACGTACGCCTCGAGCTGATCGATGCCGACGGCAACGTGGTCGACGGAGCCGACTCGTACGCCGGGCTGCGGTCGGTGAGCATCAACGGCAAGGCGATCCTGATCAACGGCAAGCACGTATTCCAGCGACTCGTGCTGGACCAGGGGTACTGGCCGAAGAGCCTGATGACCGCGCCGTCCGAGCAGGCGCTGGTCCGCGACATCGAGCTCAGCCTGGCGGCCGGGTTCAACGGCGCGCGCCTGCACCAGAAGGTGTTCGAGGAGCGGTTCCTGTACCACGCGGACCGGCTCGGATACCTGGTCTGGGGCGAGTTCGGCGACTGGGGCTCCGGCGTCGGCAACACCGACAAGGACAACCAGCAGCCGACCGCGTCGTACGTCGGCCAGTGGCTCGAGGCGGTCGAACGCGACTACAGCCACCCGAGCATCGTCGGCTGGTGCCCGCTGAACGAGACGCACCAGCTGCTGCACGACCGGATCACCCAGCTCGACGACGTCACCCGCGCGATGTTCCTGGCCACCAAGGCCGCGGACACGAGCCGCCCGGTGCTGGACACCTCCGGCTACAGCCACCGCGTACCGGAGACGGACGTCTGGGACTCGCACAACTACGAGCAGGACCCGGCCGAGTTCGCGAAGCAGATGGCGGATCTCGTGAACGACAAGCCGTACGGCAACACCGGCGGCCCCGAGGGCAAGCCGATCTCGTTGGCGTACGACGGCCAGCCGTACTTCTGCAGCGAGTTCGGCGGCATCTGGTGGAACGAGGAGAAGGCGGCGGCCGGGAAGAGCGGGAATTCCTCGGACTCCTGGGGCTACGGCCAGCGGGTCGCGAACGAAGAGGACTTCTACACCCGCTTCGCCGGTCTGATCGACGCGCTGCTCGACAACGAGTTGATGTTCGGCTACTGCTACACGCAGCTGACCGACGTGTTCCAGGAAGAGAACGGCATCTACAACTTCGACCGCAGCAACAAGCTCGACGTACCGCGGATCAAGGCGGTCCAGGACCGCCAGGCCGCCTACGAGAAGGACTGAAGTCCGAGGCTGCCGACAGCGACCAGGACCCAGAGGATCGCTCCGAGGAGGAGCGGCCTGGGTCCTGCGTCGCGCAGCTCGCTCGGGCGCAGTGAGAGGCCGATCGCGGCCAGCGCGGCGGTGATGAGGGTGCTGCCGGTGAGGCTCAAACCAGGCAGCCAGGACTCCGGTACCACGCCGGCCGAGCGGAGGGCCGCTGCGGCGATGAAGCCGATCAGGAACAGCGGAACGAGCTTGCGCCACGGCAACGGCTTACGGATCGACGCCGTGGAGCCCTCGTACGTACCCTCAGACGCAGCATCGAGTGCGCGCGCCGCGCGGTTCTCGCGCCGGATCTTGAGCGCGACCAGCGTCAGCACGATCGGGATCAGGGTGAGTGACCGCGTCAGCTTCACGACGATCGCCTGATCGCCGGCGGACTGGCTGTACGCATACCCGGCCGCGACGACGGACGACGTGTCGTTGATCGCCGTACCGGCCCACAACCCGAAGGCTTCCGGGCTCATGCCCATCAGGTGACCGAGCGGCGGGAACGTCAGGACGGCGACGATGTTGAACGTGAAGATCGTCGCCAACGCATAGGCGACGGACGAGCGCTTGGCACCGATCGCGGCCGTCGCGGCGGCGATCGCTGAGCCTCCGCAGATCGCGGTACCGACCCCGATCAGGATCTGGGTGTCGCCGCGTACGCCGAGGATTCGCCCGAAGAACCATGCGCCGCCGAGGGCGAGCGCCAGTGTGCCGAGCATGACCGGCAACGACGAGACGCCCACGTGCGCGACCTGCTGCAACGACAGCCCAGTGCCGAGTACGACGATCGACAGCTGGAGCAACGTCTTCGAGGCGAAGTCGTACCCGGGCCGCCAGATCTCCGAACGCAGCGCCGGGATCACGCTGCCCGCGATCACGCCGAGCAGGATCCCGAAGACCGGCCCGCCGACGAGCGGTACGAGTCGCCCGAGCGGGACCGCCACGGCCGTCACCAGGAGCACGATCCACAACCCGCGCATCCGCCGTACGGCAGACCCGAGGCGACGGACGGTGGGAGCGGCGGGGTGGGGGCGAGGTGGCCTAACCTCAAGCTGCACCACTAGCCGGTTCCCTCCCGTGAGAAATGTACGTACATTCACGGTAGGAGATGACCGGACATTTGGCAACTGGAGGAACTGGGTGAACGTGCGCAGGCTCGACCGGGCCGGTGGGGATCCGTTGTGGAAACAGCTGCAGGAGGATCTGGTACGGCGGCTGCGCTCCGGGGAGTTCGATGACGCGTTCCCGGGTGAGCTCGCGCTGGTCGAGGAGTACGCGGTCAGCCGGCACACCGTCCGCCAGGCGCTCGGACAACTCCGCACCGACGGGCTGATCGTCGCGGAGCGCGGCCGGCAGCCCCGGGTCGCGACCGCACCGGAGATCCGGCAGCCGATGGGCGCGCTCTACAGCCTGTTCTCCTCCGTCGAGGAATCCGGCCTGCCGCAGCACAGCGTCGTACGGGCGCTCGACCTCCGCGCGGACGGTGTGGTCGCCGCCCGCCTCGATCTCGAAGGGTCGATCCCGCTGCTCTACCTCGAGCGCCTCCGGTACGCCGGTGACGAGCCGCTCGCCCTCGACCGCGTCTGGCTGCCGGCCGCCCTCGCGAAGCCGCTGCTGGAAGCGGACTTCACGCACACCAGCCTCTACAACGAGCTGGCCGAACGCACCGGCATCAACCTCGACCACGGGCGCGAGGACATCCGCGCGATGAACCCGAGCCCGGCCGAGCGAGCACTCCTGCACTGCCCCGCCGACGCCGCGGTCTTCTCGATCATCCGCCAGGGCACCGCGCAGAACCGTCCGGTCGAATGGCGGCACACGATCGTCCGCGGCGACCGCTTCGCCCTCTCTGCCGAGTTCTCCGCCAACGCCGGCTACCGCCTCACCCCCGCGACGACCGCTTTGGCCCAGGCCTGGTAGCGCTTTTTGTAGATACTGGCTGGATGAGTGTCAAAGAGATGCGGCTGGTTGTGACAGTGGACGACTACGACGCCGCGGTGGCGTTCTATCGCGACGTCCTCGGGTTGCCTGAGCGGGAGTCCTACTCGTCGGAGGACGGGCGGGTGACGATTCTCGACGTGGAGCGGGCGACGCTCGAGCTCGCGGACCGGAACCAGGCGGAGTTCATCGACCGGGTCGAGGTCGGGCAGCGGGTGGCCGGGAAGTACCGGGTCGCGTTCGAGGTGGCGGATTCGGCGGTGACCACGCAGGAGCTGGCCGACGCCGGCGCGACAGTCGTCGCCGAGCCGACTCGTACGCCGTGGAACTCGCTGAACGCCCGCCTCGAGGCCCCGGGCGGCATCCAGCTGACGCTGTTCACCGAGCTTGACCTGAAGTGAACTAGAAGTGTTGAGGTAGCCCGCATGTGGAACATCGAGAGCCTCGATCTGGACGCCTATCTCGCCCGGATCGGCCACGAGCGAGTGCCGCCGTCGGCCGAGGCGTTGCGGAGCCTGCATCAGGCGCACGTGCTAGCGATCCCGTTCGAGAACATCGACGTGGTCCTCGGCACGCATCCCGGCATCGACCTCGACGCGATCCAGGCCAAGCTGGTCGGCCGGCAACGCGGCGGGTACTGCTACGAGCACGCGCTGCTGTTCGGCGCGGCGCTGGAGCAGCTCGGGTTCGACGTCGTACGGCGGGTTGCTCGGGTGCAACCGCACAAGGCTGGACCGCGGACGCACGCACTGCTCAAGGTGGGCGTCGACGGGCAGGAGTTCCTGGCCGACGTGGGATTCGGCGCCGGCCAGCTGTATCCGACCCCGCTGAAGGACGGTGCCGTCGTCGACCAGGCGGGTTGGGACCACCGCCTCACCCTCGACGGCGACCTGTGGACTTTGTCGAAGCAGACCGCGGACGGGTGGGTCCCACAGCACGCGTCGAACGACGAGCCGGTCCGCCCGATCGACTACGAGGTCTACCACCACTACGTCTCAACCCACCCGAACTCCCCGTTCACCGGCCGCCCCGTAGTAATGCGAGTAGCCGAAGGCGTAGTGCGCCGCCTGGTCGGCGACACCCTCACACTCGAGTACGCCGACGGCCGCACCACCGAACGCAACGTTCCCCCGGCAGACCTCCCCGACGTACTGGCATCCCTCGACGTAATCCTCAGCGACGAGGAGACCGATCGCCTACGCCTTATGTAGGAGGATTTCTGGCGTATATGCAGCAAAATCCGCCTACCTCGGGGTTTCGGTGCGGAAGGACTCTCCTAGTTCGGGGCCTAGGCCGTAGTAGTGGCGGAAGTTGTAGATGAGGGGCGACCACCTGGCGGGGTTTACGTGGGAGGTTCCTGGTACGACGATGTCCTGGGCGGCGTGTACTCGGACTACTCGGGCTTGAGCGATCAGGAAGTTGCCTTTGGCATCTAGCTCCGAGTGGGCGACTGTGGCTTCGAACTGGAGTGGGCATTCGGCGACTCGGGGTGGGGTGACTAGTTCGGAGGGGACGGGGGTCAGGCCGGAGGCGGTGAACTTGGCGCGGTCGTGGCGGAAGCGATCCTGTTTGTGCGAAGGGACCGGGTCGGCGGCCGTCAACGGAGCCAGACGTTCGACGGCTTTCCACTGATCGGGCGACGGGTAGTTGATCACCACCTCCGGCCGCTCACGCAGGTTGGCCGCAGTCTGCCCCGAGACACCGACCCCAAGCACCACAACATCACCGAGGGCCCAGGCCGACGACATCGGCGCCAGGTTGACACTCTCGTCTTCGTTCACGGTCGCAAGCAGGGCGACCGGCGTGCCGACGTACAGGATGGAAGGTTCGATCGTCAGATGAGTCACGTCAACCGACGCTAGACACGGGACTGTTTGGTGGGGGCCTAACTGTGGGGAGCGGATGATGGGGGTATGACGGCCGAAGGTGAGGAGTTGGCGGGGTGGGCTCGGATGTTGGCCGACGGGACTCGGGCGACGGTTTGTCTGGCGTTGCTCGACGGGCGGGCTTGGACTGCCAGTGAGCTGGCCAAGTTGGCGAAGGTTTCCCGGCCGACGATCAGCGAGCACCTGAATCAGCTGGTCAGTGGCGGATTGCTGACCGAGGTGCGGCAGGGGCGGCACCGGTATGTGAAGCTCGCCGGGCCGGATACGGCCGAGTTGCTGGAAGGGCTTGCCGCGTTGACGCCGCGTCGTGAAGAAGTCGCGAACAGTTTGGCCGCTGTAAGTAAGCGGGACGCGTTCGCGCGGGCGCGCACCTGTTACGACCACCTGGCGGGCAAGCTCGGCGTCGCGCTCGCCGACGCGATGACGGAGCGCGGTCTGATCGACTGGTCGGACGGGATCGCGTTGACGCCGGAAGGCCAAGCCTGGTTGGAAGATCTCGGCATCGAGGTCGACGTACGACGCGGCCGGCCCGCCCTCAGGTCGTGTCTGGACGTGACCGAACGCCGCCCGCATCTCGCCGGCGCGGTCGGCGCCGCGCTGTGCAGGCACGCGTTGCGGAACGACTGGGTGACACACATCCCGGGCGGTCGCGCTCTGAAGGTGACCGGTTCGGTTCAAGCGTTCGGTTTGCCTGTGAGAGTTGTCAAAGAATTGCAGCCCGCCCCGCGTGAAACATAGAAGTAACACGCGTCCGGGAGGCGCTCGGCTCCGAAACCCCCTAGCCTTCGGCCATGACTGAGTTCGAGCCCGGCACCGATCTGGTGTCCCGACTCCCTCTGCCCAGCCATGTTGTCGTCCTCGCGGATGGCAAGTGGCGTCGCGGCTGGCTGATCGGCCGCGACCACGAGGAATCGGGATGGACCGCTCTGGTGCAGTACGAGGGCGACGACGGCAACGAGCGGACGGAACGCCTACCGGCGGACCGGATCGCTCTCCCGGAGTCGAACGGCCCGACTGAACAAGCGTCCTAGGGAGGGAACGCGCAGCGCGAAGGCCCCCGGGGTGATGAGTCACCGGGGGCCTTCGTTCGTAACGCTGCTTGGGCGCCTCAGAAGCATCGAGAACCCCGTCCCAGACCCTTCGGGCGGTCGGCCTGGGACGGGATCCTCAGTGGCGTTACACAGGGTGTATCGCTGGTGACACCCGGAGTGTTACAGATTCACCAGAATTTTCTTGCAGCCGCATCACGACGTACGGCGACCCCGGTGCACGTCCCTGAACACCGGGGCCTGGATCGGCGGCCTCTCGAGCGACCGCCGCTCTTGTCTTCCTGGTGCCCCGACGGACTGCGGTCATGCGTGCTCAGAAACGAACAGCCAGTAGCACCCGGCCGGATTCCGAGCTGCGGATGTCCAGGGCCTTGATCTCGCTGCGCTGCAGCTTGGTGGTTGCCGCCGGCTTCACCGTCGTCCCGGGCGAGGACGTCCAGCTCGCGATCAGCTCGACCTTTCCGGACGTGTCTGTGACGTACAACTCATAGCCGCGGGCGCGTTCGCTCGGCGTCGCGAGTTCGTCGTACCGGCAGCTGATCTCGATCGTCGTACCCCACGGCTCCGGCACCAGCCGGGCGTCCGCGGACAGCTTGCTGGACACCGTCTGGGCGAGTACGACGACGTCACCCTTCGGCTCGTCGCGGGTCAGCGGGACGATGATCACCGCACCGATGGCCGCGGCGGCGACGGCGATCCCGGTCGTCAGCGCACCGAGCCGGATCCGCTGACGGCGCCGGTCGCGCTGGACATTCCGGACCAGACCGGGCAGCAGATTCGGCGGATCGGCCGTAATGGTGGCCAGCGCGCGGTCGGCCGGCAAGGCGGCCAGCACTCCGGGGATGCCGGCCAGGGACGCGACCCCGGCCGAGCACTCCTCGCAGGTATGCAAATGCTCTTCGTACACGCGCCGGTCTTTCGCCGACAACGCGCCCACCAGATAGGCAGCGTCCCACTCCCGGTACGGGTCGCTCACTGGCTCGTCACCCCCTTCTCCTGCAGCGCGAGCTTCAACGCCCGCAGCCCGTAGTGCAGCCGCGACTTCACGGTGCCCGACGGGATGTCCAGCTCCTCGGCGATGTCGGTGACCGTACGGCGTCCGTAGTACGCACGAACGATCACCTGCCGATGTTCCTCCGACAGCTGAGCCAGCGACTCAGCGACCAGCCACGCATCCAGTACGGCGTTCGCGTGGTCGGCGCTCGGGTTCTCCGGGAGGTCGTCGCTGGCGACCTCCCGGCTGACCCGGGCGCTGCGCCGGTCGTCGATGACGAGGTTGCGCGCCACCGTGAACAGCCACGCCCGGGCGCCAGCCTCGTCCTCGGCCAGGATGTTCGGTCGCCGCCAGGCCCGGAGCAGGGTCTCCTGGACGACGTCCTCCGCCAGCCGGTCGTCGCCGGTCAGCCGGACGACGAACCGCCACAGCGCAGGAGCGTGCACATCGTGCAGCTCACGCAGCAGCGTCGCCCGGTCGTCGGCCATCGGCGCTCCTGCTCTGTGGGGCTGCGGGTCTGACATCAGGTCACTTTGTCGCTGCGGCTGCCTGCGCTTTTGCTGTCGCTGCCCGCTGCACCGACCAGGCGCCGTTGCCCAGGACAGCGATCAGCAGGAAGGCGAAGCAGAACAGGGCCGCCTTCTCGCCACCATTCTGCACCGGCAGCAAAGCACCCGCCTGGTGCACGCTGAAATACGCGTAGGCCATCGATCCGGAGCACAGCAGCGCGGCGTACCGGGTGCCGAGCCCGACCATCACCAGCGCACCGCCGATGGTCTGGATCAACGCCGCCCACCAGGACGGCCAGACGAACGCGCCGACCTGCTCGGTCCCGAGGACGCCGAACAGCGCTGCCGCGCCGTGGGTGGCGAACAGGAACCCGACGACGATCCGGAAGACGGCGATCACTTCTTTTTGAAAACGCTCAAGCACCTGCACAGGGCCTCACTCCTCGCGGTGTGGATGGGTCTTGTGCCTGGTTCGAACGATTGAGTGCTCTACTTGGTTCAACGCTGCGTGATTTGAAGATCACACTCCGAATCGGTTGCCTTTCGGGTGGCGAATTGGTAAGCCCGGGCGGCGACGGTCAGACCGACGCCCCAGACGACGTACGCCGGGACCGCGACCCAGAAGAAGCTCTGCGGGAGGCCGACATCGTCGTACGCGGGCTCGCCCTGGACCACGTTCACGATCATCTGGAGCAGCCCGACCGTGAAGTACGCCGTGATGCCGGCACCGATCGTGTAGCCGGGGACCAGCAGGAGCCAGCGCGGGAAGTACCGGCCGATGCGGTGCACGAGGAGGAACGGGAGGACCGTTCCCACCAGGACGAAGCCGCCTTCGAAGAGAACGACCGACAGGTTGCCGCCGTACGGCGCCTTGCCGAAACCCACGACTGCCTGCGCCGCCAGTCTGGTCAGGCACCCGGCGACCGCGAGGCACGCACCCGCGGTCGAGACCCAGTGCGGCCAGGGCCTGGCCTCGGGCTGATGGGCTTTCGCGAGGCGGCCGAGCAGTACGGCGCCGGCGACCGCGCCGAGTCGGCTGAGCATCCCGGGTACGTCGATCGGGATGCCGAGGCCTGGCAGGACGTTGGCGACCAGGTCGAGCAGGATGAACCCGGCCGCTGCGAGCCAGCCCGCGGCGAGCGCCCAGAGCAACCGCGGCCGGATCCGGATCACGGCGAGGGCGGTGACCAGACAGGCGATCACCGAGACCCAGTTCGGGATCAGCAGATCGTCGCCGGGCAACTTCCACCCGGGTGCGTGGCCGGTCGCGAACCAGATCCGCAGACCGCCGTACGCCATCGCCCACACCACGACCGCTCGCCTCATACGGCCAGCCTGGTGAGCCTCGGCCCCGCCCGGATCACCCGCGCGAGGGATCGGCCTCCACCGTCAGCGTGAAGTGTGCAGTTCTTGCAAGATGCGGACGAAGGTCTTGCGGTCGGCGGGCGCGAGTGCGGTGAGGACCTGTTCCTCCTGCGCCTGGATTTCCTTGCGGACGGTACGGCGTACCCGGCGGCCCTGGGGGGTGATCGAGAGCAGGCGGACGCGGCGGTCGGCGGGGTCAGGGGTGCGCTCGATCAGGCCGGACCGCTGGAGTTCGTCGAGGGTGCCGATGATGCGGGACTTGTCCGCGCCGATCGCCTCCGCGAGCGCGGCCTGGGTCCGGACCGGGGTGTCGTCGAGCGCGGTGAGCACCGAATAGCCCCACATCGAGACCTCATGCGCGGCAAGCACGGGCAGTTCGAGCGCGATCAGTTCCCGCACCAGCGGATACAGCATCGCGGCGAGATCGGGGCGCTCGGTTGCCATGTCGGGAAAGGTAGCACTGGCGCAATCATATGCTGTCGCTTACGATATGCGCATGCCTACTGTTGATTACCTCCAGCTCGACGCCGAAGCCGTCCGGGCCAGCATTGAGGTCGTGTCCACCGCGACCACCGACGACCTGTCCAAGCCGACGCCGTGTCGCGCCTGGACCCTCTACGGGCTGCTCGCCCACATGGCGACCCAGCACTACGGCTTCGCGGCCGCGTCGCGGGGCGAGTCCGACCCGGCGATCTGGAAGGTCCGCGATCTCGGCGACGACCCGGTGAAGGCGTACGTCGAATCCGCCGAGCACGTCCTGGACGCGTTCGCGCAGCCGGGGGTCGCGGACCGGACGTTCACGCTCGCCGAGTTCGGGCCGGACGCGGCGTTCCCCGGCGCCCAGGCGGCCAGCTTCCACTTCATCGACTACGTGGTCCACAGCTGGGACGTCGCGAAGTCGCTCGGTACGACGGTGACCTTCACCCCCGCCATTCTCGAGGCGGCGCAGGACGTGGCCCAGGTCGTGCCCACGGGTGACATCCGCGTCACCCCGGGTACGCCGTTCGCACCCGACGTACCGTGGTCCGGCGAGGACATCCTCGACCGCATCGTCGCCCACCTCGGCCGCAACCCCGCCTGGCCGAACTGAGCTAACTGGCTCCCGAGGGGTTGGGGGGCGGGATACTGCCGGCGGTGTGCGGGTTGCCTTCGGCAACTGTCGAGGACGGCGGCTGCGTGGAGGGCTTTCCGCGGAGGGCGTCGTACTCGTGGCGGAACATCGTCAGGTACGCCGTTCCTTGCGTGAAGCCGGTGTCGGTCGCAGCCACGTCGAAGCCACCGCGCCGGTCGAGGCGGCGGTCCTCGTAGCGCAGGTGGTAGTCGACGTCGACCTTGACCGTGACGACCTGGCCGCGTTCGTTCATCGTCGTCTCGTTGCGGTTGCCGGTGCTGTCCGAGCTCTTCTCGCCGACCTGCTCGCCGGTGGACAGGCCGGCCTGGATCCCGGCCGGGTTCGACCCGCTCATCGACCGAGCGGCCGGCAGCAGCCGGTTGCTCTTCGTCGTCAACTGCGTGATCCGTTGCTGCCGGTCGATCTGACCGAGTTGCGCCTCCCCCTCGGCTACCAACTGCAGGTTCGACAACTCGGCCCGGACCCGCACCGCGACCAGCCGCGATCGCCGACCCGGAACCGGCAACTGCACCATCGTGTGCCCCTCCGGCGAGGCGATCCGCTCGAACGCGGCCAGTCGCGTGGCGGCGGACAACATGTTCTCCAAAGCGGTCCGGTGAACGCGAGCACCTTCTGCCGTAAGCATGTCCGGCGTACCGAGGCGGCTGTAGACGGCATTGAACAGCTTGCGCGCGATCGTCCCTTCGACAACCGTTCCCCGCGGGAGCTTGACCTGACCCGCGTCAATGGCCTCCGGAACCGGCGCGTTGACCACCGACGCGGGCACGAGCAACGTCATCTCACCGGTCAGGTTGCGAGCCTCGGCGCCGTCGACCTGCACAGTCATCCGGTAGCCGCGGGACACCCGTTTGGTCGGGTTCCACAGGGCGCGCGACATCCGGGTGTTCTGCTCGGTGCTCGACGCGGTCGTCGACGTACCGAGATCCGTCCCGACACCCGCCGTACCCGATCCGTTCTGGCTGAGCGAGCCGCCGACTTGACCGCCGTACGTCGTCGCGCCGGTGACGCTGCGGCTCTCCTCGCGGTAGTCGTACACCTGGATGATGTTGAACGCGTTCTCCTTGCGATCCTTGTCCAGCAGGCCATCGACCATGGTCGGGCCGTCGAATTCCAGCTTGATCCGCACGGACACCCTGCGACCGTCTCCGGTCGGGTACTCGGTGACGAACCCGCTGTCGCTGAGCAGGTCGTCGATGTGTCCGTGCCAGCGCAACCCGGCCAGGTCGCCACGCAGACCGGCCGCGAGCACCGGGTCGTCGAGCGCCTCCCGCGAACTGTCCTCCACGGCCGCGAGCACCTCGCGGTACAGATCGGTTTCGTTGTTGTCCGGGTCCTTCAGCGACGTCTCGTCGATCAGCCCGGCGCCCATCGTGGTCGTGTAGTGCTCCGGCATCCGCACGCTGGTCCGCCGCTCGATCAGGTCCTGCGCCGCAGGCAGCACGGCGTCGAGTGAGGGATGGTCCGCTTTGCTCAGCCCGATCCGGTCACGCAGCATCGCCGCCAGCCGTTCGCGCTGAACGTCGTCGGTGTGCCGGCGGGCGATCGCCAGGATCGTTCGCGGCGGGAGGTGCAGGTCGCCCTCGAGCAGACGCTCGACGGCTTCGTGCACCTTCGCGGCCGGGAGGTCGAGTTCGCCCAATCCGTAGAGCCGCAGTGCGTCCCGTTCCGGCAGTGTCAGCATGACCGCGCCGCTGCGTACCTGGGCTACCCGCGGCTCGGCGCCGATCACCCGCAGCTCCGCGACCACCCCGAGGTCGGCCCAGAACTGGTAGTGCTCGCCGTCGCGGATCGCGAGCCGTTCCACGCCGCCGATCTGCGTCTCGGTGCTGCTCGCCGACCGGTCTTTCGAGCGGTTCCCGCTGAGCGAGCCGCCGTACGACGACCCGTCCGTATCGACCACGCCGGTGCCGCCACCGAGGCCGAACGTGCCGCTGGTCGAGGTTCCGGTGGTGATCGTCGAGCTGCCCAGGGTCAGGTTGATCTCGCCGTTCACCGGATGCCCGGAGCCGACGTACCTGAGGTTCAGCAGGGTCGTGTCGACCGTCAGTCGCGCTCGGCCGGTGGTCACACCACGCTGACTCAACGCCTGGTCGACGTTCGACGGCGCGGGGGTGACCAGCAGGCTGGTGCTGTACGGCGCGGTGAGCATCTCGGGACGCGCCGCCAGGTTGCGCGGGTTCAGGAACGCGCTCAGGTGGTGCAGCGCCGAGCTGTCGCCGCGGGCGAGTTCCGGCAGCTCGGCGGTCAGCCGTCCCACCAGGTCGCCGACGTCGACCGCCTGGAAAGTTGCTGAGCGCAACAAGTATCTATTGACCTCGCCCTCGATCGCCATCGTTGGCTCGGTGCCGTCACGACGGCAGAACTCGCTGTCGATCGAGAATCGGGCGGAGCCGTCGACAGTGACGATCGGCTTGGACTCGTGGCCGACCTCGGTGATGACGATGGTGTGCGGTACGTCGAAGACCGCGACCGGCGCCGTGCTCTCGGTCAGCGAGACGCGGTTCAGCGTACTTCCGGTCGCCCAGCTGATGAACCGGCCGAGCGAGGAGCGTCCGTAGCTCGGAGCGATCTCCGGCGTCGCGCCCTCCTCGCCGACCTTGGGCTTGTCGCTGAAGCCGAATCTGGTCTGCCAGGGAAGACTTCTGGACTGTCCGCCGGACCGGCTGGTGGTGTTCGAGCCGATGTCGAGATTGACCACGGTCTCGCCGGTGGAGAGCCCGAGGAACTTGGCCTCGCCGGTGTACGACCGGAGCCTGATCCGGTAGGTGTGCAGCTCCGGCGGGAACCCGGTGCGGTGCCGGTCGAGACGGAGCACGATGCCTTCCTGGGCGGCCGGATCGTAGCCGGTCTCCAGGCGGTGCCTGGCCAGTTGCTGACCGACGCGTTCGAGGTTCGCGAGCTGGCTGGCGGCCAGGGCCGGGTCCTTCCCGCCGAGCTCGCCGTTCGGGATCAGGCCCTTCGCGGACAGGTGCTCGAGGAACTCCTGCAGGGCCTCGTCGGCGCCGCTGAGCTCCTGCACGAGAGCGGGTCCCGCACCACGGATCGGCTGCCGCCCCTCTTGGTCCCGGTACGGTCCCTCCTCGATGTGCCGCCAGCCTCTGTGCATCCACACCGGGAGCTGGATGTCTTCGCCGGTCGGCTGCGGGTCGCCGCGCAGCAGTCGCCGGCCATCCAGGCCGTAGCTTGGTTGTCCGTCCTGGTCGCGGACGATCGCCGCCGACGGGACAGGCAGCCCGTAGCGGTACGCGTCGTTCTCGGGCATCCGCAGTACGGCGTCGCCCGCGGCCGTCAGGGTGAACTCGCCGGCTCGATCGACGCGGTGGATGGTGAGGCGATGCTCCAGGCGTAGCTTCACGCCGACCGTCGGCTGCATGCGTTGGACGCTCGGATGGATCGCGGTGTCGCCGGTGTTCACCGAGGTGTCATGACCTGCGTTCAGGCCGGCCTTTCCACCTGGCCCGAGATCCCAGGACGACGTACCCAGGTCTTGCGTTGCCGTCCCGCCGTACCCCGCCGAGACCGCGAACGAGTCGCCGGCCGAGAACGTCTGACCGCCCGACGTTCCCGAGAAGCCGACCCGCAGCCGCTCGACCTTGTGGTCCTTCGAGCTGTCGCCGAGCAACGTCGCCCGCTCCCACACCGCGACCGTCTCGAGCTGTGCGTACGCGACCGCGCGACCGCCGCTGGTGATGATGCGGCTGAGACCGCCCGGGCGGGTCATCTCGGCGAGCCGGCCCGGCGCGTCCTCGGTGAGCAGGCCGCGCAACTGGTCATGACCGACCCGGTCGAGTGACCCGAGTCGTTGCCTGAGGCCCGCAATCGCCCGGTCGGCCAGGTCGCTCAGTCCGTCGACCCGGGTGGCAACGTGTTCCGGCAGGTCAGTGCGGCGTTCGTCCGAGGGGATTCTGACGGTTTCCTTGGGCGCGCCGACTGTGTACGCGTGGCTGATGCCGAGTTCGAGGGTCGCGGTGTCTTTCGTCGTACCGCCGGCGACCACGTGCCGCGCGGACCAGGTGTCGACGGCGGACGTCCGCATCCGCCACGACCAACGCGGGCGCGACGAACGGAAACGGTGGATCTCGCCTTGGATGACCTCGACCGCACCCGGCAGCCCGTACTCCGTCGCGCCGCCCGTGACACTGAGGCCGACATTCTTCGAGTACTCGACACTCGGCGAGACGACCTGCGCCAGGGCCTTGTACGGGTTCCCGTCCGGTAGTCCCGACAGGAACGGAGCGAGCTTGAGGACGCCGTTGGCGCTGAAGGATTGGGTCGTGGTCGTGCCGACGCTGTAGCCACCTTGCACCAGCTGGCCGAGCTGCGCCTCTTCGATCAGCACCGGGTTGTCCAGGACCTCCTGGAGCTCGCTCGGATCGAGGGTCAGCTCGAACTGCGTCAACTCCGCGACATCTGCTCTTGGATCGTTGCCGACGGTCAGGACGAGTCCGCCGGGTGACAGTAGGCGTCGGGTCTCCGCTCGCAGGGTGCGGTGCAGCAGCTCCGGGGTGAAGCGGAACGTCTTGTTTTGTTGGACTAGGGCCTGGTTCAGCTCGTTTGTGAGGGCGGTCAGATGCGGCAGTTGGCCGGAGACCGCGGCTGTTTGCAGGACATCCTTCGGCGGGAGACTCTCCGCTCGTCGTTGCTCATAGAGGGCGTCTTGTTGCCGGGCTGCTTGGAGCATCGCGGGGGTCGGGGTGTCGCGGTATGCCTGCCAGGCATCGCGTGCCCGGTCGGCTTGGTGTGCGGCCGCCGTACATGCCTCCGCGATCGCTGTGTGGCGGGCGGCTTTGGGCGCGTCGTCTGTCGCCTTTGCTGCGCTCTCGGTGCGGGCGGCGGCTCGGTTGGTGAGTTCGGTTTGCTGTTCTTGCAGGGCGTTCGGCCGCAGTTCGGCGTACGTCGGCCAGTCGAGAGGGGGACGTTCTGGGTGGAACAGGCTGGTCGGCACGGCCCGCGCCTGGTCGGCGGTCAGGCTGCGGTGGAAGTCCACGCGGGCCGCTAGGGCGCGGGACGGCGTACGGCGATGTTCTTCGGCGAAGACTAGGTCGGCGGCGATGTCCAGCAGACCGCGGCCGGGGGCGGCGTGGGACTGGATCTGCGCCAGCGAGAGCGGGCTGTAGCGGCCGTCGGTGGCCTGGTGGATCTTCGCGGCGATCAGGGCTGCGTTCTCCGCCTCGACGCTCGGCTCGTGGTGACGGCCGGGTGCCCAGGTCAGGTCGGTGAGGTTGCGGGTGTGGATCGGGTCGTTGTGCAGGATCGAGGCGCTGACCGGGCGCCCCTCGGGACCGTCCGGGCTCGTGTGCGGATCCAGGCCGGCCTTCTGCATGGCGTCGGCGTACTGCGTGAAGGTCGTGGAGATGCGGACGAGTACGTCGGTGAGCTGGTGGAGTTCGGTCGGGACGCGGGCGTCGTACTGCTGCAGGAGGCGTTGACGTTCGGTCTCGAGGTTGGCGAGGCGTGTCTTGAGTTCGGGGAGCGTGGCGCGGTTCTGGTCAAGTTCAGCGGTGATGCGCTGTTCGGCGGTGGCGGCCTTGGCGTGCATCCGGCGCCGCAGGTACTTCGCGTAGAGGCTGACCGGTTGGACAGCACCGGCCGCGGCGGCGACCTCGAGGTACGTCGGGTCGAGGTGAAGGCTGTGCGCCACCAGAGCGGCCACCCCGATCCCGACACCGGCGATCGCAGCACGCCGACGTCGGTTCGTGGGCACTTCGCGGTCGGATCGGCGGGCTTCGGCGTAGCGGCTGGTGATGGTGTGGGCCGGCCAGGCGAGGGCGGCGCCGGTGAGGACTGTGGCGGCTAGGCCGATCTGCCCATGGCCCGCGAGGACCGCCGCAGAAACCGCGCCGGAGGGGAGGGTCTGCAGGAACCTGAAGGAGAGGTCCGCGGGCAAACTCGGCAGTGACCGTACGCCGTTGTCGATGGACCGGTTGATCCGCTTGACCAGGCCCGGCTCCAGGCCGGCGACCGCAGCCCCGAGGTCGTGCGGAAGCGCGGCCCGCAGGTTGTCATGGGCAACCACCCCGAGCGCGTCAGCCAGTTCGGCGAACTGCCGTGCCGCCGTACTGCGTTGAAACCAGGAGTGCCCGTTGTCGCGCTGATCGAGCAGGCTCCGAAGCCTGGCGAACGCATCCGCAACGGACTGCTGATCGGCCGCCGCGATCTGTCCTGCGAAGACGTCCGCGTCCATCCGGCCGAACGCGGCCGCCAGCTCATGCCCGTGCCAGTTGACGAACTGCCGGAACAACGGCAGCTCCCGGAGCACCGCCTGCTGACTCGCGGAAAGGCCCGACTCTGCCACGGGCTGGTCGGCGAAGTGCTGGAAAAGCCTGTACACAAAGCGATCCACGGCCGGATCCGGCGCGTGCGACCGCGTGCTTTCAATGCTCGGCAATCGCATCGGACGGGTGGAGGCAGGCTCGGTCAGCTGGTCTTCCCGTTGATCGATTTCCTCTGCCAGCCAGGCGCGCACCACACTCCGTTGCAGAACATCGCGCACCCGTTGCCGCAGCCCGCGCGGCAGTGGCGGGATGCCACAACGCCGCCCCTCGAGCTTGTTCAGCTGCCGCAGAACGTGCCCCAGCTCCCTGCGCGAGCGGTGTGGCTCCTGGACCAGATACCCAACCTCGGCGCGCCGGCCGGCTCGGATCTGATCGATCTCCGACTCGCCACGGTACGCCGACAACACCCCGGCAACCGCGTGCGCGACCGCACGTCCAACCACCTCGTCACCGACCCGCGGCGAGAGGTTGATCCGAGCCCAGTCCGTCGCCCCGGCGGTCCGTTCCCACCGGACCGGTCCGCTGTCGAGGAAGATGCCGGACACATCGAGCCGCACAGTGAGCCGCTGCCCGTCCGCCAACGTGACAATGATCTGCTCGCCCTCGATCGCCACATCACGCGCTTCCCCACGAGCAGCCGCAACAGCCGCGGCAATCCGCGGCACGGCCCCCTGCGCCACAGCAAGAACCGCATCCCGATCCGGCATCCGACGCCCGTCACCACGAAACTCACTGCGATCGATCCTGCCGGGATCGCCCGCCCGATCAGCCCGAACCCGCCGATCACGAGCCGCACGATCGCCGGCCGTGGCGTCGTACACCGGGCGGTTGCTGCGGATGGCCCGGACCAAGGACCGGAGGATCTTGTAGAGCGGCTCGAGCTCGTGATCGCGGCGCGCCCGCTCCAGTACTTCGTTGCTGATGGCACCGATCCGATGAAGGGCGGCGCCGAGCGGAGTGGAGAGCACGCCATTCCAGGCCTGCAGCAGGCGGGACGGCACGCCGCCTTCCGCGAGCCGAGCGAGGAACTCCTCGTCGCGGATGTCATCCGGTTGGTCGGCGTACAACTCGTCGATCTCCGCGGACAACTCCGCGTCGAGACGGCGGAGCTCATGAACTGCAGCAAGGATCTCGGCGCGTTCCTCCGGGCTGAACAGGCTCCAGCCGTAATGTCCGACGATCTCGTGCCAGAGCGACGCTCTGACATCGGCAGGCGTGCTGTGGTCGGCGGCGGAGAGGTAGATGACTCCTCTCCCGTTCTCCATCCGGAAGTACCCGGGCCGCGGGCCGTCCGTCGGCGTGATCCCGTACTCCCGCGCCAGCTCTTCTCCGTCCGCTCCGACCACGACATCGAGGGCAATCCCGTCGGGTAGCCGCATCCGGTGCCGTACGGCGTCCACGGCCTGCCGGACCGCTCCGGCACTCATCCCTTCGGCGGGCGCCGCCAGCAGTCGCGCGCGACCGGTGTCCTGCTGCGCGTTCTCGACGGCGATCTTCACCAACTGATCGCGGACGTCCATGCTTTCCAGGCTGAGCCCGTGGTCGGCGCGGGCGAGGCGCTGGTAGTCGGGGTCGTCGAGCAGCGGCAGGACGTCAGCGAGGTCGATCACCCGGAGGTTCCCGGTCACGGGGTCGATCAGTGGCTGGAGTTCACCGTGCGAGTGGTGCCCGCCGTCGAGCAGCCGGCGAAGGTACTGGTGCAGTTGCAGCACCGTGTCGAAGGTGACCGCGCGGCGCGCGCGTTCGACCTCGGCGATCGCGTCCGGCTCCGAGGGCTGCGGATCGTGCACCATCGCGCCAGGCACCCGCCCCATGGCCAGACCGACGTACGGCTTGACGTCGATCGTCGCCCTGACCAGCCCGTACGGCGTCGGTCCGTAGCCAGTGCCCGCCGCGGCTACGACTCCTGCGAACTCGTCGGCGATGTCCTTCTGCTGCTGCTCGTCGGCCTTGTCCGGGAACAGCTTGACGATCCACTCGGCGCCGTCGCGCGCGATCGAGTACACCCCGGCGTGCTCGTCGAGGGTCACGATCTGCCCGCGCCGCCCGCTGGTGCTCAGCCGCTCCGCCTGCGGGATCTCGCCCAGCTCAGTTGCGTCGGCCCACGAGTGCGACCTCCAGTGCTCCACGTCGGCGGTCTCCGGCGACCCGGTGATCCGGGCGTCAAGCTCGACTGCACGGCCGAAGAGGTCGTTGTAGCGGTCCCACCCGACGACCTCGGCAAGCAGGTTCACAGGTTCGAGCGCCCGCAGGCCAGGGCTCTCCAGGAGCGGTCGCAGACCTTCGACCAGCGCCGGGTCGTTGCCGGTCAGCTGCTTGATCGCATCGACGACCCGGAGCTGGTCGACGGTCGAGAGACCTTGGTACGACGGGGCGCTCCGCAGCATGTCCGGTACGAGGGTGTCCGGGCGGTCCGGTGTGTTCACCGCGCCGGCCTGGTCGGGCGCCACAGTCGTGTGGGTGATGCGCAGGGCGTCGAGGTTGGAGCGTTGGCCGTCGAGTTGGCCGGACTCGATGGCGGCGGAGTACTCGCCGACGGCCAGGGCATGCTCCGCCTTCTTCAAGGCGTCGCCTGCTGCCTTCACGGCTACCGCGGTCTCGCTGCCCTCGCCGCGTGCGACTGCGTGTGCGTGGGCGACGGCCGCCTCGGTGTAGGTCCGGAGCGCCTCGTTGCGGGCAGCGGTCGACGGCGCGTCGTGGTACGCGACGGCGGCTTCGAGGGCGCCGCTGTGGCGACGGAAGAGTTCGTCCTGATGGGACGCGTACAGCGAAGCCTCACCGGGCGCGCCTTGGCGGCCGGAGCGGTTCAGGGCCTGGATGGTGCCGCGCGGCGACTCGGCGTCGTGGAACCCGACCCGCACCGCGAGCCCGCCATCGACGGCTTCCCGGCCGTCGCGGCCCTTCACCGTGAACACGTGGTCGGTGGCACCGGGCCGATGACCGACGTTGAACGCGTCCGGGTGCACCTCGATGTCGATGCCGCGGCCGAGCACCTTGTTCCCGATCGTGATCGTGCCCGGCTTGCCGGCCTGCTTCCAGATCGCGTCCATCTTCGCGTCGAACGTGTGCTCGGCGATGAACTTCGCCATCGCCTCGGCGTTGACCTGCTGGACCTGGATCATCCCTTCGGAGAGCTGGTGCTCGGCGAGCCGCTCCTCCACGAGGCGGGCGACCAGTGCCACCTCGTCGTTGTGCTCGACAACGATCGCCTGCGGGCGTCCGGCCGACGGGCCACCACTCTTGGACAGGTCGGCGATGGACTGGTCGACGATCGCCCGGTACTTCTCCTCGACGGTCGCGAAGTGCTGCGGCGGCCGGATGTCCAGCTTGCGCTCGTTGAACGACTCGATCTCGACGACCCGGCCGATCTTGTCCTCGCCGTACAGGTCGCGGATCGCCTGCCCGGCGTCCTTCGCCGTACCCGACATCCCGCTCAGGTGCTTGTAGGTCTCGAGCAGGTCCTTGGTCCGGACCGCGTTGGTGTGTTTCGCGTCCGCCCTCAGGTCCAGGCCGTGCCTCGCCTCGAGCGCCTGGGCGACACCGGTCCAGCGCTGCTCGAGCAGGGTCTCGCGGTCGACCAGCGGTTCACCGGAGTGCTTGCTGACGATCAGGATCGTCTCGTGGCCCTCGATCACAGCCCGGATGTAGTCCCGGCCGGGCCGCAGGACCCAGCGGGCTTGTGCCGCATGTTCCAGCCGCGTGGCATGGGTTCCGAACCGGCGTGAGCCGGGCTCGACACCGATCAGCTCGGCGAGCTTCTGCCGGCCCGCTTCGGTGAGCTTTGGTGCTGCCCGGTCGTTTGTCAGCCCGAAGTCGGACTTGTCGAACTTGCCGCTGTCCAGCGCCCGCTTCGCGAGCATGACCTCGGCCTGCGTCTTGGCCGAGGCCTCGCCGGCCGCGCCGGAGCTGTGCGTGTAGACCTGTGTGGCGAGTTCGACCGCGACCGCGTCGATCTCGTCGACGACGACGTGTTCGCCGGGGACGCGATGACCACGGCCCATGCTCCAGCCGAACGCGGCGACGTCACCGACGTACACCGTGGGGCGGCGCGGTTTCCCGTACCGTACGGCGGAATCGACCTGTACGACGTCGTACCCGAGCGGCTCGAGCACCTTGCGGAACTTCTCGTGGGCCTGCGCCGCGAGGCTCCGGTTCGAGGTCATGAAGTGCACCGGGTGCTCGGCCGCGGTCATACCGAGCGCGAGGACGGCGACCGCGGTCTTGCCTTCGCCGGTCATCATCTGCACGAGCAGGTCGGAGCGCAGCGCGAGGTCGGCGTGGATCTGGGTCCAGTTCAGGGCGAAGCCCCAGCCGTCCGGGGTGCGGTGGACGAGCTCGTGAATCGCGAGCATGCGCGCTTCCTCGGGGGTCAGGCGCACCTCCGAGACGAGGTTCAGCTTGCCCTCCGCGAGCTGCCTGATCTCGGCCGGGCTGAGCCGCGACAGCGTGTAGTCCAGCTTCGCCGCCAGGTACGAGACACGTCGTGCATCCGCCGCCAGCTTGGCGTTCTGCACCTGCGCGTCCGCGTCCTTGGCCGCCGTGAGGCCTTGCTGCGCGGTGTCGTCCTTCGCCTTCGCATGGTCTCGCTGATCCCGTAGCTCGTGTGCCCGCGGATCCATGTCGCCGTGCTTCTTGACGTGCTTGTCGAGCGCTCGCTCGGCGTCCTTCAGCTCCTTGCTCGACTGGTCGGCAGCACGCTGGGTGTCCTCGGTCGCCGGTCCCTTCTTCCGGGTCTCCACCGCGGTTTGATGCTCGTCGCGCGCCTTGGTGGCGTCAGCTTCCCGGCGCTGCACCTCTTCCTGGTGCTCCCGTCGTCCAGACCAGTCCCTTACTTCGGGAGTTCCGGCAGGCTCCTGACGCGCATGCTCACCTGCGTGCGGCTGAGCGGCCGCAGGCTGATCAACTTCCTTCGCTGCGGGTGGGTCAGCCTGCCGGTTGGAAACCTGCGGAACCTTCGCCTTCTCCTCCGCAACCTCCACCTTCCCCGCCTCAGCAGGCTTGTCGGGTACGGCGGACTTCTCCGGGCCGACCGGGGGTTTGTCGGGTGGAGCCACCACCTTCTCCGGCGCCGTGCCCTTCTCCGGCGCGATTGTTCTGGTGTGATGTTCCGCTGTTGCCGTCTTGGCATTCGGGGTCGTCGTGTCGGCTCGAGAACCAGAACGAGCCGAGGCTTCCGGCGTACCGACACCGGCAGCCGGCTGCGCGGTGTGGACACCGCCCACCGCACCCGCCTCTGTGCGCGCCTCCGCAGCAGTACTGTGCGCGTTCGCGTGTGCGTTCTGCGTCGGGTTCATCTCCGCGCCGGCGTGGGCGGTCGGAGCGTTGGCTGTCCCAGGCGTCGCCTCGGTGCCGGGTTTGGCGACCACCTGCGGCGGGTCGGGCGGCGGATGGTCGCCGCCACCGATCATCGGGTGGTCCCGGACCGGCTCGACCTTGATCGGATCGCCGTGCGGTCCCCCGGCGGCCGGCCCGTGCGAACCGCCGCCGCCCGGGACCGCCGCGCCCATCACCGCGGACTTCCAGAAGTCCTCGAAGGTCGGCCTGTGATGCGTGACGATCAGGTCGGCGGCCGGCATGCTCACCGCCATCGTCGTGGCACCGGCGATCCGCCGGCCGACGAACCGCGGCACCCGGCCGTTCAGCGCGCTCACGTTCCGGGTCGCCACCCCGCCCAGCTTGGCCATCCCGACACCGGTCACGATCGCGATCGGCGTCGCCACCGCGGCGATCGCCGCGTACTTCTTGGTCTCGTCCCAGTCCCAGCCTTCCGCGTGGTGACCATCAGCCGTGGTGCGACCCGACCGCCCGGTGAGTACGCCGTACCCTTGCGCGATCGTGTTCGGCGCCAGGCCGTAGATGCCCGCGCCGACACCGGCGATCGCCGCCCCGCGGAAAAACTTGACCGGGGTCATCGCCATCGCCCTTCCGGCCCGCGCCGCGAGCGCCGAGATCGCCTGCTTGATGACCCCGCGCGCCCGGTTGTGGATGAAGTTCTTCAGCGCGTTGCGGAACGCCAGCCGCATCCCCAGGGAGAGCGCCTTGCCCGCCGGGATCGCGAACATCAGGATGCCGACCGCGATCTGGGCGAGGATCATCACCTTGGCGCGGGCGATGGTGTCGGCCTGGTCGCGCAGGTACTGCGCCAGCTCCTCGGCTGCGGCCGCGATCGTCTCGACGCCGCCGAACTCCTTGTCGGTGCCGTAGGCCAGGATCTGCGCGGACAACGCGCGACCGGCCTCGCCGTTCCAGGCGGCGGCGACGGCAGTCGCCCCCTCTCGGCACCCGGTGGCGACGGCTGTGCGCAGTTCGGTCGCGATCGCGTCGTACTGCCGGGCGTACTCGCGCATGGCGTCCTCGTCGCCCCCCGGCCAGTCGTCGGGGTCGACACCGACGATCGCGCCGAGGAACTCGACGACCGGATGCCAGATGCCCACGTCAGCGACCCGGCGTCGGTGCGTCGGGCGGCAGCGCCTTGCCGTTGGCCTGCAGGCCGAGGTCGGCGGCGCGGATCGCGTCCGCGTTGTGTCCGTCGACCTGCTGGACCAGGTTGCCGGCCGCGGCGACACCGTCGGAGATGTTCGTCAGGCTCTCCTGGAGCGCTGCGCCGGCGTCGGCCAGGCCGGCGGCCCGGGTGCTGAACCCCTCGAAGATCGAGCGACCGGTCTCGTCGCCGCCGCAGACGGCGCTGACCCCGTCGCGGCTGATCGCGTTGAGCGCCTGGGTGAGCGCCGCGCCGCCGTCCGTCCCGGTCTGCATCAGCTTCTCGGCCGCCCGGTACACGGCCGCCAGGTCGACCTCGATCATGAGAGCCGCTCCGCGAGGTCGTCGTACCGGGCGGCGATCTTGCCGGCTATCGCGGTGCTGGCCTCTGACAGCGTGGCGAGGATCGCGGCGGCGAGCTCCTGCGGGTCCTGGGTCCGGAAGACGTCCGGGTCGAACTCGAGCTCCCGGATGTCGCCGTGCGCGCCGATCGTGACCTTGATCAGCCGGTCGGGAGACACCACGGTCGCGGTGATCGCGTCGAGCTCGGCCTGGACGGCGTTGATCGCGGACAGCGAGCGTTCGAGCTCGTTGTGCAGGCCGAGCGCGGCCAGTTCCTGGCCGAGTCTGAGCTCCGACGGTTCCATGGGAACAGGGTCCGTTCCGGACGGCGGTCGTGGTCAGCCCTTGGCCACAAGGGGTCAGAACCCGTGGCCCGATCGGGACGAGACCTAGGGTCCGGAGCGTGATGAGTGCCAGAGTGTGTCTGAGAGCAGGCCGCTTGACCGCGGTCGCCGCCGGTGCGCTGCTCGCGGGTCTGCCGACGATCGCGTCGGCGCCGGTCGCGTCCGCCGTACCGCCGGCCGGAATGTGTCAGAACGCCGAGCCCGGCGGCGCCCCGGTGAACAAGTTGCCGTGGGCACAGACCTGGCTCGCGCCGGAACGGGTACCACCGCAGATCACGGGTCGCGGGGTCATCGTCGCGGTGATCGACTCCGGCGTGGACGCCGATCATCCGCAGCTACGGGAACGCGGCGCCGTACTGCCCGGACGGGATCTGCTGACGCCGGGAGACACCCGCGCAAATTTCGACTGTGTCTCGCACGGTACGGCGGTGGCGAGCATCATCGCCGCGCGTCCGGTGCGCGGGATCGGGTTCCGCGGTATCGCGCCGGGCGCCCGGATCCTGCCGATCCGGGTCAGCGAACGCGACGCGAGCGAGCAGCAGGGCGACGCGGTCGACGCGACGGTGTTCGCCGGCGCGATCCGGTACGCCGTCGACGCGGGCGCCTCGGTCATCAACATCTCGCTGTCGATGTACGCCGACCAGAAGCCGGTCCGCGACGCGGTCCGGTACGCGCAGCGGCACGACGCGCTGATCGTGGCCGCGGCCGGCAACGCGCATGCCCAGCAGGGCCCGGACCCGATCACGTACCCGGCGGCGTACCCGGGTGTCATCGGGGTCGGAGCGATGACGATCGACAGCAGCCGGCTACCCAGCTCGCAGGTCGGGTCGTACGTCGACATCTCCGCACCCGGCGGCGGCGTCCTCGCAGCGACCCGAGTCGGCGGCCATCGCTACTACGACGGCACCAGCTTCGCGGCCGCCTTCGTCAGCGGTACGGCGGCACTCGTCCGCTCGGCCGATCCGCGACTGCCGGCAGCCGAGGTCGCGAACCGTTTGATCGCCACCGCCACGCCCGCGGCCGGGCCGGCGGATCAGTACGGCGCCGGCGTGGTGAACCCGTACCGCGCCGTACAGGACAGCCTCGGTACGGCGAAACCCGCAGTCCTGCCGCGGGTCCGTCCCGTGAAGGTCGATCCGGTGGCGGAACGACGTACTGCGGCCTGGGACACGGCCGGGCGGGACGGTCGCCGAATCGCTTTGCTGGCAGGCATTTGCGCCGCATTGGTGCTGGCGGCGGCAGTCGTCATACCGCTCGGCTGTCGGCGACACTGGCGGGCATGACAAGAGCCCGGCCCCGGCGTTCACCGGGGCCGGGCTCTTCGGTTGAGTCAGCAGTTCCGAACGGCGTCGGCGGCGTGGGCATCGGCGCGCTTCATGCCGATCCACGAGTCGTCCATCGCGTCTCCCCGGCGCCGCAGCACCAGGTTGATCTCCTCGTTGGCCTGGACCCAGAGGCGCTGCACTTCCTGGAGCTCCGGCGAGCCCTGCTGGCTGCTCCACGCGGCCAGCAGCGCCTGCATCGCGGTCTGGAACTGGCCCTGCAGGTCGGTCACCTGCTGGTTCGCGGTGACCATGTCGAGGGCGCCCTGCGCCATCCTGTCGAACGGGTAGTTGAGCATCATGAGGGATCCCTCTCCTACAGAACGGTGGTGTCGATGGACGACCCGGCGGCGCCGAGGCCGCTGAACGCCGACTGGCTGTTGGCGTCCTGCGACTCGTAGGCGACCTTCGAGGTGGTGATGCCGTCGGACATCCGGTGCAGCTTCGTGCACAGCTTGTCCACCGCGTCGAGGTGGTTGTTGTGGCCCTGCCAGAACGTGTTCTTGATCTCGCCGTCCATCGGGGTCAGGCTGCCCATCGCACTGTCGAGCGAGCTCATCACCGCCTTCAGAGCGTCGCCGATCCGCGCGGCTTCGGTGGCCGTCCGCACCATTCGATCGAGTTCGGTCTCCACACCGGCCATGGTGTTTCCTCCTCTGCTGGGTTGCCGGTGCGTGATCACCGGTCGGTGTCACGCTAGGTCGGTGCGCGCCGTTGTCCCGGCGCGTACCGGTTGCGGCCATCGGATGGCCGGTTCAGCCGTCAGATCCGCCACAGGTCTTCGTCGAGCACGTCGCGCTCCACCGGCGCAGCGGACCTGGCCGCCTTGCGTTTCCGCTGTGGCGGTACGCCGGACGCGGCCCGCGACTCGCCGTTCGAACGGCCCTGCAGGTCGGACTGCACGCCGTGCCGCCGCAGCCGTTCGGTCTCGCTCTGCTCGGCGGGCACGTTGAAGCCGGGGCGGCGTCCGGTTCCGCCACCAGGTTTGATATCCCGTGCACCGTTGCCTCCGGCCCCCATTCCGCCGGACTGCGGCGGGTACATGGGCGGCGTGCTCTGCTGGCTGCTCGTCGATGCTGCGGACGAGGTCTTCCCGGACAGCGCCGGCTCGGCACCGGCCGTACCGGCGGCCGTCGCGGACTTCTGCGCCGGCGTGGTGCGCTCCGACGTACCTGACACGTGCCCGAGCCCACTGTTGCCCAGGGCACCGGTACCGCCGAGCGATCCGATTGGCACGTAGCCGCCGCCGCTGCTGTTGAGCGGTGGCGGCGACGCGCCGGGGTGGAAGGTCGGCGCGGTCGTGGTCCCGGAACCTCCGGCCAGCGCCGGATGATCGGTCATCAAGGACTTGGTCGGGTCGGTCGTGACCGAGGGCGTGGCGGTGGTGCCCGGGTCGACCAGATCCTTGGTGTGCTGGGCGAGCGTGATCCACTTGTCCAGGTTCTCCGGGACCTTGCCGATCAGGTCGATGCCCTTGCCGACCACGTCGATGAGCTTCCCGGCCTCCTCGACCGGATCCTTGGCTTCCGGCTTGTTGTCATCCGGCTTCTTGTCGTCGGATGCCTTCTCGTCTGCCTTGGTCTGCGCA
This sequence comes from Kribbella sp. NBC_00482, assembly GCF_036013725.1. GTDB lineage: Bacteria > Actinomycetota > Actinomycetes > Propionibacteriales > Kribbellaceae > Kribbella. The sequence continues at coordinate 3,134,391 of NZ_CP107881.1, read as the reverse complement.
TCGCCGCCCCCGCCGGCTTTCGCCTGGTCGGTCCCGGTGCCGCCGCCCTGGTCCTGCGACTGCGGCGCGCCCGCACCTTCCTTGGCCACCACGGGCCCGCGCCAGTCGTTCTTACCGAACTCTTCCTGTACGCCGTCGAGCGCGCGGGTCAGCGCATCGGACACGAGGTTCATCTGGATCGCCGCCTGGAACCCGGCGTCCTCCATCTCCCGCATCCCGGCCCTGATGACCGGGTCTTCACTGGAGTTGGCCTTGACCTTCGCCTGGTTCCAGTACTGCAACAGCTGGTCCATCGGCCCGCGGGCGCCGTCGAGTACGTCCGCGGCGCTGTTCAGGCGCCGCGCGACACCGGTCGTCAGGATCTGCCAGTTCTGCAAGAAGGTCACGCCGGCGGTGACGTCGTCCTTGAACGCCGTCCAGCCTTCGGAGCCCGTGCTCTGCTGCCAGATGGTGACCTTCTTCAGCGCACCGTCGAGGTCCCCGCGCGCCGTCTGCAACGCCGTACCGGCATCGGTCCAGCGCTGCGCATGCGTACGCCAGTTACCGGACGGTTGGGCGGCCAGCTCGTTACACATGTTGTCGACGTCCCGCCGGCCCGCGTACGGTCCGGACGCCTCGAGGATGAAGTTCATCGTGTGTTCCCCAGCATCAGTTGCTCGAAGGTCGGAACGGAGTCACCGGGTCGAGCGGGCAGCGGCGGCGGTGTGTCCGCGTTCCGGTTGCCGCGGAGCTGTTGATGCTCGGGGTCCCAGGCGTTCTTGAAGTCGGTGGCGTTGACGTGATCCTGGCCGTCGAACCGTTGCGCGATGTCGCTGGAGAGCTGCTGGAACGCCTGCAGGCCACGCCGTGCCCGGTCGAGGTAGAAGTCCGCGGCGGCCGCCGCCTTGCCGTACTTGTCCGCGGCCACGTCGCTGCCGCGAACGCCGCCCCGCAGGTCGCCGCCGTCGTCGCCGTCGAAGCCGGGGGCCTGGACGGCGCCCGCGTCGGTGCTGAACTGGTAGAGCTCAGGGGAGGAAAAGGCCAGGTCGTCGCTCATCGTTCTCCGTCCGGTTCGTCGGGGCACTCCACCAGCTGGACGAGTTGGACGTCGCCGCGGCGACCGACCAGCCGGCCGCGGCCTGGTGGCAGAGATTCGGGCTTGGTGGTGCCGAGCAGTGGGCCCTCGGACTTGTCCCCGCTCATCAGCAGACCGGGCGTGCCGAGGTCGCGCAGCCGCGCGATCACCGGTTCGTAGATCGCACGGCCCGCGCCGCCACTGCGGCGGGTGATGACGAGGTGCAGGCCGATGTCGCGGCCGTGGGCGAGGTAGTCGGTCAGGCCGGCCAGCGGGTTGCTCTGACCGGCGACCAGGTCGTAGTCGTCCACCAGGATGTGGATCTGGGGCCCGCTCCACTCACCGGACTGGCGGCGTTCGAGGACCGGCAGCAGGTCGGCGACCATCGCCTCGACGCCGCGCGGCTCGGTGAACGTGCCCATCACGTGCTCGCCGACGACGGTGAGCGAGCGGCGGTAGTCGACCAGGATGATCCGCGCCTCGGTCGGCTCGTACCGCTCGGTGATCGAGCGGGCCAGCCGGCGCAGGAAGCCGGTCTTCCCGGATTCGGTGTCGCCGAAGAGCAGGAAGTGCGGGTCGGCGTCGAAGTCGATGGACACCGGGCCGAGATCGCGTTCCGCCAGCCCGATCGGCAGGCCCTTTGCGGGATTCCGCTGCAGTACGGCGGTCAACTCGTCCTCCCGCAGTTGTACCGGGAGCAGTCGTACCCGCGGGGCTCCCGACACCGGCCACGCAGCAGCGAGCTGCGGACCGAGATCGGTGTCCGGCGTGGCCACCACGAAGTGCTGCGCCTTGTCGGCGAGGCCGCGCCCGGGCTTGTCGGCCGGCACGCTCATCGCGGCCCGGCGGTCCACCACCGAGTCGGACGGGTCACCCAGCCGCAGCTCGATCCGGGTGCCGAACAGGTCGCGGATCGTGCCGCGCAGGTCGAACCAGCGCGAACAGCTCGCGATCACATGGACGCCGTACGCGAGGCCACGACCGGCGATCTCGCCGAGGGTCGCCTCGAGATCCTCGAAGTCGGAACGCAGTACCGCCCAGCCGTCGACGACCAGGAAGACGTCGCCCCACGGGTCATCGGCGAACTCACCGGCCGCGCGGCGTTCCCGGTACGACGCCATGCTTTCCACGCCGTGCTCGGCGAAGTACCGCTCCCGGACGGTCAGCAACTGCTGTACTTCCGCGATCGTCCGGCGTACGGCGCCGACGTCCAGGCGAGGCGCCACGCCGCCGACATGTGGGAGATCTCGGAGCGCACCGAGGGAGCCGCCGCCGAAGTCGAGGCAGTAGAACTGCACCTCGCGTGGCGTGTGGGTCAGGGCCAAGGCCGAGACCAGCGCGCGGATCGCCGTACTCTTGCCGCTGCGCGGTCCGCCGACGACGACCGCGTGGCCGGCGCCGGCCGAGAGGTCCACGACGAACGGATCGCGCCGCTGCTCCAGTGGCTTGTCGATCAGCCCGATCGGCACGCGCAGCGTCCCGCGTGGCCCGACCGCGGTGAGTCCGTGGTCGGGGTCGACGATCAACGCCGGCAGTAGCTCGGTGAGCGGCGGCGGGTCATCCAGTGGAGGCAGCCAGATCTGGCGAGCCGGTTTGCCCTTGTTCTCCAGGCGATCGACCAGGATGTCGAGCAGCTTCTCGCCGACACCGTCCTCTTCCGACTCCTCCTCGACCTCTGTTACCGGCTTGGACACATAGGCACTGGTGTACTCCGCCACCTCGTCCGCAACATCGTTGCCAGCCGCAACCGAACTGACCGCGGGGCGATGCACACCGGACACGTAGGCCGAGCGGAACCGGACAAGCGTCTCGGTACCGATCTGCAGGAACCCGTGCCCGGGTGCGCGCGGCAGCTCGTACGCGTCAGGGATACCGAGCACCACGCGGCTGTCCATCGCGGAGAACGTCCGCAGACCGATCCGGTACGACAGGTGCGCATCCAGACCGCGCAGTCGACCCTCCTCCAATTTTTGACTGGCAAGCAGCAGATGTACGCCGAGAGCACGGCCGAGCCGACCGATCTGGTTGAACATGTCGATGAAGTCCGGCTTCGCCGACAGAAGCTCGGAGAACTCGTCGCAGATCACCAGCAGCGTCGGTACTTCGGGCAGGTCGGCACCTGCCGCTCTGGCGAGCTCGTACTCGCGGACGGACTCGTAGTTCCCGGCCCGCCGCAGCAGCTCCTGCCGGCGGATCAGTTCACCACCGATCGCATCCGCCATTCGATCGACGAGTGCCAGCTCTTCGCTGAGGTTCGTGATCACCGCACTGGTGTGCGGCAGCCTGTCCAGCTTGGTGAACGTGGCACCGCCCTTGAAGTCCACCAGTGCGAAGTTGAGGCTGTCGGACGAGTGCGTCGCGGCCAATGCGAGCACCAGGCTCCGGAGCAGCTCGCTCTTGCCGGAGCCGGTCGCACCGATCAGTAGACCGTGTGGCCCCATACCGTCCTGGGCGGACTCCTTCAGGTCGAGCTCGACCGGCGTACCGTCGGCAGTGACACCGAATCGGACCCGCAGCCGGTCTCGGTTCGGCCTGGGACCCCAGTGCCGTGCTGGGTCGAAGGTGTACGGATCCCCCAGGCCGAGCAGGTCCGTAAGGCCGAACACCGAGGCGAAGCTCTCGTCGCCGTCACCTGCGGCAGAAAGGCGCAGTGGTGCGACCAAGCGGGCCAAGGCGTCCGCGTCGGGGATCGTGAAGCTGTCGGCGATGCCGACCTCGGACTCGCCGTCCATGGTGACGCTGGTCAGTGCACCGTCGTCGGCCACGTCCAGCAGCACAGTGGAGCGGTCGAGCAGTCTCGGCGGCTGTGTGGTCAGGTCGATGACGCTGACGCCCTCCACACCGTTGCCGGTCATCAGGTGGTCAGAGCCGACCACGTCACCGCCGTCGATCAGTACGACGATGTGCGGGTCGTCCACGCGACTGGTGGCCGCCGGGTCGAACCGCGGCCGCTGCGCAAGCAGGTCGCCCAGTACCGACTCGAGGTCCGGGACACTCTTGCTGATCAAGCGGATCGGACCGAGCGCGTCGGACTTCTCCGGGTGATGTGCGTGCGGCAGCCACTTCAGCCACTCCCAGTCCGCTCTGGTCTCCGGCCCGATGACAGCCGTGATCAGTAGGTCGTCGGGCGAGTGGAACGTCGCGAGTTGCGCTACGAGGGCGCGTGCCAGGCTACGGGCGCGGTCCGGGTCGCCGTCGACGTACACCCTCGCAAAACCACGTAGTGCCATTGCGACGGGCAGTCCAGGAACAGACGAGTACGTCGTGATGAAGCGGCGCAGTGCACCGGCGGACAGCGGCTCCAGTTCCTCCAGCGGAACAGTGTCCGGTGGGGCGACCGTCGTGGCCAGCGGTTGCGCTCCGGTACCGACACGGACGATCGCGAAGTCGGTGTCGTTTCGGCGACGCTCCCAGAGGCGGTAGCTCTCCACCAACGTCCACAGCTGCGTCGGATCCGGATGCAGGTACGACAGTGCTTTCCGTTGCTGTACGACGGCGCGCCTGGCCCGGATACGCTGCTGGGACAGGTGTCTGAGGTACCCGCGCCGTGCCCGGGCCATCTCGCGGCGTGGTGCGCCTTGGCCGGCGAACGCGACCGCTGCCATCCCCATGGCCGACAGACCGAACAGTCCGCCGACGATGTAGCTCATCCGGCCACCGCCGCCGAGGGTCGAGTACATCAACGCCATCGCGGCGCCGCCCGCGAGCATCGGCACCATCATCACGTACTGCGACAGCTGCTTGCTCGCAGGCTGCGGCAGTGCAGGCGGCGGCTCCAGCGTGACGTCGCCGGTCGGCAACGCGGGACCCTCGCGACGCGGCGGTCTGCTGACGATGACTGTCGACATGTTCCAGGACGCTAGGTGCCGCGACCGCACCACAGGGGTCGGCGGCCACTTGCTGACTGTCCACAAGCTGCAAGCACAGGGCCCTGTAGTGCTGTGCGTGCCACGGTGGCTGACGTGAGCATTCGTGGACTGGTCAAGGTCACCATCGACGCACCCGAACGCCGCATCGACCTGGCACTGCCGGAGCGGTCGACGGTGGCCGAGGTGCTGCCCGGCATCCTGCGGCACGCCGGCGACGACCTCGCCGATTTCGGCGCGCTACAAGGCGGTTGGGTACTGCGCCGTCCCGACGGCGAGGCCTTGGAGACCCATCGGGACCTAGCCGGGCAGGGTGTCCGGGACGGCGAGATCCTCCATCTCGCACCGGCACACCAGCACTGGCCGGAGCTGGAGTACGACGACTTGGTGGACGCGATCGCCACCGATGCACGGTCCGGCGGTCGTGCGTGGACGCCCGGTGCAAGTCGCTGGTGCGGTCTCCTCGCCGGAACGGCTGCACTGCTGACCGCCCTTGTGCAGCAGCCCACCGCGTACTTCGCCCTCGCGGTCGCCGGCGGGTTGATGGCGATCGGCGTCGTACTTTCACGCGCTGTCGGCGACGCGGCAGGCGCTGCGATGATCGGTGCGGTTTCGCTGGTGTTCGCGCTCGCGGGCGGGGTGCTGACGATCCAGTTGCCGGAGTTCGGCGCACCACAGTTGACCGCGGGTGGTGCGGCGCTGCTCCTGTTCGGGTTGCTCGGGTACGTCGGGATCGCTCGCCATACTGCGGTGTTCGTCGCTGCAGTGACCGGAGGAGCGCTCGCACTCGTGGCTGGGTGGCTGGGCGGTGCGCTGGACGGTACGCGGTCAGCTGCTGTTGTCGGCGCCGTTGCGGTCGCATTGATACCAGTGGCAGCACCACTGGCCATGCGGATCGGGCGGCTGCCGAAACCTGTTCTACCTAGCACTACCGCGGACCTGTTGGCTGACGCGCCCCAGCCGCCTCGCCGCCTGCTGCACGCCGCAGTGCTGCGTTCTGCCGCTCTCTATACGGGCATCCTCGCTGGACTCGCTGCTGGACTCGCCAGTTGCTTGTACGTACTAGCGCGGTCGACGTCGACGCCTGGACGCGTGCTGGTGGTGCTGATCGTCGGCATCTGTTTGCTGCGATCACGGCTGCTGCCAGTCGTGGCGCATCGGCTGAGTCTGATCGTCGCAGGCCTTGCTGGACTCGGCTGTCTGCTCGTGCAGTCGCCGTACGGCTTGCTGGTGTTCGCCGCGGTGGCTGCGTTCCTCGGACTCTGGTACGCGCGGAACAAGCCAGGCGCGTACCTGGCCCGGTACGCCGAACTGGCCGAGGTCGTACTGGTGTTGCTGGTCGTGCCGATCCTGCTGTGGGTCCTTGGGCTGTACGGGTACGTGCGTGGGCTGGGTGGGTGACCGATGGCCTCGAAGCGGGATCAGCTGCAGTCGCACCAGTTCGTCAAGCAGCGGATGACACATGCGTTGGTGTTGCGCGAGACCGATCCGGAGTACCCGCCGTTCCGTCGCGGTGTCGTGGCGATGCTGGTCGGTATGGGGCTCGCTGTCCTCGTGCTGGTCGGGTGCGGTGTGTACGGGCAGCTGTCGCCGGGTGGGAAGACGTCGTGGAAGTCCGGTGACCGCGTCATCGTGGAGAAGGAGACCGGCACGCGGTACGTGTACCGCGACGGAGTGCTCTATCCGGCCGCGAACTACGTGTCGGCGTTGCTGCTCGCGAACAAGTACAGCGCCCCGTTGATGGTGTCGGCGAAGTCGTTGCTCGGTGTACCGCGTGGTCAGCGGGTGGGGATCCCGGACGCACCAGACTCCTTGCCTGCCAAGGGACGGCTGCTAGGGAGCGGGTGGTCGATGTGTGCGAAGCCGATGGTCGATTCGTCGGGCAGTCCTGCCGTGCAGTCGGTTCTTCTCGTGGGGACCGAGCAGTCCGGTGCGGCAGCGGAGTCCTTGCTGGCTGTTGGACCTGACGGGCGCAGGTATCTGATCTGGCGCGGTTACCGGCACCTGATCCAGCAGCAGGCGACAGTGGCAGCAGCGCTCGCGCTGAACGACGAGGCGTGGCTGCAGGTGCCCTCTGTCTGGCTGGACCTCATCCCGTCGGGTCCCCCGCTCGGCCCGATCTCCGTGCCCGGTGCGGGCACACCGTCCGCGCTGCTCCGACCAGGTCGAGTCGGCACGTTGTACGTCGTACAGACCTCGACCGGGCAGGGGCAGTACTACCTGTTGCAGCGGGACCGTTTGGTGGCGATCAGTTCGCTGCAGTACGACGTACAGCGCACGGCTCCTGCTACTCGCAAGGCCTACCCGGGAGCTGTGCCGGAGGCGGTTCGGCTGGATCCGGCTGTGGTGGCCCAGGTGTCCGGTGGTGTGGGTACGGCGACCTCCGACTCCGCGCTACCGCCGACTAGGCCGACCTTTGCGCGACCGGAGTCGTCCGAGGTGTCTGTGTGTGCTGTGTTCTCCAATGGTGAGTTCCGGCCACGGTTCACGCTTGCTGACGAGCTGCCGTCAGCCGGGGACGCTGGTGTGACGGCGGGACGTGGTCAGGGCGGACTGGCGTTGGCTGACGTGGTCGTCGTACCGCCGGGTCACGGGGCCGTTGTCGAGTCGATGGCAGCGCCCGCACAGCCGGCCGGGTCCGGGGCGTTGTCGTTCGTGAGTGATCTAGGGCGGCGGTACCAGCTGGCGAATCGCGACGTACTGGGTGTTCTCGGCTATGCCCAGGCACCTGTGGTGCGGCTGCCGGCCGAACTGGTCAGTCGGCTCCCTGCGGGTCATGCGCTCGACCCGTCCACCGCGACCTACCCGGTCGGCCCTTAAGCAATCCCCTCAACCTCAGGAGGAAGTATGGACATCGGCACACTGACCGTGGTGCCTGACGAGCTGCGGCAGTTCGCCACGCTCGCACCGCTGGCGACCGTCACTCCGGTCTCCGGCACGGTCCAGGCGACACCCCCGCTGGCCGGTCCGATGCCGGAGAGCGCGACCGTGGAGGCGCACGTCCGGTTCTGCGTGGAGAACACCGGCACGGTCACGCTGCAGGCGACCGACGGCATCGCGACGCTGATCCAAGCGGCCCTGTCGATCGCGACCCGCTTCGAGTCCACCGACCAGGCGAACGCGACCGTGCACCGCGCCCTGGCCGACGAACTGCCGCACTGAAGGGGACGACCATGGGTGCGTACTTCGGGATGGAACTGAACGCGATGGCGGCGATGCTGTACGGGCAGCGCGCCGAGCCGTGGCACGCGGGCGCCGACATGTGGGGCTCGGCCTGCCAGCAACTGCTCGCCACCCACGGCGACCTCGGTGCGGCGAACGCCACCATCGCCACGTGGCCGCTCAGCATCGGCTCGGTGTCGCAGCTGGCGTTCAACGGGCAGGTGATCGGCAGCCTCGCATCGCTCGGTGAGTGGGCGGCGTACACCGGTGCGATGTCCGCGGCGCTCCGGCTGGGCGGTACGGCGCTGAACGCGGCGCAGGCGGCGATGCCGGCTCTGCAGAGCGGGTACGACACGGCAGTGTCGCTGAGCGCGGTGCCCATCATCGGGCCCTTCGCCGCGCAGGTCGCGGTCGGCCTGCAGCAGGTGGGTGCCGGGATGATGGAGGCGGTCGGTGTCGTCATGCAGGCCCCGACTGCGGTACCGCCGCCGGCTCAGGGGTGGCAGGGGCCGGGCGGCAACGGAGCGCCGACGCCGGCGTCGCCCGCTCCCTCGATTCCGGTGACCGATGTGCTCGATGCGACGGACAAGCTGTTCAGTGCGATGAGCAAGGGCGCCACCCTGGTGCAGACGGTCACCGGGCTGGTCCAGTCGAGCACCGGCCTCGGGAACGCTGGGACGAGCAAGCTGCCGCTGTCCAACGACCTCCTCGGGACGCTCGTCCACCCGGACCTGCCGACGCTGGCCGGTGGGACAGTGACGCCGCCGACGACGCTGCCGGCCACAGTCGGAGTGTCTGCGACCACCTCGGCCGGGATGCCGAGCGGGATGCCGGCTGCGGTGCTGGCTGGGTCGCTCGGCGCCTTGACCAACTCTGTGCGCCCGACGGTGTCCGCACCAGGCGGCGTGGGGTCGGCGGGTGCGCGCATCGCTGCTGGGACCGAGCCTGGGCTGGCCGGTGGGACGGCACGTGCTGCGGCATCAGCTGCGAAGGCGATGCCGACGATCGCACCGCCGATGTCCGGCGCGGGCGGTGGCGGCGGGTCGAACGAGCCCCGTTCCGGCAACCGGAAGCGCACGTCGGAGGACACCCTGCGCCGTAGCGGCGTGCAGTCCGACCTCCAGGGTCGTACAGCGACGGAGTCGCCGGAGCAGTTCACCCTGCCGCCGGTACGTCGCCGTACTGCTGCCGGCCCGGTCCTGGACGACGAGCTCTTCCGATGACCACCACCGCCGCCTCAGCCCGGCAGGTGACCGCTGCTGTCACGCCGGCTGTTAGTACAGCTGTTACGAGTACGGTCGCGCCGCCGCGGGCGGTGCCGGCGCGACCTGCTCCTGTTGTTCGTGCCCAGGTGCCCGCTGCGCCAGTGGCCGTACCTGCTGCGGCGAAGCCCATCGGCGTCGCTGCGCCGCCGCCGGTCGAGGTGCGGCGGGTGCCGCGGGTGCGGGTGGGGCAGGTCGTTTGCTGGCAGCTGGCGTGCGGTTTGATCGGCGCCTCCGTCGGCCGGGGGTTGGTGGCTGCCGTGATTGCCGGGCTGGTCGGGCTGGTCGCTTTCGCCCTGACAGCGAGCTGGCGACGCGGGCTGTGGTCCTACCAGTGGCTCTACTTGGCAGTGGCGTACCTGATCCGCGGCACCCGGTTCGTCCCGATGGAGGGGGCGCGCGGCGAGCTCGATGACGGGGCGGGGACGATCGTCCGGCCCGACGGGATCACGGTGCTGCTGGAGACCGACGTACCGCCGGAGCTGACCCCGGCCGAGCTGCTGGACGAGCACGCCGGCCTGCGGCTCAAGCTCCTCCGCCGCCCCGGCCGGGCGTGGATTGCGCTGACCGCACTCCGGTCCGCCGACCGCCCACAGGACACCGAGCTGGAGCTACTGCTCACCAACACAGTCCGCCGACTGACCCGCCGGCTCCGCCGTCGCACCTTCCGGGCCGTACCGCTCGGACCGAACGAGCTGACCGAGGTACTCGCCGCGCTGACCCCCGAACAGCTCACCGAGGAGTGGGACGCACTGGCCGTCGGTCCGGGACGCTTCCGGATGTACGCCGTACCTGCGCACCTCGCTCTTCAGCAGGCCGGTGCGGTCGCTGTCAGCACCTCCAGCGACCTGGAGCATGCGCTGGTCCTGGCTCCCGCTGACGCTCCGCTGGCGTCCGCCGCCGTACCTCAGACCGGCCGGCACCGGTCCGCCTTCGCCGCTGCCCTGCCCTGATACAGCGGCTGTACCAGGCGAAACATCGCCCGCTGGACAGCCGCTGTATCGGGTGTATCGGGCGTGGACAGCGGCGAGATTCCCGCTGGACGGGGCCCCGCGATGGTTCAGGTGTTCACCGAGTCGCACCCGACTCGACCGAAGCCAGCGAGGTGTCCCGTGTACCACTCAGAGCCCATCGAAGGCGCTTCGTACCTCCGTACGGCCCGCTACCCGCGCGCCGTGAAGTCCGCGCCGCAGATCCGCACCACCGGACGGCGGCTCGCCCATCTGGGCGTCGACGCGACCGCCGAGCAGACCTACCTGGTTGTCCTCGAGCGACCGTCCTGGACCCCGGCCGAGCTCGGCGAGCGGCTCGGGCTGGACGACGCCGCGACCCACGAGGTGATCCAGCACCTGACCGGCCTCGGCCTGCTCGCCCGGGGCGGCTCGGGCGACGTGGTCCGCCCGCTCAACCCGCGCCTCAGCCTCACCGCGTTGCTCGCCGAACGCGAGGCCGACCTGGCCCGCGTCACCCGCGACCTGGAACGCAGCCGGGTCGCCGCGGCCGAGATCGCAGGCGAGTTCGCTCGTCGCCACCCGGCACCGCTCGGTGACGGCAACAGTGCCCTGGACTGGGCCGGCAGCCCGGCCGCCGCGCAACGCACCATCGAGGGTCTGCTCAAGTCAGCTGCGGGCGAGGTGCTGGTGAGTACGCCGGCCACCGCAGCGCTCGCCGACCCGATCGCGGGACTCCGCGAGCTAGGCACCGGCGTACTGGCCCCTCCGGTCCGCTACCGCATCCTCGTCCCGGACGCCGCGCGTACCGACCCGATGCTGGCTCGCCGGCTGCAGCAACTGACCCGCAACGGCGCACAGGTCCGTACGGCGACCACCGTGCCGCTCTGCGCGATGATCGTCGACTCGGCGACCGTGGCCCTGCCCGCCGACCGGACCGGTCGCGGCGCCGTCAGCATCCTCCGGCTGGCGTCCGCAGTCGGCGCAGTGACCGAGCTGTACGAGCGGATCTGGCACGCGGCCACACCGCTGCGTCAGCCGACCGGACTGGGTGACGCGTCTGGGCTGACCGTCCGCGAACGCGAAGTACTGTCCCTGCTCGGCGACGGCGGCACCGACGCGTCTGCTGCCGCGCAGCTGGGTGTATCGGTCCGGACCGTACGCCGGATGGTGTCCGAGATGATGGCCCGGCTCGGAGCCCAGAGCCGGTTCCAGGCCGGTTTGAAGGCGGCCGAGCGTGGCTGGGTGGGGACGCGATGAGCCGCACCCTCCTGGTGGCACCGGACCGTCCAGGTGCCTACCCGAGCATCGGAGCCGCCGTCCTCGACGCACCCGACAACGCGGTCGTGTCGATCGCGCCGGGCGTCTACCGGGAGGTCATCGACCTCTCGGATCGATCCGTGACCCTGACCGCCGACAGCGGTGACGTGGTCATCGACGCCACCTCCGCTCAGACTCCGGTACTGCGGACAGCGGGTGGACGACTCGTACTCCGCGACCTGACCATCCGGGCCGGCGACGCCCCAGCAATCGAGCTCAACGGCGGTGCCCTGCGTGCCGACCGCTGCGCGCTCTCCGGCCGCTTCGGCCCGGTCGTACTCGTCACCGGGCCGGCCGAGGTGTCGGTGTCCCACTGCAAGGTCGACGGCGGCGAGCACGGGCTGGTGCTCGAGGACTGCACCGCGCAGGTCGAGCACACCAAGGTGTCCGGTGTGTCCGCGGACGGCGTCATCATCCGCCTCGGCGCAGCCGTCGTACTGCGGGACTGCCAGTTCATCGACTGCGGACGCCGCGGCATCTACGCGTACCAGTACGGCCGACCGACCATCGAGAGCTGCGAGGTCTCAGGTACGTCGGAAGCCGGCGTGCTGATCGCCTCCGACTCCAGCGCGATGCTGAGCCACACGCTGATCCGCGACACCGCCGGACCGGCTGTGGTGTTCGGCCGCCGCTGCCACGGCGAGGTCGTGTCCTGCCGCTGGGAGAACACAGCCGAACCAGCACTCGACCTGGCCGAGCCGGAGCTCGTCTCGGTGACAGCCGCAGTACAGGTGGAGCCACGCGCTACCACCGACGAGCCCGCCGCCGCGGACGTGGAGTCACTGCTGGCTGAGCTGGATGCCATGGTCGGACTCGCCGGAGTGAAGGACGAGGTCCGCAGCCTCATCGACGAGATCCAGGTCAACGAGTGGCGGCGGAAGGCCGGACTGCCGGTCGGCAGCCTGAGCCACCACCTGGTGTTCGCCGGCGGACCCGGGACCGGCAAGACCACAGTCGCGCGCATCTACGGCAAGCTGCTCGCGGCACTCGGCGTACTGCCGAAGGGACAGTTCAGCGAGGTCGCACGACGCGACCTGGTCGGCCAGTACCAGGGCCACACCGCGGAGAAGACCTCGGTGGTGTTCCAGGAGGCGACAGGTGGCGTGCTGTTCATCGACGAGGCGTACGCGCTGTCCCGGGCCGGTGCCGAGAACGACAGCTTCGGTCAGGAGGCGATCGACGCCCTGGTCAAGCTGATGGAGGACCACCGCGACGAGGCGGCGGTGATCGTTGCGGGGTACAGCCACGAGATGCAGCAGTTCCTGGACGCCAACCCCGGTCTCGCATCGCGGTTCTCGAAGACCATCGACTTCGAGAACTACTCCCCTGACGAGCTCACGCTGATCGTGCAGCGGATGGTTGCCGCGAACGAGTACGACCTGGACGTCAGGGCCGCACCGATCCTGCAGCAGCACTTCGCGGCGGTCTCACAGGCAGCGAACTTCGGCAACGCCCGCGACGCGCGGCGGCTGTTCGACCGGGCCCGGAAGGCGCAGTCGCAGCGACTGCGCCGGCTGGACGGGATGCCCGCCATCAGCGACCTGCGGACGCTGCAGCTCGCTGACGTAGCCGCAGCGGTGTCATGAGACCGGTTCGAGGACAGCAACGAAGTCCGACAACAGCTCGGTCACCCGGTCGAGTACTAGGTCGAGCTGGGCACCTGGTGTGCCCGGCTCGCCAATCGTCGCCAGCACTTCGCAGTGCGCCCACAGCGACGGCGCCACCCAGCCCCACTGCCACAGCTCGTACGTCGGCGCACTCACCACGGCCAGCGGCTCCAACCCCGGGACGCCGATCGCGAACCGCTCCAGGTCGTCGGGACGATTGCCGAACCCGGTGAACAGCGGCAGCAGCCGGTACCGGTGTGCGAACTCGGTGGCGTCGTCGGCCTGCGTCAGCACACCTCGGCTCAGCAACGCGTCGATGTGCCGTTCTGCGTCGTCGATGCCGGCTGCGCGGCACTCGGCGGCCAGTTCGGTCACTGTCGTCCAGTGGTGCGCCAGAGCCCAGACGTCGAACTCGGATTCGCTCAGGGGTTCCGCCGTACGGCCGACGCGGATGACGTGGTGCTCCGACGCGGGTCCGGCGCCATGGCCGACCGGAAAGACAGTGGTCATCAGAACTCCTGTACGGCGAGGTCCAGGCACGCTGCGCTCGGAGCGAGCAGCGAATGCAGTGCGGCCAGTACAGCGGTCGGATCGGCGTCATGTTCCTTGCACGCGATCAGCAGATTGGGAGACAGATGTCCCCACAGCCAGAGGTCGTAGAGCGTCCGGGTCATCCCGGTGAGCGCCAGCTCGGTCGTGCCCGACCTGAACATCGCGGGGGTCTCCGACGTGTTCCCGAGACCGAGATGCAGTGGAAGAAGCCTGTGACGTGCTGCGAAGTCGGTTGGACTGTCCAGGTCCGCCTCAGCGAGCAGGCTCCTGGTCAGCAGGCGGTCGATCAGTATTGCGCCGTTCGTGATCTCGCTGTCAGCCAGGAGCGCGACGATGCGGCTGCGCTCCCATGAGCTGCTGTCGTCGGTCAGACCATGGGCCAGGGCCCAGACAGCGAACTCATCGACGGTCAGCTCAACGATCTCGCTGCCGAGCCGCACCTGTTGGACCTGACTCTCCGCAGCGCCGGTGAAGTGCGTTCCGAGGCACTGGCCGATCGGGAACATCAAGAGAGTCATGTTTCTCACGCTGACACGCTCCGGGCGCGCTGCGAGACCGCTTGCAGCATGTGGCCAGTGTGTGGCCGCAGGCGCCAGGTTGGCGGCGTACGACCTGTTCACGCGGGAAGATAGTCAGGTGACCGACAAGGCAGGACCTGACTCCGCTCCGGCGCTTCCGGGGTGCACAGGCGTGGTCCTGGTCCGTTCTGGGATCCCGAGGGTGTATCGGTGCCTGCGGCAAGGGACTGCGGCCAGTGCGCTGGTTTACCCGGTCCGCGTCGATGCGAGCACTGCGGCGGCGTTCAACAAGCAGGCGAAGGCGCTGCAGGGAGTCGACCATCCGCACGTCGCGCCGGTGCTGGAGTCCGGTGTCACTGACGGATCCCCGTATCTGATCAGCATTGCTGACGCGGGAACTCTGGCGGAGCAGGTGCGTAGCCAGCTGCGCTCACCTGCTGATCTGGCTGTGCTCGGTCGTCAGCTCGCGGACGGTCTGGCTGCTCTGCACGGTGCTGGGCTGATTCACGGTGGTCTCACGCCTGGTGCGGTGGTTCTGCTACCGGACGGGCGTCCGCAGCTGTCTGCGCTCACTCTCGGGCTGGGACAGCACACTGGGCACGCCGCGTTGAACTCACCGAGTCAGCTGTACGTCGCCCCGGAGACGTTGCGGGACGGCACGCTCACTGCGTCGTCCGATCTGTACGCGCTGGGTGCAGTGCTGCACGCTGCGATCAGCGGGAAGCCGCCGCTGGCTGCACGGATGGGTGAGACGGCCGGCGAACACATCCTGCGCGTACTGAACGAGCCGCCGGCGCGTCTCGAAGTACTGCCGGACAAGTTCGCGGAGGTGATCGCGCTGCTGCTGGAGAAGGACCCGGCGAAGCGACCCGTGTCCGCGGAGGTCGTCGCCGCAGCTCTCGCAGCGTTGGCAACCCCGACGACCTCGCCGATCCCGCCCGTACGCCCCGTCACCGCCAAACCGACCAAACAGGCCGCCCCCGCCACACCACCCCTGCCGCGGCCCGCAGTCATGTCCCGAACCACTCTCCGCTCATGGCCCACACCCAATCCCGCTCCCCAGCAACAACCCACCGCCCCCGCCCCACAGCCCGCACCCGCTCCAACACAGACGTCCGCTCCGCAGCAACAGCCCGCCCCAGCCGTCCCACCACCACCCGCTGCTGGACCACCAGCTACCAGCGGAGGTAAGCGACGCAACTGGCTACTTGTGGGGGCGAGTGTTGTTGTCGCGGCCGCCGTCATCACGACGTTCGCCCTGGTCAACCGTAAAGGGCAAACCGACACGCCCCCGCTCAGCGCCCCGAGCCCCACCACAGCCTCCACACCAGCGCTCGCAGTCAAGCTGAACCCACCAGCAGACCACAGCACCTACGTAGAACTCAGCTGGAGCGGCCCGTCCGACGTGAACTACGCGGTCGTCACCGCCCAGGTCGGTCAACCCGCAGAAGTCAAGCTCGTCTATAAACACACCAAGTACCGCGTCGCGGTCGTCCCCGGAATCCAGTACTGCTTCGCCGTCCAAGCCACCGACGGCATCAACAAGATGGAGACCGACCCGCGACCGATCCGCGACGCCCAGTGCGAGCGCTGATCACCCGATCAGGCTGCGCACGCTGAACGTCGTACGGATCCGCTCCGACAACCGCCCCTCGGCCAACCCGCGCTGAGCCTTGCGTACGGCGGACCACGCGAACTCCCGGTCCGGATCGGAGTCCTGCCCCGACCACAGCGCCCGGTCCAGACACCCGGCCAGCAACGTCATCGCCTGCGACACCGCTCCTTCCGAGTCACGTGCGAGGTCCCGTGCCGTAGCAGCCGGCGTCACCCGTATGCCGTGATCCCGCAGCAGGTCACGTGCCTCGGCCCACGCGCCAAGCGTCCCGTGCCGCCTGCGCCGCCGACGACGTACCGCCTTGGCCAGCGGCACACCGATGATCCACAGCAGGACCAGGCCCGCGAGCGCAGCCACGACCACGGCCAGCGCGAACCAGCCCGGCCAGTGAGGCGCCCTCTGCGGGTCCTCCGGGAACGGCAGCGTCGGCTCGGACTGGTGCTCGCGCTCGATCTCCTTCTTGGGCGGCAACTGCTTCCGCACGGTCTCCGCAGCGCCTGCCAGCCCACCACCCGCCTTGGACGTGGTGGTCCCGGTCGGGTCGAGCGGCACCCAGCCCACACCTGTCACCGCGACCTCGGGCCACGCGAGTACGTCGCGGTTGCGGATCACGTACGTCCCGTCCGGGCTCGGTGTGCCCGGCTGCTTGAACCCGACGACGAGCCGTGCCGGCAGCCCGAGCAGGCGCGCCATCACGACGTACGCCGCCGCGAACTGCTCCGACGTACCGCGCTTGCTGCGCAGCAGGAAGTGGTTGAGCTGCGGGTACCCGTGGCCGGTCGGGAGGTTCTCACCGGTGGCCAGCTTGTAGTTCGTCCGCAGGTACTTCTCCAGGACAAGTGCCAGCTGGAACGACGGCCGCACGTCGCCGGCGATGCTGCGCGCCAACTCGTCGATGCCCACTGGCACCTCACCGAGATCCGCGTTGCTGCCCAGGTCCGAGTCAACACCGGACGACGCCAGCCGATCCGAGTCGATCGTCGGCTCGGCCCAGTTGACCCGGTACTGCGACGGTCGCTTCTGCTCGGCGAGCAACGCACCGGACGCCGGGTCGACCAGCAGCGGCACGTCATCCACCACCGACAGCGTCCGCGTCTGGCTGGGCAGCCACGGCAACGACCAGTCCGCCAGCGCTACGTCCGCCGACTGCCGTCGTACCGGCACCGTCACGTGCGAGTCGAGTGGCAGTTCGCGTCCGAGGCGCTGGAACTTCGGTGCAGCCGTCCAAGCGACACCATCGAAGTTGTCCAGGGCAATCACCGGCCAGCGGTCGACTGGACCATCAGCTCGGGCGGTGAACACCACGGTGTCCGGCGAGTGCAGGCGCGCGGCGATCTCGGTCAGCGGGTTGCTGAGCACAGTGGGCGAGTCAGGCGGACTCGGCTTGGCCAGATGCATCGCAGTGGACGCCGGCAACGTCAGTCCGAGAGTGCTGGCACCAACCGCCATCGCAGCGAGTGCAGCCATCAGACGTACCCAGGCAGCGCGCTCACTCGGCCACTGCACCAGCACCAACGCGAAACAGCCAGCGAGCGCCAGACCAACGAGTACTGCGTCCAGTCCGGTCACAGTGACGTACGCCTGCGACAGACCGGCCACCACAACCGCAGGCAGCAACGCCAACAGTCGAGACCGCTGCAAAACGCGCGCACCCACCAGACAGGCGAGCAGAACCAGCACCGGCACAAACGCGACCAGATCCGGCGACGGAGCGGCCGGCCACGTCGACTCGAGCGTACGGCGCCAACCGGACGTCACCGCATCCCACAGAGACACCGGCCTCCGAGCAGCACCAGGTATGACAGCCAGCAGTGCGACGACTCCACCGACCAGTGTCAGCGGCACCCGCCAGCGAGCAACCTGTGGTCGATGCAGGATCGCTTCCTCAACCAGGTAAGCAACTACGGCGACCGCCAGCATCGGCCAGAGCACAGCCGACGTACCGAACAGCGGCGCAAACAGCAGCCCCGCCACCACACCGGCAGCAAGCACTCCAACGATCGGTAGCCGTCGTGTCATGCGGGTACGGCGTTCCAGGCGTCGACGGCGTTCTGGGCTGCGTCTGCGTGGATGACGTGGACTCCTGCGCCGGTATGCAGCGCCGGCTCGTTGTGGGTCAGGTCGATGCACACCACCGGGCGGTACCTCGACCTGAGGTTCGGAACCTCGGCCAAACCCGCGGTGTCCCCGGTCAGCACGACCAGTGCGCCGCCGTCACGTGCAACCGGCAATGACTCGAGCAGGTTGGTGTTGGTCGTCGCCTGCTCGACCCTGGCGAGCTCGTCGAGCAGATCGCTGACGGACTGTACGTCGTGGTCCGTGCCGCAGGGCGTGGTGAGCCGCAGCCGCTGACCGGACTGTGCAGCAACCACCAGGATCGACGCCGCGACCGAAACAGCAGTGTCGAACTGGTCCGCGGTCAGTGCTGTCGTACGCGTGTCCAGCAACACCTGCAGTCGCGGCTGGTCCGGGTCGACGTACTCACGGACCATCAGCCGACCTGCCCGCGCGGACGCCTTCCAGTGCACGTGACGGACCTCGTCACCGGGCACGTACTCGCGCAGCCGACGCAGGTCGATCGAACCGCGCAGCGGACCAGCAGACACCGGCCCGACGAAGTGATGCCGCTGCCGGATACCAGTCGCCGTACGAGCGGCGTACCGCTTCGGGTGGACGAGAAGCGTTGCTGTGCTACCGATCGAGACCTGACAGGACACGAGGCCGAACGGGTCCGAGCGGCGCAGCAGCAACGGCCCGACGGGCAGTGGTCCACGACGAGCGGTCGGCAGCTCGTAGTGGTACGTCGCAACGCCGTTGGGCGCCAGTGCTGTGACCGCAACCTCGGACTGGTGCGCACCAGCGGTGTCCGCGGCAACGAACGCCGGCTGTCGCCGCGTGGACTCGTTGCGCACCATCAGCCGCGCCAACGCAGGCTGACCGCACTCGACGCGGTCCGGGTACAGCACGCGCTCCACAGTCACCTTCGGACGACGTACGACGGTCAACACGCTGATGAGCAACGCAGCAAGACCTGCTCCGGCCAGCACTCGCAGCACGGGGTAGCCGAGCAGCTGACCCGCCACCAGCAAGGCGATCGAGCCGACCATCACTCCCCAGGCTCGCGTCGTGAGCCTGGTCCTCATGACACGACGCCAAGAGCCCGCTTGAGGTCGCGCCGTACCGGATTGCCAGGTGCTGGGGTGTCTTCGAGTACGTCGTCCACAACGCTCTCCGGCGTACGACGGGCCAGTGCGGCGTCCGCGGTCAGCACCAAGCGGTGCGCCAGTACGGGATGCGCGATGCTCTTCACGTCGTCCGGTGTCACGAACGACCGCCCGTCGGTCGCGGCGATCGCACGGGCCGCGCGGATGAGGGCGATGCTGCCGCGCGGGCTGGCGCCGTACCGGACCGCACTGTGGAGCCGGGTCGCCGCGGCGAGACGTACTGCGTAGGCCATCACCGCCTCGTCGACGTACACCGACCTGACGGCCGCGATGACGCCGCGGAGCGTGTCCGGGTCGATCACCGGCTCCAGGTCGTCCGGTGTCGGTCCCGCGCCGTCCAGCGCGACCACCTCGACCTCGGCGTCCAGGTCCGGGTAACCGATCTCGATCCGCAGCAGGAAGCGGTCCAGCTGCGCCTCCGGCAGCTGGTACGTGCCTTCCATCTCGATCGGGTTCTGCGTGGCCAGCACCATGAATGGGTCCGGTACGCGACGGGTGTCGGCGTCGACAGTGACCTGCCGCTCGGCCATGACCTCGAGCAGGGCGGACTGCGTCTTCGGCGTACCGCGGTTGACCTCGTCGGCGAGTACGACGTTCGCGAAGACGCCACCGGGGTGGAACACGAACTTGCCCTTGCCCTGGTCGTACACGACGACGCCGGTGATGTCGCCGGGCAGCAGGTCCGGGGTGAACTGGATGCGGCTCCAGCGGCCGCCGATGCTGCGCGCGAGACTGCGAGCCAGACTGGTCTTCCCCAGCCCGGGCAGGTCCTCGATCAGCAGGTGCCCGCCGGCGAACAGCGTCGCGATCGCCAGCCGGACCACCTGCGGCTTGCCGCGGATCACCCGCTGGATGTTCGCGGAAATCAGCTCGTACGCCTGCTGCGGCTCCATACCGTGCCCCGCCTCCCGCATCACCACTGCGCATCCTTCCGTCGACGCGAGGTACGTCGTACTCGTGCGGCCGACGCACTCGCCGGTGGCAGGGCCGGCGCCGCGGATGCCGGAGCAGCCGTGGTGGAGCCGGCTGCACCGGTAGCGGTCGGGCTGCTGCTGTTGTTGCGCTCCCGTGTGATCGCCTTGACCGTGAAGGTCAGCTGAAGAGCGGAGAGACCGGTGTAGCGAGTGCTGGTCGTTGTCACCGTCCGGTCCTGCTGACCGGTAGCAGAGACGACGTAGTGCACCAGTTGGCCGCCGTTGAGGTTCGGTGCGGTCCACTTGAGCGACACCGAGCCCGTGCCCGGAGTGGCGGTCACCTTCGGCGCTGCGGCCGGTGAGTACGGGTAGACGGTGCGCGTCGCCGCAGAGCGCGGTGAGGTGCCCGCACTGTTCGTGGCCGTCACCCTGTAGCTCACGCCTTTGCCCAACGCCGGCTTCAGCGAAATTGAGCTCTGGTACGTCTGCGCCTGTGTCTTCGACCCGTCCGATCCGAGCACTGTGTATCCGGAAATCGTGTAGTCGGAGGTGCTCGGTGCGGTCCAGGACACGGTGACAGAGCCGTCTGCCTTGGTAGCTACACCGACCTTGGTCGGCGCGCTCGGCGGCTCGGCTTTCCCGCCGCTCATCTGAGTCACCTTCGAGTCCACGGCCGGTCCGGTCCCGACACGGTTGGTCGCGGACACCGTGAAGATGTATTCGCCGAAGCTCAGCAGTTCGCTGAAGCTGTGGCTGCGGGTGCTGCCGGCGACGGTGATCGACCCCGAGGCTGGGAGGCCGACCACGTAGGTCCCTGGCGCGGTCCGGAAGCTCACCTTGTAGCCGGTGATCGCAGCTCCGTTCGCTCGCGCCGCCGACCAACTGACGGTCGCCTTGCCGTCACCTGGCTTGGCAGCGACCGATCCGGGCGCACCCGGCCTGGCCGGCGGCGGTGAGGTCGGCTTCGACGTCGGTTTGCTGGTCGGTTTCGCCGTCGGCTTGATCGGCGGCGGCGTGGTCGGCCTGGTCGTCTCGGTCTTCCCGGGCTTGCGCTCCGTGGGCTCCACGGTCTCGGTACGGCGAGGCTTCTCCGGGCCGACAGTCACCTGGATCGGCGGCAGGATCGGCTTACGGGTCGGCGGCGTGGACGGCGGTGTGGAGGTCGGCGTCGACGTCGGCGTACTGCTGGGGGTCGGAGTGCTCGGGCTCGGGGTCGGCTTCTGGGTGGCCGAGGGCGACACCGGCTTGTTGCCGCCGTCGACGTCCACCTCGCTCACGGTCCCGTCGCCGTCGACCACGGTCACGACCTCACCGGTCTCGTCGTCGATGTAGATCCGGCCGTCCTGCCCGGCGGTCACCCGCGGCCCGCCCTTGTGGTCGCCCTTCTTCTTGCTGAGCTCATGGGTGTGCAGCGGCTTGCCGTCAGGTGCGAACGTCCGAACGACCCGCTTGTCGGTGTCCAGTACCGCGACAGCAGCACCGGTCGCAGCAACAGCGTCGTACCGCCCCGGGGGCAGGTTGATGCTCTCGGCCTTCTTGGCACCAGCAGCGTCGACCAGTAGCAGCCGCTGACCAGCGAGGATCGGGATGCGTCCGTTGACGTCCGACTGAGCTACGACGGAGGTGGTCGGCAACGACCCGGTGACGTCCATCGGCACCGCACGGCCGGCCGTTTCACCGGTCAGCGGGGTCAGGGTCCGCTTGGACAGGTTGGCGAACGCAGGCTTGCCGGCCACGCTCAGCAGCGCACCGGCATCGCCGGCCTGTGAAGGCAGCTGACACGCCAGCGTGGTCGAGCCCGGCGCCAGCTGGCAGAACTGCTCGGCGTTGCGCAGCCACAGCGCACCATCGGCGGTAGCGATCGCGCTGGTCACCACACTGCCCACGGTGATCGTCTGCTGCTGGTCACCGAGCCGGACGATCTGACCGTGCTGCCGGTAGACCAGGTACGGGCCGCCCTGCGCCTCGATACCGATCGGTTCCTCCGAGATCCCGATCCGGACCGTGCTCTTCACAGTCAGGTCGGACTTGCCGAACACGATCACGCCGTCCGCGCGGACGACGTACCCGTTGGTGCTGCCCTGGACGACCTGGCTGCCGGCCTCGGTCTGGACGCCGCGGACCTCGGCGTCGACGCTCTTGCCGCCGCCGTCGACCCGGAAGACCGCGCCGACCGTCGCGTTGTAGACCCAGTGACCGGCCTGCTGGAAGGCGACCGCGGGGGCGCCGCGACCCAGCGCGGACAGGCCGACGAACGTCCCGAGGATCAGGGCCGCGACCGTCCACCACGCAACGGGCCGACGGATCGCGCGAGCAATACGGGTCATGGGTTAGAAGGTGCCTCTCATCTGTCCAGCTGCGGTACAGCGGCGATACATCCGGCCACGAGTCGTCCGGAAGCGGTCGTCAGCACGTCTCACGAGGCGACTGTCGACCGCGCGGGGTCCTCTGGTTCACCCAGCTCGGCGAGAGCCGCACGGGCCTCGCCTGCGGTCGGCGACTCAGGCAGCAGTCGCAGCGCTCGGCGCAGGTACTCCGCTGCCTGCTGACGCGCACCGGCGCTCGCCTCGGCCAGGGCCAGGTTGACCAGCACAGTGCCTTCGGCATCCCGGTCGCCGTGCACCGACGCGATCGCCAGCGCGGCGGTGAACTCAGCACGTGCGTCGTGGACCCGACCGCACCGCGTCTGCGCGATCCCGAGGATGTTGCGGGTGATGAGCTCGCCGTACCAGTCCTTGGCGGCACTGGTCGCCGCGGCGACCTCAGCAACCAGCGGAGGCCAACCCGGCACGTCACCACCGGTCTCGATGAACTGGTGTACCGCTGTGGTCAGCAGCCACGCGTTGGACACCTCGTTCGCCGCCAGCAGTTGGCTGATGGCAGTGGTGAACTCGACATGCCGCGTGGTGAACCAGTGGTGGGCCGCAGCCGCGTGCTGTCCGTTCAGCGCACCGGCAGCATCCAGCACGGTCCGCACGTACGCATCAGGTCCGGGTGCCTCCGGCTTGACCGCCTCAGGCTTCGGCTCCTCCGGTACGTCGGCCAACAACTGCTGCTGCAACCCACGGAGCTCCGGCCCCGGCTCGGTGCCCAGCTCGTCCACGAGCGCGGTCCGGGCCTTCTGGTACGTCGCGAGCGCGTCAGCACGCCGTCCCGCGTCCCGGTACGCCACGAGCAGCCGCACCCAGTTCGTCTCCCGCAGCGGGTCCTCGGTCGTCAGGCTCTTGCACAGCGCGATCGCGTCGGCGAAGCGCGACGTACCGATCAACGCATCCGCCAGCCGCTCCCGGACCGACCAGTGCAGCTCGGCCAGCCGCACCACCTCCGGCTGGTGCCCGTCAGTGACGAGCCCCTCGTACGGCGTACCTCGCCAGAGCGATTGTGCCGACTCCAGCTGCTTGACCGCTGTCGTCGCGTCGCCCGAGGCCAGGGCCTCATCACCTGCCGCCAGCAGCGCCTTCAGCCGGTCGGAGTCCAGCTCACCGGCGTCCACCCGGATCCGGTACGCCTTGGAGCGGCTCTCGATCCGCTGGCCGTCCGCACCGAGCGGTGGGAGGGCTCTACGGAGCTGCCAGATGTATGTGCCGATGTTGCGCTCTGCCGACACCGGAGGGGTCTTACCGGCCCAGACCGTGTCGATGATCTCGCCTACAGCGACCCACGTGTTCGCCTTCACCAACAGCAGCGCGAGCAGCGCGCGGGGCTTGTCGGCACGGATATAGCTGGTCGCATCGGTGCCATCGATCTCCACCGGCCCCAGCACCCGGAACAACACCGCCGCACCACCTCCACCTGCGCTGGACTCACACCGAACCACTCCGACGCAACGACCCACCAGGCGGTTCCGTACCCACCGCCCACGTTTCGCTACAGAAGGTAACTACCCGTCAGCATGCCGCGCCACCCCCATCAAACCGGAATCCTGGGTCAGCCAGCGCTAAGGTCGCCGGGCACCCCGCCCCCGGCTAGATGCTTCCGGGGGTGACGGGCGTGCGCGTATCTTGAGAGCGTGGCGTCGAGATCGTTGCCGCGGCGTGCGGTTCGCGCGGTGGGTGAAAGCTCGCTCTCTGAGCGCGTGGCGCGCGCTCAGGAGTTCGCTTATGCGCCGTTGATCGACTGGGTACGGCGCACTCCGCTGCACACCGACGTACTAGGTCACTCGATCCATCCGTCGCTGACCAACGTGACCGCCGGCTGCTGGCTCGGCACGACCCTTCTCGACCTCGCCGGTGGATCCGAATCGCGTCGCGGGGCGGCGCTCCTCGCCGGGTTCGGAGTACTGGCGTCCGTGCCGACGGCCATCGCAGGCGCCGCCGACTGGGCGGATCTCTCAGGCTCCGACCGC
Source organism: Kribbella sp. NBC_00482 (assembly GCF_036013725.1). Lineage (GTDB taxonomy): Bacteria > Actinomycetota > Actinomycetes > Propionibacteriales > Kribbellaceae > Kribbella. The sequence goes on along the minus strand of NZ_CP107881.1, from coordinate 3,110,002 downwards.
CGGATCGGAGCGATCCACGCACTCGGCGCGGACACCGCGATCGTCCTCTTCACCGGCTCACTCGTCGCACGTCTCCGCGGCAAGCACCGGACCGGCACGAAGCTCGCCCTGGCCGGAAACCTCGTCATAGCAGGCGCGGGCTTCCTCGGCGGACACCTAGCTCTGAACCGCGGAACCGCCCGCCGAGACTCCTTTGCCGAGAGCAACTAACTCCGCCGGCTGGAAAGCTGTACGTCGCTGACGTGGCCGAAACCTTCGCCGGTCGCCCGGAGCACCTGCTCGCGGGGCAGCACATCGCAGCGGTCGGCCCACTCCTGCCACTGTGCCGACATCGCCAGTACCCGATCGGGATGGAACGCACGCAGATCCGTCAGCTCGGTGCGGTCCGAGGCCAGGTCGTACAGTTCCCAGTCCCCGGGGTACTTACGGACGAGTTTCCACCAGCCGATTCGGATGGCGGCGTTCCCCTCGTGCTCGAAGTACAGCGGATGCTCCGGTGTCGGCGTACCGCGCCACGAGTCCAGCATGCTCAGACCCTCTAGCGGCAGCACATCGCGGGGATAGCCGGCCCCGGTGATCTCCAGTACGGTCGCCAGCACGTCGGGCAGCTGATGCGGATCATGATCGGTACCGCGGCGCAGCCCGCCACCGGGCCAGTGCACGATCATCGGAGTCGCGATGCCGCCCTCGTGCACCCAGTGCTTGTACTCCCGGAACGGAGTGTTGGACAGGTTCGCCCACGGCTTGCCGTACGACGCGAACGTCTCAGGGCCGCCCGGTGTGACAGTGGTGTCGTTGCCACGCCGTACGCGCCGTCCGTCTCGCGTCCGGGCAGGGGTGTGGATGGGGCGACGTGACAGCTCATCCACCCAGCCGGTCGGGATCTCCTCCGCGCAGCCACCGTTGTCGGACAAGAACATGATCACGGTGTCGTCCAGCTGACCGGTCCGGGTCAGTGCCTCGACCAGGGTGCCGACCGCGGCATCCATCAGCTCGATCTGTGCGGCGTACACCTCCATCCGCTGCTCCTGCCAGTCCGTGTCGGCGGTCCCCGCCCACGGCACGACCTCGGCGTCTCGCTCGCTGAGCGGCCAACTGCCGTCGATCAACCCGGACTCGACTTGTCGCTGGTATCGCCGCTGCCGCAGCACGTCCCAGCCCTCGTGGTACCGGCCGCGGGTGCGAGCGACCGCGTCCGGCGGCGCGTGCAACGGCCAGTGCGGCGCGTTGAACGGCAGGTAGAGGAAGAACGGATCGGTGCTGGCCTGCGAGTGCTCGGTGACGAACGCGGCAGCGCGCCGGCCGAGCTCCTCGGTCAGGTAGAAGTCCTCGGGAAGCTCCCCGACAGGCTCAGTGCCGCAGGTCAGCGTCGCCGGATCGTAGTAGCTGGCTGCGCCGGCGATGATCCCCCAGAAGGAGTCGAAACCGCGCTGGGTCGGCCAATGCCCGTCCGGCGCGTGCAGGCTCCCGGTGAGGTGCCACTTGCCGCGGATGGCCGTTGTGTATCCGGCCGCGCCCAGTACCTCCGCCATCGTGGCGCACCGGTCGTTGATCGTGCCCGGGTAGCCCAGCGGTCTGTCGTCTTCGACCAGTACGCCGATGCCGGTCTGATGCGGATGCAGTCCGGTGAGCAGTGAGGCGCGGGCGGGAGAACAGCGCGCGGTGTTGTAGAACTGCGACATCCGAACACCACCGGCCGCCAGCGCATCCAGGTTGGGAGTGTCGATCTCACCGCCGTAGCACCCAAGGTCTGAGTAGCCCATGTCGTCGACCATGATCAACACGATGTTGGGGCGGGTGCTCGGCACGTTTCCTCCGTGTCGGTTGGAGTTAGTGAGACGTCAGACCACGGGCTGCAGCTCGGCGAGCTCGACCCAGCGGTGCTGCTGCCGGGCGCGTTCGGCGGCGAAGACCAGCAGGTGGCCGTTGACCGAGTCGGCGAGCTGGGTGCTCGACACGCTGGCCGGCTCACCGCGTACGACTCGGACGAAGTCCTCGACGAGCCGATGATCACCGCCACCGTGCATGTCGTTGGTCACCGACGTGGCGATGATCTCCTCGTCGAACGAAGCAGCTCCGTCGGTGCGAATACGGCGTACCCGAAGCGTCCCATCCTCCAGCGCACCGGAGATCTCACCCGTGGTCCCGACGACGTGGAGCGTGCGGCTCGACGCCGGTGTGTTGGTCGCCAACGCGAACGACCCGATGACCCCGTCGGCGAACTCGACACTCACGGTCTGACGATCGAGTACGTCGTTGTCGGCATGCCACACGCACCGGCCGTAGCGGTTGTCGGTACGCAACGACTCGAGCTTCTGGTCCAGGTCGAGGTCAGGGCTCAGGTGCTCGGCCTGCTCCCAGATGTACTCCGGCCACTTCTTCAGGTCGACGTACAGCCGCTGAGCCGAGTACGAGCACGTCGCCTCGATCGAGCAGTCGGACAGGCACCGCGTCCCTGCGCCGTGCGGCGCCCGCTCGGGTACGAACATGCCGCGGGATCCCGAGCTGGCGACGCGGGCCGGGGCCGCGGCGTTGCACAGCCAGGTCATCAGATCCAGGTCGTGGCAGCACTTGGCCAGGAGCATCGACGAACCCGACTGCTCGGAGTTGCCCCAGCGACCACGCACGAACGCCATCGACATGTGGTCGTAGCTGACGTGCTCGGCCATCTCGATGCTCAAGGGCTCGCCGATCTCGCCGGCGACGATGCGGCGCTTGGCTTCGCTGTAGAACGGTGCGTAGCGCAGCACGTGGCAGATCATCAAGGTCCGCCCGGACGCCCGCTGCGCCTCCGCCAAGGCCATGAGCTCCGGCGCGCTCTGCGCGATCGGCTTCTCCAACAACACGTCGTACCCGGCGGCCAGCAGGTGGATGGCGGTGGGCACATGGTCCTGGTCCATCGTGGCGTCGATCGCCACCTCTGCGACCGCGCCCGCGTCCGGAAGGTCGGTCAGGGACGAATACCGGGCTGCCTGGGGGATCCCGAACTCGGCACCCCACCGCTCGCGACGCGTCGGATCAGGCTCGACGATCGCGGTGATCGCCAACTCGTCGGGCGCGACCTGTGCGTAGCGCGAGTAGAGCACCCCGCGATGTCCGGCGCCGACGAGCACGGCGCGCACCGGCGCGGAGGAACGGGACGACGGGACTGTCTGCATCTATCGCTTTCTTTCTCTCGGCTGGCTCATTGGACCGTGATCCGGTGGACCTCGACGTACCCGCCTCGGCCGACGACCAACCACCTGTCGGAGACGTCGGCGAGGGCTACGCCTTGCAGGCTCGGCGAGCACGGTGCACCGGTGCGGTCCACCGCGATCGTCCCAACGAGGTAGTAGTCGTCCTTGTCGGTTTGCTGTGTGTCGCCGAGGATGCCCCAGATGTACGGCCCGACGCCGTACGCCGCCCTGAACTCGAGACCCTTCGGCCGATGCTTCCCCTTGGCGGGCGAGCCTTTGGGCAAGGCCTGGGTGACGAAACCGTTCGGACCCTTCGCCCACCAGGCGACGCCGTTGTCCCAGACGAGCAACGGCGGATCGCTCGCCACCACGGTCGGCACGGTGTCGGTATCGAAAGCGAGTGGCTCACCATCGGACAACCGGATCACGTCGACATCCGTGCGGTCCGCGTGTTGCAGCACGGTGTGGTCGCCGGCCGTTGCCTCGTGTTCGTGCGGTCCGCGCGACTGATGCATACCGGTCCAGCGCGTCGTCCCGGTCCGCGCATCCCGGACCTCCATGTTCCAGCCCGACGGCGTCCGCCTCGCGACGACGACCGAGTTCCCGTCACCCGAGACTCCGACGACATCTGCGGCACGCCACAGCTCGGCGCCGGTCTTGGCGTCGAGCGCGATCGTGGTCGGTGACTGGCCCGTGGTCGGCCAGCCGGGGCCGAACGGCGCGCTGACGGTCGCCAGTACGACGGACTCCGCCACGGCCGTGACCATCGTGCGCTCAGTGGACGGGGTCGCAACGGCCCGAAAACCCCAGACCGGATCGCCCGTCCGTACGTCAACACCGGCGACCCCGCTGGTCGTCGTACCCCCAGGCGCAGACGCAACCGAAACCGGCAGCACGTCCCCGGCAACCTGCACCGTCGGCCGCTGAACCATCGCCGCCACGTTGCCCAGAAACCCCGGGCCGACGGCGCAAATCCAGACGGCCCCCAGTTCCGGCACCACTATCGGTTTCTTGCCGTCGATCACCCACTTCACCGCACCGTCCGGCGCGCTGAAACAGCAGACCCGAGCATTCTCCGTCCCCGTACCGTCAACCATCACGACGGCATCCCCCACCACCCGCACCCGCCCAGGCATAGCCGCCCCCGGCGTCACCACCCGCTCCTGCCAGACCTTCTCAAGCTTCAACTTCGGCGCTGCCTTGTCCGCAGTCTCCCCACACGCCGCCAGCAGGGGCACAGACACAACCCCAAGCAGCACAGCCCGACGACGCACAAGCACGCCCCGACCGTAGCAACGCCCCAGCGCACCAACTCACGCGCCAGCCCAGCATCGAGTCCCAGGCAGCGCGGCAGGCGACCTGTTCGGCGCTGCGGTCGGCCTCGGTCTCCGCGATCCCCCCATTTCTCATCAACGAGTGATGGGTCTCACCAACGAGTAGCGGGGTTTTTCCGTAGCGTGATGAAGTCCATAACAAATGGCTCCTGGTTGCATTTTTTCCCTTCTTTTTCGGTTGACAGAGAGCGACTTGGGCTACGGTGTGCGGTCAAGGGGAGAGTCACAATCCGGGGGGCCGGCATGCCGAAACGTTTAGCGACCGCTTTTCTCGTTCTCACTACTGCGGTCGTGATGGTGCTAGGCCTGATCGCCTCGCCCGCGCGGGCAGCCGAGGGTGATCCTGCGTCCTCCGTTGTGGCGACGTGGTCCTGCACCAGCAGCCCGTGCCCGTGGGGCCCGTCGGACACCAGTAACGCTGCGGTCTGGCCGGCCGCGGCCGAGCCGGTCCGGGCCCGCTACGGCTATACCGTCTCCCACGACGTGTACGCCCCGGCGCCCAAGGTGGCGGGCTGGAAGATCACCGTCACGTCCGGCAGCGCCACGGTTTACGCGGGTCCGGCCGATGACTCGCACTCGTCGCTGGCCAATCTGCAGACAGGCGACAGCTACACCGTGCCCAGCACGCTGAGTAGCAGCAGCATCGTGAGCGTGCAGGACGGTGGGTCGTTCGAGTACACGATCACCCCCGGCGCCCCGACCGACCCGCCGCCGGCCTCCGGTGACGGCTCGGTGCTGGCCACCTGGAACTGCACCAGCAGCCCGTGCCCGTCGGGCCAGAGCTACACCAGCAACGCGGGCGTCTGGCCGGCCGCGGCTCAGCCGGTCCGCGCCCGCTACGGCTACACGGTCTCCGCCGACGTCTACGCTCCGGTGTCCATGGTGGCCGGCTGGAAGATCACCGTCGTCTCCGGCAGCGCCACGGTTTACGCGGGCCCGGCCGACGACTCGCACTCGTCGCTGGCCGCGCTGTCGGCCGGCGAGAGCTACACCGTGTCGAGCACCCTGAGCGGCAGCAGCCTCGTGAGCGTGCAGAACGATGGCGCGTTCCGGGTCACCTTCACTCCGGGCGAGCCGACCACGCCGCCGGCGTCCGGCTACGGTTCGGTGCTGGCCACCTGGAACTGCACCGGCACGCCCTGCCCGTCGGGTGCGAGCTACACCAGCAACGCGGCGGTCTGGCCCGCGACAGCCGAGCCCACCCGGGCTCGCTACGGCTACACCGTCTCCCATGACGTGTACGCACCGGCGGCGAAGGTTGCCGGCTGGAAGATCACCGTCACCTCCGGCAGCGCCGCCGTGTACGCCGGCCCGGCCGGGGACTCGCACTCGTCGCTGGCCGCGCTGTCGGCCGGCGAGAGCTACACCGTGTCGAGCACCCTGAGCGGCAGCAGCATCGTCAGCATGCAGGGTGGCTCCGCGTTCGAGTACACGCTCACCCCGGGTGCGCCGGTCACGCCCCCGCCGGCCGGCGACGGCGAGGCGGCCCAGGTGACCTGGACCTGCACCAGCAGCCCGTGCCCGTGGGGTCCGTCGGACAGCGGGTACGCCGCTGTCTGGCCGGCCGAGACCGACCCCAGCCGCGCCCGCTACGGCTACACCGCCTCGCACGACGTCTACGCGACGGCCCCGCAGGTGGCCAACTGGAAGATCACCGTCACCTCGGGCAGCGCCACCGTGTTCTCCGGCCCGGTCGGAGACTCGCACGCGTCGCTGGCCAACCTGTCGGCCGGCCAGAGCTACACCGTGCCGACCACTCTGAGCGGCAGCAGCATCGTCAGCGTGCAGAGCGGTTCGCCGTTCGAGTACGCCTTCGTGCCCGGCCCGCCGGTCCCGCCGACGCCCCCCGCCTGCACCGACCCCACCACCTGCGACCCGGTCTCCTGGGTCAACGCCCGCTGGCGCTACGCCGGCACCGGCGAGAACCCCGGTGACTGGTACGGCGGCGTGATCACCTGGCCGGTCGGCACGGCCTACCAGGGCAACGGCCGCGCCGGCGACAACGCGCGCAACGTCTACTCGGACTCGGGCGTTCCGCTCTACCCGTACATGGGTGCCTGGGCCGACGGATGCACCGTCCGGGTTGTCACCGGCCGGGTCCTGATCGTCGAGTGGGAGCGCGGTACGGACGAGTGGCGGGAGATCCGCCTGAACGCCGGCCAGGCGCACACCATCTCGCTCAGCGGCTCCGAGAACGGCGCCATGATCGAGACGGACAACGACGTCGAGCCCTTCACGGTCTCGATGAGCAACTGCACCCCGCGGCCGCTCTCGGAGTCGAACAACCACCTCCCGGTGGCGAACGCCGGTGCGCCGCAGTCGGTCGTGGCTGGTACGACCGTGACCCTGAACGGGTCCGGCACCGACGCCGACGGCGACGACCTCACCTACGCGTGGACCCAGACCGGTGGACCGGCGGTGACGCTGTCCAGTACGACGGCGGCGAAGCCGACCTTCACCGCCCCGTCCTCGGCGTCCACGCTGACCTTCAGCCTGGTGGTGCGGGACGGCAAGGCCAACAGCGCGGCGGCGACCACCACGGTGACCACCACCTCCGCGGTCAACCAGGTGCCGGTGGCGAACGCCGGTACGGCGCAGACGGTCAACACGGGTACCACGGTGACGCTGGACGGCTCCGGCAGCCGCGACGCCGACAACGACCCGCTCACCTACACGTGGACCCAGACCGGTGGGCCGGCGGTGACGCTGTCCAGCCGGACGGTGCAGAAGCCGACGTTCACCGCCCCGTCCACCAGGACCACGCTGACGTTCAGCCTGGTGGTGCGGGACGGCAAGGCCAACAGCGCCGCCGTCACCACCACGGTCACCACCAACACGGTGCCGGTGGCGAGCGCGGGGGCGGCGCAGTCAGCCGAGGCCGGCGTCACCGTGACGCTGGACGGCTCCGGCAGCCGCGACGCCGACAACGACCCGCTCACCTACACCTGGACCCAGACCGGTGGGCCGGCGGTGACGCTGTCCAGCCGGACGGTGCAGAAGCCGACCTTCACCGCCCCGGCCACACCGGCGACGCTGACCTTCAGCCTGGTCGTGCGGGACGGCAAGGTGGACAGCGCGGTGTCGACCACCACGGTGACCGTCACCGGCCCGAGCCTGGCCCGGGGCAAGACCGCCACCCAGTCGAGCACCAGCGGTACCGCGGTGGCGGCCCGGGCGGTGGACGGTAACACCAACGGCGTGTTCGCGGGCGGCTCGGTGACCCAGACCAACCTCTCCACCCAGCCGTGGTGGCAGGTCGACCTCGGTTCCGCGGCGGCCGTCTCTACGGTCACGGTGTGGAGCCGGACCGACTCGAACCGGATGGGCAGCGGCTCGGTGTTCATCTCCTCGACCGACATGAACGGCCGGTCGATGTCCTCGCTGCGGGCCGACGACTCGGTGAAGGAGATGTCGTTCTCGGCGTTCTCGTCCACCACCAACAGCCTGACCCTGAACGCGGGCAACGCCACCGGCCGGTACGTGCGGGTGCAGCTGTCGAGCATCATCGCCACCCTGAACCTGGCCGAGTTGCAGGTTCACGGCACCACCGGCGCCGTGAATCTGTCCACCAACCGGCCGGCCGCGCAGTCGTCGACCGACGTCGGCACCGCCTCCCGGGCCGTGGACGGCAACACCAACGGCATCTTCGCCGCCGGGTCGGTAAGCCGGACGGCGTCCAGCTCGCAGCCGTGGTGGCAGGTCGACCTGCTGACCAATTCCCGGGTCGGCAACGTCACGGTGCACAACCGGACCGACGCCTCGGCCGACAAGCTGAACAACGCGGTGGTGTTCCTCTCCACCGCCAGCATGTCGGGCCGGACCTACGCCCAGCTGATGGCCGACTCCACGGTGACCAAACTGAACCTCGGGGCGACGCCCGGGGCGGTCACCAGTCTGCCGACCAACACCGTGGCCCGCTACGTCAAGGTGCAGTCGCCGGCCACCAGCGCCGGTGTGATCAGCCTGGCCGAGGTCACGGTGACGGGCACCCAGCCCAACTGACGCACGACCAGGAATCCGTCTCGGTTCGTTCCATCGACGACCGCACGTCCCGGGCTCCACACCCGCCCGACCGCGCGAGCAAGCCAGCGATAACCGAGCCGAGACGAATCCGTCGCGCGCAGACCCCTAACCCGCCAAAGCCCTAGCCAGAAACGGTAGGCCTGAGCACCTTCGGGTGATGGGTGACACAGAAACGGTAGGCCCCGTGGGACTCGAACCCACAACCCGCGGATTAAAAGTCCGCTGCTCTGCCAATTGAGCTAGAGGCCCTCATCGGGTGAGGGGAACAGTGTGTCAGGTTTGGTGGGGGTTTGCTTGGTAGGGGGCTGGGGTGAGGGGTTGCGGGGCGGGCGGGGCGGTGGTACAAATCGGAATTCGCTCGGGTGGTCCGGGTGCTGACAAATCCTGCCGCGGGGGGGAACCGACGGCGGGTTTGGGGGGATGGATCGTGTTGTTGCTGCGTGCTGCGTTGGGGTCGGTTGCGGTGGTGGCGCTCGTCGGGGGGTGCGGGGCGGGTTCGGGTACGTCGGGGGCGGGTGAGCCGGCTGCCATCGCGAGTGTGCAGCTGAGCGTGACGCCGGCGCCAGGCACCACATCCGCTCCGGTCGTGACGCCGAAGGCGTCTGCCAAGCCCAAGATCAAGCCGTCGGTGACCACGACGAAGGAGGTCGTGGAGTTGAAGGTGATTCCGTTCAAGAAGAAGACGGTGACGGATGACTCGCTGGCGAAGGGCGAGCGGACCGTGCGTACGGCGGGGGTCAACGGCACGCGGCGGCTGGTTTACCGGGTCACGTACTTGAACGGCGTACAGACGGCTAAGCGGATGGTTCGGCAAGAGGTGGCGAAGGAGCCGCGGTCGCAGGTGACGGCGGTGGGTACGAAGGTCGAGGAGCCGGAGCAGTCCGGCGGGTGCGACTCGAACTACTCCGGTTGCGTCCCGATCGCCAGTGACGTCGACTGCTCAGGCGGGAGTGGCAATGGGCCCGAGTACGTCGACGGTCCGATCGACGTCATCGGCTCCGACATCTATCGCCTCGACGCCGACCACGACGGGATCGCCTGCGAGTAGCTCAAGGCTCGATGACCGCCGAGGTGATGCGGCGGGGGGTGATGTCGAACATCGAGTCCTCGGGTGGGTTGGCGAGGTAGGTCGCGCGGTGCTCCTCCGGCAGGTACTTCTCGACCATCGCATTCAGCAGGTCCGCATCGAGCGGGAGGAACCGCGCGACGCCCTGCATGTTGACATACCGAGCGGTCGGCCCGTCGACCGTCTGGATCGAGAGGGACAGTTCACCTGTGCCGGTCCGGTGCAGTCTGGTCTTCTTCGACTTGGCAGGCGTCATCACCTGGAATCTGTTGTCGTCGGGCAGGTGGCGGAACCACACCGGCGTCACATGCGGCGACCAGCCCGGGTCGTCGACCGCCAGCACGGCCACCAGCGGCTGCGCCAGGAACTCTGCTATTTCGTCGTCGTCCATCGCTCGGAACCCCATGCAAATCACCCTCCCACCAGCCACCGACAGTCCATACTTCGTGTCGTGAACAGGAGGGCGATGCGGTGCTGACCTATGTCCTGAACTCGCAGGACCTGGCCGACGTCAGGTTCGCGGTGTCGCCGGTCGCGGAGATGGTGCTGTCGTTGCGCGCATTGAGGGATCCCGGCCGTTTCCCGCTGCAGCTCGGCTGGGTTCGCGCCGTACAGCCGCAGGTCACTGACCTGGATTGGTCCGTACTGCGGTGGCTCGTCAACGACACCATGGGCAGCCCGGACTTCCTGACGCCTCGACCGACCTCACCGCTCACCCAGCTCTCCGACGAGCTCGACGTGATCGCAAACGTCGAACCAGACACCTTCGAGCGACAACTGGTAGCGGTCAACGGCGAGCTGCCAGAAGACCTGACCGTAGACAAGGTGGTCGACTCGCTCAGCCAGTACTGGGACGCCGTCATGGCGCCGTACTGGAGCCGCATGCGCACCCTCCTCTCCGCCGACATCAGCTACCGCGGCCACATCGTCACCCAGCAAGGGACCGGCGCGATGCTCAACGGCCTGGGCCCAGCGATCACGTACGCCGATGGGCTCCTGAAGGTCGACCGCGTAGCCGAGCAGAGCCGCACCGAACACGTCGACGGCCGCGGGCTCGTACTGCAGCCGACCCTGTTCGGACCGCACGCCGTCATCCCGTTCGACCCCGGCGCCGAACCCCTGCTCGGCTACCCGCCGCGCGGTCAGGCCCACCTGTGGTCCGTCGTCGAGCCACCGTCCCGCCACGACCTCGCCCAGTTGATCGGTACGCCGAGAGCACACATCCTCGAGCTCCTCACCCATCCCCGTACGACGACCGACCTCGCCGGCGAACTGAAGGTGACGCCGTCCGCCGTGAGCCAGCACCTCCAGCTACTCCGCCGTACCGGGCTCGTCGAACCGCAGCGCACCGGCAAACAGGTCCTGTACCGACCGACAGAACTCGCAGCGCTCCTGACCGGGACAACTGTCGATTGAGCTGTCAGCTATAGTCGAAGCGTCCGCGGGAGCTCGCAGGAAGTGGGCTGAGAGGGTGACCGATCCGTCACCGACCGCTGAACCTGAATCGGGTAATTCCGGCGTAGGGAGGAAGCGATGGAATCCGTCTGGGTGAACGGTACGGCGATCGACGTACCGCCGGGCAAGTCGGTGGCAGAGCTGATCGCGGAGTACTCCGATCGCGCCACCGGGATCGCGGTCGCGGTGAACCAGAACGTGCTGACCAAGGCCGAATGGGCGCAGACCACGCTGCGGCCGGGCGACCGGGTCGAGATCGTCAGCGCGACGCAGGGAGGCTGACATGGATGATCCACTGGAGCTCGGCGGGCGCACGTACACGTCGCGGCTGATCATGGGGACCGGCGGTTCGGCCAACCTGGAAGTGATGGAGGAGGCATTGATTGCCTCCGGCACCCAACTCACCACGGTCGCGATGCGCCGGCTCGGCACGGGGCACGAGGGCTCGGTGCTCGACGTACTGAAGAAGCACGGCATCGACGTACTGCCGAACACGGCCGGCTGCCACACCGCCGCCGAGGCCGTGCTGACCGCGAAACTGGCTCGTGAGGCGCTCGGGACCGACCTGATCAAGGTCGAGGTCGTTGCCGACGACCACCTGTTGCTGCCGGACCCGTTCGAGCTGCTCGATGCCGTGGAGGCCTTGGTGGCCGACGGTTTCACCGTGCTGCCGTACACGAACGACGACCCGATCCTCGCCCGTCGCCTCGAACAGGCCGGTTGCGCGGCCGTGATGCCGTTGGCCGCACCCATCGGTTCGGCGCTCGGCATCCGCAACCCGCACAACATCGCGCTGATCGCCGAAGCGGCCAACGTGCCGGTGATCGTGGACGCAGGCATCGGTACGGCGAGTGACGCCGCGCTGGCGATGGAACTCGGATGCGACGCGGTCATGCTCGCGACTCCGGTGACCCGCGCCGAGAAGCCCGCTCTGATGGCCGCCGCGATGCGCGACGCCGTCTCCGCCGGCCGGAACGCACGCCTCGCCGGTCGTGTGCCGAAGAGATGGCAGTCGGCGCTGGCGTCGTCGCCTACAACTGGCCTGCCAACGTTTTAGCCTCCGCCGCGTCGACCGCCCGGTCCAGCAGGAGCGCGGTGAGCGACAACGTCAGGTCCTGGTTGGGTTGCAGCACCAACGGCTGCTCCCACGCGAGCGCCGGGCACGCGCCGACGTACTCACCGGATCGCAGGAACCACGGCCACACCTGATCCGGCTGCAGCAACAACAGGCTGACATCGCCCTGCACGAAGGCCAGCCATGGGCTCCTAGACCCGACGGCGGCATCAAGCCCGTCACCATCAGCGCTGAGCACAGTCGTCTCCGCAGCAGGCAGTCGCCAGAAGAGACCGCCGTACCCCGCCCCGGCCCTGCCCGCGGTCGCCGGGCTGTCGATCCGGATCGAGCCGTAGCGGGCGGTCAGCACGCTGCGCCAGTCGAGTCGCCAACCACCGAAGGCGAGATCGCCGAACAGGCGCCGGCGTTCGACGAGTTGCGGTCGCCCTTGCTCGTCGTACCAGGTGATGTCGTCGACCAGTTCGCGGTCGTTGACGGTGACGCCGCGGCTGCGTTGCTGACCGTGATTCGTGAGGAGGGTCGGGCCCTGGCCGCGGACGTAGGTCCGGCCGCCCCAGTGCGAGGTGCCGTTGACCTGCGCGACGGCGAGCGAGACGCCGTAGTGATGTCGGTGGTCGACCGGGCTGACCTCGGTCAGCGGATGCCCGCCGAGCGTCCGGACCGGGTGCAGGTACGGGCGCGGTGCGTGTACTTGCGGCATCCGCCGTCCGAACTCGTACCGCGCGAGCAACCCAGCCGAACTCCCGAGCGCGAAGATGTCCCCCTGCTGCTGCCACCCGATCTGATCAGCCGACGCATCCGCCTGCAACCGCGGCGGCACGGGACCAGTGCTCGCCCGCACTGCCAGCCGCAGCTCAGGTACGCCGTCCACCTCAGCTGAAGGCGCCGTGATCGACGCATGCAACCGCTGCCACGCAAGCTCACCGAGGTCCGTCTGCGGCACCCGGACAGTCGTCAGCGACGGTACGGCGAACCGCGCGAGCCCGATGTCGTCCATCCCGGTCACCGACAGATCAGCCGGTACGGCGACCCCGACCTCGTTGAGCCGCGCGAGCAGCCCGAACGCCACCAGATCGTTGAACGCGACGACCGCGGTGACCTGCGCTTCGAGCACCCGCTCCACCGCGGCGTACCCGTCCTCGATCGACCGGCCGCACTCGAGCCGGACGAGCTCCAGCCCCGGGATCTCCCGCTCGGCGACCGCGAGCGCCTGCACCCGCAGCACGTTGGACGCGCTCGCCGCCGGGCCGGACAGGAACGCGAGCCGACGGTGCCCGAGACCGACCAGGTGATCGACGACGATCCGTACGGCGCGGCCGTAGTCGACGACCACCGACGCCACCTCCGCCGGCCCCTGGCGGTTGACCAGGATCACCGGCTGCACCTGCGGCAGGAGTTCGAGCAACGCCTCCTCGTCCATCCGCGGCGAGACGAGGATCAGCGCGTCGCAGCGCCGCCGGGCCTCGATCGCGATCGCCGCCTCGGCGTTCGGGTCCTCGTCGGTCTCGGCGACCAGCACCTTGTACCCGGCCGCCGCGGACGCGTTCGTGATACCGCGCAGGATCTGCTGGAACAGCGGGTTGCCGAGGTCCGGGACGACCAGCGCGACCATGTTCGTCCGGCCCAGCGACAGGCTGCGGGCCAGGTCGCTCGGCCGGTAGTTGAGCCGCTCCGCCGCGGCACGCACCCGGGCGACGATCTCGGGTGCGACACTGAGGCGCCCGTTCATCACCCGGGACACGGTCGCCCGCGACACCTCCGCCGCCCGCGCGACGTCGGCAATCGTGATCGAGTCCTTCGGTGTCCGTCCCACCCCCGTATCCTCTCCCGATGGAAACCGGTTTCTCAACCCTCGATGTGGTCGGATGGGACAACACGTCGGACGGAGGACCCTGGTGAGTGAGTTGGAGTATCCAAGCGTGGTTGGCGTTGCGCCGGGCAACGGGTACAGCCACGTGGTGACCGGAACTGGCCAATGGGTGGCGATCTCCGGGCAGGTCGCGCTGGACGCGAACGGGCAGTTCGTGGGCCGCGACGATCCGTCGGCGCAGGCCGAGCAGGTGTTCGCGAACCTGGCGCGCTGCCTGACAGCGGCCGACGCGACGTTCGAGAACGTGGTGAAGCTGACGTACTTCGTCACCGACATCACCCACCTGCCGGAGATCCGTGTGGTCCGCGACAAGTACATCCCGGGTCCGAAACCCGCGAGTTCGGCGGTGCAGGTGGCGTCGCTGTTCAGCCCACTCGCCCTGATCGAGATCGAGGCCTTCGCGATCGTCTAGCGCAGTACGTCGACCGCCACCCGGGCGGCTTCGCCGATGGCGGCGTCGACGCGGGGCTGGCGGAAGTCGCCGCGGGCGGCGAGTGTGAAGACCGCGATCGCGAACGCCGCCCCGCCGGGCAACGTGACCACGCCGGCCTCGTGCCGCAACGCGCCGAACGTTCCGGTCTTCCCCGCGACGCGTACGCCGTCGTGCGGGAAACCGGACGCCAACCGGTGCAGGAAGACCTGCCGGTGCATCGTCGCCTTGATGAACTCGGTCTGCTCGGCCGAGAGCAACTCCCCCGCCCACAACCGCCGCAGCAGCAGGGTCAGGTCGCGCGCGCTGGCCGCTGACCCGTTCGCCGCCTCGTACACGCCGACCGGATCGGTCCGGTCGTTGTCCGCGAGTACGGCGAGGGCCGAGTCCGCATCGTCGGCGCCCGTACGGCGTTGCAGGTCGCGCAGGTTGGCCGCCGTACCGCGGCGGACCCAGGTACGACGCAGGCCGAAGGACTCCAGGATTTCCGCGAGCCTGCGCAGCCCGACGATGTCCAGCAGCGCGTCGGCCGACGCGTTGTCCGACACCGTCGCCATCGACAACGCCAGATCGCGCAGCGACACCGTCACCGGGTCCGCGAAGACGGACAACCCGGTCGGCCCGGCGGTCCGCGCCGACGGCTCGAGCGTCACGCGTTCGCGTGGGTCGAGCTCGCCCAGGTCCACCAGCCGGCAGAACCCGGCGAGCAGCGGCAACTTGTAGACCGACGCCAGCGGGACGACGGCGTCCGCGTCAAGCTCGACGGACGCCTCGGGCTCGTCGAGCGAGACCGCGTGCATCCAGCCGCGGACACCGGCGTCCTCGAAGATTCCACGGATCCGGGCGTTCACGATGCCAGCGCTTCCGTGAGCTGAGCCATCACGTCGTTCGGGCGGAGGAACGGCGTACGCGTCCTCGACCAGACGAGTCGGAGACGCAACGGCAGCGGATCGTCGGCCAGCCGGTGCCGCCCGACTCCCGGTGCGATCAGCGCCGGGTCGGCGGTCACCACGATCGCCTGGCCGGCCGCCGCCATTGCGAGCCCGGCGCGCTCGTCCGTCACCACGACCGTCCCACCGTCAGGCCGATGCAACGCCAGGGTGTCCAGGAACAGGTCCCGCGCCGCCGGAGCCTCGGCCCGCGGCCGCACCGCAATCGGCAGCCCCTTCAACTGCCGCAACGCCACGACCTCCGTGTCCACAGTCGCTGCCGGCACGAGCGCCCAGGTCGGCAGGAGCGACACCGGCCCGGCCTCCAGACCATCCAGTACGGCGGGATGCTGTACGACGGCCAACGTCAACCGGCCCGTGCCGACCTGGTTGACCAGCGAACTCGTCGGCGCGGTCACCACCGTCACCCGACTGCCCGGAATCACCGAGCCACAGGCCGCAGCCACCGCCGCACCCGCCGACGGCGGAACCTCGGGCGCCAGACCCAGCCGGATCTCGGGGCCCTCCGGATCGCGTGCGACGGCTGCCTGGTGCAGCTCCTCGATCGAGGTCAGCGCGCGCCGGGCGTACGGCAGCAGCGCGACTCCGGCGGGCGTGAGTTCGACGCCACCAGCTCCGCGTTCGAAGAGTTTCGCGCCGACCAGCGCCTCCAGGCGGCGCAGGCCCTGGGACAGCGGCGGCTGAGTGATCCCCACAGCCCGGGCCGCGTCGCCGAAGTGCTGCTCCTCGGCGAGCGCGATGAAGATCTGCAAGTGCCTTTCAGTGATCATGACATGACTGACCTGCGGTGATATCTCCAGCCAATCGCTTCATGCGCAAGAGCATATTCGACATGCTCAACCGGCCTCGCCTTGACTGAGGGTTCAGACAACGAGAGGAAACAGCGTGAAGGTGAGTCGGAGAGGGATGCTGGCGGGCGCGGCGGCGGCCGGCGCCGCGGGCGTGGTCGGGGCGATCGGGCTCGAGAACCAGAGCGAAGCCGCAACCACGTCCCCGAGCCAGTCGACGAGGGAGTCGGTGGAACTGACCTGGTTCGGGACGCACGCGTGGCAGATCCGGTGCGGCAAGAGCGTCGTACTGACCGATCCTTGGCTGACGCGCTTCCACACCGGGACGTTCACCCCAGAGGGTGCCGACCCGAAGACGAAGCTGGTGATCAAGCCCGACGTGATCGACCGGCATCTGAGCACCGCCGACGCGATCCTGGTCCACCACGGCCACTACGACCACATGGCCGACGTACCGTACGTCGCGAAGAAGACGCAGGCCACCGTGCTCTGCACCGAGACACACGCGAACATGCTGCGCGCCATGAAGACGCCGAACGACCTGCTGTCACCGGTCCGCGGCGGCGAGTACCTGCCGTTCGACGGCTTCGCGATCGAGGTTTTCCCGTCGCTGCACTCCTGCGGCGGCAAGCGGCACACGTACGCGTACCCGGGCTACCGGTACGACGTCCCGCCGCGCCCGCGCGTCATCGAGGACCTGGTCGAGGGCGGCACGCTCGCGTTCGTGATCACGATCGGCGGGCTGCGCATCCTCAGCCTCAGTACGGCGAACTTCGACCCGAACGCACTGCGCGGCCTCCAGGTCGACGTCGTACTGGCCGCTCCGGGTGGCGAGCCGGGCATCACCGACCGCCTCCTGCAGACGATCAAGCCGGTCCGGAAGGTCATCGCCACGCATTGGGACGACTTCGACAAGCCCCTCGACGACCCCGGCATCCCGTGGACCGACCTGACCCCGCTCCGCACGTCCGTCGAGAAGGCCGGCGCCGAGTTCGTCGTACTCGATCACCTGCAGCAGGTCACCCTTTGACGCGGTAGTGGTAGCGCGACACGGCCTGGAAACCTAACCGGTCGTAGAGGACACGGGCCGGGGCGTTGGCCTCGACCACCTGGAGCCAGACGCGGTCGACACCGAGGGTTGTTGCCTTCTGCAACAAGCCGTGGATGGTTGCCTGGGCGAGGCCCTGGCGGCGATGGGCCGGATCGACAGCGAGGCAGTAGATGCCGGCCCAGTCGTCGACCAGAGCGAGGCGGCCGACGGCCTGGGGCTGCCCGCCGGACGAGATCGTGGCGTACAGCGCGCGACCGCGGTTGAGAATCTGCCGGGCAACGGGCTGCGCGGCAGATCCGCCGTGGCCGTCGACCGCCCACCACAAGTCCATCCAGGCGTCGTCGGGGGCCGAGGAAATATTCACTGCGCTCGTCGGCTCGGGCAGCTTCGCGAGCACGTCCGCGATCTCGGCGCACATCACCAGGGTCGGAGTGCGAAGCTCGTACCCGCGGGCCGCCAGGTACTCGTCGAGGCCGCCGGGCTCGGCCGCCGGACCCACCTGGAAGGACGGCGCGATCTGATGCGAGGCGTACAGGCTTTCCACATATTCCAAGGCCCTGTCGAGGTCGAACGGTGCACTCGCGGGCAGGACCGAGTTGGCTCTCATGGTGACGCCTGCGCTGCGGCGTACCAGCCAGCCGTCCAGCTCGGTGCTGTCCGCGGCGGGCCAGCCCTGGTTCATGAGGGCGTCGATGCTAGCTGTGGCGATCACCTCACCAAGATTAGAACTGATCGGATTGAAATGCAATCGACTGGATAGTTATTCATCGACCGCGGATCGTCGCGACCACGTCCGCGAGCAGCTCGATGCCCTCGACAACTTCTTTCTGGGAGAGCGACCCGTACCCGAACACCAGCCCGGCTGGCCCTTCCCCGGACACCCAGTACGGCGCCAGCCCGTAGATACCGAGCCCGCGCTGCAACGCCGCCTCACGCAACGCGTCCTCGCTGAGGTCAGGCGGCAGCCACGTCATCACATGCAGTCCGGCCGAGATGCCGACCGGCTCGAGCTCCGATAGCCGCGCTGCCAACCGTTCGACCAGTGTGTCCCGCAGCGTCCGGTACCGCGGCCGCATCCGCCGCAGGTGCCGGTCGAACTCGCCCCGCGCCACGAAGTCCGCGAACGCCAACTGGTCGAACACCGGCGACCCGCGATCGTCCATCAGCTTCGCCTGCGCCATCGGCTCGACCAGCCACGACGGCAGGATCAGCCACCCCAGCCGCAACCCGGGCGCCAGCGTTTTGCTCGCGGTCCCGGCGTACGCGACGCGATCGGGCGCGAGCCCCTGCATCGCACCGATCGGCTCCCGGTCGTAGCGGTACTCCGCGTCGTAGTCGTCCTCGATCACCAGCCCGCCCCATGCGACGAGCGCCGCCCGCGTTTCCGCCGACGCGACCGCTCCAGTGGGGAACTGATGTGCAGCCGTCACGAGTACGACGTCCGCACCCGACCGCTCCAATGCGTCGACGTCGATGCCCGTCTCCAGCATCGGTACGCCGACCACCTCGAGCCCGGCCGCCTGCGCGACGTCGCGCAGGTCGTTGTCGGACGGATCCTCGACCGCGAGCCGCCGGCGTCCATGCGCGGCCAGCACCTGCAGCAGGAGCCGGGAGCCTTGCGCGAACCCGTTGCAGATCAGCATGTTCTCCGGGCGCGCCGCCGTACCGCGGACTCTGTTCAGGTAGTCGGACAGGGCTGTGCGGAGTTCGATCGTGCCGCGGCCGTCGATGTAGGCGAGGCTGCGGTATGGCGTCTCGTTGAGCACTCGCCGTACCGATCGGAGCCACGCGGCGCGTGGGAACTGCGAGACGTCCGGGCGGCTGTAGCGGAAGTCGATCCGCGGCGGGCCGGTCAGGGTGTGCGCGGCGGTCGTGGCCTCAATCACGGCGATGTCGGCGACCTGCGTGTACCCGCCGGCGCGGCTGATCAGATACCCCTCCGCGACGAGTTGCTGGTACGCCTCGACGACCACGCCGCGGGACAGGCCGAGGTCCTGCGCGAGGGCGCGCGTCGACGGCATCACGGTCTCGGCGCGCAGCAGCCCGGCCCGGATCCTGGTCCGGATCCCGCTCTCGAGCTGCTGGTGCAGCGGGACGCCACTGTCCCGCTGCAGCTCGACCAGGAGCTCACCGGCACCGGAACTGGTCCTCATTCGGCTCACAGAACTGGACCTTATCGACGTACCGCTCTGCTGTCAGGGTTGTGGACAGGACGAAAACATCAAGGAGCTGAGATGACCGAGTTTCTGCGCAGCGGCGACGCCGGGTACGACGAGGCACGCACCGTCTGGAACGCGATGATCGACCGTCGCCCTGGCGTGATCGCCCGGTGTTCGACCACTGCGGACGTCGCGGAGGCGGTCCGGTTCGGACGGGCCGCGGAGCTGGAGATCGCGGTTCGCTGCGGCGGGCACAACATCGCCGGTCTCGCCGTGCCCGAGGGCGGGCTGATGATCGACCTGACGCCGATGAACGCTGTCCGCGTGGATCCTGCGGTCAAGCGGGCCTGGGTCCAGGGCGGCGCGATGCTCGGCGAGCTGGACAAGGCGGCGCAGGAGCACGGGCTGGCGACGACGGCCGGGAACGTCTCGCACACCGGGGTCGGCGGGCTGACGCTCGGCGGCGGGATGGGGTGGCTGGCACGGCGGTTCGGGCTGGCCTGCGACAACGTCGTGTCGTACGAGGTCGTGACTGCTGACGGTGACGTCGTACGGGCGAGTGCGGACGAGAATCTCGAGCTGTTCTGGGGGCTGCGTGGGGGCGGTGGCAACTTCGGGATCGTGACGTCGTTCGAGTTCCAGTTGCACCAGGTGGGGACGAGGGCGCTGATCGTCGAGTTCACGTATCCGGTGTCGGCGGGGTTCGACGTACTGCGTGGTTGGCGGGAGCTGAACGCCGACGCGCCGCGGGAGGCGACGTTCACTGCCAATATCACCGCGGATTCAGTGACGGTTGGGTACGTGTGGGTCGGCGATGGTGGGTACGACCTGCTGCCGGCGTTCCGCGCGTTCGGGCCGGTGAGCGGCGAGGTGGTCGAGGAGACGACGTACCTGAAGCTGCAGACGCGGGACGACAACGTCCAAGGACACCGTTTTCGGCGGTACTGGAAGGGGCACTACTTCAAGTCGCTGCCGGACGAGGCGATTCGCGCGTTGCTGGACAACCCGGGGGTGTCGGCGAGTCTGCAGGCGTACGGCGGCGCGATTGCCGACGTACCCACGGAAAACGCTGCATTTAGTCACCGGAACACGCTGTTCGAGTTCGTCACCGCGACACGGTGGGAGGACCCGGCCGAGGACGAGGAGCGGATCGGCCGACTGCGCGGGTACGCCGCGACGCTGGCGCCGTACGCGAGCGGGACGTACGTGAACACGCTGAACGACGACCCGATCCACCGCGCGTTCCCGCCTGCGACGCTGGAGCGGCTCGTGGCGCTGAAGACGACGTACGACCCGGCCAACGTGTTCCACCTGAACCAGAACATCCGCCCCGGCGAGCCGACCAGCGAGTCCGCTGCCTGACTGGTAACTGTGAGGAATGGACTTCGAGCAGGTCTTCGCGGACGTCGCCCGGACGATCGAGGGCGCCGGCGTGGTCATCATGGCGATCGGGCTCGCCGTCGTCCTGATCCGGTACTGCTACGACGTCCTCCGCAAGGGCACCGGGAGCTACCAGCAGCTGCGGGTGAACCTCGGCCGCGTGATCCTGCTCGGGCTGGAGATCCTGATCGTCGGAGACATCATCCGGACGATCATCGTCGAGACCTCGGTGCAGAGCGTCCTGGTGCTCGGCCTGATCGTAGTGATCCGGACCGTGCTCAGCTTCGCGCTCGAAGTGGAGATCTCCGGGTCGTGGCCGTGGCAGACCCGCCGGACCGACGCGGCATGATGGAACTGTGACGACTGAGCTGACGCCGGAACTGGCCGCGACGATCGATGAAGCGTTCGCGCGGCGGGACCGGGCGAACATGGGGCCGACCATCGCCTTCTTCGAGAAGTTGCTGACCGAGCACCCGGACAACCCTTACGTGCTGTACGAGGTCGGCGGGTCGTACGACACCGCCGGCGACGAAGAGACGGCGATCGGATACTACGAGCGCGCGCTGCCCGGGCTGACCGGGGAGACGCGCCGGAAGTGCCTGCTGCAGTACGGCAGCACGCTGCGTAACCTCGACCGCTTCGACGAGTCGCTCGCGGTGTTCAAGAGCGCCTGCGCGGAGTTCCCCGAGTCGGACTCGCTCCGGGTCTTCAAGGCGCTGACCCTGCACGCCGCCGGGGCGAAGGACAAGGCGCTCGCGACGCTCCTGCTGGTGATCGCCGACAAGGTCGACTCCGCCGAGATCAAGCGCTACGAGGCCGCCATCCGCGGCAACGCCGACTACTTGGCAGGCCTGAGCTAGAGCCTTCGCCGGGGCGTGGTTCGGGGGCCCGAGTCAGGGCTTGTGGGCGACGCCGCCGAAGATGACGTCGCGGACACCGGTCGGCGGGTCGTCCTCGACCCGGCTGTCGGGAACGTGCCAGTCGGCCAGCCGGACGACGCCCGGCGGGAGGATCTCCAGCCCGCCGAACAGGGACGAGATCTCCGCGACCGAACGGAAAGCCAAGGTCGGAAACGCGCTCCGGACTTTTTCCGCCAGCTCGGTCACGAGCTCGTCGACCGGACCGCCGTCGCCCGGCTTGCACGCGTGCGTGATCGCCAGGTACGACCCCGGCGGCAGCGCGTCGACGTACTTCTGCGCGATCTCCCGCGTCTGCTCGTAGTCGGCGATGTGGTGCAGCATCAGCGCCATCACGAGCGCGACCGGCTCGCCGGCGGCGAGGAGCCCCGCGACCGACGGGTCCGCGAGCACCTCGTCGGGCTGGGTAAGGTCCGCGGCGGTGAACTGCGTCCGGTCGTTGTCGAGGAGCAGCGCCCGCCCGTGTGCGACCACGGACGGGTCGTTGTCGATGTAGACGACCGAGGCCTCGGCGTTCGCCTTCTGGACGATCTGGTGGGTGTTCTCGGCGGTCGGGAGTCCGGAGCCGGCGTCGATGAACCGCCGTACGCCGACCTCGCCTGCCAGCCAGGTGATGACCTGGTTCAGCCAGCGCCGGTTCGCCCGCGCCCACTCCGGTGCCTCCGGCGCGATCTTCATGATCTGCTGGTACAACTGGCGGTCGGACTCGTAGTTGTCCTTGCCGCCGAGGAAGTAGTCGTAGACGCGGGCGACGCTCGGGCGTGTGGTGTCGATCCCGTGCGCGATCAACCCACCGTCGTAGCTCGGCTGATCGGTCACACTACGAGGGTAACGCACAGAGAGTCAGCGTTTCTGTACGGCGAGTTCAATCTCTGTAAAACTCAACCCTGCCAGGAGTTTCAGCACGCGCACGCGACACCACGCGGCGCAGTCAGCGGGTCGGACTCACGGCGCTCGATCCCGTCCACGGTCTCGATCGGCCCACCTTCCCGCACCCAGTACTCGAAGCCGCCGATCATCTCCTTCACCGGATACCCGAGCCGGGCGAACGCGAGCGCCGCCCGCGTCGCGCCGTTGCAACCGGGACCCCAGCAGTACGTCACGACCGTCACTCCGTCCGGTACGACGTCCGCCGCGCGCGCCGCGATCTCGCGGTGTGGCAGGTGGACCGAGCCCGGCACATGCCCCTGGTCCCAGCTCTCCTGGCTTCGGCTGTCGATCAGCACCCAACCAGTGACACCGGCGCCGATGTCCGCGGCGACATCGGCCGCGTCCACCTCGAAGGAGAGGCGTCCGGCGAAATGTGCGACGGCGGCGTCCCGCCCGGCAGCCGGGGTCTGCAGTACGGCCGAGATCGTCATGTGGTGCCTCCTTGATCGGGGAGCCACCAGCGTCGGCTTTTCGGCAGTACGGCGGAAGTGGCAGAAACGACGTAGTACATCAAGATTCCGCCGCTCCCGTTCGGCTCTAGCGGGCGGTGATCTTCGCCCGTGCCCGCGCCACCTTGATCGCCTGCTTCAGCGTCTCCACGTCGTACGTCCCGTAGTGCCGCTGCCCGTTCACGAAGAACGTCGGCGTACCCGACACCCCGCTCGTGTCCGCCGACTCCACGTCCTGCGCGACCCGCGCCGCCGCCACGTGCCGCTTCACGTCGTCGTGCAACCGATCGGTGTCCAGACCGAGCTGTTCCGCGTACCCGATCAGGTCCTTCGGCTGGAGCTTCTCCTGGTTCGCGAGCAGCACGTCGTGCATCTCCCAGAAAGCACCTTGGGCCGACGCCGCCTCCGCCACCTCGGCCGCGATCTGCGCGCGCGGGTGTACGTCGGAAAGCGGTAGATGCCGCCACACGTACCGCAGATCGTCGTCCTGCAGCAGATCCCGGACGATCGGCTCGGCGATCCCGCAGTACGGGCACTCGAAGTCGCCGTACTCGACCAGCGTCACCGACGCCGTCTCCGGGCCGCGGATGTGGTCCCGCTCGGGATCGACCGGGTCGGTCAGGTCGACCAACTGCTCCGCGTTACCTAGCAGTGCTAGCGCCTTCTTCGGCGGGGACAGCAGCTTGGCCGCGCGGAACACCGCCCAGGTCAGCGCCGACGCGACGATCACCGCGGACAGCAGACCGACCTTCGCCTCGGCCAACTGCGGCCCGTCGAACGCGATCGTTGCGATCAGCAACGACACCGTGAACCCGATACCGGCGATCGTCCCGCTGCCGATGACCGCGGCCCAGCCGACCCCCGGCCGGATCCGCCCGCCACTCAAACGCTCGAGCAGCCAGGACACCAAGGTCACCGCGAGCGGCTTGCCCACGACGTACCCGAGCAGGATGCCGAGCGTGATCGGCGAGGTGAACGCCCGCCCGAGGAACGCCGCGTCGATCGTGACACCGGCGTTCGCGAGCCCGAACAACGGGACGATCAGGTAGCTCGTCCACGGGTGGTACAGGTACTGCAGCCGCTCGTTCGGCGAGATCGTCGTGGTCAGGCCGACGGTCGCGGACCGCGCCAATTCGGGCGTCGGCTGCTCACGGAACAGCCGGAACCGACCGGTCGCCTCCTCGAGTTCCTCACGACCGGGCGAGTACGCCGGTGCCGTCAGCCCGATCGCGAGCCCGGCGACCACCGGGTCGACGCCGCTCTTCAGGAGGGCGGCCCACATCAGTACGCCGAGGATCACGTACACCCAGGCGTTGCGGACGTGGAACAGCGAGAGCGCCAGCACGATCGAGAACGCGACGATCGCCAGCACGAGCGGCATCACCCTGATGTCCTCGCTGTAGACGCCCGCGATTACCACCAGCGCAAGCAGGTCGTCGACCACGAACACCGTCAGCAGAAACACCCGCACGCGATCCGGCACACCACGACCGACCAACGCGAGCAGACCGAGCGCGAGCGCGGTGTCGGTCGACATCGCGACACCCCAACCGTGCGACCCCGGACCGCCGGCGTTGAACGCCAGGTAGATCAGCACCGGCGCGACCATCCCCGCGATCCCGGCCAGCATCGGCAACACGAACCGGCTGCGATCCCGCAGGTCACCGAGATCGAACTCGCGCCGCGCCTCCAGCCCCACGACCAGGAAGAACAGCGTCATCAGCCCGCTGTTGATCCACTCCTGCAGATCCAGACTCAGTACGTCGTGCCCGAGCCCGATCGACAGGTCGGTCCGCCACACCTCGCCGTACGTCCCCGGCGACACGTTCGCCCACACCAACGCCACCACGATCGCGGCCGCGAGCACCCCCGAACTACCCGCCTCGGTCCGCAAAAACGCCCGCATAGGCGCCGCAAACCCCCGCCGCCAGTCAGTCCGCCCACCCAAAAGACCGACCAACTCCGCCATGCCAAACACTGTAATCGGCACCGTCGGCGTGGGCGGCCGGTTCCGGGATGTGGTGGGTTTCGTGGGTGGCTAACGCTGGGGGCGGGTTGGGCTGCATTATTGCCTTGCCCTACTGCGTGACCATGCCCTGGAGTTTCCAGTGACTGAGCCTGAGCTTGCCCATTCGGCGGATACGTTTGCCCGGCTGGCGATCGAGTTACACGATGCGCCTGGTGTCGAGGAGACGATCGATGCCGTGGTGCAGTTCGCCTTGCAGGCTGTGAACTGCACGTACGCCGGCGTGGCTCTGTACACGCGTGGTTCGCAGGCGGAGATCGCCGCGGTCACGGATCAGGTCGTCACCGACATCTACGACCTGCAGATCACTGCGGAGAGTGGTCCGCTCGTCACCGCACTCCGCGAACGCAGGACGATCCTGATCCGCGACACGACCTCCGAAGAGCGCTGGCCCGAGTGGAGTACGAAGGTCGCCGCGCTCGGGATCCGCAGCGTTCTCGACGTACCGCTGGCGACCGGCGACGCGCCCCGACGTACGGTCGGCGTCCTCGGGCTGTACAGCGCGGAGCCCGAGGCCTTCACCGAGGACGACGAGGCGATCTCGCACATTCTCGCGCGGCACGCGTCCGTCGCGGTGGCGTCTGCGCGACACGAGGAGACGATGGCGGAGGCTGTCGACGCACGGAAGCTGGTCGGTCAAGCGATGGGCATCCTGATGGAACGCTTCGACGTGGACGGGGACCGGGCGTTCGCGATCCTGAAGCGGTACTCGCAGGACACCAACACCAAACTGCGCGACGTTGCTCAGCAACTCATCGATACGCGCAAACTTCCACACTGACCGCCACACAACGCGACCGGTCGGCGATCTGACACCGTTGTCCCGGCGCCACCGGACACAATCCGTTGCATACTTCGGGATGAGCCTGACGCCGGGATTTGTGCGGCCAGTACCGCGGACCGGGTCACGTCCCGGCGTCCTCAAACTCTCCCTCGAGCCCAGGCTAGTCTGACGCAATGGGTGAGTGGCGGCCGCTGGCGGGGCCCTCGCGGCAGGTGGCGTTGGAGATCCTGCTGGACGGGCCGCTGTCGCGCGCCGAATTGTCGCGCCGGGTCGGCCTGTCGCCCGGCAGCCTGACCCGGTTGACGAAACCGATGGTCGAGTCCGGTCTGCTGGTCGAGGTCGAGGGCGGTCCCACGGACGCCCGCGTCGGCCGGCCTTCGCAGCCGCTCGATCTGGACGCGAACGCCCACCACTTCGTCGGCATCAAACTCACCGGCGACTCCGCGATCGGCGTACTCACGACGCTGCGCGCGGACGTGCTCGCGAGCGTCGAGCGCCCGATCACCGACCCGACACCGTCCGCCGTCGCCGATCTGGTGCTGGAGCTCACCGACGAACTGGCGATCCAGGTCCCAGGCCGTACGCCGCTCAGCGGGCTGGGCGTCTCGCTCGGCGGCCGCGTCGCGGATCGTACTGAGGTACGCCTGGCGCAGTACCTGAACTGGGTCGACGTACCGTTCGGCGAGCTGCTCGCCGCGCACACCAGCGTCCCGATCGTGATCGCGAACGACCTGACCTCGCTCGTCGAAGCGACCCACTGGTTCGGCGCCGGCAGGAACTCGGACCGCTTCGTCCTGCTCACGATCGGCGCCGGCGTCGGGTACGGGCTCGTCATCCACAACCAGGTGGTCGACAGTCCGGACGTCACGCTCGGCCTGGTCGGCCACCACCCGCTACTCCACGAAGGCCCGCGTTGCGACCGCGGCCACCGTGGCTGCGCGCTCAGCCTGCTGACGGTCAGCGCCGTTACGAGTCAGGTCGGTGCGGCGCTCGGCCGGGAGGTCGGGTACGACGAGGCGCTCGATCTCGCCGCGAAAGGCGATCCGGCGGCGCGCGAGATCGTGGGCCGTGCCGGTCGTGCACTGGGCAAGCTGATCGCGGCGTCCGCCAACTTCACCATGCCCGAGCTGGTCGTTCTCGGCGGCGAAGGCGTCCGGCTGGCCGAGGTCGCGCACGACGAGCTGCTGGCCGGCCTGCACGCCAACCGGCACCCGTCCGCCGCCGAACTGTCGATGGTCCTGCAGCCCGCCGACTTCAGCGAATGGGCGCGCGGCGCCGCCGTGGTCGCGATCCAGACCTTCGTCCTCGGAATCGAGTAACTGGCTATTTCTCAATAGGCAGTTACACTGACGCCATGATGAGGCGATGGCTGGAAGGCTGGCGGCTGTGCCGCGGCCTGGCGCCGGTGATCGAGTACGACGATGCGTACGCCGCCGTGCTGCGACTCCCCGGGCGCGACCGTGAACTGTTCACCCGCACCGACGACCCGGCGACCGTGGACCGGCTCGCCCGGAATCTGCCTGCGGATACCTGGCTGACCGTCACCACGCAGTACGGCGCGGAGATCGCCCGCCGGCTGGCCGCTGCCGGGACGCAGCCGTTCGAAGAGCAGAAGACGCTGATGTCGATCGACCTGCTCGCGCACCCGCGCGCGACGGCCGAGACCGCAACCGACGGCCCGCTGGAGTACGTGAAAGTCCTCGTGGACGGCGCCGTCGCGGCGCATGGCATGGTGGCGATCGTCGGCGACGACGCCGTCATGCACGACATCCAGACCGATCCGGCGTACCGGCGACGGGGACTGGGCAGCGTGGTGATGGGCGCACTGGCCGGACGAGCGCTCGAGCGCGGCGCGCGGACCGGCCTGTTGATGGCCACGACCGACGGCTTCCACCTCTATCGCAAGCTCGGTTGGTCGCCGGTGGCCACCATGGTCACGGCGTCAGGAGTTGCGGACCCGCGCCCGATGAGCGGCGACCTTGGCGCGGTTCTGACAGGCGGTTGAGCAGAACCGCTGGTTCCCGTTCCGCGTAGTGTCCAGGAACAGGTCGTCGCACCGGTCGGCCTCGCACCGGTGGAGCCGCTCCGCCTCGTCACTCCCGAGCAGCATCGCGACGGCGGTGGCGAATTCGGCCAGCCAGCCGTTCGCGTCGTCGGGGCTGCCGAAGTGCAGGTGCCACGGCGCTCCCCCGTCGCGGGTCAACTGCGGCGCGGCCTTCGTTTCTCTGAGCAACGCGTTCACTAGCTCGACGGCCCGATCGACGTCGGGGAGGCGGCCGAGGGCGTCGTACAGCGTTTTCCCGCCGGCCGCGTAGTCGGCGGGATCGACGGCGGGCGGCCGGTTGGTGGTCAGCCGCAGTACGGCGTCGATCGCCGCAGCGTCCGGGGGAACCGCCGGGCGGCCCTGGCGCTCGCCGGATCCGAAGGTGTTGGCCAGCGCGATCGCTGCCTGCAACGACGCTTGCAGATGATCGGTGGCTTGCACCGGCCCAGTATCCCTCATTCCTCTGGAGGAGGTGGGTCATACCAGGGTCGTAGGCAGACATCCGTCCGCACTCCGATGATCCCGATCGTTGCCAGAAACAACAATGACGGTATGACCCTGGTTCAGTCCCGCCACCGCCCGGCAGCACGTGGGATCACCGGATTGTCGGAGGCCGTCGTCGACTTGTCCGCCGTCCGCGACAACGTCCGAACGTTCAGAAAACGTGTTCCTCAGGACGTTCTGGCCGTGGTCAAGGCCGACGCGTTCGGGCACGGCACCGTACCGGTGGCTCGGGCAGCCTTCGAGGCCGGCGCGACCTGGCTCGGCGTCGCGCACGCCGACGAAGCGCTACAACTGCGCGCGGCCGGGCTGACCGTTCCCATCCTGACCTGGCTGTACGACGCCGCGGAACTCATGCTTCTGGCCGATGTGGATGTCGACGTCAGCGTCTCCACGGTCGCCGAACTGCAACACGTCGTGTCCATTCCGTCCGTCCACTACGTGCACCTCAAGCTGGACACCGGTTTGCACCGGGCCGGCAGTGCACCTGACCAGTGGATCGAGCTCACCCGAACGGCGGCGCACTACGAGGCGCTCGGCGCCGTCACGGTCCGCGGGATCTGGTCGCACCTCTCGCACGGCGATTCCGCCGACGCTGTGCAGAGCAAGCGGCAACACCAGCTCCTGCGGACCGGGGTGGGTCTCGCGCGCCGGGCCGGCCTGCGGCCAAGTGTCGTCCACCTGGCCAACTCGGCCGGGGCGATCACGCTCGACGCACCGGACACGAACCTGGTCCGGATCGGTGCCGGCCTGTACGGGATCGACGAGCTGGGGATCGGGCTGCGGCCGGCGATGCGGTTGCTGAGCAAGCTGACCCAGGTACGGCGGATCCGCGCCGGCGAAGGGGTTTCGTACGGGCACGACTTCGTGGCGGACCGGGACACGACGATCGGCCTGGTTCCGATCGGGTACGCCGACGGTGTCCCGCGGGCCGCCGTACGGCAGGCGAGCGTGCTGTGCCGCGGC
This sequence comes from Kribbella sp. NBC_00482, assembly GCF_036013725.1. Classification (GTDB taxonomy): domain Bacteria; phylum Actinomycetota; class Actinomycetes; order Propionibacteriales; family Kribbellaceae; genus Kribbella. The sequence continues at coordinate 3,080,628 of NZ_CP107881.1, read as the reverse complement.
GTACGGATGCCAGTGATCGGGCGGATCGCGATGGATCAGTTCGTCGTCGACGCCGGGGATCTCACGGTCGAGCCCGGCGAACCGGTGACGATCTTCGGCGACGGCTCCCACGGCGAACCGACCGCCAACGACTGGGCGGACTGGGCACGCACGATCCCGCACGAGATCTACTGCGGAATCGGCAGCCGAGTAACCCGCCGCTACGAGGAGGGGAACCGATGAAGGTCGCGGTCGTGATGGGTGGGGCGAGTCCGGAGCACGACGTCTCGTTGGCCAGCGGGAGAGGGATCGTGAAGGCCGTCGAACTGCTCGGCCACATGGCGATCCCGCTGGTGATCGATGCTGAAGGCAACTGGCGGGACGGGCAGCACGAAGCGATCGAGATCCTGCAGGCGTGCGATGTCACGATCCCGGCGTTGCACGGCGAGGGCGGGGAGGACGGCAGCCTGCAGGGTTTCCTCGAACAGCTGCACGTCCCGTACGTCGGCAGCGGCATCGCCGCCAGTGCCGTCGGACTGGACAAGCACCTGACCAAGGCGGTCCTGAAGGCACACGGGATCCCGGTGACGCCGGGCGTCACGCTGCGCGGCGCCGAGCTGACCGACACCGAAGCCGCGCTGCAGAAGCTGAAGGTAGCCGGCCTGGACTTCCCGCTGTTCGTGAAACCGGCCAACGGCGGCTCGAGTTTCGGCGTGACCCGCGCGACGAACCTGCCGACGCTGCTGGCCGCGATCGCGGAAGCCACCGCGTTCGGTCCGCAGGTCCTGGTGGAGCGCGAGATGGTAGGTCGCGAGATCGACCTCGCCGTGCTGGCGTTCCCGGACGGGCGGGTGGAGACCGCGCCCGCACTGGAGATTCATGCGGATCCTGAGCAGCCGTTCTTCAACGCGGCCGCGAAGTACGGCAGCAGCGCCACGCGATTCGTCGTACCGGCCCGCATCGATCCCGAGCTGGCAGTGCGACTGCGACGTACGGCGATCGACGTGTTCGAGGTGCTCGGCTGCGAGGGGCTGGCCCGGGTGGACTTCTTCGTACCGCGCGACGGCGAGCCGGTCGTCAACGAGATCAACACGTTCCCCGGCTTCACACCGGCGTCGCAGTTCCCGCGGATGTGGGCCGCGGCGGGGATGTCGTACGCCGAGGTCGTCGACACCCTGATCCGTACGGCGGTCGCGCGCGGATGACTGTATTACACAGCACCGTATTGCTGAGCGACGATCGCATCACCAGCATCCCGGCGATCGAGAGCGGTGAGCCGCTGGTCGATCTGTTCACCCGGGACGTGCTCACGACCGGGCGGCAATTCGCGCGGGAGAGCGTGGCCGACCGGCTCGCGGTGGCCGACACGTTCCTGCCGGTCGGTATCCGTCTGCACGTCGTCGAGGGACTACGGCCGATCGAGAGCCAGCAGGCGATCTGGGACGCGTACCGCGCGGAGCTGGAGCGGCTGCATCCCAGCATCTCCGACGACGACGCACACGTGCTCGCCAGCCGTTTCGTCTCGCCGATCGAGGTCGCTCCGCATGTCGCGGGCGCGGCGGTCGACCTGACGCTGATCGGCGCACACGGTCCGCTCGACCTCGGTACACCGATCGACGCGACACCTGAACAGAGCAGCGGCGCCTGCTTCTTCGCGGCGACCAACCTCAGCCGCGAGGCACGGACGAACCGCTCGCTGCTGGCCGACGTACTGTCAGCTGCCGGTCTGGTGAACTACCCGACGGAATGGTGGCACTGGTCCTACGGCGACCGCTACTGGGCCTTCCTGGAGAACCACCCAACCGCCCTCTACGGTCCGGTCGATGTGTTCGGGGTGGTGCGATGAAGGGGCAGGGCGTGCATCAGGACAGGATGTGTCGGCTGGCCGGGTAGTGCACCTGAGCGTGATTGTGGTTGTGCGTACGGTGTCTCACTGGTGCTCTACCTGTTGAGCTGCACACCGACCGGCCGCCTGAGGGCGCGTCATCCATGGGGCGACGGTCGCACACCTCGGACGGATTGATAGGTGCTGTCTATTAGGTGATAGGCAGCATTGCTTTGACCGTGGTGGATTGGCGACGGAATGTTGTATACATGACGAGTGAGGTCGTGGCCGCCGCCCCCGTCCCGGTCCCCGGGCGAGCCAGGAGAGTACGCGAGATCGCCGAGGAATTGCGCGGTCTTCGTGGTGCGCTGATACCGATCCTGCACGCGGTGCAGGAGGAGTTCGGGTACGTCGACCAGCCCGATGTCGCGGTGATCGCCGACGTACTGAACCTCGCGGTCGCCGAGGTGCACGGCGTCGTCACGTTCTACAAGGACTTCCGGCGTAAGGCGGCCGGACGCACCACCGTCGCGATCTGCCAGGCGGAGGCGTGCCGCTCGGTCGGCGCGGTCGAACTCGCCGAGCACGCGAAACGCACGGTCGGCTGTGGGTTCGGCGAGACGACGTACGACGGCCGCCTCACCCTCGAAGAGATCTACTGCTTCGGCAACTGCGCCCTCGGCCCAGCAGTCCAGGTCGCCGGCAAGCTCCACGGCCGAGTCACCGCAACCCGCCTGAACGCCCTCCTCGGGGAGGCCCGATGACGGTGCGAGTGTTTGTACCGCGCGACTCGGCCGCTTGCTCTGTCGGAGCGGACGAGGTTGCCGAGCGGATCGCCGCGGCTGGTGGTGCTGAGGTTGTCCGCACCGGGTCTCGCGGGATGCTGTGGTTGGAGCCGTTGGTAGAAGTCGAGACGGCCGCGGGACGGGTGGGGTACGGACCTGTTGCGCCGGAGGATGTGGACGGGCTGATTGCCGCCGGGATGCTGTCCGGTGGTGGCGACTCGCTCGGGCTCGTCGAGGAGTTGCCGTGGATGAAGCGGCAGCAGCGGCTGACGTTTCAGCGGGTGGGCGTGGTCGATCCGTTGTCGACCGCGGACTACGTGGCGCACGGCGGGACGCGCGGTTTGCTAGCAACGCTAGCGATGACACCGGCCGACGTGGTCGAGACCGTCGTCGACTCGGGTTTGCGGGGACGTGGCGGGGCCGGATTCCCGACCGGGATCAAGTGGCGGACGGTCCTCGGCGCCGACGCGGACCTCAAGTTCGTGTGCTGCAACGCGGACGAGGGCGACTCCGGCACGTACGCGGACCGGATGCTGATCGAGGGCGACCCGTTCACCCTGATCGAGGGGATGACGATCGCGGCGTACGCCGTCGGCGCCGCGGAGGGCTACGTCTACCTGCGCTCGGAGTACCCGGACGCGGTCGCGACGCTCAAGGACGCGATCGAGCGAGCGCGTGACGAAGGCTGGTTGGGGCCGGACATTCTCGGCTCAGGGTTCGGCTTCGACCTGCACGTCCGGGTCGGCGCGGGTGCGTACATCTGCGGCGAAGAGACCTCGATGCTCGAGAGCCTGGAGGGCAAGCGCGGCATGGTCCGCGCGAAGCCCCCGATCCCTGCTCTGGAAGGGCTTTTCGGTCGCCCGACCGTCGTCAACAACGTGTTGTCGTTGGCAACGGTCCCGACGATCCTGGCGCACGGAGCCGCAGAGTATGCGGCGTACGGCACCGGCCGCTCGCTCGGCACCAGCGTCTTCCAGCTCGGCGGGAACGTCGCCCGCGGCGGGATCGTCGAGACCGCGTTCGGGATCACGCTCGGCGAGCTGGTGAACGACTTCGGCGGCGGTACGTCGTCGGGGCGGCCGATACGGGCCGTCCAGGTCGGTGGTCCGCTCGGCGCCTATCTCCCGGTCGAGCAGTTCGACCTGCCGATGGACTACGAGGCGTTCGCGGCGGCCGGTGCGATGGTCGGGCACGGCGGGATCGTGGTGTTCGACGAGACCGTGGACATGGCGGCGATGGCGCGGTTCGCGTTCGAGTTCTGCGCGGCCGAGTCGTGCGGCAAGTGCACGCCGTGCCGGGTCGGCGCCGTCCGCGGCGTCGAGACCATCGACCGGATCGTGTCCGGCACCGACCGCACAAAGAATCTGGTCGTTCTCGAGGACCTGTGCGAACTCATGACCGACGGCTCGCTCTGCGCAATGGGCGGCCTCACCCCGATGCCAGTACGCAGCGCCGTCCGCCATTTCGGAGAGGACTTCCACGTATGAGCCTGCTCAAGGAACCTGACTTCGGTACGCCGGCCCGCGCCGGTGAAGCCACGACCTCGTTGACCATCGACGGCGTGACCGTTCAGGTTCCACCAGGGACGTCGGTGATGCGGGCGGCGAAGGAGGCGGGCGTCGACGTACCGAAGTTGTGCGCGACCGACAACCTGGAGGCGTTCGGGTCGTGCCGCCTGTGCGTGGTCGAGATCGACGGCGTGAAAGGTACGCCGGCCTCGTGTACGACGCCGTGCCGCGACGGGATGGTCGTCCGGACCCAGAACGAGCGGCTCGGGAAGCTGCGCCGCGGCGTGATGGAGCTGTACATCTCCGATCACCCGCTCGACTGCCTCACCTGCTCGGCGAACGGTGACTGCGAGCTGCAGGACATGGCCGGCGTCACCGGGCTGCGCGAGGTCCGCTTCGGCTCCGGCGTCGAGGCCGGCGCCAACCACATGGACCTGCCGACCGATTCCTCCAACCCGTACTTCGACTTCGAGGCGTCCAAGTGCATCGCGTGCTCGCGGTGCGTGCGCGCGTGTGACGAAGTACAGGGAACGCTGGCGCTGACGATCGAGGGGCGTGGGTTCGATTCCAAGGTCGCGGCCGGTGCCGGCGTGTCGTTCTTCGATTCGGACTGTGTGTCCTGTGGCGCGTGCGTGCAGGCCTGTCCGACCGCGACGTTGCAGGAGAAGTCGGTGGTCGAGCTCGGGATGCCGACGCGGACCGTGCTGACGACCTGCGCGTACTGCGGTGTCGGGTGCTCGTTCAAGGCCGAGCTCCGGGGTGACGAGCTGGTCCGGATGGTGCCGTACAAGAACGGCGGCGCGAACGAGGGCCACTCGTGTGTGAAGGGCCGGTTCGCGTTCGGGTACGCCTCACACCCGGACCGGGTGCTGGAGCCGATGGTGCGGAACACGATTTCGGAACCGTGGCGGAAAGTTTCCTGGGAAGAAGCGATCTCGTTCACCGCGAGCCGGCTCCGGGAGATCCAGGCCGCGCACGGGCAGGGCTCGATCGGCGCGATCACCTCGTCGCGAACCACGAACGAGGAGGTGTACGCGGTCCAGAAAATGGTCCGCGCAGTTTTCGGAAACAACAACGTCGACACCTGCGCGCGGGTCTGCCACTCGCCGACCGGGTACGGGCTGAAGCAGACCTTCGGGGAATCCGCCGGAACGCAGGATTTCCGTTCCGTCGACGAGGCCGACGTGATCCTGGTGATCGGGTCGAACCCGACCGACGCGCACCCGGTGTTCGCGTCCCGGATGAAGCAGCGGCTCCGGCAGGGCGCGCAACTGATCGTGATCGACCCGCGCCGGATCGACCTGGTCCGGTCGCCGCACATCGAGGCGGCGTACCACCTCGAGCTCAGCCCGGGCACGAACGTCGCGATCATCAACGCGCTCGCGCACGTCGTCGTGACCGAGGGCCTCGTCGACCGCGAGTTCGTCGCGAGCCGGTGCGAGGACTTCGAGGCCTGGGAGACGTTCATCGCGCAGCCCGAACACAGCCCGGAGGCAGTGGCCGAGATCGCCGGCGTACCGGCGGAGAAGATCCGCGAAGCGGCCCGGCTGTACGCGACCGGCGGGAACGCGGCGATCTACTACGGTCTCGGCGTCACCGAGCACAGCCAGGGCTCGACCATGGTGATGGGGATGGCGAACCTCGCGATGGCGACCGGCAACATCGGCCGGCCGGGCGTCGGGGTGAACCCGATGCGCGGGCAGAACAACGTGCAGGGCTCGTGCGACATGGGTTCGTTCCCGCACGAACTGCCCGGGTACCGGCACGTGTCGAACGAGGACGTCCGCGACATCTACGAGAAGTTGTGGGGTACGCCGATCCTCGACGAGCCCGGGCTGCGGATCCCGAACATGTTCGACGCCGCCATCGAGGGCTCGTTCAAGGCGCTGTTCGTCCAGGGCGAGGACATCGCGCAGTCCGATCCGAACACGCAGCATGTGTTCGCGGCGCTGGGTGCGCTGGAGTTGCTCGTCGTACAGGACCTGTTCGTCAACGAGACCGCGAAGTTCGCGCACGTGTTGTTGCCGGGGACATCGTTCCTGGAGAAGGACGGAACGTTCACCAACGCGGAACGGCGGATCAACCGGGTGCGGCCGATCATGGCGCCGCAGACCGGCAAGCAGGAGTGGGAGATCATCTGCGAGATCTCGCAGGCGATGGGCTACCCGATGCACTACGACTCGGCGGCGCAGATCATGGACGAGATCGCGGTGACGACGCCGACGTTCATGGGGGTGTCGTTCGGCAAGCTCGACGAGCTCGGGTCGATCCAGTGGCCGTGCAACCTCGAGCACCCGTCGGGTACGCCGATCATGCACGAGAACGAGTTCACCCGCGGCAAGGGACGGTTCATGGAGACCGTGTACGTGCCGACGTCGGAGCGGTCGACGCGAAAGTTCCCGTTGATCCTGACCACCGGGCGGATCCTGTCGCAGTACAACGTGGGGGCGCAGACCCGGCGTACGGCGAACGTCGCGTGGCATGCCGAGGACGTGCTGGAGATCCATCCGCACGACGCCGAGGTGCGCGGCATCACGCACGGGGACATGGTGGCGTTGTCGAGCCGGGTCGGGCGGACCGAGTTGCGCGCGACCATCTCGGACCGGATGCCGGTGGGCGTGTGCTACACCACGTTCCACCATCCGGTGAGCGGCGCGAACGTCGTCACCACGGAGAACTCCGACTGGGCCACCAACTGCCCCGAGTACAAGGTCACCGCTGTCCAGGTCGACCTGATCCCGGAGCCCGTCGCCGACGAGTCCACTCGTGAGCCTGTCGTTGCTGGTGGCAATCGATGAGCGGCGGCGTACCTCCGCACGTGCGGTTGGCGAACGAGATCGCCGCCCAGTTCGCACACCGTCCGCCCGCAGACGCCGCGACTGCCATCGCCAACCACATGAACGCCGTCTGGGACCCTCGCATGAAGCAGGCCCTGATCGCCCACGTCGCCTCCGGCGCCACCGACCTCGACCCCGCCGCAGCCCTGGCCGCCCAGCAACTCCAGGCCCCCGCATGACCCAGCCCGACGCGACCACGGCGGGCATACCGTCCGGCGTGCGGGATGGGTTCGACAAGCGGGAGTGGGTCGGAGAGGGTGGGCCTGTGGAGGACGGGCCTGGGCGTACAGCTGCTGAACGTCGGGCACGGCGGGATGAGGTTCCGTGGGACGTGGCTCGGGCGTTGGCGCATGCCGTGGCGCGACCGGGAGCCGTCGTACGGCGCGGGCTCGATGAGGCGGACGGGTGCGTGCTGGCGACGCCGCTGGTGTCGCCGGTTGCGGTGCCGCCGGTGGATCGGGCGGCGATGGACGGGTACGCCGTACGTGGTGCCGGGCCGTGGTGCGTGGTCGGTCAGGTGAAGGCCGGGACCGCGGATCCGGGTGAGCTGGCGGACGGTCAGGCGACCGGGATCGTCACCGGCGCGGCGATGCCGGCCGGGGCCACCTCCGTCGTGCGCTCGGAAGACGCCACCGTGACGGGCGACCGATTGCACGGACCATCCGAGGACGGGCGGCACATCCGGCGCGCGGGCGAGGAGTGCCGGCCTGGCGACCAGTTGCTGCCGGCAGGAGTTGTCATCGACCCGGCGGTCCTTGGGCTGGCCGCGACCCTCGGCCTCAACCGCCTGACGGTCATCGCCCCACCCACAGTCGCCGCCGTGATCACCGGCGACGAACTGGTCCGCCAAGGTCCGTCCACCCCCGGCCGAGTCCGCGACGCCATCGGTCCCATGCTCCCCGGCCTGATCACCCGCTCCGGCGCCGAACCAGCAGCTTCGGTGCTGCACTTGCCGGACTCGCTGGATCAGTTGGTGAGTGCGCTGCGGGAGACCCAGGCCGATCTCATCCTCGTCTCCGGCTCCTCCGCTTCGGGACCGGCCGATCATCTCCGGCCGGCGCTCAAGGCGCTGGGCGCCGAGCTGATCGTCGACGGAGTTGCTTGCCGTCCAGGGCATCCGCAAGCGCTCGCACAATTGCCGGACGGACGCCTCGTGATCGGCCTCCCCGGCAACCCGTTCGCCGCGCTTGTCGCGTTCCTCACGCTGGGCGTCGCAGCCATCACCCGCATGCGCGGCCTCCCACTCCCCGAGCTCACCAACATCGCAGTCCCCGGCGGCATCCCCTGCCACCCCACCAGCACCCGACTCGTCCCGGTCCGCCTCACCGCACAAGGCGCCGTACCCGTAGGCCACGGCGGCGCCGCCATGCTCCGCGGCCCCGCCACCGCCGACGCCCTCGCCGTAGTAGCCCCCGGCCCCGCCGAAGCCATAGCCGCCCGCCTCCTCCCCCTCAACCCCGGAGACCGGCCGTGGGGCGGTTGATTGCGCGGCGGCCGGTTGTGCGGGTTACGTCCGCCGGTAGCCGCCAGCGGCCCGACTCGATTGCGGTTGAGGAGCCGCTCGAGTTGCGGGTTGATGGGAAGGCGCTGGCCGTGACGATGCGGACGCCGGGGCACGACGTCGAGCTCGCGCACGGGTTTCTGCACACCGAGGGTGTGATCGGCAGCGTCGACGACATCCGCGACGCGCGGTACTGCGACTCCCGCGACGACGAGGGCCGCAATACGTACAACGTCCTCGACCTCGGCCTCGCGCCCGGCGTACCCGCGCCCGTCACCGGCGTCGAGCGCAACTTCTACACCACCTCGTCCTGCGGTGTCTGCGGCAAGGCGTCCCTCGACGCGGTCCGCACCAAGACCCGCCACTCCCCGGCCGAGGACGACGTCACCATCAGGTACGACGTACTCGCGACCCTCCCCGACGCGCTCCGTGCCAGGCAGCAGGTCTTCGACCGTACCGGCGGCCTGCACGCCGCCGGCCTGTTCACGCCGACCGGCGAGCTGCTCGTCGTCCGGGAGGACGTCGGCCGCCACAACGCCGTCGACAAGGTCGTCGGCTGGGCCTTGCTGAACGGCCGGATCCCCGCGCGCGGCCTGATCCTGATCGTCTCCGGCCGGACCTCGTTCGAGCTCGCGCAGAAGGCGGTGATGGCCGGCATTCCGATCCTCGGCGCGGTCTCCGCCCCCAGTTCGCTCGCCATCGACCTCGCCGCCGAGTCCGGCCTGACCCTGGCCGGCTTCATCCGCAACGGCAACCTGAACCTGTACAGCCGCCCGGAACGAGTCCTTCACCTACGACCCTCTTGACCCTCACGTGGCGTCAGGTTCCATAGTCGTTGCCGTGGACGATCACTGGACCGTGGGACGCGTGGCCGACCTGGCCGGCGTGAGCGTCCGCACGCTGCACCACTATGACGAGATCGGGCTCGTTCGGCCGTCGGCGCGAACCTCAGCCGGCTACCGGGCGTATTCGGCCGCCGACGTCGAGCGGCTGCGGGAAGTCCTTGCCTATCGACGGCTCGGCTTCGGGCTGCGGGAGGTCGGCGAGCTCGTCGGCGACCCGTCCACCGATGCGGCCGCGCGCCTGCGCCAACTACGCGGGCTGCTGGTGGAACAGCGTGATCGCACGGACGCCATGGTGAGAGCCATCGACAGGGAACTCGAGACACGGGCGAAGGGACTGAGGGTGACACCAGAGGAACAGTTGGAGGTACTCGGGGCGCGGCTGTACGACGTGATCGGCGGCGCCTACCCGGCGACACGGCGTACCGAGCCGCGGATCGCCGCACGGATCTGGGAGGCGCTCGGGGATGCGGAGACGGTGCTGAATGTCGGAGCGGGCACCGGATCCTACGAGCCTGCCGATCGCGACGTGACCGCGGTCGAGCCGTCGGAGGTCATGCGGAGTCAGCGGCCGGCCGACTCGGCGCCATGCGTGGCCGCCGCCGCGGAGAGCTTGCCGTTCGACGACGACTCCTTCGACGTCGCGATGGCCGTCTCGACCGTTCACCACTGGGCGGACCCGATCGCGGGACTGCGTGAGATGCGCCGGGTGGCCCGCCGCGTGGTGGTCTTCACGTTCGACACCGACGAGCCCGGCTGGCAGGACCGGTTCTGGCTCACCCGTGACTACCTGCCGGAGTTCGCCTCGGTCCTCGAGGGCTTCCCCTCGATCGCCGGGATGGGCGACGCGATCGATGCCCGCGCCGAGCCGGTACCCGTTCCGTGGGACTGCGCCGACGGCCTGTTCGAGGCCTATTGGCGCCGGCCGGAGGCATACCTGGAGGACCACGTTCGCCGCGCGATGTCGGTATGGACGAGGGTCGGGCCGGAGGCCGAGCAGCGCGCGGTACGAGGCCTCGGCGATGACCTGGCCTCCGGCCGGTGGGCCGAGCGCAACGGCGACCTGGTCGACCTCGACGCGGCAGACCTCGGCCTCCGCCTTCTCATTGCTTGAAGGTGATCAGGACGCTTCGCTGGCGGCCTGTGTGGACGGAGTCACCCACAGGCCGTCGGCGGTGCCGGCGTCCACGTGCTCCTGGTAGATGTCGACCTTCCAGGTGATCACGTTGAGGCACTCGTTGAGTTCCTCGATCTGCGCACGCACGTAGTCCTGATGGCTCTTGAGCAGGGCCAGCCGGTCCGCCTCGTTGCCGGCCCCCTGCCGGACCAGTTCGGTGTACTTGCGGATGGTGTCGAGCGGCATCCCGGACGAGCGGAACTTGATGCACATGTTCAGCCAGTCGACGTCGTCCTCGGTGTAGACGCGCCGCCCGTTCGACTCCCGCCGTACGGCGTCCGCGAGCAGTCCCTCACGCTCGTAGAACCGCAGCGCGTGCACGCTCAACCCGGTCCGCTCCGCGACCTGCCCGATGCTCAGTCCACCCATTCCCGCACCTTAACCCCGGAGCAAAGGCTTCAGCGCAGACAGAGCCTGCTGTACGTCGTCCTGGGTCGAGTAGATGTGGAAGGACGCGCGCAGCTTCCCGTCCCGTACGGCGGCCCGGATCCCGGCCGACGCGAACGCCTCCTGCGCCCCGGGCAGCCGCGTACTGACGATCGCACTGTTCGACGGCTCCAACCCGAGCCCCGCCCGGAACTCGTTCGCGAGTGCGAGGTTGTGCCGGTTGATCTCCTCGACGCCGATCTCCTCGATCAGCTCGAGGGCCGGCGCCGCGCCGACGAAACTGAACCAGGCCGGCGACTGGTCGAACCTCCGCGCGGCCGGATCGAGCTCCATCACCGGCCCGTAGTACGACCCGTGGACGTCGCGTGCGGCGTACCAGCCCGCCGCCGACGGACGGCAGCGCTCCTGCAACCGCGGCGACAGGTACCCGAGCGTCGCACCGCGCGGGGACATCAACCACTTGTAGCTGTGGGCGATCAGCGCGTCGACACCGTCGACCGTGATCGGATGCCAGCCGACCGCCTGGGTCGCGTCGATCACCACGAGCGCGTCGATCTGCTTGCTGGCAGCAACTACCGCGGGGAGGTCCAGGACGACGCCGGTCGACGACTGCACCGCACTCACCGCGACCAGATCGATCCCGGGCGTAATCGCGGCGACCACCTCGTCACCCGGTACGGCGATCACCTCGATGCCACGGTCCGCGTGCACCTGCCATGGGAACACGTTCGACGTGAACTCGACGTCGTCGGTCAGCACCTTCGCACCGTCGGGCAATGCGGCCGCGATCGGCGCCAGCGCCGCGGACACCGTGCTGCCGACGAACACGTTCGTCGACTCCGCCCCGACCAGTCGCGCGAACGACTCCCGGGTCCGCGTCGTCGACTCGTCCCACGGCTCCCAACTCGTCGCCCCGACTCGCCAATCAGCAAGCGCACCCTGCAACGCCTCCCACGCCGGCCGCGGCGGCAGCCCGTACGACGCAGTGTTCAACCAACCCGCCTCAGCATCCCAAAGCTCCGCAATCTCCACTCCCCCACCCTACGGACCCAACTTTGAGAAGCCACCAGCCATATTCCCACCCCGAAAACGGTCGGTGGCTTCTCAAAGTTGACCTAGAGGGCGGTCTAGGACTTAGCGTGCGGGCAGTGATTACGGAGGAGGGTTTATGCGTTATCGGGTGTTGGGTGGGACCGGGATCGAGGTCAGTACGCACTGTCTCGGGGCGATGATGTTCGGTGCGGTCGGGAACCCGGATCATGACGAGTGCGTCCGGATCATCCATGCCGCCCTGGATCAGGGGATCAACTTCGTCGACACCGCGGACATGTACTCCGCGGGCGAGTCCGAGACGATCGTCGGCAAGGCGCTGAAGGATCGCCGCGACGACGTCGTACTGGCGACCAAGGTGCATTTCCCGTTCACCGAGGGCCGGAACCGGAACGGGAACTCGCGGCGCTGGATCACCCGCGCGGTCGACGACAGCCTGCGCCGGCTCGACACGGACTGGATCGACCTCTATCAGATCCACCGGCCGGACCACACCACCGACATCGAGGAGACGCTGTGGGTGCTGAGTGACCTGGTCAGTGCGGGCAAGATCCGCGCGTTCGGGTGCTCGGCGTTCCCCGCGGAGGACATCGTCGAGGCGTACCACGTCGCGGACCGGCGCGGGTACGGGCGATTCCGGACGAACCAGCCGCCGTACTCGATGATGGCCCGCGGCATCGAACGCTCCGTCCTCCCGACCTGCCGCCGGCTGGGGATGGGTGTGCTGACGTACAGCCCGCTCGCCTTCGGGTTCCTGTCCGGGAAGGTCCGCAAGAACCAGCCGCTCGACCTGTCCGCCCGGGCCGCGCTCGCGCCCGATCGCTTCGACCCGGCACTGCCCGCGAACGCGGCGAAGTACGACGCCGTCGAGCAACTGGTCGAAGTTGCCGACGGCATCGGTATGACGCTGCCCGAGCTGGCAATGGCCTTCGTCACCACGCATCCGGCGGTCACGTCGGTGATCTCCGGGCCGCGCACGATGGAGCAACTCGAGGGCCTGATCACCGCCGCGGACCTGACGCTGGACGACAAGACCCTCGACCGGATCGACGAGATCGTGCCGCCCGGCACCGACGTGTACCGCGCCGATGCCGCCTGGCAACCGCAGTCCCTCGTCGACGTCACCCAGCGCCGCCGCGCCCTGTCCGAACGCTGACTACTTGCCTCCTTGGAGCGAAGTCCAGGTGACCGGGCCTACGACGCCGTCGACCACCAACTGTCTTGAGGTTTGGTAGTCCTTGGCTGCTGTTTCGGTCTGTGGACCGAACTGGCCGTCGATCGCGACCGTTCGCGCAAGGGCCGCGGTGAGTGCACGTTGCAGCCGGCGGACAGCCGCACCGGTCGAGTTCAGCCGGAGCGTCGGTTGGTCGCCGGCGGCAAGGAGTGCAGTCCACGTGGCCGCGCCGATCACGCCGTCGGAGGGCAAGTCGACCCTTGTCTGGAAGGATTTCGTGGCGTCAACGGTCGCGGTGTCGAAGGTGCCGGACGGTTCGTTGGTGCCACCAAGGAGACACTGCGCGGCGTTCACCGCGGCACCGGTCGAGCCGGACTGGATCGTCGGGTACGACGGGAAGTCCAGGTTCGTACTCGCACACGTCTGAGTGCTGTTCACGAACGCGTTCGCGGCCGCCTCACCCTTGCTCACCGCATCCGCCGCGTTCTCGATCGGAACGGACGTGACGCCGGGGAACAGGATGTAGGTGACCACCGCGCCGTCCACGCCGCCGGACGCCGGGTTCGGATTGATCCCGAGTTGCTGCGCCAGTTTGTACGAGCCCTCGCCGATGATCCCGGTCGGACCCTGATCGCCGACGACGGCGTACGCGACCTTGTCCTGGTACACGACCGCGGCGACGGTCGCGCCGCCGATACCCGCCGTACGGTAGTCCCAGATCGAGCTCGGCAACGGTACGACGATGAACGGCAGCCCGGCCGAGTTCAGCGGGCGTCCGTCGGACTGCTGCCACGACGTCTCCGGCTGGAACGACGGATCGGTGTTCTCGTTGCACTGCGTCGTCCGTTGCCCGTCGCAGTCGATGTCGAAGTCCGCGGTCCAGTGCACCGCGTCGCCGGAGCGGCAGACCGCGGCGGTCTTGGATCCGCCGGAGTCGTGGGCGTACTTCCCGTTCGACAGCTGCGACTCGCACGACGCTCTGGACCGGAGCTGGTCGGCGGTCGGGCCGGCCTGCTCGTCGGCCTGCGAATGTCTGAGCGGAACCAGCAATGCCAGCCCGGTCAAAGCCAGGGCAAGGCAGACCACAATCGATCGGCGAACCATCGCAACCTCCGAGGGGCGGAACGGAAGATGAAGGTTTTCGCCCAACACATTACAGATGGCGGTTACTATTTGACAGCCCTTACGCTGAGGCCATGGCTGTGACGATGCGCGATGTCGCGCGCAAGGCCGGCGTATCCCCGAAGACGGTCTCGAACGTGATGAACGGGTACCCGTACATCCGCGAGGAGACCCGGACCAAGGTGCTCGCGGCGATCGATGCCCTCGGCTACCGGATGAACCTGTCCGCCCGGAACCTCAAGTCCGGCCGGACCGGCGTCATCGCCCTCGCCGTACCCGAGCTGAGCAACCCGTACTTCGCCGAGCTCGCCGACGCGGCGATCGAGGCCGCCGGTGAGCACGGCCTGACGGTGATGATCGAGACCACCGGCGCGGACCGGGACCGCGAGCTGACCGCGCTCGCCCGGCCGCGGGGGCACCTCGTCGACGGCCTGCTGTACAGCCCGCTCGGCCTCGGACCGGAGGATGTCGACCAGCTGAAGACTCCGACACCGATGGTGCTGCTCGGCGAGCGGATCTTCCACGGTCCGGTCGACCACGTGATGATCGACAACGTCGAGGGCACCAAGGCCGTCGTCCGGCACCTGCTCGACCAGGGCCGGCGCAAGATCGCCGTGATCGGCATCCGTCCCGGCGAGGAGGTAGGCACCGCCGCCATCCGGTACGGCGCCTACGCCGACACGCTGGCGGAGTACGGCGTCGCCGTGCCGGCGGACCTGGCCGTGTCCGGTGGGAAGTGGCACCGCTCGAGCGGCGCGGACTCGATGGAGGAGCTGCTCGCGACCGGACAGAAGTTCGACGCCGTTCTCGCCCTGAACGACACGCTCGCACTCGGCGCGGTCCGGGCCCTCACCGCCCGCGGGATCCGGATCCCGGACGATGTCGCGGTGGCCGGTTTCGACAACATCGACGAGGCGAGCTACAGCAGCCCGACCCTGACCACGGTCGACCCGAACCGCGTCCACATCGCCCGGACCGCGGTCGACCTGCTGGTCCAGCGGATGGCCGGCGACGACTCCGAGCACCACGAGATCGTGGCGCCGTACCAGCTGCATATCCGCGAGTCCACGCTCGGCGTGCGCTGAGGTCTTGACGCCCCCAGACAGCTCATGCGATCTTCTACACCGATGTAGTACACCGATGTAAATCCGTGCTCCGCTTCCGCCCTGGAGGACAGATGCCCCCTGACCACGCCCTCTTTCGCCCGGGGCGTCGAGCAGTACTTGGTGGCCTGCTCGGCACCCTCGCCCTCACCGGTTGCGGCGCCCTCAACCCAAAGCCCAAGGTCCGCGAGTGGAACCTGTTCGGCGGCGGCGACGGCGCCCGCCTGCTGCAGATCCACCAGCAGTACGTCGCCGAGCACCCGGACGTCCTGTTCGAGGCGCACACGCTCGCCTGGGGTCCGCCGTTCTACACCAAACTCGCGATGTCCGCGGCCGGCGGCCGCTCTCCCGAGGTAGCGACCCTCCACCTGTCCCGGCTGAAGGGCTTCAGCCCGACAACGATGCTCGACCCGATCCCGGTGGACCTGCTCGCCGACGCCGGCGTCACCGAGTCCGACTTCCTACCGACGTCCTGGAACCGCGCGATCGTGGACGGCAAGTTGTACGCCGTACCGCTCGACACGCATCCGTTCGTCCTCTACTACAACACCGAGATCTGCAAGAAGGCCGGGCTGCTGGGCGCGGACGGGAAGATCAAGACCGTCCAGGGCGTCGACGCGTTCTTCGACATGCTGAAGGCGGTCAAGGACGTGACCGGCAAGTTCGGCGCATCGGTCGAGACCACCAACCCGTGGCGGTTGTGGTGGACGCTGTACGGGCAGCTCGAAGGGAAGTTCTTCGACGAGACCGGCACGCGGCTGATCCTCGACGACGCCAAGGCGCTGGAAGCCCTGAGCCTGATGGCCAAACTCGCCGCCGACGGGCTCACCCCGCGCTCGTCCAACTACTCGGCTCTGGTCGCGCAGTTCACCAACGGCGACGCCGGCCTGAGTTTCAACGGGGAGTGGGAAGTCACGACGTACCAGACCGCCAAGATGCCGTTCAGTATGGCGCCGTTCCCGGTCGTGTACGACGTGCCGAAGTACGCCGGTGACGCGCATACGTTCGTGCTGCCGCACCAGAGCAACCGCAACAAGGACGACACGAAGGCGACGGTCGAGTACATCGCCTGGATGCTCAAGCACAGTGCGGACTGGGCGGCGGGCGGCCACATCCCGGCGTACCAGCCGGTGGCGAAGAGCGAGGACTACCTGAAGCTCAAGCCGCAAGCGGAGTACCGCAGCGTCGCGCCGGACGTGCTGTTCGACCCGGACGCCTGGTTCAGCGGGTCCGGTGCGCAACTGCAGAACGAGGCCGCCGCTGCGTTCAGCGGTGTCTTCTCCGGTCAGGCGACGCCGCAGGCTGCGCTCGCGCAGTTCAAGGCCGCCACCCAGAAGCTCCTCGACACCCCGTCCCCGGTCTAAGGAGGTCGGTCATGGCCGTAGAGACACCACCGCGCGTCACCCCTGGTACGCCGTCGACCGCGGCGAAGGCGGGGACCGGACAGCCCTGGAAGGAACGCTGGGGCGGACTGTTCTTCGTGGCGCCGTTCCTGGTCCTGTTCGTCCTGTTCATGCTCTGGCCGATCGTCTCCGGCCTGTGGAACAGCTTCTTCAACACCAGCCTCGCCGGCGTCAAGCAGGAGTTCCTCGGTCTGCAGAACTGGCGGGACCTGTTCGGCGACCCGGCCGTCTGGTCGTCGCTCAAGAACACCCTCGTCTTCACCGCGATGAGCACGCCGCCGCTGGTGATCATCGCGCTCCTGATGGCGCTGCTCGCCAACCGCAAAGGCCTGCTCGGCTGGCTCCTGCGGTTCGCGTACTTCGCTCCGTTCGTCCTGCCGGCAACCGTCGTGACGCTGATCTGGGTGTGGATCTACCAGCCCGGGTTCGGCCTGGTGAACGGTCTGCTGACGGCCGGCGGGTTCGCCGAGATCGACTGGCTGAACACCGAGAACCGGGCGATGCTCGCCGTGGTGATCACGACCGTCTGGTGGACGGTCGGGTTCAACTTCCTGCTCTATCTGGCCGCCCTGCAAGGGATTCCGACCCAGGTGTACGAGGCTGCCGCGATCGACGGAGCGAACGGCAGGCAGCAGCTGTTCCGGATCACGCTGCCGTTGCTCAGCCGCACCACCGGGCTGATCGTCGTACTGCAACTGGTGGCGTCGCTGAAGATCTTCGACCAGATCTACCTGATGACGATCGGCGGCCCGAACCACGCGACCCGGCCGATCATCATGTACATCTACGAGACCGGCTTCACCAGCTACCGGATCGGCTACGCGTCCGCGATCTCGTACCTGTTCTTCGCGATCATCGTGATCGTCGCGGTCGCGCAGTTCAAACTGTTCTCCGGCCGAGGGGAGGCGGAATGACGACCGCAACGTTACCGGCGGCCAGGTCGTCGCGCAGCGGCCCGGTGAAACCACGTTGGACCTTCGGCGGGACCGCGAGCGCTGTCGGCGCCGTGATCCTCGCCGTCGTCTGGCTGGTTCCGTTGCTGTGGGCCCTCGACACCTCGCTCAAGCCAGAACCTGAGACCACCCGCGCCCCGATCACCTGGTTGCCGGAGGCACCGACCGCCGACGCCTACCGGAGTGTGATCGACCAAGGCGACCTGATCCGCTGGTTCTTCAACAGCACGATCGTGTCGGTCCTCGTGACGACGCTGACGCTGATCGTGTCGGTGCTGGCGGCGTACGGCTTCTCCCGGACCAAGTTCCCGGGGCGCAAGGTGCTGTTCGGCCTGATCATCGCCGGCATCCTGGTGCCGCCGCAGGTGCTGATCGTGCCGCTGTTCCAGGAGATGACCGGGCTCGGCCTGGTCGACACCTACTGGGGCATGGTGCTGCCGCAGGTGGTCGCGCCGGTGATGGTGTTCGTCCTGAAGAAGTTCTTCGACGGCATCTCCCGCGACTACGAGGACGCCGCCCGGGTCGACGGCGCGTCCCGCTGGCGGATCGTCTGGAGCGTGATGGTCCCGATGTCGCGACCGATCCTGGTCGCCGTCGGCATCTTCACGTTCATCGGGGCCTGGAACAACTTCCTCTGGCCCTTCATCGTGACCACCGACCCGTCAATGATGACGATCCCGGTCGGCCTCGCCAACGTGCAGGGCTCGTACGGCCTGCGCTACGCCCAGATCATGGCCTCCGCGGTCCTGGGCGGCCTTCCCTTGCTGATCGTCTACGCCTTGTTCCAGCGCCACGTCGTCCGCGGTGTGGGTGACGCGGGGATCAAGGGTTAGACACACGACAGGAGCAACCTGGTGCCCTCTGCCAATCTGACCATCGATCCGGCGTTCACGATTGCGCCCGTGAACCGCCGGACCTTCGGAACCTTCGTCGAGCACATGGGCCGGTGCGTCTACACCGGTATCTACGAGCCCGGCCATGCGACCGCCGACGAGGACGGTTTCCGCAAGGACGTCCTGGAACTGACCCGTGAGCTGGGTGTTTCCGTGGTCCGTTATCCCGGCGGAAACTTCGTTTCCGGCTACCGCTGGGAGGACGGCGTCGGCCCGCGCCCGGACCGGCCGCGGCGGCTCGACCTCGCCTGGCACAGTGTCGAGACGAACGAGTTCGGGCTGGACGAGTTCAGCCGCTGGTGCGTCAAGGCCGGCGTCGAGCCGATGATGGCGATCAACCTCGGGACCCGCGGTGTCCAGGAGGCGCTCGACCTGCTCGAGTACACGAACCATCCGGGCGGTACGACGTTGTCCGACCTGCGCGAGCAGCACGGCGCGTCGCCGTACGGGATCAAGCTGTGGTGCCTCGGCAACGAGTTGGACGGCCCGTGGCAGGTCGGGCACAAGACGCCGACGGAGTACGGACGGCTCGCGGCGGAGACCGCGCGGGCGATGCGGATGATCGACCGGGAGCTGCAACTGGTCGCGTGCGGCTCGTCGTCGTCGAAGATGCCGCTGTTCGGGACCTGGGAACGGGACGTGCTGCGGGAGACGTACGAGTTCGTCGAGTACATCTCCTGCCACGCGTACTACGGCAACGACAACGGCGACACGGCCTCGTTCCTCGCGTCCGCGGTGGACATGGACCACTTCATCGAGTCCGTGGTGGCGACCGCCGACCACGTCGGCGCGGAACTCAAGAGCAGCAAGAAGATCGGCATCTCGTTCGACGAGTGGAACGTCTGGTACGGCGAGCGCTCCCGCCGTACCGACGGACCGGGCGACCAGTGGGAGGTGGCGCCGCGACGGATCGAGGACGAGTACAACGTCACCGATGCAGTGGTCGTCGGCAACCTTCTGATCTCGCTGCTGCGGCACAGCGACCGGGTCGGTGTGGCCTGCCTCGCGCAGCTCGCGAACGTGATCGCGCCGATCATGACCGAGCCCGGCGGCGCGGCCTGGCGGCAGCCGACGTTCCACCCGTTCGCGATCACTTCCCGGCTCGCGGCCGGCCAGGTCCTGCGGGTCGAGACCGACTCCCCCGTCGTGACCACGGCGAAGTACGGCGAGGTCTCCGCCGTCGACGCGGTCGCAACCTACGACGACGGCAAGCTCGCGGTGTTCGCGGTCAACCGGTCGACCGAGGGTCCGATCGAGGTCACGATCGACGTCAGCCGGAGCGGAGTGACGACCATCGACGAGGCAGTGATCGTGCACGACGAGGACGGCCTGGCGACGAACACCCCCGCCCACCCGGACCGCGTCACCCCGCAACCGATCGACGCACGACTCGTCGACGGTCAGCTGACGATTACGCTGCCGGCGATCAGCTGGACGGCCCTTTCGCTGTCGACGAACTGACGAAGCGGGCTCAGACTGTGTCCCCGTGAGTACACAGTCTGACCTTGCCGAGACGAATCGTCTCGAAGCTTTCAGTGACGGCGTCTTCGCGATCGCGATCACCCTCCTCGTCCTCGAACTCCGCAGTCCCGAGCTCGAGGAGGGTGAGCGGTTGTGGCCGGCGCTGCTGCACGAGTGGCCGCAGTTCGCGGCGTACCTGACCAGCTTCGCGATCCTCGGCATCATGTGGGTCAACCACCACTCGATGTTCCGCCAGATCCAGCGCGCGGACCGCGGGCTGATGTTCCTCAACCTGTTGCTGCTGCTGTGGGTCACGTTGCTGCCGTTCCCGACCAGCATGTTCGCGGAGCACCTGGAAGACCCCACAATCAACGCCAACGTCGCCGCGGCCGTCTACAGCGCCAACCTGACCCTGGCCGCGATCGCGTTCAGCGCGATCTGGTGGCACGTGCTGCGCAAGCACCTCGTCGACCACGCCATGGACCGCGCCCAGATGCGGACGTCGCTGATCAGGTACTCGTTCGGCACCGTGATCTACGGAGCCTGTATCGGGGTGTCGTTCATCTCCGCCCAGGTGACGCTGCTGCTCGTCTTCCTGCTCGCGGTCTACTACGCTTTCGAGCAGGTCAGGACGCGCGGCGGAACTGCGTAATGTAGATGCCGGGGGCAACTTCTATCTCGGCGGTCGTGGTGTAGCCGCGGGACTTGTAGAGGTTGACGGCCGGGAGGTTGGCCGAGCCCGTGGAGACCAGGCTGACCGGTCGCGGCGCGATCCGGTCGAGGTGGTCGAGGAGGGCTCGGCCGTGCCCGCGACGGGCGTGCGCGGGGTCGACGATCAGCCGGCTGATCTCAACCGATTCTGCGTCGACCTCGTAGGCGACCGCGCCGACCAGGGTGTTCCCGTCGTACCGGCCGAGCCAGAGTTCGGTCGACGACATCAGGCCGTCGAGGTCCTCCTGGAGCGGCGGGATGCCGTCGAAGCCGATCAGCTCGGCCTCGACGGCGTACGCGGCGTGCTGGATCGTCAGCAGTCGCTCGGCGAGAGCGCGGTCGGTCAGGTCGAGCGGCGTGATCACCGGCTCAGACTACGCGGCCTTCCAGTAGCCGAGGGATTTCACCCGGTGCTTGGGGACCGCCAGATCCTTGAGGACGTACGACGTGAGTTCGCGCGTGGTCGTGGTGTCGCACGCGATCCACACAAAGGTCTCCGGGGTGACGAACTCCTGGAGATCCGCCTTCACCTGCTCGACCATTTTCGGCCGCGGAACCGTCCGGAGGTCGTGGTGGTCCTCGATCCGGAACGGAAGCTCGTGGTCGGCGTCGTCGGTGGTCTCGAACCAGATCGTGGCCGGCAACTTCGGGGCGACGGCGAGCAGCGAGTTGATCGCGGGCAGCGACGCCGGGTCACCGACCACCAACATCCGCGCCGGCAGCGGATCCGGTACATCGAACCCGGTCCCCTGCACCGTCGCCTCGATGGTGTCGCCGGGCTCGGCCTTGCGGGACCAGTCGCTCGCGCAGCCGTCGTGCAGCGCGAACTCGAGGCTGAACGTGCCGGCCTCGACGTCCGGATCGACCAGTGTGTACGCGCGCTGGTGCGGCTTGCCGGCGTTGTCGAACCAGAGCCGCACCCACATCGTCGGGTGGACGCCCAGCGCCTGGAGCAGACCGCCGTCGGTGAAGTGCACGCGGCGGTAGCGCTCGGTGACCTGTTCGGCACCGGTCACGGTGAAGGTGAAGTCCTTCCCCCGGAAGAGCTTGAGCACAGCGCCTTCCCAGCCATGCCTCACGATGGACCTCCAGAGAGAATTGGTGTTGTGGCGGCGGATAGCTGCCGAGTAAGTTAGCGCAGCCTAACCTAACTGAAGTGGGGGATGTTTGTGAACGCGAGGGTGTTCCGGGACACGTACGGCGTACCGCACCTGCAGGCCGGGGATCCGCTCGCGTTGGTGTACCTGCAAGGCGTGAACGCCGCGCAGGACCGCGCCTGGCAGCTCGAACTGGAGCGCCGGCGGTACCTCGGGACGAGCGCGGCGTTCCTCGGGGCGGAGGCCGTCGCGTGGGACGTGTTCGCACGGCAGGCGCGGCTGGCGGACACGGCGCAGCGGTGTTTCGAGTCGCTCGACGACGAGACGCGCGAGTGGGTCACGGCGTACGTCGAGGGGGTGAACCATGCGCTGCCGGGTGGTGCGCTGCGCGCGCCGGAGTTCGCCGAGACCGGGCTGACGCTGCATGCGTGGGAGCCGTGGGCGCCGCTCGGGATCTGGTTGGCGGTGCACATCCTGTTCGCGGGGTTCCCTTCGAAGCTCTGGCGCACGCATGTCGCGCAGCACCTCGGGGACTCGTCGCTGGAGCTGTTCTCGTCGGAGGGGCCGCACGGGGCGGGGAGCAACGGGTGGTTGATCCCGGGGTCGCACACCGCCAGTGGTCAGGCGATTGTCGCGGGCGATCCGCATCGGTACATCGAGAGTCCGGGTGTGTATCAGCAGATCCGGCTGACGTGTCCTGAGTACGACGTACTGGGCCTTGCGGTTCCTGGGATCCCGGGGCTCGCGCACTTCGGGCACACCGGCAGCGTCGCCTGGTCCATCACCAACGCGATGGCCGACTACCAGGACCTGTACGCCGAACAACTCCGCCGAACCGAGTCGGGTGTGGAAGCGTTGGGCCCGACTGGCTGGGAGCCGGCCTCGCTCCACACCGAGGTCGTGGAGGTCGCCGACGCCGACCCCGTCGAGATCGAGGTGATCGAGACCGAACGCGGCCCGATCATTCAAGAGGGAATCAGCCTTCGCTATCCGCCGCGTGTTACCGGGCGGCTTGGGTTCGAGGTGATGGGACGGTTGCTGCGGGCAACTTCCGTCGCCGATGTCGACTCGGCGTTCGACGAGTGGGTCGAGCCGGTGAACGTCGTACTCGCGGCTGATACTGCGGGTGGGCTCCTCCATCGGACGGCCGGTGTCGTGCCGCGGCGGGCGCCGGAGAACAGGTTGCGCGTCGTACCGGCCTGGGAGGCTGGGAACGCGTGGGACGGCTGGCACGAGATGCCGCGGGCGGACGTGGACATCCCGGCGGTGATGGCCAACGCGCGGGGACTGGCAACGCCGTTGGGCGTCGAGTTCGCCGCGCCGCACCGCGCCGACCGCATCCGCGAACTCGTGGAAGCACGCACCGACTGGACGCTCGACGACATGCCGACCATCCACCGGGACACGTACCTCGGTTCGGCCGGCTCCGTCCTGGACCTGCTGACCGGCCTCGACGACCTCTCCACCCAAGCAGTTGCCCTCCGCACCGAACTGCTCGGCTGGGACCGCCACATGGACGCCGCGAGTACGACGGCTTCGTCGTACGCCGCGATCCGCAAGGCGCTGGTCGCCCGCCTCACCGACCACTTCACGATGCTCGAGAACGCCGACGTCGCCGACATCTTCACCCCGTGGATGGACCCGCTCACCCACGTCTCGTTCGCGCTCGAGAACCTCCTCGCCGCCAACGTGATCCCCAACGTCAACGTCCAATGGCTTGCCCGCGAAGCCTTGGAAGAGGTGGCCGCCAACAGCCCGCGCCCGCCCTGGGGTGAGACCCATCAACTCACACCGCTGCACGCGTTGCGCGGTCCGGTGTTCGCGCCGGGCGAGGAGCCGTACGACCTCAGCCTGTCCGGAGACCACCACTGCGTGATGTCGACGTCGAGCCTGCCCGGGCTCACCGACGTGTGTATCCGCGCGTCCGCCGCCCGCTATGCGTGGGACCTGGCCGACCGGTCAGCCAGCCGATGGGTGGTGCCGCTCGGCGCGTCCGGCGTACTCGGAGATCCGCACCATCACGACCAGTTGCCGTCGTGGTTGCGCGGTGCGCTCGTGCCGACGGACGGTGCGGTGGCCCGGGAGGAACGCGACTTCTCCGTCGCAGTCGACGGGTTCGGGACCGTGCGGATCGAGGAGGCGGATCCCTCGCGCGACCTCGACCTGATCCACGAGTGGGTGACGGCCGAGCGGGCTGCGTTCTGGGGCATGGGTGCGTTGTCGCGCGACGAGATCGCGGCGACGTACGAGTTCCTGGACTCGGTGCCGACGCATCACGTGTACGTCGTACGACTTGACGACGTACCGGTCGCGCTACTGCAGACCTACGACCCGCGGGCGGATCCCGCGGGCGCGGCGTACGACGTTGCGGCCGGGGATCTCGGCGTACATCTGCTGATCGCCCCCGGCGAGACACGGGGCGGGTTCACGGGTCAGCTGATCGGCGCACTCGGCCGGTTCGCCTTCATCCACCTCGGGCATCCGCGGATCGTCGTCGAACCCGACGTACGCAACACCCGGGCGATCGAGCGCTTCCAGCGCAGTGGATTCGTGCTCGGTTCCGAAGCCAAGATCACCCAGCCGGACGGCAGTACCAAGACGGCTCAGTTCGCGTTCCTCACCAGGGAGCAGGCCCTGGGGCAGGCGGGTTGAGCGGTGTCTGCCACCAGGGAATCGGCGGCCGCGAACTCTGCAGGCGGTCGACGAGCTCGATCACCTGGCTGAGGAAGATCGCTGACAGAAAAGCCAGGACTGTGCTGGCGATCGACAGGGCCCCGCCGGTGTCGAGACCGCTCTGAGCTGCCGTTGCACTAGTGGCCGCCAACGCGCTCGACTGCTGCGTCGTCGCGAAGAGGCTAGTGATATTCATCCCTAGGAAAGTGCCCCACCATCTGCGGACCACCTTGGCCTGTGGGGCAGCCTGAAGCGACCCGTCGCGCGGCCAGACATAGTGGCTGCTCGCGCGGACCACGTCGTCGACGACCTGCACGGGGAACCAGAAGCTGATGATCGGGACCATCCAGCCACCGATGACCCAGCCCCGGCGGCGGCGGTGCGGCGCGTCGGAGAAGAAGTGCGCGTTCGCCCGGACCCGCCACAGCCAGACGATGACCAGGACGCCGGCCAGCAGGTACGCCAGCAGATTGGCCAACGAGCCCAGTCGGTTCAGCCGGTCTGCGTCGTTGAGCGCCGCCACGCCGCCACCGCCGTACGAGTAATCCCGAACCGCGTTGGCGAGGTGTAGGTCGGTGTACGTGGTGAAGACGCTTGCGGCGACGACGACCCCCACCGCGACCGACACGGCGGTCCCGAGTCCGTGATTCTGCCGGAAGTGACCTGCCGGTGTCGCTCCACTCCGACTCGGCGGTACGTACGGGCTGGCACTCATGACATCTCCTCGGATCGCCTTCCCTTACAGCGTGACGATGTCCGAGCGCCGGCGCTGGTCGCTGACCGCTTCATGCCAACGGTTCAGGTGGTGCGGTAGGTCTGTTCGGTGATCTTGAGGCGGGTGCGGTGGAAGCGGGCTGGGTCGGCTTCGTAGGTGGCTTGGCCTTCAGTGGTCCAGAAGGCGTCGGCTGGTACGGCGGTTGCGCCTGGGGGGATGAACTTGATGACCTCGGCGACTGCGGCGGCGGCGAACTGGAGGGCTTCAGTGACTGTTTCGGGGTCGTCGGCGGGGAGATAGCCGGCCAGGTGATCGGCGAGCGCCATCCAGCGGCCCGGGTCGATGAGCTGCGACGGCTCGGCACTGCCGAAGTTGGGGAACTCGGCTGCGGTTTCGTGCTCGGGAAGGCCGAAGGTGTATTCGCGCTCTGTGTCGCAGTTCGGGCAGGTTGCGTCGTACACACTCACCAGCTCGCCGTCGAGCAGGCCGGTTGCGTGCTTCCAGTCCGCGTCCACCTCCCCGCAGGTGCACGGGGTCAGGTCGAGGTAGAGCCGCGCCTCGTCACGAGTCCTTGCTACAGGCAACATCATTCCGCTCTCCGTTGTTCCTCGGGCCCAGTATGAATCGGCCTCCACCGCGACCTCGGCGGCATCGGCACAGTAGGCGTCGGTGCAGCGCGCGGGGTCGGCGGCATCGGCGCGGTTGGTGTGGTCGGTGGCGTGGGTGTTGTGGGCGGTGTCGGTGCGGTGGGCGGCGTGGGTGGGGTGAGGTTTTGGTGGTCGGATTCGTGGAGGGTTAGGTAGGCGCGGCCGGTGGTGGCGGCTGGGTAGTGGGTGATGGAGCGTTGGCGGGTGGCGCCGGTCGCGGTGTGGTGGGTTCGGGTGATGGTGAGGTCGTAGGCGACGCGGACGCGGACCGTGACGAGGTTGCCCTTCTCGAAGTGGCTGCGTTCGGCGCGTGCTCCGCGGACGTCCGTCGTGGCGTCCGAGACCTGGTCGCCGACGCTGGCCGATCCGATGGCGTACGTCCCGGACGCCGTCACCGGGAGCATCCGACCCGTCGTCGTGGTGGTGGAAGCCGTCTCCTGGTGACGATTGACCTCACCCAACTCCCCGGCGAACCGCGCGGAGACAACCTCGACAGTGGACACCCGCGCCCGAACCGTCACCTCCACCGTGTCCTGCTTCGACCCCGGAACCCCCAACGGAGCAAGCGTGAACCCCTCCTCCGACGCCATCCGGCTGAACTGACCGTTCCGCGCCGAAGCTGACAACTTGTTCTCCAGCTCCACGAGATGCGCCCGTACGCCGTCAACCCCGAGCAACTCCTGGTCCGCCAACGCGTCGACAACCACGTCGAACAGGTCAGCCCGCCCATCAACAGCCCCAACACCGTCGACGTGGTACATCGAAGGCAACTCCACCTCGCCCGGAACCACGGGCACCGACGGCACCTTCCGCCCCACAGCAGCGGTCGGGATCAATTGCACGACCGTCCCCGTCAGATTCCGCACCTTCGGCGCCCCCGGTATCCGCGGCAACAACCGCTGGCCAAGCGGACTTCGCGTCGGCGCGGACGAATCGTGCTGCACCTCGATCCGCAACCGCATCCGTCGCCCGACCCGCGTCATCCCGTCGAACCCAGCGATACGTTCCAACCGCACGACCTGATCGCCGGCAGTCGCCGACGTACCCCCGGTCCGATCCGTGCTCGCCGAGCCCGACCGCGTGGGATCAACCGACCCGTCCGCTCCGAGCCCTGCCGACCGTCCGCTGCTCCGCGACCGGCTCCGATCGCCGTACAGGTACCGCTGCACGATCCCGACAACATCCTTCGCCCTGCCCAGATCCTGCGCCTCGTCCGCGAACTCGGCCCGGATCCGCAGCGTCACCTGCTCCGCCGACAGTTCCCCTGGACGCCCCACCGCATACGTCTTCGCGAACCCACTGCGCCCCAGCATGTCCTCCAGCCACCCC
This sequence comes from Kribbella sp. NBC_00482, assembly GCF_036013725.1. Classification (GTDB taxonomy): domain Bacteria; phylum Actinomycetota; class Actinomycetes; order Propionibacteriales; family Kribbellaceae; genus Kribbella. The sequence goes on along the minus strand of NZ_CP107881.1, from coordinate 3,053,456 downwards.
CACCAACGCTTCCCGGCGAGATCCCCGGCCAGCGCCCGCGCCAACGCCGGATCCTGCGCCGGATCGACACCGAATTCGGTCCGCAGTACGTCGTACACCTCGGCCAGCAACTCGTGGTTGGCGTCGAGTTCGGTGCTCTCGATCAGGCTGAACCCGAGGTGCTCCCGGTAGTGCTCCGGCACCTCGATCCGGGGCGGTTCTTCCTCGCGCAGGATCTGCTCCAGCCGCTCCTCGGGGGTTCCCGGCAGCGGGCGCGGGCTCGGGCGGAGCTTCGTGGCGAGTGCCTGCGCGCTGTGCTCGGCGGACAGGGCGGGTACGGGCGTCCCGTTCCGGCGGGCCGCCGCGAGGTCAGCGCGGTAGCGACGTACCAGGCCGGTCGCCGCCCGACGGTCGAGCTTCAGGTGGCCGTGCAGAAAGCGTTCTACGGCGTCGGCGACCTGCTGCAGCGGCAGGGCGAGTTCGCTCTGCGCGTAGAACCGGAGCGCTTCCCGCTCAGCGAGCTGGAACACGGTGCCGACGGTCAACTCGGGCAACTGATGGTTGCCCACCGCAAGCGACGCCTCGACGTCGGCGGTGAAGACGTAGTGGCGGCCGGTCTCGATCGTCAGCCGCTCGACGCCCCAGATGTCCTGATCCGTCCGCGACGTGGAGCCGTTGGTTCCGATTGACGCGTTGACCCCGCCGCCGGCCGAGTTCTCGGAGGCGCCGAAGGACGCCTGGGTGCTCCCGCCGTACGGCCGTCCGGTCGCCGATCCGTGGCTGCCGAGCGCGAGGTTGATGTCGCCGCTGACGCCTTCGGTCACGGCGACCAGCTGGGCGTTCTGCAGGCGGCCGGTGAGCGAGACCGCGATCCGTCTCGAGATCCCGCCGATGCCAGGCACCAGGAGGGTGGTGCCGTAGCCGGTGCCGAGCCATTCCGGATGGGAGAGCAGGTTGCGGGGGTTGAGGAAGACACCGAGCTGCTGGAGCGCGGTCGCCTCGTTCCTGATTGCCTTGGGCAACTTCGCGGTGAAGTCCGCGGCGCCGAGCGCGAGCAAGGTCATCCGCTGGAGAACAGACGGCCGCACGGGCCCGGTGGGAGGGGTCGGCGGCAGCGCGTCGTCGTACGGCAGGAGGTCGCTGTCGATCAGGATGCGCGCGGTCTCGTCCGGCGAACTCGTGTAGAACGTCTCCTCGCCCTCCGCGACGGAAAGCGTGTGATTTACCTCGAACACCGCGACCGGTGAGGTGCTCTCGATCAGCGTGACCTGGTTGACCGTGCTGCCGGTGAACCAGGACAGGACACGGCCCAGCGCCTGCCGTCCGTACGAGAGCGCGGCCTTACCGTCGAGGCCGGCCGTCGAGCTCACCGACATCGGATCGGCCTGCCATGACCAGACCTTCGACCGGGTCGCCGACCGGCTGGAGGTTTCGGAGCCGATGTTGAGCAGTACGACGGCCTCGTTGTTGGTGACACCAAGCGGTTTCGAGGCGTGCGGCTCGATCCCGATCCGAAGTACAACGTTTTCCGTGGCCTGGGCGGTCCGCGCGTGGGTGAGCGTGATCAGGATCCCGTCCCGGGTGGCGATGTCGTACCCGGCCTCCAGGCGCTCAGTCGACAGTTGTTCGCGCAGCTCTTCGAGGTTGAGCAGCTGTGCGTGCCGCTCGATCGGATCGGTCGAGAGCTTGGTGAGGTCCGGGTTTCCGTTGATGTCCAGCGGCGGTACGAATCCGCGACCGGCCATCCGCTCCATGATCGCCTCGAAGGCCGCCTTCGCGCCGGTGACAGCCTGCACGTTCCACGGCCCGGCCGCGTTGAGCCGGCCGGCGGCATCCTTGGCCCAGGCAGGAAACTCCAGTTTCCGGCCCGGTACGACGGCGTTCGGGTCGACCTCGCCGTCGACAGTCTGCCCACCGTTGTGTACCGCGTTCCGATCAACCGGCAGCCCGTACCGGTACGCGTCCTTGACCCGCACCCGTGCCACGACGGTGCTGTCCCCAGGTGTGGTCGCCGCCTTGCCGTCCAGCACCACCTTCACGACATGCTCCAGCACCATGCTGTAGGCCTGGGTCGGTCCGGTGAAACGGTGTACGCCGACGTGGATCGACGTACCGCCGCCGGACAGGGCCTCCGACCGCGTCGCCGTACGACCACCACTCACGGTCGGTCCGACATCGGTGCCGTCCGCGGCGATGTCGTGCACCGCGTCGCCGTCGTACCCGGCCTTCAGAGTCACCGATGCGGAGGCGCCGAAGGACTGCTGCGTACTGGCGGTACTGAAACCGATCCGGACCGACTCCTGCCAGTGGGTGGTGCTTTGCCCACCGACCAACTCGACCTTCTCGTAGCGGATCCGGGTCGTGACCTCGACGTGCCCGACCGGCTTTCCGTCAACGGTCAGCGGCCGCAGTACGGGGTGGTCGGTCGATTCGGCCAACCGGCTCGGGAGGTCGTTGTTCAGGACGGCGTGGAGCTGATCCTCGACCTGCGTGCGATCGGAGCCGAGTTTCGCGAGGTGGTCCCCGTTTTCCGCGATCACCTTGTCGGTCAGCGCCTCCAGGCCGGTGACCGAGGTCAGAAGGTGCGCAGGCAGCCTGCCGTTCGCGAGATCGAGGCGCTGGTCGACATCGCGTGCGGCGTCGATGGTGTAGGCGTGCGACACCCAGGCGCGAAGCTCGGTCGCGTCCGTCGCCTTGCCCTCGGCGACTGTCTCTGCAGCGGACCAGGACCGGCCGGTGCGGACGTCCAGTTGCCAGGATGCCTTTCCTGTATAGAGGACGGACTCACCGCGATTGTCCTCGACCGCACCGGTCTGGGAGAACTCGGCAGCATTCCCGGTGACGGTGCGGGTGTGTGCGGTGCCGACCTCACCCTTCAGCGTGAGGTCTCCGAGCCACGGTTGGTGGATGACCCTGCCGAGGAGTTGCAGGAGCGCCTTCATCGGCACCGTGAATGTCTTACCGAAGCGCGAGGTCGCAGCCGTGGCGAGCCGCCTGCCGCCCTGCGGGAACAGGCCGTTGATGATCTCGGAGGCCTTGACCTTCGGATCACGGACCTCGACCAGTTCGTCGACGCTGAGTTTGATGCGGAGGTCGGTGGGGTGCTTGGCGCCGACGCGCAGTACGACGCCGTCGTCGGTCAGGATCCGGCCGACCTCGGCGCTGAGCAGCTGTTGCAGCTCGTCGGCAGTGAACGTCTGGTCGATGCCGTTCGCAACCAAGATGGCGTTGATGCGTTCGGTCAGCGCGGTGAGGTGCGGGAGGCGGCCGGTCGGCTGCATGCTCGGCAGCGCGGCGGTCGGTGGCGCAAGGTCCTCCAACGCTTTCTGGTACGCCGCGACCTCGGCAGCGAACTTGTGCGCTTCGGCGGCGAGGCGACGTGGCGTGGCGGTTGCGATGTCCTGAAGGAGTTGGGCGTAGCCGGCGCGTGCTGCGGTCAGCCTGGCGAGGGCCGACTGGTAGTCCGTGGCGATCTGGATGTGCCAGTTGGCGAGTTCGGTCTGCTTCTGGATCTCGGCCTCGGCCGCACGACGGCGCGCGGTCGCACCGTTGTCCTTGGCAACTTGATCGCGCTTTTCGATCTCCTTCTGGGCTGCTTCGCTCGCTTCCTTCGCGGCCGCGTGTTTGCCGGCGATCAGGGCGTTGAGCGACGCGATCGTCTCGTCGAGACCGGCGAGCTGGCGGGTGATCGCGGCCTTGAGTTCCGCGCGCGGGTCGGGTGCGATCGAGGTGTTCCACGGGAGCGTCGGCGGGACGTAGCCGCGTTTGCGAATCGCGTTCACCAGCCCCTCGATGTCTTGACGAAGCTCCGGCCGATCACCCATTGCCCACTGCCGCTGGAGGTACCGGAACTCGTTGAACTGGGCATCGACACAGGCATTCCGCCCGGTGCCGGTCAGGCGACTCCGCAGCCGACGCAGCGGTCCACCTTCGGGCGCCCGCAGTTCCTGGAGCGTATGGCTGAGCTCATGCACCCAGACGCGAGCCAACTGACTGTCCGAAACCCCGGCCGCAAACGTGACCACATGCGGATCCTCTGCAGTCCCCGCGTGCACCTCGGTCGACGCGACCTTCCCCCAACGCACACGCCCCACTCTGACCTGGAAGTGCTGCGTCGCAACCACAACCAACTGCTCGACCACCGCAGGATCCCCAGCACTCAACCCACCAAGGTCGGACCCGAGCACACCGCCAACAGCCGCCAGAACCCGACCAACAGTCAGTTCTCCCTCCTGCGCTCCCCGCCCATCCGCAACAAACCCAGTCCCCCGAACCCGAGGCGCAAACCCCCGCCGCCCCCGCCCACCATCTGAGCGGGTGTTGACTGCCTGCTCCTCGTGCGGCTCGTGCGGGCCGCCGGCGAGTTCCTGGGCGCGGCGGGTGATTTCGGCGGCGGCTACGCGGTGGGCTGCGGCGCGGAGGATGTCCGCAGGAGATTGCGCGGCGGGACGAGAAGCCGGTACACCGAGGTGCTCCGCAACACGACGTACTGCTTCGGCGTCGAGGACTTCCTGCGTAGCTCCCGGCTGTCCGAGCTCGACGGTGATACGAGCGAGGATCTCCGCAGAGATCACCACCTGCCGCCCGTCGGCCGTGGTCACCCGCACACCACCGTCCTGCAGATGGATCGCACCCAGGTTCACGACCGCGGCGTGTACCGCGACCTCAGCCACCCCAACCGGCGCCGCCAACACCTGGTTGTCCAGGGCAACGACCAACTCCGACAGCGACAGATCCTCGTGGACGGCGCTGCGCCCGGTCGCCGTCTCCCGCACATACGCGTCAACGACCAACCGACCGTTCAGGACCCGCAGCCGAACGCTCACAACATGCCCATCCGCGATCAACTGCTGAACGCATTGCTCCAACTCCGCGAACTCCTGCTGCGAGATCGCCACCCCCGGCGGAATCAGACCACGGGCCCGATCCCGCGCGAACGCCCAATCGAGCGCGATCCGAGGCAGCGCCTCCGACTTCCCGTCAGGGTTCAGGAGCCGCTCCGGCCGGAGGACTTCGTGCAGGTCCAGTACGACCTCGTCAGCGCGTCCCGGCGTACCGAAACTCCACCTTGCCCGGTTCGCCGACTGGTTGGATGCCACCTCTCCGGACGCAGGCCCAGCAGCCGGATCGAAGCTGCCCGGCGTCAGGTAGGCGGTGTCCGGTTGGCGGTGCCGACCACCCTCAGACTGCTGGTCGGTGATCATCTGCTCGACCAGCGTCTGTACGTCGGCCGGCCCGTACACGTCCCGCGCCTCAGCCGCCACGGTGCTGTGGGGGTCCGTCACCTCCACCGTGAGCTCCAACGCATCAACCACGGCATGCCGGCCGGCCACCTTCCTCACGGTGACCTCGACCTGATAGCCGTCCCGCACAAGCTCGACCCAACGCGCCTCGAGCTTGGCCAGCGCGTCCGCATCACCAACAAGCTCAGCCGGCAAGACCTCCGACAGCCCGTCCTCCGTCACAGCGATCCGAACGTTGTCTCCCACAAGGCCAAGCACAGGCGGGGTCGGGCTGATCGCCGGTTGCGGGAAGGTGCCGGCGAGGTCTGCCTGCCGGAGGAGTTCGTCGTACGTCGCGATGCGGTCAGTCAGTTGCTGCTCGACGTGCGCGAGTGACTCCGGCGTACCCGTCGTCGTGTGCGCATCGATCGCGTCCGCGGCGCGGACGACCTCCTCCAGCGCGACCAGCCGCTCTTCGAGCAGCGGCTTCCCGGCCGACTCGCCGAGCATCCGCCCGAGCGCTCTCGCGGCTCCGGCACGCACCTGATCGGTCGGCCCGCCCGTGACTCGCCGTCCACGATCCGGCGACACCTGCCGCAGGTCGGGGAACGTCTTGCCCGAACCGTCCTCGTCCACAATCCCTTCGTACAAAGCGATCGCGTGCGCAAGCTGCGCCCGAGCAGACTCCACTCCGACCAGTTCAATGGCCGACTCGGCCCAATCCAGCGCTGCCGCCAGGCGATCGATCCGGGCCAGGGCCGCGACTCGCTCCGTCCGGGCGTCCCGCTTCTCGGCGCTCTGCCCCGGCGTCAAGTTGTCCAGGTACGCGCGCTCCGCCGCTGCCCGGACCCGATCGGTGTACTCCGGGTCGCCCGGCCGCACCTCCGCGACCGGCCGCCCGGGCTTCAGCAGCTGATCGCGCAGCTGCTGAATCTGGTCGAGCAGCTGCGCCGTGAGGTACCTCCCGATCGCCGCCTGCCGGTTGAGCTCATGCCGGTCGACGGCCTGCTGCGCGAGGTCGGTCGCGTTCGCGTCCTTCCGCTGGAGCTCGGCACGGCGGAACAGCATGCGCGCGACCGGCGTGCCGGTGACCCCTCCGACCGCACCGGCCACCGTGACGACGACGCTCACGTGGTCGAGGTCGAAGACATAGTCGAGGCCGAGTACGCCGCCCGCAGCCCCGATCGCCGCGAACGCGACCTGCTGGAGATACACCCAGTACTTCGACTGCCCGGGCGGCCGCGCGCCCTCCGGCCGAGCCGGCGCGACGGGGAAGCTCGCGCGGTCCGCCGTACGGTCGGCGAGGTCGACGGCCGGCCGATGCTCGGCGATGAGCTGCTTCAGCTGCCGGATCGCGCTGTCGACCTGCCGCAGCTGATCCGTGAGGACGTCGACCAGCGCCTGCCCCCGGACAGCTTCGCGCTCGGCCTGATCCCAGGACCTCTGGGCATCGCTCGCCCGCTCCTCGAGGTTGACGAAGATCTTGTCACCGACGACACCCAGCAACAGGCTGGTGACGGCCGGGCCGATCGCGTTGATGAGCCCCTCGCCGAACAGGTCGACGTGCCGGGAGAGCTCCGTAGGATCGTTGTCCTGAACGGGTATCGCCGGATCCTGGTTCTGCGTCGCGGCGAGATGGCTGAGCAACCGGCGGGCAGCGGCAGTCACGTTGTCGATCGCCTCGCCGGCTGCCTGGATGCTGAAACCCGGCGTACCAGGTGATGCGGAGGTGTCCGGTACGCCGGTCGGCTGGGCCGTGTTCGGCGTCGTACCCGCGCGCAGCACTGCCAGCTGCGAGCGGTAGTCCACCAGCAGTGCAAGCAGCTGGTTCTGCGTGGACGCGGGGTTGGCGAGCTGCCTCCGGGCGGTCGCGTCCGCGCGGCCGAGCCGGAAGCCGAACGTCTTGATGTCGACCCGCCGCTCGGCCAGTGATTTGGCCACGGCGGACAGACCGATGGCCAGGAGCGCGGGCATCGCGGGGATACCGGCCGTGGACAGCGCGACAGCGGTTCCGGCCGCAGCCAGCAGCGGTACGGCGTGCCGCACCACGTAGTCGGACCGCTTGGTTGCACGCGGCGACTTTTCGGCCGAGCCCGGGTCCTGCACCGGGGCGCCGTCGAGCAGGCCCTTCAGCCCAGGGTACTGCCGATCTCGCGCGGCACGGTCGGCGTCGTACACCGGTTGTCTGCTGGTGTCCTTGCGGCCGTCGAGCCAGCGTTCGGTCATCGCGCCGACGAGCGAGTTGACGATCGTCGGCACCGACAGCGCGACACCGGCCACGATGCTGTGGGTGGCCAGGTAGCCCGAGGATCCGATCAGTACGGCGGAGAGGACCGATCCGCGGAAGGACTTGACGACGTACGCCGACACCGGAACCCGGTCGTCCTTCGGGGACCGACGATCCTCGAACCGTTGGGCGATCGCGCTGTCGTCCTCGTCGATCATGGTGTGCAGCAGGTCCGAGTTCGGCTGCTCCTTGCCGAGGCTCATCGACGCGATCAGGGCGGCCATCACCCCCCTGATGTGGCGCCTTCGACCTGCCGACGCGGTCGCTTCGTGCTCGGCCGCGAGTACCCGGGCCTCGGCGAGCGCGCCGTGGTCCTCGGCCTTCAGCAGGGAGTCGAGCTCCGGGTCGCTGTCCGGCTGGAGCACTGGGGTCTCGTCGGTGGCGGCCAGTTGGGCAGGCGTCGGGTTGAGGGTCGCGGCCGCCGTCTCGGCGAGCACACGGGCCAGAACCTGCGGCACCTCGGTCAGTGCCATCCGGTCGGACAGCGTCACCTCGGCCGTCGGGGTGAGGCCGGGTACGGCGACGTAGTGGGCGACTGTGGTGGGTCCCAGCGGACCGACCCGCACCTGCAGGACGAACGTACGACCGCCGACCGTCGTGACCTGATACCGATCGGCCTCGAACTGGACGACCTCGCGAATCTCCGCGGCCCGTTGTACCTCCGGCGCCATGATCGCCCGCGCCGCCTCGACTCCCACCAGCAACCACCCCGGCAGGAACCGGTCCCCACGCGGCCGCTCCACTCGCGCTGAACCACGAGCGGCCTCGGACCGCCCGACCGCGAACTCACCGCCCGGTCGTGCGGGCAGGCTTGGTTCTGCGGGCCGGGTTGATCGTGCGGGCGGGCTTGGTGGTGCGGGCGGGTTTGGTTCTGCGGATCGCGTTGGTTGTGAGGGCGGGGTGGGGTTGGCGGTGCGGGCGACGGTTGGGTGGAGGCGGGTGGTGAGATCGGCGATGGTCGCTCGGCGATAGGTGACGCTCTCCTCGGTGAGCGGGTCGGTGACGTGGGCGGTTGCCTCCAGCCACTTCGTCTCCGGGTTCATCACGAAGGTCAGGTCGACCTCGAGACCACGCCGTACGGCGGACTCGACCGCCTCCTGCAGCCGCACGAGGTCCTGCCACGGCACCCGCACGCCGGCCGGGAAGACACCCACCCGCGTGCCCCGGAACGTCAGTGTCAGGTCGGGCTGACGAGAACCGTTCCCGGGTGGAGGAGTGGGGCGACCTTCCGATCCATCATCAGCCGGATCCGGGTTGCCTCCGATCGGGCGGTGCAGCGGAATTCCACGCCCAGTACCGTCACTTCCTGATCCGTGCCGTCGATCCGGAGGACTGTGCCGGCCCGGACCGCCCCGCTCTGGAGCTCGCCGGGCGTCATGATGCCGGGTCGGCTCGGCAGGTCGAACGTCGTCTCGATCGTGAACCTGATCGCCGTCATGTGCTCGTACCCTTTCCACTGCGGCCGCTTCGCTCGCGTACGCTTCGCGTTCGAGTTCGGCTCTGCTGTTGTCGTCGACCTGCCGACCCGCCCGGAACTGGTCGGCGTGGGTCTTCTCGTGGGCGAGGGTCGCGGCCAGGGTCTCGCGATCGGCGAAGCTGGCCGGCCCCAGAAGGATCTGGACCGTACCGTCCGCCAACTGCATCGCGCTCGCGCCCACGTTGTCCTGATCCATGTCCACGAACTCGGCCGGATCGGTCACGATCACCACGTCGATCCCGGACAGGTCCACGCCTGCTGTCGCCGCGACCTCCTCGACCGTCTCCGCCGTACGCTCCAGCTCACTGCCGTTCTCCGCCACATCCTGATTGGTCCGCGCCGGATGCACATGATCGTGGTCCGCGGCGGCGGGCGGAGTCAGATCGAACTCGGTGATGGTGATCCCGACCGCGGTCCGCCCGTTCTCGAGCAGCGGCTTCACCATGAAGAACTCGACCTCGCCGGCATCCAGCGCCGCCAGCATCGCCTCGGCCAACTGGATCTCGTTGTCCAGCGGTACCTCGGTCTGCGGCTGGGCCGGCGCGGCGACCGGCCCCTGCCCGAGCTCCCGCGGCGCCGCCGGAGTGACGCGCTTCTCGTTGTCGAGGACCGCGGTTCTACCGCCGCGGCGGATCATCTCCTGGAGGATGCTGCGGATGTACTCCCGGTGCCCCTGCTCGTACCTCAGGTCGTGCGCACCCCGCCGGGACCCGAGCTCGCCGTTGACGCTCTTCGCCTCACCGATCGCGAAGCCGAGGATCCGTCCGGTACCACGCTCGAGCCGGATGAAGATCTTGTCGAACCGGCCGGACCCGGCGTACTCGTTCGCGAACACCCGGTGGACCTCTTCCACGTCGGGATTCCGCGCACCGAGCCAACTGAGCAGCAGATCGGCGAAACTCTCCCCCATCGTCCAGCCGGCCTCTGACGGTATCGGGAGCTCGTCCTGCAGCGACTCGTCAACGACGATCGGCGCGTTCTTCGGCTGCTTGGGCCGCTTGGGCCGCGGAGGCGCCTCCTTGCTGGCGTTCCACAGGTCGACTTCGCGCTGGTACGCCCGGCGGTGTTCCGGGGTGCGGCCGAGCTCGTCGAGCCCTACGTCGGTCGGCGGACCGTCCTTCTTGACCGCGGGCACTACTTCGGCCGCCCCGAAGTCACCGGTGCCGGTCAGGTAACTGAGGCCCGGAACCTGTACCTCTACAACGGTCCCGTCCTCCGCCACGACCGTGAACGTGTCACTCGTGGACCAGCGATTGACCTTGCCAGTGGGTAGTCCGGTCGCCGTCGCCACCTCCGGGGTCTGGTAATAGCGCTCCCGCGTCGCGATCGCGGCCGGCGTCAGTTGATCGTTGGGGCCGCGCTCGTTGAGCCTCTCCACGAGGGCTTCCATGGCCGCCGCCACGAACGACTGCCCCTCTGCCGGCGTCACAGGAATCGGGTCAACCGGCCCCCGAGACCCGGGTGGCGGACTGACCGCCCGGTTCAGCACCGGCTGCGGCCGCTCCACGGCCTGCCCGTCCCGAACGACCTGAGCTTCATCGGCCTCGAGCTCGGTGACCTCTTCGACGTGGACGGTCCCGCCCTCCAGCGTCTGGCTGACCTCCTGCACCAGGTCCTCGACCGTGCTGGGGCCGAAGGTGTGCTTTCCCTTGGGATGGGTCACTTCGACGGTCAGGCGTACGCCGTCCACCTTGGTGTGCGGTCGCGGTACCCGGGTCACCTCGACGCGGACGTCGAGACCGATCTGCTCGAGCAGGGTCAGCCGCTCGTGCAGCGTGTCCAGGGTTTCCGGGTTCGCTACCAGGTCGTCCGGTATCGCCGTGCGGACGTCGACCACCCGCGGGCGGAAGGTCGCCGACTCCCCGACGTCCAGGTCGCCCGGCGCGGTCCGCGGCGCCGGCGGATGTCCGGAGTCGAAGGCGCCGCGCTTTACGGCAGTGGCGGCTTCGGCCAGGTTCGTCTGGGAAACGTGCGAGACCTCGCCACCAGCGGCGTACAGGGTGACCTCGGCGTGCAACTCCATGATCCCGGTCTCCGCGTTCTGTACGGCGCGGAACGCCAGATCGAAGCTGTGGCCGGCGCGGGCCAGCGCGGCGAGTTGCTGCTGCATCGTGTGAAAGGCCCACATCTGGAACTGCGTGCCGGACGGGACGATGTCCCGGTGCCCCAGTTTGCCGGCGACCCAGGAGTACGGATTGGTCCGCTTCGCACTCGGCGTACCGTGCTGGTTGGTTCCGCGGAACTCCACGCGTACCTCAACCGGCTTGCCATCGGGACCGGTCGTTCGCCGTACGACGTTGTCGCCGTCCTGAGCGAGCACCTCACCGGCATCCTCAACGGTGCTGTCGTTGTTCGCTCCCGGCGCGTTCGAAGGCCCGGATCGCTCTGACGTGGTGTGCGCCGGAAGCGGCTTCGGGGCGTCGTTGGCCTCCTCGGTCGCGTCCGCCGCTACGGATGCCGCCTGGACCTGAGCCTCACCAGCCATCGCCGCGCCACCAGCCGTCACCACGCTCGGATCCACGTCCGCCGCGGGCGCGGTCGCCTCGGTCGCCTCCGTCGCGTTGGTGGTACCGGGCTTCCGGGGTACGTCGTTCTGCGGCGCGGTCGGCGCGGCGGGAGTGGTGTTGCCCTGAGCAACTGGTGCGGCGGTCTCGGCCGGATCCGCCTTCTGGACGGCCGGGATGCTGCTGGTCGGAGCGGTCGGACTACTGCTCTGCGGGCTGACCGCAGTAGGCGCCGGCCCTTGGCCGGCAAGATGCGGTCCTGCACCAGTCACCTGAGTCGCAGCAGGCGCGGTCGTTCCACTCGCCACCGGAGCGACCGACCCACTCCCCTCCTGGCCGCCGTTCACGTCGGCAGGCGCTCCAGGCTGCTCGACGTGATTCTGCACATGCTCGCCCTGCACCGGATGGTTGCCCGAGTCCACCGCATCGGGCGACAGATCGTTCGCAGAGTTGTGCGAGTCACCAGGGCCAGCAGGCTGGTCGGTCGATGGTTGTTGAGCGGTTACCTCCTCGTCCTGATGCGGCTGGTCTTGCTGCTGGTTCTGCTGCCGATCGTCGTGCTGTTGGTCCGACGGTGCTGTTCTGTTGGGCTGCGCATGTCGATCGACGTGCGCATCCTGCGACGATGCTCCTGGGTGGCCGCTCGACGCCCCACCGTTTGCGCCGCCACTCGCCGAACCGCCCGATGCGGAACCGCTTCCAGCGCCGACCGCCGAGCCCGCACCAGCCGCGGCACCAGCGGGAGCCGTGGTACCGCCAGACGAGTTCGCCGCTGCCTGCGACTGCGTGGTGTTTCCCGGATTCTGCCCGGCGTCGGGTGTCGGAGTAGTCGGTGGCCCGCCGTGCGGGTCGACGTACGGCGCGATGCCGTGGGCTTCACGTACCCCGTTGAAGAAGCTCTGGCCCATGGCGTCGCCGGCGTGGACCGAGTGCACGCGGCTGGCCCCGAGTACGCCGGCCTGGAACCAGCCCTCCGACAACGCTCTGCCGAATTCCGGCGCCTGCCCCGTGACGAGGTACTTCGCCAACTCGCTGGAGATCGGCGACGTGATCGAGTTGGTGGCAAAGGCGTTGCCGCTGCCTTGCAAGATGTACGGAATCCGGCGCTCGATCCGCGTCGCGTCGGGAAGACCAACAAGCCTTCGCGCAACCTTGCTGCCGGCGTTCAGGCCCATACTCATCGGCGAACCCAGGACGCCGGCCAGCGCGGAGATCTTGACCTGCTGCCAGTCGATGTTCTTCCGCGCGCCGTCCCAGATGTCGAGCTGCTGTGCGACGAGTTCGGTCAGGACCTCCTCGACGCCTTCCCAGGCAGTGTGGCCGGCGATCGACAGCGCCCGCGCGCCGAGCCCGCCGGCGGCCGCGTGCGTGAGTTCCGCCGCCGCCCGGATCAGCCCGGAGAAGCGCTCGACCAGCATTGCGGCGAGCCGCCAGCGGAACAGGTCGCCGATCCCCGGCGGCAGCAGGAACGTCAGGGCGAAGAAGAACCCGTTCATGATCAGCTCGGACCAGATCTGGTTCTTGGTCTGCCGCACGTCCGTGGCGAATTTCGTACACAGCGCCGACATCTGTTCGAAGGAGCGGACCGACTCCTGGTAACCCTCGTTGCCGAGCGCCTGCTTGAGGTTCTCGTGATAGAGCTGCCCGTTCTGGTCTCCCCAGACGGCCGGTATCCGGTCGTTCCCCGCCTGGGCCGCCGCGATCGTGTCGGCCATGGCCTTCCCGACCGTCTTCCAGTTGGCGCCCATCCGGTCGGCGGCGTCCTCGTCGACATTGGGAAAGATCTGGGTCGAGTCGACGAGTTTCTGCAGCCAGTCCCACAGCGGACCGGAGGGCTCGGGAATCACTACAGCCTGCGCAACCGCTCGGCCTGCTGGTGAGCGAGCTCGATGTAGTTGGCCACGATCTCGAGGGCGTTCGTGCCCATCTTGGTGAAGTTGTCCTCGGCCCCCGCCGCGAGCTGCTCCAACTGCGGCTTGCTGGCGTTGTATTGGGTCCGGAACGCGGTGCTGAGGTCGTCCAGCCCGGTTCCGACCACCGCCTCGTCGGCCGCGAGGGCAGGGCCGGCCGCCTTCCAGGTGTCCCCGATGATGCGGCCGGCGTCGCCGATGGCGTGCGCCGCCGTACTCGTCTCGGACGGGAACATGTCGAGGTCTCCACCGCCCCCGTGCAGGCTGATCTGCTCGCCGGCCATCAGCGGGCCCCGCCCTCGGTCGATCGGCCGGCCATCCGCAGGAACGGCTCGAACGCGAAGTCCTCGGGGCTGTCGAGGTTCATCGGGAAGAGGTCCGTCAGCTTCGTGCGGACGGCGTCCTGGGCCTTCGAGTGCGCGTCGTTGATCACCGCCCGAATCTGCTCGGCCAGCACATCCGCGTCCGGCATCCGGTAGATCCGGGCGTCGAGGACGAGGTCGACCAACTCGCCGTACACACCGACGGTGGCCTCGACCAGGCCGTCGGAGGACTCGGCCGTGCCCGTCGCGCCTTCCATCGTGGTGCGGATCCGGCGGGTCTCGCGGTTCAGGTCCTCGAGCTGGCTCAGCTTGCCCTGCGCGCTGCCGGTCTCGGCGTCCAAGGAACTCATGGTGCCTCCTCGATCTGGGGACGAACGAGAGTCTGTAGCTGGGAGGCACCGCGCTCAGGCGGTTGACCTCTTCCGGCCACCCGGGACAACACCCGACGGGGATCTCCGAGGCTCGGAGGGTGAGATCCCACGCGAAGAGGCGATTCAGGGCCGCCGCGGTGGCCGGTGCGCTGGTCCTCGGGCCGGCCGCGACCGCGGTTCCGGCGTACGCCGCACCTCCGAAGGGCGCATGCCGCAACGCCGAACCGGCCCATCCGGTGCAGAAGGCACTGCCGTGGGCGCAACAACTGCTGATGCCGCAGCGTGCTTGGCCGTTCAGCACCGGCAGCGGAGTCACGGTCGCCGTGATCGACTCGGGTGTCGACGCAGACCATCCGCAGCTGCACCGCCCCGGCAAGGTCCTTCCCGGCCGCGACTTCTACCTGAAGGGCACGCTGCCGGGCAACTACGACTGCATCTCGCACGGGACCGGGGTCGCCGGCATCATCGCGGCCGACGGCCGGCCCGGGGTCGGCTTCGCGGGCATCGCCCCGGGAGCCAGGATCCTGCCGGTGCGGATCAGCGAGCGGGAGACGGACACCACCGGCAACACCGAGGAGATCAATCCGAACATCCTTGCCAAGGGCATCAAGTACGCCGTCGACGCGCGGGCCCGGGTGATCAACCTCTCGCTGGCCGGCTTCCGCGACGAACGACCGGTCCGGCAGGCGATCGCCTACGCGGTCGCGCACGATGTCGTCGTGGTCGCGGCAGTCGGCAACGGACAAGGCTCCGACAGCGGGAAACTCCCGTCCTACCCCGCGTCCTATCCGGGGGTGATCGGCGTCGGTGCGATCGACAACGCCGGGGCGCGGGTGACAGCGTCCCAGGTCGGTCCGTACGTCGACCTTGTCGCACCGGGCGGTTCGGTACTGGCGCCGACCCGCGTCGCCGGACACGCCTACGATGACGGCACGAGCTTCGCCGCGCCCTTCGTCGCCGGTACGGCGGCCCTGGTGAGGTCAGCGTGGCCCAAACTGACCGCCGCGCAGGTCGCACAACGGTTGCTCGCCACCGCTGACCCGGCTCGCGGCGGAACTGGCAGCCAGGAGTACGGCGCCGGCATCGTCGACCCGTACCGAGCTGTCACGGAAGGGCTCGCCGTCGGCGCGGCGAAGAAGTTGCCGGCGGCCCATGTTCCGCCACCCGACGAGCACCAGCTCGCGCTCGCGGCCTGGTGGCAGTCGCGCGGAGTACGGGCGCGGAGTACCGCCGTACTGGCCGCCGGCGGAATGGCGGTCGTCGTGCTGCTGTCGTGCTTGATGACAGCTGGGCGTCGTCGTCGTTGGGCCGTGGGCCGATCGGCGATAGCCCACAAGGCCAACGGCGAACAGGCGGATCTGCCGCCGGAGTTCCTCTTCGCCCGTCCAGACCGCGACGCCTGAGCACGACACGAAGGAGCCCCAGCCGAACTTCCGGCTGGGGCTCCCGTGCATTCGCAGTGTTGCGGTAGCCGTTAGGGCATCATGCCGTCGACGATGCCCTGACAGGTAGCCACCGTCGACTGACCGTCGCCGACGATGTCGCCGATGGCCTTACTGTGATCCAGGACGCTCAGAGCCTGCTCGTGCGTGAGGTTGGTCTGCATCCGGGCATCGGCGAAGTACGCGTCGTAGTTGGGGCCGCAGAACGCGTCGCCGCCGAGCACGTTGACGGCGCTCGCCTGGTCCTCGCCGTGGCTCATCTGCCCCTGACCGACCTGCCCGTACCCGTCGGCGCCTTCGAGCATCGTCTCGAAATGCTGCTTGATCAAAGCCATCAGTGGATTCCTCTCTGTGTGTGATCGACCCTCGATCAGGCCGTGGGCACCGCGCCGAGCCGCTGGCCGCCGAAGGCGCTCATCTGCTCGTAGTGCTGGTTCATCAGCCTGACTCCGTCAGACTGGCCCTGAGCCCAGACCTGACCTCGCTGAAGCCCCGGGTCCCGGTTCTCGTGCACCTGCAGGCTCATCCGGCCCACGTCGCCGTCGAACCCCGGCACCATGTTCTGGGCGACGGTGTTCCCCTGGCGGATGCCGTGTCCGAGCGAGTCGGCGTACGACGCCGTCTGGTTGGCATGGTGATCCAGCGCGGGCGTGTCGACTTGGAGGAAATTTCCGTTCATGACTGTCTCCTTCCTGGGTTGATACATCCGATCGAAACGCTAAGGAGCGTCCAGCCCCAGGAGCTCTGAACGGCACCTTCCTGCCATCGGGTCCAGGAACCTGGCCGGCTGCCTGAGGATCCTCGTGGACAGGCAACACGGAAGGGGTTCGACGATGGCGACCATGTTGGTCCGGCGTCCGATGCGGCGACTCGCCCCGGAGCTCCCGAGTGGCGAACTGTTGCTCGAGGCACCGCCCGAGGTACCGGAGCCGGGCGGCCGGCAGTGGATGCAGATGTTGATGGTGCTGCCAATGGTCGCGATGATGGGCGCGATGATGCTGATGTTCTCCGGGAGCATCGGCAGCAGTCTGCGCTACGTGATCTTCGGGCTCTTCGGCCTGGCGATGGTGGGCATGATCGTGATGGCGTTCTTCGCCCGCACCGGTGGCGGCAAGACCGAGATGAGCCAGGCCCGGCGGACGTATCTGCGGCACCTGGCCCAGCAGCGGATGCGCCTCAGCAGATCGATCGAACAGCAACGGGAGGCTCTCGGCTACCTGCATCCGGACCCCGAATCGCTCTGGGTGCTGGCCGGCAGCTACCGGCTGTGGGAACGCCGTCAGGACGACGCCGACTTCGGCGCCACCCGGATCGGCGTCGGTTCGCAGAATCCCGCCACCACAGTGGTCCCACCGGACACCCAGCCGCTCGAGCGCCTCGAACCGCTGTCCGCGCTGGCCCTGCGCCGATTCGTGGCGACGTACTCCACGGTGCCGGGGCTGCCGCTCGCCATCGCGATCACGGGTTTCAGCCGGATCTATCTGCCGGGTGATCGCGAACGGTCCCGGGCGATGGTCCGCGCGATGATCGCGCAACTGGTGACGCTGCAGGCACCGGACAACCTCCGGATCGCGATCTGTGCCTCGGCGGAGGATCTCGAGGACTGGGACTGGGCCAAGTGGCTACCCCACACACTGCATCCGGAACGCAGCGACGCGCTCGGGCCGCTCCGGCTGATCGCCGGATCGATCACCGCGATCGAGGCGATGCTGGACGACGTCGTGAGCAATCGTCCGCGGTTCGATCCGGACGTCGCCGGACGGGTCAACGGCCCGCACCTGGTAGTTGTCGTGGCCGGTGGCGACATCGACGGATCCGACCACCTGCTCGTCGGTCCGGGGCTGGAGGGCGTGACGGTACTCGACCTGACCGTGCCGCCACCGCGAGCGATCGACTCGACCGCGATCAGCCTCGACCTCGCCACCGACGGAGCCATCACCGCCGAGACCATGGAGGGCGAGGAGTATCTCGGGCAGGCCGACAGCCTCGACATCGCCGCTGCAGAAGGACTTGCGCGGCAGCTGGCCCCGCTGCGGCTGACCGCGGGCGCGCAGGGCGACCAGCCGCTGAGCGCCGACCTCGGCCTGGCCGAACTGCTCGATCTCGGCGATCCGTTCGACTTCGATCCCGACGACACCTGGCTGCCGCGGCCGATGCGGGAGCGGCTCCGGGTCCGCTTCGGCCTGCGTGCCGACGGCCAGCCGATCGAACTCGACCTGAAGGAGTCGGCCCAGGAGGGCATGGGACCGCACGGTCTGCTGATCGGTGCAACCGGTTCGGGCAAGAGCGAGCTCCTTCGGACCCTGGTACTGGCGCTCGCGATCACCCACCCGCCCCGGTCCCTGAACTTCGCACTCGTCGACTTCAAAGGCGGTGCGACGTTCACGAGACTCGACGCACTGCCGCACACCAGCGCGGTGATCACCAACCTGGCCGAGGAACTCCACCTGGTCGACCGGATGAGCGATGCGATCAACGGTGAGCTGCTCCGCCGTCAGGAGCTGCTCCGGGCCGCAGGCAACTTCGCGTCGTTGCGCGACTACGAGAAGGCGCGCACGGCCGGAGCACCGCTCGAGGAGGTTCCGACCCTGCTGGTCATCTGCGACGAGTTCTCCGAGTTGCTGACCGCCCGTCCCGACTTCATCGACATGTTCGTCCAGATCGGCCGCGTCGGCAGATCGCTCGGCGTACACCTGCTGCTGGCCAGCCAGCGGCTGGACGAAGGCAGACTGCGCGGGCTGGAGGCGCATCTGTCGTTCCGGATCGGTTTGCGGACCTTCTCCGAGATCGACAGTCGAGCCGTGCTGGGCGTCACCGACGCGTTCAAGCTGCCGCGTGCTCCGGGCCACGGGTTCCTGAAGGTCGGCACCGAGCAGATGGACCGGTTCCGGTCGGCGTACGTGTCCGGCGTCCACCGGCGGCCCACGGCGGGCAGCCTGCCGTTCCAGGACGACAACAGCGTCGAACTGCTCGACTACTCCAGTGGATACGTCCCCCTGCCGGTGACCGAGGAAGCCGAGCCTGATCAGGACCCGGACGGTGTCTTCGACGAGACCTTCGGCGAGACTCTTCTCGAGGTCCTCGTCGAACGACTGGAAGGACGAGGTACTCCGGCACACCAGATCTGGCTGCCGCCGCTGGACAAGCCGCCGGCGCTGGGCGAGTTGCTCTCACAGCTCACCGCGGACCCTGGCAACCCGTTCGTGCCCGGCCGGCTTCAGACGGTCGCCGGAATCGTCGACCGACCGCTCGACCAGCGTCGTGACCCGCTGCTGCTGGACCTGTCGAGCGGCGCCGGTCACGTCGCCGTCGCGGGCGCGCCGCACACCGGGAAGAGCACCGCGCTGGCCGGAATCATCACCGGTCTGGCGCTGACCCACACGCCCGAGGAAGTGCAGTTCTACTGCCTCGACTTCGGCGGCGGACTGCTGTCCAGCCTGCGCGATCTGCCCCACATCGGAACGATCGCGGGCCGCCAGGACACCAACGCCGTACGGCGAACCGTCATCGAGCTGCTCGGGATCATCGCCGAGCGGGAGAAGCGTTTCGCGCAGGACGGTATCGACAGCATGGCGACGTACCGCGAACGGCGTCGGCGGGGCGAGGCGGGCGATTCGCCGTACGGCGACGTGTTCTTGGTGATCGACGGTTGGCAGACGATCCGCAACGACTTCGAAGATCTCCAGCAGGCGCTCGGAGACCTCGCCACCCGCGGTCTCGCGTACGGCGTCCATCTGATCGTCAGCGTCGTGCGCTGGTTCGACCTGCGGACCAACATCCGCGACCTGTGCGGCACCAGGCTCGAACTGCGCCTGGGTGACCCGATCGACTCTCTGATCGATCGCCGAACGGCGGCACTCGTCCCGGAGCATGCACCCGGGCGCGGTGTCACGACGAGCAAGCACCACTTCCTGATCGCGGCACCACGACTCACCGACAGCGAGGACCGGGTCTCCGTCGGGCTGGGCGAGCTCGTTGCCGCCGTCAAGGAAGCCTGGCCGGGCGAGCCGGTGCCAGAGATCAAACTGCTGCCAGGTGAGGTGCCGTACGCGGCCAACGACGGCGCCAGCTCCCGCGAGCACGGGTTGGCCGTCGGCGTCGCGGAGCGCAGCCTGGAGCCAGTACTGCTCGACCCGAACGCCGACCCGACGTTCATCCTTCTGGGCGACACCGGCGCCGGGAAGTCGAGCTTCCTCCGGACAGTGGCGCATCGGATCCGGGAGACCTACACACCGGAACAGGCACGGTTGCTGGTCATCGACCATCGCCGCAGTCTGCTGGGCGATGTCGAGAGTGCGCACCTGCTGGGCTACGGCACCAACCACGCGGTCACCGCCAGCCTCGTCAACGGCTTGGCCAACGTGTTGCAGGAGCGGCTGCCCGGTCCCGATGTCACCACCGAGCAGCTGCGCGATCGGAGCTGGTGGGAAGGCCCTGACCTGTTCGTCCTGATCGACGACCACGACCTCGTCGCATCCTCGGACAGCCATCCGCTGATGCCGCTGTTGCCGTACATCCCACAGGCCGCGGACCTCGGTCTGCGGATCTACGTGACCCGCCGGACCGGCGGCGCCATGCGCGGACTTTTCGAGCCCGTCCTGGCCCGGATCAGGGACGTGGGCTCACCGGGCCTGCTGATGTCCGGAAGCCGCGACGAAGGCCCGCTGCTCGGCGGCCTCCGCGCCCAGCCGATGCCCCCCGGCCGCGGCTGGCTCATCACCCGCCAAGGCACCAACCAACTGATCCAACTGACCCAACCACCGATCAAGGAGGACTGATGGAGCTAGACGCCAGAACAGAAGCATTCCAAACAGCCGGCAGCGGCCTGGCCAGCGTGACGGACGAGTTCAGCGCGAAGATGCGGGAGGCCGGAAGAAGCTCGGCATCGCCGGCTGCCGGAGGTGGAACGGCCGAGAGCGTCGCCTTCATGAAGGTCGAACGAGATGCCCGCAACGCGCTGGTCCAGTACATGTCGAACACCGCGGACGGCCTCCAGGGCTACCAGTCCGCAATCACCGAGATCGGCAGCGCACTGGACCGGCACGTCCAGGTCACCGGGGCCCGTCTCACCACGCTGCTGAAGTCGCAGGAAGGCAACGTCCGGCCGAACGAGGTGTTCGACCCCGGACACGCCATCAACTACCAACTCGACAAGTCACGTGAAGGAGGCCACTGATGGCCGACACAGCGGGCGGCGGCGCTTCGTCCATCACCACCGAGGTCGGCAAGATCGAAAATCTACAGTCGATCCAGGAATGCGTCACTGTCATGGGAACTTTCGGCCAGATGATGCAGACGGACGCGCAACTCATTGGCCCGCTGGATACTGCGGGAACCATGTGGAGCATGTCCAGGGATGCCGTCAATACGGCACATCTGGATCTCCACTCGGTCACCGAGACTCTGCTGCAGAACTGGGGCAGCGACCACGCCAAGGACTTTGTGGCCAAACGGACAATCACCGAAACATCACTCTCGACGTCGTACGACGCCATGGCTCCGGTGCCAGGTGTGCTCAGCGCCGTGGCGGGGCAGATCACGACGGCGGCTCAGGCCGTTGAGCTGCAGCGAGGAGAGCTCCAGACGCAGGTGGATGAGTACAACAGGGTGAAGGCCCTGTACAGCAAGCAGTGGACCCAAGAAGACGAAACCGCCTGGGCAAACCATGGGAAGGTGCCGCTGCGGGCAGCAGGCGCAGCCATGACCAAGCTCGCGGAGGCGTACAGCACCGCGGCATCGTTCCTGACTTCCGACGCGGCGAAGCTGAAGTGGGACGGTCCCGGCAGTAGGAACGGGGCGCCCACGACGAGCGCCCCGGGCAACGCACCCTCGATGCCCAGTTCGCCGGGCGGGCCCACGGGTGCCGATCCGTCAGCCGCCGATCCCGGTGGCCAAGAGGCGGGCGCGGCCGAGCAAGGTGGCGGGGCGCAGGAGGCCGGTGCAGGCGCGGGCGGGATGGACGGGGCCGGTGGGGCGGATCCCGGTGCGGGGTCGATTCCGGAGGCGCCCGGTGGTGGTACCGGGTTGGCCGGGATGCCTGCGGGGTCGACGATGGTCCCCCGGTTCGAAGGATCGCTGCCGAACGTGGCGGCCGTGCCGCCGACCCACACGCCGGTTGTGCCGCCGATGAGCACGCTGCCGGTCGGTGGGGTGCCGGGTGGGTACGCCGGTGGTGCCGGGGCCGGCAAGGTTCCTGGCGGTGGGATCGGCGGCGGCGGTCTGCCGGGTGTTCCCGGTGGCGGAGGCAGTCAGAAGGGTGGCGTCGACTCCCAGTTGCCGCGCGCTGTCCCCGAGACCGGTGCGACGCAGGGTCCGCTGTCCGGCGGGCGTGCGCCGGCTGCCCCGAGCGGGCTCGCCGGTGGCGCCGGTGCAGCGGCCGGCCAGGGTGGCGGCGGGATGCCGCCGATGATGCCGCCGATGGCCGGCGCGGCTGGTGCCGGCAGCAACAAGGCCGGGCGACCCGGCAACGGCATGATCGCGCCAGGGAATCGCCGGCGCGATCGACAGCAGGGCGACACACCCGGCGTCCCGGTTGGGCTGCGTGGCAGGGCGGGCAAGGACCTGCCCGGCGCGTTCCCCGCCGTACCGGTGAACACTCGAAGGCGCAAGGAGAAGACCGAGGCTGCCAACACCCTCCAACTCCTCGACGAGGACCTCTGGAAGGTGGAAGCCACCGACGTCAAGGCGGCCCCACCCGCCCCCCACCAGCAACGCCGCCCCACCAACTGATCACCGAAAAGCCCGGCCCGAGACATCCAACCTCGAGCCGGGCTTTCGCTCCTGCTGCTGGAGTCCGCACCCGGTCGTCTTTGAGAACCCACCAACCACGTCGGCGGCTCGAAAATGGTTGGTGGGTTCTCAAAGATGAACCACTGGCGGGCGGCAGGGAGCCGGATATCCGGCTCCCTGCCGCATCCGTGGGTGGTTTGCTCCCGGCCGGTGCCCGCGAGTGCCGTGCGTGGCATGAGCTGGTACGCGGATCTGGGGAGGACTTCCCGCCCGATCCGGGACGAAAACCTCCCCAACCCAACCCCCAACCCCCCCAGCCGCGGCCCCGGTGCGTGACCGGCGAAGTTCCCAGCTGACCTGGTGACGGCGATGGGGCGGTCGTTGGTGGAGAGTTTTGCTGCGATAGCGCCAGAAACACTCCACCGATGTACGGGAAACCCTCCACCAATGCAGACAGGCCCGCGACCAATGGCCGGCAGACAGCGGGGGCCCGCGGCGGGACGTTCGGTTCGGCCGGAAGCCCTGACCCGCAACCGGCCGAGCCCACGGATCAGTCAGAAGAGCCGGATATCCCCTGGTGTTGTGGGTTCTCCCTTCGTATACCAACGGAGAAGGCACAACGCCGTGGGAGATCCCCTCGTGTGCGGGGCATCGTCGTACTCGGTTGGGACCGGCCGGCCGGACGGACCGGGCGGCGCATGGCGGTGGTGCGGTGCAGACGGTGGTGCGGGGTGCGGCTGGGGGCTAGGGGACGGGTTGGATGGCGGTGGTGGGGTTTAGGGCGGGGCCTTGGGGGATTCGGGCTATTAGGGAGGCGGGGATCGGGATCGGTTGGACTCCGCTGTAGCCCAGGGTTTCGATCAGTTCGGGGTCGGACAGTGGGTAGGAGCGTCCCGTGTCGGTGATTACCGAGATCGTGCCAGTCGGGGCCTGGTCCGACGGGCGGGCCTCGACGACTGCCGCGGTGCCTGGGGTGATCAGGATGCGGTCGGCGAGGACGGTGTCGCGGCGGGTGCGTTTGGTGGTCGCGGTCATCGCGTCCGGGAGCGGCATCGCCGGGTCGATCAGGATCGCGGGGAGCGACTGGCCGGGGGTGAACGCGGCGCAGACCGTGCCGATGCCGTCCCGTGGGGCGACGAAGCGCGGCCAGACGCGCGGCACCGCACCTTCCTCGGTGCTGACCGCCGGCAGTTCGGCCTCGCTGACCGACATCAGGTTGAGCTCGATCGCCGTCGGCGACTTGCCGCCGTACGCCGCCTTGAGCGGAGCGTATGCACGCTGGATGTCGTACTGCACGTCACTGATCGGCAGCAACGCCTTCTGCGTCGCCAGGTAGTACTGCTTTCCCGCAGACGTCTGTACGACGAAGAGCTGGCCCACCAACGTCTTCGGCCGGCCGGGTACGACGGTCGTCGGCGTACCGATGCCGGCCGGCCGCAGCGGGGCGATCGGCTGGCCGTCGGGAAGCGCCGCCACGAACGCCGCGCCCACCTGGGTGACCGGCTGCGAATGCAGCGCGACCGCGACTGTGGCGATGTCGCTCTTGGCGATCCGGTGCCGGTAACCGTCGCTGAGGAGGTACTGGTCACCGGTCTCGATCACCCGGACGAGCATCGCGTCGTCGGTCATCGCCGTACCGGCGCCTGGCCGCTGTCCGACCATGAGCACCGACTCGCTGGTCCGGGTTCCGGCCTGGTCGCGGGACGGTTGCGAGCACAGCGTCCACCCGCCGCGGAGCAGCTTGGACGCCGGCGGCAGCGCGTCCGGGGCGTCCTGGATCCCGATCCGCGGACCGCGCGGGACACCGGCGAGTGACCGCTGCGACACCCGCAGGGTCTGTCCTCGTTTGCCGATGGCAAGCAGTGCGGAGACGTAGTTGGCGACCGGGTGCAGGTGGCCGTCGAGGTACACGTACCGAGTGCCGGTCTCCTTCTCGACGATGACGCTGTCGCCCTTGCTCCAGGCCTTGTTGCCGCCCGGGACGACCAGGCCGTACACCCAGACGACGGCCAGCGCGAGGATCATGATCGCGACCCCGCCGAACGCCGCGGAGGTGGCCCGTTTGAACGGCGGCTGCTCGGGGTCGGTCTCACGGGTGACGAGCGCGGACACCATCCGCTGCACCGAGAACTGGTGGGACTGCAGTTGGTCTTTCCTGGTCGCCATGTCAGCCTCCCCAGCCCCGGACCACGGCGTACAGACCGAGCACCGAGCAGGAGAGCGGGATGAGCGCCAGCGTGACGAGTACTTCGAGGATCTCGGCGTACCTGCTCAGGTACGGACTCGGGAGCTTGGTGCTGTATCGGAGGCCGCAGAAGATCGTGATCGCGGCGAGCATGACCATCAGCGGGACGATCAGCGAGACCGGGTCGGCGGCCGATGCGCTCAGCGGACCGAGTACCAGGCAGGCGATTCCGGTCAAGGCTGTGGTGAGCAACATCAGGCGGTGCTTCACCACCGGGTAGATCCTTGCCCGTAGCAAGCATCCGAGGGTGAGCAGTCCGGTCAGCACGGTGGCCGGCGTACTGCGGTCCGTGGTCAGCAGGACCAGGCACACCGAGACCACGATCGCGACGCCGGTGAGCATGCCGGTGAGCAACCCGTCGGCGCGGACGACCGCGCCGTACACGTGCCGGCGTGGCGGTTGTGGATCGTCGCGGACCAGGTCGGCGGTCGTGCGCGGCAGGATCGGCATCGGGAGTCGACCGAGCCGGAGCGCAAGCGGTCCGAGCATCGGCGAGAACGCGAACGTCGCTGCGCCAAGGATCGCGGCCACGTCGGGGCCGTCGAGCGACTCCGCCGTACCGATCCAGCCGGCGATCAGGCCGAGCAGACCGGTACTCATGGCCGCCGCGAACAACGAGCCGCTGTCCACAATGCCCAGGTAGCAGGCGACTCCGGCGAGCATCAACGCCGTACCGGCCGACAGGATCTGGGGTGCGCCGATCGCCGGCCACGTCGACGTACCGGCGAACAGCAGGCCGCCTCCGATCGCCGCGAACGGCAGCCCGAGGCCGCCGAGCAGTGCGCCCGCGCCGGAGTCTCCGACCACGCGGGCCAGGGCGACCCCGGCGGCGACCAGCAGCGCCGAGGTGAGCAGCAGCCAGCTCGCGGCGTCGGCCCAAGGTGCACCGCGGCGGAGAACGACGGCCATCACCACCAGCAAGGCGAGCGCGGCGCCGGTCAGGCCGGCGATCCGGGTGTGACGGGCGGTCCACGGTACGCCGAGTTTGCCCGCGCCGGAGGCGACCGCGTCGACCAGGTCATCGTACTCCAGCTCCGGCCAGTCGAGACCGCGCGACACCAGATGCAGGATCTCGCCGTCCCGGATCCGGTGCGAACCGAGCGTCCGGCCGAGGTTCAGCTCCATGCCGTCGCTGCGGCGCAGAACCCAACCGCCGCCCGGTGCGCCCTGGTCGGCGAGGTGTTCACCGGACTTGGTCAGGAGACCGGGGAGCACTTCGGCTATTGCTGCTTGTTCGGGTAAGGCCAGGTCGAGGCGCCGCTGGGGAGCCACGACTGTCACCCGGACCAGACCTGTGATGTTCATGTCCCCAACTGTCTTGGCGATCGCGCGGTCGGGAGCGGGCGCGACAGCTTCCTGCCGTCCACCACCGCCGTACGTCGGACCGCCTTAGCGTGCTGTTCGTGACGACTGATCGAGAGCTGCTGATCCCAGTGGGGCACGACCTGGGAGTGGTGTATTCGGGCGCGGACGAGCGACGGCAGCAGGTCCGGGTGGGCGTCGAGGTCGCAGAGTTGCAGGACCGCGAGTTCGCGGTTTGGCTGCTGGCACACGGGATCGACGACCAGGACCGGCCGACCCGGTCGTCGCTGACAGAGCGCGCCGTCAACGTCGGGCTGGACGCAGGACAGGTGGCCGAGGTCGCCGAACGGTTCCTTCGCGACGGGCTGCTGGCGGCCGTCGATCCTGAGGCGGACGGTGCGGTCGAGTTCGCCTCCGAGCATCAGCTGTTCCCGTTGCTGCAGGGGCTCGGGCCGGATCCGGACGAGCCGTGGATGCAGACCGTCGGGCTGTTGAACCAGCCGGTCGCGCAGGTCTCCGTCGCCGTGTACGACGTACTGATGTGGACGCAGCTCGCACCCGAGCTGTGGAGCGGCTGCCACGATGCGGCCAAGGTTGCTGTGCAGGCAGGGGTTACGGCGCCCGAGGAGACGGACCCGCGGAACGTGCTGTCCGGTGTGCTCGGGCAGATCCACGGTCTGCTCTGCGTGCGCGCGGCGTACTTCGACCGTCGGAGGCTTCGATGAGCGCGCTGGTTTTCCCGATCGGGCACTACAACGGCGTTCGGGACGAGGAGCAGGTCGTCCGGGTCGGGTGGAGCCAGCACCGGCTCGATGCGGAGGCGTTCGCGGTCTGGGTTCTCGCTCATGGGGTGCCGAAGGTCGGCAAGGGCGCGTGGACCGTGGACGATGTCGTCGTTCATGCTCAGCGGGCTGGGGTCGCGGAGCCGGCGGCGTACGTCGAACGGCTCGCCGACGCGGGACTGATCGCCGTTGTCGAGGAAGGTAGAACGTTTGCGCAGCGACATCGGCTGGACATCATGTTCGTTGGCCTCGGCAACGCTCCGGACCGGCTCGAAGGACATGCGGTAGGGATTCCCGGCCTCGGGACCGCCGCGATCCTGGACCCGGACTGCTACGAGTTGTGGCAATGGGGTTCGGTCGCGCCGACGTTGTGGCACAGCTGCGAGGTCCGCGCGACGGTGACCGCGGAGCCGTCCGGCCGGCCCGATCCGGACGCTGCCCTGGCCGAGATCCTCGGCGACCTGCGGTTCCTGGTGGCACGCGGATGCGCGTATCTGGACGTTGCGGGGTGACAAGATGACCCTGATGGCTGAGATCTCCCCCGATGCGCTGGTGCCGCGGGCCACCGGGCCGGTGGCCACGCTGTACCTGCTGGCGCCTCCCGGCGGGCGGACGGTCGCGGTGAAGGTGTACCCGCAGCCGCTCGATCGGCGGACCTACAACGGGATCGAGGTCGAGCAGGCGAAGCTGGCCGGGTTGCGGTCGGCGCCGTCGATCGTCCGGGTCGAGTCGCTGGACGACCTGCCGGACGGGCGGACCGGGCTGCGGATGGAGTTCTGCCCACAGTCGTTGACGGATCTGGTCAAGAACGGTCCGCTGCCGATCGGGGACGTCATCGTCCTCGGGCAGATCCTCAGCTCGGTGCTGGCCGAAGCGCACGATGCCGGGCTGGTGCACGGGGGTGTGACGCCGGCGAACGTGCTCGAGCGGTCCAGCGGGCAGCCCGCGCTGTCGGACTTCGGGATGGCGCTGCGGCTGCGGTTCCCGCGCGACCTGATGGGCGATGCGGCGTACACGGCTCCCGAGGTACTGCGAGAAGGCGAGCTGTCCGAGGCGGCCGACGTGTACGGGCTGGGCGCCGTACTGTATCTGGCCCTGACCGGGCGGCCGCCGTTCCCGGCGCGGACGGGTGAAGCGCCGGACGGCGTCGTACTGCGGGTCTTGCGGGAGCCGCCCGCGGAGGTGACCGGTCGCGACGTGCCGCCGGCGTTGTCGGCGCTGCTGCAGCGGATGATGGCCAAGGAACCGGATGCCCGTCCGGAAGCGGCGGCCGTGGTCGGCGAGTTCGAGGCGTTGCTGGCCGGGGCGGGGGCGGCGCCGGAGGACGAGCTGGATTTCGACGACTTCCGCGACGAACTGGCCGCGGGCCGGAGCGTTCCGCCGCTGGCCGTCGTCGAGGCGCCGAAGAAGAAGCAGACCGCGAAGCAGAAGCGGGACAAAGGCAAGGATGCACCCGGAAAATCCCGGAAACCGTTGCTGATCGGCGCAGGCGCGGCGGTCGCGCTGGTGGCCGTCGTACCGGTGGTGTTCCGGCCGGGCGGTGACGACCCGGCCGATCGGGTGGCCGCGCCACCGCCTGCTGCTGTCAGTACGCCGACCCCGACTCCGGCACCCCCGAAACAGGCCACGATCAAGCTGAATCCGCCCGTGGACAAGGGCACTTCGGTCATCCTGACCTGGTCAGGCCCACCGAGGCTGACGTACGCCGTGATCGTGGCGGAGCAAGGCGCCAAGCAGCCGCAGACGACGCTCCGGGGCACGATGACTTCGCTGACCGTGCAGGTCAGCAGCGGCCTGAAGTACTGCTTCCTTGTGCAGGGCACCGACGGCGTGGACAAGTTCGAGAGCGCGCCGAGGTCCATCCGCGGTGCGACCTGCAGTGGTTGACGCTGGACGGACTGTGGACCGGTTCTGGACCTTGATCGCCTAGTCTGAGCGCGTGAGGCCGATCCCGTTCCGCCCCAGGCGGCTGACCGAACTGCTCCGCAGACGTGGCCGCTCCGAGGCCACGCTGGCCGCGGTGGTGGCCGGCTGCGTCGCGCTGATGAGCGTGGTCGTGCTGACCGGCGCCGGCTCCCCGAACAGCGGCGTGAAGTTCACGCAGTCCGGTCATTGGGTCTACAACAGCGTGGTCGGGCGGATCTTCCACCTGGACGGCGCGACCGGCAAGGTGGACGCGGACGCCGAACTGAAGGGCGCGACGCCGGGCGCCCAGGTCGTGCAGACCGACAAGCAGGGATACGTACTGTCCCGGTCGCGGATCGACCAGTTCGGCAAGTCCGACCTGACGGTCCTGGACCCGGTGCAGCCGCCGGCCACGAACGAGCAGCCGGTCGGCCTCGAGGCGGCTGGTGCGGCGTTCGCCGTGTACCAGCAGGCCGGGCGGGTGGTGCGGTTCGGCGACAAGGAGACGATCGCCTTCCCGGGCGGGCCGCTCGGCGATCCGGTCGTGACGTCGGACGGGACGCTGTGGGTGCACCGGGTCGGCGAGGGCGACCTGTGCCGGCTGCCGATGACCGCGGACCGGATGTCCTGTCCTGCAACGGCTCCCAAGGGTCACAAGGGCGGGCTGACCGCGGTCGGATCGAACGCCGTGTTCGTCGACCTGACCGCGCGGCAGGTGTACACGCTGAACGCCGGCGGGATGGACACAGGGCCCGATCTGGGCAATATCGACGTACCCGACGACGCTCTGGTCGCGGGCAACGACGTCGACGGCCGGCTGGCGATCGTCGATCGGGAACACAACCGGCTGCACCTGGTCGACATCGCGCACCCGGACAAGCCCGAGGCGCCGATCAGCACGTCGATCCCGAAGGGGAACTACGACAAGATCGCGTCCTCCGGCGACGGGCTCGCGTTGCTGGACCGGAAGAACTCCAACCTGGTCACGCTCGGCCGCGACGGCCGGAAGGTCGCCGAGGCGAAGCTCCCGAGCCGCCCGGCCGACGGGCACGAGAAGCCCGTGGCGAACCTGTACCGCGGCGACGATTCCCGCGTGTACGTCGAGAACGGCATCGGCGACCGCGTCATCGTGGTCGACCGCGACGGCGAGGCCGAGTCCGTGGACATCGGCACCGGCGAGAGCGGCCACGGCAAGCCGACGACCACGCCGACGAAACCCGAGCACACCGCGAAGCCGACGATCACGCCGCCGGCCAAGCCCAAGACCACGGTTCCGCCGACGCCCCCGAAGTCGATTCCTCCGAGCACTCGCAAGCCGGAGACGCCGCGGCGGACCACGCCGACGAACCGGCCGGGCAACGAACACACGCCGGACAAACCCGACAAACCGGATCCCGGTAAGACGAAGACGCCACCGCCGACCCGCAAGACCACTCCGCCGGTACCGCCGAAGCCACCAGCCTCGAAGCCTGGCCGGCCCGGTGCCGCACTGAACGTGGCGGCGCGGATCATCGACGGCGGCGCGGTTGTCACGTGGGGCGCGGCGGCGGCGCATGGCGCCACAATCACGTCGTACAAGCTGAGCTGGACCGGCGGATCGACGACGGTCAGCGGGTCGACGCGGTCGGTGCTGATCCCGAGCCTGAAGACGAAAACGGCGTACTACTTCACGATCTACGCGGTGAACAGCGCCGGCAACGGGCCCGCGGTGAAGTCGAACCGGGTCGAGCTGAAGTGGAACCCGGCCGAGTCACCGCGCGAGCTCCTGGTCGATGACGACGGCATCAGTGGGAGGCTGACGCTCGGCTGGATGCAGCCGAGTATGGGCGATGGGGCATTCCTGCGGTACGAGGTGTCGATCGGGTCGAGCACCGCGACGGTCCGGGTGAAGTCGACCACCACCTCCGCGACGATCACCGGACTGACCGACGGGAAGTACTCCAACTTCTTCGTGCGCGCGATCACCAAGGCGTCGGACGGGCAAGAGGTGGCGGGCAAGTACACCAGCCTGCGCGCGACAACGATCGCCAAGGAGCAGCCCACCAAGCGAGTGGTGGCGTCGCGGGGCGACGGTACGACGTACGGCGACGACTGCCAGCACCCGGAGTGCGCGTATGTCCAGGTCCGGATCGAGAACCTGACGCCGAGCACGACGTACAGCATCAAGCCGTACACGTCCGAGTGGGGCAACTTCAACCCCGGCTACAGCGTCAAGACCGACGCCCAGGGCCAACTCCTCGTCCCCGACCAGTTCCCCTGCAGCGCCGTAGGCCAACTCACCTGGGTAACCGTCCAAGGCCCTGAAGGCATCTACACCTCCAACAAGTTCTTCTGGAAATCCGGCACCTGATAGAACGCCAGGCGGGTGGGGCGGCGCCTAGCACCGCGGTGGGATTGCCCCTGAAGAACGGCTAGTTCTTGACGGCTAGTACTGCGGCGATCAGGTGTTGGTAGTCGGTGAGGTCTTCGGGGGGTTCTGGGTTGCGCCAGTTGGTGGCGGGGACGATGCCGGGGTCGAGGACGGTGAAGCCTTCGCCGAAGAGGGCGAGGATCTGGTCGTCGGTGCGCCAGCGGCCACGGCCCAGGGAGCCTTGGAGGACCTGCTCGAGTTCCTGGCTGCGGGGGTCGTTCTCGCTGCGGAAGTGGCTGATGAAGACGTGGCTGCCGGAGGCCACCCGGTCCTTCCAGAAGGCGACGAGGCCGGCCGGGTCCTCGTCGTCGTTCACGTGGTGCAGGGTGGCGCTGAAGATCACGCCGACCGGCTGGCTGAAGTCGATCAGCCGCACGGTGTCGGGGTGCTCGACGATCGCCTTCGGCTCCCGCAGGTCGGCCTGGATGACCGTCGTGTTGTCGTTCTCGGCGAGCAGCGCGCGGCCGTGCGCGAGCACGATCGGGTCGTTGTCGACGTACACGACCTTCGCGTCCGGTGCGTACCGCTGGGCGACCTGGTGCACGTTGTCCGCGGTCGGCAGGCCGCTGCCGAGGTCGATGAACTGCCGGACCGGTGTCTTCGTGACGATCTCGCGGACCGCGCGGGTCAAGGCACCGCGGTTGTCGTACGCGATCACGCGGGAGCCGGGCAGTTCGTTGATGAACCGGTCCCCGAACGCGCGGTCGACCGCGAAGTTGTCCTTGCCCCCGAGCAGGTAGTCGTACGTCCGGGCGATACTCGGCTTCGTCGTGTCGAAGCCCGGGAACGCGTCGGCCATCGCGCGGAATCCTTCCTTTGTCGAGACAGCAGTCACTCTATGCGACACAGGAACTACCTCGCCATCGGCCCCGGCACGTCCGGGCCGAAGCTAACGGGTGAACAGTGTTCGCAGTTCGAGTGACGCCTGGAACCGGTCGACCCACGGCCGTCCGCGCAACGCCTTCTGCAGCTCGCGAACCCCCGCCCAGGCGTCCTTCTGTACGTCGGGCGTCGTCGCTCCCCCGGACCACAGCGCGTGATCGACAGCTTGCGCGACCCGCGTCAGCCCGCCCGCGGTCTCCGGCAACTCCTTCGCCGCATCGGCGAGGTCCCGCACCGTCATACCGGCAGTCACCGGTACGCCGTGCGCACGCAACCGGTCCCGCGCCTCGGCCCACGCCCCGACCACCGCCGCGCTCCCGCCCCGTCGGCGACGTCGTGCCGACCGGACGAGCTTCAACAGCGGTACGCCGAGCAGCCACAGCAGCAACAGCCCCGCCGACACCGCGAACACGGCGGTCAGCGAAATCGGCGGCAGGACCGGCGTGCCCTTGCCGCCGCTCCGATCGCTCTGCGGCGGGACCTCCGGGTCCTTGATCTCCCCCACCGGCGGTACGGCGGCGCGCGCCTGGTTGGTGATTTCGTCGATCGACCCGGCGACCGTGGTCTTCCCGGTGGCCGCGTCCTCGGCCGGATCCAGCGGCCACCAACCGAGGCCGTCGACTGCCACCTCGGGCCAGGCGAACGCGTCCGAGTTCCGCACGGTGTAGTACCCGTCCGCGTCCGGTTTCGCAGGTGCGCGGAACCCGACCACCAGCCGCGCCGGGATCCCGTTCAGCCGCGCGAGTACGACGTAGGCCGCCGCGAACTGCGCGCTCGTCCCCGGCTGTTTGGTCTCGGCCTGCGCCCCACCCGGCTTCTCGTCGAGGAGGAAACTCTTCAGCTGCGGCCACCCGTACCCGGTCGGCAGGTTGTCGCCGACCGCCAGCGTGTAGTGCTGCCGCATGTACTTCTCCAGCGCGATCGCCGTCGCGAACGTCGCCCGCTTCCCCTGCAACGGGTTGATCGACGCGATCTGCGGCGGCACCGGCGGCAGGTCGCTCAGGCCGTTCATCACGTCCCCGTCGATCCCGGCGTCGACCAGGTACTGCGCGTTGATGTCCGGCTTCCGCCAGGTCAGCTTGTAGTCGTCCGGCCGGCCGGACGCCATCAACGTCGCGCCGATCGGCTCGACCTGCGGATCCGTCACGCCGCTGACCGTTGCCGGCAGCAACTGGCTCGGCAGCCACGGCCCGTCCAGGTCCTCGAGCCGCACGTCCGCCGACTCGAGCGACGTCGGCACGGTGACGTCGGAACCCACCTCCGACCCCATCCGCAGGAACGGGTGGTCGGTCGTCCAGTTCGACCCGTCGAAGTCGTCGAGCGCGACCTGCCGCCAGCGATCGACCGGCTTCGACGCCGTGTACTTGAACACGACCTCGTCGCGCTGCCGCGCACCCAACCGGCTCGCCAGCTCGTCCAGCGGACTCGTCTCCCGTACGCCGGGAGCCGTCGCGGACTGCACCTTCTGCAGCGAGTACGGCGTACGCCCGACCGGGTCGATCGTGCTCACGACGAGCCCACACACGATCGCCGCGACGGTAACGACCGCGGTGGCGGCCCAGGGCGCGATCCGTCGGTACTCGAGGTTGTCCGGGATCAGCAACGCCACCACGATCAGCCCGAGCGCGCCCGCGATCAGTACGGCGGCCCAACCGTCCGCCGCGATGTACAACTGGCTCGCACCGATGACACCGAGTCCGGGGATCAAGGCGACCAGGGGCGGCGCACGATCGAGCAGCTCGACCGCGAGCAGGCAAGCGATCAGGATCAGCAGCGGCACGAAGACCACGAGCTCGGGATCCGGCCGCGCCGGCCAGGTCGACTCCAGGGTCAACCGCCAGCCCGTCAGCCCGTCGCCGAGTGCCCGGATCGACGCCGCCGTCGGCAAACCGGCCACAGTAGTTGCCCGCAGCACCGTTTCGACAACGGCGAGCAGACCGCCGAGCACGATCAGAATCGGCCGCCACGCAACCAGCCAGTGCCGGCAGATCTCCGTGACGACGAAGGTGATCAGACACACCGATCCCACCGGCAGCCACAGGTTGCGCAGCCCGAACACCGGCCCGAAGCACAACCCGCCGACGAGTACGGCAGCCAGTACGGCGATTGTCTGCCGGCGGCTCATTGCAGTACTCCGGTCCACTGCTGCAACGCTTCCCGCGCGGAGCCGCCGAGGACGACCTGCGCGCTGAGGATCGGCGCGACACCTTGCGCCTCGCCGAGGCCGATCACGGTCACCGACGAGTACCGGCTGAGCAGCGGAGCGAAGTCCGCGGCCGATCCGCGCGCACCGGTGACCACGACGATCGCGCCACCCGCGGACGCTCCAGTGGTGAGCACTCGGGGCAACAGGCCGGACTTGTCGTCCCGCTGCTCCACCACACACAGCTTGTCGAGGAACATCCGGGACGCGACGGCGCCACCGGGAGCAGCGAGATCGGCACCGGCCGTCGTCACCAACCGGCAGCGGTGGCCGGCCGTGGACGCGGCGAACAGGATCGACGCCGCAACCTCGGTCGCCTCCTCGAAAGTTGTCTCGGGCAACGGTTCGCGCCGGGTGTCGAGCAGCACGGTGAGCCGTGGCTGATCCGGATCGGCGTAGTCGCGGACCATCAGCTGCCCGGTGCGCGCGGTCGCCTTCCAGTGCAGGTGGCGGACCTCGTCGCCGACGACGTACGGGCGAACGTCGCGCAGGTCGGCCGATCCGCGCAGTGAGTCGTCCGCGGTCCGGCCGACGTGGTGGTGTCGCGGTCGCCCGGCGACCACGGTCTTGGTCGGATGCCGCTTCGGATGCACCCACAACGTCGCGACATCGCCGGTCGCCTTGCTGTTGCGGGCCAGGCCGAGCGGGTCACGCCGTTCGAGCGTCAGCGGCCCGACCGCGATCTTGCCGCGCCGCGAGGTCGGCAGTTCATACCGGTACGTCGCCTCGCTGCCCGGACCGAGCCGCCGGATCTTGACCTCCTGCCGCTCGTCACCCGCCGAGTCGTGCGCGGCGAACGCAGCCTGCCAGCGAGTGCCCTCGTTGCGCACCCGCAACGTCGCCAGCGCCGGACGGCCGCGCTCGACCCGATCCGGCGACAGCACGCGCTGCACGGTCACCTGCGGTTGCCGCACCGTCAGTACGGTCGCCGCGATCAACGCCCCGAGACCGATCCCGGCCAGTGCGCGAAAGACGGAGTACCCGGCCAACTCGCCCAGCACATAGGCGGCGATCGACCCGAGCAGCACCGCCACCCCGCGTCCCGTGAGCCTCATCCGACCGGCCGCATGTCAGCTCGCGGTCGCGCCGGCCGTCGGCGCCGGTACGGCGGACAGCACCTCGTCGACCACCGACGACGGCGGGCGCTGGCTCAGCTCCGCGTCCGGGGTCAGCACCAACCGGTGCGCGAGCACCGGATGCGCGACCTGCTTGACGTCGTCGGGCGTCGTGAACGCCCGGCCGTCGGTGGCGGCGAACGCGCGGGACGCACGGACCAGGGCGATGCTGCCGCGCGGGCTGGCGCCGTACCGGACCGCGGTGTGCTCGCGGGTCGCGGCGGCCAGTTTCACGGCGTACGAACTGATCGCGGGGTCCACGTGGACCGACCGGACGGCGGCGATCGCGTTCCGCAACGCCGGTACGTCGATGACCGGGCTCAGTGAGTCGGGTCCGACCCGGCCGGTGTCGCCGAGCACGATCCGGACCTCGGCGTCATGGTCGGGGTAGCCGACCTCGATCCGCATCAGGAACCGGTCGAGCTGCGCCTCGGGCAACCGGTAGGTGCCCTCCATCTCGATCGGGTTCTGGGTGCCGATGACCAGGAACGGATCCGGTACGGCGCGGGTGTTCGAGTCGACCGTGACGCGGCGCTCGGCCATCACCTCGAGCAAGGCGGACTGCGTCTTCGGCGTACCGCGGTTGATCTCGTCCGCGACCACCACGTTGGCGAAGATGCCGCCCGGGTGGAACTCGAACGACTCGGTGCCCTGGTGGTAGACCATCACGCCGGTGATGTCGCCGGGCAGGAGGTCCGGCGTGAACTGGATCCGGTTCCAGCTCGCGTCGATGCTGCGGGCGATGCACCGGGCCAGGGTCGTCTTGCCGAGCCCCGGCACGTCCTCGATCAGCAGGTGACCTTCGGCGAACAGCGCGGTCAGCGCCAGCCGGATCACCTCGGGCTTCCCGTGGATCACCTTCGCCAGGTTGTCCGCCACCAACCGGTAAGCCTCGCCGGGCGGAATGGTCGCGCTCATACGTGTCTCCCCTGGTGTACGCCGAACTGCACTGAGTGACCCTACTCAGCCCTGGTCCATCCGCCGTACAGAACCGGTCTACTACTGGACGGTAGGGAGCTGGATCTCGAAGATCGCGCCGCCTTCGTCGGCGTTGTAGACCTTCAGGTCGCCGCCGTGGGCGAGCACCACCCAGCGCACGATCGACAGGCCGAGCCCGGTCGAGGCGCCGCCGGTCGTGTAGGGCTCGAACAGGTCCGCGCCGACCGTCGGATCGATCCCCGGGCCTTGGTCGGCGACCGTGACCCGGCCGTCGGCGACGGTCACCGTGATGATCGCCTGGTCCGCGCCGGGCGCCCGGCCGTGCCGCATCGCGTTGCCCAGCACGTTGCCGATCGCCCGCTGCAGCAGCGTCGGGTCGGCACGCACCATCGTCGGCGCGGTCACCAGCGAGAACCGGGCGTCCCCGGTCGGCATGTCCTCGACCACACCGGCAACCAGCTGGTCGAGCCAGACCGGCTGCATCGCCAGGTGCTCCACACCCGCCGCGAGCCGGGCGCGGACGAGCAGTCCGTCGATGATGTCGCCCATCCGCCCGGCCAGCCGAACGGTTCGCGGGAGCAGCTCCGCGCGCTGTTCGGGATCCCGCGCCGCTGTCTCGGCGAGAGCGCGCAGTGCGGCAACCGGCGTACGCAAGTCGTGGGCAGTCTCGGCGAGCAGCGTCTCCTGCTGTTCGAGAGCGGCCATCGCGGGACGGATCGCGCGACCGGACAGCCAGTAGCCGACGAGCGCGGCGGCGCCGATCAGGATCGCGCAGACGACCAGCACCGCAATCGTCAGCTGCTGGTGCTGATCGCTCTGGTCCTGCGTGTCCTTCCAGGCGAGTACGGCGCCGAAGTACTGACCGTTGGAGTCCTTGAACGGCTCGACCGCGATGTGCACCTCGTCCCCGTTCACCGCCTTCTTGTCGGCAGTGAACGGACCGCCGTTCTGCACGGCCTGGGCGGTGAGGTCCGCGAGGATCTGATGGTCGACCGGCACGCAGTCCCGAGTGCTGAAGTACGGATCGAAACCTGGCTTCTGCGCCGGCATGACGGCGAACTGGGGGCAGTCCGACGACAGCGGGTCCGCTGGGATCCGGGCGGTGACCAGCGATCCGTGGTTCTCGCCGGTCAACCGCAGCACGGGCTGCGTGACCACACTCAGGTCGTGGTCGAGCTGATCGGCGCCGCGTTGCGCGTCCAGGACGATGATGACCGGCGCCAGCACGATCAGGGCGACGGTGTTCGTGGCGGTGAACAGCACGGTCAGCCACCAGCGCAACCGGCGCAGCCGGTCGGCCGACGGACCGCGCATCCCGCGCTGACTCATCCGGCACCGCCGGGGCTGTGCAGCCGGTAGCCCTGGCCGCGGACGGCTTCGACCAGATCCGGACCGCCGCGCAGCCGGTTCCGCAGCCGGGTGATCGTGACGTCGACGACGTTCGACATCGGGCCGTCGCCGTCCCAGCAGTGGTCGATCAGCTCGGCCCGGGTGACCAGCTGGTCGGGCCGCGACATCAGGTATTCCAGCACGCAGAACTCCTTCCCTCGCAGGGTCACCAGCACACCGGCCCGGTGCACGGTACGCCGGGCGGTGTCGAGCTCCACATCGGCGTACCTGATGATCGGCGGGCGGATGGTCGGGCCCCTGCGGACCAGGCTGAGCACCCGGACGATGAGCTCCTCGACCGCGAAGGGCTTGACCAGGTAGTCGTCGCCGCCGTGCTCGAAGCCGTCCACCCGGTCGGCCAGCGTGTCCCGTCCGGTCAGGAACAGTACCGGCAGGGTCCAGCCCTCCTTCCGGCGGCGGCTGACGTAGGCGAGCGAGTCGACCTTCCGGCCGTTCATCTCGAACATCCGGTCGAACACGGCGCAGTCGTACGAGTTCACGAACAGTTTCTCGTCCGCGTCGTCCAGGTCGACGGCCAGGTCGACCGCGAGATTGGCGGAGCGGAGCGCCGCCGGGACGGCCACCTGCAGCTCTTTGTCGTCCTCTACCACCAGTACGCGCACGGTCAACCTCGTGTGTCATCGAAATGTCATCGTCTCCCCGGATCGTATGTGTCATGAACGGTCACGCAGCGCACACACCAGACCGGTTGAGCTTCCGGGTGCTGGGCCCGCTCGAGGTCGACGGGCCCGACGGGCACCCGCTGGACCTCTGCGGCGGCAAGCCGGCGACCGTGCTGACCCTGCTCCTGCTGCACCGCAACGCCTGGGTCAGCACCGAGCAGCTCGTGGACGCGGTCTGGGCCGGCCGGGACGTGCCG
This sequence comes from Kribbella sp. NBC_00482, assembly GCF_036013725.1. Taxonomy (GTDB): domain Bacteria; phylum Actinomycetota; class Actinomycetes; order Propionibacteriales; family Kribbellaceae; genus Kribbella. The sequence continues at coordinate 3,015,160 of NZ_CP107881.1, read as the reverse complement.
GCCTCGGCGCAGAACAACCTGAAGACGTATGTCTGGCAGCTCCGCCGCTCGCTGCCCGAGGAGCGGATCGAGAGCCGCCCCGGCGCGTACCGGGTGCGCGTCCTGTCCGGCGAGCTCGACGCCGACGTCGCCGCCGCCCTGTGCGACGAGGCCCGTGAGTTGCTCAGCCGGAAGGACGCGGCGCAGGCGGTCACCGTCGTCCAGCGTGCACTGAGCCTGTGGCGCGGTGCGCCGTACGACGCTCTGACGGCGGATGCGACGTCTGCCGTGGACCGGCTGACCGAACTGCACCGGGCGCTGCGCGAGGACCTGGCGGACGCACAGCTGCTGCTGGACCGGCCCGCCGAGGCGATCGCCGTACTGCGGGCGCTGACCGAGGAGGAGCCGCTCCGGGAGCTGGCGTGGGCCAGGTTGATGGCGGCGTACCGCCAGGTCGGGCGGCGGCACGACGCGCTGGCGGCGTACCAGCGGGCCCGGACCGCGCTGGTCCGCGACCTGGGGATCGAGCCGGGCGCCGAGCTGACCGCGCTGCACCAGCAGATCCTCAGCGAGGAGTCTCCCGCGGTCCTGCCGACGCCGGTGCCGCCGGTGAGCTCGAACCTGCCGCCGCGGGTGCGTACCTTCGTCGGTCGCGGTCCCGAGCTGCGCGCGCTGCGCGGTGCTGCCGGCGTGGTCACGATCGACGGGATGCCGGGCATCGGTAAGACGGCGTTCGCGCTCGAGGTCGCCGCCGCCTCCGGTTTCGAGACCCAGCAGTACGTCGACCTGAACCGCCCGACGTCATTGCCGTCGGCAACCGGCGGCCTGCTGATCCTGGACAACGTCGAGCACGCCGACCAGGTCCGGCACCTGCTGCCGAACGACCCGGCCGCGCTGGTGCTGGTGATCAGCCGCCGCCGGCTCTCCGATCTCGACCGTACGGCGGCCATGACGCTCGACGTACTGGCACCGGACGAGGCCGCGAAACTCACCGACCTCGAGCAGATCCTGAGCTGCTGCGGTGGACATCCGGGTGCGATCCGGCAACTGGTCGAGCGACTGCGCAACCGGCAGCCGTGGACCGTCGCGCGGATCGCCGCCGGCCTCGAGGACCAGACGGCGCGCCGCCAGGCGCTGAGCGAGGTCCTGGCCCGGTTCGACGCTGCGTACCAGGCGCTCCCCGGCCCGGCCCAGCGGCTGTACCGGCTGATCGGGATGACAGGACGCTTCGACCTGCGCCAGGCGGCCCGGCTCACCGGCACCAGCCAGTCCGAGGCCGAGCTGATGATCGATCAACTGATGGACCTCAACCTGGTCACCGAGCCGGCGCCCGGCCGGTTCGAGCTGCACCCGATCGTCCGCGATCACGCCGGCCAACTGCTGGTCATCGCCGGACCCAAAGCGGAGCTGGTCGCATGACGTCCGCCGCTTTCGGTGCGCCTGGGCAAGAGGGCGCGTCGCAGTACGCCGGGACCACCACGACCCTGCCGCAGGCGACGGCAGTCGGGATGCCGCTGGCCCAGCCTCGGGCGCAGCAGCCGCCGACGCGCACCCTGATCGCGGCGGTGGGTTCGGTCAAGCCCTCCGAACAGAAGCTGCACCTGGCCGCCGAGCCGCCCGCTCCGGCACCGGTCCCAGACACCGTCGAGCTACCTGACAGGGCCGTCCACGTCGGACAGATCATCTGCTGGCAACTGGCCGTGGTGGCCGTCGGCGCGGCGACCACAGCGTCCCGGACCGTACTGATCCTGACCTCGGTCGCCGCGGTATCGCTGGTCCTGCTCACGGCCGTCCGCATCCGCGGCCTGTGGCTGTACCGCTGGGCGGGCGTGCTGCTCGTGTTCCTGGTACGGCGACGCAAGCACGACCTCGGCGAGGACATCGCGGTCCGGCTGGTCAGCACGTTCCACGGCCGGACCTCGACCGACCAGGTTGTCGTCCGCGAGCAGCCGTACGGCGTCCTCAGTCGACCGTCCGGTGCAAGCGTCGCACTACGACTCGGTCCGGACGCTCAGCACCGGCTGCTGCCGCAACTGGGGCAGCTCGCGGAGGCGTCGGACGAGCAGCCTGTCGGAGTCGGCGTACAGCTGATCCTGCACACAGGGGTCAAGCAGAACCAGCCGCCGCGGGCGTGGATCGCGGTCGCGGCCGAGCGGACGCCGGACATCGCTACCGACGAGCAGTTGCGGCAGGTACTCGCCAACACGGTCCGTCGCCTCGTTCGGCGGCTGGACCGCGAGCAGGTCGAGAACATGCCGCTCGACGAGTCCGACGTACTCGCGTCCCTCGGCGCGCTGGCCCACGCGAACGCCGGCCGCGGCCAACTCCACGAGCGCTGGACCTCCTGGTCCTGCGGCCCGGTCCGGCAACTGTCCGTACGACTGGCCGGATCCGCATCTTTGCCTGCAGCAACTACTCAGGCGTTGATCGGCGCGCTGCTCGGTACCGGAACCGGTGCCGCGCAGACGATCGCGGTCACCGCCACCTCAAGCTCCGCCCACTCGACTTCCGCCCGCCACGACGTCGTACTCCGCCTGGCCGCATCCCATCCGGCCACGCTCGACACGGCGTTCTCCGTCCTGACCACGCTGGCCCGCTCCTTCGGGGTCGAGCCCGAACGCCTCGACGGGCGGCACGCCGCCGGCGTCGCCGCCACGCTACCTCTGGGGGTACCTCTCTCATGACCGTAACCATGCTCAACCCACCCACCGGATATCAGCAGATCCCTGCCCACGGAGGGCTCGCCGAGTTGCTCGCGTCCGCGGAGGACGAGGTGATCACCCTGAGCACCCTGGCCGGTCCGACGTTCGGGCCGCGCGAGGTCAAGCACGGCGTGCGCTACCGGGCGATCTTCCCCGACCACGCGCGGACCACGCCGACCGTCGGCCGGCATCTCGGTGCGCTGTCGCTCGCCGGTGTCGCCGTACGGACGATCCCGCAGGTGCCGATGAACGCGATCGTGATCGACGGTTCGGTCGCAGTACTCCCCGCCGACACCTCCAACGGCAGCATCGCGGTTCTGCGGCTGACCAGCGTGGTGATGACCGCTCTGGAGCTGTTCGAGCGGATCTGGCCGGACGCGGTACCGCTGGCCGACCGGGACCTGCCGAACGAGACCGATCTGTCGCTGCGCGAGCAGGAGATGCTGCGCCTGCTGGCCCTCGGCGCGACCGACGAGGTGGCCGCGGCGCACCTGGACATCTCGGTGCGGACGGTACGCCGGATGGTCGCGCAGATCATGAACCGCCTCGGCGCCCGCAGCCGTTTCCAGGCCGGCGTCAAGGCCGCCGACCGCGGCTGGCTCCTCGAGCGCGCGTCATGAGGATCCTGCCCGTCGCCGCCGATCGTCCCGGCGCCTACCAGACCGTCGGCGCCGCTCTTCTCGAGGCGCCGGACGGAGCCACGGTCGCGATCGCGGCCGGGACGTACGCCGAGACGCTCGAGCTCACCGGGCGCTCGGTGACACTGCAGGCCGAGGACGGCGCGGACGTCGTACTGGACGGATCAGGCGCCGACTGGCCCACGATCCGCGCCGTCGACGGCACGCTGACCCTGCGTGGCCTGGAGATCCGCGCGACGGACGGGATCGCGGTCTCGGTCGACCGTACGGCGCTGACGATCGAGAACTGCACCATTTCCGGGCGCACCCGGCCCGCGGTCAGCGTGCACGCCAGTACGTCGTTCACCGTCGAACGCTGCACGGTGAGCGGTGCCGAGACCGGGATCGTGGTCGAGGGCGCCGGCGGGCAGATCCTGGACACGACCGTCCGGGAGATCTCCGGCGACGGCATCGTCGTCGCCCTGGGCGCCGATCCGCTGATCCGCGGCTGCACGATCACCGGCTGCGGCAGGCGCGGCGTGTACATCTACCAGTACAGCCGTCCGGAACTCGTCGACGTCGAGATCGGTCACACCGGCACGGAAGGCATCGGCGTTGCGCACGGCAGTACGCCGACTGTCCGCCGGCCGACCGTGCACGACACCCGCGGGTCGGCGATCACGTTCGCGCCGGGCTGCGGCGGAGCGGTCGAGGGGCTGCGGGCGACGAACACCGCGGACCCCGCGCTGTCGATCGCGGCGGGCAGCACGGTCGAGGTGATCGAGCAGAGTACGGCGTCGGCCGAGAACGGCCCGGTGGACGACCTGCTCGGCGACCTGGACACGATGGTCGGGCTGCCAGGCGTGAAGGCCGAGGTACGGGCGGTCGTCGACGAGATCCAGGTCAACGAGTGGCGGAGCTCCGCCGGGCTGTCGATCGGCGCGGTCAGCCACCACCTGATCTTCGCCGGTGCGCCGGGGACCGGGAAGACCACCGTTGCCCGGTTGTACGGGAAGCTGCTGAAGGCGCTCGGCGTACTGCCGGACGGCGGGTTCATCGAGGTGTCGCGACGGGATCTCGTCGGTCAGTACATCGGGCACACCGCGGAGAAGACCGCGCAGGTCTTCGAGAAGGCGCTCGGCGGCGTGCTGTTCATCGACGAGGCGTACACGCTGTCCCGCGCGGCCGGTAACGGCGACTTCGGGCAGGAGGCGATCGACGCGCTGGTGAAGCTGATGGAGGACCACCGCGACGAGATCGCGATCATCGTCGCCGGGTACACCGCCGAGATGAACGACTTCCTGGCCGCCAACCCCGGCCTCGCGTCCCGGTTCTCGAAGACGATCGAGTTCGAGAACTACAGCGCCGAGGAACTGCTGCTGATCACCGACCGGATGGTTGCCGGGGGCGACTATCTGCTCGACCCGGCGGCCGGCGTACCGCTGACGTCGTACTTCGACCGGATCGCGGACGGCCCGAACTTCGGCAACGCCCGGGAGGCCCGCCGCTTGGTCGAAGGCATGCGCAAGGCCCAGTCCCAACGCCTGCGCGCCCTCGGCCGCCGCCCCTCCATGGACGAACTCCGCTCCCTACTGGCCGACGACGTCATCACCGCCGCCGGCTGAACAGGGCATACCACAGCGACCGTCGTACGGCGGCCGCTGTGGTGCGATCGGTGACCTGGTCTGGCGGGCCCTGCCACCGGGTGGTGTTAGTTGAGGGTGTGCTTGGGTACGTCGCGGTCGCGACGGCGCTCGGGGCGGGTTTCGTGGGCCGCGAGCTCCGGGGTCCGTGGGGCCGGGCACACCGGGCCGCGGCGGATCGGGCCACCACCCAGTTTCCGGCTCTTCCACTGCTTCTCTTCGTAATCGTAGTAGGTGTCGACGCCTCCGACTGTCATCCGGTCCTCCCGTCAATCCCCCGTCCCCTGCTGACTTGATCCACAGTCCGTCACCGGAGGCTCAGCAGCAAGTGATTCCGGAAATCACCACGGATCAACATGCTCGAACGCCGTCTTGTGTTGGAATGACCCACAAACGTGCACTTGTTTGGAAAATCTCAGACGGCGAGGATCGCGACGCCGTGAGTAGGCAACAGGACTCCGTCGTCGGTGAGCTCGGCCCCGGCGAACGACATCACCAGGTAATCCGCGTCGACGGGCACCACCGCGGAGGACGCGGTCAGGTTCGCCACCACCCGCAGGCTGCCGCGGGTCACCACCAGCCAGGCCCCGGCCGGGTCGAACGCGAGCCCGACGGACTCGAGCCGGTCATCACGCAACTCGGGCATCCGGGCCCGGAAGGTCAGCAGATGCCGGTACCAGGCGAGTACGTCGCGATGCGGCGCCTCGTCCGGCTCGGACCAGTCGAGCACCGAACTCCGCCACGTCTGCGGATCCTGCGGGTCCGGGATCTCGTCCGCGTCCCAGCCGAACTCCGCGAACTCCCGCCGCCGGCCGGTCCGCACCGCGTCGGCCAGCGCGGGCTCGCTGAAATCGGTGAAGAACCGCCAGGGTGTCGAGGCGCCCCATTCCTCACCCATGAACAGCATCGGCGTGTACGGCGAGGTCAGCACCAGCGCGGCGCCGATCGCGAGCTGTCCCGGCGTCAGCGCCGGACGGTCGCCGAGCGCCCGGTTGCCGACCTGGTCGTGGTTCGACGTGTAGACGAGGAACTCGCCACCGCGGTGCTTGCGTGGATCGACCGGCCGGCCCCAGTCCTTGCCACGGAACGTCGAGTACTCCCCGTCGTGCAGGAACACCCGCGTCAGCGTCTTCGCGAACACGGCCGGATCCCCGAAGTCCACGTAGTACCCGAACCGCTCGCCGGTCAGCAGGGCGTGCAGCGCGTGGTGGAAGTCGTCGCTCCACTGCGCGGTCAGGCCCATCCCGCCTTGCGACACCGGCTCGACCGTGCGCGGGTCGTTGAGGTCGGACTCGGCCACCAGCCCCAGCGGCCGTCCCACTTCGTTGGACAACGCTGCAGTTTCTGTCGACAGCTGCTGCAGCAGGTGCGTCGGGCTGTCGTCGACCAGCGCGTGTACGGCGTCCAGCCGCAGTACGTCGATGTGGAAGTCGCGGAACCAGCGCAGTGCGTTGTCGCAGATCCACCGTCGTACCTCGGTACTGCCTGTGTCGTCGAGGTTGACCGCGGGGCCCCACGGGGTGGAGTGGCGGGTGGTGAAGTACGGACCGAAGCCGGCCAGGTAGTTCCCGCTCGGGCCGAGGTGGTTGTAGACCACGTCGAGGCAGACGGCCAGGCCGGCGTCATGACACCGGTCGACGAACCGCTGCAGTGCTTCCGGGCCGCCGTACGGCTCATGCACCGCGTAGAGGTCCACGCCGTCGTACCCCCAGCCGTGTACGCCGGGGAATGCGGCTATCGGCAGCAGCGAGACCACCTCTACGCCGAGCACAGCCAGGTAGTCCAGGTGCTCGGCGGCGGCGTCCAGCGTGCCTTCCAACGTGAACGTGCCCAGGTGGAGCTCGTAGAAGACAGCACCGCGTACGTCGCGACCTGTCCAGCTGTCGTCGTTCCACTCGAAGCGGTCCGCGTCGAAGACCCGGCTGAACCCGTGGACGCCGTCCGGCTGCCAGGGGCTGCGTGGATCGGGTAGCGGGTCACTGCCGTCGACGGCGTACGCGTAGTCGGTGCCGTGGTGCGCCTCGACGACCTGGCGTTCCCACCAGCCGTTGTCGACGGAGCGCATCGGCAGCACACCGTCCTGCAGCACTAGGTCGACGTTGGTCGCCTCAGGTACCCAGACGCGGAAGGTGTGCATGGCTGTCAACTCCTGACCAGCAGGGCAACCGGCAGGTCACTCAGCAGGTCGACGATCCGGGAGGCACCGCTACCGACGTCGCGGCCGGTCAGCACGTTCTTCCACTGGCCGCTCGGCAGGACCACCGTGCTCTCGCCCCAACCGCCCAGACGCTGCAGTGCGGCCGGCAGCCTGGTCGCCACCGTGATGACCGCGTCTCCGCGAGCGAACGCAACCGCATGTCCGTTCGACGTCGGGAGCGGCGTATAGCTGCCGGCAAAGGCGACTGGGTACTGCCGGCGGAGGCGAAGCGCTCGTGACGTGACGAGCAGCTTCTCGTCGGACAGGTCCTCCGGCTTGCCGCCGTCATCCAGACGCTGCAGCCGATCGATGCGCTGCTCGTAGTCCACAGGACGTCGGTTGTCGGGATCCACGAGGGACAGATCGACCAGTTCGGTGCCCTGATACACGTCCGGTACGCCGGGCATCGTCAGCTGCACCAGCTTCTGTCCGAGCGTGGCTGCGCGCACGTAGTCGGTCTGCTCGTCTGCAAAGCGACGTACCGAATCGAGCACGGTGTCGTCGTGCAGGACTGCTGTAGCGAAGGCTGCGACGGTCTGCTCGTACTCGTCGTCCGGAGAGATCCAGCTCGTGTGCCTCTTCGCTTCGCGGATCGCCTTGAGAAGGTAGGCCTGTAGACGGTCCTCAGCGAGTGGTCCGTCGTGCCAAGCGCCGAAGAGCGTCTGCCAGAACAGGTACTCCGTGCTGCCGTCCAGCAACGGGCTCCGGTGGTCTTCAGAGAGCCGGCGCCACTCACGCACCGCCTCCGACCAGGCCGCCGGCTGCTCGGACAGTACGCCGAGACGCGCGCGGACGTCCTCAGAGCGCTTGGTGTCGTGAGTGGACAGCGTGGTCATCGTCTTGGGCCAGTGCTGGTTCAGCTGAGCGGCGTACGCGTGGAACTCCTCCGGCGTGACGCCGAAGTGCTCCGGGTCCCCACCGACCTCGTTGAGCGACGTGAGCCGCAGCCATCGGTAGAACGCGGTGTCCTCGACGCCCTTGGCCATCACCGGCCCACAGGTCTGCTGGAAGCGCACGATCAGCTCTGCGCGTGCCTGCTCGTCGATCGCGTTCGTCTCACGTCCCAGCAGGAGGTGCAGTACTACGTCGAGCGTCGCCTGCCTGTCCTCGTCGAGATTGGCCCGTGCCTTCTCGGCCGCACGCTCCATCGCAACAGCCGCAGCAGCGGGCGCCTCTTCACCTGGTACGACGTACGCGCGGTAGACGTCGAACTGGACCAGTAGCTCGGCCACAACCTCGTGGAACGCCCGCCTGGTGTGATCACGCAGTCGTACGTCGTCCTGGCAGATTCGCGCCAGCAACTCGACCAGTCGATGCACCTCGGCGTACTGCCCGTGCCGGACGATCTCGCGCTTCGCTTCCTCCACAACAGGCCCGAAGTCGGCCGGTGCGCCGGTGAGCTCCGAGTGCAGTGCTGCAAGCGGTGCAGCACCAGCAGGGTCCACGAACAGCCCGCCGACGCGCAGCAGGGCGTCGTACCCGGTGGTGCCGGCGCAGGGCCAGTCACGCGGGAGCTGCTCGTCGCCTTCCAGGATCTTCTCCACCACGACCCAGGCGCCGCCAGTGCGCTCGGCCAGTCGACGCAGGTAGCCGCGCGGGTCCGCCAGGCCGTCCGGGTGGTCGATCCGATAGCCGGTGAGCTTGCCCTCGTTCAACAGCGCGAGCAGGAGCTGATGTGTCGCGTCGAAGACCTCCTGCGTCTCCTGACGTACTGCGGCGAGCGTGTCGACGTCGAAGAACCGTCTGTAGTTCAGCTCCTCGTCAGCGACCCGCCAGTGCGCGAGGCGGTACCACTGCTCGGTGACAAGCTCCTGGATCGGCAGCTCCTCGGTCCCCGGCCGCAGCGGGTACTCGTGCTCGTAGTACCGCAGTACGTCGCCGTCGACCGACAACTCGCCGTCCGCCAGCACCTTGCCGATCCGCTGCCCCAGCACCGCCATCAGCAACGGCTGGTTCCCCGCACCCCAGTCGACGTCGAACCAGTCCGCGTACTGCGAACCAGGCCCGAGCCGCAGCACCGACCACAGCGCCTTGTTCAGGCTCTCCGGCGTCGGTACGGCGACATGGTTGGGTACGACGTCCGCGATCGCACCCATGCGGTGCTCGGTGAGCTGCGCGGACAACCGGTCGAACGCGGGGCGCCCGCCCATCGGCTCGGACAGCCGGCTGTGGTCGACCACGTCGTACCCGTGGGTGGAACCGGGTGCGGCCTGCAGGATCGGGGAGAGGTACGCGTGGGAGATCCCGAGGCCGGCCAGGTACGGGACCACCGCGGCGGCGGCGTCGAAGCCGAACTCGCCGCGGAGCTGGAACCGGTAGGTGGCCTGCGGGACCGCCGTCATCCGGCCGCCTGCCTCGGGCGGGTCAGGACCAGGGTGGAGCGGGCCTCCAGTTGGACCGTCGTTCCGGCGGCATGTGGCTCGTCGACGCCGGCGCCGGTCGCACTCGTCGTGTCGACGACGACTGTCCAGTTCTCGCCGTACTCCTCGGGCGGGAGAAGGAAGTCGACCGGCTCGTAGTTGCTGTTCAGGAGGATCAGGAACGAGTCGTCGACCACGGGCTCGCCGCGGAGGTCCGGTTCGGAGATCGCGTCGCCGTTCAGGAAGACCGCGATCGCCCGGGCGTCGTTCTGCGTCCAGTCGCCGTTCTGCATCTCGGCGCCCTTCGGCGCGAACCAGACCAGGTCGCCGAGTCCGTCGATGCCCGTGTCGCCGTGGAAGAAGCGGCGGCGGCGCAGCACCGGGTGGTTGTTGCGCAGGCGGACCACGGACCGGGTGAACTCCAGCAGGTGCTTCTGCGGCTCGCCGAGCCCCCAGTCCACCCAGGCGATCTCGTTGTCCTGGCAGTAGACGTTGTTGTTGCCGCTCTGCGTCCGGCCCAGCTCGTCGCCGTGCGCGATCATCGGCACGCCCTGCGAGATCAGCAGCGTGGTGAGGATGTTGCGCTGCTGCTTGGCGCGCAGTCGCAGTACCTCGGGGTCGTCCGTCGCGCCCTCGACACCGCAGTTCCAGGAGCGGTTGTGGCTCTCGCCGTCCTTGCCGCCCTCGCCGTTCGCCTCGTTGTGCTTCTCGTTGTAGGACACGAGATCGCGCAGCGTGAAGCCGTCGTGGGCGGTGACGAAGTTGATACTGGCCAGCGGGCGGCGGCTGTCGTCCTGGTACAGGTCCGACGAGCCGGTCAGCCGGGAGGCGAACTCGGCCAGGGTGTACTGCTCGCCCCGCCAGAAGTCCCGCACGGTGTCGCGGTACTTACCGTTCCACTCCGTCCACAGGGGCGGGAAGTTGCCCACCTGATAACCGCCGTCGCCCACGTCCCACGGCTCGGCGATCAGCTTCACCTGGCTCACCACCGGGTCCTGCTGGACCAGGTCGAAGAACGCCGACAGCCGGTCGACCTCGTGGAACTGGCGGGCCAGCGTGGCCGCGAGGTCGAAGCGGAAGCCGTCGACGTGCATCTCGGTGACCCAGTAGCGCAGCGAGTCCATGATCAGCTGCAGCACGTGCGGGTGCCGCATCAGCAGGCTGTTGCCGGTGCCGGTGGTGTCGTAGTAGTGCGACTTGTCCTGGTCGACCAGGCGGTAGTACGCCGCGTTGTCGATGCCCTTGAACGACAGCGTCGGACCGAACTCGTTCCCCTCGGCGGTGTGGTTGTAGACGACGTCGAGGATCACCTCGATGTCGGCCTCGTGCAGCGCCTTCACCATCGCCTTGAACTCGGTCACCTGCTGACCGCGGGTGCCGGTCGACGAGTAGGCGTTGTGCGGCGCGAAGAAGCCGATCGTGTTGTAGCCCCAGTAGTTCGACAGGCCGAGCTCCTGCAGGTGGCCGTCCTGGGCGAACTGGTGCACCGGCATCAGCTCGATCGCGGACACCCCGAGCTCCTTGAGGTGCTCGATGACAGCCGGGTGGCCGATCCCGGCGTACGTGCCGCGGATGTTGTCCGGCAGCCCCGGATGTGTCTTGGTGAGGCCTTTGACGTGCGCCTCGTAGATCACGGTCTCGTGGTACGCGTGGCCCGGCGGGCGGTCGTTGCCCCAGTCGAAGAACGGGTTGGTCACCACCGAGAGCATCGTGTGCTCGCGGTTGTCCATGGTGTTCAGTTCGTCCGGCTTCGCGAACCGGTAGCTGAACAGCGACTCGTCACCGTCGATCTGCCCGTCGACAGCCTTCGCGTACGGGTCCAGCAGCAGCTTGGACGGGTTGCACCGGTCGCCTTCGGCGGGGCTGAACGGCCCGTGCACCCGGAAGCCGTAGCGCTGTCCCGGCTGCACTCCCGGGAGGTAGGCGTGGTGCACGAACCCGTCCACCTCGGTCAGCTGCACCAGCTGCTCGGTTCCGTCGTCGCCGATCAGCGACAGGTCCACTCGATCGGCAACTTCCGAGAACACCGCGAAGTTCGTCCCGGCGCCGTCGTACGTGGCGCCGAGAGGGTAAGGACGACCAGGCCATTTCTGCACCTGACGACAGTAGCCACCCCCGCCCCCGGCCACTGCACCGCCGGGTGTTTCGGTTGCGAGAATTCACCGGGGAAGGGCTTGCAGGAAGCTGCAAGACTTGTAACGTCCCAATTCTGACTCGATTCGGCTAAGCTCTCGCGCTTGTGAAGCCGCATTCCGCCCGGCGGCCGGTCTTCCTGGACTCGACCGGGCGTCGCCGTCGCACCATCCGCAGAACTGGCGCCTTCCTCGCTGTACCTACCGTCGGTTACCTCGTCCTCATGGCCAGTAGTCTTCTCGGCGGGCCGCGGATGGACACGCCGCTCATCCCGCTTCCCGAGGCGGCCAAGCCCAAGCACCGGCCGACCGCTCCGCCGGCCGAAATCGCCATCGAAACGGCCCGACCGACGAACACGTCCAGTACGCCGGGTGACGGGCCGAACTCCACCGCGCAGACGCCGTCGACGACCCCCACCGACGTACCGACGTCCGGACCGACGACCGTCCCGACGAGCATCCCGCCGGTGACTCCGGTGCCGCCGCCGACCGTCGTACCGACGACTGCTCCGACGACGACCGCGACCACACCGCCCGGCCGGACGAACTCGCCGACGACCGCTACCCCCACACCGACGGCGACGACCACCACGACGCACGGCAACAAGCCAACCGCTCCGCCCGGTAAGACCAAGACGCCGACCGCCCCGTGAGCAGACCGGTCGCGCGCCGAGCCAAGCAGGTCCCGCTCCGAACCCATTGGATCGTGCTGACCATGCTGCTGGTCTGCCTGGCCAGCATGCTTTTGCTCAACGGCTACACGCACCACATGTTCGGTACGGCGCCCGACGGCGCGGTCCAGCCGACCGGTGGATCCGGAACGGTCCCGCGGCAGATCGTCACCGGCGGACCGGTCATCGACGCCGGTGACGGCACTCCCAGATCCGTGTCACCGAAGGCCCGCACCATCGCGCTCACCTTCGACGACGGCCCCGATCCGGTCTGGACTCCCAAGATCCTGGACCTACTGCGGGCACAGAAGGTGCACGCGACGTTCTTCGTCGTGGGTACCGCGGTCGCCGCGCACCCCGATCTGGCCCGCCGGATCGTGGCCGAAGGTCACCAGATCGCAGTGCACAGCTTCACTCACGCGAACCTGTCGACCGCCTCCTCCTGGCGACGCTCGCTGGAGCTCAAGCAGAGCCAACTGATCCTCGCCGGTGCCACAGGCGTCAGTACGACGCTGCTCCGGCCGCCGTACTCCTCCGAGCCGAGCGCCCTGACCGACCGCGACTGGAAGGCACTCCAGGAGACCCGTGAAGCTGGGTACCTGGCAGTGCTGACCAGCCAGGACAGTGAGGACTGGCGTAAGCCCGGGACCGCACAGGTCATTGCCAACTCGATGCCGCGCAGCACAGCCGGACAGGTGCTGCTGATGCACGACGCCGGCGGTGACCGCAGCCAGACCGTCGAGGCACTGAGCAAACTGCTCCCCCGGCTGAAGGCCCGCGGCTTCCGGTTCGCTACGGTCAGCGACTCGGTCGGTCTGCCGGACCCCACCCGTAAGGCGAGTGTGCTGGACCGCGGTCGCGGTCTCGCAGTGATCTGGGTGATGCGGATCAGCGACGCCGTGATGGCCCTGATCGGCTGGCTGCTGTACGCCGCCGGCGCGCTGAGCGTGCTGCGCGCGATCACCACGGTCATCGCGGCCAGACGGCACGTGAAGATGCGTGGCTGGAGCTACGGACCCCCGGTGACAGAACCGGTCAGTGTCATCGTTCCGGCGTACAACGAGAGTGCAGGTATCGAGGCCGCGATCCGCTCCCTTGTGGCGTCGGACCACCCGCTGGAGGTCATCGTCGTCGACGACGGGTCGACGGACGGTACGGCGGACCTTGTCGAAGCACTGCACATCCCCGGGGTCCGCGTGATCCGCCAGGCCAACGCGGGCAAGCCGATCGCGCTGAACACCGGACTGCGCGCGGCGCGGTTCGAGCTCATCGTGATGGTCGACGGCGACACCGTGTTCGAGCCGGACGCGGTCCGCAAGCTCATCCAGCCGTTCGGGCACCCTTCCGTCGGAGCGGTGTCGGGCAACGCAAAGGTGGGCAACCGGCGCGGTCTGCTCGGTCGCTGGCAGCACATCGAGTACGTGATCGGGTTCAACCTGGACCGCCGGTTGTTCGACCTCGCCGAGTGCATGCCCACCGTGCCTGGTGCTGTCGGAGCGTTCCGCCGTACGGCGCTGGAGCGGATCGGCGGACTGAGTGACGTGACGCTGGCCGAGGACACCGACCTGACGATGGCACTGTGCCGGGACGGGTGGCGGGTGGTCTACGAGGAGAGTGCGGTGGCGTGGACCGAGGCGCCGGCGTCACTGGGTGCACTGTGGCGGCAGCGGTACCGCTGGTGCTACGGGACGCTCCAAGCCATGTGGAAGCACCGCGGGGCGATGGTGCAGGGAGGTCGAGCCGGGAAGTTCGGCCGTCGGGGTCTGACCTACCTCATGCTCTTCCAGGTGCTGCTGCCACTGCTGGCACCTGTAGTGGACGTGTTCGCGATCTACGGCCTGGTGTTCCTCAACCCGGTCCGGGTGCTGGCGGTCTGGGGCGGCTTCGTCGTACTGCAGGTGGCCATGGGCTTCTACGCGTTCCGGCTGGACGGGGAGCGGGCCGGGCCGCTGTGGACGCTGCCGTTGCAGCAGTTCGTCTACCGGCAGCTGATGTACCTGGTGGTCATCCAGTCGGTCTTCACCGCACTGGCCGGCACGAGACTCCGCTGGCAGCGCATGGAGCGCTACGGGAGCCTCCAAGCGCCCGTACGCCCGGAGGTTCGCTAACCTACTGCGATCGTTGTCGCACGTAGGGTGATGGAATGCTGAAGCGGGCTGTACTTCTTGTCGGGGTTCTGCTGGTTGTCACGGCAGGCGCGAAGCCGGTGGTCGTCGGGGGAACGGTGGCGAGCACGACCGAGGCGCCGTGGGCGATCGCCTTGAACAACACACAGTCCATGTCATCGAGCGGCCGGTACTGCGGAGCCGCCCTGGTGGCACCGAACAAGATCGTGACGGCCGCACACTGCATCGACGAGCCGGTGTCGACGTACTACGCGGTCCAGGGGCGGGCGGACCTCGCGGACGGCTCGGTCGGGCGGGTGTCGGCGATCAGCAAGGCATGGGTCCACCCGGGCTACAACACGAAGGACCACAGGTACGACGTTGCGGTGCTGACGTTGGCGAAGCCGTTCATCGGCGTACCGGTACTGCCGCTGGAGACCCGTGCGCGAGCCGACCGGACCGGTGCCGTGCCGACTGTCTACGGCTGGGGTGACACACAGGACACCGGGCCGGACGAGACCCTGCAGAAGGCCGCCGTACCGGACCTCGGCGACAAGACCTGCCTGGGCGTCAAGAGCTACGTCTCCAACGGGTACGCCGCTGCGACCAACGTCTGCGCCGGCTACCTCGCGGGCGGCACCGACGCGTGCCAGGGCGACTCCGGCGGTCCACTCGTCCTGAACGGCCGACTGCTCGGCGTCGTCTCCTGGGGCCAGGGCTGCGCCCAACCCGGCAAGCCCGGCGTCTACACGGAGATCGCGGGCGCGGCGAAGGCGATGCTCCAACAGGTTCGTTAACCCGAAACATACCTGTCAGTACGAGCGTCAATACGTTACGGTCCTGTCACGCACCGAAAACACCATGTCCTTACCTTTCTGGTCAGCTACCCAGTTGCCCAGTGAGGAGAAGGTATGGCGCAAACACGTCGTCAATTCCTGCAGCAGGTCGGAATCACCGGTGGAGCGGGCGTGCTCTACTCCACCATGTCGGCGCTCGGCCTCACGGGCGTCGCGGAGACTCCCGCGTACGCCGCTCCGTCGCGGGCCGATCTCAACGGCCGCGGCGCCAAGCACGTGGTCGTCCTCGGCGCCGGGATCGCCGGACTCACGTCGGCGTACGAACTCCTGAAGGCCGGCTACAAGGTCACCCTGCTCGAGGCCCGCCAGCGCCCGGGCGGCCGTAACTGGACCGTTCGCGGCGGCACCGTCGAGACGGATCTGGCCGGCAACACCCAGCGCGCAACGTTCTCACCCGGTCAGTACATGAACGCCGGGCCGGCGCGGCTGCCGCAGCACCACGTGACGCTCGACTACTGCCGCGAGCTCGGCGTCGCGATCGAGCCGTTCGTCAACCAGAACGCGGATGCGTATCTCTACCGCGAAGGCACGACAAGCCTGTCGAACAAGGCGATCCGGCACCGCACCGCCAAGGCCGACGTGTACGGCTACGTCGCCGAACTGCTCGCCACAGCTGCCGATCAGGGCGCGCTCGACGCCATGCTGACCGCGACCGACAAGGAGGCGCTGATCGGATTCCTGAGCAGCTTCGGCTCGATCGGGAACAAGGCCTCCGGGTTCGCCTACACCGGGACCGACGGCCGTCGCGGTTACACGATCGACCCAGGCGCCGGAATGGAGGGCGGTACGACGGCCGCGCCGTACGCACTCGGTGACGTCTTCGCCAGCGGTGTCGGCAACTACTTCTCGTTCGAGTTCGGCTGGGACCAGGCAGTGATGATGTTCCAGCCGGTCGGCGGGATGGACCGGATCCCGTACGCGTTCGAGCGGGCCGTCGGTAAGGACAAGATCCGGTACGGCGCCGAGGTGACCGGGCTGACCAACACCGGCAACGGTGTCCAGGTCACCTACAAGACCGGGTCGCGGACCAAGATGATCACCGCGGACTTCGCGATCTGCACGCTGCCGCCGCACCTGGCCGCGAAGGTCCCGTCCAACCTTCCCGCGCCGATCGTCGAGGCACTCAAGTACGCCCGCCCGACGAACGCGGGCAAGATCGGCATCGAGTACGGCCGCCGCTGGTGGGAGGAGGACCACCGGATCTACGGCGGCATCACCAACAGCAGCCTCGACACGGTGAACACCTGGTACCCGTCGTCCGGGTTCCACGGCGACCGCGGCACGGTGATCGGCTACTACAACACCGGCGCCAACGCCAACACGTACGGCGCTCTGACACCGGCGGCCCGGCTGCAGCGCGCGCTGATGCAAGGCGCCAAGATGCACGGTGACGTCTACACGAAGGACGTGAAGGCGTCGTTCTCGGTGAACTGGACGGGCACCAAGTACTCCGAGGCGTCCTGGGTCAGTTGGCCGTCGCAGACCGACGGGATCTATGCCCGGCTGCTCGATGCCACCGGCAACATCTACTTCGCCGGCGACCATCTGTCGCACGCCATCGCCTGGCAGCACGGTGCGATGGTGTCCGCCCGCGCGGCCGTGACCGCGCTGCACAGCAGGGTGGCGAGCCGATGAAGCGCACCTCGTGGATTGCAGGCTCCGTCGCGTTGGTCGTGTCGTTCACCGCCGGTGCCGGTACGGCGGTCGGCTGGTGGGACCGGCCGAAGCCGCCGAAACCCGGCACCGTCGTCCCCGCCCTACCCGCCGGGCAGTCCAACCCGATGATCGCGAGCGGTGTCGGGATCGGCGCCAACACCCCCGTCTACAAGACGAGTGGGCTCGGGCCGTCGGCGCTCAACACCGGCGCCCCGGCCGGGTCCGAGGCGTCGTACATCGACACCGCGATCTTCCCGGGCGGGACGTTACCCGCGGGCGTCACCATCACCGAGGCCCAAGGGATCAACGCACTCCGGCGGATCGGCGAGAACCTCGCGGCCGCCGGGCTGTCCTACGCCGACGTCTACACGATGCGGGTCTTCCTGCAGAACCCGGCCGGCGCGACGGTCGCCGACTTCGCCGGGTGGAACCGCGCGTACCGCCAGTACTTCGCGAACACCGACCTCACCACCGGCGCGTACGTCCCCGTCCCCCTCGGTACGGCGGCGCCCGCGAAACCGTTCGTGGTCAACAAGGCGCGCCCGTCCCGCTTCGCCCTGGAGATCGAGAACCTCCCGGTCGGCGGCTGGCTCGTCGAGGTAGAAGTCGACGCGGCCTACCCGCGGAACTGACCCTGGAGGGCTGACGCCCGCTTACAGGACCGCGCCTCGGGGCGCGATTTCGATGGCGGCGACTCCGCGGGAGTACAGCACGAGTTCCCGGTCCCCATGTCTGCACCGCAGCATTCCGGTATCACTCGCAAGTGCTGTGACGGCGTGCTGAACAGTCACGTCGTCCGCCGCCCCGGGTTCCTCGTACTCGACATCCAGGTGGTCGCCGCTGGTCAGCCGGATCCGCAACACAATCCTCGCCATAACCGAACCCTACGCGCCGCCCCTGATAGCCGGAGCGACTCGCGCAGAGGCAGACTGTTTCCATGAGTGAGCCGGTCCGTGTGATCAAGGCTGGTGACCTGGTCGCCGCCGACCCGACAGCCGGCATGCTCCGGATGCGAGCCTTCGAGCTCCCGATCCTGTGGGCCGGCCAGGTCATCACGCAGCCCGGCGCGATCTCCGGCTGGCACCACCACGACCGGAACGAGAGCAGTCTTTACATCGTGTCAGGGGTACTGCGGCTCGAGTTCGAGGGCACCGACGAGTACCTCGACGCGGTCGCCGGCGACTTCGTGCACGTACCGGCCTTCACCGTGCACCGCGAGAGCAACCCCACCGACGACCCGTCCCTGGCGATCATCGCCCGGGCGGGTGGCGGCATCCCGACGGTCAACGTCGACCCACCCCGTTAACCTGACGGAGTGGCGACCCACGAACAGGTGACGGTCGGCGTTGTCGGCGCCGAGCAGATCGTGCACCGGATCATCAACCTGGCCCGCGAGCTGGACAACCCCGGCCTGCGACTGGTCACCTCCCAGTACGCCGACGAGCACGACGCGCACGAACAGGCCGCCCGGATCGCGTCCCGGGTCGACTCCTTCCTGTTCGCGGGCCCGCTGCCGTATGACGTAGCGGTCGCGGGCGGCCTGCCGGTACCGGCGACGTACGTGCCGAGCGGCGGACCCGCGTTGTTCTCGACCCTGCTTCGTGGCGTGCTCGAGAAGGTCTTCGATCCGGCCCGGATCAGCGTCGACACGATGTCGCGGCGCGATCTCACGCACGTCTACGAAGAGATCGGCCTGAGCGCGTCCGGCGTACGGCTGAAGGAGTACACCGGCCCGGAGTCGGCCGAGACGTTTCTCGACTTCCACCGCACCCTGCACGAGCGCGGCCGGACCACCGGGGCGGTGACGACGGTGCCGACCGTCGACGTGGCGCTGCGCAAGGCCGGCGTACCGACCCTGCGGATGACGCCGTCGTCGATGACGATCCGGCAGGCGCTGACCACGGCGATCCTGATGGGCAGCGGCGCCAAGCTCGAGGAGTCCCGGATCGTCACGATGATCGTCCGGGTGCCCGCCGCGTCGCTGCCGGCGCATGCGAGCGCCAGCGCGTACTGGTACCAGGAGTTGCGGCTGTCGCTGCACCGCGAACTGCTGCGCGACGCCCGGCCGATGGACGCGGCGGTGGTGCCGCGTGACGAGCACAGTTTCCTGATCGTCACGACGATGGGCTCGTTGCGGCTGGCAACCGACAACCTGTCGATGGCGCCGTTCCTGGACCGGATCTCCGAGGAGCTGGGGATCCGGCTCGAGGTCGGCATCGGGCTCGGTACGTCGACCCGCGAGGCGGAGGTGAACGCGCAGTCCGCCGTCGACAAGGCCGCTGGTGGCGGCACCGCGTTCGTGGTCGGGCCGCACGGCTTCGTACTGCAGGTCCCGGGTGAGCGCACGCGTGCCGCCGAACGCCCGGTGCAGACGGACTCGCGCGGGCTCCAGATCCTGGCCACGCTGGCCGAGCAACTGGAGAACGCGAACGACACCGAGCGGATCGTCGACGCGGAAAAGGTCGCCGAACTCCTCGGCGTCACACTGCGCACAGCCCGCCGAACACTGAGCACGCTGGTCGACGAAGGCCTGGCCTGGCCGATGCCCCCACCCCGCTCGAGCAAGCTCGGCCGACCACCACGCCCGTACCAGCTGCTGGTCGAGAAGATCCCGCGTTAGTTATTACGGTCGTCCATAACAGCTATTTAGGTCTTGCCGAAGAAGGACGCCTGGGGCAGGGTTGGTCGCGTGCCAGAACCCCTTGATGCAGTCGCAGTAGTGGACAGCCGGGCGGCGACCGAGCGGGCCCACCAGGCGGATCAGGACGCCTGGTGGGCCTACCTGGCCGAGGTGCTCGGACACCTGCGGCTCCCCTATCGGTCGATCTCCCCCAGCGAAGCGCCCGGCGACGCATCCGTGCTGGTCTACGCGACCACTCCTGACGACTCCGCCGACGGTCTCGAGCAGTGGGTGCGCGAAGGTGGCGTGCTGATCCTCGTCGGCGATCCCGGTCCGCTCTCCGCGCTCGCGGGTGTATCGGCGGGCGACAGCGTCCCGGACGGCCACGTCGTACTGTCCGAAACCCCCGTTTGGTCCTCCCGCCCATCGGTCGCACTGCATGCCGTCGGCGGTCATCGACTCACAGGCCAGGATGTCGAGACACTCGCCCGCTGGCAGGACGACGACGCGGCCGCGGTCACCCTCCGGCGGCTCGACGCGGGCGTCGTGCTGACGTACGGCGTCGACCTCTGGCAGACCATCGTCCGGATCCAGCAGGGGTACGCCGTCACCGCCGACGGTGCACCGGCCGCCGACGGCACCGCACCGATCGACGACGGCGTCCTCAAGTGCGAGGACGGGATGGTGCTCAGCTTCGAGCAGGACCGGGCGATGCCACCGGGTGAGCCGGAGCTGCTCCCGACGTACGAGCACACCTATCCGCCGCCGAGCGCCGTACCGATGTTCGACCAGCCGCAGGCCGACTGGTGGTGCTCGTTGTTCGCGCAGAGCCTGTGGTGGGGCACTTCAGAGGCCGGCGCGTCGGTGCCTTGGCTCTGGTACTGGCCGGCGGGCGTCGACGCCGTCGCACACATGTCGCACGATTCCGACCAGAACGTCGAGGAACACGGTCAGGCGGCGATCGATGCGTTCGCCGAGGCCGACGTACAGGTCACGTGGTGCCATGTGTTCCCGGGCGGATATTCCCCCGAGCTCTATGAGGCGATCACCGCGGCCGGGCACGAGAACGCCCTGCATTACAACGCGATGGGCGACGCGGACCTCGCGGTCTGGGGTTGGCCGTTCATGCGGGCTCAGTACGCGTGGGCGCAGGCCGTGACCGGGACCGAGCAGATCGTCTCGAACAAGAACCACTACACCCGCTGGGAGGGCTGGACCGAGTTCTACACCTGGTGCGAACGGCTCGGCATCCAGATCGACGAATCGCGCGGGCCCAGTAAACAAGGTGATGTGGGCTTCACGTTCGGCGCCTCGCACGTCTCGTTCCCGATGGCACCGGTTGCTGAGAACAACCGGATGTACGACGTCCTCAACCTGCCGCTGCACACCCAGGATCTCGCTTGGGCCGGGCACGCCTCCGTTCGGGACGTGATCCTGGACGGCGCGCAGTCGGTGCACGGCGTTGCGCACTTCCTGTTCCACGGTCCGCACCTGCACCTGCGGCCGCCGACCCGGGCGGCGTGTATCGAGCTCGCCGCGGAGGCCCGACGGCGTGGGATGCCATGGTGGACGGCCTCTCGGATCAACGGCTGGGAGCGCAGCAGGCGTGGAGTCGTGCTGTCGGTCGAGCCGCACCCGGACGGTCTCGCCGTACGAGCTGAGGCCTTGGAGGCGGTGCCTGGCGCTGCGGTGCTGATCGCCGTACCCAGTGCTACGCCTGTTGTGAAAGAGGGCAAGGGTTCGGCCCAGGCGGTGGTACGGCTCGGCCGGACCTTCGTCGAACTGACCACGGATATCGTTGCCGGAGACAACAGATGGGTGATCACACCATGATGTCTGGTATGCCGGAGTGGCCGGAGTACGGCGATGAAGAGGCGAAGGCCCTGCTGGAGGTGCTGAACTCGGGGAAGTGGGGTAGCACCAGTGGGGATGTCGTCGCCACGTTCCAGGAGGAGTTCGCGGAGTACCAGCAGGCGGGGCATGCGATCTGCCTCGCCAACGGGACGCTGGCGATCGCGGTGGCGCTGCGGGCCGCCGGTGTCGGTATTGGCGACGAGGTGATCGTTCCGCCGTACACGTTCATCGCGACCGCCTCCGCGGCGCTGTTCGTGGGTGCGGTGCCGGTCTTCGCCGACGTGGATCTGGATACGCATCTCCTCGACCCGGTTGCGGCCGAGGCTGCGATCACCGAGCGGACCAAGGCGATCGTCGTCGTGCACCTCGCGGGTCGGCCGGCGGACATGGACGCCTTCAACGCGCTCGGCGCCAAGCACGGGCTGACGATCATCGAGGACGCGGCCCAGGCGCACGGGGCGGCGTACAAGGGCCGGTCGGTCGGCGCGATCGGTGATCTTGGCACGTTCAGCTTCCAGAGCAGCAAGAACATCACCGCCGGCGAGGGCGGCGCCGTACTCACCGACTCCGCGGAGTTGGCGGGCTCGGTGTACTCGCTGGTGAACGTCGGCCGGGTGCCGGGCGGTGGCTGGTACCAGCACGAGGCGGTCGGGTACAACCTGCGGCTGACCGAGTTCCAGGCGGCGATTCTGCGGGTCCAGCTGCGGCGTCACCCGCGCCTGCAGGAACTGCGCGAACGTAACGCGCGACTACTGACGGACCTGCTGTCCGACGTCGACGGCATCCAACTCGCCCCGGAGGACCCGGCGATCACCGCACACGGCCGCCACCTGTTCATGCTCCGAGTCCCCGGCCGCCGCGACGCCGTACTCCAGTCCCTCGCCGCCGCGGGCATCACCCGAGCATCCAGCGGCTACGTCCCCCTCCACCGCAACACCGCCGTACTCCAAGAAGCCAAAGCAATCACCACCCGCCTAGGCCAGCCCTACCCCGAGACGGCCTGCCCGAACGCCGACCAAGTCTCCACCGACACCATCTGGCTCCCCCAGCCCTACCTACTAACCACAGAACCCCAAACCCAAGCCCTAGCCACCACCCTCACCAACGCGATCACCACCGCCAGCTAGCTCGGCTCGACGGTGGTGGAGACAGCCCCCGGTGACTGGAGACATGCAATAGCCAGTCCCCAGTAACCGTTCCCTATCCCCAGTCCCGATCACCGACGCCAGCGCCTGTCTCGACCAGTGACTGTCGGGTGGTGCGACCATCTGCGGGCTACAAACCGCCACCGAGCCAGAGAACCGTGACCTGGGGAGGATTACCTACCCAGAACGGGCAGAAACCCTCCCCACCCCGAGCCCGATCACGCCGGCCCGAAGAGCCGTCCAGGTACAGATCCGGCCCGTTGTAGACGGCGGCCTACCGGCACGCGCACGAGCCGAGTCACCGCGATCTGCCCAAGTCATCATGCTGCCTTAGCCGTCGCTCGCGGGCGGTAGCCCGCAACTCGTCGGCGGCAGCCGACAGCTCCCGGCGCCAGCCGGAAACGGATACTCCGGCGCTAAGCCGGGGGTGGTGGGAGCGCGCGTAGCTGGCGTGACGAGGAGCGGAGCGACGAGGAACGACTGCGTAGCACGCGGGGGCTTCTACAAGTCTGAGGCCTGGCGGATGGGGAGTACGGCGGTGAGGAGTTGTTTGGTGTAGTCGTCTTGGGGGGCGCGGAAGAGGGCCTCGGTGGTGCTCTCCTCGACTACGCGGCCTTTGTTCATGACTGCTACGCGGTCGGCGAGGCGTTCTACTACTGCGAGGTTGTGGGAGATGAACAGGAACGACAGGCCCAGGCGGTCGCGTAGGTCGGTGAAGAGTTCGAGGATCTGGGCCTGGATCGAGACGTCCAGGGACGAGGTCGGCTCGTCGCAGACCAACAGGTCGGGTTCGAGGGCCAGCGCGCGGGCGATCGCGATACGTTGCTGCTGACCGCCGGAGAACTGCCGGGGGTACAGCTCCGCGTGACCGGTGTTGATGCCGACCAGGTCAAGCAGTTCGAGCGCCTTGGTACGCCGGGACTCCTTGTCACCCCGTTCGTGCAGACGCAATGGCTCCATCACGTTGCCGATAGCGCTGAAATGCGGCAGCAGCGAGCCGTACGGGTTCTGGAACACCATCTGCATCCGCGGCCGCAACATCCGCAGCTCACGAGCCGGCAGCTTGCTCAGGTCCTGTCCGTCGAACTCGACCCGCCCCGACGTCGGGGCCTGCAGGCCCATCATCAGCCGCGCCATCGTGGACTTGCCACTGCCGCTTTCGCCAACCAGGCCGAGCGTCTCGCCGCGATGCACCGTCAGCGAGACGTCGTCGACTGCGCGGACCTCCCCGGCACGGCTCCGGAAGACCTTCGTCACGGACTCGGCACGGACCAGTTCGTCAGGCATCGACGGCCACCTTCCAGCACGCGGCATCCCGACCGGGACCGATCGTCAGAATCTCTTGCTCCGTTCCGCACCTGGGCAGTTCGGCCTGCGCACACCGCGGATGGAACGGACAGCCCTCAGGACGATGGGACAGGTCGGGCGGACTCCCCGGGATCGGCCGCAACGGCAGGTCGCGACCGCCGACCTCGACCCCGGACCCGAGCAGGCCGACGCTGTACGGATGACGCGGATCGTCGAGCAACCGTCCCATCGGCGCCCGCTCGACCACGCGACCGGCGTACATGACCACCGCGTCGTCGCAGAAGTAGCGGGCGACACCGAGGTCGTGGGTGATCATGATGACGCCGGTGCCGCGGTTCTTCAGCTCCGCCAGCAGGTCGAGGATCTGCCGCTGCACAGTCACGTCGACGGCGGTCGTCGGCTCGTCGGCGATCAGTAGCGCGGGCTCCGTCACCATCGCCATCGCGATCATCGCCCGCTGCCGCATGCCACCGGACAGCTGGAACGGGTACGTGCGGATCCGCTTCTCCGGGTCGGGGATACCGACATCGCCAAGCGCCCGAACCGCACGTTTGCGCGCTTCGGCCTTGTTGCAGATCCCGTGCCAGAGCAGGTGTTCGGTGAGCTGGCGCTCCAACGTCAGCGTCGGGTTCATCGCCTCCATCGCGCTCTGGAACACCATCGCGATGTCGCGGCCGCGAACCTTCCGCAGCTCCTTGTCGCCGATCGCCAACAGGTCCCGGCCGCCGAACAGCGCCTGTCCACCGGTGATCCGCGCGGTCCGCGGCAGGATGCCCATCACACTGCGCATCGTGACGCTCTTGCCGCTACCGCTCTCGCCGACGATCGCCAGCGCCTGGCCACGTCGTACGTCGAACGACACGCCGTCGACCGCCGTCAGCGGCTCGGCGCCATCGCGCCGGAACGTCGTCCGCAACTCGCGAACGGACAGCAACGCATCTTCGCTCATCGCTGCTCTCCACTTGGATCGAATGCATCCCGTACGCCGTCGCCGATCCACGTGAACGCCAGCAGGGTAAGGGCGAACAGGACTGCCGGCGCGACGAGCATGTGCGGCGCCGCCAGCAGGTACCGGCTGCCCTCACTGATCATCGCGCCCCAGGACGGAGTCGGCGGCTGTACGCCGAGACCTAGCAGCGCCAGCCCTGCCTCGGCGGCGATCGCGGCTGGGATCGCGAAGCTGGTGGTGACCAGGATCGGCCCGATCGCGTTCGGCAGGATGTACCGGATCGCGATCGTGCTGCCCTTGGCGCCCATCGACCGGGCGGCCTCGACGTACTCGCGTTCCTTCAGCGTCATCACCTGGGCCCGGACCAGCCGCGCCTGGGTGACCCACGACGCGATCCCGATCGCGACCACCAGCGCGAAGATGCTGCGCCCGAGCACGGTGACCATCACGACCGCGAACAGGTAGCTGGGGAACGCGTACATCACGTCGGTGAATGCCATCAGCAACGATTCGACCCGGCCGCCGAGATAGCCCGCGAGCAGCCCGATCGCCAACGCCAGAACGAGTGCCGTCAACTCAGCACCGAACGCCACGGTCAACGCCGTCTGCAGACCGTAGATCAGCCGACTGAGGATGTCCCGCCCGAGCAGGTCTGTGCCGAGCAGGTGCCCCGGTGAACCGGGTCCCGCCAGCTTGTGCTGGATGTCGGTTTCCTCATAGCCGTACGGCGCGATCAGCGGCGCCGCGATCGCCGTGAGGATCAGCAACGCGCAGAAGATCAGGCTGCCGAAAGCCAGCCGGTGCTTGCGAAACCGGGACCATGCGCGCGCCCAGGGACCGCGCGCCGTCGTTCCGCGTTCGATCGGCTCCGGTTCGCCGGTACTCATGGTGCCGACCACGGCCTCGACGCCCTCAGTGGCCGTCATGGGACCCACCTCCCACGGTACGGATTCGGGGATCGAGGAGCCCGTAGATCAGGTCCACGACCAGGTTGGTCACCATCAGGATCAGCGCGAAGAACATCGCCGTACCCATCAGCAACGGCATGTCCCGGCTGGCCGCCGCGTTCGCGAAGTACAACCCGAGACCGGGGATCCGGAGCAGTGCCTCGACGAACACCGTGCCGGTCATCAGCGCTGCCAGCAGCGGCCCGGCCACGGTGACGAGCGGAATGAGCGAGTTGCGCAGCGCGTGCCGGATGATGACGGTCCGCCGCGGACCGCCCTTGGCCAGCGCCGCGGTGACGTACTCCTCGCGGAGGGTCTCCAACATGCTTGATCGCACGTACCGCGCCAACACCGCGGCCGGGCCGAGGCTGAGCGCGAGCACCGGCAGGATCAGGTCCTCCGGGCCGTTCCAGCCGCCGGACGGCAACAGCTTCAGGGTCGCGGAGAACAACAGGATCATGAACGCCGCAGTCAGATAACTCGGCAAGGCGTGCCCGAGAGTAACGGCGAACATCGTCGCGTGGTCGGACTTGGTGTTCTGCCGCAACGCCGCGAACACCCCGATCGGTACGGCGATCAGCAGCGCGAGCAGAACCGCTAGCAGCGCTAGCGTCGCCGACACCGGGAACGCCTCCGAGATGATGTCCTGGACGTTGCGGCTGGCGTACTTGTACGACGGCCCGAAGTCCCAGACGACAGCGCCCTTCATGAAGATCAGGTACTGCTTCCAGACCGGTACGTCGGCGCCGTACCGGGACTCGAGCTCGCCGACCATCGACTCGGTGCCGACGCCGCCGAAGTTCGTGGCGCCGCTGTTCACCCGCTGCAGATCGGCGAAGTTGCCGGGCGCGAGCTGCAGCAGGGTGAACGTCAGGATCGAGACCGCGATCAACGACAGGACCAGGCGCACCGCGCGCTTGCCGATGTAGCGGGCGAGGCCCACGTCAGCTCCCTACGCTCAGCGACTTGAGGTAGAAGTAGTCCGGGTAGGCCCGCAGTTGCAGACCGTGCACCTTCGGCTTGACCGCGTGGAAGAGGCTCAGCCAGAGCACCGGCAGGTACAGGTACTGCTCCTCACGCAGCTTCGCGGCCTGCTTGTACAACTCCATCCGCTTCGCGTCGTCCGCCGCGGTGTTGGCCTTGTCGACCAGCGTGCCGATCTCCCGCGCGGGCTTCGAGGCGTGCCCGGCGAGGATGGCGTCGAGCTGTGCGGTCTTGTCCGCCGGCTTGAGTTTCTTGTCCTCCTGCACGGACTGGTACTTCTGCCACTGGTCGCTCGGCAGGCTGATCTCCTGCACGTTCTTCGGCGACCACAGCGAGCCGACCATCGTCGGCCACGTCGGCAGCCCGGCGAACGTGCCGTAGTAGAAGCCGATGTAGTTGCCCTTCTGAACCTGCCAGCGTCGCTCGGTGTACACACCGGACTCGACGTGGTCGACACTCGCCTTGATGCCGAGCTGCTTGGTCCAGCTGTCCACCATCGCGTCGGCGAGAGTGGTGTCCGGTACGCCGACGAGGATCCGCACCGGCGGCAGGCCCTGGCCGTTCGGATAGCCGGCCTCCGCGAGCAGCCGCTTCGCTTCGGCGACGTCCTCCTTGATCCCGAGGCTTGCGTCCCAGCCCCCCGTCCGGCTGGTCACCAGCGAGACACCCGGCTCCTGACCGGGCTGAACGCCGGCCAGGGTCTTGCGGTCGAGCGCCAGCGACAGGGCCTTGCGGACCCGTACGTCCTCCATCGCCGGGTGCTGACTGCGCAGCTTCGCCAGGTAGAGGATGCTGTAGTTCTCGGTCTGCTGGAGCTCCTTCGACAGGTTCGCGTCCTTCTGGAACCGCAGTACGTCGGGCCCGGCCAGCTGCACCAGATCGGTCTCGCCGTTCTCGTACGCCACGGTCGCGGTCGCGGCCGCACTGGGCTCGACCAGGTTGACCTGGATCCGTCCGATCTTGACGTTGCCGCGGTCCCAGTACTTCTCGTTCGGCACCAGGATCAGCTTCGAGTTCGGGACCCACTCGGTCACCGTGTACGGCCCGTTGGACACGTAGTTCGGGGGGTTCTGCCAGTCCTTCGGCTTGCTCTCGACCAGGTCCATCGGCAGCGGCAGCATCGCCGGGTGGGTCAGCGCGAGCAGGAAGTCCGGGTTGGGGTTGGACAGGGTGAGCACGAGCTCGTGGTCCCCGTTCGCCTTCACACCGACCTGCGACCAGTCGGTCAGTACGCCGGAGAGAAAGTCCTTGCCGCCCTTGATCCCGGTCGAGACCTGGTAGCTGTTCGCGCCGAGCGTCGTACCGCCGGCCGAGGTCGCCGCAGGGGTGAACAGCCGCTTGTAGGTCCGCTCGAAGTCCTGTGCGACAACGGGCTTGCCGTCGGACCACTGCGCGTTGTCGCGCAGCGTGAAGGTGTAGGTCAGGTGGTCGTCGGAGACCTTCCATTCGGAAGCGACGGCCGGCAGCACTCCGTCACCCTTCTCGTTCTGGGCGACCAGGCCCTCGGAGATCCCACGACTGAGGATCCACATGCCGTTGGTGATCACCTGCGGGTCCAGCACCTCGACCGGGACGTAGTCGATCTTCAGCGTCGACTGGCCGTCGGCCGCCTTGCTGTCGTCACCGAACAGACCGCAACCGGTCAGCGACCAGCTGCCGCCGATCGCGGCCATGGTCAGACCGGACAGTCGCAGGAAGTCGCGCCGGGTCTGGCCGGCAGGGGGAACCGAGCTCGCGCGTTTGGCCATGGAGTGTCGCCTTTCTGGCGTCCTGAACTCGACTTATGGCGCGACCGTAGGGCCGTACGAGCGTCGATGTCAACGCTTTACGGCCATTACCGTAATTGATCTAGATCGGTGTCAGCTGAAGCGTTCGTACGCCGGGAGCGTCAGGAAGTCCACGTACTCGTCGGCGAGCGCCACCTCCAGGAACAGGGCGCGAGCGGCGTCGTAGCGCTCCGGCGTCCCGAGTTCGGCGATCTCCTCGTCGGCGATCCGCTCGACCAATTCGGTGGTGACCGTATCCCCGGAGTCGAGGGTGACCTCGTTCCGGCGCCACTGCCAGATCTGCGACCGGGAGATCTCGGCGGTCGCCGCGTCCTCCATCAGGTTGAAGATTCCGACGGCGCCGGTTCCGTCGAGCCAGGCGGCCAGATACTGGACGGCGACGCTCACGTTGCTGCGGAGGCCGGCTTCGGTGACCTCACCCGGCGTGGCAGCGACGTCGAGCAGCTGCTCGGCGGTGACGGCGACCTCCTCGCGCAGTTTGTCGAGCTGGTTGGGCTTCGAGCCGAGAACCTTGTCGAAGACGGCCTTGCAGGTCTCGACCATGCCCGGGTGCGCGACCCACGAACCGTCGAAGCCGTCGCCGGCCTCGCGGGTCTTGTCGGCCTCGACCTTCGCGAACGCCTGCTCGTTCACCGCCGGGTCCTTGCTCGGGATGAACGCCGCCATCCCGCCGATCGCGTGTGCGCCGCGCTTGTGGCAGGTTCGCACCAGCAGCTCGGTGTACGCGCGCATGAACGGCACCGTCATCGTCACGCTGTTCCGGTCCGGCAGCTGGAAGTCCTTGCCGCGGGTCCGGTGCGTCTTGATCACGCTGAACATGTAGTCCCAGCGTCCCGCGTTCAGGCCGGCCGAGTGCTCGCGCAGCTCGTACAGGATCTCCTCCATCTCGAACGCGGCCGGGTAGGTCTCGATCAGCACGGTCGCGCGGATCGTCCCGCGCGGGATGCCGAGCGCTTCCTGGGCGGTGACGAACACGTCGTTCCACAGCCGCGCCTCGAGGTGCGACTCCATCTTCGGCAGGTAGAAGTACGGCCCCTGACCGCGATCGAGCTGCGGCTGCGCGGCCGCCGCGAAGTAGAGCGCGAAGTCCACCAGCGAGCCGGACGTCTCCTCGCCGTCGACGAGGACGTGCTTCTCCGGCAGGTGCCAGCCCCGCGGCCGTACGACGATCGTCGCCAGCTCCTCGTCCGGCTTCAGCGCGTAGCTCTTCGTGTCGGTGCTGAAGTCGATGCGCCGGGTGATCGCGTCCAGCAGGTTCAGCTGGCCGCCGACAACGTTTTCCCAGGTCGGCGTGTTCGCGTCCTCCTGGTCGGCCAGCCACACCTTGGCGCCCGAGTTGAGCGCGTTGATCGTCATCTTCCGGTCGGTCGGACCGGTGATCTCCACCCGCCGGTCGACGAGGCCCGGAGCCGCGGGAGCGACCCGCCACTCCGGGTCGTCCCGAACGTCCTTCGTGTCCGCCAGGAACCCCAGCGACGCCCCGGCCTCGATCTCCGCGACCCGCTGCGCACGCCGCTCGAGCAGCTCCCGCCGCCGCCCGTCGTACGCACGGTGCAGCGTCTCGATCAGTCCGAGCGCACGCTCGGTGAGGATCTCGTCGTACCGCTCGCCCATCGGGCCGGTGACCTCGACTGCCACAGGGAACTCCTTAATCAAGTACTACGACTTCGTGATCGGTGATCCGGTCTACCCCGACCGTAATCCAGCCGTCCTGCTCCCGCACGTCCACCTCACCGCCCGAGACGAGGAGCCGCGCCCGGGATCCGCTCGCCCTGATCCTCACCGTGAACGGGCCGGCGGGTGTCAGCTCTTGCAGGCGGCCACGCCAGGCACCGCCTTGATCGAGGTTGACCAGGTGCAGCACGTGCCGGTCGCCCTGCCGGTACAGCTGGCAATCCAGTACGCCGGCGCCTTCGACGCGGAGCGGGATGCCGTCGTGACGGACGAGGTTGGCGAGGACCTGTCCGTGATCGGGGTGGTGGTACTTCGCGTACAACCGGTCCAGGTCGGCCGCGAGGTACGCCGTACGTTCACCGAGGACCAGCGCCGGTACGTCGCTGCGTGACTCCTCCATCCACGACTTCTCCGGCGGGTAGATCGGGAACGGCGGAATCCACGACAACGCTTTCCGGGCCTGGGACTCCACCACCTCCAACTGCCCGCCGAACGGCAGTACGTCGGTGTCACCGTCGAAAACCGATCGGTCTTCGATCCGCAGGTAGCTGTGGCTGTCGTAGTTCTCCCAGTCCGTCACCGTCCCGTCACCGAGTCGCTTGCCCTGGTGCCGGACGCCCAGCAGATCGCCCAGCACCCAGTCGTCCCGGCGATCACCCCACTCGTCGTAGAGCCCCGACTCCCCGGTCACGACGAGCTTCCCGCTGTACGTCCTCAGCTGGTCGCATTGCTCATCCGTCAGCACGCCCACGTTCGGCACGACGAGGACCTCGAACCGTTCGTCCACCTCGGTTGTGGGCAGGTACGGGATGCGGGCGCGAATCAGCGCGTCCACCCAGCCCTTGTACGGCAGCTGGCTGACCTCCTCGGGTTCGTCCCGCCCGTGGAAGTCCACGCTCCGCTGACTCCACAGCAGGCCGACCGTGGCGACCTGCTCCCGATCGACCAGGAACTCCTCGTGCGCCTCGTGCCAGGCGAACAGCGGCTCGGCGGTCGCGTACTGCCGCCGGTCGTCGTGCACCGAGCCGATGTGGTGCCACCACGGCTGGATCCCGCCGGCCCAGCCTTCGATCGCCCACATCCGCGCCTCCGGCTCGGGTTTGCTCCCGAGCCGGAACGTCGGAACGCCGGCGTCGTACATCGCAGTACTTTCCGGAATCAGTGTTTCCGGCCCGAGCAACCCGTGCAGACGTTTTCCGGCGTCGGCGTTCGCCTGGAACCCGGACTCCTCGTGCCGCCACTGCGAGTCCAGCAGGAAGATCGACGCCCGCTTGCAGATCTCGACGTCGTCCCGCAGTCTCTTGCTCTGCGCAACGACCTCGCCCCCGTTCATCCCGATCCACAAGCAGTCCGCGCCGCCCGCTCGGCGCGTCACCTCGTTGTTCAGGTCCCAGACCGCCAGCCGCTGGTCGTAACTCCAGCGGATCCATTGCTTGTAGACCGGGTCCGTCCAGTCCGGCGCGGCCGGCAGCTCCTGGCCGAAACTGTCGCGGCAGTTCGGGCAGTAGCAGATCGAGTCCCGTCCGAGACCGCTCCAGCTGTTGTCGGTCAGACCGTCCGGTGCGCTGCGCTCGATGATCTCTT
Source organism: Kribbella sp. NBC_00482 (assembly GCF_036013725.1). GTDB lineage: Bacteria > Actinomycetota > Actinomycetes > Propionibacteriales > Kribbellaceae > Kribbella. The sequence goes on along the minus strand of NZ_CP107881.1, from coordinate 2,983,389 downwards.
CGAGGATCCCGGTCAGGAAGTCCTTGTAGTACGGGCCTGTGACGCAGGCGACGTACAGGCGGCCGGCCCGATAGGGGTTGCCGTCGGCATCGACCGCGAACCAGTCCGGGTGTGCGTCGTACAAGGGCTGATGGGCCCGGTTGGAGTCCATCCGGGCGAGCACAGTCAGTCCGTCCTGCCGGGCCAGGTCGACGATCTCGCCGTACAGGTCGCGATCGCCGAGGTACTCCGCCCGGTGGTGCAGCTCGAACTTGCTCGGGTAGTACGCGACGATGCCGCCGGCGTTGACGATCACCCCTTGGACCTTGGTACGCCGCCAGTGCTCCCGCCACCACTCGGCGTCGTACCGCGCCGGGTCCTTCTCCGTGAGGTTGGTCTGCGCCCACCGCAACGTCCTTCGGTACCAGGGCTTCACGGAAGACTCCGGACCGCGTCGCCGGCCCCGGAAAGATTCTCCAGCAGCATTTCCGAGTATTTCCGGCTCAGTACGACGCCCTCGGCGCCGCCCTCGAACGCGGCCAGCGTCGCGTCTCGCACGGACTCCCGGGTGCAGCGGGTCAGCTCGCCCTCGTTGTCGTCCCAGTTGATCTTCGTACCGAGGTCCCGCGGCGCCTCCAGCCCGCGCTGCTTCGCGACCCCGACCGGGATGTCGATGTCGATCCCCGGGTAGATCTTGCTCTGCCCGCCGACGCCCGCGACGGCCCGCTCGGTCTCCCGCCGTACGTAGTCCGCGGTGAATCCGGTCTGCGGCAGCTTCTCGTAGTCTCCTTCGTCGAGCTGCAGCAACTTCATCATCAGCGGGTAGACGTCTTCCGGCTCGGCGTCGGCGAACAGCGCACCGCAGATGCTCTTCACCCAGGTGAAGAACCGCGGACCCGCGCAGTTGTTGTAGATGACGGCCTTGATGAAGTCCGAGAACTTCGCCATCTCGGCGTAGTCCTGGTCCGCCCGGTAGAACGGGCTGAACGAGATGTTGTGGTAGACGTGCCAGCCCACCTGCACCTCGGGCGAGATCGCCTTCGCCACCCCATAGATGTCGCGGTACAACTGCCGCTGACTCTCGGTCCACAACGTCTGCCAGGACAGGACCTCGGGGAAGTTCAGCAGGATCCGCCAGAACGTCACGAACGCGCCGTCCACCGGGCGCTCACCGGCGCCGACCCGCTGGTTCCAGTCGACCAGCTCGCGGTAGCCGCGCAGCGCACGATCGACGTCGATGCCCCGTTCGCGGGCGATCCGCCGGCAGTGCGGGCAGAAGCAACCGACCTCGGGGACGTCGACCGTCCCCTGCATCAGCATGTTCAACGGCCCGGGCCGCTCCGAGCACCAGGCCAGCCCGTCGAGCTGATAGCTCTGCACGTAGTCCTCGACGAACCCGAGGTGCCAGTTGCGGTAGTCCGGGTTGTTGAAGCACGGCCGCCGCCCCGGCCGGCCCCACGCGTCCACCTCGAGGACCTTGGCGAAGTTCGGGTACGTCCGTAGCTCGCGCGCGCCGCCGCTCTCCTCCATCCAGGCGAACGACTTCATCCCGCGCTCGCGGGCCTTCGGAATCACCTCGCCGAGCAGATCGAATTCCGGATTTTCCGGAGCTTTTCCGACCGCGCCGAGCACGGTATTTCCGTAGTACTGCGGGTGCGGGGTCGCGTAGTTCCCGCCGACCCAGCCGAGGTCGTACTCACCAACGCCGTGGTCCGGGAGCGGGTGCCCCGGGATCTGCCGCCCGCCGGTGCCCCGGGTCCAGGTCGGCGTGGCCAGGAACAGCGCGTTCACCGCGCCGCGCTCGGCCAGGATGTCGAGTGTCTGGTCGACGCCTTCGTCGACGAACGAAACCGCTCCGATCTGCATGGCAACGAGCCGGTCCGGCACGGTGCTCACCCCTTCATTCCTGTCATCGTGATGCCTTGGATGAAATAGCGCTGGGCAAAGAGGAAGACGGCGATCACCGGTACGACGGACACCGTCGCACCGCACATCAGCAGACTGATCTGGGTGAAGTACTCGCCCTGGAACTGGGCCAGCGCCACCGGCAGCGTCTGCAGGTTCTCGGAATTGATGTAGATCAGCGGGCCGAACAGGTCGTTCCACGACTCCAGGAACGTGAACACCCCGATCGCGGCCAGCGCCGGTTTGGTCTGCGGCAGCATGATCCGCCAGTAGATGCCGAACGTGGACGCCCCGTCGATCTTGCCCGCGTCCTCGAGCTCCTGCGGAACGGTCAGGAACGACTGCCGCATCAGGAACGTCGCGAACACCGGCGTGAGCACCTTCGGCACCCACAGCGGGTACTGCGTGTCCACCCACCCGATCTGCCGGAAAACGATGTACTGCGGGATCAGGTACGCGATGCCCGGGATGATCGAGGTGGCGAGCAGCACCATGAACGCGGCGTCCCGGCCGGCGAACCTCAGCCGCGCGAACGCGTAGCCGGCCATCGACGCGACGATCAGGATCCCGATCACGTTCAGCCCGGCGAGTTTCACGCTGTTCCAGAGGAACACCGGGATCAGCTCGAACACCTGCCGGTAGTTGTCCCAGTGCGCGTCCGTCGGCAGGAACTTCGGCGGCACGCTCAGCACCTTCGCCTCCGGTCGCAGCGAGGCACTGATCATCCACACCAGCGGTGCCAGGAAAACGACGGCGAACAAGGACATCACGACGTACTGCGAGGTCTTGGAGACGAGTCTCATGTGTAGAACACCCACCTCTTCTGCAGCTTCCACTGCAGGTAGGTGACGGCCGCGATCACCGCGAAGAGGATCCACGCCATCGCCGAGGCGTAGCCGACCTTCCCGTAGCTGAACGCGTTCTGGTAGATGTTGAAGATGTAGACGCTGGTGGCGTGGCCCGGCCCGCCCTTGGTCATCACGTAGATCAGGCCGAACACCTGGAACGACGTGATGAACTGCGTGATCAGCAGGAACAGGAAATGCGGTGTCAGCAACGGCAGCGTGATGTACCGCAATCGCTGCCACGCGCCCGCCCCGTCGATCCGCGCGGACTCGAAGTACTCGTTCGGCAGGCCCTGCAGCCCCGCGAGCAGGATGATCATCGGGTACCCGATGCCCTGCCAGACGCTGACCATGATGACCGCCGGCATCGCCCAGCTCGAGCTCGACAACCACTGCGGGCCGTGGATCCCGATCTGGTCGAGCAGTCCGTTGATCACCCCGTTGTCCGGCTGGAAGAACCAGAACCAGACGAACCCGATCGCCACCACGTTCGTCACGTACGGCGCGAAGTACGCTGTCCGGAAGAACGCGACGCCGCGGATCGGGCGGGCGCACAGCAACGCCAGCACCAGGCCGATGCCGATCGTCAACGGGATGCTGGCCAGCGTGAAGTAGACGGTGTTCTTGAAGGTCTGCAGGAACAACGGATCGTTGCCGAACATGTCGGTGAAGTTCTTCAGCCCGACGAACTTCGGCGCCGCGATCCCGTTCCAGTCGGTCAGCGACGCGGCCATCGAGACGAGGATCGGGAAGAACTGGAAGGCCACCACCCCGACCACGATCGGGCTGATGAACAACCAGCCGGTGAGATTCTGCTTGCGCCGCGCCCGGCGTACGTCGGCCACCTGGACGGTGCCGCGGTCGCGCGCCATCGTGACGGTTGCCATCGACATCAACCCTTCAAGGCGTTCTCCACCTGGGACTTGACGCCCTGGAGCACGTCGCTGACGGGTTTCTCGCAGTTGTAGGCGGTGTCCAGCGCCGGCCGGTACAGCTCGCGGGCGCCGATCGTGTTCTTCGTCTGGTTGGTCGCGGTGAGGTGCTTCGCCGCCTCGGCGAACAGCCCGATATGCGCGGGAGCCTTGCCGTTCGGTGCCAGGTCGGCCGCGGCCTTCAGGTTGATCGGCGTGAAGGCGCCGCCCTGGAGCAGGGTCTTGCCGCCCGCCTCGCTCGCCAGGTACTTGAGCAGCTCCCACGCCTGGTCCGGGTTCTTCGCCTTCTTCGGGACGCAGAACACGATCACGCTCGACTCGGTCTTCTGCTCCACGTCAGCAGGCGGCGGAGCGACGTCCCAGGTGAAGTCCTTGATCGTGGTCCGCAGGTACGGCACCGTCCCAAAGGTCGCGAACATCATCGCGAGTTTGCCCTGGGCAAACATCTGGGTCTCCGCGTTGTCCTGCTGCAGCACCGACCACGGCGGCTGCACCTTGTCCTTGCAGGTCAGGTCGGTCGCCCATTGCAGCGCCTCGGCCTCCTTCGAACCAGGCAGCGTGAACTGCGTGCCGTCCTTCGAGAAGATGCCCGTCTCGCTGCCGTGGTTGACGGTGAACGTCTGCTCGTAGCCGGTGTCCAGGTACACGAGAGCGCCGTACTGCTTCTTCGCCGGGTCGGTGAGTTTCTTCGCGGCCGCCTCGAAGTCGGACCAGGTCCAGCCGTCGGACGACCAGGTCGTCGGCGGCAGCGGTACGCCGGCCTGCTTGAAGAGGTCGGCGTTGTAGAAGATCAGCCGCGGCTCGTACCCGAGCACCCAGGCAGTGTGCGAGCCGTCGGGCTGCTTCGGGAACTCGAACGTCTCCTTGGCGAACTGCGACGTGTCGAGCTTGTCCTTCTCGATGTAGGGCTTCAGATCCAGCAGCGCGCCCTGCTGGGAGAAGCCGCGGACGAAGTCGTCGTTGATCCGCATCACGTCCGGCGGGCTGCCGCCGGCGATCAGGGTGCGCATCTTGGTGTCGTACTCCGTGGTGACCGCGGGCTGGATGGTGACCTGCGTCCCGGACTGCTGCTCGAACGCCTGGATCGCCTGCTCCAGCGGGTTGCCCTTCACCTGCTCCCAGTTGAGGAAGGTCAGGCCCTTCTTGTCACCGCCGGCGTTCCCGTTGCCACCGCAGCCGGCCAGCAGGCCGGCGGCCGTCAGTCCCGTCAGACCGGCGAGGAACCTGCGGCGGTTCAGGTTGGAGAGGTTGGTCTGCACCGGAATCTCCCATCCGCGAGGGATGAATACGTATACACTTTAGCTACTGAATACGTATACACAGGTGCTTCGGCGTGGTCAACGGCCCGTGGTGACACTCTTCAGTAGGGTTCACATCTCGAACGAAGGGGGCGGAGATGACACGACCACCGACGAGTCGCGACCTGGCGCGTCTGGCCGGGGTGTCGCAGGCGACCGTGTCGCGGGTGCTCACCAACAACCCGAAGGTCAACCCGGAGACCCGGGCCCGCGTCCTGCAGGTGCTGAAGGACGCGAACTACACGCCGAACGCGCTGGCCCGGGCGATGAAGACCGGCCGGACCGACACCATCGGCGTGTTCATGACGCGGGTGACCAGCCCGTTCCACGCCGAGCTGCTCGACGAGATCGGCCGGGTGCTGAGCTCGATGGGCCTGCACATGATCCTGTGGAACATCGAGCACGACCCCGAGGAGGCGGTCGCGGAGGTGCTCCAGCAGCGACTCGTCGACGGGTTCCTGCTGACGTCGGCGACGTACGACTCGAAGCTGCACACGATGGCGCTCGCGTCCGGGACCCCGACGGTGCTGTTGCACCGCGGGATCGACGGGCTGAACTGCGATCAGGTCGTCGGCGACAACTGGCAGGGCGCGTACGACGCCGGCCGGTACCTCGTCGACGCGGGGCATACCGACATCGGTCTCGTGACGCTGACGCCGACCGGGAACACCTCGCGCGACCGCGACGCCGGCTTCCGCGCCGCCCTGACCGACGCCGGCGTGAAGCTCAAACCGAGCAACGTGATCACGGTCGGCGTGCCGCACGCCGACGGCCACGCCGCCGCCGAGAAACTGCTGTCCCGCAAGAAGCCGCCGACCGCGATCTACACGGTCACCGACCTGCTGGCCTTCGGCATCCTCGACGGCGCCCGCGCGATCGGCGCCCACGTCCCCGACGACGTCTGGGTGATCGGCTACGACAACACCGAAATGGCGGCGTGGGAATCCTTCGACCTCACCTCGGTGGAACAACCCATCCACAGCATCGTCCAAGCCGGCGTCGACCTCCTCCGCCAACGCATCGCCGACCCGGACCGCCCCTCCCAGGTAGTAACCCTCCCCTGCCCCCTGGCCATCCGCGGCTCCACCGCGAACACCCCTCTCAGTCCGGCAAAGGATTGAGCCGAGTTCCGATCAACAGGCCGCCTACGCAACGCGCGTACGCCGCCCTCCCCTGGGGAAATCGCCGGCACTCCGCTCGCCAGACGTCCCTGCACGCTGCGGGGAACCCGGCCCGGTGCGCGCAGGCCGTACGCACGAACTCCGGACCGAGGGCAGTGACCCGCGTCCCCGCCACATCGAGCAGCGACGCAGCCTGCAAGTAGCAGGACAGCTTTGCTCGCGGTCTCCGAATCTCGAGGTGTTCGAAGATCGCTGCCTGGACCTCCTCGATACGCCGTACCGGAGTTCCCGTCGGCGCCGTCTCCCGCACAGCCGCAACGCCGGCCGCGGTGAAACACCTGCCGGCCAACGGCCTGAACAACCCGATGTCGTGCAGCATCGCCGCCACGTAGAACAACTCCGGATCGAGGACGGCTCCGTCGGCCTGCGCCAGCGCCATCCCGAAGCGCCACGTTCTGACCGAATGCTCGAAGAAGGCGCTGCTGAGGATGTCTTGCCCAAGGTCCTCGGCGCTGGAGGTCCACGACGTCGGCTCTGGGGCGGGGAGGATCGCCGTCTCCAGGCCCCGCTTTCCGAGCCGGTACGCCGCCAGCCCGACCATGGTCGAGGCCAGCCGGCCCATCGCAGTCGGCAACAACCGCACTCGGTCCTTGGTGCTGAGAACCTCGTTCATGACTCGGTGGACTCCGCGCCGGCGCGCCACTGTTCGGCAGTCCGAAGTACCCAGTACAGCACGAACAACACGAGCAGAAGGGTCTCGACCACGAGGATCGCCGACGACCTCCAAATCAGTCCGATCGCGAGGCAGATGCACATCGCGATCGCGATCCCGCCGTACGCGCCGGTGAACACCTTCCGCTCGGGAGCCCGCGTAGCAGGCAGATTGCGCTGACCCCTGGTGCTCAGGAAAACGATGACGATGAAGACCGCGAACAAGAGCACGGCGGCGGTGTAGTGCGCGTTGCCGACGAAGGCGTCCCGTGAGGTCGCGAACCAGATGATCCCCGCCAGCCAGAGCAGCACCGAGGTTGCCAGACCCACGACCTGCTTCCAGTCCCACTTCTTTTTCGAGGTCAGCCCGATGTACGCCGAGGCGAGCAGGGCCAGGCCGCCGGCTACGAAGTACGCCAGCATGTTGTTCGAGACATCCGGCTCCGCGTTGCGCGAAACGACGGCTTCCGACCAGCAGCTGCCCGCGTTCGGCGTCGGCACGAAGGCGACGACCGGCGCCAGGAGGCCGCCGAGGTTCAGCAGCACGTCCTTGAAGGTCGTTGCGCCTTTCAGGACGATCATGCAGATGCCGATCGTCACCAGGGAACCGATGAACACCGCGTGCACCGGCGTGTAGTAGTACGCGCTGATCGATCCCTGCCAGCAGTCCGACGCCGTCTTCCAGTGCTCGCGCAGCACCGCGACCGCGAGCATGATCAGGACTCCGATCATCGCCAGCCGCAGGTAGTTGTACGTCCGCTTCTCGAAGTCATCCTGGGAGGCCATGGCCTTCCTCTCTCCCCCTGACGAAAACTCCCCTTACCTGTTCGGATGCTCGGGAAGCGGCGGGAGATACATCTTGGGTGGCTCGATCTCAGGTGAGTTTCGGGAGTACCTCGGCGAGCACTGCGGCATGTTCCTCCGGGCGGGACAGGCCCAGGTTCATCGTGTTCACGCTGATGTGCGTCGCGCCGAGCTGCCGCCACCCGTCCACGAACGCCTGGCGGTCCTGCTCGGGGACGGCGGCGAGGGTGAGCCTTGCCTCGATGCCGATCGACTGCGGATCGCGGCCTGCTGTTTCTGCGGCCTCGCGCATCATCGCGATCTGCTGGCGAGCGTTCTCGTCGGGCGGCGATTGCGGCATCCACCCGTCGCCGATCCGCCCGGTACGACGCAGTACGGCGTCCGCGCTGCCGCCGAACCAGATCGGGATTTCCCTGCCAGGCAAGGGATTCAGCCCGGCCTCGGAGACCCGATCGAACGTGCCGTCGTACGAGATGACCGGATCCGCCCACAGCCTGCGCAGCAGCTCGACCTGCTGGGTCAACCGCGCGCCGCGTTTCTCGAACGGGACACCGAGGGCGTCGTACTCGACCTTGTTCCAGCCGATGCCGACGCCGAGGCGGAGCCGGCCGCCGCTCAGTACGTCGACCTCGGCCGCCTGCTTCGCCACCAGCGCGGTCTGGCGCTGCGGCAGCACGAGTACGCCGGTGACGAGCTCGAGCTCCGTGGTGATCGCGGCCAGGTAGCCGAACAGCACGAAAACCTCGTGGAACAAGGACTTGTCGGTGTACCCGGTCCAGCCCGGGCGGTTCGCCGGATCCGCGCCGAGCACGTGATCGTAGGCGAGCGCGTGACTGTACCCGGCGTTCTCTACGGTCGTCGCCCAGTCGCGCACTACGTTCGGGTCCGCGCCGATCTCGAGCTGCGGGAACACCGCACCGATCTTCATTTCGCTCCTAGCAAGTCGACGAGTCCTTGGACGGCGAGCTCGAACGGTTCGGTCGACCCGGCCGCGCGAGCGAGCACGTACCCACCCTGCAGTACGGCGGCGATCGTCGCGGCGGTCCGCTCCGGGTCCAGCGACTCCGGGAACTCGCCCGTACGCTTGCCCTCAGCAACCACCTCGGCCAGCCTGGAGCGCAACCACTCGAACGTCTCCGCGACCGGGGCCCGCAATTCCGGATCCGCAATGACCTCCGGATCCGCCGCCAGCCGCCCGACCTGACACCCGCGCAGCACATCCCGCTCTCGTCCGAGATACCCGCTGATCCGCTCGGCCGCCGTACCTTCACCGGTCAACTGCACGTCAGCAGCCGCCCGCAACTCGGCCCCCGACCGCTCGATCGCCGCCTTCGCCAGCTCAGCCTTCCCGGTGAAGTGGTGATACATGCTGCCCTGCCCGGCGTCCGCAGCCCGCTGAATCGCCTTGGGCGAGGTCCCCACATACCCCCGCTCCCACAACAACTCCTGCGTACTACGAATCAACCGCTCCACCGTCTCCACCCACCCCACTGTACCCACAGGTACAGGCATCGGCTGCCCGGGAGTGCACTCAGAGGATGGCGTTCGTGCGGAGATGGCGTGAAGGGGTCGTCCGGAGGGTGAGCGACCAGTCACTCTGCTGGGGAGCCCGGATGGGTTCGGGGTGATGACTTCTTGGGGGAAGTTGAATGAGTACGAGGGTACGGCGACATGCCGGGCTGATGGTGCTGTTGCTGGTGATGACCGGACTGCTCGGGATCCGGCCTGCTGAGGCGAGCGTGCGGGCGGCGATGGTCGACCCGGACGGACTGGCCGACGCACTGCTGGGCAGCTATCTGGTGGTCGCCGACAAGCAGGAGCCGAGGGACCTGGTCACCAGCGCCGAACTGCTGGACTGGCGGGCGACCCATCCGGCGGCCACGGCGGACCAGATCGCCGATCACCTGAGCAAGACCGGCGAGCGGATCGACACGAAGGTCGCCGACTATCTGTGGACCCGGAACGCCGCCGAGGCGGTCGGTGCGGCCATCGAGGCGGTGCGGACCACAGCCGACGCGGAGCCGGCCGGGCCCAACCTGACCAAGCTGATCTTCTCGATCGTCGGCACGAACGACCCGTCCGAGTCCGGCAAGGCACCGGACCGGATCAGCGGAGCACAGCAGCAGATCGGCTGGAACGCCGAGTACGCCGGCGCACGCACCGCCGTCTGGGCGGCCGTGGCCCAGAAGGCTCGCGCGGATGCCGCCTTCAACAGCGGCTGGAACGCGACGCTCGGCGCACCGCTCGGTGTCAGCGCGTCCGCGAGCGGGACCACGCTGGCCGGCACGGACCAGTTGAAGAACACCTTGGACTTCCCGAAGATCCTTTCCCAGCAAGGAAATCCGAAGGAGTACCGGCAGGCCACCACCGACCAGTTCAAGGTTCTGACGGACAAGCTGTACGCCGATCGCAAGCAGGACCTCGGCGTCCTCACCCAGGCCTTCGAGGACCGGCCGCCCGGCACGTCGACCCCGGAGCCGACGCCGGAACAGCGCGCCGCGGCGAAGAAGGCCGCCGACGAGCGGGAAGCGCGGATCAACGACGCCAAGGCCGGTCTGACCGGGCTGGCGTTCCTGGCGGGCGTGGTCGACAAGGATCTCGGACGGCAGATCAAGCTGTTCGGCGACGGCGCGATCCAGATCGCCGAGGCGGTCAACAAGGTGATCACCTCGGCCCAGATGGTGAACACCGTCTTCTCGCTCGCGGCGGTCGGCCTGACCGGCAACTTCATCGGCGCGATCAGCACGCTGGTCACGCTGTTCGCCGGTGCCGGCGGGGGCCTGGAGGGACAGGTCATCAAAGGGATCGAGGACCTGAAGGCCCAGATCGCGGATCTGCGCGTTCATCTGGACAAGCAGTTCGACCGCGTGGATCGCAAGCTGGACACGCTCTACGGCGCGATGGTGGCTCAGTTCAACCGGATCGGCGCGGACGTCCAGCAGGTGAAGGAGCAGGCCGGTTCCATCTCCGTCAACCTGGCCAACGTGCAGAACCAGCTCCAGGTGGTCGGAGTGTCGTTGCTGAGGGCAATCCAGTCGCTCGGCGAGCAGCGCTTGTGGGAGACGACCGATGCCCTCATCGACTACACCCACTACCGACCGGGCAGCACGCTGTCGAAGGACCAGTACCTGCAAGGCGAGACCGCGTTCTACACCGCGGCAACGACCACTGCCGCGACGGCGACGTTCGTCCCGCCGGAAGACGTGTACTCCAGCGTCGACAGCAAGGTGAGCGAGGTACTCAACCAGTACGGACCGTACGGTTCGATCTCGTTCCTCGGCGCCTACGCGAAGAAGAGCCTGGACCCGAACTTCCAGGAACACGGCCGGGTCGGGAACTCCGACGTCTGGGAGCTGGCCGCGAACGGGTACAGCCTGCTGTCGAGCCAGAACCCGGCGCTGGCCAAGGCCGTCGCGCCGATCCGCGCCGCCAACGTCATCACCGCCGGCCGGGACATCCGCGACGCCGCCCAGGAATTCAGCACACCAGGGGCCGACGGTACGACGAACGCGCTCTTCGGCCGGCTCTTGAGCAACTACACGGCCCAGACCGTCAAGCTGGCGAACACCATCCAAGCCCGGGAGGGCAACGTCACCGGAGGCAAGGACTACGGGCTCTTCGACGGTCCCGCGCAACCCGTACCAGCGGATCAGCAGGATGTCCTGAAGAGCCCGCAGGACACCCCGAAGTGCGGCGGCGGAGAGAACCTCACAACACCGGACAACGTGAACGGCAAGCAGCTGGGCGCGGCCGAGGAGTTCGCACGCTGGGCCCACAGCGCGCCACCGACGTACGGCGTCTGCTGGAGCGCCGAATGGGTCAACCCCACAGAGACCTGGACGATCTCCGGCCCGTTCAAACTCACGTTCCGCTCGGCGGATCTGCAGGTGAAGTTCACCGAGAGCATCACCTGGCCGGGCAGTGCCGCGAAGATCGCCCGGACCACGACGAAGGTCGTCGAGGAAGACGTCAACTACCAGAACTGCAAGCAGTACTGGAGGGAAGGGCCGAACGAGTGCGGACCAGTGCTCGAGCCCACGAAGCCGCTGCTCGACAACTGGCAGAAGACCGACCGGGCGGTGTTCCAGCAGAACGCGACCGTCGACGTGCCGGCCGACACCGAGGCCGACGCGGCAGCGCGGATGACCGAGTTCCTGAAGACCAAGCGGATCCAGCACTACCGCGAGACCGCGGTGGAGCTCCAGCGCGACCAGAACATCTCGCTGGACCTGAATCTGACCGTCAGCCTGTTGCGGGCGTACACGCAGCTCGGGTTCCCCCGGGCGCTGGACACCGACAACAACCTCCGAGGACTACTGTTCGGCGATCACCCGATCTACACCAACTCGGCAGACGAAGGGTTCACCATCGCGGCGCTGCTCTCGGGTGCGGCCGACAACCTGGCTGCCGGGAAGGCTCCGGAACAGCAGGAACAACTCGAGGGCACGGACAATTGCCAGCGGTTGCCCGGGCTGGAAGGTGTCGACCCGTTCGCGGCGTGCCTCAGCTGGAGCGCCGCCGTGCGGCTGAACCGGCTGGCCGGCCTCTACGCCCAGCATTTCAAGGCCCGGTGGGCGAACGTCGACCAGACCCTGCCGCTGGTGCAGACCGCAATGCGCAACCTGCGGCTGGTGACGGATACCGTCAATCCGGGTACGGCGCCTGGCGCGCCGGCCGACGATCTCCCGGTCAGCTCGCCCGCATTGGCGACCTGGTCCTCCGCGGCACCGGCCACCGCGGCGCCAGGTCTCGACGACACGCCTGCGGTCACGACGTTCAAGGGCGTGCAGTTCGCCCTGTGGCGCGGCACCGACGCCGGGCTCTACTTGTCGTCGACACCCGACGGCGCGACGTGGAGCGCTGCGATACGGATCCTCGCCGGACGGACGACAACAGCGCGCCCGGCACTCGCCGTACAGAACGGGAAGCTCGTCGCGTCCTGGACGGAGAACACCAAGGTCTTCGTCGCTACGAGCGCGGACGGCGCCAACTGGTCGGAGCCGATCCAGGTGACCGATCAGGCCGCCGCGACCGCACGGTCCGCGGCCGGCGCGGCGGGTCCTGCTGTCGCGGTGCTGGACGGCCGGATCTTCGTGGCCTGGAAGGGCGGCGACAACGGCTTGTCGGTTGCCTCGAGCACCGATGGGCAGGCGTGGTCGGCTCCCACGCGTGCAGGTGACGGGCGTACTGCGTCCGGTCCGGCGATGGCGGCGTACAAGGATCGGCTCGTGCTGGTCTGGCAGGAGGCGGGTGGTGCGGCGGTTCGGTCCGCGTCCAGCGCGGACGGTGCGCAATGGGTACCTGGAGCAACCATTGGAGAGGCCATCGGTAGCGCGACGCTGACGGCGACAGGTGACTCGGTGTACGCCGCTTGGAAGAGTGCCGACGGGATCCGGGTCGCCGGCAGTGCGGACGGCGCCGGCTGGTCGGCTCCGATCGCGGTCGTGAACGACAACCCGGGCGGCAGTGCGCCGGCGATCGATGCGTTCAACGGACGCCTGTGGCTCGGCTGGGCAGGCGGGGCCGGTCAGCTGTGGTCGTCGTACGCGAGCCGGATCCAGCTGCCTCGGATCGCGACGTCACTCGCGTTCGACGGTACGCCGCGGATCACGAACGGGCAGCCGGTTGAACTGCGGGCCAGGCTGGCGGAGGCCTCCGTGGGTCCGCTGGCGCGACGAGCGGTCGCTCTGAGCATGGGTGCGGGCTCGAGCGAGCAGACCTGCTACGCCACGACCGACTTCAGTGGGACTGCACGGTGCACGATCGCGAAGGTCGAGCAGCCGCTGAACGATCAGGGCTCGGTGCCGCTGGCGGCGGCGTACGCGGGTGATCGCGGCCATGAGCGATCGGTCGTCCGCGGGGCGGCGCAGCTCGAGTACGTGACGGGGCGGGCGTTCGGGTTGTCGGCGGTGGTGAACCTGGCCCTCGTACGGCTGGAACTGCCGCCGGCTCCGGACACCGGCGTGGTCCGCACAACCGGGGCAGGCTCGACGGCTCCGGCCTGTCAGGCGACAGTCACCACGCTCGTCATCACAGCGAGCGCGCTGTGCGCCAAGGTGACGACCACGACCGGCCCGAGCGCGGTGACGGCGGTCAGCACCGCAGAGAGTGTCCGCATCGGGATCCCCGGGCTGGACGTGATCGAGGTGTCCGGGCTGACCGCGACCTCGACGAGCACGTGCGAGAAGTCCAGCGGTACGACGACGTTGACGCTGAAGGTGGCGGGTGAGCCGATCACGGTGACCGGTGCACCCAACACCGGCATCGACCTCGGCGGCGCGGCCCGGCTGCTGATCAACGAACAGCGGACGGTCGAGAACGGGCTCACGGTCAACGCCGTACACCTCACCGCGCTCGGCGGAGCGGTGGACGTCGTCGTCGGATCGACCACCAGCGCCGCGCACAACTGCGGCTGACCGACCGGGTGCCCACCGGCTGCCTGCCGGTGGGCACCACTGTCGTCAGCTGATGGTGGCGATCTTGTTGACCGTGTAGGCCGGGGCGTGGTCGGCGTCGCCGGGGAAGTAGACGCGGTAGGCGATCTGGCCGCGTACGGCGGGCTTGATGCCGAAGGCGTACTTGCCCGAGGTGGTGAGCTTCACCGAGGCGATCGACTTCCACACCTTGCTGCCGTACTGCTGCAGATAGACATTCTGCCCCGCGTGCGCCGGAGCGACGTAGCCGCTGAACGCGGTTGTCCCGCCGAGGCGGATCGAGGCCGGCGACAGAGCGGCCGAGATCGTCGGCCTGACCTGGACGGTGACGTCGACTGTGCGGGTGCCCATCAGGATCCCGTTGCCCGGGAACGTCAGCATGTAGACCGACGACACGAGCGGCTTGTGCGTCACCGAGAGCGTCCCGGTCGCGGACGTCTTCAGCGCCGCGAGCAGCGTGAACTTCGAGGACGTCTTCGGCCGTACGTACACGTTCACCGGCAACCCGGCGTACGCCACGTTGTCGATCCGGAGCGTACTGCCCTTGATCGTGATCGCCCCGCCGTAGTTGATCAGCGTCGACGTCACACTGATGCCCGATTTCATCCCGAGCAGCTGCTTCACCGCGGCCTGGGCGCTGTAGTGCCCGGCCCGGTCCTTGATCCAGGCGGCATAAGTGTACGTCGTACCTTGCGCGAGCCCGGTGTTCTTCACCGAGCCCCCGGTGCCCGCGTAGACGAGCGTCCCGGTCGTCGGCGTCGGCGCCTTGCTCCCGACGTTCCGCCGGATGATCACCTGGTCGAGGTCCGTGGTCGGCGGGATCGTCCACGTCAGGTTGGCGGCCAGGTAGGCGCCGACCCCGACGAGCTGCACCCGCCCTGGGGCGAGGTCCTCGGTGCTGAACACCGAGGTGAACGGCACCATCGGCACCGTGGGATCGAGCGAGACGACACCGTCGGCGACGATCCGGAACGGCGTCGCCTCAGCCAACGGGGACGCAGGCGTGATCTCCGCCCGGCGGACGGACTGGTCGTAGGTGACGGTCGCCGGAATCACCGCACCGGTCTTGCCGTTGAGCAGTTTCACGCCGCCGTTGGTGACACTGTTCTCGTCGACCTCCCGCGGGAAGGAGACCGTGGGCTTGGCAAGGACCGAGACACCGGAGGACAGATTCGTCGGCTGCACGTCCCGCACCGGGTACGCGTCGATCGGCGCGGGGCCGACGTTGCCGTCCGCGTTGGTGACCTTCAGCGAGTACGTACGGCTGTCCCGCGA
Source organism: Kribbella sp. NBC_00482 (assembly GCF_036013725.1). GTDB lineage: Bacteria > Actinomycetota > Actinomycetes > Propionibacteriales > Kribbellaceae > Kribbella. Next base: position 2,968,085 of record NZ_CP107881.1, on the reverse strand, counting down.
CCCGTTGGCGTTCCGGACCGCGACGTACATCGGTCCGGCAGGGACGGTGACGTATGTCGATGCGGTCAGCGGCTGCGGGATCTCGTACCCCTGGCTGTCCTCCGGAGGCTTCGGCTTCTGCACGAAGGCCAGCGGCTTGAGGTTCTCGTCGTACGCCGACACGACCGGGCCGAAGTTCTGGGCAAAGGCACCCGAGTCGAACATCTGCCCGCTGACGTCGATGCGGACCTGGTGCGCGTAGTCCGTCGGCAGCTTGTACCAGTCGACGTCGCCTTCGACGCTGATCGTCGACGAGACCGCGACGCCGGCGATCAGCTCACCGGCGCGGGCGGGCTGGTCGTTCTTGTCCGCGACACCCTGCGGGAAGTCCGTGGTCCACTTGCCGCCGAGGGCCTGGTAGGCGTCCAGGATGCCTGCGCCGTAGTACGGGTCGTTGCCGCGCGGGCCGGCGTCGCGGGCGGTGGCCTTCAGGCGCGCCATCACCTGGTCCGGCGTCAGCGACGGCCACTTGTTGCGGACGAGGGCGGCGACGCCGGCGACGATCGGGGACGAGAACGACGTACCGCTGAGGCCGAGCCAGTACGGCTCGTAGCCGGCCTCGGTCTGCGCGCGGGGCGCGGTGCTGGTGATGTCGTAGCCGGGGGCGGCGATGTCGACCGCGTCGCCGTAGCTGCTGAAGCTGGTCAGTACGCCGGCCTGGTTCGTAGCGCCGACCGAGAGGACCTCTGGGTACGCCCCTGGGAAGTGGTTCGACGAGTCGCCGCCGGAGTTGCCGGCCGCGGCGACCAGTACGACGCCCTTGGCGACGGCGTTCTGGATTGCCTGGTGCAGGACGGGGTCGTCACCCTCGCCGCCGAGCGACATGTTGATCACCCGGACGCCGTTCTTGACCGCCCAGTTGATGCCGTTGATCAGGTTCGAGTCGTCGCCCGAGCCGCCGTCATCGAGCACCTTGACCGGGCGGACCTTGGCGTTCCAGGCGACGCCGGCGACGCCGATCCCGTTGCTGGTACCGGCCGCGATGATGCCGGTCACCGCCGTACCGTGGCCGTCGCCGTCGTTCGGCGGCAGGGCCGTGTTGAACGTGTTGTAGCCGGGCAGCAGGTGACCGACCAGGTCCGGGTGGCCGGCGTCGACACCGGTGTCGAGGACACCGATCGTCTGGGTGCCGGCGGTCTTCGAGAGGTCCCAGGCACTGTTGACGCGGACGGTCGACAGGTACTTCTGGTAGTTCGTGTACAGCCAGTCGTTCGGGGTCGCGGACTTCTTCCGGATGTAGTTGAGCGAGGCAAGCTCGACCGACGGATCGGCCTTGACCTTCTTCAGCAACTCGGGCGCCGGTGCGTCACCGGTCACGGTGACCACGTCGGACGTGACCGACACGTCGGGCGTGCCCTTGGCCTTGGCCAGCGCGGCCTTCCGGGCCGAGGTGGTGGCCTTCGGCTTGAACTTCACGATCACGGACTTGGCGTCGTACGCGGGGCCGCTAGCAGTGCTAGGCCGGAACTTCGCGTGCAGAACGTTCGGCTCGGCGGAGACCGCGGCGGTGCCGGACGATCCGGAGAGGGCGACCAAGCCGGCTGCGACGAGGGCCGCGGGCACGGCCAGGCGCAGCAATTGGGTGGGACGGGACAACGGGGGACCCCCAAGCAGAGTGGACCGACACATTCGGTCCAGGCCTTAAATCGTTGGAGCGACCCTCGGCGTTACAGCTCCCCGGCATCTATGATCCGTAGGTGCCGACCACGGTGCTCGCCACGAAACTGTTCCCGCCGGCTCGGCGGTCCGGGCTGGTGGCGCGGCCGTGGCTCGTGGAGCGGCTGGACAGCACTCTGGCGCCCGGTCATCGGCTCGCTCTGGTGTCCGCGCCGGCCGGATTCGGCAAGACGACCCTCGTCGCCGAGTGGGCGGCCGGTCACGAGCGGGTGGGCTGGCTGTCGCTCGACGACGGCGACAACGCGCTCCCCCGGTTCCTGGCGCACCTCTGGGCAGCCCTCCCCGGTATCCGGGTGGCACCGCCCGCGGCCGACGTACCGACGGCGGCCGCGCTGACTGCTCTCGTCAACGACTACGTCTCTCAGCCGGACGCTGTGCTCGTACTCGACGACTATCACGTGATCGAAGCGCTCGACGTCCACGAAGCCGTGGCGTTTCTGCTCGATCACTTGCCGGATCAGCTGCATTTGGTCGTGGCGACGCGCGCGGACCCGCCGTTCCCGCTGGCCCGGCTGCGTGGTCGCGGGCAGTTGACCGAGATACGTGTGGACGACCTGCGGTTCGCTGCGGCGGAGGCGGGTGCGTTTCTCAACGACGTCATGGGGCTGCGGTTGGCCGCGGACGACGTACTGGCGCTGGAGGGGCGGACCGAGGGGTGGGTCGCCGGACTCCAGTTGGCTGCGCTCTCGTTGCGTGGTGTGTCCGATGTCGGTGGGTTCATCGATGCGTTCACCGGCAGCCATCGGTTCGTCATCGACTATCTGGCCGACGAGGTGCTCGCGCGGCAGCCTGCGGCGGTGCGGGACTTTCTGCTCCGTACGGCGGTGCTCGATGGGCTGACCGGTGCCGTGTGTGATGCGGTCACCGGTCAGAGCGGCAGCGATCGGGTGCTGGACGGGCTGGATCGCGGCAACGTGTTCGTGGTCCCGCTGGATGCCGGTCGGACCTGGTACCGGTACCACCACCTGTTCCGCGACGTACTGCGTGCTCGTCTGCTCGCCGAGCGGCCTGAGGAGCTGCCGGGGCTGCATCGGGCGGCGAGCGAGTGGTACGCCGCGGAGCGGATGGCTCCCGACGCCGTACGACATGCGTTGGCGGCTGGTGATCAGGAACGGGCTGCGTTCTTGATCGAGGAGGCGTTGCCGGAGGTACGGCGTGCGCGGGACGATCCGTTGCTGCTGGGCTGGATCCGCTCGCTGCCGGAGTCCGTCGTACGGCGGCGTCCGGTGCTCTGCATCACGACGGCGTGGTCGTCGATGATGGCCGGCGAACTGGACCACATGGCGCGCTGGCTCGATGACGCTGAGGCCGCACTGACGGCCGGTCCGGCTGCGGACGGGGCTTGGGCGGACACGGAGGATCTGCGAACCGCTCCGGCCTTGGTCTTGGTCTATCGGGCGGCGCTGGCGCAGGCGCGTGGTGATGTCGCCGCCACGGTCCTGTGTGCCGAGAAGGCGCTCGAGCTGGCTGGGCCGGACGATCATTTCATCCGTGGCGCCGCGGGCGGGTTCGTCGGGCTGGCGGCGTGGGCGGCGGGCGATGTCGAGCAAGGGTTGGCGAAGTTCGCGGCCGCGGTCCGCAGTCTCCACGCGGCGGGCAACCTGACCGACGTACAGGACACCGTGGTCGTGATGGGCGATCTGTGGATGGCCGCGGGGCGGCCGTCGCAGGCGAGGAAAACGTTTGAGCAGGCGCTGGCGGCAGCCACCCGCAGCGGCGAGCCGTATCCGCGGGTCACGGCGGACCTTCACGTAGGCCTGGCCGAGCTGGACCGGGAGCTGGGCGACCTCGCCGGCGCGGAGGCCCATCTCGAGACCTCACGGATCCTCGCCGAGCGCGGCTCGATCACCGAGAACCGGCACCGCTGGGACGTCGCGATGGCGCAGGTGCAGGTCGCGCGCGGCGACTTCGCTGCTGCTCTACAGCTGCTGGACGACGCGGAGGAACTGTACCGGCGCGGGACGTATCCCGAGCTGAAGCCGATCGCGGCGATGCGGGCGCGGGTACACCTCGCGGCCGGGGACCTTGTTGCGGCCGGCGCCTGGGCAGCCGGGATCTCTGACACGGTGTCGTACTTGCACGAGTACGAGCAGCTGACCCTTGCGCGGCTGCTGATTCACCGCGGAGACGACGTCCTCGGACTGCTCGATAGGCTGCGCGGGGACGCCGCGCAGCGGGCAGGCAGTCTGCTGGAGATCGACGTACTGCGGGCGCTTGCGCTTCACGTGCGCGGCGGACGGGCGGCTGCTCTCGCTGCCCTGCGCCAGGCGCTCGCCGCAGCGCCGGAGCCCGACCGATACGTACGTTTGTTTCTGGACGAGGGTGCTCCGATGCTCGCACTGCTGCAGGACGCGGCCCCCGACGAACCCCTCGTACGCCGACTCCTGAAAGCACCGACGGCGTTGCCGGACCCCCTGACCGAGCGGGAACTCGACGTACTGCGGCTCCTCGACACCGAGCTCACCGGCCCGGAGATCGCACGCCGGCTCTACGTCTCGTTGAACACCCTGCGCACCCACACGAAACGCATCTTCACCAAGCTCGGTGCAACCAACCGCTCCGGCGCCGTACGCCGCGCTCACGAACGCGGCCTGCTCTAAATCACCATATGTGGTGACGCCTGCTCACCACCTCGCGGCCTACGTTCCCAACAACGCTAACGAGGGAGTTGGGAATGACTATCACCGCAACCACACTGACCCGGGCAGCCGGCGCCGCCGCCGTCGCTGCCGGAGCGATCTTCATCGGGGTGCAGATCGGGCACCCGCACGTGGACGTCAACTCGATCCTCACGACCGAACTCGCCGTACGGAACACGCTGAAGCTGCTGATGGCGGCGCTGGCGCTGGTCGGGATCACCGGCCTGTACCTGAGCCAGATCCGCCGCAACGGCGTCGTCGGGCTCATCGGGTACGTCGTACTCGCGTTCGGCTACCTGTTGATCATCGGCACGACGTACGTCTCGGCGTACGTCCTGCCGTCGATCGCGGGCACGAGCCCCGGATACGTGGGTGACGTGGTCGAGGTGGCGACCGGCGGCCACGCGGCCGGCGATATCGGGACGCTGGGGACGGTCATCAAGGTACAAGGATTCGCTTACCTGGCCGGCGGCCTGCTGCTCGGGATCGCGCTCTTCCGCGCCCGGGTGCTCGCTCGCTGGGCGACGGTCCTGCTGGCCGTCGGCGGTCTCGTCTCCGCGGCGCTGACCGTTGCGCCGGACTCGCTCTACCGCCTGCTGGCCTACCCGAACGGCATCGCGATGATTGCCCTCGGCTACTCGCTCTGGCGCACGACGACAACATCGGTGCGGCAGCCGGTTGCCGTCGGGAGTTGACCGTCTACGAGGTCAGGGTCGCCGGGCGACTCGACCCGACCTGGTCCGGCTGGTTCGCCGACTTCACCCTCACCCCCGAACCCGACGACACCACCACCCTCCGAGGCACCATCACCGACCAGTCCGAACTCCACGGCCTACTAGCCCGAATCCGCGACCTCGGCCTCCCCCTCATCTCCGTCACCCCCGCAGACAGCCCCGGCGACGGCTGAGTTGATTGGACTGGGGATAGGCGGCGGGGGGTGGGGACAGGCAATTGCCTGTTCCCGGTCTCCGGGGCTTGTGCCGACATGCGCGCGGTGGGCTGGGAATGTCACACGCGTTGGATGGGCGGTTGTGGGTGGGGACCGATAGTCTCGGGCGGCATGAGCACGAGTGTCGCCATCGCGGTGATTACCTTCAGGCGACCTGCTCTGTTGCGGGGGTTGTTGACGAGTTTGCAGGCGCAGGAGCTGCCCTCGGACGGGGAGTACGCGATCCGGATCGTCGTGGTGGACAACGACGCGGAAGGGTCGGCCGCGCGGGTGCTGGAGGAGTTCGGGGACGGTACGCCGTACCCGATCGAGTCGGTCGTGGAAGCGGAGCCGGGGATCCCCTTCGCGCGGGAGCGCTCCGTCGAGCTCTGCTGGAACGACGACGCGCTGATCTTCGTCGACGACGACGAGGTCGCCCCGCCCGGCTGGCTGGCGACCCTGCTCAAGGCCTGGGAGTCCACCGGCGCCGACGTCGTGACGGGCCCGGTGAAGGGCAATCTCCCGCCCGGCGCGCCGCCGTGGAACGCCTACAGCGACGTGCACGACTCCACCGGCCGGCACACCACCGGCGAGGAGCTCCGGAAGGCGTACACGAACAACACGCTGGTCAGCCGCCGCGTGTACCAAGCGGTCACCCCGGGATTCCACCCCGCGTTCCGGTACACCGGCTCCAGCGACCTGCACTTCTTCCTCCGCGTGCACCGCGCCGGGTTCCGCATTGTCTGGTGCGAGGAGGCCTGCATCGCCGAGGAGGTCCCGGTCGGCCGCACCACGCTGCGCTGGCTGGTACGGCGGGCCTTCCGGTCCGGCAGCGGCGACACGATCAGCCGCCTGCTGATCCGCCCGGGCGCGGTCAGCTACGTCCTGGTGCTGGCCTATGCTTCGGCCCGGGTGATCTCGGCGATCGGGTTCGCCCTCGCCGGGCTGCTGCTCGGCCGGAAGACGCACCTGCTGAAGGCAGTCCGCCGGTTCTTCTCGGGCGTCGGAAGCCTCGCGGGGATAGTAGGGATCAACCATGACGAGTACCGGGAACGGCACGGTTCGGCCGACGGTGGCGGAGCTGTGCCGGGCGATCTGGACGGTGGAGCGGGACCTGGAGCTGCTCGAGTGGCAGATCCGGGAAGCGCACCCCTGGCCGATCATCCGGATGCGCGTTTTTCATGAGCTGACCCGCCGCACCGGGATCCACGGCGCTCCACATCCGGTACGGCGTACGCCGTACGACAAGGCTGCCCTGGTCGGGAAACACGTCGCCGGGATCGTCACGCGTACCCCGTTCCCAGGCCGGTACGACGCCCTCGTCGTCCCGCATCCGCGGAAACCGAACGGTGTCGAGATCTACACCGACGAACTCCGCGCCGCGCTCGGCGACCGTGCGCTGGTCCTGGATTCCGGGATCAACGGCACCCCGCTTCCGGGCAGCAAGAACCTGGACTTCTTCACGTCGGCCGCCGGGGCGGTCCACCGCCGTACCGCCGACGACCGCGGCATCGCGACCGCGCTCGAGAAACTCACCGGTGTCCGGGTCCCGATCGGCGGGCTGCTGGCGCGTGAGATCCCGAAGCACCTGCGGCTCCGCGCCCTGTACCGCGCGCTCCTCAAGAAGCACCGGATCAAGACGGTGTACCTGGTCGTCGCGTACTTCCACCAGCACATCGTTGGCGCCGCCCGCGATCTCGGGATCCGCGTCGTCGAGCTGCAGCACGGCGCGATCAGCCCGTTCCACCTCGGGTACAGCTACCCGGGCCGGCCCATGGTCGCGGATCAGCCGGACGAGCTGTGGTGCTTCGGGTCGTACTGGACCGATGTCGCGGACCTGCCCGCCGGGATGCGGACCGACGTGATGGGTGCGCCGTTCCTGCCGCCTGCTGGCCCGAAGGAGTCGCGCCGGGTCGTCTTCTTGTCGCAGGGGACGGTTGGATCGGAACTCGTCGAGGTCGCGGACGCGGTCGCCAAGGAGCACTCTGACCTGGAGGTTCTCTACCGTCTGCACCCGAGCGAGCGTGCTGAGGACTACACGATTCCGGCCGGCGTCCAGCTGTCGACCGGCGGCAGTACGCTCGATCTGCTCGCGACCGCGACGTACCAGGTCGGTGTGTCGACCACCGCGCTGTTCGAAGGCATGGCGCTCGGTTGCCGTACGGCGGTTGCGGACCTCCCGGGCCACGAGTACCTGGACCCGGCGATCGCCAAGGGGCATGCGCTCCTCATGCGGGATCCAGAGGAGCTGAGGCAAGCGCCTCTCTGCGACGACCCGAGCAGCTACTACGCGCCGAGCACCCTGTCACGGCTCGCGGCCGAGCAGCCCGAGTAAGCGGTCCTGGAGCGGGGCTTCCGGCTCGACCAGTACTTCGGCGCCGTACACCTCGATGCCCTCGCCGAAGGCGCCGGGCGTCCGGTACTTCATCATCAGCTCGGGCGGGATCGCGACAGCGGTCGCCCAGAGGCGCTCGACGTCGGCCGCGTCCATCGTCTCGTCCTGGTCGGTGGCGCGCGCCAGGTCCCAGCCGTGCAGGACGAGGTCGTCGGACACCACCTGGTCGATGTGCTGCTCGGTGGTCAGCCGCCCGGCCGGGCTGTCGGTCTCGGTCAGCGCGGCCACTGGGTCGTCGAGTACGTCTTCGATCGCGGCCCGCGCCTCCTGGAACGCGGTCAGCGGGTCGTCGGCCGGCTCCAGCTTCCGCGCGACCGGCGTCAGCATCACCGCGTGCATCGTGACGACGTGCTCGACCACGTCCCGCGCGGTCCATTTCGCGCACGGTGACTGGTTCCCCCACTGATCGGGACGCACCGCCGCAACCTTCCGCTCGAACCCCTCGGCCCGCCGCCGGTACCGCTCCGCGATCTCACCCATCCCCGCATGCTCCCGCGCCCACCCACACCGAGGGAAGGTTTGCGGACCGCCCTGCAGGCAGAAGTCGGATAAACGGGCCGAATCGGGCCCGAAACCGGACTTCTGCCTGCATGGCGGTTCCTGTCGGTGCAGGCACATAGCGTCTGGGGTCATGCGGATGGTGGAGTTGGGGAGCACGGGGTTGCGGGTCAGTGAGTTGGGGCTGGGGCTTGCTTCGGTCGGGGGGATGTTCGCGGCGGTGCCGGAGCGGCAGGCGGTGGCGACGATCGACCGGGCCTGGGAGTTGGGCGTGCGGTTGTTCGACACGGCGCCGGTGTACGGGTACGGGTTGTCGGAGCAGCGGGCCGGGCTGGCGTTGCGGGGGCGGCCGCGGGACGAGTTCGTGCTGTGTACGAAGGTGGGGCGGTTGATCGAGCCGGGCGGGCCGGATCTGCAGCCGATCTGGGCGGAGCCGCCGGCCGGGGTGGGGCCGCGGCTGGACTATTCGTACGACGCCACGATCCGGTCGTTCGAGGCGAGTCTGGAGCGGATGGGGATCGACCGGGTCGACATACTGCACATCCACGACCCGGAGCTCGACTTCACGAAAGCGTCGACCGAGGCGTTCCACGCTCTCGTCGAACTGCGCGGCCGAGGCACGATCAGGGCCATCTCCCTCGGTGTCAACCACGCCGACGTAGCCGCCCAGTTCCTCCGCGAAACCACCGGCGTGGATGTCATCTTGTTGGCAGGGCGGTACAGCTTGCTGGATCAGTCGGGCGCGGATGAGTTGCTGCCGTTGTGCGAGAAGCTCGGGGTGGCTGTGCTCGCCGCGGGGGTGTTTCACGGTGGGGTGCTCGCCGACACCGCGGACGGGGCTCCGCACGGGTACGAGCGGGTCCCTCAGGACGTGCTGCGGCGGATCGACGTACTGCGGGAGGTCTGCAGCGCGTACGGCGTACCTCCGCTGGCTGCTGCGGTGCAGTTCCCTCTGACGCATCCCGCCGTACCGGCCGTGGTCGTCGGGGCGCGCAGCCCGCGGGAGATCGCCGAGGTGGCGGCGTGGCACGAATATGAGGTGCCGGAAGCGTTCTGGACCGGATTAAGGTCAGCGCTATGAGGTACATGCTGCTGCACAAGACCAACGACAGCCTGGAGGCCGGGAACGCGCCGGATCCGGAGATCCTCGAGCGGGCGGACGCCGTACTCGAGGAGATGCGTCAGGCCGGGGTGCTGGTGCTCGGCGAGGGCCTGATGCCGAGCTCCCGTGGCGCCCGCGTGACATTCCCGGCGCCGGGCCAGCCGCGGGTGATCGACGGGCCGTTCGCCGAGACCAAGGAGCTCGTCGCGGGCGTCTCGATCATTCGCGTCGACACCAAGGAGGAAGCCGTCCAATGGGCCCTCCGCTTCGCCGAGGCCGACCCGTACACCGAGATCGACATCCTGGAGGTCGCTGGTTAGCCCGCCGCGCTGACGCCTTCTTCTGCGACGACGAGGGCGTCGATCGCCGCGAAGAAGCGGGCGATGCCGGGCAGGTTGGCGCCCTTCTCGCGGGATGCGGCGAAGTCTTCCGGGGTGGCCCAGTCGACGATGTCCAGCCATTCGTTGTCCGGGAGTTGCACCAGCCGTGCGCCGAGGAAGCCGGCCCGGTCCGCCTCGAAGTCCTTCAGCATGTCGGCGCGCGCCGCGAGCAGCTCCTCCGAGCGCGACGGCAGGACACGGAAGCGAGTCAGTTCGACGGTCGACATCGAGGTACCTCTCAGGTGATGTTGGTTGCTGCCCAGCCGCCGATGTCCTCGTGGCGGATGGCAGCGGCCATCAGGTCAGGGAACTTGTCCGGTGTGCAGGCGAACGTCGGTACGCCGAGCTCGGCCAGCGCGGCCGCGTTCTCGGCGTCGTACGACGGTGTACCCGAGTCCGCGAGCGCCAGCAGAGCAATCACTTGTACGCCGGACTCCACCAAAGAACGCGCCCGACGCAACATCTCTTCCCGAACTCCGCCTTCGTAGAGATCCGAGATCAGCACGAGCACCGTTTCGGCCGGTTTCGTGACCAGCTCCTCGCAGTACGCGAGCGCCCGGTTGATGTCGGTCCCGCCGCCCAACTGCGTCCCGAACAGTACGTCGACCGGATCCTCGAGCTGATCGGTCAGGTCGACCACCGCGGTGTCGAACACGACCAGCGAGGTCCGCAACGTCCGGATCGACCCGAGCACCGCACCGAACAGCGACGCGTAGACGACGGACTCCGCCATCGACCCGGACTGGTCGATCGCCAGCACGATGTCCCGCTGCACACTGTGGTTCCGGCGCGCGTACCCGACCAGCCGGTCCGGCACGATCGTCCCGAGCGCCGGCGAGAAGTGCTTGAGGTTCGCCCGGATCGTCCGGTCCCAGTCGATGTCCGAATGCCGTGGCCGCGCCGTCCGCCCGGCCCGATCGAGCGCACCGGTCACCGCCGCCCGAGTCCGCTCGGCGAGCCGCGCCTCGAGCTCGGCCACGACCCGGCCGACCACGTCCCGCGCGGTCTGCTTGGTCTCCTCCGGCATCACCTCGTTGAGCGCGAGCAACGTGGACACCAGATGTACGTCGGGCTCGACCGCGCCCAGCAGCTCCGGCTCCATCAGCATCCGCGTGATCCCGAGCCGCTCAACCGCGTCCCGCTGCATCACCTGTACGACGGTGCTCGGGAAGTACTGCCGGATGTCGCCCAGCCACCGAGCCACCCGGGGCGCCGACGCGCCCAACCCGGCGGACCGTTGCGTACCCGACTCCCCCTCCGCGGCGTCGTACAACGCGGCCAGCGCCGCATCGACCGAGCGGTCCTCGGCCGACAACGTCGTACCGGTCTCCTCCTCGGCCTCACCGCCCAGGACGAGCCGCCAGCGGCGCAGACGTTCGTCACTCATGAGACCCCCAACAGTTGCGCGACCACCGGCAACGCGGTCGCGGCCAACTCAGCATCGAGGTCGTTGTCGTCAGCAACGACCACGGCGCCAGGATCTGAAAGGACCCGGGCTCGAGCGCCGATCGAGCGGCGTTCAGGCGCCGCAAAGGTGCCGAACGTACGCCGCAGCAACGGCAGCACCTCCACGAACGCGTCGTCCGGGATCGCCGCCAGCCACCCGTCCACCATCGCCAGCAGCCGCTCGTCGTGCACCAGCAGCAACCCACCGCCGGCCAGGAACCCTTCGACGTACCCGGCCGCGTCCGCCGTCGCCGTACCAGGTGACAGCGAACGCCCCAGCCGTAGCGCGACCTCATGATCCGGCAACCGCGACGTATCCAGCATCAACCGCGTCAACCGCCCGCGGATCAACGGCGGCACAGACGCCCGATCACTCAACCCCTGCAACGTATTCAGCCACTCCGACCGCACATCCTCGGCCAGCAGTACCGTCGCATCCTGCACCCCGTCGATCAGATCCTGTACGGCGGCCGCCGCATCCGGATCCAGCCCGTGAACGGTCCGCGCGAGACCCGCACACACCCGCGACACCATCCGCCCCGCCACCGAGGCCAGCCCAGCCGTATCGGTTCCGCGTACGTCGCCGTACCGCGAGGCTCGTGCGAGCGCGGGCAATGCCGCCATCAAGTGCCCGACGTCGGCGTCAGCGGCCGCACGGGTGTCGATGCCTCGAAGCAGCGGCGGCAGCGCTTCCGCAAGGTCGGCGAGGAGCGATTTCTCCAACGCGGCCGTGACATCGGCCAACGTCGGCGAGTCCGCGGACTTCAGCATCACGGACGTCGCAGCGCCGAGCACCGTCGTACCGTGAGCGCCCGCAGCAACGAGTTCCACCTCCAGCCCCGGATCCCAGGCCAGCCGCCACATCTCCCGGAACGTGCCCTGCGCCCGCCGTTCGTCGGCGGCCGGTACGCCCCAGTGCACGCCGAGAATCCGCAACCGGTGCAGGAGTCTGGACTTCTCCAGGTCGTTCGACTTCCGCAGGTCGAGCTCGATCACCCGCTCGGCCGCATCCCGCTTCATCCGCAACCGCCGCGCGTGCGCGGCCAGATCTGCCGCCACCGGCGCCTGCGGCGTCTCCCCGGGCACCGACCCGAGCAGTTCACCGACAACCGCTTCGCGCGTCACGAGATCCAGCAGTACGTCGTTCCCGCCGCAGAGCACTGCCCGCGTCGCCTCGGTCACTTCGCTCAACCCGGCGAGTGGACGTTCGCGCATCGCCGCGAGCGTGTCCGCGAGCCGCACCGCCTCGATCACGTGCGCGCTGGAGACAGGCAGGTCCTCGTTGCGCAGTACTTGCGCCACCTTGGAGAGCCAGCGGGTCGTGATCTGGTCGGGCGCGGTGAACAGGTGGTGGTACCAGCCAGGTGACGTGATGCCGGCGCCGTACCCGCTGACCGCCGCCAGCCTGCCGTGCGTCCAGGGCACCCAGGTACAGGCGACCTTCCGCTTCGGCAGGCCTTTCAGGATCCGTGCATCATGTGTTGCTGGAGGCAACGGTAGTTCCAGGGCAGGTACGTGCCAGGCACCGCAGACCACCGCGATCCGCTCGAACCCTTCACGAACCGCCTTGCGCAGAACGGTGCGCATGTAGGCCTCGCGTTGCGCCTCGCGGCCGGTCGCCACCTCGCCGTGCCGCAGCTCCCGCATCGCGTCGGCGATCACCGTGAACGGTTCGGCGCCACCGCGCCGCGACTCGATCACGTCGTCCCACCAGCGCTCCGGATCGTCGTACCCGCCCGCCTCGGCCAGCGTCTTGAGCGGATCCATCGACACCGAACGCCCGCCCGCGGAACCGAACTGCTGCGCCGCCGGAAGATCGCAGAACCGCACCGGCACGCCGGCGGCCAACCCGTACCTGATCGCTTGCCACTCCGGGCTGAACACTGCGAACGGCCAGAACGCCGCCCGCGTCGAGTCGTCGACCGCATACGCGAGCAGCGCAACTGGCGGCTCCATCTCCTCCGAGGCCGCCAGCTCGACGATCTTGTCGGCCTCCGGCGGCCCCTCGATCAGGACGACATCAGGACGGAGCTCGGCCAGCGCGGTCGCTACCGCCCGCGCCGACCCCGGCCCGTGATGCCGGATCCCGAGCAGGTGAACGGTCATCCGGAGATCTCTCGGCAGGCCCGGTAGAACGGCGCCCAGTCGTCGCGTTCGCGGACGACGGTTTCGAGGTACTCCGACCACACGACGCGGTCCGCGGACGGGTCCTTGACGACCGCCCCGAGGATGCCGCCGGCCACGTCCGTCGGACGCAGTACGCCGTCACCGAAGTGGGCCGCGAGGGCGAGGCCGCCGGTGACGACGCTGATCGCCTCCGCGGTGGAGAGCGTGCCCGACGGCGACTTGACCGCCGTACGGCCGTCCTCGGTCCGGCCGGAGCGCAGCTCGCGGAAGATCGTCACCACGCGGCGGATCTCCTCCAGAGCGTCGTCCGGCTGCGGCAACTCGAGCGCCGAACCGAGCTGCGACACGCGACGGGACACGATCTCCACCTCGTCCTCGGCGGAGTCGGGCAGCGGCAGTACGACGGTGTTGAAGCGCCGGCGGAGCGCGCTGGAGAGTTCGTTGACGCCCTTGTCGCGATCGTTGGCGGTGGCAATGACGTTGAATCCCTTACGGGCCTGGATTTCCATGCCCAGCTCGGCGATCGGCAGCGTCTTCTCGGACAGGATCGTGATCAGGGCGTCCTGGACGTCGGACGGCATCCTGGTCAGCTCTTCGATCCGCGCGATCTTCGCCTCGGCCATCGCGCGCTGCACCGGACTCGGCACGAGCGCCGCCTCACTGGGGCCCTGGGCAATCAACTGGGCGTAGTTCCAGCCGTACCGGATCGCCTCCTCCGCCGTACCCGCCGTACCTTGCACGAGCAGCGTCGAGTCCCCGCTGATCGCAGCCGCGAGGTGCTCGCTGACCCACGTCTTCGCGGTGCCCGGTACGCCGAGCAGCAACAGCGCCCGGTCCGTCGCGAGGGTGGCGACAGCGACCTCGACGAGCCGGCGTGGGCCGACGTACTTCGGTGAGATCTCGGTGTCGCCCGCCTGCCCACCGAGCAGGTACGTGACCACGGCGCTCGGCGACATCAGCCAGGCCGGCGGTCGCGGCTTGTCGTCCGTCGCGCGCAACGCCTGCAGTTCGTCGGCGTACTCGATCTCCGCATGCGGGCGCAGTACCTCAGTGGTCATGTGAGCTCCTCGTACATTTCGCGGCGGAAGGTCAGGGTTTCGACGAGGCGGCGGAGCCAGGTGTCTTCCTCGCCGGTGGGTTCGCGGGTGATCGGGTGGTCGAGTATGTCGGGTGGCGCGGCGCGGGCCGCGATGCTGGCGAGGCGGGCCCAGGCGCGGTTGGTGCCGACTTTGGCGAGCTGGTCGAGGATCATGTTCGCGAGCGGAGCGGGCCACGGCACGGGCAACCCACCGACCAGCTCGGCAACGTCCACGTTCTTCCGCAGTACATCGACCGCGCTCGCCCACTCCTCGGCGGGCAACAACCGCAACAACTCGGCCGGGCCGCGACTGCCGGTATTCGATCCGGCCTGCAGGATCGCTCGGGACCACTCGACCGAGCTCTCGCGAATAGCGGCCTCGGCCCAGGCGGACTGCAGGACCTCGACAGCACACCCCTCGACGGGCGTCTCGAGCCAGGTGATGTCCATGGCCTGCAAGGGCGTGTTGGCGACGATCTGGTGGACCCACCACGCGCGTTTGCCGACACCTTCCGGGTTCTGCGAGTCGAGCCCATCACGCTCCATCGACTGGGTCAGACTGCGCGGAAGGTCGACGGCGAGCACACCCTGGCTGGGCAGGAGGTGCGCGTGCAGGCGTTCCGTCATCCGTACGCCGTACTGCGATCCCGGCAACCGTGCGAGCAGCCGCGCGGCCACCCGCCGTACCTCACGGGAACGGTCGTCGAGCGCGGACTCCAGGAACTCCTCGTCCGGTTGCGCGAGGTTGTCCGCGAGCAGCCCGAGGAAATCGGCCCGGGTGGCGGCGGACTCGGTCGGCCAGACCTCTTCGAGCGCCTCCCGTGCGGCGGCGGGATCCTGGGTGCGGGCGGCACGCAACCAGGTACGGCGCTGGATCCCGTTGCCGTGCGTCCACAACTCCGGGTCGTTGCTCTCAGCAACCGCTGCGTGCAGGAATCGCCACTCGGGGTTGAGATCCGCGAGCCAGCGCGCACGACGGCCGGCGGCCGCGATGACGAGCGGACGGTACTGCGCACGATTGCGCGCATAGTCCGCCAACGCGGGTAAGTGCTCCGGCGGAATACCCCAGCCGTGCGCGTCCGCCGTACGCAACCACTCACCCAGCGCGAACGTCTGGAACCCGCTCAGCATCGCGGCCAACCGCCTCACCGCGTTCGACCGCGGCAACGGCCGATCCTCACCGGGCGCAGCCGGAAGCGGCTCGAGATCGGGCAGCGGCTTGCGCCCGGCCCGCTTGTACACGGTCGCCAGCGCGGCGGCATCGAGCAGGTTGCCGTCGCCGAGGCGCTCCTGGATGTGCTCGGGCAGCTCGTCGAAGTGCGGCGGCCGCCGATCGGTGCCGAGCAACGCCGAACTGACCAGCCCGTCCCAGCCCTTCACACTCTCACCCACCGATCGTCGTTCACACGATCACCGGCCGATCGCCATGCCAACAGGTCATCGGGCGGAGGCCGGCGCGGTTCCATTCGCCGGCTACGGTGATCGGGTCGCCGGCCGAGACCGCGAGCAGCTTCAACGCATCCCACCCCGGAAGGATCTCCAGCCCGTCCCCGGCCTCGTCCACCAGCGCCCAGCCGTCGCCGTGCCGTGCGGGTCGTACGTCCTGCAGCACCAGCGGCCAGCGTTCGTTCCACGGGTCGGCGGCGAGCGACTCGACGTACGACGCCAATGCCTCGCGGACCGTGAGTCCGGCGGGACGTGGCGCGGGCAGGCGCGGATCGGTCTGAGTCAGGAGGGCGCGCATCGGGAGAGCGCCTGGGTAGTACGAGAGCGCGCCGGGGACGTACTCACCCGGACGAGCCGGGAGCGGGTCAAGCGGACGTCCGGCGGCCGCGAATGTGAGGATCAGTCCGATCCTGCCGGTCGTTGCCCCACGCAACCAGACGCGACGGACCGTGAGGCGGTCGTCGGGTTCGATCACGCGGCCGAGTACGAGCCAGTCGTCCTCGACCTTCTCGCCTTCTTCTCGTACGCGGGCCGTCTCGGTGGTCCAGCCGATCCGGCTCTGCACCGTGTCGGCGAGCGACGGCGGGAGCTCCGCGAGACGGCCGTGCGCCGCGACGACCAGGTGAACGAGGGACAGCTCTTCGAGCAGTTCACCCGGCCAGCCGTGACCACGTCCGACCACACCCGCTGCCCGACGTACTGCTCCCGCCACTCCTGGCGCCTGCGCGTCGACCATCCGCGCGGCGAGGCGGTTCAGCTCGGTGTACGCCCGCTGGTCGAACCCGCCGAGGCCCTGCCGCACCTGGTCGTCCAGCCAACCGGCCAGCTCGGCCAAGCCCGCCGACACCCGATCTGCGCGCCGGGCCGCTCGCTCTTGCGCCGCAATCGGGTCTGCCACCTCGCCGGGCTTCCGCTCCGGCCGCTCAGCGCGCTCGGCCCGCTGGTCGACCCAGCTCCTCACCCAGTCCGGCTCGTCCGCCGGTGACAGCTCGTGCTTCGCCCATAACAGCAGCAGGCCGAGCGCGTGCTTGCACGGGAACTTCCGGGACGGGCAAGAGCATTTGTACGCCGGGCCGCCCAGATCCACGACCGTTTGGTACGGCTGCTTCCCGCTGCCCTGGCACAAGCCCCAGACCGTACGATTCGTGGCCCCGGAGGCCGACCACTTCTCCCCCCGAGCCAGCCCCTGCCCAGCCTTCGCGGACGCAGGATCAGGCGCCAGCCCCACCACCTGCTCCACGTCCCACAACCCCACACCACTCCTCACAGCCGCCTACCCCGAAGCATGCCACCCCACCCCGACACCCCCGCACACCCTCCGCCCCCAACCCCACACTCCGCTGCCCCGCACCGACCCGTCCCCCTCCCGTCCAACGGCCGCATTTGCCTGGTCTACCCACGAGATGCGGGGTTCCGGACCCTGAATACGGGTGTGGAACCCCGCATTTGGTGGGTCAGCCAGGCAAATTGCTGGGTCTGCCAGGCAAATGGGGTTCAGCCGAAGGGTTGGCGGTGGTGGTGTTCGTCGGGGTAGCCGTTGCCGGAGGTGGCCGCCTCGTGAGCGGGTGGGTGGACCTGATGCGTGGCTAGGTGGGTGGAAGGGGCGGCGGGTGGGGGTGGGGTGTTGGAGAGGGTGTCGCGGACTGTGGTCAGGAGGCGGTGTTCGACGGATTCCAGCTCGGCGATGCGGGTGCGGATTTCTTGTTCCTCTGCGCGCGCCTCGGCAAGCAGGTGATCCGCTTCGGTACGAGCGGTTTCGCGGAGGTGGTCGGCGGTGCGTTGGCTGGCGCTGAGGACGCTCAGCTCGTACCGGCGGAGTTCGTCGACCAGTTCGCCCGCGGGACGCTGGGCGTCGAGGATCGCCGCGGCCGGCTGCGGGATTTCGGCGTCCGGAAGAGTGCTCTCGAGGTCGGCGATCTGCTGGTCCACGCGGGTGAACAGGTCCGCGACGTCGGTCCGCATCTGACGGATCGTGTTCGCGGCGGCCTGGACCCGTTCGCTGGCCTCCCGCTCACGTTCACGCGCCGTACGCTCCGCCGACGTGATCACGTCAAGCGCAACCACCGCAGCCCGCTCGGCCGGATCGTCAGGAACGGTTTCACGCACAGGTGGTTCAGCAGCCTCGGACGGGCGGATCGCGACGGTTTGGCGGAGGGGGACTTCGCGGATGAAGAGGACTGCCAGGAAGCTCACGAAAGCAGCTCCGGCGGCGATCACGAAGATCCGTCCGGTCGCGTCGCCGTACGCGTGCCGCACGATCTCCTGGATCGGCCCCGGCAGCGAGTTCACGTCCAGCAAACTCCCCGAGCCGCCCTGCGCCGCAGCCGCCCCGGCACCGAGCTCGCGCAGATGCCCCGTAATCAGATCAGTCACCCGCGTCGCCAGGATCGCCCCCAGCACCGACACGCCAACCGCACCACCAAGGCTCCGGAAGAACGTGACCGACGCACCAGCGGCCCCGACCTCGCTGACGTCCACGGTGTTCTGCACCGCGAGCACCAGGTTCTGCATCGTCATGCCCATCCCGATGCCCATGGCAAGCATCCCGAGCCCGACATACCAGTACGGCGACGTGTGGTCGATCGTGCCGAGCAACCCGAGCCCCGCGGTCAGGAACAACGCGCCGATCACCAGGTACCGCTTCCACTTCCCGAACCGGGTGATCAACTGCCCCGATCCCACCGAGCCGAGGAACGACCCGAACATCATCGGGATGGTCAGCAACCCGGCCTCGGTCGCGCTGTACCCGCGGGCCACCTGGAAGTACTGCCCCAGGAACACCGCGCTCCCGAACATCCCCATCCCGACCGCGACGCTCGCGAGGATCGCCAGCGCCGTTGTCCGTTCCCGTACGACGCGCATCGGCACGAGCGGCTCGGCCGCATGCGTCTCGGTCACCACGGCCAGGATCGCGAGCACCGCCGTACCGCCCAGGTAGGCGCCGGTCTGCCACGACCACCACGGGAAGTGTTCGCCCGCGAACGAGACCCAGATCAGCGGCAGGCTGGCCGCCCCCGCGATCAGCACCGCACCGAGGTAGTCCATCTTGACCTTGCCCCCGGGAGCGCGCAGTACGACCGGCAGGTGCAGGAACCGCTGCAGGACGATCAGCGAGAGTACGGCGAGCGGTACGCACACGTAGAAGCACCAGCGCCACCCGAGCCACGAGGTGTCGACGATGACGCCGCCGACGAGCGGACCGCTGACGGTCGCGAGGGCCATCACGGCGCCCATGTACCCGGAGTACCGCCCCCGCGACCGCGGCGGGATCGCGGCGCCGATGATCGCCTGCGCGAGCGCCATCAGCCCGCCCATCGCGATCCCTTGCAGGACCCGCGCGCCGATCAGGAACGGCACGTTGTGCGAGGCGCCGGCCAGCACGGAGCCGGTCACGAACATGATGATCGCGAGCTGCACGAGCAGCTTCTTGCTCATCAGGTCGGACAGCTTGCCCCACACCGGCGTGGACACGGTCATCGCGAGCAGGCTGGCGGTGACCACCCACGTGTACTGCGTCTGGGTGCCTTCGAGGTCCGCGATGATCGTCGGCAGCGCGTTGCTGACGATCGTCGAGCTGAGGACCGCGGTGAACAGCGCGGCGAGCAGCCCGGCGAGGATCTCCAGGATCTCGCGGTGGGAGAGCTCGGGATCTCCGGCTGGTGGGGCGGCCGGCGGTGGCGCGGACGGCGCGGGGTCGGGGGCGCCGGCGGCGTACCGCGAGCGGTATCGGGCAGGCGTGGAGTCGGCAGGTGTGGCCGGCGAGGCCTGGGTGGCAGACATCAGCTTCCGTTTCGTACGGCGGGAACGCGACGACCGGAGCAGCGGGGTGTGCTGCTCCGTGGCGGAAACGGCCGGCGATGCCCTCACCCGACCTGACTATTTGGTTGCAACTACCAACTTTAATCCCGCACCGTCAGCAACCGTTCACCGGGAGCCATCAAACGCCGGTTCGGCGCATTATGAGACGGGCCCTCCTCGGAACGCGATTTCCCACGTACGATCCCGTGCTTGTTGAGTAATCAACACCGGCCTCCGGCGGAGCTGTCAGGGCCCGCCGGAGGTCCTCACCCGAATGCGTTCACCAGTACGTCGACACACTCGGCGGTCGGCCCCGGTCCGACGACCAGTTGCCCCGGGGCGCTCAGTGGCGACGCGAACGGCCCCATCCAGAGCGCGCCCTCGGCGGCCTCACAGGCCGTGCCGTAGACGACGGTCCACGCAGGCGATCCGGTCGACATCTCGACGATCGCGGCCTCGAGATCGTCCGCCGGCCGGCCGATCCGCGGCTCGAAACCGGCTGCCCGGCAGGCGGCGGTCAGCTCGTCCCGCAACCACTGGTCGGACGGGAGCCGGAGCGGCAGGTCTGCCAGGTCGACCAGCTTCACGCCGTCATCGGCTCGGTACGACGAAGGGACCAGAACGGACAGCGGATCGCGCCAGAGCTCGATCACGCGCAGGTCGGCGGCGGCCACGTCACCACGGACGAACGCGAAGTCCAGCTCACCGGCCCGCAACGCCGTGAGGTACTCGGCGGTGGAGCCCGAGGTGAGTCTGAGGTCGAGGTCCGGCGTCTGGGCTCGCAGCGCCGCGAGGCCGCGCTCCAGCCGGTCCCGGAGCCCCGGCGCCGTGCCGATCCGCAGTACGCCGGAACGCCCGGAGGCAAGCTCCGCGGCCACCTCGCCGGCCCGATCCGCGGCGGACAGGACCGCGCGCGCCTCGCGCAGCATCCGCTCCCCGTCGCCGGTCAGCCGGACGTGCCGCGAGGACCGGTCGAGGAGTTGCAGACCGAGTTCGCGTTCGAGCCGCGCGACCTGCTGGCTGACGGCCGGCTGCACGATGTTGAGCCGCTCGGCGGCACGGCCGAAGTGCAGTTCCTCGGCGACGGTCACGAAGTACCGCAGTTGCCGCAGCTCCATCGGACACCTCCGGCGATCACGATCCCTTATCGCTGCACAGCGTAACTGCGTCTGGGTCGGCGGCCTCCGGACTCGTTGACTGGTGGACATGAGGATCGGACTGTGGATCGACGAAGAGGGCAAGACCATCGACGAGATCGGCGCCGCCGCGAAGGCCGCCGAGGACGCCGGCATCGACCGGGTCTGGTTCAGCCAGCGGCTCGGGTGGGACGCGCTGACGCTGATCGCGGGCGTCGCGCCGTACACCTCGACCATCGGGTACGCCGTCGGCGTCGTGCCGGTGTACCCGCGGCATCCGCTGGCGCTCGCGGCGCAGGCGCTCAGCGTCCAGGTGCTGACCGGCAACCGGTTGACGCTCGGGGTCGGCGCGAGCCATCCGCACATGGTGGAAGGCATGCTCGGTCTGCCGATGGACCGACCGGCGGCCTTCGTCCGTGAGTACGTCGAGGCGCTCGGCCCACTGCTGGCCGGTGAGCCCACCGACTACGTGGGCGAGCGGCTGACCGCCTGCGGGCAGATAGACATCACCGGCGCCGAGACGCCCGAGCTCATCCTGGCCGCTCTCGGTCCGCGGATGCTGAAGACGGCCGGCGAGCTGACCGCCGGTACGACGACCAGCTGGGCGGGTCCTGAGGTGATCGAGAACTTCATCCGCCCCACGATCGACCGCGCCGCAACCGCAGCAGGACGGCCCGAGCCGCAGGTGATCGCGGGCGTCTGCGTCGCGGTCACGGACGATCCGGATGCGACCCGGCAATGGATCCACGACCAGTTCGGGGCGGCCGGCGACATGCCGGCGTACCGGGCGGTCCTGGACCGCGGCGGCAAGGCGGGCCCGGAGGACACCGCGGTCCTCGGTGACGAGGAGACGGTGGCCAAGGAGCTGCAGCGGTTCGCGGACGCCGGTACGACGGAGTTCCTGGTCTGCCCGGTCGGGACGGAGGCGGAGCGAGCGCGCACGATCCAGTTCGCGCACGACTACGTTTGACACCGTGTCGAACATCCCGCCGCAGCACCGACGTACCCGCATGGAGCTTCAGGACGTGGTGCAGCGGCGGATCGACGAACTGGTGGAGACCGAACTCGGTCTGCAGGTCGCGGTGTATCGACACGGCGAGCTCGTCGTGGACGCGGTGGCCGGTGACGGCGTCACCTCGGAGACGCTGTACTTCGCTGCCTCCACCGGCAAGGGCGCGTCCGCGACGGTCGCCAACGTGCTGGTGGATCGCGGCGTACTCGACTACGACCGGCCGATCGTCGAGATCTGGCCCGAGTTCGGGGCGCACGGGAAGGACAAGGCGACACTGCGGCACGTGCTGACGCACTCCGTCGGCCTGCCCGCATTGCCACCCGACACGACTCGGAAAACGCTCCCCGAACAAGCAGAGCGCCTGGCCGTCGCAGAGCCCTGGTGGGAACCGGGCACGAAGATGACCTACCACGCGGAGACCTTCGGCCTGCTCGTCGGTGAGGTCGTGCGTCGCGCGACGGGCCGGACGATCTCCGACGTACTGCGGGAGATCGTGACTCCGCTCGGCCTGCAGGAAAACGTTTTCTTCGCACTGCCTGTGGATCAGCGGCATCGGCTCGCCGAACTCGTGGAGCCCGAGGGCGCCGACGAGACGTTCGCGATGCTGGCCGAGATGTTCGAGAACGTCGTACCGCGGGCGATGCAGCCGCGGGCCGCCGTACTGAACCAGCCAGAGGAGCTCGCGATCGAGGACCCGTCGAGCGGGATCCTCAACGCACGTGGGATCGCCAAGCTGTACGCCGCCCTGATCGGCGAGGTGGACGGGGTCCGGCTGGTCCGGCCGGAGGCGGTCCCGGCGATCACCGGACCGGCGCTGGTCGCGCAGGACGAACTGCTCGGCAATCCGGCGACAATGGCGCTCGGTTATGCGATCGGCCGGCTGGGGTCGGCCGCTGAGGAGAGCCCGGCGTCGTTCGGCTGGCCGGGCATGGGTGGCAGTGTGGCCTGGGCGGACACGCGTTCAGGGGTCACGTTCGCGCTGACCAGGACGCTGTTCGACCCGACGGGGTCAGAGTCGGCGGTCGAGATCGGTAACCTGGTTGCGAAAACTCTTTGCTGAAAAGCCTTACCTGTAAGGGGATTCAGCTTTCGCGGACGGAGCTCTGGTCGATCCAGACGAGATGGCCGTGGTGACTGACGAGAACCTCGTCGGTCCCGGCCGTCCCGGTCCTGCGACCCAGCTCCTGGCCGGCGATCCAGCGTCCGCCGATGCGGATCTGGACGGCGATCGGCCGCGCCGGTGAGGGGGCTACGGACATGGGCACCTGCTTAGGGACAGGGGCGGATGATGGAGGAAGTTGGTGGGCCGGTTTCCCGACCAGTCGCAAGCGTACAGCCGCAACATGACAGACCGTTAGCGGTAACTCGAATTCATCAGGAGCCCAGTTGTCCAAGCCGATTTTCGTCGTGCAGCTCCACGACGCCCGGCGGTTGCATTACGACGTTCGGCTGGAGGTGGACGGGGTGCTGAAGTCTTGGGCCGTGCCGCGCGGGCCGTCGCTGGATCCGATCGTGAAACGGCTCGCGGTGTTCACCACGGACCACGATCTCGAGTACGCGTCGTACGAGGGGGTGCACCGCGACGCGCAGTACGGCAGCGGCGCGGTGATCGTCTGGGACGCCGGCGTCTACACGAACCTCACCCGCGACGACCGGCGGCAGCTGGTCGACCCGGCCGAGGCGATCGAGCGCGGGCACTTGAAGGTGCAACTGCACGGCGTGAAGCTGAACGGGGCCTGGGCTTTCACCCGGACCGGTGGCGACTGGCTGCTGGTCAAGGTGAAGGACCCGGACGCCGATCCGGCCCGGGACCTGACCATCACGGAGCCCCGCTCGGTCCTGAGCGGCCTCACCATCGAGGAGATGGCCGCCTCCTGATCACCAGCCGTCGACGTGCAGTACGTCGTCCAGCGGCTGTCGCGGCGCCGGCTTGAAGTTCGTGCCGATCGAGTACGCCGTCGGGATCAGCACCGTCTGGCGGATGTCCTCGGGCAGACCGAGCAGCTCGGACACCTCCTGCTCGTAGCTGAGGTGCAGCGTGGTCCACGCCGTACCGAGGCCGCGTGCACGCGCCGCGAGCATGTAACTCCACGCCGACGGCAGGATCGAGCCCCACAGGCCGGACTGGTTCCCGGCCGGCAGGTTTCGCGCCTGCAGACAGGGGATGACCAGCACCGGGACCTGACCCATCCGCTCACCCAGGTAGGCCACGCTGTCACCCACTCGGCGCTGCACCGGCCCGCGCTCGGGATCGTCGGCGTGGAGCTTCCCCGCCGCACCCGGGCCGGCCAGGTACGACTCGACAGCGCGCCGGTAGTACTCACCCACCGCAGCGCGCTTCGAAGCGTCCGTGATCACCAGCCAGTGCCACGTCTGCCGATTGCTCCCCGACGGGCCCTGCAACGCGATCTCGATGCACTCCCGGATCAGCTCCATCGGCACCGGCCGCTCGAGGTCGAGCCGCTTGCGGACGGTACGGGTCGTTGTCAGCAGCTCATCGGGGTTCAGGTCGAGGGTGTAAGTCACGCCGACAGTGTGTCAGCAGACGTAGGTGCTGTTCGGGTGGACCTTCTCGCAGTACCGGACGTGCAGGTGGTTGTCGTGGGCCGGCCAGTTCTGGGTCAGGCCCTCGCTGATCAGGGTCGGGTCGTTGAACCAGATGTACTTCACGTGCCCCGGCACCGCAGCGCGAACGGCCTGGATGAGCTGACGGGTAGCTGCCCGGTCGTACGTCGAGGACTCCCAGGTGATCCGTCCCGCGGTGCACTGGGCGCTGTCGGTACGGATCGGCCAGATGTCGATGTCCATCCCGTTCTCGTGGCTGCCATGGCCCGGGATGTCACCACCGTGCTCGAACCCCGCATCGCCGTACGGGACCTTGCCCTGGCCGGTGGACGCGAAGGAGCGGGCTGCGGCTTCCAGCTGCGCCACAGGCGCAGCAGCCGCCCAGTTGGCCGCCGTACCGTTGCCGTCCGGGTCCTGGTCGCACAGGTTCGCGCTGAAGTCCGGGTAGTCGTAGTGCCAGGCCAGGTTGCGCCAGGTGATCGGACCGACGACGCCGTCCGCGCCGATGCCCGCATGCGACTGGAAGGACGCGACCGCGTCGCGGACCGCCGTACTGAAGACACCGTCGACCGGGAGGCTGAGGCGGCGTTTGGCGTTCAACTCGACCTGCAGCGCCTTCACTGCGGCGTTGCTGTCGCCGGAACGGATGGTGGGCGCCAACGCTCCCCACGTCTGTGGTCCGACGATCCCGTCGACCCCCAGACCCTTGGCGGTCTGAAACGCCTTCACAGCGGTGACCGTGGTCGCGCCGAACACCCCGTCCGCGTCAACGGACTGTGCGGCGTGCTGCAGCAGGAACTGGATCGCCTGTACGTCGGCACCACGGTTGCCGCTGCTCTGCGTCGGAAAGAAGGCGTTGGCGTAGGCCTGCGCAGACGCCGGCATCAGCGCCGTGACAAGCACCACGGCCACAACAAGCAGAACACGTCGCATGAGTCCCTCCGGGGCGGATGAGGTAACTAACTAACGCTTACCCGCCACCATTGGTCATTTGGTACCTCAGGACAAGAGTGTGAGATAGTTCTGAAGCAGACTATCTACTAGCGGAGGGATTCGGCGATGGCCCTGAACCTGTCGGCCGGCGAAGTGCTGTCCACGACGCGCGCTGTCCGGAAACGGCTCGACTTCGATCGACCGGTCCCACGCACGCTGATCGAAGAGTGCATCGACCTCGCCACGCAGGCGCCGACCGGGCGGAATCGGCAGCGCTGGCACTTCCTTGTCGTCACCGAGGACGCGCAGCGGCGGGCCGTCGCGGACATCTTCCGACGGGCCCTCGCACAGGCACCTGGGCAGCCGCTGAGCACAGACGACGTACGGCGGATGAACCATCACGCACGCTCGACCGAGCGGGTCTTCGACAGCCTGCGCTACCTGGCCGACAACATCCATCGGGTGCCTGCGTTCGTGATCCCGGCCGTCGAAGGACGGACCGACCGGGCCTCGACGACCGAGCAGGCCGGGACCTGGGGTTCGATCCTGCCGGCCGTGTGGAGCTTCATGCTCGCGGCCCGCGAACGCGGCCTCGGCACGGTCTGGACCACCGCCCAGGGCCCGCTCGAACGTGAGCTCGCCGGAGTCCTCCGCGTGCCCTACGACAAGGTGATGCTGGCGGCGTTCATTCCGCTGGCGTTCACGATCGGGACCGACTTCCGGCCGGCCAAGCGGGTCCCGCGTGAGCAGGTCCTGCACTGGGACCGCTGGTAGATCATTCGAACGGGGTCGGGTCTCCGGAGCCGACGCGGACGACCTCGGGGACGTCCTCGGAGAAGTCGATGACGGTGGTCGGGTCCGTGCCGGCCTCGCCCTCGATGACCGCGTCGATCTGGTTGTCGAGCTCTTCCTTGATCTCCCAGCCCTGCGTCATCGGCTCCTCGTGGCCGGGGAGCAGGAGCGTGCTGGAGACCAGCGGCTCGCCCAGCTCGGCGACCAGCGCCTGGGTGACGACGTGGTCCGGGATGCGTACGCCGACGGTCTTCTTCTTCGGATGCAGCAGCCGCCGCGGCACTTCCTTGGTGGCCGGCAGAATGAACGTGTAGCTCCCCGGCGTGGCCGCCTTGATCGAGCGGAAGACCGCGTTGCTGATGTGCACGAACTGACCGAGCTGCGAGAAGTTCTCGCACACCAGCGTGAAGTGGTGCCGGTCGTCCAGGTGCCGGATCGTGCGGATCCGGTCGATTCCTTCCCGGTTGCCCAGCTGGCAGCCGAGCGCGTAGCAGGAGTCGGTCGGGTACGCGATCAGCCCGTCCTCACGCAACAGGTCCACCACCTGCCCGATCGACCGCCGCTGAGGGTTCTCGGGATGGATGTCGAAATACCTGGCCATGACCGCCGAGCCTACTTGGCCAGCCCGGTGGGCAGTGCGGTCACCACCAGGTTGTCCTCGTAGCCGCCGTTCGATGCGTCGTAGGCGCCCGTACAGGTGATCAGCACCAGACGGTGGTCGGTGGTCTGGTCGAACGCGCCGCTCTTCGTCGCGAGCGCGTCCTTCCGCACCGACACGACCGAGACGACCCGGTACGACGCCGTATGCCCGGACCCGTTCAGTACGACGACCTCACCGCGCCGTACGTCGAGCAACCGGGCGAAGAACCCGAGCCCCTCGGTCTTGGTGTCGACGTGTCCGGCGAGCACCACCGAGCCGAACGGATCACCGGCCTGGGCACCCCCGTCCCACCAGCCGACATGCTGCGCCTTGGCCGGCACCTGGAGCTGACCGGAGACGGTAGTTGCCGGAAGCACCGATGCGCTGGCTCCCCCGGGCAGCACGACCCGTTCCGGGACGAAACGGATGCGTTGGCTCGGCGCCGGCGTACCGACGCGTCCCGGCGGTGCGGACTTCGGAGCGGTCGGCTCCGAGACTGACGGCGTACTGCCGTGCTTGAAACTGACTGTGGACGTGGGTACGGGCGCTGCGCCGTCCGCCTCGGCCGTGCAACCGGCCAAGGCGAGACAGCACAGCGCCGTACCCGCAAGTCGCCGGTTCAGCGACGGACCACCTTCCGGCCCGTGACGACCGCCACCCCGAGCGCGGCGATGAGCACCACGATCCAGAGTCCGGACTGGCCGGCGGGGCTCTGCGCCTGGTCGAGCCCCGCCGCCTGTCCCCCGGTTCCGGTGTCCACCACACCCGGCTTGGCCGACCCGGTGGCCGGCACCTTGATCGTGCCGAGTGCGACGGTCATCGTCTTCTGCGTCGGCGCGCCGATCGCGAACACGCGGGTCAGGTACCCCGCCTGCACCGGCAGATCCAGCGGGCCGAGAACGACCGGCGACGTCGCACCGGTCGGCACGATGTCGACCTTGTACGTGCCCGCCGGAACGACCACGTCCAGGGATTCGCCGTTCGCGACGTTCTGGAAAAGCACCTTTCCGTTCACCCGGATGTCAGCGGGACCGACGGCCGCGTCGTGTGCGACCCGCAATCCGGCTTTGTCCTTCGGCACCGCGGTCAACTTGTTCGCGTACGTCGTGATCAGCGGCGCCCCGGTCGGCGACACCGGCTGATGAATGACGACGTCCAGACTCGCGCCGGAACCCGCCGACACCTCACGCTGGATCACGACCTTGCCGCCCTGCCGCGCAGTGATCATCCGCTTGCCGGATGCGACCCCGAACGGCCCGACGAGCTTCCCACCGGCAACCCCGCTGGCAACCTGACGCCCGTCGACGCTGATGTCGAGGCTGCGTCCGGGCAAGCCCTGGACGAAGTACAGGTTGGCCCCCGCGGCCGCCTTTGCGGGCACCGTGAGTAATGCCGGAGCAGCCGCGATCATCACCGCGAGCAGCAGCGGAAGTACTCTTCGAATTACCGGACTGTGAATTCTCGTAACCTTTTCGTGCACCGCCCGGGATTGCCCGGACACGCTCCGTCTCCGCATTTTTCTCCCCCTCGGAGTTCACCGGAAAATTGTGAAACAAACGCCCGACCCCATGAATTCGGGCGTATCGTATGCGCAAGTTCGACCTGATCGCCAGGGGTGGTGAATCTTCTTTGCGGTCAGGTCCGTTTTTGGGGGGCGGAGGTGGCGGAGTCGCGGCGTACCAGGACCCGATACCTGGCGGCGTTCGCGCTGTTGCTGGGGTACAGCGCGAGCGTCGCCTGCACAGCCGGATCCGGTGGACCGGCGGCACCGAGTCCGGGGCTCGGAAGCTCTGTGCCGTCCTCGGCAGCCACCCCGGAGCCGACGACCACGCCGGGCACCAGCCAGACCAAGCCGGGGATCAAACTCACCGCGGTTCCGCGGGCGGACGGTTCGTTCGACATCACCGAGAACGTGATGTTGCCCGAGGCCACTGACATCCTGCCGGTGCAGCTGCCCGCGTCCGGTGAGCACCTGCCCGGAATGATGGCCCGGACGACGCCCCGCGTGACAAATCTGAAACTGCTCGCCGACGACCAGTCCGTGCCACTCGACAACACCACCATGACCGCGGCCGACTACATTCCGTTGACCGTCCCGGCCACCAGGATCCAGCTGACCTACCGGCTGTCCGGCTCGACGGTGCGCGCCCAGCCGTTGCCGTCGCCGTCGACCCGGGCCGGCGCCGCCATCCGGCCCCTGACCGCGGGCGCCGACGGCACACTGCCGACCGATGTGGCGGTCACCAGCGGATTACTGAACGCGGTCTGCCCGTTGATGACCGAGACCCGGTGCGCGGTCGGCGATCCGCCGAACCTCACGATCCAGCCCGACATCCCGGCCAGCAAGGCCCTCGTCGTACTGCAGCTGAATCTGCCACGCTGACCCCATGAGTTCTGAGTCGTTGAGTGGAGGGCGGATCGCGCTGGGCACGGCGCGAGGCCGGTGGGTGCTGGCGGCCACCGCGCTGGGGTCAGGCATGGCGTTCCTGGACGGGACCGTCGTCAACGTCGCGCTGCCGGCGATGGGCGAGGACCTGAACGCCGACATGGCCGGCCTGCAGTGGATCGTGAACGGCTACATGCTGATGCTGGCGTCGCTGGTGCTGCTCAGCGGTTCGCTCGGCGACCGGCTCGGACGGCGACGGATGTTCGTCGTCGGGGTGATCTGGTTCGCCGCGGCCTCCGTCGTCTGCGCGATCGCGCCGAATCTCGAGGTGATGATCGCGGGCCGCGTCCTGCAAGGCATCGGCGGTGCGCTGCTGACGCCGGGCAGCCTGGCCATCCTGCAGACGACGTTCCAGCATTCCGATCGCGGTAAGGCGGTCGGCACCTGGTCCGGCCTCACCTCGGTGGCCGCGGCCGTCGGCCCGTTCGTCGGCGGCAGTCTGGTCGACAGCGGATCGTGGCAGCTGATCTTCCTGCTGAACGTGCCGCTCGCTCTGGTCACCGTTCTGGTCACGCTCCGGCACGTACCGGAGACCCGCGACGAGGAGGCCGGCGGCAAGCTCGACCTCAACGGCGCGATCCTCGCGACCGTCGGACTCGCCGGCATCACGTACGGCCTGATCAGTGCGGGCGACCACGGTTTCGGCGACGCGATGGTGCTGACCAGCCTGGCGATCGGCGTCGTCGCCTTCGTCGGGTTCATCGAGGCGGAACGGCGCGGCTCGCACCCGATGCTGCCGTTGAACATCTTCGCCAACCGCCGCTTCACCGGCGCGAACCTGGTCACCGTCGTCGTGTACGGCGCCCTCGGTACGGCGACCTTCCTCGTCGTCGTCTACCTGCAGACCGCCCTGCACTACTCAGCGCTCTGGGCCGGCGCGGCCTTGCTCCCGATGACCGTGCTGATGCTCGGCCTGTCCGGGTACGCCGGTGGCTTGGCGGACCGGATCGGCCCACGTATCCCGATGACCGTCGGGCCGGCGCTGATGGCCGGTGGGTTCTTGTTGATGCTGCGGATCAACACCGACACGAGCTACTACAGCGCCGTACTGCCCGCCGTCGTTTTGCTCGGGCTCGGTCTGGTCGCGACCGTGGCGCCGCTGACCGCGACCGTGCTGTCGTCGGTCGAGGACCACCACGCGGGGATCGCGTCCGGGGTGAACAACGCGATCGCCCGGTCGGCGCAACTGATGGCGGTCGCGGCGATCCCGATGGCGGCCGGCATCACCGGCGACGCGTACCGCGATCCCGTTGCCTTCCACAACGGGTTCGGGCACGCGTTGTGGATCTCCGCCGTCCTCGCGGCAGCCGGCGGCGTGATCGCGTGGGTGACCCTCGGCGATCGCGGCGTACCGCACAAGCACCACCTCGTGCACCACCACACACATTGCGCACTCGAGGCCCCGCCGTACGCCGACAGCCGCACGCCGAACTGATTTGTCGACTTATCTTTTGAGGTAGTGCGCGCGGCTGGCCGGGTCCAGGCGCTCGATGGAGTAGCGGAGCATGGTTCGCGGCATGCGAGTCGCGTACTCGTCGAGGAAGGCGCGCAGCTCGTCCTCGGACACCCGCTTGCCGGCTTCGCGCAGCATCCACCCGGAGGCCTTGTGGACAAGGTCTTCCGGATCGTCGAGGACCTCGGCGGCCAGCTTGTACGTGTCCGCGGTCTGCCCCTGGCCGATCAGGTACTGCGTCGCGACCAGCGCGATCCGGCGTTCCCAGAGCACGCTCGAGCGGATCAGCACGTAGAGGGGATCGCGGGGCTTGTCGAGCAGGTACCCGCCGACGACCTGGGGAGCGCTGCAGTCCACCAGATCCCAGTTGTTGATGTACGCCGTACTGCGGGAGTACAGCTCGTAGATCGCGGTGAGCTCCTGCGGTTTCGCCGTACGCGGCTTGAGACTGCGCGACGCGCGATCGGCCAGCAGGCAAAGGATCGCGAGCCGATGCTCGTGCACCGGACTGGTCAGGGCCTGCTCCAGTTCGGGCAGCGGGAGGTCGGCACGCAGGTACGGCTTGAGGATGCCGCGGATCGTCGAGAGCTTCACGCCGATCATCTGGTCGCCGTGACCGTACTCTCCGGGCCCGAGCTTGAAGTAGCGCGCGAGTACCTCCGCCACCGCGGGATCCGCGGCCGCGTCGACGTCGGCGATCAGGTCGTTTGTCGTCAGACCAGCATCCCTCCGGTCGCACGGAGGTTCTGCCCGGTCATCCACCGGGAGTCGGGACCGGCGAGGAACGCGACCACGTCCGCGACCTCGGCGGGCTCGCCCATCCGGCCGAGCGCGGTGATGCCGACCAGTGCGTCCTGGACCGCGGGCGGATTGTGGTCGTGGAACATGTCGGTGTCGGTCGCGCCCGGCGACACAGTGTTGACGGTGATCGCCCGCGGGCCGTACTCGCGGGCGGCGATCTTCACGAACTGTTCGAGCGCTGCCTTGCTCGCGGCGTACAGCGAGATCCCGGGTCCCGGCATCACGGTGTTCAGGGTGGACAGCGCAACGATCCGGCCGCCGTCAGGGAGGACGCGGCCGGCGCGCTGGATGGCGAAATACGGACCTTTGACGTTGGTCGCGAACAGTTGGTCGTAGTCCTCGACGGTGACGTCGGCGATCGGCTTCACCATCGCCTGCGCCGCGTTGCAGACGAAGATGTCGAGCGTCCCGGTCGGCTCGGCCGCGCGATCGAACAGTCCGTCGATCGCGGACAGGTCCGACTGATCCGCCTGTACGGCGATCGCCTCGCCGCCGGCCGCCTTCACCTCCGCGACCACCTCTGCCGCGGCCGCTTCACTGCTCGCATACGTGAAAGTCACCACGGCGCCGTCCGCGGCCAACCGCCGTACGATCGCCGCTCCGATCCCCCGCGAGCCGCCAGTGACCAGCGCTGTCTTACCGTCGAGAACGCCCATACCGCCTTGTCTACCACCCCGCTAGGTCCGTCGTTTGTTTTACTCTGACAGCGCTTACAGCCCGCAGGTCACGCTCCGGGGCCATACTCGGCAGACCCGTTGTACGGCTTGCGCGTTGGGGCATACGGTGTGAGCACAGGGCAGTTCCAGATCCGCCAGGACCCGCGTTCGTGGCGCTACCCCGGGGAGACAACCCGCGTGACCAGCCACCCAGCAGAGCCTCGGGACGGCGAAATGATCCGCACCACCTTCGCCGCCGTGACCGAAGAACTGGCACCCGGCGTCCTGCTGGTCCGGATGTCCGGCGAGATCGACATCGCGAGCACCGAATTCGCCGCCGAGTCGATCCACGCCGCGGTCGCGCCACCGGCACGGCTGGTGCTGATCGACCTCTCCGCCGTCACGTTCTGCAGTTCCGCGGGTCTCGGCAACCTGGTCGAGGCGCGCAACCTGGCCGGACGGCACAACATCACCCTCGCCCTGGTCGGCGTCGGCCGCCCGGTCGACCGCCCGCTCAGCGTCACCGGCCTCGGCGGCCAGTTCCGCATCTACGGCACGGCCGAAGAGGCCCTCGCCGAGCTCTGAGAGACGCCCTCTTGGATCACCGTGGTCGGCGGATACGGTAGCTTTCGGTGTCTCCGACGAAGGAAAGTCATGGGTGAGCTAGCCAAGATCGTGGTCGTCGTACCGACCTACAACGAGCGGGACAACCTGCCCGTGCTGGCCGGGCTGCTGTCCGACCTGAACCTGCCCGGCCTGGAGCTTCTCGTCGTCGACGACAACTCCCCCGACGGTACGGGCGACGTCGCCGACGAACTGGCGAAGGAGTCGCCGGAGAAGGTCGGCGTACTGCACCGGACCGCGAAGGACGGACTAGGCCGCGCGTACGTCGCCGGGATCACCCGCGCGCTCGACGAAGGCGCCGACATCGTCATCCAGATGGACGCCGACCTGTCGCACCCGGCCTCGGTCGTCCCGATCATGGTCGAGACGCTGCGGACCACGGAGGCCGGCGTCGTGATCGGCTCCCGGTACGTGCCGGGCGGCTCGGCCGCGGCCGAGTGGGGCTGGCACCGGCGGGCGCTGTCCGCGTTCGCGAACTTCTACGTGAACGCCATCCTTCGGCTGCACGTGAAGGACGCCACCGCCGGGTTCAAGGCGTGGAAGGCCGACACCCTGCGCTGGATCGACGTGGCGTCGATCGGGAGCAACGGGTACTCGTTCCAGGTCGAGATGAACTACCGGACGGTCAAACGCGGCCTGAAGATCGCCGAGGTCCCGATCCACTTCGAGGAACGCACCGAAGGCGTCTCCAAGATGTCGCTGAAGGTACAGCTCGAGTCGGCGCTCATGCCGTGGAAACTCCTCTTCGGCCGTTCCTAGACTCTTTCTCTCTAGATCGAACGCGCGACGGAGGCGAGCATGCGGTCGCCGTCCTTGAAGACCGACTTCTGCGCGTCCTTCCGGGCCGCGACGCACAGCGTGACCGTCACGTTGTGGATCGACTCGACGCCGGTCATCGTCGTACACCTGGAGACGAGCGAGAACACGGCACCGTTCGGCGCCGTATAGCGGCCCGAGTAGGTCATCTCGGCCTGCGCGCCGATGTTCGAGTTCGCCGGGCTGACCGTCCGTACCGGACCTTGCTTGGCGGCCTTCAGTTTGTCGGCCTTGATCAGCGCCTGCGCGGTGGCTACGACCGCGGTGCGCGGGGAGATACCGGCCGGGCTGACCACGACAACGGCGGCGCCGGCTTTAGTCGTGGCGCCCAGCGTGACGGAGTACGTCGTCGAGCGGCTCTTACGCCAGCCCGCCGCCGGGGTGACGTACACGTCGTCGTACACGGCTATGCCCTTGTCGACGTCCTTGAGGGTCCGGCGCCGCTCGGCGGGCGTGGGCTTGGGGGTGTACGACGGGGTCGGCGTGGCGGACGGGGCCGTGGTCGGGGGTTCGGTGGACGGGCTCGCGCTGGGGGTCGACACCTCATCGGTGAACGTGGCCGTCGCGACAGGGACGCCTCCGTCGGCGGTGTCGTCGCCACCGCGCGTCAGGAGGACAACAGCACCACCGATGAGCGCAACCACCACCGCGACGGCGCCAGCCAGCAGCCAGGGACCCTTCGAACGCTTGCCGGGCGGCTGATGGCCACCTGAGTACGGACCCTGCGGTCCGCCGTACTGGGGCGGCTGGTTGCCGTACTGGGGTGGCTGGCCCCCGTACTGCGGTGGCTGGCCGCCGTACTGCGGCGGTTGGCCGTACTGCGGCAGTGGGGCGGTGTGTTCCGGCGGTGCGCCGTACGGCCCGGTCGGGCGGTGGTCGGGGTTCCAGGCAGGCGGTTGCTGATCGCTCACGGCGGGAGCCTCACTAGATCGTTCAAAAGACAGGGAGATCCGGTCCCCGAAACCGGCCGCCAGAGGCTACCCCACGCAGCCGCGATCGGCCTAGGGATCAGCCGTATCCGAGTTCGTGCAACCGCGCGTCGTCGATGCCGAAGTGGTGCGCGATCTCGTGCACCACCGTGATGTTCACCTCATCGACGACATCGTCGACCTCCTCGCAGATCGCGAGCGTCGGGTTCCGATAGATCGTGATCCGATCCGGCAGTACGCCGCCGTAGTCGTGCCCGCGCTCGGTCAACGGAATGCCCTCGTAGATCCCCAGCAGGTCCGGATCGCTCGCCGGCGGCTCGTCCTCCACAAACACCGCCACGTTGTCGATCAGCGCCGCCAACTCCTCCGGCACCTCGTCCAGCGCCTGCGCCACGAGCCCCTCGAAGTCGACCCGACTCATCTCGATCACACCACCAGTATCTCGTTTTGGAAGCTGGCGCGGTCTCCTCTATGCTTACGGCTGTCCCTGGAGCTTCGGCTCCCGCGGGTCCGAGTCCCCATCGTCTAGTGGCCTAGGACGCTGCCCTTTCAAGGC
Organism: Kribbella sp. NBC_00482; assembly: GCF_036013725.1. Classification (GTDB taxonomy): domain Bacteria; phylum Actinomycetota; class Actinomycetes; order Propionibacteriales; family Kribbellaceae; genus Kribbella. The sequence continues at coordinate 2,933,173 of NZ_CP107881.1, read as the reverse complement.
GGTAACGCGGGTTCGAATCCCGTTGGGGATACGGTCGAAAGACCGGTGGAAGAAGTACCTCGAAGATGCTGTAAGATCGTCGAGTCATCTGGCCCAGTGGCGCAGTTGGTTAGCGTGCCGCCCTGTCACGGCGGAGGTCGCGGGTTCGAGTCCCGTCTGGGTCGCAGGAGAAGGCGGCGGTGTCACCACACCGCCGCCGAACTTTCTCCCCGGTCAGGTAGCTCAGCTGGTAGAGCGTCCGCCTGAAAAGCGGAAGGTCGGCGGTTCGAGACCGCCCCTGACCACCCTTCTCACCTGCGCATTCGTTGCGGTCAACCCGAAAGACGATCGCCGACTGCAGCAATAGCTGTAGCAACCGTCCGAGGGTGTGATCCAGGGGGCCTCGTTGGCTGGAGACGTAATTCGCTATGGGGATCGGCCCTGGGCAATCGCGATCAGCATTGGTCCAGATGGCGAACTTGCCGAGTGCGTCCGCAGGCACTTCCCGGTCGTTGAGTTCGTCTCGAACGAAGAGGCTCTGAACCTGCATCAGCCCGAGTTCGATGCGGCGATTGTCGTCGGGGAACCCCCAGCGCTAGACGTCAGTCTTCAGGTGCTCCAGTTTGGTGGCCAGCCCTCGGCTGACCGAGGCGCGTTAATGCACCCCAACGGAACAAAGTCACTAATCCTGCGCGCCGCCACGGGCGTTGGCGCTCGCAATTTCGCACTCGCCGACGCCGCAAGTCAGCTGGGAGTAGCGGCGATCACGAGGCAGACAGTCGTGCCCACACCAGCGTCGGACTACCGCGTCTTGCAGTGGTCGTACACCAACCGCGCCCCGGCCTCAACTCCAGAAGGCCGCGCCATCACCGAGTTCGCCACTGACGCTGCCGGCGCCAGCCTTGCTGGCTACGTCAGGCGCGGAAGTCAGGCGGAGGCGGGATACCTCTGGTGGCTACCTGATAGTGCCCTCGCGGAAGCCTGTCGTTGGTTACTCGCGGCAGTTCGCTGGTGGCAAGAGATTGACGCCGGGGCGTTCCCGCCAGCAGGGACGTGGAGCGAGCAGCGGACGTGGATGACTCATGGTGAGATCATCGCGGCCGACGCGATCGACCAACTGACGAAGGACGCGGAAGAGTTTCGCCGTCGTCACGAGGCTCGCATGCAACAGGCTGTAGCAGATCAGGAGGTAGCCCAAGCGGCCGCGATCTCGGGTCCGAGACGTCTCCTAACTGCGCAGGGAGACGAACTGGTCGAAGCCGTCATCGCGACGCTCACGATCCTTGGATTTAGTGTCGTGGATTCTGATCGGCAGAGCGAAAATGCCCAGTTCAAGCAGGAGGACCTGCGAATCACCGACGGCGATTGGACCTGCCTCGCGGAGGTGAAGGGTTACAAGAAGGGCGCCAAGTCGTCGGATCTGCTCCAGATCGGCAAGGCGGTCGAGGTCTACGTAGAGCGGGGAAACCCACGACCTGCTGCGCGTTGGTACGTCGTCAATCACAGCATCCAAACGCCACCCGATCTGCGCGACGCCCCACTTGCTGGCGTGCCTGATGTGCCCGTCTTCGCAAGCATGGGCGGCACAGTTCTGGATACCCGAGTGCTTTTTGCGATGCACCGCTCCGTCGAGGCTGGTGAGCTGAGCCCAGAGGACGCGCGCAACAAGCTGAAGCTGGCAACAGGCGTGTACCCCGTGAACGGATAGGGAGTGCCCACCGGGGCAAGCACTCCCCTAGCCGCGTCAATCCAGGTGTTCTCCGAGCCTGCGCAGCGCCTCGCGCTTGTCGTCCAGCGACGTATGCGCGTAGATCGTCATCGTTACGTCCAGGTTGGCGTGCCCGACGATGGCCTGCACGATGTGCGGCGGGACCTGGAGTCCGAGCAGCAGCGTGACACAGCTGTGCCTCAGGTCGTGCAGCCGCACACCGTCGAGGCCGGCGGCGGTGCGCAGCGGGTACCAGCTGCGTCGCAGGTTGTCCGGCTCGATCGGCGTACCGATCTCGGTTGTGAAGACGTAGCCGGTGTCCTTCCAGGTCGCACCGGCCGACTTGCGTTCGCGGTTCTGCCGCTCACGGTGCTCGCGCAGGTCGTCAACACAGCGGGCGATCAGTGGAACGGTGCGCCGGGATCGGCGGGTCTTTGGCGTGACGGCGCGGAGTTCACCGTCCACCCGCTGCAAGGCCTGTCGGATCTCCAGGTACTCGTTGTCCAGGTCAACGTCGTCCCAGCGCAGACCAAGCAGTTCACCACGGCGCAATCCGAGGTAGAGCGCCAATGTGTACAGGGCTTTCAGCCGGTCGCCTTCGGCTGCCACTCGTAGCTTTCGGGCTTGGTCGGCGTTGAGGCCCCGGTTGACCTCGTAGGTGGCCCCACGCACCTGGACGAGCTTGGCGACGTTGCGCTGCACGAGTTCTTCCCGTACCGCGGCCTGCAAGGCATTGCGCAGCACCGAGTGGATCTGCTCCACCAGGCGGTCTGACGGAGTCCTGTGGCAGCAGCGACCGAGCGAGCAGCAGCGAGCCTTCTTGCCGCGTCGTTCGTCGTAGCCGTGCAGGCAGCACAGGCAGGTGTTGGAGACGCGCTGCATGAACATACGCACGTCGGCGCCGTTGAGCTTGTGCAGCTTCTTACGGCCCAGCACCGGGATGATGTGGACCCGGGCCACCACCTCGTAGCCCTGGTGGGTCTTCGGCTTCCGCGACGGCTTGACGACGTACTCCAGCCAGTGGTGCATGAACGCCTCCAGCGTCCAGTTGGTCGCTTCGGCCGGGATGCCCTGGTCAGACCTGGCCTGGAGGTTGCGGAGCTTGGTCGTCACCACGGCTTCGGTCTTGCCGGTGACTACCTTGCGCCGACGTGTTCCGTCCGGCATCAGTACGTAGGCGGCCCCGACCCACAGATTGTCCTCGCTGCGCTGATAGACCGAACCCTGACCGTTTGATCTGCGGGTGCGCTTCTTGCGCGGGGCGTTCGTCATGCTGCGGTCTCCTCTTCGAGCAGGGTGATGGCTTCTTCGAGTGCCGAGACGCGCACGAGTCGGCGGGCGCCGATCTTGACGGTCTTCAGCTTGTTGGTGCGGATCAGGTCGTAGAGCGTGGATCGGTGGATGTTGAGCCGCTGTGCGGCTTCGTCGGTGGTGATCAGCAGGCGTTCGATCTCGGTCGGGGGATGGTCGGTCATCGCGGTGTTCCTCCGAGTGGTTTGCTGGTTGGTGGCGGTGGTTGCCGGGACAGCCGGGACAGGTGCTGGGATGGGTGTCTCGGCTCGATCGGGGCCAAAGTGCAGGTCACGGCGTTGCCGGGACAGCCGGGACAGCCGGGACAGTTCACGGCAGGTCACCTGTCCTGACGTCTGGTGGTGCGGCGTACCGTCCGTCTGCGACCCGGACGAGGTGCCCGCGGTTCTCCATCCGGGCGCAGGTCTTGCGGGTGTTGCCGATGTCGAGGCCGGTCGCGTCGGAGATCTCCTTTGGGCTGGCGCCTTGGTGGCCTCGGACGTAGCGCAGGATGACCGCGCTGGTGTCGTGCACCGTGTGTTCCAGGACGGGTCCGTCGAGCAGTGACCAGGTGCCGGTGGGCTGGTCGAACTTGAGTGCCCGTTCGGCTTCTTCCACGTCGCGGCCGGTGGTTTTGAGTACGGCGTCGGCTTCGTGGCGCGAGCGCGAGAGGACGTGGATGGTGTCGGCGGCTCCGGCGATGCCGTTGGTGCCGGACAGTTCCTCCAGGAAGTCGTCGGCGGCCATCTTGCGGGTGTGGTGCACGAGCACGACGGCGATGCCGTATTCGTCGGCGATGGCCTTGGCGAGTCCCGCGGCGCGGTAGTCGTCGCTGTAGGCGTTCGATCCGGCGGCCTGGCCACGAACCTTGGCGAAGACGTCGATGACGACCATGCGGGCGTCGGGGTGGGTGTCGAGCCAGGCACGGATCATGTCCGCTCCCCCGGCGGGCAGGTTCGGGCAGGCGGTGGGCAGGTACAGCCCGGCCGGAGCGGGTGCGCCGTCGAGCACTTTGAGGATGCGGCCTTGCAGGCGGCGGGGGTTGTCTTCCAGTGCGAGGTAGAGCACCGGGCCGGCGGCGCAGTCGATTGCGTGTAGTGCGCGGTACCCGCCCGCCACGGCGACCGCCCAGCCGAGTGCGAGCCACGACTTGCCGACCTTCGGCGCCCCCGCGAGCACCGAGAGTCCTTCCGGGACCAGGCCGGTGATGGCCCAGTTCGGTTCGGGGAAGTCGTGGTGCACTAGCCGGTCAGCGGTCCAGGCGGCGGCGAACGGGTGCAGCGGTCGAACATTGCTGCCCAACTGGTCGCCGTAGGCGCCGGGGTCGAGCGGGTTGGCAGTCATTAGGCGGCCTCTCGATCGAACAGCGACAAGGGCTCGTGGGTGGGGATTGAAGCGACCACGTTGTCGCGCCATGTGAGTGCGAACCGGGGGCAGTTCGCGCAGGCGAGGTGCGTGCAGCCGGGGAGCGGTGGTTCGTAACGGGCAGCGAAGGACCACGCCATCGAGTCAGCGGAGGCCAGGCGCTGGCCGTAGCGGCGCAAGCCCAGCACCTTGATGCCGAACCCATGCAGGTGCCCGACGCCAACCGAGTGAAGCGCGTCCACGATGTCGGCGGCTTCGCCGGTGGCCTGGCGCCGGCAGACTGATCCAAGGCCGACGACCGGTGCTGCCGTCAGGTCAACACCGGCGGCGGCATACATCTCGACGCAGGCCAAGTAGTCGCCCACCTGCCAGCCCTGGACGACGGGAACGAACGGCAGGTCAGGCGCCAGCCCGCGCAGGGTCAGGTAGTTGTCCACGGTGCGGCGCTGGTGTTCGGCGATCGTCAGGCCGGTTTTGGTAGTGATCCACGGTTCGCACATCCAGTCCTGAGGTGCAGCCCAGGCCAGCTGGCCGATCTCATCGCGGTAGCGGCGGACCGCTGCCACGTACGCGGCCGGTGTCGGTCCGTGGTCCCAACTGCCGTGGGTGTCCAGCTCGGTGAACCCGCCGGAGTCCAGCGCCCAGCGGCAGGTAGCCCGCGGCAGGCTGCGGTACCGGCGCAGGCGCCGGTCGGAAACGAACAGCGGCACCGGCGACCAGGCCAGCCACCCCGGCTCGTGCGTACCCAGGAAGAACTCCACTGTGGCCATCAGGCAGCAGCGCTCCCCCGCATCGGCACACCAGAGCGGCAGCCGTACGGGCTGCACCCGTCCGGGTCACCGTCCTCAGCGAGCAGGTCGAACAGGTCCACCTGGTCGTCCCGACGTTCAACGCGGGTGATCCGGTCAATCGGGGCCTGGTCGAGCGGCACTCGAGAGGCGTGCAGGTATGCCTTGCCGCGCAGACCCGAGCCGCGGGCGCCTCCGTTGCGGATCGCGGCGTCGAACGCGATCGCGTCGGTCCATTCGTCGGGGTGGTTGTCGCGCAGGTCGCGCCAGGCCCGGTTGCCATGGAACGGGCAGCCGATGCACGCGGACTTGACCGTGTCGCCCCAGCCGCGTGCGGCCAGCCACCGCTGGCAGTCCTTGCGCGACATGCCCAACTCCAGCAGGGGATACCGGTTGGTCAGGTACCGGACTCGTTGGCGATCGGAGACGCGGCCGATCTCGTCGGTGGAGAATCCGATCCACTGCTCACACACTCGCCCGGTCGGAACCCGCCGGTACGTCGGGGGCTTGGCGCCGAGCAGTTCGCGCACTTTGCGGGTGATCGGCGCGAGCTTGTACTCACTCGTGCACTGGCGCCGGCCGATGCCGTTCGTCCCATCGGGGTTGCGAATGAAGTACGGCACGGACGCGTACCGATGACCGGGGTCGGTCGCGTCGTCGCGCAGGTTGCCCTTGCTGACCCGGTGCAACTCGATCCCCGCAGCGGCAGCGATCTCGGCGAGCCTGTCCAGCTGCACGTAGACAGCGGCCGGTTCCCATCCGGTGTCGGCGAAGATCGCCACATCAGGTCGAGGCAGGACACCTTCGGCGGCCAGCAACAGCAGGGTCGTGGACTGCACGCCCGCCCCCAGGGACAGCGCCGTCAACGTTGGCGTGGTCATCAGGCGGCAACCTTCCGGGGTCGCTTCGCACCGGCACGCATGCCGGACGTGATCGTCTTGTGGGCTTGGGTTTCGGAGTGCGGCTCGGGACACATCGCGGCCAGCCGCCGTTCGGCGTCCAGCAGCGCGCCGAACACCTCGGCTTCAGTGAGCGCGCCACCGGCGACCAGGCGGCCCAGGTTCTGCGCGGCCATGAACAGCGCGCTGTTGTGCTCGCCCGCGTCGGCGGTGACAACGTGGCGGCACTCGTCGATCACAGCCTTGGCCAGGTAGGCCGATCGGCGGCCGGCGTGCAGCCGCACGGGCTGCGCCGATGCGGGCGCCACGGCGGGAGCGGTGAGGCGTTCGGTCAGCCAGCCGGGCAGCGGCGCCGGGGGCACGTCGTGGACCAGGGTGTAACGGTTGCCTGCGACAACCGATCCGGCGGCGACGACGTACCCTCCGGCGGCGCGGGTATCGACCAGCCAACCCAGGCCGCGGCCCCGGGTGCCGCCGGTGTTGCGCATCTGCACTCCGTCCGGGGCAGTGAAGTACAGGTGGAACCCGCCGCGGCCGGTCTGGACGGTGTAGGTGTCGGACGGGAACGGCTGCCCGGCGTCGGCGCACAGGTCGGCGAACACGTCGCAGCCATCGGTGATCCCGGGCCGCTGCCACGCCTCCGGGACGGTCCGGCCGGGTTTGGGCTGGTCTAGGTCGATCACGACCAGCCGGGCGGGTCCGCAGGCGATCGCGACGCCGTGGCGGGCGTGGCCGGGCCAGTTCCACCACCGGGTCAGCCGGGCTTCGTCGGTAGTCGCGGCGGTCTCCCATGCCTCGATCGCAGGGACCTTCGCCCCGGCAGACAGCGGGAACACCGGCCAACCACGCCGGGCCGTCTTCAACGCGTCGGTCAGGCTCATCGCGAGCCCTCCAGCGCGTGCGGCGAACGCCCCGCTACGTCATCCAAACGCCCGGTACCGCATCGGGCGAAGGATCGGTAGTCTCCGGACAGGGGGTACCAATGACCGATCCCGATCCCGATCCGCCCGCGACGGCCAACGCTGAGCCACCCAGTCGCAGGTCGGACAACGCGGTGGTCAAGGCTGCAGCGATAACGGCCCTGGGTACCGTCGCTGCGGCAGCCTTCACCTTTCTCGGCGTCTGGATCGGCGGCAACCGCGCGGACAATGGCGCTGTGAGCACTGTGACTACCACCGTGACTGCAACGCCTTCGCCCACGCCATCGCTGCGCGTGGACCGCACCATCGTTGATCCGACACAGGATGACGTCGAGAACCTGTGCACAGTGGTCAAGGTCCGGGTCAAGCAGCTTCCCGCAGACAAGGCGCTCGCTGTCGCGTTCCAGGAGGATGGCGATCCTCGGATCCATTTCACGCGCGAGTTCCGCAAGTTCCCCGACGACATCCAGGCCGCATTGATCTATGCCGGAGACGAGTTGCATCCGGAGGATTCGAAGGACAGCAAGTGGAGCATCTATGCCGTGGTGATGGATAAGGAGTTGGCTGACCACCTCTCGACGACGGTCGAAGGAGACCCTGGAAACTGGTCGGCTGAGACGTGGGCACCGGGAACCGACATTGGGCCCGCGACCCACATAGGTCGCAACACGAAACTTGGCAACTGCAAGTTCTGACAGATCCCGTCGTCCGATCGGTGTCGACGCTGCCTCTTCGCGTGTTCCGGCCACGCGACCGGGCGGCGTTGAGGCTTGTGGGTTCGGGCGGTCGGTGACGGTGTTGGGCACGATCACGGTTCCTCCAGAGATTGTCGAGCCAGCAGGTGGGTGTTGGTAGCGGCCGGGCTGGTGTCGCTGGTCAACGGCCCCGGCCGCCCGGCTGGTGGGCTTTGCCTGGCTAGAAGGGCGGTTCGTTTGAGCCCTGGCGGGTCCACGGGTCGGCGCTGACCGGGCCGGTGGTGGGTTCGCGGTTGGCGTTGGCCCACGGGTCATCGGGGTTGCCGCTGGTCTTGGCCGCGCGGGTGGCGTTGGTGACTTTGGCGGTGGCGAACGTCAGTGACGGGCCGATCTCGTCAACCTCCAGGTCGATCGAGGACCGCTTGTCGCCTTCGGGGGTCTCCCAGTTCGACTGCCGCAACCGCCCGATCGCGATTACCCGCTGGCCACGCTGGAGGGTTTCGGCGACGTTCTCGGCGATCTGCCGCCACGCGGTGGCCCGCAGGAACAGGGTGTCTCCGTCCACGTATTCGCCCGCGGCCTTGTCGTAGCGGCGCGGGGTCGAGGCGATCGAGAACCGGGCCAGCGCGGCGCCGGACGGGGTGAAGCGCAGTTCGGGGTTGTCGGTCAGGTTGCCGACGATAGTGATGATGGTTTCGTTGCTCATGACAATCAGTTCCTTCCGGTGGGTGTGGTGCTGGGGGCAAGGCCGCGTTGGATGCGGTGGGCGTTGAGTCGGTCGCGGGTGTCGATCGCGTCGATCCAGGCGGTGACGACGGCGAGCACGTCCATCAGTTCGGCGCGGGTCTCGAGGTCGGGTCCGTCGTAGGTGAGGGTGTTGGCGACTTCGCCGACCTCTTCGACCAGCACCGGAAGCCAGTGCGGCGAGTCCGCCGCCAGGGATTCGATGCTGTTGTCGCCGTGTTTGGCGTGCGCTTTGGCGCGGGCGCGGGTGGCCTCGATGATCAGGTCGGTGGTGGTCATCGGTGCCACCACCGGACGCGGCCGGCGGCCTTCTCGAACCGGCGGCGGGCCTCGACGGCGTCGCGGGTTTCGTTGTGGTCGGCGTAGCGGTTCAGGTCGGCCAGCGCCTCGTCGTACTCCTCGCGCGGGCTGAGCTTGTTCTTGCGTGCCTTGGTTTTCGCCACGGTCGCGGGTCCTTCCGGGTGGTGGGTATGGGTCAGATGGCGTTGCGTTTGGCGCGTTCGGCGTGGTTCCACAGGCGTCTGCCGATCCGCAGGCGGCGGCCGGTTCCTTCGCATTTGGGGCAGTCGCGCCAGGCCTTGCGGTTGGGGGCGTGCAGCCTGCCGAGTCCCTTGCAGCGCCGGCAGTTGCGGAACGGCCAGATGCGGCAGGTGAGCAGGTACAGCCCACAGATCGCGGCGCCGACCGTGAGCAGCAGTACCGTGCCTCCGAATGTGAGCAGCGCGGTCAGCGAGATCGCCTCCGGCACCCGCGGGGCGAGTGGAGCCAAGGTGGCGACCATGGCGGGCATCACCTGCCTGCCCGGGTTGCGGCGTCGCCGGTGAGTCGGTGGTCGCGGCGCCGGGCACGGGCCAGCCGCACGGCGTCGTACCCGAACGTCTGTGGGGAGGTGGCGTAGATCTGCGCCCGCTGGTAGCGGCTGCGGTTGATGGCGCCGGTGACCCAGCACATCCCGTAGGCGTGGTTGTGGTGGCCGTGCCCGTCCAGCGGGTTGGCGGCGTCCACGCCGTCCGCGCGGGCGTCGTGGCCCAGTACGCGGTCGGCGTGGTGCGGTTCGTGCATCCGCAGCGCGATCCGGGTCGCGATGGCGTCGGTCAGGTCGATCGGCAGGTACGGCAGATAGGGCGACTTGACGCCGAGGACGAGGCTGACACCGGCCGCTTGGCCCCGGGTCGCGACCCGGGTCAGGATGTCGGCGAACGCCTGCCCGGCGTCCTCGCTGAGCACCCAGCGGATCGCGTCGCCGATCACCACCACGTGCCGCGCCAGCCCGGTCAGGTCAACGTCGAGGTCGGCCTTGACCAGCTGGCTAGTCCACGCCGTGGGCAACAGCCGGTGCAGAGCGGGGATCGACTCGACGGGTGGCAGGGCCAGGCCGGCGGCGACGACGTCGGCGTTCAGTTTGGCCAGCACTGCCGCGCGGCGGTCGATCTCGGTGGCCAGCTCGGTCAGGTCCTCGATCGTGAGCCGCGCTGTCGCGCCACCGTTGCCAGCAGTGCTGATGTACCGGTGCGCCAGAGCGCGCAGCGCGGTCAGGTCGCCGACCGGTTCGGGCTCGTAGACGTGGACCCGGGTGGCGGGGAACCGGGCGTGGTGGAGAGCGACCGTGCGGACGGCGGTGGTGACCAGGGTGCGCGGGTCACCGGCGATCAGCACGTGGTCGTCGCGCGGGATGGCGACGGGCTGCCCGGTGGCGTCCACGCCGATCGGCACTTCATCGGCCGGGGTCTGCCGTACCCGCAACCGTGGCGCGGGGCACCAGGTCGCGAACCCCTCCGACGATTGCGGAGAGTCACTATTCAGGCGATCGCGGAGGGTTTTGAGGGTGGTGGCGAGACTGCGCATGAGCGGGCTCCTGTGGCTGCCTGTGGGCCGTTGTGGGGTCGGGTTGGCACTAGCCGGTTGTTCGGGGGGTCAAGGGCGCTCCTAGGGCCTGTTTTGGGCGTTTTTGGCGTGAGTCGGCCGACCCGTTAGACCTAATGTCTTCGCAGGTCACGGGTGAGATCGGCGCGCTAGCGGGAGTGCTAGGTCTAGCGGGGCCAGGTGCTAGGAACTCTTCGAGATCACTGGCCCTGCTAGGGCCGGTGCGGCGCTAAGCCGTGATGCAGTTGTCGAAGGTTTGGCAGGGTCAGGCGGTCGCCTCCCCACTGCCCGGATCGTCACTCTTCGTGTTGTTGCGGGCGTTGGTGGCGCGGGCTTTGTCGAGCGCGGTGCGGGTGAAGCCGCGCCGGTTCGCTCCCTTGCCGGTGGCGTCGCGTGCCCAGGTCTGCTCGGTGGCGACACCGAGCGGCTTGAGCGCGTTGGCCAGCCCCACGGCGTCCCACCTGCGGTACACGTCGGGTCGCAGCTCTTCGAGCCGGTCGCAGATCGTCTCCGACCACACCTTGTCCTCGCCCGGCGCGAACACGGCGGCGATGTCGTCCAGCAGGGAGAACTGCGGTCCCGCCTCCACGTCCGGGGTGTCGCCGGCGGCGTGCCCGGTGATGGTCCCGGCCTTCTCCCGCAGCGCCCGGGCACGCTTGACGATCTGTTCGGCGGCGGGACCGTCGATGTAGTAGGACTTGGTGATCTGGTGCGCGTCGGCGTGACCGCGCAGGATGCCGATTCCCTTGTCCTTGTTGGTGAACGCGGCGGCGTTCATGCCGTTCTTGTACGACGACGTGCCCAGGATCATGTCGTTCTCGGTCTGGCCCATCACCCGCAGGCACAGCCGGATCCCGGCGTTCGCGGAGATCCCGGTCGGCAGCGAGTCCTTGTCCGGGCGCTGCGTGGCCAGGACCAGCATGATCCCGAGGGCGGGACCGCGCTTGATGATGTCCAGGCACAGCTGCTCGGCTTCCGCGCCGTGGGTCTTGTCGGTGAACAGCTCCTGGCACTCATCGATCGCCAGCAGGATCGGGTACAGACCGAGGGACCGCTTGCCCGCGATCTCCGGAGTGACCTTGTTCTCCTTGCGCATGTCCACCGGGAGCCGCTTGAGCGCGTGGGCGCGGGACTCCAGCTCGCTGTGCACCTCGCGCAGTCCCGCCATGGTCGCGTTCAGCGCGGGGTCGTCACCGGGACCGGAGTGGAACCGGTGCGCGACCTGCTCCAGGGCGTCCAGGTCACCGGTGCCCTTCAGCTCGTAGACGTACATCTCCACGGTCGGGTCCATCGCGGCAGCGAGCAGGACCACCCGCAGCGCGAACGTCTTCCCGAACCGGGGCATCGCGCCGATCAGCATGTTCGCGAACATCAGCAGCAGCAGGACCGGGCGTCCGCGCTGGTCGGTGCCGAACGGGAACGCCTCGAACAGCGACACCTTCCCGGCCTTGGCCAGCGGCCACGCCACCGGCGGGACCTTGGCCATGTCCTTGTCGCCCACCCACAGCACCAGGCGGCCCTCGTGCTGTTCCGGGTCGGGTTCGGGCCACACACAGCCCAGCGGCCGGCGCAACGCCGACGCGAGCGCGGAACGCTTCTCCATGATGTCGCTCGCGGTCACGCCGTGCGGCAGATCGATGTCCGCGCGCCAGCCTGGACCCTCGCGGGTGATCGGGGCCGGGAACGTGATCCCCCGCGCGTTCTTCACCGCCGCGTTCAGTAGCGAGTTGTTCAGCGACCCGAGCGCGAGCAGGATCATGTTCGAGGTGAGTTCCGGGACCTTCCCGGTCACGACGGCGCGACCGAACAGCGGCTTGTCGGCGGTCCCGCCCCGGACCCCGAGCCAGGACGCGGCACCCACACCGAGCAGGACCGCGACCGGGACCGGAGCGGCGAACACGACCATCGCGAGTCCCGCCAGGACCGGGACCGACGCGAACGCCGACAGCATCAGCCGCGCCTTCTGCCGCTCGGCGGTCTTCTGCGCGAGCTTCATGTGCTCGATCGCATCCGCCTTGCGCACGGCCTCCTGGCGCAGCGGCCTCGTCTCGGCGTCGGTCACCCACCGCACATACGTGCCCAGCACGCGGCCCGCACCGCGCGGCACCCGCACCGCGACCTTCCCGGCGTACAGCGGGGCCCGCGCGGCGTGGTACTTCGCCTTGTGCTTGGCCAGGTCCCGCGCCCACACGACCGCGGCTTTACGGGTCGTGGTGTCGGTCAGCCACAGCGGCAGCACGTCGCGGCGGTTGTCGGTGCGGTCCCACGGAAACAGGCCGGGCACCGTGCCCGGCGCGGGGTCCACCGGGACCGGCCGCACCTCGCCGTCGTCGTCCTGGTCGTCGTCGGTTTCGACGTCGTAGTCCGCCGCCGACGCGGTCCCCTGCGGGACCACCCGAGCCACCACATCCTGAACACGCGGGGTCTCGTCCACGCTCGTTGCGTCGGCAGAGTCGGCGGCTGTGTCGGCGGACTCCGGGCGGTGCAGGTGCACAACCTCGCCCATCGATTCAGCATCGGCGGTCACGTCCTGCGGCCGTGGGGCCCGGGCCTCTCCGTCTAGGTCGTGGTGGTTGTCGTCGTGGTGCTTGCTGCCGATGAAGCGCATCAGGCGGCCTCCTCTTCCATGTCACGGCTCGTCTCGTTCGTCCGGGCGTCGGTGTCGCTGTCGGGGGTCGCGGCCGGTGTGATGTCGGCCGCCACCTGGCCATCGGTCGTGTCGTCAGGGGCGCTGTCCGGGGTTTCGGTCTTCCAGTCGCGCGCCCACCGGCGACCCAGCGACGGGTCAACCTCGGCGACCCGGGCCAGCTCGCCACCACTGGGCTCCCGGCCCGCCGCGACCTCGGCATCCCAGTGCGCCCGGGCCTTGTCCTTGCCCGTCGTCTTGCCCGTGGTCTTGCTGGTGGTCTTCCCGCTCGGTTTGCCCGCCGGGCGAGCCGGGGCGTTGCGCGCGGGCCGCTTCCGCGTCGTCGCAGCGGGCGCGGTCGAGTTCGGCGCAGGTGCTGCGTTGGCGGGACGCTCGGACTCGACTACGGGAGTCGCCTCCGGCGCGGTCGGTGCGATGAGCGGCTGCGCGGTGGGGTTGACTTCGGCGGCAGTCCGCTCGGCACGCAGCACGGCCTCGGTCAGCCGGTCGCGCAGCACCGGCGCGGTCTCGGCAGCGCAGAACACCAGCAGCGGCGGCACCGAGTGCAGCACGATCCCCGCGATGTCCTTGTGCAGGAACGACTGCCAGGTGTTCATGACGTAGGTCGCGGCGAACGCGAACTTCTTCGTCCGGCTCAGCCACTTCGTGGGGTCGGTGACCTGGTAGCGGGCGGTGATCTGCTCTGCCCGCAGGACCGCGATCAGCACCAGCGACACCATCGGGTCCAGCAGCCAGGCCGCGATCCACGGCAGCGAACCGGTGGCCGCGCCCGCAGCGGCGAACGCCTGAACGTTGACCATCGTGAATGCCAGCCCGAGGACGATCCCGACCCACATCAACACGTCCACCTGGGTGCGGATCGACTCCACCCGCAGCGCGATGACGTCCGGGTGCGTGGACAGGGCGCGGACCTGTGACGCCTCAGTGGCCGTCGCGCGAAGCTTGGTGACGCCGGACGTCTTCTGGTCGTTGAGCTTGCCGGGGGCAAGAAGCTCCGTGGTCGTCATCGCTGCCAACCTCTCTTCTCGTCGCCGTGCTCGGCGGTGCGGTATTGGGCGAGCGCGTCGGTCAGCACGTCGATCAGCTGCTGAACATCGGCCGGATCATCGAAGTTGACCCGCACTCCTGCTTGGCCGCCGATGTTGGCGGCGATGAAGGCGGGGTGGTGGTACCCGGACTCGGAGACGTGCGCGGCGACGACGGACGCCTGTGAGGGTTCGAAGTCGTTCGGCGTCCAGCTCGCCTGAATGAGGATCTGGCTTGGACGTGTGTAGTTGCTGAGCTCGGTGGTGTCGCTGGTAGTCATCAGGCAGCGTCCTTGAAGTCGGTGCGGTCACAGGTCTGGTTCGCGCCGTCGCGGGCCGGGAGGATCGCCATCACCGGCACCGGGGCGCAGGACTCGCAGATCGCGAACACCACGCCGGCCACGTCCATCCGCCGCCGGGTCCGCCGCAACGCGCACGCCTCGCACAGGCGGTCGGTGCCCTCGGCAACGCGCAGCACCAGGTCGCGCGGTGCGGTGGTGTTGTAGCGCTTGCGGTTCATCGGTTCTCCAGTCAGGGAAGAGATCAGGCCGCGTCAGCGGTCATGTCGGCGGTCGCGGTGGTGGTCGGGAGCAGGTCGCGGCCGGTGGCCCAGTCGTCGCGGCGGTTGGTGTCCGGGTGAGCCGATCCGGGCGAGCGCATCTCGGACGGATGCTTGACGTAGCGGCCCGCGAGGATGCCGTGTGCCGGCGGATTCGTGGCCCGGTAGGCGTCGCACAGCGCGAACACCGGGCACGCGGTGCGGCACAGGTTCGCGGCGCGGAACACGTCCTCGCGCGTCACCTGTCCTTCGGAGAAGTCCGCGTCCCAGGTCGCCGGGTCGGTCAGGCACGGCACCGTCACGCCGTCGTCGTAGGCGGCCCGGATACCGGTATGCAGGTTCCGCTCCGCGCGGGCCTGGGCTTGGGTGTAGACGGGTCCGGGCAGCCCGGCCTCATCCAGCGACCCGTACTCACGGCGCACCACGGCTTTGGTGGTCTCGTCATCGGCCACTGCACCGGCCAGCGGCAGGGTGACGACCGGGACGGCCACAGCGAGGGGGTTGGGGGTGTTCATGCGGCGTCGCCTCCGGTCAGGTCGAAGAGGTCGAGTTGGTCGGTGCGGTCGGCAGCGGCCTGCTCGGCGGCCTTGGTCGCGGCCCGCTTGGAGCCGGCCTGGCAGCCCGCGCACAGCGCCACCAGCTCGGCGCCGGTGACCGCGGCGTGCAGGGACGCGGTCGGGTCGGCCGCGGTCACCGCCAGCGGGTGCGCCGTTCCGTGGTTGATCCCGCAGCGCCCGGCGGTCTTGCCGTGGCCCTTGCCGCACTGGCCTGTGCACTCGCACCGCCAGCCCGCCGCGTCCATCGCGGACTGCCAGGTCTCGGCGCCGACCATCGGCGGCCGGAACGGGTCGAACGCGACCGATCCGGCGCTACTCGCACCGTTCATGCCGCGTCACCTCCCGGCCGGGCGAACTCCAGCACCCGACCACCGGTGAGCGTGGTGGTGCGATAGGCGGCCATGTCGATCACCGGGGCCAGATCGGCGACCGGGGCGCCAGGGTGAGCGGCGGTCATGTGCTGGTCGGCAGCGGTCTGCGCGTCTGCCCAACTGGTGGTGCGGCCCGTGCACGGCCACACCGCGGGTGAACACAGACACGTCCATTCCCAGCAGCCCGGCGCGGCCCGGCGGACCCGGCACGGCCGGTCGATGCGCAGCCCGGTCATGACGACACCGCCTGACCGGACGGACGCCCAGTGCGCTTGATCAGCAGCGACGTGGACAGCACCGCCGACAGGAACCCGCCGATCCCGATCGCCAGCCCGACATGGTCGATGTGGGCCGCGATCGCCATCGGGATGCCTGCAACGATCGCCAGCGCAGGCAGGTACGGCACCAGACGCTCGCCGTCCTCGGCGGCCCACACGAACTGCCAAGCCGTCTCGCCGATCTGCATCGTCGCGACCAGCAGCACCAGCACCCGCACGACCGCGGACCGGTCGGCAAGGTCGATCCCGGCGACCATCGCCAGCACCAGGCCGGCGCACAGCGTGAACAGCACCGCCGCTACACGAGCGGTCACCCGGGCGGTCATCACGCTGCCTCCCGTCCAGCGCGGTATGACCAGCCGTCGAACGGCACACCGGCAGCGCGCGCCCGGTTGTGCGCTTCAGCCAGCGACTCGTCCGCCGTGAGCACCCGCGCCACGTCCCTGTCGGTCCAGCGCATCGAGTCCCAACGGTCGGCCGCCTCGTCGCGGACCACCGCGACCGCGCCGGGCGTCGAGCCGAACCGCTCCAGGCGGCGCTGCGACTCCAGCCACGCGGCCACGTCCAGCCGGTAACGGCGCGAGCCGAACCGGCCCCTGCGGACCTCCCAGCCCCGCGCCTTGTGCGAGGCGTCCGACGCGGCGTAGAGCGCGTCCATCACGCGGCCCCACACCGCACGGGCGCTCACCGGGCACCCCCGTTGAACAGCGTGTCGCCGATGTCACCGATCACGTTCCGCGTGCCGTTCGTGAACGACTCCGACGGACGCTCCAGCGGCCCATTGCTGGCCGCGATCGTGATGCCCAGCATCAGCGCAACCACCGCGACCAGCCCGGCGACGAGGTTCTTCCAACACATCAAGACCAATGCGGCCAACAGCACCAACCCGAAGATCGCCAACTCCATTGGAACCCTCCTCTTCACTGGCCTGCCTAGCTTGGCTAGCCATCTAGTCGGGTGGAGGAGAAAATACCTAGGTTGGCTAGCCAAGTCAATTACCAACCGCAAGTTGGCCAGCACAGCTAGCCATCTGCACTACGCTTGCCGCATGACGACGCTCGATCCGGACGACCCACGCCCGCCGTACCAGCAGGTCGCGAACGTCCTTCGGGCCGCGATCTTGACCAAGAAGTTCGCGCCGGGAGACAAGCTGCCCTCACAGGCGGAACTGGCGGAGCGCTACAGCGTCGCCCGCATGACGATCCAGCAGTCGCTGCGCCTCCTGCGGGCGGAGGGGCTGATCGTCTCGCGGCAAGGGAGCGGCGTGTTCGTCCGCGAACGGACCGAACGGCCCGTAGGTCTGCGGCCCCACATCGAGGCAGTCTTCGACACTCCCGACGTCCGGATCGACTTCTCCGGCTACACGGCGGAGACGCTAAACGGGATCATCCAAGAGCCCCTCGACAAGATCCGCGCGGGTCGCCTGACGCCAAAGTCGGTGCGGCTTCGGCTGCTGCTGTCGGACATGTCCAACCCGATCGCTTTGCCCACCCGAGCCGGTGACCATCCGGGCGACGATCCCGGCGTGCGTCGTCGTATGGAACGCCTGGTCGAACGTCATGCGCTCTCGATCGTGGAGTCGGTGACCGAATTGGGCAACCTCGGGCTCATCGAGAAGGCCGAGGCACAGGTGCGCGTGCACGGCTCAGCGCCGCTGTTCAAGGTCTATCTGCTCAACAACCACGAACTGTTCTTCGGGTACTACCCAGTCGTCGAGCACACGGTGACTATCGGCAAAGAGCAGGTGCCGATCTTCGACCCGATGGGCAAGGACGCCGTCTTGTTCCACCACGTCGCCGACGGCGACCCGAACTCGACCGGCTCGTTGTATGTCACCGAGACCGCGCGTTGGTTCGACAGCGTATGGAACACCATCGCTCGCGAGTACGCGCCCGCATGAGCGATGAACTGAACGCGGTTCTGGCAGACACCGGACCGATTCTGCTCGACTTCGACGGCCCCGTGACCACTCTGTTGCCGCCGGGGCCAAACTTGCGCCTCGCCGATGCGACCCGAGCCCCCCTACAGCAAGCAGGCATCGAGCTCTCCGAATCAATCGCGACAACGAGCGATCATCTTGCGGTTGTCCGCTACGCCGCAAATCAGGCACCGATCGTACTAGCTGCGGTCGAACAGATCGCCCTGGCAGGAGAGACCGAAGCTGGCCGAAATGCCGTGCCCACACCTGGAGCCGCAGAGTTCTTGACTGCCTGCCAGCTGGCTGGCCGAACTGTCGTCATCGTGAGCAACAACGCGGCAGCGGCGATTCAGACGTACCTTGAGCAGCACGATCTGGTCGGGAAGGTTGCCAGCGTGCTCGGTCGGCCACCCGGGAACCCGGCCCTCATGAAGCCCGACCCCGAACTAGTCGTCCGAGCGCTCGCCATCGTCAAGCGCCAACCCCGCGACTGCGTAATGATCGGCGACTCCGTAACCGACATTGAGGTCAGCAAGTCCGTTGGGGTCCGCTCGATCGGCTACGCTAAGTCATCGGCGCGCGGAGTCGAGTTGAAACGAGCTGGAGCCGACGCGATTACCGACAATATGGCGGCCATTGCCGCAGGCATCCAAGGTCAACGATCGCCACAGATCACCGCCGAGTGATCAGACCGTCGCGAGCGGTCGGTGATGTCGTTCCGATTGCGAGTCCACAGGCGCGCTTGATCGCCCCGGCGCACGATGGCGACGCGGTACCCCTCCCACTTCACCTCGTAGCGGCAGCCGCCGGGTAGCGCGTTCGGTTCGGGGATCTGCTCAACCGAGCGCGCAAGAGCGACCTCCACCGGACCAACCAGGTCGGCCGGTATCCGGCTCTCAGTTCGCCGCTGCGCCGGGGTCATCGCCACGCCGCGGGCGCCAGAGACGCCAACGCCCCAACGGTGGCCACACCACGCCTCGAACGCCCGTCACGGGCACCGACTGGTCGCGGTGCGGACAGAATTGGTGGACTGGGAACCGGTGCATATTCAAAGTGTGCGGTATTCCGGTCCGCCTTGGGCAAACGTGGATTGGATCACTGGCTCTGGGTTCATCAGCAGTGTTGGTCAGGGTGACGGGGGCATGCTCGTCGACAAGGGAACGCTCAAACGCGTGTGAGCTCGGATGCCTGGAATATCCGCTCCTGGCCTGTGCACGAGACGACGCCGATCCGGGCTATGTCTACGAAGCCTCCACCGACGGTTATCTCGTCGCCCAGCCGGCAGGCCAGCTGTCCTGTTGCATCAATCAGGGCGGGTGTGCCGTCACGGAGTGCGACACTCCATCCTGGGGGCCAGGCCACGTCGATGTCGACGAGGCGGTCGGGGTCGGCAGGAGTGCTCATGGGGCTGCGGACGACCAGGCAGTTTGTTGAGGTGTCGATCTCGAGGGTTCCGGGCAACCCGGCCTGTAACGCCACGGTAGGGGCTTTACGTTGAACAGTCAGACCAGGCATCGCAGCATCGTGGCTCTGCTTCGCGTCGCGATCCATCAGACCATCTCCAGGCTGTTGCAGTAGATGCATCAATGTTGCAGTGAACCCGTCTGCCTAGGTCAGAGGCCGGCGACGGTCAAACCCGCACTCTCGTTGCACCTCCCTGACCAGCGCGATTAGCCGATCCGGACCAGCGGGCAAATGTTGCATCTAGTGCAATTCATCCCGTTTATGCTCCGGAACCTTCATCCCATCGCACTTCCCGCACCGCCAGGCGCCAGCCATGCCACCAGCATGCGCCCACGGCTCACCTCATGTCGCCGTACGGCGACCGGTTCGGCGGAGACAGGGCGATCCCCTCCGACTGCGCCCTTGAGCGGATCGCGTCCTCGGTCCGGCCCAGTTTCAGGCTCATCACACCGACCGGCGTATTGCCCGCAGCCAGCTCACGCAACTGGCGCACCTGATCGTCGGTCCACTCCTGCCCGCTGTAGCTGCTCGTTGTTGACTCCGACATTTGGCTCAGTAACGCGCCGCCAAGCGGTGTGCAGTCCAGCATTGGTCGATACTCTGACAAACGTCAGGGCCTCTCGGTAGCGAGATGGAGGCAACAATGGCCGCGAAAGAGTCGCCGATCACGCCGAGCGTGCTCTCCTGGGCGATTCGCCAAGATGGCCGCACCCCGGCTGAGGTCGCTCGAGCCATTCATGTAGACCCGACCGTTCTTGAGGGGTGGATGGCTGGCACATCGCGCCCAACCGTAGGCCAGACCTCCGCGTTGGCTGCTGCGCTGCACCGCCCGCGCGTCTTCTTCTTTTTGCCTGAACCGCCCGCTGGTTCTGCCCTTCCCTCGGGGTTCCGTCATCCTCCTGGCGGGGGCGACAAGATGGTGGGTTCCGGCGCGCTTCTTGAGGTCCGCCGAGCGAAACGCTTGCAGCAGGCAGTCTCATGGGCGACACGCGAAGACAGACCCCCGGAGATTCCTTTTGCCTCTATGAGCCAGGATCCCGAGAAGGTGGCTGACCTAGTACGCGGATGGCTCCGCGTTCCTGAGCAGCAGGTTTGGCGGGATGACTACGCCGCGCTGAACTACTGGAGAGCGGCCCTAGAGGACGCCGGTGTCCTCGTGTTTTCGTTGCGGCTCGGCAAGGATGAGGTCCGCGGCTTCGCGAGCTGGGATGAGCGCGCTCCGATGGTCGTTCTCAATGCCAGCACCTCACCGGCAGTGCGTTCCTACACTCTCGGGCACGAACTCGCCCATCTGACGCTGCGCCAAGCAACGGCCTGTCTCGAGCCCGCTGACATTGTGGTCGATTCCGACGAAGAGAAGTGGTGTGACCGCTTCTCGGCTGCGCTGCTCATGCCCCGGTCGGCAATGTACGAGCTGATCCGCTCCGCTGGCATCGGGTTCGGCGCCGGCGGCATCGAAGCGGTGCGTTCTGTGATGTCCCGTTTCCGGGTTAGTGCGCGTGCAGCGGCGCTGCGGCTGCGTGACCTTGGCTACGCTGAGCCAGGGCTGTACAGCGAGGTGCTGCGAGTCTTCGTCCCGGGCAGGACACGCGAATCCGAACAGGTCCGATCGGCACCGCGGCCGACGCTGAGGCTACGTGAGTACGGCCAGCACACAGTCGCTCTGCTGCTCGGGTCGTTGCCGCCGAACGAGGCTCTATCGGTTCTCCGCATCACGGTCGACGATGCCCGGCGCATCGCGGACGAGGTGCCGGGTGTACCCGCCTTCTGACGAGTCCGAACCCCCTCCGCTCGTCTGCGTCATCGACACGTCCGTCATCATCAAACTCAAGACGCTTGTCAGGATCGACGAGCAGTGGGCGATCTTCGAACACATGCTGCAACTGGTCCAAGACGGCCGTCTCGTGTTCCCCCGGCAGGTGTACAAGGAGATCGCGTTCGCACGTCACCCTGACGCACCGGGAGCCTGGATCGCCAGGGCGAGGACCCTGGTCTGTCAGCCGGAGCCCACGGACGAGACCATGGCCGAGATTCTCCACATCACCGCTCCATTGGTTCAGGAGAATGCGGAGCCGGCCAACGAGCCAGCCGACCCGTATGTGGTGGCCATGGCCCATGAGCTCTCCAGAGCCAACCCGCCTCGCGACGTTGTCGTGGCGACCAATGACGTGATCGACCGGCCGCCTTTGAAGATGGCGCTGAAAACGGCCTGCGACCAACTCGACATCACGTGCTGGACAGCTGAGGTGTTTCTCCAATGGGTCCGCGACACCAGGCCGACCGACCCCGGTGAATAGCCAGTTGCCGGCTCGCCCCGCATCGGCTCAACCATCTGCCAGATCGTCGCCACCGACTACGACTCGTCCGACAACTCGTTGACGCTGGCCCTGGACGCGATGCCGTACTCGATATTCAAGGCATCGCTGCAGCTGGGTGACAGATGCGCGGGTGCGGGATCCGGGTGAGGTTCCCGCACCACCGACGGATCAGTCTCCGGACTTCCTGTTGCCGAAGTAGTATCCGAGCGCGCCGGCGACGATCACCAGCAGGTTGTTGCTGAGGTCCATCAGCTTCGCCACCGCATCGTCAGCGGGAAGGCGGAAGATGGCCACGACCGTCACCGCAGTGAGGCCGATCAGCAGCCCGAGAAGGGTGTAGGCGAGCCGACTGGTCGTCCGCTCCTTCATGAGCTGGGGGTCGAGCTCGTCACCCTTCCGGATCACGGATGGTACGTCGAGCGACTTAGGTGCTTCATCCTCATCTACGTCTTCACGACCAGCGCCGGTGAGGTTCGAGTCCGGGAGGGGGCCCTCCCTCAGCGCCGGGATGTAGATCATGAGGCGCCGGACGAGGTAGCTGATCTCGTCCGGCGGGTGGACCCCTGGGGGTGGCGGCGGAACGCCGCCTTCCGCCTTGCCTTCTGGCGGATCCCCGCGATCGTCCGGGGGGTCAGTGGACATTGCCCCGTATCTCCTTACGGGCCCGCACACGCGAGGGGATTGCTGGCCTCCTTGCCAGCTCGCAGCGGACCTGGGAGCATCATCTCACATCACGTGGGGATCATGTGTGGATCACATGTTGATGAACTAGGGCAAATTTGTGTAAGGATGAGCTACTCTATAGGTATTCGGTAGGGAACCTATGGAAGGTGGGACCCACACTGATGACGGGGTGTGCTGGCAACATGCCTCACTCGATCCACAGGGCACTGCTCGGGGGAGCTGTGCATCGAACGACCAACAAAGATCGCGCGTCCGGTGCGTCGCAACACACCGGACGGCACCGCGCGAGGGTGCGCGGGTACGGAGGCCCAGGGAGGCCCGCAAAGGTGGCGATGTGATGTGACGTCCAATCTGGATACACGGTCGAATCCGTCCGCAGGGCCAGAACAGACGACCAGCACTACTGCACGACTATCTGTCAATCTCGCAAGTGACACAATGGAGGTCCTGCGATCCTTGGCAACCCGTCGAGCGGCATCAGTAACAGAAACGATCCGACGAGCGATCGCTGTCCTGAAGTTCATCGAAGATGAAGTGGACAGTGGCAACAAGCTCGCGATTGTGGAAGTGGGGCAAGACGGAAAGCAGCACGTACGAGAGATCCTCCTAGTCGGCTGATCGGCTAGGTAGAAGCGTCGGGGTCCCAAGCGTTGAGCTTGGGACCCCGACGCTTGCGCGCAGATCGTCAGCGAAACACCTCCAGTCCGACGATCGGTGATTGCTGCGACCTCCGGGCCAGTGCTGTCCCGGCTGTCCCGGCTGTCCCGGCAATGCTGTGACCTGCGGTTTTACGCCAGGCGAGCCGGGACACCGGCGTCCTCCCTTGTCCCAGCTGTCCCGGCGAACCTCCACTTACAGACATTGCCCCCCATGTTCCAGCCTCCATATTGCGGTGTAAGGCGCTGGAACATACGGAGGGCAGGACAACCAGTCCCACGCTGACTACCGCGTGACAGAAGGTGCTCGACATGACGCGCCCGAGCTGGAACTTCTGCGAGGACGACGACCACCCGGAGACCAGACAAGTGATCTGGTAACAGTGGCACGGTGATCTGCGATACACCCGCAGTAACCGGAGATCTGAGGGGAAACCATGCGCGCGATCGCGACCGTCGTCGCCGCCGCCCTGCTGGCGACGGTCTGTTCAAGCAAGGACGAGAGCGCCCCGCCGCCAGCATCCGCACCGACGAGCCAGCCGCCGGCCACCAGCACCGAGCCGAGCACGCCGACACCGCCACCCGTCTCCGCGACGCAGGGTCTGGCGGCGGCCGAGGTGCTGGCCGCGTTCCGGTCGGCGAACTTGCCGGTGCGGAACCCGCGCGACAACTCGAAGAACTGCGACGCGCAGCAGTTGGGCTGTCTGGAGATGACCACGACCGACGACGTGACGATCACGACCTGGGGCGACGCGGCGCCGATGGAGGCGTACGCGACCGCGTTCGGCACTGAGGCGTTCGTGCTGCGGAACGTGGTGCTCCAGTACGCCGGGGCGAAGACGCCCGCGGCGATGAGGCCGCAGTATCAGGCTGCGTTGACGAAGCTGGCCGGGTGATACGAGCGGTCGGTGGGTTGTCGGGTGTAGCTGTTGCGGTAGCAACATGGCGTCTTCCGACCGACGCTCGGCGCCCAGCGGCGATCCTGAGCACAGTCGCGATTGCGGTGGACTGCCGCGGTCTCGCGACCTGAAAAGCGCACGATCGAGGACTGGCCCGCTAGCGTTCCCTGGGTGGGCGTGCCCACGCTTCTGCGAGTGCCCTGAGCAGCCAACGGGGATGGCACGTAGTTGCCTAGCTGGGCTTGGATCGACACACGTCTTCCGACAGTCTGCGCCGCGCTTCGCGGGGGCACGGCGCCCTTGCACTCCATCGCTGAGAATGCCCTCTTGACCTGCAGTTTCGTGCCAGGTTGGACCTGGACCACCCACCAGTTCCATGGAATCAAACTAGGCGTTGCGGCTCAACAGGCGGGCCGCCTGGGAGCGGTGCCGCGTCGCGATAGCAGCTGCCCTGTCTTGGCATGGGAGGCTTTAGGCGGGCGGTCCGCACATGGACTAGGTTGGCATTACCGGAAAGGGGCTGCGTCTTGGAACCACTACATCGGATCTCTTCTGTGGCGGAATATGCGAGCGCATTGAGAAGTCTCGGCGCTTCTGGACTCCAGCGCCCGTTCTGGTTCCGAGGTCACCGAGATGA
Organism: Kribbella sp. NBC_00482; assembly: GCF_036013725.1. GTDB lineage: Bacteria > Actinomycetota > Actinomycetes > Propionibacteriales > Kribbellaceae > Kribbella. Next base: position 2,908,909 of record NZ_CP107881.1, on the reverse strand, counting down.
CAGCTATCGACTGTCAGCGTCTGCCTTGAGGTCCACGAAACTCGCAGGGAACGAAGGCGTCATGCTCAAGCGGTTCATGCAGGATGCCCGAAGCTTTCTCGTCGATGCGCCATCCAACGACTGGGAGTGGCTCTTCCTCGCGCAACATCACAACGTCCCAACTCGGCTCCTGGATTGGAGTGAGAATGCACTTGTGTCGTTGTACTTCGCCTGTGAGACCGCCGACACACCGCTCGAAGGCACCACACCTCCCGATGGCGACGTATGGGTCCTCTTGCCCACTGCTTTGAACAATGCGATGAACAGTTGGACGGGTCAACACCCCGAAGATTTGCCGATGTTTGGGGTGGATTCTACGCTTGAAAAGTACCACCCCCTACCGAGGACTGCAATCCCCGGCCAAGAGCCGCGGAATCCCATCGCGGCGCTTGCATCGCGCAGTTTCACCCGTATCGCTAATCAGTGGGGAACATTCACCATCACCGACCAGATGACGGCGCTCGAGGACAATCCTGCCGCCGACTCCTTTTTGCGCCGACTGGCGGTCGACAGCACCGCCAAGGCGGACATCCTCGATGAACTGCGTAGCCTGGGAATAGAAGAACGCATCATCTACCCCGACCTTCATCGGCTCGGACAGAGGGTGAAGGAGATTTTCCAATGAGCCGCCTTGTCGTAAGCCGTCAGACGATGAAGGTCTCTCAGCTGTTGCGGTCACTGCAGACACTTTTGCTCGACCCAGGCTATCAGCGCGAGGGAGGGATCTGGACGAGAGATCGCCAGCAGTTGTTCATCGACAGCATCTTGAACGGTTTTGACATTCCGCCTATCTACCTTCACCGGCTCCAACCCCCTGAATTCCGCGACGATGTGGCCTCAACATTCGCTGTCGTTGATGGTCGCCAGCGGCTAGAAGCTTTGATGGACTTCGCCGACAATAAGTATCCACTTGCACCCGACTTTGTTCTTCTCGAGGAAGTCGAGGACGCACAGCTTGCTTTGTCTGAAGAACTTGCGCCGCCGCCATCGAGATACGCCGAAAAGCGGTTAGAAGATCTCAAATATATGAGTCCTGTGCTCGCATATCGGTTCCTTGATTATGGGATGTCAGTCTCCGTAATTGAGACCGACGACGCCACTCTCATAGAAGAGCTGTTCTTCCGACTCAACGAAGGAGTACCCCTAACTCCAGCCGAAAAGCGGAGTCGCGGCGCCCTTCTGAGAGAATTGATGCAATCGCTGGTTCATGAGGAGGATCTCCTTCGAATCGCTCGGTTCGGAAGTCGTCGGCGAGTGCACGAAGATTTACTGTTGCGAATTCTATTTCTCGTGAATGAGCGCGCTACGATTGACCACGTTCCCGATATGAGAAAAAGAGCTCTCGACGACTTTGCCGCCTCGCTTCGCCCACCGTTGGGCCAAAAATGGAACACAGCGCAGGAAGCAGAGGCTCGTGATCGACTCGAGCGGCTCTTGCAGGAAGTACTCCCGGCGCTTAGAGCTCTCGCCAGCATCTTTGAACCAAGTGACCCACTTCTGTCGACGGTCAACGTCTTCATGGTCTACTACTTGGTCGTCAAGCAACTCATCGACGAAGGTCATCAATCACCAACTCGCGAGACGTTCGTGCGGTTCACGGAGGAACTACATTCACTGCGGGGCGCCCAGGAAGACGAGCTAACACCTGATCAACTAGATGCCTTGGAATTCGCTCAGCCGGTTCAGGGTTCGACCACCGGTAGCTATCTTGTGAAGCGCGCCAGCGTTCTCTACCGATACATGAGGGGCGACCTGCGTCTGAACTCATAAGAGCGGTGAGCAACCCTCATGACGATGGCGCTCGGTGCCCGCGGCGATTCGAAAGGCGGAAGGTCGGCGGTTCGAGACCCGCCCTGCCCACGCTTCTGACCTGCGGTTTCGTCGTGTCGGCCGCCTTTCTCAATCCGGCGACTGTAGCAACGCGACCTCTTCTTGGGAGCGGACGGTCTGGGAGTTCGGCTCCTTGCGTGCGAATCGCTGCGCGCGTGAAGGTGCTTTGGCCCGCGGCAGACGTCTTCTTGGAGCCGATCATGGCTGAGAACGCCGCTCACACATCTGAACCGGACGACTTCGTTCGGGCTTCCGAACAAGACCTGGTTCGGCCGATCAACTCAGGCGCGGTGGGTGTAGCAGGCGCAGCCAGAACAGCTCATCGAGAAGGATCCATTGCAGTCGCTCTGGCGTCTGAGCCGAGACCGGCAGCCCATACGTGTCGTCGGACCGACGGAGCGGGACGCCGGGAGAAAGTTTGGCCAGTGTTCCGGTAGAGGCAGTCGATCCCGTACCTGTGCAGGAGTTGGACGTCGGCGGGCGCCGGCTCGGACGGGAAGAGGGCGCTAAGCACATCGATCGGTTCGGAAAGGCTGGCTGCGTAGTCGAGAAGTTGGCCGAGCGCCTCTCGCACGTAGTTGTGACTGGGCTGGCTCTTGGCTTCGATCAGTTCGGCGATGTCTCCTGTCTGGACGTACAGGTCCGTGACACCTGCCGAGCAGCGGTTCCGGCTGGCTGTGCTTTCGGCTGGCAGCGTCTGCTGGTAAGCCTGCACCAGGAGCGCCTCGGTCCGGCGGATTTCGATGTCGCGCGCGGTGCGGGTGTAGGCCGTCGCTTCCACGTTGACCCTCTCGAGAGCAATTAGCCCGTTGCCTGTCTGCATGGTCAAGTCGAGGGCTATACGGTGTGCCTGCTCTAGTTCGCGGTGGTCGTTCTCGAGCGTGGAGATGCCGAGGCCGTCGAGGATGACGTGGACTCGTTCATCTCGAATGATGCGAAGGCCCATGAAGACGTCCTTGGGGTCGCTATCGATGAGCGGCCGCAGTTCCGTGTATGGGATCTGGGTGTGCTGGAACGCGCGCAAACTGTAGACGTTCAGCCAAGACCCCTTCTCCGGATCTGGCGTCCACAGCAGGTCAGCGAACGCTGCGTTCCGAAACGATGCCGCCACTTCGCCGATGCCCTGCACATGGTTTTGGCCAGTGAACAGGACAACGTCGCCGCGTTCGATCGTCTCCATCTTGGCGTTGTGCTGTCTCTGGGCTCCCCAAAACCGGGCAGCTCCGTTTGGGTGGAAGTCCTGGAGTGACCGCAACTGCTCGGCCGTGAGTGCGTTGATGTACGGCTCACTGGCGAACGGGATGTCCTTGGCCAGCGTGTCCTTCCAGTGTCTTTGCGCTATCGCATTGCCGAAGGACGGCTGGATGATCACCCGCACGGTCTACTCCTCGTCCGCTAGTTCGTCGTACTTGCGCGCATTGCCTCGGGCTTTCTCAACTGGATACCTGACGCGGTTCTCGGCCACCTTGGCATGCGCAGCCGGCAGCAGCTCAATCCCGCATACGTCCGCTAACTGCAGCAGGTAGATGAACACATCTGCCAACTCACCAGCGACCCGTTGACGGAGAACGCCCGTGGCGAGCCTCTGCTGGATCTCCTCGTCGGTAAGCCACTGCAACTCGGCCGCCAACTCTCCGACCTCCCCAGCCAGAGCCATCGCCAGGTTCTTCGGCGTGTGGAACTGCTCCCAGTCACGCGCGGCCGCGAACTCAGCCAGTTCCCGCCGAAGTGCTTCCAGACCGTCTTGCATCCTCGAAGGTTAGGGCACATCCAGGGCCGCAGGGCCCCATCACCCTGCGATCAACTCCGCAACTCAACCCACTGGTCACAGTGCCCCACCATCCGTCGCACAACTCGCGGTCATGAATGGGGCCGAGATCTGGTCGCACACAAACGAGTCCCTTGGGGCTCTGAAGTGACCAGCAATCGTCGGTCACGATGGCGACGCCGCCACCAAGCCCGCGCACGAGACAGCCACCACCATCATCAGACGGCCCAACTCGCATGATCACGAACTACGGCTTGAGTACTAGTCTCCATTGCCATGGATCTAAGCAAGTTGGAGTTTTTCGGGGTCGCTGTTACCTCTGGCTTGGTAGCGGGTATCGCCAACCAGCTCGCGAAGTTCGGGCATGACTGGTTGACCAGGCGAGGGGTTCGCAAACTGAAGGAGACCGAACTTGCGCATCAGGAGACGACTCAGGCCCGCCAACTCGAGCACCAGGAGACGATTCAAGCCCGTGACCTCGAACACAAGCAGAGGCTGCAAGCTGAGGAACGCGAACACCAGACCGCGGTACGCCGTGAAGCAGCGTTCTTCGAAGCACGGAAGGAACTCGTGCCTCTCGCCGTGGCGGTGCTCGATTGGGTTGACTGGCAGTACGGCAAGGAGCACGGCGACGAGGCGGACTACCACCACATCCAGCGGAAGCCAGCCAAGCTGGCGGACGCCAGCGAAGCGATCGCGGCGCTGCAGAGAATCGCTGGTGAGCACCCCAGCAAGATGGTGCGAGACCGAGCTGCCTATCTCAAGGGGAGCCTCGACAGCGCCTACAACATGCCCAACCCCGACGGCGTAGCAGAACCTGACTCAACAGAAATGTCTCGGTGGCTCCGCGAGGCGGATGAGCTTGTACACGCCCACCACGACCCGGATTATCCGCCGATCAAAGTTTCGGTCGTCGACTGACTCCACTGACCGAGCATCCAACGCGGCGGTCCTCGCGCGGCGATACTGTCGAGATACGCCACAGGCTCTTCGATCAGCAGGCGCTGCGATCGAGTCACCCGTCCACCTGTGGGAACACCGTCGGTTGATACCCGGCGCTAGCGACCACGACAGGTCCTCCGATCCACGATTTAGGATGGTCGGTCGCGACACGCGGACTCCAGGACAGACCGACTGAGCGAGGTGTGGTTTTGCACCTCGATGGAGCAGGATGGGGCCTGTGAACCCGCCTGCTGCTCACGAGCCTCCGTTCGCCCTTGATGGTTCGGTCACGCGCGACAAGCTCACCGAATTGCTGTCTGTCCAAACTGAGTTGCCGTGGTTGGATTACAAGCGCGAGAGCGACCTATCAACTGTCGGTGAGCTTGTCGAGCTCACCAAAGACGTCGGAGCGATGAACCTCCACGGCGGGTACCTCGTGATCGGCGTGGACGATAGCGGAGCGGTGATCGGGCTCTCCCCTGAGCAGGTAGTGATGTTTGATGAGGCGAAGCTGCGAGGCAAGCTGGGTCGATACCTGCCGCCCGGGTTCGAAGTCCGCTGCGCTATACATGAACTCGATGACGGTACCGGGCCAAAGAAGGTTGCTCTCATATGGGTTGCTCCACATCCCGACGGCTGGTGCATCTTCGCACGCAACGGCGAATACCCAGGTGAGCGTGGCAGGACCAAGATCGCCTTCCGAGCCGGGGACGTCTACGCCCGACACGGGACCAGCAGCGAGCCCTGGAACCAGGCCGACATCAACGCCGCACGTCGCCAACTGATCGCGCGAGCGAAAGACTCGTGGCGTGCTGAGCACGCGGACGAAACCCGGCGCGCCCTCAAGGACGCGCTCGCTGATCAACCGCTGCCGGCCTCCACCAACGCGACCGTCTACAACTGGCAGCTTGACGCCGCCGGATTTGAGACTGCGACAGTTGAGCTGATCAGGCATGAGGACGACATTCCGATCCGACGAATGCTGCAAGGGGCAGCCGCGGAAGCTCGCCGGCTTGTCGCTGCAGGAGGGGACGACGCAGCGCAAGAACTCGGTGTGGTCCTTGACAGGATCACGGCTGTCGCGGCTCTTGGTCTGAGTTTCGAACGCCCACGCTACTTCTCTTTGGCCCTGCGAACTCTCCTGGATCTCTACGGTTGGCCGATCTCTGACATACGGGTCCAGTCCTCCAACCACCGGCTGGTTCCCGCGCTGTGGCTCAGGATCGCCGAGCGCCTGTACGCGCTCGGCGGTCTCGCGGTTCGACTGCGCAACTGGGTAGCGATCCGTGAACTTGCTCTCGCGCCCATTGCCGCACTTCAGCAAGACTCACCCGGCCGGACCTGGCACCGCGACGCCCTCACCCAGGCCTCTAACGCTCGACTGTTCACCGACCAACAACCTGACGGGCAAGTTCGCGAACTGTCGCTCCTGCTCTTTGCGCGAGCCGTTGCTGCAGATCAACCGTCGCTGCGGCCGGACCTCCCGGAGACGACACCTGAGACACCTGGGTCGGACCCACTCCTCACGAGCATCTCAGAATTCGACCTGTTGGCTACTGCTATCGCCGGAACGTCAGTAGACGCGGAAGACCAGCTCGCGCTCTTGCTCGTCAGCTACCCAAATTTCGCCCGTTTCGATAGCCGTCGCTTGGATGACATCGTGATGACGTTAATCTTCGACACCGAAGCACGTCAGGCGCTGGTGGCAGATGCTAGCGATGCCCAACTTGCTCGGGTACTGAAGTTGGCTGACGAAGTCGCTCAACGAGAGGGACGACGGTACTGGGGCTGGGAGGGATTCACTGACAGCCGCGTTCGCTCCTTCGTTTCCAACCACTAGCCATCACCGATGACTCGCGGTGCCGCGGTTCCCAGACCTATCCCGGATGTCCAGGCAACATCAACCGTCGCCAGCACGGACGGCATCCTGGCGCAGATCGATGAAGCCACCTCCGATGTCACCGCGGACGCCTACCTCACCCCCTCGACTCTCCCGTATGTTCCAGCCGTCCGCTGGTGAGTTCGAAGGGCTGGAACATACGGAGCGTGGATCTCACCGGCCGCCGAGGCGATCCTGGACCGGGTGGCCGGGATCTCGGCGTGCATCCGGGCTGTCAGGTGTAGCTATCGCTGTAGCAACATCGACGTCCCGCCGACGACCCTGGAAGGCTGAGAACGACCGCAGCCACGAGACGATTGCGATGGCCCAGTGCGGCCGCGCGACCTGAAAAGCGGAAGGTCGGCGGTTCGAGACCGCCCCTGACCACCACCACCCTCTCCGCACAACCGGGGAGGGATTTTCTTTCCCACGCACACTTCGCGGCCGCTATCCTCGTCGCTCCGCTCCTCAGCGCACCGCTACGCGAGCTCCCGCCCACCCTCCGGCTCAGCGCCGGCAGTCTTGCGAGCTGCCGCTCGCGGCTGCGCGCTTATCGCGCGCCTCGACGGCTGACGCCGGCCACCTCTCACGATGTGACCGTGCCAACGGCAACTGCCGAACTCGCCCGTCCTGGTTGCAGATACTGCGATGTAAGCTGACCGGCCGCTTACAGCACGATCGATCAGGGTTCTGGGGGACAGGGAATGCCGACTCATGAGTGGGCCACGGCGAGCGATGGGTACGGCTCGCGTCGGCGGCCCTGGCGGAGGGTTCAGATCATCATCGGCGTGGGTGTGCTGGCGTGCCTGGGTGTCTTCGTCGTGCGCTCCATGACGGGTGCGCCAGGTGAAGGTACTCCGGTACTCGACGCGACGAGCTACAAGACCAACGTCGACTGCCAGGTGAACACGGTCGGATCGCAGGGCACGGTGACGATCAACGGCACGATCACCGGCGACGCGCCGAGCTACTCGGTGACAGTCGACGTACTGGACGCAGCCTCTCACCAGAGGATCGGCGGCCAGACCTTCGAGGTCCGCGACACGACCACCTTCGGAGGAACCACGCCGGCGCAAGCTCCCATCGGACCGTCAGGCATCGAATGCAAGATCACCAAGGTAGGCGCAGCGAAGTGAGGCCCACCCAGCCTCTGGCACGGAATGATCGCCGTGCGGCGACCCGGTAATGCCCCGTCAGAAGTTCCCTGCCGCAGGCCCAAGCACCCGACAAGGCCTGAAGGGCTTTGCCTCGTCGTGTGGCCACGGCCGTGGCTACTCAGAGATCCATCCCGCAGTTGACGGGGCGTGACGACACGTGACTACTCTTCTCACCCTGAGGCCTGGGAATCGGTAGCCACTTCGCCAGGACCGTCCTGGGTTCGGTGGGTGTGGATAGCTTCGACATGCAGAGGGTCTGCTCAGAGTAATCTCGTCACATGCCTGCTCAGCCGATGCAGAGCTCGCCGGGCGGCCCCAGCGAGATCCTCCGCCTGTTGCCGGCGAAGTGGCATGAGCAGTTCCTCAGCGAGTACCACGGCGCTTTGGACGCTGCCCACGAGGTGTGGCGTTTTCAGCAACTGCGGGACGTGCTGCACCTCTGGCATCTGCGGGCGGTCGCGTACTCCGATCCTGGCTTCGACCAGGCACTGCAAGCGACCCGCGAGGATCGAGCTGACGAGTTCACACCGGCTGAGCAGGCGATACCAGGTTGGCCCGATCGGCTGTGAGCGTGGAGCTTCACTCATCTGCTGTGGGCGGCTGAGCTGTGATTCGTCGGCCGTTGGTTCTCACGGGTGGGCCTGCGGTGGGGAAGAGTGTTACGGGGCTTGCTCTTGCGGAAGGGCGGGCGCGGTGTGCGTTTGTTGATGTGGATGATGTGCGGCAGTTGGTTGTCGCGGGTGGTGCTGCGCCGTGGGATGGGGAGGAAGGGCAGGAGCAGCAAAGGCTTGGCGTGAGGAACGCCTGCAGTTTGGCTCGGAACTTCATGGCCATGGGCATTGAAGTCGTCGTCGCTGACGTGCTGACGCCGGAGACCTGCGGTCTGTACAGGCGCGAGCTTCCCGGATGCCTGATTGTGCACATGACGGTCGATTTTCCCGAGGCGCTACGACGTGCAGCGTCCCGCAAGGTCTGGCTGACCGATGACGAGTTCCGAATGCTTCACGAGGCCGACGCCGCGAACCCGCCGGCCGCTGACCACCGTCTTCAGGTGGACGGACTCGACTTGCAGAGCCAGATCGAGAAGGTGGAGAGCAGGTGGGCTAGGGCTTGATTCGGCCGGTTTCGTAGGCCCAGATGGCTATTTCTACTCGGTTTCGGGCGGATATTTTGGCCATCACGCTGGTTAGGTGGGTCTTGACCGTGCTTAGGCTGATGTGGAGTTCCACAGCGATCTCGGCGTTGGTGCGGCCGGTGGCTGCGGCGATCAGGACCTGTTCTTCGCGGGCGGTGAGTGGGTCGACCGGTTGGGTTGGGGTGCGGCCGGTCGGGGGTTCGGTGAAGGCGGCCAGTAGTCGGCCGGTGATCTTCGGTGCGATCAGTGCGTCGCCGTTGGCGGCGGCGTGGATCGCCTGGACCAGGAGGTCGGGGCCGGCGTCCTTGAGGAGGAATCCGCGCGCGCCGGCCTTCAACGCGCCGTACACGTACTCGTCGAGGTCGAAGGTCGTGATCACCACGATCGGCAGAGGGTCCGCGACGCCCGGTCCAGCTAGTTCGCGGGTTGCCGCGATCCCGTCCATTCCGGGCATCCTGATGTCGAGCAGACATACGTCGGGACGCAGGCGGCGGGCGAACTCCACTGCTTCCAGACCGTCGGCGGCCTGACCGACCACCTCGATACCGGGCTGGGCGTCGAGGATCATCGCGAGTCCGGTCCGGACGAGATCTTGGTCGTCGGCGACGAGTACCCGGATCGTCATCGGCCGGAAGCCGATCGTGGAAGCACCACATCAACAGACCAGCCGCGGTCCGGATCAGGGCCCGCCGCGAACGTGCCACCGAGCAGCGCCGCGCGTTCGGTCATCCCCACCAATCCGTACCCACCCGGGTTCCTCGAGGTCGCTTCCCCGTTGTCGCGGACAGTCAACCGGACGGAGTCGTCGTACGACGTCAGCCGGACGTCGATGCGCGTTGCGTGCCGGGCATGCCGTACGGCGTTCGTGATCGACTCCTGCGCGATGCGATAGATCGCTGCGCCGACCGCTGGTCCGAGATCATCCACGTCGCCCGATACCTCGACCTCGACCCGCGGCCGATCCCCGACGCTTCGGGCGAGCCGTTCCAGGTCGGCCACTCCCGGCTGTGGGGCGAGTTCCGCCGTACCGTCATCACGCAGTACGCCGACCATCGACCGCATCTCGGCCAGAGTCCGCGTACCCTCCGCCTCGATGATGGCGAGCGCGTCGACCGCGGCTTCCGGGCGAGTGGCGGCGACCGCTCGGCCCGCCTGAGCCCTGATGACGATGGCTGACACATGATGAGCGACCGTGTCGTGCAGCTCCCGGGCCAACAGCTCGCGCTCCCGGAGTCGCACCTGGCCCAGCTCGCGGTTCCGGGCGGTCCACCGATAGCGGAACGCGGCCCCGACCGTCGCCGGGAACAACAGGAACATGCTGCCGGCCGCGGCTTCGCCGTACCCGGTGAAGTCACTGGCGAGTCCCAGCACCAGCGCCACCAGGATGAACGCCAGCCCGCCGAGGATCTCGCGGCCGGATCCCCAGCGAACGAGTGAGTAGGGCAGCAACACCACGCAGATCATCGCGTTCAGGCCGAAGGTCGCCTCTCCACTGATCAGGGTCACGACGTTGACCACGATCAGGGCACCGAACACCGCGGCCACCACGGCGAACGGATGGGTACGACGCCATAGCAGAGCGCACACGGTTGCGACGGCGACCACGAGCGCGACGGGCCTCCAGAGGACGTCCTCACGGAGTACGCCTTCGAGAACGACCGCCGTCAGCAGGCCGGCGACGAGCACCCAGTCGCGCCACACCCGCCTGGGTGCGTCGGGTGCTCGCGGCTCGGCCAGCAGCGAGCGGACGGCGTTTCTCAGCATGACCACAGCGTAGGGACTCCGGGCGCCGATCGGATCGGCTCAAAGTACGGGACCGACCCAGCTGTTCGGCCGAGGGAAGTCCGGCTCATCGCCCGAGGTGGCGGCCGCCCACTCGGCCACACCATGAGTCCAACTTTCGCTGAAGGGACTCCATGATGACGTCGAATCTGTACAGGCTGGGCCGGTACGCTGCCCGTCGGCCCTGGGTGGTGATCGGGGCGTGGCTCGTGGTCGCGGCGCTCGTGATCGCCGCATCCGGCGCCTTCGGCAAGAAGCTCGAGGAGTCGTTCGGAGCGCCTGGCGTGGACTCGCAGTACGCGACTGATCTGCTGTCGGCTGCGGGCGCGGATCAGGCCGGGCTGACCGCGAAGGTGGTCGTGACTCCGCTTGACGAGACGGCGTCGCTCAGCTCACCCGACCTGCAGGCTGCGCTGACGCAGGTGCGAACGACTGCGGCTTCGTTGCCCCACGTGCTGAGCGCGGGCGATCCCGTCATCTCGCCTGACGGCCGCGTCGGGCTGATCCAGCTTCAATACCCAGTGCTCGACAAGCTGGAGCCGAGCGACCTCAAGGAGCTCAAGACGCTGACGGCGCTGGACTCGCCGCTGCGGATCGAGCTGGGCGGGGATCTTTTCTACGCGTTCGAGGAAGCCCAGGCCGGTCTCGGCGAGGCGGTCGGGTTGCTCGCCGCGATGGTCATCCTGCTGCTCGCGTTCGGATCGATCATCGCGATGGGGTTGCCGATCGGGATGGCGGTGTTCGGCCTCGCGCTGGCGATCAGCTCGCTGTCCTTGGTCACGTACCTCATCGACCTGCCCAGTTGGGCGCCCGTACTCGGCAGCATGATCGGGCTCGGCGTGGGCATCGACTATGCGCTGATCATCGTCACCAGGCACCGCGAGTACCTTGCCAGCGGGATGACGGTCGAGGAATCGGTCGGGCACGCTGTCGCCACTGCAGGGCGGGCTGTGCTGTTCGCCGGTGGCACGGTGGTGATCGCGATCCTCGGGCTGGTGGTGGCCGGCGTACCGTTCATGACCGCCGGCGGGATCGCCATCTCGCTGATCGTGCTGACCATGGTGCTCGCTTCGATCACCTTGCTGCCCGCGTTCCTGGGTCTGGCCGGGCACTGGATCAATCGCCTTCGGGTACGGCGGGTGCACTCGTCTCCAGGTTCTGGTTGGCAGCGGTGGGCGGGGCACGTGTCCAAGCACGCCGTGGCGTACGCCGTCAGCGCCACTGTCCTGCTGCTGGCGCTGGCCGCACCCGTGCTCGCACTCCGCGTCGGTACGCCCGATGACGGCGCACTTCCCGCGCAGCGCACCGAGCGTCGGGCCTACGATCTGGTTGCCGCGGGATTCGGTGCCGGTAGCAACGGTCCGCTGGTGATCGCCGTCGACATCTCGCGAGATCCGACCGTCGTACAACCTCTCTTCGACGCCGTCCGGGCCGATCGGGGTATCGCGTCGGTCGCACCTCCTTCGGTGAATACCGCGGCCGGCGTCGCGTCGCTGATCGCCGTACCGACGACGGGACCACAGGACGACGCGACGATGACGACGGTCGATCGGCTGCGCGCGGAGGTCTTCCCCTCGGTACTGCGGGACAGTCCGGCGAAAGCCCATGTCGGTGGTCAGACGGCGACCCTGGCGGACGTGGGAGCGAAGGTCAACGATCGGCTGGCGTGGTTCATCGGCGCCGTGATCCTGTTGTCCGTCGTACTTCTCACCGTGGTCTTCCGGTCGGTCGTCGTACCGCTGAAGGCCGCGCTGATGAACCTGCTCAGCATCGGCGCGTCCTTCGGTGTCATGGTGATGATCTTCCAGTGGGGCTGGGGCGCGGACCTGATCGGGCTGGAGTCGACCATTCCGATCCTGCCGTTCATCCCGATGTTCATGTTCGCCGTGGTGTTCGGGCTCTCGATGGACTACGAGGTCTTCCTGCTCAGCCGGATCCGCGAGGAGTACGTCCGGACCGGCGACAACACCGCCTCGACCATCCACGGCATCACGACCACCGGCCGCGTGATCACCTCGGCCGCGCTGATCATGATCGCGGTCTTCGTCAGCTTCTCCCTCGCCGACGACCCGACAGCCAAGATGTTCGGCCTCGGTCTGGCCACCGCGGTCTTCGTCGATGCGACGATCGTGCGACTCGTTCTCGTACCGGCCCTGATGAAACTGCTGGGCGACGCGAACTGGTGGATGCCGGCCTGGTTCAACCGGCGACCGCCCGTGGTCGCGATCGCTGAGCGTGAATCGGTCAGTGTTTCCGAGTGAAGCGGCTTCAGTGGCCTGTTGTGCCGTCGAGGGACTCTCGGATGATGTCGGCGTGGCCGTTGTGGCGGGCGGTTTCCTGGATCAGGTGAAGCAGGATCGCTCGCAGGTTGGCCTCCGCGCCCGACGGCGTCGTGACCACGTCGTCGAGTTCGCCGGCGGCGACGACGGCCCGGGCTCGCTCGCAGGCCCGTAGGTATTGCCCGACCACGACGTCAGCCGTCTCATCGGGCGCCAGGCGAAAGTCGGAATCTGGCTCACCGTCGGACGAGAACAGATCTGGCTCGGACAAGCCTGCGTAGATGTTGACGAACCAGCCGTGCTCCGTCTCGGCCAGGTGTTTCACCAACGCCAGCAGGCTGAGTCCGGACGCCGTCATCGGCTGACGCAGCAGCTCGCCATCAAGCCCTTCCAGCTTGCGAAGCAGGGTGGCGCGATGGAAGTCGAGCTGCTGCGTCAGCGCCTCACGCTCATCAGCCACCCGACTCGGCACAACCCGCTCCACGGGCGACGTAAACACCATGCACCGACCATACGATCGGCATCTACTTGAGGTGGGGATAGAGGGTGAGTCTGGTGCCCGTGGCAGCGTTGATGACGGCTCGGGTTCCGAGAGGGGCGGTGAGGGTGACGGTGGCCGGCGTGCTCATGCCGACGTCCGCGCAGACGCCGCCGCGCCTCGCGCTGTGGCTTCCGCCGATGATCACCATGTCCTCGAACTCGACGACATGAGCTCGAAGGTCAGGGTCACACTTGCCGTGGTGAAGGTTGAAGGTGAGTGCGCTGGTGTCAACCCGGGTTAGCCTCCCGACGGAGAGGAGGTCGCGGTCCAGCGTGGCTAGCCCCGCTAGCGGGGGCGGCTCGACCAGGGGCTTGAGGATCGCGGCGGGGACCGCCAAGGCGACGATCGGTCTCGACAGGCCCTTCGCGGTGAAGGACCAGGCGGGTACGGTCGCGCGGCCTGCGCTCGTGTCCACGTCGACTGTCTTCAAGGAGCCGCCGGTGATCGTGAGCTTGCACTTCGACGCCGGTACTGCGATGTGTCCGCAGTTGTCGTACGTCGGACCGATCGCGTCAACCAGCGCCGGCCGGGGATCGAGGACGTTCACCGAGACGCTGGGCCCGTCGGCGAAATCGATGCGGGTCGTGCCACCTGATCCGAGTTTTACGCCCGGTGCGATGGTGACGTGCCCGGCGCCCCACGCAGCTTTCTGCTCGATCGTGTCGAAGCCCAGGCCCGGCGTTCGGGACGAGTACAGGAAGATCCCTTCAAGAGGCTTCGGGATTCCCGCGGCCCGGACGGCTTGCGCGACAGCCCGCGCGCGGTCGAGAAACGCCGGAGTCCCAGGACCTGGCGGGATCGGCGGCGGCACCGCGTCATGAGCCTTCGCCGCCTGAGAAGGGGGTGCTGCTGTTGGCGCTGCCTCGTTCCCACAGGCCGACAGAGTCAGGGCGGCGAGCACAACGGCAGGAACCAAGTACGAAGGCCTCATACCTAGAGGACGCGCTGAGCATGGCAAACCGTTGCGGCCGTCAGGGGCGAAGGGGGCCTACTAACAGGCGGGTTACGAGGGCAGCTAGGAGGAGAGCCACCAGACCGGTCAGGGCTGTTAGCGAGAGGATGCACGCCGCGGTCCTGGCGATCGTCAGGGATCGGGTGGTTTTGGTGAAGCCGTCGGACAGGATCGCTACCGCGGCCAGGGTGGTGAAGGCTGCGGCGGCTGCGGCCAGGACGATGTAGTGGTGGCCGCCCAGGGTTGCGGTGGCGGTGAACTTGGACGCGTGGTCCAGCCACTCGCCGAGCGTGTACATCCAGATCACCGTGGCTAGGTCGGCAGCCATCAGGAACCACAGGACGATCGCGGCGCGTACGTCGGCACGCTTACGGACCACTGCGCGGTCTGAGGTGCGTGAGAGCAGTGCCGGCACCAGATAGCGCCTGGTACTGCGAGTCCGGCCGCGGGTGGGGCCGCGGCCGGCGCGGGGAGTGCTGCGGGTACGGCGGTTGCTGCCGGAGCGGGTGCGGCGGCTGGTAGCTCGAGAGACGACGGTCATGGCTCGCTCCTCGGGAGGTCGATCGGTCGCGCAATCCATTACGCGATGACCTGCACACACAGGGCGAACATCGATGCCGCGACGGCACCGCCTGGTCAGTGGTCGTCGTACGCGGCGGCCAACTCGGCCACCAAGGGACCTCCGGCCGCAGCCGTGGAGCTGAACCACGGGTGATTGCTGCTGCCGCTGACGAGGTCAGAGATGTCTGAGCGAGCAGGGCCGCCTTGGAACAGCGGTCCGGTGGTGGGAGCGAGCGCATCGAGGAGGCGAACGAGCCGGCGGTTGCGCGCCCGCAGACTGCGTGACAACCGCGACTCCGCCGCTGCTCGTCGCCACTCGCTCAGAACGAGTTGAGCGCGCCGCTGACGCAGCAGGTCGGTGTCTGACGCGGCCGGCTCCGCACTGTCGGCGTCAAAGACATCCGCGCGCAGGTGCTCTACCGAGGCTCCCCGCAGCGGCACAACCTCAGTGAACACAGGCATTCCGGCAGTGCTCGTATTCAGCGTCAGCAGTGTCGGCACCTGAGCCTCACCGGAGCGACGGTCGACAAGGCGCACCATCAACCGATCGGCCACGACAGGCGACGGCAGCGGTGCGAAAGCGGGCAC
This sequence comes from Kribbella sp. NBC_00482, assembly GCF_036013725.1. Taxonomy (GTDB): domain Bacteria; phylum Actinomycetota; class Actinomycetes; order Propionibacteriales; family Kribbellaceae; genus Kribbella. The sequence continues at coordinate 2,893,456 of NZ_CP107881.1, read as the reverse complement.
AACCACGCGCACCGCCGTACCTTGTGGGAGCAGTTGTACGTCGTTACCGACGACGCGGGCGCGCACTCGTCGCGGGTCAACCCCACTGATCGAGCCCACAATCGCCGGGAGTGCACCGACAACCGGCGCCGCCGCCTTCAAAGGCGCCAGAGCGACGCGCTCCCAAGCAGTCTGGACCGCGGCCAGCACCGCATCCGGCCCGTCGACCTCACGAGCCAACGATGCATACCCGCTAGCCACCCGGGACAGCCCCGAAAAGAGTGCCTTAGGCAACGAGGCCCCGGCGAGCTCGTTCAGGTAGGCACTGACCTCATCGGCCGACCGGCGCGCGAGAACAACGGCACGATCGACAAAGGTACGCCGGAGCTCGCCCGACCGAAGCGACGTCGCAGCACGGGCGCGGACGATCGCACGCTCCGCATCCAGCAGCCCTTGATTCAAAGGCAGCTGCAACCACCAGTCCAACGCATCGATGACCGCGAGCCGCCGCCAGACCGTGGCCGGCGCAACCTCGAGCGGTACGCCGACCTTCGCATCACGCGACGCGAGCAGCCCGGTCACCTCCCGTACCGCGGCCGGCCCGAGCAGCGCCTCGAGCAGATCCCGGTCCGCCGCGGCCCACCGCCGTACGTCGATCGCATGCCAGCCCGACGGGTCGGCGAGATCGATCTCGACAGCGACCCCAGGCGCCAGTTCCGTCGTCCGCACCAGGTCCGCCGGCGTGGATCCGGAGAGCCGTACGTCGGGGAGCCCTGGGGCAGTCCGGAGGGTCAACATCAGGTCGAACCCTCCTTCACGCGCGGCCGGTCGGCGCTCGCCATCGTTGTCGAAGTCAACGATCTCGAACAGCGCACCATCGGATGGAGACGATCTCCAAAGGTTATGACCCAAGTTCCGCCTGGTAAAGGCCATGTAAAGAGAGCGGTGGTCAGGCGGCCTGCGCCAGCATCCACGCCATCCGCGCGCCGGTACGCGCCGGGCAGCTCGCCGGCGCGGGTGAATCGGTCCACGGCGGCTCCGGCCGCTCCGCCAGCTCAAGCAGCGCCAACCGGCGCAAACCGTGGTACCCGCCGGCTCGACCCCAGACCGTCTTCGTCATCGTGCCTGCCCGTGGCAGCGGCAGCTGTCGCAGGTCGGTCGCGCTGCGCAGGAACCCTTCCCGGCGCCGATCACGCAGCTCGCTGAGCTGCTGGCCGACGAGCGGCCGGCCCTCGTCGGTCGCGAGTTCGGTGAGGCTGGTGTCGAGATCGAGCTCCAGCCAGGACAGGTACTCGACGAAGGCCAGCACCAGGATGTGACGGTCCGGAGGCATCCCGCTCGGCCGGTCCGCGGCCAGGCTCCGCAGGTTGCTGAGCTCGCTCTGCTCCCGCCAGATCAACCGGATCATCCGGAACGCGGGGCCTGCATGCTCCGGAGGAAGCGCCAGTCGTACGACGTCGGTGGGCACCACCGGTACGCCGGGCTGATGCCGAGCGATACCGGCCGCCGCGGCGCCCAGCGTCTCCCATGCTCGCCCGTGCTCACCCGCCGCGCGGAACGCCATGGCACGCGCCACGGTCCGCAGATTCGCCCCGAGATACGCGTCCGCGACCCGGCCCGTACCGAGCACCCGCAGGGCCGTTCGCCAGTTCCCCGACTCCAATGCGCCGATCGCCTCGAGATCGCCTGCCGCGATCGTCGGTGTGGCTGATGATCTGCGCATCGGGCACCTGCTCAGGTTGGTACGAACACCCGTCCGGATCCTCTGGCACTCCCTATCTCCGCGCGTCGCGTGGTTTCAGTTGGCTTCAGGTCGACTTCAGTATTACGGTAGAGCCACGGTGTAACTACGGTCAATCGCCAGTTTGTCAGGAGCAATGGCGATCCGATCCGTATAAGAGAGCCCCCATCCCTAGGACAGCACGACAGCCGGGTGACCCCCGGCGGTGCGCAGTACAGCAGGGCTCGGTGAAGTCGGGTAGAGCGGGGTGTAGGATCAGCCGATCCGCCGCACCCGCAAGTTGGTCGACCATTTACGGGAGTGAGAGTGGCCCCTTCTCCAGAGGCCGTACGACTCGCCAGGCGACTTCGGGATCTCCGTGAGACCGAGCGACTGACCCAGAAGGACCTGTCCCGTGCGCTGAGCACCGGCGAGGCCCGCGTTGCTGTGGCCACGATCAGTTCGTGGGAGTCCCAGTCCAACCCGAAGCTTCCGCCGGAAGAGCGGCTGCGGTCGTATGCGCTGCTCTTCGCAATGTCCGAAGTACCTGATCGACTGCCACGCGAGCAGGACCTGAGCGCAACCGAGCGGGAGCGCTTCAACGCGCTGCACCGCGAGCTGAGCATGCTGCGGGAAGACGTACGCCACCAGCAGGCAGGCTCGCCGACGTCCAGCAGTTCGTACACCTTCGACTTCGAGTCCGGCCGGATCACGTTGATCTGCCCGGAGGTGCCCGAGCTGGGACGTTCAGCGCTCGCGGACGAGAAGAACCCGAACCACACCAAGCTCTACAAGTACGCCGACCTCGACGCACTGATCGAGATGTGGGGCCACGTACGCGCTTCCAACCCGGAGCTCCGCGTACGGCACCGCCTGCCGACGGAGGTGAGCGCGGACCACCTGTCCGGCCATCTCATCCTGATCGGCGGTATCGCCTGGAACCGGGTCACCAGCCGGCTGCTGAAGGTTCTCGACAACCTGCCGATCCGGCAGCTGTCGGTGGCCGATCTGGCCGACGGCGAGATCTTCCGCTCCCGCGACGGTCAGGAGTACCGGCCGATCTGGGAGGAAAGCAAGGAGCCCGTCCCCGAGGACGTGGCGCCGTCACAAGCAGAGCTCGAGGCCGAACAGGCCCAGGACGCATGGCGCGACGAAACCCCGCGTGAGCTCGTGGAGGACGTCGCCCTGTTCGCCCGGCTTCCTAATCCCTTCAATCACAGCCGCACCATCACAATCTGCAACGGGGTCTACAGCAGGGGCGTGCTCGGCGCGGTCCGGATGCTGACCGACGACGCGGTCCGCGAACGCAATGAGGCCTATCTGGCCGAAAGGTTCCCGAACGGCGTCTTCGGCCTCCTGATGCGGGTCCCGGTGGTCAACGGCGAATCCGTGACCCCCGACCTGGAAATCGCGGAGAACCGCCTCTTCGAGTGGTCTCCTGAGGACGACAAATGAATCGCCGGATCAAGCAAATCCAGTCCCACGCCGACCTGCTGTTCGACGCCTCTGTGCCCGTCGCGGGCAGCGCGAACACCCGGTTGGACGCAATCGTGGTGCCCGCCGCACGGCCGGCATCGGAGTTGCAACACGTCATCAGCATGGCCGCCACCCTGGCCGTCCCGCTCGTCATTCTGTGCAGTAAGCAGGCGCAGCTCAGACAGGTCGTCCGCCGGGTGGAGAGAACCTTCGGTGCCGAGGCTCTCGTCATCGAAGTACCGGAGACCTATCGGCCGCCGTGCCCGACTCCGCTGACCTCCGCCCGCGAGTTCCACCTCGCGTCCGCCGAACGGTCCAGCGACCTCAGTGTCAAACGCAACATCGGCCTGCTCCTCGGCCGGTTGCGCGGTTGGAGCAAGATCCTGTTCGTCGACGACGACATCCGCGGGTTCAACCCGCGAGACGTCGCTCGCCTGGCCGGGTACCTCGAAAGGAACCCGGTTGCGTCGATGGTCAGCCGGCATTTCCCGGACAACTCGGTGGTCTGCCACGCGCGCCGTAAGGTCGGCTTCAAACAGGACGTCTTCGTCAGCGGGGCCACCCTCGGCGTCAACCTCCAACACCCGGGTTTGTCCTTCTTCGCCGATATCTACAACGAAGACTGGTTCTTCTTCGCCCGGCACGCGGCGGAACGGACATTGCCGAAGGTCGGCGAGGTCAGTCAGTTGGAGTATTTTCCGTTCGCGGATTCGCAGCGGGCCGCGCGTGAGGAGTTCGGCGACCTTCTCGCCGAGGGCCTGTACGCCGCCTTCGAGAGCGGGCGGCGGAGCTTCGACGACAACCTGCGGATTGCGAAGCACCCGAGCCATTGGCGGGAGTACAAAGAGGTCCGGCTCGAAACGATCGAGAACACGCTCACCGCACTCGAGCAGGTCGGCAAATGGCTCAGCCAGACCGAGTACGACAGCATGGAAGAGTCGTTGACCACTGCGCGCAAATGGTCGGCCAACATCTCTCCGGACCTGTGTGTGAACTTCATCGAGAGCTGGCAAGAGGACGGGAAGCGCTGGCAGCAGATGCTGGGCAGGCTCCCTTCCAAGTTGAGCGAGCGGGACGCCCTGGCCGAGCTCCAGCTTCAAAGCTGGCGTTTATGTGGCTATGGCCGACCCACCGAATCGGAGACGGATTTCGCGCCGGCCGGAGCCGTCTGCTAACAGCTGGCGTTCTCCGGTGGCGTAGAAGCCCAGGCGTTCGTAGACATGGCGTGCGATCGTGTTCGTGTCCAGGACCCAGACGCGCCATTCGGTGACGTCGGGTTCGATTGCCGCCAGTTGGCCGAGGACCGCTCGCAGTACGCCGTTGCGGCGGTATCTCGGGTCTACCCAGACCGACTCGATATGACGTTCGTACGGCGGGCGGACGGCGACGCGGACCGAGCTTGCCATGCCGATGATCCGGGTCTCGTCCCGGGCCACGGCCCACAGCATGCGGGTGAAACGTTCGCGCCAGCCGTCCTCACCGACGGTCACCTCGTCCTCGTAGTCGGCGATGTACGCCGACGGCGAGTCCTTCAGGGCCCGGAGACGGACGTCCCGGGCGATCGGCCACTCGTCGGCACCGAGTATGGCGAGTTCCAAGGTCCCGGACCCCTTCGGGAGATGGCAACAAGGCATCCATACCAGTGTCGCCGTTTCCCGCCATGACGAAACCGCAGAGCACCAAACCGGCGCGCCGACAATGTCACATCCGGTGACCGGTTTCAGCGACAGATTGCCTGGTCGACGAAGGCGTCGACGGACTTGTCCGGGTTGTCCGGGAGGTGCGGAGTCACGGCGATGGTGACCTGCCGCCGGGTGTCCTCGGTGGAGAACGAGTAGGCCTGGTACGCGAGGGCGTCGCCGTCGTTGCCGTACACCCGGACCTTGCACGTGGTGTCGTGCCACGACAATCCCAGGCCGTACTTCCCGTCAGGGGTGCCTGGCGTCTTCATCGCGTCGAGCAGCCGGGCCGGGAGCAGGTGCCCGCCGAGCAGGGCGGCGAAGAAGCGGTTCAGGTCGCGGGTCGTCGAGATCATGTCGCCGCTCGCACCGAACAGCGTCGGGTTCATCTCGGTGAAGTCGAGTTGCCCGCCGTCCTTCGGGATGTAGCCGTGCGCATGCGGTCCCTTGATGTACGTCGACGTACCGGGAAGCGTCGTACCGTGCAGCCCGAGCGGACGGATCAGGCGGCGTTCGATCTCCTCGGCGTACGTCCGGCCGGTCGCCTTCTCGATGATCTCGCCGATCAGCAGGTAATTGGTGTTCGAGTAGTCGTACTGCGAGCCCGGCTTGTCGAACACGGGCGGATTCGCGAGCGCCCGCTCGATCTGCTCGGATGCGGTCCACGTGCGATAGCGCAGCGCGTAGAACTCCGCGCTCGGTGGCATCGGCAACGTGTCCTTGAAGTCGTACAAACCGCTGGTGTGGTTGAGCAATTGGCGCACCGTGATGTTCGCGCCGTTCGGCACGACGCCCGGCAACCAGCGTTCTACCGAGTCCTCGAGCCGAATGCGCTTCTCGGCAACGAGCTGCAGTACGACGGTGGCAACAAACGTCTTCGTGATACTGCCGATCCGGAACCGCCCCGCCACCGGAGCTTTCCGCGAACTGCCGAGTTCCGCAACGCCACTGCTCCCCCGCCAAACCGCCCCACCGTCCCGCACCTCAGCAACGGCCCCGATCGCCACCACACCGTCGAGCCCTTTCTGCAGGGGCGAAGCCACTCCCGGCGTCAACCCGACAACCGCCGCCGTCACCAATGCCACCAGCATCCCGATCTCCTCTTGTGTGGTCCGATGCCGTCAACCCTCCCGGCACCGGACAACACAAACATCGGGGATCGGCCCTGAGTCACCCCGTGGTTGCCCCGGAGATCGGACCACACGTTGCAGCAGGCAACTTATGCTGCGGCGGTGGCCTCTGCGAGCTGCTCCGGGGTGGGTTGGAGCTGCGGCGTGGCGAAGGTCAGCAGGACATTGGCGACGGCAAACACAGCAGCCGCGAGCAGGCCGCGCTCGTACCCGGACTGAAGCGCCTGAAGCTGGGTCGCGCCATGGGTGAGCTCGTTGGTGGTGTGGGTGATGGAGAGTGTCGTGACGATCGCCAGCCCCAGCGCACCGCCCACCTGGTACATCGCGTTGACGACACCCGACGCCGCACCGGCCTCAGCCGGACGGACCTCGGAGACCGCGTTGATCTGACCGGGTACGCCGACGCCGATGATGCCGAATCCGAAGATGATCAGACCAGGAAGCAACTGCGAGCTGTAGCTACCGGTGGCGTCCGCCTGCGACAGCAGAAGCAGTCCGATGACGCTGAGCACCGCACCCGCGAGCTGAACCGTCCGCGTGCCGAACCGCTGCACCAGTTGCGACGCGAGGACCGCGCCGACGATCGCCGCGCCGCCCATCGGCAGGAAGTGGATGCCGGCATCCAGCGCACTGTCGCCGCGAACCTGCTGCAGGTAAATAGCAGTCAGGAAGAACATCGACAGGAACCCTGCACCGTTCAACGCGAGCGATGCGCCGGACACACTCAACGCCCGCGACCGGAACAACCGCAACGGGACGAGCGGGGCGGCCGACCGCCTCTCGACCAAGACGAAGGCAACCAGCAGGACGACACCCGCGGTCAGTACGCCGACGACCTCGAACGATCCCCATCCGGACGGCTCCGACCGCACCACGCCGTACACGACTGCCATCAAGCCGGTCGTGGCGAGCACGGCCCCGAGCGTGTCGAAGGTACGGCGACCCGTCGCGAGCCGTACGTCGGGGACGAACACCGGGATCAGCGCGATCAGTGCGAGCACGATCGGCACGTTCACGAAGAACACCCACTGCCAGCTCAGCGAGTCGACGAGTACGCCGCCTGCGACGACGCCGAGCGTCCCTCCGAGGCCGGCCAGACCACCCCAGACGCCCATCGCGATGTTGCGTTCGCGCCCGTGGGCGAAGGTCATGGTCAGGATCGCCAGCGCGGCGGGTGACAGCAGCGCGCCGCCGAGCCCCTGGACCGCCCGCGCCCCGATCAGGAACTCGGGCGAGTTCGACAGCCCCGCGACCAGCGAGGTGACACCGAACAGCAGCAGGCCGCCGGTGAACACCCGGCGCGGCCCGAGCAGGTCGGCCATCCGCCCGCCGAGCAGCAGGAAGCCGCCGAACAGCAGCGTGTACGCGTTGATCACCCACTGCAGGGAGTCGGCGGAGAAGTTCAGGTCCGCCTGGATGTGGGGCAGCGCGACGTTCACGATCGTCACGTCCAGCACCACGATGAACTGCGCGAGAGCCAGTACCGCCAGGGTGGCCCAAGGACTGCGTCGCATCGCCGTACCTCATTCGGTTCCAGGTTTTGTCTACACCGTATGTATACGGCGTAAGCTTACGGAGTAGACAGTAGGTCTACGGTGTAGACTTGTCAACGTGATCACCAAAGAGACCTCGCGCCGCCTCGATCCGGAGAAGGTCGTCGACACCGCGCTGACCATCGCCGACGACGAGGGACCGGCAGCGGTCTCGTTCCGGAAGCTGGCCGCGCAGCACGACGTCACGCCGATGGCGCTGTACCGGCACTTCAGGGACAAAGACGACCTGCTAGCAGCGCTAGGAGACCGTCTGCTCGCGGACGTCGTACTCCCGGAGCCGACCGACGAGCCGTGGGATGTGCAACTGCAGGCGCTGCTGGGCGCGTTCGTCACCGCGCTGCGCGCGCACCCGCGGCTCGCGGACCTGACACTGTCACGGATCCTGGTCGCCGAGCCCGGACTCGCGCTGGCCGAGCGGGCGCTGAGGCTGCTGATCGAGGGCGGGTTCTCCACCGACGATGCGGCCGAGGTCGGCCGGCAGTCGATCTGCTCGCTGATCGCGCTGGTCACCACCGACCCGATCGTCCGCGAGGTGAACGACCCGGAGGCCCGTGAGGCGTCGCTGCGGCGGAAGCGCGCGTCGCTCGGCGCCCTGTCACCCGAGCGCTACCCGCTGATCACGTCCGCCGCCAGCGCACTGGTCTGCCCGTCGTCCCGGGACCGGTACTACGACCTCGGCCTCGAACTCGTCGTCGCCGGCATCCGCGGGGTCGCCAGAAGCTAGGGCCTTAGGCGTGTGCACGAGCCAGAGGCGGCTGGAGGGGACTACGCTCCGAAACGGAGCGATACCACTCTCTATGGAGGTACACCGATGGCGGGGAAGTTCGAGCTGTACAAGGACAAGTCCGGCGAGTTCCGGTTTCGTCTGAAGGCCGGCAACGGCGAGGTGATCGCGACCAGCAGCGAGAGCTACAAGACCAAGGCCGCGGCCGAGAACGGCATCGAGTCGATCAAGAAGAACGCGGCCGACGCGAAGGTCGACGACCAGACCGACTGAAGCCGCTGCATTCCCCTGTAAAACCTCGTAAAACCTCGTAAAACAAGGAGGGTTTCTCCACGATTCCGTGGAGAAACCCTCCTTCGTCGTCTCAGAGACCGTCCGCGAACTCGACCCCTCGGACCTCGACACCGAGCCCCTCGATGCTCGCGTCCGGGATCAGCGCGGCCAGCTCGCAGGCACGCTCCCGGGACGCCACGTCGACCAGGTAGTAGCCGCCGAGGAACTCCTTCGACTCCACGAACGGCCCGTCGGTGACGGCCGGGAGCCCGTCGCGGACCCTGACCACCGCAGACTCGGCCGGCTGCTGCAGCGCGACCGTGCTGTGGAACTCACCCGACGCCTTGATCGTGTCCATGAACTTCTGGTGTCCGCTGCCGATGGCCTGCTGCTCCTCCTCGGGCAGCGCGGCGAGCACGTCGGGGTTGACGTTCAGGACCAGTAGGTACTTCACGATGTCTCCTTCGCATACGGCCCCCGTTGGTGGGCGCCTCTCATCCATCAGTACGGAGCGGGCCGACGTACCTTGACATGCCCTAGCGTCATTCCATGACCGACCTGAGTCTCACAGATGTCCGGGCCGCCGCTGCCCGCCTCGCCGGAGTTGCGCACCGTACGCCGGTCCTCACGTCGCGGACGCTCGACGAGCGCGTCGGGGCGCAGGTGTTCCTCAAGGCGGAGAACTTCCAGCGGATCGGCGCCTTCAAGTTCCGCGGGGCGTACAACGCGATCAGCCTTCTCACGCCGGAGCAGCTCGCGGCCGGCGTGACGGCGTACTCGTCGGGCAATCACGCGCAGGCCGTCGCGCTGGCGGCACGACTCGCCGGGACGACGGCGGTGAACCTGATGCCGGAGGACTCCCCGCCGACGAAGCTGGCCGCGACCCGTGGGTACGGCGCCGAGGTGGTGACGTACGACCGGTACACGCAGGATCGGACCGCGCTGGCTCAGGAGTTGGCGACCGAGCGCGGGCGGACGTTGATTCCGCCGTACGACCACCACGACGTGATGGCCGGGCAGGGGACGGTGGCGCTCGAGCTGATCGAGGAGGTCGGGCATCTCGGCGCGATGCTCGTCCCGGTCGGGGGCGGCGGGCTGATGGCCGGTTGCGCGACCGCGGCGACGATGATGACGCCCGGGATCCGGATGATCGGTGTCGAGCCGGCCGCGGGTGACGACCACGCCCGGTCGCTGGCGGCGGGTGAGCGGGTGGAGATCGCCATACCGCGGACGATCGCGGACGGGCAGGCGATCTCGACACCGGGCGAGCTCACGTTCGCGGTGAACCAGCGACTGGTGGAGTCGTTCGAGCTGGTCAGCGACGCGGAGATCCTGGACGCGATGGCGTTCGCGTTCGAGCGACTGAAGATCGTGCTGGAGCCGAGCGGGGCGAGCGCGCTGGCCGCGTTGCTGGCCGGACGGATCCACGGGCTGCCGGAGCGCGTCGGAGTGGTGCTGTCAGGCGGGAATGTGGGGCTGGAGCGCTTCCACGAGCTGCTCGGAAATCGCTGAAGACGCAAGGACTTTAGGGTGCCCTGACCACCCTCTGTGCCCGTTGTCACAGAAAGCCACCATAGAATGTGACCGAGGCCACACCGGAGGCCTCAGTTCCCGCCTCCGCCCCGCTCAGACGCGCTCAGGACACCTGGTGTTCACCACGACTTGCTGACCCGTCAGCGGCCCCCTCAGGGCCTTTTAGGAGCGACTCTGTCGATCTGAGGGTTTGCGTCGTGATCGTTCTGTTATACAGTCGTCGGCGGTTCGGTAAACAACACGAACTGCACACGGGTCAACGCCGAGCCCTGCCAGGGCCCATGTGCTCCCCTCGAACTACATGGCAGGGGTGGGGGACCCAGGAAGTTGGGTCTCGACCGTGAGTGGCCGAGACCCTGGGGTGAAGTCCGCGGGAGCGGACCGGGCTATGAATCCCAGCCCGAACCCGACAGCTAACTTCACAGGCGTCGGGAGACAACCATGCCCGTCACTGCCCGACGGACGTCGCTTCTGCGCGCCGTCAGCCAGACCGCTGAGTCCAGTACGAACCGGCCTACCGGCCGGACTCTGGCGAAGCACCGTAGGACCACCACCCGTCCGGGCACTCCCCGGGCTGCTGCCGCCGTTCTGACGGTCGGCCTGGCGGTAGGCGGTGGAGCCGCTCTCACCGTCAGCACCACCCCCACTGCCTCTGCGGCAACCACCTCCGCCACCGCGACGGCGACGCCGCGTGGGTACTGGAGCATCCCGAGCAAGCCGCTGCTGCGGTTCCGCGACCGCGGACCGACCGTGAAGTACGTCCAGAGGGCCCTGCACCTGGGTCCGGACGGCTACTTCGGCACCAGCACCGTCCGGGTCCTGAAGAAGTTCCAGACCTCCTGGGGTCTCAAGGCCACCGGCTACATGGACAAGAAGACCTGGGGCCGGCTGACCTGGGCCGCGAAGCACAAGGTGCTCTACGGCAAGTACGGCGCCAGCAGCGGGACCACCACGTTCCGCGCCAAGGTGCTCCGCGAGGCGGCCAAGCTCAAGGGCACGCCGTACCGTTACGGCGGCACGACGACCCGCGGCTTCGACTGCTCCGGCTACACCGGCTTCGTGTACAAGAAGGCCGGCAAGAAGCTGCCGCGTACGTCACGCCAGCAGTACAGCGCGACCAAGCACATCAGCCGCAAGGCCGCCAAGCCGGGTGACCTCGTGTTCTTCCGCAACGGTGGCGGCGGTGTGTACCACGTCGGCATCTACGCCGGCGGCAACATGCTGTGGCACTCCTCGAAGCCGGGCGTACCGGTGAAGAAGGGCAAGATCTGGACCAGCAGCGTGGCCTTCGGCCGCGTCTGAGTCCTGACCGGCGCGCGCCCTTCCCCCCATTGGGCGCCGCCGGTCGTCAGCGTCCTATCCCCCCAGGCACGCTGACTTCCGAAACCGGCCCGAACCGTCGCCCCCACCCCTCCGACGGATCGGGCCGGTTTCCTTTTGCCGTCTTCTTGCCGTCTTCGGTTCAGTCGTCGAGGAGGCCGGCTTCGTAGGCCAGGATCGCGACCTGGACGCGGTTGGTCGCGTCGAGCTTCACCAGGGCGCGCGAGACGTGCGCCTTCACGGTGGCCTCGCTCATGAAGAGCTTCCGGCCGATATCGGCGTTCTGCAGGCCGCGGCCGACCGCGACCAGCACTTCCCGCTCGCGCTCGGTCAGCTTGTTGATCCGCGCCTGCGCGGCCCGCTTCCGGTCGGCGCGCGGATCCCCGGCGAAGTGGCCGATCAGCCGCCGGGTCACCGCCGGCGACAACATCGCGTCCCCGGCCGCCACCACCTTGATCGCCTGCACCAGCTCCCGCGGCGGTGTGTCCTTGAGCAGGAACCCGCTGGCCCCGGCCTGCAACGCCCGGAACACGTAGTCGTCGAGGTCGAACGTCGTCAGGACGACGATCTTCGGCGGGTCCGGCAGCGCCTGCACCTCCCGGGTGGCGGCCAGCCCGTCCAGCCGGGGCATCCGGATGTCCATCAGGACCACGTCCGGCCGATGCTCCTTCACCATCCTCGCCGCGTCCGCGCCGTCCTCGGCCTCGGCGACGACCTCGAGCTCGTCGTCGGACTCGAGGATCATCTTCAGCCCGGCCCGCACCAGCGCCTCGTCGTCCACGATCAGCAGCCGAGTCATCGCTCTCCTTCTTCTCCGTGCGATATCGCGTCCCCGTACGGCAGCCAGGCTTCCACCCGCCAGCCGCCTTCCGTCGTCGGTCCGGTCCAGAGCCGGCCGCCGACCAGCTGCACGCGCTCCCGCAGACCGACCAGGCCGGCGCCGGCGCCAGGCAGCAGTGAACCAGCAGCCACCGGCCGGACGTTCGTCACCCTGACCGTCACGCCTTCACCCCGTGCGCCATGGACCTGTACGTCGGTCGCGGCGCTGCGCGCATGTTTGTGCACATTGGTCAGCGACTCCTGCACCAAGCGATAGACGGTCCGCCCGACAGACACCGGTACGTCGTCCGGCAGCGAGACGTCGTACCCCACGGCCACTCCGGCGTCGCGCGAGGCCATGATGAGCCGCTCGAGGTCCGAGGCCCTCGGGACGGGCGTCAGGTCCGCGCCGTCGACGCTGATGTCGGACCGCAGGACGCCGAGGACCTCGCGGAGGTCCTCCATCGCCTGCCGCGCGGTCTCGCGGATCAACCGGGCCGAGCCCTCGACCTTGTCGGGACCGACGGACGGGTTCACCTCGAGACCGCCCGCGTGCAGGGCGATCAGCGAGACCTTGTGGGCGAGGACGTCGTGCATCTCCTGCGCGATCCGGGCGCGCTCGCCCAGGCGGGCCTGCTCGCTGCGCAGTTCGCGTTCGGCCTCGGCCCGCTCGGCGCGGTCCCGCAGCGACGCCATCAGGTCGCGGCGCGCCCCGACGTACGCACCGACGGCGATCCAGGTGCCGACCAGGAACGGTCCGGTGAAGAGGGACACCCAGATCTGGTTCTCGGTGCCCCAGCTGTTCAGCACGTAGGCGGCGTACGCGGCCAGGCCGAGGATCGCCAGGGCGATGTCGCGGCGGCGGATCGCCAGCGTCAGCAGGGCGAGGCCCATCGGCACGAAGACCGAGCCGGTCAGCATCGCGAGAACGGTGATCGCGGTGACGGTCACGGGGAACCGCCGGCGCCAGAGCAGTGCGACGGAGGCGACGATGCCGGCGCCCAGCGTGTACCAGTCCTTGGGGCTCCAGCCGCCGGCGCCGGACGCGGCCTGCAGGACGATCGTCAGCAGACTGAAGGCGACGTACAGGAAGTCGCGCAGGCGCGGGGCATGCCTGACCCACCAGGCGTACCACCGGCGCAACCGTCGCATTCCGTCACTGTAGTTCGACGGTCGACGCGATCACGTCCCCCTTCCGGGTGGGTTCCGGGGCCGATCCGGCGACTTTCGTAGGGGGTCACGGCAGCCGCTCGTCCGATGTGCGACCGGGGTCGGTCACGGTTGACTCGATGTCATGATCACCGTCGAGAACCTGACCAAGCGCTACGGCAGCACCACGGCTGTCCAGGACGTGTCGTTCACCGTTCAGCCCGGCAGCATCACCGGCTTCCTCGGCCCGAACGGCGCCGGCAAGTCCACCACGCTGCGGATGCTGACCGGGCTGACGCCGCCGACCGCCGGCACCGCCACCATCACCGGCAAGCGGTACGCCGACCTGCCGAACCCGGGCCGTGTCGTCGGGGTCATGCTGGACGCCGCCGCGCAGCACCCGGGCCGCACCGGCCGCGAGACGCTGCTGCTGAACGCGAGCCTGCTCGGCGTGCCGAAGACGCGCGCCGACGAGATGCTCGAGGCGGTCGGACTCGGTCACGCCGCGAAGCGCCGCGTCGGTCAGTACTCGCTCGGTATGCGGCAGCGGCTCGGCATCGCGAGTGCGCTGCTCGGCGACCCCGCCGTACTGATCCTCGACGAGCCCGCGAACGGGATGGACCCGGAAGGCATCCGCTGGATGCGCGGGCTGCTGCAGGACTTCGCCTCCCGCGGCGGCACGGTGATCCTGTCCAGCCACCTGCTGGGCGAGGTGCAGGCGACCGTCGACCGGCTGGTCGTCATCGGCGGCGGCCGGATCGTCGCCAACGGCTCGCTGGAGGAGTTGCTGGCCGGTTCCGGCACGCTCGTGCGCGGCCTCGACCCGATCGGCCTGAACGAGGCCCTGACCGCTGCCGGCCTGAACCTCGAGCCGCTGCACGACGGCGCGCTGCGCGTCGACGCCACCGCCGAGCAGGTCGGGCGCGCCGCCGCTGCTGCCGGTCAGATCCTTCTCGAACTCCGCCAGAGCGACGGCGCCGGCCTGGAGGACCTGTTCTTCCAGCTGACAGCTCAGCCGTCACAGCCCGTCGCCGCAGCCGCCTGATCACCTCGAACTCTTCTGGAGACTTTGATGACGGTACTGATGCCACGCCTCCGGCGCGGCGGGTCATCGGGCTTTTGCTCCTGGCCTTCCCTCGTCGCTCCAGTCGCTTCGCTCCCTACGCTCCTCAGTCCAGGCCAGGAGGCCCGATGACCACCGTGACCGACGTCGCGCCCGCGACAACCGCCAAGCACCGCAGCGAGGTGGCGACCAGCCTGCCGCCCGCGCGCGGTCAATCCTTCCTGAAGCTCGTCACCATCGAGCTCCGCAAGTCCGTCAACACCCGCAGCGGCCGGGTCCTGATCGCCGCGATCCTGCTGATCGCGCTCGCCGCGCTGGCCTGGCAGTTCACCCACCTGCCGAAGGGCGACGCCGGCGTCGACGGGTTCCTCGGCGCCGCGTCCACCGGCGTGATGCTGCTGCTGCCGGTGATCGGTGTGATGGCGATGACGTCGGAGTGGACCCAGCGGACCGCGCTGACCACGTTCACGCTGTCGCCGCGCCGGGTCCGGGTGCAGCTGGCCAAGTTCGTCTCGGCGGTCGTGCTGAGCGTGGTCGTGATGACCGCGGTCGTTGCGCTGGCGCTCGTGAGCACCGCGCTCGCCGGTGGGATCACCGACCACGCGGCGTCGTACGCCGGACTCGGCGGCCTGCTTGCCGGGGCCTACCTGACCGTCGCGCTGAACGTCGTGATGGGCGCTGCGTTCGGTGCGGTCATCCCGCAGACCGCGGTCGCGATCCTCGCGTACTTCATCGCGCCGACCGCCTGGTCGCTGGCCGGGCCGGCGCTGTTCAAGGACAACGCGAACTGGCTGGACGTGTTCGGGGCGCTCGGCCGGATCGCGGAGCGTGATCTGCACGGGATGGTGCCCGAGACGCTGGTCGCGGTGGGGGTCTGGATCGTTCTTCCGACCGTCCTCGGACTGTGGGCAAGCTCACGTCGCGAGGTCAAGTAACGGGGGCGAAGGCGGCGGGGCGGGCTGGTTTGAGGGGACCGGGCCGCCCCGCCGACGCGGTGATCGGACCTCTTCGGGGTTCGGCCAGGGGGCGGTGCGTGTGTCGATCCGCCGCTCCGGGTATCCTTTAACCACGATTACTGACGACTGATCCGTGGACGCCACGCAGCGTACCCGGTTGACTTGTGCGAGGGGGTCGACGCTATGGGGCGCGGCCGTGCAAAGGCCAAGCAGACGAAGGTCGCACGCGACCTGAAGTACCGCACCTGGGACACCGACTTGGACCAGCTCAAGCGAGAGCTGTCCGGTGACCAGGGTGGCGACCGTTCTGCAAACGGCGAGAACGACGGCGACGGAGACGACGCCGACGACTACCACCCCCGTCGGTAAGCCACACCAGCGTGGTTGAACTGCTCAGCGCCCTCCGGGGTGCCTGAGCAGTTCACCGTGCGCCCGACGAGTTTTCACACAGCACCGCCTGTGGCGGATCGGCGATTCCAGCAGCCCGAGGCGTCGGACGGCTCGATAGCGACCCGCTCTCAGGCGGCGGCTGTGCACCGGCCTACTTGGCGTAGGTGCCTTCGAGGGTGACGGTGCCGCCAGGGGTTGCGGTGACTTCACCGCAGATCCAGGCGGGGATGTCACGGGCAGCCAGCGCCTGTACGGCGGCGTCAGCGGACGACCGATCCAGTACGGCGACCATGCCGGCGCCCATGTTCAGCGTCTTCTCGAGCTCCGGCAGCGCGACGTCGCCGAGCAGCCCGACGAGCCCGAAGATCGGCGCCGGCGTCCACGTCGAGCGGTCGATCCGCACGGACAGCTCGTCCGGGATCACCCGGGCCAGGTTCGCCGCGAACCCGCCGCCGGTGATGTGCGACATCGCGTGCAGCGGTCTGTCGTCGCCGGCGTTCAGTTCCTGGATCAGCTCCAGGCAGTGCTTGGCGTACACGCGCGTCGGCGTCAGCAGCACCTCACCCAGCGTCGTACCCAGCTCGGGCACGACCCGGTCCAGCTCCCACTTCGCGCGGTCGAAGAACACGTGACGCACCAGGCTGTACCCGTTGGAGTGCAGTCCCGACGACGCCATCGCCAGTACGACGTCCCCTTCGCGCACCCGCTCCGCGCCGAGCACCTCGTCCGCCTCGACCACACCGGTCGCCGCGCCCGCCACGTCGTACTCGTCCGGCTCCAGCAGGCCCGGGTGTTCCGCGGTCTCGCCGCCGACGAGCGCCGTACCGGCCTCGACACAGGCCTCCGCGATGCCCTTCACGATCTGCGCGATCGTCTCCGGCACCACCTTGCCGGTGCAGATGTAGTCGGTCATGAACAACGGCTCCGCACCGCACACGACCAGGTCGTCGACAACCATCCCGACCAGGTCGAACCCGATCGTGTCGTGCTTGCCGAGCTTCTGCGCGATCGCGACCTTGGTCCCGATCCCGTCCGTCGACGTCGCCAGCAGCGGCCGCCGGTACGACGTCAGCGCGGTCGCGTCGAACAACCCGGCGAAACCGCCGAGCCCGCCGACCACCTCGGGGCGGGTCGCTTTCGCCACCCACTCCTTCATCAGCTCGACGGCCCGGTCACCGGCCTCGATGTCGACCCCGGCAGCGGCGTAACTCGCGCCTTGACTCACGTTTCTGTTCTCCCTAGAGGTACTACGGCCGGCTGAGGGCGTCCGCGGCGCCGGCGCCGCCGGAGACCGTGGCCAGGCCGTCGACGTCGGTGGCCACCGGCAGCTCGAGCAGGTGCTTGCCGAGGTGCTCCGGGTCAGGCAGCGCGACCGGGTAGACCCCGTCGAAGCAGGCTCGGCAGAGTCGCTCCTTCGGCACCGTGGTGGCTTCGACCAGGACATCCAGGCTGATGTAACCGAGCGAGTCGGCGCCGAGCGAGCGGCAGATCTCCTCGGTGTTCAGCCCGTTCGCGATCAGCTCGGCGCGGCTCGCGAAGTCGATGCCGTAGAAGCACGGCCACTTCACCGGCGGCGCGGTGATCCGGACGTGGATCTCCTTGGCGCCGGCCTCGCGCAGCATCCGGATGACGGCGCGCTGGGTGTTGCCGCGGACGATCGTGTCGTCGACCACGACCAGGCGCTTGCCTTCGATCACCTCGCGCAGCGGGTTCAGCTTCAGCCGGATACCGAGCTGGCGGATGGTCTGGCTCGGCTGGATGAAGGTGCGGCCGACGTACGCGTTCTTGACCAGGCCCGACCCGTACGGGATGCCGGACTCTTCGGCATACCCGATCGCGCCCGGTACGCCGGACTCCGGAGTGGCGATGACCAGGTCGGCGTCGGCGGGGTGCTCGCGCGCCAGCCGGCGGCCGATCTCGACCCGGGTGGAGTGGATCCGCTGGCCGGAGATCTGGGTGTCCGGGCGGGCCAGGTAGACGAACTCGAACAGGCAGCCCTTCGGGTCCGGCTCGGCGAACTTCGTCGAGCGGAGACCTTCGGCGTCGATCGCGACGATCTCGCCCGGCTCGACCTCGCGGATGAAGCTCGCGCCGACGATGTCCAGGGCGGCGGTCTCGCTGGCGATCACCCAGCCGCGCTCCAGCCGGCCGAGCACCAGCGGGCGGATGCCCTGCGGGTCGCGGGCGCCGTACAGCGTGTTCTCGTCCATGAAGACCAGGCTGAACGCGCCCTTGACCTTCGGGAGGATCTTCGCGGCCGCCTGCTCGATGGTCAGGTCCGGGTACCCGGCGAGCATCGAGGTGAGGATATCGGTGTCGCTCGACGCACCGTGCTTCGCGTTCGCCTTGGCGTGGTCGACCTCGGCGTCCAGACCGAGGTCCAGCTCACCTTCGCCGTTCAGGCTCGCCGCGAGCTCACTGGTGTTGGTCAGGTTGCCGTTGTGACCGAGCGCGATCGACCCGGTCGCGGTAGACCGGAACGTCGGCTGCGCGTTCGCCCAGACACTGGAGCCGGTCGTCGAGTACCGGCAGTGGCCGATCGCGATATGCCCGCGGAGCGAAGCGAGAGTCGCCTCGTCGAACGCCTGGCTGACCAGCCCCATGTCCTTGTAAACGAGAATCTGACTCCCGTTACTGACCGCGATCCCGGCAGACTCCTGCCCCCGGTGCTGCAAGGCATAGAGCCCGAAGTAGGTGAGTTTGGCAACCTCTTCCCCCGGCGCCCAGACCCCGAAGACGCCACAAGCGTCCTGCGGACCCAGATCCTGCGGGTCGAGTTCATGAGTAAGCCGACCATCGCCACGAGCCACACCAGCAGTCTACGGGACGCGCTGTGAACCGAAGACCAGTGACTACCAGCAGACGACGCCGCCGCAAGCCGGCCCGGACCCAGCCGCGACCGACGTGGTAGCCGGGGTGGCCGTCACCAGAACCGCGACCATACTGACCACAATCAGCAACTTCTTGATCACAGATCGTCCTTTCGAAATAATCCGACCAATCTCAGAGTGCTTACTATCGACGCGCTGTGTATATGGTCAGTTCCGACAAGTTCTGGAGGAGAAGGTCCTGTGCTGGAGCCGCTGGGGGTGGACGAAGCCACATTTGCGGTCTATCACGCCCTCTTGAGCCACCCGGACAGTACGCCCGAGCAGATTGCCAAGCTAGTCAACCGTTCGGCCGACGAGGTCCACGATCTTCTGGACAACCTGCGCCGGCTGGAACTCCTCGTGCCGACCTGGACCAATCCGGACGGTGAGCACGCGGTCCATCCACGCGTCGGGCTGACCAGCCTGGCGGAGCGACGGCGAACTGAGTTGAACAAGAGGCTTGGTGAGCTCAGGGAGGCCGAGGCTTCAGCCGACGTGATCGCCGAGCAGTACAACGAACTGCTCACAGCACGTACCAGCGGTGACGTTGAGGTGCTCAAGGGGCGCGCGAACGCTTCACGGCGGATCGAGGAACTCGCTCTGAAGGCGAGAGACGCATTCTGGGGCCTGATTCCCGCACACTTCGATGACTCGCTGCCCCAATCGGACAGATCTCCCGACTTCGATCTGCTCGAGCGCGGGATCAAACTGCGGACGGTTTACCTGCAGAGCATGACGTCGTCGAAGCAGGCCCTGGAGTACGCGACGAAGATGCATCGGTTGGGCGGCGAGGTCCGCGTCACTCCGACGCTGCCCATGCGCCTGCTGATCCTCGATCAGGAACTCGCGATCCTCCCGATGGATCCGGAGAACCCGACCGCAGGCGCAGTCATCCACCGCACTCCCGCTGTCGTATCTATCGCGATCGCCCTCTTCGACTCGTACTGGTCCAGAGCAAGCGAACTCTTCGACGCTGACGACCGCGACGACGAGACGCCGCTCACGCCGCACGAGGCCGAAGTACTGCGTTTGCTCGCCGGTGGTGCCAAAGACGAGCAGGTTGCCCGTCTCCTAGGCATCTCCCTCCGCACCGCCCGCCGCATCACCGCCAACCTCTCCGAACGCCTAGACGCCGCCAGCCGCTTCGAACTCGGAGTGGCAGCCGCAAAGCGCGGCTGGGTCTGACGGCTCGTGCTCGGTTCGTTCGGACTCACGGACGGGCTGCTCGCGGTCTACCGCGCGCTGCTGCAGGAACCGGAGCTGACTCAGAGTGCCCGTCGGCAGGACCTTGCCGATCGGCTCAACCTGAGCTCTGCCGATGCTGAAAGCGCACTGGAAACACTGCGCGAATTGGACCTTCTCGTGCCGGGCTGGATCGAAGGCTGGGAATATGCGGTAGATCCAGCCATCGCGCTCGAACGCATGAGCGGTCGACGGCAGCAAGAGATCGACGGCTTGACCCAAGCTCTCCGGGCCGACCAAGACATGGCCGGGAAATTCATTTCGGACTACGCGAATTTCGTGGTACAGAAGTCGACCCGGGATGTCGAAATCCTGGAGGGCCGCGAGCGCGCCAATCAGCGAATGCAGCTGTTTCAGCCGAAAGAAACTATCTGGGGAATTCTCAGCGCCGAGTCGTCAACGGCAATGGATCCGGACAGTCATCCTGATCGTCCGAATCTCGAGCGCGGTGTCGAGATTCGATATGTCTATCCCGAGACGTTGCTCAGGAAACCAGGCGGGCGCGACCTCGCACGGCTGCTGTTCGAGCTGGGCGGAAAGGTTCGTATCACGCCCTCGACACCTTTCAGACTTGTCATATTCGATAGCGACGCAGCTGTACTGGGGATCGACCCGGACGACAGCTCCGTCGGGCTGTCGTGCATCACAGTCGGGCTGTCGTACGGATGGCGCGAGAGCTGTTCCTCAGCTACTGGACGCGCGGTGTGAACCCCTTCGAGGGTGAACAACGGGCCAGAGAGGGCGGGATCAGCAGCCAGGAGTCCGAATTCCTGCGGTTCCTTGTCCAGGGGGCCACAGACGAGCAGGCTGCTCGGAAGCTTGGGGTTTCTATGCGTACCGTTCGCAGGATGGCGGCGAGGCTTAGTGAGCAGGTGGGGGCTTCGGGGCGGTTTGAACTGGGGGTTCGGGCGGCGCAGCGGGGGTGGGTGGATTAGCCCCAGTCCCAGGCTCGGGAAAGGGGCTTGGTGTGGCGGGTCAAAGGGGTCTCCTCTGTGGGGCGGGAAGGGCGAGAGGAATGGGTGCGCCGCCCGGCCTCTCGGTACGGGAGTCAAACAGAGCGGACGCGGCGCGGGCAACGGTCCGCACTGGCCGGGGGAGGTCGTTGGCCGGGGGCGGCCACCTGCCTCCAGGGCCGCTTTGCGGAAACTTTCTGCCACCAGGCGCCAATTAGTTACCGGAAAACAAGTGCGGCCGTCGGCACACCGCTTGCGCGGGCGCCGACGGCCGTTGTATTTGGTGCGGGTCTAGACCGTTTTCAGGGCGGTGAGGAGTTTGGTGAGGGAGTCTCGGGCGTCGCCGAAGAGGAGGGTGGTTCGGGGGTCGTAGAGGAGTTCGTTCTCGATTCCCGCGAAGCCGGGGCGCATGGAGCGTTTGAGGAAGATGACCCGCTGGGCCTCGTCGGCGTTCAGGATCGGCATCCCGTAGATGGGGGCCGACGGGGTGTTGCGGGCCGCCGGGTTGACCACGTCGTTGGCGCCGACGACCAGGACGACGTCCGTCGTCTTGAAGTCGCCGTTGATGTCGTCCATCTCGCGCAGCTGCTCGTAGGGCACCTGGGCCTCGGCGAGCAGCACGTTCATGTGGCCGGGCATGCGGCCGGCGACGGGGTGGATGGCGTAGTCGACCTTGACCCCGCGGCTCTGCAGTTCCTCGACGAGGTCGCGGAGCGTGTGCTGTGCCTGAGCGACGGCGAGACCGTACCCGGGCACGATGATGACCTTGTTCGCGTACCCGAGCAGGATCGCGACGTCCTCCGCTCCCCCGGAGATGACCGGCCGGTCGGACACCGTACCGGCGCCGAGCGTCGACCCGCCGCGCACGGCTCCGAACAGGATGTTGAAGACGGATCGTCCCATCGCGTCCGCCATCAGCTTGGTCAGCAAGGTACCGGCGGCGCCGACGAGCGTGCCCGCGACCAGCAGCAGCGTGTTCCCGAGGACGTACCCGCCCGCGGCGACCGTCAGGCCGGTGAAGGCGTTCAGCAACGAGATCACGATCGGTACGTCGGCACCGCCGACCGGCAGCACCAGCATTACGCCGATCGCGAGACCGATCAGGCAGAGCAGTACGCCGACCCACACCCGCGGATCCGACACGAGCCAGACCGCGAGCGCGATACCGCCCAGCAGCGAGGCGACGAAGAGGACGGGCAGACCCGGGAACGTCACCGGGCGGGTCGTCATCAGCTCCTGCAGCTTGGCGAACGTCACCACCGAGCCGGAGAAGCTGATCGCGCCGACCAGGATCGTGAACGCCGTGGCGATCGCCGCGACGGTCGCTTCGGAGGGTACGTCGCTGACCTCGAGCAGGGCGACCAGCGCGGCCGCGCCGCCGCCGACGCCGTTGAACAAGGCAACGAGTTGCGGCATCTGGGTCATCTGCACCCGCCTCGACCCGATCACACCGCCGACCGTGCCGATCCCCAGCGCGATCAGGATCGGCACCAGGTGGTCGGGCTTGTAGGCCGCGAACGTGATGATCACCGCGAGGACCGCTCCGGCGGCGCCGATCAGGTTGCCGGTGCGCGCGCTGCGCGGCGACGACAGTGCCTTCAGCGCGACGATGAAGCAGACCGCGGAGACCAGATAGCCGATCTGGGCCCAGGTGGGGATCACTTGTGCAGCTCCTTCTTGCGAGCCCCCGGGCCTTTGAACATCTCCAGCATCCGGTCGGTGACCACGAACCCGCCGACCATGTTCACCGTCGCCAGTACGACGGCCAGCAGCCCGACGATCACCACGATCGCGGACTCGGCGGCGCCGGTGACGATGATGGCGCCGACCAGGATGACGCCGTGAATGGCGTTCGCCCCCGACATCAGCGGGGTGTGCAGTGTCGAGGAGACCTTGCTGATCACCTCGACCCCGACGAACGCGGCGAGGACGAAGATCGTCAGCAGCGCGATGGACTCAGTCATGCCTGGCCCTTCAGAAGCTCGCGGGTGGGCTCGTGGAGTACGGAGCCGTCGTGGGTGACGCAGCAGCCGCGGACGATCTCGTCGTCGAAGTCCGGGTCGAAGGCGGCGTTCCGGGTCATCAGCCGGATCAGGTTCGCGATGTTCTGACCGTAGAGCCGCGATGCGGGACCGGCCATCTGCGACGGTACGTTCGCCCCGCCCCAGACCAGTGCGTCGCCGATCGTCAGCTCGGTCCCGGCGACGGATCCTTCGACGTTGCCGCCCTGCTCGGACGCCAGGTCCACCACGACCGAACCGGGCTTCATCTGCTCGACCATCTGCCGCGTCACCAGCATCGGCGCGGTCCGGCCCGGTACGGCGGCCGTCGTGATGAGGGCGTCCGCGGCGGCGACGTACGGCGCGAGCAGTTCACGCTGGAGTTGCGCGCGTTCCGCGGTCATCTCGCGGGCGTATCCACCGGGTCCGTCGAGCGTGCCGAGTTCGAGCTCGATCGGTACGGCGCCCATCGAAGCGATCTCCTCCGCGGCGGCAGTACGTACGTCGTACGCCTTGACCACTGCTCCGAGGCGTTTCGCGGTGGCGATCGCTTGGAGGCCGGCCACCCCGGCGCCGAGGACGAGGACCTGGGCCGGCGGGACGGTGCCGGCCGCGGTCATGTTCAGCGGGAAGAATCGCGGTAGCCGTTCGGCGGCGACGATCGCGGCCCGGTACCCGGCGACGAGCGCCTGCGACGACAGGGCGTCCATCGACTGGGCCCGGGAGATCCGCGGGATCAGCTCCATCGCGAACAGCGTCAGCTTGGCCCGGGTTGCGGTCCGGACCACGTCTGGCGGGTTCGTCGGCAGGAACGACATCAGCGCCGTACCGGCGTGCAACCGCTGCAGGCGCTCGCGTTCGAGCGGCTGCACCGACGTCACGATGGTGGCGGCGTGGTCGGCGCCCCAGGCCACCTCGGCGCCGGCGTCGCGGTACTGGTCGTCGGAGAACAGCGCGCGTTCACCGGCGGCCGGCTCGACCGCGACCTCGTAACCGAGCTCGATCAGTTTCGCGACTTGTTCCGGCACCAGCGCGACCCGGCGCTCCGCCGGTCTGGTCTCCCGTACGACTGCGATCTTCACTCGCCGAAACCTATGCCAAACACTGGGTCGCCGAAAAGCCCGGTCATGCCTGGTTTGCGAGGTTCTGTAGCAAGAGGGCCTCTGCCAGGCAGACCTTGGTGAACTCCGCGAGGTGCAGACCCTCGTCGATGCCGTGGGCGCGGGTGTCCGGATCCTCCACGCCGGTGACCAGGATCGAGGCCTGCGGGAAGGTCTGCTGGAACTCGGCGATGAACGGGATCGACCCGCCCATCCCCATGTCGATCGGCTCGACGCCCCACGCGGTCTTGAAGGCCGACCGGGCTGCTTCGTACCCGGCACCGCGGGCGTTCACGCTGCATGGCTGACCGTTCTGCCCCTCGGTCACGGTGACCTGCGCACCCCACGGCGCGTGGTTCTCGAGGTGCGCCTTCAATGCGGCGCTCGCCTTGATCGCGTCGTCGCCCGGCGCGACCCGCAGGCTCACCTTGGCCCGCGCGACCGGCACCAGGGTGTTGCTGGCCTCCGCCACGGACGGCGCGTCGATCCCGAGTACGGCGATCGACGGCCGCGTCCACAAGCGATCGACGAGCGAACCCGAGCCGGTCAGCCGAACGGAGTCCAGCACGCTCGACTCGGCCCGCAGCCGGTCCTCCGGGTACTCCACATCGGCCGCCCGGGAGGCGTGCAGCCCGTCCACCGCGACGTCGCCCTTGTCGTCGTGCAGGGTCGCGAGCAGCCGGCACAACGTCGACAGCGCGTCCGGGATCGGCCCACCGAACAAACCGGAATGGACCGCATGCTCCAGCGTCCGCACCTCGACGTACGCCTCGACCAGTCCGCGGAGCGACACCGTCAGCGCCGGCTGGCCGATATCCCAGTTACCCGAGTCCGCGATCACGATCGCGTCGGCGGCGAGGTCGTCGGAGTACTCGTCGAGCAGTTGCAGCAGGGTCGGCGAGCCGATCTCCTCCTCGCCCTCGACGAACACCGTCACGCCCACCGGCAGATCGTTGCCGAAGGCCCGTACGGCGGCCAGGTGCGCGGCGATCCCGGCCTTGTCGTCGGCCGCGCCCCGCCCGTACAGCCGGTCGCCCCGCTCGGTCGGCTCGAACGGGTCCGACGTCCACTGCTCGACCGGTCCGGTCGGCTGGACGTCGTGGTGCGCGTACAGCAGCACCGTCGGCTTGCCGGCCGGCGCAGCCTTCTTGGCGATCACCGCGGGCGCACCCTCACCGGCCCGGACGATCTTCACCGTGAAGCCTTCGGCCTCGAACAACGCCGCGGTCGCCTCCGCGGACCGCTGGACGTCGGCCGCACGGGCCGGTTCGTAACTGACCGACGGGATCCGGATGAGGTCCTCGAGGTCGGCACGGACGCTGGGCAGAACGCGGTCGATCGCCGCTGACAGATCGCTCATGCGACAACCGTACGGCGTCCGTTCGCGGACGCGACGCCCGGTGAACCCTCGCGCGTTACTCATTGCCGATTTACTCTGAAAATCTCGTAGGTTTCCGCCCAACCTCCGGAGGTCACCATGCGCATTCTTGCCATCTCGACCGCCCTCATCACGACAGCCGCCGCTCTCACGAGCACGCTGCCTGCGCACGCCGCGATCAGTTGCGACACCTCGACCAGCGGCGGCTCGACGTTCTACGACGGCCCGTCGGCGTCCTACAAGTACGACGCCCGGTTCAGCAACAGCGCGAGCATCCTCAACCTCAGCACGCACACCCCGCAAGGCGCCGGCACCTGGTACAACTGGGACGGCTCCGGCAAGAACCTGATCCTGATCGCGGCGTACCGCGCGGGCGCCGACTCGCAGATCTACGGCATCGACCCGTCCACCGGCTCGACCGTCGGTGTGGTCGCGATCGCCGAGTCCCACGTCGGCGGGATCGCCGTCAGCAAGGGCTGGGCGTTCGTGTCCGGCCAGGGCAGCAGCATCCGCAAGTACCGGCTGACGGAGTTGCGCGACGCGTTGAAGGCCGCCGGTACGCCGTACCTCGGGCAGGTCGGTACGGCGCGTGACGTGGCCGGATCGTCGTTCATGGGGAGCTACGGGGACTCGTTGTTCTCCGGGACGTTCAACGAGACCGGCCGCGGAACCATGTACGAGTACAAGATCGCCGACGACGGCACGCTGACCACGCTGGCCGGCGCCTGGGAGATCCCGACGAAGACGCAGGGGCTGACGGTCACCGCCAACCACTTCATCTACAGCACGTCGTACGGGCGTGGGAACCGCAGCAACATCTACGTGGTGAAGCGCGGACAGAAGGATCTGGACGCGGCGGCGCTGAGCTGCTTCCGCGCCCCGAGCATGACCGAGGGCATCACGGAGTACAACGGCACTGCCTATCTGGTCTACGAGTCCGGGTCACACCTGTACGCGCCGGACCCCGCCACGCTGAACGTCATCCCCCGCATGCACAAGGCATCCATCTCGTCCCTGACCGCACTGGTCCCCTAGGGCGAGTAGGTCGCCGAGTCCACTACTGCTTGCCGACCTTTCGCGTTGTCGTCGCGTACCTGCACCCGGAGGAGAGTCGTGTCGTTCACCTTCTTGTACTGCTCCAGCACCGTTGGCACGTTGTTGCAGCTGTACCTGAAGGTGACGACCTTCGCATCGGTCGAAGTTTCCGGAGTGGCTCCACTGCATCCAGGCGGAGCCGAGGCACTTGTCGGCAGTTGAGTGGCGCTCACCAGGCCTACGTAGACACCTTCGGTGTCCGGGTTGGTCTGCCACGTCGACGTGTCCGTGCTGACCACCAGCGACTTGTCGGCGGTCGCCTGCTCGCCCCACTGCCGCGGCACCTCTACAGACAGACCTTGGCTCTCCACCTTCACCGGGCGAGTCAGCACGTACTCATAGCCGCCGTACCCGCCGCCTGCTGCCAGCACCACTGCAGCGAGTGCTGTGAAGACACCTGCCCGCCGGCGACGCTGGGGCCTCGCACCAACGGTGGACTGGCTGGCACTGGACAGTGCGGTCGCCTGGTCGACCGGAGCGGTCGTGGGGCTCGGTGTGGGCATCTCTGCAGCCGGCACCAGCCCCGCCGGGATCTTGCCCGTGGTGTGCGCCTCGCGCAGTGCGTTGAGGAAGCTGTCGAGGTCCGGCCAGCGCTTGTCCCGGTCCGGCTCGAGAGCACGCCGTACGACGACATCGACCGCGTCCGTCACGTCCTCGCGCAGTGTGGTCATCGAGGGCGGTGGTGCCTCGATCTGCATCACCGCACCGAGGCTCGCCACGCCATGCGGCGCCTGGCCGGTGAAGGCGGCGTACGCGACCGCACCGAGCGAGTACAGGTCGGCACGGTGGTCCAGCCGTTCGCCCATGACCTGTTCGGGAGCGACGTACGCCGGGGTGCCGCCGGGCATCGTGATGCGGGAGACCTCGGCGAGCGACTTGCCCAGACCGAGGTCGGACAGCATCGCGCGGTCGCCGTTCGGATCGCTGCGGAACAGGACGTTGGCCGGTTTCACGTCGCGGTGCAGGACGCCGCGGGCGTGCAGGTGCTTCAGGCCGCGGCCGACCTGCGTGATGATCCGGACCGCCTCGCCGAACTCGAGCGGGCCGGCCTTGATCCGGTCCGCGAGCGTGCCGCCGTCGGCGTAGGTGAGGACCATGAACGGTCGGCCGTCGTCGGCCTCGCCGATGTCGTGCACGCCGACGACGTACAGCGAGTCGACCTTGCGCAGGAACCGGCCCTCGGCCAGGAACCGGCGGCGGACGTCCTCGTCCTCGACCCAGTTCTCGGACAGGATCTTGACCGCGACCTCGGCGTCCAGTTGCTCGTCGCGCGCCAGCCAAACCGTCGCGAAACCCCCGGCACCCACCCGGCGGACCAGGGAGTACCGGCCGATCCGCGGTGGCTGGTCCATGGCGTAATTATGCTCGATCCGTTCTGCGACCCGTTCGCTGGAGTGAACTAAGCGGTATTTTCCGGCGTCACATCTGCGAGAGCGGGATGCTGGTCTCCCGCCCGGCCGTGGTCCGCCGCACGGTCCGTAACCGTGACCTGACCATGAATTGTTGAGGAGATCGCCGATGCGAGTGCAGAACGGCCGCCTGGTCGCCCTCGTCGCAGCTGTTGCCGTCGCCGCCGTCACGGGCGGCGGAGCCCTCGCGTGGCGCCAGGGCCCGCAAGCCAGCGAGGAAGCCCTCGCCGCGCCCCTGTCCAGCTCCCCGTCATCGGCGGCAAGCACCCCGACGAAGAGCACCACCACGGCCAAGCCGACGCCGACCCCGACGTCGACGCCTTCCTCCAAGCCATCGACCACGTCGGCCGGTCCGGTGAAGACGAAGATCGACCTGAAGAAACTCGCCCAGGGCCGGACCCCGCAGATCACGTACCTGAGCGGCCGGACGATCCGCGGCGGCGCCGGCGAGGACGTCAAGATCCCCGGCACCACCGACATCCAAGAGGTCGCGCGGCTGGGCAACCAGTCGCTCGCGGTGGTCACCAAGGGTTTCGGCAACGAGATGCTGACCCTCGACAGCGAAGGCAACGTGACTCGACGGACGCCGGACGTCACCCAGATCGTCACCACGGACGACGGCAGCGCCGCGGCCTACGCCGGCACGAAGCTGAAGGACACCGGCGAGTCGACGGCGGGCGCGACCCTCTACGCCGAGCAGGCCGAGGGGCAGGACGTCCAAAAGATCACCGTCCCGGACATCTGGAACACCACGCTGGAGGGGTACGTCGACGGCAAGGTCTACTTCGACGCCTCCACCACGCAGGACGGGGCCTCCGCGCTGTACGAGTGGACGCCCGGCGAGTCGAAGCCCACGCTGCTCAAGGGCATCCCGAAGGCGCTGGCGGTGTCTGGGGCCGGTACGGCGGGTTCACTGACCACGCTGGCGGACCAGAGCAGCTGCAGCAGCCTCCTCACCGTCCCGGCCGGCAAGCGGCTGTGGCGCACCTGCGACTACATGATCACAGGCTTCACGCCGGACGGCGCCACAGTCATTGCAGGGTCGAAGTACCAGGACGGGTACGGCGACGGCATCGCTGCAGTGCTGTCGGCGAAGAACGGCAGCCTGCTGCACGAGTGGTCCGGTGTGTTCCGGCAGGCCGTTCCCGAGGACGACCAGCACATCCTGCTGCTCGCCGACACCGGCGACGAGACTCCGGCGTCGATCGTGCGCTGCACCATCTCCACCGGCGCCTGCGAGCTCGCCACTCCGCTCGCCAAGGGCCAACTGCTGATCGGCGCCTGACGTGACGACTCCGCCGGTGCGACACGGCATTGGCCGTCTGATCGCTGTTGTGGCGGTCACGGCTGTGGCTGCTGTCGCTGTCGGCGGAGGCCTCGCCTACCGCCAGGGCCCCAAGTCAGCCTCCTCAACCGTCGCCGCACCACTAGGCGGCGCCCCGAGCCCTACGCCGTCCCCCACGCCGCCGGCCCCGGTGCTCAGCAGGACCCCGGTCGTCGTGCCCACACAGACCCCGACACCCAAGCCGTCGCTCACGCCGAGGTCCGCGTCGAAGACACCCCAGATCCCCTCCGGTCCGGTTGCTCTCGAGGCCGCCAAGCTGACGCAGGGCCGGGATCCGCAGCTGGCCTATCGCTTCGACCGCACGGTGCTCGGCGCCGGGAAGGAGCTGAAGGTCCCTAGCAGCGGCAGCCTCATGGAGGTCGCCCGCCTGGGCACCAGCGTGCTCGCGACGACCTCCGGCGGCGACTTGCTCAAGGTCAGCTCCAGCGGCGCAGTGGTTCGCCGTACGCCGCATGTCATGACCCTCGCTGGGACGGCGGACCAGTCGGCCGTGGCGTACGCGACCACCCCAGCAGTGGTCGTCGGACAGCAGACGTACGGCGCGACGCTCTACGCGGACGACGGCGCCTCGGAGAAGTCCCTCGAGCTCCCGGATGTCCAGAGCATCTTTGTGCTCGCCTACACGAAGGACACGATCTACTACAAGGCTTCCGTCAAGGGCGCCGAGACGACGTTGAAGCTGTACTCCTGGACGCCGGGCGCAGCAAAGGCCGTTCTGGTGAAGACAGTCACCGGAGACGCGCTGGCTGTCTCGCAGGACGGCCGCCTGGCGTCTGCACTGCCTGCGAACAGCAGCGGCGACGGCTGCTCCACAGTCTTCGAGATCGCCACCGGCAAGAAGCGATTCAAGACCTGCGACTACCGGGTCACCGGCTTCACCCCCGATGGCGACGTTGCGATCGGTACACCGGCGTACGGCGACAGCTACTGCAGCAACATCATCACCGCGCTGGACTCGCGCACCGGCGCCGTACAGCACCAGTGGAGTGGCTGTTTCTACGAGGCTGTCGCAGAGGACGAGCAGCACCTGCTGCTGGTCGCGGTGGTGGCCGGCGGCGGTCAGGATCCGAATACGAAGAGCACAGTCGTCCGCTGTTCCCTCGACACCGCAGCGTGTGAACGCGCGACCGAAGTCGTCAGCGCCAAACAGATCGACTTCGCTCGGTGATCTGCCCTGAGCAGATGTCCCCTCACCACAAGGGTTTTCGCGGCAGACTGCGGGCATGACGACGGTTGCTGTTCTGGCTGACATTCATGGCGTGCTGCCTGCGCTGGAGGCGGTGCTGGCAGATGCACAGCAGGCCGAGCTGATCGTGCTGGCTGGGGACATCGCGAGTGGGCCGCAGCCGGTGGAGACGCTGGATTTGTTGACGGGGCTGGGCGAGCGGGTGGTGTGGGTACGCGGCAATGCGGACCGGGAGCTTGTGGAGATGGCTCGGGGGACGTACGACGCCAAGCCGCCGGATGCGGTGAGTCCTTGGGCTGCGGAGCAGTTGCGGCCTGACCAGGTTGAGCTGCTGGCCGGACTGCCTACGACCGTGACGATCGAGGACGTGTTGTTCTGTCACGCCACTCCGCGCGATGACGAGGAGATGGTGCTGGTGGACAGCCCGATCTCCCGGTGGGCGGAGGTGTTCACGGGACTGCCAGACGAGGTCAGGACTGTCGTCTGCGGGCACACGCACATGCCGTTCGCCCGGCAGGTCGATCGGCGGCTGGTGGTGAACGCCGGCAGCGTCGGGATGCCGTACGGCGCTCCCGGTCCGAGTTGGGCGCTCCTGACCGAGGACGGCGTACAACTGCGGCGTGCACCGCTTGACGCGGCCAAAGCCGCGGCCAGGATCGAGAGCGAGTCGACGTACCCAGGTCGTGCCGAGTGGGTCGCGGAGTACCTGCTGCACAACTACTCCGACACGGAGGCGCTGGAGGCGTTCAGGCCGCGCGCGGAGAGCTGAGCGGTTACCGTCAGGGGGTGTTCGCGCGGCGGCGGAAGCATTTCGGGACTCCGGCCGACAAGGCGACGTATGCGACCCTGCATACTGCCTCGTTGGCCAGCCCTCACCTGCGCGAGGGTCTGACACCTGCGGCGGCCGGTAAGGCCAGCCGCCACCTGAGGGACCTCCTGGGTACGGCGGCCATCGCGATCTGCGACTCCTCCGGCGTACTGGCGTGGGACGGCGTAGGCGGACCGTACGAGAGCAACCACCGCCGCGACGCCAAGGACCTCGCCGCACCGACACTCCGCTCCGGCCGTACGGCGGTACTCGGCGCGCACGACGTGGCGTGCGGCGACCCGCAATGCCCGATCCGTACCGCGGTCGTCACGCCGATCGTCACCGAGGAGCGCGTGGTCGCCGTACTGGTCGCGTACAGCAACAACACCTCCGCAGCACTCGTCAGAGCGACCGAGGAGGTCGCCAGGTGGGTCTCTGGCCAGGTAGAGCTCGCAGAGCTCAACAAAGAGCGCACACGCGCTATGGAGGCGGAGCTGCGCGCACTACGCGCTCAGATCAGCCCGCACTTCATTTACAACGCTCTGGCGGCCATAGCGTCGTTCGTGCGCACTGACCCGGAGCGGGCGCGTGAGCTGCTCCTGGAGTTCGCTGACTTCTCCCGCTACGCCCTGCGGCGTGGCGGCGAGTTCACCACGCTCGCGGACGAGCTGCGCAATGTAGAGCGCTACCTGGTGCTGGAGCAGGCCCGCTTCGGCGACAGGCTCAAGGTGTCGCTGCAGATCGCTCCTGAGGTGCTGCCGGTGGTTATCCCGTTCCTGGTGGTCCAGCCCCTGGTGGAGAACGCCGTACGCCACGGCCTGGAAGGTACGACGGGGGTCGGCAACATCACGATCCGCGCGCGCGACCAGATCAACGAGGCGGAGATCAGCGTCGAGGACGACGGCGCCGGCAGCGACCCGGAGGTGATCCGGGCGGCCCTGTCCGGCGAGTCCGGCAGCGACTCGGTGGGCCTCGGCAATGTCGACGCCCGGCTGCGGCAGGTGTACGGCGACACGTACGGCCTGGTCGTGGAGACCGCCGTGGACGCCGGGACCAAGGTGACGTTCCGAATCCCCAAATACTCCTCAGGAGTGCATGCGTCGCCGTAGTGTTCGGCTTATGGCCGACTCTCCCCTGCGCGCATTGGTTGCGGACGACGAGGAGCCTGCCCTGGCCGAACTGGTGTACCTGCTGAACCAGGACCCCCGGATCGGCGACATCCGGACGGCTTCCAACGGACCGGACGCGTTGAAGATCCTGCAGGCCAGCGACCTGGACGTGGTGTTCTGCGACATCAAGATGCCCGGGCTGGACGGCATCGACCTGGCCAAGGTGCTGTCCAAGTTCGCCAGCCGCCCGCAGATCGTCTTCGTCACGGCGTACGACGAGCACGCGGTGGCAGCGTTCGAGCTGGAGGCCACCGACTACGTGATGAAACCGGTCCGGCCGGAGCGCCTGTCCCAAGCGGTCCAGCGCGTGATGGCCCACGGCGCAGCGCCCGCGCCGGCGTCACCAGAGGAGACGGACGACGAGGTGATCGCGGTAGAGCTCGCCGGTGTCACCAGGTTCGTCCAGCGCTCCACGGTCCGGTACGTCGAAGCACAGGGCGACTACGCCCGTCTGCACACCGGCCAGAACTCGCACCTGGTCCGCATCCCGCTCAGCACGCTGGAAGAACGCTGGCGGGACGCAGGCTTCACCCGCATCCACCGCAGCACCCTGGTCGCTCTACAGCACGTGGACGAGATGCGCGTGGACGGTGGCCGCTGCGCGGTCCGGGTCGGTGACGACTGGCTCCCGGTGAGTCGACGGCACAC
The DNA here is from genome assembly GCF_036013725.1 of Kribbella sp. NBC_00482. Classification (GTDB taxonomy): domain Bacteria; phylum Actinomycetota; class Actinomycetes; order Propionibacteriales; family Kribbellaceae; genus Kribbella. The sequence continues at coordinate 2,860,489 of NZ_CP107881.1, read as the reverse complement.
GCGCGAGCTCCGCGACCTCCTGGTCCGTTCGACGTCGCTGAGATGACATGAGTACGCCTGAAGGACCGCGCCGGGTCCGCGTCACCAGCCCGCGAACCAGCGCGACCCGGCGTCCGATGATGCCCACCGGTACGCGCGAGATCGACGAGCAGACTCGCCTCGGCCAGGTCTACATGCAGTCGCTGATCCAGTCCCAGTTGCGGCTCTCGCTGGCCGTCATCGGCGGCGTGGTGGTCGTGCTCGGCAGCATCCCGCTGCTGTTCTGGCTGGTCCCTCCGACCCGCACACTGTCGGTGCTGGGCCTACCGCTGCCCTGGGTGATCCTCGGCATCCTGATCTACCCCGTGGTGTACGTCGCCGCTCGCATCTACGTCCGGAACGCCGAGCGGATCGAAACAGAGTTCACCGAGTTCGTGGGGCGGCAATAGCGATGTCTCCGGCGCTCAGCCTGACCGCGATCGGATTGGTGGTCGTGGCAACGATCGGGATCGGCCTGTTCGGCTTGCGGATCTCGCGAACCACCAGTGACTTCTACGTCGCCAGCCGCGCGGTCAGTCCACGCTGGAACGCGTCGGCGATCAGCGGCGAGTACCTGTCCGCGGCATCGTTCCTCGGCGTCGCCGGGCTGGTCCTGGTGAACGGCGCCGACATGCTGTGGTTCTCGGTCGGCTACACCGTCGGCTATCTGATGCTGCTGGTCCTGGTCGCCGCTCCCCTGCGCCGGTCCGGTGCGTACACGCTGCCCGACTTCGCGGAGACCCGCTTCGAGTCCCCCGTCGTACGCCGGATCTGCGCCGGGCTCGTCGTCGGTATCGGGACGCTCTATCTCCTGCCGCAACTGCATGGCGCCGGCCTAGCTGTCCAAACCGTCACCGGCGCCCCGCCGCAGGTGGGTGCGATGATCGTCGCGGTGATCGTGGTGATCAATGTGGCCGCGGGCGGCATGCGGTCGATCACGTTCGTTCAGGCCTTCCAGTACTGGCTCAAGCTGACCGCGCTCGCGACGCCGATCTTCGTCATCCTCCTCCTCTGGCACCAGCCTGTCGGCGTCCTCGACTCGTTGCACGGGGCAGCCTCCGAGTGGGCAGAGCCACTGTCCCGCGCGGGCGGTCGCGACCACCCGTTGTACGCGACCTATTCGTTGCTCCTGGCCCTTTGTTTCGGGACGATGGGCCTCCCGCACGTCCTGGTCCGCTTCTACACGAACCCTGACGGCCGCGCGGCCCGGCGTACAACTGTCGTCGTACTGGCACTGCTCGGGTTGTTCTACCTCTTCCCACCGATGTACGCCGTACTCGGGCGGATGTTCGCTCCGGACCTGGTGAGCACGGGAGGGGACACCGTCGTACTCGAGCTGCCCGGCCGGGTTTTCCCTGGTACTACAGGGGATCTGCTCGGTGCACTGGTCGCGGCCGGGGCGTTCGCGGCGTTCCTGTCGACGTCGTCGGGGCTGACCGTCGCGATCGCCGGCGTGATCGACCAGGACCTGTTGCGGAGCCGCCTGCACCGGTGGACCAGTGGTGACTATGTCGCCGTGAACAGCTTCCGGATCGCGGCGCTGATCGCGATGATCGTGCCGTACTTGGCGTTCACGGTGACCGGAGCGCTGAGCCTCGCGGACACCGTCGGGCTGGCGTTCGCGCTGGCCGCGTCGACGTTCTGTCCCCTGCTGGTGCTGGGGATCTGGTGGCGGCGGATGTCGACGACGGGCGCCGCGGCCGGCCTGATCGTCGGTGGGATCGCGGCCAGCGCGGCCGCCCTCGTGAACGTGTCCGGCGCACCGCAGGGCGGCTGGCCGCGGGCGCTCGTCGGTCAGCCGGCCGCCTGGACGATGCCGCTCGCGTTCCTCACCGTCATCGTGGTCTCCAAGCTCACCCCGGACCGCATCCCGGCCGGCACGGCCCGCAGCATGGTCCGGCTCCACACCCCGGAAGCGGTCGATGTCGATCGGGGCCTGCCGTCCCGGTGACCGTTCGTCTCGTGATTCCTACCGCTCACCGCAACTGAGTGATCCACCGAGCGACTGGTGTGCTCCGCTGAGCGACCGGTGCGCGCCGGTGCTGTCGGGAGTGCCGTGACCCGCGCCACAGTACGTCCCAGCACCCCTCGCCGGCTCCACACCGCCCGGCACTATCCCCTCCTTGGAGGTCTCGCGATGAGTGATATTGGCGATCGCGACCTGACGACGTACCGGGATGTCCAGTTGTCACCGGACTTCTCCGAGCTGCGTCGCCGGTTCCGGCGCTTCGTGTTCCCGATGACCGCGCTGTTCCTGGTCTGGTACTTCGTCTACGTCCTGCTCGCCGACTACGCGCACGGCTTCATGTCGCACAAGGTCGGCGGCAACATCACCGTGGCGCTGCTGTTCGGCCTCGGGCAGTTCGTGTCGACGTTCGCGATCACGATGATCTACGTCCGCTGGGCGGACCGCCGGATCGACCCTGACGCCGAGAAGCTGCGCCACCAGATCGAGGGAGAACCGCAGTGACCGCCCCGCTGATGTTGCCAATGGCAACGGACATCGGTAACCCGACCGTCAACATCGCGATCTTCGCGCTGTTCGTGCTGGCCACGCTGGCGATCGTGTTCCGGGCGTCGCGGAACAACAAGACCGCGGCCGACTTCTACGCCGGCGGCCGGTCGTTCACCGGCCCGCAGAACGGTATCGCGATCGCCGGCGACTACCTGTCCGCCGCGTCGTTCCTCGGCATCGCCGGCGCGATCGCGCTGAACGGGTACGACGGCTTCCTGTACTCCATCGGCTTCCTGGTCGCGTGGCTAGTCGCATTGCTACTAGTTGCCGAGCTACTACGGAACACCGGCCGGTTCACGATGGCCGACGTACTGTCGTTCCGGCTCAAGCAGCGGCCGGTCCGGATGGCGGCCGCGATCTCGACCCTCGGCGTCTGCTTCTTCTACCTGCTGGCGCAGATGGCAGGCGCCGGCGGTCTGGTCGCCCTGCTGCTCGGGGTGAGTCACCGGGCCGGGCAGAGCATCGTGATCGCGGTGGTCGGCATCCTGATGATCACCTACGTCCTGGTCGGCGGCATGAAGGGCACCACCTGGGTGCAGATCGTCAAGGCCGTGCTGCTGGTCATCGGCGCCGGAATCATGACGATCTGGGTGCTGGCGAAGTACAGCTTCAACCTGTCCGGCCTGCTCGGTGCGGCCGTCGACAAGAGCCCGGCAGCCGGCGAGAAGCTGCTCAGCCCCGGCCTCCAGTACGGCGCCACCGGTATCACCAAGCTGGACTTCCTCTCGCTCGCGCTCGCCCTGGTGCTCGGCACCGCCGGCCTGCCGCACGTGCTGATGCGGTTCTACACGGTGCCGGACTCCAAGGAGGCGCGGCGCAGTGTCAGCTGGGCGATCTGGATCATCGGCATCTTCTACCTGTTCACGCTGGTCCTCGGGTACGGCGCTGCCGCGATCGTCGGACCGGACCGCATCAAGGCCGCGCCCGGCAAGGCCAACTCGGCAGCTCCACTGCTCGCCTTCGAGCTCGGTGGTGAGGTGCTGCTCGGGGTGATCTCGGCGGTCGCGTTCGCGACGATCCTGGCGGTGGTCGCCGGTCTGACGATCACCGCGAGTACGTCGTTCGCACACGACATCTACGGCCAGATCATCAAGAAGGGCCAGATCAGCGGTGACGGCGAGGTCCGCGTAGCGCGGTACACCGCGGTCGTGATCGGCATCGTCGCGATCATCGGCGGCATCTTCGCGAACGGGCAGAACATCGCGTTCCTCGTCGCCCTGGCGTTCGCGGTCGCGGCGAGTGCGAACCTGCCGACTATCCTGTACTCCCTGTTCTGGCGGCGCTTCAACACCCGCGGCGCCCTGTGGAGCATCTACGGCGGTCTGGCCTCGACGATCATCCTGATCATCTTCAGCCCGGTCGTCTCCGGCAAGGTGGACGCGAAGACCGGTGCGAGCCTGTCGATGATCACCGACACCAGCATCGACTTCCACCTGTTCCCACTGGACAACCCCGGCATCGTCTCGATCCCGCTGGCGTTCCTGCTCGGCTGGCTCGGCACGATCACCAGCAAGGAGCCGGTCGACGTCGACCGCTTCGCCGAAATGGAGGTCCGCTCCCTCACCGGCGCGGGCGCCGAGAAGGCGGTGAAGCACTAAAGACCTGTCAGGCAGGTCCTGCTGATCCGACGCGGTCCTGCCTGGCAGCCCCACCCCGCCCCCCGAGACGGACCCGGCCCCTGCACCGGGTCCGTCTCGCACGTCTCACCCGTGGAATTTCAGGGTGGGCCAGAGTTGGTAGAAGGCTTCGCGGGAGGTGTTGCCGCGGGATTGTTCGGTGGCGTGTAGGAGGCCGTAGGTGAAGGGGTTGCCGCCTTCGGCGTAGACCTCGAGGGCGAGGTGGTGGAGGAGGTCGCGGGAGACGACCGAGTCCTGGTGTTCGCCGAGGATCTCCTGGACCTGCTCAGCGCGGGCGGCCAGGTCGGCGGCTTCGTCGGACAGGACCGGTACGGCGGATTCCGCGGCGTACCGCAGGCGCTTCGACGACTTTCGTACTTCGTGCAACTCGTGGTCCTGCTCCGCCACGGTCTCGGCCTGCTGCGAACGACGTACGGCCTTGTGCATCCGCCGGTAGTCATGTTCAAGCAGCTCGCCGACCTGCTTGCGAGCCTTCCGGTCATCGTCGGTCACCGGCGGCTTTGCGACCAGCTCGTCCAAAGCATCCAGCAGCCGGAAGTACCGCTGACTCTCCAACGCAGCCAAGGCCCCGGCACGCCCATCGCGATAGACCCGGCGCAGGTGGTCGTCGATCCGCCCCGCGACGCGTCCCATCACCAACTCGACCGGCTGCTCCGCGACCTCGGCCGCAAAGTGCTCGCGCTGCACCTCAGCATCCCGGGCAGCGCCGAGCTCACCTGCCAGCCACTTCAACTCGGCCCGCAACGGGTCGCCGACCGCACGATCGATCACCGGGCGGTACGTCGCCAGCGCCGACCGCAGCCGCCGCGTCGCGACCCGGAACTTGTGGATCGAGTCCGGAACGTCCCGCCGTACCTCCGGGTCCCGTTCGCGGATCGCCCGCACCTGCGCGCCGGCGTACGCGCGGAACAGGTCCGACGTCCGCGGCTTCTTCGGCAAGGTCCATTCGTCGTACGCCGGAACGCGATCGCCGAGCGCCCGCGCGAGCTTGCTCGGACCGCTCGCCGGAAGGGCGCCCGCGGCCTTCAGCAACTCACCCGCGTCCTCGAGCAGCAGGTCGTCGCCGTCGACCAGCTCGACCTCCCACTCGCGCCAGCTCTCCGGCTCGCCGTCCGCGACCGTCGCGGTCACGTGGTCGTCGGCGAGCTCCGCGAGGACACCGCCGTCCGCGTCGAGCAACCGGTGGACGATCCGTCGGGTCTGCAGCGTCACGACCGGCGCGAGCTGCTGGTCGCGGACATGCACCCGGACCGTGCGGACGACCGCGATCGGCACGTTGCGCACCGACCGGCCGAGCGGGAACCGCACCTCGAGGCGGCCACCGGACGACCCCGGAAACTTCACGTGCCACCCGTCGTCCTCACCCCCGGTGCGGCGGCGCAGCGTCACCTTGTGCCCGGCCAGGTCGAGAGCCGCAGTGTCGTAGTACACCGCTTCCAGGTCGAGCTCGACCGGTTGCGCGACACTCGCGACCCCGGGCAACTCGTGCAGCGCCGGCAGGGTCACACTCGCGTCGACGTCGTACTTCGTTTCGATCTCGAGCTGCTCAGTCGGGGCCATACCCCATTGTTTACCAGGCGTTCATGAACGTGCCCTGAGATCGGCGATCAGGCGTTGCAGGTCGCGGTCGGTGGGGCCGCCGATCGTGGGGCGGAGCTGTCTGCGCCGGTTGCGGCCGAGAGCCCAGCAGACCAACGCGATGAGGACGAGGAAGGCGATCATGTCCTGCCCACTCCTTTGAAGAACGTGTAGTGAAAGGTGCCGCCGGGCCCGGCGGACTTCTCGAGGTCGCGGATGCCCGCGGCCCATTCGGCCTCGGTCTGCAGGCCGGCGGCGATCGCGCGGTCGCGGACGGACTCGACCATCGCGATGAAGGTCTTGCGGGTGAAGCCGTCGACGAGGTGCGGGAGGTTCTGGTCGGCGTACACGGTGCGCGGTCCGACCTGTACGTCGTCGTACCCGGCCTGCTCGAGCAACGGCTGGAGCTGACGGCCGATCAGCGAGTCGCCGCCCGCGGAAGCCTGCAGGTCGACCAGGCAGTCGATGACGGCCTGGGCCTGTGTGCTGCGCGGGTGGAAGAAGGCGGACTCGTGGTCGCCTTCGATCACCGTGATCGTGCCACCGGGATTGAGGAGACTGCGGAGCCCGACGAGCGCCTCAACAGGGTCGGGGAGGTGCTCGAGGACGAAGCAGACGAAGACGTGGTCGAACTTCTCGTCAGGCGAGTCGGCAAGGTCGTGGAGGTCCGCGTGCCGCCAGTCGACCGTCGTGTCCGGCGCGAGTTCGGCGACCTGGGCCTTGGCCTGGGCGAGCGATGCTTCGGAGATGTCGATCGAGACGAGGTCGATGCCGGGGCTTCGCGTGACCAGTTGGACGGTCTGCGCTCCCACTCCGCAGCCGGCCTCCAGCACGCGGCTGCCGGGCGGGTAGGTGGTGCCGCCGTGCAGCAGGTCGGCGAGCGTGCCGGCCTGGTCGGACAGCCGGCGGGTCTCCGCCGGGGTGTAGCCGTGGACGTAGTCGGTTCCCATACCTCCAAGGTCGCGCCACAATGGTCCTGTGAACAGGTCCAATCCGGCGATAAGTGGCAGGTCCATTGGCGGAGCGGACTTCCTCCAACTCGACCCGGCCGAGGCACCGCCCGGCGGTCTCGCGGACTGGCTGACCGACCGCCTGCGGACCGCGATCTCGACCGGTCACCTCCCGGTCGGCACCCGGCTCCCCGCGACCCGCACCCTCGCGACCGACCTCGGCCTCTCCCGGGGCGTGGTCACCGAGTCGTACCAGCGCCTCACCGAGGACGGCCACGTCTCCACCCACGGCCGCCGCGGGACCATCGTCATGGGCACGGCTCCGGAGGCCGGCGCCAACCGAACGACAGGACGTAGTCGTCTACGCATACGTCCTCGCCCGCCTAGCGCGCCTCCAGAAGCGGAGGGACTGGGGACTACCTCCTGTCGTTCTGCAGACCTGGGCGATGAGATCTTCGACAATTTGCGGGCGGCCCCGTCGCGGATCGATCTGACACCAGGGGTGCCGGACTTGGCGGCGTTTCCGCGGAGCGCCTGGTTGCGCGCGGAGCGAGCGGTGCTGGCGGACCTGGAGTCGGCCGATTTCGGGTACGGCGATCCCGCGGGTACGCCGACGTTGCGGCGCGCGGTCGCGGCGTGGCTGGCGCAGTACCGCGGGATCACCGCGGATCCGGACGACCTGATCATCGTGGCCGGCGTGGCCCAGGCGATCGGGCTCGTGGCCCAGATGCTCCAACGGCACGGCGTCCACGAGATCGCGGTCGAGGACCCCGGTTCGCTCGGTTCCCGTCAGCACCTGCAGAACTGGGGCATGCGGACCCCGCCGATCCCCGTCGACGATCGCGGGCTGCAGGTCGACGTACTGCGGAATTCCGGCGCGGGCGCGGTGATGGTGACGCCGGCGCACCACTTCCCGACCGGCGTCGTACTGGACGGCGAACGTCGGCGCGAGCTGATCCAGTGGGCGACGGACGGCGGACTGGTCATCGAGGACGACTACGACGCCGAGCACCGGTACGACCGACCGCCGGTCCCGGCGCTCCGCACGATGCTGCCCGACCGGGTCATCTACGCCGGCAGCGTGTCCAAGCTGCTCGCCCCGGCGCTACGGATCGGCTGGATGCTCGCACCCCCGCAGTACAAGGAAGAACTGATCGCCCGCAAACGCCTGGCGGACCTCGGCAACGCAGGCCTCCCACAGCTCACCCTCGCCTCCCTGATGGAGTCCGGAGAGCTTGAGCGCCAACTCCGCTTCCTCCGCCGTCGGCACCGTACCCGCCGCGACGCGATGGTCAGCGCCATCCGCAACCACTTGCCCACCGCAACCATCCACGGCGCCGCCGCCGGCCTGCACCTCACCATCACCTTCGAAAAGGGAAACGACATCGAGCTGGCCGCCGCCGCCCTGGAAGCAGGCGTGAAAACCCATCCCCTCTCCTGGCACTGCCAACTCCCGCACGCCCCCGGCCTGGTCCTCGGCTACGCGGCCCGCACCCCCACCGAAATCACCGAGGCCATCACCACGATCGCGAAGGTCCGCTGATCGGACTCCACCAGTTCGCCCGCCCGGCGAGCTTCATGAACGCGGGCAACAGGATGCCCCGGATCGCCGTCGCGTCCACGAGCACCGCGACGGCCATCCCGATCCCGATCATCTTCAGGTACACGACTCCGCCGGTCGCATAGACCGCGAACGACAGCGCGAGTACGGCGGCCGCGCTCGTGACCAACGGCGCCGATCGCTGCAGCCCGATCGCGACCGCCCGCTCGGTGTCCCCGGTCCGCAAGTACTCCTCCCGGATCCGCGACACGATGAACACCTCGTAGTCCATCGACAGCCCGTACACGATGCAGAACATGAGGGTCGGCATGCTCGCCTCCAGCACGCCGGTCGCGGTGAAGCCGAGCGCCCCGGACAGGTTGCCGAGCTGGAACACCCACACCATGACGCCGAACATCACCCCGAGACTCAGCAAGTTCAGCACAGTCGCCTTCAACGGCAGCAGCACGCTGCCGGTCGCGACGTACAGGACGAGCACGCTGAGCAGCAGGATCAACCCGAGCACCAGCGGGATCCGTTCGGTGAGTGCCGCACGCCAGTCCAACATCTCGGCCGGCGAACCACCGATCATCGCGTGGTACGGCGCCTCAGCCGCGCGGACCTGTTCAACGAGGTTCCCGACGTTTCCCTCGAGCACCTCATCGGTCGGGATGACCGTCAGGTACGCCCCGCCGTTGCGGACGTAGGTGTCGACCTGCGCCACCCCGTCCAGTTGTCCAAGGGTCTTCGCGTACGGCGTCAGTCGCGCCGGATCGGTGATCTGGGGCATCACGACGTACAAGGCATCGGACTCCTCCTGACCGAAGTTCTCGCGCACCTGGTCCGCCATGATCCGGCTGCTGGCGTCCGCGGGGAGGATGCGCGCGTCCGGCAGCCCGAGGCGCAGGCCCAAGGCGGGCGACGAGAGCAACAAGATCAGCGCGAGTACGGCGCCGCCAATGAGTGCTGGGCGGCGCATCACCGCGGTCGCGAGTGCTGCCCAGCGGCCCGAGCCGGAGCCTGTCACCGCGGGACGGACCGCTCGGCGGCCGAGGAGCGCCAGCGCGGCCGGGAGGATGACGAGCGCGCCGATCAGCGCGGACAGGACAACGAGAACACCGGCGTACCCGAAGGACCGCAGGAACGACAGGGGGAACAGCAGCAGCGCGAGCAGTGAGACTGCGACCGTCAGACCGCTGAAGAAGACGGTCCGCCCGGCCGTGCGCACCGCGGTCACCACGGCGTCGTCGACCTCGGCGCCGGCCGCCAGCTCCTCGCGGAACCTTGCGATCACGAACAGGCAGTAGTCGACACCGAGCGCCAAACCCATCACCAACGCGAGGTTGGCGGCGAACGTCGAGACCTCGGTGAACGCCGCGATCACCCGCAGCCCGGCCAACGCGCCGCCGACCGCGAAGATGCCGACCCCCAGCGTCAGGAGGGCCGGCGAAACCCTGCGATAGATGAGGATCAGCAGCGCGAGCACCATCGGGATCACGACCAGCTCGGCGCGCAGGAAGTCCGCACGGGCCTGGGCGCCGATCTCGCGGAACACCTCGTCCTGACCGCCCGACTGCACGGTGATCCCGTCGCGCGATCCGGCGTACTGCGCGGCGAGCTCACCGACTCGCTGCCGCGCCTCGTTCACTTCGCCCGGCACGTGGACGAGGATCAGCGCCTGCCGGGAATCCTTGCTGCGCAAGGCCGGACTGCCGTCACGGGACCAGTACGACGCGGCCTCGGCGACCCCCGACTGTCCGGCGACTTCGTTGGTCAGTCCAACACCAGCGGCGCGTACGGCGGGATCGTCGACGGTCCCGGTCTTCGCCGTCACGAGGAACGCGAGGTTCGGCGGACCGGTCCGGAACTGGTCGGCGAGCACCCGCCTGGCGCGATCCGACTCCGCGGACGGATCGGCGATCCGGGACAGCGAGAGGGCGTTGAGCGCGCCGGCCGCGACCGCGAGCACGAGCGCTGTGAGGACGAGCGAGAGCAGGACGACCAGACGCCGGCGCCGAACCACCAACCGACCGAGGCGCTCGAGGGGTTTCGGGAGGTCGAGTTGGGTGGTTTCGGGCATGGCGGACCTCCGGGCTGGCGGGGGTAGGATGTCCAAACACGAGCAGTTGCTCGCATACAGGAAAAATACGAGCTTTTACTCGTGTTTGTCAACGAAGGGTCGTCCCATGCCCGAGGAGCCGCGTCGCCAAGCACGCGGGCAGCGGCGGATGGTGCAGCTGCTGGACGCGGCCGCGGTGGTGTTCGCCGAGGCCGGGTACGCGAAGGCGACGACCAACGCGATCGCCCGCCAGGCCGGCGTCTCACCGGGCACGCTCTACCAGTTCTTCGCGAACAAGGAGGCCCTCGCCGAGGCGCTCGCGGAGCGCTACCGCAGCGAACTCGCCGCGGCGCACCAGAAGGCCTTCGACCCAGGTACGGCGCACCTCCCGCTGCCTGAACTGGTCGACCGGATGATCCGCCCGATGGTCGAGGTCAACCTGGAGAACCCGGGTTTCAAGGCCTTGTTCGGCAGCGGCGACATGCCGGACAAGCTGACCGCGCCGACCCGCGCGCTCCAGATGGCCGTCACCGGTCGAGTCGCCGAGGTCCTGGCCGCGCGCTACCCCGAGCTGCCGCCTGACCGCCTCGAAACCACCGCGGCCGTCGCGACCCAGATCTTCGCCGCCCTGCTCGGCACCATCGTCACCACCCCTGCCACCCACCGCGAACGGTGGATCACCGAACTCAACCAGGCCCTGGTCGGCTACATATCTCCACTCGAACCGAGCTAGAACCTGTTTGTGCGGGCCAGCAGGAAGAGTAGGTACGGCGCTCCGAGGAAGGCGGTCACCACACCGACCGGCAGTGCGGTCGGGGCGACCACGGTCCTGGCGATGAGGTCAGATGCGACCACGAGCAATGCCCCGATGGCCGCCGGAACGAGCAATCCCGGCCGCCGCGGGACCAGGCCGCGCGCCAGCTGAGGCGCCACCAACGCCACGAACCCGACCGGTCCCGCGGCCGCGGTCGCTAGCGCTGCTAGCCCGACGCCGATCGCGATCAACGCAGCGCGGGCCAGTTCAACCCGCCCGCCCAGCGCCCGCGCCAGGTCGTCGCCGAGCTCCAGCAGCCGCAACTGCCGCGTCGAAGCCATCGCGGCCGGCAGCCCGACGGCCACGGTGATCCCGACCAGGACGACGTGCTCCCACGAGCGGCCGGCGAGGCTCCCCGCCAGCCACATCGACGCGCTCTTCGCCGTGTAGATGTCCGCCAGCGTGAGCAGGTACGCCGTGAGCGACCCGATGATCGCCGTCACACCGATCCCGACCAGCACCAGCCGATGCCCGGAGACCCCGTTGCGGTAAGCCAGCAGATACACGACGATTGCCGACAGCAACGACCCGGTCAGCGCACCGAGCGGGATCCAGCCGCTCCCGAGCACGGTGATCATCAGTACGGCGGCCAGCGCGGCGCCGGCGTTGATGCCGATCAGGTCCGGGCTGACCAGCGGGTTCCGGGCGAGCCGCTGAAAGATCGCGCCCGACACCGCGAACGCCGTACCGACGCCGATACCGACCAGGACACGGGGCAGGCGGTTGTCGACGACGACGTCGTACGTGATCAGCGTGCCGTGCCCGGACAGGGTCCGCAGTACTTCGGCCAACGGCAATTCGTAGTCGCCCCGCGTCAGCGCGAACGCCCCGATCGCCGCGGTGAGCAGCCACGCGACCGTCGAGACCACGACGCTCCTCACAGCTCGGCCATTCGCCGCCGCCGGACCAACGCGATGAACAAGGGCGCACCGATCACCGCGGTGACGATCCCGACCTGCAGCTCCGCCGGCCGTACGACGATCCGCCCGAGGACGTCGGCCAGCAGCAGGACGATCGGCGCGAGCACCATCGACCAGGGCAGCAGATGGCGATAGTCCGGGCCGACGATCCGCCGCGCGACATGCGGTACGGCGAGGCCGATGAACCCGATCGGGCCGGCGATCGCGGTCGCCGTACCGGCCAGGATCACGACGGCGAGCCCGGCGAGCACCCGGACCAGCTGCATCCGCGTGCCCAACGCCTGCGCGAGGTCGTCGCCGAGGGCGAGCTGATTGAGCGACCGCCCGAGCAGCAGCGCCAGAACGGTGCCGACGGCAACGAATGGAACGGCCTGCGCGACGATCGGTCCGGTGGCGAGGGACAACGATCCGACCACCCAGAACCGGTACTCGTTCAAGGTCGAGAGATCGAGCAGCGTCACGGCCGAGGTGAGCGAGCCGAGCAGTGCGGAGATCGCTGCCCCGGCCAGCGCCAGCTTCACGGGTGCAGCACCACCGATCAGGTACACGACGACGGTCGCCACCAGCGCGCCACCCATCGCGAACCACACGTAACCGGTCAGGCTGTGCACTCCGAGCAGCCCGATCGCACCGACCACGGCCACTGCGGCGCCCGCGTTCACACCGAGGATCCCCGGATCGGCGAGCGGGTTCCGGGTGACGCCCTGCATCAACCCGCCCGACAGCCCGAGCGCGACCCCGACAAGCAGACCGGCAACGGTCCGCGGCACGCGCAGGTACCTGACAACCCGGTCGGTGTCGCTACCGCTGAAGTCCATGAGTGCCCGGTAGACCTCGCTCACCCCGACCCACCGGTTGCCGACACACAAGGACAGCAGGACGACCACGATCAGGATGCCGACGCAGACCGCGAGGCCTGCGATCCGTTTCACCGGAGGAGGTCAGGGTGCAGGATGTGGCCCAGGTTCTCCGTGGTGTAGGCGCCCCGGACACCGGCTGAGTGGTTCGCGAACAGCCACGGGATCACGTGCTTGCCGCGCACCGCCTTGAGATTCGCGTACGCCGGATTGCCGAGGATCTTGTCCACGTCCGCCTGCGATGCCGCGGGCGTCAGCGACGCGTCGCAGCAGCCGCTGACCAGCACGTAGTCCGGGTCCCGCTTGATGAACTCCTCGACGCTGATCTTCACGTTCCGCTTCGCCGTCAGGTCCGCGAACGCGTTCACCCCGCCGGCCTGCCGGATCAGCACGGTCCCGAAGTCCGGACCGCCCGAGACCGTGAGGACTCCGCCTTCCAGCCCTGGCCGGACGATCGCCACCGTCGGCCGCGGAGCGTCCTTCACCGCAGTCTCGACCGCCGCGATCCGGCGCTGCTGATCGGCGATCACCTGCGCGGCGCGGTCCTCGACACCGAAGAGCTTGCCGAGGTCCCGCAGGTCGGCGTACACGTTGTCCATCGAGACCGTCGAGGGGTCGATCGCCTCGTCGCCCTTCCCGTCGGCGGTCGGGCAGAGCGGGCTGAAGATCCAGGTCCGGACACCGAGGTCGGCGAGGCTCTTGCGGCTGCCGAAGCTCGAGTCGCTGCCGGCGGCGCTGAACACGTCGTTGAACCCGGACAGCACGAAGTCCGGGTTCAGGCTGAGCAGTTCCTCGCGGCTCGGCAGGTTCTTGAAGTACTTCGCCTTCGCCTGCGCGCCGGCGTACTCCGGGAGCACTTCGGCATCCAGGTACGCCGTCCCGACCAGGCGATCCGAGATCCCCAGCGCGTGCGCCATCTCGATGGCCGGCTGGTACGCCGCGAACACGCGCTTCGGCGGTCCGTCGACGGTGACGTCGATCCCGCAGTTCTTGACGGTGATCGAGCGGGCGCCGGTTCCGGCTTCGGCGGCCGGACCACAGCCGGCCAGGAGCGACAACGACAGGACAGCAGCAACTACGCGTACGGCGGCCATGGGCGGACCGTTCCTCCAGCACCTCGTGGACGGGTCATCGCCGTGGCCGGTCTCCTGGCTGACGGGTACCGCGTCCACCGGCCTGACCTTCCCAGCCGCACGCGGCCAGTGGTCCCCTCACGGGTACGACAGGTGCACATCCCGATCACAGTGGCGAGGGCCGCGCCGGTACTTCACCGGCTTCCCGAACACCACGGCGCGGTCACCCTAACACCCGCGACCAGGTCGCAGGTAGCGCGGCTCAGCGGGTGTAGCGCGGGGCGATCGCGAGGGCGAACTGGGTCATCAGGTCCGGGTTGATCTTGCGGTCCGGGAGCGGCACAAGGTCGACGATCTTGTCGTCGCCGACGCGGATCGTCGTCCGGCCGGTGGCGGTGTCGACGTACCCCTCGTCGCCGAGCGGGATCGACTGCGAGGTGGCGGCCTTGCGGATCGGGGCCATCAGGGCCTTGGCGTCCGGCTCCCGGCGTACCGACGTCGAGAGCACGCTCGTCGAGGTCACCCAGCCGCAGACCAGGTCGCCGGCGGGGGTCTGACCGTCGCGCCGGGCCATCGCCGGTGCGCCCAGCACCTTCTCGGCCGCCGCCGTAGCGCGGTCACAGTCCGGGCGCGTGATCAGCCGATCGGCCTCCATCAGCCCGGCACCCTGCCGCAGGACCTCCCGGCCGAGTGCGACGTACTTCGCGAGGGTCGCCTGCGGCCCGGAGAGCTTGTACATCCTGCCGAGCGACAGGAACACCAGGAACGTACTTGTGCCGTACCCGCCCCGACCGATCTGGACGGGCTTGGCCGGCTCCCGCGGATGCGCGGCGTAGGCCTTCTGGGCCGCCGCCAGCATCGCCGGAGTCGCCGGGAGCACCGACATCCCGACCCTCAGCACCGGTCCGTCAGGGCTGGCACTGAGGGCGAACTGACACACGTCGTACGTCGGGATGTCGAACTCGGGCGGCGGCGCCTTCGGCTGGATGTTCGCGACCGGCACCGCGAGCGTGGTCTGCACCAAGGTGGGGTCCATCCGCACGCACAACGTGTCCGCGACCTTGGACGGCGTCATCGAGGGCGTCACCGAAGGCGTCGGCGAGGGGGTCTCCGTGCTCGGTGGCGTGCTCATCGGCACCAGCGGCGGCACGCTCGGCGACGTCTCTTCCGCCGGACCACCACAGCCTGCGAGCAGTACGACGGTCAGCGCGGAGGCGGTCACTACCCGGCGGATACGCATGATGACAGGAACCTTAACCCGCGGCGCGGAGCTCTCTTTCGCGGACCGCGTGTTCGTCGGTACGGGCGTCGTACCGCCAGAACTCGCGCAACCAGACCGACGTGGCGATGACGCCGGCGACGCACAGCACGCCGCCGCTGACGATCGAGGTCCGGACCGTGGTGAGATCGGCGACCAGTCCGGAGCGGGCCTGACCGCCGAGCGGGCCGAGCGAGTAGCCGAGCATCTCGATCCCGGCCAGCCGGCCGCGCATCTCGTCGGGGATCGTCTGGTTCCAGATCACCGAGCGGAACAGCACCGAGATCATGTCGGCCGCGCCGGCCACCGCGAAGAACGCGATCGCGAACCAGATGTTCGGCGCCAGCCCCGCGATCCCGACCGCGGCGCCCCAGCCGATCGTGGCCAGCACCACCGCCCGGCCCTGGTGATGGACGTGTTTCGCCCACCCGCTGGTCAGGCTGGCGCACATCGCCCCGATCGCCTCCGCGCTGTACAGCAGGCCGAGCAGCTTGGGTTCTTTCAGGATGTCCGTCGCGAACGCCGGGAACAGCACGATCGGCATCGCCAGAAACATCCCGACCATGTCGACCAGGTACGTCGCGAGCAGGTCCTTGCGGCGGAACGCGTAGACGATTCCGCCGCCGATCGCCCGCAGACTCGGCGCCGTGGAGTGCTCGCCGGCGCGGTACGAACCGAGCCGGGCGTAGAGCAGCGTCGCGAAGACGATTCCGGCCAGCTCGACCGAGAATGCCCAGGTCACGCCGACCGATCCGACCAGGACGCCACCGAGCGCCGGGCCGGCGAGCTGCCCGATCTGCGAGGTCAGGGAGCTCAGTGCGACCGCGGCCGGGATCTCCGCGTGCTTCACCACCCGTGGAAGGAGCGCCTCCCGCGAAGGCCGCTGCAGCGAGGTCGCGACCGCGTTCAGTGCGCCGCAGACGTAGATCAGCCAGACCTGCGGATTCGGGAGCAGCGTGTTGGCGACCATCAGCGCGGAGATCGCGACCTGCGCGAGGCCGGTGGAGACGAGCAGCGTGCGGCGTTCGACGTGGTCGGCGAGCGCACCGCCGTACAGGCCGAACACGACCAGCGGGACGATCGTCACCAGGCCCATCGCGCCGACCGCGAAGTTCGATCCGGTGAGTTGGTAGAGCTGGTACGGCAGAGCGACGTACCCGACCATGCCGCCGAGGAAGAAGATCGACCCCGCGACGAGCAGGATGCGGAAATCGCGGGAACCACGCCACGGAGTCAGATCGACACGCAACCGGGCCAGCCGCGCGCTCAGACTTGCTGCCACCGAGACATAGTGTCAGGCCCGACCTGCCGGAACGAACCTG
Source organism: Kribbella sp. NBC_00482 (assembly GCF_036013725.1). Classification (GTDB taxonomy): domain Bacteria; phylum Actinomycetota; class Actinomycetes; order Propionibacteriales; family Kribbellaceae; genus Kribbella. The sequence goes on along the minus strand of NZ_CP107881.1, from coordinate 2,843,948 downwards.
ATTTCAGCTGAGGGGCAGCAGGGCGGACAGGTCGGTGCGTTCGCCGCTGGCGCGGAGTTTGCCTGTCATCCGGGCGTCGGGCCAGGTGGTGCGGCCGAGCGCCACATCGATCCACAGGTCCGGTGGCATCTCGATGACCGCGCCCGGCGTACCGCGGGTGTGTCGCGGGCCCTCGATGCACTGCACGGCGCCGTACGGCGGAACCCGTACCTCGACCGCGTGGCCCGGTGCTTTCGCGACCAGGCGTTGCAACAGTTCCTTGGTGAGCAGTTTCAGGTCGGCGCGTTCCGCCGTACCGTCGTCGTAGCGTTGCAAGGCCTGCCGGAACGCAGGGTCGGACATCTCCACGACGTGCCAGCGTACGCGGCAGTTTGCGGTGACGCCCCTCTCGTCGGGGATAATCGGGCGGGAGAGAGGGAAGCGAGGTCGGGATGCTCACGCCCAGGCACCAGGCGCTGCTGATGACGCTGGCGGGAATGACCGTCGGCGTAGCCGTGTTCGGCACAGTCGTCGCCGTGAACGGCGGCAATCCGTTCACCGCCCACGACACGCCGGCGGGGATCGTGAGTCCGTCGCCGTCCAGCACCCCGAGCCGTGGGGACGGCCTGCAGGCCGACGGGCTGCAGTACGTCGTCCAGAGCTTCGGCACCGACGACGACCCGGTGTCGTCCGAGATCCCGGCCGGGTGGAAGAGCGCGCAGAGCGGCACCCGCCCGAAGTTCGTCGACTCGACCGGCGTCTGGCAGATCCGGTTCGACACGCGGGGCAGCAAGCAGACCCCGGACAAGATGGTCGCGAACCGCGAGCGCAGCATCGACGAGACCGGCCTGAAGGTGCTCAGCCGCGACAACGGCACGCTGATCTACACGTACGTCGACAAGACCCGCGGCCCCCGGATGGGCCTGTCGCGCTGGGTCTCGCTCGACGACGGCAAGACGTCAGCGGTCGAGATCACCGTCGGCGGCCGCCCGCAGGACGAGGCCGGCCTGCGCGCCGTCCTCCAGCAGGCCACCGACACCCTCAAACTCGCCTCGGGCGATACCCGCCCCAACTAGCACTTGATGTCGGCGGCGGGGGTGTTGCCCTGCACGAGGTAGCTCTCCACGACGTTCTTCACGCAGGCGTTGCCCGACAGGTACGCCGTGTGGCCGTCGCCGTCGCGGGTGACGAGGACGCCGCTCTCGAGCTGGTGCGCCAGCCCGACCGCCCACTCGTACGGCGTGGCCGGGTCGCGCGTCGTACCGAGGACCATGATCGGCTTCGAGCCGGCCGCCTTGATCTGGTGCGGTTTGTCCGTCGGCTTCACCGGCCAGTTCACGCAGGACGCCGACGACCAGGCGAGGAACTCACCGAACCGCGGTGAGGCGGCCTTGAACTCCGGCACCTCCGCCTGGAGCTGCGCGATCGAGGTGACGTCCGGACGGTCGGAACAGTTGACCGCGATCTGGACCTCGTTCGCGTTGTCGGCGTACCCGGACGGCTTGCGGTCGGTGTACTCGTCGGCCAACGCGAGCAGCCGCGCGCCGTTCCCGGCGAGCCCGTCGACGACGGCGTCCTCGAGCCGCGGCCAGAACTCCTTCAGGTACAGCGGATAGACCAGACCGAGGATCACCAGGGCCTGCGTGACCTGGCGCTGCCCGTCACCCGGCAGCGGGTGCGCGTCGCTGTCCTTGATCAGCTTGTCGATCTTCGCCAGCACCTCGTTCTTGCTGCTGCCGAGCTTGCAGGAGCGCTGCGCACAGTCCTCCGCGAACGCGTCCAGCGCCTTGTCGAAGCCCTTCGCCTGCGCCATCCCCATCTGCTGGGACGAGATCGACGGGTCGACGGCGCCGTCCAGCACCAGCCGGCCGACGTTCTTCGGGAACAACTCGGCGTACGTCGCACCGAGGTAGGTGCCGTACGACATGCCCAGGTAGTAGAGCTGGGAGTCCCCGACGATGCCGCGCAGTACGTCGATGTCGCGGGCGGCGTCCTTGGTGTTCACATGCGGCAGGAGCTCGCCAGAACGCTGCTCGCAGCCGGCCGCGAAGGTCTTGGACTGCTTGTCGACGTCCGCGACCTCGGCCGGGGTGTCCGGGCTCCCGTCGGCGGCGATCATCGCGTCCAGCTGCGCGGTGTCCAGGCACTTCACCGGGGTGGATTCACCGACCCCGCGCGGGTCCCAGCCGATGATGTCGAACTTCCGCAGCAGCGACGACCCGAACAGCATCGGCACCTGCGCGGCGAACTCCTGCCCGGAAGCGCCGGGGCCGCCCGGGTTGATGAACAGCGTGCCGATCCGGCCACCGCGATCCTTGGCGAGCACCTTCCGGGCGCGCAGTTCGATGGTCTTACCGGTCGGCTTCGTGTAGTCCAGCGGGACCTCGATGGTCGCGCACTGCTGGTTGGAGCCGCAGCGCTCCCAGTCCGGCTGCTGCTGGTAGAACTTCTCCAGCCCGGCCGGGATCGGGCCGACCGGTCCGCTGGGCGGGTTGCTGCCGACGCCGGGCGCCGTACCGCCGTCGGCGTCCTGGGCGCGACTCGCTACTCCACATCCGCTTGCGAGCACCGCCAGAGTTGCCACCAGTACGGTCGACCTGCGGAATCTCACTGCGCGGTTTCTCCCTCGTCGTCGTGGTGCAGGCGGCGTCGGCGGCGTGGTTTCCGCACCCGCCGCTCCTCGGTCGGCTCCGGCTGCTCGGGCACCGCACTCGCTTCCGGTACGACGGGTGCCGCGTCCGGTGTCGTCGTACCGGAGGCCTCGTACTGCTGCCGCGGCGAGCAGACGTCCGCCCGGCTGCACGCACAGCGCCGGCCCGAGGCCGCGAGCCGGACGACCACGGTGTCGCTCGGCACGTTGTGCCCGACCACCACTCCATCACCCGCGGGGGTCTCCACCGCGGTCCCGAGCGCCGGAGCCTTCGCGTTGAACTCCTGGTACAGCGGGTGCTCGTACTTCAGGCAGCACATCAGCCGGCCGCACGCGCCGGAGATCTTCAACGGGTTCAGCGGCAGGTCCTGGTCCTTCGCCATCCGCACGCTGACCGGCTCGAAATCCTTCAGGAACGTCGCGCAGCACAGGTCCCGCCCGCACGGCCCGATCCCGCCCTGCAACCGCGCCTCGTCGCGCGCGCCGACCTGCCGCAGCTCGATCCGCGCCCGCAGGGCCCGCGCCAGATCCCGGACGAGCTCACGGAAATCGACCCGGTGCGGCGCCGAGAAGTACACGATCACCAGCTGGTCGATATCCGCCCGCCGGTCGACGAAATCGATCCCGACCACCTTCATCGGCAGGTCGTGCTCCCGGATCGTCCGCTTGGCGATCACCCGCGCATCCGCCCGCCGCTGCCGGTTCTGCTCGTCCCGATCGAGGTCCGTAGCGGTCGCAATCCCCGCACACAGCGGCAGCCCGCCGACCTCCTCGGTCACGTACTGCGGCGCCCAAACACACTCCGCCACCTCAGGACCGTCGTCGGTAGGCACCAGCACCTTTTCCCCCACCCGAGGCCGAAACTCCCCCGGATCAAGGTAGTAAAGCCGCCCGTACCTCTCGAACGACACCGCCATCACCATGCCCACGCCGTCAGAGTACTTGCCAACAAGCAGCCCGCGCGCGCTCCGCAGGCGCTTGCTTCGTCGCGACGCTCCTCACCGCGCCCGCTCCGCGCACTCCCACCCACCCCCGGGGCTACCGCCCGGAGCATTACTTCCGGCTACCGCCGGGAGTTGCCGGCTGGCGCCAACGGACTGCGAGCTGCCGCTCGCGTGCGACCGCTAACAGGTGCCGCTCGCGTGCAACGGCGCGTCTGTCGGTGAGCGGCCCGCGACGACGGCGAGCGTGCGGCCTGCGCGTTCGTGCATCCGGGGGAACGCGGGACCCTCGGTGGGAACTGGAGATACGGCATTACCTGTTCCAGGTCACCGTTGCCTATCTCGGCATACATCATTCGCACTGCCGACGTTCGACCGTCTGGACAGGGCAACACCTGTTAGCGGTCGCGCGTGGGGCTTTCTACCGGTGGCTGTTCTTCACGGTGCCGGTGAGTTTGTCGTCGTCGGGGCCGAAGGCGGCGCACAGGACCCGGTGATCGCCGTCGTCCCAGGCGCCTTTGCTGGGCGTCCACCAGTCCAGATACAGCTCGGACTGGTCACGCGACTTGCCCACATACGTGCCGAACGGAGGGGCGCAAGCACGGTCAGCCGCCTTGTTGATGGCGCTGTCGCCCGGGTACGTCGTACCGGGAAGCGAGACGATCGCAACGACCTCGCCGTCGTGCGCATCCGCGCAGGGCTGCCGGACCACCTCGTCCTCTTCACTGCCCTCGTCGAAGCACTCCCCGACCGTCAACTCGTCGACGTACGCGGTCGGACCCGAGTTCGAGGACGACACCGGATCCGGTGCGCTGTAGCTGTCGTCCGACGACGTACCGAGCGCGATCACGAGCACGATCAGCAAGGTGTAGCCGAGTGTTACCAGGGCTCCCATCACCAGTCCGGCGATCGCCATCCCTTTGCCCTCTTGCGGGCGCCGGCTGATCTGCACCAGGGCCGCGATGCCAAGCCCGATCGCGACCGGCGCGGACACCCCGATGACGAACCCGCCGAGCCCGGTCACGAGCGCCGCGGTGGCCAGCCCGTTCGTCCCACCCGAACCGCCGTACCCGTAACCGCCGTACCCATAGCCGTACCCGTACGGCCCCGGCGCCTGCCCGTACGCCGACGGATACTGCCCCGGCCCGTATCCCTGGCCGTACGTCGAACCGGCCGGCGCCTGCCCGTAGCCCGCCTGCTCGTACGACGGCTGCCCAGGCGCAGCCCACGGCGCTCCACCCTGCGCTCCAGGCGCCTGCGGCTGATCCGGTCGTCCGTACGTCGGGAATGCACGGGTCGGATCGTGCGGACGGTCCTGTGGACGGTCGTCCTGTGGTCGTTCCGGCCCCGGGCCGTACGGTGGCTGACTCACGCTACTACCCCCACTGAATCCCCCGCGGGCATTACCGCTGTGATCCGCGCATCGTACCTGTCAGGTGGGTCCCGGGCATGCCGACCAGACACAGGACGTTGCCGTCAGCAACCGCGCGATCTGTGAGTACGACGTAGTACATGTCCAGCTCGGACCGCTCGTACGGCGTACCCACGAACTCGACGAACGCGCCGGCGCACTGCTGCGTCGCGACGCTCCCGGTCTGCGCGGTGGACAACCCGACCAGCGCGGCCTGCACCTTCGCGTACGCCTCCCCGGTGTGGGCCGCGGCGCAGTCCGCGATCCGTACCAGCCGCAGCGTCGAGGCCTCCAGGTCCGCGTCGAAGCAGCGGCCGACCTCCACCTGCGAGATCGACACGGTCTTGCCGATGCCCCGCTGGTGCTCGCCGACCAGGTTGAGCGTGACCGCGACGCTGGTCGCGATCACCCAGCACAGCGACACCGCCAAAGCGCCGTACGCGAGCCGTTTCCCGTGCCCGCCGGCGCGCTTGATCCGCCGGAGCGCCACCGCGGCCAGCACGACCGCGATCGGCACCAGCCCGGGCAGGCTCGTCGCGAACGCCGCGACGGCGTACCTGTCCTGCTTGCCCTTCGGCGTCGGGATGCCCTCCAGCCAGGACTCAGCCGACGGCAGCGGTGGCCGCGCAGGCTGGATCGGGGAGGACGGCTGGGTCATTGGGGTCCGTTTCGCGGCAGGGTTGGGCCGAGCGGACTACTCCGCCCAGTCACCCAGTCATCGGACCCGCTGGTCTCGGTGTTACACGTTCCGCCCAGTTATCGGACGTGGCGTGATGCACGACTCAGCGCTGTGGGCGCCTCGGGATCGTGAAGCCGTCGCTGCGACCCTCGAACAGCCCGACCGTCATCGCCTCGAGCGCGACCAGTGGCGCCACGTTCGCCTCGATCGCCTCGCGGCACATCGCGATCGCGTCGATCCGGCGGACCGTCTGCTCGGGCGTCGTCCGGCTCCCGAGCTGCTCGATGTTTCGCTGCAGTTCGGCGTTGATCAGCTCGCTGCCGGACCCGGTCTGCACCACCAGCACATCCCGGTAGAGCGCCATCAGGTCGACCAGCGAACGGTCCAGAACATCGCGTTCCCACCGCTTGGCGCGCGCCTTCTGCTGGTCCTCGAGCTCCTTCAGCGCCGCGTTCGCCTCGCGCGGCCGGGCGCCTTTGGTGCCGACGCCGAGCGCCTGCTCGAGCGCGGCCCGCTCCTTCTCGTCGACCTTCTCCGCGCTGGCCTTGGCCTCTTCCTTGGCCGCCTCGACCAGCCGCTGCGCCGCCTTCAGGCAGGCCCCGAGATCGCGCAGCGCGAACGGCACCTCGAGCACCTTGTTCCGCCGCTCCCGAACCGCCTCGTCGCGGGCCAGCGCCCGCGCCCGGCCGATGTGCCCCTGCGCGGCCCGCGCCGCGAACCAGGCCAGATCCTGGCCGATCTCGAGGGTCCGGCTCAGCATCTCCGCGACCGCGGCGACCGGCGGCGTCCGCAGCACCAGCAGGCGGCAACGCGAACGAATCGTCGGTACGACGTCCTCGACCGTCGGCGCGCACAACACCCAGACGGTCCGCGGCGACGGCTCCTCGATGCTTTTCAGCAACGCGTCCGCGGCCTGCTCGGTGAGCCGGTCCGCGTCCTCGACCACCATCACCTGCCACCGGCCCTGCGTCGGGCTCATCGCGGCCCGGCGGACCAGTTCGCGGACCTCGCTGACCCGGATCGACAGCAGTTCGGTGCGGATCAGCGACACGTCCGGGTGCGCGCCGCTGAGCGCCGTACGGCAGTCGTTGCACTCGCCGCAGCCGTTGTTCGCGCACTGCAGCGCCGCCGCGAACGCCCGGCCCCCGTTCGACCGGCCGGATCCGGGTGGCCCGGTGATCAGCCACGCGTGCGTCATTCCGGCGACCGCGGGACCCCTCTCGCCTCGCAGTGCGGCGGCGGCTCCGTCGACGGCCTTCCGCAGTACGGCGACGGCAGGCTCCTGCCCGACCAGGTCGTCCCAGACACTCATAGACCCACCTTGGGAAGCATCGGTTGGAGCCGGGCGCGGATCTGTTTGGCGAGGTCCTCGCGGTCCTGGCTCGCGTCGAGGACCAGGTAGTGCTGGGGCTCGGCGGCGGCCAGCTCGAGGAACGCGTTCCGCACTCGCTCGTGGAAGGCGTCGGACTGCGCCTCGATCCGGTCCCGTTCCTTGAACCGGCCGAGGCCGCTCGTCGGCGGCAGGTCCAGCAGGATCGTGAGGTTCGGGCGGAGATCGTTGGTGGCCCAACGATTCACCCGCTCGACGTCGGACAGATCCAGGTCCCGGCCGGATCCCTGGTACGCCAGCGCGGAGTCGACGTACCGGTCGGTGATCACGACCGCGCCGGCCTTCAGCGCCGGCTTGATCACCGAGTCGACGTGCTCGGCCTTGTCGGCGGCGTACAGCAGCGCCTCGGCGCGGTGCGAGATGTCGCCGGTCGCCGGGTCGAGGACGATCTGCCGCAGCGTCTTGCCGAGCTCCGTCGCACCGGGCTCGCGGGTCAGCAGCACCTGCTGGCCCTGCTCTTCCAGCCACGTCACCAGAAGCGCGGACTGCGTCGACTTGCCCGCGCCCTCACCGCCCTCGAGCGCGACGAACAGGCCGGTCGTCGGATAGTCACCACGCGTCTTGCCGAAACTGCGCCGTACGTCGCGCCAGAACGGAACCCCCGGGCGGTCGTCCATCTGCCGCCAGGCGAGCAGACCGATCACGCCGGCCAGGACCGCCGCCGCCACCATCGTCATCGAGGCGCCGTTGTACGTCGCCGAACGGCCGCCGATCGTCCATGTGTGCCGGCCGATCGCGCCCGCGGCGAACGGCGCGATCGCCAGCGTGACCGCGAGCACCGTCCGGACGGCGGACTGCACGAACGCGAACGTCCGCCCGCGCACAGCGTCCGGCACCTCGAGACCGAGCAACGTGTACCCGGAGACCCACGAGCCGCCGGCGCAGAACCCGAGCAGGATCGCGATCATCGTGGCGATCTCGATCTGCTGGATCAACGCCAGCCCGGCCAGGCAGATCCCGGACCCGACCAGGCCGGCCGCGAACAGCCGGCGCCTGGACAGCCCGGAGAAGATCCGCGGCGCGAACCCCATACCGAGTGCGAGACCGCCGAACACGGCACCGAACAGCACGCCGTACCCGGGGTCGCCGGCGCCGAGGCCTTCGACGTACGTACGGCCGAGGCCGATCACGACCGCACCGGCCGCGAACGCGCCGGAGATCCCGATCACGAGACCGCGAACCACCGGAGTGCCGGTGACGTAGGACCAGCCCTCGACCACGGTCCGCCACAGCGTCGGATGGTCCTCGTGCTCGTGGATCGCGCGGCCGATCTCGGCGACCGACACGATCGCGAACGCCGAGATGGCGAAGGTCGCGGCGTTCACGTACACGGCCAGGTCGATGGCGAAGTCGCCGGCCCAGCGCGACACCAGGGTGATCGCGGTGAAGATGACGGCGGCCGGCAACGCAGTCCCGTACGTCGTGATGAGGCTGAGCTGGTTGGCCGCCTCGAGCCGGTGCCGGGGCACCAGGTTGGGCACGCTGGCGTCCTTGGCCGGACCCCAGATCAGGCTGACGATCTCGATCAGCACCGTCGCCACCAGCACCCAGGTCAGCGTGCCGACGATCGGGATGCTGACGAAGAACGCGGCCCGGATCAGGTCGCCGACGATCATCGTCCAGCGCCGGTCCAGCCGGTCCGCGATCCAGCCCGCCACCGGGCCCATCACCAGGGCGGGCAGCACACGCAGGAACAGCACGCCGCCGATCGCGAAGTTGGCCGCCTGGTAGTCGTCGCCGGCGAACGACTTCGCCATCGCGGTCAGCGCCAGCAGACCGATCCAGTCCCCGAGGCTCGACAGCCCGAACGCGATCCACAGCCGCCGGAACGCCCGGATCCGCAACACCGCCCGCACATCGTGCGCCGGTGCAGGATCGGTCAACGGGTCATAAACCTCCGGCACACCGCAAGCCTAGTGGGCGGGTCGGACACCGCATCGCAGCGCATCATCGGCGGGCGGCGCGGAGCGCCTCGCCGAGCGCGTCCAGCGCGAGCTTCAGGTCACCCGCCGGCAGGAAGCCGAACCCGAGGCGGAACACCCGTGGCTCGTCCCCGAACCAGTCCCCGTCGGCCAGCCGGACGCCGCCCTCGGCCGCCGTACGCCGGAACCGCTCGAGATCGACCGCCGGCTTGAGCCGAACCACACACAACGCCCCGGCATCCGGCCGCACCCACTCGACAAGCTCACTGTTCGCAGTGACCCAGTCCTGCGTCATCAACAGGTTCTGCTCCAGCCAGGGCCGTCGTACGGCGAGGATCTGCTCCTCCTGCTCGAACACACGGATCGCGAGCGCCTCCGTGATCGTGGACGCGGTGACCACCGTGTTGAACTTCGCCGTCGTCAACTGCTCGATCAGCTCGCCGTCCGTGCTGATCACCCACCCGATCCGCAACCCGGCCGCCCCATGGCACTTCGACAGCGACGCGACAGACACCACCTTCGGCCCGAGCCGGAGTGCCGTGTCCGCGACCGGATCGTCTCCGTACGCCGCGGCCCGGTAGGTCTCGTCCACCATCAGGTACGCGTCCGGGCAGACCTCACTCATCGCGTCGACAATGTCGCGCAGGGTCTCCGGCGGTACGGCGACACCGGACGGGTTCTGCGGCGTCGCCAAGCTGACCAGCCTGGTCTCCGGCGTGAGTTGCGCACGCACCGCGTCCGCAGTGAGCCGGTAGCCCTCGTCGAAGCTCAGCGGAACGACCCGCACTGACGCGCCGACCGTGTCGAAGGCGTTGCGCGTCATCGGGAACTGCGGCGCCGTCGTCACGACCTCTCCCTCCAGCAGGTAGGCGAGCAGGAAGATCCCGTGCATCCCGCCGACGGTGACGACCACGTCTTCGGGCCGTACGCCGTGCCGCTCCGCGATCGCCGTACGGAGCCGAACATCGCCGGCTGCGGTGCCGTAGCCGAGTTCGAGGTCGCCCAGCTCCGGGGTCAGCAGGTCCGCGAGCCGGAGGTCCGGGCCGTAGCTCTCGCCCAGTTCGTGCCGCGGCTGCTCGGCGGTGAGGGACATGATCGGGTTTCTCGGAAAGGTCGGCATGCCTCCATCGTTCTGGACTCGCGGTGGCCGATGGAGAGCCAATCCGGCAGAATTGGTTCGCAGATGAGACCAATCGAGGTAGTTGACCGGTTGGGCCGCTGGTCGTCCGGCCGCGGCCCGCTGTACGTGCTGCTCGCGGCCCGCCTGCGGCAGCTGATCGACGACGGCGAACTCCCGCCGGGCGTACTGCTTCCACCGGACCGCGCACTGGCCGGCGCTCTGGCCGTTGGCCGTACGACGGTGGTCGCCGCCTACGACCTGCTCCGGGCCGAAGGGCGCATCACCCGGAAGCAGGGCAGTGGGACACGCGTGGCCGGCGTACCTCGGAATGGGCAGGTCGAGGAAGCTCCGGTCGACCCGATCTTCCTGGACTCTTTGGAGGCCCGGGACGACGACGTCCTGCTGGCCATTTGCGCCGCACCAGGTGATCCGCCGCCGCAGTTGGCGGAGGCGTTCACCAAGATCGCGCCAGAGCTCGCCCGCGTCACCGACGACATCGGCTACTACCCGTACGGCCATCCGGCGCTCCGCGAGGCGCTGGCGGATCGCTACACGGCTCGCGGCGTACCAACCGGTCCTGGGCAGATTCTGGTGACAAACGGCGGCCAACAGGCCCTGTCCCTGCTGGCTCACGCCCTGGTGTCGCCCGGCGACCAGGTGCTCGTCGAGGCACCGACGTACCCGGGCGCGCTGGAGGTGTTCCGGGAGGAAGGCGCCGTACTGCGTGGTCTGCCGGTGGGGCTCGAGGGCCTCGACGCGGCGATCCGCGAGCGGCGGCCGGCCCTTGCGTACGTGATCCCGACGTACCAGAACCCGACCGGCTCGGTGATGTCCGCACTCGCGCGTCAGCGGGTGGCCGGCGCGGGGATCCCGGTGATCGAGGACGAGGTGCCGGCCGACCTCAGGTTTCCTGGCGAGGCGTTGCCCACGCCGATCGCGGCGTACGGCGACTCCGTGATCTCGATCGGCTCGCTCAGCAAGAGCATCTGGGGCGGCCTGCGGATCGGCTGGATCCGCGCGACGCCACCGCTGATCAACCGCCTGGCCCGCGTCCGCGCGGTCCACGACCTCGGCGGCAACGTCCCGACTCAACTGGCCGCCGTACACCTGCTCCCGCTCCTGGACGGCCCAGCTCTGCACCAAACCCTCAAGACCCGCCACGACCACCTACACGCCGAGCTGACTCAGGCCCTTCCGACTTGGCGCACCACACCTCTTACAGGCGGCCAGTGCCTCTGGGCGCGCCTGCCGTACGGCGACGGCACGTCCTTCGCCCAGACCGCCCTCCGCCACGGCCTGGCGATCCTCCCCGGCTCCGGCCTCGACGTCACCGGCGCCAGCGACTCCTACGTCCGCCTACACTTCCGCGCCCGCCCAGCCGACCTCACCGAAGCCGTCCACCGCCTAACCCAAGCCTGGTCGACCTACCACCCACCAACCGACCGAGTACACCCCCGCCCAACCATTGCGATTTAGCCGATCCGCTGTCGATAGACACCATCCCGGTGCGCGAACTCAATCAGCACACCAGCCCGACGCGACCTCGCGAGCGAACTGGACCCACACGCAGGCAGAAGTCGTCTTTGAGAGGCTGTATAGCGCTCCAATGGGTAGTTCTGCCTGCATGCAGGTCCACGTCACGCCCTGAAGTAGGCGTCGGGGCCCGGTCAGGTGGTGCTGAAACGCAGGGACAGCCGAGCGGGTGCGGTTTTGAGTTTGTCGCGGTCGGGGAGGGCGGGGCCGCAGGCGGCGGTGCCGACGCCGGTTTGGGCGAGGTCGATGGTGACGTGGGTGGTGTCGCCGGGGGTGAGGAACGCGGTGTGGGTCGCGTTCTCCAGGTCGGCTGACGTCCAGTCGCGGACGGTCAGGCCGAAGAGCTGGTCGACCGCCTCGATCCGCAGGCCGTCGAGCGCGGCCCAGCGGGTGTCGATGCGGTGGCCGTTCTCCTGCGGGCGGACGTACGGCGTCTGCAGTTCGGCGACCGTGGCGGAGTACTTGCCGACCGCCGCGGCTGCGCGGGTGTCGACGTACGCCTCGTTCGGGCCGGTGCCGAACCACTCGACCTGCTGCACCTTCGGCAGCTCGAACGTGATGCCGAGCCGCGGCAGCACCTCCGGGAACAGCCCTTCCGGTACGACGTTCAACTCCAGCACCACGCCGTCGTCGACGGTGGTCCAGCGCCAGGTGCTGCGCAGACCCCACTGCAACTGCGGCGGCGCGGTCCGGGTGACGACCTCCCAGGCCCCGTCGCGCTCGCCCTGCGACACGATCCGGTGCTGCACCCGGTGCAGCCCTTCCTCACGCCACTTCGCCGCAACCCCAGGAATCGCGTCGTTGTCGATCGGCGCCCGCCAAAGATCCAGCCGAGCATTCCGAACACCCGCGACAGTGATCCCGTCGATCCCGGCCTCGCCCGTGGCCGGCGAACCGCTCACCGCAACCTCAGCCGCGGCAGGCTCGTCCAGCCGGATCTGGCCCCACGCGATGCGGTGCCCGGCCTCGACCCACGACGTCGCCTCGGTCAGAGAAGCGGTCACGGTCACCCAGGTCTCGGGCTTCGAGGCATCCGCCGACGGCAGCTCAACCGTCACGGTCTCGCCAGGTGCGATCGCCGGAACCGACAGGCTCCCGCCGTCAACCCGTGACCCCTCGGTCTCGACGACGTAGCTGAAGGTCAGGTGGCTGGTGTCGAGGACCTCGTAGCGGTTGGTGATAGACACCCGGTTGCCATCAGCAACGATGCGGAGCGGCTCGATCACCTTGATGTACTCGTGCATGCCGGGTGACGGCGTCCGGTCCGGGAACAGCAGACCGTCGCAGACGAAGTTCCCGTCGTGGATCGTCTCCCCGAAGTCCCCGCCGTACGCGTAGACCTCGCGCCCGTCGATCGTGGTCCGCAGACCGTGGTCGATGAACTCCCAGATGAACCCGCCCTGGCAGCGCGGGTACTTCTCGAAGACCTCGCGGTAGTCGAGCAACCCACCCGGTCCGTTCCCCATCGCGTGCCCGTACTCGCACAGGATGAACGGCAGGTTCCGGTAGAGGCCGGTGTCCGCGCCGATCTCCGCGCAGCCCTCGGGCGAGGTGTACATCCGCGAGTAGATGTCGACCCACTCGGCCTGGGTGTCGCGCTCGTAGTGCACCGGCCGCGACGGGTCGAGCTCCTTCGCCAGGTCGTACATCGCCTTGAGGTTGTCGCCCATCCCACACTCGTTGCCGAGCGACCAGATGACGATCGACGGGTGGTTCTTGTCCCGCTCGATGGTCCGGCGCATCCGGTCGACCATGTCGTCGCGGAACCGCTCGTCCATCACCGGGTTCGGCAGCTTCGGCGGCTGCGGCTCGTACCCGAACCCGTGCGTCTCGAGGTCGCACTCGTCGACCACGTACAGCCCGTACTCGTCGCACAGCGACAGGAAGTGCGGGTGCGGCGGGTAGTGGCTGGTGCGGACCGCGTTGATCCCGGCCCGCTTCATGATCAGTACGTCGTCCAGCATGTCCTGCTCGGTCAGCGAGCGGCCCCGGTCGGGGTGGAACTCGTGCCGGTTGACGCCGTTGAACAGCACCCGGTTGCCGTTGACCGTGAAGATCCCGTCGACGATCGCGACGGTCCGGAAACCGATCCGCAGCCGCACGTCGCCGCCGGCAGTCCGCAGTACCGCGTCGTACAGCCGGGGCACCTCGGCGCTCCACGGCTGCACGCCCTCGACCCGGGTGTGCTCGCCGGTCGGCAGCTCCAGCCCCAGCTCGGGGACAGTCACCGTGCCCGGTACGTCGGACTCGACCAGCAGCGTGCCCGCACCGTCGATGTGGTCCCACGCGGCCTTGACGAAGACATCCGTCGGCGCATCCGTCCGCAACGCGAGCAGGTTGACCTCGCGGAAGATCCCGGACAGCCACCACATGTCCTGGTCCTCGACGTAGCTGCCGGTCGACCACTGGTGCACCCGAACGGCGATCTGCGCGTCCTTGCCGGGGGCAACCAGCTCGGTCACGTCGAACTCGCTGGCCAGCCGGGATCCCGACGACCAGCCAACGTACGAACCGTTCACGTACACCGCGAACCGCGAGTCCACGCCCTCGAACCGGAGCACGATCCGGGCGCCTTCGAAGTCCGCCGGCACCGTCACGGTCCGGACGTAGTCGCCGGTCGGGTTGTCGGTCGGCACGTACGGCGGCTCGAGCGGGAACGGGTAGACCACGTTCGTGTACGCCGGCGCGCCGTACCCGTTCAGCTGCCAGTGGCCCGGCACCGCGATGGTGTCCCAGCCGGTGGTGTCCGGGTCCTTCAGATCGTCCGGCGCGTCCGCCACGGTCGGGGACAGCCGGAAGCTCCAGTCCCCGCTGAGCGCCACGCGCCCGGCGTCGTCATCCAGCCAGGCCCGCGGCGCCAGCACGTTCAAGCCCAAAGCAAAGTCCTCGACATAGTCCGTCACAGGAGTCGACCCTAAGCCAACTCTGTTCACGAATCCACACCGATGAACAGATATGGACAGAGCGCCTCAGCTCTGGCACTCCTTGCACACGCCGACGAGGGCGACTTGTTCGGGGGCGAGGTCGAAGCCGAGCTCGCGGGCGAGCTTCTTGCGGGCGGACTCGAGGACGTCGCCGGGAGCGTCGTACACGGTGCCGCACTCGGAGCAGCGCAGGTGCAGGTGCCGCGGCGCGAGGTCCCCGGCCAGGTGGTACGTCGTACCCGCCCGGCCCAGATGCACATGCGTGACGAGACCGAACTCACCCAGCGCGTCGAGTGCCCTGTAGACGGTGGCCCGGTGGATCCCCGGACGGAGCTGCTCGGCGCGTTCACCGATCTGCTCGGCACTCAGGTGCTCCTCGGTGCCGGCCAGCACCTCGACCACCGCGAGCCGCGCCGGGGTGACCCGCTCGCCCCGCTCCCGCAACCGCTGCGCACTGACTTCGACAGCACTGGTCATGGGGGCTCCTTTGCAATCGGGCTTCAGCTACCGAGCCGTCACCCGGTGAGCAACCAAACCAATGTACTTTCCGCGTACGACGTCTCACACCTTGGGGAACTGCGATGAGTGATCAGTCGAACGCTGTCGTACGCCGCGGCGCCGCCGAGCTGAGCGGTGTAGTGCGGAACGTACAGTTCCGCTCCGAGCTGCGCGGTGAGAACGGCTCCGTCCAAGTGCTGACCTTCCAGCTCGAGCAGCACGACGCCGTCGGCAAGCAGTTGCAGCCCGCGCTGGTCGAGCTGCGCGGGCTGTCGCTGGAGGGTCAGGTCGCCGACGGCGAGCAGGTGACCGTCGCCGGGAAGTGGCGCAACGGCCGCGTCGTCGCGAAGGAGGTCGTCAGCCAGACGACCGGCGCCTCGCTCCGCGCCCGGCGGCCGCCGCTGTGGGTGGCGGTGCCGGTCGCGATCATCTTCGCCGCGTTCTTCGCGTTCGTGCTCTACTTCATCATCCGCGGCTTCAGCAGCGTCGGCGGCTGAGGCCGGTCAGCTCTTCTTCGCCGGCGCCTTCTTGGCAGTCGTCTTCTTGGCAGTCGACTTCTTGGCGGCGGTCTTCTTGGCCGCCGTCTTCTTCGCAGTAGTCGTCTTCTTCGCAGCGGTCTTCTTGGCGGCCGCCTTCTTCGCCGGGCGCTTCACCGGACCGCGGGCGCGCTTCTCCGCCAGCAGCTCGGCCGCACGCAGCAGCGAGATGGTCTCGACCGAGTCGTCCTTGCGGAGCGTCGCGTTCGTCTCCCCGTCGGTGACGTAAGGACCGAAGCGGCCCTCCTTCACCACCACGGGCTTCTTGGACTCCGGGTCCTCGCCCAGCTCCTTCAGCGGCGGCGCGGCGGCCCGCCGGCCCCGCTGCTTCGGCTCGGCGTAGATCGCCAGCGCCTCCTCGAGCGTGATGTCGAACATCTGCTCCTCGGACGACAGCGAGCGCGAGTCCGTGCCCTTCTTCAGGTACGGCCCGTAGCGCCCGTTCTGCGCGGTGATCTCGTCACCGGACTCCGGGTCCTTCCCGACCACGCGCGGCAGCGACAGCAGCTTCATCGCGTCGTCGAGCCCGATCGACTCCAGCGTCATCGACTTCAGCAGCGACCCGGTCCGCGGCTTCGCGCTCTTCGGCGCGTCCTCCGGCAGTACCTCGGTCACGTACGGCCCGAACCGCCCGGCCTTGGCCACCACGCGCAGACCGCTGTCCGGCGCCGTACCCAGCTCGTGCTCGACGCCCGACGGCTGCTCCAGCAGTTCCTTCGCCTTGTCGACGGTCAGCTCGTCCGGCGGCAGGTCCTCGGGCACGTTGGCGCGCCGCTCGTCCTTGTCCTCGACGTACGGCCCGTACCGCCCGACCCGGAGCACGATGCCGCTGTCGGCGGCGCCGACCGGGAAGGTCGACATCTCCCGGGCGTCGATGTCACCGAGGTCGGTCACCATCGACTTGAGGCCCTCGAGGTTGTCGTCGCCGAAGTAGAACCGGGACAGCACGCCCTCACGCTGCAGGTCACCGGCCGCGACCTCGTCGAGCACGTCCTCCATCGACGCGGTGAACGTGTAGTCGACCAGCCGGGTGAAGTGCTCCTCCAGCAGCCGCACCACCGCGAACGCCAACCAGGCCGGCACCAGCGCCTGGCCCTTCTTGTAGATGTACCCACGGGCGACGTTCGTGCCGAGGATCGTGGCGTACGTCGACGGCCGGCCGATCTCCCGCTCTTCCATCTCGCGGATCAGCGTCGCTTCCGTGAACCGCGCCGGCGGCTTCGTCTCGTGCCCCGAGGCGAGGACCTCGATCGCGGGCAGGACGTCGCCCTCCTCGACGTTCGGCAGCCGGGTCTCCTGGTCGTCGGTGCCCGCGGACGGGTCGTCCGCGCCCTCGACGTACGCCTTGAGGAACCCGTGGAACGTGATCACCCGGCCGGACGACGTGAAGTCGCACTTCTCACCGGTGGAGGCGGTCGCGTCGATCTTGATCGACACGCTGTTCCCGGCGGCGTCCTTCATCTGGGAGGCGATCGTCCGCATCCAGATCAGCTCGTAGAGCCGGAACTCGGCGCCGCTCAGACCGGTCTGCGCCGGAGTCTGGAAGACCTCGCCGGCCGGCCGGATCGCCTCGTGCGCCTCCTGGGCGTTCTTCACCTTGGAGGTGTAGACGCGCGGCTTGTCCGGCAGGTACGACGCGCCGTACAACTCCCGGACCTGGGCCCGGGCGGCGGTGATCGCGGTGTCCGACAGCGTGACGCTGTCGGTACGCATATAGGTGATGTTGCCGTTCTCGTAGAGCCGCTGGGCGACCTGCATGGTCTGCGACGCGGACATGCCGAGCTTGCGGCCGGCCTCTTGCTGCAGCGTGGTGGTCCGGAACGGCGCGTACGGCTTGCGGGTGTACGGCTTGGACTCGATCGA
The DNA here is from genome assembly GCF_036013725.1 of Kribbella sp. NBC_00482. Classification (GTDB taxonomy): domain Bacteria; phylum Actinomycetota; class Actinomycetes; order Propionibacteriales; family Kribbellaceae; genus Kribbella. Next base: position 2,826,502 of record NZ_CP107881.1, on the reverse strand, counting down.
CCGGACGGTGAACTGCGAGTCGCGCAGCGCGGACGCCAGCGCGGTCGCGGTCTGCTCGTTCAGATGAACTGTGTTCGCGCCCTTGAGCTCACCGATCGAGCTGAAGTCGCGGCCCTGCGCCACCCGCTTGCTGTCCACCGAGACCAGGCGGGACGGGAACTGCCGCGGCGTCCGGCTCTCACCGGCGTCCAGCTTGGCGTCGAGGTCCCAGTACGACGCGCTGCGGAAGGCGATCCGCTCGCGCTCGCGGTCGACCACCATCCGGATCGCGACCGACTGCACCCGGCCCGCCGACAGCTTCGGCATGACCTTCTTCCACAGCACCGGGGAGACCTCGTACCCGTACAGCCGGTCGAGGATCCGGCGCGCCTCCTGGGCGTCGACCAGGTCCTCGTCGATGTCGCGGGCGTTACCGACCGCGTCCTGGATCGCCTTCGGCGTGATCTCGTGGAAGACCATCCGCTTGACCGGAACGGTCGGCTTCAGCTCCTCCAGCAGGTGCCAGGCGATCGCCTCGCCCTCGCGGTCCTCATCTGTGGCCAGGAAGAGCTCGTCGGCGCCCTTGAGCAGGTCCTTGAGCTTGCGGATCTGGGCCTTCTTGTCGGCGGGCACGACGTACAGCGGGTCGAAGTGCTCGTCGACGTTCACGCCGAGCCGGGCCCACGGGAGGCCTTTGTACTTGGCGGGGATCTCGTCCGCCCCGCTCGGCAGGTCGCGGATGTGGCCGAAGCTGGACTCCACCACGTACCCGGACCCCAAGAAACCCGCGATCATCCGCGCCTTCTTCGGCGACTCGACGATCACGAGACGGGTCCCTACCTTCGTCCCTGCTGCCCCTGCCACTGCGCTCCCTACTCTCGTCCTGCCGACAACGCCCCTACTCCGTCGTCTGTTCCCCCGGGCACAGACCGACCCCACCCGAGGACAGAGTACGGCCGACGGCAACGCATTTCTCAACGCACGGTAACCGCTGCGGCCCCCTTTATGCCCCTCAGGGTTCCAGAAAGTGTCGAACAACCCACCGTTACCGCGAGTCGCGACACTGCCACAGACTGCCCTGGGCCGTCTAACGAGAGTACGCCGTCTCAGCGTGCGAACCGGACCTCGGGGAACTTGGAGGAGTCTCCGCGCAGCAGAAGGGACGGCCGGCGGCGCAGCGTCTGGTCGAAGAAGGCAGCCACGTACTCGCGCTGGGCGAGCACGCTCCGCGCCGGCTTCGCACCGCCGACCAGCGCCTTCATCACCGAGGTGATGATCGGGTCCTCACCGTAGATCTCATGGAACAGCTGGGAGAAGACGAACTGGTAGTCGGTGAAGGCCCGCTGCTTGGTGCCCCCCAGCGTCAGGTTCAGCTTCTCGCCGCGCTGTGCCTCCCAGAAACTCGCCCACGACTTGTCGTAGTACTCCTTGCCTGGATCGGTCCGCTGCGTCTCGGCCGAGCCGAACAGCAGGAACGGCCGATCCAGACCCTTCTCCGCGACCTCACCGAGCGGCCCCTTGAGTCGGTCGTCCTGCAACGTGCCGTCCAGGTCGAGCCCGGCCAGCACCCGCTCGTCCTCGAGCATCGTGTTCGCGGCCGTGTACCCACCGAGCGCGAATCCGAACATGCCGACCTTGCGCAGCTCCAGCCCCTCCGCCAGCCCGGCGGGCAGATCCTTGCCCTCGGCATCGACATTCTGGCCGCCGGCCAGCCGTTCCAGTTGGTCCAGGACGAACCGCGCATCCGCGGTCCGGGTCTCGACCGCCTTCCGGATCTCCTCCGGACCGGCCGGTTCTTCCGTCGACGCGCCCGGCAGGAACCGCCCGCCCGGGAACTCCACCGGCGTCTCGTGCGAGTGGTCCATCGTCACGACGACGTACCCGCGGCTGGCCAGATCCTCCACCTGCGCGGTGTTCACGAACCGGCTGTACCGGTAGCCGGGCGAGAACAGTACGACGGGATGCCGCAACCGCTGCATCGGTACGTCGACGCGCGAATGCGTCTCGGTGTTCGCGAAGTCGAACGACCCGCTCGGCAGGGCGAGCCCGTACTCACCCGTCCACGTGCCGTCCACCTCGACCGCAGTCCTTGGCGGCATGTACTTCGCGAACGGCGCCGCACCGGCCACGCCCGCCGGGTACCAGAGGCTGATCATCAGCTCCCGCTGCCCGCTCGGCATGCTCGGATCCGGCCGGGACCGGTCGATCAGGTGGAGCGCGGTCGTCCCGAGCGCCTTGCGTGCGGTCGGCGCCGGCAGCTTGAACTTGACCGGATGGAAGTCCGGGTCGCCGTACGGCCCGATGCGCCCGGTCCGCTCCGGGTCGAACGGCGAGGCCTGCGCGAGGCCGGGAGTAGCGAACGCCGCCAGACCAGCGGTCAGGCCGGCCGCCAGGAGGTGGCGCCTGGTGAGTCTGTGACTGCTGAGGCTGGTGGGACATGTGTTCGCCATGCGACTCATCGTCATCGCGAAGTTTCACTCCGTGATAGCGACACCGTCTCAACTTGATGAAGCTGACCTGATGACAATCCACGGCCGGTGCGTTTCAATGTGCGCATCTTGTTCATTGATGCGTGAAGTGAGGCAGTCGTGAGCATCTTTGTCCGCATGAAACGTTCAGTAGTCGCCTTAGCTCTATTAGCGGGTGCACTCGTGTACACCGCGGCTCCCGCGCAGGCCGCCGCCACCACGCTCGGTGACGTCACCGGGTTCGCGGCCGACAAAGCGGCGTACACCCTCAGCGCCGGGGCCGCGAAGGTCCGGGTCGTGTTCCTCAAGGACGACGTGTTCCGGCTGTGGATGGCGCCGGACGGGAACTTCACCGACCCGGCGAACACCCCGCCCACCGATCCGGACGCCCCCGCGTCCAACATCGTCACGAAGACGGACTACGGCACTCCGCGGACCTCCTGGCGTGACCGCGGCACCTACTACTCGCTCACGACCGGAAAGATCGAGGTCCGCGCGCAGAAGAAGCCGCTGAAGTTCTCGGTCTACCGCTCGAACGGCCAACTCGTGTGGTCCGAGGCAGCGCCGCTGTCCTGGACCGACACGTCCACCACGCAGTCCCTCGGCCGCGGCGCGAACGAGCAGTACTTCGGCGGCGGCATGCAGAACGGCCGCTTCTCGCACCGCGACCAGACGATCAAGATCTCGCGGGACTTCAACTGGGAGGACGGCGGCAACCCGAACGCCTCGCCGTACTACATGAGCACCGCGGGGTACGGCGTACTCCGCAACACCTTCAGCCCGGGTAGTTACAACTTCACTAGTCCCGTTGTCACTACTCACGACGAGCAGCGGTTCGACGCGTACTACTTCATCGGCGACCTCAAGACCTCGCTCGACCGCTACACCGAGCTCACAGGCCGGCCGTTCATGCCGCCGATCTACGGGCTCGAGTACGGCGACTCGGACTGCTACAACCGCGGTCACTACGCGACGGATCCGGACCCCAGCAACGACTGGAAGGTCAACCCGGACAAGGTGACGACGCTCGACGCGGTCAAGGTCGCGCAGCGATTCAAGGACGAGGACATGCCGGGCGGCTGGATGCTCGTCAACGACGACTACGGCTGCGGGTACTCCGCCAACACCGAGTCCGAGCAGGTCGACGGCACCTGGTGGGGCAAGCGGGACATCCCGGCGCTGAAGCAGGCCGGTGACGACCTGCGGGCACGGAACATCCAGATGGGTCTGTGGACGCAGTCGAACCTGGACCGGCAGCCGGCCGAGGTCGGCGAGGCCGGTGTCCGCGTCCGGAAGCTCGATGTGGCGTGGGTCGGTCCGGGGTACCGGTACGCACTGAGTGCCTGCGACACCGCGCACGACGGGATCGAGCAGTACAGCAACGCCCGCGGGTTCGCGTGGATGGTCGAGGGCTGGGCCGGCGCGCAGCGGTGTGCCGTGCAGTGGACCGGTGACCACAGCGGTTCGCTCGACGCCATCAAGTGGCAGATCCCGGCGATCACCGGGTCCGGCAACTCCGGAATCGCTTACAGCGCAGGCGATGTGGACGGGATCTTCGGTGGCTCCGCCACGTCGTACGTGCGAGATATGCAGTGGAAGGTGTTCAACCCGGCGTTCATGACGATGTCCGGCTGGTCGACCCCGGCGTACAAGCAGCCGTGGGCGTACGGCGATCCGTACACCTCGATCAACCGGAAGTACCTGAAGCTGCGGGAGCGGTTGCTGCCGTACTTCTACACGTACGCCGCCGAAGCCCACCGGACCGGCGCTCCGCTGAACCGGTCGCTGGTGCTGGAGTACCCGACCGACCCGAAGACGTGGGACGACACGACGAAGTACGAGTTCCTGGCCGGTAAGGAGTTCCTGGTCGCGCCGATGTACGGCGCCGACGAGGTGAAGAGCGGGATCTACCTGCCCGCGGGCCGGTGGATCGACTACTGGACGGGCCGCGTCTACCAGGGCCCGACGACCGTGAACGGGTACCACGCCCCGCTCGACACGCTGCCGCTGTTCGTGAAGGCGGGCGCCGTAGTGCCGATGTGGAAGGCCGGGATCAACACCGCCGCCGAACAGGGTTTCGGCGACCGGGTGAGCGTCGACATCTACCCGTCCGGGAAGTCGTCGTTCTCGATGTACGAGGACGATCGGGTGACCCGGTCCGGGAAGTCCGCGACGCAGACGTTCGCGGTCAGCGCGCCGACGCAGGGCCGCGGCGACGTGACCGTGAAGATCGGCGCCAGCATCGGGTCGTACGACGGCAAGGCGGCAACCCGCCCGTACGAGCTGACCGTTCACACCGGCTCCGCCCCGCGCAACGTCACGATCGACGGGCGCCCGGCTGCGTTCACCTATGCCAATGGCGTCGTCAGCGTGCAGACCGCATCGATCCCGACCTCCCGGAGCGCTGTGGTTGTCCTGTCCGGAACGTCCGCAGTAGGCGGACCGGATGTCACGAACACCTTCGGGACACCTGAGCTCGCCACGCCGTCGCTGTGGAACGCTCCCGGCCAGGCGACCGAGGTGACGGCTTCGTTCCGCAACGGCACCGCGACGACGGTGCGCAACGTGCGGCTCGACGTGCAGGTGCCGGCCGGATGGAGCGTCAGCGGCCCGAACACCTTCGCGTCGGTGGATCCCGGTCGAACCGTGACCACCAAGCTGCAGGTCACTCCTGGCGCGGACGTGAAACCCGCGAGCTTCACGTTGACGTTGAAGGCGTCGTACGTTGCTCAGGGCAAGAGTTATACGAATACCTCCACAGGTACGGCGCAGTTGCCGTACGCCTCGGTGTCGCAGGCCGCGAACGTGGTCGGAGTGAGCGACGTGTCGACGTACAAGCAAGGGAACTTCGACGGATCGGGCAACAGCTTCAACGGTGAGGCGCTGGCGGCGGCCGGGTACACACCTGGTGCGACCGTGAACGTCCAGGGCGCCGACTTCACCTGGCCGAGCGGAGCGCCCGGTACGCCGAACCTCGTGAAGAACCAGTCGGCTCCGATCCTCGTGTCGGGGACCGGATCGCATCTAGCACTGCTAGGCGCCGGCGCGAGTCTGAACGCCCGCGGGACGGTGACGGTCATCTACACCGACGGATCGACGTCCGAGAGCGCATTCCAGTTGCCGAACTGGTGCTGTCAGGATCCGACGACGGGTGGCGCCAAGCTGGCCGTGTCGGTCAAGGGCCGGTACACGGCGGCCGGGTTGAGCAACACGACGACGGACTACCGGGTGTTCTACACCGCCGTACCGCTGGATCCCGGGAAGACCGTGAAGGCGATCAAGCTGCCGGGTGGCGGGCTGGGCTTCTTCGCGGCCACGATCGCCGACAAACCGTTGCCACCGGCACCTACCGGGGAGAACTGGGTCAGCGACCTGGAGTTCCTTGACTCCACCAACGGCTGGGGTCCGGTCGAGCGCGACCACAGCAACGGCGAGGACGCGGCCGGCGACGGCGGTCCGATCACGCTCGACGGCGTCCAGTACGCAAAGGGGCTGGGCACACACGCGCCCTCGTCGGTGAGCGTCCGTCTCGGCGGCAACTGCACGAGCTTCACCAGCAAACTGGGCATCGACGACGAGATGGAGGATCGCGGCAAGGTCACCTTCAAGGTCCTGACCGACGGCACCGCGCGCTACACGTCAGACCAACTGACCGGCACGTCACCAACCGCCACCACCACAGTCGACGTCACCGGCGCCCAAACCCTGACCCTCCAGATCACCGACGGCGGCGACGGCAACACCAGCGACCACGCAGACTGGGCCGAACCCAAACTCACCTGCAACCCCTAACACCGCCCTGACCTCCCACCCCACCGCCGCCCGGCCGTGGGGTGGGAGGATGCGGTCATGCTGGAACTGACGGGGAATGTGGTGGAGGGGCTGCGTACGGCGTTTGCCGGGGCGGGGTACACCACGGATGGGGTCGCCGAGCGGCTCGGCGTACAGGCGAACGCTGCGTTGGTGCGGAACGAGACCGCTGCGGCGGCCCGTCGTACCGCGTCGGGGGATGCGCTCGACACGATGATCCAGTTGTTCCTGCTCCAGCGGAATGTGCCGGAAAACGCTGTAAACAAGGCATTTCCGGGGATCGATCTGGTTGCCCTGGGCATCGTTAAGCGTGATGGGGACGAGGTTCGGGCGGCGGTCGACATCCGGCCGTTCGCGGAGGACGGGTGGGTCGTGGCGGATCTTACGCCGGGGCTTGATGGGCGGCGGGTGGCGATGCGGTCCGACTACGTGCTCGGGATTGCTCCGGCCAGTCTCAGCCTCATCCACCTGACCGTTCCGATCAAGGCTGACCGGGCGCTCGACATCGGCACCGGGTGCGGCATTCAGTCGCTGCATCTCGCGGACCGCGTCAACCAGCTGACAGCGACCGACGTGAACCCGCGCGCCCTTCAGCTCGCCAAAGCAACGGCCGCACTCAACCACATCGACCTTGATCTCCGCGACGGCAGCCTCTACGAACCCGTCCGCGGCGAGCGATTCGACCTGATCGTCAGCAATCCGCCGTACGTGATCTCCCCGCCCGGCGGTGACCTGACCTACCGCGAGACGGAGTACGCCGGTGACACAGTTGTCGAGCAGCTGGTAAGGCAAGCGCCGGACCACCTGACCGACGGCGGCTGGTGCCAGCTGCTCGCCAACTGGACCTGTGTTCGCGGCGAGGACTGGCAGGACCGCATCGCCGCCTGGACGGGCGACCGCTCCGCCTGGGCAGTCCAGCGCGAGCAACTCGACCCGTCCGAGTACGTCGAGCTCTGGCTCCGCGACGCCGGCCTGCACGGCTCACCGCAGTACACCACCAGGTACGACGAATGGATGCGCTACCTCGACGAGCACAACGTCGAGGCGATCGGCATGGGCTGGATCACCCTGCACAACGTCGAAGGATCCCTCGCCGCCGAGGCCTGGCCGTACGAGATCGAGCGCCCGATCGGCCCGCACGTCCTGCACCGCTTCGAACGCCTGGAAGGCCTTCCGGCCGACCTCACCGCTCTGCACCTGCACGTGGCCGAGGACGTGATCCAGGAGACCACCGGGCAGCCAGGAGCCGAGGACCCGGCCACGATCGTGCTCAGACGACAGCGTGGCATGCGGAGAGCTGAGCAGGTCGACACCGTCCTGGCCGGCTTCGTCGGCGCGTGTGACGGCGACCTGAGCACCGGACAGATCCTCGCCGCGCTGGCCGACCTCATGGACCGTCCAGTGGTCGACGTACTCGCCGACTACCTCCCACAGATCAGAAACCTCGTAATTGAAGGCTTCCTGGACTACTGAGCGGACTATTGAGCAGTGCGCCGGCGTCGGCGCTTCTCGGCGTACATGCGTCGATCCGCTTCCTTCAGCAGCTCGGTAACCGCCGTACCGTCCGTGCTGCTCGCCTGCCCGACACTCAACCGCAGCAGCGCGAACCACGGCGCCTCAGCCCGCTCTGCCTCACGATCCGCCGCGAACTTGATCCGCTCGACCAGCTCGGGCGCACCCCGCTCGTCCGGGTTGTCGAGTACGACGACGAACTCGTCCCCGCCCGCGCGCGCCACGACGTCCTCCGCGCGACACTGCTCGGTCAGTAGCGTCCCGACCCGCCGCAGCACCTCGTCGCCGCTGGCGTGCCCGTAGCTGTCGTTGATCACCTTCAGGTTGTCCACGTCGATCGCGATCACCGCGATCGAGCGGCCGGAGGCCTGCGCGACCGACATCCGCTCGTCGAGCGCCCGCCGATTCCCCACGCCGGTCAGCGGATCCTCACGCGCCGCCCGCCACTCGGCATCGTGCCGGATCGAGAGCTCGTGGTTGGCCAGCGCGCTCCGTACGGCGTACAGCCCGCGCAACCGCTCCGCCCACCAGCCGCGGCTGATCGCCCGTGCGTACTGCAGCCCGGAGGACGCACCAGTGTCTCCGGACTCCGCACTGATCTGTACGGCGGTGTGCCGGATCAGCGCCTCCACGGGCGGATCCGACGTCGGCGGCAGGTCACTCGCCGCCCGGTCCGCGGCGTCCATCGCCTCACCGATCCGGTCACGCGCCATGTACGCCTTGGCCAGGTAGGCGCCCGCGATCGCGGCCAGCTCGAGATCACCGAGCTTGGCCAGCTGGTCCCGGCAGTCCTTCAGGATCACCGCGGCCTCACCCGCGTCCGCGCCGTCGTTGCTCGCCGCGAGCCACATCCGCCCGGCCATCGGCCAGTACCCGAGCAGGTCGGCCGCGAGGATCACCTCGACCGCTTCACCCGCCCAGCGGTGCGCGGCGCGCCGACGTTCCGTGATCTCCTCGTCGTACGTCGTGTCGCCGAGCCGCTCGAGCTCGTGGGCCCAGCGCAGGTTCGACTCGGCCAGGTTCAGCCGGTTGATCGCCGGCGCCTCGGGCAGGCCGAGTGGGTCGTGGTCGCCCTCGGCGGCGAGCTCGAAGTGCGGGATGCACAGCTCGTACAGCCGGAGCAGGTCGTAGGCGTAGCCGAGGCCGGTGTGTGCCCAGCTCGCCAGGCCGAGGTCGCGGGTCCGGGACAGTGCGTTCTCCGCGGCGACCAGGTCGGCGACCGAGTCACCGCCCTCGCCGGTCCGGATCAGGGTGACGATCCGGAGCGCGATCGCATTCGCCTCCCAGCCCGGCTCGTCGATCGCGCGGGCGACCCGGATACAGCTGTCGACGGCGTCCAGCGCCTCGATCGAATCGGTGGCGTGATGCGCGGCGACGGCTCGCACGTACTCCGCGGCGGCGCGTTCGTGAGTGGGCTCCGGGCCCAGCTCGAGGAGCAGCGCGTTCAGCTCGAGCGCCGCCTCGGCCGGACTGCCCGACTGCGCGCGCGTCATCGCTGCCGCGATCCGCGTCGTCACCCCGGACGTCTCCCGCACCACACCTCCCCACCCTTCGTCACTTCTTACGGCGCTTCTCCCTGTACAGGCGCCGGTCCGCCTGGGAGATCAACTGCTCAACGGCGATTCCTTCGGCGGTCGCGGCGTACCCGACGCTCAGTCCGAGCCGGCGCAGCCACGGTTTCTGCGTCGTCGCCGCGATCGCCTCGACGGCGATCCGGATCCGCTCGGCCAGCTGGGCACCGCCCTTGGCGTCGGGCTGGTCGAGCACCACGAAGAACTCGTCGCCACCCGATCGAATCACGGCATCGGTTGCTCGCGCCTGTTCTACCAGGAGATTTGCAACAACCTGCAGCAATTCGTCCCCGCAGGCGTGCCCGAACGTGTCGTTGACGAGCTTCAGATCGTCGACGTCGATCGCCAGCAACGTCACCGCCCGGCCGGAGTCCCGGGCCGCGGTCAGCCGCTCGTCGAGGGCGCGGCGATTTCCCACCCCGGTCAGCGGATCCTGCCGCGCCGCGTGCCACTCGGCGTCGTGCCGGGCCGGCAGGTCGTGCGCGGCAAGCGCATGCCGTACGGCGTTCAGCGCGCGCTGCCGCTCCTTCCACCAGCCCCGCGCAACCGAGCGCGCGTAGGCCAGTCCCGCCTGGGCACCCGTCGTACCGTCGGCCGCTTCGACCTCCGACCGGGTCTGCAGCACCAGGACGTGGGTCGATGGGTCGGCCAACGGAATCAGGTCGTCGGCCGCGCGGTCCGCCGCGGCCTTGGCCTCCTCGGACTTCCCCTGCGCCTGCAGGGCCCGCGCGAGGTAGGCGCCGGCGATCGCGAGCCGCTCGGTCTCGCCCAGCTTGCTGATCTCGTCGCGGATCTCGGTCAGGTCGGCGACCGCCTGATCCGGGTCCTGGGCGGTCGCCGCGGCGGCGATCCAGAGCCGGGCGCTGAGTTTCCAGAACTCCTGGGTCTCGTCGTCGACCACCACACGCTCGGCCTCGCGCGCCCAGTACGCCGCGGACGCCAGACGCTCCTCGATCTCCCTTGTATACAAAGGATCACCGAGGCGTTCGAGCTCGTGCGCCCAGCGCAGGTACGTCTCGGCGAGGTTCAGCCGGTTGATGGCCGGCGACTCGGCCAGCTCGAAGACGTCGACGTCCAGCTGGGTGGCGAGCTCGTAATGCGGAATGCACAGTTCGAAAAGCCGCAGGACGTCGTACGCGTAGCCGAGGCCGGTGTGTGCCCAGGCGGTCAGGCCGGCGTCCCTGGTGCGATTCAAGGCTGCTTCAGCGGCGACCAGGTCGTTGACCGTGTCGCCGCCGCGGCCGCTGCGGGCGAGGTTGATGATGCGGATCGGCAGCGCGTTCGCTTCCCAGCCCGGTTCGTCGATCGCGCGGGCGATCTCGATACACGCGTCGACCGCGCGCAGAGCCTCGTCGGCATCGCTGGCATGGTGCGCCGTGACGCCCCGGACGTACTCGGCGGCCGCCAGCCGGTAGCTCGGCACGCCGCCCAGCTCGGTCCGGATCGCCTCGATCTCCGCGGCCGCCGTCGCATGCCCACCCGACTGCGCCGCGGTCATCGCGGCGGCGATCCGTACGGTCAGCGCATCGTCCGCCGCCATCTCGCCATTCCCCATAACCGCCGACGGCCCTTCCCTGTTCCGTCACCCGCATCTCGGGCCGGACCGCCCATTGTGACCACCCACCCCGGGTCCTGTCACGACCCGATCCGGCCAACGGCCACCTAGTGCCACAAGAAGCGTACTCGGCGTACAAGTTTCTCGACTCTTCTGCCAGATTCGCGGGTCATTCCCGCACCGCCGGATGCCCGGTCCTCGCGGCAGTGGTGACTGGAGATAGGAGATGGTGGGTGGAGACAGGCCATGTCAGGTGCCAACCCACCACGGCCTATCCCAAGTCCCCGCATACGGCCACCACCACCCACACACCGGACCGGACAGCGGGCCTAGCCCCAAATCTGCAGCTCGACAGGACATGTCAGCTGGCCGGGTAGTGCACCTGAGCGTGAACGCGTCCCTGCGTACACCGTCTCACCGGTGCACTACCTGTCGAGCTTGCACATCACCCGACCCGCGAGGCGCCGTGCCGCCACCAACCCCGATCACCCAGCCGGCTCCCCCGGTGAGACCGCCGGCAGGTCGCCGCTGGCGGGTTCTTTCACTGCTGGCCTGCTACTTCCCGTCATCGGACACATAACCCGTCAGCCGGCAGCACGACACCCACACATCGGGCGCAAGAGCCCGTCTTGTCTTGTTTGCGTTGACCCTGGGGGCAGGGTTTTAGGGTTCGGTGGTGAGATTCGCGGTGAGTTACAGCACGCCGGCGTACGGGATGGATCCGGACCGGCTGGTCCGGTTCGCGCGGCGCGCTGAGGAGTGCGGGTTCGAGGGGTTGTACGTTCCGGAGCACGTGGCGCTGTATCGCGGCGCCAGCTTCGGCGGGTTCGAGATCCCGACCGATCTGCCGTACGGCGATCCGCTCGAGCTCCTCGGGTTCGTGGCAGCGTCCACGGAACGGCTCCTGCTCGGGACGGCCGTGCTGTTGCTGCCGTACCACCATCCGGTGGTGCTGGCGAAGCGGCTGGCGACCCTCGACGTGCTGTCGAAGGGGCGGATGCGGCTGCTGACCGTCGGCCTGGGAAGTCTGCCTGGCGAGGCTCGGGCGGTGGGTGTGGACTTCGCGTCCCGCGGACGACGTACGGACGAGGCGATCGACGTACTGCGGCTGCTCTGGTCAGGTGATCGCGTCAGCTACTCGGGTGAGTTCTTCGAGTTCGAGGACCTGAGCAGCTTCCCGCATCCGCTGGCGCCGCTGCCGATCCACATCGGCGGCTCCAGCCGAGCCGCAGCCCGCCGCGCCGCGACACGAGGCGACGGCTACTTCCCAGGCGGAGCACTAACCCCAGCCGAACGCGCCACCCAGTGGAAGCTGGCCACGTCAACCCGCGACGACCTCGAGTACACCCGCTGGGGCTCCATAGACCTAACCCCAGAAGCCGTAGCCTCCTACGAATCCCAAGGCGTCACCCGCCTGGTCGTAACCACCCCAGACCCAGAAGACCTAACCCACTTCGCCCAACGCTTCCAGCTGACCTAACCCACCCGCTCGCCGTGCTCGCAAAGTACGACGGCACCCTCCTGGACGGCGGCGACCGCGGCTTCGAGGCGGTGGGCGAGCATGGGTTTGCCGAGGGTGTTGGCCTGCGCCAGCGTGTACAGGCCAGCCGACACGATCTCGCCGTCGGTGAAGGTGAAGGCCGCGACGTCGGCGTCGGTCACGACACCTCCGTCGAAGACGAACACCATGGCGTCCGGCCGTCCGTCGTACGCGTGCACGTGGTCGACGACTAGCAGGCGCCCTAGAGGTCGTTCCGTGCCGAGCTCCTCGACCAGCTCCCGGGCCGCAGCGGCCCACGGTGACTCGTCAGCTTCGACCGCGCCACCGGGGATCTCCCAGTTCGGCTTGTACGACGGCTCGACCAGGAGCACCCGCCCGTCGGACGACCGGAACAGCACCCCGGCTGCCATCCGCTTCCGGGGCAGGCTAGCTACGTACTCCGATGTCACGGGTCAGCCGGCGACCTGTTCGGCGGCGGTTGCGTGGAGGCGTACGGGGAGGGTCTCTACGCCGTAGACGATCGAGAAGTCGCGGAAGCGGAGTTGTTCCTCGGGGACGGCCAGGGACAGGTCCGGGAAGCGGTGTGCGAGGGCGGTGAAGGCCGCGCGGAGCTCCATCCGGGCCAGTTCGGCGCCGACGCACCGGTGCATGCCGTGGCCGAACGCCAGATGCGCGGAGGACACCGTACGACGGGGGTAGAAGTCCTCGGCGTCCGCGCCGAAGACCTGCTTGTCCCGATCCGCCCCGGACAGCGACACCGCGACCAGGTCGCCCTTCTTCACCTGCTGACCGAACAGCTCCTGGTCGTGCCGGGCGAACCGCGGGAAGGCGACCTGCACCACGGTCAGGTACCGCAGCAGTTCCTCGACGATCACGTCGACCGCACCGGGCTCGTTGCGGATCCGCTCGAAGTTCGCCGGGTCGCGCAGCAGCACCAGCGTGCCCAGCGCGAGCATGCTCGCGGACGTCTCGTACCCGCCCAGGAACACCCCGTCCGCCAGCCCGCCGAGCTCGATGTCGTCGAGGTCGTCGCCCTGCTCCCGGATGATCGAACCGATCAGCCCGTCACCGGGGTTCTGCCGCTGCTTGCGGACGATCTCGAACAGGAAGTCCCGCGACTCCGAAGCCGACCCGAACACCCCGATACCGCCGCCGGACAGGTCGAACCGGGCCGGTCCGAGCGCACGGAAGCGATCACGGTCGGACTCCTCGACGCCGAGCAGGTCCGCGATCAGCAGGAACGGCACGTTGAACGCGAAGTCGGCGACGATGTCCGCGACCGGGCCCTTGGCCTCCATCAGGTCCAGCTGGTCGTTGACGATCCTCTCGATCGCCGGCTCCAGCCGGGCAAGCTTGCGCTTGGTGAACTCGGGCGTCAGCAGTTTCCGCAGCCGCGTGTGGTCCGGCGGATCGGTGAACCCGAGACCCCCGATGCCCTCCGACGGCTTGTTCGGGTCCGAGCCGACCAGCGGCCGGATGTCGTTGCTGAAGTTGGTGCTGTCGGCGAGCACGGCCTTCGCCTCGGCGTGACCGCTCACGACAAAGACGTTCAGCCCGAACAGATGAGCCAGCTTGTGCACCGGCTCGGTCTCGCGCACCTGGGCCAGCTCCGGGACCGGATCGAGCCCCTCGCGGCGCAACGGCATCGAGACCTGGCTGGGAAACATCCGCATCTTCGACAGGTCGAGACCACCCCTGCGGGTGGTCCTGCTCAGAATGCGGTTGCCGACCCATCTCTTCAGGTATGTCGCAACCATGACTTCCACGCGCCCTCTCTAGAACCCGCTGCCCCCAACGGCGTTGTAACTCCAAGCTAACCTCGCCGGGGACCAGATCTGATGGTGTTGGCACTACTCCGGTAGTGGCGTTGACACCACCATGGGAGGGGGCCATGGCGTGCCAGCAGAGACCTTGTCACGGACCGAGCCTCCACTGCCACCTGAAACCACCTGTACTCCGCCCTGGAACGCGACATGCCGTTCCTCGGGGAGGATTCAGGGAAAGTCCAGACGAAAGTCGGATGCGTCCTACTCCGTCAGGTAGTTGCCGCCGACCACTTCAGGCTCAGAGATAGTACGGCGTGACGATCCGGAGCACGTCCGCGAGCTTTGTCTTGACCTGATCGGCCTGCGGAATCCGTGTGAGTTTCTTCGCATCCCCGACCCGCAGACCGTGGTCGGCGAGCACGTACAGCACCCGCAGCGTGCGGATCGTGTTCGTCACCTCGGGGGTGATCCCTTCGGCCGGCGGGTTCGACAGCTGCCGGATCGCCGGGTCCAGCCAGTCGGTCGCGTCGCTGTCGGTCAGCTCGTCGCGCGTCAGCGTCGCCGCGAGCGCGTACCCCAGCCGGTCGTCCTCCATGTCCCGCAGCACGTACGGCGTCGGCGTCAGCAGCCGCCCGATCCCGAGCCGCAGCATCTGCACCGGCTCCACCGCCGCGTGCTGCCCGAGCGCCCCGAGCAGGTCTGCGCCATGAGCCAGCGCGTGCAACCAGCCGAGCTTCTCGTCGTACCCCCGGAGGTCATCCTCCGCGACGTACCAGCGCTCGAACGGCGGCACCCAGCTCGGTTCGAAGACCCCGGCCGTGACGATGCAGTCCAGGATCAACGGGGCGAACGTCCGCGCCTGGATCTCCGGGTCCGTGAACCGCGGCACCATCTCGTCGCCGAGCGCCCGCAGCTCGTCCGCCGACAGCACGCCGCGCGAGATCCAGGTCGCGAGTACGGAGTAGGCGTGCCGGTCCCGTACGACGGGATCCGGGGACCGCAGCATCCCGGCCAGCTCGGCCACCAGCTCACCCAGCGGCCGTCCTTCGGGAACCGCGAAACCCGCATCCCGCACCTGCGCCCAGTCCGTCATGCGCGGCACCGTAATCCGTCGACGGGCCACCCGGCCAGCCCCGAATCAGCATGGGAAACGGCCCGTGGTCCATCCGGAGACCGGATGCACCACGGACCGTCGCGACCAGGACCCCTCAGCCCGGCCGGGCCCCTGCCCCGGTCAAGGGCCCCTCAACCTCCGACCGGGGTGGACTTGTCAGGCGTCGCGCTTGCTCGCCGACACCAGGGCGATCGTCATCAGCGCGGCCGCCCAGCCTGCGAAGTACAGCAACGCCCACCACGGGCTGAGTGCGAAGTCGCTACCGCCCGCGCCCTGTCCGGCCAGACCGAAGTCCTGGCCCTGGTTCAGGAACGAACTGCCGTTCGCGAACGGCGCCCACCTGGCCATGTCGTCGCCGACCTTCGGGATCAGGTTGACCAGGTTCTCGACCAGCAGCGGCCAGAGAATCAGGATCGCGATCGCACCGGCGCTCTGCCGGATCAGGATGCCGACCGCCACCGCGAAAACGGCGGAGATCGAGAACACCAGCCCTTGGCCGGCCAGCAGCCGCCACTCGGCACCGGTGTTGATCGACAGGTCCGCGTTGCTCGCGAACAGGCTGCCGATCCCCCAGGCGCCGAAGGACGCGATCAGGCCGATGGCGCCGGCCAGGAACGCGACCACGGCGGTCTTGCCGAGCAGCAGCGCGGCGCGCTGCGGAACGGCCTGGAAGCTCGTCCGGATGGTGCCGAACCGGTACTCCGTGGTGACGGCCAGCGCGGCCATCACCATCATCACCATCTGGCTGAGCTGCGCGCCGGGCTGGGTGATGAAGATGGTCGCCTGCTGCTCGTCGGCGCCCTTGAGAAAGCCGGTCGTCAAGGCCGCGAACCCAACGGTCAGCACGGCCGCGACGATCATGCACCACCACGGTGAGCGGGTGGAGAAGAGTTTGATCCGCTCGACAGCGATCACCGACATGTCAGTTGTCCTCCTTCGGACCCGCGGCCACCTCGGCGGCGTCGGGTGCGTCGAGCGAGGTCACAGCGGCGATCTCCTCGTGCGCGTGGTACTCGACCGAGTCACCGGTCATCTGCATGAATGCCTGCTCCAGCGAACCGCGCTGCAGCGTCAGTTCGTGCAGCACGATGCCGTGCGCGGCGGCCGCCTCGCCGATCTGGTCGGTGGTCAGGTCGCCCTCGACGAACAGCACCTTGCCCTGGTCCTCGACGTCCTCGATCCGGGTCACCAGGCGCTGCTCGTTCAGCACACCGGCGAACTGGTCGAGCTGCGGCGTCCGCACCTTCACCGTCGTACCGCTGGCGCGGTCGACGAACTCCTGGGTGGTGCTCTGCGAGATCAGCTTGCCGCGGCCGATGACGACCAGGTCCTCGGCCGTCAGCGCCATCTCGGACAGCAGGTGGCTCGAGACCAGCACGGTGCGGCCCTCGTCGGCCAGCCGGTGCATGAAGGTCCGGATCCAGACGATGCCCTCCGGGTCGAGACCGTTCACCGGCTCGTCGAACAGCAGCACCTCCGGGTCGCCGAGCAACGCGCCGGCGATACCGAGCCGCTGCGACATGCCCAGCGAGAAGGCGCCGGCCCGCTTGTTCGCGACCGACGTCAGGCCGACCATGTCGAGCGCCTTGTCGACCGACGACTTCGGCAGCTTGTTGGACGCGGCCATCCAGGTCAGATGGGCTCGCGCCGAGCGGTTCGGGTGCACCCACTTGGCGTCCAGCAGCGCGCCGACCTTGGTCAGCGGCCGGTGCAGGTCGCGGTACCGCTGGCCGTCGATGGTGACTTCGCCGGACGTCGGGGTGTCGAGTCCGAGGATCATCCGCATGGTGGTGGACTTGCCGGCCCCGTTCGGGCCGAGGAAGCCGGTCACCCTGCCGGGTTTCACCTCGAAAGACAGGTTGTCAACGGCAACTGTTGCGCCGTATCGCTTGGTGAGGCCTTTTGCCTCGATCATCGCCGTGCTCCTCGTTCGGTGGCGTGAATTGTCCCCAGTCGGGCGGGTTGTGTCGTGATGAGATCAGTATCGAGGCCAGAGGGGTGCCGAGCATCGGACCCCGGGCGGATCCGGTGTGTCCACCCCTGGGTTGATTCTGCCGCCGGTCCGCAGGCGGCTGCTATCGGTTATGCCCCTGACCACAACCCCGACGATCCCCCATGCCGCGGCTGAGTACATCAGCCGAAAGTCGACGTACGCCGTACTTCGGTCGGCCATTGCTGACTGTGACTATCAAAGAGATGGGACTACCAAAAGATCAGTCGAGCGGAACGCCGTAGAGCACGAGGTTCTCGCTGTAGCGGTGCGCCGTACGGTCGTAGGAGCCCGTGCAGGTCACCAACGCCAGCCGGGGCTTCGCCGCACCGTGGAACAGGTCCGCGGGCAGAGCCTCCTGCTTATAGGTACGGCGCGCAACGATCCGGTACCAGTGCTCGCCGCCGTCTCCACCCGTCACCGCGACCCTGGTGCCGACCGGTACGCCGGAGAGCGCTGCGAACACCCCGAGCCCTTTGGCAGTGTCCACATGACCAGCGAGCAGCACGGTGCCACCAACAGAGCCTGGCGCCGCGCCCGCGGCCCACCAGCCCACGTCCGAGGACGACTTGGGTACCTGCAACTGGCCGTTGCCGCCGGTCGCCACCGGCTGCACCGACGCCTCGAGCACACCGGGGAGTTTCAGACGGACAGGCGGTACGGCGGCCTCGCGGTCCGTGGACGACTTGCCCGCGTCCGGGACCTTTCCGGTGTTGTTGGGCTGCCCGCCGAACATCATCACGAGACCCGCTGCCAGGGCTGCGATACCTATGACGCGTCGCTTCAGCGAGATCGCCTTGCCGACCAGGAGCAGCACCACTCCGATCCCCATCAGGATCAGTGCGGCCCGGGTGCGGGCCAGGTTGGCCTCTGCTTGCTGGCCGCCCTCGCCGGTGGGCACCACCGGAGTGGTGGTCTCGACGCGACAGGTAGCCGTGACCGAACGCTGGTGCATCTGGATGACGGGCTTGGCGCCGTCAGCCAGTGCCTCGACTGCCGGCGACGCGCTGATCGGCAGCTCACCTTCCACCAGTGCCAGGTACTGCTGGTGCTCCAGACGCTGCAAGGCCAGCCACGCGCCGTCGTACGCCGTTGTCCCGGCCTTGGCCGCAAGTACGTCGAGCTGGCGACGCTGGGCCGCCGAAGGCGCCGTCGGCAGCAGAAGGTTGAGCCGCGTGGCGACGTCGAGCTCCTGCGCTGAGAGCTTGCGATGGTCACGTTCCAGCTGGGCGGCGACCCGCCGTACGCACGAGGTCCGGCCCTTGGTCGTCGCCGTGTGCGCGGCCTCGATGATGGTCAGGTTGAGCTGGTGAGCGGTGTTGAGATAGGCGACATCCGGTTGCGGGGTCGCCGCGTTCGCCGGTTGCACGATGGCCAGAACGCCTGCCACAACGAGCAGCAGCAGCGCGGGCACCCGGGCAATCCTCACATGATGACAGTAAGTGAGCGGACTCTCAGGGTCCAGACATACGAAACGGCCCGCCGGTCGGAACCGGCGGGCCGTTTCGGGCAGATCCTGCGATCAGGCTGCGGCGTTCACCTCGGCCGGAGTGTCGGAGATGACCGACTCCCGGCGCTTGGAGACGAACACGGCCGCGGCCAGGACCACCACGGCGACGACCGCGATGGCGATCCGCAGCGGCGTGTTGGTGTCGTCGCCGATCGACGACATCCCGACGACGGCCGGCGCGATCAGCACCGAGACCAGGTTCATCACCTTGATCAGCGGGTTGATGGCCGGACCGGCGGTGTCCTTGAACGGGTCACCGACGGTGTCACCGATGACGGTGGCCTCGTGCGCGGGCGAACCCTTGCCGCCGTGGTTGCCGTCCTCGACCAGCTTCTTGGCGTTGTCCCAGGCTCCACCGGAGTTGGCCAGGAAGACCGCCATCAGGGTGCCGGCGCCGATCGCACCGGCCAGGTAGCCGGCCAGCGCCGCGGCACCGAGGCCGAAGCCGACGGCGATCGGCGCGGTCAGCGCGAGCAGACCCGGCGTCGCGAGCTCCCGCAGCGAGTCGCGGGTGCAGATGTCGACGACCTTGCCGTACTCCGGCTTGCCCGTCCCCTCCATGATCCCGGGGATGTCGCGGAACTGGCGACGTACCTCGTAGACGACCGCACCGGCGGCACGGCCGACGGCGTTGATCGCGAGACCGGAGAACATGAACACGACGGCCGCACCGAGGATGATGCCGACCAGGGTGCCCGGGTTGAACACCAGCGCGTCGGCCTCGAACTTGGCGTAGTTGTCGGCCAGCGAGGTCCGGATCGAGTCGGTGTAGGACCCGAACAGTGCGGTGGCGGCCAGTACGGCGGTCGCGATCGCGATGCCCTTGGTGATGGCCTTCGTGGTGTTGCCGACAGCGTCCAGCTCGGTCAGGATCTGGGCCGCCTCGCCGTCAACGTCACCGGACATCTCGGCGATGCCCTGCGCGTTGTCGGAGACCGGTCCGAAGGTGTCCATCGCGACGATGACGCCGACGGTGGTGAGCAGACCACAGCCGGCCAGTGCGATCGCGAACAGCGCGACCACACCGGAACCACCGACCAGGAAGGCGCCGTACACGGCCGCCGCGATCACCACGGCGGTGTAGACGGCGGACTCGAAGCCGACCGAGATACCGGACAGGATCACGGTCGCGGCACCGGTCAGCGAGGTCTTGCCGACATCCTGGACCGGCTTGTCCTCGGTGCCGGTGTAGTAACCGGTCAGGGCCAGGATGACCGCTGCCAGCACGATGCCGATGATCACCGAGACGGTGGCGATCAGCCGCGGGTCGCCGTCGAACCCGGCGATCGTCTCGGTGGCGCCGCTCAGGTCCTTGAAGCTGCTCGGCAGATAGACGAACGCCGCGACCGTACAGAGGATCGCGGAGACCAGTGCAGAGATGTAGAACGCCCGGTTGATCGTGCGCAGGCCGTTCTCGCCGGTCCGCGGGCGGGTCAGGAAGACGCCGATGACCGCGGTGATGGCGCCGATGGCCGGCACGATCAGCGGGAAGATCAGGCCCTGCTCGCCGAACGCGGCCTTGCCGAGGATCAGCGAGGCCACCAGCATCACGGCGTACGACTCGAACAGGTCGGCCGCCATACCGGCACAGTCACCGACGTTGTCGCCCACGTTGTCGGCGATGGTCGCCGCGTTGCGGGGGTCGTCCTCGGGGATGTTCTGCTCGACCTTGCCGACCAGGTCGGCGCCGACGTCGGCGGCCTTGGTGAAGATACCGCCGCCGACCCGCATGAACATGGCCAGCATCGCGGCACCGAAACCGAAGCCCTCGAGCACGGTCGGGGCGTCGCCCTTGAAGAGCAGTACGACGAGCGCGGCGCCGAACAGGCCGAAGCCCACGGTCGCCATGCCGACGGTGCCGCCGGTGCGGAACGCGACCCGCATCGCGGGTTCGCGGCCCTCGTCCCGCGCGGCCGCGGCGACCCGGACGTTGGCGCGCGTCGCGAGCCACATGCCCAGGTAACCGATCAGGGCGGAGAAACCCGCGCCGACCAGGAAGAAGACGGAGCGGAAGATCTTCAGTGTGGTCTCGTTGTCGCCGTCTGTGTGAGCAGGCAGCAGGAACAGCAGCAGAAATGCGACCACGGCGAAGATCGACAACGTCCGGAACTGCCGGCTCAGGAATGCCGAGGCACCTTCCTGGACCGCCGCGGCGATCGTCTTCATGTTCTCGGTGCCATCGTTCGCGGCAAGCACCTGGCCCCGGAAGACCATCGCGATGGCGACCGCGAGGATCGCGATCACCCCGACGACGATCACCAGTGTGGTGTTGCTCGACGAAAGATCCACCGCTTGTGCAGCAAGCAGCGCGGACATCCGTCCTCCTTGTAGGCAACCCATCCAGGCTTGACGGCCCCATCTGCCGCAACCGAAGGGTTGGGGAAATACGACACAGCGCCAGTGGCCTGGCGCGGTGGGTTACTCTAACGGGTTCCCGACCAGACCTGACGACAGGGTGGTCTACGCCATACTCGGTCGGCCCGGCAAGTCCTGTGCCGGTACCTGGGCGCAACGATCACCGAACGTAGCGATGCGGACACCGTTTCGCTTGGTCAGATCGCCGAGGCGACGTCCGGGTGGATGTCGAAGACCTTGGTCAGGCCGGTGATCCGGAAGATCTTCAGCAGTCGTTCCTGGGTACAGACCAGGGACAGGGATCCGTCATGGGTGCGCACCCGTTTCAGTCCGCCGACGAGAACGCCGAGGCCCGTGGAGTCCAGGAACTCCACGCGTTCCAGGTCGATGACCAGGTCGTAGACCCCCTCGTCGACGAGCGCGACGATCTTCTCGCGGAGCTTCGGTGCGGTGTAGACGTCGATCTCCCCCGCCACCTCGATGACGGTGCGCCCGCCCTCGGCGCGCGCGGTCAGCGACAGATCCACTTCGGCCTCCGATCCCGTGAACTGCTGCATTCAACCATGTACGGACCGTGAGTGAGACCCGTTGCCGAAAACTCTTTCATCTCACCCACCCGAAGTCGATTCCCCTCCGGAAAAAGCCGCGTGCATCGGAACGTGCATCTCTCAGTTCGTGCTCAGCCGTCGACCTGTCCGTGGCAGGGCCTAGGGTGCCGGTATGCGTGCAGGTGGTGAGGCGGCTGCCGTCCTGAAGCGCCTGGCCGCCGGTCGCGACGACCGGCTGACGCACGTCGAGTCGGTGCCGCCGCGAGTAGGACAAACGTGTGCTTGGCCGCGCTGGGTCCCGTCCGAGGTCCTCGACCAACTGCGGGACGCCGGCATCACGGCCCCGTGGACTCATCAGGTGGCGACGGCCGAGGCGGCGTACTCCGGGAAACATGTAGTCGTTGCGACCGGGACGGCCTCGGGCAAGTCGCTCGGGTACCTGCTGCCGGCCTTTGCCACGTTGACCATCGCGCAGGCGGCTTCACCACACCGCCGTACCGCCTCCGTGTTGTACCTGTCTCCGACCAAGGCACTCGCTCACGATCAGCTCCGCGCGGTCTCGTCGTACACGGTGCCCGGCCTGCGGGCTACGACGCTGGACGGCGACTCGGAGCGGACCGAGCGCGACTGGGCGCGCGACTACGCGACGTACGTGCTCAGCAACCCGGACATGCTGCACCGGTCGGTCCTGCCCAACCATCAACGCTGGGCGCGCTTCCTGGGCTGCCTGCAGTACGTCGTGGTTGACGAGTGCCACCACTACCGCGGCGTCTTCGGTGCGCACGTGGCCGGCGTACTGCGGCGGCTGCGTCGCGTCTGCGCGCAGTACGGGGCACATCCGATCTTCGTCTGCGCCTCGGCGACAGTGGCCGAGCCGGCGGTGTCAGGTGAGCGTCTGACCGGGCTGCCGATGGTGGAGGTGGTCGAGGACGGCTCTCCGCGTGGCGGCATCGCTTTCGGTCTGTGGGAGCCGCCCCTGACCTCTTTGCACGGCGAGAACGGCGCACCGGTACGTCGGTCCGCGACGGCCGAGGTGGCGGACCTCCTGACCGATCTGGTCGTCACAGGTGTCCGTACGGTCGCCTTCGTCCGATCGCGGCGTGGAGCCGAGTCGGTCGCGATGACGGCCCGCGAGAACCTCGCTGAGGTCGACCCGACACTGATCGACCAGGTGTCGGCGTACCGGGCCGGCTACTTACCGGAGGAGCGTCGGCGGCTCGAGGGGATGCTGCAGAGCGGTGAGCTCACTGGCGTCGCGGCAACGAACGCTCTCGAGCTGGGCATCGACATTGCCGGACTGGACGCCGTACTGCTCTCTGGCTGGCCAGGTACGCGCGCATCGCTCTGGCAACAGGCTGGACGGGCAGGCCGGGCCGGCGGGGACGCGGTGGCGTTGCTGATCGCACGGGACGACCCGCTGGACACCTACCTGGTGCGACATCCGGCAGCGATCTTCGGGCGCCCGGTCGAGGCGACGGTGTTCAACCCGGAAAACCCGTACGTGCTCGGCCCTCAACTGTGTGCCGCTGCCCAGGAGCTGCCGCTCACTCCCGACGACTTCGAGATCTTCGGTGAGACGACGTCTTCTGTGATCGCACAGCTGGTGCGGCAAGGCGCACTACGCGAACGGCCGCACGGGTGGTTCTGGACGCGCCGCGAGCGGGCCGTCGACGCCATCGACATCCGCTCGGCCGGTGGGAAGACGGTGCAGATCGTGGAGGACCAGACCGGTCGTCTCCTCGGTACGGTCGACGGCGGCTCGGCCCACGCGTCGGTCCACGAGGGCGCCGTCTACGTCCATGCGGGCGAGTCGTACCTGGTGCGCTCGCTCGACCTCGAGGAGCACGCCGCCGTCGTCGAGCCGGCTTCTCCGGACTACACGACCTTCGCGCGGGACGTGACCGAGATCAGCATCCTCGCGACCGAGGAGACGTGCTCGTGGGGTACGGCGGAGTTGTCGCGCGGCTGGGTCCAGGTGACGAGCCAGGTCATCTCGTACCAGCGCAAGCAGATCGCGACCGGCGACGTACTCGACGAACAGCCGCTCGACCTGCCGGAGCGCACCCTGCGGACCAAGGCCGTGTGGTGGACCATGCCTGACACCGTTGTCGAGCACCTCGGGCTGGAGGACGTACCGGGAGCGGCCCACGCCGCCGAACACGCCTCCATCGGACTGCTCCCGCTCTTCGCCACCTGCGACCGCTGGGACATCGGCGGCGTCTCCACCGCCCGTCACGCCGACACCGGCCAACTGACGGTCTTCGTGTACGACGGCCACCCCGGAGGCGCCGGCTTCGCCGAACACGGGTACGCCGCTGCGCGCGAGTGGTTGACGGCGACACGCGAGGCGATTGCACACTGTGAATGCACGGACGGATGCCCTTCGTGCGTACAGTCGCCCAAGTGTGGGAACCAGAACAACCCACTCGACAAGAGCGGCGCGGTGGCGCTGCTCTCCGCATTACTAAGCAGTGAGGCCTGAGGGGCCGGTGTCAGCCGGCAGATAGGCGGGGTCGCCATGGCCGTTCTCGGAATCGTCCTGATCGTACTGGTCGTGTTGTTCGGACTGGGCGTCTCGGTCTCGTCGAGCGCTTCCACCAAGCTGGAGGTCTTCGGCGTCGACTTCGGCGTCTCGGTGCCGACCATCTTCTTCCTCGGCGCGGTCACCGGCGCCGCCCTCGTCGTGGGCCTGTGGCTGCTGAAGAAGGGTCTCGGGCGCGACCTGCGCCGCCGCAAGGAGATGCGCCAGCTGCGCGCCAAGGTCACCGAGGGTGCGCCAGAGGTATCCGCTGAGCGCTCAGATGCCGCCTCGTCCGACACCACCGCTGACACCACCGCTGACGAGCGTGCGGCGATCGAGGAACGGGCCGTCGAGGACCCCAAGGAAACCCACCAGCCCCACTGATCCACGCCGTTGCCCTTGGCATCAGTAGCTATCCGAAATCCCTTGCATTGCTGTAATATCTCAGAAGGCTCACAGCCTCCATACGGTGGTCGCTCGGCGACCCGGCAACCGGATATCGATGCCTTGCGCAACGACGTTCGAGTGGCAGTTAGTTGCCATTGGCATCAAGTTTCGCGAGATCGGCATAACCCCCTCGGTCACACCTGTGCCTTACTGGTTGTGGCGTCAACGTCGCGCTGAGTCACTGCCGGCATACCCGGCTCGCGCCACGGGTCCCGACGACCTGACGCCATGAGATGGCACGACCTCTGGAGGTTGTCTTGATCATCCGAAAGCTGTTCAGCCGCACCGGCGTGGTGGTGCTCGCGGTCAGCGTGGCCATCGCCACCGCGATACCGGCCCAAGCCGCGAACCCGGCACCCAGTGATTCGAAGACCCCGGGCGTATCGGTGGGTGTGGCCCAACAGATCGCCACTCGCTCCGACACGCGCTACTGCCTGACGTTCGTCGCGGCCCAGAAGGTCCCGATGGCGGTCATGATGGCGTGCGCCCCGGGCAAGGAGGGCAAGACCCAGGAGTGGATCTACACCGAGTCCGGCCAGCTGCAGGTCGCGATGAGCAAGAGCGTCGGTGGCGCCCTTGCCAAGACCGGAGCCTGCCTGGACAGCGGCGCGGACCTGGCCAAGGTGCCGGCTTCCGCTCCACTACTGGTCCTGCCCTGCCGTAGCGGCGACGGGCAGAAGTGGAACTACGACGAGGACACCGGCACGTTCGTGAACGAAGCCAGTGGGCTCGCCCTGACGTCGCTGCTTGGCAAGGGGAAGGCCAAGCAGGCACAACCGACCGGCACGATGAGCGCTGCCGGCACGCCGATCCAGGCCTGGAGCGGCCTTCCGGTGCCGGGGCTGGACATCCTGGGCGCCGTACTGGCTCTCGTGAACGCGCTGCTGGCATCGCTGGGCCTGGCCCTGCCGCTGCCGATCGCGGGCGCGGCAGCCGGCCTGCTGTCAGCGATCGGCAGTCTGCTCCCGATCCCGGCGCAGATGACGACGCTGCCGAAGCAGATGATGCAGCTGGCTCAGAGCTGAGTCGATAGCGACACCTGGCCAACGAGAGGACGGCCGGCCCCGACATCGTCGGGGCCGGCCGTTTTTCACTCCTTGTCTCTCGCGTTGTCTCTCGTGGTGCGGGCCTGGCGGTGCTCGGGGATGAGTTCCGGGATGCCCCGCTGCTTGCGCGTCAGCGGGAGCCCGGTGTCGTCACCGCTCGGCCACGATCACCACCAGCACCAGCAATGCCCGAGCAGGTCATTGACAAGGCAAGCGACTCCATGGAGCAGCGTCACGTCTTTCACCTCCGATCCGCTGAATCGAACGGCTAGACAGTAGCTCGCCTGGTCACCCTCTGTATCTACTCAGCTACCTGTTGTCGCAGAACCTTGAGCATCCTTTAACTCTTCCGCAACGCATCACGCGGGATGCGAACTTGACAGTCCGCACTTGGTTGCCTACAGCACCTGACAACGTTCTCCTCAGTGTTGGAAAAAAGTCTTCACATAGTCGCGGATGAGTGCCAATGTTTGACCGGCACTGTCGCCGGACCACTTCTGCAAGGAGCCCTGATGCGATCACTCTCGCGGTTGACCACCGCCGGCGTACTCGGCGCCGCAGCCCTCGCCCTGCTCACCGGATGCCTCGGCTCGTCCGACTCCGGCAGCGGCGACCAGGACGCGAATCGGAACGCCGAGGCCAAGAAGGTCGAGCTGACCTTCGGGTCGAACTCGGTCAAGGGCGGCAAGAGCAGCGCCGGGGCGACCTTCATCCAGGACGTGCTGATCCCGAAGTTCGTCGCCGAGCAGAAGGGCAAGGGCGTCGACGTCACGGTCAAGTTCCAGGGCGACGGCTCCGACGACGAGGTCTACAAGCAGAAGCTCTCCCTCGACCTGTCGAACAAGTCCGGACCGGACCTGTTCCAGATCGACGGCATCTGGGTCGGCGAGTTCGCCCAGGCCAACTACATCAAGCCGCTCACCGACACCGTCGGCGACGCCGCCAAGGTGGACGGCTGGGACGGCTGGAAACAGATCCCGGAATCGGTCCAGGCGCTCGGCAGCTACAACGGCAAGCGGTACGGCGTACCCGGTGGCACCGACGGCCGGGTCCTGTACTTCAACAAGAAGCTGTTCCAGCAGGCCGGACTGCCCGCCGACTGGCAGCCGAAGTCCTGGGACGACATCATCTCCGCAGGTCAGGCGCTCAAGAAGATCTCCGGCGTGACGCCGATCCAGATCAACGCCGGCACCGCGATGGGCGAGGCGACCACCATGCAGGGTGTGCTGCCGCTGCTGGTCGGCACCGGCGCGACCGTGAACTCCGACGGCAAGTGGCTCGGCAACACCTCGCAGCTGCGCCAGGTCCTCGACTTCTACCACCAGATCTACTCGACCGGCCTCGGTGACCCGGTGCTGCAGCGCGAGGCGAAGGGCCGGGACAAGTCGTTCGCCGAGTTCGCCGCGAACAAGATCGGCATCCTGCTCGAGAGCGACTACTTCTGGCGCAGCGTCGTCGAGCCCAAGGCCGGCGTCGCGAAGATGGCCGACCGGGACGCCGCGGTCGGCTGGGCGCTGATCCCGGCGAGCAAGCCGGGCGCCGGTGTGAAGGGCCAGGACTTCGTGTCGATGTCGGGCGGCGGCGCGACCGTGATCAACCCGAACACCAAGTTCCCGCAGCAGGCCTGGGAGTTCATGCAGTTCATGAACTCCGCGGAGATGGTGAAGGAGTCGCTCGACGGCGCCGCCAAGATCACGCAGCGGTCGGACGTCAACAGCGAGGTGCTGAAGAGCGACCCGATGCTGAGCTTCGTGGCCGAGAAGGTGCTGCCGATCACGCAGTACCGTCCTGGCCAGGCCGAGTACCCGAAGGTCTCTGCCGCGCTGCAGCAGGCGACCGCGGACGTGGTCGGCGGTAAGAGCACCGACGCCGCCGCGACGGCGTACCAGAAGGTCGTCGAGGCCGCAGCCGGCGGCAAGGACAAGGTCAACAGCAACTGATGACTTCTGCTACCGCACCCGCGCGGGGCCGTGCCCCCGCGCGGGACGTCGCGGGCCTCGGGGTCGGCCGCGCACTCGGCTTCGTCGCGCCCGCGATGCTGCTGATCGGCGCCTTCCTGGTCTTCCCCGCGCTCTGGACCATCTACATCGGCGTCACCAACTACCGGTTGACCGGCGTCGAGGCCGTGTCGCCGTCGATGGTGGGGTTGTCGAACTACACGAAGGCGCTGAACGACGCGCTCTTCCACAACGCGTTGTGGCTGACGATGCTCTTCGTGCTCGGCTCCGCGATCATCGGGCAGAACATCCTCGGGTTCACGCTGGCGTGGATTCTTCGCCGCGCCCGCCCGGTGGTACGCCGTACGGTCGAGGCGTTCACGCTGCTGGCCTGGATCCTGCCGTCGACCGTGGTCGCGTACCTGTGGGTCGCGTTCTACGACCGGGACGGCGGCACGCTCAACGGCATCCTGGGTACGCCGGGCACCGCGTGGCTCATCGACTACCCGATGGCGTGTCTGGTGGTGTTCAACACGTGGCGCGGTACGGCGTTCTCGATGATGCTCTACTCGTCGGCGCTGCAGGCCGTCCCGCCGTCACAGCTCGAGTCGGCGCGGATGGTCGGGGCGTCGGGCTGGCAGACGCTGCGGGACATCGTGTTCCCGCACATCCGCGGGCATGTGCTGACCAACACGCTGCTGATCTCGCTGTGGACGGCCAACGACTTCTCGCCGTTCCTGCTCACCAAGGGCGGACCGAACCACGAGTCCGAGACGGTGCCGGTCTACATCTACAACGTGGCGCTGCAAGGCGGTGAGCTCGGGTACTCGTCGGCGATCTCGTTCCTGCTGCTGATCGCGAACCTCCTGGTCTCACTCGTCTACCTGCGGCTCCTCCGGAGGCGCCCATGAGGCCCGGGTACGTCGTACGCCGGATCGGGTTCTACGTCCTGATCTGCGCGATCACGCTGTTCTTCGCCGTACCGATGCTGTGGATCGCGTCGGCGCCGTTCGATGCCTCGCCGGGTCTGGGAGTGCACTGGCCGGACTGGACGCTGGAGAACGTCCGGAAGACGCTCGACCATCCCTACGCGATGCACTCGATGGTCAACTCGCTGCTGATCTGCGTGACGACCGCCGTCGCGGTCACCGCGTTCGCCGCGTTCGCGTCGTACGCGTTGTCGCGGGTCCGCATCCCCGGCCGGGACGCGTTGCTGTACGGGTTGCTGCTGCTGTCCTCGGTCGTCACCGGGACGGCGGCGATGGTGCCGATCTTCGTGATGATGTTCCAGCTCGGGCTGATCGACTCCCGGTTCGGCGTCGCGCTGGTGATGACCGGCGGCCTGCTGCCGGCGGCAATCTTCATCCTGAAGGACTTCGTCGACGCGGTCCCCAAGTCCTACGAGGAGTCGGCGCGGGTCTTCGGCGCGTCCACGGGCCAGATCCTGCGCGACGTCGTACTCCCGGTCGCACGACCCGGTCTGGCCACCATCATGGTCTGGGCGTTCGTGAATTCCTGGGGCAACTTCCTGGTGCCCTTCCTGCTCATCCGGTCGATCGACAAGCAGCCCGGTGCGGTGCTGATGCAGACCCTCACCGACGAAGGCGGCAGCGTGAACCTGCAGGTGCTGCCGGTGTTCTCGCTGCTGTTCTCGATCCCGGTCGTCGTGCTGTACCTGCTGGTGAACTCGCGATACGGGTTCCGCTTCCACGGAGGGATCAAGAGCTGATGGCGGGCATCGACATCGAAGGCCTCGCAACCGTCTACCCGAACGGCGTCCGCGCCGTCGACGGACTGGACCTGCACGTGGCCGACGGCGAGTTCTTCGCCCTCCTCGGTCCGTCGGGCTGCGGCAAGACCACGCTGCTCCGGACGATCGCGGGCCTCGAGCCCGCGAGCGAGGGCACCGTCCGCATCGACGCGGCGGACGTAACCCGCACCGAGCCGGGCAAGCGCGGCGTCGCCATGGTCTTCCAGGACTACGCGCTCTTCCCCCACATGAGCGTCTCCGAGAACATCACCTACCCCTTGAAGGTACGCCGGGTTGCTGCCGCCACCCGCGCCGATGTCGCCTCGCGTACCGCCGGCGAGCTGTCCTTGGACGGGCTTCTGGAACGCAAGCCCGGCCAGCTGTCCGGCGGCCAACAGCAACGAGTCGCTCTCGCCCGTGCGATCGCGTCCGAAGGCAAGGTCCTGCTGCTCGACGAGCCGCTGTCGAACCTCGACGCACGGCTCCGCCTCGAGGCCCGCACCTTCCTGAAGAAGCTCCAGCGCGACCTGGGCATCACCACGGTCTTCGTCACCCACGACCAGGCCGAGGCTCTCGCGCTCGCCGACCGCATCGCCGTCATGGACTCGGGCAAGCTCCGGCAACTGGGTTCCCCGCGTGAAGTCTTCGCCCGGCCCGCCAACACGTTCGTGGCGAACTTCATCGGCTCGACACCGATGAACCTCCTCCCGGGCAAGGTCACCGCCGACGGCGCGGTCACCGTGGCCGGCGGCTCGTTGCCTGCGACAACCTCCTCCACTCCGGCCGACGCCGAGGTAACGGTCGGCATCCGGCCCGAGTACCTGACCCTGTCGACCGGCGACGTCGCCGGCCCCGCCCTCCGCGGCGAGGTCGTCGTCGCCGAGAACCTCGGCACCCAGTCCCTCGTCAGCGTCGACTGCGCCGGCACTCTCATCGGCGTCACCGTCCCCGAGGAAACCGAACCCGCCCCCGGCACCCCGGTAGTCCTCACCGCCCCTGCCACCCGAGTCCTCCTCTACACCCAAGACACCGGCGAACTCCTCACGTCCGCAGACCGCACCGCCGGAGCTCGTTCGTGAGCAGGGAGCTCGCCTGATGGCTGTCACGTCGTACCGTCGGCGCTGGACACTCGACGACCGCGCCGAGTCGGTCTGGCATTCACTGCCCGTCGACATCCCAGCCGATTGCCCCGGCCTGCTCGTGACCCTCACCGTCCCGCCGGTCGAAGGCGCCGTCATCGACATCGGCTGCGAAGGCGCGGCCGGCTGGCGCGGATGGTCCGGCGGCGCCCGCCGAACCTTCGCGATCACCTCCGAGGCAGCCACCCCCGGCTATGTCCCCGGCGAACTCGAACCAGGCACCTGGTGGGTCGTCCTCGGCCTGCACCGAGTACCGGTCGAAGGCGTCGAACTCCTCGTCGAAGCAGTCACCGGCCCGGTCGACACCATCCCCGGCCTCACCGAGTACGCCGACGTCTCGGCCGCAATCGCCGTACCCGAGCGACCACCGCGCCGTACCCTCCCCGCATCCTCCGGCCTGAAGTGGATCGCCGGCGACTTCCACGCCCACTCGCTCCACTCCGACGGCTCGACCCCGATCGCCAACCTCGCCGCACTCGGTGTGTCCGCCGGCCTCGACGTACTAGCCGTCACCGACCACAACACCGTCTCCCACCACCCCGAACTCCCCTCACTCAGCAAACGCTTCGGCCTCGGCCTCATCCCCGGCCAGGAAGTCACCACCGACACCGGCCATGCGAACGCGTTCGGCGCCATCGGCCCGATCGACTTCCGCCAACCCGCCGCCACGTGGGTCACGGAGGTCGCCCGCCGCGGTGGTCTCCTCTCGATCAACCACCCCCTCGGCGGCGACTGCTCCTGGCGCCACCCGCTCCCCGAACACCCACCGCTCGCCGAGATCTGGCACTCCTCCTGGCTGGACCACACCTGGGGCGGGCCCATCGCCTGGTGGCAGGCCTGGGGCCTCGAAGGCACCACCCCCATCGGCGGCAGCGACTGGCATAACCCGACCTCCATCACGCCTCCCGGCTCTCCCACCACCTGGATCGCCGTAGACACCTCCGCCGAAGGCCCCGACGAACTCCCCGCCGCCACCCTCGAAGCCCTAGCCGCCGGCCGGACCGCCCTCTCCTGGTCCTACACCGCCCCCGTGCTGGTCCGAGCCAACGACGAACTCATCGCCCTCGACGCCCCCGACTCGCTAGTCATCTCCCCCGACGGCAGCCGCCACGCCATCCGCTCCGACAGGGCTCACCTCCCCGCCACCCCCGGCCCCCACCTCCTCATAACCCACACCGGTAAGGTCCTCTCCACCTGCGCGTAACCCCACACGATCCAACTGTCTGCCGCCTATTCAGACAGGGCGTCCAGGTGCTCCAGGAGCCAACGGGGACCGGTGGTGGTCGCGCCGATGGGTTCGACTCGTTGCCGGAGCCCGCGATCCGCGGTCACCACGGTGACTGCAGGATGCTGCGACTGCGCGACAACCTCGGCAGTCACACTCACGATGGTGTCGTCACCGGACCCCGACGCCAGCACCACGCGAACACGACCGGTCTCAGGCGCACCATCCCCGGACACCGCCCGGCATGCAGCACCCTCGAGCACCACGACCACATCCGTGTCAGGCAACTGCTCCTGCAACGCCGCGAGCCGGGTCAGCAACCGCCTAGCCGCGCCAACCCGATCCCGCCACCACCCATCGGGCCGTGACCCAACCACGTTCGCAGCATCAACAATGACGACCCGACTCCGCGCACCATCCACCACGCCAGTCTGCCCCTCCCCGCAGACCACGCACGGCACCTAGTCGAGAAGCCAGCCGTTTCGTTCCGCGATCTCGACGGCGTCGGAACGGGTGTGCGCGCCGGTCTTACCGATAGCCGACCAGAGCCTGGTGCGGACGACACGCTCGGACACATCGAGCTCCTGCGCGATGACCGCAACCGATCCACCATCACGTGCCGCGCGCAGTGTGTCGGTCTCGCCCGCGTTCAGCGGAGTCTCGGAGTACCTGAGATTCTCGGCCGCGAGATTCGCGTCGACCACGCGCAGACCAAGGTGCACCCGCCGTACCGCATCCGCCAACTGCGGCGCCGGGCTGCCCCTCAACGCGAACCCTTTCGCCCCGGCATCGAGCCCTCGACGCATGTGCACCGGCCGCCCGTACGTCGTGAGCATCACGACCCGGCACTCCGGCATCGACGTACGCAACCTGGTCGTCACCGTGATGCTGTCGCTGCCCGGGCCACCCGCATCGACCAGCGCGACATTCGCACGGTGCCGTTTGGCCGCACCGACGACGTCGTCAGATCGGTTGAGCTCGGCAACGATCTCCAGATCGCGCTCACGCTCCAGACCGCTGCGAAGCAAGCCTCGGCTGAGGATCTGGTCGTCGACCAGCAGCAGCCGAATCCGGTTGGGCAAACGAGCCTCCGAGGTAACCGTCCGGGCGTCGGGGAAGTACGTCCGGGAGATGAGCAGTACTCGGTTCCCGATCATGGAGCGCCTTCGCATACGTCGTCCACATCAACGCGGCATCTCTACCAGATTGCGACCAGATCGCGATCACACCAGAACCGTGCGCGCAACGAGTGGTTGACGAAGCGAGCTCATAGCGGCCCGGCACGCGCAGCCGCGGTCAGTGTTGGACGCGTCAGCCGGAGATCCAGCCGAAGCGACACTTCGATGGTCACTGCGTCGGAAGCGACAACACACGCGGTGAGCTGCACCTTGTTAACCACAGCTATCCGAGCCGCCGTCACACAGGGCGCCGCGATGCCCCCAGGCTGCTCGGGACGCTCGAGCTGACCGCTGGAACCGACCGGCTGGGCGGCGCTGGGGAGTTGGGCGGCGCTTGGGAGTTGGGCGGCGCTTGGGGGGTGGGTGGCGCTTGGGGGGTGGGTGGCGCTCAGGGATTGGGCGGCGCTCAGGGCAGTTAGGTCTGCTGCGGCGGCGAGTTTGTGGCGGGCGGTGGAGATCGCTGACCAGAGGATTGCTGCGGTGAGGGCTGTGAACAGGAGTACGGCTGCGAACAGGGTGTGGAGTGTGGCGCTGCCTCGTTCGGTACGGGTCATGGTGTGTCCGGTTCCGCTTGGAGGGTGGCGGTTGCTGTGAGGCTCGTGGGAGATAGGAAGGCGAGGAGGGGTGGCTGGTGGGCAGGAACGGCAGTGACTGTCACTTGGATGTCGGATGCCTCGCGGTTGATGACGATCGTCCCCGCGGGGACGGTGCGGTGACCGATCGCCTTCGCCTGATCGAGCGACTCACCACGTGCGACGGCCCGAGCCACATCGCGGGCGGCATCGATGCACCGGATGTTCAGCACGACGAGACCGATGGACCAGATCCCCAACAGCAGAAGAGAAACCAACACCGGAAGCGCCAACGCCATCTCAGCCGTAACAGCCCCACGCTCACCTCGCCTCGCGCGACCACCTCGAGTCCCACGATCAGCTCGAGTCCCACGATCAGCTCGAGTCCCACGATCAGCTCGAGTCCCACGGTCGGCTCGTGTCGCGCAGTCGGCTCGCACCGCCTGGTCGACTCGGGTCACACCGTCGGCTCCCGTCGCGTGGTCCGGTCGCGTCGCGTGGTCGGGTCGGGTCGCGGGGTCGGGTCGGGTCGCGTGGTCGGGTCGGGTTGTGGTGGTTGTTTGTGAGGTGGGAGTGCTCAGGGCGGGCGGGGCTGGGTGGTTGGGCATGGGGGTCCTTTGGGTGGCGGCCGGTCGTGGAGGGGCATCGACCGGCCGCCGGATCGTGAGCGTCGCCAGCTCGACAGGATCGATTGACCTGCTGGCCTTACGGGTTTGGCGTCAGATGTGTACGCCTTCTACGCCGGCGATCTTCAGGCCGTAGTTGATGATTGCTTTGAGGGCGTTCTGCATCGCGGGAGATCTGAGGAGGGCGACCAGAACGCCGCCGATGGCACAGGCGCCGACGATCATGATCGCGTACTCGGCGGTTACGGCCCCGCGTTCGGCGCGGTGGCGGAGGCGGTCGATGCCCTTGCTACAAAGGCGACGAATCCCCGTACCGCGGAGGAGGCGGATGCCTGTACTGCGGGGGCGGCTGGTGTCGGGGGTGTGAGCCTCCAGTTGGCTATTGGGGTATAGGGCCGGGTGCGACGAGGCCTTGGCTTCGATGGGGAGCAGATGGTTGCTGGTGGCGACTGCTGCCTTGGGCATTTGGGCCTCCTGCGGGATGGGGTGCGACGCTGCGAGCGGTTGTCGATAAACATGCCGTTGTTGGATCGCCTTTTTTCAAAGGAGTTCTGGACTGTGGATAAGGGGTTTGGGAGCTCTTCTGCCCGATCAGCGCCCCGAAGAGCGGGGAAACAAAGTTGCATATAGCGACGATTTCTTTCCCCGCCACGACAGCCCACGCGGGCCGCCTGTGCGACCTCACGCCGAGTCGTGGCGAGTGGTTGCCCCTCGAAACCGCGAGTCGTGAATCGAGGTCGCAGGTGACCGCCAAAACTCACGATTCGACGGCCCGGCCCCACCGACGGGCCTGGCAAGAACGGCTATCCCCTCGAATGGCGGGTTCTCTACTGATACGCGAGGGGAGAACCCTGCACGCGAGGGGTTATCCGGCCCCGTGCCCGACTCGACCAGCCGACCCACACATACGTCACAAGAGCCGGTTTGGGGTGCGCGGGCTTGTCTCGTGCGGATGGCGGGTTGTTGTACCGCTGGCGTCGTACAACCCGCTATTGGTCACATAACCCGCTAGTGGTCGTCCTGCCGCTGCGTTCACCATCCAGTTCCACGCTGGGCCTCGAGTGGTCAGGGGTGGAGGAGGTATGGGATTAGGGCGTCGGCGATGGTTGGGACGATCGAGAGGAGTACGAACGCGGGGAGGAAGCAGAGGCCTAGTGGCAGGGTGGCTCGGGATTCTGCGGCTCGGGCTTGTTGGTCGGCGGTGTGGTGGTGAGCTCGGCGGGTTTCGTCGGCTAGGTGTTCGAGGGTTTTGGAGAGTGGGGCTCCGGAGCGGAGGGAGCGGGTGATGGCTCGGGCCATTGGGGCGCAGGATGGTTCGGTGCGTAGGTGGGTCCAGGCGGTGGTGGGGTCGGCTCCTAGCGCCAGGTGGAGGGCGATTTTGGTGAAGACGTCGGCTAGTGGGCCGGGGAGGGCTTCGGCTACGAGGGTCAGGGCGTGTTGGGGTGGGCGGCCGGCTCGGAGGCAGGCGGTCAGGAGGTCGATCGCGAGGGGGAGGTCGCGGGCTATGCGGGCGTTGCGTTGTTTGGTGGTGGCTGGTTCTAGGCGGGTGAGGGCTCGGGGGATGGTGTAGTACGCGATCGCGGCTGGGATCAGGCCCCAGGGGAGGCCGATGAGTGCGAGTGCGGCGAGGGTCGCTGCGGCTGTGGCTAGGCGGTGGGGTCGCGGGAACTGGCGGCGGGTGCGAGGTTGCGGTGGGGTCAGTCGGCGGAGGTCGGGATGGGGTGGGATCAGGAAATAGATGCTTAGGGCAACAGCTGCGGCTGCGGTCAGTGCGTGGAGCATGCGGAGTCTCGCGGGGTGCAGGTGAAGGCACGCGTGCGGTGCGTGCAGTGGGTGGGTAGGTGGGGTGCGCGCGGAGGGTGCGTGCGGAGGGTCCGTGCGGTGGGTGCAGTGGGTGCGGTGCATGCGATTGGTGCGCGCGTGGTGGGTCGGTGGGTGGGTGCACGGGTTGGGGCGGTGGCTGGGTGGGTGCGGTGGGTGGTGCGGTCAGGTTTGGGGGGTGGCTATGCGGGTGGTCCAGTGGAGGCCTGTGGCGGTTAGGGCTAGGCCTGTGGCTAGGCATAGCCAGCCGGGTGGGGTGGTGGTCAGGAAGGTGAGGGGGTGGGCTCCTAGGAGGTAGCCGAGGGCTATGCCGAAAACCGGGAGGGTGGCGAGGATTCGGGCGGTGGAGCGGGCGCCGGCGAGGCTGGATTCGGTTTGGCGGTGGATTGCTTCGTCGGCCCGGAGGTAGTCGGCTAGGCGTTCGGTGAGGGTGGCGAAGGCGGCGCCGGATTCTTCGGTGACGCGCCAGGCTGCGGCTAGGGCGCGGAGGCTGGTTGCGCCGGGTTTGGTGGCGGCTCGGGCTAGCGCGGCGGGGACGTCGGCGCCGAGTTTGGCTGCTGCGTGGGGTAGTTCGAAGTCGGGGCTGATCGAGGCGGCACCTTCGAGGGCGGTGATGGGTGGGCGGCCGGCGGTGAGGTCGGCGGAGAGTACGTCCAGGGCTTCGATGATGGTGGTGCGGCGGGTTGCGATGGATTTCTGGCGTTGGTGGTGGGTTCGTTGGTGGGCGATCAGGGCGAGGACGGCGGCTGTTGCTAGGGCGGTGACGAGCGCTTGGGTGCCGAGGAGGGCGGTGGCCACCGCTGTTGGCGGGGCTAGGAGCCAGATTCTGAGGTGGCGGCGGGCTCGCTGTGGGCGGGCGGCTGGTTGTCGGCGGGCGGTCGGAGTTGTCAGGCGGTGGAGGCCTGGGGATCGGGGTGGGAGGGCGAAGGTGCAGGTGAGGAGGGTTAGGAGGGCGGCCAGGACGGCGGGACTCATGCAGCACCTGCGGGGGTTGCCTGAGCGGGGGTGGTGAAGAGGCGGGATGGGGGGTGGAGGGTGAGGGTGTTGTTGGGGTGAAAGGTGACCGCGGGGTGGGTGGTCAGGGTGCCGTTCGGGGGCTTGGTGAGGGTGTGGATTTCGGTGATTCGGCGGTGGCCGGTGGGGGTTCGGGTCAGGTGGATCACGGCGTGTAGGGCGGAGGCTGCTTGGCTGTGGACAGCGGTTTGGGTCAGGCCGGCCAAGGCACCTAGGGCTTCTAGGCGGGCGGGGACGTCCGACGCGGAGTTGGCGTGGATGGTGCCGCAGCCGCCTTCGTGACCGGTGTTCAAGGCGGTCAGGAGATCTACTACTTCGGCGCCTCGGACTTCGCCTACGACCAGGCGGTCGGGGCGCATGCGGAGGGCTTGGCGGACGAGGTCTCGGAGGGAGATCTCGCCGACGCCTTCGATATTGGGTGGTCGGGCTTCCAGGCGGACCACGTGCGGGTGGTCGGGGCGGAGCTCGTTGGCGTCTTCTACCAGGACCAGGCGTTCGGCGGGATTTGCCAATGAGAGCAGGGAATTGAGGAGGGTTGTCTTCCCGGTGCCGGTGCCTCCGCTGATCAGGAAGGCCAGGCGGGAGTCCAGGAGGTCTTGGAGGATGGCGGCGCCTGCTTGTGGGAGGGCGCCGGCTGCCACCAGGTCGTCGAGGGTGAAGACCTTGCGGGACGGGACGCGGAGCGACAGACAGGTTCCTGGGGCGGCGATCGGGGCGAGGACGGCGTGGAAGCGGGTGCCGTCGGACAGGCGGACGTCGACGTACGGGGTGGAGTCGTCGAGGCGACGGCCTGCTGCGGCGGCGAGGCGGGTGGCGAGGCGGCGGATGGCGGGTTCGTCTCCGGTGCGGATGGCGACGAACTCGAGGCCGCGGCCACGGTCGATGTAGACCTCGTCCGGGCCGTTGAGCAGGATGTCGGTGACGCCGGGTTCGGCGAGGAGGCTGTCGAGCGGGCCGGCTCCTAGGGCTTCTCTGCGGAGGGCCGTGACCACTGCCAGGACCATGGTGTCGCCGCAGATGGTGCCGTCGGCGCGGAGAGCTGCTGCTACGTGTACTGGGGTTGGCGCGGCGCCGGTGAGTGCGAGGGTGCTGCGGACGCGGTCTAGAAGGCCTGCAGGTACGACGGTGTTGGTCATGCGGGCACCTGTCTTGTGCGGTTCAACGGGCTAGATGGGTGGGGGGAAGAGCTTCAGGAGGGTGGTGGCGGCGCGGGCCAAGTGGCTTCGGGGGTTCAGGGTGAAGTGGCCTTGGTCCATGGCGGTGGGGAGGTTTCGGTCGTGGCCGAGTTTTGTTGCTAGGGGCAAGGAGAGATGGGCGGCGACGTCGGTGGGTGCGAGGCCGGGCCGGGTGTCGCGGACTACTACGCGAAGGTCGCCGGCGACCGACCGGAGTGGGCCGGAGAGGCGTTTTGCAGCTGCGACCGAGCGGACGTCGCAGGGGACGACGAGAAGGGTTGCGGTGGAGCGAATGAAGCCCTCTTCTACGGCGGGGTCCGGGCGGCGCGGTAGGTCGAGGACGACCAGGTCGGTGCTGCGTTGGGCGGCGCCGATCACCGAGCTCATCGTGTCCGGCGGTAGCACAGTGACGTCGGACTGATCCCAGGACAGGACCGACAGTCCGTTGACGGAAGGCAGTGCGGAGCGGAGGGCGGCGGCGCTGACCCGGCCGGACGCGTTCAGGAGTTTGGGCCAGCGGTCGCCGGGGTCGTGCTCGATGCCGAGGGCAAGCTCGATGCCGCCGCCGAGCGGGTCGCCGTCGATCAGCATCGTGCGGAACCCGCGGCGATTGCCGAGGACCGCCACAGCGGCGGCGAGCGTGGTCGAACCTGCTCCCCCGCAGCCGCCGACGAACGCCAGGGTGACGGCGGAACGGTCGACACCGTCCAGGGCATCCGCAAACTTGCCGGCGAGCAGCGGCTCGTCGTCGGGTAGCCGGCAGACGGCATCTGCGCCGACGTCGAAGGCGCATCGGTAGAGGTCGTCGCCGTCCGAGGTCGCGCCGACCACGACCACTCCTGGCCGATGTGCGGGCTGAGCGCGCGCGAGCGGCTCGGCCAGGTCGCGGCCGATGACGACGAGCGAAGGGGCATGCCAGCTGCGCCGCAGACTGTGCAGATCGCGCTCGACGAGAGGCGTGACGGACGCGGCCGCGGCCAGTCGGAGCAGGTCGTCGAGCAGGGCTTCGTTGGTAGTTGCCATCAGCACCGATGAGGATGGTGAGTTCGTGTCCATACCAAGAACATGCCGTTGCCGGGCCGCTTCCGGGAACGCGATCGGGCCCCTGTGGACAAAGGGTTGTCGGGTTTCCGTCAGCAGCGGGAACCCGCCACGACGAGCCCGCGACCAACCCGCCGGGAACGGTTACGGTTCCTTTCGAAGCGTCTTTAACTAAATTTCACCGGACCGCTTCCGCCCCATCGCTCCGGAGGAACAGATGAGTCGATTACGCATGCTCGCCGCCACAGCAACCGTCGCGGCCACCGCCCTGATCACCGCCGCCGGCGTCTCTCTCGCGAGCCCCGACGCCACCACGGCCAACGCAGCCGTCGCGGCGCCCCAGGCGACCAGCGGCGGCGTCAAGACGGCGTACTTCACCCAATGGGGGATCTACGCCAACGCCTTCTATCCCAAGAACCTGATCACCACCGGAGCCGGCGCGAAGCTGGACTTCCTGAACTACGCGTTCGCCAACATCGATCCGGTCAACCACACCTGCTTCATGGCCAACAAGGCCGCGTCGCAGGACGAGAACAACCCGAACGCCGGTGACGGCGCCGGTGACGCGTTCGCCGACTACGGCAAGTCGTACGGCGCGGACATCAGCGTCGACGGGGTCGGTGACGTCTGGAACCAGCCGATCCAGGGCAACTTCAACCAGCTCAAGAAGCTGAAGGCAAAGGTGCCGAACCTGAAGATCCTGATCTCGATCGGCGGCTGGACGTACTCGAAGTACTTCTCCGACGCCGCCTCCACCGACGCCAAACGCAAGACCTTCGTCAGCTCCTGCGTGAACATGTTCCTCAAAGGCGACCTGCCGGTGATCGACGGCTTCGGCGGCCCCGGTACGGCGGCCGGCATCTTCGACGGTGTCGACATCGACTGGGAGTACCCGGGCTCGCCCAACGGCCACGTCGGCAACCACTACAGCGCTGCCGACAAGCAGAACTTCACGCTGCTGCTGGCCGAGTTCCGCGCGCAGCTGGACGCGTACGGCGGCCAGACCGGCAAGAAGTACTACCTGACCGCCGCCACCCCGGCCGGCCAGGACAAGATCGCCACGATCGAGACCGACAAGATCGGGCAGTACCTCGACTACAACAACGTGATGACGTACGACATGCACGGCGGCTGGGAGGCCACCGGGCCGACGAACTTCCAGGACCCGCTCTACACGGCGCCGAACGACCCGAGCAACCCGGTCCCGCCGGGTCAGGGCAAGTACTCGGTCGACTCCGCGGTGAAGGCGTGGACCACCGGAGACCCGGCGTACGGCATCCCGGGCGGGTTCCCGGCGAACAAGCTGACCATCGGATACCCCTTCTACTACAGGGGATGGAAGGGTGTCCCGGCCACCGACAACGGTAAGTACCAGACCGCGACCGGACCGGCCGACGGACATGCGCTGAGCGGCAACGTGCCGGGTGTCTCGTTCTACAAGGAGCTCACCGGCTTCGTGGACAACCCGTCCGCCACGTACTTCGACGACACCACCAAGTCGTCCTGGTTCTACAGCAACGGCACGTTCTGGTCCGGTGACAACGCCCTGTCGATCAAGGCGAAGGCCGACTACCAGCACTGCAACGGGCTGGCCGGCGCGATGATGTACTCGCTCGAGGCGCTGGACCCGGGTGTCACCCTCTTCAACAACGTGGTCGATTCCGTCAACGCCGACACGGCCGGCTGCAGCGGACCACCCACCACTCCGCCGACGACGCCTCCCACGACGCCGCCGACCACACCGCCCACGACACCGCCCACGACTCCCCCGACGACGCCGCCGACCACTCCGCCCGGCACGGCCACCCCGTGGGCCCCGAACACGACGTACGCGACCGGTGCGCTCGTGAGCTACAACGGCGTCACTTACAAGTGCATCCAGGGCCACACGTCCCTGGTCGGCTGGGAGCCGCCGAACGTCCCCGCACTCTGGGGCCGGGTCTGATCACGTACCGCCCACTGATCGGAGCATCATGAAACGCATCACCTTGGCGATAGCGGCCGTCACGGCCGTGGTTGTCGCCCTGCTGACCGCACAGGCAGCGAACGCGGCAGGTATCACTGCCAGCTTCACCAAAGTGTCCGACTGGGGCAGCGGCTTCGAGGGCAAGGTGACCGTCACCAACGGCACCACCAGCTCTCTCAGCACCTGGTCGGTCGCGCTGGACTTCCCGTCCGGCTACAACGTCAGCTCTACGTGGGACGCCATCCACGCCGGCAGCGGACAGACGCACACGTTCACCCCGCCGAGCTGGGCCGGTCCGCTGGCTCCTGGCGCGACTGTCACGTTCGGCTTCAACGGCAGCCCGGGCAACTTCCCCGGCCTCGCCGCGTGCCGTTTGAACGGCGGCTCGTGCTCGGGTGGCGGTGGCGGCACCGTCCCCGGCGCACCCACAGGTCTCTCCGGTACGTCGTCCGCGTCGTCGGTGAGCCTCACGTGGTCGGCCGCATCCGGTGCGACCAGCTACAGCGTCTACCGGAACGGTACGAAGGTCGGCAGCCCGACCGGTACGTCGTACACGGACTCCGGGCTGGCCGCGAACACGACGTACAGCTACCAGGTCAGTGCGTCGAACAGCGCCGGTGAGGGCGCGAAGAGCACCAGCATCTCCGTCAAGACCGGCACTGGTGGCGGCAACACAGGCACCAAGCAGGCCGCGCCGTACCTCTACATGGGCTGGGGCGACCCGCCGAACCCGGCGACCGTGATGAACGCGACCGGTATCAAGTGGTTCACCATGGCGTTCATCCTGTCGTCCGGTGGGTGCAACCCGGCCTGGGACGGCAGCCGCCCGCTGCAGGGCAGCGCCGACGCCAACGCGATCGCCCAGATCCGGGCGGCCGGCGGCGACATCGTGCCGTCCATCGGTGGCTGGAGCGGCAACAAGCTCGGACCGAACTGCAGCACGCCTGAGGCGCTGGCCGGTGCATACCAGCAGGTCATCAACGCCTACAACCTGAAGGCGATCGACATCGACATCGAGAACTCCGACGAGTTCGAGAACGAGGCCGTCCAGGACCGGATCCTGAACGCGCTGAAGATCGTCAAGCAGAACAACCCGGGGATCCAGACCATCCTCACGTTCGGTACGTCGACGACCGGCCCGACGTACTACGGCAACCGGCTGATCGACCGGTCGAAGGAACTCGGCGCGAACATCGACATCTTCACGCTGATGCCGTTCGACTTCGGCAGCTCGAACATCTACAACGACACGGTCGGCGCGTCCCAGGGCCTGAACAACAAGCTGAAGGCCACCTTCGGCTGGTCCACCGCGGAGGCGTACGCCCACCAGGGCATCTCCGGCATGAACGGTCTGTCCGACCAGCAGGAGATGACCACGACCGCGACCTGGCAGAACATCACCAACTGGGCGAAGAGCAACGGGCTCAGCCGGCTGGCGTTCTGGTCGGTCAACCGTGACCGCGGCTGCGCCGGCGGCGGAGTGGTGTCCAATTGCAGTGGCATCGCCCAGGCCGACTGGGACTTCACCCGCATCACCGCTGGCTTCTAAGAGGCACAGCTAGAACGAGTACGGCTGGGTGTGGCGGAGACGCCGCACTCAGCCGGCCTTGATCGCTTCGATGATCAGGCCGTTGCGGGCGTTCTGCCCGAGCGGGACCGACGGGTGCAGGCCGTCGCGGAGCAGGCGGGCCAGGCGGTTGGGGCTGGAGGCCAGGTGCTCGGCCCAGTGCACGATCCGCAGGTTGTCGTAGCGACGCTGGGCGCCGGCGAGCTGCAGGTTGATCCAGGCGCTGTTGCGCTGGTCCGCGACCTTGATGTCGGGGCCGTGCGCGGTGCGGGCCGCCTGCACGTTGACCCAGTAGACGATCCGCTCGTCGCCGACGATCCGCATGGTCCGGTCGACCTGGGCCTCGACGGCCGGCGGCGTGAAGATGTCGTTGGACCCGACCGACATCAGGATCCGGTGCGGCAGGCCGTACTGCTGCGCCCAGAGGTCGAGCGCGTCGACCGCGGGGGTCACCGGCCGGCCGGCCCAGTTGTGGACGGCGATGCTGATCCCGAGCTGGGTCAGCTGCCGGGAGAGCGCCGGACCGTCCTGGACGCCGATGCTGTCGCCGAACATGAAGACGCCGTCGGCCTCGCGGGTCCGGCGGATCTGCTGCTCGTTCGAGATCGCGCGTGCCTGGCGCTCCCAGGCACCGAGCACGCCCGAGCCGTAGGCGCCGAGAGAGAGCAGTCCGCCCGCGGTGTCGAGGGTGGCCGCCGGGGAGCCCGGGACCGCCTCCGCCGCGGTGGCGGCGACCGTCGACGCAGCCGCCGCGGTCCCGGCCGCGAACAGCAGCCGGCGACTCGGCCGGAACGAACCCAGACGCTTCCTCACGAGGGAAAGGGTGCGGGGGAAAGCCCTGTCTGTGCAAGTCGACACCGTGAAATTGGGACGAACGCTACCTAAGTCGTTGCCAATCCAGTCAACTGGTCGTCACCGGGCGCGATCGGACGAACGTACGGAACCGCTCGGCCGCG
Organism: Kribbella sp. NBC_00482; assembly: GCF_036013725.1. Taxonomy (GTDB): domain Bacteria; phylum Actinomycetota; class Actinomycetes; order Propionibacteriales; family Kribbellaceae; genus Kribbella. The sequence continues at coordinate 2,782,842 of NZ_CP107881.1, read as the reverse complement.
GGAGTCAGCGGCATGCTCAGCCGCCACGCCATACCGATCTCCCGCCGGGCCCGTACGCCGGCCAGCGGCACGGACACCGCGCCGCTGTCGTTCCCACGAACCGCACCGGCCGGCAGGATCGCCACACCGAGGCCCGCGCCGACCAGGCTGTCGATCGTCGCGAGGTCGGTCGCCTCGAAGGCCAGCCGCGGACTGAACCCCGCCTCCTGGCACAGGCGGTCTGTCACCCGCCGGAAGCCGAACCCGGGCTGCAGACCGACGAAAGCCTCGTCCTGGGCCGCCTCCAGTTCGACGCGGCGCCGGGAGGCGAGCGCGTGACCGGGCGGCACGTGCAGATACAGCCGCTGCCGCTCGAGCAGGTGCCAACCGAAGCGTGCCGGGTCCGGCCGCGGCGCGATGATCGCGATCTCGGCCTCACCGCTCTCCAGGTCCTGGACGATGTCGTGCGCCGGCTCCTGCCGCAGCGCGAACCCGATGTTCGGCGCCACCGCCCGGAAGGCCTTCAGCAGGTCCGGCAGCAGGCTGGTCGCGACCGAGTGCAGGAACGCGAGCCGCACCGTGCCGGACTCCGGGTCGAGCAACGCGTCGATCCGGCGCTTCGCCGTATCCACCGCCGCAGTCCCTGCCCGCGCCGCATCCAGCACCAACCGGCCGTACGGATTCAGCCGTACGCCGCGACGCTCCCGCTCGAACAGGGGCACCCCGAACACCCGCTCGACCCGCTGCAGCGACCGGGACAGATTCGGCTGACTCGTCCCCAGTGCCGCGGCCGCCTCGGTGAGGTGCTCGGTCTCCGCGAGTACGACGAACCACCGCAGATCCTCAACATGCATACGAGAAGCGTATCGATTTCTGCCGAGATCGACATTTTACGTATCGCTCCAGTCGTGCGACCGTCGAAGACATGCACCAGTCCGTCGCCCGTCAAGCCGGGTACCTGCCCGGAGACCCGGAGTACCGCAAGCTGTCCGTCGCACTGTTCGCGGCTGGGCTGGCGACGTTCGCTCTCCTCTACAGCACGCAGCCGCTGCTGCCCCAGCTGGTTGATGCGTTCCACGTCTCGCCCAGCCAGAGCGCGTTCAGCGTGTCGTTCGCGACCTTCGGTCTCGGTCTGGCGTTGCTGGTCGCCGGTCCGGCGTCCGAGGTGCTCGGCCGGACCAATCTGATGCGCTGGTCGGTCGCTGCGACGTCGGTGTTCGCGCTGCTCAGTGCGTTCGCGCCGACGTGGCACCTGTTGCTCGCGCTGCGCGGCCTGCAAGGCATCGCGATGGCCGGGCTGCCGGCGGTCGCTATGGCGTACCTGCGCGAGGAGGTGCACCAGGACAGCCACGCGCGCGCCAGCGGCCTCTACATCGCGGGTACGGCGGTTGGCGGTATGGCGGGACGCCTCATCGCAGGCGGGCTGTCGGACGTCGGCGGGTGGCGGTTCGCGACCGCCGGGATCGCCGTGGTCGGCGTACTGTGCGCGGCTGTCGTCTGGCTGTTGCTGCCTGCGTCGCAGAACTTCCACCCGAGCGCCGCGCGGCCACACGACCTGTTCCGCGTACTGCGTGACCCGGCGCTGCTCGCGCTGTACGGGATCGCTGCGACAGCGGTCGGCGCTTTCGTGGCTGTCTACAACGGGGCGGTCTTCCGGCTGTCAGGTTCGCCGTACGAGCTGAGCGCCGGTGCGGCCGGACTGGTCTTCTGCGTGTATCTCCTCGGGTCAGCCGGGTCGGCTACGGCTGGGACGCTCGCGGATCGGTATGGGCGGCGAGCCGTGGTGCCGGTCGGGTGTCTGATCACGCTGGCCGGTGTGGCGATCACTCTGGCGGCTCCGCTGCCGCTGATCGTGCTGGGGCTGGCTGTGATGACCGCAGGCTTCTTCGCAGTGCACGGGGTCGCCAGCGGCTGGGTGCCTGCCCGGGCGCATGCCAGCGGGGTCGGGACCGGCCAGGCGTCGAGCATGTACCTCTTCTCGTTCTACCTGGGGTCCTCGGTCTTCGGAGGCCTTGCGGGTACGGCGTGGAGCCGGGCCGAGTGGACCGGTGTCGCCGGAGAGGCGGGCGTGCTGTTCGTGGTGACGCTCATCCTCGCGATCCTGCTCCGGAACGTTCCCAGCAAGGTGCAAAACTAGCCGGGTGACGAAGGCGACCGAGGCGGCTGACCAGTTGGGGCTCACCTACGAGGTGACCAGGCATGGCCGGGTGAACTCGCTGGAGGAGGCCGCAGCGGCGCGCGGCATCGAGCCGGCGCGGCTGATCAAGACGATCGTGGTGCGGCTGTCCGACGACGACTACCGGTTCGTACTGGTGCCGGGCGACCGCGAGATCGCGTGGCCGAAGCTGCGGACGCTGCTCGGCGTGAACCGGATCTCGATGCCGGACAAGGACACGGCGTTCGACGTCACCGGCTACGTCCGCGGGACGATCACGCCGCTCGGGAGCACGCGCGACTGGCCGGTGATCGCGGACGAGCGGATCACCGGCACCATCTCGATCGGCGGTGGGGATCATGGGGTGGGAATCACGGTGGAGGCCGAGGCCCTGACGAAGGCCCTGAGCGCCACCGTGGCGGACGTAACCGACTGAACTAGAAGGCGACTAGACGAGCAGCCCCTGTTGCCCGGCGCGGAGGCCGGCTTGGAAGCGGGTGGTGGCGTCGAGGGCTTTGAGGATGCGTTGCATTCGGCGTTCTACGGTCCGTTGGGCCACGCCCAGGCGGCGGGCGATGGCTTGGTCTGTCAGTCCGGCGGCGGCCAGCGACAGGAGCTGCTGGTCGTCCGACGTGAGCGGGCCTTCGGAGACCGAAGGGGTCAGAGGGCTGGCCTGTCGCCACAGCAAGTCGAACAGGCGCAGTAGGGCGTCCAGGAGGCTCGACGGACCTAGCTCCACGACGACGTCCGGCCCGGTCGGCAGGAGCGCGGTGCGCCGATCGACGACGACCAGTTTCAGCGGTACGTCGCGCAGCATCCGGCAGCAGCCCGACGATCGGGCCGCGACCAGATCACCCGGCTCGGACAGCGACGCCATGTCGTAGATCGTCCGGTAGGTCACCCCGTGCGCGGCAAAGACGGCGTACGGCAACCGGTCCAGCACGAGTACTTCGTCCTGCGCGCACTGCTGCGCCTGGTAGAACCGCTGGGCGATCGCCTCGGCGCCACGGATGACCGTGAACGCGTCCGGCTGTCTGAACTCGGCCGTCAGCGCCGCAGCACCCAGCCGGGCCTCCACGATCGCCGCCTGCTTCCGCAGCGCGAGCAGCTCGACTGCAGCCTCGGGTACGGCGGGCACGTAGCGGGCCGGTCTGCCTGGCGTCCGGGACGCCAGGCCGAGGGACAGTAGTGACCTGAGGTGCCGGCCGACGCGATTGGCCGGCCAGTCGACTGACAAGGCCAGAGAGGTCGCTGTGGACTCCGGGCGGGCCAGAAGCGCCCGGTAGAGCTGCTCGTCCTCCGAGCAGACACCGAGCGCCTCCAGCAGCGGAGCCGGTCGATAGCTGTGCATGATCAGGGCAGGGAGTGCACGTGGCCGCCGACCTGGGTCGCGAACTGGTTGCCGTTCGACGCGTCCCAGTTGGTCGACCAGGTCATCGCCCCACGCAGCGACGGCCACGGGGCGCTCGGCTTGTAGTTCCCGCACCCGGTGCCTTTGGTGAGGCAGTCCAGCGCGTTGTTGACCACAGTCGGCGACACGTACCCGCTCCCGGCCGCTTGAGACGACGCCGGCAGGCCGAGGCCGACCTGGTCGGGACGCAGGCCGCCCTGCAGCATGATGCAGGCCTGAGCGGTGATGAAGTCGACCGAGCCCTGCGAGTACACCTGGCCGTCGCAGCCGTTCATCGAGCCCGAGTTGTAGTACTGCACGTTCACGATGGTCAGGATGTCCTTGATCGCCAGCGCGAGCTTGAAGTACTCGAACGACGTGCTCTGCATGTCGATCGTCTGCGGCGCCATGGTGATCACCAGCCCGCTGCCGAACTGGCTGTGCAGGCTCCGCAGCGCCTGACCCATGTACTGCGCGTTGACCCCGTTCTCCAGGTCGATGTCGATCCCGTCGAACCCGTACTCACGCAGCACCGAGAGAGCGCTCGACGCGAAGTTGGACGCCGCCGTCGGGTCGGCGACCGAGATGGTGCCGTTCTGACCGCCGACGGACAGGATGACCTTCTTCCCGGCCGCCTGCTTCGCCGCGATGTCCGCCTTGAACTGCGCGACCGTGTACCCACCGAGCCCGGCACTGTCCAGGTTGAACGTGATGCCGCCCGGCTTCGACGCGTCGGCGTCCGCGAAGGCCACCGCGATCAGGTCGTACGCCGCCGGCACGTCGGAGATCTTCTGCACCGTCGCACCGTTGTTGAAGTTCTGCCAGTACCCGGTGAGCACGTGCGCGGGCAGGCTACCGACCGGCGGGTTGGTACCGCCGTCGGAGGTGGTGCCCGACACAGCCGCGCCGTACGGCGAGCAGTTGCCACTGGGGTCACACGCCCGGATCTTGAACGAATAAGTCGTCGCAGCAGTGAGCCCGGCAGCGGTCCAGTTGGTCACGTTGCCGACGCTCTGCGCGGCCCCGGTCCCCCGGACGACGTCGTAGTGGTCGATGCCGTTCGCGTCGGACGCGGTGGACCAGGTCAGCTTCAGCGAGCTCGAGGTCGGGCTGCCGACCGCAAGACCACCCGGGGTCGACGGCGGCGTGGTGTCCTGCGTCCCGCCAGGTCCGTCCAGTACGACGTCATCGACCTGGTACGCCGGGAGCGCGTACCAGCTGTGGACGTAGATCGTCACGGAGGAACCCGTGGAGGTGAACGGGACGGTCAACAGGCTCCAGCCGGAACTGGTCGTCCAGGTCGAGGCACCACCGTCCACACCGAGGTAGACGTTCGATCCCTTCACCCAGGCCGACAGCGTGTACGCCGTATTGGGCTGGACCGCTATCGACTGGGAACACCGGGCGATGTCACTGCCACTCGGCGTCGCCTCGAGGGCGTACGAACCGGAGTGGGGCGCGGACGTCGTGACACCGCCGGCCGGACACGACCAGCCGGAGAGCGTGCCGGACTCGAAGCCGGCGTTCGTGACGAGATTGGCGGCCGCGGAGGCGGAACCGGGGACCAGGAAGGCCATGACGACGGCGAGCAGGCTGATGACGACCGCTGCCTGGGGGCGGTGTGCAGGCGGTTTCATGCCTTACAACCTGTGACTGCTCAATTACATTGTCAAGACCCTACATAAAGTGAGAACGCTCCCACGCGCAGAAAAGCGAGAATCTTTACGCTTACTTGGCTGATCGGAGAAAGGCGACGGCCCCCGGCGGGGGGGTGACCGGGGGCCGTCTTCGGCCACGGGCTCGGGGGGAGGAGCCGGGGGCCGTTCAGGAGGCGACAGTCTGCCACTGTCAGAGAGTTTGTACCCCCCGAGTTCGGGCTTCACACATCTCAGTTCGATTTCAACTGATTCGGTTTCACCCAAGCGCCAGTCCCACCCGATCGGGTGCTTCCAGCCAGTGTCACTGTCACACTGCCGACCAGTCTAACGGGATACCGGCCCACGCAAAAGCCCGGGTCCCCCGGCGTTTCTCCCGGCTGCCTATCCTCGACTGCATGGCGCATCCCGGGACGGCTCGATCGGCGGCTTTCTTCGATCTGGACAAGACCATTTTGGCCCGCTCGAGCACCCTGGCGTTCTCGCGGCCGTTCTACGCCGGCGGCCTGATCAACCGCCGGACCGTACTGCGCAGCGCCTACGCCCAGTTCGTCTACCTGCTCGGCGGCGCGGACCACGACCAGATGGAGCGGATGCGGGAGTACATCTCCGCGATGTGCACCGGCTGGGACGTCTCGACGGTGCAGGCGATCGTCGCCGACACCCTGGACCACATCGTCCGCCCGATGATCCACGCCGAGGCGGTCGAGCTGATCGAGCACCACCACGCGGCCGGCCGGGACGTGGTGATCGTGTCGTCGTCCGGCGCCGAGGTGGTGGAGCCGATCGGCGCGATGCTCGGCGCCGACCGGGTGATCGCCACCCGGATGGTTGTTGCCGACGGCAAGTACACCGGCGAGATCGCCGAATATGCGTACGGTCCGCACAAGGTGACCGCGATCGAGGCCCTGGCCGCGACCGAGGGCTACGACCTCGCGACCTCCTACGGTTACTCGGACTCGATCACCGACGAGCCGCTGCTGGCCGCCGTTGGGCACCCCCACGCAGTCAATCCGGACAAGGCGTTACGCCGGCTCGCGATCGAGCGCGGCTGGCCGGTCCTGGAGTTCGCGGAGCCTGCCGAGCGGGCAGGTTTCCCCGCGGTACGACGCCCCGCACTGGCAGCCGGTCTGGTCGCGGCGATCGCTGCCGGAGCACTGCTGCTGGCCTCCCGGCGGCGGTCCGGACGAGCTGAAAGCTGAAGCTAGCTTCATTGTTCTCAACTCCATGAAGGACGCTGCATCCCCTTCCCAGAAAGGGGTTTCAGGAGTACAAAGGAATCAACAAAGGGCCTCAGGGTCCGGTAGAGATTGCACGGCAACCCAGGTACCCACGCGGCGACCAGCCCATCCCAAACGGGCAGCGCGACCCAGGCTCGTCCTGTGGCGGCAGACAGGTGCACGCATGGTAACCAGGGCAACGTGCCAGCGACGGCGTTCTCATCTGAGAGCGCCGTTCGCACGTTCCCGGAAAGTGTGTCAGGAAGCCAGCGGCGAGAGCTCGGCACCTTTTGTCACGACCTCGCAGGACCGCAGCAACCAATCACGAACTCCGGTCAATCCTCGCGCTGTGTAGTCGGTGAGACCCGACGAATAGGTCGCCCGCAACACATAGTGACCACCCTCCGGCACCGTGACGGCTACCGGGTCGATGCCCCGGGCAACCAACAGCAGCCGCTCGGCGGCCCGGGCAACGAGTCCGTTGGCCGCCGGGAAGGGGCGCAGTACGGCGAGCTCGGCGTGCACGATCGCCGCGACGACCAGACCGGGCGCCTTGGTCGGGCGGGTGAGGTTCTGCGCGAGGGCGCTCAGCCGCTCCCACATCTCGTCCGCACCGGGCGCCGGCGGCAACCCCGGGATGTCGTCCGGCAGCGGTTCCGCACCGGTCCGGAGATGGCCCAGCTGATTCTCCGCGACCAGATCGGCCGCGGCCAACTGGTGCAGTCTGGTCCAGACCTGCACCGGAGCCTTGTCCACCTGCGGCGCGAGCGTCATCAGTTCACTGGTCATCCGGACCGCGCCGGAGGCCAGTCCGTCGGCAGAACCCCGGCGTACGTCGTCCGGCGTGGCGGTGCTGCCGGCCAGCGCCGCGGAGGCGTGCGCACCCCGCAGCAACGCCTCGGCGGTCATGTCCGAACCGACCCGGCGCAGACCGCGATCCCGGAGCAGTACGTCGACCGCGTCCCGGGCCGCTCGCGCCGCCGACCCGACCCCCTCCAGACCGGCCAGTGGCTCGAACACGTCAGTACTCATGCCTGCAGCCTAGGATGACGTGGCATGGCGCTCGGCACCGTCCCCAGGTTCAGCATCGTGGTCCCCTGCCATGCCTCGCGGGCCTGGCTGCGGCCGTGTCTGGACTCGGTGCTCGGGCAGTCGTTCACCGACTTCGAGGTGATCGGGGTGGACGACGCGGACCCGGACGGCTCCGGCCGGATCCTGGACGAGTACGCCGCCGCGGATCCGCGGGTCCGGGCCCTGCACCTGGACGAGAACGTCGGCCTCGGCCTGGCCCGGAACGCCGGCCTGAAGGAGTGCCGCGGCGAGTACGTGCTGTTCCTGGACGCGGACGACGTCTACTCGCCGGGCTCGCTGGAGGCGATCTCGGGCCGGATCGACGCCACCACAACCCACCGGGGTCAGCCGGACATCGTGCTGTTCGACTACGAGCGGGTCTTCTGGGACGGCCGGGTGATGGGCAGCCAGCGGCACGACGCGTTCGCCCGCGAGGGCGCGGGGGTGTTCACGGCGGCCGAGCGGCCGATCTTCCTGACTTTCCTCGAGGTGGTCTGGAACAAGGCCTACCGCCGCCAGTTCCTGACCCGGCACGGATTCGCGTTCACGAGCGGTTTCTACGAGGACGCCCCCTGGACCTACTCGACGATGCTGACCGCGGAGCGGATCGCCACGCTGGACCGGATCGTCGTGCACTATCGGCAGCATCGGACCGGCGGCAACATCCACGCCACCAGCGGCCGCCGGCAGTGGGACATCTTCGACCAGTACGACCGGGTGCATGCGTTCATCCAGTCCGACCCCGAGCTGGCCGGCTGGCGCCGGTTCACGTTCGACCGGTCGCTGGACCACATCCTCGCCGTCCTCGCCAAGCCCGAGCGGATCGACACCGACGACCGGGCCGAGTTCTTCCACGCGGCGCACGCCTTCGCCAAGCGCTGGAAGCCGGAGGGGTACGGCGCCGACCGGACCGCCCGCGGGTTCAAGCGCTGGCTGCTGATCCACGACGACTACGCGACCTACTCGACGCTCAAGCTGAGCGCGCGGATGCTGCAGGTCCCGCGTCCGCGCAAGAGGGTCGAGAAACTGCTGCGGCGCAGCAAGCTCGACCCGAACCTGGTCGCGTACGCCGCCTACTGGTTCAAGCAGTACGCCTGCAACCCGCGGGCGATCTACGAGAAGGCGGCCGAGCTGGCCCCGCATCTGCGCGGGGTCTGGGTCGTCGACAACGAGCATGTCGGCGCGATCCCGGAGGGCGTCGAGTACGTCGTCGCGGACTCCCCGGCGTACGAGAAGCTGCTCGGCAAGGCGACGTACTTCGTCAGCAACATGAACTGGCCGAAGAACCTGGACAAGCGCGAGGGCCAGATCCACCTGCAGACCCAGCACGGTACGCCGCTGAAGACCGTGACCTTCCCGGACGAGGGCAAGGACGAGGTGATGCGCGAGGTCGACCGCTGGGACTTCAACCTGTCCTCGAACCGGTACTCCTCGGAGATCTGGGAGCGCACCTACCCGTCGTACTTCGAGGAGCTCGAGTACGGCTACCCGCGCAACGACCGGCTGCTGACCGCGACGCTCGACGAGGTCCGGGCGATCCGGGCCGGGCTCGGGTACGACGACTCGCACCTGGTCATCCTGTACGCGCCGACGCTCCCCGACCGGGTCGACCTGGACGAGCTGACAGCCGCCGCAGGCGAGCACGCCCGCGTCCTGGTCGCGTCGCAGCATCGGCGGATCGAGGACCTGATGCTCGCGGCCGACGTACTGATCTCCGACTACTCGTCGATCACCTTCGACTATGCCAACCTCGACCGGCCGATCCTGCTGCACCTGGACCAGAACAACCGGCGCAGCACGTACTTCGACGTCGGCGAGTTCTCGCCCGGCGTCGTGGCGTGGTCCGCGGAGGAGCTGTACGCCGCGCTCCGGAACGGCACGTTCGCCGCACCCGAGGCCGCCAAGCACCGGCACCTGTACCGGGAGAAGTTCTGCGAGTTCGACGACGGGCGTGCGGCGGAACGCGTCGTACGGCGGGTGTTCCTGGGCGAGACCGACGTACCGGCGATCGCGCCGCCGGCCGAGCGGTCACCGGCACCGTCGGCGTACTTCGTGCATAATGGCTGACATGTCGATCAGCCTGAAGTCTGTCCACGCTCAGCGCGTGCGCTTCAGCCTGCGACGACGACGCACTGTCTGAACACCTCAGCCTGTTCCAGTCGCGTCTCCTGAAGGACCTATGTCATGTCCGCAGTTCTGCCTGTCCTGTCCACCAGACTGTCCGCTGCCGCCGCGTCCGTCTTCGGTACGTCGTACGATCCCGAGCTGCGGTCGAGCACCAAGCCCGAGTTCGGCCACTACCAGAGCAATCTCGCGCTCCGGATCGGCAACGCCCTCGACCTGCCGCCGCGGGACGTCGCCGCGCGCCTGGTCGCCTCGTTGCAGGTCGAGGACCTTTGCTCGACACCGGAGATCGCCGGACCAGGGTTCATCAACCTGACGTTGCTGCCGGAGACGTTGGCGAAGGCGGTCAACGAGCCGGAATCCTTTACCAGCAACGGTCAGCGGGTTGTCGTCGACTACTCGCAGCCCAACGTCGCGAAGCAGATGCACGTCGGTCATCTCCGGTCGACGGTGATCGGCGACGCGTTGTGCAACGTGCTCGAGTTCGCCGGGTACGACGTGATTCGGCAGAACCATGTCGGCGACTGGGGCACGCAGTACGGGATGATGATCGAGCAGCTGCTCGAGGATGACATCTCCGCGGAATCCCTTGATCTGGAGGGATTGCAGCAGCTCTACGAACGGAGCCGGAAGCATTTCGATGCGGATGGCACCTTTGCCGGCAAGGCGCGGCTGCGGGTCGTCGCGTTGCAGTCGGGTGATCCGGAGACGCGGGCGATGTGGCGGCACATGGTCGACGTGTCGCTGGACGACTTCGGCAAGGTGTACGCCTTGCTCGGCAGCAACCTCCAGCGGACCGATGTCGTCGGCGAGAGCGCCTACAACGACGACCTGCCGCAGGTCGTGGCCGAACTCGAACGGCAAGGCCTGCTGACCGAGTCCGACGGCGCGATGTGCGCCTTCCTGCCGGGATTCCTCGGCCGCGACGGCGATCCGCTGCCGGTGATCGTGCGGAAGTCCGACGGCGGATTCGGCTACAGCGCGACCGACCTCGCCGCCGTACGGCATCGGGTGAGCACGTTGCACGCGGACCGGATCGTGTACGTCGTGGACCACCGGCAGGCCTTGCACTTCGACATGATCTTCACGCTCGCGCGGGCGGCCGGCTGGCTGCCACCGGCGACATCTGCTGAACACGTCGAGTTCGGCACCGTGCTCGGTCCGAACGGAAAGCCCTTCAAGACCAGAGAAGGCGGCACCGTCAAGCTCGTCGACCTGCTGGAGAGCGCGGTCGCCCGGGCCGACGCGCTGCTGGCCGGCCGGGAGGGCGTCGACCGGGCCGCGACCGCACGGGCGGTGGGGATCGGCGCGGTCAAGTACGCCGACCTGTCGAGCGACCGGGGCAACGACTACGTGTTCGACCTGGACCGGATGGTCGCGATGACCGGCAACACCGGCCCGTACCTCCAGTACGCGCACGCCCGGCTCACCCGGCTGCTTTCCAAAGCGGGGACAAGGGGTGAGCTCACCGAGCTTGAGGACCCGGCTGAGCAGCGGCTCGCCCTCCTACTCACCGGCTTCGGCGCCACCGTCGAGCAGGTCGCCCAGACGCTCCAGCCGCACAGACTCTGCACCTACCTGTACGACGTCGCGTCCGCCCTCTCGACCTTCTACGAGCAGTGCCCGGTGCTGAGCAGCGAGGGTGCGACGAGAGCAAGCCGGATCGCCCTCTGCACAGCGACACGGAAGGTGTTGCAGGATGGACTCGGCCTGCTGGGGATCGAGGCCCCTGACGCGATGTGAGTGACTGGAGGACCCATGCTGCCGTGGTCGGCCGAGTTCAAGGGACGCCTGGACCAGACGACGTACACAAGTGAGTTGCTGCGCGGGAACCCGCTCGGCGACCCGCACGAGCGGCCGGTGCTGGTGTACCTGCCGCCGGGGTACGACGACCCTGGCAAGTCCGCCGAGCGGTACCCGTCGATCTACGTGACGATGGGGTACACCGGTCACGTCGGCATGTGGTTCAACCGGGTCCCGTTCCGGCAGCCGTACCCTGAGCTGCTGGACGCGATGTTCCAGGACGAGAGCGTGCCGCGGGCAGTCGTGGTGTTCGTCGACTCGTGGACGAGGTACGGCGGCAGCCAGTGCCTCGACTCCCCCGGGACGGGGCAGTACCAGTCGTACCTGTGCGACGAGATCGTGCCGTGGGTCGATGCGACGTACCGGACCATCCCGGACCGCGATCACCGTGCGGTCACCGGCAAGTCGAGCGGCGGCTACACCGCCATGGTGACGCCGCTGCTACGGCCGGACGTGTTCGGGGCGCTCGCGACGCACGCCGGTGACGCGCTCTTCGACGTCTGCTACCGGCCGGAGTTCCCGGAGCGCGCGCGGACGCTGCGAGACAAGTACGACGGCAGCTACGAGAAGTACTTCGAGGTGCTCGCAACCAAGACCGGGCGGACCACCAACGAGGACCTGCACCTGCTGGAGATTTACGGCTACGCGTCGGCGTACTCCGCTGAGGCCGACGGCACCGTACTACTGCCGTTCGACGACCTCGGCGCGATCGTCCCGGAGATCTGGGCGCGCTGGCTGTCCCGCGACCCGGTCGAGATGGTGAAGGAACCGCAGTACGCCGACGCACTGCGATCGCTGCGCGCTGTGTGGATCGACGCCGGCCGGCAGGACGAGTACTACCTCGACCTCGGCGCCACCGCGTTCCACCGCGCTGCGCGGGCGGCCGGTCTCACGGACGAGCGGATCCACTTCGAGCTGTTCGAGGGCACCCACGGCGGCATCGAGTTCCGCTACCCGATGGCGGTGCGCTGGCTCGCCGAGCAACTGACTAATTGACGTGCCGTCACTGCGCGAACGTCGTACCTTCAAGCCATGAATTGGCCGGAGGGGATCCAGGCGCGCCCGATGGAGAAGGGCGACGTCGAGGCGTGGGCGGCGTTGACGGCTGCCGCGGAGAAGGTCGACCAGGAGGGCGAGAACTTCGGCGCGGAGGATCTCGCTGAACAGCTCGACCGCCCGAACGTCGACCTCGCTCGCAACAGCATCAGCCTGTGGGCCGACGGCCGGATGATCGGCTACGGCATGGCTCACATCCGGCCGTCCGTGGTGGACGTCGACCGGGTGCACGTCGGGGGCACCATCGACCCGGAGTGGCGCCGGCGCGGCCTGGGTACGAAGCTGATGAACTGGCTGACCCAGCGGGCCGGCGAACTGCACGCCGCCACCCACCCGGACTTTCCCGGCCAGGTCGACGTCGGCGCGGCCAGTCACAACGTCGGCGCGACCAGCTTGCTGGAGAGCCTGGGCTTCAAGGCCGAGCGGTTCTTCTTCGACATGCAGCGGCCGCTCGACCAGCCGGTGCCCGAAGCGTCGATCGCCGACGGACTGCGGCTGACGTCGTACGACCCGTCGTACGAAGAAGCTTTGCGGCTGGCCCACTTCGAGGCCTTCTCCGACCACTGGGGCTGGGCGCCGCCGGACCCGGCGGTCTGGCGATCCCGGAACGTCGGATCGCGGGCGTTCCGTGGCGCGCAGTCGTACCTGGTGCTGGACGGTGAGACCGTCGCGGCGTACGTCAACGGCTACGAATGGGAGGCCGACACCGAAGTGACCGGGGTCCGGGAGCTGTACATCGGCCAGGTCGGCACGCGGCGCGCGTACCGCGGCCGGGGTCTGGCCCGCGGGGCGATCGCGAAGGTGCTGGCCGAGGCCGCACAGGCCGGCTACCAGCGGGCTGCGCTCGGCGTGGACGCCGACAACCCGACCGGTGCGCTCGGTCTGTACGAGAACCTCGGTTTCACCACTCACAAGAAGTTCACCAGCTACGCGCTGCCCATCCCGTCAGACGTGTGAGTCCACGACGACCGGGGTCTCGACGAGCTCGGGCTTACCGCGGAACCACTGCCACGGACGGACCGTGAACACGATCATCGCCAGGCTCACCGCGGCGTAGACCAGCGCTCCGACGAACGCGGCGTGGACGCCGTCGACCAGCACCTCGCGGGGGATCGTCGCCGTCGAGTTGCGGCTCGCCGTACCGAAAATCGTGACCAGGATGCCCAGGCCGAGCGCGCCGCCGACCTGCTGGACCACGTTCAGCATGCCGGACGCGGCCCCCGCGTCCTCCGGAGCGACGCCCGAGATGGCCCGGCCGACGAGCGGGATGAAGATCATCCCGGCGCCCGCGCCGAACAGCAGGAGCGGACCGACCACGTCGTGCAGGTACGTGCTGTGCGACCCGAGCCGGGTCAGCCAGACCGTGCCGAGCGCGACCAGCGTGGAACCGATCAGCATCAGCTTGGCGCTGTCGACCCGGGCGACCAGCTTCGGCACGATGCGCGACGCGGTGAACAGCAGACCGGTCATCGGCAGGAAGGCCAGACCGGCCGCGAGCGGGCTCAGCGCGAGCACGCCCTGCAGATACTGGGTCAGGAAGAAGAACATCCCGAACATCGTCCCGACCACCAGCAGCATGGTCAGGTACGACGCCGACCGGGTAGCGGACTTGAACAGCCGCAGCGGGACGATCGGGTGGCTGACGCGACGCTCGATCAACACGAACGAGACCAGCAGGACGACACCGGCCGCGAACGCGACCAGTACCTCAGCCGCCGACCAACCGGCGTCGGCGACCCTGATGAAGCCGAAGACGAGCGAGGTGATGCCGAGCGTCGAGGTGAGCGCGCCGGCCACGTCGAACCGGCCGGTCTCCGGCTCGGTCTCGGTCAGCACCTTCCGGGCCGCGAAGACCAGGCCGATACCGATCGGGACATTGATGAACAGGCCCCAGCGCCAGGACGCCCAGTCCGTCAGCATGCCCCCGAGTACCAGGCCGACGCTGCCGCCGCCGGACGAGATCAGGCTGTAGTAGCCGAGTGCCTTCATCCGCTCGGGGCCTTCGCGGAAGGTGAGCATGAGCAGGGTCAGAGCTGCCGGTGCCGCGATCGCGCCGCCGATGCCCTGCAGGACCCGGGCGGCGAGCAGCAGTTCCGCGTTCGGCGCGAGACCGCCGAGCAGCGAGGCGAACGTGAAGACGATGACACCGGTGATGAACACCCGGCGACGACCGAGCAGGTCACCGGCGCGGGCGCCGAGCAGGAGCAGACCGCCGAACGCGAGCGCGTAGGCGTTCTGCACCCACGACAGGCTCGACGGACTGAAGTGCAGGGACTGCTGGATGTGGGGCATGGCGATGTTCACGACGGTGGCGTCGAGGATCACCATCAACTGGGTGACCAGGATGACTGCGAGAACTACCCCCGGCCGCCGGGCAGGCGCGCCGGAGCCGGCGCCTGGCGCCGTGGATGTTGCCGACATATTGCTCCTTACCCCTGAGGGGCTACAGTTGTGACAGAAAGCGGAGCGCTCCTCCGGATACGATACGGAGGCATCCTCCGCTTTGCAAGCGATATTGTTCAGCGGAGCTGCGAGGAGGCTGGATGGCGCCGCAACCCTTGCCGTGCGCACGGCCGACCCGTGCGGACGCGGCCCGGAACTACGACCGCCTGGTGACGGCCGCCCGGGAGACGTTCGCGAAGCACGGCACCGACACCTCTCTCGAGGAGATCGCCCGCCGGGCCGGGGTCGGCATCGGCACGCTGTACCGCCGGTTCCCGAGCCGGACCGCGCTGCTCGAGGCGGTCTACGTCGACGAGATCCAGTCAGTCTGCGACCGCGCGTACGACTTCGACCGGGAGCTGGAGCCCTTCGAAGCCCTGGCGGCGTGGCTGCGCAGCTTCCTCGGGTACGGACTGTCCAAGGGCAGCCTGGCCAGTGAACTGACCGTTGAGCTGGGCAAGGAATCGCCGTTCTTCCAGATCTGCAAGGCGAACGTGCAGGAGGCCGGACATCTCCTGCTGGACAAGGCGAAGGCGGCCGGCGAGGTTCGGCCCGACCTGGAGCTGATGGACGTCCTGCGGCTCGTCGGCGGCATCAACATGGGCCGCGACATCGAGCCCGAGCAGGCCCACCGCCTGCTCGACATCGTGCTCTGCGGGCTCAGGCCCGCTGCCTCCTGACCTCTGCCAGCGAAGGGTTCCCGGCGTCCCGCTCGGTGTACTCGAGCTGCTCGAGCGGCCACGCGATCGCCAGCTCCGGATCGAACAGGTTCACGGTCACCCGCTCCGGCGTCCAGTGCTCGTTCACCAGGAAGTTGTACGTCGTGTGCGGCGTCAGCGTGCAGAACGAATTCCCGACGCCACGCGGCACGTAGAGCGCATCCGACGTACCGAGTTCGAACGTCTCCACCTGGCCGAAGCCGTCGCCGGAGCGGAGGTCGACGATCGCGGCGAACACCCGCCCGGACGACGGCGACAGGTACTTGTCCCAGGGCTCCGCGTGGATCCCGCGGACGATCCCGGCCGCTTCGAAGTACGCGACGTTGTGCTGCACCACTTCCATCCCGAGCTCGGCCAGCTTCTCGCGGTGGAAGTTCTCCTTGAACCATCCGTCGTCGTTCGGCTGCACCTCCAGCCCGATCCGCCGTACGCCGGGGATTGCGGTCTCCTCGACCTTCACCGGCGTACCTGCCGGCGGCCCTCAAGCTGGGCCTGGTCGGCGGCTGTCATTCCCGCATTCCATCCGGCGCCGTTGGTGATGCGGGTCCGCCGGGTGGTCGTGTTCGGGAACAGCTGGGTGAACAACGCGTCCACCTGCTCCTCGCGCTTGGCCAGCACCGGCAGCAGACGGTCCGCAGCCGCTTCGGGTACGGCGGCCTGGGTCGCCGCGGCGGTCTGCTCCAAGCGCTCGCCGATCCGCTGCGCGTAGGCCATCAGGAACGACTGCCGGAACGACCGCGTCCGGGACTCACCTCGATAACCAATGTGTTTGCCAGCAGCAAGCATTGCCCGGTTCGCCTGCACGAGCAGGGAAGTGCTGAGGATCTCGGTGTGCTGCAGGTCCACCTCGGCGCCGACGATGGTGACGACGGCCAGATCCTCGATCACGACCGTGCGACACCGATTCGCCGCGGCGACCGCGCCGACCAACTGTGCTTTGGCCGACACGTACGGCGTCTCGACCCACAGCCGACGCCCCGCGGAATCGTCCGGGATCTCCACCTCAGCGTCCAGGAGGGCACTGTCCAGAGAGAACTTGGCCATCAGCTCCTGCGCCTTACCGGACAGAGCCTCCGCCTCATCCGGGAACTCGGTCGCCTCCGCCTTCGCGAGCAGGCCGCGGATCCGCGCCAGCATCTTCCCGTTCGCCGGTACGGCGGGCTGCGTGCGGCGGACCGTCGTACCGGGCAGGGGGTAGAGCCGGGCCAGGACCGGCAGGGTCTGGAGGAAGCCGGCCAGGGACAGGGCGTGATGCAGCGTGAGGTAGCGGCCGACGCGGGCACCCGCCGCCCAAGCGGTCAGGCTCAGCTCGGTGAACGGCTGCGGCACGCCGAGATCTGCGAGCTGGCCGAGCCAATGAGGGTCGATGGTGGCGGGCCGGTAACCGCGGTGTTCGGCCGAGATCGCGGCCAGCAGCAACGGCTCGACGCCGGCGTCCAGCGTGCGGCGGCCGTGCTGGACCACATCGGTCGGCGCCCAGCCGCGCTCCCAGGCGGTGCGGAGCAGACCGGTGAGGAACGCCTGCACGCAACGATCCACCTGCGCCTGGTCACGCTCGTCGTACGCACCCAGCTGGGCCAGATGCGCGTCGGCGCGATCGTCACGCACGGCAACGACCGCTGCCGTGATCGGTAACAACCGCAGGATTTCCTGGTCACTCACGCTGTCGAGTCTGACACCCAGCGAAGTTCCCACCCAAACGGGAATCCGGTCCCTTGTGGATAAACCCCCGACTCCCGACGCTGACTGAAGACAGCCCGAAGGTCTGCACGAAAGGCCGCTGTCGACAGGGGGCCAGGCGCCTAGCCTGACGCCATCACATCGGGGAGGGGAAGCAATGACTCAGCTTGCGGAGACCGGATTCGACGCGTTACGCGCGGGCCTGGAGGGGTTGGCACTGCGGCCGGGCGAGGACGGGTACGACGAGGCGCGGCGTCTCTGGAACGCCGACCACGACCGGCATCCGGCGGTGATTGTGCGGCCACGGTCGGCCGCGGATGTGCAGGCCGCGGTCCGGTACGCGGTGGCCGAGGGACTGGAGATCGCTGTCCGCGGAGGCGGGCACAGTATGGCCGGGCTGTCGTCGGTGGACGACGGCCTGATGATCGACCTGAGCCTGCTGAACCAGGTGTCGGTGGATCCCGAGGCCCGCCGGGCCCGCGCCGCCGGTGGTGCGCTGCTCCGGGATCTCGACGCCGCGACGCAGGAACACGCTCTCGCCGTACCTGCCGGCATCGTCAGCCACACGGGAGTCGGTGGGCTGGTGCTCGGCGGCGGCATGGGTCTGCTGACCCGGCTGCACGGGCTCAGCATCGACAACCTGGAGTCGGTCCAGATCGTCACAGCGGACGGCAGCCTCCGGCGCGCCGCGGCGGACGAGAACGCTGACCTGTTCTGGGCCGTCCGCGGTGGCGGCGGCAACTTCGGCGTGGTCACCGAGTTCGAGTTCCGGTTGCACCCGGCCGGGCCGATCGTGAACTACGGGATCGCGTTCTGGGACGCGGAGCAGGGCGCCGAACTGTTCCGGGCCGCCCGCGAGGTGGTCCCGGCGCTGCCGCGCGAGGTGAACGTGGTGATCGCCTGCCTGAACGCGCCGCCGGCACCCTTCGTCCCGGAGGAGCACCACTTCAAGGTCGGGTACGCCGCCATCGCGGTCGGATTCGGGTCGCCCGAGCAGCACGCCGACGCGATGCAGCAACTGCGCGGGACGCTCCCGCCACCGCTGTTCGAGTTCGCGACGCCGATGCCGTACGTCGCCGTACAGCAGTCGATCGACGAGCCGAACGACTGGGGGATGTACCACTACGAGAAGGGCGCGTACCTCGAGGCGCTGACCGACGAGGCGATCGACGTGATCACCGAGCAGTTCCCGCAGAAGACGTCGCCGCTGTCGGTCACGATGTTCTACCACCTCGACCACGGCTACCTGGAGACCGCGGACGACGCGACCGCGTTCAGCGGGCAGCGCACCGAGCGCTACGCGATGTTCGTGATCGCGACGACGCCGGTCCCCGAGGCGCTGGACGCAGAACGCGCGTGGGTGCGGACGTTCTGGGACACGATGCAGCCGTACACGGCCGACATCGGCAGCTACGTGAACGGCATGACCGAGCCCGACGAGGCCCGGATCCGGGCGTCGTACGGCGACAAGTACGAGCGGCTCCTGGAGATCAAGCGGAAGTACGACCCGGACAACGTCTTCCACCGAAACCAGAACATCAAGCCCTAAATGGAAGCAGCGCCGTCCACGACCAGGACCTGGCCGTTGAGGTTCGTGTTTTCCAGGAGGAGCATGCGGACGACCGGAAGGACGTCCTCCGGCTCGGTCAGGTGACCGGTCGGCGTGCGGCGGACGATCTGGTCGAGCTGGGTCTGGCCGAGGACCGCTGACATCTCCGAGGCGAAGAACCCCGGCGCGACCGCGTTGGCGAGGATGCGGCCACCGAGTTCACGAGCGAGTGAACGGGTGGCCGCGTCCATGCCGCCCTTGGTGGCCGAGTACGCGACCAGGCCGGGGTAGCCGCGTTGCGCGCAGATCGAGGTGATGTTCACGATCCGGCCCTTGAGGCCCTTCGCGAGCATCCGGCGCAGGACGAAGCGGGTGAGGATCAGCGGCGACGTCAGGTTCGTCCGGATGATCTCGGCCAGGTGGTCCGCGGACGTGTGGACGTGCAGCGAGTCCTGCCCGATCGCCGCATTGTTGACCAAGGCATCGATCGGACCGAGCGTGCTCTCGACCGCCTTGACGAACGCCTGCCCGGCCGCGCTGTCGTTGATGTCGACCGAGCCGTAGTGCAGGTGGTCCGGGTACTTCTCGCCGAGCGCGCTCAGCTCCGGCGTGACCGTACGGGCGAACGCGGCGACCTTGAGACCGGCCGCGAGCAGGTCGGCGACGATCGCCAGACCGAGACCGCGGGAACCGCCCGACACCAGCACGACAGAGGCCGGCGGGACGGCACTGGGGGCTTCAGACATCGCTCTTCAGGGTTTCCTTCTGCGGGATCTGGTCGAGGAACTTGATCCGCCGCGGTACGCCGTAGTCCGGCAACCGGGTCGAACACCACTGGACCAGGTCGGCGTCCGTGATCGGGCCGAGCGCCCGGTTCGGGACCACCTCGGCCGCGACCATCCGGCCGACCAACGGCGCCTTGCGGGCGAAGACCCGCGCCCAGGACACGCCCGGGTGGCCCATCAGCACGTTGCGGATCACGCCGGCCGAGACCTTGGACCCGCCGACGTTGATCTCGTCGGTGTCCAGGCGGCCGGTGATCAGCACCCGGTCCCCGTCGTACTCGATCCGGTCGCCGGTGTGGACCGCGCCGATCTGGCCGGCGCCGTGGTGCGGCGAGCGGATGACGAGCTCGTCGCCGTCGACACTCAGGACCGGGCGTTCCGGGTGCGGGTCGCGGTCCAGCCAGGTCCTCGGGAACCCGGCCTGGCCATCGTGCACCACGATCGAGGCGCCGACTTCCGAGGAGGCGTAGATCCAGGAGATCCGCGTCGTCGGGAAGATCTCCCGGAGCTGGTCGAGGATCGCCTGGTCCACAGGCTCGCCGCCGAGCGTGATCTGCTCCAGCGGTACGCCGGCGAGCGCGTCGGCATCGCGGTAGATCGCCTGCCGCCAGAACGTCGGCGTACCGGAGGCGGCCGTGACGCCGTGCTCGGTGGCGATCTTCGGCCATTCCTCGAGTTCGCTCGGCTCGATCACGACCAGGCCCTGATCGGCCTGGGTCAGTGAGAGCGTGACGACCTGCCACCAGGCGTAGGTCCCGGGCGAGTACGGCAGCAGCCAGGTGCGCGGCGGCTGGTCGGCGGTGACGGTAGTCAGCGACTCCAGGGTGTGGCCGATGCGCTTCGGGCGGCCGGTGGAGCCGGAAGTGAGCAGCCAGGCCCGACCGGACTCCTCGACCCGCTTCAGTCGCGGGACAGTGATTGCCCCATCGGGCAGGACAATCGCGAATCCTGACTCGCCCAGTTCCTCCCGCATGCGCTCGTCGACGCGGGACTCGGTCGCGACCAGCAGCTCGGTCCCGTGCACCGCATGGTGGCGCAGGGCGGCGAGCGCGTCGGCGCCGTTGTCGACCAGCACGGCCGCGGGCGACGGCAGTTGCGGCAGTTTGCGCAGCGTCCGCCAGGTCAGGCGCTGGCCGGCGACGACGACGGTGTTGTCGTCGCCGATCAGCGCGGTGGTGCGGCGCCGCCCAGGCATCGGGGCCGTCACGCTGACTGGAGTTGCTCGATGAAGTCCAGTACGTCGCCGACCGTCGCGATCCGGCGCAGCCCAGGGGCATCGAAGTTCAGCTCGTCGCCGAGTTCGTCCTCCACACGGAGGGCCAGCTCGGAGAAGTCCAGCGATCGGAACCCGATCTCGCGCAGGTCCGCCGTGTCCTCGGCCGGCAATGCCCGGCCCTGGGCCGTCATCACCTCACCCATCAACTCCCTGACCCGACTCCGATCCACCGAACTCATAAGTCCGAAGCCTAGCGTCCCTCGGCGGGGCGGTGTCGGGGTCCGGTCCGGTCCCGCGACGACGTACCCGCGCTTTCAGGCGTTTGATTCGGCTGCTGATCTCCCAGCCGATCAAGGCGATCACGGGGCCCGCGGCGGCGAGTGCCGCCAGCAGGACCTCCTCCACCGGCAGGCCGGCGATGTGCTGCACGACCATCGAACCTCCCGAACACTGCGGGGGCTGGGAGATTACAGAGTGTAAAGGCGAACTTCCCGCCGGTAAACGCCTCACCGGCCACGAACCGATCTCTTCGGACTCATACACTTTGCCGATGATCAGACCGGGGAAGCGGCGGGCGGCCGGGCGCGGCAAGCGAACCGCGGCCTGGGTGAGCTTGCCGGTGCTGCCGTTGGCCTGGTTCGTGGCGTTGCAGGAGCATCCGCCGTGGATGCCGGCCGCGTACCTCGCCTACCTGCTGATCGTGATCGTCGTACCGGGCACGATGTTCTGGCGGCGGTTGACCGGCGGCGTCGGCTGGTTGTCGGCGGACGTGATCCTGGGTACGGCGTTCGGGCTGGCCGTCGAGGCGTTGCTCTACCCGCTCGGGATGCTGTTCAAGATGCCGTTCGCGGCGTTGCTGATGCCGGCGCTGGCGCTCGGGATGTGGCGGGCGCTGCCGCGTCGCAAACTGCCGGAGCGGCCGACGCCGTGGTGGTCGCTGGCCGGGATGATGGTCGCGGTCGGCGTCGCTGCCGCCTGGTTCGTCCGGGTCGGCTCGCAACTCGTCCCGCTGGACGGATCCGACGCACTGCGGCCGAACTCCGACGCACCGCACAATCTCGCGCTGGCCGGTGAGGTCACGCACCACTTCCCGCCGAAGATCCCGTACGCCGACGGCGGGTGGCTGACCAGCCACTGGGCGGCGTACGACCACATCGCGTCCACGCACTGGATCACCAGCGTGCCGCTCGACGTACTGACGCATCGGATGGCGCCGTTCGCCTGGATCCTGCTGACCGTGCTGGGTGCGGCCGCGGTCGGGATGCTGCTGACCGGTCGTGCGGTCGCCGCTCCGATCGCTGCCGGCCTCGTGGTGGCCGGCGGCGACCTGGTGGCTTGGCCGTGGGCCGTGTCGGATCGGGTGTTCGCGGACGGGCCGTTCTCGCTCGGCGGGCTGACGAATCCGCCGCAGGCGTTCTCGACAGTGCTGTTGCTGCCGTTGATCGCGGTGACGACGGTGCTGTTGCGACGGCGTCCGGGGACGACCCGGGCTGAGTTGTTTCGGCTGTTTGTCGCTGCGGGGGTGCTGGTTGCCGCGTTGGCGTTGACGAAGGCGACGACGCTGCCTGTGTACGCGACAGGGCTCGCGGTTGCTTGGATTTATCTGACGGTTCGCAGGGGCCGGCTGAACCTGCGTGCGCTGGTGCTCGGCGTCGGCGTTGCGGCGGCCTATGCGTTGACGTTCTTCTTCGTACTGCAGGGCGCGGCGTCGAGTGTGCGGTTCGATCCGGGCGCGACGTTCGAGAGTCTCGCGGACCGGATGGGCGGTGGATCCGCGGTCGCGGTGATCGCGGCCGTGGTCGTCGTCGGGTGGGTCATGCCGGTGGTCGGCGCGTTGCTGATCAGGCGGCGGGTGGCTCGGGATCCGATGGTGGTGTTCCTGGTGTTCGGGTTCGCGGCGGCGGTGCTGGGCGCGTCGTTGCTCGCCGATCGTGGGGAGACCCAACTGTTCTTCGTGCGGACCGGGTTCGTGTTCGGCGTGCTGCTCGCGACCTGGGGGCTGGGTTCGCTCGAGGGCCGCCAGTACTGGGTCGCCGGGATCGCGCTCGCGATCGGGGTCGCCGCGATCTATTGGGGCCGGTACCGGTCGCCGAGGTCGTGTACGACGGTCAACTGCTTCGGGCAGGGCCTCACGGTCGCGCTCGTGATCGCCGTGCTCGGGATCGGCGTACTCGGGCTGATCCTGCGCGGCTCCCGACGTACCTGGGCTGTCATCGCAGTGGCGGTGCTGGTCGGTACGACGGTGTCGCCTACGGTGGCGTCCGTACGACGGTTCGCGAACCCGCCACTGACGTCGTACGAGTCGATCGCGCCGGGCGGGATCGAGGCGGCGCGCTTCATCCGGCGCAACTCGGGCTCGAACGACCGGATCGCCACGAACATCCACTGCCACCAGCCGCGGGCGTCGCACTGCCAGACGGGTTCGTACTGGATCTCCGGGTACGCCGAACGCCGCGTGCTCGTGGAGGGCTGGGCCTACCGGGCGCGCGTCGACGACACCTACCCCGCCGGCGTGCAGGGACCGTACTGGGACCAGGAGGAGCTGCGGCTGAACGACGAGGTGTTCAGCAACCCGAGCCGCCAGCTGATCGAGACGCTGCGGACGACGTACGGCGTCCAATGGCTGCTGCTCGACGAGCGCGTCAGCGCCCCGCCGAAGAACCTGGACAAGCTGACCGAACTCCGCTTCCAGGTAGGAACCGTCCGCGTCTACCAGATCTACCCGCCGCCTCCGGAGAACCCGTTCCCCACCAGAACGCCGTCCCCCACAGGCAGCCCAACCCCAGGCTTCCCGTCGAGCACGCCTAGCTTCCCGACCGGCACGCAGTTCCCCAGCCAGTCGACCCAACCCGTCCCGACCGGCCCACCAACCAGCACCACGCCGGCCTTCCCCACCACCCCGACGTTCCCCACGAGCCCCGTCCCGACGCAGATCACCACCACGCCGGGACTCAAGAGCCCGTAGCGGCTCAGCGGATGGTGACCGCGGGGATCGGGATGCTCTGGTTGGCGAGGCGGTCCAGGGCGGTCACGGAGTAGATGTACGCCGTACCGGGTGTGGCCGTGGTGTCCGTGTAGGACTGGGCGGCGCCGGTCGAGCGGACCGTGGCGACCAGGTTGCGGGCGTCGTTGTCGGGGCAGTGGTCTCCGCCGCGGAGCTCCCGGCGGTAGATCGCGTACGACGTGGTGTCCTTCGACGTCCTGGACCACTTGACCTGTACGCCGTCATTCGTGCGCGACGCGTGGACGGCGTGCACCGGGAGAGGCGCTCGCGAGTCGAGAGCCGGCATCGCGGGGATCAGCGCCGGCCGCGTGTACCAGGTGTTGTTGAGCAGCGTGGTCGCACCGAGCCGGTCCGCGCGGACGTCCTTCGCGGAGAAGAAGATGTTGCCCTTCACCTCGGGGATCGTGCTGTCGAACGCCAGGTGGTCACTCAGCTCGGCCGGGTCGGACCAGTCCGGCGACTGCGTCGACGTACCGACCTTGTACGTCGCCTCGCCGATGTAGAGGTGGACGTGCGTACCGCGGACCTGCTCCGCCCACCACGGCACGATCTTGTTGTAGTCCGCCGGCGCGAACCCACCGGCCCAGTACACCTGCGGGACGATGTAGTCGATCCACTCCTCGCGGACCCACTTGCGGGTGTCGGCGGCGAGGTCGTCGTACGTCTGGACGCCCGCGGTGGTGTCGGTGCCCTCCGGGTCGGTCGCCTTGTTCCGCCAGACGGCGAACGGCGAGATGCCGAACTTCACCCACGGCTTGGCCGCGTGGATCTTCCCGCTGAGCTCCTGGATCAGCAGGTCGATGTTGTTCCGCCGCCAGTCCTGCAGGTTCGAGAAGCCGCCGCCGTACTGCGCGTACGTCGCGGCGTCGTCGAAGACCTGACCGGCCACCGGGTACGGGTAGAAGTAGTCGTCGAAGTGCACGCCGTCGATGTCGTAGTTCTTGACCGCGTCCATGATCGCGTCCTCGACGAGCTTGCGGGCCGCCGGGATGCCGGGGTTGTAGTAGAGCTTCCCGCCGTACGTGACGACCCAGTCCGGGTGCTGCCGCGCCGGGTGCGTCGGGATGAGCGCGTTGATGTCGGTGCCCATCGAGAGCCGGTACGGGTTGAACCACGCGTGCAGCTCGAGGTTGCGCTTGTGCGCCTCGGCGACCGCGAACGCCAGCGGGTCGTAACCGGGGTTGCCGCCCTGCGTTCCGGTCAGGTACTGCGACCAGGGCTCGACCTTGGACGGCCAGAAGGCGTCCGCGGTCGGGCGGACCTGGAGCACGACCGCGTTGTGGTGCTGCCGGACGGCGTCGTCGAGCCAGCCGATCAGCTCGGTCTGCTGCTGCGCGGCGCTCAGCCCGGTCTTCGACGGCCAGTCGATGTTCACCACCGACGCGACCCAACTCGCCCGGAACTGCCGGAGCGGGGTGGACGCGCTCGGCGCACAGTTCTGTTGATCGGCGGCTGACGCCGTACCGGTCAATCCGCTCAGCAACAGCCCCGCTGTCACGCCCAGAACGCCCATGGCTCGCCAGACTCTCATGTCACTCTCCGACCGTAGTTCAAGGTGAAGTCGAAAGATGTTTACACACCAAGCCACTTGAAGAACAGCGCTCGGCTGGATGGCGCTAGGTTAAGAGCATGCTGCGCGCCGCTACCGAACATGATGTCGACACGATCCGGCGGCTGCGGAATCAGCAGGCCAACCGCGACGTGAGCATCACCTCGCACGAGATCACCGCCGACGAGCACGCGGCCTGGTGGGCGAAGACCTCGGCCGACCCCTCCCGGCGGGTGCTGATCTACGAGCGGGACGGCGTCGCCGGAGTGGTGAACTTCTTCGACCTCGAGGGGACGACCGGCGCGTGGGGGTTCTTCCTCGACGCGGACGGGCTCGCGGAGCGCGGCGAGACGCTACCGGCGTGGATCGAGATCATGCGCGAGGCCACGGCGTACGCGTTCGACGAACTCGGCCTCGAGGTGCTCACCGGAGAGGTGCTCGAACACAACACCGTGGTCCGGCAGATGAACCGGCGGTTCCGGTTCGCCGAGGGCGAGCCGGAGACGCTGTACGCCGGCGGACGCGAGATCACCGTGATTCCGATCAGCCTGCGCAAGCAGGACCGTAGAACCCAGGGGAAAGTATGAGCACCATCGAGATCGGCGGCGTGCCGGTCGGGCCCGATCACCAGCCGTTCGTCATCGCGGAGATGTCCGGGAACCACAACGGCGACCTGGCGCGGGCGCTGGACATCGTCCGCGCGGTCGCCGAGTCCGGCGCGCAGGCGCTGAAGCTGCAGACGTACACCGCGGCCACGATGACGCTCGACCTCGACCTGCCGGCCTTCCGGCTGCCGGCGGAGCACGAACTGTGGAGCGAGGCGCGGCTCTACGACCTGTACGAGGAGGCGCACACGCCGTGGGCGTGGCACGAGCCGATCTTCGAGCTCGCGAAGTCTCTCGGCCTGGTCGCGTTCTCGTCCGCGTTCGACAGCACCGCGATCGACTTCCTGGAGAAGCTCGACGTCCCGGCGTACAAGGTCGCGTCGAACGAGATCGGCGACCTGCCGCTCGTCCGCGGCATGGCGGAGACCGGGAAGCCGATCATCATCTCCACCGGGTCTGCGACGCTCACCGACATCGACGCCGCGGTCCGCGCCGCGCGGTCGACGGGCAACGAGCAGATCATCGTGCTGTCCTGTACGGCGAGTTACCCCGCACCGCCCGAGCAGTCCAATCTCCGCGGTATCCCGGTCCTTCGCGACGCTCTCGGCGTACAGGTCGGCCTCTCCGATCACACGATGGGAATCGGCGCCGCCGTGGCCGCCGTCGCGCTCGGTGCGACGGTGATCGAGAAGCATGTGACGCTGAAGCGCGTCGACGGCGGCGTCGACTCGGCGTTCTCGCTGGAGCCGTGGGAGCTGGAGCTGCTCGTCGAGAGCACGCGGATCGCGCAGCTGTCACTCGGCGAGCCGGTCATCGGCCCGAAGCAGGCAGAACAGAACGTCCTCCGCTTCCGCCGCTCTCTGTTCGTCACCCAGGACGTCCGCGCGGGCGACCTCATCACCTTCGAGAACGTCCGCTCGATCCGCCCGGCCGGCGGCCTCGCGCCCGACCTGTTCACGCAGGTCGAGGGCCGCCCGTTCCGCACCGACGCCAAGGCCGGCACTCCCCTGACCTGGGACCTGCTCTGATGTACCTGCTGTTCCCCGGACGGCATCACGTCCTGACCCGCTTCCAGGGCGAGTTTCTGCGGCAGTTCGCGGACCGGACTGTGGTGTGGGCGGTGACGTCGGCGAATCATCGGACGACGAAGCGGAACCCGGTGGCGTTCGACCGGCGGGAGGCGGCGATCGAGCGGTTCAGCGTGGCCGAAGGGATCCGGTCGCTGGTGGTGGGAGTGGTTGATACTCCACCGACGGACGAGTTCGCCGAGGTGACAGTAAAGGCAATCGAGGCCGGGACAGACGATCTCGTGCGGTTGACGCCGGAGAACACGGTGGTGGCGTGCTCGACGCCTGAGGTGAGCAAGCTGTACGAGAAGCTCGGGTACTCCGTGATCGGCGTCGAGCCCGAAGGTACGGCGCGACCGTGGGACGTGCTGCTGATGATTGCTGCAGGCAACGAGCAGTGGAAGCAGCTCGCGCATCCGGCGACCGTCGACGTGTTCGAGCGCTACGCCCTCGACGCACACGTCGCGCGCTGCGTGAACGACCCCGTGGTCGGCGATGACGGCGGGCTCACCACGACCCGCGACTACAAGACGTACGCCGACGCGTTCGAGACCGCCGCCGACCGGAAGTGGCAACAAATCAAGGCGTTTGTCCGCCCTGGACGGATTCTCGACATCGGTTGCGCGACCGGCGCGACCCTGCAACTCATCGATGCAGATTCACGCTTTCACGAGTCCGATCTGATCGGTGTGGAGGTCGCCCGGCACCTGTTCGCCGAGTGCGAGCACAAGAAGGAACAGGGCCTGTTCAGCAACCCGAACGTCTACTTCTACCAGCGCAACATGCTCGGCTCCGCGGTGTTCCCACCGCGGTCGATCGACACCACGCTGACACTCGCACTCACCCACGAGATCTGGTCGTACGCCGACGGTTCGCGGCCCGATACGGTCCAGCGGTTCGCGGACGCGCTCTACGCGCACACGACCCCGAACGGTGTCTGGATCAACTCCGACGTCTGCGGCCCCGACGAGCCGGATCGTCCCGTCGTACTGCGGCTCGACGACAGCGACGGCGAGAACCCGGACGACATCACGGAGCTCGAGTCCCTCGACGACCCCGCGTCGTACGTCGGAAAACTCTCCACGCGTGCACGGTTCTTCCAGTTCGCCCACGACTTCCGGCGGAACGCGAAGGTGCCGTTCGGGTACGACGTCCGCGCCGACGGGCTGGTGCTGCGGCTCGCCGACGCGATGGACTTCCTGACCCGGAAGGACTACGTCGACAACTGGCTGAGCGAGACCCACGAACAGTTCTGCGGCCTGAACTTCGCCGGCTGGACCACCGTCGCCGAACGCGCCGGCTTCACCATCGACCCGTCCTCAACCGCCTGGCGCAACGACTGGGTCATCAACAACCGCATCACCCCCGTCGCCTCCATCACCACCCCCAACGGCACCCCCGTCGACTGGCCCATCACCCACCAACTCCTGATCGCCCGCCGCTAACCCCTCAACCCACCCACCCCAAGCCCCCGCCCCAAGCCCCCTCAACCACCACCCCAAGCCCCCACCCTCGAGCGCGCCCCCATTTGCTGGGTAAGCCAGCGAAATGCGGGGTTCCACACCCTGATAACCGGTACCAAACCCCCAATTTGCCTAGCTCACCCACGAATTTGCCTGGTCCACCCAGCAAATGCGACCGGCCTGCGGCGGAGTGGGACGAGGGGTGGTGGAGATGTGCAGCTCGACAGGAGGTGTGGCGCCGGGCGGGTGGTGTCCACGCTCAGCCGACCGGATGTTTGGTCCCAGTGGGCGTATACGTACTGTCGAGCTGCAGGTCGGCTAGGTGGCTTCGAGGTGGAGGGTGCCGGCTAGGGGGCGGATGGTGAGGGTGCGGCGGGATCGTTTCACGGTCAGGGGGAGGCGGCTGGAGAGGAAGGGTTCGCATTGGACCGCGTGGGATGTGCCGTCCGGGGCGGTTGCGAACAGGATCCACTCCGCCGCTTCTAAGTCCGCCATGTCCACTACCGCGGCCCAGCCGTCGTCCGAGACGGTACGTCGGCACGCGACGTCCACGTGGTCGTCGGAATCCGGCAGGTACCGTCGCCAGCTGAAGTCGACGTCGCCCCAGTCCGGACCGCGCACCACCAACATGTTGCCCGCAGCAACCGCGGCGGTGGCGGTCATCCGGATCGGCGATTCGTGCAGGTTCACGTACCCGCCGGTCGACCGGGTCAGCATCACCACACGCCCGCTCTCGGCGTGTGAGACCAGTCGATCGCCTGCCGTCCACAGCAGCACCTGCTCCTGACCCTCCGGCCCACGGACCCGGAACGCACGCGTCGTCCGCTGGCTGAACGGATCGTCCGGATTGATCTCCGCGAGGATCGGCCCGATCGGCAACCAGGCGGTGAAGTCCCGGCCGTGCACCTCGAGCGGCAACTGTTCCTCACCACCCGACAGCGGACGGCTCACGAACAACGCCGGCTCGTCGAACGTCGACCGCCCGTGCAGCACCAGCGCATCGGGGGTCTGCTCGACCGACGTCAACCGGCACGGGTCCGACAACCGTCGTACGGCGAATGCTCCGTCCTTGCCCGGACCGGGCTGGATCCAGTTCGTCCCGTCGATCCACGACCCCGGCGGCCACCCCGGGCTACCGGCCTTCTGACCGCGCAACAGGTCCCGCCGCCGGATCCCACCGACTCGCAGCCGTACGTCGAAGTGCGACGGGCCTGCCGTGCACTTGGCGAGCAGTTCCTTGCTGACCCGAACCTCGAACCCCACCAGGCTTTCCTCGCCGCGGAGGTCGGTCGCCGGAGAGCGCCGTACCGGAAGCCGGTAGTTCTTGCCCGCGATCACCAGGTCGATGCGGAGGTTCGACGGCTTCGACTGCAGGTGCCGGATCTCGGCGGTGCCGCGGATCGACAGGTCGCCGTCGATCCAGGTCACCTCGCGCACGCTGGTCGCCATCGTCAGGTCGGTCTTGGTGAGCTCGAGGTTCTCCAGGACCGCGTCGGGGTCGAGCGCGACCTTGTGCAGCAGTTCGAGATCACCCGCGCGCAGGGCCGCGAACTGGAGCTGGGCGAGGCGAGGCGAGTTCGCCAGCACGGCCTCGTCCAGACGGTCGAGGAGCTCGGTGGAGAGCTCGACCAGGTGCTGCTCCTCCTCCGGCGGGACCGTGCCGAAGGCCGAGAGGATCGCGTGCAGGTCGATCTGCCGGAAGTGCGCATGCACCCGGTGCCGGATCGTCGGCAGCGCGTCCTCGATCTCATCCAGCACCAGACCGGCCGACACGACCCGGTCGCGGATGTTCGCGAGCTGGAACTTCTGCTGGGTGATCGAGTCGCCCGACTCGCGCTCGCGCCAGAAGTACACCGGCGCCGCGAGGGTGTCGACGGTGACCGCGTCGAGGTGCGCCTTCAGCGTGACGGGATAGTCCTCGTACCGGATCGCCGGGAACCGGTACGCGTACTCGTCCCAGAACGACCGCCGGTACACCTTGTTCCACACCATCCGGTCCAGCACGAGCTGCGGCGTCTCGGAGATGTGCGTGGCACGCCGATTTTCCGTGAACGCCTGTCCATGCAACCACGACGGCCGTACGCCGTAACTGTTGTTGAACCGTCGCGCGTTGCCGCCGGCGAAATCCGAACCGGTCTGGTCGAGCGACCGGACCAGCATCCCGAACCCGTGCCGGGTCACCAGGTCGTCGCTGTCGACGAACGTGACGTACTCCCCCGTCGCGTGCTCGACGCCGGTGTTGCGCGCCGGTCCGAGGCCGGCGTTCTGCTGCTCCACGATCCGGAACCGCGAGTCGCGGAGGCAGAACTCCTTCGCGATCACGGCACTGTCGTCCGGCGAACCGTCGTCGACCAGGATCGCCTCGAAGTCGCCGAAGGTCTGCCGCGCGATCGAGTCCAGGCAGTCCCCGATGTAGGCCCCCACGTTGTAGAACGGCACGACCACGCTCAGGCGCGGCTTCGTCATCGCTTCCTGATCCGGCGGGCGAGCTTGCGGGCGACGACCTTCGGCTTGCGGACCTGGGCGGCGTGGAAGATCACACGTGAGACGGCGTACGTGCGGGATCCGCGGATCCGCTCGTGGGCCGTGGTCAGTCGCTGGAGTTGGCCGCGGAGCTCGCGGATGCGGTTCTCGCGGGTCTTCATCGCCTTGTTGCGGAAGCCGAGGGTGCGTTCGAGGCCGTAGACGTGGCCCTTCAGCTCGAACAGCTCCTGCTTGGCCTCTTCAGCTTCTGCGAGAGCCGTGCGTACGTCGACGTTGCTGGTGCTCGTCTCCAGTACGACGTCCAGTGCGGTAGCGAGTTCTTTGCCTCGGGCAACTTGCTCGGTGGTGGCCGGGAGGGTGTCGGGGCTCAAGGCCTGGGTCTGCTCGGGGGGCTCGACGCCGGACATTCCGAGCCAGGTGGAGACGAGGTCGTCGCCGAGCATCCACGGCGGCCACGGGTGGCGCCGGTGCTGTCCGAGCAGGCGGTCGTGGAATCGCGCCCAGGCGGCGGCGAGTAGGTCCTCTTTCTCTACAGACTCCTCGGCCACCCAGCCCGAGACGCCGTACGCGAAGGAGTCTCCGTCGTAGATCACGTCGTCCCAGCGGACGATTACACGAGAGGTTGTCACCCACTCGCCCAGGTCGGCGGCCAGCTTGCGGAAGGCGGGCACATCCTCGGCGGAGGCCAGGCGGAACAGCACACTCTCAACCGACACACCCGAGGGGATGGTGCTGGGGACAACTGAGGGGTCGAACGTGAGAGTGGGGGTGGGGCTGGGGTCGCCGGTGATGGTTGTGTCCCAGCCGGTGAGGGTTTGGGTGGCTGTGAGGACTGTGTCGGCGGTCTGGGTGTAGAGGTCGTGCGAGGGCTGTGCTCCTACGATTGCCAGCCAGCCGGTGGGGATTGCTGCTAGTAGGCCGGCTCGGGCTGCGGTGTCTGTGCCCTCGGCGGCGGGTGAGAGGAGGGGTGCGTCGGCGGACTCGAGCGCGGTCGCGGCCAGGCGGGTGGGGAGTTCGCCGGGGCGGGCGGTTGCGGCGACGTCGGCCCGGACGAAGGTGCGGGAGCCGAAGTCGGCGTACACCTCGGAGGCCCACGGGAGCGCGGACTTGAGCTGGTCGACCGACACCGGACGGGTCGGGTCGTCGTGGAGCGGGCGCCACTCGTCGTCGCCGTGGCGTTCGTCGGCGGGGCGGCTGTCCAGCAGGTTCAGCAGCGAGAACTCGTTTTCCAGCCCCAGTACGACGACCGCGTCCGGCGCAGCCAACGCGGCGAGCGCGGCCAGACGCGCGGTCCACGACAGGTCGGTGCTGTCGTACCCGAGCACACGATCAAGCCCGTCGGACGCGATGATCACGTCGTACGGCTCGGTCTGCAGACCGTCCAGCGCACCGGCGATCACCTGCAGGCACGGCCCGAAGTCCTCGCCCAACTGCTGCGCGTCCGCGACCGAGCGGACCAGGATCGTCACGTCCGCGGAGTGCGCGAGCACCGACTCGATCAGCTGCGGCGCATGCGGCCCGAGGATCAGCGTCCGCCGGTTGGCGGGTACGACGTCGGTCAGCAGCGCGGCGAGCGCCGGCCGCGGCGTCGTGTGATCGGTCCACGGCTGCATCTCGCCGCGGACGACCTGAACCCCAGAAGCCAGCTCAGACACGCTCTCTCCAATCGAACAGCGACCGCAGTTCCGCGGGCGGCATCATCCAGGGATTGCCGAGTTCCAGGTCGGTGGTCGCCCGGGCCGCCTCGAGATCGACGGTCTTTCCGAGCATTTCCGGCCAGAGTCGCTCGATCCGGCTCTGGCCGCCGAACAACGGGTTCTCGCCGTCCATCTCCATCGGGTCGCCGTACACCGCCGGCTCGCAGCCGGCCGCGACGCCGTAGAAGATCGCGGTCGACAGCCGGTTGGCCGCGACCCGCTTGTGCTTGCGCAGCTCGGCCAGCTGCTTGAACAGGAACCGCCGATCGGTCCCCTCGTACGAGAACCCGCGCCGTCCGAACGACACCACCCGGAAGCCCGCGTCCTCGTAGAACCCGCGCACCTCGGGCCGGTCGTATTCCGTGTAGTACAGGGAGAACGTGACCGGGCCGGGCTCGGTCTCGCGGATCTCGTCGATCAGCCGCTGGTGGTCGCCGTGGATCTTGCCGCCCTCCCACCCGTGGAAGAGGAACCACAGCGTGCCCTCGCGCTCGACCGGTTCTTCTTTTTCGGGCTCGAGCTCCATCAGGTACAGGAACGGCGCACCGATGCTGTGGTAGTTCCGCCGGCCGAGCGAGTGACCCCGGCGCTTCGGCGCATCGCTCCAGGTGAACCGCCAGGCGCCGTCGTAGAACTCGTGCACCGGGTTCCAGCCGCAGCCGATGTTCCAGCCGTGCTGTAGGTATCCCCGCAGCCGCGGCGGGTGGTCGAAGTCGAACCCGGCGTACCGCGACAGGATGTGCGTCTGACCGTAGTAGTGATTGTGGTGATGCATCAGCGCACCTCGACGTGCAGAGTGCCGGCATGGGGTCGAACAGCGAGCGCGTGCGACCCGTGAGTAATTGCCAATGGCAACCGGCTGCACAGGAACGGCTCGCACTGTACGGCGTGGGCCGCACCGTCAGGAGGGGTGGCGAACAGGATCCAGTCGGCCAACGCGGCCAGCGGATCGACCGAGACCTGCACAGCGGTCACCGGGATCAAAGCGTCCACGTCGACCGCCGCGGACCAGCCTTCGGCGGTGAGCGTACGACGGCATGTGACGTCGAGATGCTCGTCGGAGTTGGCCTTGTACCGCCGCCAGCTGAACGTGACGTCGCGACCCTCCGAGCCACTCACCGTCAACTGGTTGCCATCGACAACC
Organism: Kribbella sp. NBC_00482; assembly: GCF_036013725.1. Lineage (GTDB taxonomy): Bacteria > Actinomycetota > Actinomycetes > Propionibacteriales > Kribbellaceae > Kribbella. Next base: position 2,748,985 of record NZ_CP107881.1, on the reverse strand, counting down.
GCCGCCACAGCGGTCGTCCGGATCGGCGACTCGTGCAGGTTCACGTACCCACCGGTTGAACGGGTCAGCGTGACCACCCGGTCGTCCACGACCCGCGAGACCGCCGAGTCGCCCGCGGTCCACAACAGGACACGCTGCTGGCGCTCGGGCCCGCGCATCCGGAACACCCGAGTCGTCCGCTGGCCGAAGGGGTCGTCGTGGTTCGCGGCCGCGAGGATGTCCTGGATCGGCACCCGGGCGGTGAAGTCACGCCCGTCGATCTCCAACGGAACCTCTTCCTCGCCGCCGACGACCGGCCGGCTCAGGTACAGCTCCGGCTCGTCGAACGACGCCCGCCCGTGCAGCACGAGCTCGTCGGCCGTCTGCTCGACCGCGGTCAACCGGCACGGGTCCGTCAGCCGTCGCAGCGAGAACCATCCGTACTTCCCCGGCCCGGGCTGGATCCAGTTCAGCTCGTCGATCCACGCACCGGGCGGCCAGCCGGGACTCCCGGGGCCCTGACCGCCGAGCATGCCCTTCCGCTCCCGCCGGCCCGACCGCATCCGCACCTCGAAATGCGCCGGCGCGCCCGTGCACTCACCGAGTAGCTCCTGGTCCAGCAGCACCTCGAACCCGACGAGCGTCTTGTCTCCGTGCAGGTCCAACGCGTCGTACCGACGTACTTCCAACGGGTACGTCGTCTTGCCGACGGCCAGTGCGACCTCGAGCGTCGACGTACGCAACGTCTCCAGGTGGCGGATCTCCGCGGTTCCCTTGACCGACAGTTTGCCGTCAACCCAACCCACCTCGCGCACGCTCGTCGCGAGGGTCAGGTCCTGGTCGCGGAGCTTGTAGAGCGCCTGAGGTACGGCGGACTCGCCCAGCCCCGGGTAGTTGTAGTCGAGCTGCCGAGACCGACGCGGCCGCGGTACGGCGCGCGCTCCGCCGCGGAGGCCGCCCGAGTTCCGGAAGACGGCGAGCCGCCGAAGCAGCTCCACGTCGCCGGACCGGAGTGCGGCGTGCTGGATCCGGTCGTACCGGTGAGTGGCGGCCAGGACGTCCGGGTCGAGCCGGTCGAGCAGCTCGCGGGACAGGTCCAGCAGAGCCTGCTCGTCGTCGGTCGGGACGGTGCCGAACGCGGACACCAGGGTCAGTACGTCGATCTGCGCGAGATGCGCGTGCACCCGCCGACGGACCACCGGTACGGCGTCCTCTACGAGGTCGACGACCATCCCGGCGGAGGTCACGCGATCCCGGATGTTGCCGAGCTGGAACTTCTGCTGCGTGATCGACTCGCCGGACTCACGCTCGCGCCAGTAGTAGACGGCCTGCGTGATCGTGTCCACGGTCACCGCGTCCAGGTGCGCCTTGAGCGCGACCGGGTAGTCCTCGTACCGGATCGGGGGGAACGTGTACCCGTACTCGGTCCAGAACGAGCGGCGGTAGACCTTGTTCCAGAGCATCCGGTCCAGGACCAGATCGGGGAACTCGGTGACGTGCGTGGCATGCCGGACCCGCGCGAACGGCTGCTTGTGCAGCCACGACGGACGTACGCCGAAGCTGTTGTTGAACCGCCGCGCGTTACCGCCGGCGATGTCCGAGCCGGTGCGGTCCAGCGTCCGGACCAGGGCGGCGAACCCGTAGGTCGACACCAGGTCGTCGCCGTCGACGAACGCCAGGTACTCGCCGGTCGCCTCACTGATCCCCGCGTCCCGGGCCGGACCAGGCCCGGCGTTGTCCTGCTGGATCAACCGGAACCGCGAGTCCCGGGCACAGAACTCCTTCGCGACGACAGCGCTGTCATCGGGCGAACCGTCGTCGACGAGGATCGCCTCGAAGTCGGTCCAGGCCTGCCGGGCGATCGATTCCAGGCAGTCGCCGAGGTACTCGCCGACGCCGTAGAAGGGCACCACCACGCTCAACCGCGGCGTCACTCCGGTGAGCCCTCCTCCGCGGTCGCTACGAATATCTACGTAGCGGCAACGAGGTGGAGGGTCAGGAGGTTATGCACAGGCTCGAACCCGTAACGGGACCAGACCCGCTGGATACCGGTCTGATGGGCTTGGGCGGTGACGACCAGGCGTCGCGTCGTACAGACGTCCTCGATCGCGGCCAGCAGGTGACCGTACCGGCCGCGACCCTGCTCGGCCGGTACGACGCCGGCCAGCTGGATCTCGGTCCACGACCGCTGCTCGTCGACGGCCGCCAGCGCGAGCACCCGCCGGTCCGGACCCCGCAGTACGACGGCGCCCGCCGCGCCGATCCGTCGCCGGGCCCACTCCTGGCGGCCGGCCAGCGCGAGTGCCCGGTCGAACATCGGGTTGGAGCAGTAGTGGTTGCCGGAGTCGCCGAAGACGTCCGCGACCAGGTCGTCCACCATCTCGTCGTCGACCTCGGGCTCGAACTGCGCGGTGAAGCCCGCCAGCGGCGCGGGGCGCCGGCCCTTGCCGACCGGCAGCGCCCAGCCGGTGACGGCATCGGCCAGCAATGCCTGACGCGGACCGTCGGCCAGCGCGGCGAACCAGGTGGTCTCGCGCGCCGGGTAGCGCAGCACGATCACCTCTGCGGTCGACTTCTCGACGGCGGCCAGCACCTCTGCGAGGGGCGTACCGGCGGAGGCGGACACCGACATCCGGTCGATGGAGACCCCGAACCGCTTCGCTGCGTCGACGGACGGCCGGACTGCCAACTCACCGGCTTCGAGGGCGTCGTACCAACTCATAGGGCGCAGAGCTTAAAGCATCAGAGTGACCGGACGTGTGGCGAGCCCTACTCTCCGGGACCTCACAAGGAGTGACACGTTGCATTCGTGGCGCGACTGATTTCACATTAGTGTTACGACATGCGCGCGAAAGCGAGGCGGCGGGGGCCGCGGACTGCGGGGCCTTCCCTTTCCGGTCTGGTCGCCGGGCTCGCGGTCGTGGTGCTGGCGATCGTGCTGCTCGCGCTGCAGGCGACGGTCTTCGAGGTCGTCCGGTTCGTGCTCTTCACGGGCGTCGCGGTGGCGCTGCCCGGGTTCGCGCTCTGGCGCCTGATCGGCGGGTACCGGCGCAATCTCGTGGAGGACCTCGCGGCCGGGTTCGCGGTCGGCACGGCGGGGCAGGTTCTGGTCTACCTGGCCAGCGCGTCGATCGGGCTGCAGGCCTGGTCATGGGTGTGGGCGCCCGTCGTCTTGGTGATCACCTTCGTGGACGGCGACGCGCGGGCTCGGGTCTGGCGGCGGGTCGAGCGGCCGTTGCGTCCGCTGCAGGCCTGGCTGCTCGCGGCGTCGACAGCGGTCGTGCTGCTGATCGTGTACCGGCGCGGGCCGGGCCAGTTCCTGCCGGCTTACACCGACCCGTTGCGCGCGTATCCCGACCTCGCCTTTCAGCAGGCGCTCGCCGCCAGCGCGAAGTACGACGTACCGATCTCGACGTTGTGGCTCGGTGGCGAGCCGATGAAGTACCACACGTTCTTCCACCAGGCGACGGCCGCGACGCAGTGGGGGACGCGGATCGACCTGACCGATCTGATCCATTCGCTGAGCTGGTTGCCGCTGTTCCTCGCCGGGTGCGGGCTGGTGTTCGCACTCACCAGCCGGCTGGTCCCGACCGCCGAGTCCGGTGCCACGTGGGCCGGGCCGCTGGCAGTCTTCGTCGCTGGTCTTGGTGGGGCTGTGCAGCCACTGGCCGGCGTCGGGTTAGGCGGGATCTCGACCGCGGTCGCGGCGTACCTGAGTCCGACGCAGAACCTCGGGGTCCTGATCGCGCTGGCGCTTTGCGTCGTGGCGGTGGACCTGCTCCGGGCCGATGGCAGGCCGCGGGGGCGCTGGGTGTTGCTGGTCCTGCTCGCGCTGATCGCGGCCGGGGCCAAGTCGACGATCCTGCCGTTGGTGGGTGTCGGGTTCGCGTTCGCGTTCCTGCAGTTGGGGCTGGCGCGGCGGAGTACGCACCCCGCGTTCCTCGGCGGGTTGGTGTCGCTGACGGTGTTCGTGGCCGCGTTGATCGCGATCTTCGGCGGGAGTACGTGGGGAACGGAGATCAAGCCGTTCGAGACGTTCGTCCAATTGGCGCCGTACCCGATGCTGGCGTCGAACCCGCATGCACAACTGTTGTCGGGGGCAACGACTCTGCTCAGCTGGGCGCTGGCCGCGTCGGGGTTGTTCTTCCTCGGCCGGAGGTGGCGGGACTCCGGTGCGGTGTTCCTCGCCGGGGTCGCTGTCGCGGGTTTGCTGGGGACGTTGCTGACGACCCAGTCGGGAGTCAGTCAGCTGTACTTCCTGCGGACGGCCTTCCCGGTGATCGCCGTACTCGCGGCTGTCGGGCTGGCCAATCTGGTCGGGCGGCTCGGAGACCGGCGGGCGGTGGTGCTCGTCGGCGCGGCCGGGCTGCTCGGGCTGGCGGCACTCGCCGTTGCGCGTTCGCAGTCTGCCGACCTCCGCGGCGTCAAGGGGCCGTGGGTCTGGACAGCCGCGGGTGTGGCGGCTGTCGCGCTGCTGGTGGCCGTCGTCTGGAAGCTGGCGCGGCGACCAGGCAACTTCTTCGTCGCCTTACTCGGCGGCGCGGTGGCGGCGTGCATGATCGGCGCGACCCTGGTGCCGTTGCAGGGCTTCGTGTCGGACAAGGCGTCGAACCTGGTCTTCGCCCGCCCGTTCCGCGGCGGCGCGACGGCGGCCGAGGCCGGCGCGGCACAGTGGCTCCGGCGGAACAGCGCGCCGGGCGACCTGATCGCGACGAACGCACACTGCATCATCGAACGCGACGGCCTCTGCGACAGCCGGCACTTCTGGCTCGCCGCACTGTCCGAGCGTCCGGTCCTGATCGAGGGCTGGTCGTACTCGAACCAGGCGAACCGGATCGCCCTCACCACCAACAGCAACCCGAGCCTCATCCCGTACTGGAACAGCGAGGAACTCGCCGCCAACGACATCGCGTTCAAGGCGCCAACACCGGCGACGATCGAGCGCCTGCGGCAGGCCGGAGTGCGCTGGCTGTACGCCGACAATCGGGCCGGGTACGTGTCACCGGCGCTCCGCAACTACGTCCGCCTGCGGCACGCCACGCTCGACGCGACGATCTACGAACTCAGATGAGCTGCAGCAGGGCGTCGGCGACTCGCTCACGCCCGCGGCCGTCGACGAGTTCCCACCCGGCGCTCGCCAGCCGCCCACGCTCGGCCGAGTCGGTGAGCAATCGCTTGAGGATCGGGACCGCCGACGCCGGGTCCGCCTGCAGTGCGCTCAGCAGACCGAGCCCGGCCGCCGCGCCGGTGTCGATAGCGCGCTCATAGCCCATCTCCTGGTTGTCGACCACGCACACGAGTCCCGCGGTCGCCCCGAGGCACAGCAGCTCCCAGGTCGACGTACCGGATGCACTGATGGTCAGATCGGCGTCGCGCACGCGGGCCGCGAGCTGATCCGTCGGTCCGATGACGTCGAGGTGCTGGTGCGGTTGCAGTTCGACGGCGGCGATCTTCGCGGCGAGGTCCGGCCCGGGCGCGACCACGGTGGCCTCGAACGGCAGACCGGTCGCCGCCAGCGCGCGGGCGACGTACGGACCGGCGCCGAAGGCATCCGTGCCGCCGAAGAACGCGAAGACCGTCGGTACGGCGCTTTGCGGGTCGACGGGCGGCGCGGCGGGACGGTGGTCGAGGATCTCGTCGCGGATCATCACGTACGGCAGACCGGCGAGCCGGATCGAGTCCCGCGGCAGCCGCGGGTGGTCGAGCTCGGCCGCGAGGTTCTGGTCCACCAGCACGTCCGCCTCGGCGCCGCGGAAGTCACCGTCGACGATCGCCAGCGTGGGCAGGCCAGCCGCCCGCACGGCTGAGTAGACGGACGCGTCCAGGTCGTAAGAGTCGAACACCAGCGCATGGAGCCCCAGCCGGTCGACGAGCTCGACGTGCTCGGCCGGGCTCCAGACGGCGGGCTGTACGGCGATCCCGCGGGCCGCGATCTGCTCCGCGGCCCACGGCACGGTGTGCGCGTCGCAGACGAAGACCAGCTCGACGTCGCGGCGACGTACCTCCTCGGCCAGCGCCAAGCAGCGCATCACATGCCCGACGCCCCGGGACGGCCCCACGTCGCATCGCACACCGACCCGTTTCACGGGCCCCAGCGTACGTTTGATCACGTTGCGCTGAGACGGTGGATTGAGGTGGGCGTTCACTGGGCAGCTATTGTTTCGAAGTCCGCACTGCGTGTGTGCAGCTCGGAACTGTCCGTCAGAAGGGTCCCGCTCGCGTGTCAATCCTTACCGGCTCCGACATCCTGGTCACCGGCGGTACCGGGTCGTTCGGCCGGACGTTCGTACGGCACGCGCTGAACCACCTGAACCCGCGACGGATCATCGTCTTTAGCCGCGACGAACTGAAGCAGTGGGAGGTCCGCCAGTCGTTCGGCGACGATCCGCGGCTGCGGTTCTTCCTCGGCGACGTCCGCGACCGTGCCCGGTTGCTGCGGGCGATGCACCGCGTCGACTACGTCGTCCACGCCGCCGCTCTGAAGCAGGTGGACAGCGGTGAGTACAACCCGTGGGAGTTCGTCCAGACCAACGTGATCGGCTCGCAGAACGTCATCGAGGCGTCCATCGACTCCGGCGTGAAGCGGGTCGTGGCGCTGTCCACCGACAAGGCGTCCAGCCCGATCAACCTGTACGGCGCGACCAAGCTGACCGCGGACAAGCTGTTCATCAACGGGAACCACTACGCGGCGGCGTACGACACCCGCTTCAGCGTCGTCCGGTACGGCAACGTGATGGGCAGCCGGGGCTCGATCATCCCGAAGTTCCGCGCGCTGCACGCGGCCGGCCAGTCGCTGCCGATCACCGACCTGCGCTGCACCCGGTTCCTGATCACGCTGCCGCAGGCGGTCGAGTTCGTGGTCGACTCGTTCGACCTGATGACCGGCGGCGAGCTGTACGTGCCGCGGATCCCGTCGATGAAGGTGACCGATCTGGCCGAGGCGATCGCGCCCGGCGCGACCATGCACGACGTCGGTCTGCGCCCCGGCGAGAAGCTGCACGAGGAGATGATCAGCCCGGAGGAAGGCCGCCGCGCGCTGTCCCTCGGCGACCGGTTCGTGCTGCAGCCCGATCTCGCCACCTGGGGCTACCAGCCGCCGACCGGCGGTACGGCGGTGTCCGACGGATTCCACTACGCGTCGGACACCAACGACCAGTGGTACTCGATCGAGGAGATCCGCAAGATCCTCGAGAGCGACACCTGACGTGCTTCCGTACGGGCGCCAGTCGATCTCGGATGAGGACATCGCGGCGGTCACCGACGTACTGCGGGGCGACTGGCTGACCACCGGACCCGCGGTCACCGCCTTCGAGAACGCGATCTCCGAGCTCTCCGGCGGACACCGGGCAGTGAGCTGCACGTCGGGCACCGCGGCACTGCACATCGCGTACGCCGCGCTCGGCGTCGGCCCCGGCGACGAGGTCGTCACCACCCCCATGACCTTCGTAGCGACCGCCTCCTGCGCCGCCATGTTAGGTGCTCGCGTGGTGTTCGCGGACGTGGACTACGACACCGGCCTGATCGACCCGGCAGCCGTTGAAGCTTCTTTGTCGGATCAGTCCAGGGTCATCAGCGCAGTCGACTACGCCGGCCAATCCGCCGACTACCCCGCACTGCAAGCGTTGGCGAATCGGGTCGGCGCACGGACATTGGCCGACGCGGCGCACTCGGTCGGCGGCTCAGCGGACGGCCGCCCGGTAGGCGACCTGGCCGACGTCACCACGATGTCCTTCTTCCCGACCAAGAACCTGACCACCGGCGAGGGCGGCGCGGTCGTCTGCAAGGACCCCGCGATCGCGCAACGGGCCCACGAGTTCCACTTCATCGGTCTGGTCCGCGACCCATCACGCTTCGAGCTCACCGACGAAGGACCGTGGCACCAGGAGGTCCACGAGTACGGCGTGAACTACCGCCTGACCGACCTGGGCGCCGCTCTCGGGCTGTCCCAGCTGCGCCGCCTCGCGGAGTTCAAGCGCCGCCGGGCCGAGATCACCGCCCGCTACAACGCGGCGTTCGCCGACGCCGACGGACTCCGTACGCCGGTGCAGCGCGCCGGCGTCGACCCGATGTGGCACCTGTACCCGATTCGCGTCCTCGACGGCCGACGACGCGAGATCTTCGAGGCGATGCGCGCCGCGGGGATCGGCGTACAGGTGAACTACATCCCGGTGTACTGGCACCCGGTCTTCGCCCACCAGGGCTACACCCGCGGCCTGTGCCCGAATGCGGAGCGTTTCTACGCCGAAGAACTCTCCCTCCCCCTCTTCCCGGACCTCACCGACAGTGAGGTCGACCGGGTGATCGAGACCCTTTTGACCCTGGTTGGTTAACGTGATCGATGTGACCCGGTCGAATCTGATCGGCGGCGAGATGCTCAACTGGTCGGATCTGCACCCGGGCGACGCCCGTCCCGCGGTTGCCGGATCCGCAGCCACAGCGCTCCTGGCCGCCACCCTTCAGCCTGACGACAGCGTTCTGATCGCCGGCCCGCACGCCGCCGATCTGATCACGGCTGCCGTCGCGCAGGCCACGTCGGTCGACCTCTTGCTTCGCTCGGCGCCCGACGCCGAGGAACTCGCCGAGTTGCTGGACGACGCCAAAGGACAGGTCTTCTGCGGCTCGCTCGATCGTTGGGTAGTGAACGAGACGTACGACGTCATCGTCGCGCTGGACGGGTTGGAGCGATTGGGCGGACCCGACACGGCGAATTTCCCGTGGGCACAGGCGCTGGATCGGCTACGGGCACGGCTCCGGCCGGGCGGGCGGCTGCTCCTCGGCGCCACGAACTCCTTCGGATTCGAGCGACTGATTCAGCCGGACATCACCGCAGCACTCCCGCGCGACGAGGACTGGGCCCGGGACATCGCGGACCGCGCTCCGGCAGGCCTCAAGCCTCTCCTCTCTGCACTCGGCACCTCCGACCTGCAGACCTCTGCTGTCTTCCCGTCGCTGGTGCAGGCGGATGTCGCGGTCACCTCGGTCGAGGGGTTCGCGGCCGTCGTCGCGGCACGAGCTGTTGCCTCGCGCAACGAGGGTCCGGTGTTGACCGACCCGTACCGCCTGGTGCTGGATGCGGCTGCGGCGGGCGTTGCCTTCGAGTTGGCGCCTGCCTGGTACTTCGTGATCGGCGTGGAAGCGCCGGCGGTGTTGCCGGCAGGCGTCGTACCGGACGGAGACGGCGTACTACTGGAGGAGCACCTTCTCGCAGCGTTGCGGAGTGATGATCAAGCGGAGCTTCGGCGGGTGATTCCGGCGTATGTGGCTTGGTTGGGCGCGGGCGGTGCGGGTTCCCCGGACAACGTGATCCTGGACGGGACGTCGTACCGGCTGTTCGGGGAGGCGCAGGAGCTGGATGTCGTGGAGCACCTGGCCCGCTTCGCCAGGCGGGCGCTGGAAAGTGGCTCGCGGCAACCATGGCCCGCGGCGGCCGACCCGCACGCGCTGACCGCGCGGCTCGCGGCGATGGCCGGGATCACCGTGCCGGAGCAGGAGTTCACCCCGGACGAGGTGGTCCGCCCGCGCGGCAGCGCCGAGCAGTTGACCACCGTCGCCCGGCTCGCCGACGAGCTCGCCCACGCGAGCGCCCGCGCGATCCTCTTCGAGGGCACGGTCAGTGGCATCCGCCGCTCGCTCCCCTATCGCGTCGGCCACGCGGTGCTGAACCCGGCCCGGGTGATCCGCCGCCGCCTCAAGCGGGTGCTGCGGAAGGTACGCCGCTGATGCACCACGCCAACCACTTCTACGGGCACGCCAACATCATGGCGACGTACGCCGGACTCCCGAAACCGCCGCGGATCTGGGGCTACCTGCAGCACGGCTGGAACATCCTCGACGGCTTCGCGCACGGCACGAACTTCGCGCCCGGGATGCCGAAGTTCGTCTGGTCGGACAGCGTCCGCCGCCGCGGCCACGCACTCGGGCTGCGCAACTACTCGGTGATCGGCTCGGTCTGGCTGTACCTGCTGAAGACCCATCCCGAGTTGGCCACGCCGTCGAAACGGGCCAAGGGCACCATCTTCTACCCGTTCCACGGTTGGGAAGGCCAGCACGTGCTCGGCGACCACGGCCGGATCGTTGCCTCGATCAACGAGCACGAGACCGGACCGGTGACCGTCTGCCTGTACTGGAACGAGTTCGACAAGCCCGCGATCCGGAACGTCTACAAGGACGCCGGATTCCGGGTCATCACGCACGGCTACCGCGGCCTGCACTGGCGCAAGACCGACGCCAAGTTCCTGGTCAAGCAACTGCGCGAACTCCGCAAGCACGAACGGGTCGCGTCCAACCGGCTCAGCTCCGCCGTTCTGTACGGCGCCTCGCTCGGACTGGGCGCTGGGGTCTACGGTGATCCCATGGTGCTCGAGAACGAGCACCCGTCGTTCGGCGGACAGGCGCGGATCAAGCGGCTGTGGCCGGAGATGGACCAGCCGTACGTCCCGCCGGCGGCCGCCCGTGAGTTCACCGATACCGAACTGGGCGTCGACCACGTCGCCGGACCCGCAGAAATCCGGGAGATGTTCCGATGGACCCCGTGACACCAGAGCTGAAGATCGGCATCATCACGCAGGTTCGCGTGACCAGCACCCGGCTACCGGCCAAGGTGCTGCTGGCCGTTGCCGGGCGCTCCTATCTCGAGCACCACCTCGACCGGCTGAGCCGCACCGGCCTGCCGGTGATCGTCGCGACCACCACGAACGTCCACGACGACCTGGTCGTCCAGGTCTGCGAGGAGGACGGCATCCCGGTCTTCCGCGGCAGCGAGGACGATGTACTCAGCCGGTTCGCCGGCGCCGCCCGCGAAAACGGCCTGGACGCCATCGTCAGGGTCACCTCCGACTGCCCGCTGATCGATCCGGAGATCGTTGCCGCGGGCGTCGATCGGTGGCGCGCCGAGAACGACCTGGACCTCTACATCTCGAACTGTCTCGAGCGCACCTACCCGCGGGGCATGGACTTCGAGATCTTCTCCACGGCCCGGTTGTACGACGCGGAGGCGAACGCCACGCTCAAGGCGGACCGCGAGCACGTCACGCCGTACCTGCACCAGAACCGGTCCGGCGAGATACGGCTGCTGAACCTGCCCTGGTCCGGCGGTGGAGCGCAGTACCGGCTCACGCTGGACACGGCGGACGACTGGAAGTTGCTCGATGCCCTGATCGAAGACTTCGGCGGGACGGAGCTCGGCTGTGCCGAACTGGTCGCGATTCTGGACGGGCACCCGGAGCTGGCCGCGCTGAACGCGCACATCGAACAGAAGAAACTCGGCGAGTAGCAGGCTCCCCGCGCTCCGCTACGGCATGATTTACCGTGATGACCACCAATGATCCGGCCGGGGACTCCGCCGCTGCCCCGGAAAACGGCGCGGCGAACGGCGCAGGCAACGGCGCGCACGCCGCGCGGGCCACGTCGTTCGGCGCCGTCGCGGCGGCGTACGACCTGGGCCGGCCGACGTTCCCGGTCGATGCGCTGATCTGGATCCTGGGCGCCGGCCGCGGTCTGCAGGTGCTCGACCTGGGCGCCGGCACCGGCAAGCTCGCCGCGGTCGCCGCCGAACTCGGTCACGACGTGATCGCCGTCGACCCGTCGCAGGAGATGCTCGAGGTCTGCCGCCGGCGGCCCGGGATCGACACGATGGTCGGGGCGGCGGAGTCGATCCCGCTCGCTCACGCCTCGGTGGACGCGGTGATCGTCGGACAGGCCTTCCACTGGTTCGACCACGCCCGCGCCCTGCCGGAGATCGCCCGGGTACTGCGCCCGAACGGCGTCCTCGGCCTGCTCTGGAACAACCCCGACACCGTGGTCCCGTGGGTCCGCCGGATCTGGCAGGTGATGCAGGGTGACGGCGTCGGAGGCACCGACCGGTTCGACCCGGTGCCGATCATCGACCAGTCGAACCTGTTCACGCTGCTCGAGAGCGCCCGGTTCCGGCACTGGCACGACCTGAACCGCCAAGGCCTGCGGCAGTTGGCCCAGTCGCACTCGCGGGTCGCCGTGCTCAAGGACACCCGGCGCGACCAGGTCCTGGACCAGATCGACCTGATCTACGAGCACACCGCCCGGCCCCCGGAGGCGTTGCGGATGCCGTATTTCACCGACTGCTTCCGAGCCCACCCCAGCGAGTTCGCGAACTATCGCCGTACGGTCGACGGCCCGGTGGCACCGCATCTGTAGAAACATTTTGGTTGCGGAAGGTCACAAACAGGCGACTTGGGGCTAACGTGCACCTGTTCTAGTCCACCGAAGGGGAACGCATGGACGAGGAAGTGGTGCGCGAGCGGGACGCCCGCGCCTATGAGGCGGTGCACGACGCGGCCGACTTCAAAGAGCTGAAGCGGCGGTACAAGAACTTCGTCGTACCGTGGACGATCGCCTTCATGGCGTGGTACCTGGCGTATGTCGCCTGCAACAACTGGGCCCGCGACTTCATGGACCACCGGATCGGTGGCAGCCACATCAACGTCGCGCTGATCTTCGGCCTGTTGCAGTTCGTGTCGACGTTCGTGATCGCGGCTGTCTACGGCCGGTTCGCCAACCGCAAGCTCGATCCGCTGGCCCACGGCCTGAACGCCAAGTACAAGAGGGAGCGCCGCCGGTGACCGTCCTTCTCGTCCCGCTGAGCCTTCCTTTGGCCGCTGAACCCGGCAACCGGACGCTCACGATCTCGCTGTTCACCGCCGTCGTTGCCGTGACGCTGTACATCACCTGGTGGGCGTCCCGGCAGAACAAGACCGCTGCCGACTACTACGCAGGCGGCCGCTCCTTCAGCGGCGCGCAGAACGGCCTGGCGGTGGCCGGCGACTACATGTCCGCGGCGTCGTTCCTCGGTATCTCCGGCCAGATCGCCCTCTACGGATACGACGGCTTCCTGTACTCGATCGGCTTCCTGGTGGCCTGGCTGGTCGCACTGCTGCTGGTCGCCGAGCTCCTGCGGAACTCGGGCCGCTTCACGATGGCCGACCAGCTCGCGTTCCGGATGAAGCAGAAGCCGGTCCGGACGGCAGCCGCGACCTCGACGATCGTGGTCTCGATCTTCTACCTGCTGGCCCAGATGGTCGGCGCCGGTTCGCTGGTCGGGCTGTTGCTCGGCGTGAAGAGCGAGGGCCTGAAGGCCGCCGTGATCGTGCTCGTCGGCGCGCTGATGATCGTCTACGTGACGATCGGAGGCATGAGGGGCACCACCTGGGTGCAGATCGTCAAGGCCGTGCTGCTGATGGCGGGCACGGTGGTGATCACGTTCCTGGTGCTGCTGAAGTTCAACTTCAACATCTCCGACCTGCTCGGCTCGGCCGCCTCGAAGTCCGGGAAGGGCGAATCGTTCCTCCAGCCCGGACTGCTCTACGGCAAGGACCTCACTGGCCAGATCGACTTCCTGTCGCTCGGCCTCGCGCTGGTCCTCGGTACGGCGGGCCTGCCGCACATCCTGATCCGCTTCTACACGGTGCCGGACTCGCGGTCCGCGCGGCGGTCGGTGCAGTGGGCGATCGGCCTGATCGGCGTGTTCTACCTGATGACGCTGGCCCTCGGATTCGGCGCCGCGGCACTGCTGGATACGGCCAAGGGTTCCGCAGTCGAGACGTCGAAGGGCAACGTGGCGTCGCCATTGCTGGCCGAAGCCGTCGGCGGCGGGGCCGACTCGACCGGTGGGGCGATTCTGCTCGCGCTGATCGCGGCGGTCGCCTTCGCCACCATCCTCGCGGTGGTGGCCGGGCTGACGCTGACTTCGGCGTCGTCGTTCGCGCACGACCTGTATGCCAACGTCATCTCGAAGCAGAAGCCGACCGAGAAGCAGGAGCTGCGGGTGGCGCGGTTCGCGGCGATCGGGATCGGCGCGGTGGCGATCGGGCTGGCGATCCCGGCACAGAAGCTGAACATCGCGTTCCTGGTCGCGCTGGCGTTCGCGGTCGCGGCCTCGGCGAACCTGCCGGCGCTGCTGTTCAACCTGTTCTGGAAGCGGTTCAACACCTCGGGCGCGGTCTGGAGCATCTACGGCGGCCTGATCTCGGCCGTCGTACTGGTGGTGTTCTCGCCGGTCGTGTCCGGCAACGGCGACAAGTCGATGATCACCGGTTCGGACTTCCACTGGTTCCCGCTGTCGAACCCGGGCATCGTGTCGATCCCGCTGGGCTTCCTGTTCGGCGTAGTCGGCACGTACCTCGGCCGGGACAAGTCGAGCGAGGACCGGTACAGCGAACTCTCGGTCCGCGCGCTCACCGGCGCGGGCGCGGAGGGTGCTACCAAGCACTGACGCAGTACATCCAAGGGCCGGCTCGCATTCACTGCGAGCCGGCCCTTCGCTGTCACGAGCCGTTGACGCACGGTTGATGGTGCCGTAACAATGAGCCAATCGCCGCGCAAGAAATGACCAAGTCAGCGTAAATTCTGGACTCCGTGCGGCGGCTCTTCCCTGTCCCGCCCACCAGGAGAGGCCCATGCGAATTCCGAACTGGCGGTTGCTGACCGCCTTGCTGGCCGCGAGTCTCGCGGCTGCTCCGCTCGTCCGGCCAGCGCCCGCCGCGCAGGCCGCCGTACACGCCGGCCCCAATCTCGCTGCCGGCAAGGCCGCGTCGGCCAGCAGCAGCACCCAGGACTACGCCGCGTCGAACGTGACCGACGGCAACCAGAACAGCTACTGGGAGAGCGCGAACAACGCGTTCCCACAATGGGTCCAGGTCGATCTCGGTACGTCGGTCGCGACCAACCAGGTCGTACTCAAGCTGCCGACCGCCAACTGGGGCGCACGTGACGAGACCCTCGCGGTCCAGGGCAGCACCGACGGGCAGAACTTCACCGACCTGTCCGCGCCCGCGGCGCGCACGTTCAGCCCGCCGAACAACACGGTCACCGTCGACTACGGCACCGCCACCACGCGGTACGTCCGGATCCGGGTCACTGCGAACACCGGCTGGCCGGCCGGACAGCTCTCCGAACTCGAGGTCTACGGACCGGCAACCGGTGACACCCAGGCTCCCACCGCCCCGGGCAACCTGGCCTTCACCGAACCCGGCGCCGGGCAGATCAGGCTCACCTGGAGCGCCTCGACCGACAACGTCGGCGTCACCGGGTACGACGTCTACGCAAACGGGCAACTGCGGACCAGCGTGGCCGGCAACGTGCTCGCGTACACGGACAACCAGCCGGCGAACGTCTCGATCGCGTACGCCGTGCGCGCGAAAGATGCTGCTGGCAACCAGTCCGCGAACAGCAACACGGTCACCCGCAACGGCAGTGGCGGTCCGGGCAGCAACCTGGCGCTGGACAAGCCGATCACCGCGTCCGGGTCGACGTTCACCTACGTCCCGGAGAACGCGAACGACGACGACGTGACGACGTACTGGGAGGGCAACGCCAACCCGGCAACGCTGACCACGCAGCTCGGCGCGAACGCTGACCTCAGCTCGATCGTGGTGCGGCTCAACCCTGATTCGGCGTGGGGGCCGCGGATGCAGACGTTCTCGATCCTCGGGCGCGAGCAGAGCTCGTCGAACTTCACGACGATCGTTGCTTCGTCCGGGTACGACTTCAACCCGGCGAGCGGCAACAGCGTGACGATCCCGGTCAGCGCGCGCGTGGCCGACGTACGGCTGAACTTCACCGGGAACACCGGCGCACCGGCCGGACAGGTCGCTGAACTGCAGGTGCTCGGCGTACCGGCGCCGAACCCGGATCTCACGCTCTCCAACGTTTCGTGGACACCGACCTCCCCGGTCGAGACCGACGCGATCACGGTCCGCGCGACGGTGAACAACGGCGGTACGGCGGGCTCCGCGGCGACCGACGTGAACTTCTACCTCGGCACGACCAAGGTCGGTACGGCGGCTGTCGGCGCGCTCGCGGCCGGGGCGTCCACGACGGTCAGTGCGTCGATCGGGACGCGCGATGCGGGCTCGTACGCGTTGAGCGCCAAGGTCGACGAGGGTGGTTCGGTCATCGAGCAGAACGACGGGAACAACACGGCGGCCGCTGCTGGTCCGCTCGTGGTGACCCCGGTGGCGAGCTCCGATCTCGTCGCGTCGGCGGTCAACTGGACTCCAGGGAACCCGTCCGCCGGCAACGCTGTCGCGTTCTCCGTGTCTTTGAAGAACCAAGGCAGTGTCGCCTCTGCGTCTGGTGCGCACGGGATCACACTGACGGTACTGAACGGATCGTCCGTGGTGACGACACTGACCGCGTCGTACAACGGGACGATTGCGGCCGGTGCGACCACTCCGGCTGTTGCTCTCGGCAACTGGACCGCGGGCAACGGGCGCTACACCGTGCGCGTGGTGCTGGCGGACGACGCCAACGAGCTGCCGGTGAAGCGGACCAACAACACGAGTGAGCGGCCGCTCTTCGTGGGTCGCGGCGCGAACATGCCGTACGACCACCTCGAGGCGGAGGACGCTTCGGTAGGCGGTGGCGCGTCCGTGATCGGACCGAACCGGACGATCGGCGACCTAGCCGGTGAAGCCTCCGGGCGGCGCGCGGTCACGCTCGGCTCGAACGGTTCGTACGTCGAGTTCACCACCCGCGCCAGCACGAACACGCTCGTCACCCGGTTCTCGATGCCGGACTCGTCGGGCGGAGGCGGGCAGACGTCGTCGATCAGCGTGTACGTGAACGGCACCTTCGCGAAGACGTTGCCGCTGACCTCTAAGTACGCCTGGCTGTACGGCGCGGAGGCGTCGCCGAACAACTCGCCCGGGTCGGGTCCGGCGCGGCACATCTACGACGAGGCCAACCTGATGCTCGGCCAGACCTACCCGGCCGGGACGAAGATCCGGCTGCAGAAGGATCCGGCGAACAGCCTGACGTACACGATCGACTTCCTCGACACCGAGGCGGCTTCCGTTGTCGGCAACCCGGGTGCGGGCTTCGTCACGCCGGCCGGTTTCACCCATCAGGACGTGCAGAACGCGCTCGACCAGGTGCGGCAGGACAGCAACTTGCAGGGCGTGTACCTGCCTGCCGGTGACTATGAGACGTCGTCGAAGTTCCAGGTGTACGGCAAGGCGGTCAAGGTCGTCGGGGCCGGGCCGTGGTTCACCCGGTTCCACGCGCCGACCACGCAGGACAACACCGACGTCGGGTTCCGGTCCGAGGCGTCGGCGAACGGGTCGACGTTCAGCGGGTTCGCGTACTTCGGCAACTACACGTCGCGGATCGACGGGCCCGGGAAGGTGTTCGACTTCTCGGGTACGGCGAACATGACCATCGACAACATCTGGGTCGAGCACATGGTCTGCATGTACTGGGGTGCGAACACCGACACGTCGACGATCAAGAACTCGCGGATCCGGGACACGTTTGCCGACGGCATCAACATGACGAACGGGTCGGCCGGCAACACGGTCAGCAACAACGACGCCCGCTCGACAGGTGACGACAGCTTCGCGCTGTTCAATGCCACCGACAGCGGCGGCGGCGAGGTCCGGGACAACGTGTTCGAGAACCTGTCCGCCACGCTGACCTGGCGGGCCGCCGGGTTCGCGGTGTACGGCGGGACGAACAACATCTTCCGGAACCTGTACGCCGCGGACATGCTCACGTACCCGGGGATCACCATCAGTTCCCTGGACTTCGGGATCCCGATGAACGGGTTCGGGGCCACACCGCCGACACAGTTCCAGAACGTTTCCGTCGTACGTTCCGGCGGGCATTTCTGGGGCAACCAGGCGTTCCCCGCGGTCTGGGTCTTCTCGGCGTCGAAGATCTTCCAGGGGATCCGCGTCAGTGATCTGGACATCGTCGATCCGACGTACAGCGGGATCATGTTCCAGACGAACTACGTCGGCGGCCAGCCGCAGTTCCCGGTCGCGGACACCGTCTTCACCAACACGACGATCTCCGGAGCCCGCAAGTCCGGCGACGCCTTCGACGCCAAGTCCGGCTTCGGCATCTGGGCCAACGAACTCCCCGAGCCCGGCCAAGGCCCCGCCGTAGGCACCGTCACCTTCAACAACCTAACCCTCACCAACAACACCAAAGACATCCAAAACACCACCACAACCTTCACAATCACCCGCAACTAACCCTCATTCGCCGCAAGACGTGCTGGCAGTACGACGGGCTCACCTGGATGGACTCAGGTGAGCCCGTCGTACCTCCCGCCGGATGGTGCTGCTGGCAACGACGCCTGCACGAACCTGGAGGGATTTGGCACCGTCGGAGAGTAAAACCCTCCGCGACGTCGGCCGCACCCCTGGAATCTGGGGACCGAGAACGTCAACTGGTCGGTTCAGTCACTCCCGAGTCCCGGAGGACATAGCCCGCCACAGTCGCCGCCTCCGCGCCGGAGCCGCCGACCTGCCCGACGATGACGCAGACCCGACGGGATCAGATTGTGGCAAAGGATGGCGGTCCGGCACCGGACTCGTTCGTGGCACGCTCACCCCACACCGCGAACCGGGCTGCTTCCGCGCGGGTCAGTTCGTCGGCATTCCAGCGGCTCGGTCTGACGCCGGGCGCGCCGGGTACGGGCAGGGCGCTCTCACCCCACGGATCGTCTGCGGGGGTTGAGGTCTGAGGTTTCGGGTTGTCGGCGGGCGTGAGAACGCCGTCCGACGGGTCCGAGGGCGTGGGGCAATACCCCGGTGGCTCGTGTGGCCTGGGTGTTTCGTCCGGTGGATACGACGGCGTGGGGTGGTCACCCGGTGGCTCGTGTGTCCGGGGTGCGTCGTCTGGTGGTCTGTGTGGGTGGCGGGGTGGGTCGGCCCAGGTGGGTCTGGCGACGTGGACTTCGCCGTTGGTGATGGTGATGGTCCAGTGGCCGTTGTGTAGGTCGGTGTGGTGGCAGCGGCACAAGAGCACGAGGTTGGAGATCTTGGTGTCGCCTCCGTCGATCCAGGAGATCAGGTGGTGGGCGTCGCACAGGATGGGTGGGGCTCCGCAGACGACGCAGCCGCGGTCGCGGGTGTTGAGGGCGCGGCGCATGGCGCGGGTGACGAGGCGTTCGCAGCGGCCGACGTCGAGGGGTTCGGAGTTGGAGCCGAGCACGATCGGGATGACCTTGGCGTCGCAGGCCAGCCGGCGGATGGTGGCGGCGGACAGCCCATTGCTGTAGACGGTCTGCCCGATCGCGTCCGCAGTCATCGCCTTCAGGTCCTGCAGGTCGATCGTGACGGTGATGTTCGCCTTCGCCCCGAACCCAGGCACCACATCACCAGCCGCACCACCCACCGCACCACCCACCGCGCTACCACTCGCACCACCGCTCCGGCAGGCTCCCGCGGCACCGACCACCCCACTGTCCGAGCCAACATCCGACCCGCCCGCCTCTTCCGCCGTTGTCTCCGCCGTAGGACCAGCCGCCGTAGAGCCAGCGTCCGTGGAGCCGGTGTGCGTGGAGCCAGCGTCCGTAGAGCCGGTGTGCGTGGAGTCGGTGGGTGTGTTGGTGGGGCGGGGGATGGTGGGTGAGGGGGTGCCTGCGTCTAGGGCGGTGGCGGCGAGGGTGAGGGTGGTGGTGAGGGCGTCGGCTTGGCGCTTTTCGCGGGAGCGGGGGTCGCGCTCACCATCGACGGTTTTGTGTGGGCGGGCGCCGGTGAAGATGAGCGTGCGGAGGAGTTCGGCGTTTTCGTTGGCCAGAAACCCGGTGAACTTCACTCCCCGGTCGGCGGTCTTCAAGGTCAAGGTCTCGCGGGCAGCGGCCTTGTCCTCTTCGGGCTCGGGGCCGTCGGTGTCGAGGATGTCGCGGGACTGTTCGGCGGCCTTGCGCAGGTCGGCCGGTGCCAGGTGCGGGCGAGGCGGACCAGTTCTTCTTCGGCGAACTCGAGATCGGCGACCGGCACGGTGGTCGGGACCTTTTCCAGGGCGGTCACGATCGCTTCGGCCTGCGCCGGCCGCAGGAACACCTGAGGGACATCTTCGTCCTCGGCCACATCGGGGTCGGGCAGCGCGGCGACGACGGCCGCATACTTGGGGAGGGCGCGGGACAGGCGGACGTCGCGGTAGGCCCGCGAGTGGTCGAGGCGGTAGCGGAATTCCACGTACTGGACCATGTCACGGGCACCGACCCGTTCGGCATACCCCGACCTGTCCATCGCCCCGATGAGGCGCAGGCGGCGGGTCTCGGTCCGGGCCTGGTCGGCGTCGCACTGGTCGAGAGCATGCGCCAGCTCGGCGTCACTCATCAACTCCGGCGGCTTCTCCATGGATCAAAGCCTAGACACCCCCACCGACAGTTTTCAAAGCCAGAACCCCTTATTTTCAAGGGAATCTGTTATCCACAGCCCCGACGTCCTGTGGATATTGCCAACAGCAACTAATCACCTCGGCCGGCGAGCGGTGGGGTCGCCGGCACCGGGCGGCTGTCACCAGGCCAAGTAGTTGCTCCGGTCAACAGATTGTGGGCGGTGGGGGTTAGGGCGTGGAGGGCGGTGCCTTGGGTTCTGTGGGTGGTTATCAGGGCGGCGGATCGGAGGACTCTGGTGTGGTCGGAGACGGAGGCCAGGGAGATGCCTACTCGGCGGGCCAGTTGGGTTGTGGTGGCGGGGTGGGTGAGGGAGCGGAGTACGGCGGCTCTGGTGCGGCCCAGGAGGTCTGCCAGAGCGTCGGTGGTGGCATCGTCCGGGTCGGTGAGGTCGGCGCAGGGGTAGACGAGGACGGGGCGGCGGTCGGGGGTGTCCATCGCGAGGCAGTTGGAGACCAGTGGGGACGGGTAGAGCTCGAGCCCGCGACCGTTCAGGTGGATGTCCGCGGTCCAGTCGTCTACGGGGCCGTACGTCGTCAGCACCGGAGTCGCCCACTCGACATCGGGATGCAGCGACGACAGCAACGCATCGATCCCACCGTGCAGCACAGCGCGCGACCGGATCCCGAGGTCGGCGCCGTACCGCCGTTGCAGCTCACCCGACGAAGGCCCCAGCACCTCCTGATGGAAGTCGCGGACCGCGCCGCCGAGCGCCCGCCGCGAGCCGGCGCGACCAGCCAGCAACCCACGCATATATCGGTCGATGTCCGGCGGCAACCACGGCCCCAACTCGTCCCGGATGACCGAGGCCGGCGTTTCCATCAACGCCTCGACGGCCGGCTCCAGCCCCGGCCCCGCCACGTCCGGGATCAGGAAGTCCGGGAACAGTCCGCCCGGCGAGATCAGCTTGAACAGCGGACGCATCGACCCCCGCACCCGCGGTGCCGCAGTACGTCGCCAGCGCCGTGCGGCCGGCGACATCGAGCGGTCACCGAGCGCGCGGGCCGCGAGCGCGGCTTCCCACAGCGGGTGCGGCTCGGTCGGGAACGTGACCCGGCCGAGGTCCGCCGTGGTGAAGTGGACGCGGATCATCCCCCGATTGTGACGGTCGCGAGGTCACCCGCACAGACCTCTTCGGTTCAGGCCGAATCCGGTCGCGACCGGCCGCCGTACGCTCCCACCCTGGCCGGATGAAACGTCTCGCAGTCCTCACCGTCCTGGTCCTCGCCGCGGCCACCCCGTCGGCCACCGCGCAGGCGGGCGCAGTCCACCGACCGACGCAGTACGTCGTCTCGACCGCTCCCGGCGAGAACCTCGAAGGGATCGCGGTGACGCCCGGCGGCACGATGTACGTCACCAGCGTCGCCACCGGCGCGGTGTACCGCGGCAACACCCGCTCGTCCTGCCTCAGCCTGTTCCTGCCGGCCGGCAGCGACGGACGTACCGCGGCCACAGGCATCCACCTGGACCGCTGGGGCCGGGTCCTGGTCGCCGGTGCGAGTACGTCGAAACTCTTCCTGTACGACGCCCGCGGCCGGCTGCTCGACGTACGGAAAGCGGCGGACGGCTCGTTCCTCAACGACTTCACGATCGCGGGCGACGCCGTCTACGTGACCGACTCGACGCACAACCAGATCTGGCGGGCGCCGCTGACCCGCAGCGGTCTCGGCGAGCTCGAACCATGGATCACCCGCGACGAGATCCAGCCGACGCCGTACTTCCTGAACGGCATCGTCACCGACGGACGCGTCCTCCTGGTCGGCGAGCAGGGCCAGGACGTCACGTACCGGATCGACCTCCGTACCCGGCAAGTCACGGTCCTCGACGTCCCGAACGGCATCCTGTCCGGCGACGGATACCTGCTCGAAGGACGCCGGCTGTACGCCGTCCACAACGCCGGAGGTGGGAAGTACGTGACCCGGCTCGCGATCCTGAACAACGATCTGACCGCGGCGACCCTGGTCGCGGATTCAGGCCCGGGCGCGGCCGGTGCGACTCCGACGACGATCGCCCGCGACCACGGCCGGCTGCTGTGGGTGAACAGCCAACTGGACGTCGCACCCGGTACGCCGCCGTACACCGTGACCGTCGTACCGGGTCTGCGTTAAAGCCCGTCGGTGACGCGCGCGAGGACTGCACCGGCCTGCAGGACGAGCGTCCGGTCCGCGTCGTCGAGGCGACTGAGGAGATTGGCGAGTTCCTCGGCGGCCTGACGGCCGGACGCCTCCACCGTCTGGGCGCCTACGTCTGTGAGCACGACCGCGGTCGCCCGACCGTCGACCGGGTCCGGTTCACGCCGGACCAGGCCGGCCTCTTCCAGCCCAGCGACCGTCGTCGTAGCGGTGGGTTGCGAGCACGGGACCCGGGCGGCGATCTCGCCGATCCGGATCGGTTGCTCGTCGGCGATCAGCATCAACGCCAGGAACTGCGTCGGGTGCAGGAGCGTGGTGGTCCTGCTGCGGCGCAGATGTCTGACGATTCGGTGCATGCTGACCAGCAGCTGCAATGCCTCCTGCGCCATCGTGATCACCTCCGTCGGGAAGCGCAATCGTGGCACAGGCACCCAAACATCGCCTACCGCTCCGGTCTGGTGCCGGGGTCAGGAGGTCGGCAGCTCGCCGTTGCCCGGTGCGGAGACGACGCGATTCCGGCCGGCGTCCTTGGCCTGGTACATCGCCAGATCGGCCGCCATCTGGAGCTCGTCGAGGCTGGTGCCGGACTCCGGGTACGTCGCGGCGCCGATCGAACACGTGATCGGGCCACACAGCACCGGGCCGTTGGGAGCGGCAACGGTGACCGCCAGCCCCGCGATGCGACGCCGGATCCGCTCGGCGGCCAGGGCGGTATCGGCCGCGGAGGTCTGCGGGAGCAGGATGGCGAACTCTTCGCCGCCGAGCCGCCCGACCAGGTCGTTGTCGCGGACCTCGTGGCGCAGTTCGGCCGCAACCGCCTTCAGTGCCTCGTCACCGGCGAGGTGACCGAAGGTGTCGTTGATGGCCTTGAAGTGGTCGAGATCGAGATAGAGCACGCCGAGCCGGGAGTTCGTGCGTTCGGCGCCGGCGAATTCGCGCCGAGCGATCTCATGCCAGAAGGCCGCATTGGCCAGGCCGGTCTTGGGATCGGTGCGTGACGCCGTCTGGAACTGCTCGACCAGAAGCGCGCGATGGAGACCGAGAATGGTCAGCAGCAGGACGGCGACGGCCCACGGCTGGCTGAGCAGCAGCGCGGCGGTCGCGACGCCCAGCCCGAGTGAACCGGCCACGATCAGCTGATCCGAGAGTCGCCCGAGGGCGTTGCGTCCTGGGGAGTCCGGGTTGGCCATCATGATCGCGCCGGCGACCAGGGCGTAGTTCACGAACCAGTACGCCAGGCCTGCCGCCACTACGGCGACGAGTCCGAGTGGGCCGGACGGGTAGCCCGGGTAGACACCAGGACGGATCGTGGCCAGGACGACCGCTCCTGCGGCGCCGGCCAGCACGAGCGTCGTCGCGGTGAAGACCGACCGGTACGGCGGAACTCGTCGTACCCGCAGCCAGGAATGCACGTAGGTGCTGAGAATCAGCGCTACTGCCAGCGGCGGAGGCAGGATGAGGACACCGGCGAAGGTCCACATCCCCTTGAGATTGACGTACGGAATGCCTTCGGCGCCGACCTTGCGCAGCCGCTCGATATCGCGTGCGGCTTCGAGATGGATCGCCGATCCGGCGGCGAGAACCAGCAGCCGGATCCAGTCACCGGCCGTGACGGAGACGAGGTCGAACGTCGACGCGACGACCACCACGGTGATGAGTTCGACCGCGAGGACGTAGCCGAGCACGCTCCGGGGCTGCGACCACAACGCCCACCGGGCCGGGCTCCAGCCCACGTCCTGACGTCGGCGTAGGCGACGTCGCGCCAGCCGATGCCGGATACTCATGAAAAAGACCTCCGCCTCACAGTCGGTCCTTGTCACAGAGTAGCCGTGATGTGTACGCATTGTCATGGCTTCCCTGATATTGCCTCGCTGCGCTCACCCCCTATGCGCCCAGATCCCGCGAGAGGAGGCCGCCGCCATGCAGAACAACGACTGGTGACCCATCACGCAGGTTGTCGCGTGGCGCCGACGTACCCGTACGCCGCGCCCGCCGCGACCAGTACGCCGAGAATTCCCGCTGCCGCCACGACCAGGGCCGGCGCCCACCGATCCGCCGCGGCACCGGCGACCAGCACACCGATTCCCTGGGACACGATCAGCGCAGTGCGCGCCAGGCCGAACGCCTGGCCGCGCTGCGCGTCCGGCACGTTCAGCACGAACGCCGCACTCGCGGCCAGCTGGTACGACGCACACAATCCCGACACGAACCACAAGGCGACGGTCACCCACAGCCCCGGTTCGGCGATACAGCCGATCAGCGGCGCACAGGATCCGATCGCGAGTGGGCCCATCAGCGTGAGCCGCCGCGCCGGCGCGGCTCGCGTCAGCAACAGCATTCCGACCATCTGCCCTGCCGGGTTGGCGGCGAGCAGGACCCCGACAGCGGCTGGTCCGCCTCCGACCACTGCGGCGTACGGCGCGGCAAGTCCTTCGATGCTCACGTAGAAACCGGCGACACAGGCCAGCGCGACCAGGTACCGCAGCTGGCGATCGCTCCAGACGAGCTTCGCGCCCGCCGACAGCGAAGGCCACCATCCCGGGCGCGCTTCGGTCGACCCCGGCAATGGGCGTTCACGAACTCCGAGCTTCAGCAGCAGCGCTGACAACGCGAAGGTGACGGCGTCGGCCAGCAGTGCGTTCCCGACGCCGAAGGCTGCTACCAGGGTGCCGCCGGTCACGAACCCGGCCAGTTGAGAGGCCTGCGCGGTGATGTTCGACACCGAGCTGGCCAGGACGTACTTGTCGCCGGTCAGGATCGACGGCAACAACGCGGCTCTGGCGGATTGGAACGGCGACGCGAGCAACTGCACCGCGACGAGCAGCACGCAGAGGATCCACAGCGAGGCGCCGGGGATGGCCATTGCCGCGACCAGCACCGCGCGGGCGATGTCGCAGCCGATCATGAGCCGGCGTCGCGGATAGCGGTCCGCCAGTCCGGACAGCAGCGGGCCGCCCACGATGTCGGGCAGGAAGGTCAGCGCGTAGGTGACCGCGGACAGCCCGGCCGATCCGGTCCGGTCGAAGACGAGTACGGCGAGCGCGACCCGGGCCAACTGGTCCCCGATCACCGACCCGAGCTGCGCCAGCCACAGCCAGCGGAACTCGGCCACGCCGAACACCTCGCCGTACGTGGCGGGCTGATCAGCGGGATCTGTGGACGACGGGTGTGCGGGGCGGGTCACCAAGTCAAACTACCCACGATCCGCAACCACCCGCGCACGCTACGGTGCGCCGCCCCGAGTTGTTCAGAGGTGTACGGCGAGGACGCCGAGGGCGAAGCCCGTTCCCGCGAGGCCGAGCATCGTCGTCGCGAGCGTGATGAGCCGCGCCTGCAGCTTCGGCAGCTCGGCAGCGGTCGCGAACACGCGCTGCGGCCAGTGCCGCCAGGAGACGTACCAGAAGATCGCCGTGGCAATCAGCAGCAGGAAGCCTTTGACCGCGTGGATCCACCAGTGTTCGTGGGTGATCGCGAGCAGCACGCCACCGGTGAGCGCGATCGCGCCGATCAGCCCGACCACCTTCCACCGGTTGCCCGAGGCAATCACGGCGGTCAGCGTCTCGCGCCCGTCCTGGTCCTTCCCGAAGTACTTCTTCAGCTTCGGCTGCACCACGAACAACGAGTACGCCATCCCGCCCACCCAGGCGGCGGCGAGGCCGGCATGGACGATCGCCACAAGCACAGTCATCCCACGACCTTAGGGCCATCGGGGTTGTCTACGTCACGTTGCGGTTAACACGGCCGTCACATCGAATCAACAGGGCCGAAATTGGCGGTTGACACCGTGGAGGCAGGCTGGCCGCCCGATGCGTCGGCTGTGAGGAAAGGACCGACGGTGAGCTACAAAGCCGAGTACATCTGGATCGACGGGACCGAGCCGAGCGCACGGCTGCGTTCGAAGACGAAGATCCTGCCTGACGGCGCCGCGTTGCCGGACTGGGGTTTCGACGGTTCGAGCACCAACCAGGCGCCGGGCGACAACTCCGACTGCGTACTCAAGCCGGTCTTCAGCTGCCCGGACCCGATCCGCGGCGGAGACCACAAGCTGGTGCTGTGCGAGGTCTACCTCGTGGACGGCACCCCGCACCCGACGAACCGTCGGGCCGAGCTCCTTCCGGTCGCCGAGAAGTTCGCCGATCAGGAATCCTGGTTCGGCATCGAGCAGGAGTACACCTTCTTCCAGGAGGGCCGTCCGCTCGGCTTCCCGGCGGTGGGCTTCCCCGCGCCGCAAGGCCCGTACTACTGCGGTGTCGGCGCCGACGAGGTCTTCGGCCGCGAGATCGTCGAGAAGCACCTGGACGCGTGTCTCGAGGCGGGCCTGGCGATCTCCGGCATCAACGCCGAGGTCATGCCCGGCCAGTGGGAGTTCCAGATCGGCCCGGTGGGTCCGGTCGACACGGCCGACCACCTGTGGATGGCCCGCTGGCTGCTGTACCGCATCGCCGAGGAGTACGACGTCGCCGCGACGCTGGACGCCAAGCCGGCCAAGGGCGACTGGAACGGCGCCGGCGCGCACACGAACTTCTCGACCAAGGCGATGCGTGAGGGGTACGACGCGATCATCACCGCCTGCGAGTCGCTCGGTGCCCCGGGCAAGGTCGACGAGCACATCGCGGGCTACGGGCACGGCATCGAGGAACGTCTGACCGGCGCGCACGAGACCGCTCCGCACGACGTCTTCAGCTACGGCGTGTCCGACCGCGGCGCCTCGGTCCGGATCCCGTGGCAGGTCGAGGTCGACAAGAAGGGCTACATCGAGGACCGCCGCCCGAACGCCAACATCGACCCGTACGACGTGACGCGCCTGCTGGTGAACACCTGCTGCTCCGCGCTGGAGAAGGCCGGCCAGGTCTGACCTTCCACGCCTGAACAACAGCCCCCGGGAGAGCCCGGGGGCTGTTGTAATCTCACGGCATGGACCCGTGGCAGACGTTGACCACCGACTACGAGCAACGCCGGGCCCGGGAAGACTCCCTTGACCAGTTGATGGAGTGGGACGCCCAGCG
Source organism: Kribbella sp. NBC_00482 (assembly GCF_036013725.1). GTDB lineage: Bacteria > Actinomycetota > Actinomycetes > Propionibacteriales > Kribbellaceae > Kribbella. Next base: position 2,721,704 of record NZ_CP107881.1, on the reverse strand, counting down.
CTCCCTGATCGGATCCGTCGAGGGCAAGACCGTTCTGGACATTGGCTGCGGCAACGGCGAGAAGGCGATCGAACTCGTCCGCGACCACGGCGCCACCGCGGTGGTCGGCGTCGACGTCGGCGCCCAGTTCCTGACACCGCCGGACGGCGCCGACGTCACGCTGATGACCGGAGACCTGTCGACCCTCGACGAGATCCCGGCGCTGAACGGCCGCCGGTTCGACGTCGTACTGTTCCTGCAGTCTCTCGCCTACGCACAGGACCGAGGAAGAACTCTCCGCGCGGTGCGATCGCTGCTGGCCGACGACGGCGTACTGGTCGTCTCGATGGCGCATCCCATCCGTTGGGCGGTGGAACGCTCCGAGCGGGACGACCTCGGACTCGGGGACGCCTATCACACGGTCGGCCCGTACTCGTACCCGTCGCGGTGGAACGAGGACGTGACCATCACCCACACCACCGACACGTTCTCGTCGATCCACAACTCCCTGACCGACAACGGTTTCCGGGTCGAGCGGGTTCTTGAACCGCAACTGTCCGACGAGAAGAAGCAGCGCTATCCGCACAAGCAGGCGTGGCTCTCGCAGTACGTCGGCATCATCATCTTTCGGGCCCGGCCGGTATGAGAGTTCTGCATCGGACCGGGCAGTGGTGCCCGGCGCGGCAGGTCGGAGAAGTTGTCGCGTACGACGTACGGATCCTGCCCGAATACCAGGTAGCCGGCCGCCCGACGGTCGATCGCAGCTACCTGCTGCTCGACGAAGGAGTCCAGCTGACCAAGCCGGCCGTTTTCGAGGGGCCGGTCGAGGGCTGGTGGTACGTCGACGTGGTGGAGATCGAACGCACCGACGACGGCCTCGTCGTGCACGACCTGTACGTCGACTTCCTGATTCCGCCCGCGGTGGATCGCTACCAGATCCTCGACCTGGACGAGCTCTCCGACGCCTTGACAGCAGGCAAGATCACAACTGCTCAGTGCGCCGACGTACTCACCGCGACCCAGCGGTTCGTCCACCGCTATCTGCGACGCGCGGAGGAGGGTCCGAACGGTCCGTCCGCCGAGTTCCCGCCGCCCGACGTGAGAGCTCTCGAAGAGTTCCCGGCTTTCTAGAACAGAACAGACCCCCGGCGAACCGGGGGTCTGCTGCGAGTTGTCAGTCCTCGTCGGACTTGCCGGAGGCCAGGTTGGTTTTGATGAGGTCCATGACCGTGGAGTCGGCGAGGGTGGTGACGTCGCCGACCTCGCGGTTCTCGGCCACGTCGCGGAGCAGGCGGCGCATGATCTTGCCGGAGCGGGTCTTCGGGAGCTCCGAGACGACCATGATCTGACGCGGCTTCGCGATCGGACCGATCTCCTTCGCGACGTGGTTGCGCAGCTCCTGCACCACGTCCGGTCCGCCGTCGCCGGCCTCCGAGCGCAGGATCACGAACGCCGCGATCGCCTGGCCGGTCGTCGGGTCGGACGCGCCGACCACGGCGGCCTCCGCGACCTTCGGGTGCGAGACGAGCGCGGACTCGATCTCGGTCGTCGACAACCGGTGACCGGACACGTTCATCACGTCGTCGACCCGGCCGAGCAGCCACAGGTCGCCGTCCTCGTCCTTCTTCGCACCGTCACCCGCGAAGTACACGCCCGGCCAGCGCGACCAGTACGTGTCGACGAACCGCTGGTCGTCGCCCCACAGCGTCCGGAGCATCGCCGGCCACGGCTTGGTGATGACGAGGTAGCCGCCGGAACCGTCCGGCACCGACTTGCCCGCGTCGTCGACGACGTCCACGCTGACGCCCGGGATCGCCTTCATCGCGGCGCCCGGCTTGCCGGCGGTCACGCCCGGCAGCGGCGAGATCATGTGCATGCCGGTCTCGGTCTGCCACCAGGTGTCGACGACCGGCGCGTTGTTCCCGCCGATGTGCTCGCGGTACCAGACGTACGCCTCCGGGTTGATCGGCTCGCCGACCGACCCGATCACGCGCAGCGACGACAGGTCGAACTTCGCCGGGATGTCGGCGCCCCACTTCATGAACGTCCGGATCGCCGTCGGCGCGCAGTACAGGATCGACACCTTGTACTTCTGGACGATCTCCCACCAGCGGCCCTGGTGCGGCGTGTCCGGCGTGCCTTCGTACAGCACGGATGTCGTCGCGTTCGCGAGCGCGCCGTACACGATGTAGCTGTGGCCGGTGACCCAGCCGATGTCGGCGGCGGTCCAGTAGACGTCGGTGTCCGGCTTGAGGTCGAACACACCCCACTGCGTGTACGACGTACCGACGAGGTAGCCGCCCGTGGTGTGCAGGATGCCCTTGGGCTTGCCCGTGCTGCCGGACGTGTACATCACGTACAGCGGGTGCTCGGCGTCGAACGCCTCCGGAGTGTGCTCGGTCGACTGCTTGCCGACGAAGTCCTCCCACCAGAGGTCGCGGCCCTCGACCATGGCGGTCTCCTGGCCGGTGCGGTTCACCACGATCACGTTGCGCACGTCCGGGCAGTCGACCAGCGCGGCGTCGACGGCCGGCTTCAGCGCAGCCGGGGCGCCGCGGCGGTAGCCGCCGTCGGAGGTGATGACGACGCGGGCGTCGCAGTCCAGGATCCGGCCCTTGAGCGCATCCGAGGAGAAGCCGCCGAAGATGACCGTGTGCGGGGCGCCGATCCGGGCGCAGGCGAGCATCGCGACCACGGTCTCGGGAATCATCGGCATGTAGATGGCGACGATCTCGCCGGGCGTCACGTTCAGCTCGAGCAGCGCGTTCGCGGCCTTGCTGACCTCGTCCTTGAGCTGCGCGTACGTGATCTCGCGGGTGTCACCGGGCTCGCCCTCGAAGTAGTACGCGACCTTGTCGCCGAGACCGTTCTCGACGTGCCGGTCGACACAGTTGTACGCCGCGTTCAGCTTGCCGTCGGCGTACCACTTCGCGAACGGCGGGTTGCTCCAGTCCAGCGTCTCGGTCGGCTCGGTCGCCCAGGTCAGCCGCTTGGCCTGCTCCGCCCAGAACCCCTCGAAGTCGGCCGCGGCCTGGTCGTAGGCGTCGGCCTTGAGGTTCGCGTTCGCCGCGAGCTCGGCGGGCGGCTCGAACCGGCGCTCCTCGTGCATCAGGTTCGACAGCGCCTCAGACTGGGCCTCGGGCTGGCCCTCGGACTGGGGTGACTCTGCATTCGTCACGTCGACGACTCCTCATCGCTGGCTTCGGCGCGCTGGAGCGCCCGGTTACCTTTCTACCAACGCCGACCCCGCCACGGGAACCTGCGTATCGCCCAGCCGCTCCGAATCTGCGCCGAACAGCCCCCGTCGGAGGACCGGCGGCCGCGGATTTCCGGCGTACGGCGGAACCAAACGGGCTGGAGGTGCATCGGACAGTATGTGAACCCGATGCAGCCGATGGTCCAGACGCCGACTCTCGACGCCGCGGAACGCCCGAAGATCTCGCGGGCCGCGCGCCGCCGGGTACACGCCCGCGAGCTGCGCGTTCGCCGTACTCAGAAGGCGGCCCGCGCCCAGCTTCCGCTGTGAACTACTCCTGGTGGTAGGCGCGGAGTTTGCCGAGGATCGTGGTCAGCCGGGTACGGTCCGTGGCCGACAGCGGGGCGAAGATCTCCTCCTGTGCCTTGCCGACCAGGGTCGTCAGTCGCCGGTAGTGGCGCTTGCCGGCCGTGGTGATCGTGATGACGTTCCGCCGGCCGTCGGCCGGGTCGGCGCTGCGCTCGACGTACCCGTCAGCCTCGAGTTCGTTGAGCGCGGCAACCACATCGCTGCGGTCGATCGAGCTGCGCCGCCCGAGGGTCGCCTGACTGGCCGGCCCGAACTCCACCAGCGTCGCGAGCAGCCGGTAGTGGTACGCCCGCGCACCTCCGGCGGCGAACGACTCGGTGATGATGCGGTGGGCCTGGGCCGCGCTCTGGGTCAGCAACCAGCTCGGCAGTTCGGTCAGGGCGGTCGGGGTCTGCTCATCCACCCGCGCAGTCTAGGTCGTCAACGGTTCGCAACTCGGGACGTTGGCGGGACCTACGATTCCTTGGCGTCCAGGAGTTCGTCCCAGTGGTCCTCGGCCCAGGCACACATCAGGCGCAACGGTTCGAGCAGGCTGCGGCCCAGGTCGGTGAGCTCGTACGTGACGCGGCGCTCGCACACCGTCCGCTGAAGGAACCCGTCACGCTCGAGTCCGCGCAGCGACTGGGTCAGCATCTTCGGGCTGATCCGGGCGAGCGGGACCCGCAGCTCGGAGTACCGGCGCGGGCCATCCTCGAGGCAGCGCAGCACCATGCCCGCCCATTTGTCGGTGCCGATCCGGAACGGGAGCAGCGTCGACGGGCAGATCTCCTCGAACATGTCCGCTCGCAGCACCGCCATGCTCACCAAGGTATCCAATCGGTAACCACCCTCCCTCCTACGGTCGCCGTACCACTTTGTCGAGGAGGTTGCGGTGAGCAAGATTCTGGTGATCGGAGCCCGCGGACGCGCCGGATCGGCGGCCGTCACGGAGGCCCGGGACCGCGGGCATGCCGTGGTCGGCGTCGCCCGTACGACGAACGCCGGGCAGGCCGTTGCGGCGGACGCGGAGCGGGCTCCGGGGGATGCGGGGTTGGTCGTTGGGGATGTGACGGATGCGGGTCGGGTTGCGGAGTTGGCGGTGGGATTCGACGCGGTGATCGCGGGGGTGTACGACGGTGGCAGCGACCCGGGCGAGTTCTTCCCGCGGGCTGCTCAGGCCCTCGTCGACGGGCTCGAGAAGGCCGGCGTACTGCGGCTCGTATGGGTCGGGCTGGCGTCGATCCTCCCGACCGCCGACGGGACGTTGCTGATGGACACCGAGGGATATCCACAGGAGTACCGCTCGTTCTTCCTCTCCCACCAGGCGGCGCTGGACGTATTCGCGGCGTCGTCCCTCGACTGGGTCTCGATCGCACCCACCGGGGACTTCGACCACGCCGATCCGTCCCGCAAGGGGAGGTATCGCGTGGCGCCGGCGGATGCGCAGGAGCGGATCTCGTACGCCGACTTCGCAGTCGCGCTCGTCGACGAGGTAGACCACCCGAAGCACCACCGCACGGCGATCGGGGTAGTCGTCTAGACGGGGTGAAGTCTGCAGCTCGACAGTACGTATATGCCTGCTACGTTCGTCCGCACGCCTGGTGCCGCCTCGATCGGAGCGCAGCGGGCGTATACGTACTGTCGAGCTGCAGAAGGCTCGAGAGGCATCGGGTCTAGACCGGTCCTCGCGCCGCCCGGCAGCGGACGATAGGTTTCTGCCATGGCTGGGGCCGAGGAGTACTTGGGTAAGGCGTTGGAGATCGCGCAGCAGGCGGCCGAGACGCAACTGGGCGCGATCCGGGTGGCGGCGGGGCTGGTTGCCGATGCGCTCGCCGACGGGAAGCAGTTCTGGGTGTTCGGGACGGGGCACAGTCACACGCTGGCCGAGGAGCTGTACGGGCGAGCCGGCGGGCTGGCCGACGTACGGGCGATCCTCGAACCGGGACTGATGCTGCACGAGGGCCTGCAGAAGAGCTCCCTCCTCGAACGCCTCCCCGGCCTGGCCGACGTCCTGCTGGAGATCAATCCGCTGGCGTCCGGCGACGTACTGCTCATCGCGTCGAACTCCGGGCGGAACGCCGTACCCGTCGAATTCGCCCTCGGCGCCCGCGCCCGCGGCGTGAAGGTCATCGCCCTGACCTCGCTGGCCCACTCGAACGCAACCACCGCCCGCGCCCCGAGCGGCCAACGCCTCTTCGAAACCGCCGACGTCGTCATAGACAACTGCGGCGTACCAGGCGACGCCCTCATCAAAGTCCCCGGCACACCAGAACCCACCGGCGCCACGTCCACGTTGGTAGGCGCCCTACTCCTCCAGGCCCTCACAGTAGAGATAGTCGCCGACCTGACCGACCGCGGCCAAACCCCCAACGTCCTCCGAAGCCTGAACGTCTAGCCCGGCGCCCCTCGGCGAGCGCACTGTGCCGACGGCAAGCGGTCCTCCGGGAACACCGCCCCCTCGGTGAGGACTGGAGACACGGCATTACCTGTTCCAGGTCACCATTGCCTATCCCGACATACGTGATTCGCACCGTGGCCGTTCGACCGTTCGCGTACGGACGGCACCTGTTAGCGGTCGCGCGCGAGCGGCAGCTCAGGTGGCGCGGTAGGCGACAGTTATGTCGTAGCGGTCTGAGCGGTAGATGGAGCGGCCGAACTCGATGACCTGGTCGGTGGCGGTTCGGGGGGCCGAGGTGATGATGAGGCAGGGGGTGGAGTTGTCGATCTCCAGGAGTTCGGCGTCACCTGGTTCGGGTGGGGCGGCGACGATGGAGGCGGAGACCATGCCCAGCGTCACGCCGTACTTCGTGGCGAGGATCGTGTAGAGCGACTTCTCGGCGAAGTCGATCTCGTCCAGGCCGGGGTAGCGGTTCAGGGAGAGGGCGGTGCGCTCGATCGCCATCGGGTCGCCGTCGGCGGTGCGCAGGCGGACCAGGTGCAGGACCGGCGCGCCGACGGCCTCTTCGAGCTCGCGGGCGAGGTGCTCGTCGGCCGCGCCGACGCGGTGTTCGAGGACCTTGGCGCCGGGCTCGATGCCGCGGTTGATCATGTCCTGGCTGAACGACGAGGCGAGCATCCGGGACGGGCGCGGCTCGGAGACGAAGGTGCCGCCGCCGGGGCGGCGATTGGCCAGGCCCTCGGCCACGACGCGGTCGACCTCCTGCCGCACCGTCATCCGGGCGACGCCGAAACGCTCGGCGAGGACGCGCTCGGACGGCAGCACGGTGCCGACGGCCAGCGAGCGGGTGAGGTTCTCCAGAATCTCGCGAATCTGGTCACCCTTCGGACGATCGGTCCGCAGCTCGGTAGGGAGCTCAGCGAGATCGCCGGGGTTGTTCCTTGGGCGGGCCATGAGGTCAGTATCCCTGGGAATCTGCCCGGCAAACCGGTTGCCGGGGAACGCGGGCCGCGGCTGGGTCCTGGCCGCGCAAGGCGCCGCGACCACTTCGTCCCGGACGTCCTTGTCAGCCTGACTGTAACGTCCGGTGCCGCCTCACGGCCAGTGACGATCCACAGCCTCAGCCAATCCCAGCGGGGGTAGGTTTAACGTTATGACCCCGGGACAGTTCGTGCAGGAGACGTCGTCGACCGGTGAGTGGAAGCGGCAGGGCAACAGATTCACCGGCCGGATCTCCCGCGACTCCACGGCGGCACCCGGCGAAGGACCGGACGGCCAGGGCCGCTGGCCGGTCGAGCCGGGTCGGTACCGGTTGGTCGCAAGCCTCGCGTGCCCGTGGGCGCACCGCTCGATCATCGTCCGCCGGCTGCTCGGCCTCGAGGACGCGATCAGCCTCGCGGTCGTGGACCCGGTCCGCGACGACCGCGGCTGGCGGTTCACCCTCGACCCGGACGATCGCGATCCCGTACTGGGCATCGAGTACCTGTCCGAGGCGTACCTGCGCACCGACCCGTCGTACGACGGTCGCGTGACCGTACCCGCGATCGTCGACACCACGACCGGCGAGGTCGTCACGAACGACTACCCGCAGATCACTCTCGACCTTTCCACCGAGTGGACCGACTTCCACAAGATCGACGCCCCGCAGCTGATCCCGGCCGATCGCGCGGACATGGACCAACTGATCGACGAGATCTACCGCGACGTGAACAACGGCGTCTACCGCTGCGGTTTCGCGACCAGCCAGGAGGCGTATGACGCGGCGTACGACGTGCTGTTCGCGCGGCTCGACCTACTGGAGGAACGGCTCGCCCACCACACCTATCTCCTCGGCGACACGTTCCGCGAAGTGGACATCCGGCTGTTCACCACGCTGGTCCGCTTCGACGCGGTGTACCACGGGCACTTCAAGTGCAACCGGCAGAAGCTCACGGAGTTCCCGAACCTGTGGGCGTACGCGCGCCGCCTGTACCAGCTTCCCGGCTTCGGCGAGACCGTCGACTTCGACCAGATCAAGCGGCACTACTACGTCACCCACAACAACATCAACCCGACCGGCATCGTCCCGAAAGGCCCGAACCCGCTGGCCTGGATCAGCTAGCAACCGCAGGTTGATCGCGCCCGCCACGTCAGTCCCGGACCGCAACTCTCCGTTGCCCTGAGCAACCTTCAACGCCGCCGCGTTGGCGCCGCAACGGTGGAAACCGCACCCCGACGCCTACCGGAGCGGCGCTCGGGAGGCGTTAGAATGGTGTTGGTGCGCCGGGAAGTCTGGTCGGCAGTCGTCCGACCGACCCCAAAATGAAGGGCCGTTGATGAGCCAGCACCCGCGGATCCGGCAGCGGAAGCGCGCATTTCCCCGCATTCTCGGCCGTGAGCGGGCCTTTCTCGCTGAGACGTTGCGCGCCGAGACGACCGGTGGCCTGCTGTTGCTCGCCGCGGCCGTGGTCGCACTGGTCTGGGCGAACTCGCCCTGGCAGGACGCGTACCACCACGTCCGCGACGCGCAGCTCGGCCCGCTCACCGTCGAGGGCTGGGCGACCGACGGCGCGCTGACCCTGTTCTTCTACCTGGCCGGGGTCGAGCTGAAGCGCGAGCTCGTCGTCGGCACCCTGTCCAAGCTCAACGAGGCCGTCGTCCCGGTGGTCGCGGCGATCTCCGGAATGGTGCTCCCGGCAATCATCTACCTGATCACCAACCTGGTCATGAACGACGGCAAGCCGCACGGCTGGGCGGTGCCGACGGCAACCGACATCGCGTTCGCGCTCGCCGTGCTCGCCATCGTCGGCTCGTCGCTGCCGAGCGCGCTGCGGGCGTTCCTGCTCACCCTCGCCGTGGTCGACGACTTCGGCGCGATCCTGGTGATCGCGGTGTTCTTCTCGCACGGGTTCCACCTGTTCCAGTTGCTCGCCGCGATCGCCCTGATCGCACTCTGGTACGTCCTCCAGCGCCGCCGCGTCCGTACGCCGTTCCTCTACGTGCCGATCGCCATCGCGGCCTGGTGGTTCATGCACGAGTCGGGGATCCACGCGACGATCGCCGGTGTCGCGCTCGGGCTCGTCACGCGGGTGGTCGCGGATCCTGGCGAGGACGAGGCGCCGGCCGAGCGGATCGAGCACCGGCTGCGGCCGTGGTCCGCGGCGGTCGCCGTACCGCTGTTCGCGTTGTTCGCCGCCGGGGTGACGCTGAGCGGCGGCGCCGTACGGCAGATGCTGACCGACCCGGTCGCGATCGGTATCGTCGCCGGGCTGCTGGCCGGGAAGGCGATCGGGGTGTTCGGCGGATCGTGGTTGACCGCGCGCTTCACCCGGGCCGAGCTGAACTCCGATCTGGCCTGGCGCGACGTCGCCGCGGTGTCGGTGCTGGCCGGGATCGGGTTCACGGTCGCGCTGCTGATCGCGCAGCTCGCGTTCGGGCCGGATGCCGCCCAGGTCGAGCGCGCGAAGGCCGCCGTACTGATCGCCTCGGTGCTGGCCGCACTGATCGCCGCGCTGCTCCTGGCTCGCCGGAACCGCGCGTACACCGATTGACCCGCGGGCGTGGGCGGTAGTGTCGGGGCACGGACGTGCGGGAAGGAGTCGCGATGTCGATGAACGGGGACGAGCCCACGGTCGGCCAGCTGGTAGCGAATGCCAGCAAGGACCTGTCCAGCCTGGTCCGCAGCGAGCTCGAGCTCGCGAAGACCGAGCTGAAGAAGACCGCGATCGCGGCCGGAACCGGAGCCGGGATGTTTGCGGCGGCAGCGTTCCTGGCGCTGCTCGCGGTCATCCTGCTGTGCATCTCCGCGGCGTACGGCCTGACCGCGGCGGGGCTGCACCCGGCCATCGCGTTCCTGATCGTCGCCGGCGCGTTCCTGCTGATCGGCGCGATCCTGGTGTTCATCGGGATGCGGGCGCTGAAGAGCGCGAAGGGTCCGACGCGGACGATCGAGACCTCGAAGGAGTCGGTCGAGGCGCTGAAGTCGATCGGCAAGGGCGACGACGAGACGTACGCCTTGCCTGAGCCGGGCGTACGGCGCTGAGCCCGGCAGGAGTCGTCGACCTCCTGGTCGACGGCCCCTGGTCGCACTCACTGGTCGCGGCCAACGGGGCCCGGTTCCACGTCGCGGAGTGTGGCGCGGCGAACGATCCGCTTATCCTGTTCCTGCACGGCTTCCCCGAGTTCTGGTGGGCCTGGCGGCACCAACTGCCGGTTGTCGCGGCTGCCGGGTACCGCGCGGTCGCGATGGACCTGCGGGGGTACGGCGCCAGCGACAAGACCCCTCGTGGTTATGACCCGTACACCGCGGCCGCCGACGTGTCCGGCGTGATCCGGTCGCTCGGCGCGACGGATGCGGTCATCGTCGGGCACGGGTGGGGCGGGTTCATCGGGTGGTCGGCCGCCGTACTGACGCCACGGCAGGTCCGGGGGCTGGCTGCCGTGTCGGCACCGCACCCGCTGTTGCTCACCCGATCCGGGCAGACGAAGGCACTGACCCGAAGCGCTTGGTTCCAGCTGCCGATCCTGCCCGAGCGCCGGCTGCTGGCGCAGGACGGGATCCACATCGAGCGTCTGCTCCGCGCCTGGGCCGCACCCGGCGGGACGTTCCCCGACGCGGAGGCGTCACGGCGCTATCGGGCCGCTCTGCAGGTCTGGCCGGCGCCGCACTGCGCGCTCGAGTACCACCGCTGGTTCGTCCGGTCTCGGCTACGGCCGGACGGGCGGAAGTACTCGGCGAAGATGCGTACGCCGGTCGCCGTACCCGTCCTGCAACTCCACGGAGCACAGGACGCAGCCGTGTCCCCGAGCGCGACCACACCCTCGCATCTGGTCACAGCACCGCTGCGCCACGAACTCATCACCCCCGCCGGCCACTTCCCGCACGAGGAAGCGCCAGACCTGTTCAACACCCTTCTCGTGGACTGGCTGAAGGGCATCCACCCACAGGCAGGACGCCGGTGACGGCACCGACAGTGCCGATGACCTTCCAGGTGCCGGCCACCTTCTCGATCCGGTAGGTCAGGATCGAGCCGCGGCCGCAGTCGTAGAAGATGCTGGCATGCACTTCCTGGTGGTCGGCCTTGCTGACCACGGGGCCGAGTGTGACGGTCGCAACCCGTCGAGCGGTGCAGGCTTCGTCCACGCCACCCCACGCGACCGGCGCGAGCGGCCGGACCGCCTCCTCGATCCGCGCCTTCGCGGCGGCGGAGAACGTCACGACCGGGGCCGGGGATGCCTTCAGCACTTGGGTGTGCGGGCGCTGACCTTGCCCGAACACCTGCACGACCTGCCAGCCGTCAGAGGGCTCGGCCAGGCGCGCGATCGAGACGGTGGCGGCAGCCCAGATGCGGCCGTCGTCGGGGCCCGCCGACGTCGCCGCCGGTGACGCCGCCAACGGCTGATCGGAGCGGTCGGGGCGGTGGACGCCGTACAGGACTCCGACCAGGACCGCGAGGACCGCGGCGGCCGCGAGCAGGACCGGGACCGGGTTCCGGCGCTTGGTTGCCTCGGGCAAGTGGTCGGTCAGGGTCTCGCGCTCGGCGAAGGTCTCCCGGAGGAGGTCGCCGAGCTCGTCGTCGGTCAGCCGGGTCAGCTTCGTCATATCAGGCCTCCTCAGCGGGCAGTTGGTTGCGGAGAGCCGCGAAGGCTCGGGCAGCGTTGGATCGGACGGTGCTCGGGGTGATGTCGAGAAGCTTGCCGATCTCGTCGTCCGGAAGGTCCTCGTAGTACCGCAGGACGAGCACGGCGCGTTGCTTGCGGGGCAGCCCGGCCAGCAGCCGCCAGACGGCATCGCGCTGGGCCTGCCGGGTGCCGATGTCCTCATCGGTAGGTACGTCGCGGGGCTCGGCGACCGGCAGCTCGCCGTGTTTCAGCAGCCGTCGCCAGCTGAGGAACTCGTTGAGCACCATCCGGCGCAGATAGGCCTCGGGCTGATCGACCCGGCTGATCCGGCTCCACTTGCGGTACGCCCGCGTGAAGACGGTCTGGACCAGGTCCTCCGCACTGTGCCGTCCGCCCGTCAGCATGACGGCGAACCGCAGTAACCGTTGCTCGCTCGCCGCTACCAGCTCGTCGAACGACAACTCACGCCCCACCTCACTCGCTGTCACCGCCACAGTCCTTCAACGCGGTGACCAGCGCGATCTGCTGCATCAGGTGCAGGACTGGGTGGAGACCTCTTGGGTGGCGGTGGTGCCGGCGCGGGCGTCTGCGGCGACCTGCTGGGCGGTGAGGACGTAGCCGGTGCGGTTGTCCTCGACGGAGGCCGCGAAGACCACGCCGTACACGACGCCCTTCGCGGACAGCAGCGGGCCGCCGGAGTTGCCGGGGCGGACCGAGGCCCAGATCGAGAACGCCTCGCGGGTGACCGTCTTGTCGCCGTAGATGTCTGGGCCGCGGAGCCGTTCCTCGGAGCGGATCCGGGCCGGCTCGGAGTCGAACGGGCCGTTCTCCGGGTAGCCGAGCACGACCGCCGGGTCGTCGGCCTTACCGGTGAAGTCGAAGGACAGCGGCGTCTCGGTCATCTTCGGCACGTACAGCACCGCGATGTCGGTCTCCGGGTCGAACACCACGACCTTGGCGTCGTACTTCTTCCCGTTCACCTCGACCTGCGGCGAGCTGACGCCGGCGACGACGTGGGCGTTCGTCATCACGCGCTTCGGTGCGTAGACGAACCCGCTGCCCTCCAGGCCGCGCGAGCAACTGGCGACGCCGGTGACCTTCGCGATCCGGGTGTACGCGTCCCGGACCGACTGCTGCCGGGCGATCCCGCTGTCCGGCGGCTGCGTCTCCCGGATCCGCTCCGGCACGAACGGGTCGAGGAACCGCGGGAACAGGTCCGTGTTGACCACGTCGTTGAACGACTGCAACGCGCGGTCGGCGCTGTTCGGCAGTACTTCGTCGACCTTCGCGAGCACCTCCGACCCGCGGACGGCGGACGTGACGCTCGGGATCCGGGCGCCGCTCACCGCGACACCGAGGACCCAGGCCACGATCAGCACGCTCGCCGCCGCCAGGACGGCACCGCCGAGCGCGTCCAGGAATCGCACCGGTCGCCAGGACAAACGCCTCCGCACCTTGGTGCCGACCAGCGCCCCGAGCATTCGCCCGAGCGCGGCCAGCCCCACCACGAGCACGAGCGCCGCGAACGACACCGTCACGCTCGGTGAGAAATGGTCCAGCGCCTTCGGCACGCCCCAGACGCCGATGGCCGCGCCGCCGAGCAGGCCGAGCGTGGCGCACGCCCCGAGCACGAATCCTTCGACGTACCCGGAGATCGCCACAAGTGCCGCCGTACCCAGCACCGCCCAGTCGAGCCAGCTCATTCCACGCCTTCCGACTTGTCACCTGGCGTCAGGCCGAGATCGTGCTCGATGGCGGTCATCCGCCGCACGTCCTCCGGCCGTCGTCCCTCGCTCCGCCAGGCCGCCTCGACCAGTCGGTCGGGCAACGGTACGACGTTCGAGGGGTCCCAGTCGCGGTACCAGCCGCCGAGCTGCAGCATTTTGTCCAGCAACCCGGCCGTGAAACCCCAGATGTAGAGGTCCCCGACGGTGAACGCCGGGCCGGTGAAACCGCTCGGATGCAGGCAGCTGATCCGGTTCACCGGGTCGGCGAGCGCGCTGATCGGCACCTCGTGCACGGACGCGACCTCGGCCGGGTCGACCACCGCGACCGGCGACGGCTCCCGCCACCAGGCCAGCACCGGCGACACGCCGAAGTTGCTCACCGGCACCCAGAGCGCCGGCCAGATCGCGAACGGTACGACGCCGTCCGGGTCGAGGCCGGTCTCCTCCTCGGCCTCGCGCAGCGCCGTGCGGACCAGACCGCTCTCCCCAGGACCGTCCTCCGGGTCGGCGCCGCCGCCCGGGAACGCCATCTGCCCGGCGTGTTTGCGCAGCGTCCAGGCCCGCTCGGTGAGCAGCACCTCCGGCCCGTCGTTGCCGTCAGCAAGCAAGATCAGGACCGCGGACTTCCGCACCGACGGGTCGTCCGGCGGCAGGAACCGGGACAACACGTGCGGATCCACGTCCTCGGACGCCTTCGCCAACGGCTGCAGCCAGTCCGGGATCCCGACGTCGGCGAAGATCACCGGGTCACCCCGAGCTTGTCCTTGAGCAACTCGTCCAGTTGCTGTTGGGACGTCAGTACGCCGCGGTGCACGTACGCGACCGTGCCCTTGTCGTCGACGAAGGCGGTCAGTGGCGGGCCGCCGACCTTCAGCGCCTGCTGGATCGCTTTGTCCTGGTCGATGACATGCGGATAGGCCAGGCCCTCCGCGCCGGCGAACTTCACCGCGAGCTCCGGCCGCGGGTCGTCGTAGTCGATCCCGAGCATCGTCACCTTGCCGGACTTCGCCAGCGCAGCCAGGTACGGCGCTTCGTCGCGGCACGGGCCGCACCACTGCGCCCACACGTTGATCACCAGCGGCCCCCGGAGATCTGCGAGCCGGACGTCCGGACCGCTGCCGAGACACGGCAGGCTGATGTCCGGCAGCCCGTTGCTGACCGGTGGTTTCGAGGGCGCCGACGGGCAGGCCTCGAGCTGGTCCGCGCCCGCCACCGCGCTCCGCCCGGACGACGGCGTACCGCTGTCACCTGCTCGCTCCGATCCACACGCCGCCAGTGTCACCGACAGCACCAACGCCGCCCCTACCCAGAGCGATCGCGTGCCGCGGAACGACGTACCGGACCGAGGACTCACGCCGGGACCTTCACCAGCTTCGCCGCGACCTCGGGGTCCGTGGGGCCGGTGCCGTACGACGGGCACCACTGGGCGATCGGGCAGGCGCCGCAGGCCGGCTTCTTCGCGTGGCAGCGCCGGCGGCCGTGGAAGATCAGCCGGTGCGACAGCATCGTCCAGTCCTTCTTCGGGAACAGGTCGCCGATGATGTGCTCGACCTTGACCGGATCCTCCTCGGCGGTCCAGCCGAACCGGCGGACCAGGCGGCCGAAATGCGTGTCGACGGTGATCCCCGGGACGCCGAACGCGTTGCCGAGGACCACGTTCGCCGTCTTCCGGCCGGTGCCGGGGAGCTTCACCAGGTCCACGAGCTTGTTCGGTACGACGCCGTCGTAGTCGTCGACGAGCGCCTGGCCGAGCTTCATCACGCTGTTGGTCTTCGCCCGGAAGAAGCCGGTCGGTTTGAGGATCGCCTCCATCTCGTCCCGGTCGGCCTCGGCGTACGCCTGCGCGGTCGGGTACTTCGCGAACAGCGTCGGGGTCACCTTGTTCACCATGACGTCGGTCGTCTGGGCCGAGAGGATGGTGGCCACCAGCAACTCGAGCGGAGTGGTGAAGTCCAGCTCGCAGTGCGCGTCGGGGTAGGTGTCGGTCAGCACCTTGTGCATTTTCCGGGCCCGGCGGACCAGCTGGGTATGCGTCTCGTCGACGTACACCGGGGCCTTGCGGGGGAGGTTCAGCGAGACCGTCGGGAGGGCACCCGGGACTGGTTCCGCGGCAAGCGGGGATGGCATGCAGGCCAGCCTACGTCCGCCCACCGACAGCCCGCGTTGCCCGGCTAGGAAGCCGGCAGCGGCACGACGACGGCGAGATGGCTGCCGTTGCCCAGCGGCCGCGGTACGCCGGCCGCGTCGTACCGAGCCGCCAGGTCGTTCACGACTCCGACGGTCAACGCGAGGTCCACGACCGCCGTACCCTCGGGCGCCAACTCGGTCTCGGCGTCGTTGGGCGGGTTGTTCCCGACATACCGAGCGAAGTCCGTGTAGACGTGCCAGCACGCCAGCGCGATCTCGGCCCGGCCCGGTTCGGTACGGCGTACGCGCAGGTCGCCGTACGCGGCCCAGTCGGTGTCGGCCATCCAGAGCTTCGTGCGACCGCCCTGCTCGTTCGCCAGCAAGTCGGGCAGAGCTTCGTCGGCTCTTTTGGTGAGGAAGTACTGGATCGCCGAGACCTGATCGCGGTCGGCCGGACGAATTGCCGGAACCCAGGCAGTCGCCCACTGCTCGCCTGCGCGCACCTTCTCCTGCGCGTACTCGACGGCCTCCTCGAGCCGGCCCTCCCCGACCAGGATCCGGAGGATCCGCTCGCCCTTGTCCCGCCTGTCGTCCATCTCGCCCCCTCATCCGCCCCGGCAGCCAATCCTCCAGCAGGGATCGGGGCGGCGGCGCGGCGAGCGGCGGGTCGGGGGTTACTGAGGGTGCTGAGGGGCACACTGTGTGGTGCTCCGGCGAGTCGGGGCGAGCCTACATGGCGGTGCCGACACCCGAGGAGCTACGGTTTTGGGGCGACCGGGTGTACACATATCGGTCGACGGACGTGGCGGATCCCACGTTCGTAGTCGTGGTCGAAGGTCCTAGGAGGCCCAGAAGTGGATGCCGCAGTGCTCCGACAGGCACCGCTGTTCAGTCAGCTCGACGACGAGGCGGCCGACGCCCTGGCCGCCTCGATGACCGAGAGCCGGCTGCGCCGCGGCCAGGTGCTGTTCCACGAGGGCGATTCCGGTGACCGGCTGTTCGTCGTGGTCGAGGGCAAGGTCAAGCTGGGCCGCACCTCCGCCGACGGCCGGGAGAACCTGATCGCCGTCCTCGGGCCGGGCCAGATGTTCGGTGAGCTGTCGCTGTTCGACCCGGGACCGCGGTCCGCGACCGTCACCGCCGTCACCGACGCCCAGCTGATGTCGCTGACCCACGACGAGCTGCTCCGCTGGCTCGACGGCCGCCCCGCGGTGGCTCGCGGCCTGCTGCTGCAGCTGGCCGGCCGGCTGCGCAAGGTCTCCGACGTGGTCGCCGACCTCGTCTTCTCCGACGTACCGGGCCGGGTCGCGAAAGCCCTCCTGGACCTCGCCAGCCGCTTCGGCCGCACCGCCGACGACGGCGTGCACGTCCACCACGACCTCACCCAGGAGGAGCTCGCCCAACTGGTCGGCGCCTCCCGCGAAACCGTCAACAAGGCCCTCGCCGACTTCGCCTCCCGCGGCTGGGTCCGCCTCGAGCCCCGCTCGGTAGTCCTCCTCGACGTAGACCGCCTCCAACGCCGCGCCCGCTAACCCTCACCCCATTTCCCTGGCAGACCCACCAATTTGGCTGGCTGACCCACCAATTTGGCTGGCAGACCAGCGAGTTCGGGGGTTCCACACCGTTGATAAGGGTGTGGAACCCCCGAATTGGTGGGTTACCCAGCCTGGTGCGCCTCCCGTGACCGGGCGAACGCCCGCCGGATGAGCATCGCCGTACGGGCCGGATGCGCGAGATCCTCCCAGGTGAGTCTGACCATCTGGAGACCCAGAGCACGCAGCCGGTCTTCGCGGGCCTTCTCCTGGATCAGCACCACGCTCGACCCGTCGGTGTACTTCGACATGCCGTCGAACTCGACGATCGTGCGATGCTCCGGAAAGTAAAAGTCGACCCGGCCGATGAAGCCGTCCGCGTCGTGGAAGACCGCCTGAAGCTCCGGCACCGGGAGACCTTGCTGATGCATCACCACCCGCAGCCGCGATTCACCCACTGATTCCGCCAACGGACTCGCGAAACCCAGTGCGGACCGGATGGTCGGCCCACCGGGCCAGAACTCGGTCTGCGCGACCACGCTGCGCAACTGGGCATCGGGCACGAGGCGATTCCGCAGTACGGCGTCAGCGCTCACTACTGCGGCTTCGAAGGACGCCATGGCCGCGGTCTCGACGAGGGATCGAGCGACCGAGGTGACAGTCAGGTTGTCGAACTCGATGACAGCATCGCCAGTCAGTCGGCCGTGGTGATGTCTGACCCCGGCAGCCGAGCCGCTGCGAGCCGAATTCGCCCTCGTCAACTGCACCTCGTTGAGGTCCACGTCCCAGACCGGCACATTGTGGACGACGAGCGCCGAGTGGTGGCTGACTACCGCCGTACCGGGACGCATCGCGTTGACAGCCGCGTACACCAGCCGCCGGTGGAGCAGGAGTTGGCGTTCCCAGGGCGGCAGGTGCTTCAGGTCTACGCGCTCGACGTACTGGCCGTGGCGAACTCGTTCCCACCGGCCGTCGCGCAGGCGGTCCTGGATCTGATCGGGCGTGTACCCCGACCCGAGAGCCTGCCGACGACTGAACACGCTGCCTTGCTTGTCGGCTACCGCCTTCAGCCTGGGGTTCATACCTCCAGCATCAACCGAGCCACGCGGTCCCGGGGCGCCTCCCGTCGCATCTGTGGATAACCCCATTTGCCTGGCCAACCCACCAAATCAGGGGTTAATCACCCAGGTTCCGGGTCACAAACCCCTGACTTCGTGGGTCAGCCAGCGAAATTGGTGGGTCAGCCAGCCAAATAGTCGAGTTGGGCGCGGACGGAGCGTTCGGCGGCGGGCCAGAGGGGTTGGGGTACGTCGGCGTAGACGTGTTGGACGATGGACTCTGGGGTGGTGTGGCCTTCGGCCAGGGCGGCTCGGACCTGGTTGAGGCGGTCTTGGCGGTGTTCCAGGTAGTACGAGAGGACGCCGGACGGGTCGTCGATCACGGGGCCGTGGCCGGGGAGCAGGCGGAGTACGTCGGCTGGGGAGTTCGCGAAGGCCCGGAGGCGTTCGAGGGAGTCGAGGTAGGGGCCCAGGGCACCGTCCGGGTACGCGACGACCGACGTACCGCGGCCGAGGACGGTGTCTCCGGTGAGGAGCGAGCCGTCCTGGGGGAGCCAGAAGCAGACCGAGTCGAGGGTGTGGCCGGGCGTCGGGAGGACCTCGATCCGGAGGCCGTCGGCGGTGATCACGTCACCTTCCGACAAACCGTGGGCGTGGTCGGTGGGGATCCGGAACCCGGGATCTACCGCGCGGACGCCGCAGCCGGCCTGGTTGGCGAACCACGCGGCGCCTTCGGAGTGGTCCGGGTGCTTGTGGGTCAGCAGTACGACGGCGACCTTGCCGGCCGCGTCCAGGACCGCGCGGAGGTGGTCCTCCAGCATCGGGCCGGGGTCGACGACCACCGACCGCTTCGCGTCCGGGGCGCGGAGGATCCAGGTGTTGGTGCCGTCCAGCGTCATCACGCCGGGGTTGTCGGCCCGCACCAGGGTGGCGTACTCGGTGACGTTCATGTGGTCTCCAGATAGGCCTGGTCGCCGTCAACGCGCACGGTGGGCATGATCGCCTTGATCTCCCGCTCGCCGGCCGCGTCCAGGATCGCCGCGACATCGTCGTACGGCGAGAGCTCGTGGCAGCAGATGTACGTCGGGGGCAGCATCAGCACCTCGCCCGCGTCGACGGCCGCGACCGCGTCCGCCGGGCGGATCCAGGTGACCTGGTCGGACTCGCTCGTCACGTCCCGGGTGACCTGCCCCGCGGGGAGCGCGGCGACGAAGAACGCGGTGTCGTACCGCTTGGGCTCGAACTCCGGCGTGATCCAGTGCGCCCAGGGGCCGAGCAGGTCGGCGCGCAGGACCAGCCCGCGCCGGTGCAGGAACTCCGAGAACCCCAGCTCGCGGGTTTCCAGCGCGACCCGGTCGGCCTCCCAGTCGGCTCCGGTGGTGTCGCCGACGACCGAGTCCTTCGACGGTCCGGCGAGCAGGACACCCGACTCCTCGAAGGTCTCGCGGACGGCGGCGGCGACGTACGCCGCTGCCGTCTCCGCGGAGCAGCCGAGCCGCTCACCGAACCAGTCCGGCGAAGGCCCCGACCAGGAGTCCGCGACCGTCGAGTCCGTCGCGTCGACCCGCCCGCCCGGAAACACCGTCATCCCGGCCGCGAACGCCATGGTCCGCTGCCGGCGCAGCAGGTAGACCTCCGGCCCGCCAGCCGCCGCTCCGGCCGATCCAGCCGGCGCGCTCGCGGGTGCGTCGCGGAGGAGGATGACGGTGGAGGCGGGGCGAGGTTCGGCCGGCCTGCGGGTGCCCTCGGCGTACTCGAGGGCTACCTCGGCCATCCGGCCGGTCATCAGCTGCGACTTCAGGTCCCGCACGAGCGGTCAGCCGACCTCGACGATCAGTTCGATCTCGACCGGGGCGTCGAGCGGGAGGACCGGGACGCCGACGGCGCTGCGGGCGTGCTGCCCGGCGTCGCCGAAGACCTGGCCGAACAGCTCGGAGGCGCCGTTCGCGACCTGCGGCTGGCCGGTGAAGTCCGGCGTGGAGGCGATGAACGCGACCGCCTTCACGATCCGCTTCACGTTCCCCAGGTCGCCGATCTCCGCCTTGACCGCGGCCAGTGCGTTCAGCGCGCACTGCTGGGCGCACTCGCTGGCGACCTCGGGCGTGACCGCGTCGCCGACCTTGCCGGTGGCGATCAGCGTGCCCTCGCGCAGCGGCAGCTGGCCGGACGTATAGACCAGATCACCGGTCCGGACGGCCGGGACGTACGCGGCGACCGGCTTGGCCACCTCGGGCAGCTTCAGGCCGAGCTCGGCGAGCTTCTCCTCGGGGTGGCTCATTTGTCCTCGATCTCCCGCTTGAAGTAGGCGACCAGGTTCTCCGGGTTCATGCCCGGGACGACCTGGACCAGCTCCCAGCCGTCCTGGCCGAAGTTGTCCAGGATCTCCTTGGTCGAGTGGACCAGCAGCGGCGCGGTGAAGTACTCGAACTTCTTCATGAAGGGGACTCTAACGGGCTCCGGAGACGTGTGTCCTGGAGCACGTCCTACCCTGGGACCTATGGCGCGACTGCACGTGGTGACCGGCAAGGGCGGCACCGGGAAGACCACCGTCGCGGCCGCTATGGCGCTCGCGCTGGCGGAGCAGGGCAAGCGGATCCTGCTGGTCGAGGTCGAGGGCCGTCAGGGTCTCGCCCAGCTCTTCGACGTACCACCCCTGCCGTACGTCGAACGCCGGATCGCGCACGGACCCGGTGGCGGTGAGGTGTTCGCGCTGGCCGTGGACGCCGAGGCCGCGCTGCTGGAGTACCTCGACATGTACTACCACCTCGGCCGCGCGGGGAAGGCGCTGGAGAAGGTCGGCGCGATCGACTTCGTCACCACGATCGCCCCGGGGCTCCGCGACGTACTGCTCACCGGCAAGGTCTACGAGGCCACCCGCCGCAAGGTGCAGGGGAAGCTCGCGTACGACGCCGTGGTGGTGGACGCCCCGCCGACCGGGCGGATCGCGCCGTTCCTGAACGTGAACACCGAGGTCGCCGGCCTCGCCAAGGTCGGACCGATCCGCAACCAGGCGGACGCGATCATGGGCATGCTGCGCTCCGACATCACCCGGATCCACCTGGTCACGCTGCTCGAGGAGATGCCGGTCCAGGAGACCCTCGACGCAGTCGGCCATCTGGAGGCGCTGGACCTGCGGATCGGGTCGATCGTGGTGAACCTGGTCCGCAAGAGCCCGCTCGACGACGATGCGCTGGCCCTTGCGGTGAAGGAGAAACTGCCCACGGCCGAGCTGACCAAGGGCCTGAAGGCGGCCGGCCTCACGATCGGCGACGACCTGGTGGAGACACTCGCGAGCGAGGCGCACGACCATGCGATCCGGGTCGGGCTCGAACGCGAGAACCGCGACCGGATCGATGCCCTGGGCAAACAGGTGACGGAGCTGACGCTGCAGCCGGACGGGATCGACCAAGGCACGCTGATCGACCTGGCTGAGGAGTTCCGGGCATGAACCTGGATCTGGACGCGCTCATCGACGACGCCGACACGCGGATCATCGTCACCTGCGGCTCCGGCGGCGTCGGGAAGACCACGACCGCGGCCGCACTCGGTCTCCGAGCAGCGGAGCGCGGGCGGAAGGTCGTCGTACTCACGATCGACCCGGCCCGACGGCTGGCGCAGTCGCTGGGACTGACCGAGCTCGACAACACCCCACGCGCGGTCGCGGAGGTGAACGCGAAGAACGGCGGCCGGCTGGACGCGATGATGCTCGACATGAAGCGGACGTTCGACGACGTCGTCCTGCAGCATGCGACACCCGAGAAGGCCGAGCAGATTCTCGCGAATCCCTTCTATCAAGCGCTTTCCTCGTCGTTCGCGGGCACGCAGGAGTACATGGCGATGGAGAAGCTCGGGCAGCTGCACAAGCAGGCCGAGCGGACCGGCGAGTGGGACCTGATCGTGGTGGACACTCCCCCGTCACGGTCGGCACTGGACTTCCTGGACGCGCCGGAGCGGTTGGCGTCACTGCTCGAGGGCCGCTTCCTGAGGCTGCTACTGGCGCCGGCGCGTGGCCCGTTCAAGCTGATGTCGGCCGGGGTGAACATGGCCATGTCGGTGCTGAACAAGGTCCTCGGCGCGCAGGTGCTGACCGACGTACAGACGTTCGTGGCGGCGTTCGACACGTTGTTCGGCGGGTTCCGGCAGCGGGCCGAGCAGACGGTCGCGCTGCTCCGCGAGCCGCACACCTCGTTCCTCGTCGTGGCCGCGCCGCAGAACGATGCGCTGCGTGAGGCGTCGTACTTCGCGGAGCGGCTGCGGGCCGAGGGAATGCCGCTGGCCGGCGTCGTGCTGAACCGGGTGACGAACACGGAGGCACCGGAACTGTCGGCGGAGCGGTCACTCGCTGCAGCCGAGAAGCTGGATGAGGCGGACAAGTCGCCGCTGACGGCCGCCGTACTGCGGTTGCACGCGGACAAGATGCAGCAGGTCGTGGGCGACCACAAACGCGCGGAACGCTTCCGGCGAGGTCACCGCTCGATCCGGACCGTCGAGGTGCCAGCACTGGCCGACGACGTGCACGACCTGACCGGTCTGCGCCGGATCGGCGAGCTGCTCACCGCCTGATTTCACCCTCAGCGAACGGCGGGAATTACTTACTTACACCCGTGGTTGAGCCCATCAGACTCAACTTGGAAAAGGGTGTGACAGCGTGACCGATACGTTGAATCTTCCTGTACTGCCGCTGGACGACGTCGTGGTCCTGCCGGGAATGGTCGTGCCGGTCCGACTCGCTGACAGCGAGGCCCGGGCGGCGATCGATGCCGCGCAGGCCGCAGGTCAGGACCAGGTGCTCCTGGTCCCGCGGCTGGACGGAAAATATGCCAAGGCCGGAACGCTCGGCGAGATCGAGCAGATCGGCCGGCTGCCGGGCGGTGCCCAGGCGGCTGTGATCCGCGGGACCCAGCGGGTCCGCATCGGCGCCGGGACCGCCGGCCCGGGTGCGGCGCTCTGGGTGGGCGCGACGGTGATGCACGAGATCACCGACGACCGCTCCGTCGAGCTGGCCCGCGAGTACAAGACCCTCACCACCTCGGTGCTGCAGCGTCGCGGCGCGTACCAGGTGATCGATTCGATCAAGCAGGTCGACGACCCGGCGGAGCTGTCCGACCTGGCCGGCTACGCGTCGTACCTGAACAACGAGCAGAAGTCCTGGCTGGTGGAGAACGCGAACGTCTCCGAGCGGCTGGAGAAGCTGATCGGCTGGGTGAAGGGCCACCTCGCCGAGCTCGAGGTCTCCGAGACGATCCAGAAGGACGTCCAGGAAGGCATGGAGAAGCAGCAGCGGGAGTTCCTGCTGCGCCAGCAGATGGCCGCGATCCGCAAGGAGCTGGCCGAGCTCGACGGCAAGGCCGAGTCCGAGGAAGAGGACTACCGGGCCCGCGTCGAGGCGGCCGACCTGCCGGAGCACGTGCAGAAGGCGGCGCTGGCCGAGGTCGACAAGCTGGAGCGGACCTCCGAGCAGTCCCCCGAGGTCGGCTGGATCCGGACCTGGCTGGACACGGTGCTCGAGCTGCCGTGGAACGAGCGGACCGAGGACAGCTACGACATCCGCGAGGCGCGCGCCGTGCTGGACGCGGACCACGCCGGCCTGGACGACGTGAAGCAACGCATCACGGAGTACCTGGCCGTACGGCGTCGTCGCGCGGACCGTGGTCTCGGTGTCGTCGGCGGTCGCCGCAGTGGCGCCGTACTGGCGCTGGTCGGTCCTCCTGGCGTGGGTAAGACCTCGCTGGGCGAGTCCGTGGCGCGGGCGATGGGCCGGAAGTTCGTGCGGGTCGCCCTGGGCGGCGTACGGGACGAGGCCGAGATCCGTGGCCACCGGCGGACGTACGTCGGTGCGCTGCCGGGCCGGGTCGTCCGGGCCATCACCGAGGCGGGTTCGATGAACCCCGTCGTACTGCTGGACGAGATCGACAAGGTCGGTGCGGACTACCGGGGTGACCCGACGGCCGCGCTGCTCGAGGTCCTCGACCCGGCGCAGAACCACACCTTCCGGGACCACTACCTGGAGGTCGAGCTGGACCTGTCCGACGTGGTGTTCCTGGCCACGGCGAACGTGCTGGACTCCATTCCGGCGCCCCTGCTGGACCGGATGGAACTGGTGCAGCTGGACGGGTACACCGAGGACGAGAAGGTCGTCATCGCCCGTGACCACCTGCTCCCGCGTCAGCTGGAGCGGGCGGGCCTGACGGCGGACGAGGTGACCATCGAGGACTCGGCGCTCCGGGTGCTCGCGGGTGAGTACACCCGGGAGGCCGGCGTACGGCAGCTCGAGCGGTCGATCTCGCGGGTACTGCGGAAGGTGACGGCCAAGCTCGCCCTCGGCGAGGACGTTGGGAACCTGACGATCGACGGCGGTGGCCTGAAGGGCTACCTGGGTTCGCCCAAGTTCACGCCGGAGTCGGCGGAGCGTACGGCGCTTCCGGGCGTGGCGACCGGACTGGCGGTGACCGGTGCGGGTGGTGACGTGCTCTTCGTCGAGGCGTCGCTGGCCGACAAGGAGACCGGCCCGACCGGAGTCACGTTGACCGGGCAGTTGGGTGACGTGATGAAGGAGTCGGCGCAGATCGCCCTGTCGTACCTGCGCTCGCACGGTGCGGAGCTGGGGCTGCCGGTCGGCGACCTGGCCGAGCGGAACGCACACATCCACGTGCCGGCCGGTGCTGTCCCGAAGGACGGACCGTCGGCGGGTGTGACGATGACAACGGCGCTGGCGTCGCTGCTGTCCGGGCGGCCGGTCCGCTCGGAGGTCGCGATGACCGGTGAGGTGTCGCTGACCGGACGGGTGCTCCCGATCGGCGGGGTGAAGCAGAAACTGCTCGCCGCGCACCGGGCCGGGCTGACCACGATCCTGATCCCGAAGCGGAACGAGCCGGACCTGGAGGACGTGCCGGCGTCCGTCCTCGCGGAGCTGACCGTGCACCCGGTGAGCGACGTCCGAGAGGTGCTGGATCTGGCGCTGGAGCCGGCCGAGGTTCAGGCGCACCAGTACGCCGCGTAACGCAGTACGTACGAGGGCCCGAGCAGCTGATGCTCGGGCCCTCGTCCTTTTGGATGAACTTTGTCCAGCGAGGGTGACTGAACTCACACGCGGAGCGGTAACCCTAATCGGGGGTCCCGTAGTCTTAACAACCATGCGCGTAGGGGAAAAGGGCGACCGGGGCGTCGTCCAATCTGTGGTTCTGTTCCTAGGGGTGAGCGTGCTGTCGGGGGCCTTGGCCGCCGGTCTCGCCATCCCGTTCGCCGGCCTCGCCGGATTCACCACGGAGAAGACTTCCGACACGCTGCAAGACCTGCCGCAGCAGTTCGACGAGGTGCCGCTCAAGCAGAAGAGCACCATCCTGGCCGCCGACGGTTCGGTGATCGCCACGCTCGCCGAGCAGAACCGGGTTCCGGTCAAGCTCAAGGACGTCGCGCCGATCATGCAGAAGGCGATCGTCGCGATCGAGGACGACCGCTTCTACGAGCACGGCGCACTGGACGCGAAGGGCACGCTGCGCGCGCTGCTGCAGAACCAGTCGTCGGGCTCGGTGCAGCAGGGCGGTTCGAGCATCACCCAGCAGTACGTGAAGGTCAGCCTGGTCGAGAAGGCGAAGACCCCGGCCGAGCTCGCCGCCGCGACCGCCGACACGTACCAGCGCAAGATCGCCGAGCTGCGGTACGCGATCGCGGTCGAGAAGCAGTACTCGAAGAACGAGATCCTGGAGAAGTACCTCAACCTCGCGAACTTCGGCGACGGCGCCTGGGGTATCCAGGCCGCCGCCCAGCACTACTTCTCGGTGAACGCGTCCCAGCTGACGCTCCCGCAGGCCGCGATGCTGGCGGGCCTGGTGAAGAACCCGACCGGCTACGACCCGACCAACGACGCCAAGCGCGCCAAGGACCGCCGCGACGTGGTGCTCCGCCGGATGCTGCAGCTGAACGTCATCTCGGTCGCCCAGGCCAACTCGGCCCTCAAGACCCCGGTCATCGACCCCGCGAAGGTCCGGCCCAACAAACTTGGCTGCGGTAACGGCCCGTACCCGTTCTACTGCGAGTACGTCGTTGCCGAGCTCGAGAACAACCCGGCCTTCGGCAAGACGAAGACCGATCGGGCGAACTACATCAAGACGGCCGGCCTGACGATCCGCACCTCGCTCGACCCGAAGATCCAGGCGGACGCGCAGCGCTCCATCGACACGCACGCCAAGCCGACCGACCAGGCGATCGCGGCGATCACGATCGTCGAGCCGGGTACAGGTCTGATCAAGGCGATGGCGCAGAGCCGCAAGTACGGGAGTAAGCGCGGCCAGACGGCGTACAACTACAACGCCCCGAAGACGTATCCGGGCGGGTACGGCGGCTTCCAGAACGGTTCGACGATGAAGGCGTTCACGATCGCGGCGGCAATCCAGAAGGGCATCCCGCTCAACTACAAGATCGCCTCGCCGAGCCCCCTGAACATGGGCGGCCAGAAGTTCAGCACCTGCGACGGGACGTACAAGACCGAGGACGGCTACAGCCCGAAGAACTCGACCAACAACGTCCCGGATCCGACGATGATCCAGGCAGCGCAGAAGTCGACCAACACCTACTTCCTGCAGCTCTCGCAGCGGACCGGCCTGTGCCCGATCGCCAAGATCGCTGCCGCGCTGGGGATGTACGACGCCCAGAGCCTCGGTCCGCTCGACCAGGTCGCGTCGATGACCCTCGGCGTCGGTTACATCACGCCGTTGCAGCTGGCGAACGCGTACGCCGCCTTCGCCGCACGCGGCATGTACTGCACGCCGTGGTCGATCACCACGGTCAAGGACTCGGCCAACAAGTCCGTCAGCATCCCGGGCGCGAACTGCAAGCAGGTGCTCGCGCCGGAGGTCGCCGACGGCGTGAACGCGGTGCTGCATCAGGTCATGGAGCCGGACGGCACCGGCGGCAAGCTGAAGTTCGGCAAGAGCGACCTGGCCGGCAAGACCGGAACCATCCAGGACGCCAAGGCCGTCTGGTATGCCGGTTACTCGACCAAGCTCGCCGCGGCCGCAACGGTGGCCGACGCGTCACTGCCGTACACCCGGTTGCAGGGCCAGACGCTCAACGGCAAGAAGATCAACGACCCGACGGGCTCCGGTACGGCCGGGCCGATCTGGGAGGCTGCCATGAAGGCAGCCCTGCAGGGTTATCCGACCACGCGCTTCGTCGCGCCGACCGACAAGACCCAGCGCGGTGACGTGAAGAGCCTGCCGTTCGTGAACGGCATGAACCCCGACGACGCCGCGAACAAGCTCCGCCAGGCCGGCTTCGAGGTCGCGATCGCCTCCGGCACGGTCAACTCCGAGGAGACCGCCGGCACGGTCGCCTACACGGACCCGAGGCAGCGCGACGGCGCCCCCGACGGCTCGCTGGTGACGATCTACGTGTCGAACGGCAGCAAGCAGAACAAGCCGGCGACGCCGCAGAACACCACCAAACCACCGTCCACCCCGACCACGCTGAACCCGAACTGTCTGCCGACGAATCCGAGGTATCCGAACTGCGGCGGTCGCGGCCGGGGTCGCTAGCCCGGCGGTCAGGCGCCGAGTTGGCGCTTGACCTCGGCGGAGACGACGCCGCCGTCGGCCTTGCCCTTCACCTTGGGCTGCAAGGCGCCCATGACCTTGCCGATGCCGCGCGGGCCGAGTTCGGCGGCGCCGGTGGCGGCGATGGTCTCGGTCACCAGGACCTTGATCTCGTCCTCGCTGAGCTGCTCGGGGAGGTAGCCGGCCAGGATGTCCGCCTCGGCCTGCTCCTTCTCGGCGAGCTCGGCGCGGCCGGCGTCGCGGTAGGCGACCACGGACTCGCGGCGCTTCTTGGCCTCGGAGCTGAGTACGTCGACGATCTCGGGGTCGCTGAGCTCGCGGGCCTCCTTGCCGGCCACCTCCGCCTTGGTGATCGCGGTGAGCGCCATCCGCAGCGTCGACTTGCGGATCTCGTCGCGCGCCTTGAGGGCGGCGGTCATGTCGTCGTGCAGGCGCTGCTTCATTCCGGAGTTGGACATACCTGAGATTGTGGCAGGCTGGTGAAATGAGCTTGCGCGGGATCGCCACCACCACCCTGAAGACCACCGCGGTGGTCAGTGCCGTGGGTGCCGCCTGTGTCGCGTATGCGGCCGGTATCGAGGTGCGGTGGTTCACGCTGCGCAGAGTCACGGTGCCGGTGCTGCCCGAAGGGACCGCGCCGCTCAAGGTGCTGCACCTGTCGGACCTGCACCTGATGCCCACGCAGGAGAAGAAGATCCGCTGGGTCAACGACCTGGCCGCGCTCGAGCCCGACCTGATCGTCAACACCGGCGACAACCTCGCGAGCGAGTACTCGGTCCCTCCGCTGCTCCGTGCGTACGGCGATCTGCTCGATCTTCCCGGGGTGTTCGTGTTCGGCTCCAACGACTACTGGAAGCCGCACTTCAAGAACCCGGGCAAGTACCTGCTGCCCGCGCACAAGCAGCGCCACAAGCCGCACGGCCCCGACCTGCCGTACGAGGAGATGCGCCGTGCGTTCAGCGGCGCCGGCTGGACCGACCTGAACAACGCCAAGGGCACCCTGAAGGTGAACGGCCTGCGGCTGGACTTCGCCGGCACCGACGACCCGCACATCAAGCGCGACCGGTACGACGAGGTCGCGGGCGAGATCGACCCGACGGCGGACCTGTCGATCGGCGTCACGCACGCGCCGTACCAGCGGGTCCTGAACGGCTTCGTCGGCGACGGCTATCCGCTGGTCCTCGCCGGACACACGCACGGCGGTCAGCTGGCGGTGCCGTTCTACGGCGCGCTGGTGACCAACTGCGACCTCGACACGTCCCGCGTGAAGGGCCTGTCGACGTGGGGGCACGACGGCCGTCAGGCAGCGCTGCACGTGTCGGCAGGGCTGGGTACGTCGCCGTACGCGCCAGTCCGTTTCGCCTGCCGTCCGGAGGCGACCTTGCTCACCCTCGTCCCACGCAATAACCCGATTTCGTCCGGACGCTGAGCCCATGTAAGCTACTCGCGACTTCGGGCTGTGGCGCAGCTTGGTAGCGCGCTTCGTTCGGGACGAAGAGGTCGCAGGTTCAAATCCTGTCAGCCCGACCACCATTGAGGGTCAGTCACTGCGGTGACTGGCCCTCAGTGCGTTCTGTCGTGTCGCGGAGGTGCTGGGGTGAGCGGGGCCGATCACTACGAAGTGCTGAATGTCGAGCGCACGGCCAGCGCCGCCGAGATCAAGACCGCGTACCGGAAGCTGGTCCGTCAGGTGCACCCGGACCAGGGCGGCAACGCGGCGCTCTTCCGCCTCGTGCAGGAGGCCTGGAACACGCTCTCGGACCCGGTCAAGCGCGCCTCCTACGACCGCTTGCTGGCCGGCCAGCAGACGACGACCACCAGCGAGCCCCGCCGCGAACCACAGCCCGAACCGGACCCACAGCCCGAACCTGAGCCCACGTGGAGCTGGTCGACCGACCAGCCCTGGTCAAGCGAGCCGTCGTCGAGTGAGCACGCGGAGCAGCCCAGGACGACCGGCGAGCCTTTCCAACCGGTCGACGCCGGCCCGATCCATGCCGTCCCGACCTTCGGCCGCTGGCGAACCCCCGCCCTCATCGCGCTGACCGCCTTCTGCACACTCGTCATCTGGATCCTCGTCAGCACCGGCTACCACGGCTTCTGGGACGTTGTCTTCGGCATCGGTACCGCCGCGATGATCGTGGTGGCGATGCCACCGCACTGGAGCCGGCGGGTGCCTCTCGGCGGCCTGTTCAAGGTGCTCGGCGTCCTCACCGCGGCCTTCTTCCTGCTGGCGCTGATCCTGACGCTGAATCCGTTCGCGGCGAGCGGCGCGTCCACGATCGGCCGGATTCTGCTCGGCGCGGTGGTCGCGGGTCTGGTGGTCGTCCGGATCCTCACCGGTCGCTGGTCGAAGGCGCACGCGCTGGATCTGGCGATCGACCGGACCGCGACGTACGAGTTCAACCTGTGGGGCCGTCCCGGCGAGCCGCTGGTCGACGATGCGCTCGCCGCGCCGATCTCGGCGTACGACGTGCTGCTGCAACGGCGTACGGCGAACCTCCTCGACCCTGTCGTCGGCGCGCTGCCCGCGGCGAAGCTGGTGCACGGTGCGCAGCTCGGTGCCGTCGCCGTCGATCACATGCTGATCAACGGGCACCGCGTCGCTCTGGTCGTGTCGCTGGTGGGACCGCCCGGCGCGTACTCCCTCGACGCCTACGGTTCCCTCGTCTTCAACGGCCAGCCGATCGACAGCCCGGCGCCGGCGCTGGAGGCCGCAGTCGCTGCCTGGAGCGGTCGGCTTCGGACGGCTGAGGTGCGCGGCTTCCTGATCGTGCACCCGGCGGACGGCCAGGGCCGGATCACGACGCAGTTCGGCCCCGATGCCGCCGTTTCGTGTCTGTCGGCACAGTTCGCCGACCGAGACCTCCTCGCCTGGCTGCAGCCCGAGGGCAACGTGGTCGATCGCCGGCTGCTGTACGACGTCCTGCGCCGCGCGCCGTACGGCCTAATGTGAAGGTATGCAGCGGGTTGATCTTGATGAGGTGGAGTACGACGTCGCGGCGAAGGACATGCGCGGCTGGGTCGAGGAACGCATCGAGGGCAAGGCCGAGGACCGCCTGTTCCTGCTGAGTCATCCGCCGGTGATCACCTACGGCCCGCGGACATCACCGGATGATCTGCCCGCGGGTACTCCGACTGTGGCAGTCGATCGGGGTGGGTTCGCGACGTACCACGGCCCGGGCCAGCTGGTCGGGTACCTGGTGATCGACCTGCACCAGCGCGGCCCGGTCGACGTCGTGCGCTGGGTCGAGAACGGCTTGATCGAGGCCCTCGGGTCGCTCGGCTTCCCGCTGGTACGTCGGGACACGCCGAAGGGCGCCAGCAGCCTGGTCGGGGTCTGGACCGAGGACGGCCGGAAGCTGTGCTCGATCGGCATGCGGATCCGGCGCGGCGTGACCAGTCACGGGTTCTCGGTGAACGTGGACCCGGACATGACCGTGTTTCACACGTTCACCAGCTGCGGGCTGCACGACGTCACGATGGTCTCGCTCGCCGAACTGGCCGCGGAGCAGGGCCTGACTGCCCCCACCGACGCCGACGTGCGCGATGCCATCGCGAACAGCCTGGGAGCCCGATAGCCTGCCGCAATGAGTCAGGAGGACGACGGCGACCGGATGCCGGACGATCTGGAAGCCGCGCTGGAGGTCGCCGACGACGAGGCGGAGGAGGCGCGCCCGGGGCGGTACGACGCGCCGCCGTTGCCGCCGGGGCTGATTCTGGCCGTCGTCGGGCTGCTGTGCGGGTTCGCGACCATCGCGCTGGTGTGGCTGAGTGAGCGCGGCTGCGAACGGTTCCGGGACACCACCAACTGCGGCGCCCTCGGGCTGCCGCTGCTGATCGTGATCGTGGTCGTCACGATGGTGCTCGGCGGTACGGCGCTCAGCCGGCTGGCGATGCCGCACCCGAAGCTGATCCCGTTCCTCGGCGTCGCGTTCATGGTCGCGCTGGTGGTGGCGTTCCTGACCGGCCACCTGGACTCGCCCTGGATCCTCGCGGTCGTACCGGTGCTGACCGCCGTCACCTTCCTGCTCGCCAACCTTCTCGCCCGACTGCTGGAGCGCGCCGATGCCTGACCTGCCCGTCTACGAGTGCCCGCGGACCGCCACCATGCCGAACTTCGACGGCACCCTGACCGACCCGGCCTGGGAGGCCGCGCCGTGGACGACCGCCTTCGTCCCGATCCACGACGGTCCCACGCCACGGTTCCTGACCCGGGCGAAGCTGATGTACGACGACCAGTACCTGTACGTCGGCGGCCTGCTCGAGGAGCCGCATGTCTGGTCGACGATGGCCGAGCACAACAGCAAGCTGTTCCACGAGAACAACTTCGAGCTGTTCCTCGACCCGGACGGCGACGGGCAGAACTACTACGAGTTCGAGATCAACCCGCTCGGAACGATCTGGGAACTCACGCTGCCGAAGCCGTACGTCGACGGCGGCGTGCCGATCGACCCGACGAACCTGCCCGGTCTGGGGACCGCGATCCACGTCGACGGCACGCTCAACGACCCGTCCGACACCGACACAGGGTGGTCGGCGGAGGTCGCCGTACCGTGGGCCGACCTGGCGCCGTACAACAAGGGCCGGGCGACGCCGCCGAACCCGGGTGACGAGTGGCGGATGAACCTGATGCGCTGCGAGTGGGCGCACGAGGTCGTCGACGGCGCGTACGTGAAGGGCGACGACTGCGAGTTCTGGGTCTGGTCCCCACAGGGCATCGCAGACATGCACCGCCCGGCGACGTGGGGCATCCTCCGTTTCTGACCCCGTGACACGGCGTTAACACGGGCGAGCGACAATGAAGCACGTGAACTTGGGGGGCTCCGGCGAAGCACACAGTCTGGAGGCGGACCAGGTCGTCAGCGCGATCGAGCGCGCGTGTGAGAGCGACCTGCGGACCGCCCTACGGCTGGTTGCGCGCTATTCGGCGTACTGGTGGTCGAACGGGCTCCAGGACGAGGCTGCGGCGGCGGCCGAGCGGGTGCTCAGCATGCTCGGCCGGACCGTCCCGGTCGGGCTCGACGAGGAGTACCTTCTGGCCGTCATCCACGGCGCGGCGTCGGCTGAGCAGGAACAGGTGGAGCTGGCCCAGCAGATCGTACTGACGACGACCGGCCCGTTCCGGTACTCCGTGACAGTGCTGCTCTGGTCACTCGTCTTCGGGCCGTTCGAACCGGCTGCCGTGGTCGAGGACGTGCTGGAGCGCAACGAGGGCGGCGACGCGTGGATGCGCGCAGCCGTCGAACTGTGCCGTGGCTACCCCGGTCTGACGACAGCAGCACCGGATGACGCGGCCCAGAGCCTACGTACGGCGCTGGGCCGCTTCCGGATGCTGGAGGACCGGTGGGGCATGTTCCTGGCCCTCAGCGCGCTCCGACATGTCGTCGACGAGCCGCTGGACGCCACCACCGAGGCGCTGGAGCTCGCCGAGCACCTGTGCCTCGCAGACGAGACCGCACTCCTTCTGTGCGAGCGTGCGGAGCTCTACCGACGGCACGGGAAGCTGGAAGACGCACACGCGGACTACAGCCGGGCCCTGTCGATCGGCGAGCACGCCGACCAGCCGGAGACCGTTGCAGCGGCACGGGTCGGTTTGGCGCGTACGGCGCGAGGCACCGGCAATCTCCCGGCCGCCCGAGCGCACCTGTCCGCCGTACTCGCCATCCCTGAGCTGGACGACGCACACTACGAGGCACTGCACGAACTGGCGTCTTTGAACGCGTCTGAGGCGTCGGCGTAGCACCTGACCACATAGCCGAGTGGTACCACTCACATCGCGGGACACGGGTCGGCTGGTTAGAGTCGGAGCGGATCGGGCCTCGACACTGCAACGGAGCAGCTGATGGACAAGACGTACGGGTCGCCGCAGGACGCGGTGGCGGACATCGGGGACGGCGCAAGCCTCGCCGTCGGCGGGTTCGGGTTGTGCGGTAACCCGATGCAGCTCATCAGCGCTCTGCACGACAAGGGGGTCTCCGGGCTCAGCGTCGTGTCGAACAACTGCGGCGTCGACGACTGGGGACTCGGCATCCTGCTCGCCGACAAGCGGATCGCCAAGATGACGTCGTCGTACGTCGGGGAGAACAAGGAGTTCGCCCGGCAGTTCCTGTCCGGGGAGCTCGAGGTCGAGCTGACCCCGCAGGGCACGCTGGCCGAGAAGCTCCGGGCCGGCGGCTGCGGGATCGCCGCGTTCTTCACCCTCGCCGGAGTCGGGACGCAGGTCGCCGAGGGCGGGCTGCCGCAGAAGTACAACGCGGACGGTTCGGTCGCGGTGGCGTCGGAGCCCAAGGAGACGCGGGAGATCAACGGTACGACGTACGTGCTGGAGGACTCGATCACCACCGACTTCGGGCTGGTGCACGCACTCAAGGGCGACACCCACGGGAACCTGGTCTTCGACCGCAGCGCGCGGAACTTCAACCCGCTGGCCGCGATGGCCGGCCGGGTGACCATCGCGCAGGTGGAGGAGCTGGTCCAGCCTGGTGAGCTGGACCCGGACTCGATCCACCTTCCCGGGGTGTACGTCCAGCGTGTCGTTGCCGTCGGCAAGGACATCGAGAAGCGGATCGAGAAGCGCACCGTTCAGCCCCGGAAGGACGCCTGAGATGCCGTTGACGCGTGAGCAGATGGCGGCCCGGGCCGCGGCCGAGCTCGAGGACGGCCAGTATGTGAACCTCGGTATCGGGCTGCCGACCCTGGTCCCGAACTACATCCCGGACGGTGTCACCGTCGTACTGCAGTCCGAGAACGGCATCCTCGGCGTCGGGCCGTACCCGGTCGAGGGCGCCGAGGACCCGGACCTGATCAACGCCGGCAAGGAGACCGTCACGACGCTGCCCGGCGCCTCGTTCTTCGACTCGTCGCTGTCCTTCGGGATGATCCGCGGCGGCGCGATCGACGCGGCCATCCTGGGCGCCATGCAGGTCTCGGCCACCGGCGACCTGTCGAACTGGATGATCCCCGGCAAGATGGTCAAGGGGATGGGCGGCGCGATGGACCTGGTGCACGGCGCGAAGAAGGTGATCGTGCTGATGGAGCACGTCGCCAAGGACGGCTCGCACAAGATCCTCGCCGAGTGCGACCTGCCGTACACCGGTCGCGGCGTCGTCAACCGGATCATCACCGACCTCGCCGTCCTGGACGTCACCGACGACGGCCTGCAACTGGTCGAGCTCGCCGACGGCGTCACCTTCGACGAGCTCCAGGAGAAGACCGGAGCTCCGATCAAGCAGTAGCCGCCTGACCTCCATATCGTTTATCGTTACCATCGACAAACGATATGGAGGTGCTCGCATGAATCTCACCTGGAGCCGCGGGGACGGCCGACTCCTGACCTCCCTGCTCGGGCTCGCCTTCGCCATCGAGGCCGTGGTCGGCCTGCTGATCCCGGCGCTGCACGTCGCCGGCCTCTTCGCCGCCCAGAGCAGCCGCGATGTCGGAGTGAGCGGTCTGGGGACCGCCCTCGCCGAGGCCGGCAGCCTCAAGCTGTCCGCCGCCGAATCCGCGACCCTGACGGTTGCCGACCCGAGCCTCGGCCAGCGGGTCCTGCTCGATCTTCCGGGCCTCTTCGACGCGGTGCCGATCCTGCTCGGGATCTACTGGTTGTTCCTGGTGGCCCGGACGTTGAGCGCGGGCGATCCGTTCGCACCGCGGAACCCGAAGCGCTTGTTCGGGATCGCGGTCCTGATCGTGGTCGGCTCGCTCGGCGACAGCCTGCTGACGGCCCTCACCACCCACCAACTTGTCGCCGGTACGCCACTCGAGGCGCACGTCCCGTTCGCATTCCACTTCTCCTTCCTGCCGCTGGGTATCGCCGCGATCGTCGCTGCGCTCGCTGAGGCGTTCCGCGTCGGCGTACGGCTCCGTGCGGACACCGAAGGGCTGGTGTGATGCCACCGGACGACGACCACCGCATCCAGGTCAACCTCGGCCGTCTGCTGGCCGAGCGCAACATGACCCTGGCCGAGCTGGCCCGGCGCATCGACGTCACCGTCGTGAACCTGTCCGTGCTGAAGAACGGCCGCGCCAAGGCGATCCGGTTCTCCACCCTGACCGCGATCTGCGACGCGCTCGGATGTCAGCCCGGAGACCTACTCGAAGTCACGCGATGAACTTCGTCTCCGGCAGCGCGTGGTTCCAGTCGTGCGGGCGGTGCCGGAGGTGCTGGTCGAAGAACGCCGGGATGTAGGTGCGCATGGCGCGCAGCACCTGGTTCGCGTTCGCCGTACCGACGGTGTTCGCGATCAGCTCCTCCGGGACGGTGAAGAACCGCTGGAACCACGGGATCAGCGCCTGGTAGTCGACGAAGCTGTAGTGGCGGCCGTTCGGGATGTTCAGGTCGCGTTTCCAGCCGGTCGAGTGGTCCCAGAACAGTCCCCAGGACGGGTCCGTGGGGTGGTCGTGCGGGCCCGGGCCGATCGCGCCCGAGCCCATCAGGAGGAACGGGCGGTTCGTGCCCTTCGCGACGGTCGGTGCGTCGGCCGGGTCGTCGTACCCATAGCCGAGTTCGCCGTCCAGGTCGATCGCCGCGCGGATCCGCGGGTCGGCGACCAGCAGGTCGATCGAGCTGAGGCCGCCGGCCGAGTGGCCGTACGCCCCGATCCGGCCGAGGTCGAGGATGTTGCCGAGACCGTGCGGGAGGCGGCGGCGTTCCGCGTCCGGGTTGTCGCCGCGGGCGAGCCGGGTGAGGCTGTCCAGGACGAAGCGGAGGTCGGCGAAGCGGGTCGTGCGGGCGAGCATCGCGTACGGCGCGGGCGGCAGCGTCTGTACTTCGATCCGGTTGCCGGGGAACTCGACGCCTGAGACCTCGTACGTGTGGTCCACGGTCACCACGACGTACCCGCGACTGGCGAGCTCGGCGACGCTGATCGACGCGAGTCCCCGCGGTACGCCGAATCCGGGCGAGAAAAGTACGACCGGGCGCATGCCGGGGCAGACCGGGGCGAGCAGGCCGGCGTGGCTCTTGGCGCCGACCCAGTCGATCGTCCCGACGGGTTGCTGCAGGGCGATCGCGGCGCCTTCGCCGAACACGTCGGCGGTCAGCGGCGGCAGGTACGGCGCGAGCGCGGTCAGCCGGCTCGCCGGGTACCAGATGCTGATCATGAGCTCGCGGCGGCGACCGGGGACGAACGGGTCGTCACGGCTGGCATCGACCAAGTGCAGCTCGGTCGTCCCGACCGGGAACGGGCCGGTCGGCCGCGGCAGCCGAATCGAAACGGGCTTTGCTACTCCGGCGCTTGCTCCTGCCGTTCGTAGGGCGGCGAGTGGGGCGAGGGCGGCGGAGGTGAGGAGAATTCGTCGGTTCAGCATGGATCGACTGTGCCTGGACACCAACTATCTGTTCAGCTTGCGAAAGACACCTGTGATCCCTGGCGAAAGTCGGGTATGACGGGACGGGTGGAGTTGGATGTGCTGGTCATCGGCGGAGTAGGCATCGACACGATCGTGCGGGTGCCTGGCCTGCCGTTGGCGGATGTGGACACGGTTCCGGTCGAACCGATCGAGTCGTACCTGGCGCACACCGGGCACGGTGTCGCGCTCGGCTGTCACCTGCTCGGGCTGAACGCCGGGCTGGTGGACGTGATCGGCGACGATCCCGAGGGCGCGCGGATCCGCCGTGCGTACGACGAGCTCGGCATCCCGCTGCGCGTCGTCCTGCACCCGAGCGGCACCCGCCGATCGGTCAACCTGGTCGCCCCGGACGGCCGCCGGCTCTCGATGTACGACGGCCGCCACCCGCGCGGTCTGCGCGTCGACCCGAACCTCTGGCGCCCGGTGATGCGCCACGCGCAGCATGTGCACGTCTCGATCATGGACTTCGCCCGCGACGCGCTCGGGGACGCGATCGCCGCCGACCGCTCGATCTCCACCGACCTGCACGACTGGGACGGCCGCAACGACCACCACAAGGACTTCGCGACCGCGTCCGACATCGTCTTCGTCTCCGCCACCGCCCTGCCCTCCGACGGCGTCGAGTGGATCCTCGCCAACGGCCGCGCCGACGTCGTGGTCGCCATGGCCGGCGCCGACGGCAGCTACCTCCACGTCCGCGGCGAACCCGTCCACCACTTCCCCGCGATCACCTTCCCCGACCGCCCCGTAGTAGACACCAACGGCGCCGGCGACGCCTACGTAGCCGCCTTCCTGGCCCGCTACCTCGACGGAGCCTCCTGGCCCGACGCCGCAACCGCCGGCACCGTAGCCGCCAGCTGGGCCTGCACCTCCCCCGGCACCCACACCAACCTAATAACCGCCGAAGACCTAGCCCTCCGCACCCGCTGGCTCTAGTTCAGGTGCGGGTCATGGGTGGGTGGAGGGTGGTGGCTGTGCCGCGATGGAATAGTTGGGCGGGGCGGCCGCCGTCTCGGGTTGTGGTGGTGCCGGCGGAGGCTACGAAGTCGGGGGTTTTGGTGACCTTGCGGTGGAAGTTTCGGGGGTCCAAAGGGAGGCCCCAGACTGCTTCGTAGACGCCGCGGAGTTCGGAGATGGTGAACTCCAGTGGGCAGAACGCGGTGGCCAGGGGCGAGTACTCGAGTTTGGCGCGGGCGCGTTCCACGCCGTCGGCCAGGATCTGGTGGTGGTCGAACGCCAGCCGGCCGGAGTCGTCCAGTACGTCGGTGGCGTCGACCCAGCTCGCCGACGCCGCGTCGGAGCCCGCGACGGGTGCGGGCAGATCCGGCACCAGGGCGAGGTACGCCACGCTGACCACCCGGCCACGCGGGTCGCGGTCGGGAGCGCCGTACGTCGCGACCTGTTCGAGGTGGATCCGCTCCGCGGACAGCCCGGTCTCCTCCGCCAGTTCGCGGCGTGCAGTCGTCTCCAGGTCCTCGTCCGGCCGCACGAAGCCGCCGGGCAGCGCCCACCGGCCCTGGTACGGCGGGATGCCGCGGCGGATCAGCAACACCTGGAGGCGGCCGTCGCGGACGGTCAGGATGACCAGATCGGTGGCCAGTCCGAGTGGCTCGAAGTCCATGACTCCACTCTAATTGTCACCTTGACGAGAAGTCACTCGACCCCTTATCGTCATAGTGACGACAAGGAGAACGAAGAGATGGCAGACATCACCCGGTTCCGGTTCATCAGCCACCTGCGGGCCAACCCGACCACCCACGTACGGCACCTGCGCAACGGCAAGGTCGCGCACGACGGCGCCGGCCAGGCGTTCTGGTTCCGGGCGCTGAACTCGTCGCTGAGCGAGATCCCGGTCGACGACCGCGAGCAGCCGCTGCTGTTCCACGGCCGCACGCAGGACTTCCAGGACGTCGTGGTGCAGGCCACCGTCACCTACCGGGTGACCGACCCGGCCCTGGCCTCGGCCCGGCTGGACTTCGGCATCGACCCGGACACCGGGCTCTGGCGGTCGACCCCGCTCGAGCAGCTCGGCGGGCTGCTGACCGAGCTCGCACAACAGACCGCACTCGACCTGCTGGCCCGGATGACGCTCACCGAGGCGCTGTCCGAGGGCATGACCGCGCTTCGCCAGGCGGTCGGCACCGGCCTGCGGGAGGACCAGCGGCTGACCGGGATCGGCATCGGCGTCGAGGACGTCCGCGTGGTCGCCGTACGTGCGGAGCGGGACGTGGAGAAGGCGCTGCAGACGCCGACGCGCGAGATGGTGCAGCAGGCCGCGGACAAGGCGACGTACGAACGCCGCGCGATGGCCGTCGAGCGGGAGCGGTCGATCGCGGAGAACGAGCTGCAGAACCAGATCGAGCTCGCCCGACGCGAGGAGCAGCTGGTCAACCAGCGCGGTCAGAACGAGCGCATGCGTGCGACCGAGGCCGCGGCGGCCGGTCAGATCGAGACGCAGGCCGCGGCCGGTCGTCAGCGCGCATTGGCCGAGGCGGAGGCGGACGCCAAGCGGGTGATCGGCGCGGCGGAGGCTGCTGCCGAGAAGGCCTTGCTGGAGGCGTACGCCGAACTCGACCAGGCGACCATCCTCGCGCTCGCGGTCAAGCAGGGTGCGCTACCGGAGATCGGCACGCTCAAC
This sequence comes from Kribbella sp. NBC_00482, assembly GCF_036013725.1. Classification (GTDB taxonomy): domain Bacteria; phylum Actinomycetota; class Actinomycetes; order Propionibacteriales; family Kribbellaceae; genus Kribbella. Next base: position 2,682,198 of record NZ_CP107881.1, on the reverse strand, counting down.
CTGACGCCAGACCTCATCACACCGCTCCTGGCCAAGCTGGCCGGACAGGCATCCTAGAGCCGGAGGTCGTTTCATGAGCCTGCCACCTAGGGCAGTGATCGTGCATCGGGCGACCGAGCTCACCGAGCTGGTCGCCCGGCACGGGACGCGGCAGCAGGCCGGGTTCTTCCTGGCCGGCCGCGGGCGGGACCTGGCCGAGCTGGATGCGCGGCACCAGGCCCAGCAGGACGCGCTCGCCACGGTCTCGGCGGCGATCCCACTGGACTGGCGCCGCGCCGTTGCCGAGCGCAACGACCTGGACCGGTTCGGGTTCGGCCCGGAGGATGTGGTGATCGCGGTCGGCCAGGACGGGCTGGTCGCGAACGTGGCGAAGTACCTGGACGGTCAGCCGGTGATCGGGATCAACCCCGAGCCGGCCCGCAACCCCGGCGTACTCGTGCCGCACGAGCCCGCCGCGATCGCCGATCTGCTGGCCGAGCGTCAGGTCGCCGAGCGGACGATGGTTGCCGCGAGCACCGACGACGGCCAGCAACTGGTCGCGTTGAACGAGGTGTACGTCGGCCATCGGACGCACCAGTCCGCGCGCTACCGGCTGCGCTCCCCCGACGGATTGCCCGAGCGGCAGTCGTCGTCCGGGATCCTGGTCGGCACCGGGACCGGGTCGACCGGCTGGTGCCGATCGGCCTGGCAGGAACGGCGCAGTCCGTTGACGCTGCCAACGCCGATCGATCCGGTGCTGTGCTGGTTCGTCCGCGAGGCCTGGCCGTCGCCGGCGACCGGTACCGACAACACCGAAGGGTTGCTCAAGGCACCGGACTCGTTGACGATCACGGCCGAGTCGGACCTGGTCGTGTTCGGGGACGGGATGGAGTCCGACACCTTGAGCATCGGCTGGGGTCAGCGGATCGAGATCGGTGTCGCGTCGGTGAAGTTGCACCTGGTGGTCTGAATCGTGGCGTGCCACGCGGAGTACAACCGCCGCGCCGAGCCGCCGATCGGACCGACAGCGTTGAACACCGCGCCCCGGCTGGCCGGCTCGGCGTTCTCGATCGCGTCGACGGCCTCCTCGGGCGCGTCGATCGTCGACGAGCACACGTCGAGGATGTAGTCCGGTACCTGCAGCTTCGGGTCGACGCAGCCCACCAGCGGTACGCCGACGGCCGCGACGATCGGGAACACCGTGCCGGGGATGCCCACCGCGCATTCTGCGGTCGCCGACTCCGGCACCGAACCCAGCGCGCTGATCTCGTACTGCTCCCAGAGCGTCCGGTCCTCACGCGGATGCAGCCCGACCACGATGTGCTTGCCCGCCGCCTCCAACTTCGCGGCCGCATCGAGCAGCAACTGCGTGCCCGGCGCCGCGTCCCCGGTCTGGTCCGGGTGCGTGACGCTGGTCAGCACCAGCACCCGGTCCTTCTGCGGCGCGTACGTCGGCAGGTTGTCGGTCTGCGCCGACCCCACCATCCGCGGGCGGTGCTTCCAGCCGAGGTACGCCGCGAACACGTCCGACTCGGCGGGAGACGCCGCCGTCACGAGCTCCAACCGCGACCGGAACTCCTTGGCCCGCGGCGCCTCCACCGGCTTGAGATACGCCAGCGAACTCGCCGCCATCGGCAACCGCTTCAACGCCGCCGCCACATCGGCCGGCCAGTCCGACGCGCCGTTCACCACCAACAGATCAGCCTGCGGTACGTCGCTCAGCGTCGCGACCGGCACCGGGTCACCCGGCTTGATCTGCGTCAGATCCGGAACGACCTGCACCAGCTCCCAACCACGCCGTACGGCCTCAGCCAGCAACGGTTGCGCGTGGTAGGTCCCCCACGGCTCATTCGTTGCCAACAGCACCCGAGTCCGCCGAGGCCGAGCAGCCACCGAGAGCCCCGGCGTACCAGCAAGCCCAATCCCGAGAGCCCCAGCCTTCAACACCGCACGTCGAGTCGCAATCATGCCCAAGACCCTACGAACCCACAGTGAACACCCGCCAACAGCCAGCTGGACCGAAGCCGGGCTGGAGACAACTTGGGGAGGATTTTCTACCCGATCCGGGCAGAAATCCTCCCCAACCCCAACTCCGTGCGGGCTCAGCCTCCGGTCAGGGGGTCGTACGACGGGGTGAAGCGGAAGTGCTCCCAGTCGGTGAAGGCTCCTGGGGCCTTGCCGAGGCTCTTGATGACGGTTGAGGTGCCGTTGGCGTGGCCGACGGCGTACAGGTAGGCGGTTTTGGTGTCCTTGTCGATGCCGAGGAGGATCGAGCCGGTCTTGCCGCACGGTGCCGCGACGAGCTGCTCGAAGATCTGCCAGCTCGACGTCCGCACCGGCGTGATGATCGGCTTGAGCGGGACGCTGGTCGGGATCTTGACCGTGTACAGACCGCCCGCGCGGTTGTTCGCCAGGAACATGTCGTACGTCGGCGTAGTGGCGATCAGTGCGAACGACTTCATCGTGCTCATCCCGGTCACGTACCCGGTGTTGCGCAACCCCTTGCCGACATCGGTCCAGCGCCCGAACTTGCCGTACATGTCCTGCGAGTACAGCATCGTCCGCGTCGGCTTACTGGTCGCGGACGCCTTGTACTGCGACTGGATCAGGAACCGCCCGCCCCACCCGTTGCCGATCCGCTTGAACACCGGCGTACCGACGATCTTGCCGTCGCTGCCGATCGTGTAGGTGCTCTCCATCAGATACCCGGCGCCCCACACAACCTTGCCGCTCCGAGTCGTCCGGCCGCTGCCCGCAGGCACCGCGGTGAACGCGGTCGGATTGCTCACGGCGTACGGCGTCGTGTAGAGGTTCGGCGTGTTGAGGGCAGGGCTGACGGTCGGCGGCGCCGTCGCACTGACGACCCGGCTGTTCACGCCGTCGGCCGAGTCGAACGAGCCGAGCCCGAGCGCACAGGCCGCCGCGACCGCACTGTTGGTTGCAGGTGCAGCGGTGGCCGGCTGGAGCGACGGACCGAGGGTGAGCACAAGTCCGGCAGCGCCGGCGAGCCCAAAGGCCTTACGGAACATCAAGTTGTCCTTTCGGAGGAATCAGTCGCCGTTCGCGACGTCGAACTCGGGGATCGGGGCCCAGCGGAAGTACACCGGGTCCTCGAAGCTGCCGGAGACCTTGCCGAGCGACTTGATCGGCGTCGAAGCGCCGTTCGCGTGCCCGACGGCGTACAGGTAGGCGGTTTTGGTGTCCTTGTCGATGCCGAGCAGCAAGGTGCTGTTGCGGCCGCAGGCCATCGCCGACAGCGTCTCGAAGCCCTGCCAGGTGCGGGTCCGGACGGGCGTCACGATCGGTTTGGCCGAGCCGGCCGGGATCCGGATCGTGTACAGCGCGCCGCCGCGGGTGTTCGCGAGGAAGGTGTCGTACGTCGGTGTCTTCGCGATCAGCGCCATCGACTTGACCGACGCGAACCCGGCGTACGCACCGGCCGCGTGCCACGTCCCGTTGTCGATCCGCCAGCGGTACAGCACGCCGTCGTTCCGGAGCGCGTACGCCGCCTCACGGTGGATCTTGCCCGGGTACGGCGCCTGGTACTGCGAGACCTCCAGCAACCCGAAGCTGCTCCAGCCACCGCCGATCCGCCGAAGCACCGGCTGATCGACGACGGACCCGTTCGTGTCGGCCACGTAGACGCTCCAGTAGAGCGCGTCCCCGATCACGACGTACCCGCCGCGTTGCGCGCCCTGCGGGGCCGGCTCGTCGACCTGGCGGGCGCTGAGGCGCACCTGCCCAGGTTTGTAGACGCCGTTGACCAGGCGGTTCACAGTCGTCGGCGGCGGCGTCGCCCGTACGTCGCTCCGGCGGTGTCCCCCGTCCGCGGTCACCGTGCCCTGCCAGACCTTGCAAGCCTCAGACGTAGCGCCCCCGGTCGCCTGCGCAGCTGCGGGCGTGAGCGCCAGCAGGACCGCGCTCCCCGCCAAAGCGGTTGTCAGTCGATTCATGTCGCCCCCCTCTCACACCCTTTGATACGGCGCAGACACCGAAAGTTGCGGGCGAAGTATTACCCCTGCTGTGTACGAAAAGTGAGCGAGCAGGTGAGTTCTGTGCACAGAATAGGTCTTCACCTACCGCCCATAGGGGGAGATCCACGCATGCGCAGAACTCGGTTACGTACCGGGCTGGCCCTGGTGCTCGCGGCGGTGTTGGCCCCGGCCGCCTCGCTCACCGCGGTCGCCGGGCCTACCGCCGTACCGTCCAAGCCCTTCGTCCAGGGCACCGCGACGGTGCCCGCCTACGACTACGACAACGCGATCCACGAGAAGGTGCAGGTCGACGTACCCCGGCTCGACGGGGACGCGAACGGGATCACCGACCAGATCACGGTCGACATCATCCGGCCGGGCGAGGCGGCTCAGGCCGGGATCGACGTACCGGTGATCATCCAGGCTTCGCCGTACTACGCGGGCGACCCGACGACCTACTTCGACGCGACCGGCACCCGGCAGGTGTTCGGGAGCTGGCTGGACAACTACTTCGTGCCCCGGGGGTACGCCGTCGCGTTCGTCGACATGCCAGGGACGTTCCGGTCCACCGGCTGCAGCGACGTCGGCGCGGACCTCGAGGTGCTCGGCACCAAGGCCGTCATCGACTGGCTGAACAACCGGACCACCGGGCACAAGCCGGACGGCAGCGCCGCGAAGGCCGACTGGTCGACCGGCAAGGCCGGCATGATCGGTGTGTCCTGGAACGGGACGATCGCGAACTCGGTCGCGAGCACCGGCGTCCGCGGGCTGGAGACCATCGTGCCGATCGCGGCGATCTCCAGCTGGTACGACTACACCCGCGGCTTCGGGGTGCCGTTCTACGACGAGTACATGGGCTTCCTGCACGACTACGTCAGCAACGACGCCTCGCCGCGCTGCGAGCAGATGACGAACGAGATCGAGCAGGACTCCGACACCCGCACCGGCTCGTACAGCAAGTGGTGGGACCCGCGGAACTACCGGCTCGACGCCTCCAAGGTCCGGTCCAGTGTGTACGTCGTGCACGGGCTCGGCGACGAGAACGTGAAGACCCGGCAGTTCGGCGAGTGGTGGGACGAGCTCGCGAAGCGGAACGTGCCGCGGAAGATCTTCCTGCACCAGGGCGTGCACCTGGACGGGTTCAGCTTCCGCGACGAGTGGGTGGACAAGCTGCACCCGTGGTTCGACTACTGGCTGCAGGGCCTGAAGAACGGCGTGATGGACACACCGCAGGCGACAGTGCAGCGTGAGGACGGGTCGTTCGTCGACGAGGCGAAATGGCCGGCGGCCGGCGCCAAGCAGACCACGCTGAAGCTCAGCAAGCTGACCGGCACGAGCAGCCCGATCAGCTTCACCGGGACGGACAAGGAGTCGGAGGACACCGTCGTACTCGATCCGACGACACCGCGGACCGACCGGGCGGTGTTCCTCAGCGACGAGCTGGAGAAGGCGGTCCGGGTCAGCGGCACCGGGAAGGTGTCGGTCCGGGTCAAGGTCAACAAGGTTGCCTCAGGCATCAAGGCACGGCTGGTCGACTACGGTACGGCGAACCGGTACGTGAACGTCACGAACGTGCCGGACACGCGCGTCTGCTGGGGTGACGGCAACGCGCTCGACACCGGTTGCTATGCGAAGACGCAGGTCAACACGGCGGTTTCCGACACGTCCGTCGTGGTGCGCACGCTGGCGGACGTCGGGCACTACAAGTCCATGTATTCCAAGGAATCGCTGCGTTCGGATCGTTGGTACGACCTCACGTTCGAGCTGAACGCCGACGACGTGGTGTTCGCTGCCGGTCACCGGTTGGGTCTCGTGCTCACGGTCGAGCCCGACAACCCGTCGGTCCCGTTCGCGGGTGCGACAATCACGCTCGACCCGACCCGCTCATCCCTCACCCTCCCGCTGACGGGCTACACCACAGCCCTCCAGACGGCCGAGGTCCCGCAGGCCCGAGTCCCCTCCACCCGGCTGGCCCAGCCCGAACCGGAGAAGAACCCGGTCGAACTGATGCGCCAAATGGTCGAGGCCTCCCGCTAAGCCATTTGCCTGGTAGACCAGCGAAATGCGGGGTTTGTGACCCTCATCCAGGGTCACAAACCCCGCATTTGATGGGTCGGCCAGGCAAATTGGTGGGTCTGCCAGGCAAATTGGTGGGTCTGCCAGGCAAATTGGTGGGTCTGCCAGGCAAATGGGGTTACTGGGGGAGGTCGGCGTAGGCGGCGACGAGGGTTGCGGAGTCGTGTTCCCAGTTGAGTTCTGTGGCGGCGGAGCGGACACCGTCGGTGTAGGTCGTGTAGTTGTCGATAACCGTGCGGACCGCGGTGGCCAGCGAGTGGGCGTTGCCGGGCTCGTAGAGGCCGCCGAGTTTGTACTGCGTGACGACCGCTCGCAGCTCGGGGAGGTCAGCCGCCACGACGGGAACGCCGGCGCGGACGGCGTGGAAGAGTTTGTTCGGTAGCGCGAGGCGATGGTTCTCGCAGGTGTTGGTGAGGGTGACGAGCGAGATGCCGTACGAGCGCAACGTGTCGTCGACCTCGTCGATGGACCGCTCCGCGACGGTCTCCACCGGCCCCAGATCCAAGCGATAGTTGGGATCCACCGACCCCATCAGCACCGTCCGGAACGGCGCCAGCTCACGAGCCGCCGCGACCACGGTCGGCAGATCACGCCCGGCTCCGACGCGTCCGGCGTACAGCAAACCCTCGGGCTGCGAAGGTGCCGCCGGTACGTCGTCCGCACGCGGGAACGTGTTCCGTACGACACGCACATCGGTCAATCCACGCGACCGCAGCCGCGCCGCGATCCCGTCCGACACCGTGAACACGACCCGCGCGCGAGACGCCAACGCCACCTCGTACCGCCGCCCACGCGCCCGCCACATCGGCGTCGGCCGCCCCGGCAGCGCCCGGTCGAACCACAGCTCGTGGCTGTCGTACACCAGCGAGGCAGACCACAGAGCGGCGTACTCCGCGGCGAGTTCCAACGTGTTGAAGTCGTGCGCGTGCACGACGTCGACCGGACCGGCCGCGGCCACCTGAGCCGCCGCGGCAAGACGCCACTGCTTCTCGGTGCGGTTCCGGTGCTCGGGCAGCAGCAGCCACCGCCCGAACCGCTTGGCGAGAACCTTGGGACCGGAATGCCCGTGCCCGACTGTCAGCCCGCCGTTCCCGGTTCGCAGACCGGAAGAGCGGGAGACCGACTCCACCGTGATCCCTGGCCCCACTTCGAAGCCTTCAGGGACGTCCCGGCCGATCACGTGCAGCGTGTGACCGGCCGCGGCGAGCGCCGTCGCCTCCCGCAGGATCCGCGAGTCCCCGGCGATCGGGGACTGCGCGATCATCAGAATCCGCACTTACTCGCTCTCGTCCTCGTACACCAGTTCGTTGTTGAGGAACGGCAGCAGTTCCGCGACCGACTTCCGGCCGTCGTGCAGGTCGCGCACGAACGACGGTCCCGCGTCGGCGATCTTGCGGGCCGTGTCGCGCTCGGCGACCAGCCGCTCGATCACCTCGGACAGGTCGTCCGGGTTCGCCTCGGCGATCGGCAGGTCCGTCGGCAGCAGGTCGCGAACCGGGTCCGCGATGTGCCCGACAGTGACCCGGCCGGCAGCCATCGCCTCGCAGGCGAACACGCCGTACGAACCGAGCAACAACTGGTCGACCACGATGTCGGCGCTCTTCACCATCTCGGCGAGCTCCGCGTGCGGCACACCCTGGACCCGCTGGTACTTGATCAGGCCTCGCGCATCCAGGTCCGTCAGCACAGGATCGACGTACGCCGAACCCTTCAACGCGGAGGCCGACGGCGCGTGCAGCACCACCGGGACCTCGCGCTCGAGCACCGGCTGCGTCGACACGAAACCCTCGACGTCGACGGCGAGCGGCAACCAGATGCCGTTGTCGACGAACTCCAGCAGGTCCGGCGTGGTGACGAAGACCGGTCCCTTGTAGCCGTCGAGGTGGTGGCGCATCAGGTTGTTCGCGGCCTGCAGCCGCACCGTCAGCTCGTCGTCCGGGTTGCGGAACGGCGAGTAACGGTACTGCTCGCGGTGCTGCGCAGGATCGCGGATCTCCGACCCGTGGAACACCAGACCGTGCTTGATCCCGGCCTGGTCCAGCATCGGTACGTCGGTCGTCCACATCTGCCCGCGCTGCTGGCCGAACATCGGCCGGCCCGCCTCGAACAGCACGTGGGTGACCTCACGCAACGCGTACGCCGTCAGCTCCAGCTGCCAGCGCAGGTCCGACCGGTACTGGCGGTACGTGCCCGTGCGGTGCACGCGGAAGTCGAACGCGCCGCTGCCCGTGGTCAGTGACTCCGCCTTGACGTCCGGCACCTCACGCTCGAGCGCGGTCGCCCACAACCACGCCTGGCCGGCGCTGTTGACCGGACCGAGCAGCAGGTGCCGCCCGGTCTTGCTCATCTTGCCGCCCGGCCGCGTGATATCCATCTGCTGCCCGGTCAGCTCGCTGTACAGCTCACGGAGCTTGGTCGCCTGCCCGGCCCAGGACACCTCCTGCTGGTACGCCGGATCCGCGACCCGCTCGCGGTAGCTGTCCAGATCGCCGAGCACCGTGCGGACCTTGGACGCCAGGTCGTGCGCGTCGGCCGCGGTGAAGACCTCGCCGATCTTGGTGCGGTCGACGAACTCCTTCATGCTCGGCATGTCGCTGACGACCACCGGCAGCCCCGCGAATGCGTACTCGAACAGCTTGTTCGGCAACGCCATCTCGTGGCTCGGGTAGCGCAGGATCGGGATCAGCCCGACGTCGGCGGTCCGCAGGAACGCGACCACCTCGTCCGGCTTCACCGGGTCCAGGCAGTGCAGACGGTCCTGCACCTCGAGCTGCACGGCCTGCGCCTGCAGCTCGCGGACCGCATCCGTCGCCACACCGGGAACACACACGACGGCCAGGTGCGCGTCCGGCAGATCCACCAGCGCCTGTACGGCGGTGTGGATGCCGCGCGCCCGCGTCACCCCACCGCTGTAGACCAGCAGCGGTACGTCGGAGGCCAGGCCGATCTGGCTGCGAATGTCGGACACCTCGACCGACACGTCAGCAGGGTTCGGCGTGTTCATCACCACGGTCGGCTCGTGCCGCAGGTTGTGCTCGCGCTGCAACCGGGTCGCGATGGCCGGGCTGACGGTGATCACCCGGTCCGCTTCGCCGATGTACTCGCGCTCGTGGTTGGCCCAGGCCGCGATCGAACGCCGGGTCCGGGCGCCGTACTGCGAGAGTCCCGCGACGTACTCGTGCGCGTCGTACACGACCTTCAGCTTGCGGCCGCGCAGCTTGGCGCGGCCGGCCGCGCGGGTCGCGACACCGATCACGTGCATGTCGTGGGCGTGCACCACGTCCGGCTCGAGGCGGTCGATCAGGTCGCCGAACGCGATCTCCAGGTCCAGCGCCTCCGGGTGCAGCTTGCGCCACGGCGCCGGCCAGGGCAGCCGGTGCAGCACCCCGTCGTACGCTCGCCAGCTGAACTTGAACGGTCCGTCCGCCTTGTTGCCGACGCCCTTGCGGACCCAGGCGGCGCGCTCGGCGGCCTGCCAGCGCGCGCGACGGATCAGCCGGGTGGCGACGCCGGCCTTGAACTTGACCGGATTCCCCTGGCCCGCCTTGGCCCGCGCGATCGCGTGCCCCGAGTCCGCCTTGAGCTCCTTGATCTCGGCCGCGATCCGCTGGCTGCGCGCCACATAGGTTGCTCGGTACCGGTACCCCACCATCGGCGGCCGCCAGTTGCGGCGTGCCGTGCGGCTTCGTTTCCGTTCCTCACGCAGCGTGAAAGGCACCGCTACCCGGACGATCAGCGCTCCGTCGAGCATCTCCCTCGACGGCAGACCGCTGGCCGAGACCCCGAGCACAGTGACTTCTGCTCCGGTCTCGGCCAATGCTGCGGCCTCCTTGCGGACCCGGCTGTCGTTGGTGACGTCGTTGGCGACCATCATCACGACCCGCAGGTCGGCATGTGTCACTGGCTGACCGACCTTCCGATCACAATCCGACGCACGCCGGCCCACTTGGCCGGGTCGGTGCGGTCGCGACCGTCGACGAGTACCTTCACGCCCGGCAGGTCCGCCGGGCTCAGCTGCGCGTACTCCGCGTGGTCCGCCTGCAGCACCGCCGCGTCCACCGGCGTGCCCAGCGTGTACGGCGTGAAGCCGAGACCCTGGAGCTCCTCGTCGGTGTACAGCGGGTCGTGCACGGACACCTCGGCGCCGCGCGCCTTCAACGCCTCCACGGCCGGGAAGACCCCGGAGAACGCGGTCTCCTTGACGCCACCGCGGTACGACGCGCCGAGCACGACGACGTTGGCGCCCTTGAGGTCACCGAACGCGCCCTCGAGCAGACCGATCGTGTAGTCGGGCATGCCGGCGTTCGCCTCGCGGGCGGCCCGGACGACGGTGGCGTCCGGGTCGGTGTACAGGTACAGCCGCGGGTAGACCGGGATGCAGTGGCCGCCGACCGCGATACCCGGCCGGTGGATGTGGCTGTACGGCTGCGAGTTCGACGCCTCGATGACGGCGTGTACGTCGATGCCGTTCTGGCCGGCGAACCGGGCGAACTGGTTCGCCAGGCCGATGTTCACGTCGCGGTAGGTGGTCTCGGCCAGCTTCGCCAGCTCGGCCGCCTCCGCGGAGCCCAGATCCCAGACGCCGTTCGCGCGGTCCAGGTCCGGACGCTCGTCGAAGTCCAGGACGGCCTCGTAGAAGGCGATGGCGCGCTTCGCGCCCTCCTCGGACAGGCCGCCGACGAGCTTCGGGTACTTGCGCAGGTCCGCGAAGACGCGGCCGGTGAGCACCCGCTCCGGCGAGAACACCAGGTGGAAGTCGGTGCCCTCGGTCAGGCCGGAGATCTCCTCCAGCATCGGCTTCCACCGGTTCCGGGTGGTGCCGACCGGGAGCGTGGTCTCGTAGCTGACCAGCGTGCCGGGCGCGAGGTGCTCGGCCAGCGAACGGGTCGCGTTCTCCATCCAGCCGAACTCGGGCTGACCGGTCTGCTCGTCCACGAACAGCGGTACGACCACGACGACCGCGTCGCTGTTCGGGATCGCGTCCGCGTAGTCCGTGGTCGCCCGCAGGCGGCCGTCGGCCACGGTCTCGGCGAGCAGCTCCTGCAGGTGGGCCTCACCCGGGAACGGCTCCTGGCCGGCGTTCACCAGGTCAACGAACTTCTGGTTGATGTCGACGCCGACGACCTGATGGCCCTTGGCCGCGAACTGGACCGCCAACGGCAGTCCGATCTTGCCTAAGGCAACAACACTGACACGCACAGCAACTCCACTAGGTAGTGATTCTTCATCGGGGGCCTCGGAGCTTCCGTTCCAGCGGGTGCTCGACCAACTTGTAGAGCAGCGCCGAGGCGAAGATCGAGAGGACAAGGACACCGGCGTACCAGGTCAGGTTCGACCAGCCGATCGGGCCGGCGACACCGTGCTGTTCCTTGATCGCGTACAGGATCGTGGCGTGCACGAGGTAGAAGGCGTACGACCACTGGCCGAGCGCGACCATCGGCTTGCTGCGCAGCACCGACCGGCCGCCGCGCATGTCGCGGGCGGCGACCGCGAGGATCAGGAAGCCGTACAGGAAGGTGAGGATCTCTTTCTGGCACAGGCCCATGGTGATCGCGCCCGGGAACGTTTTCGCGTGCACACCGGAGTAATAGAGCAGGTACAGGCCGCCGCCGGTGACCAGGAACGCGAACCACACCGGGATCCGCGGCCTCCAGCCGGACCGCAGCGAGATCGCGAGGCCGATACCGAACAGGAAAGCCACCGAGTGCAGCACCGGCTGCGGCAGCACCGGTACGTCGGCCTTGTAGTGGAACAGCGCCAGGCGGTACGCCCCGCCGAGCACGAGCACCGAGACGCACAGGATCAGGCCGCCGACCGTCTTCAGCCGCTGCGTGGCCCGCCAGACGAACGGGAAGTACGCGTAGAAGAACGCCTCCACCGACAGCGTCCAGCCGGCCGGGTTACCGCCGTACAGGATCGTCGGGTTGTTCGACCAACCCTGCAGCAGGAGCCCGGACAGTACCAGCACAGTCATCGAGACCGGCTTGATCCAGGCCATCCCGGTCGGCGGCTCGAACCGGTAGAAGACGAAGATCGCGGCGACCAGGGTGAGGAAGTACAGCGGGAAGATCCGCGCGAACCGGCGCCGGTAGAACGTGCTGATCTTCGTCCCCGGCCGGGACGACCAGGTGAGCACGAACCCGGACAGCACGAAGAAGAACGTGACGCCGGACGTGCCGTACTGCAGGAATTTGAAGATTGGCAGTGGCGCCAGCTGGGTCATGTGGTGGCAGAACACGAAGAAGGCCGCCCACCAGCGCAAACCGGTGAGCGACTCGACTCGTGGCAACCTCTTGCCGGGGCGCGGTGGACCCGCGTCCGCGGGGGTCGTACTGACTGGCGCGCCGGGAGGTGGAGTCGTGGCAGCGGCCGACCCGGGGGCTTCCTGGGTCGGCGGCGTCTTGTTCTCTTCGGCGGCCTTCGTCATGTGGTTACTCCGCGAGAGTGGCAACGACACGCTCTGCAGCGTGGCCGTCGCCGTACGGCATCGGGCGGTCCCCGGTGGGCGTCGGCCGGGCAGCCAACTCGGGCAGCTTACTCACGTCGGATGTCAACACGTTCCATCCGTCGTCCAGCGTCTCGACCCACTCGGTCTCGGTGCGCAGCGTGGTGCACACCCGGCCGAGCAGGAAGGCCTCCTTCTGAAGACCGCCGGAGTCGGTCACGACACCGGCCGAACCGAGCACGGCCGCGACCATCTCCGGGTACGCCAGCGGCTCCCGGACGTGCAGCGAACCGTCCGGACGCTCCAGCTTGATGCCGTGCTCCGCACACTTCGCGACGAGCCGCGGGTGGGCCAGCAGCAGGACCGGCGTACCGGCCGCGCCGAGACCGTCGACGATCGCGGCCAGCCGCTCCGGGTCGTCGGTGTTCTCGGCCCGGTGGATGGTCGAGACGACGTACTCACCGCGCTTGAACGGCAGGTCGAGCTCGTTGTCCTTGACCGCGTCGCGGACCCGGAAGCACACGTCGGTCATCACATCGCCGACCAGCCGCGACCTGTCCTTCAGACCCTCGTTCGCCAGGTGGTCCATCGCCACCTGGGTCGGGGCCAGCAGCAGGTCCGCCGCGTGGTCCGTGAGGACCCGGTTGTGCTCCTCCGGCATCAGCCGGTTGAACGAGCGCAGCCCGGCCTCGAGGTGCGCCACCGGCAGATGCATCTTCACCGCGGACAGCGTGCCGGCGAGCGTCGAGTTCGTGTCGCCGTACACCAGCACCCAGTCCGGCTTGTGCTCGTCCAGTACGGCGTCCATCGCGGCCAGCATCGCGCCGGTCTGGACACCGTGGCTGCCGGACCCGACGCCCAGGTGGACGTCCGGGGCCGGGATCCGCAGGTCGGCGAAGAACACGTCGGACATGTTCTTGTCGTAGTGCTGGCCGGTGTGCACGATCACGTGCTGGTGCCCATGTTGCTCTTGCGCGGCGGCAAACGCCTCCGCCACCGGCGCCAGCTTCACGAACTGCGGGCGCGCCCCGACAACGCTCAGAACCTTCATGGTTACTGGGACTCCCCGGCGACCTTGACGGTTCGATCCTCGGATGCCGACTGCAGAACGGCCTCGGCCACCTTCACGGTGGTCAGACCCTGCTGCAGAGTGACGATGTCCGCCTCCTTGCCGAGCACCGCGTCGCGGAACGCCTCGTGCTCGGTGCGCAGCGGCTCCGGCTTGCTGATCGCGTACCGGACCATGTCGCCCTCGCTGACACCGCGGAAGTGCGCGACGTCGTCCCACGCGGTGACGACGGTGCCGTTCGCGTGGAAGGTCAGGTCGGCGGTCAGGGTGTCGGCGATGAAGGCGCCCTTCTCACCGGTGACGACGGTGAGGCGCTCCTTCATCGGGGACAGCCAGTTGACCAGGTGGCTGGTGACGGTGCCGTCGGCCAGCTTGCCGGTCACCGCGATCAGGTCCTCGTACTGCCGTCCCGACTTGTGGGCGCTCTGCGCCGACACCGAGACGAACGGCGACTGGGTCACCCAGGCGGTCAGGTCGATGTCGTGGGTGGCCAGGTCGAGCACCACGCCGACGTCGGCGATCCGGGCCGGGAACGGGCCCTGGCGGCGGGTGGTGATCTGGTAGATGTCGCCCAGCTCGCCGGCCTCCAGCCGCACCCGCAGCGCCTGCAGCGCCGGGTTGTACCGCTCGATGTGGCCGACCGCGCCGACCAGACCGGCCGCCTCGAACGCCTTCGCGATCTCGGTCGCCTCGGCCGAGGAACCGGCCAGCGGCTTCTCGATCATCGCGTGTACGCCGGCCTCGGCCAGCGCCTTCGCGATCTCGGCGTGGTACTGCGTCGGCACCGCGACCATGCAGTAGTCGAGCTTCTCGGCGATCAGCTGCTCGATGGTCTCGTGCACCGGACGACCGCCGGCCACGTTGAACTTGTCACCGCCCGGGTCGGCGACCGCGACCAGGTCGACGCCCTCGAGGGACGCCAGGACGCGGCCGTGGTGCCGGCCCATCATGCCCAGGCCGATCAGGCCCGCACGCAGGTTCGCCATCTCACGCACCCGCCTTCGCCACGGTGTTCACCGCGGCCACGATCCGGTTCAGGTCGTCCTCGGACAGCGAGGGGTGGACCGGCAGCGAGAGCACCTCGGCCGCGGCCTTCTCGGTCTCCGGCAGGTCCAGCTCACGCTGGAACGACGGGAGCCGGTGGTTCGGGATCGGGTAGTACACGCCGCAGCCGACGCCGTACTCGGTCCGGAGCGCGTTCGCGAAACCGTCGCGGTCCTCGGTCACGCGGATCGTGTACTGGTGGTACACGTGGGTCGCCTCGGCGGCGACCGCCGGAACGGCGACACCCTGCAGGTTCGCGTCCAGGAAGGCCGCGTTCTCCTGCCGCTGCTTGGTCCAGCCGCCGACCTTGGTCAGCTGCACGCGGCCGATGGCGGCGTGCAGGTCGGTCATGCGGTTGTTCAGGCCGACGACCTCGTTCTCGTACTGCTTGAGCATGCCCTGGTTGCGGAACAGCCGCATCCGGCGCTCGAGGTCGGCGTTCGCGACCGAGTTCATGCCGCCCTCGCCGGACGTCATGTTCTTGGTCGGGTAGAGGCTGAACATCGCGAACTCGCCGAAGGTGCCGACGGGCGCGCCGTTCCAGGTGGCGCCGTGAGCCTGCGCCGCGTCCTCGTAGATCTGGATGCCGTGCTTGTCGGCGATCGCCTGCAGCGCGGTGATGTTGGCCGGGTGACCGAACAGGTGCACCGGCATGACGGCCTTGGTCTTCTCGGTGATCGCGGCCTCGACCGCGACCGGGTCCAGGCAGAAGTACGTCGGCTCGATGTCGACGAACACCGGGGTGGCGCCGGTCAGCGCGACGCTGTTCGCGGTCGCGGCGAAGGTGAAGGACGGGACGATGACCTCGTCACCCGGTCCGACCCCCGCGGCCAGCAGGCCGAGGTGGAGACCCGACGTGCCCGAGTTCGTCGCGACGCACGCCCGGCCGGAGACCAGCGCTGCGCCGAACTCCTGCTCGAAGGCCGCCACCTCAGGACCCTGGGCGAGCATGCCGGACTGCATGACACGGTCGACAGCCTCGCGCTCCTCCTTCCCGATGATCGGCTTCGCGGCCGGAATCGGCTGCACCATCAGTTCTCCTCCATTGCTTCACCGGCCGGCCGCAGCCGTCCGTCGGTTTCGATGTACATCTCGCCCGTGTTCGGGCACTTCCACTCGCCGTCCCCGACGGAGAGCAGCGGGACCCCGGCCTTGCCGACCCACTTGAGCCGGCGCGCCGGGACCCCGGCGACCAGCGCGAAGTCTGGCACGTCCTTCGTGACGACCGCACCCGCGGCGACGGTCGCCCAGCGGCCGATGGTGACCGGGGCCACGCAGACGCTGCGCGCACCGAGCGAGCAGCCTTCCTTCATCGTCACGCCGACCGGTTCCCAGTCGTGCCCGCTCTTCGGCGTCCCGTCCGGGTTCACCGCGCGCGGGAAGTAGTCGTTGGTGAGAACCACCGCCGGGCCGATGAACACGCCGTCCTCGAGGGACGCGGGCTCGTACACCAGCGCGTAGTTCTGGATCTTGCAGTTGTCGCCCATCCGGACCCCGGTCCCGACGTAGGCACCGCGGCCGACGATGCAGTTCTTGCCGAGGACCGCGTTCTCGCGGATCTGGGCCAGATGCCAGACCGACGAACCGTCGCCGATCTGGGCGCTGTCGTCGACGTCGGCGGATGGCGCGATGCGGGACGTCACAGGGTCTCCTTCGAAATGAGCCAACTTCTCAGTACTTCGGCCGAGCGGCGTCCGTCGTGCAGCTCCACCACGAAACCGGGGCCGGCGGCCGCCCGCTCGGCGGCGGCGTCACGATCCGCGATCAGGCCGGTGACGACATCACCCAGGGTGTCGGGATCCGCCTCCACGATCGGCACCTCTCGCCCGGCCAGACTACGCACCCGGTGGCGCACCGCTTCACCGACGTACGAAACCACGATCCGCCCGGCCGCCAGCGCTTCTGCGGCTGCCACGCCGTACAGGCCGATCCGGAGCTGATCGACAACGATGTCCGCGTCGCCGATGACTTTCGCCATCTGCTCGTGCGGTACGCCGGTGATCCGCCGGTACTCGACCACGCCGCTGTCGTGCAGCCTGGTCAGCACCGCGTCGATCTCCTCGGTGCCCTTGAGTTTCGCGTTCGACGGAACGTGCGCGACGACCGGCTTCTCGCCGGAGAACAACGGCCGCGCGGCCTGCTGCCAGGGCGCCGGATCGATCGCGACCGGCAGCCACTGGGCGTTCGGTACGTCGTCCAGCAGGTCGACCGTGGAGACGAAGACCGGGAGCTGCAGCGACTCGACCAGTTCGGCGTGCCGGCGGGCCTGCGGCTCGAGGCGGTCGGTCAGCTCGTCACCGGGGGTGAACGGCGACCAGCGCTCGCGCTTCGCGTGCCGGCTGGGCAGGCGGATGTCGGAGCCGTGGAAGAGCAGGCTCACGTTGATGCCCTTGCCGAGCATCGTCTCGATGTCGGCGGACGCGTCCGAGACGCCGCGGGCCCCGAAGAGCGGACGCAGCGACTCGACCATCACGTGCGTGTAGTTCTCGACGACGTACTGCTCCTGGGCGCGCTGCCAGCGCGGCTGGCCGAACCACGCCAGCGGTACGCCGTAGTCGTCGGCGAACTGGAACTGTCCCTTGCGGTGCAAGGAGAACGCGACGGCGCTGACGTCCGGCAGGGTCTCGGCGGCCTGTGCCCAGGCGTGCCCCTGACCGGCGGAGTTGGTCGGCCCGACCAGCATCCGCACCGGTGTCGACGCTGCCGGCGGGAAGGCGGGCAGCGACGCATACGAGTACCGCAAGCCGCGCAGGCGCCGCCGGACCGCTCCCGCGGTCCGGGCCAACGGCGCCGGCAGGCGCTCGCGGATCGTCATCGTCGTCGTGTCACCCATTTACTTGGTAGGGACCTTCATCATGTCGAGCTCCCGGCGGGCGGCCGGTAGACCGAGCACGACCGGCGTGCTGGCCTTCCGCTGACCGAGGTTCCAGCCGGCCCAGATGGCGCCGGCGTCGAGCGCGATCACGACATCGGCCTGGTCGATGGTCGACAGCACGTCGCGACGGCTGAGCACCCGCTCCCAGTACGTCTTGCCGAGATCGCTGGTCGCCCGCTGGCCGCGCAGGAACTTCACCGGCGCCGAGGTCTTGATTGCCTTGGGCAACATCCGGCCGGCGACCTTCCTAGCCTTCCGGGCCCGCCACTCGACCGCCTTCACGACCCGCTTGGCGCCAGTCGGCTTCGGCTTCGCCGGAGCAGCCGGTGCAGGAGCAGGCGCAGGCTGCGGCTTCGGTGCAGGCTCCTCGACAACCGGAGCAGCACTCTCAACCTCTGCTACTTCTTCCTCCACGACCGGCTCTTCCACGATCGGCTCGGCCGGCATGCGGCCCGGGCCGATCAGCGTGAAGGTGTTGACCTTGTCGGCCACCCAGGCGGACGGCGCCACCCAGCCGACGACGTCGATGGTGATGTTCTGGTCGCCGAGGTCCTCGCGGACCTGGTCGAAGTACGTCGGCGGCAGCTTGCGCGTGGACAGCAGAACGACGTTGCTCATGCGGCAACCCCCTTCACACTCGCGGCCAGCGACTCGATCCGCGGATCCAGCTGCAGGTCCCGCCGGTACGACGCACCGAACTCGCGCGCCTTCGCCCGGATGCCCTCGTCCGCGGTGCGGGCCGCGTGCGCCGCCTCGATCAGCGCCGCCGCGATCGCCTCCGGCGTCACATCCTCGACCGGGAACCACAACGGATGCCCACGC
The DNA here is from genome assembly GCF_036013725.1 of Kribbella sp. NBC_00482. Lineage (GTDB taxonomy): Bacteria > Actinomycetota > Actinomycetes > Propionibacteriales > Kribbellaceae > Kribbella. The sequence goes on along the minus strand of NZ_CP107881.1, from coordinate 2,663,914 downwards.
AGTACGTCGGACGCCGCGTTCTCCGGGTCGTGAACCGACACCACGGGCAGTCCGGTGGCGAGGTACTCGAACACCTTGCCGCTCGTCACGTACCGGCCCTTGCCCAGCATCAGCAGCTGCGCGTCGAACTCGTCGTACGCCTTGGCGATCTCCGCCTTGCCGACCGGGCCCTCGTAGCTGACCCCGTCGTCGGTGGCGGCGTTGATGGTCGCGAGCATGTCCGCCCGCGGCTGCGCGTAGTACCCGAGGTAGCCGTAGATCTTCGCCTTCGCGCCGGCGAGTTCCTCGGACTGCTCCTTGGCGAGCTGCCAGCCCTTGACGAAGTCCGCGAGCGGCACCTTCGGCGACACCGTTCCGACGTACCCGAAGACCAGCGGCCGGTCGGTGACCGCGCCGCGGTCCTGCGTGTCCGGCACCAGGTCGGGGTCGAAGCCGTTGGCGACCGTGTGCATCCGGCTCGCCTGCGCCGGGTAGAGCTTCTCGTGCCAGTCCTTGATCGGGTCGTTCACGAACCAGACCTCGCGCGCGGACTCGACCAGCTTCTTCTCCCACTTGGCGGCGCGGCTGTTCGGCTCGTGCAGCCGGTCACCGGTGAACACGTCCAGCAGCCACGCGTCGCGGTAGTCCATGACGTACGGCACCTGGAACTTCTTGTGCAGGTGGTACGCCGCGGTGAACGCGACGTGCGGGTTGGCGGTGGCGACCGTCAGGTCGACCTTGTTCGCCTGGTGGATGCGCTCCGCGGCCTTCTCGAGCACCGAACGCCACGGCCCGTAGCCGCTCTCCGGGAACGGGATCTGGTCCTGCTTGGTGCGCCACTTGGCCCAGAGCTTCGGGTTCGACGCCCGGCGCTTGGACCAGCGGCGCAGGTCGGCTTCGAGAATCGGCCACTCGAACGGGACCCGGACGACCTCGACGGACGGGTCGACCCGCTCCTCGAGGGTCAGGTCCGCACCGGTGAACCGGAAGAACGTGTCGCGGTCGGCCGTCAGCACGGTCACCTTCCAGCCGAGCGCGGCGAACCGGTTGGCCGTGGCCAGAGCCCGGTAGACACCGCCGCCACGGCAGGGCGGGAAGCCCCAGGCGACGTACAACAGATGAGGGCGGGCGGTCATGCACGTCCTTTCAAGGAAGCAGGGTCCTTCAGCAGTTTGAGAATCGCGTCGGCCAGGTCGTCGTACGGCGTGTTCGTGGGCAGATGGTCCGCCGCCCACTGCAGCGCGTGGTCGCGCAGCTTCTCCAGCTCACCGGGGTCCGCGGACCAGCGCCGCAGGGTCTCGGACGCCTCCGCCACCGAGTCCACCAGGACTCCGCCACCGGACTCCTCGATCACCTTGGTCTGCCGGGGCAGCCGGGTGGACAGCACGGGAAGACCGCTGGCGAGGTACTCGTAGATCTTGGACGGCATCGCTTCCACGAACGCCGGGGTCGGCTGCAGCATGGCCAGGCTCGCCCAAGCTCCCTTGGTGAGCTGCCACGCGTCCGCCGGTGGCTGGCGCCCGTGCAGCCGGACCCGACCGGTGAGGTCGGGCTGCGCGATCCGGGCCTCCAGCTCGTCCCGGTCCGACGGTGCGACCGGGCCGACCAGGTCGAGAGACCAGTCCGGCGCCGCGGCGACGGTCTCGACCATGTCGAACAGTCCACGGCTCCTGCGCAGGTCCCCGACGTACACCGCACGCGGTGCGCCGGTGGGCGGGGACGGGGCCAGGAAGCCGCGGTTGGGAAGGTTCTGCACCACGATGCGGTGCTTCGCCTGGTGAGGTGCGAGGTGCGAGTCTGCGACCACGGTGAGATCGGCGCCCGCGGCCAGCTTCGACCCGGCGCGCACGATCAGCCGGGCCGGCAGACCCGCAGGACCCTGCGCCCACGCGCGATCGGCCAGCAGCCGCTCGTAATCCTCGTGCACGTCGACCACGAACTTGCGCCGCCGCAGCGCGGTGACGAGCCGGGTGAACGGGATCATGTCCGGGTCGACCGTCATCACCACCTTGGCCTTGGTCCGCCACGGCAGTACGGCAGTCCGGGCCAGCCGCTGCACCAGGTTGCCGCGCGGTCCGGCGTGCACCACAGCACCCTCCGGTCCACCGTCGGCGTCGCCGAGGCCCCACAGCTCGACCGACAGATCACGGTGCTGCAGGGCAGCGGTGATCTTGTGCAGGCGCGCATCGGCCACGTCGTGGCCGGTCGTGATGATCCCCACGTCCGGCGCGGTGCTGCGTGACATTGGTCAGAGGTCCTCGAGTGAGACAGCTTCTGCTTCGCCGACCTGCAGGAACTTCGTGTAGGCCTGGATGACCTCGTTCGGCTCACCGCGCATCATCAGCTTGCCCTTGTGCAACCAGATGCAGTCGTTGCACATCTCGCGGACACTGCTCATCGCGTGGCTGACCAGGAACATGGTCCGGCTGTTCGTGACCAGTTCGCCCATCTTGGCCGCGGCCTTGCTCTTGAACGACGCGTCACCCGCCGACAGCGCCTCGTCGATCAGCAGGATGTCCGGATCCATGTGCACCGCGACGGAGAACGCCAGCCGGCTGAACATGCCGGACGAGTACGTCCGCATCGGCATCTCCATGAAGTCACCGAGCTCGGCGAACTCCGCGATCTCCTCGTACCGGGCCTCGATCTCCTTGCGGCTCAGGCCCGCCGCGAGTCCGCCGAGGACCACGTTCTCCTTGCCGGACAGGGCGGCGTTGAAGCCGACGCCCAGCGACAGCAGGGTGGAGACCCGGCCGTGCACCTCGATCCGGCCCGAGGTCGGCGGCAGGATGCCGGCGACCGCGCGCATCAGCGTCGACTTCCCGGCGCCGTTCGCGCCGATGATGCCGATCGTGGTGCCGTGGTTGACGTCGAACGAGACGTTCTGGACGGCCTTGACCTCACGGACCGCCCGCTCGCCGCGACCGAAGCGCACCAGAGCGCTCTTGAACGTCGGCACCCGCTCGAACGTGGTCCGGTAGGTGATGGACACGTCCTGCACCTTGACGGCCGGAATGTCCGAAGGGCTCTTCTGCATCGGCTTCTTCTCAGTGTCAGAGACGGACAACGAACTCACGCTCCCTCGACATGAAGAACAGCGAGCCGATCACGAAGGCGACGATCGCCCAGAACCCACCGCCGGCCCACATCTGCCACTTCGGGATGTCGCCACGCACCAGCAGGTCGGCCCAGCCGCCGATCAGCGGGTAGAGCGGGTTGTACTGGATGAAGCCCTTGAACTTCGCCGGGGCCTGCTCGGCGAACCACAGCACCGGTGACATGTAGAGCCAGATCCGCACGAAGTACGGCAGGAAGCTGGTGGTGTCCCGGAAGTACACCTGCAGGGCCGCGAAGATCATGCCCATGCCGGCGGCGAACACCGTCAGCATGATCAGGAACGCCGGGGCCAGCAGCATCGCCCAGTGCAGGGGCTGCCGCATTGCCAGGTGGATGACCAGATAGACGACCAAGGTCGGCAGGAAGCGGAAGAACGCAGTCCGCACCGCCGACAGCGGCAACAACATCCGCGGGAACGACTGGTTCATCAGCAGCTTGCCGCCGCCGACGACGCTCGCCGCGCCCGCTGTCATCGCACCGGAGAAGTAGTAGAAGGCGAAGAGGCCGCCGCACATGTGCGCGAACCGCTCACCGGCATCGATCTTGGTACTCCCACCGGCGATGATGTCGACCAGTAGGTAGTAGACCGCTGCCAGCAGCAGTGGGTTCAGCACCAGCCACACCTGGCCGAAGAAGGTGTTCGTGTTGGCGGCCCGGATGTTGGTCCGGGACATCTCCGCTGCGAACTCCCGCCGCTGCCACAACGCCCTGAAGTACGGGCGCAGTTTCGGCAGACCGACCTTGTGTGGTTCGTACACGTGCACCGACGGGTTGAACTCCTCGTCGACGCTAGTCGCGTTCATTCAGGCGATGCCTCTCTCTGCCGGAAGGTTGGATCCACGATGGCCGATCACCTGGGTTTCGACGGTAGCCGCCCGGGGTACGGCGACGTGCCACGCAGACCGGGAAGCAGAGTAGCGGATCGGCACGGACGCCGACGACACAGCGGTCCTCCTTAGTGAGCAACGACGTACGGACGGCTACCGAACGTCGTACCCCGCTGCAACCACAACACCTGCGTCGTCCTTCGCCGATCGTTATCCGGAATATACATTTGACAGCCGGGGACGACCAAAACGCCTTCCAGCCAAGTCAAATCGCGGTCAATTCACGATGTACGACGCTACCCCGCCGTCCGAAGTTGACGTGACCTGTCACACCGGCCGCGTGACCAGAGAGGTCAGCGGGCACGGGTGTTATGGGCGGGACCCCAGGAAGTGCGTCCTGGCCGGGGCGTGCCGGGCGGCGGACGTGACACGCAACATCACATCCGCGCTCCCCATGGACAGCCTCACCATCCACGGAGCACCCTTCAGCACCCCCTGGGGTTCCACCGTCGATCCGGGAGCACGTCCGCAGTGGGCGGTAGCGGACAGCCGCGCCGGATCGGCCGGCACGATGACCAGGGCGGCGGTCATCGCACCCTCAATCCGTCCCCAGAGCGGCTGCGGACGCCGGCAGGTGCGCGCAGCAGGTGTGGGGACGGACCGGAGACCGCAGGAGGACAACGCCCGCCGGGATCCCTGCAAGGACCCGCGGGCGCTGGGGACGGCGGCACCGGTACGGTCGGCGGCACAGGGCGGAACCGGTCGCATCGGGCACTCCTCCTCATCGGCCTCACGATTGGAGATGCCACATTTTGTACACCCTCCAGCACAGCCAGTGATGGCACGGAAGTGCGAGGGCACCGATGCGCCGGGATCGAGACCCAACCGAAACAGGCTCCGCTGACGAGACAGCCAACTCGGGCCAGAATTGGAACAGCAGCCCGGCGGCGCTCAGGTGGTCCGTCGCCGGGCTGCTGGACCTCAATTCTCGCTCACTACTGCGCGGAAAGGGTGGCCAGATGGTGACACGGCACAATAATGCTGACAGGACAACAAATATCGCTGCGTGCATTGACGTCGACACGTTCAGTGCCGACGGCCCTGGACCGTCCCGTCTAGGCTGGAAGGGCGGTAGCGGACGGTGACAGCAGCCGGAAGGGAGGGGAGCTTTGTGAGCACAACGGACACGGAGCGTGTCGGCCATTTGAAGGTGCTCGGGCTCAACGACGACGAGATCAAGGTCTACCAGCATCTGCTGCGGACCGGCCCGTCGTCGATCACCGAACTGGGCGAGGCGGTCCCCGACCGGGAACGCTCGATCGACGCCACCCTGGGCGGCCTGGTGCAGGCCGGGTTGGCCAGGCGATCCGGTTCGGACCACTCGCGCTACCTGCCGGTGCCGCCGGACGCGGGCCTGGAGGCGATGACACTGCGCCGCGAGTCCGAGCTGAAGCAGGCCCGGATCGAGGTCCTGAACGCGTACGACGAATTCCGCCGGACCGTGCACAACGAGTCGACCACGCACCTCATCGAGGTCGTCACCGGCAGCGCGATCGTCGAGCGGATCCACCAGATCAAGAGCGGCGTCCAGCGCGAGATCCTGGCCATCGACTCCCCGCCGTACTACATCGGCGGACCGAACCAGGAGGAGATCGACCAGCTCCGCCGCGGCGTCTCCTACCGGGTCGTGTACTCGCCGGAGTCCGTCGAGGTGCCGGGCTACCTGACCGAGAACATCCTTCCTTGTGTGGAGGCCGGTGAGCAGGCGCGGGTGCTACCCGACGTACCGGCGAAGCTGACGATCATCGACGGCGCGATCGCGTTCGTGTCGATGTCCGCGCGCGACACCGACGTGAACCGGTCGCTGCTGATCATCCGGCCGAGCAGCCTGCTGTCCGCGCTGATCGGGATGTTCGAGCTGTGCTGGCGCAACGCGCTGCCACTGCACGCTTCGGTGGGCACCGAGGACGACCGCCTGGAGCCGATCGAGCGCCGCCTGCTGGCGTTGCTGGCGACCGGCGCAGCGGACGACACCATCGCCCGCACGCTCGGTATCAGCCGCCGGACGTTCTTCCGCTACCTGGAGCGCCTGATGAACCGCACCGGCGCCAGCACCCGCTTCCAGCTCGCCCTGCACGCAGCCCGGGAGAACTGGCTGTAGAGCCTCTCAGGCTGTTGTGAGGCCGCACCCCACACCACCCTCGCGTAGGACATTCGGCTCGGGTTCAGGCCTGGGCGGGGATGAACTCCTTCGCGACGACCTCGGCGATCTGGGCGGTGTTCAGTGCCGCGCCCTTGCGGAGGTTGTCGCCGCAGACGAACAGCTCCAGCGCGTTCGGGTCGTCGAGCGACTTGCGGATCCGGCCGACCCAGGTCGGGTCGGTGCCGACCACGTCGGCCGGCGTCGGGAACTCACCCTCGGCCGGGTTGTCGAACAGCAGCACGCCAGGAGCGTCCCGCAGTACCTCGCGGGCGCCGTCGGCGTCGACCTCCTGGACGAACCGGGCGTGCACCGACAGCGAGTGCGTGGTGACGACCGGGACCCGTACGCAGGTCGCGGACACCTTGAGGTCCGGCAGGCCGAGGATCTTGCGGGACTCGTTGCGGACCTTCAGCTCCTCCGACGACCAGCCGTCGTCCTTGAGCGAGCCGGCCCACGGTACGACGTTCAGCGCCAGCGGGGCCGCGAACGGGCCGAGGTCGTTGCCGACCAGACGCCGGACATCGCCCGGAGTGCTCCCCAGCTCGCGGTTGCCGGCCACCTTGGCGAGCTGGTCGTACAACGTGTCGATCCCGGACTGCCCGGCACCGGACGCGGCCTGGTACGACGCCACCACGAGCTGCTCGAGCTCGTAGCGGTGGTGCAGCGCGCCCATCGCGACGATCATCGACAGCGTCGTGCAGTTCGGGTTGGAGATGATGCCCTTCGGCCGGTTCCGGGCCGCCTCGGCGTTCACCTCGGGGACCACCAGCGGCACGTCCGGGTCCATCCGGAACGCGCCGGAGTTGTCCACCACGACGGCGCCCTTGGCGGCCGCGATCGGCGCCCAGTGCGCCGACACCTCGTCCGGTACGTCGAACATCGCCACGTCGATGCCGTCGAAGGCCTGCTCGCTGATCGCGACGACCTCGACCTCCTCGCCGCGGACCTTGAGCCGCTTGCCCGCGGAGCGCTCGGAGGCGATCAGCCGGATCTCTCCCCAGACGTTCTGCCTGGTCGAGAGCAAGGTCAGCATCACCGTCCCGACGGCGCCGGTCGCACCGACCACCGCCAGGGAAGGCAGACCCGTCCGGTCCTCGATCGTGTTCTCCACAGCGCTCACAGGGGTCACCGTCCAGTTCCTCCGTACACGACAGCCGAGGTGTGCTCGTCGTCCAGATCGAATGCGGTGTGCGCCGCGGTCACGGCAGCATCCACCAGGTTCTCGTCCACGACCACCGAGATCCGGATCTCCGAGGTGGAGATCATCTCGATGTTCACGCCGGCGTCGGCGAGCGCGGAGAAGAACTTCGCGGAAACGCCCGGGTGCGAGCGCATTCCGACCCCGACGACGGAGACCTTTCCGATCTGGTCGTCGTACAGCAACTGCTCATAGCCCACCTCGTCCTTCATCCGCGCCAGCGCGGACATCGCCCGGGCGCCGTCGGCGCGGGGCAGCGTGAACGAGATGTCGGTGCGGTTCGTGGCGACCGCGGACACGTTCTGCACGATCATGTCGATGTTGGTGTCGGCACCGGCGACCGTCTCGAAGATCCGGGCCGCCTCACCCGGCTTGTCGGGCACGCCGACCACCGTGATCTTGGCTTCGCCGCGGTCCTGCACGACGCCGGAGATGATCGCCTGTTCCATCTGATCCAGTTCCTTCGCATCGACGACCCAGGTGCCTTCCTTCTGCGAGAAGGAGGAACGCACATGGACGGGGACGTTGTAACGCCGCGCGTACTCGACGCAGCGCAGGTGCAGCACCTTGGCGCCGCAGGCAGCCATCTCGAGCATCTCCTCGTAGGAGATCTTCGGGATCTGCTGAGCGGCCGGCACGATCCGCGGGTCCGCGGTGAAGATGCCGTCCACGTCGGTGTAGATCTCGCAGTAGTCGGCCTCCAGCGCGGCGGCCAGCGCCACCGCGGTGGTGTCGGAGGCGCCGCGGCCCATCGTGGTGATGTCCTTGGTGTCCTGGGCGACGCCCTGGAAACCAGCCACGATCGCGATGTGGCCCTCGCCGAGCGCGTCCTCGATCCGGCCCGGCGTGATGTCGATGATGCGCGCGTTGCCGTGCGCGGCGGTCGTGATCACGCCGGCCTGCGATCCGGTGAAGCTGCGGGCCTCGTACCCCAGGTTGGCGATCGCCATCGCCAGCAGCGCGGCCGAGATCCGCTCACCCGAGGTGAGCAGCATGTCGAGCTCGCGCGGCGGGGGCAGCGGAGAGACCTGCTGGGCCAGGTCCATCAGTTCGTCGGTCGTGTCGCCCATGGCGGAGATGACCACCACGACGTCGTTCCCGGCCTTCTTTGTCGCGACGATCCGTTGGGCCACGCGCTTGATGCAATCGGCGTCGGCGACCGAAGAACCGCCGTACTTGTGTACGACGCGTCCCACAGTGTTTCTCCTCAAACCACTGGTTGCGGTACGCCGTGCGGCGTTGCACCAGGCGTAGTCGTTCGGTTCATTCTAGCCGTGACCTGACCGTTGCCTACCGGCTGACCAGCAACCGGTCAGCGGTACTTGTCCATATAAGTCATCGCTGAAATACTGTACCGGTGCACGCGTTCGACATTCTCGGCGACCCGGTCCGGCGCCGGATCCTGGAGCTGCTCGCCGACGGCGAGCTGCCGGCCGGCAGTATCGCCGGCACGATCGGCGCGGAGTTCGGCATCAGCCAGCCGGCCGTGTCCCAGCACCTCAGAGTGCTGCGTGACAACGGGTTCGCGACCGTGACCGTCGACGGCACGCGGAGGCTGTACGCCGTCGACCCCGAGCCGCTGCGGGAGATCGACAGCTGGCTGGACCAGTACCGCAAGTTCTGGACGAACCGGCTCGACGCCCTGGAGACCGAACTGCACCGCGGCCGCCGGACATAACCTTCGAGGCATTACCTGCATCTCAGGTGGTATGCGGAACATCGTGGGCAGGCTGTGCATGTCCGAGGACGGCATCGTCGAACGACCGGAGCAGTGGCTGGCACGACCGGCGATCGGGCAACTGATGCCCGAGGACGGGACCGTGCTGTGGGGCCGGCGTACGTTCGAGCGGTACGCCGGTTCGCTCGACGGACTCGAGCACACCCGGAACCTCGTCGTCGGATCCCGTCCCGTCGTTGCACGCCCCGGCACCGAGATGCTGCAGGGCGACACCCGCCGGGTGCTGTCGGCTCTCAAGGCCGTGCCGGGTGACGACCTGCGCGTGATCGGCAGCCTGACCTTGGTCCGCTCGCTGCTGCGATGGCGCCTGCTCGACGAGATCTCCCTGCTCATCCACCCGGTCCCCGCGGGTCGCGGCATGCTCCTGGACCGGCGGCACCTGCAGCTGATCTCGATGTGCGCCCGCGACGGCGGTGTACTGGAGGCGAACTATCGCGTGCGTTACGCGGCGACCGCGGCGCCGTCGACGGCGCTGGTGTCGAGCGGCCGATGGGGCGGAACACGGAGCAGGGACAGGGTCGCGAGCACGGTGAGGCCCGCGGTCAGGACCCACGCGTAGCGAACGCCGAACGCCTCGACCACTGCGCCGGCGACGGCGGATCCGACGGCCGAGCCAACCATTCCACCGCTCTGCGCCCACCCGAAGATCTCGGTGTGCGCGGACGTCGGCGTGAGCGCGCCGATGCGTTCGTAGAGGGCAGCCACCGTCGGCGCGATCATGCAGCCGGCGGCGAACATCCCGATCGCCAACGCAACCACGGACGACGTCGCGAAGATGCAGACGGCGACCAGTGCGGCGAGCAACAGCATCCGCCGCCACACGGACGACGTACGTCCGCCGGGCAGGGCGCCGTTGATCACGCCGCCGGTCACACTGCCGACCGCTGCGACCGTCTCGAGAATGCCCGCGATCAGCCGGTTGCCGTGCTCGTCCGCGACGGCGACCATGCCGAGCGACATCGACGCGAACCCCATCACCAGACACGCCCAGGCGATCAGGATCGGCGTCCGGTGCGGATGGACCACCAGCTGCCAGGCAGTGGGACGCGGACCAGCCTCTTCGTCATGCGGTACGCCGGACTGCTGGCTCAGACCGAACCACCAGATCGCTGCCGCCGCCGTGACCGCGCAGGCCAGCAGACCGGCCCGTGGACTCGCGAAACTGACCATGATCGCGCCGAGCATCGGACCGAAGACGAACAGCAGCTCCTGTGCCGTGGCGTCCAGTGAGTACACCGCACGAAGTCGGGAGCCGTGCACGATCCGCGGCCAGTTGGCGCGCAGTGCGGACGTCACGGGCGCGACGAACACACCAGCCAGGGCAGCCGCGACCGGGAGCAGCCGGTACCAGCTGTACGGCAGCAGAGCGAGCACTGCCATCCAGACACCCCAGGCCATCCCGGTGCCGATCACTACCTTGCGCGCGCCCTTACGGTCCGCCATCCGGGACCAGATGACGCTCGCAAACGCCGTACCGACCGAGTAGGCGCCCGCGACCACACCGGCCCAGCCGAAGTTGCCGGCCGCGTCCTTGGCCAGGAACGCCAACGGGACCATCGTCGCCAATACCGGCAACCGCGCGATCAAGGCCGAGGCGAGCAGCGCCATCACGCCTTGGGTCTTCCAGAGATCGCGGTACGCCGTCAGGTCCATAGGACTCATTCTTTCCTGACATCGATGTCCACCGCGTCGGGAATTCTCCCTATCTCAAATGTCCCCGGTTTATGCGAACATATGTTCGTGCCCGAAGCGCAGGCGGCGACCATCCTGCATGCCGATCTGGACGCGTTCTACGCGTCGGTCGAGCAGCGCGATGACCCACGCCTCCGCGGCCGGCCGGTGATCGTCGGCGCCGGCGTGGTGCTCGCCTGCAGCTACGAGGCCAAGGCGTTCGGCGTGCGGACGGCGATGAACGGCGGGCAGGCGTTGCGTCGCTGCCCGGGCGCGATCGTGGTCGAGCCGCGGATGTCGGCGTACTCCGAAGCCAGCAAGGCGGTGTTCAAGGTCTTCGAGGACACCACACCGCTGGTCGAGGGGCTCTCGATCGACGAGGCGTTCCTGGATGTGGCCGGCCTCCGGAAGATCCGCGGTACTCCGGTGGAGATCGCCAGACGGCTGCGCGCGGAGGTGCTGTCGAGGGTCGGACTGCCGATCACGGTCGGGGTGGCGCGGACGAAGTTCCTGGCGAAGGTCGCGAGCGGCGTCGCGAAGCCGGACGGCCTGCTCGAGGTAGCGCCGGACCGGGAGCTGGAGTTCCTGCATCCGTTGGATGTCTCGCGGTTGTGGGGCGTCGGCGAGGTGACGGCGGAGAAGCTGCGGAATCGCGGGCTGACCAAGGTGGGCGATGTCGCGATGCTGCCCGAGGGGGCGCTGGTCGCGATGCTCGGGCGGGCCTCCGGGCGGCATCTGCACGCCCTCGCGCACAACCGGGACCCGCGTCCGATCGAGGTGGGCCGACGGCGCCGGTCGATCGGGTCGCAACGGGCGTTGGGCCGTTCGCCGAAGTCGCCGGCCACGCTGGACGCCGTACTCGCAGGGCTCGTCGACCGTGTCAGTCGCCGGATGCGCTCCGCGGGCCGCTCCGGCCGAACGGTGACGTTGCGCCTGCGCTTCGACGATTTCACCCGCGCCACCCGCTCCCACACGTTGCCTCAGGCAACAGATCAGACGCGCGCGATCCTGGTCACCGCCCGCGCGCTGCTGCGCACGGCGAACCCGCTGATCACCGCCCAGGGCCTCACGATGATCGGTATCTCCGTCGGCAACCTGGAGAACGAGGCCGCGCTCCAGTTGGCGCTCCCCTTCGACAAGGCCGCCAACAACGAGCTCGATTCCGCTCTCGACCAGGTCAAGGACAAGTTCGGCACCAACGCCATCACCCGCGGCATCCTCCTCGGCAAGTCACAGGGCTTGGAGATGCCGATGCTCCCTGACTAGAACGATTTGTCGTGGAGGTGGGCGGCGTACCAGTTGAGGGCGGCGCGGAGTTCGTTCACCTGGGTTCTTCTTCGGTTCTGGGATCCGCCGTGGGCTATCGGGTAGATGCGGAGACCGCCGTGATGGTGGCGGGAGACCGGGAGCTGGTTCTCGTACGGCGGCTCGAGCCAGGCGACCAGCCACGGGCGCTTCATGTCTCCGCCGATGCGCAGCCGCGTGACGCCGTGCCACGGGACGGTGGCCTGCTTTCTTTTGCGGCTGACGGTTAGTCCTGCTGACGACAGGCGGAGTACGACTTTTGGTCTGAGGGCGAGGATCCAGTAGCGGACGGCGAGGCAGAAGAAGGCGAGGGAGATCAGGGCGGAGACAGACGAGAGGACGGGGTGGAGCGCTTTGACCTGCGGGTCGGCGGGGATGAACGCGAGCCAGAGGACGGTGCTGGTCGCCGCGAAGACGATTGGTCGCGTGCGGCTGGTCTCGAAGGTCGCCTCAACCAACTTGGGTGGCGGCGGTGGCAGGACTTTGGTCGGTGGTGGGAGGACGCTCGTCGGCGGGTTCAGGGGTGCGGTGGATCCGAGGATCTGCAGTACTTCGGCCGGCGTCGGCCGTTGCGCGGGATCGCGGGCGAGGCACCGGCGTACGACGTCGCCCAGTGGCCCCGGTAACGGCGGGATGTGTGGCTGGTCGTTGACGATCCGATGGAGCAACGACGCCGGGCTCCCGGTCGCGAACGGTCCGCGCCCCGACGCCGCGAACACCAGCACCGCGCCGAGAGCGAACACGTCACTGGCCGGTCCGATGCCCGTCCCGGTGATCTGCTCCGGCGACAAGTACCCCGGCGTACCGATCACCATCCCGGTCGCGGTCAGGCTCGCCTCCTCCAACGCCCGCGCGATCCCGAAGTCGATCACCCGCGGCCCGTTGCCGGTCAGCACGATGTTCGACGGTTTGAGATCGCGATGCACGAGACCGCTCGCGTGAATCGCCGCCAGCGCCTCGGCCAGCCCACTCGCCAGCGACCGCACCGCGTCCGGCGTCAACGGCCCTGAAGTCTCAATCGCCTTCTGCAGCGTGGGTCCCGGCAGGTACTCGGTCGCCAGCCAGGGCCGGTCCGCCGCCGGATCGGCATCGACGACCGGCGCCGTGAACGCACCGCTGACTCTCCGCGCCGCGTCGATCTCGCGGGCGAACCGCGCCCGGAATCCCGAGTCGCCGGCGAGTTCGTCGCGGACCACCTTCACCGCGACCAGCCGCCCGCCCGGCGAGCGGGCCAGGTACACCGCGCCCATCGCACCGCGGCCGAGCCGCCCCTGGATCGCGAACGGCCCGACGACCGCCGGATCCTGCGGATGCGTTGTCATCAGGCGTCACGCTAACGCGCCTCAGGACCGCGGGTAACCGATCTCGGCGATGCTTTCCTTGAGATCGGCCAAGCGGCGCTGGCGATTGAGCGACGTGACGACGTACTCCGTCAACGGCATCAGCGCGTACACGTGCCGGACGGCATCGAGGTCCAGCGATTGTTCGTAGTAGTCCTCGGCGAAGGTCAGGTAGGCCTCGGGCCGGCCGTCCGCGACCAGTTCGAAGAGCCGGTCCGCTCCGTCGGCGTCGACGTTCTCCACCGGCCCGCAACGCCAGGCGGTGTCTTCCGCCGTACGCCAGAAGCACACCGTCGCTCGTGGCGCTTCATCCCAGAACGCCTTGTCGTCCCGCTGCGCGTGGAACACCTCGGGGACGCCGTCCAGCAGCCCGGGCCAGGGTTTCATCTCGTTCACGTACGGCGACATCGGCGACTCGTGATCGAACCCGTACGCGAACGTCCCGTCCGGCGAGAACACGATCGAGTACTCGTTCCCCGACCCGTCCCGCATCAGGGCAGCCTCTTCGGTACCGGACCAGCGCGCGTCGAACTCGTAGTACCTGGTCGACGCGTCGTCGTTCAGCACCAGATCGAGCACCGCGAGCGCACGACTCACCCGCCGTACGACGGCCGGCTCGGGCAACCGCCGTACGAGTTCGAGAACAGACATCGCTTCAGCGGCGCTGGACGGCCTCTTCGGCGACCTCGACGAGCTCACGGTCCGTCGCCTCGGTCTCCGCGTCGTGCGCCGGCTCCAGCCGGTCGTGCGCGATCAGCGACTGGATGGCCCGCAGTACGGCGCTCGCAGCCGCACCCCACGTGGACACGTACGAGAACTGCCACCACCACAACGCCTCGGTGACCCGGCCCTCCTCGTAGTGCGCGAGGCCGTGCACCAGGTCGGTCGCGATCGCGGTGAGGTCGTCGGAGAGCCGGTTGACGGTGATCTCCGGCGGAGCGGCGTACGGATCGAAGACCTCCGCGTACTCGTCCAGGCCCTCGAACAGCACCGCGAGCCGGTCCCGCATCGTGTCCAGGTCCGGGTCCGGGCCGGCGTCGCTCTCGAAGCGCTCCTCCGGCACGAAGTCCTCGAACGCGCCGAGCCGGCCGCCGGCGAGCAGCAACTGGCTCACCTCGAGCAGCAGGTACGGCAGCGAGGCGAGGCCCTCGTCGACCCCGTCCTCGTCGGGTTGCGCGGCGATGTCGCGGACCGAGATCAGGAAGCTCCGGACCTGGTCGGCGATCTGTTCGGCGAACTCCTCCAGGTCCTCGGAGTCCGTGCTCAGCGCCCGCTCTGCAATATCTGTCGGTTCAGTCATCGATTGATCGTCGCCCTTCAAACGCCCGTCCGAGGGTCACCTCGTCGGCGTACTCGAGGTCACCGCCTACTGGAAGTCCACTAGCCAATCGGGTGACGCGCAACCCCATGGGCCGCAGTAGGCGGCTCAAGTACGTCGCGGTCGCCTCACCTTCGAGGTTCGGATCGGTGGCCAGGATGATCTCGGTCACCTCACCGCTCGCCAGCCGCTGCATCAGCTCCTTGATCCGCAGCTCGTCCGGCCCGATGCCCTCGATCGGCGAGATCGCCCCGCCGAGCACGTGGTACCGGCCGCGGAATTCGCGGGTGCGCTCGACCGCGACCACGTCCTTGGCCTCCTCGACCACACAGATCAGGCTCAGGTCGCGGCGCGGGTCCCGGCAGATCCGGCACTGCGTCTCCTCGGAGACGTTGCCGCAGATCTCGCAGAACTTGACCTTCTCCTTCACCTGCACGAGCACGTGCGCGAGCCGCCGTACGTCGGTCTCGTCGGCCGCGAGCAGGTGGAACGCGATCCGCTGCGCGGACTTCGGACCCACACCGGGCAACCGCCCCAGCTCGTCGATGAGATCCTGAACGGCCCCCTCGTACACGTCAGCCCGGGTTCTGGCCGGGCTCGCCGGCCGGATTCCCCGGGTTCACGAACCCGACGCCACCACGGTTGTCGCCACTCGCCGGCTTGTCCTGGTCCGGGCCATCGCCTGGCTCGGCCGCCTCGACCGCCGGCGGGGTGCCGGGCAGGCCGAAACCTGCGGGGGACGCCGGAGCGTCACCGCCAAATCCGGGGAAGCCGCCGTCACCGCCGAACGCGCCGCCCAGCCCACCGGCCAGCGGTCCCATCGCGGCGGCCGCAGCCTGCTTCGCATTCTCCGAGGCGTCCCGCACCGCGGCGACGATCAGGTCGGCCAGCGTCTCGGTGTCGTCCGGGTCGACGGCCTCTTTCTTGATGTTCAGGCTGAGAAGCTCGCCCGTGCCGGACACCAGGGCGGTCACCAGACCGCCGCCGGCGGATCCTTCGATCTCCTGACCCTCCAGGTCGGCCTGCGCTTCCATCAACTGGTTCTGCATCGCCTGTGCCTGCGCGAGCAGGTTGGACATGTCGAAGCCCCCAGCACCGCCACCGTCGAACACTGCGATCTCCTCGTCCGAACCGCTACTTGTTGCCGAGCCTCAACCCTAGCCGGTCCGCCCGACAACCCCAGCGCCGCCGCCCGGCAACCAGAAACCGACCAGTCTCCCCACGCTTATCCACAGGGTTGTGGATAAGCGCGTCGGCCTGGGCTCTTCGGATGTGTCGGAGGGCTTAGTTGGGCTCTTCGGTGATGATCTGGGCGCCGAGGGTTTCGCGCAGCAGGTCGGTGTGCGAACGGGAGTCCTCTTCCAGCACGACGTCGTCCTCCCCGATCGAGTCCGCCTCCTCCTCGGGCGTCAGCGGTACCTCAGGAGCAGTTGCGGCCGCATTCGCCGCCTGCCGCGCCTGCTCAGCAGCAACCGCAGCCTCAGCCGCCCGCCGCTTACTGCCGGCTTGCTCCCGACGCTCCGCCACAGACTGCTGCGGCTGCTGAGCCGCCTGCTGCCGCGCAGGCCGTGCGGGCCCGTCCTCCCAAGGGTCTTCCGGCGGTACGTCGTACTCAGAGTCCGGCGGCTCCTGCAAAGCAACCGCCCCAGGCCCATCCCCCCACTGCCCAGTCCGGCCCCCACCAACCGCCGCTCCCGAATCAGCACCGCCCGCACCAGCGCGACCTACTGCCCCCGAGCCACCCGCACTCAGACCGCCTGCCCCAGAGCCACCCGCCCCGGGACCACTCAAGCCGGGCCCACCTGCCCCTGGCCCCCCGGATCCACCTGCCTCCGAAGCACCCGCCTCTGCCCCGCCTACTCCAGGTCCGCTTGCTCCAGTTCCGCCCACACCCGGACCGCCTGCTCCGGCTCCACCCGTCCCCGGGCTGGCTGCGCTCGGCCCACCTGCGCCCGGTCCGCCCGCTCCGGGACCGGCCGCGCTCGGACCGCCCGCGCTTGCGCCGCCCGCGCTTGCGCCGCCCGCGCTTGCGCCGCCCGCGCTTGCGCCGGGCGCGCTTGCGCCGGGCGCGCTTGGACCGCCTGCGCCGGGACCGCTCGTGCCTGCGCTGCCTGGATCGGCTACTGGGCTGCCATGACCTGCCGCACCAGGACCACCCGTGCCTCCGGACTGCGAGCCGGCACCACCCGAATGACCAGGTCCGCCGGCCTGCGGGCCCGGCCGCCCGGCCGAGCCGCCGCCAGCCCCCGGGTCGGCCGACGGATCGACGACGGCCTCGACTCGGCGGTCGACGCCAATGGTGTCGATCATCGCCTGGCGAAGAATCTCATCGCTCCCGGACCGCGCAAAGCTCTCCCGGGCACCAGCATTCACCAGACCGAGCGTGAGCGTCTGATCGTCAATCGCAATCACCTGAGCGTTCTGACTCAGCATGATCCAAGCGAACCGCCGCTGCGCCTTCACAGCCTCCAAAACCTGAGGCCACAACCGCCGAACATCCCCCAACCCAACAGCCCCAACCCCACCAGCAGCCTGACCAGACTGCGAAGGCTGTACGACGGGCGCAGGCGAACTGACCTGCGGTTGCGAACTCACCTGCGCAGGCGGACTGGCCTGCACAGCTGACTCATCCCCCCAAGCACCCGTACGCGCCCCACCACCAGAGCCCTGCACCGCAGACCGAGCACCAGACCCAGCGCCCGCAGATGCGTCACCACCGGACGCCCCGGCCGGGTCGCCTGCCGACTCAACACCAGCTACACCCGCGCCCCCGGCGGACTGACTACCGCCCGCCTGTCCTGCACCACCGGCCCGCCCCGCGCCGCCAGCATGCCCTCCACCTCCGGGCTGTCCCGCACCGCCAGCGCGCTCCGCACCGACGCCAGCCCCACCGCCGCCCGCGCCAGCCACACCGCTCTCACCAGTCGTGCTACCCGGAGCAGCCGTGCTACCCGGAGCGGCTGCGCTTCCCGGAGCGGCTGCGTCGTCTGGGGTGGCTGGGCTGGGTGCCGCGGCTGGGGTGTCCGTGGCGGCCGGTTGGTCTGTGGGGGCTGCGCGATTGCCTGTGGTTGCGGCTGCGCGGGCAGCGGCTCTGCTAGTGACGGCAGCACCCGGCGTACCAGCTGCCTGCGCCGAGTCCGGCGTACCTGCACCGACCGCCACACCGTCCGCCGCGCCGCCCGGCACTCCGATCGCGAGCCGCCGTTCCATGCGGTCGAGGCGGGCCTGAATGCCGTTCGTGGAGTCGTCGGCGCCGGGCAGGAGCACCTTCGCGCAGATCAACTCGAGCTGCAGGCGAGGAGCGGTCGCCCCCCGCATGTCCAGCAAACCCTCCGCGACGATGTCCGCCGCCCGGGTCAGCTCCGCCGGGCCGATCCCAGCAGCCTGCGTCTGCAGCCGCTCCGCCTGGTCCTCAGCGGCCTCGATCAGCCCAGAAGTCACAGCAGTCGGTACGGCAGACAACACCACGAGGTCCCGCAACCGCCGCAGCAGGTCCTCGGCGAACCGCTTCGGGTCTTGACCGGTCTCGATGACCTTCTCGATCGTCTCGAACACGGTCGCGCTGTCATGCGCCGCGAACCCGTCCACGCACGCGTCGAGCAGCGAGTCCGGCGTGAATCCCAGCAGCGCGACCGCCAGCTCGTACGTCACGCCAGCCGGTCCCGCACCGCCGATCAGCTGGTCGAGCACGCTCAGCGAGTCACGCACCGACCCGGCGCCGGCCCGCACGACCAGCGGCAGCACGGCGGGCTCGATCGACACACCCTCGGACTCGCACAGGGTCGCCATGTAGTCCGCGAGCACCTTCGGCGGCACCAGACGGAACGGGTAGTGGTGCGTACGCGACCGGATCGTCCCGATCACCTTCTCGGGCTCGGTGGTCGCGAAGATGAACTTGAGGTGCGGCGGCGGCTCCTCGACCAGTTTCAGCAGGGCGTTGAAGCCCTGCGTGGTCACCATGTGCGCCTCGTCGATGATGTAGATCTTGTAGCGGCTCTCGACCGGCGCGAAGAACGCCCGCTCGCGCAGGTCACGGGCGTCGTCGACACCACCGTGCGACGCCGCGTCGATCTCGATCACGTCGATACTGCCGGGCCCGCCGCGCGCCAGGTCGGTGCACGACTTGCACACCCCGCACGGCTCGGCGATCGGTCCCTTCTCGCAGTTGATCGCCCGGGCGAGGATCCGCGCGCTGGTGGTCTTTCCACAGCCGCGCGGCCCGGAGAACAGGTAGGCGTGATTGACCCGGTTGTTGCTCAGCGCGTTCCGCAGCGGCGCGGTGACATGGTCCTGCCCGATCACTTGCGCGAACGAGTCCGGGCGATACCGGCGGTACAAGGCAAGGGGCGCTTCCACGCCCGCAACCCTAGCGCCGCCCGCGGACAATTCCCTGCCCCCGCCCTGATGCGCGTCCTAGGGTGGTCCGGTGACGACTGGGGATGAGCGGCAGCAGGCGGTGATCACCCGCGCGGGAGAGGTACTGCGCGGCGACGAGCGGGTCCTGGCGGTGTACCTGATCGGCAGTTACGCGACGGGCGCCGCCGACCGCTTCAGCGATGTCGACGTACATCTGGTGGTGACGGACGACAGCACCGACTGGTTCAAGGAGCACTGGGACGACGTACTGCGGGAGCTCGCCGGGCCGACCGTGCTGGCGGATCGGCTGCCGGGGCTGATCGGCGGGCTCGGGATCACGGCCGACTGGTTGCACGTCGATCTGATCGTGCATCCGCTCGCAGCGTTCGACCGGTTCCAGTACGACGGGGTGCGGGTGCTGTTCGACCGGGACGGCACCCTGTTCCCGGAGGGCGACATCGCGCCGAGGGGCGGTCAGCCCGGGGAACCTTACTGGCCTGCCGCCACCGTGAATCTCTTCTTCTACTTCCTCGGCAATCTGGTCACGGTGCTCGGACGCGGCGAGCGGATCGTCGGCAACCAGGGCATCGGTGTCGTACGCGACCAGCTCATCGCGCTCATGCTCGCCGAACGCGGCGTACGCCGCAACAGCGGAGCCAAGCGCCTGAACGCATTCCTGTCCGACGAGCAACGCGCCACTCTGGAGTCCATCCCGGCCGCCGGCACCGATCCGGCCGACATCATCGCGGCGAACCAGTACATCTGCCGCGAATTCGTCACCCGTGGCACTGCCCTCGCCAAACGAACTGGCGGCGAGTGGCCTACCGACTTCGTGGAAGCAACCTTCACCCACCTCCAGAACCATTTCGGCACCAGCTTCGCCTGACCGTCCTTACTTCAAGTGGTAGTTGGCAAAGCGGCTGCGGAGGTCCTTCTTCGAGAACTTGCCGACTGACGTCTTCGGGACCTCGTCGATGAACTCGACCGCATCCGGGAGCCACCATTTCGCCACCAGCGGCTGCAAGTACTCGAGGATCTCCTCGCCCGTCGCGCTCGAGCCCTCCTGGAGTACGACGCAGGCGAGCGGCCGCTCGTCCCACTTCGGATGCGGTACGCCGATCACCGCGGCCTCCTTCACCGCCGGATGGGCCATCAAGAGGTTCTCCAGCTCGACCGAGCTGATCCACTCACCGCCCGACTTCACCAGGTCCTTGGTCCGGTCAACGATCCGCACCGACCCGTACTGATCGATGGCGGCGACGTCTCCCGTCTTCATCCACCCGTCCTCGGTGTTCAGCTGCACCCCGTCGTCCGGCCGGTAGTACTCGGCAGCGATCCACGGCCCACGCACCTGCAGCTCGCCGGTCACCTCGTCGTCCCACGGCAACGGCGTGATCGAACCAGGCTCCACGATCCGCACCTCGACCCCCGGCAACGGCAGACCGGCCCGCGCCCGCAGGTGCGCCTGCTCCTCCTCGGGAAGGTCCTTGTTCCGCGCGGCAACGTGCGCCGCCGTCGCCACCGGGCTGGTCTCCGTCATCCCCCACGCCTGCAGGATCGGCCGGCCCAACTTCGCGCGGAACGCCTCCGACAACGCCTCCGGTACGGCAGACCCGCCACACGGGATCCTCCGCAGCTTCGGCAACTCCACCCCGTCGAGCAGCGGCAGCAACCCCTGCCAGATCGTCGGCACGCCGGCCGACAGCGTGACCTCCTGCTCCTGGAGCAGTTTGAGAATCCCCTGCGGGCTCATGTCCGGCCCCGGGAACACCAGCGACGCACCGGCCATCGGCGCCGCGTGCGCCAGACCCCAGGCGTTCGCGTGGAACATCGGCACGACCGGCATCACGGTGTCGGTCTCGTCGAGCCCGATCCCGGCGTTGGTCAGCACGCCGATCGAGTGCAGCCAGGTCGACCGGTGCGAGTAGACGACGCCCTTCGGATTTCCCGTCGTACCGCTCGTGTAACACATCGCGGCCGCCTGGTTCTCGTCCTCGACGTGGAACTCCACCGGCTGGGCCGCGGCGACCAGTTCCTCGTAGTCGTGGAACCGCGGGTCGTCCGGGATCTCCGCCGACGGCGCCCCGGCCGGCAGGTCGTCCATCACCACGACATGGCGAACCTCCGGCAGCCGCTCCAGCAACGGCAGGAACAACCCGAGCAGGGACCGGTCGACGAACACGACCTCGTCCTCGGCATGGTTCGCGATGTACACGACCTGGTCGGGGAAAAGTCTGATGTTCAGCGTGTGCAGCACCCTGCCGGTGCAGGGCGCGGCGAAATACAGCTCGAGGTGACGCCCCGAGTTCCACGCAAAGGTGGCGACGCGGCCATCGGGGCTGACCCCGAGCGTGTCCAGCACCCCGCCCAGGCGTCTGGTCCGGTCGGCCCACTCGCCGTACGTCACCTTCGTCGGCGCCGGACCGCCTGTGTAGACGGTCTTGTCCGGGTAGAACTGCTCCGCCCGCCGGAAGATCGTGTCCAGGGACAGCTGGTAACTCTGCATCAGACCCTTCATGCAGACACTGTGCCAGCCGCGATGTCACCTTGACCATGACCTCAACCGGACTTTCTCCGGAACTCATCCGGAACTCATCCAGAACCGTCGCCTCAGGCAACAGTCAGCAAGACACTCAGAGCTGATAGATGACATGACACACGTGTCGTGTAATATATCTGCCATGAAGGTTGTCGAGGAGCTTCGTTATCTCGTGCTGGCGATCCAGCGCGAGGGCAACCGCCTGCTCGCGGCGGAGCTGCGGCCGCTCGGCATCACGCCTTCCCAGGCAGAGGTTCTGCGCGTTCTGCGCGACCACGGCCCTCTGACTCTGAACGCCCTCGGCGGACTACTCGTCTGCGAGACCGGCAACAGCCCGAGCCGTCTGGTCGACCGGCTCGTCGCGCAGGGCCTGGTGAAACGAGGCATCGACAAGATCGACCGGCGTTATCTCGCGCTCAGCCTGACTCCGCAGGGCCGGGCGCTGCACCGCCGCATCATCACCGCGGAGAACAGGCTGCATCGCACCATGGACGACCGTCTCGCCGGCCAGGCGCTCGACGAGACGATCTCGACCCTGCGTTCGCTGGCCGACGCCTTCCCGACCGGGGCCGCCCTGGCCCGTCGTCGGGGTCCCGCACTCGCCCATCAGGAGAACTAGTCATGGAACACGCCACCGAGACCATCCACGCCGGCCAGGCAGCGATCCGGCAGGTGCTGCTGGACGCTCTGGGCCTGCCGGAGTGGAACGAGGCCTTCCTCGCCATCGACGGCCCGCGCGAGACGAACCCTGGGACCCGCTACGCGCTCCGCGTGCGGCCAGGCCTCTCCGGCGAGCTGCAGTACACCGTAGTCGAGGCGGACCGCGTCGAGATCGTCTGGCACGTGCCCGGCTTCCGTGAGGTCGGCACGTGGACCATCGGGGCGGACAGCCGCGTCACGCACACGTTCGAGCAATCCGGCCCGCTCGCGACAGTCCTACGCCCGGCGTACCGGAACATCGCCACCATCCGCCTGGCCCGCCTCGCCAACCGCGTCCGCCAGCTACAGCTGGCCCACACCGCCTGACTCAGCCGAAGGCGAGAGGTACAGCTCGTTTGTGGGCCGTACGGCGGTGCGTCGCGATGATCGTGCCCGCGGCCTTCTCGTCCACGTCGTGGCCCTCGAGGAAGTCGTCGATCTCGTCGTACGTCACGCCCAGCACCGCCTCGTCCGGGACGCCCGGGTTGTTCGTCTCCAGGTCCGCGGTCGGCACCTTGCCGGTGATCTCGGGTGACGCGCCGAGCCACTCGCCGACCGCGCGGACGCGGCGCTTCGAGAGCCCGGACAGCGGCGTGAGGTCGCACGCGCCATCGCCGTACTTGGTGAAGAAGCCCATCACCGCTTCCGCCGCGTGGTCAGTGCCGACCACCAGACCGCCGCGGGCGCCGGCCACGAGGTACTGCGCGACCATGCGCTGACGAGCCTTGATGTTGCCGACGTGGAAGTCCTCACGGTCACCGAGGCCGGAGTGCCGCACTGCCTCGACCATGGCGTCGGTGGCCGGCTTCACGTCGACCACCAGGGTCTCGTCGGGCTTGATGAAGTCCAGCGAGCGCTGGGCGTCCGCCTCGTCGGCCTGCACGCCGTACGGCAGCCGCATCGCGACGAACGTCGCCTGACTGCCCTCCGTCCGGACCCGCTCCGCCGCGAGCTGGCAGAGACGCCCTGCCGTGGCCGAGTCGACGCCGCCGCTGATCCCGAGCACGTACGCCGTCGCACCGGTCCGCCGGAGCCGCTCCGCGAGGAACTCCACTCGCTGCTCGACCTCGTTGTCCACGTCGAACGCCGCGGGCACACCGAGCTCCGCGATGATCAGTTCCTGCAGGTAACGGCTCTCGGGGTTCATCGGGCTCCTCTGTCTCGGGAGGACAAGCCTAAACAGTGCCCGGACATGAGGATTCCCCGCGCACCCGGAAGAGCTCACTTACCCTTGCTGCCTTCCGGCCCTGGGGGATTGGGCGAGATACCGCCACGCGGGGAACCAGCCACAAGTGTACGGGATCCCATCACCGCGTCCGAAATCCACCCGGCGAATCCGCCGGCCTCTGAGCTCTGAGCGAACAGGGGTGCGCGGCTCGGGCGTGCGGGTCAAGCTTGATGGGTGACGGATCATCAATTCGGCCCCTTCGGCATCACGACCGGGCTCGACAGCAGTGCGGAGTCCATCGCGGCGGCGCGGGCGGCCGAGGAGCTCGGGTACCCGGCGATCTGGCTGTCCGGCGGGCCGCTGCCCGGATTGCAGACCATCACCGATCTGGTGGGCGCGACGACGGCGATCAAGTTCGTCAGCGGGATTCTGGCCGTGGTGAAGTACAGCGCGGTCGACGTGAGTACGACGTACGCCGCGTTGGAGGCAGCTGCTCCGGGCCGGTTCACGGTCGGACTGGGTGGGGCGCACGGCGCCAAGCCGATCGCCACGCTCAACGCGTACCTGGACGAGCTGGACGTACCTGTGGAGCGCCGGCTGCTCGCAGCGCTCGGTCCGCGGATGCTGAAGCTCGCTGCGGACCGCTCCACCGGCGCGTACCCGTTCCTGACCAGTGCGGCGTACTCCGCCGAGGCGCGGAAGGTCCTGGGACCGGACAGGCTCCTGGCCGTCAGCCACCTCGCCGTACTGGAGACAGACGCAGACCGCGCCCGGGCGATCGCACGGGACACCATCAGCTTCTTCACGACGATCCCTGGGTACGTCAGCTCGCTGAAGCGACAGGGCTTCAGTGAAAACGACCTGTCCACGCTGCCCGACCACATGGTCGATTCACTCGCCGCCTGGGGCACCCCAGCCGACATCAAGTCCAAGCTGACCGAGCACCTGGCCGCCGGCGCAGACCACGTCGCAGTCAACGTAATCACCGGCGTCACAGGCCCCCAGCCAATCGACCAGTGGCGCACCCTAGCCCCCGCGCTCCTCGGCTAGCTGCGCCCCGATTTCGGATTCCCGCGCGCCCTCGGTATTCTCTCGCCTTGGAGGATTCGCCTAGAGGCCTAGGGCGCACGCTTGGAAAGCGTGTTGGGGGCAACCCCTCACGAGTTCGAATCTCGTATCCTCCGCCACTCTCTCGGAACTGAAGAAACCGCAGGTCAGAACGCGGTTTCGGACTCCGGAGACACGAACGATAGAGGGGTCGGACGCTCAGCGTCCGGCCCCTCTTCATGTCCCAGGGTCTCAACGAGGGTCCCAACAGCCCTCTCAGGCAGGCACGAGAACCCCACCGGCTGCCTCGTCCGGGTCGTCGTCCTCCCCCGCCTCAGTGGCCGCCCAGAGCAGCCCGCCGACACGTTCGGCAATGTCCATCCGGGCCGGCGCGGTGACGTGCTGGTACCGCTTGACCATCGATGACGAGGACCAGCCCATCACGTCCATGACAGCCCGCTCCGGTACGCCGAGCAACAGCAGGACCGCCGCGGCCGTGTGCCGGGCATCGTGTAGTCGGCGTCACGAATCCCGGCAGCCGCCAGCATCGCTTTCCACTCCCGGTAATCCATGTTCGGGCTGAGCGCCTCTCCGGTTCGCTTGGCGAACACCCGCCCCTCGTCCTTCCAGAGCTGGCGGGCACGCGTCCTTTCGGCGGCCTGGTCTTTCCAGTGCGCCTGCAGAATCTTCGTTAACTTCGCTCAGCGGTGCAGACCCTTGCTATTGTCTACCCTTCGGAGTTGTTGAGCCTGGGGAGGCGCTGGTGGCGGCCGACGATGTCGGATTGACTGGATTGTCTGAGTCGTTTTGGGGGTATCGACGCCCGGCCGAAGAGGTCTGGCGAGAGGCGTACACCAAGGGCGTCATCTGTTTGGATGCCAACGCATTGCTCGATATGTATCGATTCTCACCCGCTGGCCGACAGGAGTTCCTGAGCGTACTAAACCGGCTACGGGAGAAAATCTTCGTTCCGCATCACGTCGCGCTCGAATTCCAGGTGCACCGAATCGATGCCGTATCGGAGCGGATCGATGAGCTCAACAAGATGCGCACGGACGCTACCGAGGCGTCGGGTAAAAGCGTCGGGATCATCAGGAAACTCAGTCAGCGGGCACGCGTGGCAGAGGGCGAAGTTCGTTCCTTATTGGAGAAGCAATCTGAACTCGCCGCCGAGACGGTTCGGTTCATTGACGACGCAATCTCAAAATACGATCTGACTGTAGCCGGTGTGGCCGGAGGAAATGATGAGGTCTACCCTCTACTTGCACAGTTACTCGACGGACGAGTCGGGATCGCCCCGTCAGTCGAGCAGTTAGCCGAGGACGCCACCGAGGGTCAGCGTCGCATCGACGCCGCCGAACCTCCGGGGTTCAAGGACAGAGGGAAAGCCGAGAATTCAACAGGAGACTACCTCTGGTGGATCGAATTAATCAGGTACGCAAAGGCCAATCCAGGACCAGTCCTTATCGTCACAAATGACGTTGGCAAGGGCGATTGGACCTACGACAGGAAGAGTATCCGGATCGGTCCGCATCTCGCCTTGGTAGAGGAGATGTATCGAGAGACCGGGCACCGACTGCTACTCACGACTGTCTCCGAGCTGCTGAAATATGCTCCATCCCATCTCGATGCACAAGCTAGCGTTAGTGAGGAAACGCTGGCTGAAGCGGCCGACATCGCGTCGTCTGGTCGATATGTTCCTGTTCCACGACGCAGCGATTCCCCAAGTGGCGGAGGGGTGTACTTGAAGCCAATTTTCGCGGTAACTGCTGCGGAGATTGCCGATATCCCAGAGAGAGAGTTGCTGCGTTTTGCGGACTCCGGATACCTTCCGTTCCTAGAGAACAAGGATGGTAAACGACTATTCCGACCGAGGGACGCATTGGCAGCAACGCTGCTGCATACCGCCGCGCAGTTCGGCGCAGGTGACCACGAACTAGGTGAAATCGGTTCAGCTATCCAGCGACGCTACACCAGAATTGGAGCGCTTTACCGCAAGGGCGACGCTGTTCGATATGCCGCATCCGCTGATGACGTCGCGATACTTGAGGATGATGGCTGGCAACAAATATCCCCGCGTGCCGCTACAATAAATAACCAAATTCGTTCAAGGTGGCCCCGATACGGCGACGGAGATGATCGCCGCGCCGAATCGATGGACCGACCTGACAATCATCGCGCCCACCTGGAATATGACCTGGTTTTGGCGGAAGCACGACTGACCGCCTACCTCAGATCGGGCGAACCAGTGGACGACGCTGAGGCGCGAAGATTGCAGGATAAGGTAGACGCCGTGCGGGGCCACATTCATAAACACGACTACGGCGGGAGCGATCCTGAAGGTTAGTCTCTGTCTCGCCTTGTCTGCGGCGGCGACTCGGCTGGAGCGTCGCCATATAGGGTCTCAAGAATGGGTCTCATCCGCCACCGTTCGAGACCGTCGCCGACGATCGCAGTTCGTCAGATCCGCGCTCCTGAAGGGCTTTCCCGAACCCCGCTGAACGAGCGCTCGCGGTCTTGGAAAGCGTGTTGGGGCAATCCCTCACGAGTTCGAATCTCGTATCCTCCGCCACTCGCTGAGAGGCACAAACCCGCAGGTCGGAGCGTGGTTGGGTCCTTCGGGAGAACGACAACAGCCAGGGCGGCTTCCAATCTGGGAGCCGCCCCGGAGTCGTTCCGTCTCAGCCTGCGCAGGCACATCCCACACCGTAAACGAGTTGCGAAGCGTGCCCTGAGGCCAGACCCTGCCGACGTGCAGACAGACATCGAACTCCGCGAGTGTGCCGACGAACATCTGCCGGAGGTTCTCAAGGCGCAGGTAGTGTCGTTCCTCCGCATCATCTGGCCGGAGGGATTCACCGGACCGAACCGGTTCCGTGACTGGACCTCTCGTCCTGACCTGAGGCCTCACCACCTGCTGTACGCGGCTGGTTCCCAGCTCGTCAGCCACCTTGAGATCATCACTACGACCGTCTCAGTTGGCGGAGAGCAGTATGTCGTGCAGAGCCCGACAGCGGTGATGACATTCCCTGCGTTTCGAGGTGAGGGCTGGGCCGGACGGCTGGTTGCCGCTGCGGTTGCCCGCATCGACGCCGGCCAAGCAGATGTGGGGGTCCTGACTTGTGGCCCGCACCTTGTCGAGTTCTACAGTCGGGCCGGCTGGGAGCTTGCCCCCGGTGCGTCGATCCTGGCCGGGGCGGATGGGAGCACCTGGGTCTCCGATGACCTCCTCCTGACACGATCGGTCGGTCCTCGCAGCGCCGCATTCAGAGCCTCTCTGCGCGAGCATCCAATGCGCGTAGCCGACGAGTGGTAACCGAGCCATCAGCTGAAAGCCCCAGGCGCGGTGAACGTGCAGACGGCGTACCTGGACACGGCAGCGAGGACTTGGAAAGCGTGTTGGGGGCAACCCCTCACGAGTTCGAATCTCGTATCCTCCGCCAACCTTCGGGGCGGCTGCCCGTCGTCGTTAGGACGGCATTTCGGTGGCGCAGGTTTTGGCTACGCGGGTGATTAGGGCCGGGTCTACGTTCGGCGGTGTGGGGGTTGGGGATGCGTAGGTGCGGCCCAGGACCTGGCCTAGGGGGGTGGAGGCGAGTGTGTCTGGGTCGGGGCTTGCGTAGAGGTTGATTCGGTGGGTGGGTGGGAGCTCGGTCAGGGCCTTGAAGGCTGCGGTTAGGTCGGGGTCGGTGATGTTGTGGGCGATGGTCAGGTTGGCGGCGTCCGGGCCGACCTGGACCGCGGTCACGCCGGCGACGTCGGCAACCGCCACGTGGACCCGGTACTGCGGGCCTGTGTCGAAGGGTGAGCCGCTGAAGACCGGGTTGCTCAACTGCCCGACGAATCGCGATTGCCTTCTGATCAGGTCGATGGGCAGGTAGGAGCCCCAGCCTTTGCGCAGACTCGCGACTGCGGCGACGTACCCTGCGCGGTTTCGCACGGTGACCGATCTCGGCCGGGCGGCGCCTAGATCGATCTGCGTGACGTCGGGGATCTTCATCAGCTCTGCGGTCAGCTTCCGGACCTCCGGAGTGAACGCCGTCGCGAAGTCGGTATAGCGTGCCCGGGTCGGTCCCCAACCGATCCTCAGCTCACCGAACTGCCGCGCGATCGCCAGGGTCGGCAACGTCTTGAGCAGGGCGTCCAGGCCGATGTCAGCGGGCGAGAAGTAGACACCTGCCCGGCTGTCCGGCGCCTCGATCCACCCGGTCAGGTGGGGATACCGCCGCTGCAGGTCGACGAAATGCTGGGTCGCGGCACGATCGAGGCGGAAATTGAGGCTCGGGCAGTCGACCCACTGGACGACGACCTGCCGATCGGCGGATTCGACCCGGTGAGTACGCCGGCCGTCCTCGCTCTGCACCACCTGGTCCAGTCCGACGGCGACTCCGGCCACCGCGGTCGATGGAGCGGTCACGAGCAGTCCTGACGATCCGTACGTCGACGCCGTCGCCCGGCCGTCGCGACGGAGCCAGAGGACCCGCGCCACGTCCTCGTCCCTGTTCGGAAGCGACATGTAGAACCCGGCGCGGAAGGTGTCGATCGCCAGCTCGACTCTGGAGACGTCCTCGCCTGAGCGCTGCGCGTATTCCTTCCTCACCTTGGCGATCAACGCAGTGACGTCCTCGTCCGACCGACGCTTTGCCAGCGTCATGAGGATGTACCGGCTGTCGTCGGGGCCGGCCAGCTCGGCCTTTTCGACACCGTCGAGCCGCTGCAGCCATTCCAGGAAGTTCGCCGCGGCTTCAGGCTTCTCGCACCCTGTCAGGGCTCCGAGTACGACGCCACCAGCCAGCGTCCCGAAGGTCCGACGATTGATCTGCACGCCGCGATTGTCGGCGAGGCGCGGGTCACCTGAACCCGTTTGCCTACGTGTCGCCAGGAGTGATGAGGCCGGTTTCGTAGGCGAGGACTACGGCTTGGGAGCGGTCTCGGAGGGTTAGTTTGGCGAAGATTCTGGCCACGTGGGTTTTGGCGGTGGCTTCGCTGAGGGTGAGGGTGGTGGCTATTTCGGCGTTGGAGAGGCCTTGGCCCATCAGGGTGAGGACTTCGAGTTCGCGGGGCGTGAGGTTGGACAGGTCGCGGTGGATGGCGGGTTGGGTGGTCGCGGGGGTGGCGAAGCGCTCGACCAGGCGGCGGGTGATGGAGGGGGACAAGAGGGCGTCGCCGGTGGTGACCAGGCGGACGGCTGCGGCCAGGTGTTCGGGCGTGACGTCCTTGAGGAGGAAGCCGCTGGCGCCGGCGGCCAGGGCGGCGTACACGTAGCTGTCCAGGTCGAACGTGGTGAGGATCAGGACGCGGCAGTCGGTCGGGGTGGCCAGGATGCGGCGGGTGGCTTCCAGGCCGTCCATGGTGGGCATGCGGATGTCCATCAGGACGACGTCCGGGTGCAGGCGTCGTACGGCGTCGACTGCTTCGGCGCCGTCTGCGGCCTCGCCGACAACCTCGATGCCGCGGGCAGTGAGGATCATTCGGAAGCCGGTGCGTACCAGGGCCTGGTCGTCCGCGATCACCACGCGCGTAGTCACGGGCGCTCCAGCGGGAGTTTGGCGCGGACGCGGAAGCCGCCACCGAGGCGCCGGCGGGCGTCGAGTTGGCCGCCGTACACGCCGACGCGTTGCTTGAGGCCGAGGAGCCCACGGCCGTCACCTTCGGAGACCGCTGAACGACCGCTGCCGGTCAGGACGCTCGGTCCGGAGTTGAGGACTTCGACCCGCAACGCGTGGGGCGCGAAGCGGACGGTCACCTCGGCTCTCACGCCGTCGCCGTGCTTGAGGGCATTGGTGAGGGCCTCCTGGATGATGCGGTACGCCGTGACGTCGACGCCGGTCGGCAACGGGTAGGGGTCTCCAGAGATCCGTACCTCGACAGGTAGACCGGCGAACGCGATGCGGTCTATGAGCTCGCTCAGACGCGTCAGACTCGGCTGCGGCGACAGGGCGTCGTCCTCGACCCCGTCGGCCTTTGGCGCGAGTAACCCGAGCAGATGGCGCAGCTCAGCCATGGTGTCGCGACCTGCGGCTTCTACTGCGAGTAGAGCCGCCTCAGCCTGCTCCGGCTCGATTGCCAGCACCTGCCGGGCCGCACCGGCCTGGATGACCATGACACTGACGTTGTGGCTCACGATGTCGTGCAGGTCGTGAGCTATCCGCGCCCGCTCGGCGTCGACGGCGTTCCGCGCAGCTGTCTCCCGTTCGCGCTCCAGCAACCACCCGCGCTCCTCCAGCGCCCGGGTGTGGGCACGCCGCGCCCGCACATACACGAACGCGAGCAGACCAGCGGCCAGAGCCGGCAACGCCACAAGGAACCACATCACGAGGTCCACTGTCCCAAAGCCGTTCCCCCGAGCGCATCATCCGCAAGGCGCACGCCGTACATCTCCAGGATGACAGCGCGCGGACATTACGCCGTCAGGGTGACGTCAGCGGTCGCCTGCCGGCCCTAGCGTGAGCAGCATGACGGACGACAACGGACAGGCGGTTGTACAGCTCACCGCCGTACGCAAGGAGTACGGCGAATCCGCCGCACTCGACGGAGTGTCGCTGGAGATCCACGCCGGTGAGGCAGTCGCGGTGATGGGACCGTCCGGCAGCGGCAAGTCGACACTGCTCAGCATGGTCGCCGGGCTGGACCGGCCGACGTCAGGGTCCGTCGTGGTGCACGGCGACGACCTGGGCACGCTGGACGAGAAGGGGCTGGCGCTGTTCCGGCGCCGGCGGATCGGGATGATCTTCCAATTCTTCAACCTGCTGGACGACCTG
Source organism: Kribbella sp. NBC_00482 (assembly GCF_036013725.1). GTDB lineage: Bacteria > Actinomycetota > Actinomycetes > Propionibacteriales > Kribbellaceae > Kribbella. The sequence goes on along the minus strand of NZ_CP107881.1, from coordinate 2,632,648 downwards.
TCCGCGCTCGACAACGTCGCACTGGCCGCACAGCTCACCGGTACGTCGGCTGCACACGCACGCAAGCGCGCACTCGAGCTGTTCGAGGAGCTGGGGATAGCCGGTCGCCGCAACACCTACCCCTCGCAGCTGAGTGGTGGTGAGCGGCAACGAGTCGCGGTCGCCCGCGCGCTCATGAACCGCCCAGCCATCCTCCTGGCCGACGAACCGACAGGTGCTCTCGACACTCGTGCCGGCGAGCAGGTGATGGACCTGCTCCTGGACCTGAACCAGATCGGCCAGACGCTCCTGCTGGTGACACACGACCAGCAGCTCGCGACACGCTGCGCCAGCCGGGTCATCGACTTCGTCGACGGGCAGATCGCGGGCGAACGCAGCCTGGAGCGTACGGCGTGAGCGCGGTCTGGCCTGTAGCGCGGGCAGCCGTACGGCGGCGCCGTGTGCAGACCGTGGTGATCGGCGTGGTCGTACTGCTCTCCACCACGATGATCGTCGTCGCACTAGGCCTGCTGGCTGCGTCGAGCGGTCCGTTCGACCGCGCGTACGCAAAGCAGAGCGGTGCCCAGCTGACAGCGTCGTACGACCGCAGCAAGGTGACTGATGCGCAACTGACAGACGCGGCGCGGAATGCGGCGGCTGTCGGCGGACCGTTCGCCCAGGCCACGCTGGAGCTCGGTCAGCCCCAGATGATGGGGTCGCTGGTGACTGTGGGGCGTGCGGATCCCGGTGGCGCCGTCGACCGGCTCAACGTGTGGAAAGGCCGCTGGGTGGAAAAGCCCGGCGAGATCGTGCTCAACCGGAACCCGACTGAGTCCGGTGGTCGCGGTGGGCCGCAACTGAACGGCACTATCGCCGCCGGCGGTCAGACGCTCACCATCGTCGGGTTCGCGTACAGCGTGAGTCAGTCGGCCGACGCGTGGGTCACGCCGGAGCAGCTGAACGCACTGCATCCGACGTCGACGCAGATGCTCTATCGCTTCACCCAGGCCGCAACCAACGCGGAGGTCACGGCTGGGCAGAAGGCTGTGACGGCTGGTCTACCGAGCGATGCGCTCATCGGCACGCAGTCGTACCTGGCACTGCGGGCGCTGACCGCAGGTCAGCCCAACACGTTCATACCGTTCCTGATGGTGTTCGGCTGGCTGGGGCTCGCTGTCGCCGTACTGATCGTGGCCAACGTCGTCAGCGGTGCTGTGGTCGCAGGGTTCAAGCACATCGGTGTGTTGAAGGCGCTGGGGTTCACGCCGACACAGGTGATGGCCGTGTACCTCGGGATGATTTCGATCCCCGCTGTCATCGGGTGTGCCGGCGGCGTTGTCCTAGGCAACGTACTCGCCACCTCCTTACTGACAAGGGCTTTCGAGAACTACGGCGCCGGCGGGACCAGCGTCCCGATCTGGGTCGACGTAGTCACGCTGCTCGGCGTACCTGCGCTCGTTGCACTCTCCGCGTTGCTGCCCGCGATGAGGGCACGGAGCCTCTCAGCAGCACAGGCGATCAGTGCTGGGAGCGCACCGCGAGCTGGGAGAGGTCTGCGGGTGCAGCGGTGGCTGAGCGGGACCCGGCTGCCCCGGTCGGTCAGTCTGGGGCTGGGACTGCCGTTCGCTCGTCCTGGACGTACGGCGTTGACGCTGGCAGCTGTGGTGCTCGGCGTCACCAGCGTGACGTTGGCCGTGGGACTGGGGAAGTCGCTGACGACGTACCAGACAGCAGCTAGTCGAGTGGGTGCTGTTGACCTCACGATCTTCGCTGGCCCCAACGGCTCCGGACCAGAAGGACCGAACGCGCCACCTGGCGCGAAGCTGACCGATGCCGAGGACGAGGCCGTACTGCGTTCTGCGCCCGGCGTCACGTCAGTGGCCGCGATGGCGAGCCTGGAGATGCGGCTGGCTGGGACGCAGACAGACCTCCGCGTGTCGTTCTACCGCGGGGACTTCGATCAGATCGGCTACCGGATGCTCGCCGGACGCTGGTTCGACGGTCCGGGACAGGTGGTGGTGTCGGAACGCTTCCTCAAGCAACGCGGTCTGGCCGTCGGCGACACGATCACACTGCAGTCGAAAGACAAGCGGGTACGGGCGCAGATTGTCGGGAAGGCGATGTACAACTCCGGCGACGAGGTGCTGTCCAACTGGGCGACTCTCGCGCTGATCGCACCTGACCTGCGGGCCAACTTCTACGAGCTCAATGTGAAGCCCGGGACGGACCTGGACGCGGTGGTCAGCGCTGTGCAGGCCAAGGACTCCGGGCTGCAGGAGGGGGAGGGTCAGGACGCCGGCACGTTCGTGGCCGTCGTACTCGCGACCGTCCTTCTGCTCACGCTGATGCTGGGGACCGTTGCCGCGCTCGGTGTGTTCAACACCGTCGTACTCAACACCCGCGAACGCCGCCGCGACCTGGGCATGCTCAAGTCGATCGGCATGACGCCCGCACAGGTCACCCTGATGGTGGTGACGTCGATGATCGCGCTAGGAGCCGTCGGCGGCCTGCTGGGCATCCCGATCGGCATCGTCGCCCACCGCCTGGTCGTCCCCGCGATGGCACACGGAGCCCAGATAGAGCTCCCGGACTTCATGCTCGACGTCTACCCCGTCGGCCTCCTTGCTCTCCTGGTCCTCGCCGGCATCGTCATCTCCGCGGCCGGCGCCTACTTCCCCGCCCGCACAGCCGCCCGCACCACCATCGCCGAAGTCCTCCACAACGAGTGAAAAGCGCTTGCTTGAAGGCAGTCACTCAGGCTGACTGTCTGTATGGACGAGGTGGTGGCGGGTAACCGGGTCGTGTGGGAGCGGGCTTCTACGAAGCATGTTCGGGAGTACGACGAACTGCTTGAGGAGGCGCGTGGGGAAGGCCGGTTGTTCGCGCGGGAGCGAGCGTTGTTGGCGCCGGTGCTGGCAAACTCACCGGTGGTTGTGCACTTCCAGAGCGGGCACGGGCTAGATGACGTGGCGCTGGTGAAGGCCGGAGCCAAGAGCGTTGTGGGTGTGGACTACAGCTCCGTGGCGGCCGGTGCGGCGCAGCGGCGGGCGACTGAGCTTCAAATGGCGTGCCGGTACGTCGTCGCCGAGGTGCCCGGCGTACCGGTGCGGGACGCGTCCGTCGACCTCGTGTACACGGGCAAGGGCGCACTGATCTGGATGCGCGACATCGACGCGTGGGCGCGCGACGCGGCGCGCCTGCTCCGGCCGGGTGGACACCTCTTCGTGTACGAGGGCCACCCGGCCGTACCGCTGTGGAGCTGGGACGCGGACGAACCGCGGATCCGGCCGGACCGGAGCTACTTCGCCGAGTCGCACATCAACGACACGTTTCCGGGCAACGGCGCCCAGGAGTGGCAATGGACGCTCGGCCAGATCGTCACCGCGATCGCCAGAGCGGGCCTACACCTCCAGGTCCTCGAGGAGTACGCCGAACCGTTCTGGCGACCGCAGGACGACACAACCGCGGCAGCGTGGTCCGGCCGACTCCCCAACTCCTACGCGCTACTAGCCCGCCGCCCGGCCACGAACGACCAGGTACTCGGCCGGTACGACGACCCGCGTGGAGCCTGACGTATTCGTACGCGTGAAGAGGTCGGTCAGCTCGTCGCGTAGTGCCGGCCACCGATCGTCCAGCGCCTGGCTGGCCAGGACGATCGGACCGAACTTCGTCGCGTAACACTCGACGGCAGCAGTCGGGGATTCATGATGGATGCCGGAGACCGAGCGGCTGAACGACAGCTCGATCCCAGAGCCTTCGAACAGGTCCGCCACGTGATCGGGGTCGCCCCACCGCAGTGGCGAATCGCCGGACTCCGGCGGAAAGTACGCGGCGACCACCCGGAAGAACTCCCCGATCACGCCGTCGGGCGTCCAGGCACACAGACCGAGCCGCCCGCCCGGCCGGAGTACGCGCGCGATCTCGTCCGCGACCACTCCCTGGCGGGGCGCGAACATGCAGCCGAACGTCGACAGCACCACATCGAACGCAGAGTCCGGGAACGGCAGTTCCTCGGCGTCACCCTCGACCCACTCGATCGGCAACGCGGCCGCACGCTCGGCGGCGCGAGCCAGCATCGCCGGCGTGAGGTCGAGGCCGGTCACGCGCGCCCCGGTTTCGGCGGCCGGGATGGTCGCGTTCCCCGTCCCGCATGCCACGTCCAGAACGTCCTCGCCCGACCGAACCCCGACTGCCTGTACCAACCGCGGCCCCACCTCGTACAAACCCTCTTGGCGCATCATCGCGTCGTAGTCCCCGGTAGCCCAGGTCGTGCGCACCGCATCCTTGTCCGACATCCACCCAGCATCGCCCGTTCGCGGGCCTCAGAGGTAGGGCAGGAGGGCCGCCTCTTCGCGGTCCAGGTGGGCGTTGAGCTGGGCGATCAGCTCGTCCACCTGGTCCAGGACGTTTGTGTCGACCAGCTGCTCGAGTTCCGCGAGCAGTACTGCGATCTGGTCGTGCTCCTTCTGCAGTACGGCGATCACGTCGGCCAGCTCGGGATGCTGCTCGACCAGGGCCGGGAACAACGCGGTCGATTCGCCGGTGTGGTGGTAGTGCAGGCCCTGGCACATGGTCAGGCAGTTGATGCGGAGTTGCGCGCCCAGTGTCCCGGACGTCGCGATCTCGTGCCGGATTAGGGCCAACTCTCGCCGGAACGCCGCGTGGATGGTCTTCAACATCTCGGCAAAAGACCCGCGTGCAGGTGGCCCCGGTTGCTGGACGAGCGCCACAACCGGGATGGTCCGCGTCGTCTTCTTCTGGTACTCGCCCCACCCCGGCTCGGCCTCGACGAGTCGGGCGAAGACCTCGTCGCGCTCGGCGCCACGCAGTACGACGGCCGTTGCCGGATAGTCGAAGAGCCCGAGGTCGACGCCGACCTCCGGATTCGCGAGCAGGTTGTGATACCAGTCCGGGTGCTTCGGGCTGCCGCCGGCCGAGCCGACGACCAGGACGCGGTCACCGTCCGGGTAGTACCCGAGGATCGCGGTCCGCGCTTGCCCGGACCGCGCGCCGGTGGTTGTCAGGAGCAACAACCTGGAGTTCTCGAAGGGCCCGCCGACCCGGCCGTCGTTCGCCTGGAACTCCGCAATGAGTTGTGCAGTGAAATCGTTCAGGATTCGCTTCTCTCTGGTGTCGTGAAAAGGGTTCGCAGACATCAGAGAAGCGGGCGGGGCCCGCGCGGCGCTCAGAACGCAGCCGGGGACCCAACTCGGTAATGGCTAGAAGCCGACCCGGCAGTCACGTCGGGAATACTACCCCATGTGTCCCTGCCCGATCGGCTCGTCCAGGCCGGGGTCGAACTCCTCGAGGAGGACGGCCTCGCCGACCTCACGCTGCGCGCGATCGCTCGCCGTACGGGCGTCTCGCACGGCGCACCGCGGCGTTACTTCCCCACGCACGACGCGCTCCTGGCCGCGATCGCAGCCACCGGGCTGCAGGATCTCGCGGCCCGGCTCAAGACGACCGAAGGACCGCCCGAAGAACAATTGGTAGTGGCTGCCAAGAACTACCTGCAGTTCGCTGCCGAACGCCCCGGCATGTTCGACCTGATCTTCCGCCACGATCTGCTGGCCGGCGCCGGCGGCAACCTCCGCGCGACGTCGCTCCCGCTGTTCCAGAACTTCGTCGATCTGGTCGCCCAGATCCACCCCGCCGACGCCGCCCTCCGCGCCACCGCCCTGTGGACAAACATCCACGGCCTCGCCACGCTCCGCGCCACCAACGCCCTGGAACTTCTCGGTACGACGGACGTCGACCCGATCGTCCGGTACGTCGTCCACAGCCTTGTGCACTGACTGTGCACAAACCGTCGCCATACGTCGTACTTCCTGCCGTCTTCGGGAAATCATTTCGAGAACCCGCGAAAAATCCTCACGAATGCTGTAACGGACGGCACACTCCGCCGATAAACGGGTGAACGACCCAGCAGGGGGGACCTAGTGGGGAGTTCCGGTGTTTCTTCGGGACCACCGCATGTGGAGGGGGCCTCGCAGGTGCTCACCCGGGGCGGGGTGAGCACCTGTTCGAGGATCTGCAGTGTGCTCCGTCGCTAGCCCTTGATCCCCACGTTCGCCATTCCTTCGACGAACCGCTTCTGGGCGAACACGAACAGCACGATCATCGGCAGCGTCGCGAGCGCCGTACCGGCCATCAGGTACGGCCACTGGATCTCCGCCGGGTTCTGGGAGAAGATCGCCAGCCCCAGTTGCAGCGGCCGCATCGAGTCGGACGTGGTGATCATCAGCGGCCAGAGGAACCCGTTCCAGGCCGCCTCGATCTGGAACACCGCGATCGTGATCAGGGCCGGCTTGATCAGCGGCGTCATGATCCGCAGGAAGATGCCGAACTCCCCGAGCCCGTCCACCCGGGCCGCCTGCGCCAGTTCGTCCGGCAGCGAGACGTAGAACTGCCGGGCCAGGAAGGTGAACAGCGGTGCGGCGCCGAGCGGGATGATCAGGCCCCACCACGAGTTCAGCCAGCCGACCCCGCCCTGGCCGATGATGTTGTTGCCGCCGAACAGCGGGATCGACTTCACGATCAGGAACAACGGCACCAGGATGATCTGGAACGGCACCAGCAGCAGCACGATGAAGTAGTTCAGCAGCGACTTCGCCCCGCGCAGCGGCAGCTTGGCCAGTGCGTAGCCGGCCATCGTGCACACCACGAGGGTGAACGCGGTCTCACCGACCGCGATGAACAGGCTGTTGCGGAAGTACCGCAGGAACGGCGCGGTCTGCATCGCCTCGCTGAAGTTGCGCCAGCGCAGTTCGCCGGGCAGCCAGCCGAACTTCGCGATCTCCAGGTTGCTCTTGAACGCGGTCAGCAGCATCCAGACGAACGGCGTGATCATCAGGACCGCGCCGACCGTCAGGACGACGTACAACAGGATCCGGCCCGGCCGGAGTGCCGACGGCTTGGCGGAACCGATCGCCGGCAACGTAGCGCTAGTCATTGGCATCCGCCTTCTGGAGCAGGCGCCCGACCCCGATGAACAGCGCGATCACGATCATCATGATCACGGTCTCGGCGGACGCGTAGCCGAGTTTCAGGTCCTGGAACGCGTTCTGATAGATGTCCATCACGAGGACGCGCGTCTCCGACCCGGGACCGCCCTGCGTCATCACGTAGACCAGGTCGAACACCTGGAAGGTGCCCACGATCGACGTGATCAGGACGAAGAACTGCACCGGGCCGATCGCCGGCCAGGTCACGTTCGCGAACTTCTGCCAGCGGTTGGCGCCGTCGATCTCGGACGACTCGAGCAGGTCGCGGGAGACGCCCTGCAGCGCGGCCAGGTAGATGATCACCTTGGTCCCGAGCCCCTGCCAGATGCCGACCACCATCAGCGACGGCAGCGCGGTCGCCGGGTCGGCCAGCCAGCGGTTCGGCGCGAAGCCGAACAGGCTGAGGAACCCGTTCGCGAGCCCGGAGCCCGGGTTGTAGATCCACAGCCAGATGGTCGCCACCGCGACCGTCGCGGTGACGGTCGGGATGTAGAACGCGGTCCGGAAGAAGCTCAGACCCCGGATCTTCTGGTTCAGCCCGAGCGCGACCGCGAGCGAGATCGCCATCGAGATCGGGATCACCACGATCGCGTAGAGCACCGTGTGCCACAACGACGCCTGGAAATCGACGTCGCGGAACAGGTCGGCGTAGTTGCCGAACCCGACCCAGGCCCAGGTGTCACCGAAGCTGTAGTTGGTCAGGCTGAGGACGAGGACCGCGACCACCGGGATCACGATGAAGACGCCGGAGTGCAGCAGCGCCGGCGCGAGCAGGGCCCAGCCGGTCCGGACCTGGCTCCTCAGCAGGGTCCGGCTGTCCTTGGACGGCGACACCTTCCGGGTCGTGCCGAGTGCTGGACGTTCAAGAGTTGTACTCATCGTGACTGTCCTGCCAGGTTGTGCAGCACCTTCGCGGGATCCTTCTGTCCGAGGACCGCCTGGGTGAGCTGGATGTCGAAGTTGCCGCGCATCTCGAGCCAGTTGGCCGGCACTTCGTTCTCGTTGACCGCGTAGACCAGGCCGTCGGCGACGAACTGGCTCAACGGGTTCGACTTCGCCTGCGGCGAGTTGCTCGCGTCCTTGTAGGCCGGGATCTTCTTGTTCAGCTTCGCGATCGCGTCCAGCGTGGTCGGCTGGGTCAGCGTCTGGATGAAGGCCCAGGCCGCGTCCTTGTGCCGGCTGCGCGACCCGATCGACGCCAGGTCGCCGCCGACGTACTCGATCTCCTTGCCGCTGTCGAAGCGGAAGAACTCCAGGTCGTCGCAGTTCTTCTGCCCGATGCCGTCGGCGGAGCAGTCGACGCCGCCGTTGACGATGCCCATCGCGGCCTCACCAGTGAGCACGAGCGGTTGCTGGGCGGCGTTCGTCTGGCCGTACGGCTGAACGTTGTTGATCATCGACTTGATCCACAGCAGCGTGTCCAGGCCTGCCTTGTTGTCGAAGTTCGGCTCGCCCCCGACGTAGAGCGGCGTACCGGTCGAGGCCAGGAAGGTGGTGAAGGACTGACGGAAGCCGGTCGCCGACGCGAGGTCGAACCCGCTGCGGGTGATGTTGCCGTCCTTGTCCCGCTTGGTCAGCTTCTCGGCCGCGACCTTCAGTTCGGCGAGCGACTTCGGCGGCTTCGACGGGTCCAGTCCGGCTTCGCGGAAGGCGCTCTTGCGCAGCGCGACCGCCCGGGCGTCCGCGATCAGCGGGTACGCGTACAGCTTCTTGTCGTACGTCACCGCCGGGATCAGGGCCGGGGTGCTCTTCTCCTTGATGACGTCCGGCGTCACGCCGTACTTGCCGAGGTCCTCGAAGATGTTCTTCGAGGCGAACGGCTGGACCCAGCCGACGCCGGTGACCATCACGTCGTACGGGATCCCCGCGGCGATCGAGGTCGACATCTTCTCGTTCAGGTTCTTGTACGTCGCGAAGTCCGGCTCGACCTTCATCTTCGGATAGGTCTTGTGGAAGTCGTCGACGACCTTCTGGAACTCCTCCTTGCCCTTGGTACTGGGCGGGAACGACGGGAGCAGCACCCGCAAGGTTCCGGTCGCCTCGGCCGGCGGCACGCCGTCGGTGCTCTTGTCGATCACCCCGTTGCCACAACTGCTGACCAGCACGCTGAGCGCTGCGGCCAGCAGGGTCAGTCCCACTCCACGTCTCACAGGGGAACTCCTTCGCTGACTTGTTCAGCCGGGGCCCGCGACCCCAAGTGCAGCGAAAGTATGGGAAAGGGCTTTCCTCGTCAATACCCTGGCGCTCGAATGATCACATTCGATCAGAACCGGAACACGGCGAGGTTCTGTTCCGTCGTCGCGGTCCCGCAGGAGGTGCGGATGTTGAGCGTGGGAAGCAGGCTGAGGTGCTGGACGGGCGTCGCCGGCGACTGGATCTTGCGGAGCAACAGGTCGCAGGCGGTCTCGCCGAGAGCCCGCCGCGGCGGGCAGACCGCGGTGAGCGGGACGACGGCCAGCGATGCAGTGACGTCGTTGTAGGCGATCACAGCCAGGTCCTCCGGGACGCGGAGACCGAGCTCCATCGCGCGCTCGACCAGGCGGGCGCCGTGCTCGTCTGAGTGCACCAGTACGGCGCGACTGCCGAACGACTCGCACTCGGCGAGGAACGCGTCCAGCTGCGCCACCGCGCCGGGGTCGTCGCCGCGCATCGGCAGGTCGACCGGCGAGAGGAACACCTCCACGCCGAGCGCCTTCGCGGCCGACTCGATCCCCCGGCGCAGCCAGTACGCCGTGACCGTGGCCTGCAGGTTGATCGCGATCCGGCGATGCCCGAGGGCCACGAAGTGCCGCAGCGCCAGCATCGCGCCGTACGCGTGATCGGTCCGGACGTGGTCGTACTCGCGGGCCACCTGCGGGAACCCGAACGCGCGCTCCATCAGCACGACCGGTACGTCGATGTCGTCCAGCCGCGCGTCGAGCCGGTCCGCGTCGCCGTCCCCGAGTGCGGTGCTGATCATCAGCCCAGCCACCCCGATCCCGAGCACCTTGTCGAGCCGCTCGCGCTCGGTCGCCACGTCGTACCCGGAGACGCCGAGGACCAGGCGCGCGCCGTACCGGTCGGCCATCGCCTCGGCGCCGCGGATCACGTCGGAGTAGTACGACGTCGCGCTCGGTACGACGATGCCGATCGTCAGGCGGCTCCCGTGCGTCCCCTGGTCGGCGGTCCCGGTGCCGATGGCGCCGCCGTGCACGCGGCGGAGCAGGCCGGCTGAGTCCAGTTCGGCCAGGTCCCGGCGTACTGTGATCGCGGAGACGCCCAACTCGGCGACCAGGTCGGCCACCCGGAGCCGGCCGTGCCGGCGCAGGCTACGCAGGATCAGCTCGTGGCGCTCCTGTGCAAGCATGCAGCCCCCTGGTCTTTACGTGATTGTTCGTGATCATACGATCAGGACCCGCCCGTACGGAACGAGGAGACGATCGGTGGAGAAGGCCAACCGGACGAGCAGCGTGCTGTCGAGGCTCGCGGTCGTCGGCGACCTGCTGATGCTGCAACTGGTCTTCGTGGTGATCAGCCTGGGCATCCTGACCCTGTTCCCGGCCGCGTTCGCGATGCAGCGGGTGGTCCCGGACGCGATCAGCCAGGAGAAGCCGAAGCTGCTGCGGAGGTTCTTCAAGGAGTTCCGCTGGGCGATGAAGCAGTTCTGGCTGCCCGCGTTCGGCCTGTGGGTCGGCGCGGTGATGCTGGCGTTCGGTCTCTCCTTCTGGGCGAACGCGGATGGTCCGGCGCGGATCTTCGCGCTCGCTGTCCTGATCCCACTCACCGGAATGATCCTCGGGCTGTACCTGAGCGGTCTGGCGATCCTGCACGCGGCGCCGGAGACCTCCACGGTCAAGTCGCTGTTCCGGTCCGCCAACCTGTTCCTGCTGCGTCGACCGCTCCCGGTGGCCGGTGGGGTCGTCGTACTGCTCACCTGGTTCGCGCTGTCGTCCGTGGTGCCGACACTGCTCCTCGTCGGGTCCGGTCTGGTCCCGGCACTCACGGCGTACGCGCTCTCACGACCGCCTCGCGAAAAAACTTCTGAAGACGTGTCAATCTGACCCCTCCTGGTTCGACGTAGAGGTGTAAGGCCACTACGACGAACCACAAGGAGACCGGAATGTACGCGACGACCGACACCCTGGCGACTACGCCGGCTGCGCAGGGCGGCCGCTCGCGCTGGCTGGCGCTCTACACCCTCTGTGCGGGCATGTTGATGATCGTGCTCGACGTGACCGTGGTGAACGTGGCCCTGCCGGCCATCCAGGACGACCTGGGCTTCACGAGCTCCTCCCTCGCATGGGTGGTGAACGCGTACCTGATCGCGTTCGGCGGCCTCCTGCTACTGGCCGGCCGGCTCGGCGACCTCCTCGGCCGGCGGAACGTCTTCGTCGCCGGATTGGTCGTTTTCACCGCCGCCTCTGTGCTCTGCGGTCTGGCTGGGTCGCAGGAAGTGCTCGTCATCGCCCGGTTCATCCAGGGCGTCGGCGGCGCGCTGACCTCCGCAGTGATCCTGGGCATGATCGTGACGCTGTTCCCCGAGCCGCGGGAGCAGGCCAAGGCGATCGGCATGTACGCGTTCGTCGCGTCCGCCGGTGGATCGATCGGCCTGCTGGCAGGCGGCGTACTGACGCAGGCGATCAGCTGGCACTGGATCTTCTTCGTGAACCTGCCGATCGGCGTACTGACCGTCGTACTGGCCGTGAAGCAGATCGAGAAGGACAAGGGGCTGGGGATCGGCAAGGGCACCGACGTACCGGGTGCGGTGCTGATCACCGCGGCGCTGATGGTCGGCGTGTTCACCATCGTCAAGCCGGCTGCTGAGCTCGGCTGGACCGCTCCGCGGACTCTGGTGCTGACTGCGGTGACGCTGGTGCTGCTGGCCGGATTCATCGTCCGCGAGGCGACCGCCGCGATCCCGCTGGTGCCGCTGCGGATCTTCCGCTCCCGCACCCTCACCGGCGCCAACCTGATCCAGGCACTGTCCGCCTCCGGGATGTTCGGCATCTTCTTCCTCGGCTCGCTGTACCTGCAGCGCGTGCTCGGGTACGACGCTCTGGAGATCGGACTGGCGTTCCTGCCGACCACCGTGGTGATGGGGCTGCTGTCGGTGAAGTACTCCGAGAAGCTCGTGATGCGCTTCGGCCCGCGCCGCCCGCTGATCGTCGGACTGTCGCTGATCGTCGTCGGACTGGCCCTGTTCACGCAGGCCCCGGTCGGTGGCAACTACGTCGTCCACGTCCTGCCGGTCCTGACGCTGCTGGGTCTGGGTGGCGGCATCTGCTTCCCGGCTCTGATGGGCCTGTCGATGTCGGACGTGAAGCCCGAGGACGCCGGTCTGGCTTCCGGCCTCATCGGCACCATGGGCGAGGTCGGCGCCGCCCTCGGCCTGGCCGTCCTGGCGACGCTGTCCGCGACCCGCACCGCCTCGGTCGCCGACACCAAGCCGGCCCTGGACGCGCTGACCGACGGCTACCACCTGTCCTTCGCCATCGCCGCCGTGATCGTCGCCGCCGCGGTCGCCATCGCCGTCACCGTGATGCGCCCCGCCAAGCAGCCGACCGCCGCCGCCGAGCCCGAAGAACTCGCCTGCGAAGCCGCCTGACCCACCAACCGAACTCCCCGCGACCACACCGGCCGCGGGGAGTTCGCCGTACTGCGGTTGTCCACAGGGTGGGGGATCGAGTTTCGGAGTGGGGGCGGGATGGGGAAGGATGTGAGTCCGGCCGGGTGGCAGAACGCTCGCCGGGTGTTGTCTGTAGAGGGGAATCGGACGTGGTGGTGCAGTCGATCGAGCAGCGGATCGCCGACGAGCTGGAGGTCGGTGAGAACCAGGTGCGGGCAGCGGTGGCGCTGCTGGACGAGGGATCGACGGTCCCGTTCATCGCGCGGTACCGCAAAGAGGTCACCGGGATGCTGGACGATGCCCAGCTGCGCACCCTCGAGGAGCGCCTGCGGTACCTGCGGGAGCTCGAGGAGCGCCGGCAGACCGTGCTCGACTCCATCGAGAGCCAGGGCAAGCTCGACGACGCGCTGAAGGCGTCGATCCTGGCGGCCGACACCAAGTCGCGGCTCGAGGACATCTACCTCCCGTTCAAGCCGAAACGCCGGACCAAGGCGATGATCGCCCGCGAGAACGGCCTCGAGCCGCTCGCCGACGGGCTGATGGCCGACCCGGACGTCGAGCCGATCGCCGCCGCCGCGGTGTTCGTGAACGCCGACGTGCCCGACCCGCAGGCCGCCCTCGACGGCGCCCGGTCGATCCTGGTCGAGCGGTTCGCCGAGGACGCCGACCTGATCGGCTCGTTGCGGGAGCGGCTGTGGGAGCAGGGCCGGCTGGCCTCCGCGGTCCGTGAGGGCAAGGAGACCGACGGCGCGAAGTTCTCGGACTACTTCGACTTCGACGAGCCGTTCACGAAGATGCCGTCGCACCGGATCCTCGCGCTGTTCCGCGGCGAGAAGGAAGACGTGCTGACGATCACCATCGAGCCGCTGCCCGCGGGCGTGGAGGTCGACGGACCGACGGAGTACGAGACCACCATCGCCCGCAAGGTCGGCGTGGACAACCAAGGCCGCCCGGCCGACAAGTGGCTGGTCGAGACGGTCCGCTGGGCCTGGCGGACGAAGATCCTGGTGCACCTCGGCATCGACCTGCGGATGCGGTTGCGGCAGGTCGCCGAGGACGAGGCGATCCGGGTGTTCGCGGCCAACCTGCGCGACCTGCTGCTGGCCGCCCCGGCCGGCACCCGCTCCACGATGGGCCTCGACCCAGGCTTCCGCACCGGCGTGAAGGTCGCCGTCGTGGACGCGACCGGCAAGGTCGTCAACACCGGCGTGATCTATCCGCACGTCCCGCAGAACCAGTGGGACAAGTCGATCGCCACCCTCGCCGCATTGGCGGCCGCACACGACGTACAGCTGATTGCTATCGGCAACGGTACGGCGTCGCGCGAGACGGACAAGCTGGCGGCCGAGCTGATCGCCAAGCACCCGGAGCTCAAGCTCACCAAGGCCGTCGTGTCCGAGGCCGGCGCGTCCGTCTACTCGGCGTCGGCGTTCGCGTCCCAGGAGCTGCCCGGGATGGACGTCTCGCTGCGCGGCGCGGTCTCGATCGCGCGCCGGCTGCAGGACCCGCTGGCCGAGCTGGTGAAGATCGACCCGAAGTCGATCGGCGTGGGCCAGTACCAGCACGACCTCCCGGAGAACTCCCTGTCCCGCTCGCTCGACGCGGTCGTCGAGGACTGTGTGAACGCGGTCGGCGTCGACCTGAACACGGCGTCCGCGCCGCTGCTCACCCGGGTCTCGGGCATCACGCCCGGCCTGGCGGACAACATCGTCCAGCACCGCGACGTCAACGGCCCGTTCGCGTCGCGTACGGCACTGAAGGACGTGGCACGCCTCGGGCCGAAGGCGTTCGAGCAGGCGGCCGGGTTCCTCCGGATCCCCGACGGCGACGACCCGCTCGACGCGTCCAGCGTGCACCCGGAGTCCTACCCCGTCGTACGGCGGATGCTCGACTCGACCGGTTCGGACCTGAAGGCGCTGATCGGGTCGGCGGAGCTGAAGCGGTTGAAGGCGGCGGACTTCGTCGACGACATGTTCGGTCTGCCGACGGTGACCGACATCCTGGCCGAGCTGGAGAAGCCCGGTCGGGACCCGCGGCCCGCCTTCAAGACCGCCGTGTTCGCGGAGGGTGTGGACAAGATCGCGGACCTGAAGCCGGGGATGCGGCTGGAGGGCCAGGTCACGAACGTGGCCGCGTTCGGTGCGTTCATCGACATCGGTGTGCACCAGGACGGGCTGGCGCACGTGTCGGCGCTGTCGAAGACCTTCGTGAAGGACCCGCGCGAGGTGGTCAAGCCGGGCGACATCGTGATGGTGAAGGTGCTCGAGGTCGACATCCCGCGCCAGCGGATCTCCCTCACGCTGCGCCTGGACGACGAACTCGGCTCAGGCGGACGCCAGAGCGGCGGCCAGGGCGGACGCGGCCAAGCCGGCGGCCAGGGCCGTGGACAAGGCGATCAAGGCGGTCAAGGCGGCGGCCAGGGCGGTCAAGGTGGCGGTCAGGGCGGCGGCCGGGGGCGTGGGCCGGGCGGACCAGGTGGTCAGGGTCGCGGTCCAGGCGGGTCCGGCGGTCAGGGGCGTGGGTCTGGTGGCTCGGGTGGTCAGGGTGGTCGTGGGGGCAACCGAGGATCCGGCGGCCGTGGCAACCAGCCCGAGACCCCGATGGACGAGACCTCCCTCGCCGACGCCTTCCGCAAAGCCGGCTTCACCGTCCGCTGACTCCGACGGGTGACGACCAGCACCGCCGTACCTGCCCGGTCGTCACCCGCCAACTGATCGCGGCTGACCCCGCCTCCTCACCCCTCGACCTCGTAGCCGGCTGCCTCCACCGCCGTCCGTACGGCGGCTGCATCGATCGGTCGATCGGTGACCAGGGCAACCATTCCGGTCGGCAGATCCACTCGCACCGACTCGACACCCGGCAGCGTCTCGAGCTCCTCGGTGACGAACCCGACGCAGTGACTGCAGGTCATACCCAACACCCGGAACGTCGTCATCGCGTACTCACATCGCGGGTCGCCTGCGTCGTACGGCGCATTCGGCCATCAGGCGCCAACTCGCCGAACAGGTACACCTCGGTCGCGATCTTCCGCCCGCGCCGCAGCTCCGCGTGGATCGTGAATCGCGCAGCCACCCGGTCACTCGTACGGATCGCCTCGTGCACGTCGTACGAGCAAGAGACCACGTTCTTCCGCACCGGGCGGAGGTGGTCGATCAGCCGCTGCCGGTCGAGCGTGATGCCGTCGGCGATCTGCTCGATATCAGGTGTGTAGTACCGATCCACGACCGCCGCGGCATCGCCGCCCGCGACAACCGCCCGGGTGAACGACTCGAAGAAGTCCGCGACGAACTCTCCTGCGCTTAAATTTGACATGCTGTCAAAGATAAGCAGATCCGTTAACCTTGACAAGGTGTCAGAGAACAAACCGGTACGACGCCGGCGCCGAGCGGACGCGGACCGAAGCCGTACGGCGATCCTGGCCGCGGCGATCGTCCTACTCGACGAGCAGCCCGACGCGAGCCTGGAACGGATCGCCGAGGCGGCCCACGTCACCAGACAGACCGTGTACGCACACTTCTCGTCCCGCGACGTACTGCTGAACGCAGCCCTCGACGAACTCACAGCCGAGACACTGGAAGCGATCGACGCGCTCGACCTCGATCAAGGACCGGCACTCGGCAACGTACTGCGCCTCATCGACCTGGCTTGGCGAACCTTCGAACGCCATCCACTCCTCCTGCACCTACCGCACGCCGGCACCCACAACCCGCCACAGCTCGGTTCCCGCGACGAGCGCCACGACCCGGTCGCGGACCGCTTGGAGCGCCTGATCCGCCGAGGACAACGCGCCGGCGAGATCACCCGCGACCTCCCCGCTCACTGGCTGATCACCACCCTCATCGCCCTCGGCCACGCAGCCGGCGAATCCGTAGCCACCGCCCGCCTCACCACCCGAACCGCCAACAAGACCCTCAACACAACCATCACCCGCCTCCTGCAACCGACCTAAGGACTGTTCCAGACGTAGCGGCCGGCGGGACTGTCAGTAAGGGCTGCAAGGATGCAGTCATGGAGCAGGTATTGAGTCGGCCGGAAGCGTCGGAGGCGGTCCAGGACTCTGGGTGGCGCTTCTTGCTGGGCAGTTTGCGAACGTCGGTCCCGGTCGGGTCGTTGGCTCAGGCAACCGGCTTGGCAGCGGACGCAGTAGCGGTGTGCGGCGACGACGCCGACCAGCACCTTCGGGTCGATGCCCGCCCCGATCGGGTCGTCTTCACCCTGCAGTCGCTGGAGCACGCAGCGGTGACCACCCGGGATGTCGAACTCGCGCTTCGGATCTCTGCCACCGCGGACAAGTCCGGACTTCTGGCAGAGCCCGAGATCGGAACGGGGGCACCGCGATCCGTCCAGATACTCGAGATCGCGATTGACGCACTGGACATTGCCGGGATTCGGGCGTTCTGGAAGGCAGTGCTGGGCTATGCCGATGAGGTGGGCGCCGAGGGACCGGAGGATCCGCTCGTCGACCCGGTCGGGCAGGGCCCGGCGATCTGGTTCCAGCAGATGGACCGGCCGCGCCCGCAGCGCAATCGCATCCACTTCGACATCTCCGTTCCGCATGACGAGGCACCACGGCGCATCGAGGCCGCACTGGCGGCTGGGGGCCGACTTGTGTCCGCGACGCGCGCACCCGCTTTCTGGGTGCTTGCCGACCTGGAGGGGAACGAAGCCTGCGTGACCACATGGCAGGGCCGAGACGGCTGAGACTCTCTTCCAGCCTGCGAGTTCTTCCAACCCGCAAGGCCGCGAAAGCTCGCGGCGGCACGCCTTCATCCAGGTCTGCCCAGTGGGCAGTTGGGTTCGGCGCGGTGACTCAACTGGAGCGCGGCGATCCAGGGCGGCTCATGGATCGACTCGGTGGGTGCCGTCGGGGTCGACGTGGAAGGTGAACCCGTGGGGTGTCTTCCATTCGAGTGTCTTGTGGTCGATCCGGCGCACGCTCCAGCCGCGGGCGTGGGTCTTCACCCGGTGCCCGAACCTGCCGAGAGGCGCGAGGTTGGTGGTGCTGGTTTGGCCGGCGGGGCCGTGAGGGTTGTAGGGCTGGATGTGGTCGAGGTCGATGGTGTTGGTGGTTTCGCGGGTGCCGTACGGGAAGAGTTCGACGGGGTGGGTGAGTTTGACGCGGTCGCGGATGCGGGTGGGGATCTCGTAGGCGTCGACGCTGACGGCGTCGTTGAGGTCGATGACGGGCTTGACGACGTACGGGCCATAGCCGATGAGCTCGGTGAGTTGGTTGGCGAGGAGTGGTCCGATGGTTTCGGCGCGCAGTACGCCGGTGCCGGTGGCCAGGGTGTGGTCGGTGAGGTGTACGACGACCTCGGTTTTCCCGGGGCGTACCTGTCCTGCACGCGGCCGTCCTGCCCGGTCCGGTCCCTGAGCGGGATAGCTCGGGTTGGTGTAAGCGTCTTGCTTGATTTGCGCGAGTCGCGCGTGGAGTGCCCGCAGCGCGGCAGGATCCATTGCCGAGCCCTGGTCGGGTTCGGTTCGTGGATCCGCGGGATCTGGTGGTGTTCGCCGGTCGAACGGGTCGGTTGGTGGGTCGGGGTCGCGGGGTGCGACGGCCTCCAGCCACGGATCGTCCGGCGGCCCCGCCGGCTCCACCAGTTCAAACGAGTCCAGTGGTTCAAGCGAGTCCCGTGGTTCGAGCCACCCCGGACGTTCCCGCGAGTCCGGTGTCTCGAGCGGGGTCGGTGGGTCGAGCGGGGCTCCTGGCTCGAGCGGGTCTGGTAGGCATCGGGTGCCGGGAAGCGGCAGGTCGCGGGGGCTGACGTGCGTCCCATCCCCGTCACTCTCACCCACCGGCACCACCACGTCGTCCTGCACCACCACGTCGTCCGGCACCACCGAGTCGTCCTGCACCACCGCGTCGTTCGGCGCAACCGCGTCGTCGTGCACCACCGCGTCGTCGTGCACCACCGCGTCGTCGTGCACCACCGCGTCGTCGTGCACCACCGGGTTGTCCTGCACTGGCGGGTGGGTTGGCGCGGGTGGGTTGTCGGGGGTGGTGGGGGTGTGGGGTTCGTGGTCGGTGGGGGTGGTTGCCGGGTCGCCGGGTGGGTCCGCATCGGGGTGGTTGCGGGCTTGGGCGAGGAGTTCTTGGGTGAAGGCGGGGTCGGAGAGGATGTCGATGGCGTCGGCGCGGCGGTGCTGGACCGGGCGGGTGTCGCCGAGCTTCTTCAGTGCCTCCGCGATGTCGGCGATGGTGGCGTTGCAGTGGTTCACGGCTGCGGCAGGGGCCTTGATGTAAATGGTTTTGTTGCCGTGGGCGTCGCCGCGGCCGACGTGAACGCCGCGCTCGTCAGCTGCCTCGGCCGCGTCGGCGGCGGCGCGGGTGGGGTCGGCGTGCTTGCGGGCGGCGCGGGCGATCTTTTCCAGCCGGTACGGCGGGAGGGTGTCCACGATCGCGGCAACTTTGCGGTCGACGTACTCCGCGGCGGCGTGGTCGAGTTTCCTGCACGCTTGCACGATCTGGCGAGCCTTCCACGGGGTGGCCTCGCCGGCCTGGATCCGCGCCCAGGTCCGCGGGAACCGGTGCCGTAACGCGAGAGCGTCGGCGAGCAGGTCGCTACCGACACCGGGCGAGACCCCGAGCACGACGGCGAACTCGGCGATCGCGAACTCCGCAATCTCCGGGCAGCCGTCACCACCCAGCACGACCGCGCGCTCCCGGCCTTCATAGGCGCGGCGGGACGGGCGGGGCTGGCAGGCGGAGGGGTGGAAGCGGTCGGCGTAGATCTGGGCGCATTCCAGCAGCCGCGCATCGGCCTGACTGGCGATGACGCGGCATTCCGCCGCGCCTTCCAGCAGGTCGCGGGTCGGGAGCAACTCCAGATCTTCCTCGAACATGCGTTCGATTCTATGCCAAACAGGAGAGCGGGTCCAGCCCCGTTTTCCCTTATCCACAAGGGGAAACGTCACATGCCCGACCCGCCAGAAAACGTGTAGTCAGACCGGAGGGCTGATCGCGAAGACGCGGTCTGCGTGCGTGACCAGGTCGGTCGCGCGGTCGGGGCAGTGGGTATTGGCCCAGCGGTGGAGGCTGTCGAGGAGGTCGAGGAGGTCGGCCTGTAGGGAGCCGCGCAGTTCAGCTACCTGGCTGTGCAGGACCCGCACGGGCGACCCTTCGCGCACCGCCTCCGAACGCCAGTCCTCGGCACCGCGAGGCCAGATTGTCAGCCCGTAGGCGTCGCGTTCCAGCCATGGGCCGTCGTGGCCGACATCCGGCCAACCGCCGTTCTCCACCCCGACCCAAGTACGCCAGTCCTCCAGCAGCAGGCAGCACCCCGGATCCACCCGTGCTCCAGAATCCGTCAACCGCACCCCACCGAACACACTCCGGTCACAGGCCAACAGACGCGAGACAGACTCCCGCGGCGGCGCGGCCTCGCCGACCCAGAGCTCGACGAGCCGACTCACCTGCTCATCGGACAAGCCCTCGCCGAGCCGGAGCCAGCCGGAACCGTCCTCGGCAACGATCTCCGCCCGCACTGGCATGGTCAGCGCAGGTCGGCCAGATGACCACCGGGGTCGCCGAGATGCACGGCCGTTGCCCTAGGCCCGTATCCCAGTCGCCGGTACACACGGTCCGCCCCGTCGTCCCCCGGCGTCAGCCAGGCAAGCGTCACCCCGCCCAGTTCGAACGCCTTCAACGTCGCGTACGCCGTCGCGATGCCACCGAATCCGCGCTGCCGATGACTGTGAAGCGTCCCGACCCCGGCAACCTCGGACACCTGATCGGCGACCGCCGTCCACGCCGCAGTAGCGACCGGTACGTCGTCGGCGTACACGAGAACTGCTCCACCGTCGGCGGGATCCGGTTTGAACGCGAAGCCGGCGGTGTCCATCTCGTACGCCTCCGCCGCCACCGCACTCGCCACGTGTTGATCCGACTCCGATGCCACGACGCGCACGGTCACGCCGTCCGGCAGTTCGGGCACGACGAGGTCGTCCGGTTCGACGACGAGCAGCGGCAGGCGGGAGACGAGCGTCATCCCGTTCGCCGCGAGCGCCTCGGCCAGACCGGGGTTCGCCTCCTCAACCAGTTCGGCGCTCAGCCAGCGCCCTTCGGCCGCGAAGGCTTGGCGGATCGTGTCGAGCGCCCACGGGAGGTCGTCCGGCGAGAACGGCTGACCTGGTTCGGCCGCGAGCAGGCCGGACAGGTACCAGTCGTCCCGGTCGTGCAGCAGACCGGCGAGAGGCCCGGCGACCACCTGTCGTTTCGATCGCGCGGCTCCGGTCAGTTGAGCCGCGGCGATCCGCACACCGATCTCCATGCCAGGACCCTACGGCGCTCCGATCGCCACACACGACCGGGGTCAGGCGAGCTGGAGCAGGTCGAGGAGTCGGCTCAGGTCAGCGGGGCCTGGCGGACGACCCAGCAGTACGGCGAGAGCGTCGAGCGTCGCGATCAACTCGCGCCGCGTGGCTGCTCGGGACCTTCCGCCGGCCACTGCGGCCAGCACCTTGTCGACCCGATCGGAGCCCGCCACCAGCTCGGCGCCGATCGACGGCGACGGCACCGGATCCTCGTCGCCGATCCGTACTTCGAGCCGCGCCCCGAGCGCTGTAGCGAGCCGGTCCAGCGCGGCGACCGTGGGGTTGCCGCGCCCGTTCTCCAGATTCGCGATGTACGGCACGGACAGGCCGGCATCGACGGCGACCGACGCGATCGTCCGCCCGGTCGCCTTCCGCCGGTCGCGCAGGACATCCCCAAGCTCCATACGAACTATCTTCACAGAACATTCTTGCCGTTGTCTATCTCAACAGGATAGATTCCGGCGCCGTGAGAGATTTCCGGCGACTCTGGTTCAGCGGCGCGGTCTCGGGGATCGGGTCCTGGCTCCTCGTGGTCGCGATTCCGTTCCACGTGTTCACCTTGACCGGGTCGGCGGTGGCGACCGGGCTGACGCTGGCGCTCGAGGCCCTTCCGGCGCTCCTCATCGGACCGTGGGCCGGCGTACTGCTGGACCGCTGGAACCTGGCGCGGGCGATGTGGATCGCGGATCTCGTCAGTGCGGCGGCGGTCGGGCTGATCCTGTTCGCCGACCGCGACCACCTCTGGCTGATCTACGTCGCCATCCTGCTCGAGAACACCGCAACGACGGTCTTCCGCCCCGCAGCCCGCGCATTGATGCCGGCCGTCGTCGGGACCGGCAAGGAACTGGCCAAAGCGAACGCGATCAACGCCGTCACCAGCAGCGCGATCCGCCTGGCCGCGCCGCCGCTCGGCGCCTTGCTGCTGGCCGGCCCCGGGATCAAGTTCGTGCTCGCCGTCGACAGCGCCAGCTACTTGTTGTCAGCAGCAACCATCGCGACGGTCCGCACCCGTCGGCAGACGACCAGCGGCCCACCACCGCGCCCACTGGAAGGTCTCCGCGCCGCCATGAACCATCGCGCCCTGCGCGGCATCCTGGTCGGCCAGACGGTCTTTCTCACCGCCAACGCCGGCCTGACCGCGCTCCTCGTACCGTTCACCGTCAACCGCCTGCAGGCGCCCGGGTACGTCCTCGGCTACCTGATCTCCGGCCTCGGCGCCGGGTACCTGATCGGCGCCGCCCTGAGCACGAAAGCCGCCCGTCTGCTGGGGACCCGCGAACTCCTCACCCTGACCCAGCTCGCCACCGCCGCGGCGTTCTTCGGACTCTTCAACGCCCGGAACGTCCCGGTCGCGATCGTCGCCGCGGCCCTCATCGGCCTGCCCGGCAGCATTCTGCTCATCACCGCCCAGACCACGATCCAGCGCACCGCCCCACGGGAAGTGCTCGCGAGCGTGAGCGCGATCTTCTTCGCCGCCGACTCACTCGCACTGCTGATCGGTGCGCTGGCAGCGCCCGCGGCGACGAATGTGCTCGGCCTGCCGATCACTCTCAACGTCATCGCAGGACTCGCTGTCTGCGCCGCCGGGCTCACGTTGCTCGTCCTGCCAAGGCATCCAGCGGGCTTCACACGGACGTCGAGCTGACCGCGTCGTACCTCGCCCTCGCAGTGGCGATCTCCGACTGATGGGTCTCCGTCCACGTGACGAGCGACTGGATCGTCGCGTGCAGCGTGACGCCGAGCGGGGTGAGCTCGTAGTCGACGCGCGGTGGCACGACCGGGTGAACGGTCCGGCTGACCAGGCCGTCACGTTCCAGCTGGCGCAGCGTGACCGTCAGCATCCGCTGACTGATGCCGTCGATCGTCTTCTTCAGCTCGGTGAACCGCATGCACCGGTTGTCCAGCAGCGCGATCACCAGCAGGGACCACTTGTCGCCGATCCGGTCCAGGATCTGGCGGACGTCGCAGTCCTCCCGCGTGTCCCACTGGAACGCCTCCTCGGTGCAGCAGGAGTGACTCGGTTCCTTTGAAGTGCCTTCTTCCACAACTCCCGATGGTTCCTGATGATGGGGTCAGTTACAAGAGGTAACCATGAGAAGGAGTCTCACGTGTCATCAACCGTCACCCCGGAGCGGCTGACCGGCCGCGCCTGGGCCGTTCTGTTCGTCCTCTGCGGCGCGATCTTCCTGGAAGGCATCGACGTCTCGATGATGGGCGTCGCACTGCCGTCCATCCGGGCCGAACTCGGTCTGACCACCGGCGAACTGCAATGGATCATCAGCGCCTACGCCCTCAGCTACGGCGGGTTCGTGCTGCTCGGCGGACGCGCCGCCGACCTGCTCGGACGGCGCCGGATGTTCGTCGGCTGGCTGGTGGTGTTCCTGCTGTTCAGCGGCCTCGGCGGTTTCGCGTCAGAGGGCTGGGTGCTGATCCTGGCCCGCTTCGTCACCGGGATCGCGGCCGCGTTCATGACCCCGGCCGGCTTGTCGATCATCACGACGACCTACCCGGAGGGCCCACAACGCAACAAGGCCTTGCTGGTGTACGCCGGAACCGCTGCCGGCGGGTTCTCGCTGGGCATGGTCACGGGCGGACTGCTCACCGCGATCGACTGGCGATGGGTGTTCTTCGCGCCGGTGGTCGTCTCGGCCGTCATCCTGGCCGCTGCCGTCGCACTGATCCCCCGGGACACCGTGCGGGCCGAACAAGAAGCGGGGTTCGACCTGGCCGGGGCGCTGACGCTGACCGGTTCGATGTTGTTGCTGGTGGCAACCGTAGTGCGGGCGCCCGACGTACCGGCGGCGCAGACCTTGGTAAGTGCGGCCGCCGGACTGGTGTTGCTCGGGGCCTTCGTGATGATCGAGCGCCGGGTCGACAGTCCGTTGATCAGGCTCGGGCTGTTGCGGAACGCCGCCCTGATCCGTGCGAACCTCGGCGCGATCCTGCTGGTCGGATCGTTCGTCGGATTCCAGTTCATCGCGGTGCTCTATTTGCAGGAACTGCGTGGCTGGTCCGAACTGGAGACTGGACTGGCCCTGATGGTGATCGGCATCGACGCCGTACTCGCCCCGACCCTCACGCCCTGGCTGGTGACCCGGTTCGGCAACGGCCGCGTGGTGCTCGGCGGATTCGTGCTCGCCGCCTTCGCCTACACGGCATTCCTGCCGCTGGGAGCGAGCTTCGCGGCCATGCTTCCAGCGTTCGTGCTGCTCGGGCTCGCCTTCGCACTCGCCTATGGGCCGTTGACGATCGCTGCGACCGAGCGGGTGACCGAGGAGGAGCAGGGACTGGCGAGCGGCGTACTGACGACGTCGTTCCAGTTCGGATCCGCGCTCGGGCTGGCGGCAGTGGCGGCTGTCCTGGCGGCCGGCGACGAGCTGACAACCAGCGGTTTCCGCGCCGGCCTGGCGGTCCCTCTGGCAGCCGCAGTGCTCGGAGTTGTGGTGGCTTGCATTCCGCTGCGTGAGCGGGCTGATGCAAACAGTTAGCAGGACATCCAATTTCTCCAGCGGTCGCACAATTCGCGACGCCCAATCGTTATCTGCAAATACCTGCAAACATTCTTGACAGAGTTTCCGCTCCGCCTGACGATCCGGCTGAGAGGCCGTTGACCTGCGGGTTCGTAGGGTTTCCCTACTCTGCGTTAGGCCTCTGTAAAGGTCCTTACCAAAGTGTTCCGAAGGTACCCACCGGTGAGGTGTTCTTTATCTCAACGCCGAACAAAGCCGTCCGGCGTACGATCGAGACTGCCGAAGGAACTGCGATGACCGAGACGCTGGAGACCCCCACAACGCACCGTCGCGTGCGGGTCTGGTTCGGCGCTCACCCCATCGCGGATCACACCGCCATGGCGGAGCAGGCAGGGCAGTACGAAGAAGCCATGCGCCGCCGGTTCGCGTCCCTCCGGGTGACGAGCGAGCCGGTGCTGGTGGACGCAGAACGATGACTACCCGGCCAACGCTGCTCGGGTACGTACGGGCCGACGCGCTGAGCTGCGCGGAGGAGCTGGCTGCGGCGACGGATTCCCTCGTCGCCTTCGCCAGCGCCGAGGGATTCACCCTCGGAACCGTCTACACCGAGCGCGATTCGGCCGAGTCCGCCGCCTTCCACGCACTGCTCGACGAAGTGAAGCGGTCCGAGGTTCACGCCGTCGTCGTACCGACCATGAACCACCTCGGACTCGGCACCACCGGTACTCCGGCAGCGATGCGGCAGCACCTCGAGTTCCACCAGGCGCACGTCTGGGCGGCCGACTCGAGATAACTCCACACAGGCAAGCGGAGCTGACGTCTTGACCCCTGCATCGGCGTCGGTTCCGCTCTCCACCTCCACAGCTGCACCGGGGATGCCCGGGCGGTAGTGGACCACCAAGGCCCCACCGGCTGCTACCGGTGGGGCCTTGTGCATGCTCAAGCCACGATCTTGTACCCGTACCGCTTCATCACACCGGCGACCGCGGTGTTGAAGATCCCGGTCACCTCGAGCTTGAAGTGCAACTGCACCTTCCGGATCACCCGCTGGAAATGCAGATGCCACGAAACCCCGGCCGCCGGCACCGTCTCAGCCTTCGTGATCGCGCCGACCCGCGGGTGCGCCGCCCAGGCGATCACCCGGGCCCGGTCCGCACCCCAGACACCGGTCATCGCGTCGTGTGTCCGCGCGTACTCCATCGCGGCCAGCGAGATCGTCGAGTCCGGCACCGGCTCCTTCGGCGGGTGTGCCTTCAGGTACAGCTCCCAGGTCATCCCGTAGTACCCGGGCGGTCCGTCGTCCGGGCCGCGGTTGGCCAGCCCGTTCCGCTTCCGGTGGTACTCCGCGACCTGATGCGCGGCGCCGCGGGACAGGTCCTTGTCGCCGACCGCGATCGCGTGCACGTGGTACGGCCAGTTGCCCTGCGCGGGCGTCCGCAGCCAGGCCGCGAACCCGACCTGCCGGAGCGCCTTCACCACCGCGACCCGCTGCGCGGCGCTCTTCGTCCGTACGTCGACGTCCACCGCGCCGCCGCCGTCGTGGGTACCGGCCGAGGCGTCCACGCCGCCGGCGTTGTACGACCCCTGCAGGATCGCGAACTTCGAGTGGTACAGCTTCTCCGCTGCCTCGGCCATCGCCACGGTGCGCTTGTTCATCGTGAAGCCGCGCCAGGAAATCCTTGCCTCAGGCATCTTTTCCACCGGCCTCGGCCCCGAGGATCCGCTCCGCGTCCTCAGCCGCGCCGAGCGCCTCCAGTTCGTCCAGCTGCTCTTCGGTCAACTCGTCGTCGAACACTTCCGGCATTACTGTTCCTTCCCCCTGGGCATCCGCGCACCGACCCCGGGTGCGCGAAAATCGCGAACCAGCCTAGGCCGCTGTCAGGTCAGGTACTACCGGCGAAGGTTTGAGGAATGTGAAGTTTTCCGGCCGGACCGCGTGCCGGGGTGTGTGGGAAACCGGGAAGTGGGGTACCTGTAGGTGGTCCCGCGGTTCGGTCAGTGCCATTCGGGCATGGGTGGTGTTCACCGAGCCGCGAGTTCTCCCACTGAGGGGCGGGAGAACGACCGGCCCGGCGGGTGTGTCTCTCCCAGGATGCACCCGCCGAGGTCCGGAAAACGTCAGAGCGCCGACGCGACGAACAGGTACCTGTTCAGGCTGAAGAAGTAGCTCGCGCCGAGACCGCGCAGATCGTCCGCCCACGCGCGCGCCTCCTCCTGCGTCACGCCCGCATGACCGGGGACGAAGTCCGACACGATGTCGATCAGGCCGCCGCTGTACGTGCGCTGGTCGTAGCCCGTGTTGAGGATCGGCACCACCTGCTGATGCGTCGGCGTGAAACCGGTCTTCGCCAGTACGTCGGCCAGCGTCCGAGGCAGATGCGGATCCGCCAGGTGGTCCTCGAACGCGGTGAGCACCCGCCGCATCCGCTCGTCGTCACTCGATCGCCACACCACCGATCCCCAGTCCGTGTCGAGCAGTACGACGCGACCCGCCGGCCGGAGCACTCGCCGTACCTCCTCCAGCGCGTCCGCGACCGCGTCGACGTACTCGAAGACCTGGGTCGAGACCACGACGTCGAAACTCTCCGCCGGGTGCGGGATCCGCGCGACCGAGCCGAGTTCGAGCTCGAGTCCTGGTCCGCCCGGGACGTCGGCGCGGGTCCGGGCGATCGCCAGCATGCTCTCGCTGATGTCGATCCCGCAGATCCGCCCGTTCGGCCCCACCTCGCCGGCCATCTCCGCGGCCAGCAGTCCCGGCCCGAAACCGACGTCCAGCACCCGGTCGCCCGGCCGCAACGCCAACGCCGCCCGCACCGCCCGCCGCTGCTCAACCACATCAGATGTGGTGTAGACCGCCTCGATCTGCCGGGAAACCTCTGCGTCGAACTGCAACCCGTCCCGGTCAACCTCTCCGCCCATGCCCAACATCATGATCCTCGATCGCCTCGCCGGGGAGGGCATTTGCAAATCGGATGAATGCCCCGGGTTGCCCCGCTACGGTGACCGGATGATCGAGCTGCCCGAGACGTTCCTGCAGATGCCGCGGTGGTGGACCGAGGGCGCGGACTGGCTGCGGGACCTGCCGATGGCGGTCGAGCAGCAGTGCCGGCGGTGGGATCTGACGGTCGTGGGAGCGGTTGCACACGGGTCGAACGCGATCGTCGTCCCGGTCACGCGAGGCGGCGAGGAGTTCGTACTGCGGATGTCGCCGCCCGGAGCGGAGGTGTCCGAGCAGACGTGGGCGCTCCGTTGGTGGGCAGGTCGGGGCATGGCCCAGCTGTACGACGCCGACGTCGAGGCCGGCGCGATGTTGCTGGAGCGGTTGTCCACACCGTTGACGACCCGGCCCGTCGAGGAGGCGGTCGCCGTACTCGGGCAGCTGATGCGCAGACTCGCCGTACCGGCTCCGTCCGAGGCGCGGTCGACCGCGGACATCGTCACGACGCGGTCGGCCGACCTGGAGCCGCAATGGGAACGCCTCGGCCGCCCGTTCGACGCCGCGATCCTGCGCGAGGCGCTGAGCGGCGCGCCGTACGAGACCAGCTCGACAACAGCCGTGAACGGTGACTTCCACGCGGCGCAGGTGCTCGCCGGGACCCGCGAGCCGTGGCTCACCGTCGACCCGGTCCTGTTCCAGGGCGACATCGAATACGACCTGGGCCGCGTGCTGTGGACACGGCTCGACGAAATGGCGGACATCGTCGAGTACTTCGACAGCGCGGTCCGCGAAGCCGCCTTGGACCGGGACCGGGCGCGCGACTGGGTGATCTGGCGAACGGTCGACTACTGGCTCTGGGGACTCTCGGTCGGCCTCACCGAGGACCCGGTGCGGTGCGCGCGGCTGATTACTGCGCTTTCCAGATGAAGCGGCTGCGCATCATCCGTGGAGCGTCGGCCGCGTTCGGCGCGATCGAGTGCAGGATCCACGGATGGGTGAGGTACACGTCGCCGGCCTGACCGGTCAGCTCGACGACGCGGACCGGTAGACCGTCGAGATCGGCCGGCTCCATCGGGTCCACCGTGCGCTGCTCCGACGTCAGGTTGCGGAACCACGGATCCGACCGCAGCACCCGATCGCGGACCGCCTTGAACTCCCGCTCGTCGGTCGTGGTCAAGAACCGCTCGATCACCTTGTGCGAGCCGGCGACCTGCGGAGTCCCGCCGCCGCCCGGCCCGACATCGGCGTACAACGCCCAGATCTTCACAGCGGTGGTCTCGCTCTCGAAGCCGGCGTCCGTGTGCCACTGCAGATGCGGCACCGCCCACGGCACGCCTTCCGGCATCGTGACCAGCACCTGTCCCTGGTGCGTCGGCTCGACCCATTCGCCGAGCAGCCCGTCGAGCGCCGACCGCACCCGCGGGCCGAGGATCGCGTGCGCGCGTCGATCGTGCTTGGTCGTCTTCAGACCGGTCGGTCGCAACGGCGTCCAGGTCGAACTGTCGTCGCGATCCATGTCATGCCGCGCGGACAGCTCGTTCCAGAGCACGTCCCGCATCCCCGCGGCCTCGTCGGAGGTGAACGCGGACGGGATCTTCACGATCCCGTCGCGCTCGAAGGTTTCCAGCTCTTGGGCGTTGAGCATTCACCCATGCTGCGTCAGGCGGCAGGATGCTTCCACCCATTAACAGGTCCGGCCGGGCAGCGTCCCCTCCAGGAAGTACGCCGTGATCCGCTCGCGCCCGCACTCCGAGTTCAGCCAGACCGTGTGCCCGTAGGTGTCGGCGACCAGCAGGTGGCTGTTGTCGATCTGCCGGGCAAGACTCCGCGCATTGGCGAGCGGAGTCGCCGGGTCGTGGGTGTTGGAGGTGATCAGGATCGGCGGCACACCGTGCACCGGTGTCCGCTGCCACGGGTTGCTCGGTGGGATCGGCCAGCCGGAGCACGTCGCCGCCATCACCCATCCCTCGACCGCTCCGCCGACGCGGGGAGCGACTGCTCGGGCCAGGGCGAGCCGTGCGCGGGCATCGGCGTACCCCTTGAGTTCGCCGGGGAAGTCCATGCAGGAAACCGCTGTGTACGCCGACTCGGGGTTGCCGACATAGCTCGCGGTCGCGAAGTCGGTACCGTCGCCCTTCGCCGCCTTGTCCAGCGCGGCCGCGAGGAC
Source organism: Kribbella sp. NBC_00482 (assembly GCF_036013725.1). Classification (GTDB taxonomy): domain Bacteria; phylum Actinomycetota; class Actinomycetes; order Propionibacteriales; family Kribbellaceae; genus Kribbella. The sequence continues at coordinate 2,603,172 of NZ_CP107881.1, read as the reverse complement.
GGGGAAGTTGTCCCCGAACAACGCTGTCGCCGGCAGCAGCGAGGGCAGCGCCATCCGGAGTACGTCGCCGTTCACCGGTCCGTTCGGTCCGGTCAGCGGGGTCTTGTCGGCCTTGCGTACTGTCGCGTCCCACAACGCACCGACATCCTGCCCGTGCAAGACGCATGACGTGTCCTGGGCACACCACGCGATGAACCGGTTGAACCCGTCCTCCATCGCCTTCGCCTCGCCGAGCATGAAGCGCAGCGATCCCTGCGAGTGGTCCACGATCCCGTCCAGCACCATCCGGCCGACCCGCTGCGGGAACTGCTGCGCGTAGATCATGCCGAGGTAGGACCCGTACGAGATGCCGAAGTAGTTGAACTTGGCCTCCCCGAGCGCCGCCCGGAACGCGTCCATGTCCCGGGCCACAGTCCGGGTATCGAGGTTCCGCATCAGGTCGCCGTGCTGCTTCAGGCACTGCACACCGGTCGCACGGCTCGCCGCGACCATCGCGTCGTACTGCGCCTTGGACTTCGGGAACGCCGGCACGCCGGGGCGCAGCACCGGACCGCAATCGAGTTGGCTGCTGCTGCCGGTGCCCCGTGGGTCGAAGCTGACCAGGTCATAGCGGTCCCGGAACTGCGGCAAGAACGCGTCGGCCAGGCCCGCGGCGAAGATCGACCCGCCCGCGCCGCCCGGTCCACCCGGGTTGAAGAACAGGGACCCGAGCTTGCGAGCCTGGTCCCTGGCCGGGACCTTCGCGACGAAGAGTTTCGTCGTCGGGCCGGACGGTTTCGACCAGTCCAGCGGCACCCGTAGCTCGGCGCACTGCTCGACGGCGCCCGCTTGGCACGGCTTCCACTGCAGCCCGGTGGTGGCTGTCGCCGTACTGGCGGGCACCGCCGCGAACACCATGGACGCCACAACCGCTGTCACCGTCAACGATTTCCACATGGCGACCAATCTAGGCCGGAGCCAGCACTCCGGGGCGGGTTCGGTGCGCCGGGTTTCAGTGCGCCGGGGCGAAGTCGTGGAACCCGATCAGCTGCCGGATCTTCCCGTCGGCGTCGAGTACGACGACGTCCGTGCCGCCGGCGACCGGCTCCTGTCCCTCGGCCTTCAGGTGCCAGGTCCAGCGCAGGTAGTTGTGGTGCTCGTCGATGTCGCCGATCCGGACGAACGACAGCCCCGGGAACATCTGCTGCGCGGCGCCGACCAGCTTGTTCAACTCGTCGTGGCCGGTGGCCTCGAAGCTCGGGTCCTGGAAGGTCGCGTCGTCGGTCCAGGTCCCGGCGATGAGCTCGGCCCGGCGGTCGGCGTCGGCGTCGTTCCACATGGCGAAGTACTGGTCGGCGAGAGCGTTGGCGTTCATGGTGTTTCCTCCTCGATCGGTTGCGATGACCAGAACCTTGCCGCGAGATCCGGCGTACCGTCGATGACGTCAGAGGTAATGGCCTTGTCTACGCCACCAGCTACGGTCGGAACATGGCAGCGACGATCGAGGAGACGTTCCAGCGCCCTGTCGGTGAGCTTCTGCGCGGCTGGCGGGAGCGCCGGCGGCTCAGTCAGCTCGAGCTGGCGAACCGGGTCGAGGTGTCCACGCGGCACGTGAGTTTCGTGGAGACCGGGCGGTCGAAGCCGAGTCGCGAGATGGTGATGCGGTTGGCCGAGCATCTCGACGTACCGCTCCGGGACCGCAACCAGTTGCTGCTGGCCGGCGGGTTCGCGCCGGTCTACAGCGAGGCGTCGCTGCACTCGCCGTCGATGCTCGCGATCCGTACGACGCTGCGCCGCCTGCTGAAGGCTCACGAGCCGTACCCGGCGCTGGTCGTCGACCGCTGGTGGAACATCGTCGAGGCGAACGCCGGGATCGCGATCTTCACCGCGGACGTCGACGAGAAGTTGCTACAGGCACCGATCAACGCGCTCCGCCTGACCCTGCACCCGGACGGCCTGGCCCCGCGGATCGCCAACATCGCCGAGGTCCGCGCCGCCGCGCTCGCAAGCCTGCAACGTCAGGTGGCCGGCACCGCGGACCCCGAACTCCAGGACCTGTACGACGAACTTCGCGGGTACGCCGTCAACGACAAGCCGGCACCACCCGGGCCGGCCGAGGTCGTCGTACCGTTCGATCTCACCCACGACGGCCGCGAACTCTCGCTCCTGACCACCATCGCGACATTCGGCACACCGCTCGACGTCACGGTGTCGGAGCTGATGATCGAGTCCTTCTACCCGGCCGACGACGCGACCGCGGAGTACCTCAGAAATGGTGCCACCGGCGAGTAGGGCTGCGTGACCTACTCGCCGGTGGCGGGGTGCCCTACCGGCCTGAGGAGGGGTGGCCGGTGGGGAACGTCGTCGGGAAGCTCGGCGTCGGAATGCTGGGCTTCTCGGTCGGGGTCGGGAACGTCGGCTTGGTCGTCGGGATCGACGGCTTGGCCGGGAGCGTCGGCTTGACGGTCTGCGGCTTGCCCGGGTCGACGGTTACCTCTACGCCACCCGTGACCGTCGGCAGGGACGGCGCAGTCGGCTTGGTGGTCGGCTTGCCCGGCACTGTCGGCAGGGTGGGCTTCCCAGGCAGCGACGGCTTCGTGGTCGGTACCCCGTCCACGCAGTCCGGCAGTGTCGGGACCGGCTTGGCCGACGGCAGGCTCGGCTTCGCCGTCGGGAGCGACGGCTTGGCGGTCGGGACGCTCGGCAGGGTGGGCTTCCCGGGCAGCGTCGGCTTCGTCGTCGGCAGCGACGGCTTCGTCGGCAGCGTCGGCTTGGCGGTCGGCACAGTCGGCGTACCCGGCAGCGTCGGCTTGGTCGTCGGCACGGTCGGCTTGCCCGGAAGCGTCGGCTTCGCGGTCGGCCAGCTCGGCTTCGTCGGCAGCGTCGGCTTGGTCGTCGGCACCTGCGGCTTACCAGGCAGCGACGGCGGGGTGGTCGGGAGGCTCGGCTTGCCGGGCAGCGTCGGCTTCGCGGTGGGCAGGCCGGGCTTGCCCGGAACCGCCGGCTTCGGCGGGTTGTTCGGGTCGATCGTCTTGTTCACCGAGACCGTTGCCTTGGGCAACTGCGGCTTCCCCGGTTTCTGCGGCAGGCAGGTCGGATCCACCGACGGCGCCGACGGCGTACCCGTCGGAATCACCGCCGGCACCGGAGGCCTTCCGCCACCGGCCAGCAGGTTCTTCACCGGTAGGGCCGGTCCACCGACCGCGGCGGAGACCGTCGCAACGGTTCCCGCCAGTGCGGTGACACCAGCCGCGGCCAAACCCCGGCGCAACCAGGTCAGCCGCTTGCCGCGCCGCATCAGATCACCGGCGTTCGGCTGCCACGGCTCGATCTCGTACGTGAGCGCGTCGTGTACCCGCTGCTCGTCACTCATCAGTTTCCTCCAACTCCGCTGTCGATCAGGTCGGGTGCCAGACGCAACTTGGCCAGCGCCCGGGAGGCCGTGCTCTTCACGGTCCCGGCCGCCATGCCGAGCAGCTCGGCGGTCTCGGCCTCGGAGAGATCCTGCGAGTAGCGCAGCGCGACCACGGCTCTCTCCCGGACGGTCAGACCACCGAGGGCCGAGAGCACGGCCTCCCTGGTCTGGACCGCCCCGGCGAAGTCCGCCACCGCTCGCTGGTCCCAATCGTTCTGTACCGGATCACTGGGTACTTCGTTGTTCCAGCGCCGGCGGGCCTGGGAGAGGAATCGGTTGACCAGCACCCGCCGGACGTACCGCAACGGGTCGCCCTCCAGCCGGTGCCACTTCGGATAGGACCGCATCAACGCTTGCTGCACCAGGTCCTCGGCGGTGTGCCGATCGCCGCACAGCATCTCCGCGAAGCGGAGCAAGGGGGTCGACTGCGCCACGACGAATCGCTCGAAGTCGGCGTCCGCGGTCCGGGTCATCGATTCTCCTCAGCCTCTGTCACACCCGTCCAAACCCGCTGGGTGACCGATCGGGTTCTGTGCAGTCACGAGAAATTTATTCACGGGCTATGCAGAAGAGGTGTTTGTGAGTCACATTGGGTGCTCAAGCCTTCACCGCCCCGGAGGTTCCGCCCATGCGTATCACCCGTACAACCGCGCTCACCGCCTGTCTGGCGATGACCGCCGCGATCTTTACGGCAACCTTGCCCAGCACGGCCGCCACGCCCGACCCCGTCTCGGTAGCGGCCCAACCCGTTGCCGGATCCAGCAACATCAAGGTCGACGGCAGCCGCATCGTCCTCGGCGACGCCCCGGCCGCGATCGGGTCGACCGAGATCAAGCAGCGTTCCGGCCTGGCCGAACTCACGCCGGTCCGGTTCGCGGATCCCACGTCCGCCGTTGTCGTCGGCTACACCTCGGGTACGCCGGACGGTTCGTCGGCGGAAGTCGACGTACGGTCGTGGGTCAACAACAGGTGGTCGGAGTGGACGGCGGTCAAGGCCGGTACGCCGACCGCGCTGCCGGGTGCGAGCGACCAGGTCCAGGTCCGGATCATCGTCAGCGCACCCTCGACCGGCACGAGCCCGTGGGTCGGCGACCTCACCGTGCAGCCCACGGACCAGGCCGCCGTACCGCGGATGACGGTCCAAGCTGCGCCGCTCAAGTCGCACGTCTTCGCCACGCGCGAAGGCCTGGTCGGCGGTACGACGGCCAACGGCCACGTGATCGTGAGCCGGGACCACTTCGTCGCCCTGCCGTCACGACGCGGCCTGTCCAGCGCCGGATCCGGCACGTACTCGGTGAAGGTCTGCACCGCCTCGCGCTGCGCGTTCGAGCCGGTGTGGGACGTCGGCCCGTGGAACACCAAGGACGACTACTGGAACCCGAGCGCGACCCGCGAGATGTGGAAGGACCTGCCGCAGGGCAAGCCCGAGGCGCAGGCGGCGTACCAGAGCGGGTACAACGGCGGGAAGGACCAGTTCGGCCGAACGGTCGCCAACCCGGCGGGGATCGACCTCGCGGACGGCGTGTTCTGGGACGCGCTCAAGCTGGCCGACAACTCGTGGGTCGACGTCACGTACCTGTGGACCGGCGATGGCGGGCGCGGGACGGTGTCGATCTCGTCCGGGTACCTGAACGTGCGGAATGCGCCGAACTCGACCGGTGCGGTCGTCGGGATGGCCGGCAAGTCGGCGCAGGTCACTGTCGAGTGCCAAACCACTGGGCAGAGCGTTACCGGGTCGCAGGGCACGAGCAATGTGTGGCTGCGGGTGAACGCCGGCATGTACGTCGCGAAGGCGTGGGTGTCGGCGGGGAGCTTCGGCGCCTGCTGAACCTGCGCCACTCACCAACACCACGGCCGCACGCTCACCGACTGCTCGGTGGGCGTGCGGCCGTCCCCTTGGTGAGTGGCTGAGGTCCGCCCTCTACTTCCCGCGTGACGGGACGGTCGGCGGCTGCGTCGGGGTCGCCCGCGGCTCAGGTGTCCTGGTCGGCGCGACAGACGGCGTACCCGGCACAGTCGGCGTCGGCCGCACCGCCCGCGGCGACCGCGTCGGAGTCGCCCGCGGCTCAGGCGGACGGCTCGGCGAGGCCGTCGGCGTCGCACACGAAGCTTCCCTCGGCGTCGCAACCGTCGGCGGCAGGCTCGGGGTCGCCGTCGGCGGGCGGGTCGGGGTGGGGACCGCTCGACGGGTCGGCGTCGCGGTCGGTTGGCTCGGGGTTGCCGTTGGTGGGCGGGTTGGGGCTGTGGTTGGGCGGCAGGTGGGGGATGGGGTTGGTGGGAGGGTCGGGGGAACCGGCCGTGCCGATGGCGAGCGGGTCGGGGTCGCAGCCGCGCTTGGGGTGGCGGTTGGGGTTAGTTCGGAGGGGGTTGCGGCGGTCGGTCCGCCTTGGGCGACTGTGTCGGCGGCCGAGTTGCCGCTGCGCGCCATCGCCGTACCGGCGACTGCGACGCCGACCACCGCCGCGGCGGCGAGCCCGCCCAGCAGTATCCGGGTCATCCGCCGCTTCCGGCCTACCTCGTCCATTGTTGCCCTCCGCACCTTTTGATGTTCGGTCGGGCTGAAGGACGCAGCCGGGTAGCCAAAAGGTTCTGCCGGCGTCAGCTCGGGGTGCGAGTCGGCGGGCTGGACGGGGTAGGCAACCCTGACGGCGTACGCCGAGGCGGCCGCACGGGCGACGTCGAGGTCGGAGTACTAGTAGGCCGCGCAGTCGGCGTCCCACCAGGCACAGTCCCAGGCACAGTAGGCGGCTCTGTCGGCGTCGGCGTTGGCATAGACGGCGTCATGCGAGTCGGAGATGGAGTCGTCGGCCGGACAGGCGCCGACGGACCAGGGTTCGCAGGCTGAGGTACGTCGCCGCGCAGCTGACCACTGCCCGCGATTCCCGCGACCGCAACCACAGCGACGACCGCAGCCGAAGCCCCAGCCGCAGCGACCCGCCCCCGGACCCGCCGCCGACGCGCACCGGCAATCACCAGCGCCGGATCGAGGGGCGCGATGGAATCGTCCGGTGCCAGCACGACCCGGAGCTGCTCCTCAGCGGGCGTCCCGCGCTCGTCGTTCATGATCGCTCCCCCACACCGCTCAGCTCGGGCGCGGCCCGCAGCTTGTCCAGGGCTCGCGCATTCGCGCTCTTCACCGTCCCGATCGCCACCCCGAGGACCGCAGCGGTCTCCCGTTCGGTCAGGTCCTCGACGTACCGCAGTACGACGACTGCTCGCTCGCGCCGGCTCAGCGTGGCGAGCGCGGCCCCGACCGCGACTCGCCAGTGGACCGCGCTGGACTGATCGGACTCCACCGATTCGACGTACAGCTCGATCTCCGACGCGTCGCCGCTGGGACGCTCACGCCACGGCCGGCGCCGTACCCAGGACAGGTGCTGGTTGACCACCGCCTGCCGGACGTACGCGAACGGGTCGGCCATCTCGATCCGGTCCCAGCGCAGGTACGCCTTCTCCAGCGCGGTCTGCACCAGATCCTCCGCGAGGCCCGCATCACCACAGAGCACCCGCGCGAAGTGCACCAACCGCGCGGATCTGGCCAGCACGAACGCCGTGAAGTCGTCGTCACGACTCCCCGTTGCCGCCATCTGCACTCCGTCCTGCCGTCCTCACCTCACAGGACGCTGAGCGGGCGCCAAAGGTTCTGCCGGTTCCGAGAATTGTGTGGACGCGGTCAGCCGGGGCAGCGGGACGGTGTCGGCGGCCAGGCGGACCCGGTTCCGGCCGGCGGCCTTCGCGGCGTACATCGCGCGGTCGGCGCGGAGCAGCAGGTCGTCGACGGTCGCCCCGTCGGTCGGGTACACCGCGACGCCGATGCTGACCGTCAGGTGGAAGGTGTCCGGGTCGAGATCAGGGTCGTCGAGTACGCCGGCGCACATCGCGGCCAGCGGGCTGTTGGCGACCGCGTTGCGGAGCCGGTCCGCGGTCACCGTCGCCTCGTCGAGGCCGGTGTCCGGGAGCGCGATCACGAACTCCTCGCCGCCGAACCGGCCGATCACGTCCTTCGCCCGGATCGCGCTGCGCAGGATCGTCGCGACCGCGCGCAGCGCCTCGTCGCCGACCAGGTGCCCGTGCCGGTCGTTGACCAGCTTGAAGTGGTCGATGTCGATCAGCAGCACCGCCATCGTCTCGTGCTGGTTCCGCGAGGTGCGCAGCATCTGCTCGGTCCGGCGGCGCCACCAGTCGACCCGGGTCAGGCTGGTCTTCGGGTCGGTCTGGGCCTCGGTCTCCAGCTGGCCGAGGAGCAGCGCGCGCTGCGCGGTCAGCGTGATCGGGATCGCGACGAACGCGAACCACGGGCCGATCAGGCAGGCCGCCGCGAGCAGGCAGCCGAAGGTGGCGGCGGTCGCGTCGGTACACAGGTCGTCCAGGCCGCCGACCGTCTCGCGGCGGTTGCTGCCCGGGATGATCAGCGAGATCGCGAGCCCGCAGAGCAGCGTGTCGGTCACGACGTACGCGACCGCGCCGCAGACCATCGCGACGACCAGGCCGAGACCGCTGTCGCCGGTCAGGCCACGCGCGGAGACGAAGACCGCGTGCGCGGCACCGACCGCGAGGACGTGGACGGCGGTCGAGAAGGCCCAGCGGTACGGGATGCACTTGCCGGCCCGGATCCGCCACCAGATCCGCAGCAGCACCGCGACCAGGATCGCCAGCGCCGGATGCAGGATGAGCGCCGCGGCGATCATCCAGGCCGGGGCGAAGTCCTTGTGCAACGCACCGCCGCGCCGCCGCCGGCTCTCGACCCGGCGGGCGCCCTCGACGGAGATCAGCGCGGACACGGTCAGCGCGAACACGACGTCCAGCCCGCGCCAGCTCGGGCGGTCGGTGAACGCGTGCGCGCCGTACCCGATCGCGGCCAGGTCGACGAGCACGACGACGGCGAACGCCGGGACCGTCAGGGTCCAGAGCGCCCAGGAACGTATCGCTCGCCTACTCTGTGCAACCATCACTTCACACGGTACGGCGTGTGGGCGTCAGGTCCCAATCGGTGACGGCGCGGCTGTGGATGACGACTTGAGAACGATCGCCGATACTTCGAAATTCATCCGTTTGATCAACAATCAAACGCAGGTTTCCCCTTGCGGACAAGGGAAAACCTGAACGCGTTCGTCCGAAATTCAGCGCCGCCGGCGGGCTGCGCCGAACAGGCCGCGGACGATCTCCCGGCCGGCCGTACGGGCGAACTGCTTGAAGGCGGACGACCCGACGACCTGCTCGACCATCGACTTCTCCTGCTTCTGCGCCCGCGGCCGCGGCTCCTCCTGCGGCTTGGCCTGCTCCTGCTGCTGCTTCTCGGCCTCGGCCTGCGCGGCACCGGCCTGCACCTTCGCCGCGAGCACCTCGTACGCCGACTCGCGGTCGAGCGTCTGCGAGTACTTCGCGTTGTTCGCCGAGGCCTGCACCGTCGCGGTCAGCTGCTCCGCGGACGCCGGCGCCATCAGCGACTGCGGCGCCCGGAGCCGGGTCCACGCGACCGGGGTCGGCGCGCCCTTCTCGTTCATCACGGTCACGATCGCCTCGCCGATCCCGAGCTGGGTCAGCACCTCACCCAGGTCGTACGACGAGCTCGGGAACGTCGACACCGTCGCCTTCAGCGCCTTCGCGTCGTTCGGCGTGTGCGCCCGCAGCTGGTGCTGCACCCGCGAACCGAGCTGCGCCAGGACGTCGTCCGGCACGTCCTTCGGCGTCTGGGTCACGAAGAACACGCCGACGCCCTTCGACCGGATCAGCCGGACGGTCTGCGCGATCGAGTCCAGGAACGCCTTCGAGGCGTCGTTGAACAGCAGGTGCGCCTCGTCGAAGAAGAACACCAGCTTCGGCTTGTCCACGTCGCCGACCTCGGGCAGGTCGTGGAACAGGTCGGCGAGCAGCCACATCAGGAACGTCGAGAACAGGGCCGGCCGGTCCTGCAGGTTCGGCAGCTCGAGCAGCGAGATGACGCCCTTGCCGTCGCGCTGCTGCAGCAGGTCCGCGGTGTCGAACTCCGGCTCACCGAAGAACGCCTCGGCGCCCTGGTCCGCGAACCCGATCAGGGACCGCAGGATCACGCCCGCGGTCGCCGCGGACAGGCCGCCCAGGTCCTTCAGATCGCCCTTGCCCTCGTCGGACGTGAGATGCGTGATGACGGCGCGGAGGTCCTTGAGGTCGAGCAGCGTCAGCCCGGCCTTGTCGGCGTAGTGGAAGATCAGCCCGAGCGACGACTCCTGGACGTCGTTGAGCCCCAGCACCTTGGACAGCAGCACGGGGCCGAACGACGTGATCGTGGCGCGGATCGGGACCCCGGCACCCTGCCCGCCGAGCGCGTAGAACTCGGTCGGGAACCCGGTCCCGACCCACTCCTGGCCGATCGACTTGGTCCGGGCCAGCAGCTTGTCGTTGCCCTCACCCGGCTGCGAGACGCCGGACAGGTCGCCCTTGATATCGGCGGCGAACACCGCGACACCGGCCGCGGACAGCTGCTCGGCCATCAGCTGCAGCGTCTTCGTCTTACCGGTACCGGTGGCACCCGCGACCAGGCCGTGCCGGTTCATCATCCCCAGCGGGATCCGGACCGCCGCCTCCGGTTTCGGCTCGCCGTCGACCAGCAGCGCGCCCAGCTCGAGCGCCGCCCCCTCGAACGCGTACCCCTGCTTGACGGTCTCGACGACGTCGGCTTTCTCGGCCATCTCAGCGTGCCTTCCCCGGTTGACGGAACTACCCGGTGGGCATGCTAGTCCTCCGGCGTCAGCGCATGACGACCACACGCGTGGCGTCGGCCGCGAAGGACCAGATCGCGACCGACATCGAGGCCGAGACCCGGATGCAGCCGTGCGAGGCCCGGTAGTTCGTCCCGAGCAGCCAGTCGGCGTGGATCTGCTGCCCGTTCGACTTGTACGTCGGGATCTGGTGGAACCCGACGCCGCAGGGTGCGAACCGGACGAAATGGTTCAGGTAGAGCCGTCCGCCGTCGGTGTTGCGCAGTACCCGCGCCGCCCGCCCGCACTTCGAGCCGCTCGTGTACGTGCCGGCCTTCAGGTACGTCGGGTTGTCGATGATCCCGCCCTGCCGGACCACCTTTCCACGGGCATCGATCAACCACACCCAGTTCTGCGTCTGGCTGATCACGATCCGGCGCCCGGTCCCCGAGCGGCCCGGCACCGGGCGGACGTCGCAGCGTTTCGCGGTCGAGGCCATCAACCGCGCGTACGTCGTACTGTTCAGCGTGCCGGTCTGGCTCAGGACGTTCGCGGACTGGAACCGGACCGTGGCCGCCTGGGTCATCGCGCCGATCTTGCCGTCGGACGGGCCCGAGGTACAGCCGAGCTTGTTCAGGCGGGTCTGGGCCGCCTTCACCTGGGACACCGTGATCGCCTCGGCGGGCACCGTCGTACCGAGCGCGACCAGCGTGATCGCCGCGGTCGCGAGGCCGAGTTTCGGAAGAATTCGCATACCGTTCACCCCCATGGTCGTGGGCGCGGAACCGCGCTCACTGCTCCTGTTCCGTGGGACGCCCAATGGCTCCGAAAGGTTGCATCGGTGCACCGGACTATTCCGGTGACATTCATGACCTCCTCGTGGGACCTTTGACACCGCTAGACTTCGGGGGGTGATCTTCAAGCGTGTCGGGGACGACAAGCCGTACCCGGACCATGGGCTGCGACCGAAGGACTGGTCTTCGCTGCCGCCCAGGCAGGTGCGGCTGGACGAACTCGTCACGACGAAGGGCACTTTGGATCTGAACGCGCTGCTCGACGAGGACTCGACTTTCTACGGCGATCTGTTCGCGCACGTGGTGGAGTGGAAGGGCGACATGTACCTCGAGGACGGCCTGCACCGCGCGCTGCGTGCCGCGTTGCAGCAGCGTTCGGTCCTGCATGCACGGGTCCTGGTAGTCGACTGACCAATGGCTGCCGCTCACGGGGGGGTGGAGCAAATGACGGCGATTCATCCGCAACCGAGACCGCACTCGCGGATCCGGTGGCGTACGCCGATCACGATGGTGATCCTGCTGGGGATCCTCGCCGGTGGGGGCTGGTGGGGCTGGAACTCGCTGGTGAACAGCAGCGCCGAGCCGACCTGCACCGAACAGAAGCTGACGAACAACCGCCTGGTGCCGAAGCAGGTCGTGCTGAACGTCTACAACGGCGGCGCCCGCGCGGGCTCGGCCAGCCGAGTGGCCGACGCGCTGAAGCAGCGCGCCTTCAACATCGACAAGGTCGCGAACGAGCCCAAGGGCGACAAGGTCGACGTAGTGGCGCTGCGCGGTGCCGCCGCGGACGCGCCCGAGATGCTCCTGGTCGCGGGTCAGCTGAACCAGAAGGCGGTCATGATCGCCGACGGCCGCACCGACCACACCGTCGACCTGGTCATCGGCGCCGGTTTCGGCTCCGTGAAGCTCAAGGGCATCCCGTCGGTCACGGTCGCCCCCGGCGCCACGGTCTGCCTCCCGGTCATCCACAGCCCCCAGCCGGTCCCGTCGGGCCAGAACCCCAACTAGCCCTTAGTTCTGTTCGCGGCCGCGTTCGCCGAACCAGCCGGCCAGGCGGCCGGCCCGGGAGACGGCGCGGAGGCGGCGGACGGTCTGTTCACGGACCGGGCTGGGCGCGACCACGAGCAGGGCGTCTCCGGCCCGGAGCACGGTACGGCGGTCCGGGACGAAGGCTTGTTCGCCGCGGATCACCAGCGCGACCGAGACACCGGGCGGTAGCCGGAGTTCGGCGATCTCGACCCCGGCCAGCCGGGACTCGCTCGGGACGTGCACCTGGAGCATGTCCGCGCCGAGCGACTCCAGCGGCGCCACGTCGATGTCCACCTCGTGCGCCGCGTTCTCGTCGAGGACGCCCAGCCGCTTCGCCAGCCACGGCAGCGACGGCCCCTGCAGCAGCGTGAACAGCAGCACCAGCACGAACACCACGTCGAAGATCCGGCCGGCCTGCGGCACGCCCTCGGCGAGCGGGATGGTCGCGAGCACGATCGGCACCGCGCCCCGCAGACCCGCCCACGAGATGAACGTCCGCTCCCGCCACGGCAACCGGAACGGCGCCGCCGAGATCGCCACCGACGCGAACCGCCCGACGACCGTCACCGCGACCCCGATCACCAGCGCGACCAGGACGTCGTTCAGCTCGAAGTTCCCCGGTGACGCCAGCAGCCCGAGCATCACGAACAACCCGATCTGCGCCAGCCAGGCGATCCCGTCGACGAACGACCGGGTCGCTATCCGGTGCGGCAACTCCGCCCGTCCCAGCACCAGCGACGTCACGTACACGGCCGCGAACCCCGACACGTGGAGCAGCACCGAGCCACCGGCGTACGAGATGAACGCCACGGAGAGCACCGCCAGCGGGTACAGGCCGGCGGAACCGAGCGCCATCCGGCGGATCAGTCCGACGCTCACCCACCCGATAAACAGCCCGAACAGGGCGCCGACGACCAGTTCGTAGACGACCAGGCCGCTGAACCACAGCAGGCCCTTCTCGCCGACCTCGCCGGTGCTGACGAGCGTGACCAGCAGCACGGTCGGAGCGTCGTTCAGACCGGACTCCGCCTCCAGCGCCCCACGCAGCCGTGGCCGGATCGGCACCCGTCTGAGCACCGAGAACACGGCCGCCGCGTCCGTCGGCGACGTCACGGCCCCGATCAGCACCGACAGCTGCCAGCTCAGCCCCAGCACGAAATGCGCCACGCAGGCGACGACCCCGACGCTGACCGCGACCCCGACCGTCGCCAGCACCAGCCCGAGCGGCATCACCGGCCGTACTTCGTTCCACCGGGTCGTCAGACCGCCCTCGGTCAGGATCACCACCAACGCCGCGAACCCCAGCGCGTGCGCCAGCTGCGCGTCCTCGAAGTGGATGTGCCCCGGCCCCGACTCCCCCAGGAGCAGTCCCATCCCGAGGTAGATCAGCAGCGACGGGAGCCCGATCCGCGCGGAGAACCGCACCGCGACCACGGCGACCAGCAGAATCGCCGCCCCCGCGAGCAGAATCGCGTCGAGCTCCGCAACATCCATAGGGGCCCTCTCGTCGAGCGTCCCGAGTCAGGTCCAGAGAGACGAAAACCCTGACGCATCACACAGCATCAGGGTCTCCGGCCTCTGGCCGCCCCGGAGGGCGGTTGGCGGTGGCGGAGGGATTTGAACCCTCGGACGGGGGTTGCCCGTCACGCGCTTTCGAGGCGCGCTCCTTCGGCCGCTCGGACACGCCACCGCCGAGGACAATATCAAGGTCTGTGGCCGATGAAGAAATCGCGGAGCCGGGCACCGGCCTCGTCGGCCATCACACCGCCGACCACCTCGGGCCGATGGTTGAGCCGCCGGTCCCGGACGACGTCCCACAGCGACCCGACCGCGCCGGCCTTCTCGTCGTACGCCGCGAAGATCAGCCGGTCCAGCCGGGACAGCACGATCGCCCCGGCGCACATCGTGCACGGCTCCAAGGTGACCACCAGCGTGCAGCCGGTCAGCCGCCACTCGCCGACGTGCCGGGCCGCGTCGCGGATCGCGAGCACCTCGGCGTGCGCGGTCGGATCACCGGTCGCCTCACGCTCGTTGTGACCGCGCCCGATGATCTCCCCGCCCTCGTCCACCACGAGAGCCCCGATCGGTACGTCGGGCAACGCCCGCTCGGCCTCCTCGAGGGCCAGCGTCATCAACCGCGACCACGCCTGCCGCAGGATCGGGCTAGCCAACGGCTTCGATCGCGTCGTGGAACTGGTTGCCGAAGCCAAGCGTGTCGGCGATCTCCTCGAGCATCTCCTCGGGGTAGAGGTCGACGTCGTCGCACAGTGCACCGAGGTCCATCGCGGCCATCCCGAGGTCGGCGATGATCGCCAGGTCGCCGGCCGGCACCTGCTCGTCGTCGTCATCGGCCAGCGGGATGTCGAGCTCGTCCACGACCTGCCGGGCCAGGGGCCACTCGGTCGCGGCGGTCACATCGGAGATCAGCAGCCGAGCGCGACCGCCCAGCACCCGGACCAGGACGAAGAAGTCCTCGTCGACCGACACCATGCCGAGCACCCCGGCCTCACCGGGATACCTGAGGAGCGCGGACACCAGCGTGGACAGATCGGGCTCACCGCGCAGTACCAGCGGCGTGACGGTCCAGTTCCCGTCCTCGGTGTACGCAGCGACCGCGAAGTCCAGGTCGGTAACCGTGGCATCAGACACCGCATCATCGTCCCAGACCGGCGGCGTCCCGGCGATCTCAAGCCGATATCAGATCCGCCAACACCGGTCAACGGTCAGTGATGGTAGGTCGCTCTGCGCATCGCCTCGCGCAACTGCCGGACGCGGGCCCGCCGGGGCGCGATCCGGTCGCGGAGGGCGCGCGCTTCGTCGAGCTCGCGCAGAAAGGCGGCACGGCGCCGCAGCCGTTCGAGCTGCTCGGGCGTCTTCTCGGTCATCGAACTACTCCCTGGTGGGCGAACAGGGCGAATCCAATGCAGTTTCAAGTCTGACAGCGAGCGCGCTTTCCCGCCGCGAATCGCCGACGGTACCGTTCGGCCTTATGCAGATCCTCGTCGTGGACCACCCGCTCGTCGCCCACAAGCTCACCGCGCTGCGCGACGAGCACACGGACTCACCCACGTTCCGGCGGCTGACCGACGAGCTCGTCACGCTGCTCGCCTACGAGGCGACCCGGGACGTGCGGACCGGTCCGGTCACCGTGCAGACCCCTGTCGCGGAAGCGCAGGGCGTGAAGCTCGCCGCGCCGAAGCCGCTCGTCGTCCCGATCCTGCGCGCCGGTCTCGGCATGCTCGACGGCATGACCCGGCTGCTCCCGACCGCGGAGGTCGGGTTCCTCGGCATGGTCCGCAACGAGGAGACCCTGACCGCGTCGACGTACGCCGAACGCCTCCCGGAGGACCTGTCCGGACGCCAGTGCTACGTCCTCGACCCGATGCTCGCCACCGGCGGCACGCTCGCGGCGGCGATCCAGTTCCTGGTCGACCGCGGCGCCGACCACATCACCGCGATCTGCCTGCTCGCCGCCCCCGAGGGCGTCAAGCGCGTCGAGAACGAACTCACCCACCTCGACGTACCGTGCAACCTCGTCATCGCCGGTATGGACTCCCACCTGAACGAAAAGGGCTACATCGTCCCCGGCCTGGGCGACGCCGGCGATCGCCTCTACGGCGTCGCCCAGTAACTCAGACGAGGGTGTTGCGGTAGAAGAGGTTGGCTCGGCGGTCGCCGACTACTCCTGATGCGAAGCCGAAGTACAGGCGGGCCGTGGCGTCGGTGGAGCCGTAGACGGCCATGCCTTCTGGTTCCCGGTAGGTGAGGCTTTTGCCGGCCAGGGTCAGGAAGGAGTCGACCAACTGGCCGGCGTTGATGTCGTAGCACCAGAGTTTGGACGTTGCCTTGGTTTCGTCGGGCTCGCCTGGGTAGGCCTCGCCTTCCCAGAAGTACGCGTACGCGCCGTACAAAGCCCAGCCCTGGAAGTCGATGCCGGCCGTCAGCGCCGGCTGTTTGAAGGACGCCAGCACCGTCGAGAAATCACCGCTGCGGGCGGCCGCCAGCGAGTAGACGTTGATGTGCATGCCGCCCGACAACGAGTGACGTACGCCGAGCTGGTTGAAGCGTTGATCCACAGCCGGTGTGAAGACACTGCCGCTCGACACCGGTTTCCACTTCGTCACCGACGAAGACGTCAGCGTCGCGCCGTTCTGCCACGGGAACCGGGCGATCTGCCGCCCGCGCCCGTTGGCCGTGTCGACATCGGTCTCGGTCCAGATGTACGTCGTACTCCCGACGGCCTCGGCGCCGATCGAGACCGCATGGCCGAACCCGGTCAGGTACATGTGACCGAGCACAGTGCCGGAGAAGTTGAGTTGGCTGAGGGTGAGGTCACCGCTGTTGGCCGGCGTACCGGACCGCAACTGGCCGGTGAAGAGGCGGTTGTTCGGGGTGTCGAAGGCGAACGACTGCATGACCGTCGGTCCCCACAACGGCTTGCTGCGGAAGAACTCGTTGGTCGTCGCGCTCATCTTGAAGCGCTTGGAGGTCGGGAGGGACAGGGTCCGGGCGGTGGCCGCGGGTACGCCGAGGGTGCCTGCGGCAACTAATGCGCCGGCACCTGTCAGCAACCCACGACGGGACAAATTGTCCATGGGCATTAGACCAATCTGCTGCGATAGAACAGGTTTGCGCGACGGTCGCCCGTCACGCCGGAGGCGAAGCCGAAGCAGAGTCGCGGGCAGCCGAAGCGATCGACGTACACCCCGACGCCCTCGGCCTCGCGGTAGACCAGGTCGGCGCCGTCCACGATCTTCACGGACTCGACGACCTCGCCCTTGGTGATGTCGTACGTCCAGAGCCACGACGTCGCCACCGCGGGATCAGGCGTACCGGCGTACGCCTCGCCTTCCCACAGGTAGACGTACGAGCCGTACAGCGCCCAGCCCTGGAAGTCGATGCCCGCTGTCATCGCGGGCTGTTTGAACGTCGCGAGCACCCGCGAGAAGTCCCCGGCGCGCGCCGCGGCCAGCGAGTACACGTTGATGTGGAACCCGTCCGCCAGCGTGTGCCGGATCCCGATCCGGCCGTGCCGCTGATCCACGGACGGCGTGAACACGGCGCCGTCCGCGACCGGCTTCCAGCTGCGGAGCCCCGGGGAGTCCTTCGTCAGCGTCGCGCCGTCCTGCCAACGGAAGCGGGCGATCTGCCGGCCGCGCGCGTTCGCCGTGTCGACGTCGGTCTCGGTCCAGAGGTACGTCGTACGCCCGACGGTCTCCGCCCCGATCGAGACCGCGTGGCCGAACCCGCTCAGGTACATGTGCCCGACGACGTCGCCGGCGAGCGTGAGCTGCGTCAGCGTGAGATCACCACTGCTGGCAGGCGATCCGGCCCGCAGCTGCCCGGTGAAGAGCCGCTGGTTCGCGCTGTCGAAGGCGATCGACTGCATGACCGTCACGTCGGCCAGCGGCTTGCTGCGGAACACCTCGCCGCCCGGCCCGTCGAGCGCGAAACGCCGCGTGGGAGTCAGGGTGAACGGATTGGCGGAGGCGGGCGCACCCACAGCTCCGGCAACGACGACAGCACCGGCACCAGCAAGCAACCCACGGCGGGAGAGATTGTTCATAACGCCCGACGGTAAGTCGTTTACCGCGAACTGTCATCAGTTCGCGCATATTTTTCTGCTAACTAACCACCCAACGGTGTTAGAAGGCGTAGGGGTACGGCGACCAGTCGGGATCGCGCTTCTCGAGAAACGCGTCGCGGCCCTCGGCCGCCTCGTCGGTGCCGTAGGCGAGGCGGGTCGCCTCACCGGCGAACAACTGCTGCCCGACGAGCCCGTCGTCGATCAGGTTGAACGCGTACTTCAGCATCCGCTGGGCGGTCGGCGACTTCGCGCAGATCTTCTTGCCCCACGCCAGCGCCACCGCTTCGAGCTCGGCGTGCGGCACGACCTTGTTGACCATGCCCATCCGGTACGCGTCCTCGGCGGAGTACTCGTCGCCGAGGAAGAAGATCTCGCGGGCGAACTTCTGCCCGACCTGCCGCGCCAGGTACGCCGAGCCGAACCCGCCGTCGAACGACGCCACGTCCGCGTCCGTCTGCTTGAACTTCGCGTGCTCCGCGGACGCCAGCGTGAGGTCCGCGACCACGTGCAGGCTGTGCCCGCCACCCGCGGCCCAGCCGGGAACGACGCAGATCACGACCTTCGACATGAAGCGGATCAGCCGTTGTACCTCGAGGATGTGCAGCCGGCCCGCGCGCGCCGGGTCGATGGAGTCGGCCGTCGTACCCTCGGCGTACTTGTAGCCGTCCTTGCCGCGGATCCGCTGGTCGCCGCCCGAGCAGAACGCCCAGCCGCCGTCCTTCGGCGACGGGCCGTTGCCGGTGAGCAGCACGCAGCCGACGTCGGTGGACATCCGGGCGTGGTCCAGCACGCGGTACAGCTCGTCGACGGTCTGCGGCCGGAACGCGTTGCGCACCTCGGGCCGGTTGAAGGCGATCCGCACCACACCGGCGTCGACCGCGCGGTGGTACGTGATGTCGGTCAGCTCGAAGCCGTCCACCTGCTTCCAGGCCGACGGGTCGAAGATCTCGGAGACGGTCACCCGGCGAGCATATTTCAGCCCCGTGCGGTGCTCTCCCGCAGTACTACTTCCGCCTTGAACGTCTCGGTCGTCGCGTCGCCGCCCTCGATGGCGAGCTCCAGCGCACGGCGGCCCATCTGCTCCAGCGGCAGCCGTACGGTCGTCAGCCCCGGCCACACGTCCCGCAGCGTCGCGATGTCGTCGAACCCGGCGACACCGAGCCGGCCCGGTACGTCGACACCGCGCGCCCGCAACGCCGACATCGCGCCGACCGCCATCACGTCGTTCACCGCGAACAGACAGTCCACATCGGCCTTGCGGTCGAGCAGCTGCTCCGCGGCGGCGTACCCACCGTCGCGCGTGAAGTCACCGGACTCGACCGCCACCGGCTGCAGCCCTGCCTCGGCCAGGCCCGCGACGAACCCGGCCCGCCGGTCCCGTGCGGTCGCCAGGCTCTCCGGCCCACCCAGTACGGCGAACTTCCGCCAGCCGAGCCCGACGAGTTCGCGGGCCAGATCCGCCGACCCCGAACGGTTGTCCGGTTCAACGGTGTGCGCCGGCATCCCGGACTGACTGACCAGGGCGAGACCCGCGCCGGAGTTGAGGAACGTCTCCACCTCGGTCGCCGTCCGCGCCAGGCTCTCGCTGTCGGTCCGCCGGCTGCCGATCATCACCGCGGCCCGGGCTCGTTGCGCGCGCAACGACGACAGGTAGGCGATCTCGCGGTCCGAGTCCCGGAACGTGCTGGCCATCATCACCAGCAGGTTGCGCTCGTCCGCGGCGCGCATCACGCCGTTCGCGATCGCGGCGAAGTACGGGTCCTCGATGTCGTGGACCAGGATGCCGACCAGGTTCGTCGACGACTTGGCCAACGCCTGCGCCTGCGCGTTCGGCGTGTAGCCGAGCTCGTCGGCGGCGGCCTTGACCCGTTCCTGCAGCTCTGGACGGGGCACTCGATCCCCGCCGTTCAGCACGCGGGAGGCGGTCGCGACCGACACACCCGCACGCTGCGCCACGTCCAGCAATGTCACCGGTGCTCGCAGATTCACTGGCCTACCCTTTCGTGCGTCCCCCCGGGGGCGGTGGCGGTCACCCTACCGAATCACCCGTTCTCACGCTGAGTATCGGGCAGGTCGCTGCCAATCCGGTCAGAACCTGGCTTTGCGGCGCGGGAGTGACTAGCCTTCCCAGCCATGAGGACCGTCCACGCCAGGGTGACGATCCTGGTCTCGTCCGCCGTGCTCAGCCTCACCACCCTCACCGGTCCGGCCATGGCTGCTCAGATCCCGGACGGGCCCGGTACGCCGACCCCGGCTGCTGCCAGTGTGCCGCAGCACGTCGACACGCGCACCAAGAGCACGCAGCCGGTCTACGACTACGCGAACGCGATCCGCGAGTCGGTGTACGTCGACACCACGATGGACACCGACAGCGACGGCCAGGACGACGTGATCGCGGTCGACATCGTCCGGCCGAGCGAGACTGCCCTCACCGGCAGGAAGATCCCGGTCATCATGGACGCCTCGCCGTACTACTCCTGCTGCGGACGCGGCAACGAGAGCGAGAAGAAGACGTACGACGGCGACGGCGTGATCCGGAAGATGCCGTTGTACTACGACAACTACTTCGTCCCCCGCGGCTACGCGATGGTCGGCGTGGACATCGTCGGCACCGGCCGCTCCACCGGCTGCGGCGACGTCGGCGGCCGGGACGAGATCCAGTCCGTCGTCGACGTGATCGACTGGCTGAACGGCCGCAACACCGCGCACACCGCCGGCGGCCAACTGGTGAAGGCGTCCTGGACGACCGGCGCGGTCGGGATGATCGGCAAGTCGTACGACGGGACGCTCGCGAACGGTGTCGCGGCGACCGGGGTGAAGGGCCTGAAGACGATCGTGCCGATCTCGGCGATCTCGTCGTGGTACGACTACACCCGGTCCGGCGGCGTACCGTACTCGGACGACT
The DNA here is from genome assembly GCF_036013725.1 of Kribbella sp. NBC_00482. Classification (GTDB taxonomy): domain Bacteria; phylum Actinomycetota; class Actinomycetes; order Propionibacteriales; family Kribbellaceae; genus Kribbella. The sequence goes on along the minus strand of NZ_CP107881.1, from coordinate 2,582,786 downwards.
ACATGCCCTGGCTCGGCGGGTACGTCGGTCACGACAGCGCGGCCTGCGACGAGGTCCGCGGCGAGCTCGGCGACAACGACGACGACGAGACCGGCGACTACACGTCGTTCTGGGCCGAGCGCGACTACACGAAGAACGCCTCGAAGGTGAAGGCGTCGGTCTTCATGACGCACGGGCTCAGCGACTACAACGTGCAGACCAACCACTTCTCGCAGTGGTGGTCGGCGCTGTCGCGGAACAACGTGCCGCGCAAGCTGTGGCTCGGTCTCGAGGACCACGTGGATCCGTTCGAGTTCCGGCGCGACGAGTGGGTGGACGAACTGCACAAGTGGTTCGACTACTGGCTGCAGGGCCTGCAGAACGGCGTCATGAAGGAGCCGATGGTCTCGGTCGAGACGACGCCCGACGTGTGGCGAGACTACAAGACCTGGCCGGCCGTGAACCGCCCGGTGTCGGTGCCGCTCTCGGCCGGCAGACTAGGGGCCGCCGGCAAGGGTTCGGTGATGGTCACCGACGATCCCGACCTGACCGAGGACGACATCGTCGCGGACCCGTCGGAGGTGATCGCGGGGCGGCAGATGTTCTTGTCCGCACCGCTCACCGCACCGCTGCGGATCAGCGGCACGCCGTCGGTCACGCTCCGCCTGAAGTCCGACTCGGCGACGACACCGATCACCGCCAGGCTCGTCGAGTACGGCGAAGCCGCGCGGTACTCCGGCGTCCGCCGTACCGACGAAAGCACCTGTGAAGGCTCGAGCACCGACTACGACGACAGCTGCTACTACACCGTCGACAAGGTCACCACCCAGAGCGATCACGGCATCGTCAGCCGCGGCTGGATCGACGCCGCCCACAGCAAGTCGCTCTCGAAGCCGACCCCGCTCAAGCCCGGCCAGTGGACCACCGTCAACGTCCCCCTCCGCGCCCAGGACCAGATCATCCCCAAGGGCCGCATCGTCGGACTGGCCATCACCCTGTCCGACACCGAATGGACCGCCCCCAACAACACCGGCGCCTCCATCGACATCGACCTGGCCGGCAGCAAACTCAACATCCCAGTCTCCTCAGGCAAACTGACCGCCCCCACCCAACTCCCCACCATCAACGTCCAGATCAAAACCCCCACCCAACGCCCCAACCTCCACGACCCCAAGAACTAAAACTCCCCCACCCACCGAGTCGTGAAGATGGGCTGTGCGAACCAGCCACGATCCACGACTCGATGAATGGGTCCAGAGCCATTCGCCACGATTGGCCGGGGCTGTGGATAACGGACGTCGTGGGGTCGGGAAATCGGGACAATGGTGGAGTGTTGTTCACGGTGGCGGACGCCCAGGCGTCCGGGATCTCGCGAGGCGTGCTGCGCGGCACGCGGTACCGCAGGTGCTGGGGCCGGTGTACGTCGACGGGAAGGTTGCCGTCACGCCCCGGTTGCAGGCCGAGGCCGCGCTCCTGTTGACGCCTGGTGCGGTGGTGAGCCACGAGACCGCATTGAGCCTATGGACCGCCAACGACCGTGCCGACGACGTCGTACACGTGACGGTCCAGCGCGACACCTTCCTCGACCTGGCGCCGTCCTGCGATCTCACCAAGCTCGTCGCGGCGGGAGACTCTCTGGTACGGCGTACCGACGTCGAGCCGCACCACCTGGTCGAGGCGGGGGCCGCGGCGATCGGCGTACGAGGCGTCCGACTCGCCCGCGAAGCCGCAGGGCTCGTGCGCGGCGGCGTGGACTCCCCGATGGAATCCTTGCTCCGCCTGCTGATCGTCTTCGGCGGCCTCCCCGAACCTCAGATCGGCTACGTGATCACCGACACCGCGGGCGGCTGGCTGGTCCGCGTCTTCACCGCCTACGACCTCCTGAACATCCCCCACACCGTCGTCGCCCGCATCGCCGAGGACCTCCACATCCGCCACCATCCCCTAGCCGCCTGACCCACGGCTCGAATGATTAGTTGCCTTCGGCTACGAAGTGCATGGGGTCGCCGAAGGAGAGGTCGGTGATGTTGGCTGTGTGGAAGGCTCCGACCAGGAGGGATCTGCGGTGGGCTGCGAAGGTCAGGACGTGGGCGACCATGCCGCCGTAGGTGAAGACGCGCGGGGGTTCGCAGGTGGTGTCTACGAAGCTTTCGTCGAAGCGGCCTTCTTCGTTGAGTTGGTTGACCAGGGCCACGAAGCGGGCGCCGGCGTCGGCGTGGCGGGTGCGGAGTTCGGGGATCGGGGTGACGACCTGGCGGCCGCACTCGGGAACCTGGAACGGGCGGTCCTCGACGGACGCCAGCCACATCTCCTCCTGCCAGACCAGGCGGTCCAGTAGGTAGCGGATCGAGATGTCGTCGTCGATTCCTTCGACGGACAGCTCGATCGGCCGATCCAAGGTGGCGGCGTCCAGGCGCGCGCCGCGTTCGATCATCTCGCCGGTCAGCCACACGTGGTGCTCGACCATCCTGACAAGTACGTCCATGCCTCTCACCTTTCGACGTGCCGGCAGCCGGAGCCCGGCCGGCGGCTGGAAATGCACTCCACTGGGCGCCGCGAGGAAGAACACCCGCGACGCTTCCCGTCGCCACTCGCGTGGCGACATCCCATAGGCCCTGGCGAACGCCCGCGTGAACGCCTCGTGCGACCCGTACCCGGCCTCGATCGCGACCTCGAGTACGGCGACCGGCTCGGCCAGCAACCGGTACGCCGCCCGCTCCAGCAGCACCCGCCGCCGGAACGCGAACGGCGACTCACCGGCCACCGCACCGATCACCCGATCGAAGTGGAACCGCGACAGATGCACCCGTCCTGCCAGCCCCGCTCCGTTCACCGGACCGTCGGGACCGTGCAAACCGGCCGCGACCACCGCCACGAACTCCTCGAACACATCCGCCATGCCCACCACTGTGCCCCCATCACCCCGCCTCGGACTTGATCGAAATTGCGGAACGTCTGAGTGGTTAACGGAGTACTCCACAATGTGTAGTAGTCTTCTCAGCGGAGCACCGCCGGTGCCGGAGGAGGTTGCGATGGATACGAGCCAGCTGCTCAAGGGCGTACTGGATCTCGCAGTGCTCGCCGTACTGCGGGACGCCGACGGCTACGGGTACGACGTACTCCGCCGGCTGCGCGCCGCGGGACTCGAGGACGTCGCGGACGCCTCCGTGTACGGGACGCTCCGCCGGCTGTTCCAGGCCGGCGCGCTGACGTCGTACGTGCAACCGAGCGAGGAAGGCCCGCACCGCAAGTACTACGGGCTGAACAAGACCGGCCACGAGCTGCTGGCCCGATCGACCAAGACCTGGAATCACTTCGCCGACACGATGTCGGTGCTGCTGGAGGAGGAGGCCGCGTGAACAGCACTCTGACCGGAGCGGTCGCGATCTACCTGACGCAGGTGCGAGCCGAGCTCAGTGACCTGCCGCCGGGCGAACTGGAGGACGTGCTCCAGGACGTCACCGACCACCTCACCGAGGTTGCGGGCGAGTTCGACGCCGAGCCGACCTTGAGCGACCTGCAGGTGCGCCTGGGGACGCCGCGGCAGTACGCCGACGAACTGCGGACCGCGGCGGGCTATCCGGCACGCACCGAGCCGGTCAGCCAGGACTACCTCGCGTCCGGCTGGAAGGCGCTGCGCTGGGGCCTGATCGCCGGCACGGTCGGGCCGTTCTTCGTTGCCATCAGCATCTTCGCGTGGTCGCACGACGAGACGGCGTTCTTCGGGCTGCTCGGGCTCGGCGTGCTGTTCGTCGCGGCCTTCCTCGGCGTACGGGCGTTGCACGGCAACGACCCGCGGATCGTCCTGGACACCCCGCGAGGCGCGCAGTGGGCGACGGCGGTGCGCGGCTGGATCGACCAGGTCCCGCCGAACGCCCGGCACGAGCTGGTGACGATCGGCCAACCGGTCTGGTGGGTCGCGCGCGGCATGATCGGCGCGGGCGGGTTCTTCGCGCTGTTCGGCGCCGCCTCGGTGACCGTGGTCGGAGCGATCGCCGGCGCGGCGGTCTCGATCTGGATCGGTCGCCGGACCCAGAAGGACCGGCGGTGGCTGTGGTACGTCGTACCGCTGAACGTCGTCGCGGCGGTCGCGGTGCCGGCGTTCCTGGCCGCGGCGTACGTCGGTGCGTCGTTCGGGTTCCTGGACAACTACAACGACTACCGCGGCAGCTCGGGGAGCTACGAACCGCCGACCAACGGCGTGGTGGTGAACGGTTCCACGGTCTCGAACATCTACCCGTTCGATGCCCAGGGCAAGCAGGTGGCGGTCCGGCTGTACGACCAGGACGGCAAGCCGATCAGCATGGAACTGCAGGACTGCGCGACCAACTACGGCCAGGAGGCGCGGGACACCACCAGCAACCTGTTCCCGCAGGCCGTGATCGTCCCCGACGAGAACGGCGACATCGGCCCGGACAACTGCAAGGACACCACCAAGGCGCCGTTCGTCCCACCACCCGCCCCGGCCACCCGGACGACGTCGCCCACACCAAGTGCCGGCCCGACCGCGAGCAGCACACCGAGCGTCGTCCCGACCACGGCCAAGCCCACTGGAACACCGGGCGCGACGGTCACCGCGAAGCCGACCAGGTGACCCGACGCGCGGACTAGGGTGACTGGCTTCGCTGCCCGCCCCTGCTCTGTGAGGTACTCGCTCGTGTGGATTCTCGGTGTCATCGCCGCCGTCGCCATAGTCGTTGTCGGTCTAGTGCTGTGGTGGGCGTCGACCGGCCCTGACGACGACCTGAACACCGACGAGGACTTCGCAGTGCTGCGCAAGTGGGAATGGGAAAGCCAGCTCACCGAGCAGCAGGAGAAGGCCCTGATGGAGGGGCTGCAGTCGTACCACAAAAGCAAGGACGGCCCGATCGCCGTGCACAGCGAGCACGCCGAGGTCACGCTGTTCGCGCCGTACACCGTCATCTCGCTCTACCTGCTGGCACAGCGGTTCGTTGCCCTCGGCCCGGATGCGGTGTCGTACCCGATGAGCTCGGTCGGCCGGTTGCTCGACGAGTGCGCTGACAAGGAGCAGCCGGGGGTGCTGCACCTGCGGCACGACTGGTTCCCCGACGAGGGCGTGGACGGGATGGACACGTCCGCGTTCGCCGATCTGGTGATGGACGTGCTGATGCAGCACCCGGACCGGCGCGTCACCCTCGCGTCCTGGAACGGTGACGGCCTGGTCGACGCCACCGTCGGCGCACCCGATCCGAGCCTGCACACCAACCGCCTGGCACTCGACCTGGCCCGGGTGCTCGAGCAGTACGGCGCGGCCCGTCAGACGCAGCCACAGACGCCGCCGATCGACCTGCTGCGCACGATTCTGCCCAGGATGGTTGCGTCCGAGGCTCCGGGCGTGCTGTGGATCCGCCCGGTCACCGACGACGAGCGGACGGCTCTAGGAGCGTACTGACGCCGCCGCGACCCGGCGGTACGTGTAGCCCAGGCGTTCGTAGACCTTGATCGCGGGCGCGTTGTCGCCGTCCACCATCAGCCCGACTCGCCCGTGGCGCTTGACCAGCTCGGCGGTCACGAACCCGCACACCTGCCGCGACAGCCCCTTGCCCCGGGCAACAGGATGCGTCGCGACCCCGGCGAGGAACCCGACCTCGGGCGCGCTCCACGCATCCGCGGCGATACTCAACAGCTCACCGTCTGAGCCCGTCACAGCAGCCCATCGCCGTACGCCGGACTGCCCGGGCCACGCGTACGACGAGGGCGACGCCTCGATCAGCAACGCTTCGAGGCCGGAGTCATCGTCCAGCCAGGCAGCCGTCGTGGTGAGGTCCGGGAGCGTGTCCGCGTCCATCCACCCGAACGACGCCGAGAACCTCACCCCCGGCACCCGCTCCGCCAGCTCACGGATCAGCGCCTCGTCACCGAACGGCCGGTACGTCGGACCGACCTCGGCGAGCACGTCGGCGGTCAACCGCACCGCGTCGTCGACCGGGCCGATCACCGCGAGCCGATCATGTTTCGACACGTCCGGTGACGCGACCGCCACCGCGGATCCCGCACACCAGGCCCGGACACCGGCGGCGAAACCCTGAGCCGCCCAGCCGATCATCGGGTCGCCCGCACTCACCAGCTCCAGCTCAGCCGGCGTCTTGATCTCCCGCACAGACCGAACCGTAGTTCAGTCCGCGCGCTGGATCGCGTACGGGACCAAATGGCGGTAGCCGCGGACGGCGACGCGGCGGAGGCGGTGGATGGCGTACGACGTGTGGCCGTCAAGGGCTGCGGCGAGTTCGCGGTCGGCGAGGACCCGGCCGGGTTTGCATTCCGTGGTGAGACGGGCGGCCAGGTTGACCACCTCGCCGTACACGTCGCCGAGCCGGATCAGGATCGTGCCGTACGCGAGCCCGATCCGCAGCTCGGGAAGGTCCTCGTCGGCGTTCACCGCGTCCTGCAGCGCGAGCGCGACCGCGGCGCCCTGCGCGGCGGTGTCGGCCACGAACAGCACCTCGTCGCCCATCGACTTGATCACCCGGCCGCCGTTCAGCGCGACCACGTCGGCGGCCGTACCCTCGAACTTCTCGATCAGCTCCCCGAGCTCGGACTCGGTCAGCCGCCGCGTCAGGCGTGTGTAGCTGACGATGTCCGCGAACCCGACCGCCCGCACGCCGCGCGCCAGCTCGTCGGACCCCGCCACCGCCCGCCCGGCCGCCGCGGCCAGGTGCCGGCGCCAGACGTACGTCTGCAGCCGCTCCATCGCGGGCAGCAGCAGGCCCGCGACCTCGATCGACTCGTCCGCGGACAGCTTGGACGCACCGAGGAACTCCAGGAACATCGCCGACTGCCACGACGCCAGCCGGGACTGCGTCTGCCCGAGCTTCCGGGCCAGCGACGACTCCATCTCGGGCTGGATGAACCCGTCGTCCTCGAGCGCCGCGACCAGCCGCAACGCCTCGACGTCGTCGTCGGTGAAGGCCACCTCGTCGTCCGGCACGGTCGCGAACCCGAGCGCGTGCCACATCCGCTCGGCGCGTTCGTTCGAGATCCCGGCCCGCTCGGACACCTGGATCCGGGTGAACTTCCGCTCCCCGCCCAGCAGGGTCTGCTCGAACTCCCGCGTCAACCCGGCCAGATCCGGCGCCCGAGGCTCAGTGGCCACCGCGGCGCTCGACGATGGTGGCGTCGATGGCGTCCCGGAACGCGGGCAGCCGACGGGTGAGGTCGTCGAACTTCTCCCGGGTGAAGTGCAGCAGCTGCAGCCGCGACTTCGCCGTGACGGTTGCCGTTCGCAACGTGTTCTTCCGGACCGCGACCTCGCCGGCGATGTCGCCCGGGCCGAGCTCGGCGATCTCCTGGCCCTTCTCGCGGACCGCCGCCGTACCGCTGAGGATCAGGTACGCCGCGTCCGGGGGCGTCTGTTCCAGGATCAGCGACCAGCCGGCCGGTACCGAGACCTCCTCACCGGCGCGGAAGATGTCCCTGATGTCGCGTCCGGACAGATCCGCGAACAGCGGCAGGTCCCGTGGGGACGTCCTACCCAGTGCCACGTCGATCCTCCTCGTCGGCGATCAGCCGATGTTTCCAGTCAGTAACTCTAACGCACGCGCAGAGATCAGCAGGATAGGCGGGCGGCGGCGGTGGATCGCGAGGGCCGGGTTCGCCGCGACCTGCGTACTGGTCGGGACCGGTTCGTCGAGGCGTTCCACCTGGAGCCCGTGGCGGTGCAGACTCGCGACGATCGACCCGATGGTCCGGTGATATTTGATAACACCCTCCACGAACCAGGTCCGCTCGCGACGCCCCTCGTCGGCGTAGTCGTCGACCACGTAGTCCGCGGCAATCACCGGCGCCGTCATCACCGGATGCTCCATCGTGAACACCAAGACGCCCCCAGGCACGAGCCACCGCGCAATGCGCGCCACCAGGTCGTCGAAGTCCTCGACGTAATGGACGGCCATGCTGCTGACGACAAGGTCGACAGACGCAGGCGGTACGTCGAGGTTCGCGAGGTCAGCCCGCTGATAGCGCAGGCGAGGATGCGGAGTGGCGGCCGCGAGCATCTGTTCCGAGGCGTCGACGGCCAGTACGTCGGCCGCTCCCGCCTCGGCGAGACGGACGGCCAGACCCCCTTCGCCGCAACCGAGATCGACCACGCGCGCCCCGGCGACCGGCGGGAGCGCCGCGTTCATCGCGGGGATCTCCAGCGGCTCGTTGATCGCCTGACCAGACCGACGAAGCCGCCGGTACCCGTCGAGGAAATCCGGATCGTCGTACAGCGCGTTCACAGCCAGCGCTCCAGATCATGGATATCGATCATCGGCAGCTCCCAGCGGAGGGCGAACTGCTCAAGGTCGGCGGCCCCGGCCATCACACCGTCCGCACGCATGACTTCACAGCAGACACCGACCGGTGCGAGACGGGCTGCCTTGCACAGGGCAACGGTCGCCTCGGTGTGGCCTTGACGCTCGGCCAGTAACCCGGAGCGCGCCGCGAGCGGGAACACGTGACCCGGCCGGAGGAAGTCCTCAGGTGCCGCGTCCGGCGCCGCCAATCGCCGTACGGTCGCTGCTCGCTCCGCCGCGGACACGCCGGTCCCCGGTGCCGATGCCAGATCGATCGGCACGTGCATCGCCGTACCTTGGCGGTCGCCCCCGCCTGGGATCGGGTCGATCTTGAGCCGGCGCAGTACGTCGGCGTCGCACGGGATCGTGGTGTGGCCGCAGACCTGGGTCAGGAGGAAGCGCATGGCTTCGGGGCGGAATCGCTCGCCGGCGAAGACCACATCGCCTTCGCCCTCCGCGGTTGGGTCCCAGACGACCACTCCACCGCCGGCGGCGATCTGCGCGACCACCTTCTGTACGCCGATCTCGCCGCTGAGCTGCCCCGCCCACGGCAGCCGCGTCACCGCGCGCATCAGCTCGGGCCCGTTGCCGTCGCGCGCCATCCGTACCAGCAGATCGCTCTCAAGGTTGACGCGATCACCGGCGACCAATGCGCCGAGCTTGGTCTTCACCAGCGTGTTCGGCACGAGTACGACGGAGAACCGGTCCTTGAGCACCTCCGCGACCGTAATGCTCACGCCGTCGATCGCGACCGACGTCTTCGCCACCAGCCGCGCCAGCAACCGCTCCGGCGGCTTGATCCAGACCCGGTGCCCGGCCGGCTCCACGTCGACCCGCAACACCTTGCCGACACCCTCGACGTGTCCCTGGACGAGATGCCCGTCGATCCGGTCGCCGATCGCCACCGGTAACTCAACGTGCATCGTCGTACCGACGGCGACCCGGTCCAGCGTCGTACGGCGTTTCGTCTCGTCGGTCACCACCACGCGGATCTCGCCGGGCGGACCCGTCTCCGCGGTGAACCTGATCCCGTCCAGACACACCGCGCCACCCGGCGCGACCGCTACGTCCGAGGTCACCCGCAACAGGTCGCCGGCAACCTCCGCGACGGTACCTACCTGCTCGATTCGTCCTGTGAACATGCTTAGCTCTCCGCCACTCGACCATGGCCAGGGACACGCAGTCCGAGCTGAAGCGGGGTATCACCGCATGGCCCCGGTCGCACCGGGTCACTCCGTCACGGACGGAGCCGACGGGCCGGGATCGCTCCTCACCGTCACACCGTGGAATCGCACCAGCTCGCAGTAAACCACACCACGAGCCTGCCCCAGCGGTTGACCGGGGGGCGGGGTGGGGTTTAGTTTCGGAAATCGATTTCTGCCCTCCCTGGGAGATGCCATGCGGAAACTGTGGTTGCTCGTCCTGCCTGCGCTGATCGGAGCGGCTGTCGTGCCTGCCGACCAGTCCTCACCCGCCCAGGCAACCGCCGTACCGTCGCCCGTCGAGCGGATCGCCAAGCTCACCGGTCCCGAGTCGATCAACGACACCGAGGCGCGCTTCGCCCTGAAGTCGACCGACCTCGGCGTCCTCTGGGACAACGGGTCCGGCGAGATCCTGACCGCATTCGGCGACAGCTACGGCAGCGGGTGGACCGGGCCGGGTGGCGGGGCTGGTGACCAGGCGACGATCGACTGGCGGTGCAACCTGCTCTTCCGCAGCAAGGACCGCAACCTGGCCGACGGGATGACGCTCGACTCGGCGGCCGAGGACCGGCCCGGTCACGCCAAGGAGTTCCTGCCCTGCAAGAAGATCGACCGCGACGAGCACACGGTGATCCCGACCGCGGGCATCTCGGTCGGGAAGCGCCAGTACGTGCAGTACATGTCGGTCAACTACTGGGGTCCGGCCGGCAGTTGGTTCACGAACTACTCCGGCTTCGCGTACTCCGACGACAACGGCGAGAACTGGACGAAGGACCCCGGCGCCCGCTGGCAGAACACCAAGTCGTGGGACGACAACTTCCAGATGGTTGCCCTGGCCAAGGACAAGGGCTACGTCTACATGATCGGTACGCCGAACGGCCGCTTCGGCAGCGCGCACCTGGCCAGGGTTCCGGAACGACAAGTACTGCAGAAGAAGGCCTGGCGGTACTGGGACGGCCGGACCTGGTCACCGCAGGAGACGGCCGCCGTACCGATCGCGGTCGGCCCGATCGGCGAGGTGTCGGTGCAGTGGAACGCGTACACCGGCAAGTGGTTGATGATGTACCTCGACGAGCACCGCGCCGCGATCGTGCTGCGCTCGGCGAAGGACCTCACCGGCCCGTGGAGCGGTGAACAGGTCGTTGTCAAAGGCGCCGAATACCCAGGTCTCTACGGATCGTTCATGCACCCCTGGTCGTCGGGACCGGATCTGTACTTCACGATGTCCCAGTGGGATCCGTACAACGTCTTCCTGATGCGCACCAAACTCACCGACGACGGCCAGATCACCAACCTGGTCACGGATCCCGGCTTCGAGAGCCAGACCACCGGTACGCCGTCCGCACCCTGGCAGCTGAGCGGCACCGGCGGCATCGACCGCGCCAACCTCGGCCACACCGGCACGAACAACGCGTTCGTCCGCGATTCGATCGGCACCCACCAGATCCAGCAAACCGTTGCCGTACGTCCCAATCACCGCTACCGCCTGTCCGCCTGGATCCGGACGGCGGACAACAACTCCGAGACGATGCTCGGCGTCCGCACCTTGCGCGGACGCACGATCGCACAACAGACCGGTGGCGCGCACCCGCAGTACACGAAGGTCAGCGTCGAGTTCGACTCCGGACGCGAGTCGCTGATCCAGCTGTACGGCGGATTCTTCGGCCACGGTCAGGACGTGTGGCTGCAACTGGACGACGTGGCGCTGGAGGAGATCCGCTAACTCGCCCGGCGTCTGCGGCGGGTGGTTCGTGCGGTACGGCGTCGTATCGGGCGGCGAGGACCGACGAGGCGAGGACCGGCCAGGCGGTCCTCGAGACGACGCGCCTCGCGGCGGATGGGCTGGGCGACGTACTCGCCAAGGATCAGGCCCGAGGCGAGTGCGACGCCGATCGCGACCGCGGTCGTGAGGCTGACGATGCCGATCAGCTGACCGACGGCCATCAGCTCGTAGAGGCCCTTGTAGATCGTCAAGCCGGGCAGCAGCGGGATCGAGCCGGCGACGACCACGACCAGCGGCGGCACGCCGGTCCGCCGGCCGCTGGAGTAGCCGCCCAGACCGACGACGAAGGCCGCGGCGGCAGTGGACCAGGCCGGTCCGAAAGAGGCTCTGGTCATCAAGGTGAAGATCAGCGAGGCCAACGCACCCATCACGGCGACCGGCAGCAGTGCCCGCAGGGGTGCGTACGTCGCGTAGGCGAACGCGACCGCCATGACCGCGCCGGAGATCACCATGATCGGGAGGTTCGCCAGCTGGATCGTCTGGGGTTCGATCCCGACGTTGAGCCCGAACCTCAACCCCAGCGCGAGACCCAGCGAGACACCGGCGATGATCCCGCCGGTGAGGAGCATCGCCTCCAGAAGCCGGGCCGCGGCGGTCACGTAGTACCCGGTGATCGCGTCCTGCACAGCACCGGTGAGGGCGATCCCGGCCAGCAGCACGATGATGCCGGCGGCAACGACCAGGGACGGTTTCACCGGCGCGTGCACGGCGTACAGGACCAGCGCGACCGCGGTCGCGACGAACGCTCCGGCGACCTGCTGGTAGAACGCGGGCAGTCGCTGCCGGTTGAACCAGCGGTTGTTCAGATCGATCACGATCGCGGTCAGCACCGCCACCAACGTGATCAGCCAGCCACCGCCGAGCAGCAGGGTCGCGCCGCCGGCCATCACGCCCCAGGCGAGCACCGCACTCCACCGCGGGTACGGCGGACCGGCGGACGTCAGCCGGGCGAGTTCGCGCGACGCCTCCTCGCGGGTCACGTCGCCGCGGGCGAAGTGTCGTACCAGCCGGTCGACGTCGGTCAGCCGGGAGAAGTCCTGGGACCGGTAGCGGACCAGCCGGATGTGCGTCTCGGGCGCAACGTCCGGCGCGGCCTGGTACGAGACCGCCATCGAGGTGAACGTGATGTCGACCTCGCAGCCGCGCAGTCCGCCGGCCGCGGTCACACCGAGGATCGTCGCGGTGGCGTCCGCCGTACCGGCGCCGCTGGACAGCAGCACCTCACCGACCCGCAAGGCCAGGTCGATGGTGGCGTAGACCTCCCGCTGCTCGTCAGGCTCCATCTAGCAAGCGATGCGCCATCGCGAGGTCGGTGATCAGGATGTTGACCCAGCCGCCGAGCAGGGCCGCGCGGATCGCGGAGTATTTGCGGTCGCCGCCGGCCACCCCGATCCGGCGCGGCACCGCCAGCAACTCCTTGGCGGTCACCCCGATGACCCGCTGGTCGAACGTCGAGCGCACGAGCTTTCCCTCTTCGTCGAAGAACCGGAAACACACGTCCCCGACGGCACCGAGCCGGCGCAGCTCGTCCTGGTCGGCCTCCGCGACCGCGTTGCCGCTGCGCTGCAGCAGCGGCGAGGGCTCGAGGCTGCCGATCCCGACCAGGGCGTCGGTGAGCTGTCCCCAGGTGCCCAGAACGTCCCGAACGGACACGTCGTTCATCATCGCCCGGCGTACGGCGGGCGTCCCGACCAGCCCGGGCGCGGGCAGGTAGACCGGCATCCCACCGGTCAGCTCGGCGAACCGCGCGGTCAGCCGGGTGGCCTGCATCTGCACCGCGGCGTCACCCAGACCGCCGACGATCTGGACCACCTTGTCGACCACCGGCACGCTCTTGCGCGGCATCCGGTCGACCGCGCTGATCAGGGTCTCGCTCCAGGACGAGATCCCGACCACGTGCCCGCCGGTCAGAGTCATGTCCAGGTACGCCGCCGCGCCCGAGCCGAGCGCGGGCAGTACGTCGTCCCCCACGCCGAGGGTGTCGACGACGACCGCGTCGCGCAGCCCGTACCGGCCCTGCAGCTCGTCCTCGAGGTCGCTGTGCACGCCGCTCGGCATGGTCACCACGGTGTGCACGATGCCGACCTCGACGGCCTGCTTCAGCATCCGCGAGACGCGCGCCTGGGACAGGTTCAGCTCGGCGGCGATCTGCGGCTGACGGATGCCCTTCTCGTGGTACATCCGCGCCACCTTCGCGAGCAGCCGCAGCTCGTCCAGCCCCGGCTGGCGCACCGCGCGGTTCGCGTTCACCTCGACCCCCTCGGAAGGTTCAGGAATACGGACTATAGGTCAGGAAGACACAGGTAGACGCGGGGCGCTCCACCCTCGTCCGGGATCGGAGACGTCGGAGTGTCGCGTTTGCCGGTCGCCACCACCGACCCGTCCCGCGGATCGACAATCGTGTAGCCCAGCGGGACGGTGTCGTCGAACACCATCACCGGCCCCCCGTTCTCCCGGTACACGATCAGGCCGCCGTCCGCCGTACTCAGCGCCCGCCCCGAGATCGTCCGGGTCCAGTCCGGCACCATGTCGGTGGTCGTCACCCCGTCCAGGATCCTCCCGAGCAGTCCGACGTACGTCGACCCTTCGAAGTCGACCGCCTCGCGCCAGCCCGCGCCCGGCGCGAGGAAGAACTCGGAATGCCCCGGCTCCTCCGCGTGCAGCCGCCACTGCCACAGGCTGCCGGCGCCGTAGACGACGCCCATCGTGCCGCCCGCGCAGAGGTTGCTCCACGCCTCGTGGCCCTGCCACCAGCCCTCGCCGACACCGGTCCGGCCGGTGTGCTCGTACGTCGGTTCGCCGTTCGCGACGGCCTTCACCGGCTCGTTCCGCCACATGTCCGCGACCCGCTCCGGCACGTGCTCGCCGGTGTGCCCGGTCTGACACCACTGGAAGTCGAGCCAGTCCGCGTCCTGATGGGCGCGGGCGCGGATGTGTGGCCGGTAGTGGATACCGGTCGGCTGCTCGTAGCAGTCGGCGGCGTGCACCTCAGCTCCTCCGGCGGCAGTCTGCGGTTCCGCACCGGAGCCGTCCCCGCCGACCAGGTAGACGGCCGGCCGAGCGCCGTACCGCGCGACGAGATAGCGGCAGTACGCGGCGTACTCCGATGGCGGTACGACGGTGCCCGCGACGTCGAGGCCCTTCCAGCCGAAGCCGTGGAACACCGGCTGCAGAACGGGGGCCAGGCCGTGCTCGACCAAGATGCCGAGCAGCTCGTCGAGGTACTGGAAGTACTCGACGTTCATCCGGTTCAGGTGACCGTCGGCGAGATCCTCGAAGCCGACCGCGAACCCCTCGTCCTGGGTCCGGTCGCGCGGCCCGACGGCGCGCATGTCCGGTTGGACGGTCATCAGCAGGACCGCGTTGAACCCCTTCGGCTGCCGGTCGGCGGCGTACTCGCGGACCTGGTCGGGGGTCGCCCGCCACGGCAGCGCCCAGGCGGTATCGGCGACGAGGATCGCGGGAGTCCCGTCCGCGTGCACCAGGCTGCGGCCGCCGGGCGACATCCGCCAGAACCCGTGCCGGTAGAACGGGTTCGCCTCGTCGGTTGGAGCCTCGGCGACCTGCAGTTCACCGCCCGACCACGTCCACAAACCAGCAAGCGGCGGGGCGAAACGGACGCGGTGCGCGTCACCACCGTCCCAGAACGCCGGGCGCCGGAGCCGTCGGCCGCTCTCGTGCTCGAACTCGACCCAGTCGGAGGTGGCCGGCAGCTCGATCTCCCGCCAGACGGATGAGATGGACATGACACTCCAGGGGTGCTCGTTGCCGGTTAAGCTGATTCTGAGAAGAACACACGTGCTCTGGGGTCGGTGAAATTCCGAGCCGGCGGTGACAGTCCGCGACCCGTGACTTCGTGAGAAGAAGCGGTTGACCTGGTGGAACTCCGGGACCGACGGTGAAAGTCCGGATGGGAAGACGCACGTGGCAGCTGCACGTCCCTGGACCGGGGGCGTGGGGCTTGTCGTTGCCCCGGAGTGCTCACGAATGCATTGCCGAGAGGACAACGATCGTGAACACCTTGACCAGCCTGGACACCATCGAGCACGCCGTCGCCGAGCTGGCCGCCGGACGACCGGTGGTGGTCGTCGACGACGAGGACCGCGAGAACGAAGGTGACCTGACCTTCGCCGCGAGCCTCGCGACGCCCGAACTGATGGCCCTGCTCGTCCGTCACACCAGCGGGTACGTCTGCGCGCCCGCCGCGTCGGAGATCCTGGACCGACTCGAGCTGCCGCTGATGGTGCCGAACAACCAGGACAGCCTGCGTACGGCGTACACCGTGTCGGTGGATGCCGCGACCGGTGTCGGGACCGGCATCTCCGCCGCGGACCGGGCCCGGACCGTCCGCGTGCTGGCCGATCTCTCGGCGCAGCCCGCGGACCTGATCCGGCCCGGCCACATCCTGCCGTTGCGCGCCGTCGACGGCGGAGTCCGGCAGCGGCCCGGTCACACCGAGGCCACTGTCGAACTCGTCCGGCTCGCCGGGCTGCCGCCGGTCGGCGTGATCGGTGAGCTCATGAACGACGACGGCACGCTGATGGCCGGTGCGGACCTGCGCACGTTCGCCGACGCTCATGGTTTCGCGATGATCTCGATCGCCGACCTGGTCACTTACCTGTCGTGACGAGCTTGCGGGCGGCGTCGGCGATGCCCTCGGCGGACAGTCCGTACCGGTCCAGCAGGTAGCCGGCCGACCCCGTGGGCGCGAACTCGGGGAACCCGAGGATCGACACCCGCGCCGGATGATGCTGTACGACGGTCTCGGCGACGGCACCGCCGAGGCCGCCGCCGGACACCGCTTCCTCGGCGGTCACGATGCCGGCCGTCTCCCGCGCGGCCGCGACCACGGCGTCGGTGTCCAGCGGCTTCACCGTCGGCATCGACAGCACCCGGGCCGAGATCCCTTCCTCCGCGAGCCGTTCGGCGGCGGCCAGCGCCCGCCACAGCACGGTCCCGTTGCTGATCAGGGTCACGTCGTTGCCCTCTCGCACCGTGATCGCCTTACCCAGCTGGAACTCGTAGTCGTCGGCGTACACCTTCGGCACGCTCATCCGGCTGACCCGGATGAACACCGGCCCCTCCGACGAGGCGGCCCAGCGCAGCGCCGCCGCGGTCTCGATCGGGTCGGCGGGCACGATGATCCTCATCCCGGCGATCGCCCGCAGCCAGGCGATGTCCTCGACCGAGTGGTGCGTCGGGCCGAGTTCGCCGTACGCGACACCGGGGCTCATGCCGCAGAGCTTGACGTTGGTGTTCGAGTACGCGACGTCGGCCTTGATCTGCTCGAGTGCGCGGGCGGTGAGGAAGCAGGACGCCGCCGACACGAACGGGATCCGGCCGCCGTTGGCCAGCCCGGACGCGACGCCGACCATGTCCTGCTCGGCGATGCCGACGTTGATCAGCCGGTCCGGGAACGCCTTGCGGAAGCTGTTCAGCTTGCTCGACCCGACCGAGTCGTTGACCACGCCAACAATCCGGTGATCGGCCTCGGCCAGCTCGGCGAGCGTCTCGACGTACGCGTCCCGGCAGTCGTACCGCGGTTGGTCCGCGATCGACGTACGAACGATGGTCATGGGCGCCCCCTGTCGTAGCGCGCCAACTCGGTCAGCGCCTGCTGGTACTCCGCGGCGTCCGGCACGCGGTGGTGCCAGGCGACGTTGTTGCTCATGAACGAGATCGGGTGGCCCTTGTGCGTGTGCGCGATCACGAAGGTCGGCTTGCCCGGCCGGAACGGCACGGCGGACAGTACGTCGAGCAGCTCGCCGTGGTCGTGACCGTTCACTTCGACCACCGCGAACCCGAACGCCGCCGCCTTCTCCGGCAACGGGTCGAGGTCGTTGGTCTCCTTGGTGGTCGCGCCCTGCTGCAGCCGGTTCCGGTCGACGATCACGGTCAGCCGGTCCAGCTGGTACTGCGAGGCCGCCATCATCGCCTCCCAGTTCGAGCCTTCCTGCAGCTCGCCGTCACCGACCAGCACATAGGTACGGCGCAACGAGACGTCGAGCTTCGCCGACAGGGCATGACCGACCGCGATCGGCAGGCCGTGCCCGAGCGGACCGGTGTTGGCCTCGACGCCGGCGACCTTGTTCCGGTTCGGGTGCCCGTTCAGCGCGGACAGTGGCTTGAGGAACGTCGCGAGCTCCTCGACCGGCAGGAACCCGAAGGCCGCCAGCGTCGTGTAGAGCGCTCCCGCGACGTGCCCCTTGCTCAGGATGAAACGGTCCCGCTCGGGGTCGTTCACCGTCGCGGGCGAGATGTCGAGCACAGCGCCGTACAGCGTGGCCAGGATGTCGATCGCGGAGAAGTCACCGCCGATGTGTCCGGCGCCGGCGTGGTGGACCAGCTTGAGGTCCTGGATCCGGATCTGCTTGGCGGCCTCGGCGATATGCGCGATCTGCTCGGCGCGACTGCTGTGGACCGGCAGCCGTCCGAGCACCGGCATCGTGGTGTGTTCGACGGTCAGCGTCATGCCAGCTCCGCCATCGAACTCAGCAGCACCTTCTGGACCAGCTTCTGCGCGGCAAGCGCGTCGTGCGAGGCCTGGGCAGCGGCGAGAGCTTCCTCATCCAGTACGTCGAGCGCGTGGTGAATCGCCTTCAGGAACGTGATCGCCTGCTTCGCGGCCTGCACGCTGTCCTCGCGGAACGGGAACTGGTCGAGCTGCCAGACGCCCTCCCAGTTGTTCTTGCGCAGCGTGTGGAAGAACTCGAACGTCTCCACCAGGTGCACCGAGCCGACCACCATGTCGTCGTCCCAGCCGCGCAGGTTGTCGTTGACATCGATCGCGAACAGCCGGCCGTAGTCGATCGCCAGCTGCGCCGCGTCGGCCGGTGTTTCCTGGCCGTACAGCGAGTGGCCGAAGTCGAGCAGGATGCCCAGGTTGGGCAGGCCGATCTTCTCGATGCCGAGCAGCGTCCGGGCGACGTTCGGGAAGATGATCTTCACCCGCGGCTCGCGCGGCTTGTACTCGATCACGAAGTTGATGTCCGGGTGTGCGGACACCAGTTCCTTCAGGCCATCCAGCGCCAGGTTCCAGATGTCGTGGTAGTTCACCTGGAACGGGTAGTCCCAGCCGTCCTGCCCCGGCCACAGCTTCACGTACGAGCAGCCCAGGTCCTTGGCGAGTTCGGTTGCCTGGTGCAACAGCTCCAGCGCCTGCTTGCGGACGGCCGGGTCCGGGTTGGTCAGCGAGCCCTTGACGAAGTCGCGGGTGTAGATCTCCGGCGTGATCGCGATCGCCTTCAGGTTGTTCCGCTGCAGCGCGGCCTTCACCTCGTCGAGCGTCCCGTCGTACCCGGCGAACGGCCAGTTCAGGTCGACGACGGACAGGTCGCCGACCGCACCGGCGCGGTCGATCTGTTCGAGCAGGCCGACGGGATCGCCGTACCCGTCGGTGGCATAGCGGTCCTTGTACGTCGCGAAGTGCCAGATCCCTGCGCCGAAGACCGGCATGTCAGTCATATCTTGTGTCCTAACCCTTGAGAGAACCGGCGGTGAGTCCGCCGACGATCCAACGCTGAAGCAAGGTGTAAGCAATGAGGATCGGCACCACGGCAATCAGAATGCCTGCCGCGAGGCCGGTGTTGTTGTTGGCGAACTGGCCCTGGAAGTTCAGCAACCCGACCGGGATGGTCTTGTGCGCGTCCGAGTTCAGCAGGATCAGCGCGAACAGGAACTCGTTCCAGGTCGCGACCGCGTCCAGGATCGCCACAGTCACCAGCGCCGGGACCGAGAGCGGCAGGATCATCGTGAAGAACACCCGCCAGTCGCCGGCGCCGTCCACCCGGGCGGCCTCGATGATCTCGTCCGGGAGCTGCCGGAAGAACGACTGCAGCACCAGCACCTCGAACGGGATGCCGAACGCCAGGTACGGCCCGATCAGCCCGAAGATGCTGTCGGTCGCACCGGCCGAGCGCATCATGATGAAGACCGGGACGATCGTGATGTAGATCGGGATGGTCAGCCCGAGGAACACCGTGAACATCACCGTCCGGCGGAACTTCATCCGCAGCTTGGCCAGCGCGAACCCGAGCATCGCCGACACCAGCACCCCGAGCGGCACCTTGATCAGGGCCAGGATCGCGCTGTTCTTGTACGTCGTGGCGAAGTTGCCGATCCCCCACGCGTCCTTGAAGTTCGACCAGGTCAGCTGATCGGGCCAGGACAACGGCCCGTTCCCGATGAAGTCGGCGAGCGGCCGGACGGCGGTGACCACCAGCAAAGCCAGCGGCGAGATCCAGAAGAGCGCTATCACCGCGAGAACCAGCGTCATCACCAGACCACGCTTGGTCCTCGGCGCCTTCACGGGCCCGGCGGACTCGAGCGGAACGTCGACCTGGATGGGAGCTGTCAAGGTCATGACGCCTCCTTCGTCTGCGAGCGGACGTACGGGATGCCGACCGCGATGGCGACGAGCGTGATCACGACGGCGATCGCGGTGCCGTAGCCGGCCTGGTAGTACTGGAAGACGTTGAAGTACATCCACGTCCCCATCACCTGCGTCGACGTACCCGGACCGCCGTACGTCATCGCATAGATCATGTCGAAGACCTTGAACGAGTCGATCAGGGACAACGCCAGCACGATGTAGTGCGCGGGCCGCAGGCTCGGCATCGTCACGTTCCAGAACTGCTGCCACTTCGACGCACCGTCGACGGTCGCCGCCTCGTAGAGCTCGTTCGGGATGCTCTGCAGCGCGGCCAAGTAGAGCAGCATCGGGAATCCGGTCCGCAACCAGATCGCCGGCACCATCACGGCCCACAGGGCGGTCGAGTCCTGCCCCAGCCAGGCTGTTGCCAGTCCGTCCAGCCCGATCAGCCGCAGGAACGAGTTGATCGCGCCGTACTGCGGGTTGTAGAGCCAGCCCCAGATGCTCGCGATGGAAACCAGCGGCAGGACGGCGGGCGTGTAGAAGATCAGCCGGAGGATCGGCTTGCCGTGCACCTTGCCGTTCAGCGCGATCGCCAGCAGCAGACCGATGACGGTCGGTACGGCGATCGTGACCACGGTCCAGATCAGGTTGTTCTTCACCGCGGTCACGACGACCGGGTCGCTGGGCATCTTGAGGTAGTTGTCCAGGCCAACGAAGTTGTACGTCGCGCTCAGGCCGTCCCAGTCGGTCAGGCTGAACCACAGTGACGACAACGCCGGGTACACCAGGAACCCGACGTACACGATGAGCGCGGGCAGGGCGAACAACCACGGGGACCAGCGGCCGCCACGTTGCGGTTTGGAGAGCGCGACAGTCGTCGTTGCCATGCTCAGCTCTTCGCCCAGGCGGAGACGATCTCCTGCATCTTCTTCGCCGCCCCGTCCGGCTTGACCGAGCCCTGCAGCAGGTCGCTCTGCACGCTGAAGTACTGGTCGGCCTGCTTCTTCGGGAACGCCTGGTCCTGGATCGTGTAGAACGGGTTGCCGCCGTACTTCTGCGCCCACTCCGCCGACAGCGGCAGCGCCTTCGGGTCGGGCTCGGCGCCCTTGACCGTCGAGGCGCTGATCTGCAGCGCCTTCTGGGTCGCCGGCTGGACGAGGAAGTCGATCAGCGCCGCGGCCTTGTCGGCGTTTCCGGACTTGGCGTTGATCATGTAGCCCTCGACGAAGCCCGAGTGGCGGGCCGGGGACTTGTCGGTCGGCAGCTCGAAGGTGCCGAAGCCGGACGGGCTCTTCTTCGCGGCCAGGATCGCGGCCGCCTCGGTCCAGGGTCCGGTGATCGTGTACGCCACCTTGCCCTGCACGTACCCGGGTTCGATATCGGCCGGGTCGAGGCCGAGCGCGCCCTCCGGCACCCACTTCTTGTCCTGCCACTTCTTGAACAGCGTGAACGCCTCGACGACCTCGGGCCGGTCCCAGCTCTCGGCGCCGGTCAGCAACTTGTCGTGCAGTTCCGGGCCGGCGGTGTGCTCGAGCAGGTACTCGAACAGGCGCATGATGTCCCAGCCGTACTTGCCGCCGAGACCGCACGGCGTCACGCCGACCGCGACGAGCTTGTCGTTGAGCGCCTCCAGCTCGGCGTACGTCTTCGGCGGAGCGCTCACGCCCGCCTTGGCGAACAGCGACTTGTTGTACCAGGCACCGATCCCGAGGGATACGAACGGTACGCCGGACTTCACGCCGTCGAAGGTCATCCCGCCGATGGCCGTGGTGTTGATCTTCGAGTCCCACCCGTACTTGGAGTAGTACGGCGACAGGTCGAGGGCCTGCTTGGCCTTCGCGAACGGACTGCCGATCTGACCGCCCCAGATCCGCCAGACATCCGGGCCCTTGCCACCGAGCAGTTCCGTGCGCAGCTTGTCCGGGTAGACCGCCGCACCCGACCCGGGCAGGCTGTCCACGGTCGTGGTCGTGCCGTTCTGCGCGTCGAACTTCTTGACCTGTTCCTTCAGCAGGGCGAGCAGCGCCTCGCCCTCGTAGGTGAACAGGCGCAGGTTGTTCGACGCTGCCTGGGTGGCTCCACCGCCGGTCGACGTACCGCCGCCGGTACAGGCGGACAGACCGGCGCCGAGTGCGGCGGCGGACGTGAGACCGAGAAATCCCCGGCGGGTGAAGTTGCTCATTGCGTGCTCCTTTGGCGGGCAAAGCGGCGGATCTTGGCGAACATGTCCTCCAGCAGGAAACGGACGTCGACCTGCTCGCAGACCTGGATGGGGTTGTCGGTGCCGGGCAGGTACCAGCCGTCGACACCGAAGCGCGGCGCCGGACGGGTCCGGAAGTTGCCGCTGTGCGGGTAGAGCATCAGGGAGATGGCAGGCGAGTCGCCGAGGGAGCGGGACTCGATCGGCTCGCCGTGGTACGTCGCGTTCCACTCGATCAACTGCTCGATGAGGTATTTGCCGAGCGGACCGGCGTCGCCGATCTTCTCCTCGAGCTCGGCGTAGCTGACCGAGACCTTCGTGTAGACGTCGCTCGGGACCTGCCAGACGGTGATCCCGGAGCCGAACACCACGTTGGCGGCGTGGATGTCGTTCGACAGGTTGAACTCCATCCGGTGGTCGGCCGCGTAGCCGTTGTAGCCACGACCGCCGATCCAGACCACGATCACGTTGCGGTGCACGAGCTCCGGGTCGAGCAGGATCGCCGAGGCCATGTCGGTGAGCGGGCCGAGGAACGACACGAACAGCGGATCGCCCTCGGAGGCCTGCTTGGACTCCTCGATGATCAGCCGCGCGCCGGGCGAGTCGAGCGGGGTCTGCTCGTCGGGGATGCCGGTGGCGGCGCCGTTCGCGACGGTGACCTGACCGGTCAGGTCCATCAGGTCCAGCAGCAGGTCGATCTCCTCGCGGGACTCCTCCATGCTGCGGTCCGATCGCCAGGTGCCGAAGTGCGCGGGGATCAGGCCGCGGACGTCGAAGGTCGGCGACAGCAGCCCGTGCACGATCGCGAACTGGTCGTCCGCCTCGTTCTTGGCATCGGTGTTGATGATCACCCGGCGTCTACTCGGCCTCACGCGCTCTCCTCCGGCGTTGGTGTGACTAGATATTCAGTAGTGCATAGCCTGTCGCCATGAGTGTCACCACGCAGCTAGAGTCACGTCAAGAGCTCGGTTGAAACTTGGAGGGGCAATGGTCCAGGCGGTACTCGCGGTCGACCAGGGCACGACCAACTCCAAAGCAGCCCTGGTCACCCCCGACGGCCACGTCCTCGCAACCGCCTCCGCCCCGGTCGGCCTCTCCACGCCGCGCCCCGGCTGGGTCGAACAAGACGCCGAGGACCTGTGGCAGAGCGTCCTCACCGCAATCACCACCTGCTTGACCGCTGCTGCGGTCGAGGTCGTGGCGATCGCGCTCTCGACCCAACGGGAGTCCGTCGTGGGCTGGAACCGCTCGGGCGAACCAGTGGGTCCCGTCCTCGGCTGGCAGGACGTGCGGACCGCCGAGTGGTGCGCCCAACTCCCCTCGTCGGTCGACGACCTGGTCCGCCGACGGACCGGACTGCGCGTGGACGCGATGTTCTCCGCCCCCAAGATGCGCTGGCTCCTCAACCAGTCCGACGCGTACGTCGGCACCGTCGACGCCTGGTTGATCCATCGACTGACTGGTTGCCAGGAGCACCTGACCGAGGCCGGGAACGCCTCCCGCACCTTGCTCTACGACACGATCGAGCTCGACTGGTCCACGGAACTGCTCGAAGCGTTCAACGTGCCACGGGCCGCGCTCCCCGACGTACGGCCGTCGAACGCCGGCTTCGGAGTCACGAAAGGCGTACCGGGACTTGCCGACGGCATCCCGATCGTGGCCGTGCTGGCCGACTCACACGCGGCGATGTACGGGCAGGGCTGCACGCAGGCGGGGATGGCGAAGGCGACGTACGGGACCGGCACGTCGGTGATGACGCCGGTCGCGGGTTTCGTGCCGAGCGGGTGCACGCTCGCCTGGCTCACCGATCGGCCGGTGTACGCGCTGGAAGGCAACATCGTGTCGTCCGGGGCCGCGCTCGCCTGGACGGCCGACCTCCTCGGTCTACCGGATGTCGGCGCGTTGACAGCGCTCGCGGCGACGGTCCCGTCGGCCGAGGGCGTCGTACTGGTGCCGGCCTTCGCGGGGCTCGGGGCGCCGCACTGGGATCGCGAAGCGCGGGCGGCGCTGACCGGGATGAGCAGCTCGACCACGCGGGCGCACATCGCGCGGGCAGCTGTCGACGCGGTCGCTCACCAGATCTGCGACATCACGGACACCATCCCCGGCGCGCTCAGCAGTCTCCGCGCGGACGGCGGCGCGACAGTATCCGACCTGCTCATGCAGACGCAGGCGGATCTGCTCGGTCACCCGGTCGAGGCGGCCGACGTACCCGAGATCTCTGCCCTGGGGGTTGCCGAGCTGGCGTGGACCACGCTCGGGGAGACGACCGGCTGGGCCGGTAAGCGATCCTTCCGGACGTTCGAGCCCGGTCCCGACGCCGGCGATCGTGGCCGGCGTCGAGCCGAATGGGCCCAGGCGGTCGCCTCGGTGCGCGTCAGGCCAGCTTGATCCGGAACACCGCCAGGCGGGCGTCATGGCCGTCGACGCTCATCGGGATCGCCTTGGTCCCGACGAGGTCGAGGCGGACCGTACCGTCGCCGG
The DNA here is from genome assembly GCF_036013725.1 of Kribbella sp. NBC_00482. Classification (GTDB taxonomy): domain Bacteria; phylum Actinomycetota; class Actinomycetes; order Propionibacteriales; family Kribbellaceae; genus Kribbella. The sequence goes on along the minus strand of NZ_CP107881.1, from coordinate 2,558,467 downwards.
GTAGCCAGTTGATCCGGTCGATGCCGTGGGCAAACACCTTGTGCTCGGTGTCTTGGCCGGTCGCCTGGTCGTACCCCGGGTTGTTGGTGTCGGCGGTCCAGATCACCAGGTGACCGTTGTTGTGGTGGGCGATCACGCGCTCACGGTGGAGCTTCTTGTGCAACTGCCACTCGTCGCGGAGGTTCGGGTTGTTGTTGCCGTTGTAGGCGCCCGCGATGTAGTGCGAGTTGATCAGGGCGAACTTCAGGCCCGGGTGCGCGGTGTGCTCGACGACCACCTCGTTGATGAAGCGCGGCGGGGTCACGTTGGCGATACCGCCGTGGACGAAGGTCTGCTTCGAGTTCACGATCTTCCATGGCGTCGGCACCGAGATCGGGACCCGGAAGGACTTGGGGTCGCGCAGGAACGCGTTGCGGTACTTGCTCCCGAAGTGCCGCGTGATCATCGGCACCTCACCCGAATCACCCTCACCGATCTCCTGCCAGCCGACGAACGGCCGGTTACCCGGGTCGCCACCACGGACCGCCCGGATCGCCGCCTCTCGAGCGCCGAGATGCTTGCGTCCGATGTTGGCTGTAATGACCGGCAGCCGGAACCATCCGGTCCCCGCCGCAGATCTAGACGCTGCTTCGGCCGGCCGAGCCGCTGATGCCGACTGGGCCGCGGCCACCGAACCGAGCGTAGCCACGCCGGCCAGCGCGCCACCCCCGAGCAACAGAGCCTGCCGTCTACTGATCCTTTCGGCCATGACCACCTCCGCAAGAGTCCGGCACCGAGGCCGGAGGGCGTTTGTCTTGTCGACGGGCTACGACGTAGCCAACCTCACAGCAGTTCCACAGAGGTGTTGGAGATCGCTTTCCGTTACAGGTTGACGGGAGGTTTTCGCCCACCTATGGTTACGGTCACAAGCTACGGAAAGCCCTTTCCCAGGCTCCGGAGGGAGGCGTGCATGTGTGAGTTCGAGCCCGGACCGGCCGTGGCGCTGCCGGGCGGTATCGGCATCTCGAAGCTGACGGTGTACGACGTCGAGGCTCCCGACGGCCTGGTCGGCGGTACGCCGCATGTGCACCTGGCCTGCTCCGAGGGGTACTACGTGGTCGCCGGCACCGGCGCCGTACAGACCCTGAACACGAAGGGTTACACCGAGACCCCACTGCACGCCGGAGCTGTGGTCTGGTTCGGCCCGGGCACGATCCACCGGCTGGTCAACGACGGCGGTCTGCAGATCCTCGCCCTGATGTCCAACTCCGGACTCCCCGAGGCCGGCGACGCCGTCCTGACATTGCCGCCCGAGTACCTCGCCGACCGCGAGGCATACCTGCGGGCAACCGCCCTGACCGGCGAGGGCGAGGACCGTACGACGTCAGCGATCGCCCGGCGCGACCTCGCGCTGCAGGGGTACGCCGTACTGCGGGAGCGGTACGAAGCGGAAGGCCCCGCGGCGCTGAACGACTTCTTCGGGGCCGCGATCCAGATCGTGCAGCCGCAGCTCGCCGACTGGCGGAAGCGCTGGGAGCAGGGCGCCCGACGGCTCGCGGACGAGACCGGTGCCGCGCTGGACGCGCTCGAGGCCGGCACCGCGCCGCATCTGCAGTCCGCCGAGCTCCACCAACTTCTCAACCCCACCGAGTTCGGCAGGCACGGCATGTGCGGCCATCTCGACGTTTATGACACTCAAGCGCGAGAGGCAAGACTGTGAACGAGCGACGCATCGGCATCGTGATGAACGGCGTCACCGGCCGGATGGGCCTGCGCCAGCACCTCGAGCGCTCCATCGTGGCGATCCGGCAGCAGGGCGGAATCCCCGCTGCCGACGGCACGATGATCATCCCCGAACCGATCCTGGTCGGCCGCAACGAGCTGAAGCTGCGCCGGATCGCGGAGCAGTACGACCTGGAGCGGTACACCACCGACCTGGCCGAGGCGCTGGCCGAGCCGGACGTGGAGATCTACTTCGACTCGCAGCTCACCCAGCTGCGTGAGAAGGGCGTCCGGGCCGCGGTCGAGGCCGGCAAGGCGATCTACTGCGAGAAGCCGATCGCCGAGAGCCTGGACGCGGCCGTCGACCTGGCCAAGCTGGTCCTCGACTCCGGCCTGAAGAACGGCGTGGTGATGGACAAGCTGTCGCTGCCCGGCCTGCGGAAACTGAAGCGGCTGGTCGACGGCGGGTTCTTCGGCCGGATCCTCTCGGTCCGCGGCGAGTTCGGCTACTGGGTCTTCGAGGGCGACTGGCAGGAGGCGCAGCGGCCGTCCTGGAACTACAAGTCCGAAGAGGGCGGCGGCATCATCCTGGACATGTTCTGCCACTGGCGGTACGTGCTCGACCAGACGTTCGGCGCGGTCAAGTCCGTGTACTGCCAGGGCGCGACGCACATCCCGACCCGGGTCGACGAGAACGGCGACAAGTACGCCGCGACCGCGGACGATGCGGCGTACGGCGTGTTCGAGCTCGAGGGTGGGATCGTCGCGCAGCTGAACTCGTCCTGGGCCACGCGGGTGTTCCGCGACGAGCTGGTCGAGTTCCACGTCGACGGGACCGAAGGGTCGGCGGTCGCCGGTCTGCGGAACTGCCGCGCCCAGCACCGGTCCGCGACGCCGAAGCCGGTGTGGAACCCGGACCTGCCGGTCACCGAGAAGTTCCGCGACCAGTGGGCGACGGTGCCGGACAACGAGCCGATGGACAACGGGTTCAAGGTCCAGTGGGAGATGTTCCTGCGGCACGTGGTCGACGACGCGCCGTTCACCTGGGACTTCGTCGAGGCCGCCAAGGGCGTCCAGCTGGCCGAGCTCGGCCTCAAGTCCTGGCACGAGGGCCGCAAGCTCGAGGTTCCCACCCTCGACCTCGGGACCAACTGATGTCGCTGGAGCTCAACCTCCCAGCGGGCGGCGGACTGGAGAAGTATCGGCTCGTCGGTCAACCAGTTGCTCAGGGCACCTATTCGCCGGCGTCGTCGCGGCTGGCGTTCGCGGCCGCGCATGTTGTCGCCGACCCCTTGGGCGACAACTCGCCGGGGGCGCCCGCGGTGATCGACTGGGAGCACACGCTGGAGTTCCGGCGGAACTTGTGGTCGCTCGGACTGTCGGTCGCGGAGGCGATGGACACCGCGCAACGCGGGATGGGCCTCGACTGGAAGGCCACGCAGGAACTCATCCGCCGCTCGGCGGCCGAAGCGCCTGACGGCCGGATCGCGGTCGGCGTGGGCACAGATCAACTCCCCACCGGCGGTACGCATCCCCTCGACGCGGTCATCGGCGCCTACGAGGAGCAGCTTGCTGTTGCGGAGGAGGTGGGCGCGCAGCCGATCATGATGGCCAGCCGCGCGTTGTGTGCGGCGGCGGAGTCACCGGACGACTACCGGAAGGTGTACGACCGCCTGCTCACACAGTCGACCCGCCCGGTCATCCTGCACTGGCTGGGCTCGATGTTCGACCCCGCGCTCGAAGGCTACTGGGGAAGCGCCTCGGTGGACGCGGCCGCGGACACCGTCGTCGAGCTGATCAACGACAATGTGCCGAAGGTCGACGGCATCAAGATCTCGCTCCTCGACGCCTCGAAGGAAGTTGCCCTGCGCAACCGCCTCCCCGAGGGCGTCCGGCTGTACACCGGGGACGACTTCAACTACCCCGAACTGATCCGCGGCGACGGCGAACGGCACAGCGACGCGTTGCTCGGGATCTTCGCCGCGATCGCTCCGGCGGCAGCTGCTGCGCTCAAGGCTCTTGATGACGGTGACCTGGAGACCTACGAGAAGGTGTTCGCGCCGACGGTCCCGCTGGCCCGGCAGATCTTCTCCGCGCCGACGTACTACTACAAGACCGGCATCGCCTTCCTGGCCTGGCTGAACGGGTTCCAGCCCGGGTTCACGATGGTCGGCGGCCTGCAGACCGGACGGTCGCTGCCGCATCTCGCGGACACGTTCCGGCTCGCGGACCAGGCCGGCGTACTGACGAATCCCGAGCTGGCCGTCGACCGGTTCCGGCAGCTGTTGCGCGTGAGCGGGATCGACGCGTGAACAGGTACAGCCTCAACCAGGCGACCACGAAGTACTGGCCACTCGAGGACGTCGTCGGGGCGAGCGCGAAGGCCGGTCTGGAGTGGATCGGGCTGTGGCGCGAGCCGATCCAGGAGTACGGCGTCGACAAGGCGGCTCGTCTGGTCGCGGACGCGGGTCTGAAGGTGTCGTCCTTGTGCCGTAGCGGCTTCTTCACGTCGACCGACCCGGTCGAGCGGAAAGCGAAGATCGAGGACAACCGGCGCGCGATCGACGAGGCCGCGACGGTCGGTACGTCGGTTCTCGTGCTGGTCAGCGGCGGACTCCCGGCCGGATCACGTGACCTCGACGGCGCCCGCGGCATGGTGCGCGACGGGCTCGCCGAGCTGGCGCCGTACGCCGAAGAACGCGGTGTCACGCTGGCGGTCGAGGCACTGCACCCCATGTTCTGCTCGGACCGGTGCGTGGTGTCGTCGCTGGGCGGCGCGCTCGACCTGGCGGAGCAGTTCCCGGCCTCGCAGGTCGGGGTGATCGTGGACGCGTACCACCTGTGGTGGGACGCGGACGTGTACCGGCAGATCGAGCGGGCCGGCGAGCGGATCGTGTCGTACCAGGTCAGCGACTGGGTGGTCCCGCTGCCCGCGGACACGCTGCTCGGACGCGGAATGATGGGCGACGGTTCGATCGAGCTGCGCCGGCTACGCGAGGCCTGCGACGCGGCCGGGTACGACGGACCCATCGAGGTCGAGATCTTCAACCAGCAACTGTGGGACGCGCCGGGACAGGAGGTCTTCGACCTGGCGCTGGCGAGGTATCAGGAACACGTTCTCTGACAAGGAGCTACCTGTATGACTGACCGGACCATTCCTGCCGACGGAATCGGGATGCACCTCTACACGATGCGAGACGTGCTGGCCGACGACTATTCGGGGACGCTGAAGCGGCTCGCCGGGATCGGCTACCGCACAGTGGGGGTGAGTGGGCGGTTCGACCACAGCGCCGAGGACATCCGCGGGTTCGCGGACGACGCCGGGCTGTCGATCGTGCTGGAGCATGTCGGGTACAAGCGGATGTCCGACGACTGGGCGGGCGCGCTCGCCGATGTGAAGACGCTCGGGGCGCAGTGGGCCGTCGTACCGTCGATTCCTTCCGAGCTGCACTCGGTCGAGGGCTTCAAGACCGCCGCGGCCGCGTTCACCGAGGCCGGGAAGGCGGCGCGGGACGCCGGGCTGAAGCTGCTGTTCCACAATCACGGCCGGGACTTCGACGAGGTCGACGGGCAGGTGCTGTACGACATCCTGCTGGGCGTGGACCCGGAGCTGCTCGGGTTCGAGCTGGACCTGTACTGGGCGGTCGACGGCGGGCACGACCCGGCGAAACTGTTCCAGGAGCACCCGGGCCGGTTCCCGGCCCTGCACGTCAAGGACATGGCCGAGGACGGGTCCTGGGAGGACGTCGGAGCCGGGAAACTCGACTTCGGCGCGATGTTCGCGCACGCCGAGTCGGGTGGCGTGGAGCAGTACCTGGTCGAGCACGACAAGCCCACGGACGCCTGGCACTCGGCCGAGCGCAGCTACCGCGGACTGACCGAACTCCGGTACTGAGTCCTGTTCCCGGCCTGTGACAACAAACGCTTAACCGGGTCAGCTGTGGATACGTCTGCTCACGCCCGGTGAAATCGGCCTATCCTCAACGGGTGCAGAACGAGCCCGCGGTCCGGCTGTCTGCCGTCCGTCGCCTGTACGAGGTGAGCGCGCGGATGGGCGCCGGGCGCAGCCTTGCCGAGACGCTGCAGGCGGTGGTCGACGGCGTCGTGAACGGGCTCGGTTTCGGCATCGCCGTACTGAACCTTCGGCACCCGGACGGCAAGTTCGAGGTGATCGCCGTCGCCGGGTCGCCGGAGGCCCGGGCGGCGCTCCTCGGCAAGGTCAGCGCGGCGGACCTGTTCGACGCCGAGTTCGCGATCGCGGACGCGTGGGGCAAGCTCCGGTTCGTGCCGCACGAGCGGCTGCCGGAGGGCGAGGTGACCGGCTGGGTGCCCGACGTACCGGTGTCCGACGCACCGGACGCGTGGCACCCGCTGGACGCGCTGTTCGCGCCGCTGTACTCGTCGGACGGCGACCTGGTCGGGATGCTGTCGGTCGACCTGCCCGAGGACCAGCGCCGGCCCGGTCCGATCCACCGGGAGCTGCTCGAGATCTTCGCGACCCAGGCCGGGCTGGCGATCGACAAGGCGCGGCTGACCGATCGACTGCTGGCCGAGAAGACCCGGCTGGAGGCGAGCGAGGCGACGTTCCGGCTCGTCTTCGAGGGCGCCGGCAACGGGATGGCGACGGTCGCGTTCGACGGACCGGAGCTGGGCCGGATCCTGCGGGTGAACAACGCGTTCTGCCGGATCACCGGCTACGCGCCGGACCAGCTGCTCGGGACACGGCTGGTGAGCTTCCTGCGGGACGAGGAGCCGGACCAGACCCGGCTCGAGCTGGAAGAGGTTGCCGCTAGCAACGGTACGTACCGGTTCGAGCGGGTGTTCACGCAGCCCAGCGGGAACGCGATCTGGCTCGCCGGTACGGCGTCCCTCGTCACGCAAGGCGCCGGGCTGCCGCGGATCCTGCTCGTCCAGATCGACGACGTGACCGCCCGCAAGGACGCCGAACGCGAACTCCGGCACCACGCCGCGCACGACCCACTCACCGGCCTCGCAAACCGCCGTCTCCTGCAGCACCGCTTCACAAAGGTCCTCGAACAGACCCGCGCCACCGGCCGCACCGGAGCCCTGCTGTTCTGCGACCTCAACCACTTCAAACTCGTCAACGACGGCTACGGGCACGAGGCCGGCGACCGCGCCCTCCGCGAGATCGCAACCCGCCTCAGTACGGCGGTCCGCCACGGCGACACCGTTGCGCGGCTCGGCGGCGACGAGTTCGCCGTACTGGCCGAAGACATCACCGGCGACGACCTCACCACCCTCATAACCCGCCTCGAAACCGCCGTCAGCCGCCCCCTCCCCAACATCGCCGTCCAGGTAACCACCAGCGTCGGCACAGTCCCCATCACCCCCACCACCACAGACCTGGACACCCTCCTCCACGAAGCCGACCAAGCCATGTACAACGCCAAGAACCGCCGCGGCTAGCGCTGTCCGGCGGAATGTGATTGAAAGAACCCCAGCACAGACGATCTGGGGGATTCATTCATGCGCACCTTGATGACCGGGCCTGCCTGGGTCGAATACGGACAGATCTATGTCGCGAGCGGCGACCGATCGCCGGACGTGCCGGAGAGCTTCGGCGGTCAACAGAACGGGCTCTGCGGCGCGACGATTGACGGGACGCTCTTCCTCGTCACCGGAATGCACACCGGGCGGGTCGGATTCAGCGTCGAGCTGTACGACGACGCGCCGCCGGTCGACGACAGCTGGGAGGAGATCGTCGAAGCATCGTTCCGCCCCGCCGGCGAAGCGGTCCTGCGTGGTTTGGGCAGCGATTACTGGCCTTTGGAACTGGATCAGGTCGGCTACCGCGTGCGGTACTGCGGGTCCGAGATGGACGCCGGCCACGACGCTGCACCGCCCGACGAGGACGAGCCTGAGGTCGACCGGTACGTCGTGCAGTTCTGGCCGGCGGATCACGCGCCGGACGAGGTGGTCAAGCAGACGAGCCGGACCGCCGCGTACTGGCACGGCGTGGCGCGGAAGGCACCGCCACCGCCGACACCGGAGCAGCGCGCCGAGCTGCAGCGAATCCGCGAACGTCGTGAGGCGGAGGAGCGGGAGGCCAGGGACCTCGAATCGTGGGGCGGCAGCATCCCCAGTGAACGGATCCAGGACAAGTACATGTCGCTCCTGCTGGTGCAGTACGACCGGCCGCTGCTCGACGACCTGGACCGGGCCGCCCCGGAGATGCTGGTGAAGATCGCCCGCTGGGCAGCGCGGCGCGGCTGCGTCGCCACGGGCCTGGACCGGACGGAGTGGATTGCCACCAGGCTGGACCAGATGGACGCGGGACTGGACCGCCGCGAGTTGAACGGCCCGCCACCCGGCACCTTCGACGGCCCACTGTTCGTGACCACCTTCGGGGGTTCCTGGCCGCACAACCTCAGCGTCCCGCTCCAGGCGCTGACCGTGATCGACTCGACGTACGACGACGACCCGCTGGACGCGGCGATCGACACCCTCCTGCGCGCTGTCGACGCCGTCGGAGACGGGCACCAACTGGTCGCCGAACTGCGCGAGGCATTCCCCGATCTGAGCCTGTCCAGCTGATGCGGACGGTGATGTCAGGTCGCGCACGGGTGGCGTACAGCCAGATCTACGTGGAGAGCGGGGAGGACTACGCCGACCTGCACGAATGTTTCGCCGGGCAGCGGAACGGGTTGTGTGGAGCGGCGGTGCCGGGGAAGTTGTTCTTGATCACCGGGCTGCACACGGGCGACGTCGGGTTTGCGGTCGAGGTGCACGACGGGATGCCTTCGGTTGAGTACAGCGCGGAGGAGGTCGTCGAGGCGTCGTACCGGCCGATCGGTGACGCGGCGTTGGTCACCTTGGAAGGAAGCGGCGGACCGTGGCCGCTGGAGCTCGAACCGCAGGCGGACTACCGCGTGCGGTACTCCGCTTGGAACATGGATGCGGGCCACCAAGCGGGGCCACCGATGGCCGACGAGCCGCCGGTCGACCGTTATCTGTTGCAGTTCTGGCCGGCGCGGACCGCGCCGGACCGGGTGGTGAAGGAGACCGGCAAGGAGGCGGCGTACTCGCACAAGTTCGCGCGTGAACTGCCGACACCGGCACAGCTCGCGGAACTGAAAGCGGAGAAGGCGCGACATACCGAGGAGCAGCGACTCGCGGAGCATGCGGCGGCTTGGGGTGGGGCGTTGCCGAGTGCGCGGATCGAGGGCATCCGGTTCGCTCGGGAGCTGTCGGCGGTGGACCGGCGATTGGTGGATGCCTTCGAGCGGACCGATCCTGAGACCCTCCGGGCAATCGCTCGCTGGGTCGCGCGGCGGGCTTGTGTGGAGGCTGGGTTCGACCGGCTAGAGAGGATCGCCGGGATCCTCGGGCGGATGGACCGTGGGGACGAGCTGTACGACGCGCTCAACGGTCCGCAGCCTCCGGTCACGCCAGGCACGGAGTTGCGGGCGACCCTCCACCTCGTGAGTAGACCGGATCGGTGGAACGCCCAACTCGATCCCTTCGAGAACGCCTCGATGGTGATCACCGCGGCGTACGACGAGGACGCGCTCTGGGCCGCGATCGGGACGACCTGGCTCGCTCTCGGAGCATTCACGGACAAGACCCAGTTGCCCACCGAGTTGCGTCAGGTGTTCCTCACGAACCCAGGTTTTTGAGGGGCTCGTCTGTCAGGCGGTAGGTGGTCCATTCTTCTTGGGGGTTGGCGCCTAGGGATTTGTAGAAGTCGATGGCGGGGGTGTTCCAGTTGAGGACGGACCACTCGAGGCGTTCGTAGTTGTTGCGGACGCATTCTTGGGCCAGGGCGGTGAGGAGGGCTTTGCCGAGGCCGGTGCCGCGGGTTTCGGGGCGGACGAAGAGGTCTTCGAGGTAGATGCCGTGGACGCCGCGCCAGGTGGAGAAGTTGAGGAACCAGATCGCGCAGCCGGCGACCTGGCCCTCGTGTTCGGCTACGTGGCAGAACGCGGCGGGGGTGTCGCCGAAGAGGGCGGTCTGCAGCTGGTCCGCGGTCAGGTGGCACTCCTCGGGAGCACGTTCGTACTCTGCGAGTGCGTACACCAGTTCCACGATCGCCGGGACGTCTTCCGGCCGGGCACGGCGAATCCGTTCGTCGGTCTGCATACGACCTATCCTGCACCGGTCAGGTCTGGTGCTCGGCCTCCGCCTCGGCTTCCCGCGCGACGGCATGGGCGCCTGGGCGTTTGTCGTCGACATCGATCTGCTCCGACTTGTCGATTCCGGCGTACGTCTCGTTCTGGAGTTGGAGGGCGGCCGCGAGTTCCGGGTCGGCGCGCAGTACGGCGCCGCGTTCGACGGTCAGTTTGTCGAAGACGGCGTGCATCTTGCGCGGGTCCGGGTCTGTGCTTTTCTCCAGATCCGGCGGGTACGACGCGCTCGACGCCGCGTTCCACTCGTCCCGCTCGACCTTGTCGAAGTCGAGGCGGTACGGCGACATCTCGGACACGTGGCTGATGAACTGCTTGGCGGTCGCGCCGTTTCCTTCGCGGAACGGGTGCGTGAGGTTCTGGTAGCTGTACACCTCGGCGATGCTCTGCACGAACTCCTCGCGCGACATCGTCGACCAGTCCTTGTCCTTGACCTTGGCGCTGACCTTGTCGGTCCACTTGTCCAGGCGTTCGGGTGGCACGAACGCGTTGCCGTGATTGTGCATGCCCACGTCCCGGAACTTCCCGGCCCAGTCGTACACGTCCTGGAACATGTGTTTGTGGATCGCCTGCAGGTGCGCCTTGTCGTACGTGCGCGGGATGTCGACCTCACCGCGGTCCATCTCGCCCTGCCGGACGGCCCGCAGACTGTACTCGGCGAAGTGCAGCTCGATCGGGTTCGTGATGTCGAGCTTGTTCTTCAGGCAGCTGCCCGGCTCCCAGAGGTAGGCGTCCCAGCGCTGCTTCCTCTCGGCGGCCTCCGCAGCTTCCTCCGGCGAGACCTCCTCGGTCACTCCGGCCCGCCGCCGGTCACCTTCGACAGGGTCCGGCGGATGTACTCCGCGGTGTCGATCCGGCCCAGTTCGCGATCGATCAGATCGGAGACGTCGTCCCGGCCGGGCTCCCAGCCTTCCAGGCGGTTGTTCGCGAGCGCGTCACTGACCCGCTGCTTCTGCTCGTCGTCGAGTTGGTCGAAAAGGTCCGGCCACCGGCGCGCGTAGCGGCACGGTTCGTACGGCATCGGTCAGCTCCCCGTGTAGTCGGCAATTCCGCCCAGCCTAGCGAAGCCCCGGCTCCTACCGCCCACTCTCGTTAATTTACCGAACTGAGCCGTTAACCTCCGCGTCAAGCCACCGCCACCCGCCGACTGAACACTGACAACGCTTTCCAACCGCCCGCAATCTGGAGGAATCATGCCTGTCTCCCGCCGTCGCTTCCTCGGGTACGGGAGTGCGGGCGCTGCCGCCGTACTGCTCGGCACCGGGGCCTGGGACGCCTCGACCACGTACGCGTCCCCGTCCGGCACCGGCAACCCGTTCACGCTCGGGGTCGCCTCGGGCGATCCGCAGTACGACGGGGTGGTGCTGTGGACCCGTCTCGCCACCGATCCGTACGCCGTCGACGGGAAGGGCGGCATGCCCGCGCGCTCGGTCCGGGTCGAGTACGAGGTCGCGTACGACGAGAACTTCCGCCACGTCGTACGGCGCTCCAGCGTCGTCGCAACCCCCGAACTCGGGCACAGCGTCCACCCCGAGGTCCGCGGCCTGCTGCCCGACCACGTGTACTACTACCGCTTCCGCGCCGGTCACGAGGTCTCGCCGACCGGCCGGACCAGCACCGCCCCGCACCCGCTGGCCAACCCGCGCGAACTACGGTTCGCGTTCGCGTCGTGCAACGCCTGGCAGGACGGGTACTTCACGGCGTACGACCACTTGGCCCAGGAAGATCTCGACCTGGTCGTGCACCTCGGCGACTACCTGTACGAGTCCGGCGTGAAGACGAACAAGCGCGGCGTGACCACCGACCCGCGGTTCCACACCGAGACGTTCGACCTCGCGCGGTACCGGCTGCAGTACTCGCTGTACAAGACCGAGGCCCCGCTGCAGGCCGCGCACGCCGCGCACCCGTGGGTCCACACGTTCGACGACCACGAGGTGGAGAACAACTGGGCCGGCGACATCTCCCAGGTCGACACCGAGCCGGACCAGGACCCGGCCGTCTTCCGCGCCCGCCGCGCCCAGGCGTTCCAGGCGATGTACGAGAACCTGCCGGTGCGGCACGAGCAGATGCCGTCCGGGCCCGACATCCGCTACCACCGCCGGCTGCCGTACGGCCGGCTCGCGGACTTCACGATCCTCGACACCCGCCAGTACCGCAGCGACCAGCCGTGCGGCGACGGCGACTCGTCCACCTGCGACGACCGGTTCGACCCGGACAACACGATGCTCGGCGGCAAGCAGCGCGCCTGGCTGCTGGACGGGTTCCGCCGGTCGAAGGCGCGCTGGCAGGTGATCGGCAACCAGACCCCGATGGGCCAGACCGACTGGACGCCGGGCCCGGAAACGCACGTCTGGCTGGACCCGTGGGACGGCTATGTTGCCGAGCGCAACAAGGTGCTCGCGGCCGCGCAGGACAGCGGCGTCCGCAACCTGGTGGTGATCACCGGCGACCGGCACCAGAACTACGCGCTCGAACTGAAGCGGGACTTCGCGAACCCGGACTCGGCGACGGTCGGCACCGAGTTCGTCGGTACGTCGATCACCAGCGGCGGCAACGGCGCCGACACGACGGACCAAGGTCAGCAGTTCCTGGCCGCGAACCCGCACCTGAAGTTCTTCAACTCCCAGCGCGGCTACTCGCGCGTCACGATCGACCAGCACCAGTGGCGTAACGACTTCCGGGTCGTGCCGTACGTCGAGACGCCGGGCGCCACGATCACCACCCGGTCGACGTACGTCGTCGAGGACCGCCGCCCGCACGTCCACTCAGCCTGAAACACGTGACCCTCAGCGGCGGGCGAATATCCCCAGGGCGTCGTACGCGATCCAGGAGCCTTGGTCCTTGAAGAGTTCCAGGACGTTCTGTCCTGGACGGAAGAGAGCCTTCGGCAACGGTTGTTCCAGATACGACGGTTTGAGCGGCGATCCCGGGTAGGTGCTGTCGGCAATGGTCGAGCCCTTGGTGGCGCCGTTCGCGAAGGTGAGGCGGCCGGCCTCGGTGCCGTTGATCGTCAGCAGCGCCGAGGCCGCGAGGCTGGCGTGGCTGTCGATCAGCCAGAGCGCGAGGTCGAGATCCTGCTCAGGTACGGCGGGCAGGTCGAAGCGGAACGTGGCGCGGTGGTTCTTCGTGCCGGCCCACTTGTCCGCGGGACCGGGCAGCAGGTAGGCCCAGTCCGCCGCCGGGGTCGACGTACCGAATGTGTAGTCGACGTCCGACGGGAAGCGGGTCGGGTACTCGGCGTAACCCTTGGGCGAGAGGGCGAGCTCGGAGCCCTTGCCGTCGAACGTGCCGACCGTCGCGACCGGCGTACCGGAGATCGTGACGGACGTCAGGTTCGCGACAGCCGCCGGCCTCGACTGCGCTGATCGGTTGCCTGCGGCATCGACCGTGACGACCGAGTAGGACCTCGTGACGCCGGTGAAGTCGAGACCGCGGTGCACGAAGTGCGGGTAGACGGTCTTGCCGACCAAGGCCCCGTCGGCGTACACGGCGTAGTGGTCGACGACGGTCGCCCACGAGACCGGCTTCCAGTCGAGGGTCACGATTCTGATGCCGCCGGCGCCGTGCAGGCCGGTGATTGCTGGTGGTCGACGCATCACAGTGCCTCCAGGCGGGGATCGGCGACGGGCGTGCGGAAGCGGGCGACGACGTTCGGCTGGGCGTTCGCGTCGGCCTCGATGTACGGGAAGTTCACGAACTCGGTGGTCAGCTCGGAGCGCGTCATCGTGCTGTGCACGTAGCCGCGACGGGCGTTGTAGAGCTTCATGTACGGGTGCTGCAGCCAGTCCTTCTCGTACGCGTCGGTATCGGTGCCGTCGCCGTTCGAGCCGACCGACGAGCAGACCAACTCGACGCCGACGGTCCGCGAAGCAGGGTCGGCGAAGTCGAGTTTGAGCTCCGACGCGACGTGGCGGTGGATATCGCCGGTGAGCATCACCGACGTCCCGGCTCCGCCCATCGCTTCGAGGACCCGGCGGCGGTTGGCCGGATAGCCGTCCCATTGCTCGGTGCGGTCGTCGGTGACGGCGCTGAGTACGACGCCGCCCGCGACGATGTTCCACGGCGCGCGTGAGCGGCGAAGTCCGTCGTACAGCCAGGACTCCTGCTCGGCGCCCATGATCGTGCGCTGCTCCGAGACGCGGTCGGCCTCGTCGACGGGCAGCGGGTCGCGATACTGGCGGGTGTCGAGGAGGTGGACCCTGGCCAGTGAGCCGATGTCGTACCTGCGGTAGATGCGGCCGTCCGGTCCCTGCGGGAGGCTGTCGAGGGCGAGCGGGGCGTTCTCGTAGTACGCCCGGTACGCGACGGCGCGGCGATGGACGAAGAGCTCGGGCGGTACGCCGTACAGCGAGTTGTCGGCGCCGTAGTTGTTCTGCACCTCGTGGTCGTCCCAGACCAGGAACCACGGTGCGGCCGCGTGGGCCGCCTGGAGATCGGGGTCGGTCTTGAAGAGGCTGTAGCGCAGGCGGTACTGCTCCAGCGTCTCGATCTCGACGCCGTGTTCGGGTCCGACCGTGACGCCCTCGCGCCAAAGGTTGTCACCGGCAACGATCCCGTATTCGTAGATGTAGTCGCCGAGGAAGAAGACCGCGTCGGGGGCGCGTCGGGCGATGTCGCGGTGCGCGGCGAAGTAGCCGTGGTACCAGGCCTGGCACGACGCGGTCGCGAAGGTGAACTGATCGCCGTACGTCGGCAGCGTCTTGGTGCGACCGATCGGGCTGACCTGGGTGCCGACGCGGAAGCGGTAGAAGTACTCGCGTCCCGGCCGGAGACCACGCACCTCCGGGTGGACGGCATGCGCCAGGTCGGGCGAGGCGATCGCGAGCCCTCGCCGTACGACGTGCCGGAAGCGAGCGTCCTCGGCGACCTCCCACTGCACCGGCACCTGGGCGGCCGGCATGCCGCCGTGGCCGTCGACGGCGAGCGGGGTGGGGGCGAGCCGGGTCCACAGCACGAAGCCGTCGGGACGCGGGTCGCCGGACGCGACGCCGAGGGCGAACGCGCCGTCCGGGATCGGGCCGGCCGGGGTGGCGTCGGCCACGGTCGGCGCGGCGATGCCGAGCGTGACCGAGGCCGCGCTCAGGCCGGTGAGCTGGAGAAAGGTACGACGGGACGGCACTGGCGGCTCCGTTCCTCGGGCGAGTTCCGCCATATTCTTACGTAAGTTCTCTGCGATTTGTAAGCCCTTGACAGGCATTCACCACTCGGAGTGCTGAATCAGTGCGGAGATTCCTGTTGGAATTCGCGGTCGGGGCGCGGGAGGTTGGACATATGGCAGCTGACACGAACAAGACCCGCAGGATCGGTGACGTCGCGGTGTCCGCGATCGGGCTCGGCGCGATGCCGATGTCGATCGAGGGCCGGCCCGACGAAGCCCGCTCGATCGCGACCATCCACGCCGCGCTGGACGCGGGGATCACGCTGATCGACACGGCCGACGCGTACCACCTGACAGCGACCGACGACGGTCACAACGAGAGCCTGATCGCCAAGGCGCTGGCGTCGTACGGCGGTGACACCTCGGACGTCCTGGTGGCGACGAAGGGCGGCCACCTCCGGCCCGGCGACGGGAGCTGGACCCTGGACGGGTCCCCGAAGCACATTGCCGAGGCGGCCGAGGCGTCGCTGAAGAGGCTCGGTGTCGAGGCGATCGGGCTGTACCAGTTCCACCGGCCCGACCCGAAGACGCCGTACGAGGACTCGGTCGGCGCCATCCGCGACCTGCTCGACGCCGGCAAGATCCGGATGGCCGGCATCTCGAACGCGAACCCCGCGCAAATCAAGCAGGCTCAGGAGATCCTCGGCGGCCGGCTCGTCTCGGTGCAGAACCAGTTCTCGCCGGCTTTCCGGTCCAGCGAGCCGGAGCTCGAGCTGTGCGACTCTCTCGGCATCGCCTTCCTCCCCTGGTCGCCGCTCGGCGGCATCACCCGCGCCGGCGACCTCGGCGCGAAGCACCCCGCCTTCCACACGCTGGCCGAAGAGCTCGGCGTCTCACCACAGCGCCTGACCCTGGCCTGGATGCTCGCCAAGTCCCCGCACGTGATCCCGATCCCAGGCTCCAGCCGCCCCGAAACCATCCGCGACTCGTACGCCGCAATCGACTTGCAGCTCACCCCCGACCAGGTCGCCGCACTCGACGCCGCCTGATCCGTCAGGAATACGGTTTCGGCGTACGGCGTTGCGCGGCCTGTGGAAGACATGCGAGCACTGAGCTACGGACTGGCACAGCAGTACTTCGAGGAGCGGGACTATCGAGGTGCGATCCGGGCGCTCAAGCCGGTGGTCGACGAGACTCCCGACGACGTCGGGACGAGACTGCTGCTGGCGCGGGCGTACTACCACGCGGCGCTGCTGAAGCCTGCCGAGGAGAATCTCCTCGAGGTCATCGACCGCGAGCCGACGGAGTACTACGCGCACCTGATGCTGGCACGCACCCTCGAACGGCTGTCCCGCCGCGACGAGGCCGGCAAGCACCGCCGCATCGGCGCCGCATTGACCGGTGACGACGAACTACTGAAACCACATGCGCTCTGATCTGTACCTTTCGAAGGCCCGTGATCGCCTGATCGCGGGCCTTCGGTACATCCGGAATGAGTTGCGGCAGGTTGGCGTTCTGGTAGTTTAATAGTGAACTATCAGCACGCCGGTGGACCGGCGGCTCGGGCATGAAGGAGGACGGATGCAGTTCGGGGTGTTCAGCGTGGGGGACGTGACTACGGACCCGACGACGGGAACCACGGTCAGCGAGGGTGAGCGGATCAAGGCGATGGTCCGGATCGCGCTGAAGGCCGAAGAGGTCGGGCTGGACGTGTTCGCGCAGGGCGAGCACCACAACCCGCCGTTCGTGCCGTCGTCGCCGACGACCCAGCTCGGGTTCATCGCCGCGCAGACGTCGAAGATCATCCTGTCGACCTCGACGACGCTGATCACGACCAACGACCCGGTGAAGATCGCCGAGGACTACGCGATGCTGCAGCACCTGGCCGACGGCCGGGTGGACCTGATGATGGGGCGCGGCAACACCGGCCCGGTGTACCCGTGGTTCGGGCAGGACATCCGCAACGGCATCCAGCTCGCCGTCGAGAACTACGCACTGCTCCGCCGATTGTGGCGCGAGGAGGTCGTGGACTGGGAAGGCAAGTTCCGTACGCCGTTGCAGGCCTTCACGTCGACGCCCCGGCCGCTCGACGACGTACCGCCGTTCGTCTGGCACGGCTCGATCCGATCGCCCGAGATCGCCGAGCAGGCGGCGTACTACGGCGACGGGTTCTTCCACAACAACATCTTCTGGCCGATAACGCACACCAAGCGGATGATCGACCTGTACCGGCAGCGCTTCGAGCACTACGGGCACGGCGCCGCGGACCAGGCGATCGTCGGGCTCGGCGGACAGATCTTCATGCGGAAGAACTCGCAGGACGCGGTCCGCGAGTTCCGGCCGTACTTCGACAACGCGCCGGTCTACGGGCACGGTCCCTCGTTGGAGGACTTCAGCCGGGAAACGCCGCTCACGGTCGGGAGCCCGCAGGAAGTGATCGAGCGGACGCTGTCGTTCCGGGAGCACTTCGGTGACTACCAGCGGCAGTTGTTCCTGATCGACCACGCCGGGCTGCCGTTGAAGACGGTGCTGGAGCAGTTGGACATCCTCGGCGAAGAAGTCGTTCCGGTGCTGCGGAAGGAGTTCGCGGCGCTGAAGCCGGCACATGTTCCGGACGCGCCGACGCATGCTTCTCTGAAGGCTGCGGCGGAGCGCGCCCACGACCTGGAGACGATCGAATGAACGAGAAGGTCATCGCTGTCGTGACGGCCGGGCTGACGACGCCGTCGTCGTCCCGGCTGCTCGCCGACCAGTTGGCGGAAGCGGTCCGCGACGAACTGTCCGGTCGCGGGATCGGCTCGCGGGTCGAGCTGGTCGAAGTACGCGATCACGCCCACGACCTCACCAACAACCTGCTCACCGGCTTCCCGTCAGCCGCGTTGCGCGAGGTGCTCGAGACCGTGGCAGGCGCCGACGCGCTGATCGTGGTCAGTCCGACGTTGAGCGCGTCGTACTCCGGCCTCTTCAAGATGTTCTTCGACGTACTCGACGACCAGGCCCTGGCCGGCAAGCCCGTCCTGCTCGCCGCGACCGGCGGCACCGAACGCCACTCGCTGGTCCTGGAGTTCGCCCTCCGGCCGCTGTTCGCCTACCTCAAGGCGCTCCCGGTCCCGACCGGCGTGTACGCCGCCTCCACCGACTGGGGCCCGAACGCCGCAGGCCTCCGTCCGCGGATCGCCCAAGCCGCGACCGAACTGGTGGCCGCCCTCCACAACGAAACCCCCACCCAGGCCGACCCGTTCGAGAACCCCACCCCGTTCGAGGATCTACTGAACAGCTGATCGCGATTCGATCAGCGGGGTGAGGCCGTTGAGGATCGTGGTGAGGCCGAAGGTCAGGACGTGGGCGGGGTCGATGACGGACTGGAAGTGTTCGCCTACCGAGGTGCCTACGCGGCCGGCCGTGGGGAAGTGAGTGCCGGACATGACCGTGGTGAGCGTCGGGGAGATCTGACGCCACCACTCCTCGTCCGACAGGCCTGAGTCGCGTTGGGTGCGGAGTTGTTCCGCTCCGGCGCGGGCAGTGCCCTGGACGTGGGTGAGGACGAGGGTCAGGGCCGAGTCCATCTCGACGTCGGTCAGCCCCAGTCCGTCCAGGGGACGTAGTTCGGTCTCGTACTTGCGCGTGATGTTCGGGCCGAGCGCGGTCCGCATCGTCGGGACCTCGTGGATCCACGGGTGCGCGGTCAGCACGTCCCAGTTGCGCAGGGCGATGAACTCGAGCGCACCGCGCCAGCCGCCGGGCTGATTCAAAGGCTCGTCGGGGTCCGCATACAGGTCGCCGTACACCTGGTCGAACATCAGGTCGGTGAGCTCACCCTTGCCCGGGACGTGGGTGTAGAGCGACATCGTGCCGACCTTCAGCCGCTCGGCGACGGTTCGCATCGAGAGCGCCTCGAGCCCGGACACGTCCGCGAGCGCGATCGCCGCGTCGACGATCGCGCGCACCGTCAAGCCGGAGCGGCCGGGCTTGGTGTGACTTCCCCAGAGCAGCGCCAGACTGCGCGCCGGATCGGGTGCCGCCGCCTTCCTTCCCGCCACCGGAACCTTCCTCTGCCGCTCGTCGTTGAACGCATCGTACCTGAGCCGTACAATGTACGGTACACTCTACGGCTCAACGAGCTGCAGCACGCGGAGAGGTGGGAAGTGACAACGGAGCGAGTGATCGAGGCCGCCGGCGTACGGAAGAACTACAAGGGCGGTACGGAGGGTGCGGGGCTGAACGGCTTCGACCTGGAGGTCACGGCCGGCACGGTGACGGGCCTGCTCGGCCCGAACGGCGCCGGTAAGACGACAGCGGTGCGGATCCTGTCCACGCTGCTGGAGATGGATTCCGGTACGGCGACGATCGCCGGATTCGACGTACGGCGGCAAGGGGCGGAGGTACGACGGCGGATCGGCCTGGTCGGGCAGCACCCCGCGGTGGACGAGGTACTCACCGGGCGGCAGAACCTGGTGATGTTCGGGCGGCTGAACCATCTGGGGCACGCCAAGGCAATGAGCAGGGCGGACGAACTGCTCGAGCGGTTCAGCCTGACCGAGGCGGCGGGACAGGCGCTGAGCAAGTACTCCGGCGGGATGCGACGGCGGCTCGACCTGGCCGCGAGCTTGATCGTGGCACCGGCGGTGCTGTTCGTCGACGAGCCGACCACCGGGCTGGACCCGGCCGGCCGGCTCGAGGTGTGGTCCGCCATCCGGCAACTGGTCGACGGCGGTACGACGGTGTTGCTGACCACGCAGTACCTGGAGGAGGCGGATCAACTGGCGAACCGGATCTCGATGCTCAAGGAGGGGATCGTCGTTGCCGAGGGCACCCCGGACGAACTGAAGACCCGGCTCGGCTCGGACTGGCTCGATCTGGTGCTGGCGGATCCGGCGGATGTCGCCCGGGTGGTCGCGTTGGCCGAACCCCTTACGGACGGGGAGATCCGGGTGGCCGACGTACGGATCAGTGTGCCGGTGAAGGACCGCACCCGAGCACTGGTGACGATGGCGAACTCGTTGCACGAGGCAAAGATCGAACCGGAGGACATCACCTTGCGCAGACCGACGCTGGACGAGGTCTTCCTGCACCTGACCGGACCGGGGGTGACGGCATGACGGCTCTCGGTTGGGCTTTGGCGGACAGCTGGACACTCACGCGGCGGACGCTGATCCACTGGCGGATGCAGCCGGGGCTGATCATCTTCAACTGGTTCTTCCCGGTGCTGATGCTGCTGATGTTCGGCGCGTTGCTCGGCGGCGCGATGGACTTCCCGGAGGGTCAGTCGTACTACGAGCTGCTGGTGCCGGGCATCTTCGCGCTGGCGATGCTGTTCGGGCTGGAAGGCACGATGACGGCGGTCACGCAGGACAAGGACAAGGGGGTGACGGACCGGTTCCGGTCGCTGCCGATGAGTTCGGCGGCGGTGGTGCTCGGGCGGTGTATCGCGGACATGCTCGACTCGGCGGTGACGCTCGTCATCCTGGCCGCGACCGGGCTGGCGCTCGGCTGGCGGTGGCACGAGGGGCTGCCGTCGGCGCTGGCCGCGTTCGGGCTGTTGTTGCTGCTGCGGTTCGCGTTGCTGTGGGTCGGGATCTTCATCGGTCTCACGGTGAAGAACGCGCAGAGCGTGACCATGGTGCAGGTGCTGGTGTGGCCGGTCGGTTTCCTGTCCAGCACGTTCGTCGCGACATCGACGATGCCGGACTGGCTGGGCACGGTCGCCCAGTGGAACCCGCTGTCGGCCACCGCCACGGCATCCCGCGCACTGTTCGGTAACCCCGATCCGTCGGCGACCGCCACCTGGATCGGCACCCACGCCGGCCTCGCGGCTGTCATAGCTCCCGTGCTGCTGACAGCAGTCTTTCTGCCACTCTCGGCGCATCGCTTCCGGACCTTGTCGCGCTGAGATTCACGACGCGGTCGGCGTACGGGGTGAGAGTGAGGTCGTGCGTCATGAGGATGGTGGTGCGGGTGCGGGATCGGAGGGGCGCGATGAACTGCTGGGCCGATTCGGCGTCCAGGCCGGCGGTTGGTTCGTCGAGGACGAGGACCGGGGCGTCACGGAGGAGGGCGCGGGCCAAGGTCAGGCGTTTCAGTTGACCACCGGACAGTCTGGGGGCTGACGGGTCGACGAGAGTGTCGTAGCCGTTTGGGAGCGAGGCGATGAACTCGTGAGCGGCAGCTGATCGGGCCGCCTCGACGATGTCCTCATCGGTCGCGTCGGGGCGGCCGTAGGCGATGTTCGCGCGGATCGTGTCGTGCAGGACGAGCGTCTGCTGCGGGAGCAACGTGACGCTCTCGCGCAGGCGCCGTACCGGCAATGACGACAGCGGTACGCCGTCCAGCCGGACCTGGCCCGCGGTCGGGTCGTAGAACCGGAGCAGGAGCTTCGCGATCGTCGACTTGCCAACGCCGCTCGGCCCTGTGAGTACGACGAACTCGCCGGGCTCGACGGTCAGGCCGAAATCGTCCAGTACGTCGACACCTTGGTAGCTGAATCCGACCCGGTCGAACTCGATGCGCCCCCGTACGCGCCCGAGTTCGACCGGGTGGTCCGGGTCGGTGACGGTTGGCGTGACCGACAGCATCTCCTCGAGCCGCTCGGTCGCGGCGGTGGCTGCGGTCGCGGTCAGGTTGAGCTCGCCGAGACTGCGCAGCGGCGGGTACAGGTACCCGAGGAACGCCGCGAACGACAACAGGCCACCGAGCGTCATCCGGCCTTGGGAGATCTCCCAGACGCCGAGGCCGATCACGCCGAGCACGCACAGGGTCTCCAGGACCTCCACGACCTGCTCGTACAGCTCGCTCCGCCGCGCGCCACTCACCGAGGCGCGGAGCCAGGAGACGGCCTCGCGATCCAGCCGCCGCTCCTCGGCCGGCTTCCGGTTGTACGCCTGGGTCAGCTCGATCGTGCCGAGCGACTCCTCGAGCACCGAGGTGATCGCGCCGTCGGCGACGCGCTCGGCGCGGGCGAACCGCCTGATCGGACCGGAGAACGCCTTCGCCGCCAGCCACAGCAGCGGCGCCAGTACGAAGGTGACGAGCGCGAGATCCCAGCGCAGCCAGAACGCCGCGGCCGAGAACAGTACGACGCGGAACACCGCCGAGACCACGCCGATCATCGAGGAGACGATCAACTGCTCGATCGCCTCGACGTCACCGCTGAGCCGCTCGACCAGGTCGCCGCGCCGGTACCGCTGGAAGAAGTCCGGCGGCAGGTCCTGGACGTGTCCGAACACGCGAGCGCGAAGTCGCCGTACGAACCGCTCGCCGCTCCAGAACGCGAGCGAGTTGCCGAGGTACCCGATGACCGCGCCGACGACTGCGACCGCCAGCCACGCGCTCGCCGGGGTCCAGAACGCCGCGAGCGAGCCCTGCTCCAGCGCGTGGTCGGTCAGGTTGCCGAAGAGCAGGATCGCGACGGTCTCGCACACTGCCGCGGCGATCACGCAGCAACAGACCAGTCCGTACCACCGTCGGTCGCCGCGCGTCAGCGGCCAGAACCGCGCGAATGCCTGCCGAATCGTCATGCCCGCCTCCACATGGACGTGGGGCCCGCGGTCTGCGGGCCCCACTGTCAGGACTGGATCAACGCGCGATCGGCCGGCGGCGCGGCGGGAGCTTCTTGGCGGGCTTCTTGTGCTGCTTCGGCGCCTTGGGGGCCTTCGGCTTCAGGACGGCGACCTTCTTGAGGCTCATGAGGTTCTCCTTCGTGTTGGTTGTTGCCGCAGTCAACTTCTTGCGACAACCACGAAGTTAGCCAGCCAGACTGGTGGTGCCGTTGGAGATTCCTGGCAATCGGCTCCGAGCCCTGCAAGTTGCCTAGGGCATCAATTGGCCGCCGTTGACCTCGATGATCTGGCCGGTGACGTACGACGCCATCCGCTCGGAGGCGAGGAACAGGATGGTTCCCACGCACTCGTGCGGCGTACCGGTGCGGCCCATCGGGATCGCGGTGAGCATGGCCTGCATCTGGGCGTCGCCGGTGTGGCGGTCGTGGAACGGGGTCTTGATCACGCCGGGGGCGATCGCGTTCACCCGGATGCCTTCCGGGGCGAGTTCCTTGGCGAGACCGCGGGTGAACGTGCTGACCGCGCCCTTCGACGTCGCGTAGACCACCGACCCGCCGGCGCCGCCGGTGCGCCCGGCGATCGACGTGACGTTGATGATCGAGCCGCCGCCCTGCGCCCGGAACACCGGCACGATCCGCCGGGAGAGCGCGAACACCGAGGTCAGGTTGACGTCCAGGATCCGGTGGAACTCCTCGTCCGGTACGTCGGCGATCGCGGACCGGTTGACCAGGTCGCCGGCGTTGTTCACGAGTACGTCGATCCGCCCGTGCTGCGCGAGCACCTCCTCGACGAACACGTCCGCCGACTTCGGGTCGGCGAGATCCGCCTGGTGCACGGACGCCGTACCGCCGGCCGTCTGCACAGCACCCACGGTGTGCTTCACGCCCTCAACGTTCCGGTGGTAATGCAGCGCGAGAGTCGCCCCGGTCTCCGCGAAACCGACCGCCGCCGCGGCCCCGATCCCGCTACTGGCCCCGGTCACCACCACAACCTGATCCCTGAAATCCAGATATCCCATACGCCCTATCCTCTCCTAGTGCCACGTTCCGTTCTCGTCGCCGTGTATGTCGCCTGGCCCGCGATAGCGGTGGTGCTGCGCCTGGTGGCTCGCGCCCGCGCGCGATGCCTGATCGTCACCGGGCTCGGCTGCCTGGTCGCGCTCGTGCTGGCGACGACGGCGACGCCGACGGCGGTTACGGTGCCGTTGGGTCTGTTCCTCGGAGGGGTAGTCGCGGCGGGCGGATGCTTGGCGACGGGGCGTGGGGTGACGTTCACGTTCGACCAGAACACGACCTACTGGGAGTACGACGGGAAGATCCCGGCGGGCGACCGTCTGGTCGAGATTCTGGGTGCGCTGGTCGCGATCCTCGGAATCGTGGCGCTGGCGTTGAACTGAACGCGCCGTACGGCGGACTGCGCGGGTCGAGGCAGGGGTATTTTCGAGGGATGGGATACGCGCTCGGGGAGCTGGGGCTCCGGCGGTGGCGGACTGGTGATGCGCTGCGGCTGGTGGTCGCGCATGACGATCCGGAGATGGTGAGTCAGGGCGGGATCGTGGACCGGGCGTCCGCCGTCGACTGGATCGGGCGGGTCGCGGACCTGGACAACGGGCACGTGTACGCCGTGGCGGATGCCGACGATCATCCGATCGGGTGCGTGGGGGTGACGAACATCGACCGGCACCAGGTCGGCTGGACCTGGTACTGGACGCTCGCCGACGTCCGCGGTCATGGCGTCGCGCGGGACTCCCTCCGCGCCCTCGCGGGCTGGGCTCACCACGACGCCGGCCTGTACCGCCTCGAACTCGGCCACCGCCTGAACAACCCGGCCTCCTGCGCGGTCGCCGCCGGCGCCGGCTTCCTCTCCGAAGGCGTCGAACGCGAACGCCTCGCCTACGACGGCACCCGCTACGACGTAGAACGCCACGCCCGCCTCCTCACCGACCCGCTCCCGGTACCCCAGCGCCCGGTCCGCATCGCCGACTGACCAAGCCCCGCGCAAACTAGGAGGATCATCCGCCGATTCGAGGGCAAAACCCTCCTAGAACCGGCTGGACGATCGCCGCAGCTGGGGCTGCTGTACGGACGGACGGGTGATGTCGGGTGGCTCGCAGTACAGCTGAGCGTGGTCGCGTCCGCGCGTACGGCGTCTCACGGGTGCACTACCCGTCCGTCCGTACGCCGCACCTGTCGGTGGCGGCGGTTAGCGTCCGGGGGTATGACGTTCGATGTCGTGCTGACCGATGAACCGACCGCCGTGGACGAGGCGTTCGTCTCGGACGGCTTGGACGAGTTCAACCTCTACGCCGCCGGAGTACAGGATCGGCGGCCGCTCGCGGTGCTGGTGAAGGATGCGGCAACCGGCGAGACGCTCGGTGGACTCACCGGGCGAACCTCGCTCGGGCTCTGGTTCGTCGATCTGCTCTACCTGCCGGAGAAGCTCCGCGGCTCCGGTCTCGGCACCAGGATCCTCGCGGAGGCCGAAGCCGAAGCCCGTCGGCGCGGGTGTGTGAGCGGCGTCGTGTACACGATCCAGTTCCAGGCACCCGACTTCTACGCGCGGCACGGCTGGACCGAGTTCGGCCGCATCCCGATCAGCGGTGGACGCAGCCGGATCTTCTTTCGGAAGGAGCTCAGAGCGTGAGCTTCGGGTGGCGGTTGACGTCTTTGTAGAGGAGGTAGCGGAATCGGCCGGGGCCGCCGGCGTAGCAAGCCTGGGGGCAGAAGGCTCGGAGCCACATGAAGTCGCCTTCTTGAACCTCTACCCAGTCTTTGTTCAGTAGGTAGACGGCCTTGCCTTCGAGCACGTAGAGCCCGTGCTCCATCACATGCGTCTCCGGGAACGGGATCACCCCGCCCGGCTCGAACGACACGATGTTCACGTGCATGTCGTGCCGTACGTCGTCGGGGTCCACGAACCGCTGCGTCTTCCATCGGCCCTCGGTGCCGGGCATCTCCCGGCCCTCGACGTCCGTCTCGTTGGTGACGAGCGCAGGCGGTACGTCGATCCCGTCGATCCGCTCGTACGCCTTCCGCACCAGGTGGAATGTCGCGGTCGCGTCGCTGGTGTTCCGCACCGTCCAGTCGCCGCCCGGCGGCAGGTACGCGTACCCGCCTTCCACCAGCGTGTGCTTCTCCCCCGCCACCGTCAGCACAACGTTGCCGGAGACAACGAACAGCACGACCTCGGCGGCCGGGTCCGTCTCCGGCTTGTCGCTCCCGCCGCCCGGCCCGACCTCGACGATGTACTGCGAGAACGTCTCCGCGAACCCGGACAGCGGCCGCGCGATCACCCACAACCGCGTGTCGTCCCAGAACGGCAGCCGGCTGGTGACGATGTCGCGCATGGTGCCGCGCGGCAGGACGGCGTACGCCTCGGTGAAGACCGCGCGGTCGGTGGTGAGGTCGGTCTGCGGGGGCAGTCCGCCCTTCGGCGCGTAGTAGCTCATCGTTCTCCTCGGGTCAGCAGGCGGCCGCGTGGGTCGGCGGCGATGTCGACGGGTTCGCCGCGGAGCCAGGTGCTCCGGACGACGCCGGACAGCGTGCGTCCGTCGTACGGCGTGATGGCGTTCTTGTGCTGGAGCTGCTGCGCGTCGACGGTGAAGGTCTCGTCGGGGGCGAGGACACAGAAGTCGGCGTCGTAACCGACCTGGATCCCGCCCTTCGTGGCCAGGCCCGTCTGCGCGGCCGGGGCAGCGGCCATCCAGCGGACGACGTCGGACAGGGTGAAGCCGCGGCGGCGGGCCTCGGTCCAGACGGCGGGCAGGCCGAGCTGCAGCGACGCGATCCCGCCCCAGGCGGTGCCGAAGTCGCCGGTGTCGAGATGCTTCAGGTCGATCGTGGACGGCGAGTGGTCGGACACGACCTGGTCGATCGTGCCGTCGCGCAGCCCCGCCCAAAGCAGTTCGCGGTTCGCGGCCTCGCGGATCGGCGGGCAGCACTTGTACTGCGTGGCGCCGTCGGGAATGTCCTCGGCGGTGAAGCTCAGGTAGTGCGGGCAGGTCTCCGCGCTGATCCGTACGCCGTCGTTGCGGGCGTCCGTGAGCAACGGGAGGATGTCGGCGCTCGACACGTGCAGGATGTGTACGCGACAGCCGGTCTCGCGGGCGAGGTCGATGACGTGGGCGACCGCCTCGTTCTCCGCCACGCGCGGGCGGGAGTTGAGGAACGCTTCGTAGCTCGCGCCGTTCGGTTCGGTCGCCTCGTCGATGCGGTGGGCGTCCTCGGCGTGGACGATCAGCAGTCCGTCGAAGGTGCTGAGCTCGCGCATCGCGGCCGCGAGCTGGCCGGCGTCGAGCGGTGGGAACTCGTCGACGCCGGAGTGCAGGAGGAAGCATTTGTAGCCGAACACGCCGGCGTCGTGCAGCGGGCGGAGGTCGGGGACGTTGCCCGGGATCGCGCCGCCCCAGAAGCCGACGTCGACGTACGACTGGGTCTCGGCGGTCTTGCGTTTGAGCGTCAGCGCCGGTACGTCGCAGGTCGGCGGGATGCTGTTCAGCGGCATGTCGACGATCGTGGTCACGCCGCCTGCCGCCGCGGCCTTGGTCGCGGAGGTGAAGCCTTCCCAGTCGGTGCGGCCGGGGTCGTTGACGTGTACGTGGGAGTCGACGAGGCCTGGAAGCAGTACTTCGTCGTCATCCAGCCGCAGTTCGGTCGCGGCGTCGAGCTCGACGTCGTGCGGCGAGATCGCGACGATCCGCCCGTCCCGCACGCCGACCGCGGCCGGCTGTTCCCCGTCGGCCCGTACGACCCGGCGGGCCCGAATCACGAGATCCAGAGCGCTCATGCGGTCCCTTTCTCAGTTCGTGCCATCGTAAGGTGATCCACCGCGATCCGTTCGCCGAGCTGTTCGAGCAAGGGACGTGGTTCGGCGATACACCGCCGTACGTCGGGTTCCAGGTCTGTGAGCGCGTACGCCGCCGAGATGCCGAGCTCCTGCAGTTGCTGAGGTTCGAGGCGGTTGACGCCGCAGACGGCGACGGTTGGGATGCCGTTGGCTGCCGCTGCTACTCCGGCGACGGCCTTTCCGTAGAGCGTCTGCTCGTCGAGGGCGCCTTCGCCGGTGATCACGAGGTCGGCGCCGGCTACTTGTTCGCGGAAGCGGACGAGGTCCAGGACCAGATCGATCCCCGGGCGAAGTTCGGCGCCTAGCAGTGCTAGCGCCGCGAACCCGACCCCGCCGGCCGCTCCCGCACCGGGAACATCCCGCAGGTCACGGCCGGTCTGCTCGGCGACGAGGTCAGCCCACCGAGTGAGCCGTTCGTCCAGCTCCGCAACCTGCTCCGGACTCGCCCCCTTCTGCGGCCCGTAAACAGCAGCCGCCCCTCGAGGACCGGTCAACGGATTGTCCACATCACAAGCCACCACCACCTGCACGCCCTCGAGCCGACGGCGAAGTCCCGCCAGCTGCCCGCTTTCCGGAAGGTTTTCGTCACGGAGCGGCGATTTTCTTCCGGAAAGCAACACTGGCCGTCCACCGAGGCCGTCGACGAGCCCTCGGCCGCCGTCCGTGGAGGCGCTCCCGCCAACGCCGAGGATGATCCGGGTGCATCCGGCGTCGACGGCCGCGGCTATCACCTCGCCGGTCCCGTACGACGTGGCTGTGATGGGTGCCGGGATGCCGTGGGGCAGGCGGACGAGACCCGAAACGTCCGCGAGTTCGACTACTGCGGTGTCGCCGAGGCGGGCGTAACCACTGCGAACCGGCTCGCCGGTGGGGCCGGAGGCAACGACCGGGACGAGGGTGTAGCCGGCGGCAACGGCGGCGCTGAGGGTGCCGTCGCCGCCGTCGGCCACCGGTACGGAGACCACGGTAGCGTCGGGGCAGACTCGTCGTACCCCGGCGCCGACCGCGTCCGCGACCTCGGCGCTCGTCAAGGTGCCCTTGAACTTGTCCGAGGCAACAACTACGCGCACCATCAGTCCAGCAACGCCAGGGCGGTCGGCGCGTCCTCCGGCGAGATCGCCAGGTCCTCGAACTCGATGACGTTGTCGATCTCGACGCCCATCGACACGTTCGTGACCCGCTCGAGGATGACCTCGACGACGATCGGGACCTGGTGCTCGACCATCAGCTTCTTCGCCTGCTCCAGCGCCGGCAGGATCCCGTCCGGCTCGGAGACCCGCAACGCCTTGCACCCCAGGCCTTCCACGACCTTCACGTGGTCGACGCCGTACCCGTTGACCTCCGGGCTGTTGATGTTCTCGAAGGCCAGCTGCACGCAGTAGTCCATGTCGAAGTTCCGCTGCGCCTGGCGGATCAGGCCGAGGTACGAGTTGTTCACCACCACGTGGATGTACGGGATGTTGAACTGCGCCCCGACCGCCAGCTCCTCGATCAGGAACTGGAAGTCGTAGTCGCCCGACAACGCCACCACCGTGCTGTCCGGATCCGCGACCGCGACCCCCAGCGTCGCCGGGACGGTCCAGCCGAGCGGCCCGGCCTGGCCGGCGTTGATCCAGTGCCGCGGACGGTACACGTGCAGCATCTGCGCCGCCTGGATCTGCGACAGCCCGATCGTGCTGACGTAGCGGACGTCCGGCCCGAACGCCCGGTTCATCTCCTCGTAGACGCGCTGCGGCTTGATCGGCACCGCGTCGAAGTGCGTCTTCCGCTGCAGCGTGGTCTTACGCTCACGGCATTCCGCGGCCCACGCCGTACGGTCCGGCAACGAACCGGCCCGCTCGCGGGCGACCTCGACGAAGACCTCCAACGCTGCCCGCGCGTCCGACACGACCCCGTAGTCCGGCGCGAACACCCGCCCGATCTGCGTCGGCTCGATGTCGACGTGGATGAACTTCCGCTCGCCGCGATAGACATCCAGCCCGCCGGTGTGCCGGTTCGCCCACCGGTTGCCGATCCCCAGGACCAGGTCGGAGGCCAGCATCGTCGCGTTCCCGTACCGGTGCGAGGTCTGCAGGCCGACCATGCCCGCGCTCAGCGGGTGATCGTCCGCGATCGCGCCCCAGCCCATCAGGGTCGGTACGACGGGAACGCCGGTCAGCTCCGCGAACTCGACGAGCAGGTCGGCCGCGTCGGCGTTGATGATGCCGCCACCGGCGACGATCAGCGGCCGCTCGGAGTCCGCCAGGAAGGACAGCACCTTCTCCGCCTGCGCCCGGGAGGCCGCGGGGCGCGAGACCGGAAGCGGCTCGTAGGTGTCGATGTCGAAGTCGATCTCGGTGAGCTGTACGTCGATCGGCAGGTCGATCAGCACCGGACCCGGCCGGCCTTCACGCATCACCTGGAACGCCTTCTGGAAGGTGCCCGGGACCTGCGCGGCCTCCATCACCGTGACCGCCCACTTCGCGACCGGCTTGGCGATCGAGGAGATGTCGACGGCCTGGAAGTCCTCCTTGTGCAGCTTCGCGACCGGCGCCTGGCCGGTGATGCACAGGATCGGGATCGAGTCCGCGGACGCGGAGTACAGCCCGGTGATCATGTCGGTGCCGGCCGGTCCCGACGTACCGATGCAGACGCCGATGTTGCCGGCCTTGGCCCGGGTGTACCCCTCGGCCATGTGCGACGCCGCCTCGACGTGGCGGGCGAGCACGTGCTTGATGCCGCCGTGGGCGCGGATCGCGCTGTAGAACGGGTTGATCGCGGCGCCGGGCAGCCCGAACGCCTGCGTCGACCCTTCCTTCTCCAGGATCAGTACGGCGGCATCGACCGCGCGCATGCGGGCCATCAGTCGACCTCCCCGCCCAAAGACTGCAGTCCGGACAGCCGCTCCACACCGCGGAGCAGCGCGGAGTGGTCGAGGCCGCCGTCGCCGTTCGCACGGGCCGACGCGACCAGCTGCGCCACCAGGGCGCCCAGCGGTACGACGACGCCCGCCTCCCGCGCGGCCGCGGTGACGATGCCCATGTCCTTGTGGTGCAGGTCGATCCGGAACCCGGGCTCGAAGGAGCGGGACAGCATGTTCTCCTTCTTCTGGTTCAGCACGGTGGAACCAGCCAGGCCGCCACCCAGGACCTCGAGGGCCGCCTTGGTGTCGACGCCGTACGCCTCCAGGAAGACGACCGCCTCGGAGACGGCCTGGATGTTCGCGGCGACGATCAGCTGGTTCGCGGCCTTGACCGTCTGACCGGAGCCGCTCGGGCCGACATGGACGACGGTCTTGCCGACCGCGTCGAACAGCGGCTTGGCCTCGGCGAAGTCGTCGGCCGAGCCGCCGACCATGATCGACAGCGCAGCGTTCTTGGCGCCCGCCTCACCACCGGACACGGGGGCGTCGAGCAGCCGGAAGCCGATGGCGCGGGCCTGCTCGGCGAGTTGCTGCGTGACGTCCGGCCGGATGCTGGAGAAGTCGATGATCAGCGCGCCGGTCTCGGCGTTCTGGAAGACCCCGTTCTCGCCTTCGAGGACGTCCTGGACGTCGGGTGAGTCGGGCACCATCACGCAGATCACGTCGGCGCCCTTGACCGCGTCACCGATCGAGGACGCGGCCCGGCCACCGGCGGCGATCAGGGCTTCGGCGCGCTCCGGCGTACGGTCGAGGCCGGCGACGGTGTGGCCGGCGTTGGCGAGGTGGACGGCCATCGGGTTGCCCATGATGCCGAGGCCGATGAAGGCGATATTCGTCATTTTTCGTCTCCTAGATGGACGAGCGGCGCTCGTACGGCAGCCAGCCGAAGCTTGCTTCTGAGGTGGTGGACGGCTTGTACTCGATCCCGACCCAGCCGGCGTAGCCGTTCGCCTCCAGGGCGGTGAGCTGCTGGTCGAGCGGGAGCGTGCCGGTGCCGGGCTCGTTGCGGCCCGGGTTGTCGGCGATCTGCACGTGAGCGACCCGGTCGGTGTGCTCGGCGATCACCCGGTCGACGTCGTCGCCGTTGACCGCGAGGTGGTACAGGTCCGCGAGCAGTCCGACGTTCGGTACGTCGTACGCCGCCTGGACGCGATCGATCACGGCGAGCGCGTCGGACGCGGTCTTGAGCGGGTAGCGATCGGCGCCGCTGACCGGCTCGACGAGGACACTGGCGCCGATCCGCGCGGCAGCCTTGGCGGCGAGGGCGAGGTTCTCGACGGCGACGTCGTCCTGCTCCTGCTCGCTGCTGCCGTCGACGCGGTTCCCGTACAGAGCGTTGAAGCCCTGGGCACCTAGCCGCTCCCCGATGCCGACGGTCACGTCGACGTTGTCGCGGAACTCGTCCGACCGCTTCGGCCAGGACACCAGGCCGCGGTCGCCGCCCGGCATGTCACCGGCGAAGAAGTTCAGGCCGGTGAGCTGCACGCCGGCGTCGGTGACGGCGTTCACGAACGCGTCGACCTGCCGCTGTGGCGGGACTGCCTCGACGAACGGCCACCAGAACTCCACCGCGCTGAACCCTGCCCGCCGAGCAGCCGCCGGCCGCTCGAGCAGAGGCAACTCGGTGAAGAGCAAAGAACAGTTCACCGTGTACTTCAGCTGGTGACTCATCCCGACTCCAATTTCCGTATCGTGGAATTTGATTTCTGCTCTGTGAAATGACCATAAGCTCGGAGCCGATGGCCGTCAAGGTGCCGGCGGCGATGGGGCTGTCATACGCGTACGCGCGCGTTGTACGTTCCTCTAAAGGGATCCGGGCCGGAGGTACGTCGTGTTGCTGGCTGAACTGCTCGATGCGCCGGAGCTCGGCCTGCGCTTGATGCACTCGGCAGGCGGGACGCTGGACCGGCCGATCGGGCGGCTCGTGACGACCGATCTGCTGGAGCCGGGGCGGTATCTGAGCGGCGGCGAAGTAGTGCTGACCGGGCTGGTCTGGCGGCGGCACGCAGCCGACAGCGAGGTGTTCGTGGCGTCGATGGCCGGCCGCGGAGCGACCACGATCCTGGCGGGGAAGGCGCAACTCGGCGACGTGCCGGCGGACCTCCTCGAGGCGTGCCGGCGGCATGACGTGACGCTCGTCGAGGTGCCGATCGAGGTCGCGTTCGCGGATGTGACGGAGTACGTCGCGGCGGCGGGATCCGCCGAGACAGGCGCGCGACTATCGGCGAGTCTGGTACGCCAGCGGCAGCTGTTGTCGTCGATCGCGGCCGGGCGGAGTCTCGACGAACTCGCGGCGCGGATCTCCGCGGAGATCGGGCACGACTGCCGTGTACTGACCCCGACCGGACGCCACGTCGTACCGGGTCCCAGCGAGCTCGGCGCCGAGACGGTCGACGCAGTGACGCGACGGTTCCTGACGGCGGACCGGATGCCGGCCGTGGCGAAGCAGTCGGGAGCGGAGTACAGCCTGTTCCCGGTCGGATCGGGGTTCGGCAACCGGCTGACCGCGTGGGTGCTGGTCATCGACGGCGACCACACCACCTGGTCCCGCGATCACGTCGAGGCGGTGCACGAACTGAGCGCGATCGCAGCTCTGGACCGCGCCCGCCGCGACGAGGGCCGCCGCGCACTGCGCCCGTTGGTCGCCGACGCCCTTGCCCTGGTCGAGTCCGGTGCCCCGCAGGCCGAGGTCGCCGCGCGGCTCCGGCAGGCGGGCGCGCACTCGGAGCGGCCGATGGTCGTCGCGGTCGCCGAACTGCGGGAGGACGGCCCCGGCGACGTCGCGCTGAGCCTGCTCGAGGACGTCGCCCTCATGGTCGGTCCGGCCGTTGTCGCCCCTGGCCGGGACGATCTACTGGTCGCGTTCCTGCCCTTCACGCCAGAGCTTCCCGAGCATCTGCGACGGGCTTTCGGACGTCTCGCCCCGGGCCTCAATCGGTCCCGACTCACGGTCGGGATCAGCGGGGAGACGTCGGTCGAAGCGCTCGCCGGCGCGCTCGAAGAGGCCCGGTTCGCGCAGCGGGCAGCCCGGGCCGCGCGGGCGCCGGTGTCGGTGGTGACCTCGGACGAGGTCGCCTCGCACGTCCTCCTCCTCGGCACGCTCCCCGACGACGTACGGCGTACCTACAGCAACCGCGTCCTCGGAGCGGTCCTCGACCACGACCGCCGTACCCATGCCGACCTGCTCATGACGCTGCAGGCGTTCCTCGCCTGCTCGTGTTCCTGGACCCGTACGGCGGAGTACCTGCATCTGCACGTGAACACCGTTCGCTACCGGATCGAACGCGTTGAGCAACTGACCGGACGCGATCTGTCGACCCTCGAGGACCGGGTCGACGTGTTCCTCGCCTGCAAATCGCTCTAGTTGTGTGATCGCACAAAACGAAGCGTTCTCCGGCCGTTCATCTTCGGAGGTTCACGGGGTGCAATCCACAGCTCGGTGAGCCGATGCTCGGGTGCAGGTCAAAATCCCCGCCGAGGAGCGTGTCCCGATGAAGGCAGTCCTGCGACCGAGCCGCCATACCAACCGCCACCCCGTCGACCAGGTGCTGCCACCTGGGAAGCTGGTGGTGTACGGCGCTCAGCACGTACTGGCGTTCTACGCCGGGGCGGTGATCGTACCGATCCTGCTCGCCAGTGCGATCGGGCTGAACACCGAGCAGCTCATCCACCTGATCAACGCCGACCTCTTCACCTGCGGTATCGCGTCGATCATCCAGTCGGTCGGGTTCTGGAAGGTCGGCGTACGGCTGCCGCTCCTGCAGGGCGTGACCTTCACCGCGGTCTCGCCGATGATCGCGATCGGCCTCGCGGCCGGTGGCGGCACCGACGGCCTGCTGGTGATCTACGGCGCCGTGCTGGTCGCCGGGCTGGCCACGTTCTTCATCGCACCGTTCTTCAGCAAGCTGATCCGGTTCTTCCCGCCAGTGGTGACCGGCTCGGTGATCACGATCATCGGTTTGGCGCTGCTGCCGGTCGCGGCCGGGGACGCGGTCGGCGGCGCCGGCCCGACCGCGGCGCCGACCAGCGGCAAGAACATGGCGTACGCACTCGGCACGCTCGCGCTGATCGTCCTGATCCAGCGCGTCTTCAAGGGCTTCATGGCGACCATCGCGATCCTGGTCGGCCTGGTCGTCGGGACCGTGGTGGCCTGGGCGCTGGGTGACGCGCACTTCGGCGCGGTCGGCGACGCCGCCTGGGCGGGCGTGACGACACCGTTCTACTTCGGCTGGCCGAAGTTCTCGATCGCGGCGATCATCTCGATGATCGTGGTCATGCTGATCACCGCGGTGGAGACCACCGGTGACGTGTTCGCGACCGGTGAGATCGTCGAGAAGCGGATCGGCCGCGAGGACATCGCCCGGGCGCTGCGGGCCGACGGCCTGGCGACCACGATCGGCGGCGTCTTCAACTCCTTCCCGTACACCTGCTTCGCCGAGAACGTCGGCCTGGTCCGGCTGACCCGGGTCCGCAGCCGGTGGGTGGTCGCGACCGCGGGCGCGATCATGATCCTGATCGGGCTGGTGCCGAAGGCCGGTGCGATCGTGGCCGGCGTACCGCATCCGGTGCTCGGCGGCGCGGCACTGGCGATGTTCGCGACCGTGGCCGTGGTCGGGTTCCAGACACTCGCGAAGGTCGACTTCCACGACCACCGCAACGTCGTGATCGTGGCGACCAGCGTCGGTCTGGCGATGTACGTGACCGCGCAGCCGCAGGTCGCGCAGGCCGTGCCGGACTGGGCCGAGATCATCTTCGGCAGCGGCATCACGCTCGGCAGCCTGACCGCGATCGGCCTGAACATCCTGTTCCACCACGTCGGCAAGAGCTTCGGCCCGGCCGTGGCCGGTCAGCCCGGCGACACGGTACGGCTGGACCAGGTGAACGAGATGACTCGCGAGGAGTTCGTCGAGACCTTCGGCGCCCTGTTCCAGGGTCCCCGCTGGGCCGTCGAGCGCGCCTGGGAGATGCGGCCGTACGCCGACACGCACGCGCTCCGGCGCTCGTTCCAGGAGGCGTTGTTCTCCGGTTCCCGCGAGGAGCAGGTCCAGCTGATCCAGGCGTACCCGCAGCTCGGATCGCAGTTCGTCGCCGACGGTCTCAGCGGAGAGGCCTCGCTGCGCGACCAGCAGGACAAGGGCCTGACGTTCCTCGGCGACCCGGAGCGGGACGAGCTGACCGCGATCACGTCGGCGTACGAAGAGCGTTTCGGCTTCCCGCTGGTGATCTCGGTGCGCGACGCTGAGTCGTACGAGCGGATCGTCGAGCAGGGCCGCGAGCGGCTCGGCAACTGCGAGAACCAGGAGCACGCCGCCGCGCTGCTCGAGATCGCGAAGATCGCCGGCTACCGGTTCGACGACTTCGTCTCCGACGCCAACCCCATCCACAGTGCACGCACCCGATGGAGCACGAACCGATGACTACGCAAGCCCTCCGCGCCCCTGCCTTGACCGTGAACGGTGAGCTCACGGCGCTTGGCGACATCTCTGTACACACCACCGTGCTCGACTGGCTGCGGGACCGCGGCCTGACCGGCGCCAAGGAGGGTTGCGCGGAAGGCGAGTGTGGTGCCTGCTCGGTGATGGTCGCCCGCCCCGGCACCGACTCGCAGACCGAGTGGACCGCGGTGAACGCGTGTCTGCTGCCGGTCGCGTCGCTGGACGGCCAGGAGCTGGTCACGTCGGAGGGCCTGGGTTCGCCGGCTGAGCTGCACCCGGTCCAGAAGGAGATGGCGGTCCGCGGTGGCTCGCAGTGCGGGTACTGCACTCCCGGCTTCATCTGCAGTATGGCGGCGGAGTACTACCGGCCAGGACGTGCGTGTGGTGAGGGCGATCATGAGCACGGGGCCAATGGGTTCGACCTGCACTCGTTGAGCGGGAACCTGTGCCGGTGCACGGGCTACCGGCCGATCCGGGACGCGGCGTACGCGCTCGATGCGCCGGCCGAGAACGACACGTTCGCCGCCCGCCGGGACGCGGCCCCGCCCGCCCCGGCGGCGACGGGGATGGCGTCCGCCGAGGGTGAGTTCGCTCGGCCCGCTTCGCTTGACGGAGTGCTGGAGTTGATCGCCGAGCGGCCGGACGCGCAGCTCGTCGCCGGTTCGACCGACCTCGGCGTACAGGTGAACATCTTCGGCTCCCGGCCGTCGCT
This sequence comes from Kribbella sp. NBC_00482, assembly GCF_036013725.1. Lineage (GTDB taxonomy): Bacteria > Actinomycetota > Actinomycetes > Propionibacteriales > Kribbellaceae > Kribbella. Next base: position 2,522,074 of record NZ_CP107881.1, on the reverse strand, counting down.
GACGATTGCGATCGACCGCCTGGAGGAGCTGCGCGAGTTCTCCTTCGGGGCTTCCGAGATTCGCTTGGGTGCGGCGCTGACGTTGACCGAGATCGAGCGGCGGCTCGCGGGGCGCGTCCCGTTGCTCGCTGAGCTGATGCCCCAGTTCGCCTCGCGGCTGATCCGCAACGGCGCGACCATCGGCGGGAACCTCGGCACCGGCTCACCGATCGGCGACACCCCGCCGGCACTGCTCGCGCTCGACGCGTCGCTCGTCCTCGCGTCCCGCCGGGGCGAGCGCGTCGTACCGCTGGCGGAGTACTTCACCGGTTACCGACAGACTGTCAAAGATCCGGACGAGCTGATCCGGACGATCGTGATCCCGTTGCCGTTGGCACCGATGACCGCGTTCCACAAGATCGCCAAGCGGCGCTTCGACGACATCTCCAGCGTCGCGATCGGGTACGCCGTCGACATCACGGACGGCGTCGTCCGCGAGGCTCGGATCGGGCTCGGCGGCGTCGCGGCGACCCCGTTGCGCGCCCGGGAGACCGAGGCCGCGTTGGTCGGTCGCCCGTGGACCGAGGAGACCGTGCGGATCGCGGCGGGGGTGATGGCCGCGGAGGGTACGCCGATGGACGATCACCGCGCTAGCTCGTCGTACCGCTCCGCGATGCTCGGCCAGTCGTTGCTGCGTTTCTATTTTCAGGGGGTCGGCGCATGAGCTCGTTGTCGGAACGGCCTGCTGCTGGGGTCGTCGGCGTACCGATGCCGCATGAGAGTGCGGCACTGCACGTGACCGGAGCCGCCTTATATACAGACGATCTGGTGATGCGCACCCGCGACGTACTGCACGCTTGGCCGGTGCAGTCGCCGCACGCGCACGCGCGCGTGACCGCGCTGCGGGTGAAGCCGGCGTACGACGTGCCTGGTGTGGTGCGCGTGTTGACGGCGGACGACGTACCGGGAGTGAACGACGCCGGCGTGAAGCACGACGAGCCGTTGTTCCCGGGTGAGGTGATGTTCAACGGGCATGCGGTGTGCTGGGTGCTCGGGGAGACGTTGGAGGCTGCGCGGCTCGGGTCGTTGGCGGTGGAGGTCGAGTACGAGCCGCTGCCGTCGTTGGTGAACGTGCGCGAGGCGATCGAGGCGGGGAGTTTCCAGGGCATCGGGCGGCACCTGGAGCGTGGCGATGTCGAGGAGGCGTTGGCGGGGGCAGCGCACGTGTTCAGCGGGGAGTTCGAGTTCGCTGGGCAGGAGCACTTCTATCTCGAGACGCATGCGGCGTTGGCGCTGGTGGACGAGTACGGGCAGATCTTCGTGCAGTCGAGCACGCAGCACCCGTCCGAGACGCAGGAGATCGTTGCGCATGTTCTCGGGCTGGCCAGTCACTCGGTGACGGTGCAGTGCCTGCGGATGGGCGGCGGGTTCGGCGGTAAGGAGATGCAGCCGCACGGGTTCGCCGCGATCGCCGCGCTGGGTGCGACGCTGACCGGGCGGCCGGTGCGGTTGCGGCTGAACCGGACGCAGGACATGACAATGTCGGGGAAGCGGCACGGGTTCCACAGCTCGTGGACCGTCGGGTTCTCCGACGATGGTGCGTTGGTTGCACTGGATGCGACGTTGACGGCCGACGGCGGGTGGAGCCTCGACCTGTCGGAGCCGGTGCTGGCGCGGGCGATGTGCCATATCGACAACGCGTACGAGATTCCGCATGTGCGCGTGGACGGGCGGATCGCGCAGACGAACAAGACGTCGCAGACCGCGTTCCGCGGGTTCGGCGGGCCGCAGGGGATGCTCGTGATCGAGGACATCCTCGGACGGTGCGCCCCACTGCTCGGGTACGACGCGTTGGAGCTGCGTCGGCGGAACTTCTACCAGACGGGCGACTCCACGCCGTACGGGCAGCCTGTCAGGCACGCGGACCGGCTGGAGTCTTGCTGGAGCCAGGTTCTTGCTGCTGGGGACGTTGCGTCGCGGCAGGCTGAGATTGCTGCGTTCAACGCGGCGCATGAGCATATGAAGCGCGGGCTGGCGATGACTCCGGTGAAGTTCGGGATCTCGTTCAACCTGACCGCGTTCAACCAGGCCGGCGCGCTCGTGCACGTCTACAAGGACGGCTCGGTGCTGATCAACCACGGCGGCACCGAGATGGGGCAGGGCCTGCACACGAAGATGCTGCAGGTGGCTGCGACCACGCTCGGACTGCCGTTGGAGCGGGTACGGCTGGCGCCGACGCGGACCGACAAGGTGCCGAACACGTCGGCGACCGCGGCGTCCTCGGGTGCTGATCTCAACGGCGCGGCGATCAAGAACGCGTGCGAGCAGATCCGGGAACGGCTGGCGCAGGTCGCCGGCGGGCAACTCGGGATCAGCCCGTCGGACGTGCGCTTCGTGGATGGCGTCGTCCGCGGACTGTCCGGCGACGGCGTCGCGTGGAACGAGCTCGTCCGGACGGCGTACATGCAGCGGGTGCAGCTCTGGGCTGCCGGGTTCTACCGGACCGAGGGCCTGCACTGGGACGCCAACGCCATGCGGGGCGAACCGTTCAAGTACTTCGCGTACGGCGTTGCGGCGTCCGAGGTCGAGGTCGACGGGTTCACCGGGTCGTACACCCTGCGCCGCGTCGACATCGTGCACGACGTCGGGGACAGCCTCAGCCCGCTGATCGACATCGGCCAGATCGAGGGCGGTTTCGTGCAGGGCGCCGGGTGGTTGACGCTCGAGGACCTGCGCTGGGACGAGAGCTCCGGCGATCGTCGCGGTCGGTTGTCGACCCAGGCGGCGAGCACGTACAAGCTTCCGAGCTTCTCCGAGATGCCTGAGGTCTTCAACGTCACACTCCTCGAGAAGGCCCACGAGGAAGGCGCCGTCTACGGCTCCAAGGCCGTCGGCGAACCCCCGCTCATGCTGGCGTTCTCCGTCCGAGAGGCCCTACGCCACGCAGCCGCAGCCTTCGGCCCACCCGGCACCAGCGTCAACCTCCCCTCCCCAGCCACACCAGAAGCGGTCTACTGGACCCTCGAATCAGCCCGCTCCACCCAGCCCGCGAACTCCACCACCTCCTCTCCCGGCACCACAGCGGACTCCACCACCTCTCCCGGCAGCACAGCGGACTCCACCTCTCCCCGTAGCGCGGGGGACTCCACCACCTCGTCCCGCAGCACGGGGGACTCCGCCACCTCCTCCCGCAGCACGGGGGACTCCACCACCACCTCCTCCCGCAGCACGGGGGACTCCACCACCACCTCTCCCCCTAGCGCGGGGGATTCCACCACCTCACCCCGTAGCGCAGAGGAGCCCACGGCCCCCTCGACCCACAGCGCGGGGGAGCCCACCTCCTCTTCTTCCCGTAGAGCGGGAGGGTGAGGTTGATGGAGTGGGTTAAGGCTGTTCAGCAGCTGCGGGCCGGACGACAGGCCGGCGTGCTGGTGACGGTGATGTCCGTTCGCGGGCACGCACCGCGTGAGGCCGGGGCAAAAATGGTTGTTGCTGCTGACAACGTCTGGTCGACGGTCGGTGGGGGCAACCTGGAAGCGTTGGCGGTCGAGCGCTCGCGGGAGATGATCGCCGACGACGTGACCACACTTGAGGTGTTGACGGCGGCGTTGTCCGACAAAGCGCCGTACCAGCACGGAGTTCAGTGTTGTGGTGGTGAGGTGAAGTTGTTGCTGGAACCGTTGCCTGTGGTGCCGTCGGTCGCGATCTTCGGAGTCGGGCATGTGGGGCTGGAGCTGGCGCGGGTACTCGCGCGGCACGACCTCGAGCTGCACCTGATCGACTCACGAACCGACCAGCTGACGGATGATCGGTTAGCAGTGCTAGAAGATGCGGTCGCGCACGTCCACGTGCACAACGTTCCTGTCCTGCCGGAGCTCGTTGTCGGCGAGCTCCCGCCCGGCACTCACGTGTTGATCATGACGCACGATCACGCCGAGGACGCCGCGCTCTGCGACGCGGCGATTCGGAACGAGGAGCTGGCGACCATCGGGGTGATCGGCTCCAGCGCGAAGTGGACCCGGTTCCAGCGCAAGCTCGCCGAGGACGGCAACTCCGCCGAGGCGATCGCGCGGATCACCACGCCGATCGGTCTGTCCGATCTTCCCGGCAAGGAGCCGGCCGTGATCGCGGTGAGCGTCGCGGCCTGGCTCCTCCAGCAGTTCGTCGCCGAGCGGGACTCCGCCTCGGCTCATCCCGCCGAGCGGGACTCCGCTCCGGCCAAGCTCGCCGAGCGGCATCCCGCGTCGGCCCATTCTGCCGTGCGTCGCCCCACGCCGGCTCAGCGTGAGGCAAAGGCATGACTCTTTATCGTGGCACGTTCATCGACACGCCGGAGAACCCGTTCGACGGCGGCGGCCTGCGGGTCGACAGCGACGCGGGACTGCTGGTCGAGGACGGGATGATCGTTGCCCGTGGCCCGTTCGTGGAGATCCGCCAGGCGCACCCCGCCGAGCAGGTCGTGGATCTGCGCGACGGCGTCGTACTGCCCGGATTCGTGGACACCCACGTGCACTTCCCGCAGATCCGCGCCGTCGGCGGCCTCGGGCTGCCGCTGCTCGAATGGCTCGACCGGTACGCCCTCCCCGAGGAGGCGCGGATGGCCGACGTCGACTATGCGTCCGGTGTGGCCAACGAGTTCGTCCGCGGACTGGCGGCGGCTGGTACGACGTCAGCACTCGTCTTCGGCGCGCACTACTCCGACGCCGTCGACACGCTCTTCGACGCCGCGTCCAAGGTCGGCCTCCGCATCACTTCCGGGCTCGTGCTGAGCGACCGCCTGCTCCGGCCGGAGCTGCTCACCACGCCGGTCCGCGCGTACGCCGAGTCGCTCGCCCTCGCGAACCGCTGGCACGGCGTCGGCCGCAACCGGTACGCCGTGACGCCCCGCTTCTCGCTCTCCTGCACGGACGAGCTGCTCGCGACGTGCCGTGAGCTGATGGACGCGATCCCCGGCGCGCTGTTCACCTCACACGTGAACGAGAACGAGGCCGAGATCGCGAGCGTCGCCGACCTGTTCGGAGGCTGCGACTACGTGACGACGTACGACCGGCACGGCCTGGTGGACCGGCGTACCGTGCTCGCGCACAACGTCCACCCGACGGACGTCGAGCTGAAGACCTTGGCGACCAGCGGCGCGACCGTCGCCCACTGCCCGACGAGCAACGCGGCGCTCGGGAGCGGGCTGTTCCCGCTGACGCGACACCTGCAGTACGGCGTACGTGTGGCGCTCGGATCGGATGTCGGCGCGGGCACCGGCTTCTCGCTCCTGAAGGAGGGTCTCCAGGCGTACTTCTGCCAGCAACTCCAGGGCGACCAGGGCCGCCCACTCTCGGCAGCCCACCTGCTCTACCTCGCCACAACCGCCGGCGCCGACGCCCTCGACCTCCCGCAGGTCGGCCACCTCTCGGTAGGTCACCACTTCGACGCCCAACTCCTCCGCCCCGCCGAAGGCTCCCCCCTGGCGGTCGCGATCACCCACGCCGAAGACACCGAGGAAGCCCTAGCCCGAATCTTCACCCTAGGCACCCCCGCCGACATCCAAGCCGTCTGGATCAACGGCGACCTCCTCCACTGATCACCCCGTACGGGGCCTGGGAACTAGCAATTGCCTATTCCCAGTCCCCGGCGCATATGCCTCCAACGCCTGCCTGAGGCGCGCGGCGGTCTCATGTGGGTGGTTCAGGTCGCTCCACCTGACCCGAGCCACGCCGAAGCCGCGTTCGCGCAGGCGATCCTCGCGGTACTTCTCCGCCAGTACGGCGTCTGCCGCGTTGTCGCCGTACTTCATCGCGCCGTCGAACTCCACGATCAGCACGCCCGCGAGCAGGAAGTCGACCCTGCCGATCAGCCGGCCGGCCTCGTCCCGGATCTCCACTTGCAACTCCGGTTCCGGCAGACCGTGGTTCGCCATCAGGACGCGGAGCCGCGACTCGCCGACCGACTCACTCCGCCCGTCCGCAAACAACACAGCCGCCTGCGCAGCCGGCACCCCACGCCAGTGCCGATGCCGCCGTACAGCATCAACCAACTGATCACGGGTAGTCCGCGGCTCGCGGAGGGCGGCGTCGGCTATAACGACGCCGACCTCGTACGACGTCGTACAGGCGGTCTCCACGACAGCCCGCTCGACGCTCGTGACCTTGAGGCCGCCCAATTCGACGACCTCGTCGGCGGACGTCGTGCCGCGATGCACCCGAACCCCTCGACCGGTGCGAGCCCCACCGGATGCCACGCGAGTGAAGTGTGCCCTCGACAAATCGGTCCCCCAGACGGGCAGCCCGTGGAGCATGGCAGCGGACTGATGACTCACGACGACGCCACCGAGCCGTTCACTCGCCATCCGCACGTTCAGGAGATGGAGCCGGATCGCGTGCTCCCACGGCGGTTCATCGGGCCAGGCCTGCGGGTCGACGTACGAGTTGAAGCTCAACCTGAGCCACTGCCCGCTGCGCACGCGTTGCCGCAGCTCGCTGTCGCTGTAGCCGGCGGCGAGAGCGTCCGGGCGTGTGAACCACCCGCCCCGCCCCGCCGCGATCACTTCCAGTCTCCTGTTCATGCCCAAGAAGGTGCACGTCTCACGCGACGCGCGGACCGGCGATCGCGCAACTGTGGATAACCGCCAGAGACTGGGAACTGGCTATTGCTAGTTCCCAGTCCCCGGGGGTTGTCGCAAGTCAGGCGAGGAGGGCGGCTTGGGTGCGGGTGACCTGGGTGGCGAGGGTGGCCTCGTCGGCGGTTTGGAGTACGTCGTGTTGTACGACGGGGCGGCCGTTGGCGAGGAGGAGGGTCAGGGGTGGGGGTGTGGAGAGGGTGAGGGCGGCGATCGGGTCGGGGATGCCGGCGTGCGGGAGGGTGGTGAGGTTCCACACGGCCAGGTCGGCTTGTTTGCCGGGTTCGAGCGAGCCGATGTCGTTGGAGCGGCCAAGGATGCGGGCGCCGTCCAGGGTCGCCATCTCCAGGGCGGCGCGGACGGTCAGTGCTTGCGGGCCGCCGCGGGCGCGGGCGAAGAGCAGGGCGTGGCGGAGCTCCTCCACCAGGCTCCCGGATTCGTTGCTCGCGGCACCATCCACGCCCAAGCCCACAGGAGAGCCGGCCGCGCGGAGGTCGGCGGTACGGGCGATGCCGGCGCCGAGGCGGGCGTTCGAGCTGGGGCAGTGGGCGATGCCGGTGCCGGTGCTGCCCAGGTGCTTGATCTCCGCGTCGTCGAAGTGGATCCCGTGCGCGAACCACACGTCCGGACCGGTCCACCCGAGGCGGTCGGCGTACTCGAGAGGCGTGCAGTTGAACGTCTCCCGGCACCAGTCCGTCTCGTCCGTGGTTTCGGCGAGATGGGTGTGCATCCGCACGCCGCGGCGCCGCGCCAGCTCCGCAGACTCGCGCATCAGTTCGCCGCTCACGCTGAACGGTGAGCACGGCGCGACCACGATCTGCAGCATCGAGTCGGGTGACGGGTCGTGCCAGCGGTCGATCGCGGCCTCGGTCGCGGTGAGGATCTCGTCGCGGTTCTCGACCACCGAGTCGGGCGGCAACCCGCCGTCCTTCTGACCGCGGTCCATCGACCCGCGGGCCGGATGGAACCGCAGCCCGATCTCACTCGCCGCGGCGATCTCCGCCGCGAGCAGATCGCCACCGTCGCGTGGGAAGACGTAGTGGTGATCGGCAACGGTCGTGCATCCGGTGCGCGCGAGTTGGGCGAGCGCCGCCCGCGCCGCGACGTACACGGTCTCCTCGGAGATCCGCGCCCACACCGGGTACAGCGTCGTCAGCCACTCGAAGAGGGTCGCGTCCGCGGCGAGACCGCGCGTGACCCATTGGTACAGGTGCTGGTGTGTGTTCACGAACCCCGGCGTGACCAAGCAGCCGCGTCCGTCCACGACGCGAGCATCGTCGTACGCCGGAGCAGTGCCCGGACCGACCGTGACGATACGGTTGCCCTCGACAACCACGTGTCCGACGAACTCGCGCCGGGCCGGATCGAGGGTCGCCACGTAGGCGCCCTCGATCACGATCGTCGACATGGTCAGCAGAACCCGGGCGTCGCGTGCCAGGCGCTGCCGACGTCGCTGGCGTCGTCGCGCGTCACGGTCGCCTCGATCAGGCCGTACGGGCGATCGGCGGCGATGAACACCTCGCCGGGGTTCTCGACGCCGAACGGCGACAGGTCGACCAGGAAGTGGTGCTTGTTCGGAGCCGAGAACTTGATCTCGGCAACCTCCGGGTGCTGCTCGAGCACCGCCGACCCCATCCCGTACAGCGTCTGCTGCAACGCAAGACTGTGGATCGTGGCGAAGCGCGAGAGCAGCAGTCCCTTGATCTCGTCGTACGACTTGTCCCAGTCGACCTCTGTGTGGTCGTAACGCCAGCGCGCGACCAGGGACGTCGCCAGGATCCGGTCGTTCGTCTCCGGCAGCGTCGTGTACTCGTCCTTCAGGAACCCGTGGAACTCCGACCCGGTCGACTTCAGTACGACGAGATCGCTGATCCCCGACACGACGTAAGACTTCCGCTCCGCGCCGCGGCCCTCCACGTTGACGACCGTGTTGCGCACACCGCCACCGGTCCGAACGAACGAGTGGTCGTGGTCCTGGCCGTCGACCTGGATCCGCTCCCAGGCGTACTCCTCGACCTCGACCCGCGCGCCCTGCGCGGCCGGCGACGCGTCCAGGAAGTGCGCGCCGAGCGTCAGCGCGTAGTCCTCGATCGCGCCGATGCCCTTCTGTTTGGCGAAGGCGAACGCGGTGTTCTTCTGCGTGTCGGTCGGCAGTACGTCGGACTGGTCGCCGGTCGTGTGCGCGTCCTCGAAGTTGCCGCGGAGCGCGGTCGACACGTTCAGGTCGCGGATCTGGTGGCGGGGCGTGTCACGGTAGATGCGGACGACGCGGTTCTCGGCTTTGCCGTACTGGTTGGCTCCCAGGTGGATGGCCATCTGAGATCAGCTCCCTCGGTAGGTGGAAAACGCGAACGGGCTGAGCAGCAACGGGACGTGGTAGTGCCGCTCGTCGGCGACCGTGAAGGTCACGGAGACCTCGGGAAAGAAGATGTCCTGGCCGGTGGATTCGGCGTACGCCGCGACGTCGAACCAGAGCCGGTACGTTCCGTGCTCCAACGCCGGTGCCAGCTCCCCGATCCGCCCGTCGTCATCCGTCGCACCCGTGGCTTCGAGGACGTCACCCCGGTAGAGCCGGACCTGGACGTTCTGCGCCGGTCGCCCCAGCGCGGTGTCGAGGACGTGCGTGGACAGGGAACTCATGCCGCCACCACCTTGCTCAGCCGGAGCAGCGCGATCTTGCGCAGCTCCTCGTGTACGACGGTTGCCTCGGTCGCGTCGTCGTGCGTGAGGCGAGTCCGCAGGCTGTCCAGCATCTGCGCCGCCGACAACCCGGTGGCGCAGATCAGGAACACCCGGCCGAACCGCTCCTCGTACTGACGGTTGCCACCGGCAAGCTCCTGCCGTACGCCGGCATCCTCGCCGACGCCGGACTGCTCGTTCCGCGACCAGGCGGCCTCGGTACCCGCGCCCTTCGGCCGGTCACCGATCCGCGGATGCGCCTGAAGAGCACGATCGACCTCGTCGTCGTCGAGCTCCCGCAGCGACTGGTCGGCGACCGCGGTCAGCGCGGTGAGATCGCCGTACGGCCGCTTGGCCAGGATCGCGTCGACCCAGCGGGGCACGTCACAGCAGGCCGCCAGTGCCGGCCGCAGCCGGTCGGTCGGAGCGGAGTTGAACTCCTCGAGGTCCACGGATCACACCTTCTCGAATCCCGAAATCGACTTTCCGTATGACGAGAGTGGCAGGCGTCCAGCCTGTCGTCAACAGTTTGTTGAAAATCAGCGGGCGCGGTTCAGATAGTTGTAGACGGTGAAGCGGGTGACACCGAGCGCCTCGGCGACGATCTCGGCGGACTTGCGGTACTCGAAGGCTCCGCGCGCCTCCAGCAGCAGCACGGCCTGCTGCTTGTCGTGCCGCGACAGATCGCGCAACGAACCACCCAGCTCGTCAGCGACTCCGGCCAGCAGGCTCTGCACGCCGCCCTCCTTCTCGGGCGCCTTGGCCGGGATTTGAGAAGGCAGGCGTACGGCGATCACCGGCTGCCCGTCCCACTCCAGCGGTACGTCGCCGGCGCGGGCGTCGGATGGGTCGACGAGCTCCGCGTTCAACCGCTCGACGAGTGGCGCGATCGCCTGCACCAGCGGGTGCTGCTCAGGCATCGCGCCGTACCTGCAACGTCACCTGGCTCGCGCCGCCGGCGAACGCGGCCTCGAGCACCTTCGGAAGGGCGGGCAGCAGGAGGTGCTGCTCGCCGCTGACCTGCGTACCGAGCGGGCCGAACTCGCAGTCGAGCCCGGCCGCCTCCGCCGCACGCAACGCCTCAGTGGCGTGCGCCGGCGGTGCCCCCTCCACATCGAAGGGTTCCGTGGTGAACTCCGCAACCAGTCGCATGCCGCGAGGCTAGGACATGGGGGCTGCTCTGCGCGCCAGCCTGGCGAGGTCGTTGTCGTCGAACTCCGACGTCTCGATCGCGCCGCACTCGATGCCGCGCAGCACGAATCCGGCGAGGGCGGCGGCCGTTGCGGGCTCGTCGAGGTAGCCGGACTCGCCGTCACCCAGGTACGCGCGGAGGCGTCGGGCGGCCTGGTCGAAGCCTTCCCGGTAGAACAGGTACGTCGCCGCGAAGCGGGTCGGGAGCTGGGCAGGGTGCATGTCCCAGCCTTGGTAGATGCCGCGCGCGAGCGAGCGACGTACCAGCCGGAAATGCAGGCGCCAGGCGTCGTGGACCGCGTCGCCGACCGGGAGAACGTTGGTCGAACCATCGGATACGAACACGCCGGTGCCGGCCGCGGCCAGCTGCATGACGTCCTTGGCGTGGTCGGCGACCGGATGCTCCATGCTCTGGTACGCCGCCGCGACGCCGAGCGACGCGGAGTAGTCGTAGGTGCCGTAGTGCAGACCGGTGACGCGCTCGCCGCCCGCCTTGATCATCCGGGCGATCAGCGCGGTGCCGTCCGCGCCGAGGATCGCCTGCGGGGTCTCGACCTGGATCTCGAACTTCAGCGGCGGCAACGAGCGTTGATGCTCGATCGTCTCGAGCACGTGCACCATCGCCTCGACCTGCTCGACCGACGTCACCTTCGGGAGCGTGATGACGAAGCCGTCGCCGATCGCGCCCAGATGCTTGAGGAAGAGGTCGAGCGTCCGCACAGCGCGACGTCGCGTCGGCGCTTCGAGCGACTTGATCCGCAAGCCTTGGTACGGCAGCGCCTGCTTCCCGGTCGCGAAGGCCTCAGCGGCAGCGATCGCCGCGGCATCCTCCTCCTCGTCGGGCCGATTTCCGTAGCCGTCCTCGAAGTCGACGCGGAGGTCCTCGATCGGCTCGCGCTCGAGCTTGGCCCGCACGCGGTCGTACAGGTCGTCCGCGAGTTCGCCCGGCAGGTCCAGCACCTTCGCGAGCTCCGCCGCCGATCCGCTGTACTCGTCGAGGGCCGCACGCGCCTGCGCACCCCAGTCCTCCACCGTGCGTACGTCGTACCGATCGGCCGGAACGTACACGGTGTGGACCGGCTGCCGCACCCCGCGATCGCCGCGATAGTCCGCGGTCAGCGCCGCATCCGCGGCCGCCAGCCGCCGGTCGAGCTCGGTCACCAGATCATCCAGACTCACTGCCGCCTCCTTTTTCCGTATTGTGGAGACTAATATCTACTCTGCGGAAGACACAAGCACTCGCGCTTCCGGGATCTGGCGCTAAACTTCCGTGATCCGGAAAGGTGGTTGTCATGGCGGAGACGAACGGCAAGGGACGCACCGGCAGCGTGCAGTCCATCGAGCGGGCCTTCGGGCTGCTCGAGACGATGGCCGACGCGGGCGGGATGATGGGCCTGTCCCAGCTGGCCGCGGCCTCCGGCCTGCCGCTGCCGACGATCCACCGGCTGGTTCGCACCTTGGTCGACCTCGGCTACCTGCGTCAAGAGCCGTCGCGGCAGTACGTGCTCGGACCGAAGCTCATCCGGCTCGGGGAGAGTTCGTCGCACATGCTGAGTGTGTTCGCCCGGCCGCATCTGGCCCGGCTCGTCGACGAACTCGGCGAGTCCGCCAACATGGCGATGCTCGACGGCGACCAGATCGTCTACCTCGCGCAGGTCCCGTCGCGGCACTCGATGCGCATGTTCACCGAGGTCGGCCGCCGCGTCCTGCCGCACTGCACCGCGGTCGGCAAGGCGATCCTCGCCCAGTACCCCGACGCCGAGGTCCGCGACCTCCTGCATCGCACCGGTATGCCGAAGCACACCGACAACACGATCGTCACCCCCGACGCCTTCACCACCCAGCTCCACCTGGCCTCCGACGCCGGCTACGCGATGGACGAAGGCGAACAGGAGGTCGGCGTCCGCTGCGTCGCGGTAGCCGTCCCCGACGCCCCCACCCCGCTGGCCATCTCGATCTCCGGACCCGCCGGCCGCATGACCGAAACCCTCGTAGAACAAGCCATCCCCCTCCTGACCCAAGCCGCCAAGTCGCTCTCGGACGACTTGCACTAACGCAGACGGCCGTGGATGTGCCAGTCGTGCCAGCCGTCGGCGTGCATGATCGCCTGTCGCAGTGTTCCCTCGTGCAGAAATCCGGTGCGCTCGGCGACGCGGCACGACGCGGTGTTGGTGGTGGAGTGGTGGATGTTCAGCCGGTTGAACCCGATCGATCCGAAAGCCCAGGTGCACACGGCCTCAACAGACCTCGCGGCGACCGCTTGTCCTCGGGCCGCCGGGGTCACCCAGTACGACAGCGCGGCTGATCCTTGGTCCAAAGAGATATCGCGCAGTCCGACCTGACCCAGCGGCCGGTCATCTCCATCGACGACCGCCCAGCTCGCCGCAGTCTCAGCGTCCCAGCGGTCGACCCACTGCCCGACCCACTCGCCTGCCTCCTCGAGACTGTCGAGCCGCCGGACATGCCAGCGCTGAATGTCAGGACAGCCGAACGCAGCCCGCACCGAGCCGGCGTCCCTGCCCTGCCACGGCCGAAGCACCAACCCGTCGTACGTCGCCAGCCGCGGCTGTGCCGCATCCCGCAGCACACCCTGAGCCAAAACCGCATCCACAAGCAAAGGCATGCCGCGATGCTAGTGCGCGATCGAGACCCCAGCCGTCGGGGTCACGGGGCGTAGGTGCGCCATTGTTCGGTGAGTTGATAGCCGAGGGACTGGTTGGCTTGCAGGCTGGCTTTGTTGGCGGCGGCTCCGCCGGTGCTGAAGCGGGTGATGCCGATGTCGAGGAAGGCGAGGATGGAGGCGGCCTTGACGGCCTGGGCGACGCCGCGGCGGCGGTGGGTGGCGAGGACCGAGGTGAAGGCGGTATCGCCGAAGCCGTCCTTCTCGCGCATCACCGTCGCGCCGACCAGCCGGTTGCCGTCGAAGGCGCCGAAGACCCGGTACTCCGGCCACAGGCGCGCGACGTCGGTGAGCTCTCCGACGACGCGGTGGGTCGCGGGCGTGTAGGGATAGTCCGCCTCGTTCGTCTTCTCCAGCGCGTGCAGATCCGCGGCAGACTCGGACCCGAGTTCGCGGAGCGTCAGTCCGCCGGCGGTAGCCCGGCGTACGGCGGTCTCCAGCAGCTCACGGTCCGGGGCGAACAGCCGGACTGCCCAGGACTCGGCGACCACGCGGTACCCGGCTGCTTCGAGCTCGGCGCACCGCGGGTCGCCTTCCTGAACCATCTCGTATTCGGCCACGGGCTGATTGTCAGCCCAGTTTGCGCAGCAGCGGAAGGACATCCTCGGTGAACTGGGTGAGGAACCGCTCCTGGTCGTTCCCAGGACCGTGGACGACGAAGTGGTTGAAGCCGGCGTCGAGGTATGGCCGGAACTGCTTCACGGCCTCCTCCGGGTCCGACGCCACGATCCACCGCTTCGCGACCTGCTCGATCGGCAGCTCGTCGGCGAGCCGCTCCATCTCGGTCGCGCTGGTGACACTGTGCTTCTGCTCCGGGGTGAGCGACAGCGGCGCCCAGAACCGGGTGTTCTCCAGCGCCAACGCCGGGTCGCGGTCGTACGAGAGCTTGACCTCGAGCATCCGGTCGACGTCCTCGAACTTCTTCCCGGCCTTCTCGGCACCTTCGCGTACGGCCGGGATCAGCTTCTCGGTGTAGAGCTCCATCCCCTTCCCGGACGTCGCGATGAACCCGTCCCCGACACGCCCGGCGTACTTGGCGACGAGCGGACCGCCCGCGGCGACGTACACCTTCAGCGGGGTCTCCGGACGGTCGTAGATGAACGCGTCGACGGTCTTGTAGAACGGCCCCTCGGAGCTGACACCGTCCTTCGTCCACAGGTCGCGGATCAGCTGGACGGCCTCCCGCAGCCGGGCGAACCGCTCCTTGAACTCGGGCCACTCGCGCCCCGACACCGCGATCTCGTTCAGCGCCTCGCCGGTGCCGACGCCGAGCATCACGCGCCCCGGGTACAGCTCGCCGAGCGTCGCGAACGCCTGCGCGATCACCGCCGGGTTGTACCGGAACGTCGGCGTCAGCACCGACGTACCGAGCAGCACCCGGTTGGTCCGCTCACCGACCGCCGCCAGCCAGGCGAGCGCGAACGGCGCGTGGCCGCCCTCGTGCCGCCACGGCAGGAAATGGTCCGACACGGTCACACTGTCGAGCCCGAGCTCCTCGGCCCGAACGGAGTACTCCACCAGATCCCGCGGCCCGAACTGCTCCGCCGAAGCCTTGTACCCGACCCGAATGCTCACCCTCTGCTCCAAACGTCGTCTGCGCGTACTCCGAAGGACAACCGCGCCCAGGTCCGACTTTATGCCGCCCGGGGCGCTAACATCCCGAATCGTGAATGCGAGTGAAGCCCGAGTGCTCGGTTTGATCGGTACGACGTTCCGGGCGGCGCAGCTGCCGACGATCCGCGTGACGGTGCCGGCCGCGCTCGCCGAGCGGGCTGTCGCCGCGTGGCGGCGGGACACCGAGGACGCCGTACCGGAGCCGGAGCGCCCGGAAGACCGGGTACGTCGCCAGCGCGCCGGGACGCTCGCGCTGATCGGTCTCACGATCGCCAAACGCGGGCACCTGGACGCCGACGGGAACACCGTCGTCGACCTCAACCCGGAGCTGGTCGGGGTCGCGATGGACGCGGCCGACGACGTCCATCTGCGCTGACCCTCGGCTGACTCTGCGCTGACTTCTGCGCTGCTCCGGAGAGTCTGATTGACTCCGGTCGCGGGGCTCGGAGAGGATGTTGGTCCGGCGCGGCCCGCGCCTCACCTTCGTCGACCGACCCCAGCTCGGTCACAGTGAGAAGGCAAAGGGACTTCCTGTCTCGGGCCGCTCGTCCTGGTCTGCCGCCTCGACGGGATCGCTGGGGGATCACGTGCGAGTGCGTGGAAGGCCAGATGACAGCGCACAGGAACTTCAAGCAACGGGTTCGAGCCCGCGCCGCGAAAACCGGCGAGTCCTACACGACTGCCCTCCGGCACTTCCGTCCGACTCCACAAGGAGAACCAGACATGCCGGAAGAAACCACACTGCGGTTCGCCGTCGTCCAGTCGACGATGCGTCACGACCCGACGAACGCCGACGAGCTGCGCGCGGGCGGTGCCGAACTCCGCGACTTCATGAGGCAGGCGGCCGCGGCCGGTGCCCGCCTCGTGCACTTCACCGAGGGCGCGATCTGCTTCCCGAGCAAGCAGGTCATGTCCTCGCTCGGCCCGGACGAGGTCGGCGCCTCCGATTGGACGAAGGCGCAATGGTCGGTGTTGCAGTCCGAACTCGACCAGATCCAGGCACTCGCGCGGGAGCTCGGGATCTGGGTGGTGATCCCCTCGGTGCACCAACTGCCGGAGGGGCGCCCGCACAACAGCATGTACGTCGTGTCCGACCAGGGAAAGGTTGTCGCCCGGTACGACGAGCGCACGCTGTCCACGACCAAGGTGACGTGGATGTACACGCCGGGGAAGCAGCCGGTGACGTTCGACGTCGACGGGTTCCGTTTCGGGCTCGCGCTCGGGCTGGATGTGCTGTTCCCGGAGCTGTTCGTGGAGTACGACGGGCTCGGCGCCGACGGCGTCCTGGTGTCGTACGGGACACACCGTGTCTCGGGACATGAACACATCGCGGTGCAGGCGCGTGGGTGCGCAGTGAACAACACGTCCTGGATCAGCCTCGCCGTACCGGCTAACCCGGAGGCCGGGCTGGCGGCGGGCGTTGTCGATCCTCGGGGTGAGTGGGTCGCGCAGGCCCCACTGGATGGGTCGCCGGCACTTGCGGTGGCCGACGTGCACCACTCAGAGACGACGCAGATCGGTCGCGACTTCCGACGTCGTACGCGGGAGCGGATCTCTTCGTAAGCCCTCACAGGTTCGGGTGCCGGCGCGTTCTATAAGCATGAACAGGCATGCGGTGGTCAGCACCCGGATCGGGGAGCTCACGGTGGTGGTGTCGGAGGACGTGCTGGTCGGCGTCTACTTCCCGCACCACTGGGTGAAGCCGACGGCGGAGACGCTGGGTGAGCGGGTCGAGGCGTCCGACCCGCTCATCGCGGTCGTCGTCGAGCAGTTGGACGAGTACTTCGGCGGCTCGCGGCACACCTTCGACCTGGCGAGCCGGCTGGAGGGCAGTGAGTTCCAGCGACGGGTCTGGTCGGTGCTCGGGGAGATCCCGTACGGCGAGACGACGACGTACGGCGAGATTGCGGCGCGGCTCGGGGAGCCGGCGCAGGCGGTGGGGAAGGCGGTCGGGCAGAACCCGTTGTCGATCGTCGTCCCGTGCCATCGGGTGATCGGGAAGGACGGGTCGCTCACCGGGTACGCCGGGGGGCTCAGGCGGAAGCAGTTCCTCCTGGACCTGGAGGAGCCGGTCGGCGCTCGCTTGTTCTAGTTGCTTTGTAACTAGTCCTTTTGTGACAGGTCACCGACCTGGGCGGCGTACCAGTCGAGTTCGGTGAGGTGCTCCGCGATCTGACGGAGGGTCCAGTTGGGGCTGCGGTCCTTGTCCCACTCGGCCGGGTCGAGGGCGGCGTACCGCAGGGTGAAGGTCCGCCCGAGCCGTTGCAGTCGCTGCTCGGCCTCGCGGACGTCCTCCTCGGTGAACGGCGCGAGGTCCGCGGCGGACGTGAGTGCGCTCGCGCGCCACTCGTCGGGCTGCGTCGGTACGCCGGCCAGCAGCGCCTCGACCTCGGCCAGGTGATCGATCAGGTGGTCCGCAATCCGGCGGACCGCCTTGTGCGGCGTGAAGATGCGGTCATCGTCTGACGTCCGCGGTTCGCCGTCCCAGGCCGGCCAGGTGACGATCAGTTTCAGGGACCGTTCGACGGCCTGCTCGACGAGTTCTCCGGGGTTCTGTGTCATATGGCCGACGCTAAGGCCGTCACACTTCGGCGGCGGGCGAACTAATCCCGAAGCGTTCGGCCAGCCGCTCGGCGTCGTACGGCGCGTGCACCTTGGCGTCGTTGTCGAAGTACACGAACGCGTCGCACTTCCACGAGCGGATCTTGCGCGCCCAGCGGTCGAGTGACTTGTCGTCGTACCCGCTCACGTAGAGCTCGTCGGCGCCGTGCAGCCGGACGTAGGCGAAGTCGGCCGTGACGTCGTCGAACATCGGCCACTTGCCCGCGGTGTCCGCGCAGACCACCGCGATGTCGTGCTCCCGGGCGAGCTCGACGAATCCTTCGTTCTTGAAGCTGTCATGCCGTACTTCGATCGCGTACCGGAGCGACCCGTCGACGGCGGGCTCGAGCAGCGCGCGACCTTCCATCCGTTCGTCGTGACGCTTGGCGTGTTCGGCCGCCTCGGCTGTTGTGCGCGGCAACTGGGCGAAGAAGTCCGCACACCGCGATGCGTCGTACTGGAAGTTGGGCGGTAGCTGCCAGAGCACCGGGCCGATTTTGTTGCCCAGCGCAAGGATTCCGGACGCGAAGAAGTTCGCCAGCGGCGCGTCCACGTCCGACAGTCGCTTCAGGTGCGTGACGAACCGCGGGCCCTTGACCGAGAAGACGAAGCCCTCGGGCGTCTCGGCGTACCAGCGCTGGTACGACTCCGGGCGCTGGAGGGCGTAGAACGAGCCGTTGAGTTCGATCGAGTTCAGCCGGGACGACGCGTACTCGAGCTCGGCACGTTGCGGCAGCCCGTCGGGGTAGTAGACCTTCCGCCACGGCGGGTAGCGCCAGCCCGAGATCCCTACTCGGTACGGGGAGTCCGGCCAGCGCGTCATCCCTCGATTATGGTCCCGGCATGGACATCAACCGCGGCGCGTATCCGGACGCGTTGACGCCCTGGGAGGATCCGTCGTGGCGTACGGCGGCACTCGGCTGGCTGGATGCGCGGCTCGACGAGCTCGGCGTCCGCGAGACCGGGCCGCGGCAGGTTCGGGTCCGGCCGTGGTCGGTGCTCGTCCGGGTCGAGGCGGCGGAGCCGGTGTGGTTCAAGGCGGCGTCACCCGGGAGCGCGTTCGAGGCCGGGCTGGGCGAGGCGCTGTCTCGGTGGACGCCCGAGCATGTGCTCACGCCGTACGCCGTCGACGCCGGCCGTGGCTGGTCGCTGTTGCCGTCCGGCGGGCCGGTGTTGCGCGGTCTGGGAGCTGGGCCGCGTGAGTGGGAGGACGCGTTGACGCAGTACGCCGACCTGCAGCGGGCGCTCGTACCGCGGGCGGAGGAGTTGCTGCGTCTCGGCGTACCTGATGCTCGGGTTGCGGGGCTGCCGGGGGTCTTCGACGATGCGGTCGACGGGAACGAGACGTTGGATGCGGCGGATCGTGACCGGTTGCGGTTGTTCCGGCCGCGGTTGGTCGAGTGGTGCGAGGAGCTGGCCGCGATCGGCGTACCGGATTCACTGGATCATGCCGATCTGCACGACGGTCAGATCCTGGTCGCGGGGGCTGGGCGGTACACGTTCTTCGACTGGGGTGACGCGAACGTCGGGCATCCGTTCTGCAGTCTGCTGGTTGCGCTCGAGCGTGCTGCCGAGGAGCACGGTTCGGAGGTGATGGCGCGGTTGGAGGACGCGTACCTCGAAGGCTGGACAGGTCACACGCTGCCCGACCTCCGCCGCGCGGCCGACCTCGCCCGCCGACTCAGCCAGCTGACCCGCGCCGGCTCCTGGTCCCGCCTGTTCCCGACGGCGGCGCAGCTCGGCGACCCTGAGCGGGCTGCGGCACTGATGCGATTGCTCTGAGGCGGACCGCCAGGCCATCACAATTGCCGCGATCGCCCGCGCTCACGCCTGACTACGCCGGGGACGGCGCGATTGTGATGGGCTGGCGGTTCAGGTCGGGATCCAGGTCGGCCACCAGGGCGGGACGTTGCCGGGGCAGGTTCCGGGTGAGGCGGCCGGGGTGCCTTGCCAGGAGAACAGGGCGAGGTCGGCGATCGCGATCGCGATGCAGGCGGCGATCAGCGAGAACAGGAACGCCTTCCCGGCGTACCGGAACACGATGTTGAACAGCACGAGGTTGACGATGAGTGCGATCGGTACGCCGAGGAACAGCAGCGTCAGCCCGTTCGGCACGCTCCCGGTGACGTCGACGTTGCACGCCTTCCACGCCCGCGACGTGAGCACCACCAGCCCGAACGCCGTCCCACCACCAACCACCACCGCAAGGAACGACTCCCCCTTGCTCCCCTTCGCACCAAACGCCATGAGGATCACGGTAAGTGATCCACCAGCCCACCGCGTGGTCAGTCGTCCAGAGGATGCAGGTCGACGGGGGTGAGGACCCAGCGGAAGCCGTACTTCGGGGTTGCGGTGCGGTCGACCTTGTCGGGGGCGAAGTACTCGCCGACGAGGCTCAGCAACCGCTCGTGGAACTCGGCTACCCGATCGCCCGGGACACGGCCGGCGTGTTCGCCGCTGTTCTGCACGAATCCGGTCCCGAACATCCCGGCGTCCGCGTCGGCATACGCCTGCACGTAGTCCTGGTCGCTCCCTCCCACCAACTCCGTCCGCGCACCCCGATCCGGTGCCGGGCTCTCGGCCAACTCCGTGCCGGCCGCCGTACGCCGCCAGACGCCGGCGTCCTCCTCCACCCGCCCGGAGGTGCGCAGCTTGCCGAGGTACCAGAGCACGCGTGCGTCCGTCACGTCGAGCGCATCCGCCAGGGCGCCCAAGGACTGAGGCGACGCCAGCAGGACCACGATCCGCCGCGGCAGTTCCGACTGTTCCCAGTCATCTGTCATGCGCCGACAACTATCAGCGAATGCCGAGCGCGTCGAGTATGTGGTCGGCGACTTCGGGGATCGGGGCGTTTGCGTTGACCAGCAGAGCGCCGTACCGGGTGTTGTCGGCGTCCACCTGCGCGTGCCACGCGAGCACGCGCTCCAACTCTGGGCCGCTCGAGCCGAATGCACGCCGACCCACGAGCCGTCGGCGCAACGTCTCCGCGTCGACGCTGAGGCTGATGACCGTGTCGAACAGGTCCCAGATCTCGTTGTCGTTCCCCACCGTCCCGCAGATGAACGCGACCCCGTCGGCCTCGTCCGCGATGCGCTGCACGGTCTCGACCGGCATCCGGTACGTGTTCTCGGCGAACCACGCGTCGTCCCGGTACGACGGCATCCGCACCTCGGTGCCCGTCTCGTTCTCGAACCACCGCGCCAGCCCGTCCGCGTCGACGTCGTACACGGCATATCCCCGCCGCCCCAACTCATCACCCACGGCCGTCTTCCCGACCCCGGAGGACCCTGTCAGATACACCAGCCTCATGGCAGCTTCGGCCGGAGCCACATCATCGAGGTGAAGTCGAGGTCCTCGTGCGGTACGACGACCACCTGGTGCTCGTCCTCGTACAGCACCCGGCCCGGCGCCGCCGACTCGTACCGCTCGCACGGAAGGTTGTGCACGGCAAGGATCGCCAGGTATCCGGGGACCGGCTCCATCAGGAACGCGGCCGACGTCTTGAACCACGCCGCCGCCAGCAGGTTGTCCGAGTAGACGGCCGGGTCGACGCTCGCCGGATTCGTGTACGTCGCGTCGTACCAGTCGTTCGTCGTACGCCGGAACCGTTCCTCCTCCGCACTCAGATACCCGCGATTCCCGAGCATGTTCACCAACCCGAAGATCCCGATCCGCCGCCCCCGCCGATCCGGCACCGGGCTCTGATACCGCACGAACACATCCACCCCGCAGATTCTGCCTCCCCGTTGACCCATCGGGTTTGTCAGGTTTAGCCTGACAGATGTGTCAGGGAAGACCTGACAAGCGAGGAGGGTCGGAGATGCCGGACAACGTGTTGCGGTGCTCGTTCTGTGGGAAGACCAAGGACGAGATCGAGCGGATGATCGCCGGGCCGGGGGTGTTCATCTGCAACGAGTGCGTCGACCTGTCGGTGCAGGTGATGAACGAGCAACCGATTCCGTCGTTCCCGCCGCTGGACGGGAAGAGTGACGAGGAGTTGCTGGCCGACATGGTTCGGCTCGACAAGTCGCGCGGGCAGGTCGAGGCCGCCGTACAGGAACGGGTACTGCGTCTGCGCTCCCGCTCGGTCACCTGGGCCCGGATCGGCGAGTCCCTTGGCATCAGCAGGCAGTCGGCCTGGGAACGCTTCTCGGGCGAGGAGTAGCCGGATGACCCGGGTGTTGCTCGTTCGGCACGGCGAGGTCGACGGCAGCCAGCTGAACGCGGAGGGCTGGTGGGGTCCGGCGCGCGATCTCTCGCCGTTGTCCGCGGCCGGGATCGAGCAGGCGAAGGAGGCCGGACGGCGGCTTCGGGATTGCGGGGCGCGGCGCATTGTTGCCTCGCCGATGACGCGGGCGATGCAGACCGCGAGCCTGATCGCGGCGGAGACTCGGCTTCCGTTGACGGCGGTCGAGTTCGATCTTCGCGAGTGGCTTCCGGACGCGACGCTCTCCTGGCGTTCGGCGGAAGCGATCGCGGCAACAGAAGACTTCCACCGTCACGGGGGCGAGTGGCCTCAGGGCGAGACGCGTGCGTGGGAGCCGCAGTCCTCGGTACGTCGACGCGCGCTCGGAGCGCTCCATCGACAGGCCGCCGTCGACGACGAACCGTTCGTTGCCGTGTGCCACAGCATGGTGATCGAGGCGCTGACGGACGCGCGCCGCATCGAGTTCTGCGGCGTACACGAGATCGACCTGAACGACGCCGTACAGCCCGACTCCGCGGAACCGTTCCTGCCGCGTCAGTCCGCCTGAAGAAAGGCGGCGATCTCGCCGACGTACCGCTCAGGCTCCTGTACGAGTCGGCCACCACCGCAGTCTCACACGCAAATGCGGTGGTTTCACCGAAGCTGGCGTTGCTAGGTTCTCGGGTGTGATCAACGACGAGCTCATCGATGCGGCCGCGGCCGTGCTGCATCCGTATCACGTCGACGATCGGATCTTCGGCGATGTGGCGTCGGCGCTGCTCACCGACGCCGGCAACGTGTACGTCGGCGTGTGCATCGACACCGCGTCCGGTACGGGGTTCTGCGCCGAGCACGCCGCCATCGCCGCGATGGTGACCGCGCGCGAGTACAAGATCGCGAAGATCGTCGCCGTCTGGCGCGGCGACGGCCCGCTGCACGTCGTCGCTCCGTGCGGCCGCTGCCGGGAGTTCATCCGCCAGATCGACCCGTCCAACCTCGACACCGAGGTGATCCTGGGCCGACACCGTACGGCGCCCCTCCGCACCCTCCTGCCCGAAACCGAGTGGCCGTCACCCGTCGACTGAACGCAACCACGGGTGCCCGCGGACCATCTCGCGCAACCAGACCTGCTTGCCCTCCGCAAGCATCGGCCACACGCGATCGAAGTCGCGACGGTCCTTCGTACGCCGTTTCCGCGCCTTGAACAGCAGGACGATCTCAGGATTCAGGTAGCGGATGTGGTCATCCGCCACCCACGTGACCTCGTCGATCGCGCCGACGTGATCCGGCTGGAACTTGTTCGTCCACAGCCCGTCGCGATCCGGAGTCAACGGCAGATCGAGTACCCACGGAGCATCTCCGTGTTCGCGTACCCACAGCTGACTCGCCGGGTTGAACACGTCCGGGTGCTGTGGCGTCAACGGCCTCATGTCGCCGCCGGCGAGGTTCCACAGATGCCACCGATCACCTACGTGCTCGCGGAGCGCAGGTACGTCGGACGCGAAGATCGACACGTCGACGTCATCGTGCTCACGACGTACGCCGGTGAACGCATCCACAGCCCACCCACCATCTACCCACCACGGATGATCGAAACCGTCCATGAACGCCGCTGCTTGAGCCAGATCGAACGGCTCCCAACGCCCGTAGAGGCGGGCCCAGTACTGAGCTTCTTCGGCTTCGGCCGCCGATCGCACCACTGGCTCGGGTGTCATGCGCGCAACGATCCCTGCCGCGCGGCCAGCGCGGCAAACGCATTTCGGGGAGTGTTGCTAGATGTGGCTTCGCTGCCTCCGCGGCCAGAGCGCGGCGGCGATCGCGAAGAGCGCCACGGCTGCGACGAGGTCGAACAGATTGCCCCGGCGAACCGCCGAGACGATGGCTCCGAGCCCGGCGAGAACGAAGAACACAGCAAGCAACGTCCGCAGCACAGTCATTCCCCTACCCCCTACCCGCTAGATCGGGCGCCGGCAGGAAAGCGTTACGGCAGCCCCGAACTGGAGTCCGAGAGCAGTGCTGTGACCCATGCGTCGTGGTGGGCCTCGATGTACTCGGCAGTCGGCCCCCAATGGTCGGCGTGCCCCTCCGCGTAGAGCCGGGCCCAGGGCTGCTCGCCGGTGCGGTGGCCGTGGACCAACAGGTCGTACATGCCCCGCGTGTGGGCCGCGATCTGCGCCGGGAATGCGCGACGCTGCTCCGGATCGAGCCCGTACCCGTCCGCGAGCGCACGCAACCGCGGTCCGTCGACGACAACGTTGCCTTTCGCCACAAACGGTACGAACCCATGAGCGGCGTACCCGAGGTCCCACAACCGTGACCCCGGGCCGGCGTTGTCCCAGTCGATGAACACCCAGCGTTCACCGTCGCGCACCAGATTCCACGGAGCGAGATCGTTGTGGCAGATCAGGTCGCCGCCGGCCGGGTCGGGAACCACCGCATCCCACACGGTGTCGGCCGGCGGTCGAAAGCTCTCCATCGCGTCGTGGAGTTCACGAATCATCCGACCGACCCGAGCCAACTCGTCCATCGAGAACGGCGGCAGCGTGTCGGCCAACGCGCCTGGGATGAACTCGAGGACATGGCGCCCCTCCTCGTCCCGCCCCAGCGTGCGGGGCGCTCCGTCGAAGTCGGCGAGATGAGTGAGCACCGCCTCGACCCCGGCCGTCTGAACGAGCGCAGGCTTCCGCACCGTCGCGCCGATCCGAACGACCCGATCCGCGACGTTTCCTCCGGTCAGCACCTCTTCCACGCCGACATGATGCCCGGCCGGCCGCATTATCTCGACAGACATTTGCCCGGCACACCCTTTACGGTGGTCGCATGGCAACGGTCAGGCAGGTTCAGGTCACTTTCGACTGCGCGAATCCTGAGCGCGTCGCTCGTTTCTGGTGCGAGGTGCTGGGGTACGTCGTACCGCCGCCACCGCCGGGGTTCGAGAGCTGGGAAGAGTTCGATCGCGCGCAGCCGCCCGAACGTCAAGGATCCGCGTTCGCCTGCGTCGATCCCACCGGCGTCGGCCCGCGACTGTTCTTCCAGCGCGTCCCCGAAGGCAAGGTCGTCAAGAACCGGGTGCATCTCGACGTACGCGTCGGCACCGGCCTCCGAGGCGAAGAGCGCCTGGCAGCACTCGAAGCCGAATGCGCACGCCTACTCCCCCTCGGCGCAGTCCGCGGCCAACTCCTCGTCGCCGACGAGGAAAACGAGTCCTGCCTCAACATGCAGGACGTCGAAGGCAACGAATTCTGCCTCGACTAAGTCGATGCGTGGCCAACTTCTCGTACGACCACTAGCCGGATCACCGGCCTTGCAGTTTCGCCTGTAGCTCGTCCCAGCCCGCCCGATAGCCGGCCAAGGCCGTCGCGCTGGCCACCCGGAGACCGCCGGCCTCGACCTCGAACACGTCCGCAGGCCAGTCGTGCCGCGCGACACCCCAGAAGTCGGTGAACCAACCAGCCTCGTCGCTCTGCACGAGAAACAGCTCGACCATCACCCCGTCGACCTCGAACGCCCGCTTGTGCGGAAATCGCTTGGCCACAATCTCCTGTACGTCGCCACGCGCGAGAAACTCGTCCACAACCTCGAACCCACCAGCCGGATACAGCAGATCAACATCCCGATGCCCCCGCGGCGCACTCACCCCAAGCAACTCCGCGGCCCATCCCCCAAACACCCAGGCCCGAACCCCAACCCCGTCCAGCAGCCCCACGACGTACCGAACAAACCCCAGGTCATTCCTCCGAACCATCCCCGAACCGTAAATCACGAGGAGTACTGAGGGTTAGGCGGGGAAGGGCTTCCAGTGGCCTTCGGAGATTACTTCTGTGGTGCCGTTGGCTACCTTGATCGCGGTCTGGTCGTCGATGGCGTACGACGGGCCTCCGATACCGGCCGCCCAAGTCTCCGCGTTGGCCAGGGTGTTGTCCGGCATGGACTCGTGGTCCAGGTGCGGGTAGATCGAGAAGTCGACGACCCCGAGCGTGCGGTCGTCCGGCGCGGACGGCCAGCTCACGAAGTCTTCGCCGATCCGCGGTGTCATCACCATGCTGCCGGCGCTCACCCCGACCCAGACCGTGTCGGGCAGCGACGGCATGAGGTCGGACAGGCCTGACTCCCGCATCCAGTGGCAGAGGTACGTCGCGTCGCCGCCGTCCACCAGCAGTACGTCGGCCTCGCGTACCCACGGCACCCACCGCTCCTCGCCGATGCTGGGCAACGCCGTGAGTTCGAGGACGCCGACGGATTCCCAACCCAGGCTGGGCATGTGCCAGGGAGGTTCGCCGGTGACGGAGCCCCGGACAAAGGTAGGCCCGCATTTCGGATGGCCCCACATCGCCGTCGGGATGAGCAGCGCGCGGGACTCGGCGATCGGCTTGCCCAGCAGCTCGACGAGCGCGTCGTTGATGCTCGGGTTCGTAATGCCCCCGGAGGTAAGAAGAAGACGCATACCCTCACTCCTTGTCTTGGCGACCGCGACCGGCCGCCGTTCACCTGTCCTACGAACGCCGCGTTCCAGATCCGACACTCTGTCAGAAATACGGCCCCTGTTAGCGTGCGCGGATGGAACCTCTGGGAGGCGTGACGTGGCCGCCGGAGCCGATCAAGACCGAGCGGCTCGTGCTTCGTGAGTCCGAGGCGAGGGACCGTACGGCGTTCGTCGAGCTGCTCGCCTCGCCGGAGGTGAACACGTACCTCGGCGGTCCCCGCCCACGGGACGAGGTCGAGCGCGAGACGCCTGAGGTGCCGCAGCGGTGGCCCGGAAGTTTCGTCGTTGAGCTCGACGGGACGATGATCGGCCAGATCCTGCTCAGGAGAGCAACCAAGCACCGCCCGGCCGCGGTGGGGAAGGCCGATCTCGGCTACCTGTTCCTGCCGCGGGCTTGGGGATTCGGGTACGCCGGTGAAGCGTGCGCGGCGGCGCTCGACTGGTTCGACGGTGCCCTGCCCGGTGAGCCCGTCGTGCTCGCTACCCAGACCGCCAACGTCGGCTCGATGCGTCTCGCGGCGAAGCTGGGGTTCACCGAGGTGGAGCGGTTCGAGGCCTGGGGCGCCGAGCAATGGCTCGGCATACGGCCTCCAGTCACGCCGTAACTGTCGGAGCCG
Source organism: Kribbella sp. NBC_00482 (assembly GCF_036013725.1). Classification (GTDB taxonomy): domain Bacteria; phylum Actinomycetota; class Actinomycetes; order Propionibacteriales; family Kribbellaceae; genus Kribbella. The sequence goes on along the minus strand of NZ_CP107881.1, from coordinate 2,495,434 downwards.
GACGTTAGCGTCACCGGATGCTGCCTTGCCCGCCTGCGAGACCGCTCGGTCCAGATGCCCAGGGTCAGTGGGTTCGGCGTTGGATGTCGCCGGAGTGGACGCAGACCGCGGACGCCTGGGTGAGTGCGCGGCTCGCGGAGTACGGTCGCCGGATCAGCGGCGTACCGGTCACCTACCGGGCCCGCTTCTGGTCTGTCGTCCGCTGCTATCCCACCGCCGAAGGCCTGGTGTGGTTCAAGGAGAACAATCCGGGGCATCGGTTCGAGGCCGGTCTCGTCGCGGCGTTGGCACAGTTCGCGCCGGATGACGTGATCGTGCCGATCGCAGTCGACCGCGACCGCAGCAGGCTGCTCACCGATGATCAAGGCTCGACGCTGACGCATCCGGACGTTGCTGATCAGGCCACGCGATGCACCGTCGTACGAGCCCTGGCCCGTCTCCAGTGCAGGCTCCTCGGCCGCCTCGACGCGACCGGCATCATCGAACTGGCGCCCACCGCGGCCGGCGATCGGGTGCGCGCCGTGGCGCAGGAGTGGGCGGCGCTGCAGCCTGGGCATCCGCTGAATGCCGAGCCCGGTCTGCTCACACGAGCTGCGCGGGCTGCCGACGTACTCGATCGACGAACCGCGTCTCTCAGCGACGTCGTTCCGCTCGACCTGGAGATCAACGACGTGTACCCGGCGAACATCTTCGCGGACCGTTCAACCGGCCTACTGCGCCCGCGGTTCTTCGACTTCGGCAACGCGCTCTGGGGTCATCCCTTCGTCTCGCTGCACGGCTTCCTCGACTCGGTCGAGGAGTGGACCCGCGCGCCGTTGTCGCACGCACACAGAGCTGCGCTGTACGACGCCTATCTGGCCGTATGGCGTGATCACCTCGACGCCGACCCGCACGCCCTCCGGCACGACCTCATCACGACCGAGGCGCTCGTCGGCGTACACAAGCTCGTCTCCTGGCTACGCCTCATCCCGTACGCCGACCCACTCGAACTCCAGGCCCGCGCCGAAATCCCCCGGCACTACCTGTCCACAGTCGCCGCGCTGAGAGACTGAGGCCGTGACGGAATACGCTATGCCGCCAGAAGCGGCGAGCACGTTGATGGCGGCCCTGCAGGGGCACGGAGTCGCAGCATGCGTCGGCGGAGGCTGGGCTGTCGATGCACTGGTGGGGAAACAGACTCGGGAACATTCAGATCTCGACATCTGGGTCGACGCGGTCGACTTCGAAGGTCTCGTCGCAACCTTCACCGACCAAGGAGTCGATCGACTCCACCCCTGGCCCGGCGACCGTCCGTGGAACTTCGTCTTGCATGACGGCCGCAGCCGTCGCGTAGATCTTCACCTCTACGAGACGCTGATCGACGGCCGACTCCACTACGGCAGCCTCAACGCGCCGTTCATGTTCACCCGGGAGGATCTCTCGGGTGAGGGTGAGATTGCCGGGGTCTCGGTTCGATGCGAACGTCCTGAGTTCGCGTTGCAGAACCACACCGGCTACGAGTTGCGTGAGATCGACCGGCACGACATCGCTGTGCTCTGCGAACGCTTCGGACTCCAACCGCCCGACTAGCTGTCGCCCGTCGGCGGTTCGTGGGAGTACGTGATGGGTTTGCCCGAGGCGTTGGCGTAGGCGATCTCGCGGCGGGTGGCCTCTCCGATGTAGCCGCCGGGGTTCACGATTCGTACCTCGTCTGCGAGGTCGATCCGGCGGAGATGCAGCTCGCCCAGGGCCCGCACGAGCGCAGAGTCCAGCACAGGCGCCTCGGTGGCCTCCGGAGCCAGGACGATCGCCAGCTCGAGCGTCAAGCGCGTGCGCTCGGCCGCGAACTCACTGCTGAAGCGCAGGGAACCACACAGACAAACGATCTTCGGGCGAGCAACCGGCACGTCGGACATGGACACCCTTCATGAACACACAAAAGCCCAGGTCAGCGAACTGATCCTGGGCTTTCACGAAGCGCGCTCGGAGGGATTCGAACCCCCAACCTTCTGATCCGTAGTCAGATGCTCTATCCGTTGAGCTACGAGCGCTGGACAACGTCGAGTAACGATACATGGAGGGGGCGGGTGGAGGCCAATCGGCTCCGGAGGCACCTCTCCGGAGGCCGGATGCGGGGGTACGGCGGGGGTACTGCGGGGGTACGGTGCGGCGCGCACGGGGATGCGAGGTGGGGGATCTACGATCCGCGCATGGGTATTGAGGAGTTGCTCGGTGGGCGGGATCTGGGGGATGTGAAGAAGGCGGTCGGGTTCGTGATGGAGAACTCGGACGACTTCCAGAAGGTGCTGAATCTGGTGCGCGAGTTGCCGGACGATGCGCTCGGACTCATCGGGAAGCTGCCGGAGCTGCTGAAGACGATCGGGTCGGGGCTGGCGGAGGCCGGTGAGCAGGCGGCGAAGGCGGCCGGGGCGCTGGTCGGGGACGACGGCGAGGGCGGCGCGCGGAAGGCGCTGGCCGGGAGCGCCGGGACGATGAACGCGGCCAAGGACAAGCTGCACGACGCGGCCGGGATGCTGGCCGGGCTCGCGGGTGAGCTCGACAAGATCCCCGGGATCGGGGACGCCGCGGCGAAGAAGCTGAACGACGGGAGCGGCCAGATCGGCGGCGTCGCGACCGAGGTCGAGGCGCTGGCCGGGAACCTGCAGGATCTGTCCGGCATTCTCGCGACGGTCGGCGAGGCCCTGAACGGGCTCGGCGCGAAGCTCACCGAGTCCGGGGGCTCGGTGAAGACGCTTCTCGGCTGAGACTTGGGAATACCCCTTGGTGACTGTGGACGGGCTATTGCTAGTTCACAGTCACCGGCGCTTATCGCGGGTTGAGTCCGCGGGAGGACCTTCGCGTGGTTAAGGTCGCGGGCATGGGTAGTCGACTGGTGCGCGGTACCGCGATCGGGTGTGGTGTGGCCGCGCTGGTGGGCGGCGGGGTCGGGTTCGCGGTCGGGGAGCCGGTGACGCCGAAGGACATCGTGGCGGCGCGGACGCTGCCGGCGGACCTGTGCGCGCGGATCGGGGACGTGGCGAACCTGTTGCCCAAGGCATCGTCCGGTCCGGTGACGATGACGCAGGGCGGGACGACCACGGTCAGCTGCACGGCGGCCAGCTCGCGCCCGAAGGTACGGGCGTACACGTCGGCGAGCGTGAGCGTCACGATCACGGCGTACGGCGGACTGGACGCCGGCGCGGGAAACGCGCCGTTCACGCCGACCCAGGTCGCGGACCGGACGTTCAGCCGGTCGACGCTGAAGAAGTACGACGAGGACCGCCCGTACCCGACCAAGGTCGGCCGGACCGCGAGCGGACTGGCCGGTGAGACCTGGAACGTGCACACGATGGTGCAGCGCGCGGACATCGTCGTACTGGTGAACTACAAGGCCAACCCCGTGGACGCGGACACGGCGCAGAAGGCGGCGCTGGCCCTCGCGGACCGGGCGATCTGGGAAAGCAAACAGTGATGACCAACAGCACGCCGGAGATCCCGGGCTACCAGTTCGATCAGCGGATCCTGCTGCACCCGCTGGCGGAGTTGTGGCACGGCCGCACGTTCACCGGGACGGACGTGATCGCGCTCGTCCTCAGTGAGGAAGGCGCCCGGAACCCGACCGTGGTCGACCGCCTCACCAAGGCGAGCCGCGGCGCCGCACTCGAACCCGGCCGGCAGGAGACCCCGCTCTGGGCCGCCAACTTCAACTCGGGCCGCCCGTACGCGATCACGCAACTCGTCCACGGCGAGACCGGCGCCGAGCGCCTCGTCGACCCGCTCGACGGGGTACTCGGGAACGACGACGAGTCGCTGCAGGCGGTCCGCAACCAGCTCGTCGGCTTCGGCGCGACGCCGCCGGTCCTCCCGCCCGGCGACAGCGCCCAGCCGGGCAGCATCCCGTCGTACGTCGACCGCCCCGAGCAGCCGTCACAGGACGCAGCGCCCCAAGTACAAGAGCAGCCGCAGTCGAAGATCGAGATCGCCCGCCAGTACCGCCGCAAGATCGGCGCCTGGATCTACGGCGTCGTTGCGGTCGTCGTGCTGATCGTGTTCAGCATCGCCTATTCGATCGGCACCGCGATCGGCGGCACCGTCAAGGAGGACCCGGTCGAGGCCGCCCCGCCGCCGGCCGTCAGCCCGGAGCCGATCGTCTCGAGCGTCCTGATCCCGCCGATCGAGCGCGTGACGACCGCGCCGTACAAGCGGTCCGACGGATCGCCCGGCGTGTTCGGCGCGACCTACGCGGCCAATGCCGACGTACAGATCGTCGCGAACGCCGAGCTCCCGTTCGCGGTCGGCTGGCCGCGGCCGCCGGAGGTGGGTTTCCTCGGTGAGTCGTCGCAGCTGATCCTGCGGCGGATCGTGACCAAGAACGATTACGAACCGGGCGGACTGAAGAACGCGATGAAGGCGCAGTTCGCGCTGCATCCGTGCGCGAGCCTGGCCAAGTGCCTGTCCGACCGGCCGACGTTCGACCAGCAGTGGACGAAGATCTACAAGACGACCGCGCCGGCGACCGCGAAGGACGCGCGGACCTGGCTGACGGTGTCGACGGCGACGCCGTACACGATCACGATGACGCGCGCGTTCCAGAGCGGCGGGCAGTGGTGGTTGGTCGGTGCGATGGTCTACGGCCAGCAGGCCGAGGCCGCGGACATCCAGCGGCTCGTGAACGACATCTGGCGGCAGACCGCCTGACGCACCGGAAAATCTCCTGGAACGGCCCGCGCGAACAGCGCGGGCCGTTCTCATTTTCACAAGCTGAACCGGAAAGCGATTGTCGCGAAAACTTTGTGACCGGGTTCACGTTCTTGGGGTTCTCAGCACTTGCGTCGATCCCGTACCGTAGTACCACTTGCACACTGGTATACGCCCACTGGATGCACTGGTATGCGAGAGATCACACCGCCAGCCAGCTGAATCGAACCGCCGGAGACCCCGGCGGCCGGAGCCGTACCCCCTCAGCGTCGAGGGGCCGCACGGTTGCCGGCGCCGACAGCCGAGAGGGAATGAGCCGCCGATGACGACCACCGCCAGCCCGACCCATACCGAGACCGCCACCTCACCAGCCGCCACGGAAACCCTCCCGGCCGCAGCGCCCACCCAGTACGACCTGACCGACGCACCGACCCGCCACGCCGGCCTGCTGGCCTGGGCGGCCGAGGTCGCCGCGCTCACGCAGCCCGACCGGATCCACTGGGTCGACGGCTCGGACGCGGAGTACGCCAAGCTCACCGACGAACTGATCGCGGCCGGCACCATGGTCCGGCTGAACGACGAGAAGAAGCCGAACTCGTTCTGGGTCCGCACCGACCCGTCGGACGTCGCCCGGGTCGAGCAGCGCACGTTCATCTGCTCGGTCGAGGAGAAGGACGCGGGTCCGACCAACAACTGGATGGCGCCGGCCGAGATGAAGGCGACGCTGACGGAGCTGTACCGCGGTTCGATGCGCGGCCGGACGATGTACGTCGTCCCGTTCTGCATGGGCCCGTTGACCGCGGACAAGCCGATGTTCGGCGTCGAGATCACCGACTCGGCGTACGTCGTCGCGTCGATGCGGATCATGTGCCGTACCGGCGCCGACGTCCTCGAGAAGCTCGGCGCCGATTCGTCGTACGTCCCCTGCCTGCACTCGGTCGGTGCGCCGCTGGCGCCCGGCCAGCAGGATGTGCCGTGGCCGTGCAACGAGGAGAAGTACATCGTCCAGTTCCCCGAGGAGCGGGCGATCTGGTCCTACGGCTCCGGGTACGGCGGTAACTCGCTGCTCGGCAAGAAGTGCTACTCGCTGCGGATCGCGTCGGCGATGGCTCGGGACGAGGGCTGGCTCGCCGAGCACATGCTGATCCTGAAGCTGATCTCGCCGGAGAAGAAGGTGCACTACATCGCGGCCGCCTTCCCGAGCGCCTGCGGCAAGACGAACCTGGCGATGCTCGACCCGACTCTGGAGGGGTGGGAGGTCGAGACGCTGGGCGACGACATCGCCTGGATGCGCTTCGGGAAGGACGGCCGGCTGTACGCCGTGAACCCGGAGTTCGGGCTCTTCGGTGTTGCCCCCGGCACCGGCTGGAAGACCAACCCGAACGCGATGCGCACGATCGAGAAGGGCAACTCGGTCTTCACCAACGTCGCGCTCACCGATGACGGCGACGTGTGGTGGGAGGGCTACTCGCCGACCCCGCCGGACCACCTGACCGACTGGAAGGGCCGCGAGTGGACGCCGGACTCGGGCGAGCTGTCCAGCCACCCGAACAGCCGGTTCTGCACGCCGATCAAGCAGTGCCCGATCATCGCCGACGAGTACGACGACCCGAACGGCGTACCGATCTCCGCGATCATCTTCGGCGGCCGCCGCGCGACGACGGTCCCGCTGGTGACCGAGTCCCGCGACTGGGCGCACGGTGTCTTCATGGGCGCGACGCTGTCCTCGGAGACCACCGCGGCGGCGGTCGGCCAGGTGGGCGTCGTACGACGGGACCCGATGGCGATGCTGCCGTTCCTCGGGTACGACGCGGGACAGTACTTCGACCACTGGCTGACCGTCGGCAAGCAGCACGACGCGGCGCAGCTGCCGAAGATCTTCTACGTGAACTGGTTCCGCAAGGACGAGGCCGGCAAGTTCGTCTGGCCGGGCTTCGGTGAGAACAGCCGCGTGCTGAAGTGGGTCATCGAGCGGATCGAGGGCCAGGCGGACGCGGTCGAGACCCCGGTCGGCCGGGTGCCGGCCGCGGACGCGCTCGACGTCGCCGGGCTGGACATGACCGTGCAGGACCTGGAGATCGCGCTCGACGTCGACGTCGAGGAGTGGAAGGCCGAGATCCCGCTGATCGAGGAGTGGTTCGCGAAGCTCGGCGACACCGTCCCGGCCGAGCTCAAGGTCGAGCTCGACCACCTCAAGGCCCGGCTGGGCTGACAAGCACCGGCCGCCGAGTCGGAAGCCGGCGGCCGGGCCAACACGGCGCGGCGCCCTGGATCATCCGCCGGGGCGCCGTGCTGTGCTTTCTGCGAGCACTCGCCGTACTGCGTCGTCACTGACCGGCGAGAAGTCCCGGTACGCCTGGCCGACCGCGGTGAAGTACTGCGGGATCCACGCGCAGACCACCTGATCCGCGACCCGCGACAGCCGCCGACAGCTCTCGATCCCGCCCACGGGTACGGCGACGACGACGCGCGCCGGGCGATGGCGTCGTACTGCTTCTACCGCAGCTCGCATCGTCGCGCCGGTCGCGAGGCCGTCGTCGATCAAGATCACCACGCGATCCCGTACGTCGATCGGCGGCCGGTCGCCCCGGTACGCCTGCTCGCGGCGGCGCAGTTCCCGGACCTCCTGCCGGCGTACGGCCTCCAGCGTCTCCGGGTCGACCTCCGCCGCGATCGCCTCGTTGCGGACCACGTGCAACTCCTCGCCGACGCCGGCGATCGCGCCCATCGCCAGCTCGGGCTGATCGGGCAGCCCGAGCTTGCGCACGATCAGTACGTCGAGCTCCGCGTCCAGGACGTCCGCGACCGGAGCCGCGACGGGTACGCCGCCCCGCGCCAGCCCGAGGACCAGTACGGAACCGCCGACCGATCCGAGCTCGTCGGCCAGCACGCGGCCCGCGGCCGCCCGATCCGGGTACGGCCTCCTCATAGCGCCCATGATCCACGTACGTTGACCGCATGCGAACCGTGGACATGAAGATCGGTGTGATGCTTCCGCTCGGCGCCGGCGACGGCCCCGATGGCGGGATGCCCCGATGGAAGGACGTGCGAGCGGTCGCGGAGGCGGCCGACCAGAGCGGACTGGACTCCGTCTGGCTCGCGGACCACTTCCTCTACCGCGATCCGGAGGGCCAGGTCTTCGGCATGCACGACAGCTGGACCCTCCTGAGCGCGATCGCCGCGGTCACGACCCGCGTCGAACTAGGAAACATGGTCCTCTGCGCATCATTCCGAGACCCCGGCCTGACCGCAAAGATGGCCGCGACTCTCGACGAGGTCTCCGGCGGCCGCCTGACCCTAGGCGTAGGCGCAGGCTGGCACGACCCCGAGTACGAAGCCTTCGGCCTACCCACCGACCACCGAGTAGCCAGATTCACCGAGTGGCTAGAGATAGTCGCCCGCCTAATCCGAGGCGAAACAGTCACCTACAACGGCACCTACTACAAGGTGCAAGGCGCCAACCTGGACCCCGCCCCACCCCACCAAATCCCGATCCTCGTAGCAGGCCACCGCCCAAGAATGATGCAGCTGATCGCCCAATGGGCAGACGCCTGGAACACAGCCTGGTACGGCGCCCCGAACCTGCAGGTAGAGGAACGCCTGGAAACCCTCCGCCAAGCCCTCATCACCGCCAACCGCCCCCAAGAAGCAGTAGCCCGCACAGCAGGCATCATCGTCCGCGACCCGGACCAGCCCACCGCAGACCCCAACCCCAACGCCATCCCAGTACAAGCCCTCCCCGAGGCGGTCACGGCGTACCAGAAACTAGGCGTCAACCACCTGATCATCTCCCCCGAACCAATGACCCCACGCTCAATAGAACGCATAGCCGAAGCAACCAGCTGAACAAGCAGCGGCACGGAGCATCCGCACGTAGGGCAGTCGCCCCAAGGGGGGTCCGGGGGCGAAGCCCCGCCGGGCGGGGTCTGGGGGTTGCACCCCCAGTGAAACGGCCGGAGCTCCCTGGTCTGCGCTTTCCGCAGACAGGGAGCTCCAAGGAGCGGAGGCGGCGGGATTTGAACCCGCGAGAGGGGGTAACCCTCAACCCGCTTAGCAGGCGGGCGCCATCGACCGGACTAGGCGACGCCTCCTCCGACGGTCCACTCGAGGAGCGGACGCGACGACGGCCAAGAGTATCTGCTCGACCGGTCCGTGAGCAAAGCGGGTCGCCGAGTACGCTCGGTTGCTGACACGGCACGTTGCGGTAGTAGCCCGGAGCCCCTGTACGCTGGCGAGCATCGACGGGGGTCGCCAGCATCACGTCAACCAACGCGTCAACCAAGTCGGTGTCGTGGGCGTCTGAAGTACCGTGGGCTGCTTCGCGCGGCCGACGGAAGGGTCGTGACGTCGTCGATCAGGGAACGGAGCCATGTCGCGGAGTACTCGCGCAGCCGGTCGGAGGGCAGCGCCTCGTGCCAGCCGGTCCCGGGCCCGAACGCACCGTGCCCGGACGGCGTCGAAGGCGATCGGCCTGACACTGCTCAGCGCCCTGGTCCCCGGTACGGGGCTGTTGATGGGCGGCCGGAAGAAGCTCGGCTCGTTCATCCTGACGATCAGCGTCGGCCTGCTGCTGATCGCCGCGTACGTCGGTCTCACGCACCGCGACTCGGTGCTCGCGCTGCTCGTCTCTCCGCGTCAGCTGCTGATCGCGACCGGCGCCGTCGTACTGCTCGGGGTCGGCTGGATCTGGACCGTGGTCGCGTCGCACAAGCTGCTCCGCCCGGTCAGCATGACCTACACCGGCCGGCTGGCCGGCTCGATGTTCGTCGGGCTGCTCTGCTTCGCGATCGCCGTACCGACGACCGTCGCGGCACAGACCGTGATGGCGCAGCGTGACCTGATCGGCAGCGTGTTCCAGTCCGAGGGGAACTCGAAGAGCGCGACCCGGCCGAAGGTCAGCAACGCGAAGGACCCGTGGGCGAACACCCCGCGGCTGAACCTGCTGCTGCTCGGAGCGGACGACGGCGCCGGCCGGACCGGCACGCGTACCGACACGGTGATCGTGGCGAGCATCGACACCAAGACCGGTGACACCGCGCTGATCTCGCTCAGCCGGAACTGGATGCGGATGCCGTTCCCGAAGGACTCGCCGCTGCACAAGGTGTACCCGGACGGCTTCTGGGACCCGAACCTGGGCAACGTCGAGCAGCCGGAGTTCTACCTGGACGCGATGTACGAGAACATCCCGAAGCAGCATCCGGGGGTCCTCGGCCAGACCGACAACGAGGGCGCGGACGCGGTCAAGCTGGCCGCGAGCGCCGCGCTCGGGCTGGACATCGACTACTACATGCAGGTCAACCTGGCCGGGTTCCGGCAGATCATCGACGCGCTCGGCGGCATCACGGTGAACGTCAACTACCGGGTGCCGATCGGCGGCGACTACGGCGCCGGCCCCGGGTCGAACACCGAGAAGAAGCCGAGCGGGTACATCGAGCCGGGTCCGAACCAGAAGCTCGACGGGTACCACGCGCTGTGGTTCGCGCGCGGCCGCTTCGGCTTGAGCGACCCGTCCCGGCAGGAGCGGCAGCGGTGCACGATCCACGCGCTGGTGAACAGTGCGAACCCGCAGGCGCTCGTGACGTCGTACCAGCAGATCGCCAAGGCCGGGAAGCAGCTGCTGCGCACCGACATCCCGCAGGACATCCTGGGGGCGTTCATGCAGCTCGCGCTGAAGGTGAAGAACGCGAAGGTCACCAACATCGACCTGGACAAGAACAAGAACTTCCCGACCGGCAAGAACCCGGACTACACGGCGATGCAGGAGATCATCCAGAAGGCGATCGCCCCGAAGACCAACCCGGTGGCGTCGACGCCGACGGTGAAGCCGACCAAGAGCCCGACCAAGGCGCCGACCTCCGGCAGCACGAAGCGGCCGACCACCCCGTCGAAGACGACCACCGCCCCGGGCGCCGCGGAGAACCTGAACGACGCCTGCGCGTACAACCCGAGCGACACCGGCACCGGCGGTAACTGATCCGGATTGGTGAACCCCTCTCAGGGAAGTATTGGACCAAAGTGAAGATTGGTCACACCTGGGGGTGACAGTGAGGCGTTCGGTAGTGGTTGTGGTCGGGATTGCGGTCCTGGCCTGCGCAGGATGCAGCGGCAAGGCGGAAAGTGGTGACGCACCCTCGGCAGGGGGTACGACGACCAGCACCAGCGCACCACCGCCCTCGTCGGCGGCGCCCACGCCGACCCCGAAGCCGACGCCGACTCCCGTGGCGCTCTCGGTTCCGATGTACCAGCGGGCGCTGACCAATGTCGAGAAGGTCCTCAAGCCGTACGTCGCGCGCGTGATGAACGCGCAGACGGTCGCCGCGTTCGACGCGTCCCGCGCCCAGCTCGCGGGCGTCGTCGTACTCGAACGCACCGAACTGGTGAAGATCACGCCGCCGCGCGGCCTGGTGGTCGCACATCCCCAGGTCCTCGACGCCTTCGACGCGTACGCCGGGAACGTGGCCACGGAGCTGACCAAGGCCGGCGAGACGAAGACCAGCTGCGGCCTGCCGAAGGCGACCGACGTCCGGCTGTACGAGGCGAAGAGCGGCGTCCGGCTCGCCTACGCCCAGCTCGCGCAGGGCGTGCAGAAGTCGATCGGCAGGGGTGTGAAGTTCGGTGCGCTGTCGGTACCGGCGAAGCTGGCCCAGCCGGCCGTGTTCGGTGGCCGGGGTGAGAACGGCGACGTCTTCCAGCGAGCCGGTTCGCGCGGCTCCGGCTCGCTCCGGATCACCAACGCCGGCTCGGACATCGTGGTCGTGGTCACGGCGAGCAACCCGCGCAAGCCGCAGGCGTCGATCTACGTCCGGGCGAACAAGTCGGCGACGCTGAACGGGATCCGCGGCGACTACTGGGTCTACTACAAGACCGGGACGAACTGGGACGCGAAGAACAACCGGTTCACCGAGAACTGCTCGTACTCGAAGCTCGAGCGGTTCCTGGACGGTTCGTTCTCGTGGTCGCTCACGCTGAAGTCGGTGGCCGGCAACACCCAGGAGTCCGAGACGGAAGCCTTCTGATCCGGTCGCCCCGGGCGGATGAGATCCTGTGGCGATGCGTACGACGTACCGGATGCGGCCGGGGCGGTTCCTCGGGATCCTGGCCGCCGGTCTGATCATTCTCGGGGTGGCCGCGGTGCTCTGGGCACTGGGGCTGCCGGGTGTCGCCGTCTCGGTGTTCGTCACGCTCGGCGGGATGATCACGCTGGCCGGCCTGTGGATCCTGGCCCGGCCGCCGAAGGTCGCGCGGCTCCGCGACGGCGACCTCGAGGTCCGCGGCCTGCGCACGCCCTGGACCGACATCACCGAGGTCGGCCGGGTCGAGACGACCCACGGCGAGGCGATCGTGCTGCGCACCAAGAACCCCGACCACCCGATCCTGCTGCCGGTCTCGTGGCTGGCGCCCGGGAAGGCCGAAAGCCTGGAGACCACGCTGCGGGACAAGCTGAACGCGGCCCACGGCTACACGATCTGGGACGGGACTGCCCCCGAGGACAACAACAGCGCAGAATGATGCGGTGCTTTCCTTCGAGCTGTCGTACGACGAACTACTCACCTACCAGGGCACGAATCCGCGACCCGCGGACTTCGACGCGTTCTGGGACAAGGCGCTGCTCTCACTGGACGAAGTCCCGGACGAGGCGGAGTTCGTCGACGCCGTCGATTTCCCGCTGACGACGGCGACCGCGCAGCACCTGTACTTCACCGGGACCGGCGGCTACCGGGTGCACGCGAAGGTCGTGCGTCCCACCGAGCCGACCGGGCCGGCCGTGCTGCTGTTCCATGGGTACGGCGGTGAGCAGCCGGCATGGATCGACCTGCTGCCGTACGCCGCTCGTGGGTTCACTGTCGCGGCTCTGGACGTCCGCGAGCAGGTCGGTTTCCGTACGTCGTCGCAGGCATCGAACAGCTTCTCGCTGCATCACCACCTGGTGCACGGGCTCGACGACGGGCCGGACGGCCTGCTCTACAAGCACGTCTTCCTGGACACGCGGCGCTTGGCGGACCTCATTGGCGGGCTGCCTGAGGTCGACGCGGCCCGGATCGCGACGACCGGATGGAGCCAGGGCGGTGGGCTGTCGCTGGTGGCGGCGGCGCTGACGCCGTCGATCAAGTACGTGGCGAGCGTGTTCCCGTTCCTGTCCGACTACCAGCGGACGTGGGACCTGAACCTGGAGACGTCGCCGTACGACGAGATCGTCACGTGGTTCCGCAAGCGCGACCCGCGGCACCTCCGCCAGGAGGAGGTGTTCACGACGCTCGGCTACATCGACATCCAGCACCTGGCACCCCGGATCCGGGCCGAAGTCACCCTCTTCACCGGCCTCGAGGACCAGATCTGCCCACCGTCGACACAGTTCGCCGCCTACAACAAGATCCAGTCCCCCAAGGAAGTCCGCACGTACCCCGACTTCGGCCACGACGACCTACCAGGCGCCCTCGACGACATCTACCAACTGATCGGCACCAAACTCTAGGGCTGGACCCATGGCTCGTTCATCGAGTGCCGGACGATCTCGTAGACGATGCGTTCGTCGTGCCGGCGTTCGATGGCTGCGACCCACGCTCGGGACAGGTCCTCGGGCTCGTCGCCGACGAGAACCACGATCCGGTTCCGGAGGGTGTCCCATAATCCGGCCAGCGCACCTTCAGCCGGCCCCCATTCGTGGGAGTTGGGGAAGATGTCGTCGGCGAGTTCGAGCAGTTCCTCGCGGGAGTACCGGACCGACTCGAATTCGACGGTGAAATCGGCCGGCTGAGCCAGGACTGCCTGTTTCACCGCCTCGACCTCAGGTTCGGAGCCGTCGACGGCGCCGACCAGACGGACGGTGAGGACGCGCGTCCGGTGATCCCAGGACAGCCCTCCGTCGGGCACCGGTCCGTTCTCGACGATCGGCCGGATCGCGTCGATCTGGTTCACCACGTCGGCTTCGCCGGTGATGTCGAGCAGCACCGGCTCCTCGTTCGGCGGCACACCCTTCGTCCTCGCCATCTCGTACCGCCCCGGGTACGGCGCGAAGTTCGGATCGTCGGTGTTACTCATCAGGCCCCCACGATCGCGAACCCTCGAATCCTCACAGCTCGATGCTAGTACCGCTCCAACCAACGTTGTCGTTTGCGCGCCAGTGGTGACCGGGTGATGTGTACCCTTGTGGTTATGTACCTGGGTGGGTACATTCGGGGTTGTGGATGTGGTGTTGCAGGCGTTGGCGGATGGGAGTCGGCGGACGGTGTTGGAGATCTTGCGGGATCATCCCGCGACGGCCGGTGAGTTGGCCGACGCGCTGCCGATCGCGCGGCCGGGTGTGTCCCGGCACCTTCGGGTGTTGCGGGAGGCTGGGCTGGTCGACGTACAGCAGGAGGCGCAGCGGCGGATCTACAGCCTGCGGCCGGAGGCGCTCGTCGAGGTGGATGAGTGGCTGGAGGGGTACCGCGCGCTGTGGCGGAACCGGTTGGACGCCTTGCACACCGAGGTCGCTCGCGGAAAGAAGGCACGATCGTGAAGATCCTGGGGACGATGCGGGCGCTCGACGAAACGCGCGGTGCGGTGCGCGTCGAGGACGTGTACGACACCGACATCGACGACCTCTGGGCGGCGTGCACCACGCCGGAGCGACTCGCGCGCTGGCTGGCGCAGGTGTCCGGTGCGCTGCACGAAGGCGGGACGGTCCAGGCCGTCTTCACCAGCACGTGGAGCGGTCCGGCGAGAATCGAGGTCTGCGACGCGCCGCACCATCTCCTGCTCACGACCGAGCCGGGCACTGCCGACGAAGGCGAACTCGAGGCCTGGCTCACGTCTGTCGGCTCGCAGACCAAGCTGGTGATCGAGGAGCGCGGGCTGCCGGTCGGCTCGCTGCACTTCCACGGCGCTGGCTGGCAGGTGCATCTGGAGGACCTCGGCCGTTCGCTGGCGATCGACGGTCCAGCGCACGACGGCGGGTGGTCGGCGGAGGCGCCTGCCCCGGCCTGGCACGCGCGGTGGACCGAACTCACCCCGGCGTACCGGAGGACCGATGTCTGACCGGATCAAGCTGGAAGGGATCACCGTCAACGCACCCGATGCCCTCGTCCTGGCACGGTTCTACGCCGAGATCACCGGTGGAGTCGTCCGCGGTACGTCGCACTGGGCGTCCATCTCGGGGCCCAACGGGGTCATCTCCTTCCAGCAGGTCGAGGACTTCCGGCCGCCACAGTGGCCCGGCAACGACGTACCGATGCAGATGCACCTGGATTTCCTGGTCGACGACCTCGTTGCGACGGGTCAGCGAGTCCTGGCCGCGGGTGCCAAGCTGCTCGACTTCCAGCCCAACTCGGACCACTGCTACGTGTACGCCGACCCCGCCGGCCACCCGTTCTGCCTCTCAACCTGGGACACCGAAACAGCTACAACAGGAACCAGTAGTTGACCGTCGGCCCTTGCATCGCCAACCCGCCACCCAGCGAGTCGTACAACTTGCGCGCCGGACCGTTCTCAGCTCCCGTGGTGAGGAACATCTTGGTAGCGCCGGCGGACCGCCCCGCGTCCATGAACGCACTGGTCAGAGCGCGGCCGATTCCCTGACTTCGGTAGGACTCGACGACCGCCAGGTTGTGGAGATAGAGCATTGCTACACCGTCGGGCCGTGGCAGCAGATATCCCCAGCACCACCCGGTGACCTCGTCCTCGGCGGTGGCCACGAAAGTCAGCGTGTTGGGGGTGGCGAGGTAGTGCGGGCCGGCGTCGGTGTTCAGGAAGGTGCGGACGGCGCGCGCGAGGAGCTCGGCATCCGGGGTGACGACGCTCATTCACTTCCGCCAGGTGATCGAGTAGCGGAAGAGGAGGTGGCGGCGGTAGGTCGCGCCGGGTAGGAGATCCGTGGCGAGGTCGCGCATCTCGTGGAACGTGGCAGGTGGCGGCCATACGGTGGGGGACGGATGCTCCCAGTGGCCTTTCACCGCTCGGTGTGCGTACCCCACGGCGACGCCGGCCGCTGCGTACGGGAGGTCGCGTGGCGTCGTACGTGCCAGACCGACGACCACCAACGCCCCGCCCGGACGCACGAGTTCACGCATTCGGAGGAGCCCGATGCGGGCGTCGACGTGATGCAGCGTGGCGACCGATGCGACCACGTCGTACGACTCGGGCTCGAACGGATGCTGCAGGAAGTCCCCGTGGAGGTACTCGATCTCGTCCCCGCGCCCACGCGCCAACTCGAGGCTGGGCGTGTCGAGGTCTATCCCGGTGACCTCAGGTACGACGCGACGCAGCTTCCGGGCGAGCATGCCCTCACCGCAGCCGACATCCAGCGCCCGCTCAGCGCCGTGCGGAACGGCCTTGAGGATCTGCGGATGGTAGTGAATGTTGTGGTTCCACGGCTGCCGCATCCGATCAGTCGCGGCCGAGGGCGGTGTTGATGGCGGCGCTCAGGATTTGGTCGTCGTCTGCTTGCCAGGTGTGGTCCTGGGCGCAGGTCCAGTTGTCAGGTTCGGCCGGGATTACACAGCCGAACAGGCGGACCCGGCCGGCCGCGGCCGCTTCCCGCGCGACCGGGGTGGGCAGGCCGTAGAGAATCGGCACTGCTCGTTCCCCACAAGTGGGACAGACCGGTACGTTCGCCATACCGCCAAGGTACTTCACGGCCCGTCCAACGGCGCGGTGCAAAGAGAACGCCGGGCAGTTCTCCGAGGAGAGCTGCCCGGCGTGTGAAAGTAGCTCCGCAGTTCCAAGTAGCTCCGCAGTGCCGGCCTGGTGAGGCATGGTCAGTACTGCGCAGCCGCCGAGTCTAGTTGGCCTCTTTCGTGGCCCAGTAATGCCATTGCGGGGAAGCGACTGGGGAGCGGGCCAGCCCGTCCGGCCAGGTAGCCGGCAGGTCGTGACTCCGCGCCGCGTAGAGAATCACCTCCGATGCGCAACGGTCGCCGCGGACGGCGACCCGGGCGGCGGTCTCGGCACGGATGTCGGCGAGGTAATGGATCGCGGGCAGGAACTCGGCGCTCAGCCGCGGGCTGAGCCGGCCGACGGGTTCGTCGTCGAGCCGGATCTCGACCACGATCCGGTGCCGGTCCTGAAAGCTGTCCTCCTCCTCGATCGCGTGCATGGTGCCGTACGCCCAGCACTCGCCCTCCGCGCGGAAGAACGGCGCCAGTACGTCGGGATGCACCTCGCTGCCCGGCACGACGATGCCGCTGCCGGGCGGTAGCAGGTGAAAACTGCCTGGCGGGGGCAGGTTCACCGGCATGAGCATGTGCGGCTGCCCGAGGGCGACCGCGACACTCGCGTGAAACTCGGTGCCCTGGGCGCCCTTGCCGTCCCAGTCTGCCGGTTCCCACTCACTGACCCACAGGTGGCAGGGAACCTGCGGTTGCAGGCCTTGTGCCACCAGATCTGACAACACCGGGTGGTACCGGTGCGCGTCGTCCCTCGGCAGATAGCCGACAACCTTGCCATGCACCCGGACGGCGATCGACCGCGGGTCGAAACGGTTGTGCGGTTCCGGGACGAGGTCCGCCTCGGTGTCCAGATCTGCGCCGCGCGCCGGGATGGGGTCGGGGAACAGGCTTCTGATCGCCTGCTCGTGCGGGGTCTCCCGCACGACTTCCTGACCGCACCACAAAGCGTCGCCCCACAGACTGAACGGAATCAGTTCCATGTGCCCTCCAGTCCTCACTGACCGGCTCTACACGGCCTATCTCTCCCAGGGCCGTGGCCGTTACACCGAGTGAGCGTATGAGAACTAGACTGCCCAGTGAAGAGCCGTTTCACGCCTGGTGCAAGAGTCTGGAATGCAAAAGGTATCCGCCGGTCCGGACTGTGGACGCGAATCGTCTTGTGCAGCGAGCGAATCGGCGAAGATCGTGCAAATGCACGGGAAGGAACGTCATGCAGGGCAGTGGTTCAGTCGCTCGATCGACGACCGGCGACACCGTCGACACCGTTGACGCAGCGGCCATCGAGGCCGCCATCAAGCGCTTGGACGGCGTCGCCGTCCGTACACCGTTGGAACGCAACCTCCGCCTCTCGGAGCGCACGGGCGCGCAGGTCTGGCTGAAGCGGGAGGACCTGCAGATCGGCCGTTCCTACAAGCTTCGCGGCGCGTACAACCTGATCGCGCAGCTCGACGACGCGGCCAAGGCGGCCGGTGTGGTGTGTGCGAGCGCCGGCAACCACGGCCAGGGGCTGGCGTATTCGTGCCACATGCTCGGCGTCCACGGCAAGGTGTACGTGCCGCGGACGACGCCGCGCCAGAAGCGGGACCGGATCGCGGCCCTCGGCGGCAAGCAGATCCAGGTGATCGTCACCGGCGACACGTACGACGACGCGGCCGCCGCCGCGATCGCGGAAGGTTCCGCGACCGGCGCGACGATGGTGCCGGCGTTCGACGACCCGAGAACCGTTGCGGGACAAGGGACCGTGGCGATCGAGTTGGTGGAGCAGCTCGGCCAGGCTCCCGACGTACTCGTGGTTCCGGTCGGTGGGGGCGGTCTCGTTGCGGGGGTTGCAACGTGGATCGCCGAGCGGCATCCCGGCGTACGCATCGTCGGGGTGGAACCGGGTGGCGCGGCGAGCATGGCTGCGGCGGTCGCGGCCGGTAAGCCGGTGACGTTGCCGCACTTGGACAGCTTCGTCGACGGTGCCGCCGTACGCCGGGTTGGTGACGCGACCCTCCCGCTGGTGCAGCGGGCCGGCGTCGAGCTGATGTCGGTGCCTGAAGGGCTCGTCTGCTCGGAGATGCTCGCGCTCTACCAGACCGACGGCCTGATCGCGGAGCCCGCGGGCGCTTTGTCGACAAGTGCCCTTGGCAACGGTCTCGACGTACGTCCGGGCGAGACCGTCGTCTGCCTGCTGTCCGGTGGGAACAACGATGTCAGCCGGTACGGCGAGATCCTCGAGCGCTCGTTGGTGTACGAAGGCCTGAAGCACTACTTCCTGGTGACGTTCCCGCAGGAGCCCGGCGCTCTGCGCGCCTTCCTCGACGAGACGCTCGGCCCCGACGACGACATCACGCTCTTCGAGTACGTCAAGCGCAACAACCGCGAGACCGGCGTCGCCCTGGTCGGCATCGAGATCAGTACCCGGGACGACCTCCCGCTGCTGCTGTCGCGGATGGAGGCCGCCCCGCTCGACATCGAGCGCATCAACCCGAACTCACCAGAATTCAGGTATCTGATCTGACGTTCGGGTACCCCTCGCGGTTCTGGGAGCCGTCGTCCGGCCAGAGGTTCTGGGCCTGGGTGCGGTGGTCGTCCGATTGCGCGCGGGCCTCCGCGGCGGCATCGCGCCGTTCGGTGGCGCCGGCCGACAACCGGCGCGCCTCGGCCGTCTTCTCGTCGGCGGTCGCCTGCGCCTTGCGGGCACGCGCGTCCACCTCGTCGGCCACAGCGCGCTGCTTCTCGGCCTGTGCCGCGTTCGCTCGCGCCTGCTGCTCGTGCTCGTACGCCTGCTGCTCGGTCCGATGTTGCGACCTGCGCGACATCGCACTCGCGATCAGTGCGATCACGATGACCAGTACGGCGATCGCGACGACGATCCAGACAATGGTCATTCCGTTCATCGGTCCTCCTCGGCTCGATGATCAGAACCTCCGGTACCCGGAGCCGTCGCCGCCTAACTCCGCCCTCGGACGACCCCTCTCAGACCAGGCCGCGGCGGGCGGCCCAGACGATGGCTTCGATGGCGGTGCTGAAGCCGAGGCGGTCGCAGATCAGCCGGGTGCGCCGGCGGACGGTGCGTTCGGACAGATCGAGGCGCCGGGCGACGCCGTCGACCGGGAGGCCGGTGGCGAGCAGGCGGAGGAGTTGCAGGTCGTCGTGGCTGATCTCGCGCGGCGGTACCCGTCGCGCGAGGGGTCGAAGTTCCTGGGGGAGGACGGTCATGCTGATCACCTTGTTCCGAACACCCGGGACTCGGCGGCGTCCCAGTCGGCCGGTTTACCCTGCGGGTCGTAGCGCCGCAGAGAATGTGTGGATCGGACCAGGGCGCGCATCGCGCTCAGGTCCGGGAAGGGCTCGCCGAGGGCGCGAGCTTGGACGAGGACGTTGCCCAGCGCGGAGGCCTCGACGGGCCCGGCGAGGACGGGTACGCCGCACGCATCGGCGGTGAGCTGACAGAGCAGCTCGTTCTGCGAACCACCGCCGATCACATGCAGTACGTCGACCTCGCGGTCCGCGATCGTCTGCGCGGCGCGCAACGTACGGCGGTACGCGAGGGCGAGGCTCTCCAGGATGCAGCGAACCACGGCACCGCGTGATCGAGGCGGTTCCTGACCGGTCGCCCGGCAATGCTCCTCGATCCGCGCAGGCATGTTGCCCGGGGCAAGGAACTCGGGGGCGTCCGGATCGATCAGTACGGCGTACGGCGGCGCGGAGGCGGCGTCCCGCAGCAGCCCGGGCAGGTCGTCGTCGCCCCAGACTCGTTGGCATTCCTGCAGGATCCACAGCCCCATCACGTTCCGCAGGAACCGGGTCCGCCCGTCGACGCCGCCTTCGTTGGTGAAGTTCGCGTCCCGTGCGTCATCCGTCAGGACCGGCGCATCGAGCTCGAGCCCGACCAGCGACCAGGTCCCCGAGGAGATGTACGCGAACCGCTCACCCACCGCGGGCACCGCAACCACAGCCGAAGCCGTGTCGTGCGACCCGACCGCAATCACCGGAATCCCCGGCGCCAACCCGGTCTCGTCCGGCAGGACAGTCCCCACCACATCTCCCGGCTCCCGCAGTTCGGGAAAGATCCGCCGGGGCAGCCCCACCCGCGCGATGAGCTCATCGCTCCACGCCCGCGCGCGCACGTCGTACAGCTGCGTGGTCGACGCGTTCGTCCGCTCAACCCCAACCTCACCGGTCAGCCAGTACGCCAGCAGGTCCGGGACCATCAACAGCGTGCCGGCGGCCGGCAGCTTTTCGGCCGCCAGTTGGTAGATGGTGTTGAACGGGAGTTGCTGCAGGCCTGTGACGGCGTACAGGTCGGATGCGGGAATCGTCGACAGGACGCGTTCCATCACGCCGTCGGTCCGCGAGTCGCGGTAGTGAACGGGGTTGCTCAGCAGTCGGCCATCCGAGTCGAGCAGGCCGTAGTCGACTGCCCAGGAGTCGATGCCGATGCCGTCGAGCGGTCCGGCTGCCTGTAGACCCTCCAGGATCGAGCGGTAGAGGTGCAGGACGTCCCAGTGCAGCCGGCCGCTCACGCGCACCGGACCGTTCCAGAAGCGGTTCAGCTCACTCAGTTCGAGGACGTCAGCGCCCACCTCGCCGAGCATCACCCGCCCGCTCGAGGCTCCGAGGTCCACCGCCGCGACCCCCTTCACGGCGCGACCACCGTGAGGTCGAGGTGCATCAGATCGGCGACTGCGGCCAGGTCAGCACCCCGGTGCCCCGTCCCGAGGGCCCAGTGATGCGCGACGCCGGACGCCGACCACGCGTCGGTCCACTCCCCGGGGTCACACCCGAAGTCCACTCGCGACGTCGTGTTCCCGATCTGCAGCAGCGGTCCAGGTACGACGGTCCCCTCGGAAGCGATCAGGTTGAACGACCCGTCGCGCCGCTGCCC
This sequence comes from Kribbella sp. NBC_00482, assembly GCF_036013725.1. Lineage (GTDB taxonomy): Bacteria > Actinomycetota > Actinomycetes > Propionibacteriales > Kribbellaceae > Kribbella. The sequence goes on along the minus strand of NZ_CP107881.1, from coordinate 2,474,239 downwards.
CAGACCGCACAGCGTCACCGGCCCTTGCTGTACGTCGAACTCAACCGACACGCCCCACCCACGCTTGCCGTGGTACACACCCAGCCCGCGCAGCAACGGCTTCCGCGCAGAGATCGCCAGATGTGCGGGGCCGTCGTGCCCCATCTCGACCACGTTGTCGCGGAAGTTCAGCGCCTGCAGCTCGGTGAAAGACCCGCCGGCACCGAGCTTGTCCATCACCAGCATCGCCAGCGAGGTCCGCAGCTCGTACTCACCGGCCGCCGGTACACCCCTTGCCGTCAGCAACGACGCGCCGAGGATCATCCCGGCCGCGACCCGCTCGTGCATCTCTCCGTCGAGCCCGCGGTGGTAATAGGCCAACGAATCAAGGGAAAAGTCCTCGACCAGGCGATCCAGGGCGACCGAGACCGTGGCGCCCCACTTGAAGTCCTCGTCCTTCACAGAGTCGTCGAGGGTGAAGATCTCCCGGGCCAGCTCCATCCTGGCCGACGTCTCCGCGTCGGTGACCTTCTCGACCCGTACCCGAAGGTCGTCGATCTCCAGGATCTCCACATGCCCGCCGAGCTGCGCGGACACCTGCGTCGGGTCGGTGATCACGTCCATCATCCCTGGGTACAGGTGCCCCAGCAGGCCGTGCCGCCCGTGCCGCAGCGCGGCCCGCACTCCGGCGGCGCGGATCCACCGGTCGATCCGCGCCCACGCCCGCTCGTCCTCCAGGTAGCCGGACACCGAGCGGAAGTCGATCCCGCATCGCTCGAACGCGTTCGCCATCTCCGGCAGCGGACAGGCGCCGCAGTACGCCAGCCAGGCGCCGGTGTCGAAGGTGGCGTGGTCCATCGCCTCGGTCGGCTGCAGGTTCAGCAACAGCACCGGCGCCCCGCTGCGCTGAGCAACGGGGACCAGCATCGACGCGGTCATGTACGTCGTGAGGAAGCCGACGATCAGATCACAGTCCGCCGCCCGCAGCTTCTCGGCGGCCGCGGCCCCTTCCTGCGCGTCGGAGATGAACCCGACGTCCACCACCTCGCAATCGAGCGCCGCGAACCGCTCCGACACTCGCCGCGCGGACGCCTGCAACTGCGGCAGCAGGTCCGGGAACTGCGGCCAGTACGCACCCAAGCCACCCGCGACCAACCCGATCCGAGTCTTGACCATCAGACACCTCCTAGCGCAGGAAGGCGGCAGCCACGCCGGCGTCGACGGGGACGTGCAGGCCGGTCGTGTGGGTGAGGTCCCCACCGGTCAGCGCGAACACCGCGGCCGCGACGTTCTCCGGCAGCACCTCACGCTTCAGCAGGGTCCGCTGCGCGTAGTACGCACCGAGTTCCTCCTCCGGTACGCCGTACACCGCGGCCCGCTTCGCGCCCCAGCCGCCGGCGAAGATCCCGGATCCGCGGACGACGCCGTCGGGGTTCACGCCGTTGACCCGGACCCCGTACTCGCCGAGCTCGGCCGCGAGCAGCCGTACCTGGTGCGCCTGGTCCGCCTTGGCGGATCCGTACGCGACGTTGTTCGGGCCGGCGAACACCGAGTTCTTGCTGGAGATGTAGACGATGTCGCCACCCATCCCCTGGTCGATGAGCACCTTCGCGGCCGCCCGCGAGACAAGGAACGAGCCCTTCGCCATCACGTCGTGCTGCAAATCCCAGTCGCGTTCTGTCGTTTCCAGCAGCGATTTCGAGATCGACAGCCCGGCGTTGTTGACGATGAGGTCGACACCGCCGAACGCGAGCACTGCCTCGCGCAACGCCGCCTCGACCGCGTCCGCCGACGACACGTCCGCGCCGACAGCAACCGCCACATCCGTAGAGCCGATCTCCTTCGCCACCGCCTCGGCGGCAGCCAGGTCGAGGTCCGCGACGACGACGCACGCGCCCTCGGCGGCCAGCCGTTGCGCGATCGCCTTGCCGATACCCGATCCGCCACCGGTCACGAACGCGACCCGGGTCGCGAGCGGCTTCGGACGAGGCATCCGCTGCAGCTTCGCCTCCTCCAGCGCCCAGTACTCGATCCGGAACTTCTCCCGCTCGTCGATCGGCGCGTACGTCGACACCGCCTCGGCGCCCCGCATCACGTTGATCGCGTTCACGTAGAACTCGCCGGCCACCCGCGCGGTCTGCTTGTCCTTCCCGAAACTGAACATCCCGACCCCCGGCACGAGCACGATCGCCGGGTCCGCGCCCCGCATCGCCGGGCTGTCCGGCTCGGCGAACGCCTGGTAGTACGCCTCGTAGTCCTCCCGGTACTGGGTATGCAGCTCCTTCAGCCGGGCAACTGCTTCGTCCACCGACGCGGACGGCGGCAGGTCGAGGACGAGCGGGCGGACCTTGGTCCGCAGGAAATGGTCCGGGCAGGACGTGCCGAGTTGGGCGAGCGGCTGCAGCTTCTCGCGCGACAGGAACTCGAGTACTGCCTCCGAGTCGGTGAAGTGGCCGACCTGTGGTTTGTCCGTCGACGCCAGCCCACGGATGACTGGCGAAAGGGCGGCGGCCCGCTCCCGACGTTCGTCGGCGGGCAAGGGTTCGTAGCCGGGGACGATCGCGCCGAAGGGCTCGGCGACACCGCGGTCCGCCAGGAAGCGTTCCGCCGTACGGATGATGTCGAGCGAATTGGCCTCGCACTCTTCCGACGTGTTGCCCCAGGCAGTAATCCCGTGACCGCCGAGGACACAGCCGATCGCCTGCGGGTTGTCCCGCTTGACCGCGGCGATGTCCAGGCCGAGCTGGAAACCGGGGCGCCGCCACGGCACCCACACCACGCGGTCGCCGAAGCACTCCGCGGTCAGCTTCTCGCCGTCCGCCGCGGTCGCCAGCGCGATCCCGGAGTCCGGGTGGAGATGGTCGACATGAGGGGCATCGACCAGCCCGTGCATCGCGGTGTCGATCGACGGCGCCGCGCCGCCCTTCCCGTGCAAGCAGTAGTCGAACGCGGCGACCATCTCGTCCTCACGGTCGACACCCGGATACACGTCGACGAGCGAGTTCAGCCGATCCAGCCTGAGCACTGCCAAGCCTGCCGAGGTGAGCGTGCCGAGGTCACCACCGGAGCCCTTCACCCACAGCAGATCGACGGGCTGCTGGGTGACCGGGTCGGTCTCCGTGCCCTTCGCCGACGTGTTCCCGCCGGCGTAGTTGGTGTTCCTCGGATCGGCACCGAGCCGGTTGCTGCGCGCAACGAGCTCAGAGGCGGTGTCGGTCACTGTCATGCTCCCCATCCGGCCTGCTGGCCGTCGGCTCGGTCCTTGGTGATCTGCTCGAAGTAGCCGCTGCGCTTGTACGCCGCGACCGGGTCCGCGTCCAGGCCCTGCGACTCACGCAACTCGGCGAGCAGCGGGCGGACGTCGGTGTTGTAGGCATCCATCAGCGCCGCGTTCGCACCCAGCACGTCGCCCGACTGCTGAGCGGCCCGCAGTACGTCGCGGTCGACCAGCAGCGCCTTCGCGGTCGCCTCCTGGACGTTCATCACCGAGCGGATGATCGCGGGGATCTTCTCCTCGATGTTGTGGCACTGGTCGAGCATGAACGCGATCCCGCGGTCCGGGTCGAGCGCGTCGCCGCGGACGATCTCGTTCATGATCCGGAACAGCTGGAACGGGTCCGCGGCCCCGACCATCAGGTCGTCGTCGGCGTAGAACCGGCTGTTGAAGTCGAACGCGCCGAGCTTCTTCGCCCGGAGCAGGAACGCCACGATGAACTCGATGTTGGTCCCCGGCGCGTGGTGCCCGGTGTCGATACAGACCGTCGCCTTCGGCCCCAGTTCGAGACAGTGCGCGTACGACGTACCCCAGTCCGGCACGTCCGTGGTGTAGAAGGCCGGCTCGAACAGCTTGTACTCGAGCAGCATCCGCTGGTCGTCACCGAGCCGGTCGTACACCTCCTTCAGGGCCGCCGCGAGCCGGTCCTGCCGGTCCTGGATGTCGTCCTGGCCGGGGTAGTTGGTGCCGTCGGAGAACCACAGCTTCAGGTCGCGGGACCCGGTCGCGTCCATGATGTCGACGCATTCGAGCAGGTGGTCGGTGGCCTTCCGGCGTACCGCAGGATCCGGGTTGGTGACGCTGCCCAGCTTGTAGTCGTCGTCCTGGAAGACGTTGCTGTTGATCGCCCCGAGCCGGACGCCCTGCTCCTTCGCGTACGCCGCCAGCGCCGCGTAGTCGTCGACCTTGTCCCAGGGGATGTGCAGCGCCACGCTCGGCGCGACCCCGGTGTACCTGTGGACGACGGCCGCGTCGGCGATCTTCTCCTCCGGCGACCGCGGCACCCCGGGCTGGCTGAACACCTTGAACCGGGTGCCGGAGTTCCCGAACGCCCACGAGGGCAGCTCGATCTCCTGGCGGCTGAGGGCGGCCTTCACGGCTTCGGTCGTCATGCTTCAGTCCTCTTTCAGGTGGAAGATCTCGGGCAGGAGCAGGAACGACTCGTCCGGCGGCCTGCCATCGATACCGGTGAAGAATTCGGTCATCTGGGCTTGCCAGCGGGTGTTGACCTCGGTCGCCGCCATCGCCTTCTGCGCCGCCTCCAGGTCCTCGGACTCGACGTACCCGATCAGCAGGCCGTCGTCGCGGAGGAAGAGCGAGTAGTTGTGCCAACCGGAGTCCCGCAGCGCGGCCTGCATGTCCGGCCAGACGTTGCGGTGCCGTTCGACGTACTCGTCCAGGCGGTCCGGGCGGACCTGGAGGCAGAAGCAGTAGCGATTCACGAAGACGCCCTCAGAAGTTGAACTTGTCGATGTTGGCGGCGGTGAACTCGGTCGGCGGGCCGAGGACGATCTCACCGTCGGCGCCGACGGTGTACTCACCGAGCTTCCCGGCCTTGAACTTCTCGCCCTCGGCCCCGGTGATCTGACCGGAGCTCAGCGAAGCGCCGGCGTACGCGGCCAGGTACCCGATGTCGGCCGGGTTCCAGAGCGCGAACTTCTTCACGGTGCCGTCCTTGACGAACTTGCGCATCTGATTCGGCAGACCGAGGCCGGTGATGGCCACCTTGCCCTTGTAGTTCGACGCGCTGACGTAGCGGGAGGCGGCTGCGATGCCGACCGTGGTCGGCGAGACGATCACCTTGAGGTTCGGGTACGACTGCAGCAGGCCCTGCGCCTCGGTGAACGACTTCTGGTCGTCGTCGTTGCCGTAGGCAATCTTGACCAGCTTGAGCTTCGCGTTCTCCGGCTTGGCCAGCTCGGTCTTCATCACCTCGATCCAGGAGTTCTGGTTCGTGGCGTTCGGCGTCGCGGACAGGATGGCGATCTCGCCAGAACCGCCGGCCAGTTCGCTGGCCATCTTCACCAGGCTCTCGCCGATCCCCTGCGTGGTGGCCTGGTTGATGAACGCGTCCCGGCAGGTCTTGGCCGCGTCGGAGTCGAACGTTACGACCTTGATCCCGGCCTTGCGGGCCTGGTTCAGCGACGGGCAGACCGCGTTCGGGTCGTTGGCCGCGACCACGATCACGTTCTGCTGCTGCTGGATGAGCGTGTTGATGTAGCTGACCTGCGACGACGCGCTGGCGTCGTTCGGGCCGACCAGCTTGTACTCGCCCTTCAGCTCGCCGACCGCGACCTTGCCGCCGCCGACCTCCACGTCGGTGTACGGGTTGTTCAGCTGTTTGGGCAGATAGGCGATCTTCAAGCCCTCTTTGAGCGGGGCGTTCGGATCGGCTTTGGCCGAGGTGTTCGTCGGCGCCGCCGTGTTCTGGCCTTCCGTACTGGACTTCGTCGTACCACCGCATGCGCTCAGTGCCAGCGCGAGGACGGCCATCACCGCCAGGTTCTTCCGCTTGGTCATTGGTTCCACCCCTTCAGTTACGACGCAGTCGGTTGGCGAGGTTGGGGCCGAGGACCGAGGCGATCAGCAGTACGCCGGTCACCACGTTGAGGGCCTCGTTGGACACGTCGGACAGCCGCAGTGCGTTCTGCAGCGAGCCGAGGAGCACGACACCGGCGACCACACCGGCGAGCGCGCCCTTACCGCCGAAGATCGAGACGCCGCCGAGCAGGACGGCGGCAACCACGGCGAGTTCCAGCCCGGCGCCGTTGTCGGCCCGGGCACTGGAGTAGCGAAGCGTCCACAACACCCCGGCGAGGCCCGAGACGAGGCCGCCGGCGACGTACAGCCAGAACTTCAGCCGACCCGGGCGGACGCCGGCGAACCGGGCAGCCTGCTCACTCGCGCCGACCGCGAACACGGCCCGGCCGATCGGCGTTGCGTGCAGGATCACGCCGAACACGACAGCCAGGACGACGATGATGATCAGCACGTTGGGGAACGGCGTACCCCCGATCGTGCCGGTGACCCAGTCGGTGTACGCCGACGGGAAGTCGGCGACCGCGCTGTCGCCGAGGACGACGAACGCCAGGCCGCGGTACAGCGCGAGGGTGCCGATCGTGACCGCGAGCGACGGCAGACCGAGGACCGTGACGAAGAAGCCGTTGACCGCCCCGAGGACCGCGCCCAGCAGCAGGCAGAGCGGGATGATCGTCTCGATCGGCTGGTTCGCGTTCCACAGGTAGCCCATCACCGCGCTCGACAGGCCGAGCGTGCTGGCCACCGACAGGTCGATCTCGCCGGTGACGATGACCAGCGTCATCGGCAGCGCGATGATCGCGATCGGCAGCACGTCGAGGACGAGGAAGCCGAAGTTCTGCGACGTACCGAAATTGTCCACGGTCGCGGCGGCGACGATCAGCACCACGACGGTGATCGCGATGATCGCGACGTTCCAGTTCGCGAACCGTGCCACGCGGGTGGCCGTGAGCTCAGCCGACATGGGAGCTCCGCTTCTTCAGGCTCGCGGCGACCCGGGCCGCGACCAGACGATCGGCGCCGATCGCCAGCAGGATCAGCGCACCGACGATCGCCTGCTGCCAGAACTGGTTGATCTCGAGGACGGCGAGAGCGCTGCCGATCGTGGTCAGCAGGAGCGCTCCGAGCGCGGCGCCCCAGACGGTCCCACTGCCGCCGAAGACCGCGACGCCGCCCACCACGACGGCCGCGACGACGTTGAGCTCGTAGCCGGTCCCGGCCGCCGCGTCGATCGTGCCGAACCGCGCGGCGAAGAGCACACCCGCGAGCCCGGCCAGCCCGCCGCTGACGACGAAGGCGCCGACCGTACGGCGACCGACCGGGATGCCGGCGAGCCGCGCGGCGTGCGGGCTGGAACCCATCGCGTACAACTCCCGGCCCGTCCGGTAGCTGCGCAGGACGACGCCGGTCACCACGAGCACCAGAACCGCCAGCAGCACGAGGTACGGGATCCCGATCACGGTGGCGTTGCCGAAGTCGAGGAAACCGGAGGGCAGTTCGTCGGCGTTGATCTGGCTGCCGCCGGCCCAGAAGTACGTCACACCGCGGATCACGTAAAGCGTCCCGAGGGTGACGACCAGCGCGGGGACGTTGCCGTACCGGACCAGGACCCCGTTGAGTGCACCGCAGACCACGCCGACGCCCACACCGACGAGGAGGGCGAGGATCACCGGCAGGTTGTTGTTGTGGAGGAGGGTGCCGACGGTGAAAGCGCTGAGACCGAGCACCGAGCCGACGGAGAGGTCGATGTTGCGGGTGATCACCACCACGGCCTGGCCGACCGCCAGAACGGCCAGGATCGCGGTGTTGAGCAGGATGTCGCGGATGCTCTGCCCGGACAGGAAGCGCGAGTTGGAAGTCGCTGTCACCGCGACCAGAAGCGCCAGCGCGATGACGATGCCGAGCTCGCGAGCACGCAGTACGGCATCGAGCGAGGAGCGCCGCGGAGCAGGCAGATCGACAGCGGTCACAACGCCGCCTCCTGCCCGGTCGCGGCGAACATGACTGCTTCCTCGGTGGCTTCGGCCCGGCTCAGCTCCGCGACCAGGCGGCCCTCGCGCATCACCAGTACGCGATCCGCCATCCCGAGCACCTCGGGCAGCTCGGACGACACCATCAGCACCGCGACGCCGTCGGCTGCTAGCGACGACATCAGCCGGTGGACCTCGGCCTTGGTGCCGACATCGATCCCCCGTGTCGGCTCGTCGACGATCAGCACCTTGGGTCTGGTCGCGAGCCACTTGGCCAGCACGACCTTCTGCTGGTTGCCACCCGAGAGCGTCCCGACCTCGTCGGACAGCCGTCTGTACTTCGTCTTCAGCCGGTCGGTCCATTCCTTGGCGGAACGTCGTTCCCGGCTACCGGTGAGGAAGCCGAGCTGCGACAGCGATCGCGACCGGGGCAACGTGACGTTGCGCTCGATCGAGAGCTCCATCACCAAGCCCTGCTGGCGACGATCCTCCGGTACGAGCGCGACACCGGCCGCCATCGCCCGCTTCGGAGAACCCGGCGGGAGAATCTTGCCGCCGACCTCGACCGTGCCGGAGTCGCGCGGGTCGACGCCGAAGATCGACTGCACGACCTCGGAGCGGCCGGATCCCACCAGGCCGGCCAGCGCGACGATCTCGCCGGCGCGGACGTCGAACGACACGTCGGCGTACACCGGGTCCCGGGTCAGGTTTCGGACGCTGACGGCGACCGCGCCGGGTTCGACGTCCTGCTTGGGGAAGAGGGCGCCGAGGTCGCGGCCGACCATCTTGCGGACCATCTCGTCGACGGTGAGGTCGCTCAGTAGATCGGTCGAGACGTGCCGGCCGTCGCGCATGATCGTGACCCGCTGGCAGAGCGCGGTGACCTCCTCGAACCGGTGCGAGATGAACATGACCGCGGCGCCGTCGTCGCGCAGTGACCGCGCGACCGCGAACAAGCGCTCGACCTCGACCCCGGTCAGCGCCGCGGTCGGCTCGTCCATCACCACCACGCGCGCGTCGGTGGACAGCGCCTTCGCGATCTCGACCAGTTGCTGGTCGGCGATCGACAGACCGCGGGCCGGACGGTTCGGATCGATCGACACGCCGAGCCGGGTGAACAGCTGGGCGGCCTGCCGGACCATCGCGGCCCGGTCGATGGTTTTGAAACGACCCAGCGGCTGGCGGCCCATCGCGATGTTCTCCGCGACGGACAGGTCCGGGAACAGTGTCGGCTCCTGGTAGATGACGGCGATCCCGGCGGCCTTGGCGTCGGCCGGGGTGGCCAGGTCCTGGGGGCGGCCGTCCAGTTCGACGGCGCCGGCGTCCGGGCGGTGCACGCCGGCCAGCATGTTCACGATCGTTGACTTCCCGGCCCCGTTCTCACCGACCAGGGCGTGCGCCTCACCGCCGTACAGGTCGAAGGAGACGTCCCGGACCGCGGCGACCGCTCCGAAGGACTTCGACACCTCTCGCACCCGCAGGATCGGCGAACCGTCGGACATGGTCACCTCCGTCCCGGGCCAGGAGTTTGGATGAAAGGTTTCAAGAGAGTGCCCTGACGCTAAGCTCGCGCCCCGGGGGCCGTCAAGAGCCTGCCCGGGTTTTGCGGCCGATCTCGGACTGGTACTGCGGAGAATCCGCGGCGAGCGGGTATTCTGCGGCCGCTAAGACGTTTCAAGTGCTTCAGCTGCGGAGGGAGGTTCTCGTGTCGGTGGATGACGCGGAAGCCCTGCCCGAGCGCACCCGGCGACGCCGCGCGCCGAAGCCGCACGCGGCCGGGGTGAAGGCGGTCGCCGCGGCCGCCGGCGTCTCGCTGGGGACCGTCTCGAACGTGCTGAACCGGCCCGAGGTGGTCAGCCCACTGACCCGGGCGAAGGTCGAGGCCGCGATGGCCTCACTCGGCTTCGTCCGGAACGAGTCGGCGCGCCAGCTGCGAGCAGGCTCCAGCCGGATCCTGGCGTACGTGATGCTCGACGCCGGCAACCCGTTCTTCACCGATGTCGCGAAGGGCGTCGAGGAGGCTGCGCAGGCGGCCGGCCTGTCGGTGTTCCTCTGTACCAGCAGCGAGGACGCCGACCGCGAGGCGGCGTACCTCGATCTGCTCGAACAGCAACGCGTCCAGGGCATTCTGATCACGCCGATCGACCAGAACTCGTCCCGCCTGCGCGAGCTGCCGTCCCGCGGTACGCCGCTGGTCGTGGTCGACCGTGCGCTCGACGACGCTTCGCACTGTTCGGTCGCGGTGAACGACATCCTCGGCGGCGAGCTCGCGATCTCGCACCTGCTGGAGCTCGGCCACGAACGGATCGCGTACGTCGGCGGACCGAACACGATCGGGCAGGTCATCGACCGCCGCGACGGCGCCCGGCGCGCACTGCGGACCGCGGGGAAGCCGATGGCGAACCTGATCGAGTTGACCACCGGCGCGCTCACGGTCGCCGAAGGTCGGGGCGCTGGGCAACGACTTGCGGGGCTCCCGGCCGATCGCCGGCCGACGGCCGCGTTCTGCGCGAACGACCTGCTGGCGTTGGGATTGCTGCAACAGTGCGTGAGTCTGGGGCTGCGCGTTCCGGAGGATCTCGCGATCGTCGGGTACGACGACATCGAGTTCGCGGAGGCGGCCGCAGTACCGCTCACCTCGGTGCGTCAGCCGCGGCAGCTGCTCGGCCGGACGGCCGCCGAGTTGCTGCTGGACGAGTCGTCGAACCCGGACCACGAACACCAGCGCGTGACGTTCACGCCGGAACTCGTGGTCCGCACGTCAACGCGCGGCACCCTCTAGTCCGTAGGCCGCCAGGAAGACCTCGGCGGCTTGGTCGGCGAGCTTCTCGAGCTCACCGGGCTTCGGGCGCTGCCGGGTGCCCGCGAACATGGCGCGGTTCATCGGCTTGTACATCACCAGACCGGCGAACTGGTACGCCGCCAGCGTCGGGTCGTCGAGCCGCTTCAACAGGCCGCGGTCGCTCAGGCGGCTCAGCGCCTGCCCGAGCGCCTCGAGCGACTTCTCGAAGCCGGTGTTGAACCAGGCGCCGCACACCTCGGGAAACCGGTCCGCCTCGGCGATCACGAGCCGGCGGAGCTGCAGGACACTGTCTGCGGTGAGGCTCTGGAGCAGGCGATGCGCCAACGCACGCAGGGCTTCGCGCGCGTCGGCGGCCCCTTCGAGCGTGTCGGCGTACGCCTGCTGGAGGCCGTCGAGGAGCTGGTCGCTGGTGCCGAGGACGATCTCGGAGAACAGGCGCTCCTTGTTCTCGAACTGCTTGTAGACGGTCTGTTTGGAGACGCCGGCCTTCGCCGCGACCTCGTCCATGCTCGCGCCGAGGTACCCGTGACTGAGGAAGACCTCGGTCGCCGCGGCCAGGATCGCTCGGCGTTTGCGGGGCGTTCGTCCCTCTTCCGGTTCCATGCAGAAAATCATACTAGACAGTCCAGTTCTCTGACTAGTACTGTACGGTCTAGTTCCCAACCAGTGAGGAGAAGACCATGAGCACCGTGACTTCGGCCGACGGCACCACGATCGACTTCGAGGCGTACGGCGAAGGCAGACCGCTGATCCTGATCGACGGGGCGACCGCGCACCGGGCCGTGAACCCGCTGAACGACGAGGTCGGGAAGCTGCTGACCGACGACTTCCGGACGTACGCGTACGACCGGCGTGGCCGCGGCGCGAGCACCGACACCGCGCCGTACGCGATCCAGCGGGAGATCGAGGACATCGCCGCCCTCATCGAGGACGCTGGTCAGCCGGCCATCCTCTTCGCCTGGTCGTCGGGCGGTCTGCTGGCGCTGGACGCCGCGGCTGCGGGGCTGCCGATCGCCGGGCTGGTGTTGTTCGAGCCGCCGGTCGTTGTTGACGACGTACGGCCGCCGCTGCCGACCGACTACGTGGAGCAGCTCGACGCGTTCGTCGCGGAGGGGCGCCGGGACAAGGCCGCCGAGCTCTTCATGACCGCGGCCGCGATGATGCCCGCGGAGGCGATCCCCGGCATGAAGCAGTCGCCGTACTGGGCGCCGGTCGAGGAGATCGCGCACACGATCTCGTACGACGGCCGCATCATGGGGACCACCATGTCCGGCAACCCGCTGCCTGCCGACCGCTGGGCCGACGTGAAGGTTCCCGTGCTGGTGCTCTACGGCGACAAGACCTGGCCCGCGCTCTCCGCCGGCGCCCAGGCCGTGGCCGCGCACCTGCCTACCGCGACGTTGAAGGCGATCCCCGGTGAGAACCACGGAACCGAGCCGGCGACACTGGCTCCGGTACTGCGGGAGTTCGCTGACTTGACCTAGTGCGCACTCCAGCTAGTTCGATCGGGTGCATGGTGAATCTTGCGCTGGGCGCGATGGAGTACGGGACGCGGATCGACGAAGAGACCTCGTTCCGGTTGCTGGACGCATATGTGGACGCCGGTGGTGAGTGGATCGACACCGCGAACTGCTACGCGTTCTGGCAGGACCCGAGCGGACACGGCGGACAGAGTGAGGAGCTGCTCGGGAGATGGTTCGCGCAGCGGCCCGGCGTACGGGATCGGGTCAAGCTGGCGACCAAGGTCGGGTGCGAGCCGCTCTGGCCAGGCAGCTGGCCCGAGCACTCGGAAGGCCTGAGCGCCAAGGCGATCGACGCGGCGCTCGAGACGTCCCTCCGCCGCCTCGGTGTCGATCACATCGACCTCTACTGGGCACACCGCGACGACAGGTCCACTCCGCTGGAAGAGACCGTCGCCGCGTTCGGCAAGCACGCTGCGGCCGGCACCATCGGTCGCCTCGGGCTGTCGAACTACGCACTGTGGCGGGTGGAGCGGATGCGCGGTCTGGCGGGTGAGCTGGGCGTCATGGCTCCGAGTGCGCTGCAGTTGCGCTACTCCTACCTGCAGCCCCGGCCGTTCGTCCGCGACCACATCCACGACCACCGCTTCGGCTGGATCACCGACGAGGTCCTTGACTACGCACAGAACAACCCGGAGCAGCAGCTGTTCGCCTACAACCCGCTGATGTCCGGCGCCTACGAGAACCGGGCCGACCGCCCCATCGACCCAGCCTTCGACCACCCCGGCAGCACCCGCCGCCTGGAGGCCCTCAACGACCTGGCCACCACCCTCAACACCACCCGCTCCGCAGTAGTCCTCGCCTGGCTCACCGGAGGCACCCCCGCCATCACCCCCATCGTCGGCATCAGCACCCCCAACTACCTCACCACCGCCCTCGCCGGCGCCAACCTCTCCCTAACCCCCACCCAACACCAACAACTCGCCGAGATCTGGTAGAGACCAAATCCTGCGGCCCCTTCACGTTGCGTGACGAGAGGCGTAGGGTGCCGTGCTCAACGGGGTGATCACGGTGACGGGCCTGTGGGGGGTCTGCCGTGACGAGTTGGTGGGGGATGGCACATGGCAGAGGAAAGCTGGCACCAGGCACGCCTGATACCGACCTCGGGAATCAACGGTGCCGACGAACAGGAGCGCCGAGCCACGTCCGCTCTGCTCGCCGTGATGTCGTCGGTGCGTGAGTTCGGCCGGGTCCTGACGCAGCCGCTGGGAGCACCGGCAGGACAACTGGAGACGTACACAGAGGTGCCGTTCTACCTGGGCGAGCGGCGCCTCTATCCAGACGGACTGCTGCGTTCGCGGCGCGGCCAGAAAGAATGGACGGCGCTCGTCGAGGTGAAGACCGGCGTCAACGCACTGGACGCGGAACAACTCGAGGCCTACCTCGACATCGCCCGTGAGCAGGGATTCGACGCTGTCATCACGATCTCGAACGAGATTCCGGCCGTCGCCGGCCTGCACCCGACCAAGGTCGACAAGCGGAAGCTCAAGCGGGTCGCTTTGCACCATTGGTCCTGGTCGATGGTCCTCGCGCAAGCCGTGCTGCAGAAGGAACATCGGGGCGTCGCCGATCCTGACCAAGCCTGGATCCTCGGTGAGCTGGTCCGTTACCTCGAGCATCCGCGGTCAGGAGCGCTCCAGTTCGACGACATGGGTCCCTCGTGGGTGACGACCCGGGAAGCCGTTGCCTCCGGCACACTCCGCCCCGGCGACAAGTGCGCACCCGAGGTTGCTGCCCGGTTCGATGCGCTCCTCACGTACGTAAGCCTTCAACTCGGCCGAAAGCTCGGCGACGATGTCACGCCGGCGTTGTCCCGAAAGGAGCTGGCCGATCCCGCGCTGCGCTCGCAGTCGCTGGTGCAGTCAATGAGTACGCAGGGAAGCCTCCAAGGAGCGATCAACATCCCGAACGCGGTGGGGCCGCTGGTCGTCACGACCGATCTCCGTGCAGGGGTTGTCACCTGTCACGTCGACATCGCCGCACCGCGGGACGGCCGGGCTACTACCCGCGTGAACTGGCTTCTGCGCCAACTCCGGCACGCACCGGAGTCGACAAGGGTCGAAGCGTTCGTGATGCATGGTCGTGGGGCCGGTACGGCGGAGTTGCTGCGTGCTGTCCGTGACCAGCCGGCGTTGCTCATCGAGGACCCGAAGAAGGACCTGCGCTCATTCCGGATCGCGCTCGGATCACCGCTCGGTAGCAAGCGTGGACGGGGCCGCGGCTCGTTCATCGACTCGGTGGAGAAGGCGATCAACTCCTTCTACGGCGACATAGTGCAGGACCTGCGGGTCTGGACGGCGGCGCCGCCGCGGCTACGCGAGGCACCGGAGACTTCGGACGAACGACCGTCGCTGACGTCCACCGCATTGTCGTCACAGGACGGAGCCGAGGCCGACGCGATCCCTCGTCCGCCCGAGAACGGTCACCCGCTGCGCCCGGATATTCATGCCGATCCGTTGGACACGGAAAGTGCTGAGCCGCCGACGCCGAGCCTGGCCGGTAGCGCGCCAGGAACGCCTGAGCCATCTATCTGAAGATCATCCTCAATCAGCGCTCCCGCTGGACCCGGGGTCGGTGAGATGGTTTGTTTGTGGACAGGGATTCGTTCTGGGGTCTGGTCGAGGATGCGCGGGCCTCGGTGGATGACACCGTGGCTGATCCGGACGGGGTTGCGGACGCGCTGACCAAGGTGCTTGGTACGGCGGAGGCCGAGGAGATCGTCGGGTTCGGGACCGAACTCGCGCGGTTGCAGGTCGAGTCGTACCGCTGGGATCTGTGGGCGGCGGCGTACCTGATCAACTCCGGTGCTTCGGAGGACGGGTTCGACTCGTTCCGGGGCTGGCTGCTCGCCCAAGGGCGGGAGGTGTGGGAAGCGGCGATGACCGAACCGGATTCGCTCGCCGACGTGGTGGACGAGGACCGGCCGGAGGGGTTCGAGGGCTTCGACGGCGAAGGCATGCTGCACGTCGGCAGCCACGCCTACAAGAACCTGACAGGCGACGAGCCGGCGTACTGGAAGGCCGTCGACCGCGACGCCCCGGACACCCCGGACCTCCCCGTAGGCAAGGAAATCGACTTCGACGACGAAGAAGATCTGCAGACGCGCCTGCCACGGCTCTCAGCGCTGTACCTCAACGCCTGACGACCGGAGCTGAACGCGACCGGGCAGAGCGGAAATCCGACTCTCCTGTCCGATGTGTGGGTAGCTGTCGAGGCGCGGTCAGGGTCAGGCAGGCTCGCCGCTGAGTCTTTCGATGGCGTTGCGGAGGCGGCGGCGCCACCCGGAGCGGCCGGCCTCTTCGTCTGCGGCGGCGAGGCTGACCAGGTGCTGGGCCGTCTCGAAGCTCTCGTCGATGTGCGGGTCTGCGTCGGTGAGCGCCGACTGTGGCTCGTCGTGCTCGTACTCGATCGATCGGGTTGTCCAGCCGAAGCCGTCCGGGACCAGTAGTTCGGGTACGAGTGTTTCGTGGCTGAGGGACGTTAGCTCGGTATTGCCGTTTCCGATACTGAAGATCGTCGTACCGCGTCGCCGTACGTCGCTGATGCGTTCCAGCAGCGTGTCGGTGGGTGCGTCCTCAGCGACGACCAGCAACGACTCACCGCGACCAGAGTCGCGCAAGCGGTCCAGGCCGATCGCCAGGTGCGGTGGTGCGTCTGGCGGTGGCGCCCAGCGGACCAGTGACGGTCGCAGGTCCTCGACGCCGGCCCGGTGGAGTTCGTCGTCCAGGTGGGCGGTCAGGTGCCAGGGCTCGTCGTCGACCGGTCCGAACAGCATGAGCCCGCTGCGCCTGGTGGTGAAGCGTCGCAGCGCATAGCCGAACTCTGTGGTCCGGCTACCCAGTTCGGTGCCGGTCAGCATCTCGCGGAGGAGTGAGGCCCTGGTGAGATCCACACGTCCAACCTACGCGACCTCAGGTCAGCCGGTCCGCCTTCGACTGCAGGTAGCTCCGCTCCGGCATGCTCGTCGTACGGCGGGCCGCCAGCAGGTAGCTCTCCCGCGCAGCGGCTACGTCACCGGACATCTCGAGCAGATGCGCGCGGACAGCCTCGAGCCGGTGGTTCATGCGGTCGTCCGACTCGAGTGGCTCGAGTACGGCGAGCCCCTCCTTCGGGCCGACCGCCATACCCACTGCCACCGCGTGGTTGAGCTTCACCATCGGGTTGTCGACCAGTTGCTCGAGTACGTCGTACAGCGCGACGATCTGCCGCCAGTCCGTGTCGTCAGCACGCTCTGCCGTGTCATGTACCGCAGCGATCGCGGCCTGTACCTGGTACGGCCCCAGCTGCGTCCGCGACAGCGCATCGCTCACCATCGCCTCCCCCTCGACGATGGCGGCCCGGTTCCATTTGGAGCGGTCCTGCTCGGCCAGCGGGATCAGTGTCCCGTCCGCACCGGTCCGTGCCGCCCGCCGCGCGTCGGTCAGCAGCATCAGCGCCAGCAGCCCCGCCACCTCACCGTCGTCCGGCAGCAGCTTCCGCACGCCACGCACCAGCCGGATCGCCTCGGTCGTCAGCTCCGCACTGTGCAACGACGTACCGGACGACGCCGTGTAGCCCTCGTTGAAGATCAGGTAGAGCACATGCAGTACGGCGCCCATCCGCTCGTCCCGCTCCGCCTCCGGCGGCATCTCGAACGAACTGCCTGCCTGCTTGATGCTCCGCTTCGCCCGGCTGATCCGCTGCGCCATGGTTGCCTCCGGCACCAGGAACGCGGCCGCGATCTGCGCAGTGGTGAGACCACCGACCGCACGCAGCGTCAGTGCGATCTGCGACGCCGCCGACAACGCCGGATGGCAACAGAGGAACAGCAAAGTCAGTGTGTCGTCGCTACCGCCCGGATCGTCGATCTCCGGGCCTGACGCGACGAACTCCTCCGGGGCGGCGAGCTGTGCCGCGTTCTCCTCACGCCGCCGTCTGGCCGACTCGCTACGGAGCAGATCGGTGAGCCGACGCGACCCGACCCGGATCAGCCAGCCACGCGGGTTGTCCGGCACGCCTTCGGTCGGCCACTGCTGCGAGGCCGCGAGCAGAGCCTCCTGGACCGCTTCCTCGGCCAGGTCGAAGTGCCCGTAGTGCCGGACCAGCGCACTGAGCACCTGCGGCGTCTGCTCCCGCAGCAGCAGCTCGAAGCCAGTCACATCTCCAGCCCAGACATGTCCATGACCGGTCGCACCTCCACGGCGACGTACTCGGCGTCCGGCATGCGGGCCGCGTACCCGATCGCCTGGTCGATGGTGTCGCACTCCACCAGGTAGAACCCGGCCAGGTGCTCCTTCGCCTCGGCGTACGGCCCGTCCGTCGTGGTCGTGGTGTCGTCACGCACCTGAACGGTCCGGGTGGTGATCGGGTCGGCCAGACCGGCGGCACTGACCAGCAGGCCCTGCTCGGTCAGCTCCCGCGACAGTGCCTCGTGCGCCTCGCTCAGGCCGTCGCGTTGCTCGGCCGACAGGCTCGCCCAGCTCTCGGCGTTGCTGTAGATCAGCAGCATGTACTTCACAGTCACCATCCTGTCCCGAGTGGAGGCCGCTGTGACCCCCAGTTAACAGGTACGTCGAAGCAGGTACGCCGTACTTCGACAGAATCGGAATGTCGAAATCCACCCGGTCGGCACCGACGTCTCCGCCGAGTGACGCTCAGCCGGGGCGTCCCGCCGTACTGGAGATGCCTGATGGTTTCGCATTCGAAGCGCTGGATCGCGCTAGCGTTGCTCTGTCTGACCGGGTTCATGATCATCCTGGACGCGTCGATCGTGCTGGTCGCCGTGCCGTCGATCGAGCGGGAGCTGACCTTCTCGACCGGTGGCGCGCAGTGGGTGCCCAGCGGGTACGGGCTGATGTTCGGCGGCCTCCTGCTGCTCGGCGGCCGGATCTCCGACCTGCTGGGTCGCCGGCGTGTCTTCATGACCGGCCTGGTGCTGTTCGCAGGGTCTTCTCTGCTCTGTGGGTTCGCCTGGAGTGGTGACGCGCTGGTCCTCGCACGCGGGCTACAGGGCGCGGCCGCCGCCGTACTGGCTCCCAGTGCGTTGTCGATCGTCATGACCACGTTCCCGTCCGGTCCGGATCGCAACAAGGCGCTGGGGATCTGGGGCGCGACCAGTGGGGTCGGGGGTACGGCGGGTTCGCTCGTCGGCGGACCCGTTACGGAGGGACTCGGCTGGCAGTGGATCTTCTTCATCAACGTGCCGGTCTGCCTGCTGGTCCTCGTACTGGCGCCCGTACTGCTGCTGGACAGCCGGGGACCGGGACGCCGCGGGTTCGACGTGGCCGGTGCCATCACCGTCACCGCAGCACTCATCGTCCTCGTGTACGCCGTCATCGAGGCACCTGAGTCGTCGGCGACGCAGACCGTACTCCTGGTGCTCGCCTCCGCCGCTCTGTTCGCACTGTTCGTAGCAGTGGAGAGGCGCTCGGCTGCACCGCTCGTACCGCTCCGGATCTTCCACTCGCGCGCACTGGTCGGCGGCAACCTCATCACGATCAGCTGGGGGCTAGCGGCGTTCGGACTCAACTTCGTCTACACGCAGTACGCACAGCTCGCACTGGGTGTGTCAGCGATCCGCTACGGCTTCATGTCCGCCGTACTGGCAGCAGCCGCGGTCGTGGCGTCCATAGTCGGTCAGCACCTCGTCACTCGAGTCGGACCGCGCCGGGTCGCCTTCGTGTCACTACTGGTCGCAGGACTGGGTACGACGCTGATGACCCAGCTCACCGTGTCCTCTGGATACTTCGAGCTGGCCTTCTGGGGGCTGACGATCTTCGGCGCCGGACTGGGCGCAGGTACGGTCGCCGGCTCGATCGCCTCACTGAGCGACGTCGCGGGCGAAGACGCGGGCGTCGCGTCCGGACTGCAGAACGCCAGCTTCCAGATCGGCGGGGCCGTCGGTGTCGCCGCAGTCTCCGCCGTAGCCACCGCCAGTACGTCGGGTGCCACGCCGGTCGCTCTCACTCACGGCTACCGCATCGCATTCGCGACGGTGTGGATCTTCCTCGCGATCGGCCTCGCCGGCTGCCTCCTTCTCAAACGACTGTTAGAGGTTCGGGCGCCCGGAGGTGGGCACCGGACGTCTGTGGCCACCACCGTCAGGCGGCCCAGTTGAAGGAGGTTCCATGCTGGTCCTCGGACTGATTCTGCTGATCCTCGGGTTCGTGCTCAACATCTCGATCCTGTGGACCATCGGCATCGTGCTGCTCCTGGTCGGAGCGGTCCTGTGGCTTCTGGGAGCCACCGGCCGCGCGGTCGGCGGCCGAAGGCACTGGTACTGATCGGCTCGTCCTGATCTGCTAGAGCACAAGAACCCCGCGGGATCGTCCGCGGGGTTCTGTCGGCGCGGGTGGTTACCGTGTGGCCCATGAAGTACGTCGTGATGATCTTTCGGAGCGTCGACCGCCTGTGGACCGCGGACGACGACGAGGCCCTGCAGCGGTTGATGCGGCTCGAAGCGGAGCTCGCCGAGTCCGGTGAACTGGTCAGCTCGGAAGGGCTGCGACCGCCGGAGGACGGCCGGATCGTGCAGATCCGGGAAGGTCAGCAGGTCGTCACCGACGGTCCGTTCGGCGAGGCCAAGGAGCAACTGGCCGGGTTCTTCCTGATCGACGCGTCCGACGACGACCGCGCGCAGGAGATCGCCGGCCGGGTCTCAGCTGCGGTCGACGACCGGGTCGAGCTCCGCGGCACCCTGATCTCAGCGGGGATGCCAGACGAACTTCGGTGAGCGTTTCTGTGTGAAGGCCTCGATCCCTTCCGCGAGCTCACCCGAGGCGATCGTCTCGCGATACCGCCGTACCGCTGCCGCGTCTCCGTCCTTGCCGGCCAGCAGTGCGTTGACCGATTCCTTGGCCGAGCGGATCGTCAGCTGCGACCGCGACACCAGCGTGTCCGCGAACTCCTCGGCCGCCGCCATCGGGTCGTCCTCCACGCGGTCAACCAAACCCTTCAGCTCGGCGCGGTCCGCGGTCAGCAGCTCACCGCTGAAGAGCAGGTACTTCGTGGTCGCGGGACCGACCAGGTCGAGCAGCACCTTGATCGCGGCCGGTGGGTAGACGACGCCGATCCGGGCCGGCGTCACGCCGAAGCTCGCGTCTCGGGCGGCGAAGCGGAAGTCGCAATTCACCGCGATCTCCAGACCGCCGCCGATGCAGTGCCCGCGGATGACCGCGATCGTCGGCTTCGGAAACTCCCGCAACGCCGCCTGCGCCTGCAGGTTGGACGCCCGCAACTCGGCCATCGGATCGGCCGGGTCGGTGCCCGAGATCAGCTCGCGGATATCGGCGCCGGCGGAGAAACTCGCGCCCTCGCCGGTCACCAGCAGGACTTTGACCTCGTCGTCGCTCGCCAGGTCGTCGAGCAGCCCCGGCAGGGCCGCCCACATGGCGCGGGTCAGCGCGTTCCGCTTCGCCGCGCGATCGATCACCAGCCGCGCAACCGCCCCACCCTCGATCCGAAATCCCACCCGCGCAGTCAACCGCAACAACGGCCGCGCCGCCGCGCTGTGGGTCACACCTATGGACCGCCAGGCCATCACAATTGCTTCTCCAGCGCCGGCCCACGCCTGAAGCGGCGTGCGGCGCGTGATTGTGATGGCCTGGAGGTCCGCGTCAGGCGGCGCGCTTGGCGCGGGACTTCGCGCGGGCCATCCGGAACAGGTACGCCGGGGTCGGCGGGACCCAGCCGAGTTGCTTGGCCTGGCCGAGGTCGTCGCGGTTCGCCCAGTGCTCGACGACCAGGCCGTCCTCGATCCGGAGCCAGTGTGACTGGGTGGCCGCGAACGTCCTGCCGGTCGGCGGAAACACCGTGTCCACCGAACCGTCGCCGGCGTACGTGACGAACGGCGCCACATGGCGGCCCTTCATCGTGGAGTTCACCGCGACGAGGTTGCCATCAGCAACCACGTGGTCGATCTCGTACGACAGGCCCTCGAACGCGCCGCGCAGCCACTGCGCTGTCGCGTAGAAGGCGGCCGGCCCGCGTCCTCGGCCACCCGCCGGCCCCACGACGTCCTCCAGGTTCCTCGCCTGCGGGTGGATCAGTGCGTCGAAGTCGGACCGTTCCCCGTCGGCCATGATCAGGATGCTGCGGGCGGCGACGTCACCGGCCTGTGTTGTCGTACTCATCGGATCCCCCAATAATTAGATACAGTGTGACTGTACTCAAAAGCATCGGATCGGTGATGGCGGAAGTCAAGAGGAATTACGACGCAACTTCGCGGCGCGAGCGGGCCCGGCTGCGGCGACGCGACGTCGTGGTCGCGGCGCACGAGCTGTTCGACGCGGACGGTTTCCAAGCGACCACGATCAGTGCCGTCGCCCGTCGCGCCGGCGTCTCGCCGGAGAGCATCTACAAGGGTTTCGGCACCAAGGCCGCACTCGCGAAGGCGGTCTTCGACTTCGTCATCGTCGGCGACGACGAGCCGGTCCCGCTCGCGGAGCGCCCCGAGATACTGGCGATCCAGGCTGAGCCCGACATACGGCGGAAGATCCGGAGGTACGTCGACGGCCTCGTGGAGCGGCAGCAGCGGTCAGCCCGGGTCCAGATCCTGATCCGCGACGGGCGGCACGGCGACGAGACGCTCCGCGAGACCTGGCAGACGTTGCTCGACGAGCGGCTGACCGGGATGACGATGTTCGGCCGCCACCTGCTCGAGACCGGCGACCTCCGCCCCGGCATCACCCTCGACGAGGTCGCCGACATCCTGTGGACGTACATCTCCGTCGAGCTCTACGAGCTGCTCGTCCTGCTCCGCGACTGGACTCCGGAGCGGTACGGCGACCACGTGACGACCGCGATCACGACGGCGATCTGCCGACCAAGCGTTTGATCTCGGAACGGTCACATCCGAATAGCGGGCAGATCACGACTGGCGCCAGCCAGTGGATGTTCGTAATGCGTTAAGAGTAGGGGCCGATTCGAACCGGCGCGGCGAAGTGTGCTTGACTCCTCCGGTCGATAACGTTTTGGTCTCGGCAGATTGGATTTACCAGTGACGGCAGGACGGCATAGACAGGCGCGACACCGACAGTCGCGCGCCAAGATCATCCAGCCAGGTCTCGTGAAGGTAGCGATTCCGGGCGCGGCAGTGGCGATGGTTGCCACCGGTTCGGCCGCCGCACTTCCCAGCCAGCACGTTCAGCTCGACCCGTCGATCGCCAGCTCGTCCCTGCAGCTGTCGCGCGACGCCACGATCAGCCGGGACGCCCTGCGGCCGCCGATCAACACCACGTCGACGACTCCGACCGCGGCGCCCAAGCCGAAGGCGAGCCCGACAGCCAAGCACCTGAAGAAGCAGGCGCCGATCCCGAAGCCGACCTCGGCGAAGACCCGCGCGGCGCAGGATCTGACCGCGAATGCGACGCCGCCGAAGGTCACCGGCACGAAGTACACCACCACCGACGTGAACCTCTGGTCGCTGCCGCTGACCGGTCTGCTGCTGGACGTGCTGCCGAAGGGCACCAAGGTCTCGGTCTCCGGCAAGGTCGACGGCATCTGGGCCGAGGTCGTCAGCGACGGCAAGTCCCGCTGGGTCAAGGCGCAGTACCTGTCCGCCACCAAGCCGGTCGCGACTGTTTCCGGGGCGATCTCGCAGGCGGCCTGCGAGTCGGGTTCGTCGGTCGAGGACGGCCTGACCCAGGACGCGATCCGGGTGCACCGCGCGATCTGCGCGAAGTTCCCCGACATCTCGTCGTACGGCGGTCTGCGGTCGGGCGACTCCGGGTCGGAGCACTCCAGCGGCCGCGCGCTCGACATCATGGTCAGCGGCTCTGAGGGCCAAGAGGTCGCGGACTGGCTGAAGGCCAACTACAAGAAGCTCGGCGTCAGCCAGCTGATCTGGTCGCAGCACATCTGGACGGTCCAGCGCAGCAGCGAGGGCTGGCGCGCGATGGAGGACCGCGGTGGAGCAACCGCGAACCACTACGACCACGTGCACGTGAGCGTCTACGGAAACTCCGGCACGGTCTGATCGACGCCAACGAATCGACGCCAAAGAATCGACGCTGAGAACGGCCCGGGGCGGGGACCCGGGCCGTTTTTCTATGGGCGGATGTTGGCGTTCAGGTGGAAGAAGTTCGTCGGGTCGTAGGCCCGCTTCACCTCGCGCAGCCGCTGCAGATCCGCGGCGCCGTACGCCGTGTCCGCGCGCCCCGGGTCGCCGAGGAAGTTCACGAACGTCCGCCCCGAGGTAGGCAGGCCCACTACCTCGCGGTCGATGATCAGTGAGTACGACGCGTCGCGGTGGCCGATCGGTCCGGCGCCGGGACCCGGGTGGGCCATCGCGCCGCCCCAGTGGCGGATCTCGACCATCGCGTCCTCGAGCTCGGTGACCACGTCGATCACCTCGTCGGTCAGCGTGTCCAGGAAATCGAGGTGGCGAGCAGGCGTGCCGCCCATCGCGGCGTCGGCGTACTCGATCGTCTTCAGCTCGCCGGCGAGCCGCGGGCCGGCGATCTCGAACAGCGGCTTCAGCAGGTGTTCGGCCAGGTCGGCGGCACCGGCGTACAGGACCTTGATCGCGACGGCGCGCTGCTCGGTGCCGGGGACGCGGGTCAGGACGACCGCGGTGCTGAGTTCGTTGGGGATCGTGGCGGTCCAGTCGCGGTACCGGCGGAGGATCGCGGCGGCGCGGTCGATGCCGTAGTAGACGATGCCGGCGTGGACCTCGCGGACCGGGTACAGGCGGAACTCCAGCGAGGTGACGATGCCGAAGTTTCCGGTGCCGCCGCGGATCGCCCAGAACAGGTCCGGGTGCTGCTCGGCGCTCGCGGTGACGGCGCGACCGTCGGCGGTGACGACCTCGGCGCGGATCACGCTGTCGGCCGCGAACCCGTACTTGCGGGCCAGCCACCCCACTCCGCCGCCCAGCGTGTACCCGGTGACGCCGACGTCGCGGTGCGACCCGGACAGCGGGGCGAGCCCGAACTGCCGCGCAGCATCCAGCACCGCACCCCAGCGGGCACCCGGCGCGACCTTGGCGATCCGGCGCTCCGGGTCGATCAGTACGCCGGTCATCTGTGTTGTCTTCAACAGGATCCCGCGGTCAGCGGGCACCCGCGTGCCGTGACCCGTCGCCTGCACAGCGATCGGTACGCCGTACTCGCGAGCGGTCCGCACCGCTGCCTGCACGTCGGTCCGCCCATAAGCCTCGGCCACCAAGAGCGGGCGCGAGTCCACCGAAGGGATCACGGAGCGCCGCTGCTCGTCGTACTCCGGCTCTCCGGGCAGCCGGACGGCGCCGTTGAACCCTGCCCCCAGCAGTCCCGCCACGAGGTCACCGGCAACCGCTGCAATCGCCTGCGTAGACATCTGATCCCGCTCCTTCGCCGTATCCGCTTCCTGCCCATACGTCGAAGGAGATCGCCGATGATCGACACGTCCGCCAAACTTTTCTCGATGACTCACTCTGTCGAGATCTCCGGACGTACCCTCACCAAGCGCTACGCGTCGTGGCCGCGCGACGAGCCGGCCCGCGAATGGGCCGCGCTGACCGTGCTGTCCCGCGCCGCACCTGGCCTCGCGCCCACTCCCCTCGAGTTGTCCACAGACCCGACGCCGTGGCTGAGGATGACGGTCGTACCCGGCGAACCGCTGGGCGGCTCTCTCACGTCCGCCCAGACAGCAGCTCTGGGCGACGCTCTCCAGTCACTCTGGTCAGTGCCCGTCGACGATCTGGCGCCGATCGATCTGCAAGCGCTCGTCGACCGCACCCGATCGGGACTCGTCGCGCTCCGCGACACCGACGGCGTGATCGCCGAGGCCGCCCGTACCTGGCTCGACAACGAGCCGCCCGACCTGACCGCCGTACCCGATCCTGTGGTTGCCCACGGCGACCCCAACCTCACCAACTATCTGTGGGACGGCGAGCGGATCCGCATCGTCGACTTCGAGGACGCGGGGTTGGGTGATCGCACTGTCGAGCTGGCGAACCTGGTCGAGCACCTGTCCTGGCGAGCGACCGATCCGACCCCGTTGGTACGGCGGTTCGCCGTGGACCCCGGACGCTTCCGGGCGGCCCGCTGCCTGTGGGCCGGGTTCTGGCTGACGCTGATCGGGCCGGGCGGGCCGAGCGCCGACCGCAATCCACCAGGGACTGCGGAGGCGCAGGCGCAGCGGATGCTCAGGCTGGTAGCGGGATGACCTCGAGACGGTCGAGGTCGGCGAGGATGTCGATCTGAGTGATCTTGCCGTCGGTCACGGTGACGGACATGACGCCCATCAAGCGGTCGTTGACGACTGTGATCACGCCGGGCAGCCCGTTGACCAGAACGAGCTGGTTGTACGGCGCCATCCGGCTGAACAGGAGCGCCTGCTCGACGACCGCCTTCGCGCCGCGAACCAGCTTCGACACGGCCGGTCCGGCGAACTCGGCGCTCGCCGTACCCGCGTCCGCGCGCAGCAGCACGTCCGGATCTAGCAGTGCTAGCAATGCCTCGAAGTCACCGCCCCGCGACGCGGCCATGAACGCCTCGACGACGGCCCGCTGCCTGCTGACATCGCCGTCACTCGCCGGCGCACCCTGGACCCGCCGACGCGCGCGGCTCGCCAGCTGACGCGTCGCGGCCGGCGACTTGTCCACAATCGTGGCGATCTCGTCGAACCCGACCCCGAACATGTCGTGCAGTACGAACGCCAGCCGCTCCGCCGGCGACAGGGTCTCCAGGACGACGAGCAACGCCAGCCCGATCGCATCCGCCTGGACCGCCTCGTCCTCCGGCCCCAGCTCACCGTCTGCACGGGCGATGACCGGGTCCGGTACGTACGTGTCCAGTGAGTCCTCCCGCCGCGACTTGCGACTGCGCAGCATGTCCAGACACACCCGCGACACCACCGTGGTCAGCCAGCCCGCCAGATTGCCGACGTCACTCACGTCAGTACGGCTCAGCCGCAGCCAGGCCTCCTGTACGGCGTCCTCGGCCTCCGGCAACGACCCGAGCATCCGGTAGGCGACCGCACGCAGGTGCCCACGGTTCTCCTCGAACCGCCGCGCCAACTGCTCATGCTCGTCCACCGCTACCTCCTCAGTGCCCTGACGGATCAGCCCACCATGATGTGACAAGCCGCCGGATCACCCGATCATGGGGTCATGACTTCCCCGGTGTTCGCGGACGACTTCGACGGACCGGCCCTGGACCTGTCGGTCTGGTCGCCGTACTACCTACCGCACTGGAGCTCCCGTGCCGCCTCTGCTGCGACGTACAGCTTGGCCGGCTCCTGCCTGACACTCAGCATCCCCGTCGAGCAGGGCCTCTGGTGCGCCGGCGATCACCAGCCGGACCTGCGGGTCTCCGGCGTCCAGTCGGGCAACTACTCGGGTCCTGTCGGTAGCACGATCGGCCAGCAGCCGTACCGTGACGGCCTGCTCGTTCGAGAGGAGCAGGAGCCGTTCTGGGGCCTCACCTCGGACGGCGGGTACGTCGAGCTCCGCGCCGCCGCCGACATCCGTCCGGGGTCCATGGTGTCGCTCTGGATGGTCGGGCTGGAGGATCAGCCGGGTCGCTGTGGGGAGATCTGTGTGATGGAGGTGTTCGGCGACGCGCTCGTTCCCGGTGAGTCGGCTGCGGTCGGCATGGGGCTCAAGACCATCCGCGACCCCGCCGTACCGCAGGACTTCGAGGCGGTGCGGCTGCCGATCGACGTACGGGAGTTCCACACGTACGCGGTCGAGTGGTCCGGCGGTACGGCGACGTTCTCCGTCGACGGCACCGCGGTGCGCAGCTGTCAGGGCGCTCCGACGTACCCGATGCAGCTGATGCTCGCGGTCTTCGACTTCCCGGAGCAGTCCGGGCGGGACCATGTCCCGAGCTTTGCCGTCGACCACATCCGGGTGCGCTAAGGTCGGTGGCATGTTCCAGCGCGCAGGTATGTGGTGGGCCGTCGACCTGACGGCCTGAATCTGCGCGTACCCACCCGGCCGTCTCCTGCGAGGCGGCCGTTGTCATGTTCTCCTCGTGGGCGACCCAGCACCCTGAGGAATGCCGATGGCAACAACGCTCCGGACGTGGTCCGGTCTGATCTCCGCGCTTCTGGCCGGCTCCGACCTGTCGACGGCGGACACCGGCTGGGCGATGGACCAACTGGTGCTCGGCGAGGTGTCACCGTCCCAGATCTCCGGGTTCCTGATTGCCCTGCGCGCGAAAGGCGAGACTGCCGACGAGCTCAACGGGCTGGCCGACGTACTGCGTTCGCACGCGACGCCGGTGCGGATCAGTGGACCGTTCGTGGACATCGTCGGCACAGGTGGCGACCGGACCGGTGCAGCGAACATCTCCACGATGGCAGCCGTGGTTGTCGCCGCTGCTGGTGTCACCGTGGTCAAGCACGGTGGACGAGCCGCCTCGTCGTCAGCCGCCGGTTCTGGCGATCTGGTGGAGCACCTGGGCATTCCACTCGACCTGTCCGCTGCCGACGCCGCTCATATGGCTGCGGAGGTCGGACTGACCTACCTGTTCGCTCCACGCTTCAACCCAGCCCTCCGCCAAGTTGCAGTGGTACGGCGTGAGCTGGCGGTCCCCACCGCGTTCAACGTGCTCGCACCGTTGCTGAACCCGGCCAACCCACAACACCAACTCGTCGGCGTCGCAAACCCGCGCATGCTGCCTGTGCTTGCTGGTGCGCTCGCCAAACAAGGCAGGTCCGCACTGGTCGCCCGCGGAGACGACGGGCTCGACAAGCTCACCACTACTGGGTATTCGCGGCTCTGGGTGGTGCATGGCGGCTCCGCATCGGAGGTGGTGTTCGACCCACGCTCACTCGGCCTACGACCCTCCTCTCTCGCGGAGCTGCGTGGTGGGGATGCGGCGTTCAACGCACGGCTCTTGCGGGACCTGGTCGATGGAGAGCCCGGTCCGGTGCGGGACGTCGTACTACTCAACGCTGCGGCCGCACTGGCGACGCTGACGCTGGAGGCTGGCCTGGAACAGTTGCCTGACTGCTTCGAGCGCTGCCGGGAGGCCGTGGACAGCGGCCGAGCAGCAGCAGTACTAGACCGCTGGACTCGCCGGTGAGGCTCCCGCGAACCGCAGGATGGTGTCAGTCACCAGCTGCGGTTCGCGGAGGCTCGGAGAGTCGCCAGTTAGCCAGACGACCTCGCAGCCGGGGATCCGCGCGGCAGTACCGCCGGCCGCAGCTGCGAGAACCGCGCGGTCCTTGTCACCGACCATCACGACGGACGGTACCTGGATCTCGTACAACCGGTCGTACACGGGCGCATCCGGTTTCAGGTACTCGTCCTGGTCGTCCTCCGGCTCTTCGGGCAGCGGGAAGCCGCTGACGCTCGGGCACAACAGCACCAGGCCGTGGACTCGGTCTGGGTGGGTCAGCGTGAAGGTGAGTGCCGTACCGCCGCCCATCGAGCAGCCGACGAGCAGCGCGCGCTCCAGGTTCAGCTGGTCCAGGACCGCCTCGAGGTCGCTTAGGAGCGAGAACTCACCTGTCGGCTGCGGTGAACGCCCGTACCCACGGACGTCGTACCGAACGACCCGGTACCCGCTGAGCCCGGGCATCACGAGGTCCCACGACCGCGAGTCCCCGATGCCCGGGTGCAACAGCACAATCGGCACTCCATCGCCGGCCAGATGCTCGGTCCAGACGGTGTCCTGCCCAACCGGGATCGTCAGCTCCATCTCTTCAGCATGCCCGTCCGTCCGTACCAATGCCCGCCAGCTCGCAGATGCTTGACGAAAGCTCTCTGCAGAGTGGTGTCCTGCGGGACGCGGTCGAGGTCCTCGTCGGTCAGCTGATGGTCAGGTACTGAGAGGTGCAGGCCCAGCCGCATCAACTCACGGTCGCCCTCGGACGAGTCCTCTGGTGGCAGGAGCGGGAGGATGTCGAAGCGGCTCTGGAAGCGCATGATGTTCGAGTCCGGGCGCAGGTACTCGGCCAACTGCGGGTCCAGCAGCCAGGAGTGACAGACGAGCCCCGCAAGCGGCTCTTCCGGGTACCAGCGCTTGAACGACTCGACTGCAGTGGCGACGGACTCCTCTGACTCCTGCGCGTCGAGGCGCCCACTCGGTGGGATGTGAATCGACAACACGTGACCGGACACGTCATCTCCCATTCCCAACTGGGTGCGCGTGAACGCATGCCGGCCGATCTCGTAGTCGGTACCCCGGAAGCGCAGCGGTGGACTCCACAGCGGCATCAGCCCGACACCGGCTTTACCGAAGATGTGCCGATGCGTCTGCATCACCCCACCGAGTGCCGCCACCGTAGAGACGGTCACCGACTCCGGGACGCCCCGCTGCGCGTGGAGCTCGCGCAACCTCGGCAGGTTGGCCAGCAGCGCCCACGCCGCCGCGAACAGTCCCACCGCCGACGCATCTTGCGGCACCGCCGGCCAGCCTCTGAAACCGGTTGGAGGCAGTGCCAGGTCCAGGTCCCGCTCGACCTCTCCGGCAAGCGCCCACGTGATCGCCCACCACTCCGGCTCGCGGTCCGGGTCCGGACGCGCCGCCAGCATCGCGTCACGATCGGCCGGGTGCACACCGCAGTACGCCAGCAACTCCTCGGCGTTCTCGGGCAGTTGCGGGTCGGCACCGACCTCCAGACCCTCGAACCGCGTTTGGTCCCGCTTGGTGAAGCCCACTCGTTCCACCGCACTCAGAACGTCCACAACCTGTTCCCTCCGCCGCGCTCGGTCTGTCCCTCGACCTCACCACGGGCCGCCCGTCGCGCGCACGACTTTTGTGTCCTAGGTCACCGTTAGGCTCGGCGGACAGCTAGCGACAAGGGGAGATGGCATGGCGAAGTTCGGTCAGTCCGACGACTTGCAAGGGGCAGAGTTCTTCGAGGCGAACCTGCGCGGGGCGCGATTCGTCGAGTCCGATCTGTCCGGCGCGGTGATGCGCGGAGTCGACATCCAGGGCGCGGACATCGACGCGCCGTGGATTGTCGAGCCCGGAGGCAGCCTGACGGTGAACGGTGTCGAGATTGCGGCGTACGTCGAAGCCGAACTGAACGCCCGCTTCCCGGGCCGAGCGGACCGGCGGGCCGAGGATCCCGAGGGTCTCCGCGCCGCCTGGGCCGTCCTCGAGCAGACCTGGGCATCGACCTTCGAACGCGTCGCAGGCATGTCGGAAGGCACCGTCGACGTGTCGGTCGACGGCGAGTGGTCGTTCGCGCAAACGCTGCGGCACCTGGTGCACGCGATCGACCTGTGGTTCGGCCGGTCGATCCTCGAACGCGAGGACTTCCATCCGCTCGGGCTGAGCTACAACACCAAGGACGCGCTGACCGAAACGCCGCCGTACGCCGAAGTTCTCCAGGCCCACGCCGGCCGCGTCGCCATGGTCCGCGACTTCCTCGCCACCGTCACCCCGGCCGAACTGGACACCCCTCGCAAGAATCCACACGGCCCCCGCCCCGAAACCACAGGCTCCTGCCTCCGCGTAATCCTCGGGGAAGGCTGGGAGCACCACCGCTTCGCCGTCCGAGACCTCGACACCATCGAGGCCCGCTGACGAGCAGCGCGGCGCGGTTACCATTCGGCGCATGAGCGAGCCGCACACTGATCCTGTCGCCCACAACCGCCGTGCCTGGGACCGCGAGGTGGAGAAGGGCAACGAGTGGTCGCGGCCGGTGACGCCTGAGGTGGTCGCGAAGGCGCGGGCCGGTGAGTGGTCCATCGTCCTGATGGGGCACGAGCCGATCGACCCGACCTGGTTTCCGCCGGACATCGCCGCCTGCGACGTGCTCTGCCTCGCCTCCGGCGGCGGGCAGCAGGGTCCGGTGCTCGCCGCGGCTGGCGCGCGGGTGACCGTCTTCGACAACTCGCCCGGCCAGCTCGCGCAGGACGAGATGGTCGCCGCGCGGGAGGGGCTCGACGTACGTACGGTGCTCGGCGACGCGCGCGACCTGAGCGAGTTCCCGGACGCCTCGTTCGACCTGATCGTGCACCCGGTCTCCAACCTTTTCATCCCCGAGCTGGCCCCGGTCTGGCGGGAGTGCCACCGCGTGCTGCGGCCCGGCGGCACGCTGCTGTCCGGCTTCGTCAACCCGGACGTCTATCTCTTCGACGCGGACGCGATGGACACGCGCGGCGAGCTGGTAGTGCGGCACCGCCTGCCGTATAGCGATGTCACCCATCTGGAGCCGGGCGAGCGGGAGCGGCTGTTCGGCACCGACTCGCCGCTGGAGTACAGCCACACGCTCACCGACCAGATCGGCGGGCAGACCGCCGTGGGGTTCGCCATCACCGATTTCGCCGAGGCGCCACACCAGGCGGAGGCAACGGCCGGCTGGCTACCCGGCTACTTCGCTACCAAGGCAGTGAAGGGCTCTTAGCTCAACGCCTCGTCTCGTACCTGGTCATAATCACGCCGCCGGGAAACGTCCGCGTTTCCACCAGGTTCAGGTTCACCCAGCTGTCCAGCGCGGTGAAGAACGGTTTGCCGCCGCCCACCAACACCGGGTGGGTGACGATCTCGTACTCGTCGACCAGCCCGGCCTGCATGGCCGCCGCAGCGAGTGTGGCGCCACCGACCCTCATCGGCTCGCCGTCGCCGGCCTTGAGCCGGGTGATCTCGGCTACCGCGTCGCCGGTGACCAGGCGGGCGTTCCAGTCGACCTTGTCGATGGTCGAGGAGAACACCACCTTCGGCGTGTCCCGCCAGTTCCGCGCGTACTCGATCTGCGCCGGGGTGGCGTCGGGCTGCTGGTCGCCGGTCGGCCAGTGGGAACTCATCCCCTCCCACAGCTTGCGCCCGTACAAGAAGAGCCCGATCGCCAACTCCTGGTCGAGCCACCACTGAAACCACTCGTCGCTCGGCACGCCCCAGCTGATGTCGTCGCCGGGCGCGGCGACGTAGCCGTCCAGGGTCAGGTTCATGCCGTAGATCAGTTTCCGCATGGCGCCAGGCCTTCCAGTCGGTCCGACGGCCTTCTCCGGCCGCCCGTCACCCCTACTACGAACGCCGCACTCCGGATCCGACTGGCCGGCGGCAGAAATTCTCACGAGGCGGAGGGTGTGGGATTCGAACCCACGATGACGGTCACCCGCCATACCGGTTTTCAAGACCAGCGCACTCGGCCGCTATGCGAACCCTCCTGGCGGTTGCCGCCGAGGGTTGAGGATACCGGGTGGAAACGGAGTGCGGGGGTGGGGAGGGGCCGGTATGGTCGGCGCAGCGGCGGGGCGCCGCTGAGGGTACGGACGGAGGTGGGAGCAATGTCTCGGTCGTTCGAGGGCATCGCACACGCCGGCCGGTCAGCGCGCTGACGCTCTGACCGGGCGAACCAGCCGGCGGCACAGCCGGCGTCCATCGCTTCGTCATGCCCTCAGGAGTTCCTATGCGTTCCCTCCGTGCGTACGCGTTCCCGTCCGAGCTCGGACCTGATTTCCGCAAGATCTTTCCGGCCGCGATCATCTCCAACCTCGGCGACGGCGCCCTGATCGCCGCCGGCCCGTTGCTCGTCGCCTCGATCACCACTGAACCTGCGGCGGTCGGGGCCGCCGCCTTCGTGCAGCAGTTGCCGTGGCTGCTCTTCGCTCTGTTCAGCGGCGTCCTCGTCGACCGGCTCGACCGCCGGTTGATGATCGTTGCCGCGGACACCTTTCGCGCGATCGTCCTGGCCGCGCTCGGTCTCGCCGTACTGTTCGACACCGCGCCGCTCTGGGCGGTTTACGTCGCACTGTTCCTCCTCGGTACGGCGGAAACGCTGGCGGATAACGCATCTGGTGCATTGCTGGTCAGCGCCGTACCGAAGGACCACCTCGGCAAGGCGAACGCTCGATTGTTCGCCAGCGGCACCGTGCTCCAGCAACTCGGCGGGCCGCCGCTAGGCGCACTGCTGTTCGCTGCGGGCGCGGGCATTCCTCTGGTCTTCGACGCAGTCACCTTCGCCGCCGCAGCGATCCTGATCGCTCGCGTCGCCGTACGTCCGCCGCTGCCCGACCAGTCCACCCGCGCAGCCCTGTTACATGAGGTGCGCGAGGGAGTCCGCTGGCTCTGGCATCACTCCGGCGTACGGACGCTCGCCCTGTCGATCCTGGTCATGAACATCACCTTCTGTGCCGCCTTCGCGACCTGGGTGTTGTTCGCGCGCGAGCAGCTGGGGCTGAGCGAGACGCAGTTCGGTCTGCTCGTGTCGGTCGGTGCCGTGGGCGGTGTGCTCGGTATGCCGACGTACCACTTCCTGGAGCCGCGCGTGGGTTCCGTGACCCTCCTCCGCGCCGGACTGGTCATCGAGACAACGGTCCATCTCATCCTGGCGCTCACCAGGAACCCGTGGGTCGCCGGCGCGACCATGGCCGTGTTCGGCGTCCACGCGGTGGTGTGGGGCATCGTGTCGACTACAGCGCGTCAGCTGGCCACACCGGACGCTCTGATGGGCAGGGTGAACAGCGTGTACATGCTGGCCTCAGTGGGCGGCGCCGCGATCGGCTCCGCGCTGGGCGGCGTACTGGCGCAGCAGTACGGTCTGGCCGCGCCGTTCGCGATCGCCTTCGTAGCGATGGTCGTGATGACCGCGGTCGCCTGGCGCCCACTGCGGAACGTCTCGGTACGGCGGGTGGGCGCGACCGACTGAAATCGGATGGAATGGGCCGGCGAGCGCTTGCTACGGTTCGCCAGCCGCACAAACACCCGATGGGAGCGCTTCGCCATGCCCGCAGCCGCGTCACTTGGCCTCCCGAACGTCCGCGGTCGGGTCCCGCTGCTGGCCGGTCTGGCGATCGACTCGTTCGGTGGCGGCTGCGCCGGGCCGCTGTTGTTGCTGTTCTTCAACAAGGTCGCCGGCATCCCGCTCGGGACGGCCGGCGTGATGCTGACCGTCGCGACGCTGTTCTCCATCGCGGCGCCCGCCGCGGTGGGTCTGGTGATCGACCGCCTCGGGCCGCGGAACCTTGTCGTGGCTGCGCAGTTCGCTCAGGGCCTGGCGTTCACGGGCTTCTTCTTCGGGCGGTCGATGTGGCTGCTCTTCCTGTGCGCACTGGTCACGACAACCGGCCAGCGGGTGTTCTGGTCGGCGATCTTCAGCCTGCTCGCGGACGTCGCCGACGAGGGCGAGCGGGACAAGTGGTTCGGCCTGGGCGGGATGATGCAGGCCGGTGGCCTCGCTCTGGGCGCTCTGGTGGCCGGCTGGCTGCTGGCGATCGGCGGGGACGCACCGTTCCTGTTCGCGATGGCCCTCAACGCGGTGACGTTCTACCTCGCCGGGGTGCTGCTCCTGCGGCTGCACCCGTCGCACCACAAGCGGACCGACCAGGACACCGGTCCGGCGCCGTTGCTGCGCAAGGACAAGACATTCCTGGCACTGATCGCCGCGAACACGCTGCTGGCGCTCTGCACGATGATGCTCGGCGTCGGCGTACCGGTGTACGTCACAGAAGCGCTGACAGTGCCGAAGTGGCTGGTCGGCGTACTGATCGCGGCAACGGCTGTGGTGTTGGCGACCGGCCAGACGCTCGTCGTACGGCACACCGAGCAGCGGCGTCGTACGAACGTCATGGTGGTTGCTGGGATCACGTACGCCGCGTGGGCGTTGCTGATGGCGCTGCAGGTGCACATCCCTGCTGGATGGGTTGTGGCGGTGCTGGTGCTCGCCACGGCCTGCTACGCGTTCGCCGACGTACTGCACGCGGCGACGAACAACGCGCTGTCTGCCGTGATCGCGCCGACAGTCGGGCGGGGAAAGTACCTGTCGTACTGGCAGTACTCGTTCACCTTCTCGAGCGTGCTGGCGCCGGCGTTCTTCGCGCAGCTCTTCGAGGTGCATCACGAGCTGCCGTGGGTGGTACTCGCGGCGCTCGCGCTGGTGGCGAGTCTGACGATCTACGTGCTCGCCCGGACGGCTCCGCGGTTGAGCTCCGAGCGCATCTGACCGGACGTTTCCTGACCTGTCAGGATGCATTGCATCTGGTCGAACATCTGTTCTAATGTTGGCTCAGTTCGCGGTTCTCCACCCGGATTGTCCGCCGGACCGAGCCTGCCACCTCCGATGTGGACGGCCCGGAGGACACCGCCGCCCGGGTTGTGAGGACCCGGGCAGTGGAGAGTCCGCACGACCGATCTTGGTACAAGCTGGAGCGAGGTGATCACGCGACGAGAGGACAGCAGATGCTGCTGGAACATCGCGGCCGTCGACCGGTCGTGCCCGAATCCGCATATGTCGCCCCATCGGCCGTGCTCTGCGGTGCCGTCGTCCTCGGCGAAGGCAGCAGGGTCCTGCACGGTGCGGTGCTGACGGCGGAGAACGGCGAGATCCGGCTCGGTGAGAACAGTGTGGTGATGGAGAACGCCCTGGTGCGCGGCCGGGCCGATCATCCCGCGCTCATCGGTGACGCGGTCCTGGTAGGTCCCCATGCGCATGTCAACGGCGCCACGGTCGAGGACGAAGTCTTCATCGCCACGGGCGCCGCGTTGTTCCCCGGTTCTGTCGCCGGCGCAGGCGCGGAACTCCGGATCAACAGCGTGCTGCACGTGAACTCGCGGCTGGAAGCAGGCACGGTCCTCCCGATCGGATGGATCGCCGCCGGCGACCCGGCCCAGCTCTTCTCCCCCGACCGGCACGAGGAGCTGTGGCAGATCCAGCGCGATCTGGACTTCCCGGGCACGGTGTACGGCGTCCCTCGCGGTACGTCGATGCGCGACATCATGGCGCGCCAGTCAGCGTTCTTCGGCGAGCACGCTTCGGACCGCCCGGCAGACCCGGCCTGACCCTTCAGGTGACGGTCAGGCGGTAGTCAGGCTGTGGAGTTCGAAGTGACGGATCTGGGCGGGAGAGGAACCTGCGCAGGTCAGGCGGGCGTCGACGGTGTCGAGGCGTGCCGAGACTTCGACGGCGATCAGGCCGTTGGTGGATGCGAGGAGGATTCGCCAGCGGTGCTCGCCAAGGACTTCAACGGTTTGCGGGAGGAGGTTGTCGACGGCCGGTGAGTGACCGGCGGCGCGAGCGAAGTGCTGGGCGGCTTGGACGGGCGGGACGAACGCACCTGATCCACGGAGGAGATCGGGTACGACCGCACCCTCGTCGTACTGCTTGGCGAGTTCGACGGCGCGGGCTGGTGAGACCTGCCCGTAGAACAGGCCATGCGGCAGCACGACCACGTTCGCGGCGAAGCGGTCACCGCCGATGTGGCTGCATTCCCAGGTGCGTTCCGGGTAGGCGGCAGTCAGCGTCGCCGCGACCGGGCGTCCGCGTACGGCGCAGCACGCGTCGTGCCGTCCGTGCGTGCACACGAGGTAGACCGGCTCATTGCTCACCAGTCCCGGGTTATTGCCGGCGAGGACGTCCAGCAAGTCTTCGTCCGTCGGCAGGTCGCCCCAGCGAACGAGTTCGCGCCCGGGGCGGCAGTCCACCAGTCCCCACCGCCGGGGACCAGTCCGATCGAGGCGGCCGTAGCGGCGGATCAGTACGGGCCGAATCCTCAACTCGCGGCATCGCCGAGCAACCGCATCACCCAGTTCGACACCGGACGAGCTGTCTTGAAGGGAGGTCAGGGCCTGGCGGGGCCAGGCGGAGCGGGACTCGATGAGGAGCCAGCGCTCGGCGGGCGGGGCGCTCGCCATCAGGGCGTCGCCGCGGAGGTCGGCCTGCGCCGCGCAGCCGGTCTCCGGTCGATACCTGACGTCACCGAGGTCCACGGCACCTCACGATACTGTTGCCGACTTCAACTACCGAGTGGTCACACCCTGCTCATTGGGCCGTGGCGACCACGACTGCCTCGGTGAGGAGGCGGCGCACCAGGACGAGTTGGTCGGCGTCGTCGAGGCCGGGGAGGTTTCCTACCTTGCAGTCAGCACCCGAGACGAGTTCCGTGACGGCTGCGGTCGTGGCAGTCGGGAAGGTGATGGTTCGGTCGGGAAGTTGGAGGACGAGCGGGTCGCCGGGGACAAGGCGGCAACGGAGGCCGGCGCGGAGGCGGACCGTCGTACCGACGGACAGGGAGGCGATGGACGCAGCGTGCGCCAGCGGTGGGAGTGGAGCTGGGCGGTTGCTGGACCAGGTACGGCGGCGGAGACGGTCGGCCAGTGCGTCTGGGGTCGCCGTACGAAGCTCTTGCGTGAAGAGTTCGACCACCTGCGGCAGGACCTGAGCCAGGTGATCCGGGTCGCCGGGGTCGAAGCCGAGAGGCAGTGCGGTGCGCAGGTCAGGCTGATTCGCAGCGAGTGCGGCTAGCTCCTGCACAAGGAGGTAGCGCGTCAGTGTGTGTAGACCGACGGTCAGGTGTGCGCTCACACCGCCCAGAGCCTTGGCCGAGTGCAAGAAGCCGCGGGGCACGTACAGCGCATCACCCGGGCGCAGGACCTCGTCGATCACCGGTGCCTGGTCGCGTGCCGCTTCTTCAACGGCGCGAGCGTGGTCGGTCCACGGCTGGTTGCGGAGCGGGTCGAGATGGACCGGCTCGTGTACGGTCCAGTGCTTCTCGCCGGCCACTTGCAGTACGAACACGTCGTGTACGTCGTAGTGCGCGGAGAATCCCTGCGACTCGGCGGGGGTGATGTAGGCGTTGATCTGCACCGGGTGACCAGCGTCTGTGGATAACTGGGTGGAGAAGTCGACCAGCGCCGGCCAGGTCCGGTGCAGTGCCTGCAGTACGACGGTGTGTCCGCCGGCGAACAGGGCGGCCACCTTGTCGTCTCGTACCTGGTCCGCGATCTCCGCGCCGGCACCGGCCGGTCCGGTGAACTGACTGTCTCCGACCACCGACCCGTTCTTCGCGATCCGCAGGAACGGCGTCCGCAGGCCGCGGCGGGACAGCAGTTCGTCCACGGCGTCGAGACTGAACAGGTCGTCGTACGGCGCGGGGAGGTCGGTGCCGTGGGACAGGAGCGCGCGTGAACCCCAGTAGGAGTTGGCGAACTCGTCCAGATCCCCCGCTACACAGCGCCGGAGTGCCGGGCGGTTGTTCTGCGGGAACTGCCCGGCCTCCGGCACGGTGGTCACCAGCTTCCGGAGTTCCCGCCGGCGCCGCCGTCAGCTCCGCCATCGGTCCCGCCGGCGTTCGCGCCGCCGTCCGCGGTGCCTTCGCCGTCGCCGCCCTCGGACCCGCCGGACCCCGAGCTCTCGCCGTAGCCGCCCTCGGACCCACCAGAACCCGAGCCCTCGCCGTAGCCGCCGCCACCAGCGCCGCCGTCCGCACCGCCGTCAGCTCCGCCATCGGTCCCGCTGGGGTTCGCGCCGCCGTCCGCGGTGCCTTCGCCGGCCCCGCCGTCAGCGCCACCGTCCTGCGTGCCCGGCGACGCGCCGCCGTCGGCCGGTCCCTCGCCGCCGCCGGCACCACCATCGGCTCCGCCGTCAGCGCCGCCGTCCGAGGACTCCTCGCCGTACCCGGCACTCCCGCCGCCAGGAGCAGCGGTCGAACCGCCGGCCGTGGTGTCGTTGCCCTCGCTCGAGTTGTCGCCGCCCGAGCCTCCGTACTCGCCGGTGCCACCTTCGGAGGACGTGTTCATGTCGTCATCGTTGAGACCCATCGTGCTGCTCCCTTCGCGAACGGCCAGAAACTTGCCCAGGAGATACCACCGGGGCACTGGTCATCTTGTGCGCAAAGAGGACCTCAGCTAAACCCCCCGCGCGTTACAGCGCCAACTCGATTGGGCGGCAGCAGATCCGACAACACCTTCACGAACCCGTCGGTCACGTCCTCAGGCCGTACGGCGACTCGCAACCAGTCCGGCCCGAGACCCGGGAACGTGTCCCCACGCCGTACCGCAAATCCCTGTGCACGCAGGGATTCCCGCACTTCCGCCGCCCCCGGCACCTGAACGAGAACGAACGGCGCCCGCGCCACGCCGTACGTCGAAAGTCCGCTCACCGTTCCGAGACTGTCAAGCAGATGGACACGCTGCCGCTCGATGTCGAGCGCAGCCTGGGCCGCTTCCGCGACGGCACGCTCGTTGCTGCAGGCAATTGCCGCTGCAAGTGCAGGAGTGGACACCGGCCAGTGCGGCTGTACGGCTGCCAACTGCTCGATCAGACCCGCGCCGGCGATGACGTACCCGACCCGCAGCCCCGCGAGTCCCCACGTCTTCGTCAGGCTCCGCACCACCACGAGCCCAGGAATCGACGCGCCGGTGAGCGACTCGGGCTCACCCGGTACGGCGTCCATGAACGCCTCGTCGACGACGAGGATCCGGTCAGGTCGCGCCAGTTCGCGCAGGTCGTCGGCGCGGTGCAACACCGACGTCGGGTTGGTGGGGTTACCAATGACAACGAGGTCAGCGTCGGCCGGTACGGCGGACGGATCCAGCGTGAACCCGTCCTCGGGCCGCAGGATCACCCGGTCGACGAGGTGCCCGGCCGAACGCAACGCCGCCTCGGGCTCGGTGAACTGTGGATGAACCACGACCGGATGCCGCGGCCGGAACGCCCGCGCGATCAGGACGAACGCCTCCGCGGCCCCCGCGGTCAGCAGCACCCGGTCCGGCGCGACGCCGTGCCGGTGCGCGACCGCGGCAACGGCCGCGTCCTGGCGCGGGTACGCCGCCAGGTCGGTCAGGCTCGCCGTGATCGCGTCGAGCAACCAGGGCGGGGGTGTACCCGCGCGGACGTTGACGGCGAGGTCGACCAGCCCCTCACCGACCTCGAGATCGCCGTGATGCTCCAGATCAAACCCATCCGCCACGCCCAGGAGGCTAACGGGTCAGCCAGTTTCGCGGACCAGCCGGTCCGCGCACTGGTCAGCGGGGAGTGACTGAGTACCGGCGGTTCTGCAGGGAGGGGTTGCGCTTGCGTACGTCGGCCAGCCGCTCAGCTGAGACCTCAGCGAACGCATGTCCGTCTGACTCACCTACGGACGCCAGTGCGATGCCCTGTGGGTCGATCACCTGGCTGAGACCGCAGTACTTCTTGCCGTTCTGTGCGGCCGCTGCGACGTAGCAGGTGTTCTCCACGGCGCGGGCGGTGAGCAGCGTGGTCCAGTGGTGCTCCTTGAGCGGTCCGCGGACCCAGGCGGCCGGTACGACGAGCACCTCGGCGCCGGCGTCGACGAGCGCCCGAGAGAGCTCTGGGAAGCGCAGGTCGTAGCAGGTCATCAGACCGAGCGAGTGGTCGCCGACCTGGACCACTACCGGAGCTACGTCGCCAGGTGTGAGCTGGTCCGACTCCTTGTACCCGAACGCGTCGTACAGGTGGATCTTGCGATAGGCACCGAGCAGTACGCCGTCTGCGCCGACGGCCAGGAGGGTGTTGTACGGACGATGCTCGTCGCAGCTGCGTTCGAACATCCCGGCCACGATCGCCACGCCGTGCTCGACCGCCGCCTTCCGGAGCGTCGTGACGAATTCGCCGTCGAGCGCCTCGGCAGCGTCTGCCACCGACTGCCCCTCGACCGCGAAGTCGGACATCATCGCTTCCGGCAGCACCA
This sequence comes from Kribbella sp. NBC_00482, assembly GCF_036013725.1. GTDB lineage: Bacteria > Actinomycetota > Actinomycetes > Propionibacteriales > Kribbellaceae > Kribbella. The sequence continues at coordinate 2,433,864 of NZ_CP107881.1, read as the reverse complement.
CAAGGTCAGCGCCCGGCGCGGCGTCCGCGACCAGACGGCTGACAGCGTCCCGGTTGGCGGCCTTGTCGTAGCTGCTGGCGGTCTGCACCACGGCGATCCTCATTCCTCCATGGTGCCGCAGAAACGCGCAGCTTGAACCTCACGCAACGTGAGGAGTACGAGGCGATGGCGGAGGGCTGAGGGCTGCCGGATGCGAGACTGCGGGGGTGGAGTTCGATGTGGTGGTGCTGGCGGGGGGTGGGTCCACTCGGTTCGGTGGGGTGGACAAGGCGATGCTCGTGCTCGACGGGATGTCGTTGCTGGATCGGGTGTTGACGGCGACGGCAGGCGCCGCCTCGACTGTGGTGGTGGGGCCGGTGCGTACGACGTACCGGGACGTGGACTGGACGGTGGAGGACCCGCCGTCGGGCGGGCCGGTGCCGGGGCTGGCGGCTGGACTCCAGCACGGGACGGCACCGGTCGTCGTGGTGGTGAGTTGTGACCTGCCGTGGATCACCGAAGCCGACGTGACGACACTCGTCAACAACCTCGCGGAGCACGACGGGTTCGGTCTGCGTGACACCGACGGTCAGGAGCAGCAGCTCGCGGCCGCGTACCGGCGTACCGCGTTGGCGCAGGCGATCCACGACGGAGGCGACCCAAGAGACAAGTCGGTACGCCGGACGCTCGCCGGCCTCGACGTCGCCTGGACCGGACCGACCCACGCAGGCGACGACGTCGACACCTGGTCGGACCTGGACGACTGAAAACCGCTGGACGGCGTCCGTAGGTTCGACGCATGGATGTCGCGCAGCTGGTGAGGGACGTCGTCGGGGTCGACGTCAGCGAGGTCGTGGAACGCACCGGTGGGCAGTTGAGCACCGTGTACGAGGTGCGCACGTCCGCCGACCCGGTGATCGTGAAGGTCTACGCGCCGGAGTGGCTCTGGAAGCAGGCCAAGGAAGCACACGTTTACGGAATGCTCGAGCAGGAGCTGAGCGGCTCGATCCCACGGGTGATGCACGTCGGCGACGGCGTCACGATGCTGTCGAAGGTCGACGGCGTTCCGCTGTCCGAGGCCGCGCCGCCTGACTGGCGGGCGATGTACGCGCAGCTCGGCGAGTTGCTGCAGCGCGTTCACCGCCTCGAGCAACCGGCGTACGGCTATCTGACCGATCAGATCCTCGATCCGCTGCCGGACAACGACCAGTACATGCGACGGCAGTTCGCGAAGAAGCTGCAGGAGTTCGAGCAGCTCGGCGGTGACCCGAAGCTGCACGCCGAGATCACCGCCCATGTCGAACAGCACGCGCACCTGTTCGCGGACAACAGGGCAGCCGTCCTGTGTCACAACGATTTCCACGAAGGCAACATCCTCGTGGACCCGACAACCTGGCGGGTGAACGGCTTCATCGACGTGGAGAACGCGATCGCCGCCGATCCGCTCATCGATCTGGCGAAGACGATCCAGTACTCCGCCCACGACAACCCCGAGAAGCTCGCCGGCCTCACCGACGGGTACGGCGCCGTACCCGAGGACCGGATCGACCTCTACCGGCTCTATCACTCGCTCGAACTATGGGACTGGTTCCAGTCGATAGGCCAGACCACTCACCTCGACTCCATCGCACAGGACCTGGCCAAACTGGTCGAGCGCTGAGGGTAGGTTGGGCAGCATGCGAGCTGTCGTGGTTCATGGTGCCGGCGGAATCGACCTTCTCGGGATCGGCGAGATCCCGGACCCGGAACCGGCCGTCGACGAGGTCGTCATCGACGTCGTCGCCGCCGGTGTGAATCGCGCCGACCTGCTCCAGCGGCAGGGCTTCTACCCACCGCCGCCCGGTGCTCCCGGCACGATCGGTCTCGAGGTGTCGGGCCGGATCGCCGCGGTCGGCGCCGAGGTCGAGGGCTGGTCCGTCGGTGACGAGTGCTGTGCGCTGCTCGCCGGCGGCGGGTACGCCGAGAAGGTCGTCGTACCCGCTCCGCAGGTGATGCCCGTGCCGGACGGTCTCGACCTGGTCAGCGCGGCCGCACTGCCCGAGGTGGTCGCGACCGTCTGGTCGAACATCTTCATGACCGCGCATCTCAAGGAGGGCGAGACCCTGCTGGTGCACGGCGGATCGTCCGGGATCGGCACGATGGCGATCCAGCTTGGTGTCGCGCACGGCGCGCGGGTGCTGACCACGGTCGGCACCAAGGAGAAGATGGAGTTCTGCACCCGGCTCGGCGCGGACGTCGCGATCAACTACAAGGAAGCCGAGTGGGCGTCGGTGGTGAACGAGGCGACCAACGGCGCGGGCGCCGACGTGATCCTCGACATCATGGGCGCGAAGTACCTGACCGACAACGTGAAGTCGCTCGCGTACGACGGGCGGCTCGTGGTGATCGGGATGCAGGGCGGCGCGAAGGGCGAGCTGGACCTCGGACGGCTGCTCAGCCGGCGCGGATCGGTGATCGCCACGGGTCTGCGGTTCCGTTCGGTGGCGGACAAGGGCCGGATCATCGCCGAGGTCGTCGGCCACGTCTGGCCACTGATCGCAGAGCACAAGGTCCGCCCGGTCGTGCACTCCACATTCCCCCTCGCCGAGGTCGCCAAGGCACACGAAACGCTGGAGCAGTCCACTCAACTCGGCAAGGTCCTCCTCACTCTGTAGGCAGGTTGGCGGCGAGCCAGTCGGGGTCGGGTTCGACGAGTTGGATCACGTCGATCCAGGTGCCGGCCGGGTCGCGGACGAAGAAGTGGCGTTGGCCGAAGACCTCGGTCTTCGGGTCGCCCTCCAGCTTCACGCCGCCTGCACGCAGCGCGGCGGCGATCTTGTCGGCGTCGTCGACGACGAAGCCGAAGACGTTCGTGCTCTCGGTCTGCGCCGACACTGCCGCCGGGATCGTCGGATGGCCGCGCTCCATGATCGCGAGCTCCCAGTCCGCCGTGCCGCGGCGAACCGTGATGAACCAGCCGAGATCGATCCCGATCTGCAGGTCGAGGTACTGCGTGTAGAAGGCGGCGACCTCCGAGGGGTGCTCGGTGACGACGGTCGCGCCGAATGCCGCGGGTTGCATAGAGTCTCCTGACTACTACAGCTGTTGTGGTTGTGTACGACAGTTGTAGTGGAACTCTGCTAGCCTTGTCAACATGCCCCGGAATCCGGAACGCCGTACCCAACTGGCTGACGCCGGCCTGGCCGTGCTCGCGGAGGCCGGCGCCCGCGGCCTGACGCACCGAGCCGTCGACGCCGCCGCCGGACTCCCGGCCGGTACGGCGTCCAACTACTTCAAGACCCGCGATGCCCTGCTCGGCGCACTCGGCGAGCGGATCTTCGAGCGCCTCGCCCCGGACGAGACCGTCCTCGAGCCCCTTGCCGCTCGCGAGCCGGGCCTCGAGTTGATGACGGACTACGTCCACTACATCGTCGAGCGCCTGCTCGGCCGGCCGGAAATCACACTCGCCCTCCTCGAACTCCGCCTCGAAGCGGCCCGCCGTCCCGGCCTGCACGAGATCCTGTCGCGCACCCTCCGCCAGGGCTTCGACGCCGATGTCGCCTTCAATGCGAACGCGGGCCTGCCGGGCGGCGCCGAGGAGATCCGCCTGCTGCATTTCGCCATCGACGGCCTGGTCCTCGACCAACTGACCCCGGGGACCGGACGCCCGTACGACGTGGAGGCGATCACCGCCCGCCTGGTACGCCGCCTGATCCGGGAGGATTGACGGCCGCATACTCAGTATGCATACTCAGTATCCATGTCGATCAAGCATGGATTGCTGGCGCTGCTCCAGGACGAGCCGAAGTACGGCTACCAGCTGCGCGGTGAGTTCGAGGCCGCCACCGGGGCGACCTGGCCGCTGAACATCGGGCAGGTCTACACGACGTTGACGCGCCTCGAGCGCGACGGCCTCGTCCGGGCCGCATCGTCGGAGGGCGACGGGCGGTCGATGTACGAGATCACCGACGCCGGCCGAGCCGAGCTGGCGAACTGGTTCCAGACCCCGGTCGCCCGGGAGTCGCGCCCGCGTGACGAGCTCGCGATCAAACTCGCCCTGGCGCTTGCGGTTCCGGGTGTGGACGTCAGCGCCGTGGTCCAGCGGCAGCGGATGTCGACCATGCAGTCGCTGCAGGAGCTCACCCGGCAGAAGCGCAACAGCGCGGAGGGCGAGATCTCCTGGCAGCTGGTCATCGAATCGATGATCTTCGGCGCCGAGGCGGAGATCCGCTGGCTCGACCACTGCGAGGCGATGCTGTTACGCCACCGCGGCAAACCACGGCCCGCTCCCCAGACGTACGACGTACCGGATGAGCAGGAGGCGCGCTCGTGATTCTCGATATTCGTAAGTTGACGCGGACGCACGGCGAGGGTGAGCAGGCCGTACATGCCTTGCGGGGCGTGGATCTGGCCGTTGCGCCGGGGGAACTGGTCGCCGTGATGGGCCCGTCCGGGTCCGGCAAGTCGACGTTGCTCACCTGCGCCGGCGGTCTCGACCAGCCGACCGCGGGCGAGGTACTTGTCGATGGCAACGATCTCACCACGCTCAGCCGGAACGCCGTGGCGGCGCTGCGTCGTCGCCGGATCGGCTACGTGTTCCAGGACTTCAACCTGATCCCGGCGCTGACCGCGGCCGAGAACGTCGCGCTCCCGCTGGAGCTGGACGGCACCCGGAGCCGGTCTGCCTACAAGCACGCCGTCACCGCGCTGCAGGAGGTGGGAATCGAGGAGCTCGCCGACCGCTTCCCCGACGACATGTCCGGTGGCCAACGGCAACGAGTGGCGATCGCCCGCGCGATCGTCGGCGAACGCCGTCTGCTGCTCGCGGACGAACCGACCGGCGCACTCGACTCCGACACCGGCGAGGCAGTACTGCGCCTACTCCGGGACCGCTGCGATCAGCACGGCATTGGCGGCGTCCTCGTCACCCACGACGCCCGGCACGCCGCCTGGGCCGACCGCGTGGTCTACCTGCGCGACGGCGTACTGGTAGGACAGGCGGGTCCGCTTCCGGATGCGGACGCGTTGCTGCAGGAGAGCCGCTGATGGGCCAGTGGTCTGCGCCGCTGCGCATCGCGCGGCGTACGGCGCGGAGGTCACTCGGCCGCACGTTGCTGGTCGCGGCCCTGATCGGCCTGCCGGTGCTGGCTGCGAGCTGGCTGGGCATCGTGCTGAAGTCTGCGAGCCCGAGCGGCGAAACGCTGGCCGCCAACACGATCGGCCGCGCGGACGGCCGGCTCGATGTCACGCAGTACGACAAGCTCCAGGTGCCGCCGGGGCAAGAGATGATGTACGGCGAACCGCCGCCGGCCGACGGCCACGAGAAGGCGGTCCGGACACCGTCGACGTTCAACCCGCGCTCACTGCTCCCGGCGGGGACGAAGCTGGCCCGCCTGTTCGTCGACTCCGGCATGGTCGAGGTCCGTATCCCGGAGTCGAAGACCACCGTCACGCTGCTCACGGGCGACGGCGCGAACCCGCTGACGAACGGGACCGTGAAGGTCGACAAGGGCCGGTTGCCGACCAAGGCCGACGAGGTCGCGATTTCGCCGTCACTCGCGGAGAAGCTCGGCCAGTCCACCACAGTCGAGAGCACGAGCGGCAAGAGCTACACCGTCGTCGGCATCGCCCGGATGCTCACCAGCCAGAGCACGCCGGCGATCTTCGCGACGCCCGACTCCACTCTGAACGAGGTCGATCCGACGCGCACGGTCCAGTACCTCGTCGACCTGCCGGACTCGGCTGATGCCGGCCGGCTCAGCTCCGAACTGGTCAACCAGGGTCTGTTTCTCTTGCCGCGAGCAACCATCATCAACCCACCGCCGGACCCGTACGGCACGACCGCCGACGACATCGGTCCGTACGCCGCGATGGCGCTGGTGATCGGCTTCGGCATCCTGGAGATCGTCCTGCTCGCCGGTACGGCGTTCGCGGTCGGCGCGCGCCGCCAGACCCGGGAACTCGGTCTGGTGATGGCCGCCGGAGGTACGCCGGGTGACGTCCGGCGGATCGTCGTGATGCAGGGTCTGTTCGCCGGGCTGGTCGGCGTGGCCGGCGGACTGGCGATCGCCGCCATCGCGGTGTTCAGCGCCAAACCGCTCTGGGAACGGATGACGGACACGATCTTCACGGCGTGGCAGATCCCGTGGGGCACGATCGTGGCGATCGCGCTCCTCGGTCTCGGCGCCGGACTCGCCGCTGCCGTCGTACCGGCGATCAGTGCCGGTCGGCAGGCGCCAATGGCTGCGCTGGCCGGCCGATTCACCGTGACTGCGAAGGCGGCGCGGATCCGGATCGCCGCGGTGGTCCTGCTCGCGGGCGGGCTGGTGTGCGTCTTCGCGGGCAGCGCGATGATCGCCGCGGCCTTGAGGTCGGCGCGGCACTCGCCGTTGGGTCAGCAGGCGACGGCTACTCCGAGCGGTCCGATCGCGCTGGTGCTGCTCGGGATCACCGCGTCGGTCATCGCCCTGGTGTGGATGTTGCCGAGTCTGGTCGTCAAGGTCGCGGGCCTGGCGCGGTCGCTGCCGTTGAGCGGCCGGATGGCGATGCGCGACGCCGCGCGGCACCGGCATCGCACAGGTCCCGCGACGGCGGCGATCATGATGGCCGTCGCGGGCACCGCCGCGGTCGCGTTCGCCGCGTCCAACTCGATTGCTGCCGACGCCGCGAACTACGTCGCAGTCGGCCGGCACGGTGACGCCGTACTGCGTGTCAATCAAGGCGTTCCGGGTTCGATCACGTACACGCCGGCACTCGCCGCGGCGTTGGACGCGCAACTACCGGTGCGGGCGCAGTACGAGCTCGGCGACGTACTGCTGCCGAACGCAAAGCCCAACGAGTACGGCTATCTGCCGATCCTTGCGGTCGCGACACCGGAGAGCTCCGAGGGGATGACCGGATTCAGCCTGCGGGCAGCGGATCCGGCGTTCATCGCCCGATTCGGGGAGTACGGCGAGCAGGCGGCCGCCGCGCTGCGGGCCGGCAAGGTGGTGGTTCCGGGGGTCAAGCTCGATCCGGGGCAGAAGGTTGCCATGCACAACGATGACGACCAGAACTACCTGCGGAACCTCGACGCCGTGTCGTTCGGACGCCCGCCGGCCGTCTACTTCCTCAGGGATACGGCGTTGATCAGTCCGGACGCGGCCCGCGAACTGGGCACGATCCGCGTCAGCGAGGTGCATTTCGAACTGACCAGAGAGCCGTCCGAGGACGAGCTCGCCGCGGTCGCCCGGACGCTCGGGACGGACGAGGGGCTCCAGGTCGAGAAGGGGTACCAGAGCCCGGGGCGGCTCTTCCTGATCGGGATCCTGCTCGCGGCGACGGTGGTCACGCTGCTCGGCGTCGCGATCTCGGTGTCGTTGTCAGCTGCCGAGGGGCGGGCCGATCTGGCCACACTGGCGGCGATCGGCGCGCCTCCGAGGCGACGGCGATCGCTCGCGGCGGCGCAGGCGTGGGTGCTCGGACAGCTGGGCTGCGTGCTGGGTGTGGGGGTCGGCGCGCTGTACGGCTACACGGCGCACGCCGCGTTCGGGTCACCGCACTTCGTGGTCCCGTGGGCGGAGATCGGCGGCATCGTGGTCGTCGTACCACTGTTCGCCGGTCTCCTCGCCTGGCTGCTCACCCGCTCCCGCCTACCGATGGTCAGCCGCATCGACTAACGCGATCTCTGGGTGGGCGACGGGGTACGGCGGTGTGCTTGTGATGCGCCATTGGCCACAGGCACACCGCTGGTACACGACGAGCCCTTCGCTGACGGGGTGGCTCGAGATCGGGGACCAGCGATGGCGGTGGGAATCGGTCATGGATCCATCGTGATGTAATGGCATTATGCATCTCAACCCTTACGGCGCGGACGCGGTCCTGCTCGCGGTGAATCTGGTGACCCGCCCGGCGAACACCCCGGACGAGCTGGCCGAGCGGTGCGAGGAGAGCGGCGTCGAGAGCCGCCTGGTCCGCGAGCGGCACGTCACCGCCGCGGATCTGACCGCCGTACGTACGGCGCTCGACGAGTGGCTCCTGGTGGTGGACGCACCGGACGAGCAGGCGCGGGTCGACCTGGTGAACGCGATGCTCGCGAAGTACACCGAGCATCCGCGACTCACGAACCACGCCGGCGACGGCTGGCACATGCACTACCGCCCGGACAACGTGCCGGTCGGGCGCCTCGTCGCGACATTGATCAGCACCGGTACGGCGCTGCACCTGGCCGGCCGTGGCATCACGCGGCTCGGCCGCTGCGGCACCGACGGCTGCGACAACGTGTACGCCGACCTCTCCCGCACCGGACGCCAGCGCTACTGCAGCCCCGCTTGCGCCAACCGCGACGCCGTACGCCGCCACCGTGCCCGCACCGCATGACCCGGCCTAGGATGGGGAGATGAGTGAGAGCAGCAGCGAGGGCCAGGAAGTCCCGATGGCCGGGGCGCAGACCGAAGACGGCAAGGTGCTGATCGTCGGGCCGGACGGCATGGCCGTCGAGGGACCGCCGCGCTCCGACGACGACGACCGCGACGGCGAACCGCGCTCGGTGACCGAACTGGTCGAGCAGCCGGCGAAGGTGATGCGGGTCGCGAACATGATCCGGCAGCTGCTGGAAGAGGTGAAGTCGGCGCCGCTCGACGAAGCCTCCCGGGCGCAGCTGCGGGCGATCCACGAGGCCTCGATCAAGGAACTCGAGAGCGGCCTCGCACCGGAACTGGTCGAGGAGCTGGAGCGTCTCAGTCTCGACTTCACCGACGACAGCACGCCGACCGAGGCCGAACTGCGGATCGCGCAGGCGCAGCTGGTGGGCTGGCTGGAGGGCTTGTTCCACGGCATCCAGACGGCGTTGTTCGCACAGCAGATGGCCGCGCGTCAGCAGCTGGAGCAGATGCGTCGCGCGCTGCCGGGCGGCCAGCAGTTGCCCGGCGAAGAGCACCCCGGCTTCCCCGGCGCACCGCAGGCCGGCAACACCGACGGCCCGGGCAGCGGCGGGATGTACCTGTAACGCCTTATTTCAAAGGCTGGAAGAACTCCTCGAGGACGGCGGCGACGCCGTCCTCGTCGTTTGTAGGGGCCGTTCTGTCCACCACCGCGAGGACTTCGGGGTGCGCGTTCGCGACGCCGTACGACGTTCCGGCCCAGGCGAGCATCGGCAGATCGTTGACCGAGTCACCGAAGGCGATCGTCTCAGCAGCCGAGATCCCTTGTGTGGCGGCGAAATCGGCCAGCATCGTGGCCTTCGAGACCCCGCTCGCCGAAATCTCCACCAAACCGTGACCTCCGCTGTGACTGGCCGTCACTCGTTGGCCCACCAACGGATTCACCAGCCCGAGCAACTCGTCGGAATGCATGCTCGGATGCCTGACGAGCAGCTTCGCGGCCGGCTCCGCAAGCAGCTCCTCCACCGCGGCGATCAACGTGTTGTCCGGTTTCGGCCAGCGATTCAGGTAGACCGGTTCCTGTCCGTAGCGGTCCGGTCGCTCGATGGCGAACTGCACGTCCGGAATCGCCTCGCGAATCGCCTGCGCCACCTCGAGTGCGACCGTGGGCTCGATCAAGCGGGTACGAATCGCCTTACGGCGCAGGACGTCGTACAAAATGGAGCCGTTGGCAACAATCGCGACACCGTGCTCCCCGACCAGGTACGACAGGTCGTGCAGCCAGCGAGGTGGCCGGGCAGTGACCATCACGAAAACACTTCCGGCCTGCTGTGCCGCGAGGACCGCGGCGCGGGTCCGGTCGGACACGGTGCCGTCACTGCGGAGGAGCGTTCCGTCGAGATCGGTGGCTATCAGGCGGGGGTTTCGCGGAACCGTCACCGGGTAACGATATCGCCACAGTGCCTTCCGGCGAGCCGGTCGCGCACTACCCTTCCAAGTGCCTCGGGCGCAAGCGGTACGACGTTGGTTTCAGGTCTTTTTGACTTATCTGATTGAGCTTTTGACAACGTCATCAGACCGTTACGGCAGGATGCTGCAAAGGCAGCAAGTTCCCCTGCGCCACCCCGCTGGTGCGTGATTTCATGCGGTGGTCTGGCGGGGAACCGGGGGCTGTTCGTTCGCGTCGTATGCGTGTTCTGGATCAGCGCGACTGATGCCGCCCCACCTCCGGAAGCACACACAAACGTCGAAGAACTGTTGTGGAATTGGCTGCAACCAAAACCGCGGCAGTGACGTCAACAGTTATGGATCGGTGCGTCCCGCGCCCGGGACGACACGGTGGGCCGGCACGTTGCGCGAGTCCATCAGCTAGCGGATCCGTGCGGACGAACGTCGTTCACCGTTCGTTCATTCGGGTCTTGATACTTGGGGAGCCTTGATGATCGTCAACAGCGCCAATCTAGCGGGGCCGGGGGGCAGTAGCTCCCGAGCGGCTGTCGACACATGTTCCAACGGGGAGGGAGCAATGACCGGCTGCATCGCGCGTTCCGACATCTTTCAGCACCGTCTGATGGAGGAGCCGCCGCCGGCATCCGCAACCCGACGTACCAGGGAGCGGTACGAGCAGCTTGTCCGCGAGGCCAAGGCGCTCTGCGCGTCGTGCCCGCTCTTCACGGACTGTCTGTACAGCGCCGTCGCCGAGCACGACGTGAGCGGCTTCGTCGCCGGAACCACTGCTGTACAACGGCGTTCGATCCGCAACCTGCTCGATGTCGAGGTGCAGGCGGACGACTTCGACCAGCTTGCCGGCGCGCGGGGTACCCGTCGTCCGGTCAGCCACGAAGAGGTCCTGCGGCTGCGCACGCAGTACCCGAACGACAGCCTGGAGTCCCTGGCCATGCGGCTGGGCTGCTCGCTGTCGACGGTCAAGCGGCACCTGCGGCGGGCTCGTCGCGGCCAGAGCCCGGCAGCCAAGACGCCGCGGCCGCGGCCCGAGGTCGGCGCCGTGCTGGACGCGTTCGACACCGTCGTGGACCAGCAGCACCAGCCACGCCGGACCGGCAGCAGCCGAGTCGCCTGACCCGATACTCGGCCCGCCAGCGGACTATCGGAGACTGATCGGCTGAAGGCCCGGACATCCTGTAATTACAGGGCGTCCGGGCCTTCGCACGCTGCGGGCAATCCAGTTGTCAAGCTTTTCGGTTCTGACCGAAACGGCTTGCCTCAGAACCAGCGGTTGAGTATGGCGGCGACGCCGTCGTCCTGGACGGACTTGGTGACCTCGTCGGCGGCGGCCTTGACCTCGTCCGGTGCGGAGTCCATCGCGATGCCGAGACCCGCGTAGGTGAGCATCTCGATGTCGTTGCGCCCGTCACCGATCGCCAGCAGGCCGACCGGGTCCAGGTCGTGCTGGGCGAGCGCGACCTTCAGGCCGGTCGACTTGTCCACACCCTCGGGCGCGATGTCCAGCCACGCGGTCCAGCCGACGAAGTAGCTGACCCCGTGCAGGCCGAGCCGTTCCGCCAGGCGGACGAAATCGCTCTCGGACTGGTCCGGGTCCCGGATGATCAACCGGGTCACGGGCTGCGGTGCGAGCTCGTCGTCGCCGACCACGCGGATCCGGGCGTCCGCGCCGAGGTCGCCGTCCGGGAACGGCGCGGTGACCAGGTAACTGCCGTCCTGGTCCTCGACCGCCATCCGCGCGTTCGGCGCGTACCTGCGCACCGACGTGATCACCGTCGACGGGTCGAAGGTCCGCTCGTCGACGACCTCGCCGTCGGGGTAGCGCAACGTGCGCGCACCGTTGCTGCAGACAACAAATCCGCCGGTCCGCAGACCGAGCCGCTCAGCCACCGGCCTGGTCGTGGACCAGGCCCGGCCGGTCGCCAGGATCACGGGCACCTGCTCGGCGGTACGGCGGACCGCGTCGAGGACCGCGGGCGACATCCCTTCGTCGTGGTCGATCAGCGTGCCATCGATGTCCAGGGCAACGGCCGTCGGCCGCGGTCCCCCGGTCATGGGGCCTCCCGGTCTGGACTGAGGAGCGCAGGGAGCGAAGCGACCGGAGCGACGAGGGAAGACCGGGAGTTACAGCCCCATGACCCGCCGCGCCGGAGGCGTGGCATCAGCACCGTCATTTGGCGACCGGCTCGAGGACCTCGCGGCCGCCGACGTACGGCTGCAGCGCGGTCGGCACCCGGACCGAGCCGTCGGCGAGCTGGTGCGTCTCGAGGATCGCGACGATCCAGCGGGTGGTCGCCAGTGTCCCGTTCAGCGTCGCGACCGGCTGCGTCTTGCCGTCGGCGTCGCGGTGCCGGATGTTCAGCCGGCGGGCCTGGAAGTCCGTGCAGTTCGACGTCGAGGTCAGCTCGCGGTACCGGCCCTGCGTCGGCACCCAGGCCTCGCAGTCGAACTTCCGGTACGCCGAGATGCCCAGGTCACCGGTGGCGGTGTCGATCACCCGGTAGCTCAGCTCCATCTTGTCGAGCATCTCCTTCTCCCAGGCCAGCAGCCGCAGGTGCTCCGCGGCCGCGTCCTCGAGGGTGCAGTAGGAGAACATCTCGACCTTGTCGAACTGGTGGACACGGATGATCCCGCGGGTGTCCTTCCCGTGCGACCCGGCTTCCTTGCGGTAGCAGGACGACCAGCCCGCGTACCGGACCGGGCCGTTGGACAGGTCGAGGATCTCGTCCATGTGGTAGCCGGCCAGCGCGACTTCCGACGTACCGGTCAGGTACAGCTCGGGGTCCTCGAGCCGGTAGACGTCGTCGTGCGCCGACAGGTAGCCGGTGCCGCCCATCACCTCGGGCTTGACCAGCGTCGGCGTGATCATCGGGGTGAAGCCGTTCTCCACCGCCTGCTGGACGGCCAGCTGGAGCATGCCGAGCTGGAGCAGCATCCCGGCGCCCTTGAGGAAGTAGAACCGCGATCCGCTGATCTTCGCGCCGCGTTCCATGTCGATCGCGCCGAGCAGCTCGCCCAGCGCCAGGTGGTCGCGGGGCTCGAAGCCCTCGGCGGCGAAGTCCCGCGGCTTGCCGACCTCCTCCACCACGACGAAGTCGTCCTCGCCGCCGACCGGGGCCTCGTCGGACACCAGGTTCGGCAGGGCGGCGGCGAGCTCGTCGAAGCGGCGGGCGGCGTCGTTCGCGGCGGCCTCGTTGGCCTTCACCTCGGCGGCCAGGGTCTTGGTCCGGTCCAGCAGCGCGGTGCGCTCGTCACCCTTGGCCTGGGCGACCTGCTTGCCGAGCGACTTCTGCTCGGCCCGGAGCGCCTCGAAGGCGGAGATGGACGATCGACGCTCCCCGTCGGCGACCAGGATCTGGTCGACCAGGTCAGTACTCTCGCCGCGCTTGGTCAGGGCGGCGCGCACGACATCAGGGGTCTCACGGAGCAGTTTCGCGTCAATCACACCCTGAGGGTAATGCCCCGCGTCCAGTCGTGGGTGCCCAGCTCCGGTGTCCAGGTAGGTGCATCGCAAGGCGGAGGAGGAGAGCAATGCGGAGCATTGCTCGACGACGACAACGCCGCGAGGTGCCTGCCTGGGCGCCGGAGATGGGTGCTCACGGCTGGACGCGGGGCATTCAACGGGGCGTGTCAGAACCGGCGAAGTCTATTCGGGATGATGGTCTAGGTACACGTGACCATCTAGGGGGATCTGAGCGGGCATGAACCACCACCCACCCAGTCCGGTCGGCCGTGTGCTCACGGTCGTGCTGGGTGCGTTGCCGTTCACGGTGATCACGGTGCTCGTGTTCGGGCATTGGCCGCCGCTGGCCCGCTGGGACCAGTCGGTCGCCGCTCGCGCTGCGTCGTACGGCGCTGCGCACGAGACTGTCGTGGACTTCTGGCAGGTGGTCGGGGCGGTCGTGCTGCCGTGGACGTCGCGGGCGGTGATTCTGGTCGTCGCGGCGTACCTGTGGCATCGCCGGGCCCGGTTGCTGACCGTCTGGCTGATCACGTCCGCCGGCGCCGAGCTGGGCCTGGTGCAGGCGGTCAAGGCGATCTTCGAGCGGGAGCGGCCGGCTCTGATGCTGGTCGAGAACGACGGCTTCTCGTACGTGTCCAGTCACGCGACGGCCGCGTTCGTGATGGCCGGCGCGCTCGGGGTCGTGCTGCCGTCGGTGCGGGGCTGGCGGCGGCGGTTCCGGCTGCTGGTGCTGCTGCCGGTGATCGCGGTGGTGTGGATCGCGTCGGCCGACCGGATCGCGCTGAACGTCCACTACGTGTCCGACGTACTCGGCGGTTGGGCGCTCGGGCTGGCGATCCTGACCGCGACGTCGATCGGGTTCGGCCTCCGGCCGGGGCTGCGGCGGCGCAGGCGGCGTACCCCGTCGGACGGCGACGGTACGACGGCTCCGCCCCGGGCTGCCGTCATCGTGAACCCGATCAAGGTCGGCGACGGCGTGGCGTTCCGGCGGAAGGTGACGCGGGCACTCGCGGTCCGCGGGTACGACGATCCGCTCTGGCTGGAGACCCGCGTGGACGACGCCGGGAACGCGATGGCGAAGCTGGCGATCGAGAACGAGTCCGATCTGGTGCTGGTCGCGGGTGGCGACGGCACGGTCCGGGTGGTGTGCTCGGCGCTCGCGCACACCGGTATCCCGGTCGGGGTGATCCCGGCCGGCACCGGGAACCTGCTGGCGCGCAACCTGCACATCCCGCTCGACCTGGACGACGCGCTGGAGCGGATTCTCGACGGGCGCGACCGGCGGATCGATCTGGTCCGGGTCCACGGTGACGGGCTCGACACCGACCGGTTCGCGGTGATGGCCGGGCTCGGGCTGGACGCGGCGATCATGTCCGACGCCCCGCCGCACCTGAAGAAGCAGATCGGCTGGACCGCGTACCTGGTGTCGGCGGCGAAGAACATCAACCACCCGTCGGTCCGCGTCCAGATCACCATCGACGACGCCGAGACCATCGAACGCCGCGTCCGGACGGTCGTGATCGGCAACGTCGGCATGCTGCAGGCCAACATCCCCCTGCTCCCCGACGCCCGCCCCGACGACGGGCTCCTGGACGTCGTGGTGATCGCCCCGCGGCGCGTGACCCAGTGGCCGATCGTCGTCTGGCGGCTCCTGACCCGCACCAACCGCGCCGACATGTACCTGGAACGCTTCACCGGCCGCAAGGTCGAGATCGTCGCCGCCGTGGACGTCCAACGCCAACTCGACGGCGACCCCATCGGCCCCGGCCGCTCCCTGTCCACCGAAATAGAACCCGGCGCCCTCACCGCCCGAGTCCCCAAACGCCGCTAGGTCCTCAGGCCCCTAGGGCTGTTCGGACTCCTTGCGGAGGTTTTCCAGGGCCTCTTCCTCTTCGGGGGAGAGTTTGGATTCGCTGGTGAAGGACTTGATTTCTTTGGCGTAGGTGCGGGCGTCGGCGCGGCTGTTGATCGAGGTGAGGATGACGCCGTCGCCGTTGTCGTCGAGGATCGCCATCGACCAGGACAGCTTGCCGCCGGTTTCGCCGAAGGCGTCGTACCGGACGACGGCCAGGTGCTGCAGGGTTTCCTTGAGTTCGCCGCGGGTGACCTCGAGGTCCTTGCCGAGCCTGCGCAGCTCCGACTTCACGGTGCCGGGTTTGGCTTCCGGCTGGGCCGGTTGGGGTTCCGGCTCAGGGAGTGCGGTGGGTGAGACCTGGTCCGACGAGACCGTCCGGGCCCGGAGGGCCTGGATCGCGAACACCAGGGCAAGCACCGCCACGAAGAGGGCGGCGACCCCGAAGGCACCGGCTAACGTCGAAGACACAGCACGAGAGCCTAAGGCATCGGGTGTTATGCCTGAGTGTTCAGGTGATCGCACAGCGTGCACAGCCGGGGACGGATGCGGTACCTCGGGCCGGGGCAACGTAGATTCGCGGCGTGACACATTTGCCTGATCAGGGCCCACAACCGGGCGTCCACGACCTCGGCTACGCGCGACTCGACACCGACCGGCTCGAGCGCACCGGGGACGCCGAAGTCGTCTACGGCGCGGGCAAGACACCGTCTCAGGTCGTGGAACTGCTGCGGACCCTCCACGCCACGCACCCCGGTCACGCCGTACTGGCGACCCGGTTGACGGACGAGGCGCAGGCGGCGGTGACCGCCGCGCTGCCGGACGCCGTGGTGGACCCGGTCGGCCGTACGGCGGTGCTCGGCGAACCGCCGGCTCGGCGCGGGACTGTCGCTGTCGTGGCCGCTGGTACGTCGGATGCTCCGGTAGCTGCTGAGGCGGCGACGACGGCTCGGGTGTTCGGGGCCGGGGTGGATGTCATCACGGACGTGGGTGTCGCCGGGCTGCACCGGATCCTCGGGGAGCGGGAGCGGCTCGACGCGGCGGACTGCCTGATCGTGGTTGCCGGGATGGAGGGCGCGCTGCCGAGCGTTGTCGGCGGGCTGGTCGGGGTGCCACTGGTGGCGGTGCCTACGTCGGTCGGGTACGGCGCCTCGTTCGGTGGACTGGCCGCGCTGCTCGGGATGCTGAACTCGTGCGCGCCTGGGGTGACGGTTGTGAACATCGACAACGGGTTCGGGGCCGGGGTGTTCGCGGCACGTGTGGCGCGGCAGTCGGCTCCTCGCGAGACGAAGGACGCGTGATGAGAGTCGCTTGGATCGACTGCTCTGCCGGTGCCTCTGGTGACATGCTCTTGGGCGCGTTCCTCTCGGCGGGTGCTGACCTGAACGCGGTGAATGCGGCGGTCGCTGCCGTGGACCCGTCGTTGTCCGTCCGCGTCACGCAGACCGCCCGCCACCAGATCGCCGCCACCAAGGCCACGGTCGAGGTCAACGGCGAACCCCACCCGGAGAACATCCCGGACGCCGGCCACGGACACGGGGATGGGGACGGGGACGCTGCGGGCCACGGGCATGGGCATCACGATGCCGGGCACGGGCATGGGCACGGCGGGGGTGGGCATGGGCCTACTCGGGCGTGGGCTGAGGTTCGGCGGTTGCTGGAGGAGGCTCGGCTGGACGATGCGGTTCGGGCTCGTGCGTTGGACACCTTCGGGCGACTGGCTCGCGCGGAGGCGGCTGCTCACGGCGTGGAGCCGGACACCGTGCACTTCCACGAAGTCGGCGCACTGGACGCGATCGCGGACATCGTCGGAGTAGCCGCCGCGTCGGTCTCGCTCGATCTCGATCGCATCGTGGTCTCGACGATCGTGCTGGGCGGCGGGGGGCAGGTGCGCGGTCAGCACGGCGGCATCCCGATCCCGGGTCCCGCGGTCCTTCATCTGGTGTCCGAGGCCGAAGCACCGGTCACCGGCGGCCCGGCGCCGTACGAGATGACGACACCGACCGGCGCGGCCCTGCTGGCGACCCTGGCGGACGAGTTCGGCCCGCTGCCGCCGATGCGGATCGAGCAGACCGGTGTCGGAGCGGGCGGCCGGGACCCCGTGGAGGTGCCGAACATCCTGCGCGTGGTGATCGGTGCGTCAGCCGACGAATTGGCCACCGAGCTCGTGTACGAGACCAACGTCGACGACCTCGACCCGCGGATCTGGCCGCAGGTCCTGGCCCGGCTGATGGAGGCCGGCGCCGCCGACGCGTGGCTGACCCCGATCCTGATGAAGAAGGGCCGTCCGGCGCACACGCTGTCGGTCCTGGTCGGCGGCGCGAACGCCGAGACGGTCCGGGCGGTGATCCTGTCCGAGACCTCGGCGATCGGACTGCGCGAGTTCGGGATCCGCAAGCACGCCGCGGACCGCGAGTTCGCCACCGTCGACGTCGACGGCCAGTCGGTCCACGTGAAGATCGCCCGGTACGGCGGTCAGGTGATCAACGTGCAGCCGGAGTACGACGACGTGGCCGCAGCCGCGAACGTCCTGAAGAAGCCGGTGAAAACGGTCCTCGCCAAGGCGATCGCAGCGGGCCACGACCTCTGGAGTTAACGCGCGTCGGCGTTCTCCGCGACAGCCTTCTGTTTGCGGCGGGGCCAGTCGTACGGCCACCACTGGGCGCCGTTGCGGCGGGCCCAGACGATCAGGCCGATCAGGACGGCCAGCTCGATCGCCGGGCAGATGGTGTCGCGGAGGCGCGCGCTGAAGAACTCCAGGGAGTCCGACAGGCTCGCGGCGACCTGGCGTGCGTGCGGATCTCGCCCGGGGACGTAGGCGATCGCGAGCATCGTCGTACGGACGACCATCAGGCCGTCGACCTTGGACGCGGCGACCGCGGCGAGGGCGACCCAGGCGATCACGTCGTACCAGGGCAGCGAGTACATCGCGGTCAACACCCAGGCGATCGCGTAGATCGCGGTGTAGCGGATCGCGGCCGGCGTCGGGTCGTCCGGATGCGTTTGCGGCACCAACGACTTCGGGAACACCTGCGTCAGCAGGATCGCGACCACGATCAGGCCGACCCAGGCGAGGATTGCCAGGACGGTCCGCACCAGGCCGTTCGGCAGGAACAGGGTGAAGAAGCTCAGCAGCACCTTGTGCGGCGTACCGGTGGAGATGAACGACGTCTGCGAGCGGGCCTGCTGGAACGCCTGCAGCCCGACGATCGCGTACAGCCCGCCCATCGCGAGCGCGCCGCCACCGCAGAAGTACAGGCACTTACGACGGTCGGCACGGAGCGCCCACAGCATCGCCACGCCGACCAGGCCGATCGACAGCTTGGTGCAGCCCGCGACGCCGATCAGGATGCCGGCCAGGAAAATGTGCCGCCGGAACAGCACCAGCGCGATCACCGCGAACATCACCGCGATCGCGTCGTTGTGCGCACCGGCCAGCACCGACCACAGCAGCAGCGGGTTGGCGAGGCTGAGCATGATCACGCGCCGCTTGGCCGGCAGGTCCTTGCCGACCAGCTTGACCAGCAGCAGCCCGGTGACGACCAGGCTGATCGCGACCGACAACTGCAGCATCCACACGGTGAGCTGCGCGGAGTTGCCGCCGATCACCGAGGACAGCCACTGGATCCACGTCGCGATCGGCCCGTACACGCTACGCGCGCCCTGCCACGGCCGCTCGGTCGCGGTGATCACCGGGTCGTACCCGAGCCGGATGGTGTCCGCCGGCGACGCCGTGTACGGGTCGCCGCCGAGGGCCATGATGCGCCCGTAGGCCGCGTAGATCAGCACATCGCCCGATGCCATGGGTGGCACCAACGTGATCGCCGCCGTCGTACCGATGCCCAAGGCAATCAACCGCTCGACGCGCGGCGCCCAGCCGTGCTTCAACGCCTTGGTGGCAAGGAAAACGCCGTACCCGCCGAGTGCGATCGCGACGTAGATCATCACCGACACCAGCCAGTCGTTCGGCTTGGAGTCGAACCAGTACGACGGGAGCCACGCGTGCCGGTTCGTCAGCGTCAGCACGACCACGGACGGACCGAGCAGACCGACCGCGACGATCAGCGCCGTACAGGCCAGGTAGAGAGCGACAGCCCGGCGTCCGTACTTCAGGCCGAGCTCAGTGCTCATTGCGCAGTCTCCGCGGGAACAGACTGCGCAGCGACGGCCCACCACCGTCCGCGGGCAGCGCACTGCGAGCGGCGAGGGCCCGCCGGACGTGCAGGTACTGCTTCGCGCGGTGCAGCTGACCGCGCAGATCCGTCCCGGTCGCGCGGTGCCGGACCTCGATCGGCACCTCCAGGATCCGGAACCCCTTCCGGCCCAGGTCGATCGTCAGCGCGGTCTCGACACCGAACCCGGCAGCCAGCGGTACGGCGGAATCGAACGCGGCCCGGGTGATGCAGCGCTGCCCGGACAACGGCTGCTCCGGCGCCCAGCCGGTCGCCTCCTGGATCCCGGCCCGCGCCAGCCGCACCACGAACCCGTGGCCGCCGGCCTTCGACCCGTCGGCCCGCACCTGCGCCGGCAACGTCCCGATGGTCATGTCCGCGCGGCCGGTCTGCACCGGCTCGATCAGCGGACCCGCTCCGGCCGCGGTGTCGGTCAGGTCGGCGTCGAGGAACAGCAGGTGCCGCGGCCGTGCGCCATCGCGCTCCGCGACGGCAGCCGCGCCGGTCTCCATCGCGGCGGCCTTCCCGCGGTTACGCTCATGGCGTACGACGACCGCACCGGCCCGCTCGGCCGCTTCCGTCGTACCGTCCGTGGAGCCGTCGTCGACGACCACGACCAGGTCGACGCCGATGATCTTGTGCACCGCGTCCACGGTCGCCGCGATCCGGTCGGCCTCGTCCTTCGCCGGGATCACGCAGGCGACGGCACGCTCGAACGGTTCGGGGGACAGGTCTTCATCGGGCACAGCACTGCAGCCTAGTTCCTCTCCAGCCGATCGACCGCGTCAGCATCCACCGGCTGTGGATATTCGTCCTTTCGTACGACGGACCGGTCGGCCAGGCGGCCGGTGGATATCGGCCAGGTGGCAGATGTTCCGGGGCGGCCGCGGCGGCAGGATTTCCGGTGTCAGGCAAACCGAACCGGAAGGTACAGAAATGACCCGCACAGTGACCGCCAACATCTCGCTCTCGCTCGACGGCCGCGTGAACGGCGCCGGTGGCGACTACGACATGAGCTGGATCGTTCCGCATGCGATCACCGAGGGAGCCCGCGATCACATGATCCGGGTGACCGAGCCGGCCACCACGGCCCTGCTCGGCCGGAAGAACTACGAAGGCTTCGGCGGCTTCTGGCCGGCGGTGGCCGACGACGAGAACGCGGCGCCGCAGGACCGGGCCTTCTCCCGCTGGCTGAACGAGACCGAGAAGGTGGTCTTCTCGACGACGCTGACCGAGGCGCCGTGGCAGAACTCGCGGATCGCCGACGGCGAGCCCGCGGACGTCGTCAAGCAACTGCGTGACCAGGACGGCGGCGACATCATCGTGCTGGCCAGCTCGAGTGTGATCCGCGCGCTGCTGGCGGCCGACGAGATCGACCGGCTGAGCATCACCCTCGACCCCGAGCTGGTCGGCGGCGGGTCCCGGCTGTTCGAGGACGGCCTGCCGGCCACGTCGTGGAAGCTGACCGACTCGACCCCGACCGAGTCCGGCGCCCTCTGCCTGCTCTACGACCGCGTCCGCTCCTGACCCCCGATTGGCCATCCCGCGCATATTGTCGGACAATCAGACAGATTGATCGGGTTGTCGTAGCGTGGTGGGCACGGCTGAGCGAAGGGCGGACGGATGACCGAGACGCGACAGGGCAGTGCGGTGTACGGCGTCGACAGTGAGGTCGGTCCGCTGCGGACGGTGATGCTGCACCGGCCGGGCAACGAACTCCGGCGACTCACCCCGCGCAACAACGACAAGCTGCTGTTCGACGGCATCCCGTGGGTGGGCCGGGCGC
Source organism: Kribbella sp. NBC_00482 (assembly GCF_036013725.1). Taxonomy (GTDB): domain Bacteria; phylum Actinomycetota; class Actinomycetes; order Propionibacteriales; family Kribbellaceae; genus Kribbella. The sequence continues at coordinate 2,412,809 of NZ_CP107881.1, read as the reverse complement.
AGGACGAGCACGACGCGTTCGCCCAGGCGCTCCGCGACCGCGACGTCGAGGTGCTGTACCTCGGCGAGCTGCTGACGGAGTCGCTCAACAATCCCGAGGCCCGGGCCCAGGCGGTCGCCGGCGCGACCGAGGACCTGCGCCTCGGCGACACCCTCCGCGACTACCTGCGGGCGTCGCTCGGCGATCTGGATGCGCCTGGGCTTGCAGAGGCGCTGATGGCCGGCGTACGCAACGACGAGGTGCATGCGGGCGGGTTGGTGACGTCGCTGCTGGCGCACGAGGACTTCCTCATCGATCCGCTCCCGAACCTGCTGTTCACCCGCGACTCGAGCGTCTGGATCCGGGACTCGGTCGCCGTCACCTCGCTGGCGATGCCGGCCCGGATGCGCGAGACGCAGCTGACCGAGCTGATCTACACGTTCCACCCGCGGTTCGCGGGCGCCGACAAGGTGTACGACCACCAGCTGGAGCATGTCGAGGGTGGGGACGTGCTCGCGCTCGGCCCCGGCGTACTCGCGGTCGGGGTCGGGGAACGGACCACACCAGCTGGTGTGGAGCGGCTGGCGCGGCGGGTCTTCACGAAAGGGCTCGCGCACACCGTTCTCGCCGTACCGATCGCTCAGCAGCGGGCGACGATGCACCTGGACACCGTCTGCACGATGGTCGACACCGACGCCGTGCTGATGTACCCGAACATGGCGGAGGAGATGCGGGCGCTCGCGGTCACGACCGACGGCGACCAGCTGCACATCGCGGAGTCCGAGCCGTTCCTGGTCGCGGCGGCGAAGGCGCTCGGCATCGACACGCTGCGGCGGATCGACACCGGCCTGGACCCGGTGACGGCCGAGCGGGAGCAGTGGGACGACGGGAACAACACCTTGGCCCTGGCGCCGCGCGTCTGCATCGCGTACGAGCGGACCGTCGAGACCAACGCGCGGCTGGAGGAGTCCGGGATCGAAGTCATCCGGATCTCCGGCTCGGAGCTCGGCTCCGGGCGGGGCGGACCGCGGTGTATGTCGTGCCCGGTACTGCGGGCGCCGACAGCTACGTGAGCCTTACGACACGCGGAGTGAAATCGGGGCTTGTGGCCGACCACCATCCTGAGTACTCTTCATGCCTAGGCCCAGGCCCTGTTGCTCCCCCGTCAGCAGGACTTGGGCCGTCCACGTACTGGGCGGATTTTAACGATCATGGCCTAGACCACTCTGAGTGAACAGAACGCCCGGCTGAATCATCAGCCGGGCGTTCTGCTGTTCAGCGGATGGTGAGCTGGCGGCTGGCGAGGCCGGCGCGCGCGGCGCGCTCTTCGGTGCTCAGCGGGGCGTCGGTGGCGAGGGCCTTCTCGAGGGCCGTAGCGAAGTCCGCGGCGGGCTTCTCGACGTCGGCGGCCTCAGTGCCGGCAGGCAGCTCCCAGACCGGCGCGAGGACGCCGAGGGCGCGGAAGGAGCCGATCAGGCGGCTGCCGTCGATCAGCGCGGACCCACCGGCGGCGTGCAGCCGGGCGAGCGCGTCGAGCAGCGTGTCCTCGGTGTGCGGCATGACCCAGCGCAGGTAGATGCGGTCGCCGATCTTCGTCCAGTACGCCGCCTCGACCGACTCGAGGCGGACCGTCGGAGCAGCCGCCGCGTTCGCGCGCTCCAGCCCGGCCGCGACCTCACCGGTCGGGTCCTCGACGTTCTCGCCGACCCAGTACTCGAAGCCGTCGTGAACCTTGATCTCGATCGGCTTGCTGGTGTCGATCAGGTCCTGCAAGCGCGGGCCGTCCTTCATCAGGTCGCCGACCTGGACCGGGTGGCCCGGTTCGGTCTGCAGCGCGGTGGTGATCGCATGGCCGAGGTCGCGGCTCGGGTCGCCGGACGAGGCGTGCGTCTGCATGCCGATCCAGATCGTCTCGTCGTCGCGCACCACACCCGGCATCGCCATCGGCAGCAGGGTGACGAGGTTGATGACCTTGCCCCCGTTCTCACCGGTGAGCTCGACCTGGACGGTGCCGGACGGCACGATCTCGCGGAACGCGATCAGGTCGCACTCAGACGGCAGCCCCTCGAACGGCCGCACCACGAAGGTGTCGGCGGCCTGCGCCCGCTCCTTGCCGTGGCACTGCTTGAACCGCTTGCCCGAACCACAGGGGCAAGGTTCCCGCGGCCCGACGTCCACCAGATCGGCCGGGTCGAGCGTGACGGTCGTCGTCGTGTTCTTCGCGCGCTGCCGCGACTTCTTTCCCATAACCCCGCAGTCTTGCAGTCCCAAGTACCCGAGGGCGAACTAGCTCGGGACGATTGCGTGGACTGTGCGGTGGCGGGCGGCGGTGCGGACGTCCCAGCTGGAGGTGAGGACGTCGACGATGGCCAGGCCGCGGCCGCCGACCGACTCCGGGTGCGGGTCGCTGATCCGCTTCGGCTCGGTGTCGCCGCGACCGTCGGTCACCTCGACATGGATCCCGGCCCGGTCGATCCACCACGCAGCCCGTACCTCACCGGCCGGCAGCGGAGGCGCGTACCGGATCGCGTTGGAGAGCAGCTCCGAGAGCACCAACTGCGCGTCGTCGCAGGCGGCATCGGTGACTCGGTAGCGCTTCAGGTAGGCGGCCAGACGGCGTCGGGCGTCCGCTACCGCGGACACTTCGTGCGGCAGGACGACGTCCACAACGCTCACGTCGGCGGGCAGGGTCGCAGAGGACAAGCAGGGTCTCCTCGATGATCGGTTCAGCCACAAGGAGTTCTCCCCAGGATCTCCGCCCGGAAAACACCCGCATGTATTCCGTTACATAGGCGAGCGAAGATCACGCCTAAACACTGGGAAACCGTGACGAAATCGATTGAATTGAACGTTGCAATAACCGCCTGCATTCGCCTCGCTACGTATCCATACCTGCGTGACACAAGCCACACCAATTGGTTCCGGCGTGTCACAAACCCGCAGGTCAGGTACGGCGTCCTACCTCTTCCGGCCCTTCGGCGAGGACCCGCAACGCGGCCTCCGGGCGGTCGCTGATCACGGCGTCGACGCCGATCTCGCGGCAGTGCCGGATGTCGTTCTCGGCGTTCACGGTCCAAACGTGGACCTGATGGCCGTGCTTGTGCGCGCGATCGACGTACTCCGGGTGCGCGCTGACGATCTCCAGGCTCGGTCCGGCGTACGAAACTCCGGTGGGGAGCGAGCCGTCGCGGAAGCGCAGCGGGACGCGGTCCATCAGCAGGACGGTGCGCAGGCCGGGCGCGAGCGTCCGCATCCGGCGCAGGGACAGCCAGGAGAAGCTCATCACCCGGGCCGGCGACTCCGTTCCGACCTTCGGGTGCGCCCAGCCGTAGCGGTCCAGGGCCTCGATCAGACGCCGCTCGACCAGTCCGGCGTACCGGGTCGGGTGCTTGGTCTCGATCGCCAACTCGACCGGCCGGCCCGCGTCCCGCACGGTCGCGAGCAGCGTGTCGAGCGTGAGCACCTTCCGGACGTCGAGACCGGGCAGTTCGGCCTCGTCGTCGAGCTCGGCCCACGGGCGCTTCCACGAGCCCCAGTCGTACTTCTCCAGCTCCTCGAGGCTCATCGTGGACAGGACGCCACGGCCGTTCGAGGTGCGCTCGATCCGGCGGTCGTGGACGCAGACCAGATGGCCGTCGGCGGTCAGCCGGACGTCACACTCGAGCCCGTCCGCGCCGACATCGATCGCTCGTTGGTACGCCGCCAGCGTGTGTTCGGGGTTTACGTCGCTGGCACCGCGGTGCGCGACCACCCGTGGGAGCTTCCCCATGGAAGAAACTCTTTCACATGGTCAGGCAAGATTGGCGGCATGGACATGCGGGCGATCTTGCTTGAAGGTCCGGTGGAGCCGGAGGGACTTCGGGTGCGGCGGGTCGCGGTGCCGGAGCCGGCGGTCGGGTGGGTGCGGATCAAGGTGGAGGCGTTCGGCCTGAACCGGTCGGAGTACCACCTCCGCGCGGGCCTCGCGACGAACGCGCGGTTCCCGGTGATCCCGGGGATCGAGGCGGCCGGGACGGTCGACCTGGCGCCGGGCGGCGAGTTCGCGCCGGGGCAGCAGGTGGTCGCGATGATGGGCGGGATGGGCCGCGAGTACGACGGCGGGTACGCCGAGTACACCGTCGTACCGGCGTCGTCGGTGATCCCGGTGACCACCGATCTCGACTGGGCGACGCTCGGCGCGCTGCCGGAGATGCTGCAGACCGCGCACGGCTCGCTCCACACGGGCCTCGGGATCGAGCCGGGGCAGGCCCTGCTGGTCCGCGGCGGTACGTCGTCCGTCGGGGTGGCAGCCGCCGTACTGGCGAAGGAGCACGGGCTGACCGTGTTCTCGACGACGCGCAATCCGCAGCGCGTCGACGTACTGCGGGAGCTCGGTGTCGACCATCCGATCGTTGACGACGGCAACGTTGCGGAGAAGGTCCGGGAGATTCTTCCGGGCGGCGTACATGCGGCGCTCGAACTGGTCGGGACGAATGTCCTGCCGGACACGCTCCGGGCGACCGCGGTGCACGGCACGGTGTGTTTCACCGGAATGCTCAGCGACTCCTGGACGATTCCGGACTTCTACCCGATCGGATACCTGCCGAACGGTGTCCGGCTGACGGCGTACGGCGGCGAGAGCTCGGACCTGCCCGCGGACGCGTTCCAGCGGTACGTCGACCTGGTCGCGGCCGGCAAGCTCCCGATCCGGATCGACCGCGTCTTCACGATGGACGAGATCGGCGAAGCGCACCGCATCATGCAGGACGGCAAGGCGGTCGGGAAGCTCGTCGTACGGGTGAGTTGAGGGTGAGTTGAGGGTCCCGCCACCTGACGGGACCCTCAACGACCTCAGGCAGTCGCCTCCTGCAGCTGAGGAGTCCGTCCGGCGGGCCGCGCCAGACCGTAGTGCTCGCGCAGCGTCGTGCCGGTGTACTCGGTCCGGAACAGGCCGCGCGCCTGCAGGATCGGGATCACCTCGTCCACGAACGTCGCGAGGCCGGACGGGAGCACCGGCGGCATCACGTTGAAGCCGTCGGCCGCCCCGGCCTCGAACCACTGCTGGATCGCGTCCGCGACCTGCTCCGGCGTACCGGTGAACGTGCGGTGCCCGCGCCCGCCGCCGAGCCGGCCGATCAGCTCGCGAACGGTCAGGTTCTCGCGCCGGGCGAGCGTCACGATCAGCGTGTACCGGCTCTTCGCGCCCTCGATCTCGTCCTCGTCGGGCAGATCCGCCGGGAGTTGCTGATCGAACGGCAGGTCCTCCGGCGACACTCGCAGCGTCTTCGCCAGCTGCAACCGCGCGTACTCCGGCCGGATCAGCTCGTCCAGCTGCCGCTCCAGGCGCTGGGCCTCCTCGACCGTGGACCCGATCACGGGCACGATCCCCGGCAGGATCTTGATCGTCTCCGGGTCCCGCCCGAGCGCCGCCGTACGCGCCTTCAGGTCCCGGTAGAAGTCCTGCGCGTCCTCCAGCGTCTGCTGCGCGGTGAACACCGCCTCGGCGTACCGCGCCGCCAGCCCCTTGCCGTCCTCGGACGACCCGGCCTGGACGATCAGCGGGTGCCCCTGCGGCGACCGTGGCAGGTTCAGCGGCCCGCGGACCTGGAAGTGCCGCCCGACGTGGTCGATCGGCTGCACGCGCTCCTGGACCGCCCAGACGCCCTCGGCCTTGTCCGCGACCGCGGCGTCGTCCTGCCACGAGTCCCAGAGCTTGTACGCGACCTCGAGGAACTCCGACGCGCGGTCGTACCGCTCCGCATGCGCCGGCTGATCGGCGAGATTGAAGTTCTTCGCGGCCTCCGGCCCGGCGGTCGTCACCACGTTCCAGCCCGCACGCCCACCGCTCACGTGGTCCACGCTGGCGAACCTCCGCGCCAGGTTGAACGGCTCGTTGTACGTCGTGGACGCCGTGGCGATCAGCCCGATCCGCGATGTGGCGGCCGCGATCGCGGTGAGCAGCACGGTCGGCTCCAGCGAACCGGCCGGACGCCGCCCGACGTTGCCGAACAGCACCGGCGAGTCCGCGAAGAAGATCGAGTCGAACTTGCCGCGCTCGGCCAGCTGCGCCAGGGCCTGGTAGTGCGCCACCGAGGTGTTCGCGAACGGATCGCTCTCCGGCAGCCGCCAGGACGCCTCGTGGTGGCCGGTACTCATCAAGAACGCGTTCAGGTGCAACTGCCTACTCATACCGAAACTCCCAAAGCGTCGAGAAGCCGCGAGCGGACCGCGGCGAATCCTGGATCGGCCGCACTCCGCGGCGCGGGCAACGTGATGGTCTCCTCGGCGACGATCCGGCCGGCGTCGAGCACGATCACCCGATCGGCCAGCACGATCGCCTCGTCGACGTCGTGCGTCACCAGCAGTACGGCGGGTTGATGCGCCGCGCACAACTTCCGCAGCAACACGTGCATCTTCAACCGGGTCAACGCGTCCAGAGCACCGAACGGCTCGTCGGCGAGCAACAGCTCCGGTTCCCGCACCAGCGACCGCGCCAACGCGACCCGCTGCTGCTCACCACCGGACAACTCGTTCGGCCACGCCTTCTCCCGGCCGGCCAGCCCCACCTCTTCGAGGCTCTGCCGCCCACGCTCGTCCGCACCGCCCAGGCCGAGAACGACGTTCTCGAGCACTCTTGCCCACGGCAACAACCGCGAGTCCTGGAAGACGACCGAGACGTTCTCCGGTACGGCGAGCTCACCGGTTCCGTCGACGTCGTGATCCAGACCGGCCAGGGCCCGCAACAAGGTGCTCTTCCCGGATCCGCTCTTACCCAGCAGAGCGACGAACTCACCCGGTTCGATGTCCAGGTCCACTCCGTCCAGGACAGCGCGATCGTCGTACCGGCGTACCAGGTCGCGGACCTGCACAGTTACGAGGCCAACGTTCGTCGCCATGACAAGGCCCTCCTCTGGATCAGGCGGACGACCGCGTCGGACAGCAGGCCGAGGATGCCGTAGACGACCAGGCCGACGATGATGATGTCGGTCTGCCCGTACGTGCGGGCCAGTTCCATCATGTAGCCGATGCCGCTGGTGGAGTTGATCTGCTCGACGACGACCAGCGACAACCACGCGCCGGTCACCGCGAATCGCAGCCCGAGCAGGAATCCGGGCAGTGCGCCCGGCAGCACCACGCGCCGGATGAACTCCCACTGCGACAGGCCGACGGTCTGCGCGAGCTCGACGTACCGGCTGTCGATGGTGCGCAGGCCGTTGTGGGTGTGGATGTAGATCGGCACGAACACCCCGAGCAGGATGGTGACGATCTTCATCGACTCGCCGATGCCGAGCCAGAGGATCAGCAACGGCAGCAGGGCCAGCGACGGGATCGCGCGCTTGATCTGGATCGGCCCGTCGAGGACCGCCTCACCGAGCCGGGACAGGCCGGAGATCAGCGCGAGGACCACGCCAAGCACGATGCCCAACGCGAGACCGATCAGGGCCCGCTGCGCGGACGTCCACAGGTTCGACTGCAGGCGGCCGTCGGCGATCAGGTCGCCGGCCGTGGTCACCACGGTCCACGGCGCGGACAGTACTCGTTGGTCGATCCAACCGGTGGCGGATCCGACGCTCCAGATCACCAGCAGGAGCACCGGCCCGATCGCGGCTCCGAACCTGATCGGCTTGCCGGGCCCGAGGCGCCGGCGCCGTACGACGGGAGCCGAGGACGTGCGCTGCCTCAGTCCGGGAAGCGCGGTCGCACTCATTTGGCACCTCCCTTGATCGCGTCCGCTGCGACGGTCTGGAACCGCAGGTCGTACAGGTCCTTGGCCTGGATGACCTTGTTGCCGGTCTCCTTGGCGAGCAGCTCGATGGTTTGCTGCTGACGCTCGATCGCGTCGCTCCAGTCGGCGCTGATGTCCGGGTGCCCGGCGTTGTCGACGAGCCACTGCCCGTCGGCCTCGGTCAGTCCCTGGTCCTTCACGTAGTACCCCTGGATCCATTCCTTGGGGTGCTTGTCGATCCAGTCCTGCGCGACGCCCCACGCGGCGACGTACGCGCGGATCGCGGCCGCCTTGCCCGGGTCCTCAAGGGATTCGACCGGGCCGTAGAGGTGACCGGCGTCGTCGCGGATCCCGTGCGGGATCGTCGTCGCGCCGTCCTTGCCGTACTTCGTCAGGTAGCGCTTGATCTGTACGCCGCCGATCGGGGCGACGTCGACCTGCTTGCCGGAGAGCGCGTTCGAGTACACGTCACCCGTGCTCGGCAGCTCGACCAGCTTCACGTCCTCCTTCGTCAGGCCGGCCTTCTGCAGCACCTTGAGGACCAGCGCACCCTGCGCCTGGCCGGGGCTGTACGCGATCTTCTTGCCCCGCAGGTCGCCCAGCGTCTTGACCGAAACCCCAGGAGCGATGCCCAGCTGGTAGATCGGGTGGTTCAGCGGGTCCTTACGGAACTTGGAGGCGACGATCTTCACCTGCAGGCCGGTCCAGGTCGCGTGGATCGGCGGGATCTCGGCAACCGAACCGAGGTCGAGCGCGTGCGCCCGGAACGCCTCGGTGGTCTGCGGACCGCCGCTCAGGTTCGCGAACTGGACGAACTTCGAGACCTTGTCGAGCTGGCCGGACAGCTTGAGCGCGACCTGGGTGGCGGGGTCGCCGACCACGATCTTCGTCCCGTCGGGGACCGAGGTCGGGAGCGCGGCGTCGAGCGAGAGCTTGGCGGCATCGTCGGCGGCCGCGTTGCCACTGCATCCGGTGACGAGCGCGAGCAGGGCGAGGGCGGAGTAGAGGCGTTTTCTAGACATGGTGTGCTTTCGCGTAGCGGCCGTCGTGGTAGAGCAGCGGCTCGTGCTCACGACGCTCGGTGTGGGTGGCGAGGCGGGCGACGACCAGATAGTGGTCGCCGACGGCGAAACGGTGCGCGATCTGCGCGCGCAGGAAGCTCGGGGCGTCGTCGAGCGCGGGCTCGCCGGTGGCCAGCCGCGACCAGCGGGTCGGTTCGGCGAACCGGTCGATCCCGCTGGTGGCGAACCGGCCGGCGATCGCGTGCTGATCGGCGGACAGGAAGTTGATCACCACGCTGCTCGCCGTACTCACGGTCGGCCAGCTGGAGGCGCTGGTCGCGATCGCGAACGAGACCAGCGGCGGCAGCAGGCTGATCGAGACCAGCGAGGTGGCGGTGAAGCCGACGGGGCCGTGCCCGGCGTCCGCGGTGATCACCACGACGCCGGCGGCGTGGCGACGGAACACGGAACGGTAGACGTCGGCGTCCACCGCCCGCTCCTCGGAACGATCGGGTACGACGGCCAGGGCAGGACGATTCAGGGCAGGTACAGACATGTCTCTCCCTCAGAACGGGGCAGGGACCACAGGTGATGTAAGAGGCGTGATCAGACAGGCCTCATGCAGGCAGCAGCGAGAGAACGGGTCACCGACAGGTGGCGCTCGCCGTCCGCAGCAGATCGATGACGCGACGGCGGGTGAGGAGTGTCGTCGTCATGTCAGCTATCTTCACATCAATGTCTATCGGGAAACTAGACAATCTCGACATCCGGGACGGGTGTCCGAAACCGACCACCCCCTGGGACGACACGCCGTCGGCTTGCCCTCACACCATCGGCGGTCGGTGCGTTCTACTGACGTGATGGTTCGGGAGAAGGTCGGATTGCCGCCGTTCCAGGCTTTGATCGACGCGCACTGGCGGGACGTCGCCAGATTGGCGCGGGCGATGGCAGGCCAGGACGGCGACGACGTCGCGCAACGCGCCTGGGAGAAGGCGTACGCGGCGTACCCGGCGCTGACCTCGGCGAAGAACCTGCGCAGCTGGCTCCTCACCATCACCGCCCGGTGCGCGACCGACGTCCACCGGGCGCGCAAACCGCAGCGCCCGCTGGACGAGGCACCGCCGGTCGCGGTCGACGGGCCGGAGGCCGCGGCCTGGCCGGATCCCGACCTGTGGCGGGCGGTCAACGAACTCCCGGAGCGGCAACGCTTCGCGATCACGCTCAAGTACGTCGGCGACCTGGACCACCACGGCGTGGCCGCCGCTCTGGACACCACGCCCGCCGCGTCGCGCCGGCTCGTCAGCGACGCGCTGGCGACCCTGCGCACGAATCTCGGAGTACACGATGACTGATCTCGAGAGCCGGCTGACCCGGCTCGACCTACCTGACCTGAGGCCGCCCGTCCTACCCGACGCCGACGTCGCCTACACGCTGCACGACACCCCGATCGGGACGATGCTGCTTGCCATCACACACGGGCGGGTCGTCGCCAGCTCGTTCGACGACGAGGAGACGATGACCACGCGGCTCGCCCGAGCCGTGTCCCCGCGAGTACTACGGCAGCCTCGGCCGCTGGACGACGTACGGCGACAACTCGACGAGTACCTGTTCGGTGACCGCCGGGCCTTCGACGTCGAGGTGGACCTGGTGCTCGCGACACCGTTCCAGCGGCTCGTACTGAACGATCTGCCGACGCACACGAGCTACGGCGCGACGACGACGTACGGCGCGGTCGCGAGCGACATCGACAAACCGAAGGCGGCGCGGGCGGTCGGCACCGCACTGGGCGCGAACCCGGTCTGTGTCGTGCTGCCCTGCCATCGGGTGGTCGGGGCGAGCGGCGCGCTCACCGGGTACGCCGGCGGGTTGGACGCAAAACGATTCTTGCTGAATCTCGAAGCAAAAAGCTGAGTTTTCCGGAATTGCCGGGAATGGTTTTACACTCGGTCGAATAAGGAGCAGATCCCCAATGTGGAGTGGGGATCTGCTCCTGTTGACTTGTCAGGAAGTTGCCGGCTGGTGGATCTCCAGGATCAACCGGCGGCGACCGCCCCAGTCGCGTTTGTAGACCTTGTAGTCGTCGATTCCGGCGGCCGCGCAGAGCCGGCCGTAGCTGATCTCGTCGTGGATGAAGTGCACGCTGCTGCGGTCGTCGTCGTGCTCGGTGGTGACGATCCGGTGCTCCGGGCCCTGCCGCATCCCTCCTGCGATCTCGCCCGCGGTCGCCGGTCCCCAGACCGGGCCCTCGATGATCGCGATCCCGCCCGGCTTCAGCACCCGGGAGATCTCGCAGATCGTGGAGATCTGCTCGTCCTCGGCGAACAGCTCGTGGAACGCCGTCCACAGGCAGATCACCGCGTCGAACGAGTCCCATTTGTACGGCAGATCGGTCATCGAGCCGATCGCCCAGTCGATCGCGAGCTCCTCCTCGGCGGCCTTGGCGCGCCCGGCCTCGAGCAGGTTCGGCGAGATGTCCAGCCCGCGCACGACCTTGCCCGCGCGGCGCAGCGGCAGCGCGACGCGCCCGTACCCGCAGCACAGGTCGAGCACCGACTCGTGCCCCTCCAGCAGCTCCTGCACCGCCTTGACGATCAGCGCGTCCCGCTCAGGCGACGTACGCGCGGCCAGTCCGTCGGCCCCAAGTTCCGCATACTCGGCCCGACTACGCAGTGCGGAATTCAACATGCGGCAAGTATTCCGGCAACTCCGGGTCAGTTGTCCAGCGGCTACCAACAAAGAGAACTCGTACCAGCTGAGGAAAGACAGATGAGGAGGAGGTAGTGAGCCCACGCAGCGCTAACGCGCGGCTCCTTCGTCGCCGTGCTGCGCGCCGCTCCCACCCACCCCGGACTGTGGTTATGCACTAGCGGCGGACCGCCCAACCCGGCCGCACCCGCAGCTCAGGCAGCCGCGATCAACCGGGAAGCACAACCACTGTGGATCCGTCGGGTGTGACTCTGACGGTCCAGTCCGTGATAGGTGGCCAGCCCGCTGCTTGCCAGTCCTGGTACGTGTGTTCCACTTCGGCCCAGAGGTCTCGTTCGCCGATGAGGCTGACGGTTTGTCCTCGTACCTGGGCCCACGAACCGTCCGCTGTGCTCAGGGTGATTTCGCCATCGTGGAACCACGACCAGACGTTCGGGTTACTTCGCCAGCAGTACAAGCCGAATGCTTGGTCGTTGAGGATCTCGGGCTGGGCGCGGACGGCTCGCGTTTCGATCAGCTCAGCACGGCGTTGGTGTTCGTCGAGGGTGAGTTCGGGAAGGGTATGGCCGATCTCGGCGTACTCGGGCACCTTGCGAGCGCTCATGAAATACCCACGTGGCGGCATCAGGCGGCCTGTGGCGCCTCGACCGTCTTCGTCGATGGTGAGCTTCACCCAGGCGCCGACTTGGCTGTTGGCTGGTGGGCGGAGGTCGGTCAGGAGGATCGCGCCCGGCTTGCTCCAGGTGATCCATTCGTAAGGGATCTTGGCGACGGCGTGTGTGGACAGGATCCGGTCGTAGCTACGCGGCTGGGGTGCGGTGGACGGGTGGTATCCGAGCTCGGCGAGGCGTTCGAGCGCCGTGAGCCGAAGTTCGGGGTCGATCTCGGTCGTGGTGACGGCACTGTCGCCGAGTAGGTGGCAGAGGATGGCGGCGTTGTAGCCGGTCCCGGTGCCGCTCTCGAGGACCGCCATGCCTGGGCTGATCTGCAGTTCTTCGATCATGTCGGCCATGACCGACGGCATCGAAGAGGACGAGCTCCAGACGAAGCTGTCGGCTTGGCCTTGAACAGGTTTGGTCTGCGTCATCAGAGCTTGGTCGGTGTAGACCGCATCCAGGTACTGCGGGTCAGCTCGGCCATACAACTCGTCGTCAGCCCCCACGGACGCTCCATGACCGGCCGCTGGCTCGGCTTTGGCAAGCAGTTCAAGGTAAACACCGGCGACTGGCACCTCGACTGGCTCGACGACTGAGCTCACACCTCAGGAACCTCGGCAGATCCACTGATCAGAGCGACAATCGTCGCACCCGGGATGACGACTCCGCGACGCACCAGGTCGAAGATCGCGTACATCATCTTCGCCTCGTAGACCCAGTCCAGCAGCAGGCCGTACCGCTTCTCGAAGTCCTCGATGAATGTGTCCAGTTCGGCTGTGCGCTTCGCATAACCGCCGAAGTGGTAGTCGCACTCAAGATGCCAAGTGCCCGACCGTGCACCGTAGGCGGATGTCTGGAGGTCGACGATCTCCTTCTCCAGAAACGCGCCACCCTTCAGAACCGGCACACCGACAGCCGACTGGTGCCGGTCGAGTCCTGCGGCGACTCCTGCCAGAGTTCCGCCCGTGCCGACGGCACAGAACAACACATCGAACGGCTCCGTCATCTCGGCCGCGATCTCTGCACAGCCCACGACAGCCTCCCTGTTACTGCCTCCCTCAGGCAGCAGGTAGACCTCGCCGAACTCGCGGCGCAGGCGGCCGATGACAGCCTCCGACGTCTTGGCGCGGTACGTGGTCCGGTCAAGGTAGGTGAGTCGCATGCCGCGCGCGGCGGCGTACGCGAGAGACGGATTCAGTGGCAGATGCTCCTCCCCACGAATCACGCCGATGGTGTTGAAGCCTTCGTAGTAGCCGACCGCGGCGGTTGCGCGGATGTGGTTCGAGTACGCACCGCCGAATGTCAGCAGGGTGTCGAGGCCCAGCCGTCGCGCGGCAGCGATGTTGTACTTCAATTTGCGCCACTTGTTGCCCGGAATCTCGGGATGAATCAGGTCGTCACGCTTCAGCAGAACGCGAACCCCCGCAGCACCGAGGCGGTCGTCGCGAAGTTCCGACAACGGCGACGGCACCTGAAGATCCACCGACCGAAGGTCATCCACCACCCCACGATCGCACAACAACACCAATCAGCAGTACGGAGTTCGCCATGCCACTCAGGCTCAGGCAGCCTGCCGCCGACCAATCCGGCCGAGGAGAATCGCGGCGACCATCGAGACGATGATTGAGGTGTACGTTGCGCCGAGCCAGCTGGGGACCGGCTGGTTGTTGAAGAGGGTTTGCTGGATGTTGGTCCAGAACGGGGACCAGCCGGAGACGGTGCCTGGGTTCACCAACTGGTAGGCGACGAAGCCGATCAGCCAGGCGGCGGTCGGTTGCCAGCGGAACTTCGCCGTACCGGAGACGTCCCACTTCATCTTGCTGACCACGAAGAAGTCCGCGATCGCGACCGCGAACAACGGGATGAACACCGAGCCGATCAGGTACAGGAACTGCGTGTAGTTGCCCAGGTCGATGAACAGCGCGATGCCGGTGGCGAGTACGCCGATCGCGACCGAGATCCACCGCCGGTCGATGTGGCCGATCAGGTTGTGCGCGGCCATCGTCGTCGAGTAGACGTTCGCGTACGCCTCGTCGACCTCATCCACCAGCAGGACGAGCAGGGCGATCGCACCGGCAGGCAGCGTGACCAGTGCGGTGATCACGTCCTCGCTGTTGGTCTGCAGTGTCGCCACAGCGACGACACCGAGCGCGTAGTACGCGATCGCCGCCAGGCCGTAGCCGAGTGCTGACCCGCCGAACGCGGCCTTGTTGGTCCGCGAGTGCCGCGTGTAGTCCGCGGCCAGCGGCGCGAACGACACGACACCGGCAGCGGCCAGGTCGACGGCCGGCCAGAAGCCGAACACGCTGTCCTGCGGCAACGCGTGCACCGGCTTGCTGAGCACCTGCACGAACAGGAACACCGACGCGAGCAGCACCAGCCAGACCATGAACTTCCGCAGGATCTTCACGCTGCCGAGCGGACGAACGGCCATCGCGGTGGCGATGATTCCGGCGAGTACGACGAACAGCCAGCGCCACCGCTCATTCGTGACCGCGACCGCGGCCTGCGAGATCACGATGATCTCCATCGTCGCCCAGCCGACGTTCTGCGCGATGTTCAGCACGGTCGGCGCGATCGAGCCGCGGCGGCCGAACAGACCACGCAGGCTCGCCATCGCAGGCGCACCGGTCTGCGACCCGAACACGGCCGCGCCACCGAGCACGAGCGCACCGATTCCACAGCCGACGACCACCGCGAGCAGCCCCTGCCAGAGCGAGCCGGTGTACGCCGCCACGAGCGCACCGGTCACCGGGCCGAACAGAGAGATGCCGAAGTTGCCCCAGAGCGTGAACTGGTCGAAGAAGCCGAGCGTGCGCGGCGCATCGGTGGTGAGGACGAGCGGTGCCTCGGTGGTACCGGCAGGACGAACAGCTGTATCGGTCATGAGTGACCCCAATCCCTACGCCGGCATTACCCGGTCAGGTTCAGGCGGTCGGCGACCCAGCTGTCGCCCTCTCAGCCCGCGCATCCTCGGTGCGAGCTCCCGCATAGGTTTGTGCTGCTGATCTTAACTCGTCAGCTACTTGGTGGAAGAGCGGCTGCTCGTTCTATGAGAGCGGCCAGCTCGGGACCGTTCGTGACGACCGGCATGTGCGCCCCGGAGTCGAGCGTGCGGGCCTCGCCGTGGCTGAGTTCCGCGAGCCGCTCGACCCACTCCGCCGTACACATCAGGTCATGCTTCCCGCGCACGAGGACGACCGGCGCCTGGACGCGGGGCATGACGGCAGCCAGGTCGTGGTGCCTCGACGCTTCCGCGGCGCGGGCGATCGACGGCAGCGTCGTACGGGCGTAC
This sequence comes from Kribbella sp. NBC_00482, assembly GCF_036013725.1. Taxonomy (GTDB): domain Bacteria; phylum Actinomycetota; class Actinomycetes; order Propionibacteriales; family Kribbellaceae; genus Kribbella. Next base: position 2,397,467 of record NZ_CP107881.1, on the reverse strand, counting down.
TGCGGACTGATCCGGACCAGCTTCGGCGCGTCCGGGATGGCAGAGCCGACGAGCCGGACCGCGCGGTCGACCCAGCTCGAGAGCCGGACGTCGCCGGTCGGTGCGGCGAGGACGAGCGCGTGGGCCAGCTCGGGGTAGCGGATCGCCAGCTCGACGACGATCTGACAGCTCGCCGAGTGGCCGACCAGCACGGACCGCTCGCGGATCTTCCCGGCCAGCGTTACCGCGAGCGCACGGGGGTGCAGGTCCTCACGGGTGCCCGCAGGTTCGCCGTACCCGGGCAGGGTGACCACGTGGTACGGCGTGACGAGGTGCTCGACCGTCCGTGCGTACGACTCTGGGCCGAGGCCCAGGCCGGGCACGAGGACGACAGGTGCGTTCACTCCCAAGGAGCCTTGGCCGGGGCGCCCTTGACGACCGGGTTCGATACGTCCGGCTTCAGCTCGCGGTACCCGAGGAAGAGGCCGACGGCGAGGATCAGCAGGCCGAGACCACCCCAGCCGTACGCCGTGGGCAGCCGGTGGACCGCGCCGTCGCTGGCGCCCAGACCGGTGGACACCACCATGAGCAGCCAGACCAGGATCGGGATGATTGAGACCGCCACCAGGAGCAGACCGGCCAGCTCGGCCGGGTCGGGGCGGCGACCGGCCTTGTAGCGGGCCAGCGCGTCGCGGATCCACATCACCAGCGCGGCGGTGCCCACCACCACGAGCAACAGCTGGCCGATCGCGTCGAGCACGTCAGTACGCAGCGGGTGGTTCAGCGCAGAGCCTGGCGCCTGCGAGATCTCCCGGAGCGCGACGCGCTGCACGGAGACGACCAGCAGCCCATAGATCGCAGCGATGAACGCGGCCAGTCCTACGACCCGAGCTGCACGAGGGTCACGCGAGTGCTCCTCGCGGCCGTACGTCGGGAGCTCATGCGGCTCAGGGCTCGCCGGAGCGCCGTACGGTGCACCGGGGCGGTAGGCCGGGGGCTGGTGGTACGCGGGGTTGCCCTGCGTAGGTGGCTGCTGTGTTCCGTAGGGCTGGGGCTCCGCGTACGGGAACTGATCGGGCTGGGGTGCGTTGCCGCCGCCGTACGTGCCGCCGCCGTACGGCGTGGGCGGAGCGAAGTGCTGCTCCTCGCCTGGCCCCTGCTGCTCGGGCTGCTCGTCCCTGCCGTACGTCGGGAAGTCCTGTGACGACATCGTGTACTCCCTCCCGTCGTACCTAGCTTCTCAGGTCGCCTTCACCGTCGGCCAGGCGTTCGGCAGGCAGCCGGCCAGGCCCTTGGTCTGCTGCATCATCACCGGCGCGGGGGTCTTCGGGGTCGTGCAGGTCGAGTGCCCGTGGCCGAGCGCATGCCCGACCTCGTGGTTGACCAGGTAGCTGCGGTAGAGATCGACCTTCCCGTTGTACGCCGGGATCGCGTACAGCCACCGCTTCGCGTTGAGCACGACGCGGTCCTCGACGCGGCAGGAGACCTCACCGCCGGTGTCGAGCGGCAGGCACAGCTTGTCGGTCAGGGTCGGCGTGGCGAGGATGATCCGGAGGTCGGCGTCGACGCGGTCCGTCCGCTCGAAACTCACCGGGTGCACCGCCTGCCAGCCGCGCGGGTCCGTCAGCGTCTTGTGGATGGCCGCCGCGACCGCGGCGCCGTTCACCGACACACCCTGCTCGATCTCGACGCGGTACGTCATCTTGTCGCGCACACCGGTCGCCTTGTTGGACCCAGGCACCACGGCGAGTTTCCCGGTCGACACCAGGACGTTCGGCTTCGCACCCTTGGGCTTGCGCGTCAGGGTCGGTGCCGGCCGCAACGGAGTGGTGAACTTCTGCGTCGGCGTGGCAATCGGAACCGGGGTCGACTTGGGCGTCACCGACGCCACCGGCTCTTCCTGAGCAACCTCGTTGACCCCTGCAACCGCCTGCGCCGCCAAGCTGTTCCGGTGCGCGACATCCGGATGCGCCACCACCACGGTCCCCAGCACCGCCAACGCAGTCACCACAAGCCATTGCCCCTTGTACGACTTCCGCCGACTGTGCCGCCCACCCCGCCGCCGCCCAGACGTGTGTCCGCGCTGGCCGCTCCGCCGGGTGGTCATGACACGTGACCCTACCGATACCTGCCAGAGCACGAAACCCCGGTTTCGTTAAGCCGTCCTCGTACGCAGGAATTTTCCGAAGTGCGGCACGGTAAAGGCGACCGTGCCACGTTCGGCGGAGAAGACCAGGCCTTTCTTGATCAGGCCGTCGCGGGCGGGGGAGAGGGACTGGGGTTTGCGGTTGAGGGTGCTGGCTACCTCGGCGGTGGGGACGGAGCCGTCGTCGACGCCGATGCCGAGTTCGGCCATGGCGCGCATGTACTCGCGTTCCGCGGGGGTGGCGCGTTCGTAGCGGGAGCCGAAGAAGCCGACGGTCAGCTCGGCGGACGCCTCGGGCCCTGCGACGGCGACGTCCTTGATGGTGATGGGTGAGGTCGGTGCGTGGTCCCAGGTCGAGTGCGCGAACGCCTGCACGAAGTACGGGTACCCGTCCGTCTGCGCGTACAGCTCGTCCAGCGCCTCCTCGTCGTACTGCACGCCTTCGCTCTCGGCCGGCACCATCAGCGCCCGGTCGCATGCCTCCCGCGCCAGGCGGTCCACACGGATGTAGCGGAACAGCCGCTCGGAGTACGACTTGCTGGCCGACAGTACGGCGGGCAGATGCGGCAGGCCCGCGCCGACGACGACCAGCGGCGCGCTCTGCTGCGAGATCTCGTGACACGCGGCGCACAGCGCGGACAGGTCGTCTGCACTGATGTCCTGCATCTCGTCGATGAACAGCCCGACCCCGACGGTCAGGTCGCCGGCCAGATCCGCGGCGTCGCTGAACAGCTCGATCAGGTCCATCTCCAGGTCACCGGAGTCGGCCCGGCCCTTCGCCGCGGCCACGTCCACCGGCGGATGCCAGCGGATCCCTTTCCGGTCGTTCGCCGCCGTACGCAACGCAAAAGCCTTCAGTACGGCGCTGAACTGGTCGACCTTCTCGTCGTCGCGGTGCCGGTGTCCCAGCTCCCGCATCGCCGTGTGCAGCGCCTGCGCGATCGGCAACCGGATGCTCTGGTCCGGTCGCGCCTCGATCTTCCCGGTGCCCCACGCCCGCTTGATCGCCTGCGAACGCAGTGTGTTGAGCAGCACCGTCTTACCGACGCCCCGGAGTCCGCTGAGCACCAGGCTCCGCTCCGGTCTGCCTGCCGCGACCCGTTCGAGCACCACCTCGAACTGCCGCACCTCGGTGTCGCGTCCGGCCAGCTCAGGCGGCCGCTGACCGGCGCCGGGCGCATAGGGATTCCGGATCGGATCCATGCTGTCACTGTATGAGGCCGTCTAGCGTTTTCCGTAGATTGACCGATCAAGGACGAGAGCGTGTCGCGACAGATCTCTACAACTTTCTAGTGAATTCACTAGAAACCGATAGACACCACGAGCGACCTGAAGAGCACTAGGGTTCCGCCCATGGTGGAGTGGGTTCCGCAGGCCGGTGCGTTGTACGAGCGGGTGCACCAGCAGTACGTCGGCGGTGCGCGCAAGCTCGAGTCGCTGATCAACGAGCTGATCGGCGAAGAGGAAGGCATCAACTACCTGACCGCGACCGCGCGGGCCAAGGACCCCGAGTCGTTCCTCGCGAAGGCGTCGAAGCCGCATCCCGACGACCCCGCCAGACCGAAGTACGACGACCCGCTGAACCAGATCACCGACCTGGTCGCGGCCCGCGTCATCACGTTCCTGGTCGAGGCGGTGGACCGGGTCTGCGAGGTGATCGAGGAAGAGTTCGAGATCGTCGAGCACACCGACATGGGCGCGCACACCCGGGCGCAGGGCGTCTTCGGGTACGCCAGCAAGCACTACCTGGTCCGGCTGAACGATCACCGCCGTGAGCTGCCGGAGTACGCCGTACTGAAGAACCTGGTGATGGAGATCCAGGTCCGGACCGCGGTCCAGCACGCGTGGGCCGAGTTCGAGCACGACATCCGGTACAAGCTGGACATCCCGCCGGACCGCAAGCCCGAGTTCGACCGGCGGTTCCTGCTGGCCGCCGCGTTGATGGAGCTCGCCGACAACGAGTTCACCGAGATCGACCGGCTGTACCGCGAGCTGGCCGCGAGCGAGTCGGACAAGGCCCCGCTGGACCTCACCACGGCCACGCTGACGACGTACCTGACCCGCCGCTACCCGGACGCACCGCACGCGAAGACCACGCACTACGCCTGGATCCTGGGCGTCCTGCACCGCCTCGGCATCGACACGGAGGAGCAGCTCACCGAACTGCTCAGAGGTATCGACAGCGAAGCAGTACAGGCAGCCATGACACACCGGGCACCAGCCGGCACGGTACGGCGCCTCGACGACGACCTGCTCGCTGCCAAGGGCCCTTCCTACCTAGACCTGTTCCCTGACGAGGAGCGCCGCCAAAAGATCCTGCGCGGCCGGCTGAAAGCACTGGTCCGGGCCGAGATCATCCAGCCCTGACGAGGTCCTCCGCCGTACGCCGGGCCCACCGGGACGTAGTGATCAGCCCCAGTGCCAGTACGAGCACTCCGCAGCCCGCGATGATGTACCAGCACAGCCGGGCCGCGTCGACGAAGCCGGTCTCGAAGGAGCCGACCAGGCGCGCAGTGAGGACAGTGCCGGCGACAGCGACGCCCAGTGAGGCGCCGACCTGGCGGCTGGTGGAGGCGATGGCTGCAGCGACACCAGCCTGGGCTCGCGGCATGCCAGAGACGGCTGCATTGGTAATAGGTGCGTTCAGCATGCCGAAGCCGAGTCCGAAGACCAGGTAGGCGGCCAGCAAATGCACAGTGGCAGTAGTGGTGGTCAGGAAGGACAGCAGCAGCCCGGACAGGGTCAGCATGGTTCCGGCCACCACTAGTGGCAACCGTGGACCTCTGTGGCCGACCAGCCAACCGGACAGCGGTGCGAACACCACGGTCATCGCAGCCATCGGCAGCGTGAGCAGACCGGCATGCAGTGCAGTGAAACCACGCACCGACTGCAGGTAGAGCGAGTTGAGGAACAGGAACGCCGACAGCGCCGAGAACCCGCACACCGCGATCAGCGTGGCACCGGAGAACGGCGCGCTCCGGAAGAACCGTGGCTCCAGCAGCGGTTGGTCTCGACGACGTTCGTAGTAGACGAGCGTCACCAGTGCGGCCACGCACACGACGAAGCACCCGATGATCAGCGGCGACCCCCACCCAGCCGACTCGCCCTCGATGATCCCGTACGTCAGACCGCCCAGCAGCAGTACGACGAGCACCTGCCCGACCGGATCCATCCGCCGCGGCACGGCAGACCGCGACTCCGGCACGAAGAACGCAGTCATCAGTACGGCGGCCACCGCAACCGGCACGTTGATCCAGAAGATGAACCGCCACCCCGCCGCGTCCACGAGCGACCCGCCGACCACCGGACCGACCGCCATACTCAGCCCGACCACACCACCCCACACACCGATCGCCTGCGCACGCTCGCGCGGGTCCGTGAACGTGTTGGTGATGATCGACATCGCCACCGGGTTCAGCATCGACCCGCCGACGGCCTGCAGCACGCGGAACGCGATCAGCAGGTCGACGCTCGATGCGACTCCGCACAGCAACGACCCGATGCCGAAGAGCACCAGTCCGACCTGGAACGTCCGCCGCCGCCCGACGCGGTCCGCGGTCGATCCGGAGACCATCAGCAGGCTGGCCAGCACCAGCGTGTAGGCGTCGATCGTCCACTGCAGCTTCGCGACCGAGGCCCCGAACTCGGACCGGATCGCCGGCAGCGCCAGGTTCACGATCGTCGAGTCCAGACCGACGATGAACAGGCTGGAGCAACAGATCGCCAGCACCAGCAGCCGCCGCCCCCGCGTCAGCTCCTCCACCCGGCTCCCATCAACTTGTCCGACAAGCCGACGGTACCTCGCGGTCAGCGGGCCGGAGCGGCCAGGTCGCGCCGATCCCGGGATGCGGTCACGAAGAACTCCCGCGAACTCCGGGGAGCCCACAGCAGCGCCAGCGCCGCGATCTTCACCACCGCTGCAAGGACCATCACGACCTGCTGCACCACTCCGCCGACAGGCGTCGTGGCGACGAAGCCGTCGATGCAGGTGGTGACCACCAGCACCACTGTGGCCCGGATGCGCTGCCGTCCACGGCCGACGGCCACTGCAAGCCACGAGAACACCAGGGTGATGATCAGGTGGACCGCGCAGACGGACACCGTCGCATAGCGGACCGTGGCGTCGACTCCGTCGTTGCGGACCTGTCCGGCGAACGCAGGTGAGCTGCTGACCCAGTCCGCGATGGCTGATCGGTCAGTCGCGTAGAGCACAACGAACGCGATCAGTGCGACGAAGTCGAGTACGGCCGCCGCAACGAGCAGCCGGCGTACCCAACTGATTGTCGGTGGTCGTTCAGTCACTTCTCCTCCTTCGACGCCACCGGGGTCCCTCGCTCGACTCCGGAGCAGGTGCGGGTGGTCGCTGGGCCCAGGCCTGGTTGAGGCGGGTGATCAGGGCGGTGGCCGTCAACACGTCCTCGTCGGACCAGTCGGCGATCACGCTCGTGAACGCCGTGACGCCGGCCTGGACCGTCACCGCTATCTCTTCGCGTCCCTGGTCCGTCAGCTCGACCAGGAACGTGCGGGCGTCGTCGGGGTCCGGCTCGACCGCGACCTGCCCGGCCTGCTCCAACGCGGTCAGGTGACGGCTCGTGGCAGACGCGGTGAGCCGGAGCTCCGCGGCGATCGCGTTCGGCCGGATCGGGCCGCGGTCCGCGACCAGTCCGAGCACCCGGACGCGGGTCAGATCGAGCCGCCGCGAGATCCCCCGATGACCCTGATCGAGGAGCTCCATCACCGCCCGGGCGAAGTCTGCACGTTCATTTCGTTGCGCCACGAAACGATCGTACCAAGACAGCTCTGAAAACGGTTTGACGGAGTGTCGGCGGGGCCGCCTACGCTTGATGTATTCGCCTGGTCAGGTGCCTTCTTTCAACCCTTCTATGCCTCCTTGTGAGACGTCATGTCTTTGCGCCTTGTCCCGTTCGCCGATCCGGGTGTGCCCGACACCCGATCCGGCCTCCGACTCATCCTCTGGCTGGAGCACCAGCAACTGCGTGGGCAGATCCTCGCGGTGTTCTGGGGCCTCGTTTACTTCGGCGGTATCGCAGCCGCTCCGGTCGCCGTCGGTCTCGCCGTCCAGGCGGCGATCGACCTGTCCTGGCCCAAGCTGATGCTGGCCGGTGCCCTCCTGCTCGCCTTCGGCGCGGCCAAGGCCGGCGCCGACTCGTACTTCCACAAGGCCGTGGTGACCAACTGGATCAGTACGGCGTCCCGCCTGCAGCAGCTGCTGTTCCGCAAGGCCGCGGAGCTGGGCTCGCTGCTGACCCGCCGGATCGCCGCCGGCGAGGTGGTCGCCGTGAGCAGCGGCGACGTCGAGAAGATCGGCTGGTTCGTCGAGGTCCTCGGCCGGTTCGTGGCCGCGCTGCTGACCTGCTTCGCGGTCGTGATCGGCCTGCTGTTCTACGAACCGCAGCTCGGTCTGGTGGTCGCGATCGCCGTACCGGTGCTCGCGTTCTCGATCGTCCCGCTGATGGGTCCCGCGGAGCGCCGTGCGGACGAGCAGCGGGCCAAGGGCGGCCGGGCGACCGAGCTGGCCGCCGACACCGTCGCCGGCCTGCGCGTGCTGCGCGGCATCGGCGGTGAGCAGCTGTTCCTGGAGCGGTACCGGGAGGCCTCGCAGGAGTACCGGAGCAGTGCGGTCCGTAGCGCCCGGATGTGGTCGCTGATCGCGGCTCTGCAGGTGTTCCTGTTCGGTCTGTTCCTGGTGCTCGTCGTCTGGATGGGTGTCCGGCTGGTGACGTCCGGCCACATCTCGGTCGGCGAGCTGGTCACGACGTACGGCTTCATCACGTTCATGCTGGTGCCGCTGCACACGTTCGAGGAGACCGCGAGCGCGTTCATCTTCTCGAAGGTGTCGGCGCGCCGGGCCGCGCGGGTGCTGTCGTTGCAGCGGACCGACGAGACCAAGGGGACCGCTGCGGCCCAGCTGCCGGAGGGCGACGTGCTCGACCCGGTCACTGGGCTCCATGTCCCGGCCGGAAGCTTCACCGCGGTCGTCAGCGGCAACCCGGACCAGGGCGGTCTGCTGGCCGACCGGTTGGGTGGCCACAGCCCGTCAGCTGCCGGCGAGGCGTCCGTGCTGCTCGACGGCGTCGCCCTGGACGACATCCCGCTGGGGTCCGCGCGCACCGTCGTACTCGTGCAGGACAAGGACCCGGTGCTGTTGTCGGGGACGGTGCGCGAGCTGTTCGACGTACCGGCCAGTGGCGCGGTCTCACCCGAGACGGCGCTGGATGCGGCGCAGTGCGAGGACATCCTCGACGTACTGCGGCAGACGCTGCCTGCTGGTGAGTCCGACGCGATGAACGCGGTGCTGACCGAGCGCGGCAGGTCTCTGTCCGGTGGCCAGCGGCAGCGGGTGGCGTTGGCGCGCTCGCTGTACGTCGACCCACAGGTGCTGGTGCTCGACGAGCCGACCAGTGCGGTCGACGCGCACACCGAGGCACGGATCGCAGACGGTCTGCAGTTGTTGCGCGCCGGCCGGACCACGGTGGTGTTCACATCCAGCCCGCTGATGCTGGACCGGGCGGAGCGGGTCGTGTTCGTGCCGGAGGGCCGCGTCGAAGCGGTCGGCACGCACCACGAGCTGCTGCACACCAACGCGCGGTACCGCGCCGTGGTGACCCGTGAAGAAGAACCTAAGTTCGAGGAGTTCGCGTGAAGCGCCCCGAGTACGACCCGGCAGCGCCGCAGGAGGTAGTGCGGCTCCCGGTGGCAAGTGGCGCGACCGTCCGTGCCTACATCAAGGAGCTGTTCCGCCGCCACCGGCGCCAGTTCCTGTGGCTGACGCTGGTCAACACGGTGGCAGCGCTGAGCGGCATGATCGGTCCCTGGCTGCTCGGCAACGTGGTGCAGAAGCTCTCCGAGGGCCGCACCGACGTGGACCTGCCGTACGTCGTGATCGGCTTCGTCATCGCCCTCGCGGTGCAGACCGTGTTCGTGCGGCTGACCCGCCTGCGCGGTGCAGTGCTCGGCGAGGAGATGCTCGCGGATCTCCGTGAGGACTTCCTGGTCCGTGCGGTCGGGCTGCCGCCGGGCGTGCTCGAGCGCGCCGGGACGGGTGACCTGCTGTCCCGGATCACCACGGACATCGACCGGCTGTCGCATGCGATGCGCGACGCCGTACCGCAGCTGACGATCGCGATCATCTGGGCGTCGCTGCTGATCGGTGCGCTGATCGTGACCGCACCGGCGCTGGCCGTGGCCGTGGTGATCGCGGCGCCGATCCTGATCATCGGCGGCCGGTGGTACTTCCGCCGCGCACCAGCCGGGTACCGGTCGGAAGCGGCCGGGTACGCGGCGGTCGCGTCGGCGCTGGCCGAGACGGTCGACGCCGGCCGGACCGTCGAGTCGCACCGGCTCGGTGGCCGCCGGATCGCCGTGGGCGACACCCGGATCGGTCAGTGGGTCGCCTGGGAGCGGTACACGCTGTACCTGCGGATGATCCTGTTCCCGGTGATCAACATGACCCACACGGTCGCGTTGGCCGCCGTCCTGGTCATCGGCGGCGGATTCGCGATCCAGGGCTGGCTGACGGTCGGCGCGCTGACCACAGGTGCGCTGTACATCCAGATGCTCGTCGAGCCGGTCAACATGATGATCCGCTGGTACGACGAGTTGCAGGTGGCACAGGTGTCGTTGGCGCGGTTGGTCGGCGTCCGTGAGGTGGAGGCCGCCGCGACGACGAGCGAGGACGAGCCGGACGGGCGGACGGTGCTGGCCGACGACGTGCGGTTCGGGTACCTGGAGGGCCGCGACGTACTGCACGGGGTCACGTTGACGGTCGAGCCAGGTGCTCGCGTGGCGCTTGTCGGGCCGTCCGGTGCTGGCAAGTCGACGTTGGGCCGTTTGCTGGCCGGCATCTACTCGCCACGCGTCGGTGACATCACCTTGGGTGGTGCGGCGCTGGACCGGATGTCTGCCGAGCAGGTCCGCAGTCACGTTGCCTTGGTCAACCAAGAGCACCACGTGTTCGTGGGCAGCGTGCGGGACAACCTGCGACTGGCCAAGCAGGGCGCGTCCGACGCGGACCTGTGGGCGGCACTGCGGTCGGTGGACGCCGACGGCTGGGTGGCAGGGTTCGACGACGGACTGGACACCGAGGTGGGCTCCGGCGGGGTCTCGCTGACGCCGGCCCAGGCGCAACAGGTCGCGCTGGCGCGTCTGGTCCTTGCTGACCCGCACACGCTGGTCCTGGACGAGGCGACCTCGTTGATGGACCCGCGGGCGGCCCGGCACCTGGAGCGGTCGCTGGCGACCGTACTGGAGGGCCGGACCGTGGTGGCGATCGCACACCGGCTGCACACCGCGCACGACGCCGACGTGATCGCGGTCGTCGAGGACGGCAAGATCGTCGAGCTGGGGGCCCACGACGAGCTGGTCGACGCCGAAGGCGCGTACGCCGCGCTCTGGCACTCCTGGCACGGCGACCGATGACGGTGGGGTGTCCGGCGGAGTACCCGTCGGACACCCCAGCCCGTGTGAGGATGAAGGCGTGCTGCTGACGACGCTCTTCTCTCTGCCCACCACCATGGCCCTGGACGTCGACGACGAGGGCCGCATGCTGGTCCTGTACGACGGCACAGGCACCCGTCAGGTCAACGAGGTCGACCCGGACGGGACCTGGCGCGCACTCACTGATCTCGACGACACCTGCCGCGGCGCCCGGTTCGTTCCGGGCAGCAACCGCGTGGTCGTCGAGCACGACACCGGCGGCGACGAGCGCGGTCAGCTCTCGCTGCTCGACCTCGACGAACCCGGTCTGCCCGCACTGACCCCGCTGATCCACGACGCCGAGTACATCCACCACCTGGTCACGGCCCGGGCCGGCAGCGTTCTCTACACGACGAACCGCCGCAACGGCGTCGACTTCGACCTGGTCACCCACGACCTGGCCACCGGCCGCGAGACCGTTCTGTACGACGGCGGCGGCTGGGTGATGGGCGTCGACCCGTCGCCGGACGACAAGTGGGTCGTGCTCTCGAAGGCGAGCAGCCCTGCGAACTCGATGCAGCTGCTCCTGCTCGACACGTCGAGCCGCTCAGTCACCGAGCTCACCGCGGAGGAAGCCCACAACGACCAGGGTCCGGTCGCCTGGCTGCCCGACTCGTCCGCGTTCCTGGTGTCGAGCAACGCCGACCGCGACCGGATGGCAATCCGCCGGTACGACGTCAGCTCTGCAGCGTGGAGCGAGTTGCTGGCGGACGACGCCCGCGACCTCGCCGGGTGGCCCTCACCGGACGGCGAGCACCTCTTGGTCGGCGTACTGGAGGACGGGGAGGTGGCGCTGGCGCTGCACCGGCTGGAAGACGGGTCGGCGATCGCTGAGCTCGACCTGCCTGCCGGTGGTTGCGCGGGCCTGTTGTACGCCACGCCGGATCCGATCTGGTCGCCGGACGGCTCGTTCGCGGCGATCACCTACAACTCTCCGGTCATCCCGCCGACCGTGTACCGGTTCGTGCCGGGCGGTGAGCTGACGGCGATCCGCTCGGTGGAGGTTCCGGCCGAGCTCGAGCATCCGGAGAGCCTGCGCGTTCCGTCGTTCGACGGCGAGCAGGTGCCGGTGTTCGTGTTCCGGCCGACCGGTCAGAGCCTGGGGTCCACAGTCGTCCACGTCCACGGCGGTCCAGAAGGCGCCGCGATGCGGATCTGGAGCCCGATCATCTCGGCGCTGGCCGCTGAGGGCCACACAGTCGTCGTACCGAACGTCCGCGGCTCGGCGGGCTACGGCAAGCGGTGGTACTCGCTGGACGACCGCCAGCTGCGGATGGACTCGGTGAAGGATCTGGCCGCGATCAACGCGTGGCTGCCGACGATCGACGGCGACCCGAAGCGCGCCGCGCTCTGGGGCGGTTCGTACGGCGGGTACATGGTGCTGGCCGGTGTCGCGTTCCAGCCGGACCTGTGGGCGGCCGGCGTGGACATCGTCGGAATCGCTTCGCTGGTGACGTTCCTGGAGAACACCTCGGACTACCGGCGGTCGACGCGGGAGCGCGAATACGGGTACCTGGCGACGGACCGGGAGTTTCTGGAGTCGGCAAGTCCGCTCAGCCGCGTCGACGACATCCGGGCGCCGCTGTTCGTCATCCACGGCGCCAACGACCCACGGGTCCCGTTGTCCGAGGCAGAGCAGATCACTGACGCTCTGACGAAGCGCGGCGTACCGTGCCAGCTCCTGGTGTACCCGGACGAGGGCCACGGTCTGGCCAAGCTCACGAACCGCCTGGACGCGTACCCGCAGGCGTTCAGCTTCCTGCGAGACCACTTGGGATAAGGGACCCGGCGGTCGCGTCGAGCCGTACCGGCAACCCCAGCGGTACGGCGAGGTTCAGCGCCTCATGTCCGATCGCCGCACCCTCCACCGTCGGTACGTCGAGTGGCTCGAGCCGCTCGCGGATGGTGTCGTCGAGCCCTTCGCCGCCCTTGCTGAAGTCACCGATGACCAGACCGGTCACCTGCTCGAACCACCCGGCCCGCAGCAGCTGAGTGAGCAGCCGGTCCGCCTGGTACGCCTCCTCGTTGACCTCTTCGAGTACGACGACACCCACCGGCGGCGCGTACGTCGGCGTACCGATGCTTGCCGCCAGCAACGCCAGGTTGCCGCCACGCAGCAGCCCCTCGGCGACGCCGTCCACCACAGTGCGTGCCCCGGCCTGTGCCAGCAGGTCAGTTACGGTCTCCGGCTCGAACAGGAGCGCCCGCAGCCGCTCACGCCCCGCATCCGTGTCCAGCTGCTCCACAGCAGCAGCCATCGGCCCGTGGACAGTCACGAGACCACGTGCGTTCAGCGGCTCGTGCAGCGCGGTGATGTCACTGAACCCGACGAACCACTTCGGTACGGCGACCAGCTCGTCGACGTCGACGTACTCGAGCAGCCGCTGCACGCCGTACCCGCCACGTGCGCAGAACACCGCGGCGTACCGCGGGTCCAGCCAGGCGTTCCGCAGGTCCTCGGCACGTGCTTTGTCGTCGGCCGCCAGGTACTTGAACCGCTCGTGCCCGGCCAGCACCGACGGCATCACGTCCACCTCGAGTCCCCAGGACCTGAGGTGGACGACTCCGGCGTCGAGCCGCGAAGCGTCCACCGGCCCCGACGGCGCCACCACAGCAACCCGGTCCCCGCTCCGCAGCCGCTGCGGCACCACCACGTCAGTCACCCCGCCGACGCTACCAACCGACCTGCAGCGTCGTGCTCTTGGAGACCCCGTTCACCGTTACGCCCAGCTGGGCTGTGCCAGGGCGTAGTGCGGTCAGTACGCCGGTGGACGGGTCGTAGGAGGCGACTGCCCAGAACGGTGCGGTCTTTGCGGGGCCGATGTACAGCGTGGACGAGCCCCACCAGTCAGCCGACACCGGGAACGCCACTGGGATCCGCCGGTTCTCCTGCACGACGGTCGCGGCCGCCGTGCCGGTCTGGCCGCGGCGCAGGGAAGCCGGCGCGGCCAGTTCGAGGGAGTCGACGTGCGGGCGGAGTTCCACCTGGAACCACGGTTGCGTCGACGGGCGCGCCGCGATCCCGACCAGTGCCCACCCGGTGAAGCCGCCGGCGTCCGGTGCGGCCGCGGGGCTCTTGCCGGAGTTGCCGGTCAGTGGGAGCAGTACGCCGTCGGTACGGGTCGCCGCGAAGGTGCCCGCGTGCGCCGCCATGTAGGCCGCGCCCTTGCCGGTCGTGGCGCGGAAGTCGGCCAGCCACTTCACGATCATCGCGGCCTCCTTGCGGTCACCGAGCTGCGAGTTCTGCGTCGGCGACGGGTCGTCGATCGGGTGGTGCGCCATCACCACGACGTTCTTGATCGCCTTGTTCGTCGCCGCGTCGGCGAGCTGCTGGCGCAGATCGAGGATCTGGTCGAACCCTCCGGCCCGCAGCGATCCGAGTGACGAGTCCCGCAGTACGAACCGGGTACCCAGGTGGTCGAACGTGCTGGTCGCGTTGCCGAAGACCTTCTTCCACTCGGACAGGTCGCCCGGTCCGTAGGTCTCGTGGTTGCCCGGCACGTAGTGCACCGGCACCTTGCCGGCCACCTCCTCGTCGATGATCTGCTTGGCCAGCGCGATGTCCGGACCGAACGCGCGGTCCACGAAGTCGCCGTTGATCACCAGGAACTCGGGCTTCTGCGCGAGCGCCTCGCGGATCGTCCGGCGGGCCTGCTTCACGTAGTCCGAGTTCGGGACGTCGGAGGTGAACTGCGCGTCCGACATCACCGCGAACCGCCAGCGGCCGCTCGTCGTCACGGTCCCGTCGGTCATGACCATCGGGTCGATCACCTTGGCCGGCGGGTCCATCGTCACCGGCGGCGCGCTGCGGAGGGTCAGGTCGTCGACGACGATCCGGCCCGAGTACTGCCGGGTCGGCGAGGTCTCGACGACGTAGATCCGCCAGAAGCGCAGCGGCATCGTCAGCCCGGGCGGGATGTCCGCCTCGACGTACTTCCACCCGGTCCAGTCGATCGTCGGCGCCAGGTTGAGCGTCTGCGCCGTACCACCGGCCGCGTCGTACGCGTTGGCGCGCAGCCACGCACCCTTGCCGTCGCCGTACACCCACGCGCCGAGCTTCTGCGGCTGCCCCGGCAGCGTCTGCTGCGGCGTCTGCGAGAGGTACGCCGCTCGCGTGGCGGTGCTGCCCGTCAGCGAGTAGTCGAGCGCGATCGCCTGCCCGCCGTCATGCCCTTCCGCAGCGGACCGCGTCGCCGTCGCGGCACCGGCCGGTACGGCGTTCGCCGCCCACTTGGTGACGTCGTCGAGCTCGTCGACCACCGTGCTGGTCAGGCCGGCCGTGATGCTGAGCTGCGTGCTGAGCGTGCCGACGGTCGCGGTCACCACGGCCGACGCGGCCTCGCTGCTCACCGCGGTGACCTCGAAACCATTGCCCTTCGCAACGAGCTTCACCAGCGCCGGGTCGTAGCTGAGCTTGACATCGCGCGGCTCGATCCAGGTGGAGAACCCGTCGGCGTCGTACCCGTCGACCTCGAAGAAGCCCTTGGCTGCGGTGTCGGCGAGCGACACCTGCCGGGTCGAGGGCGCCAGGCGGGTCGGCGTACCGAGCACTGTCATCGGGAACCTTCCGTTCGCCGCGCCACGGGTCGCGGTGACGATCGCGTCGCCGGCGCGGCGGCCGGTGACCACACCGTGCTGGTCGACGCGGACGTTGCTGCCGGCGTACCAGAACGGTGTGCCGGTCGCGGGCGCGTACGTCTCGTCGTGGCCCGTGGCGCTGAGGACTCGGCTGAGTCCGGTGAGGACGCGGGAGCTGCGGGAGAGGTCGGTGTCGGGGCTCTCCTCGGACGTGCCGACGGCCTCGACGCGGAAGCCCTTGAGCTTGCCGGAGCCCTTGACCGGGACCAGGCCGAGTCCGTTCGGGATCAGCCGCTCGCCGCCGTCGGACGGGTCGTTGACGACCTCCGGCGCGGCCTTGCCCGGGGTCCGGGCGAGCATCGTCGAGGAGCCGCCGCCGTCCAGGTTGAGCGCGTCGTCAGCCCCGAGGCTGATCATCAGCTGGCCCATTTCCTTCAGCGACAGGCCCCGTGAGCCGGTGGCCCGGCCGTCGACGGTGAGCAGGATCATCCGGCTGCCGTCGGCGTCGAAGCCGATCGCGGTACGAGGTGCGAGGTCGGCGTCCGGCACCGTGTCCGGCACCTTGCCGTCCTTCGCGAGCTGATAGTTGCCGCTGATCCCGACCGCGACGTCGGCCGCGTCCGGGCGCAGCCCGTACTCGACGCCGACCTTGTCGCCCACTTCGAACGCGGTGAGCGCGTCGGCGCCGGCCTCGCGGCCGATCAGCGCCTGCTCGTTCGCTGCCAACGGGGTGGTGGCCGGAGTGGCGGCCGAGGAGACGACCACACCGTCGCGAAGGATCACCTCGCGCACGGTCGGCAGGCCGTCCACGGTCCGAGTCCGGGCCGCATCGCCCCACTCCGGGGTGTAGAGGCCGATCCCGCCGGCGTTGACGGTCGGCGAGTTGAGGTTGGTCAGCTCGAGCTTCGTGGCGTCGTCGTCGGTCGCCGTACCTTGCAGGAAGAGCTGGGCGATCTTGCCGAGGCCGTCCTTGCCGATCACCGCGGTGTCGTTGTGGCCGGCGGCGGGCGCGTTGAGCAGCTTGCCGCTCTGCTCGACGCCGACGCCCAACGGCGCGGTGGTGTCGTTGATGTCGAAGAAGTCACCGTTCACGCCGGCGATCGCGCCCTTGCGGGCGAGCTGCTGACTGAGCGGCTGGCCCCCGGACACCTTGCCGCCGTTGTTGACCAGGTCGACCGTCACACCGTGCTTGTCCAGGTCGGTGTCGAGGATGTCGCCGCGCTGCCAGCCCTTCGCGTCCAGGCGCTCGAACGACGTGTAGTTCACCCCCGGCGCGACCGGGCTGTCGTCGCGTGACGTCAGTACGCCGGTCTCCGCGATCGCGGCATCCGGGATGCCAGTGGTCGTTCGGCCCACAGCTGGGCTGACCAGGACGCCGGCCAACAGGCCACCTACGCCGATCGCTGTGGTCAAGGGACGGATGAGCGACACAGGAGCCTCCCCACGGTGGACGGACGCGGTCATCCGACGCCGCGCGCGCTACCGCCTCATGAGCCGCAGGTGTACGCCGATCGACCGACCGGTGACAAAGTAACGCCTGCGGTCACCGTGTGGAAGGTTTTCTTCTCAGTTCGTGGCCACCGGGCGGCCGGAGGTCTGCCAGGCGTGCATGCCGCCGTCGAGGTTGATCGCCTCGCGGCCGAGCTGGTTCAGGAACTGGGTGGCCATGCCGGAACGGCCGCCGACCGCGCACACGCAGAGCACCTTCTGGTCCAGCGGCACCTCGCCGACCCGCTCCTGCAGCTCGCCGAGCGGGATGTGCGTGGCGCCCTCGATGTGCCCACGGTCCCACTCGTCCGGCTCCCGCACGTCGAGCACGAACGCCTCAGTCAGCAGGTCGTCGTCGAGCTCAGCCACCACGACCGAGGGAATCTCCTGGTTCCGGAACATGCCCCAAGCATGTCAGACCCGCGGGGGCCACCCGGTGACCGGATCCGGAACCGGGCTCGTGGCCGAGCACGGTCATCGAGCCGCGGACGATCATCAGCGCATGGGCACGGAACCTACTTGAGCAGCTTCGACAACCTCCGGTCGGCCAGCGGTTTGCCGCCGGTCTGGCAGGTCGCGCAGTACTGCAGGGAGGAGTCGGCGAAGCTCACCTCGCGGACGATGTCGCCGCAGATCGGGCACTTCTGGCCCTTGCGGCCGTGCACCCGCAGACCGGACTTCTTCTCCGACTTCAGGTCCTGTACGGCGAGGCCGGCGGAGCGGTCGACCGCGTCCTTGAGGGTCTCGCGCATTGCGTCGTACAGGGTCTTGAGCTCGTCGTCGGACAGGTTCGACGCTGGTTTGAAGGGGCTCATCTTCGCTACGTGCAGGATCTCGTCGGAGTACGCGTTGCCGATGCCGGCGATCACGGACTGGCTCCGCAGGACACCCTTGAGCTGGACCCGGCCCTGGCGTTTCAGGATGTCGCCGAAGTCCTCGAGCGACAGCGTGAACGGGTCCGGTCCGAGGCGCGCGATCCCCGGGACCTCGGAGACGTCGCGCACGACGTACACCGCGAGTTTCTTCTGGGTCCCGGCCTCGGTCAGGTCGAACCCGGAGCCGTCGTCCAGGACGGTCCGCAACGCGATCGGTCCCTTGCCCGGGCGCACCAGGCCGGTCGACTGCTCGTCCTTCCACCGCAGCCAGCCCGCCCGGGCCAGGTGGATCACCAGGTGCACGCCCTGCGCGGAGATGTCCAGGAACTTCCCGTGCCGCTGCACGTCGTCGATCAGCAACCCAACCATCGCCGAGATCGGCGGATCGTAGGTCTTCAGCGCACTGATCGCCGTGATGTCGGCCCGCACCAAGGCATGCCCAACCGCCCGCTCCCGCAAAAACACGGCCAGCGACTCAACCTCCGGCAACTCAGGCACCCTCCTAGTGTGCCTGACGCCAGGGACAGTTCCGGTGGATCACCTATGGAGGAGGGTTGTGGGGGGCGGTAGTTTCGGGGGCAACGGAAATTGGGAGGCCCTGATGGGGTTTGTGAAGACGATGCTCAAGGGTGCTGTGGTGGCCAAGCTGGTTCAGGTCGCGCAGCGCGAACTGAGCAAGCCGGAGAACCAGCAGAAGATCAAGCAGGCGGTTCAGAAGGTGCAGCAGCGCAAGGCTCACTGAGTGGGTTTGTGCGCCTGCAGGGTGTAGGTGGCGGCCAGGCGGTGCGGGTTCTCCGTCAGGCGCCACTCCCCTTCGGCGTCCTCGGTCATCAGACCGGGGAGGGCGTTCCACGGTGCGCTGTCGTGGTCGGTGAGTGAGTCGAACACGAGTCCGGCCTTCTGTACGGCGGTGATGGTCTCGCCGAGGCCGTGGTTCCACTCGTGCGTGACCGTGGTGGTGAACTCGGCCTCGGTCTGGACGTAGGTCCCGCCCTCGTCCCACACGATCGGTTCGGCAGTCTCGAAGTACGGAAAGCGCACCTCGGGGACCTCCGGTCCGGCGTCCAGCGCCCACAGCATCGGATGGCCCTCGCGGACGAACAGCCGCCCACCCGGCTTCAGCAGCCCGGCGACGACCTGCGCCCACCTGTCGATGTCCGGCAGCCAGCACAGCGCACCGATCCCGGTGTAGACGAAGTCGTACGCCGACGCGCCCAGCACCCGCACGGCGTCGTACGCATCAGCTACGTGGAAGTCGACCGACAGCCCGAGCCGCGCCGCCAGCGACCGGCCCTGCTCGACGGCCGGCTCCGAGAAGTCCAGCGCACTCATCCGCGCGCCGAGCCGCGCGAGTGACACGGTGTCGGTCCCGATGTGGCACTGCAGGTGTACGCCGCGGAGCCCACTGACGTCGCCGAGACGCGGCTGGTCGAATCGGACCACCTCGCTGAGGTACGACGGGTCGGACAGGAAGTCGTCGACGTGGTAGCTGGGCGATGCCACGTGCGCCGGCACGCGCTCGTCCCAGTTGGCCCGGTTGACCTCGCGGTAGTCGCTCACACGCTTGAGGGTAGAGCTAGCTCTACCTTTGAGGAGGATTCAGCGTGACTGTGCACTCAGGGTTGCCCTGATGTGCTGGAGTGCATGAGCCAGGTACTCGATCGAACGCGTATTCAGGACATCGACGCGCTGCGTGGTTTCGCCCTCCTGGGAATTCTGGTCGTGAACATCACCTTCGCCGCCTCCGGCTTCCCGATCCACCTGGCTCAGAACCCGGTGTACGACTCCTGGCTCGACCACTCGGTCCACTGGCTGTCGTCGGCGTTCGTGGACATGAAGTTCTACCTGCTGTTCTCGTTCCTGTTCGGGTACAGCTTCCAGCTGCAGATGGAGGCAGCTCAGCGAGCCGGAGCAGCGTTCAAACCACGGATGCTGCGGCGGCTCGGCGGCCTGCTCGTGCTCGGTGCACTGCACGGCGTCTTCCTGATCACTGGCGACATCCTGAGCGTCTACGCGATCATCGGTCTGGTCCTGCTCGCCATGCGCCGGGTGAAGGACCGTACGGCGCTCCTGGTCGCAGGAGGCATCTACGTGTACCTCTTCATCACCCTGGCGGTCGCTGCGCTCTTCGTGGACAGCACTCAGTTCATGGACCCCACCACGGCAGTAGCAGCTGCACAGGAGACGACTGCGAACCTGGCGGGGTCGTTCAGCAACGTCATCGGCGAGCACGTTCGCGCGCTCCCGACGTACGGCCTGTCGCTGCTGACAGTGCAAGGCCCGACCACGCTGGCCGCGTTCCTGATCGGCATGGTGGCTGGTCGACGGCGGCTGCTGCAGAGTACGCACGAGGCCGATGCGCTGCTGCGACTCATCCAGCTGGTCGGCTTCGCGATCGGTATCACCGGCGGGCTCGTCTACGCGTCGGGCGGCAACGGCGACACCAGGGCAGTGCTGATGAGCGTGATGACAGCGCCGTTCCTGACTGCGGCGTACGTCGCCTCATTGCTGCGGATCATGCACTCGGACCGCGGGCAGGACATCCGCGAGTTGCTGGCGCCAGCCGGCCAGATGGCCTTGTCCAACTACCTTGGGCAGTCGGTGGCGACCGTGCTGATCTTCACCGGTGTCGGCTTCGGGCTGGCGGGTCAGGTGTCTCCACTGGAGACGGTGGGCCTCGCGGTCGGCATCTTCGTCCTGCAGGTGCTGCTGAGCCATGTCTGGCTCAGCAGCTTCCGCTACGGCCCGGTCGAAGGCGCGCTGCGGGCGGTCACCAACCGGACCGCCCCCAGCTGGCGGCTTCAGGCCGCGTGACGGCCGTGGTGCAGGCGGGCCGTGCGGATGTTGTGCACGGTCCCGGTGGTCGAAGCAGGCTTGTGAGTGAAGGGCTCAGCCGCTGCGCCGAGGGCGAGCAGGTCGAGCTTGGTCCGGGCCACGTCACGATCGTCGGCGATCCAGGCGCCCCGCGGTCCGGCAGCCGGACCGGTCGAGTTGCGCCTGTTGCTGATCTCCAGAGCCGCGATCACGGCCAGTGCGATGACTACGAGAACGATGTATCCGGTCATGGCAGTAATGATGCTATGTATTAGATCCTGCCACTAGTGGCACTATTGACATAGTCCGACAAATTACTGCCATACTGGCGAGATGCTGCAGAAGATCGCCGTCGTCCTCATGGAGGACGTCGCCCTGTTCGAGTTCGGCGTACTGGCCGAGGTCTTCGGAATCGACCGGACCGACGACGGTGTGCCGCCCTTCGACTTCAAGGTGTGCGCGGCCACGCCGGGCGTGCCGATGGAGACGAGCAGCCACTCCCAGGTGATCGCGCCGTACGGGCTGGAGGAGCTCGAGGACGCCGACCTGATCGGCATCCCGGCCACCACCTGGCGGCACGCGTACGACGAGCGGATCCTGGACGCGCTCCGGCAGGCGGAGGCGCGCGGCGCCATCCTGCTCACGGTCTGCTCGGGCGCGTTCGTCCTCGGGGCGGCCGGCTTGCTCGAGGGCAGGGCCTGCACGACGCACTGGCGCTACATCGACAAGTTCCACGACCAGTTCCCGGCCGCCAAGCTCGACCCGGACGTGCTGTTCGTCGACGACGGCAACATCATCACCAGCGCCGGCACCGCGGCCGGGATCGACGCCGCCCTGCACCTGGTACGCCGCGAGCTCGGCAGCGCGGTCGCGACCCGGATCGCCCGCCGGATGGTGGTTCCGCCGCAGCGTGACGGCGGCCAGCGGCAGTACGTCGAAGTACCGGTGCCGGAGTCGTCCGGGGAGAGCCTGCAGCCGGTCCTCGACTGGATGGTCGACAATCTGACCGTCGACCACACCGTGCCCGCGCTGGCCCGGCGCGCGCAGATGTCCGAGCGCACCTTCGCCCGCCGCTTCGTCGCCGAGACCGGTACGACGCCACTCAAGTGGGTCACGACCCAGCGCGTCCTTCGCGCCCGCACGCTGCTCGAACAGACCCGGATGGGTATCGAGCAGATCGCCACCGAATCAGGATTCGGGACGGCCGCGCTGCTGCGGCATCACTTCCGTAGGGTGGTGGGCGTGCCACCACAGGATTACCGCCGAACCTTCCAGACCGCCGGATGATGGTTGCCTACCGCAACGCTTCCGCGACCGACATCGACGCAGTACTGAGGTTCTGGGCGACCGCTGCCGAGGATTCGCACCGCCCGCCGGACTCGGCCGACGCCGTTCGCCGGCTGATCGAGCGTGATCCGGAAGCACTGATCCTCGCCATTGACGACAACACAGACGGCGACGCGGTCGTCGGCTCGATCATCGTCGGCTGGGACGGCTGGCGCTGCCACCTGTACCGCCTCGCGGTCGCGCCGACCCATCGCCGCCAGGGCATCGGCCGCGACCTCGTCGACCGCGCCGAGGCCCGTTTCATGACGTACGGCGGAACCCGCGCCGACGCGATGGTGCTCGACGACAACGCCCTCGCACACGGCGTCTGGTCCACCGCCGGCTACGCGCCGCAGCCCGAGTGGTCCCGCTGGGTCAAGGCGCTCTGACACAGCGCAATGTGAGCTATCCATCACCGTGCGGATTTGCATCGCCACCCCACGCTCTGCCTAAGGTCACAGGGGGGTAACAGCGATGTGTAGATGGAGTGGTTGTGACGACGCCGGACCGCCCCCTGGGCAGGACCGAACGCCGACTGAGCTGGGATGTGGTGCGCGTCCTGGCGGTACTGGCAGTGATTTTCACGCACACGACGTACATGGGCCCGTTCCTGCACCCTGAGCTCGGCGCACCGCTCGGGCCGTACCCGTTCCAGGTCGGCGCCAGCATCCTGCTGGTGATCAGCGCGTACTTCGTCTGCGTGACGGTCCGGAAGGGCTCGACGTACCGCTGGTTGTGGCGGCGGGTGTGTCGCGTGCTCCCGCCGTACCTGATCGCTGTGCTGTTCACCTACCTGGTAGTGGTGTGGTTCGGGCCCAGCAACTGGGTGCTGCCGACGCGGCGCGACCTGTGGAGCAACCTGACGCTGGCCGCCTCGTTCGACCCGGGCGTCCAGCTCATCGACGGCTCGTACTGGACGCTGCCGCTCCAGCTGATGGCGTTCGGCGCCGCGGCACTGCTCTGGCCGCGCGGCCTCGGGCAACGGATCACCACGCTGCTCTGGATCATGATCATCGCGCCGGTCGCACTGCAGTGGCACGACCGCATCGGCCACAGCCCGTTCTGGGTGCAGCAGGCGTGGAACGGTCTCGGACTGCATCGCCTGCAACTGTTCGCGATCGGTATCGCGATCTGGCTCTGGGCGCAGCGACGAATCGGCGTGGTCCATCTCGCCGCCCTGCTCGCGGCCACCGTCTTCGCGCAGCACGCACACACCGCGGACCTGCCCTCGTCGCTGGGCATCGGAGTGTTGCTGGTGTTCGTCGCGCTGGCCGCGCGCGGTCCGGACTGGACGGTGCTCGCCCGGTTCCGGCGGCCGATCCAGTTCCTGGCGCGGATCTCCTTCGGGCTGTACCTGCTCAACCAGGTGGTCGGCTACCTGATCGCGTACCGCCTGATGGAGCTCGGCGCGGGCCGGCTCACCCAGATCGCGGGCGCAGTGATCGGCGTGATCGGGCTCGCCTGGCTGCTGACGAAGTACGTCGAGGAGCCGACGTACCGCGCACTCGCAAGCCTCCGCGTCCGCGGGCTCGGGGCTCGGGCGTTCGCCTGGCTGAATACTTGACATCGGATACTCACGAACTAATACTCGATTTCGAGTAATCGAGATCGAGGAGGCCGGATGGCGCGACGGAAGGTGGCGAATCCGCTCGCGTTCGCGGTGCTCGGGAGTCTGAGCGAGCGGCCGATGCACCCGTACGAGATCTCGACGATGCTCCGGGCGCGCGGCAAGGACCAGAGCATCAAGGTGAACTACGGCTCGCTCTACTCGGTCGTCGCGGCGCTGGAGAAGCACGGCTTCGTCGAGGCGCTGGAGACGGTCCGGGAGGGCAACCGGCCGGAGCGGACCGTCTACCAGATCACCGAGGCCGGGTCTGCCGAGTTCGGCGACTGGCTCGCGGAGCTCGTCGGTACGCCGGCGCGGGAGTTCCACCCGCTGGAGGCCGGACTCGCGTACCTCCCCGGTCTGCAGCCGGACCGCGCTGTCGAGTTGCTCGAGCAGCGGCTCGAGGCGGTCGACACGGAGATCTCGGAGATCACGGCGGCGCACGACCAGATGGCGTCGTTGGAGTTCCCGCGGATCTTCTGGGTCGAGTCGGAGTTCCGGCTGGCGCTGCTGCAGGCGGAGTCGGCGTACGTCCACCGGCTGGCCGAGGAGATTCGCACGGACACGCTGAGCGGCGCCGGGTTCTGGCGTCAGGCCTGGAAGCTCTATCTGGAGGAGGGCATCAGTCCGGCCGAGCAACTGAAAGATCCCGTGAAGTACTTCGGTCAGGAGTTCGCCTGGATGCAGGCGATACCGCCGGAAGCCCAGTAAAGAGACGGCCCTCGACCCGAGGTGCGGCAACACCAGGGGTCCAGGGCCGCAGTTCCTCGAGTCGGTCCGAAGACCTGGCACCCAAGGGCACAACCATCAGGATAGCCAGCTCGGCCCGGCTCCCAATCCCTTAGGGAGTCATGTGATGGCTACGCATGCCGTCGAAGCGGTCGATCTGGTCAAGACGTACCCGGCCGGCCGCAAGAACCCACCGCTCCGCGCGCTCGACGGCCTGACCGTCAGCGTCGGAGAGGGAGTCGTACTCGGCCTCCTCGGGCCGAACGGCGCGGGCAAGTCCACCACCGTCAAGATCCTCACCACACTATCCCGGGCCGACTCCGGCAGCGCCCTGGTCGCTGGGTACGACGTCACTCGCTCACCGGACCAGGTACGACGCTCCATCGGCTACGTACCGCAGAAGTCCAGCTCGGACCCGATGGCGACGGGTCTCGAGAACCTGGTGCTGAGCGGGCGCATCTTCGGCCTGTCCCGCCAGGAGTCCCAGCAGCGTGCTCGTGAGCTGCTGGATCGTTTCGGCCTCGCCGAGCACAGCGACCGCCCGGTGAAGACGTACTCCGGCGGCATGCAGCGCAAGCTGGACGTCGCGCTCGGCCTGGTCCACCGGCCGAAGGTGCTGTTCCTCGACGAGCCCACCACCGGCCTCGACCCCGAGGCCCGCGCCGACCTGTGGACCGAAGTCGTCCGGCTGTCCGGTCAAGAAGGTCTGACCGTTCTGCTGACCACGCATTACCTGGAAGAGGCCGATCGGCTGGCGGGACAGCTCGCGATCGTCGACCACGGCCGGATCGTCGCCGAAGGCACACCTGAGGCGCTGAAGGCCGAGTTGCGCGGCGACTCCGTACATGTCGAGCTGGTCGATCCGGACATCGACGGTGCGGTCCGGGCGCTGCTCGGACAGCTCCCCGGCATCGGGGAGATCGTTGTCGAGGGCAACACTCTGCGCGCACGGGTCGATCGCGGCGCGACCGCCGTACCAGCTGTGCTGGGAGCCCTTGAGGACAAGGCGATTCCGGTGGTTGCGGTCACGGTGTCGCGGCCTTCGCTGGACGACGTGTACCTGCAGCACACCGGTCGCTCGTTCCGCGTGGCCGAGGAGGCGGCATGATCGCGCACACGGGACTCGTCTTCGGGCGGTGGACGCGGGCGTCGTACCGGCAGCCGGCGTTGATCGCGTTCACGTTGGTGCAGCCCGCGATCTGGTTGCTGTTGTTCGGGCAGCTGTTCCAGGGCGTCGTACGGCTGCCTGGTTTCGGTGACTCGTCGTACATCGCGTTCCTGACGCCCGGGATCGTGATGATGACGGCTTTGATGACGAGCGGCTGGAGCGGTACGTCGTTCGTGCAGGACATGGAGCGCGGCGTGATGGACCGGATGCTCGCGTCACCGGTCAGTCGCGGCGGGCTGATGGCGGGACAGTTGCTCAGCAATGCGACGACCACGTTGATCCAGACGATCCTGGTGTTCGCGATCGGGATCGCCGCGGGCGCGCGGTACGACGGCGGGATCCTCGGCTACCTGGTCACGATCGTCGCGTCGATGCTCGTCGGTACCGCGTTCGGGTCGCTCTCGAACGCGGTCGCGCTGCTCACACGTCAGCAGGAGGCCCTGATCGGGATCTCGCAGTTCGTGTCGCTGCCGCTGACGTTCATGTCGTCGATCATGATCGACCCGACGGTCGCACCGCACTGGGTGAACGTCGCGGCCCGCTACAACCCGGTCGACTGGGCCACCATCGCCGCCCGCCAAGCCCTGGCCGCCGACCCGAACTGGTCATCGGTGGGGCGGCACAGCCTGTATCTACTGGCCTTCACCCTGATCGTCGGCTGGCTCTCCACCCGAGCCTTCCGCACCTATCAACGGTCAGTTTGAGGCTGGCCTCCCTCCCTTCCCTTCTGCGGCGGAGTACCAAGGCTTGATTACCGTGTCGATGATCGCGAGACGCTCGTCGAACGGGATGAAGGCGGACTTCATCGCGTTGATCGCGAACCAGCGCAGGTCGGGAAGGCCGTAGCCGAAAGCTTCCGAGATCAGGGCGAGCTCGCGGCTCATCGACGTACCGCTCATCAACCGGTTGTCGGTGTTGACGGTGACCCGGAAACGCAGCTTGGCGAGCAGGCCGATCGGGTGGTTCGCGATCGAGTCGGCCGCGCCGGTCTGCAGGTTGGAGCTCGGGCACATCTCGAGCGGGATCCGCCGGTCCCGCACGTACGCCGCGAGCCGCCCGAGCTCCGCCTTCTCACCTGCCTCGTCGTACGTGATGTCGTCGATGATCCGTACGCCGTGACCGAGCCGGTCCGCGCCGCACCACTGGATCGCCTGCCAGATCGACGGCAACCCGAACGCCTCGCCGGCGTGAATGGTGAAGTGCGCGTTCTCGCGCTGCAGGTACTCGAACGCGTCCAGGTGCCGGGTGGGCGGGTACCCCGCCTCGGCACCGGCGATGTCGAACCCGACCACGCCGGCGTCGCGGTACGCGACCGCCAACTCGGCGATCTCCATCGAACGCGCCTTGTGCCGCATCGCGGTCAGCAACTGCCGCGCCACGATCGGCCGCTCGGCAACCGCCATCCCGTGCTCGAAACCTTCCCGAACCGCATCCACGACCTGGTCGAGCGTGAGCCCCTTGTTCAGGTGCTGCTCCGGCGCGTAGCGAACCTCGGCGTACACCACCCCGTCCGCCGCTAGATCCTGCACGCACTCACTGGCCACCCGCTTGATCGCCTCAGCGGTCTGCATCACCGCAACGGTGTGATCGAACGTCTCCAGATACCGCTCCAACGACCCCGAATCCGCCGACTCCACAAACCAGGCCCCGAGCTCACCCGCATCTGTCCGCGGCAACGCATGCCCGATCTCCCCCGCCAACTCAACCACCGTCCCCGGCCGCAACCCACCATCCAAATGGTCATGCAGAAGCACCTTGGGCGCCGCATTGAGCTGCTCAGGACTAATCATCCCGCCATCTTCGCAGCCACCCCACAAATCCGCCCCCATCTGGCCCCGGCACCCGTGGCTGACCGCGGGGCAGCCGCTTGGTACCACCAAATCACCACGACTGGGCACACTCGGTGGTTACTGGGAACAGGCAATTGCCTATTCCCAGTCACCGGCGGTTGTTTCGAGTGCGCGGGCTACGACTGACCAACCCGTGCGGCTGCGGGGCATCCGGCAAACGTTCAAGACTTGGGGCGGTGGGGGTGTCATCGTGAGGGGATGGTGAGGCGACTGCTTGAGCGGCCTGAGTGGCAGTTCTTTGTTGTGTTGCCGCGGGCTGATCGGGGGTTGGCTGCGGCTTGGTGGGTGCTGTTGGTGGCGCGGGGGGTGTTGCCGGCGGTGTTTGCGGTGGCTATGGGGTGGCTGGTTGGGGCGGTGCAGCGTGGCGAGTCGCTGGGAGCGCCTCTGGGTTTGATGGGTACGACGTTTGTGCTGCTGCAGGTGCTGACGCCGGTGCATCAAGCCGTCAGCGCCAACCTGGGGAGTCGTGTGTCGGCGTACCTGAACGACGCGCTGGCGAAGGCTTGCGTCGGGCCGCCGGGGATCGGGCATCTCGAGGATCCGGAGCTGAATGAGGATCTGACGGTGGCGCGGGAGTTCGACCACGGCCAGACCGGACCGCCGATGTACCTGAACGTCGACTTCGTCGCGGGGAGTCTGGTCGAGCTGGTCGGCGGGATCGCGTCCGCGGTGGTGCTGTTCGGATTCACTTGGTGGGCGCCGCTCGTGCTCGTCGCCGCCTGGGCCGCGACGCATTGGCTGCTTCGGGAGAGCGGCGTCTGGAAGGACCGGAACACCGCCGAGGTCCGGTCGGCGCAGCGGCACGCGAACTACGCGTACGAGTTGGCCGTCGAGCCGGACGCCGCGAAGGAGCTGCGCCTCTTCGGCCTAGCCGACTGGACAGTACGGCGCTTCACCGAGCGACGCCGTCGCCTGTTCGAACTGCAGTACGCCGCAACGCGCCTGCGGGAACGCCCGATGATCTGGAGTCTGCTGATCGTGGTGGTGGCCAACGGTCTCGTCTTCTGGGCGCTCGGGGCTGCGGCCATCGACGGACGGCTGCCGCTCGACCGCCTGGTGGTGTTCGCCCAGGTCGCGATCGGGGTCGGGATGATCGCCTTCGGCGGGCTGAACTGGGCGTTGGACGGAGCAGCCGCCCCGGTCGCCGCCGTACAGCGACTGGAACCCGCGATGGCACCCGCCGGCGCATTGAGCCCTGGGCACCTGTCGGCCGGCCGGGGTCCGGTCGAGATCGAGCTTCGAGGGCTGAGATTCAGTTATCCACAGGCCGATCGGCAGGTCTTCGATGGGCTGGACCTGACCATCCCGGCCGGGTCGTCGCTCGCGGTCGTCGGGCAGAACGGCGCGGGCAAGACCACGCTGGCCAAGCTGCTCTGCCGCCTGTACGACCCCGATTCCGGGACGATCCGCGTCGACGGCAACGACCTGCGGGAGCTCGACGTCGACGCCTGGCGGACGCGCGTCGCCGCCGTCTTCCAGGACTTCCTCAAGCTCGAGCTGTCGTTGCGGGACAACGTCGCACCGGCAGGCGCACCCGAGGCTGACATTCGCGCGGCATTGGTCGACGCCGGCGCCGACGACCTGGCGGATCTCGACACACGGTTGGCAACGGGGTACGGCGACGGCACCGACCTCTCGGGTGGACAGTGGCAACGCGTCGCGCTCGCGCGGGCACTGTGCGCGGTCCGGCAGGGCGCGGGTCTCGTACTGCTCGACGAACCGACCGCCCAGCTGGATGTTCGCGGTGAGGCGGCGATCTTCGACCGGATCCTGACCGCGACCCGCGACGTCACCACGATCCTCATCTCGCACCGGTTCTCCACAGTCCGGCACGCCGACCGGATCTGCGTGCTGGAACACGGCCGGGTCGTCGAGCTCGGCAGTCACGAGGAGCTGATGGCTCTCGGCGGACGGTACCGGACGATGTTCGACCTGCAGGCGCAGCGCTTCACGGCCGAGGTCGACGAGGAAGGGCTCAGCTATGACACGCTCTGACGACCTGCCGCACGCATTGCCGGCGATGTGGCGCCTGTGCAAGCTCGGGTACCAGCATGAGCCCTGGCTGCTCGTCGCCGCGTTCCTGATGACACTGCTGGCGGCGATACCGGACGCGTTGCTCGCGCTGTGGCTGAAGATCCTCGCCGACGGCGTGCTGGACGGCGATCGGCGGACCGCACTGCTGGCGGCAGGCGGTTTGGCGTTGTCGGTGACGGCGACCTGGGTCCTGCGCACGTTGTCGACGCGGATCTCACGCCGGTTCCGGGACCGCGTGACGATCATGCTGGAGGCGCATGTCGCCCGGCTGCAGGCGTCGGTCGCCACGATCGAGCACCACGAACGCCGTGACTACCTGGACCGGCTGTCCGTACTGCGCAAACAGGTCTTCGTGCTCGACCACATGTACATGTCGCTGTTCTCCACCTGCGGTTGGATCCTCCGTCTCGGAGTGACGGTCGCCCTGCTGATGTCGATCCATCCGGCTCTCGCCTTCCTGCTGCTGTTCGCGCTTCCGACGGTCGTCAGCTCCAGTTGGCGACCGGGCGTCGAGCGTGAGGTAGAGGAGCAGCAGGCCCGACACAGCCGACTGGCCGATCACCTCTTCAAGACCGCGACCACACCTGCGCCTGGCAAGGAGGTCCGGGTCATCGGCATCGGGCCCGACCTCGTCGCGGGGCGTCGCCGCGAGTGGGAGCAGTGGTACGGGCCGATCGCCGCCGCCCGCTGGATCAGCGCGGTGTGGCACGGGATCGCGTGGGCGATCTTCGGTGCGGCCTACGTCGGCGCGGTGCTGTTCGTCGCGTCGGGACTGCATGGTTCGGTCGGTGACGTGTTGCTGATCCTGGCGGCCGGTGCGCGGCTGTCGGCGTACATCGGAGCGACGGTCGGCGAGATCGGGTTCCTGCGGGGGATCTGGCTGGACGGGTCGCGGCGGCTGGTGTGGCTCGAGGGCTACGCGGCCTCGTTCGACAGCACAGCGGATCAGCCTGCGCCCGAACGGCTCGTCGACGGCATCCGGCTGGAGCACGTGACGTTCTCGTACGCCGGAGCTTCGCGGCCCGCGCTGGAGAACGTCGATCTCTCGCTGCCGGCAGGCAAGGTGATCGCGGTCGTCGGCGAGAACGGCGCGGGCAAGTCCACGTTAGTGAAGCTGATCTGCAAGCTGTACGAGCCGAGTAGCGGGCGGGTGCTGCTGGATGATCGACCGCTGGACCGGATCCCGGCCGAGGCGTGGCGCTCGAAGATCGCGGGTGCGTTCCAGGACTTCTTCCGGTTCGAGTTCCGCGCGGCGCACAGCGTCGGACTCGGCGACCTGCCGCGACTGGACGACGTACCGGCTGTCACCACTGCTGTCGGACGGGCCGGTGCGGAAGACGTTCTCGAGCGGCTCGAGTCGGGATTGGACACCCAGCTCGGGTCGACCTGGCCGGACGGGGCGGAGATCAGCTTCGGGCAGTGGCAGAAGCTCGCGCTGGCCCGCGGGTTCATGCGGGACCGGCCGCTGCTGCTGGTGCTCGACGAGCCGACCGCTGCCTTGGACGCCGAGACCGAGCACGCACTCTTCGAGCGGTACGCAGCGGCGGCGAAGGACAGTTCTGACGGACGGATCACGATCCTGGTCTCACATCGGTTCTCGACGGTGCGGATGGCCGACCTGATCGTCGTACTGGACGGCGCTCACGTCGTCGAGACCGGGACACACGAGGAACTGATTGGACTCGACGGTCACTACGCGGACCTGTACCGGATCCAGGCGGCCGCCTACCACTAGCTGATCTTGAAGACCGGTACGCCGGGGGCGACGTGGTGGAGGACCTCGTCGGGAGAGTTCTTCGAAACGTCGCCGCCGAAGAAGGCGCCGACCTCCCAGGCCCACTTCTTCAGGTAGAGGCGGAGCGCGGGGAGCTTGTCGGTGTCGGCGAGCTCCTCGGCGCGGAACGTCTCGATCTTCCCGCCGAGCTGCAGCCGGCCCTCGCCACTCGCACGGAGGTTCTTCACCCACTGGGTGTGGCCGCGCGGCGCGACCAGGTAGCGCTGACCGTCGACGACCAGCAGGTTCACCGGCGTACTGCGCCATTCGCCGGACTTGCGCCCCTGGACCGAGAGCACCCGGCTGCCCATCAGGCTGAGACCGAGCTTCGTCAGCCGCGCGACGATCTTGTTGAAGACCCGCATGCTGCCCTCGTTGGCGGTGATCACGCGCTTGCTGTCGTAGGTCTGCTTGTACTCGGTCACGGTGGTTCCTCACTGTTCCGCGAGAGCGGTGCTCTCTGTTGTGATCAGTGAACATCAGATCGCCGCTCACTGTCAAGAGCACTGCTCTCGTTTCTGTGGCACACTGGCTCCATGAACGCCGGACGTACCGCCCGTGAACGCGCCCGGGCCGAGCTGACCGAGGAGATCAAGACCGCTGCCCGGCAGCAGCTGGCCACCGTCGGCGCCGAGGCACTGTCGCTCCGGGCGATCTCCCGCGAACTCGGGATGGTGTCGTCAGCGCTGTACCGGTACTTCGCGAGCCGCGACGAGCTGCTGACCGCGCTCATCATCGACGCGTACGACGCTCTGGGCGCGGCGGCCGAGGCGGCGCCGTCCGGTGGCGATCCGGTGGACGACTGGATCGCGGTCTACGCCGCGGTACGCGATTGGGCGCGGGCCAATCCGCAGGAGTACGCGTTGATCTACGGCTCGCCGATCAGCGGCTACCAGGCACCTCAGACCACGGTGCAGCCAGCGGCCCGGGTGCCGTTGCTGTTGCTGGGGTTGTTGCAGCGCGCCCAGGCGTCCGGGCGACTGGTGACGCCGCCGGACGCACCTCAGCCGTCCGGAGCGCTGGCCCAGCAGACGGAGGTGCTGGTCGCGTTGGCCCCCGACGTACCGCCGGCGGTGCTGGTGCGGACCGTGATCGTGTGGACGCAGTTGTTCGGGATGCTCAGCTTCGAACTGTTCGGTCAGCTGGTCGGGTCGATGGACCCGGCGGACGAGTTCTTCGCATCGGCCTCGCGACAGATGGCGGCGTTCGTCGGGCTCAGCTGAACGCCTTCGGCAGCGGTACCTCGAGCGCCTTCGAGACCCGGCGTACGTAGGTCTCCCGCGGGATCGAGACCGCGCCGAGCGTGGCCAGATGATCGGTGACCCACTGGATGTCGAAGACCCGGTCGGCGGCGTACTCGTCGTTCAGCAGCTCGATCGCGCCGGCGACGGCCGCCTTCGAGCCATCGGTCTTGTGGTGGAACATCGACTCGCCCGCGAACAGTCCGCCGACCGCTACGCCGTACAGCCCGCCGGCCAGCTCGTCGCCGTCCCACGCCTCGACCGAGTGCACCCAGCCGAGCCGGTGCAGTTCGGTGTACGACGCGATGATCTCGGAGTCGATCCACGAACCCGGGCGACGGGGGTCCGCGCACGCGCGAATGACCTGGTCGAACGCGGTGTCGACCCGGATCTCGAACTTCCCGCGAGCCCGCCGCAACGTCCGGGTCGGCCGGTACCCGGCGACCTCGATCACACCGCGGTCGACCGGCGACCACCACAGCACCGAACCGCGATGGTCCGGCATCGGGAACAGCCCCCGCCGGTACGCCGCCAATATCGTCCCCGGCGCCAGGTCGGCGCCGCCCGCGACCACGTCACTCGCCCCGGCCACACCGACCGGCGGGAAGTCCCACTGGGATGGGGAAGGTTCGATCGGCACGACACCATCCTGCACCAGGGCACACCTAGGGTTTGTCCCGAGTGCCGGGGGCCGGGGAGCCACGTACAGTTGAACCACGTCCGGGTTCTACGCGTGGGGCCGGGCGGGAAGGAGCACCGTGGCCGGAGTAGCCAGGTTCGTCGCCAGTAGTCTCGCGCCCGCCGCCCAGCGGTTCGCCCCGACGGCAGCGGGCGGTGTGTTGCGCCAGATCCTCGAGATCGCGATCGACGGGTACCAGCGGTTCCCGGGCGCGGAGCGGATCGCGGACAACAAGCTCGAGCGGTGCGACGGCGACGTGGCGGACGCGATCGAGGCCGTGATCGACCAGCACATCCGGCTCGCCGGCGTACAGGGCTTCGTCACCAGCATCGGCGGTCTCGTCACCCTGCCGGTCGCGCTGCCGGCCAACCTGACCGGTCTCGCGGTCGTCCAGTGCCGGATGGTCGCGGCGATCGCGCACCTGCGCGGGTACGACCTCGCCGATCCGCGGGTCCGTACGGCGGTGATCACCTGCCTACTCGGTGAGGACGGCGTGGCAGCCCGGCTACGGAAGTCGAGCCTGGTCTCGTCTCCGTTGGCGATCGCGACAGCGCCGGTCTTCGACCCCGAGCTGGATCGCCAGATCTCCGGCGAGGTCGTCGCGGAGCTGATCGGGCGGATCAGCGGCAAGCGGATGGCAGTGACCTTCACCCGCCGGATCCCGCTGCTCGGTGGTGCCGTCGGCGCCGGCGTCGACGGCTGGACGACGTACCGCGTCGGTCTGTTCGCGGACAAGAGCCTGGTCCGCCGCATTCCCAGGCCTATCGAGCAGTAGCTTCCCTGCGGGTGAGCTGGAGTTTGGCCCGGGAGTCCTCGTCCGCGGGTGTTTCGACGTACAGGACCAGGTCGGGGTGGGCAGACACGGCCAGCTCGGTGACGGTGAGGCGCAGTTCGCCGGCGATCGGGTTGAGGATCCGGCGAAGGCGCGGCGTACAGGCGGCGACCTCGTGGCGTGACCACAGCTGGGCGAACTCGGGGCAGATCGACTGCAGCCGCTCGAGGTCGGTCTCCCAGTCCGGGTCGCCGACGTGTTCGCCGTACGCCGAGCGCAGGCGGCCGACGAGATACGGGACCTCGGTGTCGTAGTTCAGCAACTGCTCGCGGGCGGCGGGCTCGGTGACGATGCACCAGAGCAGGTTCTTGTGGATGCAGGGCAGCTGGTGCCAGTCGTGGAACAGGTCGTGGTACGCCTGGTTCGCGCGGACGATGTCGAAGCGGGTGTTCGTGATCACCGCAGGCAGCGGGTCGAGCGCCGCCACGATCTCGTCGAACACGGTCCCGCTCGCGCAGTCCGTCGTCCGCGGCAACCGCACCGGCGTCGCCTCCGCCAACCGGTACAGATGTTCGCGCTCGACCGGCGTCAACTGCAGCGTCGTCGCGACCGCGTCCAGCACCTGCCCGCTGGCGTTGATCGGCCGCCCCTGCTCGAGCCACGTGTACCAAGTCACGCCGACACCGGCGAGCAGCGCCAACTCTTCGCGCCGCAACCCCGGCGTACGCCGCCTGCCGCCACTCGGCAAGCCGACATCCTCCGGCGCCACCCGGGCCCTCCGAGCCTTCAAGAACTCGCCAAGCTCAGCTCGCTGCGCACTCACCAAGCCAGGGTGGCAGGCGCCACCGACAGTTTTCAGCCGGCCAGGGCCTGGACCACCCGGCTCGCTGACGGCTTGCCGAGTTGTTCGGCCATCCAGGTGCTGGTGGTGACGAGTTTCTCCAGGTCGACACCGGTGTCGATGCCGAGACCGTTGAGTTGCCAGAGCAGATCCTCGGTGGCGAGGTTGCCGGTCGCGCTCTCGGCGTACGGGCAGCCGCCCAGCCCGCCGGCGGAGCTGTCGACCGTGGTCACGCCGTCGCGCAGCGCGGTGAGCGTGTTGGCGAGCGCCTGCCCGTAGGTGTCGTGGAAATGCACCGCCAGCTTGTCCACACCCACTCCGGCCGCACCGAAGGCGGCGATCAGCCCGTCCACCTGGCCCGGCGTCGCGACACCGATCGTGTCGCCGAGGGAGAGTTCGTGGCAGCCGAGGTCGACCAGCCGCGCGCCGACCTTGACCACCTGGTCGATCGGTACGTCGCCCTCCCACGGGTCGCCGTAACACATCGACACGTACCCACGCACCGACAGCCCCTCGGCGAGCGCACGCTGAATCGTCGGCGTGAACATCGCGAACTGGTCGTCCAGCGTGGAGTTGAGGTTCTTCGCCGCGAACGTCTCGGTCGCGCTCGCGAAGATCGCGATCTCACGGACACCGGCCGCGAGCGCGCGGTCGAGGCCGCGCTCGTTCGGGACCAGGACCGGGGCGCGTACGCCGTCCGGCAGCTCCAGCTGCTCGAGCAGTTCCGCCGCGTCGGCCAGCTGCGGGACCCACTTCGGGTGCACGAAACTCGTCGTCTCGACCGTCGTCAGACCCGCGTCGAGCAGTCGCCGGATGAACTCGGCCTTGACCGCGACGTCGACGATCGCCGACTCGTTCTGCAGCCCGTCACGGGGCCCGACCTCGTAGATCGTGACCCGGTCGGGCAGTCCCTCGGCCTTCACCAGCTGCGGTTCGCGCATCGTGCTGCCTCCTCGTCGAGCCTGGCACGGGGTCTCCGCGACAATGCTCGTGATGACATCTCTTGCTGACATTCTGCGGGGCGTCGAGCGCGGCGTGTTCCCGCCCCCGGATCTCGGGCTCACCGTCGTACCCGCGCCGTCGGAACGGGAGTCGTGCGTGGTCGCGTTCACCGGCCACATCGTGATCGCCGCGGACGTCGATCCGGCCTGGGTCGCGGAGCGGGTCCCGGACGGCGATCCTTTCGCGCCGACGAACCCGCCGTTCCTGGCCGCGCTCGAGGAGTTCACCGGCCGCCACGTCAACGCGATCGACGCCATGCTGCTCGCCCCGGCCCTCACCGACCCGGCGGCTGTTGCCGGCCTGACCGAACTCACCGACCACGACCATCCGCGGGTCGAGCACGCGTTGCGGTACCGCGACGACGTCCGGGTGTACGGCGACGCGCACGGCGGGCTCGTGGTGACCGGTCGTGGCCTCGCCGGGCGGCTGGAGTGTGCGATCGAGGTGCCACCGGACGCCCGCGGTCAAGGGAACGGCCGCCGGCTGGCGGTGGCGGCCCGGGCGTTGATCCCGCCGGACGCCTCGATCTGGGCGCAGATCACACCGGGGAACGCGGCCTCGCTGCGTACCTTCCTGGCGGTCGGCTACAAACCGGTCGGATCCGAGGCCCTGCTGGTCAAGTGACCGGCAGGTGAACGCCCAGCAGATTGTTGCTGACAGCCCCCAATGCACAACTGTGGATAACCCTGGGGACAACTGCGATCAGGCCGTACGCCGGTGGTACCGCGGATCCCGTCCGGCGTAGAAGTTCGTGCGGTAGACGCCACGGATGATCTCGGCCTCGTACCCGTCGAGCTCAGGCATCCCGAGGTCGCGGGCGATCGCCAGCTCGGCGTGCGCGTCGTACGGGACATGGACGAACTGGATCGAGTGCGGCGCCGGATCGGGTGAGTCCATGACCCCTTCGAGGATCACGTACCCGGGCGTGGGATCGCCGAGGCTGTTGCCGGTCGAGCCGGTGTTGAAGAGCGTCCGGCCGCGGTCCTCCTCGTAGAAAGGGTCGTGAATATCGGCGTACCCAACGATCGTCGGCACCGGTCCGTCCCCGGTGGCCGGGGTGTTCTCGAAGAAGCTGTCGTACTGCGCTTCGTCGTGATCGAAAACGATCCGGTGATGAACACTCGTCGACGAGGCGTGGAACAGCCGCACCTGCCGCCCGCTCAGCAGGAAGTCGTGGCAGAACGGCAGGCCGCGCAACCACGCCCACTGGTCCTCGCGGAGCTCGTTCTTCCACCAGCGCAGGCCTTCGCTGTCGTCGGAACGCTCGGGATCGGGCAGGAAGTCGTCCCAATTCCCGAGGATGTTCACCTCACAGGCCTCCCGGCAACGATCCACCACCGCCTGCCCTCGCGGGCCCTTCCCCACGTAGTCGCCGAGATTGAACACCCGCTCGATCCCGCGCCCCGCGATATCCGCGAGCACCGCCTCCAACGCCGTTAGGTTCCCGTGCACATCCGAAATCAACGCAATCCGATCCAGCCCCATGCCGGCCATGCTTCCATCCCGGCTACCAGTTGCCGGAGGGGCCTGTGTCTCCACCGCTCGTGGAACCAACCGGAACCTTGGGGTTCGAGCTTGGCCCGGTCCGCCCACCGGAGCTTCGGCTGTTCGCCCGCCCGCCCCCTGACCGACTGCCGCTGGACCGAGGCATCGACGCCCCGGAACTACCGCCCCCAGCCTCGCCCGCCGAATGCGCCGCCGCCCCGGCAAACGCCCCACCAGCCTTACGCGCCGCAGCCGCAGCAACCCCCGCCGGCCCAAGCGCCGCCCCACCCGCAGCCTTACCACCAGCCAGCGCAGCCCCACTCGCCCCCGAACCCGCGGCTCCGGCGCCACCGCCTGACGACGCCGCGCTGACGCTGCCGCCGCGGGCACCACCGGACGAACCGACGTTGACCGCGCCCGACGCCAGCGCACTCGTGTCAGGGCCGGTGCTGCCCATTCCGGCCGACCCGCCCCCGACGGCCGCAGTCAGCGGCACTGCGAAGCGGAGCAGCGCCGGCATGGCAAGAACGGCGAGCAACATCATCATCAACGCGGTGAGGGACTGCATCAGGCCGGTGCCCTGGCCGAGCATCTTGTCTTCCTTCAGCTTGATCGCGGCCGCGTAGATGAGCGCCGCCGCCGGCTTGTAGGCGATGAAGCCCAGGGTCCAGGCGCAGTACTTCTTGAACCAGGCCTTGCCGACCTCGGTGTTGGTCGCCGCAGCTGCGAGCGGCAGCGTCGAGCCGAGCAGCACCAGCATCGCCGATCGGATCAGCATCAACACGATCTGGATCAGCGAAGCCCAGGCCGCGATCTGGCCGAGGAGGATCAGCATCAGGACCGATGTCATCCCCGCACCACTGCCGTGCTCGGACGGATTCATCAGCATGTTCTTCATCGTCGACGAGAAGGAATCGCCTCCGATGGCGGCGTGGATGACGCTCAAGGAGAACTCGTCCGACCAGGCGATCAGCAGTTGCACCGCGGCTGTCCCGGCCCCGGAGACGACGACGAAGGTCAGCAACGCCTTGAGCAACTCGTGGACCGGCTTCGCTCGCTGCTCCCACGCCATCCGCATGCCGGCGATGACGATCGCGAGAGCGAGGATCGTGAGGGTCAGCTTGAGGGTCTGCCCCTGGACGAACGCGACCGTCTTGCTGTCCGTCCAGGTCTGGCCACCGTCGCTGGAGGTCGCGAGCGAGACCGGGGTCTCCGGCTTGACCCAGAAGGTCGCCAGCGAGTTGAGGATCGTCGAGAAGAAGTCCGTTGAGACCTGATTGGCGTTGGCGATCCAATTGCTGGCGGCGGACTGGACGCCTTCGACGACGTGGCACTTCATGTCCATTGGTGAGCACATCAGATACCACTCCACTTCACGAAGTCGCTCAGGTCGCGGTGCTGGGAGAAGGGGGCTCCTACGGCCTCGCCGGGGGGCGGCGGCTGGAGGCGCCAGTCGCCCTGGTGCCAGACCAGGGTCAGGTTGGCGCTCATGTACACGGACTCGACGGGCATCGCGAGCATGAGGCTCACTCGGTCC
This sequence comes from Kribbella sp. NBC_00482, assembly GCF_036013725.1. Taxonomy (GTDB): domain Bacteria; phylum Actinomycetota; class Actinomycetes; order Propionibacteriales; family Kribbellaceae; genus Kribbella. The sequence continues at coordinate 2,359,047 of NZ_CP107881.1, read as the reverse complement.
GGCCCGGCGTCGATGACCCGGTAGCCGACGACCTGGACCGTCGACATGCCACTCGAAGACTCGTCCGCGCCTGCTTGGCGGAGCAGGCTGTCGGTCGCCGAACCGGGAACCATCAGCTTCTTCACGGTCGGAACGAGCTTGCTCTGGTCGGCGATCGCCGCGATCGCGCTGTACGCCGCGTACACCGCACCAGTCGGCGAATGCGCGAAGCAGTGCCGGAACCCGTCGGAGTCGGTCGTGCCCGGTCCATACACCGAAGATCGCGGTACGACGACTTTCCGGCTGACCTCCCAACCGTCGACGGCCGGCGCCTGGGCGGGAACGGCCTGGTCACCGGCGGGAAGACCGCACGAACCCGTCCGCCGCTCGCTTCCTGAGCTGTTGGTCGGTGCCGGACCACCGTCGGGTGTGGCAGGCGCGGAGGCCGGCTCGTCCGTGGGCTGAACCGAGGCGGCGCCGACCGGCTGCTGGGCCGCGGCGATCGCGTGGGTCGAGCGGCCGCCGCCCGCGAAGATGATGACGATCCCGCAGATCAGGACCGCACCGACGACGATGCAGGCCGCGATGAAACCAGCGCCGTACGGCGACTTCTCGTCCTTGTCCTTGCTCATCCGACTCCCCGATCCGAAGGTTGGCAACCTCACGGATCAAGGCTCGCAAAAATCGCCGGACCGCCGCGGAAGTTATCCACAGGCCCGAAAGTTCAGCTCCCGGGGCTCGTGTATCTCGGCATCATCTTGGTGAAGAAGGTGTAGCCGAGAACGAAGACGACGGTGCCGGCGAGCGGGGAGAGGGTGGTCAGCCAAGCGGGAAGCGGGACGTCGGAGGTGCGGCCGAGGAGGACTGTTGCCGGCAGGAAGGAGATGAACGCCATCGGGAAGATCGTGCAGAAGGCGTAGAAGGTGGCCCGGCCGAACATGGTCAGCGGGTAGCCGGAGAACTGGGTGATCGAGCTGTCGGCGAAGATGCGGAGGGAGAAGGTGGACGTGGCGACGAAGGACAGGCCGCAGAAGAACGTCTGGATGCCGGTTTCGACCAGACCGCCGCCGATGACCGCGAGGATCAGGTAGCCGATCTTCGCCGGAGTCCAGTCGATGGGCGCCTGCCAGCCGAAGACGACGAGCGCGCCGCAGCCGAGCAGCGCGTCGCCGAGCGACATCAGCGGGAACATCCGCGTGACCAGTTGCAGGAACGGGTTCACCGGTCGCAACAGGACCCGGTCGAACTCACCGTCGCGGACCATTTCGTCGGTCAACCGCAACGACCCGAACGGGACGACGTACAACGCGTGCGACGCCAGCCGCATCGCGAACACGAACGCGACCTCGGAGAACCCCCAGCCGCCGATCAGTCCGAACTTCCCGAGAAGTACGCCGAGGAACAGCAACTGCGTGCCCTGGTAGGCGATCCCGCCCATCAGCGTGGTCCAGAAGTTCACCCGGTACTGCAGCTGCGCCCGCAACGCAGCGCGTTCGAGGATGACGTACTGACGGAGCCACGTCTGCTCAGCCACCCTGCACCACCACCCGGTACCGCGCCCGTCTCCAGATCAGTTCGAGGAGGACTGTCAGCAGGACCACCCACACCAGCTGTATGGCGACCAGCGCGAGCGCCTGACCACCACGCGTCTGGCCGAGATAGATCGACACGGGCGTGTACACCTGCGCCTGGAACGGCAGCCACTCGACCGACGCCCGCAACCACCCCGGCATGAACCACAACGGAATCAACGACCCAGAGAGGAACGCGCTCCCGAACCGGTACACGATCAACGGTCCGCCGACCTCGAACGTCCAGAACGTCACCATCGAAACGATCAGGTTGCACAGCATCGCGACCATCACGCCGCCGACCGTCGCCACGAGCGAGAGGAGTCCCGCAGCCCAGCTCGGCGGAAGCGTCAACGCACCGAGGACCGCCGCGGCCGCAAGCCCGATCGCGCCGAGCGGGAGCCGACCGAGCAGTACGCCGAGGTTCTGCCCGAAGACCTGCCAGATCAGGCCCAGCGGCCGGGTCAGGTCGGTCGCGATCTGCCCGTTGCGGATCCGCATCGGCAACGACGAGAACTGCCACGGAAGGAGGACCGATTGGAGACAGGCCGCGATCGCCGCGTACGCCACCGCGGTACGAGCGTCCACGCCGTCGACCGGCCCACGCCCGGAGTACACGATCCGCCAGACCGCGATCGCCAGGACGACCTGGATCACCAACGTCACCGCGCCGGTGATCAGATCGCCTCGGTAGATGAGGACGGACCGCGTGCCGGCACGGGTCATTCCGCGGAACGCCCTGACCTGTTCCGCCGTGCTCACGTCAGCAATCCGTCGTACAGCTGGGAGATCACGTCGGTCAGTCGTGGATCGACGATCGACAACTCGTCGACCTGGTACACCTGCGACGCCCGCGCGATCAGCTCGGGTGTGGTGATCTCCCGCGGGTCGAAACGCAGGACGATGCTGCGGTCCGGGTACGGCACGGTGCCGGCCGCGCTGGTCTCCACCTCGGTGGCGGACGGGATGTCCGCGACCCGGCGGATGCTGCGCTCGGCCAAGGTGAGGACGAGGAAGCGGTACGGCATGAAGCGTTCCTTCAACCGCGACAGGTCGCCGTCGTACAGGACGGTGCCCGAGTCGATCACGATGATGCGCTGGCAGAGCCGCTCGACGTCGTCCATGTCGTGCGTGGTCAGGACCACCGTCGTACCGTCGGATCGGTTGGTTTCGGCGATGAACTCGGTCAGCCGGGCCTTGGCGACCACGTCCAGGCCGACGGTCGGCTCGTCCAGGAAGAGGATCGACGGCTCGTGCAGCATCGCGGCGACGAGATCACCACGCATCCGCTGGCCGAGTGACAGCGAGCGGACCGGGGTGTCCAGGAAGTCGGACAGGTCGAGCAGCTCGGTGAAGAGACCGACGCGCTTGCGGTACGTCGTTCTGTCGAGGTTGTAGAGGTCCGAGAGGACTTCGAACGAGTCGCGGAGCGGGAGGTCGTACCAGAGCTGGGTCCGCTGGCCGAAGACGACGCCGATGTTGCGGGCGTTGCGGGCGCGGTCCCGGGACGGCTCCAGTCCGGCGACCCGGCAGACTCCGGACGTCGGGGTGAGGATCCCGGTCAGCATCTTGATCGTGGTCGACTTGCCGGCGCCGTTCGGGCCGAGGTAGCCGACGAGCTCACCGGGCTCGACCTCGAAGTTCACCCCGTTCACCGCGCGGGTGATGTCGCGTTTGGTGCTGAAGAGCGCCCGTAGGCGCGGCAGCCGCCCCTCCAGCACGGCCGGCCGGCTGAATTCCTTGACCAGATCAGCCGCCTCGATCACCGCCATGCGTACCCTCCCCAGCGAGCGCGAACGGTCATCCTCCCACCGAATCGGCGACACCGCAGTCTGAAATTCACCGTTCTAGACCGGATCTGCCACAAGCCGCCGAGTTACGCTCAGGGTCTTGCAGTTCTGGGTCGATCTGTAGCCGAAAGGTCACCCCGTGTAGCGAAGTGACCTAGTCAGCTAATAGAGTCCGCGCATGACCATCGCGCCTTCGCTTTGCTCGCCCCTAGCGCTCGCCGATGCAGAACCCACCCGCGCTGCCGAACCCTGGGAAAGCAACGTGCTGACGGCGTACGGCCTGCTGCGAGAAGCAGCAGCCGAGCTGGATCACCTGATGCGCCATTCCCTGAAGCGCAGTGGACTGCAAATGGCAATGTTCGAACTGTTGCTGCGGCTGGCCCGCAGCAACGGGGAGAAGCAGCGTCTTACCTCCCTCGCCCGGGAGTTGACCGTCACCACCGGCGGCATCACCCGGCTGGTCGACCGTGCCGAGAATCTCGGACTGGTCCGCCGGGAGCCTTGTCCCGACGACGCCCGCGGCTCGTTCGCGGTCCTGACCGAGGAGGGAAAGCGGCGGCTGCGCGACGCACTGCCGGACCACCTGCTCGAGATCGACAGCCTCTGGATGTCCCAGTTGGCTGACGAGCAGGACGTCGTTCTCGGCAAGCTCCGTCGAGTGCGGGACAACGCCCGCCGCTGGCCGAACGGCCGCCCGGGGCTCGGGCCCATCACACCCGACCGGATCTGACCAACCTCACAACTACACAAGAGCATTACCCGCGACTAACGGATGGGGCGCCCGACTGGTGTCGGGCGCCCCATCGCGCAATGGTTGAGAAGTGAAGCAAGCCTCGCACCAACTGCACCCCGGCAACCCCGGCAACCCCACTGGATCGGGTGGGGTCGGTGATGGGTCGGGGATCGTGGAGTCGCCGCGAGGACCTGCGCGTCAGGTGATCCGTTGGCGCGCGGCGGCCGGCGGTGTACTCGCCGCCCTCGCCGGACTGGCAGTCGGGAGCGTGGCAGCCGGAATCCTCGGCACGCCGCAGACGCCCGTCGTCGCGATCGGGTCCGCGTTCATCGACCGAGTGCCCCCGTGGCTGAAGGACCTGGCCATCTCCTGGTTCGGAACGCACGACAAGACCGCGCTCCGAGCAGGCATCCTGATCGTCGTCGCAGCCCTCGCCGCAGTCGGCGGCATCCTCGCCGTACGACGCTATTGGGCAGGCGCCCTGATCACGATCGCCTTGACGGGCGTCGCCGTCGCCGCAGCCATGACGCGCGCCGACTCGGGCCAGACCGGGTTCCTCCCGTCGGCACTCGCCGGCGTGACCGCCCTCATCATTCTTCGCCTGTTCAGCCGCCGACTCGAACCGCTCCTCGACTTCCCGGACGACGGCGTCAGCCGCCGCGGCTTCCTCCAACTGTCGGCCGGTGTCGCCCTCGGCTCCGCGGCGATCGGCGCGCTGGGCAAGGTCGTCGGCGGGAACCGCGCCGCCGTGGCGGATGCCCGCAGACAGCTCAACCTTCCGCAGCCCCCGACCCTCGCCCCGCCCGCCGGCGTCCAGGCCGACGGCGCCGTACCGTGGGCGACGGCGAACGACGACTTCTACCGCATCGACACCGCGCTCTCGGTGCCGCAGATCGTGCCCGCGGACTGGAAGCTCCGCATTCACGGCATGGTCGACCACCAGCTCGAACTGTCCTTCGACGACCTCCTGAAACGCCAGGTCATCCACAAGTGGGTCACCCTCACCTGTGTGAGCAACGAGGTCGGCGGCGATCTGATCGGGAACGCCTTGTGGTCCGGCGTACTGCTCAAGGACCTGCTCGAGGAGGCCGGTCCCGCGCAGGACGCGGACGCGATCCAGTCGACGTCGAAGGACGGATTCACCGCAGGTACGCCGCTTCCGACGCTGCTCGACGACCGGCAGGCGATGCTCGCGTTCGCGATGAACGGGGAGCCGTTGCCGGTGGAGCACGGGTTCCCGGTGCGCATCGTCGTACCCGGGCTGTACGGCTACGTGTCGGCGACGAAGTGGCTGGTGGACATCGAGGTGACGCGGTTCGACCGGTTCGAGGGGTACTGGACGCCGCGCGGCTGGTCGGCGCTCGGCCCGATCAAGCTGTCGTCGCGGATCGACACTCCAGCGGGGAAGAAGGTCGAACCGGGACGCGTCACCGTCGCGGGCGTGGCCTGGGACCAGCATGTCGGGGTGTCGAAGGTCGAGGTCCGCGTCGATGGGGGCCCTTGGCAACAAGCGACCCTGGCCGCGGATCCGTCGATCGACACCTGGCGGCAGTGGCACTGGGCATGGGACGCGTCGCGCGGCACGCATGTGTTGCAGGTACGAGCGTTCGACGCGAAGGGCAATCCACAGGTCGAGTCCTCGGCGCCCCCCGCTCCGAACGGCTCGACCGGCCTGCACACGGTCAACGTGAAGGTCGGCTGACCGCTTCCAGCACCATCGGCAGGAACGTGTGCTCGAGCGAACCGGCCGGGACCTCCCGGGGCTCAAGCAGGCTCTGTGAGCGCGCGCCTTCATGCAGTGCCATCACCATGCGCACGAACTGCTCCGCCGGCACGGTGAGCTCCAGTCCGCCGGTCTCGGCGATCTGCTCGACCAGCCGGGTCAGGCTCTCGCGGAACATCGCCCGTTGCTCGTTCAGCGCCTTCGCGGCGTCCGGGTCGCGCAGTGCATGCAGCGTGAACTCGGCCGAGATCAGATGCCATTGCCGCTGGTCCGGTGCGGTCTCGTCGAGCAGCCCGAGGACCGCGTCGAGGAGCGAGCCGGGCTGCTCCCCGAGCTCACCAACCAGCGCCTCGATCTGCTCCAGGAGCCGGTCGGTCGTGGCCTGGAACAGGGCGAGGACCAGCTCGTCCTTGGAGCCGAAGTTCGAGTAGAAGGCGCCGCGGGTGAATCCGGCCCGCTCGCAGATGTCCTCCACCGACGCGCCGTGGAACCCGCGCTCGGCGAACACCTCCAGCGCCCCCTCGAGAAGTCGGGCCCGGGTGTTGGAGCGGCGGCGCTTTGGCGGTTCCATACGAGTAGGATACAGTTCTGTATTGAATACACAACCGTATTGAACGGGGATGCAGGATGGAGCTCGAGGCTTCCGGGATCAGTGTGCGTGGTCCGCACGCACCGATGCTGCACGCCACGTCGGTGTCGGTCGCGGACCATCAGGTGGTGCTCCTGACCGGGTATCCGGGCGCGGGGCATGTCGCTGCGGCCCTGGGCCTGTCCGGGCGGCTGAAGCCCGACACCGGGCGAGTCCGGCTCGACGGCAAGACCGACCTGGCTCTGCTGCGACGACGCGTCGCCGTGGTCGACGCACCCGGCATCACCGAGCCGGACGACGCGTTGCCCGTTCAGACGGTGGTGGGCGAGGAACTGGCGATCGCCGGCCGCAAGGCGGGGCGTAAGGCCGTGCTGGAGTGGTTAAACGAGCATGACGCGGCAGAGCACGCCGACACGCGGTTCGAGCACCTGCCGGTCGCCGTACGGACCAGGCTGCTCGCGGAGCTCACTGTGGCGCGTCCCGACGTACAGGTGGTCATTCTGACCATGCCGGATCGGCATGGTGGCGATCCGCATGGCTGGTACGAGCTGGGGCGTGGGCTGGCGGCGCAGGGGTATGGCGTGATCATCACGTGTGCTGACGCGTCTGCGCGGCTGCTGGACGTCAAGGCCGCTCGGATGGGTGAGACAGACCAGCCCGACCCGGTGCAGGTCGCTCCGATCGCTCCAGTCGAGCCAGTTACTCCCATTGACGAAGAACAGAACGAAGAAGAGGAGACAGAGGCGTGACCGCGCTGCGGATGGCCCTGAGTGAGTTGCGGCGCCTGACGGCCGGGCGGCTGCCCAAGCTGGCCGTGGGCGCACTTCTGCTGGTGCCGGTGCTGTACGGCGGCCTGTACCTCTACGCGAACCACGACCCGTACGGGCGACTGAACAAGATCCCGACCGCGGTCGTCGTGGAGGACGAGGGTACGACGCTCGCGACCGGCGAGAAGCTCAACGTCGGACCGCAGGTCGCGGACGAACTGGTGAAGTCGAAGAGCTTCGACTGGCACCAGGTGAACCGGGCGGACGCGACGAAGGGAGTGTCGGACGGGAAGTACGAGTTCGCGCTGGTGCTGCCGAAGTCGTTCTCGTCCGACCTGGCGTCGAGTGCGGACTTCACGCCGCGGCAGGCGGAGCTGGAGCTCCTGACGAACGACGCCAACAACTACATCGCGCACACGATCGCCAACCAGGTCGTGGCGCAGGTGACGAAGACTGTCGCGTCGCAGGTGAGTGAGACCGCGGCGTCGCAGCTGTTGGCCGGCTACAACACCATCCACAAGCAGGTCAGTTCTGCGGCTGCTGGTGCTGCCCAGCTGCAGACCGGGCTGACGTCGGCGGCGACCGGGGTCACGAAGCTGCAGTCCGGTGCCACGCAGCTCAATACCGCGCAGAAGCAGTTGTCAGCAGGTGCGACACAGTTGGCGGCTGGTACTGCGCAGGCGTCGCAGGGTGCGTCGTCGTTGGCGACGGGTGCTGCGAAGCTCGACAACGGTCTGGGGACGCTGAAGGAGAAGACTGCGTCGCTGCCGAGCCAGACGAAGCAGCTGGCGGCCGGCGCGGATCAGGTTGCTGATGGCAACGAGAAGATCGCCAGTACGGGGCGGCAGGTGGCGACCGCGTCCAGCACGTTGGTGAAGGACCTCAAGACGTTCGACGCGCAGCTGGCTGCGCGGTTGAAGCAGCAGGGGCTGAGCCAGCACCAGATCAGGGTGATTCTGCTCGAGACGGCGAAGTTGCGTGCTCCCGTCGTACAGGCGAACACGAAGATCCAGTCGACGTCCAAGCAGCTCAACCAGCTCTCGACCGGCGCGCGGAAGGTGTCGAATGGCGCGTCCGCGTTGGCCAAGGCGACTCCGGCTCTGACGAGTGGAATCGGTACTGCGTCCAGTGGGGCCCATCAGCTCAGCACAGGTGCTGGGCAGCTCAAGACCGGTCTGGGCACGCTGCAGACAGGTGTGCAGAAGCTTGCTGCGGGCGAGAAGCAGGCTGTCACTGGGCAGGGGCAGTTGCTGACCGGTGTCAACAGTCTTGCGACCGGTGTGGGTCAGCTGAAGACCGGAGCGACGCAGCTGAACACCGGGCTGCAGAGCGGCGTGAAGCAGATCCCGAACCCGACCGCCGACCAGCGCAAGGCGGTCGCCGAGACACTGGGTGCACCCGTCACGCTGCAGAACGTCTCGCAGGCCACGGCTGACAGCTACGGCGCCGGTCTGGCCCCGTTCTTCCTCAGCCTGGCGTGCTGGATCGGGGCGTACGTCCTGTTCCTGCTGGTCCGTCCGCTGTCACCGCGCGCGCTTGCCGCACTGCAGTCGCCGTTCCGGGTCGCGCTCGGCGGTTGGTTGCCTCCGGCGCTGTTCGGCGCGATCCAGGCCACGCTCGTCTTCGTCGCCGTCACCCTGGGCCTCGGCATCCACGCCGCCCACCCGTGGCTGACCGTCGGCTTCCTGATCCTGACGTCGTTCACCTTTGTCGCGATCCTGCACGCTCTGTCGGCATGGTTCGGCGCCGTGGGCAAGTTCCTCGGCCTGGTGCTGATGGTCGTCCAGCTGGTCAGCGCGGGCGGCACGTTCCCGTGGCAGACCATCCCCGAGCCCCTGTACTTCTTCCACCACGCCCTCCCGATGAGCTACGCCATCGACGGCGTCCGCCACCTCATGTACGGCGGCCCCGGCACCTCCCTCGGCCGAGACCTCCTCGCCCTGGCAGCCTGGTTCGCAGTCGCCCTGGCCGCCTCCACCCTCGCCGCCCGCAAACAACGAGTCTGGCCGGCCAAGAAGCTCCAGCCCGAGCTGGTCCTCTAGCTGTTGACGAAGGTGGCGGTTTGGGTGAGGAGGGTGTTCGTGGTGGGTTGGTCAAAGAAGGTTATGAGGGCTTCGTAGGTGCCGGCTTCGGCGGCGGAGGGGTCTACTACGTAGCCGTAGTAGCCGTCGGTGTAGCCGATGACGCGGGTGATCGGGTGCGTGCTGTCGGACTGGAGGCAAGCGCCGTGGACGGCGAAGAGTTCTACCGGGAGGTTGATCCAGCAGACGTCGCCCATCGTCACGGTGCTGACTGGGAGGTCCAGGGCCGGTGGGAGCTTGGCGGCGGACATCAGAGCCTGGCCGCGGGCACCCTCCAGGAGGGTTTGGGAGATGCGGCCTGAGGGTCCGCCAGCGGGCTCGGCGTTGACGCGGCTCTCCACGGCGGAGACGAGTTTCTCGGACTCGTCGACGGGTGGGACGGACCGCACCGGCAGGGTCAGAGTCGTACGACGGATGGTCGGCGCGGACTGAGGTAGCTCCAGGCCAGGGGTGGCTAGCGCCTCACGGACTCGTGAAGCCAGCAGACCGCCCAGCCGGGCGACCTCAGCGGGACCGCGGCCCTGGCGAGTGAAGCGAGGGCTGACGTCACCCGCAGCCCCCTGCAGGAAGCCGACCACAGCGGGAGCGAGAGCAGCACGCGCGGCTCCCGGCCAGTCGGCGGAGTACTGCAGGTTCTCCGGACCGTACGTCGTCGGGTGGCACGCGAAGTCCAGCAGCACCGCCTCGAGGGAGCCGTTCACCCCGTGCAGCGCGAGGATTCCGGCGGTGTTGTCGTGCGGGCCGTTCTTGCGGTGCCGGTTCGTACCGACGCCGATGACCTCGATCGAGTGCCAGCTCGCCGTCACCGGCTGCCGCTCGAGCGCAGTCGCCCGTACGGCATCGACCAGCGAGTCGACCAGCGGTCGTTCCCGCTCGGCCGGAATGACGGGATGAATCTCGCCGGTCCATCCGGACGGCCCGGAGTGGGTGTGCGACGCGGACACCACGACATGCGACGGCGGGATGCCGGCGGCGGCGCCGGCGGCCGCCGCGAGCTCCGATGAGAGCGCGCTCCCGACCGCGATCGCGTCCAGCGTGAGCCACAGCACGCCCGGATCGTCCTCGGTGGACAACCAGATCAGGGTGGCGCGGAGCGGGTCCGCCGCGCCGGTCGAGAGCCCGGCGCGGGCGGCGTACCCGTCGAGCCGATGGCCGGGTGGCGGCGTGACGTCGAGGGACGTCGCGGCCAGGAGGAGTTCGTTCACGTGAAGTCTCCAGCTGTCGTACCCGCACTGATCGGACGATGCATGGTCAAGATAACGGCCTACACCGTAATTATCGAGGTCGCGCTCGACGGTGCGTGATGATCAGATCGGCATACGTTCCGGCTGGTCCAGTGGCGAGGCGTTCCGCGCCGTCGAGCGAGTTGCCCGCCGCCGGCGTCAGCTTGGCCCGCGACGGCAGCGCGTCGCGGACAGGAGTCAGCAACTGCTCACCGGCACCGTCGAAGAGGCCGCCGACACACGCGACCGGGACGGGCCCCTCACCGGCCAGTTGGTCGACTGCGGCGCCGATCGTCTCGGCGATGTCGCCGGCCGCCTGAACCAGGAGCTCGAGCGCGACCGGATCGCCTTCGGCCGCACACCGCAGTACTTCGGGTGCGAAGCGGGCCACGTCGTCGACCAGCGTGGACGACCGGTACAGCGCAACGGGATCGAGCGCCGTGTCCGCGAGCTTCGTCACCGGACCACGGCCGTCCCGAGCACGCTGTACGGCGACCAGTCCGGCGCGGCCGATCGCAAAGGCACTACCGGCGTCGCCGAACAGATACCCGTGCCCGTCGAGCTTGCGCCACGTGCCGTCGCGATCCACTGCGAGACACACGAGCCCAGTGCCCGCGGCAACAACGACGCCGTACCCGTCCGGCAACGCGCCGGCGTGCGCCGTGACCATGTCCTGGGAGAGACGTACTTCGTCGGCGTTCAGCACCTCACCGACCTCAGCCGCGAACCGTTCCGCGGCGCCGTGCGCCTGGGGGTAGCCGGTGAGGCCGAGAGCAACGACGTCGACCGGACCGGTCAGCTCGGCCTCGGACGCGGCAGCGCGAATCGCGTCGAGAAGGTTGGAGACGGCGTCCGGTCCGTGCGTGTAGCCCGGGCCGTTGCCGGTACGTCGGGACGGGAGGACACGGAGACGGAGAGCCGACTGGCCGCCGTCGATGGCGATGCGGGTCATTGAGTGGTCCCGGGTGGATAGTCCTGACAATGTTGAAAGGCAGCGTACCCACAGGCTCCGGTTAGCGGGGAAGGGCTGCCTCTAGGTCAGTCAGCAGCACGTTCAGCGGGACCCCGGTCAGCTGGATGCTCGGCTGCATCCAGTCGTTGAGGATCGGATCCTCCGTGGCCAGGTGGTCCGAGAACTCGGTCTGGCTCAGTTCGAAGACATGGGCCGGGTTCCCGGTGAGGTCGACGACGGTCTGCATCAGCCGGCCGACCTGGTCCTCCCACAGCACGTCCTCGAACTCGTGCTGGTCCGGACGGATCAGCAGCAGGTCGACGTCGCTGTCGAGATCACCGTCGCCGCGCGCGACCGCGCCGTACACGCTCGTGTGCACCGGTGGGATCCGCCAGCCGCTGATCTCGTCGGCGAGGCGGGCGACCAACGTACTGCGGAGGTTCGCGAGCTGCTCGACGATCGGTGCGACGAGGTGCTTGCGGTTGAGGCGATAGAGCAACGAGTTGCCCAGGTCGTCGACGTGCACCAGCCCGGTCGCCGCGAGCCGCTGGAGTACGAGCCGCACGCCCGCGACGCTGCCGGAGCCGGCGAGCTTGTGGATCTGCCGCCCCGACAGGCCGTCCTCGGCCTGGGCCAGCACCTGCAACACCGGCCCGTCCAACGACGGCACAACCGTGCTGATCGGGCTGTTCAGATCCATGACTCGACCCTAGTGATCACCCGACTACGCCAGTAATCACCGTGACAAGTCAGCTACCCGGCCCGCTGCCCGCCGCCGGCGCGAACCGCCGCGCAGGCGTAAGTCCGCAAACCGCCGGTCTCAGCGGCCGATCGGGCAGTTCTGCCTGCGTGGCGGTCCGCTTCGCCAAAAACAAGCACGCTTGATTCTTTTTCTCACCCGTGGGACGCTCGGCTCCACGAGTGCCTCGCGAGGGAGTGCAGCGTGCAACTGGACGAAGTGCTGGCGGACCTGTGGGCCGAGAGTGCGGAGCTGGATCGGCTGGTCGGTGGGTTGGCCGCTGGGGAGTGGTCGACGCCGACGCCGGCCGAGGGCTGGACGATCGCACACCAGATCGCCCACCTGGCCTGGACCGACGAGGCCACGCAGCTGGCCGCGACCGATCCCGAGGCGTTCAAGGAGTCTTTGCAGACAGCGGCCGGGAGTCCGACGACGTACGTCGACGACGGTGCCGAGGAGACTGCCGCACTGCCGCCGGACCAGTTGCTGACGTACTGGCGGGAGACCCGGGCCGAGGTCGCCGAGGCGCTGAAGAAGGTGCCGGCCGGCGAGAAGGTGCTGTGGTACGGACCGCCGATGAGCCCGACGTCGATGGCGACCGCGCGACTGATGGAGACCTGGGCGCACGGGCAGGACGTGTTCGACGCCCTCGGCGTACAGCGACAGCCGAGCAACCGGCTGCGGCACGTCGCCCACCTCGCGGTCCGCACGCGCGACTTCGCGTACCTGCTCAACAACCGCAAGCCGCCCACCGAACCGTTCCGCGTCGAGCTCACCGGACCGGACGGCGATGCATGGACCTGGGGTCCGGAGGATGCCGCGCAGGGGGTGAGTGCGCCGGCACTCGACTTCTGTCTGCTCGCGACGCAACGCCGGCATCGGGACGACCTGGCCGTGCGGGCCGAGGGAGCCGACGCCGAGGAGTGGATGGGGATCATCCAGGCGTTCGCCGGTCTGCCCGGGAAGGGTCGTCAGGCAGGACAACATGACTGAGCCGATCCGCATCGGTAACGCGTCCGGCTTCTACGGGGACCGGTTCAGCGCGGTGCAGGAGATGCTGACCGGCGGGCCGCTCGACGTGCTGACCGGGGACTACCTGGCCGAGCTGACGATGCTGATCCTCGGTCGCGATCGTCTGAAGGACCCGGCGCTGGGCTACGCGCGGACGTTCCTCAAGCAACTGGAGACCGGGCTCGGTGAGGCGCTCGATCGCGGCGTGAAGATCGTCAGCAACGCCGGCGGACTCAACCCGTCCGGCCTCGCTCAGGCGATCACGGAGCTCGCCGAGAAGCTCGGACTGCATCCCAAGATCGCGTACGTCGAGGGCGACGATCTGCTCGGCCGCGCAAAGGAGCTCGAGCTGGGCGAGCCGCTGACGGCGAACGCTTATCTCGGCGCGTGGGGAATAGCAGAGGCCTTGCAGGCAGGCGCGGATGTGGTGGTGACCGGTCGCGTCACGGACGCCTCGGTGATCGTCGGGCCGGCCGCGGCACATCACGGCTGGAAGCGGACGCAGTACGACGAACTCGCCGGAGCCGTCGTCGCCGGGCATGTGATCGAGTGCGGTTGCCAGGCGACCGGCGGGAACTACGCGTTCTTCACCGAGATCCGGGACTTCGGGCGTCCCGGGTTCCCGATCGCGGAGATCCACGCGGACGGCAGCAGCGTGATCACCAAGCACGACAAGACCGGCGGCGCGGTCACAATCGACACGGTCAAGGCGCAGCTGCTGTACGAGATCGCCGGCGCCCGGTACGCCGGTCCGGACGTCACCACGCGCCTCGATTCGATCGAGCTGGACGAGGACGGTCCGGACCGCGTCAAGATCTCCGGCGTCCGCGGTGAAGCCCCGCCGCCGACGTACAAGGTCTCGCTGAACAGCGTCGGCGGCTTCCGCAACGAGGTCGACTTCGTGCTCACCGGGCTGCAGCTGGAACAGAAGGCCGAACTGGTGCAACGACAGCTCGAGCAGGCATTGCCTTCAAAGCCGGCTGAGCTCCGCTGGACCCTGGCCTGGACCGAGAAGCCGAACGCCGAGTCCGAGGAGGAGGCGAGCGTCTTCCTCCGATGCGCGGTGAAGGATCCGGATCCGAAGGTCGTCGGCCGCGCGTTCAGCAACGCGGCGGTCGAGCTGGCGCTCGCGAGCTACCCCGGATTCCACGTCACCGCGCCGCCCGGCGACGGTTCGCCGTACGGCGTCTTCCGCGCTGGGTACGTCGACATCCACGAGGTGGAGCACGTCGTCGTGCTGCCGGACGGCTCACGGCACACGATCGAACCAGCGGCGCAGACCCGATCGCTGCAGCCCGTCGATGACATCGAGGCGCCGATGCCGCTGCTGCAGCTCTCGAGCGGACCGCCGCGGACCCGCGAGGTCCCACTCGGCCGGATCGCGGGCGCACGCTCGGGCGACAAGGGCGGCGACGCGAACGTCGGTGTGTGGGCCCGCGACGAGAAGACGTGGCGCTGGCTCGCGCACACCCTCACGGTCGAGCTCTTCAACACCCTCCTCCCGGAGACGCAGCCGCTGATCGTCACGCGGTACCTGCTGCCGAACCTGTGGGCGATGAACTTCGTCGTCGAGGGTCTACTGGGCGAGGGCGTCGCGGCGCAGGCACGGTTCGATCCGCAGGCGAAGGCTCTTGGCGAGTGGCTGCGGTCGCGGTACGTCGACGTACCGGAGGTCCTGTTGTGAGTGGCTTCCGGGAGTCGGTACGGCGGTTCATGGCGGCTGAGGTGTTGCCGCATCTGGATCAGTGGGAGCGGGACGGCGAACTGCCGCGGGAGCTGCACAAGAAGGCCGGCGCGCTGGGTTTGCTGGGCGTCGGGTTTCCTGAGGCGGTCGGCGGTGGCGGCGGGTCGTTGCTCGACGCGCTCGGTGCGGTCGAGGAAATGCACTACGCGGGCGGCTCCGGCGGCCTGGTCGCGTCGCTGCTGACCTGCGGCATCGCCCTTCCGCACATCGTTGCTGGGGGCAATGAACAGCACATCGAGCGGTGGGTTCGCCCGACGCTGGACGGTGAGTTGATCGGCGCACTGGCGATCACGGAGCCTGGCGGTGGGTCCGATGTGGCGTCGATTCGTACAACGGCGCGTCGCGAGGGTGACGTATTTGTCGTCAACGGCGCGAAGACCTACATCACGTCAGGTTGTCGCGCGGACTTCGTGACGACGGCTGTTCGTACCGGTGAGGCTGGGGCGCACGGGATCAGCTTGCTGGTGATCGAGCGCGGTACGCCGGGGTTCGCGGTGTCGCGGAAGCTGGAGAAGATGGGGTGGCTCTGCTCGGACACGGCTGAGCTGGCGTTCACGGACGTTCGCGTACCAGCCGAGAATCTGGTGGGCGCTCAGGACTCTGGTTTCGTACAGCTCGCGGTGAATTTCGTGGCCGAGCGGCTGACGTTGGCGGTGCAGGCGTACGCCGGTGCGCAGCGGGCGCTCGACCTGACCGTCGAGTGGTGCCGTCAGCGGGACACGTTCGGCAGGCCGTTGATTTCGCGGCAGGCGGTGCAGCACACGTTGACCGAGATGGCTCGGCGGATCTCCGTGGCGCGGGTCTATGTGCACGAGGTGGCGCGGCGGGCCGAGGCGGGCGAGGACGTGATCGCCGAGACGTGCTTCGCCAAGAACACCGCGGTCGAGGCCGGGCAGTGGGTCTGCGACCAGGCGCTGCAGTTGCACGGCGGTCTCGGGTACATGCGGGAAGCCGAGGTGGAGCGCCAGTACCGCGACCAGAAGATCCTCGCCATCGGTGGCGGCACCACCGAGATCCTGACCGGCCTTGCCTCCAAGCGACTGGGGTTCACTACATGAGTAACCGTTCGGCGATGGTGGAGAAGCTGGCCGCGCTCGAGTCTGAACACGCCAAGGCGCTCGCGGGTGGTGGTCCGAAGTACGTCGAGCGGCACCACAAACGCGGCAAGCTGCTGGTGCGGGAGCGGATCGAGCTGCTGCTCGACCCGGACTCGTACTTCCTCGAACTGTCGCCGCTGGCCGGCTGGGGTTCGGACTTCACCGTCGGCGCCAGCCTGGTGACGGGGATCGGCGTGGTCGAGGGCGTCGAGTGTCTGATCACCGCGAACGACCCCACGGTCAAGGGCGGTGCGAGCAACCCGTGGACCTTGAAGAAGGCGTTGCGGGCCGATGAGATCGCCCGTGCGAACCGGTTGCCGGTGATCAGCCTGGTCGAGTCCGGCGGCGCGGACCTGCCGACGCAGAAGGAGATCTTCATCCCCGGCGGGGCCATGTTCCGGAACCTGACCCGATTGTCGGCCGAAGGGATCCCGACGATCGCGCTGGTGTTCGGCAACTCGACCGCGGGCGGTGCGTACATCCCCGGTATGAGCGACTACGTGGTGATGGTCGACGGCGGCGCAAAGGTGTTCCTGGCCGGGCCGCCGCTGGTGAAGATGGCGACCGGCGAGGACGCGGACGACGAGTCGCTCGGCGGCGCGTCGATGCACGCCCGGAAGTCCGGTCTGGCCGACTACTTCGCGGTGGACGAGCCGGACGCGATCCGGCTCGGGCGGCAGATCGTGTCGCGGCTGAACTGGCGTAAACAGGGCCCGGCCCCCAAGCCGTCGTACGACGAACCACTGCTTGACGCGGACGACCTGCTCGACATCGTGCCGGGTGATTTGAAGATCCCGTTCGATCCGCGGGACGTGGTCGCTCGCGTCGTGGACGGGTCGGTGTTCGACGAGTTCAAGCCGCTGTACGGGTCGTCGCTGGCGACCGGGTGGGCGTCGGTGCACGGGTACCCGGTGGGGATACTCGCGAACGCGCGCGGGGTGCTGTTCAGCGAGGAGTCGCAGAAGGCGGCGCAGTTCATCCAGCTGGCGAATCGGGCGAACACGCCGCTGATCTTCCTGCACAACACGACCGGGTACATGGTCGGGCAGGAGTACGAGCAGGGCGGGATCATCAAGCACGGCGCGCAGATGATCAACGCGGTCTCGAACTCTCGCGTGCCACACCTCTCGATCCTGATGGGGGCGTCGTACGGCGCGGGGCACTACGGGATGTGCGGGCGGGCGTTCGATCCGCGGTTCCTGTTCGCGTGGCCGTCGGCGAAGTCGGCGGTGATGGGTCCGCAGCAGTTGGCCGGCGTACTGTCGATCGTCGCGCGGGCGGCCGCCGACGCGAAGGGGCAACCGTACGACGAGCAGGCCGACCAGCAGATGCGGGCGTACGTCGAGGGGCAGATCGAGGCGGAATCGCTGCCGATGTTCCTGTCCGGCCGGCTGTACGACGACGGCGTGATCGATCCCCGCGACACCCGGACCGTCCTCGGCATCTGCCTGTCCGCCATCCACTCCGCCCCCGTCGAAGGTACGTCGTCCTTCGGCGTCTTCAGGATGTGACTCGAATGATCTCTTCCGTACTGGTCGCCAACCGGGGCGAGATCGCTCGCCGGGTCTTCCGGACCGCACGTGCGCTCGGCCTGTCCACGGTCGCGGTCTACTCGACGGCCGATGCGCGGATGCCGTTCGTCGACGAGGCGGACGCCGCCGTACAGCTGCCCGGGAACACCCCGGGTGACACGTATCTGCGGGCCGAGTTGATCGTCGAGGCGGCCCTGCGGGCGGGCGCGGACGCCGTACATCCGGGGTACGGCTTCCTGTCCGAGAACGCGGCGTTCGCGCAGGCGGTGATCGACGCGGGGCTGACCTGGATCGGGCCGCCCGTCGATGCGATCTCGTCGATGGGGTCGAAGATCGAGGCGAAGAAGCTGATGGCGGCCGCCGGGGTGCCGGTCCTCGCCGAGCTGACTCCGGCCGAGGTGTCGGCGTCCGATCTGCCCGTGCTGGTGAAGGCGTCGGCCGGCGGTGGCGGGCGCGGGATGCGGGTGGTGTCGCGGCTGGACGATCTTGCCGCCGAGATCGACGCGGCGTCGGCGGAGGCGTTGTCGGCGTTCGGCGACGGGACCGTGTTCTGCGAGCGGTACCTGGCGACCGGGCGGCACATCGAGGTGCAGGTGATGGCCGATCAGCACGGCACGATCTGGGCGGTCGGCGAACGCGAGTGCTCGATCCAGCGCCGCCATCAGAAGGTGGTCGAGGAGGCCCCATCGCCGCTCGTCGAACGGATCCCGTCGATGCGGGCGGAGCTGTTCGACGCGGCGCGGAAGGCGGCTGCGGCGATCAACTACGTAGGAGCGGGGACGGTCGAGTTCCTCGCGGACGAGAAGGGCGCGTTCTACTTCCTGGAGATGAACACGCGCCTCCAGGTCGAGCACCCGGTGACGGAGGAGACGACGGGCCTGGATCTTGTTGAGCTGCAGTTCGCGGTCGCTGCGGGTGAGCGGCTGCCGGTGGATCCGCCGCCGACGGTTGGGCATGCGATCGAGGTCCGGTTGTACGCCGAGGACCCGTTGAACGACTGGCGTCCGCAGACCGGTCGCCTGCACGCGTTCGAGGTCGGTGCACGGGGTCTGCGGGTGGATTCGGGGGTGGAGGACGGGTCGGAGGTTTCGCCGTACTACGACCCGATGCTGGCGAAGGTCATCGCCTCCGGTCCCGATCGCAACGCGGTCGCGCGACGACTCGCCGGAGCGTTGGAACGCGCGACGATCCACGGGGTCGGAACGAATCGCGAGTTGCTGGCGTGGATCCTTCGGCATCCGGCGTTCCTTGCCGGCGACACCGACACCGCGTTCTTCGACAAGCACGGGGTTGGAGCGGGGCCTGACGACGCGGTGGTGCAGGTGTCGGCGTTGGCTGCCGCGTTGGCGGATGCGGCCGGGCGGGCGGCTCCGGTGCGGGTGCCGAGCGGGTGGCGGAACCTCGCGTCGCAACCACAACGCAAGAGCTACCGGGTGGGCGACGTGGTGCACGAGGTTGCCTACCGACACACCCGCGACGGCTTGGTTGTCGACGGCAACATCACGCTCCTGGACAGCAGTCCGGAGCGGGTGGTGCTGGAGGTCGACGGCGTACGGCGGTCCTTCGACGTGGCGGCGTACGACGGGGTCACCTGTGTGGACTCGTCGCTGGGCAGTGTCGCGCTGTATCCGGTGGAGCGGTTCGTGGATCCGGCCGACCAGGTCGCGGCCGGGTCGTTGGTGGCGCCAATGCCGGGCACCGTGATCCGGGTCGGCGTCGCGGTCGGAGACGTGGTGAAACAAGGTCAGCCGCTGTTGTGGCTGGAGGCGATGAAGATGGAGCACACGATCGCAGCCCCGGCGGACGGGGTCGTCGGTGAGTTGAAGGTGGAAGCAGGACAACAGGTCGAGGTCGGCGCCGTACTGGCCGTGGTTGGGGAGGACGCATGAGTTTCACCGAGTCCGAAGAGCGTAGCGAGCTGCGGAAGGTCGTCAGCGAGCTCGGCGAGAAGTACGGCTACGAGTGGTTCAACCGGCAGGCTCGTACAGGCGGTCACACCACCGAGCTGTGGCTGGAGGCCGGGAAGCTCGGGTTCCTCGGTGTGAACCTCCCCGAGCAGTACGGCGGCGGAGGCGGCGGCATGGCCGACCTGTCGATCGTCCTCGAGGAGCTCGGCGCGGCGGGCTGCCCGCTGCTGATGATGGTCGTCTCACCGTCGATCTGCGGCACCGTGATCTCGCGTTTCGGCACCGACGAGCAGAAACAGCAGTGGCTCCCCGGTCTCGCCGACGGTACGACGATCATGGCGTTCGCGATCACCGAACCCGATGCCGGCTCGAACTCGCACCAGATCACCACCACGGCCCGCCGTACCGACGACGGCTGGTCGCTGACCGGGCGCAAGGTGTTCATCTCCGGACTCGACGTCGCCAAGGCGATCCTGGTCGTCGGACGCACCGAGGACGCCCGCACCGGGAAGCTCAAGCCGGCGCTCTTCATCGTGCCGATCGACGCGCCGGGCGTGGAGTTCCGGCAGATCGAGATGGACCTGATCAGCCCGGACAAGCAGTACGCGTTGTTCCTGGACGACGTACAGCTGCCGCGTGAAGCGCTCGTCGGGTCCGAGGACGCGGCACTGATGCAGTTGTTCGCCGGCCTCAACCCGGAGCGGATCATGGCGTCCGCGTTCGCGGTCGGCATCGCGCGGCACGCTCTGGACAAGGCCACGGCGTACGTCAAGGAACGGCAGGTCTGGAAGGCGCCGCTCGGCGCGCACCAGGGACTCGCGCACCCGCTCGCGCAGATCAAGATCGAGCTCGAACTGGCCCGCCTGATGATGCAGAAGGCTGCGGCGCTGTACGACGCGGGCGAGGATCTCGCGGCGGGTGAGGCGGCCAACATGGCGAAGTACGCGGCGGGCGAGGTCGCCGTCCGTGCCACCGACCAGGCCGTGCAGTCCCTCGGCGGGAACGGCATGACGGTCGAGTACGGCGTGGCGTCGCTCGTCGCGGCGTCCCGCGCGACCCGGATCGCGCCGGTCAGCCGGGAGATGATCCTGAACTTCGTTGCACAGCACAGCCTCGGACTGCCTAAGTCGTACTAGAAGGAGTGGGGCAATGATCATCACCAGCGAATTCCCGCCTGTCGAGGTGCTCGACGTACCGATCCACGACGCCGTGCTCGGCAGAGCCCAGGAGTACGGCGACCGGGCGGCGATGGTCGACGGCGTGACCGGTAAAGAGCTGAGCTACGCCCAGCTGGACCACCTGACCCGGCGGGTCGCGGCCGGTCTGGCCGAGCTCGGTATCCGGCACGGCGACGTGATCGCGCTCTACAGCCCGAACACGATCCTGTATCCCGTGGTGTTCTACGGCGCCACCCGCGCCGGCGCGACCGTGACCACGGTGAACGCGCTCTACACCGCGGACGAGCTGCACAAGCAGTTGATCGACTCGAAGGCGAAATTGCTGGTGACGATCTCGCTGTTCCTGCCGGTCGCGACCGCGGCAATCGAGGGCACCGCGGTCGAGCAGATCCTCGTCTGCGACCAGGCCGAGGGGTACCGCTCAGTGCAGGAGCTGTTCGCGTCCACGGGTCCGGAGCCGGTCGTGACGATCGATCCGGCGGTGGACGTCGCGGTACTTCCGTACTCGAGCGGGACGACCGGGGCAGCTAAGGGCGTGATGCTGACGCACCGGAACATCGCGACGAACATCTCGCAGGCGGAGGTGATGATCACGCTCGCCGAGGAGGAGCGGATCATCGCGATCCTGCCGTTCTTCCACATCTACGGCCTGTCGGTGTTGATGAACCTGCCGCTGCGACTCGGCGCCACGGTCGTCGTGCTGCCGAAGTTCGACCTGCAGCAGTTCCTGACCACGCTCGACGAGCAGCGGATCACGCGGGCGTTCGTCGCGCCGCCGATCGTCCTGGCGCTGGCGAAGCATCCGGCCGTTGACGGGGTGGACCTGTCTGCTTTGAAGCACGTCACGTCCGCGGCGGCGCCGTTGGACGGTGAGCTGGCCGAGGCGTGTGCGAAGCGGCTCGGGTTGCACGCCGTACTGCAGGCCTACGGGATGACGGAGTTGTCGCCGGGCACACACGCCGTACCGCAGGACGACCAGGATCCGCCGCCGGGTGCGGTCGGGAAGCTGTTCCCGTCGACCGAGATGCGGCTGGTCGGGGCCGATGGCAACGATGCGGACGAGGGCGAGATCTGGATCCGCGGACCGCAGGTGATGAAGGGGTACCTCGGGCGGCAGGCGGAGACGGACGCGACGATCGACGCGGACGGCTGGCTGCACACCGGCGACATCGGGCGGGTGGACGCGCGCGGCTACCTGTATGTCGTGGACCGGGTGAAGGAGCTGATCAAGTACCACGGGTACCAGGTGCCGCCCGCGGAACTGGAGGCCGTGCTGCTCACCGACGACCGGATCGCGGACGCGGCGGTCATCGGGGTCAATGCGGACGGCCACGAAATACCGAAGGCGTTCGTGGTGCCCATGCCGGGAGTGAAGCTGACGGCGGACGACGTCATGGAGTACGTCGCCGCGCGGGTGGCGCCGTACAAGAAGATCCGGCAGGTGGAGTTCATCGACGCCGTACCGAAGGCTGCGTCGGGGAAGATCCTGCGGCGTGAGTTGCGGGCTCGTGAGGCCAAGCGTGAGTGAGGTTCTGAAGGCACCTCAGCAGGACCGGTCGCGGGCTACGCGGCAGAGGTTGCTGGAGGCCTCGGTCGAGTCGCTGGCCGAGGTCGGGTACGCCGCGACGACGGTGTCGGTCGTCGCGGCGCGGGCCGGGGTGTCGCGGGGTGCGGCGCAGCATCACTTCCCGACGCGGGCGGACCTGTTCGCGGCGGCGGTCGAGTACATGACCGAGGTACGGTTGGCGGAGATCCGTGCGCAGGCTGCCGCGTTGCCGAGCGGGGCTGGGCGTACTGAGGCGATCGTCGGGATGCTGGCGGACGTCTACACCGGGCCGCTGTTCCGGGCCGCACTGCACCTTTGGGTGGCGGCGTCGACGGAGGAGGCGTTGCGGCAGCAGACCGTGCGGCTGGAGTCACATGTCGGGCGGCAGGCGCACCGCGCGCTGCTGGAGGTGCTGGACATCAGTGAGCGGACTCCTGGAGTGCGGGAGACCGTGCAGGGGGTGCTGGACATGGCGCGTGGTCTTGGGTTGGCTGACCTGCTGACCGATGACAGTGCGCGGCGACGCGGCATCGTCCGCCAGTGGAGCCGAATCCTTGATCAGGCTCTGCGTGAACCGGGCGTGTGACCGAAGGCGCGCCTGAAGGTGTCAATGAACGCACTGGTCGACGCCCAGCCGCACCGGTGCGCTACCTGAGTCACAGAAGCTCCCTCCGCTAGAAGCCTCAACGCCTCATGCAATCTGAGCTGTGTGCGCCACTGCGGGAACGTCATCCCCAGGTCGGTTCTGCACAAGCGGCTGAGAGTCCGCTCACTCGCACCGACCACTCGTCCGAGCTCTGTCAGCGTCCTGCCCTCCGCAGGGTTGTCCCGCAACAGATCGCAAACAGCGGCCAGGCGGGCATCACGTGGTGCAGGTAGATAGGTAGGCCGCTGGGCCGACCGCCGAAGCTGGTCCAGCAGTACACCCCGCAGGCGCTGTAGCTCATCAGGTTGGTTGTCTGTAGGACCTGTGTACGTGAGGATCAGCTCTCGGAGGAGGGGGCTCACTACTAGGGCTGACGGGGCGTCTAGTTCTAGTGGATTCTCTTGCAGGCCGACGGTGTGGAGGGTGGTCTCGCCGTACGCGCGGTGTTGGTGGATCGTGCCGGCTGGGATCCAGATGGCTCTCGTGGCGGGGGCTACCCAGCTGCCGGCGTCGGTGGTGACGGAGAGGACGCCGCGGCCGGCGTACACGATCTGGTTCCGGTCGTGCCAGTGCGGCTCGATGCCGCCACCGGCGTGGATCGGGCGGTGACCAGTGGTCGCGGGACGTTGGCGGATTTCCGACATGAATTGGCATTTTATCGGAAGCCGGACAACCGCCCCGGCCGTGACGATCGAGTGGTGCGGAAACTTCGACCGATCGGGCTGATGGCCACCGGCCACGCGTGCGTGGACATCTACCAGGGCTGCGTGCCGGCGCTCGTACCGTTCCTGGTCGCCGAGCGCGGCCTCGGGTACGTCGCTGTCTCCGGCATCACGTTGGCCGCGACCCTGCTGTCCTCGGTCGTCCAGCCCGTGTTCGGCGTACTGACCGATCGCCGCCCGCTGACCTGGCTGATCCCGATCGCGATGACCACCGCTGGACTCGGCATCGCCCTCCTCGGCGTCGGCCAGAGCTACTGGCTGATGTGGTTGGCAGCTGCGCTGTCCGGGCTCGGCGTCGCGGCGTACCACCCCGAGGCCGCCCGGATGGCCCGCCTCGTGAGCGGTGGCAGCCATGTCGGGATGAGCTGGTTCTCGGTCGGCGGGAACGTCGGGTTCGCGCTGGCTCCGGTCCTGGTCACACCGATCATCGCCGCGGGCGGGCTGTCGCTGACGCCACTACTCGTCGTACCGGCGCTGTTCGGCGCCACGATCACCACGTGGGCGGTCCGCTCGCGCACCGCCGTCGCAGTCACCCGCGGGCACACCGAAGGGACGGACGACTGGCCGTCGTTCCTGCGGTTGTCGCTGATCATGATCTGCCGGTCGATCGTGTTCGTCGGCCTCGGGACCTTCATCGCGCTGTACGCCGGCGAGCGGGTCGGCGGCGGTACGACGACCGGCGGGATCGCCCTGTTCATCCTCTTCGCCGCAGGCGCACTCGGCACGCTCCTCGGCGGCCGCCTCGCCACCCGCTACGGACGGATCCGCACACTGCGGACGTCGTACGCCGTCGCCGTACCAGCGATCGCCTGCCTGGTGTTCGTACCCGGGCCGGCGTTCTTCGGCTTTCTCGCGGCGACCGCGATCGCGATGTCGATCCCGTTCTCGCTGCATGTGACGCTGGGCCAGGACTTCCTCCCCGGCCGCGTCGGCACCGCGGGCGGCATGACTCTCGGCCTCGCCGTCAGCATCGGCGGCGTCGCCACCCCGGTCCTCGCCACGATCGCGGAGCACACCTCGCTGCGCCTCGCCCTCAGCCCACTGATCGCGTTGGTCTTGTGCAGCAGCCTGATCGGCTACGCCCTGAACGAACCGGCTTGAGTGCGAGCCGCGCGTTCTGTGATGCGACGGTCGACCTTTGCTGCGAGCTCGTCCGGTGTGCACTCGGCCAGGTGGTCGCGGACGAGCAGGTGGATGAACGAGTACTGCGCACGTCCGGTGCGGGCCAGCACGTGGCGGTCCGCGGCGTACTGCAGGAAGGCTCGGCGGTGCCACGGCAGGTATCCGGTCCAGCGGAGTAGCGAGTCGTGCAGCAGCCGCGACAGCGGGCCGGCGAGGACAGGCGGACGACGACGCCACGCCTTCGCTGCGACCGTGCCAACCACGATCCCCGCGACCGCCTCCAGTTGCGGCGACGCCAGGTCGGCTCCTAAGACCAGTGCAACCAGGAACGCGACAGCAGCCCCACCAGCGACCCACGGGTCCATCCGCCACCCCTTGTCGGCTGTGGTGGGGAGGTGGTCGGTCGGCAGCGACTTCACCATCCGGATGGCCTGAGCAACCAGCAGGCCGATCGCTACCCCACAGGCGAAGGCGGTGGCGTCGCCGAGGCTCAGGGTGACCCAGCTCGTCACCACGACCACAGCCAGCCGTACGCCGAGGAGCAGTCGCCGCCGGTTGTTGTGGAACACGATCAGCTCGACACCGTAGGCTCCGGCGACCACGGCGGCCTCGACCACGAGCGCGGGCTTGGCGGTGAGCAGTTCAACCAGTCCAAGCGCCGCGACAGTCACGGCGACAGTCATCGCCGTACCTGCGAACAAGATGAGGGCGAAGAGCGGTACGCGGTCCGGCCCGCTCCCTTCGCGCTTCTGCCAGGGGTGTGGGAGCAGGTGGACGAGCAACAGCGCAGCGCCCGCCACTGCGAGTCCGGCGAGTACGCCGTACTGCGCGAGCATCACCAGTGTCACGCCGGCAGTCAGTGCAGCGAACAACGCGGGCAGGCACACCGCGTGCGTCAGGTAGTCGACCTCCGGCAGTGACAACCCGTACCACCCGTCAGGCACCATCCACCGCGGTACGGCGGTCCTGTCACCGGCACGGCGTCGAGTCCACCAGGCCAGACACCACAGACGTCGTACGGCGGTCTTCGCGTCGTACTGTCGCGCGGTCTGGCGGTTTCGGGCGAGGACTTCGCAGATGTAGGTGTCGAAGAGCTCCCGGCGTAGGTCGGCGACGCCGCGGGCAATCACCTCCTCCGGCTCTCGACCCTGGTACGCGAGGACCATCACGTTGAGCATCAGCGGCGAGTTGACGAGCTCCCAGAGTGCGTCGTCGTGCTCGATCGCAGCCCGCGCACCGTCGAGTGCCGGTCCGACAGTGGTGAAGTAGTCGAGGACCTGTTCTCTCGTGAGCGGTCTGATGTGCACAGCGCCGAACAGTCGCAGCTTGTTGGGGAGGCGTTCGTAGTCGTTCGTTCGGCACGTGACTGCGAGCTGGCCGATCCGGTAGTTGCGGCGGAGCTCCTCCAAGACCGGTGCGAGCTTGGCTCGGTTCGGCTCGGCGATCTCGTCCAGTCCGTCGAGCAGCAGGGTCAGCTCGCCGTTGCTCAGCCAGGTGCGTCCGACAGCGGGTGGGATGCCGTAGCGGTCGTTGAGCTCGTACAGCAGCCAGCGGACGAAGCCCGCGACCAGTGGGCTGTCACTGGGCTCGTCGTCGTTCTGGTGCGACGACTGCGCGGTCCAGCCGGCCAGGTCGACCAGGACCGGGATGGGCTGGTCCTTGTTGGCATGTGCTTGCTTGGCGAGGTTCCGGGCGAGGTCGAGGAGCAGGGTGGTCTTGCCCGCACCGGGTGCGCCGAGGATCAGCATCGAGTCCTGCAGCTCGTCGAAGACACCTGCGATGTCCGCTTCGTTCGGTACGCGCCGTGGTGCGCTGTCGAGCGGCTGGACGAACAGGTCGTACGGACGGACCACTACGCCGGGATGCTCGTCCAGGGCCAGGGCGACGCGGGTGCGCTCGGCGAGCGAACCGGCCCGACGTTCGGAGAAGTACCGGTCGATGCGGGCGAGTGCGTTGGGGCGGTTGCGCGGCTGGTCGGCGCCGCGGTTGGAGATGGTCGGCAGGCGGCGGTCGCGGACCTCGAACAGGGCGGTCAGGACCGCGACGACCCAGAGCACGCCGATCGCCGGCCAGACCCATCCGACGTACGGCTCGAGGAAGGCCGGTGCGGTGCCGCCGGTGCCGACGTTGATCGCGATCGGCAGCAGCACCAGGGCGAGCGAGACAGTCACCACGAGCACGACGCCACGCAGCAGTGCCCGCATCCTCACCCCCCGGAGCGTAATCGCCCGTGAGCCCACAGTCCCGGCCGGGCGCGTCGCCCCGTCTTGCACTCGACCGTCCTGCCTCGTCGTACCCCAGGGGACGTCCAGTGGGCGGGCTGTGGGTAGGGGAATAGTTGTCGGTTCACATACATTGGTGGGTGATATGACTACGGAACACATCGACCGGACGGGTGTGGGGCTTCGGTCGGAGCGAGGCCCGATCCTGCTCGCGGTGATGCTGAGCGTCGGGCTCGTCGCGATCGACGCGACGATCCTCGCCACCGCCGTACCGTCGGTCGTCGCCGACCTCGGCGGATTCACCCAGTTCCCCTGGCTGTTCTCGATCTACCTGCTCGCACAGGCCGTGTCGGTGCCGATCTACGGCAAGCTCGCCGACCAGCGCGGACGGAAGCCGATCATGCTGCTCGGCGTCGGGCTGTTCCTGCTCGGGTCGGTGCTGTGCGGGTTCGCCTGGAGCATGCCGGCGCTGATCGCGTTCCGGCTCATCCAGGGCCTCGGCGCGGGCGCGATCCAGCCGATCGGGATGACGATCGTCGGCGACATCTACACGGTCGCGGAGCGCGCCAAGGTGCAGGGCTACATCGCCAGCGTCTGGGGCATCTCGTCGTTCGTCGGCCCGACGCTCGGCGGCGTGTTCTCGGACTTCATCTCCTGGCGGTGGATCTTCTTCGTGAACATCCCGCTCGGGATGGCGGCCGCCTGGGTGCTGGTCCGCCGGTTCGACGAGAAGGTGGCGGAGAAGACCAGCCACCGGATCGACTACGCCGGCGCGATCCTGCTCGCGGTCGGCGGTTCGCTGCTGCTGCTCGGGTTGCTCGAGGGCGGCGTGATGTGGGCCTGGGACTCGCCGACGAGCATCGTGATCCTGGCCGCGGCCGTCGTACTGCTGATCGCGTTCGTGCTGGTCGAGCGGCGCGCGGCCGAGCCGATCCTGCCGCTGTGGGTGCTCAGCCAGCGGGTGCTGAACTCGGCGAACTCGGCGGCGTTGCTGATCGGTTTGCTGATGATCGGCCTGTCGACGTACGTGCCGCTGTTCGCCCAGAGCGTCCTCGGTACGTCGGCGCTCGTCGCCGGGTTCACGCTCGCCGCGATGACCCTTGGCTGGCCGATCGCGGCGTCCCTCGCCGGGCGGATCTACCTGCGCGTCGGCTTCCGTACGACGATGTTGATGGGCTCGCTGATCGTCGTCATCGGCGCCGGTGTGCTGCTCACGGTCAACGCCACGAGCGACGTACTGCACCTCGCTGCGGCCTGTTTCATCATCGGGATCGGGCTCGGGTTCTCCGCGTCACCGTCGGTCGTGGCGGCGCAGTCGTCGGTCGCGTGGCAGACGCGCGGTGTGGTGACCGGGGCGAACATGTTCGCCCGCTCGGTCGGCAGTGCGGTCGGTGTCGCGGTCTTCGGCGCCGTGGCGAACGGCGTCGTCGCTGCCCGCCTGGGAGACGACCACGCGGACCTGGAGAAAGTACCCGCCGGGATCCTGGCGCCCGCCATCCACGACGTCTACTACGGCGCCGCCGCAGCCGCCGTCCTCCTCGTCGCAGCCGTCCTCTTCATGCCCAACCGAATCACCGAACACCCGGTCCGCTAGCTCAGTAGGTTGGAGCTATGCGTGCGGTCGACTGTGTTGGGGCATTGATCCGGGACTCCGGGCATCGCGTCTATCTGCAGCGGCGTACGGCGGGGCGGCGGTTGTTGCCGGGGATCTGGGACATCGTCGGTGGGCATCTGGAGGCGGGGGAGACGCCTGAGGAGGCGCTGGCGCGGGAGGTCGAGGAGGAGACCGGCTGGAAGGTGCGCGACATCGTCTGGACTGTCGCCGACTGGGAATGGGAGTGGGAGGGTCGGGTACGGCGGGAGGTCGACTACCTCGTCACCGTCGACGGAGACCTGACCCGACCGCGCCTCGAGGCCGGCAAGCACGATGCGTCCGCTTGGGCCGGACCGGGCGACCTTGACCTGCTCATGGTGAACCGGACCGACGGCGACCGGCGGCTGCGGGACCTGGTGGCTCATGTGGTCCGGACGCGGTTCACAGACCGCCTCCGGCTGGAGCCGATCACTGGTCCGAACGGTGTGCTGCCCGGACATGAGGCGGACCTGGTGCGGCTGTACGCGGACCCGTGGGTGGCTCGGTGGTACGACGGGTCGTGTTCACTGGAGGAGGCAGCCGCGCGAGCCGCCGAACAGCAGGCGGGCTGGGAGCGGGACTCGGTGTGCAAGTGGATCGCGTACGAGCGGTCGAGCGGCGAGCTGGCCGGACGGGGCGGAATGTCCCGGATCCCCGCCGGTACGCCGACCGCCGAGGCCATCGCCGCGCTGGTGGGACCCGAATGGACAGGCCTCGAACTCGGCTGGGCCCTCGTCGAGTCGGCCCGCGGCCGCGGCCTCGCCACCGAGATCGGCCGCGCCGGCCTCGACTACGCCTTCACCACCCTGAACGCCACGTCCGTGATCGCGTTGACGGAACAGGTCAACACCGCGTCCCAGGCCGTGATGAAGCGCCTAGGCATGCAGTACGCCGGGGAGATCCACGCAGAAGGCTGGTCCGCCGGCAAACCCGACGTACAGCCCGACGCACCCTTCGCGGTCTACGTAGCCAATTGGGATGGTCGGTTCGTGGGCGCGTGATGCTGCGCGCCACCGCCTGGGCGGGAACTGAGCCGGTTGACCCGGGCACGCGCCGAGTGGTGACGGACGGCGTACGGGTGCTGCACGACCCCGAGCAACTCCTCGCGGACCTGGTCCGCGCCTGCAGCGGACCAGAAGCGGACATCTGACCCGCACGGCCGCTCGATCCGGCTGCTTTCCGGAAAGAAATTGGCGCGTAGAGCCAAAAATGTTCCGAAGAGCTGGCCCAGCAGTCCGGCTGGACGCCCCGTTCGCTGTCCATGTCCGGGGCCGGTGATCACCCCGCGGCGGGGTTGAACAGGTTATTTCCTGTCCCCTGCCTCCAGTTCCTGTTCGCTGCCTCAGTTCCTGACCACCGGACCTGGGCGGACATCTAGCGGTCCAGGGCGGTTACGAAGCGGGTCAGGAGGGTTGCGAAGGCGGTTTGTTCTTCGGGGGTCCAGTCGTTCATCGCGGTGGCGAAGTGGGTGCGGCGGTGGGTGTGGACTGCTTCTAGTTGGGCTCTGCCTGCGGGGGTGAGGGCCAGGTTGGTGCGGCGGCCGTCTGCCTGGTCCGCTTCTCGGCGGAGGAGGCCTGCGGTGACTGCGGCGGCGACCAGCTTGCTGGCGCGGGGCTGGTCTACGCCCAAGGCGGTGGCGATGCCGTTCACGCCGAGGGGAGCGGGGTCGGCTGCCTCGACGGCGTCCAGGACCTCTTGGACCGAGTCCGGTCCGCCGGACTGGACGGCGAAGGTACGACGGGTTTGCCGCCGGCGGATCGCGATCATCGCCGCCTCGACCTCGGCGACCGGGTCCGTCTTGTCCATGCACCACTCCAACTATATGCTCGTTGACATGTATATGTCAGATGACAACAAGCCTATCGGCTGGTGGCTGAAAGAGGTCGACCGCCTGCTCGAGGAGTCGTTCGAGCGGGTCCTCGCCGACGACGGGCTCACGCGACGCCAGTGGCAGGCGCTGAACGCCGCGGCCGGGCCGCGCAACACCGCAGGGATTGCCGAAGCGCTGGCTCCGTTTCTGTCCGGCGCGGAAGAGCTCGCTGCCGTCACGGACCCGTTGGTCGAGCGGGGCTGGCTGACGGGTGAGACGCTCACGGCGGACGGCGAGCGCGCGCTGCAGGCGCTGAGCACGAAGGTTCAGGCGCAGCGGCGGCGGGTCACGGCCGGCGTCTCGGACACGGAGTACCTGGCGACGGTCGGCGTACTCCGCCGGATGG
The DNA here is from genome assembly GCF_036013725.1 of Kribbella sp. NBC_00482. Taxonomy (GTDB): domain Bacteria; phylum Actinomycetota; class Actinomycetes; order Propionibacteriales; family Kribbellaceae; genus Kribbella. The sequence goes on along the minus strand of NZ_CP107881.1, from coordinate 2,328,324 downwards.
CCGCCAACCTGGCGTGAAAAGGCTCCGAGTGTGACCGCCCAGGCGCGGCGGTCACACTCGGAGCCGGCCACCTCAAGGGGGAGGTTCCCGGTGAGGTGTCGGGAGCCTCCGGTGTCCTACCGCCCAGGACACTCGGCCCTGCCTGGCCCGAGGTGTCGGCCAGGAGGTGGGTTGGAACGGCTGGGCGGCGGCGATACAGGGAACTCAACCGCCAAGCCCAGCCGGGTCGGGAGGGCGGCGCGGTCCGGAGCTGAGGAGTGCTCCGGACCGCACCTCGGGTTTCGTCCGGGACTGAGGAGTGCCACGGACCTTCCAAGCGCCGACCCTGAACGTGAGGAGACTCCAGGGTCAGCAGACCGGGTCTGAGGAGGACCCGGAAACTGCGGTTTTCAGTCGGCCGAGTCGAGCGGGCCGAGCAGATCGTTGGTGACCTTGAGACCGGCGAAACGGCGCCGCATCGCTTGTTCGTAGCGGGCTGCCAGGGGCGCCTCCGCGACGTACTGCGCGATCACGTGCTCGCCGAACCAGACCCGGACTCTGCGCCGGTGCTGCCTCGACGTCATTTCCGCGATGGTCACAACTCTCACCCCGTAACTCTCAGGCCTTGCAACCAGTTGGACTTACTGGTTGTCATGGCAGTAATGGTGCACGAGCCCAACGTGACCGCTCTAGGACCTGGACCGGACCTTTGCCGGACCTCTTCCGGTCCTCTCGCGGACATCTGGGGGACAGCACCTTGTCGTGGGGCACAAGTCGAGACAACGTCTGACTGACGTGAACGGGAGGAACGATGGCGAGTAGGTATGCGCCAAAGACGGTCCTGGCGCACCTGATCCAGCGCCGGAACCAGACCTACTCCGAGATCGTCGCCGAGTTCGTCGAGCTGGGTGGAACCATCACCGAGCGGCACCTGCGTCGCCTCGCATCGGGCGAGCGCGCAGGGACCACTCCTCAGACCCGGCGCACCCTGCAACGTCTGTTCGGCAAACCGGTCGAGGAACTCCTCGCGCCGTACGTGCCGGAACAGGCCGCCCAGGTGGTGCCGGCACCTGCCGCGAGTGGACGGATCACGACAGGTAATGAGATGGAGGTTCTCGACATGGCTGCCAGCCGCGCGAGGGCATTTGCCCTCGCGGCCCAGTCCGGTCTCGGAAGCGAGGCCATGGAACAGGTGTACGACGACGTACGCCACGCCGCCCAGGCGTACCCGCAGCGTCCACTGCCGGAGATCCTCGGCCAACTGGTCGAGACCCAGGACCTGGTGTTCGGCCTGCTGGAGAGCCGTCAGCGCCCGGACAACCACCGCCAGCTGTACTTCCTGGCCGGTGTCACCGGCGGTCTGCTCGCCAAGGCCTCCCACGACCTCGGCAACCCGCACGCCGCGCTGACCCAGGCGCGGACCGCGTTCATGTGCGCCGACAACGCCGACCACCACGGCCTGCGCGCCTGGGTGCGTGGCCTGCAGTCCCTGGTCTCCTACTGGGCCGGCAACCCGCACGACTCGGTGCGGTACGCGCAGCTCGGCGCCGGGTACGCCGAGCAGGCCAACAGCACCACCAGCGTCTGGCTCCCGGTCAGCGAGGCCCGCGCCTGGGCCGCGCTCGGCAACCCGGAGGCCACCCGGGCCGCCTTGGAGCGGGCCGAAGAGGCGTGGAACTCGGTGCACAACGACGACCTCGACGACATGGGCGGCCTGTGCACGTTCGGCCGCAACCGCCAGCTCTACTACGCCGCCGACGCGCTCGCGCAGCTGCCCGGTGAGGTCGAGCAGGCCCAGCGGTACTCGAGCCAGGCCGTCGACGCGTACACCGACCAGAACCACCCGGAGTGGGCCTTCGGCGACGCCGCCGGCAGCCACGCCGCGATGGCGATCACCCGCATCGCGAGCGGTGAGCTGGACGGCGCGGCGGACGCGCTGGCCCCGGTGCTGACGCTGCCGACCGAGCGCCGGATCAACGGCGTGGTGCACTCGGCCCGCCGGGTCCACCAGGCCCTGCGGCAGTCCGGTCACGCCGACGACGCCCGCGAGCTCCAGGAGGAGATCGAGACCTTCACCCGGACCCCGATGCAGACCTACCCCCGGTAGCCTGCGCGGATGGAGGAGCTCAGCGGACGGCTGACTGTACTGCGGGAATTCCGGACAACGGACCTCGACGACTACCTGGCCATCGCCGGTGACGACCGGGTCACCACGTGGATGGCGTTCGACAGTTACGACCGCGCCAAGGCCGAGCAGAGCCTGGCCGCCATCGTGGCGCGGGCCGCGCAGGAGAACCGCCCCGACTACATGCTCGCCGTGACCCGGCCGGACGACGATCGCGTGATCGGGTTCGGCCGGATCGCGCCGAGCGGGTCGTGGACCGCCAAGCTCGGCTACGCGATCGGCGCGGACCACTGGGGCCACGGGTACGCCACGGACGCGGCGCAGGTGCTGCTCGACTTCGCGTTCGGCCCCCTCGGCCGGCACCGCGTCACGGCCGCCATCGGCCCCGAGAACGAGGCGTCCGTCGCGGTCGTCAAGCGCCTCGGCTTCACCTACGAGGGCCACCTCCGCGACCACGTCTTCACCAACGGCGCCTGGCGCGACTCCCTGCTCTACTCCCTCCTCGAAGCCGAACATTCACCCAGGAGTCACTCGGAGCCTTGACCTGGTTTGTCAGGACCAGCAAGGTTGCGCGTCATGGTGACGCAACAGGTGCCGGAGTGGGCCGACCCGAAGATTCCGGAGCGGGAGCTGGATCCGCAGGGGGTGTCGCGGCGGACCCTGATGCGCGGAGCCGGGCTGCTCGGGGCGGGATTCGCGGCGGCCGCTGTGACGACGCAGGAGGCGGCTGCGAGTACGGCGTACTCGGAGAGCGATCCTGAGCTCGTCTATCTGGTCGGGGACCATCACGTCCACAGCAGGTACAGCCACGACGCGAAGTACGACTTCAGCCAGCTGGCGCAGCGTGGTGCGCAGTACGGCCTGGACTGGATGGCGTTCACCGAGCACAGCAACTTCGGGCACGCCGACAAGGGTGCGGCGGCCGAGAACGCCGAGGTCCTGAAGGCCCGTGCGGAGAACCCGCGGATGCTGGTCTTCCAGGGGCTCGAGTGGTACATCCCCGCCGCCGAGCACGGCACCGTCCTGGTTGCCCCCGGTGCCAACAACGTCTCCTTGCTCCAGCAGTTCGAGCGCGAGTACGACGGGAAGCTGACGACCCGCTCCGCTGACACACCGGACAACGAACTGCACGCGGTCAAGGCCCTGCAGTGGCTGGCGGCGCAGAAGCAGGCGAGGTACGTCGATGACGTACTGGTGCTCGCCAACCACCCGATGCGCCTCGGCATCGACGCGCCGCACGAGCTGCGCGCCTGGCGGGACAGCGGTGTCTGTATCGGGATGGAAGGCGCACCTGGTTCGCAGGGCGACGCGGACCCGGCGTGGGTCGCGTACCGCGGGTCTACGCATGCGCAGCGCGGTGAGTACGCCAACGCGCCAGGCTCCGGCAGCTACGCCGGCTACCCGGCCGACGCCTACCGGACGTACGGCGGCTTCGACTGGGCGACCGCGACCGTCGGCGGGCTCTGGGACAGCATGCTCGCCGAAGGCTGGCTGTTCTCGATCACCTCCAACAGCGACAACCACCGGACCATCTGGGACACCTGGAAGGACGGGGAGTTCCCGGCAGGTCAGAACTTCGACAGTCTCGGCTGGAAGCCGTCGCCGACGGACTCCGGCGTACCGCAGCCGGGCAGCGACTTCTGGCCTGGTCAGTTCAGCAGGACGCACGTCGGTGTCACCAAGTACGGCTACCTCGAGGTGATGGCTGCTCTGCGGGCTGGACGCGTCTGGGTGGACCACGGGCAGCTTGTGGACGGTATCGACGTACGACTGGCACCTGTGGGTTCAAAGCAGCGTGGTGCGACGCTGGGCGGGCGGCTGCGCGTCCAGAAGTCGCAGCGGCTCGAACTGCGCGTCACCGTGACCAGTGCGTCCCGGCCGAACTACCACGACCTGCTGCCGAAGCTGGCCCACGTAGACGTCATCCGCGGTGTGGTGACCGGTCCTAGTGCGGACCGGGACAGCTGGAAGGCTCCTGACACCAGGGTGGTCGAGCAGGTCGACGTACGGCGGAAGTCGGGCACGTACGAGGTCCGCATCCCGTTGGGACGCGCGGAGCGGTCGCACTACGTCCGGGTGCGTGGCAGCGACGGTAGGCGGAGCGGGCCCGGGTACCTGGGCAGCCGCATCGACCCGGCGGGCCCGATTCAGCACCCGGACAACGACGGCGACCCGTGGCTCGATACCTGGCTCTACACCAACCCGATTTTCGTCGACGTGGTCTAGTTGGTGGTGTGGTAGCCAGCCAGCTGAACCCGCTGCGTGACGGGCTCGCGCGGATGATTCTGACGAAGGTCGCGGGGCCGGACCCGCATGCTGAGCGCGACCGGGTGCACAAGACGCCCGGTCCGCGCTGGTTCGCGCCGGACAGTCCGATCCGGCGAGTGCACGGGGACGCGTCGATGTTCGCCGGGGGACTGCGGGCGTTGCTGCTGCAGTCGTTGCACCCGCTGGCGATGGCGGCCGTGGCGGCGCACTCCGGGTACCGGGGCGATCCGTGGGGGCGTCTGCGACGTACCAGCTACTTCCTGGCGATCACGACGTACGGCGCGATCGCGGACGCCGAGGAGGCGATCGCACACGTCAGGTCCGTGCACGAGCGCGTCCGCGGGACCAGCCCGGACGGGGTGAAGTACCGGGCGTCGGACCCGCACCTGCTCAAGTGGGTGCATGTGGCCGAGGTGGACAGCTTCCTCGCGGCACACCAGCGCTACGGCGCGCATCCGCTCAACGCGGCGGAGCAGGACCGGTACGTCGAGGATGCGGCGCTCGTGGCCGGGAAGCTCGGGGTGATCGACCCGCCGACCACGGTGGCCGAGCTGCACGACCTGCTGAAGCAGTACCAGCCCGAGCTCCGCGGTACGACGGAAGCACGCCAAGCCGCCCGCTTCATGCTGGTGCACCCGCCGGTGCCGTGGGCCGTGCGACCCGCGTACGGCGTACTGACAGCTGCTGCGGTCGGTCTGCTTCCGTGGTGGACCAGGCTGCCGCTACGGCTCCCGTACCTCCCGCTGGCCGAGCAGACCGTCGTACGGGCGGCAGGGGACGGACTCACTCGAACCATCCGCTGGGCACTCGCCTCACCAACACTGGCAGAAACCGGCGCGGAGGCATGACGCGCCGGTAAGTTGTCCTCGTGCCGCTGCGTCCTCATCGTCCACTCCCGTTGGCCACTCCGGCGGGAGTCGAGGTGCTGACCAAGATCCTGACCCAGGGGCCGATCCCGCGGGTGGAGATCGCGCGCCGGACCGGGCTGTCGCAGGCGGCCGTGACGAAGGCGGTCGCGCCGCTGATCGAGACCGGGTTCGTCACCGACCAGGCGGCTCCGGCGGACGGCGACGGCCAGCTCGGGATCGGGCGGCCGGTGAGCCCGCTGACCGTCGTACCGAGCAGCGTCTCGGTGATCGGGGTCAAGGTCACGCCGACGAGCCTGATCGGCGTCACCACCGACTTCACCGCGGGGATCCTCAACGTGCGGCACGAGGACCTGGACAGCACCGACCCCGAGGCGGTGATCGAGCAGCTCGCCGGGCACGTGAAGGCGCTGATCGCGGCGCTCAAGTCCGGTACGGCGGTGGCCGGTCCGCTCGCCGGGATCGGGATCGCGGTGTCGGGCGACGTCGACGCGGCTCACGGCGTCGTGCGGGACTCACCGCTGATGGGCTGGCGTAGCGTCCCGGTCGCGGAGCTACTCGGCAAACGGGTTCGCGTACCGATCGTGGTGTCGAACGACGTCCGCGCGCTGACCGTGGCTGAGCACTGGTTCGGGGCCGGGGTGAACGCGGACTCGTTCGCGGTCGTGACGATCGGCTCTGGTATCGGCTGCGGGCTCTACATCAACGGCGAGGTGGTGTCCGGGGCGTACGGCGTCTCGGGCGAGCTCGGCCACCTGCCGCTCGCGCCGGGCGACCTGGTGTGTACCTGCGGCCGGCGCGGTTGCGTGGAGACCGTGGCGTCGTCGGACGCGATCCTGACGCGGGCGCGGGAGACCACCGGGCGAGCGGACCTGGACCTGGCCGGTGCGATCAAGTTGGCGCACGAGGGCAACGAACACGCGCGCGAGGCGTTCGACCGGGCCGGTGAGGTGATCGGCGCCGCCCTGGCCGCGATGGTGAACCTGGTCGGGCCGGAGCTGGTGATGATCGCCGGCGAGGGCGTCGCGGAGTACGACCTGTACGAGGAACGGATGCGGCGCGCCTTCGCGGAGCACGCGTTCGGCGCGGCCGGGGACTGCCGGCTGATGCTCCGCTCCCACACCTTCGACGACTGGGCCCGCGGCGCGGCCGCGACTGTGCTCCGCTCGTACGTTCGAGGCGAACCGCCCCTCCAACGCTGAACGGAGCACTGCCGGCGAAGCGTCAGGTCCGTGCGGCGGCGAGGATCTTGCGCCAGACCTTCTTGTAGGACTCGAGGCCGTCGGCCGCGAGCGGTCCGGTCGGCCCGGCGGTGATCGAGACCCGCTCGGGGATGGTGCCCCAGACCGGGATGTTCTCCTGGGCGTACTGCTGCATGGCTTCCTGGTACGAACGCGTGTAGGTACGCGCCGAGCAGATCACCAGGCCGACCGGTACGTCGTCCGGGACGAGCTCCAGCACGGCCTTCACGCGGGGTGTCTCGACGCCGCCAACGCGGGTCGGGATGACCACGATCCGGGCCCGTTCGAGCGCCTTGTTGAGCATCCGCTCGTGGGACGGGGGCATGTCGACGATGCCGATACCCTCCGGCGGGACCTTGTCCACCGCCTTGCTCAGCAGGCGCTCGGTCGGCGCCTCCGCGATCTCGATCCTGTTCAGTTGGTCGTCCTCGGACTCCGCGATCCAGTCCGCGGCGCTACCCTGCGGATCGGCGTCGATCAGAGTGGCTGTGCGACGGTTGGAGGATGCCAGCGCGGCCAAGTACACCGACGTGGTTGTCTTCCCGACCCCGCCCTTCAGTGCAGCTGTCACGATGATCATGGAAGAGAACTTACCCGGTTTTGTCCGAAATCCGGCGTGTCATCGGCGTTGCCCGCCAAGATCGTGATAGTTGCCCCCGGCCCGTGTGAACAAGCTCAAGCCCGCTTCAGCCTGAATCCTTTCGCCGGGCCGGTGCCTCTTACTCCCGAAATCGCACCCGATGAAGGAGCTCACCATGACCGTCACCCTGATCGTCGCGGCCGTCGTCGCCGTCCTCCTGCTGGGCACCTGCAGCGTCGTCGTACTGCGCCGGAGGGCCCGTGGCTGACCTCGACGAACAGCTGATCCGCGCCGCTCAGCAGGGCGACGTCGACGCCCTCACGGCACTCGTCGCGGACTCGCATCCGACCGTACGGCGGCTCGCCCGGACGCTGTGCGCGACACCGGAGGACGCCGAGGACGCGGCGCAGGAGGCGTTGATCATCCTGTACCGCAAGATCGGCATGCTCCGCGCGACGAGCGCCCTCACGTCGTGGATGTTCCGCATCATCCGCAACGAGTGCATCCGCCGAGCACGCGCCGTACTGCGCGACCAGCCAATGGCCGCCCAGACGGCGCCCTCGGCGGAGGAGGAGGCGCTGCGCCAACTGGAGGCGCAGGCAGTTGCCGCAGCCATCGCGCAACTGCCGGCCGACCAGCGCAGCGTCCTGATCCTCCGCGACGTCCAGGGCTACAGCGGCCCGATGGTCGCCAAGGCCCTCGGCCTCACGGTCCCTGCCATGAAGTCCCGTCTGCACCGCGCCCGCAGCACCGTGCGCGAATCCCTGGGAGCCCCCACATGACCTTCGCCAGCACCTCGCTGCCCCGTCACCTGGTTCGCGGCGTCATCGGCTTCGGCAGCCTGATCGCCGCCTTCGCCCTGATGCCGGCCATCGGGCCAGTCAGCCTCCTGCTCCTTCCCGTGACCCTCCTGGCCTTCCGGGGCTGCCCCACCTGCTGGGTCATCGGCCTGATCGAAGCGATCTCCCGCGGAAAGCTCCAACGCGACTGCGTCGACGGTCAGTGCAAACTGACCACGGCCGCCTAGCTGGGCTTCCGGACGAGTTCGACCAGCGCGCTCAGGCCGTCGGCGCCGTACCCTGCGGCGTCTGCGCGGGCGAACAGTGCGGCCACCGCGCTCGGCACGGTTGCGTCGAGGCCTGCCTCGGCGAACGCCTGTACGACGTGCTCGGCCCCGACGGCCTGCATGTGGAGGTTGTTCTCAGCGCCGGGATGTTCACCGGATTCCAGTTCCGCGGTCAGGATGCGGAGGAAGCCCATAGGACCGTCCTCGGCCAGGTCGGTGAGCATCGTCGCGACGTACGGGCGTAGTTGTTCGGCGTTGCCGACCAGGCTCGCCGAGTAGAAGTAGCTGATCAACGTGGACCAGAAGATGTTCAGCATGGCCTGGTAGTAGAGCATCGCCTGGCCGGGGTCGGTGCCGACGTGGTCGACCCGGCCGAGCACCTCCAACGTCGCCTGGTGTGCGGCGAGGGCCTCCTCAGGACCGGCGTAGAACACGTACGACCCGGGCTGGCCGATCCCCGGTGGCGGCACCATGATGCCGCCGGTCACCAGCGTCCCGCCGCGCTCGACCACCCATTCAGTCGCCTTCCGCAACCGCTCCGGGCTGTCCGAGCTGAGGTTGAACAGGACCCGCCCCCGCAGGTCCGCGTCGGCCAGCGAATCGAACATCGCGCCGTAGTCGACCTGACTGATCACCACGACCTTGCTCGCGGCCACCGCCTCGGCCGCGGTCGCCGCCGGTACCGCTCCCAGACCGTCCGTCTTGCCGGGCGTCCGGTTCCAGACGGTGGTCGGATGGCCGGCCGCGACGAACGTCCTGGCCATCATGGACCCCATCGAACCGAGCCCGATCACTGTCACTGCTTCACGTGAACTCATGCACCCGATGCTCGAAGAACCCGCTACGGGTTTACTACGGGTATGTACTTCGGGGTGCTCGGGCCGCTGCTCGTGCGGACGGACACCGGCGTACCGGTCGCAGTACCCGACACGAAGGTCCGGACGCTGCTCCTCGACCTGCTGGCGAACCAGGGCCGGCCTGTCAGCGCGGACCGGCTGATCGACGACCTGTGGGGCACCCGACCGCCGCGCAACGCGACCGGCACGCTGCAGGCCCGCGTGTCCCAACTGCGCACCACACTGGACCGTGCCGAGCCTGGCGCTCGCAGCCTCGTCCAGCACGGCCCGGCCGGCTACACGCTGACCGCAGACGTTGTCGACAGCAACCTCTTCGAGCAGCACGTTCGGACGGGTCGGCTACCGGAGGCGCTCGCGTTGTGGCGTGGACAGCCGTACGCCGACCACGAGTTCGCCCGAGCGACCCGCGAGCACCTGGAGGACCTGTACCTCACGGCGATCGAGCAACTGTCCGACCGCGGCGACGACGTACTGCGACAGACGATCGCGCTGGTCCAGCAGCGCCCTCTCGACGAGCGACTGCACGCCGTACACCTCAAGGCGCTCTACCGGGCAGGGCGCCAGCATGAGGCGCTCGACCAGTACGCCGAGCTTCGGACCGCGCTGGCCGAGGAGCTCGGTGCCGACCCCGGACCCGAGCTGGCCGAGCTGCATCAGGCGATCCTCCGGCACGAGCCGTCGCTCCGACGCCCGACCGCACTCCCGGAACCGCTCAACGATTTGATCGGCCGGGCGGACACGCTGGCCGAGGCGCAGGAGCAACTGGCCGGCAACCGGCTCATGACGCTGGTCGGTCCCGGTGGAGTCGGAAAGACGCGTCTGGCGTTGGAGCTCGGCCGCAACGCGACCAACGCCTGCCTGGTCGAGCTCGCTCCGCTGCGGCAGGGCGACGTACTGGACGCGCTGGCCACCGCACTAGGTCTCCGCGACGAGTCAACCGACCTCCTCCCGCGGCTGCTCGATTCACTCAGCAGCAGGCAGCTACTGCTCATCCTCGACAACTGCGAGCACCTGGACCTGGCAGACCTCGTACGGCGATTGCTCGCAGCAGCTCCCGGTCTACGCGTACTCGCGACCAGTCGGGAGCCTCTCGGCCTGACTGGTGAGCGTGTGCTCGACGTGCCGCCCCTGACAGCAGCAGCCGCAGAAGAGCTGTTCCAGGCCCGGGCTGGTGTCACCGACGACGTGACTGCGATCTGCGAACGGCTCGACGGCATCCCGCTCGCATTGGAGCTGGCGGCAACCCGTGTGCGCGCACTGGGCGTCCAAGGCCTGGCCAAGCGTCTGGACGACCGCTTCCGGTTGCTGACCGGTGGCAAGGGTGGTCCGGAGCGCCAGCGCACACTGCGGGCGACGATCGACTGGAGCTGGGACCTGCTGGACGCGGAGGAGCGCCAGATGCTCCGGAGACTCGCGGTCCAGGCCGGCACGTTCTCACCGGAGGCCGCTGCCGAGGTGAGCGATCTGCCCGAACAGCTCCTGCTGGCGCTGGTCGACAAGTCGCTGGTGGTGGCGAGCGGCGGCCGGTATCGACTGCTCGAGTCTGTCGCTGCCTACAGTCTGGAGCGGCTGAGCGAGGCCGGCGAGGAGACGGCAGTCCGGAACCGGCACGCGGCGTACTACCTCGCGCTCGCGCGCCAGGCCGACCTGCACGGCCCCGGCCAGCGGGAGTGGCTGCTGCGGCTCGACCAGGAGGCAGCGAACTTCCGGGCGGCCCCGCCCTCACTCGAGCTCGCGACGGCGCTCGCCTGGTACCGGTACCTGCGCGGCCGGCTCGGCGAAGCACGTCGTACGCTCGCCGCCGCCCTCGCACTGCCCGACCAGGAGCCGGCGCTCCGGGCGCAGGCCATGGTCTGGCTGGCGGGCATGGCGGCGACCGACGCCCAGGCCACCGATGTCGCAGAAGCCGGTGAGGAAGCGTTGCGGGCCGTCGGCGACGACCCGCGCGCGCTCTGGTTCCTGACGATGACCCGATGGGCGTACGGCGACGCGGAGGTGCTGTTCACCCGGATCGACCGGACGATCGAGGCGTTCACCGAACGCGGCGACCGCTGGGGGCTCGCGGCGGCACTGAGCACCCGGTCGCAGCTGCACATCGTGCGTGCGGATCTGGGCGCCATGCGCCGGGACAGCCTGCGGAGCCTCGAGCTGTTCGACGCGCTCGACGACGACTGGGGCCGGCTGCAGGCGACGTACGCGCTGATCGTGGCCGCCGAGATCAGTGGTGACTATCCGACCGCCACGGCGTACCTGGAGGACGCGGTCCGGCGTGCGGAGGATCTCGGGTTGTGGGCGGAGGTCTCGTTCCGCACCGCGGGCCTGGGGCGGATCGCGCTGCTGACCGGCGACTACGCGCGGGCCGACGAGCTGCACGAGCGGGCCCGGCAGTTGGCGATCGAGCAGTCCAACAAGTCGGCCGAGGAGTACGCCGAGGTCGGCCTCGGCCTGGCCGCGCGCCGCCAGGGCCGCCTCGACGACGCCGAGCGGCACTTCACCAAGTGGCTCAGGTGGCTGACGCAGATCGGCGGCACCCCTGGCATCGCGTTCATCACCAACCAACTCGGCTACATCGCCGAACAGCGCGGCGACCTCACGACCGCCCGCACGCTGCACCAGCGCGCACTGGAGCTCGCCCGCCGGTTCGGTGACCAGCGGGCGATCGCACTCGCCCTCGAAGGGCTGGCCGGCGCGGCCGAGGATCCCGGCCGCGCCCTCGAACTGCTCGCCGAAGCGGCAGCGCTACGTCAGCAGATCGGCGTACCGCTGCCGCCAGGTGAACGCTTCGACGTGGACCGAATTACTTCCCGAGCAAAGCGAGGGAAGCATTAACGCCGTCCGAGCCAGGCGTTGACCTTGGATTGGTTGTCCTTGACCCACTTCTCGGCCGCCTGGTCGGGGGTGAGTTTGTCGACCGCGATCATGCGGGCGACGGCGTTCTGGTCCTCGTTGGTCCACTTGAAGTTCTTGACCAGGTCGTACGCCGGGCTACCGGAGTCGGCGAACTTCTTCGAGACGATCTTGTCGAGGTCGTACGGCGGGTAGTCGCAGGCGATCTTCGCCGGGTCGGCGTCGCAGCCGGCCTTGTACGCGGGCAGGTTGATCTTCACCAGCTTGACCTCGTTGAAGAACCACTGCGGCTCGTAGAAGTACGCGAGCAGCGGCCGCTTGTTCTTCTCCGCGTCCCGGAACGCCTGGATCAGCGCGGTCTCGCTGCCGCTCTGCACGACCTTGTAGTTCAGCGCCAGGTTCTTCACCAGCGCCTCGTCGTTCGTCACGTACGACGGGTCGCCGTCGAGCAGCTGCCCCTTGCCGCCGGACTCCGACGTCTTGAACAGAGCGGCGTACTTGTTGAGGTTCTTCCAGTCGGTGATGTCCGGGTACTTGGCGGCCATCCACGGCGGTACGTACCAGCCGATCACGCCTTTGACCCCGGTGGAGCCGGCCTCGACCGCGACCTTGTCGGTGGTGATGTACTTCTTCTTCAGGTCCTCGTGGCCCCAGTTCTCCAGGTTCACGTCCACCTCGCCGGTGGAGAAGCCCTGCCAGGCGATCTCCTCCTTGAGGTTCTTCTTCACCACGGTGCAGCCGAGGTCCTTGGTCGCGACGTACGCCACCACGGCGGCGTTCGCCTCGTACCCGACCCACGGGCTCACGGTCAGGTTGAACGTGCCGCAGTCCTTCCCCCCGGCCGCCGGCTGGTCCGCGCCGACCTTCTCCCCACCGCACCCGGCCAGCGCGAGCGCGACCGCCGTCAGCACACCGGCGTACCGGAGTTTCTTCACCGCTTGTCTCCTCTGTTTTGGAAGTTCTGAGTACGGCGCGCTGCCGCCTGCGTGATGCGGTCGAGCATGACGCCGAGCAGCACGATCGCCAGCCCGGCGGCCAGCCCCTTGCCGTACAACTCGCTCTGCGCGAAGCCGGCGGCCACGTCGTACCCGAGCGCGCCCGCGCCGACCAGTCCGCCGACGACCACCATCGACAACACGTAGATCAGCCCCTGGTTGACCGCGAGCGTGATCGCCCGCCGGGCCACCGGCAACTGCACCTTGCTGATCACCTGCCAGGCGCTCGAGCCGACCGAGTTCGCCGCCTCGACGGTCGCGACCGGCACCGCCCTGATGCCGTCCGCAACGATCTTGGTGGTCACCGGTACGGCGAACACCACCGCGGCCGCGATCGCGGTGAACCGGCTCGTCCCGAACAACGCCAGGAACGGCACCAGGTACACGAACGGCGGCATCGTCTGCCCCGCGTCCAGCACCGGACGGATCCAGGTGTCGACCCGGCGGTTCCGCCCGGCCCACACACCGAGCGCAAGCCCTACGGCCACGACCACGACCGTCGCGAGCAACGTTGACGCCAGCGTGACCATGCTGTCCTGCCACACGCCGGTCGCCACCAGCAACACGAGGCACACCGCCGCGGGCACGGCGCCCCGCAAACCTCCGAGTACGCCGGCCAACGCAACGATGACCGCGCTGACGAGCCACCAGGGCGACCCGGTCAGGAGCGCTTCGAGCGGGTTCAGCAGACCGATGGTGACCGCGTCCCGCAAGCCGTACGTGAACCCGCCGAAGACGTCCTGCACCCACGCAGTGACATCGGACGCGACGATCGCGATCCGCGAACCCACGTTCACGTCCGACGGGAACTCGGCCGCCCACACGTAGGTGCGGGAGAACCAGACAGCGACGAGCACTGCGAGAGCGCCCGCGCCGAGCAGGACCTTCCGCCGCACACTCGCCGTACGCCAAGGCCGGTCGCCCGCCGCGGTCGTCACTCGGTCGAGGACGATCGCGATCACCACGATCGCCAGCCCGGCGTTGAACGCGACGCCGACATCGAGCGTCTGCAGTGCCTTCAGCACGGTCTGACCGAGGCCCGGCGCGTCGATCAGCGCGGCCACGGTCACCATCGAGAGCGCCGCCATGATGGTCTGGTTGATGCCGACGACAACGGTCGACCGCGACATCGGCAGCAGGACCTTCAGCAACGTCTGACCGCGGGTCGAACCGAGCGAACGCGCCGCCTCGACACTCTCCGGCGGCACCGAGCGGATCGCGTGCGCGGTCAGCCGGACCGCGGGCGGCGCCGCGTAGATCAAGGTCGCGATCGTCGCCGCGGCCGGCCCGATCGCGAAGAACAGCGTCAACGGCGCGAGGTACACGAACGTCGGCAGCGTCTGCATCAGGTCGAGCACCAGCGTCGCGACCCGGAACGCCCGGTTCGACAAGCCGGCCCAGATTCCGAGCGGGATCGCGACCAGCAACGACAGCAGCACGGCCGCTACGGTCAGCGCGAGCGTGTCCATGCTCTCCTGCCACAACCCCTGCAACCCGACGAAGCCGAGCCCGGCGGCGGTCAGTACGGCGACCTTCCAGTTGCCGAACGCCCACGCGCAGTACGCCGAGATCGCGACCACCCCGAGCCACCCGATCACCGGGACCGGCCGGTCGAACGACGGCTGCGAGATGACGCTCTGCAGCAGTACGACGAGGTGATCGACGGCGATCCGGATCGCGTCGAAGAACACGTTGCCCTGACCGACGTCGTCGCGGTGGTCGGTCAGCCAGCGATGCAGCGCGGTGGTCTCCTGCCCGCCGAGGACAAGGGTGTCGATCCCGCGCAGGACGAAGTACGCCGCAACCCAGAAGACGAGCAGTACGCCGACGACCACGCTGCGCCGAGGCCGGCGTACCTCGACCTCCACGTCGCTCGTGATGGCGGCCATCAGTTGTCCGCGACGACGGCGAGAATCTCCTCGTCACCGATCACACCGAGCAGTGTGCCGTTCGAGACGACCTTGACCGGCCGGTCGGCCTCCAGCACGAGGCGGGTCGCCTCGCGGACCAGGACGTCCGGACCGAGCTCGGGTCCGTCCAACGGCTCGCCGTCGCGCGGCCGCCGGGCGATCCATCGCAGGGTCAGTACGTCGGCCCGCTGGACGTCGCGGACGAACTCGCGCACGTAGTCGTCGGCCGGCGCCCCGACCAGCTCGTCGCCGGTGCCGAGCTGGACCGCGGCGCCGTCGCGCATCAACAGGATCCGGTCGCCCAGCTTCAGGGCCTCGGACAGGTCGTGGGTGATGAACACCATCGTCTTGCCGACCTCGCGGTGCAGCCGGACGACCTCGGTCTGCATCTCGCGCCGGATCAGCGGGTCGAGCGCGGAGAACGGCTCGTCGAAGAGCAGTACGTCGGGATCGTTCGCGAGCGCCCGCGCCAGACCGACCCGCTGCTGCATGCCACCGGACAGCTGCTCGGGGTACAGGTGCTCGTTGCCGGAAAGGCCGACCAGGTCGATGACTTCCTGAGCGCGGCGCCGCCGGTCCGGTTTGCTCTCGCCGCGAATCTCCAGGCCGTACGAGACGTTGTCGATCACCTTGCGGTGCGGCAGCAGCCCGAAGTGCTGGAACACCATCGAGAACTTGCTCCGCCGCAGCGCGCGCAGCCGCTTCTCGTCGGCCGCGCGCAGGTCCTCGCCCTCGAAGAGCAGCCGTCCGGCCGTCGGCTCGATCAGCCGGGTCAGGCAGCGGACCAGCGTGGACTTGCCCGAACCGGACAGCCCCATCACGACGAACACCTCACCGGGTGCGACGTCGAAGCTCAGGTCGCGAACGGCCGCCGTACAGCCGGTCTTCGCGTACAGATCCGCGCGGTCGAGCACCGCCAGGTCGGGACGACGAGGAACGCGTTGCGCCTTGGGCCCGAAGACTTTCCACAGGCCCTGGATCGACAACAACGCGGTACTGTCCTGAACCTCGGGATACTCGAGCTGAGCGGTCACAGGTTCACCCTCGCATCCCCGCCAGGCGGATTCATCGTGAACCGCGACTGTATCCAACCGCTAGTCCGTCAGCTCGCTCGCGGGTGTCTGCCCGGTCAGCAAAGCCCCTTCATCGGCCAGACTGACGGCACCGCACCTTCCGAGGAGGCCGAGATGCCAGACGCCGACGACCAGCCCACGGACGCCGTCCCGGCCGGCGTGCGCGCACAGATCCTGTCCACCGAGCACTGGAGCCTGCTGGCCACCCGAAGCCTGGCGTGGAGCGAGAGCTTCAGCCGCGCCAGCTGGTTCGTGACGGTGGTCTCGGCGACGATGGTCGCGCTCGCCCTGGTGGCGCAGAGCACCGACTTCGGTGTCGGGTTCCAGATCTTCGCGCTGCTGGTCATCCCGTTGCTGATCGTCATCGGCGTGGCCACCGTGATCCGCCTCGTACAGCTCAACGGCGAGGACGTCGAGCTGGTGATCGGGATGAACCGCTTGCGGCGGGGCTATCTCGCCATCGCGCCCGAGCTCGAGGAGTACTTCATCACCGGGCACCGCGAGGACATCGCCGGCCTCCTGCAGACCTACGGGAGCACCAGGAAACAGATACCGGCCACGCAGTACGTGTCGAGTATCGCGCTGCTCGTCAGCGTGATCGTGGCGGTCCTCGTCGGTGTACTGGCCGGCCTCGTCGCGGACACGTTCGGCGCCGGACGCACCGTGGCCGTCATCGTCGGGATCGTTGCGGGCATGGCGGCACTGGCGACCGTCGTCCTGATGATCGTCCGCCACGCCCGCCGGACCTGGAACCGCTAAGGCTGGTACGGCGGGGCCTCGCCCCAGCCCCAGTGCGGTACCGGGGCCTTCGGCGGTGGGGTCGCGCCGGGCTGGGAGTTCGCCAGTGCGATCCGCGTGCCCCACTCGACGTACGCGACGAACGCGGACCGGAACTCCGGGTCGCTCGGGAGGCCGGCGGGGTCGGCGCTGCTGGCGATCAGGGCGGCCCAGCGCGACCGCTGTTCCTCGGTCAGTTCGAGGTTCATGTGGTGCGACAGCATCGCCGGGTAGCCGCCGAGCTCGTCGGTGTACCGGCTGTGGCCGCGGAACACCTCGCCGAGCCAGATCGCCACGTGCTCGCGGTGGTTCTCGCTCATGTGCGCGAAGACCGGTGCGAGGATCGGGTCCTCGAGCACCTGGTGGTAGAACACCTCGGTCAGCCGGCGCAGCGCCTCGTGCCCGCCAGCCCACTCGTACAGCGTCGGAGTAGTCACGTAATCATGTAATCACACGAGCAGGGCATCCGATACCGCCTTCAGCTCCGCCTCGATCCGGGTATCGCCGTCGGCGGTGAACCACAGCACGTTCTGCAGGATCCGTCCCGCGGTCCACCCGAGCGCACGATCGCGGTCGATGCCGGTCACCTCGAGCATGAGAGCGAACCGGTCGCGGATCGCCTGCGAGAGGTCGCCGGTCGCGACCAGATCGTCCCACCGGTTCCACACCGCCGGCATCAGTTCGAACGCCGGGTCGCCGGCCAGCGGCTTCGGGTCGATCACCAACCACGGCTGCCGCTTCGCAGCCATCACGTTGTAGTAGTGCAGGTCCCAGTGCAGTAGGCGGTCGCCGGGTTCCGGCAGCAACTCGGTCACCTGTGCGACGTACCTCCAGGCCAGCGCCTGTTCGGCCGGGTCCGCGAGCATCGGGATCAGGCGGGGAGCGTCTTCGATCATCCCGGCGGCGATGTCCGCGAGGTGGCGGATGCCGGGCGGCGCGGGTACGGCGCTCAGGTGGTTGAGGAGCTCGGCGAGGATCCGGGTCGCCTCGACGTCGTCCGGCAGGTCGTCGAGAGTGCGCGGTTCGAGCCGTTCCAGCAGCAGCGTCGACGTCTCCGGGTCGTCCTCGAGCACCTCGACGACGTCGTCGTGGTTCCACGTCCGCAGCGCGAGCGCCTCGCTCTCGGACTCGTCGTTGACACTCTGCAGCTTCAGCATCGCCGCAGTCCCGTCCCGCCGTACGACGGGGAGGATGAGCGACGCCTCGCCGCTCAACGGGTCGCCGGACACGGTCAGCTGCCACTCACCGACGTACCGCTCGACCGCCCCGGGCAGCCCCGCCAACCAGTCAGGCGCTTTCTCGCTGTGATTCCGGACAAGCCTCGCGGGAATCTCGATCACCTTCGGCACAGTAGGTGATTCGAGGTCGATGCACCTGGATTTTCGTAGACTGGAGGCATGGCCGACGAGCTGGACATCGAGAAGCGCTGGCCCGAGCTGTTCGCCCCGCTCGACGACGTGCAGCGGCGTGCCGTTCTGCAGTCCTTCGCCAACGCCTGGCACGAAGGCTGGGAGCCGAACCGCGAGGACGTCGAGAACCTCGCCGACCGCGCCCGCGGCGTCATCGACCAGGACGAGTACCTTCGCCGCGCCGACGCCGCCGCTCGCCGGCGCGCCGCGGACCAGGGCTGAGCGATGGCATCGGACCCGTATGCCTACCCGCCGCCCCACGAGGACACGCTGCAGAACAAGTTCGGCGAGCGTGACAAGGACAAACTGAAGGACAAGGAGTACACCGCGGCGGCGGGCCGCCAACTCCAGCTGGAGTCCGGCGAGGTGGAGATCCCGCGGACGTACGACGCCCAGCACGTGGAGGCGATCCACGCGCATCTCTTCCAGGACGTCTACGAGTGGGCCGGCCAACGCCGGACGGTCCCGCTGGCCAAGAGCGGTCCGGGTGGGTTCGCGGAGCTGGGCCAGATCGACCGCTACCTGGACGATGCCGCCAAGATGATCGAGGCCGCCGACTGGCCGTCGATGGACCGGGACCAGTTCGCGGAGAAGGCCGCGGAGGTCCACGCCTACGTGAACCAGGCGCATCCGCAGCGGGAGGGCAACGGGCGGACGGCCAAGGTGTTCATGCAGCAGGTCTCCGAGCTGTCCAACTACCAGCTCGACTTCACCAAGTGCCCGCCCGACGTGTGGAACCAGCGGTCGATGCTGACCGACCCGGATCTCGGCAAGTACGAGCCGATGCCCGAGATGATGGTGCCGGTGTTCAAGCACATCGCCGAGGAGCGACCGGGTGGACCGACCCAGACCATGCTCTCGCCGGAGTTGAAGGAGGCCCGGCGGGTCGCCGGACTCGATCCGAGCGAGGCGCCGACTCAGACCACGCAAGCAGGAAGCAGCACCGCCGCACGGCGCGGGAGCTCGGCGCGAGGTCGCTCCGGGCAGTCTCCCGAGCTGGGCTGAGGCCGGGTCACCGGTAGGTGCTTCGGCAGAGTTGTGCTTGGGTTCTGCCGTGGAGAGTCGGCATCGGCGGGTTCAGCGGATCGTGGCGGCGACGTACTTGGGCATTCCTCTCGTCCTGCT
Source organism: Kribbella sp. NBC_00482 (assembly GCF_036013725.1). Lineage (GTDB taxonomy): Bacteria > Actinomycetota > Actinomycetes > Propionibacteriales > Kribbellaceae > Kribbella. The sequence continues at coordinate 2,309,206 of NZ_CP107881.1, read as the reverse complement.
GGTGGTGGTCGCGTTGATCGCGGTGACCGGTCCAGTGGGCGCGTGGATCGGGTGTGTTGTGCCGGTCGCGATGCTGGTGGTCGGGTTCGTGCTGCGGCGGCGGCACCGGTACCAGCCGCGGTGGTGGCTCGGCGTCGCCGGGTTGTTCGGCGGCCTCACCGGTCTGACGGTGACGCTGTTCCCGTTGGCGGTCGGGGTCTGGTGGCCGGCGATCCTCGCGCTGCCCGGCCTGATCCTCGGGATCATCGCCGGACTGGTCCTGGCGCGGGCGGCCGACCGTGCGCTGCTGGTCCCGTTCGTCCCCGAGCTCGCCGGTACGCCGTACGAACTGGTCTTCCGGCTCCGTGGCATCCCGCTCGCCGCCGTCCTCGTGGGCGCGGACTCGGTCACCGTCCAGTCGCACCCGGTCCCGCGCGCCCAGCACCAGTTCCGCACCTATCCGCTGACCGCGATCACCGGCAGCTACGAGTTCTCGCTCTCCGGCGCAGAACGGCTCAAGTTCCCGATCGCGGTCACCCACGCGGTCGCCAGCAAGGGCCCGGCCGTGATCCTGCAGGCGAACGGCGAGGACTGGGTCCTCCCCACGAACCAGGCCGGCACACTGATCGACGTACTGACTGAGCGCCGGGGTAGTTGAGGTCTAGTCAGGTACGTTGCAGAGTGTCACTCTGCTTACATGTGGGGGCACAGAGTGGTTGCGGCGCTTTTGGCGTCGGCAGTGGTGGGGACTGGGATCACAGCGGCTGACGCTGCGATCGATCCCAAATTGACGGTCACGAGCGTCACAGCTGACCGAACGACGATCGCGGTCTCGGGACTGAACACCGTCCCGGTCAAGCTGACCGTCGCAGCGAAATACAACACGACCAACCCGGACGACGAGAACCTGGTACTACTCGTTTACATCAAGCGGATCAGTGGGACCGGCCCGATGACCGAGCTGCTCTCGACCGATCTGCCACGCACCTCCGGCACGGTGCAGGACGGGGTCTGGTCCGGTCCGGTGCACATCTCGTCCACCGCGAACGGGACCTACAAGGTGTACGGCGTCTCGTACGGCCCGTACTTCACCTGGCAAGCAGGCGGCATGCTGCCCGACCCGACACCGGTCGACGGCCCGACGCTGACGATCACCGGCACGCACCAGCCGAAGATCACCGCCAAGGTGACACCGGCCGTGGTGCCGTTCGGCCCCAACTACACGATCACCTGGGCGATCACCGACCGGACGACCGGCAAGCCCTACGGCACCCGCATCCGCGCCTTGCTCGGCGTCGACAACCAGTGCGGCGAGGAGGCCGGCGGGGTCAACGTGCTGACGACGGCCGCCGGTCTGATCACCCACTTGTACCCGTCCGGTGAAGGCGAATGGACCAACTGCTTGCGGATCAAGAGCACTCCGCTCGACATCGCCGGCCTCGGTCTCCTCGTCCTCCGGCCCGGCGTCGTGTCGGCCGTGCCGTCCAAGGCGAGCGCAGCCGTCGGCACGGTGGTGCCGGTCAACGGTCGCGTGCTCGGCCCGCCGGTCAACTGCCCGGTCCTGCTGCAGCGCTTGTACGGCGCTTCGCAGTGGAGGCAGGTCAGCACCGCGAACGTGCGGCTGAGCGGACGCTACACGGTGTCCGCGCAACCGGCGTACAAAGGTTTGATCCCATACCGCGTCTACTTCGCAGCGTGCCAAAGGCACTACCTGACCGGCGTCAGCCCGGTGTTCTACATCCGAGGGCTCTAGGAAGATTGCTGGCGGGCGGTTTCAGCCTTCTCCGCCTGCCAGCCGTCCTCGTTCTTGCCGAGCCGCCAGTAGCCGGACAGCGAAACCTGGTCCCGGCCGAGTCCACGCTCCTGGAACAGGTTCTTGCGGATCCGGAACACGAATCCGGCCTCGCCGTGCACGAACACCTGCGGCGTACCGTCCGGGAAGTCGAGGGCCTCGACGGCCGCGACCAGACCGTCGCCGCGCTCACCGTCGGCGGTCGCGCGGTGGAACCACTGCACATCGGCCTCGCCCGAGCCGCCGAACTTCTGCTCCTCGGTCTCGTCCGCCACCTCGATCAGGACGGTCGCACGCGCACCCGGCGGCAGCTGCTCAACCGCGGCACCGATGGCTGGCAGTGCGCTCTCATCACCCACGAGCAGGTGCCAGTCGGCCGCCTCGTCCGGCGTGTACGCACCACCCGGACCGTTGAACCACAGCACGTCACCCGGCTGCGCCGACGCCGCCCACGGACCCGCGACGCCCTCGTCGCCGTGGTGGACGAAGTCGATGGTCAGTTCCTGCGTCGCCTCGTCCCAGCTCCGGACGGTGTAGGTCCGCATCGTCGGCCAGTGCTCGGCCGGGAACGTCTCCCGCACCACACCCATGTCCAGCGGCTCGGGATACTCGACGCCGTCCTTGCAGAACAGCAGCTTCACGTAGTGGTCGGAAAAGCCGTTGTCGGCGAAGTCGTCGGAGGTCAGCACGACCCGGATCATGTGCGGGGTGATCCGCTCGGTCCTCAGGACGACGGCGCGCTTGCAGACGCGGCTACGGCGGGGTGCGGGGCTGGTCACTCGACCACGGTCCTCTCGGGCGGATAAGTTAGGTCTACCTAAGTAAGCCTAACTCAGCCGCCCGAACAGGTCAGGTTCCGCGGATGTAGAAGGCCTTGCTGACGCCCGCGACGTAGTTCCGGCAGGCCGGGAACGAGACCCGGTAGGGAATCAGGCCCTTGTACGCCGGTTGCGCGTTGAGCGTGAACCGGCCGGACTGCCGCACCGCGGCGGAGCCGACGGTCCGCCACTGCGAGGCGCCGTACAAGCGCTGCAGCTGCACCGGGCAGTTGAACGGACCGCCCCTGACCGAACCGTTGACCGGGACGATCGTGCCGACCGGTGCGCTGGTCTTCGACGGCGCCGCGGACACGATGGCCGGCCGGGCCGGGACGAACGAGAGCCAACCGATCGCGTCCGGCGTGCCCGGAAGCAGCAGGCAGGTGATAGGCATGTGCGCCTGTCCCGGGTAGGCCTTCGTCACGACGCCGTTGGTGTCGGTCAGGTTCGTGTACCCGGGGCCGAAATACTCGACGCAACTGCTGTCGACGCCCAGCTCCACCCGGATCCGGCTGCCGTACGGCTTGCCGGTCTGCGCGTCGCTGACCGCCCACTTGATCGTGTACGGCTGGTTGAACGGCACCACCTTCGGCGTCACCACCGCGGTGACCTTCGGCTGATGCGTCCCGGTGACGGTGACCGACGGGCCGGCGTACGGCGTCGCGTCGTACATCGGCGGGTTCGGCGGGAAGAACGGGCCGGTGATCACGCCGGTGACCTTGAAGGTGCCGTTCGCCGTCGACGGGACGTTGAGCGGTCCGCTCCAGGTGCCGGCCGTCTCGTTGCGAACCAGGTTCGTGGAGAGCATCTGCTGCAACTGGCCGGTACCGCCGGTGCGTTCCAGGATCACGTTGACCGGCACCTTCGCGTCGGTCGAGGAGCCGGTGTCGTACTTCCCCTTCACCGTCACCGTGATCGGCACGGTGTTGAGCCCGCTGACCGCGACGCCGGTCTTGTTCAGCGTCACGGACTCGATGCTCAGGTCGGGATCCGGCGCGGCCTGCGCCGCGGTCGGCGCGATGAGCAGCGCCAGCGGAGCCGCGAGCAGTGCGGCCAGGATGCGTCTCATGATCAAAGCCCCCGGATGTAGAAGGCCTTGGTGACGCCGGCCTGGTAGTTGTAGCACTTCGGGAAGTAGACGCGGTACGGGATCAGGCCCTTGTACGCCGGTTGCGCGTTCAGCGTGAACTTTCCGCTGTACGACCGGATGTTGCCCGCCGGGCTGACCGTCTTCCACTGCGTGGCGCCGTACAGCCGCTGCAGGTACACCTTGCAGGCCGACGGCGCGCCTTGGACGACGCCGTTCACCGGGACGATCGCGCCGACCGGTGCGCCGGCCTTCGACGGTGCCGCGGTCACGATGCCGGGCCGCGCGACGACGAGTCCCTGTCCGCCGACCGACGCCGGGTTGCCGGGCAGCAGCAGGCAGTTGACCCACTCGGCATCACTGGCCGCATGGGACTGGGTCACCACACCGCTGGTGTTGGTGAGGTTCGTGTAGCCCGGGCCGAAGTACTCGGCGCAGATATTGTCGGTCCCGAGGACGACGCGGACCTTGCTGCCGTAGGGCTTGCCGGTCTGCGCGTCGGTGACCGCCCAGGTGATCGAGAATTTCGAGCCGAACGGCACCACCTTCGGGGACACCGACGCGGTGATCTTCGGCTGGTGTGTCCCGGTGACCGCAAGCGACGGACCGGCGTACGGCGTCGGGTCCGTCATGCTGCCGCTACCTGGGAAGAACGGGCCGGTCAGCACACCGGTCACCTTGAACGTGCCGTTCGCCGTCGACGGGACCTGCAGCGGTCCGCTCCAGGTGCCGTTCGCGAGCCGCGGCAGGTTCGTGGAGAACAGTGTCCGCTGCGACCCGGTGCCGCCGGTGCGTTCGAGGATCACGTTCACCGGCGAGTCGCCGCTGTACGTTCCCTTCACCGTCACCGTGACCGGCGCGGTGTTGAGTCCGCTGACGGCCACGCTGGTCTTGTTCAGCGTGATCGAGTCGATCTTGAGGTCGGGATCGGGGGCGGCCTGGGCCGCGGCCGGGAAGCCGGCCAGCAGCAGCGGCGCCGCGAGCAGCGCAGCGAGAACTCGGTTTCTCTTCATCAGGTTCCTCGGATGTAGAACGTCTTGCTGACGCCCGCGACGATGTTGTGGCAGGTCGGGAAGTAGGCCCGGTACGGAATCAGGCCCTTGTACGACGGTTGCGCGTTGACCGTGAACCGGCCGGACTGGCGCACCGCTGCGGAGCTGACGGTCCGCCATTGCGAGGCGCCGTACAGCCGCTGTAGTTGCACAGAGCAACTACCAACGCGGTACACCGAACCGTTGACCGGGACAACGGTTCCGACCGGCGCGCTGGTCTTCGACGGCACCGCCGACACGATCGCCGGGTGCGCGACGAACAGCCACTGGCCGACGATGTAGTACGGGTCGGCGTAGACGTGCGCACAGTTCATCGCGCCGCCGTCGTACGCGGTGTACGACTTGGTGATCAGGCCGTTCGTCCCGGTCTTGTACATCGGGCTGCCGCCCTCGGCGCACGGCGTGTCGACGCCGAGGCCGATCGGGATCCGGCTGCCGTACGGCTTCCCGGTCGCGGTGTTCGTGACCGCCCAGGTGATCGAGTACGGCTTGTCCCACGGCACCACGCGCGGGTTCACGGACGCGGTGATCTTCGGCAGGTTCGTGCCCTTCACCGTGACCGTCTGGCCCGAGTACGGCGTCGGGTCGACCGGGGTCCCCGGGTCCGGAGCGCCGTACGGACCGGTCATCACGCCGGTGACCTTGAACGTGCCGTTCGCGGTGGACGCGACGTTGAGCCGGCCGGTCCAGGTGCCGTTCTGGACGGTTCCGCCGGTCCGCTTCAGGTCGGCGGACACGATGTTGTCCCGCGGTCCGGTGCCGCCGGTGCGCGTCAGGACGACGTTCAGCACCAGGCCGGCGTCCCCGGGCTCACTGGAGTTGTAGCCGCCCTTGACGGTGACGTTGATCGGGTACGTGTTCAGCCCGGAGACCGCGACCGAGGTGCGGTCCAGGACGACCTGAGAGATCGTCAGGTTCGGATCCGGGTCGGCCTGCGCAGCACCGACCGGCAATAGGCCGGCCAGGGGTACGGCGACCAGCGCCGCGAGCACTCGTCCGATTCTCATGCACTGAGCGTGACAGCGGTACAGGCCGGTTCCAAGCATTTCGGCTCAGATGTGCGCGATCGGGTCGCCGTGTGTAGACCGGTTGCCGCGAGCCCGTGGTTCAACTTCCGGGTGGCGAGTGTTAACCATTAGGCAACTCACCGACCGTGTCAGGGACCGCTACGGTCCGCACGCTGTCCCAATGAGCCAGGTCTTCGGAGCCGACGGGCACCCGGCGCACTTGGTCACGCGCCGGGACCAGCTCGGTGCGCCGCTCTCGCTGAGCGGCGTACTGCCGGAGAGCAAGGCGATCCTCTTTCAGGGCGCGCCCGGTATGGGCAAGACCACCGAACTGAACCGGGTGGAAGATCTGGCCGAACTCCACGGCTGGACCACCATCAGGGTGACCGCGTCCGAGAACATCCCACTCGAGCATCACCTGACCACCGCGTTCCGGCAGAAGCTCGACGACCTGCGGGACAGGTTCGGCAAACGCCAGGTACGCAGCCTCAGCAAGTCGGTCCGTGATCTGACCGAGAGCGGCCGCAACACCCGGTGGGGGTGGGAGGCGCGGCTCGGCGGCGGCCTCGTCCCGCTCGAGTTCGTCGGTAAGCGCGAGAAGGACACCACCGCGCACGACAAGCTCGGCACCACGCTGAACGACTTCGCCGACGAGCTCGGTTGGATCGCCGGCCACGAGAACGAGCCGATCCTGCTGCTGATCGACAAGATCGACGCGGCGTCGGAGCACGACCAGGCGGGCGTGAACGACCTCGCGATCCATCTCGAGGAAATGGATCGCCCCGTCTGGCTGGTCATCGCCGGCGGCACGAAGTCGACGAGTTCGCTGATGCACGCGTCCCGGCGGATGTCCGGCATCGCCACCACGATCACCAACCAGTTCAGTGTCCGCGAGCTCGAGCCGCTGTCCGACGCGGAGCTGGCCGTGTCCCTGACCGAGCCGCTCGACGACGCGAAGATTCCGTACGAGCACGACGGAATCGACGTCCTGGTCCGCGCCGCCAACGGCAACCCGAGCCAGTTGCGGAAGTTCGCCCTGGCCGCTGTCGCGATGCGGGACCCGGAGCGCGGGATCACGGCGGCGGCCGCGGAAGCGGCGACCATCAGGGTCTGGACGGAATCGGAACGCAGCTACCAGAGCAGGTGGAACCAGCCGGAGACCACGCACGCCCAGAAGGATCTCCTCGCCAGGGTCGCGGCGCGGGGAACCAACGGTCTGTACATGCCGCCCGAGACCCGTCCGGATCAGTCGGACGAGTGGCAGCAGGTCGACCAGGCGCGCCAGGAGCTGGTCGCCCGCGGAATGCTCCGGGAGCACGACGGCCAGCTCGTGACGATCCCCGACAAGGGGTTGCGGGACTGGCTCAACCAGCACCTCGACCAGACACCGGCACCGGCCCGCGGACCCGAGGTCGGCCGGCCTTCCGCCAACCTGGCGCCGGTGCACCTGGCCGGGGACCGGGCTGCGGTCAACAGGGTGTTCGGCACGTCCGGTCAGCTCGTCGAGCAGATCGACCGCAAGGACAAGAACGGCCGGCCGATCTCGCTGGAACAGGCACTTCCGATCGGGACAACGGTGCTGTTCACCGGTCCTCCCGGCATCGGCACCAGCCATGAGCTGACCCGGACCAAGGCCCTGGCCGACCGGGAAGGCTGGATCTCGATCCGCTTCAGCGCCTCCCGGCGCGAGTCGGTGGAGTCCAGGATCATTCGCGCCGTTCAGGACGAGCTGGACACCTTCAAGCGGCGGTACCCGGCCGGCCAGGTCAAGGAGCTGAAGGAGATCCTGAACCGGATGGCCGTCCGGACCAAGAACTCGATGAACACCGCGCAACTCCGGGCCGGCCTCGCACCCGGACCGAAGATCGGCGTCCACCGGGCCTGGGAAGGCGTCACGAAGGACTCGGTCGGCCGCACCTTGAGCGAGCTCGGCGAACATCTCGGCAAGATGGCCGGCCCGCGCCGCGAGCCGATCGTGCTGATGGTCGACAACCTGGACGCCGCGTCGGACACCGACCTGGTCGCCCTGACCGGGCTGTCGGCGACCCTGCACGAGAACCGGAAGCCGGCCTTCCTGATCGCGGCGGGCGGCAACCAGATGGAGTCCCGGCTGCTGTCGGCATCAGGCGGCCGCTCCGGGACGGAGACCGAGCTGAAGCTCGACGTCCGCGAGCTGGTGCCGATGAACGACGACGAGATGCGCAAGGCACTCGTCGGGCCGCTGTCCGAAGCGCAGATCCGGTGCGAGCCGGGTGCTGTGGACAAACTGGTGGAGGACGCGAAGGGTCACCCGAGCAGGCTGCGGACGCTGGCCGGCGCGGCCCTCGAGCTCGTTCAGCCCGGCGAGAACACCATCACCACCGAGATCGCCGTGACCGCGGCCTCCCGGCTGAACACGCGATCCCAGGCGCTGTACGCCGCCGCCTGGGCCAATTGTTCGAACCACGAGATGGCGTTGCTCGCGAAGACCGCGGCGCATGGATCCCACGGCGTACCGATCCCGTCCCGGACGGCGAGTCCGGATCGCTGGGACCTCGACGACGCGTCCAAGACGCTGATCTCACGCGGTTTGCTGACCCGTACCGATTTCCGGATCCACGTCACCGACCCGGGCTTCCAGGACTGGGTACAGACCCGGCTCGGCACGTCCACTGCGCTGTCCGGCATCGCCGCACCGGTCCGGTCCCAGACGCAGCTCACGACGAACGGAGGGCGGACCGGAGAACACCGGCCCGCCCTCGGCGCGAAACACGACGTACAGCAGAATCGCTGAGCCCTTACGGCTCGCGGCTTACGGCCAGATCGAGGCGACCCACTCCGGGTGGTCGATGAACGGGTTCCGGTTGTGCTGGAACTGGCTGTAGATGACCTCGTTGCGGTTCTTCTCGAACGCGTCCGGCGGGTCGGCGGCGGCCCAGGCCTTCAGCACCGAGACCTTGCCGATGTACGGCGCGGTGCCGTTGCCGACCGAGTTGTTCAGCTCGAGGTTCGCGAACCCGTCGTCGCCCTCGTACCGGACGGCCATGTAGAAGATCATCCGGGCGACGTCACCGCGGACGGCGGCACGCGGCGCGAACGAGTCCGAGTCCGCCGTACAGCCGGAGCACTGGGCGACCGACGTACCGCCGTTGTCGAAGTCGAGGTTGCCGCGGGCCGAGTTCACCGTCACGTCCTCGGGGCGGAGGTGGTGCACGTCGGTGCCCGGGCCGGTCGCGGTCCCGAAGTCGCCGTGCGACTTGGCCCAGACGTGCTCGCGGTTCCAGTCGTCGGCGTCGCCGCCGTTGAGGCTCTTGCTGATCGAGCGGCCGGAGTAGATCTCGATGACGTTGCTGCTGTTGTTCGGGTCCTGGTCGGTGACCTTCAGCGCGTCCCAGACCTGGTCGTAGCTGAGCTTCGTCTGGCTCGAGATGATCGTGTGCAGCGCGGACTTCAACGCGGGCCCGGTCTTGCCCTCGGCGCCGGCGTAGTAGTCACCCGGATCCGGGCCGGGGTCCGTGCCGCCACCGCCGGTGAACGCGGTCGCGTTCTTCAGACCGGGGTGCGAGAAGTACGCCGCCAGCGTGCCGGTGACGGTGATCTGCTTGCCGAGCAGGCTCGGGTTGCTCTGCAGTCCGTACGACGCGCGGAACGCGGTCGGGATCTGGACGTAGAGCATCGACGACGTACTCGTCTGGGACGCCGAGTCGGCGAGCGCCAACGCGTAGTCGTTCGGGAAGTTGCTGCGGACAACGGTGCTGGTGGCGGTCGGCTGACCGACCACGTACCCGGTGACCGAAGCGGTCGAACTGTCTTGGCGGCCGATCGCCGTGGCGACCGTGATCGAGGTGGCGGCACTGGACGGCGTGATGCCGAAACCGAGCAGTGCCAGTACGGCGGTGACGAGCAGCGCCGGACGCAAGAATCGGGACACGGCTACTCCCAGGGGCGGTTGGGGACCGGACGCAGGTCAGTCTGCCCAGCTTCCCGAGCCGGCGAACATCCGGCCTGCAAACACTTGATGAAGGTTTGAACCGGTGGGGCGGTGAACGAGTGAGTGCCGCTCACCACCCCACCTGGGTGTATGGGCCCCCATCAAGCCGTGACGCACAGCCGCAGCCTGCTCGCCCACACACCAGCGAGGCGCTACTGGCGGGCAGCACCTCACCGTCGAGGTCGGCGTGGTGCGGACGCCGTTTACGGACCGTACTCACTCCAGCACGCAATGTCCATGGCTCGCGTGCGCCATCTCACTCTCCGACCGGTAGCATCGCGGGGTGTACGAGTCGAGGCCGTTGCGGCTGTTCAATTCGCTCGGGCGCCGCGTGGACGACTTCGCGCCGGCCACGGACGGCATCGTGCGGCTCTACAGCTGTGGCCCGACGGTCTACAGCTACGCGCACATCGGCAACCTGCGCGCGTACACCTTCGCCGACACGTTGCGCCGGGCGCTGCTCTGGAAGGGCCTGCAGGTCGAGCACGTCATCAACATCACCGACGTCGGCCACGCGGTCGCTGAGGCCGAGCTCGGCGAGGACAAGCTCGAGGTCGCGGCCGCCCGGGAGCGCCGATCGGTCGAGGAGATCGCGGCGATGTACACCGACGCGTTCTTCACCGACCTGGCCGCGCTGAACATCCTGCCCGCACACCACTATCCGCGCGCCACGCAGTACGTCGAGCAGATGATCGCGTTCGCGGAACGCCTGGTCGAGCGCGGCTTCACCTACGAGATCGAGTCCGGGCTGTACTTCGACACGTCGAAGGATCCGACGTACGGGCAGCTCGGCCTGATCGACGTCAGCGGTCAGCTCGAGGGCGCCCGGGTCGAAGAAGTACCCGGCCGAAGGGCGAAGACCGATTTCGCGTTGTGGCGTGCGGAGGCTCCGGGGCAGCTGCGGGCGATGCGCTGGAACTCGCCGTGGGGCTGGGGAGCACCGGGCTGGCATCTCGAGTGCTCGGTGATGAGCATGCTGCTGCTCGGCGAGCACTTCGACATCCACACCGGCGGCGTAGACCATCGGCAGTTGCACCATGTCAACGAGATCGCCCAGAGCGAGGCGTACCTCGGTGACGGGCAGCCGTGGGTGAAGTTCTGGCTGCACAACGAGTTCCTGCAGCTCGGTTCGGCGAAGATCTCCAAGTCGGCCGGTCACATCCTGACCGTCAGCGACCTGGCCGAGCAGGGATTCCATCCGCTCGCGTACCGGCTGTTCCTGCTCGGCGGTCACTATCGCGCTCAGCTCGAGTTCACCATGGCCGGTCTCGACAGCGCCCAGTCCACACTGCGCCGGTTGGTCCGTCGTACGTCGTCACTCGGTGAACTGCCGCCCGTGACCACGGCGGAAGAGGCTCGCGCGGCGGCCGGTGACGACGCCGCGGCCGTCGCGGTGATCGACCAGATCGACGATGCGATCGGCTCGGACCTCAACACACCCCGCGTCCTCGCGTTGCTGCAGGACTCGCTGCGCGATCAGGCGCTGTCCGAGGCGGGACAGCGGGCGGTCGTGGCTGCGTGCGCCGCCGTACTCGGACTGCCTTTCGGCCAGCTCACACCGGCGGACCTTGAGCCCGTTGCGGCTGGACTACCGGAGCTCGACGAGGCTGCGGTAGCTCAACTGGTCGCAGACCGCGAGGCCGCCCGGGCCGCTCGGGACTGGCCCCGAGCCGACGCCCTACGCGCGGAGCTGACCGAGCTGGGCGTCCAGGTCACCGACACCACCGACGGCCCGACCTGGACGCGCGTCGGCTGATCAGGCTGGTACGGCGACTGTGTCCGCCCGCTGTGCGCGCCGGAGGCCGTAGAGGAGGAGGCCGATCGAGATCGCGCCGACGACGGCGTACGTGATGCGGCCGCCGATGCCGTCCCAGGTGGAGTGCAGCGCGACGGCCAGCGCGTACATGCCGAGGAAGCCGGCGAACCGCTTGCCGGTCGGCTCGAGTACGAATCGCCACAGGCCCCAGCAAGTCAGGCCGGTCCAGGCCGCGTGACCTGCGGGGGAGAGCAGTCCGCGGATGAACAAGGTCTGCTCGGCCGCACCGACGTTCCCGTTCGACTGCAGCAGCGCGACGAACGCGTAGCCCATCGTCTCCAGTACGGCGAACCCCGTGCCGACCGCGACCCCGATCACGATCCCGCGCCCGATCGACGTCCGGTACCGGTGCCCGAAGAACACCACCAGGATCGCCGGTACGACGAGCTTGGCCGCCTCCTCGATCAACCCCACCCCGACCATCGGCAACGTCCCGAGCCGGCGCATCGCGTCGTACTCGAGCAGGCCCGCGACAACGACCCCGACCACGCCGCCGAACAGCAGGCAGCCGCCCAACGTCGGCCCGTCGATCAGCCAGCGCCCTGACCGCCCGGCGGCGAATGTCACGAACGTGAGCGGTACGACGAGCGCGCCCAGCAGGATCATCGTCGGGAACAGGTTCGGGTTCCCGGTGTCGGTCAGCACGGCCAGGACGGCCAGGTACAGCCCGCCGCCGATCACGAAGGTGCCGAGCCATCCCCACCTGCGTACTGCCTTCGCGCTCATGCCTCAGATGGTGCCGGGCCTGGCGTGGTTGCGCCATGTCGCAGGGACGGCAGTGATGGACAGGGCGGATTCCTGTGACGTGATTGCAAACTCAGCAGGAAGAAGAGGTGTGCCTGCCCCAAACCTCTCGAAGGAGAATTCCGCCTATGTCCTCCCCCCGACGTGCCGCCGCGCTCACCACCGCGGCGGTGCTTGCCCTCGGCGCGGCGACGGTGATCCCGTCCGCCGCCGCCCCTCCCACGGGATCCACCGCGATCAAGACGTCGTCGGTCACCCTGATCACCGGTGACGTCGTCGAACTGACCGACGCCGGCGCCGGCAAGAAAGCCGCCACGGTCCGCCCGGCAGCCGGGCGCGAAGGCGTCTCGTTCCACACGATCGAGGCCGACGGCGGACTCCGCGTGCTGCCGAGCGACGCCGTACCGTTCGTGTCGAGCGGCGTCCTGGACGTGGACCTGTTCGACGTCGACGAGCTGATCGCTGACGGGTACGGCGAGGCCGCGAGCCTCCCGCTCATCGTCAAGGACACCCCTGGCGCCCGGTCCGCGCAGAACCTCGCCGGTACGACGACGACGCGGCAACTGCCGTCGATCGGCGGCCGCGCGCTGACCGCCGCGAAGGACCAGCTGCCGGAGCTGTGGAAATCTCTGAAGCCCGGCGCCGGCACCCGCTCGCTGAACAGCGGTGTCACCAAGATCTGGCTGGACGGCAAGGTCCGTCCGGTACTCGACAAGAGCGTCCCGCAGATCGGTGCGCCGGACGCCTGGAAGGCCGGGTACGAGGGCTCCGGCGTGCAGGTCGCCGTACTGGACACCGGAGTCGACGCGACGCACCCGGACCTGGACGGCAAGGTCAAGGAGAGCCAGGACTTCTCCGGCAGCCCGACCGGCGCCGAGGACCACTTCGGCCACGGCACACACGTCGCCGCGACCATCGCCGGTACCGGCGCGGGCGCGGGCGGCACCCGGAAGGGCGTGGCGCCGAAGGCCGACCTGCTGGTCGGCAAGGTGCTCGGCGACGACGGGTACGGCTACGACTCCTGGATCATCGCCGGGATGGAGTGGGCCGCCTCCGAAGGCGCGAAGGTCGTGAACATGAGCCTCGGCGGCGAGGCCACCGACGGCACCGACCCGCTCAGCCAGGCGGTCAACGACATCACCGCGCAGACCGGCACCCTGTTCGTGGTTGCGGCCGGCAACGAAGGCCAGGACGAGACGGTCGGTACGCCGGGCGCCGCGGCGTCCGCGCTGACGGTCGGAGCCGTGGACCGGCAGGACAAGCTGGCCGACTTCTCCAGTCGTGGACCGCGGCTCGGTGACGCGGGCCTGAAGCCGGAGATCACCGCTCCGGGGGTGGACATCATCGCCGCCCGGGCGACCGGCACGGCCATGGGCCAGCCTGTGGACAACCTGTACACAGCCGCCTCCGGTACGTCGATGGCGACGCCGCACGTCGCCGGTGCGGCGGTCCTGCTCGCGCAGCAGCACCCGGACTGGAAGGCCGACCAGCTGAAGAACGCCCTGGTCAGCACCGCGAAGACCCAGCCTCAGCAGTCCGTCTATCAGCAGGGCGCGGGCCGGGTCGACCTGACCCGGGCCGTCGCGCAGAAGGTGACTGCCAGCGGAGTCGCGGACTTCGGCGTGCAGACGGCCGAGGCGGGCACACGGACCATCACGTACCGGAACGACTCCGGCAGCCCGGTCACGCTGAACCTGTCTGTCCAGGTGACGAACCTCGACGACAAGCAGCCGGAGACCGACGGTTTCGGCCTGCCTGCGACCGTCACGGTCCCGGCCAACGGCACGGCCGACGTACCGCTGACGCTGGACCCGGCCAAGCTCGGCCGCGGCCAGTACAGCGGCTGGATCGTTGCCACCGGCCCCGACGGTGTCGTCACCCACACCGCGGTCGGCGCACTCCGCTCCGGCCCGAAGCACAAGGTCACGCTGCGTGCGGTCGGTCTGGACGGTCAGCCCACCGGCGTCCCGGTGATCTCGCTGTTCGGCGACAACTCGCGTTCCGACGTACTGGCGTGGATCCCGAACGGTTCGACGTTCACCGCCGAGGTCGAGGAGGGCACGTACCTGCTGCACTCGCTGGTCGAGAACAACGACCCGCAGGACGAGCAGGTGAGTCTGTTCACCGACCCGAACATCGTGGTGAGCAAGGACAGCGAGATCGTCATCGACGCGCGGAAGGCGGTCCCGATCCGGATCGAGACGCCGAAGCCGTCCGAGCAGCAGGCGATCCTCAGCTACTACGTGCACCGTGAGTACGGCAACGGGCGTTCGATCAGCCACGGGGTCATGCACTTCAGCACGGTCAAGCAGGTCAACGTGACACCGACCAAGCCGGTCAAGGACGGAACCTTCGAGTTCTCGTCCCGCTGGCAGTTGGTCGCGCCGCTGGTCCAGGCGTCGATCCCCGGGGTGTCCGGTCCGCTCGACATCAACCTGTTGCACCGGTCGCCGTCGTACGAAGGCAAGAAGCGCTTCCGGCTCGTGACCTCGCTGCAGGACGCGAAGGGCGCCCTGGTGGTGCTGGACTCCGACAGTGAGGAGGAGCAGATCGAGGCGGCCGCGGCAGCCGGTGCGGCGGCGGTCATCCTGATCCGGCCGGCCGACTGGGGCGCGTGGACGGTCTGGCGTCCGGTCGGTGACCGGGAGCCGATCCCGGCGATGGTGACCACGTTCAACGACGGTCAGAAGCTCGTCGACCGGGTACGGCGCGGCAACGCCACGATCGACCTCACGCTCACCACGTCCAGCCCGTACCTGTACGACGTACAGCAGGTCTCGACCGGGTCCATCCCGGCGAAGATCGTCTACAAGGTGACGGCGGCGAACAGCGCCCGGATCACCACGCGGTACGCCGACAACGGCGGGTTCAACTGGGCCAAGGAGCAGCGGTTCGGGTGGCGTCCGTGGCAGGAGTACTCGTGGAACGACTCCCAGCGGTTCGTCGAGACGCCGAAGGTCCGGGAGGAGTGGGTGACCTCTGGTGACTCGCTCTGGCAGCACCGGGTGCACCACCTCTACACGTGGGACACCATGAACCCCCTGGCCGGCGGTATGACGTCCGTACCGCGTAGCTACCGGGCCGGTCATTCGGACGAGACGTGGTTCGGTCCAGTCGTACGTCCCGCCGCAGCGCCCGGCGTCGAGTCCACGCGTACCGGTGACCGGCTCTCGCTCCGCATCCCGTCGTTCGTGGACGCGGCCGGCCACTACACGGTCGGTGAGGCCACGAAGGACTCGGCGACGCTGTCCCGCAACGGTCAGGTCGTGGCTGAGCTTCCGGACGCCTGGGAGGACGTGATCACCTCCAGCGAGAACGCGGCGTACAAGCTGGACGTGTCCACCGAGCGCATCGACTCCGAAGGCGAGTGGAACTGGGGGACGCGTACGCAGACCTCCTGGGAGTTCCGCTCGGCCAAGCAGGCGGACGACAAGGCGACGCCGCTCGCACTGCAGCAGGTCGACTACAAGGTCCCGGTCGACCTGACCGGCCGGGTGAGCGCCCGGACGCACGTGGTCGGCTTCGAGTCACCCCGGGCCACCGGACTGCAGGCCTGGTCCTCGTTCGACGAGGGCAAGACCTGGCAGCGCCTCGCGGTCATCGGTGCCGTCGGCCACTACCTGGCCGTCGTCCCCAACGCCCACGGCACCGTGTCGCTCAAGGTCGCAGCAACTGGCCCGAGCGGCTCGAAGATCACGCAGACCGTGATCCGCGCGTACGGCGTGAAGTAGTACGGCTCCCCCCGCCGGCCTGGCTAAAGCCAGTCGCGTTTCGCGGCTTGGAAGGCCAGGCCGGTGCGGGTGTCGACACCGGCCAGCGCCATGAGGCGGTCGAGGCGGCGCTGGACGGTGCGGCGGCTGATGCCTAGTTGGTTGGCGATCGACTTGTCCGGTACGCCGCCTACGAGCAGGGAGAGCAGGAGCCGCTCAGAGTCGTCCAAGCCCTCGTCTACGTGCTTCTCCTCGGACTGCAGGCGCACTGGTGTCGCCAGCTCCCAGTAGCTCTCGAAGAGCGCCAGCAGCGCGTCCAGGAGCTGGCCGCGGCTGATGATCGCGGCTGACGGTTCACCGATGCTCTGCTCGTCGTCACGGACCAGAGGGCAGATGGCCGTCGACCGGTCCACGATCGCGATTCGGACCGGCAGCGTCGGCACCACCCGCGCCTCCTCGCCCCAGCTGACGCCTTCGGCGATCGAGTCCAGTTCACCGGGGGTCTCGATCAGTGCGCGCTCGTAGATGGCGCGGTACCGGACACCGCGGGACAAAGCGCCGTACTCCTCGGTGTTCTCGGCGCCCTGCATCGCCAGCGGGTTCGCGCGGCAGAACCAGAGGATCTCCTCGCGAGCCGAGTTCTGCAGGTCGCGCAGCCGTTCGCGGAGCGTGGCCGCGCCGACGATCACCTCGACCAGGTGGTGCGCGTCGCGCCGGCTCACGCTGGCCCGGAACTCCTCGCTGAGCGCGCTCACGGTCTTGCGGGCCGCCTCGAGCGACTCCTGGCGGCGCAGCAGCGTCGTACCGAAGGCGACGTCCGGCGGCAACGGCCGGAACACCGGATCCTCGGCCGGCTGCGCTGTCACCAGACCCTTGGCCTGCAATCGCTGCAGCACTTCGTCGGCCTGCGGCTGCGGCAACTTGGCGACCTCGGCCAGGTCGCCGGCCCTGGCAGCCGACAGTCCGACGAGCAGCCGGTAGGCGTGCTCCTCCCGTTCGTCCAGCAACGGACCGTCCGGCATCCGCCCCACCTCCGGGCACCACCTAACCAGGGTTTTCGATCGGGAAGCGAGCGCTTTCCCATTGGCACTGATGAGCCATGACACCGTCCCGCCATCACGCGACTGCTGAGCGACCGTCACTTTCCGGTCAGAAGCCTGCGGAACTCGCCAGCCGCCTAGTACCACCGCCCTGGAGAAGAGACCCAATGATGAGCTTGACCGACTACGCCGGCATTGCCGGCCTGATCGCCGCGGCCGCCGTCGCGATCTGGATGCTGCGCAACCACCGCACCGTCGCGCCCAACGCTCGGGCCGCGAGACATCGCGGCGCGCCTACCCTGCGGCTACCGCGACCGACCCGTCCGGAGCGTGCTTCTTCGCGCGGTAGTAGGTAAGCCCGCCGTAGGCGTACATCGACAACCCGAGCGCGGCCATCAGCACGATCACGACCCACTGCCACGGGCCGTCCTGGTAGAGGGCCAGGAACCATGACTTGGCGTCGTGATTGCCGGTGAGCTTGAAGATCGCCGGTACGACAGCCTGCGGGAACAACGGGATCGCCCCGAACCCGAGGCAGAAGCCGGCCAGCGTACGCCGCCACTTGGGGAGTGCATCGAACCCCGCGGTCTTCTTGGCCTGCTCCGCGGGCGATCTGCCATGCCTGAGCAGGGTGAGCAACTCAGGACCGCGCGCGTCGAGACGCCGGGCCGCCACGCGACCGAAGTACCACCAGGCGAGTACGCCGGACAGGACGCCGACCGGCACGCCCCACCAGCCGTAGTAGAGCGCCAGGATGAGCGCCGGTGCACAGGTCGTCGCGACCAGCACGAGCATCACGTAGACGATGCCCATCGTCTCGCCCTCGTTCTCACCCGAGTTGAGCGGGTTGCCGGACCGCTTGTGCGCATCGGTCGTCGGTACGGCGGCGTACACCGAGCACGCCACCACCAGACCCGCTGCACCACCGAGCAGTGCGGGCAGCACGCTCAGCACCAGCGGCCAGGCCCTGGTGTCGCCGGACCACCAGGTGAGCAGCACGGTGATCAGCAGCGTCAACGGACCGAAGACCAGCAGGAATGCCCGCTGCCGCGCCCGCACGTCCGCCCGGCTCGAGCCGGGCGTCATGAGGGTGGTCCAGAACGCAGTACCGTCCGAGCCGTACAGGTTGGCGGCCATCGAGCCCGCCATCACCACAGCGGCCGGACCGGCCCACGGCAGCATCGACTTCATCCCGATCGCCAACGGCATCATGCAGAAGAACAGTCCGTAGGCGACGGCGAACACAGCTCGGTGACCGTAGAGCAGGTCGCGTGTCCACGACCGGAGCTCCTTGGCGGCCGCAGCGCCTTCAGGTGTTCTCGCCGTCAGCAGTCGCCTCGGCTTCCGGCCGGCACGAGTGACCGTCGTACGTCGTACCAGCAGGGCCGACCACGCCAGAAGCATCACCACAGCGAGCACTACGAGCCCTGCCAGCGCAGCAAGCACTTCGAGCCAGTCGCCGCGTCCGGCCGCTTCCACAGCCACCAGACCCCAACCGGACGGGGCAATGCGCGCTGCCTTCGCGACAGTGCCCTGTACGTCGGTGGACACGAACGCGACGATCAACGCCCACCCCTGTGCGGTGAACGCCAGGATGAACGCGTTGACCAGCGCTGCGATCACCGCACCGGCCCGCACCTGCAGCAGTACGCCGTACACCGCGACAGCGAGCCGGGACGCCAGGACGAAGCAGAGCAGCTGCAGCAACAGTGCGGGCACCGCAACCAGAGCGGCGACGACGCCCCCGCTCACAACGAACAGACTGAGCAACGCGATCAGGCTGATGACAGGTGCCACCCCGGCCAGCGCAGCCACCAGCAAGCCAGTGGAGAGCGTGCGCGGCGGCAGCGGCATCATCGTGAAGTACTCGGGCTTCAGCGTCTCGTCGCCACCGCCGGCGAACAACGGCCCGACCACCCAGCCCAGCATCCAGACCGCGAGTACGACGACCAGTACGTCGTGATCGCCCCGCGCCGCGACCCAGAGCATGCCGCCCGCGAGCGCCAGGCCGACGAACCCGCCCGTGATGATCCACGACCGCCGGAACTGGTCCTCGAGCGCATGCCGGAACGCGGCCAGCCGCATCCGGACCAGCGTGCGCGACGTCCCGTACGTCAGTGCGAGAGCCACGTCAGCCCCTCCGCGCCACGGGTCGACGCACCGACCAGCGACACGAACGCGTCCTCCAGGCTGCCGCCGGCCTGCACCTCCGCAACGGTGCCCGCGGCAACGACTTTTCCGTCCGCGACCACCGCGACGCGATCACACAACTGCTCGACCAGCGCCATCACATGGCTCGACATCACCACCGACCCGCCGCCCGCGATGAACCGGTGCAGGATGGTCCGGATGGTCGCTGCCGACACGGGGTCGACGGCCTCGAACGGCTCGTCCAGCACCAGCAGTCGCGGCGCGTGCAGCAGCGCGACCGCGAGCCCGAGCTTCTTCCGCATCCCGGTCGAGTAGCCGATCACCTGCTTGTCGTCCTCGTGGTCGAGCTCGAGTACCTCCAGCAACTCGGCGGCCCGCCGCGCGACCTCGTCCTCGGGCAGTCCACGCAACAGGCCGAGGTACGTCAGCACCTCGCGCCCGGTGAGCCGCTCCGGCATCCCGAGCCCGTCCGGCAACACACCCACCAGCGCCTTGGCCTGGGTCGGCTCGTGCCAGACGTCCACGCCGAAGATCCGCGCCGTACCGCCGTCCGGACGCAACAGCCCGACCGCCATCGACAACGACGTCGTCTTCCCTGCCCCGTTCGGCCCCAGCACCCCGAAGAACGACCCGGCCGGCACCTGCAGGCTGAGATCGTCCACCGCCCGCTCGTCACCGAAGACCTTGGTCAGCCCGTCGAGCTCCAACGCATGCTCCATGCGAAGAACTGTCCCACCGCCCCCCGCAAACCCGCGTCACCCTGACGGTGGACCCACCCCATCATCTGTTCGGCGGAGCGGGCGTAGCCCGGTCAGGGACCGTAGTGGTAACGGCACGCGATGATGTGGATTCCGTCGTCGGCGATCCGGTAGACGAGCCGGTGCTCCGAGTTGATGCGCCTCGACCAGTAACCGGCGAACTCGTGCCGTAGTGGCTCCGGCTTACCGATGCCGTCGTGGCCGTTGCGATCGATGTCCTCGATCAACTGGTTGATCCGCTTGACGAGCTTGCGATCGTTGGCCTGCCACCACAGGTAGTCCTCCCAACCGCGGTCGAGGAAGACCACCTTCATGCAGCGCCACCCGCCCTGCCTTGGTCATCGGCGGAGTCGGGGTCGACCAATTCTCGGATGGTGCCGTCGCCCGCCCTGTCCTGCTCGATCGCCTCGCGCAACCGCCTCGCGTTGGCCGGCGACCGCATCAGGTAGTCGGTCTCCTTCAGTGACTCGTACTCCGCCAGCGTGACAACGACGACAGGCTCATGCCCGGCGCGGGTGATCACCAACTCCTCCGCGTCGCTCTCGACCGCGTCGAGGGCCGCAGCCAGGTTCGCGCGCGTCTCCGTAAAACTCATCGTCTTCACGGTGTACAGAATAACGTACATCTCAGAGATTCGTGGACGTCCGCAGGATCCTCCGAAAGGACGAAAGTTCCCCAGGACAACGCAAAAGTCCCGGTCGGATCGACCGGGACTTCGTTGTGCGCGAGGGGGGAGTTGAACCCCCACGCCCTTTCGGGCACACGGACCTGAACCGTGCGCGTCTGCCTATTCCGCCACCCGCGCGCAGTCGCCTGATACAGCTCTTGGCGACGAGAAGGAACAGTAGCACGGGTTCTACCGGTGCTTCACATTGCGGGTTCGGTCGAACCTCCCGATACGATCGATCGTCGTACCCGGTGTGTCCGCCCGACCGGAGGACATCTGTTGGCGTACCGACCGTGGAGGAGGAGGCGTGCGACCGCTACAGCGCTTCGAGCGACGCCTGGAAGGCATTGTGAGCGGTGTCTTCGCGCGCGCTTTCAAGGGCGACGTCGAGCCGATCGAACTGGCCGCCGCCCTCAAGCGTGAGATCGACAACACCGCGCGGATCCTGTCCCGGGACCGCCGGCTGGTGCCGAACCACTTCACGATCGAGCTCGGTCCGGACGACTTCGAGCGGCTGAACGCCTACGGCCGGACCCTGAACCACGAGCTCGCCAACGAGCTGCGGGACCACGCCGACATCCAGCGGTACACGTTCTCCGGGCCCATCGACATCGAGCTGGTCCAGCAAGATGAGCTCCCGACCGGTAAGTTCCGGGTGGTCAGCGAGACGCTCGGGACGCCCCAGCGGCGCCCGGAGCCGTACCAGCAGCCCGAGCCCCAGCCCTACCAGCAGGAGCCCTACGTGCCGCCGAACCCGCCGCCGGTTGTTCCGCAGTACCAGCAACCGCAGCCGCCAGCACAGCAGCAGCAGCCGCGCCGCGGGCACCCGCAGGTGATGCTCGAGGTGAACGGCCGCCGCCGCCCGGTGAACCCGCCCGGTGTGGTGCTCGGCCGCGGTACCGACGCCGACATCCAGATCAACGACCCGGGCGTCTCCCGGCGGCACGCTGAGATCCGCCTGATGCCGGAGGGCCCGGGCGGTATCCGGGTGGTGATGGTCGACCTCGGCTCCACCAACGGCACGCTGGTGAACGGCCGCCGGACCACCGAGGCCGAGCTGGTGGACGGCTCGACGGTCCGGATCGGCAACACCACCATGACGCTGCGTCTCGCGGACGAGCCGATGGCCCAGCCGCCGAGCAGCGGGTGGTGACTGACCTTCCATGTCGGAACTGACCCTGACCCTGATCAAACTGGGGTTCCTGGCCCTGTTGTGGATGTTCGTCCTCGCGGTGCTGTCCGTGATCAGGTCCGACCTGTTCGGCGCGAAGGTGGACAGCCGGGCCGCGGCTGCCGCCGTCCCGCAGAACTCCCGTACGCCGAAGCCCGCGAAGCCGGCCAAGAAGCGCAAGGGCCTGCCCGCGTCGGTGACGATCGCGGACGGCCCGCAGGCCGGGGTCGGTGCGTCACTGGGCGACGAGCCGGTGATCATCGGCCGTGGGTCGGACTGCCAGATCCGGCTCGACGACGACTACTCCTCCACCCGGCACGCCCGGGTGTTCCAGTCCGAAGGCCAGTGGTGGGTCGAAGACCTCGGCTCCACCAACGGCACGTACCTTGACGGCCAGCGGGTCACCCGCCCGGTCCCGGCCGAGATCGGCGGTTCGATCCGGATCGGCCGGACGACGCTGAACATCGCGAAGTAGGCCTGCCTCGATGACCCTGTCGCTCGACTACGCAACCCTCTCCGACGTCGGACGGGTGCGCCGCAACAACGAGGACTCGGCGTACGCCGGTCCGCACCTGCTGCTGCTCGCCGACGGGATGGGCGGCGCGGCAGCCGGTGAGGTGGCCAGCGCGGCGGCGGTCCAGGTGATCCGGCGGCTGGACACCCCGGAGATCAGCGGCGAAGACATGATCGAGGCGCTGGCCGGCGCGGTGCACCGGGCCAACGAGCGGCTGTCCGAGCTGGTCGAGGAGGACCCCGAGCGCGAGGGCATGGGCTCGACGGTCACCGCGCTGATGTTCGACGGCAAGCGGCTCGGCCTGGCGCACCTGGGCGACTCCCGCGCGTACCGGCTGCGGGACGGCCAGCTGTACCAGCTGAGCCACGACCACACGTTCGTGCAGTCGCTGGTCGACGAGGGCCGGATCTCCCAGGAGGAGGCCTTCACCCACCCCCACCGGAACCTGATCCTGCGCGTCCTCGACGGCCGCCCGGACTCCGACCCGGACCTGGAGATGCTCGACGTCCAGGCCGGCGACCGGCTGATGCTGTGCAGCGACGGCCTGCCCGACTACGTGAGCGACGAGGTGATCGCGGCCTCGATGGCCTCCGGTACGCCGGACTCGGTCGTCGTCGAGCTGATCACGCACGCGCTCGAGGCCGGCTCGAACGACAACGTCACCGTCCTCGTCGCGGACGTCGTCGAGACCGAGCCCGCGAGCGGCGTGCAGCCGCAGCTGGTCGGTGCCGCCGCCGAGCTGGCGCAAGGCAGCACGGGGCGCGGCGAGCCGACGGTCGCGGTCCGCACCGCCGGTGGTGACGGCCACGGCGGCGGTGGTCACGGCGGCACGCTGGACCCGGAGGAGCTGCGGTACGCGCCGCGTCCCCCGAAGCGGTTCGCGTGGCTGCGGCGGATCGCCGTACTGATCGTCGTTCTCGGCCTGATCGGCGGCGGCGGCTGGTTCGCGTACAGCTGGACCCAGAAGCAGTACTACGTCGGCACCGACGGCGACTACGTGGCGATCTTCAAGGGCATCGAGGCGGATCTCCCCGGGTTGTCGCTGTCGAAGGTCTACGAGCGGCAGACGCTGCAGGTCGACAAGCTCCCGACGTACAGCCGGGAGCAGGTCGAGGCCAACATCCAGGCGGACGACCTGCCCGGCGCGCGCTCGATCGTGGCGGAGCTGCAGCACACCGCTGCCGAGTGCGCCGCCAAGCCGACCACGACGCCCAAACCGTCGACGCCGGTGCCATCGACGCCTGTGCCGTCCAGCAAGCCACCAGCCTCGACGCCGGTTTCGAAGCCGCCGGCCTCCTCGCCGCCCGCGTCGACGGCCCCGACCGGTACGGCGTCGCCGAGCACGCCGGTCGACCCCGACGACTGCGACGGGGTCCGATGAGCATCGCCTCGACGTCCGTCATCCAGATCATCCCGCGTACTCGGCGCGGGGTGGAGTTGCTGCTGCTCGTGATCGCGGTCGCTGTATCGGTCGCCGCTTACGTGAACATCGGCGTCACCGTGCAGAACGCCGTACCGGCCAGCACCGGGTACTACGCGGCCGGGATCGGGCTCCTCGCGCTGATCGCCCACCTCGCGCTCCGCTACCGGGCGCCGTACGCCGACCCGGTGCTGCTGCCCTGCGCCGTGCTGCTGAACGGCCTCGGCGTCGCGATGATCCATCGGGTCGACCTCGGCCTGGCCATCGTCGCGGAGGCGAAGGGCAACACCCCGAAGGCGGCCGCGGCGCCGCAGCAGATCACCTGGACCGCGGTCGGCATCGTGCTGTTCCTGGTCGTCATCCTCGTGATCAGAGATCACCGCCGGCTGCAGGCGCTCACCTACACCGCCGGCCTGGCCGGTCTGGTGCTGCTCGTACTGCCGCTGATCCCCGGCCTCGGCGTGAACCTGAACGGCGCCCGGATCTGGATCCGGCTGGCCGGCATGTCCTTCCAGCCCGGTGAGTTCGCGAAGATCTGTCTGGTCGTGTTCTTCGCCGGCTACCTGGTGGTGAAACGCGACGTCCTGACGCTGGCCGGGCACCGCTTCCTCGGGCTCGATCTGCCGCGGGCCCGCGACCTCGGCCCGATCGGGATCGCCTGGGCGGTCAGCCTCGGCGTCCTGGTGTTCGAGAGCGACCTCGGTTCGTCCCTGCTGTTCTTCGGCCTGTTCCTGTTCCTCTTGTACGTCTCCACCGAGCGGGCCGGCTGGCTGATCATCGGCGGCCTGCTGTTCGTCGGCGGCGCGTACTTCGCCTACGCGACGTTCGGCCACGTGCACCGCCGGGTCACCGACTGGCTGAACCCGTGGGCGATCGACGGCGGCCAGGTGAAGCTCGGACTGATGGGTCAGTCCTGGGGCGGCATCCTCGGCCGCGGTCTCGGCCAGGGCCACCCGGAGGCCACGCTGTACGCGCAGAGCGACATGATCATCTCCTCGTTCGCCGAGGAACTCGGGCTGACCGGGCTGATCGCGATCCTGCTGGTGTACACCCTCATCATCGAGCGCGGCCTGCGGACCGCGCTCGGCTGCCGGGACATCTTCGGCAAGCTGATCGCGACCGGTCTGGCGATGTCGTTCGCGCTGCAGGTGTTCGTGATCGTCGGCGGCGTCACCGGGCTGATCCCGCTGACCGGTCTGGCCACCCCGTTCATGGCCCTCGGCGGTACGTCGCTGGTCGCCAACTGGGCGATCATCGCGCTGCTGCTGCGGATCAGCGACCAGGCGCGGCGGCCACAGACCCCGGCCGCTCCGGTCTCCGACGAAACGATCGCGATGGCGGTGCAGAAGGCATGAACT
This sequence comes from Kribbella sp. NBC_00482, assembly GCF_036013725.1. Classification (GTDB taxonomy): domain Bacteria; phylum Actinomycetota; class Actinomycetes; order Propionibacteriales; family Kribbellaceae; genus Kribbella. The sequence goes on along the minus strand of NZ_CP107881.1, from coordinate 2,284,152 downwards.
CAGCGATCCGGCGACTGGCCGTGGCGGCGATCATCCTGATGCTCGCGCTGATGGCGAACTCGACGTACCTGCAGGCCTTCCGGGCGAACGAGATCAACGGCCGCAACGACAACAACCGGGTCCGCGACTCCCAGTTCTCGGTGAACCGCGGCCCGATCCTGATCGGCAGTACGCCGGTCGCGCAGAGCAAGGAGTCCGACGACCGGTTCAAGTACCAGCGCACGTACCCCAACGGCCAGGTGTACGCGCCGGTGACCGGGTTCTACTCGTACCTGTTCGGCCGCGGCGGTATCGAGTTGACGATGAACGCCGAGCTGAACGGCTCGGACCCGTCGATGGCGTTCCGGCGGATCATCGACGTGATCAGCAACCGTCCGCAGCAGGGCGGCAGCGTGACCCTGACCCTGAACGCCGCGGCCCAGCAGGCGGCGTACAACGGCCTGGCCGGGAAGACCGGTGCGGTGGTCGCGATCGAGCCGAAGACCGGGCGGATCCTGGCGATGGCCAGCCGGCCGTCGTACGACCCGAACCTGCTCGCCTCGCACGACACCGAGAAGGTCGGCAACGCCTGGAAGAACCTGAACGCCGACAAGAGCAAGCCGCTGTCGAACCGCGCGGTGCAGGAGCTGTACCCGCCCGGGTCGACGTTCAAGCTGGTCACCGCGGCGGCCGCGCTGTCCAGTGGCAAGTACACGCCGGAGAGCAAGGTGAACTCGCCGGCCGAGCTGCCGCTCCCGCAGACCACGGTCCCGCTGGTGAACGAGGACGGCAAGAACTGTGGCGGCAGCAACAGCGCGACGCTGACGATCGCGCTGCGCTACTCCTGCAACACCGCGTTCGGCACCGTCGGCATGGCCCTCGGCGCGGACGCGCTGAACGAGCAGGCCGCGAAGTTCGGCTTCGGCGCCAAGCCGCTGACCGAGCTGCCGGCCGTGGCCACCAGCCAGTTCCCCGGCGACCCGAACGAGCCGCAGACCGCGCAGTCGGCGATCGGGCAGTTCGACGTCCGCGCCACCCCGCTGCAGATGGCGATGGTGGCGGCCGGGATCGCGAACAAGGGCGAGGTGATGAAGCCGTACCTGGTCCAGAACGTGAAGACCCCGGACCTGAAGACGGTCTCGGAGACCAAGCCGGAGTCGCTGCACCAGGCGGTCACGCCGCAGGTCGCGGCCCAGCTGACCGCGATGATGGTCGACGTCGTCAACAACGGCACCGGCAAGCCCGGGCGGATCTCCGGAGTCCAGGTGGCCGGCAAGACCGGTACGGCGCAGACCACGAAGGAGCGCCCGCCGTTCGCGTGGTTCACCGCGTTCGCGCCGGCCGAGGACCCGAAGGTGGCCGTGGCGGTGCTGATCGAGGACGCGAACATCCCGCGCAACGACATCGCGGGCGGCACCTTGGCGGCTCCGATCGCCAAGAAGGTGATGGAGGCGGTGCTAGGCCAATGAACAGCCGATGAGCACCATACGGAATGATGCGATGACAGCGCGTCTTTCCAACGGGGATCCGCGTGTGGCGGCCGCTACCGTGGGCAAGTTGAGTGTTTTGGGTCTAGTGCAGACAGGTTGGAAGGCTGAGTCATGACATCGCAGGCACGTCTCGTCGGCGGCCGGTACGAAGAAGGCGAACCGCTCGGCCGCGGCGGCATGGCGGAGGTCCGCAGGGGCCTCGACAACCGGCTCGGCCGGAGCGTCGCGATCAAGCGGCTGCGCGTCGACCTCGCGAGTGACGCCACCTTCCAGGCGCGGTTCCGGCGCGAGGCCCAGTCGGCCGCGTCGCTGAACCACCCGACGATCGTCTCGGTCTACGACACGGGCGAGGAGCCGGACCCGAACGGTTCCGGCGTCACCATTCCGTACATCGTGATGGAGCTGGTGACCGGCAAGACGCTGCGGGACCTGATCCGCGAGGGCCGCAAGATCATGCCGGAGCGGGCCCTGGAGATCACCTCCGGTGTCCTCGAGGCGCTCGACTACAGCCACCGGGCCGGCATCGTGCACCGCGACATCAAGCCCGGGAACGTGATGCTGACCCCGCAGGGCCAGGTCAAGGTGATGGACTTCGGTATCGCCCGCGCGGTCGCCGACACGTCCTCCACGATGACCCAGACCGCGGCCGTGATCGGCACCGCGCAGTACCTGTCCCCGGAGCAGGCCCGCGGCGAGACCGTGGACGCCCGCTCCGACCTGTACTCGACCGGCTGCCTGCTCTACGAACTCCTCACCGGCCGACCCCCGTTCGTCGGCGAGTCGCCGGTGTCGGTGGCCTACCAGCACGTCCGGGAGCAGCCGCTGCCGCCGTCCTCGTTCGACCCTGACATCCCGCCGGAGGTCGACGCGGTCGTCCTGAAGGCGCTGGCGAAGAGCCGCGAGGAGCGGTACCAGAGCGCGTCCGAGATGCGCGCCGACATCCACCGGGTGCTGGCCGGCCAGCAGGTGACCGCGCCGATGGCGGCGGTCGCGGAGACCCGGTCGATGGCGCCGACCGCGGTGGCGGCGACGGCCGCGACCCAGCAGTACCACCAGACCTCGGCGAACGACCTGCTGCCGCCGGGCGGCGACGACCTGGACGAGGCGCAGGACGCGCGGTCCCGCCGCAACCGCGGCCTGGCCTACTTCCTGCTCGGCCTCGCGATCGTCGCGGTCGCGGTCGGTGCGTACGCGCTGTTCTCGAACATGAACAAGGACGACAAGGCCGGCGGGGGCGGGACATCCGCCACCCCGCCCGCCAAGGTCGCCGTACCGGATGTCAGCGGCAAGTCGGTCGCCGCCGCGACCGCGTTGCTCGCCGACCAGGGTCTGAAGTTCGCGGTGGGACCGGCGGAAACCAGCGACACGGTCGGCCGCGGCTCCGCGATCCGGCAGACCCCGACAGCGGGCACCGAGGCCGAGCAGGGTTCGGTGGTCACCGTGGTGTTCTCGTCCGGGCGAAGCGCGTTCCCGGTGCCGGACGTGATCGGCAAGTCGGAGTCCGCGGCCCGCAAGGCGCTCGAAGGCACGTCCGCGAACTTCGAGGTCAAGGACAAGACGGTCGAGCAGGACAGCGACCAGAAGAAGGGCATCGTGCTCGCGGTCAGCCCGGACCCGAGCGGGCAGTACCCGTCGGGTCAGGAGTTCACCCTGACGATCTCCAGCGGCAAGACGAACGTCGACGTACCGAATGTCGTCACCCAGACGTTCGACGACGCGAAGCTGACGCTCGAGCAGGCCGGCTTCCGGGTCGGGCAGACGTTCGGCAACGACCAGAACCAGGCCGAGGGGACCGTCCTCAACCAGTCCGTGAAGGCCGGCACCAAGGCGCCGAAGGGCACGCTGATCACGCTGACCGTGAACAAGCTGCAGCCCACCACCCCACCGACGAGCGAGCCGACCGAGACGCCGACGACGACACCGTCGACGCCGACCATCACGATCCCCGGCGGCTGATCCCTGAACGACAGAACCCCCGGAGCGCGCTCGCTCCGGGGGTTCTTCGGTTCTACGGACTAGCTGACGACCGGTGCGAGGCCGGCGGAGCGGGCGACCGCGTCCGGGTCGCCGCAGATCTCGAGCCAGTTCGCGAGCATCCGGTGGCCGCCCTCGGTCAGCACCGACTCCGGGTGGAACTGCACGCCCTCGACCGGGAGGTCGCGGTGCCGGGCCGCCATGATCACGCCGGCCTCGGTCCGCGCGGTCACCTGGAGCTCGTCCGGCACGCTGTCCTGCGCGATCGCCAGCGAGTGGTAGCGGGTCGCGGTGAACGGCGACGGGAGCCCGGACAGTACGCCGGCGCCCTCGTGGAACACCTGGCTGGTCTTGCCGTGCAGCAGCTCGTCCGCGCGGCCGACGACCCCGCCGTACGCGACGCCGATCGCCTGCAGGCCGAGGCACACCCCGAAGATCGGGACCTCGCGGCCCTTCTCCTTCACGATGTCGACGCAGGCGCCGGCCTCTTCCGGCGTACCCGGACCGGGGGAGAGCAGCACACCGTCGTACTCACCGGCCTCGTCCGGGGTGACCTCGTCGTTGCGCAGCACGGTGGTGTCGGCCTGCAGTTGCTGCAGGTACTGCACCAGGTTGTAGACGAAGGAGTCGTAGTTGTCGACGACAAGGATCCGCGGCATGCGGTCCATTATCGCCCGGTGACGGTCGGGCTTGTCGAGGGAGTCCGCGGGAAGCCGGGGACCGTCGCGCTCTGCAGGTCCAGGGTGCCCTCGTAGGCCGGCATCGAGATCGACGACTCGTTCTTCACGTCGTACCCGAGCTGGAACTTCACCACGTAGTCCTGCAGGTTCTCGATGTACTGCGAGTCGTCGAGCGCCTTCTGCAACTTCCGCCGGTCCCCGATCGCGGTGATCTTGTACGGCGGGAGGTACGGGACGCCGTGCAGTACGACGGAGTTGCCGACGCACTTGATCCCGGTGGTGGAGATGACGCGGTGGTTCTGGATCGAGATCGCGTCCGCGCCGCCGGCCCAGAGCGCGTTCACCACCGCCTGGATGTCCTGCTGGTGGATCACCAGCCAGTCGGCGTCGACGTCCGGGTTCTCCTTGACGACCTCGGACGGCGCGTCCTTCAGCGTCACGGTCAGCCCCGGCCCGGTGACCGGCGTGGTGCCGACCGCGTCGGACAGGTCCTTGAGCTGCTTGGCCAGCGCCGGGTCGATCGACCCCTGCTGCGCCTGGAGCTTCTCGATGTCCTGGGTGAGGGCGGCGTGCTGGCGGACCAGGCTCGCGCTGCGCCGACTCTGTTCCTCCACGAGGCCTGCGAGCGTAGTGTTGCGGCTGGGCCGGAGGTCGGTGCCCCGGGCGTTGGTGGCGCTGGTCGCGAACAGCAAACCGGCGCACAGGAGCGCCAGTGGCGCAACCGCACGCCACAGCGAAATCCGCCTCAACCTACGCACCCGTGATCTCCATATTGCTCTCTGCACTACGCTAACCCGGACCGGACCCGCACCAGGTCCTCGCGGTCAGCTTATGCGTCCGTCCTTACAAGGAGTTCAGTCGTGCCCGAGTCGAGCAGTCGCCCCAAGAAGAAGACCGAGAAGGTCAAGGCCGAGAAGACCCCGAGGAAGCCGCGTACCACCGGTCGCGTGTGGGTCGCGCCACTGATGCTGGCGTGCTGGCTGCTCGGCCTCGCCTGGCTGGTCGTCTTCTACGTGGCGGGCACGGACATCCCCGTGATGAAGGACCTCAACAACTGGAACCTGCTGATCGGCATGGGCCTGATCGCCGTCGGCTTCATCGTCTCCACCCAGTGGGTCTGACGGAGTTATCCACACCCGTATCCCCAGTTGTGCACACCGATTCTGGTGAGTTATCCCCAGGTTGGGAGATAGTTCTCCACTGAAAGCGACCGAAACTCGCTCAAATCTGTGGATAAGTCGGGTTTGAGCGAGGCTGTTTCCACATCGTTCAGGTTGGCAGCGGGCGGTTGTCCACGACCTTCTTCATCACGATTGTGGATGTCAGGCGCTGCACGCCGGGCAGTCGCGCCAGCCGCTCGTCGCGCAGTTTCTGGAACGCGGCGATGTCCGCGGTGACCACCCTGACGAAGTAGTCCGGTTCCCCGAACAGCCGCTCGGCCTGCACCACCTCGGGGATCTCGGCCAGCCCGGCTTCGAACCCGGCGACCGATTCCTCCCGGTCCATCGTCACCGCCAGCAGCACCTCGAACCCGTGCCCGACCGCGGCTCCGTCGACGACCGCGCGGTACCCACGGATCACCTTGGCCCGCTCGAGCTCCCGCAACCGCCGATGACAGGGCGCAGCACTCAACCCGACCCGCTGCGCGAGCTCGGTGACCGTCAGCCGACCGTCTTCCTGGAGCACAGCAAGAATATTGCGATCAATGGTGTCCACGGCAAAGATCTTATCCCCCAACGGATCCGAGCGGCACGAAGTTGCACGAATCCGTCGGCGATTCAGCAGTAATCTTGCGCCATGCTCGACCTCCTGCCCATCATTGCCGCCTGCTTCGGCATCCCGCAGTACCTTCCGCAGATCCTCAAGCTGCGCCGGACCGGTGACACGGCCGGTGTCTCCTGGTCCTGGGCGACGCTGACGAGCATCAACAACGCGGCGTGGTTCGGCTACTTCATGGCATCGGGCTACTGGACCGCGAGCCTGCCCTCCACCGCCGCGGCAACGCTCGCCGGCACCCTCTCGGTGATGCTGGTACGCCGTGGAGCGCTGAACGCACGCGCCGTCGGCTGGATCGCAGGCTGGGCCGGACTGCTCGCGGCCGGCGCGATCGTCGGCGGCCGCATCGGATTGGGCACCCTGCTCGCCGCCGCCTCGATTGTCCAGGTGACGCCTTCGCTGTGGACGGCGTACCGAACCGCGCGCCCGTCGGGGATCTCTTCGGCCACCTGGGCGCTGGTCCTCGGCGAGCTGTCCTGCTGGCTCGTCTTCGGCCTGTGGAACGCCGACGTACGTCTGACCACCCTCGGCGCCACCGGCGTGCTCGCGAGTCTGCTGATGCTCGCCCGGGCACGCGCTACCAGCCGTCAGCGAACCGTCACGACTGACGCCGTCGACGCCGGGAACAGCCGGGCGTAACGTCGAAATCGCCAGTGAACGATTCGCGAGACAGGGAGGGTTCTCAGATGTTCGTTCAGGTCATTCAGGGGCAGGTCACCGATGCCGAGCAGGCCCACACGGCGATGGATCGGTGGATGGAAGAACTGGCGCCCGAGGCGTCCGGCTGGCTGGGGACCACCGCCGGTGTCACTTCGGACGGCAAGTTCATCGCGCTGGCTCGTTTCGACTCCGCCGACGCCGCACGGCGGAACAGCGACAGCCCGGCGCAGGACAAGTGGTGGCACGAGTTCTCGTCGCTGCTCAGCGACGGAGCCACCTTCCACGACACGGAGGACGTGGTCCTCGACACGCAGGGCGACCCGGACGCTGCCGGATTCGTCCAGGTGATGCAGGGCGCCGGCAGCAACCCGGAGCGCGCACGGGAGCTGATGGGTCAGCACCGCGACGAATGGGCCGCGTTCCGGCCCGACATGCTCGGCAGTGAGGTCGCCATGTACGGCAGCGGCGACTACACGATGGCGATGTACTTCACCACCGAGGCCGAGGCCCGCGAAGGCGAACGGAAAGAGGTGCCACCGGAACTGAAGGCGGAGATGGACGAGATGAACAGCCTCGCCTCCGGCCCGCCGACGTTCTACGACCTCGAGCACCCCTGGCTGTACTCACCCAAGTAGACAGCCACTCAGAGGCGGCCGCGACGGATCCCGTCGCGGCCGTCTCCTTCTACGTAGGGATATACGTAGACATGTGCGCACCCGTGTGCGTATAGTTCTACGTAGGAGGAGACAAGCGATGCCGAACAAGACGATCTATGTGTCCGACGACGACCTGGCGCTGTACAAGCGGGCCCAGGAACTGGCCGGGAACCTGTCCTCGGCGATCTCGATCGCACTGCGCAAGTACGTCGAGATGGAAGAGGGCCGGTTCGAGGGGTACGAGGAGATCACCGTGCGGGTGGGCCGGGGCACCGGCCGCAAGCAACGGTTCTCCGGCGTACTGCTCGCCGAAGGCGGCCGGTCGAGCAGTACCGGGTACGAGGCCTTCAAGGTCTACCGCAGCCGGACCGGCAAGTTCGTCCTGCACGCGGACCGCCGCAGCCAGTTCAAGCAGAACGCCGACGACGAGCGCTTCCTCACCGGGTGGCGTTCCTGGGTCGGCAACTGGAGCTCCGACCAGTCCTGGAGCATGGCGCAGGGCGAGGCCACCCTGCACGTCGTGGACACGGTCGACGAGCTCCGCGAACTGATCCCCGAGGACCTCTACCAACTCGTCGAGGAGGCCGCCGATCAGCCGGCGGTCGAGGATCTCGACATCTAACTGAACCTCACCCACCACCGAACGCCGCCAGGCCGTTCGGCTGGTGAGGCACGCCCGAATCCTCCTCCCGCAGACCCGTCAACCACCCGGGTCAGGTTCACCCTGCCCGAAATCACCCAAGGATCCCTCATGTCAGCAGCGATCGACGTCCGCGGACTACGCAAGTCCTACGGCGAGAAACTCGTGCTCGACGGCATCGACCTGAACGTTGCCGAAGGCACCATCTTTTCCCTGCTCGGCCCGAACGGCGCCGGCAAGACCACCGCGGTGCAGATCCTGTCCACCCTGGTCGCCGCCGACGCCGGCGAGATCCGGGTGGCCGGCCACGACCTGCACCAGTCGCCCGAAGCGGTCCGTGCCGCGATCGGCGTCACCGGCCAGTTCTCCGCGGTCGACGGCCTGATGACCGGCCGCGAGAACCTGATCCTGATGGCCGATCTGCACCACCTCGGCAAGCAGGAGGCCCGCCGCCGGGCCGACGAGCTGCTCGAGCAGTTCGACCTGGCGGAGGCCGGCAAGAAGCTCGCGTCGACGTACTCCGGCGGTATGAAGCGCCGGCTCGATCTGGCGATGACGCTGGTCGGGAGCCCGCAGATCATCTTCCTGGACGAGCCGACCACCGGTCTCGACCCGCGCAGCCGGCATCGCATGTGGACCTTGATCCGCGAACTCGTCGCCGGCGGCGTCACGGTCCTGCTCACCACGCAGTACCTGGAAGAAGCCGATCAGCTCGCCGACCGGATCGCAGTCCTCGACCACGGGCGACTGGTCGCCCAAGGTACGGCGGAAGAACTCAAACGACTCGCACCGGGCGGACACATCCGGCTGCGGTTCACCTCACCGGAGGAGTTCACGCTCGCCGGTCAGGTGCTGCCGACCGCCGTACCGAATCCCGAAGCACTGGTTCTGCAGGTACCGAACGACGGCAGCGTGCACGCGCTGCGCGACCTGCTGGCCCGGATCGACGACGCCTCGCTCGAGGTCGACGAACTGACTGTCCACACCCCCGACCTGGACGACGTGTTCTTCGCCGTCACCGGTCAGCCCAAGTCCGAAGAGGTGACCGCACGATGAGCGCTACCGCAACCGTCCGGATCCGGCCGATGGCCGACATCGGCACCATGCTGCGCCGCAACCTGCGGCACGCCCAGCGGTACCCCGGCCTGTCGCTCGGCGCCCTCGGGATGCCGGTGATCATGATCCTGCTGTTCGGCCTGATCTTCGGCGACACCTTCTCGGCTGGGCTCGGCGGCGCAGGAGGGGTCGACTACATCGACTTCCTGACCCCAGGCATCCTGCTGATGTCGATCGCGTCCGGGACGATGTCGCCCGCGGTCGCCGTCTGCATGGACATGTCCGAGGGCATCGTGGCCAGGTTCCGGACGATGGCGATCTTCCGGCCGGCCGTGTTGACCGGACACGTGCTGGGCAACGTGCTCGTGACGATCGTCAGCCTGGCCCTGGTGGTCGGCTTCGCGGTTCTGATCGGGTTCCGCCCGAACGCGTCGATCGGGGACTGGCTGCTGGCGGCCGTGCTGCTGATCGGGTTGACCATCGGCCTGACCTGGTTCGCGATCGCGCTCGGGCTGACCAGCAAGACGCCAGAAGGTGCGAGCAACGTCGTACTGCCGATCAGCTTGCTGCTGCCGTTCCTGAGCAACACGTTCATCCCGCTGGAGGCGATGCCGAGCGGCATCCGGTGGTTCGCCGAGTACCAGCCGTTCACCCCGATCATCGACAGCCTGCGGCACCTGCTGCTGGGTACGCCGATCGACGCCAGCAGCGGCTGGCTCGCCGCCGCCTGGTGCGTGGCGATCGCGGTGGTCGGGTACTTCTGGGCCCAGTCCAGCTACAACAAGGGGACCGTCGCCTAGAAGGACGGTGCGCCCAGGACGTTCGCGCGGCTGCGGATGTGGGCGGGGACCATCAGGTCGCAGTCGGGGTTGTTCTCCGGTTCGCCGGCGACGACTTGGAGGGGGATCACGCCTGTCCAGTAGGGCAGGTCGAGGTCCTCCTCGTCGTCGTTGGCGGGTCCGGAGCGGGTCTTCACCGAGGCCTCGGTGAGGGAGAGCGCGAGCACCGAGGTCTTCGCCAGCTCCTTGCGGTTCGGTCCCCGGACGGCGGCCGACCGGCCGGGGACGAGGTGGTCGACGATCCGGTTGAGGGCGTGCTGCTTCTCGTCCGGATCGGTGACCAGCCGCGGTACGCCGAAGATGACCGCGGACCGGTAGTTCACCGAGTGGTGGAACGCGGACCGGGCCAGCACCAAGCCGTCGGTGTGCGTGACGGTCACGCACACGGTCTGCTCCGGGGCCGCGACCACGCTGCGGGCCGCGACCGAGCCGTGCAGGTACAGCTCCCCGTCCGGTCCGCGGTCCAGGTCCACGCCGTACGCCGTCGGCAGTACGAGCGGAGCGCCTTCGAGAACTACGCCGAGGTGGCAGAACATGCCGTCGAGCAGTACGTCGTACAGCGCCTGCCGCTCGGTGGCGGCACGTTCCTTCGAGCGACGCAACGAGGTCCGGGCGGTCGGCTGCAACGGCGTAGTGGTCATGTAACTAGGTTCACCTGCGAGTGGCCTGGTGGCACGGGCCATTCCGGGTCGAATCAGCTAGTCCATTCGTTCAGCGGGACGGGCTGGTTGATCACGTGACGGCGCCGGGTGGGCAGGCCCATCGTCGGGTTCTCCGTGCCCCAGGCGGCGCCCTTGCAGATCAGCTCCTTGTAGACGGCGGCCACGCGTCCCCGCAGAGTCGCGTTGACGGCGCGGTCGTCGGTGGTGACGTACTGGACCAGTCCGTCCTTGCGCCCCAGCGAGATGCACTGGTTGAAGTAGAACAGCGGCGCGTGCGGGAGCTTGCCACCGGTCAACCGGGCGGCGATGGAGTCGGCCGCCTGCCATGCCATGGGCTGACCCGAGGCGCAGGACATCCGCAGCGGCTTGTTCTTCGAGCCCATCGCGTACGCCGCGTCGCCGACGGCGTACACGTCCGGGTGCGAGACGGACCGCATGGTCTCGTCGACCACGATCCGCCCGGTGTCGCTGACCTCCAGCGAGGTCGACTCGACGATCGGGTGTACGGCGAACCCGGCCGTCCACACCGTGACCGCGGCCGGGATCGCGCCGCTGTCTGCCGTCGTCAGCTGATCCGTGTCGACGCTCGTCACTGCGGCGTGCTCGTGCACGGTGATGCCGAGCCGGTCGGCGACCTTCCGGAGGTGCCCGCGTCCCTTGGGCGACAGCCAGTCGCCCAGCTCGCCGCGGACGACGAGCGCGACGTCGAGATCCGGCCGCGACTCGGCGAGCTCGGTCACGAACTCCACACCCGTCAGGCCGCCACCGACCACGGTCACGGTCTGTCCGGCGGCCAGTGACGTCAGCCGCTCACGCAGCCGGAGGGCACCGGGCCGACTTGCGATCTCGTAGGCGTGCTCCGCGACACCCGGAACGCCCTGCGGGTTCCACCGGCTGCCGAGTGCGTACACGAGGGTGTCGTACTCCAACTCCTCCGAGTCCAGCGTGACCGTCTTGCGGTCGACGTCCACCCCGGTGACCTTCGCGAGCTTCAGTTCGACGCCGGTCCCGGCGTACATCTCCTCGAACGGGCGCAGCTTGAGGTCCCGGCCGGTGGCCACCTCGTGCATCCGGACCCGCTCCACGAAGTCGGCTTCGCCGTTCACGAGCGTGACGCTGACCTCGTCGCGGTACAGCCGGGCGGCGACACGGCCGGCGGCGACGGCTCCGGAGTACCCGGCGCCGAGAACTACGATGCGGTGCTTCATATTCGTACTCCTGTCTGATGCGGTGTCCCCCTTGAACCGGGCAGGCCGCCGTTTCATGACAGGTAGGCGATGTGAAGCAGGTCACAGGATCGTCGTGAGTGGTTCCCCGTGATCGGAAGCGGCGAACAGTTCGGTCGCGCGCGCCAGCTTGTCCGGGTTCGCCTGGGTGCGTACGGCGGTCACACCGTCGGCGCTGACCTCGGGGCAGATGACACCGATGACCTCGCCGTTCACGACCACCACGAGCGCGGGTTCGCTGTTGGCCGGCCAGGCGTAGACCTCCGCCTGACCGCCGATGTACAGGCGCTTCGCCTCGGTCGGTTTGAACATGCCGCGCAGGAAGCGGGCGACCGCGAGCGCGCCTTCGACCGCGGTGGTCCGGGCCGCGACCTTGCCGCCGCCGTCGCCGATCGAGACGGCGTCGGCGGTGAGCAGCCGCACGATCGAGTCGGTCTGGCCGCTGGTCGCGGCGGCGAGGAACTCGTCCACGATCCGCCGCGCCACGGCCTCGTCGACCTCGGTGCGCGCCCGTCCGTCCGCGAGGTGCTGCTTGGCCCGGCGGAAGATCTGCTGGCTGGAGGACTCGCTGATCTCGAGGATCTCGGCGATCTCCCGGTGCGCGTAGTCGAACGCCTCCCGCATTACGTAGACCGCTCGCTCGTTCGGCGACAGCCGTTCCATCAGCGTGAGTACGGCGTACGACACCGACTCACGCTGTTCGACGGTGTCCGCCGGGCCGAGCATGGGGTCGCCGTCGAGCAGCGGCTCGGGCAGCCACTGGCCGACGTACGTCTCCCGCCGCGCGCGTGCGGAGGAGAGCTGGTTGAGGCAGAGGTTGGTGAGAACCTTCGTCAGCCACGCCTCGGGGATCTCGATCCGGGCGATGTCCGTGGCCTGCCAGCGCAGGAACGTCTCCTGTACGGCGTCCTCGGCCTCGCTCGCCGAGCCGAGCAGACGGTACGCGATGGCCTCGAGCCGACCTCTGGACCCCTCGAACCGGGACACGTCCTCCGCGGTCATCGTCATACTGCGATCCTAATGTCGTGCAGACTTCGCTGCCGCTGACGATCGACCGGGCCGCCGGACTGCCGTTGCACCTGCAGCTCGCGGAACAGTTCCGGGCGGCGGTGCTGGACGGGCGGCTCCAGGCCGGTCATCGGCTGCCGTCCACGCGCGACCTCGCGCGGGAGCTCGGGGTCTCGCGGTCTGTGACGCAGGCGGGGTACGACCAACTGCACGCCGAGGGCTGGATCGAGGGGCGGACCGGCGCCGGGACCTTCGTCACGGACGTCGTCCCGCTGCAACCCGCCGTACGACGACGCACGCAGCACCTGCCCGATGCCGACGCGAAACTCCTGACGCTGCGCCCGGGCATCCCGTACATCGCCCCGACGCCTGATCCGGGCTGGCGGCGAGCGTGGCGTGAGGTGTCCACCCAGTCACCTCCGGGCGGGTACGACGACGCGGCCGGCCTTCCCGCGCTGCGCGCTGCCCTCGCGGACCACGTCGCCCGGGTCCGCGGCATCGCCTGCGGCCCGGAGAACGTACTCGTCACCAACGGCACCGTCCACGGGCTGCGGCTGCTGCTCACGGTCACGCGGCAACCCGGCGACCGGATCGCGATCGAGGACCCCGGGTACCTGAACGCGGTCGTCGCCGCCCGCGACCACCGGCTCGAGATCGTCGACGTCCCGGTCGACGAGGACGGTCTGCAGGTCGGCGCGCTGACCGACGCTGCCGCCGTCTACGTGACGCCGTCGCACCAGTACCCGCTCGGCGGCCGGCTGCCCGTTGCCCGGCGCAACGAACTGGTCCGCTGGGCACGTCGCACCGGGAGCCTGCTGATCGAGGACGACTACGACAGCGAGTTCCGGTACGACGTCGCGCCGCTGCCCGCGCTCGCCCAGCTGGACCTGGAGCTGGTCGTCCATCTCGGGACGTTGTCGAAGACGTTGAGCCCTGCGCTCCGTCTCGGCTGGCTGGTCGCGTCCGAGGCGATGGTGGATCGGCTCGCCACGTTCCGGGCCGACTCCGGCGACTGGCCCGGCTGGCCGATGCAGGCCGCGATGCTCGCCATGCTCCGCGACGGGTACCTGGACCAGGCTGTTCGCCGCGGGCGCCGGCTGTACGCGGACCGTCGTACGCACACGTGCGCGGTGCTGTCGCCATACGGTCAGGTCGTCGGCCAGGACGCGGGACTGCACATCACGCTGCTGCTTCCCGATGACGCCGACGACCAGCGGATCGCGGCCGCGGCCCGTGAGGCCGGCGTCGTGGTCGCGCCGCTGTCCGAGTACCGCCGTACGGTGCCGGGACCGCCAGGGCTCGTGATCGGCTACGCGACTCCGTCGACGTCCGATCTGCACCGCGCCCTGACGATCCTGACCGAGATCCTCAGTCGCCGTTGAGGGGGTCGATCGCGGGCGTACCGCCCCAGCGGAAGTAGACCGGATCCTTGAAGCTCGGCCCGGAGACGCTCAGGTGGTTGATCACGGTCGCCGTACCGTTGGCACGCCCAACGGCATACGAGTGCGCGGTCCGGGTGTCCTTGTCGATGCCGACCAGGAGCGTCCCGTAGTTGCCGCACTTGCTCGCGACCAGCTTCTCGAAGCCCTGCCAGGTCCGCGTCCGCACCGGCTTGACGATCGGCTTCATCGGCGACGTGGTCGGGATCCGGATCGTGTAGAGCGCACCGCCCCGGGTGTTCGCCAGGAAGGTGTCGTACGTCGCCGTCTTGCTGATCAACGCCATCGACTTCACGGCGGAGAACCCGGGCGCGGAGCCGGTCTTCTTGAACAGCCAGCGGTCGGCGCTCCATCGGAACAGCGTGCCGTCAGCGCGCAGCCCGTACGCCGTCGTCCGGTTGCTGAACTCGGAGACCTCGACCGCCGCGTAGTTCGACCAACCGCCGCCCACCGGCTGCAGCTCGGCCGGCCCGTCCGGCATGATCTCGTTCATCAGGTCGATGGTGTACTCGCGGTAGTACAGCGTGTCGCCTTCCACCACCCAGCCGTGGTTGGTCGCGCCCCAGCTGTACGCATCGCTCGTGAACGACGTACTGAGCCGGACCTGTCCTGGCTCGAAGACGCCGAAGATCGGGCCGGGCTGCCCGACGTTCTGCGGTGGCCAGCCGACCGTGATCCCACCGTTGTTGTGCGCACCGCTCGCGAGCACGGAGCCCGGCGCGAGCGAACATGACTGGGCCGTCGCGGCCTGGGCAGTAGGCGCCGTGACTGCCGCGGCGATCAGCGTCACCACGGCAGCGAGAATCCGCTTCACATCAGTCTCCGTTGAGGGGGTCGAGGTACCAGACGACGCCCCAGCGGTAGTAGACCGGATCCGGGAACGTTCCGTTGACCTTGCCGAAGCTGTTGATCACCGTCGACATGCCGTTGGTGTGACCGACGGCGTACACGTAGCCGGACCCGGTGTCCTTGTCGATGCCGAGCAGCAGCGTGCCGTAGTTGCCGCACTTGCTCGCGATCATCGTCTCGAAGCCCTGCCAGGTCTTGGTCCTGACCGGCGTGACGATCGGCTTCATCGGCGAGGTGATCGGGATGCGGATGGTGTAGAGCGCACCGCCGCGCGTGTTCGCGAGGAACGTGTCGTACGTCGGGGTCTTGCTGATCAGAGCCATCGACTTGACCGCCGCGAAGCCGGGCGCCGACCCGGCACTGCGCCAGCCTCCGCCGACGGTCCAGCGGAACAGCGTCCCGTCGTTCCGCAGCGCGTACGCCATCCAGTGCCAGGTCTTACCTTGCTCGAAGTGCGAAACCTCGAACGCCGTGAAGTTCGACCAGCCGCCGCCGATCCGGCTGGTCTCGTCGATCCCCGCATTGAAGTTGTAGGACCGGCTGTACAGCGCGTCACCGACCACCGCGTAGCCGGAGCGGGTGGTGCCGGCGGGGTTGGCCTCGCCTTCGAACGTGGAGCTCAGGCGGACCTGGCCTGCCGGGAAGACCGACGGGCCGAGGGGAGCCGGTGTGGTGATCGTCGGCGGCATGCCAGCCGTGACAGTGACGGCGGTCTGCGCGCCGGCAGGGGTGACCGACCCCGCGATCGTCGAGCAGGCCTCGGTCGCGGCACCGGCCGCGGTTTCCGTGGCGTGCGCGGACGGCACGAAGCTCGCGGCGGTCAACCCCACCACCCCGGCCAGACTGAAGACAGCTTTGCGTCGCTTCACGGTCCCTCCCAGATCTAGTTCTTCCATAGACCTTGATGCGGGACGGAGCGAGATAGTTATGGGTTGTGTGCCAGGTGTGGTTGGACGATCGGGGTGTCGCCGTCCCAGGTCAGGTGCGAGAGCCACATGGTGCGGCCCTTCGGGTCGGTGCCGACCTGCGCGGGGTCCCAGGCGTGGTAGACGAACCAGTCGCCGAGCACCATGTTGTGTCCCGGCCCGGCAGCATCTGGGCTCGACTTCAGGATGGGGTCGCCGGTCTTCACACACGGACCGATCGGCGACTCGCACAGTGCATGGCCGACGGCGTACGTCGCCTTGTCGAACGCGTTGCCGGAGTAGAACAGATGGAACTTCCCGTTCCGCTCGACCATGTACGGCGCCTCGACCAGATCGCCCTCCCACGGCAGGTCCTGCTTGATCAGCCGATGCACCGGACCGGTCAGGGTGAGACCGTCCGCGGACAGCTCGGACACGTAGATCCAGGTGTCGACGCCGATCGCGTTGCCGTCGTTCTTCCAGTACAGCCAGCGCCGGCCGGTCGAGTCCTGGAACGGCGACGCGTCGATCGAGCCGCCCTCGTCGACCTGGCTGATCAGCGGCTTCATCGATTTGTCGACATATGGACCTGTGGGGGTGGACGCCACCGCGACGCCGACGGCCTGCCGATCCGCCGCCCGTGAGGTGTAGTACATGACGTACCGGTCGGGCGCGTGGACCGCGACCTCCGGCGCCCACACCCGCCCCGGGGACGTCCAGTCCGGCAACGACGGCAGCGCGTCACCCACCGCCTCCCACGACACCAGGTCGCGGGAGGTCAGCGTCTGCACGTTGCCCAGCGGACCGTTGGTCGCGAAGGCGTAGTAGTCGTTGCCGACCGCAATGATCTGCGGATCGGCGAAGCTGCCGTCGTAAACCTTCATCTACTCACTTTCGTAGAACTTCAGGTAGTCGAAAGTCGCGACCGGCGGCGGGTTCGCGCCCGTGAACTCACCGTGTGCATAGAGACCGATGCGAGCCGCTTCCGGCAGCACCCAGGACGCGCCCCAGGTCCAGTTCTTCCCGTCCACCGACGTGGCAGCGCGGTAGACGTGTTCACCGGCGGCGTTCTGGTGGTACGCGAGCCGCATCCACAACGTCGGCGCCGAGCGCCCGATCGCGGCCGCGCCGTACGACGTCGCGCCGTCCGACGGACGGGCCACGAGTTCCCGCCCGTACTCCGTCTGGCGGGTCTTCCAGATCGCGACGCTGCCGAGCCGGGCGAAGTCGCTGTCGTTCAGGTACGCGATCATGCCGGCCTGCTGGTAGTTGCGGACGTCGTCCTGGCCGGTGTCGAGGTGCAGTTTGGTCTCGGCGATCCAGCTGTTGCCGGCCGGTGTGGTGAGGAACAGCAACCCGGCGTTGTTCGACGAGCCGGTCATGTCGGCGTTCTCCAATGGCCACGACAACTTGCCGTCGGCAACGGTCGCCTTGTCGTCCTGACGGACCCACGACCAGTCCGCACCGAGCGGGCCGTTGAAGTCGTCGCCGGACAACAGGTCACCAGTCCGCGGTACGTCGGCCAACTTCGTCACCGGCTTCGCCACCGGACGGATCGTCAGGTTGTCCACCTCCGCCGACCCGAGCCACCGCACCGGCGCCGCCTTCAGCTTCAGCCCGGGCACCTCCAGCCGTGCCTCCGCGTAGACATCTCCGAGGCCGGCGTCGTTCAGTCGTGCTGTCACGGTTGATCCGGAGACCTGCACGGACAGCTTGTTCCACTGGGTGCGGTCGAAGTCGGGCGGCAGCTTCGCCGACGTCGTACGGCGGCCGACCGTCAGCGTCACGCGGTTGTTCGCGACAGTCGCCACGACCTGGTTGCCCAGGACCGTGGTGAAGGAGCTGCCCAGTCGGACATCCGCCTCTACTCGGAGCGAGCCGGCCGGTGCCGTGGCCCGGGTTTGAGCTGCGCGCTTGATGGTGGCGGTCGGTCCGCCAAGTGAGTCGCCTGGTTGTTTGGTGGCGCCTTGGATGCCTGAAGCCGGGTCGGTGGAGTCGATGCCCAGCGACGATCCGGTGGTCGGTGCCGGGACCGGGCCCTCGGAGGGGCCGAGGCCGGCGCGCGTGCGGGGCCAGCCGTTGATCCAGTCGATCTTGTCGATCAGCATCGGCCGCCGGTTGATCCCGAACGGGTTCGTCAGCCACGGAGTGCCGCGATCGATCGCGTGGTAGACGATGTGGTCCTGACCGGCCGCGTCGGTGATGAACGCGTGGTGGCCGGGGCCGATCCACTTGTTGCCGTTCTGCGTGATGACCGTCGTACCACCGACGCGGGAGTCGGTGAGCGCGGCGCCGTCGGCGTCGACGAACGGACCGCGTGGAGAGCGAGAGCGGCCGGCGAACACGGAGTACCCGGTGGTCGGGCCGGCACAGCAGTTCATCGACGAGCCCATGAAGTAGTACCAGCCGTCGCGGTAGACGACGTACGAGCCCTCGTAGCGGTCGCCGATGGTGACCTGCGTCGGTTCACCGACCGCGTGCATGCCGTCGGCGCTCAGTTCGGTGACGGAGATGCCACCGTAGAAACCGCCGTAGTACAGGTAGCGCTTGCCGTCCGCGGCGGTGAGCATGGCGGGGTCGATGGTGCCGTAGAACCCGCCGTTGCCGTCCGGTTTCGGAGTGACGACCGGGCCGCCGGTGGCGGTCCACGGGCCCGCTGGGGTCGGGGCGGTGGCCACACCGATCGCGGGATCGCCACCGGGGTTGGCCGCGGTGTCGGTGACGGTGAAGTACATGACGTAGTGACCGTCGAAGTACCGGATGTCCGGCGCCCAGAAGAACGACCCGGGTGCGGCCCAGGCCGGCTTCGTCTGGTCGTTGAAGACCGTGCCGAGGTACTCCCAGGAGCTGAAGTCCTTGGTCCGGGCCATGTGCATCAGGCCGAAGGGCCCGTTCGCCACCAGTGGATCGGAGGTGGCGTACGCGTACCAGTAGCCGTCGCGGCCCTGGATGATCGACGGGTCGGCGAAGGTGTCGGCGAAGCTGGAGCTGATGGCGTTGGTCGTGGTCACCACTGGTGCGGCCGTCGCAGCGGAGGTGCCGGCTGCGACGGCCGCCACAGTCAGGACTGCGGCAAGGAGTCGTTTCGAAGGCACGGGCGGGTCCCCTCTCGAATCAACTGCTAGAGGTCACGCGGATGGGTGGCGCCGTCGCGAGCGTCGTCCCGCGGAGTGCTGGGCAAGGCGGAGGAGGGAGACGGGACGGAGTCCCGGCGACCGACGACAACGCCGCCCAGTGCCCGCGGGACGGCGCGCAGCAGGCGTCACCCATCCGCGTGACCTCTTAGCTGGATCAGGTGCCACGATGCGGGCGGCAGCGTGGCACGGCAGACACCGTCGACGACCTCGGTGGCGTCGACGGTCCGGGGCTGCACCCGGTCCGGATCGTCCGCCGTGTTCACGGCGGAGCGGTCCTCGTCATAGATAGCCAGGTGCCGGACGACGCGCCCGGTCACCGGGATTTCCAGGTCGATCTTGTCGGTCTCGCTCCGGTTCACCACGAAGATCGCGGTCTCCCCGGTGCTCTCGTCGTACGTCGCTGTGCTCCAGAGGGCCGGGATCCGGCCGAAGGCGGTGGTGTCGAGCTCGGGGCCGCCGGTGATCGCGGTCCGCAGTACGGTCGGACCGGCGTACTGCGCGGTCAGGGCGAACGGGTAGAAGATCGTCTGCCGCCACGCGCGCCCACCGGGCTCGGTGCGGATCGGGCCGATCACGTTCACCAGTTGCGCGAGGCAAGCGATCTTCACCCGGTCGGCGTGCCGGAGCAGCGTGATCAGCAGGCTGCCGACGACCACCGCGTCGTCGACCGTGTAGGTGTCCTCGATGAGCGGACCGACCTCGCGGATCGGCAGGCCGAGCTCGCCGGGGAAGTGCTGCTGGTACCAGACGTTCCACTCGTCGAAGGACAGCGTCAGCTCCTTGTCGCTGCGCCTGAGCGCCTTCACGTGGTCGGCGGTCGCGATCACCGCGGTGATCATCCGGTCCATCTCCTCGGCGGCCGCCAGGAAACTCGCCTGGTCGCCGTCGCGCGGCTCGTAGTACGCGTGCAGGCTGATGTGGTCGACCAGGTCGTAGGTGCGCTCCAGGACGATGCGTTCCCAGTCGCCGAACGTCGGCATACCGGCGTTGCTCGATCCACAGGCGACCAGCTCGAGGCCGGGATCGACGCGGCGCATCGCGTTCGCGGTCTCCTCCGCGAGCCGCGCGTACTCCTCTGCGGTCTTGTGGCCGATCTGCCAAGGGCCGTCCATTTCGTTGCCCAGGCACCAGATCCGGATGTCGTGCGGCTCCGGGCTGCCGTTCGCGATGCGGCGATCGCCCAGCGCGGTGCCGGCCGGCAGGTTGCAGTACTCCAGCAGATCGACGGCCTCACGGATCCCACGGGTGCCGAGATTGACCGCCCAGATGGGCTGTACGTCGGCCTTGCGCGACCAGGCGACGAACTCGTCGGTGCCGAACTGGTTCGGCTCGATCGCCCGCCAGGCCAGGTCGAGCCGCCGCGGCCGCTTGTCCTTCGGCCCGACGCCGTCCTCCCAGTCGTAGTTCGAGACGAAGTTCCCGCCCGGGTAGCGGATCGCGGTCACGCCGAGCTCGCGGACCAGCGCGAGCACGTCCTCCCGGAACCCGTCCGCGTCGGCGGTGGGATGCCCAGGCTCGTAGATCCCGGTGTAGACGCAGCGCCCCATGTGCTCGACGAACGAGCCGAAGAGCCGGCGATCCACCGCACCGACCACGAACGCCGGATCCACGACGAGACGCGCCACCTCGACCTCCCTCGAACTGTTTACAACGTTTAACGTGGATGTCTACAACGATTGACAATCGGTGTAAAGGGCTGAGCAATGGCACACTCGGGCGACGGGACGGCGACAGGAGGTTCTCCGATGGCGACCAGGCTGAGCGACGTGGCCGCGCGGGCCGGTGTGTCGGTGAAGACCGTCTCGAACGTGATCAACGACTACCCGCACATCACCGCGCGCACCCGGGCCAAGGTCGAGGCCGCGATCGCCGCGCTGGACTACAAGCCGAACGTCAGCGCCCGCTCGCTGCGCAAGGGCCGCTCGGACTTCATCGCACTCGCCATCCCGGAGATGGGTTCGCCGTACTTCGCCGAGCTCGGAGCCGAGATCAGCCGGGCCGCGAAGCGTCGCGGGATCACCGTGCTGATCGACCAGACCGAAGGCGAGTCCGCCGCCGAGCGGTTCGTCCTGGACGGCATGCGCGGACAGTTGATCGACGGCATCATCTTCTCCCCGCTCGCCACCGCGCCGGCCAAGCTCACCTCAGCCGACACCGGGAAGCCGTTGGTCCTGCTCGGCGAACGACCGGCCGGCGGCCAGTTCGACCGCGTCGCGGTCGACTCGGTGCAGGCGTCGTACGACGCCACCACGCATCTGATCTCACTGGGCCGACACCGGATCGCGGCGATCGGCGTCGGCGGGACGAGTACCGGCGCGGTCCGGCGGAAGGGGTACCGGAAGGCGCTCAAGGGGGCCGGGATGCCGCACGACCCTGCGCTCGAGCTCGCCGCGACCGGGTACCACCGGCTCGACGGGGCCGCGTCGATGCGGGAACTGCTGGCACTGCCGGAGCCGCCGGACGCGGTGTTCTGCTTCAACGACCTGCTCGCCCTGGGCGCGCTACGGACGCTGGCCGACGCAGGCCTGCGCGTGCCGGAGGACGTTGCTGTGGTGGGCTTCGACGACATCGAGGACGGCCGGTACCACTCGCCGTCCCTGACCACGATCTCACCGGACAAGGAGTGGCTGGCCGACAACGCCGTCGCCCTCCTCCTCGATCGAATCGCCGGCAACGGCGGATCCACCCACCGCGACCTCACCGTCCCGCACACCTTGGAAATCCGCGAGTCGACCGGCGGTTAGCGCTCCGGGAAGCCGGCGAGTTGTTTCGCTAGGCCGTTTTGGGTCTTGCTTACTCTGCCTACGAGGGTGAGTACGGCGTTGCGTAGTGGGCGGATCGGGCGCGGGACGTTGGCGAGGCGGGTCAGGCGGTGTGCCAAGCCGATCACGCGGACCGCCTCTGCGCGGCTGTTCGTGGCGTATGCGTCGAGGCTCGACTCGTCTCCTGCGAGCGCGGTGGACAGCGCGTCCGCCAGAGTGACGGCGTCGCGTAGGCCGAGGTTCATGCCCTGGCCGCCGGCCGGGCTGTGCGTGTGGGCGGCGTCGCCGGCCAGCAGGACGCGGCCCGCGCGGTACGCGTCGGCGACCCGCTCGTGGATCCGGAACCGCGAACCCCAGACCACCTCGGTCACCTTCGGGTGCGCCTTGCGCGGACCACGGTCAGCCAGCAACCGCTGCGCGTAGGCGAGGTCGGGGTGCTCCGGTGCGTCGTGCATCTCCGCGACCAGGCGGAAGCTTCCGTCCGGCAGTGGCACCACCACGAGCAGTCCGGCGGAGGCGAAGTACAGCGCGACCTCGTCGACCGGCAGGCCGCCGTCGACGCGGACGTCGACCAGGCTGCAGGAGATCTGCAGGGTGTTGCCGGGCATCTTCAGGCCGGCGAGTTCGCGGATCGTGCTGTTCATGCCGTCGGCTGCCACCACGTACCGCGCCTTGATCACGTCGCCGCTGTCGAGCGTGACCTCGGCGCCGTCGGCGGTCTGGGTCAGGCCGGTTGCGGCGTACGGACGGAGTACTGAACCGCCGAGCTCCTCGAGGCGTTCGAGCAGCACCTGCTCGGTGACCGGCTGGGGGATCATCGTCACGAACGGGTAGTCGGTCGGCAGGTCCGCGAAGCCGACCGGGATCAGCTTGCGGTCGTCGGCGCGGATCGCGAAGTCCTCGAGCTCCAGGCCGAGGTCGACGAGCCGCTTGGTGACGCCGAGCTGCTCCAGCACCTCCAGCGTCCGCGGGTGGATGACGCACGCCCGTGAGGTGTTCGCCCCCGCGGCCAGCTGGTCGATGACCACTACGTCATGTCCGTGCAGCCGAAGCCCGACCGCCACCGCAAGCCCGACCGGACCCGCACCCACCACCACGATATCTGCCTGCTGGGGAATCATCGTCGCTCCTTTGTCAACATGTGTTGACTTTTAAGTTAGGGGTCGGGATGGGAAAAGTCAACAGGTGTTGGCATATGCTGCGGGTATGGCGGAGAAGAAGTCCGATCGGACCAGGGCGGCGATCCTCGCGGCGGCTCGCGAGCGGTTCGGCGCGGACGGGTACGAGCGGGCGACGATCCGGGCGATCGCGGCGGACGCGGCGATCGACCCGGCGATGGTGATGCGGTACTACGGCAGCAAGGAGAAGCTGTTCGCGGCGGCAGCCGAGTTCGATATCCGGTTACCGGACTTCGGCGACGTACCGCTGGAATCGCTGGGGGAGGTGCTCGCGCGGCACTTCCTGGAGCGCTGGGAGGTGGACGACTCGCTGCGGGTGTTGCTGCGGACCGCGGTCACCAACGAGGTCGCGGTCGAACGCATGCGCGGAATCTTCGCGGCGCAACTCGCGCCCACGCTACGGGTGCAGGCAGTCGACCAACCCGACGTACGGGCCGGTCTGGTCGCGAGTCAGGTGCTCGGCTTCGCGCTCTGCCGGTACATCCTCGGCTTCCCGCCGATCGCGACGATGCCCGACGACGAGGTGGTCGCCTGGCTCGGGCCGACACTGGCCCGCTACTTGACCTCGCCGGCCCCCAGCCAGGTGTGAACGGCAGGCAGCGTTTCCGCCAGCGACGGGAGCTGCGGGTGCCACTTGAGCTCCCACTCGAGTGAGAGCGGGTAGTCGGTGCCGTCGAGCACCGTGAGCAGCTCCTGGATCGGGAAGTCGCCGGCGTCGATCGCGACCGGGCGGTAGTCCTGCTGCGAGTCGGCCTGCTTGAACTGGACGAGCTCGAGCCACGGGCGCAACAGGGCGAACGACTCGGCCAGGGTCTCGCCGTGCGACCAGGTGTGCGACGTGTCCCAGAGTGCCTTCACGTTGTGGCCGGGGACGTCGGTGTCGAGCAGCGCACAGAGCGCGGCGACCTGCCGGGCGGTCGAGTGCGAGTCGTGCGTCTCCAGCAGGATCGGGACGTCCTTCGGTGCGGTCGTCAGGCGGTCGAGCGCGCGGATCTCACCGGCGCTCGGGCCGTCCGGCGTACCCTCACCGGGATCGTCGCCGGGGAACACACGGACGCCGAGGGCGCCGAGATCCGCGGCGAGTTCGAGGTGCTCCTCGAGCGGCTGGTCCTCGACCGCGCAGAGCTTCACGTAGCTGCTGACCGCGAAGACCTCCAGGCCGGCGTCCTCGATCCGGGTCCGCAGCTCACGGCGCTGCGTCGCCGACAGGCCGGTGTTCGTGAACTCGTCCGGCGCGGCCCGTAGCTCCAGACCGGTGAATTTGTTGCCCTGGGCAAGCGCCAGGACATCTTCGAGCGGGGCTCCGGGGCAACCGAGGGTGGCGAATCCTAGACGCATACAGCTATCTGATCAGATCCAGCGGCCACGGCGCGGCTGGGTCCGCGGACTGGTCGGCTGCTCGGGCTCGGTCGGCTGCTGCTCGTGCTGCTCGTACGGCGTCTGCTGCTGGTACTCGGTCTGCTCCGGCTCCGGCGAGTACTGCGACCCGTACGACTCGGTGGCGTAGTTCGGGCTGTAGGTCTCGTAGGACTCGGTGCTGGTGTACTCCGAGCCGCCGTTGCTGCCGTTGCTGTTGTAGGCGTCGTACTCGTAGTTGCTCGAGTTGTAGGACTCGGAGTTGTACGACGACGCGTAGTCCGAGGTGTACGACGTCTCCTGGCTCGAGTAGCTGTCACCGGAGGAGTACGTCGGCTCCGGACCGTACGACGGCACCGGCGGGAGCGGCTTCGACGGGGTCAGGAAGTCGTCCTGCTCCTGGTAGCTCGGGGCCGGCGCCGGCTCGTAGTAGCCGGACGACGCGGACACGTGCGACGACGGCTGCGTGTGCTCGGACTGCCCGTAGACGTTGTGGTCCGAGTACGACGAGTAGGTCTCTTCCTCGGCGGCGTGCGTCGAGGGGTTCGGCACCGCCGGCTGGATCGCCGACGGGCTGTCGACCGCGACCCGAGCGGCCCGGCGGCCAGCGCGCGCAACAGGGGCGGGCTCAGGCTCGGGTGCGGTCTGCGCCTCCACAGGGGAGGCCGTCGAGGTGAGGTAGTCGGACTCGTACGAGTACGGCTCGGAGTAGCGCGCCGCCCACGGCTGCTCGGCGGGCTGCGGCTGGGGCTGCGGTTCCGGCTCGGGCTGGTAGGCGTACGGGTCGGGCTGTACGACGGTCATCGGGGCGGCCTCGTCGCGCCAGCTGCTCGTCGTGCTCGTCGTACCCAGCACGTCCGCGGTGACCGAGCTCCGGTAGTCCTCCCAGCTCTGCTGCGGCGCCTCGTACGTCGTCTCCTCGACCGGCTTCTCGTCCCGCCAGGTCTCGATCGGGTTGAACTGCTCGGTCGCCGGACCGGCCTCGTCGTCCTGCCAGTTCTCGACACCCGGGGCGAACGGGCTCCACTTCGGTGCGTCGCCCGACGCCGGGCCACCGGCGAACGCGGCCGGAGCGGCAGCGCCGTCACCCGGGAAGCCCTGCGGCGCGAACGGGTTCTGTACGGGCGCCTGCGGTGCCGGGGCCGGTGTCGGAGCGAACGGGTTGCCCGCCTGCGCGGCACCGGCCATCTCCAACTGCGGCTCGCGGACCAGACCCAGCGAAGGTCCGGCGGCGATCGGCTCGGAGATCGCCGGCTGCTCGTCGGTGTCGTCGTTCGCGTACGACGGAACCTGCGTCACCTCGTACGACGGGACGGCGCTGAGCTTCGGGCCCTGGTCCCACCACGGCACCCACCGGCGCGTGGTCTGCATGTGGTTGATCTTGCGGATCACCATCGTCGCGGCGACCGCGGAGACGACCGTCAGCACGAGGGACGCTGTACCGGCCAGGGCGATACCGCGCAGCGATCCGACGGTGGCTTCCATCCACATCAGGAACCGGCGGACCACCACGTCGAACGCGAGAGCGCCGATCCAGGCGACCCACCACACGGAGGTGAGGGTCGGCGTCCTGAACCGGCGCAGGTCATCGCTGTACACGGGGGTCTTCGGGTCGCTGGCGAGCCAGACGTCGTCGACGATCTGCTTCGGGTACCAGAGGTTCGGGCCGGGGCAGAACCAGCTCGCCAGCACCCAGCCGTGGCTGCGGCGGTGGTCGGCCTGGCAGAACACCTCGGAGTTGACCCGGGCCCGCCACAACCAGATGACGAAGACGACCGCGGCGGCGACCGAGATGATCACGTTCGGAATCGCAGTGACCTTGGCGATCGCGTCGGCGCGGTTCAGGTCCGCGTCGTCGACGTTCGGCATCCCGCCGAGGTAGCGGTGCACAACGGAGTACGTGTTCCAGTCGGACCAGGTGGACAACAGGTGGGTGACCGTCGACGCCCCGAGCAGTCCGATGGCGATCTTCCCGACCGTCCCGACCTGCTGGAACTCCTCAGCCGCGTGCGGCTGCCACTCTTCCTGATCCTCGACAGCAGTCATCAATGCCTGCGGGTGGCTCACGTCTCGCGTCCCTCGCGTTGCTGGAACTCCGTCGTCTGTTCGGCGTTTCTGCCTGGCCCTGCCCCCGCGTGACCGAGCCACATTGATACCACGAAGTAGGTATGCCAGGGCAGTCGGCCCCAGCACGGAGGGTGTCGACTTAACGTGTTCTTTTCGTACGCCCATCACCAGTGGTAACGAGGGAGAAGACGGGGCGTGACGGTTTGGTTTACCGCGCAGGTGGTTGGAAGCCACTGTGCGGTGTCCCGACCGCCCACCACGGCACCCACGGACGCATGCTCTGAAGCTCGTCGATCCGCTGGATCAGGATGACTGCGAGCACGGCCGCGCCGGTGGTGAACAGCGCCGAGACGGAGGACAGTATGACGTTCGTCCGCAGGTCTCCCAGCTGCGACGCGCCGACGAGAACACCTCTTTGCACGATGTTCCCGGTGACCAGGCCGGCCACCCAGCTCAGCCACCAGGCCCAGACCAGATGCGTGCCCGGAACGTTCTTGAGCAGCGGGGTCAACGGATCGGTCCGCGGGTCGCTGGCCGCGACCACGTCGTCGACGACCTGCTTCGGGTACCAGAGGTTCACCACCGGGACGAGCCAGCACCCGAGCACCCAGCCGCGGGTGAACCGGTGCTCGCCGCGGCAGAACATCTCCGCGTTCCAGCGGACCCGCCACAGCCAGACGATGAACACCACCGCGGCCGCGAGCAGTGCGAGCGCGGCGACGATCCCGAGCGAGCCGGAGATCAGGTCCGCCTCGGCCTGTTTGTCCGGGTCGCCGCCGTACACCTTGCGGGTCCGGTACAGGTTCCAGTCCGACCACGCGGTCGACCACGTGGTGACGGTGACGAGTCCGATCAGGACCGACGCAGAGATCCCCATGGCCCGCTCGGAACTGAACCACCGGTCCTGCGGTACTTGCGACGCCCGGCTCGGCATGGATCAGACATAGCACAACAGGGCGTGACCGAGCGAGAACATGACGTCGCGGCCGCTCCGTGGCGCATTTCTGCCAGAAACTGTCGGTGGGGATAGGGAGGATGGTCGTATGGAATGGTCCGTGGTCGACTCGCCGATCGGCGACCTCACGCTCGCGGTGGACGAGACCGGGCTCTGCCGGCTGCACTTCGGGACGACCGACCGGCCGCTCGGCAATGACCCGCTGCTGACCGAGGCCGCCGAGCAACTGAAGGCGTACTTCGCCGGAGAGCTCCAGGAGTTCACGCTGCCGCTGTCGGTGCGCAGCGGCTCCGACTTCGAGCGCGCGGTCTGGACCCAGCTCACCCGGATCCCGTACGGCGAGATGCAGACGTACGGCGACGTCGCGAAGATCGTCGGCGACGCAGGCGCTGCCCGCGCCGTCGGTACGGCGTGCAACCGGAACCCGATCGCGATCGTCGTCCCCTGCCACCGGGTGGTCGGCGCCGGCGGAAAGATGGTCGGTTTCGGCGGCGGGATCCCGACCAAGCGGCACCTGCTCGAACTCGAGGCCCGGGTCACCCTCGAGACCCTCTGGACCTGAGACCTGACGAAGATCTGACACTCAGCAGGGCCGAATCGAGGCGCGGTGGCCACGCCTGGGCACTAACGTTTGAAGCGAACGATTAAGGCGTCCTCCCACCTGCCTTGGAAGACACATATAAATGAACAAAGCCCGCACCACTGACCACCACCACCCCGACCTCAGTGCCTTGATGAACAAGAGCGCCGAGGAATGGTCCGCCCCCGAGATCCAGGACGCCGCCCGCGCGGCGCTGAAGATGCACGCTCCGGACCGGGAGCCGTTGACCTGGACCAAGCGCCTCAAGGTCGTCCCCTGGCTGCACCGCAACGACGCGGTCTGCCTGAGCTGCGGCGGTACCTACCCGTGCATCACGCACCGGTACGCCACCCAACTGCTGTCCGCCGGCCGTTACACGATCGCGAAGTCCGACGACCAGGAACCACAGGTCAACTGACGTCGTTCGCGCAAGGCGACGTCCGGACAGACGAAGGTCCCGAACCCCAGCCGGGGTTCGGGACCTTCGCCGTTGCGGTGGTGTCAGGAGTCGCTGGGCTTGGAGTCTCCCGAGCCCGTCGACTTCCTGGTGGTGGTCCTCTTCGTGGCGCCGTTCGAGGCGGCCTTCACCTCGTCCTTGGCCGCTTCCGGCTTGGTCTCCGCCTTCGGAGCCTCGGCCTTGGGACCGTCGGCCTTCGGACCGTCCGTCTTCGGGCCTTCGGTCTTGGGCGCGTCTGTCTGTGCGGTGTCGGCCTCCGGCTTGGCGTCGGTCTTGCCGTTGGACGACGGGGTGTCGGTCGGGCGCGACGACGTACCCGCCGGGGCGGAGCTGTAGTCGCGACCGCTGGTCGGCGTGGACTGCCAGGCCGGCTCCGGCGGCGTCAGCAGCTTCTTGACTGCTGCCGCGGCCAGCGCACCGAGACCCAGGAACAGCACCACGTTGCGGAGCTTGTGGCTCTTCTTCGGCAGGTCGAGCTCACCCTTCAGCGCGGCCTTGGTGGCCTTGCCCCGGCGGGCGGTCTCCTCGACGACCGGTTCGGCGGCGGCTGCCAGGGTCGCCAACGCGGCGGTCACCTTCGGCAGTACGTCGTCGTTCAGCCGCTCACGGGCCTTCTCGGCTGCGTGCTCGGTGGCCGGACCGACCTTGGCGAGCGCGTCGTCGAGCACCGGACCGGCCTTCTCCACCGCTTGATGGGCCAGATGTGCGCCCCGCTCGACAGCTTTCTCGGCGTACGGCGACACCTTCTCCCGTGCGGTGCCCACAGCCGGCCCGAGGTGGTCACGGACCTGGCCTACGGCCGGTCCGAACTTCTCCGACGCCGACTCGGCGAGTGGCCTGACCCGGTCCTTCGCGACCTCGACCCGGCCCTTGGACTTCCTCAAACCCACGGTTCCCTCCTCGGTGCCGCCCGCCCCGCGGACAGCTCTCCCGCCCATCGGCGACATGGGCTCTTTCTGGTGACGACTCTGGACAAACCCGGCTTCATCTGCATCGTACGACGTCCTGAGCCGATAACCCTGTGCCCCCACCGCACTCTCCGTACACATCCGCGTCAATGCCAGGGTTCTTGGACCGACATGACAGGATCGAGGGGTAAGCCGTAGTGATCCGACTAGGAGTGACTCCCGTGGCCGAAGAGCTGTACGCGACCCTGCAGACGAACAAGGGCGACGTCGTCATCAGGTTGTTCCCCAACCACGCGCCGAAGACGGTGGACAACTTCGTCGGCCTGGCCGAGGGCACCAAGGAGTGGACCGACCCGGAGACCGGACAGCCGGTCACCAAGCCGTTCTACGACGGCCTCGGCTTCCACCGGGTGATCGACGGGTTCATGATCCAGGGCGGCTGCCCGCTCGGCACCGGCACCGGCACGCCCGGGTACCAGTTCGACGACGAGATCCACCCGGAGCTCCAGTTCGACAAGCCGTACCTGCTCGCGATGGCGAACGCCGGCATCCAGTTCGGCCACGGCACCAACGGTTCGCAGTTCTTCGTGACCGTGGTCCCGACGCCGCACCTGAACCGCAAGCACACGATCTTCGGTGAGGTCGCCGACGACGACTCGAAGAAGGTCGTGGACGCGATCGCCACCGCCGACACGGCGCCCGGCGACAAGCCGCTCGAGCCGATCGTGATCAGCAAGGTCGTCGTCGAGCGCAAGAACGCCTGATTTTCCGAGCGGGGCCGGGGCGCGCGCCCCGGCCCCGCTCTCTCATTGGAGGGACGCAACCCGCGTGACCGAGACCGTCTGCTACCGGCACCCGGATCGGCCCGCCGGGGTGCGCTGCCAGCGCTGCGACCGGCCGATCTGCCCGGCGTGCATGAACAATGCCGCCGTCGGCTTCCAGTGCCCGAACTGTTTCAACGAGGGCGTCCGCTCGGTTCCGCGGACCCGTACGTCGCTCGGCGGCATCCAGCGCGCCGGCAGCCAGCAGGTCGTCACCTACACGTTGCTGGCGCTGAACGTCCTGGTCTTCATCGCGGTCCGCACGGGCAGCCCGCGGCTCCTCAGCGACCTGGTGATGGTCCCGGTGCTGACCGAGAGCGAGCCGTGGCGACTGCTCACGTCGGCGTTCACGCACGTGCAGTTCTTCCACATCTTCTCGAACCTGTTCATGCTCTGGCAGCTAGGTCCGCCACTGGAACAGATGCTCGGCCGGCTCCGGTTCACGGTCCTCTACCTGCTGTCCGCGCTCGGCGGCGGTATCGCGGTCTGGTTCCTGTCGTCCCCCGGCGGCGCGACCCTCGGCGCCTCCGGCGCAGTCCTCGGCCTGGTCGGCGCCCTCCTGGTGATCAGCCGCGCCCGCGGCGGGGACATCACCTGGATCATCATGTACGTCGCCGTCACCGCCTTCCTGTCCTTCGCCATCCCCAACGTCTCCTGGCAAGGCCACCTCGGCGGCTTCGTAGTAGGCGCCGCAGTCGCCTGGATCTACCTCCGGCTCTCGGACCAACGCCGCAACAAACAGTCCGCCTAAATGGTTCGTCTGGCGGGCTGCCGGGGGTGAAGATGAGCGCGATGACTACTTCTTCTCCCCGGCCGGTTCGCTTCGTCGAGATGACCGGTAGCGCGATGACCGCGTTGCTGGCCGACGATCGTTCCGCGGCACAGACCGAGCTCGGTTTCCAGCTCGGTGACGAGTTCCTCAGTGACAGGGCCAAGTGGCTCTGGCAGTACCGCCTCGATCAGCTGGAGCGCGATCCCAGCACGTTCGGGTGGCTCGTCAAGCTCGCCGTGGCTGACGGGACCGTGGTCGGGTACGCCGGTTTCCACGGTCCGCCCGACGAGGCCGGCATGGTGGAGATCGGCTACACGGTCGACCCGCCGTACCGGCGACAGGGTTTCGCCAAGGCGATCGTGACCGCGCTGCTGGAACGTGCGGCGTCCGAACCCGCAGTACGGACCGTCCGGGCCACGATCAGCCCCACCAACCAGGCCTCGCTGGCCACCATCGCCGGCTTCGGCTTCGTCGAGAACGGCGAACAGTGGGACGAGGAGGACGGCCTGGAGCTGATCTTCGAACGCCCCAGCCGCTGATGCAACCAGAACCTCCCGCCAGGACTCGTGCAGGCAAAGGGTCCGATCTGGGGAGTGGTGATGGCTGACGGCGACACGGTGCGCGAGCTGTACGAGGGGTGTTACCGGCGGCTGGTCGGGCAACTGTTCGCGATCTGCGGGAACCTGGGCGAGGCCGAGGACGCCGTCCAGGAGGCGTTCGTCCGGGCGGTCGAGAAACCTCGGCGGCTCGCCCAGCTCGACAGCCCGGAGGCGTGGCTGCGCACAGTCGCGCTGAACGTCGTACGCCGGCGCTACCGCCGCGCGACCCGATTCCACGGATTGCTCTCCCGGGCAGGTGCTCCCGAGACCACGATGGCCGGGCTGTCCGCGGACCGGGTCGCTTTGGTCGAGGCCCTGCGGCAGCTCCCCTACGAGCAGCGCGAGGCGATCGTCCTGCACCACATCGTCGATCTGCCGGTGCGTGAGATCGCCGTACAGCTGGGTGTTCCGGAGGGGACCGTCAAGGCTCGCCTCTCCCGAGGCAGGTCCCGCCTGGCCCCGCTGGTCCGGGAGTTCGCCGACGACGCCGAGGAGGTCAACCATGTCTGAGCTGAAAGAACTGTCGTGGGACGCGCAGAAGACCGTCCAGCCGGTGCCCTTCGAGGCTCTGGAGCGCCGTGGCATCCGGCGCCGTCACCGTCGGCAGGCGCTGACCGGCGCGGGAGTCATTGCGGCGGTGACGGCCGCAGTGGTGGCTGCCGTGCTGCCGCTCGGGAACGTGACCGGTACCGAGAAGCCGCCGGCCGCCGGCACCGCGTCGATCCCGGTCGACCAGGCGGCCGAGAAGCTGGTCCGCGACAAGAAGTCGGGCATGGCCGGCATCGCGTTCGCGACACCGGCACGCTGGGCCTCGGTGTGGTCGTCACCCCAGCCGGGATACACCTTCAACTACGCCGCGGTGCTGAGCCGCGACGGCGTACGGACCACCGCTCCGGTACGCAAGAACCAGTACGTCGTGCTGCAGGCCGGTGACGACGTTCTGGCGCTGTCGATGCCGACGAGCATGAAGGGCAGCGATCCGACCTGGGCCCAGTCGGTGATGGTCCGCCTGACGAACCAGGGCCGGGTCGAGAAGAAGCTGCGTTGGGCTCCGCCGACCAGCGAGTTCGCCGACGGCGACGTGCTGCTGGCGTACGGCACGCTGCGGGCGCTGAATCTGGAAACCGGCACCCTGCGGGAGGTGAAGGTCCCCGGGATCGACAACGCCTACCAGCCGCAACGCGACACCACCGGACGATGGTGGCTGGTCGGCGCCAAGAACAGCGGCGTCGGCAACATCTACTGGACCGACGACCACGGCAAGAACTGGGGTCACTCCGTCATCAGCCAGGGCCGGATGGGCGGCGAACTGGGAGTCAGCCCTGACGGCAAGACGCTGGTGGCGATCCCGGGCAGAAAGCCCGACAGGATGGAGGACCCGGTGCCGCTGCGGTTGTCCACCGACCGCGGCGAACACTGGACGACAGTGGCCACCCGGGCCGCCCCGTACCTCTCGTCTCCCGTTGCCTTCGACAACGGCACCGGGCTTGCGCTCTTCCAGGGCAAGAAGCGCGAACTCCTCCGGCCCGGTGCCGGTTCGCCGTTCACACCGCCGGCCGATCTGGGCGAGCTGACACGAGAAGGCGAGCTCGTCTACGGGAAGCAGTACAACGGCAACCAGGTCATCACCAGCGCCGATCACGGCAAGACCTGGAGGTACTTCGAGCCTCGCTAGGGGGAGCGGCCTAGGCCACAACTTTCGCTCAGTTGGATAAAAGCTGATGACAACCGGGGTGGCGGACTCGTCTAATCAAGTGACGTCCCGACGGGGGACCGAGTTGGTTAGGACATCGGTATGAGCCCACGTGCAGTGGACAAGCGAGCCCGGCCCGGTAACGAGCATCAGGTTGTACGGCCGGCCCCACCGGAATCTCCGAGCGCGGTGACCGCCCTGCAGACCACCAACCGCATCTCCCAGCAGAAGCACCCAGCCAAAGCCTCCTGACCTCTGCGCCCGGATGGTCAGCGCAGCATGAGGCAGCTGTCGCCGAACTCGTGCCAGAGGTAGGTCCCTTGTACGGCGGCGTCGTAGGCGCGTTGGACCTGGTCGGGGCCGGCCACGGACTCGAGGAGGAGTAGGTGGGAGGCCTCGGGGGCGTGCCAGCCGGTGATCAGGCCGTCGACGACGTACGGCGGGCGTTCCGGACCGAGGATCAGGTCGGTCCAGCCGTGCGCGGGCGTGACGTTGCCGTCCGGGGTCGTGGCTGATTCGATGGCGCGTACGGCGGTGGTGCCAACAGCGATCACCCGGCCGCCGTTGGCCTTGACCCAGTTGACGAGGCGGGCAGTATGCGCGGGTACGTCGTACCGCTCGGGTTGAGGTGGCTCGTGGCTCTCCAATGAGGACACGCCGCAGTGCAGCAGGATCGGTGCGATCAGCACGCCCTGCGACGCCAGGTGGCTCACCAGCTCGAAGCTGAACGGTCTGGCGGCGCTGGGCATCTCCGCACTGCCCGAGTCGCGAGCGAAGACGGTCTGGTACGACGCCAACGGCCACTGCTTGCCGACGTAGTTGTAGGTGATCGGCCGCCCGTGCCGCTGCAGGTACCCGAGTACATCGGCCACCGGCGGCTTGGCGATCCACAGGCGATTCGAGCCTTGGTACGACGCCAGCAACGTCAGCGCGCCTTCCGGCAGCTCCACCCGGTCGCCCGCCGTACCGTCGAACTTCGGTGCGCCGCCGTCGCGCAGCTCGACGACCCAGGTGCCGTCGTCGAGCGGCGTCGAGAAGTGCACGGTGTACGACGAGCTGTCGACGGCAGCCGGCAACGTGGTGGACGTGTTCACCAGCAGCAGGTCACCGGGCCGCAGGTGTTCTCCGATGCGGTCGAAGCGGGTGTGCGTGACGGTCGACCCCTCCGCGACCAGCAGCTTCACGTGGTCCCGCGAGACGCCGCGGGCTTCCGGTGGTTCGCCGGCGTTCAGCGCCTCCGGCAGGTCGAACCTGGTGTGTGGGTGCACCATCATGAGGCCACCGCTGGTGCGAACTCGGCCGCTCGGTACCTGCCACTCTCCGGCCGGCTGTCCAGCAGCTGCAGGAACGCCGGTACGACGGTTGCGGGCTCAGGCCGGTCGGAGATGTCCTCACCAGGGAAGGCGGCCTGGTGCATCGCTGTACGCAGATCACCTGGGTCAACGGCGTACACCGCTAGTGCTGGGTGCTCAGCGGCCAGGATCCGAGTCGCGTGGTCCAGAGCGGCCTTGGCGGAGCCGTAGCCACCCCAGGTCTCGT
Source organism: Kribbella sp. NBC_00482 (assembly GCF_036013725.1). Taxonomy (GTDB): domain Bacteria; phylum Actinomycetota; class Actinomycetes; order Propionibacteriales; family Kribbellaceae; genus Kribbella. The sequence goes on along the minus strand of NZ_CP107881.1, from coordinate 2,249,489 downwards.
AGGCCTCCACTGCGGCGTCGGAGCTGATGTTGATCAGCACACCGGACGCTGTAGTGAGTGCTGGGAGCAGGGCTTGCGTGAGTGCGATTGGCGCGAGTACGTCGACCTCGTAGACGCGACGGAGCTCGTCGAGGTCGGCTGTGGCCAGCGCTTGCAGCGGGCTCTGCCCGAGGTAGCTGGCGTTGTTGATGAGCAGGTCGAGGCGGCCGAGCTCGGTGATCGCCTCCACCAGGTCGGCGCGGTGTTCGGGGTCGGTGACGTCGCCCGCCAGCGGTACGACGTCGGTGCGGTCAGCCAATGCGTCGGCGGTGTCCTTGAGCGCTTCGGCGCCACGTGCGTCGATCACGAGCGCCCAGCCGCGATCGGCCAGCCCGTGCGCGAGTGCGAGCCCAAGCCCGGCGGACGCGCCGGTGATGAGAGCAACAGGACGGTCGGACGGTTCAGGAGTCATGCGTGTACCGTCGTACCTCAACTGAACTTGAAGTCAAGCGATGCCGAGACCACGGGAGGAAGCATGGCGAAGGACGTTCACGAGAGCGGGGACCAGCAGAAGGGCGGCGGCGGCTGGAGCCGGGAGGACGCGAAGAACTTCCGGGCGGCGCTGGAGGGCGTCTCCGACGGTAACGGTGCCGCGAGCAACGAGACCAAGGGCGAGAAGCCGAAGACCGGCGCGCTGCGGGACATCGGCAGCGCCCTGGACGGCAACCAGAAGTAGCGCTCAGTCTTCGGGGATCAGGATGCCCGGGTTCATGACGTTGTCAGGGTCGAGGGTTCGTTTGACCGCGCGCAGGGTTTCCACGGCCAAGGAGCCGATCTCTGTGGCATAGGCGTCGCGGTGGTCGGTGCCGACGCCGTGGTGGTGGGAGATCGTGCCGCCGGCGTCGGCGATCGCCTGGTTGGCGGCGTGTTTCGCGGTTCGCCACTGCTCGATCGGATCGTCGGACTGCGCGCAGATCACCGTGAAGTAGAGCGAGGCGCCGGTCTCGTAGACGTGCGAGATGTGGCAGAGGACCAAAGGCGGCGTGGCACCCAAGGCGCCGACGAGCGCTTCGGTGACGGCCGCCTTCAGGGCCGGGATGCGCGACCAGAACGCCGCCGTCTCGAGGGTCTCGACGAGCGCGCCTTCGTCGAGCAGGGGATCACGGAGGTACGGCGCCCGGTAGCGACCGACCCGCCACGTCTCGCCCGGATCCGCGCCGAGGTTCTTCCCGCCGGCGGCCGTCAGCACTTCCGCGGTCGCCTGGTTGTACGGGCCGTCGAAGCCGATGATCGCGAGGACACCGCCGGATCCGCCGCCGAGCACGTCCGGGTCGGCCAGGTTCACCGCGGTCTCGACCTCGTCCGACAGCCGAAGCACCGTCGGTAACGGGCCGTCCTGCGCGAGCCGTCGTACGGCCGCCAGCCCGGTGTCGAAGCTCTCGAACCGCCAGCCTTCGAAATGCCGCTCGGTCGGTCGTGGACGGATCCGTACGACGACCGACGTGATGATGCCGAACGCGCCCTCGGACCCGAGCACGAACTGGCGCAGGTCCGGGCCGGCCGCGGACATCGGCGCGCGTCCGAGCTCGATCGTGCCGCGCGGAGTGGCGAGGGTCAGGGCGACGACCATCTGGTCGAAGCGGCCGTACCCGGCCGACGACTGGCCGCTCGACCGCGCCGCCGCGTAGCCGCCGATCGACGCACCCTCGTAGGACTGCGGGAAGTGCCCCAGCGTGTAGCCGCGCTCGGCGAGCAACGCCTCGGCGGCTGGGCCGCGGACGCCGGCCTGCAGCGTGGCCGTTCGCGAGACCTCGTCGAGGTCGACCAGTTGATCGAGGCGCCGCAGATCCACGGTGACGAACCGGCGCGATGGGGCGAGGCCGCCGACTACCGACGTACCGCCGGAATACGGGACGACGGCGAGGTCCTGATCGGCGCAACCGGTCAGCAGCTCCTGCACTTCGTCGTGTGAGGCGGGGTAGACCACCGCATCCGGCATGTCCGAAGTGTCGCCTGCGCGGTCCCTCAGCAGGTCCGTCGTCGAGTAGCCGCGGGTGTGCGCCCAGCGCGAGTCCAGGTCCGAGGCCACGTGCTCAGCTCCGACGACCTGATTCAAGAACGACAGTTGGTCGTCGGTGAGCCCTGGTCGGTCGGCCGGTTCGACGGGCTCGACACCGGTTCGCCGTACCCCGAGGTGCTTCAGCGCGTCGACCGCGGCGGACGGGAGGTCGACCGGGTGGGCCGGGTCGCCCCAGCGGCCGGGCGTGAGTTGCACCACCGGGAGGTCGGATTCGTTGGTCACTGGCTCCCCTTGGGTGGTCCGGCGAGGTAGCGTCGATGGGAGGTGGAACCCCCTGGCTTCCACCTCCCATCGACAGTTCCGGGATGGCAAAGTCGCTGATACACTCTGACGTGTGATGTCTCAGCGTAGCAGCGACTCGGATCAGGAAACCAGCACCCGTCCCACGCCGGCGAACGCGATCGGCGAGGAGCGGATCCTGGACGCGGCGTACGAGCTGCTGCTGGCGATCGGGATGCGCCGGATGACGATGGCCGACATCGCCCGGCACGCCGAAGTCTCCCGCGCGACTCTGTATCGACGCTGGCCGAACGTGCAGGCCGTGGTCGCGGCGTTGATGACCCGGGAGTGGACGATCGCGCTCGTGTCCGCCTTCCAGCCCGATGCCGTGGACGGCCGGGCGCGCCTGGTCGAGGGTGTCGTCGAGGTGGTCGCGAAGACCCGGGTGCACCCGTTGATGCGGAAGATCGTCGAGCTCGACCCCGAGTTCCTCACGCCGTACCTGATGGAGCGCCGCGGCAGCAGCACCGTCGCGCACCTCGCGCTGGTCGAGGAAGGCATCCGCCAGGGGCAGGCCGACGGCTCGATCCGCGATGGCGATCCGGTGTGGCTGGCGCGGCAGATCATCCTGGTCTCGCTGGCGTCGGCGGTGTCGGGCCCGGTCATGGCGGAGAAGGACGAGTACCCGAAGCTCGACGAGGAGCTGCGGGTGATGCTCACCAGGTACCTCACGCCATGATCAGCGTGGGCAACGCGAGCCTCAACGCCGCACGGCGTTCCCGTGAGCTCGACTCGCTGAGCGCGGTCGACGTGCTCGTCATCGGCGGCGGGGTCACCGGCGCCGGCGTGGCGCTGGACGCGGCCGCGCGCGGGCTGACCGTTGCCCTGGTGGAGAAGCACGATCTGGCGTTCGGGACCAGCCGGTGGAGCTCCAAGCTCGTGCACGGCGGCCTGCGCTACCTGGCGTCCGGGCACGTCGGGATCGCGTACGAGAGCGCCGTCGAGCGCGGCATCCTGATGAAGACCACCGCGCCGCACCTGGTGCACCCGATCCCGCAGATCGCGCCGTGGTTGCCACAGGCAAAGTTCGTCCAGGCGGCGCTGCTGCGGTCGGCCTTCCTCGGCGGCGACGTACTGCGCACGTTCGCGCGGACCAGCGACGACTATCTGCCGCACTCCCGCCGGGTCAGCTCGGCCGAGATCCTGCGCTACGCGCCGACGCTCAAGCCCGAGGGCATGCGCGGCGGCTTCCTCACCTGGGACGGACAGTTGTACGACGACGCTCGCCTGGTCGTCGCGATCGCCCGGACCGCGGCGCAGTACGGCGCTCGCATCCTGACCCACGTCGCCGCCACCGAGGTCACCGGCCGCGGCGCGGTGCTGGTCGACCAACTGACCGGGGACCGTCGGTCGGTGGACGCACGGGTGGTGATCAACGCGGCCGGGATCTGGGCGGATCAGGTTGCCTCCGGCATCAAGCTCCGGCCGAGCCGCGGCACCCACCTGGTGCTGCCGCAGTCCGTGTTCGGCGGGCTGTCCGCCGTGCTGACCGTGCCGGTGCCGGGGGAGCTGCGGCGCGTGGTGATGGCGATCCCGGCGCCCGACGACCGGGTGTACGTCGGCCTCACCGACGAGGACGCACCGGGCCCGGTGAGCGACGTACCGCAGGCGACCGACGCGGAGATCGACTTCCTGCTGAACACGATCAGCGCCGCGGTGCAGCAGCCGGTGACCCGCGCGGACCTGCTCGGCACGTACGCCGGGCTCCGGCCGCTGCTCGACACCGGTCACCAGAACGGCGAGGACAAGACCGCCGACATCTCCCGGCGGCACGCGGTGATCACCAGCCCGGACGGCGTGGTGACGATCGTCGGCGGCAAGCTCACGACCTACCGCCGGATGGCGCAGGACGCCCTCGACAAGGCTCTCGCGCAGTCCTCGCTCGAGGTACGGCGCTCCTGTGAAACACACCGGATCCCGCTCGTGGGTGCGGCCGATCGCGTGCACCTGGCCGCGGTCCGGGCGCCGGCGCGGTTCGTCCAGCGGTACGGCGTGGAGGCGCCGCAGGTGATCGCGGGCCCGCCCGAGTTGCAGGATCCGATCGCGGCGGGGCTGCGGACGACGTACGCCGAGGTGAAGTTCGCCGTACGGCACGAGGGGGCGCTGACCGAGGACGACGTACTGGATCGGCGGACGCGGATCGGGTTGTCGGCTGCGGATCGGGAGCTGGCGCTGCCCGCCGTACGGGAGGCCTTTGCGGCGGTGTGACTCCGGTCTTGGGGTTAACTTGGCTGCGGGGAGGTAGAAGGTGACGCAGCCGTACCAAGGCCCGGGCCCGTATCAGGGGCCAGGCCCTTACCAGCCGATGCCGTACCAGCCGATGCCGGTGGTGCCGCAGTATCGGCCGTTGCGGGCACTCGCGATCGTCAGCATCGCGCTCATGGGCGTGACCGCGCTCGGTGCCGTCATCCAGTGCGTGCTGCTCTGGCGGTCGTACAGCGAGGTCAAGAGGTTCGTCTACGGGCTGCTCTCCGACGAGGAGATCCAGAGCGGCATGGAGTCGATCGCCGGCACCGGCCCGCTGCTCAACCTGATCAGCTACCTGCTGATCGGGACCGGGATCGCGTACCTGATCTGGCTGTGGCGCGCCCGCGACAACGTCGACTTCCTCTACTCGCCGTTCGCCCCGAACCCGACCGTCCCGACCAACGGCGCCCACCGCCGGTCACCCGGGTGGGTCATCGGCTCCTGGCTCTGCCCGATCGTGCAGTTCTGGTACCCGTTGCAGGTCGTCGAGGACGTCGCCCGCGCCAGCGAGCCGCCCGGTCAACCCGGCATCGCGCGATCCGGCCGGATCCGCGCCTTGCTGTACACGTGGTGGGTGTCCTGGACCGGCTTCTGGGTCATCATCGTCGGCGGCGGATCGGCCGCCGTCGTCGGGATGATCATCTGGATCGTGCGGCTGGTCCAGGTGGCTGACAGCAGCGATCCGGAGGGTGGGTACGTCGACATCTACGACCTGCAGGACTACATGGTCCGGGTCGCGCTGGCCGTCGACATCGGGTTCACGGTCGCGACGGTCCTGCTCGTCGTCGCGGCGATCACCGCGTCACTCTTGATGCTCCAGATCGGCAGCTGGCAGCAGACGCGGCTCGCTCCGCCGCCGCCGGTCCAGGATTTCGTGCCGCCGCCGCCCCAGACTCCGCAGTACGCCCCGCGCCGGCAGCATCCCGGCCCGGGCTTCCCGACCTACGGCCCCTGAAGCAGTACGACGCTCGCATCGTCGTACCGCTTCCAGCCGGGGTTGGTCGACGCGGCGTCGTGTTCGCGCACCAGGTCGACCAGCCGTCGCGGCCCCGCGGTCGTGAGTACGTCGAGCAACTCCTCCCACGAGTGCCCGTAGCGCTCGGTGAAGCGGGACGCGCCGTCGGAGAGGATCGCGATCACGTCGACGTCGGCCCGGTCCGTGGTCCCGACTACTGCCTCGTACGCCGCTTGAGGCTCGGTGCTCGCCGCCCAGAAGCCGCCCGGCTGATTGCGCAACCGGCGTACGGCGTCGAGGGTCCGTTCGGGGAGACGCTCGATCCGGTCGTCGCTGTGGACGGTGATCTGTCCGTCCGGTGCGCGCATGACGACCGGTGAGTCGGCCAGGACGAGGTGCTCGACGTGATCCGGGTGGAGCCGAACGATCGAGACTGTGGACGACGGACTGTCGGGATTGCTGACGTCGCAGGTGTCCGCGTGGCTCGCGCGGACGCCGGTGATCGCCTCGGCGAGCAGGTCGGGAAGCGGTGCGGGCGATCGGGTGAGAAGCGGAGACGCCAGGTGGCGGGCGAGCTGCATGACCAGCCACGGGACGTCGTGCCGGCAGCCGGACTCGACGCCCGCCGGAGCGGTGGCGCCGTCCAGGACGACGGCGAAGTCCGGGCCGGTCAGGACGAGATCCTCGTTGACGGCCGGCGGTCGCCGATCCGGCGCAGCCTCACTGAGAGCTCGGATTTCCACAGGCCGATTGTGCTAGATCGGCTCGGCCCAGCTGTCGGCGAGGGACTGCTCGAGGGCGATCTTGGGGGACCAGCCGAGCGCGTTGCCGATCAGGGTGGTGTCGGCCTGCTGCCACGGCGCACCGAGCGCGGTCTCCTGCTCGGTGTCGTCGACGATCGTCGCCGGCTGACCGCTGAGCTCGAACAGCTGCCCGGCGACGTCCCGCGCGAGCGTCGCCCGGCCGGTCCCGACGTTCAGCACCGGCGGCAGCTTCCCGTCCGCGAGCGCGACCGCGAGCACCGCCTCGGCCACGTCCCGTACGTCGACGAAGTCGCGCCACACGTCCAGCGACCCGACCTCGATCAGGTGTCGCGACCGCAGATCCCGGATCACCCTCCCGGTCAACGTGCTGTCCGGCGCCCCCGGCCCGATCACATCGAAGATCCGCAGTACGACGGCGTCCGCGCCGGCCCGCTGCGCCCGGAGCACGAGTTCCGATCCGGCGAGCTTGGTGATCCCGTACGGACCGAGCGGCCGCGGCGCGCTGTCCTCGGACAGGCTCGTGCCGTGCGGACCCCCGCCGTACTCCGCCGCGGAGCCGAGTTGGACGAACCGGGCATGGCCGGCGTGGTCGCGGACCGAGCCGAGCAGGGCCTCGACGGCAATCACGTTCGCCCGCACCAGGTCGGCCGGCTCGCCGAGCGTGGCGCCGACGGCGTTGACGATCACGGTCGGCTTGTACATCCCGATCTGGGTGTCCAGGGCGTACGGGTGCATCACGGTCAGGTCGCAGCGCCGGTGCGGCTCGCTCCGGGTCCGGCTCAGCGCGCGGTACTCGACGCCTCGGTCGGCGAGCAGCGCGCAGATCCTGGCGCCGAGGAAGCCTCCCGCGCCGAACACCATCACCCGCTCAGTTCCGGTCACTCCTCCATCGTGCGGCCGTTATTTGTCGGTCCGCCGTACGTTCTCCGTCGTCAGCATCACAGTGTCGGCACGGCGTGGCAGTGTGGGGCACTCATCGAGCGAGGGAGAGTCATGGCCGACCGTGTGGGCGGGCGTCCGGCGGCGCAGACCGAGTCGACGATCCGGGACTGGGACGACGCGGACCCGTCCGGGCAGACGTACCGCCGGGTGCTGTTCGTGGACTCCGACCTGACCGAGGTGGAGAACCGTGGCGGGGTGTTCGAGGAGTGCACGTTCCGCGGGGTCCGGTTCAACGCGTCGACGCACACCGACGCCGCGTTCGTGAACTGCACGTTCGTGCGGTGTTCGCTGTTCGACACGACGTTCACCCGGTGCAAGCTGGTCGGCAGCCTGTTCGACGACTGCGCCCACAGCCTGATGAAGGTGACCGGCGGTGACTGGTCTTTTACCGGGCTGCCCGGTGCGGATCTGAAGGGCGCCGAGTTCACCGGGGTGAAGATGCGTGAAACGGACCTGACCGGTCTGCGGGCCCAGAAGGCCGTGCTCCGGGACCTCGACCTGTCGGGCGCGTCCCTGCAGAAAGCCGACTTCACCGGCGCTGACCTGCGCGGATCCGATCTGTCGACGCTCGATCCACTGACCGTCACTCTCAAGGACGCCCGGATCGACGTCACCCAGGCGATGGTCGTCGCCGCCGCGCTCGGGCTCGACGTCCGACCGTGAGCTGTGGATATCCCCAGGTAATCACGCGGTCATCCACGGTTCCATCCACAGCCTGTGGATAACTATCCGGATAACTGTGTATTCGTACTGTGATATCTCGCCGGGCGACCGGCCGGGACCAAGGTTCCGCGCCGATGCCGGGCCGGATGTCGCGGCCGCCGTACGACGAGCATCGCGGCGTGCTCGACCACGGCCGGGCTGACCACCAGGAACCCCGGCCGAGCGACCAGGCTCCGGGTCAGCGTCTGGAGGCCGGCGGCCAGGCCGACCCCGCAGAAAGCGCCGAGCGAGTTCGCGATCAGGTCGTGCAGCTGGCACGACCTGCCGAGTTGCGGCAGCAATGCCTGCACCGCCTCGACCGCGGCCGACATCCCGATCCCGGCCGCGATGCCGTCGCCCGGGCGCCCGCTGGCCAGCGTGAGCATGCCCGCCGCCGGCACGAACAGCACGACGTTGAGCAGACCCTGGAGCGAGGTCAGCCCGCCGGTCGTGGTCAGGTGCGTGCCGCACTCGCCGATCTGGCCGAGACGATGCGCCGTCGGACTGAGCGTCGCCGCGAACACCAGCGCGAACGCGGCCGGCAGGCAGAACGCGGCCAGCCGCGGGACCAGGTCGCCCGGGCGGCGGAACGAGGAAAGCGCGATCGGCAGGGTCATGCCGGTCAGGACGAGCCAGGTGTCCAGCAGGTGTGGGATTCCGCGATAAGTCTCGAGCACGTGTCCGGACCCTCCCGTGGTCGACCTGACTCGAACCCTGCTGGACTTCGTGTTCCTGCATCGACGATCTGCCGACCGCTCCTGCCGCCGCCAGCCCTGTCCGGACATCTGCACGCAGCCGTAAACCTGCCGTGACAGTCTGTGACAGTCCGTGCACAAACTGACACGGAAGGAAGGTGCTCAGGGCAACGATCGTGTGCCTGCATCAACCGATCGGTGGAGGCGGGTAGAGCTGAGCGGGCGATGTGCGGACCCGGTGCCGGGCGGGAGAGTCGTCGTATGACAACCCCGGTGAACGTCGGACATCCCCGCAGTACGGCCGCGTTGCGGAGTGTGCAACTGCTGCTGGCCGGCTACCTCGCGATCAGCGTGCTCACGCTGGCCGCCGTCATCGCCCTGCGCCACCACGCGACCTTGGTCAACGACGCGGTCTGGGTTCGCGGGACGATCGTGGTCGCCAGTGCCCTGCTGACCGTCCTGTTCGCGCGCAGCGCGGCGAGAGGTTCCCGGAAGGGCTTCCTCCGGCTGCGGATCGTCTCGGCGGTGATGCTGGTCGCGATCGTGGTGATCATCGCGGTGCCGGGCACGTTCCCGCTGTGGATGAAGGGTGAGCAGGCGATCTGCGGACTCCTGCTGCTAGCCGTCGCGCTGCTGGTCAACGGCAAGTACCTCCGCTCGGTGTTCACTGGGTGACATGGGCGAGCAGGTGTGGCCGCTGCGGGTGACGGTGGTGCCGTATGTGCTGCTTGCGTGCCTCGCAGCCGTCACCATCCCGATCAAGCGCGACCAGCCCGAGTCACTGGCCGTCGACCTGGGGCTGTGCGCGCTGATCGCGCTGTGGACGCTCGGCATGTTCACGCTCCGGCCGGCCCGGCGGACCGACCTCCGCGCGATGGCGATCTTCGTCATCGGCTTCGTGATCCTGCTCGCGGTCCTGGTGGTGCGGGATCCGTGGTTCGGCTTCCTCACCCCGGCCGGCTACTTCTACACGTTCGTCCTACTGCCGTGGCCCGGCGAACTGCTCGGCATCGGCGCGGTCGCGGTCATCGCCGGTACGGCGCAGTCGTACGACATGCCGAAGACGAACGTGCTCGGACTGCTCGGCTACGCGGCTGTGGTCGGGGTGAACGTGGTCGGGATGTGTCTCGCCGCGTGGCTCGGCCACCGCGGCGAGGAGCTCAGCCAGCAGCGCAAGGAAGCCGTCGACGCGCTCACCGAGACCAACCGCCGGCTCGAGGCCACGCTCGCCGAGAACGCGATCCTGCACGAGCAGTTGCTGACTCAGGCGCGCGACGCCGGCGTGATCGACGAGCGGCAGCGGATGGCCCGCGAGATCCACGACACCCTCGCGCAGGGGCTGACCGGGATCGTCACGCAGCTCCAGGCCGCGGAGAACGCCGCCGACTGGCGGCGGCACGTGACGACCGCGGTCGGGCTCGCCCGCGAGAGTCTGACCGAGGCACGCCGTTCGGTGCACGCGCTCCGTCCCCAGCCGCTGCAGTCAGCGACGTTGAGCGAGGCGATCGCGGACGTCGTACGACGGTGGTCGGCGGTGCACGGGATCGACGTACAGCTGACCACTACCGGCACGCCGCGGGTGCTGACGCCCGAGGCGGAGTCGACTCTGCTTCGGGCAACTCAGGAGGCGTTGGCGAACGTGGCGAAGTACGCGCAGGCGACCCGCGTGGGGGTGACGCTGTCCTACATGGAGAAGCAGGTCGCGCTGGACGTCCGGGACGACGGTGCCGGCTTCGATCCGGGCCGGACTGCCTCGTCGGAGTCCGGTGGGTTCGGCCTGGTCGCGATGCGGCAGCGGGTCGAGGCGCTCGCCGGGACGCTGGAGATCGAGTCCGAGCCGGGCTTCGGTACGGCGATCTCGGCGACGGTGCCGTTGACCGGAGTGGGCGCATGATCCGGCTGCTGATCGCCGACGACCACCCGATCGTGCGCGACGGACTGAGCGGGATGTTCGCGGCCGACCCCGGGTTCGAGGTCGTCGGCGAGGCGGGTGACGGCGCCGAGGCGATCCGGCTGGCCGAGGCGCTGCAGCCGGACGTGATCCTGATGGACCTGCAGATGCCCGGCGTCAACGGCCTCGCGGCGATCAGTCAGCTGGCCGATCGCGGCGTACGGTCGAGGGTGCTCGTGCTGACGACGTACGACACCGACGGGTACGTCGTACCCGCGATCGAGGCCGGCGCTACCGGGTACCTGCTCAAGGACGCGCCGCGCGACGAACTCCTCCGCGCGGTCCGGGCCGCCGCCGACGGCCAATCGGTACTCGCGCCGTCGGTCGCCAACACGCTGATGAACCACATCCGCACCCCACCGGCCGCCGACCTGCTCAGCCCACGGGAACTCGAGGTTCTCCAACTGGTTGCTGCCGGCAACACCAACCGCGAGGCGGCCCGCCACCTGTTCATCAGCGAGGCCACCGTCAAGACGCACCTGCTCAACATCTACGCCAAACTCGACGTCTCCGACCGCGCCGCCGCCGTGGCCGAAGGCTTCAAGCGGCACCTGCTCTAGACAGGGCCTAAACGCGGTAGTCGCTGTCGCGGCGGTCGGTGATGAACATGTAGCCCGGCGCGTGCGTGATCGCGTATGGCGGCCGGGACGCCATCAACGCCGCCTGAGGAGTCACCCCGCACGCCCAGAACACCGGTACGTCGCCGGCGGCCGCGTCGACCGGATCACCGAAGTCCGGCCGCGCGAGGTCGGTGATCCCCAACTCGCCCGGATCCCCGATGTGCACCGGTCCGCCGTGCACGGCCGGCATCGCTCGCGTGATCCGTACGGCGTCGTCGATCCGGTCCGCCGGAATCTGGCGCATCGACACCACGAGCTGACCGTGCAACCGCCCGGCAGGCTCGCACTCGCGGTCGGTCAGGTACATCGCCACGTTCCGCCCCTGGTCGACGTGCCGCAGCGGGATCCCCTCAGCCGCCAGCGCAGTCTCGAAGGTGAAGCTGCACCCGAGCGAGAACGCGACGAGGTCGTCCCGCCACAGCTCGGTCGCATCCGCCACCTCGGCCACCAACTCGCCGTCCTGCCAGATCCGGTATTGCGGGAGGTCGGTCCGGAGATCCGCGCCCCGGGCAAGGCGCGTCGTCGGGTCGCCCGGATCGCTCACGTCGAGCACCGGGCAGGCCTGCGAGTTGCGCGTGCAGAACAGCAGCACGTCGTACGCCCAGTCCGCGGGGACTGCGATCAGGTTGGTCTGCGTGTACCCGCCGGCCCAACCCGTGGTCGGCCCGCTGAAGTCGTCCCGGAACAGTGACCGTGCCTGGGCCGGAGTGAGCGTTGCAGTCGTCGTCATGAGACCCCCTCTCAGGTGATCTCACGATAGAGATTGTTGAACAATACGACAAGAGGTCAGATGACGATCTCGTGGATCCATTCGGCCGGGGTCTGGGTGTGCAGGCGCCAGTAGTGGTTCGCGATGTCGTCCGGGTCCCAGCCGCTGCCGGGGGAGACGCCGCCGCTGACGGTGACGCTCGCGGCATGCACACCGGCCGCGCCGTACTGCTGGTGCAGGAGGGTAACGACCGCGCGGACGCCGGCCTTGCCGAGGGACAGGCTCGCGTAGTCGGGCTTCGCCAACGGCATGCCGCCGGTGATCAGGAACGACCCGCTGCGGCGCTCGGCCATCGCGGGCGCGAGGTGTGCCGCGGTGGTGATCGCGCCGACCACGTTCACCGCCAGCGCGTCGAGATGCTGCTGCGCGGTGAGATCGCCGATCCGGTCCGGCTGGATCAGTGCGGCGTTGTAGACGACCACCTCAGGTACGCCGTACGCGTCGACCACCTGATCGAGCGCGACGCGGAGGCCGGCCTCGTCCGTCACGTCGGCCGTGATCGGCAGTACGCCGGCACTTCCGAGCTCCTCGGCCGCGGCCTTCACCGTCGCCTCCGAGCGCGCGATCAGCCCGGCGCTCATCCCCTCCCGGACGAACCGGCGCGCGACCGCGAGCCCGATCCCGGGACCTGCTCCCACCACGACAACTCCAGACATGGCGGGAAGCGTAAACCTTGCCCTTTGGGTCAAGGTCAAATCAGCTCAGTGCCGGTGCTGTGCGACTGCTTCGGCGGACCGGTCGTCGCCGTCGGCCCGAAGACCGTCGATCACCCCGTCGACGTCCGCGGCCGGGCGATTCTGGCTGAGCTTGAACTTGGCCTCGATCCGCTTGATCCCGATCTCGACGCCGACGATCGCCCGCAGTTGCCCGGCGACGAACTTCGCCGGCGCATCGTCCACCGACCACGGTGCCGCCCGGCCGGTCTCGTGATGGTCGGACAAGCGCCGTACGACGTTCTCGACCCAGGCTGGGTCGTCGTGCACGGTCATGGTTCCGTGGATGTGGGCGGTGACGTAGTTCCAGGTCGGGACGACGCGGCCGTCGTCCTGCTTGGACGCGTACCAGGTCGGGGAGATGTAGGCGTCCGGTCCGCGCATGATCACCAGCGCATCGCCGATCACTGGGAGGCGCCAGTGCTCGTTGTTCCGCGCCAGGTGCCCGAGCAGCACGTTCCGCTCGCGATCGTGGACGAACGGCAACATCGTCGCCGTCAACCCGTCGGGCGTCATCGTCACCAGATCCGCGGCCCCGTGATGGGCCAGCAACTCCAGAACGGCCTCGTCGTCAGGGGCGAAGTGCGCAGGAACGTACATGAGATCCAGTCTCCCCAGCTACGCGAACCCTCGACAGGTCCAATCCGTGCGGCTTTCGTCAGCCCACTTTCAGTGCAGCGGCTCGGTCGTAGTCGTCGTGCCAGTCACCGGTGGGCGGCAGAATGATGCGCTCAACACCGGCCGCCTCGTACGCGGCGAGTTGCTCGAGCGGATCGCCGTCGAGCTGGGGCGCGACCACGGTCGCCTTCAACTGCTTGCCCTCGGCAAGTTCGTTGATCCGCTCCAGGCTCGTCCGCACCTCGTCCGGCGACGACGCGATCGTCGCCCACCCATCGGCGTAGGCCGCCGCTCGCCGATACGCCCGTACACCGTTGCCGGCCACGAAGATCGGCGGCACCGGCGCCCCGGGCGCGATCGTCGCGTCGACGCCCGTGGCGAGCGTCGCAGGTTTGCCCGCGATGAGATCCGGGAGTACGGCGAGCGCCTCGTCCGTTAGCCGCCCGCGCTCCGCGAACTCGACACCGGCCGCCCGCCAGCCGACGTCACCGTGCGCGGGATTGCCGGTCCCGACACCGAGCACGAGCCGGTTGTTCGACACCAGCTGCAACGTGCTGATCTGCTTCGCCGCCCACGCGACCGGCCGCAACGCCAGCAACATCACGTTGTACCCGACCGTGATCCGCTCGGTCACCGCGGCCGCCGTCGCCAGTACGACGGAACTGTCCAGCATCGGCGCACTCGCGATCAGGTGATCCGTCGACCACACCGAGTCCAGCCCGATCTCCTCGGCGTACCGCGCACTCTCCCGCACATCCCCGAGAATCGCCTGCGCCGGATCCGGCGACGACGTCGGCAGAATGACCCCGATCTCCACTGTCATACTCCGGGCAACCCGCACGCTGCCCGACCTATTCCACAGGCACGAACCTCGCGGCCGGTAACCTCTCGCGCTCCGACCCGAGGAGGAGCCTTGCATCGCTCGAACCGCTTGGTACTGGGACGCACTCCGCAGCACGAGTCCGTGGTGGAGCTCGCTGAGGACGAGGGATGGCAGCAGGTCGAAGACGTTGTGGAGGACGGCGTACGACAAAGCGCTGGAACTGATCGAGTACGAGCTGATGCCTTTTCAGCAGATCGCGCTGCTCCGGACGATCGACAACTCGACCGAGCCGTTGGCCGCGACGCGTTCGGCAGTTCGGAGGACTGGGTGCGGGAGGCAGCGATCTGGGCGACGGCGTACTCGGCGTGGCCGCAGGACCTCCCACTGCTGGAAGTTGCTACTGGCAACGATCCGTCGGAGAAGCTGCGGTCGGACGCGAGCGCCGTACTGGAGGGACTGCGGACATCTGGGTGATGTCCGCAGTCCTGGTGCTCAGGGGATGAACACGCCGTTGAACCACTGGCCGCGGGCGTCGTCGGAGTAGGCGTCGACGTTGAAGTTGTAGTTGCCGTGGGCTCCCCAGATGTATCCGGGGACCCCGGACCTCGCGTCCAGGTTGCAGATGATGTCGTCGGTGCACAGGGTCAGGACCGGGACGTCGCCGAAGAAGGCGTCGGCGCCGGCCAGTGGGGCGCCGATCACCGGGGCGACGGCCGGGTGGCCCGCGACTCCGGCATTCTCCGGACCCGCGGCCCGCTTCGGATCGGCGATCAGCACCGCGTTGACGTTGTCGAAGGTCTGCCAGTTCTCCGTGACCCAGGTGTGCACCACCGCGGCGCCGAGCGAGAACCCGACCGCCTTGACGTGCTGGCCCGGGCACGCGTTGCGGTGATCCCGGATCAGCCGGTTCAGCTCGTTGACGCCCTGGCGGGCGTTGTAGCCGATCGGCTGGGCCGGATACCCGACGCGCTGGCTGATGTTCCCCTGCCAGTACGGCGCGTTGGAGTCGTTGTCGCCGGTGCCGCCGACCACGATCGTGTAGGTGCCTCCGCAGTCGTCCGCCTGCGCCGCCGGTGCCGCCACCACATAGACGCCGCCGGCAGCCGCGACCAGCCCGGCCACCAGGGCCGCAAGTTTCCGCATTCGTATTCTCCTGAGTCTTGGTTGCTGAACGTGATCAACTGATCACGCCGGGCCGACGGTAACAGCGCCTGATCCCGGCCCCGTGACGTGAACAGATCCGGCCATCCCCTGGCCGGATACGTCCACCGACCGGTAGCTGTGGAGGCATACCGTCGGCAATCGGGAGGCTGGAGAATGAGGCTCGGGATCCAGAACGTCGTGTTCGCATGCCCCGGGAACACGCCTGAGAGCTACGACTGCGGGGCCCGGCCGATCGCGACGTTCTACGCGGAACTGCTGGGAATGCGCGTGATCCGCGAGGACTGGTTCCTGATCGGCGACGGTCGACTCAACCTCGGGTTCGGCGACGGGCCGATCGACTACCAGGCGCCACGGTGGCCGGATTCGGCGTACCCACAGCAGATGCACCTGGACATCGCCGTACCCGATCTGGCGCAGGTTGAGGTTCCCGGTGCGACGCTGCTCGACGACTCAGAGGCCTGGCACGTGTACGCCGATCCGATCGGGCACCCGTTCTGCCTGCACGAATCGGCGACCGACCGGGCGGAGATCGCTCGGATCGTCATCGATTGCCCCGAACCGCAGGCGCTGGCCACGTTCTACAGCGCGCTCCTCGACCTGCCTGAGCGCGTGGTCGACAGTCCCGACCGGGTCGTGCTGGCCGACTCGCCGGCGCTTGCCTTCCAGCGTTCCGACGCCGCGGCTCCGCGATGGCCCGACCCGGCGTACCCGCAGCAGGTTCATCTGGATCTTTCCACGGACGATGTGCCTGCTGCGCGCGATCATGCGTTGGCGGTCGGTGCTCAACCGCTTCAAACCACCGGACCGGACCACTACGTGTACGCCGACCCGGCCGGGCACCCGTTCTGCATCTGACGCCGGGTTAGGGTCCTGGGATGAGTCGACGGGTGGCGGCGTACGCGGTGTGTGTCGAGGACGGGCGGATGCTGCTGGCGCGGTACGTCTCGCCGTACGGCGATGGGAGTTGGTGGACTCTGCCGGGCGGTGGTGTCGAGCACTGTGAGGATCCGTTCGACACCGTGACGCGCGAGGTCGCCGAGGAGACTGGGTACGAGTCGGTCGTCGAGCGGCTGCTCGGGGTCGACTCGCGGATCGTGCCGGCCGCCGTACGGCGTCGTCCCGGGTCCGAGGACCACCAGAACATCGGCATCTTCTACGCCGTCCGGATCACCGCCGGCACCACCCGCCCCGAACCCAACGGCGAGACCGCCGAATCCGTCTGGACCCCGATCGACAAGATCCCGACGCTCCACCGCGCCGCCCTGGTCGACATCGGCGTCGCCCTGGCCGAGTCCCACCCGCCCACCGGCCACGTCCCACCCGTGAAAGCCGGCGGCCTGATCGAGCATTAGCGCAGGTCGCCGTCGCCTCCGAGCACACCGCGGGACGCCCGGTCGGCGAGCTTGGCGATGTTGTGCTCGGCAACGTCTTCGAGCCGGATCTCGAGCCTCGTGCACAGCTCGGACAGGTACCAGAGCACGTCGCCCAGCTCGAGCGTCAGCGCTTGCCGGTCCGCGTCGGTGATCACGCCCTGCCGATCCCGGAAGATCTTCTTCACCTTGCCTGCCACCTCACCCGCCTCGTTCACCAACCCCAAGGTCGGATACACGATCGGATGATCGGTCGCGACCAGCCCCCCGGTCCGAGCCGCCGCCTGCTGATAACCACTGAAATCCATTTCACTCACACCCACCAGTCTTGCAACACTCATGCCCCATGTACGACCTCCCGGTCCACAACACCGACGGCTCCGTGCTCCTCACCTTCGATCGTCTCCATGAGGAGGACCTCAGCAGCCTGGATCCGTCCGTCCCGCTGACCGCCTCACTCGTTGTGCTCTGGTGCGGTGCGAACTGCTTGATGGTCTTCAACCGGTTCCGTCAGGCCTGGGAGCTGCCCGGCGGCATGATCGATGCGGGGGAGTCGGCTCGTGAGGCCGCCGTACGGGAGCTCGACGAAGAGAGTGGCCAGCGTGCGGACTCGCTCGACTTCGCCGGGGTGGCGAAGATCCGGGTCGCGCCCGACGACCGGCTGGAGTTCCTGGCTATTTACTGCGGGTACGTCGACACGCCCCGGCCGTTCGCGCCGAACGACGAGATGTCAGAGGCTGTCTGGTGGAACCCAGGCGAGCCGCTGACCGACCTGTACCCGATCGACGCAGCCCTCGCAACGCTTTGCCCTCTGGAGCTGTGAGATCAATGGGAGAACTCGTCACCGAGACGTTCGAGTACGACGGTGGGCGGCAGGTCGCCGTCTACGTGCCGGCGGATCCACCGGAAGCGATCGTGTTCGCGGGTGACGGCCAACTGATCACCCAGTGGGGCGCGGATCTCGAGCAGGCCGACGTACCGCCGACGATGGTGGTCGGTACGTACCGTACGGACGACGCGGACGAGATGGTGCGGATCGAGGAGTACTCGCCGTCGTTCAACGAAGAACGGTTCGCGGCGCATGAGAGGTTCTTCGTCGAGGACGTTCGCGACTGGGTGCGATCCCGCTTCGGCGTCGCCTTGCCGGCCGAACGGACCGCGGTGTGTGGCGTCTCGGCGAGCGCGGAGCTCGCCCTGGCGATGGGCGTTCGGCACCCGGACATCTACGGCGCGATCTTCGCCGCCTCACCTGGTGGCGGCTACCGGCCGCCGGAGGACATGCCGAGCCCGCTCCCACGCGCCTACCTGGTCGCCGGCACCCAGGAACCGTGGTTCATGGAGAACGCCGCCCGCTGGGCCGATGCCCTCCGCGACGCCGACGCAGACGTGGTCATCACCGAACGCGAGGGCGACCACGGCGACCCCTTCTGGCAGGCCGAGTTCCCGCTCATGGCGTCCTGGGCCTTCACAACCTGAAGGCTATTCACCCGTAGCACCGTCGATGCGCTCACGGAGGAGATCCGCGTGCCCGTTGTGGCGCGCGTACTCCTCGATCATGTGCAGGTAGATCCACCGCAGCGTGTAATCCTCGCCCGGGCTGACCGAGTCGAGACCAAGACCTGCGACGGCGGCCCGCGACCGGGCGACGCTCGCCTGGTAGCTGGCCAGGTCGTCGTCAGCCCGCGCGAGGTCGACATCGAATCCCTTCGCCGCCCCCGGCACGTAGTCCCAGAAGTACAGGTGATCCGGTTGGCCGTCGTACTCGTGGAACCAAGCCTCGACTCCGGACAGATGCCGCACCAGACCGAGCAGCGACATCGCCGACGGCGGCACCGAACGCAGCACGAGTTGCTCCGGCGTCAGCCCACCGCACTTCATCAGCAACGTCGTCCGCTGGAACTCGAGCCGATCCTCGAGCGCGGCCCGCTCGTCGACCGGATCATTCGGCGGCTCAACCCGCTCAGGCACTCTCCAGACCGACACTCCGGTGAGGCTACCTACGGGCCGACAGCTTCACCAGCGAGTTGTCAGTACCTGACCGGGTGGGCGAGCGGGGCGGCCCGCCCACCCCGTGCGTTCAGGCGGTTTCGGTTGGGCGGTTGTGGCGTTCGCGGCCGGGGAAGCGGTGGATCTCCTGCGGCCAGTTGAGTACGACGGCCAGGCGGCCGGCCCAGTAGCGCGCCGTCTCGTCGTCCGGTACGTCGACGACGCAGAAACCCCCGAGGTGCTCCTTGGTCTCGATGTACGGACCGTCGCTGAAGATCGGCTCCCCGTCCTTCGCCTCGACGCTGCAGATCGCGGTGGAGGCGTCGATCCCACCGTTGCTGAAGACGAAGACCCCGGCCTCCTCCATCTCCGCGATCACCGCCATCCCACCGGCACTCTTGGTCCGCAGGTCCTCCGCCGTCTGGTCCGGAACCCATTCGTCGTTGAACGCGATCACATACTCAGCCACTGCCGTCTCCTCTCAGTGCAGCGACCCGAACGGCCGCCACACCAACTCCACGAACACCAAGACCCCGATCCGACACCATCCCACAACCAATCTTGTCCGGCATGCTTGGAGAAGCGCCGAGAAGTTTCTTCGGGGTCGTGTCGATCCGCGGGCCGCTCGTTCGACCTGGGGGTGCGAGGGCCGAGAGGCGGCCCCGTCGGACAAGGAGTTACGTGATGGCGCAGTACATGCTGATCATGCGGGGCACCGACGAGACGAACGCGGCCATGATGGCCAACATCGACGAGATGATGACCACGACCCGCCGGTTCATCGAGGAGCTGGACAAGGCCGGCGTGTACGTCGCGGCGGAAGGGCTCGACGATCCGGCCCAGGGCGTCGTGGTGCAGTTCACGGATGAGGCGCCGATCGTCACGGACGGGCCGTACGGCGAGACCAAGGAACTGTTCGGGGGCTACTTCCTGCTCGACGTCGCCTCGAAGCAGGAGGCTGTCGAGTGGGCCAAGCGGGTCCCGGCGGTCCCAGGGTCCAAGATCGAAGTACGGCGGGTGCCCGGCGAGGACGAGGTGCCGCAGGACAGCGCGAAGTTCGTCAAGGACGACGCCTACCGCGAGAGCAACGGCCGGCGCTGATGGATGCAGCCGGCGTCGAGGCCGTCTGGCGGATCGAGTCGGCGCGGATCGTCGCCGCGCTGACCCGGTTCACCGGCGACTTCGGGTTGGCCGAGGATGCGGCTCAGGAGGCGGTGGCCGAGGCACTGGTGTCGTGGCCGGTTGCCGACCCGGCCAGTCCGGCCGGCTGGCTGATGGCCACGGCCCGGCGGCGGGCGATCGACGCGATCCGCCGCCGTACCGCCCTGAAGGATCGGTACGCGCTGCTGGCGACGGCGCCAGTGGTCGACGACGAGATCGACCCGGACAGGATCGACGACGACGTCCTGGCGTTGATGTTCATCAGCTGCCACCCGGTGCTCTCCCGCGAGGCCCAGGTGGCGCTGACTCTGCGCGTGGTCGGCGGCCTGTCCAGCGAGGAGATCGCCCGCGCGTTCCTCGTATCCGTGCCGACCGTGCAGGCCCGCATCACCCGGGGCAAGAAGACGATCGCCGCGGCCGGGGTTCCGTTCGAGTTGCCGGCGGCCGACGAGCGCCGGGCGCGATTGGCCGGGGTGCTCAGCGTCCTCTACGTGATCTTCACCGAGGGTTCGACGGCCACGTCCGGCGAGCGGTTGGTGCGCCCCGACATCGCGTACGAGGCGATCCGGCTCGCCCGCACGCTGGCTGCGCTGCAGCCGGAGGAGCCGGAAGTGCACGGGCTACTGGCCTTGTTCGAGCTGACGGCGGCGCGCTTCCCGTCCCGGACCGACCCGGACGGTTCGCCGATCCTGCTCGAGGACCAGGACCGGCGCCGCTGGGACTTGTCGGCTATTCGTCGTGGACTGGCCGCGCTGGTGAAGGCATCGCCCCGCGGCCTCGGCCCGTACGGACTGCAGGCCGCGATCGCCGCTGCCCACGCGTCAGCGCCCTCGGTCGAGGAAACCGACTGGGACCGGATCGTCGTGCTCTACGAAGCGCTCGGCCGCGTCGCACCCTCCCCGGTGGTCGAACTCAACCGAGCCGTCGCCGTAGCCATGGCTTCAGGTCCCGCCCAGGCCCTGGTCATCGTCGACGAACTCATCGCCCTGGACCGACTGCCCGGCTCACATCTGGTCCCGACCGTACGCGGTGAACTGCTGACCCGCCTCGGCCGCCACTCCGAGGCCCGCGCCGAACTGGAACTAGCAGCCCGCCTCTGCACCAACAAACCCGAACGCTCAATCCTCCTACGCAAAGCCGCCGCACTGGACTGAAACTTTGACGGGTGATGATGGTGCGATGCCTGAAAAGCACTCACGCCCCGTGCCCGGCGGCCGAGCCTTCTACCTGACCGAACGCCTCTGGAAGTTGTCCGAAGATCTTCCTGTCGAATCCGTACCGATCGACGCGATCCGCGAGTTCGACGAGGACTGCTGGTTCGGCGGCCGGCCCGTCACCTGCCGAATGGTCGCCCGCCACGCCGCCCTCATCCAGAAAGCGGACCTCAGCTACCCGGTGATCCTGTCCGCGGACGGCCGTCTGATGGACGGCGGCCACAGAATCTCCAAAGCCTGGATCAACGGCCAGACAACCATCAACGCCATCCGCTTCAAAACCGACCCCGACCCCGACTACTACGAGTGGAACACCCCCACCTGAGGACATCACCGAACAGATACGTCGTCCACCCCGAGGGCGATGGGTTCGCCATCGCAGAAGTCTGCCGCGCGGAAGTCGAAGCGCTCTCCTACGCGAACGACGTACTAGGCCAACTGCTGACTGACCTCCACCTGACAGCAACCGAGACCACAGTCCGCCCCGTCTGGTCCTTCGCCCGCCCCCCGGTCTCCTGAAATGCTGACTGCATGGCAACGAACTTGGAGTTTGGGAGCCGCTGTCCCAGCCGGAGACAGAGCCGCCGGTAGCACCGCGTCGGGACGACCGCAGTACTCCCGCAGCACCTCCCTGGCTGGGCGGCGGATCTCCGCGCGTGAGCCCGACCGGCTGAACGCCGTTGGTGACCGGTCGAGGCCGCTTGCATGTTCTCGTTAGGTCACAGCCGCGATCCGCAGTTGTGATCCTTGACGGGGTGGTCGGAAGTCGACCGGCGCGTCAACTGGTTGGCGAGCTGACCCACTTGTGGATGTCAATCAAGGTCGCGCTGGCGGGAAGGTGACCGCCGTCGTACTGGTGGCCCTGAGCGGTGGGAATGTTTTCAAGGAGCCACTGTGCATCACTCTCGGGGACGTGCTCGTCGGCTGTGCCGTACCAGATGCCGACAGGGACACTGATGCTCTGTGGAGAGAAACCCCACGGCTGGGCGAAAGCCACCTTGTCGTCGTACCAGCCATCGAGACTGTCAGCGAACGTAGCGACCAGCCGAGCCCGGGTAGCGGGGTCCTCCCAACCAGGGGTATTGGCTGGTGCTCCTGGATAGGCGGGGCCGCCTGCTTCGACCTGGCCAAGGATGTCGGCGCCGAGCTGTGTGAGCTGGCCCCGAAGAACCTCCTCGGGAGGCAGCGTCTCTGCCTGCGGGCGAATGCCCGAGAGCACAGCACACCGGGTGACACGGTGCGGCAGGAACGCCGCACACGCCAGCGCATGTGGACCACCACCCGAGCCGCCCGTCACCGCGAACCTCTCCCAACGCTGGCTATCCGCGAGTGCCTCGATGTCCCCCACAACATCAGAAACCGTACGTCCTGGCAGCCGGGTCGACCCGCCGTACCCAGGCCGGTCGGGCATCAAGACTCGCACGCCGCTGTGTTCAATCGCCGCGATCTGGTCGGGCCGCCGCATCCGGCTACTCGGAGTTCCATACAGTTCGATCACCGGCACGCCGTCGACGGGGCCGTACAGACAGAACCGGAGGGCGCGCCCCTCCACGCTGATTTGGTCATCCACCTACACATCCAACCCCACATTCAGGCGCCGCAGTACGCACCAACAGTCGGCTGCTCGGGAGCAACCGACTGTTGGTGGAGACGAGGGGACTTAAAGGTCCGTCACTCGATGAGTCGGGCTCTTAGCGCGTTGGCCTGGTTGTCGCTCAGACCTCCGTGACGCAGGTACGGCTCAACCCCGCCATACCTGTCTTCGAGGTGCTCGAGTGCTGCGAGCATCGTCTCCGGCCGGGCGGTGAAGGACTCAGCCACCTGGCTCCGCTCGGTGGGATCGTCGATGAGGAGGAGCTGTTCGTCGAGGTGGTCGCGCATGCGGTCGCCCAGGACGGCGTAGTCGGCGGCGACGCATTCAGTAGGTACGCCGGCGAGGCTCAGGGCCAGTGCAACCACGGTCCCGGAACGGTCCTTTCCGGCATGGCAATGGACGACGACTCCACCGCGGGGCGCATCGGCGATCGCCCCGACCGCGGCGGCGAACAGCTCGGGGTGGAGGTCGAGCATCGCCACATACTGCTGGTCGATGCTCTGCGTCGGATCGTAGGGATCGTCCGCGTTGTAGAGCGGCATGTTGCGGTAGAGAGGGTCGGATGCGAAGGGTGACGGGTCACCTTCGCACTCCGGGGGAGTCCGTACGTCGATGATGCGGCTCACAGAAGCCCCCCGCACCGCTTGGACGCCGGCCTCTGTCAACCGTGAAAGGTTGTCGGAACGGATCAACGCGCCAGAACCGATCTGGCGACCGTCACTCGTGGGTAGACCACCGAGATCGCGGACGTTGAGGCAGTTGGGCCACATCAGACGCATGGGTGCGGTCACAGTTGAACCTCTTCCTTCCGCCGGCAGAGCGCGGAGTCGTGAGCTGTGCGGACACGAGTCTGCGCCGCTGAACGCCAAAACATAAGTCTTGAAGTCGCGGCCCAAAGCTGCGAAAAATGGATGGGAAGAACTCACCGTTTCCGCTTGATCATCACGACAGGTGCGGGATCGCGTGGTGCGGGGCGGGCGACGCGCGCTGAGCACGGGGTGGGTGCGGCGCGGAGGACGGCGACGGAGAAGGCGCCCGTAGCTGAGCGGTAGATCTGCAGGCGTTGGCTCGGCCGGTTGAATCCCATTGGCGACCGGTCGAGCCCACTGAAATGTTCTCGCTAGGGCACGCGGAGGGCACGGCCTTGTGATCCGTAGGATCCTGCAATGTGCGCCGATGTAGGCGCCGCACAAGACTGGCAACTGCCGCGCGACCGGTTAAAATCGCTCTGAATGGACGGCTGGCGTTTGCGGGCCCGTTCCTTGAATTTTCGTTGGAGAGGCTGCTCATGGCGGATGGCGTCTGGGGTCGGGTGCATCGCGACCTACCCGGCCGGCGGGGCACGCGCTGACACGGTAGGTACGGACGTGTCGTCGCGTGCTGCGCAGGTATGCAGCAATGCGATGCTGCCGGGAGGCTTCCTGATCGCGGGGGAGCCTTGCCCGGTGGCCACTTGGCGGGCATGGCAGTCGTGAGAACGCTGCCGGCTCCGCCGAAGCATCCTTGATCCTGCCGTGTCGCAGAAGGTCATTTGCCAGCTTCGACACCACGGCACAGACAGCCCTCATGTAGTCGAACCTGGCACCGCTGCGATCCTGCGAAGGTGTCATGTACCCCAACGAAGCTCAACGCCGCATCGTCGTCACCGGGATGGCTGGAGCCGGGAAATCCACGTTCTCCCGGGCACTTGCGGTCAAATCCGGCCTGCCACTCATTCATCTCGACCTCCACTTCTGGAAGGCGGGCTGGACCGAACCGTCGGAGGCCGAGTGGCGCGAGAAACAACGCGGCCTCCTTGCCAACGACGCGTGGATCGCCGATGGCAACTACACCGAGACGCTCGACCTCAGGCTCGAACGCGCCGACACCGTGGTAGTCCTAGCGACGCCGTGGTGGCGCTGCGCGGGACGAGCGTTGCTACGCGGCTGCCGAATGCCGGACACGCTGCCTGAAGGATGTGAGTACTCGGCCTGGCAACGGTTGCGCGATGAATGGCGCCTCATCCCGCTCATCTGGCGGAACCGGCGCGCGGAAGTCGAACGCGAGCAAGCGATCATCGCCCGACACGGGCAGCACGCGACCCGGCACGTGCTCAAGTCCAAACGGGCGATCAGGGAATTCCTCGATGGGTCAGTCGATGTCGCGGGGAGGGGACACGGAGATGGAAGCATCTGAGGCGCGGCGTGCGGTGGCTGCGGCGATGTCGGCCGCCTCGGAACTCGACTTGGCCGTCGACGACGCGATCGTTCTCAGCGACTCGAACCGACTCGTCATCCGCCTGACGCCCTGCGACACCGTTGCCCGAGTCACGCCCATGACGCATTTCGCAAGCGCAGAGCAAGAAGTTGAGCTCGTGAGACGGCTAGCGCAGACGGACAGCCCGGTCGCCCCGCTCGAGCCTCGGGTCGAACCACGCGTCTTCGTGCATGACGGCTTCAAGATCGCCATGTGGGCCTACTTCGAACCTGTGCAGTCTCGAATGCTTCCGCCGGCCGAGTACGCGCAGGCGCTCGCACGTCTTCATGCCGGCCTGCGGCGGATCGAGGTCACGACGCCACACTTCATGGATCGAGTGGCTGCTACTCAACGAGACGTTGCCAGCCTCGACGTCACTCCGGATCTCGCGGATACGGACCGGGCGCTGCTCGCCAACACGCTGCACGATCTGGGGCGATCAATCGTCAACCGGCGCAGCGGCGAACAACTGCTGCACGGCGAGCCGCACCCGTTCAACATCCTCAACACGAAGAACGGGCCGCTCTTCATTGACTTCGAAAACACCGCCCGTGGGCCTGTCGAGTACGACCTGGCTTGGGTGCCCAGCGAGGTCAGCCAGCACTATCCCGACGCTGAACAAGATTTGGTCGACGAGTGCAGGGGGGTCGTACTCGCGATCGTCGCAGCGCACCGCTGGAGTCTCAACGACCAGCACCCGAGCGGCAGAGAATCGGGAGTAGCGTTCCTTCGCGTTCTGCGGGAGGGTCCGCCGTGGCCGGCGCTCGACGATGTCGTCTGGTAGAGCGACACCCCTGCTGGCCAGGGCCCGAACTTGACCCTTAAAGGCAACGGAGGTCTCTGACCGTCCTTTGGTAAGAAACCTCTGTGTCTTCCCGTCTGCCGTTCAGCCCACGCGTAGCGCGATCAGGAGCTGACTGGGCTGACCGCAGTCCGCCCGATCAGATTTTGGTGGAGACGAGGGGACTTGAACCCCTAACCCCTGCCTTGCAAAGGCAGTGCTCTGCCAGTTGAGCTACGCCCCCGTGGGGTGGTCAGTGGCCCGGGGTTACCGGGTCGGCGACCTCGGCCCAGAGGTCCTTCTCGGCGCGGGACTGCTGGGTCTTCTTGTACACGAAGTATCCACCGACGCCGGCCAGCAGCACCAGCAGGATCTTTCTCAGCACTGGAGACTCCTCGGATGTGGCTTCGAAACAACGTGAGGGTGGGCCTAACTGGACTTGAACCAGTGACCTCTGCCTTATCAGGGCAGCGCTCTAACCGTCTGAGCTATAGGCCCGCGTACTGCGGTGTCGAACCCGGGAGAGATTACCGCACCAGGTGCCCTACTCCCAAACCGGTTCCGGCCGGGCCTGGAGCAGGTCCGGCCGGAACGGGAGGTGCCGGGTCAGTCCTCCGACGCCAGCGTGACTTCGAGGCCGCCGAGGAGCGTGGCGGCGATGTTGTAGAGGAACGATCCGAGGGTCGCGAGCGCCGTGATGATGAGCACGTCGGCGCACGCCAGCAGCGTGGTGAAGCCCATCACCTTGCCGGTATTGATGTAGTTCTCGACCCGGAACGGCTCGCCCGCGGGCGTCCCGAGGACCTCCTGGACGGTCGAGTTGATGTTGTCGAACACCCCGGCCGCGCCGATCGCGGACCAGACGATGAAGACCGCGACCCAGGTCACGATCCCGAAGGCGATCGCCAGCAGGAACGCCGTCTTCATCACCGACCACGGGTCGATGCGGGACATCCGCAGGCGCGCCTTCCGCGTCTGCGGCCGGCCCGACGCCTTGGCGTCCTTCTCGGCGAGCCGCTCCTGCTTGGCGTCGGCCCGATCAGCCTTGTCGGCCTTCACCGCCGCGGCCTTGTCCAGGACGGCCTGACGCGCCGAGCTCATCCGGTCTCCGAACGACTCGGTCTTCGCCTCGTTCCCGCCGTACGACGGGGCGCCGCCGACGGGCGTGATGACCGACGGAGGCGTCCACGGCTCCGGGCGACCCGGCGTACTCGGGGCCGGCTGCTGGGGTCGAGCCGGCGCGGCGCCGGGGGCCTGGGGGCGGTACTCGGACGGCCGCTGGCCGTTCGGCGTACCTGTCCTCTGCTGGCCGTTGGCGCCGGGAACGCCGTTGGAACGACCGTTGGAAGCCGGGTTGGCCGGGGCAGCTGACGGCGTCCCACCCTGCGCGGTGCGCTGGGATTTGGAGCTGTCGGCCGCACCTTCAGGCCATGTCGGCCTCGCGCGGTTGGTCATCAGTCACCCTCCTGGCCGGCTTCGTCGTCTTCGACGTTAGCCGCGCCGTCCACGTCCGTCGAACGCTCTTCATCATTCTGGACGCTCTCAGAGGTGGATTCGGTTGTCGATCCGTCCACATTCTGGGCACCTTCAGCGACAGTACCCTCCTCGGCCGCTTCCGATTCCTCTCCGATGACGGTCAGATCGGTGTTCCGGGCGATCGCGACCACCGCGTCGGACTCGCCGACGCCGGCGAACCGGACGCCCATCGTGTCGCGGCCCTTGACCGGGACGCTGTCGACCCGGCTGCGGACGACCTGGCCGCTGGCCTTGATCGCCAGTACCTGGTCCTCGTCGACGACGATGATCGCGCCGACCAGCGAGCCGCGCTCGTCGTTCAGCTTGACCGCCTTGATGCCGAGGCCGCCACGGCCCTGCTGCCGGTACTCCGACACCTTCGACCGCTTCGCGTACCCGGCGTCGGTCACGGTGAAGACGAACTGCGCGTCCTCCTCCGAGCCGGCCCGGATCACCGACATCGACAGCACCTCGTCGCCGGACCGGAACTTCATCCCGGTGACGCCGGAGGTGGCCCGGCCCATCGGCCGCAGCTGCTCGTCGTTCGCGGTGAAGCGGATCGACTGGCCCTTCCGGGACACCAGCAGCAGGTCGTCCTCGGCGGTGGCCAGGTCGGCGCCGATCAGCTCGTCGTCGTCCTCGCGGAAGTTGACCGCGATGATGCCGCTCTGCCGGGCCGAGTCGTAGTCGCGCAGCGCGGTCTTCTTGACCAGGCCCTTCTTGGTCGCGAGCACCAGGTAGTCGGACTGCTCGTAGTCGCGCAGCGTCAGCACCTGGGCGATCTCCTCGTCCGGCTGGAACGAGAGCAGACCGGCGACATGCGAGCCCTTGGCGTCACGGGCCGACTCGGGCAGCTGCCAGACCTTGGCCCGGTAGACCCGGCCCTTGGTGGTGAAGAACAGCATCCAGTGGTGGTTCGTGGTGGCGAAGAAGTGGTTGATCTCGTCCTCGGCCCGCAACGCGGCGCCGCGGACGCCCTTGCCGCCGCGGTTCTGCGTCCGGTACAGGTCGGTCTTGGTCCGCTTCGCGTACCCGCCGCGGGAGATCGTGACGACCACGTCCTCGTCCGGCACCAGGTCCTGCACCGACAGGTCACCGTCGGCCGCGATGATCTCGGTACGCCGCTCGTTGCCGTACTTGTCGACGATCTCGGCGAGCTCGTCCTTGACGATCGACCGCTGCCGCTCCGGGCTGGCCAGGATGTCCTCGAGGTCGGCGATGATCGCCTCGAGCTCCTGCAACCGCTCGATGATCTTCTGCCGCTCCAGGGCCGCCAGCCGGCGCAGCTGCATGTCCAGGATCGCCTGCGCCTGGATCTCGTCGATCTCGAGCAACTGGATCAGGCCGGTGCGCGCCTCGTCGACGTCGGGGCTGCGCCGGATCAGCGCGATCACCTCGTCGAGGGCGTCCAGCGCCTTCACGTACCCGCGGTAGATGTGCGCGTTCTTCTCCGCCTCGCGCAGGCGGAAGCGGGTC
The DNA here is from genome assembly GCF_036013725.1 of Kribbella sp. NBC_00482. Lineage (GTDB taxonomy): Bacteria > Actinomycetota > Actinomycetes > Propionibacteriales > Kribbellaceae > Kribbella. The sequence continues at coordinate 2,220,856 of NZ_CP107881.1, read as the reverse complement.
CGCCGCTGGATGACCTCGATCTGGTGGTCGATCCAGTGGCTGATGAACAGGTCCACGCTGAGCGTGCGCGGTACGCCGTCGACGAGCGCGAGCATGTTGCAGCCGAAGGTGTCCTGCAGCGGCGTGTGCTTGTAGAGGTTGTTCAGTACGACGCGCGGCTGAGCGTCACGCTTCAGCACGATGACGAGTCGCTGACCGGTCCGCGATGAGCTGTCGTCACGGATGTCGGCGATGCCGCTCATCTTGCCGGTGTTCACCAGCTCGGCGATCTTCAGCGCCAGGTTGTCCGGATTCACCATGTACGGCAGCTCGGTGACGACCAGGCTGGTCCGGCCCTTGGCGTCTTCCTCGATGTCGACGACCGCGCGCATCGTGACCGAGCCACGGCCGGTGCGGTAGGCGTCGTCGATCCCCTTGTAGCCGACGATCAGCGCGCCGTTCGGGAAGTCCGGGCCCTTGATCGACTGCAGGCAGGCGTCGAGCAGCTCCTCGCGGGTCGCGTCCGGGTGCGCCAGCGCCCAGTCGACCGCGGCCGCGACCTCACGCAGGTTGTGCGGCGGGATGTTCGTCGCCATACCGACCGCGATCCCGGACGAGCCGTTGACCAGCAGGTTCGGGAAGCGGGCCGGTAGGATCACCGGCTCCTGCGACTTGCCGTCGTAGTTGGGCCGGAAGTCGACCGTCTCCTGGTCGATGTCGCGGACCATCTCCATCGCCAGCGGCGCCATCCGGCACTCGGTGTACCGCATGGCGGCGGCCGGGTCGTTACCCGGTGAACCGAAGTTGCCCTGGCCCTGGATCAGCGGCGCCCGCATCACCCACGGCTGCGCCAGCCGGACCAGGGTGTCGTAGATCGCCGAGTCGCCGTGCGGGTGGTACTGACCCATGACGTCACCGACGACGCGGGAGCACTTGTTGAAGCCGCGGTCCGGCCGGTAACCGCCGTCGTACATCGCGTAGAGGATGCGGCGGTGCACCGGCTTGAGGCCGTCACGGACCTCGGGCAGCGCGCGGCCGACGATGACCGCCATCGCGTAGTCGAGGTACGACTGCTGCATCTCGGTCTGCAGGTCGAGGGGCTCGACGCGGTCGTGGCCCGGCGTGGTGGGGGTCTCGGTCATGAAAAAATCCCGTTCAGATCAGTACGTCGGTAAGCAGCGGCGAGATCAGATGTCGAGGAAGCGGACGTCCTTGGCGTTGCGCTGGATGAAACTGCGCCGCGCCTCGATGTCGTCGCCCATCAGCGTCTGGAACGTCTCGTCGGCGCGGATCGCGTCGTCCAGCGTGATCTGCAGCAGCACCCGGTTGGCCGGGTCCATCGTGGTGTCCCACAGCTCGTTCGCGTTCATCTCGCCCAGACCCTTGTAGCGCTGGATCGGGTTCTCCTTGGGCAGCTTCTTGCCCGCCTCGTAGCCGGCCTCGAGCAGTCCGTCGCGCTCGCGGTCGGTGTACGCGAGTTCGTCGGGCTGGTTGCTCCAGCGGATCTTGTACAGCGGCGGCTGCGCGGCGTACACGTGACCGAGCTCGATCAGCGGGCGCATGAAGCGGAACAGCAGGGTCAGCAGCAGCGTCCGGATGTGCTGGCCGTCGACGTCGGCGTCGGCCATGATCACGATCTTGTGGTACCGGAGCTTGTCCTCGTCGAAGTCCTCGTGGATGCCGGTGCCGAGCGCGGAGATGATCGCCAGTACTTCGTTGTTCTGCAGGACTCGGTCGATCCGGGCCTTCTCGACGTTCAGGATCTTGCCCCGGATCGGCAGGATGGCCTGGAACTTCGGGTCCCGGCCGCCCTTCGCGGAGCCGCCCGCCGAGTCACCCTCGACGATGTAGACCTCGCACTCCTCCGGGTTGGTCGACTGGCAGTCGGCCAGCTTGCCCGGCAGGCCGCCGCCACCCAGCAGGCCCTTGCGGTTGCGGGCCAGGTCGCGGGCCTTGCGGGCCGCGATCCGGGCGCTCGCCGCCGCGGTCGCCTTGCGGATGATCTCGCGGCCCTCGGCCGGGTTCTGCTCGAACCAGGCACCGAGCCGGTCGTTCACGACCCGCTGGACGAAGCCCTTCACCTCGGTGTTGCCGAGCTTGGTCTTGGTCTGACCCTCGAACTGCGGCTCGGCCAGCTTGACCGAGATGATCGCGGTCAGGCCCTCCCGGATGTCGTCACCGGTGAGCCGGTCCTCTTTCTTCTTGATCATGCCCTGGTCCTCGCCGAACGAGTTGACCAGTGAGGTGAGGGCGGCCCGGAAGCCCTCTTCGTGGGTGCCGCCCTCGTGCGTGTTGATCGCGTTCGCGAAGGTGTGCACAGACTCCTGGAACGAGCCGCTCCACTGCAGCGCGACCTCGAGGCTCATCGTGTTCTCGGCGGTGGCCGCCTCGAACGAGATCACGTCGCGGTGCACGGTCTCGCGGATGCCCGTCAGGTACTTCACGTAGTCGACCAGGCCGTCGTCGTACTTGAACGACTGCTCCAGCGGCTGGCCGTGCTCGTCGAAGTGGTCCGGGCGCTCGTCCCGGATGACCAACTCGAGGCCCTTGTTCAGGAACGCGTACTCGCGGAAGCGGGTCGTGAGCGTCTCGTAGGAGTACGTCGTGGTCTCGAAGACGTCCTCGCTGGGCCAGAAGGTGATCGTCGTACCGTTCGAGTCCGACGTACCGATCTCGGCCAGGTCGGCGTCCGGGACGCCGTTGGTGAAGGACTGGGTGTACAGCTTGCCCTTCAGCTTGACGTCGACCTGGAGCCTGGTCGACAGCGCGTTCACGACGGACACGCCGACGCCGTGCAGACCACCCGAGACCTTGTAACCGCCACCGCCGAACTTGCCGCCGGCGTGCAGAACCGTCAGTACGACGGTGACGGCCGGCTTGCCCTCGGACTCGACGATGTCGACCGGGATACCGCGGCCGTTGTCCTCGACCCTGACCGCGCCGTCGGGCAGCAGGGTCACGACGATCCGGTCGCCGAACCCGGCCATCGCCTCGTCGACTGCGTTGTCGACCACCTCGGTGACGAGGTGGTGCAGACCGCGCTCACCGGTGGATCCGATGTACATCCCCGGACGCTTGCGCACCGCGTCCAGACCCTCGAGCACCTGGATCGCACTCGCGTCGTACTCGCGTTCGACGACGTTCGACGGGATGGCGTCGAGCATCGCGGGGAGTTCCTCGCTGGATGCGGCGGTGCCGATGGGGTCGGCGGACTGGTTTGCGTCGATCTCGGTCGGCTCGTCGGTCACCGGCTGTTGTCCTCCTCGGACCCCGCGTTCGCGAGGCATCGCGGCACAGTTGAGCCGCCCTCTACCGTGATAGCAGAGGCGCGGCTCGCTCTACTCCGTCCATTCTACCCGTCGAGCGAAGCAGAACCGGCCACCAGTCGCCCGAAACTCACCTCAGGGCGTCTTTTCTCCCTCATCTCCATGTCCCCTCTCGCGGGTGGGGGGCCAGAAAGCGCTCACGGGCACTCAGTGCCCTCCGGCTGTTTCGCAACTGACCGTTCCGGCACCCACCGGTCCAGACCACTCAGGCCCGTTCGAGGCGGCCAGGGACGACGGGTGCCTTGCGCGCACCCACCGCCCCTTAGGATCGCAGCCGTGGAAAGTCTCGACGAGGTCATCGATGCCATGATCGCCGACCGGGTGATTCACCGGCACCGGCGGATCTGGTTGCTGCTGATCGCCCTCATCGTGGCGGCAGCCCTGGTGGTGCTGGCCACCGGCGGCTGGAAAGAGAAGAAGGGCCGAGTGGTCCCGACCATGGAGGCCCCGGCGACGGTGACGGCCGGCCGGTTCGAGTTCAACTTCACCAAGGCGGAGATCGTCCGGAAGCCGAAGACCGAGTACAGCGCGGCCGAGACCACCCTGAAGGTGTACTTCACAGCGAAGAACATCGACACCGAGGAGCACACGAGCGCGTCGGTGACCAACGACCTGCTCGTCTTCGTTCCGGGCGGCGGCGCGGACCTGGTCGACTCCAACGGCGGGGACTGCCACGACGGCCTGAACTGGCAGTTGGTCTACGGACTGCCGCCGGAAGAGTGCAGCACCGAGTTCAAGGTTGAGCCGGACTTCGCCGCGGACGTGGTCGAGGTCGGAGTCCTGGGGGAGCAGTTCAAGGCGGACAACGGCTCACTCGGACTGAGCGAGAAGCCGTACTGGCAGTCTGAGACCGCGACCGCAGTCGTCCGGCTCAAGCCGACCGTTGTTGTCGACGACGGGAAGGACGGATGAAGCTCTATCGCCCCGCGACCATCCTGGTCGGCCTGCTGTTCGTCCTGCTCGGCGGGGTGACCCGACTGGCCGGCCCTGAGAGCGTGCTGGGCGAGGACCAGAACCTGAAGGTCGTGCACGGCACCATCGGTGAAGCGCTCCCGTTCGCGGGCAGCGGGTCGACGATGAAGGTCGCCCGGATCAAGTTCGCCAAGTCGATCATCCAGGCCGATGCGAGCGACGACGACAAGCCGTTCGAGACCAACGGCGTCTTCGTGGCGGTCGAGTGGGATGCGGTCCGCGGCGTGAAGGACCCCGATTCGTTCACCCCGACGCTGATCACCGACGGCGGCAGTGTGTACAACAAGGTCAGCGACCCGAGCGAGAGCAGGATCGACTTCCCCGACGCCGGCTTCGCGAGCACCGGGACCGTCGTCTTCGAGGCCAACCCGGCCGACCTGAAGGGCCTCACCCTGAGACTCAAGCCGTCGATGCTCTTCAACGTGTACAACTCCGAGATCCGCGTCGACCTGGGCGTCCCGACCGAGACCATCGCCCAGCAGATGGTCGACGGCGCGGTCGATCAGTACGTCATCAACGACGACGTCACCCGGGTGGCGTCGTGAACCTCGCGAGCCGGGCGAGCCGGCTTGTCGTTCAGAGCTCCTTGATGGTCGCCCTGATGGGCCTGGGAGTGTTCAGCGTGCTCCATCCGTACCTGAGCGACGACGAGGACCTGTACAAACAGGGCCGAATCGACGAGGTCGTCAGCCAAGGCCCGGTGACGGTCCAGGACATCGAGTGGAAACTGGACTCGATGAAGGCCTACACCGCGATCCTGAACGAAGACGGCGAGGCGATCCAGCTCGACGCACCGGCCGGGTCGATCTTCGTGCTGGCCACGCTCACGGTGACGCCGCGGAAGGGTCTCCAGCTCGACGACCAGGGCTTCAGCTGCGATGCGGATCTGCGGGACAGCAAGGGCAACACCTGGGAGGACACGCAGGCGACCGGCTATCCGCTGCCGACCTTCTGCGGCGACGACGACCACCCGTTCACGATGGACAAGCCGGGCAAGGTCGCCAAGGTCTACATCGTCCCGAAGAGCGTCGTACCGGACCTGATCGGCCTGACCGTCGAGGACTTCTACATCCACCGACGGGTGCTGATCACTCCCTGACCGGGAGCGCGGGCAGCAGCCGGTCAGGCGTTGGCGGGTGCCGGCTCCTTCGCCGGCGGCGCCTTGGCCTCGGCGATCGCAGCAGCCTCGGCAGCCTCGGCCCGACGCTCGGTGCCGACCGAGATACACAGGTCGAAGGCGGCTGCCAGCAGCGCGATCCGCAGCGGTTCGAAGAGCAGCGACTGGATCAGACTGGCGATCTCATGATTCATCAGGCCCCAGTGCTGTCCGTGGATGCCGAACAGCCGCTGGAAGAAGACGAAGGCCCAGTCGTTGCCGAGCAGCCAGAAGGTGTAGACGAGGCAGACCACGCCGAGGAAGACCGGACCGACCCGGACCAGCAGACGGAACGCGTTGATCGCGGGGTAGAACTTCTCCCGCACGCCCGCCAGCAGCAGGTCCGGAGCCTTGTAGGTCAAGCCGGCCAGCCGGCCCCGTTGCGGCGTCTGCTGCTGCTCGGCGTGCGCGCCGAGTCGGCGTTCCAGCCGCGTGCCCCGGAGGACACCACCGCTCGACAGCACCCGGTGGCCGAAGACCACGGTGGTGATGGCCAGCCACGTCAGCGGCTCGGCGACGCCCAGCTTGAACAGCGGCCAGAGCGACTCCCAGAAGAAGCCCCAGAGGAACTCGATACCGGCCGGGATCGGGATGTGGATCTTGTCGAAGAAGCCCTTGAGGCCGTCCCACCAGTCCAGCGACCAGTACCAGAACGAGCGGTCCTTGAACCACGCCTTGCCCTGGTTGATCGCGAACGGCGTGATCACGAACGTGAGCAGCACGAAGAAGGCCTCGGCCCAGACCTGGGCAAACTTCACCGGACGGCTCGGCCACCGGTCGTCGATGGCCTGGAACACGCGACGCAGCACCAGCAGTACGGCGAGCGCCGGCAGGTACCCGTGCCAGTTGTGATTGCCGAGCTTGAAGAACGACGAGCCTTGCTGCATACCGTTCTGGACCAGGAACGTCGCGCTCAACTGGCTGACCTGCTCGTCGAAGAATCCCCAGGCCGACCAGACCGCGACCAGTGGCAGCAGCGTGACCGCGAGCAGCTCGAGCAGGCCGCGCTGCGTCGGGTCGGACGTCTCCTCGGCCTCGTTGCTCGCCGCGTCCCGCCACCGGTAGAGCGACATCGCGCAGGTCCGGATCATGCCGACCGACGCGGTGATCTGCAGCAGTACGCCGACCGCGAACAGTCCGGTGCCCAGACTCGAGTGCAGGTGCTTCGCGAGCCAGATCGCGCCCTGCGCACACACCGTGAACCCGACGAACCCGGCAAGCCACCAGGTGGTCATGGGCAGGAGATTCTTCCACCAGAGCCGGAAGGTATCTCCGATCAGGTGGACCATCTCGCGAAAGCCGTCAACGAGCGTACGCATCGCGCCTGATCCTAGGGGAGGGCCGGGTCCTCCCAGCAACTCAGGCCGTTATCCGTAGGTATCCCGCGGGCCGCGGCCGCCGCGGACGGTGCGGGGGCCCTTGCGCCAGGTGTAGGTGTTGGGGCCTAGGACCTTCACCAGGGAGACGGTTCCTTCGCCGAGTTCGGCGTTCAGCCGGAAGAGCAGTTGCGGGACCAGCAGGTCGAGTTGGACCTTCCACGCGGTCGACGACGTGCGGACGGTCAGCACGGTGTCGTCGTACGACTCCGGTTTGCAGTGTTCGGCCATCTCCGGGCCGACGATGGACGGCCAGCGGGCCATCACGCCGTGGACGGCGACGTCGACCTCCCAGCCCTGGTCGCGCATCAGCCGGCCGAGGGTGTTGGTCAGCTGCTGCGGGTCGCGGTCGTCGGGGCGGGCGCTGCTGATCTGGGCGCCGCCGATCCGCGGCCGCCGGCGGCGTTTGACCGGCATGATGCCGCCCCTCGCCGCCTGCTGCTTCAGACGGGCGGCCAGCGACTTCGCCAGGTCCAGGCCTTGCTTGTCGTGATCCGGCTCGATCGCTTCGTCGCTCTCGGAGCCGTTCTCAGAGGAATTCGGGGGTTCAGGCACGCTGAACGACCCCCTCACCCACCTCGAAGCGTGCCCCGCTCAGCTCAGTGGGCACGTCAGCGCCGACCGCTGCGGTCACCAGCACCTGCTCGGCCGGCGCGACCAGCTCGGCCAACCGGTCCCGGCGCTGCGTGTCGAGCTCGGCGAACACGTCGTCGAGGATCAGCACCGGTTCACCTCCGTCCGCGCGCAGCAGGTCGTACGACGCCAGCCGCAGCGCGAGCGCGAACGACCAGGACTCACCGTGACTCGCATACCCCTTCGCGGGCAAGTCCCCGAGCCCTAGTACGACGTCGTCGCGGTGCGGACCGACCAGCGACACACCACGGTCGAGCTCGTCCTGCCGCTTCTCCCGCACCGTCGCGAGCAGCACCTCCTCGAGCTGCTCCCGCGACACCACCCCGGGCTCGAGCGGCACCGACGACTTGTACTCGAGCCGCGCATCACCCTTGCCCCGGGCAACAGCGTCGTACGCGCTGGACACCAACGGGCGCAGCGCCTCCAGCAACTCCAGGCGGGTCGCCAGCAGCTCGGATCCGGCGCGCGCGAGGTTCGAGTCCCAGACCTCGAGCGTGCGCAGCTGGCTCTCGGCGGCACCCGAGCGATTCTGGCGGCGGGCCTGCGAGGCGCTCCGGAGCAACGAGTTCCGTTGCTTGAGCACCCGGTCGTAGTCCTGCCGTACGCCGGCCATCCGCGGTGCCCGCAGCGTCAGCAGCTCGTCCAGGAACCGCCGGCGCTCGGACGGGTCGCCCTTCACCAGCGCGAGATCCTCCGGCGCGAACAGCACCGTGCGGAGCAGTCCGAGCACTTCGCGTGGCCGCGGCACCGGCGAGCGGTTGACCCGGGCCCGATTTGCCTTCCCAGGATTGATTTCCAGCTCGACCACCACGTCGCGGTCGTACTGGCTGCGGATCTCCGTCCGCACGATCGCGCGGGTGGCACCGGCCCGCACCAGCGGTGCGTCGTTCGCCACCCGGTGCGAACCGAGGGTCGCGGTGTAGTGGATCGCCTCGACCAGATTGGTCTTGCCGTGGCCGTTCGGCCCGACGAAGGACGTCACGCCCGGAGTGAGCTGGACCTCCGCCTGCTGGTAGGACCGGAAGTCGAGCAGACCCAGGGCGGTGACGTACACCTCAGTGCTTGATCGGCGGCGTCGCGTACGACGGGTCGGCGGACTCGGCGCCCTTCACCGCATGCCCACCGAACTGATTCCGCATCGCGGCGATCGCCTTCATCGCCGGCGAGTCGTCCTGCCGCGACGAGAACCGGGCGAACAGCGCGGCGGCGATGGCCGGCGTCGGTACGGCGAGATCGATCGCGGCCTCGACGGTCCAGCGGCCCTCACCGGAGTCGTCGGCGTACCCCTTGATCTTCTCCAGGTGGTTGTCGTCGTCGAGCGCGTTCACCAGCAGGTCCAGCAGCCAGGACCGGATCACGGTGCCCTCGCGCCAGGACTGGAACGCCTGCGGCACGTTCTCGACGATGTCCGACGCCTCGAGCAGCTCGTAGCCCTCGGCGTACGCCTGCATGATCCCGTACTCGATGCCGTTGTGGACCATCTTCGAGAAGTGCCCGGCGCCGACCTTGCCGGCGTGCACGAAACCGAACTCGCCCTCGGGCTTCAGCGCCTCGAAGATCGGCATCACGGTGTCGACGGTTGCCTTGTCGCCGCCGCACATCAGCGCGTAGCCGTTCTCCAGGCCCCAGACACCGCCGGAGACGCCGCAGTCGACGAAGCGGATGTCCTTCTCGGCGAGCTGGGCGGCGCGACGGGTGTCGTCGGTCCAGCGGCTGTTGCCGCCGTCGATGACGATGTCGCCGGGGGAGAGCAGCTCGGCCAGCTCGGTGACGACCGGGTCGATCGCCTGCACCGGGACCATGATCCAGACCACCTTGGGCTGGTCGCCCGCGGTGAGCTTGCCGACCATGTCGGCCAGGTCCTTGGAGTCGGAGATGTCCTGGTTGTGATCGAACCCGACCACGGTGTGGCCCGCGTTCCGGATCCGCTGGCGCATGTTGCCGCCCATCTTGCCGAGACCGACAAGGCCGAGCTCCATCGTGAATCCCCTTGTTCTGTTGGTGTTCAGCTGTTCAGGCGGACCGGCATCAGCACGTAGCGGAACTCGCTGATCGGTTCGCCGTCGAAGTCCCTCACACCGGTCAGTTCGGCCGGCTTCGTGGCCTGCGTGAACGCCAGGTGCGCAACCGGCGTACCGATCGCGCCGAGACCGTCGAGCAGGTACGTCGGATTGAAGCCTACGGTCACCGGCTCGCCGACGACCCGCGCCTCGAGCGACTCGGACGCCTGCGCCTCGTCGCCGCTGCCGGCGTCGAGCGTCACGGTGTCCTCCTCGAAGGTCAGCCGGACCGGAGCGTTGCGCTCCGCAACGAGTGCGACGCGCTTGACCGCCTCGACGAGGGTCGCGGTGTCGATCCGGACCCGGGTCGCGATCGCCGCGTCGGTCGGGATGATGCCACGCACCTTCGGGAACTCGCCGTCCAGCAACCGGGTGGTCGCGCGACGACTGCCGCCGGCCACCTCACCCTCGAAGCCGACGATGCCGTCACCGGTACCGGGCGCGGCCAGCGAGACGATCACGTCCGAGCCGGTCATCGCCTTCGCGGTCTCCGACAGCACGCGGGCCGGAATCAGCGCAGCCGCGGATGCGTCGGGGGACTGCGGGTTCCACTCCAGCTCACGGATCGCCAGCCGGTAGCGGTCGGTGGCCAGCAAGGAGATCGTGGAGCCCTCGATCTCGACCCGGACACCGGTCAGCACCGGCAGCGTGTCCTCGCGGCCCGCCGCCGTCACGACCTGTGAGACGGCCTGGGCGAAGACATCGGCCTTCACCGTGCCGCTGGCCGCCGGAAGCTCCGGAAGGGCCGGATATTCCTCTGTGGGAAGCGTCTGGAGCGTGAAGCGCGAACTGCCACAGGTGACCTGTGCCTTCGCGCCGTCCACCGCGATGTCCACGGGCTGGTTCGGAAGACTCTTGGAGATGTCGGCGACGAGCCGGCCGGAGATCAGGCACTTCCCGGGGTCGGCCACCTGTGCGGGCACCGTCACCCGGACCGAGGTCTCGTAGTCGAAGCCGGACAGGGTGATCTGCCCGTCCTCGGCCTCGACCAGAAGGCCGGCAAGGATCGGGACGCTGGGACGACTGGGCAAACTGCGCGCGGCCCAGGCCACCGACTCGGCCAGTACGTCGCGCTCGACGCGAAACTTCACCGCTGGGTGCCTCCTGTTTCGGCTGTGTGCCAGGCAGATCCTGCCACGGACAAAGGTGCTGTGCGCCCATCGGGCCTGACGTGGCGCTTCGGGCGGGTCGCGTCGGCGTCGTTCCTGTTCGGCCGCGAACTGCTGCTCGCGGCGTCACGGGAACAGCCTGACAGGTCCTGCCAGCCGGCGCGAGATCGGGGTTTTCCCCAGATCGGGCCGCTCGATCGTTTTGTGGCCTTCGATCTCTCTACAGATTCCATAGTGTTCTTCGCACCGGTGGATACTGTGGAAAAGCGCCGAGTTCGCAGGTCAGACCCTGTTTTGGCCTGGGGACGCCGTGTGGACGACGCTCGCTTGTGCTGGGGACGGCAGTGGACGGCGAAATCTGTCCCCACAGCCGATCCACACCCCAAGCGGACCTTTCCACGGCAATACCCACAGTTGTCCACAGCTGTGTCCCCAGCCTGTGTGGTTATTGCTGCTTGGCTTGGTGCTTGATCCGGTTGGTCAGTTCGGTGACCTGATTGAAGACGCTGCGCCGTTCCGACATCAGTTGCCGGATCTTCCGTTCGGCGTGCATCACCGTCGTGTGGTCGCGGCCGCCGAACTGCTGACCGATCTTCGGCAGCGACAGATCGGTCAGCTCGCGGCACAGATACATGGCGATCTGACGGGCCGTCACGAGCACCCGGCTACGGCTCGAACCGCACAGGTCGTCGATCGAGAGACCGAAGTACGACGCGGTCTGGCCCATGATCATGCTCGCGGTCACCTCGGGCTTGCTGCCTTCGGGGATCAGGTCCTTCAGCACGATCTCGGCGAGGCTCAGGTCGACCGGCTGCCGGTTCAGGCTGGCGAACGCGGTGACCCGGATCAGGGCGCCCTCGAGCTCCCGGATGTTGGTCTGCACCTTCGACGCGATGAACTCCAGCACCTCCGGCGGCGCCGTCAGCCGCTCGGTGGCGGCCTTCTTCCGCAGGATCGCGATCCGGGTCTCGAGGTCCGGCGGCTGGATGTCGGTGATCAGGCCCCACTCGAACCGGTTCCGCAGCCGGTCCTCCAACGCCTCCAGGCGTTTCGGCGCGCGGTCGGAGCTGATCACGATCTGCTTGTTCGCGTTGTGCAGCGTGTTGAAGGTGTGGAAGAACTCTTCCTGGGTCTGGATCTTGCCTTCGAGGAACTGGATGTCGTCGATCAGCAGTACGTCGACGTCGCGGTACCGGCGCTGGAACTGGGACGCCTTGTCGTCGCGGATCGCGTTGATGAAGTCGTTGGTGAACTCTTCGCTGGACACGTACCGCACGCGGGCGCCGGTGTAGAGACTGCGGACGTAGTGGCCGATCGCGTGCAGCAGGTGCGTCTTGCCCAGACCGGAGTCGCCGTAGATCAGCTGCGGGTTGTACGCCTTGCCCGGTGCCTCCGCGACAGCAACCGCTGCCGCGTGCGCGAACCGGTTCGAGCTACCGATGACGAAGGTCTCGAAGGTGTACTTCGGGTTCAGCCGAGCTTCACCCTGCGCCTCGGTGGCCGGCTGCATCGAGCCGTTCGGAGGTGGGGCGACCGATCCGAGCGGCTGACCGAACGGGGATTGTTGCTGCGGCTGCTGCTGGTACTGCTGCGGCGCCGGGGCCGGCTGGATGAACTGGTTGTCCGGGTCGGTGAGGGCGGACTGGATCGTCGGCTGGAACGCGCCGTCGGTGCGGAGCGGTTCGCGTACGGCGGGTTGCTGCTGAACCGGCTGCTGCTGCATCGGTTGCTGTTGCGGTGCGTGCTGGGAGTGCTGTTGCGGGTGCTGCACCGGCTGCTGGGTGTACTGCGGTTGCGCGGGAGCTTGCTGTTCGCGGAGCTCCGGGTCGAGAGACGGGTCGACTGTGACGGCGATCCGGATGTCACGGCCGAAGCTCTCGGTGAGGATCCGTTCCAGGTCGGGGCGGAGGCGCGTCTCGAGCTGACCGCGGGTGAAGTCGTCGGGTACGGCGACGATCGCGGTGCTCTCGTGCAGGGTCACCGGGCGCGAGTTGGTCAGCCAGGCCCGCTGGTTCGGCGGCAGACCGGCAAGCACCCGAGTCCAGGCGTCCCCAAGATCCGTAACCGCAGCCACCCCACCCTGCTGCGGCTGCACCTGCTGCGGCGCTTGCTGCTGCGGAGCCTGTTGTTGCGGAGCCTGTTGCGGCGCGGGCTGTTGGAGGGCCCGCTGCTGTGGGCCGGGCTGCTGCGGAGCTGACTGGTGTGGAGCTGACTGGTGTTGGCCAGGCTGCTGCGGAGCGGGCTGCTGCGGGCTCCGCTGTTGGGTGTACTGCGGTTGCTGGGGAGCCTGCTGGAACGTGGGCTGCTGTGGTGCCGGCTGCGGAGTGGGCTGTGGCGGCTGCTGTTGCGGGACATGCGAGGGCACCTGCTGCTGCGGAGCGGGCTGCTGCTGCACCACGTGCTCTTGCTGTGTCAGCTGCTCTTCGGGCGCGGTGTGCTCAGCTGACTGCTGCTCGGGTACCTGCGGTTGGTCAACTGGCGGCGTGTGTTCGGCAGGCGCCTGCTGGGTCGGCACCTGGAGCTCGGGTACCTGCTGGTCCGGTGTGTGCTGCTCCGGGACCTGCGCTTCAGGGAAGAGTTGGTCGGGAGCCGGCTCAGGAGCCGTGGGCTCAGTCAGAGGGAGTTCGGCTGGAGGGTGTTCGGCAGTTGGGTGCGCGGCCGCGCTCTCCTGCGTTGGCCGGCTTTCGGGTGACCACTGGTTGGTGGATGTGTTGTCCACACGTGCCTCCCCCTCGATCGGTACCGCGCCTGGTGCATTGCCGCCGCCAGTACCCCAATCCGCCGTACCCCAGGCGTTGCCCGCACCGGGGTACTGGTTGACGGCCGGCGCCGCACCGAAGTACGTCGTACCTGCCGTGGACTGAGCTGGGCCGGACGGAAGATCAGTGGCCGCGCGCTCGAGTTCGGAGCGGTAGCCGTAGGGAGACGCGGGCGGTGCGGGGCGGTACCCCGCGGCCGGCGGCTCGGGCATCGGGATCGGGAGCGACGGGCTCAGATAGTCACCCGGATCCATCCGCGGCGTCGGCGGTTGGGTCGGCGCCGGTGCGGGTGTTGGTGCGGGCGGCTGCAGGGGCGTCACCGGCCCGGTCTCGGCGCGCGGCAGCGGCTCCGGCGCAGGCCGGACCTCGGTGCGGAAGTTCGCCTCGGGCTCGGGACGGATGTCGGCGTCGGGCTCGGGTCGCAGATCCTGCCGGCCGTCGGCGCCGTACTCCGCCCGGTACTCGGCCGTGAATTCCACCGGTGTGAATTCCGCACTGGCGGAATGGTCCTCGACCACGCGTTGCTCCCCGATTTCGTCGCTGCGGTGGCCGGCGCGATCCGGAGTTGATCCCGGGCTGCGCGACCGTTCGACCCGACCCACCGTGCGGAGTCTGTCCACACGGTTGTCCACAGTTGTGAACGACCGCCGGAGCAGGTTGGTTACCGATCGCGGGGTGTGGGACCTCTGGTGTGAGGGAGTGACGCTAACAAGTCGGAGTAGGCACCTTCAAGCCGTCATCCACAGGCTATGAACAGCAAATTGGGGGCAACCTGCGGCGTGTCGGGTGGACGCCGGAGCGTAGTCGTGGTTCGAAATCGCTCTCTGTCGTCGTTCCGGTCGGACAGTGACGAACACTGGCCCGATCGGTTGCCCACTATCCTGTCCACAAGCCTGTGGAAAAGTCTGGGGATACCTGGTTTGACCTGTCCACAAGGAGCCACGTACCGTGGATCGGTCGGCTGTTGAGCCGGCCGTTTCGTGCTGCGCTCCCTGCGGGACCTGTTCTCTGGTTCTCCGACGGTGTGCAGGACAGGCACCTTGGACAGATCCAATCAGTGGATTTGTCGACATTTTGTGTTCTCGAGTAACCGGAGTCATTCCAGTGAGCAAGCGGACGTTCCAGCCGAACAACCGTCGTCGGCACAAGAAGCACGGCTTCCGTCTTCGGATGCGTACTCGCGCGGGTCGCGCGATCCTCGCCGCCCGCCGTGGCAAGGGTCGTCAGCGCCTCGCGGCCTGAGCGACCCATCTGACGGTGACCACCTCGTGTTGCCCGCGTCGAACCGGTTGCGCCGGTCCGACGACTTCCGTCGCGCCGTCCGATCCGGACGGCGCGCGGCGCGACGCGTGGTGGTTCTGCACGTGCTGGCGCAGGCCGGTGAAGCCGGCCCGGCGCGCGTCGGATTCGTTGTGAACAAGGCGGTGGGCAACGCGGTTCTGCGGAACCGGGTCCACCGCCGTCTGCGTGCTGTCATGAACACGCGGCTGGGCGATCTGCCGGCCGGCAGCCTGACCGTCGTCCGTGCTCTTCCGTCGTCCGCCGCGGCGTCGTACGACGAGCTCGCGGCCGATGTCGACGGCGCCCTGAGCCGGGTGCTGCGGCCATGATGCGCGTGAATCCCGTGCGCAGCGGGATCATCGGATTCCTGAAGTTGTACCGGCTGCTGATCAGTCCGCTGTACGGGCAGGTCTGCAGGTTCTACCCGAGTTGTTCGGCGTATGCCTTGGAAGCGGTCGAACGCCACGGTGCGGTGCGCGGTAGCTGGCTGGCGGGGAGACGTCTCCTTCGCTGCCACCCGTGGAACCCCGGAGGCTACGACCCCGTTCCTCCCAGAGATGTCGACCAGCGCGGAGAGTCTCTCTCCGCCAACCAGCCCGGACCGTCAGCCGACGCCGGGCCTGTGCAGCGAGGTGTGTGAGTGACTCTTCTGGCCATCCCCGAGCTCGCGGTGTGGGACGGGATCGTAGACCTGTTCAACACGGTGATGACGCCGCTGTACTGGGCCGTATCGGCACTGCTGGTCGGGTGGCACTGGCTGCTCAGCCAGGTGCTCGACCCGAACGGCGGTTGGGCCTGGGCGCTCTCGATCGCCGGCCTGACGATCGTCATCCGGACGCTGCTGATCCCGCTGTTCGTCCGGCAGATCCGCTCCAGCCGGAACATGCAGCTGCTGCAGCCGAAGATGAAGGAGCTGCAGAAGAAGTACGGCCACGACCGGGAGAAGCTCGGTCAGGAAATGATGAAGCTGTACAAGGAGACCGGGACGAACCCGTTCTCCTCGTGCCTGCCGCTGCTGCTGCAGTCGCCGATCTTCCTGGCCCTGTTCCGGGTGCTCGACTACGCGTCGAAGGGCAAGACGCACAGCAGCATCATGGACCCGCACGTCCAGTCGCTGCAGCACGCGAAGATCTTCGGCGCCGAGATCTCGCAGACCTTCCTGAAGGCGAACGGCGACGGCGCCGGCAACGTCAAGGTCGTCGCGATCGTGCTGATCATCCTGATGACGGCGACGATGTTCACGACGCAACTGCAGCTGATGCGCAAGAACATGCCGAAGGAGGCCCTCACCGGCCAGGCCGCGCAGATGCAGAAGATCATGCTCTACGTCTTCCCGATCTTCTTCCTCATCGGTGGCTTCAACTTCCCGATCGGTGTGCTGATCTACTGGTTCGTCTCCAACGTGTGGACGATGGGGCAGCAGTTCTACGTGATCCGCCGCAACCCCGCTCCGGGCACTCCGGCGTACGACGCCATGCAGGCCCGCAAGCGCGAGCAGAACCTGCGTCACGGCCGGTCGGCCGACGAGGGCGTTCCTGGTACGGCGGACGCGGAGACCGACACCGACACGACGGACCGTCGCCCGGCGCAGCGGCAGCAGCCGAAGCGGCAGTCGCGCAGCGACCGGAAGACCACCGGCCCGGCAACGGGTGGCGCGGCCGCGTCGAACAACGGCCAGACGGACTCGTCCACTGCGGGGGAAACTCCGGAGGACACTCCGCGGCCGCAGGACACCCCGAAGAAGACTCAGGCCGGTGCTGCCAAGAAGCAGCCGGCCGGCAAGAAGGGTACGGGAGCGAAGCGCCAGCCCGCGGCGAAGTCGGCCGCGCAGAAGAAGGCGGCGCAGAAGCGTTCCGGCGGTTCGCGCTGACCCAGCGACCCCCGAGTCCCCCTTTTGCCTGAATGCCCCGGGTCCCCGTGAGGCGGATCCCGACATGATGAAGGAGTGGCCGTGACTGACGGCATGCAGAACACCGACACGGCGGAGCAGTCCGCCGGCACGAACGGCGACGACCGCCTGAAGGCGCTCGAGGCCGAGAGCGATATCGCGGCGGACTACCTTGAGGAGTTGCTCGACATCGCCGATCTCGACGGCGACATCGACATGGACATCGACGGCGACCGCGCTGCGGTCTCCATCGTCGGCGCTGAGCTGAACAACCTGGTCGGCGAGAACGGCAAGGTTCTGGAGGCGCTCCAGGAGCTGACCCGGCTGGCTGTGTACCGGGAGACCGGTGAGCGGTCGCGGCTGATGCTCGACGTGTCGAACTACCGGGCGAACCGGAAGGCGGAGCTCGAAGAGGTCGGCCGCAAGGCGGTCGAGGAGGCGAAGGCGACCGGTACCCCGGTGCGGCTGGACGCGATGACCCCGTTCGAGCGCAAGGTCGTGCACGACGTCGTCGCGGCTGCCGGCCTGACGTCGGAGTCCGAGGGCGAAGAGCCCCGCCGCCGCGTGGTGGTCCAGCCATGAACACGCCGCAATGAACGACGTTTCACGTGAAACACCGCCGCTCGTGGAGAAACTGTTTCCACGGGCGGCGGTGCCGCTTTCGGCGTACGCCGAGTTGCTGGCGACCGAAGGAACACTCCGAGGACTGATCGGGCCGCGGGAGGTTCCGCGGCTCTGGGATCGGCACCTGCTGAACTGTGCCGTCATCGAGCGGCTGATCCCGGAGGAGTCATCGGTCGCCGACGTCGGCACCGGTGCGGGCCTGCCGGGCATCGTGCTCGCGATCGTCCGTCCCGATCTCCAGGTGGATCTCATCGAGCCGTTGCTGCGACGGACCACCTTCCTCGAGGAAGCGGTCGAGTCACTCCAACTCGAGAACGCGACCGTCGTACGGGCGCGGGCCGAGGATCTGCCGCCGGCGTCGTACGACGTGGTGACCTCTCGGGCGGTCGCTCCGTTGGCCAAGTTGGCCCGGTGGTGTCTGCCGCTGTGTGTCGAGGGCGGACTCATGCTGGCGATGAAAGGGGCGTCTGCAGAGGAGGAACTGGACGCCTCAGAGCGCGAATTGATGAAGCTCGGCGCAGAGCTTTGTCATATTCATCAACTCGGCGGCGATGAACTGGCCAACCCCACGACTGTGGTGAGTATTGTGGCCGGACGTGCTGCAGGGGGATCCCGGCACGGAAGACACGGGAGGTGAGCGGGTTGGTGAGTCGTGCCCTCGGATGGCCGGAGAAGAGCACCGGCGTGCCGAAGTCGTCACAAGGCATCGGCTGGCCGACCGAACCGGACTCTGCCGTTCGTGTGGTGAGTCCAGAACCCGCCCCCGCTCCCTCAGTACAGACCTCTTCGACACCGGCTGCCGAGCAGCCGCCCCTGTCGCCACCGATGGACACCTCGGGACTTCAGGCCGCTGCGGCAGCCGGTCTCGACAGTCTGGTGACCGACGATCCGGCGTCCGTTTCACGTGAAACGCCGGACATGCGGGATGATGGTTCCGGGCCCGATTCGGCGTCACTGGTGGACGTCGAGCCGGACCTTTCGGAGTCTCCACCGCCTGTGGATGACGACCGCATGAAACTGCCCCCGCAGACGGGAATTCGTCCACAGAAGCCTGTGGACGGAGCTGGGGGTAGACCCGCCCCGACCCCTACAGACATCCTCTTCGGGCCAAGTCCCGCACCTATTGGAATGGGCGCTATGACTGCCGCACAGATCGCCGCGCGGGCCACGTCGGACGAGCTTCAGCGACGACTCCTCGAGACTCCGATCGCCGCCGCGACCGAACGGACCCTGCTGGTGAATGAAGGACGCACGATGGGCCGCGAGTTCCCGCTGCCCGACCAGACCCGAGTCTTCGTCGTCGCCAACCAGAAGGGTGGTGTCGGTAAGACCACGACGACGGTGAACGTCGCTGCCGGCCTCGCTCTGTACGGCGCGAGGATCCTGGTCATCGATCTCGACCCGCAAGGCAACGCGTCGACGGCCCTGGGCATCGAGCATGCCGAAGGTACGCCGGGGGTGTACGAGGCGGTCATCGAAGGCGAGCCGCTCGGCAAGCTGATCCAGCCGTGCGCGGAGCACCCCGGGATCCAGGTGATCCCGGCGACGATCGATCTGGCCGGTGCGGAGATCGAGCTCGTCAGCCTGGTGGCCCGGGAGAGCCGACTGAAGACCGTGCTCGAGGCCTACCTGGCCGAGACCGAGGCTGCCGGCGAGAAGTACGACTACGTCTTCATCGACTGCCCGCCGTCACTCGGCCTGCTGACGGTGAACGCACTGACCGCGGCGCGCGAGGTGCTGGTCCCGATCCAGAGCGAGTACTACGCGCTGGAGGGCCTGTCGCAGCTGCTCCGCCACATCAACATGGTGAAGTCGCACCTGAACCCCGGGCTCGACGTGTCGACGATCCTGCTGACCATGTACGACGCCCGCACGAAGCTGGCCGGCGAGGTCGCCGCCGAGGTGCGTGGCCACTTCAAGGACGCCGTACTGCGGACCGCCGTACCGCGCTCGGTGCGAATCTCGGAGGCTCCGAGCCACGGGCAGACCGTGCTCGCGTACGACCCGGCCTCGGCGGGTGCACTGTCGTACCTCGAGGCATCCCGCGAGATCGCGATGCGGAACAACGCCTGACGCAGATGGCGCCGTTTCACGTGAAACGGCACACGGGGGCCGGTACGGGAGTAGCGGAGTCCGGTGTGCGTTGTGGTAGGCCAGCAGTAGCTCAGCAGGATGTCGACCTCGAGGGAGCGCGATGAACACCCGACTCGGACGCGGACTTGGTGCGCTGATCCCCAGCTCGCCGGCGCCTGGCACCATGACCCTCGGCAGCAAGTCGAACTCGATCCCGGGGGCTCCGCCGGTGGCGACGCCGCCGGGACCGGAGCTGGCCGCGGTGCCAGGGGCATCGTTCGCGGAGATCGACGTCGACAAGATCACGCCGAACCCGAAGCAGCCGCGGACGGTGTTCGACGAGGACGCGATGGAGGAGCTCGTCCACTCCGTCAAGGAGATCGGTCTCCTCCAGCCGATCGTCGTACGCCGGCTCGAGGGCGACGACACGTACGAGCTCGTGATGGGCGAGCGGCGCTGGCGCGCGACGCAGCAGGCCGGGCTCGCCACGATCCCGGCGATTGTGCGGGAGACGTCGGACGACGCGATGCTGCGGGACGCGCTCCTGGAGAACCTGCACCGAAGCCAGTTGAACCCGCTCGAAGAGGCGGCGGCGTACCAGCAGATGCTCGACGACTTCGGATGCACGCAGGAAGTCCTCGCGACGCGGATCGGGCGGTCGCGGCCGCAGATCTCCAACACGCTGCGATTGCTGAAGCTGCCGGCCTCTGTTCAGCGGCGGGTTGCCGCGGGTGTCCTGTCCGCCGGTCACGCGCGGGCGCTGCTCGGTCTTCCGAGCGGCGACGCGATCGAGCGGCTCGCGCAGCGGATCGTTGCCGAGGGCCTCTCGGTGCGGACGGTCGAGGAGATCGTTGCGCTCGGCGACATGAACGCCGAAGACCCCACTCCGGCGCGCCGCCGGAACAGGCCGGTCGCGCCGCGGCTGGTCGATCTGGCCGACCGTCTCTCCGACAGGTTCGAGACCCGGGTCAAGGTCGACCTCGGAAAGACCAAGGGCAAGATCACCGTGGAGTTCGCGTCGATCGACGACCTGGAGCGCATCGTCACGCTGATGGACCCCAACAAGTCCACCGACGCCTGACGTCACCCGGGTCCCCCCAGCGGTTTCTGCGCGCCCGTCGGATTGTCGGCGGGGGCTGATAGGACTTGGTGTCCACCGTGCAGCGAACTGGGGGAGGACACAGTGCAGAAGCGACCGCGCGTCGTGGTCAGTGTGGGAGCGAGCGTCGACGGCAAGGTCGCGCTTGCCCGGAACGCGCTCCTGATGCATCAGCCGAGTTCGGATCTGTGGGCATCGATGACGCCGCAGTCGCCGGATTCGGTCGCGATCGACGTCATCGAGGTCGTCAGGCAGCAGTACGGCTGCACTGCGATTCTCGAGGGCAGCGGCAGCCTGGTGAGCGAGGACGAGATTCCCGGTGAACTGCCTACCTACGACGGCGATCCGGCCAGCCTCTACGAGCACTTCCTTCCGTCGGAGGTCATCGAACAGCGGACGCCGGCGCACATGTGGTTCACCGTCGTGGACAGTCGTGGACGAGTGCGCTGGACGGAGAAGCATGAGAACTGGGACGCACTGGTCCTGGTGGCGCGGTCGACGCCGGCGGACTATCTCGGGTACCTCCGCAGGGAACGCATCTGCTATCTCGTGGTCGGCGAAGAGCGCGTCGAGGTGAGCCGAGCCGTGGCCGCGATGGGCACTGAACTAGGCATCAGGTGCATCCTGTCGACAGCGGGCGGCGGGTTGAACGGTGCGTTGTTGCGGGCGGATCTGATCGACGAACTGCACCTGACGCTGGCGCCGGCGCTGGTCGGTGGGCTGGGGACGCCGTCGGTCATGGATGGATCGCCACTCGCGGTCGGCGAGGTTCCGACGCGTTTGGAGTTGGTCTCGGCGCAGTCAGATGCCGCCGGCGCGGTTCGCCTCCACTACGTCGTACCGCGGAGCTGAGCTGAGGGCCGGGGAGGGCTGTTTCGGGGTTGCTGAGGGGAGCTCTCAGGCGGCTTCGCGTCGAGAATCACAGCGATGTAAGTTCGCGGAGGGCGCTTAGGATCGCTCTCACAGAGCTAGTTCGTGGTGCGAAGTAGTGCAATAGATCGCCAGGGAGACATGTCGACAAATCCATGTCGACACTCACCGCAATGTTTCATGTGAAACATTGCGCCCAACCCGGACCGAACGGGGCGGTTAGCGGCCCAGGAGTTCGTGGGTGGTTTTGCGTTCGGCGTAGAACGAGAGGAAGGGGATCGTTCCGGCGACGGCCATCAGGACGAGGCGCGGGAAGGACCAGCGGACTCGGCGGAAGAGGTCGAACGTGCCGAGCAGGTACACGACGTACAGGAAGCCGTGGAGGGGGCCGACTACGTTCATCGCGGCGGGGTTGTCGCCCAGGTACTTCAGCGGCATCGCGACGAACAGCAGTACGAGCAGCATCACGCCGACGACGTACGCGATCACGCGATAGCGGGTCAGCGCGCCGCGGACGGCCGGGGTGAGCGGCTGCGAGCCGGCGGAGGTGGCGGGGTCGGCAGAGGAAGTCACGCTGAAACGGTACCGCTTGACTCCACAGGCTCTCCGGCACGGTCACCCGTCTCGGAGTCACCAGTCCCGGAACCATCCGGACCGGAACCGGCTGTCGCGTCTTCGTCGGGTTCGCGGCGGGCGTCCAGGACCATGCGGGCCCACATCCACAGGGTGAAGGCGGCGAAGATCCACCACTGGACTGCGTACGCGACGTTGCGCAGGCCGGCATGGTCGGTCGGTGGTGGGGGCGGTGCGACGATCGCAGGTGCGGGGGACGGTACGACGCCTGAGTCCACAGCGGACTGTACGACGAACGCGTCGTACACCCGGTACTTCACGAGGTGCACGATTGTCGGGATTCGCAGCGACGACAGCACCCGTCCCTTGGCGGCGTCGTCCGACGAGTCCTCGGCCTCGGACGCCACCACTGAGCCACTCAACCGCACTGGGCCGGACGGCGCCGTCACGGCCGGATCAGAAGTCGACGCGACCCATCCGCGGACGATCATCACCGCGTCGGTGTCGGACAGCTTCAGCGGCGAGACAACCCACAGTCCGGCCCGCCCGTCCTGCAGGCGGTCGGCGATGAGGAGTTGGTCCGCGGCCGGGCCCCAAGTGCCGTCGACGGTCACTCGGCGACCGACAGCCTTCGCCGGGAGCCCTTCGTCGATGGAGAACAACGACTGCAGTTCGACCGGAGGTTCGGCAGCGCGCTGGGCAGTGGCGTCGGCTGTCTTCGACCGATACACGCCCAGTTGCCACACCCCCATAACCGTCATGACCGACGCGATCGCCAGGGCGAGCACGAAGAGACCGGACCACTGAGGCGTCAAGACTGTCCGCCACAGCGGCCGAGCAGAACTACCGGGAGCGGACGTGCTGGCGGGGTCGGCGGGCGCCGGATCGTGGGGGTCGGGCATGGGGTACTTCTCAGCGGGCTGCTGCGGTGGCGAGGAGGTCGCGGCAGAGTACGCCGAGCTCGATGCCGGCTGCTTCGGCGGCCAGCGGGACGAGAGAGGTCTCGGTCATGCCGGGTGCCACGTTCACCTCGAGGAACCACGGCACGCCGGCCGCGTCCACCACGAGGTCCGTCCTGGACAGGTCGCGCAGCCCCAGCGCCTGGTGCGCCTGCACAGCGGCTGCGGCGCATGCACCGGCGGCCTCAGGCTCCAGCCGCGCAGGTACGACGAACTGCGTCGCCCCGGCCGTGTAGCGCGCCTCGTAGTCGTAGAACCCCGAGTCCGGCCGGATCTCCACAGCAGGCAATGCCCGCGGCCCGTCGCCGACGTCGACGACCGTCACGGCGACCTCGGTCCCGTCGATGTACTGCTCGATCAACGCGACGGGACCGTACGCGTAGCAGTTCACCATCGCCGACGGCAGCTCGTCGGCCGACCGCACGATCGACGCGCCCAGTGCCGAGCCGCCACGCGCCGGCTTCACGACCAGCGGCAGTCCGACCTGCTGGACAACTGCCTCCATCAGCGCAGCGGCACCCAGTTCGCGGAACGTGTCGTGTCCGAGCACAACCGACGCGGGCGTGTGCAGTCCCGCGGCGCCGACGACCGTCGCGGCCACTGGCTTGTCGAACGCCGTACGGCACGCTGCCGCGTCGGCGCCGACGTACGGAACGCTGTAGAGGTCGAGGACCTGGCGGAGTGCGCCGTCCTCGCCGGTGACGCCGTGCAGGACGGGGAAGACCGCGGCCGGGGGATCCTGGCGCAGACGATCGACGAGGGACGCGTCGACGTCGCGCTGCTCGACCTCCACGCCGACACTGCGCAGGGCGTCCGCCACTCGGCGGCCGGAGCGCAGCGAGACGTCCCGCTCGTGCGAAAGTCCACCTGCCAGTACCAGCACTCGACCCAGATCACTCATCACAAATATCCCGATCACTCGTGGGCGACTCCGGCACGGTCGCCGGTCCCGAGGCCCACTCGAACGGTACCCCTACCGAATCCTGGACCCCCGCCCGCCCGTTGGTCCCTTGCGCAACCTTTGCGAACCGGAACCTAGCTCAGTTCTGGCCCTGGAGCGTCGTACCCATGGCCGGCGCCAGGTGTCAGCGGGCCGAACGTCTGCCGGAGCTCGAGTTCCTCATTGATCACCGCGGCGAGCCTGCCGACTCCTTCGGTGATGCGCTCCGGCGTCGGATGACAGTACGACAGCCGCATGCACTGGGAGCCGAAACCGTCGGCGAAGAACGCCGTTCCGGGCACGTATGCGACCCGCGCCGTGACCGCGCGGGGCAGCATCGCCTTCGCGTCCAGCCCTTCCGGCAACGTCAGCCAGACGTAGAACCCACCGCGCGGCCGCGTCCAGGTGGTTGCCGCTGGCATCTTTTCCGTCAGCGCTGCGAGCATCGCGTCCCGGCGCTCGCGGTACATCTCCCGGAACTGCTTCACCTGCCCCATCCAGTCGTGCCGGACCAGGTACGACGAGATCGCGAGCTGACTGAACGTCGGCGGGCACAGCGTCGCGGACTCCTGCGCCAGCACGAGTTTCTCCCGCACGGCGTGCGGCGCGACCGCCCAGCCGACCCGGAACCCGGGGGCGAACGTCTTCGAGAACGAGCCGAGGTAGATGACCCCTTCGCGATCCGCCGCGCGCAGCGCCCTCTGCGGCTCACCCTCGAACCCGAGCAGGCCGTACGGGTTGTCCTCGAGGATCAGCAGCTGCGCCTGCTGGCAGATCTCCAGCACCCGCGCCCGCCGCTCGTCGGACAGCGAAACCCCGGCCGGGTTGTGGAAGTTGGGGATCGTGTAGAAGAACTTGATCCGCTTCCCGGCTGCGCGCACCGAGGCGATCGCCTGCTCCAGCGCCTCCGGTACGACGCCGTCGTCGTCCATCGCGACGTGCACGACCTCGCACTGGTACGCACGGAAGACGCCGAGTGCGCCGACGTACGACGGCGCCTCGCAGATCACCACGTCGCCCGGATCGCAGAACACCCGCGTCACCAGGTCGACGGCCTGCTGGCTGCCGACCGTGACGACGACGTCGTCCGGATGGGCCTCGATGCCCTCCAGCCGCATGATGTCGCAGATCTGGTCGCGCAGCGTCGGGTCGCCCTGCCCGGAGCCGTACTGCATCGCGGTGGCGCCGTTGTCGGCCACCAGGTCGCGGACCGCGCCGCCGACCACGTCGAGCGGCAGACCGCCGATGTTCGGCATGCCGCCCGCGAGCGAGACCACCTCCGGCCGGCTGGCGACCGAGAACAGGGCTCGGATCTCCGATGCGGTCATACCCTTGGTCCGGGCTGCATACGCCTCGACGTAGTTGTCGAGTCGGGTCTGCCGGACATCGGGCACGTCAGCACTCACGGGGGCCACTCCAACGGTGATCGAGGGGGAAGTCACCAGGTTACGTCGACAGACCCCAGTCGGGACTGGGGATCGGCGTGACCTCTCACTACCATGCCTTATAGGGGCAGGTTCGACCATGCCGGAATCTGGCTGCTGAGACAGCCGGCGGCGCGGTGCGGCCTGAGAGGTGGACCGGGAAGGCGGATCAGGATGAGCGTGGGCAGGACAGCCGGCTGGACGCTCGGCGGCTTGGTGCTGGGCGTGCTGGCCGGGTTCGCCGGTGAGCTGTTCCGGCGGCAACCCGCAGCGAAGGTGCAGCAGCGGTACGTCGCCCCCGAGGCGACCCGCACCACGGACGCGCGGACCCCGTCCGCCGTCCCCGAACCGGCGGCTGAACCAGCCGCCCGATGACCATTGGGCGACACGCACCGTGACGAAGCTAACAGTCTGTACCGCCGATCGGATGCGCTGATGGCCCGACGGGTGGAACCGCTGACGCTCGCCAACCTCGGCGAGCTCCCGGTCCCATGCCGTGACTGCGTGTTCTGGGAGCTCGACCCGGTGGCCGGGCGCCGGGCAGACCGCAACGGTGACACCGGGCTGGAGAAAGAAGCCTGGCTGTCCCAGTTGCTGCTCGACTGGGGGACTGCCGGGATCGTGCTGTACGTCGACGAGGAGCCGGCCGGGTTCGCGGTGTACGCGCCGGCGACGTACCTGCCCCGGATCCAGGCGTTTCCGACCGCACCCGTCAGCTCGGACGCCGTCGTGCTCGCGACCGGACGGATCCTGCCGCGGTACCTGGGTCTCGGGCTCGGGAAGATCCTGATCCAGGCGGTTGCCAAGGACGTGCTGAAACGTGGCTTCCGGGCCGTAGAGGCGTTCGGTGACTCGCGGTGGGCCGGGCCGGGCTGTGTCTGGCCGACCGACTTCCTGCGCGCAGTGGGCTTCGCGGTGGTGCGCGAGCACCCACGCAATCCGCGGCTGCGGCTGGACCTGCGTTCGGCGATCACGTGGCGCAGCGAGATGGAGGCCGCCGTCGAGCGCCTGATGGGTGCCATCCGGCCGGAGAAGGCTCCGTCCGGGCCGGTGACGGTCCGGGACGCCCTGAGATCAGGCCCGGAGTAGTCCGGATGGTCTGGCGGGCGCTGGCCGATGTGGTGATGGTCGTGCACGGCGCCTTGTTGCTGTTCTTCGCGGTCGGTGCTTTCCTCGCGTGGCGCTGGCCCAAGCTGATCTGGGTCCATCTCGGCATCGTCGTGTGGAACATCGTGATCGTCCTGGTCGACTTCGGCTGCCCGGTGACGGCAACCGAGAAGTTCTTCCGCCGGGAAGGCGGTGAGAGCGTGTACACGGGCGGGTACATCCAGCACTACCTCAACGGCAGGCTGTGGCCCGACGGCGCGACTCCGATCGCGGAGAAGGTCGGGTTCGTGCTGGTGGTGATCGGGTACATCGGCTTCTTCGTCGTACGGCGGCGTACGAAGCTCAGGGGAGAGTCAGTGGGACCCCGGACGTGAGACGGCGGCGGCCTCCTCATACTGGAGGCGTGCCCATCGACGAGTACCTGGCTGCCCTGAGCAAGGAGCTCTGGGGGCCTCGGCGCCGCAAGGCGGACCTGCTGGCCGAGGCCCGCGATCACCTGACCGACGCCACCGAGGCCTTCGAGGCGGACGGGCTGGACAGGTACGACGCCGAGAAGCACGCGGTGGCCGAGTTCGGGACGCTCGCGGAGGTCGCGCCGGGCTATCGCGCTGACCTTGCCGTCAGTCAGAGCCGGCGTACGGCGGTGTTGCTGTTCGCGGCGTTGATCATCCAGCCGATCGTGTGGCGCGAGGGCACCTGGAGCTGGAACAGCGGCCCGGAGGATCCCAGCCTGCTGAACGACATCCTGCAGGTACTGGTCCGGAACGTCGGCACGATTGCCATCGCCGGTGCAATACTCGCGGTCGTTGCGGCCGGCATCGGTCTGCGCAGCTCGTTCGTGCGGACCCACCTCACCCGAGTGACCACACTCTTCGCGCTTGCGAGCGCCGTCACCATCGGCGGGATCGGCATCCTGATGGCGTTGACCAGCCCGCATCCCAACGGCTTGCTCGACCTCAGCGTCGTCGGGGCGTTCGTGGTGCTGCCGCTCGTGTTCGTCGGCCAGCAGGCCGCCCGCGGTCTACGCCTGGCCCGGGCGTAACACCCCTTCCACCACAGCGCGGAACGTCACCCACTCCTCTTTGCCTGAGGCAAGCATCTTCGTGCCGGCGCTGGTGAGCTCGTACGTACGGCGTTTCCGCCCGCCGACCGTGCTCCACTCGCTGGCCAGGTAACCGGCCCGCTCGAGTCGCCGCAGCGCCGGGTAGAGCGTGCCGGTGGGCAGATCGAGCTCCCCGCCGCTGCGCTCCAGCAACGCTTCCATGATCGCGTAGCCGTGCAGCGGTTCGTGCTCGACGACGGCCAGGATCATCGGGTCGAGGTGTCCACGCAGCGCATCCGCCTTCATGTAGCCAGTCTACTCATATGTCTGTTACTGTCGAGAGGCAACATGTAGCCAATCTACTTATCAAGGATTCGCCATGACCGTGGACATCGAGATCCGACCAGCCACCCGGCCCGGTCTGCTGCACCGCGTCTCCGGGTGGGCCATGCGGCACGCCGTCCTCTCGCTCCTGCTCTGGGTGCTCGTGCTGGCCGCAGTCACCGCCGCGGCGACGGTGGTCGGCGCCAACTACAAGAACGACAACTCGTTGCCGGGCACGGACTCCCAGCGGGTGACGGACATCTTCACGGCGCACCAGCCCAAGGGCGACACGGCCTCCGTCCAGCTCGTCTTCCAGGCCGACGGCGGTCTCGACGCGGAGAAGTCGCGGATCGCGTCGATGCTGGCGGTGGTCCGCGGGCTCCCGCACGTCGCCTCGGTCGCCGACCCGTTCGCGGGTCCGGGCGCCATGTCGACAGATCGACGTACGGCGTATACGACGGTCGGCCTGGATGTCTCGGTGGCGGACATGCCGGTGGACGACGTGCGAACGATCATCCATCGGGCGCAGGACTTCGTGCGGCCCGGCTTGCAGATCGAGGCCGGCGGGGATCTGGCGCGGAGCGCGGCCGAGAGTTCGGGTGGCGCGTCCGAGGGCGCGGGAATCCTGGCTGCGTTGGTGATCCTGGTGTTCCTCTTCGGATCGTTGCTTGCGGCAACGCTGCCGTTGTTGACCGCGGTGTTCGCTGTCGGCAGCACGGTCGCGTTGCTGATGCTCGCGTCGCACCTGTTCACGGTGCCGGAGTACACGACGCCGGTGATGATGCTGGTCGGGCTCGGTGTCGGCATCGACTATGCGTTGCTGATCTTCTCGCGCTATCGCCACGAGTTGCTGAAGGGCGAGGCCGATGCGAAGGTCGTTGCCTTGGACACCGCGGGCCGGTCCGTGATGTTCGCCGGTTGCACCGTCGTCATCGCGTTGCTCGGATTGCTCGCGTTGGGGCTTGGTTCACTGCAAGGCGTTGCGCTCGGTGTCACGTTGACCGTGTTGATGACGATGCTCGCGGCGGTGACGTTGCTGCCGTCGTTGCTGACGCTGTTCGGGAAGCGGATCGAGCGGAGCGTGCGCAAGCATGCCGCGAAGCAGCGGCGTACCCCTGGCGACGGCTGGCGGAAGTTGGCCGGCGTGGTGCAGCGTGGGCCGTGGGTGCCGCTCGTACTCGGGGTCCTCGCGTTGATCGCGTTGTCGCTTCCGGCGTTGGGGATGCGGCTCGGGTTCGCCGACGCGGGGACGGACGATCCGGCGAAGACGAGCCGGAAGGCGTACGACCTGTTGGCGGAAGGGTTCGGGCCCGGATTCAACGGTCCGCTGGTCGTGGTGTCGGAAGGAAACCAGACGCAAGAGCTCATCCAGGCGCTGGCGGGCGATCCCGGGATCGCCGCGGTGACACCGCCGCAGGTGACGCCGGACGGCAAGGTCTCCACCGTCCTCGCGTTCCCGAAATCGGCTCCGCAGGACGCCGCAACCAGCGACCTCGTCCAGCGGTTGCGCGCGGACACGTTGCCGAAGCTCGAAGGGACGTATCTGGTCGGCGGGTCGACGGCAGCGGCGGACGACTTCGCGGCTGCGGTGAGCAAGCGGCTTCCGATCTTCGTACTGGTCGTGGTGGGTTTGTCGGCGTTGCTGCTGATGGCGGTGTTCCGGTCGGTGCTGATTCCGTTGAAGGCCGCCGTACTCAACTTGCTCAGCATCGGCGCCTCGCTCGGAGTCATCACGTTGGTGTTCCAGCAGGGCTGGTTCGGTGCGCAGCCCGGGCCGATCGAGGCGTTCGTCCCGGTGATGATCTTCGCGATCGTGTTCGGGTTGTCGATGGACTACGAGGTCTTCCTGGTGTCCAGGATCCACGAGGAATGGCGGCGTACCGGGGATGCACGGGTCGCGGTACGGGAAGGACTGGCGACGACAGGCAGCGTGATCACGGCGGCGGCCGCGATCATGATCGTGGTGTTCGGCGCGTTCCTGCTGAGCCCGGACCGGATGCTGAAGCAGTTCGGCCTCGGCCTGGCAACCGCCGTGCTGCTCGACGCGCTTCTGATCCGCTGCATCATCGTCCCGGCAGTACTCCGCCTGCTCGGCAACCACGCCTGGTGGCTACCGAGCAGTCTCGAGCGGGTCCTCCCGCGGATCGCGCTGGAAAAGGAATAGCCCATCACTCGGTGGCGGCCACTCCGATCCTGTGACCCTGCGCGTCGGCGAACACACCGAAGCTGGTGCCTGGCACGTGCTGGGCCGGCTGGACGATGTGTCCGCCCAGCCCTTCGGCGCGCGCAAGAGTGTCCGCGACGTCCTCGACGGCCACGAAGAACAACACCTCGTCCTCATCGCTCTGCCGCGGGCTGATCGCGACGTACGGGCCGCCCTCCGCTCCGGTGTCGATGAACGTGTAGCCCGGAACCGCGCCCTCGGACGCGACCTTCCACCCGAACAACTCCGCGAAGAACTCCCGAGTCTTGTCGGGCTCCGCCGACCTGATCTCCGCATGAACAACTGGATGCGCCATGAACCCTCCCTGAACAGTCCCGGTGCCATCACCGAGCTCATCCAGTTGACGAACGACCCATCCCGAAATCGACGGGATCACTCGTAGCGCGAGCTCCAGACGTGGGCCTTGTAGATCTCCGCACCGCCCAATGTCCGCGTCGCTGCGGGTACGGCGAAGTTCACGGTGTCGGTGCACCACGTGGTCCGGCAGCCCGCCTTCGGAGACGTCCGGACCTGCTGGGCGTTCGGCATGCTGCCGATGCTCTTGATACCCGCCTGGTCGAACGTCGCGACGACAGCCGCGGCGGACTTGCTGACCTGATACACCTTCGAGCCGGTCGAAACCCACAGCAGGTCGTGGTTCTCCAGCACCGGAGTCAGGTCGTGGCCGCTGCCGGTCGGCAAGGTGATCACCGGACCTTCGGTGATCACTGGGTTCGCCGGTGTGCCGGTGATCTTCAGGCCGGCCAGCTTGCTGCCACCCAGAACCCACAGCAACTGCCGGGCGGGATCCCACTGCACGCCGTGCGCATCCGGCAGCGGATAGGTGAGGTACGCCGAGGAGCCTTGGGACGCCAGGTAGATACGCACGAATCCGCCGGTGCTCGCGGCCACCGCCACGTTGCCGTCGGGTAGGAGCTCGATGCTGTGCGGGTTGTTGGCCGATCCAACGTTCGTGGCCCAGAGTCGTCGGCCGGCCGGATAGCTGATCAGTCCGGCGAGACCACGGGAGTCCGTCACGAGAGCGACGTACGCGCCGCCCTTCATCCGCAGTTTCACGTCCGACGGTAGGCCCCAGGCGCTGGTCAGTCCGGAGAAGCCGTTGCTGCTGGTGGGGGACCAGGTCCACCTCTGGGCGCCCGGAGTGTTCCAGTTCGCAACCGCCGGGTCCATCAACCGGATCCGGGCCGCCGACGCGTTGTCGTAGTCCTGGTCGGTGATCGCGACCAGACGTCCGGCTTCAGCGGCCTCGGCGGCCTCGGCGGCCTCGGCGGGTGATGGTGTGAGGAGTACTGCCAACAGACCGAGACAACTGAGCCAGCGGATCATTGCCACCCCCAGGTTGGAATGTCACAACCAACGGTAGGTGACCCGTTATTCGCTGACTAGCTCAGACGGTGAGTTGGCCGAAGCGGAGCATGCCGGTGGCGGCGTCTTGGTCCGGGGGGAGGTAGACGCGCTGGATGGCGACCACGATTGCCTCGGCGATGACGTCGCGGAAGGCCGGGTCGGCCAGGCGGGCGGAGTCGTGCGGGTTCGTGACGTACCCGATCTCGAGGCGCACCGCGGGCATCTTGGTCCGGCGGAGCAGGTCCCAGGTCTTGGCGTGGGTGTGGCAGTTCAGCAGGTCGGTGCGGGCGACGATCTCGCGCTGCACCAGGCCGGCGAACTGCTCGCCGACGCTCGACGTGGCGCCGTGCAGGTCGTTGCCGTAGAAGTACGTCGCGACGCCCTGCGCGGCCGGGTTCATCGAACCGTCGGTGTGCAGCGAGACGCACAGGTTCGCGTCCGTCTCGTTCGCGAACGCGGCCCGCGCCAACTCGTCCGGCCCCTGATCGCGGCCACGTGACAAATACGCCCGTACGCCGGTGGCGCCGAGGCGACCCTCGATCCGGGCGGCCAGGTCGTACGCGATGTCGGACTCGCGCAGGCCGTAGCCCTCCCAGCCGTAGT
The DNA here is from genome assembly GCF_036013725.1 of Kribbella sp. NBC_00482. Classification (GTDB taxonomy): domain Bacteria; phylum Actinomycetota; class Actinomycetes; order Propionibacteriales; family Kribbellaceae; genus Kribbella. The sequence continues at coordinate 2,189,108 of NZ_CP107881.1, read as the reverse complement.
CGAAGCCGCCGTGACCCGGGTCGATCACCACGGTCTTGCCGGACAACCGCGGCCCGGCGGCGCGTACGGCTTCCCGGGCGCGCAGTGCGTCGGGGCGGCCTCCGGTCGCCATCGGCCGGATCCGCTGCAGTGCCTTGAAGGTCGACGGCCCACAGGTGCCGTCGGCGGGTAGACCCATGTTGCGCTGGAACTCCGTCACCGCGCGCTGGGTGTCGGCGGCGAAGATCCCGTCGATCCGGGCGACCGCGAACCCGAGCTCCTGCAGTTTCGCCTGCAGGCTCAGGACGTCGTCACCGCTCATCGGGTGCGACGGGACGTACGTCAGCAGCCGGTCGCCCAGGCGCCAGCGGGCGTCGTCGATCGCGCGGTACGTCTGCGGGCCGACGACGCCGTCGATCATCAGTCCGCGCTGCTGCTGGAATCCCCGGACGGCGTGCGCGGTCGCTTCGTCGTAGACGTCGTGGCCGCCGGTCAGCAGCCCGAGTCTTTGCAGCTTGCCGACGATCTCGGCGACCGCCTCACCGCTGTCGCCGATGCGGTACACGCCGTGCGGGGATTCCATCAGTCAGTACTCCTTGCCGTGGCGGCGGGGTAGTGCTCAGGCGGTGAAGTCGGCGAGCTCCTTCAGCAGCGCGGCCTTCGGCTTGGCGCCGACGATGGACTTCGCGAGCTCACCGTTCACGTAGACGTTGATCGTAGGGATACCGGTAACCCGGTAGTTGCTCGGGGTAACCGGGTTCTCGTCCACGTTCATCTTCAGGAACGTGATCTTGTCGCCGTGGTCCTGGGACAGCTCTTCCAGGATCGGGGAAACCTGGCGGCACGGTCCGCACCACTCGGCCCAGAAGTCGACCAGCACGGGCTTGTCGCTCTTCAGGACGGTCTGGTCGAACTCGGCGTCGGTGACGGCCTTCATGGAGGTAGCTCCTTCAGTGATGTGTGAGGTTCAGGTTCAGACGGAGACAGGCTCGGTGGTGGCGGTCGCGTGCTCGGCGTCCGCCAGGTGCGCCAGGTAGCGCTCGGCGTCCAGGGCGGCCGCACAGCCGGTGCCGGCGGCGGTGATCGCCTGCCGGTAGGTGTGGTCCACCAGGTCGCCGGCCGCGAACACGCCGCGCAGGTTGGTCTCGGTGCTGTCCTGCTTGACCAGCACGTAGCCCTCGTCGTCCAGGTCGACCTGGCCCTTGACCAGCTCGGACCGCGGGTCGTGGCCGATCGCGATGAACAGGCCGGTGGCCGGCAGTTCCCGGGTCTCGCCGGTGACGGTGTCCTTCAGGGTCAGGTGGGTGAGCTTGTCGTCACCGTGGATCGTGTCGACCGCGGAGTTCCACTGGAACTCGATCTTGTCGTTGGCGTACGCCCGGTCGGCCATGATCTTCGAGGCCCGCAGCTCGTCGCGGCGGTGCACCAGGTGCACCTTCTTCGCGAACTTGGTCAGGAAGGTGGCCTCCTCGACGGCGGAGTCGCCACCGCCGACGACCGCGATCTCGTGGTCACGGAAGAAGAAGCCGTCGCAGGTCGCACACCAGGACACACCGTGCCCGGACATCCGGTCCTCGTCGGACAGGCCGAGCTTGCGGTAGCCCGAACCCATCGCCAGGATGACGGCCTTGGCGCGGTGCTCGGTGCCGGCCGAGTCGGTGACCACCTTGATGTCGCCGGTCAGGTCGACCTCGGTCACGTCGTCGGCCACCAGCTCGGCGCCGAAGCGCTCGGCCTGGGTGCGCATCTCGTCCATCAGCGCCGGGCCCATGATGCCCTGCGAGAAGCCGGGGAAGTTCTCCACCTCGGTGGTGTTCATCAGCGCACCGCCGGCGGTGACGGAGCCCTCGAAGACCAACGGCTCCAGTGCCGCGCGTGCGGCGTACACCGCGGCGGTGTAGCCGGCCGGGCCGGAGCCGACGATGATGACGTTGCGGACTGTGGTGGAGTCGCTCATTCAGGCGTTCCTCGTGTCGTCGAGACAGTGACGTCGTACTCAACGGATCCTAGAGGCCGACCATTCCCACGGTACCCATCGCCGGGCCGCCGTACCGCATCGCCGTACGGCGGGTTGACTCAGCGGTTGCGCAGCGTCACCGTAGTCTCGAAGAACGAGCTGGGTACGCCGCCGGGGACGCTACATCCGGTGACCGCGAAGACCTGGATCTCACTCGGCTTCGCACCCTGCAGCCCGATGATCGTGGCGCGCTTGCCGTCGATCTTGGCGGGCTGGACCAGCCGGACGTTCGAGTTCGCGCGGCCGGCCGCGAACGACCTGGCGCACGACTGCTCGTCGGTCGAGCCGTGCAGGATCGAATTCGGGGTGTGGTCCAGCCACCGCTTCGTCGACGGGCCGATGTCCTTGGTGTTCACCGCCACGGTGTCGGCCGGCGGGGTGTTCGGGTCGGCTGCGGCGGCGCCTTCGTTCGCCTGGTCCTTGGTGGCGATCACCACGCCGACGCCGAGTGCGGCGATCAGCACCACACCGGCCGCGGCGCCGAGCAGCTTCGGCAGGTGCCGGCGCGGCTCCTCGCGGATCTGGGCCAGCGAGTGCACTCCGACCGTGGAGGCGCGCAGCACCGACTCGGACACGATCACCGCGTCCAGGTGCTCGGCGACGTCGGCCGGGATCGGGATGTCGCTGCGGCCTTCCTCGGCCAGGTCCGTGGTCAGTTGCAGAAGGGCGTCGTACGTCTGCTGGCAGTCGGGGCATGCCTTCACATGCTCACGAGCGCGGTGCGCCTCGGGGGCAGGCAGCAGGTTCTCGATCAGGTCGGCGATCGTGTCCGTGTCCAGGTGCTCGAGGTGCTCACTGGTCGGCAGACCGGGATCGGTCATCGGGGGCTCGCCTCCTCACGGGAGGTGCGCGGCCGTAGCAGCGTGGTCATAGAAAAACTCCGGTCGAAGGCGTCAGTCGTCCGGTCGCCAGAGGCAGGCGACTTCGCTAGGACGGGGAACCGGGTCATTCGGTTCCCACCGCTTCCGCGGCGGATTTCTCCGGTACGTCGGACTTCCGGGTCGTCTGCCAGTGACGCAGCAGCGGGAGCAGCTTGGCGCGACCGCGGGCGCAGCGCGACTTGACCGTGCCGGGGGCGCAGTCGAGGATCGCGGCCGCCTCCTCGATCGAGTAGCCCTCCATGTCGACCAGGACCAGCGCGGCGCGCTGGTCCTCGTTGATCTGCTTCAGTGCGTTCAGCACGTCCAGCCGGCGCTCCCGAACCTCGGCCGGGTCCTCCTCGGCCGGGCCGGCCAGCTCGGCGGCGCGGTCCTCGTCCTCGGGCAGCGGGTCGGCGGCGCGCACCTGGCGGCGACGGATCCGGTCCAGACAGGCGTTCACCACGATCCGGTGCAGCCAGGTGGTCACCTTCGCGTCCCCGCGGAACGAGTCGGCCCGCCGGAACGCCGAGATGAACGCCTCCTGGAGCGCGTCCGCGGCCTCCTCGGGCTCACCGAGGGTGCGGATCGCGACCGCCCACATCCGGTCCCGGTGCCGCTTGACCAGGTACCCGAACGAATCCGGGTTGCCGGACACGTGCATCCGCAACAGTTCGTGGTCGTCCAGTTGGTCGTAGTTCACCGGACCGCTCGCCGGGGCAGGCAGCGCCGCGCCCTGCGGGACCGGCTCGTCCGCGCCGATGCGCGGGACGTCCGGCCGGGGCGGCGGATTGCCCGAGTCCACGTGAGCGGTCATTTCTGGATCGTGACCTCCGAGATGATGCCCTGATAACCGTCGGACACCTTCGGCAGCTTGGTCAGCCACACCAGCACGTACTGCGACTGAGTTCCGGCCGGCAGGGCCACGTTCACCGTACCCTCGGGCTGGTCCTCCTTGGTCGCCACGGCCTTCCAGCCGTCGATCGACGCCGGCGGCTTGGTGGTGTCGCCGTTCGGGATCAGCACCTGGAAGGTGGTGTCGTCACCGACCAGGGCGACCGCGACGCTCGAGACGGAGGTCTTCGCGCCGAGGTTGTAGTAGATGCCGACGCCCGGCTTCAGGCCACCGAGGTTCGGCTTGTTCCGGTAGGACTGCGTCTTCCAGGTCGTCGACGGGTCGCCGTCGTAAGTGTTCTTCACGTCCTTGGGGTGCTCGACGTCGTCGCCGTCCGGGTCGAAGTCCTTGGCGCTCGCGATCACCGCCTTCCCGCCGGTCGTCGCGGACGGGGTGCTGCTGGTCTGCGGCGGGGCGCTGCTCTTCGTGCCGCCGTCGCCGCTGCCCTGGTCGTTGTTCATCGCGCCCTTGAGCAGGAACTGCGCCATCGCGATCACCGACAGCAGGGCCAGGATCGCGAGCAGGATCAGGATCCGGCCGCCCCATCCGCCCTTGGCCTTCGGCTCCTCGTGCCGGCGCCGGCCGTTCCCGTTCGAGGACGGCGGTGGCTGCCGGCGGACCGGACGGGTCTCGGTGGCCGGGTTGTACGCCGCTTGCGGCGGGCGGTACCCGTTCGGCTCCGCGTCGTACGCCGGTTGCGGGGTCGGGTCGAGCGCCGGCGGCGGAGCCTGCGGCACCACTTGGGTGGCGTCGTCGACGCTGCCGTTCTGCCGGGCGACCTGGACGGTCTCGTCCATCTGGTTCGGGGGCTCGTGCGAGCTGCCGACGACGCCCGATAGCGCCGCGGACAGGCCGGCCGCGCTGGTGATCGGCGGCGCGTGGTGCCGCGGCGGGTCACCGAGCAGGCGGTCGCAGATGTCGTCCAGCGAGCGCGGTACGCCGGCGCGCACCTGGCGCGGGCTCAGCAGCCGACCGTGCTCGACGGGCGCGGGCTGCATTGCCCAGGCCGGAGCCGGACCGGGCCAGCGGCCGGTCAGCGACGCGAAGAGCAGTTGGCCGAGGGAATGGACGTCCTCTTCCGGAGAACCGGCACCGGACGATCGCAGGGCGGCCTCGGTGGCGACACCGATGACCTTGATCGCGCCCGCGTCCGTGATCACCACGGTCGCCGGGCTGATCGCTCCGTGCGCGTACCCGGTGCGGTGCAGGTTCTCGAGCGCCTCGGACACCTCACGGGCCAGCCAGCCCGCCTGCTGCCCGGTGAGCGGTCCGCTGCCGAGCATCCGCTCCAGCGTCCGGCCGCCCGCCCACTCGCGAACGCAGTACGTCACGCCGTCGTGCATGTCGCAGTCGAGCACCCGCAGGAACCGCGGGTCGTTCGCCGCGGCGGCCCGGCGGGCGGCGTCGAAGAGCAGATTGGTCCTGGGATCACCGACCGGCAGGACGTCGACAACGACCGCGCGGCTGAGGACCTCGTCCACGGCACGCCATACCCGGGCGCCGTCGATCTCCGCGAGCAACTCGGCGATCCGGTACCGCCCGGCCAGGAGGGCACCAGGACTCACGGTCTGGTTCGACACGGTGTCTCTCGCCCTCCAATGTACCCGGCTCCTGATCGCAGCCCCATGGTAGTGCCCCGCTGACCTGACAGGTGGTGCACTAATGCACAAGCGGCTCGGATCAGCGGCGGATCGGCAACTTCGATGTGACCATGGACACCACGTCGTTGACCTCGTGGATGCGGAGTACCCGCGACACGGCGGCGTACACCGGCAGCATCACGAGCGCCGCGACAGCCAGCTGGAGGATGGCGCCGAGGGGTCCGGACCAGTCGATCGCGAGGCTGAGGAGCCAGAGCGCCAGGCGGCCCGCGCCCGCGCCGGCCACCGCGGCGATCACCATGGCGAGCAGCGGCAGCCCGATCCCGGCGCCCGGGACCCGCGGCACCCTGCGCCGCAGGACCGGCCGGGAGATCAGTACGGCGACCAGGTACGCCAGCGCGTACGCCCCGCCGAGCACCACGCCGCTGAACCGGAGGTGCGCCTGGTCGAGCAGCACGCGGACCCCGATCACGGCCGCCGCAATGTTCGTCGCCGCGATCACGCACTGCAGGAAGAACGGCGTACGGGTGTCCTCGAAGGCGTAGAACGTGCGGAGCTGGAAGTACTGCACGGTGAACGGCACGATCCCGAGCGCGAGCGTCATCAACGTGTACGACATCAGCGTCAGGTTGTTCTTACCTGAGCCGTACCCGGCGATGATCGTCACGATCGGATAGGCGAACGCGATCATCGCTGCCGCCGCCGGTACGACGATCGCGAGCGTCTGCCGGATCGACCGGGCGGACAGCCGCCCCACCTCGGCGGTGTCCCCGTCGGCCGCGAGCGCCGACATCTGGGGCAGGGCCGCGGTCGCGAGCGAGACCGTGACGATGCCGTGCGGCACCAGGATGATCAGCATCGCGGTGCTGTACGCGAAAAGGCCGGCCTTCGAGCCGGGGTCGTCGGAGGCGCTACCGGCGATCGCGAGCTGCGTGACGACGACCAGCGTCACCTGGTTCACGGCGACGAAAAGAACTGTCCAGATGCCCAATCGGGCAGTGTGCCCCAGACCAGTTCCGCGGAGGCCGAACTTCGGCCGGTAGGTGTGCCCGCTCGCCTTTAGATACGGCAACAGCACCAGCAGCTGTACGGCGATACCCACCGTGTGCCCGAGACCGAGCAGCAGCTCCTCGCCGTGGCTGTACGTCGGCGGGTTGTCGCCGACCCGGTAGATCAGCAGGAAGACCACGATCGACGCGCACGCGACGATGTTGTTCGCGATCGGCGCCCACATCATCGGACCGAACCGGCGCCGCGCGTTCAGTACCTGCCCGACCAGGACGAACGCGCCGTAGAAGAAGATCTGCGGCAGGCAGAGCCGGACGAACATGATCATGTTCGCCTTCTCGGTCATCCGGGACGGGTCGTGCAGCTCCTTCGGCAGGTACAGCTCGGCGATCGCCGGCGCCAGCAGCACACACGCCACCGTGACGATCGCGAGTACGACGAAGCCGAACGTCAGGATCCGGTTCGTGAAGTCCTGGCCGCCGTCGTCGTGGTTCTTGATCGCGCGCACCAGTTGCGGGACCAGCACTGTGTTGAAGACGCCGCCGGCCAGGAGGATGTACAGGCTGTTCGGGATCGTGTTCGCGGCGGTGAAGATGTCGCCGCGCAGCGCCGTACCGATGGCGGCCGCGAGCAGGGCGATCCGGATGAATCCGAGCAGGCGGGACAGCACCGTTCCGGCTGCCATCACCGCCGCGGAGCGCAGGGTGCGGTCAGCCATCCTTCGAACCGACTCCTTCTTTCAGGGACGCATCCGGAGCCGGAGCTTCGGGTACGCCGTTCGCCTCGGGGCGATCGTGGGCGGGATCGGAGGTGCCGTCGGAGGTCTCGGCAGTGGCGCCGGTGGTCGCGGCGGCCGTGTTGCGGCGCTCGGTGCGGACCCGGCGGTAGATGCGGACGAACGACGTACCGAACAGCAGGGCGCAGGCGGCGCCGACCAGGATCCAGCCGACGCTGCCGTACTGGCTGGCCTGGATCAGCAGCTCCTGCGGCTTGCCGACCGGTCTTCCGTCGGCGTTGGTCACCTGGGCGTTGGCGCGGATCAGGCCGTTCTGCTCGGCGCTCGCGGTGATCCGCGGCGTCCACTTCTGCCCCGGGCCGAGGACGGCGGTCGGCAGGTCCTTGATCTTCAGGTCGGACCGGTTCGCCGAGCTGACCACGATGCCGACCCGGACCGACCATTCGGTGTCGTTGGTGATCGTCAGCGGGAACGTGCCTTTGCTGCCGGCCAGGTTGACCTTGATCTCCTTGCGCAGCCCGCGGTCCACGCTCGCGTTGACCAGGTGCACCTTGCCGAGCTGCTGGTTGGCCGAGCCGAGCTCGATCGCGGCGAAGCGCCGGGCTTCTTCCGGGAACCCGTTCCAGCCGGACGAGGTGGACCGCAGCAGCGCCTGCGTCATCACCTCCGGCAACGCGTTCCCGTCGACGAGCAGGTCCTGCATCGTGGTGGTCGCGTCGTCGAGCTGACTGATGCCGTCCAGCTGGGCTTCGGTCAGTACGCCGTTCGTCTTCGCCGCGGCCGGTGCCTTGGTGGTCAGCGGATTCGGGTTGGCCGTCACCACGCCGGCCACGTCGGTGGCCTTGATCCAGGGCAGCGACAGACTGCCTGCGAGTGCAGCGGTCGCGCGGCCGTCGCTGTCCCAGCCGCGGGGCGGCGCGACGACCACGGACGCGGGGCCCTTGCCGCCGGCCGCGATCAGCGCGGTGACGGCAGCGAACCGTTGCCGGACCTGGAGCGGGCTCTCGGCGGTCTCTGGATCCGGGCCGCCGGTGGTCAGGGACGAGTTGGCGATCACCGTGCGGACGGCCTGGTCGGGGCCTTCCGGCGTGAGTACGTCGTACACGGGGCTGGTGGTCAGTACCGGGCGGGTCGAGGCCGACCACGACGAGCTGCTGACCAGGTTCAGGTCGTCGGGGGTGGCACCGGCGAAACCGACGGATGCCGCGCCCAGGTACCGACCGGCGGCGGCGCCGCCCTCGAGCGACAGCCCGTTGGTGAAGCCCGGGGCGAGTTCGCCACCGGACCGCTCGGTCTTCGTGCGGGCCTGCCCGACGAGCCTCTTCAGCGGGTCGCCCGCGTCCAGCAGGCCGGCCACGTCCGGATCGCCGTACGGCAGCAGGACGACCTGGTTGCCGCGGGTCCGTCCGGCGTCGAACTCCCTGAGCCAGGTGGTCGCGTCAGCCTGACCGGCCCCCGGCGTCGTCTGGCCGTTCTCGCCAACGACGACGTACCCCTTGGACAGCTGCCGGATCTCGTCGAGCATCGCCGGGTCGACCAGCCAGGTGACCAGGTGCTGCCGGCCGAGCGCGAGCAGCCGGCTGAGTGATCCGGTCGGCGCGAGGGACGTGGCCAGCGACTCGTTGGCGAAGTTCTTGCCGCCGAGCTGGGTCGGGCGGTGCCGCAGCGGTACGACGAGGGCGGTGTTGACCGGACGGGTCAGCGGCTCCTTGCCGAGCACGGGCATCAGCGTCCGGGCTCGGCCGGCCATGATCCGCGAGCTGTTCGGCGGCTGGCCCCGGAACGCGACGCCGACGACGTACACGCCGGTGCTGTCGGTGATCCGCCATTCCTTCCACGGCACCGTGAGCGTGAACTCGACTGTTTCCTTCGGCGCGAGCGGCTGCTCGAACGGCTGGAAGGTCTGCTCGTCGTTGGCCAGGTTGCGGCAGCTGTCGCGGTCGCCCATCGGGATGTTCTGCTCGGCGGAGATCGCGTCCAGCGCCGCCGTACTGGCCAGGCGGGTCCGATCGATACAGGCGAGGGCCTGCGGCTCCTCGAACGTCACCGAGCTGGTGTTCGTCACCCGGCCCTTGATCACGACCGGCTCGCCCGGCTTCGGCGCGGTCGGGCCGAACGTGTCGATGGTGACCTGGACGGCCGGCTCGTCGGCGGGCGCCGCCTCCGCCTCGGGCGGAGCGCCCAGAGTCGCTGCCGAGGCAGCAACTACAAGGCACGCTCCCGCCATCGCGGAGAGCCTCAGTCGCCGTCTGAACACGCCGTCACCGTAACCTAGTTCCCCGTGTCACCCTTTGCCGACCAGTCAGGCCCCGCCGGATCGTTGCCCGCCGCACAGCGGCGAGCCGTCCAGGCCCTGCTGGAACTCGCTCCAGTGGTCGACGAACTGGGCCACCGGTTCGCCGACGCAGGCCACGAGATCGCCCTGGTCGGCGGTCCTGTCCGGGACATTCTCCTCGGCCGGGGGAGCAAGGATCTGGACTTCACCACGTCAGCGCACCCCGACGTGATCGAGCGGTTGCTGTCCGGCTGGGCGGACCATGTCTGGGATATCGGCAAGGCGTTCGGCACCATCGGTTGTCGTAAGGGCGAGTGGGTCCTGGAAGTCACGACGTACAGGTCGGAGACCTACGATCCCACCTCGCGCAAGCCGGAGGTGGCCTACGGCGACAGCCTGGAGGGCGACCTGGCCCGCCGGGACTTCGCGATGAACGCGATGGCGGTCCGGCTGCCGTCGCGGCAGTTCGTCGACCCGTACGGCGGGATGGAGGACGTCGCGCACCAGCGGATCCGGACCCCCGGTACGCCGGAGGACTCGTTCTCGGACGACCCGCTGCGGATGATGCGGGCGGCCCGGTTCGCGGCGCAGCTCGGGTTCACGCCCGACCCGGCCGTGGTGACGGCGATGAGCGCGATGGCCGACCGGATCACGATCGTGTCCGCCGAGCGGGTCCGCGACGAGCTGGAGAAGCTGATCTGCGCCGACCACCCGCGGATCGGGCTCGACCTGCTGGTCTCGACCGGGCTGGCCGAGCACGTGCTGCCGGAGTTGCCGGCGCTGCAGCTGATGAAGGACGAGCACAACCGGCACAAAGATGTGTACGAGCACTCACTCACCGTCCTCGATCAGGCCATCGATCTGGAATCGCGGCTGTCTGTTCCGACGCCCGATTTCGTCGTTCGGTTCGCGGCACTCATCCACGACATCGGAAAACCGAAGACGCTGAGGTTCGAGGGCCCGCGGAAGGTGACGTTCCACCACCACGACGTGGTCGGGGCGAAGCTGGCCCGGAAGCGGATGAAGGCGCTGCGGTTCAGCAACGAGCAGATCGAGCAGGTCAGCAAGCTGATCGAGCTGCACCTGCGCTTCCACGGGTACGGCGACGGCGAGTGGACGGACTCCGCCGTACGCCGCTACGTCCGGGACGCCGGCGACCAGCTGGCGCGGCTGCACATCCTGACCCGCGCCGACTGCACCACCCGCAACCGCCGCAAGGCCGAGTCGCTCCGCGCCGCCTACGACGACCTGGAGGCCCGCATCGAGAGCCTCCAGGAGCAGGAGGAACTGGACGCCCTCCGCCCCGACCTCGACGGCAACCAGATCATGCAGATCCTCGCCATCCCACCCGGCCGCGAAGTAGGCGAGGCCTACAAGTTCCTCATGGAACTACGCCTCGACCAAGGCCCCCTCGGCGAGGACCAGGCCCGGGAAGCCCTGCTCCGCTGGTGGTCCGAGCGCAGCTCCTGAGAGGCTGAGGCATGGCGGAACACCCGGACCACCAGGCCTACGATCGCGCCCGCGAACTCCTGGCGCAGTACCACAACGAGGACCTGCCTGCGGACTTTGCGCGGCACACTCCGGACGCCTTCAAGGCCTTCCAGGTGACGCCGTACGAGGAGTGGCTGATCTTCACTGCCGATGGGTTCGGCAACCAGACCTTCCTGGTCAGCGATCCGATGGTGTACGAGTCGCCGGGCTGGCAGAGCTACGAGGACGCCCTCACCGAGGCCCGCGCCTTGAAAGCGGCTGGCGCAACCCGCCGCCCGCAGGAGGACTCAGAGCCTGGAGGAACGCGACTAAATCCGCTGCGCCTCTTGCGAGGCGTACGCGGTGGCGATCGTCGCCGCCGATTCCGGGTGCGGCGTGAAGGCAACTGACCCGATGGCCGCCACCGGGAGCGCCGGGTCGATCGAGTTCGTCAGGTAGGCCGCGTCGTACGTCGACAGGTCGGCAAGGCGGATCGGAATCGTCTCGAACGCCGCGAGCCCGCGCTGCAGCACCTGCTGCCGAATGCCGTTGAGGACGGGCGCGGCCGGGAACACGATCGAGGTGCCGCGGGCGAAGCAGATGTTCCAGATGGCGGCTTCGGAGAGTTCGCCTGTTGCGGTGTGGAAGACCGCGTCGTCGTAGCCGGCCTGCTCGGCGGCGTGGGCGTAGTACGTGAGGTCGAACGTGCCGGTGTGCTTGAGGTGCGGGACGGCGCGTTCGTGCTGGTAGGCGAGCAGGCGGAGCGGTCGGGTGCCGGCAGCCACCGGCGGGCCGACTCGCGTGAGTAGGTGGAGCTCGTCGTCGGCGAAGACGTTCACGCGGATCGAGAGGTCGCCGGAGCTCGCCTGGTCGAGGGCCGCGCGGAGGTCGGCGCGGACGCGCTCCTCGGGGAGTGGCCGGCCGAAGACCTCCCGCGTACTGCGGTCCAGCCGCTCGAAGTGCAGGTCCAGCCCGTCGACGTGACCGTCGCGAACCTGCATCGAGGTGAAGTGACCGTACGACGTTGCTCGCAGCAACCTCGGGTCGACCATCGGTAACAGGACGCCGTCCAGCAGCAGGAAATCGCTCACGACGTCTAGTCTCGCGGTGTGGACGTTTGGAGCATCATCGGGTGGGGCGGATCCGCGCTGGTCGTGTGGTCGTTGTTGCAGACGCGGATCCTGCGGCTACGGCTCCTGAACCTGATCGGCTGCGTGATCCTGGTCGGGTTCAACGCGGTCGTCGGCGTGTGGCCGATGGTCGGGATGAACGCGGTCCTCGCGGTCATCAACGTCGTACATCTCTGGCGGCTGCTCCGGCACCGGCACGACGAGGCGGAGTACCAGGTGCTCCCGGTGAACTCGGCTGACGCGTACCTCGGCTACATCCTGGAGCGGCACCAGAAGGACATCACCCGGTTCAACCCCGGTTTCACGCTCGCTGCGAGCCCGTACGCGTTCCTGGTCCAGCACGGCGACCGCACCGTCGGCGTCGTCCTCGCCCACGACGCGGGCACCGGCCGCGCACAGATCGACCTGGACTACGTGGTGCCGAAGTACCGCGACTTCACGCCGGGCGAGTTCGTCTACCGGCGCAGCGACGTCTTCACCGATCAAGGCTTCCGCCAGGTCATCGCCCCGCCCCGGATGCGCGACTCCACCCCATACCTGAAGAACCTCGGCTTCCACCGCGAAGGCGAAGAGCTGGTGCTGAACCTCTAGAGATCCTTGGCGTAACAGAGAGAGGCGATCTCGTTCTCGAAGGGCGGGTACGGCGGGGTCGGCTGGTAGCCGTGATTTGTGTAGAGCGCGACTGCCTCGACCTGTTTGGTGCCGGTCTCGAGGCGGAGTCTGGTGAGGCCTGCTCTTCGGGCCTGCTCCTCGACGACTTCGAGGAGCATGCGGGACAGGCCCCAGCCGCGGGCGGACGGAACGACGTACATCCGCTTGATCTCTCCGAGACCAGGCGCGACCGGCTGCAGACCGACGCAGCCGACGGGCGTCCCTTCCAGCGTCAGGACCGTGAACGCGATGTCGGGGTGCAGGCCGACGAGCGGCTGGTCCTCGCCGTACATCGCCGCGAGTTCGGCCTGTTGCGCGGTGGTCAGGGCCAGCACCTCAGCGTCGGTCGGCGGCGCCGGCCGCAGTTCCACTCCCTCGATCACCATGCCATCGGACGGTAGCAACACGGCATGACGCTCCTGTTTCCGTTTCCTCTCCGTGGTCTGATGTGCGAGTGAGGACGTTGGAGGAGATCGCCGCCGGAGTACGGGACGGCGCACTGGATCCGGTGCTGTTGGTCGAGGACGCGCTGACACGGGCTGCCGACGCGGCGGACCTGAACGCGATCGTGCACCTGGACGTCGACGGTGCGCGGAAGGCGGCCGCGGCGCACGACCGGGCCGGCGCGCTGGCCGGCGTACCCGTGCTGGTGAAGGAGATCATCGAGGTCGAAGGCCTGCCGTACCGCTGCGGGTCCGCGTCCATGGTCGAGGTCGGGCAACAGGACGCGGACGTCGTACGCCGGTTGCGTGCGGCCGGAGCGATCGTGATCGGGCTGAGCCATACGCACGAGTTCGCGTACGGCTGCACGGGTACGTCGAACCGCGTCGGACCGTGCCGGAATCCGCACGACCCATCGCGCATGACTGGTGGATCGAGCTCGGGCTCGGCTGCGGCCGTCGCGGCCGGTGTGGTGCCGTTGGCGATCGGCACGGACACGGCGGGCTCGGTGCGGATCCCGGCGGCGTTGTGCGGGGTCGTCGGCTTCAAACCGTCGTACGACACGTTGCCGACCGATCGGGTGTTCCCGTTGTCGAAGAGCCTCGACCACGTAGGTGTCCTGACGCGCACCGCAGCGGACGCCGCCTACGCCCTGACTGTGCTGGCAGGCGTGGGACCTGCGACTACCCGCAGACCCCGCCTCGGAGTAGCAACGAACCCCGAGTACCTACAGCTCGATCCCGAGTCCCGCCGCGCCTGGACTGCTGCACTGGCAGGACTCGACGCCGTCGACGTGCAACTCCCGGACTGGTCGCACAGCTTCTCGACCGCCGCCAACCTCCAAGGACCCGAAGCGGTAGCCAACCACCGCGGTCGTCCACAGGACCGGTACCAACCCGACGTCCGTCAGCGTCTGATCGAAGCGGCAGAGGTGAAGCCGGCTGACTATCGACGAGCACAGGAAGACGCCGCGACGATCACAGCCGAGCTCGACGCGGTCTTCCAGCACGTCGACGCCGTACTCACCCCGACTGTCCTCACGACCGCGCCACCGTTGGCCGCGGCCGATCTCGACGTACGCCGGCAGCTCCTCAACAACACGCGCCTGGCGAACCTCACCCGGCACGCGGCCGTCAGCCTGCCGATTCCGGCTGACGGCCTCCCGGTAGGTCTCCAGGTCATTGCTGCGAGCAACGAACAGGCGGCCGCGGTCGCGTGCTGGATCGAGGCTCAGCGGTAGATTCGTACATCGGCCAGGCTCCACCAGTTGCCGGCAGTGCCGGTCTGCGTGACTCGGACGTACCGCGCTCGCGTCGGTGGTAGGTCGATCGTCGTCAGCTGGCTGTTCGACGTACCGTCGGCGACCGTCCGCCAATGGTTCCCGTCGTTGCTGACAGCAACCGACTGGCCGTGCGCGTAGTCGCCGAGGTTCCCGCCGCTGTCCAACGCGACCTGCCGGAACGTCTGCGCCTTACCCAGGTCCACCTGCACCCACTGACCGGGTGCCTGCGCCGCCTTGCTCTGCCACACGGTCGACCCGTCCGCGTCGATCAGCAACCCGGCATCGGCTCCATTGACGCTCGCCGTCGCGCTCTGAACCGAGAGCTCATGCGGCACGTCCGCCGAAGTCCGTCCCCAGGTGTACGTCGCGATCGACCCGCCCGGCAGCTCGTACTCGAAGGACCGATCGCCGACCGCCACCGCGAACGACCGCGGCTCGTCGTTCTCGTTGTGCACCACGAGCGCCGTCGTACCGTCGGGGTTGCGGAACGCGGCCGACATCAGTTGCCCATTCCATCCGGTCGTCCCATACGACGTACTCCCGATCCGCACCGCACCCGGCTTCACGAACTTCGACAGGTGACCGATCGTGTAGTACTCCGCATCCGTCGACACCGTCCCGTCCGGCTGCAGCGTGACCAGGCCGGTGCAGGTGTCGCAGCCGCCGAGGTGCGGGCCGCCTGTCGAGTCGAGTGCGATGTTCCAGTTGACGACAGACTTCGCCCAGTTGCGCGTCGTACCGAGCATCAACGTGCGCGCGTGCCAGGTGAGCGTGCCGCGGAAGATCTGCGGCGGGGTGTCGTCGGGCCCGTGCGAGCCGGAGCACTCGGTGAACCAGATCCCCTTCGACGGGAACGCCTTGTGCAGGTCGGTCTGCTTGGACGGGTCGCCGGAGTAGCAGTGGTACGCCGTACCCGCGATCCACTTCGCCGCCGAGGTCTGCAGCAGTTTGTACGGGTAGTCGGTCTCCGGGTCCTCACCAGGCGGAGTGGAGGCGACGTCACCGGGATGCGTGGTCCAGTTGTGGTCGTACCCGAGGATCTTCGTCCGCGGGCTGACCTTCTGCAGCAGCGGACCCAGGGCGGTGATCACTGCTGCTTCCTGACGGACGGGCAGGTCGGTGCCCGGGTACGCGCTCGGCTTGCGGTTCTGCGGCTCGTTCTGGATCGAGAGGAAGTCGACCGGTACGCCGGCCCGCGTGTAGGCCTGGACGAACTTCACCAGGTAGCGCG
Organism: Kribbella sp. NBC_00482; assembly: GCF_036013725.1. Lineage (GTDB taxonomy): Bacteria > Actinomycetota > Actinomycetes > Propionibacteriales > Kribbellaceae > Kribbella. The sequence continues at coordinate 2,173,535 of NZ_CP107881.1, read as the reverse complement.
CGTACGCGTCGTACACCTTGGGGTCGTCCTTCAGCCGGCCGCCGACGAGCGAGTCCCCGGTCTTCATCCACGCCGGCGGGCTCCACGGCGTGGCCATCACCTTGAGCGCCGGGTTGAGCTGCTTGGCGCGGCGGAGCAGTGGCAGCACCTGCTGCTCGTCGTGCGCGATGCTGAAGTTCCGCAGCCCGAAGTCCGTCTGGCCGGCGGGTACGTCGTCGTACGTGTAGTGCTCGGCCGCGGCGGTGAAGTCGGACGAGCCGACCGGCTGCCGCAGGAAGCTGACGCCGATGCCCTGCTTCGGGTCGAACAGCTTGCGCAGCGTCTGCTCGCGGTCGGCCGGGCTGAGGCGGTACAGGACACTCGCCGACGAGTCGGTGATCGAGGCGCCGAAGCCGTCCATGGTCTGGTACGTCGTCCGCGGGTCGACCGTGATCGTGGTCCGATCGCTCGCGCCGTCGTGGAAGGAGACCGGCGCGCGCTCGTGGAGCAGCTCGGCGCGGTCCGGCGTGGTGACCCAGACGTTGACCTGAGTCGTCGGGGGATGGGCCTGGGCGGGTCCGGTGAGTGACGCCACCGTGAGAGCAAGAGCGACGCCGAAGGCGGGTGTTCTCATCGCACACTCCTCTGAATGAAACAAACGTCCTCAGAGAACGCTCGGCGCTAGGGGCTGTCAAGATCTCGGAGCGTGAGGCTAGAGTGCTGAGCGTGAAACAAAGGGATGTAACAAGTGCCGCGCGGTAGAGCCACCGTGCGGGACGTCGCGGCCGCGACCGGGGTGTCGATCGCGACGGTGTCCCGCGTGCTCAACCAGCAGGGCAGCGTGGCGCCTGAGACGCGGCAGATCGTCGAGCAGGCGGTCGAAGAGCTCGGACTACGCGCGCCGGCACCCCGCGGCGGTACGGCGAAACCGGTCGACGGGGCCGTCTATGTGCGCTGCCCGTACGTGCTGACCGACTACTTCGGGCTGATCGTGTCGTCGATCGCCGAGACGCTGGACCGCCACGGTCGGCAGGTCGTTCTCAACGCCGGCGAGGCCACGCAGCAGGATCCTGCGCTCGCGAGTCTGGCGTCTCGCCGCGGGATCGGCGGCGCGATCCTGATCCTTCCGCCCGAGCCGCGCGAGGACCTGGTCCGGCTGAGCTCGCGGCGCTTCCCGTTCGTTGTCGTCGATCCGCGGACGGCGCTGCCTCGCGACATCCCGTCCGTGTCCGCGGCTCACCACTCCGGCGCTCGGCAACTCACGGCGTACCTGACGGGGCTCGGGCACACCCGGATCGGTGTGATCGCCGGTCCGCGCGAGTGGCTCGCCGCCGACGCGCGGCTGAGCGGTCACTCGGCTGCGCTCGCGGACGTCGGCATCCTGCCCGATCCGTCGCTGGTGCGGCATGTGCAGCCGACCACGGTGCATGGTTACCGCGCTGCCGGGGAGCTGCTCGACCTCGATCCGCGGCCGACCACGTTGGTCGCGTTCAACGACAAGGCCGCGGTCGGGGCGCTGCAGGCCGCTCACGAACGCGGTCTCTCGGTCCCCGCCGATGTGTCGATCGCCGGCTTCGACGACCTCGACCTCTCGCGCGCGACCAGTCCCCAGTTGACCACCGTCCGCCAGCCGCTGCAGGAGATGGGCCGGATGGCAGTCAGCCTGCTGATCCGCCTGCTGGAACGCCACGAGGTCGAGGCGCTGCACGTCGAGCTGGCAACAGAGCTCGTCGTCAGAGATTCGACCGGTCCGCGAGCAATCGACTAGAAGGCAGTGCGCAAAACGGCTCGGTTGTGGCAGGTTTTAGACATGAACCTTCGGATCGGCATTGCCGGGATCGCCATCGAGTCCAGCACGTTCTCGCCTCACCGGGCCGGCCTGGCCGATTTCGACGTACGGCGCGGTGACCACCTGATGGAGCGGTACGAGTTCCTCGGCAAGGACTGGGCGCAGGGCATCGAGTGGGTCCCGCTGCTGCACGCGCGGTCCCTCCCCGGCGGTGCGGTGCTGCCGGAGGTGTACGACGAGCTGTCGGCGGAGATCATCACGCGCCTCGAGGACGCCGGCCCGTTGGACGGGTTGTTCTTCGACATCCACGGCGCGATGAGCGTCGTCGGGCGGCAGGACGCGGAGGCTGATCTGGCTACGCGGATCCGGTCCGTGCTCGGTCCCGGCGTACTCGTGTCGGCGTCGATGGACCTGCACGGGAACGTGTCCCGCGAGCTCGGTACCGCGGTCGATCTGATCACCTGCTACCGGATGGCGCCGCACGAGGACGCGATGGAGAGCCGTGAGCGGGCGCTGCGCAATCTTGTGGAGCGGCTGCGGTCCGGGCTCGGGAAGCCGGGGAAGGCGTGGATCCAGGTGCCGGTGCTGCTGCCGGGCGAGAAGACGTCGACGCGGCTCGAGCCGGCCAAGTCGATCTATCAGCGGGTGGGCGAGATCGCGGATGAGCCCGGCGTACTGGATGCCGCTGTCTGGGTCGGGTACGCGTGGGCCGACGAGCCGCGGTGTCGTGCGGCCGTGGTTGTCACGGGCGACGACCAGGCACTGATCACCGAGCGCGCCACCGAGTTGGCCAAGGCCTACTGGGACGCCCGCGACGGCTTCGCCTTCGTCGCGCCGACCGGAACGCTGCACGAGTGCGTCACCGCTGGGCTTGCGAGTACAGCCCGCCCGTTCCTGATCAGCGACTCGGGTGACAACCCGACCGCCGGTGGTGCCGGCGACACGTCCTGGACTCTTGGTGAGCTGCTCACGATCGAGGAACTGACCGCCGGCAAGGCCACCGCGATCCACGCCAGCATCGCCGACGCCGAGGCAGTCGCCGCCTGCGTCGCGGCGGGCGTCGGGAATCCGGTCGAGGTCACCGCAGGCGGCAAGGTCGACTCCGGCCCCGCCGGTCCGGTCGAGCTGTCCGGCACAGTGTTCTCGATCTCCGAGGATCCGGTCGGCGGGACGGTCGCGGTCGTGCAGGTCGGTGGCCTGCACTCGATCCTCACCAGCCGCCGCAAGCCGTACCACCACCTCGCCGACTTCACCCTCCTCGGCCTCGACCCCGCGGCCACCGACCTGGTCATCGTCAAGATCGGCTACCTGGAACCAGAGCTCTACAACCTCGCCGCCGACTGGCTCCTGGCCCTGACCCCCGGCGGCGTAGACCAAGACCTCCTCCGCCTAGGCCACCACGGAGTACTCCGCCCCCTCTTCCCCTTCGACCCGGACATGGCCGACCCAAACCTCACCCCAGAACTCCTGCCCTCCGCCTGATCCGGAGCCGGCGGTTGGGGAGGATTTCCTACCCGGATCGGGCAGAAATCCTCCCCAACCTCACCGCGTTACAGCTTGCGGAGGAGGTGGAGGGCTTCTATTGAGTGGTCTATGAGGGCGTCGGCTGTGTAGGGGCGGGCGGGTTCGGGGAGGCCGGACCATTCGATGGCGAGGTCTTCGGTGTACGAGAGCCACGCGTGGATGCGGAGGTACTCGCGGGACGCGGGTTCGTCGGCGACCTCGGGCGTGCCCAGGTACGTGAGGATGCGCTTCGTCAGGCCCGCGCGCGTCTCGTCGTACACCTTGACGGCGAAGTCGTCGCCGCCGGCGGCGCCGCGGACGAACGAGATGTACCCCGTACGCCGACGCGTGATGAAGGCAACGAACTGCACCAGCATCTCGCGGAGCTGCTGCTCCGGCGCCAGCGTTTCGTCCGGTTTCGTGACCCGGAGCAGGCGACGGCCGGCCGCGGAGATGACCGCGAGGTAGTAGTCGCGCTTGCTCGGGAAGTAGTGGAACAGCAGCCCGCGGGAGATTCCGGCCTCGCCGGCGATCTCGTCGATGGACAACTCATGGATCGGTTTGTCGCGAAGCATCATCAGGCCGATTTTGACCAGTTGCTTCTTGCGGTCCTCCGCTGACAGTCGGTGATCCATGCTATTGAGCATTGCTTAGACGCTGAGCTACGGTCAACCCGAGAGGGAGGAGTCTTGATGGGGTTCGAACCTTCGGCCCGGGCTCAGGATCTGATCGCGCGCGTGGAGACCTTCCTGCGCAGCGAGATCGAGCCGGTCGAGGCAGAACTGCACACTGCGATCCGCACCGCCGGTGACCCGTGGCAGCCGCAGCCGATGATCAAGGACCTGCAGGCGAAAGCCCGTGACGCAGGCCTGTGGAACCTGTTCCTCCCGCCCGCGGAGCCGGGGAACGAGCAGTACGGCGAGGGCCTCAGCAACCTCGATTACGCCCCGATCGCGGAGCTGACCGGCCGGTCGTTCATCGCGCCGTACATCTTCAACTGCAACGCGCCGGACACCGGGAACATGGAGGTCCTGCTCCGGTACGGCAACGACGACCAGAAGAAGCGCTGGCTCGAACCCTTGCTGGACGGGACGATCCGCTCCGCGTTCTGCATGACCGAGCCGGACGTCGCGTCCTCCGACGCCACCAACATGCAGGCGACCGCGGTCCTCGACGGCGACGAGGTCGTGATCAACGGCCGCAAGTGGTGGAGCACCGGCGTCGGCCACCCCGACTGCCAACTGCTGATCTTCATGGGCCTGACCGATCCCGACGCCCACCGGTACGCGCGTCACACCATGGTCCTCGTCCCGCGCGACACCCCGGGCGTGAAGGTCGAGCGCCTGCTCCCCGCGATGAGCAGGTACGACGAACCGCACGGCCACGGCGAGGTGTCGTTCACCGAGGTCCGGGTGCCGGCCGCGAACATCCTGGTCGGACCGGGCAAGGCGTTCGAGATCGCCCAGGGCCGGCTCGGCCCGGGTCGCGTGCACCACTGCATGCGGCTGGTCGGCCTGGCCGAGAAGGCACTCGAGCTGGCCCTGCAGCGCGGCACCAGCCGGACCGCGTTCGGCAAGCCGCTCGTCAACCTCGGCGGCAACCGCGAGCGGATCGCGGACGCGCGGATCGCGATCAACCAGGCACGGTTGCTCGTGCTGCAGACGGCGTACCTGCTGGACACGCAGGGGCTCGCGGGCGCGTTGAGCGAGGTCAGTCAGATCAAGGTCGCCGTACCGCGGATGGCGCAGGACGTCATCGACATGGCGATCCAGTTGCACGGCGGCGGTGGCCTGTCCGACGACTTCCCGCTCGCGGCCGCGTGGACGAGCGCCCGCGCGTTGCGGCTGGCCGACGGGCCCGACGAGGTGCATCGCGGGGTGATCGCGAGGATCGAGCTCGCGTCGCACCTCGCACCCGTTCAGGAGGCCAAGTGAGTCGGGTCCTCGTCACCGGTGCGGCCAGCGGGCTCGGTGCCGCGCTGGCCACGCGGTTCGTTGCTGAAGGCCACCAGGTGCTCAGCACGGACATGGCCGAGGACGGTCCCGACGACGGTACGACGTACCTGAAGCTCGATGTCCGCAGCCCGGACGACTGGGACGCGGCGGTCGCGTGGTGCGAGCAGAACTGGGACGGCCTGGACATCCTGGTGAACAACGCCGGGATCGCGACCGGCGGGCGGATCGACGTCGAGACGCTCGACGAGTGGGACCGGGTCGTCGACATCAACCTGATGGGCGTGGTCCGCGGCTGCCGCGCGTTCGTGCCGCTGTTCAAACGGCAGCGCTCCGGGCAGATCGTCAACACCGCGTCCGCGGCGGGCCTCGTCCACCCGCCGATGATGAGCTCGTACAACACGGTGAAGGCCGGCGTCGTCGCGCTCTCCGAGACGCTCTCGCACGAACTGCATCCGTTCGGCGTGCACGTGTCGGTGGCCTGCCCGTCGTTCTTCCGGACCAACCTCGCGGACTCGATCCGCGGCGCCGACAGCGCGATGGGTGCGACCGCGCGACAGCTGATCGAGAAGTCGCCGCGGTCCGCGGACGACATCGCGGCCGCGGTCATCGAGGGGATCAAGAAGAAGCGGTTCCTGATCATCCCCGACCGGCCGGCCCAGCTCGCCTACCGGACCAAGCGGTTCGCGCGTCCGCTGTACGACCGGCAGATGCGCAAGATCGCGGCACGAGCGCGGCAGCGGTCCGAGGGCAAGGATGGGTGATGGCGCGCGGGCGGTCCGCGAGGAGGACGCGTTCGACGTGCCGGCGGTCGACACCTGGCTCCGTGCGCAGACCTCGTTGCCGGACGCACTTCCCGAGGTCAAGCAGTTCACCGGCGGCGCGTCGAACCTGACCTATCTGTTGACGTATCCAGGCCATGACCTGATCCTGCGTCGCCCGCCGGCAGGAACGAAGGCGAAGAGCGCGCACGACATGGGCCGCGAGTACCGGATCCAGGCAGGCCTCAAGCCGGTGTTCCGGTACGTCCCAGAGATGGTTGCCCATTGCAAAGATGATGGGGTGATCGGCTCCGAGTTCTACGTGATGGAGCGGGTCGTCGGGACGATTCCCGGGCATCACGCGCTGGGCGTCGACCTCACTCCGACGCAGACCCGGCAGCTCGGCTTCACGTTGATCGACACGCTCGCCGAGCTGCACGCCGTCGACCCCGCGGCGGCCGGGTTGTCGGATCTTGGCCGTGGTGCGGGGTACGTCGAACGCCAGGTCACCGGCTGGTCCGAGCGGTACCGCAAGGCGAAGACGTGGAACGTGCCGAGCTACGAGCGGGTGATGGAGTGGCTCGCCGCTCATCAACCGGACGACGTACGCATGTGCGTTATCCACAACGACTTCCGGCTCGACAACGTCGTACTGGCGCCGGACGATCCGCTGCGGGTGGTCGGCGTACTCGACTGGGAGCTAGCAACGCTAGGGGATCCGTTGATGGATCTCGGGGGTGCGCTCGCGTACTGGGTGCAGGCCGACGACGATTGGGCGTTCCGCCGCTTCCGCCTGCAGCCGTCCGATGCGCCCGGCATGATCACGCGGGACGAGATCGTGGAGTACTACGTGAAGCGGTCCGGGCTCGAGGCGCGGAACTGGGCGTTCTACGAGGTGTTCGGGCTGTTCCGGCTGGCGGTGATCGCGCAGCAGATCTACTACCGCTACCACCACAAGCAGACCCGCAACCCGCGGTTCAAGAACTTCTGGCTGCCGGTGAATCTCCTCGAGCGGCGCTGCCGCAAGATCATCCGGCAGGCGTGAGTGGCTGTCATCTACCTGATTCGGCACGCGCAGGCTTCGTTCGGTGCGCGCAACTACGACAAGCTGTCGGAGTTCGGTGAGCAGCAGGCTGCGCGGCTGGGTCAGACACTCGAACAGGTCCAGCCGGAGCTCGTGATGTCCGGTTCGATGCACCGGCACCAGCAGACGGCATCACTGGCGGGATTCACCGCGCAGGTGGATCCGGGGTTCGACGAGTTCGACCACCAGGAAGTGCTCGTCGCGCACAAACCGGCGTACAAGCGGCACACGGTGATGGTGGCCGACCTTGCCCGCACCGGGAACCCGAAGCGTGCCTTTCAGGACGTCTTCACCGCGGCGACCCAGCGCTGGATCAACGGTGGCGACGGGTACACCGAGACGTTCCAGGCGTTCTGCGACAGGTCCGAGGCAGCGGTACGACGGACTGCCGAGCGGCTCGGGAAGAGTGAGACGGCGCTCGTCTTCACGTCCGGCGGGCCGATCGCGGCCGTGGTGGGCCGGCTGCTGTCCGGTGGCGACGGGCTGTGGGCGAAGCTTAACCCGGTGACGATCAACACCGCGATCACCAAGGTCGTGTCCGGTCGCAGCGGGCTGACTGTGGTGAGCTACAACGAGCACGTCCACCTCGGTGCCGACCTGCTGACATACAGATAGGACTCCTGATGCGGCGGAACATCCTGATCACCGGCGCGAGCTCCGGCCTCGGTGCCGAGATGGCCCGGCAATTCGCGGCGAAGGGCCACAACCTGGCGCTGACCGCGCGCCGGACCGAGCGGCTGGACGCGCTCAAGGCCGAGCTGACCGAGCGTTGTCCACAGGCCACGATCGTTGTCCACAGCCTGGATGTGACGGACCACGACGAGGTGTTCAAGGTGTTCCGGGAGATCGACGCGGAGCTGCCGCTGGACCGGATCGTCGTGAACGCCGGACTCGGCAAGGGCGCGCCGCTCGGCACCGGCCGGTTCGATGCCAACCGCGACACCGCGCTGACCAACTTCGTCGGCGCGCTCGCGCAGGCCGAGGCGGCCATGGAGCTGTTCCGGGCGCGGAACGCCGGTCACTTGGTGCTGATCGCCTCGATCTCCGCGCTGCGCGGGTTCCCCAAGACGGTCACGACGTACGCCGCGACGAAAGCCGGGCTCGCCTCGCTCGGGGAAGGTCTGCGGCTGGAGCTGCTGGGCAGGCCGATCAAGGTCAGCACGATCTATCCCGGCTACATCCGGTCCGAGATGAACGAGCGGGTGGAGAACGCGCCGTTCATCGTCGACACCGAGCCGGGCGTGCGCGCGATGGTCGCCGCGATCGACGCGGAGAAGGCGAAGGCGTACGTGCCGGCGCGGCCGTGGTGGCCGCTGGCCCAGGTGATGCGGTTCGCACCGCTACCGCTGCTGAAGCGGATGATCTGAAGGCGCTGGTCACGCCACGCGAGCGCTCACCCGGGATCGGCGGACCTCGACGACGCCGAACCAGATCGCCCAGGCAGGGTAGGCGACGTACGTCCCCAACCAGCCGAGCTGACCGATCCAGATCCAAGCCGGCGCGGAGCCCATGTCGTCGAAACCGAGAACGATCCCCGGCGCCATGACGAGGCCGAGGGCCATCAGTGCACCGGTGGCAATCCCGAGCGATCGGAGTCCCCTGGGCATCGCCGGATCACTGAGGTTCAGAGCCAGCAGCCACGTCCCGATTCCGGCGAAGCCCAGGCTCGACACCAGCCCGGCGAGGAAGAACCCGGTCTCCTGGGACATCACTAACCAGGAACCCACCACTGTGAGGGCCCCGCCGAGCGCTGCCCCTCCGACGGCGAGGTCGCTGATCCGGCCCCGAATTCGATGCCGAAGCCGCCACGCGAGAGCAGCGCTCAGTACGCCGGTCAGGGCGTTGCCGGTGTCGTTGATCTCCCCGAACGGATCGCCGACGCTGAAGTACGTCGCAAGCAGCGCCGCACTGCCCGCGGACACCGCCCCGGTTGCGATGGCCAGTAGACCCGTGAGCTGTCGTCCCGTGCCTTTCATGTCCCGTCCTCCCCTGAATTCGAGTATTATTTGACTGCCACCAACAGTCAATAGAATGGGGAGGGCGTTGACCCGGCAGTACAACCTGGGGAGGCGGGCCGCCCCGAAAGCCGAGACCCGGTCGCGGATCGTCGCCGCCGCGCTCGAGGTCTTCCGGGATCACGGCGTCGCCGGCGCCTCGAACCTGGCGGTCGCCCGGGCGGCAGACGTCGCTCCGGCCACCGTTCGCAACCACTTCCCGGAGCCGGACGATCTGGCCACGGCGGTGTTCGCGGAGATGCTCGCCGAGCTCCGGGTTCCGGCCGCCGGGATCTTCGACGGCCTCGCGACCGTTCGCGAACGCGTCGAGCGACTGGCCCGCGAGTTGGCGGCGTTCTACGAGCGGAGCCGGCCGTGGTGGCGGGTGTACGAGCGCGAGCCGGACCTCATCCGTGCATGGGGCGGCGGCGTCGATCAGTACTACGCCGACGTCGAGGGCCTGATGCGGACCGCGCTGGGTGAGCTGTCCTCGGACGAGCGGTCGGTTGCGGTCGTCACGTCGGTCATCGGGCCGCCGGCGTACTTCGCCCTGCGGGAGCGCGGCCTGAGCACGGACGAAGCCGTTGACCTGACGCTGGAACTGGCGCTGCCCTGGCTCGAACGGCGCGCCGACGCGCGGTGACGCCAGCTCTTGGCACGGCGTGTCCTGGAGGGCGAGGCGCCAACCTCGGCGAGCCAAGAGGATGATGATCGGCATGCGTTGGGGTCTGACTGTCCCGCTGACCGGCGTACCGCTGCGGGATCACCGCGCGCTGGTCTCGGAGCTGTACGAGTTGGGGTACACGGATCTGTGGTCGGCGGAGGTGGCCGGCGCGGATGCGTTCACGCCGCTGGTGCTCGCGTCCGAATGGGATCAGCAGTTGCGGTTGGGGACAGCTGTCGTACCGGTGCACACGCGCGGCCCGGCCGCGCTCGCGATGAGTGCGGCGGCGTTGGCGGATCTCGCGCCGGGGCGGTTCGTGCTCGGGATCGGGGCGTCGTCGGAGACGATCGTGACCGGGTGGAACGGGATCGCGTACGACCCGCCGCTGGCGCGGACCCGCGACGTACTGCGGTTCCTGCGGCAGGCGTTCGCGGGGGAGAAGGTCGACGGGGAGTTCGACAGCTTCACGATCCGGCGGTTCCGGCTGGAGAAGGCGCCCGACGTACCGCCCGCGATCATGCTCGCCGCGCTTCGCCCGCAGATGCTGCGACTGGCCGCGCGCGAGGCCGACGGCGCGATCACCAACTGGTTGTCGGCGGACGACGTACGCCGGGTTCGCGAGGAACTCGGTCCGGACAAGGAACTCGCCGCCCGCATCTTCGTCTGCGTCACCGAGGACGCCGAGATGGCCCGCAACATCGGCCGCTTCCTGATCGCGACGTACCTGACCGTGCCCGGGTACGCCGCCTTCCACGACTGGCTCGGCCGCGGCGAGATCATGAAACCGATGCGCGACGCCTGGTCCACCGGCGACCGCAACGCGGCGATGGCCGCCATCCCCGAAGACCTCATCGACGCCCTGATAGTCCACGGCACCCCCGCCGAATGCCGATCCCACATCAACCGCTACGTGGACAACGGCCTAGACACCCCCATCATCGCCACCCTCCCCACCGGCACCCCCCTCCTGGAAACAGCCCGGTCGCTCGGCGGTTAGCGGGTGGTGGTGATTTGGAAGGCTTGGACGCAGAGGGGCGCCGGATCGCGTTGGTTGATGACCAGGACTCCGGTGACGGCTGCGCCTTTGGAGGTGCCTGACAGGGGGATGACGAAGGTCGGCGGCTGACCGGCGGGGGTGCCGGTGGTGAGCTTGGTTGGCGGGCCGACCAGGGTGCGCATCAGCAACGGGATCAGTTGTTCCGAGCCGTCGCAGGCGAAGGCGGCTGCGCCCTTGGAGTTGTTGGCGTTGAGTTGGGTGACGAATCGGCGCGCGAGAGCGCTCGCGCCAGCGACGCCCTTACCCGCAACACTCGGCCGCGCGGTGGTCGGGCGCACGGCAGTTGGGCGTGCGGTGGTTGGCTTCGCGGCGGTGGGCTTCGGGTTGCCGGCGGCGGCGCGTGGTGAGGTGGCGGCGCTGCCAGGTTCGCGGTCGGTCGTGCGGTAGTCGCTCACGAGGCGGTAGGCGAGTACGCCGACGGCGCCGATGGCAACCAGCACGAGGACGACGATCAGCACGATGATCAGCCCGGCGCGGTTCTTCCGCGGCGGCTTCCCGTAGGTCGGCGCCGACTTGTAGTCGCCCGACTGGGGCTGCCAGTTGTCGTTCGGGCCGGAAGGCGGTGAGCTCACACGCTCAGTGTGGCAGCGCGATCAGCTCAATCGATGCTCTCGCAGCCACATCGTTGCGCGCCGGTTGGAGGCTCGGGAGAGCCAGGCGTCCTGGATGACCTCGGTCAGTTCCTGCTTGGTGAGTTCGCCCAGCCGGCCGGCCCGGACGAGGACCGAAGGGTGCCCGTCGAAGTGCGGGGTGGAGAAGAACGGGTTCGAGTCGTCCGACAGCAGTGCGAGCTTCTCGTTCTCGGACTCGACCCAGATCATGATCACGTCGTCGTACTTGTCCCCGCTCACCGGGTCGACCGCGTCGGGCCGCGGCGTACGGAAGAACACGAAGGACTTCCCGCCGACCTGATACACAGGCCGATCCGTCCCGTCGTCACGCTCCCACTTGGTGACATGCGGCATCCCCGAGGCAACGTCATGCACATCCGCCACCCGGGCCCTCCGCGCCACCATGCCCCGAGTCTAGGGTTGCCGACTCTCGGGGCATCGCACCCCAACCGGGGGCTCGGCACCTGGTATTACCTGTCCCCAGTCACCAGCGCCTGTCCCCACTCTCCGCCGGTCAGCCTCCGTCGAGCAGACGACGGGTTATCCGGCTCCTGCCGCATCCGTGGGTGGTTTGCTCCCGGCCGGTGCCCGCGGGTGCCGTGCGTGGCATGAGCTGGTACGCGGATCTGGGGATGATTTCCTGCCCGATCCGGGAACAAAACCTCCCCAACCCAACCCCCAGCTTCCCAGCTGACCTGGTGACGGCGATGGGGCGGTTGTTGGTGGAGGGTTTTGCTGCGAGAGGGCCAGAAACACTCCACCGATGTACGGGAAACCCTCCACCAATGCAGACGGGACCGCGATCAATGGCCGGCAGACAGCGGGGGCCGCGGCGGGACGTTCGGTTCGGCCGGAAGCCCTGACCCGCAACCGGCCGAGCCTACGGATCAGTCAGAAGAGCCGGTTATCCCCTCGGGTTGTGGGTTCTCTACCGATACAGGAGGGGAGAAACCTGCACGCGAGGGGATAACCCCGGCTGTGCCGCCGTACCCCAACTGGGGGCGGTGCACAGCAAATAACCTGTGCATCGCAACCAGGTCGGGTGCGGCGGTATCGGAGGTGGGGCGTCAGTTGGCGGGGAGCCAGAGGGTGAAGGTGGAGCCGCTGTTGGGGTTGCTGGTGACGGTTACTTGGCCTTGGTGGGCTTCGGTGAGGTGTTTGGTGATGGCTAGGCCGAGCCCGCTGCCGCCGGTGGTGCGTGTGCGGGAGACGTCGGCGCGGTAGAAGCGGTCGAACACGTGCGGAAGGTGTTCCGGCGCGATGCCGACGCCGTTGTCGGTGACGGTCAGGTTGAAACCCGCTCTGCCGTCAGACTCCACTGGCCGTACGCCGACCACGACATGGCCACCCGTCGGCGTGTAGCGGATCGCGTTCGACACCAGGTTTCCCAAGGCCTGCCGGATGCGCGCGCCGTCGACGACCGCGACGGAGGTGTCGGCGGCCGAGGCGGTGAGGGTGACCCCTGCCGTGTCGGCGGCAGGCCCGTGCGCGGAGACGACCTGCTGGACGAGTTCGGAGAGGTCGCGTGGTGCCGGGTGCAGGCGCAGCATGCCGGCGTCGGCGAGGGCTAGGTCCTGAAGGTCGGCGACCAGGTGCTCGAGCAGCCCGGTCTCTTCGAGCAGCGACGTGACCAGCGACTGATCGAGCGGTACGACGCCGTCCTCGGACGCAACCAGGTATCCCTTGATGTTCGCCAGCGGTGTCCGCAGCTCATGCGCGACGTCGCTGACCATCGCCTTGCGCTGGAAGTCGTGTCGCTGGATCGATTCGGCCATGTCGTTGAACGCATGCCCGAGCCGTGCCACCTCGTCCTTCCCGCTCACGGGCACGCGCGCCGCGTGGTCCCCGTTCCGCATCCGCTGCGTCGCACCCGTCAACGCCACGATCGGCCGGACCAGTCGACGCCCGGCGAAGACCATCACCAGCGCCGCGATCAGCAGCACACCGAGCGCGGTCGCCGCCGTCCGCAGCAGTCCCTCACCGGAGAAGACGTTGAACGTGCTCTTCGCCCCGAGGTACAGCTTCGCGGGCGGGGCGACGTACGGCGTCAACGCCTGGACGCGGGCCTGGGTGGTGCAGTCGATGAACTTGTCGGTGAAGTCGCCCTTGGCCAGGGGCTCGACGGACTTCAGCCCCCCGAAGTCGTTGACCTGGTACTTGATGCTCGCGGCATCGAGGCAGGCGACCGCGCGCCGTACCTCGTCGTCGTTGACGATCTTGGCCTTGGCGCTCGGGGCGTACAGTCCGGGCTGGTAACAGCTGTCGTCCTTCGACGAGATGCCGGGCTTCTCCATCACGCGCGCGCCGGCGAGCGACTCCGTCGACTCGATCATCACCTGCGGAACCGCCCCGCCGGTCTCCGCGACGGTCGCGGGCTTGCCTTTCGCGGTGTAGCAGTCGGCTGCCTGCTGGGCGAGCTTTGCCTGGCTCCGCTGCTCCTCCTCGGTCAACCCCCAGTCGGGGGCGCCCACGAACGGCGGGATCGCGTTCGCGGTCGTCGCGAACCCACCTGCCGCGCCGGCCGCCACGGTCTTACGGACGGTGTACATACTCATCGCGCCCGAGACGCTGGCCAGCTTCGCACCACCGGAGTTCCGGACGTCGATGGTTGCTGCCGGCACCGACGGGAGTTCGGGAGCGGCGCCGAGCATCCGGGCCGAGTCCGCGATCACCGAGCCGTCGTCGGCGGTGACCGCGACCCGGCGCCCGAGTTTGTCGGCCAGTTCGTGCACGAGTTTGTCCACACCCGACCAGGTCGGATGATCCGCGGCGTACTTCGACAGCTGGCCGTAGATCTCGCCGTCGACCTGCAGTTGCCCCGTGTTCGCGTCGATCTCGCCCTGCAGCTTCTCCGACGTGCTGTACGTCGCGATCACCGCGGTGGCGATCACGGCCCCGAGCGCGACCGCGAGCGACAACGCGAGGAACCGGACCAGCACGCTACGACGCATGGCTGACCGCCTTGTCCGCGAGTTTGTACCCCACGCCGTACACGGTCTTCAGGTACGCCGGTGCGCCCGCGGACGGCTCGATCTTCTTCCGCAGGTTCATCACGTGTACGTCGACGGTCCGGTCGAACACGTAGTGGTCGAAGCCGAACGCGTGCTCGAGCAACTGCTGCCGCGAGAACGCCCGTCCCGGCGAGGCCGCCAGGCAGGCGAGGATCTTGAACTCGGCCGGTGTCAGCTCGATCAGCTCCCCGGTCAGCCGGACCTCGTGCCGGCTCGGGTCGATCTCGAGCTCGCCGACACGGTACACCTCACCTTCTGCTCTACTTCGGGTCCGACGCAGTACCGATCGGACTCGCGCGACCAGTTCGCGCGGGTTGTACGGCTTCGTCAGGTAGTCGTCCGCGCCCAGGTCGAGCCCGAGCAGCAGGTCGTCCTCGGTCGAGCGGGCGGTGAGCATGATGATGGGGATATCGCCATCTGCGCGCAGCACCCGGCAGACGTCGAGACCGTCGACCTTCGGCATCATCACGTCGAGCACCAGCAGGTCCGGGCTGCGCCGGCGGGCCTCGTCGATCGCCTCCCGGCCGTCGTGGACGACGACAGTCAGGTGCCCTTCCCGTTCGAGGTACCGCCGGATCAGCTCCGCCTGCTTGAGGTCGTCTTCGGCGACCAGGATCCGGGCTGGCATACCCATCAATGTCCCTGAACTTGATGAGAATCCGATGAAGATCGACTGAGAGCATCGGGTGCAAACGGGACCTTCACAGGTTCTTGACGGCCGCGGCGGCACGCTCCACTGCCATGAAGACCTCACGAACAGCGCTCACGGTGATGGCGGTCCTGGCGCTGGCTGCCTGCGGGAACGACAAGGCGCCGGTCGCGTCCGATCAGCAGAGCGACAAGAGCCCGCTCGCGGAGTACATGGGCGACGGTTTCGTCAGCTCGTCCGGCGGCGGGTTCAAGATGGCGGTCCGGGCCGGCGGCGCTCAGCAACCGACCGAGGAGGACCTGGCCAAGCAGCGCAAGGTCGAGGACGCCACCGCCGCCTGCATGAAGACGGCCGGTTTCGAGTACGTCGCCGTACCTCCGGAGCAGAACGCGAAGAGCAAGTTCAGCGAGGCGTTCAACCTGCCGCCGGACAAGTTCGCCGAGCAGTACGGCTACGGCATCAGCACGATCGACTGGTCGAAGGCCGGAGAAGACGACTCGAACCCGAACACCAAGATTCGCAGCGCACTGTCGGCGGCCGCGCAGAAGGCCTACGACAAGGCGCTGAACGGGCCGAACGCGACCGGCAACGGCGCAGTCGTGATCGAGGGCGGCAAGGACGGCCCGAGCTCGAGCGGTCAGCAGGACATGGGATGTCGCGGCAAGGCGGTCAAGCAGGTGTACGGCGACGGCGCGGACCGGAACATCGACTTCAAGAAGTTCGACAGCCTGTTCAAGGACATCCAGGCGCTGCAGAAGCGGATCGACACCGACCAGCGCGTGGTGGACGCCACCAGCGCCTGGTCCGACTGCATGGCCGACGCCGGGCACTCCGGCCTCAAGAAGGTCGACGACCCGCGTGAGCAGATCCAGCAGAAACTCGACACGCTGACCGGGAACAAGCCGCCCGCGCAGGGCGGACCGTCCAAGACGATCACCGGCCCGCCGTCGTTCGACAAGGTCGACTCGGCGAAGCTGTCCGAGCTGCGCAAGTCCGAGATCGCCCTCGCGGTGGCGGACCAGAAGTGCAAGGCCAGTGGGTACGACGACGCGTACAAGAAGGTGCAGTACGCAGCCGAGAAGGAGTTCGTCGACCAGCACAAGGCCGAGCTCGAGGCGTACCGCGACGAGACGGCGAACCGGTGACCGCTTCGCCCAAGTCCCGCCGCCGGGTGCTGGTCGGAGTGTCCGCGGTGGCCACCGTCTCGCTCGGAGTCGGTGTCGCCGCGGGCAGCCGGATCAGCTCGCCGGAGGACGCCGCCGCGAAGACCGCGGCGCCGAAGGCGTCCCAGATCACCGTGCCGGTGGCGAAGAAGGCGCTGTCCAGCAAGGTGGTCGGTCGAGGCGACGCGTCGTTCGACGGCGCGGTGAACATCCGGGTCGAGACCAGCGGGCTGACGACACCGCCGATCGTCACCGGGAAGGTGCCGGCGGTCGGGTCGACGATCACCGAGGGCAAGGCGCTGCTCGAGATCACCGGGCGACCGGTGATCGGGCTGGCCGGCGTACTGCCGATGTATCGGACACTCTCGCCCGGGTCCAAGGGACCTGACGTGCTGCAACTGGAGCAGACGCTCGATCGGCTCGGGTACGACCCGGGGACGGTCGACGACCAGTACACGCTCGACACGTCGGCCGCGGTGGAGGAGCTGTACGAGAGCGCCGGGTACGAAGCGCCCGAGCCGGACGAGAAGTTCACGCAGGCCGTCGACCAGTCGAAGAACCAGGTCGACGCGGCGAAGAAGCAGCTCCGCGCCGCCCAGTCGCAACTCAAGTCGGCCAAGGCCGCGAAAGCCAAGGACACGTCGGTGCAGCAGGGCGCTGTGGACGACGCGGAGGAGAACCTCGCGGACGCTCAGGAAGCGGCGAACGAGGCCGAGTTCAAGGCCGGAACGCCGCTGCCGGTGTCCGAAGTGGTCTACGTGAAGACGCTCCCGCGCCGCGTCGACGACGTGAAGGTCGAGCGCGGCGGAACCGTGAGCGGCGTGGTGATGTCGGCCAGCGGTGCGTCGCTGGTCGTCACGGTCAAGGTCGACGCGGAGACCGCGCAGCGGCTGAAGGCAGGTATGGCGGCGACGCTCGATCTCGGTGACAGCGTGTCGGTCGCCGGGAAGGTCCGTCGGGTCACGAAGAACGGGAACCAGTACGACGTGGTGGTCGCGCCGAACGCGTTGACCGCGAGTCAGCTGGCCCTGCTGCGGGACGCGAACGTGCGGGTGACGATCCCGATCAAGAGCACCAGCGGCAAGGTGCTCGCCGTACCGGTCGCTGCCCTGTCGTCCGGATCCGACGGCGCCTCGCGGGTCGAGGTCCTGCGGAACGGGCAGGTGGAGCTGATCCCGGTCACGGTCGGGCTGACCGCGGACGGGTTCGCGCAGGTCACGCCGAAGGGCGACGCGAAGTTGTCCGACGGCGACCAGGTGGTGGTCGGGCGATGAGTACCGCGGTCGCGTTGCCGGCGCCGGTGGTCGAGATGATCGGCGTACGGCGGTTCTTTCCAGGGCCGCCCGAAGTACAAGCGATCAACGGGATCGACCTGATCATTGGGCAAGGGGAGTATCTGTCGATCGTCGGGCCGTCCGGATCCGGGAAGTCGACGTTGCTGCATCTGCTCGGGTTGTTGGACAACCCAACGGGTGGGGTGTACCGGCTCGACGGCGTGGACACGATGAGCCTGCGCGAGCGGCGGCGCGCCGTACTGCGGGGGGAGCGGATCGGGTTCGTGTTCCAGTCGTTCCATCTGCTCGACCACCGCACCGTGCTGGAGAATGTGGCGCTCTCGATGGTGTACGTCGGGGTGCCGCGACGGCAACGGATGGCGCGGGCGCGGGTGGCGCTGGATCGGGTCGGGCTGTCGCACCGGATGGAGTTCGCGCCGACCACGCTCTCCGGTGGTGAGCGGCAGCGGGTCGCGATCGCGCGGGCGCTCGTCGCGGAGCCCAGTCTGCTGCTCGCGGACGAACCGACCGGCAACCTGGACAGTGCGAACGCGGAGGCGATCCTGCAAGTGTTCGACGAACTGCACTCGGAGGGGATGACGCTGGCCGTCATCACCCACGACGACCACGTGAGCCGCCGGGCGCAACGCCAGGTCCGCATCGTCGACGGAACCCTCAAGTGGTAACCCAAGCAGGCCCCCCGGATCCCGCCGGCGGGCCGTCCACGTCCCGGCGTCGCCGGCTCAGATCCCGTCCCGCCGTGCGGGATCTGCTCGACGAAGCGCTGGCCGGCGTCGCCGCCCGGCCGACTCGGCTGATTCTCACCACGCTCGGCACCGTGCTCGGTGTCGCTGCGCTGGTGGGAACAGTCGGGCTCGGGCAGACCGCGGCCGGGCAGATCACGCAGCGGTTCGATCTGGCCGCAGCCACCCGGGTGGTTGTGCAACCGGACGACAAAGGTGGGCAGGAAGGGGAGGCGGCGACGCAACTGCCGTGGGATGCGCCGGACCGGATCAAGCGGCTGAACGGCGTGGAAGCGGTCGGAACCGTCAGCAGCCTCGAGATCGGTGACGACCTGGTCGAGAACGTCACCGGCCTGGACGGCGGTACGGGCAAGGCTCTCCAGGTGATGGCCGGATCCTCCGGTCTCTGGGACGCCGTACGCGCGGTGCTCAAGACCGGCCGGTTCTTCGACGACGGTCACGACCAGCGTGCCGACAAGGTGGTTGTCCTGGGCAAGCACGCGGCGGAGCGACTCGGTATCAACCGGGTCGACGCGCAGCCGGCCGTGTTCATCGGCGACGAGCCGTACACGGTGATCGGGATCCTCGACTCGGTCACCGGCCGCGCCGACCTGAACGACGCGGTGATCATGCCGAACGGGACGGCGCAGCAGGCCTACAACCTCGAGTCGCCCGACGCGGTCGAGATCCGTACGGCGGTCGGCGCCGCGCAACTGATCGCGGAGCAGGCCCCGATCGCGATCGAGCCGAACAACCCGAGCACCTTGAGCGTCGACGCTCCACCGAAGCAGGGCGCCGTACGACAAGGTGTGGAGTCCGACCTGAACGCGTTGTTCCTGCTGCTCGGCGCGGTCGCGTTGCTCGTCGGCGGACTCGGCATCGCGAACGTCACGCTGCTGTCGGTCCTGGAACGCATCTCCGAGATCGGTCTGCGCAGAGCACTCGGCGCGGCCCGAAGACACATCGCGGTTCAGTTCCTGGTGGAGAGCGTGATCGTCGGTTTCCTCGGCGGACTGCTCGGCACGGCGGTCGGCGTCATCCTCACCGTTGGCGTGTCCTGGGTCCGTGACTGGACGCCGATCCTGGACAACCGGCTCGCGTTCGGTTCACCCCTGCTGGGTGCGTTCATCGGTCTGGTCGCCGGCACCTATCCCGCCTGGAAGGCCTCCGCCATCCAGCCGATCACCGCCTTGCGAGGCACGTGAGTACACCAGGGCGGTGATCGCGAAGCCGACCACGATCAGCGCCAGCACCGGGTAGGACTTCCCGCTGTCGGGCAGGATCGCCGCGCCGAGTGCGGCCGCGGAGACCTGCCCGACGTTGAAGATCATGTCGTACAGCGAGAACACCCGGCCGCGGTACACGTCGTCGACACCCGTCTGCACGAGGGTGTCGACGCTGATCTTGATGCCCTGCGCGCAGAACCCGGTCAGGAACCCGCCGACCACCATCGCGGGCTGGGTGTAGAGCCCGATCGGTACGGCGCTCACCACCGCCGCGGCCGCGAACAGCAGCGTGATCCACTGCCGCAGCGCCATCACCCGAGTGCCCCACGGCGTGATCAGTGCGGCGACGAACAGGCCGGCGCCGACCGCACCGGTCGCGATCGCGAGCCCGCCGAACGCTTGATCCAGCTGGCCGGGCCCGTAGAAGTGGTTGCGGTACAGCAGGATCATCGCGACCGTCATCAGCCCGAAGAAGAACCGCAGTGACCCGATCGCGGCGAGGCCGAGTGCGGCCTGCCGGCGCTCGCGGAGGTGCCTGCCGCCGTCGACGAGACCGGTCGCGATCGTGCGGAGTGCTTCGGTGATGCCGGGCTCGTCGCCGCTCAGGTCCGGGCCGAGCTGGTCGCGCCGCAGCCGGAGGGCGAGGAGGGCGGCGGCCGTGTAGATGACGACGGTCAGCCCGAGGACGATCAGGTCGGAGTCGACGAGCAGCTTCACCCCGGCGCCGATCCCGCCGCCGATCAGGAAGAACGCCGTACCACTTGTTGGCGTGACCGCGTTGGCCATCACCAGTTCGTCGCGCTCGACGACGTGCGGGAGGCCGGCGGACAGACCGGAGAGCAGGAAGCGGTTGACGCCGAGGGTGAGCAGTACGGCGAGGTAGAACAGTGCACCCGCGTTGTCAGCCGCGACAATCACGCCGACGCCGATGACGAGAGCGGCCCGGGTCAGATTGGCGCCGAACAGGATCTGGCGGCGCGACCAGCGGTCCAGCAGTACGCCGGTGAACGGTCCGAGGACCGAGTACGGCAGCAGCGAGACCGCGAACAGGCCCGCGATCGCAGCGGCATCCGGTGCCCGTTCCGGCGAGAACAGCACGTACGACGCCAGCGCGACCTGGAAGACCCCGTCCCCGCACTGGGACGTCAGCCGAACCGCAAACAACCGCCGGAAATCACGCCGCCGCAACAGCGTCCGCAAATCCCGCATGAACCGCACGCCTGCACTGTAGCCGTGGGTGGGCCTGCGCTGAGCATGCTGAGGGCCGAGCCGATCAGTAGGTTCTGAGCTCAACGGGTCCGACACAATAGAACCGAGGTCTTGGATTCAGGGCACTAGCGGAGGGAATTTCCAACGCCGCCTCTCAAGAAGAGACGAAAAGTAGATCATGGTGAGTCCCGCCGTCAGGAGGGCTTCGGAACCGATCAAAATCCAAGAGAGTGGTTTGAATGTATCCGCACGAAAAGAACTCAAGTACAGAGCGATTGAGAGTGGTGTCGGTGCTACGAACGCCAATAGGAACACGATAGCCTCCGCAGTTCGCCGCAGAGCTGCCGACGTCAGTCCTTTGATACTCGATTCCCATGATACCGACGATCTGGACGCCCTCGCATTCTGCTCGAGATATCGCGCGATTGCGGTGACCTTGTCGTCGTTGGAGAGGTACGCCCATCCAAGGATTGTCGTGATCCATGGAATCAGCAGCCATGCATACTGACGTCCTTCGACTTGAATCGCCAGCGATGACGTCAGGCCGATCGCTACGACGTTCAGATTCAAAAAGTTGTCTCGCTGCTTTATCCGCTCTAACTGTTCGCCCTTCAAAGCGGAATACTCCGCGCTGTCCAAGAGTGAGCCCCGAGAACTGCGGGGCCGGCTAGTGAATCGCATCGGAATCCAATCGGTTGGTAGATGGGCTCTGCAGGTCAGGCTATTCCCATGGAACCTCCTTCAAGTCTGTTGTAGAAGGCGGGATCGAGCTAAGATCGGAGCAGAGTTCGCGCACGCGCGTCATCGGCGTCAGACGTAGTGCTCGATGGGGGGATCGAGATGCCGCAGGTCTCTGTGGAAACGGCGATCATAGGTGCCGGGCCGGCCGGTCTCGCCGCAGCTCAGGCGCTCCGAGGTGCAGACGTTCTCGTCCTTGAGGCCGGGCCGGTGGTGAGCGACAGATCGCAAGATGATCCAGCGACTCTGCTCGAAGGGGTAGGGGGCGCAGGCTTGTACTCAGACGGCAAGTTTTCATTCTGGCCATCTGCCACCGTTGTCTGGGAACTGGATCCGCATCTACTTGATCGGGCGCAGCGGTCGCTCGACGGCCTTCTTGCTCGGCATGGCGTCGATATATCTTCAATCGGTCGAGTCGTTGCGGGGATATCACCGACGAAAATCAATCACGCTAGTGTTGATAAGCACTATCCATCGATTTACGTGCCGCTCGACGTACGTGCCCGGATGATATCGGAACTGTCTGGCGGCGTTGATATCTTGACGGGCTCGCGCATATGTCGAATCACTCCCCAGCCAATCGGATGGATGCTCGATGGTGAGACGCATGGCGATGAGTTGAGGGTTGCATGTAGAAACCTAGTTGTTGCCGCCGGACGATATGGCCCACTTCTAGTGCAGGACTGCTTGCCAGGCAGGGCGCAAACGCCAATCAGGGTTGAGGTAGGTGTCAGAATTGAGCAGCCAGCCGAGAATTTCTTTCTGAAAGACCATCCTAGACTCGATCCTAAGTTGATCTATCGAAATGGTGATCGATCTGTTGAATGGCGAACGTTCTGTTGTTGTAGAAATGGCGCGGTTGTGACCGGGAGGTCGTATGGCATTGAGAGCGTCTCAGGCCACGCGGATGGGCCGCCTACCACGCAATCAAACGTTGGATTCAATGTCCGTATTCTGGACAATAGATCGATTGAGGCTGAATGGCCCAGCATGCGCGAGCGCTTGACGCGCACGCATGGACTAGTTCGATCGGAATTGGGATCGTTACTAGGTGGAAGTACCCGGCTACCCTCTGAGACCGCTATGCTCACCGAAGTACTAGGGCGAACGATGTCGGCGCGCCTGTCTGCGGGACTTGCAGTACTGGTGCAAGAATTTCCCCAGGGTCGGCTCGAACAGGCATCCATCGCTGGACCGACCGTGGAGGGCGTGGGAATGTATCTTCGACACGATTCACGACTCAAGACTCCGCTGCCTCGACTTTGGGTGGCCGGTGATTCGGCAGGGGACTTCAGAGGGCTCACTGCAGCGCTGGTCAGCGGGTACGTTGTGGGTAACGCAATCTCGGGGCCGTCAGATGGAGGCGGCGAATGAGTGGCCCTGTTGTCTACACGGCACAATCGAAGCAGTACTTCTACTGCCGAGATGCGATCTGTGAGTTTGTGTTTCAGAGAGGCGCTGTCCCGCTCAACCCGTTCCGGGCCTTCGACTATTTTCTATCTGACCGGGTTCCGCGGGACGCGGTACGTGATGCGAATCATGCGCTGCTCAACATAAGTGATGAAGTGTGGGTGTTCGGTGAAACGCTCGCAGACGGCGTCCTGATTGAGATTGCACAAGCAGAGCACGCCAAGATGCCTATACGATACTTCTCGATAGACAATCGCGCTGATTGCATTCGAGAACTGGCACCGAATCGTCTAGATTTCGAGGGCGAGGTCTATTCGACCAGCGGCATGGGCCGGCAGGAGATCCTGAAGTATCTCCTCAATGGCTCGACCGAGTTCGTCGCCTCGGCTCTAGGTCGCAGAGCCGAGGTGCCGGGCGCTGTATGAGAATGCCCTCTATCTACACTTCCTGGACCGTGAGCTAAGCCAGGCCGCATCGTGGCGGCCTCCCGCAGCGGAGATGATCCGCCTGCTGAGACTTCTGTCGCTATTCACCGATGCGGACTTCTACTGTGGGCTGTCCGCGCTGTATGAGAATGACGCAGTCGCGGGGCCTGTGTTACGTGAGCTTGAATTGTTGACCCGCACCGGCAATCTGGCAGCATTCAGTCACGAGTTGAGCCGAGACGAGTTCTTAGAGTCGAGGCGCAACGCATACGAGTACGACGCCGCACGATACCCGAACTACTTCTCGACAAACGATTCGGTGCCGCTCTTCGCGCCGACAAGATTGAAGCCTCTCGGCAGCACAGCTCCCCTGCATCGGGAGCTGTTGATCTGGGCTGACGAATTGCCTCGAACGAGTGGAAAGTGGCAGCCGGTTGCATTGGGTCTCGCTGATCCGGTCGGGAGTGCTTTGCGGAAACGAGAAGGTCAGGCAATTACCTTCTCGTATTTCCGACCCGAATTAGGTGCTCTCGCACAGAAAGCCTCTGTGGAGTATCGGGTTCGCCGGAAGATTAGCGAAGCATTCACAAGAGACTATATGCAGGTCGGTAATGGTGATATAGCGACAGGAATTTCCGGACTTCAGTTCTTCGATAGCTTGTCTATTTCATTTCCGGCATACGACATTCCTGTTTTGGGGCACCTCGCCTACATCCTTGGTTGCTCCGACCTTGTGAATCCACAAACGACACCTTTCGCTGCATTTGAACCACTGGTCCTACAGCGACGCGAAATACAGTTCTACTCTGCCGGGGTGGGGGTGCGGTGGCTGATCGATGGATTGAGCCGGTGGGTTGCGAAGTTCCTATCGCCGACTGGCGGCATCGAATCGATACCCAGTCAGGACGTCAAGCGAGCGCGATTGCGTGCAATTTTGCAAGATGCCGCCCGAGCGACTGGAGTGATGTCTCTCGCGACCCCATGGCATCCAGACGTCGTGGGAGCTCACATGAATGACGCAGTTGCCCGGTTGGCGCGTTCGCTTGGTGACCGTCACGCAGACTTGCGGACGATATTCGAGGAATCTCCTTGGGGGCAGTCGGTGGAGCAGATCGATGTGCTACTCGTGACGGTAAATGACGCAGAGACGAATGCGCTCGACGTTGCCCTTCAGGAAGCCGGATTCAGGGATCGAACCGTCTTCTACACAAATAACTCGTACCACATTTATGCGGGCGTCGCAGGAACGGTCGTGGCGGCTGTGAGATCAGGAATGAGCAGCCGCGGCACAGGAGGATCGACTCTGACCGTACGCGAGGCCATCGATGACCTGCGACCCGCGTATGTGATCGCGGTGGGAGTTGCATTTGGGATGAAAGAGTCGCAAGCGATTGGCCAGGTATTGATTTCTCGGCAGTTGGCCGACTATGAGTTGCAGAGAATGGGCACGAACGAGGGAAACCCCCATGTAGTTGACCGTGGCTCGAGAGTTGACGCCCATCCGCGGATTCTTGGGCGCTTCCTGGCGGCCTCCCTGGGTGGACATGGGTTCGATGTTCAGGTCGGGCAGGTAATCTCCGGAGATAAGCTGATCGACAATTTGGGTTTCCGCCAGGCCCTCGCTGAACGCTTTCCAGAAGCGATTGGAGGTGAGATGGAAGGCGCCGGGATTCAGGCGGCGGCAGACAGAGAGGGAACGCAATGGCTGGTCGTCAAGTCGGTCTGTGATTATGCGTTTGGCAAGAGTTCCGATAAAATGAAGCGTCAAGCGATAGCTGCAGACTCTGCGGCTCGGGCGGTCGTGCACGTGATATGTCAAGGTGGATTACGAAAAGGCTTATAGATCACGCGGCAAGCGCAATTTGACACCTCGGCGCAGCGAAATCATCCGCGCATGTGCGGGACTGGTGAGACCGTCGCCCGGAACAATAGACCCGCACGTCGTGACGATTGATCTCGTGGCCTGACTCTGCAGGTGCCGTCAACCTTCCGCACGATGGAGGCGTTGGGCGGCGGTATCGCCCCGCTTCCCGACCGGCTCGACACCGGTGACCTTGCCGAGGCCGAGGAGCGGCATGTTGCCGTAGATGGTTTCGGTGTTGCCGGCCGGTACGACGTACGTCTCGTGCCAGATGCCGACCGCGCCGCTCTTGAACGAGTTGCGGAAGTACTCGACCCAGGCCGGCCGGTGCGTGCGGCCGGTGTCGTTCGCGAACGCCTGGAGCTTCTCCACCGACTCCCAGTACTGGATCAGCGTGATCCCGCGCCACGTCGGCAGCGTCCGGAACCCGAGCAGCCCGCTCTCATTGTCCTTCATCAGCTCCCGCAGCATCGGCCCCATCGCGCGGAACACCGGCAGCCACTCACGCACCTTGACCAACGAGTTGACCCGCATCCCGATCAGGAACACGACCACCTCCCCGTCGTACACCGCCGTCTGCCGCCCCGCGATCACCTCACCCATACAGACAGTCCACCACGGCAGAACGAGGGCGGGAATTCAATCCTCTGTAAAGGCCTGGGACGGACGCGCCGGAGCTGATTGCATGGCCGGTCGGGAGCGGTAGGGTCGTTCTGCCGGTGTCACAGTCCGTTGTGTACCGGTTACGATGGCTACTCAGTTCTGAGCCGCAGCGCGGATGGGAATTTCATGGCTGAATCGCAGGATGCCGACGTCGACCCGCGGATGTACGAGCAGTTGAAGCTCGACCGGCCGCACGGCGCCCGGGTGTACGACTACTTCCTCGGCGGGAAGGACAACTTCGCGATCGACCGGCAGGCCGCCGAGCACTTGCTGCAGGCGTTCCCGGGCTTCCGCACCGCCGCCCTGTCGAACCGGATGTGGATGCACCGCGCGGCGAAGTACGCCGCCGAGCAGGGCATCACGCAGTTCCTCGACGTCGGCACGGGTATCCCGACCAGCCCGAACCTGCACGAGGTCGTCCAGAAGATCACCCCGGCGGCGCACGTGGTGTACGCCGACAACGACCCGATCGTGCTCGCGCACTCGCGCGCGCTGCTGGTCAGCAAGCCGGAAGGCAAGACGGCGTACCTCGAGGCCGACGTCACCGACCCGCAGGCGATCCTGGCGTCCGAAGAGGTCAGGGAGCTGATCGACTTCAGCAAGCCGGTCGCGCTGAGCATCGTCGGCGTCTTCCACTACCTGCCGGACGCCCTGAAGCCGTACGACCTGGTCCGTCAGCTGGTCGAGCCGCTGGCCCCGGGCTCGCTGCTGATCTTCTCGCACTGCACCCCCGACTTCGCGCCGGACCTGTGGGAGCGGGCGATGGTGGTCTACAAGGCCGACGGCGGCGACGCACAGGTCCGCAGCAAGGAAGAAGTCACCGAGTTCTTCGAGGGCACCGAGCTGGTCGAGCCCGGCGTCGTGTCGCCGTTCCGCTGGTACCCCGACGACGAGACGCAAGCCCTGGTCGACAAGGGCGAGTTCACCGACATCATGTGCAGCCTGTGGGTGGGTGTCGGCCGCAAGCCGTGAACCGTAGCGCGTACCCGCACCACCTGGCGATCACGCTGCGGTGGAAGGACAACGACGTCTACGGGCACGTCAACAACGTCGAGTACTACAGCTTCTTCGACACCGTGATCAACGACTTCCTGATCCGCCTCGGTGGGCTCGACATCCATCGCGGCGACGTGATCGGGTTGTGCGTGGACTCGCAGTGCACGTTCAAGCAGCCGCTCGAGTTCCCCGGCGTCGTCGACGCCGGGTTGCGGTGCGGGCAGCTGGGCAACTCCAGCGTGCGCTACGAGATCGCCTTGTTCCGTGAGGGCTCGGACGAACCGGCCGCGACCGGTCGGTTCGTCCACGTCTTCGTCGGGCGGCACGACCGCGTCCCGGTCCCGGTACCGGACGAGATCCGCGCGGCTCTCGAAGGGATCACGGGATGATCGTGCGCGGCGCCGTACTGCGGGAGATGGGCCTGCCGGCGCCATACGCCGAGTCGCGGCCGCTGCACGTGGAAGAGCTGGAGCTCGCGCCGCCGGGTCCGGGGGAGTTGCTGGTCCGGATCCGCGCGGCCGGGTTGTGCCACTCGGACCTCTCGGTGATCGACGGATCGCGACCACGCGTGATGCCGATGCTCCTCGGCCACGAGGCCACCGGCGAAGTCGTCGCGTCCGAGGCCGCGGGGTTTGCAGTCGGCGACGTGGTCGCTTGTGCGTTTGTGCCCGCCTGCGGCACCTGCGCCCCCTGCGCCGAAGGCCGCCCCGCGCTATGCGAGCCAGGTGCCGCCGCAAACACCGCCGGCACCCTGCTCACCGGCACCCACCGCCTCGACGGCGTACACCATCATCTAGGCGTTTCCGGGTTCGCGGATCATGCGGTGATCTCCGCCCATTCGGCAGTGAAGATCGATCCGTCGCTCCCACCGGAAGTCGCCGCGCTCTTCGGTTGCGCCGTGATGACCGGCGTCGGCGCGGTGGTGAACACGGCACAGGTCCGGGCCGGACGCAGCGCGGTCGTCTTCGGACTCGGCGGCGTCGGGCTGTCCGCGCTGCTCGGCGCCGTTCTCGTCGGAGCGCATCCGATCGTCGCCGTGGACGTCGTACCGTCGAAGCTCGCTCTCGCCCAGGAGTTGGGTGCCACTGCGATCGTGGACGCCCGATCCTCTGACGCCGTCGAGCAGGTCCGTGCAGCGACGGCCGGCGGCGCGGACTATGCGTTCGAGACGGTCGGGAGCGCGAAAGTGCTCGAGCAGGCGTACGCCGCCACGCGACGCGGCGGGACCACGGTCACCGTCGGACTGCCGCATCCGTCGCAGACGTTCAGCGTGCCCGCGGTCAGCCTGGTCGCGGAGGAGCGCACAGTGAAGGGCTCGTACCTCGGCTCGTCGGTGCCGTCCCGCGACATCCCGCGGTACGTCGCCCTGTACCGAGCCGGCCGCCTACCCGTCGACCGGCTCCTGACCGCGACGGTCGGGCTCGACGACCTCAATCAGGCCTTCGACGACCTGGCCGCCGGCTCGTCGATCCGTCAGGTGTTGCTCTTCTGAAGGTTCTCGGCGGCCTTCTGGAACGTCTGGTCGTTGCGCTCCCGAGCCTCGTCCGTGTAGTTGTCACCGAAGAATTCGGCGGTCGGGACCTGCCGGATCTCCAGCAGCCCGGAGGTTTCGGGGTCGTCGGTGCCGCGGGCGTCCGCCGCGACACAGCGCCAGCCCCACTCGACCGCCTCCTCGCGGGACGCGACCTCGATCAGGCAGAACCCGGCGATCAGCTCCTTGGTCTCGGCGAACGGACCGTCGACCACCCGGCGCTTCCCGGCGTCCAGTTGCAGCCGGAAGCCGTGTGAGCTCGGCAGCAGCCCGTCGCCCGCGAGCAGGACGCCTTTCTCCGCCATCTCGGCCATCACCAGGCCCATCGCGGTCAGGCCCTCCTCGGTCGGCGGCTGTCCTGCCTCGGACTCTTCGCTGGCCTTGAAAATCATCATGAACCGCATCGGGGACCCTCCCAAGTCGACGTTAAATCCCGAGTCGAATCTATACAGCGGTGCGGGCTTTCGGGCAGGCTACGCACAGCGAGTTCGCGTACACCGCTCGTGAGTATGTCAAGTGAGGCACGCCGGAGTACCTGAGGAGTTCCCGCCCATGCCAAACCGCCCCCGCCCTCGTTCCCGCCCCAAGACCCGCCGCATCGCTGGCCTGGCCTGTGCCGGCGCCGTCGTCTTCGGATCCCTGGCCGTCGTCGTCGGTAACCAGGCCGACGCCCAGCAGCCCGCTCCGCTCCCCATCGACCAACTGCTCGGCCAGGAGCTCCAGGGCAAGGCCGCACTCGGCCGCGTCCAGTCCCGGCTCGCCGAGATCGCCGACCAGAACAAGTTGTCCACAGACCACCTGCGGCAGATCCTGGCGAGCGACCGCACCGCCTGGCTGGACCGCGGCGGCAAGCTGTTCTACCGCGAGCCGGTCGCCACCGCGGCCGAGCGGAAGACCGGATCCGCGGCATCGCCCCGCTGGGCCACGCAGGCGGTCGCCGCCGCGACCGGTCCGGCGTTCGAGCTGCACAGCAAGCCCGGGGCGAACCGCGTCATCTACCTCGACTTCGACGGCCACACGATCACCGGTACGGCGTGGAACACCAACGGCAAGCCGTCCACCGTGAACGTCACGCCGTACGACACCGACGGGAACACCGGCAACTGGAGCACGGCCGAGCAGGACGTCGTACGTGATGTCTGGGCTCGCGTCGCGGAAGACTACGCACCGCTTGACGTGGACGTGACGACGCAGCAGCCGGCCGCTGCGGCGATCACGCGGTCCGGTGCGTCCGACCAGCAGTACGGGACGCGGGTGCTGATCGACCCGACCACCTGGTACCAGTCCGGCTGCGGTTGCGGCGGGGTCGCGTACGTCGGCGTGTACGACAACACCAGCAACCACTCGTACTACCAGCCCGCTCTGGTCTTCACCAAGGGCGTCGGGACGGGTGCGAAGAACATCGCCGAGGCCGCGTCGCACGAGGCGGGCCACAACGTCGGCCTCTCGCACGACGGCACCGCGTCCGTCGGGTACTACTCCGGCCACGGCGCCTGGGCGCCGATCATGGGCGTCGGGTACTCGAAGGCGATCAGCCAGTGGAGCAAGGGCGAGTACAGCGGGGCGAACAACAAGGAAGACGACTTCGCGGTGGTCGGCCAGAACGGGCTGGCGCTGCGGGCCGACGACCACGGCAACGGTACGTCGGATGCCACCGCGTTGACGCTCGGGACGAGCGTGAAGGGTGTGTACGCCAACGACTCCGACGTCGACACCTTCCGGATCGACCTCGCAGCCGGCACCTTCAACTTCGCGGCCTCCGCGGCGGCGTCCGGCGCGGACCTGGACATCAAGCTCCAGTTGCTGAACTCGTCGGGTGGTGTGGTCGCCACCGCGGACCCGGCGGCCGGGCAGTCCAACTCGGCCACCCCGACCGGGCTGAGCGCGAGCATCAGCCGCCAGGTCGCGGCCGGCCGTTACTACCTCCGGATCGAGAACACCGGGTACGGCAGCCCGCTGAACACCGGCTACTCGACGTACGGCAGCCGCGGCGCCTACTCCGTCCGCGTCACCGCCGGCTGACACCTTGAGTCCCCCGGGGCCGTCGATCCCACCGAGATCGACGGCCCCGGGTCTTTGGGGGGAGCCGCCCACCCGGGGGGACGTGAGGAGGAACCCGTAGTGAGCAGAATTCGCCGCACCGGCGCACTTGCGTGTGCTGGTGCTGTTGTTTTCGGAGGTCTGGCTGTCGCGCTCGGCACCCAGGCCGATGCGCAACAGACACCGATCGACCAGTTGTTGTCGCAGCCGTTGGCCGGCGGCTCGGCGCTCGGCAAGGTGCAGGCGCGGCTGGCCGAGGTTGCCGCGCACAACGGCCTGCCGACCGACCAGTTGCGGCAGATCCTTGCCACCGACAAGACCGCGTGGCTCGATGCCGACAGCAAACTGTTCTTCCGCGAGCCCGGTCTGACCGCCGCGCAGAAGGCTCCCGAAGCGTCACCGCGCCGGGCGCGTACGGCGGTCGCAGCCGCGGCCGGCCCGGCGTTCGAGCTGCACAGCAAGCCGGGCTCGAACCGGGTCATCTACCTGGACTTCGACGGCCACACCATCACCGGTACGGCGTGGAACGCGTCGAAGGGCGTCGATCCCGTCAACGTCTCGGCGTACGACACCGACGGCGATCCGGCGAACTTCAGTACGGCCGAGCAGGACGTCGTCCATGAGGTGTGGGCGCGGGTCGCGGAGGACTACGCGACGTTCGACGTGGACGTGACGACGCAGGAGCCGGCCCAGTCCGCAATCGACCGGTCGGGCGCGTCGGACGAGCAGTACGGGACGCGCGTACTGATCGATCCGGACACCTGGTACCAGTCCGGGTGCGGTTGCGGCGGTGTCGCGTACGTTGGCGTGTACGACAGCACCAGCCAGCACGACTACTACCAGCCGGCGCTCGTGTTCACGAAGGGCGTCGGCACCGGCGCGAAGAACCTCGCCGAGGCCGCGTCGCACGAGGCCGGACACAACGTCGGCCTCTCGCACGACGGGACGTCGACGGTCGGGTACTACCAGGGCCACGGCGCGTGGGCGCCGATCATGGGCGTCGGGTACTACCGCGGCATCAGCCAGTGGAGCAAGGGCGAGTACGCCGACGCGAACAACAAGGAAGACGACTACGCGGTCGTCGGCTCGCACGGGCTCGCACTGCGCGCGGACGAGGCGGGTGACACTGTCGGAGACGCAGCCGCGCTCACCGTCGGTACGCCTGCGTCGGGCGTCATCGCGGCCGAGAACGACACCGACGTCTACCGCGTCGACGTGAGTGCTGCCGGCAACTACACCGCGACGGCGAGCTCCGCTCCGAGCGGCGGCAACCTCGACATCAAGCTGGACCTGCTGGACAGCTCCGGCGCGGTCGTTGCCTCGAACGACCCGGCATCCGGGCAGAGCGACGCCGGCACGCCGACGGGTCTCGGTGCGAGTGTTAGCGGCAGCCTTCAGCCGGGTACGTATTACGTGCGGATCGACAACGTGGGCTACGGCGATCCGCTGAACACGGGCTACTCGACGTACGGCAGTCGTGGCGCCTACACCCTCGGAGTTTCGCCCTCCTGAACCCTGTGGCTGGTCGGCCTCTGGCGGACCGACCAGCCACAGGCACCTTCTGGAGTGCGCGGCCTAGAGTTCGCGGTCGAGCGCTGCGGTCAGTGCGACCGGGCTGACCTCGAGCCGGTCGAAGCGCCAGCCCTTCTCGGTCCGCCGCGCGCCGTAGCGGTGTACGGCGGCTGCGATCGCCTCCGTCTTGTCGTCGAGGACATAGACCGCGAGGTCGTGCGCGCGCACGGTTGCGGTCTCGCCCTGGACCTCGATCACAAGATTCGACTTGTTGTGCAGCGTGCGGGCGTAGTCGTCGTGACGTGCCCGCACCAGGTTGACGATCGCCTCGATGCCGACGGCCTCGCCACCGCGAGACTTGACGACCACGTCCTCGGTGAACAGACGGTCGCTCTCGTCGTACCGGCGCTCGTCGATCCACAGGCTGTGGCGGGAGACCAGGTCGGCGAGTTCGCTGCGGTCGGCGAGCTCGCGGATGAGGCTTTCGGTGGCGGTCATATCGGGCTCCTTGAATAGTTAGCCGAACTAACGTTGGCTATGCCAACGAATGTAGGTCGTTAGTCCGACTAACGCAAGCGGCGTATGATGACGCGATGGAGGACGAGCTGCTTTTCGACCGTGGCACGGAGACGCCGGAGCGGATCAAGGCGCAGCTGTCACGGTTGGTCGGGCTGACGGCGGCGCAGACCGCCCGTGCCTCCGCCGAAGCGCTCCGGGCCATTGGGGCGCACAAGGATCACTTCGTGGTGCTCGCCGCGCTCACCGAGTTCGGCCCGGCGAGCCAGTCCGAGCTCGCCGGCCGCGCCCGCGTCTACAAGAGCGATCTCGTCGCGGTCCTGAACGAGCTCGCGGACGGCGGCTGGATCCGCCGTACGCCGGACCCCGCCGACAAACGCCGCAACGTCATCACGATCACGGACAGCGGCGTACGGCGGCTCGCTGAACTCGACCAGGTACTCGCTGGTGTGAACGCTCACATCACGGCGCCGCTGACCGTGGAGGAGCGCGACCAGTTGTTCGCGCTCCTCAACCGGGTCAACACCCACCTCGCGGGACCTACCTGATCAAGTGCTTGGCGGCCAGCTGAGCCAGAGCGGCCGCTTGGTCGCCGAGGACCGCGTCGTCGAACCGGACGAGGCTCGAATGGTTCGACGGAGCGTCCTCCTCGGAGACGTCGTCCGGCCGGGCGCCGACCATCACGAACGTGCCCGGCACCTCCCGCAGCACCATCGAGAAGTCCTCGGCGCCCATCAACGGGTTGTCCAGCTGCTGCACCCGCTCCGCACCGAACAGGCCGGTGAGGATGTCCGCGGTCTCCGCCGTACGGCCGGTGTCGTTCACCGTCACCGGATACTGCGGGTCGAGCCGCGCGTCGACCGTGCATCCGTGCGCCGCCGCGATCCGCTCCGCCAGTGCCGGCAGCTCGCGGGTCAGCTGCTCCAGCATCGCGTCCGACAGCGTCCGCACGGTCGCGCCGAGTCGGGCCGTGTTCGGGATGACGTTGATCGCGACGCCCGCCTCGAGCTGCGTCACCGTGATCACCACCGGGTCGAAAACGTTCACCCGCCGCGTCGCGTACGTCTGCAACGCCAGCACCAGCTCCGCTACCACCGGCACCGGGTCGATCGTCCGGTCCGGCGACGACCCGTGGCCGCCCTTGCCGTGCACCGTGATGTGCAACTGGTTCGAACTGGCCATGATCGTGCCCGGACGCAGCTGGAACGTCCCCCTCGCCGCCTGCGACCAGACGTGCAACGCGTACGCCGCGATCGGCTTGTCGCCCGTTGCGCTCAGCAGGCCCTCCCGGAGCATGCACCCGGCCCCGCCGAGGCCTTCCTCGCCCGGCTGGAACATGAAGATCACGTTCCCGTTCAGCTCGTCGCGATGCGCACTCAGCAACTTCGCCGCTCCCACGAGTCCCGTGGTGTGCAGATCGTGGCCGCAGGCGTGCATGTTCCCGTTCTCGGCGGCGTACGCGAGCCCGGTCTCCTCCACCACCGGCAACGCATCCATGTCACCCCGCAGCAGCACCGTCGGCCCGGGTTGACCGCCGCGCAGTACGCCGACCACAGAAGTCAGCTCCTTGCCGGTGCTGATCTCCAGCGGCAACCCGGCCACCGCGTCGAGCACCAGGGCCTGAGTCTTCGGCAGGTCGAGGCCCACCTCGGGAACCTGGTGCAGCTCCCGCCGCAGCTCGATCAGCCCGGGCGCGATCGCGGTGGCTTCCTCGACGAGACTCATCAGTTCGCTCCTTCGAATGCCCATTGGCCGGTGTTGGCCACGGTCCCCGGCCAGAACGCGGTCGCTCCGCCCACTGCCACGGACTTGTTGGTCGCGGCGACGGCGTGGTCGGAGTACAGCGTCAGGACCGGCATGTCAGCCTGCCACAGAGCCTGCAACTGGTTGTAGATCTTGTGCCGGGCGTCCGGCTTCGCCTCGGACTTGCCGGC
The DNA here is from genome assembly GCF_036013725.1 of Kribbella sp. NBC_00482. Taxonomy (GTDB): domain Bacteria; phylum Actinomycetota; class Actinomycetes; order Propionibacteriales; family Kribbellaceae; genus Kribbella. The sequence continues at coordinate 2,139,240 of NZ_CP107881.1, read as the reverse complement.
CAGCAGCAGCTTGTCGCTCTCCGGCGAGTTGTACCCGGTCAGGTTGAAGGAACCGGTCGAGGAATACATGTTCGACACGTCCGGGTCGATGTTGAAGGTCAGGCCCATCAGCACCATGTCGTGGTCCTTCGCCCGCGCCTTGGCCAGCGTCGTCGGGAAGTCGTAGTTGGTCTGGACGACGTTCAGGCCGATCGCCTTGAAGTTCTGCAACAGGATGTCGGCCGACCGCTCCCGGATCTTGTTCCCGGTCGGTACGACGAAGTTGATCTTCCGGCTGAAGTCCCAGCCCGCCTCGGTGAGCAGCTTCTTCGCCAGGACCGGGTCGTAGCTGACGGTCTTCAGGCTCTTGTCCAGGAACGGGCTCTGGCTGGTGTACGGGCCGTCGATCACCTCGCCGTTGCCGAGCAGCAGTTCGTCGACGATCTGCTTGCGGTTGATCGCATGCGCGAGACCGGCCCGCAGCCGCGGGTCCGCGAACGTCTTCACGTTGAACTGGATGGTCTGGAACCCGATCGTCGGGTTGACCTTGGTGTTGACGTCCTTGAACGCCTGGACCGTCTTCAGGTCCTGGAACGGGATGTTCCCGATCCCGCCGCCGGAGTTCATCATGATCGACCCGGTCTGCAGCTCACCGGCCAGGTTCGAGGCCGGCATGATCTTCATGATCAGCTTGGCGATCTTCGGCGCACCGGCGTAGTAGTCCGGGTTGGCGGCGTACTCGATGCTCGCGTTCTGGGTGTACTTCGTGAACTTGTACGGTCCGCTCGTGACGTCGGGAAGTTGCGCGAACTTGCTGTCGTCGATCTGCGCCGGCGCGGTCTTCGCCAGCGTGTGCTCGGGCATGATCACCACCTTGGTGCCGATCATCTCCTTGACGTAGTTCGGGTCCACCGGGGTCTTCGTGGTGAACACGACCGTGGTGTCGTCCGGCGCGGTCAGCCCCGGTACGGCGGCCTGCCCCTTCGGAAGCTTGCCGGTGGCATCGACCCCGGTGAGCGCGGTGACGTTCCCGCCGAGCGTGGTGAGTGAGTCCCGATTGGCGATCAGGTTGATCGTGTAGACGACGTCCTTCGCGGTGATCGGCTGCCCGTCGCTCCACTTCGCGCCGGCGTGCAGCTTCACCGTGAAGGTCTTGTTGTCCTTGCTCTCGATCGAATCGGCCAGCTTCGGCACGAACTTCAGCGGCTCCGGCTGGTCCAGCAGCGTGTCCATCGCGAACCGTACGGCGAACTGACCGCCGACGTCGGACTGGTTGATCGGGTTGAAGCTGGCCGGCGGGTTCACGGTGCCGACGTACAGCGTGTCGCCGCCACCTCCGCCGCTGCCGGCGTTGCCCGTGCACGCGGTCGGTATCAGCAACAGGCCGATCGCGGCCAGTCCGGTGGTGAGCCGGTGGGTGGTCCGTGCAGACATAGCGGGTCCCTTCTCGAAAGGATGGGTCAGGTCTCGGAACGGGACTCCATGGAGTCGCGCAGGCCGTCGCCGACGAAGTTGATCGCGAGTACGGCGAGCAGGATCAGCAGGCCCGGCGGGATCCAGATCCACGGCTGGCTGGACAGCACAGTGATCGACTGCGCCTCGCTCAGCATGTTTCCCCAGCTCGCAGCCGGCGGGCGGACGCCCATCCCGAGGAAGCTCAGGCCGGACTCGAGGATGATCGCCTGGGCGACGCCGAACGTCGCGTTCACGACGATCGGCGACAACGCGTTCGGCAGGATGTGCCGGAACAGGATCCGCGGCGTGCGGTACCCGAGCGCGACCGCGGCCTGCACGTAGTCGCTGCCCTTGATCGACAGCACACTGCCGCGGACCAGCCGGCCGATCATCGGCCAGGCCAGTGCGCCGATCACCGCGATGATGGTGAGCAGGCTCGGCCCGAGCACGCTGACCAGGATCAGGATCACCATGAAGTACGGGAACGACATGAACACGTCGGTGATCCGCATGATCACCTGGTCCACCCAGCCGCCGTAGTACCCGGCGAGCAGACCGAGCAGGACGCCGATCACGACGTACACGACGACCGCCCCGACGCCGACGCTCATCGACACCCGGGCGCCGTAGATCAGCCGGCTGAGCACGTCCCGCCCGACCGAGTCGGTGCCGAGCAGATGCGCGCCCGACGGCGACGACTCGAACTTGTCGAAGATCCGGTTCGGGTCGTGCGGCGCCAGGAGCGGCGCCAGCGCGGCCATCAGCACCATCAGGACGACGACCACCAGCCCGGCGACCGCCAGCCGGTGCCGCCGGAACCGCCGGATCATCAGCCGGGTGGACGACTGGCCGGTCTCGGGCTCGAGCCGCTTATGCATAGGCAACCCTCGGGTCCACCACCGCGTAGGCGATGTCGGTGAGCAGGTTGGCGGTGAACACGGCGATCGCCGCGATCAGGTTGATGCCCATCAGTACGGCGTAGTCGCGGGCGCCGATCGACTGGATGGTCAGCAGCCCGATCCCGGGCCACTGGAAGATCTGCTCGGTCACGATCGCGCCGCCGATCAGGGCGGACAGATCGATCCCGATCACCGTCACGACCGGGATCAGCGCGTTCCGCAGTGCGTGCTTGTTGGTGATGACCGACGCGGCGAGGCCCTTCGCCTTCGCGGTCCGGATGTAGTCCTGGCCGAAGGCGTCGATCATGCTCGACCGGACGTACCGGACCATGCCGGCCGCGACCGCGGTGGCGAGCACGACGACCGGCAGGACGAGATGCGACACCCGGTCGGCGAACCCGCCCCCGCGTCCCAGCGTCACCATGCCGCCGGTCGGGAACCAGCCGAGGGTGAGTGCGAAGACGTAGATCATCGCCAGGCCGAGGAAGAAGTGCGGCACCGAGATGCCGAGGAACGACGCTCCGACGACGCCGTAGTCGGCGGCCGTGTTGCGCCGCGGGGCCGCGAAGATCCCGATCGGTATCGCGACCAGGTAGGCGACGACGAGCGACGTACCCATCAACAGCAGGGTCGGGCCGATCCGGTCGGCGATCAGCTGGGTGACTGGCTCGCGGTTCTGGAACGAGACGCCGAGGTTGCCGTGCAGCAACTGGGTGAGCCAGTTGAGGTATTGAACGAAGACGGGCTTGTCCAGCCCAAGCGCGGCCTCGGTGCGGGCGACGTCCTCGGGGGTCGCGGTCGGGGAGAGGTACAGGTCGGCCGGGCTGCCAGGCGCGAGGTTGATGATCAGGAAGTTGATCAGGGTGACGCCGAGCAAGACCGGGATTCCGATCAGGATGCGCCGGATCAGGTAGGAGATCATCAGCTCGCCTCCTGGGCCAGCGGGAAGTGGCAGGCCACCTGATGCCTGGCACCTCCCGCGGCGTTCAGGGACGGACTCTCGGTCCGGCAGATGTCCTGTGCATACGGGCAGCGGGTGTGGAACACGCAGCCGGGCGGAGGATTCGCCGGGCTCGGCACGTCGCCCTCGACGATGATCCGCTCCCGGTCGCGCAGCCGCGGGTCGGGCTCGGGATAGGCGTCGAGCAGGATCTCGGTGTAGGGATGCTTCGGCCGGGCGAAGATCTCCGCGGTGGTCGCGGTCTCCATCACCTTGCCGAGGTACATCACCACGATCCGGTCGCTGATGTACTTGATCGCGCCGAGCCCGTGGCTGATGAACACGTAGGTCAGGCCGAACTCGCCCTGCAGATCCTTGAGCAGGTTCAGGACCTGGGCCTGGATCGAGACGTCGAGGGCGGACACCGGCTCGTCGCAGACGATGAGCCTCGGTTCGAGCATCAGCGCCCGCGCGATGCCGACCCGTTGCCGCATCCCGCCGGAGAGCTCGTGCGGGTAGCGGTCGAGGGAGAGCTTCGGGAGCCCGACGGCGGCCAGCATCTCGGCGGCCTTCGCCCGCGCGCCGGCGCGATCGAGACGCTTGTGCGCGATCAACGGCTCGGCCAGTAGGTCGCCGATCCGGATCTGCGGATTCAGCGACGAGTACGGATCCTGGAACACCATCTGCAACTCGGTCCGCAACCGCCGCATCCTCGCGGTCGACAGCGTCGCGATGTCGGTCCCGTCGAACAGCACCGAGCCCGAGGTCGGCGGCTCCAGCCGTACGACGGCACGCCCGGTGGTGCTCTTCCCACATCCGGACTCACCGACGATGCCCACCGTTTCGCCTGGGTACACGTCGAAGCTCACGCCGTCGACGGCGCGTACGTGGCCGACCGTCCGGGCGATGACACCTTTGCGGATCGGGTAGTACCGCCGGAGGTCTCGCACCTGCAGCAAGGGGGTGATGTTTTCGACGGCCGTCATGCCGACACCGCCGTTCCGGTTTCGTCGTACAGCCAGCAGCGGACCGAGTGCGCGCCGCCCTCGCCGAGTGGGCGGAGCTCTGGCAGTTCCGTCGTACAGCGGTCCATCGCCTGTGGGCATCGCTCCCGGAAGCGGCAGCCGGTCGGTAGCTGCAGCAAGCTCGGGACGGAACCAGAGATCGGGGTGAGCCGATCCCCGGCCGGGGTGGTGATGTGCGGGATCGACTTCAGCAGCGCAACCGTGTACGGGTGCTTCGGCTGGTCGAACAGCGTGTAGACGTCGGTCTCCTCGACGACCTGCCCGGCGTACATCACCGCGACCCGGTCCGCCATCTCTGCGACCACGCCGAGGTCGTGGGTGATGAAGATCGTCGCCGTACCGGTTTCCGCGCTCAGCTCCCGCATCAACCGCAGGATCTGCGCCTGGATCGTCACGTCCAGGGCCGTCGTCGGCTCGTCCGCGATGATCAGCTTGGGCCGGCAGCTCAGCGCCATCGCGATCATCACCCGCTGCCGCATCCCGCCGGACAGCCGGTGCGGATGGTCGTCGACGACCGCGCCCGCCCGCGGGATGCCGACCTTCTCCAGCAGCTCGATCGCCCGTTGGCGGGCGTCCGCCTTGGTCAGCCCGAGATGCAGGATCATCGTCTCGGCCAGCTGGTCGCCGATGGTCAGCACCGGATTCAGCGACGTCATCGGCTCCTGGAAGATCATCGCGATCGCGTGCCCGCGGATCCGGCGCAGCTCCGGCTCCGGCAGCCCGGCGAGATCCTGGCCCTCGAACAGCACGGAGCCATCGGTGACCCGGCCGTTCGCGGCCAGCAGCCCCATGATCGACAGCGCGGAGACCGACTTCCCGCTGCCGGACTCGCCGACCAGGCACAACGTCTCCCCGGCCGCCACGGTGAAGCCGACTCCGTCCACCGGCGTGACCGGACCCTGGTCGGTCGTGAACTCGGTCCTCAGGCCGTCGACCCGGAGCAGAGTGGAAGCAGTGACAGCGGGCGTAACTGACAAGCGATCCTCCGTGGGGCGTCGAAGAACTCACTGGCCGGAGCCGGCATTTCTGGCTCTGGACATTGGATACTGTCATCCGCGCACTCAGGATGCTCCTCCCTCCGCGCAATCGATCAAATCCTTGTCATGACATCGCAGGGAACTTGCGTGACGGCCGTGACGCATGCGGGGATTTTGAGTTGTGGACGACGTAGATTTCCTGCTGGTTAACGCCCTGCAGCACCGCCCGCGCGCGAGCTGGTCCCAGCTCGAGGCGATCGTCGGCGGTGATGCGTCGACGCTGTCGCGCCGCTGGAGCCGGCTCGTCGACGGCGGCCTCGTCTGGAGCTCGTGCTTCGCGGTGAGCCCAGGCGATCCGGACCGCCCGGACGGGCGCTTCGACTCTGTGGCGCACCCGTTGACCGGCGTCCTCGCGCTGGTCGAGGTGTACTGCACCGCGGGCAGCCGCGAGAGCGTCATCGCCGGTATCGCCAAGACACCGTCGGTGCTGACCGTCGAGTGCACGTCCGGCGGGCCTGACCTGATCCTGACCTTGTCCTGCCCGTCGGTCGCCGAGGTCGATGCCTACGTCGCCACCGAGCTGGCCGCGGACCCCGGCATACGGCAGACGCGGACCCACTTCACGCGCACGTTCTTCAAAGAAGGAACGAGCTGGCGGCCCGGCATTCTCAGCGAACGTCAGATCAAGGCCCTGCAGGCGTTTCCCGCGACCGGTATCGACGCTCCGGCGGTGCCGACGCGCCTGCACGAGCTCGTCATCAACGGTCTCGCGGGCGACGTTCGCCGATCCGCGACCTCGATCGCCGACGAGATCGGCCGGAGCGTCGCTACCGTCACGCGGGCGATCGGTCAGATCCTGCACGCGCCCTGGGCCCGCACCCGGGTCGACTTCGCCCACAACCTCGTCGGCTACAACGCGTCGGTGATGGTGTGGTTCAGCGTGCCGCATCATCAGCTGGAGATGGTCGGTGCCGGCCTCGCGCTGATGCCGGAGACCCGGATGTGCTGCTCGGTGGTCAACCGCGCCAATCTGGCCGTCACCTTCTGGCTCCGCAGCCTGCGTGATCTCGATGCCGTCGAAACCAAGATCGCCCGCGCCTTTCCGACCGCGCGAACCGAGGAACGCTGGCTCCTTCCACGCTTTCCCAAGCGCCTGGGGCACACCCTCACCCCGAGCGGCCACCATGCCGCTTTTGTCCCACCGACCCACCCTCTGACCGCGGGACCGGCCCGTTAGTGGTTCGGGGTGTAGGTGAGGATGACGACACCGTTGCCGACATCCGTCACGTCGGCGAGGGCCAGTTGGGTCGGCGAGATTCCCGCGAGGAGGCTTTCTCCGGAGCCGGCGACGAAGGGATGGACCCAGAGCCGGAGTTCGTCGAGTAGGCCTGCTTCAACCAGGGCGCGGCTGAAGGAACCTGTGCCGTACTTCAGCAGCGTCCCCTCGCGGGACTTCTTGAGTTCGGCGACCGCCTCGACGGCGTTGCCGGGCAGGACCTCGGTGTTCCAGGTCGCCTCGGTCAGCGTGCGCGACGCCACGTACTTCGGGAGTGGGTTGATCAGGTCGGCCAGTTCACCGGACCGCTCAGGCCACGACGCGGAGAAGACGTCGTACGTCTGCCGGCCGAGCAGCAACGCATCGGCGCTCTCCAGCAACGCTCCGGCGTGCTGGTTGTGAGCGTCGCCCTGGAAACCTTGCTGAGCGCCCCAGAACGCATCGCCGGTCACCATGCCGTCCAGTGAGATGTACGTCGATTCGATGAGCCTCATGGCGACGGAAGCTACCGGCCCGGCTCAGGGCCCGTCTTGTACCGAAGCGCAGCGAACCCACGCGTGCCTTCAGCCGCACCTCAGAGCCCAAGGATCACACTGCCTCGGGACACCTCGGCGGGAGTGTGTCCGATGAACCGCCGAAGTGATCGGGTCAGATGGGGCTGGTCGTAGTACCCCGCCTCCACCGCCACTTCCGCGATCGTCCGGCCCGCGTGCAGCATCCGGACAGCGCGCCTGGCGCGTTCGATCAGTTCCAGCGTGCGAAGCGGCAGGCCGACAGCTCGCACGAACCGGCTCTGTGCCGTCCGCGCCGGCATCGCACGGGAGCCGCCATACCGCATCTCTTCGATCATGGGGTCGACCCGTAGCAGTCCCTCCTTCCGGAGCCGATCGATGAACACGTCGATGTTCTGCGGCGTCGGCATTTCCCACGCGCGGCCGTCCAGCAGGATGCGACCGTCCGGCAGCATAGGCAGCACCGAGTCACGCAGGTTCGTCAACCGCCCCGGCGGGAACATGGGCAGATACGTGCCGATCCGGAAGTCGGCGCCGAAGTACTCCGAGTCCGCCGAACACACCATGGTCGTTGCCTTCGTCGCCGGACCGCGGAGGTGCACGGCCCAGGTCCCACTGATCCGCGCGAATCCGATCCCTGCGGTCACCGATGCCAGCGAACTGAAGGCGGTCGGGCTGTCGCACTCCGCCGACCAGATCTGCGTCAGCGGCCCCACTGGTCCACTGACGATGTGACTGTCCAGCCCCATGGACGCCAGTGAAACAGAATTCCCCGACGCGCGTCACCCGGTCACGGCGCCGGCTACCCATGTCTTTCCAGCGATTGCGCGGATGGTGGCGATCTGTGGGTGTGGGCGGGGTGGAGGTGGATTGTGGATGAAGGGCCGGCAGTTGATCGCCGGGCTGCTGAGGCGGGGCTTGGGGGAGCCACGCCGGAGAGCGCTGCCTCGTGAGGGGACGGGATGCGGCGGGTGGGAGGTGGAAGCGCGCAGGGGTCGGGCTGAGTGAAGGCGTAGGTGGCTTCTGCGGTGTGCGTTTCGTGGTGGAGGTGGGCCAGGAGTTGGTGAGCGGTGTCCAGGGAGTTGGTGGTGGCCATGTCTGGGGGAGAGAGTTCGTAGGTTTCCAGATGGGCGAGTCCGGAGCGGAGGATCGACTCCAGCCGGGATCGGGTATCGGCGCCGGACGGTTCGAGGTCGGGGAGACGGGTGGAGTTGTAGACGAGGTCGAGCAGGGCCGGGAACTGGCCGGCGGCGGTTTGGCGGTTGAGGACGCTGAGGGTTTCGCCGGGCGGGAAGCCGTTGCGGGTGTCCAGGTCGGTGGTGATCTCGCGCACGGCGGGGACGAAGGCGGCGTAGTACCCGTCGGAGCGGACGGAATCGATGCCAGGGGCAACCTTGTCGATGCCTAGTCGGTGGATGAAGTCGTCGAGGTGGTCCTGCGCCCAGGCTTCGGTGACGCCTTCCTCCAGTTGCCGGCTACCGAGTTTCGTGAAGGCTTCGCGGGCTGCTTCCTGGGTGGCGTCGTCCGGGCCGAGGAAGTGCGCATGCTCGTGGAGCAGGGTGGCCAGGGACTCGCGGTAGGCGATGAGCGTCGGAGTCGGACGTATCGCGCCCGCGTGTTCGTAGAGGTGTCGGAGTGGGTCGACGATCGACTCGCGGTCGAGGTAGAGGGTGCCGTCCCAGTGGGCGAGGCCGAGCATGGTGCTGGAGGACTCGACGATGTGACCGTTCCAGGCGGAGCGGCCCGCGCCGGCGAGCGCGCGAGCTGTCTCCCCGCTCATCGCCAGCAGTTCGAGGACCGAGGTCGGGTGCGGCCCGACCGCTGTCGTCGTCACGAGCGGAACGCGGTCGCGAGCCGGGTGAGTGAGTCGGCGGTGCGGCGAATCCGTACGCGATCGTTCGGGTCCTCGGCCTGCGCCGCGAGCCGGCCGAGTTCGGCAATCAGCCAGTCGGCGCGTGCCTGCCGCTCAGCTTGTGCGTGCGGGGTGGCGTTGGTCGGCGTACCGATCGAATGCTCCATGAGATGTCCTCCCGAGTCGTGAAGTCGGCGGAGAACATACGGAGATCACCCCCCAATCCAGCAGCCCACTTTGAAACTGTGGATAACCGGCGCTTGTGATCTGCAGCTCGACAGGATGTGTCGGGTGGTCGGGTAGTGCACCTGAGCGTGAACGCGCGCCTGCGTACACCGTCTCGCCGGTGCTCTACCTGTCGAGCTTGCACATCACACGGCCCGCGACACATGACCGCATGCCTGCAACGCAACAGCCACACCTCTGGCCAGACGGCTGGTTATCCAGCTCTTGTGTTGCATGTGTGGGTGGGTTGGGCTGATCCGGCGCCTTCCTGACCGGCGGGGCGGCGGTGGGGGGTGGGGACAGACGCTGGTGACCAGGGACAGGCAATACCAGGTCCCGACCCACCACTACCTGTCGCGCGACTCCGGATTCGGGCTGATCACCACCCGCACGTTGGACAGGAGAGCCGGAGATCCCCTCGTGTGCGGGAGCCTCGTCGCGCGCGGTCGGGGCCAGCCGGTGGGGCGGACCGGGCGGTGCATGCCGCGTGCGGTGCGGTGCGGTGCGTGCGGTGCGGTGCGTGCGGTGCGGTGCGGTGCGTGCGGTGCGGTGCGGTGCGGTGCGTGCGGTGCGGTGCGTGCGGTGCGGTGCGGTGCGTGCGGTGCGTGCGGTGCGGTGGAGGCTGGAGATAGGGCGTGCGGTTGGGCGGGGGATTAGAAGAGTGTTGGTGGCTCGGGTTCGAGGGGCTCGGGGAGAGGGGGGAGCGTGGGGACGGCCGCCGCCACGGTTGTGTGGAAGTGGCGGGCGAGGTTGAGGGCCTCGGTGTTGTCGGGGGTGTGTAGGAAGATCGTGGGCGAGCGGCCTTCGGAGAGCCAGGTGACGACCAGTTCGACGAGGTAGGACCAGCCGGCGATGGTCTCGTCCACGGAGTCGCGACCGATGTAGCGGACGATCGGATGGCCGGTCAGCGCGCGGGTGCGGCGGGCGACGCGCGGCTTGTTCATCCAGGCGTCGCGCTCGGCGAGGCTGGTCGGGCGGCGGGCGAACAGCGTGCCGGTGTCGAACGGGATCCACTCCGCGTTCGCCCGCGCGAGCACGCGTTCGAGGTTGCCAGCGGCGCGGGGATCGTAGAAGAAGTCGCGGTGCCGGACTTCCACGGCGTACCGGTGTTCGCGCGGCGCCTGGTGGAGGAACGCGGCGAGGGCGCCGAGGTCGGTCGGTGCGAACGCGGCCGGGAGCTGGATCCAGACCGCGTGATTGCGCGGGCCGAGCGGCTCGATCGCGGCGAGGAAGTTGCGGAGTTCGGCGTCGACGTTGTTGAGGCGGCGTTCATGAGTGATGACCTGCGGCAGCTTCACCACGAACCGGAAGTCGGGCGGCGTCTGCGCGGCCCAGTTCTCGACGGCCGACCGCGACGGAGTCGCGTAGAAGGTCGTGTTGCTCTCCACTGCGTTGCACCACGAGGCGTACGAGCGCAGCTTGTCCCGCGAAGGTTGCGGCCACGCGGCGTGAGTCCACTGCGCACAACCGACGTACAGCGGCATGCTCACAACCTCCGGACGTACTGGCGGCAGACATGCACGCGGGAGAAACGCTCACGCATGGAGGCCTCTTCGGAGATCGGCGCGTGCATGAAAGCCGTCACCAACTGGCCCGGTGCCTCGAAGCCGGCGGCGTCGTCCTGCGAAGACTTGTAGACATGGAGATAGCGGTAGTTCTCCGTGAACCCCGACCGCTGATACCAGTCGTTCGCCGGCGCATCCCCGCGCGTCCAAGCATCCAGTACGTCGCCCTGAAGCCGAGGAAGAACCGCCTCCAGCAGCCGTGTGGCCAGGCCGTGGCGTTGGTGATCGGGATGTATCGCGAGTACGTCGATGGTGGCGCGATCCGGGAAGATCTCGACGTCGATCAGGCCGATCACCGTGTCGTTGTCGACGGCCACGAGCCGGTGCGCCGGGTTGTCGAAGACCGGGCGTTGCGTCACGACGTCGTCGTAGTACTCGGTTCCGAAGAAGCTCAGCAGGCGGCAGCGCAGCCAGGTGGCGGCGTCGGTGTCGCGGTAGTCACGGATCTCGGTCATCCGGCGCCATGATGGCACGCCGCCCCGACACCCGGGAGGGGTGTCGGGGCGGCTCTTACTGCCTAGGTCAGCGCTCGACTTCGCCGCGGATGAACTTCTCCACGAGGTCGCGGCAGACGTCGTCGGCGTACTGCTCCGGCGGCGACTTCATGAAGTACGACGACGCGGACAGGATCGGGCCGCCGATGCCGCGGTCCTTGGCGATCTTCACGGCGCGGATCGCGTCGATGATGATGCCGGCCGAGTTCGGCGAGTCCCAGACCTCGAGCTTGTACTCCAGCGACAGCGGTACGTCGCCGAAGTTGCGGCCCTCGAGCCGGATGAACGCCCACTTGCGGTCGTCCAGCCAGGCCACGTAGTCGGACGGGCCGATGTGCACGTTGCGGGGGTCGATCTCGTCGCGCAGCTGCGAGGTGACGGACTGGGTCTTGCTGATCTTCTTGGACTCCAGACGCTCCCGCTCGAGCATGTTCTTGAAGTCCATGTTGCCGCCGACGTTCAGCTGGTACGTGCGGTCCACGGTGACGCCGCGGTCCTCGAACAGCTTGGTCAGCACCCGGTGCGTGATGGTCGCACCGATCTGCGACTTGATGTCGTCGCCGACGATCGGCACCCCGGCCGCGGTGAACTTGTCGGCCCACTCCTTGGTGCCGGCGATGAACACCGGCAGCGCGTTCACGAACGCGACACCCGCGTCGATCGCGCACTGCGCGTAGAACTTGGCCGCCTGCTCCGAACCCACCGGCAGGTAGCAGACCAGCACGTCGACCTGCGCCTCACGCAGAGTCGCAACGACGTCGACGGGGTCGGCGTCGGACTCGGTGATGGTCTCGCGGTAGTACTTGCCGAGGCCGTCGAGGGTGTGACCGCGCTGGACCGTGACGCCGGTCGGCGGCACGTCGCAGATCTTGATCGTGTTGTTCTCGCTGGCGCCGATCGCGTCGGCGAGGTCCAGGCCGACCTTCTTGCCGTCGACGTCGAACGCGGCCACGAACTCCACGTCCCGGACGTGGTAGTCGCCGAACTGGACGTGCATCAGACCGGGGACGCGCTCATCGGGCTTCGCGTCACGGTAGTAGTGCACGCCCTGGACGAGCGAGCTTGCGCAGTTGCCGACGCCGACGATCGCTACGCGAATCGAGGTCATCTGGAATCTCCTTGGGTAGGCGGGTGGTGCTGGTCAGGGGGCCGCTGTTGCCGCCGCTCGCCGTCGATCAGCTCGTTCAGCCAGCGGACCTCGCGCTCGGCCGACTCCAGGCCGTGCCGTTGCAGCTCGAGGGTGTAGGCGTCGACCCGCTCCGCCGTCCGGCTCATCGCCGCCCGGAAGTTGGCCAGTCGCTCCTCCATCCGGGCCCTGCGGCCCTCGAGGATGCGCAACCGGGTGGCCGGATCGGTCCGGCCGAAGAACGAGAAGCGGACGCCGAACGTGTCGTCCTCCCAGGCCGACGGGCCGGCTTCGTGCATCGCCTGCGCGAAGTAGTCCTTGCCGTCGGCGGTGATCGTGTACACGATCTTGGGCCTGCGACCCGACTCCGGCGTTCCGGGGTCGGACGTGATCAGCCCGTTGCGGAGCATCGCCTTCAGACACGGGTACAGCGAACCGAACGACAGCACGCGTCCCCAGCCGAACTGGGCGTTGACGCGCTTGCGGAGCTCGTAACCGTGCATCGGCGCTTCGTGCAGCAGACCGAGTACGGCGAGCTCCAGGACCCCACTGCGGTTTCCCATGAGCCACCTCCCTCGGTCTAGTTTGTCATGACGTGATGTATCGGTTCGATACATCGTGCCGCCACTGTAAGCAGAGCCGGTGGCTGTGGACAACTCTTGACAAACCCGACCTTTGTCACCTTCGCCGAGCGGCACGCCCAGGAATCCTGTTACGTCAGACGCCGATCTGCGTTAATCGAATGACACTCAGCGTCGTAGCCCGGGAGCGGACGGTAATGACCGACAGTCATGGGAAGCACGCCAAGTCCGACGTGGAAGCCGAGGGTGCACTCGCCCGGCTGGCGCTGCGGTTCACCGCTTTCACCGAGAAGTGGTTGCCGGACGCATTCGGGTTCGTCCTGGTCGGCACGTTCGTGGTGCTGTTGTTCGGGCTCGTCACCGGTGAGCCGCTGCTGAAGCGCCCCGACGACCCGGCCGCGACCAAGGGCTTCGGAATGATCGATGCCTGGGGCATCGGGTTCTGGTCGCTGATCACGTTCACCCTGCAGATGGCGATGATCATCATCGGCGGGTACGCCGTCGCCACGAGCGGACCGATCGCGCGCTTGATCACCCGGCTGGCGCGGATCCCGAGGAGTCCGCGGAGCGCGGTCGCTTTCGTCGCCGCGGTCGCGATGCTGGCGTCGTACCTGAACTGGGCGTTCAGCCTGATCTTCGCGGCGATCCTGGCGCGGGAGGTGGCGCGGAACGTGCCGAAGGCGGACTACCGCGCGCTCGGTGCGATGGCGTTCCTCGGACTCGGGACCGTGTGGGCGCAGGGGCTGTCCGGTTCGGCGGCGCTGCAGGTGGCGAGTGCGAGCAGCAGTCCGGCGCCGGTGCAGGAGGTGATCAAGGCCGGCGGTCATGCCAGCGGCCTCATCCCGCTCAGCGACACGATCTTCACTTGGCAGGCGCTCGTCGCGACGTTGATCGTGTACGCCGTCGGCGTCGGGATGGCGTGGTTCATCGCGCCGGGAGAGGGCAACGCGCGGACCGCGGAGCAGATCGGGATCGAACTCAAACCGCTCATCGGCCGCGGGTCGCCGTACAACGGCCAGCGGGACGAGACCGAGAAGCGCAGGCCGGGTGACTGGCTCGAGCACTCGCCGTTGTTCAGTCTGCTGATCGTCCTGCTCGGCGCGATCTACTTGGTCCGCTACTTCAGCGGAAAGAGCTTCTTCAACGCGCTCGACCTCAATACGGTCAACCTGATCCTGTTCCTACTCGCGATGCTCCTGCACTGGCGGCCATGGCGGATGGCGCGTGCGGTGCGCGACGGTGCGCCCGCGGCAGCCGGCGTACTCCTCCAGTTCCCCTTGTACGGCGGGATTTTCGGGATGATCGCCTACACCGGGATCTCCGCGCGGCTGGCCGGCTGGTTGGTGCAGGCGAGCAACCAGTTCCTGTTCCCGCCGCTGGTCGCGATCTACTCGTGCATCCTCGGCATCTTCGTCCCGAGCGGCGGCAGCAAGTGGGTGATCGAGGCGCCGTACGTGCTGCAGGCCGCCAACGAACTGAAGGTCGACGCGGGCTGGATGGTCGTCGTGTACGACCTCGGCGAGGCGAGCGCGAACCTGCTGCAACCGTTCTGGATGCTGCCGACGCTCGCCATCCTCGGCCTCAAGGCGCGCGACATCATGGGCTACACGTTCACGATGTTCCTGGCCTGTTTCCCGGCCGCGCTGATCGCCGTGACATTGCTCGCACCGCACGTCACGGGGTAACCGTTTTCACCGACTTTGGGCCCGGCTGGACCGGCTTGCTAGCATCCGGAGCGGATTCGGGCCTGTTACCACACCCACCGTAGTCTGTGGGGCAATGACTTCAGCGAGATCGTCGAGGATTGCACAGTGAGTGAAGCTCGTAGGAAGGCCGCCCCGCCGCCCCGGCGCAAGAAGCACTGGGCGCTCCGGGTGCTCGGCTGGCTCGCCGCACTTCTCTTCCTTGGCATCATCGCTTCGGTCGCGGCCTTCTTCGTCGTCTACCAGACGACCAAGATCCCGGACCCGAACAAGGAGTTCGCCACCAACACGACCACGGTGAGCTACTCCGACGGCGGTCAGCCGCTCGGCTCCTTCTTCGAGCAGAACCGGCACACGGTGCCACTGGCCCAGATCCCGAAGCACGTCCAGGACTCGGTGATCGCGGCCGAGGACCGCACATTCTGGACAAACCCTGGCATCTCGCCGCAGGGCATGGTGCGCGCGGCCTGGAACATCGCGCAGGGCGAGCAACTGCAAGGTGGCTCCACGATCACCCAGCAGTACGTGAAGGTCATGTACCTGACCCAGGAGCGGACCGTCTCCCGGAAGCTCCAGGAACTTTTCATCGCGACCAAGCTCGGCCGGCAGCAGGACAAGAGCAAGACCCTCGAGGGCTATCTCAACACGATCTACTTCGGTGAGGGGGCCTACGGCATCTCCGCCGCAGGCGACGCCTACTTCAAGCAGCCGGATCCGCGGAAGCTGACGGTCCCGCAGACGGCGCTGTTGGCGACTGTTCTGAACAACCCAAGTCTGTTCGACGTCGACGACGACGATCCGCGGACCAAGAAGCGGATCATCAACAGGTACCAGTACGTGCTGGACGGCATGCAGCAGATGGGGACGATCACCCCGGCCCAGGAAGCGAAGTACGCCAACAAGTTGCCGGCGCTCGATCCGAAGGAGAAGAACAGCCGCTACCAGGGTCCGAAGGGCTACCTGCTGGACATGGCCCGCAAGGAACTGCTGCAACGCGGCTTCACCGAGGATCAGATCAGCGGCGGCGGTCTCAAGGTCACGACCACCTTCAACTACAGCCAGCAGAAGAAGATGATCGTCGCGGCCCAGCAGGAGCTGCCGGACAAACGCGACAACCTCCATGTCGGGATGGCCACGGTGCAGCCGGGCACCGGGGCGCTGCTGGCGATGTACGGCGGGCCGGACTACCTGAAGAGTCAGCTGAACTGGGCGACCACGAAGGCACGACCAGGATCGGGGTTCAAGCCCTTCGCGCTGGCCGCGGCGCTGAAGGACGGCAAGAGCATCTACGACATCTTCCAAGGTGACAGCCCGATCAAGATCCAGGGCCAGAAACTCGGCAACGAGTTCAACCGCGACTACGGCGACGTCACCCTCCTGAAGGCCACCGAGCAGTCGATCAACACCGCCTTCTACGACTTGGTCGACAACCAGATGGACGACGGTCCGAACAAGCTCGTCGACGCCGCCGAGGCCGCCGGCATCCCGAAGACGAAGGCCCTCGAAACCGGCCGGCACAATCCGTCTACCGTGCTCGGTCCGGATCCGTATGCATCCGCGGTCGACATGGCGGAGGCCTACGCGACGTTCGCGGCGGACGGCGTGTATGCCCCGCTGCACGTCATCAAGGAGGTCAAGGGCCCGGACGGCAAGGTGCTGTGGAGCGAGAAGAGCCTGGACAAGCAGAAGAAGCAGGCTTTCGACCAGAACATCGCGCGGACCGTGAACTACGTCCTGCAGGACGTGGTCACGAAGGGCACCGGAACTGGCGCCAAGGATCTGGACCGTGCGGTGGCCGGCAAGACGGGTACCGCGGGTGGTGTGGCGGTCGAGGACCGTGCGGAGAACAAGGCGTGTGACGGCTGCAAGGAGGGCTCGGCGACGCTGACCTCGTGGTGGACCGGGTATACCCCAGAACTGTCCACAGCCGTGGTGTACAGAGCCGGGAAGACCGGTGAGTCGGACCTCGACCCGTACTCCGACGACAAGGCGTTCTTCGGCGGGAACTGGCCACTGAAGACCTGGCTGGCGTTCATGAAGCCGGCCCTCGACGGCGTGCCCGACGCGGAGTTCCCGGAACCGAGCGAGGACACAATCAAGGACACGTCGACTCCGACGTACACCCCACCCCCGAGCACCCCGCCGACCACGCCGCCGACTACTCCGCCGCCGAGCACGCCTCCGCCCAGCACCCCGCCCCCGAACACGCCGACCAATACCCCGACGAACACCCCGACCAAGACCAAGCCGACGAAGACGACGACGACCCCGGTCATCCCGACCTTGCCGACCGGTGGGCCGACGACGAAACCCACGGACACGCCGAGAACACCCGGCGGCGGTCAGTAGTCGCGGTCGGCTCTCCGGTGCGTGGTACCCGAATAGGGGACGATGGGGGCGTGACTCGGGCGGACTGTGGCGTGCGGCGGTGGTGGCGTGTTTGAGCGCTCGGCTGCCGGTGAGCCCAGGCCTGGGCGGGCTCGGCGAGCCCGGGTCGACGGGGTTGGCTGGAAGCGTTGGATGCCGACGCCGCCGGCTCGGGAGGTGCTCGGGTGGTGGATGGTCACCCGGGTCGCGCTGTTCGTGCTGTCGCTCTCCGCGCCGCTCATGTTCAACCGGGGCAGCGACTACCCGAACGTGTGGAAGGCCTGGCTGCAGTGGGACGTCTGGCACCTGCAGGCGGTCGCCCAGTTCGGCTACAACCACGGTGAGCCGTCCGGTGCGCCGCTCGCCGCGTTCTTCCCCGGCTTCCCGTTGCTGGTCCGGCTGGTCAGCTACACAGGCATCGGCTACGTTGCCGCGGGCATCGTGGTGTCGGCAGTCGCCAGCGCCGTGGCGGGCGTGTACCTCGCGCGCCTGGCGCAGTACGAGTTCCCGGAGCTGAAGGGCATCGGGCCGAACGCCGCCATGATCTGGTACGGCGCCCCGGTCGGAGTGTTCCTCGCCGCCGGGTACACCGAGGCGCTGTTCTGCGCCTTCGCGTTCCCCGCCTGGCTGGCCGCGCGGCAGGGGCGCTGGGCACGCGCCGCCGTCTTCGTCGCGCTGGCGTCCACAGTGCGGGTGTCCGGGCTCTTCCTGATCTTCGCGCTGCTCGTCGAGTTCGTCACCTCGAAGAAGCGTGACTGGCTGTCGCTGCCGTGGCTGGCGTTGCCCTTCGTGCCGGTGCTCGGCTTCATGGCGTACCTGAAGCAGATCCACGGCTCCTGGTTCGCCTGGCAGGACGCGCAGGAGAAGGGCTGGGCGCGGGAGTTTACCTGGCCGTGGATCTCGCTGATGCACACGTTCGAGGCCGCGAGCAAGGGCCACTTCCCGGCGGACCGCAGCGACTGGACCTGGATGTTCCGAGCCGAACTGGTCACGCTGTTCGTCGGACTGGTGCTGCTCGCCTGGCTGTTCTGGCGCCGCTCCTGGGGTGAGGCAGCCTGGGTCGCCGCCACGATCGGTGCGTTCTGTACGTCGTTCTGGATCTACTCACTCACCCGGGCCACCCTGCTGATGTGGCCGCTGTGGATCGGCCTCGCGGTCCTGGCCAGACGCAGACCGTGGATCGGCCGCCTCTACCTGGCCGTGGCGATACCCCTGGCGGCCATCTGGGCGGCCGGCTTCTTCACCGGCCGCTGGTCGGGCTGAGTAGTTCTGCTCAGGCACTGGACCCGTCGCGTACTTACCGTGGTCCCATGGAAGCCCGGACGATCGGCAGGGTCGCCCTGCAGGCGGTCTTCGTCGGCGTGATGGCAGGCGTCGCCTACGCGCTGATGCGTCAGTTCGGTGCGCCGCTGTGCCCGCCGACCGGGGTGAGCTGCGCCGTGGAGAGCGGTGGTGCGCTGTTCGCCGTACAGCTCGGGGGTGTGGCGACGGCGCTGGCGCTCCCTGTGCTGGCGCTGCGGGCCGGTCTTGGGTGGGTGTTCGCGGTCGCCGCGACGGCCGGAGTGCTGGCCGTGAACCTGGTCTGGTTCCTGTCATTGTCCGGCATGTGGACAGTTCTGGGCTGAGGCAACCCTCGGGACGGTTCGAGCGTCGTTAGGGATGAAGGGGTGGCAGTCCGGGCGGGGACCGCCACCCCTCCTTACTTCCATGCAATGCGCCGGCGGAACCTCTCAGGGGCAGGCTCCGCCGGGTGACCACATCGAGGGCGACGGCACCGGCCGTCGCCCTCGCGTCATGCTTAGGTCCTAGCCGTAGTTGCGGTCGATCGACTGGGACGGAGTCGGGCTCGGCTTGGTCTCGGCGACGCGCTTGTCGCTCGGGTGCGTGCCGGTCTCGACGCCCTTCAGCGTGCCGAGCAGTTCGATCTCGGACAGCGTCACGCCGTCGGCGCCCGCCGCAGGGGCGAGCACCAGCCGGTATTGCGTGTACGCCTTGGGCGCGCTGATGGTGAAGGACCTCGTGTACGACGCCCACGCCCAGCTCTCCCCGGTACGGCGGTCGACTGTCGTCCACGTCGTACCGTCGTTCGAGCCCTCCAGTGTCCACGCCGACGGAGCTGTGCCGGTCGCACCGCTTGTGAGCGTGTACATGCCGACCGGACGACCCTGTGGCAGGGCGACCGTGACTGTCGGCTGGGCACCGGTCAGCGTGACCTGTGTCTTCGAGTCGTTGTCGATCAGCGCGGAGACGTCCGCGCCACCCGCACCGATCACGGCGCCGGTGTCAGAGGTCGAGTCCCGCCAGGTCGTCGGGTCCTCACCCGGCTTGGTGATCGACGGCGGGGCATCGTTACGGCCGGTGCCCCACTTGGTCGGCTGGTCGGTCATCTCGAACTCGATCTTGCCGCCGTTCGCGATCAGGTCGTGCGGCAACGCGGTCGAGCTCCAGTTCTTGCCGTTGACGCGAACGCTCTTCACATAGACGTTGCGAGAGGAGTTCTGCGGTGCGCTGATCACCAGCTTCTTGCCGCCGGCCAGCTGGACCGTCGCCTTGGTGAACAGCGGAGAGCCGATCGCGTACGACGGTGAACCGACCTGCAACGGGTAGAGGCCGAGCGAGCTGAACAGGTACCACGCCGACATCTCGCCGTTGTCCTCATCGCCCGGGTACCCCTGCCCGATCTCCGAGCCGGTGTACAACCGCGACAACGCCTCACGTACGAGAGCCTGCGTCTTCCACGGCTGCCCCGCCACGTCGTACATGTAGGTGATGTGGTGCGACGGCTGGTTGCTGTGGCCGTACTGCCCCATCCGGACGTCACGCGCCTCGAGCATCTCGTGGATCGTGCCGCCGTACCCGCCGGTGTGCAACGCGTCTTCCGGCGTACTGAAGAACTCGTCGAGCTTCTTCGCCAGACCGTCCCGGCCGCCGTAGATCGCGGCCAGGCCGGCCCCGTCCTGGGGCGTGGAGAACGCCATGTTCCACGCGTTCGTCTCGGTGTAGTCGTGGCCCCAGTCGCGCGGGTCGAAGGTGCTCGGGGAGTTGCCCCAGACACCGTCCGGGCCCTTGCCCTGGAAGAAGCCGACCGTCGGGTCGTAGAGCGTGACGTAGTTGCGGGCCCGGTTCAGGAAGTACTTGTAGTTGTCCAGGTACTCCTGCTTGCGCGGGTCGTTCTTCTTCGCCTTGTCGTACAGGGCCTTCGACATGTTCGCGATGCCGTAGTCGTTGATGTAGCCGTCCATCGACCAGCTGAAGCCCTCACCGGTGGTGTTGGCCGTGTAGCCGTTGAACGTGGACAGGTCCATGCCCTTGCGGCCGACGTTCTGCGACGGCGGTACGACGGACGCGTTCTTGACCGCCGCGTCGTACATCGCCTGGATGTCGATCCCCTTGATGCCCTTGAGGTACGCGTCCGCGAAGGCGACGTCGGACGACGTACCGACCATCAGGTTCGCGTAGCCGGGGGAGGACCAGCGGGAGATCCAGCCGCCGTCCTTGTACTGCTGGACGAATCCGTTGACCAGATCCGCCGCCTCGTCCTGTGCGAACAGCGAGTACGCCGGCCACACCGTGCGGTACGTGTCCCAGAACCCGTTGTTCACGTACGTCTGGCCGGCCACGATCTTCGAACCGGTCGTGGTCGGGGTGTCGGTGCCCACCTTCGGCGAGGTCGGCGACGCGTAGGTGATGACCGGCTTGTCCTTGGTTCCGGTGTTCTCGGAGCCGTTGTTCGGGTAGAGGAACAGCCGGTAGAGGTTCGAGTACAGCGTGGTCAGCTGGTCGGCCGTCGCACCCTCGACCTCGATCGTCCGCAGCTTGGTGTCCCACGCGGCCTGCGCGGCATCCTTGACCTTGCCGAACTTCGATCCCGCGGGAAGCTCCAGCTCCAGGTTCTTGCGAGCCTGCTCGGTGCCGATCAGCGACGTGGCGAGCCGCAGCTGTACCTGGGTGGTCTTGGCGTCGAAGGTGTAGTACCCGCCGACGTTCGCGCCACCGCCGTCGGACAGCTTGCCCGAGGCAATCACCTTCTGGTCCACGACGCCGTACACGAAGAGCCGGCCAGCGCCGGTGGACAGGCCGCTCTTGATGTCGCTGTATCCCGTGACCACGCCGGTCGCCGGGTCGAGCGTCAGCCCGCCGCTGTTGTTCACGTTGTCGAAGATCAGCGACGCCTTGCCGGCCGGGAAGCTGAACCGCAGCATCGCGGCGTGGTCGGTCGGCGCGATCTCGGCCGCGTTGCCGTTGTCGAACGTGACGCCGTAGTAGTACGGACGGGCGATCTCGTTGTCGTGGCTGAACGACCAGGCACGAGCCTTCCGGTCCGCGGTCGGGGTGGCGGCCGTGGACGGCATCACCTGGAACGTCTGCCGGTCACCCATCCACGGGCTCGGCTCGTGACTGATCGACAGCGCCTGCATGGTCGGCTTGTTCGCCTCGTTGTTGCCCTTGGCGTAGTCGTACAGCCAGGACGTGGATCCGGCGTTCGTCACCGGCGTCCAGAAGTTGAAGCCGTGCGGTACGGCGGTCGCCGGGAAATTGTTGCCCCGCGAGAAACCGCCGGTGGCGTTCGTGCCGCGGGTGGTCAGCGCGAGGTCCGACGGGTGCTTGGCCGCGGTCTTCTGCGCCGCGCGGTCCGGGTTGATGGCCGCGGCGATCCGGACGTCGTCGATCCAGCCGCGGAACTCGGCCGGCCCGGACGGCTTGTCGTACCCGACCAGGATCCGCTTGATCGTCTTGCCGGCGGCAACCTTGCCGAGGTCGGCCTCGACGTTGTTCCACTGGTTCGTGTAGAGCGCCTTGGAGTCGCCCTGGCCGCGTGGGCTGAGCTCGAAGCCGTGGTGGTCCTTGGCCTTCAGATCGCTCAGGTAGGTGCCGTCGGAGAACGCCAGGTCGAGCGCGGCGTACGTGCTCGGGTAGCTGAGATCGCCCTCGACGTGCTCCGGGAAGATCTTGTACGAGATGCGGGTGTCCTTGCCCACCTTCAGGTCGACGTCGGACACCTTGTTCCACGTGTACCCACGGCCCTCGGCGTCCTGGTGCCCGGCGTACCGGAAGGACTTGACGCCGGTGAAGCCGACGCGGGCACGAGCGTTGTAGGCGCTGGTCGGTCCGGAGTCGAGGCGCGACTCGGCGACCGGGCCGGGTGGCGGCAGCGGGGCGCCGTTCGACAGGTACCAGTCGGCTAGCTGGACGATGTTCTCGCCGTGGTTCAGCGTGATGTCCAGCTTGAAGTACGTGTACGCCGTGTCGTTGGCGAAGCTGTACTCCTTGGTCTGGAACCGGTTCTCGAAGCTCTGACCGGTCTGGGTGTCCAGCGTGGTCCACGTGGTGCCGTCGTTCGAACCTGAGATGGTCCAGTTCTGCGGGTCGCGGCCATCCGCGTCGTTCGCCGAGGTCAGCGCGTACTTCTTGATCACCACCGGGGCCGAGGTCTGGTAGACCAGCCAGCCGGTCGGCTCGAACACCAGCCACTTGGTGAACTTGTCACCGTCGGCGACGTTCGTGGCGATCTCGCCGCCACCGGTGTTCTCGCCGTTCGCGGTTACCTTGGTGACCTTGTCCATCTCCCTGCCGCCGATCCCGGTCGGCGTCGGGCCGCGGACCCCGTCGGTGCGCGGTTTCCCGTCCGGGCCGGTCTCGACGGCGTCGGTGTAGCCCGGCTGCGGCTGGCCTGGCTCGAACGAGGTGAAGTACGACGAACCGCTGATCACCGGCTGCTCCGAGGCAGCAGATGACGTGGCATGGGCTGGCGTCATGGCAACAGACATTGTCACAACCAGCGTGAGAGACGTGACGAGCCCCAGTGGGCGGCGGAGATTCATCGACGCTCCTTGCACATCCGGCCGGCACGACGGGACGGCCCCCATCCACCGGTGTAGGTACGCGGCCCCGATGACAAGGTTGTCAGCCCACGCCCGGCCGGAATCGTCTCCCGCCGATCACGCGCGGTCAAGGCTTCGTCGCGTTCGGTCCGCGTTGGGGTCGGAGTTTTCCACAAGTGGCAACGCGATCGGGCTGCGACAGGCACAGGCGGTAACTACAGTTACCTTGCGCGGTCCGCTGGGGAGACCGCACGTTCTCGGGAGGACGTAGTGGTGGCTGTGGAACGCGCCGGGCCGGTCCGTCGGCAGCACACCCACCTGCTCCTGCCGCATGCCGCGCTGGACGCCCCGCAGCGAGCCCTGTTCGAGGTGGCATTGCGTCCGGCCGGCTGGAGCGCCGATCCGGACGACACGTCGACCATGTCCCTGCGCTGGAACCGTGGCGACGCGGCTCTGCGACTGCAGACACTCGGCTGGTTTCCGCTCCTGGTGACCGTGGGACCGATGGGCAAGGCGACCGGAGTCCACCGGGACGCCGCCGCGCGGCTGACCTCGGCGGTGCTGGCCGGCGGCGGGAAGAGCTTCACAGACCGGCAACTGGTCGAGTACCTGCCGCAGGCCCAGGCGCGCTGGCAGCGGGCGCTGCTGGAACGTCGACGGTTATCCACAGCCGAGCGGATGCTCCAGGCACGGCGCTGCTCGTCCTGTGGATCGTGGTCCGACCTGTCGGCGACGCACTGCGCCGGATGCCGCCGGCGGTTCACCACAGCTGATGATGCGGAACGGGACTCGACGGTCAGCCGTGCCTCTGCAACCGTCAAGGAAGCGGAGGCGATCCTGGCGGACCTGGCGCGTGGCGTGGTCCTGGACCGGCTGAACGGTGCGGCACATGGCTGAGCCGGCAGTCGCGACCCGTGAGGCCGAGCAGTGGGGTTGGGAGTACCGCGGGCGAGAGGTCGTGGTCGTAGAGCACCAGGACCCGCCCGTTCCCGCCGTACCGCCGCCGTCGGAGCTCGCGACGCTCGAGACCAAGCGTGCCGCCGCCCTACGGATGCGTCCCGTCCTGACCTGGACAATGGTCGCGGCCGTCGTAGCGGCCGTCGTGGTCGGTGTCGTCGTCGATCCGTTGGTGGCGCTGGCGCCTGCCGCAGTGGCGATCGGCCTCGGCTGGCTGTGCTGGGGACGGCCGGAGCTGCTCCGACGGGCGGCCGTCAAAGAGCATCAGCTGTGGTTGGCCCACTGCGTCAGCACGATGACCCGGTTCGAGCGCGACGTTCAGGCGTGGCAGCAGGACCTGAGTGATCGGGAGCAGACCAAGTCCCTGCAGGTCAGCGCCGTACGCCCGTGGGTGCCGGTCGGCCCGGTGACGAAGGAACGCGTCGACCTGTACGGCGGGACTGCCGCGGGCTGGCGTGCTGCGCTGCTCGCGATGGGGAGCTCGCTGATGAGCGCCGGCGGGCGGCTGGTGGTTCTCGACCTCACACAGGACGCCGTGATCGAGCCGCTGCGCCAGATGGCTTCTGAGTACGGTGCGCCGATCCGGTCGGCGGTCGTACCGGACGAGGCGCGTGCGCTGAACCCTCTCACCGGTCTGAGCGCTGATGAGATCGGTGTCGTGGTCGCCGAAGGGTTGCGCGCGGCGGAGCCCGAGCAGAGCGAGTCGCGTGGTGTCGACGCGACCCTGGTGCAGCAGGTCGTCGAGTGCCTGACGGATGCTCCGGTCACCTTCACGAGACTGCATCTGGCGTTCCAGGTGCTGCTGCGACAGCTGACGCCGGATCAGCGGGCTTCGTTGACGCGGGCCGAGTACACGAAGCTGTCCGACCTGTTGAGCGAGGCTGCGCGGCGTACGGCGGAGGCACGGCTGTTCCGGCTGGCCGCTGGTGTGCAGCGGCTGTCCGCTGTGACGGGTGACGCGCCGATGGACGGGTGGGAGGACGACGACGTCTCGCTGCGGGTGTTCGAGCTGTCGCATCGCGAGCCGGAGCTGACCGCCTCGTTGCTCAGGCATCTGTTGTTCCAGATCACGATGGTCCGGATTCAGCGCGGCCAGCTGTCAGGGCGTGGTGAGCGCATCGTGGTGATCGCCGGTGCCGACGCGGTGGCGCGGCCGGAGCTCGAGCGGTTCGACAGCATCTGCCGACGCAACGGGATCCGTCTTGTGCTGCTGTTCGCGCATCTGCGGGACGGCGCGGTCGAGCTCCTCGGCGGCGGGGACGCCGTACTGTTCATGCGCCTCGGGAACGCAAAGGAGGCCGAGCAGGCCGCGACCTTCATCGGGCGGCAGCACCGGCTGGTGGCTAGCCAGTTCACCTATTCACATGGGACGAACACCTCCACGTCGACGTCGGACAGCACGACGCGCGGCAACAGTTCGTCGACGAGCGATTCGGTCGGCGTGCAGACGTCGGACAGTCGGCAGGCGACGTTCGGGCTGTTGTTCAGTCGGCGGCATCGAACCGGGTCGAAGACTTCGGGCGAGCAGTCCTCGTCGTCGACCACAGGCGGTACGTCGTGGTCGGAGTCGACCTCGAGTTCGGCGTCGAGCGGGACCACGGAGAGTACGTCGGTCGGGTATCAGCGCACGTACGAGTACTCCGTCGAGCCGACCGTGCTGCAGGGGTTGTCGCCGACTGCATTCGTGATGGTGGATCCGCTCGATCCCGCGAGTCCGCGGCTGGGTGATTGCGATCCACGGTTGGGTGCTTCGTGAGCTCGCACCGTGTGATTCCGCGGTGGCGCGTGACCTCGGTGCCGTTGGCTGGTGGACCGGACACGGATCTGGCACAGCGGCTGACGGCGCTTCGGCGTGGGTTGTTGCCTGCGTTGATGCTGCAGGCGTCGGCGGGGCGTCCGTTCAGTTGCTGCTGGACTCGCGCGGTGGCCGGTGGGCCGATCGAGGTGCGGGTGGGGATCGAGCCTGTGGACGGCGCGGTCTCCTATCCGGTGGGTGCTCGGGCGATCGCTGCGGACGCCGTCGACTTCCCTTGCTGGGTGGGTGTTGACGGCGTGCACGACGTACTCACTGCGCTGCCCGAGGCCGAGGCCGAGCCTGCCGGGACGCTGGAGGATCTTGCGGAGGCGTTGCCGGCTTTCGCCTGGTTGGTGCGGGCCTCGCCTCTTGGCGTGCAGGAGCGGGGCGAGTTGCTTGACGATCTTCATCTGCGGATGACGATCGGGCTGGACCGGGAGAAGATCTCGGGGCGGGACGCGCTCGAGCTTGAGCGGAGTCGTGCTCGCTACCGGGATTTCTCCGCGGCGCAGGGCGGGCTGTGGTCGGTGGAGATTCTTGCTGGTGGGGTTGATGAAGCCAGTGCGGCGCTGGTCGCGCAGACCTTGTCCGGGGCGGCTGACTTGCATGCCACGCCGTACGCCTTGACAGCTCAGGGCGAGGGTCGCCCTTTCGAGGCGACGGGGGAGTTGCTGGCGGCGGTCGCGCGGCCGCCTGTGCGGGAGATCGCCGGTGTTCGCGTGGTCGAACAGGTGCGTTTCGACCTGACGCCCGAGACGCCGGCGGACGGGATCCCGCTCGGGGACGTCATCGACGCGTCGGGGCGCGCGGTCGGGACCATGACCGTTTCGCGGGACACGTTGAACCGGCACGCGTTCGTTGCCGGTGCCACCGGTTCGGGCAAGTCGCAAACGATCCGCCACCTGCTCGAGGGCCTCACGGCGGCCGCCGTACCGTGGCTGGTGATCGAGCCGGCGAAGGCGGAGTACGCCGGGATGGCGGGCCGGCTGGGTTCGGAATCCAGCGTCGCGGTCGTCCGGCTCGGCGATCCGGACGCCGTACCGCTGAGCCTGAATCCTCTGGAACCGGAGGCCGGGTTCCCGCTGCAGACGCACCTCGACCTCGTCCGCGCGCTCTTCCTGGCCGCCTTCGAGGCGAACGAGCCTTTTCCACAGGTCCTCAGTCAGGCGCTGACCCGCTGCTACACCTCGTTCGGCTGGGATCTCGCGCTGAGCCGCGGCGGCCCGCAGTACCCGACGCTCGCGGATCTGCAGCTCACCGCACGGGACGTGGTCGACGACATCGGGTACGGCGCTGAACTCGCCGCCGATGTCCGCGGTTTCGTCGACGTCCGCCTCACCTCCCTGCTCCTCGGAACACCCGGCCGGTTCCTCGGCGGCGGCCACCCGCTCGACGTCGCGGACCTGCTCAGCCGGAACGTCGTACTCGAACTCGAGGACGTCGGCGACGACCAGGACAAGGCGTTCTGCATGGGCGTCGTACTGATCCGCCTGATCGAACACCTCCGCGTCCGTCGCGGACCCGCCTCCGGCCTGCGCCACGTCACGGTCGTCGAAGAGGCCCACCGGTTGCTCAAGGCAAGCACTGACGGCACCGCCGGTCACGCCGTTGAGATGTTCGCCGGCCTGCTCGCCGAGATCCGCGCGTACGGCGAAGGCATCGTGGTCGCCGAGCAGATCCCCGGCAAGGTCATCCCCGACGTCGTCAAGAACTCCGCCCTCAAGATCCTGCACCGCCTCCCCGCCGCCGACGACCGCGAAACCGTCGGCGCCACCATGAACCTCGACACCCCCCAATCCCGAGCCGTCGTCTCCCTCCCACCCGGCCAAGCCGCCACCTTCACCGACGGCATGGACCGCCCCATCCTCCTCCAAATCCCCCACGGCGAACCCCGCGAACGACGAGCCGCTTCGCCGCCAACCGTGGCAGCGGCCGGTAGACGTAGCAGTGTCTGCGGAGTCAGCTGTCACGGTCGCCTCTGCACGGTTCGCAACATCGCCGACGCCGCCCGATTCCTTGAGAACAACCCCAGGTTCGTCCTGTGGGTCGAACTCCTCACCGTCGCCCATCTGGCTGCCGCCCCGAAACCGGTGCCTGCTACCGCCTGGTCGTTGGACGAGGTTTCGCCGGCGGTGCTGGAGTGCGCGATCGCCGAGGCAGTAGGAGTGGCCGTGTTGGGGCGCTCGGAGGCGATCGAGGACGACGTCGCCCCGGCGCTATTGATCGATCATTTGGCCGAGGTCGTCCTCGGCACCGTCCGACAGGAAACGATCAGCTGCCCGACAACAGAGATCGAGTGGCAGGCCGGGGTTTTCCGGTTCGCGGACGTGGCAGACGCACTGCGGACGTACGCCGGGCCGTTCGATGCACCGCACCCGCTGACGGGGCAGTGGGAGGCGCGAGGGCTGAAGCTCGGGGGGCTGACGATCGGGGAACAGATCGGCAGCTACTTGAAAGGCCAACCCGCCAAGGCCTCCCCGATGCTGCTGTTCGGAGATGGCACCCTCCTCCGCGCCGCCGCTAATCTGTCCACGGCCACCGGGCCGTACGCCCAGTTGATCACCGCGGCCCGCGGACTAACAGTTCCCGGCAGTTGGCACCGCCACGTATTCCGGATGCTGGAAGCGATGGAGGGCTAGCGGCATGGATCGACCGAGGCACAGAACAGAACCCGTCGAACCCAACCGCCCCTCCGACAGCCCACCAACCCCCGGCACACCTGCCGACCCTGCCGCCAGTGACGCGTTCGACCGCCGGCCAGACCCTGAGGCCCACAGCCAGCAGGGCCTCACCGGTTCCGGTGACCGAACAGTCGAGGAGCGGTCCATGGCCTCGGACGAATCCGGCGAGGACCCGACTGGCTCAAGCCGGGACGCCCGTCAGGATGGCGTGGCGGATCGCTCCGTGGCCAAGCCGGCTGATGACGCCGCAGACGCTCTGCGCGAGCCAGGCCGAGATGACGCAGACACGACTGCAATCTCAGGGTCGGCCGACGACTCGACATCGACTGTTCGGGATGTCTCCGACCAACTGCCCGCAAACCTGCGTGAAGAGATGCTCCGGGACCCGAGATTCACCCGCCTCGGCTGGGGAACCAACGACCACTCGGACTCAGAACAAGACGACGACATCGATCCTTCAGAGCACGTCGAGGTCCGCCCCTCCGAGACCGAAGACAGCCCGCCGCCGGACCAGCCCGACATCGTCAACGAACTGCTCGTTGCGGACACCGCCGCGGCTCAAGGGGCAGATGATGAACTCACCGAAGCCGACGAGACGGCGATCGACGAACGGGTCAGCGATCCGACGCATCACGAATCGTCGGAGGCAGCGGCCGAAGGCGACGACACCGGCCAAGCCCGGGAGGATGTCGATCAGAACCATGGGACGGACGATGTCGCGGCCGCTCTCAAGCTCGACACCGAGGTCAACGGCGAGCCGATCAAGGCCCGCTTCGACCGCTGGGACCCTGAGAGGATAGCGATGTCGCGACCTCCGAAACCCGAAGTATCGATGACGAGTGACGTGCAGACCGACGAGCTGAGCGAAGCAAGCGACCGACGCGCAGAGGATGTGCGAAACGGAGTCGCCTACATCGCCGCGCACCAGGACTCCCGTCCGTGGCTGGCGCCGGCGGCCAACTGTGAGCCGATGGTTCAAAGCGTCTACGCTTCGATCGACCTGTCGGATGGCCACGGCCATATCCGGCACGGCGCGATGGGGGCCGACGAACTGCAGGCCCGCAGGGTCGCCTTCAATGAAGACCCTGCACAACGTGATCCGGAGAAACGGGCTCTCGGCATCGACGGCATCGACCCCACCAAGCAACACTACTGTGGCAGGGATTCGACACGAATCCACGACGCAACGGCTCTCGCAGCGGTCTATGTGATGGCGTCCGAGCATCCCGACGTACGTGCGGCCCTGGATCAACCTTTCGACAACAACATGCAGCCTCGTGACATCTTGGTGCCGATCGTAGAACTCCTGGGGCCGAACGGGCACGAGTTCTGTTCGGGCTTCACGTTGAACGGCTGGCCGGAGGCGAAGGCTGCGCGCAAGGAATGGCTGCACGCGATGCGAGCCGGAGCAGATGTCTCGGATCTCCCGGCCCCGGAGGTCGCGCGGATTCCGACGTTCGAGGGCGGTGACATCAAGATCGTCTTCAAGCGGAATCCTGAAACCCAAACCTACGGGATCTACACACTCTTTCCGCGTCCGTTCGAAGAATGACTGAGGAGACCCACGTGAGCTACTCCGGTGAGTACTGGCTGAAGCATAGGGATGCACCGTTCGCGACGTTCCTGTCGGTCGTACAAACGCATCTCCACTCCGAGGCCGATCCGGGCAACTTCTCTGCTCTCAAGCGGCGAGCGCAGGGAGACCGCCAGGATGACACGGAGTTGCAGACCTTCAAGGCAGAGTTTTGGCGCCTGCTGAAGGGTGAGCGCGATGGGCTGACGGGCGACGCCTTGAGCCTCGCCGCGGACGGCGACGACTGGAAGACGGATGACGAGTTTTTGGTGTGGTTGTGGCGGGAGTTGTATCCGGGCGAGGCTTTGCCGGCTGAGGGGTGAGGGTGTGGCTGCGGCTGATGTCCAGGTGTTTCCGGGGTGGGATGGGTGGCCTGCCGCAGAGGAGGAGTTGAGCAGCCTTCTTCCGTGGGTGGTTGAGGTGCGAGTTTCGGAGTGGAGGGACTGGGACTCCGCGGCTTCCGGGTGTGGGGAGCGGCCCGCACCACAGGAGCGCCTCAGGGCGCAGTACGCGCACGCACGAGACGTTATTGGAGCAATCGGAGCCGGCCGATGAGTGACCGACGAGAGCAGGAGATCAAAGACGCGATGGCGTATGTTGCCGCGCGCAAGGAGCGGAGGCCCTGGCTGATCCCCGTGGCGGAGTGTGATCCGCTGGTTCAGCGGGTCTATGCGTCGATCGATTGTGGTCTCGGCCATTCGCACAAGCGTCACGCGGCGATGGGTGACGACACGTTGTACCGGCGGCGAGTTGCCTATGCCGAGGACCCCGCGCAGACGCAACAGCGGCAACGAATGATGGGCTTCGACGGCGTCAGACATGACCGACAGCACCTGTGCGGCCCAGAGACGACCAGGATTCACGATGCGACTGCGTTCGCTGCCGCCTTTATGGGTGTCAGCAAACACCCCGAAGGACGCCGTGCACTGGACACGCCTGCGCATGGGGGACGGATCCCTTTCCCGGTGAGAATCCCGATCTCCGACCTGTTGGGTTCCGATGGGTATCGGTCATGCTCGGGATTCGCGTTGGCCGGCGACTGGTCCGAGGCCCTCTATGTGCGTAAGAGTCTCACTTGGGCGCGGTGGACCGGCGCCGACATGACCGACGTCGTACGAGCGGCGGTCGAGCAGATACCGACGTTCGAGAACGGACATGTCATCGTCCGGTTCGTCCCGAACTCCCAGACGGAGGCAGGCGGACAGCAGATCTGCACGATGACGCCTGCGCCTCAGCGACTGCCCACTGGGGAACTGCGGATGGAAGTCACCGACCGGCTGTGGCTCTACCTGAAGGACTTCCCGTTTGCCACGATCCTCAACTTCATGGAGACCTACCTTCACCCCGAAATCCGCTACGACAACTTCACCTACCTGATTCGACGGGTTGCGATCGATGATCCGAACGACAGCGAGCTGGCAACCTTCAAGTCCGAGTTCAAGCGGTTGTTGGCAGGCGACGACCGGATGTCGTACCCGCCTGCTTTGAGAGTCGCGGCCGGCTACGAGGACGAGGGAGACGACCGCCTGTTCCTCACCCGCCTCTGGCGGAAGCTGTATCCACTGGAACAGCCGCCGGGTCGGGCAGCCGCCCGCGGGCACTGAAAGGTGGGTGCGGTGATCACGATGGTCGAGTCTTCATAGTGGAGATGAGTCGATGGTTGGAAGGGATTGAGTTGTCGGCTGGGACGAGATGGGTTGGCATCGGGTATGCGGTGGTCGATGGAGACCTCAAGGCGGCGTTCGCCGTGGATGCCCGCCGCTACGCCGATGACGTGGCCGCACGCGAAGTAGTCAAGGAGGCCGGGACGGCGTTGCGGGAGCGTGGGCAGGCGGGCCAGTTCGAGTTCCACGAGGTCACGGCCGATGAGCCGGTTCCGTTCGATCTTCCCGGGTGGGACGAATACCGAGACCGTGTGCTCCATGGCTGACGTGCGCATCTTCCCCGGATGGGACGACTGGAGCGCTGCGGAGCCCGACCTGCGGGCACTCCTCTCCGATCAGATCGTTGGCGAATTGGGCGTAGCGTTCGATGCCGCGGTCGAGTGGCACGAAGGCCAGACCAGACCGGCCGGCGAACCCTATTGGCAGCATCTGCTTCAGGTGCTGCAAGTGCTGGCGAGCGGCCTCGGCGTCAATGACGTCGATCTGCTCCGGGCGGGTCTGCTGCACGACGTTGTGGAAGACACGCCGGGCACGGGAGCCGATCTGGTGGCGCGGTTCGGGGAGCGTACGGCGGGGTTGGTGGAGGCGGTCACGATTCCGGAGGTTCGCTCGGGGGAGTCGAAGGATGAGGTGCGGACGGCGTACCTGGCGAAGCTCGCGCGGGCGCCGCGCGACGTGTTGCTGCTGAAGCTGTCGGATCGGTACAGCAACGTGCAGCGCTTGCATACGCATCCGCGGGTCGCGAAGCAGCGCTCGTACTACGCGGAGACCGTCGAGCGATTCGTTCCGTTGGCGTCTGTGGATGAGCTGCTGGATGGGCTGTTCAAGCACTGGGCTGACGCGTACTCGTACCTTATGGGTCCGGTCGACAGCATCGAGACTGCCGACAAACTCGCGGCAGCTCTTCACCGGGAGCAGGTCGACAAGAGCGGGGAGCCGTACGTCGACCACGTTCGTGGCGCTGCGGCGATTGCGCGGGCGAACGGCGCCCGTACGGACCAGCAGATGGCGGCGCTCCTTCACGACACCGTGGAAGACACCGCCTGCACGCTTGCGCAACTCCGCGACCTCGGCGGACCCGATTCCGTCGTGGACATGGTCGACGCCCTCACCCGTCGGACCGGCGAATCTCACGACGACTATCTGACGCGCCTCACCCGAACCCCCGATGCCGTCCTCGTCAAGCGAGCCGACATCGAACACAACATCAGCCCGTCACGCCAGAGCCAGCTGGATCCGGCGACACAAGACCGCTTGCGTCAGAAGTACGCCCACGCCGTACGAGTCCTCGACGAGGCCACGACAACACCGCGCCTCGAGCTGACCTCGATCCCACTCCCGATCTCCGCCCAGATCACAACCGACGCACCCAAGCCCAACGCCGAGCCGCACGACCGCCCGCCCCCACCCCGCCGACGAACACAGCGAGCCCGACCACCACAGCGAGCCCGACCAGCGCGAGGAGCCCCAACGAGAGCGATCGGCACTCGTCGGACCGATCCGCCGATCCGCCCCCACCCGACGCTCAGCCGGACCCGTTCGCGTCGTACCCTCCGGATCTCCGCGCCCACATGCACCACGACGACACCCTGTCCCGCCTGCAATACCTCAGCAACGCCCGCCCGGAACCTGCCGAGACGGACGATGTCGTGGAGGGCAGCGATGTAGCCGCGCAACCAGAACCTTGGAGCCGTCGGCAACTTCTCTGCGCGGTATCTCGATCTTCAATGGGATCATTTCAAGGCGAAGGTGGAGCATCACTTGGAGAAGGCGGATCTGATGGCCGGAACGATTGAGCTTGGTGACAGCAATCGCTGGGATGTCCCGTCGTGGGCTTTCAACTTCGTGCTGGACTACCTTGTGAGGAGACTGGACGGTGAGCCGATCGCACAGGAGTTGCGCGAAGTCGATGAAGAGAACGTCGGCTTCTTGAACCTCGGCGAGTTCGAGCCCACGGTGCGGATGCAGGTTCTGTCGCTGATCCACGACGGTCTTGTCGTCGATGCGGAGCAGCGGTTACCGGAGGATCTTCCCGGGCGGGCCGGCGGAATCGCTCGGCTCAACGAACTGGCCGAGCTGGCGGGTGCGGGCCTGCGGTCATAGCTGTGACGCCTTGTGATCGAGCGATGGGTGTGGGCGGGGGTGTGGGGGCGCGGGTAGGTTGAGGGGTATGGACGAACGTGTGCTGGTCACGGGGGCGTCGGGGTTTGTGGGGCGGGCTGTTGTGGGGGCTTTGCGGGGGCGGGGGGTGTTGGTT
Organism: Kribbella sp. NBC_00482; assembly: GCF_036013725.1. Lineage (GTDB taxonomy): Bacteria > Actinomycetota > Actinomycetes > Propionibacteriales > Kribbellaceae > Kribbella. The sequence continues at coordinate 2,105,515 of NZ_CP107881.1, read as the reverse complement.
ACTGCGGTGGATCGGGAGCCGCCGGATTCGTCGTGGGATGACGGGGTGCAGGTGGTGACGGGGGATCTTGCGGAGCAGGAGACCTGTATTGCGGCGTTCGAGACGCGGCCTACGGCGGTGGTGCATCTGGCGGCGTTGACGTCGGTGTTGCGGTCGGTGGATGCGCCGATGCAGACCTTTGCGCAGAACGTGACGATCACGCAGGTGCTGCTGGAGTTGAGTCGCGGTAGTGGCGTGGACCGGTTCGTGCTGGCGTCGACCAATGCGGTGGTGGGGGATGTCGGTACGTCGACCATCACCGCGGACCTTCCGTTGCGGCCGTTGACGCCGTACGGCGCGACGAAGGCGGCGGGCGAGATGTTGCTGTCGGCGTACTCGGGCAGTTACGGGATGGCGACCGCGGCGCTGCGGTTCACCAATGTGTACGGGCCGGGGATGTCGCACAAGGACAGCTTCGTGCCGCGGATGATGCGGGCGGCGTTGAGCGGTACCGGCGTGCGGGTGTACGGCGATGGGCAGCAAAGGCGCGATCTGGTTTTCATCGACGACGTGGTGCGCGGCGTACTGCTCGCGCTCGACAGCAAGTACGACGGGCGCGCGATCATCGGGTCCGGACGGTCGGTGTCGGTGCTCGAGATGATCGACGCGGTGCGGGCGGTGACCGGCTGCCCGGTTCCGGCCGAGCACATCGAGGCTCCGGCGGGCGAGATGCCGGCTGTGGTCGTGGACATCACCAACGATCTCGGTTACCAACCGACGGTTTCGTTGGAAGACGGTCTGGCCCGGACGTGGCAGTATTTCAAGACCCCGTGAGCACGCTTCACGGGACAGTGAGGAAGCACTGGCTGCTGGCTGTCTTTCTGGTGGCGGGTCTGGTGCTGCGCGTCCTCGCGACCGTCGCGTACCGGCCCGCGATCATCTACACCGATTCCGTCCAGTACCTGACGAACATGGGCAAGCTGAGCCCTGATCAGCTCAACCCGATCGGGTACGACTTCGTGCTCGGACCGTTGGTGGCGATCGGTGGACTGACCCTCGTCGTCATCGTGCAGCACCTCACCGGGCTGCTTCTCGGTGTCGCGATCTACGCACTGGCGCGCAGGCTCACCGTCTACCGCTGGCTGTCCGCGTTCGCCGCGGCGCCGATCCTGCTCGACGCGTACCAGGTGCAGATCGAGCAGAACATCATGGCCGAGACCACGTTCGACGTGATCCTGGTGGCGATCCTCTGGCTCCTGATCGCCAAGGGTGCGCCGGGCTGGGGGCGCGCGGCAGTCGTCGGCGTACTGGTCGGAGCCGCCTTCACGGTGCGCGCGATCGGCCTGGTCCTGCTGATCGCTGTAGTGCTCTACCTGCTCGTGGTGGGCAGACAGCGCGTACGCCGTACCGCTGCCGCCGTCGCGGGATTCGGTGTCGTCTTCGCCGCGTACGCCGGCTACTACCACGCGGAAACGGGCCGCTGGGGTTTCACCGGCGCCGAGAACCAGGTCCTGTACGGGCGGACTGCCACGGTCGCCAACTGCGACAAGCTCCCGCTCGACGAGGGCACGCGGCTGTTCTGCCCGAAGGAGCCGCTCGGCCAACGCCTCGGCGTGGACAAGTACGCCCACAACCACTACGGCGACCCGAACTGGCCCGGCCCGCTTCCACCAGGTACGACGAAGCGTCAACTGGCGACCGAGTTCGCGCACCTCGTGATCAAGCACCAGCCGCTGGACGTGACGTGGGCGGCGCTGAAGGACTTCGGGAAAGGTTTCGCGCCCACCCGCACCACCTCACCCGACGACGTACCGCTGGACCGCTGGCAGTTCCAGCTGACCTACCCGAACCTCCAAGACGCCAACACTGCAAAGGCTGCAGTGAAATGGGGAGGGTCCGAGCCACAGGTCTCCCACGTGCCTGCGGTCATCCTGCGCACCTATCAGCTCCACGGCGGCTACACGTCCGGCACACTGCTCGCACTGTGCGTGCTGATCGCTCTTGCTGCAGTAGCACGGGCTAAGGAGCTCCGGTCGGCCACACTGTTCCCCGTAGCCGCCGGTGTGATCCTCCTGCTCGGCTCAGCTGCGTTCGAGTTCTCCTGGCGCTACCAACTGCCCGGACTGGTCTTCTTCCCGCTGGCAGGCGCCATCGGCCTCCGTGCCCTGCTCGGCAAGGATCAGGCACGACCTCCGATGGCGGACTTCCCAGACGCCGTGGACTCCGCAGCGATCAAGGAGACGCCGAACTTCGCCCCGGTCGTCGTAGTCATCGCCGCTTACAACGAGGCCGGCGGCATCGGTCCAGTGCTCACCGACATGCCGCGGACCTGCGCCGGTCTCCCGGTCGACGTCCTGGTCGTCGTGGACGGCGCGACCGACAACACCGCCGAAGTCGCCCGTGAACACGGGGCGTACGTGTGTGTTGCCCCGAGCAACCGTGGTCAAGGCGCGGCGCTCCGACTCGGCTATCACCTGGCAGCACAAGGCGGAGCGCGGTACGTCGTCACAACGGACGCGGACGGTCAGTACGACAACGACGAGCTGGAGACCCTCCTGGAGCCGATCCTGCTCGACCGGGCCGACTTCGTCACAGGGTCGCGCCGCCTCGGGGCGGAGGACGCGGACAGCCGGCTGCGCTGGGTCGGCGTCCGGGTGTTCGCCGTACTCGCGTCGATCCTGACCCGCCAGAAGCTGACCGACACGTCGTTCGGGTTCCGCGCGATGCGAGCAGAACTCGCGACAGCAGTGACGTTGCGTGAGCCGCAGTACCAGTCGTCGGAGCTGCTGCTGGGCGCACTGGCGCTGGGCGCCCGCGTGGTCGAGCTGCCGATGACGATGCGCCGCCGCGGTGACGGGAGCAGCAAGAAGGGCCCGGGTGTCGTGTACGGCGCGAACTACGGGCGGGTGATGACGACTACGTGGCTACGGGAGTACGTACTTCGACGGGGTCGGCGGCAGTCTTGGCGAACACCAGCCGGTCGAACAGCACGAACTTCACAATGAACAGCACCGCGTAGGTCCCGAGGTACGACCCTGACACCAGCACGGTCTTCCACAGATGTGATTCCAGAGGTTGCACCAGGCGATCGGTCACCGACGTGACCACAATCGCGGTGACCGCCGACCCGACCACGATGATTGTGTACGGCAACTTCTGCCCGCTGCGGCCCCAGGTCCAGCGGCGGTTGAGCACGTAGTTCGGGATCGCGCCGGCGAGCCAGGCGACCAGCGTCGCGACGATCGCCGCCGTACCGAACCAGTAACACAGGGCGAACGCCACCTGGCTGACCACCGTGGCGATCACGGAGGATGCCGAGTACTTCGCCCACAGCAACAATCGGCTGCGGGAGAGATAGGTCTTGGTGAGAGCGCGCATCGCCGCCTATTCTGCACCCCCACACCAGCCAGCGGCAGTACGGCGGCAATTCTCAGACGATTGCCAGCGAATAGGTGGGGCTGGTCACGTTACTGGAGTGGGTACTCGGGATAGGAAGGACTGTGACGACGTTTCCCGACGGAAGGCGGCCGAGCCGTGCGCGTACTCGTCCTGGGCGGTGACGGCTACCTCGGGTGGCCGACAGCACTGCACCTCTCCGACCGTGGCCATGACACGGCCGTGCTCGACAACATGGCCCGGCGTGGTTACGACCGCGAGCTGGGCGTCCAGAGTCTGGTCCCGATCGAGGATCTCGAGAGCCGGGTAGCGGCCTGGGAAGAGGTCTCCGGCCGGCGGATCCCGGCGTACGTCGGCGATCTGCTCGACGCCGACTTCGTCTACCGGGTGGTCCGCGAGTTCGCGCCGGACGCGATCGTGCACTTCGCCGAGCAGCGCGCCGCACCGTACTCGATGATCGACCGCGAACATGCTGTCTACACGCAGCACAACAACGTGGTCGGCACACTGAACCTGATGTACGCCATCGCCGAGACCAACCCGGACATCCACCTGGTGAAGCTCGGCACGATGGGCGAGTACGGCACGCCGAACATCGACATCGAGGAAGGCTGGCTGGAGGTCGAGCACAACGGCCGCAAGGACCGGATGCTCTACCCGAAGAAGCCGGGCTCGTTCTACCACCTCAGCAAGGTGCACGACTCGCACAACCTCGAGTTCGCCTGCCGGATCTGGGGGATGCGCGTCACCGACCTCAACCAGGGCGTGGTGTACGGGCAGCAGACGGACCAGACCGTGCGGGACGCGCGGCTGGCGACGCGGTTCGACTACGACGCCGTGTTCGGCACGGTACTCAACCGGTTCGCCATCCAGGCGGTGCTCGGGGAGCCGCTGACTGTCTACGGCAGCGGCGGGCAGACCCGCGGGTTCCTGGACATCCGGGACACCGTCGAGTGCATCCGGCTCGCGGTGGAGAACCCGGCGGACGCGGGCGAGTTCCGGGTCTTCAACCAGATGACCGAGAGCTACTCGGTGTCCCAGCTCGCGAGCCTGGTCGCCGAGTGCTTCCCCGGCCCGGTCCAGGTCGAGCAGCTGGAGAACCCACGCGTCGAGCAGGCCGAGCACTACTACAACGTCAAGCACACCGGTCTGGTCGGCCTCGGCCTCCAGCCGCACCTGCTCTCCGACACCCTGATCGAGTCGATGTTCGACATCGTCTCCGCCAACAAGGACCGCGTCGACCCGGCCGCCCTCCTCCCGACAGTCCGCTGGAAGGGCCACCTCAAGCAGTAACTAGACGAAGAAGCAGAAGATGTGACCCACGGGGTCGGCGTACACGCGGACGTCAGGCTGGGGCTGGAAGTCCTGTAGCCGGGCGCCCAAGGAGGTCGCGTGCTCATGCGCGGCCTCCAGATCGTCCACCTTGAAGTCCAGGTGCAACTGCATCTGCTGCTTGTCGGCACTGCTCGGCCAGGTCGGAGGCTGATAGGTGGGCTCACCCTGGAACGACAAGGTGGAGCAGTCGTCCGGGCCGATCGCGGTCGCCCAGCCTTCCTCGTCGTCGCCGAGCTCCCAGCCGAGCAGCCGGCAGTAGAACCGCGCCAGCTCTCTAGGATCCGGCGCATCCAGTACGACGCCCTTCAACGGAATCATTCTCCGCACGCTAACGGCGGCCACCGACAAGAAGTGTGGGAATGACGGCGAGGAAGCGGCCGCGCCGGCCGCGGCGGGACTGTTCGGCGAGCCAACTGTCGGCGTCGTCCTGGGTGATCAACGCCTTCTCGACCGCGGCCGCCGCGGCCGACCTGAGTTGTGGTGCCATCTCCCGGTGGTCCGTGACGACCTCGGTGTGTACGGCGACTTCGACGTCGTGGAAGTCCTTGTCCAGGAGGACGTCGCGGAGCGTTCGGGCGGCGCGGGGTGACACCGTGCGGGACTCGAGCCCGAGGCGGATCACGTCGGTCAGGTCCTGGTCGGAGCTGTCGATCAGCACGAAACCGTAGTCCTGCCCGCCGAGCACGATCCGCCCGCCGGGACGTAGTACCCGATAGGCCTCGGCCACCGTCGGAGCGGAATCCTCGAGCAGATGGAACAGCCGTAACGCGCGGTAGCCGTCCATCGACCCGTCCTCGAGCGGCAGGTCGTCGGACTGCGCCACGTGAAACATCGCCCCGGGCGCGCGCTCCCGGGCCGCCTCGATCGCGTCGGGATCGGCGTCGATCCCGGTCACCTTCAGGCCCTTGTTCGCCAGTTCGGCGACCGCATGACCTGCTCCGCACGCGACATCGACGCAGGTCGCGCCACGTTTCAGCCCCAGCATCCGGTACGACGCCACACGCAACTCCGCCGCCCCGGGACGCTCCTCGATCCGCTCCAGAAAGCTCATACAGTCCACGCTGCAACTTCAGGTGGACCTGAAGTCAATCCATCGACACCTTGTCGAACGTCGTGGTGGTGTAGCGGACGTCGAGGTCGACCTCGTCGCCTACTGCGGGCGGGGCGACCGATGACGGGAGGAACAGCATGCTGGCCTGCATATGCGGCGGTTCGGCGAACCAACGTTGCTTGCCCTCGATGGTGAACGGCGACAGCGCCATGCCGGCCGCGTCCAGGCTGCCCTTGGCCATCGCGATCGCGCGTTGCCGGACGCTCGCTGCCGCGGTCGGGGCCTCCAGGCCGACGCCGTGCGCCGTACCGCCGGAGACGATCAGGATGTGCCCGTCACCGCTGACCCGGCGCTGCCGGTAGCCGACGCGCTCGCCGCGGCGGACCGAGTGCACGTCGAGGACGGTCGCCCGGACCGACAGCGCGCCGCGGTCACCGAGCCACAGGCCGGTGCCCATCCGGAGCTTCACGTCGGGACCGATGTCTGCCAGCTTCTGTGCCGGTACGTGCGATACCCACAGCTTGCCCTTGCGGACGTCGAGCGCCGCCTTGGCCAGTTGCTGAGCCTCGCGGAGGTTGGCCGATGTACCGCCGGCGCCCATCGGGAAGTGCAATGACCAGCCCTCGAAGCGGATCCGGTCGAGCGCGTTCAGCAGCATCGTGTGCCGCAGTTCGCGGGCTCCGATGCCGTGCCGCCGCATCGAGGTCATCACCTCGATCAGCACCCGGCTGCCGGCCGGGATCGAGACCAGGTCGGCCAGCCGGCTGACCGTGTGGATCACGTTCTTGCTCTGCGGCACCTCGAGGAACGGCCGCCACGGCGACAGGACCACGACGTCCTCGCGTGGATCCGCGGGAACCTCGAAGTACGTGCCGACCGCGACCGTCCGCGCGCCGAGCGCGCGGGCCTCTGCGAACAGCCGGTGGTTGCCGAACCCGTACCCGTTGCCCTTGGCGACCGGGACGATGTCGGGGTTCCACGTGGAACGCAGGTGATCACGCCAGCGATCGGAATCGACGTGCAGGACTAGGGGCATGGTGTGTCAACGCCGTCTCATGTAGAGGTCGAATGCGGTGTAGAGCGCCTTGTTCAACGGCAGATCCCACTCACCGACGTACTCGACGGCCTCGCCGCCGGTCCCGGTCTTGAACTGGATCAACCCGACGTGCGGGTCGTTCGGGTCCAAGGTGTCGGTGATGCCCCGTAGGTCGTACACGGACGCACCCGCCGCGAGTGCGTCCGACATCATGCGCCACTGGATCGCGTTCGATCCGCGGACGTCGCGTTTGGCGGTCGAGCTGGCACCGTAGGAGTACCAGGAGTGACCGCCGACCCGGACCCAGATCGTCGACGCGACCAGGTCGCCCTCGTGATGGGCGTTGTAGATCCGGAAGTCACAGCAGTCGGCCGGCTGGTTGGCCATCGCGGCGTACATCTTCTCGAAGTACGGCAGCGGCCGCGGCGTGAAGTGGTCGCGCTCGGCGGTCTCGACGTACAGCTGATGGAAGGCCTTGATGTCTTCGGTCCCGCCCTGCGTCACCTCGACGCCGGCCTTGTCGGCCTTCTTGATGTTGCGCCGCCAGAGCTGGTTCATGCCCTTGAGCAGGTCGTCCGGGGTGCGGCCGGCCAGCGGCACCTGGAAGACGTACTGCGGTTGTCCCGCCGCGAAACCCTCCGCGGTCCGGGGCGGTTTCCAGCCCAGCTTGCCGAGCTTGTCGGCGACAGTGGCGCCGGACGGCTCGATCACGTCCGGGCGGACGTCGCCGAGGCGCGGCTGCTGGCCGCCGGCGATGGCGTCCTTGATCGTCTGCGCGGTCCAGCGCCGGGTCGCCACCGGCGGACCCATCCGGATGCCGAACGCGCCGCGCTCCTGCAGGTGCGCGGCCAGCGGGCGTAGGTAGCTGCCGAGGTCGATCGCGTCCCAGTCGATCACCGGGCCTTCCGGCAGGTAGGCGAGGTACCGCTTCACCTTCGGCATCTGCCGGTACAGCACCAGGCCGACGCCGACGAGGTTGCCTGGATTTCCCGATTCGTACCAGCCGAGTGACTCCGCCTTCCACTCACTCTTCACCGCCGCCCACCCCGGGGTCTGCAGGAAGCTCGCCGACGGCTGAGCCGCGATGTAGGCGGCGTGCTCGTCCGCGGAGATGGTCCGAATGCTCAAGTCACTCACGGTGGGTCAGGTTACCGGCCCAGCCACGTGATCCGTAGCTGAGCCGGTTTCTGATCAAACCTGTGCGAGCAGCTTCTCTGACAGGTCCCACAACCGAGTGGCCGACTCCGGATCGAGGGCGTACTCCGCGACACCGTGCATGGGATCGCCTTCCGTCCTGGGCAGCGCCTCGTTGTTGTCCTCGAAGTAGCGGCCGGTGACGCCGTCGACGAGCGGCGAGGCGGCCAGCAGGACCGACGTCGACGCGCCCTGCTCGACGGTCTTCCACTCGAAGCGGTCCCACTCCCTCTGCAAGTCCTCAGACACGTGCCGCTGCAACGCGGTCCGGATCCCGCCCGGCATCAAGGCGTTGGCGACGATGCCGTCACTCGCCCAGCGCTTGGCCGCCTCGACGGCAAACAGGATGTTGGCCGTCTTGGACTGCCCGTACGACGCCCACTCCTCGTACGGCCTGTTCTCGAAGTGAATGTCCTCGAACACGACGTCCGAGGAGTGATGCGCACTGGAGCTGACGGACACGATCCGCGCCGAGCCGGCTGCCGCGAGGGCGTCGTGCAGCCCGAGCGCGAGGCCGAAGTGACCGAGGTGGTTGGTCGCGAACTGGTGTTCCCAGCCTTCCGGCGTGCGGTTCAGCGGCTCGGCCATCACGCCGGCGTTGTTCACCAGGATGTGCAGCGGGCCGTCCCAGTTGGCGGCGAAGGCGCGCACCGAGGCGCGGTCGGCGAGTTCGATCGGCGCGACGAACACGTGGTTGTTGCCGGTGCTTTCGATGATCTGGGCGGCGACGCGTTCGCCGGCCGCGGTGTTCCGCACGGCGAGGGTGACCTCGGCGCCGGCCACGGCCAGCGCGCGAGCGGTCTCGACACCGATGCCGGACGCGCCGCCGGTGACGACGGCCCGGCGACCGGTCAGGTCGACGCCGGCGACGACCTCGGCCGCGGTGGAGTCATGCGTGAAAGGAGTGGTGATCCTGCTCATCAGGTCGGTTCCTGTTCTACGAGCTACGCTTAACCGGAGGAGCCTCCGGTAATCCCAGTTAAGCGGAGGCACCTCCGGTTATCAAGTCCGCTAAGTTGTGGGGTCACGGGAGGTGGGGGAGATGACCGGCATCAGCGAGCGTCCGCTGCGCGCGGACGCCCAGCGCAACCGGGACCTGATCGTGGCCGCGGCGGCTCGCTCGTTCACGAAGTGCGGTCTCGAGGCGACGCTCGAAGGGATCGCGAAGGACGCCGGCGTCGGCATCGGCACCCTCTACCGGCACTTCCCGACCCGCGAGCTGCTGATCGAGGCGGCGTACCGGAACGAGCTGGCCGCGGTCTGCGACGCGTCCGTGGAGCTGCTGGAGCAACTGCCTCCGGACCAGGCGCTGCGGGCATGGATGGACCGCTTCATCGACTACATGGCCCGCAAGCGCGGCATGGCCGACGCACTGCGAGCGGTCTTCGCTTCCGGTGCGAACCCATACGCGCAGAGCCTGGAGCTCCTCGTCGGGGCGGTGCAGCCGTTGCTCGACGCGGGCGCTGCCGCCGGCCAGATCCGGTCGGACATCTCTGCTGGGGACATGCTGGTGAGCATCGGCGGAGTCGGCGGTGCGGCGGCCGACGACCGCGAGCAGGCGGGTCGCCTACTCGACCTGCTGATGGACGGCCTCCGGTACCGCGCATGAAGGTTGCTTTGGTGACCGGGTCCGCGTCCGGCATCGGAGCGGCGACCGTACGGCGGTTGGCCGCGGACGGGATGACCGTCGCGGTGCACTCGCGATCCAGCCGGTCCGCCGGAGAGTCGTTGGCCGCGGAGCTCGGCGGCTCGTACCACCAGGCCGACCTTGCCGACGACGCGGCCGCTCAGGCTTTGGTGCCTGAGGTGGTGGCCGAGCACGGGCGTCTCGACGTACTCGTGAACAACGCAGGCATCAGCTGGCCGGTCCCACACGCGGACCTCGACGGGCTGACCGCGTCCGACTGGCGGCAGCTGCTCGACGTCAACCTGATCGCCCCCTGGCTGTTGTGTACGGCGGCCCTCCCGGCGCTCCGCGAGTACGGCGGATGCATCGTCAACGTGACGAGCCATGCGGGCGTCCGCCCCAAGGGAAGCTCGATCGCGTACGCCGCCTCGAAGGCCGCGCTGAATCACGTGACGAAGTTGCTGGCTGCCGCGCTCGGACCCGACGTACGGGTCAACGCGGTCGCACCCGGTCTCGTCGACACACCACTCACCGAGTCGTGGACCGAGGCCCAGGACCTGTGGAAAACCTCGAGCCCGATGCGTCGCGCCGCCCAGCCGACCGACGTCGCCGACCTGATCTCGGCAGTTGTCCACAACAGCTACCTGACCGGTGAAGTCATCCTGCTCGACGGCGGCCTGAACCTGCGCTAGTTCTGTCGGTGCAGCCTCCTACGATCGCGGGATGTCTTTGGGTCGGGACTTCCGTCGGTTGTGGGTCGCGTTCACGGTCAGTGCGTTCGGATCGGCGGTAGGGCTCGGCGCGCTGCCGTTGGTTGCCGTCATCGCCTTGGACTCCAGCACCTTCCAGGTCTCGATGCTCGCCGCGTTGTCCGCGGTGGCCGGCGCGGCGCTCGCGTTGCCGATGGGTGACTTCATCGAGCAGCGGCGGAAGCGACCGGTGATGATCGCGTCCGACCTGGTGCGGTTCGCCGGTCTGGTCTCGGTGCCGATCGCGGCGGCGTTCGGCGTACTGACCTATACGCACCTGTGTATCGCGGGGGTGCTTCAGGCGGCCGGGACGATCGCGTTCCAGTCGGCGAGTGGCGCGCATCTGAAGGTGCTCGTGCCGGCCGAGGGACGGGCCGAGGCGAACAGCCGGTTCGAGCAGACGAACTGGGTCTCGCTGAGCATCGGTCCGGCGGTCGGCGGTGTGCTGGTCAGCCTGGTCGGTGCGACCGTCACGCTGGCGGTCGACGCGGTCTCGTTCCTCGGATCGGCGCTCGGTATCCGGCGGATCCAGCAGCCCGAGCCGGAGCCGGTGAAGCGGGAGGGTAAGCGCGACATCACGGCAGGGTGGCGGTACATCCTGCGGCACCGCGGGCTGCGCATCCTGTTCTGGAACTCGCAGCTGTTCGGCGGGCCGGTGATGATGACGTCGCCGTTGCTGGCGGTCTTCATGCTGCGGGACCTCGGGCTGTCGGCGTGGAGCTACGGAGTGATGCTCGGCGTCTCCTGCATCGGCGGAGTGATCGGCGCGCGGATGGCGCCGCGGCTCACCCGGCGGTTCGGACTGCAGTGGATGCTGGTGGTGTTCGGCGTACTGCGGGCGCCGTGGCTGCTGCTCTTCCCGCTGGCGCCGCACGGGTGGGGCGGATTCGTGCTGCTGACGGTGGCGGAGACGGGGTTGCTGGTGGCAGCAGGTGCGTTCAACCCGTCGTTCGCGACGTACCGCATGGAAGTGACCGAGGACGGGTTCATGTCGCGGGTCGTGGGGTCGTGGTCGATCAGCTCGCGGTGCGTGCAGCCTGCGTTCATGGCACTCGGCGGCGTGCTCGCGACGGTGGTCGGGATGCGCGGGGCGCTGTGGGTCGCAGGCATCTGCTGCACGCTGAGCGCCGTACTGCTGCCTTGGCGAGCGGCTAGACCAGCTGCATTGCCTGAGCCAGTCTGACGATCGGGCCCATGACGCCGTCGGGCTGCTCATCGAGGTAGGCGGCAGCGTCGTTCGGTGGGAGCACGAGCACCTCGGTGACCTGTTCGCCGTCCTCGGGGTTTGTCGGCTCCTGCTCGATGACGACGTCCGCGACGTAGTTCGCCCAGTACGAGACCGGGTGCGGGAGGTGTGGGCGGTACGGTCCGGGGCGGCGGTGGTCGGCTCGGTGCGCGCCCAGCCAGGTGAGCGGACCGGTCAGGCGGGCGCCGGCCTCTTCGAGTAGCTCGCGGTGGACGATCTCCTCGATCGTCTCGCCCGGTTCACGGGTTCCGCCGGGCAGGAAACGCCAGCCGAGATCGTTGGTGCAGACAACGATTCCGCCGGTGGTCCGGCCGACGACGTGGACGTTGCTGATCAGCTCGTCCGGCGGCTTCTCGACGGTGTACCGGACATCGAGGTCGCCCCACTCCCAGTAGCCCGGTGCGAACAGGTCGGGGAACCGCTCCGCCCAGGTCTGCATAACCTCATTCTGCGCTACCGTCGCTGCCATGGTGCACCCCGACCCCGACCCCAAGCCCGCCGCGACCGGCAACTCCGAGCCGGTCGCAGAAACCGAGGCGGCCGCACGGGTCGAGGCGGTCACGAAGCCGGAGGCGGTCGCAGAGCCCGCGGCCGAGAAGGTAGCTGCGGACGAGGACGAGGGTGACGAAGAGGCTGGGGACGAGGAGGAGGCCGAGCCGAAGCCGGATCCCGAGAAGGCCCGGAGCGCGCTCGACCGCCTGCTGTGGACCAGCGCCTGGCTGACCGTCCTGGTCGCCGTCTTCCTGCTGTCCGGCATGCTTCAGGCCGACGGCGGCTACAACGCCCTCGCCTGGCTCGGCGCGGTAGTGGCGATCCTGGGCCTGCTCGCACTCATCGCGGCGTACGGCGCCTGCGCGCTGAACCGCATCACGCTGCGAACCAAGATCGTCGGCCCCGCGGACCTGTTCCAGGTCAGCAGCCTCGTCGTCGTGATCGTCGTGATCTGCGGCCTGCTCGTACCGACCAACAACAGCGCCGCGCTCGCGATCCTGCTCCCGTGGGCCGTGACCTACTGGCTGCACGGCCTGACGAAGGAAGCGACGAAGGAACCGACTACGTGAGGTGCGCCCGCAGGTAGTCGAGGTCGGCCTTCTGGCCGTTGTCGGCGTTCGGGGTCTCGACGACGACCGGGGCGCCGGCGGTCTGCACGACCGCGACGATGTCGGCCGGGTCGATGTGCCCGTCCTCGAAGTTGCTGTGCCGGTCCGCGCCGGAGCCGAACTCGTCGCGGGACCCGTTCGCATGCACCAGGTCGATCCGTCCGGTGATCGCCAGCACCCGCTCCACGATCGACGGCAGCTCCTCGCCGGCCGCGTGGAAGTGGCACGTGTCCAGGCAGAATCCGACGTTCTCCAGCCGGTCGTTGCCGGAGGCTTGGACCGCCTCCCAGAGCCGCGCGATCCGTTCCAGCTGCCGGGCCATCGCGTTCTCACCGCCGGCCGTGTTCTCGATCAGCAGCGGCACCGGCAGCTCGGCGCGCTCGATGCACTTGCGCCAGTTGTCGAACCCGGCCTCCGGGTCGTCCTCGTCGCCGACGTGTCCGCCGTGCACGATCACGCCCTTGACGTCGATCTCCGCCGCCTTGTCCAGCGTCTGCTGCAACAGCTTGCGGCTCGGGATCCGGATCCGGTTGTTCGTGTTCGCCACGTTCAGCCGGTACGGCGCGTGCACGTAGAGGTCGACGCCCGCGGCCGCCGCCCGCTCCTTCAGCGCCTCCTCGCCGTCCGCATACGCAAGCTTGGGCGCCTTGTAGTCCTGCGGATTCCCCAGGAAGAACTGCACCAGATCAGCCCCCCGATCGGCCGCCTCGGCCAACGGGTCCTCCTGGTCCACATGCGCACCAAGCTTCACAGTCATACCCACACCCTAGAACCGCCCACGGACAAATTCCTCAGCAGCTCAATCCGTTGCGGTGGACCAGCCGGCGGAGCGGGTGATCTTGCGGTGGTCAGGGGGTGGGGGCTGGACGGGCCGGCCTTCGAATTCTGTGGACAGGACGATGTGAGTGTTCATCTCGCCGTGTTCGCCGAGGCGTTCGAAGAGGCCCTCGAGATGGCGCATCGACGTGACGCGGACGCGGAGCATCGAGCAGGAGTTGCCGCTCAGTTTGTGGATCTCCAGGACCTCGGGGAAGTCCTCGGCGCGGGTGGTCTTGAGCAGGCAGCGGCCCGTCGTACAGCGCATCTGGACGAACGCGGACAGCGGCTGGCCCGCCTTCGACGGGTCCACCTCGGCGCGGTAGCCGGTGATCACACCGGCCTCCTCAAGGCGCCGTACCCGATCCGCCACTGCGGGCGGCGAGAGGTTGACCCGCTTCCCGAGCTGGTTGAACGACAGCCGGCCGTCGGACTGCAGTGCGGACAGGATCTGCCAGTCGGTGGAGTCCAGTTCGCGCTCCTGAAAGGTCATCTGTCCAGAACACCTTCGATATCGACGGTCCACAAGGGCAGACGCCTTGTTTCGGGCATTCTTCCGGGCGATCAGCCTTCCTAGCGTTGTTGGCATGCTGATTCCCGTCGTTCTCGCCGCCGCCCTGATGAACGCTGCGATGGTCGCCGCCAGCGCGGTCAGCGCCATCCTGATCGCCGACGACCTCGGTCCGGCGCTGGCCGGGCTCCCCAACACCGCAGGTGTCCTGGGCACGGCTGCCGGCGCCATGGCGGTCGGCCGTTGGACAGCCCGGTTCGGACGCGCACAAGCACTCCGGACCGGGTACGGCGTCGGCGTCGCCGGCGGAGCGTTCACAGTCCTCGGTGCTGTCGGCGCACCAGTCGCACTGCTCTTCGTCGGCATGTTCCTGCTCGGTGTGGGCAACGCAGCGAGCCTGCTCTCGCGGTACGCCGCTGCAGACGCCGTACCGCTTGCTCGTCGTGCACGTGCGATGAGCACCGTGGTCTGGGCCAGCACACTCGGTGCAGCGGGCGGACCGTTCTTCATGGCGCCGTCGCAGTCGTTCGCCTCCGGGTTCGGGCTGCCGGCGATCGCAGGTCCGTTCCTGCTTGCTCTAGCCGCGGTCTTCGCCGCACTGGTCGCGTCGACGTACATCCGGCGTACCAGCTCGGACGACGCGCCACAGGTCCGTCAGGCGTCCGGCGGCCGACCTGTGCTGCTGGCGGCCGGGGTGATGATCGTGGGGCACCTGGTGATGGTGTCTGTCATGACAGCTGTCCCTGTGCACACCCACCAGCACCACGACGGGCTGGGACTGCTCGGGGTGATGCTGTCTGTCCACACCCTGGGGATGTTCGCGCTGTCTCCGTTGACCGGTTGGTCCATCGACCGCTTCGGGCCGCGTGCGGTGATGCTCGCTGGACTGGTCGGGCTGCTCGTGTCCGCCGTACTGGTCACCCGGAGCGGGCTGGTCTTCACACCGGCGCTGTTCCTTCTCGGCTACGCGTGGAATCTCTGCTACCTCGGCGGCAGCGCCCAACTGGGATCGGCCGAGCTGGAGAGCCGCGTAGAGTCGTCGATCTGGGCCGTGGCCGCACTCGCCACCGCCTCCTCACCGTGGCTGTTCACGCTCGGAGGGTTCCCGATCCTGGCGGTCGTCTCCGTCATTCTCGTCGTACCGTTGCTCGTCCTGGTGACGCGGAGTAGCCGGAACAGGCCTGTGGATATGGTCAGTCGGTAGTCCGAACGCTGGTACTCTCTTTGATGTGGCCCGGTCCATCGACCGGGCTCGTTGCTTGGCGTCGGCGGCAAGTGCCGGCGTGGAGCAGTCCGCATCGCCCTCCTGCCACGGAGAGACCGTGGCCGCCAAGTCCGAAGGAGGTGGAGTTCGCGCATGCGTCGTTATGAAGTCATGGTGATCCTCGACCCGGAGCTCGATGAGCGCACCGTGGAGCCGTCGATCGACCAGTACCTGAACATCGTCCGCAAGGAAGGTGGAACGGTCGAGAAGCTCGACATCTGGGGTCGGCGCAAGCTCGCCTACGACGTCAAGAAGAAGTCCGAAGGCATTTATGCCGTCGTCGACCTGACCGCCGAGCCGGCGGTCGTGAAGGAGCTCGACCGTCAGCTCACGCTGAACGAGTCGATCCTGCGCACCAAGGTCATCCGGCCGGACCAGCACTGAACCTCGGGCGTCAGGTGGTCTGGCGTCACACCACCCATCGTCTGCAGTACAGGAGGAAGTTGTCATGGCCGGTGAACCACCCATCACTCTGATCGGAAACCTGACAGGTGATCCGGAGCTGCGGTTCACGCCGTCCGGGGCCGCGGTCGCGAACTTCACGATCGCCTCTACTCCGCGGACGCTGGACCGGCAGAGCAACGAGTGGAAAGACGGGGAGACCCTCTTCATCTCGTGTGCCGTGTGGCGGCAGGTCGCCGAGAACGTCGCGGAGTCGCTGACCCGCGGTTCCCGGGTCGTCGTGCACGGGCGCCTGAAGGCGCGCAGCTACGACGACCGCGACGGGAACAAGCGCACCGTGTTCGAGTGCGATGTCGAAGAGATCGGCGCCAGCATGCGGTACGCGACGCTGAAGATCTCGAAGACGTCGCGTTCCGACGGTGGCGGTTTCGGTGGCGGTGGCGGCGGCAACCAGGGTGGCGGTGGCTACCAGGGTGGCGGCGGCCAGGGCGGCAACAACCAGGGCGGTAACTACGGCGGCGGCCAGGGTGGCGCCCCGCAGAACGACCCCTGGGCGACCCCGCAAGGTGCAGGACAAGGCGGTGGCGGCCAGGCCGCCTCGCAGAACGACCCCTGGGCCAGCCAGGGCGGCGGCTCGACGGAGGAGCCCCCGTTCTGATCGGCCCGCAATTCCGTTAGTGACCATTCCGGCATCCGTGCCGGGCTCTGGAAGTAGGAAGAGAGCACCACAATGGCCAAGATCATTCGGAAGCCGAAGAAGAAGGTCTGCGGCTTCTGCAAGGACAAGGCGACGTACGTCGATTACAAGGACACCGCGCTGCTGCGCAAGTTCATCTCGGACCGCGGCAAGATCCGCGCCCGCCGGGTGACCGGGAACTGCGTGCAGCACCAGCGCGATGTCGCGACCGCTATCAAGAACGCTCGTGAGGTGGCCCTGCTGCCGTACACGAGCACCGCTCGCTGAGGGAGGCGCGGACCATGAAGCTCATCCTGTCTCAGGAGGTCGAGGGCCTCGGGGCTCCCGGCGACATCGTCGAGGTGAAGGACGGCTACGGCCGTAACTACCTTGTCCCGCGCGGCCTGGCCATCGGCTGGACCCGCGGCGCCGAGAAGCAGATCCAGACGATCAAGCGGGCGCGTGACGCCCGGGCGATCTCGGGTAAGGAGCACGCGAGCGAGGTCAAGAACCAGCTCGAGCAGCTCTCCGTCACCCTGGCCGTCAAGGCCGGCGACACCGGCCGCCTGTTCGGCTCTGTCACCCCGGCCGACATCGCCACGGCGATCAAGTCCGCGGGCGGCCCGCTGGTCGAGAAGCGCGCGATCGCGATCGCATCGCCGATCAAGACCACCGGCAAGCACCAGGTTGCCGTCCAGCTGCACCCGGAGGTGGCCGCCACGGTCCGCCTCGAGGTCGCAGCCGGCTGATTTCTGCCTGAACGTTCAAGGCCCGCGTTCCCCGGTCGGGGGGCGCGGGCCTTGTCGTTGCCGGAATCGCTCTCAGGTCTTGGTCGGCTTCGGCCAGTCGACAGGCTGCGGCTCGACCACCTGTCCACTGGATGGCGTGACCTTGGGCCAGTCGACCGGCTCCGGCTCGACAGTGTCGGCGAGCGCCTGGGAGGGCGCCAGCAGGATGCCGACGGCAACCAGTGCGGTCATGACCCGCGCCGCGCGGCGCATTCGACGGTTCATTTCGCCGGATCCAATGCGTAGAGAACGGAGTTGTACACGATGACAGCGCGCTTGCCGACAACACCCCACGGCCGCGTGGTGCCCTCGTTCATCGGGTAGGTGTTCCAGTTCGGCGACACGGCGTACAGCTTGCTGCTGATCGTGCCGTAGAGCATCGATCCGCTGACCGACAAGGGCTGGAAGCCCGTGAGCCGCTTGGTGTTGTCCTTGGTGAGGGTGAGGTTGACGAGGCACTCGCCCCAGGCGGCGAACTTGCGGTTCGGGTCGGGGACCCAGTCCCAGCCGTCGGTGTCGCCGTTGCGTACCTTTCCGCAGCTCGCGACCATCTTGCCGCTCGCGGTCGAGTGCACCGACGGGATCGACTCCTCCGCCGGGTTCTTGGCGTTGGTCCAGAGGGCCTGGACGTAGTCCGGGCTCGCCGAGACCACCTGGATGAGCTGGCCCGCGCCACCTGGCGGCTGCAGATTCACAGTGACGATCTTCTTGCCCGGCTGCGTCCAGTAGAGCGGGCCGAGGTACTGCGCCATCAGTGTGCGGTCGCCTTCGGCGAGCAGGATCGTGGAGCTCCGCGGCTGATCGGGCGCCGTCTTGAGCTCGCCGCCCGAGATCACCATCGCCCCGGACTCGTCACCCAGCAGGACCAGCGGCGACTTGCCGAAGAACTGCACCTTGGCGCTGTCCGGCAGTTCGATCGTCTTCGCCTCGGCGCCGCCGCCCGCCCAGTAGTACAGGGTGTCCGGCGTCGCGATCGCCAGTACCTGCTTGCCGTCGATAGTGGTATAGACCGGGTTCTCGGCGTCTTTCGGCACCTTGTCCTGCCACAACACCTTGCCGTTGGCATCGAACACGGCGACCTTCTCGTCGGTCGTGAGGATCGCGACCTCGGTGCCGTCCGGCTTGATCGTCGGTGTGCTGTCCTCGGCGATGTCGACCGTCCAGCCCGCATGCGTCGAGTAGCCGATCGGCTGGGTCTTGGGGGCGAACTCGTCCGGGTGCACGTTCGGTCCGGGGAGCTCGGGCAGCTTGGGCGACTCGGTCACCTGCGGCGTGCCTTCGCCGAGCTTGCTGAAGACGGTGATGTACAGCGTCGTACCGGCGATCAGGACGACGGCCACGGCCATCGCGAGCACGATCGGCCAGATCGGCTTCTTGCCCTTGCGGGGATCGGTGTCGATCGCGTCGACCTGGCCGTCCGGGTGGATGACCAGCGGCCAGGAGGCACCGTCTGCCTCGACCGCCGTCGCCTTCACCGCGCGGCCCAGCTGGGCGGCCTGCTCGCTGACGAGCTGGATCGCCGCTGCTCGCGGATCGTGGTGGTTGACCGGGTGACTGCGCCCGGCGATCTTCACCTCGGCGTTGTGGTCGTCGTACAGCCGGATCGTGACCTTCGGCCAGGAGGGGATCTTCTCAGCCACGATGTCCTCTCATTCCCGCCACAGGTCTCCCTCGTTCATCCGGTTCCACCGTGCTCGTTCTAGCATGTCCCCCGCAGGAGGGCATGCCGGGGGATTCCGGGCATGCGAATACCACGCGGGCCGGTCGGCTCGACTGACCCCGACAAGGGGGTAGAAACATCCTCGCCTGTGGATGGGTCACGCAAGTACACCCGGAAAGCGAGAGAATACGGTGGGCAACAGCCTGTGACGGACCGCGAGAGGAGGGGCCATGACGCAGAACCCGTGGACACGAGAGCAGTCTCCGGGCCCGCAGCAACAGCCGTCGCCGGGCCCCGGACCTCAGCCGGACATCACCCCGCGGGGGCCGTCCGCGCCCCAGCACGGGGTGCCGGCGCCCGCGGAGGATCAGCGCCTGCCCAAGTTCGCGATTCCGGCTGCCGACACCCTGTGGTGGGTCGGTGTCCACGGCGGCTCCGGCGAGACCACGATGTCGGTCCTGCTGCCGGGGACGCGGGCGTCCAACCACCGTTGGCCGATTCCGCCGCCGCCGGTGCCGACGCCGGTGATCCTGGTTGCCCGGACCCATGGGTCCGGTCTGCGCGCCGCGCAGCGAGCCGCGATCGAGTGGGCCTCGGGTGTCGTCCAGGGTGTCGCCGTGCTCGGCCTGGTGCTGATCGCGGACGCTCCTGGCCGGCTGCCCCGCGTGCTCGACGACTTCGCGGACATCGTCGGCGGAGGTGTACCGAGAGTCTGGGACATCCCGTGGATCGAGGAGTGGCGCAGAGGGGAGGCTCCCACGCCTGACAACACGCCAGACGAGGTTTTCGAAGTTCTTGAATCCATCTACGCACTTCGCGCGTCAAACCCAGCGGACTACCCCGCCCCGTACTGAAAGGCACCAAGACAATGATGTTGCTTCACCACCTGGTTACCGAGCTCCCGAACTCGCTGCCCCTTGAGGCGCCTCCTGTAGAGGTGACGAAGGGCCTGAACAAGGTTCTCGGCTGGGTCAAGTGGATCGCGTACCTGATCTGTGCCCTCGGCATCATCATCGCCGGCGGCATGATGGCCATCGGTCAGCGTCGCGGCGAGGGTGGCGAGCACGCCGCCCGGCTCGGTTGGGTCCTGGCGGCCTGCATCGTCATCGGCGCGGCGACCGCCCTCGTCGACGCCCTGAAGTGACGCGGGCGCACGGACAGTTGCTCGGAGGCTGATCGTAGGTGGGACTGTTCAGCAGGGACACGGACTCCGACGGCGATTCCGACGGCGCGAAGACCAGCTTCCTCGAGGAGCGTGGCTTCATCGCGTCGGCGATCGTCGTCGGAGCAGTGCTGATCTGCCTGGTGGTCTGGTTCATGCTGGGTGGTCGTTCGGACAATCCGACGGCCAACCCCAGCCAGACACCGAGCACGAGCGCTCCTACCGGACAGCCCACCGAAGAAGAGTCGACCGAGCCTCCCGTGGCGACGCCGACCGTACGGCCGACTTCCACCCGGACGCCGCCGCCACCGCCGAACAGTCACACCGGCGGCTGCCACGACAAGAACCCGAACCAGGCGATCCCGCGGATCGCCGCACCCACCGCGGTCACCTGGCAGTTCGAGGGCGCGATGCTGATCCCGCTCCAGGCGGCCGCAGGCCCGGCGTCGACCAGCGCGAACGGCGTACGTTCCTGCTTCGCGCACTCGCCGACCGGCGCGGTGCTCGCGGCGATGGTCCTGCTCGGCCAGCTCCAGAACCAAGCTGTCGGCGTGGCCGCACTGCAGAGCCGGGTGGTGCCCGGCCCGGGCCGCGACGCGGCGATCGCTGCGTCCCGGCAGGCCGCGAAGACACCGAAGACGGCCAACGGCGAGGTTCAGTTCGCCGCCTTCAAGGTGCTCGACTATCAGCCGAACGCGACCCGGGCGCTCGTCCAGGTCGTCGCCGATCTGAACAACAAGGCGTTCGGCGCGATGCCGGTCACCCTGCGCTGGTACAAGAGCGACTGGTACGTGGAACTGCAGGAGGACGGCACGCTCAACGGCTCGGTCGAGCCGGACATCCTGTCCAGTCTCAGCGGCTACGTTAGGTTCAGTGGTTCATCATGATTGTCCTCGGATGCTCCGGGTGGCCCTGGGACTGGGACGACTGCTTCAAGGACGGCCTGCAGGCCGCGATCGAGTGGGCCTTCGGCACGTTCTTCGACTTCATCTTCGAGGCGATCGCCAAGGTCGTCATCGATGCCGTCGACTCGGTCCTGAAGGCCGTCGGCCTGCTCTGGGTCTACATCCCCACCCCGAACATCTCGGAGAACACGCCCGCGCTGTGGGTGCAGGGACACATCCAGTTCATCACGCTGTTCATCGCCGCGATCGCGGTCATCGTCGGTGCGGTCCAGATGGCGATCTCGCAGCGTGGTGAGGCGGCCCGCGACATCCTCAAATCGTTGATCACCCTGGTCGTGGTGACGGGGTCCGCGGCGGTCTTCGCGAGCACGCTGATCACGGCCGCGGACGGGTTCTCGAAATGGATCATCGACGAGGCGCTGAAGAAGGACGACCACAACTACGCGAAGAACCTGCTCGACGTGCTGGACGAACCGTTCGGGTGGTTGCTGGTGATCTTCGTCGGCATCCTGATGGTGATCACGGCCATCATCCAGCTGGCGCTGATGATCGTCCGTTACGCGATGCTCGTGCTGCTGGTCGGCATGCTTCCGCTGACCGCGGCGGCGACCAACACCGAGATGGGGATGACGTGGTTCAAGCGCGCGCTCGCCTGGCTCGCGTCGTTCATCATCTATAAACCGGTCGCGGCGATCATCTATGCCACCGCGATCAGCCTCATGGGTGCGGAAGGCGACGACGGGTCGGCCATCCTCAACGTCATCATGGGCGTGACGCTGATGCTCGTGGCAGTGGTCGCGCTGCCGGCCATTCTTCGTTTCGTCTCACCAAGGACGTCCTGACATGATGCCGCTCTCCGTCCTCGACTGGGCGATCGACCTGATGAAAGACATTCTCGGGGTCGTCCTCGCCCCCATCATGGAAGTGGTGATGAGGTTCGTGTTCAAGCCGATCCTTGATGCGATCGCCTCGGCGGTCGGGACGCTCATGAGCACGATCGCCACTTTTTGGGTCTATGTGCCGACCATCCCGATCGGGAACGAGGGCGATCCGAACACCAGCGGCAAACCGGCCAGCGACACGATCAGCTGGGTCTGGGACCACACGCAGTTCATCGCCCTCTTCATCGCCGCCATCGGGCTGATCGTCGGCGCGCTCCAAATGGCTTGGACCCAGCGCGGCGAGTCGGCCCGCGAGATGCTTCGCTCGCTGATCACGCTCGCCGTTGCCGCGGCGTTCTCGATCGCCGTCGCGCAGGCGCTGATCTCCGCCGGCGACATGTTCTCGAGCTGCATCATCAGCACCGCACTGGATTCGAATTCGAGCAACGGCAGTTGGGTCAGCGGCTGTCAGGAGATCGGATCGGGCGACGCGACAGCGTTCGGCACGACGATGGCGACGGTGCTCGGCTTCGGCGCGGTCGCCGCCCTCGCCGGTTCACCGCTGCTGATCGGCATCATGATCGCGGTCGGCATCCTCTGCGTGCTCGCCAGCCTGATCCAGATCGTGCTGATGGTCGTCCGCAGCGCCATGCTGATCCTGCTGATCGGCGTCCTGCCGATCGCGGCCGCCGCGACGAACACCGAGATGGGCCGGAACTGGTTCAAACGCATCATCTCCTGGCTGCTCGCCTTCATCCTGTACAAACCGGTGGCGGCGATCATCTACGCGACGGCGATCCGGCTGGTCTCGAACAACGGCGACCTGCACTTCGACATCACCGACCCGGAGAACATCGGCAGCCTGGTGATGAACGTCGTCACCGGTCTCACGATGCTGGTGCTCGCGCTGTTCGCGATGCCGGCGCTGATGCGCTTCATCGTGCCGATGGTCGGGGCGACCGCCGGAGGAGCTGGTGCCGGCATGATCGCGGCCAAAATGGTCGGGGCCGACAAGGCCGGTGACATGGTCAGCAAGGGCGCCGAACAAGGGTCTGACGGCGGTGGCGGTGGCGGCGGGGGTGACGGCCCCAGCGGTGCACAGAACGTCGGGAGGGCGTCGCAGCAGGCCCCGAGCGGCGGCGCCGGTGGCGCTGAAGGCGCGGCGGCCGGCGGCGAAGGCGCGGCTGCAGGCGGTGCTGCGGGAGGCGGCGCGGCGGGCGGTGCTGCCGGCGGTGGCGCTGCTGGTGGTGCGGCTGGTGGTGCGGCCGGCGGTGCCGCGGCTGCCGCTGGACCCGCCGCCGTCGCGGTGGTCGCGGTCAAGGCCGGCGTGGATGCCACGAAGGCCGTCGGCCAGATGGCCGCGTCCGAGACAATGGGCAACGACGAGATGGACCAGGGCGCCCAAAGCAGCGGCGGCGGGGGCGGAGGCGACGACGGCGGCGGCCCCAGCGGCAGCGGCGGTGGCGGCGACCTGAGCCGCGAGCGAGACCGCGGCCGCGACTACAGCAACGACGACCAGGGCAACCAACCACCACCACCACCACCGGACGGACCAAGTGGCAGCGGCTGAGAACGTACGACGCGCACCTCGCACCTACGGCAACTGGCGGAGGCCCGCGTCAGCGGGCATCGCCGGCCTGGGCATGCTCGGCACCGGCATCATGATGGGTGGCCTGCTGCTGGTCGTCATCGCAACGATGGTGGGCGGCATCAGGGCCGCGCTGGTCAGCCTGCTGATGGTGGGCGCGGCGCTCGGGCTGCTGATCACGAAGGACAAGCACGGGCATTCCACGCTGCAACGGCTCTCGACCCACATTGGATGGCAACGAGCAAAGATGGCTAAGCACAACGTTTACCGCTCCGGCCCGCTCGGCCGGACCGCCTGGGGCAAGTTCCAGCTTCCCGGCCTCGCCGCAGCCTCACAGCTGAGCGAGTACCAGGACTCGTACGGGCGCCCGTTCGCGCTCCTGTACTACCCGAGCACCCGGCACTTCACGGTCGTCATCAACGCCGAGCCCGACGGCGCCTCGCTCGTCGACGAGGAGCAGGTGGACATCTGGGTGGCGCACTGGGGCCAGTGGCTCGCCTCGCTCGGGCACGAGCCCGGCATCGTCGCCGCGTCGGTGACGGTGGAGAGCGCACCGGACACCGGCATCCGGCTGCGCCGCGAGGTCGGCAACAACATGATGGACGGGACGCCGGCGATCGCCCGCGCGATGCTGACCGAGGTCGTGCAGAGCTACCCCGAGGGCTCGGCGCTGGTCTCGGCCCGGGTCGCGCTGACCTTCAAGGGCACCGACCGGAGTGGCAAGCGGCGCAAGGAAGACGACATGGGTCGCGAGCTCGCGGCCCGGCTGCCCGCGCTGACCCAGAGCCTGAACGCGACCGGCGCCGGCGCTGCCCGGCCCGTGAGTGCACAGGAGCTGTGCGAGGCGATCCGGATCGCGTACGACCCGGCGTCCGCCATGCTCATCGACGAGGCCCGCGGCCAGGGCATGCCGCCCGAGCTGCAGTGGACCGACGTCGGCCCGGCCGCCACCCAGGCGTTCTGGGACAAGTACCGCCACGACTCCGCCTGGTCCGTGACCTGGCAGATGTCGCAGGCGCCGCGTGGTGAGGTGTTCTCGTCGGTGCTGTCGCAGCTGGTCGCGCCGCACGCCGACATCGACCGCAAGCGCGTGACACTGCTCTACCGCCCGCTCGACGCCGGTACGGCGGCGCGCATGGTGGAGGCCGACAAGCGCAACGCGTCGTTCCGCGCCACCGCGTCCGCGCGGCCGTCCGCACGCAACCTGGCCGAGGCACGGGCCGCCGACCGGTCCGCGCAGGAGGAGGCGCGCGGCGCCGGCCTGGTGAACTTCGGCATGGTCGTCACCGGCACGGTGATGAGCGCCGAGCAGATCCCGGACATGATCGCCGCGATCGACAACCTCGGCGCCACCGCGCGAGTTCTGCTGCGGCCGGCGTTCGGCTCCCAGGATTCCGCGTTCGTCGCGGCGCTGCCGCTCGGCATCGTGGTGCAGAACCACCTTTCGGTACCGGCAGGACTGCGGGAATCCCTATGATTGACCAAAGCACAGTGGCACCTGGGGAGTCACAGTGAGCAAAAAGCAGAAGAAGCCGGTCGATCCGTCCCGTCGCGGCAGGCGGCCGATGCCGCGTGGCTGGCCCGGCCCGGGCGGCGGCTATTCGACGTACCTGCAGGCTCCGCAGGAGTGGCGCGGTACGACGGTGCAGGTCTGCGGAATGTGGCCGTTCGCGGCCGGTACCGGCAGCCCGATGGTCGGCGTACCGATCGGCCGGAACATCCTCTCCGGCGCGACCATGTGCTGCGACCCGATCAGCTGGTTCATGCGGGCCAAGCTGATCTCGAACCCGTCGATGTTCGTCCTCGGCAAGCCGGGTCTGGGCAAGTCGACGATCACCCGGCGGATGGCGCTCGGCCTGGCCGGGTACGGCGTGATGCCGCTGGTTCTCGGTGACCTCAAGCCGGACTACAAGGACCTGATCGAGGCACTCGGCGGGCAGGTCATCCAGCTCGGCCGTGGTCGTGGCCACCTGAACGTGCTCGACCCGGGCGAGTCCCGGGAGGCCGCGCTCCGGTTGACCGGCAAGGCCCGCGAGGCGATCCAGGCGGACGCCCACGGCCGTCGGCAGACGATGGTCTCGGCGCTCATCGCGATCATGCGTAACCAGAACCCGAACGACCGCGAGGAGACCATCCTCGACGAGGCGCTCAAGGTCCTCGACGAGCGGTTCCAAGGTACGCCGGTACTCCGTGACCTGCTGCAGGTCGTGCAGGACGCCCCGGACCGGGTCCGCAACGTGGCCCTGGACCGCGGCAGCCTGGACCGCTACCGGCAGATCACCGAGGGCCTGGAGGCGTCGCTGATCGGTCTGGTCGGCGGTGGCCGGCTCGGCGAGATCTTCTCCGAGCAGACCGACAACCCGATCCAGATGGACCGTCCGGTGGTGTTCGACGTGTCCAACGTCGACGACTCCGAGACCAGCCTGCAGGCCGCCGTACTGCTGGCCTGCTGGTCGTACGGGTTCGGCGCGGTCGCGGTCTCGCAGGCGCTCGCGGACGCCGGACTGGAGCCGCGGCGGCACTACTTCGTCATCCTCGACGAGCTGTGGCGGGTGCTGCGGGCCGGGAGCGGTCTGGTCGACCGCGTCGACGCGCTGACCCGTCTGAACCGGCAGCGCGGTGTCGGCATGGCGATGATCTCGCACACCATGTCCGACCTGCTCGCGCTGCCGAACCCCGAGGACCGGATGAAGGCGAAGGGTTTCGTCGAGCGTTCCGGCATGGTCATCTGCGGCGGCCTGCCGCGCGCCGAGATGGACAACCTGACCGAGGTCGTGTCGATGTCCATGGAGGAGCAGAACATGCTCGTCGGCTGGCAGGACCCGCCCGCGTGGGACCCGGCCACCGGCAAGGAAGCCGCTCCTCCCGGCCGAGGCAACTTCCTGGTCAAGGTCGGCGGCCGGCCGGGCATCCCGGTGCACGTCGGACTCACCTCCGTCGAACGCGAGATCAACGACACCAACAAGCTGTGGACGACCGGCAACGACGGGAAGCCGCAGAAGGTCGAGGTCGCACCGGACGGCACCGAGCAGGTCGTCGGTGAGTACAGCCTGGACGACCCGATGCTGCTGCCGCCGCCCGATCCGACCACGCGCGTGGGGAGCTGACGAAGCATGGCGCAGGGCAAGAAAAGCACCGGCCCGGGTGCGATCTCACCCGAGGCCGTCCTGATCTTCGTGATCGTCGGCGCGGTCGCGCTGGTGGTCTTCTCGATGTGGGGCGCGCTGAAGGTCGCGTCCGCGATCAACGGCTCGCGGACGCCCGGGAACCCGTTCGACGCGATCGTCGACCTGTCGAAGGGGAATCTGGAGTGGTCCGGCGCGGCCACCGGCATCCTGGTCGTCGAGATCGTGGTGCTGCTCGGCCTGGTCGGCGGCGGGTGGATGTTCTTCCGGAACCGGGAGCGCTCGATCGGCCGGGTCGACCGGCAGGCGCAGCTGATGTCGAAGCGGTCCGAGATCTACAAGCTCACCCGCGAAGGCGCGCAGGAGAAGGCGAACCAGCTCGGCGCCGGGCACGCGGGTCCGGGCATCCTGATCGGCCGGACCGTCCGGGACAACCTCGAGGTCTTCGGCAACTGGGAAGACATGCACGTCGACATCTGGGGTCCCCGAACCGGTAAGACCACGTCGCGCGCGGTGCCGGCGATCCTGGACGCACCCGGCTGTGTCGTCGCCACCTCGAACAAGCGGGACATCGTCGACGCGACCCGCGGGCCGCGTTCGGAGAAGGGCCCGCTGTGGGTGTTCGACCCGCAGGAGGTCTGCGAGGAGCCGCCGAACTGGTGGTGGAACCCGCTGACCTACATCACCGACGAGACCAAGGCGCGTGAGCTGGCGGAGCACTTCGTCGCCTCGCAGCGCCAGGTGGGTGCCCAGACCGACGCGTTCTTCGACGCCGCCGGTACGGACCTGCTGGCCGGCCTGCTGCTCGCGGCCGCGGTCGCCAAGCGCCCGATCACCCAGGTCTACAGCTGGCTGGCCGACCAGCGCAACGACGAGCCGGAGCGGATCCTGCGCAACACCCCCGGTCTGCAGTTGTCCGCGGACGCCCTGTCCGGCGTCATCAACGCGCCGGACAAGCAGCGCGCCGGTGTCTACGGCACGGCCCAGCAGAGTGCCCAGTTCCTGGTCAACCGCAAGGTGACCCGCTGGGTCATCCCGAACGGCCCGAACGACAACCGGCCGCAGTTCAACCCGCACGAGTTCGTCCGCCAGGGCGGCACGCTGTACAGCCTGTCCAAGGAAGGCGCCGGTACGGCGGGCCCGTTGGTCACCGCGCTGACGGTCGCCGTCGTGGAAGCGGCGGAGCAGTTCGCCCGCGGTTGCCCGATGGGCCGGATGCCCAGCCCGCTGGTCGGCGTACTCGACGAGGCCGCCAACGTGTGCCGGTGGAAGAACCTGCCCGACCTGTACTCGCACTTCGGTTCCCGCGGCATCGTGCTGATGACGATCCTGCAGTCCTGGGCGCAGGGTCAGGAGTGCTGGGGCGACCACGGCATGCAGAAGCTCTGGGGCGCGGCCAACATCCGGGTGTACGGCGGTGGCGCCGCCGACTCGTCCTTCCTCGAGAACCTGAGCAAGATGATCGGCGACTACGACATCAGCTCGAGCTCGGTGTCGTACAACGAGGGCAAGCGGGGCACCAGCCAGCAGGTCCAGCGGCACAACATCATGGAGGTCTCCGACCTCGCCTCGATGCCGCCCGGTCGCGCGGTCGTGTTCCCGTCCGGGATCCCGGCCACGCTGGTGAAGACGGTCCCGTGGTTCACCCGGCCGGACGCCGGTGCGGTGAAGGCGTCGCTGGCGAAGTACGATCCGGGAGCGGCTGCGAACGTTCCGGTGAGCAACAACCCGTGGGTGGCTTCCAGCACCCAGGCACCTCCGCAGCGTGGTCCGGAGCGACCGGTCTGGGAGCAGAACGAGGGAGACAACCGCGGTGGATGGTGAGCAGGAGCTGTTCTACCCGCACGTCGCGGCGTTCGTGGAAGACCGGCTCATCTACCTCTACACGCGCCGGCTCGGGCAGCAGTTCATCTGGTGCCCCGAGTGGTACCGGCACGCGGAGGCGCTGAGCCGCCTGGACTCGATCTGGCGCGCTTGGGAGCACCTGCGACTGGACCCGGCCACCGGTATGTCGGTCTGGTGGCGTGACCATGCGGACCCGCACATGATGTCGCTGCTGGACCCGGACGGCCCGTTCGCGGCCTGCCGGAACAACCAGCACACCGACTACCCGATCCCGCCGCTCCCGGTGCAGGAGCCACCGGCCGGCCTGTTCTTCGACCAGCGGCAGCCCAACATCCGCGGGATCTAGATGTGGCGGTGTCCCGATTTTGGGTGGGGGGCAACCTGCTGCTGGCGTTCCTCGCCGAGCTGGTTGCCCTAGGCATCTTCGCGTGGTGGGGCTGGAGTGCCGGCGGCTCGACATTCGACCGCTGGGTGCTGGTGGTCCTGCTGCCGCTGGCGACCGCGGTGGTGTGGGGACAGTTCGCGGCACCGACCGCGCCTCGCGGTACGCCGGTCCGGCGATGGACCGTGAAGGTCCTCGTGTTCGGCCTGGCGGGTGCCGCCCTGTGGAGCCTGGGGCACCCGCTGCTCGCCATGGGGTTCGTCGTGGTGGTCGCAGCTAACCTGCTGATCATCCACACGCAGAAACTGCAGCCCTAGATCTCCAGGTCCGGCTCGCTCGACCGGTTCGGCTTCACGACCTTGCCCTGCTTGTTCCGGACCCGGCCGGGACCGCGGACGTGGCGGCGCGCCTGGGGGAGCTGGGCCTCCGGCGCCTCCTCCGGTGCCTTGCGGACGGCCTCGCTCGGGTTCGGCTGCGCCTCGCGGCGGTGCTCCCGCGCGGACGCGTCGTACTCCCGGGAGATGGTGTCGTCGCTGACGGCCTTGCGTTCCTCGATGGTGGCAGCGTTCTGGTACCGGCGGCCTTCCGCGACCAGCCCGGCGGATCCGACCTCGTCGCGGTGTGCTGCCGCCTCGTCCAGTTCGTGCCGGCCGTGGGCCCGGTCGCTGATACCCCGCTGTACGTCGTTCGTGGCGTACGACCGGTACCGGTCGCGGGCCTCTTCGTCGGCGTACGCAAGCTGGAACGCCCGAGTGGTCTCCGCGGTGGCGTCGAGCACCTCCTCGCGGCTGCGTCGCTCCGCGAGCTCCTGCTCCTCCTTGGCAGCGCGCTCGTCGATCTGTTCCGCGCGCGCCTCCGCGTCCGCTTCGTCGTCCCGGGCCTGTTCGTCCGCCTCTTCCCGGCGCTCGGCGTCTTCCTCCGCCAGGTCGTGGGTCGGATGCTTGCCGGCCTCTGAACGTGCCTTGGCGGCCCGCCGCTCACTCGCGGCCTCGGTGTCGTCGTCGCCCTGCTCCCGCTGATCGGGTACGAGCTCGACGGACTGGTCGTCGTCGGTGTCGGGCATGCCGCTCCTTTCCCTCTGCTCCACGATGCCGCACCGCAGGGTCAGCGAGTAGCCCCGGTGACCAGCCAGGTGTCGCGGCGCTCACGCGTGGTGAGCGTGAGGAATCGCAGCAGCATGTACCCGCCGAACGCCCACCACAGCGCCACGATCCCGCCGCCGAGCCAGAGCACCGCCAGCGCCAGGGGGACGTACAGCACGAGCGCGACGATTCCGGCGGCTGCGAGGTACCGTCCGTCCCCGGCGCCGATCAGTACACCGTCCAGCACGAACACGACCCCGTTGATCGGCTGCCACAGCGCGGACACGATCAGGATGGCGGCGAGCGTACGACGTACCTCGGGGTCGCTGGTGAACCACGGGACGTAGACGTCGCGCAGGCCCCAGAGCGCGAGGCCGCCGATCAGCCCGGAGAACAGGCCCCACCACATCATCCGGCGGGTGATCGCGCGGGTCCCCGCGACGTCGCCGGCGCCCAGCGCACGGCCGGTGAGCGCCTGCGCGGCGATCGCGATGGCGTCCAGGGCGAGCGCGAGGAACGACCAGAGCGTGAAAGCGACCTGGTGGGCCGCGACGGACGTCGTACCCAGGGCTGTGGCGACGAACGTGAGCAGGATGATCGCCGCGCGAAGCGTCAGCGTGCGGACGACGAGCGGGACGCCCATCTGCGCGGACGCGAGGATCCCGGGGCGATCGGGGCGGAGCTTGGCGCCGTCGCGGCGGGCGCCACGGACCACCACCACGACCAGCGCGACGCCGGCGCCGGTCTGCGCGAGCGCCGTACCCAGAGCGGAGCCCGCGATGTCCAGGTGGAGTCCGTACACCAGCAGGACGTTCAGCCCGATGTTGGCCAGGTTGGCGCTGATCGCGACGACCATCGGGGTCTTCGTGTCCTGCAGACCCCGCAGTACGCCGGTGGCGGCGAGCAGGAGCAGCATCGACGGGATGCCGAAGCAGGAGATCCGCAGGTACGTCACTGCGTGGTCGGCTACCTCCGGCGATGGGTCGAACGCTGCGATGGCCTGCGGCGCGAGCGCCAGCCCGAGGAGTGCGAGTACGACGCCCAGGAGCAACGCCAGCCAGAGTCCGTCGATGCCCTGGGCCAGCGCGCCCTTGTGGTCGCCGGCGCCGATCCGGCGCGCGACCGCGGACGTGGTGCCGTACGCGAGGAAGACGCAGATGCCGACGAGGGTCTGCAGGATGGTCCCGGCGACGCCGAGCGCGGCGAGCTGCGGTGTGCCCAGGTGACCGACGATCGCAGAGTCCGCGAGCAGCATCAGCGGCTCGGACACCAGGGCGAAGAACGCCGGCACGGCCAGCCGGAGGATCTCCCGGTCCTGTTCGCCCACCCATCGTCGACCTCTCACCGGAGCGAGGTTACCCACGACTCGCGGGCGCGTCGGAAATTGATCTCAGACTTTTTCTTCTCCACAGTTGTGAACTAGAGAAACCGCAGGTCACGGGCCTGTTGTGGGTTCTTGTCCGCAGATATCCACAGGGTTGTGCCCAACCTGTGCACACCCCTTCCGGGGGTTATCCACGATTCGTCCACAGGGGGTGTGGACGACCGAGTGGCCAGGGACGACGCGAGCGGCGTACGGTCGCGAGGCCTGTCGCCGAAGACTGTCGGTGGGCCTGGCTAGAGTTCGATCAGGTGTTCGAACCGGCCGGCGGTGGCTGGGCAGCAGGCGGACGAGGAGGTCGGACGAAGTGAGCGTGGCGGAGTTCCGCGGGGGCCAGGACGGCGGCCACGAAGAGCGGCGTCCGGAGATGGGCTTCGACCGCACCCCTCCCCAGGATCTCGCGGCCGAGCAGTGTGTGCTCGGCGCGATGATGCTGAGCAAGGATGCGATCGCCGATGTGATCGAGAATCTGCGCAGTACGGACTTCTACCGGCCGGCGCACGAGGCCGTCTTCGACGCGATCACCGACCTGTATGCGCGGGGCGAGCCCGCCGACGCGATCACGGTCGCGGCCGAGCTCAACAAGCGCGGCGAGATGACCCGGATCGGCGGCGCGCCGTATGTGCACACCCTGGTCGCGTCCGTCCCGCTCGCGGCCAACGCCAGCTACTACGCGCACATCGTCCGGGAGAAGGCGATCCTGCGCCGCCTGGTCGAGGCCGGCACCAAGATCGTCCAGCTCGGGTACGCCGGTGAGGGCGAGGTCGACGACGTCGTCGACGAGGCGCAGGCGGAGATCTACTCCGTCACCGAGAAGCGGACCGCCGAGGACTACGCGCCGCTGAAGGACATCATGGAGGGCGCCCTCGACGAGATCGAGGCGATCGACTCCCGCGGTGACGCGATGGTCGGCGTACCGACCGGGTTCACCGACCTGGACGAGCTGACCAACGGCCTGCACCCCGGCCAGATGATCATCGTCGCCGCCCGTCCCGCGATGGGGAAGGCGCTCGCGCTCGACACCCCGCTGCCGACGCCGGCCGGCTGGACCACGATGGCCGAGGTCGCGGTCGGCGACCAGTTGCTGGACGCCGAAGGGCTGCCGACCACGGTGGTCGCGGCGACCGAGGTGATGGTGGACCGGCCGTGCTTCCGGCTGTCGTTCTCCGACGGCAGCACGATCGTCGCCGACGCCGAGCACCAGTGGCGCGTCGAGGACGGTGGCCGCCCGGTGGTCTGCACGACCGCCGACCTGTACACGGCGATGTCGGTGAGTCCCGGGCTGACACCGCCGATCCCCGGGTCGGCGCCGCGGCAGATCACCGGACACGGCTTCCCGGCCGCGCTGCACGGCGAGGGCGATCGGCGGCTCGAGTGGGTCGACCCGGTCGACAGCGTGCCGGTGCGGTGCGTCGAGGTCGACAACGCCGACCATCTGTACCTGGCCGGCAAGACGATGATCCCGACCCACAACTCCACCCTCGGCCTGGACTTCGCCCGGTCCTGCTCGATCAAGCACGGCCTGACCTCGTGCATCTTCTCGCTGGAGATGAGCCGCAACGAGATCACCATGCGACTGCTGTCGGCGGAGGCGAAGGTCCCGCTGCACCACATGCGCAACGGCAAGATGACCGACGAGGACTGGGCCCGCCTGGCCCGCAAGATGGGCGAGGTCTCCGAGGCCCCGCTGTTCATCGACGACTCGCCGAACCTGACGATGATGGAGATCCGCGCGAAGGCCCGCCGCCTGAAACAGCGCCACGACCTCAAACTGATCGTCATCGACTACCTCCAGCTGATGACGTCCGGCAAGAAGGTCGAGTCCCGCCAGCTCGAAGTCTCCGAGTTCTCCCGCTCCATCAAGCTCCTCGCCAAGGAGCTGGAGCTCCCGGTAGTCGCCATCTGTCAGCTCAACCGAGGCTCCGAACAACGCTCCGACAAACGCCCCATGGCCTCCGACCTCCGCGAATCGGGCTCGCTGGAGCAGGACGCCGACGTCGTCCTCCTGTTGCACCGCGAGGACGCCTACGAACGTGAGTCGACCCGGCCGGGCGAGGCGGACTTCATCGTCGCCAAGCACCGCAACGGGCCGACGGCGGATGTGGTGGTCGCCTTCCAGGGCCACTACTCACGATTCGTGGACATGGCCCACGACGGGTAGTTGTTCTTCCAGCGGTCGGCGGAGATTGACTCCTGGGCGAGGAGGTGTAGGGAGGCGATCAGGGTTTCGCCGAGGATGGTGCCGATGACAACCGATCCGGCGAGTTGGTCGCGGGTGGGGTTCGTGGTGACGGCGTCGATCTCGAGTTGGGTGAAGCGTTCGACCGCGTCGGCGTAGGTGTCGAGGTGGGCGACGAGGTTGTCCTGGCCGAGCGTGCGGAGCGCGGCGACCGTGTCGATGAGCGTCGCGAGTGCGGGTGCCTCGGGGTCGACGGACCAGCCGCGGTCGGCGATCAGGCCGGTGACCTGCGCGGTGGCAGCGGTCCGCGCCTCGTCGGTGGCGGACAGGCGGCGAGTTGGCGTGAGTGCGCGATGGGCACGGCCGATCTGTTCGTGCAGAGGCTCGGTGTCGGAGTCGAGCGACTCGAGGATCTCCTTCACCGTGGCGACCGGGACCTGTGCGAGTTCGATCAGTGCGCGGATCAGGCGGAGCCGGCGGACGTGGGTGTCGCCGTACGACGCCTGGTTCGGGCTGCTGAGCTCGCCGGCGGGTAGCAGGCCTTCGCGCAGGTAGTACTTGATCGTCGGCACCGGGACGTCGGTGGCCCTGCTGAGTTCCCCGATTCGCATCGCTTGCCTTCCTGTTGTCTGTGATGGATAGTATCAGTATCCATAAGCGGATACCTTAACTATCCATAAGGAGGCGAGTCGGATGATCCCGCTCGTACTGATCCTCGGGGCCGTCGGCTTCCGGGCCGTGGGCGCGCTCGGCGTCCGGCGGTTCACGACCTGGCCGGTCGCCGCGGCGCACGCGATGGCGGTGATGCTCGCGCTGACCGCGAGCGCCCACTTCGTGCCGGCGAGCGTGACGGTGATGCCCAACCACGCCGACATGGTGCGGATGGTCCCGCCGTTCCTGCCGTACGCCGACGCGCTCGTCTACCTGACCGGCGTACTCGAACTGCTCGGTGCCGCCGGCCTGGTGATCACCCGGACCCGAAAGCCGGCCGGATACGCGCTGGCCGCGCTCTTCGTCGGACTGCTGCCGGCCAACATCCACGCCGCAGTCGCAGATGTGCCGTTCGCCGGCGGCGAGGCGTCCCCGCTCTGGCAGCGCATCCCCGAACAGATCCTGTACCTCGCCGTTGCCCTCTGGGTAGCGCGCACGTCCCGCGCCGCCGCGCCTGTCAGAGAAGAGGTCTACGCATGACCGACGCGTCTCGCGTCATCGCCGGAGTCATCCTGCTCACCGTCGTGACGATCGAGTTCGGCGGCTACTTCATGACCAAGATCGTCCGCGGCCAGGTCCCGATGACCGGGTTCCAGAAGTCGTTCGCCCGGGCCGGTCACGCCCACGCCGGCGTACTCGTGATCTTCAGCCTGGTCGGACTGTTGTACGTCGACCAGACCGGTCTGACCGGCTTCTGGTTGTGGGTCGGCCGGCTCGGGATCCCGGTCGCCGCGATCCTGATGTCCGGCGGCTTCTTCGCCTCGTCCGCCGGCAAGGACCGCACCGCGCCGAACCAGTTCCTCTGGATCCTCTGGCTCGGCGCGCTGTCCCTGGCGGTCGGCGTCCTGACCCTCGGCCTCGGCCTCATTGTTGCCTAGGAGAACCCGGCGAACGCGTGCGTGAGGCGTTCGCCGGCCTTGGTGATGAGTGCGGCGGTTGCCGGCGTCGCCTGGTCGACGGTGAAGGAACCGAGGTGTGCGATCGCGGCTACCTGCGTCAGCAGTAGGCCGGGGGTGTCCGCGCTGAAGCGGACCTTGCACGACGAAGGGCCGAGCGGTTCGACGATGCCTCGGATGACACCTTCGAAGGTCGAGGTCACGTCGACCGACGACGCGTCCACCGTCAGAACGATCGTGTGTTCGTACTGCGCCGACACGAACGACTCGAGCAGGTACGAGGGCCCGTCCACCACCCGTGGCGTGAAGCGGTGCAACACGGGAGCCACGGAAGCGATCCGGTCGACGCGGAAGATTCGCCAGTCGTCGCGCTCGGGGTCGAACGCGAGCAGGTACCACCGGCCCGACATCGTCAGCAGCTGATGCGGCTCGACCCGGCGTCGCGTCGTACCGCGCCGGCGGCCGTGGTAGTCGAAGGCAACGATCTCGTGGTTCCGGCAGCAGCGCGCGAGTACAGCGAGAACTCCCGGATCGACCTGCGGTACGCCGGGCCGGGGGATCGCCTCCGCTGCCGAGCTCACCGCCGCGAGCTGGGGCCGGAGGCGCACGGGCAGCACCTGCTCCAGCTTGGCCAGCGCACTCATCGAGCTCTCCGCCATCCCGCTGACACCGCCGCCGGCCGCGCCCACCAGTCCGAGCGCGACAGCGATCGCCTCGTCGTCGTCCAGCTGCAGCGGTGGCAGATGCGTCCCGGAGCCGAGTCGGTACCCGCCCGCGGTGCCGGTCGTGCCGGTCACCGGGTAGTCGAGGGACCGGAGCCGTTCGACGTCCCGCCGCACCGTGCGCTCGGTGACGCCGAGCCGGTCGGCGAGCTCGTGACCCGACCACTCGCGCCGGCTCTGCAGCAGCGACAGCAGCCGCAGCATCCGGCCGGGCATCTCTTTGCGAGCGCTCATCAACAAATCATGCCTTGAGGACAAGATGTGTCCGCAAGGGTGTCTAGCGTGATCTGCATGATGTTGACGACGAGCAGTACGGGGTACGACGAGGCGCGGCTCGGGTTCCAGCGGCGGGATCCGCATCGGCCGGCGGTGATCTTTCCGGTGACGAGCACCGCCGAGGTCGAGGAGGCGGTGCGGTACGCGATCGACCACGATCTGCGGATCGCCGTCCAGGCGTCCGGGCACGGTCTGACGCGGGGGATCGACGGTGGCGTGCTGATCGCGACCGGTGAGTTCAACGGCGTGACGGTCGACGTGGAGCGCAAGACGGCGTGGATCGAGGCGGGCGCGACCTGGCGGGACGTGCTCGACGCGACCGCGCCGTACGGTCTCGCTCCGCTCTCCGGCAGCGCGCCTGGCGTCGGCGCGGTCTCGTACACGCTCGGCGGTGGGCTCGGCCTGATGGCCCGGCGGTTCGGGTACGCCGCGGATCACGTCCGCCGGATCGAGGTGGTGACCGCGGACGGCGTACGGCGCAACGCCGAGGAGGACCCTGATCTGTTCTGGGCGCTGCGCGGCGGTGGCGGGAACTTCGGTGTCGTGACGCGCCTCGAGGTCGACCTCTTCGACGTACCGACGCTGTACGGCGGCAGTTTGTACTTCGATCTCGCCGAGCACCCGACGGTGCCCGAGGTCTGGCGGGAGTGGACCAGGTCCGTGCCGGAGGAGGTGACGTCGGCGATCGCGATCCTGCCGATCCCGAACATCCCGCAGGTGCCGGCGCCGCTGCGCGGCAAGTACATCGGGCAGGTACAGCTCGCGATCCTCGGCGATCGTGGCGAAGAGCTGATCGAACCGCTCCGAGCGATCGGCAAGCCGGTGCTCGACACGGTGGGGGAGCTGCCGTACGTCGACTCGGGGCAGATCTTCGCGGAGCCCGAGAACCCTGACAGCTACAGCTCACGCAACGTGCTGCTGAAGGACCTCGACGCGCTCGAGACGCTGCCCGAGCTCGCCGGTCCGGGTGCGTCGAGGATGCACGTGATCGGCATCCGGCACCTCGGCGGCGCGCTCGCCCGGCAGCCGGAGATCAGGAACGCGATCGGTCACCGCGATGCGGCGTACTCGCTGACCGTCCTCACGCCGGGCAAGGGTGACGCTGGGTCTGACGTGCTCGAACCGTGGGCTCCGTCGACCGTTGGCCGCGCCCTCAACTTCAGCTTCGCGAAGCTCACCGACGACCAGGTGGCCGAGGCGTACGACGACCACGAGCGGCTCGTAACGCTCAGGCGCCGCTACGACCCGACCCGTCGGCTGCACGCGAACCACCAGCTTTAGCGATCAGCTCCTCGACCAACGCGCCCTTGCCGTCGACGTAAGCGGTGCGGTCGGTGGTGAGCAGGTGCGCCAGCTCGCGTTTGCGAGCCGCGTACCGCTCGCGATCGGCCGCATCCGCGCGCAGGTGATCGCGCAGCACCACATGGTCCCGATGCGCTTTGTTGCCGTCAACAACGACGTACAGATGGTGGTAGTGCACCGCGTCCGGCGGCAGCGCGAACGCCTCCCGGCCGTCGATTCCTTGGTCACCCTCGTGAAGATAACCAGCCTCCGCCAGCCGGCCGATGACCAGCGGGACCAGCTCGGCAGACGGGACGACGATGTCGACGTCGATGATCGGCTTCGCCGCCAGACCGGGTACGGCGGTGCTGCCGACGTGCTCGCACACGTGCGGGACCTCGGCGAGGTACGGCGTCAGGCCCGCGCGGATCTCCGCGAACCAGAGCGGCCACCGCGGGTCGTAGTCCACAACCTCGGCGGGAACAATCACAGGGCTGCTGTCACATCGATCTCGACGAGTTGGCCGGTGAAACCGAGCTGGGCGACGCCGAGCAGGGTGCTTGCGGTTGTGAAGGCCGGTGCGAGCGGCGACTCGTTGAGTTGTGTCCACACCGCGCCCAGGTCGTCCCGGTCCGAGCTGGCCACGTAGATCACCGTGCGTACGACGTTTTCCGGCGTGGCGCCCGCCGACTTCAGCGCGGTGAGGATGTTCGAGATCACCTGCGCGGTCTGCCCTTGGAGGCCGCCCGCCGCCAACTCACCGGACGCCTGCAACGGGCACTGCCCGGCCAGGTAGATCAGGGTGTCCGCCTGCACTCGCGTCACGTGGTGATACCCAGGCGTCGCATGCAGTCCGTCGGGATTGCTCCGCTCGATCGTCACGCCTCGACCCAACGCGATCCCTCAACTCCGGGTCAACAGATTTAGCACATACCGCTTCTGCCACGGCGTCTCCACCGCGTGCTTGTCGTAATGCCGTCGTACGTAGTCGACCGCCTGATCCGCGGGCAGCCCGTCCAGTACGGCGAGACACGCGAGCGCGGTCCCCGTCCGTCCTCGACCGCCGCCGCACGCGAACTCGACCCGCCCGGCCCCGGTCTGCTCCAACGCCTCGCGAAAGGTCGTCAACGCCTGCGCGCGATCAACAGGCAGCCGGAAGTCCGGCCACTTGATCCAGTGCGTCTCCCACGGCACGTCC
Source organism: Kribbella sp. NBC_00482 (assembly GCF_036013725.1). Lineage (GTDB taxonomy): Bacteria > Actinomycetota > Actinomycetes > Propionibacteriales > Kribbellaceae > Kribbella. Next base: position 2,067,071 of record NZ_CP107881.1, on the reverse strand, counting down.
GGCGGTTCCTTGCCGAGCAGGTACACGCCGTACGTCGGAAACGGCTCAGTCGCCGGGCCGTGGCGCAGACCGCGTCCGCGCACGAGCCGACCCGACGGCAGCTCCATCACTCCTGATGCGTCCTTTGTCCACAGGCCCACAGGGCCAAACTACACAAGCCGCTCCTCGGTGGAGGCGGAGAAGAGGTGCAGCTTCTCGGGGTCCGGCGCGAGGTGGACGACGGTGCCCTTGTCGTTGTGCAGCCGGGTGCCGATCCGGGCGATGATCTGGTCACTGGTGTGCTCGGCGGTCCCGTACAGGAACGCGTCCGATCCCAGCTCCTCGATCACCGACACCTTCACCGGCAGACCGTCGTCGGCGAGGTGCAGCGCCTCCGGGCGGACGCCGAGGGTCAGGGTCTTGTCGTCACCGGCCTTGGCGAGTACGTCGCGCGCGATCGGGACCACGTAGTCGCCGACCTTCGCGCCGCCCTCGACGATCTCGGCCTCGATCAGGTTCATCGCGGGCGACCCGATGAAGCCGGCCACGAACTTGTTCCGCGGCCTGTCGTACAGGTTCAGCGGCGTGTCGACCTGCTGCAACACGCCATCCTTCAGCACCGCGACCCGGTCGCCCATCGTCATGGCCTCGACCTGGTCGTGGGTGACGTAGACGGTGGTGACGCCGAGCCGGTGCTGCAGCTCAGCGATCTGCGTGCGGGTCTGGACGCGGAGCTTGGCGTCGAGGTTCGACAACGGCTCGTCCATCAAGAAGACCTGCGGGTTGCGAACGATCGCGCGGCCCATCGCGACGCGCTGGCGCTGACCACCGGACAGTGCCTTCGGCTTCCGGTCGAGGTACTCCTCCAGACCGAGCAGCTTGGCGGCTTCCAGCACTCGCTTGGCGCGGTCGTCCTTGTGGATGCCCTGCATCTTCAGGGCGAAGCCCATGTTGTCGGCCACCGACATGTGCGGGTACAGCGCATAGTTCTGGAACACCATCGCGATGTCGCGTTCCTTCGGCGGGGCGTTGGTGACGTCCCGGTCGCCGATGAAGATCGCGCCCTCGTTCACCTCTTCGAGCCCGGCGAGCATGCGCAGCGCCGTCGACTTCCCGGACCCGGACGGCCCGACGAGCACCATGAACTCGCCGTCGGAGATATCCAGGTCGAGCTTGTCCACCGCCGCGAGGTCGGTGCCCGGGTAGACCCGGGTAGCTCCCTTGAACGAGACAGTTGCCATGTCGCGCTTCCTTTCCTTCGCCGGCAGGAACGTGCCGGACGATCCGTAGCAAAGGCCCCCAGGTCTTGGGTGTCTGCTTGGTGACGCATCACCGAAGCAACATCAACAACCGCCTCCGGCCGATTTACATTCCCGCGTCACGAAAGGGTGACTCGCCGAGGGCGACGCGCCGCACCAGCGAGTCCTCGGGTACGACGGAAGCAGGCTGACGCTGGCATGGACGCTCGGCGGCAGGCAGACCACCACCGCGATGTGTCACCCATCAGACATTTCCTCGTGTCATTGCCTGATCTCGACCAATGCCTCAGCCCGGGTGCACAACCTGACCTGGGGAGGATTTTGTGCCGAATCGGGCACAAAATCCTCCCCAACCCGCCGCCGAGCGACGGCGCCTCACGCCTGATCCCGGACGGCTGCGATCGGTTGGTGAGTGGCCCACTTCCGGGGCACGAACCGACATCACGAAGTCCGGCTGTAGTGCTAGAGGCCTGCCGCGCCATCGATCTGCTCACGAAGCAAGTCCGCATGACCATTGTGTCGCGCGTACTCCTCCACAAGGTGCATCAGAACCCATCGCAGCGAGACGGGTCCTTCGCCGGGTTCATCTCCGCTGATGTCGAGACTCCGTGCTGCGGCGACGAAACGGTCTGCGAACGCGATCTCCGCCCGCCACGCCTCCCACGCCTGGGCAACCAGCTGGGCGTCTGCGTTCGCGACCTCGAAGGCAGCGTCGGGGGAGGCCTGCGACACGAAAAGAGGCTGCGCCTCCTCGGCCGCCATCACCTGACGGAACCAGAAGCGCTCGGTCTCGGCCGCGTGCCTCACAAGCCCCAGCAGCGATAACGCCGATCGATCAACGGCCTGCTCCGCGAGCTGCGAAGGCTTCAGGCCGGCGCACTTGAATTCCAAGGTTTCCCGATGCCAGCGCAGGAATGCCAGCATCGTAGTGCGCTCATCCGCGTGCGTTGGCCGCTTGGTGCGGGAGGTGCCGTCGCTCTCGACGATCGGTGTAGTCGACATCCCACCATCATTACGAACTTGAGCGGGCTCGAGCACCTCGTCGCTACGATGTGGAACCATCGGACACCCCTAGAAATAGGGACCTTCCGGCCGGGTCGAGTCGCCGATCAGATCGAGCAGGGCGGTCACCGCTCTGCTCGGTCGCCGTCCGGCGATCGTCACCACGGACAACGTCCAGGTGAGCTCCGAGCCGGTGATCGACAGCTTGGCGACGCCCGGCTCCGCGGCCAGTTCGAGATCCGGTACGACGCCGACGCCGAGACCGGCCCGCACATAGTCCGGGATCGTGGTCAGTTCCGGCACCTCGACCTGGATCCGCCGGGGCGTCCCGATCGTGTCGAAGGCCCGGTCGACCATCTTCCGGTTCCCGAAACCCGCTGGCATGTCCACGAACCGCTCGCCGGCGAGCTCGTCGAGTCCGATCCCGGCGCGCTCGGCGAGCGGATGCGACGACGGAACCAGCGCCACGAACGGAACCGTGGCGATGTCGCGGACCTCGAGGCCGGACAACTCCGGACGCGGCAGCCCGAGCAACGCGATGTCCAGACGACCGTGCCGTACGTCGTCCGCGAGGCCGGTCGACCCGGTGGGCGAGGTCGCGACCTGCACCTCGACCAGCGGGTACTTGCGATGGAACGCTCCGAGCAGCTCCGCCATGTTCACCAAGCTGAGCCGGGCCAGCGTCCCGATCCGGATACTGCCGCGCAACCCAGACGAGGCTTCCTCGACCGCGGCCCGCGCCCGGTCCAACGCCTCCAGCGCGGCCTTCGCCTCGGGCAGCAACGCCTGACCGGCAGCCGACAACACAACGCGCCGGGTCGAGCGATCGAAGAGGGTCGTCTTCAGGTCGGTCTCCAGAGCGCGTACGGCGGCCGAAACCGTGGACTGCACCGTGAACAGCCGGTGCGCCGCGCGGGTGAAGCTCAGTTCCTCGGCGACGGCGACGAAGTACTCCAGCTGGCGACTGTCCACAGGTTCAATTATCGGATCTGTCGATAAGAGCGTGCAAGAACTTTCGTTGGACTCGATAGATGGCGGACGGCACGCTGGAAGCATGTCCACCATGACGTCTTCGCGAGCCGGCGCACGGATCCGGTTCGCTCATGCTCCGGGGTTCTGGGTGATCGCGGCGGCCTTCCTCACCACGATGGCCTTCTCGACGATCCCGACGCCGCTCTATGCGATCTACCAGCAGCGCGACGGTTTCCCGACGTACGTGATCACGGTGATCTTCGCCAGCTACGCGGTCGGGGTGATGGCGTCGCTGTACCTGGCGGGGCATGTCAGCGACTGGCTCGGGCGGCGGCGGGTCGCGTTGCTCGCCGTACTGGCCGAGGCGTTGTCGGCGGTGATCTTCCTGATCTGGCCGGCCGTCCCCGGGCTGCTGCTGGCCCGGTTCATCTGCGGTGTCGGTGTCGGCGTACTGACGGCGACCGCGACTGCGCACTTGTCCGAGCTGCGGCAGGTCGCGCGTCCGGGCGAGGACCCGAGCCGGTCCGCGCTGATCTCGAGCATGGTGAACCTCGGCGGGCTCGCGTTCGGCCCGCTCGTGGGCGGACTGCTGGCGCAGTACGTGTCGTCGCCGCTGGAGCGTCCGTACGAGATCTTCCTGGTGCTCCTGCTGATCAGCGCGGTGGGGATCGCGCTCGTGCCGGAGACCGTTGAGCGGCTGGAGGAACGTCCGGCGTACCGGCCGCAGCGGGTCGCGCTTCCCTCGTCGGCGCGTCCACTGTTCTTCGCGTCCGCGATCGGTGCCTTTGCGGCGTTCGCGATCTTCGGTCTCTTCACCTCGCTGGCGCCGACGTTCCTGGCCGGCGTCCTGCACCACACGTCTCGCCTGCTCGCCGGGGTCGTCACCTTCGCCGTCTTCATCGCCGGCGCATCCAGCCAGGCCGTCTTCGTCCGCCTCAGCCGCCCCGCGCAGCTCCGCCTCGGGCTGGTCGCGATGTCCGTCGGTCTGGTGGGCGTCGCGGTCGGTGGTCTCATCCCGAGCCTGTACCTCTTCGTCATCGGCGGCATCGTCGCCGGTGCCGGCGTGGGCCTCGTGTTCCGCGGCGCAGTCGCGACCGCCGCGTCACTCGCGGACCCGTCGTCCCGCGGCGAGGTCCTGGCCGCGCTCTTCCTGATCGCGTACGCCGGACTCGCGATCCCGGTCCTCGCGATCGGCCTGGGTATCGCGCTCCTCCCGGCCGAGGTCGCGCTGCTGCTCTTCTCGGCGCTGATCCTGATCCTGGTGAACACCGCCGTAATCCGGATGCTGGCCGCCCAGCACAGATGATGTGATGCGCGTGTGGACCTGGAACGTGACTACGGACTGACTGTCTCCTCGCTGGAGCCGCACCCCGGCGGCTTCGCCACCGACGGCTGGGTGGCGGACGGCCGATGGTTCGTGAAGGTGTGGAAGGAAGGCGAGCAGCCGTCGGGGCTGTCGCAGTTGGCGGAGTTGCACGCTCTCGGGCTGCCGGTGGTGGAGCCGTTGCGGACGCTGCAGGGTGAGCTGTCCGCGAAGAACGTCGCTGTTTTCCCTTATATCGAAGGGCGTACGGCGGCCTGGAGCGACTGGCGTGTGGTGGCCCGAGCCCTGCGGCAGGTGCATGACGCGCCGCTGGAGGTGACGCTGCCGCGCGCGGATGTCAGCGAGCCGCATATCTCTACCCTTGGGCGGCACCTGCAGCATCCGTGGATCGCGGACCGGGCGGACGTGGTGGCTGCGGCAATCGCGCGGTTGGACGACGTACGAACGCGGCTCAAGCCGGTGCGCGACGTCCTGTGTCACACGGACCTCCACGGGTTGAACGTCTTGATCGACGACCACGGTGAGGTTGCGGCGCTCCTCGACTGGGAGAACGCCGTGATCGGGCCCCGTGAGTACGACGTATGGGTCGCGGCCGACGGTCAGCGGCTGGCGGAGTTCCTCGACGAGTACGGCGCCGACGACCTGGACGTCGACCACCTCGAGTTCGCGCTCCTCGCCCGCGGCCTGCGGGACATGTCCGCCCGGGTGATGTTCGAGGTCGATCGACCGGGCGTCGACACCTGGGGCTTCGACCGGATCGCGCGTGTAGACAGTGATCTCGAGGTGTTCCGCCCGTACTGCAGCTAGGCAGCGCCTGGGCCGGGGAGGATGTCGATGTCGTCGGCGTGCATCGGCTTGCCGCAGTGGGCGCAGGCGAGGTCCACGTGGCTGATCTCCCCGCAGGCGTGGTGCCGGTAGAGGACCGGCGGCCCGGCCTGGCCGGCCAGCCATTTGTCGCCCCAGGCAACCATCACCATCAGGACGTCGAGCAGTTCGCGGCCCCGGTCCGTCAGCACGTACTCGTACCGCGGCCGATTGTCGTACGGCCGGCGCTCCAGCACGTCCCGGTCGACCAGGTGGTTCAGCCGCTCGGTGAGCACCTTGCGGGAGATCCCGAGATCGGCCTGGAGCTGCTCGAACCGGGAGATACCGACCCAGACGTCACGCAGGATCAACGGTGACCACGGCTCGCCGATCACGTCCAGCGTGCGCGCGATCGAGCACGCCATCTCACTGAAGTTCGTTCGCTGCATGACACCAGTCTAGCGTTTGGGGTTCCCTCAAGGAACTCCAACGTGTTAGCGTTCCTTCAAGGAACCCCAAGGGAAGGTGAACACGATGAGCAAGGTGGTCTGCGCCCTCTCCGTCTCGGTCGACGGGTACATCACCGGACGCGGCTCCGGTCCGGATCACGGGCTCGGCGACGCGCCGATGCTGTTCGACTGGTACTTCGACGGTGACACCCCGAGTCAGGTGTTCGACGGCTTCAAGCTGAGCGCACCGAGCGCACGGATCTTCGACGCGCTCGCCGGCCGGGTCGGCGCGATGGCCGCCGGGCACAAGACGTACGACGACTCGGGCCACTTCGGCGGCGGCAGCCCGCACCCGAAGGCTTCCCTTGTCGTGGTGAGCCACGGTCCGGTGACGGAGATCAGCGAACGGCAGACGCTCGCCCACACCATCGAGGACGCGATCGCCGCGGCGCGTGACCTCGCCGGCGGGAAGGACGTCGGTCTGATGGGTGGCGGTGTCGCGACCGCGGCGCTCCAGGCGGGCCTCGTCGACGAGCTCGTGCTGCACCAGGTGCCGATCCTGCTCGGCGGCGGACGACCGTTCTTCCAGGAGCTTCCGGAGCACGTTCGCCTGAACCTGATCGAGGCCGTGCCCGCGCCCGGCGTCACCCACCTCCACTACGAGATCATCCGCTGAAGGAGCACCGCCATGTTGAAGCCCGCCGTACGTAGCGCCGTCGAGAGCACCTCCATCGCCCACCTGGCCACCGTCCTGCCGGACGGGTCGCCGCACTCCATCCCACTCTGGGTGAGCTCGCTCGACGACAAGATCATCTTCCTGACCGGCCCGAACTCCCAGAAGGCCCGCAACCTCCGCCACGATCCCCGGGTCGCGCTGTCGCTCGCGCCGGTCGACAACCCGTACGAGCCGGTGATCGTCCGCGGTCGCGTCGTCGAGTGGATCGACGGCGACGCCGGCTGGGAGCTCGTCGACCAGATCGCCCAGAAGTACATCGGCCAGCCCTACGGTCGCGACGTGGAACGCGTCATCGGCGTGATCGAGGTGGACCACCAGACGGTCGGCGTCTCATAAGATTCCCGCATGGGTGTGACTGTGCAGGTTGGGGAGCAGGACGCGTATCTCGCGCGGGTCGGCCGGGCCGGGATGTTGCTGCTGCCGATGATCACCGGGATCGGTGAGCAGATCCGGGAGTGGGCCGACGAGCTGGCCGGGGAAGGGATCACCGCGCTGGCGTGGGATCCGTTCAAGGGTCGCAGTACCGACAACGCCACCCGGGAAGAGCTCAGCGGGATGCTGCGGGAGATGGACGACGACGCCGCTCTCGCCGAACAGGGCGCGTTGCTGGACTACCTGTTCGACGACCTCGGGTGCAGCAAGGTCGGCGTCATCGGCTGGTGCCTCGGGGGACGGTTCGCCTTCCTGCTCGGGGCGCGTGACCAGCGGGTGGCGAACGTGGTCGCCTTCCACCCGACCGTGCCGTCGAACCGGCCGCCGCATCACACGTACGACGCGATTGCCGAGGCGGCTGGGGTTACGGCACCGGTGCTGGTGAGCTACCCGAGTGCGGACACCGCCGTACCCAATGCGGACTTCGAGACGTTGCAGACCGTGTTGCAGGCGCGGACCGTTGGCGCGACGTTCGCGCAGTACTTCCCTGGTGCGGACCACGGGTTCTCGGACAAGTCGCGGCACGACAAGGACGTCAACGCGGTCGCGTTCCGGCTGGCTTGGCCGCAGGCGCTCGCGTTCATGAAGTCGACGGTCGCCTGAGTTCAGCCTCCAGTCGGCGGTGCAGTTCGCCGAGCCGGCTGCGGCCGGGCGTGCCGTCGGGGTAGCGCGCGAGAACCTCGCGGACCGTGGACGGCACGCGTTCGGCCGCCCACCGAACAACCGCATCGGCTGCTGACGGATCGCCGGTCGCGAGCTCTTGCGCGTACGCCGCGTACTGCGCCGCCCCGACGATGTGCTTGACCTGAGTGGCCGCCGCGAACGGATGCAGGTACGCCGAACCAGCGGCACCTACTGCTGCCCGCGCAGCCGCCTCGGCGGCCGGATCTTCCAACTCGCCGGCCGCCTTGAGGGCCGCCCATGCGGCGGTTCGGATGGCCTTCGTTCGTTTGCCTCCGGCGCCGAACTCGCGGGTCACCTCGATCGCGTCCCGCGCTCGCGGATCGCCGGGCGCCGCCGCCTCGAACAGCGGCAGCGCCTGCTCAGCGCAGTCGGCTGTCCACAGGCTCAGCTGTCGCAGCTCGTCAAGGCTCAGGGGGATTTCTTCATGACCCATGAGCCTCAATCGTATCGTTGAACTCGTCGCTTGAAGCTTTCACGCCGCCCGGCGATGCGCGGTAGGCGTAACTCCCCGGACCCGCTTGAACGCAACACTCAACGCGAAGGCATTCGCGTACCCGACCCTCCGGGCGATCGTCTCGACGGTGTCCCGGGTCGAACGCAGCTGATCCGCGGCCAGCGCGATGCGCCAGCCGGTCAGGTAGCTCATCGGCGCCTCACCGACGATCGCGGAGAATCGCCGGGCCAGCGAAGCGCGCGAGATCCCGACCCGATCCGCGAGCTCGGTGACGTTCCACGGGTACGCCGGATCCTCGTGCAGCAAGCGCAACGCCGTACCCGCGACCGGATCGGTCTGCGCCTGGTACCACCCCGGCGCGTGCGAATCCGGCCGCGCGAACCACGCGCGCAGCGTAGTGATCAGCGCGAGGTCGAGCCACCGGTCCAGCACGCTCTGTTGACCGGGCGCGTCCCGCTGGATCTCGCTGGTGATCATGTCCATCACCGACCCCGCCACCTCGGCCGCCGGTACGACGAGCACCGGCGGAAGTGCGGTGACGAGTCTCCGGTTGACGTCGCCGGCCACCTGGTAGGTGCCGCTGGCAACCATCACCTCACCGGACTTGCGGGCGCCGTACGTCCGCACGCCGAGCCGGGCCGAGTAGTCGATCGGTGCCCCGGGCAACGGTTCGCAGATTCCGCCGGGGTGGATCCGCAACTGTGGCGCGGTGGTCAGGCTGTCGCTGACGACGTACGGCTCCGGGCCGGTGACGATCGCGACGTCACCCTGCTCCATCCGCTGCGGCTCGAGACCGTCGCGGGTCACCCAGCCGGAACCGCGGATCAGGGTCGCCAGCGCCAGCGGCGCCTCGTCCCGGATCTCCAGCGCCCAGGGCAGATCCAGGATCGTCAGGTTGAACACCCCGTCCTGCGCGCGGGTCCCGGCCAGCAGTTCGTCGAGCACGTCCATGCGACGAGCCTACGTCACGCTGAGCGTTCCGAACATCGAATTGCGGCGTACGGCCATGGTTTGTCTCACCCAGCTCCGGTGAACTAGAGCCATGAACCCGATTCTGATCCTCAGTGGCAAAGGCAAGACCGGCCGTCGCGTCGCGGCGCAGCTCGAGGCGCGGGGCGTCCCGCACCGGCTCGCGTCCCGCTCCAGCGAGCGGCGGTTCGACTGGTACGACGAGAGCACCTGGGCGGACGCGATCCGCGGCACCGACACGGCGTACCTCGCGCCGCCGGTCGGGCCGACCGGACTCGCGCAGGCCGGCAAGTTCGTCGAGCAGGCCGACGGGCTGCGGCGTGTGGTCCTGCTGTCGGGCCGCGGCGTCGGCAGCCCGGGCCGCGACTTCGCCGTGTACGAGGGGCAGCTCGACCTGGAGAACGTGGTGAAGGCGAGCGGCCGGGACTGGACGATCGTGCAGCCGGCCTGGTTCGCGCAGGGCTTCAGCGAAGACTTCCTGCGCTACCACGTGCTGGCCGGCGAGATCCGCGTGTCCACCGGCACCGGCGGCGAGGCGTGGATCGACACCGACGACGTCGGCGACGTGATGACCACCGCCCTGCTCGACGAGTCGTACGTCGGCCAGACCCTCGCGATCTCCGGCCCACGCACCCTCACGATGACCGAGATCGCCGAAGAACTGACCACAGCAACCGGCCGCCCGATCAAGTACGTCGACCTCGACCCCGAGGCCCACGTCGCCGAACTGACCGAGCAAGGCCTCACACCGGAAGACGCCACCGCCGTCCGAGACCTGTTCGCCGTCATCCGCAACCACCGCTCCGAGTACGTCTCCGACGGCGTCGAGCGCGTACTCGGTCGTGCACCCCGCGACTTCACCGACTGGGCCCGCGCGACCGCGGCGAGCGGGGTTTGGGCTGGGTGATTGCGGACGCCCAGCGCTCCACAATTGCGGCATCGCGGGCAGGCGCACGCTCAGCCGCCTGGTCGGAGGGCAATTGTGATGGGCTGGCGGTCCGCCTCCCCGCCCACCTGAGAGCGGGGAGGCGGATCCGTCAGCGGTGTTGCATCTCGGTCCACTCGTCGTGGGTGAGTTCCTGGAGTTCCGCGGCGGGGGTCTTGGACTGGAGGGCGCTGCCTCCGCCGACGGCGCCGCCGCCGAAGACGATGTTGGCCCAGTTGTTCTGGGCGATCAGGATCGACGTGGACTTGTCGCCGTTGATGTCGGCGGCCGTCGTGGTGTCGGTGGTGTCGCCGTCGCAGTTCCAGTCGATCGGCTGGTTCGCGGCGCCGGCCGTCGTCTTGGTCGAGCCGTTCGGGCACTTCCAGCTCGTCTTGTACGCGGCGCCCAGGCTGCCGAGGCCGACCCTCTCGTCCGGTCGGGCCTCGTTGATCGAGGTCGGCTGGACGCTCGAGTAGCCCCAGTACTTGGTGCCGTCGGCCTTGAGTACACCGCCGAGCTGGAACGAGTAGTTCATCACGCTCAGGTAGTTCGGCTTGTAGTTCAGGTTGTCGGTGCCGCCGTGCTTCAGGCCGATGTTGTGCCCGAGTTCGTGGATGAACGTGCCCACGTTGACGTCGTCGGTCGAGTTCCAGTTGCACTTCGGGCCGACCGTGACGATGAACGTGTCGTTCGGGATGTTGAAGGCCTGGCCGCTGCTGCACCCGCCGTCGTAGCTGTCGCCCCAGAGCATGTAGTGGAAGACGGCCTTGCGCGCCGACGCGAAGTTGGCCGCCTTGATCGCGTTCGTCTGGGTCGCCGACGGGTTTAGGTCGGCGTCGTACGTGACCTCGTTGCCACCGCCGAGGTTGTACGTCGTACCGCGGGCGGCGCCGGCGTCGAGGTGGATCTTGATCCCCGTGCTGCCGTCCGGGTTGCTGACCGGGGCGGACGCGAACACCTGGACGATCCGGTCGAGGCCGGCCGTGGTGGTGAGCCGGCCGGCCATGTAGTCCATCTCGACGAACAGGTCCTTCTTCTTCGGGTTCGCGCCCATCCCGGGCAGGTCCACGTCGACGACGCCGTCACCGTTCGCGTCGTACCCGTTGGTCTCCCAGGTGTCCGGCAACGAGTCGCCGTCGGTATCGGTCGCAGCCACCACACGCTTCTCGGTGTCGGCTTGCGGGAAAGGCGCCGCCACCGCGCTCGAGGCGGCGAGCGCGGCGGCGGCCAGAGAAGTCAGTACGGCGAACAAGGCGGGGCGGGGCCTCATCAGATCTCCTTCGGGGGCGGTGGGTGATCTGAGCGCTACCGTAGGTGAATTCCATCGTTGAGAACGGCCCAGCGGGGACAGTGACGCAATTGGGTCAGCCGGCCGAGCGGAGCATCGCGCGGATGCCGACGGTCAGCCCGAGCGCCGCGGTCACGATCGCCGCGACCCAGCCCCACAGCACCGCGCTGGACAGTACGTCGCCCGAGAACAGGGTCCGCTCCGCGTCGACGACGTACGACAACGGGTTGAACTTCGCGGCGACCCGCATCCAGCCGGGACCTGTTTCGAGCGGCAGCAGCATCCCGGACAGGATCATCAACGGGAACAGGAACGTCTGCTGCACCACCCAGAACATCCAGTCCTGCTTGCGTACGGCGATCGCCAGCGCGTAGCTGAACGAACCGAGCCCGACACCGAAGACCGCCAGCAGTGCCAGCCCGATCAGCGCGCCGCCGAGGTGCAGGTCGAACGCGAACGGCGTCATCACCGCGATCACGATCACCGCCTGCCCGAACAGCGGCACCATCTCCTTCAGCGCGCGGCCGATCAGCAACGAGGAGCGGGACAACGGCGTGACCAGCATCCGCTCGTGCGCACCGGTCTGGAACTCGAACAGCAGGTTCGCCCCGGTGGTCGACGTACCGAACAGCGTGGTCATCACCAGGATCGACGGGACGAACCACTGCCACACACCGTCGCCGAACGCGCCGCCCATCGACCCCGACAGCAGCGGGCCGAACAGGGCGAGGAACACCAGCGGCTGGATCATCCCGAACAGCAAGCTGAACGGGTCCCGGAGTACCGGTTTGAGCTCCCGCGCCATCACGATCCGGATGTCGCGGAGCAGGTTCCGGGAGGGCTGGGTCGAGGTCGCGGTGGAGGTTGCCGAGAGCGTCAGGGTGGTCATCAGGCTGCCTTTCCGTTCGAGTCTTCACGCAGGCTGCGGCCGGTGAGGTTGAGGAACACGTCGTCGAGGGTCGGGCGGTGCACCTGCGCCGCCGCGATCGGTACGCCGCTGCGCTGGGCGGCCGCGACCAGTTCAGGAAGCGCCGCCGGCCCGTCCGCGACCCGGACGCTCACCTCGTCGCCGACGGCGACCACGTCGCGGGCCCCAGGCAACTTCCCGGCCAGCTCGCTCAGCCGCGCAATGTTGCTAGGAGCAACGGTCACGGCAAGGCGGTCGCCGGCCAGCGTGGCCTTCAGTCCGTCGGCCGTGTCGTCGGCGATCACCTCGCCGTGATCCACGACGACCACCCGCTCGGCCATCGAGTCGGCCTCGTCCAGGTAGTGCGTGGTCAGCACGATCGTCATCGCGTACTGCTCGCGCATCCGCAGGATGTGGTCCCACAGGTTCGCCCGGTTCTGCGGGTCGAGGCCGGTCGACGGCTCGTCCAGGAACAGCAGCGGCGGCGCGTGCACCAGTCCCATCGCGACGTCGAGCCGTCGGCGCTGCCCGCCCGACAGGTCCGACACCTTGCGCTGTGCCAGGTCCTTCAGCTCCAGGGCCTCGAGCAATTCGCCGGCCCGCAGCTTGGCGGTACGGCGGTCGTGGCCGTAGATCACGCCCTGCCCGACGAGCTCGTCGCCGACCCGTTGCGAGTGGCCGGCGCCGTTGCCCTGTCCGACGTACCCGATCCGTCGCCGGACCTGGCTCGGTTGCGTGGTCACGTCGTACCCGGCGACCGTCGCGGTGCCTGAGGTCGGCGTGATCAAGGTGGTGAGCATGCGCAACGTGGTCGTCTTGCCGGCGCCGTTCGGGCCGAGGACGGCGACCAGTTCACCGGGTTCGACGTCCAGGCTGATGCCGCGGACCGCGTGCACGGTCTCGGTACGGCTCACCACGAAGTCCCGGGTGAGCGCTCGGGTGCTGATCACGATCTCTCCTTCGGTCAGGGTCTCTGCACCAGACATTTCCAGGGAAAGAGGACAGGTTCTGGCCGCTACTCGTGGCAATCTGAAGTCATGTCCGAGACCTCAGCCCGACTGCTCGCGCTGCTCTCCTTGCTCCAGGCCCGTCGCGACTGGCCCGGCCAGCTGCTGGCCGACCGCCTGGAAGTCAGTCCGCGGACCGTTCGCCGGGACGTGGACCGGTTGCGCGACCTCGGGTACCCCGTGCGCGCGACCAAGGGACCCGACGGCGGCTACCGCCTGGACGCGGGGGCGGATCTGCCGCCGCTGCTGTTCGACGACGATCAGGCCATCGCGGTCGCGGTCGCCCTGCAGACCGCGACGACCACGGTGACCGGGATCGAGGAGGGCGCGTTGCGGGCGCTGGCCACGGTTCGTCAGGTGATGCCGGCGCGCTTGCGGCAACGGGTCGACGCCCTGCAGGTGACCACGGTCGACCGCTACGCCAATCGCCGTACGACGGTCGACTCGGAGCAGTTGATCGCTGTCGGTTCCGCGGTTCGCGCGAACGAGGTACTGCGGTTCGACTACGCCGCGCCTCGTGCAGCGGAAGAGGAATGGGTGCCGCCGCGGAAGGTGGAGCCGCATCACCTGGTGACGTGGGGCGGGCGGTGGTACCTGGTCGGATGGGATCTGGACCGCAACGACTGGCGGACGTTCCGGGTGGATCGGATGACGCCGAAGACGCCGACCGGGCCGCGGTTCACACCGCGCGAACTGCCGGCGCCCGACGTGGCGACGTACATCTCCAGCAAGTTCCGCGGACAGGACCGCAATCCCTGCCGTGGCGAGGCGATCCTGCAGGCGAAGGCGTCGGACATCGCGCAGTGGGCCGGCCATGGGGCTGTGGTCGAGGAGCTGACGCCGACGAGTTGCCGGCTCGCCCTCAGCGGGTGGTCGTGGACCGGGTTGGCCGCGACGTTCGGGATGTTCGAGTGCGACCTGGAGTTCGTCGGACCGCAAGAGTTGAAGGACGCGGCGACGCAGTTGGCCGCGCGCTACCGGGAGGCTGCCTCGTGACCGCAGAACTGATCGTCGTGGATGCCGCCGCCTGGCTGAGGTGGCTGCACGAGCATCACGAGGAACCGGACGGCGTCTGGCTCGTGCTCGCGAAGAAGAACGTGACGACGCCGACGAGCCTGACGTACGACGAAGCGCTCGAGGAAGCCCTGTGTCACGGGTGGATCGACGGGCAACGGCGGGGCCGCGACGAGCAGACGTTCGTGCAGCGGTACACGCCGCGGCGCGCGCGGAGCATGTGGTCGAAGCGGAACGTCGGCCTGATCGCGCGCCTCGAACAGGAAGGGCGGATGCGCCCGGCCGGACGTGCCGAGGTCGAGCGCGCGAAGGCCGACGGCCGCTGGGACAACGCGTACGGCGGGGCGGGCGCGCTCGAGATCCCGGACGATCTCGCGGCAGCGCTGGCCGCTGAACCGAAGGCGCAGGCGATGTTCGAGATCCTGACCAGCGCCAACCGCTTCGCCGTCGTCTACCGAGTCACCAACGCGAAACGCGCCGAAACCCGAGCCAAGCGCGTCGCTCTGTACGTCGAGCAACTGTCCCGCGGCGAAACGATCTACCCGCAGAAGCGGACGCTGTAGGGGGACGGCCGCGCAGGCAGAAGTCCCGTTTCGCGGTGCTTTCGCCCCCGTTTGCGGGGTTCTGCGTGCGTGGCGGTCCGCCTACACCAGGTCGAGGGTTGCGTCCTGGTCGGCGGTCAGGGGGAAGTAGGCGAGGAAGGTGACGCCTTCGTCCTCGGTGTCGAAGCGGGCGATGCGTTCGACGGCGGGCTCGTAGAACACGTCGCCGGGGTGCAGGACCTGCGGCTCGGAGTCCTCGGCCTGCTGGTAGACGGCCGACCCCGACACGATGTTGCCGAACACGGGGCCGTTGTGGACGTGGGCGCCGAGCGCGGTGTGCGGGTCGATAGTGATCCGGCGGACCTCGACGCGCTGCACCGGGAGCGCCTCCGGCAGGTGCTGATCCAGGACGACTACGCGGCTGATCGATTCGTTCATGGTCGTATCGTACATACCAATAGGTACAGAATGCGCACGAGTGTCGACGGCGACGGTGCCGGGCGGGTCAGTAGAGGACCGGGTTGAGCGGGGAGGAGACGGTTTCGCCGGGCTGGTTGCCGGGCATCCAGCTGGCCAGGTCGAGCACCTGGTTCGCGTTCGCCGGCTGCGAGATCTCCATCGAGGCGTCGACGTAGATCACCGTCATCACCCGACGCGGGATGTCCGTCGTGTTCGGCGGCGCGTGATGGAACGTCCAGCCGAGGTGGTAGCTGACCTCACCGAGCTCGTACGGCTCGGAGATCTCCTGGAAGTTCTGCTCGGCCAGCGTGTCCTGCAGCACCCGCTCCGACTCGTCACTGATCGGCAGGTCCCGCCCGTGCTCGAACGTGTGACTGCCGGCCGCGAACGACAACGGCCCCATCTCCATCGGGGTCTCCTGCAGCGGGACCCAGATCGTCACGCACCGATCGGTCGCGAACGGCCAGTAGTACTGGTCCGCGTGCCACGGGGTGACGCCGCCGCCGGACTCCTTGTAGAGCGCCTGGTCGTGGTACAGCCGCACCGACTGCACACCGAGCAGCTGTGCCGCGATCCGCGCGAGCCGCGGTGAGGACACGAACTCCAGTACCCGCTCGCTGTCCTGCCAGAGGTTCGTGACCTGCAGGAACGCCTTGCCGTACGTATCGCGCTCGTCCAGCGGCTGTTCCTGGGTGTTCAACTCGATCACCTTGTCGGTGATCTCCGGCTCGAACTCCGCGATCGTCTCCGCACTCAGCACGTTCTTCAGCTTCACGAATCCGTGCTGCTTGAAGTGCGCGATAGCGGACCGGCTGAGGGCGTAGTCGGTCTCGAGCTCCGGGCGGGTCAGAGTCATGGGACCCAAGAGTTCATGAACGTTTCATCGCTGTAAAGATCAGTGATCAAATCTTTGCCCACCGTGCACGTGCACGTGCACGCCCCACATACCGGTCAGGCCCGTAAACCAAAACGCTCCAGCGCCTCCGGGTGCAGCTACAGGACTCCGGTGTAGGTGAGGGCGAAGGTGGTGCAGGGGAGGAGGAAGAGGGTGGCGAGGGCGATGATGCCTTTGAAGGATTGGTGGGGGCCGATCAGTTTGCGGTAGGCCGCGATGAGGACGGGGACCATCACCAGCTCCAGGGGCAGCATGGTGCGGGGAATGATGGTGTTGGTGGCGGCGAGGATTACCGACAGGGTGGCTGCTGCGATCCAGGCGGCGTACCCGATCCGGTACGTCGTGCGGGGGCCGAAGCGGACTGCGACGGTTTGGTAGCCGGCGGCGCGGTCTGCATCGAGGTCGGCGAGGGTGGTGGGGAGGTAGAGGCCGATCGCGGCGAGCGTTCCTTGGAGGCCCATCAGCCAGGGGAAGTCGCTCAGGTCCGGGTTGATCGCGGCCCAGCCGGCCAGCGGGCCGAAGGCGCCCAGGGCCAGTGCGTTGACCGCGACGTCGAAGCCGGCGCGGGTCTTCAACCGCACCGGTGGGACGGAGTACGCGTACCCGAGGAGTACGGCGAGCAGGACGCCCAGCGCGAACACGATCCCGACATGCAGGCTCAGTCCGACCGCTGCCACGGCCGCCGCGAACGCCAGCCGCTTCGCCGCTCGCAGCGTGATTCGCCCGTCGAGCAGTGGCGACTTGGCCTTCCGCGGGTTGAGCCGATCGCTCGGCAGGTCGTACGCGTCGTTGACCGCCAGCACTGCCAGCCAAACCAGCGGGCCCATCACGACCGCCCCGACGATCAGCCGCGGCCATTCCTCGACGGGCGGGATCAGCTGATGCGTAGCGAGCAGAATCCCCGTGTAGTAAGGCACGATCGACACGACCCAGAACGCCGGGCGACCGACCGCGACAACGTCCCGTACCCGGGCCGCCGACCCTCGAACCTGCACCACCGTGCTCACATCACCACTGTCCACCTCCGCGGTGCACCGAGTCCTCCCCCCACCGAGTGAACCTCCTCACGGTTGGATGTGAGCTACGGAACCCTTCTCCAACGCGACCCAAACCGCAGTGTCGGCGTACAGCCCGTGTGGCTCGGCCCCGTCCCCGAACGCGACCTGACGAGTGATGTTGCCCTTGGCATCGAGGTGGACCAGCTCAGCGCTTGCCCACAAGGTGAGCCAGCAACCACCGTCAGCTGTCGCCGCCGCAGCGTGCGGCTTCGAATCGGCCGGAAGGGCGAACTCCGAGATCGACCCGTCGACGCCGATCCGACCAGCCCGGCTCGCGAGCAGTTCGGTGAACCAGACGCAGTCCGGCCCCGCACTGATCCCGACCGGACCCGCGGCGGGCGTCGGCAAGGGATAGGTGGTGACCTTGCCATCGGTGGTCATCCGGCCGATCGCGTTGGTCTGGTTGAGCGTGAACCACAGATCGCCCGCGTACGTCGTGATCATCCCCGGGAACGCCCCCGTCGTACCGATCGGGTACGTCGACACCTCGCCGTCCACCGTGATCCGCCCGATCGCGTCGATGCTCATCAACGTGCACCACAAGGCGCCGTCGGGTCCGACGCACAGCCCGTACGGCGCTCCCGCAATCTCGATCGCCGATACGGCACCGTCGTACCCGATCCGTCCGATCCGGTCGTCGCCGTTCCGGGTGAACCACACGGCGTCGTCGGGACCCTCGACGATCACGCTCGGGCGAGACGAGGGTGCGTCGAGGTCGAACACGCGGCCCGAAACGGTTGCGACGCGGCCGGTGTGGACGAGCGTCGTCCACACCTCACCGCCTGCCGCGACCACGCCGTACGGCGCGCCATCGACCGTGAACTCACTGACTGACATAGGTGTTCTCCTCGAGATCGATGACGGTTCCACGCCAGCGGGAGGCGAAGCGGCGGTCGTGGCTGACCACGACGAGTGCGCCGGCGTAGCGGTCGAGTGCCGCCTCCAGTTCTTCCACCAGCACGAGGGACAAGTGGT
Source organism: Kribbella sp. NBC_00482 (assembly GCF_036013725.1). GTDB lineage: Bacteria > Actinomycetota > Actinomycetes > Propionibacteriales > Kribbellaceae > Kribbella. The sequence continues at coordinate 2,048,937 of NZ_CP107881.1, read as the reverse complement.
TCGTCGGCTCGTCGAGCAGCAGTACGTCGTACCGCGTGGTCAGCACTCGCGCCAACGCGAGCCGCCGGCGTTGCCCGGTCGACAAGGCACCGACCCGGGTCTGCAACTGGTCCTGACGGAACAGCCCCAGCGCCGCCGCGCCGGGATGCCGTGCGAGTGCCTCGCGCAACGTTTCGTCCGGTCGCGCCTCGGTCACCTCCTGCTGCAGGTAGCCGATCCGTCCGTGGCGATCGACGTACCCGGAGTCCGGCGGGAGTGCACCGGCGAGGACGTCGAGGAGGGTCGACTTGCCGGCGCCGTTCGGTCCGGTGATCAGTACGCGACCACCAGCGGGTACGTCGAGCGACGTCGGCAGCAGCCGCTCCGCGACCGCGACGCCGACAGCATCCAGCCCGGCCGGAGCGCCGGTCGTGCGGATCGACGCCTTGAACCGGAGCGGCTTCGCCGGCACCGGCGGCGGGTCTTCCTCCAGGCGGCGCAGGCGTTCCTTGGCGTTGCGGATCTTGCTCCGCTCCGCCTCGTTGACGCGACCTGTTGCCCGGTCGTACGCGGGCTTGTTGTTGTCCTTCATCGGTCGCCCGTACGCGACCCGATCGGCAGTGGTCCGCACGAGCACGCGCATCTCCGCGACGTCGTCCTCCCACTGCTGCCGGGCCTGCTCGAGACGCGCCCGCTCGGCTGCCTTCTCGTGCAGGTAGCCCTGGAAGCCGTTGCCGTACCGCGTGACTCGGTGCGTGTCGCCGTCGACCTCGAACAGTGTCGACGCGACCCGTTCCAGGAACGCGCGATCGTGCGACACAACAACCGTCGTACCGCGCCGAGATCGCAGGTGGTCCTCCAGCCAGATGGCGGCCGACACGTCCAGGTGGTTGGTCGGCTCGTCGAGCAGCAGGACCTCCGGCGACGACGCGAGTACGGCGGCCAGGTGTAACCGCGCCAACTCGCCGCCGGACAGTTCGGACAACCGGCGATCACCAGGCAGTGTGGACAGTCCGAGGCCGTACGTCGCGCGGGCGAACCGGGCGTCCGCGTCGTACCCCTCGCGGATCTCGAACACCGTCTGGAGTTCGCCGTACTCATCCAGGACGTCGGTGTGTCCGTCGGCAAGCAAGCCTTCCAACGAACGCATCCGCGCCTCGATCCGGCGCAGGTCGGCGAGCGCGTGATCGGCCAGCGCCTGTACGTCGAGGTCGAGCGGCAACGGGTTGTCCTGCGCCAGGAAGCCGATGCTTCCGATGGCGCTCACTGTGCCGTCCGTCGCCGGCTCCAGACCGGCCAGGATCCGCAGCAGCGTCGACTTGCCGGAGCCGTTCTCGCCGATCAGGCCGCTGACCTGCCCGGGCGGGAAGGCGCAGGTGACCTGGTCGAGCACCAGGCGGTGGTCGTACGACTTGGTGACGTCGTGCAGGGACAGCTGTGGAGACATGAGGATCCTCCTGACCTCTCGCGGGTTCGTGGTTGGCGAACGGCGGGTCAGAAGATCACTGGCTACTCCCTAAATGCGACGGACGTTGCGTTAGGATGATGCCATGATCGCTGAGGTCGGCGCAAGTAGGCCGGGAGGCCGGACGGCCCGAGTGCGCTCGGACGTGCTCGCGGCGGTCGAGTCCGAGCTGGCCGAGCATGGGTACGACGGGCTCACGATCGACGCGGTCGCGGCGCGTTCCGGCGTACACCGGACGACCTTGTACCGGCGCTGGAAGACCGTGCCCGGTCTGCTGATCGACCTGCTCGCGGCTGGCGCCGACGACTCGTGGGAGCCGCCCGACACAGGCTCGCTCGAACGCGATCTGATCGCCGTCAACCGCGAGATCCACGCCGCGCTCACCGCCCGGCCGTCCATCACCCAAGCGGTGATCGCGGCCTCTTTCCGTACGACGGATGCCGCCGACGCACTCACCCGCTTCTGGGAGGACCGCTACGCGCGCACCGCGCTGATCGTCAGTCGGGCTGTTACGCGCGGCGAGATCCCGAGCGGCACCGATCCCCATCAGCTCCTGCTCACCGCGACCGCGCCGCTCTATCACCAGGTGGTCCTGCTCAGGCAGCCGATGTCGCGGGATCAGGCGGATCACCACGCGCGGATCGCCGCGGCGTCGGCCGGCTAATTGCTTTGCGGCGCCGATCCGCCGCGCCATACGGTGACAGCCCCTGGAGGATTGGGAGATCCGATGAGCATCAACCTCTATGCGCTGTCGGTCGACGCGAAGGATCCCGCCGGGCTGGCGCGGTTCTGGGGCAGCCTGCTCGGGTGGGAACAGGTCGACGGCAACGAGCTGCTGCCTGACGACAAGACCCCGTTCCGGATGCGGTTCCTGCCGAGTCCCGTCGAGAACGACCCGCCGAGCCACATCCACTTCCACCTGACCAGCGAGACGCCCGAGCAGCAGCAGGAGACGGTGTCGCGAGCGCTCGAGCTCGGCGGCCGGCACATCGACATCGGGCAGGCGCCGGAGGAGAAATACATCGTCCTCGCGGATCCTGAAGGCAACGAGTTCTGCGTGATCGAGGCGGGGAACAACTTCCTCGCGAACACCGCGTTCTTCGGCGAGGTGGCCACGGACGGCACGCAGGAGGTCGGGTACTTCTGGAGCAAGGCGCTCGACTGGCCGCTGGTCTGGGACCAGGACGGGGAGACCGCGATCCAGGCGCCGTCCGGCGGCCCGAAGGTCGCGTGGGGCGGCCCGCCGGTCAGCCCGAAGCCGCCGAAGAACCCCATGCACCTCGACCTCACGGTGCCGGCCGACGGTGACGTCGACGCCGAGGCCGAGCGGCTGATCGCGCTCGGCGCGACCCGGCTCGAGAGCGGTCAGGAGGGCGCGGACGCGATCCCGATGGCCGACCCGGACGGCAACGAGTTCTGCATCCTGACCGGACCGCCCGAGTAGGCGCTCGGCGTCCGCTACGCCGGACGGATCAGCTTGGCGGGCCTGGGTTGTAGGCGCAGGCCGACGTGAGGTCGCCGGTGTCAGGCTTGGCGGTGGTCTTCGGCGTGGTCTTGGGCTGCGCCGCGGTGGACGGCGGCACCTTCGTGGTCTTGGGGGGCGCGGTCGTCGTACGGCGGACCGGGTTGAGGGCCTGCGCCACGATCTCGCGCATCCCGGCGTAGTTCGGGTTCTTGCCGGTCGGGAAGTTCTTCTGCTTGTCGAGGTCGACGTTGGTGATCTTCGCCGTCTTCACCCGCGCGCCCAGGGTCGCGAACGCGCCCAGCTGGTTCCGCGGGATGTCGGTGCGGATCAGCTGCTCGCCGGCCTTCGCGATCGCGTCGTAGTTCGTCAGCACGTTCTGCGGGGTGGCGCGCTCGACGATCGCCTTGATCGTGCAGCGCTGCCGGGCCTGGCGGGCGAGGTCCGCGGTCGGGACCTTGTACCGGCCGCGCGCGAACCACAGCGCGTCGGTGCCGTTCAGCTGCCGGTTCGGACCCGGCTCGAGGTACCGGCTCGGCGGGATCTTCTTGTCGTCGTTGCCGCCGACCGGGACCCGGTAGTTGATGTTGACCGTGATCCCGCCGAGCGCCTCGACCAGCTGCGCGAACCCGGCCAGGTTGATCTGCACGTAGTAGTGGATCTGCAGCCCCAGCGCCTCGCCGACGGACACCTTGAGGATGTCCGCGCCCTCGTTGTCCGAGGGGCCGAGGATGCCCGGATGCTGCCTCGGGATGTTGCGGTACATGGCGTCCAGGTAGAACTCCGGCTGTTCCTTCGGGTCGTTCGGATCCCAGAACCCGGTCGGGTAGATCTTGTGCAGCGGGGAGTCCTCCGGGAACGGCATCCGCATGAAGTTCCGGGTCAGCGAGATCAACGAGGTGTTGCCGGTCTTGGTGTCGATGCTCGCGACCATCACCGTGTCGGTCCGCGTCCCGCCGCGGCCCTCGCCGTCGTCCGCGCCGAGCAGCAGGATGTTCAGCCGCGGCAACTGCTGCCAGATGTCCTTCTTCGGGGTGATCGTCGGCCGCGTCTGGCTCTTCGACTCCTCGCCCCCGAAGACCTTCGTCACCAGGCTCCGCTGGGCCATCAACGTCTGCGCGCCGGTCGCCGTACTCACCGTCATCGCGAAGCAGATCACGCCGATCACCAGCGCCCCGAGCATCCGGGATCCCGGTCCGACGGTCAGCGGCCGGAGCATCTTGTACGACGTGACCAGGACGACGATCCACACGAGTGCGATCGCGGCCAGGCCGATGATCATCCAGTTCAGCACCGACGGGTTCAGCGCCCACGAGATCACCGCGTCCCGTTTCCGCAGGCCGACGTACGCCGCGCCGCCGTACAGCGCGAGACTCAGCACGATCAGCGTCGAACCGAGCTTGGTCCGGCGAGCGACGAGGTACGCCGTACCGGGAAGCAGCACGCCGAGGACGGCGATCGTCAGCGCGGCGAACGCGGACCGCCGTCGGGGACTCGACCGACGTGCCCGGGTACCGCGCGTCGCTCTGCTCGGGGCCATGACTCCTACGATTCACTGAGTCGGCAAAAAGTTGGCATGATCGACCAAGTGACCGACATTCAGGTACGACGCGCCAAGCCGGATGATGCGGAGTCGCTGGTCCACTTACGGGGATTGATGCTCGCCGCGATGGGCAACGACATCGGCGGACCGGACGCCCCGTGGCGGATCACCGCGCTCGAGTGGTTCGCCGGACAGTTGGCGGCGCCGGACATGTTCGCGGCGTACGTCGTCGACGACCCGAGCGCCGGCGTGGTCGCGTGCGCCGCCGGCAACGTGTACGTGCACCCGCCGGGCCCGCGCGACCTGACCACTCTTCGCGGTCACCTGTACAACGTCAGCACCGAGCCGGACTTCCGGCGCCGCGGTCTCGCGCGGGCGTGCGTGGTCGCGTTGATGGACTGGTTCCGGGATGAGACCGGCGTCGGCCAGGTCGAACTGCACGCAACCGACTACGGCATCGACCTCTACCGTGGGCTCGGGTTCATCGAGGCGAAGTACCCGACGCTGCGTTTCCGGACCACCAAGGCCTAGTACTGCTGGTGTCGCGGAGTGCGTTCGTCGCGCAATGCACTTCACCACCGCCGAGGTGCGCCCAGAAGAAGTCCTCGACCCAATGCACGCGTACGCCGTTACGCGCGAGGGCCCGCTCGGTCGCCTGCCGGAAGACGTCCCGGCCGTTCAGGCGTGGCCCGTGCGGATCGGGTGCGGCGAACTGACGGTCGGTGATCGAGAGCCCGTTCACCAGGCCAGGAGTCATTGCCTTGAACAACCCATAGCCGGGAACCTTGTTGAAGAACACGGGCAGCCGGACGAGTTCGTCCTCGTGGAGACCGGTGGCCTTCAGCAGGATCTTCAGTTGGTCGTCGATGTGCTTGGCTGCGGCCTCGTTGTCCTGCAATCCGGTGCTGAGCAGTTCGTTCACCGTCGGCTTGTACGTCGCCTTCGTATCCGCGAACAGTTTCTGGTCGCCATCTTGCACGTCGCGCAACAGTTGAACGGCGAGTCGAGGGTCCGCGACCGCGAGCGTCCAGCCGCGGGCGTTGTTCGCGCGGACCACGTGCGTCGTCTCGTCCGCGTGCCCGACCATCAGCCAGGACGTGTCGATCACGACCGGCGGCTGGTACCCCTGGCTCGTCACCATCGTGATGAACCCGGGATCGGGATGCCGCTCGCCCGACCCGTACACGATCCGTCCGTGCGGATAGCCGTCGTACGGCGGGAGTGACTCGAGGTTGCCGCCCATGTTCAGCAGGTCGTCGAGGCCGGGGGAGGCCTTGTCGGCGAGCTCCTGGACGATGCCGATGTCCGGTCCGCGCAGGTCGCGGTACAGCAGCCGCCCGGCCGGGCGCGGTGTGTCGGCGCCGGGGACATCCCAGACGTTGCCGGAGCGGATCAGAATGCGCATCGTGTGCGGGCCGCCGACGGCCGGCATGCTCGCGGTGGCCGGCTCGAAGGTGTCCTGCAACCACATGTCCTTCCAGCCGTTCGGCGTACCTTTCACGAACTGGAGCTTGGTTGCCTGACGCAACGTGTCGGCGAACTTCTTCCACTCGCCCGGTACGCCGTCCTCGTACGGCGGGGTGCCGCCCCACCAGCCCGGTCCCTTGGCTGGTTGGCCGGCCAGGACGGTTTGTGCGCGTTGGAGATCGTTCTGCAGCATGAGCGTGGCCACGCGCATCCGGACCACGTCGGTGCCGGTGCGGCCGCGGTCGGTGACGGACAAGGTCACGGTGATCTGGCCGTCCCACTGCTTCGGGTTGCGGACTATGTCGCGACCTTCGAGTTGCAGGCGTACGCCGCGTTGCAGGTCCTTCGCGGTCAGAGTGTTGCCGGGGAAGACGCGAGCCTTGTCCGCCGGGGAGATCGTGATCGTCCCGGTTGCGTGATCCGAAAGGTTGCGCTGGGCATCGATTGTGAGGGGTGCAAGGTCGGCGGCGTCGCGGGGCCCGTTGATGCGGTCGTCAGCGGAGTCGTTGCAGGCGGCGAGCTTGTCGTCGACCGCGCGGCCGGGTGCGTCGAGGTCCGCCGGGTCGACGGTGCAGCGGCGCTCGTCGTCGTCCAGGTTGGGCAGGACGATCGCGCCGCGGGCGTCGGTCCAGGTCGACTTGGCCGCGTCGTCGGCGTGGGTCAGCAGTCCGTCGCGATTCACGTCGGCGGTCAGTCGCGGTCCCGGCGTCGTACCCCACGCCGTCAAGGGAGTGATGACGGTCAGCAGGGTCGCGATGCCTGCGGTCCAGCGTCTCATCGAAGGCTCCTTATTTGATACAGGTGTGCTTCTTCGATCGAAACTAACACGGGTGTGTCAGAAAACGGGAGATGGAAATCCGGTCTCCACCCGTGGACGGAGAAGGGTTTCGGGGCACAGTGGCAAGAAGGAGTGAGAACACGCCCGCCCGGGCGTGCTGTGAGGAGCTCACCGGATGCGCCGCTGGACCGTTGTCGTCGCGATCGCCGTCGTGGTCGCGGGCGGAGTACTGCTGCCTGCCAGCCCGTTCGGCCGGCACGGATACCCCGTCGTACCGGCGTCGGTCCAGTCGGACCAGCCTGCCCAGCCCGCTCAGTCGGCGCAGCCTGTGCAGTCGCCGGCACGGTCTGTGGTTTCGCAGCGGCCTCCGGAGGCGATCTCGTATCCGGTGGCGGGGACGCGGTCGTACGCCGTACTGCCGGGAGATCCCGCGGTGATCGGGCATGCGGGGAAGCTGATGCGGTTCCAGATCGCGATCGAGGGCGGGATCACCGGCATCGACCGCGGCGGGTTCGCGCGGTTCGTGCGGGCGACGTACGGCGGGGCACAGGGGTGGGCGTCGCACGGGCTGTGGCGGTTCCAGCAGGTCGGGCCGGGGACGAGCCCCGACTTCACGTTGATGCTGGTCACGCCCGAGACGCGGGACCTGATCTGCGGCGCGGCGCCGGACCGGTACACGAGTTGCCGGATCGGGAACCGGGTCGTGCTGAACGTGGCGCGGTGGGCGCGCGGCGTACCGAACTATGCGGCGTCGCTGACGACGTACCGGCAGTACATGGTCAACCACGAGACCGGCCACCGGCTCGGCCGCGGCCATGAACTGTGCCCGGGCCCCGGCCAGCCGGCGCCGGTCATGCAACAGCAGACCCTCGGCCTGCACGGCTGCACCGCCTACGCCTGGCCGTACGTCAAAGGCGCCCGCTACACAGGCCGCCTAGGCCAGTACGACGACCCGATCCCTCACTCCTGAATGACCGACAGCACGTTCCCCGCCGGATCCTTGAACCAGGCAATCAACGGCCCCTCACCGCGGTTGATCCCGAGCTCGTCCTGCTCGTCGACGTACCTCTCGAACACGACGCCCCGCGCGACCAGCTCCCGCACCGTCGCCTCGATATCGTCGACCGGGAAGTTGAGCGTGGTGTACTCCGCCGGCACGTGATTGTCCTTCGGGTAGACGAGAACCGTGTTCCCGCCACCCGTCCGCAGGTGCAACAGCCCGTCTTCTTCGCCGACGTCGATCCCCAGCGTCGTGCCGTAGAACTCCTTCGCCCGCGGCAGATCATCCACCGAGAACCCACTGAACGCCTTGCTGTCCTTCAACATCTGGTGTCCTCCTGACTCGCTTGACACCAGCTACGTCGAGACCGCCACCCCGTTCTCGACACACACCTCGGGTCAGTTGTGGATGACCTGGGGGAGGGTTGGGTTCACAGCGGCGGCTACCGAGGCGGACTCGAGGCCGTCGGCGACGGTGTGCAGGAGGCGGACCAGGTGGGCCGCGTCGGTCGGGCCGAGGATGCCGGTGATGACGTCCAGGACCCGGACGGTGAGGCCGTCGAGCTGGGAGAGGCGGGCCTGACCCATCGACGTGACGATCAGGTCGGGCGTGGTCCGGACCATGCCGAGCGCTTCCAGGTCGGCGATCGCCAGCTCCGCCTCACCGGGCGTGATACCGACCTGCTTCGCGACCTCGTCCGCCGACGTGCGGCCGTTCGCGATCGCGCTCAGTACCAGCGCGGCAGGCATCTTGATCCCGATCGCTTCCTGCAGACCCAGGATCAGCGGGTGCGCATGACCGCGGACGCGTTCCACCGCGTCGAGCAGCCGGAGCGCGTCGCCTACATCGCTGATCAGGTGCTCGGTCTGGACGGCCGCGATCCCCGTCGGACCTGGCCGGACGGGTGACGGTACGACGCCGCCGATGACCCGCTCGGGCACCACGAGCGAATTCGCCACGAGCGGCTTGTCCTCGGATCCCCTCTCCGTGGATCCGTTGGTCAGCGGCCTGATACCAGCGTCTTCGATGGTCACGTCCCCCAGCGTACGGAGCCGTTCTGACAGCTTCGGCGTGTCTATCCTGAGGAATCCCTGTGAATCTCATGACATCACTGATCTACGCTCGCGCCATGCAGACACGAGTGCTGGTGATCGGTGGCGGCGGAGGCGGGATCGGGCGTGCGACGACTGACGCCTTCGGCAACGAAGGCGCCGCGGTGGTGGTCGCGGACCTCGATCCGCAGCGTGGCGCGGAAGCCGCCGACGCGGTACGAGCAGCCGGCGGTACGGCGTACCCGATCTCCGGTGACGTCCGCTCGGCGACCGACATCGAGGCGATGGTCGCTGGTGCGGTCGAGAAGCTCGGCGGACTCGACGTACTCGTCACCGTCGTCGGCGGGCAGGTCGCGTTCGTGCCCGCGGTGAAGCTGCACGAGATGGCCGACGAGGACTGGGACACGATCTACGAGGTCAACCTCCGGTACGTCGCCCGCGCCGTCCGGGCGGCGCTCCGCGTCTTCCTCGACCAGGGCACCGGCGGCGCGATCGTCAGCGTCGGATCCGTCACCGGGTTCATGGCCGCGCCCGAACAGGCGGCGTACGGCGTGATGAAGGCCGGCCTGCTCAGCCTGGCGCGAACTGTCGCCGCCGAGTACGCGCGGGACGGGATCCGGATGAACATCGCCGCGGCCGGCGCGATCGCGACCGCCGTCGCCAACGCAGCAGTCGCCGCCGAGGTCGTCGAGGAGATCCCGGTCGGCCGGTTCGGTCGTTCCGACGAGGTGGCCCGGGCGGTGGTCTACCTGGCCTCCGACGCGGCGTCGTACATCACCGGACAGCAGCTCGTGCTGGACGGCGGCGTCTCCGTGCGCGGGCCGTTCGAGTAATCGAACACATTGTCGAAAGAATTGGATCCTGGCGGGTCCGAAAAAGTTTTGGCGGTCGGCCAGAAAATCCGAATCCGGGCGTGACCTCGACTCTCCGTCCTCCGTTGGAAGTGACGTGACGGTGAACACAACACGGCGCACCGGCACCGCGCTCGCCCGCGTTTTCCAGGCCGTTCACCCTCGAAGTTTCAGCCAGGAGGACCAGTGACAACCGCCACCGCCACCCAGACCATTTCGCGTCGTCGCGTGCGTGTCTGGTTCGGTGAGCACGTGATCGCCGACTACAACGCCGAGCCGGCGTTGGCCGAGCGGTACGCAGACGCCATGAGCCGTCGATTCGCGGGTCTTCGGGTCACCAACGACCCGATGCCCAACGTCGACAGGCTCCCCGACCCCCTGCCCGGCGAGCGTATGTGGGACGTAGCACCCCGCTGAGAAAAGAACCTCCGGTACCTTTCGCGTTCCGTACTCACCAGACAACCCACGCGGAACGTGGCCAAGGTCGAGTCGCCTCACCTCGACCACCTAAGGAACCGGTGATTGGGCGGCAAGCGAGTGTGGGCGTTCTGCCCCTCGCTTGCCGCCATTTTCTCCCCTGTAAATGCGCCTGACAAAAACAACCTCGTTCGCACCGGATCCCCCAGCTCCGGTGCGAACGTTTTTCACTTCTGCGCGTAGTACTCCGGTTTCATCTGGATGAGCTGCACGTAATTGCCGTCCGGGTCGATCAGCGTCGCGAACCAGCCGATCCCGCGGTCCTCCGGGTGCACCAGCCAGTCGACGTCGAGCGTCCGCAGGTGCGCGGCCGCCGCCTGGATGTCGTCGACGGCGAAGTTCACGATGTGCCGCCCCGGTTCGGAGTTCTTGGCCGTCACGTCGTCGCGCTGCTCGATCACCAGACCGAACCCGCCGAGGTCCAGGTTGCCGTACCCGTCGACCTCCGCCCGGAACCCGTCCCGGTACCACGCCTTCAACCGCTCCGCGTCCGCACTGCCGAGCAACATGCTGTTGAGAATCACGATCATTCCTCTCGCCTGACACTGACCTCGGTACGTCGGAACTGTCGGCCGGCTCTCGACATGGCCCGCTCGGCGCGGATGATGAACAGATGAAGTTCACCGCCGAGCTGCTGTCCACCGGCAAGAACACCGCCGGCTTCGAGGTACCCGACGCGGTCGTGGAGTCGCTCGGGGGCGGCGGCCGCCCGAAGGTGAGCGTCACGGTCAACGGGTACACCTTCCGTACGTCGATCGCGCGGATGGGCGGACGCTACCTGCTCGGATTCAGCGCGGACCGCCGTACCGAGGCCGGCGTCACGCCCGGCGACGTACTGGACGTCGACGTCGAACTCGACACAGCTCCCCGCGAACTCGACATCCCCGAACCGCTGGCAACCGCCCTCGCCGCGGACCCGGAGGCCAAGGCGTTCTGGGACACCCTCAGCTACAGCAACCGCCAGTGGCACACGCTCCAGGTAACCTCCGCCAAAGCCGAAGCCACCCGCACCCGCCGCATCGAGAAGTCGATCGCCGCCCTCCGCGAGGGCCGCGCTCGCTGAGGGTCAGCAGTACGAGCGGCAGCCGCGGTCTGCGCCGTACGTCCGGTGACTCGCCGCGACCACCGTCACGGGGGACAGCTGACCGCCGTCATGCCAGCTGTTCAGGAACTGCTGCGGTGCGACGGCCCCGCGCCGGATCCACCACATGTTGGGCCCCGTCGGCCAACTGATCCCGAAGTGCAGATGTGGTGGTGTCCCCTGGGCGCTTCCCGTCTTCCCGGTCCGTCCAAGAGATTGCCCCGCCCGCACCTGCACGCCTGGCGCGATGCCGGGCTGAATCGCCGAGAGATGAGACCCGTAGTACCGAACGCCGTCCACCCCCACCACCGAAACCGACAGCCCACCGCGGTCAGCACCTCGGTTCGACTTCGGATCCCACGCGTCGACCCGCGTCACCTCGTCAACCCGCCCGTCGACCGGCGCAACGAACAAACACCCAACACGCGCAAAGACGTCCGACGCCGGATAGTCATGATGACTCTGCGAAGCATCCGCCCGACACCCACCAACGGGAAACACATACCGGGGTGCGGCGACAGCCCGCGACGGACTGCGCGTAACCGTCGGCGTACTGGACGGAGCGCGCACACTCGGACTCGGTTCAGCTGTGGGTCGCGACGTCAGCTTGAGCATGCCGCCGCCGACGGCGACCACCACCGCCAGCAGAACAACAGCCCAAACCCGTCGCGTCACAGGTACCACCATGCCGGAGTTCTGTTCATCCGGCGCACATCTCTTGGTCATGGGGAAAGGCGATGATCGCGGCGATTCCGTCTGGAGAGGACCGTCGATGGGGCACTCGCACTCGCACGATCACCATCAGCCGAATGTCGAGTTGGATCAGGGGACTTTGGCTGCGTTGGACGAGTCGGTGCCGGACAGTGATCTGTCGCCGGCGGAGGTTTCGCGGCGGGGGTTGCTGCGGTCGGCCGGGATTCTCGGGGGTACGGCGGCGCTCGCCGTGACGGGTGCGCAGTTCGCGGCGGCGACGGCGCCCAAGGACGGGTGGGTCTTCCGGCACGGCAACCGGCCGAACGTGTGGCTGGCCGGCGATCACCACATCCACACGCAGTTGAGCTCCGACGGCATGTACCGCGTCATCGACCAGGCTCGCCACGCCACGGCGTACGGGCTGGACTGGCTCGTCATCACGGACCACGGCGGCGCGACGCATGCGCGGATCGGCGTCGACCTGGTCAATCCGCAGATCAAGGCGGCCCGCGCCGAACTGCGCGACACCTTGATCTTCCAGGGGCTCGAGTGGAACATCCCGGCGGCCGAGCACGGCACGGTGTTCGTCGCACCGGGAAGCCGCGAGGTCGACGTACTGAAGCAGTTCGAGAACGGGTACGACGGCAGCGTGAACAACGCGAGTGCGAACTCGCCGGCCAACGAGGCGCTCGCGGTGTCCGGCATCCAGTGGCTCGGTCAGCAGGTCGACAAGCGCCGGGTCGCGGACGCGCTGTTCCTCGCCAACCACCCGGCCCGCAACGGCATCGACAGCCCGCACGAGATCCGCAACTGGCGTGACGCCGACCCGCGGATCGCGATCGGCTTCGAGGGCGCGCCCGGTCATCAGGCCGGCGGCCTCCCGAAGGGCATCGGCGCCGGCAACGCCCGCGGCATCTACGGCAACGCCCCGAACCCGAACTCGTTCCCCGGCTACCCGGCCGAGAGCTACCGCACCTGGGGCGGCTTCGACTGGATGACCGCGACTGTCGGCGGCCTGTGGGACAGCCTGCTCGCCGAGGGCAAGCCGTGGTGGATCACCGCGAACTCAGACTCGCACGTGAACTGGAACGAGACGTCCCGGCGCCCCGACGGCTCCAGCCAGGAACAGTTCGACCGCGACGGCCGCTACATGGACCCGGTCTACGGCAACACCGTCAGCTCCACCGCGAGCGACTTCTGGCCGGGCTTCTACAGCCGAACCCATGTCGGCGCCGACCGCCGTGACTACCTCGCGGTGATGGAGGGCCTGCGCCACGGCCGCGTCTGGGTCGACCACGGCGCGCTGGTGAAGGGTGTCGAGGTCGAGGTCCGCGAGGTCGGCAAGCGGTACGGCGAACCGCTCGGCGGCGCGTTGATCGTGCAGAAGGGCCGCGCGATCGAACTCGTCGTACGGATCACCACGCAGACCGTGCCGAACTGGGCGAACTTCGTGCCGGCGCTCAACCGGGTCGACGTGATCCAGGGCTCGGTCACCGGACCGGCCGGCGACAAGGACACGATGACCGCGCCGAACACCAAGGTCGTCAAGCAGTGGGACACCGCGGGCAAACGCGGCACGTTCGAGTTGGTGCATCCGCTCGGTCGCGCCGAGGAAGCGCAGTACGTGCGGGTCCGCGGCACCGACGGGAACCGGAGCCAGCCCGGATACCTGGGTGCGGCGGTGGACCCGGCCGGCCCCAAGCTCGACGTGGTCGGCGACGCGGATCCGTGGGTCGACCTGTGGTTCTACACCAACCCGATCTGGGTGCTGCCGAAGTGATCGTCGCGGTCGACGCCGACAGCTTGGACACGGCCGCGGCAGATCACCTCGTCTACGACCTGCTCGATGCTGTCGACCAGCCGGTCGTCGCCCTCACCCACATGGTGGCGGGCGACGACCGTCCGCATGTCGCGGTATCCCTCACGAGTACGGCGGATCTCGCGGAGCCGATCCGCGCAATGGTTGCCGACCGCAACGTTGGGCTCGCGGTCACGCGACCCGGCGCATCCGAGCCGGAGCTGGCCGGGCCGAGCCGCCTGGTCCGCGGCGCGTACGTCGCCGCCGTCGAGGCTGCCCTGGGTACGGCGGGACGTGTGGTCCGCTGGCCCGGTCACGAGCAGGCGCACGGCGTACTGCCCGCAGCCGAACTCCGCGTCCGCTGCGGTATCGACCACCTGGAAGCTATCGGCGGCATCCCGATCGCGGACGACACCTTGATCGACACCCTCGACTTCCTGCGCCCCCTCCGCCGCGACGGCCGCCTGATCCTCCAGGTCCAGCCGTCCGCCGGCGACCTCCTCATCCCCTTCGAACTCCAACACCAACAGAAGTGCTGCACCGACCACTAACCAGGCGCGCCGAAATCGTTCATCGTGAGCTTGTCGCGGGTCGTACCGCAGCCGAGACAGCGCTCGTAGCGCTGACCTTCCTCGTTGTGCTCGGTCTTCCACGTGTGCAGGTGGAGCCGACACCGAAGCGGCTTCTTCATGCTTCGACAGTAGGTCGGTAGGCCCTCCGCCGACAGGCGTCAGCTGTTGGTGTTCCAGGTGGACGAGTTCTCGAGTACCTCGGGTAGTTCGCCGACCACTCCTAGGCGTTGGGTGCAGCGGGTCAGGGAGACGTAGAGGTCGCGCAGGCCGCGGGGAGACTCGATCACGATGCCGTCCGGGTCGACGACCAAGACGGAGTCGAACTCGAGGCCCTTGGCTTCGCGGGCGGTGAGGACCGTGACGCCGGTCAGGCCGTCAACGGCCTCCTGGATCAGCTCGAGCCGGTTGCGGGACGTGATCACGCCGACTTCGCCGTACGCCGTCTCCTCGGCCGCCATCTTGTAGACGTACAAGGCCTGTTCGGCCGCCGGTACGTCGGCGTGCCACGGCTTCACGCCCGTGGAGCGGACCGATTGCGGCGCTCGCGCCGACGGGTCGACCTCGCGCAGCACGGCGTGGGCGAGCTCCATCACCTCGGCCGGTGTGCGGTAGTTCAACGTCAGCTCCGCCAGCCGCCAACGATCGCCGAACGTCTCGCCCAGTGCGGACGACCACGACGTACCGCCGCCGATCGAGCTCGTCTGCGCCACGTCACCGACGACCGTCATCGAGCGCAGCGGGCACCGTCGCGCGATCGCGCGCCACGCCATCGGCGACAGTTCCTGCGCCTCGTCGACGATCACGTGACCGTACGTCCACCGCCGGTCCGCGGCCGCGCGATCCGCGAGCGTCCGGTCATCCTCCGCCTCGAACCGCTCGGCGAACGCCTCGGCATCGAGAATGTCCTTGGCAGTAAGGATTTCCGCCTCGTCGTCCTCGTCGAAGTCGGTCGACCCCGAACCGGCGAGTACGTCCAGAGCCCCTTGTGCATAAGCGATCGAACGCGCCCGCGCGGCCCGCTCACGCGCGGCCTCGGACCCATCGTCACCGAGCAGTTCCGCCGCCTCGTCCAGCAGCGGTACGTCGGACTGACTCCAGTCGTCGCCGTACCGCAACAGGTGTTCGCGATCCAGCGCGGACAACTGCGGCGCCGCGGACGCGAGCCGCTCCTCGTCGCCGTACAGATCCTCCAGCAACCGCTGCGGACTGAGCAACGGCCAGAGCCGCTCGAGCAGCGCCTGTACGGCGGGCTCCGCGAGCACCTCGCTGCGTAGTTCGGCGAGGTCGTACTCGTCGAGCAACTGCTCCCCGTCGAGCGGATCGGTGCCGATCAGTTCGGCGTACTGATTGGTGAGGTGGTCCGTGATCTCGTTGAGGACGAACGGACGCGCCTGATTGTGGGTCAGGTTGCGGTTGCGGACTCGTGCGTGGACCGTCTCGCACACGGACGGGTCGAGAGTGAGCTCCGTGCGTTCGACGGTCACGTGGACCGGGCGTTCCGGGATCCACTGCCGATCGGTGACCGCGTTCGCGATCACGTCGGCCATCACCGTCCGGCCCTTCACCTCGGCGCTCTCCGGAGACTCCGGACGGTTCGCGTGCACGCCCGGGAACAGCTCGGCGATCGTGACCAGCCGAACGCCGTCCTCACCGAGCGACGGGAGCACCTGGCCGATGAACCGCAGGAACGCCGCATTCGGCCCGACAACGAGAATTCCGCGCTTTTCCAGTTGTTCACGATGTGTGTACAACAGAAATGCCGCACGGTGCAGTGCGATTGCCGTCTTTCCGGTGCCCGGGCCGCCTTGGACGACGAGGATTCCGGGCAGTTCGGAGCGGATGATCCGGTCCTGATCGGCCTGGATCGTCTGCACGATCGACTCCATCTGGCCGGTCCGGCGGGCCTCCAGCGCCTTCATCAGCACGGCCTCGCCGATCACGCCGGTGCCGGGCTTCGACGCGTCGGCGGCCTCCCGCCCGAGGTCGAGTTGCTCGTCCTGGACGTCGACCACCCTCCGCAACCGGGTCTGGATGTGCCGGCGGCGGACGACGCCGTGGTTGGCCACCGCGGTCGCGATGTAGAACGGCCGCGCCGCCGGGGCACGCCAGTCCACCAACAGGGGTTCGTAGTCGTCGTCGTGCAGACCGATCCGGCCGAGGTGCAGGATCTCGCCGTCGCCGGCGTCCAGGCGGCCGAAGTACAGGCCCTCCTCGGCGGCGTTCAGCCGGGCCTGCCGGAGCTTGAGGTCACGGATCCGCCCGTCGCGCTGGTGCAGCGCCTGGGCGTTGCGGGTATGGACCAGTTGTTCGTCGTCGGAGCGCGCGTCGGTGCGCTCCCGCTCGGCGTCGAGCGCGGCGTAGAACGTGATCAGGTTGGCCTGTTCGGTGTCGACTGGATTCGGCAATTCCTGTCCCTTGTGTTAAAATCCGTGCCGTTGGTTCAAGCCGCATTTCTGGAATTCTCCCGGCGGCAGCCACAAATCCTTGAGTTTATCCGGTGCCCGGGTTTTCCTGTAGTGGTGTTCCACGCCATCGTCCCGCCGTACCTGCTCGAGCAGCTCGAGCGATCCGCGGGTGACCCCAGCGTTCGTGCCCGGATCAGGCAGTCCTTGCAGCACGACGCCGTACTGCGAACGCGGCCCGCGGTCGGCCGGGAGCGCGTGGCCGCGGCGGAGGGCGGCCGGCAGCGCAAGGTGTACGACGCCGAGAACGGGACCGATCTGCCGGGCACCCTGGTCCGCTCCGAGGGCGACGCCGCGGTCAAGGATCAGGCGACGAACCAGGCCTACGACGGAACCGGCGCGACCTGGACGTTGTACAAGGAGTGCTACGGGCGCGACTCGATCGACGGCGCCGGCCTCGTGCTCACCTCGACGGTGCACTACGACCGCGGGTACGCGAACGCGTTCTGGGACGGCGCGCAGATGGTCTTCGGCGACGGGGACGGCGAGATCTTCGGGAACTTCACGTCGTCGATCGATGTCACCGGCCACGAGCTGACCCACGGCGTCACGCAGTACACCGCGAACCTCGCGTACGAGGGCCAGTCGGGCGCGCTGAACGAGAGCATCTCGGACGTCTTCGGGTCGCTCGCGAAGCAGCACGCCCTCGGTCAGAGTGCCGCGGACGCCGACTGGCTGATCGGGGCGGGACTGTTCCAGCCCGGTGTGCAGGGCGTCGCGCTGCGGTCGATGAAGGCACCCGGGACGGCGTACGACGATCCGCGGCTGGGGAAGGATCCGCAGCCGGCCGACATGTCGGGGTACGTCGACACGGTCGACGACAACGGCGGCGTACACATCAACTCGGGCATCCCGAACCGCGCGTTCTACCTGGTCGCAGCGGAGCTCGGCGGGAACGCGTACGACGACGCCGGCAAGATCTGGTACGGCACGCTGACGTCGGGCAGCCTCTCGTCGTCGGCGTCCTTCAAGGACTTCGCGGCTGCAACCCAGGCCGTGGCGCGGGACCTCTTCGGCGACGAGTCGCCGCAACTCGCCGCGGTGACCAAGGCCTGGCAGACGGTCGGCGTCCTGGGGGACCAGACTTCACTCATGAATGCCGCCCAGACCAACCTCGAAACCAGCACCCCACCTGCCGCACCACCTGACCAGCAGCCCTCCGACCAGCAGCCCTCCGACCAGCCGCTGCCCGCCGAGTGAAGACGAAGCCCTGGCTCTGGCCGGCGAACGCGGTAGGGATGCTGGTGATCGCGGTCGCGGCGATCCTGCAGCCGGTGACGATGCTGTCGATCCCCTGCGACGCGCCGACGTGTGATCCGCACGGCTACGTCGCGATCTTCAGCGTCTTCCCGACGGCGTTCGTGGTCATCGTCGCGCTGATCGCGCTCGGCATGCTGAACGGGCGCAGACGGTCCGGGTTCGGCGTGGCGATCTTTGCGGCCGCGGCCTGTGCCGGAATGCTCGTGCTGTTCGGCGCCGTCCTGATCGCACCGGTGCGGTGGCCGCTGGGCGCGGTGACGTTGGTGGTCGCGAGCCTGGCGATCGAGGGGTTGCGGTCCGCACCGGTACCTGCCCGCAGGTGAGACGGTTTGACCTCAAGTCGTCTTGAGGTATTAGCGTCGTTGGTCGTGACAGTTCATCCGCTGCGGCTCGTCGTGCTGACGCGCAACCTCGACGCCGGGCGGTTCGGGACGGCGGTCACGCGGTGGTTCGCGCGGGAGGTCGAGCGCGCGGACGAGTTCAAGCTCGACCTGATTGACTTGAGTGCGGTGTCGCTAAGCGAGTTGCCGGGGCGGATCGAGGACGCGGACGCGGTGATGATCGTCACGGCGGAGTACAACCACGCCTACCCGGGCGACGTGAAGACCGCGATCGACGCCGTACGCCGGCCTTGGTACGCGAAGCCGGTCGGTTTCGTGGTGTACGGCGGACGCTCGGGCGGACTGCGCGCGGCCGAGCAGCTCCGGCTCGTCTTCGGCGAACTGCACGCGGTGACGATCCGCGACAGCCTCGGCTTCCGCGAAGAGGACTTCACCGACGACGGCGAACCGGCCGACCCCACGACGACATCGGCCGCGGCAGCCCTCCTCCGCCAACTCGCCTGGTGGGCCCGCTCCCTCCGCGACGCCCGCGCGGACCGGCCGTACCCGGCATAGCGAACCGCCATGCAGGCAGAACGCCGGTTCGGGCCTCGAATCCGCCCGAATTCCGCAGTTGTGTCTGCGTAGCCGTCCGGAATAGCTCGTCGCAGGCGGTGGTTGGCTCTCAACGTGACCGCCGAACCGATGCCCCTGTCCGTGCTCGACCTCTCGCCGGTGCCGACGGGTACGCGGCCGTCGCAGGCGCTGCACGAGACCTTGGAACTGGCCCGCACCGCCGAGGCCGCCGGGTATCACCGGTTCTGGCTGGCGGAGCACCACAACATCCCGAGTGTGGTGAGCACCAGCCCCGAGGTGATGATCGCGGCGGTGGCGGCCGCGACGTCGACGATCCGGGTCGGCTCCGGCGGAATCATGCTGCCGAACCACTCCCCGCTCAAGGTCGCCGAGACGTTCCGCGTCCTCGGTGGGCTGTACCCGGACCGCATCGACCTCGGCCTCGGGCGCGCACCGGGCACCGACCAGCGCACCGCGCTCGCGTTGCGCCGCAGCCGTGAGGCACTCGGGGCGGATGACTTCACCGAGCAGTACGCCGAGCTCCGCGCGTACGCCGAAGGGTTCCCGGCGGGGCATCCGTTCGCGCCGATCAGCGCGCAACCGGACGACGTACCGCTGCCGCCGGTGTGGATCCTCGGGTCCAGCACGTACGGCGGTCAGGCGGCTGCCGCGCTTGGGACCGGGTTCGCGTACGCCGGCCACTTCGGGACACTCGATCCGGCTGGCGTGATCTCGGCGTACAAGGCGAACTACCAGCGGCTCGAGCACGACGGCGGACCGCACGCGATCCTCGCGCTCGCCGCGATCGTCGCCGAGACCGAGGAACGTGCGCAGCAGCTCGCTCGCGCGAACGCGCTCTCCATGCTCCGCCTCCGGTCCGGCCGCCCGGGCCCGCTGCCATCGCCCGAAGAAGCCGAGGCCTACCCGTGGTCCGACGCGGAGATCGCCGCCGTGGAGGAGTGGGCCGGCCTGGTCTCCGTCGGCACCCCCGACCAGGTAGTCGCCGACCTACGTCGCCGCGCTGACTCCGCCGGCGCCGACGAACTGATCATCACCACGAACATCCACAACCCCGCCGAACGCCGCCGCTCCTTCCAGCTCCTCGCCGACGCCTGGGGCCTGAAGCCGCGCTGAACCTGCAGCACTCACCAACCACCACAAACCCCCGGATCTCCGGGGCGCTCGAGCGTCAGCTTGCCGGCGCTCGTGAGGTTGGTGAGTGGTGCGCGTCCGGGGTCCCGCGGACGTGTTCGAAGATGAGGCTTGTTTCTGCGTGGCTGACTGCTGGATCGGCGGTCAGGTGGTCGAGGACGAACTCCCGGAGCGCGTCCGGCGTGGCCGCAGAGACGTGCAGTAGGTAGTCGTTCGCGCCGCTGACGTGGAACAGCGACAGGACCCCAGGGAGCCGGGGGACCTTCGTGCGGAAGCGGTCGATCTCGTCGCGGGAGTGCGCACCGATCCGGATCGCGATCAGCGCCTGCAGCGGCTGACCCAGCGCGGCCAGGTCCACGTCAGCGTGGAAGCCGCGGATCACCCCGCGCTCCCGGAGTGACCGCACCCGGGTCAGGCATGTCGACGGCGCGATGCCGGCCGCCTCGGCGAGCGCGTTGTTCGGCATCCGGCCGTCCGCGGTCAGCAGTCCGACCAGCGTCCGGTCCACCTCGTCGAGCCCATCGGGCACCGGCCGCGGAGCCGGTCCCGGGCTCCGACGATCCTTCGGCATGCCCCCACTGTAGGGCCCGTCCACAGAATCCACAGCGTGTGGACAGGCCTGTGGACGAATTTTCTTCGGAACTCTTGCCTCAATCCGCAGAAGATTCCACAGTCGCCTCAGTTATCCACAGGTGGAGGAGGCCCCCATGCTCGACACCCGTGCAGTACACGCCGGCCGCGACGACCTGGCCGCTCTCGGCGTCCACGTCCCCCCGATCGACCTGTCCACCACCTATCCGCTCCCCGACGTCCACACCGGCGGATCGTCGTACGACGAACTCGCGCAGGGCCGCGGGCCCGACGGCGGGAGCCTCGTCTACCAGCGCCTGTGGAACCCGACGGTCGCTCGCTTCGAGGACGCACTCGCGGAGCTCGAGCACACCGACGGCGCGGTCGCCTTCGGGTCCGGCATGGCCGCGCTCACCGCGTGCCTGCTCGCCACCGTCGCCGCAGGCCGTCCACACGTGGTCGCCGTACGGCCCCTGTACGGCGGCACCGACCACCTGTTGTCCACAGGCCTCCTGGGGACAACCGTCACGTACGCCGAGCCGAGCGAGGTCGCCGGAGCGATCCGCCCGGACACCGGCCTCGTGATCGTCGAGACCCCGGCGAACCCGACCGTCGACCTCGTCGACATCGCGTACGTCGCCACCGCGGCCGGCGACGTACCGGTCCTGGTCGACAACACGTTCGCGACGCCGGTCCTGCAGCAACCGGCTCGGCACGGGGCGAGCCTGGTGTTGCACTCGGCAACCAAGTACCTCGGCGGTCATGGCGACGTTATGGGTGGCGTCGTCGCGGCCGGCGTGGAGTGGGTCGGCCGGCTTCGGCAGATCCGCGCTGTGACAGGTGGCCTGCTGCACCCGTTGGCGGCGTACGAACTGCACCGGGGACTGCAGACGCTGCCGGTTCGAGTACGGGCGCAGCAGGCGACCGCCATCAAGGTCGCGGACTGGCTGTCCGCGCAGCCGACCGTCGAACGGGTCCACTACCCGGGCCTGACCGATCCGGCAGGGCTGATCGGACGCCAGCAGGCGGGGCCGGGGGCTGTCCTCGCATTCACCCTCAGCGGCGGCTACGAGGCGGCATCCCGGGTCGCGAGCGGCCTGAACCTCATCACCCACGCCGTCTCGCTGGGCGGCGTGGACACCCTCATCCAGCACCCCGCCGCGCTAACCCACCGCCTAGTCGCATCAGAGGCCAAACCAACCGACGCCCTACTCCGCCTAAGCCTCGGCCTAGAAGACCCCGAAGACCTAACAACCGACCTAGCCCAAGCCCTCACCCTCGCCTGACGCCCCAACTTTGAGAACCCACCAACCAGATTTCGGCCGCGAAAGTGGTTGGTGGCTTCTCAAAGTTGGATTCTGCGCAGGGCAGAACGGTGTGGGGAGTCTGCTCAGGGCAGATTCTGGGCGGTGGACCTTCCTGGGGTGGCACACTCGGTACAGGAGATCCGGAGGCGAGGAGGGCCAGACGTGTTGCTACGCCAGGTGATCGGAAGCGTTTTCCGCCGGCTGCGGCGCGAGCGGGGAATCACCCTCCGTGAGCTCGCCGAGGTGGCCCAGGTGTCGGTGCCGTACCTGTCCGAGATCGAGCGCGGTCGCAAGGAGCCCTCCTCGGAGATCCTCGCCGCGATCTGCCGGGCACTCGACCTCGAACTGTCGGACCTGCTCGCCGAGGTGCAGTTCGACCTGACCACAGCGGTCCGCTCGACGCTGCCTGTCCACCTGCAGACCGCCGCGATCCGCGTCGAGGACGCCGCGGCCCGCCGCATCCCGTCCGGTCCGCGCGCGTACTCCTCCATCCCCACGGCGTACACGCTCGTCGCCTAGAAAATCGCTCACGCCCGGCGGCCGATGTCCTTAGCCTGACCTGGTGCCGAACCATGTGAAGCGCCGTACGCCAGCCGCGCCGGGGTCGATCCCGGCTGTCCTGCAGATGTTCGAGTCCGAGGTCCGCTTCTACCGCGAGGTCGCGCCGGTCGTCGGCGTCCGCGTGCCGGAGTGCTACCAGGCGGAGTCCGATGCGGACGGAACACTGCTGGTCCTCGAGGACCTCTCCGACTGGACCCCGGGCGCGGAGCCGGCCGCCGGCGCACGGGCGCTCCGCGAACTCCACGACCGCTGGCGGGGCCGCGCGCAGGACGAGTGGGCGTGGCTGCGACCGGTCGGTGCCGGCGAAGAGCTGGTGGCCGAGCTCTACGACCGCACCTGGCCGGCCTTGGCGCAGCGGTCCGATCTGTCCGCGCCGGTTCGTGCGTACGGCGAGCGCCTGGTCGGGAGAGTCCTACAGGCGGAGGCAGCTGTTGCGCGGGCCGGTGAGCTGACGTTGGCCCACGGTGACGCGTCGGCGCAGAACATGCGGACCGGACCCGACGGGCAGGTGGCGCTGCTCGACTGGGAGGACGTGTCGGCGGCCCCCGGCGTACTGGATCTCGCGTGGTTCCTGGTGTCGTCCGTCGAACCGTCACGGTGGCCGGAGGCGTTGACGGCGTACGGCGAGGTTGACGGGCTCGACGTGGTGCTGCCGTCGGTGATGGTGCAGGGGTATCTGAGCATGTCCGATCTGCCCGATGGTGAGGGCGGCGAGTGGAACGCTCGCCTCGAAGCTGCGGTGGTGATGCTGTGAGGTACGTCGTACGTTTCCCGGTCGATGATCCGGAGTTGTCGGCGTTGCATGCTGCTGCGTTCGAGGGGGAGCCGGACGTGCAGCCGTGGGCGGAGCGGCTGAAGCGGTGGGCGCTGACCTGGGTGGGGGCCTTCAGCAATGATCAGCTGGTCGGGTTCGTGCAGGTGTGCTGGGACGGCGGTGCCCACGCGTTCGTGCTGGACACCGCCGTACATCCTGATCACGGTCGGCAGGGGATCGGCAAGCAACTCGTGCTGACCGCGGCCGAGGAGGCCCGCAAGGCCGGGTGCGAGTGGCTGCATGTCGATTACGAGCCGCACCTCAAGGCCTTCTACGAAGACGCCTGCGGCTTCCGCCCGACCGACGCGGGTCTGCTCAAGCTCCGATGACGGTCAGGCGTTCGGTCGAGATGCAGGACGTCAGGCAGCGTTCCTTCGCGTCGCCGAG
Source organism: Kribbella sp. NBC_00482 (assembly GCF_036013725.1). Taxonomy (GTDB): domain Bacteria; phylum Actinomycetota; class Actinomycetes; order Propionibacteriales; family Kribbellaceae; genus Kribbella. The sequence goes on along the minus strand of NZ_CP107881.1, from coordinate 2,025,310 downwards.
CAGGTCGGCCGTCCACGTGGTGAAGCCGCCGTCGCCCAGCCCCTCAGTGCCGCTGCCCAGGCCCGCGCCGCCGAGTCCGATGCCGAGCCCGGTGCCGGCGTAGTAGCTCGCGCTCTTGGTCCGCTCGGTGTCCTCGGTGAACGCGACATCGAGCGCCGGACGGACCGTGTCCTCGATCCGGTCGCGCAACGACGACTCGGTGAACATCGTGAAACTGAGCTCGGCCTTGTCGCCGAGGACGGCGTGCCAGAAGCTCAGGTGGTCGATCAGCAGCTCGGCCTCGGTCCGGCACGATCCGGTGTCCCGGGCGCTCGACACCAGCACGAACAGCTCGAAGTGCGCGGACATCCCCGGACCGTCGAACGGCTGCGCGCGCACCACCCGCTGACAGGCCGCCAGGTGTACGCGGTCCTGCCCGGCACGACGTCGTACGGCGGCCTCGATCGCCAGCTCGTTGGTCGGGTCGCTGGCGACCTCGGTGCCGCGAATCGTGCTGACGACCTGATGCTGGTTGATCGTCGCGATCGCCGACGACGTGCCCAGCGGCGTGACCGGAGACAGCTGCACGCCGTCGAACTTCTCCGGGAGCAGCTCCCACAAACGCTGCTGCGTCTGCACCAGCTCCCGCGGATCGATGGTCGACGGCTGCACGAACCGGTCCTGCTGCCAGCGCTGCAGGAGCCGCGCCGGCGTCACCTTGGCCGCGCGCTGACGCGTCACGTCCAGCAGCACGGACTGCAACTCGGACTGGCTCAACCGGTCCACGAGGGCATCCCGGCTACCGTCCGGCAGCTTGGCCCAGAATCGTTCGCTAACGTCTCCCATCGCTCTACTCTGACCGATATTTCCCCTGATCCGCGCCTGATTTATGCCGTATCGTCGTCACCATGACACTTCCGCGCCCGCACCCGTGACCCTCTGACCGAGGGCTGTCCGTCCGCATCGTCGCCTTCGAGGCGTTGCAGGACTTCATCCCGCTCTACCCGCTGTACCAGCTGCTCTTCGCCGATCACGGGCTGTCGGCTGCCCAGATCTCGACGCTGTTCGTCATCTGGTCGGCGACCGGGTTCGTTCTCGAGGTGCCGTCCGGCGCGTGGGCGGACTCGTACTCACGGCGCAAGCTGCTGATCCTCGGCGCCCTGCTCAGCGGCCTCGGGTACGCCGCCTGGATCACGCTCCCGTCGTACCCCGGATTCGCGCTGGGCTTCGTCCTGTGGGGTACGTCGTCGGCCCTGATCTCCGGGACCTACGAGGCGTTCGTGTACGACGAACTCGCCGCGCGGGACCGTACCGAGCACTATCCGACGCTCCTCGGTCGCGCGCGATCCGCATCGTTCGTGATGAACCTGGCCGCGACCGCGCTGGCGACTCCGCTGTTCAACCTCGGCGGCTACACGTTGGCCGGTGTGGTCAGCGTGCTGAGCTGTGTTGTGCAGGCTGGAGTTGCGTGGTCGTTGCCAGAGGCGCGCCCGGTCGAGGCCGCCCGGGAGTCGGACGAGCCGGGTGCACGGGCGGCGTTCGGCAACTATCTCCACATGCTGAGGTCCGGCGTGACGGAGGTGCTGACGAGTCGGCTGGTCCGGCGGTCCGTTGCGCTGGTCGCGTTGCTGGGCGGCTTCCTGGCGTTCGACGAGTACTTCCCGTTGCTTGCCCGGGAGACCGGCGCGGCGACGAGCGTGATCCCGTTGCTGATCGCGGGAACCGTTGCGGCACAGGCGATCGGTAGTGCGCTCGCCGGACCGGCATACAAGTTGCCTGCAGCAATCTTCGCGGCGGCGCTCGCGGCGACCGCGGTGCTGATCGCGACCGGATCGCTGAGCCGGTCGGCGTGGGGGTTCCTGCCGATCGCGCTCGGGTACGGACTGATGCAGCTGGTGATCGTGGTGTCCGAGTCGCGCCTGCAGGACGCGATCACCGGCCCGGCACGGGCGACCGTGACCTCGGTGTCCGGGCTGTTCGCCGAGGTCTCCGCGATCGCGGTGTACGGCGGGTTCGCGCTCGGATCGGTGTGGTTCACGATGTCGATCCTCGTGGCGGCGTTGACGATCCCGGTGCTGCTGACGGCGTTCGTCGTACCGTTCGCGCTGCCGTCGCCCCGTAGTTCGGTGAGCGCCGAACCGACCGACACCTAGCCTCACATCATGAGTAGCGAGAGCGTTCTATCTCTATGAGGAAACAGGCTGTGCTCGTCGGCAGCGCGGCCGCGGTGACCGTCGTGTTGTGGGCGTCGGCATTCGTCGCGATCCGCCATGTCGGCCAGGAGATGTCGGCCGGTGCGCTGACGCTCGGGCGGCTCCTGATCGGCAGTGTGTTGCTGGGGATCTTCGTGTTCACCCGGCCGCGGCGCTGGCCGGCCCGTGAAGACTGGAAGCTCCTGCTGGTGTGCGGGCTGCTCTGGTTCGGGGCGTACAACCTCGCCTTGAACGCGGCGGAGCGGCACTTGGACGCGGGGACCACGGCGATGCTCGTGAACATCGGGCCGCTGCTGATCGCGTTGCTGGCCGGGGTGTTGCTGAAGGAGTGCTTTCCGCGGCAGTTGGTGATCGGGAGTGCTGTCGCGTTCGGCGGGGTGGTGTTGATCGGACTGTCGTCGTCTAGCGGTAAGGCCGAGGTGTGGGGTGTTGTGCTCTGCCTGGCGGCCGCGGCGGCGTACGCGATCGGGGTCGTGTCGCAGAAGCCGCTGCTCTCGCGGCTGCCCGCGCTGGAGGTGACCTGGTTGTCGTGCGTGATCGGCGCCGTTGCCTGCCTGCCGTTCGGGCCCGCGCTGGTCCGGGAGGTGCGGCCCTCGACGATCTGGTGGGTGGTGTTCCTCGGTGCGTTCCCGACCGCGATCGCCTTTACCACTTGGGCTTACGCGTTGGCTCGGACGACAGCGGGACGAATGGGCGCCACGACGTACCTCGTCCCGCCGATCACGATCTTCCTCGGTTGGCTGCTGCTCGGCGAGAGGCCGGCGCCGCTCGCGTACGCCGGTGGCTTGCTGTGCCTGATCGGGGTCGCGGTCTCGCGCTACCGGCGGCGGGCCGTCGCCGCGATGCCCGCGGTGAAGGTCGACAGTCCGGACTCGAAGCCGCTGTCGAAGTCGTAGGCGAGGCCGTCGGCGCCGAGGTCGTTGACGATCCGGGTCAGGGTCGGGGCCCTGTGGGCGGGCAGCGCGCGGACCCGGGTGAGGAGGTCGGGGGCGAGCTCGAACGTCTCCGCGCGTACCGACGCCTCGCCGAGACTGAAGCCGTGGAGGAAGTCGATCAGGGTGTTCGCGGCCTCGAAGATCTCGCGCGGTGCGAGGCCGGCCCGGTCGAGCGCTCGGTAGAACGGCTCCATCGTGACCACGACGACGTCCGACACCGCGGACGTGTCGGACAGCACCTGTAGCGCGAGGTTCGGGTGCTGGCGGAGACCGTCGCGGTAGGCGCGGGCGGCCTGCTTGAGTTGCTCGTCCCACGGGACGGCATCGCCCGGGTCGGGGAGTTCCAGGCCGGCGAACACGAGTTCCGCGAGACCGGCGAGGACGGCTGCCTTGTTCGGCAGGTGGTGGTACAGCGACATCGGGTTGACCTTCAGCGTGGCGGCCAGCCGCCGCATGGTCAGCGCGTCGATGCCCTCGTCGTCGACGATCCCGAGCGCGGCGGTCAGGATCGTGTCCCGGCTCAGCCGCTCCTCCCCGGCGCGGGGTCGGCCGGAGCGCTTGCCGCCATTAACCATACGACGTATGGTACATAATCGTACAACGTATGGATAAGGAGGGCGGCATGCAGCCGTTGGCAGGAAAGGTGGCGCTGGTCGCCGGTGCGACCCGGGCAGCCGGCCGGGGAATCGCGGTCGAGCTCGGCGCGGCCGGCGCGACCGTGTACGTGACCGGGCGGAGCACGCGGGACCGGCGGTCCGAGATGAATCGGCCGGAGACGATCGAGGAGACCGCGGAACTGGTCGACAAGGCCGGCGGCCACGGCATCGCCGTACCTGTGGATCATTTGGATCCGGAACAGGTCCGTGCCCTCGTCGAGCGGATCGAGCGCGAGCAGGGCGCGCTGCACATCCTGGTGAACGACATCTGGGGTCAGCACAGTGAGCCCGAGTGGGACAAGACCGTCTGGGAGAGCGATCTCGAGGGCGGTCTCCGGCTGCTGCAGCTGGGCGTGAACACGCACGTGATCACCAGCCACTACGCGTTGCCGTTGCTGATCAAGTCACCCGGCGGGCTGGTGATCGAGATGACTGACGGCACGAACGAGTTCAACGCCGACAACTACCGCGTCTCGTTCTTCTACGACGTCGCGAAGGGCGCGGTGGGGCGGATCGCGTTCGCGTTGGCGCATGAGTTGGACAAGTACGACGCGACCGCCGTACTGCTCACACCCGGCTGGCTGCGGTCCGAGGCGATGCTCGAAGGGTTCGGCGTCCGCGAGGAGAACTGGCGGGACGCGACCGAACGGGTCCCGCACTTCGCGATCTCCGAAAGCCCGTCGTACGTCGGCCGCGCGGTAGCGGCCCTCGCGGCGGACCCCGACGTACGACGCTGGAACGGCAAATCTACGTCGAGCGGCGAACTCGCCCAGGTCTACGACTTCACCGACCTCGACGGCTCCCGCCCCGACGCCTGGCGCTACATCGTCGAAGTCGAGAACGCCGGCAAACCCGCCAACACCACCGGCTACCGCTAAAGCTCGTACGGCGGGCACACCTCGTCGCCACCCGCCGGAACCGCGACGGCGCCCACCGACAACCGGGCCTGCGCCGGATCGACCGGGGCGTGCGCGGTCTCGACCGACAGAGGGGCGTGGGGGTGTGCGGCTGCGATGGGGATGCCTGTTGCGGCTGCCAGCGCGAGGAGATCGCGGCGTGAAGTGATGGCGACGGCGGGGTCGCGTTCGTACACGTACGTCAGCTCCGGCCAGCGCGCCTGCGCCGGGTGCACCAGCACGTCACCGCCGAGGATCGCCCGCTCGGTCACCACCGACTGATGCCCAGGCGTATGCCCCGGCGTAGGCACCAACCGCGTCCCGCGCAGCGCGACCTCCCCGTCGACCACCCGCAGTTGCCCGGCGTCCTCGATCGGCTGGATCCGGTTCGAGTACGTCGACCCGCCCCGCACGTGCTCGAGCTCATCCCGCTGTACGACGTACTCCGCCCGCGGAAACCCCGCCCGCACCCCGTCCGACACCCACCCCACATGGTCCAGATGCACATGCGTCAACACGACCGCATCCACATCCGCAGCCTCCACCCCCACCTGCTCCATCAACTGAGGCAACCGCCCCGCAACCCCCAACCACGCAGCCGCCTCCCCACCAGCCGGCCCAACCCCCGCATCCACCAACACGACACCCGCGTCAGACACCACCAAATAACTATGAAAATGCAGCAACCACCCCTCCCCCCGAACATTCCCCGGCATCACCCGCCGAGTCCACTCCGCCTCGACATCCCCCCACCCAGGCAAAGCCTCCCCAACCCCCTCCGGAAACACAGCCACCGCATCACACAAAACCGTCACGTCCACACCGGAACTCATCACAGACCCACCCACGGTCGCTCCGCCGACCACCCGGCCGCGAACCCCAGCTCATGAAGGCCGCGCCCGCACGCCGGGAACTCCTCGGTGACCAGCGTCTGGATCTGGACCACCCAACCGGGCCGTTGTCCGATCCACGCCAGCAGGAACCCGATGATGCACAGGGTCGAATAGATGCGGAAGTGCGTCACCCGGCGGTCGCTCAGGTGGTGCAGATCGGGGATCGAACGCAGATGACTCGGTGCGATCTGGTCGACCAGGTTCCTGTTCCACAGCCGAGAATGATGGGCACAGACGTTCCGGAGGTAGTTGAGCACCCGCAGCCAGTTGGCGAGAGCGGCGCCGTTGCCGTCACCGTGCCGATCGACGACTCCGAGCCGTGCTGCGATCTCGTTGCGGTCGGCGACCTTCAGGCCCTGGAAGAGATAGCTCAGCGAGCCGAAGTCGAGGATCTCGGTCATCACCCAGACAGGCAGCCTCCCGTCGTACTTGTGCTGGAAGTGCAGGACGAAGTCTTCCGACGATCTGGTCTGCGCAGTCAGCACCTTGCGCAGCCATCGGTCGTAGGTGCTCGCGCGCCCACCGCTCGACTGCACGAATCGACCGTCGAGATTGCCGGCGTCGAGATGCGCATACGCGCCGCGCCGTCCCAGCGTGAAGCCGATCATCACCCGAACTGAGATCTCGATGCGCTCGATCGCGTCGAGCACGGCGAGCTTCAGCCGGCGGTCGGCGTCGTAGAGCCGGACCACTGTCCGGAAGTTCGTGCCTTCGACGAAGTCGTCGTCGCGCGGCGCGTCGGTGCGCTGCCGGCGGTACGTGTACCAATAGCCGCTCAGCCGGTAGTAGCCGATGACGCTGAGGAGGTGCTCCGCTTCGGCTTCGTCGTCGATGATCAGGCCTCTGCTCTTCAGCAATCCGACTTGGTCGGCGAAGGCGAGGTGGGGCTTGGTGTAGGTGGTCATCGGGGTCCCCCAGGAAAAGAAAACCAGCCCGTGCCTCGAGGCAGAGGGGCTGGCCGTGTTGCAAATAAGCATACACCGGGCGACCGTCGGCGATCCGCAGAAATCTGGGCCTGTGGATATCAGGACAGGAGCATCCAGGTGGCGAGGGTGGTCATGAGGAGGGCTATGGAGGAGTCGAGGAATTGCCAGGCTCGGGGGCGGGCGAAGAGGGTTGAGAGTTTGCGGGAGAAGAAGCCCAGGGAGAAGAACCAGGTGAAGCTGGCGGTGACGGCTCCGATGCCGTAGAGCCAGCGGCCGTCGGTGCCTCGTTGGTTTGCCAGCGAGCCGAGGAGTACGACGGTGTCGAGGTAGACGTGTGGGTTGAGGTAGGTGAAGCCGAGGCAGGCGAGTACGACGCTGCGCAGGGCGTTCGGTGCGTGGTCGGCGGCGGTGATCGAGCCGGGGTTGAAGGCGCGTTTCGCGGCGAGGAACGCGTACGCGTAGAGGAAAGCGGCGCCGCCGAACTTGGCGATGTCGAGGGCCAGTTGGCTGCGGGTCAAGAGGGCGCCGAGGCCGAGGATCCCGCCGGCGATCAGGAGCGCGTCGGACAGCGCGCACGTCAGGACCACTGGGAGAACGTGCTCGCGGCGGAGACCTTGGCGAAGGACGAACACGTTCTGGGCGCCGATCGCCACGATCAGCGACAGTGCCGTGGCGAAACCGGCGAGGAGGGGCATGTCTTCGACCGTAAGCAGATAGCGGCCTTCAAACCAGCTAAAGATTCTGATGCACCATTAGGATTGCTTCATCATGCAGTTCGACTCGGTGCAGCTCGAGACGTTCGTGACCGTCCTCGACGAGGGCAGTTTCGACGCCGCGGCGCGGCGGCTGCGCGTGACGCCGTCCGCGGTCAGTCAACGGATCAAGGCGTTGGAGAGCCGGCTCGGTCAGGTCGTGGTGATGCGCGGCAAGCCGGCGCGAGCGACCGCGGCGGGTGCCGCGCTGCTCCGGCTCGCCCGCCAGGTCTCGCTGCTCGAACTCGAGGCGATCGCCGCCGTCCGGGGCACGGTCGACGCGCAGCGGATCCCGATCGCGGTGAACGCGGACTCGCTCAACAACTGGTTCCTGCCCGCGATGCTCGACCTGTCCCGGACGCACCACGCCCGGTTCCTGGTTCATCAGGAGGACGAGGAGCACTCGGCGCAGTACCTCCGCAACGGCACGGTCCTGGCCGCGGTGACCGCGGACCCGCGACCGGTCCAGGGCTGCCGCGTCGTACGGCTCGGAAAGATGCGGTACCTGCCGCTGGCCACCCCGGAGTACGCCGAACGCTGGCTGGCCGGGAAGCCGCTGCCGGAGGCGCTCGCCGAGGCCCCGATGGTGGTGTTCAACGAGAAGGACGTGCTGCAGCACCGGCTGGTCCGCAAGGTGACCCGGCGGAAGCTGGATCCGCCGTCGCACGCGATCCCGGCGTCCGCGCCGTTCCACGAAGCGGTCCGGATCGGGCTCGGTTGGGGGATGATCGAGGACCAGGTCGCTGGGCCCGAACTCGCCGCCGGCCGCCTGATGGAGGTTGCCCCAGGCAAGTACATCGACGTACCGCTGTACTGGCAGCACTGGAAGCTCGAGTCAGACATCCTCGACGCCCTCACGGCCGCGGTACTACGTGCCGCCGATGCAGGCCTTCGTACGCCGTGAGCTCGATCGCGTTCCCGACCTTCAGCGACATCTCCCGGATCACGTTCCGCCACGGCAGGTACGGCATCAGCCGGTACGTCAGGTTGCGCACCTTCATGAACCACCTGCTCGCCGGGATGAACCACCGCGCCCCGTCGACCGCCTGCTGCTGACAGGCCTCGACGAAACCCTTCATCCGTACGTCGTACGCCGCGAACGCTCGTACGTGATCGCCGCCGGCCGCGTGCAGTTCACCGGCCAGCACGTAGGCACCGACGATCGCGAGGCTCGTCCCCATCCCGGACAGCGGCGAGGCGCAGTACCCGGCGTCGCCGACCAGCGCGACCCGCCCGCGGGAGTAGCTGTCGAGCTTGATCTGGCTGATCGAGTCGAAGTAGAAATCCGGCGCGCTCCGCAACCCGTCGAGCAGTCTCGGCACCTCCCAGCCGAGGCCAGCGAACTGTTCCTCGACGATCGCCTTCTGCGCCGCGGCGTCGCGCCGGTCGTACGTCAGCGGCTCGGATGCGAAGTAGAACAAGGCCTTCGCCTCGGTGTTGTCGCGCGCGCTGTACGTCCCGACGGTCTTGCCCGGCACGTTGAGGATCTGCCCGGTGTGGTCGAGCCCGAGGTGGTTCTCGACCGTGCACACCGACGCGTAGTAGCCGAGGTCGTGCAGGTACGACGATTCCGCGCCGAACGCCAGCCGCCGTACGTTCGAGTGCAGCCCGTCCGCGCCGATCACGAGATCGAACCGCCGCGTCGTACCGCTGTCGAACACCACGTCGACGCCCGACTCGTCCTGGGTCAGTGCGGCGATCGAGTCGTCGAAGAGGTACTCCGTCGTGCCGGCGGTCAGCTCGTACAGGATGTCGACGAGGTCGCCGCGGAGGATCTCGAGTTCACCGCTGAAGGCCTCGGGGGACGTCTTCGCCGTGACCTTCCCGGTCTCCTTCACGTACGTCATCGCGCCCATCCTGGTGGCGCGTTCCTCGACCGCGGACAGGATGCCCATCCGCTCGAGCACCGTCATCGACGCACCGCGGAAGTCGACCGCGTACCCACCGGGCCGCGGCGCCGGTGCCCGCTCGACCACCGTCGGGCGGTACCCATAGCGCTGCAGCCAGTACGCAAGGGCCGGACCCGCCACGCTCGCGCCGGAAATCAGAACCGTCGTCATCGGAACCCCTCCAGAAGTCGTTGATGCGACGACTGTACGACGGTCTTAGACAAATGTGCAAGACGATTGTATGAGACGGATGTGTTAGAGTCGCGGGCATGGGAAACCGCGAGGCGCTGGTCGAGGGTGCGAAGGAGTGCCTGCTCGAGAAGGGCTACAGCCGTACGACGGCGCGGGACATCGCGACCGCGGCCGGGGTCAGCCTGGCGGCCATCGGGTACCACTTCGGCTCGAAGGAAACGCTCCTCAACGAAGCCCTCCGCGAACTCCTGATCAACGAATGGGCGCCTGCAGCGACCAACTCGGTGCGCGCCGCCGCGCGGGCGCCACACGAGCAGTTCGTGGCGACCTGGGGGCAGATCGTGGACAGCCTGGCGAATCCGCGGTTGCGGGCGTTGTGGACGGCGCAGTTCGAGGTGCTCAGCCTGGGCGCGAGCATGCCCGAGCTGGTGTCGGACCTCTCGAAGATGCAGGGCGAGGCCCGCGAAGGCCTGGCCCACATGTTCGGCGGAGTCGCCCCGGATGCCGACCCGGAGGAGGTCCAGGCGATCGGCTCACTACTTCAGGCGATGCTCCTCGGCGTCGTGGCGCAGAGCATGTTCGACCCGGACACCGCACCCACTGGCGAAGAGTTGGCGAAATCGCTCCGCGCGCTGGCTGACCGGGTCAGTCCCAGCGCATAGCCATTGGGTTGTCGGATGGGATCAGGCCGGCGGACATCAGTACGGCGCTGAGGGGGCGGACGAGGTCGTGCAGTTCGGTGGTCAGGTCGTCGCCCAACGCTTGCCATCCCTGATCCGCCAGCGCGTCTGTGGTGTCCTCGACCTGCTGCCGTAGCGCTCGGCCGCTCTCGGTGAGCGTGTCATCGGCGTCCAGGAGTCCTCGCCTTCGTAGGTCTTCGGAGGCGGCTGACCATTCCTCGTCGCTCCACCGGCGGTTGAGCTGGAAGACCTCCTTCGACGGCCCGCCGGCCGCGGAGATCGTCACCAACGCCTGGCATGGGCTGAGGCCGGCGGCGACGAGTGCCGCGACGTGCCCATCACCCCGTGATTCCCGCAGAATTGTGGTCGCCTGCCAGAGCACCAGGTGCGGCTCGTCCGGCCATTCCAACGCGGCGTTCGCCGCCGCGATCGGCCGCCCCGCTACCGGCGCGACCTCCGCCGCCCGCCGCCCCAACTCGGCCGCCCGGCCGAAAGCAGCGTCCGGGAACAGCCGGCGTACGGCGTTGTCCACAGCTGTCAGGCGCGCTTCGAGGAGTTGGGCCGGGGTGGCGTAGCTCCATGCGTCCGGGAGTGATCGCGCGACCATCGCCGGGTGGAAGTTGTAGAACACGGCCGCCACGATCTCCGGACCGACCGGGCCGAGGGGCGCGGCGCGGCAGCCGAAGTAGCTCATCCACCCGCCCTTCAGCCCGAGCGCGTCGGTTGCCTTCCGCGTCTCGGGCGAGAAGTACGTGACCGCGTGATACGGCTCCAACGCCTTCCACATCCGGCGAGCCCTACTCATGGCAGCGGGCGGTACATGACGTGAAGGCCGACGTACCCGAGCTTGGGGTGGTCGAAGGCTTCCGGGACGGTGCCGGCGATGCGGAAGCCGAGGGACTGCCACAGGTGTACGGCGGGTTCGTTGGTCTCGACGACCGCGTTGAACTGGATCGAGCGGAACCCGGCGCGGCCGGCCCACGCGATCATGTCCTCGCAGAGCAGCCGGCCGACGCCCTTGCCGCGCGCCCTCCCGTCGACCATGAAGCTCGCGCTCGCCACGTGCGCACCGGGACCGGGTCGGTTCGGGTACATGTTCGCGCTGCCGAGAACGGTGCCGTCGGCATCGACCGCGACGGTGGTCCGGGCGAGCGGCGAGCTGGACGGCGACATCCAGAGCCCGCGGGCCTGCTCCTCGGTGAGCTCCGGGTCGTACGTGTACGTCTCCCGCGCGGTGACGATCTCCCGGAAGAACGGCCAGATCGCCGTCCAGTCGTCCGCGGTCGCATTCCTGATTTCAACAGTCATATTGGGAGAAGCATCACCCGAGGTTTCGCCGGTTGCCAAGGGGGATTCCCGATAGGCTGTTTGAGGATGACAAACTCCGTGATCCAAGGGCTGCCGCGCTGGACGTTGGCCGTGCCGCCGCTCGCCTTCGTCGTCCTGCTCGGGACCTGGCACCGCGACCTGGGCGCGGTGCTGCTGATCCTGGTCTGTCTCGGTCTCGGCGCCGCGGTGATCGCCGCCGTGCACCACGCGGAGGTCGTCGCGCACCGCGTCGGCGAACCGTTCGGCACGCTGATCCTGGCGCTTGCGGTGACGATCATCGAGGTCGCGCTGATCGTCACGCTGATGGCGTCGGGTGGCGAGAAGGCCGCGTCGCTGGCCCGCGACACCGTGTTCGCGGCGGTGATGATCACCTGCAACGGGATCCTCGGGCTGGCCCTCGTCGTCGGCTCGCTGCGGCACCGCGTGCAGGAGTTCCGGGTGCAGGCGTCGTACTCCGCGCTTTCGGTGACGACCGCGCTGGTCACGCTGAGCTTGGTGCTGCCAACGTTCACGACGAGCGCGGAGGGGCCGCGGTTCAGCTCGGCGCAGCTGGCGTTCGCGGGCGTGATGTCGCTGGTGATGTACGGCGTGTTCGTGTTCGTCCAGACGATCCGGCACCGGGACTACTTCCTGCCGGTCGCCCCGGACGGTGAGGTCGACGAGGACGAGGACCACCACGCGGCCGCGCCGAGCGGGAAGACCGCGCTGCTGAGCCTCGGGCTGCTGTTCGTCTGCCTGGTCTCGGTGGTCGGGCTCGCGAAGACCGTGTCGCCGAAGCTCGAATCCGCCGTGGAGTCGGCTGGGGCGCCGGTGGCGGTCGTCGGCGTCGTGATCGCGTTGCTCGTGCTGCTCCCGGAGACGGTTGCCGCAGTACGCGCGGCACTGCGGAACCGTCTCCAGACCAGCCTCAACCTGGCGCTCGGCTCAGCGCTCGCCAGCATCGGCCTGACCATCCCCGCGATCGCGGTCGCCTCCATCTGGCTGGACGGACCGCTGATCCTCGGGCTGGGCGGCAAGGAACTGGTGCTGTTCGCGCTGACCGTCGTGACCGGCATGTTCACCCTCTCGACCGGCCGGGCGACGCTGTTGCAGGGCGCTGTTCACCTCGCGGTGTTCAGCGCGTTCCTGTTCCTTGCGGTAAGCCCTTGAGGTAGTCGATCACCGCTTGCTGGTGATTGTGCTCGGCCCAGCCCAGCGCGTTCCCGTTGTAGTTGGGGTCGCGTACGCCCGGGTCGGCGCCCAGCTCGATCAGTTTCTTGACCGTTTCCAGGTGACCGTTGAGCGCGGCGCGGTGGATCGGCGCCGCACCGCCCGAGACCCGGCTCAGGTCGTACCCGAGCCGCTGCAGCGGCTCCATCGCCACCGCCCGCCCGACCTCAGCAGCGCGAACGGGAAGGTGCGGGGTGCGGGCGACCGCGCGGGCGGCCAGGTCGGCGTCGATGTCCGGTGTCTCACCACGCATCGCCGCGGCGTACACCTCATGGATCTCGTCCAGCGGTGCGGCGCCCCGAGCGCGGAGCAGTTCCGCGATCTCGGTGTGCCCTTGGACGGCGGCCAGTTCGTACGGGCGATTGGCGCCGAACACCGGGTGCCTGGTCCCGACGCCCTCCGGATCGGTGCCTTGGGCAAGTACCAGCTCGGCCCGGTGCAGCAGGCCGGCCCAGGACGCGAAGACCAGTTCGTCCTCGAGCAGTTGCTGCGGGGTCGGGTGGGCGGTCGTCATCCGTTCGTGCCACGGGCCGCCGTCGCCGCGGCCCAATCCGTACTCCAGCAGGAGTTCCAGGTGCACGTCGTCGTACGGCGGGGGACAGCCGGGACCGCAGTTGTACATCGTCTGGCTGTCGTTCGGGTCGGCGCCGGCGTCGAGGAGGAGTCGTGCCAGCTCGACGCGTTCGCGGTGTGGGGGTTGATCGCCTTCGCCGCGGCCGAAGACGCCGGTGAGCGCGGTGAAGGGTGACGGCAGGCCTTGCCACAGGTAGCCGGCGTTCGGGTCGGCGCCGTTCTCCATCAGGAGGCGGGCGATCTCGAGCTGGTTCGGTGCGTCGAGGCGGTTGTAGGTGAGGTAGAGCAGCGGCTCCCAGCGGTACGGTCCGCCTTCGGTGCTCGCCTGTGCGAGGTTCGCACGTACGCCGTCCAGGTCGCCGGCCACGACCTGGGTGTAGATGTTGCTCTGGGCAATCTCCGGGTACCGCTGCAGAAGATCGCGCGCGGACTGTTGGCGGGCCGGATCGTCCTGCCCGTAGTGCAAGGTCGCGAGGCGGAGGAACTCGTCGGCACGTTGCTGGGGAGTATCGAGCGGGCCGCCGACGGATTGCCGGTGGGGTGAGCGGCTGTAGTGGTCCACGAGCTCGAGGTGCCGCACGATCCGCGGCCAGCTGGGGAATCCGTAACTGCGCGCGATCACCAGCTGCGCGTCCGCCAACGTCTGCACGGGATGGAACTCCGCGGCCAGTGCGACCGCGGCGCTCTCACCGGCGCGGACGCCTTTGAGCAGGGTCTTGGCCTGACCGCGCAGGTGGTCCAGGTGCGGGTCGTCCGGAAGATTTCGGGTCGGCATCGCCGACCTCCTCTCTACGAGCCTGCTGTCCGCATCGTCAGGCGAGAAAGGAGGTGAACTGGTGCCACACCACAGCGATCATCCAGGTGGGCTATGCCCTTCCCGCGGACCGGTGGCACCCTGAGCGCCACTCAGGAGCCTAGCTCAGCGCGGCTTTTCCATCCACCATTCGATGAACTCGAAGGCTCGGTCCTTGTCCAGCCGGATCACCCAGAGGTTGCTGAACTCGCCCGGGGGATTGGTCAGGTACGTCGTCCAGCCGCGGACGAACGCGACGCCGTCGCCGAACCCGAGGATCTCGTACTCGAACGTCGTCTCGCCGGGTGCGTCGGCGATCTCGAGCCAGGCCGCGACGATCGCGTCCCGTCCGGTCACCGGGGCCTCGTCCGGCCGTCGATACCAGGCGGCGTCCTCGGTCCAGAGCGTGCCGATGTCCTTGGGATCGTTGCTCTCCCACGCCTTCCGGTACCTGTCGACCCAGCGGTCGAGATCCTTCTCCTTCACGAGATCCGCCGGTGGTTGAGGACGACCGCCGCCGGAGTCGCGAGTACGTCGGGATGCTCGCGCGGATCCACGTCGTACGTGACGAGGTTGCCGGCGCCGCTCAGCCCGAGGAAGCCCTGTGCGCCGGTCGAGGCCGCGGTGATCGCCTGCTCCACGGTCAGCCCGTGCCGGACGAGCTGGTCGATCTCGGCGGCGACGGTGCCGACCGCGTCGGATCCGGTCAGCACGTGGACGCCGTACCGCTCGGCGAGCGGGAGGACCGACGCGAGGTACGCCGATCGTTCCTCACGCCGGGCCTTGCGCTCCGGGGTCTCGTCGGGGCTCGGGCTGACGGAGGCGCAGAGCGTCGGCGTCCACGCGCCGCCCCGGGCGCCGAGCGCCTGGAGGTCCTGCTCGGTGAGCGCCGTACCGTGCTCGACCGAGTCGATACCGACCCGGATCAGCTCGCTGACGTGGTCGGTGTTGACGTGCGCCGCGACGCGGACGTTGCGCGAGTGGGCAAGCTCGACCATCGCCTCGACGACCTCGATGTCGTACGACGGGCTGACCTTGCTGCCGCGGATCGGGCCGTCCGGGCCGACCTCGGGGAAGTCGCCGACCAGTTTCAGCCAGGTGGCGCCGTCGGCGATCTCGGCCTCGACCGCGGTGAGCAGGTCCTCTGGGGCGACCGGCTCGTACGCCTCCGTGAAATACCGGCCGTTCGGGGCGAGGAACCGGCCGGCGGCGAGGACCAGCGGGCGGTCGGGGTCCGCGGTCCGGGCGAGCTCGAGGGTCACCTCGCGGTTGCCGCCGACGTCCCGGACCGCGCTTACCCCGGCGTCGGCGAGCTCCTCGAGCCGCTCGGCGGCGAAGTCCGCGCCGCGCAGCACCGGCCCGTTGGGCCCCGGCGCCAGCGTCAGGTGACAGTGCGAGTCGATCAGACCCGGTACGGCGTACCGCCCGGGCAGCTGCTCACCGGACGCGTCCTGGCCGAACGTCAGGCGGGCGGTGTCGCCGGAGGGAAGAACGGTTCCTTCGAAGACCCAGGTCGTCATGAGAGCAATTCTGACCCAGGCGAGATCCAGATCACGTGATGATCGACTTGAACATGTTCAAAAGGGCGGCGTACGGTCAGAACCAGAAGAGTTGAACGTGTTCAAGAAGTGGGGACGATGATGGACATGACAGTCACGACGTACCTGGTCTACCTGCTGGTCGCCGTGCCGCTGACGATCTGGGTGGCGCGGACGCTGAGCCGGAACGGGCGGATCTTCCTGGTCGACGTGTTCCACGGGAACGCCGACTTCGCCGACGCGGTGAACCGGTTGCTGGTGGTCGGGTTCTACCTGATCAACCTCGGGTTCGTGACGCTGTTCCTGCGCAGCGGGAGCCCGGTGCTGGACGCGAGCGGGGTGTTCGAGCAGCTCAGCGTGAAGCTCGGGATCGTGATGCTGGTGCTCGGGGTGGTGCACCTGACGAACGTGTGGATCTTCAGCAAGATCCGGACCCGCAGCCGGCTCGACAGCATGACCCGCCCGCCGGTGCCGCCGAACGACAACATCCAGCCGATCACGATGACCGAGCAGGCCGCCCGGTACGGATATTGAAGGCCGCCGGGCCGTGCGTGAGTTGACGGTTCTGTACGACGCCCACTGCGGAATGTGCCGCCGCTTCAAGGACTGGCTGGCGGCGCAGCATCCGGCGCCGGACGGGTACGGCGGGGTGGTGCGTCTGCGGTTCGTCGCGGCGGGGTCGACGGATGCGCGGACGCTCTACCCCGCGCTGGATCATGACGCGACGCTGCGGGACGTGACCGTGGTCGCGGACGACGGGTCCGTGTACGTCGGCGATCGCGCCTGGATCGTGTGTCTGTGGGCCACGGGGGAGCACCGGCACACCGCGGTACGACTGGCCAGTCCGGCGATGCGGCCGGTGGCGCGGGCGATCGTTCAGGCGGCGGCGGGGCTACGGCGGTTGAGTGGAGGTGATTACGCTGACGGGTGTGACGGACAGTGCGACCGCGAAGGGTGAGCAGACACGCGAGCTGATCCTGTCGACCGCGTTGCGGTTGTTCCGGGAGCAGGGGTACGGGAAGACCACGATGCGCGCGATCGCCAACGAGGCGGGCGTGTCGGTGGGGAACGCGTACTACTACTACGGTTCCAAGGATCACCTGATGCAGGCGTACTACGACCTGCTGCAGGACCAGCACCGCGAGGCGGTCGAGCCGATTCTCGCGACCGAGAAGGCGTTCGTGCCGCGCTTGGCCGGCGTACTGCGGACGTGGCTGGACGTGTCCGCGCCGTACCACGAGTTCGCCGGCACGTTCTTCAAGACGGCGGCCGATCCGCGCAGCCCGTTGTCGCCGTTCAGCGAGGAATCCCGGCCGGCGAGGGACGCGAGTGTGGAGATCTTCCGGCGGGTCATCGACGGCTCCGACCTGAAGCTGGCCGCCGACCTCAAGGCCGAACTCCCCGAGCTGCTCTGGCTCCTCCAGATGGGAGTGGTCCTGTTCTGGGTGCACGACCAGTCCGAGGACGTCCGCCGGAGTCGCGCCCTGATCGACCGCGCCGTCCCGCTCGTGGACCGCCTGCTCCGCCTGACCCGCATCCCGGGCGTCCGTGGCGTCACGAAGGACATCGTCGGCTTGATCAACTCGATCAAGCCGTAGGTACTACTCGCCGGTGGCGCCGTCCAGGCGTTGGCGGAGCAGGTCGGCGTGGCCGTTGTGGCGGGCGTACTCCTGGACCATGTGCAGGTAGAGGTAGCGGAGCGAGTGCGGCGGCTCCTGCCCGGGGCGGAGGAACGTGTCGTCCAGCGTGTAGTTCGCGGCCAGGGCGTCCGAGGTCTTGACGATCTGGCGGAAGTCCTCGAGGTCCTCCGCGACGATCGCCGGATCGACGTGGTCGAAGTCGCCGTCGGGGAACTCGGCACTCCAGTACTTCGGCGGCGAATCGTGGCCCGCCAGCGCTCGGTGGAACCAGTATTTCTCGACCTCACTCATATGCCGGACGAGTCCGATCAGCGACATGGTGGACGGGTCCACGGCGCGCTGGACGAGCTGCTCATCGGTGAGCCCGGAGAGCTTCCACAGCAGCGTCCCGCGGTGGAAATCGAGGAGCCCTTGCAGCAATGCCCGCTCGTCGGCGACCGTCGGCGGGTCGACCCGAAACTGTTCAGTCACGTGCAGAACCTACCCGTGTGACGAGCGTCCCGTAAGAAACGGCCCTGTTGTGCCGTAAACTGCTCATGACGGCCCGCCCAGTTCTGCCTCGGGCCGGTGAGCGCAACTACTGTGCGCCAGCAGTCGACCACCACGCGCCGCGGCCCAGGGCCGCGCCGGGCAGGACGACCCCCGAACTTTTGGAGTACCACTATGGCGGCCCGCCGCCTCACGTCTACAACCACGTCCAACCAATCCGCCTCCCAGTCCCGCAAGCCCGCCGGCGACAAGCCGGCCGGGCAGTCGCGACCGCGGCGCAGGCGCCGTTCCGGCGCCGCCCGCACCCAGCAGCCCGCTGCCACCGAGCAGCTCTTCGAAGTTGCCGTCAGCAACGAGGACGAGGTGACCGAAACGGTTGCCCCTGACAACCGCAGCTTCGCCGAACTCGGCGTACCCGAGCGGCTGGTGGCGACCCTGGCCGCGGCCGGGGTAGAGAAGCCGTTCCCGATCCAGGCGGCCACGTTGCCGGATTCGCTGGCCGGCAAGGATGTCCTCGGCCGCGGACGGACCGGGTCGGGCAAGACCTACGCGTTCGTCCTGCCGGTCCTCGCGCGGCTCGCCGCCAGCAGCACCAAGCGCCGTCCGAACCACCCGCGTGCGCTGATCCTCGCTCCGACCCGCGAGCTCGCGACCCAGATCCAGGCCTCGATCTCCCCGCTCGCCGACGCGCTCGGCCTGCGCTCGATGACGATCTTCGGCGGGGTCGGTCACGGCCCGCAGATCAGCGGCCTGCGCAAGGGCGCCGACATCGTCGTCGCCTGCCCCGGCCGGCTCGAGGACCACGTCCAGGCCGGTCACGCGAAGCTCGGCGCGGTCGAGATCACCGTGCTCGACGAGGCCGACCACATGGCCGACCTCGGGTTCCTCCCCGCCGTACGCCGGATTCTCGAAGCAACGCCGGCCACGGCACAGCGGCTGCTGTTCTCCGCCACGCTGGACGCCGGCGTCGACGTCCTCGTACGGCGCTTCATGACCGACCCGGTCACGCACAGCGTCGACTCGGCCCGCTCGCCGGTCTCCCAGATGACGCACCACGTCCTGCACGTCCAGCCCGACACCCGGCTCCCGGTCCTCGTCGACCTGACGGCCGCGCCGGGTCGCTCGCTGGTGTTCACCAGGACGAAGTACGGCGCCAAGTCGCTCACGAAGAAGCTGATCGCCCAAGGCGTCCCCGCTGTCGAGTTGCACGGCAACCTGTCCCAGGGCGCCCGTACGCGCAACCTCGAGGCTTTCTCCGACGGTTCGGCGAAGACGCTGGTCGCCACCGACATCGCGGCCCGTGGCATCCACGTCGACAACGTGACGCTGGTGATCCACGCCGACCCGCCGATCGAGCACAAGGCGTACCTGCACCGCTCCGGCCGCACGGCGCGCGCCGGCGCCGAGGGGACCGTCGTCACGCTCATGACCGACGACCAGGTTCGCGACGTCCGCGACCTGACCCGCAAGGCCGGCATCGCTCCGACGGTCACCAAGCTCGGCGCCGACCACCCGCTGCTCGGCGAACTGGCTCCAGGCGAACGAACCTTCGTCGAGCCGACGTCCAGGCCGGTCCAGCAGGAACGCGTCGCGGGCTCGGGCGGTAGCGGATCGGGCCGCGGCAATCGCCGCCGGCGCGCTTCGGGCCCCGCTCAGCAGGCGACGGGCAAGCGGTCGGGCCAAACGGGTTCTGGCCAGGCGCCGCGTGCGGCTGGTGGCTCGCGGGGCTCCGGTCGCTCCAAGTCGCGCGCCGGCTCGGGCAGCCCGAAGAGCTACAGCACGAGCACTCCGGGATCGACGGCTCGCCCCGCTGGGGCCGCTGCGTTCTCCGCAGGCTCGCGCGCCGGCAGCTCCCGCCGAGGTCGCTGATCCACGAATGCGGATCCGTACGGTCCTGAACGACCTCGTGCCGGAAGCGCTCGGCGTGACCGACTCGCACGACCACCTGTTCTTCCGCTCGGCAGTCCTTCCGGGGCAGGAGCTGGACGACGAGGCGGCAGCGGTTGCGGAGGTACGGGCGTTCGCGGACGCGGGCGGCCAGGCGATCGTGCAATGGACCCCGCACGGGCTGAATCGGCAAGCCGGTCTCCTGCCCGGAATCTCAACCAGCACAGGCGTTTCGATCGTCACCGCGACTGGCCTGCACCGCCGCGAGCACTACCCGGACGGGTACGTCGACAAGGTGCAGGACCAGCTCGCCGAGATCTTCGTCCGTGAACTGACGACCGGTATCGGAGACACCCCGGTCCGCGCCGGGTTGATCAAGGTGGCCGGCGGGTTCCACGTCCTCGACGGACATGCCGAGCTCGTGATGCGGGCAGCGGCCGAGGCGCATCACGCGACCAACGCGCCGATCGCCATCCATCACGAGCTCGGTTCCGCCGCGGACGCCGTACTCGATCTGCTCGTCGACGAGCTCGACGTACACCCGGCCGCGGTGATCCTGGGGCATCTCAACCGGTTTCCCGATCACCGTGTGCATCTCGAGCTGGCGCAGCGAGGTGCGTGGCTGGCGTTCGACGGGCCGTCGCGGGCCAACAACGCGACCGATCCACGGCTGACCGATTGCCTCGCGGCGCTGATCGACGCCGGGTACGCGGACCGCCTGTTGCTCGGCGGCGACACCACGACGGCGCGCGCCCGGGCCGCGACCGGCGAGGGTCCGGGGATGCCGTACCTGCTGACGCACCTCAGGCCGAGGATCACGCGGTACTTCGGTGCGGACATCGCCGACGCGGTGTTCCGGACCAACCCAGCGCGCGCCTTCGCGACGGATTGGCGGGCGTAGCGGTACGTTCCCCGCATGAGCGTGATCGCGCAGATCTTCGTTGTCGTCGCGGGTGTGTTCCATGTGGTCGTGTTCGCCATGGAAAGCCTGTTGTTCCGGAAGCCGAGTACCTATCGGCGGTTCCTGGTGAAGGACACCGAGGTCGAGACTGCTCGGCCGTGGGCGTTCAACCAGGGCTTCTACAACTTGTTCCTGGCGGTCGGTGCGCTCGGCGGGCTGGTCTGGGGTGGCGACAAGGGCCACGCCATCGCCCTGTTCGCCTGCGCGTGCATGGCCGGCGCGGGCATCGTGCTCATCGCCTCCGACCGCCGCATGCTCCGCGCCGCCGCCACCCAGGCAGTGCCGCCGATCCTCGCCCTGGTTCTCGCTGCGGTTCTCTAGTTGACTTAAAGTGCACTTGAGCGGCGATGGTCGTCGGCATGACCACTGTTGCCGAGCCGACTGTTGAGACAGGCGGCGTCCTCTCACCGCAGTACCGCGCGCTGACCGTCGGGATGGTCGCGCTGATCACGCTGGTCGCGTTCGAGTCCCTGGCGGTCGCGACCGCGATGCCGACCGTCGCGCAGGCGCTCGACGGCCTTCCGCTGTACGCGCTCGCGTTCGGCGGCCCGCTCGCCTCCGGCGTGGTCGCGATGGTTGTCTCCGGCACCTGGAGCGACCTCAAGGGCCCGACCCGCCCGCTCTGGCACGGTACGGCGTGGTTTCTGGCCGGCCTCTTGATCGCGGGCCTGGCGCCGTCGATGGAGATCCTCGTCGCGGGCCGCATCATCCAAGGCTTCGGCTCCGGTCTGCTCACGGTCGCGCTGTACGTCGTCGTGGGTCAGCTGTACCCGGCCCGCCTCCGCCCGCGGATCTTCGCCGCGTTCGCGACCGGCTGGGTCGTACCGTCCCTCGTCGGTCCCGCGATCGCCGGCCTGATCGTCGAGCACACCAACTGGCGGATCGTGTTCCTCGCCGTACCGGCGATCGCGATCCCGGCCGCGCTGGTGATGCGTCCCGGTCTGGCCCGCGGGCGCTCGTACGACGTACGTCCGGGGAAGCTGTGGGACAAGAGGGCGCTGTGGGCAGTCGCGGCCGCGGTCGGTGTCGGGCTGTTGCACTACGGCGGGCAGCAGCGTGGCGTCGTACAGATCGTGCTGCTCGTGGTCGGTCTGGCCGGGGTAATCGTGTTCGCGCCGCGGCTGTTGCCGTCCGGGACGTTCGCGTTCGGGCGCGGGCTGCCGTCGGTGGTCGCGCTGCGCGGGTTGGTGGCGGCCTCAGGGTTCGGTGCCGAGGTGTTCCTGCCGTTGATGCTCACCCGGGAACGCGGTCTGTCGCCGTCGTTCGCCGGTCTCGTGCTGACGGTCAGCGCGCTGAGCTGGACCGCCGCATCGTGGTACCGCGGCCGGCCGAACCAGCCGTTCTCCCACGCGGTTTTCCTGCAGGCCGGCATGCTCGCGATCCTCGTCGGCATCGTCACGGCGGCACTGACGCTCAACCCGGACGTCCCGGTGCTGGTCGGCATCCTCGGCTGGAGCCTGACCGGTCTGGGCATGGGAACCGTGTTCCCGACGCTGTCGGTGCTGGTCCTGGAGTACTCCGAACGCGACGAGCAGGGCGCCAACAGTTCCGCGCTGCAGCTCAGCGACTCGTTGTCAACGGCAACGATCCTCGCGATCGGCGGGTCGTTGTTCGCGGCAATGGAACCGCATTCCTCCGTACTGGCGTACCTCGTCGCCTTCGGTCTCCCGGCGTTGCTCGCGCTGCTCGGCGTGCCCGCTGGGCGGCGTACCGCTACTCCTTAGAACCTGTGACGGCGATGCTTGCGCCGAGGCCGATGATCATCAAGCCGCCGGCGCCGCCGACCAGCTCGAGCCGGCGCGGTGAACGGGCGAACCACTCGCGCGCCGTACCGGCCACGAACGCCCACACGCTGTCCGAACCGAGCGCGATCAGAATGAAAATCAGCCCGAGCACCAAGATCTGAGCCCACGCCGGCGCACTGGCCCCCTTGTCGACGAACTGCGGCAGCACCGCAGCAAAGAACACCGCCGTCTTCGCATTCGTCACCCCGACCAGGAACCCCTGCCGGATGGTCCGCCGGGTTGTGCTCGGCTTCGCCGTACCCTGCATCGCCGCAACCAACGACTTCCGCGACCGAAACGCCTGCACCCCGAGATAGATCAGGTACGCCGCCCCGACGAGCTTCACCACGGTCAGCGCGACCGCACTAGCAGCGATCAACGTCCCGAGCCCGACCGAGATCCCACCCAGCAACACGGCCGCACCCAGCGTGTTCCCAACCATCGTCAACACAGCTTCCCGCCGCCCAACCGCCAACGCCCGCCCCACGATGAACAACACGCTAGGCCCCGGCACAACGATGATGATGAACGCGGTAAGAGCAAACGCCAACAAATGATGAGCAGACGGCATCCCCCCAGAGTAGATGCGACCCCGTCGCGCCGACAGCCCCCATCCGCCAACTGGAACACCGGCGAGTTGGCAGATCAGGACCCGATGGCGGGTTGCTTGCGAAGTAACATCTGTTGTTGCTTGCTACTTTGAAAGTAACGTTCAGCTGTTACTATTCAAGTAGCAGGAGGTGATTGTTGTGCGTGCGGTCGATGTGTTGGAGACGCTGGAGGTACTTGGTTCCAGCCAGTGGGGACTGGTGACTACCACCCAGGCCCACCAGGCGGGTGTGTCCAAGATGCACCTGTCGCGCCTCGCTGACCATGGCACCGTGCAACGGGTGCGTCATGGCGTCTACGCGCTTCCCTCCGCCGACGCCGGACCATTGCAAGGCTTGCGTGCAGCCTGGCTGGCCACTGGCAGCAAGCCAGCGGGAAACCAGCCGCTGGCTGTCGTGTCTGGTGAGTCAGCGGCAGCCGTCCACGGGCTCGGTGACCTATTGCCCTCCAGGTACGAGTTCGCTACCGCGGTACGTCGGCAGACCACGCAGCCGGACACCCGGTACCGCAAGCGCGACCTGCCGGTCGAAGACATCACCTGGGTCAACGGGCTGTCGGTGACCACCGTCGCCCGTACCGTCAAGGACCTCGCCACCGGCGGCACCGACTTCGACCACCTGGCCAACGTGGTTCGAGATGGTCTCACCACCCACAACATCCCTTCCGCCACTCTCGTACACGCGCTCGAGCCAGCAGCGGCGCGTTTCGGTTCCCCCGACGGGAACGCCCTGCTCGCCGACCTACTGAAAGCAACCGGCTACCGACCTGACACCCGCATCTTGGAGCTGATGGCCCCCGAGTTGCAGGAGGAGTTCCTCCGAGCTGTAGCGCCTGAACTCAACACCCTCGTCCGCCAAGCCATCGCCAAACAATTCCGACAACTGGCGCGGCGCGAACAAGCAGATGCCGCCCCTCGGCAGAACAGGAAGGCCGACGATGGCGCAACCGCTGACCCAGCTGGAAGCGAATCGCCTGAGGCAGTCACTGGGAACCAAGCTGGCCAACGAGGCCAGGAGCCGCGGCGTCGCGGCTGATCCGGTACGCAAGCAGTACATCTTCACGATCTTCCTCAGCCGCATCTTCCAGAACCCCGATGCACGTTGGGTGCTGCTGGGTGGCAACGCGCTGCTGATCCGAACCGGCGGCGGCCGATTCACCCAGGATGTCGACCTCGCCCGCGAGGAACCGTGGGCCAGTCCCGAAGACGCGCTGTCCGAACTCCGGCAGCTCTGCAGCCGACCGCACCACGGCGATCCGTTCGAGTTCGAGCTGTACGCAGTCACCACTCAGCGGGAAGCCGACCCCTACGGCTACGGCATCGAAACGGCCAAGGTAAAGGCTCGGGCCCGGCTGGGTGGTCAAGAGTTCGAGAGTTTCAGCATCGACCTGAGTACGCGGCGACACCTCGACGCACCGGTTGACCAGGTGCCGCTGAAGCCGATCATCGATCACGAGACTCTGCGTGATCTCCCTTCGGTCCCCACCACCCCGATCGAACATCACCTGGCCGACAAGATCTGCGCCCTCTACGAACTGCATGGCGACGACGGCGACGAGGCATCGACCCGCTACCGCGACCTGGCGGACATCGTGCGGATCGTTGCGGCTATCCCGTTCGATGCCGGCCGGCTGTCGACGGTTCTTCAACGGGAAGCCGGGCGCCGGCAGATGGAACTGCCGGACAACGTCCAAGCTCCGAGCGCAGCTTGGGTCACCGGCTTTCCCCGGTCTGCTGCAGGGTTCGCGCAGTACCCACGAGAGTATTGGGACCTGAACTCAGCCTTGGCGTGCTGCGACACCTGCCTGGGCGAGATCCTGAACGGTCAGCGGAGCAATGGCACGTGGAATCCAGACGAACGCTCTTGGCAGTAGATCCGAGCACCGAATCGGCGACGTCGTCGGGCTACGCGGTAGTCGCCTCAGCTCCTTCACGCTGGATGTCCGCGCTCAGCGGGGGGCGGGTGGGAGCGCGCGGAGCGGGCGTGGTGAGGAGCGGAGCGACGAGGCAAGCGCCTGCGGAGCACGCGTGGGCCGATCACATCCACCTCTCCTCTCGTGGGTTTCGGGTGGGATAGGTCACCGGGGTGGGGTGGTGCGTTGACCGGGGGGTGGGCGGGACCCTACGGTTCGAGGGTCAACCTGCGGTGCCATGAGGGAAGCCGGTGAGAAGCCGGCGCGGCCGCGCCACTGTGATCGAGTTTCGGCTCGTAAGTCAGGACGCTCGGGCACTCGCAGCCTTTCTAAAGGGGACGCGCACTTCCCCAGGAGGTCAGTTCAGATGGCAGCTCCTGCCCAGTCGGTCGCCGTACCGGCTCTCTCGCCCAAGCTTCTTGCTGCCGCGCTGCTCAGCGTCGGCCTGATGCTGCTGCTCGCGTATCTGGTCGGGTTCGACCAGGGTGCGGTGTCCCGGTCCGGGATGTACCTGCACGAGCTGATGCACGACGGTCGCCACCTTCTCGGCGTGCCCTGCCACTAGACGACATGCGCACCTTCGGATCGCTCCTGGTGCGCGGATTGATCGTCGGACTCTTCGCCGGCCTGTTGGCCGGAACGTTCGCCTACGTGCTGGGCGAGCCGCGTGTCGACGCGGCGATCGCGATCGAAGAGGCCGGCAGTCACGCGCACACCCATGACCATGGCGACAGCACTGAGCCTGCCGCCGAAGAGGAAGAGCCGCTCGTCAGCCGTGACGGTCAGCGGGCCGGCCTGTTCCTCGCCACCAGCCTGTACGGCGTCGCGCTCGGCGGACTGTTCGCCGTCGCGTTCACGCTGCTCCGCCGCAAGCTCCGGACCGGGAACGACGCGTACGCCGCGCTCGGACTCGCCGCGGCGGGCTTCGTCGGCATCGTGCTGGTCCCGTTCCTCAAGTACCCGCCGAACCCGCCCGCGGTCGGTGATCCGGACACGATCACGCGCCGTACGGTCACCTATCTCCTGACCCTGGTGATCGGTCTGCTCGCGGTCTGGGCCGGCGTCGCGTTGTCCCGGTGGGCGGCGCGGTACGGCGAGGTTGCCCGGCTCGCAGGCGGTGTCGTCGGGCTGGTCGTCACCGTTGTGGCGGCGTACCTGATTCTGCCGCGGATCAACGAGGTTCCGGAGACGTTCCCCGCTACGCTGCTGTGGCAGTTCCGGTTCGCCTCGCTCGGTACGCAGGCGACGCTGTGGCTCCTGCTCGGATTCGGGTATGCGGTCGCGGTGGACCGCCGGCCGATCCGATCGAAGGTGGCTGCCGCTTGACGGCTCTCACAGTGGTCGCGCACGCTCTGACGCCCGCGTTGCGCGGACTCGTACTCGGTGGTGACGCCGAGCCGGATCCGGCGAGTGTCGAGGCGGCGCGCGAGCTGAAGCTGTCGGCGGATGCCGTGTACGCCGGGCCGGAGCAGGCCGCCGTACGCACCGCCGCCGTACTCGGGCTCGACCCAGTGGTGGAGCCGGCGCTGCGGGACCGTGAGTACGGCGAGTGGACCGGACGCGGGCTGGAGGACCTGCTCGCGTCCGAGCCGTCGCGGGTGGCGGCGTGGCTCGAGCGGCCGCACACCGCCACGCCCGGCGGCGGCGAGACCGAGAACGACGTACTGGCCCGGGTCGCTGACTGGCTGGGCGATCTGGCGGCACGGGAGCACGCCTCCGCGCTCGCGGTCGTCCATCCGGCGGTCGTCCGCGCGATCGTGCTGTACGTCGTCGACGCGCCGGCGGAGTCGCTCCGTCACGTCGACGTACGCCCCCTGGCCAGGGTCAACCTCTCGTACCACTCAGGCAACTGGTCCTTGGCCTTGACGCCTTAGGCCTGACAAACTGCGACTGGCCCGGTTGCACGCCCAGGTGACCGGCTGTCACGGGGAGTCACGATGACTGAGTCCGACCAGCTTGCCGAACGGTTCCGTGCTAGCCACGCCGTGCTCGTCGCGGCGCGCGACCGGCTGCAGGCCGCCGCCGACGCCGGTACGGCGAGTGACGACCAGCTGAAGCGGCTGGACACGGTCAAGGATCTGCTGACGCCCGTCAAGACGACGTCGGTGGATGCCGAAGGCAACGTCGTCGAGGTCGAGCGGCCCCGGCAGTTCTACATGGTCGATCCCGAGGGACAGGGCCGCGCGGTCGAGGTCCTCGGTGATCTCCAGACGGCGAAGAACATCGCCGTGCTGGTTCCCGGGATGGGGAACAGCCTGGACACGTTCCGCGGGCAGTCAGACCGCGGTGACCTGATCAAGCAGGAAGCCGGCCCGGGTACGGCGGTTGTCGTGTGGCTCGACTACGACTCGCCGCAGGGCCTGGTGGAGGCCGCGAGCAAGGACGCGGCGATCGAGGCCGGGCCGCGGCTCGCGGCATTCCTGGACGAGGTCGACGAACTGAAGGCCGACGACGCGGAGGTCTCGCTGGTCGCGCATTCGTACGGCACCGACGTGGCCGCTCAGTCGATCATGGCGGGCGCCCGGCCGACGCGGCTGGTGATGACGGGCTCGCCCGGCATCGCGAAGTACGTCGACGAGGCCTCCGACTTCGTGCAGCCGCCGACCCGGCTGTACACCGAGCGTGCCCCGGGGGACTACGTCTCGTACTCCGAGTGGCACGGGCCGGATCCGGCGAACTTCTCGGACGCGATCCGGATGGCGACCAGCGATCCGCGGGTCGACGACGACCCGGTGTCGGTGCACTGGCACAACGAGTACTACCGGCCGAACAGCGAGTCGCTGCGCAACATCGGGCGGGTGGTCCGGGGCGACCTGACGTCCATCACGACCACGGACACGAGCAGATCCGCCGAGACCAAGCTCTTCCTCGGTACGTCGTGGGGCGGCCCGCTGAACGCGGTCGCCGGAGCGGCGTCCAAGGTGTACGACGGTGTTGTGGCCCTCACCAAACCGTCGAAGGAGTCGGCCGGAGCAGCCGCCGGACAGACTGCTGCAGGGCGGGCGAACGGGGCAGGACGAGGCTCGGAAGGGCGGCAGCGATGACGGGCGAGCGGGAGTTCCTGCGGGGCGAGTTGCTGGCGGTCGCGGAGGCCGTCGTACCTGATCAGCGGCCGGTCGTGACGCACGACCCGGGGCCGGTGAATCCCGGCGTACTGTTCGACGGGCGCGGGACGGCCACCGTCTCCAGGGTCACCGTCGAGACCGGCAACCCGCGGTCCCCGGACCCGGCGGCCGCCGTCGACGCCGCGGCGGCCGCGTTGCGCGCCCGGGGCTGGACCGCGGACGTCCAACCTCCGGAGAACGGTCATTATCGGGTCGCCGCCGCCCGCGACGGCTTCGACGTCGCCGTTCACGCGTGGTCGGCGGACTGGCGGATAACGTTCACCGGGGAGACTCCGGTCGTTTCTTGATACCGAAACGCGGCGTGTCCTCGCGAGGCTTGGCTGCACGGTGTATCACGGAAGCGTGACCTTGACCGAAGCCCGCAATTACCTCCGCTCGGAACTCCTCGCGGTGGCGGCGATTGTCGTACCCGACCAGACACCGACGGTGACCCAGGATGTCGGCCCGGTCGGCCAGGGCGCGCTGTCCGACGAGAGCGGCCCCGAGTCGGTCTGCACGATCACCGTCGAGACCGGTGACCCCACCATCACGCCCGACCCCGAGGCGCAGATCGGCTTCGCCGCCGAAACCCTCGAGTCCCGTGGCTGGAAGGTGACCATCTCCGAGCCCGCCGAAGGCCGCCACGAACTGACCGCCCGCCGCCAGGGCTACGACCTCACCGTCACCGCCCAGACCACCGACTGGCGCCTGACCCTCACCGGCCAAACACCGTACGTCGACGATCTGTAGAGCTCAGGCCCGCCACCAGACCTCGGCGTGCGTGCTGGGGTAGAGGCCCGCGCCCACAGCGACCTTGAACGGGTTCGGGCCGATGATCGCCCAGGCGTGCCGGCTGTGCTCGGCGGGGAAGTCCTTGCGAGCCGCGACGCCGAACAGGTCGTCGAAGCTGTCGGACAGGATCGGGCTGACGTCCGGCCCGATCGCGTCGTACGCGCCGCCACGGAGATGGGTGGCAATCGCGTCGAGGTCGACCGCCTCGATCATCGCGGCCGTCGCCGGGTCGTGGTTGCGGAGCAGGTCAGCCACTGCGGAGCAACTCGACCGCACCGCGCCGTCCACCTCGACAACGGCGGGCAACGTGCTGACGGCAGCTACGAGGTCGCCCGGGTCCTGGCTGGGCAGGCGGTGCGCCTTTCCCAGGCAGTACGGGACGAACTCCGGGAACTCCATCCCATCCGCCGCACTCGCGACGTGCAGCCAGAACTCCACCGGCAGCTGCTCGTCCAGCCCGTTCGCCTCTGCCCACACACCCACGTAGTGCAGCGTGTCCATCCAGAAGTGATTCGCGCCGTCCTCGACGACCTCCGCCAGCTCCTCGGCCTGACCACTGCCCGCCAGCACCTCTGCCGGCACCAACTCGCCGGCCCGGGTCAGGTGCCCACGGAGATCGGCCGAAGGAAACTCGAGCCCTGCCATCAACCATTCGGGATACATCCGCCAGATCCTGACACCAGCCGGGGTCAACCTCAGCTGGTGGCGGCGCGTTCGGCTGCGCTGCGGAGGACGCAGAACTCGTTGCCTTCGGGGTCGTGCATGACGACCCAGCCGGTGCCGTCGGGGTTGCGGTGGTCGTGGGCGATGGTGGCGCCGAGGGTGAGGAGCCAGGCGACTTCCTCGTCGCGGGGGCCGTCGGGCTCGAGGTCCAGGTGGCCGCGGTT
Source organism: Kribbella sp. NBC_00482 (assembly GCF_036013725.1). Taxonomy (GTDB): domain Bacteria; phylum Actinomycetota; class Actinomycetes; order Propionibacteriales; family Kribbellaceae; genus Kribbella. The sequence goes on along the minus strand of NZ_CP107881.1, from coordinate 1,995,793 downwards.
CTTGACGACCTTCTCGTCGTTGTTCTGTTCGAAGAGCACGGTGAGACCGTCGGTCGGGACCGATGCGTACGGGTCGCCGGGCTGGTCGTCGTCGGGGCGCTCCGCCTTCAGGACCTGCAGCCAGAAGCCGGCGATCTCGTAGGGGTCGTGGGCATCGAACGTCACCGTACGCACGCGAGAAGTCATGCGCAGAGGCTACTTCCGGAAGAACAGTCGGTCCTCGGGAATTTGAGGGTCCAGGTACGGCGTGAAGCCCGCGGCGACCGCGATCTCGGTAAGGGCGGACCCGGTCCAGCGGTGGACGTAGATGTTCATCGGATGGCCGCCGTACCCGGACGTCTTGTGGGTCGATTCCTCGCCGACATGGAAACCCATCAGCAGGACACCGCCGGGGGCGAGCACGCGGTAGAACTCGGCGAACGCCTGCGGGACGACGTCGCGAGGGAGGTGGATGATCGACCACCACGACACGACGCCGGCGACCGAGTCGTCCGGTACGTCGAGCGCGGTCATGGAGCCGACGCGGAAGTTGAGCTCCGGGTGATCGCGACGGGCGATCTCGATCATCCCGGGCGAGAGGTCGATCCCGACGACCTGCAGCTCACGTTCGGCCAGCAGTCCCGTCGTACGCCCCGGCCCGCAACCGACGTCCAGCACGGCTCTGGAGCCTTCGGGCAGGAGCTCGGCGAGGAGGTCGAAGGCGGCGTCTTCCCAGTCGGCGCCGGTCACGACGAGTTCGGCGTACGACGGCGCGACGGTGTCGTACGAGCTGCTGATGTCGGCGAGGAAATCGGTCACCCGGCCGACCCTAGAGCCGGCCGGGGACAGTTTCAGCCTTTGCCGAGGGACTGCTTCTGGCGGCCGAGGCCTTCGATCTCGAGCTCCATCGTGTCGCCCGGCGACAGGTACGGGAACCGGCCGGACAGCGCGACACCCTCCGGCGTACCGGTGTTCACGATGTCGCCGGGGCTGAGCACCATGTACTGCGAGAGGTCGCGGATGAGTGCCGCCACCGAGAAGATCATGTCCTGCGTGTTGGAGTCCTGCCGCGGCTCGCCGTTCACCCACGAGCGCAGGTTCAGGTTGGTCGGGTCGACCTCGTCGGCCGGAACCAAGGAAGGCCCGAGCGGGTTGAACGTCTCGCAGCACTTCCCCTTCGACCACTGGCCGCCGGAGACCTCGATCTGGAACGCGCGTTCCGACACGTCGTTCGAGACGGTGTACCCGGCGATGCACGCGAGCGCGTCCTCGTCGGTCTCGACGTACCGGGCCTCCTTGCCGATGACGACCGCGAGCTCGACCTCCCAGTCGGTCTTCGCTGAGCCGCGCGGCACCAGTACCTCGTCGTACGCGCCGACGACCGTGTTCGGGTGCTTGAAGAAGACGATCGGCTGCTTCGGCGGCTCGGCGCCCGACTCGGCGGCGTGGGCCGCGTAGTTCTGGCCGATGCAGACCACGGCGCCCGGCCGTGCGATCGGCGCACCGACCCGCAGCCCTCCGGTGTCCGCGACCGGAAGCTCGCCGGCCTCGAGCGCGGCGCGGGTCCGGGCGATGCCGTCGGCGGCGAGGAACGCCCCGTCGATGTCGCCTCCGGTGTCTCGAGTGAGCGGGCTCAGGTCGTGAACGGTGCCGTCGGCGGCGCGCACGTAGGGGCGCTCCTCGCCGACCGCGCCGAGGCGCAGCAGTTCCACAGATATCTCCTCAGGACGGATCGCTCTGGTCGAAGATGGGCCGCAGCCGGGCGCGCGAGGCCTCGATGTGCGACCGCATCGCCGCGGCCGCTTCCTCCGGGTCGCCCTTACGGACGGCGGTCACCACTGACTTGTGCTCTCGCAACGCCTTCGTCGCGATGCCGCCACCGTAGTACAGCCGGAACAGGTGCAGGTGGCAGTGTGTCCGCTGGAAGGACAGCCGCGCGGTCTCGTTGCCGGACAGCTCCAGAACCAGGTCGTGGAACCGCTGGTCGTGCGCGGCCATCGCCCGATAGCTCTCGTACGACGGACGATCCGGTACGTCGGTGTAGCTGAGCATCTCCGCCTTGAGCCGGGCCAGGTCGTCGGCGCCCGACCGCTCGGCGGCACGCCCGGCCGCCCACGGCTCGATGTGCAGGCGGTACTCGAACAGGTCCTCGAACTCGTCGCGGGTCAGCCGGGAGGACACCCGGTACCCCCGCAGCGGCTCCTTGATCACCAGGCCGTCGGACTCCAGCCGGGCCAGGGACTCCCGGATCGGGGTCTGTGAAATGCCCAGCTCACGGGTCAACGCATCGATGTTCAACCGGGTGCCCGGTTCCACCACGCTGTCCATGATCAGGCCCTTGACCGTCTCGTAGACGTCGTCACTCAGCACCTGTCGCTGCGGCAGGCGGGCGAGCTGCCCCGCCAGGCCCACGTGCGCATCCGTCACTGTCGTCCGCTCCTCCCGCACTGTGCCCCGCCACGCTGTGTTACTCCGATGCCGGGCCTCATTCTGCCCGACTCGCAGTCCGTCTTGACGGGTCCAGTGTGAAGCGGGAGCATCAGGTACGCAATATCCTATAGGATCTTGGAGGAAATCGGTGAGCTCTGTGATCGTCCGGGCCGAGGCGTACCTGGTCGACCTGGAGGTCGAGACGGTCCGCACCGACGCCGTCCAGGCCTTCCTGAAGCAGGAGACGATCTTCGTCTCCTTGTCGACATCCGACGGGCTGACCGGGCTCGGGTACTCGTACACGATCGGCACCGGTGGCACAGCCGTGCTCGCATTGCTGCGGGACCACCTGCTGCCGCGACTCGTCGGTGCGGACGCCCGCAACGTGGAGGCGATCTGGTCCGACCTGTTCTGGTCCACGCATGCCACGACTGTTGGTGCGATCACTTCACTCGCTCTCGCGTCCGTTGACACCGCTCTGTGGGATCTGCGGTGTCTGCGGGCCGGTGAGCCGCTGTGGCGGCTGGCCGGTGGCTACCGGCAGCGGGTGCCGTTGTACGACACCGAGGGCGGCTGGTTGCACTTGTCAACGGATGAGCTGGTCTCCGGCGCACTGGCGTCACAGAAGGCCGGCTGGCCCGGTGTGAAGCTCAAGGTCGGGAAGCCGCGGGTGCACGAGGACGTGGAGCGGCTGCGGGCCGTTCGCGACGCGGTCGGGCCCGGGCTGGACATCATGGTCGACGCCAACCAGTCGATGACGTACCCCGAGGCCCGCCGGCGTGCGGCCGCGTTCGAGGCGGTGGACCTGTCCTGGTTCGAGGAGCCGTTGCCGGCCGACGATCTGACGGGGCACGTGCACCTGGCGGCGTCCACGTCGATCCCGATCGCCGTGGGGGAGTCGCTGTACTCCGTCTCGCAGTTCCGGGAGTACGTCGCTGCAGGCGGGGCCGGGATCGTCCAGGTGGACGTGGCGCGCGTCGGCGGGATCACGCCGTGGCTGAAGGTGGCGCATCTGGCCGAGACGTTCAACCTCGAGGTGTGCCCGCATTTCCTGATGGAGCTGCATGTCAGCCTCACGGCCGCCGTACCCAATGGGCGGTACGTCGAGCACATCCCACAGCTGCGGGCGATCACCCGGTCCGAGATGACCGTCGTTGACGGGCACGCGGTCGCGCCCGACGTACCCGGTCTGGGGATCGACTGGAATGCTGATGCCATCGACGACCGGCGCGTTGCCTGAGCGAAGGGACCACACCAGCATGAGCAGAGTCGACGCCCACCACCACGTCTGGGATCTGACCGTCCGCGAGCAGTCGTGGATGGTCGGACCGGAGCTCGATCCGATCCGGCGTAACTTCTCGCTCGCCGACCTCGCGCCGCTCGCCGCGGCCGCCGACGTGAGTGCGACCGTGCTCGTGCAAACCGTCGGCCTGGTTGCGGAAACCGTCGAATTCCTGGAGTTTGCCGCTGGCAACGGTCTCGTGGCGGGCGTGGTCGGCTGGGTCGACCTGACCGCTCCCGACGTCGCTGACACGCTGGCCTCGCTCCAAGCCCGTCCGGACGGCGCGTACCTGAAGGCGATCCGCCACCAGGTCCACGATGAGCCTGATGTGGACTGGCTGCTCCGTCCCGACGTGCAACGTGGTCTGGCCGCTGTCGCGGACGCCGGCCTCGCGTACGACCTCCTCACGAAAACGCCGCACCTCCCGGCCGCGATCGAGACTGTCCGCAAGCTCCCGCAGCTCACGTTCGTCGTCGACCACATCTCCAAACCCGTCATCGGCGAGCCGCTGGACCCGTGGGCCACCCACCTCCGCGAGCTGGCCGCCCTCGCCAACGTGACCTGCAAACTCTCCGGCATGGTCACCGAGGCCGACTGGACCACCTGGACCCCCAAAGACCTCCAGCCGTACGCCGACACCGTCCTGGAAGCCTTCGGCCCGAACCGGGTGATGTTCGGCTCGGACTGGCCGGTCTGCCTCCTCGCCGCGTCCTACGCCGACGTCGTCACCACCGCGGAAACCCTCACCTCCACACTTTCCACATCCGACCAACAGTCCGTCTTCAACACCACAGCCACCCGCACCTACAACCTCACCTGACACGGCGGAGCGCCTAGGGTCCTGCTCATGAACGACGAGATCACGGCTGTTGTGGGCCATCAGCTGTATTCCTTCGACGGCCGGATCCTGGAAATCTTCGGCAACTATCCCAAGCGCTTCCACGTCCGGCACATGCAGCTGACCGTCAGCGATCCGGACCGCAAGGGCAGACGCACCATGGTGATCGACGCCGTAGGAGTGCAGTACACCTCGACCTTCACTGCCGACGAGTGGGCAAAGGCCCCCGCACTTGCCGGCTTGCTGGCAGCGGTGCAGTCGGCGATCGGCGGGTAGGTGGAGCTTCGGGCGATCGAGCGCGAGCCGGACGCGTTTCAGCGGGGCCTGACCGCCGCGCAGATCGAGGCGATCTGCCGGCGGGCGTTCGGTTCTGGCGTGGTGGCGGTGAGGGCCGTTGAGCTGGGGCTCGGCGGGTACAACAGCGTGTACCGGGTGGAGCTGGCCGGGAGGAACGACGCGGTGATCCTGCGGGCGGCGCCGCGGGAGGAGGTGCAGTTCGGGTCCGAACTGCACCTGATGCGGAACGAGTATGCGAGCCAGCCGTGGCTGGCGGCGATTGCGCCTTTGATACCGCAGGTACTGGCCGTGGACTGGTCGCACGACATCGTCGACCGGGACTGGATGATCCAGACCTGCCTCTCCGGCATCCCTGCGCCGGAGCACCTGGGCCACTATCCACGATCCGGCCGTACGACGTTCTTCCGCCAACTCGGCGCGATCACCCGGACCGTGCACGACGTACGCGGACCGCACTTCGGCCGCCCGGGCGGACCGTCGTACGCGTCCTGGAGCGAGGCCGTGATCGCATCGTTCACGCAGATCGCCGACGACCTGGAGCAAGCCGGTCTCGACGGCGCCGACGTACGGAAAGCCGCCGAGCTGGCTGCAGCGGAACGCTCGACACTCGACGAAGTACGCGAACCGCGGCTGCTGACGGGTGACCTCTGGACGGTCAACTGCCTCCTCGACGCCGACGCCCCCGAGCCGTTGATCTCCGGCGTGCTCGACTTCGACCGAACCGAGTTCGGCGACCCCGCCGCCGACTGGACCATCCGCATGGCGCAGGCCAAGAACGACGAACGCGAAGCCTTCTGGCAGTCGTACGGCGCCCTCGACCTCACGCCCGCCGCAGCCCACCGAGCCCACATCTACGAGGCCCGCCACCTAGCCGCAATCCGCCTCGAACGCCACCGCCTGAACAACCCCAAAGCCCTCCACGAAAGCTACGACGCCCTGGCGAAGGTTCTTGCCCAGCTCGGCTGAGCAGGTGTGGCAGGAGGCGACGGGATGTCGAATTCCAGTCCCGAGATCGCAGGCGGTTGGTTCACACCGGCAGTTACATAAGGCTCTCCTGTCCGATGTGTGGGTGGTGACCAGCCAGATCCGGGGTCGTGCAACAGGCAATGGTGGGTCGGCACCTGGCATTTCCTGTCCCCAGTCACCACCGCCTGTCCCCACACCCCACCAACTCCCCCCGTCACCCCGGCTGTCGCGGCACGCCTGCCTTGCCGGGGGATCGCTTCGAGTCGTGGCGTTTGGTTGGCCGCTGGAACGGCGAGTCGTGGATCGCGGCTGCATTTGGCTGCCGAAATCCACGACTCGAGGAAACGTGGGTGACCGCGGTACCTCGGTCGAAGGGGGCGCGCCGGATCAGCCCAGCGGCGGGGTTAGTCGTCGCTTGGGAGGAATTCGAGGCGGACGCCGAGGAGGCGGATGGGGCGGTTGAGGTCGAACTTTTCGAGGATGGTGAGGGCTGTGGTGGCTATGACATCGGGGTCTTGGGTGGGGGATTTGAGTTTGCGGCTCTTGATGGGGGTGTAGAAGTTGATGAAGCGGACCTTGACCGAGACGCGTTGGATGGTGCGGCCTTCGGCGACGACCTCGCGGGTGACGGTGAGGGCGATGCGGCGGAGTTCGCGTTCTACGCTCGCGCGGTCGGCGAGGTCTTCGGCGAAGGTTTCCTCGTGGCTGCGGGAGACCGGTTCGCGGGGTACGTCGGTGACCTCGGTGTCGCCGAGGCCGCGGCCCAGGGCGGCGTACCAGGTGCCCATCTTGGGGCCGAAGCGTTTCTTGAGTACGTCCAGGTCGGCGGCGGCGAGCTCGGCGACCGTCTGCACGCCTAGCTCGCTGAGGTTGCGTTCCATCCGGGGGCCGATGCCCCAGAGGTCCCGGACGGGGCGGTGGTCCATCACCTCGCGCCAGTTGGCCGCGGTGAGGCGGTAAATCCCGGTGGCGGGGCCGGCGCCCTCGAACGGTTCGGCGTGCGAGCGTTTCTCCTTGGCGAACCCGGTCGCGAGTTTGGCGCGGGTCTTGTTGTCGCCGATGCCGACCGCGCAGGTCAACCCGGTCCGATCGGCGACGGCGGTCCGCAGCTCGAGAGCCAGCGATTCCGGGTCGTCGGTCTCGGCGCCGACGAAGCACTCGTCCCAGCCCCAGACCTCGACGACGACCGGGAAGGACCGCAGGGTGTCCATCACCTCGGTCGACGCCGCTTCGTACGCCGCCGGGTCGGACGGAAGGAAAACGGCGTCCGGGCATTTCTTGTACGCCGCCCGCACCGGCATCCCGGAATGCACGCCGAACGACCGTGCCTCGTACGACGCGGTAGCGACCACCTGCCGTGGTTGGGTCGGGTCGCCGGACCCGCCCACCACGACAGGCAGCCCACGGAGCTCAGGCCGCCGCCGGATCTCGACGGCCGCGATGAACTGATCCATGTCCACGTGCAGGAGCCACCAGCTCATAGCTGACAGGTAACCACATCAGCTCGACGCGCTGGAGTACGTCAGCAGCCCGCGCCGCCACAGCAGCCGTACCAGCAGCATCGCGATCACGGCGAGCCCGACCCCGAGCGCCACCGTTCCCCAGCCGAGATCGCCCGACAGCGCCCGCACCGGGAACGTCGTCGCGAACGCCACCGGGAACGCGAACGTCAGGAACGTCCGCACCGCGACCGGGAAGAACACCAGCGGGTACCGCCCGGCCTCCATCAGGTTCAAGAACACGAACCCGATCGGGTTGACCGACTGCAGCCAGAACGCCAGGAACGACATCGCCGACCACACCGCGGTGAGCAGCACCAGCCCGGTGCCGACGAGTACGACGGCCTGCACGATCTGTCCCGCTCCGGGGCTGAGATCGGCCTGCACCAGCCCGATCACCAGGACCGCGATACCGCTCGCGACGTTGGTGAGCTCCGCGACGTTGATCCACCGCAGCGTCAGGTAGAACTGGCTCGACACCGGCCGCAGCAGGACGCCGTCCAGCTCACCCTCGGTCAGGTACGTCGTCATCCGGTTCAGGTTCGGCGCGACGAACGTCGCCATCAGCCCGGTGACGATCTGGAACACGCCGACCAGCGCGATCACCTCGGCCCGCGACCACCCGTGCAGCTCGGCCGTGAACCCGAACAGCAGCAACGTCGGCACGATCCCCAGCCCGAGCTGCACCAGCCCGACGAGCAGTGTGGTCAGGAAATGCGCACGGAAATGAGTTTCCCGAACGACCGCCTGCGCGAAGAACCGGCGCCACAACCGCGCATGCCGCCACTGCTTGTGCCACCAGGTCCGATCGAGCTGGCTCATGGGGCCTCCCGGTCTGGACTGAGGAGCGGCGGGAGCGAAGCGACCAGAGCGACGAGGGAAGACCGGGAGTCACAGCCCCATGACCCGCGCGCCGGAGGCGCGCATTCAATACAGCTCATGCGCCCACCGCCGAGTACGCGCGGATCCCCGCGGACCAGACGAGCCGGGCGATCGCCGCGAACACCACGACGTACCCGAGTTGGAATCCCAGCCCTGCAAGGAGTTCAGGCCCGGTCAGTTGTCCCGCGACGATCTCGACCGGGAACGACACCGTGTAGCGGAACGGCTGGTGGTCGACGAATCCGCGCGACCACTCCGGCATCAGCGCCAGGGGTACGACGGCACCGGACAGCACACTCGCGACGATCACGCGCGCCTGCACGAGCGCGCTCACGTCGTCCATCCAGAACGCCAGCGACGCGATCAGGATGTCGATCGTGAACACCAGCATCGCCCCGAGCAGGATGCTGACCGCGAACAGCGCCCAGCGCCCCGGGCCGGCCGGGATGTTCATCGAGTCGCGGAAGATCCACCACACGATGCCGATCATCGGCACCAGCGCGAACAGCTTGAGGAACTTCTCCGACAGGTTGTTCGCGACGAACCCGGCCAGCAACGACGCCGGCCGGATCATCCAGCTGGACAGCTTCCCCATCCGGATGTCCTGCGCGAGGAACCCGGCCATCCAGGACGACGTCGCCATCGTGACGACTCCGAGCAGCACGAAGTACGTCGTGATGTACCGCTCGTCGACCGGCAAGTGGGCGCCGCTCGCGAGCGCCGTCCGCCAGATCAGCAGCGAGATGATCGGCATGCAGATGTTCGCCAGCATGAAGATGATCCACGCGCCGCGGTACACGGACTGCTGCGCGATATCGGCCGCCGTCATCCGCCGTACGACGCGGAGATTGCGGACGAATGCGCTCATGACGCGTCCCCGAGCGTGCTGCGGCGCAGGAACAGGTCGCGCATGATGTCCTCGATGTCGGCGTCCGCGACGTCGAGGTCGACCAGCGGGCCGAGCCGGGTCAGCTGCTCCATCACGAATCCGGCGCGCTCCCGATCCGCCTCGAGCTTCACCGTCGGCCCGGACACTTCGACCGCGCTCACGCCGTCCAGCCCGGTCAGCCGGTCGGCATCGACCGGCGTCGCGTACGTCGCGCGCACGAGCTTGCGTGGTTGCGCCGTACGGACGAGGTCGTCCAGACCGCCGTCGAACTGGAGCCGGCCGTGGTCGATGATCATCACCCGCGAGCAGAGCGCCTCGATGTCGTCCATGTCGTGGCTGGTGATCAGGATCGTCGTACCGCGAAGCTTGTTGACGTCGGCGAGGAACGACCGGACCCGGGCCTTCGCGACCACGTCCAGACCGATCGTCGGCTCGTCCAGGAACAGGATTTCCGGCCCGTGGACCAGTGCGGCCATCAGTTCGAGCTTCATGCGTTCACCGAGTGAGGTCTTGCGGACCTGCACGTTCAGCAGGTGCCCGACCTCGAGCAGCTCGGCGAGTTCGGCGACGTTGCGGTCGAACTCCGCGGTGGACAGGCCGTACATGTCCTTGTGCAGCAGGAGACTCTCCATCGCCGGAACGTCCCACCACAGCATGGTCTTCTGGCCCATGACGAGCGCGATCCGGCGCAGGTAGTCGTGCTTGCGGTCCGACGGCGTGTGGTCGAGCACCTGCAGGTCGCCGGAGGTGGTGTAGAGCAGGCCGGACAGCATCTTCAGCGTGGTCGTCTTGCCGGCCCCGTTCGGGCCGAGCAGCCCGACGACCTCGCCGCGGCCGATGGAGAAGGTGACCCGGTCGACAGCGAGCCGGGTCTCGTACTTGCGTCTCACCAGGCCCTTCAGCGCACCGCCGAGTCCGGCGCGCTGCTGGTGGAAGGTGTAGGTCTTGGTCAGATCTTGTGCCGCGATGACAGGCGGCAGGTCGTGAACAGGCGTCACGTCGATGCACCGCTTTCGAGAGAAGTGTCGGGACCGGGCAGCGTCAACGCGTAAACGCGCAGAGCGCAGGCCGCTCACGCCAAGTGAGATCGGCCAGGCGGACGCTGAGGTCCATCCCGGCTACGCGGTCCGGTCCGACCGCGGGGGTTGAACTGATATCAACCCTTATCTCGACGTGTCGACATCGCTCCCTGTGGGTCCTTCCGACGTGCGGCTGCCACCGCCCACGGTAGGCCGTCCCGGAAAGCGCCGTCCACCGACTTTGAGGGGTGCGGGCGGGCAGCTCGACAGGTAGTGCACCGCGAGACGCTGTACGCGCGGATGCGAATCACGCTCAGGTGCACTACCTGACTACCCGACACATCCTGTCGAGCTTACACACCACATCAGTCAGAAGAGAGCGCCTTGCGCATCTGCTGCGAGATGACTGTGCAGTGGCATATCGTGCCGCGGGTGGCGGACTTGACGTTAGAGGTGGCTCAGGAGCTGTTGGCGGCGCAGCCGTTCAGTGTGCTGGTCGGGGCTCGGGTGGTCGCGTTCGGGGACGGCGGTGCGACGCTCGAGATCGAGATCCGGCCGGATCTCCTGCAGCAGAACGGTTTCCTGCACGGCGGCGTGCTCAGTTACGCGGCCGACAACGCCCTCACGTTCGCCGGCGGTACGGCGCTCGGCCCGGAGGTGCTGACCGGTGGCTTCACGATCAGTTACCTCCGCCCGGCCCGGGGCGCGATGCTCCGGGCCGAGGCGAAGGTTGTCTACTCGAGCAGGCGGCAGGCCACCTGCACCTGTGAACTCACGACTCTTGACGACGCAGGTACGTCGACCCTGTGCGCGATCGCTCAGGGCACGATCGTCGCCCGTTAGTCGAAGAGATCTTCGAGGAACGACTTCTTTTTCTTCTTGTGCGGGTGCTGGTTCCCGTACCGCGGGTCGTACCGCCGGTCGTCGTCGCGCCGGTCGTTGTCATACCGGCGGTCGTCGTCGTACCGCTTCTTCTCCTCGTACCGAGGCTGCTGCTGCGATGGCTGCGACTGCTGCGGGGCGTTGAACCGCGCCTCGGCGTCGACGAGCCGCTCCAGCTCACCCCGGTCGAGGAAGATCCCGCGGCAGTCACCGCACTGGTCGACGGTGATCCCACTGCGCTCGTACGTCCGCATCGCGCCGCGGCACTTAGGGCAAACCAAGCTCTCCATCCAGCAACCCTAAGTGACGATTTCCCCGTCACGGCGCGCTTTCAGCGAACTCTCAGGAAGTCCTCACTTGAAACTGCCGAGGAAGCTCTTCAGGATCGGGCCGGCGGTGTGCGAGCCGGACTCGCCGCCTTCCACGATGACGGCGAACGCGACGTCACCGCGGTAGCCGGCCATCCAGGCGTTGGTGGTCACCTTGCCGTTCGTGACGACCTCGGCGGTACCTGTCTTGGCAGCGACCGCGCCGTTGCCGGCGAGTACCTTCGCCGTACCGCCGGTGACCGTGGTGCGCATGAACGTCCGCAGCGCCGCGACAGTTGCCGCGGGCAACGGGGAGGCCGCCGCGCCGGCGGCGTCCTTGCCCGGTACGAGCACCGGCTTCATCGCCGTACCGTGGTCGACCGTCGCGGCGACCAGCGCGATCGCCAGCGGGCTCGCGGTGACCGTGCCCTGGCCGATCATCGACGCGGCCTCTTCGACGTCGTCCTTGGGCGCGGGCACCTGGCCGCCGTACGCCGAGAGCGACAGGTTGAGGTCCCGCCCGATCCCGAACATCGCCGCGGCCTTCGTCATGCCGTCCTTCGGCAGCCGCGCGTGCTGCGAGATGAACGCGGTGTTGCAGGACTGGTTGAACGCCTGCTGCATCGTGCCGTTGCCGTACGCCGCCAGCGCGTCGTAGTTCTTGAACGTCTTGCCGAACACGTTGATCGTGTCCGTGCACGGCAGCGGCGTCGCCGCGGTCAGCCCGCTGCCCAGGAGCGCCGCCGAGGTGACGATCTTGAACGTCGAGCCCGGCGCGTAGCGGCCCTGGAAGGCGCGGTTGTAGCTGGCCACCTGCGGACCGTTCGCCGCGGCGAGGATCTGTCCGGTCGACGCCTGGACGGCGACCAGTGACGCCGGCAGCTTGCTGGTCGCCAGCGCGGCCTCGGCGGCCTTCTGCATGTTCGTGTCCAGGGTGGTCTTCACCGGCTTCCCGGCGACGCCCTTCTGGCTGAACACATTCTTGATCGTCAGCTTGGTCTTACCGTCGCGCAGCGCGACCGTGCCGCCCGGTGTACCCGCGAGCTGCTGCTGGAACGCGTACTGCAGGCCGGTCGTGCCGACCTGGTCCTGCGCCGACGCGGTCGGGCCGGCGTTCTTCAGGGTCTCGTCGGTCGCGGTCTTCATGGTGCCGAGGAGCGAGCGGGCGAACGTCGAGGTCGGCGGCAGCGACTGGGTGCCGCCCATGGTCAGGACCCCGGGCAGCTTGCTCATCGTCGGCCGGAGTACCTCCCACTCCTCGGCCCGGATCGTGATCGCGTCGACGAACTGCCCGGCCGGCGCGGCCTTCGCCCGTACGGCGAGCTTCGCGCCGTCGACGTCGAGGTACTTCGTGAACGCGGCGTACGTCGCTGCCGTGGCCTTGGTGCCCGCAGCGACGCCGACGATCACGACCGGCCGGTTCGCGGTCAGGGCGACGCCGTTGCGGTCCAGGACCGAGGCCCGGGCCGGCAGTGCGCGGACCCGCTTGAGGTAGTTGGCGTCGCCGAGGCCGGGGTAGATCGTGTCGCCCGAGGCTTTGACCTTCCAGGCGTCGCCGGTCTTCGCCGCGGTCGCCGTACTGGTCCACTTCATCGCGCCGATCCCGCGCAACTGCGCCTCGACGGCCAGTTCCTGGGTGCAGCTTCCGTCGGTGCACTTCGGGTCGCCCTGCGGGGCGACCGTCACGGTGCTCGCGACCAGCGCGCTGTCGACGTCGTCGAGCCGCTTCGCGAACGCCGTCGGGTTGTCGGTGAGCGCCCCGGCGGCGTCCGGCTTCCCGTTCGGCGCCCACGCCTTCACCCAGGCGTCGGCGAACTGCTTGATGACCGCGCCGGACGCCTGCTGCTCGTCGCTCCCGGACTTACCACCGCCGCCGGACTTGCTGTCCGAACAACCAGCGGTGATCAGCAGACTACTCAGGCAGACGATCGCAGTGGTTCGCTTCACAATCCCAACTCTCGCACGACGACGGATGGACACCGGGGCACAGTCTTCGGCGTGTGGCCACGACACCACGAGGGCGAAACTACTCAACCCACCCAAGTACGACGCGCGTACCCGCTCGGGAGTTGGCGTCAGAGGGTGCGTGAATCGGGAGCGAGATGCTGCGCGAATCGACCCACCCGGATTCTGGAACCGCGTTCCACAGTGGCGTCACCCGGCGTATTCTGCTCCTTTGTGACCCGCCTTGCACTGCACAGCCGCCTGATTCCCGGTACCGAAGAGGCCTACGAGATCGAGCACGCTCGCGTCTGGCCGGAGCTGATCACCGTCATGCACACCGCCGGGATCAGCGACTGGTCGATCTGGCGCAGCGGCCGCGACCTCTTCCACCTGGTGGTGACCGACGACTTCGAGGCCGCCGTCGCGTACCTGCGCAACGACCCGACCGACCAGCGCTGGCAGCAGCACATGAGCCAGTTCGTCGAAGGCTTCGCCGAGAACCCGGAGGGCGTGGCCGGCCAGTCGCTGCGCCACGTCTGGACCATGAGCGAACAGACCGAGTAGATGCCGTACCTGCTGGAGGCTCGCTCGGGTCCGGACAACCTCTGGGCGAGGTTCGAGGAGCCGGACGGCTTCGGCCTGGAGGCCTACGACCTGGTCGCCGACGGGGACGTCGAGCGACTCGGCGGAGTGCCCAGGTTCGTTCGGTCGAACAGTGGCCGGGTCGGTGACCTGGTGTGGACCACCGGGTCGGCGAAGATCGCGTCGCCACGGTTCGTCGACGTGCTCGAGTCGATCGGCGCGACCGGCTACCGGACGTTTCCGGTGGACGTCCGTGGACGCCGGGGAGACGTCATCATCCCCGGGTTCGTCGGCCTCGCGGTGCTCGACGACGACCAGGACAAGGACCTGCGATTCAGCAACGGCGTGCAGTTCTGGTCGTTCCTGGCATCGGACCGGGTCGTGGACGCGCTGCGGGCGGCGGACGTGACCGGGTTTCGGATCAAGCCGGCCTAGCTCATCTCCCAGACCAGGAGTTCGGCGCCGGTCGGGCCTGCGGTGATGCGTTCCCCGTCGGCCGAGGTCAGCCGTACGGCGTCTGCGGTACCGAGCTCGGTGCCTTCGAGGTTCGCCGTACCCGTCGCGACGAAGAGATGCAGGTACGCCGCCGCGGGCAGGGTGATCGAGCCGCCCGAGTCCAGGCGAGCGACCGACATACCGGCGGCGGACTGGTTGAGGCGGATGGCGGTCGACGCAGCGTGCTTGGCGAGGCCGGACGCGACCGGGACGAGCTCGCCAGTGGTGAGGTCGAGCTCGGTCTGTTCGTACGACGGTGGAAGGTCGAGGCGATCGGGCCGGACCCACATCTGCACGTAGTGGACCGGGTCCGGGCCGTCGTTCCACTCCGAGTGCTGGATGCCGGAGCCTGCTGTCATCCGCTGGGCGAGTCCCGGGTGCACCTCGCCGCTGTTCCCCTGCGAGTCACGGTGAGCCAGTGCGCCGCGCAGTACCCAGGTGACGATCTCCAGATCCTGGTGCGGATGCGTGTCGAATCCGGTGCCGGGGGCAACTGTGTCGTCGTTGTGGGCGAGCAGGAAGCCGAACCCGACGTTCGCCGGGTCGTAATGCGGCCCGAACGAGAACGATTGCCGCGAGTCCAGCCACTCGTTCGCGGTCCGGAACCGGTCGTCCGCCCGATGGATATCCACAAGGTCTAGTAATACCCCTTGTGGCCGTCGAGCAGCTCACGCATCGCGTCGAGGTGCCCGACGTGGCGCGCGGTCTCCTCGACCATGTGGATCAGCATCCACCGCAGCGTCGCCTGGGCTGCCTTGAAGTCCGGATGCTTCCCGACGTCGTCGAGCGAGTGCGAGGCGGTGATCTCGTTCGACTGCGCGCACTGCGCCTCGAACGCGTCCAGCAGCTGCGCCAGCGGTACGCCGGTCAGCAGCATGTCGGCGTCGTCGGGCTCCTCCTGGAACTGCGGGTTGTCCGCGTACGACTCGCCCAGGAACAGCACGTTGAACCAGCAGTGCTCGGTCCACCGCATGTGTGACACCAGCCCGGCCGGCGTCATCAGCGGGGAGTCCGGCAGTGTGGCGCGGTACTCGTCGGCCTCGGCCAGTCCTTCCAGCTTCCACCGCACCAGCGCCCGCTGCTGGTCCAGCCAGCCCACCAGCTGCGTCCGCTCATCCGCAACCAGGGGCGGCCTCTCCCGCGAAAGTGTCATGGCGGGAAGGTAGCCAATCCACCCGATCGCCGCAGCGCATTAAAAAACGGACTGCGCCGCTCGGTGGGCGGCGCAGTCCGGTCTAGGGGGTGTCTGATGGTGAGACGTCCGGTCAGCCGGTCGGGTTCCCGTTGTCGGAGCCGAGAGTGGCCTTGATGGACTGGGGCTTGCCGTTGCGGGTGACGGTGAGCGTCACCTGATCGCCCGGGCGGTGCGAACGGACCGCGGCGACCAACGCGTCCCCTGACGCGATCGCCTTACCGTCCACAGCGGTGACAACGTCACCTGACTGCAGACCGGCCTTGTCCGCCGCACCGCCGGACGTAACCTCGCCGAGGCGTGCTCCGTTCGTGAGCCCGTCGGAGGACTGCGCGTCGCCGACCGTCACACCGAGCCGCGCATGAGTGGCCTTGCCCTTGGCCACCAGCTCGTCGACGATCGGCTTGGCCTGGTCGATCGGGATCGCGAACCCCAGGCCGATGTTTCCGCCTTCGGATTGTCCCGATCCGCCGGCGGTTTTGATCGCGCTGTTGATACCGACCACCTGGCCGGCGAGGTCGATGAGGGCGCCGCCGGAGTTCCCCGGATTGATCGCGGCGTCCGTCTGGATTGCTGGGAAGACCGTCGTACTGTCCTGCTGCTCGTCGCCCGACGTCACCGGGCGGTCCAGCGCCGAGACGATGCCGCTGGTCACGGTCGCCTCCAGGCCGAACGGCGAGCCGATCGCCACCACGCCCTGCCCGACCGCGAGCTTTCCGCTCTGGCCGAGCGTCGCCGGGGTCAGGTCGGTCGCCTCGGCGTGGATCACCGCGAGGTCCGTCAGGGGGTCGGTGCCCTTGATCGTGGCCGATACAGTGCGGCCGTCGTTCAGCATCACGGAGATCGTCGCGCCCTGCCCGGCGCCGGCGACCACGTGGTTGTTGGTGACGATCAGGCCGTCCTTGCTGATCACGATGCCGGATCCGGTCGCCTCGCCCTGCGAGGTCGCGACCGCGATCTTCACCACGCTCGGGAGCACCTTCGCGGCGGCGCTCTGCACCGAGCCGTCCGGTGCCGACACGGGCGCTGCCTGGTTGCCGTTCAGCGGGGATGTGACCGATGGACTGTTCGTGGTGTGGTCGTTGGTCGCCGAGTAGACGGCCGCGCCGCCGACACCGCTCGCGGCGCCGACCAGCAGCGCGGTGAGCGCCACCGCGGCCAACCCGCCCCGGCGCTTCGGCTTCACCGCGGTGGCGGTGGCCGGCTGCGGTCCGACGGGCCAGTTCGGGCCCGGAGACGTCCCCTGATGCGTCCCCGGCGCCCCGAACTGCGGATAAGTACTCCCACCTGCGGGGTACTGTCCCGGCCGCTGCCCTTGCGGCCCCGAGTCCAGCCGCGGCTGCCCACCTTGCGGCGCGTGCTGCTGCTGCTGATGCTGCCCGTACATCGGCAGCTGCTGCGTCCGCTCCGGCCCCTGCGGTCCCTGTGCATTCTGGCCGGGGGTGTTCTGCGGCTGCTGCGGCTGGTTCTCGGTCATGGCAAGTACTTTGTCGGCCGGACCTGAGAGGCCCCTGAAGATCCCCTCGGAGTGACCGAAGAACTCCATGAAGATCCTCTGAAGGACCTATCAGCAAACGATCAGCGGGTCTGGGTGGCCGCGTGTGGCAGCCAGAGGGTGAACTGCGCACCGGCTCCTGGCACGTTGCGGGCGTAGATCATGCCGCCGTGCTGCTCCGCTGCGTGCTTCACGATCGCCAGGCCCAGGCCCGATCCAGGACGGCTACGGGCCTCACTGGAGCGGTAGAAGCGGTCGAACACGTGGGGCAGGTCCGCCTCGGCGATCCCCGGCCCGGAGTCGGTCACAGTCAGTACGCCGTCCAGCAGCCGGACCGTCACGCGTCCGACCGGCTGTCCGTCGCTGCGCTGCTCCGTACCTTCAGGAATGCTGTACTTCGCCGCGTTGTCGAGCAGGTTCGTGACGGCACGTCCGAGCAGCCGCTCGTCACCCCAGACCGGGAACGGCGCAAGTTGGACGTCCCACGCCAGCCCTGGTGCGCGTCGCCGTACCTTGATGACGGCGTCCTCGACCACGTTGGACAGCTCGATCAGCTCCGCGTTCCGCACCTGCGGGGTGTCGCGGGCCAGTTCGGTCAGGTCGCCGATCAGCTGTGTCAGCTCGTCCATCTGGGCGCGTACGTCGTCCAGCAGCTGCTGCCTGTCCTCGGAGCGGAGGCCGCCGCGCTTGTCGGCCTGGGCGAGCAGGTCCAGGTTCGTGCGGACGCTGGTGAGCGGCGTACGCAGCTCGTGACCCGCGTCGCCCACGAGCCGGCGCTGCCGGTCGCGGGACTGCGCGAGCGCGCCCAGCATCGCGTTGAACGCCATCGCCAGCCGGGAGATCTCGTCTGTCCCCGTCACCGGGATCGGTTTCAGGTCCTCGGTCCGTGCGACGTGTTCCGCCGCTCCTGTCAGCCGCGCCAGCGGTCGCAGACCGGACCGCGCGACGGCGTTACCCGCGAGCGCTGCGCCGATCACGCCGATCAGTCCGAACGCCCACAGCACGATCCCCAGGTTGTGCAGCGTCTGATCGATCGGCCCCAACGACTGCGCCACAACCAGCGCGCCGGGTTGGTACAGATCGTCGTCGTAGTTGCAGGGCTCGCGAACCGGGCAGTATCGAGCGGGTACGGCGATCACGCGGAAATGCGAGCCGCCGTTGCGTACGCCGACGGTTCGCAGGCTGGCCTGGTCGCCTTGGTTCTGGGCGATCTGGAGCTCGTCGTCACCCATCGGCGGCAGCGGACTGTTCACCGGCGCGTACTTGTCGCCGGTCGCGCTCAGCACTCCGACGCGGATGTCGCTGAGGCCGAAGGCGTCGGCGGAGGCCTTCTGCAGGTTGTCGAGGTTGGTCAGGACGCCCTTCTGCGCGGCCTGCCCGGCCCGCTGGATCAGGCTGTTGTCCAGGTTCTGGTACATCTGCTGGCGCACGGTGATGTACGCCGCGACGCTCACGATCGCCACCGCGAGGCCGACCGCGACCGCCGCGAGCAGTGTCACGCGGGCATGCAGCGTGAGCTTGTGGAGCGTCTCGTTCCACCAGGTCTGGGTCCGGGCAGCGGTCGCCGCGACGCGGTTGCCGTTGCTACTGGCAACGGGCCGCTCGGATTGCGTCGGCTGCTGCTGCGATTGCTGCGGACGGTCGGCGTACGAGGGGAACTGCTCGGGGTGTTGCTCACTCACGGCGGAGTGTCCCTCAGCACGTACCCGATGCCGCGGACGGTGTGGATCAGGCGAGGCAGCCCGTTGACCTCGGTCTTGCGGCGCAGATAGCCGACGTAGACCTCGAGCGAGTTCGCGGTGGTGGGGAAGTCGTAGCCCCAGACGGCGTCCAGGATGACCGCGCGCTCCAGCACCCGGCGCGGGTTGCGGATCAGCAGCTCGAGCAGCGAGAACTCGGTCCGGGTGAGCTGGATCGCCACGTCGCCGCGGTGCACCTCGTGCGCGTCGACGTCGACCACGAGGTCGGCGTACTGCAGCACCTCGCCGCGCTGGCCGCCCTCGCCGGGGGTGCTGCTGCGGCGCAGCAGGGCGCGCAGCCGGGCCAGCAGCTCCTCCAGCGCGAAGGGCTTGGTCAGGTAGTCGTCGCCGCCGGCGTCCAGGCCGTCCACCCGGTCCGCGACCGCGTCCCGCGCGGTGAGCACCAGGATCGGCACATTGTTGCCCGCGGCCCGCAAGGCCTTGGTGGTCTCCAGCCCGTCCAGCCGCGGCATCATCACGTCCATCACCACGACGTCCGGCTCGACGTTGCCGATCACCGCGAGCGCCTCGGCGCCGTCGGACGCGGTCACCACCTCGAAGTCGTTGAACTCCAGCGAACGGCGCAACGAGTCCCGGACCGCCCGGTCGTCGTCCACCACCAGTACCCGCATCGTCTGCCCCGCTCCGCTCGAAGTTCCGTCACCGAGACTAGGTCGCTTCTGTGAGAATCGCCTGAGAACCCGCTGATCGCTCGCACAACACCTCGTCCACACCTTAAGTTGCCTGACGTGGACGTCCTCGAATTCACGCCCGAGCCCGCCGACTTCGCCTGGACCTTCGGTGGGGTGCCTCCGGTACGCCGGGTCAAGCCCGGTACCGCCCTCCGCCTGTGGACCGAGGACGCGTTCGCCGGGAGCCTCCGTAGTACGGCGGACCTTGCGAGCGCCTCGCTGACGATGCCGTTCGTCAACCCGCAGACCGGACCGTTCTACGTCGAGGGCGCCGAGCCGGGCGACACGCTGGTCCTGCACTTCGTCGAGCTGACCCCGGCCCGGAGCTGGGGCGCGTCGGCGACCATCCCGTTCTTCGGTGGCCTGACCAGCACCGACCGGACCGCGACGCTGCAGGACCCGTTGCCGGAGCGGACCTGGATCTACGAGGTGGACAGCGCTCGCCAGACGGTCGGGTTCCAGGCGCAGGGGAGTGAGTTGGAGATCGCACTGCCGCTCGAGCCGATGCTCGGCACGGTCGGGGTCGCTCCGGCCGGCGGTGAGGTCCGCTCGGCGCTGGTGCCGGACACGTTCGGCGGCAACATGGACACACCGGAGATGCGGGCCGGAACCACCTGCTACCTGAACGTCAACGTCGAGGGCGCTTTGTTCTCGGTCGGCGACGGCCACTACCGGCAGGGCGAGGGCGAGTCCTGCGGCACCGCGGTCGAGGGTGCGATGAACGTCGTACTGATCGTCGAGCTGCTCAAGACGCCCGGACCGGTCTGGCCGCGGTTGGAGAACGACGAGTACCTGGCCGTGGTTGGGTCGAGCCGGCCGCTCGAGGACGCGTGGCGGGCCGGTCAGGTGGACATGGTGCGCTGGCTCGGCGACCTGTACGGACTGGACAAGCTGGACGCGTACCAGCTGCTCAGCCAGGTCAGCGAGGTCCCGCTGGCGAACGTGGTCGACGCCAACTACAGCGTGGTCACCAAGATCCCGAAGCGCCTACTCCCACAGGTCACGGCGTACGACGGCATCCACCAGCACCTGCGCTCAGCTGAATTGGGGTAGGACGTCCTCCGCGTACCGGTGTAGCGGCTCGTGGTCGTAGGCAACGCCTGGGATGTACGAGATCACGTAGTCGATGCCTGCCTCTGCCAACTGCTCCACGTGTTCGCTGAGCTGCTTCGTCGTGACCACCTCGGCCAGCACATGGGACGTCCCGCCGGAGCCGATCTCCAGGAACTCTTCCAGGCTGTACCGTCCACGTGCCTTGGCTGTCGCGGCCACCGGGTCTGCACCGGCTTCGATCGGGAAGACGTTCAGGCTGGTCGACTTGATGATCTCGTCGTAGTCGCGGCCGACCTCCTCGCAGTGCTTGCGGAGGATCGCCAGCTTCTGCTTGATGACGTCGACCTGTCCGGTGCCGAAGTTGCAGGCGTCGCCGTACTTTGCAACTAGTCGCAATGTGACGCGTTCACCCCCGCCACCGATCCAGAGCTTCGGTTTGCGCCGCGGGACGACGTACGGCTTGTCGACCGAGTGGTACTGGCCCTGGAACACCACGTCGTCCTCGGTCCACAGCCGGTGCAGCAGCTCGACCGACTCGACGAACGAGCCCATCCGCTCCTTTTGGCTCGTCCACGGATAGCCGTACGCCTTCCACTCGTGCTCCGACCAGCCGGCACCGATTCCGGCGTACATGCGGCCGTGGCTGGCGACGTCGACGGTGGCGGCCATCTTGGCGAACAGGGCCGGGTTGCGGTACCCGTTGCAGCCGACCAGCTGGCCCAGGTTCACTCTCGACGTGTCACGCGCCAGCGCGGCCGTGGTCGTCCACATCTCGAAGACCGTCTCGCGGGCGGGCTCCGGGACGGTGTGGAAGTGGTCGAAGAGCCAGATCGAGTCCCACGGACCTGCGTCGGCTGCCTTGGCTACTGCAGTCATGGCCTCCCACTGCTCGACCGGGTCGTCCAACTCGACCAGATCCATCCGCCAGCCTTGTGGAACGAACACGCCGAACTTCATGCAGTCCTCCTCGAGATAGCGACCCCGGCCAGGCACAGAGCGCCACCGGCCAGCGCCAGCACAGTCGGAGCCTCCCCGAGCAGCAGCCAGGCCAGCACGATCGCGACAACCGGCACCGCGTACACCGTGACCCCCATCCGTCCAGCACTCGTACGCCGGAGCGCAAAGGCCCACGTGGTGAAGCCGAGCGCGGTCGGGAACGCTGCCAGGTAGACGATCCACCAGATGGTCGAGGCGTCGGCGGAGCGGACCTCGTCGACCAGTGTGGGCGCGAACGGCAGGCAGACGACCGCTCCGATCGTGCAGGCGAGCCAAGTGACTTCAGCGGCAGGTAGTCGGCTCAGGAGTGGCTTCTGGGTGACCACGCCAACCGCGTACGAGATCGCGGCGATCACGCAGAGCACGACACCCCACGTCTCGGCGCGGCCGCTCGAGGTCGACGTACCGATCACGACGATGCCGGCGAACGCGACCAGGCCGCCGATCACCAGCTGCCGCGGGAAGCCTTCACCGAGACCGACTCCGGCGAGTACGGCGATCAGCAGCGGGGCGATGTGCACGAGCATGGCGGCCGTTCCGGCGTCGAGCCGCCGCTCGGCCTCGTTGAGCGCCACGTTGTAGACGCCGAACCAGAGCACGCCACATGCGATCAGCGGCAGCCAGTCGCGCTGCGTCGGCCAACGACGTACGGCGGGCTGCGACCGCTTCAGCAGGCGGGCGCCGAGGAAGATGCTGCCCAGCCCGAGCCGGGCCAGCGACAGGGCGCCGGCGGAGACCTCGGTGCCGACATGCCGGATGGCGACGAACGACGACGCCCAGAGGACGACCGTGACGGCGGCGGCGCCGGCCGCGAGACGCGTGGCCCGCGGCGGAGCTTCGGTAAGGGTTGTCACCCTCACTAGAGTAGGAACGAGGATTGCGAAGATCCATGGCAGTTCGGAGCCTAGGAGGCGGTTTTGCTTACCGAAACGAGAAGTCCTGTACTGGATGAGCTCAATACCCGAATCCTGGACGCGTTGAGCGCGGATCCCCGGTTACGGACCACCGAGCTGGCCCGCCGGCTGGGCGTGTCGACGCCGACGGTGCGCGAGCGCGTCGCGCGGCTGGAGGAGTCCGGCGTGATCCGCGGGTACCGCATCGACATCGACCCGGCCGCGCTCGGCCGTCCGGTCGCCGCCTGGGTGCGGCTGCGCCCTGGTCCCAACCAGATCCAGAAGATCATCGAGCTGGCCGGCCGTACGCCGGAGGTCGTCGAGTGCCACCGGATCTCCGGCGAGGACTGCTTCCTGATGCGCGTCCAGGTCGCCGAGATCGCCGCGCTGGAGGACGTGCTGGACAAGTTCCTGGTGCACGGGCAGACCACCAGTTCGTTCGTCGTCTCCACCCCGGTCCCACCACGCAGCGTGCCGCTGTCCGCAGGATGAACCCCAACCACCGCTGAGAGTGGTCTGCATCACTAGTCTGGTGGCGATTTCGTCTCCGGAAGGACCTGGACCATGGCTGCCGACAAGTCTGTCCGCAGAGTTGCCCTGCTCACCGCCGGCGGGCTCGCGCCCTGCCTGTCGTCCGCCGTCGGCGGGCTGATCGAGCGCTACACCGAAGTGGCGCCCGACGTGGAGATCATCGCCTACCTGAACGGGTACCACGGCCTGCTCAGCGGCCGGTTCCTGACCGTGACGCCGGACGTGCGGGAGAAGGCGTCGGTGCTGCACAAGTTCGGCGGCAGCCCGATCGGTAACAGCCGGGTGAAGCTGACCAACACCGCCGACCTGGTCAAGCGCGGCCTGATCCAGGACGGGCAGAACGCCCTCCAGGTCGCGGCCGAGCGGCTTGTCGCGGACGGTGTCGACGTACTGCACACCATCGGCGGTGACGACACCAACACGACCGCTGCCGACCTCGCGGCGTACCTGCACGAGCACGACTACGACCTGACCGTGGTCGGCCTGCCGAAGACCATCGACAACGATGTGATCCCGATCCGGCAGAGCCTGGGCGCGTGGACCGCGGCCGAGCAGGGCGCGCTGTTCGCCCGCAACATCATCGCCGAGCACACCTCGAACCCGCGGATGCTGATCGTCCACGAGGTGATGGGGCGGAACTGCGGCTGGTTGACGGCGGCAACGGCTGAGGCCTACCAGCAGTGGGTCGACGGGCAGGAGTGGAACCCGGGCATCGGCCTGGACAAGGCCGGCTGGTCGGTGCACGCGGTCTACGTGCCAGAGGCAACGATCGACCTGGACGCCGAGGCCGAGCGGCTGCGGAAGGTCATGGACGAGGAGGACTGCGTCAATATCTTCCTGTCCGAGGGCGCCGGCGTACCGTCGATCGTGGCCGAGATGGAGGCCCGTGGCGAGGAGGTCGGCCGGGACCCGTTCGGGCACGTCAAGCTCGACACCATCAACCCGGGCGCGTGGTTCGCGAAGCAGTTCGCCGAGCGGATCGGCGCGGAGAAGACGATGGTGCAGAAGAGCGGGTACTTCAGCCGCTCCGCCGCGGCCAACGACCGCGACCTCGCGCTGATCAAGGAGTGCACCGACTACGCGGTCGACGCGGCGCTGCGCGGTGAGTCCGGCGTCGTCGGCCACGACGAGGAGCGCGGCGACGAACTGCGCGCGATCGAGTTCCCGCGGATCGCCGGCGGCAAGGAGTTCGACCCGACCGCCGACTGGTTCGTGACGCTGAAGTCGGAGATCGGTCAGGCCTGAGGCTTGTCGCGGAGGCGGTCGACCCACTGGTCGGCCGCCTTCTCGATCTGGGTGAGGACGTCGTCGAAGCCGTCGTCCTCGCCGTAGTACGGATCGGGTACGTCGTCGCGCGCGAACAACTGCGCGTCGGTACCGCTCAGCTCCGACAGGTGTCCCGAGTCCATCGCGAGGATGAGATCCCGGTCCCAGGTCCGCTGGAAGTGACGGGCCCGATGCGTGCTGCCGTCGTACCCGCGGCGCCGGAGGGCGGCCGCCGCGCGTGGGTCCATCCGGTCGCCGACGTGCCAGCCGCCGGTGCCCGAGCTGGTCACCTCGACGTCGCCGAGGCCGGCCTCGGCGAGCTTGGCACGCAGCACCACCTCGCCCATCGGCGATCGGCAGATGTTCCCGCTGCAGACGATCTCGACGTGCACTAGTGCACTTCGGCCTTCTCCGGCAGGACGGCGTTGAGGATCATGCCGACGACGCTGATGATCAGGGCGCCGAAGAGCGCGGACCAGAAGTCGTCGACGTGGAACTGGACGTCGAGCTTGCCGGTGATCCAGGACGTCAGCAGCAGCATCGCCGCGTTGATCACGAAGGTCAGCAGACCCAGGGTGAGGATCAGCAGCGGGAAGGACAGCACCTTCACCACGGGCTTCACGATCGCGTTCACGACGCCGAAGATCGCGGCCACGATCAGCAGCGTCAGCACGCGCTTGCCGGTGGTCGCGCCCTGCAGGGTGATTCCGGAGACGATCCAGCTCGCCGCCGCCAACGCGATCGCGTTGACCAGCAGCCTGATGATCAAGTTCTTCATGCCGTCGATCCTCCCACCCAACGGGTAACACCACTCTCGGTACGCGCCCTGATCCGTCCCTGACTCTTGACAGGGAAAATGACCAAGTGATCTGATCATTTTCATGTCACGACGTAGAGGGCTGCTTTTCGCGTTGTCCCTGACGGCTGCGGGCCTGAGTGTGCCCGTGGTCCCGGCGGCCGCCTCCACCTGTGGCGCCGTCCAGACGGACTGGACCGCCCAGTCGACTCCACATGCCGCGCCCGAGGGGTTGCTCAACGCCTACAGCAATACCGGGAAGGGCTGGACGGGTGCGGACAGCACCTACTCCGTGCCGCTCCCCGGTGGCCGTACGGCGTGGGTCTTCTCCGACACGTTCCTCGGCCCGGTGAACCCGGACGGCACCCGTCCGACCACCACGCCGTTCATCAACAACTCGTTCGTGATCCAGCAGGGCACGAAGCTGAAGACGGTCACCGGCGGTACGGCGACCAACCCGACGGCACTCGTTCCGCCGCCGTCCAACGGCTGGTACTGGTTCGGGGCAGCTCAGACCAGCCACGCCGGCCGTGACCTCGACGTGGTCGCGCTGCGCTTCGAGAAGACCGGGACGGGCCAGTGGGACTGGCGCTGGGCCAGCAACTATCTGGCTCGCTTCGACACCAAGACCTTCAAGCTCAAGAGCCTCACGCCCATTCCGTCGAGTGCGAACGTGCAGTGGTCCGGCTGGCTGTTGCGGGACCGCGGGTACACGTACGTCTACGGCGTCGAGGACCTGGGCGCAGCGAAGTACCAGCACGTCGCCCGGGTTCGTGGCGACGACCTGACCGCGAAGCCGTGGGAGTACTGGACCGGCTCGGGCTGGTCGAGTGACGAGACCGCCTCTGCCCGGCTGCTCCAGGGTGTCGCCAACGAGCACAGTGTGACCCGCTGGAGCGACGGTTACCTGCTCGTCACGCACGACACCAACGAGCTGTTCAGCAAGCGCGTCGTCGGGTACTTCTCGTGCTCCCCGACCGGTCCGTGGGTGAAGCCGGTCGAGCTGTACCAGACCCCCGAGACGGGCGGGAACATCATCACGTACAACTCCCACGACCACCCGGACCTGCGTCGCGGTACTTCGCTGCTGGTGAGCTACAACGTCAACAGCCTGGTCAGCGACGAGCTGTACGGCGATGTGAGCATCTACCGCCCGCGGTTTGTCTCGGTCACGCTGGCGGCTGCCAAGTGAACACCACGGGAGGCGTCGTACGGCGTAGTCTGCTGGACGATCTGGCGACGTCGATGCTCGCCTTGATCGCGGAGCGGAAGCTGGCGCCGGGTGATCAGTTCGAGGCCGTGCGGTCGCTGGCGGAGCGGTTCAAGGTCGCCGTACCCACTGTGCGGGAGGCGCTGCGCCGACTGGAGGCGACCGGAGCTGTCGAGCTCCGGCACGGCTCTGGGGTGTACGTCGGTCCGAACGTCGGCCGGCTGGTCCTGGCCAACCCCCTGGCGCTGGCACCGAGTCCGGACCGCTTGGTAGAGCTCCTGCAGGCACGTGCCCTCATCGAGCCGCCTGTTGCCGCACTGGCGGCTCAGACGCGTGTGGAGGCCGCGCTGGAGCAGATGGCCAAGGACCTGGACACTGCGACCGAGCTGATTGCTTCCGGCGATCATGCGCAACTGGCCGAAGTGAACATGGACTTCCACCGCTCACTGGCACAGGCGTCCGGCAACTCGACGCTGGCCGAGGTGGTCGAGTCGGTCACGGTCGTGAACGTCCGGGAGCAACTGGAGATCCTGCACATCCACGGCGACCGGCAGGCCGACCTGGACGAGCACCGCGCGATCTACGACGCGGTCAGGTCCGGCGACCCGGACCTGGCCGAACTGCTCACCCGCGAGCACCTGGACGGCGTACTGGCCGTCATCAACGAACGACTGGCAGTGCCGTGAGGCGGGGCCCCTTCGGCGCTTGCGGCGCCCAGGCACGCACCTCGCGGCACTTGAGCAGCGCCCACGATGCTCCGCATCGAGGCCACTACTCAAGCACCCCGATGCACGCACCTGAACACCGCAATCGCTCGAAGTAGCCCCGCCTCACGGCACTAGCATCCCTGAGCTGGAAGGACGCATCAATGCAACGCAAGACCAATCGGAAGGCGCTGGCTGCCCTGGTGATCGCCGGCGCGCTCGCACTGTCCGCCTGTGGAGGTGGCGGGGCCGCTGCCCCGAAGAAGGGTGAGGACAAGCCGGTCGACTCGCTGAAGTTCTACAACGACAAGGGTGGCTGGAAGGACGCGTTCACCCAGGTCGGGGCGGCCAGCAAGAAGGACGTCGGCGTCGGCATGGAGCCGGTCGGGTACTCCGACTCGAACACGTACACCGCGTTCATCCGGTCCTCGTTCCGGACCAAGGAGAAGGCCGACCTGTTCACGTGGCACACCGGCAAGGAACTTCAGGACCTGGTGGACCAGAAGCTCGTTGCCGAGACCACCGACCAGTGGACGAAGGCGATTGCTGACGGCAACATCCCCGAGCAGCTCAAGCAGTACTTCACCTACGGCGACAAGCAGTACTGCGTCCCGCTGAACGCCGGCTACTGGGTGATGTACTACAACAAGGCCGTCTTCAAGAAGGCCGGCATCACCCAGACCCCGAAGACCTGGGCCGAGCTGACCCAGGTGGCGGACAAGGTCAAGGCCGCGGGCGTGAAGCCGTTCTACCAGACCAACATCCTGTTCTCGTTCGTCTGGTTCGAGACGCTGCTGGCCGGTAAGGACCCGGACCTGTACGACGCGCTCGCCGCCGGTAAGGCGAAGTACACCGACCCAGGAGTGGTCGAGGTGATGAACGAGTGGAAGAAGATGATCGACGCCGGGTACTTCAGCGACCCGGGCTCGAAGACCGAGCCGCAGGCGCAGCTGAAGAACGGCGACGTCGCGATGATCAACTTCGGCACCTGGTTCAGCGGCAACCTGAACACGCTGAAGATGAAGGCCGGCACCGACTACGACTTCTTCGTGATCCCGAACGTGAACCCGGAACTGCCGAAGACATCGATGATCTTCGAGACCGGACCGGTCTGCTCGGCCGCGGCCAGTGACCACGCGTCGACGGTGAAGAAATGGACCGACTGGTGGGTCACCCCGCAGGCGCAGACCGCGTGGGCGAACTCCCGCGGCGACCTGTCGTTCAACCCGAAGGCCGAGGTCAAGGACCCGGGGCTGGCGAAGCTGAACAAGGACGTCGGCGGTGACGGGTACCGGCTGATCAACCGCTGGTTCGAGGCGACGCCCGTACCGGTTGCGAACAAGGCACTCGAGGTGTTCGGCGCGTTCGTGACCAAGCCGGGTGACCCGATGCCGGGCCTGCAGAAGATCCAGGCCGAGGCGGACGCGTACTGGGCCAAGCAGAAGTGAGCAATCAGGCCCTTGACCGGACGGGGGCGCGCAAGGCGCCCCTGTTCGGCCTACCAGCTGTAGCGGTCGTCGCACTCCTGTTGTACCTGCCGTTCCTGTGGACGACGTACGTCAGCTTCACCGATTACGACGGGCTGGCGTCACCGGTGTGGTCGGGGCTGGCCAACTACAAGGCGATGTTCAGTGACCCCGATCTGATCGGGGCACTCGTCAACACGCTGCTGTGGGTGGTCGGCATGGTGACACTGCCCGTGGCGCTCGGCCTACTGATCGCCGTACTGACCTACGGGCACAAGTGGGGCACGTGGCTGCGGCTGCCGTTCCTGCTGCCCTACGCGATCTCCGGTGTGGCCGTTGGCGTCATCTGGGGCTTCGTACTGCAGCCGGACGGCGCACTGGGCCAGGCACTCGGGTTCTTCGGGCTCCCGGGTGCCCACACCGGCTGGCTGCAGGCAGGTCCCGGCAACACGCTGATGATGATCGTGGCGGTCACCTGGCAGGCGGCGGGTGTGAACGCGCTGCTGTTCGTGGTCGGCCTGCAGTCGATCCCTGCTGAGCCGCTGGAGGCTGCGAGGCTGGACGGCGCGGAGGGGTTCAGCCTGTTCCGCCACCACCTCTGGCCGCAGCTCCGGCCGATCACCACGGTGGTCATCGGGCTCTCGATCGTCGGCAGCCTGAAGACGTTCGACGTGGTCTGGGTGATGACGCAAGGTGGCCCGGGTACGTCGTCCGAGACGCTGGCACTGTCCATGTACAAGGAGACGTTCGTGCTGAACGACTACGGACAGGGCGCCGCGATCGCGCTGTTCCTGAGCCTGGTCACCTTCGCGGCGTCGATCCTCTACCTCCGTTACCAGTTGGGGGATGCTCGTGAACAGGGTTAAGACCGCGCTTCTCGTCGTACTCGGGCTGATCTGGCTTGCGCCGGTCTACCTGCTGGTCGTGAACGCGTCCAAGTCCGTCGACGGGTACGACGCGAAGACCGTGTGGAAGCCGGCCGGGTTCTCGTTGTTCGCGAACTTCGGTGACGCGTGGAGCAAGGCGGCGCTCGGGGACACGTTGGTGGCGACCACGATGTACAGCGTGATCGCGCCGGTGGTCGCGGTGCTGATCGGCTCGGCGGCCGGGTACGCGATCGTCGTACTGCGGTTGAAGCGCGGCTTCGGTTGGTTCGTGTTCATCTTCGGCGGGACGATCTTTCCGCTGCAGATGATCCTGATGCCGTTGTTCTCCGGGTACGCGAACTCCGGGCTGTACGACACCCGGATCGGGATGATCATCGTCTACACCGCGATCAGCGTGCCGTTCTCGGCGTTCGTGATGCGGAACTTCTTCACCGGGATCGCGCGCAGCGTGTTCGAGGCCGCGATCGTCGACGGCGGCGGGCTGTTCCGGATCTTCCGCAGCATCTACCTGCCGATGGCCGGGTCGGCGCTGGCCGCGATCTTCATCCTGCAGGCGACGTTCGTCTGGAACGACCTGCTGCTCGGCCTGACCCTGAGCCAGTCCGACTCGGTCCGCCCGATCATGCCGGCCCTCACCGGCCTGCAGAGCACGTACGGCGGGGCCTCGCTCCCGACCGTGCTGGCAGGCGGCCTGCTCGTCTCGCTGCCCACGGTCATCCTCTTCCTCGCCGCCCAACGCTTCTTCTCCCGGGGCCTCGCCCTGGGCCAGTTCTGAAAGGACCCAGATGCCGCAGCAGTCCAACGCCGCCTCCGGCGGAGAACCGAACGCCGCCTCCGGCGGCGGGGTGGGGGGCGGCCGCACAGTCGTCGTGACCGGCGGTGCCGCCGGCATCGGACGAGGTGCAGTCGAACGCTTCGTCGCCGCGGGAGACCGGGTGATTGCCCTGGACCGGGACGCGGAAGCGCTGTCAGCCCTGGGTGATCAGGTGACAGGCGTCGTCGTGGACGTCTCCGACCGCGAGGCGCTCGCCGCGGCCGCCTCCGAGGTGGGGCCCGTCGACGCGCTGGTCTGCGCCGCGGGCGTCCAGCGGTACGGGACCGTGGTCGACACACCCGCCTCGGTCTACGACGAGGTGATGGCGGTGAACGTCGGCGGCGTGTTCTTCGCGTGCCAGGCGTTCGTCCCTCGGATGTCGCGTGGCGGCAGTGTTGTCGTGGTGTCGTCCGTGCAGGCGTATGCGGCGCAGACGGGCGTAGCGGCGTACTCGATGGGTAAGGGCGCCTTGCTCAGCCTCGTACGGGCGATGGCGGTGGACCACGCTCCGGACGGGATCCGCGTCAACGCGGTCTGCCCGGGATCCGTGGACACGCCGATGTTGCGTACGTCGGCCGCGCAGTTCGCCGGCGACCGTACGACGGACGACGTGGTCGCCGAATGGGGACGCTCGCACCCGCTCGGGCGGGTCGCGACGCCGGGAGAGGTTGCCGAGGTCATCTACTTCCTGTCCTCCCCGGCCGCGTCGTTCGTGACCGGAGCGGACGTCAAGGTCGACGGCGGGTTGACCGCCGGGCTGGCCGTCGTACTGCCGGAGGACGCCAAGTGAAGATCGTCGACGTACGCGCGACCACGGTCACGATGCCGTTGGAGGCGCCGCTGCGGCACAGCAACGGAGCGCACTGGGGACGTTTCGTGCGGACTGTCGTGGAGGTCGAGGCCGACAACGGGCTGGTCGGTCTCGGCGAGATGGGCGGCGGCGGGCAGAGCGCCGAGGCCGCGGTGACCGGGCTCAAACCGTATCTCCTCGGTCACGACCCGGCGCGCACCGAGGCGCTGCGCTGGATGCTCGCCAACCCCACCGCGAGCTTGTACAACAACCGGACCCAGTTGCTCGCGGCAATCGAGTTCGCGTGTCTCGACCTGCAGGGCCGCGAGCTCGGCGTACCGGTCCACGAACTGCTCGGAGGCAAGGTGCGCTCGCACGTTCCCTTCGCCAGCTACCTGTTCTTCCGGCACCCGAACGACGACGGCACGGGCGAGATCCGTACGGCGGAGCAGTTGGTCGCGCATGCCCGCGAGCTGGTCGACCAGCACGGGTTCAGTGTGCACAAGCTGAAGGGCGGCGTGTTCCCGCCGGACTACGAACGCGAGTGCTTCCGTGCGTTGGCCGAGGCGCTCCCCGGGCACCGCGTGCGGTTCGACCCGAACGGCGCGTTCAGCGTCGAGGAGGCGATCCGGTTCGCCCGCGGGATCGAGGATCTCGACAACGACTACCTCGAGGACCCGACCTGGGGTCTGAACGGGATGCGCCGGGTCCGCGAGAACACCCCGATCCCGCTCGCGACGAACACCGTCGTGGTGAACTTCGAGCAGCTCGCCGCCAACGTCCGCGACCCCGCGGTCGACGTGATCCTGCTGGACACCACGTTCTGGGGCGGTATCCGGCCGTGCATCAAGGCGGCCGGCGTCTGCGAGACGTTCCAGCTCGGGGTCGCGGTGCACTCCTCCGGCGAGCTCGGCATCCAACTCGCGACGATGCTGCACCTCGGCGCCGTCGTACCGAACCTGTCGTTCGCCGCGGACGCGCACTACCACCACCTGCGTGACGACGTCATTGTCGGCGGCAAGCTTCCCTACGCCGACGGCGCGATCGCGGTCCCCGATGCGCCCGGCCTGGGCGTCGAGCTGGACCGCGACAAGCTGGCCGAGTACGCCGAACTCTTCCGCGAACTCGGCCCGTATCCCTACGACCGCGATCCGGCCCGCCCGGACTGGTACCCCCTGCTCCCGAACACCGATTGGGCCGACCCCTCATGACGATCCCGCGTTCCGCCGACCTGGCGAGCGACGTACTCATCCACACGTACGACGACATGTTCAACCCGCCCGGGCTGACCAACTTCCTGGGTACGGCGCAGGTCGACCACGACGTCGTGGCGATCAGGAGCGTCAACTTCCCGCCGTACTCGCACGGCGACACCATCACCGGGCAGCTGTACGTCGACGGGCGCCTGGCGCGCTCGTACGGCGGGACGGTGGAAGTGGTGTGGCGGCCGGACTGCGTCGTTCGGTCCACGACTGTCGACGATCTCCACATCCGCACCACCACCGCCTGCGCCCCCGGGCGCCCGGCCGTCGTCGTACATCTGGAGGTGACCGGGCTACCTGGGCGCTCCGTCCGACTCGGCCTCCTGTTGGCAAGTACTGCGACCCGCTCATCAACAGGCTGGTTGCGCCCGGAGCCTCCATCCGAACCGAACACGCTGACTGCCCTGGGCGATCGAGTGGTCGGGACGGGGCAGTCGGGCTCGGCCGTCAGCTTGCAGGGCCTGGATGTCCCCGCTGTCGTGGACAGGTCGATGCTCGAGACCAGCGTCGTACTGGATGCCTCCGGGCACGCCCAGCTGTCCTACGTGCACGTGCTGGCCGAGACCTTGGACGCAGCGACGGAGCACTTCGATGTGTGTGTGGCCGAGGTACCTGCGGTGCTCGCGGTGGCCGAGAGTATGTGGGACGTAGCGCTGGCTGACGCATTCGACCCTTCCAGCGACGGCTTCAGCGGGTCGCTGCCCGAGCTGGAGACGTCCAACGAGGCGCTGCAGAAGCTGTACTGGTGGGGCGTGCTCGGGGTCATCTGGTTCCGGCGTGACAATCCGGCCAGTGTGCTCGGGCGGACGTACGACACGTTGATGCCGCGGTACTGGCAGACCACGACGTTCATCTGGGACTACAGCCTGTCCTCGCTCACGCATGCGCTGCTGGACCCGGAGCCGATGCGCAAGCACATCGAGCACTGGATCGACCTGGACATCCACGAGCACTTCGGCACCGAGTGGCTGACCGGGGGACCGGTCGGGCAGTGGTACTCGGTGAACGACTTCGCCATGACCCGGCTGGTGCGCGACTACGTGCGCTTCACGGGGGACTCGGCGTTCCTCGACGCTCAGGTGGGTCCGAAGCCGGTGGGGGAGCACGTGCACGACTGGGCGACCGCCTGGCGCGGACTGCGCGGTGAGCATGCGCTGGCCGACTACGGCGGCATCGACAACCTGCTGGAGTGCGTGAGCAGCTACGTGCACGAGGTGGCCAGTTTCAACGCGGCCAACGTCTGGTGCCTGCGAGTGGCGGCTGAGGTCGCAGACCGCTCCGGTGACACGGACCGTGCTGCTCTGCTCCGCAAGGAGGCGTCCGCGCAGGCAGGCCACGTCAACGAGCTGTATGCCGAGGGCAAGGGGTTCTGGCACGCGCGGCAGCCGGACGGCTCGCTCGTCCCGGTCCGGCACTGCTACGACTTCAACATCATCGGTACGACGATCCCGGACGACCTGTCCGAGTCGCAGTGCGCCGAGATGGTGTCGTTCTTCCAGCGGGAGCTGCAGACACCCACGTGGATGCGCGCGCTGTCGCCGTACGACGCGGATGCCGCGTTCAGCGTCCGTCCGGACCACCAGTGGAACGGCGCGTACCCGGCGTGGCCGGCGGACGCGGGGCGCGCACTGTTCGCGCTCGGGCGCGGCGACGTACTGCTGGACTGGCTGCCGGGTCTCGCCAAGTCCGCGAACCAGGGCCCGTGCGGTCAGGCGCACTTCGTCGAGGAGGCGCAGCCGCCGATGGCCGGTGGCGCGCGGAAGTCGCCGCCGCAGTTCCCGTACCTGATCGACTGGGCATGCTCGTCATCCGGCGCCTGGGTCAGCCTGGTCCTGGAAGGCGTCTTCGGCATCGAGGTCGCCCTGGACGGCACCGTGACCGCGAGCCCGCAGGTCGCGGCGCTCGACCCGGACGCCCGCCTGACCGGCCTCCGGGTCGGCTCGAAGACCTACGACGTGACGGCGGACGGACCGGTCTGAGGGCTTCTCAGGCGGGGGGCATCGCGATGGCCTCGAGGAGGGACTCCTCGGCACCGGCGAGATGACGACGGAGCTCTTCGACGCACTCGTCGAGCTCACCCCGCTCGAGCAACCGGACGAGTTTGCGGTGGGACGCGACCTGCTGGCGCGCGTCCTGCCGCAGCGCGTCCACCCGGGCCAGCGCGAGCCGGGCCTCGCCGGTGACCGAGTCGGCGGTCGCGATCAGCCGCTCACTGCCGGTGAGCGCGACCAGGCTGCGGTGGATGGCCAGGTGGGTCTCGGTCAGGGCCTCCGGGTCGGCGCCGTCCTTGGCGGTCGCGGCGAACACCCGCATCGCCTCCCGGACCCGCTCCCGGGCCGCCTCGTCGGCGTCGTACCAGGCCCGGATCCCCGCGGACTCGAGCACGAACCGGGCGCGGCAGATGTCGGCCACCGCGTCGGGGTGCAGGATCGCGACGCTGACACCCTTGTTCGGCTCGCGGACCGCGAGGCCCTCGGTGACCAGCATCGTCATCGCCTCGCGGATGGTGCTCCGGGCGACCCCGAGCGCCTCGGCGAGCGGCTGCTCACGTAGCGGCGTACCCGGCTCCAGATCACCGGCGAACAGGGCGGCGCGCAGCGCGTCGACCACCCGGTCCACCGTGGTCGAGCGGTCCACCCGCAGCCGTTCGTACATGGTGTGATTCTCGTCCAGACCCGGTCCGTTGTCGCGCCCGACCCGGCCCCGGCCGGTCGCCCTGTGGATAACTTCCGGCACATGACCCGGTTTTCGGGCAGCATTTCCCCTAGTGGCCGCCCCTTCCCGCGGACCAGCACGGGAAGTCACACTGAGCAGCGAGGAGCAAGGCGTGAAGATCAGTCCCCTTCAGCTCCTCGGCGCGATCGGCCTGGTGCTGTTGCTGCCGTTGATCATCATCCTGCTGATGCTGCTCGGCGTCATGGGCGGGTTGGACTCGGCCGAGGCGCAGTGCGCCCAGCACGCCCAGGACCAGCCCCTGATGGGGTGGCCGACCGACCGGCACGAGATCGACGGCGACTGGACCTTCATCCACAAGGGCTACGACTTCCAGGTCGCCGAGGACGCCAAGGTCTATGCGTCCCAGGACGGCAAGGTCGTCATGGCCAAGGACAAAGAGGTCCGGATCCGCCTCGAGAGCGTCGAGACGCGGTACAAGTTCATGAAGACCATCAGCGTCAGCAACGGCGCTGAGGTCAAGCGCGGCGACCAGATCGGCACCGCCGGCACCGGTGACGAAGGCAGCGACACCGAGGGTGCCCCGATCGGTCTCACCGGCGCGCACCTGCACTGGGAGATGTGGGCCGACCAGGAGAACAACAACGAGTGGTCCATCGTTCCGAGGCCGGAGGAGAACGTCTTCGAGCTCGACTCGAAGTCCGGCAGCGGGTGCAGTTGCGTCGACGGCAACCTCTCCGGGTCCAACAACCAGCAGAAGGCCTTCAACTTCTTCGTCCAGAACGGCTACTCCAAGGAGCAGGCCGCGGGCATCGTCGGCAACATGATCGCCGAGTCCAGCGTGGAGCCGGCCCGGCTGCAGAACACCGATCCGGGCGTCGTCAGCCCGCCCGACCAAGTGGTCGACTCCCCGCTCGGCTGGGGCATCGTGCAGTGGACACCGGCCGGCAAGATGATCAACCCGTCCCGCGACGCCGGTGTCCAGGACGACAAGATCGCCTCCCTGGGCTACCAACTGGAATTCCTGATCAAGCAGCTCGACGGCCAGGGTCCGCTCGCGGAAGGCGCGGCAGGGCGGGCGATCAAGGCGGCGACATCGGTCGAGCAGGCTGCATACGAGTTCGGCGACAAGTTCGAGCGGTTCGGCGGGCACGAGAACCCGAACCATCCGACGTACGCCGACCGCAAGGCGAACGCGCGGCACGTGTTCGACCAGTTCGCCGGTTCGGCGCCGGCGTCGGGCGGCGCGCAGAACGCCGGCACCGGCAGCGGGTGCGGCGCCGGTAGCGGCAACATCGCCGAGGTCGCGAAGAACCTTGCCTGGCCCGAGGACGGTCACGACGGCACCGACGCGAGCATCGCGAAGCCGGAGTTCGTCGAGGCGATGGAGAAGTTCAACGACGGCTCCAGCGGCTATGTGCCCTACAGCGACTGCGGACGCTTCGTCGCGACCGTGATGCGCATGAGCGGCGCCGACCCGGACTTCCCGAAGGTGTCGACCGGGGTCCAGTTCGACTACATGAAGGACTCCGGGAAGTACGACTACTGGCATGCCGTGCCGCCAGGCGGCATGAAACCGGGTGACATCCTGAACGGGCCCGGTCACACCTACCTGTACGTCGGCCCCTGGGGAGCGGAAGGCGGCGGGTACGACTCCGCCTCGGGTTCCCTGGGCGGCCACGTGCCGGAGGCCGGTCACCTGTACGACGTCGGCGGCCAGTTCTGGGTCTTCCGGCTGAAGAACGCGCCGCAACCGGCGAGCTGAGCAAGGACAGGAGCAGCGAATGCTGGACGAGAACCGGCGGCCCTTCATGATCGGCGTCGTCGTACTGGCGGTGGTCCTGATATTGGTCGGCGGCGTCGTGCTGTTCCGCGGCGGCGGATCGCAGACGACGCTGACCGTGCAGTCGATTCCGAACGACCTGACCCTGAAGCTGGACGGCCACGAGATCCCGGCCAACGGCGAGGTCAAGATCAAGGCGGGCGAGCACACCCTGGAGGGTTCGCGGCGTGGCTTCCAGAGCTACACCCAGACCTTCACCTCGGGCAACGACGCGCTGAGCTACAAGATGTACCTGTACGCCAACAGCGCCGAGGGCCGGGAGTGGACCAAGAACAACCCCAAGGAGGAGCAGGAGCTGGAGAAGGAGGCCGGCAAGAAGTACGACCAGTTCCAGACC
This sequence comes from Kribbella sp. NBC_00482, assembly GCF_036013725.1. Taxonomy (GTDB): domain Bacteria; phylum Actinomycetota; class Actinomycetes; order Propionibacteriales; family Kribbellaceae; genus Kribbella. The sequence continues at coordinate 1,958,862 of NZ_CP107881.1, read as the reverse complement.
CGGCTCAAGCTGAAGTACCCGATCATCAGCCAGCTCCCGTACGTCGGCGACGGCTTCCAGGCGACGTACACCAAGTCCAAGACCGACCCGACGAACCCGGAGGCGATCTCGATCGTCATCGAGGTCTTCGGCTCCCAGGGCAAGAAGAAGGCCCTCCAGTGGATCAAGGGCTACGGCTGGGACATCAACACCCTCGACGTCATCTGGACCACCGGCAAGTAGGCCGCCCCGCGGTCAGGCGGGGAGGATGAGCTCCCCGCCGGGCGTGGTGATCTGGGACAGCGGGAAGTCGAGCGGGTTCGTCAGGCATCGGATCGAGCCGCCGCCTTTGTGGAACTCCGACAGGTCCAGTACGACGACGCGCAGGCCGAGGCCCGTGAAGACGCCGCGCAGCCGCGGTGAGCAGGCCGGCATGATGATCGTCTCGCCGACCACGATCGAGTTCGCGCTGAACGCGAACGCCTCCTCGTCGGTGAGCACGATCGGGTCCGGGACGATCCCGGACAGCTCGGCCTGGCTCGCGGCGTCGAACGCCGGCGGGTAGATCATCGCGTGCGTGCTGTCCACCGGACAGAACGGCAGATCCAGGTGGTACATCCCCTCGTGGGCGATCCGCAGCCCGCGGACCCGGACGTTCCACTCGGTCGCCAGGTGCTTGAGCGCCGCCTCCTCGGTCCTCGGCCCGTACCCGACGACCAGGCTGTCGCCGAACACGAACGCGTCCCCGGACTCGAAGTGCGGCCCGACACCCTCACCGCCGGTCCGGTCGAGCCGGAACCCCGCCTCGGTGAACCAGCCGGCCGCGGTCAGCGACTCCTTCCGGCGCGGCTCGAACCGCATGTGCGAGAGCATCGCGCGGCCGTCCGCGGCGGCCAGTCCGAGGTTCATCGCGTACACCATGTCCGGTGAGTCGGCCCGCTGCGCCAGGACCTCGACCTCGCCGCCGGCGTCCACGATCGCCTGCCGCAGCGACTCCCACTGCTTGAGCGTCAGCGCCGGGTCCGGCTGGTCCTGCGTCGACATGTACGGGTTGATCACGTAGTCGATCCGGAAGTGCTCCGGCCGGACCATCAGATAGCGACGACCCCACTCCAGCGGCTGTCCCATGAACCCTCCTGACGACGCTCGGGTCTATTGCCCGATCCCCTGATTGTCCGACAATCAGTCAGTTTGAGGCTCGATGAATCCGGAGTCAAACGGCGTGCTGTACGTCGCTTCCGGGAGGGTGGTTCCGGGGCGCGGGTAAGGACTAACCTGCGGGCATGACCCCTGACAACGAGGTTCGCTTTCGCGCCTGCCTGGACGATGTCGCGGCTTACAAGCCGGGCCGTCCGCCGGAGCGCTCCGACGGTCGCCCGACGTACAAACTGTCCAGCAACGAGAACCCGTACCCGCCGCTTCCGGGCGTGCTGGCGGCCGCGACCGAGGCCGCCGCGCAGATGAACCGGTACCCGGACATGGGTGCCGTTGACCTGCTCGAGGCGCTGTCGGACCGGTTCGGCGTACCGGTGAGCGACCTCGCGGTCGGGACCGGGTCGGTCGCGCTGCTCTACCACTTGCTGCAGGCGACGGTCGCGGAGGGCGACGAGGTCATCTACGCCTGGCGCTCGTTCGAGGCGTACCCGATCGCGGTCCAGCTGACCGGCGCGACGTCGGTCAAGGTGCCGCTGACCGCCGAGGCCCGCCACGACTTCAAGGCGATGGAGGCCGCGATCACCGACCGCACCAAGGTCGTGCTGGTCTGTACGCCGAACAACCCGACCGGCCCGGTGGTACGACGCGACGAGCTGCTCGCGTTCCTGGACGCCGTACCGTCGAACGTGCTGGTCGTGATCGACGAGGCGTACCGCGAGTTCGTCCGGGAGACCGACGTCGTGGACGGGGTCGAGCTGTACCGCGACCGGCCGAACGTGCTGGTCCTGCGGACATTCTCGAAGGCGTACGGGCTGGCCGGGTTCCGGGTCGGGTACGCGATCGGTCACCCGGATGTCGTCGCGGCGATCCGGAAGTGCGCGCTCCCGTTCGGCGTCAGCTACGTGGCCCAGGCGGCCGCGATCGCGTCCCTCGCGGTCGAGGAGGAGCTGCTGGAGCGGGTCGACGCGCTGGTCGAGGAGCGTCAGCGGGTCGTTTCCGCGCTGCAGGCTGCCGGCTGGGACGTCCCGGAGTCGCAGACGAACTTCGTCTGGCTCGAGCTCGGCGAGGACACCGTCCGGTTCGCCGAGGCCGTCCAGGCCGAGGGCGTCTCGGTCCGCCCGTTCCCCGGCGAAGGCGTCCGCGTCACCATCGGCGAACCCGAGGCCAATGCCCTGTTCCTGAACGTCGCCCGTACCTGGCGCCAGTGAGCGCTCTCGTTTGGATCTCGGGTGCTTCGGCCGGGATCGGTGCCGCGCTCGCCGCGACGGTGCCGTTCCCGGACGCCCGGGTCGTCGACATCTCACGCCGCGGCGGTACGGCGGAACACTTCAAGGCGGACCTGGCGGATCCCGCGGACTGGTCCCGCGTCGCGGAGCACTTCGCCGCCGAGCTGTCGACGTACGACGGCGACCGCGTGGTCTTCATCCACAACGCCGGCACGATCACTCCGATCGGCCCGGCGGCTGGAGCAGACCCGGACGCCTACACCCGAGCGGTGCTGCTGAACTCCGCCGCACCCCAGGTCCTCGGGGCCGCGTTCCTCCGGGCGTCCGCGCACCTCACCTGCGAGCGCCACCTCGTGATGCTCTCCTCCGGCGCCGCGACAACGGCGTACTCCGGCTGGTCGTCGTACAACGCCGGCAAAGCCGCCGTAGAGCACTGGGTCCGCACCGTAGGCCAGGAACAACCCACCGACGGCTGCCGCATCATCGCCGTAGCCCCCGGCGTAGTAGACACCGCCATGCAATCCGAAATCCGATCCACCCCCGAAACCGACTTCCCCGCCGTAGACCGCTTCCACAACCTCAAAACCACCGGCGCCCTCACCACCCCCGAGACAGCAGCCACCGGCATCTGGTCCCTCCTAGCCCGACACCTCCCCAACGGCACCTGCACAGACCTCCGAACCCTCTGACCCGAGCCGAGGCGGTGCACCCCAACCGGCCCCGCTGAACAGGAAATACCCTGTCCGCCACCCCCAGAACCTGTTCAAACCCCCGGCGGCGGGCTGCTTTGGGGGCGGGTGCCCCGGCGCGGGCAGTCGGTTCAGGCGCGCACGGGTCGACGGCGTACTCGCTCGCGGGCGGTAGCCCGCAACTCACGGCGCTAGCCGGAAATGGATGCTTCGGCGCTAAGCCGAGGGTGGGTGGGAGCGCGCGTAGCGGGCGCGTTGAGGAGCGGAGCGACGAAGCAAGCGCCTGCGTAGCACGCGGGGGTTGATTACTTCCACACACAAAGAAGCGGCGCCGGGAGGAGTGAGGCTTGCTCCCGGCGCCGCTTTTGGTGCTCCGAGTCAGTCAATCCACCGAGGTGACTGGTTCGGGTCCTGCATCACTGACCAGGGAGGGTCAGTTGTTCTGCTCGTTGCTCTGCTCGCAGGTCTTGAGCGAGTCGACGGAGTTGCCGTCGTTGTCCAGGCCCAGGATGCCGACCGGGTTGGTCAGCGGGACAGTGCCGCCGATGCCGGTGCCCGAGATCTCGTTGTGGCAGACCTGCCACGGACCGACCTTGTTGTCGCTCATGGAGACGACACCGTTGCTGTCGGCCTTGTACCACTTGCGGTTCTGCTCGTTGCTCTGCTCACAGGTCTTGACGGCGGTGACGCTGTTGCCGTCGTTGCCCCAGCCCACGATGCCGGTGATGTCCTGCGCCGGCACGGTGCCGCCGATGCCGGTGGCCGAGCCGAAGTTGTGGCAGGCCTGGAACGCGCCGAGGTCGTTGCGGTCGATGGCGACCAGCGAGCCGTCCTTCTTCGCGCCCCACCAGCGAGCGTGGTCGCCGTCGTAGCCCTTGCTGGCCGAGGAGACCGCGTCGGCCAGGCCGGTGACCTGAGCCTTCTGCTGGGCGTCGTCGAGAACGTTGGCGCTCACGACGGTGGCCAGACCGAGGGTGGCGACAGTCGCCACCGCTGCAGCGGCGACGATCTTACGAGTTACCTGCATTATGCCAGGTTTCCTTTCGGGTTTTGACGGATTCGTCTTAGTGCTAACGACACCTGGCACGGGCGGTTACAAACTTTTTCGTCAAGTATTTTCCGGGTACCGGATCGCATAGTAGTCCGGTGATGAGTTCCCTGACGGAGCAGCAAATCTTGTGCTGACCAGGCAACTTGTCGGCAATCGTAGTGAGTGGAAGTTGAGACAGAACGTCCCGTAACCGACCTCGAAGTACGTCGTTGAGTCAGCGCGGGTGACAGAAGCCCGATGAATCAGGAGATTGTTTCGGTGGGCTCGGTGGCTGCCGAATTGGCAATAGCACGATTCGTCGGAATATGTTGGAACCATTGCCGGAGATTTGTGCCGTGTTTTTCGGGGCACGGCGCGACCGGCAGCCAGACCCGCTGCCGCGCGCATCGGCAGCGGTGGGAGACCCGGGTCCCTTGGGCCCGGGTCTTTCTTTTGTCACGAGCGCTACGAGCGCTACGAGCGCCGGCGCTCCGAGGTGACGACGAGCGCGACGCCGACGATGATCACCGCGCCGCCGAGCAGGATCTGCCAGGTCAGGCTCTCGCTCAGGATCAGCCAGCCGAGGAACACCGCTACGGCCGGGTTCACGTACGCGTACGTGCCCACCAGTGAGATCGGTGCGTTCGCCAGCAGATACGAGTACGCCGTGTACGCGAGCAGCGACCCGAAGACCACCAGGTAGCCCAGTGCGATCCACCCGGACCCGTGGATCCGGTCCAGGTGCAGTCGCCCCGGCTCTCCCCGCAGTACGCCGAGCAACACCATCGCCGTACCGCCGAAGACCATCTCGTAGAGCGCTGTCACCAGGGGATCCCGCGGCAGGCCGAGCTGCGGCGCGTAGCGCGAGCCGGTCGCCCAGCAGATCGTGCCGACGACCAGGATCGCCACCGACAGCGGTTTCGCGCTCGTGTTGCCACCTGACAACGCGAGCAGCGCCGCCCCGCCGAACCCGATCAGTACGCCGACCCAGGTCATCGTCCGCGGCCGCTCGCCGCCGCCGACCCGCAGCAGCATGAGCCACAACGGGATCGCGGCGACCAGGAGCGCCGCCAGTCCGGACGGCACCGTCTGCTCCGCGATCGCCACCGCCCCGTTGCCGAAGGCAAGGAGCAGGATGCCGACCGTGGCCGCGCCGATCGCCTCGCGGCGGGTGATCCGCAGCCGCTGCCAGCCCGACTTCAGGGCCAGGCCGGCGGCCATCAGCAACGCGGCAGTGAGGAAGCGGGTGGCCATCCCGAGCATCGGCGGGATCTCGGCCTCCACCACGACCCGGATCGCCAGGTACGTCGAACCCCAGACGACGTACACGACCGCGAGGGCGGTCCAGATCATCGCGCCCGAGGCCGTCCCGGAACCGGTCTCGACCACTCTGGCGGGAGCAGACGCGGCCATCGGGAACCTCCTCGAGGTTGTCAGGGGTGTTTTGTAAGAACGATGCTTACGCTATGGCTCGCCACGACTCCCGCACAAGGCGGAATCCGGCCACCGACCCACGGATTCCCGCCAACGGACGGACGTCGAGATCCATTTGTGACACTTGTCTCCCGGATGCCCGATCTCTGTAATATGAGCGTGCCGATAGGACCAGTGGTTGGACTGGTGTCTCACCGCAGGACCGATTTCGGTACCGCCGTACCCGCCGGAGTCCAGACAGTTAGCGAATCAGGCACCTCGTCGGTACGGTGTCCGGCAAGATGGGAGTGAGACCAGTGAGGAGGTCCACTGCCAGCAGTGCATCAACCCCTGGAATCACGCGGACCAGCCTGCGAAAGCCTCATCCGGCGCACCGGGCCGGCCCCGTGCAACGTTGCGGTCGCGGCGATCCCGCGCTCGAACCCGAGGAGTGCATGTGAGTGAGTCTGTGCCGGGCCCTGCCCCGGAAGTGTTCGCGCCCCACGAGGCGCCGGTCAGTCCGCCCCAGGCCTCCGAGGAGGTCGAGTTCGTCCAGCTCCTGACGCCCGAAGGTGAGCGCGTCGAGCATCCGGACTACAAGTTCGACCTGGACGACGAGACGATCAAGGGCTTCTACCGGGACATGGTCCTGGTCCGCCGGATCGACACCGAGGCGACCGCCCTGCAGCGTCAGGGTGAGCTCGGGCTGTGGGCGTCGCTGCTCGGCCAGGAGGCCGCGCAGATCGGCTCCGGCCGGGCGCTGAACAAGAAGGACATGGTCTTCCCGACGTACCGCGAGCATGGCGTCGCGTTCTGTCAGGGGGTCAACCCGCTGAACCTGCTCGGCCTGTTCCGCGGTGTCGACCAGGGTGCGTGGGACCCGAAGGACAACAACTTCCACCTCTACACGATCGTGATCGGCGCGCAGACGCTGCACGCGACCGGGTATGCGATGGGTCAGCAGCGCGACCACGCGGTCGGCGACGCCGACAACGGCGAGGCGACGATCGCCTACTTCGGCGACGGCGCCAGCAGCCAGGGCGACGTGAACGAGGCGTTCATCTACGCCTCCGTCTTCAACGCGCCGGTCGTCTTCTTCTGCCAGAACAACCAGTGGGCGATCTCGGAGCCGATCGACCGGCAGACCCGGATCCCGCTGTACCAGCGCGCCGCCGGCTTCGGCTTCCCCGGCATCCGCGTCGACGGCAACGACGTACTCGCGACGTACGCCGTCACCCAGCAGGCCCTGAAGCGGGCCCGCGAGGGCAGCGGCCCGACGCTGATCGAGGCGTACACGTACCGGATGGGCGCGCACACCACGTCCGACGACCCGACGAAGTACCGGCTGAACGAGGACCTCGAGCACTGGAAGCTCAAGGACCCGATCGAGCGCGTGCATGCGTACCTGAGCCGGCACGCCGCCGTCGACCACGACTTCTTCGAGGAGATCGAGGCCGAGGGGGACAAGATCGCCGCCGAGCTGCGGGCCGGCTGTCTCGCGCTGCCGGACCCGGTGCTCACCGACTTCTTCCAGAACGTGTACGTCGAGGAGACGCCGCAACTGGCCGAGCAGCGGGACCAGTTCGTCGCGTACGCCGCTTCGTTCGAAGGCGAGGGCTGAGCGATGACCAAGATCACTCTCGGCAAGGCCATCAACGCCGGCCTCCGGGTCGCGATGGAGAAGGACCCGAAGGTCCTCATGATGGGTGAGGACATCGGCAAGCTCGGCGGCGTGTTCCGGGTCACCGAAGGCCTGCAGAAGGACTTCGGCGAGGACCGGGTGATCGACACCCCGCTCGCCGAGTCCGGGATCATCGGCACCGCGGTCGGCCTCGCGCTGCGCGGGTACCGCCCGGTCTGTGAGATCCAGTTCGACGGCTTCGTGTTCCCGGCGTACGACCAGATCATCAACCAGGTCGCGAAGATGCACTACCGGTCGATGGGCAAGATCCGGATGCCGATCGTCATCCGGATCCCGTACGGCGGCGGTATCGGCGCGGTCGAGCACCACTCGGAGTCGCCGGAGACGCTGTTCGCGCACGTGCCGGGCCTCAAGGTGATCTCCTGCGGCGACCCGGTCGACGCGTACTGGATGATCCAGCAGGCGATCGAGTCCGACGACCCGATCGTGTTCTTCGAGCCGAAGCGGCGGTACCACGAGAAGGCCGAGCTGGACGAGTCCACGCCGCCCACGCTGCCGCTGCACAAGGCGAAGGTGCTCCGCGAGGGCACCGACGCCACGCTGCTCTGCTACGGCCCGATGGTGAAGACCTGTCTGCAGGCGGCCGAGGCCGCGGTCGAGGACGGCCGCAACCTGGAGGTCATCGACCTGCGGACGATCGCGCCGTTCGACCTGGCGACGATCTTCGCTTCGGTGAAGAAGACGCGGCGTGCGGTCGTGGTGCACGAGGCGCCGTACTCGTTCGGCCCGGGGTCGGAGATCGCGGCGCGGGTGACCGAGGAGTGCTTCTACCACCTCGAGGCGCCGGTGCTGCGAGTCACCGGGTACGACACTCCGTACCCGCCGTCGCGGATGGAGGACGACTACCTCCCGGACCTCGACCGGGTGCTGGACGGCGTCGACCGGGTGATGGGGTACTGATGGGCATCCAGCAGTTCCGCCTCCCTGACGTCGGTGAGGGACTCGTCGAGGCCGAGATCGTCAGTTGGAAGGTCAAGCCCGGCGACACGGTCAAGCTCAACGACACCGTCGTCGAGATCGAGACCGCGAAGTCGCTGGTCGAGCTCCCGGTCCCGTTCGCGGGCGTGGTCACCGAGTTGCTCGTGCCGGAGGGCGAGACGGTTCCGGTCGGTACGCCGATCATCTCGGTGCAGACCGAGTCGGCGGAGGCCTCTCCGGAGGACCTCGTTCCCACGATCCCCGAGCCCGAAGAGACCGGCGGCCGCACCGCGGTCCTGGTCGGCTACGGCCCCAAGACCACCGAAGCCAAACGCCGCCAGCGCAAGCCGTCCACTCCGGCTGCTGAGGTACTCGTGCCGTCAGCTCCTGTGGCAGCACCGGGTCCTCAGCCTGTAGCTGCGCCGGTTGCTGTCCCGGTTGCCGGTGGCAACGGGGTTGTGCATGTGCTGGCGAAGCCGCCGGTGCGGAAGTTGGCCAAGGATCTTGGGATTGATCTGGGTGTGGTGACGGCGACCGGGCCGGGTGGCGTGATCACGCGGGCCGACGTCGAGGGTCACGTTGCGACGCCTGCAGTTGCGGCCGTTCCGGCGTACGAGCCTGCTCCGGTTGTCAGCGGTCGCGAAGACACCCGCGTGCCGGTCAAGGGTGTGCAGAAGGTGATGGCGCAGGCGATGGTTGCCAGTGCGTTCACCGCGCCGCATGTGACCGAGTGGATCACCGTCGACGTCAGCGCCACGATGGAACTGGTCGAGCGCCTGAAGTCCGACAAGGCGTTCAAGGACCTGCGTGTCTCCCCGTTGCTGATCGTCGCGAAGGCGGTCACGCTGGCGGCCCGGCGTACGCCGATCGTCAACGCGGCCTGGGACGAGCAGGCACAGGAGATCGTCTACAAGGGCGCGGTCAACCTCGGCATCGCCGCGGCCACCCCGCGCGGACTGATCGTCCCGAACATCAAGGGCGCCGACTCGCTCACCCTGCCCGACCTGTGCAGGGCGCTGAACGACCTGGTCGCGGTCGCCCGCGAGGGCAAGACCCAGCCGGCGGACCAGGCCGGCGGTTCGTTCACGATCACCAACGTCGGCGTGTTCGGCGTCGACGCCGGTACGCCGATCATCAACCCGGGCGAGGCCGCGATCCTCGCCTTCGGTGCGGTCCGCAAGCAGCCGTGGGTGGTGGACGACGAGATCGTCCCCCGCTGGATCACCACGCTCGCGCTGTCCTTCGACCACCGCCTGATCGACGGCGAAAAGGGCTCCATCTTCCTCGCCGACGTAGCCGGCATCCTCGAAGACCCAGCCCGCGCACTGATGTTCTGACCGCTGGTAGGCCCGGGCACTGCTCGGGCCTACTGGCAGCTACCGGCCACGCGTGGGGCACGTCTGGTGAGCACCCGTACCGTCAATGGGATGCCGAGTTCGAAGATCACTCCCATCCAGACGGTCCGGCTGATGCACCGCAAGAACATCTTCGGCCGCTACACCGGATGGAACAGGGTCGCCTGGGACTACGTCGGCTACGTGCACCATGTACGGCGGCCTCAGGACGGCGACTCGGTGTACCGCTGGGTCGGCGACTGTGCCGTGTGCAGCAACCCGCCCACTTATCGCGTCTACAGCGTTGCCGCGACCAAGCGAGTCCTCAAGTTCTGGAACACCACCGGCGGGGCCATTTTGCTGCTCGGCCTGGGCGCAATCCCCTTCGGGATCTGGGGCCCCGTCGATCGAGATGGGATCTGGATCGGCGCTGGTGTGGGTGCAGTGTTGCTCGGACTGATGCTCCTTGGGCTTGCCGACGACTACTTCGGGTTCATCGGGCCCGGCGTCTCGTCGTCGGGTCACCCCGTGCACCGGCTGATCCTGCCGGACAAGACAGAGGTTTGAGGAGTTCGCCTGCTGCACTACCCGGCCACCCGATACTTCCTGTCGAGTTGCACATCACACCGGGCCCGGTGCCTAATCCGCCTGACTGGCTCGGCTCGGCGGTGAGAAGGTGGTGCGGTGCTGGTGATCTTGGTGGTGCTCGGGGCGGCGGTTCTGCACGCCACGTGGAACGCGATGGCTCATGGGGCGCCGGATCGGGTGGCCGGGTTGGCGTTGTTCGAGCTCGCGGCGGGCGTGATCGGGCTCGTCGCGGTGCTGGTGATGGGCCTGCCGCCGGCCGGGACGTGGTGGTACATCATCGCGTCCGCGTTGCTGCATCTCGCGTACCTCGGCGGGCTGCTGGCGTCGTACCAGCTGGGCCAGTTCAGCCAGATGTACCCGTTGGCCCGCGGTACGTCGCCGTGGGTCGTGGCTGTGGTGTCCATCGTCGTACTGCACCAGACCATGGCCGTACTCGAGTTGGCCGGCGTACTGCTCGTGTCGGCCGGCCTGATCGCGCTCGTGTTCATCGGCCGCCCGGGGCGAGGTCAGGTGCCGGCGCTGTTCGCCGCGATCGGGACGGGGTTGATGATCGCGTCGTACACGGTCGTCGACGGGCTCGCCGTACACAAGATGCCGGTGGCCACGTACATGGGCTGGGTGTTCATGCTGCAGGGGTTCGCGGTCCCGCTGGCGGTCCTGTTCTGGCGCGGCCGCCAGGCGTTCAACCTGCCCCGCCCCGCGATCCTCTCCGGACTGGCCGGCGGCGTCGTCTCGATGGCCGCCTACGGCCTCGTCCTCTGGGCCCAGACCCGCGGCACCCTGGCCGCAATCGCCGCCCTCCGCGAAACCAGCATCATCTTCGGCGCCATCATCGGCGCAATCTTCTTCCACGAACGCTTCGGCCCCAAACGAGCCGCCGCCGCAGCCGTCGTAGTAGCCGGCATCATCCTCATCACCACCGGCTAGGAAGGTCAGTTGTCCTCGATGTAGCCGGTGGTGGGGTCGACCATCGAGAGGAAGTTCCGGATACTCGCCTGGTGCTGCTCGAGCGAGCCGGAGGTCGGGCTCGTGCTGAATCCATAGCCTGGGTTGGGCCCGCTGATCCAGGTGTAATGCGTCCCACGGAACCCGTCGGGCCGAAGCTCGAAATCCTCGCCGTCGACTTCAAGCCTGGATGCTGCCTCGCCGTCGGTCATGCTGGAGGGCGCCACGCCTGGACTCGCCGCCCGCTCCCCGTCGTCGCTACCGGTCATGCACCGAGTATGCCGTCCGACCCGCCCCCTGTGAGCGGGGGTCCCGGGCGGGGGACCCCCGCTCGGTTCAGCGGGTTACGGCGTCCAGGGCGTCGGCGATGCCTTCGCCGTAGAACGCGTTGTTGGCGGTGGTGCCGGTGCAGCGGGGGTCGGGGGTGGTGGGGCAGGCGGTGTTGTCGGCTTCGCGATGGAGGGCGCGTTCGATGTCGCGCGGGCCCCACCACGGGTGGGTGGACTTCATCAGGGCCGCGATGCCGGCGACGTGCGGCGACGCCATCGACGTACCGCTGAACTTGGCGTAGCCGCCAGGGACCGTGGACAGGATGGAGCTGCCAGGGGCGGCGACGTCGATCTTGTTCAGGCCGAAGTTGGAGAAGCTGCTCTTCACGCCGGTCTGGGTGGTGCTGGCGACGGTGATGACGCCGGGGAGTTCGGTCGGCATGTCGAGGCAGTTGTTGTTGATCGTCCGCGTGACGGCGGTCGAGTCGTTCGGGCTGTTGGTGTCCGTGGTCTTGTTGGACAGGTCGTAGTCCGAGTTACCGGCGGCCGCGACCGAGAGGGTGCCTTGGCCGGTCGCCCACGCGTACGCGCGCCGTACGGATTCCTGCACCGCGCCCTGGTCCCCGTTGTCCTTGCACCAGAACTCGTACGGGTCGATGAAGTAGCTGTGGTTCGTGACGGCCATGCGGTGCTGGGCGGCCCATACGATCCCGCAGATCGAGTACTCGGGGTAGATGAAGCCGGCGTCGTTCACGACCTTGACGGACGCGATCCGTACGCCGGGCGCGACTCCGACGATCCCGATGCCGTTCCGAGCGGCGGCGACCGTGCCGGCCACGTGCGTACCGTGTGCACTTGTCGTCGGCCGCCAGGCCCCCGCCGTGGTGTCCGGTACGCCGTTGTTCACGCAGCTCACGGAGTCCGCCGCGTCGAAGTTCGGCGCGAGGTCGGGGTGGGTGTCGTCGACGCCGCTGTCGTTGATGCCGACGAGGACCTTCCGGGAGCCGTCGGTGACCGCGTGCGCCTGGTCCGCCTTGATCTGGACCATGTCCCACTGCTGGCCCTCGTCCGGGTCGGCGACCGGGGTCGCGTCGGCGAGGTCGTTCGAGTTCAGCCCGCCGGGGCCTTCGCTGACGGCGGCGGTCCGGGTGGCCCCGACCGACTGCACATCACGCGATGAGCGGACGTCGGTCTTGAAGTCCGGGTTCGTCGACTGTGCGATCACCACGCCGAGCTGCCGGTACGAGACCAGAACGGTCCCTCCGGCTGCCTTGACCGCGTTCTCGGTCTTCCGGACGTGACCTGGCGTGGCCTTCGTGTTCACCACGTAGTTCATCAGCGGGCCGGGGGCCGGGTCGGCTTGCGCCGTGGTCGCGGCGCCCAGGGACACACACGCCAGGGCGATGGCGGAGAGGCCTGCCGCCAGTCGGCGGGGGCGGGACGTTCGGGACAAGGTGCCTCCTCAGGGCTGGCCGGGCGGACGGGCCCGGTAAGCCGAGACTTTAGGACGGATCCGGCACAGACGGAGTCCCTCATCCACAACGCAGGGGAAACCCTGCATCACGCTCAGTTCCCCACATCCTGTGGATCAGCCTGTGGATAACTCGTGGAAAAGCTGGGGAATACCCGGCCTCAGCGGTGGATTGAGTTGTGTGTAAGATAGATACAATAGAGATACGAGTCGTATGGGTGGGAGTTCAGTGGCAGGCGGGGACCCGGCGCAGGCGCCGGATGCGTTGATATTGGGTGACGAGACCGCGGAGATCGCTCGCGTGGTCGTCGAGGCGGCGCCGGGGGTGGAGAAGATCCCCGCGGCCGAGCGCGTGTATGCGTATGTGAAGGCCGCGATCCTGGACCGGACCTATCCCGGCGGCGAGCTGCTCACCGAGGGTGAGCTGGCCACCGCCGTCGGCGTTTCCCGTACGCCGGTGCGCGAGGCCCTGCTCCGCCTCGAGGAGTCCGGCCTCGTCAAGCTGTACCCGAAGCGCGGCGCGCTCGTCCTCCCGGTGCTCCCGCAGGAGATCGACGACGTCCTCGAGGCCCGCGAGCTGATCGAGACGCACGCCGCTGCCAAGGTCTGGCCGCGGCGCAAGCGGCTGATCGAGGCGCTGACCGAGCGCGTCGACGAGATGCGCGCGCACCGCAAGGCCGGTGACGCGAAGAGCTTCCTGGAGGCCGACCGGGCCTTCCACGAGGCCATCGTCGATGCCGCCGGCAACCAAATCCTCGCGAAGCTCTACAACAGCCTGCGGGACCGTCAGGTCCGGATGGGCGTGCCCGGGATCGAGGTCCAGCCGGTCCGGATGGACAAGTCGATCACCGCGCACCAGGAGATGATCGACGCGCTCGGCGGCAACAGCGTCAAGCGCTTCCGTGAGCTCGTCATCGCCCACATCGCCGAAGCCGCCAGTGATCTGCGGGGCACTCGGTGACCGAACTCCTCTTCCCCCTGGGCGGTCGGCGAGCCTGGGCGGTGTGGGCCACTGCTGTCCTGACGTACCTCGTGACCGTGCTGCACCGCGGCTCGATGAGCGTGGCGGGCCTCCAGGCCGCAGAGCGCTTCGACATCTCCGCATCCGCTCTAGCGAGCTTCACCGTCGTACAGCTCACGGTGTACGCCGCCATGCAGGTCCCCGTCGGCGTACTACTCGACAGGTACGGCTCCAAGCGCCTACTGATCACCGCGTCCGGCCTGCTGTTCGTAGCGCAGTCGGCGTTCAGCCTGGTCGATTCGTACCCCGCCGCGCTCGCCGCACGCGCCGTACTGGGTGTTGGCGACGCACTGGTCTTCATCAGCGTGCTGCGCGTGGTCATGTCCTGGTTCCCCGCGCTACGTCAGCCCGTGATGTCGCAGGCGACCGGAATGCTCGGTGGGCTCGGAGCGATCATGTCGACCGTGCCGATGGCCGCTGCCTTCCACGCCTTCGGTTGGACGACGACGTTCGCCAGTGCGAGCGTGCTGAGCCTCCTGGCCGGTGTACTCGTGCTGTTCCTCATCAAGGACTCGCCGTACGACGAACCGCTCCGCCGGGCCAAGCAGCCGCTGCACGAGGTCAAGAAGAACCTGCGCCGCGCCTGGCAGGAGCCGGGTACGCGGCTCGGTCTGTGGACGCACTTCACCACCAGCTTCTCCGGCAGCACGTTCGGCCTGCTCTGGGGCTACCCGTTCCTCGTGCAGGGACAGGGACTCGCTCCGACGACCGCTGCGGCCATGCTGATCATTCCGGTGCTGGCCGGCCTCTGCTACGGCCCGCTGGTCGGGCGGTACGCCGCCAGGTTCCCGTTCTACCGGTCGTGGATCGTGCTGGCGGTGATCGCGGGCACGGTCGTGATGTGGACCGTCGTACTGCTCTGGCCGGGTCGTGCGCCGCTGCCGGTGCTCCTGGCGCTCATCGTCGTACAGGCGGCCGGCGGACCGGGCTCGATGCTCGGGCTGGACTATGCGCGGACGTTCAACCCCACGACGCGGTTCGGTGCGGCCAACGGGATGGTCAACACCGGAGGGTTCATCGCCACCCTGATCTGCATCGGCATGGTCGGCGTACTGCTCGACGCGTCGTCAGGTGGTGCACCGCAGGCGATCGACGACTTCAAGTTCGCCCTGGCGTTCCAGTACGTGCTGTGGGCGATCGGCACCCGGCAGATCCTCAAGTACCGGCGGAAGGCCCGCGGCCACCTGGCGCGGTACAACCCCGAGGCCTACCAGGCCCTGCTCGCCAACGAGATCGTCCCGCTCAAGGGCTAACCGCTCCTGTGCACGTGCGGGTCGAGGACCTTGCGTAGCTGACCTGTGGTCGGCCGGCCCTCCTCCTCGGTGTGGCCCTTCGCGTCCCCGGTGGTGCGGAGGAACGTCTGGCACGGGTCGGCGTCCTCCTTCATCGTGTTGCCGACGAAGCCCACGCCGTCGACCCGGGTCTCACCGAGGTTCTTGCCCGTCCGCGCCTCGAACACGGCCACGGTGTACGTGCCGCGGTACAGGTCGATGGTGCGGACGATCGGACCGTTCGGCACGTTCTGGGCGGTGTACTCGCACCGCTTGACGAATTCGCCCCGGTCGAGCCGGTTGACGCAGCTCACGAGCTGCACAGCTGCCGGGTCCTTCGGGAACCACGCGTCGATCTCTGGGTCCTCGCTGGGCAGCGAGACGCCGCCGTTGACGATCTCGATCGGGTGCGGCGAAGGACCTTGGTACGCCGCTGCCTCCTCGAAAGAGCGTGGTGACTCGCACATGCGGTCGTAGTCGGCGACCTTGAACGGCTCCGGCTTGAAAACGACGTACCCGATCGCCCCTGCGGCGACGACTGCCACCGCGACCCCCACCACAGCACCACGTCGCACGGCGCCCCTCCCTCACGTCGAACGCGCGAAACAGAGCCACACCGTACTGGCACGACAGGGGCGTGCCCTGGCATCACCTGTCACGGCCTGACAGCCCAAAGCCAGAGCGGTGCCAGGGCAACGCGCCACGGTAGTCCCAATGAATGAATGAATCCAACGAACCGGCCTTCGGCCGGGTTGGGCGATGTGGGAGGAACTGATGACCACAACGAACCAGGTCGCCATCGAGGCGACCGGTCTGGTCAAGAAATATGGCAGTACGATCGCGCTGGCCGGCGTCGACCTGAGCGTGCCGACCGGCACGGTCCTCGGAGTCCTCGGCCCGAACGGCGCCGGCAAGACGACCGCGGTCCGCATCCTCGGCACGCTGCTCCGGCCGGACAGCGGCCACGCCACAGTCGGCGGCTACGACGTCGTCCGCGAGGCCGCCAAGGTCCGGAGCATCATCGGGCTGACCGGGCAGTACGCGAGTGTCGACGAGGACATGTCCGGCCGCCGCAACCTGATCATGATCGGCCGCCTGCTCGGCTATTCACGGCCGCAGGCCCGCGCCAAGGCGGACGGGCTGCTGGAGCGGTTCGAGCTCGTAGACGCCGGTGACCGGATCGCGAAGACGTACTCCGGCGGTATGCGCCGCCGGCTCGACCTGGCCTCGAGCCTGGTCGGCAACCCGAGCATCCTGTACCTCGACGAGCCCACGACCGGTCTCGACCCGCATGCCCGCAACGGCGTCTGGGAGACGATCCGCAACCTGGTGCTCGACGGGACCACGGTGCTGCTCACCACGCAGTACCTGGAAGAGGCCGATGCACTGGCCGACTCGATCGTGGTGTTCGACAAGGGCGCCGTGGTCGCGAACGGGCGGCCCGCCGAGCTGAAGGCGCAGGCGGGCAAGCAGTCGCTGGACGTCCGCCCGGCGGAGCCGGCCCACCTCGAGCGGGTCGCCGCGATCGTCGCCGAGTCGACCGGGACACGTCCGAGCGTCGACGTGGTGAACACCCTCGTCAGCGTTCCGGTGAGCGACGGTTCGTCGATGCCGGTCGTCGTACGGCGGCTGGACGAGGCAGGGATCGCGGTGACCGAGCTGTCGCTGCGGCTGCCCAGCCTGGACGAGGTGTTCCTGGCGCTGACCGGGCACACCGCCGAAGAGAAGAAGGCCGACGCCGTACTGGAAGGAGCGAGCCGATGAGCACCGCAACTCTCGAACCAGCTGCCCACCTGGGGTACCGGTCACGGCCGTTCGCCTGGGTACAGCAGAGCCTGACGCTCGCCTGGCGGAACATCGTCCGGATCCGGCAGAACCCGGAAGCCCTGGCGGACGTGACGTTCCAGCCGATCATCTTCCTGGCGCTGTTCCTGTTCGTCTTCGGCGGCGCGATCGCCGGGGGCGGGGGCTGGCGCAGCTACCTGCCGACGCTGCTGCCGGGCCTGCTCGTGCAGACCGTGGTATTCGCGACGATGGGCACCGGGGTCGGCCTGAACGACGACTTCGCCAAGGGCGTCTTCGACCGGTTCCGCAGTCTGCCGATCGCCCGGGTCTCGCCGCTGATCGGTGCGGTCCTCGGGGACGCGGTCCGCTACTCGCTGTCGATCGTGATCCTGATGACGAGCGGGTTCGTGCTCGGTTTCCGCTTCGACAACGGGGTCGGCAACGGCCTCCTGGGCATGGTGATCGTGCTGCTGTTCGCGCTGTCGATGTGCTGGATCTGGGTCTGGCTCGGCCTGGTCATGAAGACCGCCCAAGGCGTGCAGGGCGTCGCGTTCCTGGTGATGTTCCCGCTGACCTTCGGAAGCAACATCTTCGTGCCGGCCAGCACGCTGCCGGGCTTCCTGCAGGCCTTCACCAAGGTCAGTCCGATCACGTACCTGGTCGACACCGAGCGCGCCTTGATGGGCGGCGGTGCGCTCCAGAAGCCGCTCCTGATCACGCTGGCCTGGATGGTCGGTCTGGTCGCGGTCTTCGCGCCCTTGGCGATCCGCGCCTACCGCCGCCGTACCTGAGCAGGCCGTACCTGAGCAAACTGTCGGTGGTGAGCGGCACAGTGGTCGGTATGACGACCAACTGGACGCTCACCATCGACTGCGCGGATCCGGCCCTCGTCGCACGCTTCTGGTGTACGGCGCTCGGCTACACGGAGGCGGATCCGCCGCAGGGCTGGGACACCTGGGAGGACTGGCTCACCGACCTGAACGTCCCCAAGGACGAGTGGAACGACGGCGCCTCGATCTCCGACCCGAACGGCGTCCTCCCGAAGATCTCGTTCCTCAAGGTCCCCGAGCCCCGCACGGTCAAGAACCGCCTGCACCTGGACCTCCAGGTAGCAGGCGGCCGCGCCGTACCCCAGCACCTCCGCGAACAACGCATCCGCGCCACCGCCGCCACCCTGATCGCCGCCGGCGCCACCCTGTTCCAAGAGGTCCCCAAGGAAAACTCCACCACCCTCGACCACCTCTGGCTGAAAGACCCCGAAGGCAACGACTTCTGCGTCGTCTAGCCCGGGTTGATCTCGCCGAAGGACAAGGGTTCTCGGGTGCAGAGGTAGGTTGCCCAGTGCAACTGTGTCGGGGTGCCGGAGGGGGCTCGGCCGATGCGGAGCAGTTCGCCGGTCTCGCGGCCGGAGACGGTGCGGTAGGTGTCTTCGGAGAGGCGTTCGAAGACCGCGGGGGACTGGTGTTCGGCGGCGGCCGGGGACTTGGCCTCGAGGACGCCGTTCTTCACCGAGAAGACGAACGGCGAGCCTTCGGTGAACCAGGTGCCGAGGACGCCGGCGAGTTCGGCGGGGACCTCGGCGCCCGGAACCCAGACCTCCGGCGGGAGCGGGTCGTCCTCGAGGACCTTGATGATCAGGTCGGTGGCCAGCGCGCTGGGGGCGGGCGACGACGTGGCGCCGAACAGCGCGATCCCCGCCGTACCGGATGCGCGGTCGACGAAGGTCGACGTGATGTGGCCGGGCATGCCGCCGTCGTGGCCGACGAACAGCCGGTCGCCGCGGCGCAGCAGCATGAACCCGAGCCCGAACGCGAGCTGCCAGCGGTCCACGTCGGCCATGATCTGTACCTGGCACATCTCGTCCAGCGTGTCCTTCGACAGCACCTCGTCGACCGGGTTCGCAACGAACATCGCCCACTTCGCCAGGTCCTCAGCGGTCGACGCGAGCCCGCCGCAGGCGTCCATCGCGCCGATGTCGAGCAGCGGCTCCCGCACCGGTACGTCGGTCCACGGCGGCACGTAGTACCCGGTCTGTGCCGGCCCGCCGTCCATGCCGACCGTCGTACGGCGCATCTCGAGCGGGTCCAGGATCCGCGCCTTGACCGCGTCGTACCAGGACCGGCCGTCGATCCGCGCGACGATCTCGCCGAGCAGCGAGAACACCAGGTTCGAGTAGTGGAAGCGGTGGTGCGGTTTGCCGATCCGCTCCGCGGCGTTCCAGCCCGGCACGAGTTCCTCGCGGGACGGGAACTTCATCAGGTCCCAGACGTCGCCGACCGGCTCGCGCTGCATACCGCTGGCGTGACTGAGCATCTGCCGGACGGTGATGCCCTCGTGCTTGCTGTCACCGATCAGCTTCTCGATCGGGTCGTCGAGGCTGAGCTTGCCCTCGTCGCGCAACGCCATGATCGCGACCGCGGTCAGTGTCTTGCTCTGCGACGCGATCAGGAACTGGGAGTCCGCGGTCGGCGGTACGCCGGGACTCTCCAGGTCGGCGGACCCGACCCCGGTCGACCAGGCGAGCGACCCGGCGCGGGCGACGGCGCCCACCACCCCGGGAACCCGTCCCTTGGCTTGACGTTCGGCGACGATTCGGGAGAGCGCGACCTGTGTCTGCGCGGCGATTTCTGTCACGGCTCCCGACCTTAAGCCGCCGGATGACAAAAGGCACGGGTGTTTGGTCGGGCGGATGTGCGAGGCTGGTGGGGTGCGCATAGCGGTGCTTGGGCCTCTCGCGATGTGGGCGGCCGATGGGACTCCGCTCGACATCCGCGGCGTCCGCCTGCGCGGACTGCTCGCGCGCCTCGCGTTGAGCGCTGGTCGACCTGTCAGCGTCGAGACCTTGGTCGACGGGCTCTGGGGCAGTGAGGCCCCGAGTGCGAACGCTCTGCAGTCGCTCGTGTCCCGCCTGCGGGCAAGCCTGCCGGCCACCGAGTCGAGCATCTCCGTCCAGTCCGGTCCGGCGGGCTACACGCTGTCGATCGGCCCGGACTGCGTCGATGCCCTCCAGTTCGAAGGGCTGGTACGTCGGGGGCGTGCGCTCCTCACGTCCGACCCGGAGCAGGCGCACACCCTCCTGACGCAGGCCGAGAAACTGTGGCGCGGCGATGCCCTCACGGACCTGCGCGATCTCCCGTTCGCCACGGTCGAGACGGACCGGCTGGCCGAGCTACGCCTCGCCGCCGCGGAGGACCAGGCCGAGGCCGCTGTCAGCTGCGGTCACGCCCGCGACCTGATCACCGACCTCGAACAGCTCGCCGTCACCCACCCGCTCCGCGAGCGCGTACACGAGCTCCTCATCCGCTCCCTGTACGCCGACGGTCGCCAGGCGGAAGCGTTGGCGGCGTACGAACGTATCCGGACCACACTGGCCGACGAGCTGGGAGCCGACCCTGGCACCCGTCTGCGCGACCTGCATGTCTCGGTACTGCGTGGCGACGCAGTAGATCCGACTGCGAAGACAGCTGCTGCGCCAGCACCGGCAGCGCCCCGCAGCAACCTGCGCGCGCCGTTGACCAGCTTCGTCGGCCGCCGCGAGGACGTGGCGGAGCTGACGCGTCTGCTGAGCAACGGGACGCGTCTGGTGACCATGGTTGGACCAGGTGGCGCCGGCAAGACCAGACTGGCCACTGAGACCGGTAGGACGCTCGTAGGCCAGTCCGGCGACGGCATCTGGTTCGTAGAGCTCGCACCACTCGGCGACTCGGCCGACGTGGCGCCTACGGTCCTGTCTACTCTCGGCGCCAGCGAGTACGTCGACCTGCCGTCAACACCCTTCGGCGCGCCGAAGCACGTTCCGACGAGCCGGGCCGCGACCCTGCGACTTGTCGAGGTCATCGGCGACCGCCGGATCCTGCTCGTCCTCGACAACTGCGAACACCTCGTCCAAGAGGTCGCCGGCATGGTCGACTCGCTACTGGCCTCCTGCCCGCGACTCCGCGTACTGACCACGAGCCGCGAGCCGCTGAGCATCCCCGGTGAGCATCTGCATCCGGTCGGCCCACTCGGCCTGCCCCCAGAGGATTCGACCACCGACGAGTACCCGGCGATGCAGCTGTTCGTCGACCGCGCCCGCGCCGTACGTCCTGACTTCCAGCTGACCGACGCCAACCGGGAGGCGGTCGCCGAGATCTGCAGGCGGCTCGACGGGATGCCCCTGGCGATAGAGCTGGCAGCAGCTCGACTGCGGGCGCTCAACCCGCCGCAGATCGTGGACCGGCTCGCGGACCGCTTCCGGCTGCTCACCAGCGGTTCCCGGACCGCACTGCCGCGCCACCAGACACTTCGGGCAGTGGTGGAGTGGAGCTGGGACCTGTTGGACCCGGACGAGCAGGCGGTCGCCCGACGACTGTCACTGTTCTCCGGCGGAGCAACGCTCGACGCGGCCGAGCAGATCTGCAGCGACGAGAGCATCCCGCCCGAGTCGGTGCTCGGCGTACTCGCATCCCTTGTGGACAAGTCACTCGTCGAGGCCGCGGCCGACGAACGGTCCGTGCGCTACCGGATGCTGGAGACGGTCCGTGCGTACGGCGCGGAGCAGCTGAAGGCCTCGGGTGAGTACGACCGGTTCCGGCACGCGCACACCATATACTTCAGCCGCATGCTGCGCAGGGCGCGGCCGAAGCTGCGGACCGGCGAGCAGATCGAGTGGATCGCCCGGCTGACGGCCGACAACGAGAACCTGATCGACGCTCTCCGGACGGCGATCGACGTCGGGTCGGCGCGGGTCGCCGTCCAGATGGTCGCCGTACTGGGTGAGTACTGGACGATGAGCGGCCGCCCGGCCGAAGCGGTGAGCTGGATGCAGGCCGCCCTCGCCGTACCTGGTAAGAGCGTCCCGCTGGACAAGGCCGAGGCGCTGTACCTGCTCGCGCTCGGCCGGATATCGTCCGAGGCGGACCCGGCCAAGTCGTTCCAGCAGATGATCCGTGGACTCGCCACGGTCCGCTGGATGACCCGGCGGCACCGGATCCTCGTCGACTCCGGGATCGGCCTGTTCACCAACGCTGTGTGGGCGGCGATCCGCCGGGACAAGGCGGCCTGCTTCGCCGAGCTCGAGGCCGCCGCCCGGCACCCGGATCCCTGGATCCGGAACATGGGCCTGATGACGACCGCGATGTTCCGTGAGAACGAAGGGGAGATCGACGAGATGGCGGCCACCCTGACCATCGCGCTCGACGGTTTCCGCGAGCTCGGCGACCGCTTCGGTTCGTCGATGGCGTTGCGCGGACTCGCCGGCTACCAGGCGAACAACGCGGAGCACGCCAAGGCCCTGGAGTCACTGCTCGAGGCGCTCCGGCTGGTCGAGGAGCTCGGTACGACGGACGGCGTCGCGCAACTGCTCGGCGGCTGCGCGATGAGCCGGATCGAGCTGGGTGACCACGACGGTGCCCGAGCCGACCTGGAGCGCGCCATGCGGCTGTCCGAGGAGACCGGATCCCAGGGCGGCCAGGCGATGGCGTACATGGGACTGGCGCGGCTGGCGCACCGCACCGGCAACTTCGAGGAGGCGAAGGAGCTCGCGGAGCGCGCCTACTCGATGCTCGATCTCGCGGCGGAGCACGTGGCGCCGCACGGACAGGCGGCGATCCTCTCGCAGCTGAGCCGGATGTATGCGTCCACCGGCGAGGTCGAGGAAGCGCAGCGGCGCGGCCGGGAGGCGGTCGGGCTGGCGCTCAGCACCGAGGACATGCCGGTCGCGGCAGCCGTCGTCGAGGCGTCGACCGACGCGCTGGTGCTGGCCGCCGGGACTCGCACCGCTGACCTGTCGGCGGCCGCTCGCACACTCGGCCTCGCGGCCGCGATCAAAGGCACGCGGGCGATCCCGGACGCCGACGTACAGCGGCTCATCGACGGGCTGCGCGATGCCCTGGGCAACGAACCGTACGAGACGGCGTACGGCGAAGGCGCTGCTCTGACCCGCGCCGACGCGGTCGCCGAACTCCGCAAGCGCTACAGCAGCGACTAGGCCGTGATCAGCTGGACCGCCAGGTCGCGGAGGGACTGCTGGACGTTCTGCTCCGGCGGCCGGGGGTCGGCGAGCATCCAGTCGTAGACGACGGTGTTCACCGCGCCGAAGAACGCCAGCGCGAGGAACCGGAAGTCCTTGCCCTTGATCTCCCCGCGCTCGACCGCGGAGTCACCGAGGGCCTGCACGTTGCTGATCAGCAGCTCCCGGAACGCGATCCGCTGCTCCTCGACCGCCGGACTGGTGCCGACCACCTCGACGAACGAGATCCGGGCCCGCCGGAGGTCGGCCATGATGGTGCGCAGGTACGAGTCGACGGCCGCGGTGATCCGCTCCCGGACCGGACGGTCGGCCGTCCGGCGGAGCGCGTCCCCGGTGGTCCGGACCGCCAGCTCGATCACCTGCGCGTGCACCGCGAGGAGCACCGCTTCCTTGTTCTGGAACTCGTGGTAGAAGTGCCGCGTGGACACTTTCGCCTGTGTACACAGGCGTTCCACGGATGTCGCCGGATATCCTTCGGTCCCGAAGAGCTCGAGCGCAGCAGCCAGTAGCCGTTCCCGCCGCGCGGCCTTCCACTCCTCGACTGACCGCCCGGAATAACGGCGTACGGAGGGTTCCCTCATCACACCTCTTGTCGCTACCCCGTGCCAGATCCCGGACATCCTATCCACCCCTCGGCCCGCGCGTAACCGGGTAACCACCCTTGAGCCTCAGCCCAGCTCGGTGTACCCCGTGGCGCCGTCGATCAGCTCCCGGATGATGTCCAGATGACCGACGTGCCGGGCGGTCTCCTCGGTCCACGGGGTCTCACTGAGCCCGGCGCACTTCATCCGGACGCGTACAGCTCGGCTTTGGGCCCGCACCAACCATTTTCCGCCGGCCGAAGTGGTTGGTGGGTGCTCAAAGTCGGCTGGTGGGATGGCATGCTCGTTGGGTCGGCGACCGCCTTCGCTGAGAGGTGAGACGTGGATCCACGGTTCGACCTGCCCTTGTACACGCGGGCTGAGGCCGCGCTGCATCTTGGGCTGCCGGCCACGACGCTCGGGGACTGGTTGCGGTCCGGGGCGCTGGAGGCGGGCAGCGGGAGCCGCGGCGAGCCGACGATCACGTTCGCCGGCCTGGTCGAGACGCACATGCTCCGGCACCTGCGGCGTACCGGCCTGTCCTTGCACGCGATCGGTGAGGCCGCCATCGCTCTCCGCTCCCGGGCCGGGCGGCGCTATCCGCTGGCCTGGTCGGGTCTCGCCCACGACGGCCGCGACCTCCTGGTCGAGATCGCCGCCGAGGGCCGCGAACAGGGCTGGGAACGGATCCGCGACAGCCAGGGCGGCTTCCCCGGCGTCCTGCGCCGCGGCTCAGCCGCGATCGGCTGGTCCGGCGACGGGTACGCCGGAACGCTGCGGCTGGTGATCTACCACGACATCGACGTGATCGTGGACCCCGAACGCTCGTACGGCCGCCCGATGGTCGACGACGTCCAGGTAGATGCCGTCATCGCCCAAGTCCGCACCGGCGCCCCGTATCGAGACATCGCCACCAAGTTCAACCTCGAAGACTACGAAGTGGAAGCCCTGGTCCGCCCCCACATCCGCCCACCCGCCTTCCACAAAACCCGCCCCCAAGAACCCCAGACCGAGGTCCTGCTCTAAGGACAGGAGGTTCCCGCCTCAGCCCCACGGTCGAGCGTCCGCATCAGGCGACTACCTCCTGTCGTCAGCGGTTGTCCTTGATCCGCTTGGCCTTGCCTAGGGAGCGTTCCAGGGCGTGGGGGGCGAGGATCTCGACGGTGGCGGTTACGCCTACTCGGTCTTTGATTCGGTGGGTGAGGGTGGTGGCTGCGGCTTGCCGGTCCGCTAGGTCAGGGGCGGCTTCTACCTGGACTGTCAGTTCGTCCAGGCGGTTGGGGCGGGTGAGGATGCAGAGGTAGTGCGGGGTGAGGCCTTCGACCAGGAGGATTTGTTCTTCGATCTGGGTGGGGAAGACGTTGACGCCGCGGACGATCATCATGTCGTCGGTGCGGCCGGTGATCTTCTCCATGCGGCGCAGGCCGGGGCGGGCCGTTCCCGGCAGCAAGCGGGTCAGGTCCCTGGTGCGGTAGCGCAGTACCGGGAAGGCTTCCTTGGTGAGCGTGGTGAAGACCAGTTCGCCTTCGGAGCCGTCGGGGAGTACTTCGCCGGTGACCGGGTCGATGATCTCCGGGTAGAAGTGGTCCTCCCAGATGTGCAGCCCGTCCTTCGTCTCCACGCACTCCTGCGCGACGCCGGGCCCCATCACCTCGGACAGGCCGTAGATGTCGACGGCGTGGATGCCGGTGCGTTCCTCGACCTCAACGCGCATCTGCTCGGTCCACGGTTCGGCGCCGAAGATCCCGATCCGCAGTGACGTGTCCCGCGGATCGAGGCCGCGGGCCTCCATCTCGTCGACGATCGACAGGAAGTACGACGGCGTGACCATGATGATCCGGGCGCCGAAGTCGCGGATCAGGTCCACCTGCCGTTCGGTCATCCCGCCGGAGACCGGTACGACGGTGCACCCGAGCCGCTCGGCGCCGTAATGCGCACCCAGCCCGCCGGTGAACAGGCCGTACCCGTACGCGACATGGCAGACATCGCCCGCGCGTCCACCGGCCGCGCGGATCGATCGCGCCATCAGGTCGGCCCAGTTGTCCAGGTCGTTCTTCGTGTAGCCGACCACCGTTGGGCGTCCCGTCGTTCCGGACGACGCGTGCACCCGCGCCACCTCGGTCCGCGGTACGGCGAACATGCCGAACGGGTAGTTGTCGCGCAGATCCTTCTTCGCCGTGAACGGCAACCGGCTCAGATCGCTCAACTCGGTAAGGTCGCCGGGTTTGAAGCCGACCGAGTCCAGCGCGGCCTGGTAGTGCGGGACGTTCTCATAGGCCCGCCGTACGGTTGCCTGCAGCAACGACAACTGCCGGGCCCGCAGTTCGTCGACCGACAACTGCTCGCCGGCATCACGCAGTTCCGCAGGACAAGCCTCACCGAGCATGAGAGCTCCTCACGACTAGGGACGGGCGAGCAGGGTCGCGATGCCCTGGCCGACGCCGATGCACATGGTGGCCAGCGCGTACCGGGCGTCGCGGTGGCGAAGCTCCACGGCCGCGGTGAGAGCGAGGCGGGCGCCGGACATCCCCAGCGGGTGGCCGAGGGCGATGGCGCCGCCGTTCGGGTTGACGTGCTCGGCGTCGTCGGGCACGCCGAGCTCACGCAGTACGGCGAGCGACTGCGCCGCGAACGCCTCGTTCAACTCGATCACGTCGATGTCGGACAACGCGACCCCGGTGCGCTCGAGCAGCTTCCGCGTCGCGGGCGCCGGTCCCATCCCCATGATCCGGGGCGGTACGCCGGCAGCAGCCGTCCCCACGACCCGGGCCAACGGCGTCACGCCGTGCCGCTCCACAGCCTCACCGCTCATCACCAGCAAGGCCGCTGCGCCGTCGTTCACCCCTGACGCGTTCCCCGCGGTCACAGTCCCGGGCGATCGGAACGGAGTCTTCAAACCGGCAAGAGCTTCGAGCGACGTCTCGCGCGGATGCTCGTCGACATCAACAACAGTCACCGCTCCGCGCTTACCCGGTACGTCGACCGAAACGATCTCCTCGGCCAGCCGCCCGTTGGCCTGCGCCTTGGCGGCCCGCTGCTGCGAGCGCAGCGCGAACAGGTCCTGGTCCTCGCGAGAGATCGAGAACTCCGCGGCGACGTTCTCGGCCGTCTCCGGCATCGAATCGATCCCGTACTGCGCCTTCAGCACCGGATTGACGAACCGCCACCCGATTGTGGTGTCGAAGACCTCCGCCTGCCGGGAGAACGCGGTCGTTGCCTTCGGCATCACGAACGGCGCCCGCGACATCGACTCCACTCCGCCGGCCACCACGATGTCGTTGTCCCCGGAAATGATCGACCTAGCGGCGTACGCGACCGCGTCCAGGCCCGATCCGCAGAGCCGGTTGATCGTCGTTCCGGGCACCGACTCCGGCAGACCGGCCAGCAGCACCGCCATCCGCGCGACGTTCCGGTTGTCCTCGCCGGCTTGGTTCGCGCAGCCGAGGATCACGTCGTCGATCCGCGCCGGGTCCAGCGCGGTCCGGTTCAGCAGCGACGAGATCGCGTGCGCGGCGAGATCGTCCGGGCGGACGGTGGCGAGCGCCCCGCCGTACCGCCCGATCGGGGTGCGGACCCCGTCGACCAGAAAGGCCTCGCGCGTCATGACTCCTCCAAGATGGTTCCGGACAGTTGGCGGCTGCGGCCGCGGAACTCGGCGATCACTTCGTCGTCGCGGGTGACCGTGATGTCGTAGATCGCGTTCCGGCCGAACGTCGTCCGCTCCCGGGCCTCGGCGACCAGCAGATCGCCGCGATGGGCCGGGGCGACGAACACGATGTCGCAGGCCTGCGCGACCGTCACCTGGTTGCGCGAGTTGCAGGCGAACGCGAACGCCGAGTCGGCCAGACAGAACACGAATCCACCATGCGCGATCCCGTGCCCGTTGACCATGTCCTCGCGCACCGGCATCTCGAGCCGCGCCGTACCCTCGCCGACCGCCACCAGCCGCATCCCCAGCCCGGCGCTGGCGGTGTCCTCCGCCCACATCGCCGCCGCCACCCGGGCCGCCAAGTCGTCCATACGTTGCCCAATCGAGAAGAGGCTTGTGACACTCTAGTACGAATCGCGTCAACGACTGTAACATCGCCCTCATGACCACCGACCTGCTCTCCTCCCACCGCGAGCGCCTCAACGGTGCGCTGAAGGCGATCCACGACCGCGGCTACCACTCCGCGTTCCCGGAGTCACCGAGCCCTCGCGTCTACGGCGAGACCGCGGCGGCCGACGGCAAGGCCGCCTTCGAGGCCCATCTGGGGACGACGTACGCGCTCGAGATCCCCGGATCGCGCGGCACCGTCGTCACCGAGGAGTCGCCGTACGGGATCGCGATGGACGTCTCGTACCCGCGGGTGGTCGAGGACGGTCTGGACGAGCTGCTGACGGCGGCGCAGCAGGGGCTCGCGGACTGGCGGCGGGCCGGGACCGACGGGCGGACCGGGGTCGCGCTGGAGATTCTCCACCGGCTGCACCAGCGGATCTTCGAGCTCGCGAACGCGGTCCAGCACACCAGCGGTCAGGCGTTCGTGATGGCGTTCCAGGCCGGCGGCGCGCACGCGCTGGACCGGGCGCTGGAGGCGGTCGCGTACGCGCACGAGGAGATGAACCGCTACCCGGCGACCGCGACCTGGGAGAAGCCGGCCAAGGGCGACCCGATCCGGATGGAGAAGACGTTCACGGTCACCGGCCGCGGCGTCGCGCTGGTGATCGGCTGCAACACGTTCCCGACCTGGAACTCCTGGCCCGGTCTGTTCGCGTCGCTGGTCACCGGCAACGCGGTCGTCGTGAAGCCGCACCCGCTGGCCGTGCTGCCGTTGGCGATCACCGTCGAGGTCTGCCGTGAGGTGCTCGCCGAGGCCGGTTTCGACCCGAACCTGGTCACCCTGGCGACCGAGCGCGCCGGCGACGGCCTGGCCAAGCCGCTGGCGACCCGGCCCGAGGTGAAGCTGATCGACTTCACCGGCGGCAGTGAGTTCGGCGAGTGGCTGGAGCAGAACGCGACCCAGGCGACCGTCTTCACCGAGAAGGCCGGCGTCAACGCGGTCATCATCGACTCCACCGATTCCTTCAAGGCGCTGACCGGCAACCTGGCTTTCACGCTTTCCCTCTACTCCGGCCAGATGTGCACCACCACCCAGAACCTGTTCGTCCCGGCCGGCGGGATCGAGACCGACGAGGGCCACAAGTCGTTCGAGGAGGTCGGCGCCGCGCTCGCGACGGCGATCGGCAAGCTGCTCGGCGACGACGCCCGCGCGGTCGAGATCCTCGGCGGCATCGTGAACCAGGCCGTGATCAGCCGCCTCGACCTCGCTCCGGAGTACGGCGACGTGGTGCTGGAGTCCCGCGCGATCCAGCACCCGGCGTTCCCGGACGCGGTGGTCCGTACGCCGCTGCTCGTGGCGATCGACGCCGACGACGCCGACGTGTACGGGCGCGAGTGCTTCGGCCCGGTGTCGTTCCTGGTCAGGACGGCCGACACCGCACAGTCCATCGACCTGCTCCGGTCGACCGTCGCCGAGGGCGGCGCGATGACCGCCGGGATCTACTCGACCGACTCCAAGGTCCTGGACGAGGCCCGGGACGCGGCCATCGACGCCGGCGTCGCGCTGTCCGAGAACCTGACCGGCCAGGTGTTCGTGAACCAGTCGGCCGCGTTCAGCGACTTCCACGGCACCGGGGCGAACCCGGCGGCCAACGCGACGTACACCGATGGGGCCTACGTCGCGAGCCGCTTCCGGGTCATCCAGTCCCGCCGCCACGTTGGGTAATCGGGTTCATGCACACACGGTGAGATTCACGTTAAAAAGTAACTGAGTGCCACCGCTTGCCTTTTGAGATCCCAGACCCAATACTCTCGGTTAGCTGAGAGTCGAACTATCTTGCAACACGGGGGCTGGGGTGGAACTGGGGACGGGCAGTCATGCCCAGGTAGTGGTGCTGGTGCCTGCCCACAACGAGGAAGCGGCGCTACCGGCCGCGTTGGACTCGCTGTGGCAGCAGACCCGGCGGCCCGATCGGGTCGTCGTGGTCGCGGACAACTGCACCGACGGAACGGTCGACGTGGCCCGGGCGGCGGGCGCGGAGGTGTTCGAGACCGTCGGCAACGTGGACAAGAAGGCGGGCGGCCTGAACCAGGCGCTGTCGATCCTGCTCGAGCTCCTCGCGCCGGACGACCGTGTGCTGGTGATGGACGCGGACGGCGTACTCGCGCCGCAGTTCGTCGAGACCGCTCTCCGAGAGCTGGACGACGAGTCCGTCGGCGCGGTCGGTGGTGTGTTCTGGGGTGAGTCCGGCCACGGGCTGATCGGGGAGCTGCAGCGCAACGAGTACGCCCGGTACGCCCGGGACATCGACCGCAAGCGCGGACGGGCCATGGTTCTCACCGGTACGGCGACTCTGCACCGCGTCGACGTACTGTCTGGCGTCGCCGCGGCTCGGGGAAGCAGGCTGCCCGGACCGGCAGGCCTGGTGTACGACACCACCGCGCTGACCGAGGACAACGAGATCACCCTGGCGATCAAGTCCCTCGGCTACCGCTGCGTGTCGCCGGCGGACTGCTGGGTCGTCACCGAGGTGATGCCGACCTGGCGTGACCTGTGGCGCCAGCGCCTGCGGTGGCAGCGCGGAGCGATCGAGAACCTGCGGGCCTACGGCCTCAACCGGGTCACGCTCCCGTACGCCGTGCAACAGGCCGGCATGGGGGTCGGAGTGATCGCCATGTGGTGCTTCGTACTGCTCACGATCCTCACCGCCGGTAACGGTCTGCACGTCCAGCCGCTGTGGCTCGCAGTTGGTCTGGTCTTCGTCGCCGAACGCGTCGTGACGGTTCGCCGTCGCGGTACCAGAGCCATGGTCCTGGCCGCCGTGATGGTGGTCGAGTGGGCGTACGACCTGTTCCTGCAGATCGTTCTGCTCCGCTCCGTCTGGGACTCGATCCGGCAGGCCGAAGCCCGCTGGCATCACGTCGTCTCACCGGCTTCCTGAAGAAGCCGTTCATTCAATCCACTGATCACAAAGGAATACCCATGTACGGACACCAAAGCCTCACCCCGGCCGGCACGACACTCGCTGCCACCGGAGCCATGACCAACACCCTTGCCCTGATGGTGGCGGGTTTCGCACTCCTCTTTGCAGGACTCGCGGTTCTCAAGTTGCTGCCGAAGCGTCGTTGAGCAGACCCTGATGCGGAAGGCATGACACGAAACTCCATCCGCCGATTCGCAGGAGAACCGCCGTGACACACAGCGTGACCGAGGCCCTCGCTTACTACGACAGCTGGCTGGCGTTCAACCAGCGGTACCAGCGGGTGCCGGGCGTCCAGGTCGCGGTGTACGCCGAGGACGCGATCGCGTTCTCGGCGGCGTACGGGATGGCGGACGTGGAGAACGACGTACCCCTGACCGACCAGCACCTGTTCCGGATCGCGTCGCACTCGAAGACGTTCACCGGGACGGCGATCTTCCAGCTGGTCGAGCAGGGCCGGCTGCGGCTGGACGACAAGGTGTCGCAGCACGTCACCGAGATCGTCGGTACGCCGGTCGGCGAGCGGACCGTACGGGAGCTGCTCGCGCACGCCGGCGGCGTGACCCGGGACAGCCTGGACGCGAACTGGTGGCAGTTGTCCTCAGCCTTCCCCGATCGCGCCCAGTTGCTCGACGTACTGCGGGCCGAGTCGTCGGCCGTGATCGCGGAGAACGAGCGCTTCAAGTACTCGAACATCGGCTACGGCCTGCTCGGACTCGTCGTCGAGGCGGCGAGCGGTACGCCGTACAACTCGTACGTCCAGACCGCGATCGTGGGCAAGCTCGGGCTGTCGGGTCTCGGTCCGGAGCTGGATCCGAGCCGGCTGAACGAGTACGCCGCCGGGTACAGCGCGCTGTCGTACGCCGACACCCGCGTCCCGATCGAGCATGTCGACACCCGCGCGCTGGCCTCCGCGACCGGGTTCTTCGGCAACGCGCGCGATCTGGTGACGTACTTCTCCGCGCACCTGCCCGGCGACAACCGGCTGCTGTCGGACAAGTCCAAGCGCGAGATGCAGCACCCGCTGTGGGCGACCGGGGCGGACGAGAAGGCGCGGTACGGCCTCGGCCTGGCGGTGAACAAGGTCGGCGACCGGGAGGTGTTCGGCCACGGCGGCGGGTACCCGGGCCACATCACCAGGACCCTCGTCGATCCCGAGCACCGGATCGTCGTCTCGGTGCTGACCAACGCGATCGACGGGCCCGCGTCGCAGCTTGCCGAGGGTCTGTTCAGGCTCCTCGACCTCGCCGAGTCGAAGGACCGCGGCGAAGGCGACCTCGCGCGCTTCACCGGCCGCTTCGCGAACCTGTGGGGTGTCACCGACTTCGTCGTCATCGGCGGCCGCCTGTACGCGACCGACCCGTCCGGCCCGAACCCGGCGGACGAGCCGCAGCAGCTCGAGGCAGACGGCGACACGCTCCGCGTCACCGGCGGCAACGGCTACGGCTCGTACGGCGAGTCGTACCGCTTCACGTTCGACGCCGACGGCGCCGTCGAGTCGGTTCACGGCTCCAGCGGCCTGAGCCTGCAGCCCATCCACGACTTCACCCTTCCGGAGCGGGTTACCGTGGCCCCGTGACCATTCACGGTGACCATCCGTTCCTCCCGCCCGAGTCCGAGCGGAGTCCGGTACGGCGGTTCCGCGGCCGATTACCGTCGCCGGTCGGGCTGTGGACAACGGCGTACGACGGGAAGCGGGCCGGGCTCACGGTGTCGTCGATGCTCGTGGCGGACGGCGATCCCGGGTACGTGATCGGGCTGCTCGACGCGGAGTCCGACCTGTGGGAAACGTTGCGTGAGGCAAGGACCGCTGTGGTGTCGCTGCTCGGCGAACCACACCGCCAGCTGGCCGACGCCTTCGGGTACGTCGCACCCGCTCCGGGCGGGCCGTTCCGGATGATCGACTGGACGGACACCGCCTGGGGGCCGGCGCCGGTCGGCGTCAGCACCTGGGCCGGCTGCACCCTCGTCGACCCCGATCCGCCCGAGGTGGGCTGGGGATTGCAGGTGCAACTCGAGATCGCCCACGTGGAGTTCGACGCGGACGACGTACCAGCTCTTGTCCATCGCCGCGGGCGCTACCTGACGATCTGAGTTGACCGCGGTCGGCTAATGCCATTAGCCTCTTGGCTATGGTCGTTAAACGGTCCCTGACGCCTGCTGCCGTGGTCGAGGTTGCGCTGGGCATCGTGGACGAGCACGGGCCGGACGGCCTCACGCTCGCCGCCGTCGCGCAGGGCTGCGGCGTCGCCACACCGTCGCTGTACAAGCACGTGGCGAGCCTCGGCGAGCTGAAGGCACTCGTCGGTGTGCGGGTGCTGGAGGACATGACCGAGCAGTTCACCGCCACCGTCCTGGGGACGGGCGGTGACGAGGCGGTCATCGCGCTGATGCACGCCTACCGCTCGTACGTCGCCGCCCATCCGAAGCGGTACGCCGCGATGCCGATGGATCCGCTGCACGATCCGGTGCAGGAAGCGGCGGGCAAGAAGCTGGTCGGCGTCATGTACGCCACGCTGCGCGGTTACGGGCTCGAGGGCCCGGCGGCGGTGCATGCGACCCGGCGCCTGCGGGTGCTCGTGCACGGCTTCGCGTCCATCGAGTCCGGCGGTGGCTTCGGCCTGCCCGAAGACCTCGACGCTACCTACGACCAACTCATCCAGATGTATCTCGCCAGCCTGAGGAAAGACTCATGAGGATTCCGCTCTCCGTTGCAGGTGTGCTGTTCCTGCTCTACCCCGCCCTGCGTCCGTGGGAGGACGAGACGACCACCTCGGGCGCCGCAGCCGCGATGGGCTCCACCGCGTGGGTGGTCGCGCACCTGTGCGCGATGATCGGGTTCATCGTGGTCGCGGTCGCGTTGCTGCAGTTCGACCGCAGGGCGGCCGTCGTGTTCTGGATCGGCGCCGGCCTGACGCTGCCGTACTACGGCGCCGAGGACTTCGGCCTGCACGCGATCGCCCACCAGTCGAACATCCTCGACCTCGCCGAGGACGTGCGCTACAACCCGTTCGCGATGACGATGTTCGGGCTCGGGCTGCTGACCATGGCTGCGGGCGCGATCATCCTCGCGATTCGGCTTCGTACTGTGCCGGCGATCCTGTTCGCGGTGGGGTTCGGGCTGTTCCTGCCCCAGTTCTTCGGCCCGCCCGCACTGCGGATCGGTCACGGCGTACTCCTCGCGGTCGCCTGCGTTTGGCTGGCCTGGGGTGCGAAGCGGGTCGAGCCCGTACCCGTGCCGGCCTGATCCAGCCTGGCTCCCGCCAAGGTCGTTGCCTCATGCATCTGTGGGGACGCACGAGCGGCGGGCGATCAAGGTGCTGCTGCGGCCCTGAGCGTTTGCGCACCGCGAGTGCGCGCAAGGCCGTTCGAACAAAGAATGTGCGCGCTCTCACACTGTCAAGGTGCGCGGGGTCACGGCTGCGCAACGCGCCTGCGCGGAACGTTGACACCCGGTGCGCGCCGTCCCAGAGTTGCACCGTCAAGGGGGCATCGTTGTCACAGGCGGCTCCATCTATTGATCGGAGAGTGAAATCATGCGTGGTGGTCTGAGTAAGACCCTGGCGCTGGTGGGCGCGGCGGGTCTTCTCGCGGTGAGCGCCTGCGGGAACAGCGACGACAGCGGCGGAGACTCGGCCGCGAACAAGGATGTCACTGTCTTCACCTGGTGGGCCGACGGTGGCGAGAAGGCCGGGCTGGACGGCATGGTGTCGGTGTTCAAGACCGACTGCGCTGACTACAAGTTCGTCAACTCCGCCGTCGCCGGTGGCGCCGGTTCGAACGCCAAGCAGGTGCTGGCCAACGACCTGCAGGCCGGTAAGCCGCCGTCCACGTTCCAGGCGCACGCCGGGGCGGAGCTGCGGGACTACATCGACGCCGGTCAGGTCGACGACGTCAGCGGCCTGTACAAGGAATTCGGGCTGGACAAGGCGTTCCCGCAGAACCTGATCGACAACCTGACCGTCGACGGCAAGATCTACTCGATCCCCGCCAACGTTCACCGCGCCAATATGGTCTGGACGAACCCGACCGCACTGAAGAAGGCGAACCTGGACCCCGCCACGGCTCCGGCCAGCGTGGACGCGTGGATCGCCGACATGGACAAGCTGAAGGCCGCCGGCGTGAAGGCGCCACTGGCCATCTCGAAGGGCTTCGCCCAGGAGATGGTGATGGAGGTCGTGCTGCTGGCCGAACTCGGACCGGACAGCTTCAAGGGTCTGTGGGACGGCAAGACCGACTGGGCCGGCGCGAACGTGACCGCCGCGCTGAACAAGTACAAGAAGCTGCTGACCTACACCAACACCGACCGCGAGTCGGTCGACTGGCCGGACGCGCTGGGGTACCTGAACAAGGGCCAGGCCGCGTACTTCGTGATGGGTGACTGGGTCGCCGCGCAGCAGCTCGCCGACAAGGTGCCGGACACGGCGTACACCTACTGGCCGGCTCCGGGTACGGCGGGCAACTTCCAGTTCCTGTCCGACTCGTTCACGCTGCCGACCAACGGCGCGGACCCCGAGGGCGCGAAGTGCTGGCTGAAGACGGTCGGCTCCGCGGAGGGCCAGAAGGCCTTCAACACCAAGAAGGGCTCGATCCCGGCCCGCTCGGACGCCAGCCCGGCCGACTACCCGAAGTATCAGCAGTCGGCGATGGCGGACTGGAAGAAGGACAAGATCGTCCCGTCCTGCGCCCACGGCGCCGCGTGCACCCTCGGCCAGAACAACGACATCCTGTCCGCGCTCAGCCAGTTCAGCGGCGGCCAGGACGTCGCGAAGCTGCAGACAGCACTCGGTACCGCGATGAAGACGAGCTGATGCACGGCGAGTTGCGGAACCGATCCGAGTTGGAGGACTGAGCGTGCACGGGAGAATCCGCACCTGGGGACCTGGAGCCTTGGTGCTGCTGCCGACCGTGCTGCTGCTCGGGTACTTCGTCTACGGGCTGATCGCGTGGTCCTTCAACACCTCGCTGACGAACAGGCACACCGCTCGCAAGGGCCCGGCGGACTACGTCGGGTTCGAGAACTACGGGCACCTGTTCGGCGAGGAGCGGTTCATCAACTCGCTGAAGAACCTCGGCGTGCTCACGGTGGCGTTCATCGTGGGCACGCTGATCTTCGGCCTGCTCTGGGCACTGCTGCTGGAGAAGGGCGTGCCCGGCGAGTCGATCTTCCGGTCGGTCTACCTGTTCCCGATGGCGATCTCGATGATCGCCTCGGGCGTGGTCTGGGGCTGGTTGCTGAACCCGTCCCAGGGTGAGGACGCGCGCGGCCTGAACCGGCTGTTCGAGATCCTCCATCTGGGGTTCCTGGAGAATTCGTGGTGGACCGCGGGGAACAGATGGACGACGATGGCGTCCATCGCGCTGCCCGCGGTCTGGCAGCTGTCCGGGTACATCATGGCGCTGTTCCTGGCCGGTTTCCGGGGCATCCCGCCGGAGCTGCGCGAGGCGGCCCGGGTGGACGGTGCGTCGGAGTTCAAGCTGTACCGGCACGTGCTGTTCCCGCAGCTGTCGCCGATCGCGCTGTCCGCGCTGATCATCCTCGGGCACATGTCGCTGAAGCTGTTCGACCTGATCTACGCGATCACCGGGCCGAACCAGTTCCGCACCGAAGTGCCCTCGGTCTACATGTGGAACACCTTGCTGCGTAGCGACCAGGCCAAGGCGGCCGCGATCGCGATCGTCCTGCTCGCCGTCGTCGCTGTCCTTGTCATCCCGTACATCGCGTACACCGTCCGGCAGGAGACCGAGGAATGAGCGCCGAGACCGCCGCTGCTACCGGACAGGCTGCAGCGGCGATCAGCCGGAAGCCGCAGAAGCGCGGGGTGATCGCGGACGGGTCGACCCGGCGCAGCAGGACCGTGCGGTACCTCCTGCTGCTGCTGTTCCTGCTGTTCGTGCTGACCCCGGTGTACGTCGTAGTGGTCACGAGCTTCAAGACCTCCGGCGACACCACCGCGGCATCGCAGTGGAACCTGCCGAAGGAATGGACGCTGGAGCCGTGGCGCAAGGCCTGGGACGTCCTGCAGCCGTACATGATCCGGTCGCTGTCGCTGGCGATCCCGGCCGCGATCATCTCGTCGCTGATCGGATCCGCGAACGGGTTCGTACTGGCCCGCTGGCGGTTCCCCGGTGCGAACATCGTGTTCGCGTTCATCCTGTTCGGGATGTTCATCCCCTACCAGGCGGTGATGCTGCCGCTGCGGACGACGTTCACCGAGCTGGACGTCACCCGGGGCGTGCCGACGCTGATCCTCGCGCACTGCATCTACGGTCTGCCGATCTGCACGCTGATCTTCCGGAACTACTACGCCACGATCGTGCCGAACGAGATCATCGAGTCGGCCCGGGTGGACGGCGCCGGGTTGATCCAGACCTACCTCCGGATCATCCTGCCGATCTCGATCTCCGGGTTCGTGGTGACGCTGATCTGGCAGTTCACCTCGGTGTGGAACGACTTCCTGTTCGCGTTGTTCCTCACCCAGCAGAACAACGGCCCCGTGACCCTGGGCCTGGCAGCACTGGCCGGCGGCCAGAAGGTCGACTACGCGGCGAGTATGGCGGGTGCGCTGATCACGTCGTTCCCGACGCTGCTCGTCTACATCCTCCTGGGCCGCTGGTTCATCGGCGGTCTGATGGCCGGCGCCCTCAAGGGCTGACGCCAACCCTCTTTGAGAACCCACCAACCACATTTCCCCTCGCGAAACGGTTGGTGGGTTCTCAAAGTCGTACGGCGGGGTTGTCCACAGGGCGCGCTGACCGGACTGCGGGGGAGGGGGTGCGGACGGTAATCTCACGGAGGTGACCAAGTCTCCGAGTGGACGGGACGGACGGCGCAGCCATCTGCGGCTCGTCGGCTCCGAACCGGGCGAGCCGCCCGCGCCGGCGGTGGCTGTGGATGTCGACACCACTCCGAGTGTCGCCGTGCTGGAGACCCTGCTGGAAACGCTTGCCCTCGACATGGCCGCGGTGCCGGCCGCCCTGCATCCGGTGATCGCCGAGGCGTCGGTGGCGCGCTCGGCCGCGATGCTCGCCGACCAACTGTGGCCGGCCGGGCTCCCGGACGAGATCGGCGAGGTGGAGCGGTTCTTCTGGGCCGACGCGGCGCGGGTGCTCGGTGAGCGCCGTGACCTCGAGTCGTTCGTCCTGCTGACGAGCCTGGCCCGGACGGTCGGCCCGGCGGGACGGCTGCCGCTGCAGCGGGCGCATGTGTCCCGGTTGCGGACGCAGGACGAAGTACCGGAATGGGTGACCCGGATCGCGGGCTTCCGGCTGACCAGCGCGATCGTGTCCGAGGACATCACCGGTGACGGGCTGAGCGTCGTGCTCGACTACGACGACGAGCAGCACCCGCACACCGTGGTGGTGTTCATCGACAACAACCTCGGCGCGATCATCAAGGACGTGTTCGTCGGCCCGCCGGTCGACCGTGTCCTGGAGGCGTACGAGCGCGGCGGCCGGGTGACCATCCGGACCGTGCGCCCGCCGATCGCGGCCGGCATCATCCTGCAGGCGCTGGGCGAGACCCGCGACTACGACGATCCGCCGGTCAGCGAGGACTTCGAGTTCTTCACCGGCCTGCTGGTGAACCGGCTGACCCAGATGCCGGAGCGCCCGGTCCGGCCGCCGATCCGCCCGCTGATGACCCCACGGCAGCGCGAGCAGCTGGTCGAGGAGTTCCTCGAGTCGCGGTACGCCGTTGGTCTGCCCGACGATGCCGCGGATATCGCCCGGCTGTGGATCGATCACGCGGTCGACCACACCGTCGGCGGTCCGCAGCGCGTCAGCGGCGTACTGGTGGAGCTCTTCCTCGCGCACTGGTTGCCGCGCAAGGTGCTTGCTGACAGCACCTATTTCGACGCGGTCCCACTGGTCGTGAAGGCCTGGCTCGAGTTCGCCGGCGAGCGGACCCACCTGCCGCTGGACGCCGTCGACGAGGCGATCGACGCCGTCGACGTCTGGCAACCCGCACTGGAAGCCGCCGCGATGATCGACCCGGTCGGCTCGAAGCCCGGCGAGCGGGTCTTCCTCGACGACGCGACCAACGACCTGGAAGACGCTTACCGAGCCCTGGCCGGCCTCGGCTCCCCGCCCCAGCCCGACCTCCGCGGCCTGGACAACCACCAGGCCGCGACCCTCTCGGTCCTCGCACCGCACGCCTGGCTGATGGCCGGTGAAACCCTCGGTACGGCGTACGCACCGGACGCCTTCGACATCGCCGAACGCCTGGTCCGCGACGCCCCCGACCTCCTGACCAAGGCCCGCCTCTCCACCTGGCCCCGAGCCATCGTCTGGCTCCTCGCCCACCGCCACCGCCTGGTGGGCCCCGGCGAAACCCTCACCCCCTACACCCTCGCCACCGACCTCTCGTCGTCCCCGGCAACCCTGCGAAAAACCGCAAAACTCCTGACAGACACCCTGATCCTGCCGCGCTGATCTCATCCGCCGGGCCTGTGCCCGCTGCTGTTGAGCCGCGGCGGACAATGGGGGACATGCATGTGCGTGCGCCGGAGCTCAAGGGTCGTGGATGGTTGAACACCGGGGGACACGAGTTGTCGCTCGGGGACTTCCGTGGACGCTTTTTGCTGTTGGATTTTTGGACGTTCTGCTGCATCAACTGTCTGCATGTGCTGGACGAGTTGCGGCCGTTGGAGGAGAAGTACGGCGACGCGTTGGTGATTGTGGGGGTGCACTCGCCGAAGTTCGCGCACGAGGGTGAGGAGGCCGCGGTCCGGGCCGCTGTCGAGCGGTACGAGGTGGGGCATCCGGTGCTGGACGACCCGGAGCTGATCACCTGGCAGAACTACACCGCACGCGCCTGGCCGACGCTGGTCCTGGTGGATCCGAACGGGTACGTCGTCGCGCAGTACTCCGGTGAAGGCCACGAGCACGCCCTGGATGCCCTGCTGGCCGAGCTGATCGTGCAGCACGAGGAGGCAGGCACCCTCACGCGCGGCCGGTCGCCGTACGTCGCGCCGACGCCCGAGCCGACAGATCTGCGCTTCCCCGCGAAGGTCGTTGCGCTGGACAACGGGTTCCTGGTCGCGGACGCCGGCAACCACAGCGTCGTCGAGCTCGCCTCCGACGCGACCACCGTCGTACGCCGGATCGGATCGGGTCATCGTGGTTTCGCCGACGGGACCGCCGATGCGGCGAGCTTCTCCGAGCCGAACGGGCTCGTGGTCCTTCCGTCGGACGTGGCCGCGAAGGTCGGGTACGACGTGGTGGTCGCGGATACCGTCAACCACGCGCTGCGCGGGGTGTCGCTCGCCGACGGTCAGGTGACGACGTTGGTCGGCACGGGCAAGCAATGGATGGACGGTGACGGGACCGACGTACTGAGCTCGCCGTGGGATGTCGCCTGGTGGGGCGACAAGGTGTGGATCGCGATGGCCGGCGTACATCAGCTGTGGACGTTCGATCCGTTCACCGGGGAGACCGCGGTCGCGGCAGGTACGACCAACGAAGGGCTGAAGGACGGGCCGCTCGGTGACGCGTGGTTCGCGCAGACGAGTGGGCTCGCGGCGGACGGCGATCGCCTGTGGCTGGCCGATTCGGAGATCTCGGCGCTGCGGTGGATCGACACCGAGGTGCACACGGCCGTCGGCACCGGGCTCTTCGACTTCGGGCTGCGCGACGGCAAGGCGAGCGAGGCGTTGCTGCAGCATCCGCTCGGTGTGACGGTTCTCCCGGACGGATCCGTCGCGATCGCCGACACGTACAACGGCGCCGTACGCCGGTTTGACCCGCGGACCGAGACCGTCGAGACGATGGCGACCGGGCTGGCCGAGCCGAGCGGGGCTGTTGTCGTGGGCAACGAGCTGCTCGTCGTCGAGTCTGCCGCGCACCGCCTGACCCGGATCCCCCTCGGCGCCTCTGCGACGGCCGACGAGTTCAGCACGCGGACGCAGCGCCCGCCGATGGACCTCGCCGCTGGAGAGGTCACGCTGGAGGTCGTCTTCAACCCGCCGCCGGGGCAGAAGCTGGACGACCGCTACGGCCCGTCCACGCGGCTGCTGGTCTCCTCCACCCCGGACAACCTGCTCCGCGAGGGTGCGGGCGACTCCACCGATCTCGTACGCCGTCTGGTCATCGACCCGCACGCCGGCTCCGGGGTCCTCCACGTTGCCGTCCAGGCTGCCTCGTGTGACGACTCCGCCGAGGTGGAGTTCCCCGCCTGCCATATGCACCGCCAGGACTGGGGCGTCCCCGTCCAGATCACCCCCGACGGCCCGAACCGTGTCGAACTCGTCCTCTCCGGCAGTAAGTAACTTGTTTGACGGAGGGGTACCGTCGAAGGTGTAGGACCAAGGACTCGCTGGGAGGCTCGGATGAGCATCGGTGTGGGGATCTTCTTGATGGTGGTGGGCGCCGTCTTCGCGTTCGCCATCCGCGACACCTGGGACGCCGTGAACCTGCAGATCGTCGGCTACATCCTGCTACTCGCCGGACTGGCCGGCATCCTGCTTTCCTTCTACATCACCAACCGCCGTCGGCGCGTTGAGACCGACGCCATCGACCCCGCGATCGAAGAGGAGTACCGCGTCGTCGAGGAACACCACCGCGACATCAAGGAGTAGGCCCTAGCTCAGCGGCTGTGGAGTTCGATGTCGCCTGAGGTGGTGGTGGCGGTCAGGGTGTGGCCGGCGGTTGTGTTGTTGCCGATGCCGTCCTCGACCTCGCCGTGCTTGCTCTCGGTGGTGACCTTGTAGGCGCCGGTCGGGGCGCTGATCTCGATGTCGCCGCTGGTGCCCTTGGCGCGGATGTCGTTGGCCTCGGAGAGGTCGAGTTCGATGTCGCCGGACGTGGTCTCGACGTTCACCGCGCCGCCGCTCAGGTCCTTGGCCTCGATGTCGCCGGAGTTGGCCTTGACGTCGAGTTTGCCGGTCAGGTCCTGCACGGACACGTCCCCGGACGTCACGTCGAGGTTGACGTCGCCCTTGACCTCGCGGAGTTCGACCTGGCCGGAGTTGGACTTCGCGTCGACCCCGGCCACGCCGGTGATCTCGAGGTCGCCGCTGCCGTTCTCACCGGTGACCTTGGTGCCGCGCGGCACGGTCACCTCGAAGTCGGCGGTGCACTGCCAGCCGCAATCGCCGTCCAGCTTGAGTACGCCGTCCTTCACCGAGTACGCGTCGCCATGCTTCCAGAACCAGAACTTGCGCTGCTCCCGGACACTGGTCTGGTCGTCGTCGGACACGTTGATCTTGATGTCCGCATGGCCGGCGGCGAGCTGCACCGTGGTGATCTTGTCGTCGATCTTGTGCGTGTCGTCGGAGTCCCGATCCCCGAACTGCCAGAACGCCAGCCCGGCCGCCGCCACCAGCAGGATCACGCCGAGCTGCTTGTTCTCCGCCATCGTCCGCCTCTTCTCGAGCCCACCCACGTTGTCGCAACGACAGTAGGCTCCGGGGCCGGGCCCCAGGATCAGGCAGATCCCCCGACGCGCCCCTGAACCGCTCTCAGGGAACCACCCTCATCGACGCAGCTCGCCCCTGGACACCGCCGCGGCCAGGTCGTCGCCGGTGGTGCCGAAGAAGGTCCGCGCCCAGAGCGAGTCCTCGTACCAGTACGGCCCGTCCTTGCCGGGAAGCGACGCCGGCGCCGAGCGACGCTTGAGGGCCTGCCGGCACTCGTTGCACAGCGGCAGCGTCAGCGTGGTGCCGTCGGATTCCACCTTGGTCGGTCGACCGGACGAGCGACCGTGCAGCGGGTTGAACGCGCACAGCTCCGGTACGGCGTCCACCTTCCGATCGGCTGCGATCGCGACCGCGGCGTCGTACTCCCGCCGAGCTTTGTCGAGCAGCACCATCGCGCCGACCAGGTCGACGAGGCCGGGCGATGAGTCAAGAACCTTTGATGCGGCGGCGTGGTCGTCAAGCGCGGCCTGCTGGTGAACCAGCCCTGCGCCTTCGGTGGTCGGGAGCGCGGCCAATTCCGAGCCGAGGCTGGTGAGCTCGGCGTTCGTCTCCTGGGTCAGGCGCCGGCGCCGCTCGGCCGCCACTGTCGCGGCCACGTGCGGCGGGATCCGGAACGTCTTGGACCCCGAACCCCGGCTGCGCCCGATCAGCAGACCCAGACCGACCAGGACGACGAGTCCGCCGACGATCGACAGCGCGACGATCCACCCATGACCGCTCGGCTCCGAGATGCCACGGGACGGCTGACCCGACTGCGGTCGGTTCGAGGTCTTCGGGATGCCTGGTTGGGCAAGCAGCTCGTACATTCGGGCCAGCACCTCGGTCGGCCCCGCGTCGTACCCCGTGTCGGCCAGCGCACGCGTCCGCGCCGCCTGCAGCTTGTCCTCGCTGACCTGCGACACGTCCCGCGTCTCGTACCACGGGAAGCGGCTGCCGCCGTCCACCACGACGTACAGCCCCGGCTGCCGGAGCGCGTCCATGATCAGGGTGAGTGCCGTGTTCTCCTCGCCCTGGAACTCGTCGCTCGGGGTCAGCGGCAGGACGACG
Source organism: Kribbella sp. NBC_00482 (assembly GCF_036013725.1). GTDB lineage: Bacteria > Actinomycetota > Actinomycetes > Propionibacteriales > Kribbellaceae > Kribbella. The sequence goes on along the minus strand of NZ_CP107881.1, from coordinate 1,915,991 downwards.
GTGTAGACCGGGTACCCGAGCGCCTTCGCCTTCGTGCGCACGTCGTCCAGCAGTTTCGCGGGCAGCCCCGTCTTGTACGCCGGGTCGATGTAGACCGGGTCCTTCTTCAACGCGGTCGCGATCTCTTGCGCCCGCTCCGCCGGGGTCCGCGCCGTACCAGCCTCGGCCGGAGCAGCAACCAGCAGCGTCAGCACCGCCGCGAGGCAGGCAAGTAGAAAACGGGCCTTCACGCGCGTCCCTTTCGTCGTGGGCGGGCGATCGCCGCCACGATCAACACGATTCCGCCGAGCAGGCCGCCGCCCATGACGCCGAGGACGGTGCCGCCGAGGCCGTTCGCGATCGCCTTGCCGACGGTGAACTTCTCCACCGGGGCCGAATCCTCCGGCTCGGGCGGCAGCGGCTCGGTCCGGGCCGGCTTCGGCGTGCTGTACGTCGACTCCCGCAGGCCGTCGAGGTACTCCGAGAGCTGCTTGCTCAGCGCCTCGTCGCCGTCCGCGTAGGTCCATGTCGGCGCGTAAGCCCCGAGCTGGTGCGCGACGCCGTACGACCGGTCGCCGTCCATCACGACGTACACGCCCGGCTTGCCGTTCGCGGCGGCCAGCCGGCCGGCGAGCAGCGTGGTGTCGCCCTTCTCCGGGAACCATTCGCCGCTCGGTACGACGGCGACGAACACCGGCACCTTCGCGTTCGAGATCACCTGCAGCGTCTCGTCGCGATCGGCGATCGACGCGAAGTCCGGGTCGACGTACAGGTTCTGCTGAGCCCAGGCGGCGACCGCGGCGGTGATCCGGGGATCGGTCGGCGTGGCCGCCCACGCGGTCCCGGTCAGCAGAACAACTGTTGCCATCAGCAAGAGGACGAGCCGTCTCATCGGACATCGTCCTTCCGGCCGGAGATGCGGTCGACCAGGTCGTCGGAGAGCGCGCCGAAACCGGACGCGACCATCGGGCTGTCCTCCGGGTCGAGCGTCCAGTACGGCACCGGCTTGCGGTCGTGACCGAGCAGTCCGGACTTGGCCGGCACCAGCAGACCGCTCGGCGTATCGCCCCGGCGTACGACGCTCGCACACCATTCGCAGGCGGGTACTTCGACATCGTCCGACCAGTCGACCTTCACCGTGCCGGGATTGTGCGTCGGGTTGAAGAAGCACGGAGGCTGCAGGGCCGCACCGGAGGCGAGCCGCTCGGCCTGCCGCGCGAGCACGAGCGCGCCGGCTGAGGCGAGGACGTCCTCCGGCTGGTCCGCGCGCAGCGTCCGCGCCGCGTCGAGCCGGCGGAACGCGTCGTCGCGCTGATCCAGCAGCTGGGTCGTCTTGTTGCGACGCCGGTCCAGTCGCGCAAGGGCGCGCTCGGCCTGCTTGATCTTCCCGTCCGCCTTGAGCCGTAGGTTCCGCGGCTCGATCGACTTACTCGACCCCGAACCCTTCGGCCTGCCACGTCGCCGCAGCCCGAGCACCAGCGTCAGCAGGAACCCGAGGAGCCCGCCGACACTGAGGCCGACGTACACGGCCCGGTCCGACTTGTCGGTCACCGAGAGGCCGCGGTGCGGGCGCTCCGGCTCGAGATCGGCGGCCGGGACAGCCGGCAATGGGCGACCGTCGTACGCCGTCGACGCATGCTGGATCGTGCGGACGATCTGCGGCGCCGGGCGATCCGTGACGACGTCGAGGCGCTGCTTGTCCTCGGACCGCACGCTGGTCAGGTCGCGGCCCCGGAGTCCGCCCTGCCGGTACAGCTCCGCGCTCGTCGACCAATAGTTGTCGTCCACGAGCGCGACCAGGTACAGGCCCGGTTCACCGACCCGCGCGTGCAGCAGCGTCGGCCAGTCGAGCCGCTTCTTCGCCAGGTACGGCGTCCGCGGCACGAGCGCGACGTACACGGGAACTCCCGCCGTACGCATGGCGCTCCGGATCCGGTCCAGTTCGGTCGCGGGGATCGCCAGTCGCTCGTCGACGGACAGGTGATCGGTTCGCCAGGCGGCGGCGATCCGGTCGGGCGGCTCCGGCGTCTCCGCACGCGCCGGGAGGGCGGGGAGGAACGCGACTGCCGCGAGCAGGGCGGTGAGAAATCGAACGGGCATCGCGGACAGCGTACGACGACCGGGCCTGGACACATTCACACGGACGCAAGCGCACATCTGCTGGTTCCACCCCGGGAGAGTTGACGCGACCCTGGCTCGGACAGGGGAGACCAAGCCAGGGTCACGGTGTTTCAGGGCAGAAACGTTGCTACACCGGCACGCTCTGCAACAGGGCAGATCGTGGGGCAACCCGGGGCAGATCAGCCGATTTCATGCCCCGAGCATTCTTTGCCCAGGGCCCCGAACCTCCGGCTCGACCCGCGCAAGTGGCCGAGCCGGAGGAGTACGGGATCAGAAGGCGGACTCCGGGAGGTCCATCACCTCGAGGTCGGTGAGTTCGGCTTTGATCCGCTCGGCGCGGACCGACGGCATCGTCGAGCGGACGAACCACTGCGCCGCCGCGACCTTGCCGGTGTAGAAGTCCTGGTCGGCCGGGGACAGCTCGCCGCCCAGCTTCTCCAGCGCGACCTCGGCCTGCCGGAGCATCAGCCACGAGCAGACCACGTCGCCGAGGACGAACAGCAGCCGGGACGTGTTCAGGCCGACCTTGTAGACGTTCCGCGGGTCACCGTTCTCGGCCTGCGGGTTGGCGGCCATCAGGGCCTGCCCCATGATGCCCAGGATCTTCTGGGTGTCTTCGAGGCCCTTCGCGAGCAGCCCGCGCTCCTCCTTCAGGCGGCCGTTGCCGGCCTCGGAGGCGACGAACGCCTGCACCTTCTCGGCGAGGTGGCCGAGCGCCTTGCCCTGGTCCTTGATGATCTTGCGGAAGAACAGGTCCTGACCCTGGATGGCGGTCGTGCCCTCGTAGAGCGTGTCGATCTTCGCGTCCCGCACGTACTGCTCGATCGGGTAGTCCTGCAGGAAGCCGGAGCCGCCGAACGTCTGCAGCGACTCGGTGCCGAGCAGCGTCCAGGACTTCTCCGAGCCGTAGCCCTTCACCAGCGGCAGCAGCAGGTCGTTGACGCCCTCGGCGAGCGTGTCGTGCTCACCGGCGTACCGCGCCTGCTCGGCCCGGTCCTGGTACGTCGCCGTGAACAGCACGAGCGCCCGCAGCGCCTCGGCGTACGCCTTCTGCGTCAGCAGCGAACGCCGTACGTCGGGGTGGTGGGTGATCGTGACCCGCGGCGCGTCCTTGGCCGGGTTCGTCATGTCGGCGCCCTGGACCCGCTCCTTGGCGTACTCGAGCGCGTTCAGGTAGCCCGTCGACAGGGTCGCGATCGCCTTGGTGCCGACCATCATCCGCGCGTACTCGATCACCTGGAACATCTGCGCGATGCCGTCGTGCACCTCACCGAGCAGCCAGCCCTTGGCCGGACCTCCGTTGTTACTGTCGCCGAAGGTGACCTCGCAGGTCGTGGAGACCTTGATGCCCATCTTCTTCTCGACGTTCGTCACGAAGGCGCCGTTGCGCTCGCCGGTCAGCTCACCGGTCTCGAGGTCGAAGTCGTACTTCGGAACCACGAAGAGGCTCAGGCCCTTGGTACCCGGACCGCCTGCACCCTCGACGCCCTGCGGCCGCGCGAGCACCAGGTGGACGATGTTCTCGGTCATGTCGTGCTCGCCCGAGGTGATGAACCGCTTGACGCCCTCGATGTGCCAGGAGCCGTCGTCCTGCAGCGTGGCCTTGGTGCGCCCGGCGCCGACGTCGGAGCCGGCGTCCGGCTCGGTCAGCACCATGGTGGCGCCCCAGCCGCGCTCGATGATGTGGTGAGCGATCTTCTTGTCCCGCTCGGTGCCGTTGCGCCAGAGCACGTGCGCGAAGTTCGGGCCGGCGGCGTACATGTGCACCGCCGGGTTGGCGCCCAGCACCAGCTCGGCGGCGGCCCAGCGCAGCGACGGCGGGGTCGGCTGACCACCCAGCTCGGCCGGCAGTTCGAGCTTGAACCACTCGGCGTCCATGTAGGCGTGGTAGCTCTTCGTGAACGCCTCCGGCATCCGGACCTCATGGGCTTCCGGGTCGAAGACCGGCGGGTTCCGGTCGGCGTCCGCGAAGGACTCGGCCAGCTCGTGCTTGGCCAGCCGGTCGACCTCCGCGAGCACTTCGCGGGCGGTGTCGACGTCCATCTCGGCGTACGGGCCCTGACCGAGCACGTCGCCCCGGCCCAGCACCTCGAGCAGGTTGAACTCGATGTCCCGCAGATTCGACTTGTAGTGGCTCACAGACACTCCCCAACTTTACTCGCCAGTAACTTGAGTATATACCCGCCGGTAACGAGGGCAAAGGGAGATTGACTGTGAGGTATGAAGTTGATTTACGAGACGCATGCGACCACGGCCGACAACGAACGCGAGATCGCGACCGGTTGGTTACCGGGTGAGCTGTCGGCCGCGGGCCGGGATCAGGCACGGGAGCTCGGGGAGCGCCGGCGAGAGGTCGACGTCGTGTTCAGCTCGGATCTGCGGCGGGCGGTGCAGACGGTCGAGTTGTCCGGGCTGACCGTGCCGCACTTCCAGGACTGGCGGCTGCGCGAGTGCAACTACGGCGAACTGAACGGCGCCCCGCGCGACGCCCTCGAACCGCGAGTGGAGCGCGTCGGTACGCCGTTCCCCGGTGGCCAGTCGTACGACGACGTACTCGAGCTGACCCGCTCGTTCCTTGCCGACGTGAAGCGGTGGTACGACGACCAGGTGGTGCTCGTGGTCGCGCACTCGGCGAACCGCTGGTCCCTCGAGCACCTCGTCGGCAGCCACGCCCCGATGAAGCAGTTGGTTGCCGACGGCGTCAACTGGCAGCCGGGCTGGGATTACGAGTGCTAGCGCCGGAAGGAACCGCCGATGAACTTTTCGCGTCCTAGGATCACAAGCGTTCAGCATGAGGTCGCCCACGGCCTCACACGTCACAGAGGGAGTTGGCATGGGGTGGCGAGACAAGCCCGCGCGGGATGAGCTTGCGGGAGACAAGGCGGAGACCAGGCAGCGGCAATTCGGGAAGCTCGTCGACCGGCTCCAGACGAACGGCCAGACCGCGGCCGCGAACAATGTCATCAACGGCGCAGGCCGGGGAGATTCACCCGAGGTGCTGCAGGACCGCATCCAGTCCGCCCGTGACAAGCGCGAAGGCAACGAGCGCTAGTTGTCAAGGGGATGGCCGGCTCTGAGGGCCGGCCATCCCGTTGTTTCTAAGGCTTGTAGACCGTCGCGCTGCCGTACAGCTTCTGGGTGAAGGCGGTCATGTACGACGACGTGTCGGACTCGGTGAGGTTGTACGTGAGGAAGACGCCGTACCCCTCGTCGACGGTGCGTTGGGCGAGGCTTGCGGCGGTCGAGGAGCTGGTGGCGGTGTACGACACCGCGGCGGGGGACATGCGCGACTTGGCGCTCGGTGCGGACGGGACGCCCCAGGTGCCGTAGTACGGGTTCCAGCCGTAGTCGAAGCTGTCGACGATGCTCTGGCCGTTGTAGGTCAGGCGCTCGGCGGACGGGCCGATGTCGTAGAGCGTGATGAGCTTGTTCGGGAGCTTCGCGCGGAGCGCCTGGACCAGGTAGACGAACGAGAAGTCGTTCGGCTGGCCGGTGCCGTTGTTGCCGTACTCGACGTACTCGTCGTCGAAGTCGATCCCGTCCAGGCCGTACTGGTTGACCGCGTCCGCGAGTTCCTGGGCGAAGGCGTCGGCGGACGCCTGGTCCGGGAAGTTCGCGAAGCCGGCGCCCTGGTGGTTGCCGAGGATCGAGAGCAGGACCTTGATGCCCTTCTGCTGCAGCGGGCGGACCTGCGTGGCGACGTTGTTCAGCACGTCCGTCACCTGGTCGTTGAAGTGCAGATACGCCTTCGTGCCGTCGTAGTTGATGTTCGCCGCGAAGATCACCGCGACGTCGATCACCTGGGCGCCGCCGTTCGCCAGCGTGTACTTGCCGGCGTTCAGCATGCTGTGGTCGTTGACCTCGATGTACGCGACGGTGACCGGTCCGGTCTTCGCGCACGGGCGGCGTTTGCCCGCGGCTTCGGCGGGCAGTGCGGCACCGGTGGCGGCCGCGGCAGTCCCGGCGGCCAGGGCTGACAACAGGGTCCTTCGCTTCATGAGCTGATCGACTCCTCGTCAAACGATGGGCGGTGTCGCTATATCGGTTAAGTACCCGTCGCCGCCTGGCTGAATGCTCAGGCGGCGACAAGAGATAAACCGGTATAGCGACACCGATCATCGATCGGGCCAAACCCGGTGTCAAGAGGTCGGCCGGCTACCGCGCGGGGAGCGGATCGATGTACCCGTGGTCGATGACACCGGCCGGAACCTCCGCCACCGCGATACCGTCCTTGAAGACGAACGGAGTCAGTTCGTCACGCGTGGCACCCCAGCCGAGCTGCTTGCCCATTCCGACGACGACGAAGAAGTTCGCTTTCCCGGGGTCCCGGATCTCGAAGTAGGGAAAGCTGAAGTCGTCCGAGGGAACCACGAATCCGGCGTACGCCGGGCGCCCCTGCCCGTCGTCGCGGATCATGGCGACAGCGGTGTGAATGCTGTTGTACGGGTCCTTCTGCACCGGCGCCTGGTAGTACTGCACCACGATCGCGATCCGGCCGGCCGGCGAATTCCCGGCCCAGTAGATCCTCGGCTCCCCACGCAGCAGGCCCCAGTCTTCGCCGAAGGGATCGATGAGGTGGCCGCGCTGCTTCAGTTGCATGGCGTGCCAGGCCGCCCGGACCTCGTCGAGATACACATGGTCGCCGGCGAGGTTGCCGCCCGTGGCCTGTGTCATCAGCGGCGCGTAGCGGTCCCTCCGGTTCGGAGTGATCGGATCGACCCACTGTGTGGTCGTAGCCGTCGGCGTCGCAGCCGGCGACTGGTCGGCTCGGTCGCGAACGGCAGGTACGAATGCCACGGCAGCGATCACGGCGACGGCCAGTGAGCTCCCGGCGAATGCGGTCAACCGGAACCGCCGGAGCCGGCGAGCGCCGCCGGCGCGGGCACGGTCGAGGAGGTCCGACGGGGCTTCGACGTCGTCGACGTCGGCGGCCAGCCGCTCCTTCAGATGGGTCTCGGTCATCGCAGTCCCTCCAGGAGTGCGGGTTCGGTGATCAGCCGGAGTCGGTCGAGGGCGCGGGAGGCCTGGCTCTTGACGGTGCCGATCGAGCAGCCGAGGGCCTCCGCGGTCTGCGCCTCGGTCAGGTCGTCGTAGTACCGCAGCACGATGACGGCGCGCTGCCGTGGCGCGAGCTCCTGCAGAGCGGCGAGTAGGTCGCGGCGTACGACGTACCCCTCGGAACCGTCCGGCTGCGGCTGGTCGTGGTTCTCGGACAGCGCGACTTCGCTGGGCCGACGGAGTCTGGTCCGCCATCTGTTGGCGACCAGGTTGGTCAGCGTCTTCCGGGCGTACGCCTCCGGGGCCCCGGTCCGGATCCGCGGCCAATGGACGTAGAGCCGTTCGTACGTCTCCTGCACCAGGTCCTCGCCCGCTCCCCGGTCGCCGGTGAGCAGTACCGCGGTCCGCAGCAGCCGGGTCGCACTGCCGCGGACGAAGTCGTCGAAGTCGTCGCCTCGCGTGCTCATCCACCCTCCCGTCCATCGTCGCTCTACCAAGGAGAACACCGCCGATGTGCGGATGGTTGCGTCCCCGGGTTCGCGGAGCCGGGTGGTCATGGACGAAACTGGAGGTTGCGACCGGCCATCGACGGGAGTGACATGCGAGTGATCGGGCTGATGTCCGGGACGTCGTACGACGCAATCGACGCCGCTGCCGCGGATCTGCGGCTGGACGGCGACCAGTTGGTGCTGACACCGCTGGGGATGTTGAGTCAGCCGTACCCGGACGAGCTGCGGGCAGCCGTCGCCGCCTCGTTGCCGCCGGCGTCCACGTCCGTCGAGCAGGTGTGCAAGCTCGACACCGGGATCGGGCAGTCGTTCGCGGCGGTGGCGCGGCAGGCGGTCGAGCAGCTCTGCGGTGGGTACGCGGACCTGGTCGTGTCGCACGGGCAGACGGTGTTCCACTGGGTCGACAACGGGTCGGTGCGCGGGACGCTGCAGCTCGGGCAGCCGGCCTGGATCGCGGAAGCGACCGGCGTACCGGTGGTGTCGGATCTGCGGTCGCGGGACGTCGCTGCAGGCGGGCAGGGGGCGCCGCTGGTCAGCATCCTCGACGTGCTGTGGTTGCGCGGGCGTCCCGGCGTACCGGTGGCGCTGAATCTCGGCGGGATCGCGAACATCACCGTCGTCCAGGGTGAACCGGTTGCCTTCGACACCGGCCCGGCGAACGCGCTGATCGATGCGGTCGTGGCGGAGCTGACCGGGCGGCCGTTCGACGCGGACGGGGTGATGGCGGCGCGCGGACAGGTGCACGAGGAGCTGCTCAAGCGGTTACTGGCCGAGCCGTACTACGCGCGGCCGGCACCCAAGTCGACGGGGAAGGAACTGTTCAACCTCGCGTACCTGGCCCAGGCGATGGAGGGGCTGCCGGTGATTCCGGCGGAGGACCTGGTCGCGACGGTGACCACGCTGACGGCGCGGACCGTGGCCGACGCGGTACGGCGGTACGGCGGGACCGAGGTGGTGGCATCGGGTGGCGGGATCCGGAACCCGGCGCTGATGCATCTGCTGGCGGACGAGTTGGACATTCCGGTCCGGACCACCGACGAGCTGGGGATACCGTCGGCGGCGAAGGAGGCGTACGCGTTCGCCGTACTCGGATTCCTCACCGTCCACGGCCTCGGCGGAACCGTCCCGAGTTGCACCGGCGCCGGCCACTCGAGCGTCCTCGGCTCGGTCACTCCCGGCCTGAGCGGGCTGCCGACGATTTCCGGCGAGGCACGACCACCCATGCGTCTCCTGGTCGAGTGACCGCACACTAGTCCCTATGACGAGGTTGTTCGTGGTGACTGGGGCACCTGGTTCGGGGAAGTCGACGGTCGTGCCGGAGCTGGTCCGGCTGAGTCCTGGGAACCTGGTCGTGATGGACATGGACGAGCTGCTGGACGACGACGGCCGGCTGCTCGGGCTCGACATCGCGAGTCCCATGGCCGTGCCGATCTGGCCCGCGTACAACGCGCTGTGGCTGCGGATCACCGAGCTGATCCGGCGCTCCGGCATACCGGTCCTGCTGCTGTCCCCGGCGCAGCCCGCCGAGCTGCCCGAGGGCAGGTGGCTGCACCTGGACTGCCCGGACGCCGTACGGCGGAAGCGGCTGGCGCGACGTGGTTGGCCCGAGTCCCAGATCGACGAGGCGCTCGCGGACGCGGCCGAGATCCGCAAGCTCGTACCGCGGTCGGTGCGCGGGGACGTCTCGCCGGAGCGGGTCGCGAAAAGCATCCTGGACTGGATCCGCGGGGAACGCTTCGGCAAGACCCTCAGCCTGTGGGGCCGGTTCCGGAGTTGACCTTCGAGTTGGTGCAGGGATGAAGGTCGGGCCCATGAGGCTGACGATCAGTGAGTTCGCACGGCTGGTGGGACTGGCGCCGAGTGCGCTGCGGTTCTACGACGACTGCGGTCTGCTCCCACCCGCCGAGGTCGACGCGACAAACGGCTACCGGTACTACGACAGGACGCAACAACCCCGGGCCCAACTACTCCGCGACCTGCGCGAGATCGACCTCCCACTCCCCGACGTCCGCCTCGCCCTGGACGCTCCTCCGTCGGAAGTCGCCGACCTGGTCCGCGCCCACCTCCGCACCCTGGAAGCCAAGTCCACCGCCACCCGCACAGCCGCAACCCGCCTCCTCACCAACCTCCTCTCCCAAAAAACCACCGCCCTCCTAGGCGGCCCCGAACTAGCCAGCGCCATCCGCCAAGTAACCCCCACCGCCGCCCCACCCGCGCCGGCGGGCGCCACCGCCTCACCCGCCCAAGCGGACGCCGCCGCCCCACCCGCGCCGGCGGGCGCCACCGCCGCACCCGCGGACGCGCGTGCCGCCCGCGCCAGGGCGGACTCAGCCCACGGAATCGGCTCCGGCGACCCCTCCACCTCCGTCAGTGCAGTTGGCTCGGGTAGTGCGGAGGGGGGTGACGACCTCGGACTGGTGTTGAGCTGTGTGCTTATTGAGTTGGGGCCGGATGAGGTGACGTTTGTTGCGACGGATCGGTATCGGCTGGCTGTGCGGACGGTGCGGCCAGTGGAGTTCGGTGGGGTGGCGGCGCGGGTGCTGGTGCGGGCCGACGAGCTTGCTGAGGTCAGTCGGTGGGCTGCGGCGGGAGACGTCGTACGGGTGGAGGTGAACGGCGGCCTGGCGCTGGTGCGGGGAGACGAGTCGCGTGAACTGCAAACGGTTGATGCGGAGTATCCGGCGTACGGGCAGATCCTCGACGGGCTGACCCCGCCGGCCTGCCGGGTGGTGGTCGATCGACTGGGCCTGCTGGACGTGCTCGCCGGACGGGATGTCGTTGCCTTTGACATCGATCAGCAGAGTCTGCGGATCGACGACGAGGTGCAGCTCGACGCGATCGGGACCGGGGCGGTGCGGATCGGGTTCACCGCGAACCTGCTGGCGGCCGCGCTCGAGGCGAGTGTCGGGCCGGACGTGCTGCTCGAGATCTGCGAGCCGGCGCGACCGGTCGTCGTACGGTCGGCCGACCAGGGCACGTTCACCACCCTCGTCATGCCCGTCCGGCTGGACGGGTGAACCGGTCCTACTACGGCTGGCTGGCAGGTTCGACACTCTCGGTTCTCGGCGACACCGCGCTGTTCTTCGCGCTCGGCTGGGCCGCGACGGGCATCGGCCCGCGGGTCGCCGCGTTGGTGCTGACCGGTTTCACCCTGCCGCGCGCCGTACTCCTCCTACTCGGCGGCGTACTCGGTGATCGCATCGGTCCACGCCGTCTCCTGCTCGCGTGCACCACGATCGTCGGCTCGTGCTGCTTCCTGCTGGCCGCAGCTGTCGGCATCCGCGGAGTCTCGGCGGGGCTGCTGCTGACCACCGCGGTCGTCGTCGGCACCGTCGACGCCTTCGCGCTGCCTGCCGCCGGCGTACTCCCGCGACTGTTCGTACCCGACGATCAGTTGCCCAGGGCAATGGCATTGCGTACGTCGGCCACCCAGCTGATGACTCTCGCCGGCGGACCGATCTCCGGTCTGCTCGTCGCGACGGTCGGGCTGGTCGGCGCGCTCATGCTCGACGGCCTGACGTTCGCCGTCCAGTTCGCAGTCCTCCTGATACTCAAACCGCCGTACGACGTGACGCCGCAGCCCAATCGCCCGTCGGTCGTCCGTGATGCCCTGGACGGGCTCCGGGTAGCTGTCGGCGATCCCGTCCTACGAATGATCCTCGCCGTCGTCGCGCTGGTAGCAGCCTTCGTACTACCGGTCACGTCCCTCTGCGTCCCGTTACTCGCCCGCTCCCACGGCTGGACAGCAGGTCAGACCGGCTTCGTCGTGGCGGGCAACATCGCCGGCGGACTGCTCGTAACAGTCCTAGTCGCACGCTTCGGCACCTTCACCCGCGCCGAACTAACCGGAGGCCTCGGCTGCCTACTCGCCGCACTCGGCATCGCAGCTCTCGCCCTAGCCCCGTCGCTCCCCACCGCAATCGGCGCAACCCTCACCCAAGGCATAGGCATCGGCCTCTTCACCTCCCACCTAGCGCCCCTCTTCATCCGCAGCACCCCCAGATCCCACCTGACCCGCCTCCAATCCCTCCTCTCCCTAGCCCAAACCGTCCCCCTGATCGCCTCGACGAACCTCCTAGCCGCCCTCAAAATCCACCAAGCCCTAACCCTCACCGCCGCCGCCACAGCCCTAGCCGGCCTTATCCTCCTCAACCTCAAACCATCCGACCGCGCCGTGGCGCCGTAAGACGGTTCGTCTCCTGCCGCCTGGTCGAGAGGGTGTACCTGTAGGCAGGCGTAACCCTTGGATCTGGGGCGGAAAGCGCTGTTTGGCGGGGTTTTGTCTGCGTGGGGATACCGATCACGATGTTGACAACATGTTGTCGTCATGACAGTATGTTGTCTATGAACAGAGCATACGTAGCGGTTTACGAGACGTTGGCGGACTGGGAGATCGGGCACCTGGTGGTGGAACTGCGGACTGGGCGGTTCACCGGCGTGCCGTGGGATGTGGTGACGGTTGGGGAGTCGCTGGAGTCGGTCGTGACCATGGGTGGGATGCGGGTCGTGCCGGATGTGACGATCGCGGATGTCGCTCCCGATGCGGGGGATCTGCTGGTGCTCGCCGGGTCGGGGCAATGGGACATGGGTGGTGGCGAGGCGTTCGCGAAGTTGGCGGGGCAGTTCCTCGATGCCGGCGTGCCGGTTGCGGCGATCTGTGGTGCGACGGCGGGGCTGGCTCGGGCTGGGCTGCTCGATGAGCGGAAGCACACGAGCGCGGCCAAGGAGTACCTGCAGGCGACCGGGTATCAGGGTTCGGAGCGGTACGTCGATGCCCGCGCGGTCGTCGACGGGGATCTGATCACGGCGGGACCGGACTCGCCGGTGCAGTTCGCGCGGGCCGTGATGGAGCGGCTCGAGCTCGCGGACGAGCCGAAGCGGGAGGCGTACGAGGGCGTGTTCCACCGCGCCGACCCAGCGTCGTACGCAACGCTGGTCGGATGACGTCGAAGGATCAGTTGGGACCGGCCGAGCGTGCGGTGGGCGCGGAGCCGGCGGCCGTTCCGCCCCGCGCGGAGTGGCCGGAGGTCGGGAAGCGGTCCGAAGGTGGTGTGGTGGTGACGGACGTCGTACTCGCCACCTTCCGGCTGAACGCGCGGCTGATGGAAGCCGCGCAGGGCCTGGCGGCGAACGGCGGGATCACGGCGGCCTGGTGGCAGGTGCTGGGCGGCGTCCTCGACGAGCCGCGGTCGGTCGCCGACGCCGGCCGGATCATGGGTGTCAGTAGACAAGCCGTGCAGCGGATCGCGGACCTGCTGGTCGAGCGCGGTCTCGCCGAGTACCGGCCCAACCCGGCGCACCGGCGCGCCAAGCTCCTCGCCTGCACCGAGGCCGGCTACTGGGCGATCCGGCAGATCTCAGTCGCTCAGGGCCCGTGGACCACCGAACTCGCCAAGGCCGTCGACGTCGACGACCTTCGTACGACGCTCAGCACCCTGCAGGCCCTGATCACCAAGCTGGAAGAAGCTTGATCGCGAGGCTCCGTCCGTAGGTGTGCCGCGTGCTGAACATGAGCCGTGTCCCGGTGACCGTCCGCGTCACCTGCACCCCGTCGACCGGGGCCGCGGGCTTGAGGTACTGCGCCCGCAGATTGACAGTGATGCTGTCGCGCTGCGTCGTCGGATCGGAAACGGCAACCTGCACGCTCGAGGACTGTCGGCGGATGAGCAGTGAAGCCGGACCGTCGACGCCCAGTCCCGGAAGGTTGTGCGGGCCGGGCGTGAACGTGTTGACGGCGGTGAGTCGCAGCCCGAGATGCTGGATCGCCTGCATTTTCACGGTGTTCGAGAGCGTCACGATCCGGCCGTGCCGGTACGACTTCAACGCGGAATCCGTTGCGTTGGGCACCAATGCGTACGCGAGTGCGCGCTTCGCGCCGGCCGGTTGAGAGACGGTGAGCGCAAAGACCTGCTTGGTGACCGCGGTGTCCGGGTTGGAGGTCCGCACCACCCGGCGGCTCCGGGTGACTGTCTGGAGATCTGCCGACAGCTGGGTCGGCTGAAGGAAGTAGTAGCCGACGGACACGGCGCCGTTGGCGTAGCGCAGCCAAAGCGGGTCCCCGGTCCCGGTCCAGTTCCGGCCATCACGCCGTACGCCGGTGATCGTCACGGGATCGGCGGCGCCGGCGATGCGGGTGTCGAGGGTGGTCGTCACCGCGCGGGTCGCGTCGCCGACACCGGCTGCGAGTACGACGATCTCGTCGTCGAGCAGGAACCACGACTTGGTCGCCGACGCGTTCTGGTAGACCACGAAGTCGTCCGGCAGGCTCGCCCGCGACGCGTATGCGAAGTCGTCCGACTGCACCCAGCCGACCGCGCCGTACGTGTCGAGCGTCGCGCCACCGGAGTACGCGTTCGTCCCGACCGGGAAGTAGACGTACGTGTTCTGGTCCTCCGACGACGGGGTGAAATCCGGCGGATTGTCGTAGTACGCCGTCCCGTACAGCTCGGGGATCGACTTGCGCGTCTCGACCGGCGTCGTCACGCCGCCCAGCGCGTACGGCGACACCGTGGTGAAGTAGTCGATGCCGAAGGACTGCGTCTGATCCTGACCGGCGAGGTACAGGTAGTGCGCGCCGTCACCCTGGAACCACGGCAGCAGGTTCTCGCCGCTCATGTACTCGTACTTGCTGATCCGCGACGAGTTCCGTGCCAGCGCGAACGCGTACCCCGGCCTGCGATGCACCGTCCGGTCCATCGCGTTGAACGCCGTCGTATCCGCTGCCGGATTGAGGTCGGCCGGGACGATCGCGGGATCGTTCTTGATGTCCGCGAACCGCCCGATACTCACCGGTGAGACGAAGGAGTTCACGTTGATCGTCGGCCGCGCCGTGAACTTCGCGAACGCCTTCAACCGCTGGGAATCCGCGCCGGTCGCGTAGTCCGCGAGGTCGACGATCGCCTCCACGATGACCGCGACGTCGTCGTACCCGGTCCCCGTCCGGGACACCGCGCGGCCCTTGACGATCTCCATCATCCAGCCCTCGAAGATCAGCGGCGCGAACCCGTGCTCGACCCAGCCCTGCACCACGCCGACCAGGTCGTCGCTCTGCGCGTACTCGGTGCCGGCGAGCACCTTGATCGTCTGCACGACCCGGCTGAGCAGGGCCTTTCCGTACGAGCCTGTGTACGCGACCGACGAGTGCTGGATGAACGAGCCGTCCGCGTAGTACCCGTCGGTGACGCCGTGCTGGAGGTTGTACGGGTCGACGGTCGCGAACACCGTGAACTGGTCCTGCAGTGCCTTCCGGACCCGCGCGTCGTCGTTCAGCAGGGCACCCTGGATGACCCGGTTCGCGGTGATGTCGACGAGGTTCGCGCCGGTGTGGAAGCGCGAGTCGAGGTCGACGTCGCCGTCCTTGCCGTTGCGCAGGTACGCGTCCATCGAGGCGACGTACCGCGTGATCAGGTCGGCCGGGGCGTCGATCAGGGCGAGCGTCTTCGACACGAACGTCGAGATGCCGATCTCCCAGGTGAACCAGTTACCGTAGTACCCCTTCGACTGGTCGCCGTAGTAGTTGTCGTGCAGCCAGACGAGCTTCTCCGCGATCCGCGCACGCACCTGCTCGTTGCCCTGCAGGTCCGAGGCCGGTCCGGGCCGCCGGTACGCGAGGGCGATCTCGTAGAGGTGCTGGTACGACGAACTCAGGTTCGGATCGCTGGTTCCGAGTGGGAGGCCGGCGAACAGTTCGCCGCTTCCGGCGCGGTCGAGGGCGGCCAGCCAGGTGCGGGCCGTGGTGTCGATCGCGGTGACCTTCGCGGCGACCTCGAGGCGCGCGTTGGATTCCGCCGTACCGGTGTAGATCGCGATCGCGTTGGCCAGCAACTGGCTGGGGTCGGCGTTCATCGCGTCCAGGGTGGCGCGCGCGGCCGGAGCCGGGTTGACCGCGGTCAGCAACGCGGTCGCGGGGACGAAGGACAGCAGGCGGCGACGGGTGAGATCCACTGGTACTCCCGGGCGGATGGGAAAACCTAACCAGTGAAGTCAATCAGTCGGAACTATCCTTCGACAACCGCTGACTCGTCAAAGATGTGTCAGGCGCCGCCTGCGCCTACCAACTGGGGGTCGATCGACAGGACCTGTACTGCGTCGCCGGTCGACTTGGCCGGGATGACCACGGCGACCTGGTGCAGGTAGTCCTGGTGGAGGGTCTGGGTGTACTTGGCCATGCCGCTGAACGCGGTCGCCTCGCCGCTGGTCCAGTACGCGTTCGAGCCCGGCTCGACGCGTTGCAGGTACTGCTCGGTGAGCGACAGGAACACCAGAGCGTCGCCGGACTCCGTGATGAACGTCAGCGGGACGCCGGACGGCGCGAACGCGTCGGTGACGCCGGCGATGTACGGCTCCGCGGTGTCGGCGGCCTTGGACTTCGCGCGCAGGTCGAGCATGTTGGTCAGGCCGGCGGTCGGCGTGAACAGCCTCGACTGCGGCGCGTTCTTGCCGCCGGTGAGGTACGCCGCGAGGTCCTTCGCGACCGCTTCGGGCCGGCCTTGGAGCTTGCTCAGATCGGCCGCGTTCGGGGTACGCAGCCCGGCGACGGACGGCAGCTCCACGGCGTTCGGCGGGTAGACCGAGTGTGTCAGCAGCCACGGGCTGCCGGCGCTCTCCCGCTGCCAGACGCCGAGCTGACGGTTCCCGGGCGCGCCCGAGACGCCGGAGCTGACCACGAACCGCATCGGGTACGACGTGAACTGCGGGGCGCCGATCTCCGGGTCGGTGTAGCTGAACGGCTTCGACACGTCTTTGCCCGCGGCGTCGAGCTTCCGGCCGATCTGGAAGCCGGCCTGGGTCTGCGCGAGGGTCGGGTTGCCCTCGATCGTCGCGGACAGCTTCCCGTCCCGGGTCTTGTTGGCCTGGTTGTTGAGCTGGTTGTACCGCTGGACGACGGCCTGCGCGTCGGCGAGCGTGACGGCCGGGCGGGAGTCCTCCGCGGTGATCGTGTTCTTCGGCGGCATCAGCCCGCAGCTGGTTGCCGTCAGCAACATCGCGCCGCTGGCCAGCAACGCCGCCGTACGCCGGACCGCCTCGTCGCTCTTCACGAACTCCGGAGACGCTGCCAGCGGGACGATCTCCTCCGCGATGCTGTCGACGGGCTCCTCGACAGGTTCGGCGTACGTCGTCTGCGCGGGCTCGTCGTACCGCTGGGAGGCGCCCGCCCCGATGAGCGCGGGCGACTTGGCCCGTGCGACGGCAGCCGGCGACATGAACATCGGCGCCGCCGGCACAGCAGCCGTGGGCCGAACCGCCGCAGGCCGCACAGGCACCTGCCGAACGGGCGCCTTAACCGGAGCTGGAGCCGGCTGCTCCTCCTTGGCGGCGAGCGGGGCGAACGGGGAGACGCGGTCGGGGGCGAAGGGGGAGACGCGGTACGCCGGGGCGTTCTCCTCCTCTTCGCGCTGGACCGGGGCCGCCGGCACCAGGACCGGGATCCGTGTCTTGATGACCGGGATCTCGGTCGTGTCCGCGGTCTCCTTCGCGACCGGGCGGCGGCGCAGCACGAGGGCCAGGCCGAGTGTGAGCACGACAACGCCCACCCCGAGCACCAGCAGGCAAATGCCGAACAGCCGGTGCACCTCAATCCCGAACGTGACCTGCGCGCCGACCGCCGGCGTACCGTCCGCGTTCATCACGACCACGTCGTACAGCCCGTCCTGGATCGGCCAGGTGACGGCCTGCGAACCGGGCGCGGACTGCGCGACCCACCAATCCAGCTGGCTGGGCGCCGTCAGCTTCTTGGTGTCGCCGCGCAGCTCCTGCGTGCCGAATGTGGCCGGCGGGTCGAACTTGGTCAGCCGGGTGTGCGCGGTCCCCGAGAGGTAGTCGCGCACGTCCAGGTCCTGCCCGACGCCGATGAACAGCGGCTTGTCGCCCGACGCGCTCACGCGCAGCGTCGGACCGTGCCGATCGAGGAGGGACGGTGCGGTGACGACCGCGAGGCCCGTACTGGCGAGCTCGCGGCGGGGTGTCGAGATCGTGTTGTCCGGGCCGACCAGCCAGAAGGCGGCGACGGCTCCGGCGATGGCGGCGAGCAGGCCTGACAGCGCCAGCAGCAGACCCAGGGTGATGCGGGCGAAACGCATGAAGAGGCTCCCGTTGTCCGACGAGCCCGGCCCACGGACGGGTGCACCGGACGGCGGATGCACTGGTCCGGACCCCTCTCCAGGTGTCCGGAAGCTCACCCGTTGTCACTGAATAACTGAGCCAACAAGGATCTGTTACGATTTCATGTGTTAGCGAATGGCCATTCATAAACTCGGAGGCTCTGACATGGCCCGGCCACGGCTGGTGAGCGACGACGCGATCCTGGACGCCACTCGCCAGGTCCTGGCCGAGCTCGGACCGGCGAAACTGACCCTCGCGGCGGTCGGCTCCCGGGTCGGCCTGGCGCCGCCGACGCTGATGCAGCGGTTCGGTTCCAAGCGCGGTCTGCTGCTCGCGTCCGCGGCCCGGTCGCCGCTGCTGGTCAAGCTCGCGGCCGAGGAGGCCACCGCCCGAAACGCGTCGCCGCTCGCCACGCTGCGGGACTTCGCGCTGTCCGCGGTCGCGCATATCAAGCGCCGCGAGGAGCTCGGCAACGGCTTCGTCCAGCTCGACGTCGCCGATCCGGAGTTCCGGCAGCATGCGCTGGCGCACTCCGCGGCGATCGTCGACAGCTGCGAGACGTTCTACCGGGCCGCCGTGGAAGTCGGTGAGCTCCGCGAGGACACCGACGTACCGGCACTGGCTCGGCACACCCTTGTCTGTTTCAGCGGCGCACTCCAGGTCTGGACGGTGAACGGCTGGGGCTCTCTGCCCGAGTTCCTCACCGACCAGCTCGACCTGATGATCGCCCCCTATCTCAGTGCAGGTACGACGCGCCGTTGAAGTCGAGGACCGCGCCGCTCGCCCAGTTCGCCTGGGCTGAGGCGAGCCAGTAGATCGCGTTCCCGACCTCCTCGGCGGTCGCGACGCGGCCGAACGGGCTCTGCGCCCGGATCGCGTCGCCGCCGGGACCCGCGAGGAACGTCTCGGTCATGTCGGTGGCGATGAAACCGGGCGCGATTGACGTCACGGTGATGTCATGTGGTGCCAACGATGCCGCCAACGACTGCCCGAGCGAGTGCAGTCCGGCCTTCGAGGCGCCGTACGCCGGGACGTCGGGCTCACCGCGATAGGCCCCGCGGGACCCGACGTTGACGATAGCGCCCCGCCGGACGCCTTCCGCGGGCTCGTTGTCGAGCATCTGCCGCGCCACACACCAGGTCACGTGCGCCGCGCCCTCGAGGTTGACGGCGAGGGTACGGCGCCACGTCGCGACCCATTCGTCGTACGACGTCTCCGCCAGCGGGTGACCGACTCGGCGGGAGCCCGCGACCGGCTCGTCGACGAACATCGCGGCGTTGTTCACCAGTACGTCGATGCGACCGAGCGCGGAGGCCGATTCCGCAACCAGGGAAGGGATTGCGGCGGCATCGCCGAGGTCCGCGGCGATCACCGCGTGGCCCTCGCCCGGCAGCCCGGCGCGAACCTCCTCGGCACGATCGACGGCACCCCGGCAGTGCAGCACGACCCGGTCGCCGGCGGCCGCGAACGCCCGCGCGGCGGCCGCGCCGACGCCCCTCGACGCACCGGTGATCAGTACTCCTCTGGACACGGTTCCTCCTGTCGGCGACTTGGGGGTCATTGTGCCTCTGACGCCAGTCTGACGACGACATGACATCACGGGGGTTGACAGTGACGTCACCATGACGTCATGATTGCTGCCATGGAACTTGACCACTACCTCGAGTCGGTCCGGCGGAGCGTTGAGAACGCCACCGCCCTGGCCGACGAGCAAACTCGCTCCGTGGCGCAGCGCCTCGGGGCCACGCTGGATGACGCGGGCCGCCTGGCCCTCATCTCAGCCCTGTCCGACGCCGCCGGGGAGATCAGCCGTGAGCTGTCCCCGGGGTCGGTCGAGCTCCGGATGGCCGGCGGCCGCCCGGAGTTCGTGGTCACGCCGGCGCCCAGCCAGCTGACCGGTCCGGACGAGACCGACGAAGACATCGACGACGAGATCGACGCCGACGCGGACTCCGAGTTCGTGTTCGACGCCGACGAGCCGACCGCGCGGATCACGCTGCGGCTGCCGATGTCGATCAAGAACAAGGTCGACGAGGCCGCCAACGCCGAGGGAATCTCCTCGAACGCGTGGCTGATGCGCACCGTGATGACCGAGCTCAGCGAGCGCCGCCGCGGCGGCCCGCGCCCGCCCCGGCCGCCGCGCCCGCCGCGTGGCCCGGTGTTCGGCCCTGAGGGCCCGCTGGGTCCGAACGGACCGCTCGGCCCTGACGGGGTCTTCGGCCCGAACGGCGTGTTCGGTCCGAACGGCCCGTTCAGCGAGGAAGGCGTCTTCGGCCAGGACCGCGGCCGGTTCGAGCGCGACCGTCGCCGTGACGACCGGGACCGCCGCCGGGAGGACAAGGATCGGCGCCGCGAGAACAAGGACCGGAACCGGGGCGGGCACGGCCCGGGCCAGCGACTGACGGGATGGGCAGAATGAGCGACCGGAGTGCCACCCAGTTCATCGACGACGAGAACGAGCGGATCGACCGGATCCGGATCGAGATCGGCTCCGGCCTGGTCGAGCTCGTCCCCAACCCCGAGGGCGAGGGGACCGCGATCTCGATGGAGATCGAGGGCGACCACGAGGGCGTGATCTTCAACGTCACCGACGGCGAGCTCGTCGTCGAGAGCCCGCGCAACGTCCGCCGCGGCCCGGAGATCACGGTCCGGATCGCCACCTCCACGGTCCTCGACGCCCGCGTCAAGACCGGCTCGGGCGACATCGTGTCGCAGGTGCCGCTCGGCTCCGCGCGACTCGCGACCGGCTCCGGCGACGTCCGGCTGACCCGGGTCGAGCACGAGCTCGGCGTGAACACCGGCAGCGGTGACGTCAAGGTCGAGTCGGCCGCCGGCGCGGTCCGGGCCGGCACCGGCTCGGGCTCGATCGCCATCGAGGAGGCCGGTGACGCGCTCGGTCTGAGCACCGGCTCCGGCGACGTCACGATCGGCGACGCGGCCGGTCCCACCTCCGTCAAGGTCGGCTCGGGTGACATCACCATCGAGCGGATCCGCGACCACTCGGTCGCCACCTCCGGCTCCGGCGACGTCAAGGTCGAGATCGCCGACGGGCCGAGCGTCCAGGCCGAGACGGCCCGCGGCGACGTACAGATCGGGGTCCCGGACGGACTTCCGACGTACCTGGACCTGAAGACGGTCACCGGACGGATCCGGTGCGATCTCGAGCCCGGCGAGAAGCCGGCCGAGGGGGACCGCGCGCTGATGCTGCGCGCTCGCACCGTCTCCGGCGACATCACCGTCGTCAAGGTCTGACCCACGTTCGACCGCACGCGTCGGATCGGCGTCGTCGGGTTCGTTGGGTTGATGTAGGGGAGCCAGAGGTTCCCGCCCTCGGGCGGGGACCTGGGCGAAGCACTGCCGAAAACCAGCACGGGGACTATGCGAGGGGAGCACGACCATGATCAGCGAGAACGAGGAAGTTGCCCGCTACCGGATCGCCGAGCGGGTGCAGGCCGCCGAGGCACGGGCGCTGCGGCGCCAGGACACGACCCGGACCACCCCGCGGGAGGGCCTGGCGGGTGCGCTGCGCAAGCTGGCCGACCGGCTGGAGCCCGCCTCCCGCCGCCTGACCGAGCCCGCCACCAGGCCGCTGGCCGAGCCGCAGCCCCGCCACCGCGGGACCGGGCTCTCGATCGTCCGATGAACGGCGTACCGCTGAACGGCGCGGCGGCCGCGATCTGCGCCGTACTCGAAAAGCTCGGACTCGTCAGCATCGGGCGCTAGCACCCTCCCTGCGCTGCAGGTTGGTGCAATGCCTGTGGATAACTGCCGGGCGGACCCGCGGACACTGCTAGCGTTCAGTCGATCATTCTCGGCGACCTGGGAGAGATACCGACGATGTTGCGTCCGATGGTGGCAACCACAGCTGTCACCGCAGCCCTGATCCTGGTAGCCGGTTGCGGCGGCAACGACAAGAAGTCCGAATCGGGCTCCGAGAACAAGGGCGGCGAGTCCACCACCACCTCGGCCACTCCGTCCGCCCCGACCGTCCCGTCCTTCGATCCACCCAAGGCGTTCAGCGTCGCCGCAGCGTATCCCGTGCCCGACTACGAGGGCCGGGAGATGTACGACGACACCAAGGTCGGCATGGTCGGCCAGGCGGCCCTGTTCGTGAACTACCGGGGTCTCACCGGCCACGACATCGCGGACCCGAACAAGCTCTGGCAGATCAAGTCGACCGAGGCGGAGACCACCACGGTCAGCGGTGTGACCGATCCGATGGCGGTCAAGGTCGACGGCAAGGACGTTGCGGTGGTCGCCTACGCGCAGTCCGACAAGGGCAACGGCACGCAGAAGTCGAAGGACCTGGTGCTGGTCCAGTGGATCGACGTCGCGTCCGGTCAGAAGCTCGCCGAGGTGTCCACGCCGGTGGTCGCCGCGGGCGGGCCGAGCGTCCTGCACATCTCAGGCGCCCAGTACGACCCGGAGACCGGGCAGGTCGCCATCGGTGTGGCCAGCAGCGCCAAGACGTCGACGGTGTATGCGGACCCCCAGACCAAGAAGGGGACCGAGTTGCCGGACGTCCTTCCGGGTGCCGTTCACAACGGCGTGGTCGCGGCTGCGAAGGCCGAGAGTAAGGAGAACGCCGACGATGCCGGGGCAGTGCTCGTCGACGGTGCGAGCGGCAAGGTCACGAAGCAGATCCCGCTGAAGCAGGGCCTTCTGAGGCCGATCGGCGGCGGCGCCAAGCACGCGTTCTTCTACGGCACGGTGTACCCGAAGGGCGGCGACGAAGAGGTCGCCTCGCTCTACTCGGTCGATCTGTCGACCGGTGCTGTGGTGAAGTCGGCGCCCGGGTTGTCGGCACGAGACTCCGGTGGGTACCAGTGCATCTGGGACCAGGCGACCTCGATCGTCTGCACAAAACTCCAGCCGACCGGTCCGAAGGAGATCCTCGGTTTCGACGACAGCACGGGCAAGAAGGCGTGGGGCTTCACCAGCGACTCCGGACAGCGCATCGTGCCGCGCGTGACCGCAGCGTTCCACGGCGTCGTGTACGTGCAGACCGAGAAGCAGCCGGTGCTGCTCGACGCGAAGACCGGCGAGGACCTCCCGTCGAGCAACCCGTCGCCGGGTGAGACGCCCTCGGGCTCCCCGACGTCCGGTGCCTCTCCGTCGGACAGTGAGTCCCCGTCGGGCGGCGGCTCCGAGTCACCCGGCACGTCTGCCGGCGGGAACGACATGAGCCTCTACAACGGCACGCAGATGTCCCCGGACGCGGTGTCGCCGTACGGCGGTGTCTTCGGGCAGCTGCCGAAGGGCAGTGGTTACGGCAGTAACGACGTCCAATTGGTCAGCATCGTGATGAAGCCGACTGCCTGAGCAGCTGAAGCGAAAAGGGCCCCGGGACCAGTTCGGTTCCCGGGGCCCTTTCGCTTGTCAGACGTCGGTGCGGTGGAAGTTCTTGAAGGAGCGGGACGGCGTCGGTCCGCGTTGGCCCTGGTAGCGGGAGCCGTACTTCGACGAGCCGTACGGGTGCTCGGCGGGGGAGGACAGCCGGAAGAAGCAGAGCTGGCCGATCTTCATACCGGGCCAGAGCTTGATCGGCAGCGTCGCGACGTTCGAGAGCTCGAGCGTGACGTGGCCGGAGAAGCCGGGATCGATGAAGCCGGCGGTGGAGTGGGTCAGCAGGCCGAGACGGCCCAGTGACGACTTGCCCTCGAGACGGGCGGCGACGTCGTCGGGGAGCGTGACGAGCTCGTACGTCGATCCCAGGACGAACTCACCGGGATGCAGAATGAACGGATCGCCGCCCTCGGGCTCGACCAGCCGGGTCAGATCGGGCTGTTCTTCGGCCGGATCGATATGCGGATATTTGTGGTTCTCGAAGACCCGGAAGAACCGGTCCAGCCGTACGTCGACACTCGACGGCTGCACCATCGCAGCATCGAACGGATCCAGCTGGACCCGCTTCGCGTCGAGCTCGGCCAAGATGTCACGGTCGGAGAGCAGCACGGTCGCACGTTAGCAGCGTGCTGCTCGTCCGCACAGCTCGCGTTGCCGGTCAGGCCCGTTTCCCGTGCCTGGTGGTGAGTCGTCCGGGGCCCTCAGCTCCCCGGCGTGAGCGCACCACCAGACCGTGGGCCTGAGGCAACTATCTTCAGTTGGCCAGCTTGTTGAACTTCGACACCTGGGTGGCGAAGGTCTTCACCTGCGCCGGCGACCAGTCCTTGAGCAGGTCCTCGATCACCTTGTGCCGCTTCTTCCGGGCCGCGGTCAGCTTGCGCTTTCCGGCCGCGGTCAGCGTCAGCAGCGTCGCACGCGCGTCCGACTTGTCGGCGGCCCGCTTCAGCAGGCCCTCCTCCTCGAGTCGCGCGCAGGCCCGGCTGACCGGTCCCTTGTCCACCTCGAGCGCTGCCACCAGGTCGGCCATCCGCACCGGTGCCAGCTCCTCGACGTGGTTCAGCAACGCGTACTGCGCCGGCTCCAGGTCCGGGTGCGCCTCGTCGGACAGCGTCCGCTGCAGACCGCGCAGCCGCCGTGCCAACGTGACGAGTTCCTTCTCCAGGTTGTCCACCGCGTCAGTTGTGTCTGTTGCCACCGTTCACCCCTTCATCAGTTGCCCCGCAACCATCTTGTCCGGTCCCGGCGAGGACCGCATCCTCACGTTGCGTCGAATGTTGCCCCCGGCAACGCGTTCTAATCTGCCAGAAGATGACGAACCTGCCCAGTCCTGAACGTGCCCTTTGTGAAAAACTGCCCAAGAACCCCCCGTGCAAACCGTCCACCCCCCTCTTTTCGATGCGTTCGGCACCGAATTTCGAGACTGAGCTGCTGACGGCGCAACAACCCGGCGGTTCCACGGTAGGCCCGTTCGGGCCGCCCGGCACGCGGACCCGGCGTGGTTGCGGGCCCCGGGATCGGCTATGCTCTTCACCGCTGTCGGGAGACCGGCCGCGCGGGTGTAGTTCAATGGCAGAACATCAGCTTCCCAAGCTGACAGTGCGGGTTCGATTCCCGTCACCCGCTCCACCGAAATCCCGCAGGTCAGCGGCATGACCTGCGGGTTTTGTCGTCCCAGGGAGGATTCGCCGTGACGCAGGCCGGTTATGCGATCTTTCTGAACGGTGGATACGGCGTCGGCAAGTCGTCGACGCTCGAGCATGTCGGGGACCTGCTCGCGAACGCCGGCAGGCCGTTCAGTCTCATGGACGTCGACTGGTTCCACCGCTCCTGGCCGCCTGCTGACCAGGACAATGCTCTGATCGAGGCACACAACATCGCTGCGGTCTGGAAGTCTTATCGGTCGGCGGGGCCGCGGCAGTTGGTGATGTGTGGGGTGATCAGTACCACGGCTGCTCGGGAGCGATACGAGGCTGCGATCGAGCTGCCTGTTCGGATGGTTCGGCTTACGGCCGAGGCTGACATCACCAGGAAACGCTTGCGGGGGCGGTACAGCGCGAGTCAGCGGTCGGCGCTGGAATGGCACCTGGAGCGCTGCGACGAGATCGCCGAGCGCCTCGACGCCGCGGACCTGGACGAACTGGTCATCGATACCAGCAGGCTTGCGCCGCAGGAGGTGGCTCAACGCACCTTGCGCCACTTCGATCTGCTGGACAGATCAGAGTAAATCGATCGTTTGCGTTGCTCGATGCAGCTGGTCGAGTTTGCCGGGCAGGTCCCGAAGAGTGGTGCCGATGGCGGTTTCGATCGTCGTGGGGTCGCCCATCCATTGGGCTGCGGTGGTCTCTCCGAGTGAGACGCGGATTTGCTCGCCGAGAACCTGGACGACATTTCTCGCCACACTGAGGAAGAGGTCCGCGCCGGCCCATCCGAGTTCGCCGCCTGCGGCGACGTACGCGGCGAGGATTCTCTTGATTTGCGTGGGTTCGCCGGCTCCGAAGATGTACGCGGACCGACCTGCCTCAAGGGCCGCGCTGTCCGTTCGGACGCTGTCCCAATCCACCAGAACGGGGCCGGATCGCGACGTGACGATGTTGTGCGGCTTGAAGTCGCCATGCGTTGTCACGAGATCCGGTACGACGTCGCAGAGTTCCGCGATGCGTGTGGTGATCGCGAGGATGTGCGGAAGGCCGTCATTTCCCCGAGCCCATGCGGCGTCACGGTTCCGGGCCTTGGCGAACCAACCCTCCCAAGTCTCCGGCGGCGCTTGCCGCCACCACTCGGGCAAGCCACCTGGGCCGAGCGGCTGCAGTTGATGGACCTGCGCCATCGTCCGGCCGAGCCAGGCCGAGACGTCCTGGTCGTGCTGAGAATGCTCGATCCATCGGTAGACCCGGAACAGCCGGTCGTCGACGCGGGTCACCCAACCGAGGAGAGGATCGGTCGGCACGACCGGCTCCGGCATGTCTACACCGGCCGCAAGCGCCCGACGCTCGAACGCCATCGCGACCGCCAGTTGGTGCACATCCGCGGCAGGAAGGTACCCCTTGACGAAATAGCTCCCGGTCGCGGTGTCGAGTCGCCAGGCATCCGCGTCGCCGCGCCGGACATGGATCAGGTCGCCGTCCGGGGTGCCCAGGTCGAAGGCGAGCGCGATTTCTTCTTTCAAATGGTTGACCTAGGTTCCGTAGACCTCGAGTTCGACGATGCGGGAGTACGTGTGGTCGTTGCCGTCGAGGCAGAGGATGCGTACAGCTTCCGCCTGGACGGGGTCAAAGGTGGAGGTGACGTGGCCCAGGGTGTTGCCGCGGACCTGGGCGACGGTCTGCCACGCACCGCCGACCTTCGCCTGGACGTCCCAGTCGCGGAGGCCGTTGAGCCGTGCCGGGTACTTCACCGAGTCGAGTGTGTAGAGCTCCACCCGGTTCACGGTGGCGGGCGCCGACAGTGCGACGTCGTACGTGTCGGGGAAGACTGCGCGGGTGCCGTCGTTCCAGCCGGTCAGGGTGTCCCAATGTTCTGGGTCGTTGTCTCCGTCGACGGCGCCGCAGAGCGTGAAGTTGCCGTGGGTGGAGGACGCCGTCGCCTGCTCGCCGAGCGCGAGGTTGTCGCCAGGGCCCTTCGCCGGCAGCGGCTCGACGGTCACCGGGACGGTCACGCGGTTCCGGTCGACCTCGAGATCGATCTTGTACGAACCGGGCTTGGTGTCGCGCGGTACGCGAACCTCGACAGGTGCGGAGACGGGCTGGTCGGGGTCGACCGCGGGAAGCCATGACGAGAAGAGTGTGCGGGACAGCTGCAGCGGACCGGTCGGCTCGAGCGTCAGGTCGGCGTACCGGTCCTGGCTACCGGTGTTGGTCATCGTCAGGTTGAGGGTGCCGGGGAAGCAGGGGAGTCCGACCACGCTCAGCTGCTCCGGGGTGACGCTCACCGCCACGTCGGACGTTGCCGCAGGCATCGAACTGGAGCCGAGCAGTGCGGCCGCCAGCAGGGTGCCGGCCGCGACGACGGTCTGTCGGGGGATCCTCATTCGATTTGTTGCGGGGAAGCCCCGTCCTGCTGGACGGGGACGAACCGCAACTCCCTCCCTTCAAGTGAAAACTGTCGGTGCCGTCTGGTCGGATGTGCCTTGTGTCTCGCTACCGCCTTGCACCCTCCCCAGCTCAGATCTCCAGGTTGCTGGAGCACTGCAGGCATGCGCGGTATGTGTGGAATCTGGGCTTGGAGCAGCGGTTGATGTGGCGGCCCGATCGTCCTGCAACCCCCGGGTATGTGACACAGTCCTCGCAGCTCACTGAGGCCCGTGCGGCGGAGTCGTGGTTGAAGGCTGGATCGCAGACGGTGCAGCAGCAGGCGCTGCGGGATCTCGACCAGGCGTGGCGGAACTTCTACAACGGCACCCACCAGCGGCCGACGTGGCGCCGGGAAGGCGTGCACGAGGGATTTCGGGTGGTTGGGTCGCAGGCACTGCGGGTGGAGAAGTTGAACCGGAGGTGGGGCCGGGTGTTGGTGCCGAAGGTCGGCTGGGTGAAGTTCCGGCTGTCCCGCAAGCTGCCGGACGCGAAGTCGTACCGGATCAAGCGTGACCGGGCCGGGCGCTGGCACCTCGCGTTCGCGGTCATCCCCGAACCCATCCAGACACCAGGAACCGGTGAAGTGGTAGGTGTGGATCGTGGAGTGACTGTCTCGGCGGCTTTGTCGACCGGGGAACTGCTGTCCTGCCCTGGCCTGTCGGGGCCGGAGCAGCGGCGAATGAAGCGTCTGCAACGGAAGCTCGCCAGGGCCAAGCGTGGCAGCAACCGACGCGGGAAGATCCGGGCCGCGATCGCGCGGTTCAAGGCCCGGGAGAGTGACCGACGGAAGAACTGGGTCGAGCAGACGAGCACCGACTTGGCCCGGCGGTTCGACGTCATCGGTGTCGAGCAACTGCGTATTCGTAACATGACGAGGTCGGCGCGCGGCACCCTCGAAGCGCCGGGCCGCAACGTGCGGCAGAAGGCCGGGCTCAACCAGGGAATCCTCGCCCAGGGCTGGGGTCGGCTCGTTCAGCGTCTGGAGCACAAGGCGCCGGGCCGGGTCGAGAAGGTCAATCCTGCGTATACGTCGCAGACCTGCAGTGCCTGTGGGCATGTCGCATCGGGGAACCGCGAGAGCCAAGCGGTGTTCCGGTGCGTCGCCTGCCGGCACGAGGCCAATGCCGACGTAAACGCGGCCATCAACATCGCACGCAAGACCGCGGCCGGACGGGCCGTGACTGCACGCGGAGAGACTGCGGTACAGGTCTCTGAGAAGCGTGAACCTCAACACGCACCTCCAATGGTCGCGTAGCTGGAATCCCCCGCCTACAGGCGTGGGAGGACGTCAATTCTGTACCTCCGCGATGCCGGGGCGGCCGTCCTCGACGAGGAGTTTGGCGCGAGTGCTCACGGTGCCGCCCTGGACGGACACCTTGTCGACGACGCGGTAGTCGGAGATCCACCGCTGCGGCGTGATGGAGCAGCTGACGTACCCGCGCTGGAAGTTGCCGAACTTCATGTGCGGGTTCTCCCGCAGCAAGGTCGCGCCGCCGGCGTCGAGGTCCTCACCGTCGATTCCGGACGTGATCGACGTACCGACGAACTCGGCGCCGACCGTCGCCGACGCGGGGTCGTTGAAGTCCAGCTTCAGGTCCGACGCCACGCTGCGATGCAGGTCGCCCGCGATCGAGACGAGGTTGCGGACCTTCCGCTGTGCTGCGCCGCCGAGGATCCGGTTCCGCGACGCCTCGTACCCGTCCCAGGTGTCCATCGGGACCAGCACTTCCGGCCCGTCCTTCGTGTCCAGCCGGGCGATCGCGGTCTGGTGCGCCAGCACGTTCCAGCGCGTCTGCGAAGCCGACCATCCGTCGAGCAGCCACTTCTCCTGCGCGTCACCGGTGATCGTGCGCGCCGGGTCGGCCGTCTCGGGGCCGGGCGCTTTGGTGCCGTCGCCGTACGCCTGGTCCGACCGGTACTGGCGTGTGTCGAGCACGTTGAACTCCGCGAGCCGCCCGTACCTGATCCGCCGGTACAGCTGCATGTCCGGCCCCTTCGGCAGTTGCGCGAGCCGCAGCGGCATGTGTTCCCAGTACGCGCGGAACGCGTTGGCCCGGCGTACCCGGAACTGGGCCGGCGGCGCACTCGGATGCGCCTCGTCCGCCCAGTTGTCGACCACCTCGTGGTCGTCGAGCGTCACGACCCACGGCGCCTTCGCGTGCGCGCTCTGCAGATCGGGATCCAGCTTGTACGCCGCGTACCGCTGCCGGTACTCGTCCAGCGTCACGGTCTGCTGGGTGATGTACGGCTCGTTCGAATGCGGCCGGATACCGCGGTCGATCCCGAACTCGTAGATGTAGTCGCCGAGGAAGAACACGACGTCGTGGTCGCGCTTCGCCATATCGGCGTACGCCGTGTACCAGCCCTCCCACCATGCCTGGCAGGACGCGAACGCCAGCGACAGTTCAGGAACGACAGCGTCGTACGCCGGCGCGGTCTTGGTCCGGCCGACCGGGCTGAGCTGCCCGTTCACCCGGAAGCGGTACCAGTAGTGCCGCCAGGGCCGCAGTCCGCGTACGTCGACGTGCACCGAATGGCTCGCTTCGGGCCCGGTCCTGGCCGTGCCGGAGCGGACGATCCGGTGGAACCGCTCGTCCTCCGCGACCTGCCACTGCACCTCGACCGGCCGCCGATCCATCCCGCCGAACGGCGCGAGTGGATCGGGGGCCAGCCGGGTCCAGATCACCACCGCGTCCGGCAACGGATCGCCGGACGCGACACCGAGCGTGAACGGATCCCGCCGGTCGACCCGGCCGGTCCAGCCCGCTGCGGCCGTCTTGATCTCCGGAAGACTGCCGCTCAGCGCGAGCGCCGCCGCTGCTCCGCTGACGGTAAGGAAATTGCGTCGTGTAGTCGGCATCGGCACCCACCCACCCGATCATCCTGAGGTGATCACATCCGTAACGGGAGATTACGAGAAGTTCACACAACGGGGTGGGAAAATGACCGGTTCCGGCCTATTTCACGATCTTGCTCGCCGGCGGAGCGGTGATGTTCACCGGCTTGTTGTAGTCGGTCATGTTCATCACCATCGAGACGCCTCTGAGGTCGAACGTCATCCGCCGGACCAGGTGGGACTTGTCCAGCCACATCGAGTAGGTCAGCGTCTTCGGTAGCTCGGCCGGGACCTTCTTGCCCTGGAGCGCCAGCGCCTTCGCGGTGTTCACCGTCACGGCGTACCGGTCGAGCTGCTGGCCGCCGATCGTCTCGGTGCGGACGAACTTGACGTCGACCATGCTCTTGTCGAAGGACTTGTAGATCTTGGTCGGGTCGCCGCCCTCGATCAGCTCGCTCAACTGGTCGTTCAGACCGGACGCGAACTTCTTGAACTTCCCGGCCGGCGTGATCCCCGGGATCGAGAGGTAAGCGGTCTTCTTGATCACGACGATCTTCGCGGTCTTGCCCTGGAACGCCGCACCGGACATCTCCATGGACATCGCGACCGGGTTCGTCGTCTGGTAGCCGTCCATCGTCATCAGCGTCGAGCCGTTGGCGGTGACCGTGCCGACCGTGTGCCAGGCCTTCTGCTTTCCGACCGCCGACGTCATCGCCGGGACGAACGTCACGCGGTTCAGGTGGGCGACCGTGGCCGGTGCGGCCGTGGTTGTGTCGACCGGCTTGGGTGCGGCGGTTGTGGTGGCCGGCGTCGATGGCTTGTAACCGGTGGCCTTGGGCTCTCCACCGCAGGCGGCGAGGCCGAGGGCGAGCGGTACGGCGGCCGCGGTGGCCACGGCGGCGCGGAACTTCATGATGCGTTTTCCTCCCCAGGTGATTCAGACGGTGGATCTTATGGTCTGGACCACCTGGGGAGGAAGAGGTTTGCAGCTAGTTGCAGGTCAGCTTTCGCCACGCTTTACAGAAGCGAGCAGGAGCTGCGCGACGTCCTGGACCTCGACCGACTCACGGGCCGATCCGTCGGCCTGCTTGGCGGTGAGGCCGTCGGACAGCATCACCCGGCAGAACGGGCAGCCGGTGGCGATCTTGTCGGCGCCGGTCTCGACCGCCTCGGTGGTCCGGTTCAGGTTGATCCGGGTGCCGAGCTTCTCCTCCATCCACATCCGCGCGCCGCCGGCGCCGCAGCAGAACGACTTCGTCTGGTTCCGCGGCATCTCGGCGTACTCCGCGCCCGGGATGATGTCGAGCAGCTCGCGCGGGGCGTCGTACACCTGGTTGTGGCGGCCGAGGTAGCACGGGTCGTGGTACGTGATCTTCTGGCCGTTGAGCGAGCTGTCGGCCTGCGCGACCGGGGTCAGCTTGCCGTCGCGGACGAGACGGTTCAGCAGCTGGGTGTGGTGGATGACGTCGAGCTCGACACCGAGCTGGGAGTACTCGTTCTTCAGCGTGTTGAAGCAGTGCGCGCACGTGGAGACGACCTTGCGGACGTTGGTCTCCTTGAAGACCTCGGCGTTCTGCATCGCCAGCTGCTGGAACACGAACTCGTTGCCGGAACGCCGAGCCGGGTCGCCCGTACACGTCTCGCCGTCGCCCAGCACTGCGAACGAAACGCCCGCGATGTTCAGCAGCTCGGCCACCGCCTGTGTGGTCTTCTTCGCGCGGTCCTCGTACGCGCCCGCGCAGCCGACCCAGAACAGGTACTCGACCTCATCGAGCGACTCGACGTCCGAACCGACCTGCTTGACCTCGAACGGCAGGTCCTTGGCCCAGTCCATCCGGCCGGACGGGTTCATGTTCCACGGGTTGCCCTTGTTCTCCAGGCCCTTGAACAGCCCGTTGAGCTCGGACGGGAACGACGACTCGATCAGCACCTGGTACCGGCGCATGTCCATGATCGCGTCGACGTGCTCGATGTCGACCGGGCACTGCTGCACGCACGCACCGCACGAGGTGCACGCCCACAGCGCCTCCTCGTCGATGACGGCGACGTCCGCGGGCCCGACCAACGGCTTCTCCTGCTCGGCGAGCACCAGCTCCGGCAGCGACTTGCGGGCGTCGTCATCGGCGGCCAGCAGGTACGGCGCCTTCGCGTACGCGTGCTCGCGCAGCCCCATCATGATCAGCTTCGGCGACAGCGGCTTGTCGGTGTTCCACGCCGGGCACTGCGACTGGCATCGCCCGCACTCGGTGCAGGTGGTGAAGTCGAGCAGGCCCTTCCAGGTGAAGTCCTCGACCTTGCCGACCCCGAGCGCCGCGTCCTCGTCGAGCTCGTCGATGTTCTCGAAGTCGATCGGAGCACCGTTGACCATGATCGGCTGCAGCGCGCCGAGCGCCGTACCGCCGTCGGCCTTGCGCTTGAACCAGATGTTCGGCCAGGCGGTGAACCGGTGCCAGGCCACGCCCATCGTCGCGTTCAGCGAGATCGTGATCATCCACGCGAACGAGATCAGGATCTTGATCATCGCGACCAGGTAGACCGTGTTCTCCAGCGCGTGCTCGGACAGGCCGCCGAACAGAGCGTCGCCGACGAAGAACGTGCTGGGGAAGTGGAACTTGGTCCCGGCGCCGAGCTCGTACTCGAGTCCGCGGAGCAGCAGGATGCAGATCAGTACGCCGAGGATCGTGTACTCGACGTAGTACGCCTGCCAGGCGGTGGATCCGAAGAACCGGCTGTAGCGGCCCTTCTCGCCCCGCGGCAGGTTGCGCAACCGGATCGCCATCAACCCGATGATCGAGATCAGGCCGGTCCAGGTGAGGAACTCGCTCACCCACTCGAACACGAACCAGTGACCGATCACCGGCAGCACCCAGTGCGGGTCGAACAGCTGCCCGAACGCCGTCACCAGGCTGAGGAACAGCCCGATGAAACCGAACGCGACGAACCAGTGCAGCACGCCGATGTGGCTCCACTGCAGCATCCGGGTGTGGAGAAGTGTCTCCTTGGCGAGGGTGACCGAGCGCTGCCCGGGCTGGTCGGTCCGGCTGACCGGCTGGCCCAGCTTGATGACGGACACGATGTGCCCGATCGTCTTGCCGAACAACGCGACACCGACAGCAGCGATCGCGAGCGAGACGACGATGGCGAGGATCTGCATACCAGCGATGTTATTGGTCGGTTACCCGTCAGTCATGTCTGTGTAGGGCTCGTCACGCCGCCAATTCCGCTGTCACCAAATCGACACACAGCGTTACAGAAGGATCGTTGCGCCGGAGTAGACCGGTCCGTAAGTTTCTAACCACTGCAACCGCAGTACCTGTCAATCGGTTTCGGTGGGAGAGAACCATGCGTCTTCGTCGGGGAATCGCTGCTGGAGTACTGATCGCGACCGGTGTGGTGGTGCCGGCCGCGGCGAACGCGGCACCGGCCGTGGCCAAGAAATGCGACACCAAAGCGGTCTATTGGTACGAACGCGGCGGGCACGAGGTGTACGTCGGCACGAACCTCTACAGCGACTGGATGGAGGGTCCGGGCCGGATCACCTACCAGAAGACCGCCACCTCGGAGTCGAACTCGGCCTGGTCCGGTGACCTCGGGGTGAGCATCCCGCTGGTGATCGCCGAGATCCAGAACAAGTACTCGAAGACGGTCGGCAAATCTCACGCGGTCACCGACAGCTGGTCGTACACGGCTGAGGTGCCGGCCGGCAAGGTACGTCGCTTGCACCAACTGAAGCAGTCCTGGCGGGTCCAGGTCGTGCGCTGGAAGTACACCACCAGCGACTGCAAGAAGACCAAGGAAGTCAGCAACAAGACCGCCACCTTCCCCACCAAGAACCGCGACTACATGTGGATCCTCGTCGGCCGCGAGTAGGCCCGGCGAGTAGGTCAGTCGAGGAGTCGGGTGAGGCGGGTGGCGACGGCGGCTCGGCGGGGGTCGTCTGTTGGTAGGCCGGCGGCGAGGGCCTCGAAGATTTCCAGGTCCTCGGCGCCGGTGGCGGTCTGCGCGAACTGCCACAGCAGGTCGGGGTTGCGGGCGTCGAGGGCCGCGCGGCGGAGGGTGGCGTCGAGTTCGTCGCGTTCGGAGCGCAAAGCCGGGGCGTCGGAGCGGGCGAGCAGCGGACCGGCGTACAGCTCGAGGGCCTTCGGTAGGTCGCCGTTGCGGAGGGCTGCCTGTACTTCGGCCACGTCCCCGGTGACGTCCGCGATGATGCGGTACGGCTTCGTGTCGAGGACTCCGCCGCCGAGCAGGTTCCGCAGCCGGTGCATCTCGGCGCGGACCGTGGTCGGGTTTCCCTCGTCGCCGTACAACTGCAGCATCAGCTGCTCGGCCGTGAGTCCGGTCGGCTGCAGCAATAACAGTGCGAGTACTTCGGCGCGCCGCAACGTCAGCGCGATCTCGCGGCCGCCGACGATCGCGGTCGGCTGCCCCGAGCCGAGCAGCTTCAACCGCAAGGACGGTCGCGTACGGCGCACCGGCGCACCGGGCATGCGGAGCAGGAAGCCCTCGTCGAGTCGCTCTACCAATCCTTCCCGTCCGTCGCCGAGGTCGATGCGATCGGCGCCGTCCGGTACGACGAGGCGGTCGGGCAACCATTCGAGCGGCTGGACCGCGAGCACGCGGCCGGTCGGGGTCAGCAACGCGCCGGGCGCATCGCCGAGCGCCATCAGGTGCCGCATGTTGCGGGCCCGCAGCATCTCGTCGGCGGCGGCCATCCGGACCTTCAGCTGACCCTCGGCGAGCTGAGCCGCCGCGGTCACCAGGGCAACCATCGCGGGGTGGACCGTGCGCAGCGGTCCGGAGACGTCGACCGCGCCGAGCAGCTTGCCGGTGTCGGGATCGTGCACCGGCGCGGCGGCACAGGTCCATTCGTGGATCCGGCGGACCAGGTGCTCGGCCGAGTGGATCTGGACCGGTTGACCGACGGCGAGCGACGTACCCATGCCGTTCGTCCCGATCTGCTCCTCCGACCAGACCGCGCCCTCGGACAGTGCGATCCGGTCGGCCTGGCGTTTCACCTCCGACGAACCCTCGCGCCACAGGATCGTCCCCTGCGCGTCGGTGATGATCATGATGTGCGACGCCTCGTCGGCGATGGTGGTCAGCGTCTGCCGGAGCACCGGGAGGACGGCCTGCAGCGGATGGTTCTCGCGGATCGCCGCGACCACGTCCGGGTCGACGATCACCGGCGGCGCGTCCAGTTCGGGATCCACCGCGGCCGCGAGAGAGCGCTCCCAGGAAGCCGCGACCAGCGGGCGCGGGTCGCCGGTGGCCCGGCCGCCGCCGAGCACCTCGTCGTACAACTCGCTCAACCGGCGGGCCTGATCCGCTGCGTCCATGCCGCCTCACTCCGCGCTGCAACGTCGGTGCAACGTTCATTCTCCTACCTTCGGTTCAACGTCGGGTATCCGAAGGAGAACCAATGACGATCTTCGCAGCTCCTGGGCAGGATGGCAGCCCGGTCAGTTTCAAGGCGCGCTACGACCACTACATCGGCGGCGAGTGGGTGCCGCCGGTCAAGGGCGGGTACTTCGAGAACCCCACTCCCGTCACCGGTGAGAACTTCACCGAGATCGCTCGCGGTACGGCGGACGACGTCGAGCGCGCCCTCGACGCCGCCCACGGTGCCGCGCCGGGCTGGGGACGGACGTCACCGGCCGAACGGGCGAACGTCCTGAACAAGATCGCCGACCGGATCGAGGCCAACCTCGAACTGCTCGCGGTCGCCGAGTCCTGGGACAACGGCAAGGCCGTTCGCGAGACGCTGGCCGCCGACCTGCCGCTGGCGATCGACCACTTCCGGTACTTCGCCGGCGCGCTGCGGGCCCAGGAGGGCTCGGTGTCGGTGATCGACGACGACACGATCGCCTACCACTTCCACGAGCCGCTCGGTGTGGTCGCGCAGATCATCCCGTGGAACTTCCCGATCCTGATGGCGGTCTGGAAACTGGCGCCGGCGCTCGCGGCCGGCAATGCCGTCGTACTCAAGCCGGCCGAGCAGACCCCTGCCTCGATCCACGTGCTGCTCGAACTGATCCACGACCTGCTGCCGCCCGGCGTGCTCAACGTCGTCAACGGATTCGGGGTCGAGGCCGGCAAACCGCTTGCCTCGAGCAACAGAGTCGCCAAGGTCGCGTTCACTGGTGAGACCACGACCGGCCGGCTGATCATGCAGTACGCGTCCGAGAACATCATCCCGGTGACGCTCGAGCTCGGCGGCAAGAGCCCGAACGTGTTCTTCGCCGACGTCGCGTCGTCCCGGGACGACTTCTACGACAAGGCGCTCGAGGGTTTCACGATGTTCGCGCTGAACCAGGGCGAGGTCTGCACCTGCCCGTCGCGGGCGCTGATCCAGTCGTCCATCTACGACTCGTTCCTGGGCGACGCGGTGGCCCGGACGCAGGCGATCAAGCTCGGCAACCCGCTCGACACCGACACGATGATGGGCGCGCAGGCCAGCAACGACCAGTACGAGAAGATCCTCGCCTACCTCGAGATCGGTCGCGCCGAGGGCGCCCGGGTCGTGACCGGCGGAGCTCGCGCGGAACTGGAAGGCGACCTCGCCGGCGGGTACTACATCCAGCCGACGGTCTTCGAGGGCGACAACAAGATGCGGATCTTCCAGGAGGAGATCTTCGGCCCGGTCGTCGCGGTCACGAAGTTCGACGACTACGCCGACGCGATGAAGATCGCCAACGACACGCTGTACGGACTCGGGGCGGGCGTCTGGTCGCGGGACATCAACACGGCGTACCGGGCCGGCCGGGAGATCCAGGCCGGGCGGGTCTGGACGAACAACTACCACGCGTACCCGGCGCACGCGGCGTTCGGCGGGTACAAGAACTCCGGCATCGGCCGGGAGAACCACAAGATGATGCTCGACCACTACCAGCAGACCAAGAACCTGCTGGTCAGCTACAGCCCGTCGAAGCTCGGCTTCTTCTGAGCCCATGGTCGAGAAGGTGTTGCTGACAGACGCGGCGGCGGAATGGCTCCGCCGCCTCACTGAGATGCACGGTCCGCTGATGTTCCACCAGTCGGGTGGCTGCTGCGACGGCAGTTCGCCGATGTGTTACCCGGACGGGGAATTCATCACGGGGTCGGCGGACGTGCATCTCGGTGATCTGGTCGTCGACGGGGTAGACGATCCGATCGGCTTCTGGATGTCCGCGAACCAGTACGAGTACTGGAAGCACACCCAACTCACCGTCGACGTGGTGAAAGGCCGAGGCAGCGGCTTCTCGGTGGAGGCCCCCGAGGGCGTCCGCTTCCTGATCCGCTCCCGCCTCTTCACCGACAAGGAGTCCGCCGAACTAGGACTCCCCTGATCGAGTGCCGACCGTCCGGTGGCGTTGCCGGGCGGCCGGCACTCTTCCTTCACACAAACAAAAACGGCCTCCCGAAGGAGGCCGTTGGACCAAAGCCGCGAGGCCTTGGCGTGGTCATCACATTCTAGCCACCCATAGGCTTGCGACTCCAAACCTGCGCGGAAGACACCATGCCAGGGGGTTCTCTACTGATCTGCAGGGTTCTCCCCTGGTGTATGAGGGGAGAACCCTGCGTTCGAGGGGAGAACCCCTGCCGCGACAGGCCCCGGAACTGAGTTCTCAGTGGCCCGCCGTCAGGTAGTCGGCGAGTTCGAGGGGCGTCCGTACGTCGCCGCGGAGTACGGCGGTGTAGATCTCGGAGCTGTCCAGGTCGGGGCGCTCGGTCTTCAGGTGCAAGATCGTCAGTTGCTGGTCAGGTGAGGCCGCTCGCAGTCGTTCGGCGTGGGCGACGTGAGGGCGTTCTACGACGTGTAGCCAGAAGGTCAGGTCGATCTTCCAAGCCTGGGTGTGCAGGACCGCGTAGAAGCGTTCGTCGGTGATCGCCGGTGTCGGACGACGGTCTTCGCGTTCGTCGCGCAAGTCGACGCTGCGGAGCGCGACGTGCTGGGCGAGTGTCGTCAGCCCGGCGAGGACAGTCGCGGCGGTGGCGTCCGGGGCGTCGAACATGATGTCGAGGTCGCGGTCGACCATAAGGCCTGACAGTGCGCTGCCGATCAGTGCCGGCTCCCACGGGAACGCGGTGCCGAGGTCCAGGCGCGTGAAGAGCTGCTGGGCCTCGGTCTGCAACGCGTGGGCTCGGTCGACGAGGGACATGGTTCGACGGTAGGTGTCAGGTTGTTGTGATCACCAAGGGTTTTCCGGGGTGGATCGGGGTGTTGATCGGGTATCGCGTGCCGTCGACGTGGATTGTTCGGAGGTCTAGGTGGCCGGCTTTGCAGGTGATGGTGAGGGTGTTGGCCTTGTGGGTGGCGGTGGCCCAGCCGGTGTTGGTGGTGAAGGGGAATTGCCAGGTGTTGCCGGATCGGGCCATCGTCATCGGCGCGAAGGTGATTGTTTTGGTGAGGGCGTTGTGGCGGTAGCCGGTGAGGGCTTCCAGGACGGACCAGCCGGCGGCGTTGCGGATGTAGTGGTCGCCGCATTCGATCGGGTTGAACGGGTTGCGGCGAGTTCCGTCGTACCTGGTCCAGAGGCCTTGCAGGATGGACATGCCCTCGTCGGTGAGGCCTTCGTAGAGGCAGTGGGCGGCGACCTGGTACTCCGAGCCGGTCCAGACCTCGTCGCAGTATCGCGTGGGGATGTCGGGGCGACCGCCGTGCGGCCAGGTGCACATGAGGAGTCCGGTGTCGTCTCCGTCGGCGAAGACGCGGTACGGGTGGTCGAAGTCGCGGAAACCGGTCCGCAGGTTGTGCCGTACGACGTTGCGCAGCGCCGTACGCACGTGGTCCTCCGGAAGGACGTAACTGAGGTCCAGTTGGTGCGCCCACCACTGCCCGATCAGCTGGTCTGCGAGGCAGCCGTCACCCCACTGGAAGTCACGGGTCTCGTCCGGGTCCAGGATCTGCCGGTAGTACTCGCCTGTGAACAGCAGCTCGTCGTACGCCGTGCTGCCCGTGTCGAACAGGCTGCGGTACCCCTTGGCGTCCTCACCGAGCAGTAGCGCCATCTCCTCCGCCGCACGCAGTGCAGCGAGCCACAGCGTGCCCATGAACGAGTTGACGCCACACAGGTCGATGTCGTGCGTACTGGGCTGGATGCCACGCAGTACGCCGTCCCGCAGCCACTTGCCGTGGATGTGGTCGAGCAATCGGACCACCTGAGGCCAGCGTCGACCCAGCCAGTCCAGACCGGCGCCCTGGCGCACCTCGCGGTATGTCTTGAGCACGCTGCCGAGCATCCCGTCCAGGGCCGGCTCTTCCGGTCCACCGATCACTACGTCCCACAGCTGCTTCACGTAGAGCGGTGCGCGCACCCGGTGCGGGATGTACCCCTCCGGTGCCTGCATGACGTCGTACTCCGTGTCACGCATGTTCTGCTCCAGCGACGGGAAGAGGCGCGACAGCGTCTGCTCGTAGTTCCACACGTGCGTGCAGTTGAGCGGACACGAGCCGCCGTACCGGCCGCCCCACATCGCGGTGGACGCGCCGAGAACACCTTCGAACCCGAGTACGTCGCCGTCCGCGGTCTGGAAGACGGTTGGGCTTCGTACGTCGGCCGCTAGCGCTGCTAGCCGTGCACCGGCCTCGCCGGGCAGACTGCTCTCCTCGAACGCCTCCGTCCAGGCGGTCGTCAGTGTTTCCATCTCAGACCAGTGCTCGATGAAGTGGTCGGCCGCGGCGACGGCGTCCGGCGTACGACGGGTGTACGCGTTCCCGAGCCAGAAGCGGGTGTGACCGTACTCCGGGTGCGGTCCGAACTGGTTGAAGTCGACATATCGGTTCGGGAAGTGCCACGCGATCAGGAACCGGACCTCAGCCGTCTCACCTGGTTGGAGGTTGAAGGGGACGGCCAACCCGCCGTTCCACGTTGTCCCGGGCGCGCTCGAACCGCTCACCGGTGTCACGGGACCGTTGAGAAAGGCAACGAACTCCTCAGGCCTGGCCCATTGCGCACAGACCAATCCAGGGCCGTCGGTGGCGAGCACCAGTTGACCCACTCCGGGATGGTCGGCAGGCAGTCCACCGTTCTCCATCACCACAGACGTCCAGCCGTCGGCGCGGCGGGTGCGGTTCGTGTTGCCGCCGTACAGGCTGCAGTCCACGCCGTCGACCGGCGTAACGCCGTCCCAGCCGACCGAGTTCTGGAGCGCACCTGCGAGCTTGCCGTGCACGGCGATGTCACCAGGGTTGTGCAGCGTGAACGTGAACCCGACGACCGGCTGCGAGCTCGCCGCGGCGTCCGACGGGACCAACGGGTTGAACACGTCCAGGCTGATCTCGACCGGCAGATCCGTCTCGTACTCCACGCGAGCCCAGGGGTACGTCGCGGTCACCTGAGTCGTACCGATCGACGGGAGGACGTCGTGCAGGCGCCGCTCGCCGGCCGGCACCACGTCGTCGGTGACCAGCGGGGTGTCGGTGGGTTCCAGCGGCGGGCCTTGGAGGAGGCGGATCTCGTCGAGCGGTGGCTCGATCTGGGAGAGGCGGATCGCGAAGAAGCTGTCCGGCACATGTCCTTCGTGGTTGCCGATGTTGTGCAGCTGCCACTGCCGCAGCGCGCCGTTGCCGGCCAGCGCGACGGTGCCGGTGCCGAGACCTCCCAGCGGCAGTGCGAAGTGTCGAAGGTTCTCACCGGTGTAGTGCATGTTTCTCCGTCCATGTACCGGCGGAGGCGAAGAGAGCCACCGGTCCGGGGGCGAGCAGGAGTAGTGAGGCAGTAACCGAGGTCCCGAGGAAGAGGGCTACGAAAACGAGTGCGAGTACGCCGAGTGGGACCAGAGGGGCGTGGGCGACCAGGTGGAGCGCGGTGAACCAGAGTGTCTTGCCACGCAGCCCTGAGGTGACACGCAGGCTGAAGGCGTAGCAGGAGGCGAGTAGTAGAAGCACGCTTGCACAGCCGCTGACTGCCAGGGGGAGGGCGAAGAGCGGTCCGGAGT
This sequence comes from Kribbella sp. NBC_00482, assembly GCF_036013725.1. GTDB lineage: Bacteria > Actinomycetota > Actinomycetes > Propionibacteriales > Kribbellaceae > Kribbella. The sequence continues at coordinate 1,875,114 of NZ_CP107881.1, read as the reverse complement.
ACAGCTGCCAGTTCAGTAGAGCGAGTGCGATCACCACTGCCGGAACCACACCCACCTCGAGTCCGGCCGGGGCGTGCTTCCGTAGGTTCTTCAGCAGTAGGACGACGCCACCGCGGTCTTCTCGAACTACCGCATCCGTTGTGGCAATGGCAGCTGCCCAGACCGGGGCGATGGCGAATGCTGCGAGCAAGACGCTAGGTGGTGACAGCCCTGGACTGAGGAGAAGTACAACGGCGGAGGCTGTGCAGATGAGGGCGCCGGTGGTGGCCAGGAGCGGGAGCTCGTGCCAGAGCGCCCTGAAGGCTGTGGGGAGGTGGTCTGTCATGCGCGGAGTCCTGTTGACGCGATGGAGGCGATGAACGAGCGCTGGAAGATCAGGAACAGCACGAGGATCGGCAGTACTACCAGTGTGATCGCAGCGAACAGCACGACGGCAGGACCGCCGCCGACCGCGCCTTGCAGTGATACCAGGCCGACCGGGAGTGTCATCTTCTCCGGTGACGACAGGAAGATGTACGGCCAGAAGAAATTGTTCCAGGACGCCTCGAAGACGAAGATCCCGAGCGCGGTCAGCCCCGGCCGGGCGAGCGGCAGGATCACCCGGAACAGGATCCAGAAGTGCCCGGCGCCGTCCATGATCGCCGCCTCGTCCAGCTCCCGCGGGATCGACGAGATGTACTGCCGCAGGAAGAAGATCCCGAACACGTTCACCAACGCCGGCAACCAGATCGCCACCGTCGTGTCCACCAGATGCAGCCAGCGCATCATGATGAAGATCGGGACCACGGTCAGCTGCACCGGAACAACTAGCGCTGCTAGCAGAACCGAGAAGATCTGGTCCCGCCCCGGAAACCGCAATCGGTTGAACGCGTACGCCGCCAGCGCGCTCGTGAGCAGCGCGCCGGCCGTCGTGATCACCGCGATCTGCAGACTGTTCCACGCCATCTGCGCGAACGGGATCAGCTCGGGCACCTGCTGGAAGTTCTGCAGCGTCGGCGGTCGCGGAATCCACCGCGGCGGCACCTGGAACGCGTCGATCGGCTCCGACAACGCGTTCACGACCAGCCACACCAGCGGCGCGATCATCACCACCCCGCCGAGCACCAGCACGAGGTCCAGCAGCTTGCCCTTCACTGGTGCACCCACCGTCGGCTCAACCGGAACTGGAGGCCGGTGACGACCATGATCACGACGAACAGGACCAGCGACAGCGCAGCGGCGTACCCGACCTCGAAGGACTGGAAGCCCTTCTCGTACGTGTACTGCACGATGCTTCGGGTCGCGCCGTCCGGGCCGCCCTGGGTCATGATCACCATCGGGTCGAAGATCTGGAACGCGCCGATGAACGTGATCACCGTGGCGAAGAAGATCGTCGGCGACATCACCGGCAGCGTCACGCTCCAGAACCGCCACCACGCGTTCGCGCCGTCCACCCGCGCCGCCTCGTGCAGCTGCGCCGGCACGGTCTGCAGGCCGGCCAGCAGGATGATGAACGTGTACCCGATCGTGTGCCACCAGTCGACCACGATCAGCGTCGGCAACGCGAGCGTCGGCGAGGCCAGCCAGTTCGTCGTCGCCGAGAGGTAGTAGTTCGCCAGGCCGAACGCCGGATCCAGCACGTACTTCCAGATCAGCGCGACCGCGGCCCAGGACACCAGGAACGGGAAGAAGTAGGCGGTTCTGACGAAGTACTTCGTGCCGCGCGTCATCGTCCGGTGGACGCCGAGCGCGAGCAGCATCCCGATCCCGATGTGCGTGACCACCGACGCGAGAGCGAACACGAACGTGTTGATCACCGCGCGTACGGTGGCGCCGTCGGTCACGAGTTGCTTGAAGTTGTCCAGGCCCGCGAATTCCGGCGTACTCAGCAAGTCCCAGTGGAACAGGCTGAGCCCGAAGGCGGCGACCAGCGGCCCGGCGACGAAGACGACGAAGAGCAGGATGGCTGGGCTGATGAACAGGTAGCCGGGGAGCCAGTCCCTCCGCTGGGGTTTCAGACCAATCCCTCCAGCGTGGTCTGGGCCTTGCCGAGCGCGTCGGCCGGCGCGGCGTTGCCGGTGAGCACCTGCTTCCAACCGTCCTCGATCGCCTTCTGTACGGCGGCGCCCTTGTCCGGCGAGGGGATCGGGGTCGCGTAGCTGAGTGCCTGGTAGAGGTACTCCGTACCCTTCGGCGCGTCCTCGAGGAACGACTGGCTGTTCGCGATCGACTTCCGCGCCGGGACGATGGTGCCGCCGAGCTGGGCGAACGTCGACGAGCCTTCCTTGGAGATCAGGAACTTGATGAACGTCCAGGCGTCGTCCTTCTTCTTCGACGCCTTGAGGATCGGGTACCCGTTCCAGCCGACCGGCGAGCCCTGCTGAACCTTCACCGGCCAGGGCACAATGCCCATCTTCGACGTCGCCTTCAGGTTCCGGATGCTGATGATCGGCCAGCGGCCGCCGCCGAACATCGCCAGCTTGCCCTGCGCGGCCGCGGTGAACGCGTCGAACGTGCCGCCGGGCGGCGGCGACAGCTTGTCCGCGACCAGCTTCCGGTTGAATTCGGCGGCCTCGATCACGCGAGGGTCGTCGTACGTCGGCTTCGACCAGTCCTCGGAGAAACTGCTGGTGCCGTTGGTGAGGAGCCACGGCATGATCGCGGCGAAGTACGCCGAGTCGGCGGCGTACCCGAAGGCGCCGGTCTTCGCCTTGATCTGCTCACAGGCGGACCGGAACTGATCCCACGTCCACTTCGCCGTCGGCTCGGGTACGCCGGCCTTCGCGAACAGGTCCTTCGAGTACCACATGCACATCGTGTTGAACTCGCCCGGCAGGTAGTACGTCTTGCCGTCGGTGGAGGCGTACTTCTTGTCCCACTCGATCAGGTTCGGGTCCATGTCGCCGTAGTACTCGTCGATGGCCGCCTTGTCCTTGGCGATGTAGTCGTCGAGCGGCGCGAGCAGGCCCTTGGACGCGAACAGCCGCTGGCCCTCGGTGGCGATCTGGATGACGTCCGGCACCTGGCCGCCGGCGATCCGGGTGGAGAGTTTGTTGAAGAAGTCGCCCCAGTTCGACAGCGGGATGCCCTCGGCCTTGAGTTTGATCTCCGGGTGCTGCTCGGTGAACTTCGCGAACAGTTTGTTCCAGGTCGCCTGCTGCTCGGCCGTTCCCATGTAAACGAACGACAGCTCCTTGGTGGACGCCCCGCCGCTGCCGCCGCCTCCACAGGCGGCCAGCGATGCGGCGAGCGCCGTACCTCCGCTCGCCTGCAGGAAACGACGCCTACTGAGCACGGGCAGATCCATGACGGAGCCTCCAGGCAGGGAAATCGATTTCTCAGAGATTCCGGCAGCATAGTCCCGGGTGCTGAAACCGTGTCAAGGGTCGGCGTTCCGGAAACTCAGGGGGAAACCTTCACTGCCCGGCGCACCCTCTGTGACCCTGTGATCACGCGCAAATTCTGGTCCAGCCGGGGTGGTTGTCATGGGTCCGCCCATGACATTTGTCAGCGGTCCGATCGCTGGCTTCCGGTGCTCCGGCGGACGCACGATGCCAACACCCCCCAAATCAAGCCGGCCTCCGCCCTCCGGCCCAACGGGACCCGTGTGCGGAGGCCTGCCCAACCTCGAGGAGTCCAGTTGAGGCAACGGATTCTCGTGTCCGCCCTGGGTGTCGGCGCACTGGCCGTCGCAGGACTGACCGCCCAAGCAATGACGGCGTCGGGTGCCACCGCGGCCCCGTCCCCGTACACCGCCGGCAAACACGCCGCCCGCGTCTGCTCGGACGCGAAGGCCAAGCACACCGCGAGTTGCAACGCGGTGAAGCTGGTCACCCCGGACGGCCGGACGCCGGCCGCCACCGCACCGCCGGCGACCGGTCTGACGCCGACCGGTCTGCGCGACGCCTACAAGCTGAACGGTCTGAGCGCCGGCGGCCGGACGGTCGCGATCGTCGACGCCTACGGCTACCCGAACCTGGAGCGCGACCTCGGCGTCTACCGCTCGCAGTTCGGCCTGTCCGCGTGCACCAAGGCGAACGGCTGCCTGAAGATCATCAGCCAGACCGGCGGCACGACGCTGCCGACGTTCAACGTGGGCTGGGCCGGCGAGCAGGCGCTCGACGTCGACGCGGTCTCGGCCGCGGCGCCGGACGCCAAGATCATCGTCGTACAGGCCAAGTCGGCGAGCTTCGCTGACCTCGGCACCGCGGTCCAGACCGCCGCCAAGCAGGCCGGCGTGGTCGCGATCTCGAACAGCTACGGCGGTGGCGACGCGGACGACGCGACGTACGGCGCCTACTACAACCACCCGGGTATCGCGGTCACCGCCTCCACCGGTGACGACGGCTACCAGGGCGGCAGCTACCCGGCGTCCTCGTCGTACACGACGGCCGTCGGCGGTACGTCATTGGTTGCTGCCAGCAACACTCGGGGCTGGAGCGAGAGCGTCTGGGACGGCGCCGGCTCGGGCTGCTCGACGTACAACACCGCACTGCCGGGTGCCGCGTCGTTCAGCACCGGCTGCTCGAAGCGCGCGATGGCGGACGTCTCGGCAGCCGCCGACCCGTCCAAAGGCGGCATGGCGATCTACTACCCGACGAGCAAGACGGCGTCGACCTGGGCGCAGTTCGGCGGTACGAGTGAGGCCGCGCCGATCATCGCGTCGGTCTACGCGCTGTCCGGCAACACGGCCGGGTACGCGAACGCGTTGCCGTACGCCCATCCGGGCTCGCTGTTCGACGTGACGAGCGGCAGCAACGGCACCTGCCCGACAACCCAATGGTGCAACGCCCGCACCGGCTGGGACGGTCCGACGGGCCTCGGTACGCCGAACGGCGCCGGAGCTTTCTGACCTTTAGACACACCGCTAGTGACCGGTCGGTGGCTGCGTGCAACCTTCCGGTCACTAGCGGTACTGTTCCGAGCACGAAGGACAACCCTCGACTCCGCGACATTCCGGTGATTTCTCTTCCCCGGGCCCTTCCGCAGGCTTAAGGTCAGCCCCCGGGACGGGGCGTGGAGGGCGACCCGCGAACACGAACTTGATGGAGATTTGCTGTGACAACATCACGCAGAGGGCGGGGGCTCATAGCAGTCTCAGCCGTCTCCGCGGCCGCCACCGTGCTGGCCATGACGGCCGGCGGTGGCGCGGACGCTGCCCAGAACTCCGGTGCCGAGGGCAAGAAGCCCGCGCAGGCCGAGCAGGCAGCCAAGGACCGCAAGGGCAACTTCGACGCCCGGACGCCGAACGCCCGTACCACCTATGCCCGCTCCGCGAAGGTCGAGGGCAAGGAGACGGCCGCCGCGAAGAAGTTCCGCGACTCGCTCGGCACCCAGGGTGTCGTCTCGGTCGACCCGAACACCGGCACGCCGGCCCAGGTGACCAAGCTGAACGGCTTCCTCACCGGCAAGAGCGCGAAGAAGGCCACGGACGTTGCCCTCGGCTACGTCAAGGCGCACCCGGAGATCTTCAAGCTGTCCGACGCCGACCTCGGCACGCTGAAGCTGCGCAAGGACTACGTCGACGACCTCGGCACCCACCACGTCTTCTGGGCGCAGGTCGTCGACGGCGTCGAGGTGTTCGGCAACGGCCTGAAGGCCAACGTCACCAAGAACGGCCAGCTGATCTCGGTGATGGGCTCGCCGGTCTCCGGCCTCGCCACCGCCGCGCAGACCCGGTCCGCCGTCGCGGCGCCGAAGGTCACCGCCGCGGACGCCCGCACCGCCGCGATCCAGGACGCCGGTGGTACGACGAAGTCCGCGACCGCGACCACCTCCGGCGTGAGCACCAAGTGGAGCAACGGCGACACCGCCAAGCAGGTGTGGTTCCACACCGCCGACGGGCTCCGCAAGGGCTGGCTGACCTACACCAACTCCGGTGGCACCAAGATCTACAGCCACGTCGTCGACGCCCAGACCGGTGGCACGCTGTACCGCAAGGACCTCGTCAGCGAGGGCAACGGCGACGCGCTGGTGCAGGACAACTACCCGGGCGCCGCGAAGGGCGGCACGCAGCGGGTCGAGAACCTGATCTACAACAAGTGGCTGCCGAAGAACGCCAAGACCCTCTTGGAAGGTACGTCGGTCGCCGCCTTCGCGGACGTCAACGACGACAACCAGCCGAACACCGGTGAGACGGTCAAGGTGCCCGGCACCAAGACCGGCGCCGAGTACAAGCTGACCACCTTCCAGAACGCGTCGTCGTTCTGCTCGGCCTCGTTCATCTGCACCTGGGACCCGGCGAAGCCGGACTCCTGGAAGACGAACATGAACCAGGACGTCACCAACGCGTTCTACCTGGCCAGCAACTTCCACGACTGGCTGGCGAAGGCGCCGATCAGCTTCACCCCGGCGGCCGGCTCGTTCGACACCGCGGGCGGCGACCCGGTGCACCTGAACGCCCTCGACGGCGCGGCCACCGGTGCGAACGGCGGACCCGACGCCAACCACGACGACAACGCGAACATGTCGACGCCGCCGGACGGCACCTCGCCGACCATGCAGATGTACCTGTGGCACTCGCCGGGCAAGTCCGACGAGCAGGAGCCGTGGGTCCCGGCCAGCGGCGCCAACGACGCCAGCATCCTGTACCACGAGTACACGCACGGTCTGTCGAACCGCCTGGTCGTCGACGCCACCGGCAACTCGACGCTGAACAGCATCCAGGGCGGCTCGATGGGCGAGGCGTGGAGCGACTTCTACGCGATGGACTACCTCGTCTCGCACGGCCTGGAGAAGGACACCACCGCTGCGGGTGAGGTCCTCGAGGGCAAGTACGTCGCGCACGGCGACCTGTTCCGTACCCAGGCGATCGACTGCCGCGTGAAGGCGGTCAGCCCGAACTGTGTCAAGGCGAACGGCGCCAAGGGCGGCTACACGTACGGCGACTTCCCGACCATCGGTTCCCGCGGGCCGGAGGTGCACTCGTCCGGTGAGGTCTGGGCGCAGACCCTCTGGGACCTGCGTGAGCGCTTCGGTCGCAGCTACGCGCTGAGCATCATCACCCGCGCGATGGAGCTGTCGCCGGCCGACCCGACGATGCTCGACATGCGCAACGCGATCGTCCAGGCCGACCTCGTCGCCAGCGGCGGCAAGAACGCCGACATCATCTGGACCGTCTTCGCCAACCGCGGCATGGGCTGGTACGCCGGTGTCGTCGACGGCGGCGACGCCTTCCCGGCCGAGGACTTCCACAAGCCGCCGACAGGTGCGACCACCTCGCTCACCGGCACCGTGAAGGACAAGGACACCGGTGCTCCGGTGGCCGGCGCGCTCGTGTACGTCGGCGGTCACTCGTCCGGCTACGCCGGTGACTACGCCGGCTCGACCGACGCGACCGGCAAGTACACGATCACCGGCGTTGCGCCGGGCACGTACCCGAAGGTCGTCGTGTCCGCTCCGGGCTACGAGCTGCTCGTGCAGCCCGTCAAGGTCAGCGCCGGCGCTCAGGCGAACTTCGTACCGCGCCGCAACTGGGCCGCCTCCTCCGGTGGCGGAACGGTCGCCGGCTTCAACGGTCCGGACTACGGCGACTTCGGTTGCGGTCCGGGCGGTGCGATCGACAACGCCCAGGGCACCGGTTGGGGCAGCACCACCGGAGACGACGACGGCACGCCGACCGGCACGATGGTCCCGAAGCACGTCGACATCAAGCTGCCGGCGAAGGTCAACATCAGCTCCTTCAACGTCGACCCGTCAGCCACCTGTGGTGACTCGGGCACGGCGTCGACCGGGCAGTACAAGATCGAGACCTCGGCCGACGGCACCACCTGGGCGACCGCTCAGGAGGGCACCTTCACCACTGCCAACCAGGGCAAGTACAACCTGCTCACCCCGAGCGGCAACGCGACCGGCGTCCAGTACGTCCGCTTCTGGATGCTCAGCCCGCAGGTCCCGGACTTCTCCACCACCTGCCCAGGCAGCACCACCAGCGGTTGCAGCTTCACCGACCTGACCGAAGTCCAGGTCTTCGGCACCAAGTAACCCAGCACCCCCGAGAAGGCCGGCCGAGCACCCGCTCGACCGGCCTTCCGGCATTCCACCCCCAAACCACCAACCCACCCACGCGCCCCCCACCCACCAACCCACCGCGCAGCCCACCAACCCACCGCGTGCCCACCAACCCACCGACCCACCTGCGCTACCCACCCACCGACCCACCTGAGCTACCCACCCAGCACCGCTCACCCCACCTCCACGGGGTGATTCATGCGAGGGGATATCCGCTGCTGTGGTGGGTTCTCTGCTGGTGTACGAGGGGAGAACCCATAACGCGAGGGGATATCCCCTCGTGTGTCGGCGGGTGGCGCGGGCATGCGGGTGGGGTGCGCGCGGTGGGGGTTCGGTGGGTGGTGGGTGCGCGTGGTGGGTGCGCGTGTGAGCTGCGGCCGAGCGAAGCGAAGGCGCTTGGGGTTGCGGGTGGTGAATGTGTGGGTGTGCGGAGCCGATGTCGTACGACGAGGAGCTCGTGGGTGTCCGGATCTTGGACAACGGGGAGTAAGTGTAGTGAGTTAGTTTAGTTTCGAGGGCGTGGAACCTGTCGCGGATCGGCTGCCGTCTCGCTCAGTTGGGCGGGGCGGCGACCGAGCCGCGTTCGATCAGGGTCGGCGTGAGCGTGGTTCGGCGGACCCGGCGGTTGGTGTCGACGGCGGACGTCACGCGGGCGACGACGTGGCTGACCAGATCGTCGAGGGGCCAGTGGAAGGTCGACAGCGGCGGCGTGAGCAGCTGGGACATCGGCTGGTCGTCGTACCCGAGCAGCGACAGGTCTTCCGGGATGCTCAGGCCGAGCTCGCGACTGGCGGCGTACACCCCGAAGGCCATCGAGTCGGCGAGCGCGAGGATGCCGGTCGGGCGCGTGCTGCTGGAGAGCAGCGTCCGGGCGACGGCGGTCGCGCCGGCCAGGTCGTGCGGGCATTGCAGCAGGCGGATCTTCAGGCCGAGGTCGTCCGCGACGCGCTGCGCGATCTCCTCGGCGGGGCGCTCGACCTCGAGACGGCGGGTCGGGCTCAGTACGGCGATGTCCCGGTGGCCGGCGTCCGACAGCCGGCGCAGCGCAGTAGTCACGCCGGACTCGTTGTCGAGGATCACCTCGGACTTCGCCTTCGCGCTCGGCAGCGCATCACCGATCGCGATCACCGGCGCCTGCCGGGCGATCTCGGCCCAGGCCTTCGCGGCCGGGTCGATCGGGATCACCACGATCGCGTCGGCGCGGTGGTCGACGAGGTGCTGGGCGAGCTCGAGCTGGCGGTCGGCGTCGCCGGCCGAGTCGATGATCCAGGCGTTCCGGTCCGGGGCCAGGAGCTCGCGGCCGAGCGCGGCGGCGACGCGTTGCTGCCAGAGGTCTTCGAGCGAGGCGCAGAGTACGCCGACGGAGCCGCTGCGGCCCGAGGCGAGCGCACGCGCGACCGGATCGGCCTGGTAGCCGAGGCGGTCGGCGGCGTCCTGGACCCGCTGCCGGGTCTCGGGCGTGCCGTGCAGCCCACGCAGCGCATACGACACGGCGGCCATCGAGAGTCCGGTCTCGGCGGCGATGTCCTTGAGGGTCGGCCTCCGGCTGGTTCCCGGCATGCTCAAGACCCTAGCCGCCGCCGTGGACAGAAACTTGACAGACCGGCCTTTGAAGCGCTTCACTCTAATCATCCTGAAGCGCTTCAATCTGATCAAACGGGCGAGAGGAGGAGCCGATGATCGACGTCCACCAGCATCTCTGGCCGGAAGCGTTCGTCGACCGGCTCCGGGCCCGCCGCGAGCCGCCGTACCTCGACGGCTGGACGCTGCACACCACGTGCGAAGCGCCGTACGACGTGGATCCGGCGGCGCACGAGCTCGGCAAACGGGTCGCGCTGGAGCAGGACTCCGGTACGACGCTGGCCGCGGTGTCGCTGTCGAGTCCGCTCGGTGTCGAGGAACTCGGCGATGCGGAGCTGCTCGCGGCCTGGCACGACGGAGCCGCGGAGTTCCCGAAGCCGTTCCGGGCGTGGGCTTCCGTCGATCTTCTCGATCCTGACGTTGCTGGACTGGAATCCCTGCTGCATAAGGGATTCCTTGGACTGCAGCTGCCGGCGCATGTCCTCGGAACACCGAAAGGTTGGGAGGCGCAGGCGGAATTGCTGCGCGTCGCCGAGCAGGCGGGCCGGCCGATCCTGGTGCACCCCGGTACGGCGCGACCGACCGAGGCGCCGGAGTGGTGGGCGCCGGTCGTCGACTACACGACCCAGTTGCAGGCGGCCTGGTGGGCGTGGCATGCCTTCGGCGGGCGAGGCTCGTACCCCAATCTCCGGCTGTGCTTCGTTGCCGCGGCCGGTCTCGCGCCGGTGCACCACGAGCGGCTGACCGCGCGCGGCGGCCGGCTCGGCACCATCGACCCGAACCTGTACGTCGACACGTCGAGCTACGGCCCGCAAGGGATCGACGCGGTCGCACGGGTCCTCGGCATCGACCAGGTCGTGCACGGTACCGACCGGCCGTACGCCGACACGGTCGAACTCCGCCAAGGCGATGCCGCGACCGCGGTGATCCGCCACGACAATCCACACCGGCTGCTGTTCGGCGCCGGTGGTACTACTCCTGAGAGGGGAGTGCAGTGACTGCTCAGCCAATCGACGTACCCAACGTCCCGGCGCGCCAGGCCAGCCGGCTCGTGGAGCTCAACAACTGTCTGTCGCTGGACGACCTTCCGGGACGTGATCTCACCCCTGACGAGCTGGCCGAGCTGGCCGGCGGCCTCGCGGCGCAGCCGCACCTGTGGGAGGACAAGGTCGCCTACAGCGACGACGAGCGCGTCTTCGCCTCGCTGCATCGTGACGCCAACGTCGACGTCTGGCTGATCTGCTGGACGCCGGTGAACGACACCGGCTGGCACGACCACGACGTCTCCTCCGGCGCCGTGGCGGTCGCCCGCGGAAAGCTCGTCGAGCACAACCTGGCGATCGGCGTCGAGTCGGTCGAGACCGAGATCGAAGCCGGCGACGTGTACGGCTTCGGCCCGGATCACATCCACCGCGTCGTCGGCCTCGACAAGGGCAGCGTCACCATCCACGCCTACAGCCCGCCCCTGTGGCGCATGGGCCAGTACTCGGTCAAGGACGGCGTACTCCGCCGCGTCTCCGTCTCGTACGCCGACGAACTCCGCCCGATCGACTGACCAGCGTTTACGCGGCACCCGTTCTCTGACTAAGGTCAGAGGATGGGTGTTGCGCAGGTACGGCGGTTCAACCGGGTCGTCACGCAGCGGGTCGGGGCGCTGCACGACGCCTACCTGTCCCGCGGGCGACCGCTCGGGCAGGACCGGGTGCTGTGGGAGATCGGGAATGACGGATGCGATGTCCGGTCGTTGCGGGCCCGGCTCGATCTCGATTCCGGGTATGTGAGCCGGCTGCTCCGGTCGCTGGAGAGCTCCGGGCTGGTCCGGGTCGAGCGGAGCGGGGACGACGGTCGGGTGCGGATCGCGCGGCTGACCGAGAACGGTCTCGCCGAGCGGCGGGTGCTGGACGAACGGTCGGACGAACTCGCGGCGTCGATCCTCGAACCGCTGGACGAGCGGCAGCAGAAGCGGCTGGTTGCTGCGATGGGCGAGGTGACGCGGTTGTTGACCGCGTCGATGGTGCGGGTCGAGGTGGTGGATCCGCGGCTGCCGGCGGCGCAGTACTGCTTGGAGTCGTACTTCGCCGAGCTCGGTGAGCGCTTCGAGACCGGATTCGACCGGTCGCGAAGCATCTCCGCGGACAACGCCGAGCTGACGCCGCCCGCCGGGTTGTTGCTTGTGGCAACACTTCACTCGGAGCCTATCGGATGCGGTGCACTCAAGTTCCATGGAGCCGAACCCGCCGAGATCAAGCGCATGTGGGTCGCCCCCGACGCCCGCGGCCTCGGGTTGGGTCGCCGCCTCCTCACCGAACTCGAGCGCGAGGCGATCGCCCACGGAGCCCCCGCCGTACGGCTGGAAACCAACCGCAACCTGACCGAGGCGATCGCCCTCTACCGCTCAACGGGCTACCAAGAAGTCCCACCCTTCAACACCGAGCCCTACGCCGACCATTGGTTCGAGAAGCCTCTGAACGCCTGAGACCCGGCCGGAAGTTACGGCTTGCGGAGTTGGCCGAGGAGGCCGTGGGTTTCGTTGGCGGGGCCGGCGGAGAACCAGAGGGCGTCGGGGCCCCCGGTGGTGGGCGTGCCGGGGATCAGGGCCCAGAGGCCTTCGATGGCGACGCGCTTGCCGGTGGTGCTCCGGACCTGGCCGACTGCCTTGAAGCGGTTGGTGGACTTCGGTTCAAGGATGTTGATGCGGCCGTCGCCGAAGTTGCCGACCAGCAGGGTCCCGGCCGGCGCGCCCCAGGCCGCGGGCGCGAGCGCGAGCGCCCACGGGGCGTTCAGGTCGCCGCGGGAGGCGACCCGGGTGACCAGCTTGCCGTCGGTCGTGAACTCGTCGACGAAGCCGAGACCCCGTCCGCGGGTCGCGCGGCCCGTCTTCGGGTCGGGCTTGGCGTACGTGACGAAGATCCGCCCCGCGAGCGCCTGCACGTTGTACGGCGCGTATCCCCGAGGCAGCGAGAAGTCGCGGAACGCCCACCACGGCAGCTTCACCGGCTGGAACCCGCCGTCGAACACGTCGATCCGCCCGCGGGCGAAGTCGGCCGCGAACAACCGGTCCGGCGCCGCGGCGATCGCCAGCCCCGTGTACACCGCACCGGGCGTGGTCACCTTGATGTCGGCCGGCCCCATCAACGGGTTGATCGTCGGGTTCCAGGCCGCGATCTGCCCGGTCAGGGTGGCGAAGATGAAGCGAGCCGGCGCGCTCGTGGTCGCGTTGCTGACCACGAACGAGGTACTCGCGTTGGACACCTGCCCGGTCGGCAGCGGCACCGTGACGCGGACGGTCGGCACCTTCGTGACGGTGGCCGAGCCCGGCGCGGACGAGTACAGCGTGGACGTCGACGTACCTTGGTTCGACACCCACAGCGGGGTCGTCGCGCCCAGCGACAGCCCCCACGGATTCACCAGATCCGGATCCTGGAGCACAGCCTTTCCTGGCTCGTCGGAGACCAGGTTGACCTGCTGTACGGCGAGTGCGTGCGACGAACCGTGTGCGTCGGCGGTCGCCGGTGCGACCAGGGCGAGGCTGCCGACGAGTGCGGTCGCAACTGCGAGCGGACGACCCTTCGAGCGGAACGACATGTCACTTTCCTGTCGGTCGGAAGTGTGGGACACCCTCGATACGGCCCGTTCCGCCGGGCGGTTCAATGGCCACTCGGGGGAGAAGTGGTTATGGAACGAGGGGTGTCGCGGTGGTTAGCGTCGGGGCATGAGGATTCGCGTGGTTGATGCGTTCGCTGACCGACCGTTTGCAGGGAATCCGGCGGGCGTCTGTGTGCTCGAGGGCGGTGACTGGCCGGACGAGGGGTGGATGCGTGCGGTGGCGGCCGAGATGAAGCACGCGGAGACCGCGTTCGTGCGGCCGTCGGCGGCTGCCGAGGCGGAGTGGGACCTGCGGTGGTTCACGCCGACGAAGGAAGTGGTGCTCTGCGGGCACGCGACGCTGGCGACTGCCCATGTACTGGCGGCGGACGGCAAGGTGTCCGGGAAGGCGTCGTTCGCGACGCTGAGCGGGGTCCTGGTGGCGGATGTTGCGGACGACGGGATCACGCTGGACTTTCCGGTCAACCGGCCGATCGAGGTACCGGTTCCGGACGGGCTCGGCGCCGCGCTGGGCGTGGAGCCGGCGGAGGTCTACGTCACCGGCGAACTCCGTGACCTGCTGGTCGTCGTCCGCGACGAGGCGGCGGTGCTCGCGGTCGCGCCGAACACCGACGCGGTCGCCGAGATCACGCAGCGGGAGAACCTTCGCGGCGTGATCGTGACGGCGCAGGGTTCGGCGTACGACTTCGTCTCGCGGTTCTTCGCGCCCGCGAGCGGCATCCCGGAGGACCCGGTGACGGGGAGCGCGCACACGAGTCTGGCGCCGTACTGGGCCGAGCGCCTCGGGCGGGACGAGCTGGTCGGATACCAGGCGTCCGCCCGAGGCGGTGTCGTCCAGGTCGTCCCGTCCGGCGACCGCGTCTACCTGAAGGGCCAGGCGGTCACGGTGCTGGACGGGGAGCTACTCGTCTAGGCCCAGGTTTCGGCGTGGGTGGCTACGCCGTTCGGGGCGATGAGTTCGGTGACGACGTCCTCGGCGTCCGCGTCGAGCGGCTCGAAGGGCGATTCGGGTACGACGTACGCGCGGGCGCCGGCGACCATCTCGATACCGGGCAGCTCGAACCAGGCCTCGCCGACCTCACGGCTGATCTCGTAGATCGCCTGCTCGGCGGAGTCGACCGGCTCGCGGTCACCGGACTCGTCCAGTTCGGCCGGGTGCCGCTCCTGTGCGGCGCGTCCGGCCTCGAGCAGCGCGTCCAGGTCGAACACACGCAGGTCGAACCGCGACACCACGCTGATCACCTGGTCCTGCTCGGCCTCTTCGTCCTCCTCGTCGTCGGCCGTGTCGTCCAGCAGCAACGCCGACGTACCGGTGTGCTCGAAGACCGCGTCGTTCCAGTCCTCGACCACGCCTTCGAGCGCCGCGTTGTGCTCGAAAAGCGTGGTGTGGTCCTCGTCGCCCGTCATCGCGAGCAGGGCGTCGGTGTGCGCCTGGAGCCGTTCGGCGAGCTTGCGGCTCGCGTCGGCGAGGGCGGTGCGGGTCTCCGCGGAGAAGAACTGCTCGGCGGGGGCGGGGGTGTCCAGATCAGTCACGTGGGTGTTCTTTCCTCAGCTGTCGGTGGCAGTGCCAGCCGTAAGTATGTGAGAAGCCTGTGAGAGCTGTGTCGGCGGGTGTGAGAGACCTGCGAGAACCCTCCTGACCGAGCAGCGAGCGGTGTGCAGTGAAGACATGTGCACTTTCGTCGCGAGCCGGTGTCGTCGTGTCTGACGTCATCTATCTCGCCGTCACCGTCATCGTCTTCGCGGCCGTCTGGCTCGCGTTGCGTGGAGTGGAGAAGTTGTGAGCGCCGAGAACATCGCCGGCCTAGTGGTGGCCGCTGCTCTGGTCCTCTATCTGATCGCCGCCCTGGTCTTTCCCGAGAGGTTCTGATGTCCGACACCGCAGCCGGCCTGTTGCAGGTCGGCCTTCTTCTCGCGTGCCTGGCGGCCGTCTACCGCCCGTTCGGCGGGTACATGGCCCGGGTCTACACGTCCGACAAGGACCTGCGGATCGAGCGTGCGACGTACAAGCTGTTCGGCGTCGACTCGAAGGCCGATCAGACCTGGGCCGTCTATGCCCGCTCGCTGCTCGCGTTCTCCGCGCTCAGTGTCGTGCTCCTGTACCTGCTCCAGCGGCTGCAGCACTGGCTGCCGCTCTCGCTCGGCCTGCCGAACGTGGAGTCGGGGCTGGCCTTCAACACCGCCGCGTCGTTCGTGTCGAACACGAACTGGCAGAGTTACGTACCCGAGGCGGTCATGGGCCACCTGGTCCAGTTCGCCGGTCTCGCGGTGCAGAACTTCCTGTCCGCGGCCGTCGGCATCGTGGTCGCGATCGCCCTGATCCGCGGCTTCTCTCGGTCGAAGACCGACCGGCTCGGCAACTTCTGGGTCGACCTGACCCGGACCGTACTGCGGGTGCTGCTGCCGATCGCGGTGATCGGGACCTTGGCGATGGTCGCGATGGGCGTCGTACAGAACTTCTCCGGTGGTCACGAGGTCACCTCGGTGGTCGGCCAGACGCAGACCCTCCCGGGTGGCACTGTCGCCAGCCAGGAGGTCATCAAGGAGCTGGGCACCAACGGCGGTGGCTATTACAACGCCAACTCCGCCCACCCGTTCGAGAACCCGAACCCGTTGTCGAACCTGTTCGAGATCTTCCTGCTGCTGGTGATCCCGGTCTGCCTGACCCGGACCTTCGGCCTGATGGTCAAGGACAAGCGGCAGGGCTACGCGATCCTCGGCGTGATGGCGACCATCTGGTCGGCCTTCGTCGTCCTCGCGACGCTCTTCGAGGTCGAGGGCGCGGGTTCCGCGACCCAGGCCGCCGGCGCCGCGATGGAGGGCAAGGAGACCCGGTTCGGTGAGTGGGCGTCCACACTGTTCGCGGTCTCCACGACTGGTACGTCGACCGGCGCGGTGAACTCGATGCACGATTCGTTCACGCCACTCGGCGGCGGCGTCCCGCTGTTCCACATGATGCTCGGCGAAGTGACACCCGGCGGTACCGGGACCGGCCTGTACGGCATGTTGATCCTGGCCGTGCTCGCGGTCTTCGTCGCGGGCCTGATGGTCGGCCGTACGCCGGAGTACCTGAAGAAGAAGATCACCGCGCGTGAGATGAAACTGGTCTCGCTCTACATCCTCACCACGCCGACCCTGGTCCTCATCGGGACCTCGATCGCGATGGGGCTGGCGTCGGCGCGTGCCTCGATCCTCAACACCGACAGCCCGCACGGCTTCTCGGAGGTGCTGTACGCCTTCACGTCGGCCGGCAACAACAACGGGAGCGCGTTCGCCGGTATCAGCGCGAACATTCCGTTCTACAACACGGCTCTCGGGTTGGTGATGCTGCTCGGCCGGTTCGTGCCGATCGTGTTCGCGCTCGCCCTCGCCGGCTCGCTCGCGCGGCAGCACCCGGTCCCGGTGACCCAGGGCACGCTGCCCACCCACAAGGCCCTGTTCGTCACGATGCTCGTCGGTGTCGTCCTGATCGTGACCGGCCTGACCTACTTCCCCGCACTGACTCTCGGACCCCTCGCGGAGGGACTGTGACCACGTTCAAGCCCAAGATGCTGCTCATCTCCCTGCCGGATGCGCTGCGCAAGCTCGATCCGCGGGTGATGTGGAAGAACCCGGTCATGTTCGTGGTCGAGGTGGGCGCTGCCGGATCCACGGTCCTGGCCTTCACCGACTCGAGCGTGTTCGTCTGGTGGATCGTGGTCTGGCTCTGGCTGACGGTGATCTTCGCGAACCTCGCGGAGGCGGTCGCCGAAGGCCGCGGCAAGGCCCAGGCCGAGACGCTGCGCCGAGCCAAGACCGAGACCACCGCGCGCCGGCTGACCGCGAGCGGCGACGAGGAAGAAGTTCCGGCCACCCAGTTGCGGCTCGGCGACCGGGTCGTCGTTGAGGCCGGTCAGATCATTCCTGGCGACGGTGACGTCGTCGAGGGTGTGGCGAGTGTCGACGAGTCGGCGATCACCGGCGAGTCGGCTCCGGTGATCCGCGAGTCCGGTGGCGACCGCAGCGCGGTCACCGGCGGTACGAAGGTGCTGTCCGACCGGATCGTCGTGAAGATCACCACCAAGCCCGGTGAGAGCTTCATCGACCGGATGATCGCGCTGGTCGAGGGCGCCTCCCGGCAGAAGACGCCGAACGAGATCGCGCTGAACATTCTGCTGGCGAGCCTGACGATCGTGTTCCTGATCGCGACCGTGACGCTGCCGACGTTCGCGGCGTACGCGCACACCAACCTGAGCATCGTGATCCTGGTGGCCCTGCTGGTCTGCCTGATCCCGACCACGATCGGTGCGCTGCTGTCTGCGATCGGTATCGCCGGCATGGACCGGCTGGTGCAGCGCAACGTGCTGGCGATGTCCGGCCGCGCGGTCGAGGCCGCGGGCGACGTGAACACCCTGCTGCTGGACAAGACCGGCACCATCACGCTGGGCAACCGGCAGGCGTCGGAGTTCATCCCGGTCCAGGGTGTCAGCGACACCGAACTGGCCGACGCGGCGCAGTTGTCCAGCCTCGCCGACGAGACGCCGGAGGGCCGGTCGATCGTCGTACTGGCGAAGACCGGCTACGGGCTGCGCGAGCGGCATACCGGGGAGTTGCCGCACGCAACGTTCGTGGAGTTCACCGCGCAGACCCGGATGAGTGGCGTGGACGTCGACAGCCGGCAGGTCCGCAAGGGCGCCGCGGGTGCGGTGAACGCGTGGATCGGTGAGCGCGGCGGTACGACGGACGCTCGGCTCGGTGAGATCGTCGACGGGATCTCGGCCTCGGGCGGCACGCCGCTGGTTGTTGCCGAGAGCATCGATGGTACGGCGCGTGCGCTCGGCGTGATCCACCTGAAGGACGTGGTGAAGGCGGGGATGCGGGAGCGGTTCGACCAGATGCGCGCGATGGGCATCCGGACCGTGATGATCACCGGCGACAACGCGCTGACCGCGAAGGCGATCGCCGAGGAGGCCGGGGTCGACGACTTCCTGGCCGAGGCGACGCCCGAGGACAAGATGGCGCTGATCAAGAAGGAGCAGGAGGGCGGCCGGCTGGTCGCGATGACCGGCGACGGCACCAACGACGCTCCGGCGCTGGCGCAGGCCGATGTCGGTGTGGCGATGAACAGCGGTACGTCGGCCGCCAAGGAGGCCGGCAACATGGTCGACCTCGACTCCAACCCGACCAAGCTGATCGAGATCGTCGAGATCGGCAAGCAGCTGCTGATCACCCGCGGTTCGCTGACCACGTTCTCGATCGCGAACGACGTGGCGAAGTACTTCGCGATCCTGCCGGCGTTGTTCGCGGCGGCGTACCCGGGGCTGGACAAGCTGAACATCATGGGACTGCACTCGCCGGAGTCGGCGATCGTGTCGGCCATCGTGTTCAACGCGCTCGTCATCGTGGCGCTCGTACCGCTGGCACTGCGGGGTGTCCGGTACAAGCCTTCGTCGGCCTCGGCGATGCTGCGGCGCAACCTGCTCATCTACGGCGTCGGCGGCCTGATCACCCCGTTCGTCGGCATCAAACTCCTGGACCTGGTGATCTCACTGATCCCCGGGCTTCGTTGAGAGGTAGTTGTTCATGGCAAGCAATCTGCCCGGTTCGGTCCGGCAGTTCGGAGTGGCGCTCAGGGCGCTGCTCGTCTTCACGGCGATCCTCGGGATCGTCTACCCGCTGGTGATGACCGGTGTCGCCCAGGCGCTGTTCCACGGCAACGCGAACGGGTCGATCATCAAGGTGAACGGCAAGGAGGTCGCGTCCGACCTGATCGGCCAGGCGTACACCACGGACAGCGGTAAGAAGGACTCCGACGGTAAGGCGATCATGGTGGCCGACCCGAAGTGGTTCCAGACGCGCCCGTCCGCGAGCGACTACGACGCGAAGGCGAGCGGCGGCTCGAACCTCGGGCCGAACAACGCCGACCTGGTCGCCGCGATCGACGAGCGGCGCAAGGCGGTCGCGGCACTGGAGGGCGTCGCCCCGTCCCAGGTCCCACCGGACGCGGTCACGGCCAGTGGTAGCGGTCTCGATCCGAACATCAGCCCGGCGTACGCCGCTCTGCAGGTCAACCGGGTCGCCCGTGAGCGGGGTCTGAGCGTCGAGCAGGTCCAGAAAATGGTGAAGGGCAGCACGGAGGGCCGGACCCTGGGCTTCCTGGGGGAGCCCCGCGTGAACGTGGTCAAGCTCAACGCCTCCCTGGCTGCGCTGGGCTGAGCTGAGAGCATGGAGGCATGAGCAAGAGCGGCCGCGGGCATCTGCGGATCTACTTGGGGGCCGCGCCCGGCGTTGGGAAGACCTACAAGATGCTGGGCGAGGGCCGCCGCCGGCGCGCCCGGGGAACCGACGTCGCGGTCGGTTTCGTGGAAACCCACGGCCGCAAGTACACCGACGAGATGCTGGACGGCCTGGAGACGGTGCCGCGGCGGATCGTCGACTACCGCGGCGCCAGCTTCACCGAGATGGACCTCGACGCGGTGCTCGCCCGGCGGCCCGAGGTCGCCCTGGTCGACGAACTGGCGCACACCAATGTGCCCGGCAGCCGGAACGAGAAGCGCTGGCAGGACATCGAGGAGCTGCTGAACGCCGGGATCGACGTGATCTCGGCGGTCAACATCCAGCACCTCGAGTCGATCAACGACGTGGTCGAGAAGATCACCGGCGTACCGCAGCAGGAGACGGTCCCGGACCGGGTGGTGCGGGCCGCGGACCAGATCGAGCTCGTCGATATGACGCCGGAGGCGCTGCGCCGGCGGATGGCACACGGGAACGTGTACGCGGCCGACAAGATCGATGCTGCCCTGGGCAACTATTTCCGGGTCGGCAACCTGTCCGCGCTGCGGGAGCTCGCGCTGCTCTGGCTGGCGGACCGGGTGGATGCCGGTTTGCAGCAGTACCGTGCGGAGCACGACATCGACTCCACCTGGGAAGCTCGCGAGCGCGTGGTGGTGGCGCTGACCGGCGGGCCCGAGGGCGAGACGTTGATCCGGCGCGCCGCCCGGATCGCGGCGCGGTCGTCCGGCGGTGATCTGCTCGCCGTCCATGTCGCGCGGTCCGACGGGCTGACCGGCGCGAACCCGAGCAAGCTCGCCGAGCAGCGGAACCTGGTCGAGAAGCTCGGCGGCACCTACCACCAGGTGGTCGGCGACGACATCCCCGCCGCGCTGCTGACCTTCGCGCGGGCGGAGAACGCCACCCAACTCGTCCTCGGCGGCTCGCGCCGGAGCCGGGTGTCGACCTTGCTCACCGGACCGGGCATCGGCTCGACGACGATCCGCGACTCCGGCGATATCGACGTACACCTCGTCACACACTCGCTGATGGGCCGCGGCAGGTTGCCCAGGCTCCGGGGCAGCCTGTCCCGGAAACGGAAGGTCCAGGGCTTCGTGCTCGCCGTCGCCCTGCCGCCGCTGCTCGCGCTGGTCCTCGGGCTCGGCGGTGACACGCTCAACCTGACCAGCAACGTACTGGCGTTCCTGTTCGCCGTCGTCGTGGTGGCGCTGGTCGGGGGGATGTGGCCGGCCATGGTGACCGCGATCGCCGGCTCGCTGGTGCTGAACTGGTTCTTCACTCCGCCGAAGCGGACGTTCACGATCGCCGAGCTGAACAACGCCTTGGCGTTGCTGATCTTCATTCTGGTCGCGGCCATGGTCAGTACGGTCGTCGACCGGGCGGCACGACGTACCAGACAAGCGGCCCGGGCGGCCGCGGAATCGGAGACGTTGGCGACCTTGGCCGGATCGGTACTGCGCGGCGAGACCGCGCTGCCCGCCCTGCTGGAGCGGGTCCGCGAGGCGTTCGGGATGACCGGGGCGTGCCTGATGGAGCGCGTGGACGACGACGAGCTGACCGAGGTGTGGCGACCGCTGGCCTCGGCCGGATCGCTCACCTGTACCCGGCCGGAGGAGGCCGACGCGGAGATCCCGGCCCGCGACGACCTGGTGCTGGTGTTGCAAGGTCATCAGCTGCAGGCGGACGAGCGGCGGCTGGTCGGAGCGTTCGCGGCGCATGCGGCGGCGTTGGTCGATCGGGCCCGGTTGAGTGAGGCGGCCGCCGAGGCGAAGCCGCTCGCCGAGGCCGACAAGCTGCGTACGGCGTTGCTTCGCGCCGTCGGTCATGACCTGAGATCCCCGCTGGCGTCGGCGAAGGCGTCGGTGACTTCGCTGCGCAGCGACGATGTGGAGTGGAGCGAGTCCGAGCGGGCCGAGCTGCTGGAGACCGCGGACGAGTCGCTCGATCGGTTGTCGCGGCTGGTGGACAACCTGCTCGATCTCAGTCGCCTGCAGGCCGGAGTACTCCCGGTCTTCACCCGTCCGATGGCGCTCGACGAGATCCTCCCCGGCGTACTGTCCGAGCTGGGTGACGACGCCGACCGGGTGACGGTCGACATCCCGCACACGCTGCCGCTCGTCGAGGCCGATCCGGCGCTGCTCGAGCGCGTGGTCGCGAACATCCTGGCGAACGCGATCCGCTACTCGCCGGACGGCCGGGTGCCGCTGGTCACCGGGAGCGCCCTCGGCGACACCGTGGAGATCCGGGTGATCGACCGCGGGCCGGGGATCCCGCGGCAGGACCGGGACCGGGTGTTCGCGCCGTTCCAGCGGCTCGGCGACACCGACAACACAGTCGGCGTCGGGCTCGGGCTCGCCCTGGCCAGAGGACTCGCCGAGGCGATGCACGGCACCTTGCAGCCGGAGGACACCCCAGGTGGTGGACTGACCATGGTGGTCGCGATCCCGACCGCCACCCTCCGCCCTGACGCGCCGGTGCCAGGCGCCCGCGAACGATCGGAGCAGGAGTGACCAGGGTCTTAGTGGTTGATGACGAGCCGCAGATCGTGCGGGCGTTGCAGATCAACCTGAAGGCGCGGGGGTACGAGGTGCATCTGGCCGGCACCGGTACGTCGGCGTTGAAGGTCGCGGCGCAGCATCCGCCGGAGCTGGTGATCCTCGACCTCGGGCTGCCGGACTTCGACGGTGTGGACGTGATCCGCGGACTGCGCGGCTGGACCGACGCGCCGATCCTGGTGCTGTCCGGGCGGACCGACCAGACCGACAAGGTCGAGGCGCTGGACGCCGGCGCCGACGACTACGTGACGAAGCCGTTCGGGATCGACGAGCTGCTGGCCCGGATGCGCGCCGTACTCCGGCGCAGCAACCTCGCCCAGGACCAGCCGGTCGTGACCGTCGGCGGCGCCGTCGTCGACCTGGCCGCGAAGCGCGTCACCCTGGAAACCGGCGAGGACATCCGCCTGACACCGACCGAGTGGCACCTGCTGGAGGTCCTGCTCCGCAACCCCGGCAAGCTGATGTCCCAACGCCAGCTCCTCACCGAGGTCTGGGGCCCCGGCTACGAGTCCGCCAGTGGCAACCTCCGCTTCTACATGGGCCAACTCCGCCGCAAACTCGAACCCGACCCCGCCCGCCCGAAACACCTCCTCACCGAACCAGGAATGGGCTACCGCTTCGAGCCGTGAAGCTGTCCGATTCGTTCAAGACCTGGGTGTGAGGATGGGTAAGGGTGGGGGTATGGATATCTTCACGGCAGGTCGGGACTTTGTACGGCGGGATGCTCGGGTGCTCGAGCGGCGGCTCTTCGCGACGGTTTTCGAGGGTGCTGATCCGCGGGGAGTGGTCGACGCGCTGCGTGGGTTCCAGAACGCCGACGGCGGGTTCGGGCAGGGGCTGGAGCCGGACAAGCGGTGTCCGGACAGCCTGCCGCTGGACGTGGAGGTCGCGTTCGACACGCTGCTCGCGGCGGATGCCCGGGACGAGGAGATGGTCCGGCGGGCGGCGGACTGGCTCGATCGGACCGCGACGGACGACGGTGCCGTGTCGTTGTGCGGCCCGGCGGTGGAGGGCTACCCGCGCGCCGAGCACATCGCCGAGTGGACCTACCAACCGGGCATCAACCCGACCGCGGGTCTGGTCGGCCGGCTGCACAAGCTCGGCATCGAGCACCCGTGGCGCGACCGGGCAGCCGCTTGGTGCGCCGCGCAGTTGGCCGGCGGGTTCCCGGAGGACGCTCACGGCATGCTCGAGGCGCTCATCTTCCTGGAGTCCACCAGCGACGTCGACTTCGATCGCGTCCGCGAGTGGCTCCCCAAGCTCGGGCATTACCGCGCCGACGCCGCGGACCCGACGTACGGCGTGACTCCGCTGCAGATCGCGCCGACTCCGGACAGCTTCTGGCGCCCGCTCTTCACCGACGCCCAGCTCGACGCCCACCTGGACCGCCTCGTCGAGGACCAGCAGGACGACGGTGGCTGGGCCATCACCTGGGAACCGCCGGGTCCGGCGGCCACCCTCGAATACCGCGGCATCGTCACGGTCGGGGCCCTCGAAACACTGAAGGTGTACAACCGCCTCTAACCGGATTCGGCGGGATGTTCGACCTGGCGGTCGCCCCATTGGGTGAGCACTCCCCGGGCGATCTCCAGGTCCTCCCGCAGCGATCGGTCGGCGAGGTCATCGGGCAGCGCCGCGAGCGCATCGGTCAGCCACGGCCCGACGGCCGCCGGGGCGAGATCGACCGGCGTGAGTCCGGCCAGGCGGATCGCGCGGACGGCGGTGACGAGTTCGCTGGCGAGGACTTCGCGGAGCGCGTCGAGGAGTTGCTTGGTCAGTACGGCGGCCTGCGGCGCGAAGCTGGCGTGCAACTCGGCTCCGCGGGACAGCGTCGCCGTACCGAGAGTCGCGGGTTGCGCGGACGAACGAACCGCGGCGAGGGCGTCGTGGGCGACGTACTCGATCATCATCACGCCCGAGCTCGCCTCGGCACCGCTGGCCAGGAACCGGCTGAGGCCCGTGTAGTCAGGGTCGACCAGGTTCGCGACCCGGGTGGTCGACAGGGTCGCGACGCTGTGCAGGCTGAGCCGCAGCGAGTCCAGCGCCAGCGCGATCGGCATCGCGTGCCAGTTGCCGTTGTGCAGCACGGTGCCGCCGCTCACCAGCGGGTTCTCCGCGGCCGCGTTGATATCGATCCGCACACTGTTGCCCAAGGCATCGGCGTGGTCGACCGCAGGCCCGAGGACCTGCGCGAAAGCCCTTAATCCGAACGGATCCTGGACCCGGGCAGGCTGAAGCGGCAGGTCGTCGAGCAGTTCACGCATCCGGCGCGCGACCCGGACCTGACCCGGCTGCGGACGGGCCTCTTGGACGCGTACGTCGTACACCTCGGCGTTGCCGCGCAGCGCGACGTGGGAGAGGGCGCCGACCAGCGGTACGACGTTGATCAGCGTGGCGGCCTCGACGTACGCGAGGCAGCACTCCGCGAGCGTGAGCGCGTTGCTGGACAGCAAGGGGAGGGCGCTGGTTCCGTCGATGACGTCGCCGAGCGCGAGCCCGAGTTCGGCGAGCGGGCCGAGATCGCCGGTGCCGATCGCGCCGCCGCGGTGCAGGTCGGGCAGGTCGTCGTCGTTGAGCAGACCAACGATCGCGTCGGCCACCGCCGGCTCGAGCCCGGACCCGCCGGCCGCGAGCTGATTGACGCGGATCAGGAGCCCGAGCCGTACGACGTCCTTCGGGAAGGACGTCGTACCGGTGGTGGAATGCGACCCGAGCAGCCGCGCGCCGTGCTCCGGGTCGGACGTCAGCACGTCCCGGTTCGCCCCGACACCCGTGGTCCGCCCGTACACCGGCCGCCGACGCGCGACCTCGGCCACCACCTGCGCCGACTCGTGCATCCGCTTCCGGGCGTCGTCGCTCAACCGCACCGCCGTACGCCGCTGCCCGAGCGCCACCGCCTCCAGCGGCGACAACCCCGCACCCGTGAGTTCAACCGGCTCCATGCGCACAGTGTGATCCGCCCCACCCGCTCGCACCCAGCACCCCACGCCCCTTCCCGTCTCGAATCCGAGACAACCCAACTTTGAGAAGCCATCGACCGTCTGCGGGGCCGCGGAACGGTTGGTGGCTTCTCAAAGATGGCGTCGGGCGGGCATGCAAACGCCCCGCTCGACGGATCGAGCGGGGCGTTGGGTACGGCGGGTTACTTCTGGCCGTAGCGCTTGCGGAACTTCTCCACGCGACCCTGGGTGTCCATCACGCGCTGCTGACCCGTGTAGAACGGGTGGCTCGCGGACGAGATCTCGACGTCGACGACCGGGTAGGTGTTCCCGTCGTGCCACTCGGTGGTCTCGTTGCTCGCGCGGGTCGAACCGGTGAGGAAGCTGAAGTTGCCGGACTTGTCCCTGAAGACGACCCGGCGGTAGTCGGGGTGGATGTCCTTCTTCATGCTGCAGTACTTCCTTCCAAGTAGGGGGCGAACGGATCGGTCAGGGGGTGGACCGCTTCGTCCGCTCGCAGGACACAACCGTCGAGGCGCTCCCGTAATTCCCGGACGTCCAGGTCGACGCCGGTGAGCGAGAGGTACGACGCGCGGTCGCCGTACTCGGGGTGCCACTCGAGGGCCGACCGCGCCTGGTGCTGCTGCCCGACGGTCGCCCAGCGGTCGGCCGGTAGGTCGGCCAGCCATGGACCGAGGACGCCGATCGAGACGTTCGTGCCGAAGCTGTCCCAGCTGAGCCGGCTGCGGTGCTGGGTCGCGATCCAGAGCGTGCCGCGGCCGCGGGCGGTGCCGGCGACCAGGTCCTCGAGGGCGTCGTACAGCCGCTCGGGGTGGAACGGCCGGGCGGACTGCCAGACGAAGGTTCGTCCGTCGACAGGCGCCGCGATCGAGCCGGGCTCGACGGTGGTGCCGGGAACATGCAGCCGTACGCCGAGGAGGTCGGCCGGACTGGTCTTGATCAGGAGCTTCGGGTTGATCGCCTGGATGAGGGCACGGGTGCTCTCGTCGTCGGTGCTGAGGACGGCTGCGTCGGCGTACTCGAGCTGCCGTACGACGACCTCGGCGATCGCGCGGCCGTCCTCGGCCGCGGTCGGGATGCCGCGCTCCCGGATCAGCTCTTCGCCGGTGAGGTCGGCGGTCGCGGTCGTCGTGTCGATCGTGGTGATGACTGCGTCGACGTAGAGGTCGGTGTCGTGGTCGATCTCGTTCGCGATCGCGTGCGTGTCGCCGGCGGTGGGGACGTTGACGATCGCGGCGTCGTACTGGTCGACAGCGGCGATGCTCGCCAGTAGCTGGACGAGTGATCCGCGCATCGCGCAGGAGACGCACGGGTGGTCCATCGTGATCACCTCGCGGTCGATCACGCCGGTGGCGGTGCGGGCGATCCGTACGACGGAGCCGGTGCTCAGGGCGCTCACGTCGTACTCCACCAGGACGCCCCGCGGGCCGGCGGCGGCCAGCAGATTCCCCGCGACGGCGCCGCGGAACCCGTCGTCGAGGCCCGTCAGCAAGGTCACCGGAATCATCTGCTCTCCTGTCTTGTTGAAAATGATAACCAATACAAAGTACCCTATGGGCCACCGGTCAGAGAAAGGACAGCATGGCCAAGCGCAACGACCTCCGCCCCATCGTCAAGCTCCGCAGCACGGCGGGTACCGGCTTCACCTACGTAACGCGCAAGAACCGCCGGAACAATCCCGACCGCCTGGTGATCCGCAAGTACGACCCCAAACTCCGCGCCCACGTCGACTTCCGCGAAGAGCGGTAATGGCCACCACGGCGAAGAGCGCCCGCAACAACCACCGCCGCCGTACCGTCGCCCGCTACTCCGAGCGACGGGCCGCCCTGAAGGCGATCATCGCCGCCCCGGACACGTCGCCCGCCGACCGCGCCGAGGCGCAACTCAAGCTCCAAAAGCTCCCGAGAGACGCCAGCCCCACCCGCATCCGCAACCGCGACATCACGGACGGCCGCCCCCGCGGCTACATCGGCAAAGCCGGCCTCTCCCGAATCCACTTCCGAGAACTAGCCCACCGAGGCGAACTCCCCGGCATCACCAAATCCTCCTGGTAACCCGCTTCAGCCGTGGAGGCGGCGGGTTAGGGCTTTGGCGGCTTGGCGGATTTTGTGGGCGAGGTGGGGGCGTTCGGTGGTGGGGACTGCGTCGGTGCGGAAGGTGACGCTGATGGCGGCTACCGGGTGGCCGGCGTGGTCTACGGCGGCGCTGGCTACCGAGGCGACGCCGGGTGTGATGAAGGAGTCCTCGACCGCGAAGCCCTGGCGTTTTTCGTCGGCGAGGATGCGGCGCAGTTGGGTCAGTGTCTGCGGTCCGAGGTCGGTTCGCCGTACGAAGGACTCCGGCGCCGGGAACAACGCCCGTACCTGAGCCGGCGGCAACTCGGCCAGCAACGCGCGACCGGACGCCGTGAGCGTGGCAGGCAGGCGTACGCCGACATCGGTCACCAACGTGACGGGCCGCGGCGGCTGCTCCTTCAGCAGGTACACCAGCTCCCGACCATGCAGTACGCCGAGATGCGCCGTCTGCCCCACCTCGTGCACCAACTGCGCGAGCAGCGGCCGCGCCAACCGCTCCAGCGGATCGTGCCGCAGGTACGCGGACCCGATCTCGAACGCCGCCACCCCGAGCCCGTACCGCTTCTCCTCGGGCAGATGCACGACGAATCCCTCGTCGATCATTGCCCGCAGCAAGTGGTACGTCGACGAGCGCGGCAACCCGACCGCGGAGGCGATGCGCTCCATCGGTACGGGACCGGGCTGCGTGGCCAGGAACGTCAGGACCCGCAGGGTACGGGTCGAGGCGGGAACGTTGCCGCTCACAACGGCACTGTAACCCCGCCCTGCCTCAGATCCCGGTCGATTGGCGTTTCTTCGCGCGGCTCTTCCGCAGCCAGAACCGGAAGCACTCACCGGCGACCGCGACCGCGAACAGCCCGCCGGCCACGCCCCAGTCCATGAACGACGGCCCCGACAGCAGGAACCCGATGACGAGCGCCAGCACCAGGAAGAACGTCAGCGAGGTCGCGAGCCGTTTCATAGTTCCTTCTCCGCGGTCCAGGCGCCCCCGGTCTCCTGGTAGCCGAGCCACCGGTTCACCGCGAGCATCGGCTCGTTCGCTGCGTCGTTCCCGGTCGACGCGACCGTGAACCCGGCATCCCGTGAGCGGGCGAGCGCCACGGACTTCACCACCTTCGCCAGCCCGCGGCCACGCGCCGAGGGGATCGTCCCGGTCAGGTTCGACCAGATCATCTTCCGGTCCGGATCCGCCGTCGTGGTCACGAACGACAGCACCCGGTCGCCGTCCAGTACGGCGGCACTCAGGTCGTACCGGTTGTCCGGGTTCGACCACGACGTACGCACCCATTCCTCGTACGCCGGTCCGCCCGACAGCCCGCTCGGGTCGTCGTCGCGTACCTGGACCTCGGCGTCGTACAACTGCCGCGGATCCAGTTCGTCGTACGTCGCCACCCGCAGACCCTCCGGCGGGGCGACCGGCTCGCGCGCCGCGGTCAGGTCGGCAGCGGAGTGTGACATCTGTCGGCCGATCATGAACCCGCGCTTCGTCGCGAACGCCTGCGAGTCGTCGTCGGCACTCACGACCACCAGCAACCGCCCGGCGCCGAGCTCCGCGACCCGCTCGGTGATCGCGGTCGTCAAAGCACTCCCGATCCCGCGCTTGCGGTACTCCGGCGGCACCTGGAGCGTGACCCGCACCCGCGGCGCCTCGGCATCCGCCGGCGGCAGGTAGATACTCGCGTACCCGACCACGTCCGGTCCGTCGACGGCGATCAGCGCCTCCTGGCTGCGACCGTGCTGCAGTTGCAGCTCGATCGCCCGTGCCGTCTTCACCAGTTGTGGCATCGTCGCGGCCCAGACCCGGGCGATCCCCACCGCATCCTCCGGACGCGCCGTCCGGATCTCGAACACCATGGCAGGACTCTACGGCTACCGAGGGTCGCGACAGCTGTCTCAGATCCGAGACGAATAGTGGTACGGCGCTGCTGTCCAGGAGCGATCCGGCGCGGTGCAATGTTCGGGTGGAACACACAGTGGATGTCGGCGTCGGACCGCTGACCCCGGCCCAGGTGGTCGCGGTCGCGCGGTACGGCGCACAGGTACGGATCGACGACCAGGCCCTCGAGGAGATCGCGAAGTCGCGCGCCGCGATCGAGGCGCTGGCCCACGCGGACACCCCGCACTACGGGGTCTCGACCGGGTTCGGCGCGCTCGCCACGCGGCACATCGCACCGGACCTCCGGGCGCAGCTGCAACGCAGCCTGATCCGCTCGCACGCGGCCGGCTCCGGACCCGAGGTGGAGACCGAGGTCGTCCGGGCGCTGGCCCTGCTCCGGCTCTCGACCCTCGCCACCGGACGCACCGGTGTGAAGGTCGAGACGGCCCAGGCGTACGCCGGTCTGCTCAATGCGCACCTGACGCCGGTGGTCCACGAGTACGGCAGCCTCGGATGCTCCGGCGACCTCGCACCGCTGTCCCATGTCGCGCTCGCGATCCTGGGCGAAGGCAAGGTCCGCGATGCCGACGGCAACCTTCTCGACGCCGGCGAAGCCCTCCAGAAGCACGGCCTCGCACCGATCGTCCTGGCCGAGAAGGAAGGCCTCGCGTTGATCAACGGGACCGACGGCATGCTCGGCATGCTGCTCCTCGCGCTCGCTGACCTCGACCGGCTGTTCAAGTCCGCCGACCTCGCCGCGGCGATGAGCGTCGAGGCCCAGCTCGGGACCGACCGGGTGTTCGCCGAGGACCTACAGGCGCTTCGTCCGCACCCCGGCCAGGCCGCGTCCGCCGCCAACCTTCGCGCCATCCTCAAGGACAGCGCGATCGTCGCCAGCCACCGCGGTCCGGACTGTAACCGGGTCCAGGACGCGTACTCCCTCAGATGTTCGCCCCAGGTCCACGGTGCCGCCCGCGACACCGCCGCGCACGCCGCGAGCGTCGCCGGCCACGAGCTCGCCGCCGCGATCGACAACCCGGTCGTCCTCCCGGACGGTCGGGTCGAGTCCAACGGCAACTTCCACGGAGCACCGATCGGATACGTGCTCGACTTCCTCGCGATCGCCGTCGCGGACCTCGCCAGCATCAGCGAACGACGTACCGACCGTTTCCTCGACGTCGCCCGCAACCACGGCCTGAACGCGTTCCTGGCCGACGATCCGGGCGTGGACAGCGGCCACATGATCGCGCAGTACACGCAGGCCGCGATCGTCTCCGAGCTGAAGCGCCTCGCCGTACCGGCCAGCGTCGACTCGATCCCGAGCAGCGCGATGCAGGAGGACCACGTCTCGATGGGCTGGTCCGCCGCGCGCAAGCTGCGGAAGTCGGTCGACGGCCTGCAACGGGTTCTGGCGATCGAGATCCTCACGGCCGCGCGGGCGCTCGACCTGCGCGCGCCGCTGACCCCGGCCCCGGCGACAGCCGCGGTCGTGGCCGCGCTCCGTGAGTACGTCGAAGGACCGGGGACGGACCGTCATCTCGCTCCCGAGCTCGAGCACTCCGTCCAACTCGTTGCTAACAGCACCTACCTCACCGCCGCCGAGGCCGTCACCGGCCCGCTCTCCTAGAAAGGCTGGATCACCCATGTCCGGACCCCGTCCCGTACGCGCGCCTCGCGGCACCACCCTGACCGCCCGTGGCTGGCAGCAGGAAGCCGCGCTGCGGATGCTGCAGAACAACCTCGACCCCGAGGTCGCGGAGCACCCTGACGAACTCGTCGTGTACGGCGGTTCCGGCAAGGCCGCCCGCGACTGGAACTCGTTCGACGCGATGGTGCGCACCCTGACCACGCTCAAGGACGACGAGACGATGCTCGTCCAGTCCGGCCGCCCGGTCGGCGTGATGCAGACCCACGAGTGGGCACCGCGGGTGCTGATCGCGAACTCGAACCTGGTCGGTGACTGGGCCACCTGGGAGGAGTTCCGCAAGCTCGAGGCGATGGGGCTCACGATGTACGGCCAGATGACGGCCGGGTCGTGGATCTACATCGGCACGCAGGGCATCCTGCAGGGAACCTACGAGACGTTCGGCGCGGTCGCGGAGAAGAAGTTCGGCGGCACCCTGGCCGGCACGGTCACGCTCACCGCCGGTCTCGGCGGCATGGGTGGCGCGCAGCCGCTGGCCGTCACGATGAACGATGGCGTCGCGATCTGTATCGACGTCGACTCCTCGCGGATCGACCGGCGCATCGAGCACCGCTACCTCGACGTACGGGCGTCGTCCGTGGACGAGGCGCTGCGACTGGCGGAAGAGGCCAAGGCGGCGCGGCGGCCGTTGTCGATCGGTGTGCTCGGCAACGCGGCGACGATCGTGCCCGATCTGCTGCGCCGAGGGGCTCCCCTTGATGTGGTGACCGACCAGACGTCGGCACACGACCCGTTGATGTACCTGCCGGTCGGCGTCGAGTTCGAGGACTGGGTGACCGCGCGCGAGAAGGACCCGGCCGGGTTCACCGAGCAGGCTCAGGAGTCGATGGCCCGGCACGTCGAGGCGATGGTCGGGTTCCAGGACGCGGGCGCCGAGGTGTTCGACTACGGCAACTCGATCCGGGACGAGGCGCGGAAGGCGGGGTACAGCCGCGCGTTCGAGTTCCCCGGCTTCGTGCCGGCGTACATCCGGCCGTTGTTCTGTGAAGGAAAGGGCCCGTTCCGGTGGGCGGCGCTGTCCGGCAACCCGGCGGACATTGCGAAGACCGACCAGGCGATCCTGGACCTGTTCCCGGACAACGAGCACCTGAGCCGGTGGATCAAGCTGGCCGGCGAGCGGGTCGCGTTCCAGGGGCTGCCGGCCCGGATCTGCTGGCTCGGCCAGGGCGAGCGCGACAAGGCCGGGCTGCGGTTCAACGAGATGGTGGCCTCCGGTGAGCTCGAGGCGCCGATCGTTATCGGTCGCGACCACCTCGACACCGGCAGCGTGGCCTCGCCGTACCGGGAGACCGAAGGCATGCTGGACGGCTCGGACGCGATCGCGGACTGGCCGTTGCTGAACGCGATGGTGAACGTGTCCAGCGGCGCGTCCTGGGTGTCGATCCACCACGGCGGCGGCGTCGGCATCGGCCGGTCCATCCACGCCGGCCAGGTGTCGGTTGCCGACGGCACCGATCTGGCCCGGCAGAAGCTGGAGCGGGTGCTCACCAACGACCCGGCGATGGGTGTCATCCGGCACGTCGACGCCGGCTACGACAAGGCCGTGGAGGTCGCCGACGAGCGGGGTGTGCGGGTGCCGATGCGGGAAGGCTGATCGCAGAGTGCGACCGTGATTATCTGTACTGCTACGGTGCACTTTCTCACGGACCGGGAAACCGTGCGATCACGTGGCATCGGTCGCCCGGTCCGCTAGGGTCGATTGGGCTGTTGGGGATCTCGCAGACGACGAGCGCGAAAGGGCGCCATGATCGAGTTCGAGGATGTCACCAAGCGGTATCCGGACGGCACCGTCGCCGTCGACACACTGTCCCTGCGGATCCCGAGCAACCAGATCACCGTGTTCGTCGGCCCGTCCGGCTGCGGCAAGACCACGTCGCTGCGGATGATCAACCGCACGATCGAGCGGACCAGCGGGACCATCTCGATCGACGGCGACGACATCAACGGCAAGGACGCGGTGACGCTGCGCCGCGGGATCGGGTACGTGATCCAGAACGCCGGCCTGTTCCCGCACAAGACGGTCGTGGAGAACGTCGCCACCGTGCCGAAGCTGATCGGCTGGGACAAGCGCAAGGCACACAGTACGGCGATGGAGCTGCTCGAACGCGTCGGCCTCGACGTCAAGCTGGCCGAGCGGTATCCGGCCCAGCTGTCCGGTGGCCAGCAGCAACGAGTCGGCGTCGCCCGTGCGCTGGCGGCCGATCCGGCGATCATGCTGATGGACGAGCCGTTCAGCGCGGTCGACCCGATCGTCCGCCACCAGTTGCAGGAGGAGCTGCTCCGGCTGCAGCGCGACATCGGCAAGACGATCGTGTTCGTCACTCATGACATCGACGAGGCGATCAAGCTCGGGGACAACGTCGCCGTACTGCGGGTCGGCGGCAAGCTCGCCCAGTTCGCGCCGCCGGCCGAGCTGCTCGCCAACCCGGCCGACGACTTCGTCCGCGGGTTCGTCGGGCAGGACCGGGGATACCGGGCGCTGACGTTCGTGCACCCGGAAGAGCTGCCGGTGAAGCCGTTGCCGGACGAGCTGGCGTTGAAGGACGGCGTACCGGTCGGATGGCGGAACGGGTCCGAGGAGCTGCTACCGGTCGGCGCCGTCTTCAAGCGGGGTGATTCGTTGCGCGCGGCGCTGGACGCCGTCCTCACGTCGCCGACGGGTAGCGGGGTCTGCGTGGACGACGACGGCAAGGCCGTCGGCGTCATCGACCAAGCGACGGTTGCAGAGGCGCTCCGCTCATGACCTGGATCGGCGACAACCTGGGCCTGATCTGGGAACAGTTGCGCGAGCACCTCTACCTGGCGATCGTTCCGGTCATCCTCGGGCTGATCATCTCGGTGCCGCTGGGGTACGTCGCGACGCGCTACTCCTGGTTGGCGAACCCGCTGATCGCGTTCGGCGGCATCCTGTACTCGCTGCCGTCGATCGCGTTGTTCATCGTGATCCCGGCCGTGCTCGGCACCAAGGTGCTGTCCACGGTCAACATCATCGTGGCGCTGACCATCTATACGGTGTCGCTGCTGATCCGGAACGTGATCGACGGACTCCGCTCCGTGCCCCCCGACGTCCGGCAGTCCGCGATCGCGGTCGGGTACGGCGCCTTGCACCGGGTGATCGCGGTGGATCTGCCGATCGCCGTACCGGTCATCTTCACCGGTCTGCGGGTCGTCACGGTCGCGAACATCTCGATGGTGAGCGTCGGCGCGGTGATCGGGATCGGCGGACTGGGGGAGCTGTTCACGCTGGGCTTCCAGAAGGACTTCCTCACCCCGGTCGTGGTCGGTGTGGTGCTGTCGCTGGCCCTCGCGCTGGTCGCGGACCTCATCCTGGTCACATTGCAGCGGGTCCTGACTCCCTGGGCGCGGGTCGCGACACCCGTGGCGGAGGTGGCGTGACATGTGGGAATACCTGACCGACTCGTTCAACTGGTCCGGCAACGAGGGGATCTGGGCGCGGATCGTCGAGCACCTCTGGTACACGTTCGCCGCGCTGGGTCTGTCCGTCGTGATCGGCCTGCCGATCGGTTTGCGGATCGGGCACACGCGGCGCGGCGCGTTCCTGGCCATCAACCTGGGCAACGCCGCGCGCGCCCTGCCGAGCCTCGGCCTGCTGATGATCGCGGTGCTGCTGACCGATCAGATCGGCTTCCTGCCGGTGCTGATCGCGCTGGTCGCGCTGGGCATCCCGCCGATCCTGGCCTCGACGTACGCCGGTCTGTCGGGTGTCGATCCGGCCACGATCGACGCCGCGCGCGGGATGGGGATGACCGGCCGCGAGATCCTCACCAAGGTGGAGATCCCGATCGGGCTGCCGCTGATCATCTCCGGCATCCGCAGCGCCACCCTGCAGATCGTGTCCACGGCGACGATCGCCGCACTGGTGTCGCTCGGCGGCCTAGGCCGCTACGTGGTCGACGGGCTGAAGCTCCGTGACTTCCCCCAGATGTTCACCGGCGCCCTGCTGGTGGCACTTCTTGCCATCGTCCTCGACGCGGTCTTCGCGCTGATCGGGCGGATCACCGTCTCGCCAGGGCTGAAAATCGGCTGAACTGTCCGACGAACCTGATGAACTTGAGCTACATCCATCGGCACCGGTCGATGGCTGAACGAGAACACTGGAGGCTCTCGTGTTGAGATCCACACTCATCCGTACTGCGATCGCCGGCGTGGCGGTGCTCGGCCTGGCCGGCTGTGGGGGTGGGGGCGACCAGCTCGGCAGCGACAACGCGGGGGACTCGCCCGCGCCGTCCAAGGTGACCAGCATCACCGTCGGGTCCGCGGACTTCTCCGAGAGCCAGCTGCTGGCGGAGATCTACGGCCAGGCACTGGCCACCAAGGGCATCGAGGTGAAGAAGAAGCCGAACATCGGCAACCGTGAGACCTACATGGCCGCGATCAAGGACGGGTCCGTCGACCTGGTGCCGGAGTACACCGGCGCCGCGCTGGCGTACTTCGACAAGGCTTCCACCGAGACCGATCCCGACAAGGCGTACGACGCGCTGAAGAAGGCGCTGACGCCCGGGCTCGAGGTGCTGGACAAGTCGCCGGCCGCCGACGAGGACACGATCGTCGTCACCAAGGCGACCGCGGACAAGTACAGCTTGAAGTCGCTGGGCGACCTCAAGGGCAAGAACCTGGTCGCGGGCGGTAGCTCGGAGTTCAAGGTCCGGTCGGCCGGTCTGAAGGGCCTGAAGGAGAAGTACGGCGTCGAGTTCAAGGAGTACAAGACGCTGGACGCGGGCGGTCCGCTGAGCATCAAGGCGCTCACCGACAACCAGATCCAGGTGACGAACCTGTTCACCACCCAGGCGGTCATCAAGGACCAGGGCCTGGTGCAGCTCGACGACCCGGAGAAGATCCTCCCGCCGAACAACATCGTTCCGTTGATCCGGACCGACCACAAGTCCGACGACGTCGTGTCGACGCTGAACGCCGTCGACGCCAAGCTGACCACGGACGCCCTGACCGACCTGGTCAAGCGGATCGACGTCGGCAAGGAGAGCGCGGACGCGGTCGCCAAGGACTGGCTGTCGAAGAACCCCCTGTCATGAGCCTGTCTTGAGTTTCGAATCCCTCTGGGCGGACGAGTCCGCTATCGGTCGTAGCCCCGACACCGGCGGTTACACCCGTGGCGGCTGGTCTCCCACCGAACGCGACGCGACGCACTGGTTCCTGGACCAGTGCGCCGCCCGCAACCTGCAGGTCGAGTCCGACGGCATCGGCAACCTCATCGCGTGGTGGGGTGCCTCCGACGGACCTGGTGTGGTCACCGGTAGCCATCTCGACTCCGTGATTGACGGCGGGGCGTTCGACGGCCCGCTCGGAGTGGTGTCGGCTCTGGCGGCTGTGGATCGGCTGCGGGCCGAGGGATTCGAACCAGGCGTGCCGATCGGCATCGGGGCATTCGTGGAAGAAGAAGGGTCGCGGTTCGGGATGCCCTGTCTGGGGTCCCGGGTCGCGGCCGGAGTGTTGTCTGCGGAGAAGGCTCTGCAGTTGAAGGATCGGGCCGGCGTCGGGCTGGGGGAGGCCTTGGAGGATGCGGGTCTCGACCCGGCCCGACTGGGTCCGTCACCGTTGCTGCGGCGGATGGGGACGTTCGTCGAGCTGCACGTTGAGCAGGGGCGCGGTCTGACCGCGCCGGTGGGCGTGGCCAGCTCGATCTGGCCGCACGGGCGATTCCGGTTCACGTTCGGTGGTGAGGCCAACCACGCCGGCACCACGTTGATGGAGGACCGGCACGACCCGATGCTCACGTACGCGATGACCGCCCTCGCCGCGAACAAGCAGGCCCGGCTCGCCGGTGCCCGCGCAACGTTCGGCCGGCTCTCGGTGGAGCCCAACGGAACGAACGCCGTACCGTCACAGGTCACCGCCTGGCTCGACGCCCGCGCCGCCGACACCGCCACCCTCGAATCGTTGCTGGCGGCAATCACCAAGCAGGCGACGGAACGTGCCGAGCGGGACGGTACGACGCTCGAGGTGACACCCGAGTCCGTCTCGCCGATCGTCGACTTCCCGGCCGGGCTGCGGGACCGGTTGGTGAACGTGCTCGACGGCGCGCCAGTCCTGCCGACCGGCGCCGGGCACGACGCGGGCGTGTTCTCGGAAGCAGGGATCCCGACCGCGATGCTGTTCGTCCGCAACCCGACGGGCATCTCGCATTCCCCGGCCGAGTACGCCGAGATGGACGACTGCCTGGCCGGCGTCGACGCGCTGGCCGCCGTACTCAAGGACCTCGCCAGGTGACGTCGTACTGGTGCGAGACCGCTCTCCTCCCCGACGGCCTCGCTCGACGAGTTCTGGTGTCTGTCGTCGACGGTCGCTTCGCCTCGGTGGTCGCCGGCGTGGACCCCAGCGACGCCGAGGTGCTGAACGGCCTCGTCGTCCCCGGGCTCGCGAACTGTCACAGTCACGCTTTCCACCGCGCGCTCCGCAGTCGCACGCAGAGAGAGCGCGGCACGTTCTGGACCTGGCGTGAGCAGATGTACGCCGTCGCCGCCGCGCTCACGCCCGACACGTACTACGAGCTTGCGAAGGCCGTGTACGCCGAGATGCTGCTCGCCGGCATCACCGCGGTCGGCGAATTCCATTATCTGCATCACGCGCCCGGCGGACGTCGGTACGACGACGCGAACGCCATGGGTGCGGCGCTGATCGCGGCGGCCCGTGACGCCGGGCTCCGGATCGCGCTGCTCGACACGTGCTACATCGCCGGTGGGATCGACCAGCCGCTCAACGAGGTCCAGCAACGGTTCAGCGACGGCGACGCCACGGCGTGGGCCTCCCGGGTCGCTCAGCTCGTCGGAGCGGACGATGTCGTGATCGGTGCGGCGGCGCATTCGGTGCGCGGTGTCCCGCAGGATCAGCTCGGTGCGGTCGCGTCGGCGTTTCCCGACGTACCGCTTCATATCCACCTGTCCGAGCAGGTCGCGGAGAACGAGGCGTGTCTCGCGGCGTACGCCAGGACCCCGACGCAGGTGCTCGACGAGACCGGGTTCCTGTCCGGGCGGACGAGTGCGGTGCACGCGACGCATCTGACCTCGGTCGACATCGGGCTGCTCGGGAGCTCCGCGACGTACTCCTGCTTCTGCCCGACCACCGAGCGCGATCTCGCCGACGGGATCGGTCCGTCGGTGCAGCTGCGGGATGCTGGGTCGCCGTTGACGCTGGGCTCGGACAGTCACGCCGTGATCGATGTTTTTGAGGAAATGCGAGCCGTCGAGCTGGACGAACGGTTGGCGTCGCAGGAACGCGGTCATTGGTCCGCGGTTGAGCTCCTCAAGGCGGCAACGGTCGACGGCCACCGCTCGATCGGCTTCGAGGACGCGGGAGTGATCGCGCCCGGAGCCCGCGCCGACCTCGTCGCGATCCGCCTCGACAGCGTCCGTACGGCGGGCACCGGCGGCACCGCGGAGACAGCCGTGTTCGCCGCGACAGCCTCGGACGTCACCGACGTAGTTGTCTCCGGCCGACGAGTGGTTGCTGCGGGCAATCACTCGACGATCGACGTACCGTCTGCCCTGTCCACCTCGATCGCGGCGGTGACCTCGTGAGCTCGCTCCTGCTGACCGGTATCGGGTCGCTGGTGACCAACGATCCCACCCACGGCGGGTTGCTCGGCGAGCTTCGCGACGCGGCGCTCGTGATCGACGGGAGCACGGTCGCGTGGGTCGGACCGCGGCGCGAGGCGCCGGCGGCCGACAGCGCGCTCGACCTCGGCGGGCGTGCGGTGATCCCGGGGTTCGTCGACTCGCACTCGCACCTGGTGTTCGCCGGCGACCGGGCCGAGGAGTTCGCGGCCCGCATGACCGGTACGCCGTACTCCGCCGGCGGCATCCGCACCACGGTGGCGGCGACCCGCGAGGCCACCGACGAACAGCTGACCGCGAACGTGTCCCGGCTGGTCGCGGAGATGCGCCGCCAGGGGACGACGACCGTCGAGATCAAGTCCGGGTACGGGCTGACGGTGGCGGACGAGGCGCGCGGGCTGCAGATCGCGCGGCAGTTCACCGAGGAGACGACGTACCTCGGTGCGCACGTCGTACCGGCCGACTACGCCGACGACCCGGCGGGCTACGTGTCGCTCGTGACCGGGCCGATGCTCGACGCGGCGGCCAAGCACTCGAAGTGGGTCGATGTCTTCGTGGAGCGCGGGGCGTTCGACGCGGATCAAGGACGGGCGATCCTCCAGGCCGGGATCGCGCGCGGCCTGCAGGCGCGGGTGCACGCCAACCAGCTCGGCGAGGGGCCTGGCGTCCAACTCGCCGCCGAGGTCGGTGCCGCCTCGGCCGATCACTGCACCTATCTCACCGATGCCGACGTCGACGCGCTCGCCTCGAGTGGCGTGGTCGCCGGACTCCTGCCCGCGATCGAGTTCTCCACAAGGTCGCCGTACCCGAACGCCCGCCGCCTCCTCGACGCCGGCGTCACCGTAGCCCTGGCCACCGACTGCAACCCCGGCTCCGGCTACTCGTCCTCCATGCCCTTCTGCATCGCGCTCGCAGTCCGCGAAATGCACATGACCCCCGCCGAAGCCCTCTGGTCCGCCACCGCCGGCGGAGCCGCCTCCCTCCGCCGCCCCGACCTAGGCCACCTAACCCCCGGCACCCAAGCCGACCTGGCCGTCCTCGACGCCCCCTCCTACCTACACCTCGCCTACCGCCCGGCGGTCCCGCTCGTCACGCAAACGTTCATTGCCGGGCGACTGGTGTAGAGCGAACCGTCCCCACTCACCAACCTCAAGTCATGTGATCGCCGCACGCTCAGCGGCCGCGTCAGGCGGCGCGCAGCAGGCCCTTACTGAGTGGCACAAGTCCGGCGGCCCGCTCGATCGTGGCGACCACCCAGTCGGGGTCGTACATGATGTCCTCCCAGCTGAAACGAAGCACCCGCCAGCCGCGAACCGTCAAGTTCGCCTGTC
This sequence comes from Kribbella sp. NBC_00482, assembly GCF_036013725.1. Taxonomy (GTDB): domain Bacteria; phylum Actinomycetota; class Actinomycetes; order Propionibacteriales; family Kribbellaceae; genus Kribbella. The sequence continues at coordinate 1,835,577 of NZ_CP107881.1, read as the reverse complement.
GGCGGCAGTCCTTCACCAGCGCCCGCCGGCTTCCGTGGAACGCGAACCCGTCCGCCTCCAGACCGAGGAGAAGCTCGGAATTGCCCAGGTCGAGGCGAGCCGAGAACTCCGCGTCCCGTACGAGCACCTGAGGCACGAAGCCTACGATTCCCCGCTCGATCAACAAGGCTCGCAAGACCGACTCCAGGACTGATTCGGCCCGACCGTCCGCGAACGCGACGACCTGCTGGATGCGTCGGCGGTGTGGTCCTCGCAGCCGAGCCGCTGCATCCAGGAGCAGGTCATGCTCGACGCAGCCCGTGCGTAGGGCAGAGTCCGCTATCGCGAGGCCCTCGGCCAGAGGCACGATGCGAAGGCAGTCCAGGACGGTCCGAAGCGGGGTGGTGACATCGTCCAGCGCGGGAACATCCGCCCAGTGCAGGACGCAGGGCAGCCCGGTTCGCCGACGGACGCGGCCCGGCGGCAGGGTGACATGCGGCCGAACGGGCGGGTTGATCACCCCGAGACCCCAGTGCTGCGCGGCGCTGAGATGCGAGACGACACCGCCTTGGCTCCGTGCAGCGGTGAGCGCCGGTGGCGCGGTCGGCACCGCGTAGACACCTTTCGCCACGCGGTTGATCACACCTGTCGTGAGCGCGCTACGGATTGCGCGCGCCGACACGACGGCGCGCAGGTCAGCGAACGTCGCCGACCCTCCGCGCCTACCGATCACCTCGGCCACATCTGCCATGAGTCCATGATGGGGAGTTCTCGCGATCCGGGGCGGGCGTTGTCCACAGGCGTACCGCCACCACTCAGTAAGCAGGCGACCTTCCGGGTGCGTGCGCTCAACTCGGCGTGCGAGAAGCGCCTTCCGGCGGTTTGGTGAGTGGTGGCAGTGCGGAGCTAGTCGGACAGTTCCTTGGAGAGGAGGGTGGTTGTGGTGCCGTTGGGGAGGCGTTGTTTGCCTACCTCTACGTAGCCGCGGGTGTTGTGGAAGGTGATGGCCGGGGTGTCGGGTGGGACGGAGGCGACTGCGCGGTCGAAGGGCTTGGCGGCGCGTTCGATGGCGCGGTAGACCTGGGTCGCGATGCCGGTACGGCGGTGTTCGGTGGCGATCACGATGCGTTCGACGAGCAGGAAGCGGTCGGCGTACGTCTTGGTGAACGCCTCGAACGCCAGCCCGTCGTACGCCGACCCCGGGGTGAACGTGAGGACGAAACCGGCGGGTACGTCGTCCACGTCGACGACGACGGCGTGTGCGGCGATCAGCCGGAGCCAGTCCAGCCGGTCGGCGCTGAGAGATTCGACAAGACCTTCCGCGGTGCCGTTCAGCGCGAGGACCGCGCCGAGGTCGGCTGCGGTCATCGGGCGGAGTTTCACGTGATCACCATCGCACGGTAAACGTTTGCATCGGGAGGGGTCTCCCTGGCCGCACCCTGGCCGCGACCCCGAAATCAGGGGTTGCCCTTGGGAATGACCTGACCGTCGTGCAATGTTGAGTCCAGTGAACTCAAGTTTGTTCAGTCACGGATTTGAACCGAGGCGGACGAACGGGCAACATTGAGTCTGCATCACTCAAGTTTCCGGGGGTTGCGGGGGTCGCCCCCCGGACTCACTCAGTGTGGAGGTAAAGAATGGCCCGCGCGGTCGGAATCGATCTCGGTACGACGAACTCCGTCATCGCCGTACTGGAAGGTGGCGAGCCCACCGTCATCCCCAACGCCGAGGGAGCGCGCACGACGCCCTCGGTGGTGGCTTTCGCCAAGAACGGCGAGGTCCTGGTCGGCGAGGTGGCGAAGCGCCAGGCCACCACGAACGTCGACCGCACCATCCGCTCGGTCAAGCGCCACATGGGCGAGGCCTGGAGCGTCGACATCGACGGCAAGAAGTTCACGCCGCAGCAGATCAGCGCTTTCGTGCTGCAGAAGTTGAAGCGGGACGCCGAGGCGTACCTCGGGGAGCAGGTCACCGACGCGGTCATCACCGTGCCGGCGTACTTCTCCGACGCGCAGCGCCAGGCGACCAAGGAGGCCGGCGAGATCGCGGGCCTGAAGGTGCACCGGATCGTCAACGAGCCGACCGCGGCCGCGCTCGCCTACGGCCTGGACAAGGGCACCGAGCAGACCATCCTGGTCTTCGACCTCGGCGGCGGCACGTTCGACGTCTCGCTGCTGGAGATCGGCGACGGTGTCTTCGAGGTGAAGGCGACCAGCGGTGACAACCACCTCGGTGGTGACGACTGGGACAACCGGATCGTGCAGTGGCTGGTGACCCAGTTCAAGAACAAGAACGGCACCGACCTGTCCGGCGACAAGATGGCCATGCAGCGACTCAGCGAGGCCGCCGAGAAGGCCAAGATCGAGCTGTCCGCCGCGGCCGAGACCACGGTCCACCTGCCGTACCTGAGCCTCACCGACGCGGGCCCGCTGCACCTGGAGGAGAAGCTCTCCCGGGCCGAGTTCCAGAAGATGACCAACGACCTGCTGGAGCGCGCTCGCTCCCCGTTCAAGGCCGTCATCAAGGACGCCGGTATCGACGTGGCCAAGATCGACCACGTGATCCTGGTCGGCGGTTCGACCCGGATGCCCGCGGTCGCCGAGCTGGTCAAGGAGCTGACCGGCGGCCAGGACCCGAACAAGGGTGTGAACCCGGACGAGGTCGTCGCGGTCGGCGCCTCCCTGCAGGCCGGTGTGCTGAAGGGTGAGGTCAAGGACGTCCTGCTGCTCGACGTGACCCCGCTGAGCCTGGGTATCGAGACCAAGGGCGGCGTGTTCACCAAGATCATCGAGCGCAACACCACGATCCCGACCAAGGGCTCGGAGATCTTCACCACGGCCGAGGACAACCAGCCGTCGGTGATGATCCAGGTGTACCAGGGCGAGCGCGAGATGGCCCGCGACAACAAGTCGCTCGGCAACTTCGAGCTGACCGGCCTGCCGCCGGCGCCGCGGAACGTGCCGCAGATCGAGGTCACCTTCGACATCGACGCGAACGGCATCGTGCACGTGAACGCCAAGGACCTGGCCACCGGCAAGGAGCAGCGGATGACGGTCACGGGTGGCTCCGCGCTGCCGAAGACCGACATCGACCAGATGGTCCGCGACGCCGAGCAGTACGCCGAGGAGGACCGGCAGCGCCGCGAGGCGGTGGAGAACCGCAACCAGGCGGAGTCGCTGGTCTACCAGACCGAGAAGTTCCTGCAGGAGAACGAGGACAAGGTTCCGGACGACGTCAAGACCGAGGTCAAGGACGGCGTTGCCGAGCTGAAGAAGGCCCTCGAGGGTGACGACGCCGACGCGGTCAAGGCCGCCTCGGAGAAGCTCGCCCAGTCCAGCCAGAAGATGGGCGCCGCGATGTACGCGAACGCCCAGGCCGCCGGCGGTTCGACCGACGACGGCGCCACCTCCGAGGACACGACCGGCAGCAGCAACAGCAACGACGACGATGTCGTCGACGCCGAGATCGTGGACGAGGACCGGCCGCAGGACAAGACGGAGGACAAGTGACGGATCGACCGACTGGCAGCGAGTTCGGCGACGGCGAGCCCGTCGTCCGGGACAAGCGCCGGATCGACCCGGAAACCGGCGCGCTGCGGGAGCCTGCGGAACAGTCCGCTGCTCCCGCGGCGGGTGCCCCGGCGGGTCAGCCGCCGCGGGACCCGTCCGACCTGATCGGCCCGTCCGCGCAGGAGGCTCTGCTGACCGAGGCGCTTGCCGAGCGTACGGCGGACCTGCAGCGACTGCAGGCGGAGTACGTGAACTACAAGCGCCGCGTGGATCGTGAGCGGGAAGCCTCACGCGAGCTCGTGATCGGCTCGGTGCTCGCCGAGCTGCTCGGGATCCTGGACGACGTCGGCCGGGCCCGCGAAGCCGGTGAGCTCGACGGCGCGTTCAAGGCCGTCGCCGAGTCGCTGGAGCGGGTCACCGAGAAGCTCGGCCTGGTGAGGTTCGGCGAGAAGGGTGACACCTTCGACCCGCGGATCCACGAGGCCCTGCTGCACAACTACTCCGACGAGGTCGACGGTCCGACCGCGACGATGATCATGCAACCGGGCTACCGGCACGGTGAGCGGATCCTGCGGGCGGCGCGAGTGGCCGTGTCGGAGCCGACCGAACAACTGCCGGGCGAGGCCGCGAAGGCCGATGCGCCGGTGGAGAGCACTGATGACGACAAGGCCGCGGACGAGTCCGCGGAGTAATCGGTACGACGGGAGGGGAGGCGCCAGATGAGCACGAAGGACTGGATCGAGAAGGACTTCTACAAGGTTCTCGGCGTCTCCAAGACCGCCGAGGCCGACGAGATCAAGAAGGCCTACCGCAAGCTGGCCCGGCAGTACCACCCGGACTCCAACGCCGGGGACACCAAGGCGGAGGCCAAGTTCAAGGAGGTCTCCGAGGCGTACGACGTCGTCGGCGACCCGAAGAAGCGCAAGGAGTACGACGAGGCGCGCCGGCTGTTCGGCAGCGGTGGTTTCCGGATGCCGAGCGGCAGCGGTCAGGGCGGGGGCTTCGACTTCAACGTCGGTGACCTGTTCAACCGCGGCGGCCAGGGCGGCGGGGGCAGCGGGCTCGGCGACATCCTGGGCGGCATGTTCGGTGGCGGTGGTGGCCGGACCACGACCTCCACGACGGCCCGTCCGCGGCGCGGTCAGGACATCGAGACCGAGGCGACGATCGAGTTCGCCGAGGCCGTGAACGGTGTCACGGTCGGGCTCCGGATGACCAGCGACGAGCCGTGCGCGACGTGTCGCGGTACCGGTGCGAAGTACGGCACTGTGCCGAAGGTCTGCCTGAAGTGCGAAGGCACGGGCATGCAGACGTCGGTGCAGGGTGGCGTGTTCGCGATGACCGAGCCGTGCACCGAGTGCAAGGGTCGCGGTCTGGTCGTCGACCAGCCGTGCGAGACCTGCCACGGCTCCGGCCGCGGCCAGTCGAGCAAGACCATGCAGGTCCGCATCCCCGCGGGGGTGCAGGACGGTCAGCGGATCCGGCTGAAGGGCAAGGGCGCGGCCGGCGAACGGGGTGGCCCCGCGGGCGACCTCTACGTCACCGTGCACGTCAAGTCGCACCGGATCTTCGGTCGGCAGGGCGAGCATCTGACGCTGAACGTCCCGGTGAGTTTCACCGAGGCGGCGCTGGGTGCCGAGATCAAGGTTCCGACCCTGGACGGCCTGCCCGTCACGGTCCGGATCCCTGCAGGTACGGCGAACGGGAGCAAGCTGCGCGTCCGCGGGAAAGGTTCGGTCCGGCGGGACGGGACCAAGGGCGACCTGATGCTCACGCTCGAAGTGCAGGTCCCGCACGACCTGACCGACGAGCAGAAAGAGAAGCTGCAGGAGTTCAGCTCCGCGTCGGACCAGCCTGATCTGCGGACCGGGTTGTTCGGGAGTTCGTGATGGGTATCCCGTTCAGCCAGGTGCCGACCTGGGACGACCGCACCCCGATCTACGTGATCTCGGTGGCGGCCCAGCTGGCCGGCATGCATCCGCAGACGTTGCGCCAGTACGACCGGCTCGGCCTGGTAGTGCCGAGCCGGGCGTCCGGCCGCGGCCGGCGGTACTCGGCGTACGACGTGGCGAGGCTGCGCTACGTGCAGCATCTGTCCCAGGAAGAGGGCGTCAACCTCGCGGGGATTCGGCATGTCCTCGCGCTACAGTCGGAAGTGGAGGACCTGCGTCAGCGGGTCAACCAGCTCTTGGCCGAAGTCCAGCGCGGTGTCGGCGCTTCGCGGCGTCCCGCCGCCAGCCGGGTCTTCTCGGCCGGTCCAGCCGGCGACGTGATCGCGATGGGCCGGCAGCAGACCACGACCCGGTGGATCCGCACCCAGCCGCTGGAACTCGGCTCGCGCTGATCCCCCGTCTCACCAGCCACCGGAGGCTTCCGAATCCCCCTCGGAACCTCCGGTTCGGTGGAGGCTTGTCGTTCCCCCAACGACGCCTCCACAGTCGAAGGCGCGCTATCCCCCAGCGCCCTTCGACCCCCGCAGGGTGGTCCGTGACAGGACCGCCCTGCGGTTCTCGTTGTGCCTGTTGTCTTCCGGCGGGCAGCGCATACCCTGGCGAGGTGACGCTGAAGCTGGAGACGGACCGGCTGCTGATCCGGGACTGGGAGGAAGACGACGCCGACGCCGCGCTGGAGATTTTTGGCTCCGCCGACGTGGCGCCCTGGCTGTCACCGGCCATCGACAAGGTGCCGGACGCCGCGACCATGCGGTTGATCCTGCAGTCCTGGATCGAGGCCCAGCCGAACTTCGTCGTACCCGCGGGTCGCTGGGCGATCGCGCGCCGGGACGACGGCGAGGTCATCGGCGCGCTGCTGGTCCGCCTGCTCCCGCCGTACGAGGAGGATCTCGAGATCGGCTGGCAGTTGCGGCCGAGCGCTTGGGGTTTCGGGTACGCGACCGAGGCCAGCCGCGCGTTGATGGGCTGGGCGTTCAGCGACGGCGAGGTCGACGAGCTGTTCGCTGTCGCGCGGCCGGCCAACAAGCGCGCGATCGCCACCGCACGACGGATCGGGATGGAGTGGGTCGGCGAGACCGACAAGTACTACAACCTGAATCTGCAGGTGTACCGGATCCGCGCCTCGGAGTTCACCACCTGACCCCGTTGCCACCGGCAAGCAGTCGCACTTTCGGCTGACCGGGGTGTCACTCCTGAGAGTGACGGCTGGGAGCCGCTCTGCCAGCAGAATGGTGGGTGTGACGGGGACCGACTCACGGATCGGCTGGCAGGACACCGCGCTGGCGTTGCTTGCCTGGGCGGCGGTCGAGTACTGGCTGATCCAGCGGGCCGACTACTGGTTCTGGGCCCCGGACTGGCTGGCGGTCTTCGTCGCCTGGACGCCATTGCTGATCGCGGTCCGCCGGATCGACCCAGCCCTGGCACTGGGCGGTTTGCTGGCCGGTACCTATGTGGTGTCGCTGCTCTCCGGCGGGATCGCCTGGCCTCTTGTGGCCGGTTGCCTGCTCGCGGTGTGGGTCATCCCGACTCGCTGGGGCACAGGCACCGGCCTCGTGCTCACCGCCGTACTCGCGGCTGCTCCGATCCTCGTGGACCTCAAGCGCGGCCTGCTGTCCGTGAAGGTCTATCCGTGGATCTACAACCACATCAAGCTGCCTGACGGCTCGACCGAGACCAACGGTGGCATCTCGAACGCGGCGTACTACCGGCTCGAAGCTGTGCACTGGCCCTGGTGGTTGTCCGTCGCCATCCTGCTGTACGCCGTCGCAGTGATGTACCTGCGCCGTCGACAGGGCGTCGTCGCGCAGCGCCGTACTCCTGGGCGATGGGTCGAGGACCTCCTGGCCGCGGCGCGACCGCAGTCCGGCGCGGGCCCGGTGCTTGTCCTGTCGGCCGCGGCCGTCGTACCGCTGGCGATGGTCGAGCTGGCCGCTGATCGCCAGTCAGGGAACTGGTGGAGTGCCCCCGGCTGGATGCTGATCGTGCTCGCGTTGACGCCGTTGACCCTCGCCGTACGCCGTCGTTGGCCGGCCGTACCGGTCGCCGTGATCGGGCTCGCGGCACTGATCTCGTACTGGCAGACCGACATCGTCTGGTCGCTGATGCTCGCGCTCGCGCTCGCCTTGTTCTCCCTCGGTACGGCGCCGCGCCCGCTGGCCTGGTCGGTGCCGCTCGCGCTCGTCGTACTCGCGGCGTTGCCGACGATCGCCGAGCTGATCAGGTACCGCCAGATGATCCTGCTGTTCCCTACGGTCGGGCGGCAGCCGTTCGACCTGGACCTCGACGGCCGGCTGCGGAACACCATCTACGACGACATGGTCGATCGCCAGTGGCCGGTCAGCCTGTCGCTGATCCTGCTCGTCCCGCTGTGCGCGGGGATCGCGGTCCGGCTGTACCGGCGCAACCGGGCGGCGGCGCGCCGCGAGAAGGAGCTCGAACGACAGGCGGTGGAGCGCGAGGCCGAGCAGGTGGTGCTGACGGAGCGCTCGATCATCGCCCGCGACCTGCACGACGTCGTCGCGCATGCCGTCAACCTGATGGTGATCCAGGCCGAGACCGGTCCGGACCTGGTACGTCGCGGCGAGGACGACGTACTGGCGGGGTTCCAGCGCATCGGCGATGCGGGCCGGCGGGCGCTCGGCGAGCTGGATCGTCTGCTCTCGGCGTTGCGTGATGCGGACGGTGTCCCGGATCCGCAACTGACTCCACAGCCGGGTCTCGCGGAGTTGCGGCAACTCGTCGCGGACGTCACGTCCGAGCAGTTGCCGATCGAGTTCGAGCTGTCCGGCGATGCGAGCGCGCCGCCGGAAGGTCAGCAACTCACGGCGTACCGTCTGGTCCAGGAAGCGCTGACCAATGCTGTGCGGCACGCGAAGGCGACGGGGGTGCAGGTGACCGTGAACGTCGGCGAGCAGTGGATCGCCGTCGAGATCGTGGACGACGGTGTCGGCTTCGATCCGGATGCCGTCGGCAGCCGCGGGCGGCACGGCCTGGCCGGGATGCGGGAGCGGGTCCGCGTTCATCACGGCTCGCTCGAGATCGATGCGACGCCCGGTCGCGGGACGCGGATCACGGCCTTGATCCCGGAGAGCGCCTCGTGATCAAGGTGATGGTCGTCGACGACCAGGACCTGGTCCGGGACGGGATCGCGACGATCCTCGACGGGCAGCCGGATATCGAGGTGGTCGCACAGGCGGTCGACGGCGCGGACGCGATCCGGCAGTCGACCGCGATCCTCGAGCTGGCCGTCGTACTGATGGATGTCCGGATGCCCGTGATGGACGGGATCGAGGCCACGCGGCGGTTGGCCGGCGGGCCGAAGGTGCTGATCCTGACCACGTTCGACCTGGACGAGTATGTGTACGACGCGTTGCGGGCCGGAGCGAGCGGGTTCTTGCTGAAGCGGTCGTCGCGGGACGAGCTGATCAACGCGGTCCGGGTGATCGCGGCCGGTGATGCGCTGCTCGCGCCGCCGGTGACGCGCCGGCTCATCGACCGGTTCGCTGAGACTCGCGTGGATCCTGACGTCGCCTCGCAACTCGACGTACTGACCGCGCGGGAGCGGGAGGTCCTGAGCCTGGTGGCCAAGGGCAACTCGAACGCGGAGATCGCCGCCGAACTGCACCTCACCGAGCACACCGTGAAGACCCACGTCAGCCGGATGCTCGCCAAGACCGGGCTCCGGGACCGCGTCCAGGCCGTCATCCTCGCGTACGACGCCGGGCTGGTGACCGCCGGTCGACGCTGAAGCCTTCCAACCCTGACTTGTCCCTGGGATTTTCCAGAGTTGAGTGGAATGGACTCAAGTTTGGATAAGTTGTACCTAGTGACTGTTGTTGCTGGAACTTGAAAGGCTGGAAACTAGATGGATGTTCAGCGGTTGACGACCCTCGCGCGGGAAACCCTGTCGGTCGCGATCCGCCAGACCTCCTCGGCGGGCAACCCGACCGTGGAACCGATTCACCTGCTGTCCGGGCTGCTCGCGCAGCCCGAGGGCACCACGATCGGCCTGCTCGAAGCGGCCGGCGGCGACCTCGACGCCGTACGCCGGAAGACCGCCGAGCAGCTGAGCCGGCTCCCGAAGGCGAGCGGTGGCAGCGTGCAGGCGCCGAGCCTGTCGCCGAGGACCGGTGACGTGCTGAACCAGGCGGAGCAGCGGGCCCTCGGGCTCGGGGACGAGTACGTCTCCACCGAGCACCTGCTGATCGCGCTCGCGACCGTCGAAGGAGCTGCGAAGAGTGCGCTCGGCGTGACGCCGGACGCGCTGCTGCAGGCGTTCGACCAGATGCGCGGCAATCGCCGGATCACCTCGCCGGAGGCCGAGGGCACCACCAAGACGCTGGAGAAGTACGGCGTCGACCTGACCGAGCGCGCCAAGGACGGGAAGCTCGACCCGGTGATCGGGCGGGACTCCGAGATCCGGCGTGTGGTCCAGGTGCTGTCCCGCCGTACCAAGAACAACCCGGTCCTGATCGGTGAGCCCGGCGTCGGCAAGACCGCCGTCGTCGAAGGACTGGCCCAGCGGATCGTGGCCGGTGACGTGCCCGAATCGTTGCGCGGCCGCCGGCTGATCAGTCTCGACCTCGGCGCGATGGTCGCGGGTGCGAAGTACCGCGGTGAGTTCGAGGAGCGGCTGAAGGCCGTGCTGACCGAGATCAAGGAGTCCGACGGTCAGATCATCACGTTCATCGACGAGCTGCACACCGTCGTCGGCGCCGGTGCGTCCGGTGAGGGCGCGATGGACGCCGGCAACATGCTGAAGCCGATGCTGGCCCGCGGCGAGCTGCGGATGATCGGTGCGACCACCCTGGACGAGTACCGGACGCGCATCGAGAAGGACCCCGCGCTGGAGCGTCGTTTCCAGCAGGTGTTCGTCGGCGAGCCGTCGGTCGAGGACTCGATCGCCATCCTGCGTGGCCTGAAGGAGCGCTACGAGGCGCACCACAAGGTCGCGATCTCCGACTCCGCACTGGTCGCCGCGGCGACGCTGTCCAACCGCTACATCAGCGGCCGGCAGCTGCCCGACAAGGCGATCGACCTGGTCGACGAGGCCGCGTCCCGGCTGCGGATGGAGATCGACTCGTCCCCGGTCGAGATCGACTCACTGCGTCGTACCGTCGACCGCCTCAAGATGGAGGAGCTCGCGCTGTCCCGCGAGGACGACGCCTCGTCGCAGGAACGGCTGGAGCGGCTGCGCGCCGACCTCGCCGACCGCGAGGAGGAGTTGCGCGCGCTCGAGGTCCGCTGGGAGCGGGAGAAGACCGGCCTGAACCGGGTCGGTGAGATCAAGGAGCGCATCGACGAGCTGCGCGGCCAGGCCGAGCGCGCCCAGCGTGACGGCGACCTGGAGACCGCGGCCCGGATCCTGTACGGCGAGATTCCGCAGCTCACCAAGGAGCTCGAGGAGGCCGACGCCCAGCCAGAGGTTGCCGAAGGCCCCGAAGCGATGGTGAACGAGGAGGTCGGGCCGACCGAGATCGCCGAGGTGATCGCGATGTGGACCGGCATCCCGACCGGCCGGCTGCTCGAGGGCGAGACCGGCAAGCTGCTCCGGATGGAGGACGAGCTCGGGCACCGGCTGATCGGTCAGCGCGCGGCGGTCAAGGCCGTGAGCGACGCCGTACGGCGGGCGCGCGCGGGCATCTCCGACCCGGACCGGCCGACCGGTTCGTTCCTGTTCCTCGGCCCGACCGGTGTGGGTAAGACCGAGCTGGCGAAGGCGCTCGCGGACTTCCTGTTCGACGACGAGCGGGCGATGGTCCGGATCGACATGTCGGAGTACGGCGAGAAGCACAGCGTCGCGCGGCTGGTCGGCGCGCCGCCCGGGTACGTCGGGTACGAAGAGGGCGGCCAGCTGACCGAGGCTGTCCGCCGCCGTCCGTACTCGGTGATCCTGCTCGACGAGGTGGAGAAGGCGCACCCCGAGGTCTTCGACATCCTGCTGCAGGTGCTGGACGACGGCCGGCTGACCGACGGCCAGGGCCGTACGGTCGACTTCCGGAACGTGATCCTGATCCTCACCAGCAACCTGGGTTCGGCGTACCTGGCCGACCTGTCGCTGGACGACAAGGCCAAGCGTGACCAGGTGATGGCCGTGGTGCGGCAGTCGTTCAAGCCGGAGTTCATCAACCGGCTCGACGAGATCGTGCTGTTCGACGCGCTCGGCAGCGAGGAGCTGACCCAGATCGTCGGCCTGCAGATCGAGGCGCTGCAACGGCGGCTCACCGATCGGCGGATCACGCTGGACGTCGACGAGGGTGCGATGGAGTGGCTCGCGATGACCGGGTACGACCCGGTCTACGGCGCCCGCCCGCTCCGCCGCCTGGTCCAGTCCGCGATCGGCGACGAACTCGCCCGCGGCCTCCTCGACAGCACCATCCGGGACGGCGAAACCGTCAAGGTAACCCTCAACGAGTCGAAGGACGCGCTGGACGTCTCTGTCTGACGATCACTGCTCGAGCCGGGCCGGTCTTCCTAGACCGGCCCGGCTTTTGTATTGGCCGGGAATGCCTTCAAACACTTGAACTTCCGGCAGTTGCCGGTCGGTACCTCTCCGCTCTTGAAACCAGCGGTTACTGCTTGGTAGGAACGTCCGTCAGCAAAAGTACTGAACAGTAGTTCAAGTACGTGAAACTTGGATTTTCCGGCGGGGGGTCCCCGGAGTCCCACAGTGAGTGGAGGACTCAATGCAGCGCAGCACCCTGTTATCCGGTGCGCTGCTGGCCGTCGTCGCGGGTCTGTTGTGTCTGGTCGGGGAAGCTCTCGGTCTGGATACGCAGCACACGGCGCTGGTCGGCGGGGCACTGGGCGGTGTGGTGGGGCTGGTGCCGGATCGCACACCGGCGATGCGCGCGGCCGGCTTCTTGATCGGGTTGTTCGTCGCCTGGCTCGGATTCGCCGTACGGGCGCTCTATCTGCCTGACGCGGCGTCCGGCCGGGCCGTCGCGGCCGTCGCCGTGGTGGCTGTGTGCGTGGCGTTCACGGCCGGCTCGGCCGACCGGATCCCGTTGTGGACCTTGCTGCTCGGCGCGGCCGCGATGGTCGCCGTCTACGAGGAGACCTATACCGCGGACAGCCCGGCCTTCCTGGCCCAGTCGCCGTCGGCGGCCACCGGCGTACTGCTGGCGGCCGGGCTCGGGTTCCTGGCGACCTCGCTCCAGCGGCCGCGACCGGCGCCGGCCGCTGAGCGTTCCGAGGTGCCACCCGACGAGCCGACCGAAGAAGATGCCTGGGTTCCCGCCGACGACACTCGTGAGCTGGCCTCGACCGAAGGAGACCGTGCGTGACCGCCCGACGCATCACCCGGGGACTGGCTGTCGCCATCGCCGTCCCCTCCGCTTTCGTCCTGTCGACGTCCCCGGCGCTGGCCACGTCGAGCGCACTCTCCGCCGGACCCGTCACGGTTACCAACACCGAGACTGTTCAGGCCAGACTCGACCCCAGCGGCAAGGTCGAAGGCGCTCGCATCTACGAGCAACTCGCCTTTGCCGGGACCGGAAAGGTGAAGCTCGCCAACCCGGTGTCGACCGACAGCCTGCGCAACCTGGACAGCTTCGGCGGCTTCTCGGTCCAGGGCGGCAAGATGGCTGTGGACCTGTCGGTGGACGGCGAGCAGCGGATTCGCACCGTCAGCGACTTCGACAAGAAGAAGCTGCCGATCAAGGTCGCCGTCACCTACACCCTGAACGGCAAGAAGCTGTCCAAGCCCAGTGACGTCGTCGGCAAGAAGGGTCGGCTGGAGGCGCACTACGTCGTGGAGAACACCTCGGCCAAGACCGAGTCGGTGACGATCACCGACGGGTACGGCAAGCAGGTCGTCGAGGAGGCCGAGGTCGTCATTCCGATGGTCGGTCAGCTGACGACCGTGCTGCCGCCCGAATTCGCTGATGTCACCTCGGCCGAGGCGAACAAGGCCGGCGACGGCAGGGGCGGTACGAAGCTGAGCTTCACCGCCACGCTGTTCCCGCCGGTCGGTGCCGCGAAGGCGGAGTTCGGCTGGGCGGCCGAGGTCAAGGACGCGATCGTCCCCGAGGCCGAGCTGACCGCGTTGCCGGTCAGCCCGCTGGAAAGCCCGACCTTCAAGACCGCGGTCTCCGGGTACCAGAGCGGCGCACAGAAGGGCGCCGACCTGGTCGAGGGCGGCACGACGCTCGACTCGAACCTGATCCGGCTGCGGGACGGCGCGCAGAAGTTGCTTGGCGGCCTGCTGCAACTGAACGCCGGTGCGAAGACTCTGAACGAAGGCCTCGCCAACCAGGCCGCGCCTGGTGCCACGAAGCTCTCCAGCGGTGCGTCGCGGCTGGCGGGCGGCCTGGCTGAGCTCGAGTCCGGTGCTTCTCAACTGCGCACGAAGACCGGCGAGGCCGCCAAGGGTGCGGACAAGCTGGACAAGGGCGCGGGCCAGCTGCAGAAGGGCGCGAAAGACCTCGCCGCGGGTGCCGGTCGTTTGAAGACCGGCACCGGCAAACTCGCCTCCGGCCTGGACGAAGCCACCGGCAAGGCTCCTGCCCTGATCGACGGACTGAACCAGGTCAGCGGCGGGCTGAAGAGCGTCGAGGACGGCCTCGGTCAGATGTACGGCGGCATCGGCCAACTGCCCGCCAAGGCGAAACCCCTGCACGACGGCGTGGCGCAGCTTCGCGCGGGGATCGGCTCGGTCGGAACCGAGGGAACGTTGCTCGGCGGACTGGAGCGCCTGAAGAAGCAGCTCGCGGCCTCCGGTCCTGGAATCGACAAGATGCGCGGTGGCGTGCACTGCGCCGCGGATGCGCTCAATGCGGTCAGCAACGGCAAGCCGGTCGGAACGTACGACGAGGCTTGCTATGGCGCCGCTGCCGCGCAGCTGAACGGTCCGGCCGGGGCGCTGAACGTCGGGCCGGAGACCAATCCGGTCAAGAAGATGATCCTCGACTCGGTGATCGCCCAGATGGGCTCGATGGGTGACCCGGTGCCCGATCTGGACAAGCCGCTGCCGGATTCCGCAAAACTGCAGGTTGCGCTCGCTTACCTGAAGGGCCGGCTGACCCAACGCGCCGTACCAGGTATTGCGCAGCTGCAGTGCGGGCTCGACAACCGGGTCTCGGGCTGCCCGGACTCGGAGCCCGGTCTGATGCAGGGGCTCATGGCGGTGGATGCTGGCGTGACTCAGCTGGTGTCCGGCGTGGTTGGCAGCGTCCAGGGCGGCATCGGCACTTCCAAGGACACGCCGGCCAAGAAGACCCTGCGTGGCGGGGTCAACGGGCTGCAAGGTGGCATCGGACAGATCCAGGCAGGCGGTAAAACGCTGCTGGCCGGCCTCAACCAGCTGTCGGACGGTGCTGACCAGCTCGACACGGGTGCGGGTGCGCTGTCCACCGGCACTGGCAAGCTCAAGGCGGGTGCCGGCGTGCTGGCGAACGGCACCGGGCAGCTCGGCAACGGGCTCGGGTTGCTGGCCGGCGGTACGGGCAAACTGGCCGACGGCGTCGGCCAGGCCAAGACCGGCTCGGACCAGCTGGCGCAGGGTTCCAAGGATCTGGCGACCGGCATCGGCTCCGCGGCCGAGGGTTCGGGCAAGCTGGCGGATGGTCTCACCACCGCCACCGAACAAGCGCCCGCTGTCCCCGACGGCGCCGGCCGACTCTCGAAGGAAGGTGCGAAGGTGCTGACCAAGAACGGTGCCGACACCGCACTCGACTTCGGCCGCCGCTCCAGCCTGCTTTCCGCCGCCGCCGACCGCGCCAAGACCGAGTCGATGCCTTTCGGTGCTCCCGAGGGTGCGACCGGCGCAACGGCGTACTCGCTCAAGCTGGCCGGGGCCACCGGTGAAGGCGACCGCAGCTGGATCCGCCTTCTCGCCGGCCTGGCGGTCTTCGGTGTCGCCATCGGCTCCACCAGCCTCCTCCGCAGGCGCGCCAGCTCCTGAGGTTCGCCGCCCAAGCCGGCCCGGTCATGCAGACCGGTCCGGCTTGGGCAGCGTTGTTTGGCCGATCTGGGAGGATCGGGGCGGGGGTCGTGGAAGGACGTTGGATGACTGGGCAGCGTGGTGACGAGCCGGTTGATGGTGGGCCGGGGCCGTACAGCGGACTGTTCGGTGCGGTGCCGGACACGCACGGCTACCAGGCGGCGACACCCAAGCAGGTGACGGTCGCCTCGGTGATCGCGATCGGGCTCGGCGCGCTGTGCCTGCTCCTCGCGGGCCTCACTCTCACCTCGGCCGGCGACCAGATCTCCGAAGTACTCACCGGCTCCCGCGGCAACACACCGGTCGCGGTCGCGGCCACGCTGGTGTGCGCCGTCGTCTACCTGGTCCCCGCGCTGTATCTCCGAAAGCGCCGCCCGTGGTCCCGGTATGTGCTGATCGCCGTCGCCGCCATAGGCATCGCAGGCGGGATCATGTCCCTCCCGGCCAGCCTGCTCGGCCTCGCCGTCCACGCGACCCTGCTGATCCTCATGCTCCAACGCCCCACCAGACTCTGGTTCAACCACCGCTGACTCCAGGAGACCCCTGTGGAGATCTGGATCAATCCCGCCTGCTCGAAATGCCGAGCCGCCACCAAGGCGTTCGACGAGGCCGGCATCGACTACACCGTACGGCGCTACCTCGACGAACCACCCACCGTCGAAGAACTGACCGCCGTCCTCACCCGCCTCAACCTCGAACCCTGGGACGTCGTCCGCCACAACGAACCCACCGCCAAGCCCCTCCGCGACCTCCCACGCGACGAAGCCCACCGCCCCGACTGGATCGAGGCAATGGCCACCAACCCCATCCTCATCCAACGCCCCATCATCACCGCCGACGACAACACCACAGCCATAGCCCGCAACCCCGAAACCCTCACCAAGTTCCTCCCATAAACCTGCCTGTCAGAGTTTCTGGAGGCGGGTTAGGGCTTCTTGGAGGACTTCGGGTTGTTTGCAGAAGGCCCAGCGGACCAAGGGGCGGCCTGGTTCGGGGTTGTCGTAGAAGACTTGGTGGGGGATGGCTACTACGCCGGCTCGTTGGGGGAGCATTCGGCAGAAGTCGATGCCGTCGGTGTGGCCCAGGGGGCGGATGTCGGTGGTGATGAAGTAGGTGGCGGCGGGGAGGTGGACGTCGAAGCCGAGGTCGGTCAGGCCGCTGGCCAGGAGGTCGCGGCGGGACTGGAGGTCGGCGCGCAGGGCGTCGTAGTAGTCGTTGCCCAGGGCAAGGGCATTCGCGACGGCCGGCTGGAAGGGCGCGCCGGACGTGAAGGTGAGGAACTGCTTGGCGGTGGTCACCGCCGTCACCACTGAGGGCGATCCGGTGACCCATCCGATCTTCCATCCGGTGACCGCGAACGTCTTCCCGGCGCTGCTGATCGAGACGGTCCGGTCCGCCATCCCCTCGTAGGTCGCGAGCGGCCGGTGCGTGCCGTCGTACACCAGGTGTTCGTAGACCTCGTCCGTGATGACGATCAGGTCGTGTTCGAGGGCGACGTCGCGGATGCCGCGCAGTTCCTCGTCGTCGAGGACGGTCCCGGTCGGGTTGTGCGGTGAGTTGATCAGCAGCACCTTCGTCCGCGGCGTGACGGCGGCGCGCAGTTCGTCGAGGTCCAGCCGGTACGACGGGGCGCGCAGCGTCACGGGTACGCGGCGCCCGCCGGCGAAGGCGATCCCGGCCGCGTACGAGTCGTAGTACGGCTCCAGCGCGATCACTTCGTCACCGGGCTCGACGAACGCGAGCAGCGCGGCCGCGATCGCCTCGGTTGCACCGGTGGTGACCAGGACCTCCGTGTCCGGGTCGTAGGAGAGGTCGTAGAACCGCTTCTGGTGGTCGACGATCGCCTGACGCAGCGCGGGCACGCCGCGGCCCGGCGGGTACTGGTTGGCGCCGGCCCGGATCGCCGCGATCGCGTCCTCGAGCAGTGAGTCCGGCCCGTCGCGATCCGGGAAGCCCTGGCCGAGATTCACCGATCCGGTCGCCACCGCGAGTGCGGACATCTCGGCGAAGATCGTCGTACCCAGCCCATCCAACCGCTCAGCGTGTGCGCGCATCCGCTAACCCTCGATCGTCGTGACCATGTGTGCAAGCCAGGCTCGCGCCGTGGCGCGGTCGGTCTTGCTGAACTCGGCCTCGAGTTCTTCCTCGAGCTTGCGGATCGCCGGGGTCGCCTCGGCCAGCCGCTGGGCGCCGCCGGCGGTCAGGTGGACCTGCTGGGTACGGCGATCCTTCGGGTTCGGCCGGCGCTCGATCAGGCCGGCCCGCTCCATCCCGGTGATCAGCTCGTTGGCGGACTGCCGGGTGGTGCCGACGACCCGGCCGACGTCGGCGATGGTCAGGCCCGGATCCTCCCGCACGCAGAGCAGTGTCCCGTACTGCTGCACCGACAGCCCGTGCTCGTCGAGCGCCACTGCGAGGGCCGAGCGCATGCTCAGCCAGGCGTGCCGGACGAGAAACGTCACGCAGCCGTCGTCCTGGTAGGGGTCCATGCTCCCCATTCTGCCGGGTCCGCGTGCGGAGACACGAAAAGGAGATTGACAGGTTCCTGTCAATCGAGGATGATCAAGACCTCGTCAGGGTCCTGACAATTATAGGAGACTTCGTGTCTACGATCGACCCCCGGCGGCAACGCCGCATTCTTGCCATCCTGGTCGTCTCGGCCGTCCTGATCTGGATCGACTCGACCGTCCTCGGTATCGCTCTCGAACGTCTCGCCGACCCCGTGCAGGGCCTCGGCGCCACGCCCGGCCAGCTGCAGTGGGCCGTCGGCATCTATTCGTTGCTCTTCGCGACCGCGCTGTTCCTGGCCGGCGCCCTCGGCGACCGGTACGGACATCGGACCGTCCTGATGCTCGGTCTGCTGATCTTCGGCGGCGCCTCGGCCTGGGCTGCCTGGGCCACCGACCCGGCGGCGCTCATCCTGGCCCGCGCGGCGATGGGTCTCGGTGGTGCGCTGATCATGCCGCCGTCGATGGCGATCATCGGCTGGACGTTCCCGCCGGAACGCCGAGCCGGCGCGATCGCGATCTGGGGCTCGTCGGCCGGCGTCGGGGTCGCCGTCGGACCGGTGCTCGGCGGCCTGCTGATCGATCACTTCTGGTGGGGCTCGGTCTTCACCATCAACCTGCCGATCGTCGCGTTCGGCCTGATCGGCGCCGCGCTCGTCCTGCCGAATCCGCGGAGCCCGCAGCGTCGTCGGCTGGACCCGCTCGGCCTCGGCCTGTCCACCCTCGGCCTGCTCGGCCTCTCGTACGGACTGATCGAAGGCGGCCACCAGGGCGGCTGGGACCGCTGGCAGGTCTGGGCCAGCATCGCGGCCGGACTCGTCCTGCTCGCCGGGTTCATCCTCTCCGAGTGGCGGGAACGCGAGCCGAGCTTCGACCCGCGCCTGTTCCGCAACCGCCGGTTCGCAGCCGGCAACTTCGCTCTCGCGGTCGTCTTCCTCCTGCTCACCGGCCAGAGCTTCTACCTCGCGTTCTACCTGCAGGGCGCTCGCGGGATGAGCGCGCTGTCGGCCGGCCTGATGTCGTTGCCCGCCGCAATGGGTGTCATCGTCGGCTCGCAAGTAGGTGTCCGGCTGGCTGCCCGGTTCGGGGTCGCCAAGGTCTCGGGTACGGCGGTCTTCGCGCTGGCCGCCTGCTCCGGGCTGAACCTGGTCTACGACGTCGACACCCCGCTGGTGTGGGTCGGCGTGATCGGTGCGCTCGTCGGTCTGTCCATCGGTATGACGACTGCCCCCACCACAACCGCCGTACTGGCGACCCTCCCGCTGGATCGCATGGGCGCCGGATCAGCGGTCAACAACGTCCTTCGCCAGGTCGGCAGCGTGCTCGGGGTCGCCATTCTCGGCACGATCGTCTCGTCGACGTACCAGCACCGGATCGCGCCGACGCTGGCCGGACTCCCGGACGCCGCCGGTACGTCGGCCGAGGCGACCCGGCACGCGGCGGCGAGGCTCGGTCGACCGGAGTTGGTGACGGCCGCGAACGACGCCTTCATCCACGCCATGCATATCGCGGCTCTGGTTGGTGCAGGCATCGTGTTGGTCGGCGCTGTGGTTCTCGTGCTCGCGTTCCGGATCCCCACGCCATCACAATCGCCGGATCAGGAAGCGACTACGCCTGAGCGCGCCGGCATCGGCTGATTGTGATGGCCTGGGGAACCGTCAACCCCAGGGTGACGGCGGCGGTGGCGGGACGACGGCGGGGCGGTCCTCGCACCACGTCGCGCTGGTCCAGCCGCCGTCGTTGCCGCCGAGGAGTCGTACGTCGAACTCCGGCGGGCCGTCGAAGTGGAACGTGCCGCAGTTGTTGACGAACGGGGCTCCGACGTTGCGGGCGTCGACGTTCTCGAAGGTCGCCCAGCCGCCGACCCGGGCGTTCACGACGTTGGTCCCGGTGCCGTCGACCTTGATGTTGCGTACGGCGACTCCCGTGATCGCGTAGTCGTCCTTCACCGGCCAGTCGACGACGAACATCATCGCGTTGTACGTCGAGTCCAGGAACGAGCTGTCGGTGATCTCGAACGTTGCGGACATCGTGGACTGCAACGCGTACAGCCAGATCGCGCCGAGGCCGATGTTCCAGTTGAGATCGCGCGGACCGCCGCGGACCGTGGTGTTCCGCGCGAACGTCAGCCTGCCCTCGAACGGTGTGGCGTTGAACCGCGAGCCGGCGTGCAACGTGCTGCCCTCGCGGATCGGGTCGGCGACCAGGTTGTCGGTGACCGCGTTGTCGCGGCCGCCGTAGATCGCGATGTTGTTCGCGAGTACGGGTGTCTGGACGGTGTTGTGGTCGTAGACGTTGTCGTGATTGACCAAGCCGGCCGGGTTCGCCTCCGACCACATCGCCAGCCCGTCGTCGCCGCTGTTGCGGACGAAGTTGTTGGTGGCCCGGACGTTCGAGACGCCGAGGTGCAGATTGATGCCGTCAGCAACGGCATCGGTGATGACGTTGTTGCGGATCAGCAGGCCGTCCATCGGTCCGTCGAGCCAGATGCCGACCTTGGTGTGATGCAGATACAGGTTCGCGATCGTGGAGCCGCCGCCGATCGCGCCGCCGATGCCGTTCACCTGGTCGGTGTCGATGCGTTCGCGGACATCACTCTCGATCGCGAAGTCCGACAGATGTACGCCGGTACTCCCGCCGTCGGCGGCGTACTTGCCGTAGAAGCCAGGTGCGCTGTGCACCGACTTGTCCGGCGCGTGTTCGGCCAGCGGGAGCACCTTGCCCTTGATGATCGTCCACCAGTTGCCGGCACCACGGATCGTCACCCGGTCGACGACGATGTGCCGGTTCACCTGGAACGTGCCCGCGGGGATGAACACCGACCAGCCGATCCGCTGCGCGGCCGCGATCGTGCGCTCGATCGCGGGCGCGGCGTCCCGCCGCCCGGTCGGGTCCGCGCCGAACAACCGCACGTCCAATGAGCGACTAGGTTGCTTGAGCGGCGCCGCAACCAGTTCGAAGTCCGCGACGTCGAGCACGGTCCACGCCGCGGCCGTCGCACGAGGCACCGCGAACCGAACGCGCGAGCCGGCCTGGTACGTCCGGTCGAGCATCACCCGCTGCTCGTCGTAGAAGTGGTTCGGCCGGAACGGCTTGGCGACCGGGTCCGGTTCCGGCTTCCACCAGCCCGGGGTCGGGTCGACGTTCGGGTCGTTGGAGAACGGATACATGCCGTAGAGCCAGGCGTACTGCGACGTCAGCGTCATCGTCCGCCGGTGCTTCCCGTTGACGGTCACGTCGAGCGGCGCGGTGATCCCGCCGCCGGCCGGAGCGTCCGGGATGCTGTACCGCAACGTGAACGCGTTCGCGGGCTGCGTCAGCGTGAATTCGACGTACTGCTTGGGCTGCAGCCGTACGGCGGTCCGCCCGGAAGCCTCGGCCGGGAGCGTGTACGCCTCCCGCCCGGGGCCGAGCTGCTCGCCGGTGAAGACGGCGTTCTCCGCCTCCTGCTCGACGAACGGTACGGCGGCGCCGCGGCCGGTCACCAGTGCGGGATCGAGCCCCGCACGCGTGATGCGCGGCGCGGGGTCCGCGGCGGCTGGTTGGGATGTGAGTACGGCACCGAGGAGCGCGGTCGTCACGGCGACCGCGATCAAGTGCGAACGGGACATCGGCGGATCCCCTCCCGGACGAAGTGTCTGGAGGTTATGCACCCGACGAGCAGTGCGCAAGATCTCGACAGGTCAGAGAAATTTACGAACCATGAAGACGTCGACCGGATCCTCGGCCTCGGTGACGAAGCCGTGGCGCTCGTACAGCTTCCGGGCCGGACTGCCCTGCAGGACATTCAACGCGACGGTCGTGTCGCGGGCTTCGTCCAGGACGGAGCGCAGTACGGCGGAACCAACCCCACGACCCTGGTGCTGCGGGGCGAGGTAGAAATGCTCGAGCCACTGGCGGTCCTCGGCCGGCCGCATGCTGATGGATCCGGCGAACTCGCCGTCGACCTCGATGATCCGGGTGTGCTCGGGTGCGTAGGCGTCCCGCAGGCGCTGCCGGACGCGATGGTCGTCGTACCGCCCGAGGCGTTCGAGGTCCGGGCGCATGGCGACGGCCCGGAGCTCGACGAGGTCCTCGAGGTCGTTCGCCGTCGCGGGCCGCAGGGTCCACCTCATGGCAGCGCCGGTTGCGGGACGGGGCGGAGGGCGCGCAGCCAGAGTTCGGTCTGGGCGATGTGGGCGGACGCGGCGGTGGCCGCGGCCGCGGGGTCGCGGGTGGTGATCGCGGCCAGGATCGCGCGGTGGCCGCGGTCGCTGGTCCGCTTGATCGCGTCGAAGTCGGCGCCGGGCTCGAAGATCCGGTAGTGGCCGCCGCGGCCGCGGATCACGCCGGTGAGCGCGGTGACGGTCGGGTTGCCGCCGGCCGCGCAGATCAGGCCGTGGAACTCGGCGTCCAGGTGCTGGATCTCGGTCGCGTCGGTGGTCGACTCGAGTTGGTCGAGGACCGCGCTCAGTCGCGCTGCGAGCTCCGGGTCCTGGCGGGCGGCCGCGGCGGCGGTCGCGTGCGCCTCGAGCACCCGGCGTACCTCCAGCAGTTCGAGCACCCCTTCGAGCGGAATCAGCTCGACCGACAGCGAGAACCTGCCGATGATCGCGGCCGGGTCCAGCGCGGAGACATACGTGCCCGAGCCGTGCCGGGACTCGATCACCCCGAGCGCGCCGAGCGACCGCACGGCCTCCCGCAGCGAGCTCCGGGACACGCCCAGGTCGTCGCACAACTCGGGCTCCGGCGGGAACTTCGCCCCCGGCCCGAGCTCCCCGGACGCGATCATCTGCCGCAACCCGGCCAGGGCCTTGTCCGTAGCAGCCATCCCCTCACCTCCTCCCGAAGCGTAAGTCCTCAGACCACTTCTGGTCACATCTGTCCATGCTCAGCCTGCCCCCCATGACTTTAACGGCGATTCATCAGATGTTTGCTCGGAAGAACCCGGGCAGGTCGGCCGCCCGCCAGCGCCGGGTCGCGAGCTGCTCGTACGGCGTGCCGGCGGTCACCCAGACCGTCGTCATCCCACGCGCGTGCGGCCCGGTCAGGTTCACCTCGAGATCGTCGAACATCGCAGCCCGCGCCGCGTCGATCCCGAACGACGCCAGGAACGCGTCCAGGCTCTCGTCGTACGGCTTCGGGACCAGGTCCGCGGCGAGGATGTCGAAGACGCCGTCGATGCACTCGGTCAGTCCGAGACGCCCGAGCACCTGCTCCGCGTGGTACGCCGAGCCGTTCGTGTACAGGTACCGCCGCCCCGGCAACCCGGCGAGGATCTCCGCCAGCACCGGATCGGGACGAAGTACCTCGTAGTCGATCGTGTGCTCCCACGCGAGGTAGTCGTGCGGGTCGATCGACCGGGTGTTCATCAGGCCGCGCAGTGTCGTCCCGTGCTCGGCGACGAGCTGTGCCTGCAACCGAAGGGCCTCGGCCTCGTCGGTGCCGAACAGGTTGGCGAGGTACGCCCGGATCCGGAGGTTCATCTGGTCGGCCAGTCCGACGTCGGCGGGGTACAAGGTGTTGTCGAGGTCCAGAACCCAGGTGTCGATGTCCGCGAGCACCTGATCAGGGTAGGTGACACACTGGGTGCGTCACCGACGGGAGGACTGCACGATGCCGACTGCGCTCGTCACCGGGCCGGCGACCGGGATCGGCCGGGCGTTCGCGGACAAGCTTGCGCTCGAGGGCTACGACCTGGTGCTGGTGTCGCGGGACGAGGCGCGCCTCAAAGAGGTTGCCGCCGACATCACGCGGCTGCACGGTGTCGAGTGCGAGGTGCTGGCCGCTGACCTGACCGACACCGCCGATCTGGCGCGCGTCGAGGAGCGGTTCCGGACCGGGCCGATCGAGCTGGTGGTGAACAACGCCGGCTTCGGGCAGAAGAAGCCGTTCTGGGAGAACCCGGTCGAGGTCGAGGAGAAGCAGCTCGATCTGCTGGTTCGCGTCGTACTGCGGCTCACGCATGCCGCCGTACTTCCGATGATCGAGCGCGGCTCCGGTGCGGTGATCAACGTGTCCTCGGTGGCCGGGTTCCTGCAGCGCAACATCTACAGCGCGCACAAGGCCTGGGTGACGAGCTTCTCCGCCGGGCTGTCGACCGGACTGCACGCGCAGGGGGTCGCGGTGATGGCGTTGTGCCCGGGGTTCGTACACACCGAGTTCCACGAGCGGATGGGGATGGACAAGACGATCATCCCGTCGTTCATGTGGCTGGACGCGGACGAGCTGGTCGCCGCGGCCTGGAAGGATCTGCTGCGGGGCAAGGCGATCTCGATCCCGAGCCGCCGCTACAAGCTCCTGATGATCGCCGCCCGCTTCACGCCCCGAGCGCTCATTTCACGCGTGTCGACCGTGGGCCTGGACGGTCGCCGTCCCGCTTCGTCGATCGCTCGACGAAGCTGACCCGCGTCACAGCTTCTCCGCGACCTCGGTGAGGATGGCGAGGGTGGCGGTGATCAAGGGGTGATCGGCGCGGCTGTTGCGGACGGCGGCGTACACGCGGCGGGTCGGCGCGGGGTCCGCCAGTGGGCGGATGAGGGCGAGGGTCGGCTCGGGTACGGCGAGGCGTGGGACGAGCGAGACGCCGCCACCGCCTGCGACGAGGGCTGCAACGGCGCGGAAGTCGTCGGACTGGTGGACGATCCGCGGCTGGAAACCGGCCTGCTCACAGGCGAGCAGTACGACGTCGCGGATCGGGTTGCCGGGCCCGGTCATCACCCAGTCGTCGTTCGCGAGCATGCCCAGCTCGATCGTGTCGTGGTCCGCGCCCGGGTGCGTCGGCGGCAGGACGGCGACGAACGGCTCGGCGTACAACGGGATCCGGACCAAGCGCTGGTCGTCGGGTCGCGGGGAGCCGCGGTGCTCGACGGCGATCGCGAGGTCGGCGTCGCCGTCGAGCAGATGAGTCATGCCCTGGTGGCCCTCGGCGTCGCGGACGACGAGGGTGAGGCCGGGGCTGGTCTCGCGGAGCCTGGTCAGCGCCGGTGCGACCAGCAGGGTGATCGCGGTCGCGAAGGCGACGACGCGGACCTCGCCGTTCGCGCCGTTCGCGTGCAGCCGCATCGCGTCCTCGGCGCGTTCGACCTCGGCGAGGATGGTGTCGGCATGGGCGAGGAGCAGTCGGCCGGCCGAGGTGATCGCGACCCGGCGGCCGCGGCGTTCGAGCAGTTCCTGGCCGACCTCGGACTCCAGGGCTGCCAATTGCTGCGAGACCGCCGAGGGCGTCAGATGGAGCACCTCGGCGGCCGCGGTCACAGTCCCGTGGTCAGCAAGCGCGCGCAACACCCGCAGGCGTCGTACCTCGATCACGAAGCTCAGCTTGGCACAGGTCGGCGTCGAGCTCGCCCGGGATCAGTTTCAGTTCGACGGCCGGACGGTTCGGCGTACGGCTCTCGCGCCACCGGCGTACGGCGTCACGGATCGGGTGGCGTCTCGGGACATAGGGACGCAGCGGGGCGTCCGGCATTGCAGAGTAGTTCTGCTCGTGGATCGATTTGATCATCGAGAACGGGATGTATTGCACGGTGGTTCCTTTCGACCCTTCGACTGTAGGAATCCGTGCCTTGATACGTCCAATGAAAGTTCTGGGCGGAGTTGATGTGCCTGGTGCATGATGTCGGTATGGAACTGCGTCAGCTCAGGTCGTTCGTGGTGGTGGCGGAGGAGATGAACGTCGGGCGTGCGGCCACGCGGCTGCACCTGACCCAGCCGTCACTGAGCCGCCAGATCGCATCGCTCGAGCGCGATCTGGGTGTCGAGCTGTTCGCCCGCGTGAAGCGCCGGTTCGTGCTGACGGCCGCGGGCGCGGCGTTCCTCGCCGACGCACAGGACCTGCTGCGGCGGTCGGACGAGGCGGTTCGCACCGCGCAACGGACGCAGCGTGGTGAGCTCGGGACATTGCGGCTGCGATTCGTGCAGTCGGCAACGTTCGACGCGCTGCCGCGGCTGCTGGGCACCTTCCGGCAGACATATCCCGAGGTAGTGCTGGACCTGGAGTCGTGGACGACGTTGCGGCAGACCGAGGCCCTGCGGGACGGGCGGATCGACGTCGGGCTGCTCCGGCCCAGCACACCGGCCGGTGCGAGTGTCGTCGTACAGCTCGCGCCCAAGCTGACGTCGCGCGTGGTTGCTGAGGACTCGTTGGTGGCTGTACTGCCGGCCGGGCATCGGCTGGCTCGGCGGAAACGGCTGCGGCTGGCCGAGCTGGCCGAGGAGCCGTTCGTGTTCTACTCGCGGCCGAGCGGGCCGGCGGTGCACGACACGATCGTCGGGTACTGCCGGGAGGCCGGGTTCACACCGCGGATCGAGCAGGAGGCAGCCGACGTACAGACGATCGTGTCGCTGGTCGCGGCCGGCCTCGGGATCTCACTGGTGATCAGCCCGACGCCGCCGTCCAACCCCGACACGGTCGTCTACCGCGAGTTGTCCGACGACCTACCACCGTGGCAACTCTCCGTAGCCTGGTCCCCGGACAACCGCTCGCCCGTCCTGGCGCGCTTCCTCGACCTCGTGTAGACCGGTTCAGCCGAAGACGTCGGGGTCGCCGCCGGTGCGGACGCCGGTCTCCAGGTCCGCGATCGCGGCCATGTCGTCGTTGTCGAGGCGGAAGTCGAAGACCTCGAAGTTCTCCTTGATCCGGCTCGGCGTGACGGTCTTGGGGATCACCACGTTGCCGAGCTGCAGGTGCCAGCGGATCATCACCTGGGCCGCCGACTTGCCGTACTTCGCACCGATCGTCGCGAGCGCCGGGTTCGCCAGCAGTTCGCCGGACGCCAGCGGGCTCCATGCCTGGGTGACGATGTCGTTCTCGGCGTTGAACGCGCGCAGCTCGTCCTGCGGCAGCGCCGGGTGCAGCTCGATCTGGTTCACCGCGGGCCGGATCGTGGTCTCCTCGAAGATCCGTCGCAGCGCGGGCTCGTGGAAGTTCGAGACGCCGATCGCGCGCACCCGCTTGTCGGCGTACAGCTGCTCGAACGCCTTCCAGGTGTCGATGTACAGGTCCCGCTGCAGCGACTGCCAGTGGATCAGGTACAGGTCGACGTACTCGAGGCCGAGCTTTTCCAGGCTCGCGTCGAAGGCCTTCAGCGTGCTGTCGTACCCCTGCTCGGAGTTCCACAGCTTGGTGGTGATGAACAGATCGTCACGCGGGAGGCCCGACGCCGCGATCGCCCGGCCGACGCCGGTCTCGTTGCCGTAGATCGCTGCGGTGTCGATGTGCCGGTAGCCGGTCTCGAACGCCGACGCCACGACATCGGTGACGATCGAGTCCTCGACCTGCCAGACCCCCAGGCCCAGCTGCGGGATCTCGACGCCGTTGTCCAGAGTGATGGAGGGGACTGTGTTCATCTACCCATTCCACCCGGCAAAGGGTTGCTGGCCCAGTCATCCGACGTGTGACAACAACCTCATTAACCGGTAGTAACCAATTCGTAGGACTTGGCATCGGGCTCCAGGAACCGGAGCAGCCCGTCGCCCTCCCGCTCCAGCTCCGCCTGCGTCTTCTTCAACGTCTTGCCGAACGGAGTGAGCGTGAGAGTGGCCACACCGCGCTTCTTCTCGGTCGTCCACAGCCCGGCGACCAGGCCGTCGACGGTGTACGTCGCCTTGACCCGGAGGTTCTTCGTGAACACGGCCGGCTTGTGCTCGTCGGCGATGATCCGCTCCCGTTTCGCATGCGACAGCAGCACGTTGTCGAACTCCGGCAGGAAGCGCACCGGCGCCGGTGTGTCTGCATCGGGGCGAGGCGCATCCGGTACGTCGTACAGCGTCTTGCCGGCCTCGTCCGTGAACGTCTCGAGCTCCAGTTCGTCGAACAACGGCTTCGCCTTCTGCAAACCGGACCAGGTCTGGAAGTCCGCCGGCGTGGCGGGACCGAACGCCTGCAGGTAGCGGGTGACCAACTCCTTGGTCTCCGAACGCTGATGGAGCTTCTTCCCGATCCACTCCTCGGCCGGCGTGAATCGGGAGTTCGCCGTCCAGGACCAGCGGACGTCCGTTGGGTAGACCACCAACGGCACCAGCATCCTGGTACAGAATCCGAGCGCCCGCTCGTTCACGTCAGGGAACTGCTGCTGCAGCGCGTCGCGCACCTCGGTGAACGTCAACGGCTCCTTCGCCAGCAACTTCTTCGCCGCGGCCACCACCTTGTCCGGCTCCAGCCCCGCGCCGCGTTCCCCCAACACCTTCAACCCCGCCTCGAGCACCGGCGCCACAGTCATCCGGAACCGCAGGTAGTCCGCCGCAGTCACCAGATGCAACGTCCCCCGGAACAGCGTTCCCCGTACGACGTCGTGCTCCCGGACCGCCTGATCCAGCTCGGACTCCGCGAACCCGTCGATCCGCGACCACAACCCGACGTACGGATGCTTGGCCTCCTGCCCCTGCATCCCCACCAACCGCCCGACCACATCAACAGCCGGCACCGGTTCCCGACCCAGCAGAACCTGCCGCGCCAACGTCGCCCGATTGACCGCCCGCCCACTCATCACCACCATGCACGCATCCTGCCCGGCCGCACCGACAAATGTCAGCGGCGACCCGGCGACGCGACCGCGAGTGCGTTGCGGCGGCACGCGTCTGCGAGGCGTTCGTCGTACGTGACAACGAGGTCGGCGTCGATCAGCACCGCCGTTGCGAGATGCAGTGCGTCGAGGCTGCGCAGGATGAGTGGCTCGATCCGCCGGGCGACGCTGACGACCTCGGCCGTCAGCTGGCGCTCGTCGATCCCGGACATCGCGCCGTCGATCAGCTCACCTGCGTCGGCAGGCGTCCGCACTCGCGCGAGGACGACGCGCGAGACCTCGACCCATGCGAGCGAGGACGAGGCGAGCACATCGCCCTGCTCGTAGTGGGCGTCGAGGAAATCCACCAGGTCGTCCGATTCGTCCTCGGCGACGACTCGCTTGATCAGCGCGCTGCTATCGAAGTAGACCCGCATCAGAAGCGGTCGTCCCGACCGAGCAGGTCAAGGCTGGTGGTTCCCTTCGGCAGTCGAAGCCGCGGCTTCACCTTCCGATAGCCGACCCGCGCGGGCTGCACGACGCCCGCCACCCGCGCACGGTCGCGATCGGTGATCAGAGCCTCCATCGCCTCATGGTCGATCAGGTGCAGATGCCGGCCGAGGGCGTCCCGCACGATCTCCTGCTGGGATCGCCCGGTGCGCGCTGCCTCGGCCTGAAGGGCTGTTGCCACTTCGGACGGGAGTCGCAGGTTCATGGCCATGCATCGACGGTACCACGGCGGTACCGTCGATGGTACCGTCAGCTGTAGTCGTTCTCGTTGTACTTGGGGAGGCTGAGGAGTTGGCGGATCTGGGGTGACGGGGACTTGGCGCCGGCGGCTGTGGCGCGTTGGACGTGGTCGGCCAGCTCGGACTTGGTGCCGGCCGTTGCGGCCAGGAGCCAGTGCGGTCGGGCGGCGGCGTCTGTCTTCGCCAGCGCGCGCATCTGCGTCGAGACCTTGGCGGGCCAGACGACCGACCTCAACGCGCCGGACTCGGCCAGGTTCGCCGCGGCCACCGCCTTGGCCCTGGCCTGCAGGGTCGTCAGCGACATGTTCTCGTTGGCCGCCTTCTCGAACCGCTCGAGCGCGACGTTGTACGGCCGGGTGATCTGCAGGTACTTCGTCCCCGCAGCAGAAAGACTCAGCATCGACGGGTTCGTCCGGGCGACCGGAATGCTCCGCGCCGGCGACGGCGCATACGCCTCAGCCGGTTCCGACGGAGGAGTCACCGGCGGCGCACTCGAGGAGGCAGGCGACGGCGCCGTAGCGACCGGTCCACCGTCCGCCCCGCACCCGGCAACACACGCCAAACCCAGTACTCCGACAACGGCCAGCATCTGGCGCATAAAGCTCCTCACCCAGTGCGAACCGGACAACCCTAGCGGCGTCCGGCCCGACCGGACGAACTACCCCGCCAGGGCGGCGCGAGCCTCGGCGAAGGCAGCGATGGCGCGCTCCACATCCTCGGTGGAGTGGGCCGCGGAGAGCTGGACCCGGATGCGGGCCTTGCCATGGGGTACGACGGGGTACGAGAAGCCGATGACGTAGATGCCGAGGTCGAGGAGTTTGTCGGCCAGGCGGCCGGCCTCGGCGGCGTCGCCGATCATCACCGGGGAGATCGGGTGGTCGCCGGGCAGTACGTCGAAGCCGGCCTCGGTCATCTTGGCGCGGAAGAGTGCGGTGTTGGCGGCGAGCTTGTCGCGCAGGTCGCTCGAGGTGCCGATCAGCTCCAGCGCCTTCAGCGAGGCGGCGGTCACGGACGGCGCCAGCGAGTTCGAGAACAGGTACGGGCGGGAACGCTGGCGGAGCAATTCGACGATCTCGCGGCGGGCGGACACGTAACCGCCGGACGCGCCGCCGAGCGCCTTGCCGAGCGTGCCGGTGACGATGTCGACGCGGTCCTTCACGCCGAACAGGGACGGGGTGCCGGCGCCGTCCGGTCCGACGAAACCGACCGCGTGCGAGTCGTCGACCATCACCAGGGCGTCGTACCGCTCCGCCAGGTCGCAGATCTCGTCGAGCGGGGCGACGTACCCGTCCATCGAGAACACGCCGTCGGTGGCGATCAGCCGGTACCGCGCGTCGGCGGCGTCCTTCAGTTGGGCCTCGAGGTCGGCCATGTCGCGGTTCTTGTAGCGGTATCGCTTCGCCTTCGAGAGCCGGACGCCGTCGATGATGCTGGCGTGGTTCAGCTCGTCGGAGATGATTGCGTCCTCCGCGCCGAGCAGCGTCTCGAAGAGGCCGCCGTTCGCGTCGAAGCAGGAGCTGTAGAGGATCGTGTCCTCGGTCCCCAGGAAGTTGCTCAGGGCACCTTCAAGGTCCTTGTGGATCGCCTGCGTGCCGCAGATGAAGCGCACCGACGCCATGCCGAAACCCCAACGGTCCAAGGCGTCCCGGGCCGCGGCGATCACCTCGGGGTGGTCGGCCAGGCCGAGGTAGTTGTTCGCGCAGAAGTTCAGCACCTCGATGCCTGAGGCCACCGAGATCAAGGACTGCTGGGGTGAGGTGATCACCCGCTCGGACTTGTAGAGCCCGGCATCCCGGATCTCGCCGATCGTGGTCGTGAGGTCGTCCCGCATCCGCCCGAACATCAGTGCTTCTCCTCCAGCGTCTCAGCCGTCCAGTCCATGATCACCTTGCCGCACTGCCCCTGGCGCGCCACGTCGAAGGCACGCTCGAAGTCGGCGTACCCGAACCGGTGGGTGATCACCGGCGTCAGGTCCAGGCCGCGCTCCAGCATCACCGACATCGAGTACCAGGTCTCGAACATCTCCCGGCCGTAGATGCCCTTGATGGTCAGCATGTTGAGCACCACGGTGCCCCAGTCGATCGCGATCTCGTCCGACGGCAGCCCGAGCATCGCGATCTTCCCGCCGTGCGTCATGTTCGCGAGCATGTCCCGCAGCGCGGCCGGCTGCCCGGACATCTCCATCCCGACGTCGAACCCCTCGCGCATCCCGAGACTCTGCTGCGCCTGCGCGATCGTCTCGTCGGCGACGTTCACCGCGCGGGTCACGCCGATCTTCCGGGCCAGGTCGAGGCGGTACTCCGAGAGGTCGGTGATCACCACGTTCCGCGCTCCGGCGTGCAGCGCGACCGCCGCGGCCATCACCCCGATCGGGCCGGCGCCGGTGATCAGCACGTCCTCGCCGACCAGCGGGAAGGACAAGGCCGTGTGTACGGCGTTGCCGAACGGGTCGAAGATCGCGGCGACGTCGAGGTCCACCTGGTCCTTGTGGACCCACGCGTTCATGGCCGGCAGAGCGACGTACTCCGCGAACGCACCCGGCACGTGGACGCCGAGGCCGCGCGTCTTGATGCACAGATGGCGGCGGCCGGCCCGGCAGTTGCGGCAGCGGCCGCACACCAGGTGTCCCTCGCCGCTGACCAGGTCGCCGACCGCGACGTCACGGACGCCGACGCCGACCTCGACCACCTCACCGCAGAACTCGTGCCCGGTCACCATCGGCACCGGGACGTTCTTCTGCGCCCAGTGGTCCCAGCTCTGGATGTGCAGATCGGTGCCGCACAACCCGGTGCGGAGCACCTTGATCAGGACCTCGTCGGCCTCGATCTTCGGCTCGGGGACCTCCTGCAACCACAGACCGGGCTTTGCCTCGGCCTTCACAAGCGCCTTCATGCCCACATCGTCGTCCCGGGCAACCATCGCCGTCCATCGACACGTCGTACACAGCCTTTGCAGGTCAACTGCATACCGCGACATACCCTGGGTGCATGCGGGGAGTAGTCAGGGGAGCGGGGATCGTGTTCCTCGTGGTCGGGGTCGGGATGCTCGGGTGGGTCGGATGGCAGTACTTCGGAACCGGCGTGGTCTCGAACCAGCAGATGGACAAGGCCGAGAGCGCGCTCCGGGACGAGTGGAAGACGCCCGCGGCGGTGAAGCCGTCGACGGGCAAGCCGTTCGTGCTGATCCGCATCCCGAAATTCGGCGCGGACTGGGAGAAGCCGGTGGTGGAGGGCGTCGACGCCGACGACCTGGCCCGCGGGATCGGGCACTACCCGCAGACCCAGCTGCCCGGACAGCCGGGGAACTTCGCGATCGCCGGGCACCGCGTCACCCACGGCTCCCCGTTCCGCAAGCTGCTCGAACTGCAGAAAGGCGACCAGGTCGTCGTCGAGACCGCGGAGGCCGTCTACACGTACGAGCTGGACGGCTCGCCCCGCGACCTGACCGTCAAGCCGACCGACACCTGGGTCCTGGACCCGGTCCCCGGCAAGAGCCAGACGCCCACCCACTCGATCATCACCCTGACCACCTGCCAAGACCTCTTCCACTCCCCGGACCGCTCCGTCGCCTTCGGGCAATTGGTCAAGGTCAGCAAGAAGTAAGGCCCCGCCCGTGATCTAAGCTCAAGGCTCATGAGCTACGACCGGGACGGACTGCTGGAGCAGGTCAAGAGCAAGGCGATCGTGCATGGCCGGGTGACGCTGGCGTCGGGGAAGGAAGCCGACTATTACGTCGACCTGCGCAGGATCACGCTCGATGCGGCCGCGGCGCCGCTGATCGGCCCGGCGATGCTGGAGCTCACCAAGGACCTGGAGTACGACGCTGTCGGCGGACTGACGCTCGGCGCGGACCCGGTCGCGATGTCGATGCTGCACGCGGCGGCCCAGGAGGGGCGGACGCTCGACGCGTTCGTCGTACGGAAGGCCGAGAAGACGCACGGTCTGCAGCGGCGGATCGAGGGACCGGACGTAAAGGGCCGCCGGGTGCTCGCGGTCGAGGACACCTCGACGACCGGGGGATCGGTGCTCACGGCGGTCGAGGCGTTGCGCGAGGCGGGGGCCGAGGTGGTTGCGGTCGCGGTGATCGTGGACCGGGCGACCGGGGCGCAGGAGCGGGTGGAGGCGGAAGGCCTGGAGTACCGGACCGTGTTCGGTCTCGAGGACCTGGGGCTCTGATGCAGGACAGCAGCGTTCTGTTCCTTGTGCTGGCGATCGTCGTCGGCGTCGGCCTCGCCTACTTCAGCTACTACCGGGCGAAGAAGCGCCGAGAGATGTTCGCCGCTCTCGCCGCCCAGTACGGCTGGTCGTACGTGCAGGCCAACAACTCGCTCGCCGGTCAATGGGCCGGTACGCCGTTCCGCACCGGCGACAACCGGCGCGCGAAGAACGTGCTGTCGGGGCCGTACAACGGCCACCAGATGGTTGCCTTCGACTACAGCTACCAGACCCACACCACGAACGGAAAAGGTCAGCGACGGACCACCACCCACAACTTCGGTGTCGTCGTGCTGCAACTGCCGGGCGCGCTGCCGCATCTCGAGGTGACGCACGAGGGAATCTTCGGCGGCGCGGTGGCCAACGCGCTCGGTTTCCGGGACATCCAGTTCGAGAGCGAGCAGTTCAACCGCGCGTTCCGGGTCAAGGCCGACGACGAGCGGTTCGGGCACGCGGTGGTGACGCCGCGGATGATGGAGATGCTGCTCGCCCGCGGCGAGATCGGCTGGCGCTTCGAGGGAAATTCGCTGGTCGGCTGGGACAGCGGCGCGCACAACCCGAACGAGGTACTGAACCGCCTCGGGCTGCTCGAACAGGTCGCGCTGAACGTCCCGCCGTACGTCTGGCGCGACTACGCAGGCGTCGACCCCCGCGGTCAGCAGCCCCCTCCGGGCGGACCCGGGTACCCGTAGAGTCGCTCCCAGCACTGCCAACTCTCGGGAGCTCGTCATGGTTTGGGTCATCATCGTGGTCGCGGTGATCGTCATTCTGGCGATCATGCTGATCACGTCGTACAACCGGTTCGTCAAGCAGCGGAACCTGATCCAGGAGTCGTGGCGGCAGATCGACGTCGAGCTGCACCGCCGGTACGACCTGATCCCGAACCTGGTCGAGACCGTGCGCGCCTACGCCGCGCACGAGCGGCACGTGTTCGAGGAGGTCGCCCGGCTGCGCACCCAGGCGGTGAACGTGCAGGGCTCCAACCCGGAGCAGCGGGCCGCCGCGGAGGGTCAGCTGTCCGGCGCGCTGCGTCAGATGATGATCTCGGTCGAGCAGTACCCGCAGCTGCAGTCGAACCAGAACTTCCTCGGTCTGCAGCGCGAGCTGACCGACACCGAGGACCGGATCGCGGCCGGCCGCCGGTTCTACAACGCGAACGTCGGCGACTACAACACCCGGATCGAGGCGTTCCCGTCGAACCTGATCGCGGGCGGCTTCAAGTTCGAGAAGGCCGGCTACTTCGAGGTCAAGGACGAGCAGGTCCGTGCGGTGCCGCAGGTCTCGTTCGGCACGATCGGCTCGGTCGCGGGTGAGCAGGCGCCGCCGCAGATGCAGCCGGGTGCGCCGTCGTCGGGCCAGATCCACCCGCAGATGCCGGGGGACCAGGGCAACTACCCGCCGCAGCAGCAGATTCCGGGCGGTTACCAGCAGCAGCCCGCGCAGCAGCCGCCGTACCAGGGCCAGCCTGGCCAGTACCCCGCTCCGGGGCAGTACCAGGGAGAGCCACCGGTGGGCGGGCCGCCTGCGGGTTCCCCCGCGCCACAGGACGGACAGCCGCCATTCACCGGTGGCCAGTAGGCACCGGTTCCCCGTAGTCCAGGACCCCCGATCCCGGACTCTCTCCCAGTGCCAGGCCCGGTGTGACGGCGGTCAAGTCGCCACCTCCGGGCCTGCCCTCCCCCCGGTACCTGTGACTACAGTGCCGGACTGAGATACATCCGGCGTACATCGCCCTCACGGCAGGTGCAGACGCCGCGTACAGCCGGATGTCACGATAGGTCGGTTCAAGAGTGGAGAGGTCGGACGAGTGGACAGTCTGAGGTACGGGATCCTCGGACCTCTGCGGCTCGTTCACGTCCCGGGCCAGCCGCTCAAGGCCGCCAAACCGCGCCAGCTGCTCGCCACGCTGCTCCTGCACCCGAACCGGTTCGTCTCGACCGACCTGATCGCGGACGCGCTCTGGGAGAACACCCCGCCGCGGTCCGCGACCGCGAACATCAGGACGTACGTCCGGGCGCTCCGCGGCGTGCTGCAGGACGCCGGGCTGCCCGCGCCGATCGACACCTCGGCCGCCGGCTACAGCATCGAGGTCGGTGTCGACGAGCTCGACGCCAGCCTGTTCGAGTCGCTGCTCGCCGAGGGCGGCCACCTCCGCGACCAGGGCGACGGCCGGCAAGCGATGCAGGTGCTGTCCCGCGCGTACTCGCTCTGGCGCGGCCGCCCGCTCGAAGACCTGCCGATGCCCGCGGCGTGGGAGGGCTCGATCTCCCGCCTCGAGGCGCAGCACCGCGGGCTCGTCGACAACCTGCTGGACCTGCGGCTCGAGTACGGCGACGCGAGTGGCGCCGCCGTACTGCTGAGTGCACGCCTCACCGACGACCCGTACGACGAGCAGCTCTGGCGGCGGCTCGTCGACGCACTGGTTGCCGCGGGGCGAGTGGGTGAGGCGAGAGCGGCGTACGCGAAGGCAGTGCAGACGCTCGCCGACGAGCTGGACATCAAGCCCGGTCCGGAACTGGAGGCCGCCGGCGCCCGCGCCGAGAACGGCCGCTCGGCCAACTGGCCCAACCCGGGCATCCCAGCGGACCGTACGGCGGACCGCCCGGGACCGGCCGCACAACCCGGACCGATGGCCGCGCCCGAGCTGACCGATCCGCTGCGGCCGCCGAGCCAGCTTCCGCTCGACCTGGCCGACTTCAGCGGCCGGCTGGAGCTCCTGGACGAGCTGCGCGACCTGGTCTGCGGCCGCGACCCGGTGCGGCCGCCGATCGCCGTGATCTCCGGTGCGCCGGGGACAGGGAAGACTTCGCTGGCTGTACGGCTCGGGCACCTGGTGCGGGAGTACTTCCCGGACGGCCAGATCTACCTGGACATGCACGGCGCGACGCACCCACGCGACCCGGCCGCCGCGCTGACCGATCTGCTGCTCAGCCTGAACCTGCCCGACTACGCGATCCCGACCGACCCTGAGCGGCGGTCTGCGATGCTGCGTTCCGAGCTGGCCAGCCGCCGTGTGCTGATCATCCTCGACGACGTGGCCACCGCAAGTCAGGTGACTCCGCTGATGCCCGGCACCGGTGCGTCGGCCGTGGTTGTGACCAGTCGTAACCGGCTCATGGACCTGGCAGGTGCGGACAGTACGCCGCTCGACACGTTCGACGACCGCGAGGCAGCTCTCTTGCTGTCCTCGGTCGCAGGAGCCGGCCGGATCGACCCGTCCTCGCCCGAGGCCGAGGAGATCCTGGCGGCCTGCGCGAACCTGCCCCTGGCGATCCGGATCGTCGGCAGTCGGCTGGCGCAGCGGCCCGATCTGAGTGCACGTGAGCTGGCGCGGCGGTTGCGGGACGAGACGTCGCGGCTGGACGAGCTGAGCATCGGCGAGCTCGCCGTACGGTCCAGCGCGGACCTGAGCTACGGCGCGCTGAGCCCTGAGGAAGCCCGGCTGTACCGGCTGATCGGTCACTTCGCGGTGGGTGTGTTCTCCGCGCGTGCGCTCGAGGCAGTCGCGTCGCCGGCCGCCGTACGACGCAGCCTGGATCGGCTGATCGAGGTCAACCTGGTCCGGATCAGCTCGGTCGACCAGCGCGGTACGGCGCGCTACCGCGTCCACGACCTCCTGCGGCTGCACGCGCTCGGCGTCGGCGACGACGAGCAGAAGGCGCAGGCGGTCCGCGACGTCGAGGCCGTGGTCGACGCGATCCTGCACAAGATCCGGCGCGCCAACAACGGGCTGTCCTTCGAGTACTTCGGCGTACTGGAGCACACCGGGCCGTTGACGGCGCCGGACCCGTCGCCGTTCACCGAGACCGACGCGATCGCGTGGTTCGACAGTGAGCGCAGCACGTTCGTGCCGGCCATCCGCGCCGCGGCGCAGAACGGGCTGCACGAGCACGCGTGGCGGATCGCGGCGGCGTGGGGGCCGTACCTCGACCTGCGGGCCGGGTTCGACGACTGGAACGGCTCGCACCAGCAGGGACTGGTCAGTGCGATCGCGTGCGGCGACCGGCGCGGCGAGGCGATCATGCACCGGAACCTCGGCCAGCTCGCCGTCTACCAAGACGACTGGGAGACCGCGCGCCGGCACTTCGACGCGGCCGCGCAGGCGTTCGCGGAGGTCGGCGACCGGCTCGGTGAAGGTGTTGCCGCCGTCGGGCTCGGCACCTGGCTGCGGGAACGCGGCGAGCGTGACAAAGGCCTGGAGCAGTACGAGAAGGCGATCGAGGCGTTCGTCGAGGACGGGAACGCCAACGCCGAGGCCCTGGCCCGGACCGCGGCCGCGAACGTCTACATGTTCCGCGGCGACCTGGTCACCGCCCGGCGGCTGCTGGCCCAGGCGTTCCTGATCGCCGTACGGCGGGCCGACGCCCACCGGGAAGCGAAGGTACGCCGGCGGATCGCGGACCTCCGCGTCCATCAAGGGCGGCACGACGAGGCGGTCCGGCAGTTGCGGAAGGCGCTGGCGATCTTCGACGGGATGGGTGACGACCACTGTGCGGCGTACACCCGGGCGCTGCTCGGGCAGGCGCTGATGGAGCGCGGTGAGGTGGCCGCGGCGCGCAAGATCCTGCTGGACGCGATCGACATCGGTCACCGGCTGGGCGATCGCAGCGTCGAGGGCGAGGCGGCGCAGCACCTCGGCGAGCTCTACCTTTCCACGGGCAGCCTCGACAACGCCCGCCGTACCCTCGAACGCGCTGCACGCGTGTGGCAGCAGGCCGGGAACGACGGAGCGGCAGCCGACTGCCGCCGCATGCTCGCGGGGTTCGAAGCAGGGGCTGCGGCCGGCTGACGCCGCAATGTACGGCGGGTGTATTCGGGCCCGGCAACATTCAGACCATGCCACGGCACGTAGGCCGAGGACGGGGGATCGGGGAGGACCTATGGCCTGGGGGGACGTAGTCGTGGAAGGCCGGAACGTCCCGCGGGTGGCAAACCCGCGGGACACCGAGGCGGCGCTCAATTGGCAGTTGGAGCGCGTCGGATCGGCGGCCTGGCTGGATTGGCCGCTGAAGTTCCAGCGGATGGCTTTCGGTTATGCGCACGACAGCGGCTGGCACGACGCAGCCGACGCGGTTCGGTGGCTCGACCACCACGCCCTGCTCCGTGAAGGGGCGGCGCCACGGGGGGCGCTGGTCTGGTACCAGGCGGCAGACCGGATCCGGGTGGCTTGTTCACTCGGCTCCGGTCAGGTGGTCGGACCGCTGCCGACCGGACCGGTCGAGGCCGCCGACCTGTCGCTACTCAGCACCGACTGGGTCTGGTCGGAGCCGCATTTTCCTTTCGGTCACTGACCGTTGCTCACCGGGTGCTTCGGTGCGGCGTGCTTCGGGGCGTCGCCGGACTTCTTGTTGCGGTTCCGGCGGCGGGCCAGGACGTACTCGACGACCATCGGGATCAGCGAGATGAACACCAGCAGAACCAGCGCGGCCTCGAGGTTCTTGTGGATGAACTCGACGTTGCCGAGCGCGTGGCCGAGCAGCGTGATGCCCGGCGCCCAGATCACCGCGCCGACCCCGGTCCAGAGGAAGAACTTCTTCGGGTCCATCTTCCCGGCGCCGGCCACGATCGTGATGAACGTCCGGACGATCGGCACGAAGCGCGCCATCACCAGGGCGCGCGGACCGTACCGCTCGAAGAATTCATGCGTTTGCTCGATGTACTTCGGTTTCAGGAACCGGGCGTTCGGATTGCGGAACAACGACGTACCCAGGGCGCGGCCGATGTAGTAGCCGGAGACGTTGCCGAGGAACGCGGCGATGGTCAGCAGCACACAGGCCAGCCAGAGCGGTACGTCGATGGTTCCTTGCGCGATGAACAGGCCGACGGCGAACAGCAGTGAGTCACCGGGCAGGATCGGGAACAGCACCCCGCACTCGATGAACACCACCAGCAGCGTGCCCCAGAGGGCCCAGTTACCCATCCAATGCAGGAGGTACTCCGGGTCCATCCAGTTGGGCATCAGCATCGCGACAAGAGGAAGCACGCGGACAGGGTAGCGTCCCAACCTGTGCATGAGCTGATCGGCGACGTACGGGGAGCGGACATGGTGGGCCCGAGCGAGGTCGGGGTCGGGCCCTGGGAGGGCGACTGGCCGGACGACCCGCGGCTGGATCCGGAGCTGCTGACGGCCGGGGACCGACGCAATGTCGTGGACAAGTACCGGTACTGGAAGCTCGAGGCGATCGTCGAGGACCTGGACCAGCAGCGGAACCCGTTCCACGTCGCGATCGAGAACTGGCAGCACGACCTGAACATCGGCTCGGTCGTCCGGACCGCGAACGCGTTCCTCGCGTCGGAGGTCCACATCGTCGGCAACCGGAAGTGGAACCGCCGCGGCGCGATGGTCACCGACCGCTACCAGCACGTCCGCCACCAGCCGGCGCTGTCCGACCTCGCGACGTACGCCGCCGAGCGTTCGCTGCCCGTGATCGGCATCGACAACCTGCCGGGCGCGGTGCCG
Organism: Kribbella sp. NBC_00482; assembly: GCF_036013725.1. Lineage (GTDB taxonomy): Bacteria > Actinomycetota > Actinomycetes > Propionibacteriales > Kribbellaceae > Kribbella. Next base: position 1,795,783 of record NZ_CP107881.1, on the reverse strand, counting down.
CTGGAGACCTACGACGTGCCCCGGGAGTGCGTCCTCCTGTTCGGTCAGGAGGGTCCCGGGCTCACCGACGACGCGCACCAGATCTGCACGGCCGTGCTCTCCATCGCTCAGTTCGGCTCGACCCGCTCGATCAACGCCAGCGCGGCGGCCGCGATCGCGATGCACGCCTGGATCCGCCGGCACACGTTCGGTCAGCCGTCGAGCAGCTGATCGAGGATCCCCGCCGCCAGTTGGAGTACTGCGCGCTCGGTGGGATTGAGGCGCTCGTCGATCGCTTCGGCGAGCCAGTCATCCGAGCTCTTCATGTGTTCCTTGAGCAGCTGCCGCCCGCGATCGGTGAGCTCGATCGTGTGCCGGCGCCGGTCGTGCGTGTCCTGCTGCCGCGAGATGAGCTGCTGCTCCTCGAGACTCGCCAGGACCCGCGTCAACGACTGCGGCTGCACCCGCTCGGCCGCGGCGATCTCGCTCGCCGTCAGCGCCCCGCGTCGATGCAACTGCCCAAGCACTGCGACCCCGGTGCTGCCTAGTCCGGTGCGCTCGGCACGCAGTCGCAACGCCAACCGGGTGCTAGCCCTCCTGAGCGCAACGGCTGTTTCGTAAGCTTCCATTTACTATCCTTCGACCTGCTTCGCTTGAGAATGCTAAGCTAAGCTTACTATGAGCGTGCAAGTCATTCACTGGTCCCGGGACACGCCCGTGGTCCCGGCCCAGCTGGCCATCGCGGCCCTAGCGATGGCCGGACCGATCACCTACGGCGTAACCACCGGCCACCTCGCGCACGCCTCCTCCGCAGCCCTCGGCGCGATGGCAGTCAACTTTGTGCACCCACCAACCATCCGCAGACCGTTTTCATGGTTGGTGGGTGCTCAAGGTCGTGTTGTGGGTGGCGGGGCGGTGGCGGCGCTGGGTGCGCTGGCTGGGGCGTGGCTCGGGGGTCGTGGGTGGGTTGGCGCGGCGGGGGTCGTGTTGCTGGCTGCGGTTGCGGCGGTGGTGGGTGGGTTCAGCCGGTGGACAGCTGACTCGGCGGCGCGGTTCATCACGTTCTTGGTGATGGCGACTGGGTTGAGTGGGGCAGCGTGGGAGGTTGCGCGGTGGTTTGCGCTCGGGGTTGCGTGGGCGATCCTGCTGGGGCTCGCGGCCGCCGCGTTCTCGGCACCGGCTGCCCCGGCCGGAGGCGTACCGACGTACCGGCAGCTGTGGCGACGTTGGTGGGGGAACCTGCATCGCTTCGAGGGATGGCGGTACGCCGTATGCCTGGTGCCTGCGCTTGCGGTGGCCGAGGTGATCGGCGTGCTGTGGCATCAAGAGAAGGGGTACTGGATCGCGCTCGCCGTGGTGATCGTGGTCCGGCGCCGGGGCGGATCGTTGCTTCGGGCAACGCAACGCTGTCTCGGTACGTGCGCCGGCGTACTCATCGGTGGTGCACTCGTCCTCTGGGTGCCGCCGTCGTGGGCGATCGTGGCGGTGGTGAGCGTCCTCGCCGGACTGCGCCCGCTGCTCAAGGAACGCAACTACGCGGCCTATGCCACCGTCATGACCCCGCTCGTCGTTCTCCTGATGGACCTCGGCCGTACGCCGGGACTCTCGACGATCGGGTACCGCCTGATCGACACCGTGATCGGCTGCCTGATCGCGATCTTTCCTACTCTGGTACTGAGGAGGCGTCATGTGGCCTGATCACGCGATCTGGTGGCAGATCTACCCGCTCGGCTTCACCGGGGCCTCGCCGACAGCGCAGGCGACGGTCGTGCATCGCCTGCCACAGTTGGAGAATTGGCTCGACTACGCGATCGACCTGGGCTGCAACGGGCTCCTGCTCGGTCCCGTCTTCGCCTCCGAAACCCACGGCTACGACACCGTCGACCACTTCCGGATCGACCCGCGGCTCGGCGACGCCGCCGACTTCGACCGTCTGATCGCCCAGGCGCACGCCCGCGGCCTGCGGGTCGCCCTCGACGGCGTCTTCAACCATGTCGCCCGCTCCTTCGCCCGTCCGGAGTGGTTCCGCCGTGGTGGCCTCGACACCTTTGAGGGCCATGAACAGCTGGTGGCGCTCGACCACAGCAACCCGGAGGTCGCGCAGTACGTCGGCGACGTCGTGCGGTTCTGGAACGACCGCGGTGTCGACGCGTGGCGCCTCGACGTGGCGTACGCCGTACCGCCTGAGTTCTGGCGCCACGTGCTGCCGCGGGACCGCGACACCTGGTACTTCGGTGAGGTCATCCACGGCGACTACGCCGCGTACGTCGAGAAGAGCGGGCTCGATTCCGTCACGCAGTACGAGCTCTGGAAGGCGATCTGGAGTTCGCTCAACGATCGCAACTTCTACGAGCTCTCCTACGCGCTCGGCCGGCACAACGCGCTGCTCGACACGTTCGTCCCGCAGACGTTCGTCGGCAACCACGACGTGACCCGTCTCGCGACCCGGCTCGAGGACGAACGCCACCTCGGCCACGCGCTGGCGATCCTGTTCACGGTCGGCGGCGTACCGAGCGTCTACTCGGGCGACGAGCAGGCGTTCCGTGGCCTCAAGGAGGATCGCGCCGGCGGGGACGATGCCATCCGTCCGGCGTTCCCCGAGTCGCCCGGCGAGCTGGCGCCGTACGGCCGGCCGACGTACCGCCTGCACCAGGAACTCATCGGCGTACGGCGTCGTCATCCGTGGCTGACCCGGGCGCGGACGACCGTCGAACACCTCACCAACGAGTCGCTCGTACTGCGGAGCACCGACGGCGAGGAATCGGTCCTCCTGCTGCTGAACATCTCGGACCAGGAGCTGCGCTTCCCGCTCGCGGACACCCCGCCCGTGCCGGCCCACAGCTGGGAATTGTTGACAAGTCCGTAACCTTCCTCCGCTTGCGCCCGTTGTACTCGGTGAGACAGAAGTGAGGCTTCTCGTCGCGCTGGATGTGGTGACGGGACACATGGGGGTTTGCTGATGAACACTCTGTGGGACGAACTGATACACGAGCTGGGCACCGTGCGCGCGTTGAGCGCGGCAGCTCTGGAGGCGCGGTCGGAGACCTCGCGGGTCGCGCTGATCACCTTGCTGGACGCCGAGACCGCGGAGATCTCGGCGATCCTCGACCGCATCCTCCGCGAGGCCGCCGCCTCCTCAGCGGCCTAACAAGGAACCGACCGCCCGGCGGAGCGATTCCGTCGGATCGTCGGGCTGGTCGAACACGCGGTAGGCGATGTGCGCGTCGGGCCGGACGAGCAGACAGCCCTCGTCCGGGATCTCGCGCACCCGCGCCCAGTCGCCGTACAGGTCGTCGAGCTCACGACCCGGCCCGATCACGAACGGCTCGATCGGTACGCCGAGTTGCTCGGACACGGACTGCGCCGCCTTCACCCACGCATCGCCGCCGATGCCGGTGAGCAGGGTGAACCGGCCCTTCCCGACCACGTCCAGCGTGCTCACGGTGTCCGATCCGCGCGTCAGCCAGCAGTGCGGGATCCGGGCGCCGGGCCACGTTGTCGGGTGGTAGTACAGCTCGTGATCCCGCTCGTACGGCGGCTCGGGCGTGCCGTCGTCGACCACCGCGGACGACCGGTAGCGCTGCCCGAGCTCGACACCGTGCGCGTTGAACTCGTAGTCCTTCAGCTCGATCGCCTTCCGCAGTTCCTCGCGCTGCGCGGCGGCGGTCGGCGTGTCGTCCTTGCGTGACTCGATCGTCCGCCCGGCCGGCGCGTCCGGCGTCATGCCGAGCGCCCGGAAGATCTGGCCGAACTGGTTGCGACTCTTGTTGGCGCGGTCAACGATCTGCCGCGCGATCGGGGCGCGCTCGGCCTCGTAGCTCTGCAGCAACTCGGGCGCGGCCTGACCCTTGAGAACCAGGGCGAGTTTCCAGGCCAGGTTGTACGCGTCCTGGACCGAGGTATTCGAGCCGAGGCCGTTGCTCGGCGGGTGCCGGTGGATCGCGTCACCCATACAGAAGACACGGCCCTTCGAGATCTTCTCGGCGTACATGTGGTTGACGCTCCAGACCGACGTACCCTTCAGCTTCACCTCGATCGTGTCGTCGCCGACCAGGTTGTGCACGATCTCGGTCGCCATCGCCTCGTCGACCACCGGGGCGGGCTGGTTGATGTCGTAGCCCCAGACGATCAGCCACTCGTTCCACGGGCGGACCATCCGGACGAGGCCCGCGCCGATCCCGCCGATCTGGGCGCCGGGCTGCAGGACCCAGTACAGAACGCTCGGGCGATGCGCGACGTACCGGCTCAGGTCGGCCTCGAACACGATGTTCATCGAACCCTCGATGTCCATCGCACCGGCCATCGGCAGATCGATGTCCTGGGCAACCTTGCTCCGCCCGCCGTCCGCGCCGATCAGATACTTGGCGCGGATCTGGTACGTCGTGTCGCTCAACCGGTCCCGCACCGAGGCCGTGACGCCGTCGTCGTCCTGCTCCAACGACAGGTACTCGGTGTTGAACCTGAGCCGCGCGCCGCGGCTGGCAGCTGTGCTGACCAGGATCGGCTCGAAGAGCGTCTGGGGGAGATCCATGGGCAGGCAGGGACTGGCCTCCGTGTAGTCGGCCAAGCGGCGTGGATGCGTGCCCCACGTGCGGATCCGGCCGATCTCCTCGCCGGCCAGGCTGGTGCAGAACGCGGTCTGGCCCATCAGATCGTGGGCGGTGCCCTTGTCGACAACCTGGTCCTCGATGCCCACGTCGCGCATCAACTCGATCGTGCGCTGGTTCGTGATGTGCGCGCGGGGCGTGTTGGCGGTCCAGCCGTACCGGGTCAGGACGATGTTGTCGACGCCGTACGTGGACAGGAAGAGGGAGGCGGCGCCGCCGGCCGGGCCGCTACCGACGATGAGAACGTCCGTGGTGATCATTGCTGGGCCTCCTCGGTGGTGGCGAGCACCAGGTCGTAGTCGACGGTGTAGTAGCGCTGGTCCGGCGTACTGCCGTCGGGAGCCTCGGCGCCGGCCGGGTGTACGGCGAAGTCGGCGATGAGCGACTGCTTGACGCCGAACACCGCGTCGGTGTCGAGGTGTTCGTCGCCTGCCGCGAAGACATGGGTGATCAGGCGGCTGTACCCAGGGGCCGTGACCATGAAGTGGATATGCGCCGGGCGCATCGGGCCCCGACCGCCCGCGCGGAGCAGCTCGCCGACCGGGCCGTCGTCGGGGATCGGGTAGGCGACCGGCTTGACCGCCCAGAACCGATAGTTGCCATCAGCATCGGTCGTCAGATGGGCGCGGTTCTGCGGACCGTCGAGCTCCTTCTGTACGTCGTAGAACCCGTCCTCGTCGGCCTGCCAGGTCTCGACGAGCGCCTGCGGGATCGGTTCGCCCTTGGTGTTGAGGACACGCCCGCTCACCAGGCACGGCTGTCCAGGGGCGCCGTTCGAGATGTCGCCACCGAGTTGTACCTCGGGTGATCCCTCGACGAAGAACGGGCCGAACACAGTGGACTGCGTGGCCTCGGGCGGCTTTCGGTTCCCGAGTCCGACTGTGAGCATCGACAGCCCGAGTACGTCGGCCAGCAGCACGAACTCCTGTCGGGTGCCGGTCGAGATCTGACCGGTCCGGGTCAGGAAATCGATCGCGGTGAAGTACTCGTCCTCGGTGAGGTCCACCTCCCGCGCGAACGCGTGCAGGTGGCGCACGAGGGCGCTCATCACCTCCCGGTAGCGTCCGCTCTGGCTGTCCGCGAAGCTGGCCACCACGGCTGCGGTCAGATCATCTCCTTGCAGGTCCATCCGGTCTCCTCGCTCATCAAGGTCGCGTACCGGACCAGGCGCGGGTCAGGACCTCCCGCACCAGGTCCTCCGTCACCGGAATCGGGTTGTCCGTCGGCTTGAACGCCGCGGCTGCTTCCGCGACCTGCGCCTCGGTCAAGCCCAGCTCCCGCAAACTTGTCGGCACCCCCGCCGCCTGGAACAGGTCGAACAATCCGCCTGCCAGGTCTGTTGTTCCCAAGGCGGCTTCCAGCCGCGTTTTCGCTTGTGGGACTGAGGAAGCGTTGACGCGGGCAACCTGAGGAAGTAAGGCCGCATGTGTTTCTGCGTGCGGCAGGTTGTAGGTGCCGCCCAGCAGATGGCACAGCTTGTGATGCAGGCCGGTCCCGGCCGTCGCCAACGCCGAACCTGCCAAGCAGGCGCCGTACAGAAGGTTGCTTCGAGCATCTAGATCGTCTGGGGCGGGCAACACGTCCCGCAATCCGTTGCTCAACGCGCGCAGTCCTTCCACCGCGGTCAGCTCCGTGATCGGATCGGCCTTCGGTGTCCAGACCGCCTCTACACAATGCGCGATCGCATTCGCCACGCTCGCCGCCGTCACCTTCAACGGCAGCCCACGGCTCAACACCGGGTCATAAACCACCACCCGAGGCAGCACACGCATGTCAGTCCCAGTGCTCTTACGCCCCGCCGTCGTCTCGCCCCACACCGGCGTCATCTCGGACCCGGCATAGGTCGTGGGCACAGCAACAACCACAACCCGTTCGGTGGTGAGGGCGATCGCTTTGGCGAGGCCGATTGCGGAGCCGCCACCGATGGCGATGACCGCGTCGGCGCCGGTCTCGCGTGCTTTGGCGCGCGCGTTCTCGGCGACCTCGGTGGGGACATGCTGCGCCACGCCGTCGATCCGGCCGGCGACGCGGTCACCCAGTTGGCGTCCCACCAGGTCGGCCGCGGCCCGCGCGGAGTTCGTCGCCACCACGAGCGCCCGCCGTACCCCGAGCGTCTCGACCTCGGTCGCGACGCGGTCGAGCGAGCCGGCCCCGAACACCACCCGCCCGGGCAGGAACGTGTGTACGAACCCAGCATCAGGCTCGACTGGACCTGGCATCGGCAGCTCCGCTAGGATTTCGCTCAGCGAATAGTTCTTCTTTCAACGAAATGCAGGCTAGCCGATGCCGGGTGACGCGTCTACAGGCACGTTTCTGCAAGGTCTGGAGCGAGGCCTCGCGGTGATCCGCGCGTTCTCCACCGAAGCGCCCTCGCTCACCCTCAGCGAGGTGGCCCGCGCCGTCGGCATCACGCCCGCGACAGCGCGCCGGATCCTGCTCACGCTGGAGGAACTCGGCTACGTACGCAGCGACAACCGCCGTTTCTCCCTCACCCCGCGCGTCCTCGCCCTCGGCTGGGCCTACCTCTCCTCCCTGGATCTCGGCGAACTCGCCGGCCCGTTCATGGAGGAACTGAGCGCCAAGACCCGCGAGTCCTGCTCGATCGCGACCCTCGACCTCCCAGACATCGTGTACGTCGCCCGCGTGCCGACCAGCCGGATCATGACAGTCGCCCTCGGCGTCGGTGCCCGGCTCCCGGCGTACCCGACCTCGATGGGCCGGGTCCTCCTCTCCGCCCTGCCCGACGAAGACCTGACGGCGTACCTCGAGACCCTGCAGGCCGAACCGCTCACCGATCGCACGCTCACGGACCCGGACGACCTTCGCGCCAGCATCGCCCAGGCCCGCGTCGACGGTTACGCCCTCGTCGACCAGGAACTCGAACTCGGCCTCCGCTCCATCGCGGCCCCGATTCACAACTCCCGCGGCCGCGTCATCGCCGCGCTCAACGTCTCGGCACACGCCTCCCGCTCAACCCCGACGTCGCTCTGCGAAGAGTTCCTCCCGCACCTCCAGGAGGCCGCGACGCAGATCACCACCGCCCTCACCCACCGCGGCAACTTCTGATCGGCTGGAAATCGGTACCGAATCCGGAAGTGGTCTGTCCGGAACACGGCCTAGCATCTGACCCATGGATCAGTCGTTCAGCGGCGAGGTCATCGAGTGGCGCGGTCCCGCGCCGTACTACTTCGTTCCCGTGCCGGAGGAAGAGTCCGACGCGTTGCGGGCCGTGGCCTCGGCTGCCAGTTACGGCTGGGGCGTGTTGCCGATTCGCGCCCGGATCGGCAGCACCGAGTGGAAGACGTCCCTGATGCCGAGGGACGGCAACTACGTGCTCCCGCTGAAGGACGCAGTACGCAAACCGCACGGACTGGACGCAGGCGACATGGTGGATGTCCGGCTCATGCTGGACGCACTGCCCGAGAGGGCGAAACGCCCTGCTCCTCCGCGGACGCCGGTACCTCGTCCCTCAGGCTCCCGCGAACCGATCGCCGCGGAACAGTTGACGATCGTCCCCGCGAACCAGGCGACCGCCGAGGACGTCGAGGCGGTCTTCGGTACCAGGGGTGACACCGCGCGCTGCTCGTGCCAACGGTTCCGGATGCTGCCGAAGGAATCCTGGGCCTCGGAAGGTCCCGAGGAGCTCGCCGCCCGGCTCCGCGACCAGACCTCCTGTGGAAACCCGAAGGCCAAGGCCACGAGCGGCCTGGTCGCGTACCTCGACGGCGAGCCCGTTGGCTGGTGTGCCGTCGCGTCGCGCGCCGACCACCCGCGGTTGCGCCGCGACAATCGCGTCCCCTGGATGGGCCGCACCGAGGACAAGGCCGACACGACGGTCTGGGCCGTGACCTGCTTCGTCACCCGCGCCGGCTACCGGCGGCGCGGTATCAGTCGTGCACTCGCCCGCGCCGCCGCCGACTTCGCCCGTGAACGCGGCGCCCGCGCCGTGGAGGGCTATCCCGACTTCGTCGACGGCGGATCGGTCGGCACACTCGGCACGTTCGCCGATGCCGGATTCGCCGAGGTGAGCCGGCCGGGCAAACGCCGCGCGGTCATGCGGATCGACTTCTGAATCGCCTCAGGCCTTCAGTTCTTCGAGAATCTGCAGGTAGTGCGGGTTGTTCATGATGCCGATCAGGTTGCCGAACGGGTCGACGACCGACGCGGTGCGGAAGCCCGTGTTGTTGCCTCGCTCAACGATTCCCTCGTTGAGGGTTGCCCCGAGCTCGAGCAGCCGCGCGAGCGTGCCCTCCAGGTCGTCGACGTGCCAGTTGACGATCGCCCCGGCCGCCGCCGGCCCGACCTGGTGCGTCGCGTACTTGGCGTCGATGATTCCCAGCTCGCACTGGAAGTCCCCGAACCGGAACTCGACGTACGCCGGCTCCTCCGCGGTCGGCACGGCGTAGTACGCCTCGATCCCCAGCAACTCCTCGTACCAGCGCCGCGCCGCCTTCACGTCGCCCGCGTAGAAGCTGACAGTCGCAAGCCCTCGCAACATCGTGGTGGTCCTCTCTCAGGTGCTGCCCCGGTTGATGACCACCACGATTCCACCCAAAGTGCTCACCGAGTGAGCACTTTGTTGAGGTCCGGTCTGGTAATCCATCGCCTACTGCGGGGCACTCGGCACGGCACCTCGCCGCACGGGTGCAAAGGCCACGATGCTCCGCATCGAGACCTTCGCCCCCGCACGCCGAGCCACCGCACCGAGCACCTCCTCGCTACGGCGCTGGATCACCAGACCGGACCTAGTCGGTTTGGGTGACTTTGCGGAGGCCGCGGGGGGCGTCGGGGTCGAGGCCGAGTTTGCGGGCCAGGAGCTCGATGGCGCGTTGGGCCGGGATGACCAGGGCGAGCGGCGCCAGCGTCTCAGGGAGGTCGGGGCCGGCCAGGTTCACGTCGCAGCGGGAGGCGAACGTGGGGTCGCCGCCGATGCCGAGGATCTTGCTGCCCTTCTCGCGGACGATGCCGGCCAGCTCGGTCATACCGGGCAGGGCGGGACCTTCGCCCGCCGCGACCAGGATCGTCACCAGGTCGGAGTCGACGACCGCGATCGGGCCGTGCTTCAGGTCGGCGTACGAGAGTCCGCGGACCGGCTGCAGGCAGGTCTCCTCGAGCTTCAGTGCGACCTCGAGCGTCGTGCCGAACGTCAGTCCGCGACCACTCGCCAGTACGTCGTGCGCACCCGCCAGCAGGTCCGCCGCCGCCTCGACCGACCCGGACAGCATCTTGGTCGCGGCGTCTGGGACCCGCGCGATGTCGGCGTCGAGCGTCCCCGGCCGCGGCGCGAGCGCGTCCACGGCGACCGTGATCGCGGCCAGCTGTGTCGTGTACGTCTTCGTGGCCGGTACGGCGAGCTCCTTGCCCGCCTGCGTGATCAGGGCGACGTCGGCGGTCGAGGCCAGCGGGCTGTTGCCGTCGTTCGTGATGCCGACGATCGCCGCGCCGTTCCGCTTCGCCCACTCGGCGGTGTCGACGATCTCCTGGGTCGCGCCCGACTGGCTGACCGCGACCACCAGTGAGTTCGAGAGGTCCAGGTTCGCGCCGTACAGCGTGGCAACCGAAGGAGCGGCCAGCGACGCCTGCCGGCCGGCGTGGATCTCGGTCAGGTAGCGGCCGTAGACCCCCGCGTTGTCGGACGATCCGCGCGCCACGAAGATCACGTTCCGGCGCCCGGCGGCCAGCCGGGTGATGTCGTGCCGCAGCGGCAGAACATGCTCGAAGGTCGCGGCGAGCGCGGCCGGCTGCTCGGCGATCTCGGCCGCCATCCGGGTCTCTTGGGCGGGGACAGACACCACTACGATCACTGGTCCTATCTGGTCTTAACAGGTATGCTGCGCACGATAGCAGTGAGCGGCGTCCCGGGGCACCCCCGAGACCCGCCCAGGTCTGGAGGATCGAGATTCCATGGTGGCGACGAAGCGGGCCCAGGTCCGATCGGTGCTGGAGCGGCTGATCGACGTCGAGCTGCATCCCGGGGACCCGATCCCCTCCGAACGGGCCCTGGTGGACAAGCTCAATGTCTCCCGGGTCACCGTCCGGCAGGCGATCAGCGACCTGGTCGAGTCCGGTGCCCTGGAACGGGTGCACGGCAAGGGGACCTTCGTCACCGGTCCGCAGGTCGACTCGCAACTGCACCTCACGTCGTTCTCCCGGGAGATGCGCGCCCGCGGGCTCGAGCCCGGGACCGTGGTGCTGTCGGCCAGCGAGATCGAGGCCTCCGACGAGACCGCGAAGGGCCTGCGGGTCGCGAAGGGCACCAAGGTGATCCGGGTCGAGCGGCTCCGCACGGCCGACGCGTCGCCGATGGCCTACGAGGTCGGCTACTACCCGTCCGCGCTCTTCCCCGGCCTGCTCGGCCGCGAGCTCGGCACTCTGTACGACGTCTTTGCCAGTGAGTACGACGTCGTCGTCACCTCCGGTGAGCAGACCGTCCGGGCGGACAACGCCGACGGTCATGTCGCCCGGGTGCTCGGCGTGGCCCGGCGGGCACCCCTGCTGGTCCTCGAGCGCACCACCTTCGCCGGCCGCAAGGTCGTCGAACTGTCCTGGTCGGCCTACCGCGCCGACCGCTACCGGCTGCACATGGCCTTGACCCCCCGCGGCCCGCGCACCGGGTCGGCCTGAGCCCGACCCGGGGCGGTCATCGGGCCGCAACGAACTGGACCTGTCCTGTTCATCAACTGGTCTACATCCCTGCCGATCGCTCCCCGGCCACCGGGCCGGTTCGGAAGGTGGGCCGCCGGATCCGACGAAGTGCCCGGCAGCAATACTGGAGCCGAACCCACAAGAACTGTGTTGTGAGGAGTACCGCGAGACATGCCTATTGCAACCCCTGAGGTCTACGCCGAGATGCTGGACAAGGCCAAGCAGACCCGCTTCGCCTACCCGGCCATCAACGTCAGCTCCTCGCAGACGCTGATCGCCGCGATCCGCGGTTTCGCCGAGGCGGGCTCGGACGGCATCGTCCAGGTCTCCACCGGCGGCGCCGACTACCTGTCCGGTTCGACCGTGAAGAACATGGTGACCGGCTCGGTCGCGCTGGCCGCCTACGCGCACGAGGTCGCCAAGAACTACCCGGTGAACATCGCGCTGCACACCGACCACTGCCCGAAGGACAAGCTCGACGGCTTCGTCCGGCCGCTGCTGGCGATCTCCGCCGAGCGCGTCGCCCGGGGCGAGAACCCGCTGTTCCAGTCCCACATGTGGGACGGCTCGGCGGTGCCGCTGACCGAGAACCTGGAGATCGCCAAGGAGCTGCTGGCCCAGGCGGCCGCGGCGAAGATCGTCCTGGAGATCGAGGTCGGCGTCGTCGGCGGCGAGGAGGACGGCGTCGCCAACGAGATCAACGAGAAGCTGTACACCACCGTCGAGGACGGCCTGGCCACGGTCGAGGCCCTCGGCACCGGTGACAACGGCCGCTACCTGACCGCGCTCACCTTCGGCAACGTGCACGGCGTCTACAAGCCCGGCGCGGTCAAGCTGCGGCCGGAGATCCTCGCGGAGATCCAGGACGCGGTCGGCGCCAAGGTCGGCAAGGAGCGCCCGTTCGACCTGGTGTTCCACGGCGGGTCCGGCTCGACGCTCGAGGAGATCCGGGCTGCGGTCGACAACGGCGTCATCAAGATGAACGTCGACACCGACACGCAGTACGCGTTCACCCGGCCGGCGGCGGGGCACATGTTCGCCAACTACGACGGCGTGCTGAAGGTGGACGGCGAGGTCGGCAACAAGAAGGCCTACGACCCGCGTGCGTGGGGCAAGGCGGCCGAGGAAGGTATGGCGAAGCGCGTCGCCGAGGCCTGCGAAGACCTTCGCTCGACGGGCACGTCGCTGAACGCCTGACATCATCTGGTCCTCCTGTAGGGGATCTGCGAAGGGCTCACCGCCACCGGCGGTGGGCCCTTCGCTCACATCCGGGCTAGGTCGAAGTGGCGGATTCCGGTTCGGCGGGCGGCTCGGGTGAACGTGGTTCGGATGCGGTCGGCCACGGTCGGTGGGTCGGCGAGGTCGGTCCAGGAGATCCAGCAGTGCTCGACGGGTTGCGGTCCGTCGGGGTCGGCGGTTGCCGGCTCGGGGATCGGCTCCTCGGCGGAAGGATCGAATTCCTCGCACCAGAAGGGGAAACGCGGTTCGAACTCGACGACGGTGCGCTCGTCGGGGAACCACAGTCCTTCGGCTGCGGAGACGTCGGGATCAGTTGGTTCGGAGTCCGGTGGTGGTGATGGGCTGGGTGCGGGGAGGCCGGCGTCGGCGAGGATGAAGCGCAGGCGGGACTCGGCGATCGACGCCGATCCGGTGAGCTGGTCGAGGACTCTGGACGCGCGCTTGGTGCCGTGATCGAGCAGCGTGACCGCACGGTTCAACGTCCGCCGGTCGACGAGTCCGGCGTACATCGCCGCATCGGCGAGGACGACCGCGGGCGCGGGTGGGGCGGTCGCGGCCACCTCGGCGATCGCCCTGGCAGGCGAGGTCATGCGCAGCCTGTTCCACAGTTGGAGGCCGGGTCCCACTGGGTCGCGGATGTGGCGGTGCACGCCGCGTAGCCGGCCGGAGCGACCGTCCGACGCGGTCACGTGGACGCGGGTGAGGTCGAGACCCCAGACAGGCAGGGCATGCAGGGCCGCGGCCGACTGGTGGCTGGCGAACACACTGGGTCCGCTCGCGCGCAGGACGTCGTAGATCCGGCGCAGATGGAGGACCTCGTCGGTGACGAGCCTGAGTGAACGGTGAGCGGCATACGTCCCGCGCCGGATCCGTCGCCAGGAGCCGGAGTGGAGCAGGGAGTCGATATCAGCGTCGTGGTATCCGGAGGCGCGGGCGTCGGCCCGGGTGAACACGCCACCCCGGATCGACGCCATCACGGCGAGTTGAGGATTCATGCCCAAGAACGTGCCGCGATCCGACCCCGCCCGGACTCACGATTTTCAATCTGTGGAGAACTCGTGCCGGACCCAGACGTTCGGCTCGACGTACACCGCGCGATCGGCGACGACATCACACTCCACCGGAACGAGCGCGCCCGGAACCTCGACCGGACCGCTGCGGTCGAACGGAAGCCCGGTCCAGGTACGCCATTCCGCAAGGGATCCCGCGATCACCCACGAGGCCGGTGCGACGGAGACGATCCGCCCACCGACGCGAACATGGGTGCGGAGCCACGGGTCGAAGGGGAGGCCGTCGGGGCGGGTGCGGGAGGCGTAGTCGTCCATCGCGATGAAGGGCTCGAGCTGCTTGTGTGTCGGGCGTACGGGCGCGTCGAGGGCCTTGAGGCCTAGAGCAGCGGTTGCGTCGCGGAGTGCGGCGAGGAGGAGGGCGGCGACGCCCTCGCCTTGGAAGTCGCGGGCGACGCTGATGTTCAGGGCGCAGGCGGTGTCGGGCCGGACGCCGCGGCGGGCGTCGGTGAAGGCGCGGACGACTGACTGTTCCCAGCCTCCGGCCGGGAAGTTGCCGCCGCGGAGTTGGACGGCGTGGGCGTCGCCGACGGGTCTGCCGTCCGAGGTGGCGATCAGACAGGTGTCGGCGAACGTCTCGACCGTCTGGGCGAAGTACGCCTCGGAGACGCGGTTGTGGCGCATGAAGGCCGGCCAGTCGCCCACGTCGATGTCCGCGTGGGCGAGGTCGGGACGATCAGCGACAGTGGTGATCTCGATGTTCTGGGCGGAGGGCATAAAAAAGGCCCGTCATGTGTCTATGACGAGCTCTGCGCGGGTTGGTACCCAGGGTTGCCAGAGGAGGGGCATGTTGGCCTCGGACGGGGTGCGGTTGCCTTTCCGCTCGTTGCAGGAGGCATGGGCGGCCACGGCGTTCAGCCACTCGGTGCGGCCGCCCCTTGATCTGGGTTGGACGTGGTCCATGGTGTCGGCGTTCTCGAGACCGCAGTACGCGCACCGGAACTTGTCCCGCCGCAGGACGCCGTGCTTGCTGTACTTCATCCGGCCGGCCGCGTAGCGCCAGTGCGTCACGACGTACCGGACCAGGCGGAGGACTCGAGGAACCGGAAACGGGCCGATCGTTCGCTCTCCGTGCGACTCTTCCACCACTGCGACCTCCCGCACCAGCATCCGGATGGCGTGCTGGATCGAGACGGTGTGCAGCGGTTCGTACGACGCGTTCAGGACTATGACGCTCATCCGGTGCCTCCTTCCGGCCGTAGCTGGGAACCACGGCGGTTGATGCAGGGTCTCAAGCATCCGTGGCCGCTGGGTGAACGGTCAACGGATTTCGCCAGACGGTCACGTGCCGGTACGGCTGCGTGATCGGCGAAGATGTGCTTATGGAATTGAACAATCTGCTGTCCGGTCCACCCGAGACACTACTACCGGTCGACCCGGCCGCGGCGGAACTCGCCGACGGGGCCGCTCCGGCGGACGTCGCGGCCAAGTACCCGACGTCGTCGCTGGCCTGGGCCGTGCTCGCCGAGGGGGCGCTCGAGGGCGGGCGCACGATCGAGGGGTACGCCTACGCGCGCACCGGCTACCACCGGGCCCTCGACCTGCTCCGTCGGAACGGCTGGAAGGGCCACGGGCCCGTGCCGTGGGAGCACGAGCCGAACCGTGGATTCCTGCGCGCGCTGGCTGCGCTCGGGAAGGCTGCGGCGCTCATCGAGGAGAAGGACGAGGCCGAGCGCTGCGTCACGTTCCTGCGGGACTCGTCGCCGGCTGCTGCCGACGCGCTGAGCTGAAACCTGCTTGTGGGGTCGGGCACCCGGCGGAATGATCTGCCGGGTGGCCAGCCCTTACGCGCAGGACGGATTCGGCATCGGGTTCGAGTGGGGGCCGGTGGGCGCCAGGGTCGTTGCCGGCGACATCGTCGCGGTCGTCGACGTGCTGTCG
The DNA here is from genome assembly GCF_036013725.1 of Kribbella sp. NBC_00482. Taxonomy (GTDB): domain Bacteria; phylum Actinomycetota; class Actinomycetes; order Propionibacteriales; family Kribbellaceae; genus Kribbella. The sequence goes on along the minus strand of NZ_CP107881.1, from coordinate 1,780,365 downwards.
TTCACGACGGCGGTGACCGTCGCGGCCGACCTCGGGATCGACGTCTACCCGTACCGATGGCGCGACGAGACGGCAGTCACGTACGCCGAGCACCACGGTGCGAAGCTGGCCGTCGGCCGTTCCGAAGCAGGTCCCGACGACGTCAGTCTGTCTGCGGCGTCCATCAGGCGAGTGACCGGGATCACCAAGCTTGTGCTGCCGTCGCCGAACGGTTCGACGATTGCCAAGCTCCTCAGTGACAGCGGTGCGACAGTGCTGGCGGTGTCGTTGCGGAACCGGCGGGCTGCCGCGGACTGGGTCAAGCGCCACGGTGCCGGCCGTAAGGTCGTTGCGATCGCGGCAGGGGAGCGCTGGAAGGACGGGTCGCTCCGGCCTGCGGTCGAGGATCTCTGGGGAGCCGGCGGGTTCCTGAGCGGGCTCGAGGGCGACAACCTCTCCCCGGAAGCACGGGCGGCGGTGGCGGCGTACGACGCGGTTGCGGACGAACTGCCCGCGCTCCTGCACGAGTGCGCCGGCGGCCGCGAGCTCACGCAGTACGGCTTCAGTGAGGACGTTGCGATCGCGACCGAGGTCGACGAAAGCGACTCGGTGCCGGTGCTCGAGGGCGGTACGATGTTCCGGTCAACCTGAAACATCAAGGTTTCTGCCCGTTGACAGTGCCGGCAGGCGGTGAGCGTCCCCGCTTCCTGTCGAACATGGACGGTTCTAGGCGGATGGACAAGACCGGCGAAGCTGGACGCCCACGGTCGGGTCCCCGCCCCATCGGGCAGCGGAAGGTCACACCGTGCCGGCTCTCACCGGACGGATCGACGCGCCCTCGAACACGTATGCAGCGGTACTGCGTACTCCCGGCGCGTGGAAGTTCTACCTAGCGGCGGCCCCGGCCCGGATCGGGATCGCCATGACCGGCCTCGGCATCGTCTGGCTGGTCCACGGATCGACCGGCTCGTACGCCGCGGCAGGTAGCGTCACCGGCGGCTTCGCCGTCGCCGAAGCGCTCGCCGGACCGCAGGTCGCCCGGCTCATCGACCGTTTCGGTCAGACCCGGATGTTGCCCGTCACGCTGCTGGCGCACGCAACGACGATGGCGCTGCTCATCGGCCTCACCGTCTCGCACGCGCCTCTGTGGTCACTCATCGTGGCCGGTGTCCTCGCCGGTGGATCGCTACCGCAGCTGAGTGCGCAGACCGGGGCGCGGTGGTCGCACGCCCTCCGGGACACGCCACTCCTGTCCACAGCGTTCGCCTTGGAGGCGTTCAGCGTCGGCATCGCGTTCATGGTCGGCCCTGGACTGGTCGGCATCGTGAGCTCGTCCATCAGCCCGGCGATCGGTTCGATCCTCGCGACGAGTCTCCTGCTCTCCGGTGGCTTCCTGCTGGCAGTGCAACGGGGTACGGCGCCGCCGCCGAGCACGCCAGGTCACCATCAGAGTCCCAAACGCTTGCTGCACAAGCGATTCGTCGGCCTGGTCGGTACGAACATCGGCATCGGCCTGTTCTTCGGCAGCATGCAGGTCTCCGTCACGGCGTTCGCCGTCTCACGAGGTACGCCGGGTCTGGCCGGACCCCTCTACAGCATCACCAGCCTGGTGAGTCTGTTCGCCGGACTCCTGTACGGAGCGAGGCGCTGGCGGATCGCTCCGGAGACACAGTTCGTGATCGCCTTCGTCTGGCTGACCGTGAGCTGTCTGCCCTTGATCGCGGTGCACAGTCCGCTGACTGCGGCGTTCGCGTTGGCGCTCCCCGGCCTGGCGATCGCGCCGTTCCAGACCCTGTCGGCGGTGCTGACCGAGTCGGCCGTCGACTCCGCGGTCCTGACCCAGGCCTTCACCTGGGTGAACTCGGGCGGCGCCGCAGGTATGGCGCTCGGCTCGGCGTTCGCCGGCTTGGTCGTCGACGGGCACAGCCCGCAGTACGGCTTCGCAGTAGCACTCGGAGCGGCGCTGACGGCGACCGCAATGGCGGTGATCGTGAAGGTCAGCGGTAGGTGATCTGGCGTTCGGCCGCGGCGCGTGCCGCGTACTCGGCCGGCGTCAGCCCGATCTGCTGCTTGAACTCCTTGGAGAAGTGGGCCTGGTCGAAGTAGCCGAGGGAGGCGGACAGCTCCGCGAGCTCGGCGGCTTCGCCCTCGGCGAGCAGTTCCGCGCCGTCATGCAGCCGATAGCGTCGCAGCACCCACTTCGGACCCACGCCGACGTACCGCCGGAAGAGCCGCTGCAGTGTGCGGATCGGTACGCCGAAGCGCTCGGTGATCTCGTCGACGCGGGCCATCGAGCGGTCGGCGGCCATCGTCGACACGATCTCCCGGACCAGCTCGTACGACGGATCGGGCGGTGCCAGGTGATCGCGCAGGAACGCCTCGAACACCGCGCGCCGCCGGACGTCGGACTCGGCCTCGAACATCAGGTCCGCGAGCCGATCGCCGTCGGGGAACACCGCGGTCAGCGGCAGCACCTCGTCGCGGAACGAGCCGACGTCGAGGCCGGTGATCGCGCCGAAGCCGCCGGCCCAGAACTTCACCCCGAACGCACGCCCGCGCCCGCGCAGCTCGCGCTCGAACTTGCGCGTGCAGACGCCGTTCACGAAGGCGCCGCCCGGCTGCTCGAACGTCACGTTCACCGACGGGAACGGCAGCACCTCGGCCGTGTAGGGCTCGTCGAGGTCCCACTCGACGATCCAGTACCACTCCACGAACCGCGCGGCCTCCGGCCCGGCGGCGAGCCGGTTCAGCGAGCGGTGCCGGGCCTGCTCGCGGGGATGCAGGATCCCCTTCTCGCTGTCGGACGGTGACGTGCTCACGCTGGCTGTCGCTTTCTTACAAGACCGGTACGGCGCTCGCCGCGTTGACTAAGAGTCATGACGACGAACACGGTAAACCCCATCCCCGACGGTTATCACTCGCTGACCCCGTACCTCGCCGTACCGGACGGCCCGAAGGCGATCGAGTTCTACCAGTCGGTGTTCGGAGCCGAGGTGATCAGCCGGCAGGACATGCCGGACGGGCGGGTCGGCCAGGCGGAGCTGAAGTTCGGGAACTCGATGCTGCAGTTGAGCGACCAGATGCCGCAGATCGGCTTGCGGGCGCCGAACGGCGAGTGGGTGCACTCGTCGCTGGTGCACTACGTGACGGACGTGGACGCGACGTACGCGAAGGCGGTCGCGGCTGGGGCGAAGCCGGTGGAAGAGGTGCAGACCTTCATGACCGGCGACCGCTTCGGCACCGTGATCGACCCGTTCGGTCATCGCTGGGCGATCCTGACGAAGGTCGAGGACGTGTCGCGGGAAGAGGCCGATCGCCGGGTGAAGGAATGGCTGGCCGCGAACCCGGAGGAGCTGCAATAGGCGCATAAGACGGCCGGCAGCGGGCCTTGCGGTGCAAGGATGCCGTCATGGCCCCTACCGTCGTCTTTCCCTGGCGCCGGCTGACGCGGGCGGTCGTCTACGCGGTCGTCGTCGCCGTCCCGCTGGCGATGCTGGCGTTCCTCGTCCGCACCAAGTACGACCCGCTGGTCACCCTCGACGAGGACATCATCGTCTCCGCAACCGACTACACCCGGGGCCACCCACGGTTCCGGTCGTTCGTCGAGACGTGGGAGATGATCAGCCAGCCCTGGGTGATGTACCTGATCCTGGGCCTGCCGGTGAGCCTCTACGTCTGGTTCGGCAGGCAGCTGCGGACGCGGGCCTGGTGGGCGCTGGCGACGATGGCCGCCGGCTGGGCCATCGCGGGCGTGCTCAAGCTTCTCGTACGCCGTGCCCGTCCCGAGATCGACGACCCGATCGCCCAGCACGCCGGATTCTCCTTCCCCTCCGGTCACGCCACCAACAGCGCCATCGTTGTCACCGTGGTCGTGCTGCTGATCTGGCCCCTCGTGGGTACCGGTCTCCGGAGGTTGCTGGTCGGTCTCGGTGCGGTCTGGGTGATCGTGACGTGTGCCGACAGGCTGTATGTGGGTGCTCACTTCCTGTCCGACGTCACGGCAGGTGTGCTGCTCGGGTGCGGGCTGACAGCAGCCTCGTACGCGGGCTTTGTGGGCTGGAGGCCGCCAACCCCCACCGGCAGCACGACGAAAGGTCCAGACTGATGGCGTTCCGCACCCGCTGGCAGGACGACACGTCCCGACCCACTGCCAAGGAGGCGGGCCGTGACCTGATGGTCCGCGCACTGGCCCCTCTCGTGGCGTGGTGGCTGGTCGTGGTCGGGATGGGCTGGCTCCTCACCGACGGCCCGCTGAAGGACCTGGGCGACTCCGAGGACAGTGTCAGCAAGAGCTTGGAGTCGTCACGCACGGCGTTCGGTGACGCAGTCACGCTCTTCTTCTCGTGGACGGGCGCGACGGTCAGCATCATCGGCGTGTGCCTGGTCGTGGTCGTGCTGGTCTGGCGGCGGACCAAGCAGTGGTGGTTCGCGGTCGTGCCGCTCATCGCGATCGCTCTGCAGGGGATGGTCTTCTTCGTCACCCAGCTCCTGATCCCTCGCGAGCGTCCCGACGTCGGGAAGCTCGACGCCTCGGCGCCGACCAACAGCTTCCCGAGCGGACACTCCGGTGCCGCGACCGCGCTGTACTTCACCCTGGGACTGATGGCCCTGCGGATCACGAACCCGGTGCTCCGCAGCGTGGTGGTCGGCGTGTGCCTGGTGATCCCGTTCCTCGTCGGGACGGCACGGCTCTACCGGGGCATGCATTTCCTCAGCGACGTGGCGGTGGCCATCCTCAACGGCTCGGTCGCGGCCCTGCTCGCCTGGTGCTGGCTGCGTCGCGGCCCTGTGGAGGATCAGATGCGCGCGTAGCGGGCACGCGCGAAGGAGTACACGCCGTACGCCGCCAGGCCGAGCGCGATGGCGAGCAGGACGACCGTGCCGGCGGGCAGGTCTCGCATCGATCGGAGGCCTCCGTCCAAGCCAGCAGCCTTGCCTGCCCGCTGCTGGATCGCGGCCGTGACGAAGAGGATGCCCACAGCCGCCAGTGCGATGCCCTTGCCGATGTAGCCGACCCTGGCGGCGATGACCACCCACCGACCCGGGTGCTCCTGCAGGTCTCCGAGGAACCGTTCCCGCCAGCCCTTGTGCACGTGGTAGGCGGCGATGCCGATGATGGCGACGCCGACCAGACCGACGAGCACCCGGCCACCCGGTGCCTCCATCAGGGTTGCCGTGAATTCCTTGGTCTGCTGGTCGCTCGACGTACTCCCGCCCGAGGCGAACGTGAATGCCGTCCAGGCGAGCGCGCTGTACACCACGAGCTTGCCGCCGGCCTTCGCCTTGTCGGACGCCTCGTGCCGGGTGACGATCTCGGTCAGCTGCCAGAGGGCGAGCAGGGTGAACCCAACCGCGAGCACCCAGAGCAGGACCTGTCCGAACGACTTCTCGGCGAGCGTGGCCAGCGCGCCCGACTGACTCGCCTCCTGCTGTCCGCCACCGCCGAGAGCGATCTGTGCGGTCAGGTAGGCGAGTAGCAGATGCAGGACGCCGCTGGCGCCGTAGCCGAGGCGTGCCCCCCACTCGACCACGGGATGGTCACCGGCCCTGGCTGCGGCCCTCTTCGCCTCGCCGCGTACCTCGCCGGACCGATCGCTGCTGCTGTTCATGCTGTTCTCCCCTCGCCTGCGAGTACCCAGCAGCTATCGCTGGTAAGCCTCGTAGGCGCCGGAGACTGTTCTCGTCAGAGAACGAGGAAGCGGCCCGCCGGAACCGTCCCCTGCGGCAGTTTCGGCGGGCCGCTGACTAAGAGTGTGCACGCGATCACGGAAAATGGCAACCCGTCACCTGATGAAACAGCGACTTGAAACGATCGCTGGAGAGTTGTGGACAAGCCCGAAACGAGTGAGCTCCGGTCCGGTAGGCTTTGGTCGCAAGAGCCTGGATGCGTTGCCGGATGAATGTCCGGTGAACGTCTCCGGGCTTCAACCGTTTCAAAGCACAGGAGGGCTGAGATGCCCGCAATCGTGCTCGTCGGCGCCCAGTGGGGCGATGAGGGCAAAGGCAAGGCGACCGATCTGCTCGGCAACACGGGCGAGGTCATCGACTACGTGGTGAAGTTCAACGGCGGTAACAACGCCGGCCACACGGTCGTGATCGGGTCCGAGAAGTACGCGCTGCACCTGCTCCCGAGCGGCATCCTCACACCGGGCGTCACCCCGGTGATCGGCAACGGGGTCGTGGTCGACCTCAGCGTGCTGTTCGAGGAGCTCGACGCGCTGCAGGCGCGCGGAGTGGACACCTCCCGGCTGGTGGTCAGTGCGAGCGCGCACGTGATCCCGCCGTACAACCGGACCCTCGACAAGGTCACCGAGCGGTTCCTCGGCAGCCGCAAGATCGGGACCACGGGTCGTGGCATCGGTCCGACGTACGCCGACAAGATGAACCGTCTCGGCATCCGGATCCAGGACCTGTACGACGAGAAGATTCTCGAGCAGAAGGTCACCGGCGCGCTGGAGCAGAAGAACCAGCTGCTGGTGAAGGTCTACAACCGGCGCGCCGTCGAGATCCACGAGGTCCTGGACGAGCTGCTCCAGTATGCCGACCGTCTGAAGCCGATGGTCGCCGACACCAGCCTGCTGCTGAACAAGGCGCTCGACGACGGCAAGACCGTGCTGATGGAGGCCGGTCAGGCCACGCTGCTCGACGTCGACCACGGCACGTACCCGTTCGTCACCTCCTCGAACGCGATCTCCGCGGGTGCCTGCACCGGCACCGGTATCCCGCCGACCCGGATCGACCGCGTGATGGCCGTCGTGAAGGCGTACACCACCCGTGTCGGTGAGGGTCCGTTCCCGACCGAGCTGCTGGACGCGGACGGCGAGTGGCTGCGGACCCAGGGCGCCGAGTTCGGTGTGACCACCGGCCGTCCGCGGCGCTGCGGCTGGTACGACTCGGTCATCGCCCGGTACGCCGCCCGCGTGAACGGTGTCTCCGACTTCGTCCTCACGAAGCTGGACACGTTGACCGGCCGTGACAAGATCCCGGTCTGCGTCGCGTACGAGGTGAACGGCGTCCGGCACGACGAGATGCCGATGACCCAGACCGACTTCCACCACGCGGTCCCGGTCTACGAGGAATTCGACGGCTGGTCCGACGACATCACCGGCTGCCGTTCCTTCGACGACCTGCCGAAGGAAGCGCAGACCTACGTCCGCGCGGTCGAGTCCGTCAGTGGCGCCCGCATCTCCGCCATCGGCGTGGGTCCGGAGCGCAGCCAGATCATCCAGCTCTGAGCTGAGCCGCCGGCCTCCCCGTCGTCAGTTACCGATGATGGGGAGGTCCCGGATGAACGGCGCGTTCCGCAGGTCGCCGAGCGTCGGGCGCTCGATGTTCGGCGTCTGGATCGGAGACCGCGCCCAGTCGGCGCCGGCGCCCTGGGTCGCCTGGTAGAACATGAGACCGCCGACGGCCAGCAGGACGACCGCGACGAGTGCGGACAGCCAGTGTGGGCGGAAGACGTTGCGTGCTGCGATGTGCGCACCACGACGCAGTGAGCTGCCGCCCGGTCCCCACCAGCAGCAGAACAACGCGGTGAGGGCAGCGCTCCCGAACCCGACGGCAGACAGCGGCCGCCAGTCGAGGTCGTACGTCGAGGCCGCCAAGGCAGTGACGATGCCGCCGACAACAACCGCTGTGAGCAGCGGCAGGATCAGGCACGGCAGTGTGATCAGGGCCGCGGTCGCGAGCTGCAGTGGGCTGGCGGCTGCGGCGATGACGCCGTCGGACTTCCCGGCCCGGCCACGGACCTGACGGCGCCGCATCAGCGCCGTACTCGAGCGGTCCACCGTCCGGGCGAGGACCAGCAGCAGGATGGCCACAACTGCGCCGACCCCCGGAGTCAGGGCGACCAGTCCGGTCAGCGCGAGCATGAAGCCGACGATGACCGCAGTACGCCGACCAGTCGGCGGAGACTTGACGGGTTGAGCTGGTTGGGCCGGCTGGACAGGCGCCGGCTGAGCAGGCTGCTGGTAAGGCGCCGGAGGACCGCTCTGGTACGGCGGCGCGCTCTGGTACGGCGCAGGCGCATACGGGTTGTAGACAGGAGGCGCCTCGGCCACCGGCTTCTTCGAAGCAGCTTCGCGGATCTTGTCCCGCATCGGAGCGAACGCGGACAGCGGCGGAATCACCGGCGGAACCAGCTGCGCCACCTGGGTCGGCGTCGGCCCCGTCGGCTCCTCGACCGCGGGCTCCTCCGTCGGCATGAGCTTCGTCACCAACTTGGTCGGCGGTACGGCGGCCACGGTCTGAGCCTCACGTGGCGGGAGCGCGTCGCGACCCTCGGCGTACCGGCTGAGGCCGGTCATGATCTCTTCTTGCGTCGGCCGGTCGGCCTTGTTGGGTGAGAGCGCTGCGGCGAGCAGTGACTTCAGTCGCGGGTCCAGCCCGTCCAGATCGGCGTGGCCCTGGTGCACCCGGGCCAGCACCGCCTCGAACGGTCCCTTGCCGAACGGCCGGCGTCCGGTCGCGGCGAACGCCGCAGTGGCCGCCCAGCCCCACCAGTCCGCGGACTGCGACACCATCTCGCCCTCGATGAGCTCAGGTGCCAGGTAGCCCGGCGTACCGATCACCAGACCGGTCTGGGTGAGTCGCAGGTCGTCGGCGGCCTGTGCGATGCCGAAGTCGATCATCACCGGCTTGCCGTTGCACATCATCACGTTGCCGGGCTTGAGGTCGCGGTGGATCACTCCGGCCGCGTGGATCGCCTGGAGCGACTCGGCGAGACAGCCCGCCAGTGGGAGCCACTTCCGCGGGGTCAGCGGTCCCCGCTCGTCCACCTGCTCATCCAGCGGGCGGCCAGGAACGAAGCGCGTCACCAGGTACGGCCGCTCACCCTCCAGGTCGTGGTCGAGGATGCCTGCCACGCCCGGGTGGTCCACCTTCTGCAGCGTGGTCGCTTCGCGCTCCAACCGGGCCCGCGCGATCGGGTCGTGCGCCACGTGCGACCGCAGCACCTTCAGCGCGACCTCTTGGTGTTCGGGTCCCTCGGCCAGGTACACGACACCCATGCCGCCCTGTCCGAGCCGTCGGATCAGCCGATACGGCCCGACCCGCTCTTCCACCTCCTCTTCGCGGGTGGAAGGCGGCCCCCCTGTCACTGACATTCTTCTACGGTACGTCGGCAGCAGACCAATCCATCCTGATCGGCAGGGTGAAGGTCAGCAGACCTGTTCCGATGGCGTTCGTGATCCACGGACCCGCACGTAGGTGGGCCTGGTAGGTGAGGGCAGTCGCTCCGGTTGGCGGGCCGGACAGCTGCAGTACCAGCTTGCCCGGCTGGTAGGCGACAGACGTCACTGTGACCGCGGCACCGTCCACTCGGAAGTCAGCGGCGACGCCTTCCTCCACGCTGAGCGGATCGGCCGATCGCAGCTGGACCGTGAGCTGTGAACCACTGGCTGTGACACTGCGCGGGTTCGGCGGAGCCACGCCGGCGGACGGCCCGCCGTACAGGTCGCGGGCCAGTACGGCGTACGCGTGGTCACCCATGTCGCGGTAGCCACCGGCGTACGCGTAGTGGCAGCCGTCATGGCCGGACAGCCCCGTGGTCGACAGCACGGTGACGCCGAGCGTGTCGCCCATCGCACGCTGTGCTTCGCGGAGACTCGTGCTGGTGGAGTTGCCGCAGGGCGACGTACGGACTTGGTAGACGTAGTACTTCGGCGTCGTGCCGAAGTCGGAGCGCCAGTCCTGGAGGAGCGACGTGAAGCCGCTGACGTGCACGGCCGCGTTGTCGTTGTCGGACTCGCCCTGGTACCAGAGCACGCCGCGAAGGTGGCCGGTGACGCCTGCGGCCGTCAGGCGTTGCCGGAGCCGGCCGTAGTTGGTGGCGATGTCGTCGGGGTTCGCGTCGTTGCGCTGGAAGAAGCTGATCGGCTGACCGCCGTGCGCACCGTTGATGAGTGCGATCGGGACCTTGTACTTGTTGACGAGCTGCCTGCCCATCCGGATCGCCCACTGACCGACCGAGCCCGACTGCCGGGACACATCGCCGGTCGCGTAACTCCAGACGCGGTCCGCGGCGGAGATGGTCGGATCGGAGACCGGACTACCGAAACTGCGCAGGTACGGCGATTCCTCGCCACTCGCGGCGCCGTTGTACATCGACGCTTCCGCATTCGACTGTCCTTGGACGACGTACGCGTCACCGGACACGATGCCCTCGCGGCGAGCGACCACCCGGCCGAGCGCCTGCAGCTCGAACGTGTACTCGTGCAACCCCGCACGGATCCGCGGCGTGAACCGGAACTGCCGAGACGCCGAGGTGTAGACATCCGTCTTGCCGTTGCCGATCACCTTCAGCTGCACGCTCTTCACCCGCGGATCCGTGATCCGGCCGGCGACGGGCACTGTCGCGCCGCCGGACGCGTCCCGGGGGATCAGCTGACGGTCCTGAGGCGAGTCGGTCAGGGCGACGAGCGAAGTGCGCACGTACGCCGTCAGCCGACGCTGGGTGTACTGCGCCGCGTTGTCGGCGAACGTCCAATCCGGATCGGCCGTGGTCCTCGCGCCGATGCCGAGCGACAGCAGACTGGTGTCCGACTGGGCGAACGTGTTGATCGCGAACACCGGCTTCGCGGGCACGGTCGACGGCCGCGTCGACCCGATCTGCGAGACCTGGAACGAGCCGTAGCCGAGGGTCGTCGTCGGGCTGTCGTCGGCGTCGTACGTAGTCGCCGACGCGTTCGCCACCTGGGCACTCGCTGTCTTCGCGTACTGGTTCGGCCACATCTCCAGGTAGCCGGACTGACCCGTGCCAACCGTCACGCCGGGCACGTTGGATCGCACGTCGAGATCGCCGACGCGTTGGCGCACGATCTCGCCCGGCCGGGTCGGCAGACCGATCCGCCGGGCGTCGGTGCTGAACGGTTCCATCGCCGTCCAGACCCACTGCCCGTCGAGTTCCAGGCAGTAGCCGACACGGTCGAAGTTGGACCCGATCTCGGCGGTCCGGTCGAGGCTGTAGGGCGGAGTGTTGTTGAGGTAGTTGGCTCGTTCGGGCAGATCGAGTTGGAGCACGGGTGTGAACCCGGCAGCTGCGGCATCACACGCAGTGGCAGCACTCGCGGGTGTCGGTAGGACGACAAGGAATGCGGCGAGCAGAGTCAGGACAAGAGCGGCAGGACGTCGCATGGCGAAACCTCCGGGGCGGCGGGGTGTCTCCACTACATGTAGTCAGCTGCTCACCCAAGAGCCACCCCGAAGCGCCCAGCGGTGCCAACCGTGCGCCGAGAGGTGGCCAGAATCTTGCGAACCACGGCCTGGTGGCCACTGGCTCCGGTCCCCGCATCCCAGTTGGGTGGAGGTATGCGGATCGAGATTCTGGTGTTCGACGGTGTGGACGAGATGGACGTGATGGGCCCGTTCGAGGTGTGGAGTCACGCGTCGCGGCGGCCTGGCTTCGATATGGCGCTGGTAGGGCTGGACGGGCCGGCCGAGGTGACCGGGCTGCACGGGCTGCAGTTCAAGGCGCCTGAGGGCCTCGGGCAGCCGGACGCGTTGTTCGTTCCGGGTGGTGGCTGGATGAACCGCGCGGAGAAAGGCGCGTGGGCCGAGGCGCGCCGTGGCGTGATGACGGCGCGGATCGCCGAGCTGGCGCCGTCCCTGCAGTGGATCGGTTCGGTGTGCACGGGCTCAATGCTGCTCGCCGAGGCCGGCCTGGTGAAGGGGCGAGCGGCGACGACGAACCGCGGCGCGTGGGCCGAGCTGGAGGCGTTCGGCGCCGAGCTGAAGACCAACCGCGTCGTCGACGACGGCACGCTCGTCACCGCGGGCGGCATCACCGCGGGGATCGATCTGGCGCTGCACGTCGTCGAACGCGAACTCGGCGCCGACGTGGCCGACGGGATCGCGGGTGCCATGGAGTACACCCGCGACCGCGACGTCCATGTGTCAGCCGGCTAGCTCCGGATAGACGGCGGTCAGGTCCAGCGCCGTCGCGGCCTTCGCGCCGCGGGCGGTGTCGTCGGCGAGCACCTCGTGCGCGCCGGACTCGATGCCGTCGAGGGCCTGCTTGGCGATGTCCTCGGGGCGGGACTTGGGCGCCGTCACGGCGGTCGTCATGTCGGTGTCGACGTACCCCATGTGCAGGCCGGTGACGCCGATGCCGCGGCTCAGTAGTTCGAGCCGGATCGCGTTGGTCTGCAGCCAGAACGCGGCCTTGGTCGCGGCGTACGCGCCGCCGCGAGCGACCCAGGACAGCGCGGAGTGTGCGTTCAGGATGTGGCCGCCGCCGTTGCGCTCGATCACCGGGACCAGCGCGCGGGTCAGGTTCAGCGGACCGAAGAAGTTCGCCTCGAAGACGGCGCGCACCTCTTCGGTCGGGGTGTCCAGATAGGTGTACGGCGAGCCGACGCCGGCGTTGTTGATCAGCACGGTGACGTCCGGCACGGCCGCGACCAAGGTGTCGATCGACGCCTGATCGGTGATCTCGAGCGGCAGCGGTACGACACGGGGGTCGGTGCTCGGCTTCGGCGTACGGGCGGTCGCGTAGACCTTGGCCGCGCCGCGGGTGAGCAGGTCGTCGACGATCGCCTTGCCGATCCCGCGCTGCCCGCCGGTGACCAGGACAACGGCGCCTTCGAGTGTGGTCATCTGGAACTCCCTCAGTGGAAACCGATCTGTTTCCAACACAGTAAACCGATCGGTTTCTGATTTCAAATCCAGCCGGTACCCTCGATGACATGAGCACTTCCGCAACTCCCCGTGAGCGGCTTCTGGACGCCGCGGGCGAACTCTTCTATCGCGACGGCGTCAACATCGGCGTGGACGCGCTCTGCAAGGCGGCGGGGGTGTCGAAGAAGTCCATGTACCAGCTCTTCCGCTCGAAGGACGAGCTGATCGCGGAGAGCCTGGCCAGCCGCGGTCCGGCGTACCAGACGATGCTGTATCCGGGGGCCGAGGACGACCGCGCGCCGCGGGAGCGGATCCTGACCGTGTTCGACCGGCAGGACGCCATGGTTGCGGCGGACAACTACCTCGGCTGCCCGTACGTGAGTACGGCGGTGGAGCTGAAGAACCCCGAGCACCCGGGGTCCGTGGTGGCGCGGCACTTCAAGCAGCAGCTCACCGACTTCTTCCACCGCGAACTGGTGAAGGCCGGCGCGGAAGATCCGTCCACGCTCGCCGTCCAGCTCACGATGATCTTCGACGGTGCGGCCGCCCGTGCGGTCGTCCGCGCCCAGCCGCTCGGCGGGATCGGTGCGACCACCGCCGCCGCGCTCCTCGACGCGGCCGGCGTCCACGCCAGTGAGATTGCCGGTGAGCTCGCCCTCAGCTGAGCCTATTCTCACCACCGTGGAGATTCCTGGCGAGTTTCATGACCTGCTGGCGTCGACGGCGATCGCGCTGGTGGGGACGATCGGCAAACGCGGCGAACCGCAGGTGACGCCGCTGTGGTTCCTGTGGGACGGCGAGCAGGTGCGGATCAGCCTGGTGGACGGGCGGCAGAAGCTGCGCAACCTGCAGCGGAATCCGCTGATCTCGCTGGTGATCGTCGACCCGGCCCGCCCGACGTACTACGTCGAGTTGCGGGGCCGGATCGACGACCTGGTCCCGGATCCGGAGCTGGCACTGGAGCAGGCCGTTGCGCGGAAGTACACCGGCGGCTGGACCGACGTCGAGCCGCCGGGCACGACGCGCTACGCGACGAGCATCGCCGTCGAGCGCATCACCAGCCAGCTCGGTCACTAGTGGGACGGAAGGGCCTTTTGTTCCACGGGAAATGGGACAGAAGAGCCCTGTGTTCCAAGGAAGTTCCGGTACCGGCGAGGTCTTGACCGTGGGCATCGGGCGTCGTGAAACTGCGGTGGAAACCGCTGTCCTACCGCCCCCGAAGACAGGACACCGCCCATGCGAAAGATGCCCTTCGTCCTGGCCGCCGCCTGTGCCGCGCTGGTTGCCGGGACCCTCAGTGGTCCGGCAGCCGCCTCGTCGCAATCGGTTGACGCACCTGCGACGTTCACCCATCCCGGCGTCGGGTCGAGTCAGGCTCAGCTCGACTTCGTCCGGGCCAAGGTGCAGGCCGGCGCGCAGCCGTGGACCAACGCCTTCAACCAGGCGAAGAACAGCGCGTACGGCTCCCTTTCCCGTACGCCGAAACCACGCGCGGTCGTGGAGTGCGGCCCGTACTCGAACCCGAACTACGGCTGCACCGACGAACGTGAGGACGCCATCGCGGCGTACACCGACGCACTGCTCTGGTACCTCACCCGCGACGACCGCTACGCCCAGAAGTCCATCCAGTTGATGGACGCGTGGTCGGCGACGATCCGCGACCACACCAACAGCAACGCGCCGCTGCAGACCGCCTGGGCCGCGTCCTCGTGGCCGAAGGCCGCGGAGATCATCAAGCACGTGTACGGCAACTGGCCGAACTCCGGCCGCTTCGCCACCATGCTCCGCAACGTCTACGTCCCCGAGATCATCAACGGCTCGAACTCCAACGGGAACTGGGAGTTGAGCATGATCGAGGCACTGCAGGGCATCGGGGTGTTCCTCGAGGACAAGGCGATCTACGACAAGGCGATCGCGCTCTACCGGCTGCGCGTACCGGCGTACGTTTATCTGGAGTCCGACGGCGCGCTGCCGAAGACGGTGCCGAGCCAGAACCTCAACACCCGCGACAAGATCGTCAGCTACTGGCAGGGCCAAGGGACGTTCGTGACAGGCTTGACTCAGGAGACCTGCCGCGACTTCACCCACACCGGCTACGGCATCTCGTCGATCTCACACGTGCTGGAGACGGCGCGGATCCAGGGCATCGACATGTACCCCGAGTTCGGTGAACGGCTCCGTCAGGCGCTCGGCTTCCAGTCCAAGTGGGAACGCAATCTGGAGCCGGTGCCCTCGTGGCTCTGCAAGGGCACGCTCAAGCGCGGGCTCGGACCGATCACCGAGGTCGGCTACAACGCGTTGCACACCCGCCTCGGCATCGCGATGGCGAACACCCAGGCGCTGACCGAGTCCCGCCGGCCGGCGGGCTCCAACAACCTGTTCGTCGCGTGGGAGACGCTGACCCACGCGGAGAACCCGTCCTAGGAGGATCAGCAGTGCGCTTCGCCGCGCTTCCAGTAGCCCTGGAACGAGATCGCGGACTTCGGCATCCCGACGGCGTTCACGAGGTGGCGACGTACCCCTTTGATCATCGACGACTCGCCCGCGACCCATGCGTAGTCAGCGTCGAACGGCAGCGCTCCTGACTTCACCGCGTCCAGTAGCGAGCCGTCGGTGACCCACGTGACCTCGGCAGCGCCGGCCAGCGGCCGCACGTCAGCAGCATCCGGTACGGCGACGAAAACGGTGGCCTGTACTGCGGCCGGCAGCTCCTCCAGGATCCCGGCCAGTGCAGGCAACGCCGTCTCGTCCGCTACGAGGATCTGGCGCACGCTGGTCGCCGGCGGAACGTAGTCGACGCCAGAATGCAGCAGGCCCTTCGTGCTGGTGGTGTCGACCGCGAACGGCAGCAGCAGGCCCACCTGGTCGCCGAGCTCGGCTTCACTCACCCAGGCGGACGCAGGTCCGTTGACTCCGTGCAGGACGAACTCGATGTCCAGCTCGGCCACCTCCGGCCGGAGCGCTCGCACGGTGTAGGTGCGCATGATGAAGCGCTCGTCGACCGGCTGGGCGCACCACTCGGTGTACCACTCGGGTCCGGAGGGCAGCCTGATCGCACTGCCGTTGGGCGGGGCGAGCAGGATCTTGATGCGCTGGTCCGGTCCGGCGGTGACCGCCTCCGCGATCCGCGGTGCGACGAACGTCACGCGGCGCAGGTGCGGGCTCAGGTCCTCAACGGCCGCCACGGTGGCCAGGAGCGAGTCGAAAACGATCGGTCGCTCGAGCACAGTCGTCATGCTGTGGTTTCTCCATCAACTCTGGCCGGGTTATTCTGAGGCATCTAGAGGTTAGCCTTACCTAAGAGGATCCCGAAAGTCCAATGCCCCCGCCCGTTGCCACGGCCGAAGCCGGCCCGGAGACCGCTGTCCCGTCGCGCCCGCGCCGAACCCGGCGGACCACGCTCGTCCTCGGGCTGGTCGGATGCGTCGTCCTGCTGGTCCTCGTGTCGCTGCTCAGCATCGCGGTCGGGTCCAAGCAGATCCCGTTGTCCACGGTGATCGATGCGCTGCGCCACTACAACGAGTCCGACACCGATCACGTGATCGTTCGGTCACTGCGGGTGCCGCGGACGCTGATCGGTCTGATGGTCGGCGCCGCACTCGGGCTGTCCGGGGCGCTGATGCAGGGCGTGACCCGGAACCCGCTGGCCGATCCGGGCATCCTCGGTGTGAACGGCGGCGCCGCGTTGTTCGTTGTCGGCGGCATCTACTGGTTCGGGTTGTCGTCGTTGACGGCGTACGTCTGGCTGGCCTTTCTCGGTGCGGCCGCGGCGTCGGTCGCCGTCTACTTCCTCGGTTCGCTCGGGCGCGAGGGCGCGACGCCGGTGAAGCTCGCGCTCGCCGGTGCGGCACTGACCGCGATGCTCGGGTCGCTGACGACGGCGTTGCTGATCGGTGACGTCGACACCTTCGACCAGTTCCGGTTCTGGTCGGTGGGATCGTTCGCCGGCCGCGGTCCCGACATCGCGAAACAGGTGGCGCCGTTCATCCTGGTCGGGATCGTGCTGGCCTTGTTCTGCGGGCGGGTGCTGAACGCGTTGTCGCTGGGGGATGACGTGGCCAAGTCACTCGGTCAGCGGGTGGGACTCGCCCGCGCCTTCGTCGCTGTGGTCGTCGTTCTGCTCTGCGGCGCGGCGACCGCGGCGGCCGGGCCGATCGGGTTCATCGGTCTGACCATCCCGCATGTGGCGCGGTTGGTGACCGGGCCGGACTACCGATGGATCCTGCCGTACTCGATGCTGCTCGCGCCGATCCTGCTGCTCGGGTCCGACGTGATCGGGCGCGTCGTCGCGCTGCCCGGCGAGCTCCAGGTCGGCATCGTGACCGCGGTCCTGGGCGCTCCGTTCTTCATCATCCTGGTACGCCGCCGGAAGCTGGCCGACCTGTGACGGCTGAGGCAGTCCACGTCATCGCCCGGGCGCGCGCAGCCAGGCAGACCCGTTCACTGGTCGTCATCACGGTCCTCGCTGTCGTGGTGTTCGCGACCTTCTGCGTCTCGCTGTCGCTGGGTGACTTCAAGATCCCGGTGATCGACGTGGTGAAGACCCTGTTCGGCGGCGGCGACCGGGCGACCGAGTTCATCGTCAACCGGCTGCGGTTGCCCAGGGCGCTCACCGGGCTTCTGGTCGGCACGGCGCTGGGCCTGTCGGGCGCGATCTTCCAGAGCATCGCCCGCAACCCGCTGGCGAGCCCGGACATCATCGGCGTGACGTACGGCGCCAGCGCGTTCGCCGTGTTCGCGATCATCACCCTCGGGCTGACCGGGGTCGCGGTGTCGGCGTTCGCGATCGTCGGCGCGGTGCTGACCGCCTTCATCATGTACGTGCTCGCGTGGCGGCACGGGGTGTCGAGTTACCGGTTGATCCTGATCGGGATCGGCATCGGCGCGATCGCTACGAGCATCACGTCGTACCTGCTGACCAAGGCCCGGGTGGAGATCGCGCAGCAGGCGCTGATCTGGCTGACCGGGAGCCTGAATGGGCGGGACTGGTCGAACGTACGGTCGCTGGCGATCACGTTCGTCGTCCTGCTGCCGTTGATGGCGTTCCTGGTGCGGCAGCTGCGGATCCTGCAGCTCGGCGACGAGACGGCGTACGGGCTGGGGCTGCGGGTCGAGGTGGCGCGGCTCGGGCTGATCGTGGTCGCCGTACTGCTGGCGGCGGTGGCGACGGCGGCGGCCGGGCCGATCGGGTTCGTGGCGTTCGTCGCGCCGCCGATCGCGCGCCGGCTGACCCGGTCGCCGGGGCCCGCGATGATCACGTCCGGTCTGCTCGGGGCGCTCGTGGTCGGGCTGTCGGACCTGGTGGCGCAGCACGCGTTCGGAGAGACACAGTTGCCGGTCGGAGTGGTGACCGGTGTGGTCGGAGCGCCGTACCTGATGTTCCTGCTGGCACGGGCCAACCGCGTCGGGAGTGGTGGCTGAAAAGATGGAGAACCCTGTGGAACACAGCTTGGCAGCCGACGGGCTCGCGGTCGGGTACGACCAGCGGGAGATCATCCACGACCTGTCGGTGCGGATCCCGACCGGGAAGATCACGGTCATCGTCGGCGCCAACGCCTGCGGCAAGTCGACGCTGCTGAAGACGCTGGCGCGGTTGCTGAAGCCGTCGCGCGGGACGGTGCTGCTGGACGGCAGGAGCATCCAGCAGATCCCGACGCGCGAGGTGGCGACCAAGCTCGGTCTGCTGCCGCAGTCGCCGACCGCACCGGAAGGGATCACGGTCGCGGACCTCGTCGGTCGTGGGCGGTACCCGCGGACGCGGTGGATCCGGCAGTGGTCGCGTTCCGATGACGAAGCGGTTGCGGAAGCGATGACGTCGACCGACGTCCTGTCGATCGCGGACCGGCCGATCGACGAGCTGTCCGGCGGTCAGCGGCAGCGGGTGTGGATCGCGATGGCGTTGGCGCAGGAGACCGACATCCTGCTGCTGGACGAGCCGACGACGTTCCTCGACCTGACGCACCAGTTCGAGGTGCTCGATCTGCTCGTCGACCTGAACAAGTCGGAGGACCGGACGATCGTCTTGGTGCTGCACGACCTGAACCAGGCCTGCCGGTTCGGCGACCACCTGATCGCGATGAAGGACGGCGCAATCGTTGCCGAGGGCAACCCGTCGCAGGTGATCACCGAAGAGGTGGTCCAGGACGTGTTCGGCCTGGCGGTCAAGGTCGTCCCGGACCCGGTCGCCGGCACCCCGATGGTGGTCCCGATCGGCCGCCACACGTCAACGCAGGACACGACGCCCGCGGCCGGCGCCCAGGACAACCTCGCGGCGAAGGCATTGGCTGCCTCCGCCGCGGCGAACGGTGTCTGCCGTCCGACAGATACCTAACGCAGGTTGTACGCGCGGATCACGGTGTAGTTGACCGTGCCGCCGTCGGCCCGCTCCGCGTTGGCGCGGAACGAGACCGAGCCCTTGGCGGGGTGGCGAAGTGCCGCGAGCCAGGTGTCCGTGCCAGTTCGGATCAGCGTGACTGGTCGCCACGTGGTGCCCTCGTCGTAGGAGACGTCGACGGTGATCTTCCGGGTCGCGGACGGTGTCGAACCCGGCTGCGTCTTCAGGCTGACCGGCACCAGGTACGGCGTACCGGCCGGTGCGGTGTTGTTCAGGTCGACCGGTGGAGTGAACGCGAAGGACGACAGCGGCAGGTACGTCCACTTGTCGGTGCCGACCTCCGCCGACTTGAACGTCCAGGAGCCGCTGATCTTCGTGGACGCGTTGAAGCCGGTGCTGCGGTCGACCTCGTACTCCAGTTTGTACGACGCCTCGGCTGCCGGCACCGGTCCACTGGCGTCGTAGAAGTACTTCGGGATCTCGACCAGCTTCACGCCGTTCTGGTAGAACCCGACCCTGCCGCTGTCCAGCAGCGAGTACCCGGTGTGCCCGGAGTCGTCCCCGAAAGGCGGCAGGTTCATCATGACGGTGTTGCCGACCCGCGCGACGTACGTGCGCGCGTTGAACTTCGGTCCGGCGGGGCCACGCTGCCAGTCGACCGTGTACCGGCGGCCGGCCTTCCAGGTCGTGTCGTCGTACCAGAACTGCGTCTGGCTGCCACCGAGGATGTCCCACCGGTTGTTCCAGGTCACGCCGTTCGCGCTGTAGTAGATGGTTCGAACGCCCGGTACGTCGTACTGGATCGCCGCCGAGATGGCGCCGCCGCCTTCGGGCGGGAGGCCCCAGTTGTGCATGAAGCCCTGCTGCTTGGCGGGCCAGACGCTGTGGTTGCGCGTGACCACCGTCGCCAGTTCGCCGGGGCGGACGGCGTGCTTGTAGTTGGTGAGGAAGCGGCCGCGGACGAAGTTCACGATGTCGTACTCGTACGGCGAGTTGTCGAACGTGCCGTCGGCGGTGGGCTCGGCCCAGCGACTGGTGACGTCGGTGACCAGCGTGCCCTCGTCAGCGGTCACCTGGTCGCCCAGGTCGGCAGTGAACAGCTTGCTGAAGTCAGGGCCGGTGATGCGTGCGTCGATCGCAGAGCCGCGCGGCAGCACCCGGTAGATGCCGACGGCGGCCAGCTTGGTTCGCGCCGAGGCCTTCGGTACGGTGACCGACACCGGTGTGCCCTTGCGGGCGTCCATTTCGAGCACGCCGTCGTCCGAGTGGCCGACTGTCAGGTTCGGCTGGACCAGCAGCGTGGAGCTGCCGTCCGGGCTGACCACCGATGCCTGCACGTGGTACCGGCCAGGGCGGAGCTTGGCGGTCACCGTGCCGGACGCGTTGTACGGGAACTGGAAGACGTCGAGATCCAGTCCGGTCACCCAGATCGCGTAGTTGCTCGCCGGCGCACCGGTCCGGTCGGTCACCTTGAAGGTGACGGTCCGGGTCTCGTGCCCCTTCGTGACCGTGAGCGGCACCCGTACTGACACCCCGTCGGCATTGCTCGCGGCCAGTGCCCCGGTGAACGTACCGGTCGCCGACGGCACCTTGGTGTCGGCGGTGAGTACGGCGTCCGCCGTACCGCCAGCTGGTACGACGAGTTGCGCCGGGCTGACCGTGAGCATGCCGGCCGGAGCGGGGGCGCTGTCCGGACCTGTCGCCGTGGCCGAGAGGTCGAGTGTGATCGCCGAGGTGCCTTCGTTGCGGTACGTCACGGTCTTGACCACAGGTACGTCGTCGTCCGCCGGCCAGGGCTGTGACCCGAGGGCCAGGCTGGAGACGCTGGGCAGGACGGCCTGCTTGATCGCGCGACCGACGTCTACCCGGCCGGCTCCTTGCTCGAAGACGGTCAGAGCGGCGTTCGGCTTGGCCGACGCCATCAACGCGGCCTTCAGCGCGGGCGCGGTCCATCCGGGGTGCTGCTGCTCCAGCAACGCTGCCGCACCGGCGACATGCGGCGTGGCCATCGACGTCCCGTTCAGCTGCGTGTAGCCGGGGGAGTACTGCGGATAGTCGGAGCCCTTGGCCAGCGCCGCGACGATACCGACGCCCGGCGCGGTGATGTCCGGCTTGATCGCGCCGTCGTTCCGCGGGCCGCGATTGGAGAAGTCTGCCAGGTTGTCCTGCTTGTCGACCGCACCGACCGCGAGAGCGGCATCGGCGGTGGCGGGCGACGACACTCCGCCGGTGGCCCCGTTGTTGCCAGCGGCAATGACGAACAGGGCACCGGTCTGGGCGGTCAGCCGGTTCACGGCTTCCTCGAGTAGGTCGACGCCCGGTGAGTCGTCGCCGCCGAGGCTCATGTTGATCACCTTGGCCTTGGGTGCGGCCCACTCCATGCCGGCCAGGATGGCGGACTCGGCACAGTTCCGGGTGCTGCAGACCTTGCCGATCAGCAGCTTCGCCCCGGGCGCGACACCCTTGTACTTGCCGCCCGACGCGGCGCCGCTGCCGGCGATCGTCGAGGCGACGTGGGTACCGTGCCCGACGTTGTCCTCGGTGTCGGCGGCGTCGCTGAAGTTCTGCTCGCCGACGATCTTGCCGGCCAGATCCGGGTGGGTGTCGTCGATGCCGGTGTCGAGGATCGCCACCGTCGTGCCGGTCCCGTCGTACCCGGCGGCCCAGGCGGTGGGTGCGCCGATCTGCGGGACGCTCTGGTCGAGCGACACCTCGCGCTTGCCGTCGAGCCAGACCCGGGCGATGCCGGGCGCCGTGGTGCGCTCGCTCTTGCTGCCGGTCGTGCTGCCGGTGGTCAGGTCGGTCCAGAAGTCACGCGCCTTGGACTTGCCGACCTTGACCGCCGCCGCGCGGAGTGCCGGCAGGTTCTCGGTCACCCGGGCGGAGCGGAGCTTCGGGGCCGGGCCGGCGCCGTACGAGACGATCGTCGGCAGTTCGGCGACGTGCGCGTCGTCGTACCCGGCCTGGACCAGCCCGGTGACGTCGAAGAGCCGTTGGTCGACCTGGTTGCTCGAGACGAGGCGGAGGGCGTCGTTCGGTACGACGTACTGGTGGCCGCCGCGCTGGTACTGGGTGAAGCCGAGCTGTTCCCGGCCGGGTGCGGGATCGAGCGAGAGACGATTCCCGTCGATGAAGACCCGGTCGCCGGTGAGCAGAGTCACCCAGCTCCCGGACGGGGCCTTCGCCTGTCCGGCGGTCCAGCGGCCGGGCTCCGGTTGGGCGGTGGCCGTCAGAGGGGCGGCCAGGAGAGCGGTGGTGAGCGCGAGACCGGACAGGCGCCGGATTAGTCGGGACATCGAATCTCCTTCGCTGATACGTCAGTGAAAAGTCTGGGATTCGGACAGCGGTCTCAGGTACTCCGAACTGGCCATAGCATCGTGTTATGGATCTGGAGATCCGCCACCTCCGGGTTGTCGCCGCGATCGCCGAGACGGGCAGCATCAGCCGCGCCTCGGTGCAGCTCGGTCAGAGCCAGCCGGCTTTGACCGGACAGCTGCAGCGGATCGAACGCCTGCTGGGTGGCCCGCTGTTCGCCCGCGACGGGAGCGGTGCGCGGCCGACGGCGCTGGGCACGATGGTGCTGTCGCACGCGCAGAGCATGATCACGCTGCATGACGACCTCTTGCGTGACGTACGCCGCCGGGACGCCGACGCCGGACTCGCGTCAGTGCGTCTGGGAGCGACTGCCGGACCGCTGGCGGCCGCGCTCGTGACGGTGACGCGCCAACTGCTTCCGGACGCGGAGGTCTCGCTGCACGTCTGCGACTCGGACGAGGAGCTGCTCGAGCTGATCGGGGAAGCGCGGCTGGAGCTCGGGCTGACATGCGACTACCCGGGTTACGAACTCGCAGTGCCGGACGTGTTGAGTGAAACCGTCCTGCACGTCGAGCCCGTGTTCATCGTGCTGTCGCAGGACCACCCGCTGGCCGCAGAGTCTGAGATCCCGCTCGCCGCGCTCGCCGGCGAGCAGTGGCTGCCCGGGGACGGGAAGGACGTCAGGATGCGGACGATGTTCCGCGACGCTTGCCGCCGGGCCGGTTTCGCGCCGCGCCGGATCCAGCACACGAGCGCCAGCATGGTGTTCTCGCTGATCAGTCAGGGTCACGGTGTGTCGCTGTGCCGAGCCACCACTGTGGAGCGTGAGAACGTCGTGGTCCGCCCGCTGGCCGACGACCCGATGTGGGTCCGCGAACGCCTCGTCTGGTCACCCGACGGTCCGGTCGCGGAACACGCCCCGCACCTCCGGGACGCCCTGCTGGCTGCCTACGAGACGCAGGCCGACACCATGCCGACTTACAGAGCGTGGCGCAGCAAGCGCAACCCCGCGTAGGCCGTTGTCCACAGGTCCCCAGTTCCTGGTCGGTTTTCGTCGGTTGGGGTGGTTATCGTGGCGGGCATGTTGTCGGCGCTTGGGTATCACCGGTCTGTCCTGGCGGTTGTTCGCCAGGTGGATGAGCGTGCCTGGGCGGCGTTGCACGGTGGGCCGGAGGGTTCGCTCGACGAGGTCTTGTTGCGGAACGCGTACCGGTTGGAGGCCGACGTCCATCCGGACGTCTTCCGGGCGGGGGAACGGGCGGCTCGTGCGCTGGAGTTGGACGAGGGGGTCGACTTCTACCAGGTGAGTGGCGAGCCGAATGCGGCGTACCTTCACCAGGCGGGCAAGGCGGTGATCCTCTTCCAAGGGGCGTTGCTCGACCGGCTGGACGAGGACGAGTTGACGGCCGTCATCGGGCACGAGTTGGCGCATCGGCTGTTGTGGCAGGCCGAGGACGGTGGGTACCTCGCCGTCGATCGGCTGCTCGACGCGGCTGCGGGTGACGCTCGGACGCCCTCGCAGTACCTCGAGACGCATCGGCGCTGGTCGCTGGCGACGGAGCTGTTCGCGGACCGTGGAGCGGTGACGGCGTGCGGTGATCTGAGTACGGCGATCCGCGCGTTGCTGAAGCTGGAGACGGGCCTGAGCACGGCGGACCCCGCGGCGTACCTGCGGCAGGCGGAGTCGCTGGATCTCCGCTCCGGGAGTCGAGGGACGTCGCACCCGGAGGCCGTCGGACGGGCGTGGGCGTTGAAGAACTGGCTCGACGGCGAGGACGTCGAGGTCCTGGTGACCGGTCCGCTCGACGTCGACGCGCCGGACCTGCTCGACGCTGTGTTGTTGCGAGAGCTGAGTCGAGACTTCGCCGCGGCGATCGCGCACACGGACGGTCTGCGGACGGACGCGATCGCCACCGCGGCCGCCGGCTTCGCGGATCCGCCTGGACCTCTCGGCGTTCCTGGCGGAGCGGTGCGCTTCGACGAGCCGTTGGCGGTGCGTCCGGTGGATGGGGCGCCACTGCCGCGACCGCGCCCGTTGACCGCCGCCACGAAGCGCTACCTGTGTTACTTGCTGCTCGATCTCGCCACAGCTGACCCCGAGGCCAGCGATGCCGGGCTGGTCGCGTCACTGGCTGTCGCGCGACGATCCGGGCTGCCCGGGTACGTCGATGTCGCGGACGACGAGCTCGGCTGGAGCGACAAAGAGCGGGCCCGCTTCGTGCAGGCCGCCGCGGAGGTGGTCGGATGAGCGCGGAGGATCTCGTCGCGCTGGCCGTCTCGCAGGGCGGTCTGGGCAACGACGCGTTGCTGGCGGCGGTGCTGCCGCTGTTTCACGAGACGGCGGCTGTGCACGAGCGTGGGCTGGTCGCGCCGTTGCGCGGACTGGATCGGATCGTGGTCGACGAGCAGAACCGGCTGGGATTCGCGCCAGAGGATGCAGGTCGGCCGACTCTGGCTTCCGCGGAGATCGACGCGCGGCAGGGGAAACGTCCTTCTGCTGTTGAGGTTGTGGCGCATCGCCAGGCCGACTTCGATCTGGGGGAGAGCGGCGGCCAGGAGACCACCGTCGTACCTGAGCCGGTTCCGGACGCGATCGCGGCGCCGACGCTGGTGGCCGGGTGGCAGAGCTGGGAGCACGTGGTCGGGCACCACGATCAGCTCACCGACATCTTCAGCCTGGGGCAGTTGCTGCTCGCGCTCGGCTGCGGTCTCGACCTGTCAAGGACGGCGGACATCGCAACCCTGATCGATGCCCGAGGCAACTTGTACCGGCTGGATCCGGACCTGCACCCGGTGATCGTCTCGGTCGCCGCGCAGATGGTCGAGCCGGACCGGCACCGGCGCGCGCAGGACCTGCATTCGCTGGTCGAGCAGCTGGAGAACTACCGCGACCAGCCGCTCGACTTCGACGTCGAGGCGATCGTCCAAGGCGTCGCAGACCGGCGTACGGCGGTGCTCGGCGCGCTCCGCGACCGGCTCTTCGACCTCTCCCGGCGGAACCGGCTGATCAACTTCCGCCCGACCGCCCAGACGCTGAACCTCACCGAGGTCTCGGTGCCGCTGATGCTCGACGTACGGACGATCCGCTCGGAGCAGCTGTTCACGTGGCGCGACGACATCGCGGAACACCTGCTGAAGAAGGCCCAGCCGCTGGGCAAGTGGATCCGGTACGACGAGGCGCCGTACGCCGCGAACACGCTGGACAAGCTGATCTCCACGGCGCGCCGGGATCGCGCCGACTACGGGCAGGACCAGCTGCGCCTGGTGCCGGCGTTCTTGCGCTGGCACGACCTGAAGAACGATCGGGACACGCGGCTCGCGTCGCCGTTGGTGCTGGCGAAGGTGGAGCTGACGAAGAAGCGCGGCGTGCGGGACTCGTACACGTTGCGGGTCACGGATCCGATCGCGGAGGTCAATCCGACGTTGCGGCACAGTTTGCGGCAGCTGTACGGGATCTCCTTGCCGGAGACTGTCGACTTGTCGGCTCCCGGTGCGCTCCGGGAGTTGCACGAGCGGCTCGCGAAGGAGATCCAGGCGACCGAGCCGGGTCTGCAACTGCATTTGCGCGAGAAGCCGCGGATCGATCTGGTGCGACAGCGGGCGATGACGCGGCTGCGGACGTACAACCGGCGGCGGCACGGGAACGTGGCGACTGGGTTCGGCGGGAAGCAGTATCCGTACTCGTACCGGCGTACGGACTATCAGCCGCTCGGGGTGCAGATCTTCCGGGCCCAGATCGCGCAGCAGTCGCTGCCGCTCGGGATCGCGCTCGGCGCGGAGCCGCGGCGGCCGGGAGCGCTCGAGACCGACGTGTACTCGCTCGACACCGAGGGCGGGCCGTACTCGTGGGACGTCGACCTCTGCGCGGTGTCGCTGGCGAACTTCAACTACCGGACGCTCGGCCTGGTTCGGGACTACGACGAGCTGCTGACGACCGGCGAGTCAGCGGCGTCGTTCGATCACCTGTTCTCGGACCGGCCGCGACCGGTGGGGAGTGCGCTGCCGGAGCTGCCTCCTGCCGACCGGCATGTCGTCGTACCTGCTGATGGATCGCAGGTGGCGGCGATCGCGCGGGCGCGGCGGGGCGAGAGCTTCGTGATCCAAGGACCGCCCGGGACGGGGAAGTCGCAGACGATCACCAACCTGATCGCGGACTTCGTCGCACGCGGGAAACGGGTGCTGTTCGTCTGCCAGAAGCGGGCTGCGCTGGACGTCGTCCACGCGCGGTTGGCGAGTCGGCGATTGGACGGACTGTGTGCGCTGATCCACGACTCGCAGGGCGACAAGAAGGCGTTCATCCACGGTCTTCGGGAGACGTACGAGTCGTGGCTGTCGGCTGAGGACGACCTGGATGCGTTGACCGAGCGGCGTGCTGAGCTGGTCGCGCGGGTCGATCGTCTGCTGGCGACCGTGGATGCCTTCGAGAAACAGTTGGCGGCTGGCAGTCCCCGCCTCCGGGACCTAGTCAATCGCCTTGCTTCGCTGCACGATCACGCATGGAACCCGCCTGAGGGATCCGAGCTGCCTGCTGTGGATGAGTGGTTCGCGGCCGGCGATGCTGTGCGGGAGGTTGCTCAGGCACTGGCGGCGGCTGATCCGTCGACAGGTGGAGTGTTGGCGCGGAGTTCGCTTGCCTTTCTTGCGCGGTGGGACTCCGAGGTGACGGCGTCCGCCAGAGAGCTCCGAACCAAGTGGGATGCAGTGGCGGTCGCGCTATCGACGTCGAGCGATGTGGCTGTGCGGGAGGTGCGCGGGCTAACTCAGCTCGGACGGTTGCTCGAGCCGTTGGCCGAGTTGGACCAGGTGGAGGCGATCGTTCCGCGGTCGGCGACGGCTCGTGAGCTGTCGGCCGCCGGTGCGGAGCGGAAGAAGCTCGTCGCCGCCGAGCGGGCCGCGTGGAAAGAGGCGGCGGGCTGGCGGGAGCCGCTCGCGTCGGCTGACGCACGATCCGCGCTGAAGGTTGCCCAGAGCAAGGAAGGTGGCGCGTTCTCGTTCCTCAGCGGCGACTGGCGCCGCGTGAAGAACCTGGTCCGCAGCCGCTTCGACAGTACGACGCGCTCCGTGCAGCCGTCCGTCACCGAGATCCTCACCGAGCTGGTCGCCGCCCAATCTGCCTCAGCCGCCGTCGCGGAACACACCGAGCAGACTCGCCACGAGTGGGCGGCCGACGATCCGCGCGAGCTGATCGACCAACTCGCCGCCGCCCGGAAGAGCATCCCCGACTGGCGTTTCGTCCTCGACGACGGTGCCCCGGCCGAGCTCGCGCGCTTGGCAGATGCCCTCGACGACGCGTCGGACGTCACCAACGAGCTGTTGGCCGATCATTGGGACACGTTGACAGTCGACGGTCTCCGCGACCTCGCCGATCGGCTGGCGTCCGAGAGTCCCGTCGTACGTGCCGTCGGTCCTAAGCTTCGGGAGCTGTCGCCTTCCGCGCTCACCGCTCTCCGTCGGCTGGATGCGACGCCGGACCAGATCGAGTACGCCGTGTGTGCCGCGGAATGGGAGCGTGCCCGCTCGGCTGCGCCGTTGCAGCTGTCCTCGGACCGCGTCGATGCGATCGTCGGCGAGCTGAGCATGGTGTACGACGACCTCACCGCGCTCAACGCGGAAGCCGTCGTCGCCCAGGTCCGGCGCCGGTTCCTCGCCGAGGTCGACCACTCCGAGCGCAGCGTGACCGGCATGTCGCCGGAGGCCCGCGAACGCAAGAAGACATTCGCGACCGGGCGGCGCGAGCTGGAACACGAGTTCGGCAAGGTCATGCGGTACCGGTCGATCCGCGACGTCGCGTCCGGCGCTCCCGGCGAGGTGGTGTCCGTCCTGCGGCCGGTGTGGTTGATGAGCCCGTCCTCGGTGTCCGACACGTTGCCGTTGACAACTTCGTTCGACGTCGTGGTGTACGACGAGGCGAGTCAGATCCCTGTGGAGGAGGCGATCCCGGCGCTGCACCGTGCGCCGCAGGTGATCGTCGTCGGTGACCAGATGCAGCTGCCGCCGACGCAGTACTTCCGGGTGCGCAGCGAAACCGACGATCTCCAGGCGGACGACGAGGCCGCCGAACAGGTCGGGATCGCGTTGACCGAGGACAGTTTCCTCTCGATCAGCGCGTTGCGGCTGGCGTCGACGATGCTGACCTGGCATTACCGGAGTCGCTCGGAGGCGTTGATCTCGTTCAGCAACGCGGCGTTCTACCAGGGCAAGCTGGCCACGGTTCCCGATCGGTTGCCGCCCAACACCGCGCCGCCGTGGACGCTGCGGGCCGACTCTCCGGTGGCCGAGGTGTGCGACAGCGTGCTGGCCGGGAGCATCACGGCGGTTCGGCTCGTCGACGGGGTGTACGTCCGGCGTACCAATCCTGCCGAGGCACGATGGATTGCTTCGCTGGTGCAGGAGTTGCTGGTGCGTGGGACCGGCAAGAGTCTCGGGATTGTGGCGTTCTCCGAGGCGCAGCAGGGCGAGATCGAGCGGGCGCTGGACGAGCTCGCGGAGCGCGATCCGTCGTTCGCGGCGCTGTACGAGGCGGAGCAGGTGCGGACGCACGGCGAGCAGGACGCCGGGTTGTTCGTGAAGAACCTGGAGAACGTGCAGGGTGACGAGCGCGACATCATCCTGATGAGCGTCTGCTACGCGGCCGGGCCTGACGGCCGGATGCTGATGAACTTCGGCCCGATCAACACGTCGGGCGGCGAGAAGCGGCTGAACGTGATCTTCAGCCGGGCGCGCGAACACATGGTCATCGTCAGCAGCATCGAGCCCGACGCGATCACCAACACCTACAACGACGGCGCGAACACGCTGCGCCGGTTCCTCGGGTACGCCGCTGCAGTGTCGCGAGGAGATCAGGTCGCGGCCAAGTCGGCGCTCACGTCGTACAGCCTGAGGACGACGCGCGCGGCCGGCCTGCGTCCTACTCCTGTCGTGGAACAGCTCGCTGCCGCGCTGGAGGCTCGCGGCGTGGAGGTCGATCTCGCGGTGGGCGAGTCGGTGTTCCGCTGCGATCTCGCGTTGAAGCTTCCCGAAGACACCGGCTACCGCCTCGCGGTCCTCGTGGACACCCCCGAACGAGTCGCTTCGGACACTCTCCTGGAACGGCTGACCACCCACCCCGGTGCGCTGACCACGACCGGCTGGCGAGTCCACCACGTCCTAACCACCGACTGGACCCGCTCACCCGACGCCGTCATCACCCACCTGATGGATGAATTAGAGCGCCCGGTCGACTGACCGCGTTGCCGCGCCGTCGAGCAGGAGCTTGGCGGCCACCGTCGCGCCGTCAGCCTTGACCGCTTCGCGCACCTTCGCGGCTCGGTCCCGCGTCTCGGGAGCCAGCGCCGTAGCGAGCGCGGCGGACAGTGAGTCGGCTGTCGGCGTCGGGCCCTCGTGTGCGGCGCCGATGCCCAACGCGGCGACCCGAGAAGCCCAGTACGGCTGATCCGCGATCAGCGGTACGACGAGCTGCGGCACGCCGGCCCGCGCGGCTGTGGTCGTCGTCCCCGCGCCGCCGTGGTGCACGACCACCGCGACCTTCGGGAACAGCGCCTGCTGGTTGACCTCGCCGACGACGAAGCAGTCCTCGCCGTCGCCGGCGAGGTCGGCCCAGCCGCGGCTGAGCAGTACGCGGCGCCCGTGTGTGCGGCACGCGTCGATGGTCGTCTGCGCGATGTCCTTCGGCGCATGTGCGGCCATGCTGCCGAACCCGACGTACACCGGCGGCTCGCCGGCATCGAGGAACGCCTGCAGGTCGGCCGGGAGCGGGCGGTCGTCACGCAGGATCCACGCGCCGGTCTGGACGACGTCGAGATCCGTCATGCCCTTCGACGGGCACAGCGTCGGATCCGCCGCGAGCCAGGGGTGATCGGTGAAGA
This sequence comes from Kribbella sp. NBC_00482, assembly GCF_036013725.1. GTDB lineage: Bacteria > Actinomycetota > Actinomycetes > Propionibacteriales > Kribbellaceae > Kribbella. Next base: position 1,750,257 of record NZ_CP107881.1, on the reverse strand, counting down.
CGTAGTCGCGGACGTTCTCGACCGGCGGCAGTCCGATCGCGGCCCGCTGGCTGTTCAGCGCCGGTCCGTACAACTCGTTCACCCGCTGAGCATCGTGCTCCCACAGCACGCGCAGGTCGGTCTCGTCCGGCGGCGACGGCGTACCCGGTCGTGCTCCGGGAGGGAAATGCTGCGACGGAATTCCAGCCAGGTGAAAGCAGGCGAGCACGTAGCGGAGGCCGAGTTTGTCGGCCACGTCTCGTGCCCCGGCCGGCATCAACCCGGTCGCCACGATCGCGTCCGCACCTTGCGCCACGGCGCCGAGCGTCTCGAACCGGGCGGCGACGAGCCTGGGCGCCAGCTCGAACGCGGGATGCCCCGATGCCGGTTTCGGCGCGGTGACCACCGACCGCGCCGACGGACCGAGCGGCACCATCGGTACGCCGGCCCGCTTCAGCAATGCCTCGAAATCCGGCTCCGGTGGCACACAGACCACGGCCTCCGCACCGACCTCCCGGAGCGCCACCGCCAGCGCCGCCAACGGTTCCACATCGCCCCGCGATCCCCAGGCCGTCAATACAACACGCATTGAAAGGTCTCCGTTCCCCGAGTTTGCCGGCCTCCGCATGAGGCGGTCGGCCGCCCATTCTGCGCGTCGAACCTGGGCTTGCGGCAAGTCCCCCGGTCCGCTATAGATTGGAAGTAGTAGGGGGATGTGGGCGGAGTTGGCTCACGATCAGGCCGGCGAGTAGCGAGCCGAGTGTGCCTAGGGTCAGGTCGCCGAGGGTGTCGGTGTAGGCGGTTTGGAGTTCGGGTGAGTTGCGGACGAAGGTGACGTACTCGCCGACCTCCCAGACGACCGCGGCGGTGGTGCCGAAACCGAGGGCGACGAACGTGGTGACGGCGCTCGAGAGCCCGCGGGGTGCGAACGCCAGCAGGACGCCGGCCGTGAGGAAGGCCCACAGGATGAAGTGCATCGCGTCGTCCCACCAGTTGATGGTGTCGAACAGGTTGAGCCGGTTGCCGATCAGGTCGATCAGCCAGGGCAGCGTCATCAGCAGATCCGCCGGCCACGGGAAGGTGCGGTGCAGTTTGCTTCGCGTTCGTCCGTAGGCCCACCACCACAACGGCAGGATCATCCCGCCGAGCGGGTACACGATCAGGCGGGCGGTCGACGCTTTCCCCTTGATTCCGCTGAGATCCGGCCAGATCAGGGCCGACAGCAACAACCCGAGGAGCAGCACCTTCGCGAGTAGAGCGCCGTACCGTGTCAAACTCATACCACCAGTCAATCGGCCCGCCGTGTACGGCGGATGCGTACAACTACCCGATCATTAAACGCCAAGCCAGCCGCGGCGAGAGGCTTCATGGCCCAGTTGGAAGCGGGTGACGACCTGCGCCCGGTCCATCAGCTGGCTGACCCGGCGCTGGACGGTGCGTAGCGACATACCGAGCTGGCCGCCGATGGCGTGGTCGGTGAGGCCTGCGAGCAGCAGGGTGAGGATGCGGGCGTCGATGTCGTCGAGGCGTTCGGCGGCGAGCTCGGTGGTGCCGTCGGCGGTGGGCAGGACCTCGTTGGCGGTCGCCCAGACCAGGTCGAACAGGTGCAGTAGCGCGTCCAGCAACCCGGACGGATGCACGAGCAGCGCGCCACCGGCCGCGTTCTCCGCAGTGGGGGCCAAGGGCAACAACGCGAGTGAGCGGTCGGCGACGATCAGCCGGAGCGGAAGATCGCCGGTGACCCGGATCTGCTCGCCGGCCTTTAGTGACTCGGCCACCAGGTCGACGAACCCAGGCTTGGCGAACGCTGCCCGCTCGACGACCACTCGATACGTGACGCCGCGAGCCAGTGCCGCATCCTCGTCGACGTTCTCGTCCGCGGACACCACCGCGACCGACGCCTTCACCAGCGCCAGTACTTCCTCCGACGCCCCACGCTGCATCTGGCCGAACCGCTGCGCCACGGCCTGCGCGCCGCGAACCACCTCGATCACGTCGGTGTCGGAGCGATCCGCCATCACGCCCCGGTACTGCTCCGCGAGCCGCCCGAGCTCGAGCTGCGCCCGCCGGATCTCTTCCTGGCGTTGCACGATCAGCGAGCCGAGCGCGAGCGTCGGCGGGGACGCGACGAAATGGCCCGGCATCGCGGTCGACCGCGCCACCAGGCCCTTCTCCTCGAGTCCGTCGAGGGCAGCGGCGACGTCGGCGACCTCCACCTCCATCGCGGCGGCCAAGGTCTCCAGCGACTCCGACGGCAGCGCGATCAACCGCCGGTAGGCGCCTTCCTCGATCGCATCCAATCCCAGCACGTCGAGCATCGTGCGCTCCTTCGAGGGCCCTTCGGTGACGTACGGCGTGGCGGACAGATGTCATGCCGCAATCCCGCCATTGAGCAGTCTACGGCGGCATGGCATGTTCATGCCATCTGTTCCGCCAGGTCCCCCCAGGAAGGGTCCGCCCATGTCCCGATCCGCCCGCGCCGTCGCCGGTGGGCTCGCCGTACTCGTGGCACTCGCCACGGTCACGACGACTCCATCGCAGGCCGACGGCGTCGCTGTACCTGATGCCGCACCACCCACCCCGTCGACCCACCGCGTCACGCTCCTCACGGGCGACGTGGTCACCCTGACCGAAACGGCGGGCGGTCCGCCGACCGCCGCCGTCGAGCAGGCGGCCGGCAACGCCGGAGGTGTCCAGATCCAGCAGGTCGGCGACGACCTGCACGTCGTACCGGACGTCGCGTTGCCGTACCTCGCCGCGGGCCGTCTCGACCCCGAACTCTTCAACGTCACGTCCCTCGTCGATCAGGGGTACGACGACGCGTCGGTCAAGTCGATCCCGCTGATCGTGCAGTACCGCCCGGGCCTGCGTACCGCCGCGGCGACCCCGCAGCACGCCGACCGTGGCGCCACGCTGGAGAGCATCGGCGGTCTCGGCCTCTCCGCGCACAAGGCGGAGGCCTCCCAGTTCTGGTCCGACGTTACGGCTAGCGCCGCTAGTACTTCTAGCACTGCTAGGTCCGCGACGCCGGGGCAGTTCGGCGCGGGGATCCAGAAGGTGTTCCTCGACGGGAAGGTCGAGGCCAGCCTGGCCGAGAGCGTCGCCCAGATCGGCGCGCCGGACGCCTGGGCCCAGGGCCTCGACGGCACGGGTACGACGGTCGCGGTCCTCGACACCGGCATCGATCAGACCCACCCCGACGTAGCGGGGCGGATCGCCGAGACGAAGAGCTTCGTCCCGGGTGAGACCACCGACGACGTCAACGGTCACGGCACCCACGTCGCCTCCACGGTCGCCGGTACCGGTGCCGCGTCGAATGGCCTCGAGAAGGGTGTCGCGCCGGCCGCGCAGCTCGCGATCGGCAAGGTCCTCAACGACGGCGGCTCCGGTGCCGAGTCCTGGATCATCGAAGGGATGGAGTGGGCGGCGCACCGCGCCAAGGTGGTCAGCATGAGCCTCGGCAGCACCGAGGCCAGTGACGGCTCCGACCCGATGGCGCTCGCGGTCGACGAGCTGAGCGCCGAGACCGGCGCCCTGTTTGTGATTGCCGCAGGCAACTATGGTCGCGTCGGCGGGATCGGCTCGCCGGGTGCGGCAGCGTCCGCGCTCACGGTCGGTGCGGTCGACAAGAACGACGAGCGGGCGTACTTCCAGGACATGGGTCCGCGCCTCGGCGACGCCACGGTGAAGCCGGAGATCGTGGCGCCGGGCGTCGACGTTCTCGCGGCCCGCGCGGCGAAGTCCTCGGGCACCGGGTCCTACAAGTCGCTCAGCGGTACGTCGATGGCGACGCCGCACGTGGCCGGTGCCGCGGCGCTGCTCGTCCAGAAGCACCCCGACTGGACGGGCGAGCAGGTCAAGGCAGCACTGGTCAGCACCGCGAAGCCGCTCGCCGGCGAGACGGCGTACCAGGTCGGTGGCGGTCGGCTCGACGTACCGGCCGCCGCTTTCGGGAAGATCACCGCGACCGCGACCCGCGACTTCGGCCTCCACACCTGGCCGCACGGCGACGACGCTCCGGTCGAGCGCACGATCACCTACACGAACCTCGGCGACACCCCGGCAACGCTCGACCTGTCGGCCGACGTGACCAGCGACGGTACGACGCCTGCGCCCGCCGGGCTGTTCACACTCGGCTCCGCCCAGGTCACCGTGCCCGCGAACGGCACCGCTTCGGTCGCCGTCACCGCGACGCCGAACCTGGCCACGCCGGGCCTGACCTACTCGGGCACCGTCATCGCCAAGCAGGCCGGCCAGCAGATCGCGCAGACCGCGGTCGGCCTCGTCATGGAGGGGGAGCGGTACGACCTCACCGTGCACGCGACCGGGCGTGACGGCAAGCCCGCGGGCGGGTTCCTGACGCTGTACAAGTACGGCGACCAGTTCGTCAGCACGCTTGAGATCGACCCCGCGACCGGCACCGTCTCCAACCAGCGTCTCGAGCCCGGCGTGTATGCGGCGTACTCCTGGCTGCCGGTCGACGGTCAGGACGGCGTCGCGCTGGTCGGCAATCCGCACCTCGTGATCGGCAAGAACACCGACCTCGTGCTCGACGCGCGGAAGGCGAACCCGATCACGCTCAGCACGTCGCTGCCCGGCGAGGACGTCTATCGCCGGTCCGGCTGGTACCACGACTCCGGGATCGGTGGTGACTACGCGACGTTCCTCAGCCAGTACGTGCCGACGCCGGTGGTTACCAAGGTGTACGCCGCTCCGACGGGCGCGGTGCCCGGTGGCGTGTACGACTTCTCGTCCCGCTGGCGCCGTACGTCGCCGCTGGTGTCGATGACCGTCGACTACAAGGCGCTGCACCCGTTGCTGCAGCGTGGCTCGAAGCGCTGGGACGGCAAGGCGACGCTGACTGCGGCGTACGTCGGTGCTGGTGCGGCCGCGGACTACGTCGGCAAGGACGTTCGCGGGAAGGCCGTGTTCGTGACGGCGAGTGATGCGGTCACGCCGAGCGCGCGGGCGACGGCTGCTCGCGACGCCGGCGCTCGGTTGCTCGTCGTGGTGAACAACGGCGCGGGCAAGTACTACGACCTCGCCGGCGGAACCGATCTGCCGGTGTACTCGCTGACGGCCGCCGAGGGTGGACCGCTGGTTGCGCGGATCGGTGCCGGGGGCAACGTTCGGCTTCGGGTGATGGGTACCGAGGCGCCGCCGTACCTGTACGACCTGGTGAAGGCCTACTCCGGTGCGCTGCCGGCGGACCTGCGGTACGCGCCGCGGTCCGGGGACCTGGCCACGGTCGTCAACCGGTTCGTCGGGCCGACCGGCGAGCTCGCGTTCGAGAGCCGCGCCGACTGCCGGATCGGGTTCTGGCCGCCGTGTCTGCAGGTGACCGAGCCGATCCACCTCGGGACCCAGCGGATCGACTTCGTGTCCACGCAGGCGGGGACGGACTGGTACGAGCAGACGAACCACCCGCGGGGCTGGGAGCAGCGGGGCGACCGGCACACCTACAAGCCGCGGAGTCTGCAGACGAACTCGTGGTTCGCTCCGGCCGCTCGGCCGCGGGTCGGCTCGGGGTATTGGAACCCGCGCCGCAGCGGTGACTTCTTCGCGGTGAACGTGCCGACGACGAGCAGCGGCGACCAGGGCGTCACCGGGGCGATGGACGACGAGTCGACGGTGGAGACGCGGCTGTTCCAGAACGGGACGCTGGTCCGGAAGAGCTCGTTCCAGGCGGTGCAGACCGGCGTACCGGCGACGTCCGGATGGGCGGACTACCGGTTCGAGATGGACACAGCCCGGCCGGAGGTGTGGAGCCTCGGGACGAAGACGAAGAGCGCGTGGGACTTCCGGGCCCAGACCACCGAGTCGAGCGACTGGGTCTACCTACCGCTGATCCAGCTCGACTACCGCCTGGCGACGGACCTGAACGGTGCGTTCGCGGGTGGCAGCCGGCAGCAGATCGGGCTGTCCGCGTTCCACCTCGCCGGCGTCGAAGGTGCGGGCAAGGTCAAGGGCGCGACGCTGGAGGTCTCGTACGACGACGGCGCCAGCTGGCAGGCCGCTCCGCTCTCGCGGACGGGTGCCGAGTGGTCGTCTGTCGTGCGGCTGCCGAAGGGTGCGTCGTACCTCTCGCTGCGCGCGACGGCGACCGATGACGCGGGCAACAAGGTCAGCCAGGAAGTGATTCGGGCGGCCGCGATCCGGTGACGAAATGACTCAGCCGGCGGTGACCAGGAGCTCATGGTCACCGCCGGCTGTTGGGTTTCGTCAGCTGACGGTGATCAGGTCCACGACGAAGATCAGGGTCTCGCCGGGCTTGATCGCGCTGCCCGCGCCGCGGTCGCCGTACCCCAGGTGCGGCGGGATGACGAGCTTGCGCCGGCCGCCGACCTTCATGCCCTGGACGCCGGTGTCCCAGCCCTGGATGACCTGGCCCACGCCGAGCTGGAACGCCAGCGGGGCGCCGCGGTTGTACGACGCGTCGAACTCCTCGCCGGTGGAGTGGGCAACGCCCACGTAGTGCACGTTCACCCGGGAGCCGGCCTTGGCCTCGTCGCCCTCGCCCACGGTGATGTCGGTGATCTCCAGATCCGCCGGCGGCGGTCCATCCGGAAAGTCGATCTCTGGCTTCTCAGTCATGCCACCAGCTAACCAGACTGCCCTAGGCTCTCGGTCAGGAGGCCGACCAATGGGGGTGGGCCGGACCGGGAGGTGCTGTGATGTCGGAGCCTGTGACGCAGACGCTCGACGTACCGGGGGCGATGCTGACGTACGACGTTCGTGGAGACCTGGCGCAGCGGCCGGTGCTGCTGATGATCGGCTCGCCGATGGGCGCCAGCGGATTCCCGACGCTGGCGTCGCACTTCGAGGATCGCACGGTGGTGACGTATGACCCGCGGGGCGTGGAGCGCAGCACCCGGAGCGGTGAGCTGGGGGAGCTCTCGCCTGACGACCATGCCGGTGACCTCGCCGCCCTCATCGAGCACCTGGACGCAGGGCCGGTGGACATCTTCGCCAGCAGCGGCGGTGCGGTGAACGCGCTGGCCCTGACCGCTCGTCGCCCTGATCTCATCAACACACTCGTCGCGCACGAGCCGCCGCTCGCCGGGATCCTTCCGGACAGGGAGGCTGCACTGGCCGCGGTCGCGGACATGTACGAGACGTACCAACGCGACGGTATGGGTCCCGGGATGGCGAAGTTCATCACGCTGGTGTCGTTCGACGGCGAGATCCCGGCCGACTACACGCAGCAGCCCGCGCCGAATCCGGCGATGTTCGGCCTGCCTGTGGACGACGACGGGTCTCGTGACGACGCCCTGCTCGGGCAGAACCTTCGCGGTTGTACGTCGTACCAGCCGGACTTCGACGCCCTGGGCAAGGCGGCGGACCGGATCGTCGTCGGGATCGGCGAAGAGTCGGAGAACGCGCTCGCGGGTCGTGGCGGGAAGGCGGTGGCTGAGCGGCTCGGGCTGACGCCGGTCGTGTTCCCGAGCGGGCACGGTGGTTTCCTCGGCAATGAGTACGGACAGCCGGGCAAGCCGGTCGAGTTCGCCGCCAAGCTCCGCGAGGTGCTCGGCGTAGAGTAGCGCTCTGTGATCAAAGCGCTCGTTTTAGTGGTCAGCTTGCTGACTGCACCTGCCCCGGAAACGTATGCGCAGTACTCCTTGATGTTCGAGAAGTCCGCCGGCCAGTACTTCGCCGGCGGGACGGCGGCCGGGCAGTGGACGTGGACTCCGTTGAGTACGACGGAGTCCGACATCTCCTGGGGTGACCCGAAGGCCTGGCCGCCGTCCTCTGCAGAACATTTCATCCACGACGGCGACTGGGTCCTTCTCGACGGGTACAACGACGGCGCCGGCCGCCCGCTCACGCAGATCCAGCGCGTCACCACCGAAACCATCGGCGACGCGAACTGCACCAACCAGCAACCCATCCCGTCCGCGGCCGGCCGCCAGCACTACGTCAAGTGGACCATCCCCGCGGCGGGCTACTGCCTCGATGCCACCGGCACCATCAAGCCCCCGAACGGCTCCACCACCGTCCACTTCCGCCACCTCCAGAAGTGGCTCCCACCCCACCCCTGCAACAACCCGTACTACTCGAACCAAACCTGCATCACCCAGTACGAACAGTGGTGGGACGACAACCAACACCCCTACGCCCTCCAACTGACCCGCACAGTCGAACTGGCCCGAGGCCTAGGCATGTCCTTCACCAACCGCACCACCGACCCCCTCACCTGGAACGCCGACGGTCGCTACTACTGGCACTACTGAGGAGCTCGGGGTTCCCAACCGCAATGCCCCGCGGGACGAGCGGTTCGGCTGGCCTTACTCTGCCCGAGCATCGTGGCCGCGGTTTTGGAACGAGACTCGCGCGCGACGTCATCGGTTGGGGCGTGCTCCATCGCTGCCGACCGAGTCGACCTCAGCGGCACCTCGGAAGGCGAGCACATCTACAAGACCCTCGGGTTCACCAGAGCGTGGGTGCCGGTGTGGTCGACGACGAACCGGAACCCGTGGGGGCTGATCCAGTCGACTGCTCCGGTGGGCAGGCGTCGGCTTCGCCAGCCGCCGAAGGTTTTGGCGCGGTGGTGGAGTCTGCCTAGCGGTATGAGGTTGTCGGTGGTGGTTTGTCCCGGTGGACCGGCGCGCTCGTACGGCGTGATGTGGTCTTGATCCATCCGCACGGTGGCCTCGGCCCCGCTGAACGGGAACATGTCGACCGGGTGCTGGAGTCTCACTCGTTCACGGATCCGGTCCGGGATCTCGTAGCTGTGAACATTGACCTGATCCTGAAGATCGATCACCGGCTTCACATTGATCTGGTCATGACCGAGAAGCTCGCCCAGTTGGCCGGCGAGCAGCGGCCCGAGCTCTTCAACCCGCAGCACACCGTTGCCGGTAGCAAGCGTCCGGTCGGTCAGGTGCACGTACAGCGTGTGCCGCACCCGCCGCCCACTCCCCGCGCCGAGCCCGTTGCGGTGGGCCTCTTGCTTGATCGCCGCAAGCCGACCCGGCAACGTGCCCGCCAGCGCCACCCGCGTAAACCCGTCCCCAACATCCCCACCACCGGCCCCACGCCCATCCACGCCATGAGCCCCACCCTCACCCGCACCGCCACCCGCGCAGTCGGCCTCGCAGTCGGCCTCGCAGTCGGCCTCGGACAGGATGGCGATGTCGGCTACCGCGCTGTCCTGCTCGTCCAACTCGCCCAGCGCGATCTGCGCGGCCAGTTGGTCCAGGGTCTGCTCGGGCTGCACGGGCTGCACGGGCTGCTGGTCATGCTCGTCCAGGGCGGCCTGCTCGTCCAGTTGGTCCAGGGTCTGCGCGGACTGCTCGGGCTGCTCGGTCTGGACGGCCCAGCCGTCCGGGGCGGTCCATGGCCTCGCGGGGTCGGTGTCATCGTGTGCGCGCTCGGCGGCCTCGCGGTCCGGGTCCTGATCGGGTTCGTCGCGGTTCGGCGCAGCCGGGCTGCGGTCGGTGGCATCGCCTGGGGCGCTGTGACTCGGCTGGGGATGGGGCGGCTGGGTGCGGGCAGCGGCGGGCTGGGTGCGGGCCAGGTAGCGGGCGACCTCGAGGAGTTGGTGGGCTGCTGCCGGGTCGGAGATCCAGCCGATTGCCTTTGCGCGGCGTTGGTCCAGGTCGTCGGTGTCGCCGAGGATCTTCAGCGCGCGGGCCAGGTCGTCGATGGTGGCGTCGAAGCGGATCACGTCACCGGCTGCGGCGCGGACCCAGATCTGTTTTGTGCCGTGGTCGTCGGACGGGGCCACGAACACGCCTCGGGTGCGGGCGGCGGCTTCTGCTTGGGCTTTGGCGGCTTCGGGGTCGGCTTCCCAGACCGCGGCCTTGACGATCTTGGCCAGGGCACCGGGCGTGACGGTGTTGACGATCCCGGCGACCCGCCGGTCGACGATCACGGCCGCTTCCTGCGACAGCGCCAAGCAGGCATGGGCGACTTTGCGGGCCCTCCAGGCGACAGCGTTTCCGTCCAGTACTGCGGCCCAGGTCCTGGGCAGCCGGTGGCGTAGTGCGAGGGCCTCGCCGATCAGCGCGGCGGCCGCGCCGCTCGACATGCGCATCACCGCGCCGAACTCGATCGGCGCGAACTCCGCGACGCCGGGGCAGCCGTCACCGCCGTAGACGTGGATCTTCTCGTAGCCCGGGCGTGGCTCGCCCAGCACCACCGCGTGGCGGTCGGCGTAGGCCAGTGCGGCCTCCAGCACGCGCACGGCGGCCCGGTTCTCGATCCGGCCGTACTGCGACGCCGCGGCCAGCAGGTCCGCGGTGTCGAGCTGGTCCAGATCTTCTTCGAACATGTGTTCTATTCTAGATCACGATCGTGTCTCGTTCAAATCGGATCAAGCCCAGAAGCCTTATCCACAAGGGATATCCGGACTGTCGATCGTTCTCTCATAGCGGGAGGAACCCGCTTGACCACGGTCTGCGGCCGATAGACAGCCGTCGCGAAGCTCCGTTCCTCCGAGGTGCGGGACAGTCGCTCCACGGCCGCATGCCGCCGGAGGCGGCCGACAAAGCAGTCGCCGCGAAGTGGTGTCCGATTTACGCGACCCGGCTCCTTCTTGTTGCCGCGGCGTACGGGCGCTTGCCGTGCAGGCGAGGGCTTGACCTCAAGTTTGGTTGATGTTTCACCATCGACCTCATGGACACTTCACGTGAGGCGGATATCGCGGCGATCGAGCAGGTGATCGCTGTTGTCGAGCACGCCCAGAACAACGAGCTCCCCGACGAGTTTCTCGGGCTGTTCCGAGCGGATGCGATCTGGACGACGGGCGGTGGCAAGCGGCTCTTCGGCCTCGAGGCGATCTCGGCCTTCACACGTCAGGTGCTTCCCGGCGGGATGCAGGGCATGACGGTCACGTTCGAGTTGGAGCACGTGCTGTTCATCCGGCCCGACGTCGCCGCGGTCAAGGTGCGCCAGGTGTACCGGACGCCCGACGGGCCGGACGTTGGTGCGCCGCTGTGGGTCATGGCGAAAGAAGACGGGCACTGGCTGCTGACCGCCTGCCAGAACACCGGCGTTCTCGAAGACGAGTTGGTTGCAGACGTGAAAAGCAGGCCTGTCTTCAGTCAGAGCGACTGAAGGCAGGCCTGCAGTGCGTAAGAGCTACTTCTTGACTGTCTTGTTGTACTGGTCGATCTGAGGCTTGATGGAGTCTGCCGCGGCCTTCATGGCGGTGGCTGGGTCGGTGCCCAGGACTGCCTTCTCCAGGCCGTCTTCGGCGGCCTTGCGGGCCTGCGGCATGACGCCGAGGATGCAGCCGGAGGAGGCGTTGGTCGGCTTGGTGTTGTGGAGTTGGGTGATCGCGGTGGTGAACTGTGGGTACTGCGCCACCCACGCCTTGTCCGACGGCTCGTCCAGGGCCTTCCTGTTGATCGGGAAGTAGCCGGTGCCGGTGTGCCAGGCTGCTTGCTGGGCGGGGGAGGACGCGAACTTCACGAACTCCCACGAGGCGCGCTTCTCGGCGTCGGAGTGGCCGGGCCCGTCGATCCACAGGGAGGCGCCGCCGATGATCGGCCCGCCGCTGTCGGAAGCGGACAGGTGCGGGAACGGCGCGGTCATCACCGTGAACTTGCCCTTCGCGGCGTCCAGGTAGCCCCGCAGCGAACCGGTCGACTCCAGGTGCATCGCCGACGTACCGGACTTGAAGACGGCCTGGGCGTCGTCGGTCTTCTTGCCGGTGTTCGGCATCAGACCCTGCTTGACCATCTCCTGGTACCAGGTCGCGATCTTCACGCCCTGCTCGTCGGCGAAGTTCACCTTGGTCGCGAGGTCCTTGCGGCCGTTGTCGTTGTCGCAGTACGTCGTACCGGACTGGGCGATCAGCTGCTCGACGAACCAGCCGTAGATCGCCGCGTTGAAGCCGTACTGAACGGTCTTCCCGCCCTGCTTGACGGTCAGCTTCTTCGCCGCCGCCATGATCTCGTCAAGGTTCGTCGGCGGCTTGGCCGGGTCGAGGCCGGCCTTCACGAAGGCTTCCTTGTTGATGTACAGCAACGGCATCGACGTGTTGAACGGCATCGAGTTCAGGGCCGAGTCGATCGAGTAGTAGTTCGCGATGTTCGGCTCGATCGAGTCCAGCGTGTAGCCGTCCTTGTCGGCGAACTTCTGCACCGGCACGGTCTGCTTGGAGTCGATCATGAACCGCGAGCCGATGTCGTAGATCTGTACGACGGACGGCGTGTTGCCCTGCTGCACCGACGTCTTGTACTTCGTGATCGTGTCGTCGTAGTCACCCTGGTAGACCGCGGTGACCTCGATCTTGCCGGAGTTCGCGGCGTTGAACGCCTTCACCAGCTTGTCGACGGCCGCGCCGTTCGCGCCCTTCATGCCGTGCCAGAAGGTGACCTTCGTGACCCCGCTCGCCTTGTCGAGCGCGCTGGCGTCGGGCGCGTCCTGCCCGCCGCTCGCGGAGTCCTTGGAATCGTTGGAGCTCCCACCGCAACCGGCGGCGACCAGAGCCAGCACCGCCAGCATCGACGCGGCAACCGCCGTGCGCCCTTGGAGGACGGATCGCATCAGAACCAACCTTTCTTAACGAATCGCACCCGCGGTCAGCCCGCGGACAATGAAGCGCTGGCCGAAGATCACGATGGCCAGCGTGGGCAGGATCGACAGCGTGACGCCGGCCAGGATGAGTCCCGGGTCGGCGGCCTCCGCGTCGTTGAGCTGGCTGATGCCGATCTGCAACGTCCGGCGGGACGCCGAGTCGCCGATCAGCAACGGCCAGAAGAACTGGTTCCACGCGGACAGGAACACGTACAGCCCGACCGCCATCAGCGCCGGCTTGTTCAGCGGCAGCAGGATCCGGCTGAGGAACCGCCAGTGCCCGGCGCCGTCGATCGTCGCCGCGTCGCGCAGTTCCACCGGGAACTGCAGGAACGACTGCCGGAGCAGGAACACCCCGAACGCGTTCGCCAGGAACGGCAGCACCAGCGCGATCATGGTCCCGGCGTACGTCTTGGTCAGTCCGTGCCCGGCGAGCTCCCAACTCGTGATCGTCAGGTAGTTCGGCAGCACGATCGACTCCCACGGCACCATCAGCGTGGCCAGGAAGAGCCCGAAGAGCACGGTGCGTCCCCACATCTTCATGAAGACGAACGCGTACGCCGCCAGCACACTGGTGATCAGCTGCGACAGCGTGATGATCGACGTCTGCAGGATCGAGTTCAGGTACTGCTGCCCGATCGGCGTTCCCGACGACGTCGCGCCCTTGTAGTTGCCGGTGAAGAACCCGTGCGGGAAGAGATCCGGCGGGTACGACGAGATCTGTCCGGGCGACATGACCGACCCGGCGATGACGTAGTACACCGGGAAGATGACGAGGAGCGCCGCCCCGATCAGCACCACGTAGGTGACAACACGACCTGGTCTCACTTGTAGTGCACCCGCCTCTCCAGGACGCCGAACTGGATCGCCGTACAGGCGAGCAGGATCACCAGCAGCACGATCGCCTGCGCCGACGCGGCGCCGAAGTCGCTGGCGTTGTTCGCGAAGGCGGTGTGGTAGATCGAGTAGACGAGCGTCTTGGTCGACTGCTCCGGGCCGCCCTCAGGCGTCAGGATCTTGATCTGCCCGAAGCCCTGCAGGGACTGGATCGTGGAGATCACGATCAGGAAGAACAACTGCGGGCCGAGCAGCGGGATCGTGATGTACCGCGACGCGCGGAAGCCGCCGGCGCCGTCGAGGGTGGCGGCCTCGGTGATCTCGGTCGGGATCGCGCCGATGCCCGCGGACAGGACCAGGACGTTGTACCCGATGCTCATCCAGACCGTCGTGATCGCGACGCTGATCAGCGCCCAGGACGGGTCGGTCAGCCACCCGATCCGGTCGACGCCGAACCGGCCCAGCAGACCGTTCGCGAGCCCGATCGCCGGGTTGTAGATCGTGGCGAAGATGACCGAGGCGCTGGCGACCGAGAACGCGAACGGCAGCGCGAACGCGGTCCGGAAGATCCGGATGCCCTTGATGTGCTGTTCGAGCAGCAGTACGACGACCAGCCCGCCGAGCACGCCGGGGATCACGGTCAGCAGCACGAACGCGAACGTCACCCAGAGGATGTGCCGGAACTCGGCCGATCCGAGCATGTCCTTGTAGTGCTGCAGCCCGACGTACGCGTCCGGCCGGCCGAACAGGTCGGAGCCGTGCAACGACAGCGAGACGGACTTGCCGAGCGGCCAGACGATGAAGAGCGCGAACACCACCAGGCAGGGCACGAGCATCAGCCAGGACAGCAGGGACGCCGGTGTCGGCCGGCGGCGGGCACCCGCCTGCAAGCTTGTTGTAGTCAATCCTTTACCTCCAGTAAGAGCGCAGTCTTACACCGCCCAGGGCCGTTCGAGCCAGGGCACGCTAGGCTGAGCGCCCGTGAAGGTCTTGGTGATCGGCTCGGGTGGCCGCGAGCATGCTCTGGCCTGGGCGCTGGCCCAGGATCCGGAGGTCGAGCAGGTCGTAGCGGCCCCGGGCAACCCTGGCATTGCCGTGTTGCGTCCGGCGTACGACGGGCAAACGATCGTTTGCCGTCCGGTGGACATTTCGGACCACGACGCGGTCGTCGCGCTGGCGCGGGAGCTGGACGTCGATCTGGTGGTCGTCGGACCGGAGGCGCCGTTGGTGGCCGGCCTGGCCGACCCGCTGCGGGACGCCGGGTTCGCGGTCTTCGGACCGTCGCGGGAGGCCGCGCAGATCGAGGGCTCGAAGGCGTTCGCCAAGGACGTGATGGCCGCCGCGAGCGTGCCGACCGGCCGGGCGTACGTCTGCACCACGCCCGAGGAGGCCGCGACGGCGATCGACGCGTTCGGGCCGCCGTACGTCGTGAAGGACGACGGGCTCGCCGCGGGCAAGGGCGTGGTCGTCACGTCGGACCGTGAGGAGGCGCTCGCGCACGCGGCCGAGTGTGACCAGGTGCTGATCGAGGAGTTCCTGGACGGCCCCGAGGTGTCGCTGTTTGCGATCACCGACGGTACGACCGTGCTGCCGATGCAGCCGGCGCAGGACTTCAAGCGCCTCGGCGACAACGACGAGGGCCCGAACACCGGCGGCATGGGCGCCTACACGCCGCTCCCGTGGGCGCCGGACGACCTGGTCGCCGACATCACCGAGAACGTCCTGCAGCCGACGGTCGACGAGCTCCGCCACCGCGGTACGCCGTTCAGCGGCCTGCTGTACGCCGGTCTCGCGCTGACGTCGCGTGGTGTCCGCGTGATCGAGTTCAACTGCCGCTTCGGTGACCCGGAGACGCAGGCGCTGCTGCCGATGCTGAAGACCCCGCTGGGTGGCCTGCTGTACGCCGCCGCGACCGGCAAACTCGCCGACCACGGTGACCTGAGCTGGCGGAACGCGTCGTCGGTAGCGGTCGTGGTCGCCGCGAAGAAGTACCCGGCCAGCCCGCGCAAGGGCGACGCGATCACGGGTGTCGAGCAGGCGGAGAGCGACCACGTCCGCGTCTTCCACGCGGGTACGGCGCTCGACGACGAGGAACTGGTGACGGCAGGCGGCCGCGTGCTCGCGGTGAGCGCCGTCGGCAAGGACCTCGCCGAGGCCCGCCAGCGCGCGTACGCCGCCGTCGGTCAGATCCGGATCAAGGGCTCCCAGCACCGCACCGACATCGCCCTGAAGGCAGAACGCGGCGAGATCACCGTCTGAACCTCAGATGTACCCGCTGCCGGTCGTCGGGCCGAGCGTGCCGTCGATCGTGTTGTCCCGCACCGGCTTGAACGGATCGATCTTCGGCATCCCCGGCAACGGGTGCTCGAACATGTCCCGTAGCCGCTCGTCCTCGATCCCCGGGACGCCGAGCACCGCGACCCGCAGTACGCCGGTGCCGGGCTGCTCGAGCAGTTCGCGGTACGTCGGACTGAACCAGCGGAGCATCCTGAGCTGCCCCTTCGCTCGGACGGCCGCCTCGAGGTCCTTGACCGCCCCGGTCGCCGCGATCCGTGCGAGGAAGTCCGCGACGCCGAGACCGCTCTCCGGGACCAGCGCGAGCGCGGCCGCCTCGACCGGGTACGTCGCCTCGGAGCGGACGAGCTTGACCCGCTGCCGCTTGGCAGCCACCTCCAACCGGCCGTCGGCGGCGAGCGCCACGAAGATGACCAATGCTGCTCGTTCTGCGCCGCCGAGCAGCCAAGCGGCCTCATACGTGGTCAACTTGTTCATGTACACAGAGTGACTTTGGATAGGGTCACGAAAACAGGGAACCGAATCGACGGGTCGGGGGTGTTGGTGGGTATGGAGACGGAAGGGCTGCGAGAGTTCTACAGCGCCCACCAGCCGCGGCTGGTAGGTGTGATCTCGCTGCTGACCGGGTCACGTGCCGAGGCCGAGGACATCGTCCAGGAGGCGTTCGTCCGGCTCGTGCCCCGCTGGGAGAAGGTGTCGCGGTACGACGCTCCGGAGGCCTGGGTTCGCCTGGTCGCCGTGCGCCTGGCCGCGAACAGGCACCGGGACGGCAACCGGTTCACGCAGCTGTTCCACCGGCTGCCGGCCGAGCACGTCCCAGACCCCGCCGATCGGTATGCCGGTGACCTCGAGCAGGCTCTCGCCGGCCTGCCGATGCCGACCCGGCAGGTCGTCGTCCTCCATTACGTCTGTGACCTGAGCGTGGCTCAGGTGGCGGACACGCTCGGGATCGCGGAAGGCACGGTCAAGTCGCGCCTGTCCCGCGCCCGGGACTCCCTGTCCGATTCATTGCTGTTGAGGAGTGACGACCATGCCTGATCTGCAGGAGGACCTGCAGGCGCTGGCCGACCGCCGCGCCGCCGAGTCCGCCGGAGACTTCGACTCCGTTCTGACCACGGCCAAGACCCGCAAGCGCCGCCGGACCGCCGGTCTGACCGTGATCGGCGCGGCCGCGGTGGTCGGCGCCGTCGCGATCGTCCCGACGCTCCGCCCGGCCTCGAACACGCCCGTGGCCGACAGCCCGGTGCCCACGAACAAGGTCGTCCCGCCGCAGGTGGAGACCTTGCCGTCCGCGCCGGTGCTCCCGAAGGCCGGCGCGCTGGGCCTGAAGACCCTGAAGTCGGTGACCACGCTCGCCGGCGGACAGTTCGTCGCCTCGTTCCCGGACAAGCAGGTCCGCGCGGTGACGTTCTCGCTGGCCTCGGCGTCCAAGCCGGAGCTCTCGCTGTACACACTGGTCGCGAAGATCCCGGGCGACCCGACCACGCCGTACGCGATCCGGATGTCGGGTGAGATGGGTATCGCCATCCCGTCGTTCTCCAGCGCCGGTCCGTACACGCTGGCGATGCCGAAGGGCCTGCCGTCGGGCTCGTACCGGGTGTGCACGCTGTCCGGTTCGCTGCTCTGCGGTCTGATGACCGTCAAGTAGTCGCCGTCTGGGAGAATGGGGTTCGTGACCAAACCCCGGATCCCCAACGTTCTCGCCGCGCGCTACGCCAGTCTGTCGATGGCGGAGCTGTGGTCACCGGAGCACAAGATCGTGCTCGAGCGGAAGCTCTGGGTCGCCGTACTGAGGGCCCAGAGCCGGCTCGGGGTCACGGTTCCGGACGGGGTCGTCGAGGACTACGAACGAGTGGTCGACCAGGTCGACCTGGCGTCGATCGCGGACCGCGAGCGGGTCACGCGGCACGACGTGAAGGCGCGGATCGAGGAGTTCAGCGCGCTCGCCGGGCACGAACACATCCACAAGGGGATGACGAGTCGTGACCTGACCGAGAACGTGGAGCAGCTCCAGATCCGCGCCGGCCTGGAACTGGTCCGGGACCGTGCGGTGGCAACCGCCGTACGGCTCGGCCAGCTGGCGGCCGACCACGCGGCGCTGGTGCTGACCGGTCGCTCGCACAACGTGGCCGCGCAGGCGACCACGCTGGGCAAGCGGTTCGCGTCGGCCGCCGACGAGCTGCTGGTCGCGGTCGCCCGGATCGAGGAGCTCATCGAGCGGTACCCGCTGCGCGGCATCAAGGGCCCGGTGGGTACGTCGCAGGACATGCTGGACCTGTTCGGCGGTGACCCGGCCAAGCTGGAGGAGCTGGAGCAGGACATCGCCCAGCACCTCGGGTTCAGCCACACGCTGACGAGCGTCGGCCAGGTGTACCCGCGGTCGCTCGACTACGAGGTCGTGTCCGCGCTGGTGCAGCTGGCCGCGGGGCCGTCGAGCCTCGCGACCACGATCCGGCTGATGGCCGGGCACGAGCTGGTCACCGAAGGCTTCAAGGAGGGCCAGGTCGGGTCCTCGGCGATGCCGCACAAGATGAACACCCGGTCCTGCGAGCGGGTCAACGGTCTCGCGGTCATCCTGCGCGGATACGCGTCGATGGCCGGCGAGCTGGCCGGCAACCAGTGGAACGAGGGCGACGTCTTCTGTTCCGTCGTACGGCGGGTCGCGCTGCCGGATGCGTTCTTCGCGCTGGACGGGCTGTTCGAGACGTTCCTGACCGTGCTCGACGAGTTCGGGGTCTACCCGGCGGTGGTGTCGCGTGAGCTCGAGCGGTACCTGCCGTTCCTGACCACGACCAAGGTGCTGATGGCTGCCGTGAAGAACGGAGTCGGCCGGGAGACCGCGCACGAGGTGATCAAGGAGCACGCGGTCGCCACCGCGCTCGACCTGCGCAAGGGCCTCGCGGCGAACGACCTGTTCCACCGTCTCGGCGTCGACGGCCGCCTCGGCCTCACCGAGGAGCAGATCGTCGGCATCGTCGGCGAGCCGCTGTCCTTCACCGGCGCGGCCGTCGCCCAGGTCGCCACGGTCGTCGCCAAGATCGACGAACTCGCCAAGCGCCACCCGGAAGCAGCCGCCTACACCCCGGGTGACATCCTCTAACTCGTGTTCGCACCGCTCACCTGGTTTCTTGTCGCGTTGGCGCTGCTGGCGATGGTGTACGCCGTCGTGCTGGCCGCGCGGGACAGGCGGATCGACTGGCCAGTGCTGGGTGCGGTCGGAGTTGTCGAGGTCGGGCTGGTCGCGCAGCTGATCGTCGGGATCGCGCAGTACGCCGGGACCGACCGGGACGTGTCCGGGCCGTTCTTCATCGGGTATCTGATCGGGGCGCTGATCATCCTGCCGATCGGGGCGTTCTGGGCGCTGGCCGAGAGCAGCCGGTGGGGTGCCGGTGCGTTGGCCATCGCGTGTCTGGTGATCCCGATCGTCGAGCTGCGGCTGCACGACCTGTGGGCGGTTTGAGATGACCGATCCAGCGGCCACGAAGCACGGGCCCGGACGGATCCTGATCGCGGTGTACGGCGTGTTCGCGCTGGCTGCGACCGCGCGGGCCGGCGTACAGATCGCGACCAAGTTCGGCGAGGCCCCGGTCGCGTACCTGTTGTCGGCCGTTGCCGCGGTCATCTATTGCGCCGCGACGTTCGCGCTGGCCAAGGCGACCGTGGTGTCGCGCAAGGTCGCCACGGCCGCGATCGCGATCGAGCTGGCCGGCGTGATCGCGATCGGCGCGTTCAGTTACGCCGTACCGGACGACTTCCCGGACGCGACCGTGTGGTCGCACTTCGGGCAGGGCTACGGCTTCGTGCCGCTCCTGCTGCCCGTGCTCGGCCTGCTCTGGCTTCGTCGCACGCGGTGAGTCCCAGGAAACTGCCAGCCACACACAGGGGCTGACTCAGGTTCACCGGACAGCATCGGTGACATGCAGATTCCAGGTCATCCTCGGGTCGAGATCGTCGTACCCGTCAAGAACGAGGAAAACGACCTCGGACCGAATATCAGACGGTTGCGGGAGTTCCTCGACACCGCTTTCCCGTTTCCGGCCGAGGTCTGCATCGCGGACAATGGAAGTACGGACGCGACATATGAGATCGGCGCGCTGCTGTCGGCCGAACTGCCCGGAGTCCGGATCGTCCGGCTCGAGCAGTCCGGTCGCGGCCGCGCGCTGAAACAGGTCTGGTCCGCCAGCACCGCCGAGGTGCTCGCCTACATGGACGTCGACCTGTCCACCAACCTGAACGCGCTGCTGCCGCTGGTCGCGCCGCTGCTCGCCGGGCACAGTGACGTTGCCATCGGCACCCGGTTGGCGAAGAGCTCCCGGGTGGTCCGGCGGCCCAAGCGGGAGTTCATCTCGCGCTCGTACAACCTGTTGCTGCGGGCAACTCTCAGTGCGCACTTCTCCGACGCGCAGTGCGGGTTCAAGGCGATCCGCGCCGACGTCGCGCGGGAGCTGCTGCCGCTGATAGAGGACACCAGCTGGTTCTTCGACACCGAGATGCTGGTCCTCGCGGAGAAGGCCGGACTGCGGATCCACGAGGTGCCGGTCGACTGGGTCGACGACCTCGACTCGCGGGTCGCGATCGCGAAGACGGTGGGCGAGGATCTGCGGGGGATCGCCCGACTGACCCGCAACCTGGGCCGCGGCAGGATCGACCTCGAGCCGATCCGGCAGAAGTACGGTCGCCCGCGGATCCTCGACCCCCGGACGGCGCTGGCCGCGCGGGTGCTGCGGTTCTGCGCGATCGGGGTGCTCAGCACCGCGGCGTACGCGCTGCTCTATCTGGTCCTGCGGCAGGGGATGGGCATGCCGGCCCAGGTGGCGAACGTGATGTCCCTGCTGATCACAGCAGTCGGCAACACCGCCCTCAACCGGCGGATCACCTTCGGGGTCAGCGGTGTCGAGAACCGGTGGCGCCATCAGCTCCGCGGGCTCGTTGCCTTCGGCATCGGCTGGAGCCTGACCGCGTCCTCGTTGTGGCTGCTGCACACGGCGGTCGCCGTACCGCACCAGGCGGTGGAGATCACCGTCCTGACCATCGCGAACCTGGCCGCGACCGTCGTCCGGTTCAGCCTCTTCCAGGCGTGGGTCTTCGACGACGACGCACCCACCATCCCCTCCTTCGAACCCCCGGCGGTTCTCGAAAACACCCGGAGCAACTGATATGGCAACGCTCACCGATCCCGTCGAGGCGACAAGACCTCGCGCGATCAGCACGCAGTACACGCTCGGAAAGGACAAGGTCCTGTACGGCGGTCTGCTGGCGCTGACCGCGATCGCGTACCTGTGGGGCCTGTCCAAGAACGGCTACGCGAACGAGTACTACGCGGCCGCGGTGCAGGCCGGGTCGACGAGCTGGAAGGCCTGGTTCTTCGGGTCGTTCGACTCCTCCAGCTTCATCACCGTCGACAAGACCCCCGCCTCGCTGTGGGTGATGGGGCTGTCGGGGCGGATCTTCGGCTTCAACACCTGGAGCATGCTGATACCCGAGGCGCTGATGGGCGTCGCGAGCGTCGGCTTCGTGTACGTGTCGGTACGGCGCTGGTTCTCCGCGAACGCCGGCCTGCTGGCCGGAGCGATCCTCGCGCTGACGCCGGTCGCCGTCCTGATGTTCCGGTTCAACAACCCGGACGCGCTGCTGATCCTGCTGCTCTGCGCCGGTGCGTGGGCCGTGACGCGGGCGATCGACTCCGTGAAGCACTCGGCGCGATGGATGATCCTGGCCGGTGCCCTGGTCGGCTTCGGGTTCCTGACGAAGATGCTGCAGGCGTTCCTGATCCTGCCGGCGTTCGGGATCGCGTACCTGGTCGCCGGGAAGCCGGCGTTGGGGAAGCGTCTCCTGCACCTGGTACTGGCGACTGTCTCGCTGATCGTGAGCGCCGGCTGGTGGATCGCGATCGTGGAGCTGATGCCGGCCTCGGCCCGGCCGTATATCGGTGGGTCGCAGAACAACAGCATCCTCGAGTTGACGCTCGGGTACAACGGCCTTGGACGGCTGAACGGCAACGAGACCGGCTCGGTCGGCGGCGGTGGTGGCGGCAACGGCGGTGGCGCGGGCTGGGGCGGTGCGGCCGGCGTACAGCGGCTGTTCGGTGGTGAGTTCGCCTCGCAGATCGCTTGGCTGCTGCCGGCTGCTCTGCTTGCGACGATCGTGCTGGTTGTTGCCTCGGGCAAGGCGCCGCGGACCGACCGGAAGCGGGCGTTCGCGCTGCTGTGGGGTGGCTGGCTGGTTGTCACCGGTCTGGTGTTCAGCTACATGCAGGGCATCATCCACAGCTACTACATGATCGCGCTGGCGCCGGCGATCGGTGCGCTGATCGGCGCGGCGATGGCGGTGCTCTGGAAGCGGCGTACGGAATGGTTGCCGCGGACAACGTTGGCGGGCGGGATCCTGCTGACGGCAGGGTGGAGCTTCGCGCTGCTGAACCAGACGCCGGCCTGGCAGCCGTGGTTGCGCTGGGTGGTTCTGGTCACCGGTGTGGTGGCGGCCGGACTGCTGATGATCCTGCCTGAGCTGAAGTTGCACCGTACGGCGGCTCGGCGGGCCGGGCTGTTCGCGGCGGCGCTGCTCACGGTGAGCGCTCTGGCCGGGCCTACGGCGTACTCCGTCTCGACGATCAACTCGGCGCACGCCGGTGCACTGCCTTCCGCTGGACCGTCGGGTGCCGGTGGCATGGGCGGTATGGGCGGAGGGCGCGGTGGCATGGGCGGCGGCGACGGCCGGATGGGCACGCCGCCCGGCCAGACCGGCACCGGCACTGGCACGGGAACTGGCACTACGCAGCAGCAGGGTGGTCCTGGTGGTGGCGGTATGGGCGGGTTCCTTGGCGGTGGCGGGATCAGCGGAGTCTCCAGCGAGCTGGTGACCCTGCTGCAGCAGGGCGCGAAGGGCTACACCTGGGCCGCCGCGGCAGTCACCGCGAACGGCGCCGCGCCGCTGCAGATCGCGTCCGGCGAACCGATCATGGCGATCGGCGGGTTCAACGGGACCGACCCGGCGCCGTCGCTCGACGAGTTCAAACAACTGGTTGCCCAGGGCAAGATCCACTACTTCGTCGGAAGCAGTGGCGGCGGGATGATGGGCGGCCGTAACGGCACCTCCAGCGAGATCGCCACCTGGGTCAGCGAGAACTTCACGGCCCAGACCGTCGGCAGCACCACCGTCTACGACCTTTCCACCGGAACAGGAGCATGAAGATGACACAGTCCGCAGAAGCCCAGTTCCAGGCGGCACAGGCCGCCCAGAACAACCCGGCCACCCCACCGGCCGCGCCGGCTCAGCAGCCGGAGGCCACGAAGGGCGGTGGGCGGCCTAGCAATCTGATGCTTGCCGGGGCCGGTTCGATTCTTGCTGTACTGGCCTTCCTCGGCGGTATGGCGGTCGGGCACTCGTGGGACGGCACGAGCAACCAGCAGGGTCAGTTCGGCGGGCCCGGCGGCGGGACGCGCGGCGGATTCCCACAGGGCAACGGACAGGGCACCGGCCAAGGCACACTCCCGGGCCAGGGGCAAGGTCAGGGCACCCAGCAAGGCCAGGGAACTCAGCAGGGTCAAGGAACCCAGCAGGGCCAGGGCACGCAGCCGAGCCAAGGCACGACAACGCAGGGCCAGACGCAACCCAGCTGAACCGAGTCAGCCCGGCGGGCCCCGAGCGGACACTCAGGCCCGCCGGGCGCCCCGGCGTACGCAAAAGACTTTGGGCCCCCACCAACCATTTCGACGGCTGAAACATGGTTGGTGGGGGCCCAAAGTTGGTGGGGAGGGGGCGATCCGACACGCTGAATGGTTCACTTGGGTGGCGGGAGGGGTAAGGATCGGTGCGTGGAATGGTCGAACGTCACCTGGTTCCTGACCGCGCTCGGTGCGGTCGTCGTACTGATCACGCGCGTCCGGCTCGGTGGGACTGTTGTCGACGGCACCGGTCACGGCGCCGGCCGGCACGGGTACTCCGCAACGCTGATACGGCTGCACACCGTGGTCGGAGTGATCACGCTGATCGGCTGGGTCGTTGCCCTGATCACCGGTCGGCGGGAGATCGCTCTGGTCATCCTGGCCGGCTGGTGGTTGCTGACGGTCATCGGATTGTTGCTTCTGGCCCGTTGGCTGCCGAGTGCCGGCAAGCATTCCGAGGATGCGCAGAGTGACGCCTGGGGTTCCGGCGCCGGCCTGTCCGTCCTCGGCCACGTGGGCATGCTGCTCGGCGTCGGCTATTTCACGTTCGTCGCGGTCACAGACCGTCTCTGAGTCCGGCGATCAGCGCCGTGACAGAGCGTCGTACGGCGGCCTCGAACGCTTCTGGTGAGAGCGTTGTCCCGGTCCCGGCGACCCGGTCGTACATCAGCCCGTCGAGCATCGCGGCGACCGGCCACGCCGCCGCCTCCGGATCGGGTACGTCGAGTCCGGTCAGCAACTGCGCGAGCATCGCCCGCAGCTGCCGGCCGCCTTCGACGATCGCGGTCCGCAGTTCCGGCTGACGGCTCGCCTCCAGCGACAACTCGTACCGCGCGACCAGATCGTCCGGCCGATCCTGCGCGAGTCCCGCCGTCATCGCCACCATCAGTTCGACGGGATCCGCTCCGGCCGGCGGCATCCCGGCGACGTCCCGGGTGAGCATCCGGCTCACGCACGCGGTGAGCAGGGCGTTCCGCGTCCGCAGGTAGTACGACGTGGAGCCCGGCGGCAGGCCCGCCTCGGCGTCGACGGCGCGGTGCGTCAGCCCGCGCAGCCCGCGGGTCGCGACGAGACGGATCGCGGCGTCCGCAATGGCGTCCTGCCGATCCGCACCCCGCGGAACCGTCTTCGTCACGTCGCACAGTCTCGCACTTCCCAGTCGAACTCTACAGATGTAGAGTCGAGATCATGAGTACGGCGATCGTGGTCGGGGCGGGTATCGGAGGGGTCATGGCTGCTGTCGCGCTGCAACGGCGCGGCTGGCAGGTCACAGTGCTGGAGCGTGCTCCGGAGCTGGGTGAGGTCGGGGCCGGCATCTCGGTCTGGCCATCGGCGGTCGCCGTACTCGAGGAGCTCGGGGTCAAGGGCGTCGAGAAGGCGTCGGTGCAGTCCAAGCCGGCCGGGATGCGCAAGCCCGACGGCCGCTGGGTGGTCGGCGCGGCCGATCTCGGCATGGAGCTCCCGGTGATGATTCATCGCGCGCAGCTCCACGAGCTGATCACCGCCGAGTTCGGTCCCGCGGTGACGGTCCGGACCGGGTACGACGTACGGACGGTGAAGCAGGACGCGGACGGCGTCACGGTCAACGGTGACCTGCGGGCGGAGCTCCTGGTGGCGGCCGACGGGATCCGGAGCGCGGTACGTGGGGCGCTGTATCCGCAGTACGCAGGCCCGCGGTACTCCGGGTTCACGGCGTACCGCGGGATCGCGGACGTGGACCTGGACGACGGCGGCGGCGAGACTTGGGGCCGCGGGCACCTGTTCGGGTTCGCGCGGCTGATCGACGGGCGGTTCTACTGGTACGCGACCGCCAACCAGCCGGCCGGCACCAAGAGCGAGCCGACTGTGTTCGAGAGCTGGCACGATCCGCTGCCGCGGCTGATCGCGGGCAGCGAGAAGATCCTGCAGAACGACATCTACGACCTGACGCTGCCGCTGGTGCCGTTCGTGCAGGGGCGGGTGGTGCTGCTCGGCGACGCGGCGCACGCGATGACGCCGAACCTGGGCCGCGGCGCCTGCTCCGCGATCGAGGACGCCGGCGCGCTGGCCCGGCACCTCGGACGGACCAGCGATCTGCAAGCAGCGCTGACGGCGTACGACGCCGAACGTCGACCGGCGACGACCAAGCTGGTGAAGCGGTCCCGCAGCGTCGGCCGCGTCGGCCAGACCGAGAACCCGTTGCTCTGCACGATCCGCGACGCCTTGTTCACCGTCGGCGGGAAACTGGTGGCACTGCGGGCCCGCAAGTAGGCGGATGGAACAATCTGGGCTGTGACCACACCTCCGCAGGCGCCCGAGATTCCAGGTGCGAAGCACCTCCACTCCGGCAAGGTCCGGGATCTGTACGAGCTCGAGTCCGGCGACCTGCTCATGGTCGCCAGCGACCGGCAGAGCGCGTTCGACTGGATCCTTGAGACGCCGATCCCCGACAAGGGGAAGGTGCTCACCGCGATGAGCCTGTGGTGGTTCGAGCAGCTGGACGTGCCGAACCACGTCATCTCCACGGATGTGCCGGCCGAGGTCGCCGGGCGGGCCTTGGTGTGCGAGAAGCTCGCGATCTACCCGGTGGAGTGCGTGGCCCGCGGGTACCTGAGCGGCACCGGCCTGCTCGACTACAACGCCACCGGCGCGGTCTGCGGGATCCCGCTGCCGGGCGGCCTGGTCGAGGGCTCGCGCTTCGACACCCCGATCTTCACGCCGGCCACGAAGGCCGAGCTCGGCGAGCACGACGAGAACGTGTCGTACGACGTGGTGGTCGCGACCGTCGGCGCGGACACGGCGGCTGCTCTGCGGGACACCACGCTCGAGATCTACACGAAGGCACGGGCGATGGCCGAGGAGCGCGGGATCATCCTCGCCGACACGAAGTTCGAGTTCGGCGCCCGCGCGGACGGGACGCTCGTGCTCGCCGACGAGGTGCTGACACCGGATTCGAGCCGCTTCTGGCCGGCCGACCAGTGGGCGCCGGGCAAGCCGCAGCCGTCGTACGACAAGCAGATCATCCGGGACTGGCTGCAGTTCGAGTCCGGCTGGGACCGCACGTCCGGCGAGGCCCCGCCGCCGTTGACCGACGAGGTCGTCGAGCGGACCAGGTCGGCGTACATCAGGGCGTACGAGCAGCTGACCGGCCGCAAGTTCGACGCCTAGATCGCGCTGATGCCCAGCGCGAGCAGGATGAAGCGGCCGCCACGGCCGACCAGGACGCAGAGCGTGAACACGATGGTCTTCATCCGCGAAGCGCCGCCGATCAGCGCGACGCCGTACAGCGGCGGGATACCGACGAACGCGCTCAGCAGGGTGACCGGGATACCCCAGCGGCTGTCGCTCATCGCGTCCAGGAGCCGCTTGCTGAGGTCGCGGTTGCGCTGGACGAAGCGGCCCCAGCGGGTGTCCAGGTCGACCGGTTTCGGTTCCTTGGTCTTGCTGGCCGCGTAGCCGGGGCGGTAGCGGACGGCGAGGAACATCGCGACCTTGCCGATGGTCTGGCCGACGGCGACGCCGCTCGCGGCGACGAGCGGGTTCAGGGCGCCGGTGACCCCGACGCCGAGCACGTACGCCTCGGCGTTCAGGAACGGTACGACGGCGGACCCGATCCCGAAGCCCACCGCAAGTACCAGTTGCCACACCCACATAACTCCGAGGCTAAGCGCGATCACGGCCACCGCCAGGGATCTAGGCCCCGGTTGGGGGAGGGACCAGGGTCACATCGGGTCATGATCGTGGCTCTCCCGGGGCGGCGGCGCGGCGTCCGCAGAGGATCTCGACCAGCCGGTAGGACGAGACGACCTTGACCGCCAGGGCCGCGATCGCGACGGCGTACGGCAGCCAATCGGCACCGGTCTGGCCCGCGACGACCAGCGAGACCACCACGGCGCCCGTGTTCATCGCCTTGGCCGGCTTGGACCAGTTCCAGACGTAGATCGGCCGGTCCACCTTGTAGAAGTAGTTCGGGCTGAGCATCCACGGCCAGAGCAGGAACGAGAACGTCAGCATGGTGTCCAGTACGCCGAACTGCACCAGGTAGAGCGCCAGCGGGCCGATCGTGTCCGGGTATGTCGCCATGAACGCGGCCGCCAGCAGGAAGGAGCAGGCCCGGTCGCAGACGATGTCGAACACCGCACCGGACAGCGACTCCTCGTTCCGGCGGCGAGCCACCCAGCCGTCGAGGCTGTCGCCGAACCAGTAGGAGACGTACCCGATCACCAGCCACAGCAGATCGCCGGTGCTGAACGCGTACGTGGCGAGCGCCATCGCGATCACGGTCCGGATCAGCGTGATCCGGTTCGGTACGCCGAGCAGCAACGCGGGTCGGACCGCCAAAGGTGTCGAGGTCATCAGGCCGCCCTTAGGTTCTCGGGATCGAGTGCGTCCCGCAGTTGGTTGCGAAGCAGGAAACCGGCGGCGGCGCCGCCGAGGTGACCGAGGAGCCAGCCCGCGATCGTCAGGATCGCCGCGAGCAGCAGCGTTCCCGGATCGAACGGCCCGACCGCGCCGCCGCCTACTCGGTTGATGCCGATCACGGTGCCGAACAGCAGGCCGGCGGCCAGCGCAGGAGCCGCGACGACGGTCAGCTGACGGCGAATGACTCGGCGGAGGAACGGCAGGTCCACACCCAGCGCGGTCAGGCTGGCGAACTGACGGCGCTGGTCGACCAGCTGGTCCGCGACGCCGACGATCAGCGCGGCCAGCGCGGTCAGGGCAACCAGGACGAGTCCGGCGATCGTCAGTCCGAAACCGGTGCTGTAGAAAGCAGTACTGCCGCCCAGCTCTGCGTCGTCCTGGACGGCGGCGATCCCGTTGGCCAGGGTGCCGACGAGGAAGCCGCAGCAGCCCAGCAGCATGCAGATCCGGGAGGCGGGCCGGGAGTCGGTCACCAGCCGGAGGCCGGTGAGCAGGTTGGCGGGGTCGCCGGACCGCTGCAGCCGCCGCCCTAACCCGCGAATCCAGACTCCGGAGGTGCTCAGGAAGAAGAGCGCCAGGCCGGCGAGCAGGATCGTGGAGCCCACGTAGCCCATGTACGGCGAGGCGAGCAGGCCGAGCGCGATCAGTACCGGTCCAGCGATGATGCCGGTACGACGCTGCGCCGCGGACTGTGGTTGCCGCGAAACGGGCCCGTCTCGGTGCAGGAGGCTTCCGATCACCGCACCGGCTGCCGTCATCATCACCACGACAGGAATCCACAGCACCGCGTCCAACACCTCTGCGCCGGGTAGGACCCGGGCCATCCGCGGCAGTGCGCCGAACACCAGGCTGAGGACCAGGTAGGCAGGCCCAGCGAGCAGTCCACCGGCCAGACCGGCAATGGCTGCGTCGGTGACGGTCAGCTGGCGTAGCTGCTTCTGGGAAGCACCTGCCAGCCGTAGCGCAGCCAGTCGCCGTTCGCGGGCCGCCGTACCCAGTCGTAAGGCTTGGACCGCCAGGCCTCCGGTGAGCGCGGCCAGGATGATCAGGATCGCGATCAGCCCGGAGCGGAGGCCGCTCTCGGCGATGTAGTTGCTGTA
Source organism: Kribbella sp. NBC_00482 (assembly GCF_036013725.1). Taxonomy (GTDB): domain Bacteria; phylum Actinomycetota; class Actinomycetes; order Propionibacteriales; family Kribbellaceae; genus Kribbella. The sequence goes on along the minus strand of NZ_CP107881.1, from coordinate 1,721,456 downwards.
GACAAGGTTGCTCAGCTCTCCCTTGCCTAGGCGAGCGATGCGCAGTGCGCCGAGCAGGAGGGCTCCGCTGAGTGCCAGTGCTGCAGTGGCGAGCTGGACCCGGCTGCGGTCGGCCGGTGTCCGTGAGCGCGCCAGCTGTATCAGTGTCTCGAGCGTCATCAGAGCGACACCTCGTGCTGGATCAGACCGTCGCGCAGCCGGATCTCGCGGTCAGCTGACGCTGCCACCAGGTTGTCGTGGGTCACCATCAGCAGAGCAGCACCGCGGTAGCGGGCAGCTTCCAGTAGTACGTCGAGGAGCTCCTGACCGGCCCGACTGTCCAGACTGCCGGTGGGCTCGTCTGCGAGTAGTACGGACGGACCGGTGACCAGTGCGCGCGCTACCGCAGCACGCTGCGTCTGGCCGCCGGACAGCTCGCCCGGAACCGCATCGGCGTCGTCGGCGATGCCCACCTGGTCCAGCCAGTTCATTGCGGCCTTGTGTGCCTCACCGCGCTCATGGCCACCCAGCAGGAGCGGGAGCGCCACGTTGTCGACCAGTGGGAGGTCCGGCACCAGTTGACCGAACTGCAGCACGATGCCGACCTTCGTACGCCGGAGCGCCGCGCGCTGCTCCTCCGGGAGAGCGGCCAGGTCCTGGCCGTCCACCTGCACGGCACCGGCGTCCGGAGTGAGGATGCCCGCCGCGCAGTGCAGCAGCGTCGACTTGCCGCATCCGCTCGCACCGGTCACCGCGACGACTTCGCCCGGCTTGAGCTGCAGGCTGACACCACGGAGAGCCGTGTTCCGCCGGTAGGCGTACTCGATTCGGTCCAGTTCCAGAGCAGCGTTCATCAGCGAGTCCCCCTCTGCTCGGAGATGCGGTCCATTGCGCCGTCCAGCCAGCGCAGATCAGCGTCCAGATGAGCCACGATGTACTCGCGCACCAGTGGCGAGGTCGGGTCGTTGTCGGCCGGGGTCTCCCGGAGCTCACGGATCCGGCGCAGGTGGCTCGCGCGCTGGCGGGCGAGGAATCCCGCCGCGTCGCCTCCGGTCCGGATCGCCGCCACGAGCTTCCGCAGTACCTCGTCGGCGCTTCCCCAGGCCGGCGGCACCGGGTCGTTGAGCCAGTCGGTCAGGTGGTCGCGGCCCTTGCTCGTCAGCGCGTAGACCGTCCGGTCCGGTCCGCCGCCGGAGGTCTTGTCGACCACCTCGACCAGTCCGTCGCGCTCCAGTCGCCCGAGCGTCGTGTACACCTGTCCGAAGGCGAGCGGCCGGCTGTCCGGGAACCAGGCGTCATGGCCCCGCTTCACGTCGTACCCGTGCGCCGGGCCGGCGGACAGCAGCCCGAGGACGAGCTCAGCAGTGGCCATGACCGGAACTATACATCGTGTGTATATACTGAGTGAATAGTCCAGGATGCGGCAATCCTCGCCGCGGTCGGTAGGATTCAGCCGTCACCCCGCAACGAACCTGGAGTAGTCAGTGGCTCGCGTTGTCGTCGACGTCATGCTCAAGCCCGAGATCCTCGACCCGCAGGGCAAGGCGGTGCACGGCGCGTTCGGCCGGCTCGGCTTCGACGGCGTGGCCGACGTCCGGCAGGGAAAGCGCTTCGAGATCACCCTGGACGGTGAGGCGACCGAGGAGCGGGTCGCCGAGATCCGGAAGGCCGCCGACACGCTGCTGGCCAACCCGGTGATCGAGGACTACACGCTGCACGTGGAGAACCAGTGAAGATCGGGGTCGTCACCTTCCCGGGCTCGCTGGACGACGCCGACGCCCGCCGCGCGGCCGCGGTGGCCGGCGCCGAGGCGGTCGCGCTCTGGCACGGTGACGAGGACCTGCACGGCGTGGACGCGGTCGTCCTGCCCGGCGGCTTCTCGTACGGCGACTACCTGCGCGCCGGTGCCATCTCCCGGTTCGCGCCGGTGATGGAGACCATCATCAAGCGGGCCGGCGAGGGGATGCCGGTGCTCGGCATCTGCAACGGCTTCCAGGTGCTGTGCGAGTCGCACCTGCTGCCCGGCGCGCTGATCAAGAACCACCACCGCAAGTTCGTCTGCAAGGACCAGACGCTGCGGATCGAGAACAACAGCACCGCGTGGACCAGCGACTACGACGCGAACCACGAGATCACCATCGTGCTGAAGAACCAGGACGGTTCGTTCGTCGCCGACGAGGCGACGCTGGACCGGCTGGAGGGTGAGGGCCGCGTGGTGGCCCGCTATCTGGGCAACCCGAACGGCTCGTACCGCGACATCGCCGGCATCACGAACGAGCGCGGCAACGTGGTCGGTCTGATGCCGCACCCGGAGCACGCCGTCGAGACACTCACCGGCCCGACCACGGACGGCCTGGGCTTCTTCACCTCGGTGCTGAAGGCCGTCGTCGCCTCCTGATGAGGTTTACCGGACTGGTCCGCGCCATCTTGTTGACGGCGGCGGTCCTGCTCCTGGGCAGCGGTACGGCGGTCGCGCAGCCTACCGGTCTGTTCGCGAAGGTCGTGGTCATCGGCGTACCCGGACTCACCTGGAACGACGTGAAGGCGTCGCCGGAGCTGACCGCGCTGGTGAACCAGTCGCACGTGGGCTCGATCTCGGTGAAGACGGCCGGCCCGCACACCTGCCCCATCGACGGGTGGCTGACGATCAGCGCCGGCACCCGTGCCTGGGGGAGTGTTGCCGACCAGTCGTGCGGTGAGCTGCCCGCGGTGACCAACGGCAAGGTGAACGACTGGCAGACGTACGTCGACCGCCAGGCGGAGCACCACACGGGCGCACCGATCGGCCGCCTCGGCCAGACCGGGTACCCCATCTGCGGCTTCGGGCCGGGCGCTGCGATCGCTCTGGCCCGGACGGACGGCTCTGTGGCCAACTGGCAGGCCGAGTTCGACCCCTCCCAGCTGGCGAAGCCGGACTGCGGCGACGCGATCGTCGACGCCGGTGCGCTGCCGCCACGTGAAGGACGGGCCGAGGCACGCCAGAAGGTCGCTCAGCTGGTCACGCAGGCCCGTGCGGCCGGCGGCTGGGTCCTGCTGGTCGGTGTCAGCCAGGAGCTCGCGAACGCGCACCAGGAGTCGCTGGTCGCCATGCAGTTGCCCCCGGACAACGGTCCGCGCTGGCTGACGAGTGACAGCACCCGCCGTCCGGGACTCATCCAGCTCACCGACGTGACCGCGACCATCCTCAAGGAGAGGACTCCCGCGAACGTCGACCCGGCGGGGTCCGCCGACGCCGGGCCGCTGGACGGCAACGAGATCCACTTCACCGGAGACCGTCACACCGACGCGGCGGCCGTCATCGAGGACCGGCTGGACGCCAACCAACGGTTCGAGCAGCCACGGCCGATGCTGTTCGCGGTGTCGCTGACGATCGTCGCGGCCGAGGTGCTCGCGCTGCTCTGGTTCTGGTTCCGGCGCTCGCCCGCGTCCCGACGTACCGCGGTGTTCACGTTGCTGATGCAGGGCGGGTTCTACCTAGCGGTCTTCCTGTCCACACTGACCGTCTGGTGGCGCTGGCCGTCGCCCGGTTTCTCCTTGTACTGCGTGATTATCGGGATCAGTGCGCTGGCTGCTTTGGCGGCACAGGTTGTGCTGAAGAAGTACGCGTACCTCGGACTCGCGATAGCGGCGTACCTGATCCTGCTGGTCGACGGCGTGCTCGGTACGCCGCTGCAGGTCGGCAGCATGTTTGCCGACGGGCCTGTGATCGGCGGACGGTTCTACGGCTTCGGGAACTCCACCTTCGCGACGCTGGCGGTCGGAGCACTCGTCGCTGCGGGCTTCGCGGCGCAGAAGCTCATCAGCAAGAGCAGGGTGCAGGCTGCGATCGCAGTACTGGTCGTCGGCGGTGCTGCGATCGTTGTGGACGGCAGGCCGGGCTGGGGGACGGACTTCGGCGGCATCATCGCGCTGACCCCGGCTGTCCTGCTCATGGCCTGGCTGACGTGGCGCGGGAGCATTTCATTGCGCGCACTGATCGGTGTCGGCGTGGCCGGCGTACTGACTGTGTCTGCGGTCGCCTTCCTCGACTACCTGCGTCCACCGGACGAGCGCAGTCACTTCGGCGCGTTCGTCGCCCGCCTCCTCGAGGGCGACGTCAGCGACGTACTGATCCGCAAGCTGGAGATGGCCGTGCAGTTCTTCAGCGGGCCGGCCGGCTGGGCCATGCTCATCGCGGTCATCCTCTGCATGCTGGGCACGCTCCTGCCGCACCGCGTGCCGTCCGCGTCGTACCGCACCTTCTACGACAGCTCCCCGATGGTTCGCCCGACGCTGCTGGCGCTCTCCACCTGCGGCCTCGTCGGCATGCTCCTCAACGACGCCGGCGTCGCCCTCCCCGCCATCATGATCGGCTTCGCCCTCCCTTTGCTGGTGGCCCATCTGATGGTTTCCGGCCGGCCCGCTACCGTTTTACCTGAGTCCCACCTAGTGCAGGAGTCCTAACGTGTCCCCGGAATCCCACGCTGACACCGTCAGCAACGCCACCAACACGCCTGAGGTCGAGCAGCCTTGGGCTGAGCTCGGGCTGAAACCGGACGAGTACCAGCGGATCCGGGACATCCTCGAGCGGCGCCCGACCAGCTGTGAGCTGGCGATGTACTCGGTGATGTGGAGCGAGCACTGCTCGTACAAGTCGTCCAAGGTGCACCTGAAGCGCTTCGGCGAGATTCCGCAGGAGACTCCGGCCGGGAAGATGCTGGCCGGGATCGGTGAGAACGCCGGCGTCATCGACATCGGCGAGGGGTACGCCGTCACGTTCAAGGTCGAGTCGCACAACCACCCGTCGTACGTCGAGCCGTACCAGGGTGCGGCGACCGGGGTCGGCGGCATCGTCCGCGACATCATCGCGATGGGCGCCCGCCCGGTCGCGGTCATGGACCCGCTGCGTTTCGGCCCGCTGGACGCCCCGGACACCAAGCGCGTGCTGCCGGGGATCGTGTCCGGCGTCGGCGGTTACGGGAACAGCCTCGGCCTACCGAACATCGGCGGCGAGGTCGTCTTCGACCCGACGTACCTGGGCAACCCGCTGGTGAACGCGCTCTGCATCGGCGTGATGCGGCACGAGGACCTGCACCTCGCGAACGCGACCGGCGTCGGCAACCAGATGATCCTGTACGGCGCCAAGACGGGCGGCGACGGTATCGGCGGAGTGTCCGTGCTGGCGTCGGAGACCTTCGCGGAGGGCGGCCCGACCAAGCGTCCGGCGGTCCAGGTCGGCGACCCGTTCATGGAGAAGCTGCTGATCGAGTGCACGCTCGAGCTGTTCGCCGCGCACGTCGTCGAGGGCATCCAGGACCTGGGTGGCGGCGGCCTGTCCTGTGCGACCTCCGAGCTCGCCAGCGCGGGCGACGGTGGCATGCGGGTGTCGCTGGACAAGGTGCCGCTGCGGGATGCCTCGCTGTCGCCCGAAGAGATCCTGATGAGCGAGTCGCAGGAACGCATGATGGCCTGCGTCACCCCGGAGAACGTCGAGGCGTTCCTGAAGATCTGCGAGAAGTGGGACGTCCAGGCCGATGTGATCGGTGAGGTGACCGACACCGGACGGCTGGAGATCGACTGGCACGGCGAGCGGGTCGTCGACGTACTGCCGGAGACCGTCGCGCACGAAGGTCCGGTCTACAACCGCCCGTACGAGCGGCCGTCCTGGCAGGACGAACTGCAGGCGGACGGCGCCGAGAAGTTGCCGCGGGCAAGCAGTGGCGCGGAGCTTCGGGACACGCTGCTGAAGCTGGTCGCCTCGCCGAACCTCTGCGACAAGTCGTGGGTGACGGACCAGTACGACCGGTACGTGCTCGGCAACTCGGTGCTCGCGCAGCCCGAGGACAGCGGGATGATCCGGGTCGACGAGACCAGCGGCCTCGGCGTCGCGGTGTCGACCGACTGCAACGGCCGGTTCGCCAAGCTCGACCCGTACACCGGCGCCAAGCTCGCGCTCGCCGAGTCGTTCCGGAACGTCGCGACCACCGGCGCCCGCCCGGTCGCGGTCACCGACTGCCTGAACTTCGGCTCGCCGGAGGACCCGGCGGTGATGTGGCAGTTCACCGAGGCGATCCGCGGCCTGGTCGACGGGTGCAAGGAGCTCGGCATCCCGGTCACCGGTGGGAACGTGTCGTTCTACAACCAGACCGGCGAGACTGCGATCCTGCCGACCCCGGTGGTCGGTGTGCTCGGCGTGATCGACGACGTCACCCGCCGTACGCCGATCGGGTTCACGGCCGAGATGGAGGGCCACCAGCTGTACCTGCTCGGTGAGACCGAGGAGGAGCTGTCGGGGTCCGAGTGGGCGCACGTCGTCCACGGTCACCTCGGTGGGCGGCCGCCGGCGGTGGACCTGGCGGCGGAGCAGCAGCTGGCCGACATCCTGATCAACGCGTCCCGCGACGGGCTGATCGACGCGGCGCACGACATCAGCGACGGCGGCGTCGCCCAGACGTTGGTCGAGTCCGCGCTGCGTGGCGGCGTCGGCGCGCGGGTCTGGGCTCCGGACGGGCTCGACCCGTTCCTGTTCCTGTTCGCGGAGTCGGCCGGCCGCGCGGTCGTCGCCGTACCGCGGACCGAGGAGGTGCGGTTCACCGACATGTGCACCGCCCGCCGCTTCCCGCACGCGAAGATCGGCGTCATCACCGGCGACACCCTCGACGTCCAGGACCAGTTCGAGCTCCCGCTCACGGAACTCCGCGAGGCCTGGACGGCAACCCTCCCGTCCGTCCTCAACTGACCGGCGTGTGACCCGGGCGCTGCTGTGCCCGGGTCAGCCGACCAGCGCCACCCGCTGGGTCGCCTCGGTCAGTACCTTGTTGAGTCCGGCCTGGTCCTGGGGACGACCGGCGACCGTGATCTCGATGTACGCGCGGCGGCCGTTCTCGTAGGTGTCGACGAAGCGGGTGGCGATCCACCGCTGACCGCGGGCGCCGTCGCGGTAGGTGTAGGTGATCTGCGTGTAGGCGACGCGCGGGCCGTCCCAGCCGACCTTGGACGGCGTGCTGCCGTTGCCGCGGTACACCATCTTGAAACCGGTGACGCCGTGCAGCGCGTGGACCCGCTGGTCGGCGGCGCGGCTCGTGCTGACCTTGCCACCGAGGCCGCCGTTGACGCGCAGCATCCATGTGTTCGAGCTGTCGGTGAACTTCGCCTGCTCCCGGCTGAGCTGGGTGAACTTCCAGCCCGTCGGCGCGTACGCCGCGACGTTGCAGTGGCTCCCGCGGCCCCAGCACTTGTAGCTGAAGTGCAGGTTCGCCGGCTTGAGTGCGGGCTTGGCGTGCGCGGTGACGGCAGCGGTCCGGGCCGGGACGGCGGCGTCGCTCGGCGCAATCCCGAGGACCAGCCCGGCGGCGCCGATGATCGCGGCGGCGGCCAGAACGCGAGCGGTGAGGGTCTTCTTCATGGTGTCTTCTCCAGCGTCAAGGGGGCTCCGTGCGGCCCGTCGAGATCAGAGATGACTTGATGCCGCCGCGGCGTTGAGCGCGGATCGTGTGATCAGCGTCTCCGCCGGACCCGGCAACGAAGTACGCGGATGCAGCGTCGGAAGACGCCTTCCGGCGCGTCTGGCACACTCGGAGGGACGAGTGTGAGGTGAGGCGGATGGCGGAGCGGCGACCGGTGAAGCCGTCCGATCTGGTGGGGATGGCTGCGGCTGCGGGGCAGGAAGCCCGGGTCGTGGCGGCTCGGCGGCGGATGGCCACGATTCGGCTGACCGACGAGGACCGGCGGGTTGTCGCGGACGAGTTGGCCGAGCAGTTCGCGATCGGGCGGTTGGACGAGGCGGAGCTGCATCGGCGGGTCGATGTCCTGAACATCGCGGTGATGCACGGGGAGCTGGAGCCTGCGCTGGCCGGCTTGCCGGTGTCCTCGTTGTATGCGCCGGCGGCGCGGAAGCCGGGGAAGTGGCGGTGGGCGGCGTTTGCCGGGGCTGTGTGGCTGGCGGTTCCGTTCGTGCTGGCCGGGTTGTTGTTGCTGATGTTCGGGCGGGAGATCGCGGCGGCGATCTTCGGCGTACCGGCGGTCGTTTGGGTCGCCTACGCGTACCGGTGGGCCTCCAAGCCGGGGCGGGAGTCAGGTTCCTAGCGTCGACTCGCGCGTGATCAGCTGCGTTGGGAGTTCCAGTACGCCGTGGTGCGACTTGCCGGCGATTGCTTCCAAGAGGAGCGTGGCGGCGCGGCGGCCGAGGTCTTCCAGGCGGAGGTCGACGCTGGTGAGCGGCGGGCGGCTGGCGAGCGCCATCACGGGCCAGTTGTCGTAGCCGGTGACCGCGATGTCCTCGGGTACCGAGTGGCCGAGTTCGCGGAGGCGATCGCAGACGCCCCGGGCGATCTGGTCGCTGCCGCAGGTGATCGCGTCCGGGTTCTGACGCAGTACCAGATCGGTGGCTTGGCGGCCCCAGCGTTCGCTCCAATCGCCGTAGAGCGGCTCGATACACAAGGCAGCCGCGACAGCTTCAGCACGTTCTGCTGCGGAGCGGTGGTGAGCCGGGCCGGTGATGTGGGCGATCCGGGTCCGGCCGAGGCCGTGGAGATGGGCGATTGTCGCGGCGGCCCCGGCTGCGTCGTCGACGATCACCGACGCATCGGTCGGGTCGGTCGAGGCGGCGAGAGCGTAGACGACCGGCAGCGGTACGTCGATGCGTGCCCGCGGCTCGGTCCGTCGGCCGGCGACGACGATGCCGTCGACGCCGCGCGCGACGAGGGAACGCAGGTAGGTCTGCTCGCGCAGCGGGTCGTCGCGGGTGTCGCAGAGGACAGTCGCCAGCTCACCCGCGCTGAGCACGTCCTCCACGCCGCGCATGATCGGGATGCTGAAGCGGCCCGAGCTGTCGGTGGTCAGCAGCGCCACGGTGTACGTGCGGCCGGACGAGAGCGCACGACCACGGGCGTCTGGTGTGAACCCGAGCGTCGCCGCGGCCCGGCGTACCCGATCTCGGGTCTCCTGGCTCAGCTGGCCGGTGTTGCTGAGGGCCTTCGATGCGGTCCCCGCGGACACCCCGGCGAGCGCCGCGACATCCACCATCCGCACGCCTGGCCTCTTCATTCCTGTTTCCTTCCGATCGTTCGGCGAAGCGTACCAGGAGTGCAGTGGAGACCTTGCTGACCTGCGCATTGACCTTGACCGATGCGACCTGTAGTCCTACGTTGTCAACGACGGAAAACGTGTGCGGTTTTTCCGCTTCTGACACCCGAGAGGCCCGACAACCATGGCTATGCCTGAACCTGCCGGTCGCGGCGGGCACTACGTCCCGCAGCGCGCCCCGCTCCGGCCGGTGCCGTTCCAGAAGCTCCCGCCCGGTGCGATCGAGCCACGCGGCTGGCTCGCGCAGCAACTCGAGCTGCAGGTCGACGGGCTCTGCGGCCGGTACGACGAGATCTCGGACTTCCTGGTGTACGAGACCAACGGCTGGGTCGACCCGGCGCTGGGAGCCTGGGAGGAGTTGCCCTACTGGCTCCGTGGCTTCGGTGACCTCGGCTACGTCACCGGCGACAGCGGCGTACTGACCCGGACACAGCGGTGGATGGACGGGATCCTCGCGACGCAGGCCGCCGACGGGTGGTTCGGTCCGGAGCGATTGCGGACCTCCCTGGAGAACGGTCCTGATTTCTGGCCGGGTATGCCGCTGCTGGCCGCGTTCCGGTCCTGGTACGAGTACTCCGGTGACGAGCGGGTCATTCCGTTCATGACGAAGTACCTGCGGTTCCAGAACACGCAGCCGCCGGAGGTGTTCAACCGGTCGTGGGGTGCGTTCCGCTGGGGCGACAACATCGACAGTGCGTACTGGCTCTACAACCGCACCGGAGAGCAGTGGCTGCTCGACCTGGTGACGAAGATGCACAGCGGGTCCGCGGACTACGTCAACGGCATTCCTAACTGGCACAACGTCAACCTGGCGCAGGGATTCCGGGAGCCGCTGCAGTACTGGCTGCTGTCCGGAGACGCCAAGCACCGGGACGCGACGTACCGGAACTATGCGACGGTCATGGGGTTGTACGGCCAGTTCCCGGGTGGCGGGTTCGCGGGGGACGAGAACTCGCGGCCCGGGTTCGGTGACCCGCGACAGGGGTTCGAGACGTGCGGGATCGTCGAGCTGATGCACAGCTGCGAGCTGCTCACGCGCTTCACCGGTGACGTCGCGTGGACGGACAGGTGTGAGGAGCTGGCGTTCAACTCGCTGCCGGCGTCGTACGACCCGCAGCAGCAGGTCATGCACTACATCACCTGTGCCAACAGCGTGCAACTCGACGACCGGCCGAAGCACGGGCAGTTCCAGAACCCGTTCCCGATGCAGTCCTACAAGTACGGTGTACACCAGTACCGCTGCTGCCCGCACAACTACGGCATGGGCTGGCCGTACTACGTGCAGGAGCTCTGGCTGGCCACGACGGACAACGGTCTCGCTGCGTCGATGTACGCCGCCAGCAAGGTCACCGCGACGGTCGGAGCAGGTGAGACGGTCAGTGTCGTCCAGGACACGGAGTACCCGTTCTCTGACACCATCACGTTCACTGTGCAGACGCAGCGACCGGTCCGCTTCCCCTTCTATCTAAGGCGTCCCGGCTGGGCGACTGACGCCTCGGTGAAGGTCAACGGACAGCAGGTGCAGACGTCTGGTGACTGGATGAAGCTGGACCGCACCTGGCACACAGGTGATCGCGTCGCGCTCACGCTGCCGATGCGCACCACGACGCGGGTGTGGGACGACAACCAGCACTCGGTGTCCGTCGACCGCGGCCCGTTGACCTACTCGCTGCAGATCGACGAACGCTACGAGCGCATCGGCGGCACTGACGAGTGGCCGGAGCTCTCGGTCTACCCGGAATCGCCGTGGAACTACGGTCTGGTCGCCGACGCGTCGTTCGACGTCGTACGACGGGAAGCGGGCGACAACCCGTTCACCACGGATGGTGTGCCGCTCGCACTGACCACACTTGCCCGGCGGATCCCGCAGTGGGAAACAGACACCGAGGACGTGGTCGGACTGCTCCAGCCGGGGCCTATGCAGTCAAACGAACCCGTGGAGACCGTCACCCTCATCCCGATGGGTGCGGCCAGGCTGCGGGTCACGTCGTTCCCACAGGTCGCTGCAGACGGCAAGGAGTGGAGTTACCGCACCAGGATCACCGCGTCCCACGTCAACGACGGTGACTCACTCGAGGCGCCTGACTCCGGACGTACGCCGGAATCCTCCGCAGACACGTCGATTCCGCGCTTCACCTGGTGGGACCGCCGCGGTACGACGGAATGGATCGAATACGACCTGCGCTCGGTACGGGAGCTGTCGGAGATCTCGGCGTACTGGTTCGACGACACCGGCTCCGGTCAGTGTCGTGTCCCGCAGTCCTGGCAGGTGCTGTGGCTGGACGGTGAGACGTGGCGGCCGGTCCAGAACACCACGCCGTACGACGTGGCGGTGGACCGGCTCAACACGACTACGTTCACACCGGTGCGGACGCAGTACGTCCGGGTGGAGGCCGTACTGCGTCCGACGTACTCCGGAGGCTTGCTGCAGCTCGTGGTTACTTGACCGGTGTCGGGCTGACGTACAGGGAGACCATGCCCTCTGCGTACGTCGACGCGTCGTCGACGTACCAGTTGCCGGGCGGAGACTTCACCGGCTCGTGGTTGGGGCCGTCGCTGGTCAGGTACTCGATCTCGCGGACACCGCGGGACCTGACCAGCGGCAGCACCTGGTCGACGGTCTTGTTCTTCACCGTCAGCCCGGCCAGCACCTCGCCCTTGTCCGTCGCCGACGAGGAGGTGTGGACGTAGAGCTCGCCCTGCTTCGCCACGCGGCCGAACTGGATCTCGGACTTGCCGTCGTAGTTCTTCGGCAGCTCGACACCCTCCTGGCAGCCCGGGTCCGAGGCGTTCAGGGTGCCGTTGCACTGCTCACCCGGTTCCAGGATCTTGAGCTGGCTCATGTCCTTGTCGTTGCGGCCGCTGAAGCTGATCATCTTGCCGACCCACGGCGGGCTGACCGGGACGCTCAGGACCGTCACGTCCAGGCCCATCTTCTTGAACTCGGCGTTGTAGCGCTTCGGGTCCGCGTTCGGGTCGACGACGCGCACGATCAGCTTGTCGCCGCGCTCGGTGAACGACAGGGCCTGCGGCTGGTTCTGGTCGGGGCGGTTGACCACGGTCGCCGCGACCACACCGCCGATCAGCAACGTGCAGGCGGCGGCCAGCACGAGCCGTCGCGGCGAGCGGCGTAGCGGCCGTACTACCGGAGACGATTCGTCTGTGGTCACAGCGTCCGCAAGCTCGCTCCAGGCGTTGTCCGAGACGCTGTCGGTGGACTGGTGCGGGTTGAGGCCGCGGACCGCGGCGTCGATGTCAGGCGTCTTCATGGGAAACCCCTTCTTTCAGGGTGGACTCAGTGCTGAGAGCGACCACGGTGCGGTTCGCGAGTGGGGCGGTGAGCAACTTGGCGAACCGCTTACGGGCACGGTGCAGCCTGATGCGTACGGCGTTGCGCGAGATGCCGAGGACTGTGGCTATCTGGCCTGTGTCGAGCTCCTCCCACGCGACCAGCGACAGCAGCTCCCGGTCCTGCTCAGGCAGTGCTCGGAAGGCACGTGCCGCGGGGGTGGTGTCGTCCAGCAGTGGGTGCACCGGGTCGGCGTCGCTGAGTTCGCCACGCAGCTTGGTCGCCAGTGCGTGCCGGCGGCCCTCACCGCGGCGGTGGTTGGCGAGCACCCGGCGCGCTACGCCGTACAGCCATGGTCTGGTCTGTGGGTCGAGCGGTACGTCGTCCAGCCGGCGCCAGGCGACCAGGAACGTGTCGGCGAGCAGGTCGGCCGCGTCGTGGCCGCTGTCGGTCCGGCGGCGCAGGTACCCGAGCACCGCCTCCCGATGCGTCGCGAAGACCTGCTCGAACCGCTCCCGGCGCGCGTTTGGTGGTGGGTCGTGCACGACTCCCTCACTCACCGGCCCACTCCGAGCCTCGATCGGTATCAGCGTCATACCCGGTAGATGTCCACCAGCCCGTCCACCCATTTCACCCCACCGAGATTGCAGCTTCCTGCACCGTTCCGTGTGGGTTCGATGACCGCGAGTACCTGAGAGAATCAGGCTGGGGCCAGTCGAGGGGGGAACCTGTGGCAAATGACCCAGCGTTGGAGCACGCGCTCCTGGAGCACCTGCGGTTCGCGCCGTTGACCTGCGCGGAGTTGGTCCGCCGTACCGGTGCGGGCAACCAGCGGGTCCAGTTTGCCCTGGACGCGCTGGTCCGTGAGGGCTTCGTCGTACGACGCCCGCAGGACGAGGGCCCCGAGGACTACGCGCTGACCCAGGCCGGCACCGGCCGGCTGGACGTGATCTTGGACCTCACCAACGAGCCGCTCAAGACCATGGGAAAACTCTTCGCCGCGACCGTTGCCGACACGATCCGGCCCCGAGAGCCCCAGCCGGCGAACCCTCGGGCGCTGCTGCTGTCCGACGACGACAGGACCGCCTGCTCCTACGCGTTGGCGAACCACTTCGCCGCGGGCCGGATCGACCAGGACGAGCTGGGCCGTCGGACCGACCTCCTCTTCGCCGCCCGGACCCGAGGCGAGTTGGACCCGGCCTTCGCCGGTCTTCCGCCACCCACCCTCGCCGAGCCGGTGGATCTGCCGCCTGGATCCCGGCGGTGGAATCTGGGGCTGATCGGCTGGATGCTGCTGCCGGTTCTGATCGTGGGTCTGTTCATCGGCGGATCGATCGCGTCCGGGGACGCGGATCTGTCCACCTCGGTGCTGTTCGTCGTCGTTGCCGTCGGCGTCTTGGCCTGGAGGTTCGGCGGAAGCGGGAGGCGACGGTCATGAGAAAGCGCCGCCCTCCGATCCGACCTCCGGGCAGGGCGCTTCCGCTGACCGAGGCGGACCGGGCGCAGTGTGATCGGGCTCTGGCGCAGCTCTACGTGCGCCGCCAGATCGACGAGGCACAGCTGGCCCGCCGCGTGGAGCTGCTCAACAGAGCCCTGACCCGCGCCGACCTCCGGCAGGTCTTCGAAGGCTTGCCGTTCCCCGTCCTGGCCACCCCGCCCGCACCGGCGCGTCCGAAGGGCGTGGCGAGGTTCTCGGCTGAGCCGGCGAAGGCGGACCGTGCTTTGGTCGTGCAGTTGGCGAAGACCTTCGGTGTCGGGGTCGTGTTCGCGGGCGTCATCATCGCGACGAACCCCAGCATGATGCTGCTGTTGGTCCTGCTTGTCGTGACGGGGGGCAACATGTTCTTGGCGTATCGAGACTGGGCCAAGAAGCGCCGTTCGGAGTGAACTAGCCTGTGGGTGTGGACGCTGTGTTGCGGTTGGCGGTGGCGGCCGACGGGCCTGCGGTGGCCGGGTTGGCTCGGTCTGCGGTGGAGACGCAGTTTCCGGCGTACTACGACGCCGTACAGACAGCCAGTGCGGCCGAGCACATCACCACGCTGGACACCGCACTGATCGACGACGGCACCTACTACGTGCTGGAGGCGGGTCGTGAGGTCGTCGCCTGTGGTGGGTGGAGCCGGCGGAACAAGCTGTTCAATGCGAGTACGGCGGGAGCGGACGAGCGGCTCCTCGACCCGGCGACCGAGCCGGCCCGGATCAGGGCCATGTTCGTCCGGGCGGACTGGACGCGGCGTGGACTCGGCCGGGCGATCCTGACCGCTTGCACCGACGCGGCGCGGGCGGAGGGGTTCACCCGCCTCGCGCTCATGTCGACGCTGCCCGGCGTACCGCTCTACAAAGCTTTCGGCTTCACCGAGGTGGAGCCCGCCCAGCTACCGATGCCGGACGGCACCACACTGGCCGGTGTCGCGATGGAACGACCAATTGAGGAGACCGCATGACCGCCGGTACTACTGTCACCGCCCCTGACGGCACGGAGGTCGTGCTCGGTGAGATCGGGACCCGCGTGCTGCTGAAGAACTCACGCGTCCGCGTCTGGGAGGTGGAACTGCAGCCCGGTGAGGCCCAGGGCTGGCACCTGCACCACAATCCGTACGTCGTCCTGTGCCTCTCGACATCGCCCTGCCACATGGACTGGCTGGACGGCAGCCCGGCGCGGCAGCTGAGCGAGACGGTCGGCGGCTCGGTGTACCGCCCCGTGTCCCCGGTGCACATGCTCACCAACGACGGCGACGCGCTCTACCTCAACCGCCTCATCGAGGTCCTCGACCTGGGCGAAGAGGCCTCTGGCGGCCCGTACTTCGGTGTCGACACAGCTGGGGCAGGGTTCGAGCAGGCCGGTGAGATCCCGGCCAAGGTGGTTGTCGACGAGGACGACGTACGCGTCCAGCACGTCACCCCTGAGGCAGGCGAGTCGTACACCTGGCGCACCGGCGCCTACCCGGCCCTGGTCGTCGACCTGGACCTGGCCAGCCCGGACGTCACCTACCTCGAGCCCGGCGAGACCTACACGCTCCCAGCCAAGCCAGAGCGCACCCCCGGCTTCAACCTGGTAGAGCTGCGCTACTACAGCAGCCCGCGCACCTGAGCCGCATCCCGAGCCGCCAGCGCAGCGGCAGTGTCGACCCGTCCCAGGTCGGCCTGCCGTAGCTGGGCCTTCACCAACGGCACCTGCGGTCCGACGGCGCTCAGCTCGGTCACACCGAGAGCAGCAAGCAGTACGGCGGCCTGCGGGTCGCTGGCGAGGTCACCGCAGACTGCGACGCGTACGCCTGCATTGCGGACGACATGGTCGATCAGCTGGAGTACGGCGGGATCCAGACCGTCGGCGAGCGGCGCCACCGCAGCGTTGGTCCGGTCGGCAGCCGTTGTGTACTGCGTGAGGTCGTTGGTGCCGATGCTGACGAAGTCGAGGTCCGCGGCGAGACTGCCGACGCGCAACGCCGCCGCGGGGATCTCGACCATGATGCCGACCTCGAGACCGTCCCGCGGGCCGAGCTCCTGCAACGCCCACGCGACCTCGTCGGCGGTCGTCACCATCGGGAACATCACGTGTACCGGCGTCAAGGCCGCCGTACGACGGACCGCTTCGAGCTGATCGCGGAGCAGTTCGGGGCGACGGCGGAACACCCGGAGGCCACGTTCGCCGAGGAACGGGTTCGCCTCCCGGTCCTGCGGGAGGAACGGCAGCGGCTTGTCGCCGCCGATGTCCCAGGTCCGGATCGTGATCGGCTTGCCGTCGAGGGCCCGTGCGATCGCGCGGAACGCGTCGACCTGCTCGTCGACGGTCGGCGCCGTACGGCGATCTCCGAAGAGCACCTCGGTCCGGACCAGCCCGGACCCGTCCGCACCGCGCGCGTCGACGGCATCCTGGATGACGCCCACGTTCACGAGTACGTCGATCGTCCGGCCGTCGCGGGTGGTGGCGGGCCGGTCCGCGTCCGCGATTGCCCGCGCACGCTCGCCCTCGCGTTCGGTGATCGTCGCGCGGACCCGGTCCTCGTCCGGCGCAACCTCGAACGAGCCGGTCCGAGCGTCGAAGAACACAACCGCACCGGGCGGCACGTCGACATCCCCGATCCCGGTGATCAACGGGATCCCTCGCGAACGGGCCACGATCACCCCATGGCCGGTCGTCCCGGCCGCGCGGACGGCGATCCCCGCGATCCGGGTCGCGTCGAGAGTGGCTGCGGTGGCCGCATCCAGTTCGGGTACGACGAGGATGCCGTCCGTCGGCGCTTCCTCAGTCACTCCGACCAGCAAACGCAGTACCCGATCGCGTACGGCGCGGACGTCCTGCGCGCGCTCGCGCTGGTACTCGTCGTCGAGCGCTTCGAAAGCAGTCGCCAGCTCGTCGTACACCTGATGCCACGCGCCCGGCGCCGATGCGCCGGCGGCGATCGAAGCACGTACACCGTCGAGGACCTTGCGATCGCCCAGCAGGGCGAGATGCGCCGCGAAGATGTCGCCGTGCAGGTCCCGCAGTTCGCGGAGCTGATCGCCCGCAGTCGCGAGCGCGAGCTCCAATCGGCCAAGCTCGTTGTCCCCAGCAACATAACCATCCAGATCGACCTGAGCCCCCGCGAGCACCGCCGGCCCAAGAGCCACATCCAGCCCGGACCCACCCGGCGATGGAGCGGCCTTCTCCACAACCGCATCCCCGAAGTTCTGCGCTGCGAGGTTCTCGACCGCGGCGAGGACCGCGTCGGCCGCAGCACCGCTCGCACCCACCCGCAATCGGTGCCCCTGCTGCGCGTTCAACGTCGCGACCATGCTCAGACTGCCCGCGTCGACAGGCCCCTTACCGTTGTCCAGATCGGTGAGCGTCACGACCGCGTCGAAGCCGTTGACCAGCCCCACCAACCGCGCAGCCGGACGCGCATGCAGGCCGTGCTCGTTGCCGACAACAACCTCGATGGTCCGATCGGCTTCAACAACCACAGCAGCGTCGACGGGAGCGACCCCGAGGTGGTCCTGCTTGCCGACCAGCCCCCGTTCAGCCTCCGCAGCAACCGCATCCAACGACGCATCGGTCGACGCGGTGACAACCGCCGCCACCAGGCCCTCGACCAGCGGCGCACTCGTCAGCCGCACCCGCGCGGCCAGCTCGGGATCGACGAACTCCAGCGCCATCTCGGCGCTCAGCACCGCGCTCCCCAGATCGAGCAGCACCAGCACGCCGTCCGGACTGTCCGCCGTACCAAGAGCCTCCGAGACCGCCATCGCGTCGGTCCCGAACGTCGTCGCATCCAGCCCCGCGGCGACCGCGATCACCGGACGCTTGTCCTCGGCAACCATCTCCGCGGCGAGCCCGACCGCCGCCTCGGCCAGCGCGCTGCTGTGCGACACCACCACGATCCCGATCATGACAGCGTGCGGGCCGCGGACTCCAAGATCAGCGTCGTACTGGTCGCGCCGGGATCCTGATGGCCGGCGCTGCGCTCACCCAGATAGCTCGCGCGGCCCTTCCGCGCGACCAGCGGGATCGTCGCGTCCCGGCCCTTCGCGGCGGCCTCGGCGGCGGCAGCGAACGCCGTACCGAGGTCCGATCCGTCCGCCACCGCGGCGTCGTACGCCTCCAGCGCCGGCGCCCAGGCGTCGTACATGGTCTTGTCGCCGAGCTCCGCCTTGCCGCGGGCAAGCACCCCTTCGACCCCGGCGTGCAGCCCCTTCCCGATCGACTCCGGCGTCAGGTCGGCCCCGGCGAGCGCGGTCCCGAACCGCAGGAAGAACGTCCCGTACAGCGGCCCGCTCGCCCCGCCGACCTTGCTGACCAGCGTCATACCGGCCTTCTTCAGCAGCTCGTCGGCGCTGTCGAACGACGTCTCGTCGAGCACCCCGACGACCGCCTGGAACCCGCGATCCATGTTCGCGCCGTGATCGGCATCCCCGATCGCCGAGTCCAGCTCGGTCAGGTACGCCGCGTTGTCGTGCAGCGAACCGGCGACATCACGCAACCAGCTGACGAAAGAATCCACTCCCATGCTCACGCGCCCCAGCGTAGGCCGGGGGTGTTCACCGGGGCGTCCCAGAGACGTACCAGTTCGTCGTCCGCCTTCAGGAGGGTGACCGAGCAGCCGGCCATCTCCAGCGAGGTGATGTAGTTGCCGACCAGCGAGCGCGCGACCGTGATGCCCGCGCGGTCGAGGAGCTGGGCGACCTCGTTGTACATGAGGTACAGCTCGAGCAGCGGCGTACCGCCCATGCCGTTGACGAACGCGATCACCGAATCGCCTTGCTGGTAAGGAAGATCCGAGACCACCGGGTCGACCAGCATCGCGGCGATGTCGCGCGCCGGGGCCAGCGGCAGCCGCTGCCGGCCGGGCTCGCCGTGGATGCCGATGCCGACCTCCATCTCGTTCTCGGCCAGCTCGAACGTCGGCTTGCCCGCGGCCGGGACGGTGCACGACGTCAGCGCCATACCCATGCTGCGGCCGTTGTCGTTGACCTTCTTCGCGAGGTCCGCGACCTCCTGCAGCGGGCGGCCCTCCTCGGCGGCCGCGCCGACGATCTTCTCCAGCAGGACGGTCACGCCGACGCCGCGGCGACCGGCTGTGTAGAGGCTGTCCTGGACGGCGACGTCGTCGTCCGTCACCACCGACAGCACCTCGGTGCCGGCGTCGGCGGCAGCCAGTTCGGCGGCCATCTCGAAGTTCATCACGTCGCCGGTGTAGTTCTTCACGATGTGCAGTACGCCGGCGCCGGCGTCGACCGCCTTGGTCGCGGCCATCATCTGATCCGGCACCGGGGAGGTGAACACCTCACCCGCGCAGGCCGCGTCCAGCATCCCGAGCCCGACGAACCCGCCGTGCATCGGCTCGTGCCCCGACCCGCCGCCGGAGATCAGTCCGACCTTGCCGGGTCTCGGCGCGTCCTTGCGGTAGACGATCCGGTTCTCCAGATCCACCCGGAGCCGGTCCGGATGCGCCGCCGCCATCCCCTGCAGCGCTTCACTCACAACATCGGCCGGGTCGTTGATGAGCTTCTTCATGGTCCCCATCTGAGCACACCCGGGCCTCGAACGGGAGCCCCCGATTCAGGCGGCTTCGACCTCGGAGAGCAACGGGATCGAGCGGATCGAGCGACTGATCGTGAGCAGTACGGAGCCGATCGCGAGCAGCCCGCCGAAGATCAGCAACGCGGCGCGCGCACCCAGGGTGCCGAGGAAGACACCGCCGAGGAACGGCGCCAGCGGGGCCGCGCCGTTGGCCATGAACATGAACGCGCTCTGTGCCCGTCCCTGCAGGTGGTCCGGCGTGATCAGCATCTGGTAGCCGAACAGCCCGGAGTTCAGCGCGGGCAGCAGGAAGATCGCGAGCGCCGGGAGCAGGATCAGTACGGCGGGTTGTGTGCTCGCCGCCGTACTCGCGAACATGACCGTGATGATCCAGGCGCCGACGATCGTGATCCTGCCGGTGCTGAACCTGGCCAGCAGCTTGGGCGCCGCGAACGCGCCCGCCAGACCGCCGACCCCCATCGCCGTCTCCAGCAGGCCGATCACGGACGCCGGTACGCCGCGCTGCTGCATGCTCAGGATCAACACCAGGATCGTGCCGTTCGCGGCGAAGTTGAGCAGCGTCGCGACGATCGCGATCGTCCGGAGGTCGCGCTGGCGGAACAGCCAGGTCAACCCGGTACGGATCGCCTTCAGCATGGGCTCGTGCGCGCCGCCCTCGGGCTTCGTGGCGGGCAGGGGGTGGCGGATCGTGGTGAGCATGATCGCCATCACCAGGTACGAGACCGCGTCCACCGCGATCGGGATCGCCCGTCCGATCGAGTAGAGCAGGCCGCCGAGTGGCGCTCCGGCCAGCGACGCCAGGTTCTGCCGGCCGTGCGCGGCGGCGAGCGCGGTGCCGAGGTCCTCCGGCGGGACGATCTGCCGGAGCGCGCCCGTCTCCGCGGGCATGAACAGGCCGTAGCCCGCTCCGTTGACCAGGGCGACGGCCATCAGGTGCGGGAGGGTCAGGTGGCCGAGCCAGCCCGTGACGGCCACCGAGCCGAACAGGACGGAGCCGAGCAGGCTGTACCCGATCAGGATCTTGCGTCGGCTCCATCGGTCCGCCAGCGCGCCGCCCGGCAGCGCCGCCAGCATCGTGCCGAGCGCCGCCGACGCACCGACGAGACCTGCCTGCACCGGGGAGCCGGTGATGGCCAGGCCGAGCAGCGTGAACACGAACGAGCTCATCGAGGAGCCGATCGAGCTGATCGTCTGACCGGTGAGGAGCTTCAGGTAGTCACCGTTGTGCAGCAACCCCCGGGCGGTCATAACCGCGAGGGTATGCCGGGTGTCAGGTCAGTCCTTGGGGCGCAGCAGCGGGCGGACGACCTCGCGGGCGTCGTGGATCCGGGACTTGACGGTGCCGAGCGGTGCTCCGACCTCGGCGGCGATCTCCTCGTAGGAGAGGCCGTAGACGTCCCGCAGGACCAGCGGTGTGACCATCTGCGGGCGGTCCCGCTCCAGGGTCTCCAGGGCCTCCAGGAGGTCCAGCCGGGTGCCGGCGATCACGCTCGTGGTCCGCGGGTCCGGCTTCTCCATCTGCTCCGGGTTGTGCGCGGCCTGCGCGGTGCGCTTCAGCTTGCGGTACGTCGAGCGCGCGGAGTTGGCCGCGACGGAGTGGACCCAGGTCGAGAAGCTGCTCCGGCCGGAGAACGAGTTGATCTTGGTGGCGATGTTGAGCAGCGCCTCCTGAGCCGCGTCCTCCGCGTCGGCGGAGTACGGCAGGACGCTGCGGCAGATCCGCAGGACGCGCGGATACACCTGCCGCAGCAGGTCGTCCATCGCGTTCTTGTCGCCCGCCTGCGCCTGCTCTGCGAGGGTGCCGAGGTCGTCGGCCGGACTGCTGCTCTCGCTCATCTGCGCCTTTGCTCGTGATCGGCCCCGGGTGAGGACACTCCAATACTCCATAATGCCCTGTATGGGGGTCCCAACCAGACTCGGTCGATACGTCGTGCGCAGACGCCTGGGCTCGGGCGGTTTCGCCACGGTGTGGCTGGCTCATGACGAGCAGCTCGACGCCGAGGTGGCGATCAAGGTGCTCGCCGACAACTGGGGGCACGACGACTCGGTCCGGCAGCGGTTCCTCGAGGAGGGCCGGTTCCTGCGCCGCGTCGAGTCCGAGCACGTCGTCCAGGTCCACGATGTCGGCGAACTCGAGGACGGCCGGCCGTTCCTGGTGCTCACGTACGCCGACCGCGGCACGCTGGCCGACCGCCTGAAGAAGGCGCCCCTGGACCTGCCCGAGGCTGTCGACGTGGTCGTCCAGGTCGGTCGCGGCCTGCAGGCGCTGCACCGGCGCGGCCTGCTGCATCGCGACGTGAAACCGGCGAACGTCCTGTTCCGCAGCACCGACGACGACGGCGAGCGAGCGGTGCTGTCCGACCTCGGGCTGGGCAAGTCCCTCGACGAGATCTCCCGGATCACGATGCCCGGCGGCACCCCGTCGTACGTCGCTCCTGAGCAGGCGCTCGGTGAGCGGCTGGACCAGCGCGCCGACCAGTACTCGCTGGGCGCGGTCGCGTACGCCGCTCTGACCGGGCGGTCCCCGCACCAGGTCGACGGGCTGGGCGCGGCGAGCCGGGTGAAGGTGGCGCCGCCGCCGAGCTCGCTCGGGTTCGAGCTGCCGAGTCAGGTCGACGCAGCGATCGTCCGGGCGCTGGACCCGGACCGGGAGAAGCGCTGGCCGGACGTGCAGTCGTTCACGCGACAGCTTGTGGGTGCGCTCGACGAGAACACCCGTGACTTCCCGCAGTCGACCCGCGAGACGGTGGTTGTCGCGTCCGACGACCTGGACGCGAAGACGGCACTCAGCGACGAGAACCAGCCGACGATCGTGAAACTGGCCGAGCCGTCGGAGGCCGCTGACGCAGAGACCGTCGCGGTGGAGAGCGCGGCGGTGGAGCCTGCCGCCGCTGAGGCTGAGACTGCAGCGGTCCAGACAGCGCCTAGGAAGCGGCGGCGTGGGCGATGGGTGGTGGCCGCATTGCTGGCGCTGGTGGTCGGCGGCGGCGTCGGGTACGGCGGCCACTGGTACCTCTCTGGCCGCAAGATGATCCAGGTCTCGGAGGGCCAATTCTCGGTGACCCTGCCCGAGGCCTGGGCGCAGTCGATGGCTCAGTCGGACTGGACCGCGCCCGGCGGCACCGGGAGCGCTCCGGCGTTCCGTGTCAGCCGTGATTCGGACTGGTCGGGGAAGACACCGGGCGTGTTCATCGGGGTGTCGAAGTCGAAGCTGGCGGTTCCGGACGGCAAGCAGTGTGGCAACGAAGGCGCTCCCCAGCCGCACATGGTCAATGAACTCTCAGTAACCGACCGGTTGTCCGCTGACTGCTTCGGTGCCGATATCGTGCTCCTCCAACGGGTCGTCGATCACGGGGACGGCGGCTCGCTCCTCGTCCAGGTGGTCGTACCTGGATCGGATGTCCTCCGGGCCACGGAGATCGCCGATTCGGTGCAATACACGTCCTAGGAAGTCCCCATGCGTTTACCGACAGAACGGTTCCGGCCGTCGCCGGCGCTGCTCCAGTCCGCCCGTCGCAGGTTCTACCGGCTCCGCTCCACCATCTTCCGCACGATCTGGCCCGCCGACTGAAGTCATTCCACAGTCAGCCACGTGATGCCCAGAGCTACAGCCCACAGGCCGGCTCCCAGCCATCCGAGCACGTGGAGCCCGCTGACGAAGCTGGGGGAGTGGCCGAGCGTGGCGCCGTACACGCCGACTCCGAGTGCGCCGACAGCCTGGCGGCTGGTGTTGTTGACGCCGCTGGCGAGGCCTGCGCGGTCGGGTGGCAGCGCAGCGATGGCGGCGTGGACCACTGCGGCGGTCAGGAAGCCCATACCGAGACCTAGGCCGAGCTGCACCGGTACGACGGCCGCGTAGCCGCTCCGGTCGTTCACGCCGAGCAGGAACGCCGATCCGACGACGCCGAGCGCGAGTCCGATGGACATGGGGAGGCGGGGACCGTAGCGGGCCGTGATGCGGCCGGAGATGGGTCCTAGCACCGCTAGCGGTAGGAAGAGCGGGATGAGTTCGAGCCCGGCCCTGAACGCCTTCTGTGAAAGGTGTTCCTGCAGGTAGAGGGTCAGCACCAGGACGGTGCCGAGGCCAACGAAGTTCATCAGGCCCGCGATCAGGTTGGGGCCGACGAAGCCCGGACCGATCCGCAGCCGGGACTTCGCGCGCTCCTGCTCGACCTGGCGCCGCGGCACGAGCCGCCAGGCCAACGGGAATGCGACGGCGATGATCGGCAGATTGATGAGGAACACCGCCCGCCAGCCGAGTGCGCTCACCAACGCGCCGCCGAGCAGTGGCCCGGACGGCAACGCGAGCGCCCCGGCTCCAGACCAGATACCGACAGCACGAGCCCTGGCCGCGCTATCGGCGTACAGGTCGCTGATGACAGCCAGCGTGCCCGGCAACAGCAGCGCGGCGCCGACTCCCTGAACTACCCGCGCCGCGACGAGCAGCCCGATCGTTGGCGCCACCCCGCAAGCCAACGAGGCGCAGCCGAAACCCCCAAGCCCCGCAAGCAGAACGCGCCGATGGCCGACCCGGTCGCCCAGCATCCCGAACACCAGCAGAAGTCCGGCCAGCGCAATCATGTACGCCGCCACAACCCACTGCTGCCCACCCAAACTCGTCCCGAGATCCACACGAACCGCCGGCAACGCCACGTTCACCACCGTCACGTCCAGCTGAATCAGAAAGATCCCGACACACAACAACGCGAGCAGCATGCTCCCAAGTTCCCACGCCATCGCTTCGGGCACCGTCGAAGTGTGCTGGTGCCACCATGGATCCATGGACGGAGACGCGGATGTCGCGCACGTGGCGGCGTTGCTGGCCGAACCGGCGAGGGCGAAGGTCTTGATGGCCCTGGCGGACGGCCGCGCGCTACCGGCGTCTCTGCTGGCCTCCGAGGCAGGTGTGTCGCCCCAGACCGTCAGCGCACACTTGCGCAAGCTGCTCGACGGCGGTCTGGTCACGGTCGAGCAATCCGGCCGGTACCGGTACTACAGACTCTCCGGACCCGAGGTGGCCGCCGCAGTGGAGGGACTCGCCCGCATCGCCAAGCCACAGCCGATCACATCGCTGCGACAGAGCACCCGCGCCGCGGCTTTACGCGAGGCACGTACCTGCTACGACCACCTGGCCGGGCGCCTCGGCGTCGCTCTCCTGGAAGGTCTGGTACGTCGTGACGCCCTGATTCGCACCGACGGCGGCAACGGGACCGAGCGCCGCCCGAGCGACCCGCTCGCACAGCAGCTCTCCGATGGCCCGTATGCCCTCGGACCTCAGGCCGTAGACGCTTTCGCCGAACTGGGAGTCGACCTCGCCGCCCAGCCGTCGCGCCGCCCGCTGCTCAGGTTCTGCGTCGACTGGAGCGAACAGCGCCACCACCTGTCCGGGCAGCTGGGCGCCGCGATCGCCGAGGCGCTCCTGAACCGCAACTGGCTCCACCGCCGCCCCCACCAACGCGCCGTACACCTCTCCGACGCCGGCCGCCGCGGCCTCGCGCAACTGCTCTAACCCGACAGTGGAGTGTCGCGCCTCTCGACGCTGTCGGCCGCGTGGTCCAGCACCTCGAGCAAGGCGTCCTTGTCCTGGGGCAGGCCGGTGGCGCTCATTTCGACGGCGCAGTTGCCGCTGTCGTCTGCGACCCAACGCACGACGACGTAGCGCAGGACGCCCTCGGGGGAGAGTTCCTCGTCCGGCACGTAGGTGTAGGTGAGCGTGGCGTAGTTCGCTTCCACTTCCTGTGAAAGGATCTTCACCATCTGGCTCGCCGAGATGTACGCGAGCTGCTTGAGGCGCGCTGCCAGCGAGTCGGCGGGCGGCCGCGAGATCGTGAAGCCGGCCTCGACCCGGATCCAGCGCTTCTTGGTCCGGTCGGTGAACCGGCCGCTCTTCGGCGGATTCTGCTTGGTGTAGGTCCAGTCCGACGGCACCCGGACCGAGATCCGCGACCTGACCATGTCGGTCACCGTGAAGATCCGGGTCGCGTAGTTCAGGTCGTCGGCCTCGAGAGCGGGCGACTTGTCGTACGTGACCTTGCGCGGCGGCCCGGTCGGTGTCGGTGTCGGGGTAGGCCTCGTGCCCGGGGTGGAGCCCACGGCGAGCGGTGCCGCCGTACCGGCCAGGCTTGGCTCCTTGGTGAGGAACAGGCCGGCGCCGTAGCCTCCGGCGCCGCCGACCCCGGCCAACGTCAGCAGACCGGCGCCGAGCATCGCGCGCCTGCTCACCGTTTTCGCCATGCCCCACCTCCCCAAGGTCTACCTACAGAAGACACCTCAGCCCTCGCAGAGGTTGCACCGGATAAGTAACGATTCTGTGAAAAGGGAAATCACGACGGCGACGGGTCAGATGTCACCGGGGGCGCGCTCGGTCCGCCCGGTCGCAATGCCTGTCCACGCGCCGCCTTCGGGCAGAATGTCGTAGTGACCGGTGGCCATGAAGGCGTCGATCAAGGTCCAGGAGATCTTGCCCGTTCGGCAGCTGGTCTGGTCGACAGTGATGTAACCATTGCCGCCGGGACTGTTGCAGGTGAAGCCCGGTCGTTGGACTCCATCTTCCCAGTAGACGAGGACTGCGGTTGCCCTGGAACTGCTGGAGGTAATCGGCGAATTGAGCTTCAGATAAGCCCAGTACTGGTGACACGTGTCACGTCTCAGCTCGATCCTGCCCCAGATCTTTCCGTCACGAATGGTCGTCAGCGGCGCGGTCGCGACGGGCGCCACGTTCTCGCTGCAGGCCTGTGTGACTGCGACCTTCGCTCCGGCCGGTGCCGGGATCAGTGCCGTTGCCAAGGCAAGCGCGGCAATGCGACCGATCATTTTGAATCTCCATATGTTCTCGGGAGGAGCGTCAGCCTAACGTTGGCGGGGGGGTGAGGTCAGCCGACCTCGCTGACCGAGGCGGTGGCGCGTTGGAGGACCTCGTCGAGGGCCTGGGCGTCCTGGGGGAGGCCGGTGATGCTCATCTCGACGTTGGTGAGCTCGCCGTTGATCGCGATCCAGCGGACGATCACGTAGCGCAGGGTCTCGTTCGGGATGAAGGTGTAGATCAGCGTCGCGACCGATCGGGATTCGCCGTCGTCGCCGGTGACCACGTCGGTGGTGTTGCTGGTGATGCGTACGTCGTTCTCCGGCGCCTGGCTCTTCTTGAGGTCGACGATGAGCTGGGCCATCTCGTCCGCAGGCGTCTCCTCGGCCGGCGCGACTGCTTCGACGCGGACGCCGCGTTCCCTGAGCTTGTCGAGGTACTTGACCTCGCCGGGGCGCTTCGGGTCCCTGGTCGCGATCTTCCAGCCCTGTGGGGTCTCGATCGAGAGCTGGACGGGCTCCGCGTCCTTCGGCGTCACGGTGAAGGTGTGGTTGGAGTAGTCCAGCCCGGTCTCGAGGGGTTCCACAGTGCTCGGGATCGGGGTCTTCACCGGGAACGTCGGCGTCGGGGTAGGCGTGGGGGACGGGGAGATTTCGCCGAGCGGGCCGGCGGTGCCGGAGGCGGTTGGTTCCGGAGTGTCGAGGTAGTCGCCCGCGTAGTAGCCACTGCCGGCGCCGAGCGCCAGGGCCAGCAGCAGGAGGCCGGCCAAGAGGACTCGTCTCACGCGCACGTGGGCCATCTTCTCAGGCGAGGTAGGTCGGGTCCCAAACCCCGGTGGAGCGGTTTTCACACCGGTCCCGACTGAATCCTTTCAACGAGGTCTTGACACCCTCCCGGGCCGTACGTACCGTCCCCGTGACAAAAGTAACACGATCTTGCGGTTACTTCACATTCACGGCCGGTACGTCGGCGCTCAGGAGGAACCATGGCACTCGATCGGTCCGTCAGCCGGAGGCGGCTCCTGCAACTCGCCGGTGGTGCGACCTTGGCCGGTGCGTTGTCGGCCTGCGGCGGTGGCAACGGCAGTTCGTCGTCCGGCGGCCCCCTGAAGGTGATTGGCGCCGGCAGCCAGGAAGCCGGCCTGCGGAAGGCGCTCGACGACTACAAGAAGGCGCATTCGGACTTCGACTTCAACCTCTCGTTCTCGCCCGCCGACCAGCTGCAGACCGCGCTCCGGGCGCAGCTCGCGGCCGGCAACGCCCCGGACCTGCACGCGGTCTACCCGGGCAACGGCAGTGCGATGTCGATGGTCCAGCTGAGCAAGGCGAACCTGCTTGCGGACCTCAGCAGCCAGTCCTGGACGCAGAAGA
This sequence comes from Kribbella sp. NBC_00482, assembly GCF_036013725.1. Taxonomy (GTDB): domain Bacteria; phylum Actinomycetota; class Actinomycetes; order Propionibacteriales; family Kribbellaceae; genus Kribbella. Next base: position 1,693,932 of record NZ_CP107881.1, on the reverse strand, counting down.
TCCCGACCGGCTTCAAGGGTGCGTTCCAGAACGACGGCAAGACGTTCATCTTCTCGCCCGGCACCAGCGTGCTCGGCGCGATCTACAACAAGAAGGCGTTCGCGACCGCCGGCGTCGAGGTGCCGACCACCTGGTCGGAGCTGCTGTCGGTCTGCGACAAGCTGAAGAAGAAGGGCATCGTGCCGATCGCGCTCGGCGCCCAGACCCCGTGGGTCACGCAGCTCATCGACTACGCGCTCGTCCCGGGCACGGTCTACGCCAAGACGCCGGACTTCGACGACAAGATGACCGCCGGCAGCGCGTCCTTCGCGGATTCGGGCTGGGCGGACGCGATGGACAAGTACCTCGAGCTGCAGAAGAAGGGCTTCTTCAACGACAACCCGAACGGGACGACGTACGAGCAGGCCACCTCGATGGTCGGCACCGGCAAGGCCGCGATGGCCGTCCAGGTGTCCGCGGTCCTGCAAGCCTTCCGCGCGGCGTCGCCGACGCCGGACGACCTGGGCATGTTCCCGTTCCCGGCCACGGATGTCGCCGCCGACAACTGGATCCCCGGCGGCGTGGTGGTCGGCATCGCCGTCAGCGCGAAGAGCAAGAAAGCCGAGGCGGCGAAGAAGTTCATCGAGTACTGCGGACAGCCCGAGATCGTCAACGCCTGGGCCGAGGCCGTCGCGTGCGTCCCGCTCTACTCCGAGGGTGACGCCAAGGTCGACCCGGTGCTGAAGCCGTTCCTCCCGTACCTGAAGGACAACAAGGCGGTCCCGTTCATGGATCAGCGCTGGCCGAACGCCGAAGTACAGCCGACCCACTTCGCCGTAGTACAAGAGCTCCTGGGCGGTAAGAGCACCGTCCCGGCTGCCCTGAAGAAGATGGACGAGGCCTACCGGAAGAGCGCATGACGGTCACAGCTCAGGCAGTACGCCGCGACGCCGTCAAGGCACCGCGACGCCGCGGCGGTGGGATCGCGCCGCCGTGGTTGTTCGCGGTGCCGGCGTTGCTGATCTATGCGTTGGTCGTCTTGTATCCGGCGTTTTCCGGGGCCGGGTCGGCGTTCACGGACTGGTCGGGAGTCGGGGCGCAGCGGTCGTTCGTCGGGCTGGACAACTTCCAGCAGTTGTTCCACGACGACCAGGCGCTCGGTGCGTTGCGGAACACGTTGCTGCTGACGCTGGCGATCGTCGTCGTACAGAACGGGATCGGGTTGCTGCTGGCGCTCGGCGTACACACCGGGATCAAGAGCCGGATGGTGCTGCGGGTGATCTTCTTCGCGCCGGTCGTGGTGAGTCCGGTGATGGTGTCCTTCCTGTGGAAGTACGTGTACAACCCGGCGCCGGACGCCGGGTTGAACGCGGCGCTCGGGGCGATCGGCCTCGGCGGGTTGCGGCAGGACTGGCTGGGTAACCCGTCGATCGCGTTGTGGTCGGTCGCCTTCACCGTGATCTGGCAGTGCGCCGGGTATTCGATGGTCATCTTCCTGGCCGGTCTGGAGGGCGTGCCGGCCGAGCTGCACGAGTCCGCGATGGTCGACGGCGCGGGCACCGTGGCGCGGTTCCGGCACATCACCTGGCCGTTGCTCGCACCGGCCGTGACGATCAACATGATGCTGTCCACGGTGGGTGGCCTGACGCTGTTCACGCAGATCATCGCGATGACGAACGGCGGTCCCGGGTACGCGACCGACACCTTGTCGACGGTCCTCTACAAGCAGGCCTTCGTGTTCGGGAAGTTCGGCTACAGCACCGCGGTGGCGCTGGTACTGGCGATCTTCGTCGCGGCCGTGTCCTTCATCCAGATCGGGTACCTGCGTTCGAGGGAGACGGCGGCATGAAATACAAGCCACGGACGTTCGTGCTGGAAGTCGTCATGGTGGCGGTCGCCATCGCCTTCCTCTTCCCGGTCTACGCCCTGGTGACGCTGGCCTTCAAGGATCCCGGCCAGATCGCCAACAGGCCGCTGTCGCTGCCTGATCCGCCGTCGGTCGGGAGCTTCGGCGAAGCGTGGCAGTCGGCGTCGCTCGGCTCGGCGCTGCTCAACAGCACCCTGATCACGGTGAGCAGTGTCATCGTGCTGATCGTGCTGGGCTCGCTGGCGGCGTACTTCCTGGCCCGTACGGCGACGCGCCTGAGCTACACGCTCTACATTCTGTTCCTGGTCGGCATCATCCTGCCGTTCCAGCTCGGGATGATCCCGCTCTACCAGATGGTCAACGACCTGGGCCTGCTCGGCACCTACCAGGGGATGATCCTGTTCTACACCGGCATCCAGTTGCCGTTCACGGTGTTCCTCTACACCGGGTTCATCCGCTCGCTGCCGGCCGACTACACCAACGCGGCGCTCATCGACGGCGCCTCGCACCTGCAGGCCTTCGCGCACGTGATCTTCCCGCTGCTCCGGCCGATCACGGGCACGGTGCTCATCCTCAACGCCGTACACATCTGGAACGACTTCTTCACCCCGCTGCTGTACCTGGGCGGCTCCGGCCGGGAGACGGTCCCGGTCCGGGTCTTCGCCTTCGTCAACGAGTACACGTCCAACTATGGGCTGGTGGCCGCCGGGCTGGTCCTCGCGGCGCTCCCGATCCTGCTGCTCTTCCTCGTCCTGCAGCGCTACGTGATCCGCGGATTCGCCTCCGGATTGAAGGGATGACCTTCCGGCCTAGGACACTGAGCACTCACAAACGAAAAGAGGGGGGATCGGCATGGTACGTCGGTTGTGGGCCGGAGTTCTGGCCGTCGGAGCGCTCCTGGGCGGGGTCGCGGTCGTGGGGAGCACCCAGGCCGAGGCAAAGACGGTGGCGGTTTCGGACACCCTGTTACCGGGTCAGAAGCTGCTGGCCGGGCAGTACATCCGGTCGCGGAGCGGGGTCTACACGTTGATCGTGCAGCCCGCCGGTGACGTCAAGCTGTACCAGCGCGGAGTGACGGCTCCGCTGTGGGCCTCGGGTACCTGGCGGCCGAACTCGGTGCTGGTGATGGGCACGGACGGGACGCTTCAGGTGATCTACGGCCGGACGAAGGTCTGGTCGATGAGTATCAAGAGCGCCGGCGCGAAGCTGGTGCTGCCGGACACCGGGAACCTGGCGATCTACAACACCCGGGGCAAGGCGAACTGGAACCGGCACATGGTGGTCGGGACGTTGATGCCGCAGAGCAAGCTCGCCGGCCCGGACGCGGCCTGGGACGAGGTCATCATGTACTCCGTCAATCGGATCTACACGCTGAAGTTCCTGACCACCGGCAACCTGGTGCTGCTGAAGAACGGCACGACCACGCTCTGGAGTACCGGCGTGAAGAATGCCCCGGGCGCGTACGGCTGGGTCAGCCCGGACGGTTCGTTCGGCACCGTGAACGGCTTCGGGGACCTCACCTTCTTCTACCAGACCCGTCGCCCCGGTAGCGTCCTCCAGTTGACCGACGACGGGCACCTCCGGATGGTCAACGGAAAGACTGTCGGCAAGATCTTCTTCTGATAGAACACTGAACGAACAAGGGGTGTGGGATGGTACGTCGACTGGTGGCCGGGGTCCTGGCCGTCGGGGCACTGTTGGGTGGGGCCGCGCTGGTGGGAAGCGCACCGGCCGAGGCGAAGACGGTGGCAGTCTCGGACACGCTGCTACCGGGACAGAAGTTGATGGCCGGGCAGTACATCAAGTCCAAGAGCGGGGTCTTCACGCTGATCATGGACACGCGTGGGGAGGCGAAGCTGTACCAGCGCGGGGTGTCGTGGCGGTTGTGGAGCTCCGGGACCTGGCGCGCGGGCGCCGTGCTGGTCATGGGCACGGACGGGACGCTGCAGATGATCTACGGCCGGACGAAGTTCTGGTCGATGAGCATCAAGAGCGCCGGCGCGAAGCTGGTGCTGCCGGACACCGGGAACCTGGCGATCTACAACACCCGCGGCAAGGCCAACTGGAACCGGCACATGGTGATCGGCACGCTGATGCCGCAGAGCCAGATCCATGCCCCGGACCCGGGCGGACGTGAAGTGATCATGTACTCCGTCAACCGGATCTACACGCTGAAGTTCCTGACCACCGGCAATCTGGTGCTGTACAAGAACGGCACCACCGTCCTGTGGAGCACCGGCATGAAGAACCAGCCAGAGTCGTACGGGTCGGTCGGACCGAACGGCGCGTTCTACAACAACAACAAGTTCGGTGACATCACCTGGTTCTACGAGACCCGCCGCGACGGCAGTGTTCTCCAGCTGACCGATGACGGCCACCTCCGCATGGTCAACGGCCGGACCGTCGTCAAGACGTTCGCCTAATAGACCTCGATGCGGTCGAGGCTGATGACCGCACTGGTCGACGCAGGGTTCTTGTCGCCGGTCACGCGCACCTTCAGGGTGTGCGGGCCGGACGGCAAGGCCGGGCTGATGTACATCAGCTGCTCGCCGACGCGGATCGAGCTGTAGTAGTCGATCCGCTGTTCGGGTCCACCGTCGACAGAGATCGCGGCGATCCCGTTGCCGACGTCCGCCACGCTCAGCAGGGCCACACGGGTGCCGGTGAACTGGATCGTCGCGGTCGCGTTCGGCTCCCCGCTCCAGTGGTCGTTGCCCCAGAAGCACTGGTTGCCGCAGCCGGACCCGGAGCTCCACGCGCCGGTGTAGGCGACGGCCGCGTCGGTGTCGTTGATCCAGTAGTTCGGCGAACCCGGGTCACCCGAGGGCAGGTTCTGGGTCGCGCCCGCGGCGAGCGGCCGGCCGAGGTTCGGCGTACCGTCGGCGTTCCAGGTGATCTTCTGGACGCGCGTCGTGCGGTACGAGTACGTGTAGGTGCTGGTGTTCTTGCCGTGGTACGCGATCCAGTCCTCGGTCCCGTCCGGTGACTTGAAGAACGAGTGGTGCCCGGGACCCCAGACGCCGGTCTCGTCGTTGCGGGAGAAGATCGGGCCGGGGTGCTGCACCCAGTTCGCCGCGACCATCGGGTCGGCGCCGTTCGCGATGCTCTTCGTCCACAGCTGGTAGTCCGGCTTGCCGGTGTCGCACGTCGAGTAGGTCAGGAAGGTGCGCGTCGCGCCGTACAGCGGGGTCGGCCCTTCCCGTACTTCGGTGCACCCGCCGTCGGCCGGGATGGCGACGCGGTCGCCGGTCGCGGTCCACGGGTTGCTCATCCGGACGATGTACAGCTGGGCCGGTCCGCCCTGTCCACGGCCAGGACCGGTCCAGACGAAGTACTGCTGCCCGTTGACCGTGATCGGCTCGCCGTCGATCGCGTACTCACCGAAGTCCGCGATCTTCGCCTTGAAGCTGTACGGGCCGAGCGGGTCGTCGCCGGCCGACTCGAGCACGTACATCCGGTGATTGGCGTCCACGCCGTCGGATGCCGTGTAGTAGATGTACCAGCGGTTTCCGACGTGCCGGAACGCCGGCGCCCACATCTGTGTGTTGCGGCTGGTGTCCGAGTCCCGCCACACCACCTGCTCGGGTTGCACGAGCAGCGTCGCCAGGCTGGTCGAAGACCAGATCCCGATCCGGTCGCCGCGCGTGGTCGCGACGTAGTACCTGCCGTTGTAGAACATCAGCGACGGATCCGCGGACGGATTCACCGGGTTCCGGAACGTCTGCGACGTCACAGCATTCTCCTCGCGTTCGACGGCGGGAGCGGGACCGGCAACGGATCCGGTCAGGAGTACGGCGAGCAGTGTGCAGAGGACGGGGCGGAACCTCATGACGGACACCTCCGGGGCTGTGGCGGACCATCTCCCTGGTTTCTACGACGGTTTACCATCGTTGTAAACCGTTCAAACGGGGATCGAATGGCCCGCCGCCGTGAAGCCCCGGTCAGCGCCCCAGCTTCTTGCCGGAACCTTGTGCCGATGTGTGGCGTCTCACCAGACATGAAGCTCAAGGTTCGGGTCGTGCACTACCGGCACGATTGCTGGTACGCCGACATCGACGACGCCGACGATCGGCAGCCCGACGACCCTTTCTGGTACGCCGACGGCTGCCGTACCCAGGCCGAGGCCATCGCCCTCGCCTGCTCCGAGCTCGCCGCGCTCGACCAGGCGGTCGCCGGGGGCGACGTACTGCCCCGGATCAGCGAGACGCGCGTCAACGCGGCGTAGACCCTCGGGCCCCGGCATGATGGGGCGATGCTCGGGGACTCGGACGGCACCAAGGGCGAAGCCACGATCGAGCAGATCGGTCGCCGACGGACCTTCACCGCGACGCTCCAACTCGCCATCGTCCTCGCGATCGTGCAGGTGCCGATGCGTGCCGCGGTCCACGAAGCGGTCGGTTCGGCGTCCGGCTGCGAGGCGCCGGGCCGGCTCTCGATCCTCGTCGACTCGGCGTTCGTCCTGGCGAGCGTGTACTCGGCGTACCGGGCGTACAAGTACGTCAAGTTCCTGAACCTCCAGTCCTGGAAGCGGGTGGCGGCACTCGGCTCCTGGGCCGTCATGGTCGCCGCCGTCCTCGATATCGCCGAGAACCTGACCCTCTGGGGCGACTTCGGTTCCGCACCCTGCGCCGACCTCTCCACGGGCTGGTTCACCTGGTTGATGCGGGTCGTGTTCGTGGCCGGCGTACTGATCCTCGCCGTCTGCCTGTTCGCGACGAGCCGCTTCGGTCAGCGGAAGTGGTACGGCGTGGAGCCGACGCCGCCCGCGACGTTCCGCCGGGCGAAGCGTGACAACAAGGACAGCGGCCGCCTCGTCATCACCTGTTCCGGCGGCGGGATCCGCTCGGCGTCGTTCTGCCTCGGCGCATTGCAACTGCTGCGCGAGCGCGGCCTGTACGACAAGGCGTCGACCGTGATCGGCGTCAGCGGCGGTGGCTACATGGCCGCGGCCTTCCACGTACTTCGTCGTACCTGCGCCGACCCGTTCTCGCCGGGATCACCCGAGCTGGCCCGCCTGCGCCGGCAGACCCGCTATCTCCTGTCCGGCGGCCGGGCGATGTTCCGCGCGGCGTTGTCGGTGCTGTTCGGCCTGGTCGTGAACCTGCTGCTGATCGGCGTCACGCTGCGCGCGATCGCCTGGGTCCTCGGATGGTTCCTCGCCGACCAGAAGGTGATCACGACCGGCCTTCAGGTGGACTGGCGGCCGAACGACTCCTGGTTCTTCGTCGGCATGTCCGTGTTCCTGCTCGCGGTGAGCGCGCTGACCTTCCTGATCGAGAAGGTCTGGGACCGCTGGGCACGGATGCCGGACCTCGTCCGCACGATCCTCGCCACGATCGGCAACGTGACTCTGCGGTACGGCGTACCGGTCGCCGTCCTGCTGCTCGGTGTGCCGGGAGGCCTTTATCTGCTGGGGAAAGTCCCCGGTGAATCCATCGACCAACCGAGTCTCCCGTCGGCGTTGCTGGCGTTGGTCGATCCAACAAAGCAAGGTCTCGCGTCGTTCAGCGCGCTGGTCGTCGTACTGATCGGCCTGGGCAAATCCGTCTGGAACGGACTGACCGTCGAGGGCAAGGCGGCGACCGGACTGCGCGCGCGGCTGCTGGTGTTCGCGCGGACCAAGCTCGCGCCGTGGGCGGGGAGCGCGATCATCATGATCGCCGCCGTCATCGTGCTGCTGCGCTGGACCGGCGGCTACGCGACCGACACGTCGTACCAGGAGGACTGGAACGTCGCGCTGATCCTGGTCGCGATCGCGCTCGCCATCAAGGTGCTCACCGACGCGAACCGGACCTCGCTGCACTCCTTCTACCGGGAGCGGCTGTCGCGCGCGTTCCTGGTGAAGCGGCAGGACAACGGCGCCGCGGTCGGACTCGACTACCACCTGCGGCTGCGGTACTCGGACTGGGCGAAGCCGATCGACGGCGGTCCGCAGCTCGTCATCGCCGGTGTCGCGAACGTCGACGACCCGGACTTCGTGCCGACGCAGCGCGACTGCGTGCCGTTCGTGTTCGACGCCGAGCAGATCGGGATCGTCGGGGACCGGTCGCTGCCGGACGGCGGGCGGCGTGAGACGGCCGACTACGAGCGCGAGGCCGACGTACTCAAGCGCGAGGTCACCGTCCCCGCGGCGATGGCGATCAGCGGTGCCGCGTTCAGCCCGTTGACCGGCCGGGTGAACGCCCGGACGCGGCCGGTGCGCCTGCTGCTCGCCGTACTCAACGCACGGCTCGGCGTGTGGCTGCCGAACCCGTACTGGAACAACCGCGCCGAGCCCGCCTTCCCGGACCGGACCGGCATCGTCGCGAAGGTACGGCGGTACGTCGGCAGCGTGATCGACAAGCCCGGACCGTACCGGCTGCTGCACGAGGCGGTCGGGTCGCCGTCGATGTACGAACGCCGGATCTACGTGACCGACGGCGGCCACTACGACAACCTCGGCCTGGTCGAGGCGCTCCGCCGCAAGCCCGCGCAGGTGATCACGATCGACGCCTCGAACGACGCCGAGGACCGCTTCACCGCGCTCGCCGAGGCGATCGCGACCGCCCGGATGGACCACGGCATCGAGATCAACCTCGACCCGTCCCCGATGCTCCGCGGCGGCAAGTCCCGCGCCGACCGCGCCTGGGCCTACGGCATCGCGACCCACCCGCTGGAAGAGGGCGAGGAGAAGCCCTACAAGACCGAGATCTTCTTCGTGAAAGCCGTCCTCGCCGGCCACCTCGACTGGGACCTCGAGCAGTACGCCGCCGAACACGCCGACTTCCCCCGCCGCACCACCGGCGACCAGTTCTACGACGAATGGGACTTCGAGGCCTACCGCTCCCTAGGCCACACCCTCACCCAATCCCTCACCGACCACCACCGCGTGCACGCCCGCCTCAACGATCTGTAACACATTGTCACGGTGACTGGATGTAACCCCCGAGGGGGAACTCAACCATGGCAACTTTCAATTCACCACCGGGCTGGCCGGCTCCACCGGCGCCCGACTGGCAACCACCATCAGGCTGGCAACCGGACCCGTCCTGGCCGCCGGCGGTCACGGTGCAGCAGACCGTTCCTGGGCCGACAACGACGATCACGCAACCGCCGTTGCCGGCCCGGACTGTGACGGTCGCGGCACCGCGTGCAACCACTAGGGCGACCGCACCGGTCCCGTTGGCGCGGCCGCAGAGCCCGCGGCCGACGAAGACGACGGCCGCACCGGCTGAGGTGTACTACGCCAACTGCTCCGCGGTGCGTGCGGCGGGCAAGGCGCCGTTGTACCGAGGCCAGCCTGGTTACTCCTCGCACTTGGATCGCGACGACGACGGCGTGGCGTGTGAGTGAGTCGATCGCCACGCACTGTGTCCACAGTCCGGGTTGTGGATAACGCAACTGGGCTGTGGATATGTGGGCGGTTGCTGTGGACAACTGGCGGGCTGGTTGTGGAGGGGGCAACTAATTCCTTTGCCGATGCACGTGCAGTCCGGTGGTTGAGAGAACGGTTGCCGGGACGTTGTTTCGGTGCTGAGATGGGTCTCCGTACGCCGCTGAAACTTTACGAAGATTTATCCGTGACATTCGGTGCGCCAGATCGTTGATCTGTCAGACAGTTCGCGCTCAGCGGATCGCTGGGGAATCCGGAGGGACCGCCGTGCACAAGTTCAACCCGCCGCCGGAGTGGCCGCAGCCGCCGACGGACAGCTGGCGTCCGCCGCTCGGCTGGACGCCTGACCCGGCCTGGCCCGAGGCGCCCGCGGGCTGGCGCTTCTGGCTCAACCGGAACGGCCGCCGCAGCAGTGGCCCGATCGGCGCGTACGGCGCAGTCGACGCCGGCCGGCTCGAGCTGGCCGCGGTCGACCCCGCCCTGGTCCTGATGCACTCCTGACGCTCTGACTCTTCACAGCTCCCGCGGGCCGACCGGCCTGCGGGAGCTGTTTGTGTCCGTCTTCGGTCAGGGACTGGTGCGTTCTTACCGTCTTCTGGTGTTATGTTATCAATGCAGATAACACTCAGCTGGGAGGCGCTTCGTGGGGTGGATCGGGCTCGACCTCGGCACGCAAAGTGTGCGTGCCGTGCTGGCCGATGCCAAGGGTCAGGTTCTGTCCCGTGCAACGCGTCCGCTCGCGAGCCACCGTGACGGCGTCCGTCACGAGCAGAACCCACAGGCCTGGCTGACCGCCGTCGACGCGGTCCTCGCGGAGGTCGGGGCGACCGACCTCGACGGCATCGCGATCTGCTCGACGTCCGGCACCTTCCTCCTGACCGACCGCGCCGGACGCCCGGTCACACCGGCCCTGATGTACGACGACGCGCGCTCGGCCGCCCGTCGCGACCACATCGTGGACGCCGACCCGGATCGCTGGGCGACCAGCATGCAACCCACCTGGGCGCTCCCGAAGATCCTCGATCTCGACCTGACTGACCGTCACATCGTCCACAGCGCCGACTTCGTCGCGGCGCACCTCGTCGGCCACCCGGTCGCGACCGATACCAGTCACGCCCTCAAGACAGGCTACGACCTGATCGCCGACGCCTGGCCGGCCGCCGCGTTCGACAAACTCGGCCTCCCGCTCGCCGCGTTCCCCGAGGTCGTCCGCCCCGGCGCCGAGCTCGGCCGCACGCCGGACGGCGTCCCCGTGTATGCCGGGATGACCGACGGCTGCGCGGCCCAGATCGCCGCCGGCGCCCTCGCGCCCGGCGCATGGAACTCGGTCCTCGGCACGACGCTCGTCCTCAAAGGCGTCAGCACCGAACTACTGACCGACCCGACCGGCGCTGTCTACAACCACCGTCATCCCGACGGCGGCTGGCTTCCGGGCGGCGCGTCCAGCACGGGCGCCGGCGTACTCACCGAACTGCTTCCCGGCGCCGACCTCGACGCGCTGGATCGCGCCGCCCACCCGATCGACGCGGTCATCTACCCCCTCACGAAGACCGGCGAGCGATTCCCTTTCGTCGCGCCGCAGGCCGAACGGTTCACGCTCGGCACGACCGCCGACGACTTGCAGACGTACGCCGCTGTGCTGCAGGGTGTCGCGTTCATCGAGCGACTCGCGTTCGAGCACCTGGAGTCGCTCGGCGCCGAGCCGGTCCGCTCGGTGGCGCTCACCGGCGGCGCGATCCGGGCCGGGTACTGGAACCAGCTCCGCGCCGACGTCCTCGGTGTACCTGTAGAGCTCCCGGCTGTCCCGGACCCGGCGTACGGCATGGCGGTCCTGGCCGCGTCCGGCGGGACCGATCTCACCGGGACGGCACGACGGATGGTCCGCGTCGACCACGTCCTCGAGCCGCGCGGCGACCGACTTGACGATCTGTACGGCGAATTCGTCGCCGAACTCGACCGCCGGGGGTACAGGGGATGAGAACGACGATCGTGCTGGCCCGCCACGGCCGGACCGAATGGCATCACGGCAACCGGTACACCGGGTCCACGGACCTCCCGATCGACGAGGTCGGCGTACGGCAGGCGCAGCAACTCAAGGACTGGGCCGCGGGCTACGCGCCGGACGCGCTGTGGGCGTCGCCGATGCTGCGTGCCCGGCAGACGATCACGCCGACCGCGGAGATGCTCGGCCTGACGCCCACGCTGGACGCCCGGTTGCGTGAGGTCGACTTCGGTTCGGCCGAGGGCAAGATGCTGAGTGAGCTGCCGCCGGCGGTGGGCAAGGCGTTCGAGCTCGACCCGGTGCGGGACCACTTCCCGGGCGGCGAGGACCCCGCCGCGGCGGCCGATCGGGTCCGCGAGGTCTTCGACGAGATCGGGCAGCGGCACCAGGGTCAGAAGGTCCTCGTGGTCGCGCACAACACACTCATCCGGCTGCTCGTGTGCAGGGTGCTCGGTCTGCGACTGAACGACTACCGCAGACTGCTACCTGCGCTCGGTCCCGCGGCGCTGGTGCGTTTGCGCCGGCAGGACGGCACAGTGGGTCTCGAGGCGTACAACGTTCCTCCTCTGCGTTTGGAGACCCTGGCATGACAACGGATGTCGACGGCGACACCACCGAACTGAGTCGTCCCGCGCGCCGGCAGGCCGAGATCGCGGCGTACGTCGTGAAACACGGCTCGGTCTCGGCGAACGACCTGGTCGAGGCGTTCGGCGTGAGTGTGATGACGGTGCACCGCGACCTGGACGAGCTCGAGCGGCAAGGCGTGGTCCGGAAGTACCGCGGCGGGGTCAGCGCGCAGCCGACCAGCGTGTTCGAGAGCAACGTCGCGTACCGGCTGAACACCGCGCACGCGGAGAAGGCCGCGATCGCCCGGCACGCGCGGGCGATGATCGAGCCGGGGATGTCGGTGATGCTCGACGACTCGACCAGCGCACTGGCCCTGGTCGACCTGTTCGAGGACATCGCTCCGTTGACCGTGGCAACGAACTTCCTGCCGGCGATCACCAAGCTGGCGCAACTGCGGGATGTCACGCTGCTGGCCCTCGGCGGGATCTACTCGGCGACCCACGACTCGTTCGGCGGCATGCCGTGCGCGGAGGCCGTCGAGGCGCTGCACGCCGACCTGTTGTTCTGCTCGGTGTCCGCGGTGTCGTCGACGCACGCGTTCCACCAGGAGGAGGAGATCGTCCTGGTCAAGCGGGCGATGCTGCGCTCGGCGCGGACCAAGGTGCTGCTGGTCGATCACGCCAAGCTGCAGCGCACCGCCCTGCACCGGCTCGCGCCGCTGACCGACTTCGACGTCGTGATCGTCGACGAGAAGACCCCGAAGGACCTGATCCAACCACTGCGCGACCACGGCGCGACCGTGGAGGTCGCCAAACTCTAGGAGGGGGTTGTTGTGCGTGGACATCGGTGTTGATGTAGGCACCACTGTCACGAAGGCCGTCGCGTTCGACGCCGACGGCCGTCCGGTGGCCGAGGCGTCTCGACCGACGCGGTTGGTTCGTCCAGGTACGGGACGGTTCGAGCACGAGACGGCCGAGATCGTTGCTTCGGTCAACGAGGTCGTCGGGGAGCTGGCGGCCGCCGTCGGAACGCGTCCCGATGTTCTCGCGATCACCGCGCAGGGCGACGGCCTGTGGCTGGTCGATCCGGACGGTACGGCGGTCCGCCCGGCGATCTCGTGGCTGGACGCGCGCAGCAGCGCGATCCTCGACCGGTGGACCGCGGACGGGGTCGCGGAACACGTGTTCCGGCGTTCCGGCAATCGCATGTTCCCCGGCGCATCGGGCCCGCTGCTGTCCGCCGTACTCGCGGAAGAACCCGACGTGATCGAGCGGGCCGGTACGGCGGCGTACTGCAAGGACGTCGTGATGCAGGCGCTCACCGGCGTCCGCGCGACGGACGTGTCGGACGCGTCGGCGCCGTTCCTCGACCCGCGAACCGGTAGCTACGACGATGAGGCGCTGGCGGCCACAGGCCTGTCCGATATGCGCCACCTGCTTGCGCCGGTCGCCGCTACTGGGCCGGTTGGTGAGCTGCGCGACGACTCGACCGGTATGGCGCCCGGGACCCGCGTGTCCGCTGGTCCGTACGACCTCCCGGCCGCAGCGGCAGGCGCTGGCGTGACCGAGCCAGGCGACGCCCTGCTGACCGTCGGTACAACGTTGGCCTGCCAAGTCATCACGCGAGAGCTGCCCGTCGACGGCGAGCCCGCCGGCCTGTTCCTGGGTACCTGGACGCCAGGAGTCTGGCTGCGCGCGATGCCCGCGATGGTCGGTACGGCGGCCCTCGACCGGGTCCTCGCGCTCGTTGGTGTCACCACCGACCAGCTGCCGTCGTTGCTGGCGGACAGCCCGCCCGGCGCGTCCGGCGTCACGGTCCTGCCCTATCTGTCGGAGGCAGGCGAACGTGCCCCGTTCGTCGACACCCGCGCCCGCGGCACGATCGACGGCATCTCGCTGTCCACGACGACGGCCGACCTGGTGCGTGCGACCTGCGAAGGCATCGCGTACGCCGCCCGCCACTGTCTGGACGCGGCCGGCTGGACGGGTCGCGTCACAGTGTGCGGCGGTGGTGCCCGGAGCAGCGAGTGGACCCAGATCCTCGCCGACGTACTGAACGCGCCCTTGCACACCGCCGAGGCTGAGCAGGTCGCCGCGCGGGGTGCCGTGATCTGCGCACGTCGCGCGGTCGACCCGGACAGCGCCGGAGCGGAGTGGATCGCCGAGACCCGCCAGGTCGACCCGGATCCGGCCCGCGCCACGTTCTACGCCGAGGGCTACGCCCACTACCTGCGCCGCATCGAGTCGGCCCGCCCACGCTGGTCCGACCCAGCACCTACGTTCACAGGAGATCGATGAGAACCGTCAAGACGCTGCTCGCCGGCGACCATTTCGTGCGGAACGACCTGCTGGCCGCGGCGCTCACCGCGATTCCGGACGTGGCGTTCGAGTTCCGTGAGGTCACGCTGCCCTGGCCGCTGACGCCGTACGGGCGGGTTGCCGAGGTGGACGAGGCGAGCGACGCGGAGGACCAGCTGATCGAGGCGCTGGCCGGGGTCGAGCTCGCGGTCACGCAGATGGGGCCGTTCACCGAGCGGGTCCTGGACGCCGCGCCCGACCTGCGCTTCCTGGTCGTGTGCCGTGGCGGTCCGGTGAACGTGAACGTGGCCGCGGCGGCCGGTCGGGGGATCGCCGTGGCCTCGACACCCGGACGGAACGCGGTGGCGGCCGCCGAGCACGCGGTCGCGTTGATGATGGGTGCCTTGCGCAACCTTCCGCGCTTGCAGCGGACGCTGGAACACGGCGAGTGGCGCTCCGATCTCTACGCGTACGACGAGTGCGGGCTCGAGCTCGACGGATCGACCGTGGGCCTGGTCGGGTACGGCGCGATCGGGCAACGGGTCGCCCGGGTGATGCTCGCGTTCGGCGCCCGCGTCCTGGTCGCCGATCCGTACGTCGAACAAGCGCCCGAGGGCATCGAACTCGTCGAGCTCGACGAGTTGCTGCGGCAGTCGGACGTGGTCAGTCTGCACGCACGTCTGACCGATCAGACTCGAGGGATGATCGGTGCGAAGCAGATCGCCGCGATGCCACGCGGCGCCGTACTGGTGAACACCGCTCGTGGTGGGTTGCTCGACTACGACGCGACGGTGGACGCGTTAGAGTCGGGGCAGCTGGGAGCGGCGGCGTTCGACGTGTTCCCGTCGGAGCCGGTGCCTGCGGGGTCGCGGCTCCTGACCGCGCCGAACATCGTGATGACACCGCACCTCGCCGGCGCCACGCGACAGACCGCTCACCGGGCCGGCACGATCGCCGCGGAGGCCGTCGCTGCCTTCCTCACCGGAAAGGACCCTGTGGGACTGGTGTCTGCATAGATGAAGCTCGCAACCTCCACTACGTGGACCGAGCTGCTCCTGCTGCTGATCGCGTTCGTGCTGTCGATGGTGATCGGCATCGAGCGTCAGATGCGGCAGAAGAGTGCCGGTATGCGTACGCACACGCTCGTCGGCACCGGGGCAGCACTGTTCACCCTGGTGTCGGGCTTCGGCTTCAACGCCGTCCTCGGGACCGAAGTCAATCTCGACCCGTCCCGCATCGCGGCGCAGATCGTGTCCGGTGTCGGTTTCCTCGGCGCCGGCGTGATCTTCATGCGCAGGGATGTGGTCCGCGGCCTGACGACGGCGGCCACGATCTGGATGACCGCCGCGATAGGTATGGCCTGCGGTGCCGGGATGCCTGTCCTCGCGGTCGCGGCGACCGTCCTGCACCTGGTTGCCGTAGGCCCCTTCGCGCGGCTCGGCCGGTTCCTGCCGTCGCCGGACCGCCGCCGCATCGTCACGGTGCGGTACGACGACGGAGCCGGCGTACTGCGGGCGATCCTGGCGACCGCTACGTCGATGGGATTCGAGGCGTCGGTGCTCGGGACCGAGGTCCACCGGGACGGAGCACGGCCACAGGTGCGGGCCTCGATGCGGTTCTCCGGGCGTCCACCGCTGCAGAACCTCGTGCTCGCACTGGACGACCTCGACGGCGTCACCGGCGTACGGATCCGGAACGACGATGACGATTGAGCCACGAATGTGATTTCGGTGAGAAAATCACACTCATTCTCTATACGTAACCATCGTTCAGTGATAATTTCACCGGCATGTCCGCTGCACCGAACCTCGTTGACCTGCGCGAACTGGCCGTCCGGCTGGCGATCGCGGCAGGCGAGGAACTCCTGGCCCGCCAGCGGAGTCTGTCGATCGACGCGGCCGGTGTCGAGACCAAAAGCTCCGCCAACGACCCCGTCAGCGCGGCCGACCGTGCGTCCGAGAAGCTGATCGTCGACGGCCTGACCGCCGCCCGCCCAGGTGACGGACTCCTCGGTGAAGAAGGCGCTTCGCGCGCTTCGAGCACCGGCCTGACCTGGGTGATCGATCCCCTCGACGGCACGGTCAACTACCTCTACGGCCGCCTCGACTGGAGCGTCTCGATCGCCGTCGAGGACGAGAACGGTGCACTCGTTGGCGTGGTCCACCAACCGCGGACCGGTACGACGTGGTCCGCCGTACGTGATGCCGGCGCCTTCCGTGACGACCAGCGCCTCGGGTCGCTGCGACAGGCCTCACTGGAGTCGGCCCTGGTCGCTACGGGCTTCTCGTACCTCCCGGATCGCCGGGCCGAGCAGGCGGCGCTTCTGCAAGACTTGCTGCCGGTCGTCCGCGACATCCGCCGCGGCGGATCGGCCGCGCTCGACCTGTGCTCGGTCGCCGACGGTACGGCGGACGCGTACTACGAGCACCTGATCCAGCCCTGGGACGTCGCTGCCGGTGCGCTGATCGCCCGCGAGGCCGGCGCCGCCGTCGTCCGCGGACCTGAAACTGCTTTCCCACAAGGCATCCTGGCGTCCACGCCCCCCGTGGCCGCCGCGCTGCTCGAGCTACTCACAAGGAGGTCGGTGTGACGGTAGTAGACCTGCCGGCCCGGACTCATCCGGACGAACGAACAATTGCTGACGGCAATGATCAGCGGAAGCGCCGGAGACGGCGCGAGTACGGGCTGTTCGCGTTGCTGGTCGCGCCGAACCTGTTGGTGATCGCGGTCTTCGCGTACTGGCCGATCATCTACAACGCGTTCCTCAGCCTGACCGACTGGAACATGATCGCGGCCCGCCCGAAGTTCGTGGGTCTGGCCAACTACGGTCGGACACTGACCGACCCCGCGTTCCACAAGACGCTGTGGATCACGGTCGTGTTCACCGGGCTGATCGTGGCCGGCAGCCTGGTGATCGGGCTCGCGCTGGCGTTCCTGTTCAACCTGCCGCTGAAGGGCCGCGGCGCGGTCCGGACGATCGCCTTCGCGCCGCACATCCTGTCCGGCGCCGCGGTCGCGACCATCTGGGCGTTCATCTTCGACCCCGGGTACGGCCTGATGCGGGCGCTGATCGAACCGTTCGGCGCCGAGCCGCCGGACTGGATGAACAACTCCGACTGGGCCCTGCCCGGGCTCGTCATCGTCTACCTGTGGAAGAACGTCGGGTTCGCCGCGCTGATCTACCTGGCCGGCCTGCAGGGCCTGCCGAAGGAGCTCGACGAGGCCGCCGCGATCGACGGCGCGTCGACCTGGACGCGGTTCCGCTCGATCAAGCTCCCGTTGCTTGCCCCGATCACCTTCTTCCTGCTGATCACCACGGTGATCGGCACCTTCCAGGCGTTCGACGTGATCGCGGTGATGACCGGTGGCGGCCCTGGTGATGCCACCACCACGCTGAGCTGGTCGATCTACAACGAAGGCTTCCAGGCGTTCAACGCGGGCCGCGCGGCGACGCTGTCGATCATCATGTTCGTCATCCTGCTGGTCGTCACCACCGTGCAGGCCCGAGTGATGGAAAGGCGGGTGCACTACCGATGAAGACACGTGCGATCCAGTACGTCGTACTGATCGGTGTGGCGGCCGTGTTCCTCGGACCGCTGTACTGGTTGCTGTCCACGGCGTTCAAGCAGCCGACCCAGATCTACCAGTGGCCGCCCGCCTGGTGGCCGCACCTGACCTGGGAGAACTTCAGCCTGGCGTGGAAGGCCGCGCCGTTCGACCGGTTCTTCCTGAACTCCACGATCATCACCGTGATCGGGACCGCGCTGAAGGTGGTGAACGCCGTGCTGACGGCGTACGCGTTCGCCTACCTGCGGTTCCCGTTCAAGAAGATCCTGTTCTTCGCGGTGCTCGGCGCGATGATGGTGCCCGGCCACGTGACCCTGCTGCCGAACTACCTGACCGTGGCGAGCCTCGGCTGGATCAACACCTACGCCGGCCTGATCATCCCCGGTATCGGGTCCGCGTTCGCGACGTTCCTGATGCGGCAGCACTTCCTCACGTTGCCCACGGAGGTGACGGACGCGGCCGCTGTCGACGGCGCCGGACACCTGCGCACGTTGTGGCGCGTCGTCCTGCCGATGTCGCGGCCGATGCTGATCACGGTCGTGGTGATCACCGCGGTCGAGGAGTGGAACAACTTCGTCTGGCCGCTGATCGTCACCAACACCGCCTCGATGCGGACGCTGCCCGTCGGGCTGCTGATCCTGAAGGACGAGGAAGGCCTCGCGGCCTGGGGAACGATCATGGCCGGCACGCTGCTGGTGCTCGCACCGATGCTGCTGATCTTCCTGATCGCCCAGCGCTACATCGTCGGTGGGATCACGGCCGGAGCTCTGAAGGGATGAGCATGCTCAAGCGCAGGATGTTCCTGGGGCTCGCGGCCGGCGCGACGCTGGCGGGCTGCGGCTACCGTTCGGTGGACGCGATCTACTCGCAGCCGGCTGGATCCGTGCCGAAGCAGTACGCGAACCGCACGCGGGTCGTGTTCTGGTCGCCGTACGGCGGCGTGAACGGCAAGGCCGTCGACAAGCTCGTTGCTAAGTTCAACGACTCGCAGCAGGACGTGTACGTCGAGGTGCAGTTCCAGGGAAGCTACGACGACGTGGCGCAGAAGGTCGCGGCGGCTCTGGTCGCGAAGCAGGCGCCCGATCTCGCCGTACTGTCGGACGTCACCTGGGAACGGTTCTTCCTGAACGACGCGCTCGAACCGCTGAACGGCTACTTCACCGACGGTTTCGGGCCTGGGGTGTTCCAGGAGAAGCTGTTCGGGGAGTACGTCGTGAAGGGGCAGAGCTGGGCCGTTCCGTTCGCCCGCAGTACGCCGATCATGTACTACAACCGGGACGCGTTCGCGAAGGCCGGGCTGCCGGATCGTGCGCCGCGGACCTGGAGCGAGTTGCGGTCGTGGGTGCCCGAACTCGCGAAGGTGCAGTCCGGCGGGCGGTCGTTGCGGACGATCGCGTTCGCGAAGATCGACGGCGACTGGCAGTTCCAGGGCAACGTGTGGCAGTTCGGCGGCGCGTACTCCAAGGGGCTCGACGTCACCATCGACGAGGCCGGTGCGGTCGCGGCCGGCGAGTGGCAGCGGTCGATGGTGCACGATCTCGGGGCGGCGTACATGGCGAGCAGCCCGAGCACGGACTTCGCCAACGGGCTGGTCGGCGTGATCCAGGAGTCGACCGGTGGCATGAAGACCATCAGCAGCAAGGCGAAGTTCAAGGTCGGTGCCGGGTTCATCCCGTCCGAGGTCGCGTCCGGGCTCGCCACCGGCGGCGGCGGGATCGGGATGCTGCGGAACATCTCGACCGAGCGGAAACAGGCCGCGGCGACGTTCCTGCAGTTCCTCGCCCTGCCGGAGAACTCGGCGTGGTGGACGACGCAGACCGGGTACCTTCCGGTGGTGAACAAGGCCCGCGAGGACGCCGAGCTGAAGAAGCTGATCGCGGAGCAGCCGAACTACGGCGTCGCGATCGCGCAGCTGGAGAACGCGCGGCAGCAGGACGCGATCCGGCTGTACGGGCGGAACGCGAACGTGCAGATCTACACCGGGTTGCAGCAGATCTACGCCGACAACGCGCAGCCGAAGAAGGTGTTCGCCTCCGTCGCGCGCCGGCTCGAGGCGATCGGCGAAGAGGTCAAACGTCTCTACGAGGAGAAGGTGCTGTGATCATCACCGGCCACCGGGGCGCACTCGGGACCGAACCGGAGAACACGCTGCGCTCGTTCCGGCGGGCGGTCGCGGACGGCTGCGACGAGATCGAGCTCGACCTCCGCGTCACCGCGGACGGCGAACTCGTGATCATGCACGACGCGACCGTCGACCGCACCACGTCGGGTACGGGTGCGGTCGAGGAGCTGACGCTGGCGGAGATCCGGGCGTTGGACGCCGGTCTCGGCGAGAAGGTACCGACCTGGTCCGAGACCGTCGCGGCGATCGACGTACGGTTCCAGGCGGAGGTCAAGGCTGAGGCCGCCGTACCGCTGCTCGCCCAGTCGCTGAAGTCGGACCCGGCGCTGGCCGAGCGGACCCTGGTCACGTCGTTCCACCCGGAGATCCTGCTCGCGATCCGGGAGGCGTTCCCGGATGTGACGACAGGTCACATCTTCGGCCGTACGCCGGACACCGCCGAGGTCATCGCCCGCACCCGCGCGGCCGGGGCGAGCTGGTCCCTCTGCGGCATCGCCGGCCTCACCCCGGAGGCAGTCGCCGACCTCCACACCGCCGGCCTCTCCGTAACCGCCTGGCCCGTCCCCGACACAACCACCCTCGCCACAGCGCTGTCCCTCGCCGTAGACGGCATCACCACCGACCACCCCCACCGCCTCGCCCACCCCTAACCCCCTCGCGCACCACCGATCCACGCGACTTTGAGCACCCACCAACCGTTTCGCCGGTCCGGAAACGGTTGGTGGGTGCTCAAAGTGCGCTGGCGGCGTGGTTGGGGTCACACGGTTCGACGTCTGAATATGTTCTTCCGTGGAACATAAATGTGTGATTGGCTCTTCCGCATGGGAATCAGCATCGGTGTGGTCGGAGCCGGCCAGTTCGCTCCTTCGTTCCTGCGGCTGTGGTCCGCGCATCCGGACGTGTCCGATGTGCGGCTGACCGACGTCGTCCCGGAGCGGACGGCGGAGATGGCCGCCAAGCAGGGGATCTCGGTGACGACGGCGTCGTTCGAGGAGATGCTCGAGTCGGACGTGGACGCGGTCGCGATCTTCACGCAGCGGTGGCTGCACGGCGAGATGGCGATCAAGGCGCTCGAGGCCGGAAAGCACGTGTACTCGACGGTCCCGATGGCGATCGAGGCGGACCAGATCGCGCGCATCATCGAGCTGGTGAAGGAGGCCGGGCTCACCTACATGATGGGTGAGACGAGCTACTACTACCCGTCGTCGGTGTACTGCCGGAAGAAGCTGGCGGACGGCGAGTTCGGCCGGGTGTTCTACACCGAGGGCGACTACGTCCACGACATGGACCTCGGGTTCTACGCGGCGTACCAGTACTCCGGCGGCGACGACTGGAAGAAGACCGCGTCGTTCCCGCCGCTGCTCTACCCGACGCACGCCGTCGGCAATGTGCTCTCGGTGACCGGTCAGCACGCCACCCACGTGTCGGCGATCGGTGTCAAGGACGACCGCGGCGACGGCGTCTTCGACAAGGAGATCAGCCAGTTCGACAACGACTTCTCGAACGCGACCGCGCTGTTCAAGCTCGCCGACGGCGGGGTCATGCGGACCAACGAGATGCGCCGGGTCGGGTACCCGTCGCACATCCGGGAGTCGCGGCTGCGCGTGTTCGGTACTGAGGGCAGCTTCGAGCAGCTCGCCACCACGACGCTGTGGCAGAACAAAGAGGGCGTCGAGGACATCGAGCACCTGATGGAGACCAAGCCGACCGGTGATGACGCCGACCTGGCAAACGTCGACCCGGCGCTGCGCGACGCCTTCCGCTCCGGTCTCTCCCCGGTGCACGACCGCTCCCGCCTGCCGAAGGAGTTCGACGGCCTGCACAACGGCCACGAGGGCTCCCACCACTTCCTCGCCGACGACTTCGTCCGCGCGGTCGCCGACAAGACCCTCCCGCCGATCAACGCCTGGGTCTCCGCCCGCTACACCCTCCCCGGCATCTACGCCCACCAGTCCGCGCTCCAAGGCGGCGTACAGCTGGAGATCCCGGACCACGGCGACGCCCCGGAGTGATCTTCGGGTCGGTAACATCCGGTATGGACCTCTTCGCAGGCATCTCCGTCCGTGACTACGAGACCGCGGTTGCCTGGTACGAGAAGCTGCTGGGGGCGCCGCCGAGCTTTCTGCCTAACGACATCGAGGCGGTGTGGGAGGTCGGGGAGCACCGGTACCTCTACATCGAGGTTGTCCCGGAGCATGCCGGTCACGCGCAGCACACGTTGTTCGTCGAGGATTTCGAGGCCGTGCTCGGGGCGATCGCCGAGCGTGGACTTGAGCCCGCCGTACGGGAGACGTACGAGAACGGCGTACGGCATGCGACCTTCTTCGATCCGGACGGCAACGAGGTCTCGTACGGCGGCGCGCCGGTGGAGTGACGTTACGGTACGGCGATCTGGTCCAGCTCGGACCAGGGCAGGACTCGGGTGGGGATGGTCCTGTGGCGTTCGAGTTCTGCTCGGAGTAGGCGGTGGACGCCGTCCAGGATGGTGATGCGGTCGTCGGGGCGGTGGACGACGTCGATGGGGTGGCGGAGGTCGGCGGCGAGGGTGCGTTCGTACTGCGCCCGGTAGGTGACCGGATCCGCGGCGACCTGGCGGGGCGTGACCTGGAAAGGTCCGTCGTACGCCCAGAACGGCAGGTCGAGATGGTGAGCCAGGTCGGCGACCGGCAGATCGACCGTCGGCAGGTCGAGGGTGTGCAGCCGTTCGACGTCCCAGTGGAAGTCGAGGATGTACGCCGTGAGTTCCGGAGGCACTGCCAGCGGGAAAGGGCGACGGGTCATTCGTAGATGCGGCGCAACCGCAGGGTCATCGAGTTCTCGATGTGCCGGGTCATCGCGGACTCGGCGGCGGCCGGGTCGCCGGAGGTGATTGCCTCGACCAGCACGCGGTGTTCGGTGAGGACCTCGGGGCCGATGTCGCGGTCGTAGTGCAACCGGAAGATGTGCAGGTGGCAGTGAGTGCGCTCGAACGCCGATCGAACCTGCTCGCTCCCGGACAGCGACGCGATCAGCGAATGGAACCGGTTGTCGTGCACAGTCAGCGACTTGTACCCGGCGTAGTCGATCGAGGTCGGCTCGACCGCGTTCGCCAGCTCAGCGCGCAACCGTTCCACACCCTCGGAGGAGATCAGCTCGGCTGCCCGCCTGGCCGCCCACGGCTCGAGCAGGAGCCGGAACCGGTAGAGATCGTCGAACTCCTCGAGCGACAGGAGCGGAGTCGCGCGATAGCCCTTCAGCGGCTCCTTGACCGCCAGCCCTTCCGACTCCAGCCGTGCCAGCGCCTCCCGCACCGGCGTCGACGACACCTGGAACTCGCGCGCGAGCCCGTCGATCGAGATCCGCGCCCCGGGTCGGATGACGTGGTCCATCAGCATCGTCTTGATGGCCTCGTACACGTCGTCGGCGAGCATCTGCCGCCGGAGCAGCCGCCGGTCCACCGGTGCCACTGGCTCGCTCATCAGGTGTCTCCGGATTCTGGTCGCGGGCTTGACCCCACCGGTCAGGTTTCGGCAGGGTAACACTGGTAATCATGCATCATGCACGATTTCGGCTCGAGCAAGCTATGGGAAGGCGCCAACGATGAGGTTCGAAGAGATCGGCGTCCTGCCTGAGCCCGGTGACAACGTCGCGATCGCGTCCCGGCGGCTGGACTCCGGCACGGAGGTCGAGCTCGACGGTACGACGATCACGCTGCCGCACACCGTGCTCGAAGGGCACCGCTTCGTGGTCGTGCCGGTTGAGACCGGCGACGCGCTGACCTCGTGGAACACGGCATTCGCGCGCGCCTCCCGTGACCTGGTCCCCGGCGACTACGTCTGTACGCCGACCAGCCTCGCGGCGGTCACTGCCCGCGGCGTCGACGGTCTGCCCGAGGAGCCGAGCGCGACCAACGAGCCGCTCGACCCGTTCGAGTTGGACGAGTCGGCGCTGCACTTCGGCGCTCAGGTGACGAGTGTCGAGCAGCCCGGCACGTTCCTCGGTTACCCCCGTGAGCAGGGTCCGGCCGGGACGCGAAATCACGTCGTACTGCTGGCCACGAGTTCGCGCAGCAGCGGGTTCGTGACCGAGTTGGCCCGGCGGTTCGACGGCGCGGCCGCGGGCGACGGCGTCGTACCGGTCGCGCACACCGAGGGCGGCGAGGACGAGGTCCCGAACAACCTGCACTTCCTGCTCGCCACGCTCGGCGGCTTCACGCTGAACCCGAACGTCGGCGCCGTCCTGATCGTCGACACCGAGGGCGATGTCGTCTCCGGCGAGGCGATCAAGAACTTCCTGGCCGAGAACGGCTACCCGTCGATCAAGGTGCCGCACGCGTACTTCACCCGCAACGCAGGCTTCGAGCACGACCTCACGGCTGCCGGCGCGCTGATCGAGCCGTGGCTGCCGGTTGTCGACGCGCAGCAGCGCGAGGAGGTCCCGCTCGCGGACCTCAAGATCGCCCTGCAGTGCGGCGGTTCCGACGCCTTCTCCGGGATCTCGGCCAACCCGCTCGCCGGCCAGGTCAGCGCGGAGGTCATCCGGCACGGCGGTACGGCGGTGCTCGCGGAGACCGACGAACTGATCGGCGCCGAGCCGTACGTGCTGAAGAACGTCCGCGACCTCGCGACCGCGAAGCGCTTCCTGACCACAATCAGGTCGTTCAAGGAACGCGTCGGCTGGCACGGGCACACGGCCGAGGGCAACCCGTCCGGCGGCAACGTGTACCGCGGGCTCTACAACATCGTGCTGAAGTCGATCGGCGCCGCCCGCAAACTGCCGCGCGAGGTCCGGCTCGACCACGTGATCGACTACGGCGAGCCGCTGCCCGGCGACGGCTACATCTTCATGGACAGCCCCGGGAACGACCTCGAGTCGGTGGCCGGCCAGATCGGCAGTGGCTGCAACCTGATCTTCTTCACCACCGGCAACGGATCGATCACCAACTTCCCGTTCGTCCCGACGCTGAAGTTCGTCACCACGAGCGCGCGGTACGAGCGGTTGCACGCCGAGATGGACGTCGACGCCGGCAAGTACCTGACCGGTACGTCGATGGCGGACCTGACCGCGGAGACCTTCGATCTCGTCGTCCGCGTCGCATCCGGTACGAAGAGCGCGGGCGAGCGCGCCGGCCACAGCCAGGTGTCGATCTGGCGGAACTGGAAGCAGACCGGCCCGCGCGAGGGCATCTCGATCACCACCGACGGCCGGATGAGCCGCAAGCTCGGCGATCTTCCGAGCGAGGACCGCGACGCACCGCTCGACGCGCTCCCGCACCGCGGCCTGACCTCCGACGGCCGCACGCTCGCCGAACTGCTGAAGGTCGACGACCGGTTGGTGCCTGAGGCCGTCGGTCTGATCCTGCCGACCAGCCTCTGCTCCGGTCAGATCGCGCTGCGGATCGCAGCCCAGGCGGAGTTGGAGAAGTGGGCGGGCGACGCCGTCACCCGGATGGTCGCGCTGCCGCACACAGAGGGCTGTGGCAGCAGCGGCGGCGCGTCCGAGGAGACGTTCGCGCGCATCATGCTCGGCTACCTTCTGCACCCGAACACGCGGATGGCCCTGCTTCTCGAGCACGGCTGCGAGAAGACGCACAACGACTACTTCCGGTCCCGCTTGGTCGAGGCCGGAAAGGATCCGTCGCGTTTCGGCTGGGCCAGCATCCAGGCGGACGGCGGCCTCGACGCCGCAGGCGAGAGGGTGAAGGAATGGTTCGGCAGCTTCGACCTGCAGGCTCCGATCGCGCAGTCCGGTGATCTCGGTGCGCTGACGATCGGGCTGGAGGCCCGCGGCGCGTTCTCGGACGAGACCGCCGAGGCACTCGCGCTGATCGGCCGCGAGATCGTCGGCTCCGGCGGTTCCGTCGTACTGTCGTCGCGTGGCGCGTTGCTGGCACACGACGGATTCCGTACTGCGGCGTTCGGATCGGCGGACCCGGTGGGCCCGACGATCGCGCACGGCCAGCGGCTCGCGGGGCCGGGGTGGCACGTGATGCGGATGCCGGGGACCGACTGGATGGAGACCGCGACCGGCTTCGGTGCGACGGGCGTCCAGCAGATCCTCGCCCATGTCGCGGGCGGCACCTTGTCGGCGCAGCGGTTCGTCCCGGTGGTCGAGTTCAGCAACGACCCGGAGACGGTCGCGACGTACGGCGACGACCTGGACGCGGTCGCTACCGGTGACGCGTCCGAACAGGCGCGGATCGGGCTGGACATCGTCGCCGCGGTCGCCGGTCGCCGGCTCGTCCCCAAGGCGGTTGCCTCCGGCAACGTCGGTTTCCAGATCACCCGTGGTCTGCTCGGTACGTCAATGTGAAAGGCCTTGCCATGCACTTGGTCCGTTATCTGTCCCCGGTCGACGGCCGACCGATCCCTGGTGTGCGCACCGGGGACACGGTGGCTCCGCTGCCGGGGGTGAACAGCTTCGCCGAACTGCTCCGGCTCACCCGCGAGGAGCTGCAGGCGGAGGTCGACAAGGCCGGTGAGGCGCTGCCCGTCCAAGGGCTGACGTTCCTCCCGCCGATCGACGGTCGCGGCGAGGTGTGGTGCGCGGGCGTGACGTACGAGCGCTCGCGTGGCGCCCGGATGGAGGAGAGCAGCGAGCAGTCGGTGTACGACAAGGTCTACACCGCCGACCGGCCCGAGCTGTTCCAGAAGGCGCCGGCCTGGCGGGTGGTCGTCGACGGCGAGCCGGTCGGGATCCGGTCCGACTCGGGTCACGATGTACCCGAGCCGGAGCTGGCGGTCGTCGCCAACAGTCACGGTGAGATCGTCGGGTTCACGGTCTGCAACGACATGAGCTCGCGGTCGATCGAAGGCGTCAACCCGCTGTACGTGCCGCAGGCGAAGCTGTTCGCCGGCGGTTGTGCGCTGGCCTCGGGGATCCGGCCGGTCTGGGAGGTCGCGGACCCCAAGAAGCTCGGGATCAACCTGGCGATCCGTCGCGGCGGCGACGAGGTGTTCAGCGGTACGACGTCGACCGAGAAGCTGGTGCGCGAGCTCCAGGACCTGATCGACGTACTGTTCCTGCCGAACGACTTCCCCGACGGCGTGATCCTCGCGACCGGCACCGGCATCGTCCCGGAACTGGACTTCGCATTGGCCGAGGGTGACGTCATCACGATCACCATCGACGAGGTCGGCACCCTCACGAATACCGTGGCCACAGGCCGGGAACCGTTCACATTCCTGGCAACCGAAAACCTGGAAGGACTCCGATGACCGTCTCCGACACCACCCCCGCTCAGCTGGAGCAGGCGCTTGCTGCGGCCGATGCTGCGGCTCCCGCCTTCGCTGTCTCTGAGCCAGCCGTGCGGGCCGGGTGGATTCGGGGCGTCGCGGATGCGCTGGATGCGGCGTCCGGTGAGCTGGTGCCGATCGCGATGCGTGAGAGCTCGCTGCCCCAGGCGCGTCTGACCGGTGAGGTCGCGCGGAGCACCGGGCAGTTGCGGATGTTCGCGGACGCGCTCGAAGAGGGTTCGCTGCTGGAAGTCACCATCGACACCCTGGACCCGCAGGCCAAGCCGGTCCCGCGCCCCGACCTCCGTCGTGTCCTCGTCCCGCTCGGCCCGGTGTTGGTGTTTGCCGCCAGCAACTTCCCGTTCGCGTTCAGTGTCTGCGGTGGTGACACCGCGTCCGCGCTCGCGGCCGGTTGCCCGGTGATCGTCAAGGCGCACCCGGGTCACCCGGAGCTGTCCGTCCGGACCGCCGAGGTGATGATCGAGGCGCTGAAGGCAGCCGGTGCGCCGGACGGGACCTTCGGCCTGATCTCGGGCTTCGACGTCGGAGTCACGGCCCTCAAGGACCCGCGGATCACCGCCGCCGGCTTCACCGGTTCGGTCCCGGCCGGCAAGGCACTGCACGAGATCGCGGTGACGCGCCCGGAGCCGATCCCGTTCTACGGCGAGCTCGGCAGCCTCAACCCGGTCTTCGTCACGCAGGCAGCGATCGATGCCCGCGGCAAGGACATCGCGAGCGGGTACGTCGGTTCGTTCACCCTCGGCGTCGGGCAGTTCTGCACCAAGCCCGGCCTGCTCTTCCTCCCGGCCGGCCACGGCCTGCAGGAGCAGCTGTCCGAGGCGGCCGGCGCCGTCACCGAGGCGCCGATGCTGAACGACCGCATCAAGGACGGCTTCAGCTCCGGTCTCGACCGGCTGGAGAAGGTCGACGGCGTCCGCGTCTGGGCCTCCGCAGGGACAACCCTCCTGCAGACCACGGTGACCGAGCTGCTCGCCCGGCGTGACGAGATCCTCGAGGAGTGCTTCGGGCCGGTCTCGATCGTCGTCGAGTACTCCTCGCTCGACGAACTGCGCGCAGCCGTCGAGGCCTTCGACGGCAACCTGACCGCGACGCTGCACGCGGAGGACGCGGACGCCGAGCTCGCGCGCGACCTGCTCCCGCTGCTGACCGCCCGTGCGGGTCGCGTGCTGTGGAACGGCTGGCCGACCGGGGTCGCGGTGTCGTGGGCCCAGCATCACGGCGGGCCGTTCCCGTCGACGGTCGGCTCGATCCACACCAGCGTCGGGGTGACCGCGGCGCGGCGGTTCCAGCGTCCGGTCGTGTACCAGGACGCTCCCGATGCGGTGCTGCCCGACGTACTGAAGGACTCGAACCCGGCCGGGATCACCCGCCGGGTGAACGGAACCGTGACCACAGGTGAGGTGTCGCGATGACTGATGTCCCTCCGACCAACGACCCGGCCGAGGGCGACGTCCTGGCCGGTGAAGGCGCTCCCGCGGCGACCGGACGGCGGAGTTTCGACCACTGGTTCGGTGAGCACGGCCGCAACGGGTTCATCCACCGGTCGTGGATGAAGTCGCAGGGCTTCTCCGAGGAGGCGTTCGACGGGCGCCCGGTGATCGGGATCTGCAACACCTGGTCCGAGCTCACCCCGTGCAACGCACACCTGCGCCGGCTCGCCGACTCGGTGAAGCGCGGGGTCTGGCAGGCCGGCGGGTTCCCGCTGGAGTTCCCGGTGATGTCGCTCGGCGAGACGCTGCTGCGGCCGACCGCGATGCTGTTCCGCAACCTGCTCAGCATGGACGTCGAGGAGTCGCTGCGCGGCAATCCGATCGACGGGGTCGTGCTGTTGACCGGCTGCGACAAGACGACGCCCGGCTCCATCATGGGCGCCGCCAGCGTCGACCTGCCGACCGTCGTCGTCACCGGCGGTCCCATGTTGAACGGTAAATTCCGCGGCTGCGACATCGGCTCCGGTACGGCTGTCTGGCGCTTCACGCAGGACCTCAACGCGGGCCGGATGTCGGCCGAGGACTTCGCGGCGGCCGAGGCCGGCCAGTCGCGCAGCAACGGCCACTGCATGACGATGGGCACGGCATCGACGATGGCCTGCATGGCCGAGGCGCTCGGCCTGCAGCTGACCGGGTCCGCGGCGATCCCGGCGGTCGACTCCCGCCGGTACGTGATCGCGCAGAAGTCCGGGCAGCGGATCGTCGAGATGGTCAAGGAAGACCTGAAGATCAGCGACGTCCTCACCCGCGACGCGTTCGCGAACGCGGTCCGAGCGAACGCCGCGATCGGCGGCTCCACGAACTTCGTCATCCACCTGCTCGCGATCGCCGGCCGGGTCGGCGTCGACGTGACACTGGACGACATCGACGAGTGGGCGCGCGGCGTCCCGTGGCTGGTCGACCTGCAGCCGTCGGGCAAGTACCTGATGGAGGACTTCTACTACGCAGGCGGCCTGCCCGCGGTACTGAAGGAGATCCTGCCGCTGCTCAAGACCGAGGCGATCACGGTCACCGGCAAGACGATCGGCGAGAACGTCGCGAACGCCGAGCGGATCGAGGCGACGTACCCCGGTGCCGCTCCCGGCAGCGAGACGTACGCCGTGATTCGCCCGGTCGGCGATCCGCTGGGTAGTGGCGCGGGAACCGCCGTACTGAAGGGGAATCTCGCGCCGGACGGTGCCGTCATCAAGCAGTCGGCAGCGTCGGAGCGGCTGTCGCGGCACCGCGGTAAGGCGCTGGTGTTCAGCAGCATCGAGGATTACGACAAGGCGGTCGAGGATCCGGATCTCGACGTCGACGAGGACACCGTGCTGGTGCTGCAGAACGCGGGGCCGCGTGGGTACCCGGGGATGCCCGAGGTCGGCAACATGACGATCCCGCGCAAGCTCGCCGAGATCGGCGTCGACGACATGGTGCGGATCTCGGACGCGCGGATGAGCGGTACGGCGTACGGCACCGTCGTACTGCATGTCACGCCGGAGGCTGCGGTCGGTGGGCCGTTGGCGCTCGTGCGGACGGGGGACTGGATCGAGCTCGACGTACCGGCGCGGCGACTGCATCTCGACGTACCGGACGAGGAGCTGGAGAAGCGGCGCGCCGACTGGCAGCCGCCGGCACCGCCGACGGATCGCGGCTGGGCCCGCCTGTACGTCGACCATGTGACGCAGGCGAACCAAGGCTGCGACCTCGACTTCCTCGTAGGCCGCACCGGCTCCGCCGTCGGCCGCCAGAGCCACTGATGACCTGGGGACCGTTCGAGGCGATCCGAGGGCTGCGGCCGTCGGGGACTCTGCCGCAGGTGACGCCGATTCGGCGGATTCTCTCGGATCTGCCGGTGTCGGCGGACGCGTACGCAGACGCGCGTGCGGCGCTCGAACCGCTCCGGCCACGGATCGTACCGGACGCCCGGATCGCGGTGACCGCGGGCAGCCGGGGGATTCACGACCTGGTGCCGGTGGTGAAGGCAGCCGTGGACTGGCTCCGCGACGCCGGCGCCGCACCGTTCGTGATCCCCGCGATGGGCTCGCACGGCGGCGCCACCGCCGACGGCCAGCTGGAGATGCTCGAAGGCCTGGGCATCACCCCCGAAACCGTTGGCTGTCCCATCGAAGCCACGATGGAGACCGTGGTCGTCGGCACGCTCCCCGACGGCACCGAGGTCCACCACGATGCGATCGCTGCCAAGGCGGACGGCGTACTCCTGGTGAACCGGGTCAAGCCGCACACCGACTTCCGCGGCCCGATCGAGAGCGGGATCGCGAAGGTCCTCGCGATCGGACTCGGCAACCACCGCGGCGCCGCCTCCCTGCACGCCGGCGGCATCCCGTCGCTCGGCGCCAACATCGAGGCCGCTGCCCGCCTGGTGGTTGCACAAGGCAAGGTCCTCGGTGGTCTCGCGATCCTCGAGAACGCGCGCGAACAGACCGCGTCGGTCGAGCTGCTCGCGGCCGACGGGATCGCCGAAGCGGCCGAGAGCGCCTTGCTGCAAAGGGCTTCCAGCCTGCTCGGGCGACTTCCGTTCGACGAGCTCGACGTCCTGGTCGTCGACGAGTTGGGCAAGGACAAGTCCGGCGCCGGTATGGACACCAACGTGATCGGCCGGTGCTGGGTGCACGGGATCCCCGAGTTCGAGTCGCCGTCGATCGCCGCGATCAGTGTGCACTCGCTGTCGCCGGCCTCGCACGGGAACGCGTCCGGACTCGGTCTCGCGGACGTGATCCCGGCCCGGCTGCTGGAGCAGATCGACCTGCAGGCGAGCTACGTGAACGCGCTGACCTCGGGTGCCGGCGGTGCGCGCCGTTCGCGGTTGCCGATGGTGATGGAGGACGACGAGGCCGCCGTACTGGCTGCCGTCACGATGTGCGGACGGCGGCACTGGTCCGAGCTCCGGCTGGCCCGGATCAAGGACACGCTGTCGCCGAACGAGCTGATGGTGACACCGGCGCTGCTGACCGAGGCGGCCGAACGATTCGACCTGGAGATCACCGGTACGGCGCGGGACCTGACGCCGGCCGGGCGACTCGGACCTTGGAGCGAGACATGAACCTTCGCGAAGCACGTGCCCTGCTGGCCGATCGCGGCTTCCGGCCGGGCGAGACGTCGACCCGTACCTTCCCCGACGGGTCGCCGTACAAGGTGGAGATCCCTTCCTGCGAAGGGCCGCGGGTGATGACCGCGGTACTCGAGGAGGCCAAGTCTCGCGGCATCACGATCGACCGGGTGTCGCAGGGCAGCGGAGTGATGATGCTGACCGACGGCGAGATCGAGGAGATGCTGTCGCTCGGCGCCTCCGCGGGCATCGAAGTGTGCCTGTTCCTCGGGCCGCGGGGTTCCTGGGACATCGGCGGTCAGGCCAAGGTGTCGGCGGCGGTCGGCGGTGTTGCGCGGGGCAACGATCAGGTAGCGGCCTCGTTGTGTGACGCATTCCGCGCGGTCGAGCTCGGCGTACGGAGCCTGCTGGTCGGCGACATCGGCGTACTCGAGATCCTGGGCCAGTTGAAGATCGAGGGGGAGCTGCCCGCCGATCTGGTGCTGAAGACCTCGGTGTTGATGCCGTTGCCGAACGCACCGACCGCCCGGCTGTACGAGCGTCTCGGCGCGACCAGCCTGAACGTGTCGACGGACCTGCCGGTGCCGGTGCTCGCGGAGATCCGGTCCGTGACGACGGTGCCGATCGACATGTACATCGAGGTCCCCGACGACCAGGGCGGCCACGTCCGCTTCTACGACGTACCGGAGATCGTCCGGACTGCGGCACCTGTGTACCTCAAGATGGGGCTGCGGAACGCCCCGAACATCTACCCGGTCGGAGCGCATCTGATCGGTACTGCGGAAGCACTCGGACGGGAACGCGTCCGCCGGGCGGAGCTGATCCTGCGATTGCTTGCCGAGCAAGATGAGGGATGAGTTCGTGGACCGGCTGCGGTCGGTCCTCGGGGACGATGCGGTCGTCGACGATTCCGACGTACTGGACACTCATCGCAACGATCACGCGAAGTTCTGCACTGCCGGGGTGCCGCGGGCGCTCGTGCGTCCGTCGTCGACCGCGGAGGTCGTCGAGGTGGTTCGGGCTGCCGGCGAGCTCGGCGTTCCGATCGTGACGCAGGGCGCTCGCACTGGGCTTTCGGGTGCCGCGAATGCGATCGACGGGTGCTTGTTGCTGTCGACATCTCGTATGGCGCGCATTCTTGAGGTGTCAGTTGAGGACCAGGTCGCCGTCGTGCAACCGGGGGTGGTGAACGCGGACTTGTCGCGTGCTGTTCTGGACAAGGACCTGTTCTATCCGCCGGATCCGTCGTCGTGGGAGATGTCGACGATCGGTGGGAACATCGCGACGAACGCGGGCGGGTTGTGCTGTGTGAAGTACGGCGTGACCTCGGACTTCGTGCGTGGACTCGAAGTGGTGCTGGCGTCCGGTGAGGTGGTGCGCACCGGGCGGCGGTCGGCGAAAGGCGTTGCCGGGTACGACCTCACGCGGCTGATCGTCGGGTCGGAAGGCACGCTCGGGGTGGTGACCGAGGCGACGCTGGCATTGCGCCCCGCCCCCGAGGCGGCGCTGACCGCGGCGGCCACGTTCCGGTCCATCGAGGAAGGGATCGCGGCCGCTGCCG
The DNA here is from genome assembly GCF_036013725.1 of Kribbella sp. NBC_00482. Lineage (GTDB taxonomy): Bacteria > Actinomycetota > Actinomycetes > Propionibacteriales > Kribbellaceae > Kribbella. The sequence continues at coordinate 1,660,824 of NZ_CP107881.1, read as the reverse complement.
CCGTGATGGCCTCGGGACTGCGTCCGTCGTTGCTCGAGTTCCTGGATCAGCCGACGCTGCGGGCGATCCAGGACTACCGGGACATGGGGCTCCCAGAGGATGTCGGGTCGATGTTGCTCGCGCAGTCCGACCGCGGGTCGCGTGCTGCCGACGACGTTGCGCGGATCGCGGAGATCTGCACGGCGCACGGCGCGGTCGATGTCGCCGAGGCGTCCGACGCGGAAGAGTCCCGGATGCTGCTCGAGGCGCGCCGGCTGGTGAACTCGGCGCTGGAGCCGTTGGGTACGACGCTGATCGACGACGTCGCCGTACCGCGGTCGCAGTTGATCACGCTGTTGCGCGGGATCGCGGAGATCGGCGCGAAGTACGACGTACTGATCTGTTGCCCGGGGCACGTAGGTGACGGGAACATGCACCCGACCGTGGTCTTCGATCCTGCCGACGCGGCGGCCGAGGCGCGGGCTCTGGAGGCGTTCGGCGCGGTGATGCAGCTGGGGCTGCGGCTCGGCGGGACGATCACCGGGGAGCACGGGATCGGGACGTTGAAGGCGCGCTGGCTGGAGACCGAGCTCGGGCCGGTCGGGCTCGAACTGCACCGGCGGATCAAGGCCGCGTTCGATCCTGGGAACCTGTTCAATCCTGGAAAGGTGCTGCTGTGATCGATGCCTCCGCCGTACGCCCGTCGCCGCGGCAGGTCGCCTGGCAGCGGCAGGAGCTGACCGCGTTCGTGCACTTCGGGCCGAACACGTTCACGGACCTGGAGTGGGGGACCGGCGTCGACGATCCGGCGGTGTTCGATCCTTCGTCGCTGGACTGCTCGCAATGGGTTGCCGCGCTGGTTTCCGCCGGGTTCAAGAGCGTGATCCTGACGGCCAAGCACCATGACGGGTTCTGCTTGTGGCCGAGCAAGTACCTGCCGCACACCGTTGCCGCGTCGCCGTATCGGGGCGATGTCGTCGCGGAGCTGTCGGCTGCTTGCCAGGCCGGTGGGCTCGGGTTCGGGGTGTATCTGTCGCCGGCGGATCTCTATCAGGAGAAGGCGCCGGGCGGGTACTACGGCAACGGCAGTCTTGCTGTGGCATCGCAGATCGGCGAGTTCTCGTACGTCGTGGACGACTACAACCGGTTCTACCTCCAGCAGTTGCACGAGCTGCTGACGTCGTACGGACCGATCGCCGAGGTCTGGCTGGACGGGGCCAATCCGACGAGCAGTGCGCAGAGCTATTCGTACGACGCGTGGTTCGACCTGATCCGGCGGCTCGCGCCGGACGCGACGATCGCGATCGGTGGGCCGGACGTGCGGTGGGTCGGCAACGAGGACGGATTCGCGCGGGAGACCGAGTGGAGCGTCGTACCGTTCGTTGACGGACGGATGGTGGCCGCACAGACCGCGGCTTCCGTGGCAGGGCCTGATGAGTTGGCTCAGGCCGACGAGTTGCGGTGGTATCCGGCTGAAGTCGACGTGTCGATCCGGCCCGGGTGGTTCTACCACGCCGCCGAGGACGCGGCGGTGAAGTCGGTGCCGGAGCTCCTGGACATCTATCGCAGGTCGGTCGGGCGGAACGCCGTACTGCTGCTGAACATCCCGCCTGATCGGCGAGGTCTGTTCGCGGATCAGGATGTGGAAGTTCTGGTCGCTTTGGGTGCGGCGGTGCGGCAGTACTACGACACTCCTGTCGCGCTGCCGGGTGCGGTCAACGTGCTCGATCTGCGCGAGGACATTACGGCCGGCCAGCAGGTCGAGTCGTTCGCGGTGGATGCCTTCGTCGACGGTGGGTGGTCCGAGATCGCGCACGGCACGACGATCGGCCACCGACGGCTGCTGCCGCTGAGCGAGCCGCTGACCGTCGACGACGTACGCGTCCGGATCCTCGCCGCCCGAGGCGAGGCCGCGGTGGAACTGTCCGTCCACCACGACCCGACCATCGCCTGAGTCCCCCTGCCTGGAGTCGAACCAGGAACCGAGCCTTCGGAGGGCCCGGCGAGATTCCGTCACCAGGGGGTTATGCCAGGCGGACCAGTGAGCCGCCTGCGGTGATGCCGACCGACGTGCGTACGCCGGCGACGCTCAGGTCGACCACGTACGTCGTACCGGACCAGCGGGTCGCGTACGTGACAGCGCCGGAGGCCTTGACCGGTGCGATGAACGACAGGATCGACGCGGTGGTGCCGGACCGCGCGAACATCAGCGTCGGCGCCGACAGCCGGGTGTTGATGTTCGGGTAGGTCCAGCCCTGGATCGGCTTCGTCTGCGCCTGCTTGAGCAGGATCGCGCCCGGTGGAAGGGCCTGCCGGTACGGAACCTGGAACAGGATCGTCCGGGTGTCCTCACCCGGCTTGCTCGCCAGGGCGGTGGTCCGCGAGTAGACCGTCGCCTTCTGGTCCGCCGGCAGGTGCCACAGCGTCTGGAACTGCTGGGCCGTCGTGGACGACGCGCGGTCGAGGGTGACGACCAGGTCCGGATTGTTGAGCACGAGGACGCCGCGGACGCGGTTGATACCAGCTCCGGGTACGTCGGAGAACTCGAAGAAGTCGGCGTTCGGCTTGAGCAGCGACCGGGTCAGCTTGGTCGCCGGCAGCCGGTCGGCCGAGAGCGGGGTCGTCATCGAACTGCTCGCGAACGGGCTCTTCGCCCAGGTCCGCCAGACGTCGTTCTGGTAGCCGGCGTGCCCGCCGTCGATCAGGATGTCCCGCCCGCGGGCGGTGTAGGTGAGCGACGTGTGGTCGCTGTGACCGTGCAGTTGTCGCGCCGGCCCGTACCTGATGCTGTACGACGCCTGGTCCGCGAACTTGCCCCACCCGGATCGTCCGAAAACGTAGCCCGCGGAGAACCTGCCGACCCGGTCGGTCGGCGCCACCCCGATCGCGCCGAGGCTTCCGGCGTACTCGAGCGGTGTTCCGGCGACAGCCGCCGTACGCACGACCTCCGAGTCGCCGATCTGGTGGAGGTTGCCCAGCGAGTTCGTGGCGAGGGCGAGCCAGTTCGCCAGCAGCGCGCGGCGTGCGGGGATCGTCGTACCGGGGTCGGCGCCGCAGGCTCGCAGTACGTCGACGGCCCGGCCCCAGAGGGAGTAGTTGAACTGCGCGTAGGCGGTCGACTGCTCGTTGGTCGAACCCTCGGCGTCGATCGAGGTCGTGATACCGGCATTCAGGCGCTGCTGGGCGAGCGCCATGTAGTCGGTGCGATCCAGCGTGCAGCCGACACCGAACAGAGCGATGCTCTCGTCGGTGCCGTGGTTCCAGGCGCCGCTCCAGTTGCCGACCAGGAACTTGGCGTGGTCGAGGAGCGCGGTGTCGAGCCAGCTGTACTGCGACGGGAGCGTGGTCAGGTGCAGGCCGGAGAGCACTGCTTGCCGGGTGCAAATGATCACGTTCGTGCGGTGCATCGTCGACTCCCAGGCGCCGATGTCGGCCTTCCAGGAGTACGGGTTGTCGCGCACCCAGTCCTTGACGATCGTCGTCACGTGGTCGATCGCGGCGGTGTCACCCTGTCCGGCGGCAGTGATTCCTTGGCCGAGCCAACGAAGCGAGTGGAACCACATGTACCAGCTGGGATTCTTGTAGGGGTTGAGTTTCCAGTTGATGTTTCCGTTGCCGTCGCCAACCTTGTACGGCTTGAACCCGCCCCAGGTGTAGGTGTCCTGCAGGACGGACGACAGCGGTGTCGCGTCGTCGACGGTGCTGAAACCGGGGCAGGTGTACGTTCCGCCTGCCCCGGTTACCGCCTGTGCGCTCTTCGCCGACACGGCGGTCGCGGGGACGATGTTCGTTGCCCCCGGCACGAACTGCGCCGCTTCCGGTTCCGGCAACTCCGCGACGATCGCGATCCCCGGCCCAGGCTCGGCCGCGGCGACCCCGCCGGCGCACGCCACCCCCGCTGCGACCAGCCCGAACGCCAGCAACGATCTGATCATGTACTTTCCCCACCCACCCACTCGCCCGCGGCCCCCCAGCCGGCGGTGACAACCTGTACACCCGCAACGATGGTCAGATGGTGGAGAAAGTTGCGTGATCGACCGACTACTCTTCGACGGAGACGACGAGTGTCCAGTCGGAGCAGTCGGCTTCGCACCACACGTGATCGCCGGCGTGGGCGATCCGGTCCCGCTGCACATGCCCGCAGGCAAGCTGTACTCGGCGCAGCGCGTGACCCTGCTTCACTGGAGCACCGGTCCTGCCGCCTGGCACTCGCTTCCTGTTCCTGAGGTCGGCCATGGCCGGTCCTCCTCTCTTGTCCTATCTGTTGGTGTCTTGCGTGCAGAAGGCAGGATTCGAACCTGCTAGGCCCGAAGGCAACGGGTTTACAGCCCGCCCCGCCCCTCCCACGACGGTGCTTCTGCTCATCGCCCGGGGAGGTAGCGACCGACCCTTTCCGAGTAGCGCTCGTACTCGTCCCCGAAACTCTCTTGCAGCCGGTGTTCCTCCCGGACGACATCCCGGTGGATCCACAGGCCAACGGCAGGCAGGGTCGCCACCGTCCACCCCGACCCAGTCACCAGTCCGATGCCCAGCTGCGCCAGCGCCCATCCGACGTACATCGGATTCCGGCTCAGTGCGTACGGTCCGCTCGTCACCAGCCGCTCCGGCTTCGCGAGTTCCGTATGTCCCGCAGCAGACAACGACTGCACGACGACGAAGCTCCCCGCCGCGACGCAGGCCCAGCCGGCGGCCCGTCGGAGTACTGCGGATCCGGGCAGCCGCAGAGGCCGCAGGCGCTCGAGCGCGATGCCGACCGCGATCCCGGCCAGGCTGGCTTCGGGGATCGGGATGTTCGTCAGCCGCGCGTCCGTGTGACCTCCTCGACCGTCCTCACTTCAAGGTAGGGCCTGGCAGGGCGGCCGGTCTTTCCCGGCCGCCCAGCGGTGAGAGCGAGATTCGAACTCGCGAGCCGGCCGAAGCCGACCGACGGTTTAGCAAACCGCTGCCCCTACCAACAGGCGGACCTCACCAACAGGCCCTGCCGTGTCCCCTGACCACGGCAGAAACCCGTTCAGCCCTTGACGCAGATGACCTGCTTGAGGTGGGCCACTACCTCGACCAGGTCGGACTGGGCGGCGATGACCGAGTCGATGTCCTTGTACGCAGCCGGAATCTCGTCGATCACGCCGGCGTCCTTGCGGGACTCGACGCCGGTCGTCTGCGCGACCAGATCGTCGACAGTGAACCGGCGCTTCGCCTCGTTGCGGCTCATCCGCCGGCCTGCCCCGTGTGAGGCCGAGTAGAACGAACGCTCCGAGCCGAGCCCGCGGACGACGTACGAGCCGGTGCCCATCGACCCCGGGATCAGCCCGAGGTCCCCGCGCCCCGCCCGGATCGCACCCTTGCGGGTGACGAGCAGGTCGAGCCCGTCGATGTGCTCCTCGGCCACGTAGTTGTGGTGACACGAGATCGGCTGCTCGAACCGTACGTCGACCTCGAACGACTCCCGCACCGCCTGCATCACCAGCGCGAGCATGACCGCTCGGTTCCGGGCGGCGTACTCCTGCGCCCACGTGAGGTCGCGACGGTACGCGTCCATCTCCGGCGTACCGGACAGGAACACCGCCAGATCACGGTCCGGGAGATCCGCGTTGTGCGGCAGGTCCCGGGCGATCCGCATGTGCCGCTCCGCGAGCTCCTTGCCGATGTTCCGGCTGCCGGAGTGCAGCATCAGCCACACGCGGTCCTCGTCGTCGAGGCAGACCTCGATGAAGTGGTTGCCTCCGCCCAGCGACCCCATCTGCTGCTTGGCCTTGCGCTCCCGGTCCTGCACCCCGTCATGCAGACTCGTGAACTCGCCCCACAGCTTGTCCCACGGACGCGGGTCCAGCCCGAGCCGACGTACGCCGACCTGGTTGTCGTGAGCCCGGAAGCCCACAGGTACGGCGGCCTCGATCCGCGAACGGATCGCCGACAGGTCGTCCGGAAGATCCGAAGCCGTCAGCGAGGTCAGGACACCTTCCATCCCACACCCGATGTCGACCCCGACCGCCGCCGGCGACACGGCCTGGTTCATCGCGATCACGGACCCGACGGTCGCGCCCTTACCGAGGTGCACGTCCGGCATCACCCGAACCCCGTGCACCCACGGCAGCGCCGCAATGTTCCGCAGCTGCTGCAGCGCCTTCGCATCCACGTCGTACTCCTGCGCCCACATGAGCGTGGAGCTCTTCGCCCCACTCAGCTCCACTGGAAGCTCCACGTTCATCTCCCCATCCTCTCGTTCGTAGTTGGCGGCGGAAGCAGGTCTCGAACCTGCACGCCCGCTGAAGGGCTGACCGTTTTCGAAACGGCTGCCGTTAGGCCGAAGCTCGGCTTATTCCGCCTTGTTTTCAAGGGTTCCGTATCTCCAGAAACTGTCGGTGGCGACAGATAGTTGTGTGGGTATGAGTCGTCGCCTTCCCACACCCGAGGTACGCACCTGCAGGTCGTGCGGGGGTGTCTTCGTCACTTCCTGGTCTGGATGGAAGTGCTCGGCGTGTCATGAACAGAGCCTTGCATCTCCTCCGTGCCCAGAGTGCGGTGCTCGGAAGTCTCGCCGAGCCGTGCGCTGCCGCACCTGTGCCAACGGCGGTCCGCAGCCGCCGCTGCGGGCGATGTCCGATTCCGCCCTCGCCTGGCTCGCTGGCCTCGTCGAGGGCGAGGGGACCTTCACCAGTTCGGTGTCCTCGTCGACGCTTCGAGTTGTGATGACCGATCTCGACGTACTCGAGCGAATCGAACGGATCACGGGCGTCGGGTACATAGGGGCTGTCGCCAGCAGGCAACCACATCACAAGCAGGCCTACGGTGGCAGGTGAAGCGCCGAGAACATCTCGAACCGCTCGCCAAGCTGCTCTGGCCTCTGATGGGGAATCGTCGCAGAGTCCAGATGGCATCTTGCAAAACTCTTCGTCAGGTGTCCTGGCCTGCGACGTCTCCGCTTTCGAGAAAACTCTCCGGCCCGGCGGCCGCTTGGGTCGCGGGTGTCATCGAGGGCGAGGGCAGTTTCAGCCTCAGCAGGCGTTATAGCGGACGGATCAATCTTGAGTCCACGGACGCAGACATCGTTGAGCGGGTGCACACCTTGACCGGCGGCGATCTGTACTATCGGCCCGCCCGGAAGCAGAACTGGAAGCCGACGGCGTACAGCTGCCAGGGCAGGGGTCGAACCTGCGGGGCCTCGGGTCAGAACCGAGGGTGGGTCACCGACGCCCACCTGGCATCGCGCTCGTCGGCGGCACCGGTGGGTGTCGCGTCAGAGCGCTATCTCGGCACGGGAAGGGACCCACGGCTGCCACAGCAGCGGCATGCCGGCCTCTTCCGGTGTTCGCGAGCCTTTCTTCTCGTTGCACCGCGCGTGGGCGGCGACGGCGTTCAACCACTCACCTCGGCCGCCACGTGATCGTGGGATCACATGGTCCATCGTGGTGGCGCCGAGCCGGCCGCAGTACGCGCAGGTGTACTTGTCGCGCTTCAGTACGCCGGCCCGCGTGTACTGCAGACGGCCGGAGGCGTAGCGCCACTTCATCACGACGTACCGGACGAGACGCAGGACGCGGGGGAGGGGGAACGGTCCGATGCTGGCGCCGTCGTGCGCTTCCTCGACGACGGCGACCTCCCGGACGAGCATCCGGATGGCATGCGGGATCGACACGACGTGCAGCTGCTCGTACGACGCGTTCAGAACGATCACACCGCTCATGTGCTTCCTCCTCCCTTCCAGTGTGCCCGACCCACGCTCAGCAGGTCGGCGATCTCGGTGTCGGTCAGTCAGTGCGGCCCCAGGGATTCGAACCCTGAACCTCCTGGTTCTAAGCCAGGCGCCTCTCCCAGTTGGGCCAGAGCCGCGGAGCGTACGACGTACGCTGCGTGCGCGCGTCGTACTCGAGGGTGTCCGGCGGGGCTCGAACCCGCTTCCTCCGGGGTCACATCCCGGCGCATCGCCCACTTCCGCTTCGGACACAGCACGCCCGGCAGGATTCGAACCTGCAACCTCCTGCTTCGTAGGCAGGCACTCTCTCCAGTTGAGCCACGGGCGTTCACCGGCCCTGCGCCGGATGTGTTCGGATTTCCGGCGCAGGGCGCATGGGTGGGTCGGCAGCGGCAGTCCAGAGCCTCCCCTGGCTGCAGACGCCGACCTGGTTTTGGCGCCCGCTCGGCCGGTAGCTGAGCATCCTGCGGGCGCCTGGTCCAGTTGGAGGGACTCGAACCCCCGATCCCCTCAACCCAAATGAGGTGGCCTGGCCGCTGGCCTACAACTGGTCCTCTCCCGGCTCCGCAAGGCGCCGGGAGAAATGCGATGAATGTCCAGTTGTCATTGTTCATGCCGATATCCGTAAATACCGGAAAAAGCATCGGTGGAAGGAGTCGAACCCTCGTGACACGGGTTTGGAATCCGGTCCGCAACCATTGCGCACCGACGTGACCCGTTACCGGGCAAAAGAAAAGAGCCGCCTGCTGCCGGTACCCGGCTCAGACGGCTCCTGGAGATCTCTCCACTCGGAGATCACCCAGGCGGGCCGCCCGTGCACAGGCTGAGCTGGTGGTAGAAGGTGTCGTAGCCCACGGATCGCAGGCACGCCGACAAAGCCATGCGGCCGGGCCGCCAGGCTTCGTTCGCGATGCGCGTTCCGTACACGATCTTCTCCTCAAGGTCTTGGTCTTGCGGGAATTAGTCTCACCCAGCACCTGCGTTCAAGTCAACGCATTTCCCAAAACAATTGTTCCCTTGCTATTCCAACGCCCCTCCGACGTACGCCGCCGCGCACTGGTTCCGGTACGCCGACGCACACCGGCTCCGTCCTACGGCTCGTCCCTCGGGTGACCCCGACCACACCGCACACCCCGCCGTACCCCTCCCCAAGGATCCGATTCGAAATCCTCCCCCTCCTCCCGCTACACTCTTGCCTCGGAACCCGCCGCCTTAGCTCAGTCGGCAGAGCGTCTCACTCGTAATGAGAAGGTCGTCGGTTCGATTCCGACAGGCGGCTCCAAGTAGGCCCCGCTGACCAGGCAAAACGCCAAGTCAGAGGGGCCTTCCTCTTGTCCGGTCAGCAACCTGTCAGGAGCGTGTCCCCGCGGGGTTCGCGAACATCTTGGCGAGCTTGGCCGCCATCCACTCGCCAGCGACGACGCTCGGCCCGGACCGTCCGTCGATCGAAGGCAGCGGCACGACGAGAGCGTCGTGGTTGGGCTGGTAGAAGAACGGGACGGACAACCGGGACGAGGTCTGTTGCCGGTCCGGATTGGCGACCCGATGCATCGTCGACACCCAGCGGCCGCCGGTCCACAACGCCATCAGATCGCCGATGTTCACCACGAAACTGCCGGGGATCGCCTGGACGTCACGCCAGTCGTCGCCCTGCAGCACTTGCAGACCACCCAGATCGTCTTCTTGGTACAACACAGTCAGCCCACCGAAGTCCGTATGGGCGCCGCGCCGCAGTTGGCCTGGCAGTGGCGGCTCGACCTGCGGGTAGTAGTAGTTGGCGACCAGCGAGGACACATGCGCGTCGAACCCGCCGTCGAAGTACTGCTCGTCCTGGCCGAGCGCGAGGGCCGAGAGCCGCATCAAGTCAGCCGCCAGCTCAGTCATCGCCGTCATGTACTCCGTCCACGTGCTCTCGAACCCCGCCGGATACTCCGGCCAGATGTTCGCCAGCTTCCATGTCGCCCAGTAGTCGCCGAGTTCGGACCTCTCCTGGTCGCTCAGCTCGCCGGTGACATGCGCACTGAAGGCCTCGCAAAGGTCTGGCGGCGATTCCAGGTCGAGGCTCTGCGCCGTGGTCCCACCGAAGCGGCGGAACCCGGAGACGCCAGGACGGTTCAGGACCAGGTCCTTGTCGGCTTCGGGCAGCTTGAAGAAGGCGTTCGTCACGGTGTACATCGACTCGACCAGGTCGGCCGGTACGCCGTGGCCGACAATGACGAAAAATCCTGAGCTCTCGCACGCTTGTCCGATGGCGTGGGCGAGCGTAGTACGGGCGGCGGGGTTATTTCTGCTGGAGAGGTCGATGATCGGGACATAGCTCATGAGAGGTCCTTTCGGGTGTGGATCAGCGGTACCGTGATCAGCGCGGCTGCGAGAAGGATGCCGAAGGCAACGATTAGGGCGGTGGTGTAGCCGTGCACCGTCGACGCGTCCGGCTCGTGTCCCGTGAGCAGGTACGCCGCGGTGGCGCTGCTCGCGATGGTGTTCAGCAACGCCGTACCCAGTGCCGCTCCGAGTTGCTGCGATGCGTTGTACGCCGCCGACGCGGCACCGATGTCCGCCCACGAGACGTCCGAGGTGGCCAGTGCCGCCGTGACCGGAATGACCAGGCCGAGACCGAGGCCGGTGAGGATGAGCGCGGGCACCAGGTACAACGGCAGGATGTTCGGGCTGGTCGCCGTCAGGCGGGTGAGGATCAGCAACCCCGCAGCCGCCGCGACCAGCCCGGCCAAGACCACCAGTCCTGGCGCGAGTCGCCGACTCAGCTTGCCTGCGATGACGGTCGCACCGACCAAGGCAGCCAGGGCGTTGATGATCAGGGTCATCCCGGCTTCGACCGGTGAGTAGCCGAGGATCGTCTGCGTGTAATAGCTCATGAACAGGTAGAAGCCGAACATCGCGACGAACATCAGCGTGATCGCCACGAAGGCTCCACCGCGATCACGATGCAGCAGCACCCGCAGCGGGAGTAGCGGATGCGACACCCGCGACTCGAGCACGACGAACGCCGCCAGCAGCAGCACGCCACCGCCCAGCACAGCGGGTACGACCGGAGACCCCCAGCCCCGCGGCTCGGCTTGGTTGAACCCGTAGACCACGGCCACGAACCCCGCCGTACTGAGCAACGCGCCACCTAGATCCAGCGGCCCGCGGCTCCCCCGCCGGCCAGGCACCTTCGTAGTACCGACGAGCGCCAGTACTGCGATGGGCACGTTGATGTAGAGACACCACCGCCAACTCGCGTACTCCGTGAGCAGGCCGCCCGCAACCAATCCAACCGCTGATCCGGCGGCACCGACCGCTGCGAACACCCCGAATGCACGAGCCCGCTCCTTCGCCTCGGTGAAGGTCGTCGTGAGCAGGGCCAGGCCGGCGGGCGCGAGCAGCGCCGCGAACACCCCCTGCAGAGCTCGGGCGCCGAAGAGCATCTCCGGATTCACCGCGACTCCACCGAGCGCGGACGAGGCCGCGAACCCGGCCAGACCGAGCACGAACGCCCGCCGATGCCCGAGAGCGCTGCTGATCCGGCCGCCGATCAGCAGCAGCCCACCGAAGGCCAGCGCATAGGCGGTGATTGCCCACTGTCGGCTCGTGTCGGACATGCCCAGATCCCGCTGCGCGGACGGCAGTGCGATGTTCACGATCGTGCCGTCCAGCACCACCAGGAGTTGCGCCGCACTGACCACCGGAAGCGTCCACCACCGCTGCCGCACGTCCGCCCGCGCTTCCGCGACGTCGGTCATGCCACCACCTACCTAACGTTGTTTGTTTATCCGAACATTGTTAGTTGAGGCGAACAACGTACTACACTCGGCGCACCGGTCAGCCCGACCGGACGGTCGCGAGGAGTGGGATGAGCGCGGTGAGCAAGGCAGGAGCCGACGGTGAAATCCGGAGCATCTGGCTCCGTCAGCGGCGTCGGCCCCGAGGCGAACCACCGCTGTCCCTGCCGCGGATCGTCGAGGCCGCCGTCGCGCTGCTCGACGACGAGGGGATCGACCGGCTGACCATGCGCCGGCTCGCCGAGCGGCTGAGCGTCGCGGCCCCTTCGCTGTACGGGCACCTCGACACGAAGGAAGACGTCATTGACCTGGCCGTCGACGCGATCTTCGGATCGGCGCCGACCGAGCAGTCCGACGACTGGCGAGCGGACGTCACCGCCGTACTGGTCGCCTGGCGGGGTTCTTTGTTGCAGCATCCGTGGGCGGCCGCAGTACCGGCTCGGCGACGGCCGACGATCGGCCCGAACTTCCTTGCCTGGATGGAGATTCTGCAGTCGAGCCTGGTCAAGGCCGGCTTCGCCGGTGGCGCGCTGTCCTCGGCCACCTGGGCGCTCTACAACCACGTGATGGGCTCGGCGGCCTCACAGACGGCCCTGCGGATCACCGACGAGGAACGTCGCGTCGGCCAGGAACAACTCCTCGACCGGTGTCCGACACTGGCCGCGCGCGGCTATCTCTACGACGACGACTGGGACGGCAGTTTCACTGTCGGTCTGGGCTACCTGCTCGACGGTCTGCAGCTCCAGCTGGACCGGTCCGGCGATGGTGCGTAAGGGTGCGCGGCTCGGTCGGCCCCGTTGACGGACGTCTACTTGGCTGGTCGGGGGTTTGGCTTGTCGGTCAGGTCCACTGAGCGTTCTCAGGTTTCCCGGACAGTCATCCGTTCGCCGGGGCGGCTGAAGATGCTGAGGATCTCCGCGGGTTCGTGACCGGTGCTGCCGAACCAGTGCGGTTGTTCGGTGCTGAACTGGGCGACCTCGCCGGGGCCGAGCACCCAGTCGTCGTCGCCGACGACGAGGCGCATGTGGCCGGACAGCACGTAGATCCACTCGTGGCCGTCGTGGGCCCTGAGTTCCGGGGTGACCTTGCTGCTCGGAATGACGATCTTCCACGCCTGCGTGCCGTCGGGATGTTGCGTCAGCGGGATCACCGTCCGGCCGTTGACTCGACCCGGTTTGAGGCGGATGCGCGGATCGCCCTGTGCCGGCGCGGCGACGAGGTCGTCGAGCGGCACCCGATACACCTGCGACAACGCCAGCAGCAGTTCCAGGGTCGGCCGCCGCTGTCCGGTCTCGAGCCGCGACATCGTGCTCTTCGAGATCCCCGTCGCTGTCGACACCTCGGCCAGGGTCATCCTGCGCTGCGCGCGCAGTCGCTTGAGTCGTCCCCCGACCCTCTCGAGCACCGCGGCAATCTCCGCCGCTGAGGTGTCCTCCACAAGCTCATCTGACGCCCATTTCCCACAAACAGCAACCTTCGTGGCCGAACCTCCGACTCAGCACCAGCCTTGGAGCATGACCACACCATCGCTCGGTTCGAAGCCCATCCCGGCGTCACGGCACGCCGCACCTGGACCGCCGTCCAAGCACCAGCTGGCCCTGATGATCTGGCTGGCCGTGTTCCCGACCCTCACCGCTCTCAACCTCGTTCTCGGCGACTGGCTCGGCACGCTGACGCCGGTCGTGCGGACGTTCGTTCTGGCGACCATCGCCGTACCGATCGTGATCTACGGGCTGATGCCGCAGTTGCATCGACTGCGCCTGCGCCTGCTGACCCGCCTCCACCACTAGAAGGGAACGTCATGAGTGCACGAGAGAACACCGCCGTTCGCGGCGATCCGGGCGTACGAGCGCCCGGCGCACCTCGCGATCAGGAGCTGACTGTCCGGCGGATGAACGTGATGCGGCTCGGGTACGCGTTGATAGGGGTGGGGCTGGCGCTCGTCAAGTGGCCGATTGTGGTTCAGGACGTTCGTTCGCTGCCGGTGATGGAAGGAGTTGTCGCCTGTTTGCTGACGGGCATGTCGTTGCTGGCCTTCCTCGGGCTCAGATATCCACTGCGGATGCTGCCGATCCTGCTGTTCGAGGTGGCCTGGAAGGTCATCTGGGTCGGCACGGTCGCGGTTCCGCACCTGATCGCCAACGACCTGAGCACCGAAGCACGCGACGTCCTGTTCAACTGCTCCTTCATCGTCGTCGTAGTGGCCGTCATCCCATGGCGCTACACCTGGCAGCGCTACGCCCGAACCCCTGGCGACTCCTGGCGCTAACAGGGTTTATCAGTTCCTAGCACTGCGTCGAGCCGCGATGGCCAATCTCCGTTGGCCAGGTCGGCACCTACCAAGGCGTCTCTCCAGTCCGACTTGGCAAGGGCGAGGTATTGCTGGAACTGGTACCAGTCGCCGGCCGTGCGGATCACGAGCGCAGCCTGAATTCGTTCGGGGTCCTGCTCGCCGATCACCTGCTCGGGCAGCTCACGAAGCTCCGACAGCACCCTCTCCGCACTGCCCTCAGGGAACTGGCGGTTGATCCAGCGCGTCAGCCGCGGACTGATCTCCATGGGTCCTCGCGTCCTGGGGTTTCAGTTGGTGGGGGTCCAGAGGCCCAGCCATTGTTCGGCGTCCCAGGCGTTGTAGCGGTGGGTCTCGGTGAAGCCGAGTTTGGTTGCGAGGCGCATGGAGGCGTGGTTGGCGGACTGGGTGGTTAGGGCTACTGGCTCGCCGGGGTGGGTGGTGGTGAACCAGGTGAGTGCGGCGGTGCAGGCTTCGGTGGCGTAGCCGTGGCCCCAGGAGGACGGGAGGAAGAGGTAGCCGAGTTCGACTGCCGCGAGGTCCGGGCGGACCTGGTCGGGGTGGTTCGGGTCGCGTTGGTCGAGGGTGACGGTGCCGATCGTCGCTCCGTCGAGGGCGACGACGAACAGGCCGGTACGGCGGCGTGGTACTTCCGGCATTGTGCGCTCGAGGTCGTCGCGGGACTGCGCGCCGCCGATGTACGTGCCGACCTCGGGAGAGGCGAGCAGCTCGATGATCGCCGTACGATCGCGCGCCTCGGGCTCGCGCAACACGAGGCGCTCGGTCTTGATCGGATCGGGCGGCCAGGCAACGGATTCGAGCTCGCTCTTCATCGCCGCCACCCTAGCCGCCCTGCGCGCCCCGCGATCCCGCACGAACCGGACCTCACTCCACGAGATCGGGGTCGTACATGAATTTGCGGACGTCTTGGGGGCAGCGGCAGGCCGCCGCGATCTTTCTGGCCCAGGTGAGGGCCTCTTCGCGGGTTGGGACGTCGACGACCATCATGCCGCCGACGAGTTCCTTGCTCTCCGGGTACGGGCCGTCGGTCACCAGCCCGTCGGTGCCGACCACCGCGTGCTCCACGTCGCCGTCGTCGTAGCTCAATCCGCCGCCGAACCGGAACACGCCGGCGTCCTTCGCCTCCTGACACACCGCGTGAGAGGCCTTGCCCACCTCGGGGAAGTCCTCCTCGGGGATGTGGTCCATCGCGCCCTTCTCGAACGAGATCAGGTATCGCGGCATCTCATCGCTCCTTGTCTCGACGACCTCCTGCGGCCGCCGCTCACCCCTGCTACGAACGGCGGGTCCCCGATCCGACAGCACGTCTGCAAACCAGTCAACCAGGCCCGCGGTGCGTGGTTGAATGCCCCGATGGAAGCGCACCCGGTTGACGAGGCGCGGTGGGACGACCTGGTCGAGCTGTTCGGGCCGAGTGGTGGGACGCGGGGCTGCTGGTGCATGGCCCGCCGGCTGCCCGCGTCATCCGTCGCCGCGAACGGGAGCGCCGAGAACCGCGCCGCACTTGAGGGTTTCGTGGAGGCTGGTGTCCCGGTCGGGCTCATCGGGTACGTCGACCATCGCCCAGCGATCTGGTGCGCCGTAGCCCCGCGGACGGAGTACTACGCGATCGTGCACTCGCGGACACTGCCGATCGACGAGCCGGACGACGAGACGATCTGGGCGATCAACTGCCTGTTCGTGAAGGCTGGGTACCGTGGGCGAGGGCTGACGTCCCCGATGGTCGACGCGGCCGTCGAGTACGCGCGAAGCTCGGGTGCGCGGATCGTCGAGGCCTACCCGGTGAAGGCGATGCCCGGTGATCCCGGCCGTGGCGTACTCAGCACATTCCTCGCCGCGGGCTTCACGACGTACGCCGAGGACCGTACGTCGGCCAAACGCAACGTCGTCGTACGCCGGACCCTATGAACGCCCAAGCCCAAGCCCAAGAGCGCGCCGCCCGCGCCGACGCCCGCCTGCACACGGCGCACGAGCTGATGCGGGACCTCGACCTGATCCAGCGATGGAGTGCGTACGGCGAGGTGACCGTCGTCGGCTCGGTCGGGATCGAGCTCGTCGTGGCCCCGGACATCGATCTGGAGATCCGCTCCGAGGAGCCCCGCGTCGCGGACGGGTTCGCCGTGATGAGCGTCCTGGCGGAGCTCCCACAGGTACGCCGGATCACGTATCTCGACGCGCGCGACCGCCACGAGCAGGGGCAGTACTGGAAGCTCGAATACGAAACGCCCGACGACATGTGGACCGTCGACATGTGGGTGTTCGGCCCCGAGGCCCTAGGCGGCGGACCGCTGACCGCCGCACTCCAACAACTTCTGACCCCGGCCAGCCGCGACACGATCCTCGCGATCAAAGAGGAGGCCGCGACCCGAGGCGAGCGTGCATACGGCTACTGGCTATACCAGGCGGTCCTCGACGGCGGCGCCACGTCGTACGACGAATACCGCGACTGGCTCGGCGACCGCAACGTCTACGAGCGCACTGGCTGGCTCACTGATCCCAGCTCCACGTCTCCCCGTACAAAGTGAATCCCCAGTCCCGCCCGCGGATGCCGTACGCCAGGTAGTCGACCGCGGGTACGGCGATCGGCGGGTACGGCATCTTGCTCAGCCGCAGTACGGCGTCCTCGACCGGGACCCACTGAACCTCCATCACCGAACCGTCCGGATCGTCGACCGCGAACGCGGGATCGCTTACGTCCACGACGTAGTTCCACGACCGCGACGTCACGCGACCGTCAGCTGTCGTCCGCGTCGTCCACACCAGCTCGAGATCTCCCGCCGCGGCAACCAGTCCCGACTCTTCGCGCAGCTCGCGCACCGCGCCGTCCGCCGGAGTCTCACCGTCCTCGACGGCCCCGCTCGGCAGGTTCCAGTACGGCGCGTCCCAGGCCTCGTACCGCTCCCGGACCACCGCGACCATCCCGTCGTACCTTGCGATCACGCCCGCGTATCGCTGCATGCGGGCGAGTATTGCAGGTTCCGGAAGGGGAGCGTCCGGAATCGGATCTACCGTGCTGCCATGAGTGAAAGCGCGTGGGTGTCGCCGTGGTGGGAGCCGCCGTTGGCGGGGAGTGATGTCGAGCATCTGGTCGGGGCACTGGACCGGTTGCGGACGACGTTCCGGTACAAGGTCGACGAGCTCGACGCGGACGGGCTGAACACCCGGATCGGGGCGTCGTCGATCACGCTCGGCGGGTTGATGAAGCATCTCGCCGCGAACGAGGACTACATGTTCGACGTGAAGTTCCGGGGCAAGCCGATGAGCGGGCCGTGGCTCGAGAACGGCTGGCGGGACGACAACGACTGGGAGTTCAACTCCGCGGTCGACAACACGCCGGCCGAGCTGTACGCGCTGTGGGACGGCGCGGTCGCGCGATCCCGGGAGACGCTGACGGCGGCGATCGCTGACGGCGGGCTCGACCAGCCGGCCGACATCACCTGGCCGGACGGGCGGCACGCCAGCCTCCGCCGCCTGGTCTGCGACCTGATAGAGGAGTACGGCCGCCACACGGGCCACGCCGACCTGATCCGCGAGGCCGTCGACGGCCGCGTCGGCGAGGACCCGCCCAGCGACTGGAAGCCGGTAGGCCCCAAAGCCTGAAGCGGACCGCCAGCACTACACAATGCGCACCGGCGACCGCGGCTCACGCTCAGCGCGTGCCGCAGACGGCAATTGTGTAGTGCTGGCGGTCCGCGAACTCACTTGATCCGCTGCATCGTCCCGTCCGCTGCGATGCCGATCACGGTGGTCACGCCGTCGACGGTCAGGTTCACGATCATCCGCGAGCCCTGCATCGACGTTGTGTACGACACCGTGGCGTTGGTGCGGGTCGGCGCGATCACGGACAGGATGCTCGCGTTCTGCCCGGACCGGTTGAACTTCACCACCGGCGACGGCAGGCGCTTGTCGATCGTCGTGTAGTGCCAGCCCTGGATCGGGTCCTGCTGACCGGTCGTCACCTCGATCGGCGTCGTCTCCTCCTGGAACGGGATCTGCAGCAGCGTCGTCTTCACCTTGTCACCCGGCCGCGCGGCCACCGCCCGGTCGTTGCCGCTGACAACCACCTTCTGGTCGTCCGGCAGATGCCACAGCGTCGAGTACTCCTGCTCCGCAGCCGACGAACCGCGATCCAGCACCACCATCAGGTCGGGATCCTTCAGCACCAGCACGTCCCGCGTCCGGTCGATCCCGGCCCCCGGCGAGTCGTGCAGCTCGTAGAACTCCGACGTCGCCTTGATCGACGACCGCACCAGCTTGGTCTCCGGGTGCCCGGTCGCCGACTTCACGACCATCTCGTTGTGCGCGAACTGACTCTTCGCCCAGAACCGCCAGTCGTCCACCTTGTACCCGGCGTGCCCGCCGTCGATCAGGATGTCCCGCCCGCGCGAGGTGTACGTGATCGACGTGTGGTCGTTGTGTCCGTGCAGTTTCTGCGACGGCCCGAACCTGATGCTGTACGTCGATTCCTGCGTGAACGGCCGCTTCTCGCCCCAACCGGTCCGTCCGAAGATGTACCCGGCGTCGAAGATCCCGATCCGCTGTGTCGGCCGGATCCCGTGGGCGCCGAGCGTACCGGCGTACTCGAGGACCGTCCCGGCGACGGGCACCGTGCGCACCACCTCGGAGTCGCCGAGTTGCGGGAGGTTCCCGAGCGAGTTGGTCGCCAGCGCGAGCCACTTCGCGAGTTCCCGCCGGCGCGCGGTGATCGTCGTACCGGGGTCGACGCCGCACTTACGCAGTACGTCGATCGCCCGTCCCCAGAGCACGTAGTTGAACTGCGCGTACGCCGTCGACTGCTCGTTGGTCGAACCCTGCGTGTCGATCGACGTCTTGATCGCACTCGTCAGCCGGTCGGATGCGATCGTCTTCAGATCGTTGCGCTGCAGCGTGCACCCGATCCCGAACAACGCCAGGCTCTCGTCGGTGCCGTGGTTCCAGTCGCCGCTGTAGTTCTTCTGCAGGAACCACGCGTGCTCCATCAGCGCCTTGTCCAGCCATGCGTACGTCAACGGCAGTTGCGCCACGTGCAGCCCCGACAGCACCGCCTGCCGCAGGCAGATCAGGACGTTGGTGCGGTGCATCGTCGACTCGTAGGCGCCGACGTCGGACTTCCACGAGTACGGGTTGTCCTTGACCCAGTCGTGCGTGATCGTGCTGACCCGCTGCAGCGCGGCCTTGTCACCGGCCGCGGCGGCGGTGATTCCTTGCCCCAGCCAACGAAGCGAGTGCAGCCACATGTACCAGCTGGGGTTGTTGGCCGGGTTCATCCGCCAGTTGATGTTCCCCTTGCCGTCACCGACCTTGGTCGGCGGCGTCGTACCCCATTTGAAGGTGTCCTTGTAGAGGTTGGCCACCGGGTTCGCGCGGTCGATCCCGCTGTACGCCGGGCACGTGTAGACGTTCTGCCGCGCCGGCGCAGGTGGTGGGGTCGGCGGCTCGGGCGTGTGGCTCGTGGTCGGATCCGGCGCGGCCTCCGGCTCGGAGCCGCCCCACGGGATCATCAGTACGGCACCCAGTACGGCGACGCTGGCGAGCAACGCGATCGTGAGTCGTAGCGTCGTACTGGACGTGCGCAGATGTCTCGCAGGCATCGTTGGTCCTCCCCACATGCCCGAGGGCATGACTATTCTGGCCTAGACCTGAATTCGGGGAGGGCGATCCCGGTGACAGAGTCGAGTGGTTGTGTCGGTGAGTACTTCAGAAACGCGGAGCGAGTGGTCGAAGGTTGCACCCGGCATCAGTTCTGCCGGTCAGCTCCTGTCAGGTACGTCGCCATCGGTTCCCCCCGAGGTCAAATTGTTTCCTCTACCTCATAGATGCCGTGAGTGGTCCGAAAAGTTGCGCGGATCGGCGACTTCGGTTCCGGTTGCCCGGAAGGGCAGCGTCAGTCGGGCCGGATCGCCTGCAGAATCAGGGCGTTCCGCGCGTTCTGGCCGGCCGGTACGGTGGTGTGTCGGCCGTCACGCAGGTCGGTGTGCAACCTCTCGGGATGTGCCGCGAGGAACTCGGCCCACCGGACGATCCGCAGGTTCGGATGCTGTAGTGCTGCCTGCGCCAGTTGCAGGTCGATCCACTCGCTGTTGCGTTGATCGGCGACCTGGACCGCGGTCGGCTCGTCGGTCCGGGAGACCTGTACGTCGACCCAGTACACGGTTCGTTGCGGGCCGGCGATCCGGAGCGCGCGCTCGACCTGTGCCGCGAACGCCGGCGGGTCGAAGATGTCGTTGGATCCGACCGCCATCACGATCCGCCGCGGGAGGCCGTACTCGCGGGCCCAGGCCGCCATCGCGTCGACCGCGGCGGACGTCGGCTGGCCGGCCCAGCTGTACTGCGCGAACGACGTACCCAGTTGGTGCCCGAGGAGCCGGCCGAGGGCTGCGCCGTCCTGTACGGCGATGCTGTCTCCGAAGAGCACCACGCCGTCGGACGCGACGACGTGGCGGACCTCCGCGCTGCTCGAGATCACGCGGGTGTTCGCCTGCCAGGATCCGAGCGCGCCGGATCCGTAGGCGCCCGAGCTGACGACCGGTGCCGTGGCCTTCGCGTGCGCGGTCGGCGCTTCGAGATGCAGCAGCGCCAGGAGGAACGCGGTCAGGACCACGATGACGGCGGCCGAGGCCGACCAGCGTTTGATGAACATGCCTACCTCCTCAGCTCTGTTCACGCGGAAGCCGGCCCCGAGGTTGGCACGCCGGTCAGCGATTTCGGACGGCGTCCGCGATCAGTTCGTTGCGGGCGGCTCCGCCGATCGGCTGACTCGTGTGGACGCCGTCGCGCAGGTACTGCGCCGGGCGGCTCGGCTGGGACGTGAGGAACCCGGACCAGTCGATGATCCGCAGGTTCGGGTGCCGGAACGCCGCGTCCTGCAGTTGCTGGTTGATCCATGCGCTGTTGGCGAGATCGGCTTCCCGTACGGCGGCCGGCTGCTTGGTGCGGCTCACGTACACGTTCACCCAGTACACCGTCCGGTCCGGGCCGGCGATCCGCAGCGCGCGCTCGACCTGTGCCGCGAACGCGGGCGGGTCGAAGATGTCGTTCGTACCGGCCGCCATCACGATCCGCCGCGGCAGACCGTAGCTACGCGACCACTCTTCGAGGGCGTCGACCGCCGCCGACGCCGACTGCCCGGACCAGTCGTGGAAGGCGATCGAGTCGCCAGTGCGATCCGCCAGCAACCGCTCGAGCGCGGCGCTGTCCTGGACGGCGATGCTGTCGCCGAACATGAAGACCCCGTCGAACGCGAGCACCTCGCGGATCTGGTCCTCGGGACTGATCCGGTGGATCAGCTTCTGCCACGGGCCGAGCGTGCCCGATCCGTAGCGCCCCGGCCCGCTCGACGGGACGCTGTACGACCCGCCGACCGTGGTGTCGGCGCTCGTCGACCGCGGATCGAGTACGACGAGCACGCCGCCGAGCAACGCCACCACGAGCAGCGTCACGACGATCGCGACGACCGACCCCAGGAACGCCCGCACCGCGGACGGTTTCCTGTGATGCGCATGACCTGGTTGTTCCCCCACCTGCTGCAACATCCCGACGCCCCCCAGCCTCCGTCGTCTTGTCCCTACAT
The DNA here is from genome assembly GCF_036013725.1 of Kribbella sp. NBC_00482. Lineage (GTDB taxonomy): Bacteria > Actinomycetota > Actinomycetes > Propionibacteriales > Kribbellaceae > Kribbella. Next base: position 1,639,489 of record NZ_CP107881.1, on the reverse strand, counting down.
AGACATGACGCGGTGACCCCCGATTTCGCTGCATGCTCCTACCCCCCAACACCCCGGAGCGAACCCCCCGGTTCCCCAGACCAGGATCCCCGAAGACCCAAACCCTGAATAGATTCAGGCCATCCCCCGTGATCGCGGGTGACGGGACGTGGGCGTTCGATCACGCGACGTACTGCGCGGAGAAGCTCAGCCCGCGCGCTCCGCCTCGCTGCGTTCGACGCAGAACTCGTTGCCCTCGAGGTCCTTCATCGTGACCCAGCCGCGTCCGTCCGGGACCCGGTGGTCCTCGTGGATCGTGCCGCCGAGCGTCAGGATCCGCTCGACCTCCTGGTCCCGCGTACGCTCCGTCGGGCCCCAGTCGAGGTGCACCCGGTTCTTCACGGCCTTTCCTTCCGGGACCGCGATGAACAGCAGCCCGGGAGCCGGCGCCGGCGCCTGGATCAGTACTTCGTCGTCTCCCGGCACGTCTCCGTCGGCCACCGGCCAGCCGGTCACGGTACTCCAGAACTGCGCGAGCTTGTAGGGGTCTCCGGCATCGATCGTGATGTGTCGCAGCAACATGCCCAGACCTTAACTGGACAGAGGGTTTCAAGGGGTCGCGAACTGTCGGCGGCCGGGTCTACTGTGCGGGACATGGGCGCCGGGCCAGAGGGTCTGGCCGTTTGGGGGAAGGACAGTTCGATGGCATCTCGGCTCAATCCGTACATCCAGTTCGACGGCGACGCACGCGCGGCGATGGAGTTCTACCAGGGGGTCTTCGGCGGAGATCTGTCCTCGAACACCTTCAAGGAGTTCGGCGCCGGCCACGGACCGGACGACGACGAGAAGCTGATGCACAGCCAGTTGGAGACCCCGAGCGGGTTCACCCTGATGGCAGCCGACACGCCGCAGGGCATGCCGTACAACCCGGGCGAGAACATCGCGATCAGCCTCAGCGGCGAAGGCGACGAGCTGCGCGGCTACTACGAGAAGCTGTCCGCCGACGGCGGCAAGGTGACGGTCCCGCTGGAGAAGCAGATGTGGGGCGACGAGTTCGGCATGGTCACCGACAGGTTCGGCATCAACTGGATGGTCAACATCGCCGCGAGCTGACCCCGGCCTCCCCGGGGAAATTAGGTGTCCCCGGGGAGCGTCGCGCGGCTACCTTGGTTCGGTATGGGACTCAACGACGTGCTGTACGACCCGATCCGGCACAACAACTGGGCCACTGGGAGCCTGATCAGGTTCTGCCTCGCCCAGAACCTCACCGCTGAGCAGCTCGAGATCACCGGCGTCGGTACGTACGGCGGCATTCTCGCGACCCTCGACCACATCGTCCGCTGCGACGGTAGCTACCTGCGCCGGATCGTCGACCGGCCGATCGACTTCGTCGACGGCGAACCGGCAACCGACCTGGAAACGCTCGGTCGCTGGAATGCCGACCTGGGTGCGCTGTGGGAGGTGTTCCTGACGCAGCCGTTCGACGTCGAGCGCGTGATCATCGTCGACGACAACACCCGCGGCACCCGCGCCGGCATCTTCGTCGCCCAGGCGATCAACCACGCCAACCACCACCGCGAACAGGTCTGCGCCATCCTGACCGGCATGGGCATCGAGCCTCCCGACATCCAGGCCTGGGAATACGCCTGGGAGACCGAGCGCATCTGGGACCTTCCGGCCGCGGCCGCCGCGGCGGAGTAGATCAGCTGTTGACAGCGGCCGCCATCAGGCCGGGCTCGTAGGAGCCGCCGAGCTGGTTGAGGGTGACGGCCATCCGGTTGGTCGCGTTGATCATGGCGATCAGCGTGACCAGCCCGATCAGCTGGTTCTCGTCGTAGTACTTCGCTGCGCGGGCCCACGTCTCGTCCGAGACGCCCTCGGACGCGTCGGCGAGCCGGGTCGCCTCCTCGGTCATCGCCAGCGCGGCCTGCTCCTCCTCGGTGAACACCGTCGAGTGACGCCAGCCCGCGACCAGGTTCAGGCGAGTCGTGGTCTCACCCTCGGCCGCAGCCTCCTTCGAGTGGATGTCGATGCAGTGTCCGCAGCCGTTGATCTGGCTGGCTCGGAGCATCACCAGGTTCTGGGTCGCTGTCGGCAGGCCGGTCTGCTGCAGCAGTGCATGGACCGCGAACAGCCGCTTCGCGAGCTTGCCGCCGAATTCGTTCTGCATCAGGTCGATACGGGGTTCCATCGTCGTGGTCCTCACTATGGGATCTACTGGATGAACACGAGATGCCGCCGGTGCGACTCCCGTGACGATCTGCGGACGTGACGAGCGCCATACCGCCAGAGATGTCACAGAATCCGGCCGAGCGGCATCTGGTGGGTGACACACGCGCGTACGAGGAGACCAGCTCATGACCGGTACGGACCGGGCCACCGAGGCCTTCGTTGCCCATCGCAACCTCCTGTTCACCGTCGCCTACGAACTCCTCGGCTCCGCCGCGGACGCCGAGGACGTACTGCAGGAGACCTGGCTGCGCTGGGTCAAGGTGGAGCTCGACACGGTCCAGGACCACCGCGCGTACCTGGTCCGGATCGCCAGCCGCCAGGCCCTCCAACGCCTCCGCACCCTCGGCCGCCGCAAGGAGTCGTACGTCGGCCCGTGGCTTCCCGAGCCGCTGCTCACCGCGCCGGACGTCGCCGAGGACGTCGAACTCGCGGACAGCGTCTCGATGGCGATGCTGCTCGTCCTCGAGACGCTCAAGCCGACCGAACGCGCCGTGTTCGTCCTCCGCGAGGTGTTCGGCCTCGACTACGACGAGATCGCCAAGGCCGTCGACAAGACCCCCGAGGCCGTCCGCCAGGTCGCCCACCGAGCCCGCTCCCACGTGGCCGCTCGCCGCCCGCGCGGCGTCGTCTCCGCCCACGAGACCCGCGACGCCCTGGAGGCGTTCCAGCGCGCCGTGAACACCGGAGACATCCAGGGCCTGGTCGACATCCTCGCCCCGGACGTGGTCTTCCTGGGCGACGGCGGCGGCGTGGTCCAGGCCCTCCCGCGGCCGGTCGTCGGCGCCGAGAAGGTCGCCCGTCTCCTCGCGCTGGCTGTAGAACGCCTCGCCGAGGGTTCCCTCGAGATCACCCAGATCAACGGGCAGCCAGCGTTGATCCTCCGCTTCACGGACGAGGTGGACACCGTCACCGTGCTCCACGTGGAAGACGGCAAGATCGCCGGGCTCTACGCCGTACGGAATCCGGCCAAGCTCGCCCGCCTCACGGAAGAGACCTTCCTGACCCGCTAGGAGACGTCGGGCCGGGTCATCAATGGCGACTGCACATGCAGCACCAGGTTGGGACCGGTCAGGGGCACGGTGTTCCAGGTCGCGACCGCGGTCCCCGCTTCTACTACCAGGCGGACCCGGTGTGGGGTGGTGATGACGAACAGCTCGGCGACGAACGTGTCGTCCTGCCAGGCGCCGGTCGCGACCACAGGACGGCCGAGCGGCGAGCTCTCCCGCCATTCGCCGTGACCGACCTCGAAGTCGAGAGGCCCGAGTCGCAGGCGCCATCCACCGTCCACGGGATCGACGGTCACGGCTGTTCCGTCGGGCAGCGGCGAGTCCGCGGCGGACCCGTCGAGGCTCGCCGTGACCGAACGCTGCGGTGCGGCCGAACCCGGCACGGGCGCAAACGACAACTGGCGCAGCCGATCGGCGAGGATCTCGTCGTCCCGGGTGCTTCCGGCGTCATCCAGGCCGGGCAGCAGACACTCCCGAACGGCGTTGGGCGTTACCCCTGACGGGCCATCGCCGGCCGTCACGGCGACGACCAGATCCTGCTCGGGATAGACCATGCACAGCTGCTCGAAGGAGCCGTAGCCGCGGTACCCGTCACGCGACATCCAGAACTGGTACCCGTATCCGGCGGTCGAGTCGGCGTCGAGCGAGCCGTCCGCCAATTGCAGGGTCTCGATGTGCCGGCTGGTCGCGAGCCGCACCCATTCGCGTGGGACGAGTTGGCGGTCGCGCCAGAGGCCGCCGCGGAGCAGCAGTTCGCCGAAGGCGGCGATGGCCTCGGTGGTGAGGTGCAGTCCGTGGAATCCGAACGCGGCGCCGCTCGCCACCCGGTCCCATTCCGCGTGGTCGATGCCCATCGGCTGGAAGATGCGCTCGTCGAGCAGTTCCGGGAGGCCGCGGCCCGTCACCCGTTCCACCATCCGGGCCAGGATGAACGTGGTCGAGTTGTCGTAGGTGTGCTTGGATCCCTCCGGCTCGGCGAACGGCGTACGGAGGAAGCCCTTCACCAGATCGCTCGGTTCGAGTCGCCAGGCCTCTGCGAGGCTGTCTTCGGCGTGGCCGGCCGTCATGGACAGCAGGTGGTGAACGGTGATCCGGCGGCCCTGCTCCGAGACGTCCGCGGGAACGTGGTCGGGCAACACGTCGACCAGCCGATCGTCCAGCGAAAGCAGCCCGTCGGCGATCGCGAGCCCGACAGCGATCGAGGTGAACGACTTGGTCAGCGAGTAGAGCAGGTGCGGGCGGTCGGCCGAGTACGGCGCCCACCAGCCTTCCGCGACGACGTGACCGCGGCGTACGACCATGATCGAGTGACACTCGACGGATTGCGCTTCGAGCTTGTCCAGCAACTCGACGATCGAACGGGCCGAAACGCCCGACGCGGTGGGCGTCGCGCGCGGCAACAGGTCAGGCATTCAGGAACCTTAACAACGCTGTGGGACGGTAGGCCTGTGCTTTTTCTAGCCCAGCTCCCGCGTCGGTGGGTGACCATCCAAGTTCCCGGCACGTACGCGGAGCGGATCCTCGGTACGTATGTCGGGTACGACGAGCTCCCGCCTACGCCCCCGACCACGCCGTGACTACAGCTGTTTGCGCAGCAGCGTGATGGTCGTTTCGTAGCGCGTGACGGATCCGTCCGGCGCGTCCACGTCCCACGAGCCGACCTCACTCCCGCTGACGACGTACCCAAGCCGCTCGTACAACCCCTGCGCCCGCGTACTCGCATCATCCACACCCAACTCGGCAAATGGCATCCCTCGCGCGCGGATCCGCTCCTCCAGCGCATGAATGAGAACCGTCCCGATCCCACACGACTGAAACGCCTCCACAACCGACAGTTGATTCAACGTCGCCCCACCCACCGGCTTCATATAGTCAACCGCCCCAAACCCCACCGGCACCCCCGAAGGCCCACACACCGCCAGATAGTCAGCCTCGCCGAGTTGAACCCGCTCCAGCTCCTTGCGCATAGCAACAACCTTCGTGGGTGGTTCCCCCAACCGGGGCAGGTCCGCCTCCGTCAGGTCACGAACCGTCAACGGAACAACAACCTCGTACATAACAACCCACCCTCCACCAGACCAACCGCCGCGGCGGTGCCGGGGCTGGTGTGGGCTGCGCGCTCGACAGGATGTGTCGGTCGGCTGGGTAGTGCACCTGAGCGTGAACGGGTCTGTGCGTACAGCGTCTCGCTGGTGCTCTACCTGTCGACCTTGCCGCTTACTCCGACCCGAACCAGGGTCGGCACGCACGCTTAGGGGAGTAGGGCGGTGGATTCGGGGACGGGGGTTACGGGGGTGCCTTTGGTTAGGTAGGTGGTGAGGTTTTGGACTACCAGGTTGGCCATGGCGGTGCGGGTGGGGATGGTGGCGGAACCTACGTGGGGGAGGAGGACGGTGTTGGGGAGGGTGAGGAGGTCGGGGTGGACCTTGGGCTCGTGTTCGAAGACGTCCAGGCCGGCGGCGTGGATGGTGTTCGTGCGGAGGGCGTCGACCAGAGCCTGTTCGTCGACGACAGTGCCGCGGGCGACGTTGATGACGATGCCGTCGGGGCCTAGCGCCTTCAGTACTTCGGCGTTGACGAGGTGGCGGGTGGTGTCGCCGCCGGGGATGACGATCATCAGTACGTCGACGTCGGCGGCCATCTCGACCAGCGACGGGTAGTACTGGTACGAGACGTCCTTCGGGCTGCGGTTGTGGTAGGCAACGGTGATGCCGAAGGGCTGGACGCGGTCGGCGATCGCCTGGCCGATGCGGCCGAGGCCGAGGATGCCCATCCGGCGGCCGTGCATGGTTGCGCGGGTCAACGGGTACGGGCCGCCGCCGTCCCACTTGCCGTCGCGGAGGTAGCGCTCGGCCTGCCCCAGTTCGCGGACCGTCATCAGCAGCAGACCGAGTGCGGTGTCGGCGACCTCGTCGTCCAGGACGCCGGGGGTGTTGGTGACGATGACGCCACGCTCTGCGGCGGCGGTCGCGTCGATCCGGTCGTAGCCGACGCCGAAGCTGGCGACCAGGCGGACCGCGGGCAGGCGGTCGAGGTACGGGCCGTCGATCGCCGTACCGCCCGTGGCGACGGCGACGATCTCGTCCTGGCGGGCCGCGAGTACGGCGTCGGGGTCGCTCTCTTCCCAGAGCCGGATCAGCTCGCAGTGACCGTCCAGCCCGGGGGCGACGGCTTCGTGCATCGGTCCTGGCATCAGTACGACTGGTAGTCCCATGCCTTCATCCTTGTCGACCGTCGGCGGCCGGGCCACTCTTGTCTCGGCGGCTGAAATGGTGACGATCAGGGGAGGAGGTCACCATGATCATCGACTGCGCTTACTACCGGGACGGAAAACGCCAGCACGTCGAGGCGATGTCGGTCGCGGACGCCGCCGCGAGTTGCCGGGCCGGCGGGTTCGTCTGGCTGGGGATGTACGAGCCCACGGCCGAGGAACTCACCGAGGTCCGGGAGAGTTTCGGCCTGCACGAGCTGGCCGTCGAGGATGCGCAAACGTTCCACCTCCGCCCCAAGGTCGAGCCGTACGAGGGCGACATCCGCCTCGTCATTCTTCGCACCGCCCGGTACGACGACGAGCGCGAGGAAGTGGACTTCGGCGAGGTCAGCGTCTTCGTCGGGCCGGCGTTCGTGATCACCGTCCGTCAGGGGGTGGCCAGTGACCTGCACGGCGCGCGGATCCGGCTCGAGCAGCGGCCAGAGCTACTGGAGTGCGGCACGAGTTCGGTGCTCTGGGCGATCCTCGACCAGGTCGTCGACGGCTACGGCCCGGTCGTCGCGGAACTGGAGCGGGACATCGAGGAGGTCGAGCGGACGGTGTTCGCCGGTTCGGTGGCCCCGACCGAGCGGATCTATTTCCTGCGCCGCGAGGTGACCGACTTCTACCGCGCCGTACATCCGCTGCTAGCAGTGCTAGCCACCTTGGAGCGCGGTGCCCGCGACACCGCCCTGCTGCCGTACTTCCGGGACGTGCACGACCACCTCGTCCTGGTGAACGAGGAGGTCGCCGCTCAACGTGACCTGCTTGCCACCGTCCTGGAGGCGAACATGGCGGTGATCGGTGTCGAGCAGACCAAGGTCAGCGTCCGGCAGAACGCGACGATCGAACAGCTCACGATCCTGGCCACGGTCTTCCTCCCGCTGACCTTCGTCACCGGCTTCTTCGGCCAGAACTTCGGCTGGCTCGTCGACCACATCGGAGCGGAATGGGACTTCCTCGCCCTGGGCATCGGCGGACTGCTGATCCCGTGCATCGCTCTCGCGATCTGGTTCCGCCGTCAACGAGCCGCACGACGAGAAGCCGCCTGAGGTAGCGGACACGACCTGTCCGCTACCTCAGCAATGCTGGTCGTATGACCAACACAGCGACGTTCCACGCGTACTTCAGCTACCGCGACGCCCCCGGCGCACTCCGCTGGCTCGAGAAGGCCTTCGGGTTCGAGACCACGATGGAGGTCCCGGACGCCAACGGCGGCATCATGCATTCGGAGATGCGGTACGGCGGGGTTTCGTTCACGCTGTTCTCCGACGAGGAGGGCTACGACAGGCCCGCCCGCAAGGGCGAGACCGTCGGCCATGGAATGTACGTCGCCTTCGACACCCAGGACGAGGTCGACGCCATCTTCACGAAGGCGACCGCGGCCGGCGCGGATCTGGTCTGGACACCCGAACTGACCGAGTGGGGCAACTACCGCTGCCGCGTCGCCGACCCCGAAGGCTACGAATGGACCTTCGGGACCCACCGCCCAGGCCAGCCCGCCGCCTGGTAAGTGTTCTAGGCGCCCCAGCCGCCGAGGTTGAGATCGGCGACGACGACCGGCTGGCCGCTGGCGAGTGACTGGTTGGCCGCGATGCCGACCGCGACGGCGCGGACGCCGTCGTTGACGTCGGCGGCGCGACCCAGCGGATCGTTGCCGGGGCCAACGAAGAGGTCGTTGTAGATCAGCTTGTCGCCGCCGCCGTGGCCGCCTTCGCCGCGGGGGATCTCGACCTCGACGGCCGGCGCCCAGTGCTTCTGCAGCACGAGCCGCTCGCCGTTGGTGCGGACGTCGCCGGCGATGACGCGGTCGGACGGGTAGCTCGGGTCGATCTGGTCGTCGACGACCGCGGCCCGTTCGACCACTTCCAGCTCGGCGCGGCCGAGGGTGCCGTTGACGGAGACGCGGTACCCCTCCCACGGCGAGTGCGCGTTCAGCGAGTAGCTGAGCCGCGCGCCGTTCGCGTACTCCGCGATCACGGACATGTTGTCCTCGATCGTGATCCCCGGAGCGAAGACGTCCTGGTCGCGCAGGTACCCGTCGTACTTCTCGTTCTCGTAGTACAACTGCCGGTTCGTGTCGTCGGTGCGCAGATCGAGCAGCCACGGGTCGTCGGCGGAACCGTCGATCGTGCCGCGCGCCGGACGCTCACCGAGGCCGCGGGCCGCCGCGTTCTCGGAGCCGTAGAAGGCGAGCCCGCCGGAGGCGAACACGCGGGTCGGCGTCGAGGCGATCCACCAGTTCACCAGGTCGAAGTGGTGGGACGCCTTGTGGACCAGCAGACCGCCGGAGTTCTTCTTCTCGCGGTGCCAGCGGCGGAAGTAGTCCGCGCCGTGCCGGGTGTCGAGCACCCACTGGAACTCGACGCTGGTGACCTGCCCGATCTCGCCGTCCTGGATCAGCTGCCGCAGCGCGCTGTTCCGCGGTGAGTAGCGGTAGTTGAACGTGACGACGACGGACTTGCCCGACTCGTTCATCGCGTCGACGATCTGCCGGGTCCCGTCCGCGTCGATGGTCAGCGGCTTCTCGACGATCACGTCCGCCCCGGCGCGCAGCAGCCGCGACACGACCGCCGCGTGCGTGTAGTCGGGGCTGGTCACGACGACGCGGTCGACGGCCTGCTCCTTGACCATCCGCTCCAGGTCCTCGGCGCCGTACTGCGGGAGCTCGGGGCCGCCGAGCTCGGTCAGCTTGCCCTGGTGGAACGCCAGCCGGCCCGGGTTCGAGTCGAGCAGGGCGACCAGCTCCGCCTCCTCGGGGTGCTCCTGGAGGATCGCGCGGATGTACGACTGCGCTCGTGAACCGGTCCCGGCGACTGCATAGCGTCTGGCCACGGTGGACTCCTTCTACTCGTGTAGACACAGACGCTAGCAATCGCTTTCCAGACCGGTCAACCGTCGTACCATCACTGCATGCCCAAGGATCCGGTGACCCGCAACGACGTGGCGGAGTACGCCGGAGTCAGCACGGCCGTCGTCAGCTACGTCGTGAACGAGGGCCCGCGGAAAGTCGCGCCGGGGACCCGTGAGCGGGTGCTCGACGCGATCCGCGCGCTCGGGTACCGGCCGAACGCGACCGCGCGGGCGTTGCGAATGGGTACGACGCGGACGTTCGGGCTGATCACACCGGACGGGGGCAACCCGCTGTTCGCGGAGCTCGCGAAGGCGATCGACCGGGAGGCGGCGGCGCGCGGGTACGTCGTACTGCAGACGAGCGCCGACGGGGACCCGGTCACCGAGAGCGCGAAGATCGCCGAGCTGCTCACGCGCCAGGTCAGCGGGCTCGTGCTGGTGGCGCCGACCGCGGACCCGTCGCTGGACGACGTCGAGGTCCCGGTGATCGCGATCAACCGGGTCCTGCCGACGGTCAGCTCGGTGCGGCCGGCGTACCGCGAGGGTGCCCAGGCGGGGGTCGAGCACCTCATTTCGCATGGGCATCGCGTGATCGGTCTGGTGATCGGTGGCGCGGGCCACCCGGAACGCGAGCTCGGCTGGCGCGACGCGCTGACCGCCGCAGGTCTTCCCGAGGGGCCGATCGCGCGGGCGAAGTTCTCCCGCGAGGGCGGTTACCGTGCCGCGCAAACCCTGCTCCAAGCTGAGCCCACCGCGATCTTCGCGAGCTCCGACCTGCAAGCGATCGGCGTACTGCGGGCACTCCATGAGGCTGGTGTGCGCGTGCCAGAAGACGTGGCGGTGGCTGCCTTCGATGGCACTCCTGAGACGGAGTACACCTGGCCGCCGTTGACCGTCGTACGCCAACCCGTGGAGCTGGTGGCGCGCGAGGCCGTGCGCCGGCTGATCGACGGCGAGGACTCGATGGAGGCCCTGACCGTCCCGACCGAACTGATCCTGCGCAGATCCTGCGGCTGCTAGAGCGTCCCGACGTCCTCGAAGATCAGCGCCGTGCGGGTCGCGAGGACCTCGGGGATCGCCTGGAGCCTCTCCAGGACGAGGCGGCGGAGGCCCTCGTTGTCGGCGGCGCGGACCAGCAGGATCGCGTCGAAGTCGCCGCCGACCAGCGCCATGTGCTTGATCTCCGGGATCGCCTGGAGCTGCTTGCGTAGGGTCCGCCAGGAGCTCTGTCGGAGACTGAGGGTGACGTACGCCGACGTTGCCAGGCCGAGTCTGAGCGGGTCGACGGTGACCGTGAAACCGGTGATCACACCGGTGTTCGTGAGCCGTTCGACGCGGGCGTACGCGTTCGCGCGGGAGATGTGCACCTCGTCGGCGAGGGCCCGGATCGACAGCCGTCCGTCCCGCCCGAGCGCCTCGATGATCTGCCGATCGATCTCGTCGAGCGCTGGAGCCACGACAATCTGTCCAGGACCGGCCCGGTGGACGATCACCTCGTCGGACATTCGCACGACCTCCTCGGCTCGGGTGCAGGCCAAACGTCTCTCAATAATTCCAGCTATAGATCCACTTGGCCAGGAGGGACGACGATGTGGCTACCGTCCGTCTCCTGCGCTGGAGGGTCCATGACCACCGTCGAGGAGCATTTGCTCCCCTCCGCGGAACCCGTCTGTCTGATCGATCAGAACGGCGTACCGCACGACCATCCGTCGTACCGGCTGCCCACCAAGGAAGCCCTGCTCGACGGCTACACACAGTTGATCCGGGGCCGCCGGTTCAACGACCAAGCGAGCGCACTGGTCCGCCAGGGCCGGCTCGCGGTCTACCCGTCGTCCTTCGGTCAGGAGGCCTGTCAGCTCGCGGCCACGATGGTCCTGCGCGAGGGCGACTGGCTGTTCCCGACGTACCGCGACTCGGTGTCGATCATGAGCCGGGGCGTCGATCCGATCGAGACGCTGACGCTGCTCCGCGGCGACTGGCACTCGGGCTACGACCCGTACGAGCACAAGGTCGCGCCGCAGGCGACCCCGCTCGCGACCCAGCTCCCGCACGCGGTCGGTGTCGCGCACGCGGCCCGGCTGAAGGGCGAGGACACGGTCGTGATGGCGCTCGTCGGCGACGGCGGCACCAGCGAGGGCGACTTCCACGAGGCCCTCAACTTCGCGGCGGTCTTCCAGGCGCCGGTCGTGTTCTTCATCCAGAACAACGAGTACGCGATCTCCGTGCCGCTCGCCAGGCAGAGCGCCGCGCCGTCCCTTGCGCACAAGGGCATCGGGTACGGCGTACCGGGCGAACGCGCCGACGGGAACGATCTCGCCGGCCTCCTCGCCGTTCTTGGACAGGCTGTAAACAATGCACGTGCAGGTGAAGGGCCGCAGCTCATCGAGGCGCACACGTATCGCGTGCAGGCGCACACCAACGCGGACGACGCGTCCCGGTACCGCCAGGACGACGAGGTCACCCCGTGGCTGGACCGCGATCCGATCGAGCGCCTCACGACGTACCTCGAGCAGCAGGGCTGGCTGAACGACGACATTCGGGCGACTGCCGAGGCCGGCGCCGTCCAGGTCGCCGCGCAGTTGCGTGACGGGCTGATGCCGGAGCCGGAGGTCGATCCGGCGGATCTGTTCGCCCACCTGTACGCCGGGGAGACGCAGCAGCTGCGGGAGCAGTCCGCGTTCCTCCGCGACGAGCTCGCCCGCGAGGAGGCCTGATGACGCACGTGAAGATCTCGATGGCGCAGGCGCTCAACCAGGCGCTGCGGGACGCGATGACGGCCGATGAGTCGGTAGTGATGTTCGGTGAGGACGTCGGCGCGCTCGGCGGCGTCTTCCGGATCACCGACGGGCTGACCGCGGAGTTCGGCGACAAGCGGTGCTTCGACACTCCGCTGGCCGAGGCCGGCATCGTCGGCATGGCGGTCGGGATGGCGATGAACGGGATGCGCCCGGTGGTCGAGATGCAGTTCGACGCGTTCGGGTACCCGGCGTTCGAGCAGGTCGTCTCGCACGTCGCCAAGATGCGCAACCGGACCCGCGGCCGCGTGCAGCTGCCGATGGTGATCCGGATTCCATATGGCGGAGGCATCGGCGGGGTCGAGCATCACAGCGACTCGTCGGAGAGCTACTTCGCGCACACGCCCGGGCTGACCGTGGTGACGCCGGCAACGGTTGCGGACGCGTACGGGTTGTTGCGTAGGGCAATCGAGTTTCCGGATCCGGTTGTTTTCATGGAGCCGAAGAAGCTCTACTGGGCCAAGGAAGAGGTCGACCTCACCGAGTCGCAGCCGGGGATCGGCACGGCCGTCGTACGTCGGGACGGCGCAGACGCCACGTTGATTGCCTACGGTCCGGCGCTTCCGGTCGCGCTGGAGGCGGCCGAGGTCGCCGCGGCCGAGGGGCGACAGCTGACGGTGGTGGATCTGCGGTCGGTGGTCCCGTTCGACGACGAGACGGTGTGCGCGGCGGTACGGCGTACCGGACGGGCTGTCGTGGTGGCCGAGGCCAGCGGGTTCGCCAGTGTGTCGTCGGAGATCGTTGCCCGGGTCACCGAGAAGTGCTTCCACTCGCTGGCCGCACCGGTGCGGCGGGTGACCGCGTTCGACATTCCGTTCCCGCCGCCGAAGCTGGAGAAGTACCAGCTGCCGAGCGTCGACCGGATCCTCGACGCGGTCGACGACCTGCAGTGGGAGGACTCGTGAACACGTTCCTTCTCCCGGATCTCGGTGAGGGCCTGACCGAGGCCGAGATCGTCCGGTGGCTCGTGAAGGTCGGCGATGTGGTCGCCGTCGACACTCCGATTGCCGAGGTCGAGACTGCGAAGTCGATCGTCGAGCTGCCGTGTCCGTATGCCGGGGTGATCGAGGAATTGCACGGTGAGGCTGGTACTACGGTCCCGGTTGGCAAGCCGCTCATCACGGTGGGGGATCCGGACGGCGCGGCGTACCGCGCTGAGGAGCGGGCGGGGTCGGGGAACGTGCTGGTCGGCTATGGAACTTCCGAGTCTGCCGGGGCGGGGCGTCGTAGGCGGCCTCGGGTTTCCGGAACAAATGTTGCGCCTGCTGCGGAAAAGGTTCCGGAAAGACGCGTTCCGCTGGTCATTTCCCCCTTGGTACGCCGGTTGGCGCGGGACGCTGAGGTCGACCTGCGCGCGCTGACGGGCTCAGGCCCCGACGGCCTGATCGTCCGCCGCGACGTCGAACTGGCAATCGCCCGCCGCATGCAAACGGAGCACGCGCCCACCGCAACACCCGCCGCGGCGCAGCCCGCCCTGCCCCAAGCTTCTGTAGTGCAGTTGGCTGAGCTGCGGCGTACTCCTATGAGTGGGTTCCGCAAGGCTGTGATCGCCACCCTCAGCCGTAGTCGGGCCGAGATCCCCGAGGCGACCACCTGGGTCGACGTGGACGCGACCGCCCTGATCGACCTCCGCGAGTCGTTGCGCTCGGCAACGGATCCCGGACCGGGCCTGCTCGCGCTGATGGCGCGATTCGTGGTCGCCGGACTGCTGAAGTATCCAGAGCTCAACGGGTACGTCGACACCGAGCGCGAGGAACTCGTCCAGTACGACGGCGTGAACCTCGGTGTTGCGGCGCAGACGGATCGCGGTCTCATGGTCCCGGCGGTCGCGGGCGCTCACGCACTGACGACGCGCGGTCTGGACGCCGAGATCCGCCGCCTGACCGCGTCGGCGCGGGACGGTCGGCTGACTCAGCAGGAGCTGACGTGCGGGACGTTCACGTTGAACAACTACGGGAGCTTCGGGGTCGACGGCAGCGCGGCGATCATCAACCATCCGCAGGTCGCGATCCTCGGCGTCGGCCGGATCATCGACCGTCCGTGGGTGGTCGACGGCGAGCTCGCGATCCGCAAGCTGACCCAGTTGTCGCTGGTGTTCGACCACCGCGTGTGCGACGGCGGCACGGCGGCCGCCTTCCTCCGCTTCGTCGCCGACGCCTTCGAAAACCCCGCATCGGCCTTCGCTGATCTCTAGGAAATCTGACGTGGTCGGAGGCCGACCAGGATGACCCGTAGCCCGGAGGTGAAGCGTGCCTCCGGGCCGGCGGTGCTTTCGCGGTTGAGGTACGCGGCGAGGTGCGCGGCGTCGACCCCCATCCGGTCCGCCGACTTGGCCGCCCAGCGCAGTTCGTTGAGCCCGCTTCGCCGTACGACCGACAGCCACGCGGAGTCGGTCACCGCCGACCCGATCAGGTAGTGGAAGATCGCCGACACCGCCGAGTCCAGGTGCGTGCCCTTGAAGCCGGCGTCGTTGAGGATGGACTGCACCCGCTCGGTCAGCGCCTGGTAGTTCGGCCCGAGCCCGGCGTGCGTCGGGAGCAGTTGCGCGGCCCACGGATGCTCCCACAACGCCTGGTACGCCGCCTGCACGACAGCAGTCACCTGCTCCCGCCAGTCGCCCTCGGCAGGGATCAGCGCGTCGCCGAGCACCGTGTCGACGACGAGCTCGAGCAGGTCGTTCTTGGTCGCGATCCGCCAGTACAGCGCGGACGTCGCCGCAGTACCCAGCTCAGCCGCCATCACCCGCATCGAGAACGTGTCGAGCCCGTCGCGATCAAGCACCCGGATCGCCGCCGCGACGATGTCCTCCCTGCTCAGCCGGCTCCTCGTCGCCTCCGGCTCGTCCCGCAACCACACCGATCCCAGCACCGTCCGCCGATCCGCTTCCCGCACTAAAACAGTGTGTCACAACCGAGAACACTGTTTCATCGCGGTCACGGGCGTATCTGCCGGCCTAGCGTGAGGCGCTCGCGGAACCACGGGTGGAAGTCGGGCTGATCGTCGTACCGGACCGCCAACGTGCAGAGGTGCCGGCAGGGCCAGTCCTCGATCCAGGAGGTGCCGTAGGCGGGCTTGCCGGGCTCCGAGGGGTCCTTCGTGCAGGAGGCGCAGCCCTCGCGGTAGTCGCTGCGCTCTTCGCCGGCGCGGTCAGGCGGTTGGTAGAGGTAGCGGAAGCGCTTCGCCTGATGCTCGTCGAGCTGGTCCCACTCCTCTTCCGGGAGGTTCAGGAGGAGGAACTCGACGAGGTCGCTCATTCCCCGATCGTAGTCAGGCGACGTTGAAGGTGTCGGGGTCCGGGCCGGTGCGTTCGTGGCGGTGGAGGGTGCTGATGGTGGTGAGGTCGTCTTCGGTGAGGGTGAAGTCGAAGACGTTCAGGTTCTCGCGGATGCGGGACGGGGTGACGGACTTCGGGATGACGATGGTGCCGAGCTGCAGGTGCCAGCGGAGCACGATCTGGGCCGGCGTGCGGTCGTAAAGCGTTGCCAGCTTGGCGACCTCGGGCTCGTCGAGCAGCGTGCCGCCCTTCGCCAGCGGGCTCCAGGCCTCGGTGCGGATGCCGAAGTCAGCGCCGTACGTGCGCACCTCGTCCTGCCGCAGGTAGGGATGCAGCTCGACCTGGTTGACGGCCGGAGTGATGCGGGCGGACTGCGCGAGACGGTCCAGGTGCTCCGGCTGGAAGTTGGACACACCGATCGCGCGGACGCGACCGTCGGCGTACAGGCTCTCCAGAGCACGCCAGCTGTCGACGTACAGGTCGCGTGCTGGGGTCGGCCAGTGGATGAGGTACAGGTCCAGGTACTCCAGGCCCAGCAAGGACAGGCTCTGGTCGAACGCCTTCAGGGTGGAGTCGTAGCCCTGGTCCGCGTTCCACAGCTTGGTGGTGATGAACAGGTCGCTCCGGTCGATTCCGGAAGCAGCGAGCGCCTGCCCGACACCTGCCTCGTTCTGGTACGCCGCTGCAGTGTCGATACTGCGGTAGCCGGCCTCGAGCGCATGCGTCACGGCAGCAGCCGTTTCGTCGTTCGGGACCTGGAAGACGCCGTACCCGAGCTGAGGCATCTCGACGTCGTTGTTGAGCTTCACGGTGGGGATCATCAGTGGCTTCCTTCAAGGACGAGTGCGGGGACCTGGCTGGTGTGACGGCGGTCCAGCAGGCCGGAGACGAGTGCGACGAGCAGGCCGGCAACCGCCAGTGCAGCGCCGACCCAGTTGGGTGCGGTGTAGCCGAGACCGCGCTCGATGGTGAGTCCACCGAGGTACGCGCCGGCAGCGTTACCGAGGTTGAACGCGGCGATGTTGGCCGCGGACGCCAGCGCCGGAGCGCCCTTCGCCTTGTCCATCACTCGCTTCTGCAGCGGAGCGACAGTGGCGAACCCAGCGGCACCGAAGAGCGCGATAGTCACAGTAGACGGGAGCTTGGCGTGCGCAGTGAACACGAAGACGACCAGTACGGCGGCCAGTAGCGCCAGGATCAGGTAAAGACTCGGCATGAGCGAGCGGTCCGCTGCTCTACCGCCCAGCAGGTTGCCCACGACGAGCCCACCGCCGAACAGCACCAGCAGCCAGGTCACCGCACCGGCGGAGAATCCTGCAACCTCGGTCATCATCGGTGCGATGTAGGTGAACGACGCAAACACCCCAGCGAAGCCCAGCGCGGTCATTGCCAGCGCCAGCCACACCTGCAGGTTCTTGAACACAGCCAGCTCGCTGCGCAGACCAGGACCTTCCGCAGTGTCCTGCCGCGGCACCAGGAACACGATGCCGAGCAACCCGATCACACCGAGCGCAGTCACCGCCCAGAACGTCGACTGCCAGCCGAACTGCTGACCGAGCGCGGTCCCACCCGGTACGCCGAGCACGTTGGCGACCGTCAGCCCGGTGAACATCAACGCGATCGCACTCGCCTGCTTCGCCTTCGGGACCAGCGACGCCGCGACCACAGACCCGACGCCGAAGAACGCGCCGTGGGACAGCGCCGCCACGATCCGCCCGGTCATCAGAACGCCGTACGACGGAGCGAGCGCGGAGACCAGGTTGCCGGCGATGAAGACGCCCATCAGCGCGATCAGCACGGTCTTGCGGGAGACCTTGGAGCCGATCGCGGTGAGCAGCGGGGCGCCGACCACGACCCCCAGCGCGTAGCCGGAGATGAGCAGTCCGGCGGACGGGATGCTGACGCCGAAGTCGGTGGCGACCTCGGGCAGCAGCCCCATGATGACGAATTCGGTGGTCCCGATCCCGAACGCACCGATCGCAAGAGCCAGAAGAGCAACCCCTCGCTTCGCTCGGGGGTTGGGTGGGCTCGCTGGCATGACGCTCCTTCGAAGGTAAGCTGATGACTATTACCGGCGTGCGCGATAGTTGCACACGCGGGCTATTGCACAAGCGCTATGATTGCGCATGCAAGAGTGAAGTTCAAGTGGAGGTGTCGTGGGACTGCCGGATGACGCCGCGGAGGCGCGGGCGCAGGGGTGGCGAACCCTGGCGGCGCTGCATGCCCGGATCGAGGACGAGCTGGAGCGCGCGCTGCAGAAGCAGCACGGGCTGTCGGTGAGTGAGTACAGCGTGCTGGACGTGCTGGCGCGGCAGGACGACTACCACCTGCGGATGAACCAGCTGTCGAGCGCGGTGGTGCTCAGCCAATCCGCCACTACCCGCCTGGTCAACCGGCTGGAGGACCGCAAGCTGCTGCAGCGGTACCTGTGCCCGACGGACCGGCGTGGCATCTACACCGAGGTCACCGAGGCCGGCCGCGAGCTGCTCGACCAGGCACAGCCGACCCATGACGCCGTACTGACGTCTGCGTTGGAGCGTGCCGCCGAGCTACCTGAGCTGTCCCCGCTGGTCACCGCGCTGGGGAAGCTCCCGCTGACGGTGTGACATGGCCCGCCGCTACGACAATCGCAAGCTCTACTACTGGCTGATGGGCAGCTGCCTGGCCCTCATCGGCCTGGCGTGGTTCGTCGTGCGCCTGTTCTCGATCCCTGCAGCCGTCGGGATGAGCGCAGTCGCCGCCGTACTACCTCCGATCGCCGTCATCGTCGCCAACTGGGGCCACGACAAGCGCTGATCGCAGCAGTACGTCGATGAAGGCGGCGGCGAGTGGATCTGGTTCGCCGCGCGTGTACGCCGTGAGCGTCCGACGTACCGCCGGCTCCGGATGCAGGATGTGGCCGTCGAAGTCCTTCGGCAGGATGTTGTCGGGGACCAAGGCGGGTCCGAGACCTGCCGCGGCCAGTGCGGGCGCGGCGGCGGTCTGTTCGGTCCGTACGGCGATGCGCGGCTCGAATCCTGCTTGTGCGCAAGCGTTGTCGAGGACGTCGGCGAGGCCGTGACCTGGTGCGTAGTGGACCCAGGAACGGTCCGCGAGGTCCTGCAGTTTGACCGTGTCTCCGGTCGCGGCGGCATCGTCGGCGGCGACCACGACGACGAGTTCTTCGGTGCCGAGCACGCGCGTGACGCCGGACCAGTTCGCAGGCTGGGGCCCGACGGCGAGGTCCGCTTCGCCGGCGTTCATCGCGTCGACGAGCTCGTCGGTATGCCGGTGCTCGAACAGGCGGATGCCGACGTTCGGGCGGGTCCGTCGCCACTCGCGGAGCGCAGACGGCAGCACGCCGAGCGTGATCGAGTAGAGCGTCGCGATCTGCAGCTCCCCGACCTCGAGTCCGGCGGCTTGCCGAGCTGCGCAGCGAGCCCGTTCCGCGTCGGCCAGGGCGGCGCGAGCATGCGGGAGCATCGCGCGGCCCGTTGGGGTGAGGCGGAGGCCGCGGGGGAGCCGCTCGAGCAGCGGTCCGCCGGCCGAACGTTCGAGGGTGCGGATCTGGTGGGAGAGCGCGGGCTGGGTGACGTGGAGGAGCTCGGCGGCCTTGGTGAACGAGCCCTGGTCGACCACGGTGACGAGGTACTCGAGCTGCCTGAGCGTTGCCATGTCCTCAGCTTATGGCTTCGGTGAAAACTATGCCTTGGATTTATCTCCACAGGTCAGCAAGGCTATTGGGCATGGAGAACGTTGCGTTGGTGGTCGGTTCCCGGGGTGTGATCGGGACGAATCTGGTGGAGCATCTGGCATCGCTGCCCGACTGGCGGGTGATCGGGCTGTCGCGTCGCGGCGGTACCGACGTACCTGGGCGGGTGCGGCACGTCGCCGTCGATCTGCTGGACCCGGACGACACCCGGGACAAGCTGTCCGGGCTCACCGACGTGACGCATGTCTTCTACGTCGCGTACCAGGACCGGCCGACCTGGGCCGAGCTCGTCGCGCCCAACCTCGCGATGCTGGTCAACGTCGTCGACGCGATCGAGCCGGTCGCGCGCGGACTGCGGCACGTCAGCCTGATGCAGGGCTACAAGGTGTACGGCGCGCATCTCGGGCCGTTCAAGACGCCCGCCCGGGAGGACGATCCGCCGCACCTGCCGCCGGAGTTCAACGTCGATCAGCAGCGCTTCCTGGAGGAACGTCAGCAGGGCAAGGCGTGGACGTGGTCGGCGCTGCGGCCCTCCGTGGTGGGTGGATCCGCGCTCGGCAACCCGATGAACCTCGCGGTCGCGATCGCCGTCTACGCGTCGCTGTCGAGGGATCTCGGCGTACCGCTGCGCTTTCCTGGCAAGCCCGGTGCGTACCACTCGTTGCTCGAACTGACCGACGCCGGATTGTTGGCGAAGGCAACGGTATGGGCGGCGACCGCACCGGCGGCGGCGAATCAGGCGTTCAACATCACGAACGGCGACCTGTTCCGCTGGAGCGAGTTGTGGCCGAAGCTCGGCGCGTGGTTCGGCCTGGAGGTCGCGCCGCCGCTGCAACTGTCGCTGCAGGACGTGATGGCGGACAAGGAGCCGGCCTGGAAGCAGTTGCAGGTGTCTCATGACCTGACCTCGACGTCGTTCGCCGAGGTGTCGTCCTGGCCGTTCGCCGACTTCGTGTTCGGGTGGGACTACGACTTCTTCGCCGACGCCTCGAAGTCACGGCGGGCCGGCTTCCACGAGTACGTCGACACCGAGCAGATGTTCTACGGCGTCTTCGCCGACCTGCGCAGGCGCCGCATCATCCCGTGATCACTCGCCGCGCAGATAGGCGCCGTGGGTGCGGAGGAAGTAGATCGGATCGGTGTAGGTGCCGGGGAGTTTGCCGAGCAGCTTGATGACCGTCGACGGGCCGTTCGCGTGGCTCATGGCGTACAGGTACGCGGCGCCGGTGTCCTTGTCGATCGCCGTCAGGAGCGTGCTCACCTGGCCGCAGCGCTGGGCGATCAGGTAGTCGAACGCCTGCCAGGTCTTCGAACGGACCTGCTTGACCACCGGCGTCATCGTCCTGGTCAGCGGCAGCCGGATCGTGTACAGCGCGCCCCCGCGGGTCGTCGCCAGGAACGTGTCGTACGTCGTGGACTGGCCGAGCAACGCCCACGTCTTCACAGCGCTGAAGCCACCGGTCTGCCCGGTCGGGGTCCAGCCGAACGAGTTGATGACCCAGCGGCGTACGGTCCCGTTGCTGAGCCCGTAGAACTGGTTCCGCGCCGTGCGACGGTCGTCGTCGACGGAGAGCCCGATGGCCGAGTACCCGCCCCACCCGGCACTGATCTGGGTGAACGTCGGGTCCGCCGGCTCGGCGGTGTCGGAGTTGTACGACGCCTGTCCGATGACGCCTGTGTTCTTGACCACGATGCCGGACTCCGGCGACAGCAGGTTCCAGTTCCAGATCGTGCTCAGGCGGGCCTCGCCTGGGCTGAAGACCTTGACCTGCCGCTGGATCGCAGAGACGGACAGGGGTTGAGTGGCCGTCACAGTGCGGTACTGCACGACGCCTTGGCTGGTCACGGAACCGAGGTCCATCGTGCAGGCGGTCGCTGTCGGCGCGGCCGTCGCAGGGCTCGGAGCCACCAGGAGGGACAAGGGCAGCGCGAGCGCCGGGAGGCCTCGCAGGAGCTTCGGGTAGATCATCGTCACCATTCCTCTCGATGAGGCTGATGCGCGCAACGGATCCGAAGTTACCGCTTCCATGTGGCATGCTCCGGGCTGTGACGGCGATGGGTGCGGGAAAACTTCTCGGGACGAACCTGCGGGCGCGGCGGGACGAACAGGGCATCTCGTTGTCCGAGCTCGCCCGGCGGTCCGGGATCGCGAAGGGCACGCTGTCACAGCTCGAGTCCGGCGCGGGCAACCCGACGATCGAGACAGTGTTCAGTTTGTCGAACGCTCTCGGCGTACCGGTGTCGGCGCTGCTGGCTGATTCGCCGGCCTCCGACGTGGTGCTCGTGCGGTCCGCAGACGTCGACGTACTGTCCGGTGACGCGATCGACCTGCGGATGCTGCGGCGGCTGGAGCACCCGGGCGGGCTGTTCGAGATCTACAACCAGGAGATCCGGCCGGACGCGGTCCAGCAGTCCGACGGCCATCCGGGGACCGAGCACCACATCGTCCTGTCCGGATGCCTGCGGATCAACGCTCACGGGCAGATCGAGGAACTCGGACCCGGCGACTACCTGGCGTTCCGTGCCGCCGGGCCGCACTCGTACGAGGCTGTGGACGGGCCGGTGCGGTCGGTGCTGCTGCTCGAGTACCCGCCAGACGTGTACCCGACGGCGGCCGGCGGGCCGCACCTGCCGGGATAGTTCCGGGCTGGTTCCGGAAAAGGTCCGGCTGAGGTCCGGTTGAGTGCATTGACCGGCCGCCGGGAGCACGCGTACGCTCGGTATCGTTCATTTTAGCGAACGCCCTGCCGAGGAGGCTTGCCATGCACCGGTCCGCGACACCCGACGTGGTGGTGGTCGGCGCGGGCATGGTCGGCGCTGCCTGCGCGGAGGCGCTGTCGGCGGCCGGCGTGCGGGTGCTGGTGATCGACCGCGACGGTCCGGCCGCGGGTACGACGGCATCCGGCGAGGGCAACGTGCTGGTGTCGGACAAGGAGCCGGGACCGGAGTTGGAGCTCGCCGTCGCGTCCCGGGCCGAGTGGGAGATCGTCCGCGGCCGGCTGCCCGACTGGGTCGCGGACGTGGAGTGGGCGGCGAAGGGCGGTGTCGTGGTGGCGACCGGGGATCCGGAGCCGTTGACGGCGTTCGCGGCGAAGCAGCGCGCGGCCGGGGTCACCACGCGAGTGATCACGCCCGCGGAGGTCTTCGAGCTCGAGCCGTTGGTCACGCCTCGGGTGACGGTCGGGGTGCATTACCCGGACGACGCGCAGGTGCAGCCGGTGCTGGCGGCAACGGCGTTGCTGGCTGCGGTCCGCGAGCGCGGTGGCGAAGTGAGATCGGGGGTCACCGCGCTCGGGATCCGGCAGTCGCGGGGTCGCGTAGTCGGAGTGGACACGTCGGACGGCGACATTGCTTGTGGTGCGGTGCTCAACGCGTGCGGCCCGTGGGCGGGCGCGTTCAGTGCGGCGGCCGGTGCGCCGATCGTGGTGCTGCCCCGGCGCGGGATGATCCTCGTGACGGCACCGCTGCCGGAGTGCGTGCGCCACAAGGTGTACGACGCGGACTACGTCGGCGCGGTGGGCAGCGGGGACGCCGATCTGCAGACGTCCACAGTGGTCGAGTCGACGCGGGCCGGGACCGTGCTGATCGGATCGAGCCGGGAGCGGATCGGGTTCGACGACGCGGTTCGCGTCCGGGTGCTGCGGGAGCTCGCGCGGAAGGCGGTCGGACTGTTCCCGTTCCTCGGCGACGTCCCGGTGATGCGGACGTACGGCGGGTTTCGCCCTTATGCACCGGATCATCTGCCGGTCATCGGCGCGGATCCGCGCGTGCACGGGTTGTGGCACGCGACAGGACATGAGGGTGCGGGCATCGGTCTGGCGCCTTCGACCGGCCGTCTCATCACCGAACAGTTCTTGGGCCTCACACCGCACCTCGATCCAGCCCCGTTCCGCGTCGACCGCCCGGCGGTGATCGCCGCATGAGCGCCTACCTTCGCCCGCAGTCGGGTGATCCGGCCGAGGTTGGTACGCCGACGGCAGTGGACGTGACCGTCGACGGGCAGCCGGTCGCGGCTCAGGCGGGTCAGACGGTGGCCGCCGTACTGATGGCCAACGGTCGCGACACCTGGCGGACCACCCGCGTACACGACCGCCCCCGAGGCATCTTCTGCGGAATCGGCGCGTGCCAGGACTGCCTCGTCACGGTCAACGGACTCCCCGACGTCCGCGCCTGCCAACGCAGCATCACCCCCGGTGACGCAATCACAACCCAATCCGGCGCAGTCCTACCCACAACCTCCTCGTTCGCAGCCGCGGAGGACGCGGGAGCCGTGGTGGGGCGGGGGCGGAGGGTCTTTCAGGTTGTTGTAGTGGGGGCGGGGCCGGCGGGGGTTGCCGCTGCGCTGGCGGCGGGGGATGCAGGGGCTGAGGTTCTTGTTGTGGATAACGGGCGGGGGGTTGGAGGGCAGTACAACCGGCAGTTGCCGGTGGAGTTTGCTGCTCGGCGGCCGGATCGCCTACAGCACGAGTGGAAGGTGTTCGCCGAGCAGCGGGACCGGCTCGTCAGCCATCCGCGGATCACGTACCTGCCCGACACCTCGGTGTGGGCAATCGAAGGTCTCCGGCTCTGGGCTCAGACCGGGCCGGCAGACGCCAGCGCCCGGCAACCGTTCCCCATCGACGCACAATCCGTCGTACTAGCTGCTGGCGCCTACGATCGCGTGCTTCCCTTCCCTGGTTGGGATCTTCCAGGCGTCTACACAGCCGGTGCCGCGCAGGCCCTCGCGAAAGGGCAACGGATCGCCGTCGGCCACCGCGTCCTTGTCGCGGGCACCGGTCCGTTCCTGCTGCCGGTCGCTGAGTCGTTGGTCGGCGTCGGTGCGCGCGTCGTCGCGCTCCTCGAGGCCAACACGCTGACGACCGTCCGCAAGGGCTGGTCCAGCGATCCACTAGTTGCCCCGAGCAAACTCCGAGAAGCCGTCGGGTACGGCGCGTTGCTCGCCCGCCATCGCATTCCGCTCCGCCACGGGTGGACCGTCATCGCCGCGCACGGCACCGACCGCGTCGAGGCAGCCACGATCGCCCGCCTGGACAGCGATTGGCGTCCGATCCGCGGCAGCGAACGGCGAGTGGACGTCGACGCCGTCTGCGTCGGCTTCGGCTTCACTGCGAACCTGGAGCTCGCCGTCTCCGCCGGCTGCACGATCACCACCGGCCCCGACGGCGGCCCGGCGGTGGCCGTCGACGCCGACCAGCAGACGAGCACCGCCGGCGTCTTCGCGGCCGGCGAACTCACCGGCATCGGCGGCGCCGCCCTCTCCACCGCAGAAGGCACCCTCGCCGGCACCACCGCAGCCCACCACGCCCTCGCCGGATCTGAAGCGGCTGGAGTTGCAGGTGTTCGGGGCGCTGTTGAGCGGGGGCGGCGGTTTGCGGCAGCGTTGGCTCGGGCTTATCCCGTGCGGGACGGGTGGAAGAGTTGGAGTACCGCGGACACGCTCGTCTGCCGCTGTGAGGAAGTGACCCGCGGACAGATCGAGGCCGCCGCACAGGAACGCGGGCTGGACGACGGCCGGGCAATGAAGCTGACCAGTCGCGCAGGGCTCGGGATGTGCCAGGGGCGGGTGTGTTCGCGCACCGTCGCAGCCCTGCTGGCCGCGCCGGGCGACGTACCGGAACCAAGCATGAAACGACCGATCGCCGTACCAGTGAGGCTGCGGGATCTCGCGGACGCCGAGGTCGCGGAATCACCAGAAACCGTGCTGGACACCATGGAGGAACGATGAGCGAGAAGCTGGACGGCGTGATCGTCGCGACCGCGCTGCCGTACGCCGAGGACGCGGCGGCGCCGGCGGGACTGCGCCCGGACCTGGACAAGTACGCGGAGCACTGCCGCTGGCTGGTCGACAACGGCTGCCGTGGTGTCGGGCCGAACGGGTCGCTCGGTGAGTACTCGTCGCTGTCCGACGACGAGCGCCGCGCCGTGGCGAAGACCGCGATCGAGGCTGTCGGCGACGACGGTGTCGTGGTGATCGGCGTCCACGGCGTCGGTTCGCACCAGGCCCGCGCCTGGGCGGAGAAGGCTGCCGAGGACGGCGCCGACGGTGTGCTCTGCCTGCCGCCGACGATGTACCGCGCGAACCGCGGCGAGGTGATCGCGCACTTCACCGAGGTCGCGAAGGCCGGATTGCCGGTGATGGTCTACAACAACCCGCTCGACACCAAGGTCGACCTGACCCCGGACCTGCTCGCGGAGATCGCGCAGATCGAGAACATCGTTGCGGTGAAGGAGTTCTCCGGTGACGTACGGCGGATCCTGGAGATCCGCGAGCTGGCGCCGGACCTGGCCGTGATCGCGGGCGCCGACGACCTGACCCTCGAAGCGCTGCTGATGGGTGCGACCGGCTGGTTCGCCGGCTTCCCGAACGTGTTCCCGAAGGAATCGGTGCAGTTGTTCGAGCTCGCCACGCAGGGCAAGCTGGAGGAGGCCCGCGCGTTGTACGAGCCGCTGGTCGCCGCGTTCCGGTGGGACTCGCGGACCGAGTTCGTCCAGGCGATCAAGTACGGCATGGACTACGTCGGACGGTTCGGTGGACCGTGCCGGCCGCCGCGCGGGCCGCTGGTTCCCGAGCACGTCGCGCAGCTGGAGCAGGACATGAAGAAGGCAGTGGAGTCACTGGTATGAGGTCCGTCCGGACGATCACCGCGATCGACTCGCACACCGAGGGCATGCCGACCCGCGTCGTCACCGGCGGGGTCGGTGTGGTCCCCGGTGCGACGATGGCCGAGCGGCGCGAGTACTTCATCAAGCACCTGGACGACCTGCGGTTGTTCCTGATGAACGAGCCGCGCGGTCATGCGGCGATGAGCGGCGCGATCCTGCAACCGCCGACGCGGGCCGACGCGGACTGGGGCGTGCTGTACATCGAGGTCTCCGGACTGCTGCCGATGTGCGGGCACGGGACGATCGGCGTCGCCACGGTGCTGGTCGAGTCCGGCATGGTCGAGGTGACGGAGCCGGTGACGGAGGTCCGGCTGGACACGCCGGCCGGTCTCGTCGTCGTGGACGTTGCTGTGAGCAACGGTCGCGCCGAGCACGTGACGTTGCGCAACGTTCCGTCGTACTCGCATGCTCTGGATGCCTCTGTCGAGGTGCCCGGGCTGGGGCGCGTCACCTATGACATGGCGTACGGCGGGAACTTCTACGCGATCCTGCCGCTGGAGCAGCTCGGGATCCCGTTCGATCGGGCCGAGAAGGATCGCATCCTGAAGGCCGGGCTGGACATCATGGAGGCGATCAACGCCACCGACCGTCCGGTGCATCCGCTCGATCCCGGCATCAACGGCTGCAAGCACGTGCAGTTCACCGCGCCCGGTCTCGACGGCGCCGACTCCCGGAACGCGATGGCGATCCACCCCGGCTGGTTCGACCGTTCACCGTGCGGCACCGGTACGTCGGCCCGGATGGCACAACTCCATGCCCGCGGCGAGCTCGCCCTCGACACCGACTTCGTCAACGAGTCCTTTATCGGCACCCGCTTCACCGGTCGCCTGATCGAAGAAACCACAGTCGGCCCCCACCCCGCCGTAGTCCCCACAGTCACCGGCCGAGCCTGGATCACCGGCACCGCCAACTACCTCCTCGACCCCGAAGACCCCTTCCCCACCGGCTTCGTCCTCTAACCTTTGTCCGGCATCTCGACAGTACGTATACGTCTAGTACCCCGTCATCGTGTACCGGGAGGCGGGCCGGATCGTCGGCCAGTGGACGTATACGTACTGTCGACCTGCAGAAATCCGCAGTACAGCCGCCCGGGCCTCAGCCCAACGGCACCCGGCGTCCCTCAGCGGTGGAGTTGGGATTGCCAGTTGGTGGGGACGTTGCCGCCGGGGACCGGTTGGGTTTCGGGGCGGGAGGCCGGCGGGGCGAGGGTGGGGCCGTCGTAGTACTGGGACTCGCCGTAGTGCCAGAACCAGTCCTCGCCGGGCTCGAAGCTGCGGACGATCTGGTGACCGGTCTCGCCGGCGTGACCGGATGCGTGCTGGGCAGGGGAGGAGTCGCAGCAGCCGAT
The DNA here is from genome assembly GCF_036013725.1 of Kribbella sp. NBC_00482. Taxonomy (GTDB): domain Bacteria; phylum Actinomycetota; class Actinomycetes; order Propionibacteriales; family Kribbellaceae; genus Kribbella. Next base: position 1,612,397 of record NZ_CP107881.1, on the reverse strand, counting down.
GTGACCGCACTGCGCGCACCGACGGAGGTGGAACCACCAGCCGTCGACCTGCAGACACTCAACGCATCCGGCGCCGCTCGGGGGAACTGTGCTGTCGATGCCTGGCGTTCCAGAACTCTCCGTCATACCGCCCATCCTGGCCCGTCCTCAGGCCCCCGGACAAGGAACGCCCCGCGGGGTAACACCGGATCGGGTCGGTCGCGGCTCAGTCGCAGCAGCCGTCGGTGCAGGCGTCGTCGCTGCAGCCGCAGCTGGCGTTGGCGGCGCCTGCGATGGGTGAGCAGCAGCCTTCGCCGCGCCATGCTTCGAGGCCCTCGCGGACTGCGACGCCGGCGATGACGAGTCCGGCGATCGGATCTGCCCAGCCCCAGCCGAGTGTCGCGTTGAGCACCAGCCCGACCAGCAGCACGGCGGACAGGTAGGTGCAGAGCAGCGTCTGTGTGGAGTCGGCGACGACGGCGTTGGATCCGAGGGCCTTGCCGGTACGGCGCTGCGCCCAGGACAGGAACGGCATGACGATCAGCGACGCGATCGCCAGCCCGATCCCCACCGGTGAGGTTTCGGGGTCAGCACCTGTGATCAGGGACCGGATCGACTCGAAGCTGACGTAGGCGGCGAGCGCGAAGAAGGAGAAGGCGAGCAACCGTAGGGCCTGCTTTTCCCGGGTCTCGGGCAGGCGGTGGCGGAACTGCCACAAGATGATCAGGCCGCTGGAGACCTCGACGACCGAGTCCAGGCCGAAGCCGACCAGCGCGACGGACCCGGCGACGAGCCCGGCGCTGATGGCGATGACGGCTTCGATGACGTTGTAGGTGACCGAGGCGCCGGCGAGCAGCTGCGCGCGACGGCTCAGCTTGCGACGAAGCTCCGGGTCGGCGGTCCACGTGCTGCTCGTTGCCGGGGCGATCTGCACAGGCTCCAGCGACAGCTCGAGCCGGGAGCCTGGCGAGGGCGGAGTGACCTGGTCGTGGTCGCTCATCTCGTCGCGGCCCGGCCGTAGTTCGGGCAGAGCGCGACCGCGTCACCGGTCAGGCCGAGCAGACGCTCGGCTGCCGAGAGCAGGTCGAGCGTGGCGTCGGGATGGGTCAGGCTGAACAGTGACGCCCGGCCGACCGGACGCGACTCGACCAAGCCGCAGTCGCGCAGGCAGGCCAGATGCTTGGAGACCGTCGACTGCGCCAGACCGAGATGCTCGGTCAGGTCGACCACCCGGTGCTCGCCGAGCGCCAAGTGCCGCACAATCGCCAGCCGCGACGCATCGCTGAAGCCGTTGAACAGGCAAGCCGCCACCGACAACGCAGCCGCCTCGTCGACCACGTCCGGTCCTGCTTGCAACTGAACGTCAACTGGTGTCGTCATCGCCATCTGGCGATGTTATCGACATCTAGGACAGTTGGGAAGTGGCGTCGGTGTACCGCGGCCTGGCTACGCTGGGCCCGACATGAACGGTTCCGGATCGTTGCGGCGACTTGTGGCGCGTGGCCTGATGCTGGTCGCGGCGCTGGTGGCTGTGTGCGCGTTCCACAGCTCCTCGGAACCGACCGACCAGCCTGCCGCATCCTCGGTCGCGGCAAGCACCACCGTGGACCTGGTCGGGCCGTTCCACCTCGACCCGACCGACGTGCCCTCGACCCATCCCTCGGTTGACCCCCACGCGCACCTTGCCGTGGCCTGTCTGCTGGCGCTGACGGTGTCGCTCGTACTACTCGCGCTGGTGAGCCGAGTGCGCCGAACCGTCGCGGTGCGTCCGCGGCGCGACCCCGCACGCAGCGTGTGGGGACTGTCTGATCGCCCGTGGCCGGCGCCTCCGTCGCTGAGTCAACTGCAGGTCTCGCGGACCTAGGCCGTTCACCCATCGGCGACAGGCATTGCCTGTCGCCATCGCCGTACGTCGGCGGTGTGAACAGACCTGTCCGCATTACCTGAATCGAGGATCAGACATGAGTACCAACGCCCGCATATCGATCGGCATCGCCGCCGCCTTCGTCCTGGTGGCCGGCATCTTGCTGGCAGTCAACGCCGCCAACGGCTCGGGCAGCAGCACCAGCACCACCTCGTCCAACACCACCGGCACGGATCGCCATGAACGTCTCGTTCGGTCCGACAGCCACAAGCTCGACGTCGCCGCCGACGGTAAAGCCACGTTCGTGGAGTTCCTCGACTTCGAGTGCGAGTCGTGCCGGGCAGCATTCCCGGCTGTCGAGCAACTGCGTAAGGACTACGCCGGCAAGGTGACCTTCGTGGTGCGCTACTTCCCGCTGCCCGGCCACTTCAACGCCGAACGCGCCGCCCGCGCCGTCGAGGCGGCTTCCGGGCAGGGCAAGTTCGAGCAGATGTACCGGAAGATGTACGAGACCCAAGCCGAGTGGGGCGAGCAGCAGGTGGCTGCCGACGACCGGTTTCGCGGCTTCGCCAAGGACCTCGGACTCGACCTGGCTGCCTGGGACAAGGCCTACAACGACCCGGCCACGCTCGAGCGGATCAAGCGCGACGTCGCCGACGGCGAAGCCCTCGGCGTGACCGGCACCCCGACGTTCTTCCTCAACGGCGAGAAGCTCCAGCCCGAGTCGGCCCAGGACCTCATCGCGAGCATCGATGCCGCCCTCGAGTAGCCGCCTCGACCCGGCGGGCAGTACGCCGTTCCCGAAGCTGCTGCCCTGGTTGCTGCTGGTCGGCGGGGCCTTCGGCCTGACCGCCGCCGTCGTACTGACGGTCGAGAAGATCGCGCTGCTCCGCGATCCGGCCTACGTCCCGTCGTGCAGCATCAATCCGATCCTGTCGTGCGGATCGGTGATGACCAAACCCCAGGCCGAGGTGTTCGGCTTCCCGAATTCGCTGCTCGGCATTGCGGGATTCGCGGTCGTCACCACGATCGGCGCTGCGCTGCTGGCGGGCGCGAGCTTCCGCCGATGGTTCTGGCTCGGCCTGCAGGCGGGTGTGACGTTCGGTGTCGTATTCGTGCACTGGCTGATCTTCCAAAGCCTGTACCGGATCCAGGCGCTGTGCCCCTACTGCATGGCGGTGTGGGCGGTCACCATCCCGATCTTCTGGTACGTGACACTGCACAACCTCAACCGCTGTCACCTAGTCACGAGGTACCACACCGTCGTACTGACTATCTGGACAGTCGTACTGCTCACGTTGATCGGTGAGCAGTTCTGGCACTACTGGAAAACCCTGCTCTAGGAAGCGATGTACAGGACAGAACCTGTCCTATACGCGGGCCAGACTGGACGCATGACCACACAGCAGATCCCTGGCGGTAAGTCGACCATCACGCCGTACGTCGCGGTGAAGGGCGCCGACAAGTTCCTGGACTTCGTGGAGCAGACCTTCGAGGTGCAGACGAGCGGACGGTTCCCGAACCAGGACGGCACGGTCGGCCACGCCGAGATCACCGTCGGCGCATCGGTCCTGATGACGTTCGACGCGGCGCCGGACTGGCCGGACACCCCGAGCTTCCTGAGCGTGTACGTCGACGACGTCGAGCGGACGTTCCAGCGGGCGATCGACGCCGGCGCGACCGTCGTGACCGACCTGATGTACTCCGGAATCACCGGCGACCGCGGCGCCCGGGTGAGGGACCCGTTGGGCAACATCTGGTGGCTGCAGACCCACGTCGAGGACGTCGACCCGAGCACCATCCCGGCCCTGTTCGCAAACCCCGAAGAGGCCGCCAAGATGCGCCACGCCCAAGACACCTTCGCCGCCGAGATGCGCAGGCGAACGAGGAACTGACCACGCGCTCACCCGTCGCTCGCCCAGACGTAGGCGACTGCCACCCCGAACGCCGCCAGGACGGCCGCCAGATTGAAGCCGGCCGTCGCGGACCAACCGAACCGGTCGAACACCACTGCAATCGAGAAACAGATGGCCTGATATGCGGCAAATAGGATTGGCCACCAGGTCAGCAGGGCCGAATATTGCAGGTATCTGAGCCGGGAGGATCTCTCTCCACCGTAGCTAGGGACGCTATCCGGTAGCGCGCTGGTCGGCCACAGCGCATCTCGAACTGTTTCCCAGACCGCTACCTTGTTGGGATAGAAGTTGATGAGGTACATGAGCGCCATGCCGCACGATGCGGTGCCCAGCGTGAGTTTCAGGTATTCGATGTCCGGAACGTGCCACACCAGTCTGAGTAACCGGTACGCAATGAACATTCCGCCGACTGCGAATGCCAAGCCAGTGGCGTACGCGAGAGAGTACATCCAGGCGGAGCGAGCGCGATTGGATTGCGACTCGGTGATCCATGGCCCGAGGTCTTCGAAGTAGGTATTGAATGCCTGGAACTCGTAGGCTTGCCGCTGAGTCGCGCGCTGGACATCACGAGACGGATGGCCGAGCGCAACGGATTTCAGTTGCACGTACGCCCTCCCGATCGCCGGCTGGATGACACGGCCCATCTCCGCCGGCACTTCGGGGCCAACCCACAAATGCCTGCGAATCCAGGCGAGTTGGCCGAATCCGGCGCGCATTTGACCGGCGGCAAGCTCTGCGTCGGCCGCTGTCTCGACGGCGGCCAGGTCACGGATGTACGCCGTCAAGGCTTCCTTCACGCCGTGGCCTTCTCGGTTAGCCTTCGGGTCGGTGAGGAGCCCACGGTTCGAGACGCTCGCGTACGCGTCTTTCGCCAGGCCGGTGTACTCGGACACGACCCTCTGGACGACCTTTCGCGCGGTGGCGTCCTCCTCCGATTCACGGACGGTTCGCCATTGCAGCAAGATCGGACCGAGCAGATCATGGACCAGCTCGTACTCTTCTCGCTGACCGCGAAGAACCCGGCGGAAGAGCGGTGTCTCGGTCCGGGTCAGCCGGGAGAACAACGAATCCAGAATCTTCCGAATGGTCCACCGGTCGTCCAGCGGCAGAATGTCCACTGCCTGCTTGGTGAAGTCATCTCTTCGGAGCAGCCCCAACAGATCGTCGATCGTCATCGAGACCTTCGCCCCGGTCGGCAGGACCAGGTAGCGGATGACGGCGCTGAGCACCTCCAGTTCGAACGGCAGGAGCCGGGAGAGCGTCGACGAGACAAAGCTCTCCAGGATTCCGGCGGCGCCGCCCTCCCGCTGATAGGTCGAACTTGTCAATCGATGGTCGGGGAGGTCGGCGTCCTTGTCCCAGAGGTGCGACCAGACGATCTGGAAATAGCCGGCTTCGATGCGCCCGTCGGCCGAGTCCCCGAGCCGTGCCTCACGTTCCAGGTCGGTCAGCACCTGGCCGACGAGACCGGCTTCTATCCCCACCTCCGTGGCAACGGCCTTGAGTGGCCCGTACACGGCATCGCTCAGCGCGTCCTTGGACAGGGCAGGTACGCGAAAACTGGCGTCGAGGAGCCCTGACACTCGACGCATCAACCGCTCGAGACCTGCCAGGTAGTCCTCGCGGACGCTGATCACGACGGTCGCTGCTTCACTGCGGGTGTTGGCAAGACGGGCAATCTCGATGTAGAGCTCGTCGAGGGAGTCCTCGTCCTTGAGGCGCTCCTCGAACTGATCCAGCACCAGGATGAGGCGCCGATCGGTTTCGGTGAAGTGTCGCTGGAGCGTCGCGGCCAGTCCGCCGTCGCCCGTCTTCGCGTCGTGCCAGCCGGTCGAGACGAGCAATGCGCTCACGGACGCCGTGACATCGGCACGCGGATCATCGACGACGACCGGCAGCAGGAACGGGTCCTGCTCGATGGCCGGCAGTACGCCGGCATTGAGGAGTGACGACTTGCCGGTGCCGCTGGGCGCATAGACGACAAGCACCGGGACGGCGCGAATGAGGTTCTGCAGAATGGCGATGTCCCGATCACGGCCGAAGAACAGCCCGTTCTCGCCTTTACGAAAGGGACGGAGTCCGACGAAAGGCTTCTTCATTGCACTGGCTCCACGTTGCCGGCCGCTGCCAGCCGGTCGCAGAACTGCAGCAGATCGCCGTCGTAGACGTTGACGTTGCGCTGGTTCCACAGTTCGATCTCGAGCTGGCCGGGACTCATCTGAACCGCCAGATGCCGCAGTTGGTCCCGGCCGGACAGAGCGTTTCGCAGTTCCAGGAGCCGCAGGAACGCGCGGAAGTTCCAGTCCCGGAGGGAGTATCCCAGGAACAGGAACCGCCGGGTCTTGAACGCGGCGGCCAGGGATGCCGGCGGGAAGTTCGGAGACATCCGGCCGCCCGCGTTGACCAGGAAGTCGACGTAGTCGTTCTCGGTGATGATCAGGTCGTCCCGCTTGTCGATCTTCTCGTTGTGCGCGGACCCGTGCATCTTGAACAGGAAGGTTGTCCCGCGTGGATACACCTCCAGCACGAGGTCCCGCGCTTCCTCGACGGTCGGAATCCCGTCCGGAGGGATGACCTGGACCTGCGCTCCGCCGTGATCGGGGTCGCGCATGTTCTGGGTGATCACACAGATCGGCCGGCCCGCTTCGCGAAACGCGCGCTCGATGATCACGTCGTAGTTCGTCGTCACCAGGAACCGCGACGTGTCGTTGTTCGGAATCGACGCCAGAACTTGCGCCACCCGCGCCAGCGGAGCTTCGACTTGTCCCCGGAAGAAGCGCTGATGCATGTACTCGTACAGCGCCACGCGATCCAGAAACGGCCGCTCGTAGTACTGGGCGATCAGCGCAAGGTTGTCCGATGGATCGCCAGGGTAGGCGACGCCCATCTCGACGAGGAGTTCACGGGCCAGGCCGTTCCCGTCCGGCAACTGCGTTGGACCCATCACTCCCACTCGGGAGGCGGCCGATCCGAGGAACGGCACGACTTTTCCCTCGGAGAGCCATCGGGAGACCTGTTGGAATGGGAATTCATCGAGACGCATGTGATCTTGGCCGGGCCCTTCCTTGCTGTGCTGTGCATACCGGTCGTACGTCAGCAACCTGCCGCGAGGTGTCCGCAGCGAAGTCAATCGCTTGATCTCATGCCGACGTGAGCCGTGCCGAGCACTCCCCCTCTTACCATTTCAAAGTAGAGCCTCGGTCGCTGCGTGCCAAGGCTTCAACTCTGGCCGGTCCGTTCTACGTTCGGGCACTGGCAGGCATAGGTTTCTCCGGCCTCGATCAGTTGCATGAGGTGCGGCCATGGTTGGTTGATTCCGCGCTCGATGCGATAGGCACTGAATGCCCGGACCGGGCCGGCGATGTTCGCCAACGGATGGTGCCACGCATCCAGGGCGACGTCCCGATCGACCTGTCCTCGGAAGACGTAGCCGGCGAGCGTGTCGTACAGGGCCAGGGAATAGTTGATGTCGTCCCATCCCTCGTCCCCGATGCCCGGGAATGTCCCGCTCTTCGCGGCTTGGAACAATCTTCGGCGACCGGACGCCGCCGCTGGTTCGACCAGCAACTCATGAATGCGCTGGTACGTAGCGAGCCGGGCCATCGACTCGGCATGCGAAGCCGCGACTTTGGCGATCTTCTTGGTCGTCTCGACGTTCTGCCGGGTGGTGACGATCGCGACCACCAATGCAAGCAAGGACACCGCAAGCGCGAGTAGATCCTTGTTCTCGGTCCAGAAATTCTCAGCAATGACTACCGCAGAAACTGCGAATGAACTCCCCACTTTCATCAGGCTAGTTGTGCCTGAGATTCAGGGCGATAGCTCACTCGCTCCGAAGACGGACCGGCTGGCCGGGGCGGAGTTGGGCGGAGGGGTCCAGGTCCGGGGTGGTGACGTAGGCGATGACTGGGTAGCCGCCGGTGACTGGGTGGTCTGCGAGGAAGATGACTGGGGTGCCGGACGGTGGGATCTGGATGGCGCCGCGGGCCATGCCTTCGCTGGCGAGTTCGCCGGTGCGGGCGCGGTCGAGGGGTTCGCCGTCGAGCCGTACGCCGACGCGGTTGCTGTTGCTGCTCACCTCGTAAACCTGCGACACGAGCGATGCCCATCCCGCGTCGGTGAACCAGTCGCGTCGCGGTCCCGGCGTGACCCGCAGTACGACCGTCCCGTCGGCCGGATGCGCGACGGGGGCCAGGTCCACGCCGGGCATCGGCTCGACGGACGACCCGACGGGCAGCGTCTGATTCGCGACAAGCGGCGCGGGTCCGAGGCCGGACAGCAAGTCGGTGGAGCGGGAGCCGAGGACCGCGGGTACGTCGATCCCGCCGCGGACGGCGACGTACGTCCGGAGCCCGCTCGTCGGCGCGCCAAGACGCAGTACCTGACCCGCGCGCAGCGTGGTCGGCGCGTTGAGCGGTACGCCGGTGCACGGAGCGCCGGTGATCGCGACGACGAGATCGGTGTCGGCGTGCACCACCAGGCCGCCGTACGTCACCTCGATCGCGGCCGCACCGAGGGGATTGCCGACGAGTCGATTCGCCAGCGAGTAGGACGCTCGATCGCACGCGCCCGACAAAGGGACGCCGAGCGCCGCCCGGCCGGCCCGGCCCCGGTCCTGGATCGTTGCCAAGGGCCCCGGTTCGAGAACGGTCAGGCTGCTCATCCACGACCCGCGTCGACGAACCGGACCCGGCGCCCGGGATAGAACAGTGCGGCCGGGTCACGGTGGGAGTCGAAGATCCGCACCGACGTACGGCCGATCAGCTGCCACCCGCCCGGCGACTCACGGGGATACACACCGCTGAATTCTCCCGCAAGCGCGACGGCCCCCGTCGGCACCTTCGTTCGCGGCGACTCCCGCCGCGGGATGTCCCACGAGCCTGCGGACGTCAGGTACCCGAACCCGGGCGCGAACCCGCAGAACGCCACCGTCCACTCGTCCGCGGTATGACGCTCGACGACCTCGGCCGCCGAGCACCCGAGCAGCTCGGCCACATCCGACAGATCCTCGCCGTCATAGACAACCGGGATCTCGATCAGGTCGCCCGACGCCTGCGCCCCGGCAAGAGGAGTCACCGCGCGCAGTGCGCGAGACAGTACGTCGAGATTGCCCGACGTCGTGACCAGCACCGTCCGCGCGGCCGGTACGACGTCGACGACATCCGCCGGCGGATCCGCGGTCAGTGCTGTGTAGTACCCGAGCACCTCGTCGAGATCGTCGAGCTCGACCAGCAGCGCCCGATCACCCGACGGGAGGAGACGCATCAGCCGGTGAACGGGCGCAACGTCACGCCCGCTCCCTCCACCGCGCCACGCACCCGGCGGGCGATCTCCACCGCTCCCGGAGTGTCGCCGTGCACACAGATCGACGCCGCGTCGACCACCAGCGAGCCGCCCTCGATGTCACGGATCGGCTGCCCGGTCGCCATCGCCGTACACCGCAAGGCGATCTCGTCCGCATCGTGCAGAACCGCACCGGCCGAGCGTCGCGACACCAAAGTGCCGGCCGACGTGTACGCGCGGTCCGCGAAGGCCTCATGTACTGCGGTCAGACCGGCCTCGGCCGCGAGCCGGAGCCACTCCGAGCCAGGGAGCCCCAGCACCGGAAGGGTCTTGTCGTACTCCGCGACAGCCGCGACGACCGCGGCGGCTTGCTCCGTGTGGTGGCCGATCGTGTTGTACAGCGCCCCGTGCGGCTTCACGTACCTGACCCGATCGCCGGCGATCCGGGCGAACGCGTCCAACGCGCCGATCTGGTACACCACCTCGTCGCGCAGCGCGGCCGGCTCGATGTCCACGAACCGGCGCCCGAATCCGGCCTTGTCGGCGTACCCGACGTGCGCACCGATCGCGACGCCGCGTTCGACCGCCTCGGCCGTCACCCGGCGCATGATCGACGGGTCGCCGGCGTGGAAGCCGCAGGCCACGTTCGCACTGGTCACGACGTCGAGCAGCGCCGAGTCGTCACCCATCGACCAGGAGCCGAATCCTTCACCCATGTCCGCGTTGAGGTCCATCTGCCACCTCCTGGCCCGAGCGTAGGGATTGTTGAACAATCCTGCAAGAGGCTTGTTCCACTTTTCCTGCCCACCTGAGATGATGCGCACATGAGTACGGGTGGGGCCGAGGACAGTGCACCTAATACTGCAGCGGACACCGGACGGCAGGCGTGGTTGCGGACCGTTGCCGCCGACGTCGCGCGACTGGACCGGAGCAGTTCGGCCGAGCGCGCCGCGGACATCCTGCGTCGCAGTATTACCGAAGGCGCCTTGCCGCCCGGCGCCCAGCTCTCCGAGGTCGAGCTGACCGAGGTCCTGGAGGTCAGCCGGAACACGCTGCGCGAGGCCTTCCGGCTGCTGACCCACGAGGGCCTGCTCGTCTACAAGCTGCACCGTGGCGTCTTCGTGCCGGAGCTGGACGAACACGACGTGATCGACCTGTACCGGCTGCGTCGCGTCCTCGAGGTGGACGTCGTACGCGGCCTGGCCGACCGTGAGCCGGAGCTCCCGGCCGGCCGGCTCGAGCCCTTGCACGACGATGTCGAAGCCGCCGAGGCGGCCGCCGCCGCGGACCGTTGGCCAGCTGTCGGTACGGCGAACATGCGCTTCCACCAGCACCTGATCGGGCTCGCCGACAGCGCGCGGATGGACGCGATGACCGGCCGGCTGCTCGCGGAGCTGCGGCTCCTTTTCCACGTGATCGCGACCCCGCGCGAGCTGCACGAGCCGTACATCGCGCGCAACCGCGGGCTGTTCGAACTGCTCGAGGCCCGCAAGTACGAGCAGGCCGCGGCCGACCTGCACCAGTACCTCATCGACTCCGAACAGGGCATCCTCGCCGCGTTCCGGGATAAGGGCTTGCGCGCCCCCGGGACAACCTGAGTTGATGAGTTGACAACGTCAGCTGCAAAGGGGAGCTCAGCTCATGACCGATGACGACCGGACCGACCAGACGCCGAAGTCCTACCGCCCCATCGACGCCAAGGGATTCCGGGAGTTCATCTCGCGTGGCTGGGGGCCGGTCGACCGCTCGGTGTCGGTGCCGGAGGGGCTCGCGGAGGCGGCCGCGGAACATCGGCGCAAGCTCGCCGCCGCGCTGCCGGGTCGCCGGATCGCGCTCGCGGCCGGTCGCGCACCGGTCCGGTCGAACGACACCGACTACCAGTTCCGCGCCGACAGCGACTTCGTCTGGCTCACCGGTTGCCAGGCCGAGGGCTCCGTCCTGGTCATCTCGGCGGACGGCGACGCGACGCTCTACCTCCGCGAGACGGCCGGGCCGGACGAGGCGGACTTCTTCTCGAACGCCCGCGACGGCGAGCTGTGGATCGGCCCGGTGCCCGGGCTGAAGGACTGGTCGGACGCGCTGCAGATCGCCTGCCGCCCGGTCGAGGAACTGCCGGCCGCCGTCCGTGGTGCGGTCCCGTTCATGTTGTCGGTGCCCGGTGTCGAGCCGATGCTGGACGCCTTGGTACGGACGTCGCCCACCGACGGCAACGCGCTGCGGCAGACGCTCGCCGAGCTGCGCCGGATCAAGGACGACTGGGAGCTCGACCAGCTCCGTGAAGCGGTCGCAGCGAGCGTGCTCGCGTTCGGCGACGTGGCGAGCGAGCTGCCCGAGGCGATCCGCGGCGGCGGCGAGCGCTGGCTGCAGGGCACCTTCGACCGGCGGGCGCGGACCGCGGGCAACGGCGTCGGATACGCGTCGATCGTTGCGGCCGGCAACCACGCGCCGGTGCTGCACTGGGTCCGCAACGACGGCGCCGTGAACGAGGGCGACGTGATCCTGCTGGACGCCGGCGTCGAGACCCGCACGCTCTACACCGCCGACGTGACCCGGACCTTCCCGGCCAGCGGCGAGTACACGGCGGCGCAGCGGCAGGTGCACGACCTGGTGCACAAGGCACAGCTCGCCTCGCTGGAGGCGGTCAAGGTGGGAGCGCCGTACCGCGCCTTCCAGTACGAAGCGCTCCGGGTGCTGGCCGAAGGGCTGCGGGACTGGGGTGTGCTCGACGTCTCGCTGGACGAGCTGCTCGGCCCGGACGGGCAGCAGCACCGCCGGTACATCGTCTGCGGGACCGGCCACTACATCGGCCTCGACGTCCACGACTGCGACGCGTCCCGGCCGGAGGCGTACTTCGCCGGCACCATCGAAGCCGGTATGGCGCTCGCGGTCGAGCCGGGGCTGTACTTCCACCCGAACGACGAGACCGTCCCGCCGGAGCTGCGCGGTATCGGCATCCGGATCGAGGACAACGTCGTCGTCCACCAGGACCGGCTGGAGATCCTCACCGAGGACCTCCCGATCACCACCGACGGTCTCGAGCAGTGGACCAAGGCGCAGCTCGCGCGGTAATCAAAATTACCAGTCACGAACAGTAACGTTCGTCGCCGCCCGACGATGTACAGGGCGGGGGGAGGGTCGACTCGGCCCGGCGCGTGGCAGTGGGGGGCCGCGAATCACGCGCCTGGCCGAGTCGGCCTCGAACTGGGGCCAGGGGGGACCCAGGATCCCTGGGCACGGGGAGTAATCAGCATGAACCTACGAGTGCGAGTCATGAACTGCGGTAACCGGCACTGGTACGCCGACATCGACGACGCCGACGATCCGCAACCGGACGACCCGTTCTGGTACGTCGACAACTGCGGGACCCAGACGCAGGCGCTGGAGCGCGCCTGCGCCGAGCTCCGGCTGATCGCGGACCGGCTGGTTCGGGGTGATCACCTCGACCGGGTGCTCGAAGTGACCGGCGTACCGGTCTGACCTGTCACCCGGTGGGCGGTACGGCGGCACAGCTGCTGCCGCGCTTCGGTACGTCCCGCGCGATCAGGTAGTCGTCGATCGTGCTCGTCATGCACGGGCTCGTCGTGTAGCTCCCGTGTCCCCAACCCTCGTACGTCAGCAGTACGCCGTACCGGCCGAGCTGACGCTCGACGCTCTGCGCCCACGCGTAGCCGGTGGCCGGGTCGTGGATCGCGTTGGCGAGCAGTACGGGCGTCTTGAGCCCACGGACCTTCAGCACGTGCTGCGGGTTGTTCGCGGGCGGTGAGCCGAGGCAGATGGACACAGCCATCAGCTGACCCGGGTAGCGCATGTCCTGGTTGTTCCGTGCGAGCCGCTGGAGATTCCCGGCGTACTCGCGGTAGTTGCGGACCGGCAGGTTCCAGTCCTGACAGAACACCGCTAGCGGGTACGGCGCGACTCCCGTCTGCACCGGCTTCGGGGGAGTGACACCTGCCTTCAGCATCTCGGCCAGCGCAGACCACTGGGGTCCGTAGAGCGCCCGGAACACGGAGAAGCTCAGCGTGAACGGGTCAGGCGACTTGGCCAGCAGGTCCGCCCAGAGAGCGTGGACGTCGCGCCCGTGCAGTGCACAGGTCGTTGTGGCGTCGCACCACTTCACGAACTCCTCGAACGAGTCCTGTACCGCAGCCGCCTGGTCGTCGAGGAAGTCACCTGTGCTGGACGAGCTGTGGTCGGTCACGCTCTCCAGCACCATCGCGCGGACCCGGCGCGGGTACGTCTCGGCGTACTGCGCTCCGAGTACCGTCCCGTACGAGCTGCCATGGAAGGAGATCGTGGACTCGCCGAGCGCCCGCCGTACCGCGTCGACGTCGCGCACCGTTTGCCAGGTGTCGATGTGGTCGTACAGCGGGCCGGTGTGCTCGCGGCAGTCTGTGGCGAGCTGCCGGTTGTAGGTGATCGTGGAGGTGAACTCGGCCGCGCTCTTGATGATCGGCGACGGCTGCTTGTTGAGCAGCTCGGCCGAGCAGCGCACCGGGTTGCTGCGCGCGATACCGCGTGGGTCGAAGCTGACGATGTCGAAGCGGTCCTGCAGGTCGGTGCTGAACCGGTCGATCCCGGTCTTGATCCGGTCGACCCCCGAGTCGCCGGGACCACCAGGACCGAACACCAGAACGCCGACGCGTTCGCTCGGCACCTTCGCCGTACGGCGGGCGATCGCGAAGTCGAACGTGGGACCACCGGGGTCGCGCCAGTCGACCGGCAACCGGAGCGTCGCGCACTGCGAGCCGAGCACCTCGGCCGGGTCGTCCTTGCCCTCGGGTTTGCAGTCGGTCCACTGCACCCGGTCCGTGGTTGCGGTTGCGGTTGGAAGCGTGGTCAGCCCGGCGGCCGCGACGCCGAGCAGTACGGCGCCGGTGACGGCGCGCTGGGTGAACGTCATGCCGCCGATCCTTCGGCAATCGCTTGCTACCGGCATCAGGGAGCTGCCCCCGAGTGACCCCGAGCGTGGCTTGGGGGGCTTGTTAGGGTCGGCGTTGATGAGTACCAAACATGCGGCGTGGTTCCGGACGGTGGCGATCGCCGAGGCGATCTCGTGGACCGGACTGCTGATCGGGATGCTGTTCAAGTACGTGCTGTCCGACAACGAGATCGGGGTGAAGATCTTCGGCCCGATCCACGGCGGCATCTTCATCGCCTACGTGATCACGGTGCTGGCCGTGCGCGGCCCGTTGCGGTGGTCCTGGCCGGTGACGTTGGCCGCGCTGGCGGCCAGCATTCCCCCGTTGTTCACCTGGTTCTTCGAGATCTGGGCGGTCCGCACCGGCCGGATTGACGCCGGCCGGGAGACCGCCGTACCGTCCACAGCAGAAACAGCCGCATGAACCCGTGCGGGAGAGACCCGGGCAAGAACCGGGCGCCGTAGGAGCAACTCTCCCCAAGAATCTCTCAGGCACCTTCACCGCGCGGGCGAGGCACCTCTGGAAGGCATCCGCCTGACAGAGCGGGGAGGACACCAAACGGTCAACGGCGACCGGAAGGAACCTCCACACGATGGCGATCAGCGTCTTCGACCTGTTCAGTATCGGGATCGGCCCGTCGAGCTCCCACACCGTGGGACCGATGCGTGCGGCCCGCACTTTCGCACGCGGTCTCGCCGACGACGGCCTGCTGGCCGCGACGACGACCGTCGAGGCGCAGCTCTTCGGCTCGCTCGGCGCCACCGGGCACGGGCACGGCAGTAACAAGGCCGTCCTGCTCGGCCTCGAGGGCTCCGACCCGGAGACCGTCGCCACGCACTCGGTCGACGCCCGCGTCGAGACAATCCGCGAGCGCGGCCGGATCCTGCTGGCCGGCACCCACGAGATCACGTTCGACGAGAACACCGACCTGCTCATGCACCGCCGCAAGGCGCTCCCGTACCACCCGAACGGGATGATGTTCGTCGCCCGCGGCGCCGATGACGCCGTACTGCGGGAGCGCACCTACTACTCGGTCGGCGGCGGATTCGTCGTCGACGAGACCGCTGCCGCGGGTGACCGGATCGTGCCGGACACGACCCCGCTGAAGTACCCGTTCACCACCGGCGCGGAGCTGCTCGACCGGTGCCGCGAGTCGCAGCTGTCGATCAGCGAGGTGATGCTCGCGAACGAGCTCGCCTGGCGGACCGAGGACGAGGTCCGGGACGGGCTGCTGCACATCTGGCAGGTGATGCAGGACTGCGTCCGCGAGGGCTGTGAGACCGAGGGGATCCTGCCGGGCGGTCTCAAGGTGCCGCGACGGGCGCACGCCCTGCACGCGAAACTCACCCAGGATCCGTGGTCGGTGGATCCGCTCAAGGTGATGGACTGGGTGAACCTGTTCGCGCTCGCGGTCAACGAGCAGAACGCGTCCGGCGGCCGGATCGTGACCGCTCCGACGAACGGTGCCGCCGGCATCATTCCCGCCGTACTGCACTACTACCGGCGCTTCGTGCCCGGGTCGACCGAGGACGGCGTAGTCCGGTTCCTGCTGGCCGCCGGTGCGATCGGCGTGCTCTACAAGGAGAACGCGTCGATCTCCGGCGCCGAGGTCGGCTGCCAGGGCGAGGTCGGGTCCGCCTGCTCGATGGCCGCCGCCGGGTTGTGCGAGGTTTCCGGTGGTACGCCGGAACAGGTGGAGAACGCCGCCGAGATCGCGATGGAGCACAACCTCGGCCTGACCTGCGACCCGGTCGGCGGGCTGGTGCAGATCCCGTGCATCGAGCGGAACGCGATGGCGTCGGTGAAGGCGATCAACGCGACCCGGATGGCGATGCACGGCGACGGCGTCCACGTGGTCACCCTCGACAAGGTCATCAAGACCATGCGCGAGACCGGCGCCGACATGAAGATCAAGTACAAGGAGACGTCCCGCGGCGGCCTCGCCGTCAACGTCATCGAGTGCTAGCCAGCGTGGGAACAGCAGTACCAGGCTGAAATGCGTTCCGCCCGGAATACTGGGGACATGGGCGAGCTCGGACGGACGTTGCACGCGTGGCGTGATCGGGTGACGCCTTCGGAGGTCGGGTTGCCCACCGGTGGGAAGCGGCGGGCGCCGGGGCTGCGGCGCGAGGAGCTGGCGCACCTCGCCGGATTGTCGGTCGACTACATCGTCCGGCTGGAGCAGGGCCGGTCGGACTCGCCGTCGGCCCAGGTCCTGACCGCGCTGGCCCGCGCGCTCCGGTTGTCCGATGCCGAGCGCAACCATCTGTTCGTGCTCGCGGGGGAGGTCGAGCCGTCGCCCGGGCGAGTCTCGGCGTACATCCCGCCCGGCGTCCAGCGGATCGTCGATCAGCTGGAGGGCGCGGCGCTGTGCGTCACCGACGCTGCTTGGACGGTGATCACCTGGAACCCGATGTTCGCCGCGCTGATCGGCGACTTCTCGCCGTGGCAGGGGCGGTGGCGGAACATCGTCTACCGGCATTTCGTGGCGCCGGGCGACCGCGTCGTCATGACGCCGGAGCAGCAGCAGAATTTCCGGAACGCGATGGTGACGGATCTGCGCGCGTCCCTCGCCCGGTATCCGCGCGATCCGGATCTCCAGGCGTTGATCGAGGAGCTCCGTGCAGGGTACGACGACTTCGCGCAACTGTGGGACCGACCGGTCGTCGGCTTCCACCAGAGCGAGCGGAAGACGATCCGGCACCCGGACGTCGGCACCTTCGACATCGACTGCGACGTACTCGCGGTCCCGGGCAGCGACCTGCGCATCGTCGTCTACACCGCCGCCCCGAACACCGAAGCCGCGGAGAAGCTCCGGCTGTTGTCGGTGATCGGCCTGCAAGCGTTGCTCTGACTGATCAGCTAACGCACTGCATTCCTACGGTCGCGTAGGCGGTTCGGGATTCCCGGAAGATTTCGCTTTGGCGTGGAATTTCTTCCAAGGGGTGTTTGAAACGACTCATCACCCGATACTCTCCGGTTCTTGTGAATCCGATTTCTGCCACGGCTTCCCGCCGCCCGCCCTGGCAGAACCCGCGGCGTCGCCGCCAGGCTGCCGCCGCCTGCGGCGTCCTGTTGCTGGGCTACCTCGTGCTGGTCTTCGTCGCCCTGCTCGGCGGCCCGCGGATCGGCGCCGGGTTCCTGCCGCTGCCCGGTGGCGGGCCGAAGCCGGCCGCGCCGATCGCCGGCCCACAGCCGGGCGAGCCGACGCAGAACGTCTCCGTACTTCCGCCGGGGGCCACCACTTCGACGCCGCCGCCGGCGACCCCCGGCGCCACCACCAGCCCGTTGGCGACACCGTTGCCGATAGCAACCACGCCGGGAGAGACCCAGGTACCGGTCGGCGTCGCCAGCACGCCGTACCCGACGCTCGTCCCCGGGACGCCGACGCCGCAGGTCGTCGAGACCACCGGACCCACGGCCCCGCCCGCGACCAAGCGACCCCCGACGGTCCCGACCGCGCCGCCCACCAGCGTGACCACCGCGCCGACAAGCCGCCCGACCGCGTCGACCACTCCGACCGCGCCCCCCACGAAGCCGACCACGGCGCCGCCAACCACCACCACCCCGCCGCCTCCACCGCCGCCGCCCGACGACCCGGACGACCCCGGACTTCTCGGCGGCATCATCGGCGGCCTGCTCGACACGCTCGGGCTCTAGTACGCCTCGACCTCGGTGGTGTCGGCGTTGCCGCCTGGGCGGGGTTGCAGGTTGACCTGCCACGCCTGGTTCTTGCCGAAGGTCTGGTCGAACTTCTTGAACGAGCAGTCCGACCGGAACTTGCGGCGTACCGCGTCCCAGTCCGTGCCGCTCTTGAAGTAGAGGCGGTACGCGCCGCCGAGCCGGCTCACGGTCGTGGACTGGGTCGCCCGGAGATACACCATCACCTGCGGAGTCCCTGGTGGCTTGCCGTCGCTGACGATCGAGATCGCGACGTCCTTCGTCGTGCCGTTGGTGATCTTGAGCCGCCCCATCCCTTCCGGATCACGCCGTACCAGGACCTCGCCGCTGTCGGGTCGCACCTGTTCCGGCGCAGGCCCCGCATCGGGAAGCGTCCGGCCGAACGTCAGCTTGAGCCGTTGCAGCTGCACGAGCGCGGTGCTGAGGTCGGCACGCAACTGCCGCTGCACCTTTTGCGAGGTGTACGCCGTACCACCGCAGCGCGCGTCCTCCTCGGTCTTCTCCACCGAGCTCGTCAGCCGCGTCGCCGCCACACCGATGCGCTCCTGCAGCAGCGCGTGGACGGCGGTCAGCCGGGACGTCACCGTCAGCGTGGACAGCCGGACCGCGATCGTGTTGAGCGACTCCGCGACCGTACTCACCGCCTCGCTCAGACCTTCGGCCGTCCGGACCCGGGTCAGCGCCCGCGTCGGCCCGGCCAGTACCTGGTCGATCCGTGTCAGCTCGGCCTGATAAGCCGCCGTACTCAACGGCCCCGCGGCCGGAACCGATGACGTCGGTGCCGACGCGGCACTCGAAGAGGTCGCGACAGGGCTCGGCGCAGGCTCCGGTTCCCCACTGCAACCCGCAACCAGACCCACCCCGGCACAGAGCGCAACCCAGCACTTCATCCCCACCCCAACCCCCCAGGTCCCCAACCCGTGAGGACCAAGGGTAAGGCATCAGTCCCGTGGTGCGGGACGGACGAAGGGAAACGCCAGCGTGCTGCGGATGTTCTGGCCGGTGAGCATCATCATGACGCGGTCGACGCCGATGCCCAGGCCGCCGGTCGGAGGCATCGCGTACTCGAGCGCCGACAGGAAGTCCTCGTCCAGCGACATCGCCTCGGGGTCGCCGGCGGCGGCCTTCAGGGACTGCTCGGTGAGCCGCCGGCGCTGCTCGACCGGGTCGACGAGTTCGGAGTACGCCGTACCGATCTCGGCCCCGAACGCGACCAGGTCCCAGCGCTCGGCGAGCCGTGGATTCGTGCGGTGGTTGCGGGTCAGCGGGGACGTCTCGAGCGGGAAGTCGGTGTAGAACGTCGGCACCGTGGTGTTCGGTTCGACGAGCTCGTCGTACAGCTCCAGGACGAGTTCGCCGGCCGACATCTCGAACGTCGTGTGGACGCCGTGCTCCGCGCACAACGCCCGGAGCTCGTCCGCGGGCGTCTCCGAGTCGATCGCCGTACCGGCGGCCCGGCCGACCGCGTCGTGGACGGTGACGACCGGCCACTCGCCCGAGATGTCGATCTCCTCGCCGTCCCGGCGTACGACGGGCTTGCCGTACACCGCGGTCGCGGCCTCGATCAGCAGCTCCCGGGTGAGTTCGCGCATCACGTGGTAGTCGGCGTACGGCTGGTAGGCCTCGACCGAGGTGAACTCCGGGTTGTGGGTCGCGTCGGCGCCCTCGTTGCGGAAGTTCCGGTTCAGCTCGAAGACCTTGCCCATCCCGCCGACGCTCAGCCGCTTCAGGTACAGCTCGGGCGCGATCCGCAGGAACAGCTCGGTGTCGTAGGCGTTGATGTGCGTGACGAACGGCCGCGCGTTCGCGCCGCCGTGCACCGCCTGCAGCATCGGCGTCTCGACCTCGATGAACCCACGCGTCTCGAAACCGTTGCGCAGGGCCCGTACGGCGGCACTGCGCTGCTGCATCATCCGCAGCGAGTCCGGGTTCATCACCAGGTCGAGGTGCCGCTGCCGGACGCGCGCCTCGGGGTCGGTGAAACCCTTCCGCTTGTCGGGCAGCGGGTGCAGGCACTTCGCCGCCATCACCCACGACGTCGCGGCGATCGACAGCTCACCCCGGCGGCTCGTGACGACCTCGCCGGTGACGCTCACGTGGTCGCCGATGTCCACAAGTCGCTGCCACTGGTCCAGCGGTACGTCGCCGCAGGAATCGACCGTCAGCATCACCTGCAGCTGCGTGAGCCCGTCCTGCAACTGCGCGAAGGCGAGGCCGCCGTGGCCCCGCATCCGCAGTACCCGGCCGGTCACCGACGCCGTGTGCCCGGTGTGATGGTCCGGCGGCAGATTCGGGTACAGCTCCCGGACCCGTTCCAGCGTCTCCGTCCGCGGCACCTCGACCGGGTACGGATCGATGCCGGCGGCAACGAGCTCGGCGAGCTTGGTACGCCGGATCTGCTCCTGCTCGGTGAGCTTCCGGGTCGGCAACGCCGGCCGCAGCAACTCCACTTCCTGCTCCTGTGCGGCGGTGGCGAACGCGCGACCGTCCGCGGCCATGATCGCGTGCCGCTCCGCCGCCTCGACACTGTCGACACGGGTCCACGGCCGCGGCGCCGGCAGGAAGCCTTCCGCGGTACCGGCCGCGAACACCACCTGCGCGAGCGAGGCGCCGCGCGAGTAGCACATCAACCGCGGCGACCAGCGCGGCAAGTACTTCTCGTTCGACTGGTACAGACTCTCCAGCTGCCAGAAGCGTGATCCCGCGGTCAGCAACGCGTTCGTGAGCCGCAGTACCGGTCCCGCGCCGACCCGCTCGGCGTCGCTGAAGATCTCCCGGAACATCGCGAAGTTCAGCGAGATCCGGTGGACGCCGAGATCGCCCGAGGCGTCGATCAGGGAGGTCACCATGAACTCCATCAACCCGTTCACGGACTCTGGATCGCGCCGCATCAGGTCCAGCGACACGCCCCGGACACCCCACGGGGCGAACGACAGCAACCCGCGGACGACGCCGTCGGCGTCCCGCGCGATCACCATCACGCAGCGCGCGTCGGCCGGATCGCCGAGCCGACCGAGCGCCATCGAGAACCCGCGCTCGGTCCGCGCCCCGCGCCACTTCTCCGCGAGATGGACGTACTGCGCCAGCGTCTCCGGTGACAGGTCTCCGTGCCGCACGACCTCAGCGTGGTACCCGGCCCGCTGGACCCGCGTCACGGCCTGGCGCACCGGTCGCATCGTGCGGCCTTCGAGGGTGAAGTCGGCGACGTCGATGATCGCCTCGTCACCCATCGACAGTGCGCGCAGGCCGGCGTCGACGTACGCCTGCGCCGCCTCCTCGCTCGCCGACAGCACCGCCGGGGACCAGCCGTACCGGCGGGCCTCGGCGAGCCAGCGCTGGATCGCGGCGGGCCAGGCGACCGGGTCGCCGAGCGGATCGCCACTGGCCAGGCTGACGCCGTTCACCACCCGGTACGCGATGGCGGCGTCGTTGCCCGGTGCGAACACGACGGCCTTGTCGCGGCGGGTGGCGAAGTACCCGAGGGAATCCCGCTCGCCGTGCAGTAGAAGGAGGCGCCGTACCTCGAGCTCCTCGGGCTGGGTCAGGTACCGGACCCGCTGGACCGAGCGGAGGAAGATCCAGAACGCCAGCACCAGCGAGGCCGCCGAGATCGCGCCGACGGTCAGACCGATCCAGCCGTGGCCCTCGTGACCGCCCATCTTGCTGCGCGACTGGCCGAGCGCGGCGATCACGGCCCAGCCGATCTTCTGCCGCTGCCCGCTGAGCGTGCGCGGGAAGATCTGCGTCAGGGTGACGCTGACCGCGATCGAGATCAGCATGCCGAACACCAGCGCGCCGATCGCGAGCCGTCGGCTACCGGGCGCGAGCCGGGCCGGGAAGGCGCCGCGGATCTTCCACAGCAGGACGACGATGGCGGCCACCACGACCGCCTGGACGATGCCCCACTCCAGGTCCTCGACACTCGCCGGCCCGAAGTCGCGGAGCAGGTCCGCGTCCGTCGGGTTGGCCAGCCGGACGCTCGTGAACGCGATCCCGGCGACCTGCGCGAGGAACCAGAGCGCCTCGAAGACCCACAGCACCCAGAGCAGTGCCGCTCGCTTACCGCGCAGCAACGCGCTGCCGACCACCGCGAGGTAGACGGCGGAGAAGATCGTGTGCCCGGCCGGGATACCGACGAAGTCGAACGCGAAGTCGACGTGCTTGACGAACCTCGGCGCGCCCACGTGCAGCGGGATGGCGATGAACGACCACACCGAGGCGAGCACGACGACGCGGCCCACCCAGCCTGCGGCCCGGTGCTGCCAGGCCGGGATCATTGCTGCTTGTTCCGACGGCACCAGCCGATCATCCCACTAGTTCGCTGCGACTTCGGTCGACCTAGCACTACCTCGACAGTACAGCTGACGCCACAGTCAATACCTTGGTTGACGTGCGACGGTGTTGTGTATGACCGCCGTCCCGTACCGCCTCATCCGCAACCTGATGCTTGCCGCAGGCGTGCTCTACTGCAGTCTGCTGCTCGAGGCGGCGGCCGGATTCCCGTTGGACGTCCACCGCTCGTTCCTGAGTGAGCTGGGGGCGCGGGACCAGTCCACGAGTCTCACTGCGCGCGGGATGGACCTGGCCACGGGCGTGTTGCTGCTGGTCGCCGTACTGCTGGCCAGGCCTGCGGCGCGGGCGCAGCGGGAGCTGACCGGTCTGCTGATCAGTACGGCGGTGTTCGGGCTCGGGACGTTGTTCGACTCGTTTTCGCCGATGGACTGCGCACCGTCGGCCAGTGCGGCGTGCCGTGCGGCAGAGGCGAACGGCCAGGTCGGGGTGGCGCTGGTGCTCCATGAGGTGACCTCGACCCTCGCAGGTCTCGGCAGCATCGCCATGGGCGTCTTCGCGGTCCTCGTACTCCGGCGGTTCGGCTGGGGTGGACTATGGGCCAAGGCGGTCGCCGTACTGGCTGGAGCGGTCGCGGTAACGCAGACGTGGCTCGGTGTGCAGACGGGGAGCGACGTACTCACCGGCAACGAACTGGAGGCTCCGGGCATCCTGCAACGCGTCTCGGTAGCACTCGTCTGCTTAATGCTGGGGACAGTGTTACCAGCTCTGAGGCACGCTTTACTCGATGACCGTGACCTGGATCGTGGTGCCCGGGCTGGCTGAGACTCCGGAGGAGTTCAGCCGGCTCGTCGAGTTGCTCCCGGACGAGGATGTTCGCGTCATCGATCCGTGGCGTACGCCGATCAAGTCGGACGTGGACGCGCTGCGGGCGGCTGCCGGCGTACGGCCAGATGCGGAGATCGGACTGATCGGGCACTCGATCGGTGGACTGGCCGCACTGCGCTGGGCGCTGACGCGGCCGCACGAGGTCACCCGGTTGGTGCTGGTCGACAGCAGCCTCACCTCGGAGACGGGGTGGCGTGCGTTCTACCCCGGGAAGCGTGGCGACCGGGTGGTTCGCGCAGTGGCGCGGTTCCTCGGGCGGGTCGGCGTACCGCAGCTGTTGGGTCCTTCGGTACGACGGTTGATCGTGAGGCTCGGCAGCACGTCGAACCACGACCTGTTGTCGAAAGCAACGGCCAAGGCGCGGTACGGCGGGGACAGGTCGTGGCTGCTGTTCTGGGACGAGCTCGCGGGCAGCTGGGAGCTGGCCGCAGAGGTAGCCAAGCTCGTAGCCGGCCCGGTCGGCGCAATCGCCCCGACGTCTCTCCTGGTGGCAACCGGTGGCACGTCCCGCTTCACCGCCAACAGCTGGCTGGCAGGCCAGCAACGCCTGGCTGACTCCTTGGGCGGAACAGTCGAGGTCCTACCCGACTCCGCCCACCTGGTCCACCTCGACCGCCCCGACGCCATCGCCACGGCAGTCCGCCGATAACCCTAAGTAGTGCTGGTCATTGCTGGGGTTGGCAGCTTGCGTTGCCAGACCTCGTCGAGGGCCATGCGCATCGCGCCGGTGACCACGGCGTCCTCGGCCAGGGCGGAGAGCTCCAGCTTCGGGTGGTTGAGCGTCAGCAGGCGCAACTGGTCCGAGATGGCGTCCAGTAGTACGGCGCCGGCGCGGGCGACACCGCCACCGATCACCACCGCGGTCGGGTCCAGCACGAGCACGGACGGCGCCAACGCGCGTGCGAACGTCCGGGCGACCTGCTGTACGACGGCCTGCGCCACCGGGTCACGCTCCGCCGCAGCGGCGAACACGTCCGCGGTGTCCAGTTGCTCTCCACCCAGCTCGGCCAGCCGCGACTGGGGGTTGTCGAGCGCTGCCTGACGTCCCAGCGCCGCGATCGCCTCCGAACCGACCGCTCGCTCCAAGGGGCCGCGGCTGTCCTCCGGGTTGATCACGTCGTCCGTGTCGGTAGCGATGAAGCCGATCTCACCGGCCGCCCCGGTGCCACGGTGCAACCGGCCGTCGATGACGATGCCCGCACCGAGCCGCTCACCCCACTGGACAGCCAGCAGCGTGCCGGTCCCACCGCGTGCGGCGGCGATCGCCAGCGCGGCCAGGTTGGCGTCGTTGTCCAGCATGACCGGGCAGTCGAGCAGACCGCGGACGTGCTTGATCAGGTCGATCGCGGACCAGCCCGGCACACTCGGGACCAGCTGGACCCGGCCGGTGTGCTCGTCGACGATGCCCGGGCTCGCGGCGACCACGGCGGCGATGTCCTCGGCCGGCACCTCGGCCTCGGCCAGGGCCTCGTTGATGACCTCACCGATGACGCCGAGCAGCTCCTGCGCGGTCCATCCGGGTCCAGAGCGCCGTACCAGCGAGAGCTTGCGGCCGGCCAGGTCCGAGACGCCGACGGTGACCCGGTGCGGGCCGACGTCGAGTCCGAGCACCGGTGCGGCACGGCCGCGCAGCGAGACGCGGATGGCCGGGCGACCGAGCGAACGGTCCGCGGAGTCGGGGCCGTGCTGCTGCAGCCAACCGGCGTCGAGCAGCTCGTCCACGGCCTGGGCGACCGTCGGTCTGGCCAGACCGGTGCGCTCGACCAGCTCGGCGACGCGCAACGGTGCGGGCGCGGAGCGGCGAACCGCGTCCAGGACCGCGGCTACGTTGATCCGCCGCAGCATCGTCGTACCGCCGCCGCCGACCGTTCCCTTGCTCATGTCCGACCCCTTGCTTGCCACCCGCACAGTATAGATAGCGAGCGTTCGTAAATACTGTCCATTTGCCGCACCGATTGGCGGATACCGGTGCGTGACTCGACAACCTAGTCCTGAAGTACGGTCCGGGCGAAACTGCTCAACGCCTCCCGGTCCGGTTGCTGCGTCTTGGTCATCAGGCTGGCCACGTGCTTCTCGACGGTTCGCGGCGAGATGTGCAGCCGGGATGCGATCGACTTGTTCCCGATCCGGTCCACCAGCAACTGGCATACCTCGTACTCCCGTGTGGTGACACCCAGCTGCCGCAGGTGCGCCGGAACCTGCTCCGAGCCGATCCGCCGCTGTGACACTGTCGCACCGAGCTGCCGCATCAGGCTGCGACACGCACTCGCCACCGCTGGGATGTCGGCATTGTGGAAGTAGTCCTCCGCCTGCCGCAACCAGGCGACCGGTTCACCCCACCCGTCCGCGTGAGCGGGCTCGGCGACGAGCCGTAGCCCGAGGTTGCGCGCCATCGGGTAGAGCGACGCGGTGTCCATCGCCTCCACCACCTTGGCGTTGGCCTCTTCGACCTGACCGTCCCGTCCGAGCAGTACGGCGTGCGCCAGCTGGACGAACTGGTGGTTCCAGCGCATGCCACTCGCGGCGGTCGCGGTGACCACCTCGAAGTGCGCCCAGCCGTTCCGTCCGGACAGTACGCCGAGCAGCAGCCCCAGACCGTTCTTGCCCGTCAGGTGGAGGGTGGTCGGGTTCTGAGCGTCGTACGCGAGCGCCTGCGCCAGCTCGGAGTCGGCCAGCTCGCGGTTCTCCTCCAGGAGCGCGCAGAACGTCCTGGCCAGCCCGTAGGAGTACGGCAGCTCGTACGACGCCCGCTCGCCGCCCCAGTTCGCGACCTCGGCCAGGGTCGTCTCCATCGCGGCCCGGCGGCCCTGGTGCGCTTCCAGGATCGCCTTGATCGCCAGGAAGTAGGTCGCCGCCCGCCCCATTCGCAGTCGCCGGGTGACCTCGAGACACTCGGCGATGATCTCGGCGGCCCGCTCGTACTCGGACCGCAGGATCGCCTGCTGGCCGAGGATGCCGTCCACCTCGTACATCAATGGGATGGCGCCGATCCGCAGCGCCTGCTGCCGGGCCCGCTCCAGCTCGAGGATGCCGCCGTTCGCGAGACAGATGGTGCCGGCCTGGAAGAAGTGCGAGCCGACCCGCTGGTACGTCATCCCGTGGGCCTCGGCGAGCTGCCGGGCCCGATGGAAGTAGTCGATCGACAGGTCGAGGTCGTGCTCGCGGGCCAGGATCCCCAGCAGTTGCAGGGCTTCACAGGCCACCTCGGGCAGCTCCGCGCGTTCGGCCGCGGCGGCCGCGCGGGTGGCCAGCTCGGTCGCGGCCTTGAGCCGGCCGGGACTCGTGCGGGCCAGCTCGAGGTTCGCCGCGATCGAGTCGACCGGCGCCAGGTCGGCGTCCCCGGCATCGCTGCCGAGCAGGGACCGGGCGGTCGCGACGTGGGCCAGGGCGGCCGACCAGCGACCGGCCATCATCTCGGCGTTCGCGAGCTGCACGTGCAGCGCGGCCACCTTGCGGCTGTCGAGGTTGCGGTCCGCCAGTTCGTCGACGGTCGCGGCATGCGCGGCGATGTGCTCGAAGCGGCCGGTCGCGCTCAGCGCGAGCAGCACTGAACCGAGGACGTCAGCGCGGTGGCCGATGTCGGGGTCGGTGCCGAGCAGGGTGTTCGCGCGCTCGAGCAGGTTGGCGGCCGACCCGGTCGAGCCGTCGTCGAACGACCGGCGCCCGGCCAGCGCGAACAGCCGCCCCGCGCGGATGCTGTCGCCACCGGTCTCGGCGAGCTCGGCGACCATCGGGCACCACTCGCCCGGCAGACCGGGATGCAGTTCCTCGACCGCGTCCGCGCAGCGACTGGCCAAGGCCGATCGTTCGGTCGGCGTCAGGCCGGCGAGCAGCGACTCGGCGGTCAGCGGGTGCCGGAACGCGTACCAGTCCGGCGCGGGCTCGTCCGGACCGACCAGTTGGGCGGCGACGCCGGCCCGAAGCGTTGCCAGCAGCAAACGTTCGTCCGTCCCCGTCGCCTTGCGTACGACGCTCAGTGGGAACCGGTGCCCGATCACAGCGGCCAGCACGAGGATGTCGCGCGACTGCGACCCGAGTTGCGCGGTACGGCTGCTGATACTGCGCACCACCGCGGGCGGGACGTTCGTCTGCAGGTCGTCGACGATCTGCACGCTGCCGTCCGGTCCGGACAGCAGTTGGCCGCTGCGGCTCGCTTCCTGCAGCAGTTCCTCGACGATGAAGGGGACTCCGGCGCTGTCGCTCCACAGCTGATCCGCCAGTTGTTCGGGCACGCCACTGACCGGAACCTCCAGACAACCCGCGGCGAGCTCCGCCACTTCGCTCCGGTCCAGTGGGAGTAGCTCGATCAGCTCGGCCGCACCGCGCTGCGCCGACAGCTGTGCCAGTTCGTACGCCGCGCAGGTCTCGGACCGCATCGTCGCGACCAGCGCGATCGGTTGGTCGTCCAGGTTGTCGAGTAGGTACTCGATCACGGCCAGTGTCTCCGGGTCGGAGCCGTGCAGGTCTTCGAGGACCAGCAGACAACCGCGATCCCGGCCCGCCAACGCGAGCAGTCGCAGTACTGCCTCACCGAGCAGGACCGGTGACGCAGCGGTGGCGTGGGCGCTGCCGTCGTCCCAGTCCGGCACCAGCCGGCCGAGAACCTGCCGGTACGGACCGAGGCTCTCCGTCGTGGGCATCTCACCGCGCCGGATCAGCGAGAGCAGCGCTTCGGTGAACGGGCGGAAGGCAACCATCGTGCCGATCGCCCCGACCCGTCCGCGCAGCATCGCCATGTCCGCGTCGAGGGCCTGTGTGGTGGCGGTCGCGGCGAGCCGGCTCTTGCCGATTCCGGGCTCGCCGGCAAGGAAGATCGCGCCACCGTGTCCGCTGCGGGCTCCGGCCAGCAGGCGGTGAAGGCTCTCGATCTCCCGGTCTCTGCCGACCACCGTAGGCGAACGGGTCTGCATGGTTGCCAACTGTAACGACTGATGGTTGTCACCGCAGGCAGTTCGACCAGTGGCCGGCCACACCCGGACGGGCGGCCGGCCACCGGTCAAACGTTCGCTGGTGCCTCCAGCAGGTCGTCGGACCTAGATCGTCCCGAACGGGAGGCCGTCGGGCACCATGACGGCGGCTGCCGCCGCGCTCAGGCCGACGACCCCGACGAGGGCCATCGCCCGGGCGCCGACCCTCTGCCGCGTCGGCAACGTGATCGGGCCGAGCGGGTCGGTGCGATCCGGCGTCGTGGACTGCTCGTCGGCCGGCAGGTGCTGCTGAACATCGTGGTGCTGGGCGGTCATGATTGTTCCCCTTGTCACAGTGTGGGCTCTGGCGCTGTGCCACACCGCGGCCCGGCGGTTGGTTCGAGCAGCAACACGGACGGAACCCGTTGGGGGAACGCAAGACGGAGCAGCCCATAGCCGATCCCTGCCAGACCGGTCAGCAGGCCTGGAGACGGTATGCCACGAGGTGTCCCGCACTGCGGTCCGTACTGCTGCACTGCCGCGAGCACCAACCCGGCACGACGTCGCCGTGCCGCCTCTGCAGTTGGGTACTCACGTCCGGCGAGCCACACGAGTGACTCCACCGCACCGAGCTCGCCATGGCACAGACTCAGGTCTGCGAGCACCGGTCGTTCTGTTGCGGCCCTCAGGTAGGAGTCGAGGTCCGCGGGTACTCCGGTCGCGGTCCGCGCCAGCGCGGTTCCCGCGTCACCGGAGCACCAGCCTGGTCCACCATGCCCGCTGCGGCCGTCGCGACGATCCAGGTCGGCCGCCGCGCGGGCTGCGTCCAGGTACCGGTCGCCGGGTACGCCGTACTGGCCGAGCGACCACGCGATTCCCTGGAAGCCGCGAGCGAAGCCGTGGGCCGCTGCTACTCGGCCACGGAGTCCGCTCTCGACGGTTGTCACCAGGTGATTCGCATAGCGCTCGGCCAGCCGGCCGGCGGCCGGAAAGCCTTGCACTGCTTGCATTGCGGCCAGCCCGCCCGCCGCACCTTCGGCGTACGACGGGAATTCGGTGGGATCCGGCTCGAGCCGTTCGCTGAGCTCCAGCGACGCGGCCAGCCAGTTGGCGAGGTCGGGGTCGCCGAGGAGTGCGGACAGCCGGTTGAGCCCGTAGCTGATGCCGCCGAGGCCGTGGAAGCCCGGGCCGACCAGACGGGCGGAGTCCGGGTCGCAGGCCAGGGCCTCGAGCAGATGGGGCAGCGGACGGATCGCGTCCCGGGCCAACTCGCGGTACTTGTCCGCTCCGGTCAGTACGCCGACCTGCGCGAGGAAGAGCGCCGTACCCGTGTAGCCGTTGGACAGGCCGGCGCCCATCTGACGGACGGCCCAGTGATGGTCGTCGAGCAGTTCGAGGCCGAGCCAGTTGGCCGCACCGCCCGGCTCGCTGACCACCTGCGCCATGACCTCGTCGGCGAGGTCCACGGCAGCGGCCAGGAATTGCTCGGGGTCCGGTACGGTCGCACCCACGTAGGCGCGGGTGGTCGTCGCGGCGTGCGTGATCGGCTCCGGGCGCGTGGCGAGCGATGCGGAGATCAGCCAGGTCTGGCGGTGCTCGTCGATGTCGTCGAGACTCGCGACCTTCGCCTGGACCGCGGCCAGGCCTTCGGTGGCAAGGACATCGGCAACGCGCGTGCCGTCGGACGCCCACACGTCCCGGCTGTCGGGCCGAGCGGTGAACAGCGGTACGTCGCCCGCCCACAGATCGGCCAGCTCGAACGGGACGATCGCCTGCAGCGACTCGTCCGCGTCCCACAGCAGGTCGAGCAACTGACTCCGGCCGGCCGCATCCCGCAGCGCGTCCGGATGCGTCGACTCGTCCAGCAGACTCGTGTACAGGCTGGTACTGCGGGGCACGAACCGCATCTGGTCGGCGGCACACGCCGCCAGTAACCCGTCCTGCCCGAGGAACTCGTCACGGTGCCGGGCAATCGCCTCATACGCGGCCCGGAACCCGGTGAGCAGGGCGGTCTCGTGGTCCCGCGGTTCCATCAGCTGTCCGTCGAGCATCGGACGGTTGGCGGCACTCTGCGTCTGCCCAGGACGCCGTACCAGGTGCATCGAGTCCAGACCGGCGTCGGCCCAGTCGACGACACTCGCGGGTGTCACCGAGCCGGCGTCCCCGCCCAGCCCGGACAGGTCCGCGACACCGTGCTCACCCGACACGAGCAGCGGCAGCAGCGCCGTGCGGTACACCGATCCGAGGAGCGTTCGGTGCGCCGGATCGAGGGTCAACGCGGACACCGGCACCGGGCTGGGGTGGAACAGCGTCTCGACATCCACCAGCACCGGTTGGTCGCCTGCGGCGATCAGGTTCTCGAAGTGCATGTCCGTGCCGTCGAGCACGTAGAGCAGCGCCAGTACTGCGCCCTGTCGCTGGTAGAACCGCCGTACCCCGGCCGGGTCAGCGCAAGGCTCGTGGACGACGTACTCCAGCCAGCCGTAGCCCTCGCGGGGGAGCAGCCGGACCGTGCGGATGCCCAGCACGGATCGCGAGTTCAGCCAATCCACGAACATGTTGAAGTGGCCGTGCAACTCTAGCGATCGGGGCTTGTAGACCACCCGCTGACCGTCCGCGAACGTGAGGATCGCGGTGCAGCGGCCTCCGCGGTGCGGATCGCCACTGGGCTCGATCGCGGTCAGGGCGCCGGGGTCCCGGCCGTCCAGCAGCCCGGTGACCAGTGATTCGCGGTCCTCGGCGAGCCGTGCCATCAGCTCGAGGTGTCCCTCGACGCTCTGCCGGCACGACTCGCCCAGAACCCTGGCCAGAACCGGGTACGTGGCCAGGAACTCCGCCAGCTCGCTCCCTCCGACCAGCCGGTGGGTGAAGTCCAGGAAACGTGCGGCCGGGGTGTCACCGGCCAGCTCGCCGCGGTCGCGGGCTCGGGCGAGCTCCAGGACCAATGTCCGCGCGGCGAGCTTCACCAGCCGGAGACCGAGCCGGTGCAGGAACTCCTCGGCGACGGCTCCGGTGTGGCCGGCCGCGGCCAGGTCCTGGCGGGCCGAGTCCAGCAGGGGTGCCAGACAACGCATGAGCGCCTGCCGCCAGTCCGTGCCGGACCCATCCGTTGTCGCGGCCGCCCCACCTGAAGTGTGGCCGCCGGTGACACCGGTCCCTGCAGGGTCTCGACCGGCGGCAGGCGCGCTCGGTGGGAGAGAGATGCTGCGTTCTACGTACTCGGCCCAGGCCGGCGCGGACCGGGTGAGGGTGTGGATCAGCTCGTGCGGCCGCAGGCCCGCGGACCACCAGATATCTGGCTGGCCGGTGCGGATCGCGGAGTTGAGCACGCGCTCAGGCTGCCACCGCCCCCTGGGTGCGGGCATGGGTAGTCAGCCCCCATATTTTCGCTGTAATCAGCACCTAGACGGCCTGTGGTGACAGCAGGCCGGTAGACCGGAACCATGCCTGCGCAGGACCGTCCGGAACAAGAGCCCCGAACACCCAAATTCACGCTGCGGAAACGCGCCGTGCGGATGGGGGCAAGCGGCGCGGAAGTTGGGGGCGGAACCCCCATGTGGATCGGGCCCGGCGCTGCGACCGTGGGCTGGTGCTCACTCCACCCGTTCCCGGTCTGCCTGTCTCGGCTCACTCTGTGCTGGACGTCGTACCGCAGCTGCCCGGTCAGTCGGCTGCGGCCGCGCTCCGGGAGACGGCGGAGGTGGCACTGGCCGCTGATGACCTCGGGTACCGCCGGTTCTGGCTAGGGGAGCAGCATGGTGTCCGAGGCGTCGGCGGTGCAGCACCGGCGGTGCTGGCAGCCGTCCTGGCTGCACGAACGGACCGCATTCGGCTGGGAGCCGGCGGGCTCCTTCTGACCAACCACCAGCCGCTGGTGGTAGCCGAGCAGTTCGCTGCGCTCGCTGCGGCGTACCCGGGTCGGATCGACCTCGGTGTGGCAGAGCAGAGCACCGTTGCACCTAGTACTGCGGCCGCACTCGCCGGCGGTGCCCGCGACACGTTTCCGCAGCGGCTGGACGAGCTGTGCGGGTTCTTGCGAGACGGGACGCCAGGACGGGCGCCGGTAGGCGACGTACGGCTGTCGCTGGCCGGACAGCCACCACCTGTGTTCGTGCTGGCCGATCGTCCGGCTACTGCAATGACGGCCGCCGCACGTGGACTGCCTGTGTTCCTGGCGCATCACTCCGCGGCGGCAACGACACCCGCTGCGATGGCGGCGTACCGAGAGCACTTCGAGCCGACCGGGCCCAAAACGCGGCCGTACATCGCTGCCACGGTGGGAGTAGTGGCAGCGGACTCGGACGAGGAAGCGGTGATCCGGTTCGCCGAGTACGTTCGCGTGCAGACGCGTCTGGCCGCCGCGGGACCACGCGCGACGCCGGGGCAGCTGATGGCGCTGCTGGAGGCCCCGCTGACCGGACGCGAGCGCGGCCGAGCCGAACGAATGCTGGACTATCCGGGGCACGTCGTCGGCTCCCGTACGACGGTCGCGGCCGCGCTGGGCGAGCTGGTCGTCGCGACGACCGCGGACGAGATCATGCTCGTCCCGCTGGCCTTCGACGGACTGATCCGGTCGTCCATCCTGCGCAACGTCGCGGCCGCTCTGACCCGGATCGTCCGCACGGTCCCGAGGTCCGCACCGCCCCTCATCGCCACGGCCTAATCTGGGTACTGCCGACTAGTCGAGAGGCAGTACCCATGTCACGAGAGCGCGAAGTCGTCGAGGCGTGTCCGACCGAGTTGTTCATCGGCGGCAAGTGGGCGGCGGCCGAGGGCGGCCGGACTCTCGCCGTCGAGGACCCGGCCACCGGTACGGCGCTCTGCGACGTGGCCGATGCGAGCCCGGCGGACGGCATGGCTGCTCTGGACGCCGCGGTCGCCGCACAGGCCGAATGGGCCGCGACGGCGCCGCGGGAACGTGGCGAGATCCTCCGCCGTACCTATGAGCTGATGACCGAGCGGGCCGACGACCTCGCGCTGCTGATGACGCTCGAGATGGGCAAGCCGGTCGCCGAGTCCAAGGGCGAGATCGCCTACGCGGCCGAGTTCTTCCGCTGGTTCGCCGAGGAAGCGGTCCGGATCGACGGCGGCTACCAGATCGCGCCGAACGGTGCGAGCCGCTTCCTGGTGATGCGCCAGCCGGTCGGCCCGTGCCTGCTGATCACCCCGTGGAACTTCCCCGCGGCAATGGGTGCCCGCAAGATCGGCCCGGCGGTCGCGGCCGGCTGCACGATGGTGATCAAGCCGGCTTCGCAGACGCCGCTGTCGATGCTCAAGCTGGCCGAGCTGATGACCGACGCCGGACTCCCGGCCGGGGTGCTCAACGTGGTCACCACCAACGACGCGGGCGGCGTCATGGAACCGCTGATCCGTGACGGCCGCGCCCGCAAACTCTCCTTCACCGGCTCGACCCCGGTCGGCCGCAAGTTGCTCGAGCAGGCGTCGGAACAGGTGCTGCGGACCAGCATGGAGCTCGGCGGGAACGCGCCGCTGCTGGTGTTCGAGGACGCCGACCTGGACAAGGCCGTCGAAGGCACGATGCTGGCCAAGATGCGCAACGGCGGCGAGGCCTGTACGGCGGCCAACCGGATCTACGTGCAGTCGTCGGTGATGGGCGAGTTCGCGACCCGGCTGACCGAGCGGATGTCCGCGCTGAAGGTCGGCCGCGGTACCGAGGACGGCGTCGACGTCGGCCCGCTGATCGACGGGAAGCAGCGGGACAAGGTGGCCGATCTGGTCGCCGACGCGATCGCGCAGGGCGCTCGCGCGCTCACCGGTGGAGCGGTTGCCTATGGCAACGGGTACTTCTTCCAGCCGACCGTGCTGGCCGACGTACCGCGGACTGCCCGGCTGCAGAAGGAGGAGATCTTCGGGCCGGTCGCGCCGCTGACGGCGTTCGACACCGAGGACGAGGCCGTGCAGATGGCGAACGACACCGAGTTCGGCCTGGTGTCCTACCTGTTCACCAAGGACCTGAGCCGCGCACTCCGGGTGTCCGAACGGCTCGAGGCCGGGATGATCGGCCTCAACCAGGGCATCGTGTCCAACCCCGCCGCGCCGTTCGGCGGCGTCAAACAGTCCGGCCTCGGCCGCGAAGGCGGCACCGTCGGCATCGACGAGTACCTGGACGTCAAGTACGTCGCAGTCAACGTCGACTGACCAGCTGGGTCACGGTGACCAGCTTGTAGCCGCGGGCGCGGAGTTCGCGGACGATCGGCCCGACGGCCTGTGCGGTGTACGGCGCGTTGTCGCCGCCGTGCATGTGGAGTACGACGATCGACCCGTTCTGCACGTGGTCCAGGACCTGCTTGACGACCGGCTGCGCTGACTTGGCGAACCCGTCCGCGCCCGGCACATCCAGCCCGACCGCGGTGACGCCGGCCGGTGCCAACTCGTGGAGTGCGGTGGCGTCGTAGCACCCGCCGGGGAAGCGGAACCACCTGGTGGCGTGGGGATCCAACCGGTCCAGCTGTACGACGGCCCGCCGTACGTCGGCCAGCATCTGACCGCGCGGCACTGTCCCGAGGGTGTAGCAGTGCTTGGTGAAACCGCGGTGGTCGTAGGTATGCGTCCCCAGCTCGAACAGCGGGTCGTCGGCGAGCTCCCGGACCACCTGTGGGTACTGCTCCATCCACATGCCCGTCAGGAACATGGTCGCCGGCACATGCATCGCGCGGAGCTCGTCGACCAGGGCCTTGTTGTAGTAGGAGTGCACCTTGCCGCTCAGCAGCCGGCGACGCATCAGCGCAGTCAGGTCAGCGTCGAACGTCAACGCGACCTGCTTCTTGTCCCGGGGACCGTGGTCCAGCACCGGCATCACCTGGACGTTGCTGGAGGCACCTGGTCTGAGCTGCACCGGCGCCAACGTCGGCCGGACCGGCTGCGACGTGCGCACCGGTGCGACCGGAGCACGTGTCTGTGGTGTCTCACTCGTTGGCTTGGTGTCACTGCACCCGACAACAGTCAGTACCAACGCAGCGACAGCTACACGTTTCCCCCAGGTCACGCCCTGACTCTACGGTCAGGGCGTGTCGCTGGATGCCCCAAGGTCAGTTGAGCAGGTCGTTCGCCGAGCGCAGCACGGGTACGGCGACGTCCTCCGGGGCGGCGGCGCCCGTTACGTGGAACGTGTGGGTCTCGCCTGGGGACAGGGTGACGAGGCATGAGTCGACCCGTGCCGCCGCGTCCAGTCGGTCCGGGAACAGCGCCAGGTCCTTCGCCAGCGCTGTCGCGGTGACGGTCACGTCGTACCCGTCATCGGTCGGCGTGACCGTGGCCGTGTAGGCGTTGCCCGCGAGCTGCAGTTCAGTGTCCTCGACGAAGTACCAGTACGCCGTGACGCCGTCGGCACCACGCACCTCCAGGTACTCGGCGCGCGGGTTCGACGCAACCGCAACCGACTCCGGAAGCTCGCTGACGATCGCCGACCGGGCTTCGATCTCGACCGCGAACGTCTCCCGGGCCAGCACCTCATCGCCGGCAGTCGAGCGTCGCGTGACGGTCATCTCCGTCGACCAACGCACGTCGGTGTCGTTGTGTGCGGCAACGACCAGTGCGTTCTCCCGGGGCTGCACGGTCAGCAGCCGGTCGGCGTACACGCGCTTCAATGCGTACCACAACGGCTTCCGGATCCCATGCCCGTCGACGGCCGCCCACGAGACCACCGGCCAGTTGTCGTTCAGCTGCCACACGACCGCGCCCGTGTTCAGCGGGAACAGACTGCGGAAGTGCTCGATGCCGTAGGCAATCGCCCGCGCCTGGTTCAGCTGCGTCGTCCAGTGCCAGTCGTCGATGTCCTTCCAGGCCGGCAGGTGATCGCCGAGACCCCGCTCCAGCTTGAGGTTGCCCTCGAACGCCTTCTGGTGCACGAGCATCTGCGCACCGTAAGGGTCCAGCGGCGAGTCGTGCACGACCGACGTCAGCGTCGACCACGCCGGCGGTCCCTGGAACCCGAACTCCGACACGAACCGCGGCTTGTACTTGCGGTACGTCGTGTAGTCCACTTGGTTCCAGACGTCCCAGATGTGCATCGTCGCGTGCCGGTCGTCGTTCGGGTGGATGAACTGGTCGAACGAGTACGGGCTGCCAGGCGAGTACGGCGTCCGCGGGTCGAGCTCCGCGACGATCTTCGGCAGCAGGTCGAGGTAGTACCCCGCGCCCCACGGCCGTCCGGCGAGCGGGACCCGCCAGCCCCACTCGACGTACCCCCAGATGTTCTCGTTGTTGCCGTTCCACACCGCGAGGCTGGCGTGCCGGCTCAACCGGGTGACGGCCTCGCGTGCCTCGGCCTCGACCTCGCTCCAGAGCGGCTCTTCCTCGGAGTACGCCGCACACGCGAACAGGAAGTCCTGCCAGACCAGGATTCCCAGCTCGTCGCAGACGTCGTAGAAGTCTTCGCTCTCGTAGATCCCGCCGCCCCAGACCCGCAGCAGGTTCATGCCGGCGTCGACCGCGTCCTCGATGCTCGTCCGGTACGTGTCGGCGTTCAGGCGGGTGACGAACGCGTCGTCGGGGATCCAGTTCGCGCCGCGGACGTAGATCGGCTTGCCGTTCACCGACAGGACGAACGGCGTGCCGTCGTTGTCCGGGGCAACGTTCATGCTGATGTCCCGGAAGCCGACCCGGCCGGTCCAGGTGTCATCGGCCAGCGTCACCGTCACGTCGTACAACGGTTGCTCGCCATATCCGCGCGGCCACCAGAGGTCCACCGCGGGGACCCGGTTGGTGACGACGACGGTGTCCCATCCGGGCTTGACGGTCGCCGACTGCGTCGTACCGCCGACCGCGACGGTGACGGTGGCGTACTCGGCGGCGATGTCGGTCCAGACCAACGAGACAAACGTGTTCAGAACGCCGTCAGCCCCCGCCAGCGGGCGGACCGAGTCGATGCGTACGCCGGACCAGGACTCGATCCGGATCGGCCGCCAGATGCCCGCGGTGGCGACGTCCGGTCCCCAGTCCCAGCCGAAGTTCGCGGCCATCTTCCGCAGCTCGTTGTACGGGTGCAGGTTGGTGTGCGGCCAGCTGCCGACCTTCGCCCGCTCCGCCTCGGCCGCCGCCACCGGACCCTCGAACTCGATCACCAGCTCGTTGTCCCCGGCAACCAGTGCGCCGGTGACGTCGAACCGGTACGAGCGGTGCTGGTTCGCGGTCCGGCCGAGCTCCTGGCCGTTCAGGGTGACCGTCGCGACCGTGTCGAGCCCCTCGGCCACCAGCTCCTGCCGCTCGTTTCCGTCGGCAACCCAGCTGAACGTGGTCCGGAAGCTCCAGCGGGTACGGCCGATCCAGTGCAGCGCCGACTCGTTGTCGCCGTCGAACGGATCCGGGATCTCGCCGGCGGTGAGCAGGTCGGTGTGCACCTCGCCCGGCACGGTCGCGGTCACGGTGCGCCCGATCAGGCCGTCAGGTGCCGGACCTTCGACCGCTTGCACGGTCCAGGCAGCACCGCCGTCGGTGGTCAGGTCGAAGGTCTTGAGTGATGTCACAGTCGGGCTCCGAGTCGCGGGCGGAAAGTAGGTGAACCGGTTTAGTAGAACAGCACCACTCCCCGAGAGAATCGAGGAGCGATGTGTGTCAGGCGTCCAGGACGTACCGTCGCCACAGCTCGGCGAGGGCACGGTGTCCGGCGGCGGTCGGGTGTACGCCGTCGCCGGCCAGCGCCGCCGGCCCGACGGATACTGCTTGCTTGGTCAGCTCGACATCGGTCGGAACCAGGATCGCGCCGTACTCGACGGCCAGCTTCCGGACCACGTCGAGCTTCGGGTCCAGGTCCTCCCGCCACTCCTCCTGCCCGTCCTTCACCGGCAGCAGGAACGGCTCCATCAGGACCACCGGACACGACAGCGGGTCGAGCAGCGCCCGGTACGACGCCTCGAAGTCCTCAGCTGTCGTCGGGTCGTCCTCGTCGTACCGCCGCCAGGTGTCGTTGATCCCGATCAGGATCGACACCAGCGACGGGTCGTGGGCCAGCACATCGGTGGCCCACCGGGCGGCCAGATCGACCGCCCGGTGGCCGCTGATGCCGGCGTTGACGATCGCCGGCCGGCGTTCACCAAGTTCGCCGGACAGATCGTCGTACAGATTGCGCACGTAGCCGTCACCGAGCCCGTCGGGGTCGGTACGGCGGCCGCAGTCGGTCACCGAATCCCCGGCGAACACGACGGTCCGCCGGGGATCGAGAAGGATGTTCGTCACGGTCGTCAGAGGGTGGCCGCGGTGACGTCCCAGTCGTCCGGCAGGATCGCCGCGACCTCGACCGTGCTCTTCACGTCCACGAACGCGCCGGTGTCGATCGAGTCGGTGATGGAGGCCATCACGTCGACGATGTGGAACGCCAGCGCCCCGGTCGCCCGGTGCGGCCGGTCGGCCCGGATGGCGCGCGCCATCTCGAGTACGCCGGTACCGCGCTGCGCGACCGCCTTCGTCTCGGCGATCGTCTCCCAGTCCTCCGCACCGCGACGACGGATCTTGATCGCACCGTCGAAGCCGTTCGGGTCCGGTACGGCGAGCGTCGCCTCGGAGCCGGTGATCTCGACGAACCCGCCCCGCGACAGCGGCGAGTCGAAGCTGAAGATGCTCTGCGACGACTGCCCCGACTCGAACTTCGCGATCGCGCTGACATGCGTCGGCACGGTCACGTCGAAGTCGGTCCCCGCCAGCGGACCGGATCCGATCGTGCGCTTCTCCTTGGACTTCGCGCCGATTCCCGCGACCGCGGCGATCGGACCGAAGAGCTGGACCAGCGTGGTCAGGTAGTACGGGCCGATGTCCCACAGCGGGCCCGCGCCTTCCTGGAACAGGAACGCCGGGTTCGGGTGCCACGACTCCGGGCCGGGGGACTGCATCAGCGTGAGCGCGGTCAACGGCGTACCGATGTCACCGTGCTCGATGATGCGGCGGGACTCCTGCAGGCCCGGGCCCAGGATGGTGTCGGGCGCGCAGCCGAGCCGCACACCCGCGTCCTGTGCCGTCGCCAGCAACTTGAGGCCGCTGTCCTGGTCCAGCGAGAACGGCTTCTCGCTCCACACATGCTTACCGGCGGCGATCGCGGCGAGGGCCACCTCGACGTGCGCGATCGGGATGGTCAGGTTGACCACGATCTCGACGTCCGGGTTGTTCAGCACCGCCTCGGGACCCCCGTGGGTCTCGATGCCGTACTGCTCGGCCTTCTCCTTGGCGGCCTCCGGCCGGAGGTCGCCGATCGCGACGACCTTCAGGTCCGGGAAGCTCTGCATGCTCTTGATGTAGGCGTCGGAGATCACCCCGGCGCCGATCACACCAACACCGACTGCTGTCATTCAGGTGCACCCTCTCCGGTCAGGAACGCGTAGCTGCCTGCGACCGCGTCGAGGATCTCGCCGGAGAAGTCGTCCAGCTCGACCACCCGGAGCGCCTGCGGAGCGGCGGCCAGGATGTCCCGGACCGCGATGACGCCATCGCCGACCGCGACCTGGGCCTTGTTGTCCAGGGTGCCGTCGCCGTCCTTGACGTGGATGGCCGTGACCCGGTCGCCGAACTTCTTCAGCAGCGCCGGTACGTCGGCGCCGCCGACCGCGGCCCAGTACGTGTCCACCTCGAGGATCACGTCGTCGGACAGGTTGTCCACGAGGATCTCCAGCCCGTGCACGCCGCCGATCTTCGACTCGAGCTCGAACTGGTGGTTGTGGTACCCGACCGTGATGCCGTGGCCGGCAGCCTCGACCGCGGCCTTGTTCAGGCCGTCGGCGATGACCTTGATCTCGTCGGCCGACTGCCAGCGCGCCGGGTCGGTGTGCGGGTCGATGACCGTGGTGATGCCGAGCCGCTCGGCGGCGGCGTAGATCGGGGCGCTGTCCTCGCGGAGCAGGCCGGCATGCGTGGTCGGGGCCGAGAGTCCGTGCTTGGGCAGCGCCTCGGCCAGACGGTCCGCGTAGGCGGTCACACCGAAGGGTTCGACCTTGGTGTAGCCGATCTCCGCGATCCGGGCCAGGGTGCCGTCGAAGTCTTCTTCGAGCTTGCCCCGGACCGTGTAGAGCTGGAGGGACAGGTGGTCTTTTGCGACCATGGTTTCTCCTTGTCGGCGGCGTCTGACCCGCTGCCCTGGGATCAACGCCGACTGATAAGCCGAACCGGTTAAGTAACGAAGGAAACCGTATCCCACCCCGCCCCGTCCACACCACCCTCCGCCCAACGACTGGGCGGTCACCAACCGCCGCGATCGTCGGTTTTCGCCGGATTTCCCGGGTTTGATCAAACGGTCACTTTGTGTGCCCAGGTGATGACAGAGGGTTGAAACGGCGCAACACTGAAGGGTGCTGGATCGACCGTCAGCGATCCGGCCGCCCGTGAGGAGGGTGTTGTCGTGTCTCGTGTGACCATCAAAGAGATCGCCAGGCGTTGTGGGGTCTCCCAAGGAGCGGTGTCCTACGCGCTCAACAATCAGCCTGGGGTGTCGGAGGCGACCCGGGCGCGCGTGCTGAAGGTCGCCGCCGAAATGGAGTGGGTGCCGAACCGGGCCGCGCGGCAACTGTCCGCCGCGCGCAGTGAGACGTTCGGGCTGGTGCTCGCCAGATCCGCGCAGACGCTGATCGAGGAGCCGTACTTCATGGGCTTCGTCGGCGGCGTCGAATCGGTCCTGTCGGAGAAGTCGTTCGCGTTGGCCCTGCAGGTCGTGGCCGACCTGGACCAGGAGATCGCGACGTACCGGAAATGGGCCGCCGAGCGCCGGGTCGACGGCGTGATCGTCGTCGACCTCCGGGTCGCCGATCCCCGCATTCCGGTACTGCGGAAACTCGGTCTGCCGGCCGTCCTGGTCGGCGATCCCGCGCTCGCGGACGGGATGCCGTGCGTCTGGACCGACGGCACCGCGGCGATGACCGCGGCGCTCGATCATGTGGAGTCCCTCGGGCACCGCGTGGTCGCCCGGGTCGCCGGTCCGCCCGAGTTCGGCGACGTCTGGATCCGTGACCAGGCGTACGACGTGGCTGCCCGCCGGCTCGCGCTGACCGCGTCGGTTCATCACACCGACTACTCGGCAGCGCAGGGCGCCGATGCGACCCGCGACGTACTGGCCGCCATCCCACGGCCCACGGCGATCATCTACGACAACGACCTGATGGCGGTGGCCGGTCTGGCCGTCATCCAGGCGCTCGGCCTCCGCGTCCCGGACGACGTCACGCTGGTCGCCTGGGACGACTCGGCCCTGTGCCGGATCACGCATCCGACCCTCACCACCCTGAGCCACAACGTGGTCGGGTACGGCGCCGAGGTGATGCACCGCCTGCTGGACGTCCTGGCAGGCGCGCAACCTCAGTCTCATCTGTACTCGACGCCGCTGCTGCTCATTCGGGAGAGCTCTGCCCCGCGGTGACTGTCACGGGGACGCCGTTGACGGCCGCGGTGCCGGCGACGGGGTCGATGCGGCTGCGATCGGTGATGTCGTTGGCGCTCGGCCCCGCGAGCTGATTGGCGACGGTCAGCTTGGTGCCGGGTCGGTTGTGGCCGAACCCGTGCGGCAGGCTGACCACGCCCGGCATGATGTCGTTGCTAGAGGCAACCTCTACCGAGATCGAGCCGGCCGCGGACGTGACGGTCACGACCTGGCCGTCGGCGAGGTCGCGGTCGGCCAGGTCGTGCGGATGCATCAGGAGCTGGTGGCGAGGCTTCCCCTTCACCAGGCGCGCGGAGTTGTGCATCCAGGAGTTGTTGTTGCGCAGGTGCCGCCGGCCGATCAGCAGGAGTTCGTCGACCGCAACGGCGGTCAGCGCGTCGAGCCGCGGCAGGTCGTCCAGGATCATCCGCTGCGCGAGATCGATCCGCTTCGACTTCTTGTGCAGCGCCCCGGGCAACGCCGGCTGCAACGGCCCGAGATCGACCCCGCCCTGCGAACGCCGCAACCTCCCGACCGACAACCGGTATGGCCCGATCCGCAGTCCCGCGTCCACGATCCGCCGTGGCGACAACCGCAGCCGTGCCGTCGTCTCGACCCGGCGCCGGCTCCACGGAGTACGCCGTACCAAGGCCAGCCCGAGATCCCGGAAGATCTCCCAGTCGTGCCGCGCGTCGGCGGGCTTCGGGAGTACGGCGTCGTTCCACCGCGCGGTGTTCCGCACGGCCAGCTGGTGGAACACGATGTCGTAGTGGTCCCGCTCCAGCGGCGGCGCCGGCGGCAGGATCACGTCGGCGTGCCGCGTCGTCTCGTTGATGTACGGATCCACCGCGACCATGAAGTCCAGCGACCCGAGCGCCTCGTCCAGCCGCCGCCCGTCCGGTGTCGAAAGCACCGGGTTCCCGGCGACCGTCACCATCGCGCGGATCTGGCCCTCGCCCGGCGTCAGGATCTCCTCGGCCATCGTCGACACCGGCAGCTCGCCGCCGAACTCCGGCAACCCGCGCACCCGGCTCTTCCACACGCCGACATGTCCGCGCCCGAGCCCGAGCAACGGGTTCACGGCCGGCCGGGCGAACATCGTCCCGCCGGGCCGGTCGAGGTTTCCGGTGATGATGTTCAGCACCTGGATCGCCCACTGGCAGATCGCGCCGAACTGCTGCGTCGACACCCCGACCCGCCCGTAACAGGCCGCCCGCTCGGCCGCCGCGAACTCGCGGGCGATCCGCCGGATCGCGTCCGCCGGTATCCCGGTGATCCCGGCCGCCCGCTCCGGCGTCCATGCTTCGACCGCTGCCTCCACGGCGTCGAACCCGTCGACGTACGCCGCCGGCCGTGCCGAGCCCTGCGTGATCACCTCGTGGATCAACGCGAGCAGAAACGCCGCATCCGTGCCCGGACGGACGAAATGGTGCTCGTCGGAAACCGCTGCAGTCTCGGTCCGGCGGGGATCGATGACGACCAGCTTTCCGCCGCGTTTCCGCAACTCCTTCAAACGTTTTCCGAACCCGGGCGCGGTCATCATGCTGCCGTTCGACGCCAACGGGTTCGCCCCGAGCATCAACAGGTACGACGTCCGGTCGATGTCCGGCACCGCGACCATCAACTGGTGCCCGTACAGCAGGTACGACGCCAGCATGTGCGGCAACTGGTCGATCGAGGTCGCGCTGAACCGGTTCCGGGTCCGCAACTGCCGGACCATCGTCGGCATGTGGGTGAGCGCGCCGAGACTGTGCACGTTCGGGTTCCCCAGGTACACCCCCACCGAGTTCCGCCCGTGCTCGCGCTGGATCCCGGTGAGCTTGGCGACGACGAGCTCGTACGCCGCCTCCCACCCGATCTCCTGCCAGCCGTCCGGAGTACGTCGTACCGGCGTCGTCAACCGATCGGGGTCCTCCTGGAGATCGCGCAGCGCGACCGCCTTCGGACAGATGTGACCGCGCGACAGCGGGTCGGACTCGTCGCCGCGGATGTCGGTGACGCGTCCGTTCTCGACGGTCACCAGGACACCGCAGATCGCTTCGCAGAGATTGCAGGACGTCCGCCGTACGGTCATCCACTCAAACTACCCTCGGGTAGCCCGGGCCGCATCAGTCGAAGCGTGCCTCGTCGAGACGTCCGAGGATCGCGTCCACGGTCTCGCCGACCGACAGATCGGAGTTGTCCAGCCACAACCCGCGCCGTGGGCTGAACGCGTGCAGCTCGTAGTCGAGCTCGTCGACCAGATGGTGCGCGCCGCCGAGCCGGTTCGAGATGACCTCGGGGCGCGGCGTCAGGACGACGAGGTACCGCGGCCGGGTCTGGATGCCGTCCAGGAATTCGCGCAGCAATTCACCGATCACCACGTCCTGCAGGACCACCGTGAAACCGGCGTTCGCGTACTGGTCGGCGGCCAGACAAGCCAGCCGGTACCGCAGTTGCAATTGGCGTTGTGCCTCGAGCACGTCGTCGGCCATCGAGGCCTGACCACTGACGATCATCCGCCGGAAAACGTCCCCCCGAAGATGCACGCCGTACTGGAATCTCTCGGCGAGCATTTGGGACACCGACGACTTCCCCGCCGCCATGATTCCACTGACGACGATCACCCCCTCGGACTCCATGCGGTGATCGTGCCACGGGCCGCGACGTTTTAGTCCGGTCTCGGCGATTCTTCTTCGAAAACCCCAGGTTTGTCAGGGGTTTTCGGCCATCAGCGACTCCAGATGGTGGCGCATCAGCTGCCGCAGCCGCGACGGCGTGGTGCGCTCGGGCTGGATCGCCGCGTGCAGTGCGAGGCCGTCGAGTACGGCGTGCAGGAGATCGACCTCGCGGCGCAGGTCGAGACCGTCCTTCAGTACGCCCGCATCGGCGAGTGAGCGGAGCAGCGACTCGCAGAGTTGGCGCAGTCCGTTGTGCACCGTGTCGAGGTGTTCCTGCAGTGCGCCGGCGTCGGATTCGGCCCGGGCCTGCGCCGTGAACGCCAGCCAGATGTCGAACTCGGCCCGGCGCTCGGCGTCCAAGGGGAGAACCTCGTCCAGGTAGCGCAGCACGATGGTCTGCACACTGCCCTTCGGCTCGATCGCGCTGATCCGCTCGGTCACCCGGCGCGACACCAGATCCATCGCGAAGCTGAGCAGCCCGTCCTGGTCCGGGAAGTAGTAGCGCACCGCGCCCGCGGACCAGCCCGCCTCGGCGGCGATGGTGCGGACCGACGCCGCCCGGATCCCGTCCCGGCGAACCACCCGCCAGAGCGCCTCGGCGATCTCCTCGCGACGAGCGGTGTGGTCGACGATCTTCGGCATGGTCCTTTTTAGCACAGATGTGTTATTCTCGTTTTACAACACAGTCGTACTGAAAACATGCTCGGGAGGGGAACGCTGTGCTGATCGCTGTGATCGCCGCGTGTGAGATCGGATTCTGGGTCCTGCTCGCCGCCGGCCTGGTGACCCGCTACCTGCTGCGGCAGCCGAAGGCCGGTCTCGTGCTGTTGGCCGGCGTACCGCTGGTCGATGTGGTGATGCTGGTCGCGAGCGTCCTGGACATCCACAGGGGAGCGGAGCCGTCGTTCAAGCACTCGCTGGCCGCGA
Source organism: Kribbella sp. NBC_00482 (assembly GCF_036013725.1). Taxonomy (GTDB): domain Bacteria; phylum Actinomycetota; class Actinomycetes; order Propionibacteriales; family Kribbellaceae; genus Kribbella. The sequence goes on along the minus strand of NZ_CP107881.1, from coordinate 1,567,735 downwards.
TCTTCATCGGTGTCAGCGTCGGGTTCGGGCACCAGACGCTGAAGTGGGCCGACGGGTGGGCGGCGCACCTCATGGGCGGCGCGCCGCGTCCGGTGAAGCCGCCGAAGAAGGGCCCCGAGCGCGCCCGCCGCGAGCGCGCCGGTTGGTTCCGGCACCTGCTCGCGTACGTCATCGGCGCCGGCATCATGATCGGCCTCGGCCTGCTCTCCGGTCGCGGGTACGACGCGGTGCTCGCCCCCGCCGGCACCTGGACGCTCGTGCTGGCGATCGACGCCGTCGTCTCCTTCAGCTACTCGTTCGACCGGGCGTCCCGGGAGAAGCAGTCCGTCTGACCTCCCGGGATCACCCGGCTACTCGTCGTACATTTTCGGCATGACATTGGTCGGGCGGGTCTGGGCGGCGATCACCGGGTTGATCGTGGTGTGCGGGATCGTCATCCAGTTGCTGGTGACGGCGAACGGGCACGAGGGGTTCTTCCCCGACAACCCGGAGCGGGTGTTCAACGTGTTCGCGTACTTCACGATCCAGTCGAACCTGCTGCTCGGTGGGACCGCCCTCCTGCTGGCGGCGCGGTCCGACCGCCCGGCGAGCCGGCTGTTCGAGACGCTGCGGCTGAACGGCGTGCTCTGCATCGCGGTGACCGGGATCGTCTATCACGCCGTACTGGCCGGGACGGACGACCTGCAGGGCTGGGCGTCGGTCGCGAACCTGCTGCTGCACACCGCCGCCCCGGTGGTCGGCGTACTGGGCTGGCTGCTGTTCGGGCCGCGTGGCCGGACGGACTGGGGCATCGTCGGGTGGTCGATCGTGTACCCGGTGCTGTGGCTGGTGTTCACGCTGGTCCGCGGCGCGTTCGTCGGCTTCTACCCGTACCCGTTCGTGGACGTCGACGAGCACGGGTACGGAAAGGTGCTACTGAACTGTCTGCTGGTGGCGGTACTCTTCCTGGCTCTGGCGGCGGGGGCGACCACCCTCGACGGCAGGCTGCGCCGGAAGACAACCGTCGAAAGGTAGACCCGTGCTGGTGACCTCGCGCTCGTACGCCGAGTACGAAGCGATGTTCGACCTGAAGCAACTCCCCGACTCCGTGCTCGACTGCTGCGCGGGTGGCTCCGGCTTCACCGCCGAGGCCGCGGCTCGTGGCGTGGACGCGATCGCCGCCGATCCGGCGTACGAGCTGGACCACCCCGAACTCGTCGACAGCGTCCGGCGCAGCCTGCCGGCGACGTCGGGGATCATCGGCGAGCACGGGGGGAGTTTCGTCTGGCACTGGTACGGATCGCCGGAGCGGAAGGATCAGTACCGGATCGAGGCGGCCGATGCGTTCCTGCAGGACGTCGCGGCCGCGCCGGAGCGGTACGTCGCCGCGGGGCTGCCGGATCTGCCGTTCGGCGATCGGCGGTTCGACTTGGTGCTGTGCTCGCACCTGCTGTTCACGTGGTCCGACAAGTACGACCGCGACTGGCACGAGGCCGCGCTGCGTGAGCTGATCCGGGTCAGCAACGCCGAGGTACGGATCTTCCCGCTGGTGCTGCAGGGGGCCGGCGACCCGATCCCGTGGCTGCCGGAACTACTGGACTCGCTCGAGGGCGTAACCCACGAGATCCGCAAGGTGCCCTACGAGTTCCAGGTCGGCGCCGACGAGATGCTGGTCATCACCCGCACCTGACGTACGCTGCTGCCCTCACCGTTTTGGGTGGCGGAGGAGACGCGGATGCGTTCTGCTGGGGGCCGTTTCGATGCGCCGGCAGCGGTCATGGTGTCGGCGCCCTTCGCGGGGTTGGCGTCGTTCGCACTGCTCAAGTGGGTCAACTTCGGTACGGACCCGGATGTGAACGCCCGGGGCGGGACGGCGGAGCTCGGAATCTGGCAGTACCTGGTCAGCATCAACGTCATGATCTGGGTGTTGCTGGCGGGACTCGGGCTGGTCTTGTTGCGGCAGTTGACCGCAGAGGTTGACGACTGGAAGCCGGCGTCACGCGGCGAGACCGTCCGGTTCGTCGTCTTCGTTCTGATACTGACCGCCGTACCGCTGGTCATCGGCGGGGCTGCCGGGATGAAGAACCCCTACACGATCGAAGGGCAGAACTGGAAGATCCCCCTGCTTCATGCCGTGGCCGGGGTCGCGAACGTTCCGCTTCTTGTGCTGCTGAAGCGAATCCACCTGGTTGCGGTCGACGATGAGCGGTGGTCGACCACCGCCCGGGACATCGCCCGGTTGCAGCTGCTGCGCCGTACCACGCGCATCGCCACGGCGGCATTGGGCGGTGTCATCGCGCTGGCGGTGGTTGCGACCGGCGCCCTCCGTCAGGCGACCGCCGCCGCGGGGCTGACTCCGTTACCGGAAGGCTTTGTGGTGGTGTACGGCGCGTCATTCACCGCTGTTGTCGCGGCCGTGTATCTGTATGTGTTCAGTGCCCTTGAAACTCGCGGGTCGCGATTCCTGGAGGCCGTTGCCGCGCTGCCTGACCCATCCGTTGAGCGCGCCGCCGCGTTCACCGCGGGCCGCTCGCTGCGGACCGAGCTGTCGCAGGAGCTCGAACTGAACCGGGACCCGAGGAAAGATCTGCAGAGTCTCCTCGCCGTTCTGTCGCCACTGATCGGCGCGCTTCTGACGAAACTCGGCGGACTCTGAGCACCAGGCGGTCCAGGGCGCCGATGCTCCTCTGGTGCTTCCCGCTCATCGCGTTCACGGATGAGTTTGCGCCTACCCGTCACGATGAGTGGGAAGCGTCCAGGGGGTGCCGGGCAGGTGGCGGGAGGACGGTCTACCACCGACCCGCCCGGCTGCCGCGTCAGCGGAGGTACTTGCCGCAGACGGGCCAGGGGGAGGCACCGCGCTGCGCGTAGAGCTTCTTCGCCCGCATCAACTGCTCGGCTGCGGAGGCCTTCGCCGGGTTGCCGGAACCGCCGACGCTGCGCCAGGTCCGCAGGTCGAACTGGAACAGCCCGTAGTAGCCGGCCGGGTTCACCGCGCGTGGGTTGCCGCTGGACTCGCAGTTCGCGACCTTGGCCCAGGCGCCGCTCAGGTTGGCCTTGCCGCTCTTCGTCGTCGGGCGGTCCTCGGAACGGCTGCTCTTGGCCTTGCGTTCGGTCTTCTCGGACTTCGAGGTCTTCTTCGCCTCGGACTTCTTGGTGACCTTCTTCGGCGCCGGAGTGGCGGCCTTCTTCACGCCGTCCAGCGAGAGGGTCTGCCCGATCAGAATGAGGTTCGGGTCCTTCAGGTTGTTGATCCGGGCCAGTTCGTGCCAGTCGGCGCCGTTGGCCTGGGCGATCTCGGAAAGAGTGTCACCGGCCTTGACCTGGTAGTCGGTCGCGAACGCCGCACCGGCGCCTGCGGCGGTGATGCCGGCTCCCAGACCGGCGATGGAGATGGTTCGAGCCACCCGGCGGGTACTTCGCCGGGTGCGCGCATGTCGGGCCTTGGACATCTGAAAAGCGCTCCTTGTGAGCTTGGGCATGGTGGGACACACCAGGCCCCCCGTGCAGGGGAGGGGCACTCGGACAGGTCACAGGACGGCGTCCGAACGGTCACGCCCCGGTAACGGCGCGACCTGAGTCATCCTGTGTGACGTTCGTCGGAAACGCAACCCCGGATTCCGATCTGCCCCGAACTTTTTCCATGGTCTGACATTCCGAAACCCCAACAACAGAACGGTTTCCGGGCTCGACACGCCGATCACCGCAGGCCGGAACCGATCGGTTTACCACTGCCCGGAACGGCCTTCCGGGAGCACTTCGACGGGGTGCTCCCGTGTCGTCCGGAGAGTTCGCTCGTTGATCGAGACACGGGTGCCGCCACCCGGCGATCGGGGGCGCGGCAGCCGGCGGATGAGGCGACGGATGTGATGGGGGCAGAAGCGGTGATCCGAGTGGCTCTCGGCCATCGCGGCACGTTGGTGCGTGGTGCACTGGCCGCGGTGCTGGCAAGGGAGAACGACCTGGACGTGGTGGCCGAGCTGGACCGCTCGGAGGACGTCCTCCAGGTGGCCGGACGGCGTCCGGACGTGTTCTTGCTCGACCCGCAGCTGCCCGGCCGGATCCGGATCGAGGAGCTCTGCCGCAAACTCGCCGGGCGCGGCGTGCTGGTGCTGATCGACCACGACGCGATCGCGGCGACCAGCCTGGCGCTGGTGAAGCAGGCGCCGCGGATCGGGTTGATCGCGACCGATGCGACCACGGACCTCCTCGTACAGGCGGTGCGCGATGTCGCGAAGGGGCTGCCCGTGGTCGACGTACGGCTCGCTGTGGCGGCGTTGAAGGCCGGTGACAACCCGCTGACCGATCGTGAGTGCGAGGTGCTGCGCCACGTCACTACCGGTGCGACGGCGCAGGAGGTCGCCCGGACGCTCAGTCTCAGCGCGGGCACGGTGCGGAACTATCTGTCCCGGATCCTCGCCAAGACCGGATCCCGGAGCCGGATCGAGGCGATCCGGAAGGCTCAGGACGCCGGCTGGATCTGAGCGGCCGTCTGAGGTGCTGGTGTCCAGCTGCCGTGCAGGTCCCGGTACATGCGGGACGTGCGCATCAGCGCGGCGTGGGTGCCGAGCGTGGCTTTGTTGCCGTCCAGGACCAGGATGCGCCGCGCGCGCAGGGCGGAGCTGATGCGGTGCGCGATCACGATCAGGGTGCCGTTGCGTTGGGCGAACGCCTCTTCGGCCTGGCGTTCTGCCTCGGGGTCGAGGAAGCAGGTCGCTTCGTCGAGGACGACGAGCGGCGCGGGTGACAGGTAGGCGCGCACCAACGCGATCAGCTGCTTCTCTCCCGCGGAGAGTTCGCCCGGCCTGACCGCGGCGTGCAGGCCGCCCATCCGGTCGATCAGCCGTGTGGCGCCGACCTTCTGCACGGCCTGGGCGAGTTGGTCTTCTGTTGCGTCGGGCAACAAGTAGGTGAGGTTGTCGTGCACGGTCCCGCTGAAGACGTAGGCCTCTTGCGGGATCAGTACGCGGGTCGCGGCGAGCTGTTTCGCGGTCACGTCCGCAGGTGGGGCGCCACCGACCAGCACCCGGCCACCCGTCGGCGTCAGCATTCCGCAGACCAGACCGGCCAGCGTCGACTTGCCGATGCCGCTGGGGCCGACCACGGCGAGGTGTTCGCCTTCGGGAATCGTCAGTTCGAGCTTGTCGAGCACGGGCTCGGCTTTGGGCCCGTACGCGAAGGTCAGCTCACGCAGCCGGACCTGGTAGCCGCTCAGCACGTCGACCGGTCGCGATCCTTCGGTCGGCGTCGAGGTGTCGAGGATCCGGCCGAGCGTGATCACGTACCGCAGGCCGCTGTCGCCCAGCGCGTTCATCACCGTGTTCAGCGCCGGTTGCAGGCCGATCAGGACGTAGGTGAGTCCGCCGAGCAACGTGCCCGTGCTGACTCCACGCCCCACCAGCCACGGCCCGACCGCGAGCAGGATCAGCAGCGGAAGCCAACCGCCGACCGCGAAGCACAACGTCCGCAGCGCCGACACCTTCGCCAGCGCGCGTTCCGCCGCCGCGTGGGCCTCGATCGGCTGACCGGCCAGCCACTCGGCGTACTCCTCGGTCCCGGCCGCGGAGATGTCGCGCACCCCGCCGAACACCATCCCGGCCGACGCCGCGAGGTCCTCGTCCGCGGTCAGCGACGCGCGCACCCGGTCTGCCGCCATCCCGAGGACCGCGAGTGACAACACGAATCCCAGCAGGAACGGCGGTACGACGAAGGCGGCGACGAGCGGAGCGAGTGACAACAACCCGGCCAGTACGCCGAACAGCGTGACCGCGAAACTGCGGAGTACGAGGACCAGACCCGCGAACGTGTCGCGGACGATCTCCACCTGCCGGTTCAGTCGCGCGACTGCCCCGTCGTCCCCGGAGCGGAGCGCGCCGCCGACAACCCGGCGTACCAGATCGTCTCGCAACGGCTCGACCAGCTCACCGAGCCGCCCGTACACCTGCCGCGCGCCGGCGGCACCCAGGCAAGCCGTCACGACCAGCCCGCCCAGCCAGGCGATTCCCTGCCACGCATGCCCCTCGAGAAAGCTGTCCGTCGCTCGCGCCACCGCGATCCCGTAGACCGCCGTCGGCAGGATCTCCGGAACCGACCACCCGATCAACCCGACCGTGGCCCGCTTCCGCAACGCGGCGGCGCCGTACGCCAACTCTCGCCTCATCCGAACACGGCTCGGTACGACGTGTTGTGCCAGAGGTCGGCGTGGGGGGCGATGGCTTGGACCTGGCCGTGGTCGAGCCAGATGACGAGGTCTGCGCGCGCGGCGGTGGCCGGGCGGTGGGTGACGATCAGACGGGTGCGGTGGTGCCGGTCCTCGGTGAGGGTGCGGCTGATCTGGCGTTCGGTCGCGGTGTCCAGGCTCGACGTCGCGTCGTCGAGGACCAGTAGACGACCGGCGGACCAGGCGCGGGCCAGACCGAGGCGCTGCCGTTCGCCGCCGGACATCGGTGCCTTGCGCAACGAAGTGAAGTACCCGTCGGGGAGGCGGCTGACGAAGTCGTGGGCGTGCGTGGCGCGGGCGGCGGCGAGTGTCCGGATCGGGCTGACCGCGTGCGGATCGATCGCCTCGCCGACCGTCCGGCCGACCAGCTGCGGACGCTCGAACGCGCACCCGACCGCACTGCGCAGCGCACGCCGGCTGACTGCCTGCAGCGGTACGCCGTCCAGCGAGACCTGACCGGTCGACGGGTCCCGCAGCCGCGCCGCGACTGCCGCGAAGACGGACTTTCCGGCGCCGCTCGGGCCGACGACCGCGATCGTGATCCCACCCGGGAGATCGAGATTGACGTTGTCCAGCAGGACGTTCCCGTCGGCGACCACGCTGACCCCGTCGAACGTCAGCTGCCCGGGACCGGTCGGCAGCGTCAAGGTGCCGTGAGCGACAGGCTCGACCGCGATCACCTCGGCGGACCGCTGGACGCCGGCCTTGGCACGGGCGAGCTCGCCGAGGACACCGGTCAGGTTGCCGAGCCCGGCGCCGAGGACGGCGTACTGCGAAGCCGCGAACAACTCGCCCGCCGTGATGTTGCCGGCCACGAGCTGCAGTCCGCCGACGGCGAGGACGGCGACCAGGACGAGCGGGCCGACGACCGCGGCCTGCGCGCCGGAGCGAGCCAGGATCCGCCAGGTGACGACGCCGTTGCGGTGCAGTTCGGGGAGCAGACCGAGGATGCGGCGCTCCTCGCGTTCCGTCGTACCGGCGGCCGTGATGGTGCGAATGCCGGTGAGCGACTCGGACAGCAGGGCGGCGATGCGGCCCTGGGTCTCCTGGTAGGCGAGGCTGACGTCGGCGGTCCGCTTGGCGAAGGTCCAGAGGACCAGGACCACGAGCAGTACGCCGCCGAAGAACGCGGCCGCGAGCCAGGGGTCGATCACTGCCAGCAGGACGAGGCTGCCGAGTGGGGGAGCGATGGCGGCGATCGCGGTCACCGCGGCCGGTCCGGCCTGGGCGGCGTCGGTGGCGTTGGCCGAGACGCGGGTGACGAGGTCGCCGGTCTCGAAGTCGCGCGTACCGCCGGGGCCGCCGCGGACGACGTGCCGGACCAGCCGATGGCGCAGCCAGGCCGTCGTCTCGGCGACACAGGCCGCGCCGGCGAACGCGTCGACGATGCTGGCCGCGATCCCGAGCCCGATGAGCGCGGCCGCGACGATCAGCCAGCGCGTGTAGCCGGTGCCGGCCACGATCGAGTCGACCGAACGACCGAGGATGGTCGGGAGTGCGAGCGTGACGGCGCTGCCGATGAGCGCGTTGACCCCGATCAGCGGCAACCAGCCCCGGCCGTGCTTGGCCACCTCGTTGAAGGTGATCATCGGATCAGGCCCGTCTCGTTGGCGACGAAGGCGAGGATGTCGGCGGCGAGGTTGATGCCGCCGGTCGTGTGTCCGGCGTCCGGTTCGAACCTCAGCAGTACCGGCCGGCTGCTCGCCGTCGCGTGCTGCAGCGCCGCGCACAGCTTCCGTGCGTGCAGGGGGTCCACGCGGGTGTCGTTCCCGAAGGCTGTCAACAGCACGGCCGGGTACTTCACGCCCTCGGAGACGCGGTGGTACGGCGAGTAGCTCGCCAGAGTCTTGAAGTCGTCGGGGTTCGTGACCGAGCCGTACTCCGCGGTCCAACGATCGCCGAGACCTGAGAGCTCGTAGCGGAGCATGTCCGTCAGCGGTGCCGAGCAGACCGCGGCCGAGAACAGCTCCGGGCGTTGGGTGAGCGCAGCCGCTGTGAGGAGACCACCGTTCGACTCACCACAGACGGCTAGCTGGTCGGCGGTGGTCCAGCCTTCGGCGATCAGGTACTCGGCGGCGGCGATGAAGTCGTCGACGGTGTCCTGCTTGTTGTCGCGGGTTGGGAGGGTGGCGGTGACGAACGAGCCACCCGCTTCGACCCAGGCCAGCGCGAAGGCGGAGTACGTCGGGGTGAGCGCCTGCCCGAACCCGCCGTACCCGTAGAGAATTGTGGGACGCGGTCCTGGTTTGCCGATGACCCGCAGCTCGACACCGGCGCTGGTGGTCAACTGGTGGGTTTCAAGGTCCTGGGAGCCGGCGAGGCGGGTCGTCTGCTCCGTGCTCGCGTCGTAGCAGCAGACCGTCGGCGGTGTGACGCTGTCCGTGTAGGTGAACCAGGCGCGATTGCCGTGCGCCGTGAGCGAGCCGATCGACCCGTGGCCGGGGAGCTCAAGGGTCCGGAGCCGACGACCGGTCGGCCGGTCGTGGACGGCGATCTCGGTTGCCGTGCTGACCAGGACGACGTCGTCGAGGACGGCGAGGCCGGTGAGCGGGGCGTTCGGCCGGAGGTAGTCGTGCCAGACGGTCGGGTCGGTCGGGTCGCCGACGTAGATCCCTTGCGTGGTGACGACGTACAAACGGCCGTCCGGACCGACCGACATGATCGTGGTCGTCTCCTGCGGGAGGTGCCGCGGCGGCGCGTCCGTTGTCAGGTCGGCGAGCCAGACGTCGGTCGTCGTACAGATCGTCAGCCAGCGACCGTCCGCGCTGATCTCCAGTCCGTACGATGCCTCGTCGGAGAGGATCGTGGCGTCGTCGGGGTCGCCCAGACGGTGGCGGCGTACCTGACGGAAGCGCACGTAGTAGAAGGTCTCGTTGTCCGGGAGCCAGGCCACGGGGGAGTAGCGGCAGCCGTCGATCGGGCCGTCGATCGGCTCGCCCGTGAGCACGTCCAGGACGTGGAGCGACGAGCGCTCGTCGCCGCCGCTGGAGAGTTGGTAGGCCAGCTTGGTGCCGTCCGGAGAGGGCTGCCAGGCGTCGAGCGTGGTCAGACCGCTCGGGTCGAGTTGCTTCGGGTCGAGCAGCGGTGTCTCGTCGACGTACAGCACGGCGTACTGCTGCCCGGTCTCGCGGCGCAGCGTGAAGCAGCGGCCACCGCGCCAGACGGGCGTGGACACGCTGCTGACGTCGGACAACTGCCGGACCCGGTTCTTCCAGCGAAACCGGCCGGTCAGCGACGCGGCGTACGTCAGCCACAGGTCGTCCTGGTCCCGCAGCCAGTGCTCGGACGCCGAAGCGTCCTCGAGCCAGCGGTACGGGTCCGCGACGGTACAACCGTGCACCTGCTCCACGAGCGTCAGACGCTCGGCGCATGGATAAGACTGCACGGAGTCGATCACCTCACTCTCCTTGTCCCACCAACACAACGAGCCCGCGGGCTCGGGGCTACCGGTCCGGAGACAGGTCGGCCCTGGGTAGGCCTGCGCCCACCCAGGGCCTCACTACCTGACGTACAGGTGCCGTATCAGTGGCAGAGCAGCAGGCTCAGGTTGCTCGGGGTCTGCGAAGCGCAGCCCAGGATGGTCAGCGTGGAGCCGCCGTGGTGGTGGCCGCCGTGGCCGTAACCCGGGGTCTCCAGACCCTGAAGGTCGAGAAGTGCCATGTTTTTACACCTCCTTCGGTGCAGATCGTCGGGATGGAGACTCGGACCACTGGGGAGGTCCGAGGAACGGGAGGGACACCGGCGCGTCGTGCAGCGCCGTACCCAGAGCCAGCAGGACGCCGGCCGATCCGGTGGCCAGGTCCATCGAGAGACGGAGCAGCTGGTTGCCCGGGTACGCGAGGCCGCCCTCGAACGGCATCGCGTGCCAGCCGAGCCCGTGCACCAGGTCGTCCACCTGATCGCCGAGTGAGGCGGCGGCGAGGAGAACACCGGCGCGACCCATGAACAGGCCGGGCTGGACGTAGTAAGAACAGTGCGTGACCCGCTTGAGCTCCTGGAGCGTGGCAGCGAGCTCCTCAGACGGGCGGTGCCGCAGGTAGCGCTCGAGGACGAGCGCGACACCGACCGAGCCCTCTTCGAGGTACGGCAGCGTCCGCCAGCCTTGGTTGACCTGGCGCATCCCGTCCTCGGTGAGCACGGTGCGCTTGAGGTCCTGCCGGATCGCGATCTCCGCGAGGTCGAGCAGACCGGTGTCGCCGAGCTGCTCGAACGCGTTGAGGAACAGCAGCGCCGGTCCGGACGATCCGTACATCAAGCCGGCGCGCGCGTACTGCCCGCCGCTGATCTCCGGTACGTCGGTTTCGAGTCGATCGGCGACCAGGTCGAGGACCCGGACCGCCTTCGCCCGGAGCGCGGGCTCGGTGTCGAAGTGCAGGAGGTTCAGGCCGATGCCGGCCAGGCCGGAGTGCAGCCCCAGCTCGCGGGAGCTCCAGTCGTCGGCGAGGGTGCGTTCGACCAGGTCGAGTGCGTCCTGCCGGTGACCGAGCTCGTCGAGGACGTGGGCGACGCCGTGCAGACCGTCGTACAGCCCGGGGCCGGCCGCGGTGTTGTGCGCTTGCCTGCGCAGCCAGTCGTCGTACTCCGGGAAGCGTCCGGCGCCCGTCCTGGCGAGCGCGTAGAGGACGCCGGCCGCACCGGTGGCGAGGTCGATGCCGCCGCAGTCGCGGAACTGCGCGATGTCGCCGGGGAACAGGCGGTCGGTGCGTTCCGGGGTCGCCGCGGCGACGATCGACTTGGTGAGCGCCGCGCGTACGTCGGTCCACTCGGCCTTGCCGGGCAGCGCCAGGCCTTCGAGCTCGTTGGTCGTGTTGGCGCCGACGATCGTCCGGACCGCCTCGTCGAGCGTGGCGCGCGGCACCGGGAAGGTGTCGGCGATCATGTCGGCGAGCTGGAACGCCTTGCCGGGATGGAGATTCAGCAGGATCGTTGCCTGGGGCGCATAAACGCCGAGCGCGATACAGGCGAGCGCGTAGCGGTCGACGTCGACCCCTTGCCGGTCCTGCGGAGCGGCGTACCCGGGATGGGCGAGCGTCGAACGGGCCCGGTCCTCGGCCCTGGTCGCGACCTCGAAGTCGATCAGCGTCAGCTTGCCGTTCACGTCGAGCAGCAGGTTGTCCGGGTGCAGGTCGCAGAACACCACGCCGCGCTCGTGCAGCTGGCCGACGGCCTCGCCGACCTTGGCGATCATCGCGGTCGCCCATTCGGCGTACGCCGCCTTGTCGGCCTCGGTCGCGTCCGGATGCGTCAGCGGGTAACGCCGTACCAGCTCGCGTTGCAGCGACACCGAGTCGATGTGCTCCTGCACGAGGAAGTGATGGTCACCCAGTTGCAGGTAGTCGTGCGTCTTCGGTACGGCGTCCAGGCCGTCCAGCTGCTCGAGGATGTCGCGCTCGTGGGCGATCCGCGCGACCGCGTCCCGCCCGGCCATGTCCAGACCCGCGTGCGGGCGACCCTCTTTGAGTACGACGCGGTCGCCGGTCTCGTTGTGGTGGCCGAGGTACACGCCGCCGCCGTTGGAGAACTGGATGACGCCGTCGATCGTGTACGCGAGGTCGTTGGTGGTGACGGCGTTGCGCGCGTCGAGATGCGGCCGCAGGAAGTCCGGGAGCTGGACCCAGGGCGGCAGGACGAAGGTCGGGCCGCGGTGGTCCGGCACGAGATGGCCCTGGGCGTCCTCGATCGCCAGGACGCGTTCCCCGGTCGGGGACAGGCAGTGCCTGCTGACGAAGGCGCCGTACCGGACGAACAGCGGACCGTCGGCGTAGCGCAGATCGCTCAGGATATAAGGGCCTTCGACGCCTCGGAGGGTTTCGTCGAGTTCCTTGAGTACGAGCTCGAGCTGCGTGTCGTCGGTCGGGTAGATCGTCACCAGCTTGCCGCTCGACCCGCGGGGAGCAGCCTTCGAGTTCGTCATCACCAGGACGGCCTCGTTGCGCAGGAACTTGAACGCGATGCCGCGCGGGACGCAGTACTCCCACACGGCCTCGAGCGTCCGATCGACGTCCTGAAGCTGCGCCGAGACGTGGATCTTCCAGCCCTGCTGGGGAAGCCGGAGGCCGTCGGGCGCGTAGTGCATCCACTGCTCACCCGGCACGTGCTGCCACCCGCTCGGCACCGGCCGCTGCGTGATCGCGAAATCCGGATGCTGCGCACCACGGTTGGCCGGCGTCTCGTAGAACCGCCGATCCGCAAGGCAGTAGAACTCGTAACTCTCGTGCATGACTGTCCGACCCCCCTTTCGTGGTGCCCCGCCACATCTTGGGCGCCTCGACCAGGGTCGGCGTAGTGCACGATGTCATCACTCTCGCGTGAAGAACTCACGCACTACGAGTGAGTAACTAAACACTCTTCGTTACCGAATCGCGAATCCTGAGCGTGAATCGGCCCGTGACAACATGTCAATCCTCACCAACACCGTCACAGCCCGTAACTCCGACGCGGGTACGTCGTACGGCGATTCCTACCGTGCATGACCGGTGTTGTGCGAGGTCGTTCGCGCGCCGCCCCGGTACGCCGCACCGTCGGCCGCCTGTGCTGCCCGGGGCATCTCGGCTTGCTCCGCCGGCAGGACAGCGGCCGGTTCGGAGCTGCCGATCCGGGACGACAGCTCGTCGATCTCGGACATCGTGGTGCCCAGGTCGGACTGGACCTGCTCGAGGGCCGCGCCCGGTGTGACGCGCCCGAGCCTCCCGTCCAGCTCGCCCGCCACGTCGGCGACGACTTCGTCCTGGCTGAGCGTGTCTGCCAGGAGCACGGACCCGTCAGGCCCGGGAGGCAGCGGAGGCGGCGGCGTGTACTCGGCAGCGTTCTGCGCCCGTGAGGTCATCTGCTCGAGATGCCCGCGCAGTTCGGCAACCGAGTCCTGGTTGGACTGGAGGGCCGTGCCCACGCGGTCGAAGTCCGGGCGCAAGGTCTCGTTCGCCGTGCCGGCGGTCTCGCTCAGCGTCGTCTGGGCAGAGCTCAGCTGAGTCTCGAGGGAGCGGACCGACTCGGTGACCTGTCCCAGTTGTTCACCCCAAGTGCGGGTGGTCTGGGTGAGGCGTCCAATGGCCTCCAGCCTGCCCTGCTCCCTGGCCTGTTGCGCGGCCTGCTGTTCAGCAGGCGGGGCGTCGGCTTCGGGCTGGTTGTCCGCCACGGCCGCCCTGATCTCGGTCAATGCAGTTCCTGCAGCGACGCGGAGCTCCTGGGCGGTCGGCGCCTGCGCGACGGCGTCGTTCAGGCCGTCACTCGCGGTACTGAGGGACTCTCGCACGTTCCCCATCGCGTCGACGAGCGCCTGCTTGTCCGTGGCGGCCTTCTGCTCCGCTGCCGCTTGCTGTGCCGCTTGCTGTTCGCTCGCCCGCTGTTGGGTTCGCTGCCATTCGTCGGTGATCGGGTCGCGTCGACGCTCACCGACACCGCCCATCGCGGCCTTCAGGGCACGAGCGAGTTCGGGATCGATGTCTTGCGCCAAGTTGCACACCTACTTGGTCGGAGTGACCTGATCGTCCAGGCTGCCGGTGCCCAACTCTAGGTGCCGAAGGGGTGAGTGTTGCTGGAGTGGACGTCAGACCGGGTAGGTGTGGACCTCGGTGGCTTTGAGGGTGGTGTGGAGGGGCTGGCCGGGGGTCAGGCGGAGGTCGGCGACTGCCGCGGGGGTGATGTCGGCGAGGAGGTCGGCGGGGCCTTTGGGGGAGGCGTCGAGGCGGACTCGGACTGTGTGGGCGTGTTGTTCTATGCCGGTGACCACGGCCGGCCAGGTGTTGCGGGGACTGCCGGACGGGGGTTGCACGTAAAGGCTGACGGCGGTGGGTGGGAACGCTACGTGGACCGGGCCGGTGGCTGGTTCGGCCAGGGTGATCGTGCCGCCCTCGGGCAGTCTGACTGCAGTGCCTGAAGCGTCGCCGCGGTAGAGGTTGAGGCCTACCAGCTGGGCTACGTAGTCGGTGCGGGGGCGGTGGGCCACCTCGGTGGGCTTGCCTTCCTGGACTACCTGGCCGTTCTCGATGATGACCAGGCGGTCGGCCAGGACCATGGCGTCCAGCGGGTCGTGTGTGACCAGGAGAGTGCGGCCTTCGAAGCGGTTGAGGTGCTGCCCCAGTTCGGCTCGGACGTGAAGGGTGGTGCCGGCGTCGAGTGCGGCCAGTGGCTCGTCGAGCAGCAGCAGTTCAGGGTCGGTGGCCAGCGCCCGGGCCAGGGCCACGCGTTGGGCCTGTCCTCCGGACAGAGCGCGGGGGCGAGTACGGGCGTACTCCGACAGCCCAACGGTCTCCAGCCAACGGGCAGCCTCCGAGCGGGCGGTCTGCTTCTCCACTCCACGGGCTCTGAGACCGAACGCAACGTTCTCCAGGCAGCTGAGGTGGTTGAAGAGCAGGTAGTCCTGGAACACCACGCCGATCGGCCGGCGGTCCGGCGTACGGAATGTGCGTGGCGGCTCGTCCCACACCTCGTCGCCCAGCGCGATGCGTCCGCGGTCCAACGCGAGCAGTCCGGCGATGGCGCGGAGTGCTGTGGTCTTGCCGGCGCCGTTGGGGCCGAGAAGCGCGACAACCTCACCCGGCTCGACAGCCAGGTCCAGTGCGAGCTCGAAGGAGCCACGGCTCACCTGCACATCGGCGTACAGAGTCAACGGAGCCCACCGATCCAGCGCTCGCGGAGAGACGCCAGTACGACGACGGACACCAGCAGAAGCACCAGACTCAGTACGACGGCCACGTCGGGATCAGTCTCCAACGCCAAGTACACGGCCAGCGGCATGGTCGTCGTACGGCCCGGGAAGTTGCCGGCGAACGTGATGGTGGCGCCGAACTCACCCAGCGCGCGCGCCCAGCAGAGCACTGTCCCGGCCACCACACCTGGTGCGATCGAAGGCAGCGTCACGCGCCGGAACGTCAGCCACCGTCCCGCCCCGAGTGTTGCGGCCGCCTCCTCGTACCGCGGGTCCGCAGCACGCAGTGCGCCCTCCACAGAGATCACCAGGAACGGCATAGCCACAAAGGCCTCAGCAACAATCACACCAGCCGTCGTGAACGGCAGCGAGATGCCAAACCAGGTGTCGAGGTGCTGTCCGACCAGACCACGTCGTCCGAGCACCAGCAACAACGCAACGCCACCTACAACCGGCGGCAGCACCAGCGGAACCGTCACGAACGCTCGGATCACACTCCGCCCCGGGAGCCCGCCGCGGGCGAGCAACCAGGCCAGCGGAACACCTAGTAGCAAACACAACACAGTGGCAGCAGTCGCGCACACCAGTGACAGCCGCAGTGCCTGCCACACATCGGCACTGAACAGGCGCCCTGGCAACGTCGACCAGGGCGCTTTGATCAGCAGGCCGACCAAGGGGACGAGCAGGAACGCCAGCCCGAGCAGAGCAGGCAGCAGAAGTACTAGGGGCAGCCGCCCGCTAGTGCTCCTGCTACGGCGACTCACGGCGCGTCGAAGCCCGCGGCGGTCAGGACCGCCTTGCCCTTGTCGGACAAGACGTAGTCGACGAACGCCTTGGCGCCGTCCGGGTTCGGAGCCTTGGTCAGCGTGGCGATCGGGTACTCGTTGACGGCCTTGCTCGACTCCGGGAACTCGATCCCCTCGACCTTGTCCTTGGCGGACAGTACGTCGGTCTTGTAGACGAGGGCCGCGTCGACCTCACCGAGGCTGACCTTGGTGAGCGCCGCCTTCACGTCCTGCTCGAGGCTGTCCGGCTGCGGGGTGATCCCGACCGCCGTGAAGACCTTCGCGGCCGCTGCGCCACACGGCACCTGCGCGGCACAGATCGCGATCTTCTTGTCCTTGTCCGCGAAGTCCTTGATGCCGGTGATCTTGCCCGGGTTGCCCTTCGGTACGGCGATCTCCAGCGTGTTCTTCACGAAGTTCGTCGGGGTGCCCTTGTCCGTGACGTCGTCCATGTTCTTCGGCGCCGCCGAGGCGAAGACGTCCGCCGGCGCGCCGGAGTTGATCTGTTGGGCGAGTGCCGAGCTGCCGGCGAAGTTGAAGGTCACCTTCACGCCGGAGTGGGCGGCCTCGAAGTCCTTGCCCAGCTGGGTGAAGGTGCCGGTCAGTGAGGCGGCGGCGAAGACATTCACCGTGCCCGACAGGGCCGACGTGCTGTTCGACGGGGACGATGCCGCCGGGGTGTCGTCGCCACACCCGGCGAGGGCGAGCGCGGCGACCGCGGCAAGGGCGGCGAACGCGGTACGGCGGAACATCAGGCCTCCGGGATCTCGACGACGACATGGGTGGACTTGATGGAGGCGACGGCCACCACCCCGGGCTCCAGGCCGAGCTCGTCGGCGGCCTCACGACTCATCAGCGACACGACGCGGAACGGCCCGGCCTGCATCTCGACCTGGGCCATCACGCCGTCCTTGAGTACCCGGGTGACGATCCCCCGCATCCGGTTGCGCGCCGAGGCCGCGGCGGTGTGACCGGGGTCCGGTGAGTCCGCCAGCTCCTGGGCGAACGTGGCGAGCGCTTGCCCGTCGACGGCCATCCGGCCGTTCTCCTGCTTCGACCGCAACCGGCCCTGATCGATCCAGCGCCGAACCGTGTCGTCGCTGACCCCCAGGAGCGCGGCCGCCTCACTGATCCGCAAGTTCGGCACGAGAGACAGCCTACCGCCGCAGATGCGGATTGATGCCAGGTTTTCCACAGTCGCGAAGCGGTGACGGAAAGTAGTGGCGATTCCTCGTAAGTTATAGGGCATGAGCACATCGGCGATGCGGGACTACTTGGACGGGCCGCACAAGGCGGCGCGGGACGTCGTGCGGGCAGGGCTGGCCGCGCACGCTGACTTGGGTGACCTGGCGGTCCGGCTGCCCCGGGACGAGTACCGGGACCGGATCCTCGACCTGCTGCTGCAGTCGGCCGCGGACGGGCTGCCCGCGCGGGGCTATCCGAAGGAGTACGGCGGTGACGCAGACCTGGGCGGGTTCATCGCGGCGTTCGAGACGCTGGCCTTCGGCGACCTGTCGCTGATGGTGAAGGCCGGTGTGCAGTTCGGCCTGTTCGCCGGAGCGATCCAGCACCTCGGGACCGAGCAGCATCACGAGCGGTATCTGGCGGATGCGATCAGCGGGCGGTTGCTCGGGTGCTTCGCGATGACCGAGACCGGTCACGGGTCGAACGTGCAGGCCCTCGGCACGACGGCGACGTACGACGAGGCGACGGGAGAGTTCGTCGTGCACACGCCGTCGGCGGCGGCGCGGAAGGACTACATCGGCAACGCGGCGCGGCATGGGCGGATGGCGGCCGTGTTCGCCCAGTTGGTCGTCGGCGGCGAAAGTCATGGTGTGCACTGCCTGATGGTGCCGATCCGGGGCGCGGACGGTGCGGCGCTGCCGGGCGTGACGTTGTCGGACTGCGGGCCGAAGCTCGGGCTGAACGGGGTCGACAACGGGCGGATCGTCTTCGGCCAGGTCCGGGTGCCGCGGGAGGCGTTGCTCGACCGGTACGCCCAGGTCGATGCGGACGGCAACTACAGCAGCGCGATCGAGAACCCGGACCGCCGGTTCTTCACCATGCTCGGCACGCTCGTGCAGGGCCGGGTGTCGGTCGGCGGCGCGGCGATCAACGCGAGCAAGGTCGCGCTCACGATCGCGATCAGGTACAGCGCTCAGCGGCGTCAGTTCGGCGCCCCGGGAAGCAACGAGGAGGCGATCCTGCTCGACTACCGGATGCATCAGCGCAGGCTGCTGCCGTTGCTCGCGCGGACGTATGCACTGCACTTCGCGCAGGCCGAGCTGGTGGAGGAGTTCGCCCGGGTGTTCGACGACGACCAGGGCGAGCACGACCGGCGGGCGTTGGAGGCGCAGGCAGCGGGGACCAAGGCGCTCGGGACGTGGCATGCGACCGAGACGATCCAGATGTGCCGGGAGGCGTGCGGCGGCGCGGGGTACCTGGCCGAGAACAGGTTGGCCACGCTGAAGGCGGACACCGACGTGTTCACCACCTTCGAGGGCGACAACACCGTCCTGATGCAGCTGGTGGCGAAGGGTCTGCTGACGGACTACCGCGAGTCGTTCGGCAAATTGGATCCGCTGGGTATGGCGAGATTCGTCACGGCGCAGGCGGTGGAGATCGCCGTCGAGAAGGCCGCGCTGCGTCCGCTGATCGAGCGGCTGCGGGACGTTGTACCGAACCGGAGCGATGCGGCGGATCCGGATGCAGGCCTGCGGGACGATGCGTACCACTCGGGACTGCTCAGGTTCCGGGAGGAGCACATGCTGTCCGGGGTGGCGCGGCGGCTGAAGGGCGGGATCGATGCCGGCGACGAGCCGTTCGACGTGTTCAACCGGTGCCAGGACCACGTGATCGCGGCCGGCCGGGCACATGTGGACCGGATCGTGCTCGAGGCGTTCCAGTCCGCGGTGCGGAACGCGCCGGAGGAAATCCGGCCGCGGTTGCAGGATGTGTACGACCTGCACGCGCTGGCGACGATCGAGGCGGAGCGCGCGTGGTACCTCGAGCACGGGCGGTTGTCACCGGGGCGGTCGAAGGCGATCACCGCGCTCGTCAACGAGCTGTGCGCGGTCGTTCGTCCGGTCGCGGTGGACCTCGTCGACGCGTTCGGAGTACCGGGCTCGGCAACGGAGGTGCCCATGGTTGTACCGTCACAGCATGAGTGAGCCGATCGAACCCGCGTCGGCTGCCGAGGCCGCCCGTGAACTCGCCCGGGTGCTGCTGGAGCAGGCTGACGCTCTGGACCTGCACGACCTGCGGGCCACCGGCGCCATCGAGAACGTCCGGGTCCAGGCCCGGGCGCTCGCGGACGCCGTGCACGAACGAGGCTGGGGCGACATCTTCCTCGGGATCGACTCGTACGACCCCGACGAGCTGGACGACCTGCCGCTGGGGCCGGACGACTTCGACGACCCGGCGGACTACCGCGAGATCGTCGAGGGCGGGTCCCTGGACGATCTCGAGGAGCTGGAGGAGCCGCTGCTGCCGCAGAGCGGGGTCCGGCTCAGCTACCAGGCGCGGTACGACTTCGTGGTGACGGACCCGGACGCCTTCGTGCGGTACGTGCGGAGCCGCGCGGACGAAGCGCAGAACGACGAGGTGATCGACGACATCGAGGACGCGCAGTCGGCGTTCGAGCTGCTCTGTTACCTCGACGGGCTGGGCTCGAGGGAGTACGAGTCGTTCGGGCTGATCCCCGGCGGCGGCGAGGAGTCCCACAAGATCGTCCAGTTCTCCCTGTGGGACCTGGACCCGACCCGGCGCGACGACACCTACCCGTACTAGTCCGGAAATACCGGCACGGAAAACAGAACCGCCTCGCTGTACTGGTCCCCAGCAGCACCAGTACAGAGAGGCGGTTTTCAGTAAGAAACGCCGACCGTGCCGGGTGTTGGTCGCCACCTCACTGGCGACCAACACCCCACCGACACGGCCGGCGTCCTGCTGTTGCCCCGAGAGGGCAATGGCCCGAAGGAGGGGGTCCCGCGTCTCATTCCGTGGCCGGCAGGGGAGGTACAGTCCGGTCCCGGACGGGAGTACTGCGGAAACCACCTGGACCTAGTGCCGGCGACCCGTCCGCCGCCGACAAGAGAACGTTGTCACGCGGCCCGCGTACCGGGAATCCTCCGGTTCAAACATTTGCATTGCCTTTGAAGTAAGCAACGCTCAGTGAAAATTCGCTCACTTTCCGTGTAGATGTTGCCTTCTGCAACAACTAACCACTCGTCAAGACGTCTGCTGTGCCTCGATCAGGCGAGTTCCAGGGACGGGCGGGCGGGAACGTCGCCGTACGTCGTGGTTCGCTGGCGGGCCGGGCGGCCGGCGGCGGTGGCCATCGCGGTGAGTTCGGCGATCGACTTGCGGCTGCCGTGCTTGGAACCGGCCATCCGGCTGATGGTCTCCTCCATCAGCGTGCCGCCGATGTCGTTGACGCCGCCGTTCAGTACGGCGACGCAGCCGTCCACGCCGAGCTTCACCCACGAGCACTGGATGTTGTCGATCCGGCCGTGCAGCATGATCCGCGCCATCGCGTGCACCGCCCGGTTCTCGTCGTACGTCGGGCCCGGCCGCGCGACGCCGGCCAGGTAGATCGGCGAGTTCTGGTGGATGAACGGGAGCAGCACGAACTCGGTGAAGCCGCCGGTCTCGTCCTGGACCGCGGCGATCGTGCGCAGGTGCTGGACCCAGTGGTGCGGCGCGTCGACGTGGCCGTACATCATCGTCGAGCTGGACGGCAGGCCGACCTTGTGCGCGGTGCTGATCACCTCGATCCAGCTTGCCGTCGGCAACTTTCCCTTGGTGAGGATCCAGCGGACGTCGTCGTCGAGGATCTCGGCCGCGGTGCCGGGGATGCTGTCCAGCCCGGCCTCCTTCACCGAGATCAGGAACTCCTCGATCGACAGGCCGGTGCGGACCGAGCCGTTCACGACCTCCATCGGCGAGTACGCGTGGACGTGCATCTCCGGGACCCGGTCCTTGACCGCGCGGACCAGGTCGGCGTACGCCGTACCGGGCAGGTCGGGGTGGATGCCTCCCTGCATGCAGACCTCGGTCGCGCCGATCACCCACGCCTCCTCGGCGCGCTGGCCGACCTCGTCCATCGACAGCGAGTAGGCGTCGGCGTCGGTGCGGCGCTGGGCGAACGCGCAGAACCGGCAGCCGGTGTAGCAGACGTTGGTGAAGTTGATGTTCCGGTTCACGACGTACGTCACGTCGTCGCCGACCGTTGCCTTCCGCAACTCATCGGCGAGGTGCGCGAGCTGGTCGAGCGCCGGACCGGTGGCGGTCATCAAGGTCAACGCTTCGGCGTCGGACAGCCCGGCCGGATCACGCTCGGCCGCGGCCAGTGCGGCGCGCACATCACCTTCGATCCGTTCAGGTGCAGACCGCCCAGCGACCTGCTCGCGCAGCACGTCCCAGTCGCCGTACGCCGCGTCGAAGTCAGAGCGGGTCTCGGTGCGACGGCCCTCGGTGTCGATCGCGGTGTGGAGGTCGGTGCGGCCGACGCTGTCCCAGCCGCCATCGGGTTCCTGCCACGGGAGGCCGACCGGCAAGGCCGACTCGTTGGCCAGGCCGGTAGCGGGGTCGACGAGTGCCTCGACGTGCGAGATCAGCCGCGGGTCGAGCCAGGGCTCTCGCAGGTACTCCGGGTGCGCGGTGAGCCGCTCGCGCAGCTCGAACCCGGCGTCGGCGGTCACCTTCGCGAGGTCGTCGATCTGCGGCCAGGGGCGCTCGGGGTTCACGTGGTCCGGGGTGAGCGGCGAGACCCCGCCGAAGTCGTCCACGCCGGCGTCGAGGAGCGCACGGCACTCGGCGAGGTCGACCAGGTTCGGCGGCGCCTGGACGCGGACCCGCGGCCCGAGCACGATCCGCGTCGCGGCGATCGCGGCCAGCCACTCGTCCAGCGGTACGTCGGCGTCGTTGCGCATCGCGGTGTCCGGCTTCACCCGGAAACCCTGGATGATGACTTCCTGGATTCCGTTGTACTGCCGGGCGATTTTCCGCAACGCGAAGATCGAGTCGGCACGTTCCGGCAGCGTTTCCCCGATGCCGATCAGCAGACCGGTCGTGAACGGCACGTTCGACCGTCCGGCGTCCTCGAGCACCCGGAGCCGGACCGCCGGGTCCTTGTCCGGCGACCCGAAGTGCGGCTGGCCCTTCTCCTCGAACAGCCGCCGCGACGTGGTCTCGAGCATCATCCCCATGCTCGGCGCGACCGGCTTCAGCCGCTGCAGGTCCTGCCACGACATCACGCCGGGGTTCAGGTGCGGCAGCAGACCGGTCTCCTCGAGCACCCGGATCGCCATCGCCCGGACGTAGTCGAGCGTGCTGTCGTACCCGGCCTCGTCCAGCCACTGCCGCGCCGCGTCCCACCGCTCCTCGGGCGCATCGCCCAGCGTGAACAGCGCTTCCTTGCAACCCAGCGCCGCGCCCTGCCGAGCGATCTCCAGCACCTCGTCCGGCGACAGGTACGGCGAGTGCACCCGGCCCGGCGTGGTCGCGAACGTGCAGTAGTGGCAACGATCCCGGCACAACCGCGTCAGCGGGATGAAGACCTTCTTCGAGTACGTGATGATCCCCGACCGGCCGGCGTCGGCCAGCCCTTGGTCGCGGACCCTCGCCGCGGTGGTCATCAGCGCGGTGAGCGCGTCGCCGCTCGCGCCGAGCAGCACCTCCACCTCCGCCGGGTCGAGGGTCTTGCCGTCGTCCGCGCGCTTCAGGGCGCGCCGCATCGCTGTCGTCAGATCAGGGGCCACGAAATCCGAGCCTAAGTCGCGGAAAACGCTGGATCCCGCGATTCCGGACAGCAAAATCAATCCGTACAGATGTCCTGATAGTTTGCTGTTCGTGCAGGTCAGGCGGGGTGTGGACGGGCGCCGGGCGCGCGGTGAGCAGCGCCGGAGCGAGCTGCTCGCGGCGACTCTGACGGTGATAGAACGCGACGGAGTCGCAGGTGTGAGTCACCGCGCGGTCGCTGCGGTGGCCGATGTCTCGGTCGCCTCGATCACCTACCACTTTCCGACACTCGACGACCTCCTCGTCGCAGCCCTCCAGTCGGCCGCGGAGGACCTGGCCGTCGAGCTGCACGGTCGCGGGAGCGAGCTGGGCGCGCGACCCGCCGACGAGTTGGCACGGCTGATCGAGCACAGCGTCGTACGGCGACGTGGTCGGACGCTGGCGCTCTACGAGTTGTACCTGTACGCGGCCCGGCGGCCGGACCTTCGGGAGACGGCCGGCGCCTGGTTGGAGCCGCTGACTGAGATTGCCAGGGCGTTCACCGCGGATCCCCAGAAGGCCAGGCTGTTGGTTGCTGCCCTGGACGGCCTCTTGATGCAGGCGCTGATCGGCGCCCGCGATCTGGACCAGGCCGACGTCGCCGCGTTATTGGAGGTGCTGAGGTAGATCGCGCCGAGTAGGGTCGCGAAGGAACTCGCCAACAGGGAGGTCCTCGGTGTCAGAACCCCCAGTACAGCCACTGTTCGCATCCGCAGATCGCGCCGTACGGAAGTTGCAGGACCTCGGCGATCCGTTGCCGTCCGACGTGGTCACCCACCTGTCCAAGCTTGAGGGCAGCGACGCGGAGCGCCGTACCCAGCTCGAGACCTTGCTGCGGCCGTTCGTCCTGCTGGATGTGTCGATCGACGAGCAGGGGATCGCGGTGTGCGCTCCGGGCGCCGCGCCGCCGCGACTGGTGCAGCACGGCTGGCGCAGCTTCCTCGTGCGGGTGGCGAATCCGCATCGGATCGAAGCCAAGCTGGTCGCGCCGGACGGCGGCGCCTACGGCGTGATCGACTATCTGAGTCACTCCGCGCGGATCGCGCTGCACGACACGTTGACCGTCGTCCCGCGGATCAAGGACGCGTGGCTGGACGCGAAGATCGCCGTACCCAACGAGCTGTCCGGCTTCGAGGTCGAGTACAAGGTCATCAGTCTGTACGCCCGCGACGACGGCGTCCGGAAAGGCGGACTGATTGTGTTCGCCGCGGACGAGCACAACCACCACAGCCTGAGCCGGTCGTCTGTGCAGCTCGCCGGCTTCCGGACGAACTTCGAGTTGCGCGACTACGGCGCTTCGTTCGACTTCGACTGCGCCCCGGCCGGTGAGATCCGGCTCGACATCCGGGAGCCGGACGGACGTAGCTGCATGGCCGCGATCACCGTGCGGGACGGGCAGGGACGCTCGTACCCGTCCAAGGCGATGCGACTGGCGCCGGACATGTTCTTCCACGAGCACGTGTATCGGGCGAGCGGCGAGATGATCCGGCTGCCCGAGGGCCGCTACCAGATCACCGCGCTCCGCGGACCCGAGTATCGGCCGGTGCTCCTCGACGTCGATGTCGACGCGGGGACCGAGGCGATTCCGATCACCCTCGACCGCTGGGTCGATCCGGCGGGACATGGCTACTACTCGGGCGACCCGCACATCCACGCCGGCGGCTGCTCGCACTACAACGTGCCGAGCGAAGGCGTCACGCCCGAGACCATGATCCGGCATGTCCGCGGGGAGGGTCTCTGGCTGGGCAGTGTGCTCACCTGGGCGCCGTGCTACTACCACCAGAAACAGTTCTTCAGCGGCGAGTCGATCAGCCCGCCGGCCGACCTGGAGGACCCGTTGATGCAGGCGGCCCAGGGCATGACCTGGACTCCGCAGCCGACGGACCGCGACGCCGAGAGCGCGTTGCGGTACGACGTCGAGGTGTCCGGGTTCCCGTCCAGCCACTCCGGTCACCTGATCCTGCTTGGGCTCACCGACCAGGACTATCCCGGGACGAGCCTCATCGAGGACTGGCCGTCGTGGAACCTGCCCGTACTGCGCTGGGCCAAGGAGCAGAACGCGCTGGTCGGGTACGCGCATTGTGGAATCGGCCTCGGGGCCGGCACCGAGGAGCTGCCCAACTACATCGTGCCGTCCTTCCAAGGGATCGGCTCCAACGAGATCGTGGTCGACGTACCGCTCGGAGCCGCTGACTTCCAGTGCGGAGGGCAGCTCGCGCCGGCGGCCGAGCTGAACATCTGGTACCACCTGCTCAGCGTCGGCTTCCGCACGCTGATGCTCGGCGAGACCGACTATCCGTGCATGTACGACGAGGGACCGGGCGTCGGGCGCACGTACGTGCGACTGGCCGAGCCGCCGTCGGGTCCGCAGGCGATCGAGGCGTGGATCACCGGTCTGCGGGAGAGTGCGTCGTACTTCGGCGACGGCCGCAGCCACGTCTTCGATCTGGCGGTCAACGGCGAGGTCGGTCGTGAGCAGTCGCTCGACTCGCCGGGCTCGGTGCGGGTCAGTGCGACCGTGGCCGCCTGGCTGCCCGAGCAGCCGCCGCCACCGCCGGCGGGGCGTCCGGCGTACAGCGCGCCGGTCGGCTGGCACCTCGAGCGGTCCCGGATCGGCACGTCCCGGTCCGTGCTGGTGGAGGTCGTGCTGAACGGTGTCGCGGTGGCGTCGCAGGAGTTGGTTGCTGATGGCACCGAACGGGAGGTCGCGTTCGACGTACCGGTGGAAGGCTCGTCCTGGCTTGCGCTGCGGATCCTGCGCAGTGTGCACACGCAGCCGATCTTCCTCGAGGTCGGCGGTCGGCCGATCCGGGCCTCCCGCCGCAGTGCTCAGTGGCTGCACGACTCCGTCGACCAGCTGTGGAAGGTGAAGTCGGGGTTCATCCGGGAGGACGAGCGAGCTGCCGCGCGGCAGGCGTACGACGAGGCGCAGGCGGTCTACCGGTCTCGGCGAGAAGAATGCGAGACGGACTGATGACTCATCAGGCACCTGCGATCGGCTGTTGCGGGCCGGTCGACACCGACGCGCCGCTCGCGGTGACGATCAACCCCGAGGCACGGGTGAATGTGGCCCGCAGCGGTGCGCCGATCGGGACCTTGAAGCCGGGCGAGTGGCACACGCTCGCCGTGACGGTCGTCAACGACGGCTTTGTGACCGGCCCTTTGGCCGTCGAGGCCGAACCGGTCAGCGGGCTCCAACTCGACCTGCCAGTGCACGAGTTGACCGGTGAGCATCGTCAGGAGGCTGCGTTCCGGGTCCGGCTCGACGCGCCCACCGTTGTCGACGTGACGCTGACCTTCCGCGCCCTCGGCGCGCTCGGTGGCCTCGCCAACCACAGCACGGTCAGCCTGCTGCTCTCGGCCCGCGAGTGAGGTAGCGCCCGAGCTACCTGTGGCCGGGTGCTGGGGCCAGAGCCTGCGGGAATCGCAGGCTGTTGGCTGGGTGCATGCTGAGGTTGTCTGTCGGGGCGCTGCGGACCAGGTGGCAACTGTTCGCCGGTGCGGTGGTGGCTGTCGCGCTCGGAGTCGGGTTGGTGCAGTCCGGGTTGCAGATGCTGGCCGCGACCGACGTACCGGTGTTGCCTTCGGGATTGTCGGCGTACGAGCGGGCCAAGGTCCGTGAGGGGTACGTCGGGGCGGCGACCCTGCTCGGAATGTCGGTCATGCTGGCCGTTTTCCTGAGCGTGTTCATCGTCAGTACGACGTTCGGCTTCATGACGGTGCAGCGGCGGCGCGAGTTCGGACTGCTGCGGCTGGTCGGAGCGCAGCGGGGTTACCTGTGCTTGATGGTCGTGATGGAGGCCGGTCTGCTCGGCGTGGTCGGCAGTGTGGTCGGGTTGCCGCTGGGGGTGCTGGCGACCTGGGCGCAGTCGTGGTTGCTCGTTCGGTTGGGGATGTTGCCGGAGTCGTTCGAGGCGCCATGGGTTCAGGGCGCGGTGTGGGTGGCGATGATCGTCGGCGTGAGTACGGCGTTGGCCGGCGTACTGGCTGCGGCGTGGCGGGCGTCGCGGGTCAATGCGCTCGAAGCGATCGTCGAGGGACAGGCAGCCCGGCGGGTGATGACGGGATGGCGGTGGTTCTGGGGACTGTCGGCCGCGTGCGGCACAGTGCTGCTGGTGATCATCGCGCAGGCCGCGCGGGACCTCGTCGCCGGGTTGATGATCGGGCTGGTCGTGATGATCAGCGGATCCGTGGCGTTGAGCCAGCTGAGCCCCGTCGTCGTACCGCTGGTCGGCCGGCTGCCCGCGCTCGTTGTCCGAGGCAACTTGATCGCGGATCTCGCACGGGCCGGCGTGCTGCACGCGGTACGGCGGAGCGCGGCGACCGCGGCGCCGTTGATCGTGCTGGTCGGGCTGGTGATCGGATTGTGGGGCACGTTCGGGTCGCTGGCGAAGGCGGTCGGCGTCGAGCAGAGACAGTTGATCACGGCGGATGTGGTGGTCGATCACGTCGTTCGGCCAGGGCCGGGGATCGTCGCGACCTCGGTGCAGACCGCCGTACCGATCGCTGTGACGCGGGGGCGGAAAACGCTGTACTCGGAGGCGATCGGGATCGATCCG
This sequence comes from Kribbella sp. NBC_00482, assembly GCF_036013725.1. Taxonomy (GTDB): domain Bacteria; phylum Actinomycetota; class Actinomycetes; order Propionibacteriales; family Kribbellaceae; genus Kribbella. The sequence goes on along the minus strand of NZ_CP107881.1, from coordinate 1,540,765 downwards.
GTGGCGTACCAGCGGACCCACAAGCTGCGGCCGCGGAGAGGATCGCTGGATCGGCTGACCGGGCGGACGATCGCGATCGGGCCGGGGATGGCGGCCGAGGGTTACAAGCTCGGGTCGACCCTCAAGGTTGCGCTAGGCAACAGATCGGTCGCCGTGAAGGTGGTCGCGATCATGCCCGAGACGCTGGATGTGAGCGAGAACTTCTTCGTTCCGAGGAGTCTGCTGCCGGCCGGTGGCCGGACCGAGACACTGGTGAAGCTGGCGTCTGGTGCGACGTTGGACGGCCAGACGGTTGAGCGGTGGGCGGAGGCGCGTGGTGAGGCGCAGCAGCGCAGCAATTCGGGACTGTTCGCCGCGCTCCTGGGGCTGGCCGGGATCTTCACCGCGGTCGCGGTCGTCAACGCGGTCGTGATGTCGACGGCCGACCGGCGGCAGGAGTTCACTCTGTCCCGGTTGGCCGGGCTGACGCGGGCACAGGTCGTGATGGTCGCGCTCGTGGAGTCCGGGACCGTGGTGGTGGTCGGCGTACTGCTGGGATCGCTGGTCGCCGCGGCCGCGCTCGCCGGGATCGCGGCGGGGCCTTACGGCCTTGCTGCGTTGGAGATTCCGTGGCGGCTGCTCGGACTGATCTTCGTGTCGGCGCTGGTGGTCGTCGGGGTCGCGGCGGCGCTCACCGCCGGTCGCGCCACGTCTCGCCGGCTCGGCACATACCGAGCAGAATGACGTGGTGGAACGGCCGGATCAGGTTGTAGTAGAACCTCCCGGCAGGCCGCAGGAACTGCACCAGTGTCACGACCTTGAACGTCGCCGGATCTTCGTTGTCGGTGATGAACGCGAGCCACGCGTCCAGGTGGTTGTCGGAGACCCTCAGCAGCAGGTAGTGGTCTTCCTCGCCGCGCACGACGGTGAAGAACGCGTTCTTCTCGCCCGGCGTGAAGCTCACCGTGTCGGGCCGCAGGCGCCGCGAGTCCGGTATGCCGGTGGTCTCGAGGCGAAGGACCGCGGCCACGGCCATCCGCGCCGCGAACAATCCCTTCACCCACAACGGACTGTGCCCCAGTGCGCCCGCGACGAACTCCCGCAGCGTGACGTCGCCGTGCGCGGTCTTCACATCGATCTCGTCCACAACCGGCACCAGATCGTCGAGCTCGTGCAAAGTGGTCGGCATTTGCGCTCCTCTAGTCAATGAGACGGAGAACGAGGTCGTAGATCTCCCGCACGTCCCGCTTGCCGATCGGCGGCACCACCTGCTCGGCGCCGATCAGAATCAGGTACAGCAACTGCGCGAAGCGATCCGGGTCCACGTCCGCTCCCAGCCCACGGCACAGCTTCTTCAGGTACGCCGTCCGCGCCTTGTCCACCCGCTCCTGCGCGGCCCGCACCTCGCTGTCCTGCAAGGCCCAAGCGCGTACGGCGATCTCCAAGGCCGCGCTGTCCGGGTCAGCCAGCACCAGCCGCAACAGATGCTGGAGCTTCGCCCCCGCGTCACGACCGTCTTCCACCGCGTCGATCAGCCGGGTCGTGTTGCGCGCCTCGAAGTACTCCAGCAAGGCCGCCTTGTAGCCGGAAGCGCCCTTGAAGTGGTGGTAGTACGACCCCTTCGTCACGCCCAGCGCCCCGGTCAACCGCTCGATCGTCACCGCCGGCGCACCTTCCGCCGCCAGCAACTCGATCCCCGCGTCCAACCACTCCGTCCGACTGACCACGCCGAGACCATACCATACCGTTTGGTATGGTCGCCCTGATGCTGCAGACGCGGACGACCCGCCGGAGAGGGGTCCGGCGGGTCGGGATCGGGTGGCTTGAGGGGGTCATGCCCCTCTCCTGTCCGATGTGTGGGTGGTGACCAGCCCGATCGGAGATCGTGCGACAGGCAATGGTGGGCCGGCACCTGCTATTGCCTGTCCCCAGCCACCAGCGCTTGTCCCCACTCCCCACCGCCGCCCCGCCGGTCACCCACCATCGGCCCGCCGACGCCCCGGCTGGTGAGCTACCCCCTGTCGAGCAAGACGACGCGTTATCCCCTCGCGTTGGGGGTTCTCTACTGATACGCGAGGGGACAACCCTGCACGCGAGAGGAGAACCCCGGCTCTTCTGACAGCACTCGTTGGACTCCGGTGTGCACAACGCCTGCGCCTTGTCCGGGATCGCGCCGAGTCGTGGCGTTTGGTTGGCCCCCGGAACGTCGAGTCGTGGATCGAGGTTGCGTTTGGTCGCCGAAATCCACGACTCGAGGAACGTGGAGTGACTGCGGCATTGCGGTCGAGGGGGCCGGATCAGCTCAACCACCCATACATGCATCACACGAGCCGGTCAGGCGTCGGCCGCAGTCAGGGCTTCGGCTTCGGACTCGGAGTGGGTGGTGGGGACCCGGAGGTGGGTGAGGGGCTTCCAGCCGCTGGCGAGGACGGCGACCGCGAGGAGGACGGCGAAGGCGCCGACGTAGAACGGGAGCTGGATGTTGAACTCCTCGCCGAGCTTGCCGGCCAGCCACGGTGCGACCGCGCCGCCGGAGAAGCGAACGAAGGAGTACGCCGCGGACGCCGTACCGCGTTCGACCGGAGCGGCTGCCATCACGGCCTCGGTGATCAGCGTGTTGTTGATGCCCAGGAACAGGCCGGCCACGATGACGCCGGCCGCGAGCACCGGCTTGTGGTGCGCGTAGACACCCATCACCGCGAGGTCCGCGCCGAACAGCAGCAGCACCGTCATCGCCACCGGGAGGGTGCCGAACCGGCGCTGCAGCCGCGGCGCCACGAACACCGAGGTGAACGCGAGACAGATGCCCCAGCCGAAGAAGATCAGCCCGATCTGCCGCGCCGACATCGCCAGCGGGAACGGAGTGAACGCGAGCAGCGTGAAGAACCCGAAGTTGTACAGCAACGCAGTGACCGCAACCGTCGCGAGCGACCGGTGCCGTAGTGCCTTCAACGGCTCGAGGACCGACGTACGACGTGCTTCCGGCGGCGATGCGGGCAGCAGGAACGCGGTGGCGGCGAGGGCGATCGTCATCAGGACGGCGACGCCGAAGAACGGTCCGCGCCAGGAGATCGTGCCCAGTTCGCCGCCGACCAGCGGGCCGGCCGCGATGCCGACACCGAGGGCGGCTTCGTAGAGGATGATCGCCTCGGCGACCGAACCGGCGGCCGAGTTCACGATCGTGGCGAGCGCGGTCGCGATGAACAGTGCGTTGCCCAGGCCCCAGCCGGCCCGGAAGGCGACGATCATGCCGATGCTGTTGGACAGGCCGGCCAGCGCGCTGAACACGACGATGATGGCCAGACCGATCAGCAGGGTGCGCTTGGCGCCGATCCGGCTGGAGACCGCGCCGGTGATCAGCATCGCGAGACCGATGACCGCCATGTAGCTGGTGAACAGCAGCGAGACCTGGGACGGGCTCGCATGCAGTTGTTCGGCGATCGGCTTGAGGATCGGGTCCACCAGGCCGATGCCCATGAACGCGATGACGCAGGCGAACGCGACCGCCCAGACGGACTTGGGTTGCTTCAGGAACGACGACTTGCTCACCGGGGCGTGTCCTCCAATGGCTCGAGGGTGAGGAGTTTGTGGACGATGGCGACGGCGGCCTCCAGGGTGGTGAGGTCGCTTGCCGGGAGTTGACTCAGGTGCGCGGCCAAGGCGGCGCCGGCCTGGTGGCGGGCGCTGCGCAGCTCGGCGAGACCTGCGTCGGTGAGGCTGATCAGGCTGGCGCGCGAGTCGGCCGGGTCCTGAATGCGGCGCACCGAGCCCTGCTCCTCGAGTCGCTGCACCAGGTTGGACATGGTCGGCTGCGAACAGCGGTCGGCCTTGGCCAGCTCACTGATCCGGGCCTGACCGAGTTCGTCCAGCCGCCCCAGCACGCGCATCGCGGCGTGCGGCAGCGTGTTCACGTTCCGGGTCGCCAGCCGCGCCAATCGCGTCGACGCCACGACGATGTCTTCTCCGAGACCAGTCAGATCAGTTGCCGTCACACCGACAAATATACATAGCAAAGCTATGCATCTCCAGGAAAGTGAAGAGCATCACGGCAAGGCCTCCCGGAGTGCCACACTCGCCCTTGGAGGTGCTCATGCCGAATGTCGGTCGGTCCGCGGTCTTCGTCGTCGTCCTCGCGCTCGGGCTGGCCGGATGCGGGTCCGATCCAGCCGCCCCGCCACCGAGTTCGCCGGTGACATCCGCCCCGGCCTCGAGTTCGCCGACCACATCCGCCTCGGCGGGGATCATGGCCGCGTGCCCGACCCCGGGTGCAAAAGCGTTCACCGCACCGGTTGCCGGCGGGAGCCCTGTCAGTGGCGTGCAGTTGGGTGATGCCAGCCGGGCCGTGGTGTTGTCCTACGAGTGGGGCGGATCGCCGTGCGACTGGTCCGGCGTCGCGACCGAGCTCGTTGCCCGCGGCTACCGGGTCGCACTGTGGGAGTACGGCACACTCACCGGCCTGGCTCGGATCAAGGAGCTGCAGGCCGTCGTGGACCAGGTCCGGGCCGCCGGCGCGACCGAGGTCGTGCTCGCCGGTGGCTCGGTGGGCGGCTGCGTATCGATGATCGGCGGCTCGATGGTCACGCCGGCGGTCTCAGGGGTCGCGGTGCTGAGCTGCGCGTCCTGGTACGACGTGGAGCACAGGCTGCCGACGACGCCGCTCGCCGCGAAGCTCCGGGTGCCCGCGTTGTACCTGGCCGGTGACGGCGACAGCCTTCCGATCGCCGAGGTGCGCAAGGACTTCGCCGCCGTACCTGCCAAGGACAAGAAGCTGGTCGTCGTCGCCGGCTCCAGCGGCCATGGCGTCGAGCTCCTGCACGACACCGAGCCCGCCGGCGCGAAAGCGGCGCTGTTCGCGTTCCTCGACCGGATCACGCGCTGAGCAACGAGCAATCTGTAACGGCCTGCCCGCTGTCAACGATGTGCACATTGCTGCCCGGCTCCGCCACCTGTTGGCGGGCCCGGCGCTGTTCAGCGCGCGCTCGAACTCTTCGAGACGCTTCCAGAGGGGAACTCGTATGAAACTGCAGCGCTTCGCGCTTGCACTGGCCGGAGCCGGGCTGATCGCCGCGGCGGCCAGCTCCGTCCCAGCCGTCGCCACCGGGCAGGCCGACCCGAAGCCGCACTTCTCGGACAAGGTCGCGCACCCGGGGCCGGTCACGGCGAAGGCCGCGAGCGCGGCGTGCCAGACCTGGATCGGCGTACCGACCGCCGCGGGCACCATGGGGGAGATCGACGCCACGGCCGGCAAGCCGCCGACGTCCTACACCTGGGACCCGTTCAAGTTCGTCGGCAGCCGCGCCGACGCGACCTGGTACGGCGCGATCAACGCCGCGGGCACGCAGTACTACTACTACGGCCTGCTGCTGCAGGGCGGGAACCTCTACCGCCACACGACGTACCTGCCGGACGACGCCGACCCGGTGCCCACCTTCAAGAAGGTCGGGCCGGGCTGGACGAGCTTCAAGTCGATCGCCACGTCGAACTACAGCGTCGCGGCGCCGCGGCACGCGTACCTGTACGGCCTGAACACCAACGGCAGCCTGTACCGGTACCAGATGGTCGGCAGCAGCTTCCGGGGGCTCGGCCCGCTGCCGGGCTTCCGCGGCTTCAAGGCGATGACGGTGCTCAGTGAGACCGCGACGTACGACACGTTGCTGATGACCACGACCGCCGGCGCGCTGTACACCGTGCACATCCCGATCGTGCCCGGTGCGAAGCCGGTGCTCAAGCTGATCCGTTCCACCGGCTGGGCGGCGTACGAGTCGCTGGTCGTCGAGGGCTGCGGCACCCGTGGCGGCTCGCTCGTCACCGGTGTGGATCACAACACGCAGACCGCGGACCTGTACGCGATGAGCAAGGCGAACGGCGCCGCGACCGCGATCACGGCGTACGGCAAGATCCCGGGCGTCTTCAACGGGGTCAGCCACGTGCTGCTCACGACGCACTACTCGCAGCTGGTCGGCGAGTAACTTCTCCACGACGAAGCCCAGGACGCCGATGGTGTCCTGGGCTTCGTCGCGTTCAGGCGGTGACCGGGTCGCCGTCTGCGGTGCGGAACGCGGAGAGCGGGATCGGGCCGCGGTGCAGGATGTGGGGGATGTCGGCCCAGGGGTAGAGGGGTTCGGTGGCGTTGAGGTTGCGGAGCCGGTGCAGGGCGCGCTCGGAGGGTGTGGACAGGGCGGCGACTGCCTCGGGGGTGTACGGGATGAAGTCCTCGGCCGGTTGCGGGCGGAGTTCGGGGTCGTGGCGCTTCAGGAGGATGCAGGTGCGGGCCGGGTCGAGAAGTTCGGCGTCGAGGGTCCAGTAGTCGACGACGACCGGGCCGATCCGGCCGGACTCGTGCATGGCCTCGAAGATCGGTGCCGGGTGGACCGGGGACAGGAACACGACGTCGGCCCAGGTGCAGTCCAGCGGATACACCGGAGCATTCACCCGGTGCGGGCGATCCACGTACTTCTTGAAATGGAGCTCGTAGAGGTCGGGGTAGTGCACACGGAGCTGGCTGAGCGGCAGGATGTCGTCACCACGGACGTCACCGGCGGCCTTGTAGAGAAGAGTCGTCATACACAAAAGCCTCCGAACACGAGAACCGTGCCGGAGGCTGCCTATTAATTCTACAGGAATCCCTATGGTCAAAGCCATCCTCGGAAGCGCAGCGTTCTTCTTCGCCGCGCCCTGCGTGGTCGCCGGGGTGCTCCCGTGGTGGGTCAGCGGCTGGGCCACGCCGCGGTTCTGGCCGGGCTTCGTGATCGTCGCGGCAGGTGCGTTCGTCGTACTGCGAGCATTTGTACGATTCGTCCGCGAAGGACGGGGTACGCCGGCGCCGGTGGCGCCGACCGAGGAGCTCGTGGTCGGGGGTGACTACCGGTTCGTGCGGAATCCGATGTACGTCGGGGTGGTCGCGGCGATCTTCGGGCAGGCACTCGTTTTCCTCGACTGGCGGGTGCTCGGGTACGGCGTGATCGCCTGGGGCGTGATGGCGTCGTTCGTGCGGTGGTACGAGGAGCCGGTGCTGCGGGCGCGGTACGGCCGGCAGTACGAGGAGTACCGCCAGGCCGTGCCGGCGTGGATTCCGCGGTTCAGGGCGTCGGGTCGGTAGCGAAACCTGCACGGCTGCAAAGTTGCAGAGTTTAATTGTTTGCAGTCAGTGCAAGTTTGTCTCTAGCCTAGTACCCGTGAAGCACGTAGAGGGTGGGTTGCGGGAGCGCAAGAAACTGCAGACGCGGGCGGCGCTGGCCGACGCGGCGTTGCGGCTGGCGTTGGAGAAGGGGCCCGACCACGTCACGGTCGACGAGATCGCGGAGGCGGCCGACGTCTCGGTGCGGACCTTCTTCAACTACTTCCCGCACAAGGAGCACGCGATCCTCGCGCGCAACCCCGAGCACCTCGAGCGCGCCCTCGAGCGGATGCGGACGGCGCCGGCCGAGGAGTCGCCGCTGACCACGATGTGGTTCATCGTGCACGACGTACTGCGGGAGCTCGAGAGCGACGGCCAACTGTCGCGGCGCGGTGAGCTGATCATGAGCTCGCCGAGCCTGCTGTACCAGCTGATGCTGTCGAGCCTCGACGACGAGCGGCAGTTGACCGCCGCCCTCGCCGAACGGATGGGCGAACCAGCCGGATCGGTCCGGCCGGCGCTGATCGTCAGCACCGCCGGGGCCGCCTGCCGAGTCGTGATGGAGCTGCACAAGTCCGCCCCTGAACGGCCGATCCGCGACCTCCTCGACGAAGCCTTCCATTTACTTGCCCAAGGCATTGATTCCGCCTTCGGGCCGGACTACCAGAAGAAAGGCACCTCATGACGACGACCTCGTCACCCACTCCGGAACCCGTGGGTGAGGTCACCACCGCCGAGACAACGACACTGACACCGCGGCAGACCATCCAGGCCATCTCCGGCCTGATGATGGGCATGTTCGTGGCGATCCTGGCCGGCACCGTGGTGTCGACCGCGCTGCCGCGGATCATTCACGACCTGGGGGCGAGTCAGTCGTCGTACACCTGGGTCGTCACGCTCGAGCTGCTGACGATGACGGCCACCGTGCCGTTGTGGGGCAAGCTCGCCGACCTCTACAACAACAAGCTGCTGGTCCAGCTGTCGCTGGGCTTCTTCGTGATCGGCTCGCTGGTCGCCGGATTCGCGCCGAACATCGAGGTGCTGCTGGGCAGCCGCGTCCTCCAGGGCCTCGGCGCCGGCGGTCTGACCGCGCTCGTGCAGATCGTGATGGCGGCCATCATCCCGCCGCGCGAGCTTGGCCGGTACTCCGGCATCTTCGGCGCGATCTTCGCGTCGGCAACCGTCGGCGGACCGCTGCTCGGCGGCTTCCTCGTCGACTCGCCGCTCGGCTGGCGCGCCTGCTTCCTGGTCGGTGTGCCGTTCGTGCTCGCGGCGATCATCCTGCTGCAGCGCACGCTGAAGCTGCCGACCGTCCGTCGCGAAGCGAAGATCGACTGGTGGGGCGCGGTCCTGATCATGGGCGGCGTGAGCACGCTGCTGGTCTGGTCCTCGTTCGCCGGTAACAAGTTCGAGTGGGTCTCCGGCTGGAGCTTCGCCCTGGTCGCGATCGCCGTGGTGGCGCTGGTTGCCGCGGTGCTGGTCGAGCGGCGGCACCCCGAGCCGATCATCCCGATGGACCTGTTCCGCAACCGCACGGTGACGCTGTCGATCGTGGCCAGCGCGCTGGTCGGGGTCGCGATGTTCGGTGGCTCGGTGTTCCTGGCGCAGTACTTCCAGATCGCACAGGGCTACACGCCGACCAAGGCCGGCCTGATGAGCCTGCCGCTGATCCTCGGCATGATGGTCGCGTCCACGATCGCCGGTGGACTGATCACGAAGTACGGCCGCTGGAAGATCTACCTGGTCGTCGGCAGCGTCCTGCTGCCGATCGGGCTGGCGCTGTTCGGCACCATCGACGCGCACACCTCGAAGTACCTGCTGTGGAGCTTCATGATCGTCCTCGGCGTCGGTATCGGCCTGGTGATGCAGAACCTGGTCCTCGCCGCGCAGAACGACGTACCGGCCCGGGAGCTGGGGGCGGCGACGTCCGCGGTCAGCTTCTTCCGGAGCATGGGCGGCACGATCGGCGTCAGCGTGCTGGGCGCGATCCTGGCGAACAACGTCGCCGAGACGCTGAACCCCGGCGGCGCGTCGTCCGGCGGCGGCAACGCGGTGCCGAACATCGCGGAGCTGCCTCCGGAGGTACGGACGATCGTCGAGAACGCGTACGGCGCGGCGACCGCGGACCTGTTCATGATGTCGGTCCCGTTCGCGGTCCTCGCCCTGATCGCCGTCGTCTTCATCAAGGAGAAGCCCCTCCTCACCACCTCCGGCGCCGAGCGTCGCGCCGAAGAGGAGGCGCCTGACAAACTGGATGCATGATCGTCGCATTCAGCATCAGCCCGTCGGCCGGTGACGAGACCGGGGGCGTGAGCGAAGCGGTGGCCGAGGCCGTCCGCGTCGTCCGCGCCTCCGGTCTTCCCAATGAGACCAACGCGATGTTCACCAACATCGAGGGCGAGTGGGACGAGGTGATGGCGGTGGTGAAGCAGGCTGTGGAGGCTGTCGCCGCCGCATCGCCTCGGGTCAGTCTCGTCCTGAAGGCCGACATCCGCCCCGGCTACACCGGCCAACTCACCGCCAAGGTGGAGCGGATCGAGCAGGCGCTAGGCGACTGAGTTGAGGGTCGCGACGACGGCGTCGTAGCGGTTCTCGCGTTCGGCGTGGCGGAGGAAGTGGACTCGGTCGACGAGGATCTCGTCGGCGTCCGGCTGCTGCTGGAGGATGTTCATCGTCTCGTCGAGGTACTCGTCCAGCGGCATCGCGTGGGCGTCGTTCTCCTGGTTCATCAGCGTCGTCTGGACGGCAGGCGGGACCACCTCGATCACCTGGATCCCGGTGTCCGCCAGCTGGATCCGAAGGCTCTGCGTGTAGCTGTGGATCGCGGCCTTCGTCGCGCTGTACGTCGGCGTGATCGTCAGCGGCACCGAGGCGAGGCCGGAGGAGACCGTGAGGATCACCGGATCGCGCTGCTTCAGCAGGTACGGCGTGAACGTGGCGACCGCGCGGATCGTGCCGAGCAGGTTGATCTCGATCGTCTGTTCCGCGGTGGCGAGGTGACTGGGGTCGCGGAGGTCCTCGACCTGCATGATGCCGGCCATCGTGACCAGCACGTTGACATCGTGGGTGCTGGTGACCTGCTCGAAGGCGGCGGTGATCGAGGCCGGGTCGGCGACGTCGAGCGGGACGCCCTCGATGCCGTCCTCGGCGGCGATCCGGTCGAGTAGGTCCTTGCGCCGGCCGCTGATGATCACGGTGTTGCCGAGGTCCCGGAAACGGCGGGCGAGCTCGAGGCCGATACCCGACGTACCGCCGGTCATGAAGATCGTGTTGCCTGTTGTTCTCATGTCTCCAGCCTGGGACCGGATGCCCCGGGCAACCAGGCTGCGCTCAGCCACTGCTCGGCAAGCAGTGGTTAACCGGCCTGACCGGTGGACACTGGAGTCATGGAGTACGCCGACCTGTCCGATTTCCTGCGCAAACGTCGCGAGGCGCTGCAGCCCGAAGACGTCGGGATGCCCCGCGGCCGCCGACGCCGTACGCCGGGACTGCGCCGGGAGGAGGTCGCGGCGCTCGCGTCGATGTCGGCCGACTACTACAGCCGGCTCGAGGGCGGACGCGGCCCGCAGCCGTCGGTGGAGATGCTGGCAGCGATCGCTCGTGCGCTACGGCTGACACTGGAGGAGCGCGACCACCTGTTCGTGCTGTCCGGGCACGGTACGCCGCCGCGCACCACGCGGCCCGACCACGTCGACCCCGGCATGCTGCGGATCCTCGACCGGCTGCAGGACACGCCCGCGATGCTGATCAACCGCTGCGGCGAGGTGCTCGCGCAGACCCGGGCACACATCGCGTTCGCCGGGGAGCTGACCAATTTCGAGGGGCTGGAGCGCAGCGAGGTCTACCGCTGGTTCGCGCATCCGGAGTCGCGGGCTCTCTACCGCGAGCCCGAGCTGTCCACTCACAGCCGGACGCTGGTCTCGTCGCTGCGCTCGGTCGTCACGGCCGACGGGCCGAAGTCGCACGCCGCGACCATCGTGCGGGCACTGCAGAAGCTGAGCCCGGAATTCGCCGAGATCTGGGCGGCGCACGAGGTCGGCGTCGCGCACAGCCGGACCAAGAGGTTCCGGCACGAGGTGGTGGGCGAACTCGAGCTGTACTGCGAGCTGATCGACAACCGCGGCCAGCAGCAGACACTGATCGTCTTCACCGCGGAGCCGGGCAGCGAGAGTGCGGAGAAGCTGGAGTTGCTGGCGGTGCTGGGAAGTCAGACACTCGATCCGGCGCGCTGACCCGTCGTACGACGGCTGAGGTAGAAGGCGAACGCGGCAGTCGGGAAGAACATCACGATGCCGTAGACCGCGACCGGGATCGACATCTCGCTGCTGCCGAGCAGTGCCGGGCTGAGCGCGATCGTCAGGGCGAGCGTGGCGTTGTGGATGCCGATCTCCATCGAGCAGGCGATCGACTGCCGCTCACCCAACCGGGCCAGCTTCGGTACGACGTACCCGAAGAAGAGGCTGAGCACGTTCAGCAGTACGGCGACCGCGCCGACGGCGGCGATGTAGTCGAGGACGTTGGCGCGCTCGGTGTAGATCGCGGCGAAGATCACCAGGGCCAGGACGATGATGGAGCCTAGCTTCACCGGCCGCGTCATCCGCTCCGCGAACCCGGGCCGCCGGCTCCGCATCAGCATCCCGAGGGCCACCGGGACCAGCACGATCGCGAACACCTGCAGCATCTTCAGTGGCTGCAGGCCGATCTGGCCGTCGCCGAGGAAGTGGTTGAGGGACAGGTTGACCACGATCGGCAGGGTGACCACGGCGAGGACCGAGTTCACCGCGGTCAGCGAGACGTTGAGGGCGACGTCGCCGCCGGCCAGGTGACTGAACAGGTTCGCCGTGGTGCCGCCCGGAGAGGCGGCCAGCAGCATCATGCCGGCGGCGTGCGCGGGCTCCAGCTCGAACAACGTCACCAGCCCGAAGCAGATCACCGGCAGCAGGATCACCTGGGTCCCGAGCGCGATCAGCACAGCTTTGGGCATCCGCAGCACCCGGCTGAAGTCGGCGACCGTCAGGGTCAGGCCGAGGCCGAACATGATGATCGCGAGCGCGACCGGCAGCAGGACCGAGGTGAGCACGGAGTCGTTCATCGGCGGCTCCTTCGGAAGTCGGTGGCCCACAGTGACAGCGGTACGGGACGGCGGCAAGATCTCGGGCTTGGTTCCGGGACCGGTGGAGTCTTTACGGGGTTTAGGTCATGGGTTAATTTAAGTTCTGAAATTTATAGAGCGTTCTTACGGAAAGGTCCGCCCCCATGCTTTCCGATCGATTTCGCCTGCCCGCATTCCTGCTCGCCCTGGTGCTCCTGGTCAGCGGCCTGACCGGCACCGCGGCGGCTCAGGTCCAAGCCACCTTCAAGGTCCTCGCGTTCTACAGCGGAACCTGGGACGCCGCCCACATCGACTTCGAGAAAGAGGCGAACCAGCGCTTCCCGGAGTTCGGGGCGCAGAACGGGTTCACCTACACGGCCACGAACAACTGGGACCAGCTCAACAACCTCAGCGCCTCGCAGTACCAGGTGGTGATGTTCCTCGACGACTCGCCGCACTCCGACGCGCAACGCAACGGGTTCAAGAACTACATGGACAACGGCGGCGCGTTCTTCGGCTTCCATGTGTCGGCGTACAACAACGCCAGCGGTGGCTGGCCGTGGTTCAACAACACGCTGCTCGGCACCGGGAGGTTCCAGTCCAACACCTGGGGTCCGACCGCGGTGACCCTGCGGAGCGAGAACCGTTCGCACCCGGCCCTGGTGAACACGGGCGCGACGTTCCGGTCGTCGGTCAGCGAGTGGTACAGCTGGCAGAACGACCTGCGGAACAACCCCGACATCCAGATCCTGGCGTCGATCGACAACTCCAGCTTCCCGGTCGGCACCGACCCGAACCAGACCTGGTACAGCGGCTACTACCCGATCATCTGGACGAACAAGAACTACAAGATGATCTACGCGAACTTCGGCCACAACGCGATGAACTACGAGACCAACACCCGGCTCTCGTCGACCTTCGACAGCCCGGCACAGAACCAGTTCATGATGGACGCGCTGAAGTGGCTGGCCGGCGCCGGTACGACGCCGCCGGTCGACCAGCCGTCGCCGACCACGTGGTACTCCGTCGCGAACAAAGCCAACGGGAAGTGCGTCGACGCCCGCGCCGCTGGGACCGCCAACGGGACCGTGATCCAGCAGTACAGCTGCAACGGCACACAGGCACAGCAGTTCCAGTTCCAGCCGACGTCCGGCGGGTTCACCCGGGTGAACAACCGCAGCGACGCCACCAAGGTGATCGACGTGACCGGTGTGTCCGCCGCGGACGACGCCGGCCTCCAGCTGTGGACGTACAGCAACGGAAACAACCAGCAGTGGCAGGCCGTTTCCGAAGGCAGCAGCTACTTCCACTTCGTCAGCCGTTCCAGCAACAAATGCCTGACGGTTCCGGGTGGCTCGACGGCCGACAGCACTCAACTCGTCCAGTTCACCTGCAACGGAAGTGCGGCGCAGTCCTTCAAGCTGACATAGATTGCGGCGCATGAGAATCCTGCGTGTGGCCGCTTTGGCGGCAGGAGGTCTGTTGTTGATGGGTCAGGTCGTGCCCGCCCAGGCTCACGGCGGATCGTCGTACCGGTGGGAGCTGACGCCGACCGGTACGACGGCGCAGTTCCGTGGGCTCTCGGCGGTCAGCAAGGACGTCGCCTGGGTGGGCGGGACCGCAGGGACCGTGCTGCGGACGGTCGACGGCGGGAAGCACTGGCAGAACGTCAGTCCGCCTGGCGCGGAGGCGCTGCAGTTCCGCGACGTCGAGGCGTTCGACGCGCGGCGTGCGGTCGCGCTGACGATCGGGAACGGCGAGGACTCCCGCGTCTACCGGACCGCCGACGGCGGAAAGACGTGGTCGGAAACGTTCCGGAACACGGACGCGAACGCGTTCTACGACTGCATCGCCTTCAATTCCAATGGGCACAGCAACGACGACAAGCACGGCCTGGCGCTGAGCGATCCGGTCGACGGAAAGTTCCGGATCGCGGCGACGTCCGACGGCGGAAAGTCCTGGAAAGTGCAGCCGACCGGCGGAATGCCGGCCGCCCTTGCCGGTGAGTTCGCGTTCGCGGCGAGTGGCACCTGCCTGGTCGCCGGCCACGGCCGAACGGCGTGGTTCGCGACCGGTGGCGGCGATCGTCCGCGCGTGTTCCGGACCGTCGACGGCGGGCGTCGCTGGACGGTCTCGGACTCTCCGATGGCGAGCGGTGAAGCGGCCGGGATCTTCAGCCTCGCGTTCCGGAACTCGTTGTTCGGCGTCGCGGTCGGCGGTGACTTCCTCAAGCCGACCGAGGCGGTGAAGGCCGCGTCGGTCACGTACGACGGTGGTCGCACGTGGAAGCTGGTGCCGGCCGACCAGGCGCCGAAGGGCTACCGGAGTGGATCGCACTTCGTTCCGTGGTCGCCCACGACCGTCGTCGCGGTCGGTCCGTCCGGGAGCGACGTCAGCTTCGACGGCGGCCGCAGCTGGAAGCAGTTCTACGACGGCAGCTTCGACAGCGTCGAATGCGCCGGCCACGGCCGCCAAGCCGGCTGCTGGGCCTCCGGTGCCAAGGGCGCCGTCGGCCGTCTGGTGCACTGACGTTCAAACCGGCGACACTCGCTCGTTGTGCGGGTGTCGCCGGTTTTCCGGAAAGATGAGTGCATGCGTAAATTGATGACCATTCTCGTGGGGTTGCTGATGGTGGTTCCTACCGTTGCCGCGGCTCAGCCCGACGCGGGTCGTCCGGGCCGTCCGCTGACCGTCATGTCGTACAACATCCACCATGGCGCGGGGATCGACGGTGTGCTCGATCTCGAGCGGATCGCCGTCCTGATCGAGCAGTCCGGGGCAGACGTGATCGGCCTGCAGGAGGTCGACCGGCACTGGGACGTGCGGAGCAACTGGGTGGACCAGCCGGCCTGGTTCGCGAAGCGGCTGAAGATGCACTACGCGTACGCCGCCAACCTCGACCTCCCGCCCCTGAACCCGGGGGAGCCGCGTCGCCAGTACGGGACCGCGATCCTCTCGAAGTACCCGATCCAGGACTTCGAGAACACGCTGCTGCCGCTCTACCCGACCGGTGAACAGCGCGGCCTGGCGGTGGCGAACATCACGGTCCGCGGCGCCAAACTGCGCTTCGCGAACACGCATCTGACCAGCAACAACAACGCCGAGCGGCTGGAGCAGGCGCAGAAGGTGGTCGAGCTGCTCAGCGGATCGCGGACGCCGACACTGCTCGTCGGCGACCTGAACGCGACGCCGGAGAAGCCGGAGATCAAGACGCTGACCGCGGTGTACGACGACACCTGGGTCGAGGTCGGTGTCGGTCCGGGCTACACGATCGAGGCGGACAACCCGACCAAACGCATCGATTTCCAGCTGCACAGCAAGGGCCTGCGCCCGACGAAGGCCGACGTACCGGTGACGCCGGCCTCGGACCACCTGCCGGTGGTCGCCTCGTTCGTCCTCAGCTGAATCACCGAGCGCAGCAACGCCCCTCCGGCTCCGGCCGGAGGGGCGTTTTCGTGCGCCGACCTGCGACTTCGCAGAATTACAAGCTTGTAGTTTGTCAAGTCGACACACGGGTGAAACAAAGATACTTGTGTGAAAGCTGTTCCCAATGGGGCTGTAGGCAACTAGTGTCACGTATGTGGTCCAGGAGGACCAAAAGTTCACGAACCCTGGGGAAGGGGTTCGTGACCGGCGGAAGGAACGATCCCGATGCGGACGCCCCCCAGGGCCACGTCCGGCGGGCGGAACACGAGTGCTGGGAAGACCGGCAGAGCAGGCAAGGCGCTGCTCTCCGGGGTGCTCGCGATCTGCTTGGCCGGCGCCATGGCCATGCCAACACTTCCGGCTGAGGCCGCGAAGCCGAAGCCGCCGGTGATTCCGTCCAAGGCCGCCGTCGAGCGCGCCAAGCAGGCCGCCGCCTCGAAGGCCGGCCAGGTCGCCGCGATCGAGCGTCAGCTCGCCGCCGCCGGTGCGCGGCTCGAGCAGCTCGGCATCCAGTCCGGCATCGCCGACGAGGCGTACAACGGCGCCGTTTACCGTCTGCAGCAGGCCAAGGCCGAGGCGGCAGCCGCCGCGGCCCGGGCCGCCGAGGCACAGAAGACGCTGACCGCTCAGCGGCAGCAGATCGGCCGCTTCGCCGCCGCGTCGTACCAGGGTGGCGGCGAGGTCGCCAAGATCGCGCCGCTGTTCACCGCGGAGGGGCCGCAGCAGCTGCTCGACTCGGCCGGTGCGGCGCACTCGGTGTCCGCCGCGATGCAGGGTTCGTACCTGCGGTTCACGGCCACCCAGGTGATGACGAACCTGTTCAAGGTGCAGGCCGACCAGGCGGTCGTGAAGGTGAAGAAGGCGGCCGACGAGGCGGCCAAGGCGAAGAAGGCGGCTGAAGCCGCGGAGGCTGCGCAGTCGGCCGCGGTGACCGCGATCGGCGTCCAGCGCAAGCAGTCGATCGCGCAGCTCGCCACCTTGCAGAACATCTCGGTGCACGTGGCCGCCCAGCGGCAGCAGGGGCTCGAGGAGCTTGCGCGGCAGCGCGCCGCTGCGATCGCTGCCAAGAAGGCCGCCGAGCTGAAGCGCAAGATCGCCGCCCGGGAGGCCGCTGAGCGCCGCGCGGAGGCGGCCGAGCGGGCCCGGGAGGCCGCGGAGCAGGCTCGCGAGGAGAAGGAAGAGCGCGAGCAGAACAACGGCAAGAAGAACCCGCCGAAGCGGCACAAGCCGTCCAAGCCGAGCCGCGACAACGACGACAACAACGACAATCACAGCTCGCGGAAGGGCGCGTCGGCGGCGATCGAGTTCGCGATGCGTCAGCTCGGCGACATGTACCTGTGGGGTGCCACCGGCCCGAGCCGTTGGGACTGCTCCGGTCTGACCCAGGGTGCCTGGGAGAAGGCCGGTGTGCAGCTGCCGCACTACAGCGTCGCGCAGTACGAGCAGATCCAGCACATCGACGAGGACGAGCTGCGGCCCGGTGACCTGATCTTCTGGTCGCTGAACCCGAGCGACCCGGGCACCATCCACCACGTCGCGATGTACCTCGGCAACGGCCGGATGATCCATGCGCCGCGGACCGGCAAGCCGGTGCAGATCGACAGCGTCTACTACTGGGAACCGCCGGACTTCTTCGGCCGTCCCTGATGCGGTTGTCCCCGGCAACGGTTCGTTGCCGGGGACATTTCTCTTCTACGCCAGCCGGTGTCCGCCGTCGGCGTGCAGAACGGTGCCGGTGATGAAACCGTTGCGGAGCAAGGCGATGATCGCCGCGGCGATGTCCTGGGTGCGGCCGATCCGGCCGACCGGGAGGCGGGCCGCCATCGCGGACAGGGTCTCCGGCGCCGCGTCGCCGGCCACGTCCTGCCAGATCGGAGTGTCGACCCAGCCGGGTGAGACCACGTTGACCCGCAGCGGCGCCAGTTCGACCGCGAGCGCCGCGGCCAGCGAGGCGAGCGCGCCGTTGAGTGCCGCGAGCAACGAAGCCCGCGGGCCCGGCCGGTACGCCGCGATCCCCGAGGTGAACACGATCGAGCCGCCGGGTTCGAGCAGCGGGGCGCCGTGCTTGGCGAGCAGCAACGGGCCGAGCAACTTGGAGTCGACCGCGCCGCGCGCCGAGCCCACGTCGTACTCGGCGATCGGCTGGTAGGCGCCGCCGACGTCGGCGGCCGTGGTGACGATGTGGCTGATCTTGCCGGTGGTCGCGAAAAGGCGTTCGATGTCCTGCTCGCTTCCGAGGTCCATGGCGACGGTGCGTACGCCGAGCTCTCGGCGTACTGCGTCGAGCTTGGACGGTGTTCGGCCGGCGATGGTGACCTCGCTGCCTTGGGCAACGAGTTCGGCGGCGAGGGCGCGGCCCATCCCCGAGCTGCCGCCGACGATGACGACGTGTTCCTGCAACAGATTCTCCTTCGGTGGTTGACGTTTCGAGCCAACCACCGGGTGCGTCAGTCCGCCACGACTTGTTGCCTAACGACTGTTAGGCCGGGGCTAACGGTCATCGCCTGGAGCACCGGGTTGTGGGAGTCGGTGCGCCACACGGCGGCGTACCGGGCGACCAGCGGGCGGCCCGCGATCGGTCGCCAGACGATGTCCGGCGTGGCGGCACGGCGGGAGCCGAGGCTGAACGCGGAGCGACGTACGAGGAGTGCCGACCGGAGTTGTGAGTGGCTCATGCTGATGTCGCTCAGCCGTACGCCGGTGCCGATCCGGCGGATCGTGTCGTCGTAGAACTCGGGCGCGGCGGCGCGGGGGATCCAGATGAGCTCGAGGCCGGCCAGATCGTCGAGCGTCAGCTCTGGCCGGGCTGCGAGCGGGTGGGTCGCGGTCAGCAGGACGCCGAGTTCCTCGTCGGCGAGCTGCTCGGAGTTGATTGCCGGAGGCAACGTCAGCGGGGTGCGGACGAGGCCGAGGTCGATCTCGCCGGCGTCGAGCATCCGGAGCTGGTCGGTGGTGGTGCCTGCTTCGAGCGTGACCGTGCTGTTCGGGAAACGTTCGGTGGCGAGCTGTTCGAGGGCGGCCGGGAGGTGGCCGGGGATCCCGTTCAGCAGACCGAGGCGGAGAACCGGCTCGTCCAGGCCGGCGGCCCGGCGCGTGTCCTTCAGCGCCAGGCCGGCCGCCTGGAGGGTTTCCCGGGCGCGGGCGAGCAGGACCTGCCCGGCCGGGGTGAGCTCGACGCCGCGGCTGTGCCGGATCAGCAGGGCGGTGCCGATCTCGCGTTCGAGCTGCTTGATCTGCTGGCTGAGCGTCGGGGTGGAGATGTACAGGCGCTCGGCGGCCTTGCCGAAATGCAGTTCCTCGGCGACGCCCACGAAGTACCGCAGCTGCCGAAGCTCCACCCGGTGATTCTATTCAGGGAGTCGCCACGAGGCGGCCCAGGTTGGTGCGGGCGTCGAGGGTTTCGTGGATGCGGGCGACGTCGGCGAGCGGGTGGGTGGCGTGGACGATCGGGCGGAGCTCGCCGGACTGCCAGCGGCGGGTGACCTCGGTGATGTCGGCGCGGGCCTCGTCCGGCCGGGCCTGCTGCCAGCCGCCCGCGGACACGCCGGTGACCGACTTGAGGCCGAACAGCTTGAGCACGGAGACGACCGGGATCTCGGTGGTGATCGCGCCGTACGTGATCATCCGGCCGAGCGGTGCGAGCAGGTCGAGACCCTGGTCGAAGACGGTGCCGCCGACCGAGTCGAGGACGGTGTCGACCCCGTCGGGGGCGAGCTCGCGGACGCGGGCGGGCCAGTCCGGGTCGGTCAGGTCGACGGGCTCGGCGCCGAGTTCGCGGATGAAGTCGAGCCGCTTCGCCGAGGACGCCGTACCGATGATCGTCTTCGGGTCGTAGCCGCGGGCGAGCTGGACGGCGAGGTGGCCGATGGTGCCGGCGGCGGACTGGATCAGGACCGTGCTCCCGGGTGCGACTTGGCCGGTTTGGAGCAGTCGATAGGCGAGCGGCGCGGTCAGCGACATCATCGTGGCCTCGCCTGCGTCCGCGTCGTCCGGGATCGAGGCGAGGAAGCCCGCGTCCGCGACGGCGTACTCGGCGAAGGCGTCCACGGTGAGAGCGGAGACGCGCTGGCCGACCGCGATGCCGGGCGGAGTGTCGGGGCCGAGCTTGACGATCCGGCCGACGACGTCGCCGGTGAGGGTGCCGGGCAGCTCGCGGTCCCAGGGGGAGCCGCCGCGGCGGAGGACGGTGTCGATCGCGTTCGCGCCGATCGCCTCGGCCTGGATCAGGACCTGGCCGGCGGCGGGCTCGGGGACGGCGACCTCGTCGAGCTGGAGTACGTCGGGACCGCCGTGGCGGTGGAAGCGCACTGCGCGCATGGTGGGTGCTCCATATCGTGGGGTTCATAAATAATGGGAGACTCCCACGATAACTCGACGGGTCGGCGTTGCCAATAGAGTTGGTGCGGTGAAGAAGTCGCCGAACCACCGGCTGTCCGACCACGTGCTGTTCGCGCTCGGGCGGTCGAGTCAGCACGCCCAGCGGCTGGTCCGGCAGCACATGACCGACGGCGGCGTCCGGACGCAGCACTATCACGTGCTCGCGAGTCTGTCCGACGACGGCGAGGCGGTGCAGGCGACGCTCGCGGACCGGATCGGGTTCGATCGCAGCGATCTGGTCACGCTGCTGGACGAGCTCGAGGAGCTGGAGTTCCTGGCGCGGCGGGTCGATCCCGCCGACCGGCGACGGAAGATCGTCGCGATCACCCCGGCGGGTGAGCGGCAGCTCGACGCGATGGACGAGCTGATCCGCGCCGCGGAGGCGGAGCTGCTGGAGCCGCTGACCGCGGCGGAGCGCAAGTCGCTGCTCGCGCTGCTCCGCCGCGTATCAGGCGACTAGCCGACTAGTGGCCGTCGGTCTTCAGACGGGCGAAGGAGGCGGTGATCTCGGTCTCGGCGTCGGCGCGGCCGACCCAGGTGGCGCCTTCGACCGACTTGCCGGGCTCGAGGTCCTTGTAGACCTCGAAGAAGTGCTGGATCTCCAGGCGGTCGAACTCCGGCACGTGGTGGATGTCGCGCAGGTGCTCCTGCCGCGGGTCGCCGGCCGGGACGCAGAGGACCTTGTCGTCCGGCCCCTTCTCGTCGGTCATCCGGAACATGCCGATCGCGCGAGCGCGGATCAGGCAGCCGGGGAACGTCGGCTCCGGCAGCAGCACGAGCGCGTCCAGCGGGTCGCCGTCCTGGCCGAGGGTGTCCTCGATGAACCCGTAGTCGGACGGATACTGGGTCGCGGTGAACAGCGTCCGGTCCAGCCGCAGACGGTTCGTCTTGTGGTCCAGCTCGTACTTGTTGCGAGTGCCCTTGGGGATCTCGATGAAGACGTCGAACTCCATACGGCAGATACTGTCACGGTTCCGACCGACCGAATGACAGGAGCAGCCCGGTGGCCCGACCTGCCCGTGCGGCATTCGTCACGCTCGTAGCCACGGCGCTCTGCGTCGGCCTGGTGAGCAGTGCACGCGCCGTACCCGGTTCAGTGCAGACAGCTGACCGGAGCACCCAGCAGGCTCCGGCCGTCCTGGCACCGGCGACCACCGAGGGTGTCGCCCCGACCGCGGCCGGCGTCGGTACGGCGCTCGCGGCGATCCTCAAGGACCCGTCGCTCGGCCCGCACCGCGGCATCTACGTGTACGACGCCTCGCGCGGCAAGCCGGTGTTCTCGGTCGGCGCCGCCACGCCGTACACGCCCGCCTCCACGCTGAAGCTGCTCACCACGGTCTCGGCGCTCGCCACGCTCGGCCCGGACCACACGTTCGCCACCAAGGTCGTGAGCACCGGCAAGGGGTCGATCGTCCTGGTCGGCGGCGGTGACCCGCTGCTGACCGTGAAAGCGTCCGCGAGTGACGGCTTCCCGGCTCGCGCCACGCTCCAGGCCCTGGCCGCGAGCACGGCGAAGGCACTCAAGGCGCAGGGCCTCGCCTCCGTGACCCTCGGGTACGACGCCTCGCTGTTCAGCGGCCCTGCTGTCAACGCGAACTGGGAAGCGAACTACGTCCCTGAAGGCATCGCCGCCCCCACCTCCTCGCTCTGGGTAAACGAGGGCCGTCTGTCTCCGGGCATGGCCAAGCGTTCGACCTCTCCGGCGCTGGCTGCTGCCACGTCGTTCCAGAAGCTGCTGACGCAGTACGGCATCAAGGTGGGAGCTGCCAAGGCCGCTGCGGCACCCGCCGGCGCCACGCCGCTGGCACTGGTCAAGTCGCCGACGCTCGGCCAGATCGTCGAGTACATCAACCTGCACAGCGACAACGACGGCGCCGAGGTGCTCCTGCGGCACGTCGGTATCGCGACGGGCAATGGCGGCTCGTACGCCGATGGCGTCAAGGGCGTCCGGGCCACGCTGACCAAGCTCGGCCTGGACGTCAGCAAGGCCCGCATCTACGACGGCAGCGGCCTGACCCGCGCGAACAAGGTCCCGCTGGACCTGCTCGCCGGTGCGGTCCGCGTGGCCGCGTCCAAGGACCACCCGGAGCTACGGCACCTGCTGACCGGTCTGCCGGTGGCGGGCTTCAACGGGAGCCTCAGGGAACGGTTCACCTCGCCCGGTACCGGCACCGGGACCGGACTGGTCCGTGCGAAGACCGGAACGCTCACCGGGGTCCACAGCCTCGCCGGGTACGCCCGCGACCGCTCCGGCACGCTCCTGGTCTTTGCGATCGCCAGTGACAGCGTGCCGGTCCCGAAGACCCTCGACGCCCGCGCGGCCCTGGACCGCGCCACCGCCGCATTGGCCAATTGCGGCTGCTGATTGAGCAGCGCATGTTGGGACATAGCACTAGGGTCGTTGTATGAGTACGGCGGAAGGCGGGACCACGACCGAGATGGTCGACTGGCAACTGGCTACCGGTGTGGCGCGGAAGCTGCTGCGACCCGGCCCGGCGGTCAGCCGCGCGGAGGCGGACCAGGTGGTCGCCGACCTGCGTCAGTTCGCGGCCGAGTCCGAGGGCCACGTGCGCGAGTTCACCGGGCTGAAGGCCACGTCGGCCACCGCGCCGGTGATGATCGTCGACCGGCCCGGCTGGGTTCAGGCGAACGCGGACGGCTTCCGGACCGTGCTGCAGCCGCTGGCGGACAAGCTGCGGGAGAAGGCGGACCGGACTGCCGGCCTGTCATCCGCGGTCGGCTCCCGGGTGACTGGCATCGAGGCCGGCGCGCTCCTGGCCTTCCTGTCGTCGCGGGTGCTCGGTCAGTTCGACCCGTTCTTCCCGGCACAGCCTGACCCGGACCGTCCCGGTCTGACCGGTCGCCTGCTGCTGGTAGCGCCCAACGTGATGCAGGTCGAGTCCGAACTGGGCGTCGTACCGCGGGACTTCCGGCTGTGGGTGTGTCTGCACGAGGAGACGCACCGGGTGCAGTTCACGGCGGTCCCGTGGCTGCGGGACCACCTGCGGTCGGAGATCGCCCTGTTCCTGGACCAGGCCGAGCTGGACGCTTCGGCGTACGCCGCGATGTTCCGTGAGGCCGTGCAGCGCCTGGGACGGTCGGTGCGTGGTGAGGCCGAGCTGAGTCTGGTGGACCTGATGCAGTCGCCGGAGCAGCGTGCGGTGCTGGATCGGCTGACCGCGGTCATGTCGTTGCTGGAGGGTCATGCCGACTTCGTCATGGACGGGGTCGGGCCGTCGGTGATTCCGACCGTGGACAACATCCGGTCCAAGTTCACCTCGCGGCGGACCAGCGGCAACCCGGTGGACCAGCTGCTGAAGCGGCTGCTCGGGTTGGACGCGAAGCTGCGGCAGTACAAGGACGGCGCCGCGTTCGTACGCCGGGTGGTTGACCGGGTCGGCATGGAGGGCTTCAACCGGGTCTGGACCGGTCCGAACACGTTGCCGACGAAGAACGAGATCGCGAATCCCGATGCCTGGGTCGCCCGACTCCACGGCTGAGCGCCTGGTGGGAGAGCGGCGCGGGAAACTCCACCCCGCCGTTGCTCGTACCCGGGAAGCGGTACGGGCGACGTTGGCGGAGCTGCCGAAGGGCACCACCGTCCTGGTCGCCTGCTCCGGCGGAACCGACTCGCTGGCGCTGGCGGCCGCTACCGCGTTCGAGGCGCCGAAGCTCGGTCTACGGGCCGGTGCGGTCGTCGTGGACCACGGTCTGCAACCGGACTCGGCACATGTCGCCGAGACCGCCGCAGAGCAGTGCAGAACGCTCGGGCTGGAGCCTGTCCAGGTCCGTGCGGTCGAGGTCGGCACAGACGGCGGTCCGGAGGGCGCTGCGCGCACGGCGCGGTACGACGCACTCCGCGACGCGGCAGATGAGCTGAGCGCAGACGTCGTACTGCTGGCTCATACCCGTGATGATCAGGCTGAGACGGTCCTCCTTGGGCTGGGGCGTGGCTCTGGTGCGCGTTCGCTCGCTGGGATGGCTCCGGCCGTCGGGCGGCTGCGCAGACCGTTCCTCGAAGTGCCGCGGGCCACGACGGCTGCTGCGTGCATCGCGTCCGGACTGCGGCCGTGGCACGACCCGCACAACGACGATCCGCAGTACACGCGGGTCCGCGTACGGCACGAGGTACTGCCGGTGCTGGAGGAGGCGCTCGGGCCTGGTGTGGTCGAGGCGCTGGCCCGTACGTCGGGACTACTGCGAGCGGACGCGGATGCGCTCGATCAGCTCGCTGCGGACGTTGCGGAGACCACACTGAGCCGCGCTGAGGGACAGGTCCGCAGCGACGTCGGCGTACTCGTGGAGCAGCCCGCAGCGATCCGCACGCGGGTCCTGCGACAGGCAGCGCTGGAGGCCGGTTGCCGGGCCACCGACCTCACTGCCGGTCACGTGGCGTCCGTCGACGCGTTGGTGACCGACTGGCGCGGGCAGCGCTGGATCGATCTGCCGCAGGGCGTCCGGGCGGTCCGCAAAGGCGGATTCATCATCCTCGGCCCTGATGTGACAGGCTGACCGCGTGGATGCGGCGGACATCGAGAAGGACCTGAGCAAGATCCATTACACCGAGGACGAGATCCTCGCGAAGCTGCGGGAGCTGGCAGCGCGGATCGAGGCCGACTACGAGGGCAAGGACCTGCTGCTGGTCGGCGTCCTGCGCGGCGCGGTGATGGTGATGGCCGACCTGGCCAGGTCGTTCAGCCGGCACGTGGAGATGGACTGGATGGCCATCTCGTCGTACGGCTCCGGGACCAAGTCGTCGGGTGTGGTGCGGATCCAGAAGGACCTGGACACCGACATCACCAACCGGCACGTGCTGATCGTCGAGGACATCATCGACACCGGCCTCACGCTGAGCTGGCTGGTCAGCAACCTGGAGTCACGCAAGCCGGCCTCGCTGGAGCTGTGCACGGCCTTCGTGAAGCCGGACGCCGCGAAGATGCAGGTCCCGGTGAAGTACGTCGGCCTGGAGCTGCCGGACGAGTTCGTCGTCGGGTACGGGCTGGACTACGCCGAGAAGTACCGGAACCTGCGCTGCGTCGCCACACTGGCCCCGCACGTCTACTCCTGATCCAGGCTTCAGGGCAGACTTGGTGACGGCCTGTACAACGGGTCGTACCGTCCATTGGTGACCCTCGTGCTGTGTTGTCTTGTGCGACACGAGACACTTGGACTGGTATTACCGTCACAAGCCCGCCATACCCGGGCCTGCCGAGCTAGGAGGGACGGGGCCTAGGCCTCGATCATGGACGTGAAGCGCATCTTCCGCGGACCCCTGTTCTGGATCGTCGTCGCCTTTCTGGGCGTCCTGGTGATCGGGCAGCTCCTGACCGGCTCGACCGGGTACAAGACCGAGCCCACCGGCCAGGTCGTCCAGCTGATCCAGCAGGCCAAGTCGTCGAGCGACAAGACGATCAAGACGGTGACGCTGATCGATCCGGATCAGGAGATCCGGGTCGAGAAGACCGACGGCACCAAGCTCCGGGCGCACTGGGTGGACGGCCAGGCCGAGAACCTCGGCAACGACCTGCAGTCGCTGTTCCAGGACGGCAAGATCGAGCGGTACGACGTCGAGAACCCGAAGCCGAGCTTCATCGGACAGGTGTTCTCCACGCTGATCCCGTTCCTGCTGATCGCGGTGGTGTTCATCTTCTTGATGAACTCCATGCAGGGCGGCGGCTCGCGGGTGATGAGCTTCGCCAAGTCGAAGGCCAAGCTGGTCACCAAGGACACCCCGAAGACGACCTTCGCGGACGTCGCCGGCTGTGACGAGGCGATCGAGGAGCTCGGCGAGATCAAGGAGTTCCTGCAGGAACCAGGAAAGTTCCAGGCGGTCGGGGCGAAGATCCCGAAGGGCGTGCTGCTCTACGGCCAGCCCGGAACCGGTAAGACCCTGCTGGCCCGCGCGGTCGCCGGTGAGGCCGGCGTGCCGTTCTACTCGATCTCCGGTTCGGACTTCGTCGAGATGTTCGTCGGTGTCGGCGCCTCCCGGGTCCGTGACCTGTTCGAGCAGGCCAAGACGAACGCCCCGGCGATCGTGTTCATCGACGAGATCGACGCCGTCGGCCGGCACCGTGGTGCGGGCCTCGGCGGTGGTCACGACGAGCGCGAGCAGACCCTGAACCAACTGCTGGTCGAGATGGACGGCTTCGACGTCCGCGGCGGTGTGATCCTGATCGCGGCCACGAACCGGCCCGACGTCCTCGACCCGGCGCTGCTGCGGCCCGGCCGCTTCGACCGGCAGATCGCCGTCGACGCGCCGGACCTGCCCGGTCGCGCGCAGATCCTGAAGGTGCACGCCCGTGGCAAGCCGATGGCGCCGGACGTGGACCTGACCGCGGTCGCCCGTCGTACCCCGGGCTTCACCGGCGCCGACCTGGCCAACGTGCTGAACGAGGCCGCCCTGCTCACCGCGCGGAACAACCAGCAGGTGATCGACAACCGCGGCCTCGACGAGGCGATCGACCGGGTCATCGCCGGTCCGCAGCGCCGCAGCCGGCTGATGTCGGACAAGGAGAAGGTGCTGACGGCGTACCACGAGGGCGGACACGCCCTGGTCGCCGCTGCCCTGCCGCACTCCGACCCGGTCCAGAAGGTGACGATTCTGCCGCGGGGCCGGGCGCTCGGCTACACGATGGTGCTGCCGGACGAGGACAAGTACTCGACCACCCGGTCGGAGATGCTGGACAAGCTCGCCTACATGCTCGGTGGCCGCGCGGCCGAGGAGATGGTCTTCCACGACCCGACCACCGGCGCCAGCAACGACATCGAGAAGGCGACCGCACTCGCCCGCGCCATGGTCACGCAGTACGGCATGACCGAGCGGCTCGGCGCGATCAAGTTCGGCCAGGACAGCGGCGAGCCGTTCCTGGGCCGAGACATCGGTAGCCAGCGCAACTACTCCGAGGAGATCGCAGCCGCGGTCGACGAGGAGGTCGGCAAACTGATCCTGAACGCGCACCAGGAGGCCTTCGACATCCTGGTGGAGAACCGGGCCGTCCTGGACCACCTGGTCGAGGAGCTGCTGGAGAAGGAGACCCTGGACAAGCACCAGATCGCCCGGGTCTTCGAGCCGGTGATCATGAAGGAGCGCCGGCCGGCCTGGACCGGGTCGTCGACCCGGATCCCGTCCGACCAGCCGCCGGTGATGCCGGTCGGCGGCCTCGCCGAGCAGAACGGTTCGCTGTCGGACGTGCTGCCGGGCGGTTCCGTCGGACCGGACGAGGCGATCCGCCCGCCGGACTACGGCAGCGGCCCGACCCCGCCGAGCCACCAGTGAGCTGACCCCCAGCTCGAACGAACGCCGCCACCCGGTCGGGTGGCGGCGTTTTCGTTTGCCCGCGCGGTAGCGTGCGAAGTTCCGTTGGCGGGAGGAGCCGGGATGGCGTCACCGAATTTCGACCACGAGCGCGCCGAGCGGGCCGTGCGGGAGCTGCTGTACGCGATCGGCGAGGACCCGGAGCGCGAAGGGCTGCAGGACACACCGGCCCGGGTGGCCCGCTCGTACGCCGAGATCGCGGCCGGGCTCGGTCAGCGCGCCGAGGACGTGCTGACGACCACGTTCGCGCTCGAGCACGACGAGATGATCCTGGTGAAGGACATCGAGGTCTGGAGCCTCTGCGAGCACCACCTGGTCCCGTTCACGGGCGTCGCGCACGTCGGCTACATCCCGAGCCGGGACGGCCGTGTGACCGGGCTGTCGAAGCTCGCCCGGCTGGTCGACGTGTACGCGAAACGCCCGCAGATCCAGGAGCGGCTGACCACCCAGATCGCCGAGTCCCTGGTCGAGATCCTGCAGCCGCGCGGCGTGATCGTGGTGATCGAGTGCGAGCACCTCTGCATGACCATGCGCGGCGTCCGGAAACCGGGCGCGAAGACGATCACCTCCGCCGTCCGTGGCCAGCTCCGCAACCCCGTCACCCGCGCCGAGGCGATGAGCCTGATCGTTGGCTGACCCACCCGTAGCCCGGGGAGGGCTGTTCTCGTTGAAGTTTGAGAGTCCGGCACTATGGACATTCTGTCGCTGAGCGTTTACTTTCCGTAGTGGTGCTTGGCCAACGGGGACCAAGTGCTGGTGTGAGGAGGACAGGATGTCGGGGCGTTTCCGGGTCGGCGCCGCACTTGCCGGGGTCGTCGTCCTGACGGCCGGCGGGCTGGTCGCGGCGAACTGGGCCACCGCGGACACGCGGAACAAGACCGGGCCTCAGACCGCGCACCAGAAGCCGTCCGCGAAGACCGGAGTGGACCCGCTGGTCGCGGAGACCCTGGAGTCGGAGCTCGGCTCCGACTCGGGTGTCGTGGGCAGCTACTACGACGACTCCGGCGAGCTGATCGTCGCGGTGTCCGACCTGTCGACGGCGGCCCTCGTCCGCCGGATCGGCGCGGTCCCGCGACTGGTCAAGTTCACCGCCAAGCAGCTGAACGCCGTACAGGGCGAGCTGAACCGGCTGGCCGTCACGTCGAGCGCCGGCAAGGTGCGGTCCTGGTACGTCGACCCGGTGTCGGGGACCGTGGTGGTCTCGGTGCCGAGAGGTGTGCACGACTCGATCACCGACCGGTTCCTGTCCCGCGCGCTCGCGAACGGCGAGCGGGTGACCCTGCGCAGGGTGTCCGGGACGGTCCGGCTGACCGCGGACGACTTCAGCCTGCGCGGCGGCGTACAGGTCACCAAGAACACCGGGTACATGTGCTCGCTCGGGTTCAACGCCAAGACCCGCAAGGGCAACCGGATCTTCCTGACCGCGGGGCACTGCACGTCCGGCAAGCCGTCGTTCTCCCGCAACGGGTACGTCCTCGGCAACACGTCGACCTCGAGCTTCCCGGGCCACGACTTCGGGTCGGTCGGCGTGATCGAGGGCTGGGACCAGCAGGGGTACGTCGAGGGCTGGGGCAACGGGAACGTCGCGGTCAAGGGGATCGCGGACGCCACCGTCGGCTCCACGCTGTGCAAGTCGGGCAAGAGCACCGGCTGGACCTGCGGGCGGATCGTCGCCCGGAACGTGACGGTCAACTACGGGAACAACCGCGTCGTCCGCGGGCTGTTCCAGCACACCGCCTGCGTCGAGTCGGGTGATTCCGGCGGCGCCAGCATGACCGGGAACTACGCCCAGGGCATCACCAGCGGCGCGGCGCTGATCGACGGGAAGTGCCTGGAGAAGTACGGCCAGACCAACGAGTCGTACGCCCAGCCCATCGCCCCGGCGCTCCAGTCGACCAAGTCCCGCCTGATCCTCGCGAACTGATCCCAGGCGACACGCACCCTTTCTCGCTCACGGGAAATCGGCGGCTGGTTGCTGAGGTGTCCGTAGGGGCTACTACGGTGTGTGGGTGAGAACTGAGCCGTGGGGTCACGTGGACGGGTTGCCGGTGCTGGACCGGTGTCTCGTCATGGGTGTCGTGAACGTGACGCCGGACTCGTTCTCGGACGGCGGCGAGTGGTTCGAGCCGAGCGCCGCGATCAAGCACGGCCGGGAGTTGCTGGCCGAGGGCGCCGATCTGCTGGACGTGGGTGGTGAGTCGACCCGCCCGCGGGCCGTGCGGCCGTCGCAGGAGGAGGAGATCCGCCGGGTGATCCCGGTCGTCGAGGCCCTCGCCGCTGAGGGCGCGATCATCTCCGTCGACACCATGCGGTCCCAGGTCGCGGAGCTCGTCCTCGACGCCGGCGCCACGATGATCAACGACGTGTCCGGCGGGCTGGCCGATCCGGACATGCTCCCGCTGATCGCCGAGCGCGGATCGCCGTACCTGTGCATGCACTGGCGCGGGCACTCGGTCGACATGCAGAACAAGGCGGAGTACGACGACGTGGTGGCCGAGGTCATCGCCGAGCTCGGTGAACGCCTCGATGTGATCCGCCGGGCGGGGATCGACCTGAACCGGGTCGCCCTCGACCCCGGCCTCGGATTCGCGAAGAACGCGGACCACAACTGGGAGATTCTGCGCCGGTTGCGGGAATTCGCCGTACTGGAAAGACCGTTACTGATCGGTGCGTCCCGGAAGACGTTCCTCGGTAGGCTGCTCGCCGACGAGCAGACCGGTGAACCCAGACCGGCCGTACGACGAGACGACGCGAGCGTGGCCGTATCCGCCCTGGCCGCCGCCGCAGGTGCCTGGTGTGTCCGGGCGCACGCGGTGGCACCGAGTGCGGACGCGGTCCGGGTGGCTAAGAGATGGGGAACTGTATGACGGACGGACCGCGGCAGGACGGGACTCCCAAGCGGCCGCCCAGCGCCACGGTGCAGGACGTCGTACTGCGTGCCAACACCGCGTTCTACAACGCGTTCGAGGCCGGAGACCTGGACCTGATGGCCGCCGTCTGGCTGCCGGAACCCGATCCCGTCTGCATCCATCCGGGCAACGCGGCGATCTCCGGGTACGCCGAGCTGATGCGGGCCTGGGCGATGATCTTCGCGAACACGCCGTACATCCAGTTCTTCCT
Organism: Kribbella sp. NBC_00482; assembly: GCF_036013725.1. Taxonomy (GTDB): domain Bacteria; phylum Actinomycetota; class Actinomycetes; order Propionibacteriales; family Kribbellaceae; genus Kribbella. Next base: position 1,510,339 of record NZ_CP107881.1, on the reverse strand, counting down.
CACCGACGTGCAGGTACGGGTGGATGAAGACGTGGCCTACGTCACGTGTACGGAGAATGTCCTGTCGTCGGGTGAAGGGGCCCCGGAGGACGGGTTCGCGGGCGGAAAGGCGCTGGCCACAAACGTTTTCCGTCGAACTTCTACCGGCTGGCGGTTGTGGATCCACCATGCCTCACCGGTACTGTCGTCTGGGGGTCAATCGGAGGAGGCGGAATGAGTGGTCCCGTGACCTCCCCTGATGTGATCGAGATCCGGGGCATCCGAGGTTTCGGGCGCCACGGGGTGTTCGACCACGAGCGGGCCGACGGACAGGAGTTCGTCGTGGACGTCCGGCTGGAGCTGGACACCCGGGCCGCCGCGGCTTCCGACGACCTGGCCGACACCGTGAACTACGGGGTGGTGGCCGAGCAGGTGCACCAGGCGATCGAGACCGACCCGGTGGACCTGATCGAGACCCTCGCCCAGCGCATCGCCGATCTCTGTCTCGCCGACAAGCGGGTGACAGCGACGGCCGTGACCATCCACAAACCCTCGGCGCCGATCACGGTGCCGTTCGACGACGTTGTCCTGACCGTGCAGCGCAGAGCCGGAGAATCCTCGTGACTGAGACCCCAAGTCCCCACGTCATCGACGCGGACACCCTGAGCGGTGGCCTGAAGCCGATCCGCCAGGTGATCCTGTCGCTCGGCAGCAATCTCGGCGACCGTGAGGCGAACCTGCAGGGCGCGGTCGACGCACTGCGGGACACCCCGGACGTCGTGGTGGTCGATGTCTCGCCGGTCTACGAGACCCAACCGGTCGGTGGCCCGGACGAGTCCGGTCCCTACCTGAACGTCGTCCTGCTGGCCGACTCGACGTTGGGCGTCGACCTGTTGCTCGAGCGGGCGCACGCGGTCGAGCAGGCGTTCGGCCGGGAGCGCAGCGTGCCGGGCGCGCCGCGGACCCTCGACGTCGACCTGATCACCTACGGGCAGAAGACGATCGAGACCGACGAGCTGACGATTCCGCATCCGCGGGCGCACGAGCGCGCGTTCGTGCTGGCACCGTGGCTCGACATCGAGCGGGACGCCGTACTGCCGGGCCACGGTCCGGTCGCGGAGCTGCTCGCCAAGGTCGGGACCGACGGTGTGACCAAGCTCGACATCGAGCTGCAGTAGTGGTGTCCGGCGGTACCGAGCCCGATCGGGCACCCAGAAACGGCGACAAACCGGAGCCGCCGCGCCCGGGCTCGGTGCGGCCGACGTCACGACGGTTGCTGATCGCGATCGCCGTCCTCGGGATCGCCGTCGGCCTGACGATGGTGAAGGCGATCGAGGCCGGCGGCGGGATCGCGCCGGCGGTGTCCTGGCTGACGTTGATCGCCTGGGGGTTCCTGGCCGCGCTGCTGTTCGCCGCGGCCCGCAACACCCACCAGCGGGTCCAGGTACGCCGGGAGCGGATCGAGTCGTCGCGCGCGGTCTTCCTGTTGATGATCGGGAAGGCGAGCGCCTTTGTCGGCGCGTTGTGCGCCGGTGTTTACGCAGGGTTCGCGTTAAGCTTCCTGCAGGCGATGGGCTCCTCCGGGCCTCGCAACCGGGTCATCATGGCGGGTGCGGCGGCGGTGGTCTCAGTGCTGGTCGTCACGGCCGGATTGTTGCTCGAACGCGCGTGTCGTGTTCCCGAGGACCCCGACGAGACCCCTTAACATGCGGTCCATGGGTTCCAGGGGTAGCCGCCGTCGAACCAGGACCACAGTTCTCACCGTCGCCAACGGTTTGCTGATCGTTGTCTGTCTGGGCGTGAGTATCGCGCTCTTCTCGCAGAACGCCTGGATTCTCCGGGCTGCCGCAGGTGGGGCCGTTCTGGTCGCGATCGCTGCTACGTTCCTGTTCCGCCACCAGTTGCTGGTCGAGCGGCTCGCGCACTCCGACGAGCGCGCGCAGGTCGCGCAGGAGTACTCGCGGATCACCAGTGCCCGGGTCGTCGAGAACGCGGAGTTCGTCGACCTGATGCAGCGCCGGCTGGACAAGATCGACCAGCGCCTCGACAAGATCGACGAGGAAGTCGCGACCGTCGTCGCCGCCGGCGACAAGCACTCGCAGGCCGACGCCCCGACCGTCGTAGACCTCAAGCTCCGAGGCCTGGCCGCGTCCTGATCCCAGCCCCATACTGCGGTGATGGGGCTGGATGCGAACTACCCGGCTGTGACGATGAACGATCCGAACGGGCACGTCACGGTCTACAACGAGGACCATCTGCCGATCGGGCAACTGGGGCCGACGCCGTACGAGTCTCCGTCGGTGAACGTGACGTGCCGGCGCAAGGCATGGGACGACCTGTACTGGTACCGCCTGCTGAACCCCGAGGGCTTCCCGTTCCCGGCGGACGAGGCGTACGTCGGCGCCGACGAGACCCACGAACTGAACCCCGGCCAGCCGTACCCGATCCCGGACTGCGCGAGCGGCTGCCCGATCAAGATCGCGCAGGCGGCAGGCGCCGGACTGCTGGTGATCGGAGGAGCCGCCGCGGCCGCGGCGTGGCGTCGAAGGGCGAGATCACTCGGTACGGCGTAGCCGCGGTCGCGTAGGTTCTAGCGTGTGGATCTCGCGAAGCTGCTGAAGGTTGCCGGAGCTGCCGTCGAGCGTGGGCGGGCGGTGACACAGAGCCGTGCGGTCGGGGAGTTGACGTTCAAGGGCGACCGGGACATGGCGTCCGAGGTGGACTTCGCCGTGGAGCGGGAGGTGCGGGCCTTCCTCGAGCGGGAGACGCCGGAGATCGGCGTACTCGGCGAGGAGGAGGGCGGTGCCACCGACGGGACGCGCTGGGTGCTGGACCCGGTCGACGGGACGGTCAACTTCATCCACGGCGTACCGCTCTGGGCGATCTCGCTCGGGCTGATCCACGAGGGCCGCGCCGTCGCGGGCGTGATCGACCACCCGGCGCTCGGTACGACGTACGCCGCGGCCGAGGGACTGGGCGCGACCTGTAACGGCAAGGCGATCCGGGGCAGTCAATGCACCGACCTCGAGAACGCGTTGGTTGCCGTGGGCGACTATGCGGTCGGACCGAACGCGGAAGCGGTGAACGCCGAGCGAGCGGCGCTGACCCAGCGTCTGGTCCCGCGGGTGCAGCGCCTACGCATGATCGGTACGGCGGCCACCGCGCTGACGTGGACCGCGAACGGGTACTTCGACGCGCTGATCATGTTCTCCAACAAGCCCTGGGACACGATGGCCGGCGTGGCCATCTGCCGCGAGGCCGGCGTCACCGTCCTGGACCTCGACGGCACCGACCACGCCCCCGAGTCCCGCGGCGTCTTCGCCGTCGCCAACGACCTCCGCGAACCCCTCCAGGAGCTCATCAACGCCTGACGCTCCGTGGCGGGGAAACAAGTTTGCATATCGCGACGACTTTTCTCCCCACCGGTCAGCGGACCGGTCAGCGGACCGGGCAGCGGACCGGGCAGGTGGGGCTGCAGGGGTGGGCGGGGATGGTTGGGTCTTTGCGGCGGCTCACCTGGAGGACCTGTACGGCGGCGGTGCACGGGCGGCTGATGATGTCGAGCCAGCCGTAGCGCAAGGTGACCTCTGACCGCAGAGCCGCACGGTTGTCCCGTGCGAGGTCCCGCCACCGCTGGCCAGGCGCGAAGTGGAAGCGCCCGTCGAGTTCGACGACGAGTCCGACCGGCTCGTACGCGACGTCGGTGAACTCTTGATCCACAGCACGCTGCCGGCGCCCCGGCGGCAACCCGTGTGCTCGTTCGACGTCGCGTAGATAGCGGAGCTCCAGCAGCGAATGGGTTCCCTCGGCGACATCGGCGAGGATCGACCTCAGTGCCGCGCGGTGACGGAGCTGCGTCCGACCGTCGAGTGCGTTCAGTATCTCGGCCGGCCTGACTCGGCCGCTCTGGCAGGCCTCGGCGACGATCGCTGCCGCATCGTCCAGCGAGCGGGAGATGCCGACGATCTCCAGAACGGCCTCAGCGGGTCGGCTTCGCGGTGGGACAACCGCGGCCAACCGGACTTCCCAGTGCTTGTCCCGGGTGATGACGAGCCCCGGCCGTGCGCGAACGCGTCGGCGCCAGGGAATGGTCACGTACACCGGGCCGCGCCCGTCGCGTTTGATCAGGCCGAACTGTTCTGCGGCGGTGTAGTGGCTCCAGGCAACTTCAGGTCCGGCGTAGAGCAGCGCGGCGACGATCCGTTCGTCGTACCCGAGTGGGCCGGTATGGGTCGCGTAGACCCCGGGATGAACGATCTGCCATCGTCGGCTCCGCAGCCGGCGGCGAATCTCGGAGTCCGATCGGCCCGCTGCGAGCAGTTGGGTGCGGGAGACGATCCGCTGCTGCTCGTGGATCAGTACCTCGAGGCCCTCGTCATCGAGTTGTCGCCGCCACCACCAGTCCATTCGCTCCAGGGTGACGGATCCCGTCGCCCCGCCGCAGACCCCCTGTGGATAACCCCGTGGCGCCGGAGGTGGGGTAAGAAGTCGTCGCTATTTGCAAATTTGTTTCCCCACGGGCGCCGCTACTTGTCGATGTCGCCGACGACGAAGAACATGCTGCCGAGAATGGCGATCATGTCGGGGATCATGGTGCCGGGGAGCAGGGCGGGGAGTGCGGAGATGTTGTTGAAGCTGGCCGAGCGGAGCTTCAGGCGCCAGGGGGTCTTGTCACCGCGGGACACCAGGTAGTAGCCGTTGATGCCGAGCGGGCTCTCGGTCCAGGCGTAGGTCTGGCCCTCGGGGACCTTGAGGATCTTCGGCAGCCGGACGTTGACCGGTCCGGCCGGCAGCGTGGACAGCTTGTCGAGGCAGGCGTCGACCAGGTCGAGCGACACCTTGACCTGGTCGAGCAGTACGGCGAAGCGGGCGAAGCAGTCGCCTTCGGGGCGGGTGACGACGCGCAGCACGTCCTGCAGTTCGCCGTACGCCAGGTACGGCTCGTCGCGGCGGAGGTCGGCGTCCACCCCGGAGGCGCGGGCGATCGGCCCGGAGACGCCGTACTGCGCGACCAGTTCGGGGGAGAGTTTGCCGACGCCGACCGTGCGGCCGCGGAAGATCTCGTTGCCGAGGATGAGGTCCTCGATGTCAGGCAGCCGGGTCCGGACCGCCTTGGAGGCGGCAGTGGCGCGGCCCAGCCAGCCGTAGGGCAGGTCCTCCTTCAGGCCGCCGACCCGGTTGAACATGTAGTGCATCCGGCCGCCGGACAGCTCCTCCATCACGGCCTGGATGGTCTCGCGCTCGCGGAACGCGTAGAACACCGGCGTGATCGCGCCGAGCTCGAGCGGGTACGAGCCGAGGAACATCAGGTGGTTCAGGATCCGGTTCAGCTCGGCCAGCAGGGTCCGCAGCCAGACCGCCCGGACGGGGACCTCGAGACCCATCATCCGCTCGACCGCGTGCACGACGCCGAGCTCGTTCGAGAAAGCGGACAGCCAGTCGTGCCGGTTCGCGAGGACGATGATCTGCCGGTAGTCGCGGACCTCGAACAGCTTCTCCGCGCCGCGGTGCATGTAGCCGATGATCGGCTCGCAGCCGACGATCCGCTCGCCGTCGAGGGTCAGCCGCAGCCGCAGTACGCCGTGCGTCGCCGGGTGCTGGGGACCGATGTTGAGCACCATGTCGGAGGTCGCCAGCTCCGAGCCGGCGCCGGTCCCGCCCCGCTCGTACGCCGGGTCGAATCCAGCCGCTCCCGCGCCGACTCCGACCACTCTTTCGGTACTCATGACCACTATCGTGACAGGCTTTACCCGTGGACGACCTCTTCGCACCCTCGGATGTCAGTTGGACGCTGGTCTCGCCCAAGCTCGCCACGCTGCGGCGGCTGAACGCGGCGATCGTCGCCGGGCTGGTCGCGATCGTGGCGCTGGTAGCGCTCGGCCTGACGCTGAGCTGGCTGTACGGCGTGCTCGCGGTCGTGGTGATCGCACTGGTCCTCGGCTGGTCGTGGGTGCTGATCGGACGCAACCAGAAGTCGTGGAGGTACGCCGAGCGCGAGGACGAGCTGCTCGTCAGCCACGGCGTGATGTTCCGCGAGCTGGTCGTCGTACCGTACGGCCGGATGCAGTTCGTGGACGTGACCGCCGGGCCGCTGGAGCGGGCGTACGGGATGGCCACCGTGGAGCTGCACACGGCGACGCCGGCCACCGACGCGAAGATCCCGGGGCTGCATCCGGACGAGGCCGGCCGGCTCCGTGACCGGTTGTCCGCCCTCGGTCAGGCGCAGGCGTGGGGCCTGTGACGCAAGAACCGGTGACACAGCAGACCGTCGAGGTCGTCGGCCAGCGGCTTCACCCACTCACCCCCTTCGTCAAGGGATGGGGTTACTTCGTCGTCGCGGCCTTCGCCCTGGTTAACAACGAGGGTCTGCGGAGCAACCTGAAGATCGCGGGCATCGGCCTGGCCGGTGTGCTCGTCGGCGGCATCCTGCTCGGCGCACTGTCCTGGTGGTTCACCAAGTGGCAGTTGACTGCCGACGCGATCCGGGTGGACAGCGGGTTCCTGTTCCGCCGGACCCGGATCATCCGGTTCGACCGGATCCAGGCGATCGACGTGGCGCAGCCGTTCGTCGCGCGGCTTTTCGGCATGGCCGAGCTGCGGATGGACGTGGCCGGTGGCGGCAAGAGCGACGGCAAGCTGAGCTACTTCCGGTACGAGGAGGCGCAGCAGGTCCGCACCACACTGCTGGTCCGCGCCAAGGGCGAGCAGGCCGCTGAGCAGCAGGAGCACGATCAGCAGGCCGAGGCGGCGGCCCCGCCGCTGCTGACGGTCCCGACCAACCGCCTGCTCGGTGCGACGCTGCTGTCCTCCACCGTGGTCGGTAGCGCCGGCGCACTGATCTGGCTGATCGTCGCGACCATGGTGCTGGACTTCCACGTCGGACTGTTCGCCGGTCTGCCGCTCCTGCTCGGTGTGGTGCAGCCGATCTGGAAGCAGGTCGTGGGGAACCACGGGTTCACTCTGTCCGAGTCGAGCCACGGTCTGCGGACCAAACGCGGACTGTTCGACGTCCAGCGCCAGACCGTACCGCCTGGCCGCGTGCAGGGCCTGCTGATCACCGAGCCGCTGATCTGGCGGCTGCTCGGCTGGTCCCGGGTCGAGCTGGACATCGCGGGTGTGGCCGGTCAGAAGGAGGACGGCGACGACGCGCTGGAGGGCGCACAACTGCTGCCGGTCGGCGAGCGTGCCGAAGTGGCCTACGTCCTCGCGCGGGTGCTACCTGGCTTCGACCTGAGCCGCATCCAGATGCACCCGGCACCGGAGCGCGCCAAGTGGCTGCGTCCGATCGGCTGGCGCTACCTGACGTACGGCGTCGACGACCAGGTCATGGTCACCACGCGCGGCTGGGTGAGCCGCCGTACGTCGATTGTGCTGCACCACAAGACGCAGTCGGTCCGGCTGGAACAGGGACCGATCCAGCGGCGCCTGGGCTTGGCCAACGTGCACGTGGACACCCCACTGGGTCCGACCGACGCCACGGCGCTGCACCGCGACCAGGTGGAGGCTGCGGCGCTCGTGGCGGCTCAGGCGGACAGGGCGCGAGAGGCCCGTCGTACGGTGGCCGCGTCGGTCGCTGTCCAGACCCAGCCGAACCCGCCGAGCCCGGACGGGTCCAGCAACTCGGCAGCCTCCCCGGCTGACGACAGCTCGGACAGGTAGCGCAGCGGCTCGGTCTGAGCCAGCTCCAAGCTCGGACGGGCTCCACTGACGCCCAGAGCTCGCAGGGCGTCCCGCTGGCTCAGGATCGTGCCGCCAAGCGAGTCAAGTGCCACATGGGCTGTGATGTCGCAGCTGCCGTCGGGGTCGGGTGAGCACTCACGACCGGAGCGGAAACCGGTCAGGGTTCCGTACGGCGGCCTGGCCGACTTCACGTGCCCGTAGTCGATGGCGATCGCGACTGCGCCGTCCGCGAGCCGCCGGACCACGTCCTGCCAGGCCTCGTCACGTGCCCTGCCGACCTCCGCCCGGTCACCGGGCTCGCCGGGCCACCACTCCCGCAACCAGTCCAGGTCGTTGCCGTCCACAACGTCCCTGGGTGTCAGGTCAGCGGCCAGATAGCGCGGTACGCCGTCCGCGTCCCACTCGACCACCTCACACGGGACGTTGTCGAGCCACTCGTTGGCGATGACCAGTCCGGTCAGGCGATCGGGCAGCTGGTCGTCCAGCTCGATTTCGACAACCCTTAGGCCCTCTGCGCGCAGGACCTTGCCCAGCTCGCCAGAACCTGCGGCGATGTCCACGACCTCGTCCAGACCGAGCTGACCGGCCAGCCGCGCGACGGCCTGCCCGAACAGGGCAGATGCGTGGACCGACGTACGGAAATGCGCAGACGGGCGCTCCCGGCGGTAGAAACCGCCAGGGCCGTACAGAGCCTGTTGCCAGGCGTCTCGGAAGGTCTCGGTCATCAGGTGCCGTTCGGAGAGGATTGGACCGCCACGATCCTAGGATCAGGCATCGTGGCGAAACTTCCGGAGGAGCTCGCGGTCCTGTTCGAGGGTGATCCGGCATTCGATGTGGTCGGCGCCGAACCGCCGTACGTCGTCACTCCGGAGTGGCTCGACGCGACGAAGGCCAAGGTCGCGGATCTGGTGGACCGCCCAACGCTGGGCAGGGTGTCGGCCAGCAACAAGTACTTCATCGAGGGCTCACCGCTGCTGGTGGACACGTTCTACTTCGTGTTCAAGAGCCTCTGGCCCGCGCTCGGCATCCTCGTCGGCGGCGCGCGGAACCTGCACTTCCTGCTGCTCAACCAGTGGCGCGAGGAGCCGCAGGAGATCGACACCGACATCGCCAACTGGCGCGAGACCGGCGCGTCCTTCGACATTCCGTACCCGCTCCGGCGGGATCGGGATTCGCAGGAGGAGGTCATCCGGTCCTGCCGGGAGATGCTGGACCTGCTGACCGGCATCCCGGGACTGGAGGCCCGCCGGACGACGATGGCGTCCATGCTGGACCACGTCCTGGCGAGTCCGGAGCTGATCGACCTGCACCTCACGCAGTCCCGGCCGACGGTGCTGAAGCGCTGGATCGAGGAGTTCGGCGACGACGACATCCGCCAGATCTACCCGAACCTGTCCGGCAATCCGCTCGACCTGATGGTGCACGGTATGAACCGGCTGCAGGCGGCGTACGCGCGGATCGCAGCGGTGACACCCGAGGCGGAGAAGCCGTTCGCGGAGGAGATCGCCGGCCTGCTCCAGCAGATCGGGCGGACCGACCTGCCCGCCGGGCTCTCGTTCTCGACGCTGGGCCCGTCCGGGACCGCAGAGGTCCAGGCGGCGCTCGACAAGGCGAAGACGCGGCCGGATCCGGCCGAGTGGCGACGTCGGCGGCAGGCCTGGATGATCCGGGCGGTCGAGGCCGGAGCGCCCTACGACGCCCGCGAGTACCTGGCCGCGATGTACCAGGTCGGCGCGAGCCTCAACGGGCTTCCGGACAAGGCGAAGGCGTCGAAGGAGCTGTACATGGTCGCCGGTTTCCTCCGGGGACTGCGCGACCTGCACTCGTTCCGGCCGCCGAAGGCCGTGGTCGAGGCGGAGGCGCCGGACAAGCTGCGGGCGGATGTACCGGCGGCCGGCGACCCGATCGCCGACCTGAACGAGATGACCGGTCTGGGCGTCGTGAAGGCCCGCGTGCACGAACTGGTCGCGGAGGCGAAGGTTGCCAAGCTGCGCGCCGAAGCCGGGCTGCGGCTGCCGAAGCCGATGGGGCACCTGGTCTTCAGCGGCAACCCGGGCACCGGCAAGACCACGGTCGCCCGGATCCTCGCCGAGGTCTACCGGGACCTGGGCATGCTCTCGTCGGGCCACCTGGTCGAGGTGGGGCGGGCGGACCTGATCGCGTCGTACATCGGCCAGACGGCGCCGCGGGTGACCGAGGTGGTCGAGCGTTCGCTGGGCGGCGTGCTGTTCATCGACGAGGCGTACTCGCTGTTCAACGGTTCCGGGCGGGACTACGGCCGGGAGGCAGTCGCCACCCTGATCCAGTTGATGGAGACGCACCGCGACAACCTGGTCGTGGTGATGGCCGGCTACCCGAACGAGATGTACTCGCTGGTGGACAGCAACCCCGGGCTCAAGTCGCGGATCCGGACGTTCGTGAACTTCCCGGACTACACCGACGCCGAGCTGCACCAGATCTTCCTGCAGGCGGCCGAGCAGGCCGGATTCGTGCTCGGCGCCGGGGTGTCCGAGCAGGCGCTCGCCGCGCTGCACAAGGCGCCCCGGGCACCTGGGTTCGGCAACGCACGGACGGTACGGACGTTGCTCGAGCGGATCGCGACGCTGCAGGCGGTCCGGCTGTCCACGCTGGAGTCCCCGACCATGGAGCAGGTCCGGACGATCGAGCGGTCCGACGTCGCCGATCTGACCGACGAGAACCTGGGCGACCTGCCGCGCCACGAGCACCCGCGGTCCGAGCTCGCGGCGATGACCGGGCTCGCCGAGGTCAAGGCGACCGTGGAGCGACTGGCCGCGGAGGCGCAGGCCGACGTACTGCGGTCCAAGGCCGGGATGCCGCCGGCCGAGCGGTCCCGGCACATGGTGTTCACCGGCAACCCGGGCACCGGCAAGACCACAGTGGCCCGGCTGCTCGCGGAGATCTACCGGGACCTCGGTCTGCTCGGTGTCGGCCACCTGGTGGAGACGAGCGGTAACGAGCTCATGGGCCAGTACATCGGCCAGACCGCGCCGAAGGTGAAGCGCCTGGTGGAGCAGGCCCTGGGCGGCGTGCTGTTCATCGACGAGGCGTACACACTGGCGGACGCGCGCGGCTACGGGGCCGATGCGCTCGCCACGCTGATCAAGCTGATGGAGGAGCACCGCGAGGACCTGGTTGTGGTGCTGGCCGGGTACACCGAGCCGATGGAGGGGCTGTTCCTGCAGAACCCTGGGCTGCGTTCGCGGGTGCCGACGACGTTGGAGTTCCCGGACTACTCGTCGCCGGAGCTGCAGGAGATCTTCCAGTACCTGAGCGGCAAGGCCGGGTACCTCTTGGCCGACGGGGTCGTGGAGCGGGTCGGCTCGTTGCTGGATCGGGTCCGGCACATGGCCGAGTTCGGGAACGGACGGGACGTGCGGAACCTGTTCGAGGCCACGGTGTCGGAGCAGGCCGTCCGGATCGGTGCGCTCACCGACCCGAGCGTCGACCAGGTGCGTGAGCTGATGCCGGCCGACGTACCCGCGGACTGGCAGGCCAAGAAGGCTGCTGGTGCTGTGGGCTTCCAGGTCAGGAAGTAGCGGACCCCAGCGGTACGGCGCCGAGCTGGTGCCACACACCCTCCGCGTCCTCGCGCCACAGCTCCAGCTCGGTCAGCTGGACGGTCGGGGCCGGTGCTGCAGCCAGGGCGGCGTTCGCCTCTGCCACCACGGCCGGACCGCCTTGGGTGGACGACGAGATGGTCAGGTGCGGATGCGCGTCCGGGAACTCACCGCCGTACGGCGGGCACTCGGGGAAGGCGTCGAAGACGGACAGGAGTATCGAGCGGACCTTGTCGAACGGCTCCGGCTTCAACCACGCCGTACCGTTCGGGAACTGACCCGCGGTCGGGAAGCTGAGCTCGAACGGCTCGATCGACGCGACGGCTGCCTGGAGCCGGGCCAGGTCGGTGTCGGTGGGCTCGGCAACCCAGGGCACCAGCACAGTCACGTGCGGCGGGATGAGCTCGGTCAACGGGACCTGTGGTCTCGCAGTCGACCGTGACACCGAACGCCAACGCTCTGTGTACTCCGCCAGCTCGGGAACTGTGATCAGAATCGCGGTCAATTCGGCACCCGCTGCCCACGCATCACTCACCGCCCCATGCTCTCATCACTGAGGGCATGGCTGATGGCTCCGCGCCTACTGCGGGGCACTCGGCACGGCACCTCGCCGCACGTGAGCAAAGGCCACGATGCTCCGCATCGAGACCTTCGCTCCCGCACGCCGAGCTACCGCACCGAGCACCTCCTCGCGACGGCGCGGAGCCATCAGCCATGCCCTACCCTGACAAGTAGATCGTCTGGTACCCGGGAGCGGGACTGGAACGAGAAGAGAGTGAGTGATGGAACGGATCGGCTTGATCGGAGCCGGCCGGGCCGGGACCGCCCTGGGAGCAGCCTTGGCGGCAGCCGGACATCCCCTGGTCGGAGTCACCGCGCGCTCGGACGCGTCCCTGGACCGCGCCGCCCGCCTTCTGCCCGCTGTGCCTGTGCTGACCGCTGACGAGGTCACGAGGAGCGCCGACGTCGTACTGGTCGCCGTACCGGACGACCTGATTCACGACGTTGCGCACACGCTGCCGTTGACCAGTGCGCAGTACGTCGTGCACCTGTCCGGAGCACATGGTCTGGCCCCGCTGACCGGGCTGGCTGCGACACCGGTCGCGCTGCACCCGTCGATGACGTTTCCGGGCGGCCAAGTAAGCCTGGACGGGGTCATGTTCACCGCAACTGCTCCTGATGCGGCACGGTCGATCGTCGAGCGGATGGTGAAGGCGCTGGGCGCACAGGTGCAATGGGTCGCCGACGACCAGCGTGCTCGCTACCACGCCGGTCTGGTCCACGGCGCGAACCACCTCACCACGCTGGTCTCGCAGGCGGTCGCCGTACTGCGGGAGGCGGGCGTGGCGGATCCGGTGGCGACACTGCGGCCGTTGCTCGTCGCAACCCTCGACAACACGCTGCGATCCGGTCATCATGCGCTCACCGGGCCGATCGCCCGGGGGGATGTCGACACGGTGGCAGCACATCTGGCAGTACTTCGGGGCAGCACGAGGCGCACGTACGCCGAACTGGCCCGGGCGACTGTCGAACTGGCCACGGACGGGCGGCTGGACGCGGAGACGGTCTGCCGCCTGACCGAGGTACTGGACCGGGCAGATCGGACAGGGGAGGCACCGCGATGAGACTCACCCAGACCAAGGCCGAACTGCGAGCCGCGGCGGCGATCCGGCCGCGGGCGGTCGTGATGACGATGGGTGCTCTGCACGACGGCCATGCCGCGCTGCTGGCGGAGGCCCGTGAACGGGTCGGGCCGGACGGCAGCGTGCTCCTGACGATCTTCGTGAACCCGTTGCAGTTCGGGCCGACCGAGGACTTCGACCGGTACCCGCGGACGCTGGCCAGCGACCTGGCGATCGCGAAGAACGAGGGCGTCGACCTGGTCTTCAACCCGTCCCGGGACGAGCTCTACCCGAACGAGCCCTCGATCACGGTGCATCCGGGGCCGTTGGCGGACGAGCTCGAGGGTGTGTTCCGGCCCGGCCACTTCTCCGGCGTACTGACCGTGGTGTCAAAGCTGCTCCACCTGACCGCGCCCGACCTGGCGTTGTTCGGCGAGAAGGACTACCAGCAGCTGACGCTGATCCGTGAGATGGTCTGCGACCTCGACATGGACGTCGACATCGTGCCGGTGCCGACCGTGCGGGAGGCGGACGGGCTCGCGCTCTCCTCACGCAACCGGTACCTGAGCGAGACCGAGCGTGACGAGGCACTGGTGCTGTACCGGGCGCTGAGCGCCGGCGCGAAGGCTGGGATGAACGGGCCGGACGCGGTGCTGGCCGCGGCGCAGGCCGAGCTCGAGGCGGTGCCGTCGGTGAAGATCGACTATCTCGCCCTACGAGCACCCGATCTCGGCCCGGTGATCGGCCCCGGCGAGGCCCGGATGCTGATCGCCGCCCGCGTCGGTCTGACCCGTCTCATTGACAACATTTCCATCACCCTCCGATGAATTCGATTGATACCGTCGCGGGATGACCGGACCCGCAGTCCCTCAGCGTCTGGCCTCGCCGGAGGCCGGGTGGACCGACTCAGTTGATGTGGTGGTGATCGGCTCCGGCGTCGCCGGGCTGAGCGCCGCGCTCAAGGCCCGCGAGCTGGGCACCGTGCTGGTGGTGACGAAGGACGTCGTCGCCTCCGGCTCGACGCAGTGGGCGCAGGGCGGCGTCGCCGCCGCTCTCGACCCGGAGGACTCTCCCGAGGAGCACCTGCAGGACACGCTCGTAGCCGGCGCCGGACTGAGCGACCCGGAGGCTGTCCGGGTCCTCGTCACCGAAGGCCCGGACGCCGTCCGCGACCTGATGGACCTGGGCGCGCGCTTCGACACCCTGGCCGACGGGGAGATCTCGCTCGGCCGCGAAGGTGGGCACCACCGCAACCGGATCGCACACGCGGGCGGCGACGCGACGGGCGCCGAGATCGAGCGGGCGCTGGTCGCCGCGGTCAAGCGCGCCAAGGACATCCGGCTGATCGAGCACGCCCTGGTCCTCGACCTGCTCACCGCCGCCGACGGCTCCATCGCCGGCGTCACGTTGCACGTGATGGGCGAGGGTCAACTCGACGGCGTCGGCGCGATCCGTGCCCGGGCGGTGATCCTGGCGTCCGGCGGCCTCGGACAGTTGTACGCGGCAACGACCAACCCGAGCGTGTCGACCGGTGACGGGATGGCGCTCGCGCTCCGGGCCGGCGCGAAGGTGCGGGACCTGGAGTTCGTGCAGTTCCATCCCACGGTGCTCTGGCTGGGCAAGAGCGCGAAAGGCCAGCAGCCGTTGGTGTCCGAGGCAGTCCGCGGCGAGGGTGCGTTCCTCGTCGACCACACCGGCAAGCGGTTCATGCAGGGTCAGCACGAGCTCGCCGATCTCGCGCCGCGGGACATCGTGGCAAAGGCGATCATGCGCCAGATGATTGCCACCGGCAAGGACCACGTCTACCTGGACGCCCGGCACTTCGGCGACGAGAAGTGGCGGGTACGGTTCCCGACCATCCTCGCGTCCTGCCGCTCGCACGGTATCGACCCGGTCCGCGAACTGATCCCGGTCGCCCCCGCCTGCCACTACTCGTCGGGCGGAGTGTGGACGGACCTGAACGGCCAGACCTCCGTTCCCGGCCTGTACGCGTGCGGTGAGGTTGCGTGCACCGGCGTACACGGGGCCAACCGGCTCGCCTCGAACTCGTTGCTCGAAGGGCTCGTGTTCGCCCGCCGGATCGCCGCGCACCTCGCGAACGGTCTGCCCGAACAGCGGGAGCCGGACGTGGACCGCCGTACGCCGGGACTCGTCGACGCGGACGTCGTACCCGAGCTGCAGCGGGCGATGACCGTCGGCGCCGGTGTGATCCGGAGCGCTACCGGCCTGTCGGAGGCGGGTGCGGCGATCGCCAAGCTGATCGAGCAGCCGTACGACGAGCCGGGGACGCCGGGCTGGGAGGCGACGAACCTGGTGACGGTCGCCTCCGCGCTGATCGCCGCGGCGACCGCCCGCGAAGAAAGCCGTGGCGCGCACTGGCGCGAGGACCACCCGGACCGCGATGATCTGCACTGGTTCGGAAGCCTGGACGTGACACTTGATCACCGGGCTGTGCCGCAGGCCACGTTTGTTTCGCGCGAATCCGAGGAGAATGAGCGGCATGGATGAGACAGTCGACCGGCAATGGGTCGGTGACCTCGTGCGGGCAACCATCGAGGAGGACCTGGCCGGAGGCGTCGACGTGACGACCACCGCCACGGTCGACCCGGACCAGGTGTCGGTGGCCGAGCTGGTCGCCCGCGCCGACGGCGTGGTGGCGGGCCTGGAGATCGCGGAGCTGGTGCTGCGGCAGGTCGCGGCGCCGGACGAGATCGAGATCGAGTACACCGTCCGCGACGGCGAGTCCGTGCAACGCGGCGCTGTCCTGATGACGATCCGCGGCAAGACGCGGCAGCTCCTGACGGCCGAGCGCACCGCGCTGAACCTGCTCTGCCACCTGAGCGGCGTCGCAACGCTGACCCGGCGCTGGGTGGATGCGGTCGAGGGCACCGGAGTGGTCATCCGCGACACCCGCAAGACCATGCCGTTGCTCAGGTCCCTGGAGAAGTACGCCGTACGTTGCGGGGGCGGGAAGAACCACCGGATGGGTCTGTCGGACGCCGCGCTGATCAAGGACAACCACGTGATCGCGGCCGGTGGCGTCGCGGAGGCGTTCCGGCTGGTGCGTAAGGCGTACCCGGAGATCGGGATCGAGGTCGAGGTGGACTCGGTCGAGGACGCGGTGATCGCGGTCGAGTCCGGCGCCGAGCTGATCCTGCTGGACAACATGGACGCCCCGCTGCTGCGCGAAGCCGTCGAGAAGGTCGCCGGCCGGGCCAGGCTGGAGGCCTCTGGCGGGCTGACCCTGGACCAGGCGCGAGAGGTCGCCGAGACCGGTGTCGACTTCCTCGCGGTCGGTGCGCTGACGCACTCCGCGCCGGTGCTCGACATCGCGTTGGACCTCAAGGAGGCCTGAGTGTTGCTGGCCGTTGCCGTCGAGAACACCAGGACGCTGGTCGGCCTGGTGTTCGAGGGCACGGTCAAGCGGCACTGGTGGGTCGGGACCGATCCACGTCGTACGGCGGACGAGTGGGCGGTGCTCCTGCAGGGCCTGCTCGCCGGTGAGTCGCCGGTGTCCGGGATCGCGGTGTGTTCCGCCGTACCGCATGTGCTGCACGAGTTGCGGGACGTCGTATCGCGCTACTACCAGGGTGTGCCGAGCGTTGTCGTCGAGCCCGGTGTGAAGACCGGGCTGCCGGTGCTGGTCGACAATCCGCGGGAGGTCGGCACGGACCGGATCGCGAACGCGCTGGCGGCCGTGACCAAGTACGGCGCGCCCTGCCTGGTCGTCGATGTCGGTACGGCGATCACGATCGACGTGGTCAACCCGGCCGGCGCCTTCATCGGAGGGGTGATTGCCCCGGGCATCGAAACCGCCACCGACGCGCTCGGGGAGGCGGCCGCACAACTGCGCCGGGTCGAGCTGGTCCGGCCGCGATCGGTGGTCGCGAAGAACACCGTCGAGGCGCTGCAGTCCGGTGCGATCCACGGATTCGCCGCGCTGGTCGACGGTCTGGTCGCGCGGATCCGGACCGAACAGTCTCTGAATGACGACGTCACGGTCGTCCTCACCGGCGCGCTCGCGCCGCTGCTCACCGGCGAGCTGAACACCCCGGTTCGCGACGAACCGTTGCTGACCCTGCGCGGTCTGTATCAGGCCTTCGCCCGCAATCACGGCTGACGGCCGCTACCTCTTGTGCCCTTGAGGTGATCGGGATCACCATGAGCTAGGTGACTTCCGGGGGTGGGGGGAAACATGAGGTCTGTCTATCGCGCGCTGGCCGGCTTGATCGCGATCGGGGTGATCGTCCAGGCAATGGCGATCGCACTCGCGTGGTTCACGGTCATCAAGGACGTCGACGGCGGCTTGGTGCTGGACGAGAACTCCGATGCCAACGCCGGACACATGATCCATACGATCGTGGGCAGCGGGATCATCCCACTGCTGGCGATCCTGCTGCTGATCATCTCGTTCTTCGCGAAGGTCGCGGGCGGCGTCAGGTGGGCGCTGTACGTGTTCGGTCTGGTCGTGTTGCAGTTCGGGCTGGCCGTCGCGTCGTTCGGCGCACCGGTGATCGGCGCGCTGCACGGGCTGAACGCGTTCGCTCTCCTGGCAGTCGCGGCGATGGCGGCCCGGCGTGCAGCCACTCAGCCGGTGACAGCGGCCGCCGCCGCAACCGCCTAGATGCTGTTGGCAACTGACGTGCGGCGATCGTGAAGCTGCGGTCGCCGTCTCGTCGTGCGCTGATCGCGATCGCAGCGACGATTGTCGTGCTGGCGCCGCTCGGGTTCTTCTGGCAGCGGAGCCTGATCCCGAACGATCTGTCGCCGATGACGATGGGGTACGCCGACTACGGTGGCGGGCCGGCGGCCGCGCATCACGGGACCGATGTCAGCCAGTTGACCGGTCCCGTTGACAGGACGCCTGCTGTCGCGGTGGAGCTCGTGGCGCGCGAGGAGCGGTTCGACCTCCCCGGCCGCGGGCCGATGGACGGCTACACGTTGAACCACACGTCGCCGGGTCCGCGGATCGTCGCGAAACAAGGCGATCTCGTCCAGGTCACACTGCGCAACGAAAACGTTGCCGAGGGCATCACACTGCACTGGCACGGTGTCGACGTACCGAATGCCGAGGACGGTGTCGCGGGTGTCACGCAGGACGCGATCCCGCCGGGCAAGTCGTACGTGTACCGCTTCGTCGCGAAGGACGCCGGCACGTACTGGTACCACTCGCACCAGGTCTCGCACGAGCAGGTGCAGAAGGGTCTGTACGGCGTACTCATCGTCCAGCCCACCGCGGCGGACGTGATCGCGGCGGTGCACACCTATGACAAGGTCCGCACGGTCAACGGTGAGTACGGCGAACGTCGTGTGAAGGCGCCCGGTCCGATCGCGCGGGTGCGGTTGATCAACACCGACAACGGACCGATGGCGGTCTGGGTCGACGGGGCGTCGTACAAGGTGATCGCGGTCGACGGGACCGAGGTGAACGCGCCGACAGAGGTGAGCGGGAAGGCGGTGCTCGTCACCGCGGGCGGCCGGGTCGACCTCGAGATCCCCACGGCGAAAGCGGTGCGGATCGGGCTCGGCGGCGGACCGACGACGCTGGTGATCGGCGACGGTGACGCGCCGACCGGGACCGAGCCGCGGGACCGGGTCGACCTGCTGAGTTATGGGGAACCGAAGCCGCTCGGGTTCGATCCTGCGAAGGCGACCCGGGCGTTCCGGTACGACATCGGCCGGCGGATCGGGTTCTTCGACGGGAAACCCGGGCTGTGGTGGACGATCAACGGGCATCAGTACCCGGATGTGCCGATGTTCGTGGTGAGCGAGGGCGACATCGTGCGGATGACGATCAAGAACACCTCAGGGCAGGTGCACCCGATGCACCTGCACGGCCATCACGTCGTCGTGCTGAGTCGTGACGGGGTGCGCGCTTCAGGGAGCCCGTGGCGGACGGACTCCCTCAACGTCGAGGACAAGGAGACCTACGAGGTCGCCTTCGTGGCGGACAACCCAGGCATCTGGATGGACCACTGCCACAACCTTCCGCATGCCGCCCAAGGCCTTGTCACGCACCTGATGTACACAGGCGTCACTACGAAACACCACCTCGGCGGCACCCCGAACAATCAGCCCGAGTAGCGGTGATCCAACCGGTCCGCTGTACTCGCGCCAATCTCGGCCGGGGTCGTCTCCTGACACCAGCGCCTGTTCCCAGTCCCGCCGCGGGCGCGCAGCAACCCAACTTTGAGAAGCCGCCGACCATGTCGGCGCCCCGAGAATGGTTGGTGGCTTCTCAAAGTTGGGCTCGGGCGGGTGGCCGCGATGGTGATGGGGTTGGTGGCTGGTAGGAGGATATTCCTGGGTGGGCGCCAGAAATCCTCCACGGACGTGACCGAAACCCTCCATCAAGGGGTCGGGCGGCAAGCACGGCTTATGGGGCGATCGGGCGGCCGACTGTGAGGGTCTTGCGGAGGGTGTCGGGCAGGCCGTTGTACGCCGAGTCCGGTTGGGTGCCGGTCGCGTCGAGGGTCTTGGAGAAGAAGGCCCGGGCGGCGGCCGCGAGCGCTACGTCGAGTACGTCGGCATCCGTCAGGCCGAGTGCTTTCAGCGCGTCGACGTCTTCCTGGGTGATGGTGTCGGCGGCGAGTGCGATCTTGCGCGCGAAGGCCATCACCGCGCGGTCGACCGGGTCGTTCGCGGGCTCGTCGACGAGCGCCGCGACTTCCTCCGCGGTGTAGAACTTGTCGGCCAGGATCTGCCCGTGCGCGAGACTGCAGTAGCTCGACTTCAGCGCGGTCGCCGCGGCCAGCGTGGCGAGCTCGTAGCGGCGCAGGTCCATGGACTCCTGGATCGCGCGGCTCAGCTGCTTCCAGGCCTCGAAGACGGCCGGTCGTGCGGCGAACGTGTGGACGAAGTTGGGCACGTGCCCGGCCGGCGCCCGGTTCGCAGCGAACATCTCCGGGACGTTTGGCGTACCGATGAATGCCATCGTGGTTCCCCCCTCAGTGGCTTACCTCACGGTAGGTGCGCGATACCGATCCGGCAACGGTCATGGGGAGAGGGCACCCGCGACTAGGTATGGTTCACCCGGTTGGTCGTGAGGAGACGAGGGGTGGTCGGAATGCGGCGCGTGCTCGCCGTAGGGCTGGTGGTAGTTGCGGGGGCGACCTCGCTGACTGCCTGTGCCTCCGATCCGCCGCCGACCGATGTCACCGTCGCGTGGGCGCCCAAGGGGCGGGCCGCGGTGCTGGTGACCTGGAAGGACAACGGGCAGCCGAACCGGGTCACGATCGAGGGTGTGCTCAGCGAGAGCCCGTCGTACGTGAAGTACATCCCGGCCGGTGAACCGAACCGGTGGGAGATCCCGACGTCGGCGTTCCCGCCGGACGGGAACTACAAGGTCGCGGTCGGGACCGGGACCTCACAGGGCGGCGTGACCAGCAAGCTGACCAAGTCGCCGGTGTTCGACACCGACGGTCCGGTGCGGCCGAGCGCGGCGGCGGTGGCGAAGCAGGGGCGCGGGGTGCTGATCCGATGGTCGGTGCCGGTCGCTCCGCAGGACTTCACGCCGAACGACCCGCTGGACGTGAAGGGCAAGAAGACCCAGCGGTACGTGCCGATGATCGGGCGGCCCGGCCAGATGCTGAAGGTGATCGGCCCGGCGACGACCTCGAACCGGCAGGTGATCAAGAGCGTCAAGCCGCCGTACACCTTCCAGCTGCGCACCCAGAACGAGTGGAGCACCAACGTCGGCGGGCAGGTGCTCGGGCTGACCAGCTCGATCAACGCGGCCGTACCGAGGCTGGCCCAGTTCAGCGTGCCGATCCGGGTCCGCGGGCGGGTCATCCTGCACCAGGTCGGCTGTGAACTCGACGCGCCGTGCACGAGCAAGCGCGCGACCCCGGCCGGCGTGCCGGTCGTGGTGCTGACCCAGGTCGCCCCGGGCTCGCGGTGGACGCCGGCGGCGCGCGGGTCGACGACGGCCGGCGGGTACTACGACATCGCGGTGCCGACCGGCGGCAGTCGCCCGTACAAGATCACCGTGCCGGAGAACACCAAGGGCGGGACGCAGACGGGTACGTCGACCAGTAAGCCGGCCTACACGAAGAGCGTCGTCCGGATCGCGTCGGCCGGATTCGCCAACGGGAACACGGCGACCGCGAAGGGCTCGATGGTGACCGTGTCAGTCGCCGTGAAGCCGGCCATGAACACGACCGTGATGCTGCAGGCCTGGAACCGGCAGACCCGCCGGTGGGTGAACTCGAAGGCGCTGCCGATGCGCGGCGGCGCGGCCGCGCTGGCGTTCAAGGCCGCGCAGCCGGGCGACTTCGTCTACCGGTTCGTGATCCCCGGCGCGATGATGTTCGGCCGGCCGATCGACGGGACCACGACGCCGCAGTTGCAGCTACACGTCCGCTGACTCGGTCGCCGCCTCGGGAAGCGAGTCGGTCTGCTCCCGGCGGCGCTTGCGGACCTTGTGTACGGCGTACAGCGTGACCGCCGCGACCGCGACGGCGATCAGTGCGATGACCGACACCCGGCCGAAGATCTGGTCGGCGTTGTCGCCGATCTTGTACGCGACGACACCGATCGTGGTCGCCCAGGCGATGCCCCCGGCGGCGTTCGCGACCAGGAAGCGCGGGTAGTGCATCCGCAGCATGCCCGCCATCGGGCCCGCGAAGATCCGCAGCAGCGCGACGAAGCGGCCGAAGAACACCGTCCAGACGCCGTACTTGTGGAAGTACTTCTCGGCCCGGACGATCCGGTCCTCGGAGAAGTGATGGAACCGCTTGCCCAGCCGTTCGAAGAGCCGGCGGCCGGCCTTGCGGCCGATGAAGTACCCGATCGAGTCGCCGATGATCGCGCCCGCCGCGGCGGCCATGATCACGAACTCGATCTTCAGATGATGCTGCTGCGACGCGAGCAGCGCGGCGGCGATGAGCGTGGTCTCACCGGGCAGCGGCACACCCATGCTCTCCACGCCGATGACAAGTCCGACCACCAGATAGGCCAGCACGGCCACCCCGGAAGGGATGGCGATCGCCTGCGCGATCAGCAGAGGTTCCCCCATGCACCCATAGTGACATCGTCGGACAACCGATTTGGTGACCGGGCAACTAACTCCGGGGAAGTTCAGGGTTGTGGCCGTTCTCCGACGGGATCTTCGGCGTCTCGCCCGAGAACGCCTTGGTGACGTTCTGCAATGCGGTGGTGACCTCGGACGGGATGACCCAGAAGGTGTTGCCGGGGCCCTTGGCCAGTTCGGGCAGCATCTGCAGGTACTGGTACGCGAGCAGTTTCGGGTCCGGGTCGTTGCGGTGGATGGCCTCGAACACGGTGTCGATCGCCTTCGCCTGACCCTCGGCGCGCAGGATCGCCGCCTGCCGGTCGCCTTCCGCGGTCAGGATCCGGGACTGCCGGACGCCCTCGGCGTTCAGGATCGCGGCCCGCTTCTCCCGCTCGGCCCGCATCTGCTTCTCCATCGACTCCTTGATCGACGCCGGCGGCTCGATCGCCTTGAGCTCGACCCGGTTCACCCGGATGCCCCACTTGCCGGAGGCCTCGTCGAGGACGCCGCGCAGGATCGAGTTGATGTGCTCGCGCGAGGTCAGCGTCTTCTCCAGGTCCAGTGCGCCGATGACATTGCGCAGGGTCGTGACGGTGAGCTGCTCGATCGCCTGGATGTAGTTGAAGATCTCGTACGCCGCCGCCCGCGGATCGGTGACCTGGAAGTACAGCACCGTGTCGATGTGGACGACCAGGTTGTCCTCGGTGATCACCGAGTTCGGCTCGAACGAGACCACCTGCTCGCGCAGGTCGATCAGCTGCCGGGGCCGGTCGATGAACGGGATCAGGATGTTCAGGCCGGGCTCGAGGGTGCGCAGGTACCGGCCGAGGCGTTCGACGTTGACCGCCCGCGCCTGCGGCACGATCCGCACGGTCCGCAGTACCAGCACGACAGCGAGCAGCGCGACGACGATTCCGATGATCAGTCCGGCCATGGTTCCTCCTGAGGATGGACGAGGGCGGTAGCCCCCTCGATGGCGAACACGTCGACGCGGGTGCCCGCGGGGATGTGCAGGTCGGGGTCGTAGGAGCGGGCGCTCCACTCCTCGCCACCGATCCGGACCCGGCCGTCGTCGCGGTCACAGGGCGCGAGTACGACGGCTTCGCGGCCGATCAGCGCGGCCACACCGGTGCGCAGCTTCGGGTGCCCGGTCAGGTGCCGGCGTGCGATCGGGCGGACCAGCGTGACCATGGCCGCGGCGGTGACCGCGAAGGCCAGCACCTGGAAGGCGATGCCGAGTCCCAGCGCGCCGATCCCGGCCGCGGCGAGCGCGGCGACGGCGAGCAGGAGCAGGTCCAAGGTCGCCGTCATCAACTCGGCCGTGCCGAGGACGGCGGCGACGATCAACCACAGGATCCAGGACTGCATGGCGACCACCAAATGGCGGAAAGTACCTCTTCCTTCGAAGGTACTCCGAGATCCGCGGATCCGTAGCTAACGGTTCAGCTCACTTCCGGCGGATCCCCTGTCGGTACGACGGCTATCAGCGACGTCACCTCACGCGTCCCGGCCGGATGACTCGCGGCCGTCCGGGTCTTCTTGTAGCGATCGACGAGGTCGTTCAGGTCCTGGTTGAACTGCTCTGCCTCGTCACGGGTCAGCCACAACCGGGCCCGGCTCATCGAGCTGACACCGTCCCAGGGATCGTCCGCGTCCATGTCCACGAACTGGTCGAGGACCGCGTCCATCGCGGTTTTGATCATCGCCTGGCTCGCCAGCCGCCCGGCGCCGGTGGACTGCGACGAGATCACCAGGTTGGCGGCCGGCGCCTGCCAGGGCCGCTCGCGGCCGTCGGCGGACTCGTCGGCGCGCTGGATGATGCCCCACTTCTCCAGCGCGCGCAGGTGGTAGCTCATCGCGGACGGAGTCAGCCCGGCGAGCTCGGCGCACTCGGTCGCGGTCAGCACCTTGCCGTTGAACAGCTCGTCGATGACCCGCTGCCGGGCCGGGTGTGCGAGGGCGCGGATCGCCTTCGGGTCCGTGATCACCAGCCGCTTCTTCTTCGCCACGAGGTCAGCGTAGCGAACCGCTTGACGTCGCGAAATCTGAAGTGTTTACTTCACAACTATGAAGCAAACACTTCAGACTTCGATCTGGTCCTGCCGGGACATCCGGCTGGTGCTGCCCGCTCGCGCGCTGTCGTACGCGGGCGACTCGATCGCGCTGATCGCGCTGATGCTGCGGGTCTCCGACGGCCACGGGCCGGCTGCCGTCACGGCGCTGCTGCTCGCGTTCGCCGTACCGACCGTGCTGATGATCCCGTTCGCCGGACGGATCGTGGACGGGTTCGACTCGCGGAAGGTCCTGGTCTGGTCGGGGCTGCTGCAGGTCGTCGCCGGCGTCGGGCTGGCGTTCGTGCACGACCTGGCCAACACGCTGGCGCTGGTGTGCGTGCTTCAGATCGGCCAGGCCGTCGCCGGTCCGGCGTGGGGTGCGCTGATCCCGCGGATCGTCGGTGAGGAACTCGTCGGCCGGACCACCGGGACCAGTCAGGCACTGATCGGGGTCGCGACGCTGGCGGGCTCGGCGGCCGGTGGTCTGCTGGTCGGTTGGGTCGGCAGCCGTGGAGCGCTGCTCGTCGACGCCGCGACCTTCCTCGCTCTGGTGGTCGTCGCGCAACTGGTCCGGACCCGCCGCCGGCCGGAGCCCGGGGCTGCTCGCGAGAGCGGTGGGGTGTCGGCCGGACTGCGCGCGATCTTCGGTGACGACATCCTGAAGATCCTGGTGCCGGCGCTGTGGATGTTCGTGGTCGTGGGCGAAGCGGTCAACGTCGTGGAGGTCTTCCTGATCACCGGCGAGCTCGGTCTCGGGCCCGCCCTGTACGGCGCGGCGGGCGCGGCGACCGGAGCCGGGGCGATCTTCGGCGCCTGGTACAGCGGCCGGCTGAACGGCGACCGGGCCCGGGCGGTGGCAGTCGTCGTGGGAACAGCCACGATCGGCGGGTCGAGCGTGCTGATGGGTCTGGCGGGCAACCTCGTGACGCTGCTGATCGGCGCCGCCACGATCGGCGTCGGCAGCGGGTTGCTGAACGCGGCGACGAGCGCACTGGTGGTGACCAGGTCCGCCGAGGCCGTCCGCGGCCGGGTGATCGCGGCCCTGAACGGCACGGTCCGCTCGTTCAGCATCCTCGCGATGCTGCTGGGCGGTCTGGCGGGTGCGCTGCTCGGTCCGCGCGGGACGTTCGTGACCTGTGGAGTGGCGTGCATGGTGGCCGCCGCGATCGTCGGCGTCCTGGTCGCCCGGAGCAAGGACGAATCAAAGGATTCGGAGCTAGAGGCCATCAGTCACTAGCCTTTGGGGCATGACTGATGCACACGTGGACCCGGTGAACCCCGACAGCGGGCAGGACGACCTGCCCGAGCAGATGCGGGTTCGCCGGGAGAAGCGTGACCGCCTGCTGGCGGAAGGAGTGCCGCCGTACCCGATCTCGGTGCCCCGGACGCACCTGCTCAAGGACCTGCGGGCGAAGTACGACGCGCAGGAGCTGGAGGCCGACACCCGGACCGGCGAGCAGGTCTCGGTGGCCGGTCGGGTGATCTTCCTGCGCAACACCGGCAAGCTCTGCTTCGTCCGGCTCCGCGAGGGGGACGGGACCGAGCTGCAGGTGATGTTCTCGCTCGCCGACCTCGGCGAGGAGGAGCTGGCCCGGTTCAAGCAGCTCGTCGACATCGGCGACCTGCTGTCCGTCCAGGGCGAGGTGATCACCAGCCGGCGCGGTGAGCTGTCCGTCCAGGCGACCGCGTGGCAGATGGCCGCGAAGACGCTCCGCCCGCTCCCGAACGAGCACAAGCCGCTCAGCGAAGAGGCGCGCGTCCGGATGCGGTACGTCGACCTGATCGTGCGTCCCGAGGCGCGCGAGATGGTCCGCGCGAAGGCAGCCGTCCTGAAGGCGCTGCGCGCGACGTACGACGGTCACGGCTTCGTCGAGGTCGAGACGCCGGTGCTGCAGCTGACCAACGGCGGTGCCGCGGCCCGGCCGTTCTCGACCCGCCTGAACGTGTTCGACCAGGAGATGAAGCTCCGGATCGCGCTCGAGCTCGACCTCAAGCGCGCGATGATCGGCGGCGTCGACCGGGTCTACGAGATCGGCCGGACGTTCCGTAACGAGGGGCTGGACTCCACCCACTCGGCGGAATTCTCGATGATCGAGGCGTACGAGGCGTACGGCGATTACGACACGATGGCCGAGCTGATCCAGGAGCTGATCCGGAACGCGGGTCGTGCGATCGGTCGTA
The DNA here is from genome assembly GCF_036013725.1 of Kribbella sp. NBC_00482. GTDB lineage: Bacteria > Actinomycetota > Actinomycetes > Propionibacteriales > Kribbellaceae > Kribbella. The sequence goes on along the minus strand of NZ_CP107881.1, from coordinate 1,484,232 downwards.
CGACGATCACCGGGCGCGACGGTTCGATCATCGACATCGAGCAGCCCTTCCGGCACGCGACGCTTTTCGGCCTGCTGTCGGAAGCGGTCGGAGAGACCGTCGACGCGACCACCGACCTGGCTGGTCTGATCAAGTTGGCCGAGCAGCACGACGTCGAGTTGCAGCCGGGCCGGAATGCCGGCGAGATCGCCGTCGACTTGTTCGAGAAGCTCTGCGAGCACACGCTGATCCAGCCGACCTTTGTCCGCGACTATCCGGAGTCGGCGCGACCGCTGGCGAAGCCGCACCGGGAAATTCCGGGGCTGGTGGAGGCCTGGGACCTGTTCTTCAACGGCGTCGAACTCGGGGTCGCGTACTCGGAGCTGAACGACCCGGTGATCCAGCGCGATCGCCTGGTGGAGCAGTCGTTGCTGGCCGCCGCGGGCGACCCGGAGGCGATGGATCTCGACGAGGACTTCCTGCGCGCGATGGAATTCGGGATGCCGCCGGCCGGCGGGATGGGGATGGGCCTGGACCGCTTGGTGATGTTGCTCACCGGGACCGGTATCCGGGAGACGATTCTGTTCCCGTTGCTGCGTCCGGAGTGATTTTCCAGGTCGTTGCATAGCACAACGGACGGCCTTCGCAAATCCAGGGGCCGAATTCATTCCGGACCGGCCGGTTCGAACCGGATGAATACGCAAGGTCACCATGACTGCGCAGCGTCGATGAATGACAAGCACCTGGTTTGTGCGGTACAAATCAGGTGCTAACAATTCAGCAGGGGGATTGTGCCCGATGGCGGGCGCGGAAAGGTTGTCATCGATGGCGCAAAGGGTGCAGGTGGTTCTCGAGGACGATCTCGACGGCGGTAAGGCCGACGAGACTGTCACTTTCGGGCTGGACGGAACGACGTACGAGATCGACCTGTCCAAGAAGAACGCCGCGAAACTGCGCGACGCACTCGCCGCGTATGTCGGCTCGGGTCGCCGGGTGGCCGGCCGCCGGGGTGCGGCGGGCCGGGCGCGCGGGCGGGGCCGGTCGGCCTCGGACTCCGCGGACATCAGGGCCTGGGCCAAGGAGAACGGCTACGAGGTCAGCGAGCGCGGCCGGATCTCCGCCGAGGTGCGCGCGGCGTACAACGACGCGAAGTAACTTTCAGTTGTCGCCGGTCCCGGCACCCGCATTGGGGTGCCGGGACCGTCCGCATTCCGGTTGTTTCACAGAGTGGGACACGGCGTGTCGGATCTGATGGCTGACCCGGCAGGCAGTTCCGGGAATTCGCTGGTGGCGAACACGCTGTCGGATCGCGGTGAACGGGGAACACGCTGGTTACCAGTGCGGTTGTTCCCTTGTGATGCCGCCCGGACGACCGATGGACGCGTGATCGGGTGTTCGCCGAGAGCGAGCCTGTCGGTGCCGGGGACTAGCATGCATGTACGGGGGTCGGCCAACACGGCACGTCCGACTCCTCTGAGGCAAGGAGCGCTTTGGCGATGTTTGAACGATTTACGGACCGCGCCCGTCGGGTAGTCGTCCTGGCACAGGAAGAAGCCAGGATGCTCAGTCACAACTACATCGGGACCGAGCACATCCTGCTCGGCCTGATCCACGAGGGTGAAGGGGTCGCCGCCAAGGCTCTCGAGAGCCTGGGTATCTCGCTCGAAGCCGTCCGGTCCCAGGTCGAGGAGATCATCGGCCAGGGGCAGCAGGCACCGAGCGGGCACATCCCGTTCACTCCCCGCGCCAAGAAGGTGCTGGAGCTCTCCCTGCGCGAGGCCCTGCAACTGGGCCACAACTACATCGGCACCGAGCACATCCTGCTCGGCCTCATCCGCGAGGGTGAGGGTGTCGCAGCGCAGGTCCTGGTCAAGCTCGGTGCGGACCTGAACAAGGTCCGGCAGCAGGTCATCCAGCTGCTGAGCGGTTACCAGGGGAAGGAGTCGTCGCCGCAGGGCACGGCTCCGGAGGGTGCACCCAGCAGCTCCCTGGTGCTCGACCAGTTCGGCCGGAACTACACCCAGTCCGCTCGTGAGGCGAAGCTCGACCCGGTGATCGGGCGCGAGAGCGAGATCGAGCGGGTCATGCAGGTGCTGTCCCGGCGGACCAAGAACAACCCTGTCCTGATCGGTGAGCCGGGAGTCGGCAAGACCGCCATCGTGGAAGGTCTGGCCCAGCAGATCGTCCGTGGTGACGTCCCGGAGACGCTGAAGGACAAGCAGATCTACTCTCTCGACCTGGGCGCCCTGGTGGCCGGTTCGCGCTACCGCGGTGATTTCGAGGAACGCCTGAAGAAGGTGCTCAAGGAGATCCGCACCCGCGGCGACATCGTGCTGTTCATCGACGAGATCCACACTCTCGTCGGGGCCGGCGCGGCCGAGGGAGCAATCGACGCGGCGAGCATCCTGAAGCCGATGCTGGCCCGCGGTGAGCTGCAGACGATCGGCGCCACCACCCTCGACGAGTACCGCAAGTACGTCGAGAAGGACGCCGCGCTGGAGCGCCGCTTCCAGCCGATCCAGGTGGCCGAGCCCTCGATCGCGCACACGATCGAGATCCTCAAGGGCCTCCGCGACCGGTACGAGGCGCACCACCGGGTGACGATCACCGACGCCGCGCTGGTGAACGCCGCGCAGATGGCCGACCGGTACATCTCGGACCGGTTCCTGCCGGACAAGGCGATCGACCTGATCGACGAGGCCGGCGCCCGGCTCCGGATCCGCCGGATGACGGCTCCGCCGGACCTGCGCGAGTTCGACGAGAAGATCGCGACGGTGCGCCGGGAGAAGGAATCGGCGATCGACGCGCAGGACTTCGAGCGCGCCGCGCGACTGCGGGACGACGAGAAGAAGCTGATCAACGCGAAGGCCGAGCGTGAGAAGCAGTGGAAGGCCGGCGACATGGACGTCGTCGCCGAGGTGGACGAGGAGCTGATCGCCGAGGTGCTCAGCACCGCGACCGGCATCCCCGTCTTCAAGCTGACCGAGGAGGAGTCCTCGCGGCTGCTCGACATGGAGAAGGAGCTGGCCAAGCGGTACGTCGGCCAGACCGACGCGGTCAAGGCGCTGTCCCGCTCGATCCGGCGTACTCGCGCCGGCCTGAAGGACCCGCGCCGCCCGAGCGGCTCGTTCATCTTCGCCGGCCCGTCCGGTGTCGGTAAGACCGAGCTGTCCAAGGCGCTGACCGAGTTCCTGTTCGGCGACGAGAACGCGCTGATCAGCCTCGACATGTCGGAGTACTCGGAGAAGCACACCGCTTCCCGGCTGTTCGGTTCGCCTCCTGGGTACGTCGGCTACGAAGAGGGTGGCCAGCTGACCGAGAAGGTGCGCCGCAAGCCGTTCAGCGTGGTGCTGTTCGACGAGGTGGAGAAGGCCCACCCGGACATCTTCAACTCGCTGCTGCAGATCCTGGACGAGGGTCGTCTGACCGACGCCCAGGGCCGCGTGGTCGACTTCAAGAACACCGTGATCATCATGACCACGAACCTGGGCACGAAGGACATCGCCAAGGCGGTGAGCCTGGGCTTCTCGCAGGCGAGCGACACCACGTCGTCGTACGAGAAGATGAAGGCGAAGGTCACCGAGGAGCTGAAGCAGCACTTCCGGCCGGAGTTCCTGAACCGCGTCGACGAGATCGTGGTCTTCCACCAGCACACGATGGAGGACATCGTCCTGATCGTGGACCTGATGGTGGCCCAGATCGAGCAGCGGCTGAAGGACAAGGACATGGGCATCGAGCTCACGGCGGCGGCGAAGGAACTCGCCGCGAAGCGTGGCTTCGACCCGGTCCTGGGCGCCCGTCCGCTTCGTCGCGCACTGCAGCGCGACATCGAGGACGTGCTGGCCGAGAAGATCCTGTTCGGGGAACTGCGTCCCGGCCAGATCGTCCTGGTCGACGCGGCACCGGAAGGCACGGTCGACTCCGAGGGAGTGCCCGAGTACTTCACCTTCACCGGTAACCAGAAGTCGACGACCTCCGACCTGGAGCTCACCGACCTCACCACCGGTGGCACGACCGGCACCACAGGTCTCCAGGACACCTGAGCCAGTAGCTGGTAGCGAGGGCCCCGCGGACACCATGTCCGCGGGGCCCTCGTCGTACTCCTGCCGATTCCGGGGATGCAACCGGGTGCTCGCCTCACCCGGTACTTAACGGTGAGGAAGCGCCCAACCAAGACCGGAGGACGCGTGGCGAGCAACCGAGATCAGGACTTCACCGAGTACGTGAGTGCCCACCGCGGACGGATGATGCGGATCGCACGTCTGCTGACCAGTGGGGACGCGCACTGGGCCGAGGATCTGGTGCAGACCGCACTGACCAAGCTCTACGTGAAGTGGGGCGCGGTCAGGCCGGAGATCGGAGCGGCGCGGTACGCCGACAAGATCCTGATCAACGTGTTCCTGGACGAGAAGCGCCGGTTCTGGCGTCATCGCGAGACGTTGACCGGCGAGGTCACCGAGCCGGGGCCGCAGGCCGGCTCCGGGCCGGAGGACCGGCTGACCGTGCTGGCCGCGCTCGAACGGCTGCCCAGGCGTCAACGGGCCGCTGTCGTCCTGCGGTACTTCTGCGATCTGGACGTGGCCGCTGCCGCCGAGCTGATGGGCAGCAGTCAGGGCACCGTCAAAAGCCAGACCGCTCGTGGGCTGGACAAGTTGCGCGACCTCATCGTCGAACCCCTGAACACACTGGAGCATGTGCGATGACTGATCTGAAGAGCCTTCTCGAGCGCGCAGCCGGTACCGACCCGGTCGTCACCGACGACGACGTCGCGGCCGATCTCAGCCGTGGCCGGCGGGCCGCCCGTCGCCGCCGGTTCGCCGGCGCCGGCCTCACCACGGTCGCCGCGGCTGTCGTCGTCGGCGCCCTCGCGGTGCCTCTGGCCTTCGCGCCGGGCGCGCACTCCGGCGGCTCGGACTCCGCTGTCTCGGCGCCTCCCGCGACCGGCCCTGCGACCGGCACCGGTACGGCGATGTCGGCCGGCGATGTGCTGCTGGTCGCGGCGGCTCACGAGGAGAAGGCCGAACCGACGACGGGCAAGTACTTCCGGGTCAGGAAGGTCCAGAGCAGGGAGTGGACCGTCATGGCCGGCGGCAAGATCGTCTGCTGTGGGTCGATCCCGGCCGGTCCGGGCGGCTACAAGCTGCGTGAGCTGACGGTCACCGAGACCTGGACCGGCCTGAAGGGCGGCACCGCCTGGCTCGGCTCCCGCTCACTGGGTGCGCATCCCGCCACGGCGGCCGACGAGGCGGCGTGGCGAAAGGCGGGAGCGCCGGCGACCTGGAACGCTGGTCCGACCGACACTGCGGGCAAGCAGGACCAGGTCATCTCGTCGAAGCCGGGAAAGGCCACCTTCTTCGAGCTGAAGGACGACGCGGACCGCTACACCGCCCTGGGGATCAACGGCACCCTGCAGGACGTGCTGGCGCTGCCGTCCGACCCGGAGCAGTTGCGAGCCCGGCTGCTCGGCGTGAAGGCGGCAGCCGCTCCTGACGCCTCCGACGTGGCGGCTCTCGCGCAGATCTCGGCCGGTCTGCTCAGCGACACTCCGGCACTGCCGAAGGTCCGCGGGGCCGCGTTCCGGCTACTGGCAGGGCTTCCGGGCGCCACGGTCAAGCAGAACGTCACGGACCTGGGCGGCCGGACAGGTACGGCGGTCGGGTTCTCCTTCCCGGCGTACCAGCTGAACCTCCGGCTGATCGTCGACCCGAAGACCGGCAAGCTCCTGAGCAGCAGCCACACCGGCGGAAAGAACGGCGACAGCACGATCCTGCTCTCCGGCTGGACCGACGCCACCCCGGAGGCGCCACCCGCCGCCATCAAGTGAGCTGACGCCTGGCAGTTACAGGTCACGGGCCGGTGCAGCCTCGCCGGAGCCAACACGATCGAACTCGTCCCACACCCGTTCGTAGAGGCTCCTGATGAAGAGACGACACCTGATCGCCGTCACCGCGGCGGCGCTGCTCGCCGTAGTCGGGTCAGCCGCCGCGGCTGACCCGACTACCGCCCGACCGGCCGCTGACTGGGATCCGCGTCAGCCCGGACCGTCCGACCTGTTCACCGCGGCCGACGGGTCGGCGAACTACTTCCGTTCGCCGATCCCGGCCGATCCCGTGCTCGACGCGAATTCGGCCGCGATCGTCAACAGCATCGGGACCAACACACCGCGGCTGAACGGTCCCGAGTGGCAGATCACCGTCTACACCGCGAGCAACGCCGACCCGGTCTACCACCCGACGTTCAGCGAGGACTGGGGCTGCTCGGTGGGCGACGGCATCCACATCCCCGACTATGCGACCCGCGAGGTTCCGTCGCCGGGCGACGAATGGATCGTGGTCTACAACAAGGACGACAAGAGCGTGAAGTCCATCTGGGGCGCGAGCAAGTCCGGCGGCAGCTGGAACGGTTCCTGTGGCGGTACGTGGCCGGCCGCGAGCGGCGGTGGGACCGAGTCCAAGACCTCCGGCGTGGGTACCGGCGCCGAGGTCCAAGCCGGCGCCGGGTTCATCCTCAACAGTGAGGTGCAGACCGGAGCGATCGAGCACGCCCTGTACTTCACCTCCACCAAGAGCTGCGGCACGTTCCGCGCCCCGGCCGGCAAGTCCGACGGGGACGGCTCGGGCTCGTCCTGTGTGCCGATGGGCGCGCGCCTCCAGCTCGACCCCGGCGTCGACTGTGCCGGACTCGCCGGCGCCTCGAGCGGCGAGAAGATGATCTGCAAGACCCTGCAGACGTACGGCGGTTACGTCCTCGACAGCGGCGGTCCCGGCCCGATCAGCGGAATCGGCGTCGCCGGCGACGACCTGACCGACCCCGACCGGTCGCCGTGGCAGACACCCGGCAACGGCATGCGCCCGGGCGGCATTCTGGACAAGGCAGGCCTCGACGGCTCGACCGACGCACTCAGCCACATCCCGTGGACCAAGCTGCGCGTCCTCGCCACCTGGAACGGCCAGTAGCTCCAGCACCACCCCACGCCCGCCAGCCCTTCCGGGGTTGGCGGGCGCTCTTGTGTCCGGAGCGCTGGTCCAGGCCGGTATGCGGGTACTGCGACGGCGCTCGGCGTACCGAAAACACGCCTGATTTATGCGAAGGCTACTGATTGGTCGTATCGTCCTGCGGAGCGTGATCACTTCGATACGGAGACGGCTTCCGTCCGCCAACGGATCGATGGGAAGATCGCGCGACCGCTGAGGAAGCAGTTACTTACCGCCTGTCTGCCGCGTTGTAACCCTGTGACCACGCTGTTCGGACCCGGACTGTCGGAAAGGGGGCCGAGGATGGAATCATCTCGTCGCATGGACGCTCCGCGTCTGCCGCTGACCCAGGAACCGGTCGCCGACACCGGTTCCTTTGGCGTGCGGCAGGCGGGCGGAGTCCTCGAGCGGGCCCAGCGGATCGCCGACACGCTCCGCGAGCAGGCCGAGCACGAGAACGATCTCGCCCGCGACGAGGCCGGCCGGGTCCGGGCCGCGAACGAGCGCCTGAAGGCCGACGCCGAGGACGCCGCGACGAAGCTCCGGTCGGACGCGATGGCAGCCGCCCAGCGCGTGCTGAACGACGCCGAGCGGGCCGCCGAGCAGCTCCGCACCGACTCCGAGGCCGAGGCCGAGCGGGTCCGCTCCGAAGCCGAGGAGACGGCCGACAGACTGCGCGCCGAGTCGACCGCCGAGGCCGACCGGGTACGTCGGGACGCTGCCGCCGCGGCCGAGAAACTGACCTCCGAGTCGACTGCCGAGGCCGAGCGGGTCCGCTCCGAGGCGACTGCCATCGCGGAGCGGCTGAAGGTTGAGTCGGAGTCCGCTGCTGAGCAGCTCCGGGCAGTGGTCGCCGAAGAGGTGGCCAAGCGCCGGGCGGACTCGGAGGCGACGGCCGAGCGGCTGCGCGTTGAGAGCGAGGCGGTGGCCGAGAAGTTGCGGGCCGAGTCGCAGGCGGCGGCGGATCGGCGGGTTGCGGCGGCCGAGGTCGAAGCGCGGCGGGTGAAGGACGAGGCCGACGAACTCCTCGACGAGTCCCGGATGGCCCGCGAGTCGGCCCAGGCGATGGTGGAGCGGGCCAGCCGTGAGGCGCAGCAGTTGGTCGCCGACGCCGGCGAGCAGGCCGCGCTGGTGTCGCAGGCCGCCAGCCGCAACGAGGCCGACCTGATCTCCCGGGCCGAGTCCGAGGCGAGCGAGCTGCGGGCCTCGGTCGAGCGCGAGGTCGAGACCGGCCGCGAGCGTGCCCGCGTCGAGATCGCCGCGGCGCATGCCGAGATCGAGCGGCTGCGCGGCGAGAACCGGACCGAGCTGGAACGCCGTACGGCGGAGCTCGAGGAGACCGAGCGGGCCAAGCTGGCCGCGATCTCGCTGGAGATCGACAAGCTGCGGGCCGAGGCGGTCGCGGAGATCGCCGAGCGGAAGGCCGAGGCCGAGGCCGGCAACGAGCGGCTGATGGCGGACGCCCGGGCCCAGGCCAAGCTGGTCGTGGACTCGATCGAGGCGGACCGCCGGACGGCCTCGGGCGAGGCGCAGCGGATCGTCGAGGACGCGAACAAGGCGGCCGAGGCGGCGATGGCCGAGGCCGAGAAGCAGACGCTGTGGAGCAAGAAGACCGTCGACGACCTGATCGGCGCCGCGGAGTCCGAGGCGCAGTCGATCCGCGAGCAGGCCGCCGTCGACGCGGCCGAGATGCTCAAGCAGAAGCGCGCGCACCTGCGCCGCGTGGTCGGCCGGTCGACCAGCCGGCTCAAGCAGACCCAGGACGCGATCGCCAAGGAGAACGCCGAGCTGACCCAGCTCGCCGAGACCACGCTGTACTCGGCCGGCGAGCAGGCGGAGTCGACCCTGGCCGCGGCCAAGCAGGAGGCCGAGCGGATCACCGCCCAGGCGCAGGCCCGGGTCGACCGGCTGAAGACCTCGGCCGGCGAGGACGCGCGGGAGATCATCGAGCGCGCCAACCGCCGCGAGGCCGAGGCCGAGCAGAGCACCCAGGTACTGCGGGAGCGCGCGGCCAACGATCTGTCCGAGGCGCAGCGCCAGTCGCACGACCTGATCCGCAAGTCCCGTGCGGAGGCTCAGCAGCTCGAGGCCCAGGCCCGCGAGCACGCCGACACCCTGCGGGCCCAGGCCCGAAAACTTCTCGCCGACGCCGAGGCGAGGGTCGCTGCGCTGAACCAGCGCCGTGATGAGATCACCAAGGAGCTCACCCAGCTTTCGGGTGTGATCGAGGCACTCGCTGTACCGGGGTTCCGCCCAGGTGGTGGAATGTCCTCCAGCGAGGGTTCCACGGGGGAATCAGGATGAGGACGTGACAGTCAGATCCTTGTCAGTGACAATGTGTGATCCACCCACCCATCGAAGTGAGCATCGGAAAACATGAGCAGTGAAAGCCCAACCCCGTTCCGTACCGTTCTGCGCGGCTACGAGCCTGCCCAGGTGGATCAGCACATCCGTGAGCTGACCACCTCTCTGACCGCTCTGCAGCAGCAGTCCGAGCAGCTGCAGCGCCACGTCCAGGAGCTGCAGTCCCGCACGGACGCGGCGGAGGCGGCCGTCATCTCCGCCCAGGAGGATTCCAAGGACCGCGCGCCGACGTTCACCGAGTTCGGTGAGCGCGTCGCGAAGATCCTGTCGCTGGCCGACGACGAGGCCCGTGACCTGGTGACCCGCGCCCGCACCGACGCGGAGGCGATTGTCGCCGACGGTGAGGCGCACGCGAAGAAGGTCCGCAAGGAGGCCGAGCAGTACTCCCTGGACTGGAAGAGCGAGGTCGACGCCGAGGCTGCCCGGATCCTCGAAGAGGCCCGGACCCAGGCCGACGACATGCGCGACGAGGCCGAGCGCGACGCCACCGCGCGCCGCAGCGAGGCCCAGGCGCTGTACGAGCAGGAGCGGGCCAAGTCCGCTCAGGCCGCGGCCGCCTTCGAGACCACCCTGGCCGAGCGCCGGGGCAAGGTCGAGCAGGAGTTCGCCGCCCGTACGGCGCTTGCCGAGCAGCAGCTGGCCGCCGTCACCGACCGCGCCGCGCAGGTGCAGCGGGAGGCCGACCGGTCGCGTTCCGAGGCCGAGCGGTTGTCCCAGCAGCAGCTGGCCGACGCGAACCGGCAGGCCCAGGAGATCGTCGCCGCCGCGAAGGACAAGTCCGAGCGGATCCGCGCCGAGTCCGAGCGTGAGCTCGCCGCGGCGACGCAGCGCCGGGACAGCATCAACGCGCAGCTGACCAACGTCCGCCAGATGCTGGCGACGCTGTCCGGTCAGCCCGCGATGCCGCTCGACCTGCTGGCCGACGACGAAGAAGCACCCGCCGGCAGCAAGAAGAACTGAAGCACCACCACTACCAAAGACGCCGGCTCGAAACCTTCGAGCCGGCGTCTTGGTCTGTCACGCAGGAAGCCGGTAGCGGCCGCGGCTGAGAGGTTCAACGAGGCCGTCGGCAACTAGTCCGTCCAGAGCTCGCTCGCGTTGGACCGGGTCCGGCCAGCACGCGTCCAGCTCGGTCTTCGGTACGGGTGCCGATGCGGCTCGCAGTACGGCCAGAAGACGGCCGCGGGCTTGGCGGTCAGTGCCTTCGTAGGTCTGGCCGCGGCGCGGCGGGCCGTCGTACGGCGGGCTTCCGGCCTGGACCCAGGCGCACTGGGACTGGATGGGGCAGTCGGCACAGCGCGGCGTACGGGCGGTGCAGATGAGGGCGCCGAGCTCCATGGAGGCCACGGCCCAGCGGGCGGCGGTGGGCTCGTCGGCGGGCAGTGCGCTGACGGCGAGGCGCTGGTCGGCCGCGGTGGGGGAGATGCTCGGCTGCGCGACACCAGTCAGGGAGCGCGCGAGGACCCGCCGTACGTTCGTGTCGACGACGGCGTGCCGCTGGCCGAACGCGAAGGATGCGATCGCGGCGGCCGTGTAGGTCCCGACACCAGGCAGTGCGAGCAGAGCGTCGTGGTCGTCCGGTACCTCGCCGCCGTGGCGCTCCACAATCGCCTGAGCGGCCGCGTGCAGCCGGAGGGCGCGCCGTGGGTACCCGAGCCGGTCCCAGGCCCGCACAGCCTCACCAGGAGCCTCTGCGGCCAGGTCCACCGGCTTAGGCCACCTCTCCAGCCAGCTCCGGTACGCCGGCAGCACCCGATTCACCGGTGTCTGCTGCAGCATGAACTCGCTGACCATCACGGCCCACGCCCCGGCATCCGGCTCCCGCCACGGCAACTCCCGCGCGTTGGCGTCGTACCAACGCAGCACTGGGTCATGGAGAGCTAGCGGCGAGCCTAGGTGGTCCTGCACGGAGCCGATATTAGAGTGCGCTTCATGAGCAGTCTGCTCCGTCCGGTCGGGCACCTGCCCGCCAGCGTGTACTGGTTCCGGCGTGGACTCGTGCTCGCGGTCGTAGCTGTGCTGGTCATCCTGATCTCCCGGCTGTTCGCGGGCGGTGGCGACGACACGAAGAACGCCGCCGCGTCGAACCCGCAGCCGAACCCCACCAGCGCCCCACCTGCCTCCGCGCCGACGACGCCGTCCGGGACGTCGAGCACCAAGGTGAGTACGACGCCTACTCCGAAGCCGACGAAGACCACGCCGCCCGCGGACCTCACGTGCACGGGCTCGGACCTCAGCATCGACGCACTGCCCGGGAATCGGAAGATCGTCTCCGGCTCGATGCTGAACTTCGTCATCCAGTTCACGCCGCTCGACGACGGGTGCAAAGCCACCATCAATGCCGACAAGCTGACCGTCACCGTGACGTCCGGGACGGACCAGATCTGGAGCACGACCCAGTGCGACAAGGCGATCCAGACCGCCACCCTCGCCGTTGCCAAGGGCAAACAATCGGCGGTCACAGTGCCCTGGAACGGACACCGGTCCAGGCCTGGCTGCCTTCCGGGTCAGCCGATCGCCAAGCCTGGAACCTATGTCGTCAAGGCCGAGTACGACGGCCGCGTGTCGGGCGCCCAGGCCTTCCAGGTCGTCTGATCACCCAGCTTCGACCGGCTGAGTCGCATCGTTCGGCTGCTTCTGCAGGTGGCTAGGTGCGGTGAACAGCAGCGCCGCGACCAGCCCGACCACTAGCACCACCGCCGGCAGCACCAGCGACTGCGCCATGGCGTCACTGAACCCCTGCCGGACCACTTCCGGCAGCCGGCCGCTGGAGAACCCCTCGCCAGCAGGCGTGCTGCCGGCCATTGCCGGCAGGTTGTGCGCCAGCCGCGACTCCATCAGTACGGCGATGCTCGCACTGCCGAGCACTGCGCCGACCTGTCGCGTCGTGTTGTAGACGCCGGCTCCGGCACCGGCCTGGTGCATCGGGAGGTTCCGCGTCGCCGTCGTACCGATCGGCGCCCACATGAACCCGTTCGCGACACCCAGCAAGGCGATCGGCAGCAGCAGTTCCCAGATCGGTACGTCGGGCTGGATCACCTGACTCATCCAGAACATCGAGACCGCGCAGCACAGCAACCCGAACCCGGCGATGAACCGCGGCGGCGTCCGGTCGACCAGTCGCCCGACGAACGGTGACAGCGCACCCGCGATCACCGCCATCGGCACCAGCAGCAGTGCCGATCGCGTCGGCGTCAGCCCGCGGACCGCCTGCGCCCACAGCATCAGCGGGAACGCCATCGCGGTGATCGCGAACCCGACCGTGGTGATCGCGACGTTCGCCAGCGAGAAGTTGCGGTCCTTGAAGAGGCCCAGCGGCAGCAGCGGCTCGCCCCGGTTGCGGGACTGCCAGACGACGAAGACCGCGAGTACGACGACGCCGGTGATGATCAGCGACCAGACCGAGATCGGGCCCGTGATCTGACCCCAGTCGTACTTCTGCCCCTCCTGGATCCCGAACACCAGCAGGAACAACCCGGCCGCGCTCAGCACGACCCCGATCAGGTCGAACTTGTGGTCGTGCGTCGGCAGGTCCGGCACCAGCCGCATCGCCAGCACGAACCCGACCACGCCGACCGGTGCGTTGATGAAGAAGATCCACTGCCAGCCGAGCCCGTCGACCAGGACACCGCCGAGGATCGGGCCGACCAGCGTTGCCACGCCGGCCGTCGCGCCCCACAGACTCATCGCCCGGCCGCGCTGGTTCGGCGGGAAGATCCGGGTGATGACCGCCATCGTCTGCGGCGTCATCATCGAGGCGCCGAGACCCTGGAACACCCGGGCCACGATCAGCATCTCGATCGAGTTGGTCAGCCCGCACCACACCGACGCCAGCGTGAACAGTGCCAGCCCGGTCAGGTACAGCTTCTTCGGGCCGATCCGGTCGCCGAGGCGGCCGGTGATCAGCAGCGGTACGGCGTACGCGAGCAGGTAGGCGCTGGTCACCCAGACGACCGTGCCGACGTCGGCCCCGAGGTCCTCGAGGATCGCCGGGGTGGCGACCGAGACGATGGTCGAGTCGACCAGGATCATGAAGAAGCCGAGCACCAGCGCCCACAATGCCGGCCAGGGCCGGACCTCCGGCCTCACTGAGTCTTGGGTTGCCATTCCAGGTCCTTGCTCTCGATACGTTCGATGGTGGTGGTCAGCCAGTCGCGCTCGGCGGTCAGCTGGGTGAGGAGGTAGGTGCCGCCGATCCAGTACACCTGCGGCACCTGTCGCGCCTCGGCGTCGGCGAGGGCCTCGTCGATCTCGGTGACCCAGTTGTCCAGGCCCGCGATCCGGCGGCGGAACCGCAGCACGGCGTCCTCGGGCTGGAGGTTGTGCGCCTCGCTCAGCACGACGGGGAAGAGCGGGTACTCGTGGACGTACTCCTCGATACCCGTCTCCACCCGCCGGGTCAGGGCGGCGTCGCCTTCCGGGGTGAGCTCGTACGTCGTGCGCTCCGGGCGGTTCCCGGCGCGCTCGGTGCCGGTGGCGCGGACGTAGTTCTGCCGCGCCAGCCGCTCGACCGTGTGGTAGAGCGAGCCGGGCCGGACCTTGACCAGCCAGTGGTGATGTCGCTTGACCAGCAGTTGGTACATCTCGTAGGCGTGCATCGGTTCCTCTTTGAGCAACGCCAGGACCGAGATCGCCAACGGTGTCAGTTCGGCCGCCATGATCCTCCACCTGGATTGCTCCGTACGAAATGTTCCATGTGGAGTATTCGCCGATCCGTGAGGAAACGCAAGACGCCTCCGGCGCTTTCACGAGCCGGAGGCGTCTGCTGACAGCGGGTAGTTACACGTAGCGTTCCAGGATGCTGGATTCGGCCAGCCGGGACAGGCCCTCGCGGACAGTGCGGGCCCGGTTCTCGCCGACGCCTTCGACCGTCTGCAAGTCGTCGATGCTTGCCGCGAGCAACTTCTGCAGGTGACCGAAGTGGTCGATCAACCGATCGATGACGGCACCGGGGAGCCGCGGCACCTTGGCCAGCAGCCGGTAGCCGCGCGGGGTGACCGCCGCGTCCAGCTGCTCGGCGCCTCCGAGCTGCAGAGCCCGCGCGACCTGACCGATGTCCAGCAGGTCCGTCGGGCTGACAGCGTCCAGCTCGAGCAGTACGTCGTCCGCGGTCTTGGGCCGGCGACCCGCGGCCGGCGGGAGGTAGTCGCGGACCACCAGTTCACGTTCGCCGGCGACGCCCGCGACGAGCTCGTTGAGCTGCAGGGTGAGTAGCCGGCCGTCGGTGCCGAGTTCGACGACGTACCCGTCGATCTCGGTGGCGATCCGGCGGACCATCTCCAGCCGTTGCGCGACCGCGGCGACGTCCCGGACGGTGACCAGGTCCTCGATCTCGAGGGCGGACAGCGTGCCGGACACCTCGTCCAGCCGGAGCTTGTAGCGCTCGAGGGTGGCGAGGGCCTGGTTGGCACGGGACAGGATCGCGCCGGTCTCCTCGAGCACGTAGCGCTGGTCGTCGACGTACAGCGCGATGATGTGCATCGACTGCGACACCGAGATCACCGGGAACCCCGTCTGCCGCGCGACGCGGTCCGCGGTGCGGTGCCGGGTGCCGGTCTCCTGGGTGACGATCGACGGGTCCGGCATCAGGTGCACGGCAGCCTGGATCAGCCGGGTGGCGTCCCGGTCGAGGACGATCGCGCCGTCCATCTTGCTGAGTTCGCGCAACCCGGTCGCGGTGAACTCGATATCGATCTCGAAGCCGCCGGTGGAGATCGCGTCCACCGCCTTGTCGTGACCGAGCACGATCAGTGCGCCGGTCCGCCCGCGCAGGATCCGTTCGAGTCCTTCGCGTAGTTCGGTACCGGGCGCCACCGCCGCGAGCGTCGCGCGGAGCCGGGCGCCGGTGCTGTTCTTGTCCGTGTTCGCCGCCACGGGACCTGAGTCTATGCGGTCAGCCGCGTGCCGTTGTCCGGATATCTGCCGCAGCGCCCGCTACGGAGCTCGCGGATCGGCCCGCAGCGGCGCGTGCGCGTGCACTCGCCCGTGCATCGGACTGTGCAGTTCTCATTTCCCGCGTGAACGAAGTGCGTCGAGGTACGACGCCTGCCGCGTCAGGGGCAGCGGATGACCTGACCGGCGTACGACAGACCGCCGCCGAATCCGAACAACAGCACCGGCGCGCCGGACGGGATCTCGCGCTTCTCGACCAGTTTCGACAGGGCGATCGGGATGCTCGCGGCCGAGGTGTTGCCGGACTCCACGACGTCCTTGGCGACCACTGCGTTCACCGCGCCGAGTCGCTTCGCGAGCGGCTCGATGATGCGCAGGTTCGCCTGGTGCAGGACGACGCCGCCGAGGTCCTCGGGCTTCAGGCCGGCCTTCGCGCAGACCTGCTTGGCGATCTCCGGCAGTTGCGTCGTGGCCCAGCGGAAGACGCTCAGGCCTTCCTGGGCGAACGGGCCGTCGCGTCCCTCGATCCGGACCGCGTCCGACATCTCCGGCACCGAACCCCACACCACCGGACCGACCTCGGGCTCGTCACTTGCGACCAGTACGGCCGCGCCGGCGCCGTCGCCGATCAGCACGCAGGTGGTGCGGTCGGTCCAGTCCGTCCAGTCGCTGAGCTTCTCCACGCCGATGACCAGGGCCTTCGTCGCGGCGCCGGCCCGGATGGCCTGGTCGGCGGTCGCCAGGGCGTAGGTGAAGCCCGAGCACGCGGTGTTCAGGTCGATCGCGGCCGGGTTGCCGAGGCCGAGGCGTGCGGCGACCCGGGCGGCCATGTTCGGCGACCGGTCGATCGCCGTGCAGGTCGCGACCACGACGTAGTCGATCTCCGCGACGTCGATCCCCGCGTTCGCGACGGCCTTGTCGGCGGCCCGCCAGGCCATCTCGTCGACCTGCTCGTCGGGCGCCGCGATCCGGCGCTCCCGGATGCCGACCCGGCTCTGGATCCACTCGTCGTTGGTCTCGACCATCGTGGCGAGCTCGTCGTTGGTGAGCACCCGTTCCGGCTGGTAGTGGCCGAGCGCGACAACTCTGGATCCGGTCATCAGGTGCTCCTGCAGTCATCCGGCGGGGTAACCGGGGTCATCATCGAACCCGGCGGGGCGCCCCCAGAGTACGTTCCCGAGCTACCCGCTGTAGATCCCCCGTCTCACCTGTGGTGTTGGCCACAGGGGTTCTACGCGAGGCCCGCGGCCAGTAGGGCGGAGCGGAGGTCGGGGGCGGCGAAGGTGCGAAGGCCGTACTTCTTCTGGATGTCCATCGGCTTCACGTCCTTGCTCCGGTTCGGAATGTCGGCGGGGACGATCGCCTTGGTGAACCCGAGCCGTGCGGCTTCCGCGAGACGTTTCTCCAGGCCGCCGACCCGCCGGACCTCTCCGGCCAGGCCGACCTCGCCGATCGCGACCAGCCCGGGGTGGATCGGCTTGTCCATCACCGACGACGCGACAGCGATCGCGACCGCCAGGTCCGCGACCGGCTCGGTGATCTTCACGCCGCCGACGGTGGCGACGTACACCTCCTGGTCGGCGAGCTTCAGACCGGCCCGGTTGCCCAGTACGGCGAGGACCATCGCGACCCGGGACGACTCCAGCCCGGACGTGGTGCGGCGCGGCTGTGGCGCGGCGGACGGGCCGACCAGCGCCTGCACCTCGGCCAGCAGCGGTCGGCGGCCCTCCATCATCACCGTCACGCACGTGCCGGCCACCGGCTCGGCGTGCTCGGAGACGAACAGTCCGGTCGGGTCGGTGACCTCGACGATCCCGGTGTCGACCATGTCGAAACAACCGACCTCGTCGGACGGGCCGAACCGGTTCTTGGTCGCGCGCACCATCCGGAACCCCGAGTGCCGGTCGCCGTCGAACGCGAGCACGACGTCGACCAGGTGCTCGAGCATCCGCGGGCCGGCGATCGCGCCGTCCTTCGTGACGTGACCGACCAGCACGACCGCGATGTGCCGCTCCTTCGCGAGCCGGACCAGCGCGCCGGTCACCTCGCGGACCTGCGTCACGCCGCCCGGCGCCCCGTCGACCTCCGGGTGCGCCATCGTCTGCACCGAGTCGATCACCAGGAACGACGGCTCGACCGCGTCGACCTGACCGACCACCGCGCCCAGGTCGGTCTCGGCCGCCAGGAAAAGTTCGTCGACGAGCGCGTCGGTCCGTCCCGCTCGGAGCCGCACCTGCGCGGCCGACTCCTCACCGGACACGTAGAGCGTCCGCTGGCCGCCGCGGGCCGACTGCGCCGCGACCTCCAGCAGCAGCGTGGACTTGCCGACGCCCGGCTCACCCGCGAGCAGGATCACCGCGCCCGGCACGACACCGCCGCCGAGCACGCGGTCGAGCTCGCCGATGCCGGTCGGGCGGGACTCGGCCTCGATCGCGGACACCTTGGCGATCGGCATCGCCGGCGACGTCACCGGGCCGGCGGTGATCCGCGCGGCCTTCGGCGCACCGACCTCGGCGACCGTGCCCCACGCCTGACACTCGCCGCACCGCCCGATCCACCGTGCCGCGGTCCATCCGCACTCCGAGCACGCATACGCCGCCTTGCCCTTCGCCTGCGTCCCCGCCTTAGCCATGGGACCAACCTATTTCAGACCGCCGACAAAACGTCTGACCGTTCGGAGAAGGCGCATCAGTCCGTTGACCGCGGTACGGCGTGGTGGGTCGTCGGCGACGACCGGGAGTTCCGAGGTGCGGCGGGCCGCGTCGAGGTACTTCGTGAGGATCTCGCTGTCCGACGTCCGCAGCGTCGCGCTCCGTTCGAGCAGCTCGAGCGCGGTGTCCAGCTCGTCGGCGATGACAGCTGCGGAGCCGAGGTGCTGCAGGCAGCGGGCGTGGCCTTCGCGTTCGTCGATCTCGGCGTACAGGTGGGCGGCGTGCTCCCACCGGCTGCCCGCCTCGTGCTGGTTGCGTCGCATCCACGCGGCCACGCCCATGAGCTCCAGCGCGTGGGCCTGTCCGCTCAGGTCGCCGGCTGCGGTCGCACGGGCGAGTGCGGGTCGTAGCTGCTCCAGGGCGCCTTCGTCGTCGTGCTGGTACAGGTGCACGACTGCGAGGTTGATGGAGATCGCTACGTCGGCTGCGAGGTCCGGACCGGGCCGGGTGAGTCGTGCGTCGTCCAGCCGGTCGCGTGCGTTCAGGACGGCCTCGTCGCGGTCGTTGCCGGCCGGTGCGCGTTCGGCGCGGGCCAGGTGCAGCAGGGCGCGTTCGACCTGGCGCCGCATCTTCAGCGCAGCCGCCGTACGGCTGTGGGTCGCGATGTTGTCCGACAGGCCCAGACGAGTGCTGGCGGTCTCCAGGTCGCCCATCATCCGGTACGCCGTCGCCGCGCGAGCCGCTGCGAGCTCGGCGAGACCGCGGCGCCCGCTGGCCTCGGCCGTGGCGTTCAGGAGCTCGCTCAGTTGGAGGAGCGCGTCGGGATCGGGACGGCGTACGTACCAGGCCTCGAGTGCGTCGCAGATCCGGGCGAAGTCGTCGACTGCCGCGTTCTGCGGGTTCTCGGTCGCGACCAGGTCGCGGAGCCAGTCCTCGTTGACCGTGAACCACTCGGCCGCCGCCATCCCGCCGGCGTCCGAGCCGAGCGCGATCATCCACTGCTCGGCTTCCTCGGCCGCCGCGTGCAGTTCGCTCGCACCCTGCAGTCGGCGGTCGCGCGCACGCCGGCGCCGCGCCCGCAGCCGAAGGTAGGAGATGACCACGAGCAGGGCAGCCACGGAGTACCCGACCCACTGCACGATGCCGCGTTGGCCGAGGCTCTGGTTCAGCAGCTGTGAGGTGAGGTCGGTGAGCAGCGCGGACGCGACACCGCCGACGACCAGGGAGAACTCCTGGATCCGCGACTGTTCCTCTCGTGGCTCCGGTGCCGGCTTCGGCCGCTCCTCACTCATGGCCGGCTCCCTGTCGTCAGTCCGCGCACCACGGTCCGCCAGAACGACAGCATGAGAACCGCAGGTACTACTGACGCGACCACAGCCGCAGCAGCGACCGGTCCGCTCGACGTGGAGAACTGCCGCGCCTCACCCCACAGCACCAGCGACAACGGCGTCGTACCCGGACCACTGATCAGGAACCCGACGATGAAGTCGTTCCACACCAGTGCGAACTCCAGCACCGCCACAGCAACCAGTGCAGGACGGTATGTTCGCTGCACAGTCGCCAGTACGGCGCTCTGCCGGGCTGGACCCTGCAACGCCTCGGACACGAGCGCTGGTGGCGCAGACGCGAAGGCAGATCGCAGCAGCAGTACGGCGAACGGCAGACCGGCCGCCGCATGTACTAGTGCCAATGCGACCCGCGACCCGGCCAAGCCGGCTGAGTCGATCGCATCTCGCAGCGGAGCGGCGTACATCTGCACTGGCGTCACGGCCAGTACGACGAACACGCCCATCGCGATCCGCCCGAGCCGCGTCGGCAGACCGCCCCAGGCGACCAGGTAGGCAGTTGGTACGGCGATCACGAGCAGGACAGCTGTTGCGGCGGCCGCGATCACCAGTGTGGAGAGCAGGGCCCGGAACAGCCCGACGTTCGCCGCGGCAGCGAACGACGAGAACCCCAGACCCGACAGCGACCACCACCCGCGGAGACCGGCTTCCCGTGGCGAGTGCAACGCCGTGGCAACGAGTACGACGGCCGGGAAGATCCACACCAGCGCGACAGCGAGCCCGATCAGCCAGCCGAACCGTCGTACGCCCCTGCCCGGCTTCGGCCGCCCTAGCGAGGGATCCGGCCGTACGACGGTCACCGGCATCGCCCACCGCCGCCGGCGCAGACCGCGTACGCCGATCAGTCCGACCGCCGCGACAATCGCGAACAGCACGACACCGAGCGCCGCCGTACGTCCTGAGTCGTCACCTGTCGTGGTGGCCCTCCACCAGTTCAGCCCCAGTACGTCGGCGGACCGCTGCATCGACCCTGGTACGAGGATCAGCACCAGGTCGAACACCCGCACCGCCGCAATGACCAGCGTCAGCGTGACCACACCAGTGACCGGACGGAGCAGCGGGATCTCCAACGCCCGCAGCCGTCTCCAGCCCTTGACGCCCTCAGCTGTGATCGTCCGCGACACGTCGTCCGGTATCGCGTCCAGGCCGGCACGGAAGAGCGACACGACGTACCCGAGCCAGGTCCAGCCGAACGCGGACACCAGCACCAGCCAGAACAGACCAGGACCCAGCCACACCGGACTGGTGCCGAACAGTCGTGTCCAGACAGCGGTGATCGTCCCGCGCTCCGGTGTCGGGTCGAAGATCAGCCGGAACGTCGCACCGGACACCAGCACCGACACAGCGAACGGAATGACCAGTGCGGGCTGCAGAAACGTCGTGACCGCTGGGAGTCGATAACTCAACAGGGCAAGGAAGAACCCGACCACAACGGTTCCGAACGCGACCATCACCCACAGCAGACTGTTGCCCACGGCATGCAGCGCCGACGGGTCGCCCATCACCTCGAAGTTGCCGAACCCGAATCCGCCACGCGTCCGGAACGCCGCCACTACGGTCACGCCGATCGGTACCAGCAGTAGACAGCTCAACAGCAACGCCGGCAGCCCCAGCAGGTACGGTCCGGCGGGTCGGCGCGGTTTGCCCTGCACCGGACGGCCGGTGACTTCCCGGCCGACGACCTCGAGGGACAGGCCGTTGGTCTGCAGGCCCATCAGCCCTCCTCCACCTTCTGCAGCTCGGTCATCGCGTCGTCCACCGCATCCTGTACGGCGGCGTCACGGCCGCCGACCGCGATCAGGAAGTCGGTCAGCACCCGCCATAGTCCGTTGATGTCCCCGACGCGACCGAGCCGGTCGGACAGGTCGAACTGCAGTTGCTCGCCAGGTCGGGTCAGCTGCTCGGCGAGCAGGGTGAGCTCGGGGGAGTACCCAGTGGTCCGTCCGTCGACCAGGAACCCGCCTTCCGCGATCCACGGGTCTACTGCGGTCGATGCGGACAAGCGGCGTACCAGGTCGCGTGCGTCTTCCGAGGTGGGCTTCTGCAGCACCATCACGTCGCCTCCGACGACCACGGGTGCAGCAGCGCCTGCGGTCATCGGAGGGAACGTGAAAAGTCCTATGTCGTTGGAGTCTGCGGCAAACGAACGCACCACTGGTTCGGCGAAGTCGGACGCGAGCACCATGGCGGCCTTGCGGTGTCCGAACACCTCGACCAGTGCGTCCGGGAACTGCTGGACGAGTGACTCCTTCACTCCGCCCGCCAGGAGGTCAGGTGCCGACCACATGGTGCCCAGCAACCGCAGTGCGGCCCCGAACTGTGGCTGCTGCGACGGCCGCGGGTTCGTCGCCGTCGCAAGACCCAAGTACACGGACGGTGCGATGCCGAGCAGGACGTTCTCCAGGAAGTCGGTCAGCACCCAGCCGTCACCTGCGGCCAGCGCCATCGGTGTGACGCCTGCCTGTGTCAGCGTCCGGTTCAGCGTCAGCCACTCGCTCCACAGCCGCGGCGGTTGTACGCCGTGCTCCCGGAACACCGAGGGGCGGTACCAGACCGCGGACTTGTGCGCTGTCTTGAACGGCACGCCGTACGTCGTTCCCTCGTGGACCAGGAGCTCTTTCCAGAGGCGTACCCGGCCGAGTGGGGCGATGTCGTCGGGGATCGGCTCAAGGTCGGCCAGATGGCGTGGGACGAGACCTGGTTGCGGCAGCATGACGACATCCGGTCTACGGGTGGAGCGGGTGCCGAACGCGGTTGAGATGGCATCGCCGAGCGGCACGACCTCGACCGGGTAGTCCAGCGTGCCCAGCCCGGCCAGGACCTTGTGGAACGCGCGCAGTTCCTCGCCACTCCAGCTGACAGCCACGCGGACCGCACGCCGCAGTCCCAGTACGTCACTCGAACAGCCGGCGAGCAGAAGTGTTGCTGCGGTCCCCAGGAACGCTCTGCGGCTACTCGGCATCGACAAATCCCGCAGTACGTGACGCGCTGGTCGTGATGAGCAGTAGAGCGGCTGAGGCGAGGTCGGGGTTGGGTCGGAGCGACAGGAGCGATCCCCAGGTAGGTAGGCCGTTCGCATCCTCCAGCACAATCGCTCGTGGGTAGGAGCCGAGTGCCCGGGCCACTCCGGCCAGGCGGCGACGGCCTGCGGTGATCTCGTACGGGTAGCGGTCCAGTACGTCTTCCAGCCCACAGCCGCGCGCCTTGACCACACTCGCTTCCCGGGCTGCCTGTCTGGTGATCGACTGCGACGTGCGGTGCCCATGCATCACGTTGCCGAGCACAGTCAGGTGGGGGAGCAGACCGCCTTCTGCCGGGACCAGGCGGACCCTGCCGCTGGCCAGCACGAGCGCACCGGGCGGCGGATCGTCCAGTCCGGTCACGATGTCGGCCAGCCTGCGGCGGTCGGCTGCCTGAGGCACCACCACCGCACGCTGCTCACCTACGTCGATCCGAAGCCGCCCCGGCAACCCCGGTACGTGATCGAGCAGCAGTCCGTCCATCCGTGGCTGGCGCCTCCCCGAAATGCCCCGTCAAGTGGTCCGTCAACCCTATGAGCACCGGAGGTCCGTCCGCAGACCACAGAGTGTCGTCAGAAGGTCCTGCTCCACAGGTTGATCGCGTAGTCCACCTCGACGCCCGTGTGCGAGGCGAGGATCCGGCGCGCGTCCTTCGGCGTGAACTCGATCTTCACCACCGCCTCCAGATCGGCGCGGGTCTCGAACCGCCACCCCATGTCCAGCGGTGTCCGGTGCCAGCCGCGATCGGTCCAGAACCGCTCCACCTCAGGCGCCTTGGTCTTCGGGTACGACGTACTGAACCACTCCCCGAACGTCGAGCGGCTCCCGTCGTTGTCGATCACGAACGCGGTCCCGCCGCGGCGCATCACCCGGTCCAGCTCGGCCAGCCCGGGCTCGCACCCCGGCCCGAAGAAGTACGCCCAGCGCGCGTGCATCACGTCGACCGATGCATCCGGCACCGGCAGGTGTTGCGCCGTACCTTGGCGTACTTCGACGTTCGGCAAGGCCTCCGTACGTCGACGGGCCGCGTCCGCGAGTGCTCCGTGCGGCTCGACGCCGATCACCTGTGCGGCCGTCGCGGCGAACGTCGGCAGGTGGAAGCCGGTCCCGCAGCCGATGTCGAGGACCGTCGCGCCGGTCCAGTCGCGGATCGCCCGCATGGCCGGCTCGATCACGCCGTCCGGGTCGACGGCCCGGTTCTCGACCTCGTACACCGTCGGGTGATGCCAGATGTTCGGACTCGGGATCCCGCCCTCCGCGATACTCACGACGCCCGAGCCTAATGCAGTTGAGCTGACCTGCTGGCGCTGCAAGGCTGCGCCGTATGCAGATGACCGAGTACGCCGGCCCCGATGGCCTCAGTGACATGCAGGAGCTCGTCCAGCGGACCTGGAGCCCGGCGTCCCGGCTGCACCTCGGGGATGTCGCCTGGGAGCGCAGTGTCAACTCCCGCCGGTCGGCCGCCGGCTGGCGAACGGCAGTCTGGCGGGACGGCGACGACGTCGTGGCGTGGGGGTGGCTCGCGCAGCCCGGCCACCTACTCATGACTGTCGACCCGGACCGACCGGAGCTCGCCGCGACGGTTGTCGAGTGGTTCCGCTCGACAGCAGATGGGCCGCAGTTGGCTGCCGGCGTACTGGAGACCGAGAAGCATCTGCTGGCTGCGCTGGAGTCGACCGGCTTCCGGCGTGACGACGATGCGCCGTACTACACCCACCACTGGATCTCACTGGACGCGCTGGCCGAGCCCGTCGTGCCAGAAGGGCTGACGCTGCGGCACGTACGACAGGACGAGGTGGCGAAGCGGGGTGCCGCGCACCGGGCGGCCTGGTCGGACCTGAGGCCGTCGAACGTGACCGACGACGACATGGCCGAGGTGATGTCGACCCGGCCCTACCAGCCCGAGCTGGACTGGGTTGTGGAGAACGAGGCCGGAGAGTTCGTCGCCTCGGCGCTGATCTGGCTGGACGAGAAGCACCAGATCGGGCTGGTCGAGCCGGTGGGATGCGCGCCGGCGTACCGGCGGCGTGGACTCGGTGCGGCGGTCAACCTGGCCGCATTGCACGCGTTGCGGGAAGCAGGTGGGACGAAGGCCGTTGTCTGTCCGCGAGGTGACGACGGGTACCCACAGGCGCGGGCGCTCTACCAGAGCATCGGGTTCCGGCCGGGCTCACGCACGCTGCATCTGCTGCTTGGTTAGTGCGGCGAGCAGGGCGGCCGGGATGAGCAGGATGCCGCAGAAGACGGCCAGCCAGTGGAAGCCGAGGTATGCGAGGACCGGACCGGCAGCTGTGCCCGAAAGGGAAGCCAGGACGCCCATCGTCAGATCCGACAGACCCTGCGCCGACGTACGGATGTCGTCCGGGACGGACCGCGACAGCAGCGTGGAGCCGGCGACCAGACAGGCGGACCAGCCGAGGCCCAGGGTGAACAGGGCGAGTCCGGTCAGCGCATGGGCATCGTCCGGCGCCACAGCGGCCAGGGTCATCGCGATGGCGAGGATGCCGAGGCCGATGCCGATCGTCGGGATGCGGCCGAGTCGATCGGCCAGCCAGCCGGTCAGCGGGGACAGGGCGTACATGCCGGCCACATGTCCGCTGATGACGAAGCCGACGATGGTCAGTGAGGCGCCGTGGTGGCGCAGGTGGACCGAGGTCATCGACATCACGCCGACCATCACGGCGTGAGCTGTCGCGATCGCCAGCAGACCGAGACGGGCGTGCGGGATGCGGATGACCTGCCGGAACGTCTCGGCCAGCGGCTGGCGTTCCACCTTGCCCGGCCGCACCTGGCTGCGCATGCCGACCCACACCGTGGCCGCGCTGAGGCCGAAGGCGACGACCGAGAACAAGTACGGACCTGCCAGCGCCAGGATGCCTAGTGACGTGCCGACCGAGCCGCCGACACCGGTGAGGTTCGGTCCGACGATCACGCCGATCGTGGTGGCCCAGACAACCAGTCCGAGCGAACGGGCGATGCGGCTGGGCTCCGCGGAGTCAGTGGCGGCGTACCGCGACTGCAGGTTGGAGGCCGAGCCGCTGCCGAACAAGCAGCCCGCGGCCAGCAGGAGGACCAGCGAGCCGATCTGCGCGGCGACGATCGTCAGTGCGGCGCCGACGAAGGCGATCAGGTAGCCGAGGCTCAGCGAGACCCTGCGACCGTGCGAGCGAGCCAGACCGGCCAGCGGTACGGCGAGGACGGCGGCGCCCAGTGTGGTCGACGTGGCGACCAGACCGGCCATGGACGTGGACCCGGAGACGTTCTCCGCGAGCAGTGCGGCGACGGCGAACCCGCTCGCCGTTGCGACCCCTCCGAGCGCGTTGCTCGCCACCAGAACCCGCAGGGTCGTCCGCTGCCGATCGCTCGTCACGGGCAAACCCTCTCATGAACCTGACACTGAAGGTAGGTCGATTGTTAGTGCTTATCCCCATTGCTTCTGCGCAGTTCTGAACAGATATAGGATCGTCCTGACATAAATCGACCTGCGCTCCCTGGAGTCCCGATGTCCGACATCGCGATCGTCCCTGCCCCGCGACAACTCACCGTTGACGAAGGCCGGTGGATCACTGCCGACCCGGTCGGTGAAGCAGTCCGGGACGTCGTCGAGAACCTCGACCCGAACGAGTACCGCATCGACGTCAGCGCCGACGGCGCCCGGCTCACGGCCGGCTCCGAGGACGCGCTCCGGCACGCGGAGACGACGTACGCGCAACTGGTCGAGGCCGCCGAGCCGGCTGAGAACGGGAAGGTCGCCGTACCGCTGGCGCACGTCGAGGACGCGCCGCGGTTCGGCTGGCGCGGGATGATGCTCGACGTCGCGCGGCACTTCATGCCGAAGGAGTTCGTCCTCAAGGTCATCGACGTGCTCGCGCTGCACCGGCTGAACGTGCTGCACTTCCACCTCACCGACGACCAGGGCTGGCGGGTCGAGATCGAGGCGTACCCGCGGCTCACCGAGGTCGGCTCGTGGCGGGCCGAGACCATGGTCGGCAAGATGTCGCACGGTCAGCAGGAGTTCGAGTACGACGGCACGCCGCACGGCGGGTTCTACACCAAGGACGACCTGCGCGAGATCGTCGCGTACGCCGCGGAGCGCGGGATCACCGTCGTACCCGAGATCGACCTGCCCGGTCATATGCAGGCCGCGATCACGGCGTACCCGGAGCTCGGGAACCACCCGGACCAGCAGTTGACGGTCCGTCCGTACTGGGGCATCAGCGACGACGTGCTGAACGTGAACGACGCGACCGTCGAGTTCGTCAAGACCGTGCTGCGTGAGGTGCTGGAGATCTTCCCGTCGCCGTACATCCACCTCGGCGGCGACGAGTGCCCGTCGGTGCAGTGGGCCGAGTCGGAGGCGGCGCAGAAGCGGCAGGCCGAGCTCGGGCTGGACGAGCCGGGGCAGCTGCAGGGCTGGTTCACCGCGCAGGTCGCGGAGGTGCTGGCCGAGGAAGGGCGCCGGCTGGTCGGCTGGGACGAGATGGTCGAGACCGACTGCCCGAAGGACGCGGTCATCATGGCGTGGCGCAGTGCGCAGCGCGGCGAGGTCGCGGCGAAGGCCGGGCACGAGGTCGTGATGGCGCCGTGCGAGTCGGTGTACTTCGACTACTACCAGGGCGACCCCGCGACCGAGCCGCTCGCCATCGGCGGCGACATCCCGCTGGAGAAGGTGTACGACTTCGAGGTGATCCCGGCGGCGCTGTCCGACGAGGAGAAGGCGCTGATCGTCGGGACCCAGTGCCAGATCTGGACCGAGTACATGGAAGGCCCGGAGCAGGTCGGCTACATGCTCCTCCCGCGCCTGTCCGCCTTCGCCGAACGCGCCTGGGGCTCCCCAAAGGTCTCGTACGAAGAGTTCCTCACCCGCCTCCGCCCCCACCTGACCCGCATCGAGAACCTCGGCGTCAACTATCGCCCCCTCGACTGACACGGCCCCAGGTACCTGAGGGGATAACAAAATCTCCGTTAGCCCTGTTAGGTGGGGTAGACGGCCCGGCCCTGTCTGACGAACGATGAACCGTCAGAAGGTCCGGGTCGGGAGCGGAGGCGCGCACATGACCGCGGTTGGGCCGCTGGATGCGATGTTCCTGGGTGGGGAGTCGCGGGAGCAGCCGATGCATGTCGGTGGGTTGATGCTGTTCGAGCTCCCGGAAGGGGCCGGCCGGGATCACGTGTTCCCGGAGTCGTCGCGGGACTTCGTGTCGCGGCTGTACCACGACATGGTCGCGGCGCCGGAGGTGAATCCGCTGTTCGCGCGCCGGGTTCGCAACCGGCCGGTGGACCTCGGCTACTGGTCCTGGGAACAGGACGACGAGATCGACCTGGAGTACCACGTCCGGTTGTCCGCCCTGCCCCGTCCCGGCCGGTACCGCGAGCTGTTCGAGCTCACCAGCCGCCTGCACGGGACGCTCCTCGACCGGCACCGCCCGCTGTGGGAGATGCATCTGATCGAGGGCGTCGAGGGCCGCCGGTTCGCGATCTACAGCAAGATCCACCACTCGATGATCGACGGCGTCACCGCGCTGCGCTGGATGCAGGACACCCTCACCACCGACCCGACCCGCACCGGTATGCCGGCCACGTACGCCCTGCCGCCGAAGGTCGCAGAGCCGCGACCCGAGACCGGGTTGCTGCAGGCGATGGCCAAGGTGCCGGGTGACGCGTTGAAGACGGCCGCCGGGCTGGCCGGTCTCCCGCTGGCCGGCGTGAAGAGCCTGCTGCACTCGACCATGCCGTTCCAGGCGCCGCGGACGATCTTCAACCAGCCGGTCACCGGCGCGCGGCGGTTCGCGGCGCAGTCGTGGCCGATCGAACGCCTGGAGAAGGTCCGGGCGATCACCGGCGCGACGCTGAACGACGTACTGCTGGCGATGTGTTCAGGGGCCCTGCGCAACTATCTGCTCGAGCTGGACGCCCTGCCGGACAAGGCGCTGACGGCGATGGTGCCGGTCTCGTTGCGTACGTCGGACGACGCGCCCGGCGGCGGGAACTCGCTCGCCACGCTGATCGCCGACCTCGCCACCGACCAGGCGGATCCGGAGCGCCGGATCCGCCGGATCATGGCATCGACCGCGCACGGCAAGCGCGTCCTGTCCGATCTCAGCCCGCTGCAGAACCTGATCGTCGGCGCCCTCGGCTTCGGTGTCGCCGGCCCCGCCGCGGTCCTACCCGGCGTCGCCGCTCATACGACGCCGCCGTACAACGTGGTCATCTCGAACGTGCCCGGCCCCGCCGACAGCCCGCTCTACTGGAACCGCTCCCGCCTGCTCGGCCTGTATCCCGCGAGCATCGTCCTCAACGGCCAGGCCCTGAACATCAGCGTCACCAGCTACGCCCACGAACTCCACTTCGGCCTGATCGGCTGCCGCCGCACCGTCCCGCACCTGCAACGCATGCTCGCCCACCTCGAGACATCACTTGCCGACCTCGAGAACATCCACTAAGCCAGCAACGCGTCCATCTGCCCGACCGCCAGCTTGAGCCCCTCGTCCATCCCCATTCCGAGCAGCTGATCCATCTGCTCCCGCGAGTCGAACACCGCCCGCAGTTCCATCCGGGTCTTCCCGTCGTGCGAGCTGAGCTGCATCTGCGTCGTACTGGCCGGCATGTTGTCGACCGGCTTCCCGTCGGAGTCCGCGAAGGCGTCGATGAACTCCAGAGACGTCGGTACGTCGACAGCAGTGATGTTCCACCGCCCGTGGTACTTCTCGCCTTCCGGGCTGGTCATGTAGTACGTGACCGCACCGCCCGGCGTCAGATCGTGATCGACCATCGTCGCGGGATGCGTCGGCGGTCCCCACCAGCGCTCGAGCTTGCGCGGGTCGGCCCACAGGTCCCACACCCGCTCGGCCGGCGCGTCGAAGTCGGCGATCAGGGTCAGGGTCAGTGCGTCGAGATCCTTGTCAACGCTGGTCACGCTCATCGTCCTCAGTCCTCTCGGTCAATAGGTCGGACATCCGGTCCACACGTCCACGCCAGGTCGCCTCGAGCTGGTCGAGGGCGTCTCTGGCCCGCCGTACGGCGTCGACGTCGGTCCGCACGAGTTGCTCGCGGCCACTGCGTTCCTTGCTCACCAGCCCGGCCCGTTCCAGTACGGCGACGTGTTTCTGCACGGCCGCGAAGCTCATCGGGTACGACTCGGCCAGCCGCGACACCGATGCCTCGCCGACCAGGCACCGCCGCACGATGTCGCGCCGCGTCGTGTCGGCCAATGCGTGGAGCAGTCGATCGACCACTTCTTCATCTACAACCATTTGGTTGTACGTTAGGCCTACGTGAACCACAGGTCAAGCAGTACGACGGATTTACGAGGGGTTACAGCCGAACGATCCCGTTCGGTGTGCTGAAGACGGCGGCGACCAGGCCGGGCTGACCGTTCGGGCCGACCCAGGCGACGTCGAGGTCGTCGAGGAGGTGGTCGGCAGGGTGACCGATCCAGTCGGTGACCCGGGTCGGGTCGCCGGCGATCTCCAGGCCGGAGAGCTTGATGTCCTTGCCGCCGATCGACGGGTGCTCGCCGAGGTCGTCCCAGTGGATGAAGAACGGCAGCTGCGGGTCGGCCATCAAGCCCTTCACGCCGATCTGCCGCCAGGTCAGGTTCAGCCCGTCGGGGCGGTGCCGGTTGCCGGGGACCGCCTGCCGGCCGAGGCGCGTCTCCATCCGCTCCATGTCGCGGACCGCCACGACCCAGCCCAGCCAGCCGCCGCCGAGCTCCTTGCGGGCGCGCACCGCCTGCCCGAACGGCGCCTTGTCCGACGCCGGGTGGTCGAGCACGTCGACCACCTCGATATACCGATCGTTCTCCAGCGGGAGGATGTGGTTCACCGTGCCGAAGCGCGGATGCACCCCACCGTCGACGAACTCCGCCCCGAGCGCTGCCGACAGCCGCTCGACGGTCGCCCGGCACCCATCAGGCCCGCACGCGTACGACAGATGATCCAGACGCATGCCTGTCATTCTTACGCCCTCCACCGACACTCGTGTTACCCAGGGTGTGTCGGACTACTGTGAGGTGTCATGCACACAGTCGTCATCGGCGGTACCGGTCACATCGGAACCTATCTCGTCCCGCGCCTGATCCGGCTCGGACACGACGTCACGGTGCTGAGTCGCGGCGAGCGTACGCCGTACCACTCGGACGGGACCTGGAAGACCGTCGAGTTCGTCCAGGTCGACCGGAACGCGGAAGACGCCGCGGGGACCTTCGGCCGCCGGGTCGCGGACCTGAACCCGGACGTCGTCATCGACCTGATCTGTTTCACCGAGGACAGCGCCCGGCAGCTCGCCGAGGCGGTCGAAGGGAAGATCCAGCACCTGCTGCACTGCGGCACGGTTTGGGTCCACGGCCCGAGCATGAGCGTCCCGACCCGCGAGGACGCACCGCGCAAGCCGTTCGGCGACTACGGCGTACAGAAGGCCGCGATCGAGGCCTACCTGCTCGCCAAGGCCCGCCGTGACGGCTTCCCGGTCACGATCGTCCATCCCGGTCACATCTGCGGCCCCGGCTGGACGCCGGTCAACCCGGCCGGCAACTTCGGCCTCGCCGTCTACGAGAAGCTCGCCCAGGGCCAGGACGTCCTGCTGCCGAACCTCGGCCTGGAGACGCTCAACCCGGTCCATGCCGACGATGTCGCGGGCGTGTTCCTGGCCGCGATCGCGAGTCGCTCGACCGCGATCGGCGAGAGCTTCCACGCCGTGGCGAGTGACGCGATCACCCTGCGCGGGTACGCCCACGCGGTCGCCGACTGGTTCGGCCGGCCGTCCCGACTCGGTTTCCTCCCGATCGGCCAGCTGCAGCAACAGCTGTCCAAGCAGGACGCGGCCGCCACCTGGGACCACGTCGAACACAGCCCCCACTGCTCGATGGAGAAGGCCGCCAGGCTGCTCGACTTCCGTCCGCGCTACTCCGCGTTCGAGGCAGCCCTGTCCGGCATCAGCTGGCTCGTCGACAACGGCAAGATCGCTACTTAGAGGCGGGGTGCGGCAGCAACGGGCGCGCAGCCTCGAGGCGCTGGCGGCACAGGTCGGCGAGTACGTCGTACGCCTTGAGACCCATCAGCGTCTGCAGCTCGACCTTGCTGGACTCGAACACCGGCTCGACCGCGATGTGCGCCTCGGTGTTGCCCGTGCAGTACCAGTCCAGGTCGTGTCCGCCCGGTCCCCAGCCGCGCCGGTCGTACTCCCCGATGCCGACCTCGGTGTACGTCGACCCGTCCGGCCGCTCCACCTCGCGGAAGGTCCGCCGGATCGGCAGCTGCCAGCACACGTCCGGCTTGGTCTCGACGAAATGCACGCCGCGCTTCAGCGCCAGCCCGTGCAGTGCGCACCCGGCGCCGCCCTCGAACCCCGGCCGGTTCAGGAAGATGCACGCACCCTCCCAGACCCGGGTCTTGCGCTCGCCCTCGTCGTCGGTCTCGACCCAGCCGTTGCCCCGGCCTTCCTTGCGGAACTGCCAGTCGTCCTTGCCGAGCTCCTTGACGTACTTCTTGACCCGCTTCTCGTCGTCGGCGTCGGAGAAGTGCGCACCGAGGGTGCAGCAGCCGTCGTTCGGACGGCCCTTGTAGATCCCCTGGCAGCCACCGCCGAAGATGCAGGACCAGTTGGAGGTCAGCCAGGTCAGGTCGCAGCGGAAGACCTGGTCGGAGTCGGCGGGGTCGGTGAACTCGACCCAGGCACGGGGAAAATCGAGAGAAACCTCAGGCACCTGGAAAGCGTACGCGCAGGACCCGGCGATCCGTGAACGACGACTCCAGAACAGTGGATACTCCGGTTGTCCAGTAGCGTGAGGGTATGCGGCTCGGCGTACTCGACGTGGGATCCAACACCGTCCATCTGCTCGTGGTGGACGCGCATCGCGGTGCCGCGCCGCTGCCGGCGTACTCGCACAAGATCGAGCTGCGACTGGCCGAGCACCTGGACAAGGACGGCAAGATCGACCAGTCCGGTGCCGACGGGCTGGTCGCGTTCACCAAGGAAGCGGTCGAGCTGGCCGAGGACAAGGGCTGCGAGTCGGTGCTCGCGTTCGCGACCTCGGCGCTCCGCGAGGCGCCGAACGGCGAGAAGGTGCTGGGCCGGGTCCGCGACGAGACCGGTGTGAACCTCGAGGTGCTGACCGGCGAGGTCGAGGCCCGATTGACCTTCCTGGCGGTACGGCGTTGGTTCGGCTGGTCCTCCGGGCGCCTGGCGGTGTTCGACATCGGCGGCGGCTCGCTCGAGATCGCGGCCGGATCGGACGAGCAGCCGACCGTGGCGGAGTCGGTCCAGCTCGGCGCGGGCCGGCTGACCCGCGAGGGGCTGACCGCGGACCCGCCGAACAAGGACGAGGTCCGGGCGCTGCGTCGCCGGATCCGGATGGAGCTGGCCGCGGTCGCCGGTCCGGTACTGCGGGCGGGTAAGCCGCAGCGTTCGGTTGCCACCAGCAAGACGTTCCGTTCCCTGGCCCGGCTCGCCGGCGCGGCCCCGTCCGCCGACGGACCCTACGTGCCGCGCACGCTGAACCGCGACGACCTGAACGAGTGGATCCCGAAGCTGATCAAGATGACGGCTGCCGAGCGGGCGGCCCTGCCCGGGGTCTCGGCCGGCCGCGCGTCCCAGCTGACCGCCGGCGCGCTGGTCGCCGACGCCGTGATGGACCTCTTCGACCTGCCCGCGCTCGAGGTGTGCCCGTGGGCCCTCCGCGAAGGCGTGATCCTGTCCCGGCTCGACCAGCTGCAACCCCGGTGAACCCCCGTACGGCCGCGAAGATCGGCCTGTCCACAGCTTCCGTCTATCCAGAGTCGACCGCGAGCGGCTTCGAGCTGGCCGCCCGGCTCGGGTACGACGGTGTCGAGGTGATGGTCGGGATCGATCCGCTGAGCACCCAGATCGACGCGATCCAGCGGCTGATCGACTACCACCAGTTGCCGGTGCTCGCGATCCACGCCCCGACCCTGCTGATCATGCAGCGCGTCTGGGGGACCGACCCGTGGAGCAAGCTCGAGCGCAGCGCCGAGGCCGCGAGGGAGCTCGGCGCCGACGTGGTCGTCGTACACCCGCCGTTCCGCTGGCAGCGGGACTACGCGCGCGGGTTCGTCGAGGGGGTCGCCCGGATCGAGGAGCAGACGGGCGTAACGCTCGCGGTGGAGAACATGTACCCGTGGCGCGCACCGGGCAGAGACCTGCAGGCGTACGCGCCGAGCTGG
Organism: Kribbella sp. NBC_00482; assembly: GCF_036013725.1. Lineage (GTDB taxonomy): Bacteria > Actinomycetota > Actinomycetes > Propionibacteriales > Kribbellaceae > Kribbella. The sequence continues at coordinate 1,450,826 of NZ_CP107881.1, read as the reverse complement.
GACCCGACCGAGCAGGAGTACGCGCACACCACCCTCGACCTGTCGCACGCGTCCACCGCCGAGCAGGACTGCGTCGAGCTGGCCGCGACGATGGGCAAGAGCCTGACCCACGTGCATCTGACCGACGGCACCGGCTCCGCGAAGGACGAGCACCTGGTCCCGGGTCGCGGCACGCAACGCGCCGCGGACCTGCTCGGCGTCCTCGCGCAGCAGGACTTCCGCGGCCACATCATCATCGAGATCAACACCCGCCGCGCGACCAGCCGCTCCGAGCGTGAGGTCGACCTGGTCGAGTCGCTGGAGTTCACCCGCAAGCACTTCGTCCGGTCTGGAGCCTCCCGGTCGCGGCGTACGTCGTTCGCGGTCACCCCGGACGGTGAGATCTCGGAGCTGACTCCGTGACAGCTACCGGCCGTACGCCGGGACGCCGCCCAGGGGGACCGGATACCCGGGGGGAGATCGTGCAGGCCGCCCGGGAATCCTTTGCGGACAAGGGATTCGCGGCCACCTCGATCCGCGCCGTCGCACGCCGGGCCGGGGTCGACGCGGCCCTCGTGCACCACTACTTCGACAGCAAGGACGAACTGTTCATCGAGGCGATGGCGATCCCGGTCGACCCGCGCCGGATCGCCGCGCAGATCGTCGACGGACCTCTGGAGGACATCGGGCGTCGGATCGCCACCGTCTTTCTCGGTGTCTGGGAGTCGCCCGACGGTCAGCAGCGGATGAAGGCACTGTTCCGCAGCGTCGTCACCAGCGACGAGGTGGCGCGGATGATGCGCGAAGGCATCACCCAGATGATCATCCAGCCCGTCTCCCAGGTGCTCGACGTACCCGACGCGCAGCTGCGGGTCGGCCTGGTCGCCTCGCAACTGGTCGGAGCCGCGATCGTCCGGTACCTGGTCGGGCTCGAACCGGTCGCGTCCATCGACGTCGAGACCTTGATCGACCGGTTGGCGCCGGTCCTTCAGCTGCATCTGACCGGTTGATGGAGATCCCGACCGACGGCGAGATCCGTGCGCTGCACCGGGAGTACGCGCCGAGCCGCGACGCGTTCGAGCTCGTCCATGAGCACTGCCGCCTGGTGTGCTCGATCGCGGAACAGTTCTTCGCCGGTGTGGACATCGACACCGACCTGGTGCGTGCGGGCGCGCTGCTCCACGACATCGGGGTGTATCGCCTGGAGTCGACGGCGTACGTCCGGCACGGCGTACTGGGGCACGAACTGCTGGCCTCCCTCGGCTTCCCGGTCGAGCTCTGCCGGTTTGCGTCGTGTCATACCGGTGTCGGGATCACGCGCGACGACGTGGTGCGGCAGTCGCTGCCGATCCCGGTCGACGACTACCTGCCGCGGACGCCGGAGGAGGAACTGGTCATGTACGCCGACAAGTTCCACAGCAAGCGACTCCCGCCGGTCTTCCTCACCGGCGACACCTACGCCGCCGAAGCCAGCCGATTCGGCACAGACAAGGTGCAGAGGTTCGCTGTTCTCCGGGACCGGTACGGCGACCCGTCACTGGCCGGGTTGAGTCGGGACACGGGCTACACCATCGTCTAACGAGCTGTTGCCATGGAACGACGTACGCGCTAAATTCATCACATGATGAAAAACGCTGTGAGCTGCCGCGACGTCGTCGTGGTGCGTGGCGACCGGGAGGTCCTGCACGGGGTCGGGTTCGACCTCCGGGCCGGGTCGGTGACCGGGCTGCTCGGGCCGTCCGGCTGCGGCAAGACGACGCTGATCCGCGCGATCGTCGGCCTGCAGGCACGGGTGACCGGCGACGTCTCGGTCCTCGGGCTACCGGCCGGCGCGCCGAAGCTGCGCGGCCGGATCGGCTACGTGACGCAGGAGCCCAGTGTGTACGGCGATCTGACCGTCACCGAGAACCTGCGCTTCTTCGCGGCGGTTCTCGGGGTCCCATCGTCCGACGTGGAGCGAGTCGTCGAAGCGGTCGATCTCACGTCGCACGCGGACGCCCGCGTCGATCAACTGTCCGGCGGTCAACGATCCCGCGCGTCGCTTGCGGCCGCACTGCTCGGTAGTCCGGAGCTGCTGGTGTTGGACGAACCAACGGTCGGCCTGGACCCCGTTCTGCGCCGTGATCTCTGGAACCTCTTTCACCAGCTCGCCGAGGCCGGGTCGACGCTGCTCGTGTCGAGTCACGTCATGGACGAGGCCTCACGCTGCGATCGTCTCCTGCTGATGCGGGACGGTGAACTGCTCGCCGACGACACGCCTCAGGACCTGCTCCTGTCGGCGGGGACCAGCGACATCGAGCAGGCGTTCCTCACCCTGATCGACCGGAAGGCTGGTGCGCGATGACCCCGCGAGTGACGTTTGCCGTAGCCGCTCGAGTCCTGGCCCAACTCCGGCGGGACCACCGGACGGTGGCGATGCTGATCGTGCTGCCGGCCCTGCTGGTCAGCCTGATGTGGTGGATGTTCACCGACTCCCCGATGGTCTTCGACCGGGTCGGCGGTCCGCTGCTCGCAGTCTTCCCGTCGATTATCATGTTCGTCGTCACGTCGGTCGCGACCTTGCGCGAGCGGTCGAGCGGGACGCTCTCCCGGCTCTTCACGATGCCGATGGGAAAGCTGGATTTCCTGCTCGGATACGCGCTCGCGTTCGCCCTGATCGCCGTCGTCCAGGCACTCGCCGTGGTCTCGATCGCCTTGTACCTCTTGGATCTGGACATCCAGGGCGCCGCCTGGCAGCTCGGCGTGGTCGCAGTCCTCGACGGCGTGCTCGGTACGGCGCTGGGCCTGTTCGCGAGCGCCTTCGCGGCAACCGAGTTCCAGGCCGTACAGATGATGCCGGCCGTGATGATCCCGCAGATCCTGCTGTGCGGCCTGCTCGTCCCACGCGATCAACTACCCACAGTCCTGCACGCCGTGAGCGACGTACTCCCATTGTCCTATGCGGTCGACGCAGTACTAGGAGTTGCCAAGGGCAACGGCTTCACCACCGGCACAGGCGTCGACACCCTGGTCGTACTGGCCTTCATCCTCGCCGCCCTCGGCCTAGGCGCAGCAACCCTCAAACGCCGCACCACATAAGATTCAAGGCGGCCGAGCCTTGAGCGGGTGGCGCGCCGGGTGTGAGACTGCGGAGATGTCTCAGGACCTCGTTGAAGTTGCATGCCGGTGGGTCGACGCGTTGGAACAGGGTGACGTGCCAGCGGCGAACGCGGTCAGCGGTCTCGGCGGATGGGATCCAGGGCCGTGGATCGCCGAGAGTTGGCGGCCGCGTGTGGAGGAGCTCGCGGGTTCGGACCGGGCGGTGAGCAGTGCGCGGCAGGTCAACGATCACATGATCCGCGTCGTCCTGGAGGGCAACGGTGGACAGGCGTTCGTGAGCGTCGTGCTCGACGAGGCCGCCAAGGTTGTCGGTACGTCGGTCGACTCCGACGAGCAGGACGGACGATTCTGGGTCGTCGTCGGCTGCCCCGAGGAGCGAGCCGACGAGCTGCGCGCGTTCTACACGATGCTCACCCACGGACGGATCGGGCCAGGCGAGGGCCGGATGCACCCTCCACGCTGGCGCGACCCGGCACACCCGACGCAGATCCACCTCGACGTACTCGTCGCCGACCTGGACGCCGCCGAGCGCTCGGTGCTGGAGCACGGAGCGACGCAGCTGGAGGACTTCCCCGGCTGGCGTGTGTACGCCGACCCGGTGGGCCATCCGTTCTGCCTCTACCCCGGCCTCACCGAACCCACGGACCGACTCGGCACCCTCGTCCGCGTCGTGATCGACTGCGCCGATCCACCGCCGCTGGCCCGGTTCTGGGGCGGCCTGCTGGACATGCCCCGAATTGTCGAAGACTCACCCGACCGGATCGTGATCGGCCGCGACGACGACCGGCTCCCGATGATCGCCCTGCAGCGCGTCCCCAACTACCAACCACCACGCTGGCCCGACTCCGAATACCCGCCACAGATGCACTTCGACATCGGCTTCGACGACCGGACCGCGAAAGAACGCCTCGCCCTCGAGCTCGGAGGAACTCTGCTACCACCGCAGGGCGGCAGCTGCCCCGTGTACGCCGACCCCGCCGGTCACCCGTTCTGCCTTTGCTACAAGGGCGAATGAACCGACCACAGCAACGGCCATCGGGCTGATGCCGTCAGCCGTTGCAGTGTCTGGTCACCGCCGGCCGCTACCGAGCGCTCGCGGCGGCCAGGCCGGCCGCCGCGAGCAAGGTCAAGGTTGTGCGCATCCTGCTCATGTCTCCCCCTTCGAAGCTTGATGGGTGAGACCAGCGACACAGCCGTTTGGTTGATAGCGATCGTCGTTACGCGAAGACCTTGATGACCTTTCCGGCCCGGTCGTACGCCGCGACCTTCGGCTGGTCCTTCAGCTTGAACACCGACTTGGTCGTCGTCCAGGTGTACGCGAACCAGCCGCCTTCGCCGACCGGGACCTGGTAGACCGGTCCGTTCCCGATCCGCACCCGGACCGTGACGGCGGCCTTCGAGGAGACCCGGCCCCAGCCGGTCATCCCGTACTTCGTGCAGGTCCCCGCCGTGCAACCCCCGCCGCCACCGGCGGCCTCGTACATGTCGGCACGGGCCGATTTGTCGGCCGGGTTGAGCACCGGGTCGTCACTGCCGAGCTTGGTCAGCGTCGCGAACGTCGTATTCCGTTCGCGCTCGCCGCTGAAGGTCTTGTCCCCGGACAGTTCGCACTCGACGACCTTGTGTCCGGTGGGGGAGATCGCGACCAGGGCGGCCTCGTTGAGCACCTTCGACTCGTCGGAGGCGACGACCTGCCAGCCGGTCACGTCGATCCAGGCCAGCACGGAACAGTTCCGCAGCTTGTCCGCGGTGCTCTTCGGCAGCGGATCCTTCGCCGCCGCCGCGACCAGCGCCGCCGACGGCTTGTCGCCGCCGGGGACGATGCAGGTGGTGCCCTTCGCGCCGACCTTGAACTCGTACATCGCCATGTGTCCCGCCCGCGCCGTACCCATGCCCTCGAGCTTTCGGGTCTCCTCCGGGTTTCGTAGGGCGCAGCGGCGCTCGGCCTCCTCGTGCGTGATCCGCTGGTCCGCGGACGCCTCGCCGCGCGGGATGCCCGGTACCGGGCCGAACTGCGAGTTCGCCGCCTGATCGCCCGCAACTCCGGGCTGGTTGCCGGCCGAGCTCAGGTTGGGCAGCAGGCTCGCGCCGAGGGCGATCACCGCGACACCCGCGACCGCCCCGCCCGTACCGATCAGTTTCCGGCGCCGCCTGCCACGGCGGCCGCGCTCCAGCAGCAGGGTCGTGTCCAGCGGATCCATCCCCTCCGACTCGGCGAGTCGGTGGAGTGCGGCGCTGACCTCTCGTACGTCTTCCATCTCGTTCTCCTTCACAGCGCCCGGCTCGCCCGCCGCTGGTCAATGGCTCGTCGGAGAGTGTCGAGGCCTCGTGCCGCCTGGCTCTTCACGGTGCCCGTGGAACAGCCGAGGATCTCCGCGGTCTGCTCGACGGACAGGTCCTCGTAGTACCGCAGTACGACGCACGCCCGTTGCCGCGGCCCGAGCGACTGCAGCGCAGCCAGTACCTCGTCCCGCTCGGCATGCCCCGCCGTGAAGTCGTCGTACCCGACCTGGTCCGGTACGTCGGCGATCGTCACTTCCCGCCGCCACGGCCGCCGTTTCCCGTCGTACGCCGCATTCACCACCATCCGGCGCGCGTAGGCGAACGGGTTGCTCACCCGCCGTACTTTCGGCCAGGCCAGGTACAGCTTGTACAGCGCGTCCTGGACGACGTCGTCTGCCCGGTGCCGATCACCCGACACCAGAAACGCCGTCCGCCGCAGGGCAGCCCCCGCCCCTTCGACGAACTCGACGAACTCCCGGTCCCGCTCCACCATCCCAGCCTCCACTCTCCATCTCCCCCTCAAGACGGAAGCCCGGAACGCCCAGGTTGCATCCAGCCCAGGTTCACGCGGTTCGGGCTTACACGAGTAGCTTTGCGGCGCCGTCGACCAGCGTCCTCGCGTTCCGGATCGCGGCCTTGGCCTTGGCGGCTCCGACGTAAATCATCCCGTAGTGTGCGCCGTCTTTGATGTCGAGCAGTCGTCGGAGCGCCTGGGACAATGCCTTGCCGTCCGGGCCCGCCTGGGCGACCATCTGGATTGCCTGTCGATGGTCCTGGCCGCGCGATCGCTGACCTAGGGTGCCACAGCATGCCGCATCGGCGGCGGCGATGCCGGCGAGTACAGCCAAGGCGGCCGCCACATTGTCGTTGGCCAGTTCATCGTCTTCGGCGCCGACGAGTTCGGCGACCTCGAGGAACGCCCGCGCCTGATTGAGCCGGACGGCTGCCTGGGCCCGGTTGCACTCCTGGGCTCTGCCGGTCGGGTTCATCGCGGCATCACCTGCTGAACGATCCGGTTGCGCAGGTTGCGGAAATCTGGCCCGTAGACCGTAAAGGCATCGCGCAGCCAGTCGTCGACGATGGGCTCGCCGACACGGAGGTGATCGGTGAATTCGCTCTCGCTGAGATCGTAGATCTGCAGGTGATTGCCAGTCCATGCGAAGACCTGGTCGCCGAGTAGGTCGACATCGGCGACCCAGCTGTCTGGCGGGTCATCGGTGAACTGGTGAACGAGGAGCAGATCGACGTCACTGCGCAGATCCCCGTCACCGCGGGCCGTCGAGCCGAACACGCTCGCATGGACGGGTTGCTGCGGCCATTGCTCGATCACCTCGCCGATCCGCTGGAACAATCGCTGCCGCAGCGCGGTGAGCTCCAGCACAGCGGCCGCAGCCAGGTGCTCGCGGTTCAGTGTGTATTGGACTGCACTACCGACCTCCGACGCGGTCACCAGCCCAGTGCTCGCCAGGCGGCGCAGGACCTTGCGCGTCCCGGTCTCGCTCCCGCTGGCCGCCAACTGGTGGACCTTCCGGCCGGTCAGCGGCTTGGAGGTCCGGGCCAGCACTGCCAGCACCGGACCATCGAGCGTCGGTATCACGGTGCTGATGGGTCGGGACATGTCCATCGCAATACTATAGTGCCGATACCAGCACAATTCTACCGATGCCGGCAGTATGGTGCGTATTGCTCCACAGCGCAGCCGGGTGGATCACATCAGCCGGAGAGGTGGGCGACGTTGTGCCAGGCGGGGTCGGGGGTGGTGGTGAGGGTTACTTTGCCGTGGGGCCAGCCGGTGGTGGCTGCCTGTAGTTGGGCGTCGGCGGGGGTGGTGCCGTCGGTGTAGTAGTGCAGGATGCGGGTGCCGGCGGAGGTTTCGTGGGCGAGGAGGTTGCCGGAGCCGCCGAGGCGGTCGGTGAGGTGGTCCTCGAACGCCCGGAGCTCGTCGAGCATCTCGGACTCGGGAAGACCGTCGTCACGCACCACGGGATAGTGGATCGCGACCGCAACATGCGTATCGAGGTGCGGCCGGCGGATCGAGCGCAACGGGTACTCAGCCGTCGCGATCACGCGCTGCCCGTCGCGCGTACCCTCCAGCATCTTCCACGCCGGACTACCGTCCTCGAGCGTGTGCTCGGCGGCAAATCCAGCCACCGCAGGCAACAGTTCCATCACCGGTAGGGCGTCGACCGGAGCAGCGTCCAGCGTGTCGATCGCACCGACCCACGTCTCCACCATCTCCTCGCCGAGCACCAGATCGAGGATCAGGAACGTCACCCGCCGCTGCACATCCACCGACAGCGACGAGAAAACAGGATGGTGTACGCCGACATGCACCGAAGCCGAATCCGGCTCGATCGACACCACCGATTCGTCGACCGCAACCGGCGGGAGCCCCTCGAACTGGATCGTCACCGCGGGCCCGGGCCGGCGCAGGTCGGCGTACTCCCAGGCCTGGTCCGACGGCGGGGCAGCGCGCAGCCAGCGGCGGGCGACCGCACGCTGCTCCGGGTTGCCGGCGGCGGTGACGATCAGCACGTGCTGGGCGTGCAGCCCGGGGCCGAGCTCCCACTCCAGGTCGGGGTGGATGCGGGCGACCCGCTCGTTCAGTTCCGCGTTCGCGTCGGTCGGCTCCCGGCGGGCGACGGCGTCCGCGACACTCGCGGCGCCGGAGCCGGACCACCAGGACCAGAACGCGCCGATCGGGTCGGCCTCCACGGCGTTCCGGCGGCGACGCTTGAAGATGGGCATGGCCGCATCTTCTCCCAACCAGGGGTGCGACGATGGACAGCACCGGCAGTAACTGTGACCTGGCTGGGTTGACGAGGAGGAACACGTAGTGCTTCGGCGAATCCTGCTGGGCATGTCCCGCAGCCCCCAGATCAAGAAGGCCGTGTCGGCGATGCCGGTATCCAGCGGTATCGTCGCGCGGTTCGTCGCCGGAGAGACCGCTCCGGAGGCCGTGCTGGCCACCGAGAAGCTGGTCAGCAACGGGCTCAACGTCACCCTCGACCACCTCGGTGAGAACGTCACCGACCAGGCCGCGGCGTCCGCGACCGCCAACGCATACCTGGACCTGCTGAGGAAGCTCTCAGCCGCCGGCCTGACGAAGTACGCCGAGGTGTCGGTGAAGCTGTCCGCCGTCGGCCAGGCGCTCCCGGGGGACGGCGAGAAGATCGCGTTGGAGAACGCGCGGACCATCTGCCTCGCCGCCCGCAACGCCGGTACGACGGTGACGCTGGACATGGAGGACCACACCACGACCGACTCCACGCTGGGGATCCTGCGCGAGCTGCGCCAGGACTTCCCGGAGACGGGTGCGGTCCTGCAGGCGTACCTCCGCCGTACCGAGTCCGACTGCCGCGACCTCGCGTACGCCGGATCCCGCGTCCGCCTGTGCAAGGGCGCGTACAAGGAGCCGGAGTCGGTCGCGTTCCAGGAGAAGCGCCAGGTCGACAAGGGCTACGTCCGCGCGATGAAGGTCTTGATGAACGGCGAGGGCTACCCGATGATCGCGTCGCACGACCCGCGGCTGATCTCGATCGCGGGCGCGCTGGCCGACCGCGCGAACCGCAAACCGGGCAGCTTCGAGTACCAGATGCTGTTCGGCATCCGCCCCGAGGAGCAGCTCCGCCTGGCCGGTCTGGGTCACACGGTCCGCGTCTACATCCCGTACGGCGAGGACTGGTACGGCTACCTGGTACGCCGCCTCGCCGAGCGCCCCGCCAACCTGCAGTTCTTCGCCCGCTCCTTGATCAGCAAGAAATAGGATCGACCGACCCGGCTAACCTGTGGACATGAGTAACAAGGTGGCCGTTCTAGGGGCCGGAGTGATGGGGGAGACGTTGCTGTCCGGGCTGATCAGGGCCGGACGGCGACCGGAGGACCTCCTGATCACCGAGCGCCGGGAGGAACGCGCCGCCGAACTGCGCGAGCGGTACGGCGTCGATGTCGTGTCCAACATCGAGGCGGCGAAGCAGGCCGACACGCTGGTCCTGGTCGTGAAGCCGCAGGACATGCCGGATCTGCTCGCCGAGATCGCCCCGGCCGTGCAGCCGAGCCAGACCGTCGTCTCGCTCGCGGCCGGTATCACCACCAGTTTCGTCGAGTCGCGGCTGCCTGAAGGCGTCGCCGTCGTACGCGTCATGCCGAACACGCCCGCTCTGGTCGACGAGGGCATGGCCGCGATCTCCCGCGGCGCGCACTGCGACGAGAGCCACCTCGAGCTGGCCGAGAGCCTGCTCGCCGCGACCGGTCGCGTGATCCGGGTGCCGGAGAAGCAGCAGGACGCGGTGACCGCGATCTCCGGCTCCGGTCCGGCGTACATCTTCTTCGTGGTCGAGTCGATGATCGAGGCCGGCGTCCACATGGGCCTGCCGCGCGGTACGGCGACCGAACTCGTCGTACAGACCGTGGTCGGATCCGCGAAACTGCTGCGCGAGACCGGCGAACACCCGACGGTACTGCGGGAGCGCGTGACGTCCCCGGGCGGTACGACGGCCGCCGCGGTCCGCGAACTCGAGGACCACAAGGTCCGTGCCGCGTTCCTGTCCGCGATCGAGGCCGCCCGCAACCGTTCCCGCGACCTGGCCGCCGAGTAACACTCGCCCGCAACTGTTCACGCAACCTGCCGAATAACACCTGTCGCGTGGGTGGCGTTATGGTTGGGGCGCCGAGGTTTCCTGCCATGTTCGAGGGATATGAGTCCGCCCATGGGTAAAGGTTCGGTCGAGCCGGCGACCACGCCTGCGCAGCTTGAGGAACGCGAGGTGCCGCCGCTACCGTGGCGCGTGCCGCTGGACCCGGCGCCGTGGTGGGCCTGGGCGCTGTTCGTGCTGCCGTTCGTCGTCGTACCGGCGCTGAACTCGTGGCTGTGGATGGGTGCCCGCGACATGCTCGCGGTCGGTCTGCTGACGATCATCGGAGCGTCGGTCGTCCGCGTCGCCGGCGGCGTCGTGCTGTACCGCGTCGAGCTGTTCCCGAGCGGCCTCAAGGCCCGCACCAGCATGCTGATCCGCAGCCTCGCCTGGCAGGACGTCGGCAAGATCGAGGTCGGCGACGACAACGTCGTACTGACCCGCGGCCCGGACGAGCACGAGATCAACGGCATCCCCACGGACCGCACCGCCGAGGTCGCCGCGGTGATGGAGGTGCTGCGCGAGCAGTCCCTCGAAGAGAAGGTCCAGCGCCACCGCCCGCGCCCCGGCATCGGCACCCTGCTCGTCCTGCTCTACGTCGTCCTCTCCATCGGCGCCTTCCTGCTCCGCTGGCACATCGTCATCTGAGTCATCTGGCGACCCAAGGTCCTTCACCGGTCACGCGTTCGACGGAAATCCGTACGACGGTCGCTCCGGCGTACACCTGCTCGTTGCCGAACGGGAACTCGTCGCGGCCGAGATACTTCCGCGTCAGCCGGTCCATCAACCCCTTGTACTGCGGACTTCCCGGCCCGTCGAGTGTCGCCGTACCCCGCACGACCAGGTACTGCGTCAGCCCCCGCTGGCTCGGGCGGTCGTCCTCCATCACCAGCGTCACCCGTGGATCGCGGCGCAGGTTCCGGGTCTTGCGGTGCTTCTCCTCGACACCGATCAGGAGGTCGTCACCGTCCCGCCCGACCCACACCATCGCGGCGTGCGGCGACCCGTCCGGGTCGATGGTGATCAGCGTGACGTCCTTGGGCTCGTCGAAGAGCCGGTAGGTGCTCTCGGGAAGGTTCATGGAGCAGACGCTAGACAGCGCCGTGGGAACCTCTGAGTACCCTGACCGCTGTGCATGGAGCAGAACCTGGCGATGTCTTCCTGGCCGATTGCCCGGCCCGTCTCGCGGTCGAGGTGATCGCGGACAAGTGGGCCGTCGTCGTCCTGTGGGGCCTCAACGACCACGCCCGCAGGCACTCGGAGCTGATCGAGCTGATCGGCGGGATCTCGAAGAAGGTCCTGACCCAGACGCTTCGCCGGCTGCAGGCGAACGGCCTGGTCACGCGGACCGACCACGGCGGCGTCCCACCCCGCGTCGAGTACGACCTGACCGACCTCGGCCGCACCTTGATGGGCCCGGTCCGCTTGCTCACAGAGTGGGCAGAGGAGAACGGAGACGCGGTCCTCGCGGCCCAAGAGGCAGGATGACCGTATGGACTTTTCTTTGTGGCCTGCGGCGTCCAGGACCTGGCAGGGCGTGCTCGAAGGTGCTGAGTACGCCGAGCGGACCGGATGGCACGGTGTGTGGATAGCTGACCATTTCATGCAGAACGGGGACGACCTGAGCGTCCCGGTCAACGAGGTACTGGCGCTGATCGCGGGCGTCGTCGCGCGGACCGAGCGCTTGCGGGTCGGCTCGATGGTGCTCGGGAACACATACCGGCATCCGGCCGTGGTCGCGAACGCGGCCGCGACGATCGACCAGATGGCGAACGGCCGCTTCGTGCTGGGGATCGGCGCCGGCTGGCAGGTCAACGAGCACGAGGCGTACGGCATCGAGCTGCCGCCGATCGGCCCGCGCCTCAAGCGTTTCGAGGAGGCCTGTCAGGTGATCAAGGGCCTGCTCACCCAGGAGCGGACGACGTTCGACGGCAAGTACTACCAGCTCACCGAAGCACCCTGTGAGCCGAAGCCGGCCAACCTCCCGATCCTGATCGGGGCCTCCGGCGAAAAGGTTGCCCTCGGCATCGTTGCGAAGTACGCCGACGAGTGGAACCACTGGGGACGCCCGGAGCTCGCCGCGCAGAAGGGTGAGGTGTTCGCTCGGCACTGCGAGCGCGTGGGGCGCGATCCGAAGACGGTACGGCGTTCCGCGCAGACGTTCGTGGAGGTCGTCGTACCGGGCGATACCGAGGCGATCGAGCGCAAGGAGCGGCTGGAGAGTCGAGGTGCGCACGTGATCATGGGATCGGCGCAGGAGGTGCTCGACGTGGTCGCGCAGTACCCGGCGGCCGGGATCAACGAGCTGCTGGTCCCCGACGCGTTCCTAGGCGACGGCGACCGGCGCTTCGACGCACTCGAGCGGCTGCGTGAAGAGGTACTAGCCAAGATCTAGGGTCGCGACCACGGGCCAGTGGTCGCTGGGCACCCGCCCGTCCGGACGGTAGTGCGAGACGGCTGCGTCGGTCACGGTCCACGTCGAGGTGACGAGGATGTGGTCGATGCGGTCGTCGTCGACGGCGCCGGTGAAGTCGTGCCAGCTGCCGCCCGCCCCGATCGGTACGGCGATCCGCAGGCCGGAATCCACCAGCGTCTTCACCGGGGGAGAGTCCGGCGTCGCGTTCAGGTCGCCCATCACGATCCACGGGATCGATCCGGAGATCCAGCGGGCGATCAGCCGCGACGACTGCAGTTGCGCGACCTCGCCCGCGTGGTCGTAGTGCGTGTTGACGACGCCGACCGTCGTACCGTTGCGGTGCCGCAGCCAGACCAGGGTCGCGACCCGGGTCAGGTCGGCGTCCCACCCGATCGATCCCGGCGTCCCCGGGTCGTCGGACAGCCAGCGCGTCTCCTGGCGCTCGACCCGCCAGTCGCCGGGCCGGACCAGGACGGCCGCATGCTCACCCGCGTTCATGCCGTCGTCCCGGCCGGCGCCGACGATCTCGTACTTCGGGAACCGCCAGCGCAGGTACTCGAGCTGGTCGGGCAGCACTTCCTGCAGCCCGACCACGTCCGCGTCCAGCTGTTCGATCGCCGCCACCGCCGCCTTCCGCCGGACCGGCCAGGCGTTGTCGCCGTCGGGTGCGGAGGAATTGCGGATGTTGAACGTGGCGGCGCGGATCTTCATGGAGTAGATCCTGCCAAACCCATCGCCCGGGTCGCCGCCTGGAGTCGGGGAGTGCTCGCCTCGAGGGCTCGGTCGCGTCCTTGCGCGAGCAGGTTGTCGATCGCTCCCGGGTCGGTCGTGAGGCGCGCGTACTCCTTCTGCAGCGGCTCGATGACGGCCAGGACCGCGTCCGCGACGTCCTGCTTCAGCGCGCCGTACGACGCGTAGGCCTTCGCGAGCTCGACCGGATCGCCGTCGGTGCACGCCGCGAGGATCTCCAGCAGGTTGGTGATGCCCGGCTTGGCCGCCTCGTCGTGGCGGACCTCGGTGTCCGAGTCCGTCACGGCGCGCATGATCTGCCGGCGGATCACGTCCGGCGGGTCGAGCAGCCGGATCGTCCCGACCGCGTCGTCGGCGTCCGACTTGCTCATCTTCGCCGTCGGGTTCGCCAGGTCCTTCACCCGTGTCGCCAGCGCCGCCTTGTTGAGCTGCGGTACGACGAACGTCTCGCCGTACTCGCGGTTGAACCGGATCGCGATGTCCCGGGCCAGCTCGACGTGCTGGTCCTGGTCGCCGCCGACCGGGACCCGTTCCGCGCCGTACAGCAGGATGTCCGCGGCCATCAGGCACGGGTACGTGAACAGCGAGGCCCGTGTCATCGGGCGGCCGTTGCCCTTCTCCTTGTACTGGATCATCCGGGACAGCTCACCGACGTACGACGTGCACTCCAGCAGGTACGCGAGCTGGGCGTGCGTGGGTACGTCGGACTGGATGAAGACTGAGCCTTCGGGGACACCGGCCGCGAGCATCAGCGTCGCGAACTCGCGGGTCAGAGTGGCGAGTCTTCGGGGATCGTGCCTGGTCGTCATCGCGTGCAGGTTCGCGACGAAGTAGAACCCGTCCGGGTCGGTGAACCGGCGCAGTGCGCCGAGGTGGTTGCCCAGCGTCAGACGGCCGGACGGGGTGATGCCGGAAAGCGAGGTCATGATCGTGCCCTTTCGGTGGTTGGAGGCCCCACCGAGGACATGAAAAAGGCCGCCTCGGCGAGACGGCCTCGTGGTTGCGTGCGAACACGCCGGGTGGACCGCCCTAGACGGCCCACCACAGCTGCAAGTTCGTGTTCACGTGGTCAGGATACCAGCGACTGGACGATCAGCTCGTTGCGGGCGTCCTGGCCCAGCGGCACCGTCGGGTGCACGCCGTCGCGCAGGTAGTTGAGCAGCCGGTACGGCTTGACCCAGAGCCATTCGGCCCAGCGGATGATCTTCAGGTTCGGGTACTTCTCCTGCTGGTCGTACAGTTGCATGTTGAGCCACGAGCTGTTGCGCTGATCCGCGAGCTGAACGGTCGAGGTCACGCTCTTGCGGACGACCTGGATGTTGACCCAGTACAGCGTCCGGTTCTGGCCGACGATGCTGATCGCCCGGGCCACCTGGGCCGCGAACTTCGGCGGGTCGAAGATGTCGTTGGACCCGCTCGCCATCAGGATCCGCCGCGGCAGGCCGTACGTCGACGCCCACTGCTGCAGCGCGTCGACCGCGCCGGACGTGGGCCGGCTGGACCAGTTGTGCACGGCGAGGGGACTGCCGTCGCGGCCCTGGAGCCTGATCGCCAGCGACTTGCCGTCCTGGACGGAGATGCTGTCGCCGAACATGAAGACGCCGTTGGCGGCCCTGGTGTGCTGGATCTGCGCCGGCGTGGAGATCGCGCGTTGGGCGCCGGCCCAGGAGCCGAGTACGCCGGAGCCGTACGGACCGGTGGACGACGACGTCGTCACCGCGAACTCCGTGGAATCACCCGAGGTTGTGGTGGCGGTTGCGGTTTCTGTCGAGGCGGCGACCGTGGCGGCAGCCGCGGCCGCGGCTCCTACCGTAAAGATCTGCCGCCGGTTCGGTTTCATTTGCCTCACCGGAGAAGCCTGGACGCCAGCGCTCGTACTCGCAAGTCCGGATCTCACTGTCCGCAGTCGGCCGGCGGCACGATCGGGCCAGAAATTGCGGCTTTTCTGGCAGACACTGCAAATTCTGTAACGCTTTGCAGTCCGCCGCCGATGAATCGACTGTTGGACCACCGACGGGCCGGCGCGACCAGGGAGGGGTGTCGCGCCGCCCGTTTGGTTTATGCCCGGCCTGTCGTCAGGTTCTCGATCAACGGCCCGGCGATTGCCATCAGCTCCTCGGGCGGCGCGTCCAGGCCGTCCAGCCTGACCAGGTGCCGCGAGATCACCAGCCCGAGAGTCAGCGCGCCGATCACGCCGGACCGCACCAACGCGTCGTCCCCGGACAACTGCGCCGCAACCTGCCGCTGCTGCGCTGTGATCGCGGCCCGGACCTCTTCGGCTGCCTCCGGATGGGTGAACATCGCGCGCAGTGCGGCGAGTGCCGCGGCCGGCTCGTCGGCAAGTTTCTCGGTCAGCGCCGCGGTGAGTTGCTCGGCGATCTGATCCGGTGAGCCCTCGATCGGCCCGTCCGCGGGGATCGCGGCCGCCTGCGCGAACAGCTTCTCCTTCGACCCGAAGTACCGCATCACGAGCCCGGGATCGCTCCCGGCCCGGGTCGCGATCGCCCGGATCGTTGTCCGGTCGAAGCCCTGCTCGCCGAACAGTTCCCGGGCCGCGGTCAGGATCCGGGTCTCCGTCCGCCGCCGCTGTTCCACCCTGGTCGTCACGGCCCTCAGTCTACGCATGTTGACCCAATGCCGTTGGCTGGTCTACCTTTTCAGTCAACATCTGTAGACCGAATGAGGAGCATCGATGATCCAGGCGATCGTGCTGGCCTTCCTGGCCGGCCTGATGGGCACCAATGGCATCCCGCACTTCGTCACCGGCATCACTGCCCGCGAGTACCCGAACCTGACCGGCAACTCGGCCACCAACAACGCGGTCGGCGGCCTGGCCGCGTTCGCGATCGCCGGCGCACTGCTCGCCCTGGCGCAGGTCGGCGACCATCCCCGCGCAGCGTTGGTCGCCGGCTCCCTGGGAGTCGTCGGCATGACCGTCTTCCACGCCCGGCGAGGCGCTTACCGACTGAGCGTGCACTTCGGGAAACCCCTTCCGAAGATCTGAAGGTTAAGGTCAAGGGCATGAGTGGTGAGGCGCTGCTGGTGTTCGACGACGGGTTGACGGCGTACGACTTCGGTCGTGGGCACCCGATGAGTCCGATCCGGGTGGAGCTGACGATCAAGCTCGCCCGGGAGTTCGGCGTCCTCGACCAACTCAAGGTCGTGCCCGCGCCGACCGCCGACGACGCGCTGCTCGAGACCGTGCACACCGCCGAGTACGTGGCCGCGGTGAAGCGTGCGGGCGAGCATCCCGACGATGCCGATCCCGTGCACGGACTCGGTACGTCGGACACGTACTGCTTCCCGCACATGCACGAGGTCTCCGCGCGGATCGCCGGCGCCTCGGTCGAGGCGGCCCGCGCGGTCTGGGAGGGCGACGTCCTGCACGCCGCGAACGTCGCCGGCGGTCTGCACCACGCGATGCCCAACCAGGCCAGCGGTTTCTGCGTCTACAACGACCCGGCGATCGCGATCCAGTGGCTTCTCGATCACGGCGCCGAGCGGGTCGCGTACGTCGACGTGGACGTTCACCACGGGGACGGCGTACAGACCGTCTTCTACAACGACCCCCGCGTCCTGACCGTCAGCCTGCACGAGTCGCCGACCACGCTGTTCCCGGGCACCGGCAGCGCCGGCGAGACGGGCGGACCGGACGCCGAGGGTATGTCGGTCAACGTTGCGCTGCCGCCCGGGACCGGGGACGCGGGCTGGTTGCGAGCGTTCCACGCGGTCGTCCCTGACGTCGTGAAGGCGTTCCGTCCGAGCGTCCTGGTCACGCAGCACGGGTGCGACTCGCACGTCGAGGATCCGCTGGCACACCTGACGAAGACGATCGACGGGCAGCGTGCGGCGTACCTGGCCCTGCACGACCTCGCGCACGAGGTGGCCGACGGGAAATGGGTCGCCACGGGCGGCGGCGGGTACGCGATCATCGACGTCGTACCGCGGGCCTGGACGCACCTGCTGGCGATCGTCGCCGGCCACCCGATCGACCCCGCGACGCTGGTGCCGGACGCCTGGCGCGAGGACGTCGAGCGGCGGTTCGGCCGCGTCGCGCCGGTGCGCATGACCGACGGCCGCGACGCGTCGTACGTCGACTGGTCGAGCGGCTACAACCCCGACACCTGGCTCGACCGAGCCATCAAGGCCACCCGCGACACCAGCTTCCCTTTGTTAGGTCTTGATCCGACCTACTGAGTCACAGGAGTCCCCCTCTTTCCCATTCGTACCAACAGCCACTACGCTCGTGCCATGCACGGACGGAGGTGCCGGAGGGGAAGCCGGCGCACGATCCGTGCTGGAAGTGCGGTGCGCAATGGCATCAAAGAAGTCCGGCGGTGAGTCGCCGCTCGCCGAGGTGAAGTTTCTGACCGTGGCGGAAGTCGCCACGGCCATGCGCGTGTCCAAGATGACGGTGTACCGGTTGGTGCACTCCGGTGAGCTGCCCGCGGTGCGGGTGGGTCGTTCGTTCCGGGTGTCTGAGGACGCCGTGCACGACTACCTCAAGGGCGCCTTCTTCCAGGCCGGATAACCACGAGAAGCCGGAGGGGCCGGATCCTGTTCAGGACCGGCCCCTTCGTCATGTCCTGGGCCCGTTCAGCGGCCGCAGCGCCTTCGCTGCCTCTGTGATGACCTCGTCCGGCAGCCCTGCCCAGAGCTCATGGTGGGCGGCCGAACTCGCCTTCACGGCCTGCTCCGCCAGGCTGATGCCCTCCGGGGTCAGGCGGATCTGCGTCCCGCGCCCGTCGTCCGGATCGGACTCGCGAACGGCCAGGCCGCGGCGGACCAGCTGATTCGTCACGTTGCTGGTGCCGCCCGACGACAGCAGCAGACTCCGGACCAGGTCCGAGGGCTTCTGGCGGTACGGCGTACCGGATCGGCGCAATGAGACGAGCACGTCGAACTCGGCCATGGTCAGCTCCAGGTCGCGCAGCACCCGCCGCGTCGACGCGTTCAGCTCGCCGGCCAGCATCATGAGCCGCTTCGTCAGCTCGCTGGTCGGATACAGCACCTCGGGCAGCTCGTGCTCCCAGGACGAGATCAGCCGGTCCACAGGGTCGTCGGTCACGGTTGACAGCCTATCTGCCTTTGATGATAGCTTTCTTCAAAGCTTTCTACTGAGGGAGATCGACGTGAGGTTGTTGCTCAAGGGTGGGACGGTGATCGACACCTTCCCGGAGGTCGTCGTACGGCGCGACACCGACGTACTGATCGAGGACGGGCGGATCGCCGCGGTCGGGGCCGGCCTGACCGCCGACGCCGAGGTGATCGACGCGCGGGAGCGGATCGTGCTGCCCGGGTTCGTCGACACGCATCGGCACCTGTGGCAGACCGCGTTGCGCGGGATCACCCTCGACGCGGGGCTCGGGGTGTACTTCGAGCGCGTGCTGGACGGCTACGGGTCCAGGTTCCGTGCGAAAGATGTTGCAGCGGGCAACCTTGTCGGCGCGCTGGAGTGCTTGGACGCGGGCATCACCACGGTGCAGGACTACTCCCACGTGCAACGCTCCCCGGAGCAGGCCGACGCGGCGCTGGATGCGTTGGAGCTCAGCGGGATCCGGGCCGTCTTCGGGTATGGTCCCTCGCCGCTGGGCGGTTCCGCTGTCGACGCCGGTGAGATGCGCCGGATCATGACGCGCCGATCCGAGCGGCTCGAGTTGGCCGTGGCGGCGATCGGCCCGGCGTACGCGCCGTTCGAGACGGTCCGCGCTGACTGGGAGCTGGCCGACTCGCTCGGGGTGCCGGTGGTCGTCCATGTCAGCAGCACGCCGCAGACCCCCGACCCGATCACGCGGTTGCGGGATGCCGGGCTGGCGCGGCCGAACACGTTGTACGTGCACGGCAACAACCTGCCCGACTCCGAGCTGAAGGTGATCGCCGAGACCGGCGCGGCTGTGTCGGTCACGCCGACGGTCGAGGCGCGGATGCAGATGGGGCCGCAGCTGTCCGGGCGGCTGCGCGAGGCCGGGATTCCGTTCAGCCTCGGGATCGATGTGGTGACCACGGCCGGCGGCGACATGTTCCGCGCGATGCACGAGGTGCTTTCCCTTGGCTACGAGGCGTTCACGGCCGCTGAGGTGCTGCAGTTGGCGACGTACGGCGGAGCCCGAGCGCTTGGGTTGACCGACGTGGGATCGCTCACCGTCGGCAACAAGGCCGACGTCGTCCTGCTCCGCAGCACAGACGTCAACCTGGCCGGCGGCCACCACGACCCGGTCGCGACTGTGGTGACTGCCGCGCATCCGGGAAACGTAGACACAGTCCTCGTCGGAGGCACACCGGTCAAACGAGACGGCCGACTCCTGAGTCCGTTGCTACCACCGGCCCTCACCGACCTCGCCGAATCAGCCGCCTACCTCACCGGAGCCGCTAGCGCCTGAGTAGCTCGCGGATTGCTGTGCTGACCTCGGTGGGGTTCTGCTCCGCCATGAAGTGTCCGGAGGTGGTGGTTTGATGATGGAGATCAGGCGCCCAGCTCTTCCAGAGAGCCGCGGCGTCGAACCCGAGCGCAGCACCCCAGTCCTGCTGAATCACCGTCACCGGCATCCTCAACTTGTTGCCCTGGGCAAGGTCCTCCCGGTCGTGTGCGACGTCGACGGTCGCCGAGGCACGGTAGTCCGCGACGATCGACGGCACCGCGCCCCGGCACGCCTCCAGGTACGCCGCGCGGACATCGGCCGGGATCGCCGCGAGATCACTCGCCCACAGATCGAGAAAGTACCCGAAGAACTCATCCGAACTGGCCGCGATCATCCGCTCCGGCAACCCGACCGGCTGTGCCATCAGATACAGGTGGAACCCGACCGCTGCGGTCGTCCCCTGCATCACGTCCCACATGTCGAGCGTCGGCAGCACGTCCAGACACATCAAGTGCGTCACCACATCCGGGTGATCAAGCCCAGCACGGAACGCGACCAACGCACCCCGATCGTGCCCGACCAACGCGAACTGCGAATGCCCCAACGCGCCCGCCACCGCAACAACATCCGCAGCCATGCTCCGCTTCGAATACCCCTCGACCGGCTTGTCGCTATCGCCGTACCCCCGAAGATCCGGACAGATCACGGTGTGATCCACCGCCAACTCGGCCGCGACCCGCCGCCACATCAGATTCGTCTGCGGAAACCCGTGCAACAACACCACCGGAGTGCCCGAGCCGCCAACGGCAACATTCAGCACCACACCATCCGCACCCGGCACCCGCCGGTACTCAAACCCGTCAATCTTCATGCCGCCCAGCCTCGCCGCTCCGAATGAGCGTTTGATGAGCGCTACCGTGGCCAAGTGAAGTTCGGCGTGCTGGGACCGGTTGTCGCCTGGGCGGAGGAGCCGTCCGACTCGAAGGGCGCACCGGTTGATGTGCGGGGGCCTCGGCATCGGGCAGTGTTGGCGCGGCTGATCGTGGCGCGGGGGAGGGTCGTGCCCGCGCAGGTGCTGGTGGACGACCTGTGGATCGATCCGCCGGCGGGTGCGCTGAGTGCCGTGCGGACGTTCGTGGCCGCGCTACGTCGAGCGATCGAGCCCGAACGCGCCCCGCGCGAACCAGCCCGGTTGCTGGTGACGGCAGGCCCCGGCTACGCCTTGAAGACAACGAACGTCGACGCTTGGCACTTCGAGAAGACGGTGCAAGCGGCGGGTGCGAGCGGGGCGACCGGTTCCGTGGTGTCGCCGGAGGAGCGGTTGGCGGAGCTGTTGGCTGGGTTGGCGTTGTGGCGCGGGCCGGCGTACGCCGAGTTCGTGGACGAACCGTGGGCTCTGGCCGAGCGTGCGCGACTGACCGAGTTGCGACTGCACGCGGTGGAGCAGATCGCGGAAACGCGCCTGCAGTTGGGCCTCGCCGCGGAGGCTGTGCCGGACCTCGACGCCCACGTCACCGAGCATCCGTGGCGCGAGGATGCGTGGCGGTTGCTGGCGTTGGCGTTGTACCGGAGCGAGCGGCAGGGCGACGCTCTCGCCGTACTGCGCCGCGCCCGGGAAACCCTGGTGGGTCAGCTCGGCGTCGACCCCGGTCCCGCGCTCAGCCGTCTAGAGACCGACATCCTCAACCAGGCCGCGCATCTCTCGCCGGCCGGGAGCGTGTGGGCCGAGACGGCTGCGGCGTATGACCGCGCTGTCGGTGGGACGCGTGCACGGATCGAATCGACCGTCGGGCTGCTCCGCAACCTTGCAGTCACCGGAGGCGGCGGGCTGGAAGCCGCTCGTCGACACCGGCTCGCCGCGATCGTTGCCGCTGAGGAGCTCGGCGACCCCGACCTCACCGCCCGCGTGATCGGCGCGTACGACGTACCGGCGATCTGGACCCGTTCCGACGACGAAGTTCAAGCAGCCGCCATCGTGGCCGCCGCCGAACGCGCACTGCCGACCCAGGATCACGCGAGCATCCGCGCACGACTGCTCGCCACGATCGCGCTCGAGTCCAGAGGCTCCCGTTCGCCGCGAGCACGCGAGGCAGCGCTCGAGGCCGAGCAACTCGCACGTGGCCTCGACGACCCTGCATTGCTGGCGTTCACGCTGAACGGCGTCTTCATGCAGACCTGCCACCGCGCCGGCCTCGCGCTAGAACGAGACGCGATCGGCGCCGAACTCATCACCCTCTCGCAACGCCACAACCTCTTTACCTACGAGGTTCTCGGCCACCTGATCCGGCTGCAATCCGCCTGCGCAAGAGCTGACCACACCGCATCCGACGAACACGCCGCAGCCGCCGACGCCTTGGCCACCCGGCACGAGCTCCCGCTCGTCGCCGTCTTCACCTGCTGGTACGCCGCCCTCCGCAAGGACACCCCCGAGTCGTATCGCGCCGCAGCCGCCCTGCTCGACGATGCGGGCATGCCCGGCCTGAGTGCCGGTCTCCTCCCGCTGGCGTTGGCCGCGCACGCCGTACGTCATGGCGAACCGATCCCGACGGCTGACTACGGCCCGCACGCCCCGTGGGTGCACGGATCGCCGGATCCGCCGCCTGGCCTGCTGTTCGAGGCGTACTGGGCGCTGACCGCCTACAGCACCCAGGACCCCGAGCTGCTGGCAAAGGCACAAGCCGCACTAGCCCCGGCGGCGGACGAACACGCAGCAGGAAGCGGCCTGCTCACTCTCGGCCCGATCGCCGACTACCTGCGCTAGAGGTCGTCCGGAGACCCGTTCTCGGACTTCCGATCGGCCTGCTGTCGCACCTCGTAGTGCGACTGGTGCGCCGTCGTCCGGTACGCCTCTTCGTACGCCGCGAGTGCGCCGGCCACCCCGGACCCGCGCCCGCGACGCCTGGCCCACGAGGCGAACCAGGTCAGCCCCGCGAGCACCACCGCGAGTCCGGCAAGAAACACCAGGTAGGCCATTTCTCCAAGGTACCTGGCACTCCCAGCCGACTCCCAGGAATCTGTCAGGACCGTCGCAGACCGCGCGATCAGGATGGAATCACCAACCTGAAGGAGGCTCCCGATGCCGATCCGAATCGTCAAGACCGTTGCCGTAGGCACCATCGCGACCCTGGGGCTCGCTGCCGTCGCCTTCACCCCCGCCGCCTACGCGAGCACCACCACGAAGACCACCACCCCGCACCTGGCCGTCCTCACCAAGCCAGCCGTCCCGGTCGCCGTCCGCAAGGCCGCCTGAAATCCTGACTGCACGACAGCACCTCGCCTGACGTCAGGCAGCTTTGTGTGCCCGGACTGCCAGTGAGTGCGGGATGTCCGGGCCGGTGGGTTCCTCGAAGCGGTCGATGAGTAGGCCGGTTGCGAGGATCGCGTTCAGGTACTCGGGCAGTGGAACGTGCCGCATGCCGATCCGGTGACGGATTCCCTCGTCGCTCCACAAGGGCGAGGCCTCGTGCCAACCGGATCGGCGGTACGTCGGATGCACGACCCGCGTGCCGTCGTCGGCGTACAGGACATGCGGCCCGTTGAAGCAGGGGTGTACGCCGTACGCGACGAGCACCCCGCCGGGACGCAGTACCCGGGCTGCCTCGAGCAGGACCGCGCCGAAGTCGTCGACATCGGTGGAGATCCACAGCGTGATCGCGGTGTCGAACGACTCGTCCGGGAACGGCAGCGCCGCGGCGTCACCGCGCATCAGCGGACTGTCGGTCCGCGTCCGGGCGAGCCGCAACTGGTCCCGCGAGTAGTCCAGCCCGACGACGCTGCGTCCGCTGGCCCGGATGGTCTCGAAGTTCCGCCCGGTGCCGCAGCCGACGTCCAGGCAGGGCCCGGAGCCGGGTCCCAGCAGCTCCAGCAAACCCGGTTGATGATCGTCCGCACCGATCACGTACCGACCGTCGTACCACTCCGCCAGACCGTCGTACCGAGCCCGCATCCAGCCTCCCCAGGTAGGGTCCCAGTCTACTGGTGCAGCCTCCTTTAGGTCGGGACAGTGACCTACGGGTAAGCTTTGCCGACGTTCTCTTTGAGTTTGGATGGTCAGACGTGGGTTCCGTAATCAAGAAGCGCCGCAAGCGTATGGCGAAGAAGAAGCACCGCAAGCTGCTGAAGAAGACGCGGGTGCAGCGCCGCAAGCTCGGCAAGTAGTCCGTTCTGCCGCGCCCGGTCCGGCTGGGGGTTGCTCGTGGCACAGGTAGTGATGGTGACCGGCGTCTCGAGGGACGCCGGTGCTCGCTGTGCCCGGAGACTGGCTGACGACCCGTCGATCGGCACTGTTCTCGGTGTCGACGTGGTTCCGCCGCGCGCGGAGCTCGGCCGGGTCCGGTTCGTCCGGGCCGACATCCGCAATCCGGTGATCGCCAAGGTGATCGCCGCTGAGGACGTGGACACGGTCGTGCACACCGGCGTGGTGGCCACGCCCGGCAGCGCCGGTGGCCGGTCGTCGATGAAGGAGATCAACGTCATCGGCACCATGCAGCTGCTGGCCGCCTGCCAGAAGGCGCCTGGCGTGGCCAAGCTGGTGGTGAAGTCGTCCACCACGGTGTACGGCGCGGGCGCGCGGGACCCGGCGATGTTCACCGAGGAGATGGCGCCGCGGGCGATCCATCACCACGGGCTGAGCAAGGACGCCGTCGAGGTCGAGGGCTACGTGCGGGGTTTCGCCCGGCGTCGCCCCGACGTCTGCGTCAGCACACTCCGGATGGCGAACTGGATCGGCCCCAAGACCGATTCGCCGATCACGCGCTACTTCGCGATGCCCGTCGTACCGACAGTGTTCGGGTACGACGCCCGCCTGCAGTTCCTGCACGAGGACGACGGCGTCGAGGCGATCCACCACGCGACCGTCAATGATCTTCCCGGGACCTTCAACCTGGCCGGTGACGGCGTGCTCTCGCTGTCCCAGGCGATCCGCCGCCTCGGCCGGCCGACGCTGCGGCTGCCTTCGTTCACCGCGTCCAGCACGGCGGCCGCCGTACGGCGAGCCCGGCTGGCTGATTTCTCGCCGGACCAGATCACGTTCCTGACGTACGGGCGGGGTGTGGACACGACGCGGATGCGGACCGAGTTCGGCTTCGAGCCGAAGTACTCGACCGCGGAGGCGTTCGACGACTTCCGGCGATCGCTCGGGACCGGCGCGATGAGCCGCGTGTCCAGCTTGCTCACCGCTGGCCTGGGGGCGCTGCGTGGCTGACGCGGACGTGATCCCGATCGGCTCCGGCGGCCGACCGGGCCGCGGGAGCGGACGCCGTACGACGCCCTCGGCCGCGGCTCGTGCGCTCGCGGGACCCGGTGTCCGCGCGAAGAAGAAGGACCGGAGCGAGGAGCGAGCCGGCGAGACGCCGGTCGAGCCGGTCGGCGTCGTACCGGATGTCGACGGCCCTGAGGCGCCTGCTGGTTTCGACTTCGCGGGGCTCGAGCAGGCGGTGCGTGGGCTGTTCGGGGAGGACGGGGAGCGGCGGGTCGCCGAGTGGCTGGCGTTCCTGCGCCGGCGGTTGACCGGAGAGTACGAGCTCGACGAATTCGGGTACGACTCCGACCTGACCGACCAGGTGCTGCTGCCGATGCTGCGTCCGATGGTGGAGAAATGGTTCCGGGTCGAGGTCCGCGGGATCGAGAACATCCCGACCGACGGCAGTGCCCTGATCGTCGCGAACCACTCCGGCACGATGCCGCTCGACGGGCTCGTCACCCAGGTGGTCGTCGCGGATCACACCGGCCGGCCGCTGCGCACGCTCGCCGCGGACCTGGTGTTCCAGACGCCGTTCGTCGGCGAACTGTCCCGCAAGGGCGGTGCGACGCTCGCGAACAACGACGACGCCGAGCGCCTGCTCCGGCAGGGGAACCTGGTCGGTGTCTGGCCGGAGGGTTTCAAGGGCCTCGGGAAGCCGTTCGCCGAGCGGTACAAACTGCAGCGCTTCGGGCGCGGCGGATTCGTCAGCGCGGCGATGCGGACCGGCGTACCGATCGTGCCGTGCTCGATCGTGGGCGCCGAGGAGATCTATCCGCTGGTCGGCAACATCGCCTCGCTGGCGCGGTTGCTGGGCGTCCCGTACATCCCGATCACGCCGTTCTTCCCGCTGCTCGGGCCGCTCGGCCTGATCCCGCTGCCGTCCAAGTGGCTGATCGAGTTCGGCGAACCGATCCGCACCGACGACTTCGCCGACGGCGCCCCCGACGACCCGATGCTGGTCTTCAACGTCACCGACCAGGTCCGCGAAACCATCCAGCAAACCCTCTACACCCTCCTCATGCAACGCCGCAGCGTCTTCTTCTAACCCACCCACCGCCCACCCGCGCCCGGCCGCCCACCCACCTCCCGCACACACCACCTCACGCCCCGCACCACCTCCGGCGCCGCGAACATCACCTCCCGCCCCGCGGACACTGCCTGCCGCCCCGCACGGCTGATCAACCACCTCCCGCACCGCGGACACCACCTCCCGCGGACACCACCTCCCGCGGACACCACCTCCCGCGGACACCACCGCCCGCGCAGACCACCGCCCCGCCTCTCACTGGTGCCGGGCCTCAAGCACCCACCCACCCGTGGAGCAGAAGACGGGATATCCGGCTCTCCTGCCGCATCCGTGGGTGGTTTGCTCCCGGCCGGTGCCCGCGGGTGCCGTGCGTGGCATGAGCTGGTAGGCGGATCTGGGGAGGATTTCCTGCCCGATCCGGGACGACAACCTCCCCAACCCACCCCCCGCTTCCCAGCTGACGTGGTGACGGCGATGGGGCGGTTGTTGGTGGAGGGTTTTGCTGCGATAGGGCCAGAAACACTCCACCGATGTACGGGAAACCCTCCACCAATGCAGACGGGACCGCGACCAATAGCTGGCAGACAGCGGGGGCCGCGGCGGGACGTTCGGTTCGGCCGGAAGCCCTGACCCGCGACCGGCCGGGCCCACGGATCAGTCAGAAGAGCCGGATATCCCCTCCCGTTGTGGGTTCTCCCCTCGAGTACCAACAGAGAACCCAGCACACGAGCGGATATCCCCTGAAATGCAGTACGCCGGCGCGGTCGGCGGAGGGGAAACGGTGGGGGCGGGAAGGGGTCTACTCGTGACTTGTGGGACGCGGGGCGGTGGCGTGCGCGGGGCTGTGTCCGCGGGGCGAGAGGTGGTGCGCGGGTGAGGTGGCGTGCCGGCTGCTGGCTCGGCACGCGTCACCGTGGTACCCGTGTCCGCGGGAGGTGGGTGATCCGCCGGAGGTGATGTCCGCGGGGCCGGAGGTGGTGCGAGGCGGCAGGTGGTGCGGGGCGGGAGGTGGTGCGGGGCGGGAGGTGGTGCGGGGCGGGGAGGGGTGATGCGGAGCGGGAGGTTGTGCTGAGCGGGTCGTGTGCGAGGGGGGATTCGGGGCGGGGGTGGTGTGGTGGGGAGATGACGCAGCCCCCGGCGGTGGTGCTTGTGCCGGGGGCTGCGGGGCTCGGAGGTCCGTCTACTTCCAGGGTGGGAGCAGGGTTTGGAGGACTCCGGGCAGGTTGATCAGTGGTGTTGTCGGGAACGGCCACGGCCAGGACGGCGTGGTCGGGGTCAGCGTGGAAGGCAGCACGGTGGGCGTCGCAATCGGCGAGTTTGACGACGACGGCACGGGTGGTGTCTTCAGGCTGGTCGGCGGCGGAGCGGTGGACTCCACGATGGTGGTGTTCGGCAGCTTGGTCGGCGCGGTGCTCGGTTGCACAGTCGAGGTGACCGGGGTCGGGACCGTCGTTGCCGATGCCTTGGGGCTCGACGACGCCTTGACCGGGTTGCTCGACTCGGAGCCCGTGCCGGGGCTGGTGCGGTTCGGCTGGTTGTTGTTGGTGCCGGTGCTCGGCGAGCCGGACGGCTTCGGTGCCGCACACTTCGGGCATGCCGCCGAGGTGTGTTGCGCCAGCTGCTCGATCGTGGCGAGTGCCTCGACCCCGGACTTCAGCGACTCCGGCGGGAGTTTCGGCGCGAGCTCGACCAAAGCCTGGCGGGCGCTGGTGATGAACGCCGTGATCGCGGTGATCGAACTCTCGTCGTTGTCCTGCTGGTACGACGCGACCAGTCGGGACACGCCCTTGCGGGATTGTGCCGAGAAGTCGTCCAGTGTCGCGTTGATCGTGCCCACCGAGCCGCCGTTACCGGCCAGCTCCTGGACTTCGGACAATCGGGTCATCGCGTGCTCGAGATCGCGCCGGCCGCGGGAGTCGTCGCCGACTCCGACGTTGGTCGCCACGTTCTCGATGCTGCGCTTCATTCCGTACAAGGTGTCGCCGGGCATGGCCTGCTGAGCGGCGGCGGCGGAACCGATGCCACCTCCGAGCAGCACCAGCGCGGCGGTGCTGGCCACGAGCCGGATCCTCCGGCCCTGGCGACGACGGATATCTGTCACGGACGCGCCAACGTCCTCGCTACCCGGCGGGTCGTCCGAGTCGTCTGGTGCGGTGTGCACCGTCAACGGAGTCGCAGTGGTCGCCGCGCGCGCCGCCGCCTGTTCCAACAGGCGGTGCCGCAGCTCGGCACTGAACTCCGGTCGCGGGGCAACTGCGCCGGCGGTCCTCAGCCGTCCGACGAGCTCCACAGCTTCCAGTAACTCGGGGTCATCGCCCAGTCGCGTGGAGTGACGGGGCCCGTGATCGACGGCGTGCGCGAATGCCTCCGCGCGCGCTCGAGCCCTGTGTAGGTCACTCATGAGTTCTCGTTCTCCTCAATGGCCAGTCGGGGTCACCGACAGGTCCTCACCAGGCAAACGAGGTAACTCCCTGACGGGTTACGAAAGACGTTCGTTGTCATCCGCCTCATCTCAAGTCCTTGGGGATAACCTTCGCCAAGTGCCGTACGGCCCTCAGTTGCAGTTGCTTGACGGCGCCCTCGGATTTCTCCAGCGCCTTGGCCGTTTCCGCGATCGACAGACCGGCGAAGAACCGCATCGTCAGGCAGTCGCGCTGCTCGTCGGGCAGGCCGGCGACGGCGTCCCGGAGTACCTCGGCGGTGGCCGCGGCCAGTACGTCGATCTCCGGGCCTTCGGTCTGCCGGTCGTGGGTCTCGATCTCGTCGGTGACGACCTCGAGCCGGACCCGGCCCGACTTGTAGTGGTCGGTGATCAGGTTCCGGGCGATCGTCACCAGCCAGGCTCCGAAGTCCCGGCCCTGCCAACGGAACGAGTCCAGCGCACGGAGCGCCCGGACGAAGGTCTCGCTGGTCAGGTCCTCGGCGAGTGCCGAGGACGACACCCGTGCGTAGATGTAGCGATAGACGGTGAGCGAGTACTCGTCGTACAGCTCACCGAAGGCACCGACGTCCCCGGCCTGGGCGCGATCGACGAGCTCCGCACGTCTCATCCCGTCCGGGCTTGGCTCCGGCGTGGTCAAGTGTTCTCCCCGTTCAACTGACACGTCGTTCGACACATCCGCGAATGGCCACAGCGACTGGGACAGCACTGAACGTTACTGCTCAGATACGTGCTGTCAACAGGCTGGGGCGTGCCGCCTTCCGTCCGGTCCGATGGTCACGAATGCGCCAGCGGACTGCCTCCGCGGTACGGAGCAGCCTGCTGTCGGGGGTGGTGCATTGCGCATGAAGGTCCCCGCCGCGGGCGGGTTTCTGCAGTGTGAGGTTCAGCAGAAGCGCGCTCGCGAAGTCACCTGTATATCGGTGGTTACGCTCCGCTGCAACCGTTCTGTGAAAGACGGTTGGTCCCGGAGCGACTCCCGGCCGTGACAGACTCGCCTGGTGAACGTGAATTTCGCGGACATTCTTCGTGACACAGCGCAACGTCATGGCGAGCGTCCCGCGCTGGTCGACGGGGATCGGCGGCTGACCTGGAGCGAGCTGGACCAGGCCGTCGACCGGACCGCGCAGGGGCTTGCGGCGGCCGGCCTGGTGCCGGGGTACCGGGTGCTGCTCCTGGTTGCCAACAGCATCGAGTTCGTCACGTCCTACCTGGGCATTCTCCGGGCCGGACTGGTCGCCGTGCCGCTGAACACCGGGCTCACCAAGCCCGAGTTGGCGACCGTCACGGCGCACTCCGGAGCCCGGCTGGCGATCGCCGGACCGGGGCTCGCGGACCGGTTCGAGGGCGTCCGCACGGTGGCCCCCGACGAACTCCAGGGTGACGCTCCGTTACTTCCGTCGAAAGATCCCGAGACGCTCGCGGTGCTGCTCTACACGTCCGGAACCAGTGGAGATCCGCGCGCCGCGATGCTCACCCATCGGGCCCTCGCGGCGAATGTGCGGAACCTCGGCGAGCTCGGCGAGGACCGGATGGGGCCCGAGGACGTGGTGCTCGGGGTGCTCCCGATGTTCCACGCGTTCGGTCTGAACGCGGTCCTCGGCTGGGCGGTCGCGACCGGCGCCGCGCTCGTCGTCGAGCAGCGTTTCGACCCCGAGGAGACCCTCGCCCTGGTCCGCCAGTACGGCGTGACACGGCTGCCGCTCGCTCCGCCGGCGCTGCACGCACTGTTGACCCGCTCCGATCTGCGGGAGTCGCTCAAGACCGTCAAGGTCGTGCTGACCGGCGCTTCCACGCTCGATCGTGCGCTCGCGGACCGCTTCGAGCAGGCCGCCGGGCTGCATGTCCATCAGGGGTACGGCCTGACCGAGGCGTCCCCGGGCGTCACCACGACCCTGGGCGAGGTCGAGCCGAAGCCCGGCTCGGTCGGCCGCCCGCTGCCGAACGTCGAGGTCCGGATCGCCGACGAGCAGGGCGAGGACGTCGAGGGCGACGACCCCGGCGAGATCCTGATCCGCGGCGGCAACCTGTTCTCCGGCTACTGGCCGGACGCCGTCGACGGCCCTGACGCGCAGGGCTGGTACCGGACCGGCGACGTCGGATTCCTGGACGCGGAGGGCGATCTGTTCCTGGTCGACCGGCTGCGCGAGCTGATCATCGTGTCCGGGTTCAATGTGTTCCCGAGCGAGGTAGAGGACGTGCTGGTCGGCGCTCCCGGCGTACGGGAGGTCGCGGTCATCGGCGTACCGTCCGAGGAGACCGGCGAGGCGGTCAAGGCCTTCGTGGTGCCGTTGCCGGACGCATCGGTCGACGTGACCGCGGTCCGGGAGTACGCCGAGGGCCGCCTGGCGCGGTTCAAGTGCCCGGTCGAGATCGAGGTGACGGACTACCTGCCGCACTCGGTCACCGGCAAGGTCGCCAAGGGACGGCTCCGCGAGGCGGACCGATGAGCAGGGTCCTCATGTACGGGAAGCCCGGCTGTCATCTGTGCGACGACGCCCGGGAGGTCATCCGGGCGGTCTGCGCCGAGGTGGGCGCGGACTGGTCCGAGGTGGACATCACGCAGGACGACCGGCTGTTCACGCAGTACGGCGAACAGATCCCGGTCACGTTCGTGGACGGGAAGCAACACGACTTCTGGCGAGTGGACCCCGCCAGACTGCGAAAGGCCCTGATGAGGTAGGGGTCACTTCCGCCGATTTTGTTCTCACGTTCACAAGCTCCTAGAGTAAGAGGGCCGCCGGCCGTCAGACCGCGGTGAACCAACCGCTCCCAGGAGAATTGTGACGCGTGCCAGCAGCCGTCGCCCCGGCCCGCCGACGAGAACCGAACGCGGCATCCCCGAGGCGACTGTCGCGCGCTTGCCGGTCTACCTGCGGGCCCTGACCGCGCTCTCGGACAGTGGCATCGCGACCGCGTCGAGCGAGGACCTGGCGACCGCGGCCGGCGTCAACTCCGCCAAGCTCCGCAAGGACCTGTCCTACCTGGGCTCCTACGGCACCCGCGGTGTCGGGTACGACGTGGAGTACCTGCGCTACCAGATCGCCCGCGAGATCGGCGTCACCCAGGACTGGGCCGTGGTCATCGTCGGGATCGGAAACCTGGGCCACGCGCTGGCGAACTACTCGGGCTTCGGCACCCGCGGCTTCCGGATCGTCGCCCTGCTGGACGCCGACCCGAAGCTGGTCGGCGAGCGGATCGGCGACATGGAGGTCCGCGACTTCGCCGAGCTCGAGCACATCGTGGAGACCGACCGGGTCTCGATCGGCGTCATCACCACGCCTGCCGGTCCGGCCCAGGAGGTCTGCGACCGGCTGGTCGCGGCCGGGGTGACCAG
This sequence comes from Kribbella sp. NBC_00482, assembly GCF_036013725.1. Taxonomy (GTDB): domain Bacteria; phylum Actinomycetota; class Actinomycetes; order Propionibacteriales; family Kribbellaceae; genus Kribbella. Next base: position 1,419,260 of record NZ_CP107881.1, on the reverse strand, counting down.
CATCCTGAATTTCGCGCCCGTGGTGCTGTCCGTGCCCGACGGCGTCGACATCCGCAAGGTGGACCTCTCGATCGAGCTGCAGATCCTGGCGTACCACGAACAACGAAAGTCCGGAGAGGCGGCGCTCCCCCAGGTGCCCGAACTACCAGCGATGAACGGTATGCCCGATCTGCCGAGTGTCGGCGGGGGTGTAGGCCTGTGAGCTACCTCGTGGTCGGCATCAGTCACCGTTCCGCTGCCATCGACGTACTGGAGCGGGTCGCGCTCGACGCGGACGCGGCGACCAAGCTGGCCCTCGCGGTGCGGAACTCCGCGGCCGTCGCGGAGTCCGCGGTCCTTGCCACCTGCAACCGGACCGAGGTCTACGCGACCGTCGACCGGTTCCACGCCGGGATGGACGAGGTCACCGCGATCCTGTCGGACGTCACCGGCGTACCGCTGCTGGATCTGGCCGAGCACCTGTACGTGCACTTCGAGGAAGGCGCCGTCGCGCACCTGTTCCAGGTCGCGGTCGGGCTGGACTCGATGGTCGTCGGTGAGAGCCAGATCCTCGGCCAGGTGAAGGAGACGCTGCGCGTCGGCCAGGACCTGGAGACCATCGGCACCGACCTGAACGCCCTGTTCCAGCACGCGTTGCGGGTCGGCAAGCGGGCCCGCACCGAAACCGGGATCGACTCGGCCGGCCGCTCGGTCGTCTCGGCCGGGCTGGACGCGGTCGGCGGCTTCGCGGGCCGCCGGGCCCTGGTCGTCGGCGCCGGTTCGATGGCCTCGCTGGCCGCCCAGACCCTGCTCAACGGCGGCGCGAAGACCGTAACCATTGCCAACCGCAACTACGACCGTGTGGTCGCGCTGACCGACCGGATCGGCGGTACGGCGATCCGCCTGGCAGACGTGCCCGAAGCATTGCGTGACGCCGACCTGGTCGTGTCGTGCACCGGTGCACGCGGTGTCGTAGTGACCGCCGAGACGATCCGCAATGCAACCGACGGCAGGCCGCTCGGCGTCCTCGATATCGCGCTGCCTCGCGACGTCGCTCCCGAGGCGGCCCGGATCCCCGGTGTCACGCTGATCACGCTGGCCGACCTGATCGGTACGGCGGGCGGCAGCCAGGCCGACATCGACGAGGTACGCCGGATCGTCGGCGAGGAGACCGGTTCGTTCGAAGCGACGCGACGGGCCGCTTCGGTGGCGCCGACCGTGGTCGCGCTGCGGGCGATGGCGAGCTCGCTGGTCGACTCGGAGCTGGCCCGCCTCGAGCGTCGGCTCCCCGAGCTCGACGAGCACGAGCGGCACGAGGTCGAGCGGACCATCCGCCGCGTCGTCGACAAGGTGCTGCACAACCCGACCGTCCGCGTGAAGGAGCTCGGCGGCGATCCGGGCGGCCCGACGTACGCCGACGCGCTGCGCCAACTGTTCGCTCTCGACCAGGCGACCGTGGACGCGGTCACGATGCCGAAGGGGAGTGAGCAGGCATGATCCGGCTCGGCACCCGCCGCTCCAAGCTGGCGACCGCGCAGTCGACCATCGTGGCCGACCAGCTGCGCGCCCTCGGTCACGAGGTCGAGCTCGTCCTGATCACGACCACCGGCGACGTCAACCGCGCACCGGTCGAGCAGATCGGCGGCACCGGCATCTTTGTCAGCGCACTGCGCGACGCCCTGCTGGCACACGAGATCGACATCGCCGTGCACTCCTTGAAGGACCTGCCGACCACGCCGCTCGACGGCGTGACGATCGGCGCCATCCCGGTCCGCGAGGACCCGCGCGACGTGCTCGTCGCCCGCGACGGCCTGACCCTCGGAGAACTGCCGCACGGCGCCCTGGTCGGCACCGGCGCCGCACGGCGCGTCGCGCAGCTCGACGCGCTCGGCCTCGGTGTCGAGTGCACCGGGATCCGCGGCAACGTGGACACCCGGATCGGCTTGGTCACCGACGGCAAGTTGGACGCCGTGGTGCTCGCGAGGGCAGGCTTGTCCCGGCTGGGACGGCTCGACGAGGTGACCGAGACCCTGGATCCGATCCAGATGCTGCCCGCGCCGGGACAAGGTGCCCTGGGCATCGAGTGCCGTGCGGACGACACCGACGTACTGGCCGCGCTGGCCCCGCTGGAGGACCCTGCGACCCGCACGGCGGTGACGGCGGAACGGCAACTGATGGCCACTCTGGAGGCAGGGTGCACGGCTCCGGTCGGCGCGCTGGCCGAGGTGGTCGAGGGTGAGGACGGCCCCGAGCTCTGGCTCCGGGGCGCGCTCGGCCAGGACGACGGCGTACGGCGGCTCTCCGCGAACGGGCCGGTGGACGACCCGGTGTCTGTCGGCAAGGCGCTGGCGAACGAGTTGCTGGAGCGAATATGACACCGGCACAGGGCACGACCACTGCGGCCAAGAACACGGCCCACAGGACGAGCAGGAAAACGACGAGGGCGAAGGCAGACGTGAGCGCGAAGACAGCCGCTACCGCGGCACCTCAGAAGGCCGCGACCAGTACCGTCAAGCAGACCAAACCGCTCGGCCACGTGACATTCGTCGGCGTCGGCCCCGGTGACCCGGCGCTGCTGACGCTGGCGGGCCGTGACGTGCTCGCGAACGCCGACGCGGTCGTTGTCGAGGGCCCCGAGCACGACGCGTTCCTGACCTACTGCAGGCCGGGCGTCGAGGTCGTGGACGGCTCCGGCGCCGAGGGCAGCCGGGCGCTGCGGGTCGCGGCCCGGGCACGCCTGGTGGTGAAGACGGCGAAGTCCGCGGCGAACGTGGTCCGGCTGCTGACCGGCGACCCGTTCACCTTCTCCAGCGGCGCCGAGGAGGCGGCCGCGTGCAAGAAGGCAGGCATCGGGTTCAACGTGGTGCCGGGCGTGAGCGAGGTGAGCGCGGTTCCGACGTACGCCGGGATCCCGCTGACCATGAAGGGCGACCGTGAGGTCACCGTCGTCGACCTCTCCGAGAACAAGCTCGACCTGGGCCGCCTGCAGCCGAAGCAGACGCTCGTCCTGCTGAACGCCACCGAGGTGCTGAAGGAGACCGTCGCGGCGCTGGTCGAGGGCGGTTTCGACGCATCCACCCCGGTCGCGGCGACGGTCTGCGGTACGACGACCTCGCAGACCAGCGTGGTCGGGACGCTCGAGACGATCGTCACCGACCTGCGCGCCGCGAAGGTGACCGGCGAGGCCGTGATCGTGATCGGCGCCGTCGTCGAGCAGCGCGAGGCGCTGTCCTGGTTCGAGACCAAGCCGCTGTTCGGCTGGCGGATCCTGGTCCCGCGGACCAAGGACCAGGCCGGCCCGCTGATGGACCGGCTCCGTCGGTACGGCGCGATGCCCGAAGAGGTCCCGACGATCTCGGTCGAGCCGCCGCGCAACCCGCAGCAGATGGACAAGGCGATCCGCGGTCTGGTCGAAGGCCGCTACGAATGGGTCGCGTTCACCTCGGTCAACGCGGTGAAGGCGGTCCGGGAGAAGTTCGACGAGTACGGGCTGGACGCGCGGGCGTTCTCCGGCCTGAAGATCGCGGCGGTCGGCGACAAGACCGCCGAGGCGATCGGGGCCTGGGGCATCCGTCCGGACCTGGTCCCGTCCGGTGAGCAGTCGGCCGCCGGGCTGGTCGAGGACTGGCCGCCGTTCGACGAGGTGCTGGACCCGATCAACCGGGTGTTCCTGCCGCGTGCGGACATCGCCACCGAGACCCTGGTCGCGGGCCTGACCGATCTCGGCTGGGAGGTCGACGACGTCACGGCGTACCGGACCGTCCGGGCCGCTCCGCCGCCCGCGCCGACCCGCGAGGCGATCAAGTCCGGCAAGTTCGACGCGGTCGTATTCACCTCGTCCTCGACGGTGCGGAACCTGGTGGGCATCGCCGGCAAGCCGCACGCGTCGACGGTGATCGGCGTGATCGGCCCGGCGACCCTGAAGACCGCCGAGGAGCATGGCCTGCGGGTCGACGCGATGGCCGAGTCGCCGTCCGTCGAGGAGCTGGCCGACGCCCTTGCTCGGTTCGGTGCGGATCGGCGTGACACCATGGTGGAGGCCGGGGAGCCGGTCACCCGTCCGTCCGAGCGTCGCTCGGGTTCTCGCCGTAAGAGCTGATGGAAGAGCTGAAATGCCTGGATTCCCGGAAGTGAGGCCACGGCGGCTGAGGTCGTCGGAGGCAGTGCGCAGGCTGGTCGCGGAGACCTCGCTGGAGCCGCGGCAGCTGATTCTGCCGATGTTCATCCGGGAAGACGCGCGCGAGCCGATCGCGATCAAGTCGATGCCGGGCGTCGTACAGCACACCCGGGACACGGCGCGGAAGGCGATCGCCGAGGCGGCGCAGCTCGGGCTCGGCGGAGTGATGCTGTTCGGCGTACCGTCGTCGAAGGACGAGGTCGGGTCCGGCGCGTTGGACCCGAACGGGATTCTGAACGTCGCGATCCGGGACGCGGTGTCCGAGGCCGGTGACGCGTTGCTGGTGATGTCGGACCTGTGCCTGGACGAGTTCACGTCCCACGGCCACTGCGGCGTACTGGATTCCGCCGGGCGCGTGGACAACGACGCGACCCTTGCGCTGTATGCCGAGATGGGCGTCGCGCAGGCCACCGCCGGTGCGCACGTCGTCGGTCCGTCCGGGATGATGGACGGTCAGGTCGGGGTCGTTCGTACGGCGCTGGACGCGGCCGGATTCATCGACACGGTGATCATGGCGTACGCCGTGAAGTACGCGTCGGCGTTCTTCGGGCCGTTCCGCGAGGCCGTCGACTCGTCGCTGACCGGTGACCGCAAGACCTACCAGCAGGACAACGCGAACGCCCGCGACGCGATCCGCGAGGTCGACCTCGACATCGCCGAGGGCGCCGACATCGTGATGGTCAAGCCCGCGCTGCCGTACCTGGACATCCTCCGCCAGATCCGCGACCACGTGAACGTCCCGGTCGCGGCGTACAACATCTCCGGCGAGTACGCGATGGTCGAGGCCGCCGCCGCCAACGGCTGGATCGACCGCGACAAGGCCATCCTCGAAACCCTCACCTCGATCCGCCGAGCCGGCGCCGACACCATCCTCACCTACTGGGCCACCGAGGTCGCCCAGCAGTTGCACTACCGCTGACCGCCCAGAAGCGACGAACGGCGCGGGCAGCGGGGGCCTGGCACCTCACCTGGTGGGCTTGCATAAGAAATAGCAGGTCCCGACCCACCAAGTTCTGTCTCCACTCACCGCTTCCTGTCTCCACCCACCACGACCGTCGGCTCAATCCCATGCGGCCGTCGAGTCGGCCGATCGCGTGCAAGGTCGACAGGTAGAGCACCAGTGAGTATTGCCTGTCCCCAGTCACCAGATCCTGTCCCCACGCCCCACCGTCGCCCGCCTGCTGTCGTACCGCCCGGTCACCCCGCCCCCGCGTCGAGCAGACGACGGGTTATCCCCTCGCGTTGTGGGTTCTCTACTGCTGTACGAGGGGAGAACCCTGCACGCGAGGGGATAACCCCGGCTCTTCCGACTTCAGCGCACGACCGAGTAGTCGGATTGGGTGAAGCCGGCTTTCAGGGTGCGGGTGGCGTTGTGGGTCAGGGGGATTTCGGTGGGGACCGGGCCGAAGAGGGGGATGCCGTTGCCCAGGAGGACGGGGGCGGTGGTGATGGTTAGTTCGTTGAGGAGGCCCGCGGTGAGGAAGGTCTGGATGGTGGCGGCGCCGTCGGTGTAGATGCGTTGGGCGCCGCGGTCGTTGAGGGTCTCGACGAGGGCGTCCAGGGTGCGGTGGACGAGGATGCGGTCGTCGGTTTCGGGGTCGAGCGTGGTGCTCAGGACCTCGACCTGCTTGCCTTCGTACGGCCAGCTGTCGAACGTGCAGGCCAGCTGGTACGTGTTGCGTCCGAGTACGACGGTGTCCACCGAGGCCAGGAACTCGTCGTACCCGGTCTCTCCGGCGTGCTCGGCCCGGCTGGTGAGCCAGTCGATGGACCCGTCGGCGCGCGCGATGTACCCGTCGAGGCTGGTGGCGATGAAGGCAGCAGCATGAAAGCTCACAACCACCATTTTCCACGACTGCCCAACGCGGCCTCCGATGACCTTCGACGTGCGGGTGCTGTGTTGCAGCTAGTGGTGACATATGCCAACGGGCCGGCATCAGTTGCTTCGCCGGGCGGCGCGGCTTCTCGGGGCCAGGTGATCGGCAGCTCGACAGGTAGTGCACCTGCGAGACGCTGTACGCACGAACACGTTCACGCTCAGGTGCACTACCGAGCCAAGTGACACTTCCTGTCCTCCTGCGGATGACACCAACCCGACAACTGGTGGCCCCTCGCCAGCCTCTAGCCCTTCAGGCCGGTTTGGGCGAGGCCTTCTACGAATTGGCGTTGGGCGAGGACGAAGATGATGAGGACGGGGAGGGCGGAGAGGGTTGCGGCGGCGAGTTGGGTGTTCCACATGGGGCCGCCGTAGGCGTCGACGTACTGGGTGAGGGCCTGGGGGACGGTGAACTTCTGCTTCGAGGAGAGGAACACGATCGGCTCGAGGTAGAGGTTCCAGCTGTGCAGGAAGGTGAAGATCGACACCGCGCCGATCGCCGGCCGGGCCAGCGGGAGGGATACGCGCCAGAAGAGACCGAAGCGGCCCAGCCCGTCGACGCGGCCGGCCTCCTCGAGCTCCATCGGCAGCGTGATGAAGAACTGCCGCATGATGAACGTCGCCAGCACGCTCGGCGCACCGAGCATCGGGATCAGGATCAGCGGCCAATGGGTGTCCACCAGCCCGAACGCGTCGAACATCCGGTAGAGCGGGATGATCGTCACCTCGTTCGGCACCAGCAGCCCGCTGAGTACGACGACGAACACCACCCCGGCGCCGCGGAACTTGACCCGCGCGAACGCGTACCCGGCGAGCGCCGACACCGCCAGCGTCCCGACGGTGACGACCAGCGCGATGTAGAGGCTGTTCAGGTACTGCCGTCCGAACGGCTGCAGCTCGAACACCTGGCGATAGGCGTCCAGCGTCGGCGATCCCGGCAGCAACGACGGCGGGAACGCGAAGATCTCGGCCACCGGCTTCAGCGACGTCGTCGCCATCCACCAGATCGGGAACACGAACGGCACACAACACACCAGCAGTACGCCGTAGATCAGCAGCTTAAGCCTCATGGAACACCCACTTCTTCCGCATCTGCCACTGGATCACCGTCAGCACCAGGACGATGAGGAACAGCAGCAGCGACAGCGCCGAGCCGTACCCGAAGTGATGGAACTGGAACGCCTGCTGGTACAGGTAGTAGACGAGCACGGTCGTCGACGTCTCAGGCCCACCTTGGGTCAGTACGGCGATCTGCGCGAACACCTGCAGCGAGCCGACGATGGTCAGGATCATCGTCAGCAGGATCGTCGGACTGATCAGTGGCACGGTGACCCGACGGAACCTGGCCCATGCGGACGCGCCGTCGATCCGGGCCGCCTCGTACAGCTCGGCCGGAACGCCTTGCAACGCGGCGAGGAACAGCACCATGTTGAGGCCGACGTTCTTGAACAGCTGGACCACGATCACCGACACCATCGCCGTACCGCCGGATCGCAGCCAGTTCGGCCCGTCGATCCCGAGCAGGTCCAGGAACCCGTTCAGACCGCCGTTGTCCTGCAGCAGGAACCCCCACACGATCGTCCAGGCGACCAGCGTCACCACGACCGGCGAGAAGAACAGCGTCCGGAAAACGACGGTTCCGCGGAGTTTCTGGTTCAGCAGTACGGCGAGGAACAGTGCCAGGCTGAGGTTCAGCACCACCAGCCCGGCCGAGAACAAACCTGTTGCCCTGAGCACCGGACCGAGGCGCTGGTCGTCGGCCAGCGCCGCGTAGTTGTCACCGCCGACGAACTCGAACGTCCCGCCCAGCACGTTCCACTCGTGCACGCTGTACCAGACCACCAGCCCGAGCGGAACGATGACGAAGGCAACGATCCCGGCGAGCTGCGGCAGGACCATCAGCCATCCGGCCAAGGTGTCCCGCCGCCGCATCGTCCAGTACGGCGCACGCTCCGCCGGCGCCTGGGGAGGCGCCGGCTTGTCGAGGAGCAAGGTCATTTCGCCAGCAGGGGGTTGATCTTCGAGCAGACGCCGGACATCACCGTCTTCACGTCGGCGTCAGGCTTCCACAGCGGGTCGAGGGCGGCACGGACGGTCTGCTGCAGCTCGGCGTACCCGGTATGGCTGGTCTTGATGTCGCCGCGCTGGATGCCGTCGATGACGACACTCTGCAGCTGGGCTGGTTTGAGCAACGGGTTGGCCTTGGCCAGCGTCGCGGCGTTCAGTTGCGACTTCCGCGGCGGTGGGAAGAACTGGGCGAGCTTGGCCGAGTTCTCCGCGTTGCTGAAGTAGGCCAGGAACTGCTTGGCCGCGTCGGCGTGCTTGCCGCGCTTGAAGACCCCGATCCCGGCCTGCCCGACGACGGAGTACTCACCCGACGGACCCTTGGGCAGCGGCACCAGGTCCCACTTGAACTTGGACTTCTCGAGCAGCGCCGCGCGGCTGATCTGGGTCAGGATCATCGCCGAGTCGCCGGCGTAGAAGTCCTTCGTCACGCCCGGGCCCGGCATGCCCTTGTCGGTGAAGATCAGCTTGTGGATGAACGTCATCGCGTCGACCATCTCAGGTTGGTCGAAGCCGCAGGTCTTGCCGTCCTCGCTCCACGGCCGTGCGCCCCACCCGGACCAGATCGAGTTCAGCGTGTCCCAGCCCTTGTAGTCGAAGTCACCGACCACGACCCCGCCCTTCCCACGGGCCTGTACGGCGGAAGCGGTCTTGGCGGCCTCCTCCCAGGTCCAGGTCCCGGACGCGATCTGCTGGGCCGGAGCCGGCCGCCCCGCCGCTTTCACCAGGTCGGTGTTCACGAACACCCCCAGCGGCGAGGTGGAGAACGGGTACGCGTAGAGCTTGCCGTCCTTCTCCCAGTTGGTCGTCGTACTCGGCACCAGGTCGGCGTCCTTGTCGATCGGTTCGAGCGCGCCCGAACCGACGAAGTCCGGGGCGGTGCTCTCCAGGATCCACGCCAGGTCCGGCACGTTGCCGCCGCCGATCTGCGTGGTCAGGGTGGTCGTGTAGCTGTCGAACGGGATCGACTCGAAGGTGATCTTGCCGATCTCGGGATGGTCCTTCTTGTAATCGGCGGCGATCTGGTCGAACAACGCCAGATGCTTGGCGTTGGCGCTCCAGATCGTCATCCGCAGATCCACCGGGCCCGAGGAGCCGGAGTCGCCGTCGGACGAGCCGCCGCAGCCCGCGAGGGCGAGGAGAGCAGCGGCCACACCGGCCGCTGTCAGGGAACGGAGTTTCATCGGTCAGTCCTCCATCAGTAGCCAGTGACGTCTGGCCAGGCGAGTTCGATGCCCTGAGCAACCAGAACGTCCTGGAACTCGGCGAGCAGAGCAGGGGTGTTGCGGACTGCGCGCGGGGCGGTGCCGCGGTCGAGGCAGAACGCCGCGAGCGCGCCGGCGGACTCGCCGATGTTCCACTCGACGGGATGCAGCCGGTAGCAGCCGTTGGTGATGTGCGTGGTGCCGAGGTTCTTGTTCGCGGGCAGCAGGTTCTCCACGCGCTGCGGGATGAGCGCGCCGAGCGGGATCCGGAACGGGCTGCTGGCCACGTCGATGTAGTTGTCGCCGCCGGTCGAGGGGTGCAGGTCGATCCGGTACATGCCGACGCCGACGCTGTCGTCGTACTCGACCGCCCCCTGCGCGCCGCGGACGGCGACCGAGAGGTCCTGCTCGACGATCGTGTACTCCGCCTTGATCCGCCGGGATTCGCGGATGTACGGCGCCTGCGCCAGACCGTCCGCGGAGCCGACCAGATCGCCTCGCAACCGCAGCCCGGAGAAGCCGGTGCCGCCGTCAGGCCGTGGTGCCTCGGTCTGCAACCAGTAGAGAACGGATTGAGAGAGTTCGCGCGCCGCCGCGAGATGCTTCGCGGCATCCGGTACGTCGATGACCGGGCCCTCGAAGTAGTCGATCATCGGCCAGTTCACCAGGCAGACGTCGCTCTCGTACGTACCCGGGACGAAGTGCCGGCGGGCCGCGATCCGGCGGAACGTCCACAGGTTCGTGTCGCCGCCCGTCCGCCGCTGGTCCGCGACCACTGCGAGCGGGTCGTCGTCGGGGTTGGGGGTGAACGTCCGCTGCGAGCTCTCCAGCGTCCGGGGATTCGGTGCGGTCCAGGACAGCAGACGATCGCCCCAGAACGACGGCTGGTAGTTCCGCCAGAACGCGTAGTTCGCCGGCTTGTCCCCGACCTGGTCCCCCTCCACGTGATCGACCGCGAAGCAGTACGACACCGCCTGCATGTTCAGCGGCTGCGCCTCGGCCGGAGCGCTCGGCTCGCCGGTCTCGCCCTGCGCCTCGAACCCGGTCACGTACTCGGTCCCGGTCAGCGGCAGCAGTTCACCGGTCTCCGTCGCATCGAGGACGTACGGCGCGGTCAGCGTCAGCCGTTCCTCGGTGTCGCGATGCTGCACGGTGACCGCGGTGACACGATCGCCGTCGGTGTCCGCGGCCACGGGCTGGTACGGCTGCAGGACCTGAAGCCTGCGACTGGCTCGGTAGGGGGCGAGCATGGACTCTAGGACGGCGAGCGCGACGCGCGGTTCGTGGCAGAGCTTGGACACATACCCGGCACCTGGATTGAGGTTCGCTGAAGCCCGCGACGCTGCGGTCAGCGGGTAGTGGCGGCGGTAGTAGTCACGGATCCCGTTGCGCAGCGTCCGGTACGACGCCGTGACGCCGAACTGTTCGACCCAGGTGTGCTCGTCCGGCGGGACCGCCTGGCTGGTCAACTGCCCGCCGAGCCAGTCGAACTCCTCGGTCAGGATCACCGAGCGACCGGCACGCAGCGCGGCGAGAGCCGCGGCGACGCCGCCGAGTCCGCCGCCGATCACAAGTACATCGGTATGCATTCAGGCACCTTTGGGTGGAGTGAGTGTGATTCCGTCGGTCAGCTCGCAGGGGAGCAGCAGTTGCTGCTCGGTGGAGGTCCCGCTGAGGACCGCCTCCAGCAGCTCCACCGCGCGTACGCCCATGGCTCGCCGTGGAACGTGGAAGCCCGTGAAGTCGAGATCGCTCGCGGCAGGCCGCGTCGAGTCACCGAGCGCGACCACGGACAGGTCGCCCGGTACGTCGACGCCGCGCTCGGCCGCTGCGGCGTACAGCGCGATCGCGTCGGCCCGCTCCTCGACGAATGCGGCGGTGATGCGCCGATCCAGCAGGTCGTCGAGCACCTCGCCGGGCGAACGATCGACGGTCGGTACATGGGGTGCACGCGGGCCGGCCGCCTCGCGGAAGCCCCGGAGCCGGTCGGCCGACGACTCGGCGCCGATACCGAGCCCGACGAAGGCGATCCGCCGGTGGCCGAGGTCCCGGGCCCGTTCCGCGACGGTCCGCGTGGCGGCGCCGTAGTCGGCACCGACGTACGGCACCGGGGCGCCGGCGTCGTCGCGGCGGCCGACCGAGACGAACGGGTAGTCCTCGGCGATCAGCCGGGCCAGTTCGTCGGACGGAATCTCGCGCCCGAGCAGCAGGCAGCCGTCGGCGATCCGGAGCCGGTTGTTCTCGTGGAAGATCCGCCGGTGCCCGTCGGTCACCGGGGCGCTGGTGAACAGCAGCAGATCCCACCCGAGGCGTTCGGCGCGGTCCTCGATGCCGGCCAGGAACGGGTGGTAGAAGTCGCCGCTCGCACTCGGGAACACCGACTCGTAGGTGAACACGCCGAGGATCTGGTTGCGCTGCTTCGTCATCCGGCGGGCCAGCGGATCGGCCTGGTAGCCGGTCTCGCGGATCACCTTGAGCACCCGGTCGCGGGTCTCGGCCGGGATCCGCGCGGTCGCCTCGCTGCGGTTGTTCAGCACCAGCGACACCGTCGTCTGGCTGACCTTCGCCAGTCGCGCGATGTCGCGTTGGGTGAGTCGGGTGGTCGCCTTGTCGGGCATCGATCGATCCTTCGCGGTAATACGGATTGCCGGGGACATTAGAACAGCTCCCGGATCGTCGTCAAGGGTTCGCTTCGGCTGCTAATCCGGATTACCAAAGCCAAGGTCTTGACCACGGTCGGTCCGGCGCAGAAAACTCGCCGCTGTTCCGATCGTTGCGAGGAGAGCGTTCATGCTGAGTCGCCGCCACTTCACCGGCCTGGCTGCTGCCGCCGTCGCCACCCCGTTCGTCCGGGCCGGAATCCAGTCGGCCGCCGCCCATCCGGAGACCCTCGGCTTCGGATCGGCGTACGACGCCTGCCCGCCGGATCCGACCGCGGTCGTGCTCGGCTCACCGGGCTTCGAGGTCGGCGCGGACGCGACGCAAGCACTACAGTCGGCGGTCGACGAGGCGTCCCGCCGGGGCATCGCCAACAAGCTCGGCGACATCCTGGGCGGTGCCCGCGACTTCCCGCTCGGTGACGGCGGCGGCGTGGTTTTCGTGCCGCCCGGGACCTACAGCCTGTCGGCGCCGATCGACGTCCACGACTCGGTGCGGATCATCGGGTTCGGCCGCCGGCGTCCGCGCTTCGTGCTCGCGCCGAACAGTCCCGGGTACGCCGGTTCCGTGCCGCGCGATGTCTTCTCGTTCCGCCGTCGTCCCGTCGGAGGGCCCGTCAGCTACGCGAACAACGACACGTTCGGCTCCGGTCTGATCAATGTGGACGTCGCCATCGGCCCGGGCAATCCGCGGGCGATCGCGGTCCGGTTCGGTGGCGCGCAACTGTGCCTGCTGCAGGACCTCGACCTGGACGTCGGCGACGGCTGGGCCGGGATCGACCACAACGCGAACCTGATCCAGCGGGTCCGCGTCCGCGGCGGGGCTGTCGGCTTCAACGCGTACGCCGCCTCGGCCGGGTGGCCGACCACCGTGCTCGACTGTCGCTTCACCGGTCAGCGGGAGACCGCGATCCGTACGAACAACGACGCCAAGCTGGTGCTCGTCCGCACGGTTCTGGCCGGCGTACCGCGTGGGGTCGAGTGCGTTCCTGCCCAGTTCCTGCACCTCTACCTGCACGGCTGTGTTCTCGAAGACGTTGCCGAGGGCATCGTCATGAACGACAGCGATCAGTTGCCCGGAGCTACCGATCCGCGGATCCGCAACAGCAACCAGCTCAACCTGGTGAACAGCGTCGTACGCCGGACTCCGACCGTCCTCACGCTCGCGCAGAGCGGTCGTCGTACGTCGGCCCGCGACGGCGGTATCGACCTCAATTACGGCCTGCGGATCACCGATGCGCTGTCGGCGCGCGAGGCTCGTGCCGAAGGTGTGGCGATGTCGCAGAGGACTCCCGATCGTGACGTGCTGACGACCGATGTGCCTGCGCTGCCGAGCGTGTCCACCTGGGTCAGCGTCGCCGACGTGGCTGCCCGGATGGGTCGGACCATCGGTGCGGGCGGTGACGACCTTCCCGTCTTCCAAGCAGCTGTTGACCGGCACGAAAACGTTTTCGTACCGATCGGCGAGTACATGCTTGCCGGGACGCTGCGTCTTCGCCAGCACACGAACCTGATCGGCCTGCACCCTCGCCAGACGTGGCTGCGCACCCCGGACGGTACGCCGTACTTCGGTGATCCGGATCGACCGCGGGCTCTGGTCGAAACACCGCTCGGCGGACGCAACATCGTCCACGGCCTCGGTCTCGACACGGCCCGGAACACTCCGGGCGCGGTGAACATCAGCTGGCGATCGGAGCGCGGGTCGTACCTCGCCGATATCGGAACCCAGTTCGTGAAGTGGCATCCGGACGACGTACCTGGTGGCGATCCCGGCTACACGTACAAGGGGAAGCACAAGTACGGCATCTGGGTTCGCGGTGGCGGGGGAGTGCTGTCGAACATCTGGAGCTCGAACGGGTGGGCCGACAACGGGCTGCTCGTCGAGTCCTCGTCCGTGCCGACCTCGGCGTACGAGCTCTCGATCGAGCACCACCAGCATCGCGAGGTCGTTCTCCGACAGGTGTCCGGCTGGCAGTTCTTCGGCCTCCAGACCGAGGACCACATCTACGGCTGGCAGTCGCAGGCAGTCGAGCTCGACCGCTGTCAGCACTTGCTCTTCGCCAACTCCGTCCTCTTCCGCGTCGCCACCGTTCTCGGCCCCTACCCGTACGGCGTCGGCCTCCGGAACTGCCACGACATCGTTTTCCGCGGCACCCGCGGCTACCGCGACAAGACCCCCGAGTTCACCCAGTGGGGCGCCGCGGTCACCGACGTCCGGAGCGGCCGCAGTGTGCCCGATCCCGAGTTCGCCGTTCTCACTATCCGCTGAAACTACTTCAGGAGTTCAGTCATGCACGTCAAACGTCGTACTGTCCTGCTCGGCGCCGCCGCCGGGCTTGCGCCCGCGATGATGTCGGCACCGGCTCGGGCTGCCGGTCTTTCACTGTTGGCGAACCTGCCGGCCGGAGCACCCGATCGGCGGCTGTTCGCGCCGGGGGAGCAGCGGTTCGCGGGGTACCTGGTGATCCTCGCGCCGATGACGAACGACATCCTCGACACCGATCCGTACGGATTCATGGGCGGCGGCTGGTGGCGTACGCCGTCGCAACCGTTCAACTCGCGCGTTCAGGAACACGTTTTCACGCTGAGCTGGTTCTATGCGAACAAGCGAGCCTGGAACCCGTACTACCGCGACAACGCACTGCTCGGCCGGCTCGACGCAGCCCTGCAGCACTACCTGTCGCTGCAGAATCCGGACGGCTCGTGGCCGGAGTACTCCCCGGGCGAGCGCGGAAAGGCGTCCAGCGGTTTCGGCATCGGCTACCTCGCCAAGACCCTGGCGAACCTTCGTCAGGCCCGTGCCCTGCCGACAAGGCGGACCCAACTGGAAGGTGCCCTGCGCAAGGGCGTCGACTGGTACCTGGACCCGGGCAACTCGGTCGTCTGGGACGACCCGTTCGAGTACACGAACCAGGCCGTCGCCGGTGTCGCGGGCTCGGCGCTCACCCTGCGACTGTTGCCGGACCAGGCCCGCTGGACCAAGCTGCAGGACCGCATCCGGTTCGTCGCGAAGTGGGCGCAGAGCCCGGCCGGGTTCTTCTACGATCCGCGCGGGATGGACATCAACTACAACTTCGAGGTCATGCTCCCGGAGATGGCCGAGCTCTACCTGCAGACCAAGAACCCGCTGCTGGTCTCGATGACGCGCAAGTTCTCCGACTGGTTCGGCTACAACCTGCTCCGCGAACCGGACGGCTCCGGCTGGCTGACGTACTACGCCGTCTC
Source organism: Kribbella sp. NBC_00482 (assembly GCF_036013725.1). Taxonomy (GTDB): domain Bacteria; phylum Actinomycetota; class Actinomycetes; order Propionibacteriales; family Kribbellaceae; genus Kribbella. The sequence continues at coordinate 1,404,077 of NZ_CP107881.1, read as the reverse complement.
CGACCGGACCTCGGTCGCCTTCTACGACGACATCGTCCCGGACCCGGACCGGAGCATCCTCGGCTCGCACTTCGTCCCCGCCGTACCGGACTTCGGTGCCTTCTTCACCTCCCGCGAGGACAAGGCAGCGACCCGGCAGGCATGGGCCTCCGACCCCGCTCCGGTGCCGGCGCTGGCCAAGCAGGACACCTCGCCACGCATCATCGCGCACGCGCCGTACGGCGAGACGCTGCCGACCCGGAGCGCCAAGCGAGCCGCGATCGCCAACATCCCTTACCTGCGCCGGGACAACTTCACCGAGCGGCGCCACGACGACTACGGCAACCAGGACTACCTCTATGTACGGCGCCCCGGCCTGTATCTCGGCGCGTTCTTCGGCGAGCGGCAGGGCAGCGCGGTCAAGGCCGGGACCGGGTTCCTGTGGCACCCGACGGCCGGCACGGTGATCCACGCGCAGCAGACCGCGACCGGCTGCTGGGGCACGGTCCGTGACGGCAAGGCCGATGCCGAGAGCAACCTGGTCGCGGAGTACCCGTCGAAGGATCGGGTCCGCTACCGCACCCCCGACGGCTCGGTGTCGACCGAACTCGTGATCGGCTCGCATTCGGTCAGCCGCCGCGTGACCGCGACGAGCGCCGCGACCGAGCAGGTCCCGCTGGTGCTCCAGCCGGGCGACGAGGTGGTCTTCTCGGACGGGACCGTCGTGCCGTACGGCGAGACGCGGACAGCGACCGCCGACGGCATCGTGATCCGCCGCGGCCGGGCCACGATCACGATCACCTGGTCGGGACGGCGTACCGCGACGCTCAGCACCTCGTCGCGGACCTATCTGCGCGACCAGCGGCGCCGCGTCCACGTACTCCGGATTCCGCACGACGGCTCGCTCGACACCGTCGTGCGGACGGCCGGGTAGTCAGGAGGTGCGCAGACGTAGCACCTGGCGGCCCGGCGTGCGGCCGGTCAGGTACACGCGGAGTCCGTCCGGGGTGAGGCTGCCGCCCAGGTAGGTGTAGCGCTCGCCCGGGTCCATCGCGACCCGGGCGGCGCCGTTCCCCGGGCCGAACTCGATCCGCTCCGCGCCGACCGTGTAGCTCCCGGTGCCGGACGCCAGCTGGTAGTTGCCCGCAGCATCCAATGCGTCGACGCCGGAAAGCGTTCCGCCCGCACGGAAACACAGCTCGATCGCGTACGCCGTCTCGTCGCCGGCGAACTCGAACGCCAGGTCGTACCCGCCGCTGACCTCGGTCACCGTCACCTCGGTCCGCAACGTCCGGTACTGCTTCGGCCGGTGCCCGAAATCCATCGCCGCGTAGAAACGGCCGTCCGGTGTGAGGGCGTACTGGCCGTCCGCGCGACGGTACCGCTTGGGGAGCGGCAGGTGGTACGGAACCTTGACCTCTTGGGACAGGCGGAAGGAACCCGCACCCAGCCGGCGGAGTCCGTCGCTGCGGAAATGCCCGGTGCTGAAGAACTGCGGCGACAAGCGGACCGAGTCGAGGATCGCCGCGCCGTTGCGGAGCTTGAAGAAGGTCGGGTTCGTGGAGAGACCCGACGAGATCAGCGGGAGGTCGTGGAAGTCGGTGCCACCGAACACCGTCGCGGTTCTGGCCTCTCGCCGGATCCGGACCGAGGCCTGCGACGGGTAGTGCTGCACGAAGTTCGTCGGAGCCGCTGCCGCGGTCGGGAGGACGGCGGACAGCTCGGGTCGCTCGAGCACCTCCGCCAGGAAGTCGCCGAGCTCGCCCGTCCCCCGCGCTTCGATGCTCTTGGCAATGGTGGTGAACCGGCCGTCGTGCGTGTGCAGGGCCAGCTCACGGAACTGCGTCAGGTACCACCAGACCTCCCGCCCGCCCTTCTGGTCCTGCCGCCGGGACGCGGTCGTGTCCACCTCGCCGTTCGGCTCGAGCAAGTACAGCGTCACGTCGAGGTTCCGCCGTACGTAGTCCAGCAGTGCCGGCTTGTCGCGCAGCCACGCGATCGTCAGGAGACACGGGTTCGTCACCTCGGCGGCGTACGTCGAACTCCGCTCGCTGTAGATCCCGTCCGGGGTCGCGTCGATGCCCTCGTCGAGCCAGTCGTCGATCCGCGCCGCGTACCGCCGGTCCGGGAACAAGTGGTGCGCCCGGGCCAGCGCCGCGGACACCTCCCACCGGTGGTTCGGCGTGTGGACGCCGCCACTCGCCAACGCCGGGCCGGCCTTCTTGATCACCGAGGCCAGCGTCGCGCGCATCGACGCGGTCTCCGCAGAGCCGTCCGCGTCGAGCAGTGCGTACAGCGTGCACACGTCCTGGATCGCGAAAGCGCTGTCCGGGGGCGAGTGCAGGTTGCCGACGTCGTACAGGCCGTCCTCGTGCTGCCGCGCGGCCAGCTGGTCGACCAGCCAGCCGAGCGGTCCGAGGAGCGTGGCGTCGTGGTGGTACGACGACCTTCCCCAGACATAGCCGGAAACCAGCCGGCGGGCCTTGCGGGCCACGGTCCGGACACTGTCGGAAACGTTCTGAAAGTTGCCGAGGACGAGCGGAATCTGTTTCCGGTTCGCCTCGGTCAGCAGGGTCAGGAAGTCCTCGTCCACGGCTGCTACCTCAGCACGAGCCGCACCTGGATGCAGCGCGCCGAGCGCAACCGTGGTCAGCGAACCGGTAAGAAATGTACGTCGCAGCATCGGGATCTCCCGTCGGTAAACGGTTGCCAAATGCTCAGAACTGTCGCGGCGGAACTTTGTCCTGTCAATACCTCGCAGCGGGTCCGGATCCGGTCGTTTCCTACATCGATGAACTCTTGCGGGAACCGGTTTCTTGTACTACTTTGACGGGCCAAGGCAAGCGCTTTCCGAAGAAGGTGACCATGAGTGCGCTGGGCGAGCTGGGCAGTCTGAGGGGAAAGAAACCGGGAGGTCAGAAGAAGGACAACCTGGCCGGATACCTCTTCTTGGCGCCGTGGTTGCTGGGGCTGTTCCTGATCACGATCGGGCCGATGGTGGCCTCGCTGTACCTGTCCTTCACGGACTACAACCTGATCCAGGCGCCGAAGTGGATCGGCCTGGAGAACTTCACCCGGATGCTGTCCGACGAGCGCCTGCACAACTCGCTCAAGGTGACGTTCACGTACGTGTTCGTCTCAGTCCCGCTGCAGCTGGCGATCGCGCTCCTGCTGGCCGTCGTACTCGACCGCGGCGTCCGCGGTATGGCGTTCTATCGCTCGGTGTTCTACCTGCCGTCGCTGCTCGGCTCGAGCGTCGCGATCGCGATCCTCTGGCGGCAGGTGTTCGGCACCACCGGCCTGCTCAACCAGGTGCTGGACGTGTTCGGCATCGAGGGCAAGGGCTGGATCTCCGACCCGAGTACGGCGCTCGGCACCCTCGTCGTACTGAACGTCTGGACCTTCGGGTCGCCGATGGTGATCTTCCTGGCCGGTCTGCGGCAGGTCCCGACGATGTACTACGAGGCCGCGTCCGTCGACGGCGCCGGCGTGCTGCGGCGGTTCTTCAGCATCACGATGCCGCTGCTGACGCCGATCATCTTCTTCAACCTGGTGCTGCAGATCATCCACGCGTTCCAGTCGTTCACCCAGGCGTTCGTCGTCTCCGGGGGCAGCGGCGGACCGTCGGACTCGACGATGTTCTTCACGCTGTACCTCTACGACCGGGGCTTCGGGAACTTCGACATGGGCTACGCCTCCGCGATGGCGTGGTTCCTGCTCGTGATCATCGGGGTCTTCACCGCCGCGAACTTCTTCGCCTCGAAGTACTGGGTGTTCTATGACGACTGAAACGCTCCGCACAACAGTCACCGCCCGGCGCTCCGGCGGCGTCACCTGGGCAAGGATCCGGCCGCTGGTGATCCACGTGCTGCTGGCCGGCTCCGCGCTGGTGATGCTGTACCCGGTGATCTGGATGGTGGTCAGCTCACTGCGACCGGGCAACGAGATCTTCCGCGATCCCGGGATCCTGGTGAAGGACCTGCACATCGAGAACTACCGGGTCGGCTGGAACGCGCTGACCGAGCCGTTCACCCGCTACCTGCTGAACTCGGGCATCGTGGTGCTCGGTTCGATCCTCGGCAACCTGGTGTCCTGCTCGATGGCGGCGTACGCGTTCGCCCGGTTGGAGTTCGCGGGCAAGAAGTTCTGGTTCGCGATCATGCTGCTGAGCATCATGCTGCCGATCCACGTCGTGATCGTGCCGCAGTACATCCTGTTCTCGAACCTCGGCTGGATCAACACGGTGCTGCCGCTGATCGTGCCGAAGCTGCTCGCCACGGACGCGTTCTTCGTGTTCCTGATGGTGCAGTTCATCCGCGGTATCCCGCGCGAGCTGGACGAGGCCGCCCGGATCGACGGCTGCGGCAAGGCCTCGATCTTCCTGAGGATCATCCTTCCGCTGATGGTCCCGGCGCTCGCCACCACGACGATCTTCACGTTCATCTGGACCTGGAACGACTTCTTCAGCCAGCTGATCTACCTGACCGACCCGCACATGTACACCGTCCCGGTCGCACTGCGGTCGTTCGTCGACTCGACCTCCAGTTCGTCCTGGGGCTCGATGTTCGCGATGTCGGTCGTGTCCCTCGTTCCGGTCTTCCTCGCCTTCCTGCTCGGCCAGCGGTTCCTGATCAAGGGCATCGCGACCACCGGCATCAAGTAACCCCTGAAAGGTGCACCTCATGAGGCACATCCCACGCGGCCTACGGGCCCTGACCGCCGCCGCGGTCACCGTCACGCTGCTGGCGGCGAGCGCCTGCGGCGGCGACTCCGGTGGTGCGTCGTCGTCTGCCGACGGCGGCAAGGTCACGCTCCGATTCACCTGGTGGGGATCGGACACCAGGACGAAGCTCACCCAGCAGGTGATCGACGCGTACCAGAAGGACCATCCGAACGTCACGATCAAGGGCGAGTTCGGCGAGTGGTCCGGCTACTGGGACAAGCTCGCCACCACGGTCGCGGCGAACGACGCGCCGGACATCATCCAGATGGACGAGAAGTACCTGCGCGAGTACGCCGATCGCGGCGCGCTGCTCGACCTGAAGAAGGCCGACGGCCTGGACACCGGCAAGTTCGAGCCGGACACGCTGGGCGCCGGTGAGTTCGACGGCGGCCTGTACGGGCTGAACGCCGGCATCAACTCGTTCGCGGTGGTCGTGAACCCGGCAGCCTTCAAGACCGCCGGCGTGCCGATCCCGGACGACAAGACCTGGACCTGGGACGACTTCGCCAAGACGGCCGCGGAGATCACCACCAAGACCGGCGGCAAGGTCACCGGCACCGGCGCACTCGGTACCAATGAGGCCGGCCTGAACCTGTGGGCCCGGCAGAACGGCGAGTCGCTCTGGACGAAGGACGGCAAGCTCGGCGTCTCGCCGGAGAAGACCACCGACTTCTTCAAGTACATCCTGAAGCTCCGCGACGCGAAGGCGATCCCGTCGGCCGAGGCGATCTCGCAGGACATGAACGCGTCGCTCGACCAGTCGGCGTTCGCGACCGGCAAGCTCGCGATGAGCTTCATCTGGAGCAACCAGCTGGTGGCCTTCAGCAAGGCGACCGGCCAGCAGCTGAAGCTGCTGCGGATCCCGAGCCCCGACGGCCAGGCCGCGAAGAACGGCTCGTACTACAAGGGCTCGATGTTCTGGTCGATCTCGGCGCGGTCGAAGCACCAGAAGGAGGCCACGGAGTTCGTGAACTACCTGGCCAACAACCCGGCCGCCGGCGGCGTACTGCTCGCCGAGCGGGGCGTGCCGCCGAACACCGAGGTCCGCGCCGGGGTGACGCCGAAGCTGAAGCCGGAAGACGCCGCGACCGCGAAGTTCATCCAGGACATCAAGCAGGATCTCGGCGACCCGTCGCCGGCGCCGCCGGTCGGTGGCGGCCAGGTGGAGAAGATCATCCAGCGGTACACGACCGAGGTACTGTTCGGGCGGCAGGCGCCGGAGGCGGCGGCCAAGGCGTTCCTGGACGAGGTCAACGGGGAGCTCAAATAGTGTTGCTGACGGCAACTGATTGTCGATGACGGGGGCTCGCGTGGCCGTGGTGGGAATCCACGGCCACGGTGCCTCCCACGTACGCAACGTCGCCCGGCTGGCGGAGGCCGGCCGGGCCGAACTGGTGGCGGTCACCGATCCCCAGGGCGCGGACGATCTCCCCGCGAGCGTCCAGGTCTTCAGCGGTCTGGACGAGTTGCTCGCGGCCACCGAGGTCGACGTCGTGGTGATCTGTACGCCGATCCAGACCCACGTCCCGCTGGCCGAGCTGGCGATGCGCGCGGGCGCCGACGTACTGCTGGAGAAGCCGCCGACGGCGTCGATGGCCGAGTTCGAGCAGCTGTCCGCGGTGGTGGCCGAGACCGGGCGGGCCTGTCAGGTGGGCTTCCAGGCGCAGGCCTCGGAGGCCACGCTGAAGCTGGCGGCGATGGTCGCCGAGGGACAGCTCGGCGAGATCCGCGGGATCAGCGCGGTGGGGAAGTGGGTGCGCAAGGCCCGGTACTTCCAGCGCGCGCGGTGGTCCGGCAAACGGCGGCTCGACGGCGTCGATGTCGTCGACGGCGCGGTGACGAATCCGCTCGCGCACGCGGCCGCGGCGGCTCTGCTGCTGGACGGTTCGACCGGTGTGGACGACGTACGGTCGATCGAGACCGAGCTGTACCGCGCGAACCCGATCGAGTCCGACGACACCTCCGCGGTGCGGATCACGACCAGCCGCGGTACGCCGATCCTGATCGCGGTGACGTTGTGCGCCATCGATCACCTCGAGGCGACGGTGATCGTGCACGGGTCGGAGGGGCGTGCGGTCCTGACGTACCAGTCGGATCTGATCGGTGACACGAAGTACGGCAGAGCTGATCTCTTGGAGAACCTGCTCGCGCATCGGGCCGATCCCACGGTCCCGCTGTACGTGCCGTTGGCCGCGACGGGTGGGTTCACGCGCGTGGTCGAGGCGGTGCGGACGGCGCCTGACCCGGCAGTGATCGCGCCAGAGTTGGTGCGCTGGGAAGGCGAAGGACTGGAGCGCCGGCCGATCGTTCTCGACGTCGAGAACTGGATCGACCGGGCCTCGGACGAGCTGGCGTTGTTCAGCGAGATCGGGGCGCCATGGACGAAACCAGTGAAACGGGAGAGCTGATGACGCAGAACCTCGGCTGCAACCACGCTGTCGGCCGGTCGATCCAGGTCACGGCGGGTGGCGGCGAGCTGTTCACCTATGTGTACAAGGCGGACGACCCGCAGTACGAGTCGCCGCGACCGTACTTCCACCCGATCCGGACGCTCACCGGAGACCTGGTGAGCGTGTATCGCCCGTGGGATCACCTGTGGCACAAGGGCATGTCGTGGTCGTTGCCGCACTTCGGGCACGACAACTTCTGGGGCGGTCCGACGTACACCAAGGAGAACGGGTACAAGGCGCTCGGCAACAACGGCTCGCAGGACCACGACCGGGTCGACGCGCTGGACGTGTCCGACGAGCAGGTCCGGTTCGCGCACCAGTTGTCCTGGCACACGCAGGGCGGTCAGCATGTTGTTGACGAGGCGCGCACGATTACGGTGCGGCTCGCGGACGACGGCTGGGTGCTGGTCTACGAGACCGCGATGACGAACGTGTCCGGCGAGCTCATTCAGATCGGCAGTCCGACTACGGCCGGACGGCCGAACGCTGGGTACGGCGGGTTGTTCTGGCGCGGGCCGCGCTCGTTCACCAACGGCACGATCCTTGCGCCGCAGGGCAAGGGCGGCGACGAGCTCCGCGGGCAGCGGGCACCTTGGATGGGGTTCACCGCTAGGCAGGACGAGACCGACACCGCGTCGACGATCATCGTCGCCGACGCCGCCGACAACGTCCGCCACCCACCGGAGTGGTTCGTCCGCTCGGAGGACTTCGCCGCGGTCTGCCCCGCCCCGTTCTTCACCGAGGAACTCCCCTTCCCCGCCAACGACACCCTCCGCCTCCGCTACGCCGTACTGGTCGCCGACGGTCTCACGGACGACGACCGCGCCAAGTCCCTAGCAGCCCAAGCCCAAAAAGCCCTAGCCACCTAACCCGCCCCACCACCCCCAAGCCCGCCCCCGTCACCTGACCGGCCCCGCCGGTCAGCCTCGTCGAGCAGACGACGGGTTATCCCCCCGCGTTGGGGGTTCTCTACTGATACCGGACGGGAGAACCCTGCACGCGAGGGGATAACCCCGGCTGTGCTGACAGCGCTTGAGGCGGCCGGGGCGGGTCGGTTCGGCTGTCGAGAGGTCGCCGGACGCGCATTTGCCTGGCCCACCCACCAGATGGGGGGTTCCACACCCGCAACCAGGGTGGCGAACCCCCAACTTGGTGGGTGGGCCAGGCAAATTGGTGGGTGGGCCAGGCAAATGGGGGTTAGCGGGGGAGGGCGAGGGTGAAGTTTGTGTTGCCGGGGGTTGAGGTGAGGGTGAGGGTGCCTTGGTGGGCTTGGGTTATGGACTGGGCTAGGGAGAGGCCTAGGCCGGCGCCGCCGGTGGAGCGGTTGCGGGCGGTGTCGGCTCGGGTGAAGCGCTGGAAGATGTTGGGGAGCAGGTCGGCGGGGATGCCGGGGCCGTCGTCGTGGATGGTGAGCAGGGCGGAGCGTTCGCTGCTGGTGGCGGCCACGGTGACCGTGGTGCCGGGAGGGGTGTGACGGCGGGCGTTGGCGATCAGGTTGGCGACCACCTGATGCAGGCGCTGCTCGTCGCCGATCACGATGATCGGTTCGGACGGCAGGTCGAGCTCCCAATGGTGGCTGGGGGCAACGATTCGCGCGTCGGTGACCGAGTCGAGGGCGAGCCGGGACAGGTCGACCGGGCGGCTGTCGAGTGGCCGGCCGGCGTCCAGCCGGGCGAGGAGCAGGAGGTCCTCGACCAATGACGCCATCCGGGTGGTCTCGACCATCACCTTGCCCATCGCGTGCGTGAACAGTTCGGGATCGCCCTGGCGCAGGCTCAGCTGGGCGTACCCGTGGATCGTGGTCAGCGGCGTACGCAGCTCGTGCGAGGCGTCCGCGACGAACTGCCGGACCTGCTGCTCGCTACGGTGCCGCGCGTCGAGGGCGTTCTCCATGTGACCGAGCAGCGTGTTCAGCGCGACGGCGACCTGGCCGACCTCGGTACGTTCGTCCGTGAGCTGATCCGGCACTCGTGCGGTCACCCCGATCTCGCCGGTGTCGAGCCGCAGACCGGCCACCTCACGGGCGGTTTGCGCGACCCGGCGCAGTGGCCGCAGTTGACGCCGTACGACGAATACCGCGACGCCGCCCGCGGTGAGTACGCCGATCCCACCGAAGAGCGCCTCCCACCCGATCAGGCTGTTGACCGTGTTCTGGATGTCCTGGGTCGGGAGTCCGGTGATCACGGTGACCTGTCCGACGCTCGTCGCGTGCACGCGGTACTCGCCGAGATCCGGGAGGTCGACCGTCTTGTTCTGACCGTCGGCCAGATCGTCGAGGACGCCGACCGCCTGGTCCGACAGTTCAGTGAGCTTGCCGTCGGCGGTGATCACGTTGCCGACAGCCGTGGACGATTCCGTGTAGACCGTTACCGTGCCCGCGTCCTGCCCGTGCGGGGCGTCCGGCGGCGGGCCGCCGTTCTTGAGTGAGCCGATCGCGCGAGCTTGGGTCGCGGCGACCTTCCCGTCCAGTTGCCGGGTCAGGTACGAGCCGATCGCGGCGGTCGTCAGCGCGCCGATCACGAGACTCATCACCGCGACCAGCAGCACCATCGCCGCCGCGACCCGCACACTCAACGAACGCGCCGCGACCTTCATGCCCCCAGGATGTGCGCCCAGTCCTGAGGGTTGCTTCGCGTTTCCTGGGACCTTCCTGTGAAGCCAGAACTGTGAAGGTCAGAGCAGTACGTCGGCCGCCGCACGCAGCCCGTCGAGCTCGGCCGCCGCCCAGCCCTCGTCCCGCGACTCGGCGCCGCGCCAGCGTGGCTTGTCGACGAGGTGGAAGTGCAGGTTGGAGATGCTGCCTGCGACCTGTAGGTAGGGGATCGCCGCCTCGTCCTCGGGCGTGATCGGCCGGTGTGCGGCGTACGCCGTCCTGAACGCGTCCCAGTGCGGTGTCGTCGCGACGCCGCCGAAATCTGCTGCCAACGGCCCGACCGCGGCGAGGTCGAAATCGAGGAGCAGGAGTCCCTGCTCGGTCAACAAAACATTGTCCATCGTGACGTCGCCGTGGCAGGTTCCTGCCTTTGAGTACTGCGCGAGGTTGTTCCGTACAGCAGCCGCAAGGGGCCGGAGCAGGTTTTCCTCCGTGGCGTCCACGGCGAGGATTTCTTCGAGCGGCTTGTCCAGCACGTGCGCGAGATCGGCCGGCGGCCGATAGTACGGCGACGTGTAGTTGTCGGCGGCATCGTGAAATGCGGCGAGTTGCCGGCCGAAGTCGGCGTACAACTCGTCGGTGAAGGGCGGTCGCGGCTTGCTGCCCTCGACGTACCCGAGCAGGGTGAACGGCCGGGGACCTTCGGGTGTCTCGAGGAGTCCGACGGTGTCTCCGTCGGGCAGTGCGTTGACCGGCGGAGCGAGTACGCCGGACGCGCGCAGATGCTCCGAAAGCCCTGTCTCCCAACGGATTTCGTCCGCCCCGCGGCGGCCGTACCGATAGAGCTTGAGGACGTAACGGGCGTCGTCGGTGGCCAGCTCGTAGACGTCGTTGACCAGGGAACGGAGCAGGGTGCAGCTGGTGAAGCCGAGGTGGTAGCGGGCCCCGAGCTCGGCGGCCAGCGCCTCGGGATCGGGGAGCGAGCGCACGGTCGGGATCACGGAGCCGACCCTACGGATCACCGAGCCGACCCCACAACGCGTTTGAATTGACAGGTTAGAACCGTGGTAAGAGTGGGGAGGTTCGAGACGTTTCCGGATTCGCCTCCCCTTTCGGGGCCGGAAACCGGTAGCCTCTTGCAGCGCGCTGTATTGGGGGCCGCCGTACCACCCACCCGACGAACTGCCGGAGAGCCCAAACCGGTCAGGAGAGCACGTCTTGCAGGAGAACACCAGCACAACCAGTACTGGCGAACTGGCCAACGTACCCCTCACCGGTGCGGACAAAGTCGCCTACGCTTTCTACGCGACCGCGGCTGCCGCGGCGCTGGTCGGCCAAGTCTGGGCCGGCGTGACCCATATCCCCTGGCCGGACAGCGGCTTCTCGCAGCTGCTCAAGATCGTGCTTGTCACTCCTGCGGTCGCGGTGCTCGAGCTCGGTGGTGTCGCGACCGCGGCCCTCGCCGACCTGCGCCGCCGCAAGGGTGAGCAGGCCTACGCCTACCGTGCGATGTCGTTCTTCGCGGCGCTCGTCGCGGTGGTGTTCAACGTGGTCGGCCACTGGCGGCCGGAGGAGCGGTTCCTGGCCTTCGGCTTCGGCGGGCTGTCCGCGTTCGCGTACGTGCTCTGGCTGATCCACAGCTCGGCCCGTCGTCGCGACGCGCTCCGTCGTGCGGGCCAGATGCGTGAGACCGGCCCGGTGTACGGCATCGTCCAGTGGGCCCGTGAGCCACGGGTCACCTGGCTGGCGCGGTCGCTGGCGATCGAGCACGGCTACGGCCTGTACGAGAGCCTCCGCGCGGCCCAGCACCAGATCCGGAACAAGAGCCGCCGGGACGCGATCGCCGGCACTGTCGCGGAGTACATCCGGTCCGAGCACCAGGACGAGCGGCTGGCGAAGATCGCCGAGACGACGTACGACCCGGACCGGCTGGCCGGGATGCTCGAGGAGCGGATCAACTACGAAGTCATCACCAACAAGCTGACGAAGGCGATCTCACCGCCGCCGGAGCAGCCCGAGGACCGTCCCGGCGTACCCGCTGCCGTGTGGGTGCTCGAGGGTGGGCAGCCCCGGCGTGCGGACGGCACCGGGGTCGGACTGCGTGACGACGACGCCTGGACCGGCGAGCTGATGGCGATCGTCGACCAGCCGGAGCCCACCGACAGCGGCATCTCCGAGGCCGTTGTCGTCGAGGACGAGAGCGAGCCGCAGCACGTCGTCAACGGTTCGGCGAGCGGCCTCAAGCCGTTCGCCCCGCAGCCGAAGGCCGAGCCGGTGGTCCAGAAGCCGCAGCCGCCGTCCCCGTTCGCCGCCCAGACGGACACCGAGCCGCCGGCGCTCATCCGGACGCCGAAGGTCGAGCCGGTGCTGCCGGACCCGGCCCCGGTCGTCGTAGCGAAGGTCGAGCCGGAGGAGGACAGGCCGGAGCCGACCGTGCTGGAGAAGAAGCGGATGCGCGCCTTCGCGCTGCTGTCCGACTGGCCGACCGGTCGGGAGCGTAGCGCGAAGACGCTTGCCGACGCGATCGCCTCGAGCGAGCCGATGGCTGCACGCTTCATCGAGCAGTACGAGAACGAGCACGGGGTCGTGTTCGCCTCGCAGAACTGAGCAGAACTGAGTAGAACTGAAGCACCAGCTGCCGGTGGACCTCAGACGTTGAGGTTCACCGGCAGTTCTGCGAGACCGCTGACCAGGACGCGACGCCACTCGAGCTCTTCGGCCGGCTTCGCGAGGCTCATCCGCGGGAAGCGTCGGACGAGGGCCGCCAGCGACTCCTGCAACTCGATCCGCGCCAGCTGCGCGCCGAGGCAGAAGTGCGGTCCGAAGCCGAAGGACATGTGCTTGTTGTCGCGACGATCCAGCCGCAGCTCGTCAGGGGCGTCGTACGCCCGCGGGTCCCGGTTTGCCGAGTTGAGCGCGGCCATCACCCCTTCGCCGGCCTTGATCTGTACGCCGTGCAGCTCGACGTCCTCGATCGCGACCCGGAGCTGACCGACCTCGCTGAACCTGTTGAACCGCAGCAGCTCCTCGATCGCCGACGGGACCAGCTCCGGCTCCTCGACCAGCCGCGCCCAGTTCTCCGGCCAGCGCAGCAACGTGGCGACGCAGCTCGAGATCTGGTTCGCCGACGTCTCGTGGCCGGCGACCAAGAGATTCACGCCGAACGCGATCAGCTCCTCCTGACTCAGCCGATCGCCTTCCTCGCGGGCGCGCACGAGCTCGTCCAGAAGATCCTCGGCGGGACCCGAGGTGTTCGCGAGCTTCTGCGTGACCAGATCCTCGATGTACGCCGTGAGGTTGGTCATCGCCTCCTCGACGAGGTCCTTCTCGGCCATCTTCATGCTGTACCCGAGCTCGGTCCACTCCCGGAACTGCTCGCGGTCCGCGTACGGTACGCCGAGCAGCTGGCAGATCACCTGGATCGGCAACGGCAACGCGACCAACTGCCGGATGTCGGCGCCGTCGCCCGCCTGCGCGACGTCCTCGGCGAGCTGCGCGGACAGCTCCGCGACCCACGGCCGGGTCTGCTCGATCTTCCGGTGCGCGAACGTTGGCACCACCAACCGTCGCAGCCGGCTGTGCTCCGGCGGGTCGGTTGTGGTCAGGCTGTTCGGCATCGGCTTGGCCAGCGCGACCCGCGGCGCTCCTTGCTTCACCACAGCGGCGCGCGAGAACCGCGGATCGGCGAGCACCAGTTTCACGTCGTCGTACCGCGTCACCAGCCAGACCTCGGCGCCCGCGAGCGTCCGCACCCGCGCCACCGGCCGGTTCTCCCGCAACGCGGCGAACGTCGGCGACGGATCGAACCGAAACGCGTCGTCGAACGGAATCTGCAGAACCGGTTCAGTCATACCCCGACCCTAGGCAAAGTTAGGTAACCCTTGCTTGCGGCGTCGGCGCGTCGGTCCGACTACAACTGGGCGTTCGGGCTGCCGACGCCGCGCAGCAGTGTGTCGACGACCTGGGTCGCCAAGGTATCGGTGTCGGTCTCGTCCGCATCGCTGCTCTGGGCGACCTCGTGGAGCAGGGCGTAGTAGACGCGGCGTACCCAGACCAGGTCGACGTCGGCACGCAGTACGCCGGCCTTTTGCAATCGCGCGAAGAGACGATCGCAGGAGGCGACCACGCCGGCCATGATCTCGTCGCTCTCACCGCTCGCGGCCAGAGCGCTGTTCATCGAGAAGCCCCAGGACAGCTTGACCTGGAGGGCGTTCGCGGTCGCCTGGTAGAGCGCGACCAGCGGTGGCGCGGTGTCGAACCGGGCCTCGTCGACGGCGCTCGCGAGCTGCGTCGACGCCCAGGTCTTCATCGTGGTCACCAGCGCCTCGCGAGTCGCGAACCGCCGGTGCACGGTCGTCCGGGCGACGCCGGCCGCCGAGGCGATCTCCTCCATCGAGGCGGACGGATTGCGGTTCAGGACCCGCTCGGCCGCTTCCAGGATCGTCCGCACGGTCCGCTCGGCGTCGGCGCGCAGCGGGCGGGCGGTGCTGGAGGTCATGCGAAAAGACTACCCGGAAGTCACGTCTCTCGTCCTGTTTGCAACACTGATGTAGCAGGTTGTAGATTTTCAGTGTCAACCACGATGCGATTAGGGACGATGAGATGGATCTTCAACTGAAGGACAAGACCGCGCTCGTCACCGGGGCCAGTCGGGGGATCGGGCTGGCTGTCGTCGAGCGGCTGGTTGCCGAGGGCGTGCGGGTGGTCGCGGTCGCGCGGACCAGTACGCCGGAATTGCGTGCCACCGGTGCGTACGTCGTACCCGCGGATCTCGCGACGACGGACGGGCCCGACGAGGCGGTCACGGCCGCGCTCGCGGAGGTCGGGGAGCTGGACCTGCTGGTGAACAATGTCGGTGGCGGCGACGGTGAACTGGCCAACGGATTCCTCGCGGTCGACGACGACGTCTGGCGCCAGCTGTTCGAGGTGAACTACTTCGCCACAGTGCGTACGACGCGAGCGGCCCTGCCGAGCCTGATCCGGCAGAGCGGCGCGATCGTCAACGTGTCCTCGAACGGGGCCCGGATGCCATCGAGCGGACCGGCGCCCTACACGACCGCGAAGGCCGCGCTCACCGCGCTGGGCAAGGCGCTGGCCGAGGAGTTTGGTCCGCAGGGCGTGCGGGTCAACACCGTGTCGCCCGGTCCGGTGCGGACGGCCCTGTGGACCGATCCCGACAAGTACGGCGGTCAGCTCGCGCGGACGCTCGGTGTCCCGCACGAGGACCTGCTGACCGCCCTTCCGCAGCAGACCGGCATGCTGACCGGCCGACTGATCGAGCCGTCCGAGGTAGCCGCGCTGGTGGTGCAGTTGTGCTCGCCACTGACCGCGAGCATCGTCGGCGCGGACTACCTCATCGACGGCGGCATCGTGAAGACTGCCTAGGACCTGTCGGTGCGGCGGGTGGTGATGGTCGAGACGACGACCGCGGAGCCGATCAGTAGTAGCAGGGCGGCGCCGATGAGGGCGCCGATCGTGATGCCCTCGACGGCGGGGAGCGTGCCGCCGACGCTCAGTTCGGCATCGACCTTCTGCGATCCGTCGGCGTTCATGATCACGACCGACCAGTCGCCGCTGCGGGCGGTCCAGTTGAGGGTCTCGGTGCCGGAGGCGACCCAGAACGACTGGTCGGCGGGCGGGACGGCCGGCTTGTCGCCGGGGCGGGCAGTGGTCGTCAGGTGGAAGGGATCGACATCGAAGTCCGCGACCTCGTCGTGGCTGACTCCCTTGAGGTACGCCGCGACGTCGGCGGCCGGCGCGATGCCGATGAAGACCGGCGTACCGGACGTCGACTTGGCGTCGATGCGGACCGTGCCGAGGAAGTCGTCGGTGTAGAAGGCATCCGGCCCGACGCCGCCGATGTCGAGCCCGGGCGCCGACAACGCGTAGGTGCTGGTGCTGACCCGCTCCGGGCCGGCGGTGAAGTATCCGTCGCCGTCGCGTTGATGCTGCGCCCACAGCCCGACGCCGCCGACAGCGAACAGGGTGACGCCGGCCAGGGCCAGGAAGGCACCCAGTACGACGAGTGCGGTGCGCCAGCCGCTCCACGCACGATCGGCGGGAGGGGTACGAGGGGGAATCGAGGTGGTGGTCATGAGACCGGCTCCTTGACGTCGATAGAGGTGGCTTTGGCTGGTGCGGGGGTGGTCCAGAACCGGCGGTTGGCGATCAGCAAGCCGATGGCGACTGCCCACCACACCGCGACGTACAGCCAGGTCTCTCGGGTCAGGTCCGAACCGGCGGGCCAGAGGTCGCTGGTGTTGATGCTGCCTTCGGTGGCATGGGCGAGGAGGGTGATGAGCGCGCTGCCGGCGGCGTGGTTGAACAGCCACGCGTACCAGAAGGTGACGCCGACCGTGGTCAGCGCTTCGAAGGGCTGGAGGCCGAACGAGGAGATGAAGAACAGCGGCAGGTGCCAGCCGGTGATCGCCACGGCCAGGATCGCGGTCGAGACGAGCGGAGTACGGCGCGACTGGAGTTTGGACTGCGCGTAGCCGCGGAAGCTCGGCTCTTCGCTGAACGGACCGCCGGTCGGGTCGATCATGATCATGCCGACGACGACGGCGAGGCCGTACCAGGGCGTGAACTGCCCGGTGTTCGGAGCCGGCGCGCCGAGTGCCTGGTTGAGCGAGACCGTCACGAGGTGCACGAGCAGCGGTACGGCGATCGCGGCGACGTACCAGATCCAGCGGACCCGCCAGCGGATCAGCCGGGCGCCCATGGCTTTGAGACCGGCCAGGCCCTCGGTCAGGTAGACGACGACGAGTGCGGCGACCAGGGCGCCGGGAGCGTAGAAGCTTCCGAACGGGACGCCTGCCCAGGCCAGCGCATAGGCGAGGACGAAGAAGCTGACGACGGGATGATTGCGGATGAACCTCATGACGGATCTCCTCGGAATCGCGGGTGGTGGGGGAGTTGGTGCACGGTCCGGCCGGCGTGGCGGGTCGGGTTCGTTCTGCATCACGCGGGATTTGTGCACTGCTTCCTCCAGGGACGGGGTCTACGTCGAGACTCGCGTTTCCGGGCGCGTTCGGGAGACCGGGCGGCCGGTGGAGGAGGGGTTCGGGTTTCTGGTGTGTCAGGCCCGCAGATAGAGCAGTACGGCGAGCACCCGGCGGGATTCGCTGCGGGTGGACGGGATGCCGAGCTTCGCGAAGATGCCGGAGACGTACTTCTCGGCGGCCCGCAGGGTGATCGTCAGCGCGTCGGCGATGCCCTGGTTGGAGGCGCCGGTCGCCATCAGTTCGAGCGCTTCTCGCTCGCGGGGAGTCAGCACCGCGAGTGGATCGTCACCACGTCGGCGTTTCAGCAAGGTGGAGACGATCTTCGGATCGACCGCCGAACCGCCGCCGGCCACCCGCCGTACGGCGCCGACGAAGTCGTCCACGTCGCTGATCCGGTCCTTCAGCAGATAGCCGACACCTTCGGCGGACTCCGACAGCAGTTGCATCGCCAGGCCGAGTTCGAGGTACTGCGACAGCACCAGTACGCCGACGCCCGGATGCTGCTCGCGGATCAGCAGGGCCGCACGCATGCCCTCGTCGTTGTGCGTCGGAGGCAGCCTGATGTCGAGGATCGCGACCTGCGGCGGGAAGCTGCGGACGTACCGCAGCAGGTCGTCGGCGTTGTCGTACGCCGCGGCGACCTCCAGGCCTGCGCTCTCGAGGATCCGCGTGAGTCCCTCGCGCAGCAACACACTGTCCTCGGCGATCGCTACTCGCATGGGAACTCCGCTTCCAGCCGGGTCCCGTGGCCGGCCGGACTCCAGATCCGCAACTGACCGCCGACGGCCTCGACCCGGTCGGCGAGACCGCGCAGCCCGGTACCACGTTCGGTGTCCGCGCCGCCGATCCCGTCGTCGACGACCGCGACGACGATCGCGTCCGCCGACCGGGTGACGCGGACCGACGCGGTGGTCGCCTCCGCGTGCTTGCCGATGTTCGTCAGGCTCTCGCTGACGACGTAGTACGCCGCGACCTCGATGCGTTCGGGCAGCCGTCCGTCGATCGCGACGTCGAGTTCGACGGGTACGGCGGCTTGTACGGCGAGGGACTCCAGCGCGACCGCGAGGCCGTGGCCGGTGAGCACCGCGGGGTGGATGCCGCGCGCCACGTCCCGCAACTCGTCGAGGGAGACCGCGACCTCGCGCTTGGCCTGCAGCAGCCGTGCCGCGGTTTCGCTGCTGTCCTTGGAGTTGTTGGCGAGCAGCCCGAGTTCGAGCGCTAAAGCCACCAGGCGCTGCTGGGCGCCGTCGTGCAGGTTTCGTTCGAGTCGCTGCCGTTCCTTCTGTTCTGCGTCGATGACCCGGGACCGTGAGCCTTGCAGTTCCTGCAGACGGGCACGCAGTTCCACCTGCAGCCTGTTGTTCTCCAAGGCGATTCCGGCCGCTGCCGCGACGGCGTCCAGCAGTTCGCGTTCGTCCTCGAGCGATCGGTCGAACTCCAACGCGATGATCGGCTCGTGATCGCGGTGGATGACCCGGGTCGCACGCCCCTCGTCGGCGCCCCGCAGCGTGACGGCATGACCGTCCGGATCTGCCCAGGTGCCGTACTGCGGTAGCCAATAGGCAAGGGAGAGGGACGGGTCGTGCAGGGCGCGCGCCAGGGGCTCGCGCAGATCGCTGGTCGGGTGTGCGCGCAGTTCCATCAACAGCGCGCCGACGTCGGTGCGGGCCAGCCGGGCGTCCAGCAGGCCCAGCAGGAAGGCGGCCGGCGCGAGGCCGAGCGCGGCGAACGTGATGTGCCGGACCGTTTCGATTTGGGGCCAGCCGCGCAGACCTGCGACGTACAGGAGCGCGAGCATCACCAGTGCCAGTCCGAAGGTGTCGACCAGGAGCGTCACCGGACGTCTCCGCACGAGGCCCGGGTTTGGTCGGCGTACCAGGAGCAGAGCGGTGCCGATCAGCAGCAGGGCGCTCATCGCGATCAGCTGGAACTGCTCGATGCGGCTCGCGAGCGCCGGTTGGGCCGAGATCGCGAGCAGGCTGTCCGGATTGCTGCCGAGCAGGATCTTCGCCAGTTGGAGAACCACGACGTTCACGTAGCCGGCGATGACGACCACCTGGCGCGGGCGGGCCTGCAGCTGTCCGGTCGGATAGGCGAGGAAGACGTGCAGGAACATGGCGGACGGCACCATGTCGAGGAGGTTGCCGAGCGAGTGCAGCGCGGGTAGCGAGGACCACTGCAGAGCGGTCAGGGCCATCACGAACGCGGTGGCGATCATCAGCGGACCGAGGCGGCTCTCCGGGCGGCGCCACCACGCGAGCGTTCCGCTGATCAGGTACGGGATGGTGATCCAGTTGAACAGGAACGCCTGCAGGCCGGGTCGGACCAGCTCGTCACCCGCCATCGCGAGCGCGATCGAGGCGAGCAGCGTGCCGAGACCCAGTACGACGGCCGCCCACAGCACCCACGGCCCGGGACCACGTGCCGGTGCCACCACCCCCACCCCCTACCTGGCCAGCGTGCGCCCGTTCCACGGGCCAGGCAAGGGCTGTGCTTCGGGCTACTTGGTGCCGAAGGAATAGATGGTGGTGGACTTGTAGGTCTCGCCGGGGCGGAGGACCGTCGACGGGAAGTTCGAGTGGTTGGGCGAGTCCGGGAAGTGCTGGGTCTCGAAGGCGAACGCGTCGCCCTGGCGGTAGGCCTTGTTGCCGATGCCGAGGAACGTGCCGTCGAGGAAGTTGCCGCTGTAGAACTGGACGCCTGGCTCGTCGGTGAGCACCTCGATCGTGCGGCCGTGCTCCGGCTCCCAGAAGCGCCCCGCGAGTCGCAGTCCGTTGCTGTCCGGCTGCCCGCCGAGCACGAAGTTGTGGTCGTACCCGCGGCCGAAGACCAGCTGCTGGTGGTCGCCGCGAAGCCGCTTGCCGATCGCGGTCGGCCTGCTGAAGTCGAACGGAGTACCGGCGACCGGAGCGATCTCGCCGGTGGGGATCAGCGTCGCGTCGACCGGCGTGTACTTCGGCGCGTTCAGCTCCAGCACGTGGTCGTAGATGGTGCCGTTGCCCTCGCCGAGCAGGTTGAAGTACACGTGGTTGGTCAGGTTCACGATCGTCGGCTTGCCGGCCACGGTCGCGTGATAGTCGATCCGCAGGTCGTCGCGCTTGTCCAGCAGGTACGTGACGGTGCTGGTGAGCTCACCAGGGAAGCCCATCTCGCCGTCCGGGCTGACGTAGGTGAACGCGACGCCGACGGCCTTGTCGCTCTGGACGATCTTGGCCTTCCACACCTTCTTGTCGAAGCCGAGGGGGCCGCCGTGCAACGCGTTCTCACCGTTGTTGACCGGGATCTGGTACGCCGTCCCGTCCAGGGTGAACTTGCCCTTGGCGATCCGGTTGCCGTAGCGCCCGATGGTGGCGCCGAAGTACGGGCTGAGTGCGGCGTAGTCCGGCAGGTTGTCGAAGCCGAGGCTGATGTTCGTGGTCTTGCCGCGGCGGTCCGGCGTCTCGACCTTCTGGATGGTCGCGCCCCAGGTGAGCATCGAGATCGTCACCCGGCCGTTGGTGAACGTGTAGACGTCCACCTTCTGGTCGTCCGGAGTGGTGCCGAACGGGTCCTTGCGGATCTCGAGCTTGCCGTGGTGTGCGCCCATGGTCCTCAACTTATCCGGCGTACCGGCGGCCTCGGTATTCGCGTTCGCGGTCGTGCTGAGAGCGCCCGCGGCGGCGGCACCGAGGCCCAGGGCGCCGGCGGTCCGCAGGACCTGACGGCGGGGCAGGTGATCGGGCATCGCAATCCCCTCAATCGTTGGAGAAACCAGACTTTGGCACGATAAGCGCGCTGGACCAGTGTTTGGAACAGTTCGGAAGGGTGTGAATTCGTCCGATCTCTTCGGGTTGCTGACGTCCGTGACCAGATCGGTCCGGTCCCAGGCCCGATCGAGCCTTCAGCGGTACGCCGTGCGCGGGCGAGGATGAGGTCATGAGCCGAACCGCACTGATCGTGATCGACGTCCAGGAATCGTTCCGGGTCCGCCCGAACTGGCAGCTGGTGAACCATCCCGACATCGCCGAGCGCGTGGACCGACTGGTGCGGGCGGCCCGGGACAAGGGCGATCTCGTCGTCTGGGTGCTGCACACCGAACCCGGGACCGGCGGCGCATTCGATCCAGCCAACGGCCACGTCCAGCTGATCGACGGTCTCGAACCGTTGCCGGGGGAGCCGATCCTGACCAAGACGTCGCACAACGCCTTCACCACAACGAATCTGCAGCAGCTGCTGACCCAGCACGGCGTCGGTGAGATCGTTGTCTCCGGCATCCGTACCGAGCAGTGCTGCGAGACCACCGCGCGCGTCGCGTCCGACCTCGGGTACGACGTCGTGTTCGTCACCGAGGCGACCGCGACGATGGCGTTGGCGCACTGGTCGATCCGCGACGAGGCGAGCGTCGAGGAGATCCTCGCCGACCCGCGGACCCTGACCGCGGAGCAGGTCGTCGAGCGCACGGAGTACGCGCTGGCCGGCCGGTTCGCCACCATCCGGACGCTCGACGAGCTCACCGGCGTACCCGTGTCATCCTGACCGGATGCGACCTACCCGCGTGGTCTTCGTACTGGTGCCGCGGCTCCACTTGCTGGATCTCGCCGGGCCGGCGCAGGTGTTCACGACGGCGAACGACTTCGGATACGGGTACGAGGTCTCGTACGTCGCCGAATCCGAGGAGATCGCGACCGCTCAGGGCGTGCCGTTGCGGGCCCAGCTGGAGTGGCCGGAGCTCGATGCGGGGGACCTGGTCGTCGTACCGGGATGGCGGTCGCCGCGGTTGTCGCCGCAACCTCCGATCGGACCGGAGTTCCGGGCGCGATTGCGCGCGCATCACGCAGCGGGCGGGTCGGTCGCGAGCGTTTGCTCGGGCGCCGACGCGCTCGGGTGGGCGGGCCTCCTCGACGGGCGGCGCTTCACGACCCACCACGACCTGACCGACGAGCTGGCTGCCCGCTACCCGCGGGCGATCATCGTCCGGGACGTGTTGTACGTCGAGGACGACCGCGTCATCACCTCCGCCGGGATCGCGAGCGGTATCGACCTCGCGCTGCACCTGGTCGCGGTCGGCCGTGGCGCCGAGGCGGCGGCCCGGGTCGCGCGCGAGATGGTCGTCTACGCCCGCCGCAACGGCGACGAACTGCAGGACTCCGCGATGCTCCGTCACCGGGATCACCTCAACGATCTCGCGCACCGAGTCCAGGACGTCATCGACGCCCGGTACGCCGACCGGCTGCCGCTGACCGACCTGGCCGGACAGGTCGGCGTCAGCGAACGCACGCTGACCCGCATCTTCACCGCCGCCACCGGCCTCACCCCGCTCCGCTACCAGCAACTCCTCCGCCTGGAACGAGCCGAACACCTCATCGGCCACGGCACCACGGTCGAATCCGCCGCCCGCACCGTCGGCTTCGAGGACGCCCGCATGCTCCGCCGCCTCCGCTCCCGCACCGCGGAGCCGGTCGCAGGGTGGGCCTAGGTCCACCCCCTCGGGGGGCTCAAGGCTCCTGAGTTCCTTCCGTGCTCGGGCCAGGCTCGTCCTGACCGAACCAACGGAGAGGTGGGGACAGGGTGAGCAGGGGACCAGTAACTGTGCGCATTGCGCGCTGGAGTGCTACTCATCCATGGCGGGCGATCGGCCTCTGGCTGCTGCTCGTCGTCGTCGCGGTCGGGATGTCGGTGGTCATCCCGAAGCAGCAGGCCGAGAACAAGGACACCTGGGTCGGCCAGTCCGGCCAGGCCGCGGAAATGATCGAGAAGGCAGGACTGGCCGAGCACCCGACCGAGACCGTTCTGCTGACCGACCCGGACGGACAGCTGGACAAGGCAGCCGCGAGTGCGGCGATCGCTCAGCTCCAGCAGAAGCTCGCGGCACTGGACTCGATCCAGTCCGTCGGACAGCCTGTCTGGTCGGAGAACGGCAAGGCCGCACTCGTTCCGATGGAATTGAAAGGTACGGCGGACGACGCCTCCGACCACATCGAGAAGATCGTCGCCACCACCGCCGAGGTGCAGCAGGCGAACCCCGACCTGAGCATCACGCAGGCCGGCAGCGGGTCGGTCGACGCGGGGATCTGGAAGCAGGTCGGTTCCGACCTCGCGAAGGCGGAGAAGCTCAGCCTGCCGATCACGTTCGTGCTGATGCTGCTCGCCTTCGGCGCGCTGATCGCGGCCGGGATCCCGGTCCTGCTGGCGTTCTCGGCAGTCGGTGCCGCCCTCGGCTTCTACGCGCCGCTGTCCTATCTGTTCCCGGATGGCGGCTCGGTGGCGAACGTCGTACTGCTGATCGGGATGGCGGTCGGCGTCGACTACTCGCTGTTCTACCTCAAACGTGAACGCGAGGAACGTCTCAAGGGTCGCAACACCCTGCAAGCGGTCGAGATC
This sequence comes from Kribbella sp. NBC_00482, assembly GCF_036013725.1. Taxonomy (GTDB): domain Bacteria; phylum Actinomycetota; class Actinomycetes; order Propionibacteriales; family Kribbellaceae; genus Kribbella. Next base: position 1,380,968 of record NZ_CP107881.1, on the reverse strand, counting down.
GCCGCGGCCACCTCGGGGCACTCGGTGGTCGTGTCCGGTCTCGCCGTGATCGTCTCGATGGCCGGCTTGTACGTTTCCCAGGACGCGACCTTCACATCGATGGCGACGGCAACGATCGTGGTCGTCGCGGTGGCGGTGCTCGGTTCGCTGACTGTGTTGCCCGCGCTGCTCGCGAAGCTGGGTCACCGGGTCGACCGGCCGCGCGTCCCGCTGCTGTGGCGGCTCAACCGTCGCATCGGTCCGGGTGGCATCAGCCGTCGCATCCTGGCTCCGGTACTGCGTTACCCGCGCGCCGCCCTGTCGCTGTCCGCGATCGCGGTCGTGGCGCTCGCCGTACCAGCACTCGGGATGAAGACCGAGCCGGCCGATCTGAACACGCTGCCGCAGAGCATCCCCGAAGTACGCACGCTGAAGGATCTGCAGGCGAACTTCCCGTCCCAGGGCGGTCTTTCGTACGCGGTCGTCGCGCAGGGCGAGGGTGCGGTCGCGGCGTTGACAAGGCTGCAGGAGTCCGCCGTACAGAGCGGCAAGTTCGTCGTGCCGCCGGGCGAGACGGTGAAGCAGGCGGAGGGGACCGCGGTGCTGACGTTGGTGTCGGTGCTTCCTGAGAGCAGCGCGAACGCGGACGCCGCACTGAGTCAGTTGCGGACGGAGTTGGCGCCGGCGGCGCTGGGGTCGACGACCTGGGCGGTCGGCGGCGAGTCGGCGGAGTCGGTTGACTACGGCAACAACCAGCGGGACCGGCTGCCGTTCGTGATCGCGTTCGTGCTGGCGTTGACGCTGGTGATGATGGCGGTGACCTTCCGGAGCGTGGCGATCGCGGTGGTGACGACCTTGCTGAACCTGGCCTCGGTCGCTGCCTGCTTCGGCGTACTGGCGCTGGTCTTCCAGCACTCGTGGGCCGAAGGGCTGCTCGGGTTCACGTCGGCCGGGTTCGTGGTGTCGTGGATCCCGCTGTTCCTGTTCGTCATCCTGGTCGGGTTGTCGATGGACTACCACGTGTTCGTCCTCGGCCGGATCCGCGAAGGGGTCGCGGACGGGCTGACGCCACGCGAGGCCGTCCGCAAGGGCATCACCGAGTCGGCAGGTGTGGTGACGAGCGCGGCCGCGGTGATGGTCTCGGTGTTCGCCGTCTTCGCCACTCTCGGGATGCTCGAGATGAAGCAGATGGGAGTAGGCCTGGCCGTGGCCGTCCTGATCGACGCGACGCTGGTCCGGATCGTGATGCTGCCCTCGATCATGGTCCTGCTCGGCCGGAAGGCCTGGTGGCCGAACAAGGTCGCGAACGGGCCCGCGCCGGACGTCCGCGAGCGGGAATTCGCGGCGGTCTAGACCGTTTCGAACCTTTTTGCCGGAGCCTGCGTCTACCTGTCCGAACCGACCAACGAGGGGGATTGGAACATGAAGGTGATGACTGGGGGCAGGTTCCGGTTGGCCGTAGTGGCAGGGGTGGCCGCACTCGCGGTGGCCGGCGGCGTCGGTGCCGCCGGCCTGCGGAACGCGGACGCCGCCACCGAGCAGGCGGTATCCGCGACGGCGCTGAGCCGGTCGTCGATGCTGACCGTCGGCGAGGTCAAGAAGGCGGACGCGCGGCGGGACTGGATCCGGCAGGTCGACAGGGGGATTCTGCCGAAGACCTACTGCGGCCCGGCGTCGACCGAGGGCAAGAAGGTTTCGGCGCGGATGGCTCGCGGATTCACCGACGAGATGGACGCGTACGGCGCACAGTACGTCAGCCAGTACGCGAACGCGGCGACCGCGCGGGCGGCGTACAACTCGATCATCGCGACGCTGAAGAGCTGCACGTACAGCAAGCCGGCGCCGACGCACGCGCGGAAGATCACCGAGAACCGCGTGGTCAAGGGCGCCTCGGGCGACCTCACGCAGGTCATCCGCTGGTACGACTACCCGAAGCCGAACGACCCGGGCAGCGAGGCAGGCGGCTTCCCGTACGCCGTCACGCTGAAGGGCCGCAACGTCTCGGTGCTGGCGTTCAGCGAGATGGGCCCGGGAGTGCCCGCGCCGAACTTCGACAAGCTCGCGCGCCAGGCGGCCGCGAAGATCGGCCGGTAAGCACGGGGACGGCGTGCGGGGGGAGTAGCGCGCCTGGGGGGTGTTGGCCGGGACGGATGAGGGGTCACCGTCCCGGCCAACACTTGTCTTACCTGGAAGCCGCTGTCAGCTTCGTGACCGCGGTGCTCAGCTGCCCGCTGAGCAGAGCGTGGTCGGCATCGGAGATGAGCTTCGATGCCGGCTCGTTCAGGTTCTGGCCGACGTGATTCTGCGCCATCCACCGCGCCACGCCGACGACCGCATCGTCCTCGGCGAAGGTGTCCGACTTGGTGCGCTCCAGGAACTTGGCGGCCTGAGCGCTCGCCGCCAACGCGATGGTTGCCTGCGGCCCCGACCAGTCGCGGACCTGGAGTGCGACACCCGCTGCGATCCCGGCCGCCACCGCGTACGGATCGTGCTTGCGCAGCAGGGTGTTGCGGGCGTCGGTCAGCGCGGCACGGGCTGCGGCTTGGGTCGTGAGACCCCAGCCGAACGGGTACTGCGGGTTGTACGACGCATCGCCGACGTTCAACGGTTGCTGGTCCTCCGCGCGCGGCCAGCTCACCGGGAGGCGCCCGCTGAACGGGGTCTTGCCGAACAGCACGTCCGCGACCCCGGCGCCCTCGGTTCCGGGCAGCCACGACGCGACCAGTGCGTTGATCTTGCCTAGCTGGTCCGCGATCACCTGCGGACGACCGGACACGATCAGTACGACGCACTTCATCGCGCCGCAGACCTTGTCCACGGCGGCCTTGTCGGTGTCCGAGAGCAGCAGGTCGTGACCGTTGCCGACATCCCCGATTCCCTCGGCGTACGGGCGTTCGCCGACCACGACCACGCCGACGTCGTGACCCTCGAGCGGCGCTGACGCGTCCGCGCTGAACGTCGCGTCCGGCGTCACCTGCTTGATCCCGTCGAGGATCGTCGTACCCGTGGTCGTCGCACCGGAGCCGCCCTGCCAGCTGATGCTCCAGCCGCCCATCTGGTTGCCGAGGTCGTTCGCGTTGCTGCCGGCGACGTACACCTTGGCGGTCGATGCCAGCGGCAACAGATTCCCGTCGTTCTTCAGCAGCACCTGGGATTCCGCGGCTGCCTGCCGACCGACGGCGCGGTGCGCGGCCGATCCGATGGACGCGGCGTTGGAGGTGTCGGCGTACGGGTGCTCGAACAGGCCGAGCTTGAACTTCTCGGTCAGGATCCGGCGGACCGCGTCGTCGATCCGCGTCATCGGGATCCGGCCGGCGCCGATCTCCTCGGTCAGGCCCTGGGTGAAGCCCTGGTAATTCGTCGGCACCATGATCATGTCCAGGCCGGCGTTGATCGACGTACGGATGTCGCTCGCGTAGTCGCCGGGCAGCTGGTCGATCGCCTGCCAGTCGCTGATCACGAACCCGTCGAAGCCCATCCGCTGCTTCAGCACGCCGTTGATCAGCTCGCCGTCCCCGTGCATCTTGACCGGCGCGGCGCCGTCGACCGACATGCTCGAGTACGACGGCATCACCGTGCCGATGCCCAGGTCGACCGCGGTCTTGAACGGCGCGAGATGGATCGTCTCCAGCTGCTGCCGGGTCACCTGCGTGATGCCCTGGTCGATCTTGTACGAGCCGGTCGTCGAGCTGCCGTACGTCGTACCGCCGTCGCCGACGAAGTGCTTCGCGGTGGCGAGGACGCGGTCGTTGCGCGCGAGCTGACTGCCGTCCGCCTTGCCCTGCAGGCCGGTGATCACGGTCGCCATCGACTGCACGAGCGCCGGATCCTCGCCGTACCCCTCGTACGCGCGGCCCCAGCGGTCGTCGCGGACCACGCACACGCACGGCGCGAAGTCCCACGGGATGCCGGTGGCGCGGACCTCCGTCGCGGTCACCTCGCCGGTCTTCTGCGCCAGCGACGGATCGCGGGTGGCGCCGACCGCGATGTTGTGCGGCAGGATCGTCGCGCCGATCACGTTGTTGTGCCCGTGCACCGCGTCGACGCCGTAGATCAACGGGATCTGCAGGCGGGTCGCCTGCGCGTTGAGCTGGAAGGTGTCGATCATCGCGGCCCAGGCGGCCGGGGTGTTCGGGGTCGGGACGGAACCGCCGCCGGACAGCAGCGAGCCGAGCGCGTACGACGCGATGTCCGAGCGGGACCGGAGCGCGTTCCGCTCGGCCTGGGTCATCTGCCCGACCTTCTCCGCCGTCGTCATCCGGGCGAGCAGGTCGGAAACACGTTTCTTGATCGGGAGTTTCCGGTTCAGGTACGGCAGGTCGTGCGCGTCGATCACCACCACCGGCTGGGTCGCCGGGGCCTTCGCGCCGATGACCGTGAGCTCGAGGGGAACGGTTTCCGCGACCTCGGCGGAACGGTCTTTCCGGGTGGTCACGGAAACGTTCTGCGACGTTCCGGAAACTGTTCCGGCCGGGAACGTGATCGTTCCGGAAACAGGTGTGTAGTCGTCGGCGCCGGCCGTTCCGGTTCCGGTCTTGTAGTCGACGGTCACCGGCTCCTCGAGCGGCGTACCGCCGGTGGTCCCGACCGAGACCTTCACCTGCGCGGTCCCGCCCTCCTTGAGCGGGTACACGTCGGCGTCGGTCACGACGCTGTTCTTCAGCGCCGGGTCGGCCTTGCCGAAGACCTCGACCTGGTCGATCGCGAACTCACCCGGTGCGCCGGCCGGCATCGTGAACGCGTAGCCCCACATCTGGGTCAGGTTCAGGATGTGGTCGATCCCGCCGACGGGCTGGTAGTCACCGCGGTACACGAGGTCGCTGAACGGGATCTCGACCAGGTGCCAGCCCTGCCAGTCGTCGGTGAAGCTGGTGTTCCACAACTCCGACGCCTCGGCGTTCGCGCCGCCGTCCTTGATCTCGAAGAAGATCCGCTTCCCGGAGCCGGGCGGAAGCGGGGCGGTGTTCTGCCCGTACCACCAGAACCGGATCCCCTTGTACGGCGACCAGTCGCCGGGGTTCACGTCGTACGTGACGTCGTGGCTGAACCCGCCCCACCCGCTGATGTCGTACGTCCCGTGCAGCACCTTCTCGCCGGCCGGCGCGTCCGCCCGAGTCTGCAGCTCGAGCGTCGGCGGGTCGTCCGCGTCGCTGCCCCAGGTGAAGATCCCGGGGTTCGGCGGCGCCGCGAACGGCTCCGCACCCTCGAACGCCGCCAACGTCACCGGCGCCGGATCGTCGGCCGCCGCCGGCGTCGTCACCAGCAGTCCGCCCAGCAGAGCAGCCGCCGCGACAACCGCCACCCGCCCTCTCCGGCGATCCACGGATCGAGAACCAGACCACCAGAGCATGGCGACTCCTCACAGCGACACAGCGGGACACAGGGGGGACACAGAGCAGGGCGCTCGGGCCCGACTCTCAGCCCTCCCCGAACCCGGGTCAAGAGCTCACCGGTTCCGGAACTAGAGCGCTCTCACGGTGTCGCCGACCACGATCGGCCGCATGTGCGGCCGCGGCCTCGGGTGGTACTCGGACCGGACGAGCTCCGGGGCCTCGACGTGCACGGTGCCGAGCGAGGTCGTGCGATGGTCGGTGACCCACTCGATCAGGGCGTCCGGGTCCGCGATGTCACCCGTGAAGTGCAGGAGATTGAGGTACCAGATGTCGCGGCGTTCGGTCTCGTACCAGGCGTCGGGCCCGAGTTCGTGGGTGACGTGGTCGCTGAAGGTGTCAGCGGCCGAGTCCAGCGGCTCGGCGCAGGCCATGACCGAGCCTGCCGTAAGCGTCAGGCCGGTGACCCGGAACCCGATCGGCCACCGAGCACGCGAGGTCGCGCGGTGCAACGCCGAGAGGTAGCGGGCGGTGGTCGGATCGTCGTCGGGGACGTGCTCGCGGCGGGGCTCCAGGGCGCGGACGGTCAGGTGGACGGAGCCGAGTTGCCCGGTCTGCCAGTGCCCAGGCCCCGCCAGCTCCGCCGCCTCCTGCGTGACGGCGTCCAGCGTGTGCGCGAGTCGGCTTTCCGGTACAGGCCGCAGTACAACGGAGAGCGGCCAGCGCCCGCCTTCGCGGGGCAGTTCGTCGCGCTGGTGGTCGCCGGCTGTGATCCGCGGTATCGCGGCAGTGAACAAGTGGTCGAACTTCGTGGTCTCGATGATGAATCCTCCTTCGCATTGTTACGACGCAGGGACTGGACAGTCGGTTGGTGGGTAGATGACTGTGGGTCGCGACCGCGCTGGACGGGGAGAGGACACCGATGAAGCTCCGATATGTGCTGGGCAGCGTCATGCTGATCGTTCCGATGGCAGTGGTTGCCGTGATCCCACCGGCGACCGCGGCAACGCCGGCGGACCCGGCGGCAGCACAAGGCAAGGCCTCGGCGAAGATCCCGTCGATGTTGCGCGACGCCGCGACGCTGGCCGCGAAGAAGCAATCGGGCGTGCAGGCCCGCTCACTGGGCGTCGACGGCAGCCGCCTCGGGGTCCAGGTGTACGCCGCCGCGCCGGTCACCGGGCAGCAGCAGGCCGACCTCACCGCGCTCGGCGTCTCGGTCCTCAAGAACTCCGCGGATTTCCCGGCCGTCACCGGCGCCGATCTCCCCAGCACCGGCCTGGTCTCCGCCACGGTCCCGTACGACAAGCTGGACGCCGTGGCGGCACTCGGCTGGGTGACGGCCCTGCGCCCGTCCCTGCGGCCCGCCGTCGACGTCGGCCCGATCACTGCCGAGGGTGTCCAGCTCCACAAGGCCGACCTGGCCCAGGCTCGCGGACTGACCGGAAAGGGTCAGAAAGTCGGCGCGATCTCCGGCGACGTCGACCACATCGCCGACGCGATCGCCGCGGGTGAGCTGCCAGCGGACGTGCAGGTGTTGCAGCAAGCCGCGTCGTACGTGAACGACGAAGGCACCGCGATGCTGGAGCTCGTCCACGACCTCGCGCCGGGTGCCAAGCTCGCGTACGCCAGCACGCAGGACACCACCGCGCAGTACGTCGAGGCGTTCCACACGCTGGCCAACGCCGGTGTCACGATGATCACCGAGGACATCGCGCTCGACGACGAGCCGGCCTTCCAGCAGGGCATCGGCGCCGCAACGGCCGAGGCGCTCGCCAAGCACGGCATCTGGGTCAGCTCCTCGGCCGGGAACCTCGGCAACCGGCACGCGCCCCGGGTGACGGCCACCGGAACCGGCACCGGCCCGGACGGCGCTGTCGGCCCGTTCAACGGCTGCCCGAACGCCCCCGACAACGTGGTGAAGCTCCGCGGCGCCGACACGACGTACGACCTCAACCTGCTGCCGGGCGCGTCGATCCTGCCGACGCTGCAGTGGAGTGAGCCGCGCGCCGTGTACCCGACCGCGGGACAGGGCGGGTTCACCGACCTCAACCTGTACCTGATGGATGCCGCCGGTACGACGTGCCTCGCGGCGAGCAACGCCGTCCAGGCGAACGGGGTCGGCGACACCATCGAGCAGTTCATCTACGAGAACACGACCGCGGTGGCGCAGCCCGTCAAGCTGGTGGTCGACGTCCAGGGCACCTCGACCGCGCGCAAGGCCCCGATCCTCGACCTGCGCTGGCGGGCCCTGTCGGCCGGCGTACAGACGATCGACCCGCCGGAGCGGGCCGGTTCGATGAACCCCGACTCGAACTACACCTTCTTCGCCACCAGCGCGGGCGCGGTGAACTCGAGCGTGTCCACCGACCCGAAGACCTCGCCGCTGGAGGCGTTCAGCGCCGCGGGTCCGACGCAGCTCGTCACCACGACCCGCTGCCCGGGCGGCCAGCCCGGTCCGTGCCGCGGCATCCCGGGTGGGGGCGCGCTGAACTTCGCGGCGCCGAACTGGCTCGCGGCCGACGGTGAGTCGGTCAGCGGTGCGGGCGGCTTCGGCTCCGGGACGTGCCCGACCACGACGCAGGGCGGCTGCCGCTTCTTCGGTACGTCGGCCTCGGCGCCGACCGCTGCCGGCGTGGCTGCCTTGACCCGGCAGGAGTTCGGCGGCCGCCTATCACCGATCGCCCTGAACGCGATCCTCTCCGGCCGCGCCATCGACCGCAGCGAACCCAGCACCGGAGCAGGAGTCCTGAGCGCCCGATGAATTGGAGCGCCCGATGAATTAAGAAGCTGTAGTGGTCTGATTGAGTGCAAATTCAGTACTCGTATTGATGGACCGAGGCTGCCGTCGCCGGAAAGGATGGCGGCATGACTACACGTTTCGGGGTCTTCGTACCGCAGGGCTGGAAGATGGACCTGGCCGGCATCGCCGATCCGATCGAGCAGTGGGAGGCGATGACCGACGTCGCCAAGCGGGCCGACGAGCAGTCGTGGGACTCGATCTGGCTGTTCGACCACTTCCACACGGTGCCGGAGCCGAGTGACAACACCACCTTCGAGTGCTGGAGCGCGACCGCGGCGCTGGCCCGCGACACCAAGCGGGTGAACATCGGCCAGATGGTCGGCTGCAACGGGTACCGCAACCCGTCGCTGTACGCCAAGATCGCGTCCACCGTCGACGTCGCCAGCCACGGCCGCCTGTACGCCGGAATCGGCGCGGGCTGGTACGAGCACGAGTGGAAGGCGTACGGCTACGAGTGGACCGACACCCCGCAGCGGATGGCGGCGTTCCGCGAGGCGACCGAGATCATCTACAAGATGTGGACCGAGGACAAGCCGGTCTACAACGGCAAGTACTACTCGATCGATGCCCCGATCAACGAACCCAAGGGCGTCCGTAAGCCGCACCCGAGCTTCTGGATCGGTGGCGGCGGCCCGAAGGTGACGCTGAAGCTGGTCGCGCAGTACGCCGACGCCGCGAACATCGGCGGCGGCAACCCGGAGCTGTTCAAGGAGAAGGCCGACATCCTCCGCGGCCACTGCGAGAAGCTCGGCCGGAACTACGACGACATCATCAAGTCGACGAACTTCAACGTGTTCCCGATCGACAAGGGCGACGACCCGCAGAAGGCGACCGAGAAGGCGCTCGGCCCGATGAACCGGGAGAAGTTCGACCGGGACAACTTCGTCGCCACCGAGGACGAGATCGCCGACAAGGTCGAGGCGGTCCTCGAGGCCGGCGCGAACTACGTCATCTTCTACGTCCCCGGCGTCGCCTACGACCTGGATCTCCTGGAGCGGGTCGAGAACGTCGCGAAGCGCTTCGCCTGACTTTGAGAACCCACCAACCACTTTTCGTCGCCGTTCGTGGTTGGTGGGTTCTCAAAGTGGCTGGTATCGGTCATGGCGGATGTAGGTCAGGGGTAATAGTGGACCGGGGCTGAGGGCAACTGCGAGGGTCGCTACGACGGCCTCGCGTGGGTCGGGGCGTCGGGAGGTTTCCCCCTGTGATGTCTCGAATGTCCCGGTCCGCGGTCGGCCTGCTCGCCGCGGTGGTCGCCGGTTCCCTGCTGCTGACGACCACCACGGCGATGGCCGGCCCGCCCGACGTACCGGCCGGCCCCACGGCGTCCGATTCGGCGACCAATCCGACGCCCGGCGCGAGCAGCAAGCGGATCACGCTGGTCACCGGCGACGTCGCCGAGCTGACCACGAGCTCCAACGGTCAGGTCTCGGCCCGCCTGCTCGACGACGAGCCGTACTACTTCGGCACGTTCGACGGAGACCTCACCCTGGTCCCGGCCGACGCCTACCCGCTGCTCTCCGCGGGCCGCCTCGACAAGCGCCTCTTCAACCTGACCGAGCTGGCGGCGCAGGGGTACGACGACGCTAGCAACGCTAGCCTTCCGCTCCTCCTGACGGCGCCGGCCACCCTCCGCAGCGCGCCGAGTACGCCGGCTGCTGCGACGTACCGCCGTACCCTCGCAAGCGTCGGAAGCACCGCGGTGACCGTGCGGAAGGCCGACGCGAAGACGTTCTGGGACGGCATCAGCGGCCCGACCACGTTCAAGTCCAGCCAGGTGACGAAGATCTGGCTCGACGGGCGCACCCACGCCACGCTCGACCAGTCCACGAAGCAGATCGGCGCCCCGACCGCCTGGAAGCAGGGGTACGACGGCCACGGCGTGAAGGTCGCTGTCCTCGACACCGGGTACGACGCCGGCCACCCCGACCTCGCCAAGCAGGTCGTCGCGTCGGAGAGCTTCATCCCCGATCAGGCGGTCCAGGACCTGCACGGCCACGGCACGCACACCGCGTCGATCGTCGCCGGTCTCGGTACGGCGTCCGACGGCAAGCGGAAGGGTGTGGCACCGGGCTCGGAACTGCTGATCGGCAAGGTGCTCGACAACAGCGGCGGTGGGTACGACTCTGAGGCGATCGCCGGCATGGAGTGGGCCGTCCAGCAGGGCGCGAAGGTCGTCAGCATGAGCCTCGGCGGCCTGCCCTCCGACGGCACCGACCCGATGAGCGAGGCCGTGGACCGGCTGTCGAAGTCGAGCGGCGCGCTGTTCGTGATCGCGGCCGGCAACTCCGGCGCCGAGGAAACCGTCGGATCTCCCGGTTCCGCCACCGAGGCGCTGACCGTCGGCGCGGTCGACCGGGACAACAGCCTGGCGAACTTCTCCAGCCGCGGCCCGCGGATCGGCGACGGCGCCCTGAAGCCCGAGGTGACCGCTCCTGGCGTGGAGATCGCCGCCGCGCGTGCCGCCGGCACCGAGCAGGGCCACATCCTCGGCCAGTACTACACAGCCATGAGCGGTACGTCGATGGCGACGCCGCACGTCGCCGGTGCGGCCGCGATCCTCGCGCAACGGCACCCCGACTGGACCGGCCCGCAACTGAAGGCCGCGCTGGCCACGACGGCTGTCCCGTCGGCCGGCGCCCGCACCGACCAGCAGGGCCTCGGCCACGTCGACATCCCGAACGCGCTCGACCCGAAGGTCCTCCCGGACACCGCCAACCTGTTCTTCGGTGATCTGTCCTGGACCGGCTCGACCGCCCCCGCGCCGGTCACCCGCACGGTTGCCTACCGCAACAACTCGAACCGCTCGGTGACGCTCACCCTGGCGGTCGACGCACAGTCTCCGGCGGGGGTGGAGGCCGGGCTGACGGTGAGCCCAGCCCGGCTGACCATCCCCGCCGGTGGTACGGGGTCTGCGACGGTCACCCTTGACCTCGCCAAGACCCAGCCCGCCAAGTACGCCGGTGTGCTGACGGCTCGCGCCGGCGCCACGTCGTACCGGACCGGCCTCGGGTTCGCGGCCGACGGGCGGCTGAACCAGGTGACCGTGAAGGCGATCGGCCGCGACGGACAGCCCGCGACCACCAAGGCCGGTGCGAGCGGCGTCCAGCTGTGGAACCAGGACACCGGCGACGTCAGCGCGATCGCGTTCGACGAGACCGGCAGCCGCACGCTCGACGTACCGACCGGCCGCTACAGCGTCATGGCGTACGCCGTCGGCGGCGATGAGGCGGACTGGGCGAACTCGATCACGCTGCTCGGCGATCCGGACGAGTGGATCGGCACCGACCGGACGTTCACGTTCGACGCCCGGACTGCGCACAAGGTGACGATCAAGACACCGCGGCCGGCCGACGCGCAGAGCATCGGGATCGCCTGGCACCGCAAGGTCGGTGACCGGGACGCCGTCTCCGGCTGGGCGTACAACGGCACGGTCGCCAACGGCGTCTACGTGCAGGACTTCGGAAAAGTTGCCAATGGCACCTTCCAGGTCGTGCAGCGCTGGGACCTCGCACAACCGAAGCTGACCGTCGACATCGCCGGCACCCGGCTGTCCACGTTCCGCGAGGGAGCGCAGCGGACCGTGTACGTCGGGAACGAGAGCCTCCCGCTCTACAACGGCGGCGACGGCACCGCGGCCGAGCTGACCGGCGCCAAGGACGCCGCTGTGCTGATCCGCTGGGGCGGCTTCAACAAGACGGCCGCACAGGTCAAGGCCGCGAAGGCCGCCGGCGCCAAGGTGGTGTTCCTCTACAACGAAGCACCCGGTTTCTGGTCGACCGGTACCGAGCAGGGCGTTCCGCTCTACCTGCTGCGATCCGACCAGGGCAACCAGTTGCTCGGCGAGCTGGCGAAGGGTCCGCAGTCCGTGCAGCTGAAGGGCCTGCTCGACAGCACCTACCGGTACGACGTCGCGATCGGTCCGTCGGTCGTGAAGGGCGCGCTGACGTACGACGTCGCGAAGATGCGCCCGGCCGTGGTGACCACGGACTTCCAGCAGAACGACGCGTTCTGGCTGCACCGGGACCAGCGGATCGCGCACCTTCCGGGGATCTCTACCGGCCTGACGTCGTCGCGGTTGGTGGCCGGTGCGGTGAAGCGGACCGACTACCTCGTGACCGACCAGAAGGGCGTCACCTGGGACGAGAAGACGTCCGCGGGGGAGTGGAACGAGACCGGCTTCGAGTCGACGATCACGCGGTCCTACCGGCCGGGCGAGCAGGTCACGCGCGGGTGGTGGGAGTCGATCACGCGTCCCGCCGTACCGGGGCTGTCGGATGCGCCGGGTGACGAGGCGCAGGGCTGGCCGCCGGCGCGGTTCGAGAACGCGTTGCGGATCGCGATTCCGCAGTACGTGAGCGGTGACCGGACCACGTTCGGCTGGGGCGACCGCGGTGACGTGACGAGCATGAAGCTGAGCAGCAACGGTGTCGAACTGGGCAGCAAGAACTGGTCGGTCGCGCAGTTCACCGTCCCGGAACGCGCCGCGTGGTACGACCTGACGCTGGACCAGACGCGTGGCCCGAACAGCTGGGCGAAGACCTCGACGTCGACGCACACCCAGTGGCACTTCCTCTCGGTGCCGACCAAGAGCCGCGCCGTACTGCCGCTCGTTCAGGTCGACTACAAGCACACCAAGGGCTGGCTCGAGCTCACCCCGCGCTACCAGCCGGGTGTGCGCGGCGTCGGGATCTTCCGGACCACGGCGGAGATCTCGTACGACGGGAAGACCTGGAAGAAGCTGTCGCTGCGCGGGATCGGCACGGTCCGCGCGCAGGTACCGGCCGGCGCGTACCCGAGCATCCGGGTGACCGCGACGGACCTGATCGGCAACAGCATCACCCAGACGATCGACCGCGCCTGGGCGAGCTGAACGTTAAAAAGAGGCGACGCCACGAAGCGGGGGGATTGCTTCGTGGCGTCGCCAGGGGCGCGCCAAGGGAGGGGTGGGGCTGGCGCGCCGGTCCAGTAGGGATCAGCTCCCGAGGATGCCTCCACCGAGGATTCCCAGGAGTCCAAGGGCGGACAGCAGGCCACGGATGACCTGGTCGACAGCCTTGGCGCCACCGGTCTGGTAGGCGGTCACGCAGTTCTGCAGCTGGGTCTGGGTCGGCTTGGTGATCGTCACCTTCGCCATCTCGGACTGGCAGTACGTCGTGGCCTTCTGCAGCTCGGTCAGCGTGCTGCCGACCGTGCCGACGATGACCCCGACGGCCGTGGTCAGGCTGGTGAGACCCGGCTTCTGCGTGGTCGTGGTCGGAACCGTCGGCTTGGCCGTGGTCGGCTTCGAGGTGGTCGGCTTGTCCGTCGGCGTTGCCGTCGGACGGCTGCTCGGAGTCGCCGTCGGCGTCGCGGTCGGCTTGTCCGTCGGCTGGTCGCCGTCCCGCTCGTCGGTCAACGTCGGGGTCGGCGTGGCCGTTGCCGTCGGCGTCGGGATGTCGATCGCCTCCGGCAGGTCCTTGTCCGACGGGGCGTCGATACCCGGGTCGTCGATCTGGTCGCCGGCCTGGTCCACGTCGTCACCCGCGGTGCCGTTGCCGACCGCGATCCAGCTGCCGCCGGCGTACGCCTTCGCGATGCTGACCACGAGGTCGACGTACTGCTGCGAGTGGTTGTAGCGCAGGACCGCGGAGTTCAGGTCGCCGGCCTTGGACAGGTCGGTCTTGCCCGAGCAGAGGTACACCCCGGTCGACATCGCCGCGTCGTCGATGTCCTGCGGGTTCCGCACGCCGTCGCCGTCGCCGTCCACTCCCATGGCCCGCCAGGTGCCGGGGATGAACTGCATCGGGCCGACCGCGCGGTCGAACGCGCCGTCACCGTCGAACGAACCCGCGTCGGAGTCGGAGATCCGGGCCGTCCCGGACGATCCGTCCAGCCGCGGGCCGAAGATGCCCGGGACCGCGACGCCCAGCGAGTTCAGCGCGTTGCCGCCGAAGCGGCCGTGGTTGGACTCGACCCGGCCGATCGCGGCCACCAGTGTCCACGGCAGATGGCACGCCGGGTCCACCTGGGCCAGCACCTGCTGGGCCCGGGAGTACGCCTTGAGCGCGGCGTTCGGGATGCCGTTGCGGGACAGTCCCGAGACCACCTGAGTCGGTTGCTCGCCAGGGTCGACGCCGTGGCCGACCACACCTGACACCGGCACGTTGGCCGGGAAGGCGATCGGCTGCTTCGGTACGACGACCGGGTTGCCTCCGGACAGACCGTTCTCCAGCGACGCCGTAGCGATCGCGGGGTCGTCCGTAGCACTGACGGTGAACGCGCTCGCGAACAGCGCCAACGGGATCAGCGGCGCCACCTGACGCCACCCGCTACCCGTGGCGCGGCGCTTGCCCTTCGCCATCGATGATTCCCCTCCGTGACTCATCGACCAGCCCGGCCCCACGCTGCGGACAGTCTTTGTGTCTTGTGTCGGTTGCCGTCGTAATAGGTCTAACGTCCGCCCCGTTGCGTGGGTTACGTTTCGAACGCAGACCGTGTACGTGCGGTCACCCGGGTACCCATACTGGCGCGTAACAAAGCGCCTGTGAACCCCTTGCGGACGATCGGGTGCTGAAAAGCGCCCTGCCCTGCCGGTCGGGGCGCCGGACCGGTCGGGGAGAATGGCGGCCGTGCCAGCACCCACCGAACACTCCGCCGAACTCTTCGCCAGAGCCTCCACAGTGACCCCGGGCGGGGTCAACTCTCCGGTCCGCGCGTTCCGCGCCGTCGGCGGCGTACCGCGTTTCATGGCCTCCGGTGACGGATGTCACATGACCGATGTCGACGGCAACCGCTATCTCGACCTGGTCAGCTCCTGGGGCCCGCTGCTCCTCGGCCACGCCCATCCCGAGGTGATCGCCGCCGTCCAGGCCGCCGTCGGCCGCGGTACGTCGTACGGGACGCCGACCGAGACCGAGGTCCTGCTCGGCGAGGAGATCGTCGGGCGGACGCCGGTGGACAAGGTCCGGTTGGTGTCGTCCGGGACCGAGGCGACGATGTCCGCGCTCCGGCTGGCCCGCGGGTTCACCGGGCGCGCCAAGATCGTGAAGTTCGCCGGCTGCTATCACGGTCATGTGGACGCGCTGCTGGCCCAGGCCGGTTCCGGCGTCCTCACGCTGGGCATCCCCGGTACACCGGGAGTCACCGAGGCGACCACGGCGGACACGATCGTGCTGCCGTACAACGACCAGGCCGCGGTCGCCGCCGCGTTCGCGGAGTACGGCGACCAGATCGCGGCCGTGATCACCGAGGCGTCGCCCGGCAACATGGGCGTCGTTCCGCCGCGGGACGACTTCAACGCGTTCCTCGCCCGGATCTGCACGGAAAACGGTGCACTTTTCATTTCCGACGAGGTCATGACCGGCTTCCGGATCACCCGCTCCGGCTGGTACGGCGTCGACGGCGTACGCCCGGACCTGATGACGTTCGGCAAGGTGATGGGCGGCGGCTTCCCGGCCGCGGCGTTCGGCGGTCGCGCCGACGTGATGTCCCACCTCGCGCCGGAGGGCTCGGTCTACCAGGCCGGCACGCTGTCCGGGAACCCGATCGCCACGACCGCCGGACTGACCACGCTGCGGCTGGCGACCGACGAGGTGTACGCCAAGCTCGACGAGACCTCCCTGACCATCCAGCGCCTGGTATCGACCGCGCTGGACAAGGAAGGTGTGCCGCACGTCATCTCGGCGGCCGGGAACCTCTTCAGCGTCTTCTTCGTGGAGTCCTCGGAGGGACCTGCCGAGATCCGGGACTTCACCGGAGCCAACGCCCAGGTGCTGCCCCGGTTCACGGCGTTCTTCCATGCCATGCTGGACGCCGGTGTCTACCTGCCACCGAGCGCGTTCGAGGCCTGGTTCGTCAGCGCCGCCATCGACGATGACGCGCTGGCCGAGCTCGAGTCCGCCCTGGCTCCAGCGGCTGCCGCGGCGGCCGCCGTACAGAACTGAAGGGACAGCGGTGACCGAAACGACGGTCGTGCACCTGATGCGTCACGGCGAGGTGCACAACCCGACCGGCGTGCTCTACGGCCGGATCCCCGACTTCCACCTGTCCGAGCTCGGCCGCGCGATGGCCGACCGGGTGGCCGAGCACGTCAAGGGCCGCGACATCGTGCACCTGGTCAGCTCGCCGCTCGAGCGCGCCCAGGAGACGATGGAGCCGATCGCCGAGGTGTTCGGCCTGACGCCGGACATCGACGAGCGGGTGATCGAGGCGGCGAACCTGTTCGAGGGCAAGAAGTTCGGCGTCGGCGACGGCGCGCTGCGCAACCCGAGCGCCTGGTGGTTGCTGCGGAACCCGTGGAAGCCGTCCTGGGGTGAGCCGTACCAGCAGCTCGTCCGGCGGATGCGGGACGCGATCGAGACCGCCCGGCAGAAGGCCGCCGGTCACGAGGCGTTGATCGTGTCGCACCAGCTGCCGATCTGGATCGTCCGGTCGGCGATCGAGGGCCGCCGGATGTTCCACGACCCGCGCAAGCGGCAGTGCAGCCTGGCCAGCCTGACCTCGTTCACCTTCCACGGCGAAGACATCGTCTCCGTCGGCTACTCCGAACCGGCCAAAGACCTACTTCCCGTGAAGAACCCCAAGAAGTTCGTGGGTGGGGCGTAATGAAGGAAAGAAAAAGAGGGTGGGAAGTGGGAGTCAAGAACCCCAAGAAGTTTGTCGGAGGGGCCTGATGCGCCGGGCTGTTGTTCTGGTGGCTGGTCTGTTGCTCGCGGTCACCGCTTGCTCGTCCGGTCAGCAGGCAGCGCAGAACCGCCAGGGCCAGTCGGGGTTCGTGAGCGGCAACGGCAACGTGTCGACGTTCGCCGCGGCCGACCGGAAACCGGCGCCGGAGCTGACCGGCAAGACGCTCGACGGAAAGACCTGGACGCTGTCCGAGCAGACCGGCAAGGTCGTCGTACTGAACGTGTGGGGTTCGTGGTGCCCGCCGTGCCGCAAGGAAGCGCCCGAGCTGGTCGCGGCGTCGAAGGAGCTCGGTTCCGCGGTGCAGTTCATCGGACTGAACACCCGCGACCTCGACCCGGCGCAGGCGAAGAAGTTCGTCCAGGAGTTCGGGGTCCTGTTCCCGAGCATCTACGACCCGAACGGCAAAGCGCTGCTGCGGTTCCGCGGCCAGATCTCGTCGAAGGCCATCCCGACCACGCTGGTGATCGACAAGAACGGCAAGGTCGCCGGCCGCGTCGTCGGTGAGGTCACCAAGCAGACCTTGCTCGGCATGGTGAAGGACGCCGGTTGAGCTGATGGGTGAGTGGTTCGCCTCGTCGATGACGGGCTCGATGCTGGTGGCACTGCCGATCGCGGTGCTGGCCGGTGCGATCTCGTTCTTCTCGCCGTGCGTCGTGCCGCTGCTGCCCGGCTATCTGTCCTACGTCACCGGCCTGTCCGCGGCCGAGCTCGGCTCGGACAAGCGCGGCCGGATGCTCGCCGGTACAGCGTTGTTCGTCGCCGGGTTCTCGGCGGTGTTCATCCTCACCGGCGTGGTGTTCGGTAAGGCGGGCGACCTGCTGATCGACCACCAGACCACGATCACGCGGGTGCTCGGCGCGCTGACCGTCGTACTGGGGCTGGTCTTCCTCGGCGGGTTCGGGTTCCTGCAGAAGGACCTGCGGGTGCACCGGGTCCCGGCGGTCGGGATCGCGGCGGCGCCACTGCTCGGCGTACTGTTCGGATTCGGGTGGACACCTTGTATCGGTCCGACGCTCGGGACCGTGATGACGCTGGCCACCACCGAGGGCAGCACCGGACGCGGAGCGACGCTCGCGCTGGTGTTCAGCCTCGGGTTGGGGATTCCGTTCATCGTGGCCGCGCTGGCGTTCCGGCGGATGCTGTCCGCGGTGGCGTGGGTCCGCAAGCACCAGCTGCTGGTGATCAGGATCGGCGGCGTACTGATGATCGCGGTGGGACTGCTGCTGCTGACGGGAGTGTGGGATGCGATGACCGCGGACCTGCGGCAGTGGGTCGCCAACTTCGGATCGGCGGTCTGAGATGACTGAGATCAAGGACCGGATCGCCGCGGCCTCGGGCCCGGAGGAGCCGTCCGGACCGCCGGCGCTCGGCCTGGTCGGCTGGCTGCGCTGGACCTGGCGGCAGTTGACGTCGATGAAGACCGCGCTGGTGCTGCTGTTCCTGCTGGCGCTCGGCGCGGTGCCGGGATCGCTCGTCCCGCAGACGGCGATCGACCCGATCAAGGTCTCGGACTTCCTCACCGCGCACCCGAAGCTCGGTCCGCTCTACGACAAGCTCGGCCTGTTCGACGTCTACAAGTCAGCGTGGTTCTCGGCGATCTACCTGCTGCTGTTCATCTCACTGATCGGCTGCGTCGTACCGCGGCTGTCCGTGTACGTGAAGGGTTTGCGGGCCAGGCCGCCGAAGCCGCCGCGCAACCTGAACCGCCTGCCCGGGTACCAGCGTTTCGAGCTCTCCGAAGCCGGTGACGTCCTCGAGGTCGCGACCCGCGAGCTGCGCAAGCGCCGGTTCCGGGTGCAGACGTACGACGGCGCGGTCGGCGCGGAGCGCGGATACCTGCGCGAGGCCGGCAACCTGCTCTTCCACTTCTCGCTGATCCTGGCGCTGGTCGGGGTCGCCTGGGGTTCGCTGTTCGGCTACCGCGGCAGCGTACTGGTTGTCGTGGGCAACGGGTTCTCCAACTCCGTCGCGCAGTACGACGATTTCACGCCGGGACGCGCGTTCAGCGGTGACGACGACCTGCCGCCGTTCTCGCTGACCGTGAAGGACTTCGAGGTGAAGTTCCAGGAGGACGGTCCGCAGAAGGGCGCGGCGCGGGAGTTCAAGGCGCAGCTGGACTACCAGCAGACGCCGGACGCGCCCGAGCAGTCGTACGAGCTGCAGGTCAACCATCCGCTGAAGCTCGACGGGAGCAGCGTCTACCTGCTCGGCCACGGGTACGCCCCGCGGGTGACGGTTCGCGACGGGCAGGGGAACGTGGCGTTCTCCGGACCGGCGCCGTTCCTGCCGCAGGACAGCAACTTCTCGTCGTTCGGTGTGGTCAAGGCGCCGGACGCGCGACCGATGACGCTCGGGTTCGAAGGCTTCTTCCTGCCGACCTCGTACATCGGTCCGAACGGGCCTGTGTCGGTGTTCCCCGACGACCTGAACCCGGAGCTGGTGATGACCGGGTACTACGGCCGGCCGCAGCCGGAGACCGGGAAGCCGGAGTCGGTGTACCAGCTGGACAAGTCGAAGCTGACGCAGTTCCAGCAGAACGGCGACAAGTGGCGGTTCCAGCTCGCGCCGGGGCAGAGCGCCCAGCTGCCGGACAAGGCCGGGTCGATCACGTTCGACGGCTACAGCCGGTGGGTGAAGCTGCAGATCAGCCACACTCCGGGGACCGGGCTCGCGCTGGCGGGCATCTCGCTGGCGATCCTCGGCCTGATGGGTTCGTTGTTCATCCATCCGCGCCGTACCTGGGTGCGGGTCCGCGAAGAGGACGGGCGTACCGTTGTCGAGGTCGCCGGTCTGGACCGCGGCCCTGAGCGCGGGCTCGGCGACGAGATCCAGGCCATCACCACAGCTTTGAAACCCGCCAGCTCGAGCACCGAGGAGCAGTCATGAGCCCGGAGAGCTACGCACAAGTCTCCAACTTGCTGATCCCGACGGCCACGGTGATCTACGCCCTCGCGATGGTCTCCCACGCGATGGAGTGGGCCCTCGGCCGCGCTGCGGTCGCGAAGACCGTTGCGGTGAAGGAAGAGGTGCTGGTCGCGTCCGACGGGGCAACAGTCTCCGGCGGCGTTGGCGACGTACCCGATGCTCCTGCTGTTGAGGAGCCGGCGTCCGAGCGGCTTGATGCGGCCAGCCGGATCGGGCTCTTGCTGACCTGGTTGGGCTTCGTGCTCCACCTGGGCGGTGTGGTCACGCGTGGCCTCGCGGCGGAGCGCGTGCCGTGGGGCAACATGTACGAGTTCTCCATCACGGCGTCGCTCGCGGTGGCGATCGTGTACCTGATCTTCGTGCAGCGCTACAAGCTGCAGTACCTCGGGCTCGGCGTGACGTTCGTGATCGCCGCCGTCCTCGGTCTGGCGTCGCTGGCGCTGTACACGCCGGCCGGTCCGCTGGTTCCGGCGCTGCACTCGTACTGGCTGGTGATCCACGTGTCCGCGGCCGCGATCTCCGGTGGCGCGTTCACCGTCGGCGGCCTGGTCTCGGTGCTGTACCTGGTCAAGGCCCGCGCCGAGCGCCGCGTGCTGGCGGGCGGCACGATGTCCGCCTCGCTGCGCCGCCTTCCGAGTGCCGAGGTGATGGACGGTACGGCGTACAAGGTGCTGGCGTTCGCGTTCCCGCTGTGGACGTTCGGCGTCCTGGTGGCCGGGCCGATCTGGGCCGAGCACGCCTGGGGCCGGTACTGGGGCTGGGACCCCAAGGAGGTCTGGTCGCTGGTGACCTGGGTGGTGTACGCCGCCTACCTGCACGCCCGCGCGACCGCGGGCTGGCGGGGCCGCCGGGCCGCGACGATCGCGATCGTCGGCTGGTTCGTCTTCATCTTCAACTTCGTCGGGGTGAACCTGCTGGTCTCCGGCCTGCACTCCTACGCCGGGGTCTGACATGAAGGAGTTCGGGATCTACACCGGCCTGCGGGCGGCCCTGTTCGCCGTCTGCCTGGCGGTGCTGTGGTTCGCCCTACGCACCTGGCTGTCGATCTGGCCGATCGCGCTGCTGGCCCTGATCGTCTCGTCGATCCTGTCGATCTTCGTGCTGCGCGCCGCCCGCGACCGCCTGGCCGGCAAGATCGAAACCCGCGCCACGAAGATGACCACCCGCCTCGAGCAGGCCCGTTCCGCCGAGGACGACGACTAGCAGGCAGTCCCCGCCTGAACCCGCCGTACCAGTGGCTGACTGGTACGGAGAGTGATCTATGCCACGAGCGAATTTCGGGCAAAATCATTTGTGCATTCCTTCACATGAGTCGTAACGTGGTGGATGAAACGGAACCGTTTCGTTCTATCCGTGATTTTGTAGCTACTCAGGGTGATGACGGTGGATGCAGCAGGCGTGCGGCAGCGGCCGCGGGTCGAAGGCGGGCGTGAGGAGGAGATCCTCGACGCGACCGTGGCGGTGGTGGCCGAGCTCGGCTACGACCGGCTGACCATGGACGCGGTGGCGACGGCGGCGAAGGCCAGCAAGGCCACGCTGTACCGGCGCTGGTCCACCAAGGCCGAGCTGGTCGTCGACGCGATCAGCCGGGCGAAGGGCTGCCCGATGCCGGAGGACGTCGACACCGGCAGCCTCCGCGGCGACCTGATCTCGATGGCCTGCGGCGACGGCGGCTTCACCGACGAGCTGCCGATGTCGGTGGTCGCCGGCCTGCTCACCGCCCTGCACCGCGACGCCGACCTGCAGAAGGCCTTCCGCGAGCGCTTCATCGGGCCGCGGACCGAAGTGACCAACAAGGTGTACGAGCGGGCCGTCGAGCGCGGCGAGATCGCACCGGACGTCGACGTCGCCCTGCTGTCGGTGACGCTGCCCGCGGTGATCATCCACCACGCCTACATCCTCGGCATCGAGCCGACCGACGATCTGATCCTCCGAGTGATCGACAACGTGATTCTGCCTGCGGCGCGGGGGCCGCAGGTGAGCTGACCGGTGAGGGGCCGGTCCGCGATTCAACCAGGCAAGTCTGCCCAAGAGGGGAAAATTCTTATGTCCGAAGACGTCGTCAAGGCCGATCCGCCGGAAGGCAGGCCGGTCGACGCCGAGACCGGCGCCGGCGCGCACGGTCACCGCAACCTCGGTATCGCGCTCGCGCTGATCTGCATGGCGCAGCTGATGGTGGTGCTGGACGGCACCATCGTGAACATCGCGCTGCCGCACATCAAGGACGCGCTCGGGTTCACCGACGCCTCGCTGCCGTGGGTGGTCAACGCCTACGCCCTGGCGTTCGGCGGCCTGCTGCTGCTCGGCGGCCGGATCGGCGACATCGTCGGCCGCCGCAAGGTGTTCATCATCGGCGTCGTCCTGTTCGGCGTCGCGTCGTTCGTCGGCGGTATCGCCCAGAGCGAGAGCGTGCTGCTGGCCAGCCGGATCCTGCAGGGCATCGCGGCTGCGGCGGCCTCGCCGAACGCGCTGGCGCTGATCACCACGACGTTCCCGGCGGGCAAGGAGCGCAACCGCGCGATGGGCGTGTACGCCGCGATGTCCGGCGCCGGTGCGGCCGTCGGCCTGATCCTGGGCGGCGCACTGACCGAGGCGTCCTGGCGCTGGACCTTCTTCATCAACACGCCGATCGGCCTGATCGTGGCGGTGCTGGCGTTCCGGTACCTCGGCGAGTCGGCCCGGCAGACCGGCAAGTTCGACCTCCCGGGTGCGATCACCGGCACCGTCGGTCTGACCTCGCTGGTCTACGGCCTGACGCATGCCGCCACCGAAGGCTGGGGCGACACCTGGACGCTGATCTTCATCCTCGGCGGCCTGGCGTTGATCGGGACGTTCCTCGCGATCGAGGCCCGCTCGCGGCACGCGCTGATGCCGTTCCGGATCCTCGCGAACCGGACCCGCGGCGTGAGCTTCTTCGTGATGCTCATCGTCGGTGCGGCGATGTTCTCGATGTTCTACTTCCTGGGCATCTTCGTGCAGAGCATCATGGGCTACAGCGCGATCAAGACCGGCCTGTCGTTCCTGCCGTTCAGCTTCGGCATCGTGGTCGCCGCGCAGGTCGCGTCGACGCTGGTGGCGCGCGTCGACCCGCGGTGGATCTCGGGTGCCGGTGGTGTGTTCGTGGCGGCCGGCATGTTCGGGTTCAGCCGGCTCGAGGTCGACTCGACGTACCTGGTCCACCTGCTGCCGTACATCCTGGTGCTCTCGTTCGGGATGGGCCTGATCTTCGTCCCGCTCACGCTGACCGCGGTCAGCGGGGTCGCGAACGAGGACTCCGGCGTCGGTTCCGCCGTCCTGAACACGGTGCAGCAGATCGGTGGTGCGATCGGCCTGGCGCTGCTCGGCACGATCTCCACCAGCGCGATCAAGGACAAGTTCGCCGAGCTGGCCCCGGGCCTGCAGAAGGCGGCCGAGTCCGGGCAGTCACCGGAGCAGATCAAGCAGCTGCAGGGGCAGTTCACGGCGCTCGCCACGACGCACGGGTTCACCCGGGCGTTCATCTGGTCGGCGTTCCTGGCGCTGGGTGCGGCCCTGATCACGCTGGTCGGCCTGTCGATCAAGCACAAGGACCTGGCCAACGACGGCCAGCCGGTCCACATGGGCTGATCGCCTCAGTACTCGAAGGGCCCGCTTCCCGGGAGGGGGAAAGCGGGCCCTTCGTTTGTCTACAGGTGTTTGTGCATCACGAGTTCGCGCCGTACGCCGTCCGGCATCAGGTCGCCGAGCTCGTCGGTGTCGACGTACCCGTGCCGCAGGTACAGGTTGTGCGCCGGGTCGTTGCCCGGGACAACTGACAGCTCCAGGGTCGTGGCGCCGATGCTGCGGGCCCAGTCCTCGATCGCGGTCATCAGCGCGTTGCCGACGCCCTTGCCGCGGCCCGCGGGCGCGACCCACATCGAGACGAGCTCCGCCGTCGCCGGTTCTTCGCCGGGGAAGCCCCCTGCCATGCCAGCCGGCGTACCGTCGATCGAGGCGATCACCTGGTAGGCGCCGGTCACAGAGAGCCGTTCCCGCCAGCGTTCCTCAGGAGCGTCAATCCAGTCTGCGAGCTGCGACCCGAAGGCGAACTGCGCTTCCTCCAGCGCGGCGAGCCGTAGCTCGCGCCAGGTTTTCCAGTCGTCCGGGCCGATTGCTTGTACGTCGATCACGCGCACAGGATCGCAGTCGGCCCGGAGTCTGGACCAGTCAGTTTCAGTTTCGGGGCGGGAACTTCGAGGAGACCCAGTCGCGGACGCCGCCGAGGCCGTCGCCGAGGTCGCGGAGGAACTTGGCCAGCGGGTCCTGAGAGCGGTTGAACGCGTCGGTGTACGACTTGGCGGCGTTCTTCGCTTCCTGCGAGATCGACGCGTCGCCGTCGTCCTGACGCTTCGGGTACTCACCGGAGACGATCGTCGTGTACTCGCCCTCGTCGACCCAGCGACGCAGCTCGTGCGCCCGGATCACGGCCAGCGGGTGCGACTGCGCCTCGAGCAGCAGCAGCTTCAGCACGCTGTCGCGCAGGTCGCCGGCGCTCTCGTACTCCGTGCCTTGCGCGAGGAACGCGGTGGTGTCGAGTTCGTTCAGCTGGCCGCCGCTCGCGAGCTTCATCTGGACGCGCAGCGCGACCGCCGGGTCCTGGACCGCGAGCAGACCGGCGCGGTCACCGGACAGCTCCGCCTTACGGGACCACTCGTGCAGGGCGGCGATGATCGCGCGTACGCCGAGCGCGCCGATCGGCATCCAGCCGATGGCGCCGGTGAGGCGCATCAGCCAGAGCAGGAGCGACTGGTACAGCGCGTGCCCGCTCTGCGCGTGGCCGAGCTCGTGACCGAGGACGAACCGCAGCTCCTCCTCGTCCAGGCCCTGCAGCAGTGCGCTGTTCACCACGATGAACGGCTTGTCCATGCCGATCGTGACCGCGTTCCAGATCGGGCTGTTGGTGACGTACAGCTCGGGGAGCTCGCGGACGTCGAGCGTCGAGGCTGCCTCGGTGTAGAGCCGGTTCACGGTCGGGAACTGCCGCTCGTCGACCCGGATCGCCGATCCGAGGTACTGCAGCCGGAACGCGCGCTCGTTGATCAGTCCCGACATCTTCCGCAGGACGTAGTCGAACCCCTTCAGCTGCCGCAGCGCGACGAGCGCACCGCGGTCCGCGGGGTGTTCCCACGCCCGCGAGCTGATATCGGTCAACGTCACCCGCTGCCGTGTCGGCCGATCACTGTTCTCGGTCATCGTTCCCCCTGCCCGGTCGTCATAGGCTCCCAACCTAGCTCGCGTTCGGGGTCGGCCCCTCCACCTCAGTCTTTCTCGTTCCTTCCTTCCTGCGCGGGTTGAGCGCTACAGCGAGCAACAACGTGGGGATCCAGCCGATCGGTACGGCGAACCAGCCGATGTGGGCTCCGGCCACCGCGGTCGTTGCGACGGAGAGCGCCGTACCGCCGAGCCAGTAGCCGAGGGCGTTCCCGGCCTTTCTCAGGGTCCCGCGGCGGTAGCCGACCCAGGCGAGCGTGAGGGTGGCCGGCAGGGCCAGGATGATCGACCCGAAGGTGAGGATCGCGAGGAGCAGCGCGATGTCGGCCGGCGTGAACTCGACGGCGCCGAGCGGGATCATCGGGGCCACCCGGCGTACTGCTGGGCGTGCAGCGGCTGCTGCATCGGCATCGGTTGGGGCATCGGTTGGGGCACGACGTACGGCGTCGGCTGGAAGGTTCGGCGGTGCAGGATCCGGTCCCGCTGGGCGCGGGGCATCAGGAACCAGGCGAGCAGCCAGAGCAGCGTCCAGTCGAGGACCGCCGCGCACCAGAAGATGTCCAGGTAGGCGCAGGCGGCCATGATCGCGGTCGACAGCGCGGTGCTCCACGCCCAGTACCAGAACCCGTTCAAGAGGCGGTGGCGGCCGCCCCGGAGGTAGCCGACCACCGCGAGCGGGCCGCTCGCCGGGACGGCGCCGCATACCGCCAGAGTCGCGATCATCAGCGCGACGAACCAGTCAGGGAGTTCGAACATGCGACTGATCCTCGCCGCCGGAGAGACGGTTGCAGAGCGTAGGAATACTCAAATCGGGTTTGACGTCCTAGCCTGGCCCGCATGAGTGAGGTTGACGGGGTATGCCGTGAGGTCGATCGCCGGGACGAGAAGGCGCGCGCCTGGGTGTCCGAGGCGATCCGGATCGTGGACGCCGACGCGAACCGGAGCGCGGACACGCATCTGCACGTGTTCCCGATGCCGGAGGGTTCCGGTGTGGACCTGTACCTCAAGGACGAGTCCGTGCACCCCACCGGCTCGCTCAAGCACCGGCTCGCCCGGTCCCTGTTCCTGTACGCCCTCTGCAACGGCTGGATCCACGAAGGCACCACGGTCATCGAGGCGTCCAGCGGCTCCACCGCGGTCAGCGAGGCGTACTTCGCCCGCCTGCTCGGCCTCCCGTTCGTCGCGGTCATGCCGGCCTCGACGAGCCCCGAGAAGGTCGAGCTGATCGAGTTCTACGGCGGCCGCTGCCACTTCGTCGAACGCTCCGGCCAGATCTACGGCGAGGCCAAGCGCCTGGCCGACGAGACCGGCGGCCACTACATGGACCAGTTCACGTACGCCGAACGCGCGACCGACTGGCGGGGCAACAACAACATCGCCGAGTCGATCTTCGGTCAGCTCTCGCTCGAGCAGCATCCGATCCCGACCTGGGTCGTGGTCGGCGCCGGGACCGGCGGCACGTCGGCCACTATCGGGCGGTACGTCCGCTACCAGCGGTACGACACCTCGGTCGCCGTGGTGGACCCGGAGAACTCGGCGTTCTTCCCGGCCTTCGAAGCCGGCGACCACGAGTTCTCCACCGGCCGCCCGTCCCGCATCGAAGGCATCGGCCGCCCGCGCGTCGAACCTTCCTTCGTGCTCGGCGTCGTCGACAGGATGATCTCGATCCCCGACGCCGCCTCGATCGCCGCGATGCGCTTCTGCTCCCGCGTCACCGGCCGCCTCGTCGGCGGCTCCACCGGCACCAACCTGTGGGGCTCGCTACGCCTGGCCGCCGAAATGCGCCGTACGGGCGCCCGCGGCAGCATCGTCACCCTCCTCTGCGACAGCGGCGAGCGCTACGGCAACACCTACTACGACGACGCTTGGCTCCGCACCAGCGGCATCGACATCACCCCCTACGCCACCACCCTCGAAACCTTCGCCACCACCGGCCACTGGACCGAACCCGAGTAGCTCCCGCGGACTGTGGCGTCTGCTCGGTTGGTACGGTGCGGGGCATGGGTCGGGTCTTGGTGACTGGGATGTCGGGGGCCGGGAAGACGACTCTTCTGGAGGAGCTCGCTCGACGAGGTCGGCGTACCGTCGACACCGACTACGACGGTTGGACCCGGCCCGACGGCACCTGGCACGAGCAGCGCATGAGTGAGCTGCTCGCTCAGCACCCGGACGTGATCGTCTCGGGAACGGTCGAGAACCAGGGCAAGTTCTACGACCGCTTCGACCACGTCGTACTCCTCACCGCCCCGCTCGACATCCTCATCGAGCGCGTGAGCCGCCGTACGAACAACCCGTACGGCCAAACCCCAGCACAACAAGCCGAAATAGCCCACTACGCCCAAACCGTAGAACCGCTACTCCGCGCCGGCGCAACCCTCGAACTGGACACCCAACAACCAGTAACCACCCTCGCCAACACCATCGAGGGTCTGACCTAGAGCTCCGGGAGGCCGTCGCCCACAGCGTGGCCTTCGTCGCCGGGGCTGTTCTGGTGCGGTAGCCAGCGTGGTGGTGGGGTTGAACAGGTTATTTGCTGTTCAACCCCGCCGTTTCCTGGGCGTTCGTCGGTGCGGGGTCAGGGCAGGCGGGCGGTTATGTCGTCGGCTAGTTTGGCGAGGAGGCGGCCTAGGTCGGTGCGGTCCTGGGCGGGCCAGTCGGCTACTACTTCGCGGAACCAGTCGACGATGGTCGTGGTGTAGCGGTTGGCGGCTTCGGTGCCGGATTCGGTGGCTTCTATCAGGCTGGCTCGGCGGTCGTTGGGGTCGGCTACCCGGCGGACCAGGCCGCGTTGTTCGAGGGCCTGCACCTGCCGGGTGACGTGGGGGCCGACGACCTGCATGCGGTCGGCGATCTCGCCGACGCGGAGTGCGCCGTCGGCCATCGACAGGGTCAGCAGGATCGATATCGCCGGGCGGTCCAGGGGCAGCCCGGTCGCCTCTGTCGCCTGCTGGGCGAGGCGGCCGCGGTTCATCGCCGTACTCAGCTGAGCAAGGCGCGGCAGCAACGCCAGTTCGTCAGGAGAGTCAGCGGTCACTTGATTACCTACCTTAGGTATGTTTATGCTGGAGCAACTAGATACCTAAGGTACATACTTCTGGAAGGGATCTCCATCATGACCACTGTGCTGATCTCCGGCGCCAGCATCGCCGGCCCCGCCCTGGCCTACTGGCTCGATCGCTACGGGTTCGAGGTGACCGTGGTGGAGAAGTCGGGGGTGATCCGCGGCGGCGGGTACCCGATCGACATCCGCGGCACCGCCCGCGAGGTCGTCGACCGCATGGGGTTGCTGCCGCGCCTGCAGAAGGCGCACGTCGGCACCCGCAGGATCTCGTTCGTCGACCCCGACGGGACGCCGATCGCCGCGATTCAGCCCGAGTCGCTGACCGGCGGTGCGGAGGGCCTGGATCTCGAGGTACGCCGAGGTGACCTGGCCGACGCGCTCTACGCCCCGATCAAGGACCGCGTCGAGTTCCTCTTCGACGACTCGATCGCGACGCTGGACGATCGCGGTGACCATGTCGATGTCGTCTTCGCGAGCGGCACAGCGCGCACCTTCGACCTGGTCATCGGCGCCGACGGCCTGCACTCCAACACCCGCCGGCTCGTCTTCGGCCCGGAGGAGCAGTTCCACCGGTACATCGGCTACGCCTTCGCCGGCTTCACCCTGCCCAACGACTTCGGGCTCTCGCGCGAGGGCGTCGTCTGGAACGTGCCGGGCCGCGCTGCCGTCTTCTACGCCCAGGAGCCGGACCAGGACGTGCACGGCTTTCTCACGTTCCGCCAGGAGGAGCCGCCGTACGACGCTTTCCGCAACCCGCAGGCCCAGCGCGAACTGGTTGCCGCCAAGTTCCCGGAGCAGAGCTGGCATGTGCCGCGGCTGGTGCAGGCCATGGGCGAAGCGGACGACATGTTCTTCGACGTGGTCAGCCAGATCCACATGCCGACATGGTCCCGCGGGCGGGTCGCGTTGGCCGGCGACGCGGCACACGCGACGTCGTTCCTGTCCGGCCAGGGGTCGAGTGTCGCGCTGGTCGGCGCGTACGTCCTGGCCGGCGAGTTGGCGACGTACGCCGACCACGCGACCGCGTTCACCGCCTACGAGCAGCGGATCCGCGGCTTCGTCGAACAGAACCAGGCCCTCGTCGAGAACGGCCGCAGCTCAATGGCTCCGGAAACCCAGGAGCTCATCGACGCCCGCAACGCCGCTCTCCGATCAGGAACCCCGGCCAGCGCCCAACGCCACGAAGCCCACACCGCGCTGGACCTGCCGGGGTACGGCTCAG
This sequence comes from Kribbella sp. NBC_00482, assembly GCF_036013725.1. Classification (GTDB taxonomy): domain Bacteria; phylum Actinomycetota; class Actinomycetes; order Propionibacteriales; family Kribbellaceae; genus Kribbella. Next base: position 1,351,755 of record NZ_CP107881.1, on the reverse strand, counting down.
CTGCCCAGCGCTAGCCCCACGCCAAGCCCAATGGCGTAAAGGAGTTCAGTGAGGCCGGTGAACTTCAGTACGGGGATGAGTGCAGGGCCGACCGCGTCGCTGAGGATGATCCGGGTCGACTTCACGGCCAACGGCAGTGCGATGAAGGCCAGGAGGGTCCACGGGGTGGCGATGACGGAGACCGCCGCGAGGAGGAAGGCCAGCGCGATCAGCGCGGCGTAGAAGCGGCGGGAGAGCGCGGCGCCGAGGACTACGGCGAGGGTGCGCTTGCCGGTGACCGAGTCGGTCGGGATGTCGCGGAGGTTGTTGGCGACCAGGAGAGCGCAGGCGATCGCGCCGACCGAGACAGCGCCGGCGACGGCCGACCAGTGCAGTGTTTCCGCTTGGGCGTACGTCGTACCGAGGACGGCGACCAGGCCGAAGAAGAGGAACACGCTGACTTCACCGAGTGCCCGGTAGCCGTACGGCTTCTTGCCGCCGGTGTAGAACCAGGCGCCGAGCAGCGACGCCGCCCCGACGACGAGGAGCCACCACGTGGTCGTTGCGGACAGCACGATGCCCAGCGCCGCGCCGATGCCTAGGCAGGTGAAGGCGGCGGTCTTGACTGCTCGCGGCGTGGCGACCTTGGAGCCGACCAGGCGGAGCGGGCCGACCCTGTTCTCGTCGGTGCCGCGGATACCGTCGCTGTAGTCGTTGGCGTAGTTGACGCCGATCTGCAGGGCCAGCGCGACGCCGAGGGCGAGGAGCGCCTTCCACCAGACGAAGCCGTCCAGGTACGCGGCCGCACCGGTTCCGACGAGAACGGGGGAGATCGCGGCGGGCAGGGTTCGGGGGCGGGCGCCTTCGATCCACTGGGCAGGGGTGGCCATGACCATCGATTGTGTCAGCCGGGAGCCGGGCGTCCGGAGGCGGGCCGTACGCTCGGTGTGTCATGTCTAGGTTGCGACTGGTTCCGGGGACGCCGGACGGGGTGTTGGCGGCGCTCGCCGGGGTGCTGGACGGCAGCGGTACGCCGTTTGCACCGGTGCCGAGCGACCCCGCCGCCGCTGCACGGGTGCACGACGCGGCCAAGCCGGACGAGCCGGTCGAGGACGGCTGTGCGGTGGTGCTGACTACCTCCGGGTCCTCCGGCGAGCCCAAGGGCGTGCTGCTGTCGCGGGAGGCGCTGATCGCGTCGGCGACCGCCACGCACGACCGGCTCGGCGGCCCCGGGCAGTGGTTGCTCCCGATGAAGCCGTACTTCGTGGGTGGCCTGCAGATCCTCACGCGCTCACTGGTCGCCGGTACGACGCCTGTGCTGCTGACCGACAACTTCACGGCGGCAGCGCTGGAGCTGACCGGCGTACGGCGCTACACGGCGATGGTGCCGACGCAGCTGGCGCGTTATCTCGAGACGGATCTGGACGCGCTGCGGTCGTTCGACGCGATCATCATCGGCGGTGCGTCCACACCCGAGCCGTTGAAGGTCAGGGCCGCGGAGGCCGGCGTCAACGCGATCCCGGCGTACGGGATGACCGAGACAGGAAGCGGTTGTGTGTACGCCGGTGTGCCGCTGGACGGTACGTCGATCGACCTGGACGACGGACGCATCCTCATCAAGGGGAGCACGCTCTTCTCCGGGTACAGGCTGCGGCCCGAGCTCACTGCGGAAGTACTGCAGGACGGGTGGTTCCGTACGCAGGATCGCGGCGAGCTCGTGGACGGTCGGCTGCGCGTCATCGGTCGCGTGGACGACGTGGTGATCTCCGGCGGAGTGAACGTCACGCTGACGACCGTACAGGCGCGGCTGCTCGAGCATCCGAAGCTCACGGACGCTGTAGTACTTGGCGTTCCGGACGCCGAGTGGGGGACGCGTGTGGTCGCGTTCGTAGTAGGTGAGCCGGCGCGCGATGAGCTCAGGGACTGGGTCAGTCAGACCCTCCCGCGGACGTGGGCCCCGAAGGACGTCGTACAGCTGCAGGCGTTGCCGATGCTTGCCTCGGGCAAGGTGGACCGGCAGCGGTTGCTGGAGGGCGTGCGGTGATCACGTACTCGATCGGCCTCAAGAACAAGTTCCGTGGCATCACGGTGCGCGAGGGGATGCTGTACGAAGGTCCTGCGGGCTGGGCCGAGTGGAGCCCGTTCCTGGACTACGACGACGCCACCTGTGTGTCCTGGCTGCGGGCGGCACGGGAGGCGGCTGAGGACGGCTGGCCGGCACCGGTCCGCGACCGCGTGCCCGTCAACTGCACAGTGCCGGCCATTGGACCCGAGAGAGCCGCAGAGATCGTGAGAGCGTCCGGCTGCAGTACGGCGAAGGTGAAGGTGGCCGAGCCGGGACAGACGCTCGCTGACGACCTGGAGCGCGTCGAAGCGGTACGGGACGCGATCGGCGGCGGACAGGTGCGCATCGACGCCAATGGGCTGTGGTCGGTGGACCAGGCAGTGCAGAACCTGAAGCAGTTGCAGCGGTTCGACCTGGAGTACGTCGAGCAGCCGTGCGCGACTGTGGAGGAGCTGGCCGAGGTACGGCGACGTACCGACGTACCTGTTGCGGCTGACGAGTCGATCCGCCATGCCGAAGACCCGCTGCGGGTCAAGAAGCTCGATGCCGCGGACATCGCCGTGCTGAAGGTGCAGCCGATCGGTGGCGTCCGCGCGTGCCTGGAGATCGCTGAGCAGATCGGACTGCCTGTGGTGGTGTCCTCTGCTCTGGAGACCTCAGTAGGTATCGCTGCTGGCGTCGCACTCGCCGCTGCGCTTCCAGAACTGCCCTACGCCTGCGGTCTCGCCACAGTCTCGATGTTCACTCAAGACGTGGTCGCCGAGCCTCTGCTGCCCATCAACGGGTTTCTGCCGGTCCGGAGCGTCGTACCGGATCCCCAGCTGCTGGAAGCCGCGCGTGCGGACGCGGACCGGACAAGGGTGTGGGAAGAGCGCCTGTCCCGAGTAAGGAGTGCCGGATGAACCCGTCCACGGCTTTTGCGACTGTGGTGGTCGACGAACTGATCCGCTGCGGTGTACGCGAGGCCGTGGTGTCGCCCGGCTCCCGCAGCGCCCCACTGGCCCTGGCACTCGCAGCCGCCGACCGAGAGGGTCGGCTGAGACTGCATGTGCGGATCGACGAGCGGACGGCGGGATTCCTGGCCATCGGCCTGATGCGAGGCAGCGGCCTACCTGTACCCGTGGTGACCACGTCAGGTACGGCGGTAGCGAACCTGCACCCGGCTGTGTTGGAGGCGTCGCACAGCGGGCTCCCGCTGATCGTGCTGAGCGCAGACCGGCCACCTGCCCTGAGAGGTAGCGGTGCGAACCAGACGACCGACCAGATCAAGGTGTTCGGCTCTGCGGTCCGCCTGTTCCACGAAATGGGCACACCGGTCCGTGAGATCGGTCAGGTCGCGTACTGGCGCTCGCAGGTCGCGAGAGCTGTGGCTACGGCAGTAGGAGCCCGCTCCGCCGACCCGGGACCAGTGCAGCTCAACTGTCCGTTGTCGGAGCCACTGGTCCCGACAGAGGGGCCGGAGTGGCCCGAGTCGCTGGCCGGACGCAGCACCGGCCCATGGACCTCCATTCACGCAGCAGCGGGCCGTCCGGCCGCTGTGTCGCCCGGACCGAAGACAGTGGTCGTCGCCGGTGACGGCGCATCGCAGTCCGCGCGGTTGGCGGCAGAAGCCGGACAGTGGCCGTTGTTCGCGGAGCCGTCCAGCCGGGCCCGGATCGGGCCGTCGGTGATCTCGGCGTACCGGTTGTTGCTGCAGGCAAGCACATTGGCGGGCGAGATCGAGCGGGTGCTGGTGTTCGGGCACCCGACGCTGTCCCGTCCGATCTCGAAGCTGCTGGCCCGGCCCGACGTCGAGGTCGTGGTGGTCGCGCCGACCGGGCTGTGGCCGGATCCGGCCCGCCGCGCCGCCTCCGTAGTCACCGCGCTCGAGGTCACCGAGGCCGACCAGACCGACTGGCTCGCCCGATGGCAGCACGCCGACCAGCTCGCCCGCCCGGAGCTCGACAAGGTCCTCGCGGACGGCCTCAGCGGACCGCGCGTCGCGGCCCTCGTCGGCGAGGCGGTCGGCGCCGACGGCATGCTCGTGGTCGCCTCCTCGAACCCGATCCGCGACCTCGACCTCGCCCCGATCGTCCCGATCCGCACGATCGCGAACCGCGGCCTGGCCGGTATCGACGGCACGATCTCGACCGCGATCGGCGCCGCCCTCGCGAACGCCGGCCCGACCCACGCGCTGATCGGCGATCTGGCCTTCCTGCACGACAGCAACGGGCTCGTCATCGGGCCAGACGAGGCACGGCCCGACCTGCGGATCGTGGTCGTGAACGACAACGGCGGCGGCATCTTCTCCACGCTGGAGCAAGGCGATCCGACCCATGCGACGCACTTCGAGCGCATCTTCGGTACGCCGCACAACGTGGACCTGGGCGCACTGTGCGCGGCCAGCGGTACGGCGTACACGCTGGTGGAGACCGTTGACGAGTTGCGGGTCGCGTTGACGCGCACGGTCGCCGGCCTGGATGTGGTCGAGGTGCGGATCTCCCGGGACGACCACCGGCCGCTGGGCGCGGCGATGGTCGCGGCGCTCAAGCAGCTGTAACAGGGACCTTCCGCGCCGGCTGCAGCGTCCGGAGGTGGCTGAGCAGTGGCACGGCCATCGCGATGACCAGCGCGGTCGTCGTGAGGATCGGGATCGTCGCGCCGCGCAGTGACGAGTTGAGGGGCGCGGCGATCGTGAAGATCAGGCTGACCGCGGTGATGATCGTGGTCAGCCGCCGTCCGGGGCGCGCGACGGCCAGGAACGGCAGGCACCAGAGGAAGTACCAGTCGTGCGCGCTCGGCCCGAGTACGACGACCGCGAGCAGTGCGACACCGACAGCCCTTGCTGCGTAGTGGATCGACGAGCGGAGACTCAGCCAGGCGATCAGAGCGAGTGCGGCGACCATTCCGACCAGGCGGACGATCTGCAGCGCCTGTGCGGCCGCAGTGTCCTCTCCTAGCCAGCCGAGTACGCCGGACGCCGCCATACCGATCAGGTTGGCTATGGAGAACGGTGAACGGACCAGCCCGGGTACGTCGAGCGCACCGAGCCACCCGGAGCCCACACCGGTCAGTGCACCGATGGTGACGAGCGTCAGCACCGACACCGCGCCCGCAATCACCAGACTGGCCAACCGGAGCACCCGTCCGGCCAGTGGGCTCATGACTGCAGCGATGGCGATCACGACCAGTCCACCCGGGAGCTTCACTGCAGCCGCTGCACCGGCCACGACTGCCGCCGTACCCCAGTGACCAGTCAGTGCCAGTGCGAACGCGCTGCAGGCGAGTCCGAGCATCAGTACGTCGTTGTGGGCCGCGCCGATGCCGTGGGTGATCAGCATGGGGTTCAGTACGACCAGCCAGGTGGCGAACGCCGGGTCGACGCGACATGCGGTCGCCAAGCGCGGTACGGCCCAGGCGATGAGGACTATGCCGAGTACGGCGAGGAGGCGGTGCGCCAGCATCAGCACGTACGGGTCCATGGTGAGGTGGGCGACCAGACCGCCGTACGCGAGCGGCAGGGGACCATACGGTGCAGGGGTCTGCATCCACATCGGGTCGACGGCCTCGACGATGTGGCCCGACAGTACGCCGGGACCCACGTCGTACGGGTTGTAGCCCTCGGCGACCAAAGCGCCCTGGGCCGCGTAGCTCCAGGCGTCCCGGCTGAACAGAGGCGGTGCCAGCAAGAGCGGTGCGCTCCAGCACGCCGTCATACGGAGCAGTGGGAGGCGTTCGCCGGCTATGACGCGCTTGCCCACGGTCAGCCAGGCCCAGGCCATCAGCCCGAGCCCAGCGACCATGAACGTCAACCCGACCATCCGGCCGGTCAACGAGTGGCGCAGCGGGATGGGGGCGACCCAGGACGACTCCGGCACCACCGACGTCACCAGGCTCGCCAGCGCGACTACGACAGCACCGACGACCCCACGGACCATCGGCGAGCGCATGGCCGGACCGTAGCCCAGCCATGCAACGCGTCGATGAACATCAAGCGGATTCCTTGCGGAACGTTCTTGCGCCGACGGCCAGGCCGATGACGGTCAGCAGGACCACCCAGAACAGGCCCCAGAGCGACGACGAGCTGGTGATGTCGCCGCGGAACAGGGCGCGGACGCCGTTGACCACGTGCTTCAGCGGGCTGATGTCGGACAGCCGCTGCAGCCACGTCGGACCGATCTGCATCGGCAGCAGGATGCCGGACAGCAGCAGGAGCGGCATGGCGATGCCGTTCAGCAGCGGTGCCAGTGCGTCCTCGCTCTTGGTGATGAGCGCGACGGAGTACGACAGGGAGGCGAACGTGGCGCCGAGGAGCGCGACGATCACCAGCGAGAGCAGTACGCCGGCCCACGGGGCACGCAGTCCCAGCGGCAGTGCTGCGAGCAGCAGGAGGACCGACTGGACCACGAGTACGACGACATCCCGCAATACTCGCCCTGCCATCAGCGCGATACGGGACGCCGGGGTGACGCGGTCGGCCTCGATCACGCCGGCCCGGTACTCCGCGATCAGGCCGAAGCCGACGAACATCGCGCCGAACATGCCGAGCTGCACGATCAGGCCGGGAATGAACACCTGGTAGGCGTTCGTGGTGGCGCCCTGGCTGATCTGGGCGGTGATCGGCTTCAGTAGCGGGCCGAACAGGAACAGGTACATCAACGGCTGGCTGAGCATCAGGATCGACCACATCGGGTTCCGCAGCGACAGCCGCATCTGGCGATGGAAAACGATCCAGGTCTCACGCAGGACGGTCACGCCGCGCTCTCCTTCTTCTCTTCGGTCCCGGTGGTGTCCTCGTCGCGGAGGGAGCGGCCGGTCATGGTCAGGAACACGTCGTCGAGCGTCGGCCGATGGACCTCGACGCCGTGCAGCTCGATGCCCTGGGCATCGATCGAGCGGAGCAGCGCCGGCAGCACCGAGCCGCCGCGCGGGATCCGGAAACCGACCACGGAGTCCTCGGTCTCGACGTCGACCGCACCCTCCAGTTCGCGGACGATCTTCATCACCGCCGGCGCCTGGGAGGTGTCCGCGATACTCAGCCGGACGGCGTCCCCGGAGACCTGCTGCTTCAGGTTCTCCGGCGTCCCCGAGGCGACGATCTTGCCGTGGTCGATGACCAGGATCCGGTCGCAGAGCGCGTCCGCCTCGTCCAGGTAGTGCGTGGTCAGGAAGATCGTCGCGCCGCGGTCGCGGAGGCCGCGGATGTGCTCCCAGAGGTTGGCGCGCGCCTGCGGGTCGAGGCCCGTGGTCGGCTCGTCCAGGAAGATCAGCTTCGGGTCGTGGATCAGGCCCATCACGATGTCGAGGCGCCGGCGCTGCCCGCCGGACAGCGTCTTGCACTGGCGGCGCCAGAGGCCGGGGAGGTCGAGCTCCTCGAACAGGCGCTGCCCTTCCGCGATCGCCTTCGCCTTCGGAACGCCGTACAGCCGGGCGTGATCGACGACCTCGTCGCCGGCGATCGCCTCGGGCAGCGTGGACCCACTCTGTGGCACGTACCCGATGCGGCGGCGGACGCCGACCGGGTTCTTCGCGAGATCGCATCCGGCCACCGTCGCGGTCCCCGCCGTCGGCTGGATCAGCGTCGCCAGCATCCGCAGTGTCGTGGTCTTACCGGCCCCGTTGGGCCCGAGAAAGCCGACGATCTCCCCGTCGGCCACATCAAGGTCAACTCCCTGTACCGCCTGGACAGGTCCCCGCTTCGTCTTGAACGTCCGCACCAGCCCGCGAGCTTCGATCATCATGCGGGCCAGTCTGACTAATCAACATTGACTGGTCAATCTTGATTATCGCCCCTCCAACCCCAACTTTGAGAAGCCACCGACCACTTTCGTGCTCGCGAAATGATCGGTGGCTTCTCAAAGTTGGGGCAGCGGAGCGTGGCGCCGCGGAGTGTGGGCGCCGCGAGTGTGGGCGCCGCGAGGGAGTGGTCGCGCGAGGGGGTGGGGTGGGGGTTAGGAGGTGGGGGCGTCGGGGATCTCGCCCCAGTGGGTGAGCATGCCGGGGTGGGGATTCCAGTCGGCGGGTTCGCCGGCGAAGGCGTAGGCGCCGGCGCGGATCCGGTCGAGGAACTCGTGGGTCCACCGGAGCTCGCCGCTGTCGCGGGCGTTGGTGATCCGGAACATCTCGACCACGTGGTTCGGGGTGGCCGGGTCCTCGAGGATGTGGCGTTCGGAGTACGGCCCGGCCTTCAGCCAGGACTCCAGCTGGCTGATCCGGGCCTCCAGCGCGGCGATCACCTCGTCGCGGCGCAGTGACCACATGAAGCTGATCGTGGCCTGCATCTTGTCGGGGTGGAACCCGTCGACCGTCCACAGCATGCCGCGCAGCAACGAGAAGTACTCCGTCTCGCCGTCCGCGGTCAGCTTGTACGACGTACGCCCGGGGCGATGTGCGCCGTCCTGCTCGAGTTCCTGGAGGTACCCGTGCTTGGACAGCGTGCGCAGCCCGGTGTAGATCGAGCCGGGGTTGACGTTCGCCCACGCCTCCACGTTCCACGTCAGCAACTCACGCCGCAGCTGGTACCCGTACGCCGGCTGAAAGATCCGCACGACCCCGAGCAGCAACAACCGCGTGGTGGACATGCTCGCAGTGTAAATCCGGGCGACCGGTTGCGCGCCGCAGGCGTACGCTCCGGGCATGGATGTCCGTGTGACGAGTGATCCACAGGTCTTCGAGCGGACCGTGTTTCCTTTTCTGCAACGGGATCCGGTGCTGAACAATCTCGTCATGACCGTCGTCCACGAGCGGGCGAGCGGCAGGATGAGTGAGACCGAGCCGTCGTACTACGTCTCCGTCCATGACCCGGATGTGGTCGGCGTCGCGATGCGTACGGCCGGGCGGTACGTGTATCTCGGTGCGCTGCGCGAGGACTTCGCGGAGTCGGTCGCCGACGCGCTTGCCGACGTACTGCCGGAGGTTCCCGGCGTTGCGGGGGATCGGCCTGTCGTCACGAGGTTCGGTGAGCGGTGGTGTGAGCACCGTGGCGGTCGCGCGACAGTGGTACGTGGCACCCGGTTGCACAAGCTGATCGAGCTCACGCCGCTCGGGGCCGACGCCGGCGGTCCGCGACGGATGGCCGCGGATGAGGTCGACCTGGTCGGCGCCTGGGGCAAGGACGGGTTCGCCGAAGAGCTGACCATCGGACACCGCGAGTGGGCCGAACGGCACCTGGAGCACGACAGCATGCTGATCTGGGAGGTCGACGGCGAGCCGGTGAGCATGGCCGGCTTCCATCAGCCGGTCTTCGGCGTCAGCCGGGTCGGTCCGGTCTACACGCCCCCGGAGCGGCGCCGACACGGGTACGCCGGTGCGCTGACCAGTCACGTGACGGCGATGATTCTTGCCGACGGCAACCAGGCCTGCCTGTTCACCGATCTCTCGAATCCGACCTCCAACAAGATCTACTACGAGGCGGGCTACCGTCCGGTGGCCGATTTTGTGGAGGCGAAGTTCAGTTGATCCAGCCGTGGGTGCGGGCGAGTTGGACTGACTCGTGGCGGTTCGAGGTGCCGAGTTTGGTGGCGGCCGAGGACAGGTAGTTGCGGACGGTGCCGGGGGAGAGGGAGGCGCGGCGGGCGACCTGCTCGACCGGGGCGCCGTCGGCGGCGTGTTCGAGGACCTCGACCTCGCGCGGGGTGAGCGGATTGTCGCCCGCGCTGATCGCCTCGGCGGCGAGCTCTGGGTCGACGTACCGGCCGCCGCGGTGGATCGTGCGGATGACGTCGGCGAGGACGCCGGCCGAGACCGTCTTCGGGACGAAACCACGGACGCCGGCGGCCAGGGCCTGTTTCAGGTGTCCGGGCCGGCCGTGGCCGGTGACGATCAGGCAGGCGCAGCCAGGCAGGTCCTTTCGGAGTGCCTCGACCACGCCGATCCCGCCGACGCCGGTCGCCGGTGGTGGGAGTCCAGGCATCTGGAGGTCGAGCACCGCGACATCCGGCTGATGGCGCCGCGCCATCGCGAGCGCTTCGTCTGCGGAGGCCGCCTGGGCGACGACGTCGAGGTCGTCCTCGAGCGAGAGCAGTGCCGCGAGCGCCGTACGGATCAGGTTCTCGTCGTCGGCGAGCAGGAGCCGGATCATCGGGCCGCCGGCAGCCACGCCGCCAGGACGAACTGCCCCGGCGGCTCCTCGACGGTCAATGTCCCACCCACCTCCGCCAGGCGCTCACGCAGACCAGCCAGCCCGGCCCCACCGATCGCGGGTGCGGATGGCGAGTTCACACCGTCATTGTGCACTCGGAGGATCGATGCCTCCGGGGTGACCTCCAGCTCGATCTTGCAGGTGGTGGCGTTGCTGTGGCGGATGACGTTGGTGGTGGCTTCGCGGACGACCCAGCCGAGCGCGACCTGGGTCGCGGGCGGCAACCCCGAGCCGTCGCCGACCACCCGGCAGCTGATCCCCGCCGAGCGCAGTACGGACTGTGCGCCCGCCAGCTCCGAGTCGAGGCCGGTACTGCGGTACCCACCGACCACCGCCCGCAGCTCGCGGAGCGATTCGTGCGCGATCCGCCGTACCTCGAGCATCTGCTCGCCGGCGTGTTCGTCGCCGCGCGCCGCGAGGGCCGCGGCCAACTCGCTCTGCACCGCGACCAGCGACAGGTTCCGGCCGAGGGTGTCGTGCAGATCGCGCGCGAAGCGCAGCCGCTCCTCGGCGATCGCGAGTTGCGCGGCGACCGCCCGGGAGCGGTCGATCTCCCAGCCGAGACCGAGTGTCCAGACCGACACGCGGTAGGTGATGGCGATCAGACCGACCAGATAGGCGTAGACGCCCCCCGCCTGCACCGAGCCGGACAGAGCGGCCACCACAATTCCGCCGGCCAACACGCCACCGAGCAGCGCGCCGATGCGGAACAGCGGCGCGACAGCCAGCGTCAGAAATCCGCCCAGCAGCATGAACACCGCCTGAGCGGCATCCGAGTCGCCCGAAAACCAGGCGAAGCGCGGGAACGCGAGGTCGCCGGCCAGTACGCCGATCACGGTGAGCCCGACCGCGATCGCCAGAGGACGAGCAACCGGACGTGGTCCGCCGAGGTAAGCGCCGATACCGGCCCGGAGCACGCTGACCGCGGCCGCGGTGTGCGCGAGGCACACGAGGATGAAGACCGCTGCTCCGACCGCCCGGACTTGTGGCTCGCCGATGACGAACAGCACGGCCAGCAGCGGCTCAGCGCCCGCGAGCCCGTACAGCGGCCAGCGGAGGCTGACGTCGAAGCGCTCGGCTCGGCTCCGCTCACCCCACCAACGCCGGACGGACACCATGGAGGTCAGACTGTCACGTCCGTCATCGCCGCGGCTCCCAGCGGAACCAGCGGTACGTCGCCGACGCGGCAACCGTCACCCAGGCCAGCAACAGAAGCACTGCGGGTACGGCGGCCTCGAACGAGCCGCCGACGCCGACAGTGCTCCCGTCCGAGGTCGTCCCCGACAGGCCGAGCCGCAGCAGATCCACCACCGGAGTGAGCGGCAGTACCCGGCCGAGCTGTGCCAAGGGTTCGGGCAGATCGGAGAGCGGCAGGTAGAGACCGCTGAGCGCGAGCGGGACGAACAGCATCGGGGTCGTCGTCACCTGCGCCAGCTCCACGCTGCGAGTCAGCGGTGTGGTGGCAGCCGCCAGGAACACGAAGACGAGCGTGCCGAGAACGATGGCCGCGACGACCAGCAGCGGATTGACCGGCACCCGCAGGTCGAAGGCGATGGCGCCGAGCACGCCGACTCCGCCGATCTGGATCCAGGCGATCGCAACGGAAGGAGCTGCTGTGGCGGCCAGGATCTGCAGATCGCTCGTCTCTCCCGTGCGCAAACGCTTCAGGACTAGGTCCTCCCGCCGAGCGACCAGCGCGGTCACCAAGTGGTAGTACACAAAGAGATTCAGGCTCACGGCCGCCACCGCGGTGACGATCGCAGCACCGGCATCCGCGCCGATGATCTCGGTCAGCTCGGGTGTCGAACGCAGACCGAGGACAGTACCGATGGGCAGGCCGAAGGCGATCAGCAAAGCCAGGGGATTCCGCCGGAGTAGCAACGCTTCCGACCACGCCAGGGAGGTCATGCCGCGGACTCGGCGATGGCGAGAAACGCTTCCTCCAGGGATGCCGGGCGGGCGGTGAGATCGTCGAGCCGGAGGTCGTTCCGGCCGGCCCAGCCGAGGACCAGGCCGAGGGTCGTCTGCAGGTCGTCCGCCGCGAGTACGGCGTACTGTCCGTTGACCGAGGCAACTACTCCGGGGAAGTCCGGTACGCCGACGCCCGCCGGGAACCGGAACGAGATTCGCGCCGGACGGGTCGCGGCGAGTTGGGCCGGCGTACCGAGGCCGACGATCCGGCCGTGGTGCAGGATCGCGAGCCGGTCCGCCAGTTCGGCCGCCTCGGCCAGGTAGTGGGTGGTCAGCAACACCGTCGTACCGGCATCCAACAGGTGAGCGATTAGCTGCCAGGTGCGTTTCCGGTTCTCCGGATCGAGACCGGCGGTCGGCTCGTCGAGGAACAACAGGTCCGGCCTGCCGGCAATCGCCAGGGCCAGGTTCAGCCGTTGCCGTTCGCCGCCGGACAGTTGCCGGATCCGGACGTTCGCCCGGGCGGTCAGTTCGACGAGCTCGAGCACCTCGCGGACCGGACGCGGCCGGGTGAGCGTTCCGGCCCACATTCTCGCGGTTTCGGCGACGGTCAGGTCGGCGGCGAAACCGCTGTCCTGCAACATGATCCCGGTCCGCGGCCGAACCTTCCGCCGATCGCGGTACGGATCGTGGCCGAGCACCCGGACCGTTCCGGAAGTCGGTTGTGCGAGCCCTTCCAGCACCTCCAGCGTGGAGGTCTTCCCGGCGCCGTTGGTGCCGAGCAACGCGAAGAGCTCACCGCGGCGGACCGAGAAGTCGACGCCGCGAACGGCCTCGTACCCGGGCCGGCCGCCGTACCGCCGGGTGAGCCGCTCGACCCGGATGACCGCTGATTCGTCCATACGAACCAGGATCGGGCCGTCGCGGCTACCCGCGGCGTGTGGATGTCACCGAAACCGGTGACATCTGTCAGTTGATCTCCAGGGACTGACCGGAGGCCAGGCCGTGGTACGGGCGACCGCCGGCCTCGCCGATCCAGCGCTCCATCATGCCGAGGCCGATGTCGCTGAGCAGGGCGTTGTGGATGCCCACGGTCTGCTCAGCCTTGACCGACCGCGCGTACTCGACCCCCGGCGCCACCGAGAACCACGGGCCGGAGATCGGCACCAGGTTGGTGTGCACCTCGCGGTCCGGCTGGGTGAACGAGTCGCCCGGGTGGTAGATCGCGTCGTCGACCAGGTAGCCGATGTTCTCGCACGGTACGCCGAGCTCGGGCAGGATCACCGCGTGATCCTTGCCGTAGGCACGGACCGCGAAGCCTGCCGCGTCGAACGACTGACCGTCCGACACCACCGTGACCCGCTCGTCGTTCAGCTGAGCCGCGACACCGGCGGTGGTGAAGACCGGCACCTGCAAACCGCGCAGCCGCTCGACGTCGACGTGATCTGGGTGTTCGTGCGTGACCAGTACCGCGTCGGCCTTCTCGAAGGCTGCGTCCTCGGAGAACGTGCCTGGGTCGATCAGCAGCACCTTCCCGTCCTTCTCCAGGCGGACACAGGCATGTGCGAACTTGGTAAGCCTCAACTCAGTCTCCCAACGCGTCTCTCATCGGCACCAGCTTGGCGTTCGTTTCGGCCAGTTCGGCGTCCGGGTCGGAACCCGCGACGATGCCGGCCCCCGCGAACAGGCGCATCCGGCGCGGCTCCTCCGGGTCTGCCTGGCCGCAGCGCAGCGCGATGCACCACTCGCCGTCGCCGGCCGCGTCCATCCATCCGACCGGTCCGCTGAACCGGCCGCGGTGCATGCCCTCGATCTCACCGATCAGGTCCCGCGCGACCGGCGTCGGCGTACCGCAGACGGCCGCGGACGGGTGCAGGGCGGCAGCCAGTCCGAGCGCGGACGCTCCGTTGTTCGCGACGCCGGCGACGTCGGTGGCCAGGTGCATCACGTTCGGCAGGTGCAGCACGAACGGGGTCTCCGGCACGTTCATCGACGTACAGTGCGGCTCGAGCGCCTCGGCCACCGAGCGGACCGCGAACTCGTGCTCCTCGAGGTCCTTCGACGACCGGGCCAGCGACGCGGCCAGCGCCAGGTCGTGCTCGTCGTCGCCGGTACGGCGGATGGTCCCGGCCAGCACGCGGGACGTGATCAGGCCCTTCTCCCGGCGTACCAGCAGCTCCGGGGTGGCGCCGATCAGGCCGTCGACGGAGAACGTCCAGCAGTTCGGGTACGCCGTCGCGAGCCGGTGCAGCGGCCAGCGCAGATCGATCGGCTGCGCGGCGATCGCGATCAGGTCGCGGGCCAGCACCACCTTGTCGAGCTCGCCGGCGGTGATCCGGCGGACCGCGTCGGCGACGATGCTCGACCAGTCCGTCCCGGTCCGCGCGCCGTCCGCGAAGGTCACGTCGTACACCGGAGACGGCTCGTGGACGACCAGCTCGGGCGGCCCGCCCAGCGAACTCGCCGGCGAGACTGTCGTCACCCAGGTGGTGTCGCCGCGGCGGCCGACGATCACGTCAGGGACCACCAGCTCACCCGGATCCTGGTCGGTGAACCCGAACGACCCGAAGCAGATCAACCCGGAGCCCGGTACGCCGACCTCGTCGCGGACCACCGCGGCCGACGTCAGCTCCTGCCACCAGGTCATGGCCTCCTGGAAGCGGTTGCCACCAGCAACGTCCAGCCGGGCGGCGACGCCCCAGCCGACGTGGCCGTCGCCCCGCCGTACCCACGCGAGTCCGCCCTCGTCCGGCAGATGGTCCAGCAGATGCTGCGAGACCCCGTCCACCGCCTGGCTGCGAACCACCAACTGCGGTGCGGGGCCTCGGGTCGCGAGGGCCGCACGGCTACCTGGAGATGCACTCACGAGATGCAAGCGTATGCCTCCCGTCCCGGCAACCTGCCCTCGCGTGATCAACTAGACAGGTGACGCGCGCAGATCTGAGCAAGGACCCGCAGGCCGTGGCGGCCATGTTCGACAACGTGGCCGAGGGGTACGACCGGACCAACGCGGTCGCGACGATGGGGCTGGAGAAGCTGTACTGGCGGCCCGCGACGCTGGCCGCGATCGCGCCGCGGAAGGGGCTGAAGATCCTCGACCTGGCGGCCGGGACCGGCGCGTCCAGCATCAACCTGCGCGAGGCGGGCGCCGAGGTGGTGTCCTGCGACTTCTCGGTCGGCATGCTCCGGGTCGGCAAGCGCCGGCACCCCGAGCTCGACCTGGTCGCGGGAGACGCCCTGAGGCTGCCGTTCGCCGACGACACGTTCGACGTGGTGACGATCTCCTGGGCGCTGCGGAACGTCAACGACGTCGCGGCCGCCCTGGCGGAGATGTTGCGGGTGACCCGCCCCGGCGGGCGGCTCGTCGTACTGGAGCAGTCGCACCCCACCTGGAAGCCGTTCCGGGTCGTGTACCTGGAGTACATGATGCGGGCCGTGCCGGCGGTGGCGAAGGTCGTGTCGACCAACCCCGAGGCGTACGAGTACCTGGCGGAGTCGACGCGCGCCTGGCTGCCCCAGGAGCCGCTGGCCCGGGCGATCGAGGGCGCCGGGTGGACCCGCGTCCAGTGGCGTAACCTGACCGGCGGCCTGGTCGCCATCCACCGAGCCGTGAAGGCCGGTTAATCGCGGCCAGGCGGAGCCGTCCCCGCCCGGCCGCCGCCGTCAGCGCTTCCAGTGCCCGCCGTGTTCCGAGCACACCTGACCGGTGGTGTTGCACTTGGAGCAGGTCAGTTTGGTGCCGGCGATGCCGCGGCTCCGTCCGCCGTTGCATGCCTGGCAGTCCTGCAGACTCCGGTGGCACTTCTCACAGTCGCTCATGTGTTCCTCCCTAGAACTTGTCCGAGCCGATCAACTTGGCCTCGAGGGCGTCCGCCGTGTGCAGCACCATCCGCAGCGGCCCTTCGAACTCGCCCGGGTCGAGCGTCTCGAGCGGCACCGAGTGCCGGACCATGTAGGTCCGGCCGTAGGCGACGACACCGCCGACGACGTACTCCGCGATCGCGGTGAGTGCCGACTCGATGTCGATGTCGCCGACCTCCGCGAACGGCGACGCGATGGTCGCGAACTGCGAGGCGCCGTCGCCGGTGGAGCTCTTCGCGACGATGACGATCTGAGTGCGGTCGTCGCCGATGGCGAACAGCAGCCGGATCAGGTTGCCGTCGTCCTGGTCGACCTTGTAGTTGATCCGGATGTACGACCTCAACTCGTCCCACGTGGCCATGCGAGATCCCCCCTCGTGTGCTGTTGGCGTGGTGATTGGCTACGGACCGTAGACCAAGGAAAGCGGCGTTGGCAGGGGATCCGGTGGGACTGTCGGGTTTTTGTCAGGTTGGAATCGGCCGGCATACCTGTGCGGTAACTGGTATGCAGCGGTGAAGAGATCGATTTTCGCAAGGAAAGTTGCGTGTAATTGGCTTGCCTGCAAGGGGGTTGGGGCGAGTTTCGTGTCCGAGTCAGGCAGTCCTAGACTGTCGAGTGATAGGGGCTCGTGAACAACTTCACGAGCGCACACGCCCCCCAACAACATCCAGGCCGGAGAGATGAGCGAGAGCGTGCCGAGCGGGCAGCAGGCGGAGACCGCCGATGTGATCGTCGTCGGTGCCGGACCCGCCGGATCGGCAGCGGCGTACCACCTGGCGAACGCCGGACTGGACGTCCTGCTGCTGGAGAAGACCGCGTTCCCGCGGGAGAAGGTGTGCGGCGACGGGCTCACCCCGCGCGGCACCAAGCAGCTCATCAACATGGGCATCGACATCTCCGAAGAGGCCGGCTGGATCCGCAACTACGGCCTCCGGATCCAGGGCGCCGGGCACCAGTTGCAGCTCGACTGGCCGGACCTGGCCAGCCACCCGAACTACGGGCTGACCCGGAACCGGATGGACTTCGACGAGATGCTCGCCCGGCAGGCCGAGAAGGCCGGGGCGCGGCTGCGGGAGCGGACCAACGTGACCGGCCCGATCCTCGACGCCAAGGGCGACATCGTCGGCGTCACCGCGAAGCCGGTGGACGACAACGGCCGCCGGGCCGGCGGCGACGTCGAGTACCGGGCGCCACTGGTGATGGCGGCCGACGGCAACTCGTCCCGGCTGAGCATCGCGATGGGCCTGCACAAGCGCGACGACCGCCCGATGGGTGTCGCCGTACGGACGTACTTCACGAGCCCCCGGACCGACGACGACTACCTCGAGTCGTGGCTGGAACTGTGGGCCGACGACCCGAAGCAGCCCGGTGGCCGCGTGCTGCTTCCCGGCTACGGCTGGATCTTCGGGATGGGCGACGGCACGGTCAACGTCGGCCTCGGCATCCTGAACACCTCGGACGCGTTCGGCAAGGTCGACTACGCCGACCTGCTCAAGCAGTGGCTCAAGGTCACGCCCGAGGAGTGGCAGTTCCGGGACGAGTTCCAGACCATCCCGATCCGGGGCGCCGCACTGCCGATGGGCTTCAACCGGCAGCCGCACTACACCCGCGGCCTGATGCTGCTCGGCGACGCCGGCGGCATGGTCAACCCGTTCAACGGCGAGGGCATCCCGTACGCGATGGAGTCCGGGGCGTTCGCCGCCGAGGTCGCCGCCCAGGCGCTGCACCGGCAGCCGAACCAGCGGGAACGCGCGCTGTCGGCGTACCCGAAGGCGCTGAAGCAGGAGTACGGCGGTTACTACACGCTCGGCCGGATCTTCGTGAAGCTGATCGGAAATCCGGAGGTGATGCGGCTCTGCACGAAGTACGGTCTGCCGCGCACCACCTTGATGAAGTTCACCCTGAAGTTGCTCGCCAACCTCACCGACCCGCGTGACGGGGACGTGATGGACAAGATCATCAACGGCCTCACGAAGCTCGCCCCGGCCGCCTGACCGGCGGGGCGAGTGAGCTGAGCCACACGCCTACTGATATCCAAAGACAAGTACAGACCACCGGCTGAAGGAGGGAGCACGCAGCGATGCACCCCTATACACCGATTCTCGCTCTCGGTGTGCTCGCGGCGCTCTTCGTCGCAGGCAGCATCACCGTTAGCGCGCTGGTCGGCCCGAAGCGTTACAACCGGGCCCGGCTGGACTCCTACGAGTGCGGCATCGAGCCCACTCCGCAGCCGGTCGGCGGTGGGCGCTTCCCGGTGAAGTACTACATCACCGCGATGCTGTTCATCGTGTTCGACATCGAGATCATCTTCCTCTACCCGTGGGCGGTGGCCTTCGACCAGATGGCGCTGTTCGGGCTGATCGAGATGGTCATCTTCATCGTCACCGTCTTCGTCGCGTACGCCTATGTGTGGCGCCGCGGCGGACTGGAGTGGGACTGACATGGGTCTTGAGGAACAGCTTCCGGCCGGCGTCCTGCTGAGCACCGTCGAAGGACTGCTCGGCTACATGCGCAAGGCCTCGTTGTGGCCGGCAACCTTCGGGCTGGCCTGCTGCGCCATCGAGATGATGACCACCGGCGCCCCGCGGTACGACGCCGCGCGGTTCGGCATGGAGGTCTTCCGGGCCTCGCCGCGACAGGCCGACCTGATGATCGTGGCCGGCCGGGTGAGCCAGAAGATGGCTCCGGTGCTGCGCCAGATCTACGACCAGATGCCCGGCCCGAAGTGGGTGCTGGCGATGGGCGTGTGCGCGTCGTCGGGCGGCATGTTCAACAACTACGCGATCGTGCAGGGCGTGGACCACGTCGTACCGGTCGACATGTACCTGCCCGGCTGCCCGCCGCGGCCGGAGATGTTGCTGGACGCGTTCCTGAAGATCCACGACCAGATCCAGCACATGAAGCTCGGCGCGCACAAGAAGGCGCTGGAGACCGAGCTGGAGGCCGCGGCCCTGACCGCCGCCCCGACGATCGAGATGAAGGGTCTGTTGCGGTGAGTGATTCGCAGCCGGAGAACTTGCCGGCGACTTCTGCCGCTGGTGACGCGCAGACTCCGGAGGCCGAGGTCATCGAGCAGCGCGAGGGCATGTTCGGTGTCCGCGGTACCGGTGACACCTCCGGCTTCGGTGGCCTGCGTCGTCAGGTCGCGCTGCCGGGCGGTACGCCGAAGCCGTACGGCTCCTGGTTCGACGGTGCGGTGGACCGGCTGGAAGGCCTGGCCGCCGACGGGGCGATCGAGAAGGTCGTCGTCGACCGCGGCGAGCTGACGCTGCACATCAAGCGCGAGAACCTGCTCGAGGTGAGCCGGCACCTGCGTGACGACGAGGCACTACGGTTCGAGTTCTGCTCCGGCGTCAGCGGTGTGCACTACCCGGAAGAGACCGGCCGCGAGCTGCACGCCGTCTACCACTTCCTGTCGATCACCCACAACCGGCGGATCCGGCTGGAGGTGTCGGCGCCCGACGCCGACCCGCACATCCCGTCGATCGTCTCGGTCTACCCGGCCAACGACTGGCACGAGCGGGAAACCTGGGACTTCTTCGGCATCGTCTTCGACGGACACCCGGCCCTGACCCGCATCCAGATGCCCGACGACTGGCCGGGTCACCCGCAGCGCAAGGATTACCCGCTCGGCGGTATCGACGTCGAGTACAAGGGCGCTGTCATCCCACCGCCCGACACGCGGAGGTCGTACAACTAATGACCGCAACAGATCCGTACGCGACCACCCGGGACACCACCGAGGGCAAGGTCTTCACCGTCACCGGCCAGGACTGGGACTCGGTCGTGTCCGGCCTCGACGAGGAGCCCGAAGAGCGCGTCGTCGTCAACATGGGCCCGCAGCACCCGTCCACGCACGGCGTGCTCCGGCTGATCCTCGAGCTCGACGGTGAGAACGTGACCGAGGCCCGCTGCGGCATCGGCTACCTGCACACCGGTATCGAGAAGAACATGGAGTTCCGCTCCTGGGTGCAGGGCGTCACGTTCGTCACCCGGATGGACTACCTGTCGCCGTTCTACAACGAGGCGGCGTACTGCCTGGCGGTCGAGCGGCTGCTCGGGATCGAGGACGAGATCCCGGACAAGGCGAACGTGATGCGGGTGCTCCTCATGGAGCTCAACCGGATCAGCAGCCACCTGGTCTGCATCGCCACCGGCGGTATGGAGATCGGCGCGCTGACCGTGATGACGATCGGCTTCCGCGAGCGTGAGAAGACCCTGGACCTGTTCGAGCTGATCACCGGCCTGCGGATGAACCACGCGTTCATCCGGCCGGGCGGTGTCGCGCAGGACCTGCCGCCGGGTGCGCTGGACAAGATCCGCGAGTACATCACGTGGATGAACAAGCACCTCAAGGAGTACGCCGAGCTCTGCAACGCCAACCCGATCTTGAAGGCGCGGCTGCAGAACGTCGGCTACCTGGACCTGGCCGGCTGCATGGCGCTCGGCATCTCCGGCCCGACGGTCCGCTCCACCGGCTACGCGCTGGACCTGCGCAAGAGCCAGCCGTACTGCGGTTACGAGACGTACGACTTCGACGTACCGACCTGGGACTCCTCGGACTCCTACGGGCGGTTCCGGGTGCGGCTGCAGGAGATGCACGAGTCGCTGAAGATCGTCGAGCAGTGCGCCGACCGGCTGGAGAAGATGGAAGGCCAGCCGGTGATGGTCGCCGACAAGAAGATCGGCTGGCCGAGCCAGCTGGCCGTCGGCGCCGACGGGATGGGCAACTCGCTCGACCACATCAAGCACATCATGGGCGAGTCGATGGAAGCGCTGATCCATCACTTCAAGCTGGTCACCGAGGGCTTCCGGGTCCCGGCCGGCCAGGCGTACGTGGCGATCGAGTCGCCGCGCGGCGAGATGGGTGCGCACGTCGTCTCCGACGGCGGCACCAAGCCGTACCGGGTGCACTTCCGTGACCCGTCCTTCGCAAACCTGCAGGCGATGCCGATCATGTGCGAGGGCGGCCAGGTCGCCGACGTGATCGTCGCCGTCGCCAGCCTTGACCCGGTGATGGGTGGAGTGGACCGCTAAATGGCCGAGAACCACACGACTGCTACCGACAAGACGGTGCCGTACAGCACCGGCGACTCGAAGATCACCGACGCCACGATCGCGGAGATGCGCGAGATCGCGGCGCGGTACCCGGTCGCCCGGTCCGCGCTGCTGCCGATGCTGCACCTGGTGCAGTCTGTCGAGGGCCGGGTCACCCCGGAGGGCATCGAGGCCTGCGCCGACGTGCTCGAACTGACCGGCGCCGAGGTGTCGGCGGTGGCCACCTTCTACACGATGTACAAGCGCCGTCCGGTCGGCGATTACCACGTCGGCGTCTGCACCAACACGCTGTGCGCGGTGATGGGCGGCGACTTGATCTTCGACCGGCTGAAGCAGCACCTCGACGTCGGCAACGACGAGACCACCGAGGACGGCAAGATCACCCTCGAGCACCTCGAGTGCAACGCCGCCTGCGACTACGCGCCGGTGATGATGGTCAACTGGGAGTTCTTCGACGACATGACGCCGGAGTCCGCTACCCAGCTGGTCGACGACCTGCGGGACGGCACCGAGGTGAAGTCGCCGCGCGGTGCGACGATCTGCACCTGGCGCGAGGCCGAGCGGGTGCTGGCCGGGTACACCGATGGCCGTGCCGACGAGGGCCCGACCGGCGGCAAGGCCACGCTGGCCGGCCTCCGCCTGGCCCGCGAGCGCAACTGGTCGGCCCCGAACGGCTCCGAGACCCCGAAGGAGGGCTGACCATGGTGGACACGCTGACCCCGGTGCTTTCCGACAACTGGGACCAGATCAACGCCTGGCAGCTGGCGTCGTACCAGCGCACCGGCGGGTACGACGCGCTGCGCAAGGCGCTCACCCTGCAGCCGGCCGATGTCGTTGCCACGGTCAAGGACTCCGGTCTGCGCGGCCGTGGCGGCGCGGGCTTCCCGACCGGGATGAAGTGGTCCTTCATCCCGCAGGACAACCCGAAGCCGAAGTACCTGGTGGTGAACGCGGACGAGTCCGAGCCGGGCACCTGCAAGGACATCCCGCTGATGATGGCCTCGCCGCACACGCTGGTCGAGGGCGTCATCATCTCGTCCTATGCGATCCGGGCGTCCGTCGCGTTCATCTACGTCCGCGGTGAGGTCCTGCACGTGATCCGCCGGCTGCAGCAGGCGGTCCAGGAGGCCAAGGACGCCGGCTTCATCGGCCAGAACATCCTCGGCAGCGGCTACGACCTCGACGTGGTCGTGCACGCCGGCGCCGGCGCCTACATCTGCGGCGAGGAGACGGCGCTGCTGGACTCGCTGGAAGGACGTCGCGGTCAACCTCGGCTGCGTCCTCCCTTCCCGGCCGTGGCCGGTCTGTACGGGTGCCCCACTGTTATCAACAACGTCGAGTCGATCGCGTCGGTTCCCGTCATCATCAAGAACGGCGCGGACTGGTTCTCCTCGATGGGCACCGAGAAGTCCAAGGGCATGACGCTGTACTCGCTGTCCGGGCACGTCACCCGCCCGGGCCAGTACGAGGCGCCGATGGGCATCACGCTCCGGCAGCTGATCGACCTGGCCGGCGGTATCCGCGAGGGGCACGAGCTGAAGTTCTGGACCCCGGGCGGGTCCTCAACCCCGCTGCTCACCGCCGAGAACCTCGACGTACCACTGGACTACGAGGGCGTCGGGTCGGTCGGTTCGATGCTGGGCACGAAGGCGCTGCAGATCTTCGACGAGACCACCTGCGTGGTCCGCTCGGTGCTGCGGTGGACCGAGTTCTACAAGCACGAGTCCTGCGGCAAGTGCACGCCGTGCCGCGAAGGCACGTGGTGGCTGGTGCAGATCCTCGAGCGGCTGGAGCACGGCAAGGGCACCGAGGAGGACCTGGCCACCCTGCTTGACCTGTGCGAGAACATCACCGGCCGCTCGTTCTGCGCACTGGCCGACGGTGCGACCGCGCCGATCACCAGCTCGATCGCGCACTTCAAGGACGAGTACCTGGCGCACTTCGAGAACGGCGGCTGCCCGTTCGACCCGATGGCAAGCACTGTCTTCGCGACTGCTGGAGCTAGCGCATGACGATCCAAGCGAACCCGCCGGCCGGGTCGGAGGTGGAGCGCACCGATCTGGTGACGGTCACCATCGACGACATCGAGGTCAAGGTTGCCAAGAACACCCTGCTGATCCGGGCCGCGGAGCAGATCGGGATCCAGATCCCGCGGTTCTGCGACCACCCGCTGCTCGACCCGGTCGGCGCCTGCCGGCAGTGCCTGGTCGAGATCACCGACGCCGGGAACGGCCGGGGGATGCCCAAGCCGCAGGCCTCCTGCACGATCACCGTTGCCGACGGCATGGTCGTCCGCACCCAGGTGAGTTCGCCGGTGGCGGAGAAGGCTCAGCACGGGCAGATGGAATTCCTGCTGATCAACCACCCGCTGGACTGCCCGGTCTGCGACAAGGGCGGCGAGTGCCCCCTGCAGAACCAGGCGATGTCGAACGGCGGGGGCGAGACCCGCTTCCACGAGATCAAGCGGACCTACCCGAAGCCGATCAACATCTCGGCCGAGGTGCTGCTGGACCGTGAGCGCTGCATCCTCTGCGCGCGCTGCACCCGCTTCTCCGAGCAGATCGCCGGTGACCCGTTCATCGCGCTGATCGAGCGCGGCGCGCTGCAGCAGGTCGGCATCTACGAGAAGGAGCCCTTCGAGAGCTACTTCTCCGGCAACACGATCCAGATCTGCCCGGTCGGTGCGCTGACGAGTGCGGCGTACCGTTTCCGCTCGCGGCCGTTCGACCTGGTGTCGGTGCCGTCGGTGGCCGAGCACGACTCGTCCGGTGCGGCGATCCGGGTCGACCACCGGCGCGGCAAGGTGATGCGCCGGCTGGCCGGCGACGACCCGCAGGTCAACGAGGAATGGATCTCCGACAAGGACCGGTTCGCGTTCCAGTACGCGACCACCGGTGACCGGCTGACCCACCCGCTGATCCGCGAGGACGGCGAGCTGCGGCCGGCGTCCTGGCCGGAGGCGCTGACCTTCGCCGCCGAGAAGCTGACGGCGGCGCGTGGCAACGCGGCAGTGCTGACCGGCGGCCGGCTGACCGTCGAGGACGCCTACGCGTACTCGAAGTTCGCCCGGGTTGCGCTGGGCAGCAACGACATCGACTTCCGGGCCCGCCCGCACTCCGCGGAGGAGGCCGACTTCCTCGCCGCCGCGGTGGCCGGCACCGGCCTGGGTACGACGTTCGCGGACCTGGAGAAGGCAGGCACTGTCCTGTTCGTCGGGTTCGAGCCCGAGGAAGAGTCGCCGTCGGTCTTCCTCCGGGTGCGCAAGGGCGTGAAGACGCACGGCACCAAGGTGTTCACGATCGCGGCGTACGCGTCTCGCGGTGTGGAGAAGCTCGACGGCGTCGTCGTCCAGGCTTCGCCGGGCACCGAGGCCGCCGTACTCGCGGATCTCGGTAACGCCGGCGAGGCCGGGGCAGCTGCCCGGGCCGCGCTCGGTGCCGACTCGATCATCGTCGTCGGCGAGCGGCTGGCCGCGGCGCCGGGCGGGTACTCGTCGGCGCTCCGGCTCGCGCTCGACACGGGTGCGCAGCTGGCCTGGATCCCGCGGCGTGCGGGCGACCGGGCCGCGCTCGAGGCCGGTTGCCTTCCGGGCCTGCTGCCCGGTGGCCGGCTGGTCAGCGACCCGCAGGCGCGGGTCGACCTGCAGGCCGCCTGGGGTGTGGACAACCTGCCGGGCGAGCCCGGCAAGGACCTGACCGAGATCATCGCCAACGCCGAATCGCTGCAGGCGCTGGTCGTCGCGGGTGTCGAGATCGACGACCTGCCCGACCCGGCCGCCGCGCTCGCCGCGCTGGAGGCCGTGCCGTTCGTGGTCAGCTTCGAGGTTCGCAACTCGCAGGTGACCGAGTACGCCGACGTGGTCTTCCCCGTCGTACCGCCGGCGGAGAAGTCCGGCACCTTCGTGAACTGGGAGGGCCGCGAGCGGCCGTTCCCGGTCGTGCTCCAGGTGCCGACCGCGATGCCGGACGTCCGCGCGCTGGCCGCGCTGGCGCAGGAGATGGGCAACCCGCTCGGCTTCAGCACGACCGACGGCGCCAAGCGCGAGTACGACGAGCTCGGCCGCTGGGACGGCGACCGGGCCCAGGAGCCGACGTACCAGGCCGGTCCGGCCCTGGGCGCGTTCGACTCCACCCGCCTCGCGACGTGGCGGATGCTGATCGACGACAGCCGCGCCTGCGACGGTGAGCCGCACCTGACCGCGACCGCGCGGACGCCGGTCGCCCGGGTCTCGCTGACCACCGCGCGCCGGATCGGTGTCGCCGACTCCGATGAGCTGGTGGTGAGCACCGACGCCGGGAGCATCCGGCTGCCGGTCGTCATCACCCCGATGACCGACAACGTGGTCTGGCTGCCGACCAACTCGGCCGACTCCCACGTCCGCCGGTCGTTGCACGCAGACCATGGCTCGATCGTGACGATCGCCGGAGGGAACGCATGATGCCGCTCGCGGTACCGGACGCCGGGGTCGGACACGATCCTTGGTGGGTCATCCTCATCAAGGTGCTGTTCATCTTCGTCTTCCTGGTGGTGCTGACGCTCTTCAACATCTGGTGGGAACGCCGGGTGGTGGCGCGGATGCAGCACCGGATCGGCCCGAACGTGCACGGCCCGCAGGGTCTGCTGCAGTCGCTGGCCGACGGTGTGAAGCTGATGCTCAAGGAAGACCTGATGCCGAAGGGCGTCGACCGGCTGGTCTTCGTCCTGGCGCCGGCGATCGTCGCCGTACCGGCCTTCCTCACCTTCGCGGTGATCCCGTTCGGCCCGACGGTGAAGATCCCGTTCACCGACACCTACACCCGGCTGCAGCTCACCGACCTGCCGGTCTCGGTGCTGTACGTGATGGCGATCGCCTCGATCGGCATCTACGGCATCGTGCTCGGCGGCTGGTCGTCGAACTCGACGTACTCGCTGCTCGGTGGTCTGCGGTCCAGCGCGCAGATGATCTCGTACGAGGTCGCGATGGGACTGGCGCTGGTGACGGTGTTCCTGTTCGCGGGCTCGCTGTCCACCTCGGAGATCGTGGCGGCGCAGTCGCACCAGACCGTGCACTGGTTCGGGGCCGAGATCCCGCTGCCCGGGTGGTACGCGTTCCTGCTCTTCCCGTCGTTCGTGATCTACGTGATCTCGATGGTCGGCGAGACGAACCGGGCGCCGTTCGACCTGCCCGAGGCCGAGGGCGAGCTGGTCGCGGGCTTCCTGACCGAGTACTCCTCGATCAAGTACGCGATGTTCTTCCTGGCCGAGTACATCAACATGGCGACCGTCTCCGCGCTGGCCACCACGCTGTTCCTGGGCGGCTGGCGGGCGCCGTGGCCGATCTCGATCTGGGACGGCGCGAACTCCGGCTTCTGGCCGGTGCTGTGGTTCATGGGCAAGCTGATGTGCTTCATCTTCTTCTACATCTGGCTGCGCGGAACGCTGCCGCGACTGCGCTACGACCAGTTCATGAAGTTCGGCTGGAAGGTCCTGATCCCGATCTCGCTGGCCTGGATCCTGCTGGTCGCCACCGTGCGTGCGGTCGGCCGCGAGACCAACTTCAGCCGTACGACGCTGCTGGTCGCGGCCGCGGTCGTGCTGGTGATCGCGGTGATCAGCATGTTCGTCCCGCAGAAGCCCAAGGAAGAGCCGGCTGAGGTCGCCGACGGCGAGGAGTTCGACGCCTTCGCCGGCGGGTTCCCGGTGCCACCACCGCTCCCCAGTCAGCAGACCGAGCCGAAATCGAAGGCAGGCAGTCGTGGCTAGTGTCAAAGAGTCCCTCTGGGACCCGGTAGCCGGGTTCGGGGTCACCTTCCGGACGATGTTCCGGAAGGTGTTCACCGAGGAGTACCCGTTCTACAAGAAGCCGACCGCACCGCGCTTCCACGGCCGGCACCAGCTGAACCGCTGGCCGGACGGGCTGGAGAAGTGCGTCGGCTGCGAGCTGTGCGCGTGGGCCTGCCCCGCGGACGCGATCTACGTCGAGGGCGCGGACAACGCGGACGATTCGACCGGTCGCTTCTCGCCCGGTGAGCGCTACGGCCGCGTCTACCAGATCAACTACCTGCGCTGCATCCTCTGCGGTCTGTGCATCGAGGCCTGCCCGACCCGGGCGCTCACCATGACCAACGAGTACGAGCTGGCCGACACCAGCCGCGAGTCCCTCATCTACGAGAAGAAGGACCTGCTGGCGCCGCTGCTCCCGGGCATGCAGGAGCCGCCGCACGAGATGCAGCTCGGCAAGACCGAGAAGGACTACTACCTCGGTCTGACCGGCGGGGCATCGCACGCCGACGGGAGGGACGCCAAATGATCGGGTTGGTCACCGGGCCGCAGGTCGCGTTCTGGCTGCTGGCCCCGGTCATGATCCTGGCCGCGATCGGCATGGTGCTGGTCCGTAAGGCGGTGCACTCGGCGCTGCTGCTGGCGACCGTGATGATCTGCCTCGCGGTGCAGTACGCCGCGCAGGACGCGCCGTTCCTGTTCGCCGTACAGATCATCGTCTACACCGGCGCGATCCTGATGCTGTTCCTGTTCGTGCTGATGCTGGTCGGCGTCGACGCGTCCGACTCGCTGGTCGAGACGATCCGCGGTCAGCGGCTGCTCGCCGGGATCGCGTTCCTCGGCTTCGGCGCACTGCTGGTCGCCGCCGTCGGCAACGCGGTCTACGGCAACCCGACCGGGCTCGCCGAGGCGCAGCCGGACGGCAACCCGAAGGGCATCGCGCAACTGCTGTTCGGCAAGTACGTGTTCGCCTTCGAGGTCACGTCGGCGCTGCTGATCACCGCGGCGATGGGCGCCATGATGCTGGCCCACCGCGAGCGGCTGACCAAGAAGAAGACGCAGCGCGACCACGCCGAGGAGCGGATCCGCAAGTACGCCGAACAGGGCATCCACCCCGGCCCGCTGCCGACGCCGGGCGTCCTGGCCCGGCACAACGCCGTCGACACCCCGGCCCTGCTGCCGGACGGGTCGATCGCACCGACCTCGGTTTCGCGGGTGCTCCAGGCACGTGGCACCGTGTTCCCCGAAGCCGAGGAGCGCGCGGACGTCGACGAGGTCCGCACGCTCACCGCCGAAGGCGAGTTCCCGGTCGAGGAGGACGACAAGTGAGTACCGAGCCGTACATCGTGCTCGCGGCGATCCTGTTCAGTATCGGCGCGCTGGGCGTGCTGGTACGCCGGAACGCGATCGTCGTCTTCATGTGCGTCGAGCTGATGCTGAACGCGACCAACCTCGCGTTCGTGAGCTTCGCCCGCCAGCACGGCAACCTCGACGGCCAGATCGCCGCCTTCTTCGTGATGGTGGTGGCCGCGGCCGAGGTCGTGATCGGGCTGGCGATCATCATGGCCATCTTCCGCACCCGTCGCTCGGCCTCGGTCGACGACGCCAACCTGCTCAAGTACTGAGGTAAGCACCGATGAGTCATGAGCTGACGTGGCTGCTGGTCGCGGTACCGGCTTTGTCCGCGGCGATCCTGCTGCTCGGTGGCAAGGCCACCAACGCGTGGGGTCACCTGCTGGGCACGCTGGCGCCGGTGATCTCCTTCGCCTTCGGCGTCGTGCTGTTCTTCCAGATGCGGGGCCAGGCGAGCGAGGAGCGGTCCGAGACGGTCCGGCTGTTCGAGTGGTTCTCGGTCGGCCAGATCAAGGTCGACTTCACGCTGCTGATCGACCCGCTGTCGATCCTGTTCGTGCTGCTGATCACCGGTGTGGGTTCGCTGATCCACATCTACTCGATCGGCTACATGGAGCACGACCCGCGCCGGCGGCGGTTCTTCGGCTACCTGAACCTGTTCATCGCGGCGATGCTGCTGCTGGTGCTCGCGGCCGACTACCTGCTGGTCTTCGTCGGCTGGGAGGGCGTCGGTCTGGCGTCGTACCTGCTGATCGGTTTCTGGCAGCACAAGAACTCGGCCGCGGTCGCCGCGAAGAAGGCGTTCGTGGTGAACCGGGTCGGTGACATCGGCCTCTCGCTCGCGGTGATGAGCATGTGGGCGCTCTTCGGCACCTCGGCCTTCGCAGGAGTGAACGCCGGCGCCGAGCACGTCTCGAGCACCTGGGCCACGCTGCTCGGCCTGATGCTGCTGCTGGCCGCCTGCGGTAAGTCCGCGCAGGTGCCGCTGCAGTCCTGGCTGCTGGACGCGATGGAGGGCCCGACCCCGGTGTCGGCGCTGATCCACGCGGCGACCATGGTCACGGCCGGCGTCTACCTGGTGGTCCGGTCGCACGCGATCTACGAGGTCACCGACGCCGCGTCCACCGCGGTGGTGATCGTCGGTACGGTCACCGCGCTCGCCGGTGCGATCATCGGTTGCGCCAAGGACGACATCAAGAAGGCCCTGGCCGGTTCGACGATGAGCCAGATCGGCTACATGATGCTCGCCGCGGGTCTCGGCCCGGCCGGGTACGTGTTCGCGATCTTCCACCTGCTCACCCACGGCTTCTTCAAGGCCAACATGTTCCTCGGCGCCGGCTCGGTCATGCACGGCATGAACGACGACGTGAACATGCGCCACTACGGCGCCCTGCGGACGCCGATGAAGATCACCTTCGCGACCTTCGCGTTCGGCTACCTGGCGATCCTCGGCATCCCGCCGTTCGCCGGCTTCTTCAGCAAGGACAAGATCATCGAGGCCGCGTTCGCGGACAACACGGTGATCGGTCTGTGCGCGCTGCTCGGCGCCGGGATCACCGCGTTCTACATGACGCGGGTGATGCTGATGACGTTCTTCGGCAAGAAGCGCTGGGCCGAGGACGTGCACCCGCACGAGTCGCCGGCCGTGATGACCTGGCCGCTGATCATCCTGGCGGCGCTGTCGCTGGGCGGCGGCGCGCTGTACTTCGCGGGTCACTGGATCGTCGACTGGCTGGAGCCGATCGTCGGTCACGAGGAGCACCACCCGCCGGTGAGTGCCCTGGTGATGACGCTGATCACCCTCGCGGTGGTTGCCGTCGGCATCGTCATCGCGGTGCTCAAGTACCGCCGGGACATCCCGCGGGAGGCGCCGGCCGGTTCGCCGGTCACCGTCTTCGCCCGCCGGGACCTGTTCGGCGACGCGCTGAACGAGGCGGTCCTGATGCGGCCCGGGCAGTACCTGACCCGGACGCTGGTCTGGCTCGACAACCGGGGCGTCGACGGCCTGGTCAACGGCCTGGCCGCACTCTTCGGCGGTCTGTCCGGCCGGCTCCGCCGGTTCCAGACGGGCTTCGTCCGTTCGTACGCACTCAGCATGGTCTTCGGCGCCGCATTCGTGGTCGTCGCCCTCCTCGCGGTGAGGTTGTCGTGAACATCGGTTGGCTGACCCTGTTATTGCTCCTGCCGTTCGTCGGGGCCATCGCGACGATGCTGGTGCCGAAGGCGAAAGCGCTGACGGCCAAGCAGGTCGCGCTCGGGTTCTCGCTCGTGACGCTGGTGCTGACCGCGATCGTCGCGATCGGCTACCACCGCAACGGCGGCGAGGAGTACGCCGAGACGCACACCTGGATCAAGGCCTTCGGCGCGCACTACGCGCTCGGCCTCGACGGTGTCGGCATCGTGCTGGTGGTGCTGACCGCGCTGCTGACGCCGATCGTGATGATCGCGTCCTGGAACGACGCGTCGCACGGCCGCTGGTCGGAGAAGTCCTTCTTCGCCTGGATCCTCGGCCTCGAGGCGCTGTCGATCGGCGTGTTCTCCGCCACCGACGTGTTCCTCTTCTACGTGCTGTTCGAGGCCACGCTGATCCCGATGTACTTCCTGATCGGCGGCTTCGGCGGCCCGCAGCGTTCGTACGCCGCGGTGAAGTTCCTGCTCTACTCGCTGCTCGGCGGTCTGCTGATGCTGGCGTCGGTCGTCGGCCTGTACGTCGTCTCGGCGAAGCAGGGCGAACCGTCGTACCTGCTGGCCGACCTGATGAAGCTGGACATCAGCCAGAACACCGAGCGCTGGCTCTTCCTCGGCTTCTTCTTCGCCTTCGCGGTGAAGGCGCCGATGGTGCCGTTCCACACCTGGCTGCCGGACGCGGCCGGTGAGGCGACGCCGGGTACGTCGGTGCTGCTGGTCGGCATCCTGGACAAGATCGGCACCTTCGGGATGATCCGGTTCTGCCTGGGCCTGTTCCCGAACGCGTCCGAGTGGGCCACCCCGGTGGTCCTGGTGCTGGCGCTGATCTCGGTGCTGTACGGCGCGCTGCTGGCGATCGGCCAGACCGACATCAAGCGCCTGATCGCGTACACCTCGATCTCGCACTTCGGCTTCATCGTGATGGGTATCTTCGCGCTGACGTCGCAGGGCCTGACCGGGTCGACGCTGTACATGTTCAACCACGGTCTCTCCACCGCGGCGCTGTTCCTGGTCGCCGGGTACCTGATCTCCCGGCGCGGGTCCGCGCGGATCGCCGACTACGGCGGGGTGGAGAAGGTCGCCCCGGTGCTGGCCGGCACGTTCCTGTTCGCGGGCCTGTCCAGCCTGGCGCTGCCCGGTCTGTCGCCGTTCATCTCCGAGTTCATGGTGCTGGCCGGGACGTTCAGCCGGCACAAGGTGATCGCGGTGATCGCCGTACTCGGTATCGTGCTGGCCGCGTTGTACATCCTGCTGATGTACCAACGCACAATGACCGGTCCGGTCCGCGACGGGATCGAGAAGCTGAAGGACCTGAACGCGCGTGAGGTGCTGGCGATCGCGCCGCTCGTGGTCCTGATCATCGGCCTGGGGATCTTCCCGAAGCCGGTGGTCGACATCATCAAGCCCGCGGTCGACGAGACCATGCAGCGGGTCGGCGTGACCGACAAGGCACCGCAGATCCCCGTGACGGAGGGACAGAAGTGAGCGCGATGTTGCTGCCGCTGGCGGACTTCACGGCGCCCAAGATCGAGTACAACGAGCTGGCTCCGCTGTTCGTCGTGTTCGGCGCGGCGTGCCTCGGCGTCCTGGTCGAGGCGTTCCTGCCGCGGCCGTTGCGGCACCTGGTGCAGCTGGCGATCGCGGTGGTCGCCGTGGTCGTGTCCGGTGTGCTGACCGGCATCCTGATGAACGGCAAGAAGGAACTGCTCGCCGCCCAGGGTGCGATCTCGGTCGACGGCCCGGCGCTGTTCACCTGGCTGATCCTGCTGGCGCTGTCGCTGATCAGCGTGCTGCTGTTCGCGGAGCGCTCGATCGACGGCGGCCTGTCCGCGTTCGCCGGCCAAGCGGCCGCCGTACCGGGGTCCGAGGCCGAGCGCGAGGGTACGGCGGCGCGCGTCGAGCACACCGAGATCTTCCCGCTGACGCTGTTCGCGGTCGGCGGCATGATGCTGTTCGCGGCGTCGAACGACCTGCTGATCCTGTTCGTCGCGCTCGAGGTCTTCTCGCTGCCGCTCTACCTGCTGTGCGGTCTGGCGCGTCGTCGCCGGCTGATCTCGCAGGAAGCCGCGATGAAGTACTTCCTGCTCGGTGCGTTCTCGTCGGCGTTCCTGCTGTTCGGGATCGCGCTGCTGTACGGGTACGCGGGCACGATGTCGCTCGGCGGGATCGCCGACGCGCTCGCCTCGGACACCGGGAGCGACACCATCCTGCTCGCCGGCACCGGCCTGCTGGGTGTCGGCCTGCTGTTCAAGGTCGGCGGCGTACCGTTCCACTCCTGGACGCCGGACGTGTACCAGGGCGCTCCGACGCCGGTCACCGGCTTCATGGCGGCCTGCACCAAGATCGCCGCGTTCGTCGGCCTGATGCGGGTCTTCTACGTCGCGCTCGGCGGCTCGCGCTGGGACTGGGCGCCGATGATGTGGATCATCGCGATCCTCACCATGGTCGTCGGTTCGATCGTCGCGATCACGCAGACCGACGTCAAGCGGATGCTGGCCTACTCCTCGATCGCGCACGCGGGCTTCCTGCTGACCGCGTTCGTCGGCCTCGCGCAGGCCGGGAGCGGCGTCCACAACGGCATCACCTCGACGCAGGCGGTGCTGTTCTACCTGGTCTCGTACGGCTTCCCGACCATCGGCGCGTTCGCGGTCGTCACGCTGGTGCGCGACGCGGGCGGCGAGGCGACGCACCTGTCCCGCTGGGCGGGCCTGGGCAAGAAGTCGCCGCTGCTGGCCGGGATCTTCGCGTTCTTCCTGCTGTCCTTCGCCGGCATTCCGCTGACCGCGGGCTTCACCGGCAAGTGGGCGGTCTTCAGCGCGGCGTGGACCGGTGGCGCGTGGCCGCTGGTCGTCGTCGCGGTCCTGTCCAGCCTGGTCGCCGCGTTCTTCTACGTCCGCGTGATCGTGCTGATGTTCTTCTCCGACCTGCCGGCCGACGCGCCGGACGTGGCGCTGCCGGGTTG
This sequence comes from Kribbella sp. NBC_00482, assembly GCF_036013725.1. GTDB lineage: Bacteria > Actinomycetota > Actinomycetes > Propionibacteriales > Kribbellaceae > Kribbella. The sequence continues at coordinate 1,318,500 of NZ_CP107881.1, read as the reverse complement.
GCAGACCACGTCGGCGGTCGCTCTGGGTCTTGCCGCCACGGTGGTTCTCGGTCTGGTTCCCGGACCGGTGCTCGACCTGGCGGCCCGAGCTGGTGAGTTCATCCGTTGAGTCCGACCCCGCTGCCGGCCGAGAGCCTGGGATTCGAGTTCGCCGACGCGGCGCTCGAGTCCCGGGTTCGTGCTGGGCTGGAGCGTGTGGAGCAGGCCCTGCTCGACGCGACCCAGTCGGAGGCGCCGTTCGTCACGGCCGCCTCGCAGCACGTCATGCTTGCCGGCGGCAAGCGGTTCCGGCCGCTGCTGGTGCTGCTGGCGGCGGAGTTCGGTGCTGACGTCTCGTCCGACGATGTCGTGAAGTCGGCGGTCGTCGTCGAGCTCACTCATGTGGCGACGCTGCACCACGACGACGTGATGGACGAGGCCGTGCTGCGGCGGGGCTCGTCGACGGCGAACGCCCGGTGGGACAACTCGGTCGCGATCCTGTCCGGTGACTGGCTGTTCGCCCGCGCGTCGGACCTGGTCGCGGACCTCGGGCCGGAAGCGGTCCGGATCCAGGCCCGCACCTTCGGCCGCCTGGTCGAGGGCCAGATCCGCGAGACGATGGGTGTTGGCGAAGGCCAAGACCCGCTGAAGCACTACCTGTCGGTGGTGGCGGACAAGACCGGCTCGCTGATCGCGACGTCCGCGCTCTTCGGCGCCCGGTACGCCGGTGCGTCCGAGGAGATCCAGGAGTCGCTGCGGGCGTTCGGCGAGGAGATCGGTGTGGCCTTCCAGCTCGCCGACGACCTTCTGGACATCGCGTCGGAGTCCGGCCAGTCCGGCAAGACCCCCGGCACCGACCTCCGCGAGGGCGTTCCGACCCTCCCGGTCCTGATCTTCCGTGCTCAGGCAGACCCCACGGATCCCACGGACGCCCGCCTCCTGGACCTCCTGGAATCCGACCTCTCCGACGACGCCCGCCTCGCGGAGACCTTGGACCTGCTCCGCTCGCACGCCGCCTTCCGCCAGGCCGAAGACGACGTACGCCGCCGCGCGGCCGACGCCCGAAAACTCCTCGCCACCCTTCCCGAGGGCCCCGGCCGAGAAGCCCTCGACGCCCTCTGCGACCTGGTAGCCACCCGCTCGGTCTGACCGGCGACCCGCCAGGCCCGCAGGATGACCCGCGGGCCCGGCGTCACCTCACAGCTGCGGCTCGCCGCTGCGGCACTCCGGCCCCCAACGGTGCATGTCGCCCTTGTTGTAGGCCTGATGGGTGTCGATGGTCTTGTTGTACTTTCCCCAGTGCCCCAGATGGACGCACAGCGTCACCTTCCCACTGGTGCTGCCCACGTTGTACACCCGGACGTGGTCGCAGCCCGCGCAGGGGGTGCCGTTGTTGAACCACGCCGTGTCGTCGTTGCCGATCTTGCCGTCGCCGGTCAGGCCGCCCGCGCCGGGCCAGGTGGCGTCGCCGTACTCCTTGACGGCAGGACCGCTGTAGTCCGAGTAGTACCAGGCGCAGAACTGTCCGGGTTTGCAACCGCCTGGTTCTGCCTGCGCCTCGGTTGCGCCTGCGATCAGGGTCGCTCCGGTGAGTAGGACGCCGGCGCCGATGCCGGCCATGCGTTTGAGCATTGCACTCTCCTCTTCTGTTGGTGATGAACGTGGTGGTCAGTAGGTGCGAGCACGGGCCAGCGCGGCGACGGACAAGGTCTGGTACTCCAGCACCAGATCGCGGTGCGCGTGGTAGACCGTGGCTTGGTGCTCGCGCTCGAGCCGCTTCCCGATTGCGATCAGCTGAGAGGCCCGGGAACAGGTCGCCTCGGCGATCGCCGCCGCGATCTCCTTGGCCGATGGCACCGTGCGGTACGCCGGGAAGCCGGCACGGAGCTGGCCCGGGCCGGCCACTGGATGGCCTGCGCGTCGCATACAGGCGGTCCAGCCGGCGAGGGCCGTGCGGAACCGGCGGTCTGCATCGATCTTCGGCAGGTACTCGGCCGGCAGGTAATTGACGATCGCGCTGACCCGGAACCAGCGTTCGCCGTCGCCGTACAGCTCGGACTGCGCCCAGGCGGTGCATCCGACCCGGCTCATGTTGTCGGTGCTTCCGTCCGGCAGTTGCGCCGACATCGCCTGGTTCGGATCGCCGTTCAGCGCCCGGCCGTACGCCTGCTGCCGATCAGCAGGCAGGCTCGCGACGTACCGGGTGTTCGGGTCGGTCGCGCGGAGCTTCCCGGTGTCCACGGTCGCCAGCCCGAGCCCCGAACGCCGGGCGAACTGTAGATCGTCGTTGCCGTACGGGAGGTCGGGCGGACCGGCCGGAGCCTTCGTCAGGAACACCTGGAAGCCTTCGCGCTCCATGCAACGCCTGGTCATCTCGGCCTCGGCGTCTGCCAGTTCTGCTCGCTCGGCGGTGGTCAGGGGACGCGGTACGACGGTGGGCGTCGGCTCCGGCGCGGCCACCGGCGCGGGTTCGCTCGCACATCCGGCGAGCAGGCCGACGGCGAGCACCAGCGCGGCGTAGTGAGTCCTCATGACTCAGGACGCTAAGTCGGATGACCCCGGTCTCCGCGAATACTTAGGTTCAGGCCGAATTCCTGGTGGGAACGACCTGGGGGGCAATATGTGGCGCATCCACCTGAGTACTGACGACATTCGCCGGGTGCGGTTGGCACCGGCCATCGATCCGATGTGGGAACTGGTCCACGGGCTGCAGGCGATCACCAACGGGGTCGGTGGATTGGTGTTCGACCCCTGGCGCCGCAAGGTCCGGCTGCACCGGCCTGCGCGTTGGCGAGCGCTCCAGACGCTGGTCCCGGCCTGGGGCTATTCGCCGGACTTCCTTACTCCGGTGGCCGGAACGACCGACCTTCGGGAGGGCTTCGAGGCCGTCTTGCGGACGCCGCGCACGACCTTGCGTACCGATCTCGGACGGCTCGGCGACGAGACGCCGCTACCGGGGTGGGCGCGCTCTCTCGCGTCCGGCGATCCGGAGACCTTGCGGCGACTCGTCACCGCCCTCGGCCGGTTCCACGCCGCCCACCTGGCGCCGTACTGGGGTGAGATGCGCCGACAGGTCAACGAGGAACTGCTCACCCAGCGCCGGACGTTGTGCGCGCAGGGCATCGACGGCCTGCTGTCCGGGATCGGTGGCACCCTGCGCTGGGAGCCACCTGCGATCGTGCTGGTCAACAAACGGTCCGAGCTCGACATCGAGCTCGGCGGCCGCGGCGTCGTTCTGCAGCCGTCGTTCTTCGCCTTCAACGACATCACCCTGATGGACCTGCCCGGCGAGCCGATGGTGCTGATCTACCCGGTGTCCCACCGGCTCGGCTGGCTGGATCCGGGAGCAGCCGGCGCCCGGCTGGAGGATCTTCTGAGCCGAACCCGCGCGGCCATGCTGGACTGCTTGGCCGGCGGTTCCTGCACCACCAGCGAGCTGGCCAAGCGGCTCGACATCTCGCAGGCTTCGTCCAGCGAACAGACGAAGATCCTGCGAGAAGCCGGCCTGATCATCAGCGACCGCGACGGCAGACGAGTTGTCCACACCGCCTCGGAACTAGGACTGACCCTTCTGAGCCAAGGCGCCTGACGCCTACGGCCGTCAGGGGTAGGCGACGCGCATGCTCTTGACTGCTCCGGAAGGCAGGGCCCAGCTGGCGGAGGCGAAGCCTTCCTCGTAGCCGCTGTCGAAGGAGCGCACGACCGACCGCGACAAGTTCGTGCTGGTCCGCGTGCACGACGGGTCGCACAGGTTGGTGGTCTGCGAGGTGCTCTCACCGTTGATCACGTGGCCGACCCGGACCCACCGCGGCTCGATCCACTGACCCGAGGCGGGCCTGACGATGAGCTGTCCGCGCTCCTCGTGGTACGTGCGGTAGCCGCGCTCGTATCGGTTGACGCAGACCTCGCCCGCGACGTAGGTCACGCATCGGCCCGCCAGCTTGAACCACTGGCTCCAGGAGGCTCCGACGTCCCCGTAATCGCCCCAAGTGACATATGTGCTCTCGGACGTCAGGACCGGGGACCAGGAGGACGTCCACGCCGTGGTCTTCGGAGCGCATTCGCCGCCGGAACAGTACTCCGTGATGTGGCTGTTCCAGACGTAGTGGTCCGGCGTGATCGACTGGCCGGCGACAGGCGCGACGGACGCCCGCCCGCGGTAGCCGGTGACCGATCCGGAGTCGGTGACCCGCTTCTGCACCTCGGCGCAGACCGAGCCGATCTCCACGCCCTCCGAGGTTTTCAGGGTCTTGCAGTTCTTGTCGTGGGCCTTCCAGGTGGTGGCGGCTTCAGCGCCGGCGGAGACGGCTACGAGCGTGGCGCCGGCGATAGCAAGGGCGGCCAGCGCGGCGATGAGTTTGCGCACAGGTCAGCAGGTCTTCCAGTTGTAGGCGGCCGAGATGAAGACGCCACTGGGCGAAGCGAACATCCAGTTCCCGGCGTTGATCGGGCGACGGACGGCGAAGAGGCTGTTTCCGTCGTACATCCCGTACTGGTAGCCGCCCGAGGTGTCCTGAAGGACGATGTTCTGCTGCGCTTTCGCGAAGGTCGCTTTGCCGACCGAGCCGTCCGCGGTGAGCCCGTGGTTCCGCTGCCATCTCACCGTGGCGGCGTGCGTCTGGTCGCCGAAGATGCCGTCGATGTCGGACCTCGGCAGGTAGCCGTCCGCCCAGAGGATGGTCTGCCACAGGCAGGTCACGTTGGAGGAGCGGTGCGTGGCTACGTTGACGACGCCCTCGTCGCTCCAGTCGCCGACCAGGGAGCCTTCGCCGTAGACGTAGGCGCGACCGGTGTAGGAGCCGCTGGCGGCGGCGGGGGTGGTGGCCAGGGCGGCAGTGAGGCCGACCGCCAGGGCCACGGCGGCGGCCGGGGCGGCGGCTCTGCGGAGGACGCGTCGGCGGATGCTCTGCGAAGACATGGTTTCCCTACTGTTGTCCCGAACGTGTTGCTGCGAACGGTAAGGACCTGTTGGAACAGTCCGCTGCCCGTACTCCACCCGTACCCAAGTCGGCGACCGTGTGCGATGCTGTGCCGACTATGGGTGAGCGGGATGTTGCGTTGCCGGTGGTGGAGCTGACGGTTGAAGCGTTGGCCGAGAGTGTGTTGCTGCATCTGCCGGCGTTGACCGATGCGTTGGTCGAGACGATCTACGAGCAGAACCCCGCGTATCGCGAGATGGGTGCGGTGCCGCGGCAGGATCTGTGGCGGTCCTGTCATGACAACGTTGCCCGCGTTGTGCAGATGATTGCCGACAACGACGATCACTTCGACGCGGCGCAGGCGACCGGGCGGCGGCGGGCGGAGCAGCGGATGCCGCTGGACGACGTACTCAAGTCCTTTCGCCTTGGCGGGCGGTTGGTGTGGGAGGCCTTGATCGACGAGGCTCGTGCCCAGGGTGTGGTCGAGACCGAGGCGCTGCTGGATGTCGCGAGCAAGGTCTGGGAGGTCGTCGACCGCACGTCGTCGCAGGTCGCGGCCGCTTACCACGCAGCCGAACGGCAACTCGTCCGCGCCGACGAGCGCCGCAGGTCGACCCTCTGGGAAGGCCTGCTGCACGGCCCCGGGAAGGATCGGGCCTTCATCCAAGAGGCAGCCACCGTCCTCGATGTCCCCGTGCACGGCTGCTACGCGGTGGTGGCCATTGACAACCTGGTCGACGACGAGTGCACGACCTCCTCGTTCGTACGGCGCTTTGCGGGCCTCCGGATCGCGTCCGCGTGGCAGGTCCGCCCGCAGACCGTCGTCGGATTGCTTGCTGTGGGCACGGAATCCCCGGTCACGGTGGTGCGTACCCTGCGTGACGTCGTCCACGCACCGGCCGGTCTGTCCGGCGTCGTCTCCGGTCTGGCCGAGGTGAATATCGCGTACCGGCAGGCGATGCTGGCCCGTCGTACACTCCCGGCCGGTCAGATCGACGTGGCGGCGCTGACAGAGCGGCTGCCTGAGGCGTTGTTGCTCAGCGCACCGGAGTTGGCCGAGCAACTCGTGCAGCACTGGCTCCTGCCGCTGATGACGGTACCGGCGCCCGAACGCGAACTGTTGCTCGACACCCTGGACAAGTGGGTGCTCGCGGCAGGCTCCGTACGTCGTACCGCCGACCTTGCGCACTGTCACCGCAACACGGTCATCAACCGCCTGCACCGGGTCCATCAGATCACCGGCCGTAACCTCAGCGACGAAGGCTTCCACCTGGAACTCGGCCTTGCGCTGCGTGCTTTCAGACTGTTCCCGCCGTCCGCGTGACCGAAGGGCCGGGCTGTGCGTTGTGCACAGTAAGACCGCGCAAAACGTGGGCATCGTGGCCATGCCGCCGCGCCGATGACGGTGCCAGACTGCGTTCCCAGCATTGCTCGAGCACGGAGGAACCTTCATGGCCGAACATCGTCGTTCGTTGGATCGACCAAGCGATCAACCGGCCGACAGACGCGGTCTGCTGGGCCGGCGCAAGGTTCTCGGGTACCTGATCGCCGCGCCGACCCTCGCGGTCGGCGTGAGCTGGCTGACGAACGAGTCCGACCCGCGGGCGGCCGATGCGGCGGTTCCCTCGCTGCCGCAGCCGGCGGACATCTTCGACCTCGGCGACCTGCAGAATCTCGCGGCGGCGCCGACGTCCGGGCTGATCACGGTCCAGCTGAAGTCCGACGGCACCGCCTACTTCGCGGTCCCGCGGGCCGAGGTCGGCCAGGGCATCACCACCGCGTTCGCGATGATGGTCGCCGAAGAGCTGGATCTCCCGATGGACAAGGTCGAGATCGCGCTCGCCGACGCGCGGCCGGAGCTGTTGATGAATCAGCTGACCGGCGGCTCGAACTCGATGCGCAGCATGTATCTCCCGGTGCGCACGGCCGCCGCGATCGCCCGGCAGCGCCTGGTGGAGACGGCCGCGACGCACTGGGGCGTCGAGGCCGGCAAGGTGACGACGCGCAAGGGTGTGCTGAGCGGTCCGAGCGGCCGTACGGCGACGTACGGCTCGCTGGCCAAGCTCGCTGCGACCGCCAAGACGATCACGGTGTCCGCCGAGCTCAAGTCACCGTCCGAGTTCAGCGTTCTCGGGAAGCCGCGGAACCGGGTCGACGGCCACGACATCGTCACCGGGAGCAAGCAGTTCGCGATGGACCTGAACGTCCCGGGTGCCAAGCCGACCATGGTGGCCCGGCCGCCGACGATCAACGGGACGCTGCGGTCGATCAACAACCTCGCGGCGCTGCGCGCGCTGCCGGGGATCACCGATGTCGTTGGCATCACCCACGGTGTCGCGATCCGTGGCGACACGTTCGGCCAGTGCATCGACGCGATCCAGAAGGTCGACGCGACCTGGGGTCCGGGCACGGTGGACGGCGAGTCCGACGCCACCGTGCTGAAGAAGCTGCGTGCGGCCCAGCTGCCGATGGCCGTTCCGGCGCTGCCGTTGCTGACGAAGACGCTCGACGCCGAGTTCGTGTTCGCGTTCGCCAGCAACAGCCCGCTCGAACCGGACTGCGCGATCGCGGACGTCGGCCCGGACAGCGCCGAGATCTGGTCCTGCCTGAAGGTGCCGATCGTGGCCCAGGAGGACATCGCCAAGCAGCTCGGCCTGCCGATCGACGCGGTCAAGGTGCACGTCATCCAGGGCGGCGGCTCGTTCGGCCGGCACCTGTTCCACGACGTGGCGGCCGAGGCGGCGGAGATCTCGCAGAAGATGGGCAAGGCGGTCAAGCTGTCCTGGTCCCGCACCGACAACTTCCGCCAGGGCCGCACGCACCCGATGTGCACGTCCCGCGTCCGGGTGAACTACCTGGCCGGCAACGTGCTCACCTACGAGCAGCGGCATACCAGTGTCGAGACCGACTTCGGTCACGGCCTCGGCGAGATGATCACGGCGTTCGCCGCGGACCTCCCGGTCGGCGGCAACCTGTCGTTCGCCGAGACGATCTTCGCGCTCACCCAGTCGTCGCCGTACAACTTCGGCGTCACGACCCAGCTGCTCAACGAGATCCCGCTGAAGTTCAACACCGGCAGCATGCGCAACATCTACTCGCCGAACGTGGTCTGCGCCGAGGAGCTGATGGTCGACCAGCTCGCCGCGAAGATGGGCCAGGACCCGGTGACGTTCCGCCGGAACTTCCTCAAGGACCAGCGGCTGCTCGCGGTCCTGAACAAGGCGGCCGAGGTCGGCAACTGGGGCAAGGCGATGCCGAAGGGTACGGCGCAGGGCGTCGGTGTGCACTCGGAGTACCGGGCGGCCGTCGCGACGCTGGTCGAGATCGACTGCCGGCCGGAGACGGTGAACCGGCCGGTCGAAGGCGAAGGGGTGACCGGGCCGCGGGTGACCAAGGCGGTGATCGTCGTCGATCCCGGGTTCTGCATCAACCCGCGGGGTCTGGAGGCCCAGATGTTCGGCGGGCTGCAGGACGCGATCGCGCTGGCGCTGACGTCGAGCCTGCACATCAAGAACGGCATCCCGCTCGAAGGCAGCTGGGACAACTACTTCTACACCCGGGAGTGGAACTCGCCGCTGGACGTGCAGGTGGTGATCATGCCGAACACGAGCGACAGCCCGAGCGGCGCCGGTGAGCTGTCGGTGGCGCCGGCGTTCGCCGCGGTCGCGTGTGCGTATGCGCGGGCGACCGGCACGCTGCCGACGTACTTCCCGATCAACCACGGCAAGCTGAGCTTCGAGCCGTTGCCGTTGCAGCCGTCCACCCCGCAGTCGCCGACCGACGGCCTCGACCACACGTTCTGAGGAATCCATGCCTACGCACACTTTCAAGCTCAACGGCAAGCAGATCAGCGTCGATGTCGAGGACAACGTCCGGCTGCTGTGGGTTCTCCGGGACCTGCTCGGCGTCACCGGCCCGAAGTACGGGTGCGCCCTGGAGGTGTGCAAGTCGTGCACCTCGCACATCAACGGCAAGGCGTTCAACCCGTGCTCGGTGCAGGTGAAGGACATCGACTCCGGGGACGAGGTCACCACCATCGAAGGGCTGCCCGCGACGGTCGGCAAGGACCTGCACCCGATGCAGGAGGCCTGGCTGAAGTACGACGTCGCGCAGTGCGGGTACTGCCAGCCCGGCCAGATCATGGCGGCCGTCGCGAAGGTCAAGCAGGCCCGGGCGGAGGGACGCGACATCACCGACGCGGACCTCGACGAGCTGCGCAACATCTGCCGTTGCGGCACGTACACGCGGATTCGCGAAGCGGTCAAGGCGGGCGCGGAGGACATGGGTGCGTGACGTCCTCGCGCACGTCCGCCCCTGGTACGGAGAGCGGTTCGCACTCGCCACAGTGATCGATACGTTCCGCTCGGCCCCTCGCCAGCCCGGCGCGTCGATGGCGGTGTCCGGCGACGGTGTGGCGGTCGGCAGTGTGTCCGGCGGTTGCGTCGAGGCCGATGTGTACGCCGTGGCGCAGGAGGTCATCCGTACCGGCGTACCGACGGTCCGCCGGTACGGCGTATCCGACGAGGACGGGTTCGCGATCGGCCTGACCTGCGGCGGCGTGATCGAGGTACTGGTGGAGCCGATCGATCGGGCGTCGTTCGCGGAGTTCGAGACCGTGGCCGCCGCGATCGAGTCGGGTCGGCCGATCGCGGTGGCGACTGTTGTCACAGCGGGTCTCGGTCGTCGCCTGGTCGTCGAGCTCGATCGGGTCACCGGCAGCCTGGGCGATCCGGGGCTGGATGCGGCCGTGATCGAGGACGCGGTGGCGATGCTCGGCAACGGTTCCACCGCGATCAAGCAGTACGGCGCGCACGGGGAATGCCGGCGTACCGAGGTGTCGGTGTTCGTGCAGGCGTTCACCCCGCCGCCGCGGATGTTCGTGTTCGGGGCGATCGACTTCGCGGCCGCCGTGGCGCGGGTCGGCAAGTTCCTCGGCTACCACGTGACGGTGTGCGACGCCCGCGCCGTGTTCGCCACCCGGGCACGGTTCCCCGAGGCGGACGAGGTCGTGGTCGACTGGCCGCATCGCTTCCTGGCCGGTGCCCTCGACCAGGTCGATCGCCGTACGGCGCTGTGCGTGCTGACCCACGATCCGAAGTTCGACGTACCGCTGCTGGAACTGGCCTTGCGGACAGACGCCGGCTACATCGGCGCGATGGGCTCGCGGCGCACCCACGACGATCGACTGGCCCGCTTGCGATCCGCGGGTGTCACCGAGGACGAGTTGGCCCGCCTGACGTCGCCGATCGGTCTGGACCTCGGCGCCCGGACGCCCGAGGAGACGGCGATCTCGATCGCGGCCGAGATCATCGCAACCCGCAGCGCGGCGAGTGCCCGTCCGCTGTCGACGACCAGCGGGCGGATCCACGGTGGGAGCCAGCTTGTCAGTGCGACATGAGCTGACGCACTGACGGGCGGTGGTCCTCGACGTACCCGCCGTCGGGACGCCGGACGATCCGGCCGGTCTCGATGCCGTGCGCCGCGATCTCCGTGTCTTGTTGCTGCAGACCCAGGCAGACGCGGCGGGTGATCGCGAACGCGGCGGGTGGGCCAAGGATCAGAAGGATCTGGAACACCCGCAGCAGCGTGTTGAACGAGAGATGGAACTGTACGGCGATCGTGTCGGCGCCGGCGGCCGCCCACAGGACGCCGTAGAAGACGATGCCCGCGACGCCGATGCCGGTCCGGATCGGGTTGGCGCGCGGCCGCTCGAGCCCGTGGTGTTCCTTCCGGTCGCCCGTCACCCGTTCCTCGATGAACGGGTAGACCGCGACGAGCCCGAGGAACAGTGTGCAGACGGCGACCGGCAACAGGACCGCGAAGCTGATCGTCCTTCCCCACCAGACGACTTCCCAGCCCGGCGCGAGCCGGAGTGAGCCGTCCAGGAAGGCGAGGTACCAGGCCGGGCCGACGCCGGCCGAGGTGTCCGCCGGGTCGGCCGGGCCGTACAGCCAGACCGGGTTGATGGTTGCCGTCGCGGCCATGAAGAACGAGACCCCGACCACGGAGCAGAACAGGCCGACCCTCTTCAGCACGGCTACGGTCGCGGCGCGTCCCACGACCTTCCGTTCGGACTTCCGCCTGAGGGCGATGAACAGTACGACGAGCGCGGCAGGCAGCACGGCAACGTGCAGCGGGTAGAACCGTGCCATCACGTCACCGGGGAACTCGCCTCCGAACAGCAACGACGACAGGGCAGAGCCGACGAACGGCGTCGCCTGCAGGACACCGTCGAGTACGGCGAGACTCGTGCCCGACGCCATGTCGTCCGGGAGCGAGGTGCCGGTGAGGGCTGCGCCGAGCGTGATGACCAGCAGGCCGAAGACCACCAGCCAGTTCAGGCGTCGCGGCCGACGGAAGCCGGCGGTGAAGAACAGCTGCAGCAGGTGCAGCAGGATCGCCGCCACCATGATCAGCGTGGCCCAGTGATGGAGCTGGCGGATCAGCAACCCGCCACGGGTCTCGAAGGTGATCGCCAGCGTCGAGTCCAGCGCCCGCGACATCTCCGTTCCGCGCAACGGACCGTACGGCCCGTCGTACACGACCTGCTCTGCCGACGGCTTGTAATCCAGCATCAGAACCACGCCGCTGAACAGGATCACAACGAAGCTGTAGAAGGCGATCTGGCCGAACAACAACGACCAGTGGTTGGGAAATACTCTCGCTCGCAGGTTGCTCAAAGGACGCTGCATGCTCGACCTCCCTCGGTCACCCATACGACACCGCAGCGCCCAAGAGTGTGACGCCCCGTGTCGCACATCACTGACCGCGAACGTGGCCGGTAGCTGTCGTTGTACGGACGGTGTTTGCAACCGGCCGGTGGTGGAACCTGGCGCCGCTATCGTCTCCGCGTGACCGAACGCAGCCTTGCCGGTGGCCGATACGTCCTCAGCGAGCCGCCGATCGGCGTCGGAGGCATGGGCACGGTCTGGAAGGCGTTCGACACCGTCCTTCACCGCGAGGTCGCGGTGAAGGAACTGCGGATTCCTGATGGGCTGAACCCGGAGGAGCAGGACAAGCTGCGGATGCGCGCGTTGCGCGAGGCGCGGGCTGCCGCGGGGCTGGACCATCCGGCGATCGTCACGATCCACGACGTGGTGGACGAGGGCGGACGGCCGTGGATCGTGATGCGGCTGCTCCCCGGGCGGACGCTCGATCACGCGGTCCGCACGAACGGCCCGCTCAGTCCGCGGCGCGCGGCCGAGCTCGGCGTGCGGCTGATCGAGGCGTTGGGCGCAGCACATGCGAACGGCGTACTGCATCGGGATGTGAAGCCGCAGAACGTGATGCTCGGCGGGGACGACCGCTGGATGCTGACCGACTTCGGCATCGCGTCGGTCGCCGGCGCGACCCGTACGCTGACCGCGACCGGCCTCGTCACCGGCACTCTCGGGTACGTCGCGCCGGAGCGGCTGTCAGGTGGTGAGCCCGGAGCGCCGGCCGACCTGTGGGCACTCGGGGCGACGCTGTACTTCGCCGTCGAAGGGCGGCACGCCTACGACTACGACGACCTCCCGGCAATGATCGCCGCCGTACTCACTCGCGATCCCGAACCGCCACGCCGCGCCGGTTCACTCGCGCCGGTGATCGCCGGCCTGATGGAGCGGGACCCTGCGCGGCGTCTCGACGCCGCCACCGCTCGGCAACACCTCCTCGCCGTCGCCGGCGGCTACCCCACCTTCGAGAACCCGACCGTCGTCACGCCCGCGAACCAGCCGACGCAGCAGTTCGGCGGATCCACGAAGCTGCTCGAGCAGGAGCCTGGCCCCGTACCGCAGAACCGGGCACTGGGCGCGTTGGTCCTGCTACTCGTGGCGCTGAACGGCGCGGGCGGTGCGCTGCTCGGCCTGATCGTCTACGGGCTGACCGAAGGAATGCCGCTGAGCATCTTCGCCGGGCTCATCGTGGCCTTCGCCCTCGGGGGCGCGCTCGGTGCATGGCTGGTGCCGCGCGTCGGACGATCGCTCGGTCTGCCCGTGACTCTGATCGGTGCGGCACTGCTGACCGGTGCGGCGATGCTTGGCGCGGGTGCCGGCGCCGGCCTGTCGTCGCCGGTCGTCTCGGTGCTGTCAGCCGGTGTCTCGTTCGTGTTCTTCGTGGGCTGGCATCGCGTGAGCCGGTCGCTGCGGCAGCGCGTCGTACCGGCTGAACAGCAGGGCAGGGTGACTGCGGTCCATCGCAGGATCGCGGTCGCCGCGCTGCTGATCGGTGGTGTCCTCGCGGGTGGCCTCCTGTGGTGGAACGAGCATGCTGATCTTGTCGATGGCAACTACATCGTCCCTGTGCTGAGCGTCGCCGGCTTCGTGGTGATCGGGGCCGCGCTGATCGCCGTACCCGCGCTGACGTCGGCTGGACCGCGGAAGCGCGGGGCTCTGGTCGCAACCGTGATTGCTGGGCTCGCCGTCCCGCTCTTCGTCGCCGGACGGGCAGGCGTCGGGTACGTCGAGCGGATGGACGACTTCACCGCCGTACCGAACATCTGCGCGATGGATGCCGCGTCGCAGGAGCGTGTCGGCGCGCTGATCTCGGATCCTCCGGAGCCGGAGGTGGATTCGTACACCAGCAGCGTCACGTGCGACTGGAGGCGCTCCGCCTCTGACGGCGACGACGACCATGCCGCGGAGCTGAACCTCGACCTCACCAAGTACCGGGACGCCGGCCGCGCGGCCGCCGTACTCGAACGCGAGCGGAACCGCGACGGAGAGGTCGTCGTCGACGTGCAGCTCGGCGACGAAGGCATCCGCCGCTGGTACGACGGCTCCATCGACCAGGAGGACACCACCGGCCTGGCGCTGGAGGTCCGCATCGACAACGTCGTACTGGAGGCGGAGTTCGACCATTCGGAGTCCCTGGGCGAACCGAACCAGGCAGCGCTCGAAGCCCTCGTCGCCGACCTCGTTCGAGAGGTGCGGAGTCAGAAGCCCTCGCGCTGACTCCAGGTGGGGCTTTCGACGTAGTGGTTGTCGTAGAGGTCGCTGGTCTTGGCTACCTCGGCCCAGTCCGTTTCGCCGCGGTAGGCGCCTTCCAGGAGGCGGTAGTAGCCGAAGCGGGGCTTGGCGTTGGTGAGGACGAACAGGACCTCGGCCGGGTCGGTGCCGGCGGCCTCGAAGGCGTGGGCGGTGTTCGGCGGGACGTGGAGGAAGTCGCCCTGGTGGAGCTCGACGAGCTTCTCGCCGGTGAGGACGCGGAGTGAGCCGCTCAGGACGAAGAACAGCTCGGCGGCCTCGCGGTGCAGGTGCGGGGGAGCGCCTTCCTTGCCAGGCAGGAAGATCGAGCGGTGGCTGGTCAGGTGTCCGTCGGTGTCGGGTACGTCGGCCAGCAACGTGACACCACTCGCGGACAGGCTCTCGGCGTTCGCGGCGCGGATCAGGGTGGTCATGGGGTCTCCTTCGGTTGGCGGGGTGCAGACGGCCGCGCAGGCAGAAGTGCCGTTTCATGCCGCGAGCGGCCGGTTTCGAGGGGTTCTGCCTGCGTGCGGGTCCGGCTATGACTTCAGGTTGGCGAAGTGGTTGCGGGTGTTGTCCGGGGCGCTCGGGGTCAGCCGGACGACCTCGGCGGCGATGTCCGCGATCGAGCGGTTCGCCAGCTCGCGGCGATAGGTCAGCTCGGCGCCGCGCATCGCCTGCGAGATCACGCAGATCTTGGTGTAGTCGGCCCGCGCATCGGCGCCCGGACCTTCCTTGAGGATCTCCCTGCAGCGGAACGCGTCGTCCGGTCCGTCGATGGCGACGACGATGTCGAGCAGGCTGATGTCGCCCGGGTCGCGGGCCAGCTGGAAGCCGCCCTTCGGACCCGAGACCGAGGTGAGGATGCCGGCCCGGGCGAGCGCCTGGAGCTGCTTGTTCAGGTACGCCGTGGGCAGGTTGTAGAAGGCCGCGAGCCGCTTGGCGGTGACCGCTTCGCCGGGCGCCCAGCTGAGATTCACGCAGCTGTGCATCGCCCACTCGACGCCTTCGTTCATCTTCATAACCTGGATACTAGATGTCCAGGATAGCGATCGTCAAGAGGCCCGGCGCCGGAGCGCCGGGCCTCGAGAGCGGTCAGCTGCCGACGCGGCCGCCGTCGCGGCGCCAGACGCAGGCGATCGCGGGGCGCGGGAACTTGTCGGTGTGCGGCCAGGTCGAGCTGGGCTTCTCGAAGGTCGCGGTGTCGGTCTCGCCCGGATGCTGTACGGCGACGAACGCGGTCTTGTCGTCGTCGGAGACCAGCGGCCCGCACGCCTCGGAGGCGAACGGCACGGACAGGAACTGCTTGACCTGCCCGCGGTTCGGGCCCGCGACCGGGACGGTGAAGATGCCGTCGTTCGACCCGAGCACGTTGCCGTCGGTGGAGATCCAGAGGTTGCCGGAGCCGTCGAAGGCGACGTTGTCCGGGCAGGAGATCGGGCTGACCTTCGACTTGTCGAAGCCGCCGAAGTACGTCTCCTGCGCGGCCGGGTCGCCGCAGACCAGGAACAGGGTCCAGAAGAAGCCGGTCTTGGCCGCGTCGTCGCCCTCCTCGCTGATCTCGAGGATGTACCCGTTGCGGTTGCCGGCCTTCTCGATCAGCGGGCCGTCGAGAGTGTCGCGGGTGTGCGAGACGGCCAGCGGGTTCGCCTCGTCGACGGGGAAGCTGCTGCCGCGCTTGTCGTTGTTCGTCAGCGCGGCGTAGATCCGGCCGTTGACCGGGTTCCGCTCGACGTCCTCGGGGCGGTCCATCCGGGTGGCGCCGACCTTGTCGCCGGCGACCCGGGTGTTGATCAGCACCTCCTGCACGGACAGGCCGTCGACGAACGACTTGGTGTCCGAGGTCAGCGGGATCCACTGGCCGATACCGTCGTACACGCCGTCCGTTGAGCCGTCGCCGGTGAACTTGGCGACGTACAGCGTGCCCTCGTCGAGCAGGCCGAAGTTGTTCTTGCGGTTCTTCGGGTCGTACTTCCCGGCCGAGACGAACTTGTAGAGGTACTCGCCCTTCTCGTCGTCGCCGGTGTACACCGCGATCCGCCCGTCGGCGGTGATCGTGACGGTCGCGCCCTCGTGCTTGAGGCGGCCGAGCATGCTCCGCTTCTTCGGCGTCGACCGCGGGTCGTACGGGTCGACCTCGACCACCCAGCCGGACTTGTAGACCTCGTTCGGCGTCTTCGTCAGGTCGAACCGCGGGTCGACGACGCTCCACTGCCGCGCGGACTTGGTCGCGGTCGTCGGTACGCCGTACCGCTTGTAGGAATCCACGTGCTCGGCGGGGATCGTGCCGCTCACGTCGTAGTACCCGTTGAAGTTCTCCTCGCCGGACAGGATCGTGCCCCACGGTGTGACGCCGCCGGAGCAGTTCCCGAAGGTGCCGTAGGCAACCTTTCCGACGCGGGCGTCCGCGGCCGCCGGGCCGGTCACCTCGAACTTCGTGGACGCGGTGATCCGGCGGTTGTAGCGGGACAGCTGCTTGTCGCGGCGCCACTGGCCCTTGCGGCCGACGCGCTCGATCTGGACGACGGCCATACCGTGCGCGGCCATCCCGATCTTCGCGATCTCGGCGGTCGAGTACTTGCCGGTCGGGAACATCAGGTTCTCGTCGGTGTACTCGTGGTTGCAGACCAGCAACGCCACCCGGTCGTCGCGCAGCGGCACGATCATCGTGTAGTCGTTGTTGTAGCCGAACTGCCGCGCCTGCGCCTCGGCGGACTGCTTGTACGGGTCGAACTTCGGCGCACCCGGGAGCACTGGGTCGCCCCAGCCGATGATCACGGCCTGCTCGTACCCGTGCGGCACGACGATGTCGTCCTGACGGTTCGGCGGTACGACGCTGTGCGTCAGCTCACCGCGGTGGCCGAAGCCGGGGAAGGCGCCATTACCGGACCCGCTGCCGGAGCCGCGGCCGGTCTGGTCGGCGATCGCTGGCGCGTTCACCGCGAGTGTGGCGACACCGGCGGCGCCGACGCCGGCCGCGCCGATCGCGAGCACCTTGCGGCGGCTGAACGCGGAGCGCATCACGGTCTGGATGTGCTCGTTGCCGGACGTGTTCGGCTCGGGGTGGTCGCACTGGTTCGCGCACTTGAGTTCGCAGGTGCGCAGGGAGCGGGACCCGTGGCGGGTGCCGATCTGACTGATCAGCGGCAGGAACTTGGTCACGATCAGCGACCCTAGGGAAGCTGAGAGCCGACTGAGTGAAGGTCAGATGAACGTCACACGGCTTAGGTTGACCTAAGAAAGCGAAGCGCAGTCGAACAATCACACTGCGGAAGCAGTGACCGCGGCGCGTTCGAGGGCGATGTTGCGGCGGCGGGTGTGCATGCTGTCGAAGGTGAACAGCGCCAGCGCGACCCACACCAGGCCGAAACCGAACCAGCGCATCGGCGTCATCTGCTCGTGGAAGATCACCAGGCCGCAGATGAACTGCATGATCGGCGCGATGTAGTTCAGCAGCCCGAGCGTCGTCATCGAGACCCGGGTCGCCGCGGCCCCGAAGAGCAGCAGCGGCAGGGCGGTGATCGGCCCGGTCAGCAGCACCAGCACGAGGTACGCCGTCCCGTGGTGGGTGACCGACGCGTCGCCGTGCAGCCCGAGGGCGATGATCCCCGCGACCGCGAACGGTACGACGGTGCCGGATTCGATCGCCATCCCTTCGATCGCGCCGGCGCCGGCCTGCTTCTTCGCCAGTCCGTACAACCCGAACGAGAACGTCAGGATGATCGCCACCCACGGCGGACGCCCGTTCTCGACGGTCAATCCGGCGACGGCGGCGAACGCGATCCCCAGCGCGGTCCACTGCACCGGCCGGAGTCGCTCCTTGAGGACGAAGACGCCGAGCAGGACCGTGAACAGCGGCGTGATGAAGTACCCGAGCGAGGTCTCCACGACGTGACCGTTGTTGACGGCCCAGATGTAGGTGCCCCAGTTCGCCGAGATCAGGAACGCCGCCGCCATCAGCGGCCACCGCCGCCGCGGTTCTGCCAGGAGGGCCTTCACCGCTGTGAACTTCCGCAGTACGGCGACCAGGATCACGATCGTGACCAGCGACCAGAGCACCCGGTGGGCCAGCAGTTCGAGCGCCCCGGACTGGTCGAGAAGCTTCCAGTACAGCGGGAACAGGCCCCAGATCAGGTACGCGGCGAACCCGTAGGTGAATCCTTTTCGCTGATCTGGCACCCCGTCAGCCTAAGCCCGCCGACAGCCGCATCCAATTACTTTGCTCATGACGTGAGACGGCCCGCGGCCTCCCGACTCGATACTCTGTGCGCGCTTCGGCCACGGACCACAGGAGGAATCGGATGGCACAGTCCCGCGGCAAACTCATCGACGAGTTGACCGACGACGTCACACGGTCGGCGCTCGCCTCGGCCAATCTGACCGCGGAGGATCGCGTGCTGGCCGGGCAACGTGTCCGGCAGGCGATCGCAGCGGAGGCCATGGGGGCGCACCGCGATGTGGTCGCGGCGACCGTCGGCGACCAGGGCAGCCCTGCAGCAGAGCCGTTCAGCGCCTACCTGGCCGGCAACGACCGGCCGCATGTCGCGCAGGACGAGGCGCGGCCGGAAGCATCGGCGGCGCGGAAGCTGGCGTCGGAGCTGCTGGCCGCGGACGATCGGACGAACACCATGGACTCGCAGCGGACCGGGCGCGCCGAGGACTACATCGCGCATGCGGTCGTGTTCGCCGCGGAGGCGGCGGCGAAGAAGGTACCCGGTGGTCCGTCCCAGGCTCCTGCTGCTGCCGCGGGTGCGGCGGCCGGTCCTGTGGCTGTTCCGGTTGTTGCCGTCAAGGCCGGAGTTGCAGTGGCCAAAGACGGTGGTGTGAACCGGCGACCGTCCATCGGGTGACGTGTGGCGTGAGGCCGCTGGTGTGATGGGGTTGGATGGAGGGGTGGACACCAGGAGGCGCGCGTGGGTGTGAGGACCGGTCTGGTCTCGGTGACGTTTCGCCAGTTGCCGGTCGACCAGGTGGTGGAGGAGGCGGCGAAGTCCGGGCTCGCGGCGATCGAATGGGGCGGTGACGTACACGTCCCGCTCGGCAACCTGGTCAATGCCAAGCGGGTGCGGAACCTGACCGAGGTACACGGCCTGCACGTCGCGGCGTACGGCTCGTACCTGCGGGCCGGCAGCGTCGACCGCGAGGAGATGCGCTCCGCGGTCGCCACCGCCGCGGCGCTCGGCGCGCCCCGGATCCGGGTCTGGGCGGGCAACGTCGGTACGGCGGATGCCGGCGTCGGTGACCGGATGGCCGTGACCCGTGGACTGGGCGAGCTCGCCGAGATGGCGGCCGGCGCCGGGATCGAGATCGCGATGGAGTTCCATCGCAACACGCTCACCGACGAGGTCGACTCGACGATCACCCTGCTGCTGGACGTCGGCGCGCCGAACCTGACGACGTACTGGCAGCCGCCGGTCGATCTCGACGACGCGGCGTGCCTGCAGCAGCTCGAGGCGCTGATGCCGTGGCTGAGCACGGTGCATGTCTTCTCGTGGTGGCCCTCCAACAACCGGCTGCCGCTCGCGGGCCGGGAGTCGCTGTGGCGGCCGGTCCTCGACCGCCTTGCCGCCGAGCCGCGCGAGATCAACGCGCTGCTCGAGTTCGTCGCCGACGACTCACCCGAGCAGCTCGCCAAGGACGCCGCCGACCTGCACAGCTGGGCCCAGTAAGCCGGCCAGGTCCTAGTCCGGTAGGTAGATCGCCAGGATCAGCGTTCCCTTGGTGGGGTTGCCCTCGGCGATCGTCAGGGTGGCGCGCTCGGAGGGGGCGGCGCCGTGGGCGTCCCAGCCGATGCCCATGCCGCCGACGTCCGACGCGACGCCGACGCCGGTCTCGGTCTTGCCGACCGTGAGGCTGGCCTGGAACCCACCGCCCGGGCCGAGTGGCGAGCCCCCGTAGGCGACGACGTACGGCTGATCCGCCGGGGTATCGGTCGCGAGGCGTCGGTCCGGCCCGGGCGCGGTCTTCACCTCGGCGAGCCGGTACCGGTACCCGGCGACCTCGGTCTGCTCCGGAAGCTCCATCCCGTCGATGACCCGCTGCGCCCCCCGGAAGTAGACGCCCAGACCCAGCCGGACGTCCGGCGGCATCCCGATGAGGTGCGGGCTGGTCGACAAGACCTTCGCGACCACGTCGACACGTTGCCCGGCCGGCACCGGTGAGTCGATCGTGAGACTGCTGCCCTTCACAGCGTCGGTCGAGCTCGCCTCGCAGGTGGACTTGACCGGCTGCCCGGAGCCGATGCGCATCTCCACGGTGTACGGCGGGTTGTCGCCGACGTAGCCCGAGTTCGCCGTACAGAACGGGTGCAGGACCAACTTGGCTCCGGTCGCGGTGAAGCTGAAGCGCACATCGAGGCGATCCAGGTTGGCGACCTGCGCGGCGGCCAGGATGTCGCCACCGACCGTCTTCCGGTAGATCACTCCGTCCTTTTGGTACGCGCCCGCGTCGACAGGCGCAAGCCGTGCCGGTGCGCCGTTGCTGCTCGGCGGGTCGGGCGAGGTGGAGTAGATGCCGAACCAGATCCGGCTGTCCTTGCCGGCCGGCCGGCCCGACTCCAGCTCGATCAGATCGGCGGAGACCCGCGCCGCCTTGCCGACCGGGGAGGCCAGCCAGAAAGCCGAGTCCGGTGCGAGGGTGACGCCGCTGTCCATCGCCCACGCGTTCGGGCCGGCGTCGCAGCTCGCGTCACCGAGGTACCAGCCGTTGATGCGGAAGCGGATCGCGTACATGGCGCCGGCGGCCTCGCAGTTGGCGTGGACGGTGATCGAGTTCGTGGTCGGGGTCCACGCGAACGACAGACTGCTCTGGCCGCGGTCGCCGATCCATGCCTTGAGCAACTTGTCGCTGCCGACCGTTCCGGGGACCGTGAGGCCGTCCCGGGTGTAGTCCTCGGGTGGGTTGTCGGCCGGCGGCGTCGGGCGCAGGGTGGGGACGAGGGTGGCGGCGACGGCCGCGAGTACGGCGACCACGCCGAGCGCGCTGAAGGCACGGCGCTGCTTGGTGCGGCGGATCTTCTGCTGCACACCGGGCAGCAGGTCGCCCGGGTGCTGGTCGGCGGAGGCGGCACGGGTGGCGAGCTCGTCGCGCAGGTCCTGGAGGTTCATCACGGGGTCTCCAGATCTGCCGGGGTGGCAAGGGAAGGGTCGAGACGGAGCTTGGCGAGAGCCTTGGCGGTCTGGCTCTTGACGGTGCCGACGGAGCTGCCCATCAGCCGGGCGGTCTCGGCCTCGCTGAGGTCCTCGTAGAAGCGCAGGACGACGACCGCGCGTTGCCGGCGGGGGAGGCGGCCGATGGCGTCCCAGAGGTCGAGCCCGTCCTCGCCGTCCGCGGTGGGGGCGTCGGGCAGTTCCTCTGTCGGGATCTCACCGTTCCAGCGGCGGCGCCACCAGGAGGAGTACGTCGTGACCAGGATCCGCCGGACGTACGGCTCCGGGTTGTCCTCGCGGATCCGGGCCCAGTGGAACCACGCCTTCGCCAGCGCGGTCTGGACCAGGTCCTCGGCCAGCGCATGGTCGCGGGTCAGCAGGTAGGCGGTCCGCAGCAGGGCCCGCGAGCGCGCGGCGACGAACGCGTCGAAGGTGTCCGTGCCGTCGTGCACCGCGATCACCCCCGTCGCCAAGACGCCGTCGTCGATGCTCACATCCTGCTGGACCGGCTGGCCGTTCCGGAAAGTTGCCTGCCGTGTCGGAAAGTCTGCTGTGTGTCGGAAATTTCCGGTGAGCGCTGGCCAAGAGGCGGAAAATGACGGAATGCTGTTCCGGGACAGGTTCCTTCACCGCCCCGGAGGTGTCCGATGTCCATCACCAGACCGTTGCCACGGCTGTTCGCCGTACTCATGCTGTTCGTGGCAACCCTCACTGCTTCACAGGTCGTCGCCACGACCGTCGCCCACGCGGACGGCTGTTACACGTGGGGCCGGCAGCTCAGTCAAGGCATGTCCGGCGCGGACGTGCGGCAGTTGCAGATCCGGGTCTCCGGATATCCCGGATACGGTGCGCACCTCGTGATCGACGGTGAGTTCGGCCCGGCGACGAAGGCCGCGGTGCAGCGATTCCAGGCGGCCTACGGGCTGGCGCAGGACGGAGTCGCCGGCTCGGCCACGTTCACCAAGATCTACGCGCTGCAGGACGACGACTGCACGCCGATCCACTTCACGTACGCCGAACTCGACGACGGCTGCGGCGGCTCCGGGTTCGACGGCGGTCCGCTGTCCGAGGCAGCGACCAAGGCCAACGCGCTCGAGACGATGTGGCACCTGGAGGCGTTGCGGCACGCGCTCGGTGACCAGCCCCTCAACGTCACCAGCGGTTTCCGCAGCTACTCGTGCAACAGCCAGGTCGGCGGCGCCAGTAACAGCCAGCACCTCTACGGCCGATCCGCGGACCTGGTCGGTGTCCACTCGCTCTGCACCCTCGCAAAGCAAGCTCGCTACCACGGCTTCGGCGGCATCCTCGGCCCCGGCTACCCCGGCCACAACGACCACACCCACGCTGACATCCGCACCAGCAACTACTGGAGCGCCCCGAACTGCGGGATCTAATCGAGCGGACGATCTCCGAAATCGGTCAGCGGCGGTAGCCCGAGCGCTACCGCCGCGGCCAGCCGATCCCAACCGACGCGCCCGAACGGCTCCATGCCGGTCGCAAAGTCGTCCTCCAAATCAAGCGCGGCCCGCTCAGCCGCATCACGCTCCGCGTCGCTGACCAGCCCAACCGCGTGCGCTTCTTCCAGTTCGTCCCAGTCCTCGGTGCCGACCGTCCCGTCCGGCCGCCGAAAGGGATCCAACTCCAGATCCTCGAACGTCCACTCTGCCCCGGCCAGCACCGGCTGCGTGCTCACGTCGACATGGATGAGTCCGCTCTCTCGAAAGTACGCGAACCACCACCCGTCGTGCGGCGCGAGCTGCACACAGTGCTCACCCGGACCACCGGGGCCGAGCTGGGCGACCTCGCAGAACTCGCCGTTGTCGCCGCGGAACAGCGAATGCGCCGGCGTGTAGAACCAGGTCCCGAAGGCATCAGTGCCCATCGGGTACGCCGACCACAGCCCAGATCCCTGCGGCCGTTTGCGCTTGCGGATGTACGTCGGGTTCACAGCAGCTCGCTCAAGGTGTGGATGGTGAGGCCGACCAGGGCTCCGACGACGGTGCCGTTGATGCGGATGAACTGGAGGTCGCGGCCGACGTGGAGTTCGATGCGGGCGGCGGCTTCGCGGCCGTCCCAGCGTTCGATGGTGTCGGAGATGACCGAGACGATCTCACGGCCGTACGTGCGGACGACGTACCCGACGGCCTCGGCCGCGCGGGTGTCGACCTTCGCGCGCAGCGCCTCGTCGTCCTGGAGGCGTTGCCCGAGTTCCTGCAGGGCCCGGACCGCCCGCGCCCGGAGCGTGCTGTCCGGGTCGTTGATCGAGTCGATCAGAGCGGTGCGCATCGCGTCCCAGACCGCGGTCAGGCTCGATCCCATGTCCGGGTGCGTGAGCATCCGCGCCTTCCACGCCTCGAACCGCGCCATCGTGTCCGGGTCGTGCTGCAGGTCGTGAGCCAGCTGCCCGAGCAGCCGGTCGATCGCCCGCCGCGCCGGATGCGACTGGTTGTCCCGTACGTCGGCCAGCCACGCCAGCGCCTCGCGGTGGATCCGGTCGATCACCATCCGGTCCACCCACTGCGGTGACCACCGCGGCGCCCGCGGCCCGACGACATCCGCCAGCAGATCCTTGTTGTCGGCCAGCCAGTCGTGCGCCTCCACGAGCAAGAGGTCGAGCAGCGCGTGGTGAGCGCCGTCGTCGACCACCGACTCCACGAAGTGCCCGGCGATCGGGCTCAACGGCTCCTTCACGAACCGCGGCAGCAACGACCCGCTCACGAACGCGGTCACGTCGTCGTCGCCGAGTTTCGGCAGCGCCGCCCCGACGGTGCGCGCGCCCTCGGCCACGATCCGCTCGGCGTGATTGCCGGCGGCAAGCCACTCACCGGCCCGCCGGCTCACCTCCGCGGTCCGCATCTTCTCCCCGACGACCTCCTCGGACAGGAAGTTCTCGGTGACGAACTGCTCGAGGCTCTCGGCGAGGCTGTCCTTCCGGGTCGGCACGATCGCGGTGTGCGGGATCGGCAGCCCGAGCGGTCGCCGGAACAGCGCCGTCACCGCGAACCAGTCCGCCAACGCACCCACCATCGCCGCTTCGGCGGCCGCGTTCACGTACGCCCAGCCGCCGCTGCGGTGCAGCGTCACCACGTAGATCACCGCGGCCAGCACCAGCAGCGCCAACGCCACTGTTCGCATCTGCCGCAGCCCACGCCGCCGTACCAGATCGGCCGCGCCCAAGGTCAAGGTCGCCATACCCCGATCTAACCAAGTCCCCGGTGACGAACCCCTCAGGCAAGTACCTGAGTCGACCCGCGTCGTTCCATGAGGCCGGAGATCACGGCCAGGATCAGGCCGGCGACGGCGAGGGCGGCGCCGAGGCGGCTGGGCCATTCGTAGCCGTAGCCGGCGGCCAGTACGACGCCGCCGAGCCACGCGCCGAGCGCGTTGGCGATGTTGAGCGTGGAGTGGTTCAGCGACGCGGCCAGCGACTGCCCTTCGCGCGCCACATCCATCAAGCGGGTCTGCAGCGCCGGCACCAGGATGCTCGCGGAGCAGCCCATCGCGAACACACCGACCAGCGCGCCCGGCCGCGTCTGCGCGAGCCACCCGAACGTTCCCAGTACGACGGCGACCGCGACCAGCCCGCCGTACACGCTGCCCATCAGCCACCGGTCGGCGAGGCGTCCGCCGAGGACGGTGCCGATGGTCATGCCCACGCCGTACACGCCCAGCACGATCGTCACGGCCGACTCGGAGAAACCGGCCAGTTCCGTCATCGTGGGTGTGATGTACGAGTACGTCGCGAACATCCCGCCGAACCCGACCATCCCGACCAGCAGCGCCATCCACACCTGCGGCCGGGCCAGCGCGCTGAGCTCGCTGCGGACGTTGACGTCGCTCCCGACCGGCTGCGGCGGCACCCAGAACCAGACTGCGACCAGCGTCAGCAACCCCAGCACCCCGACCGCGAGGAACGGCACCTGCCACCCCAGTCGCTGCCCGAGCAAGGTCGTCAGGGGTACGCCGATGATGTTTGCGACGGGGAGGCCGACCATCGTCATCGACACCGCGCGGGCCCGCCGATCCGGCGCCACCATCGACGCGCCGACCACCGCGCCGATCCCGAAGAACGCACCGTGCGGCAGCCCGGACAGGAACCGCGCTGCCAGCAGGAACTCGTAGCTCGAGGCAACCGCCGACAGCACGTTGCCGACCACGAACACCGCCACCAGCCCGAGCAGCAACCGTTTCCGCCCGGTCCGCGCGCCGAGCGCCGCGATCACGGGAGCGCCGACCACGACACCCAGCGCGTACGCCGAGATCACGTGGCCGGCCGTCGGGATCGAGATGTGCACGCCGTCCGCGATCTGCGGCAGCAGCCCCATCGTGACGAACTCGGTGGTTCCGATCGCGAAACCACCCGTCGCCAGCGCGAACAACGCCAGGCTGACGTGTCGCGCGGTCCCGCGATCGTCAGGAGTCACCGAACTTTTCACACCTGATTGTCGCAAAGACCAGCAGAACCAGGGCGAGCAGGGCGAACACCGTGTTCCCGATCAGATCCACGGTCCGCGACGCGTCGAAGACCGGCGTCTCCGGGAACGCGTGCCACGCGTACGTGAGCAGGGCGCCGCCCGCCGCGGCCATCGAGTGCCGCTGCGTCCAGCCGCTCCGCCGGGACCAGACCGTCAGCAGGACAGCCGTGACCAGTTCGAGGAGGAGCAGCATGGCGGCCGTGATCCAGCCGTTGTCGGTCAGTTCGTCGGCCACCATCCAGGCGGAGCCGAGGACCAGGACTGCCGCTCCCGTGAGCAACGCCGACGGCACCATGCCCGCCGTACGGCGAGACGTCCGGCGACCGACTGACACCGCGAGCGCCACCAGCGCGACGATCGCCACCGCCACGCCCGCGAACTGGGCCGGCGACGCCACGAACGGGTCGTTCTTGAGCTGGATGGCCGTCGTCGCCACCACGCCGACGACGAACAGTGCGCCGTACACACTCAGGCCGATCTTGCCCAGCCAGGGCTCGCGGGGCCGCCGCGAGATCGACTCGGTGAGGACGATCGGCACCGTGATGCTCCATACCGTGTGCAGGCCGAGCACGAACAGCGTCCACGGCGCACCCATCCCGAGGAACCCGATGTGTCCGGGGTCGAGGAGTCGATGGTCGACGTAGTTCGGGTTGAACAGCGACTGTGTGGTGATGCCTTCCTCCAGTACGCCGTACGCGAGCGCGAGGATCAGCACACTCGGATACCCCCAGCCGCGGCGGCGAACGAGTTCGCGGATCAGGACCGCGCCGCCGCCGTACAGCGGGGCCAGGCCAAGCAACGCGAACAACGCGCTGATCGGAAGGTTTCCGAGCAGGAACTCGGCGACCAGCGGCGAGAGGAAGAACAGACCGAGGGCGGGCAGGCTCCGCTTCAGGCTGCTGTGGTGGGGCGCGGTCACCAGGTTCGGGTTCGTCATGTCCACAACTCTCGTGCGCACGGGGCGGTCGTGCGGATGCGATCCGTCCGGATCCTGTGCTGACGGATGTCATGGCGTTGTGGGAGCATCCGGCATGGCCAACTTCGGGGACTACCAGTTGCAGATCTACCTGCAGGGGATGCTGCAGGGAGTGACGCCGGAGATCACGACCGACCTGGCGCGGCTGGAGTCGCAGGCGGCCGGGAAACTGCCGGCCGAGGCGATGGGGTACGTCGTGCCGAGCGCCGGCGACGGCTCGACCGCGCGAGCCAACCGGGCCGCGTTCGACCGCTGGCGCCTGGTCCCGCGGATGCTCCGCGGCAGCACCGATCGCGATCTCTCCTGCACGATCCTCGGTACGGTGATGCCGGCGCCGGTCCTGGTCGCGCCGATCGGCGTACAGACCCTCGCGCACCCGGACGGCGAACTCGCGACCGCACGCGCCGCGGACACCCTCGGCCTGACCTACACGCACTCGACCCAGGCGAGCCATGCGATCGAGCAGATCGAGGCGACCAGCAAGTGGTTCCAGCTGTACTACCCGACCGACCGCGACGTCTGCCTGAGTTTCCTGCAGCGCGCGAAGGCCGCGGGGTACGCCGTACTCGTCGTCACCCTCGACACCGGGACGATCGGCTGGCGGCCGGCTGACCTGGATCGCGGGTTCCTGCCGTTCCTGAAGGGTGAGGGGCTGGCGAACTACTTCAGCGACCCGGCGTTCCGGGCCAAGCTGGCCAAGCCGATCGAGGAGGACCCCGGCGCGGCGGTGATGCACTGGGCACAGATGTTCCCGAACGTCGGCCTGTCGTGGGACGACCTGTCGTTCCTGCGCGACAACTGGGACGGCCCGATCGTGCTCAAGGGCATCACCCACGTCGAGGACGCCAAGCTCGCGGCCGAGCACGGCGTGGACGGTCTCGTGGTCTCGAACCACGGCGGCCGCCAGGTCGACGGCGCGATCGCCTCGCTGGACGCACTCCCGGCGATCGCGGAGGCGGTCGGCGAGCAGCTCACGATCCTCTTCGACTCCGGCGTACGCACCGGCGCCGACGCGGCCAAAGCACTAGCCCTCGGCGCGAAGGCGATCCTCCTGGGCCGCCCGCTCCTCTACGGCCTGGCCCTGGCCGGCCAAGCCGGCGTAGAACACGTCCTCCGCTGCTTCCTGGCCGAACTAGACCTAACCCTCGCCCTCTCCGGCTACGCCAACCACCGAGAACTAAACCGCGACTCGGTAGTCCGCGCATGAAGGCGATCATCTTCGACCTCGACAACACGTTGTTCGATCACTCGGGGTGTGCTGAGGCGGGGTTGCGGAGTTGGGTGGCGGAGCTTGGGGTCGCGCCGACGGATGAGCTGGTCGCTGAGTGGTTTGTGATCGAGGAGGATCAGTTCGGCCGGTTTCTGGCGGGGGAGATCACGCATCAGGGGCAGCGGCGGGGGCGGCTGCGGGCGTTTCTGCCTGTGCTCGGTCGCCCGGTGCCGGCGACGGACGCCGAGTTGGACGAGGTGTTCGAGGGGTACCTGACGCAGTACGTGAACAACTGGATCGCGTACCCGGACGCGCGGCCCGCGCTGGAAGTTGCTCGGGGCAACGGATGGCGGATCGGGGTGCTCACCAACGGCAGCACGCGGCAGCAGAACGCGAAGTTGCAGAAGATCGGGCTCGCCGACCTGATCGACGTCGTCTGCACCTCGGAGTCGCTCGGCTTCAGCAAGCCGGACCCGCGCGCCTACCACCGGGTGTGCGAAGCGCTGGGAGTCGAGCCGTCCGACGCCCTGATGATCGGCGACAACCTCGAGCTCGACGTTGTGGCCGCACAAGCGGCCGGCCTGACCGCGCGGCATCTGGACCGCGCGGCCGGACAGACCTTGCTCGAACTGCTCTAGTTCACGGTCCAGGTGTCGGCGCCGGTGACCAGGGACTGTAGGTCGCCGGTGCCCTGGGCTTCCTGGGCGGTGGTGATCTGCTGACGGACCATGTCGTCGTACGCCGGACGGTCGACGGACCGGAAGACGCCGATCGGGGCCTGGTGCAGGACGCCCCCGTCGGTCAGCCGGGACAGGGCGAACGCGTACGCCGGGTCCTCGGTGTGGGCGTCGTGGACGACCAGGTCCGACTCGCCGCCGGGCAGGTCGGCGACCTCGCGGACGGCCAGCGAGGCGAAGCCGTCACGGACCACGCCGAGGTGCCCGTCGGTGCCGAAGCGGATCGGCTCGCCGTGCACGAGCGGGATGATCGCGTCGTCCCGGGTCTCCGGGTTCTTGATCGCGTCGAACGCGTTGTCGTTGAAGATCGGGCAGTTCTGGTAGATCTCCACGAACGCCGTACCGCGGTGCTCGGCCGCTGCCCGCAGTACTGAGGTGAGGTGCTTGCGGTCGGAGTCGACGGTGCGCGCGACGAACGTCGCCTCCGCCCCGAGCGCCAGCGAGACCGGGTTGAACGGGTTGTCCACCGAGCCCATCGGTGTCGACTTCGTCACCTTGCCCGGCTCCGACGTCGGCGAGTACTGCCCCTTGGTCAGACCGTAGATCCGGTTGTTGAACAGCAGGATCTTCAGGTTCACGTTCCGCCGCAGCGTGTGGATCAGGTGGTTGCCGCCGATCGACAGCGCGTCGCCGTCACCGGTCACCACCCACACGCTCAGGTCCGGCCGGGCCGTCGCGAGCCCGGTCGCGATCGCCGGCGCGCGGCCGTGGATCGAGTGCATGCCGTACGTCGACAGGTAGTACGGGAAGCGGGACGAGCAGCCGATCCCGGAGACCATCGCGACGTTCTCGCGCTTGATCCCGAGCTCGGGCAGGAAGCCCTGGAAGGCCGCGAGTACGGCGTAGTCACCGCACCCGGGGCACCAGCGGACCTCCTGGTCCGACACGTACTCCTTGCGGTTCTGCGGCTCGGTCGCGGCCGGGACGCCGCGCAGGCCGCCGGGCAGGCTCGGCAGGCCGAGGTCGACCGTGCTCATCGTGCTCCCTCCGGGTGGTGCAGCTGGCCGTTGGATTGGCCGTTCGCCTGGGTGTGCAGGGCCTCACCGTGCTTGACGGCGGCCGCGGCCGCCCCCAGGTGGCGGGCGTCGTCGTCGATGCCTTCGGTCTCCTCGACCAGGTTGCCGATCACCTCGGCCAGCTCCGCGGCGCCGAGCGGCATACCGCGGACCTGCGCGTACGAGACGACGTCGACCAGGTACTTGGCGCGCAGCAGCATCGCCAGCTGCCCCAGGTTCATCTCCGGGACCAGCACCTTGTCGTACGACTTCAGCACGTCGCCGAGGTTGGACGGGAACGGGTTAAGGTGCCGCAGGTGCGCCTGCGCGATCTTGCCGCCGACCTTTCGGACCCGGCGGACAGCGGCGCCGATCGGGCCGTACGTCGAACCCCACCCGAGCACCAGGACCTTCGCCGCACCGTCCGGGTCGTCGACCTCCACCGACGGAACGGCGATGCCGTCCACCTTCGCCTGGCGGGTGCGGATCATCAGGTCGTGGTTGGCCGGGTCGTAGGAGATGTTCCCGGTCTTGTCCTCCTTCTCCAGACCGCCGATCCGGTGGTCCAGGCCCGCCGTACCGGGAACCGCCCAGGCACGGGCGAGGGTCTCCGGGTCGCGCAGGTAGGGGAGGTACTTCGGGGCGCCCTTGTCGTCGGTCGCGTTCGGCTCGACGGTGAAGTCCGGGTCGATCGTCGGCAGGTCCTCGATGACCGGGATCTTCCACGGCTCGGAACCGTTCGCCAGGTAGCCGTCGGACAGCACGATCACCGGCGTGCGGTAGGTGATCGCGATCCGGGCCGCCTCGACCGCGATCGCGAAGCAGTCCGCGGGGGACTGGGCGGCGATCACCGGCAGCGGCGCCTCGCCGTTGCGGCCGAACATGACCTGCAGCAGGTCGGCCTGCTCGGTCTTGGTCGGCATACCCGTGGACGGACCGGCGCGCTGGATGTCGCAGACCACGAGCGGCAGCTCGAGCATCACGCCGAGGCCGATCGTCTCGGACTTCAGGCTGATCCCGGGTCCGGACGACGTGGTGACGCCTAGGGCGCCGCCGAACGACGCGCCCAGGGCGGCGCCGACACCGGCGATCTCGTCCTCGGCCTGGATCGTGGTGACGTTGAACCGCTTGAGCTTGGACAGCTCGTGAAGTACGTCGGACGCCGGGGTGATCGGGTACGCACCGAGGACCAGCGGCAAGCCGGCCCGCTGGGCGCCTGCCACCAGGCCGTACGCCAGCGCGAGGTTGCCGGAGATGTTCCGGTAGGTACCGGTGGCCATGTGGGCCGGCTTCACCTCGTACCGGACCGAGAACTCCTCGGCGGTCTCACCGAAGTTGTAGCCCGCGCGGAAGGCCGCGATGTTCGCGTCGCGGATGTCCGGCTTGGACGCGAACTTGGTCTGCAGGAACGTGATCGTCGACTCGACCGGCCGCTGGAACAGCCAGGACACCAGGCCGAGCGCGTACATGTTCTTCGCCCGGGACGCGTCCTTGCGGCTGAGGCCGAACTCCTTGACCGACTCCACCGTCATGCCGGTCAGGTTCAGCGGTACGACGTGATAGCCGTCCAGCTCACCGGTCTCCAGCGGGTTCTCGTCGTACCCGATCCGCTTCAGGTTGCGCGCGGTGAAGTCCGCGGTGTCCACGATCAGGGTCGCGCCCCGCGGCACGTCCTTGAGGTTCGCCTTCAGCGCCGCCGGATTCATGGCGATCAGCACATCGGGCGCATCACCCGGCGTGAGGATGTCGTGGTCGGCGAAGTGGAGCTGGAACGACGACACTCCCGGCAGGGTTCCGGCTGGTGCCCGGATCTCTGCGGGGAAGTTGGGCAGGGTCGACAGATCATTGCCGAACGATGCCGTTTCCGCTGTGAACCTGTCCCCCGTGAGTTGCATCCCGTCGCCGGAGTCGCCGGCGAAGCGGATCACCACGCGGTCGAGCTGCTTGACCTCGATGGTCACTGTTCTGTTCATCTCCAAGTCGAAGCTTGGGTCGTCCGGCCACCTTGTGGGTGACAGGTCGATCCCCCCGTCAGGGCGATAACCCCAATATTAGTTCGCCCTTTGTACGGAATCATGCGGAAGCCCCGGTGGTCCACAGCCTGGGACGCGGTGTTACAAGGTGATCCGGTCGGGTAGGGGCGAAACAGGCCGGGATCACCGTGTGCAAGCGCTCGCTTGCGATCCGGAGTGAGAACCGGCAGGGTGGCGTCATCTAGCTGTGGATTCAGGGAGTTGCTTCATGCGTCGTGTGCTGATCGGACTGCTGACTTTGCTGATGCTGGGCTGCGCTGTCCCGATCGCGTCCGCGGTCCCGTCGCCGGCGCGGACCGCGAAGATCTCCAGCATCCGTACGACGGACGCGACCAAGGGCGTGATCACGGTCGTCGGGACGCTGTCGCCGGCGCCCGCGGCCGGCACCCGGATCCCGTTGCACCAGTGGATCCCGTCGCTGAAGCGCTGGCAGGAGGTCGCGCACGGGTACTCGTCGGGCAGCAGCGTGACGATTACCACCGTGCAGCCCGGGTCGGTCCGGACGTACCGGATCGCGGTCGGCCCGCAGGCGCCGTACGCCGCGGCGATCTCGCCGATGATCAGCTTCAAGCACTACGTGTGGCGGGGGATGTTCAAGAAGGGGCTGCTCGCCGCGGGCGGAGCGGGGCAGCCGCAGTTCACCGTCGTACCGCCGAAGGAAGGGCCGCGGCGGGCCGAGGCGGACCTGCTGGCGAACCAGGGCGGGTACGTGTGGGGTGACGTCGACTCGACCGGATGCCGGTACTCGCGGAACTGGCTCGGCAACCTCACCGACGGACTGGTCCGGGTGTCGCTGCACAACGGGACGAAGCCACTGACCTCGGTCCGGATGCAGCAGGAGACCGAGACCTGGCTGAACTACGACATCACCGGCGTCACCCGCCTGCGCCTCCAGGTCGCCGACGTCCGCTCCGGCTACGGCCCGTACGTCTCCATCGACTCCCTCCTGCTCTGCACGAACTAAGGCCCTGTCTGGCAATCCATCGCCTACTGCGGGGCACTCGGCACGGCACCTCGCCGCACGGGTGCAAAGGCCACGATGCTCCGCATCGAGACCTTCGCCCCGCACGCCGAGCTACCGCACCGAGCACCTCCTCGCTACGGCGCTGGATCACCAGACAGGGCCTAGACTGCTGCCCGTGTCGGACAGCTATGGCGTCATCGCCGCGGTGGTCGCGCTCGGCCTGGTCGGGCTGCTCGGCGCGTTCGCGCTGAACAAGGCGCTGACGGTCACCTATCCGACCGAGGGCAAGCTCAAGACGTACGAGTCGGGCGTCGACCCGGTCGGCGAGGGCTGGGCCCAGGTCCACATCCGGTACTACCTGTTCGCGTACCTCTACGTGATCTTCGCCGTGGACGCGATCTACCTGTTCCCGTGGGCGACGATCTTCGCGACCCTCGGCGTCGCGACCCTGATCGAGATGTTCGTCTTCCTGGCGTTCGTCGCCGTCGGCCTGTTGTACGCGTACCGCAAGGGCGTCCTGCGCTGGACCTGATCGCTGACTTCTAGGGGGAACGGATGGACCTGCACCGCGACGCGGTGGTGGCGGATGCGCACAACGATCTGCTGATGCTGGTCGCGCGGCGGCCGAAGGAGGTCTGGTCCGCGTACTTCCGGGAGCGGTGGATCCCGCAGTTGCGGGACGGCGGCATCGACGTCCAGGTCCTGCCGGTCTTCATCGACTCGGAGTTCCTGCCCGAGGGGGCGCTGCGCGAGACGCTCCGGATGATCGAGGCCGCGCACCGGATCGCCGAGGCCAACGCCGACGAGGTCGCGCTCTGTACGGCGCCCGGTGACATCGAGGCAGCGACCGGGGCCGGCAAGATCGCGCTGGTCCTGGCGCTCGAAGGCTGTCCGCAGATCGACACCGACCTCGAGCTCCTGCAGACCCTCCAGCGACTCGGCGTCCGGATGGTCTCGTTCACGCACTTCGGGCGCAGCGCGCTCGGCGACGGATCCGGTGAGGACGCGACCGGAAGCAGGCTGACGCACGCCGGCGTCGAGGCGGTACGGCTCCTCGAGGAGCTCGGCGTACTGATCGACGTCTCGCACGTCGGCCGCGCCGGCACCGAGCACATCCTAGAGCTCGCCACCAGGCCGGTCGTCGCCTCGCACTCCAGCGCGTTCGCGCTGCGCGAGCACCACCGCAACCTGACCGACGAGCAGCTGCGCGCGATCGCCGCGACCGGCGGGGTGATCTGCGTGAACTTCTTCGCCGGCTTCCTGACCACCGCCGAGAAGCCGACCGTCGACCATCTCGCCGACCACGTCCTGCACATCCTCGACGTCGCCGGCGAGGACCACGTCGGGCTCGGCAGTGACTTCGTCGCGGAGGTCTTCGGCGAGAAGATCCCGGCCTGCGACCGGCCGGTGGTCATCCAGGGCCTGGACGCCGAGCTGTACGTCCCCGGTCTCGAAGGCCCGGCCGGGATGCCCCTGGTCACCGACGCCCTGCTGGCCCGCGGACTGCCCGAAGCAACCATCCGGAAGGTCCTCGGCCAGAACCTGGTCCGGGTTCTCTCATCCAAGGAGTGACGACGTGCAGCGCTGGCTCGACGACAACCTCGCGGACCTGATCACGAAGTACGACGTACCGGCGGCGTCGGTCGCCGTCCTGGCCGACGGGGAGGTGAGTACGGCGGCCGCAGGCATCCTCAACCTGGACACCGGCGTCGAGGCGACCGTCGACTCGGTGTTCCAGGTCGGGTCGATCACCAAGCTGTGGACGACCACGCTGATCCTGCAGCTGATTGCCGAGGGCAAGGTCGACCTCGACCGGCCGGTGCGGGACTACCTGCCCGAGTTCAAGCTCGCCGACGAGGAGGCCGCCGCGGTGATCACGCCGCGGCAGCTGCTCACCCACTCGAGCGGGTTCTCCGGCGATGCCTTCACCCCGACCTCGCGTGGTGATGACGCGGTCGAGTTGTTCGTGCGGGACGTGCTGCCCGGGCTGGCGCAGGAGGTGCAACCGGGTGCCGGGTTCTCGTACAACAACTCCGGCTTCGTGGTGCTCGGGCGGATCGCCGAAGTCCTGTTCGGGAAGCCGTTCCACCAGCTCGTCCGGGAGCGCATCGCCGTACCGCTCGGGCTGGAGCACGTCGCCACGATCGCGGACGAGGCTCTCCTGTACCGCGCGGCGCTCGGGCATGTGGCACCGAAGCCGGGTGATCCGTTGCGGACCGCGCCGGTGTGGAGCCTGGTGCATGCGATGGCCCCGGCCGGGTCGTTGCTGGCGATGAGTGCCCGGGACCTGCTCACGTTCGGCCGCGGGTACCTGGACGCGACGCTGTTCGACCGGGACACGATCGATCGGTTGTGGGAGCCGCAGGTCGACGTACCGGCGATCGGCGGGTTCGCGCAGCACTGGGGACTCGGCTGGATGATCTTCGACGTCGAGGGCGGGCGGCTCTACGGCCACGACGGCGGGACCGTCGGGCAGGCGGCGTTCTTCCGGCTGGTGCCCGAGAAGGGCGTCGCGGTCGTGCTCCTCACCAACGGCGGCAGCGCCGGAGCCGTGTACGACGAACTGGTCGGCCACATCCTCCGCGAGACGGCCGGGGTCGAGTTGCCGGCCCGGCCGGTGCCGCCTGAGCGGCCGGTGGAGATTTCCGCGGAGCTGGTCACCGGTCGCTACACCGGCGTACTGGTGCAGGCCACGATCACCGTCCAGGACGGGGAGTTCTGGGTGCTCGACGAGGCGGTCAGCGACGAGGCGCGGCTGATTTACCCGGAGCCGCGCCGGACCAGGCTCGTCGCGCTCGACGACACCCGGTTGATCGCGGCCGAGGCGGAGCACGGGACGTACGAGGTCCTCGCCTTCCGCGCGGCGGTCGACGGTCGTGCGGGGTACCTGTTCCGCGGTGGCCGGCTCACTCCGCGCAGTCACTGAAAGTAGTTGCCCCTCGCCGCCCTTCGCTTGTTGCCCGATCACCGTATGTGTTTGCGAGGGGCAACAAAACGTGAGTTTCAAGCGCTGGGATGACGGTATGCGTACACCTGGTCGCCAAGCGCCGACATCAGGGTTATGGTGATTACTCGGGGGAACGGGGCGAGTACGTGGTGGTGAGGCTATGTCGTGGCAACTGTGGGTATTGATAGCCCTCACTGCGGCCGGGCTGGTGTTGTTGGCCGCAGTGCGGATGCGGCACGCCCGCAAGGTCTTCGACGACATCACCGAGCTCGATCACCCCAAGGTCGAGCGTCCCGCCGAATCAGCGCCGGCCGGTGACGATCTGGCCCGCGCCCGGGCCCGGCATCTGAACAGCGAAGCCGACGCCCGGCACCGGCGCCACGGCTAGTCTGCGTCGAGAAGGCCGTCGCGGCGGGCTACTGCGGCTGCTTCCGTGCGGGAGCGGACGCCGAGCTTCGCGAGGATGTTCGACACGTGCACGCTGACGGTCTTCTCGCTGATGTACAGCTCCCGCGCCAGCTGCCGGTTGGTCCGTCCCTCCGCGAGCAACCGCAGTACTTCGGTCTCTCGCGACGTCAGCGCACTCGCGGTGCTGGTGTCTCCGCCGCCTGCCTCCTCCAGGAGCGGGCGCGCGCTCAGCTCCCGGCCGGCCTCGGCCGCCAGCGCCGCCTGCTCGTTCGCCTCGGCGACCCGGCCCGCAGCGCGTAGTGCGGCCGACAGACGGATCCGTGACCAAGCCTGCTCGAAGACGTACCCGTAGCCGAAGGCGTCAGCCGTCCGCTGCCAGGCGGCGACGTGTTCATGCGGCGTCGGCGCGTCGATCCCGGCCAGCCAGCGCAGCCGCTCCCACTCGGACTCCAGCCGCGCGAGCCAGGCGAGACCTTCGACGCCCATCAGCCGCCCCGGAGGCAGTCCCTTCTCCGCGGTCGCCTGCCCGACGTTGAGAAGCTCCGCGCCACGCGCGACCAGGTCGGCCGCGGCCGACGGCTCACCGACGGCGCGGTGGCACAGCAGTTGCATGCCGAGGGTGGAGAACCGGATCCGCGCAAGGAACCACTCGGTCTGGAACACATCGGCGCACAGCGCGGACACGTCCGAGATCAACTTCTCGGCCTCGGCCGGCTTGTCGAGCGCGCGGTACGCGTCGACGGCCGGCTGCAGCCCGAGGATCGGCAGCATCACGTCGAGGTCCCACCACTTCCGGGACAGCTCGAACTCCTCCGCGACCGCGGTGTCACCCCGCCCGCTGCGGACCGAGAACTCGACCGCCCGCAACGCCGCCGCGGCCGCCGCCGGCGTCATCGCATCCGTCCGCGCGGTCGCCGCCGCCTCGTCCCATTCGCCGAGCATGAACTGGGTCAGCGCCAGCATCCGGCGCGCGTCGAACCCGTACGCCGCCCATTGCCGCCCGAGCTCACCGGCCCGCTTCGTCGCGAACGACAGGGACGATTTCGCGTTCAGCAGGTCGCCCTGCTCGTAGTGCGTCGACCCGAGCAGGAACCGGCTGCGCACCTCGGCGGGGGAGTCACCGGTGAGCTGCGCCCGTACGGCGGCCTCCTCGAGCTGCTTCGCGGCCGTCTCCGGATCGCCGGCCCGGCGACGGAGCTGGGCCAGCGTGATCCCGGCGTCGCTGGCAGCCGACTCCTGACCGGCCTCACGGGCGATCTCGAGTGCCTTGTGCGCCCAGCGCTCAGCCTCCATCGGGCGGCCGAGCGCATCGGACACGCGGGCGTACAGCGACGCGACCTGCGCCTTGAACACGCTGGCCGGCTCGTCCTGGACCAGCTTGAGCGCCTGCGAGACAGCCTCGCTCGCCTCGCTGTCCTGGTCGATGACCAGCGCGATGTCCGCCAGCGGCAGCAGGAGCTCGGCCCGCTGCCGCTTCGGCGCGTCCGACGGCAGGTCGGCCAGGGCCTTCCGCAGGAGCTTGACGGCGCGCAGGTGCTGCGAGGACAAGGTGGCCGCCATCGCCGTGTCGACGATCAGCCAGGTCTTGTCGACCGTGCTCGTCGGCGCGGCGTTCGGGAACAGCTCGAGGGCCATCTCGTAGTGCTTCAGCGCCTCCTGCGGCGCGGCGACCGAGAGCGCTTCCTGACCGGCCCGGACCCGGGCCTCGAACGCCCTGGCCAGGTCGTGGGACCGGGTCGCGTGCCCGGCCAGCTCGGCCGCGGTGCCCGCGACGGTCTGGCTCTCCAGCTCCTGCACGTACGCCGCGTGCTGGCGGACACGCTCACCTGGCAGCAGGTCGTCGTACACGGCCTCGGCCAGCAGCGCGTGGCGGAAGTAGTACCGATCGCTGGTCGGTACGTCGATGATGTGGGCGTCGATCAGCTCGCGCAGGGCGTCGTCGAGCTCGCGATCCGGCAGCTTGGCGACGGCCGTGAGGAGGTCGTGCGGGACGCGGCGACCGGCGACCGCGATCACCCGGGCGACCTGGCGGGCCTCGTCGGACAGCGGGTCGAGGCGGACCAGCAGCAGATCGGCGAGATCTGGTGGCACCGCGTCGCCGTCGCCCATCGAGGCCGCGGCGGCGAGTTCCTCGGTGAAGAACGCGTTGCCGCCGGCCCGCTCGAGGATGCGGCGCTCCTCGGTCGGGGACAGCGGGTCGGTAAGGAGCAGGTGCAACAGGGTGCGGGCCTCGTCGGCGTCGTGGGGGAGAAGATTCACGCGACGTACCCGGGGGTTGCGGGACCACTCGGCGATCGGGCGGCGCAGCGGGTGCCGGCGGTGCAGGTCGTCGCTGCGGTAGGACACGACGAGCGCCAGGCGCTGCGAGGTCAGGCGGGTGATCAGGAAACCGATCAGGTCCCGGGTCGAGTCGTCGGCCCAGTGAGCGTCCTCGATGATCACCAGCTGCGGTTCGCTGGTGGCGAGCGCGGTGAACGCGCCGAGGACGGCGTCGAACAGGGCGGCCCGATCGAGCTGGCCCTCCTGCGGCACCGGCTGGGCGCTCAGCAGGCGGTGCGCCGGGAGCAGCCGGCCGATCGCCGGGAAGTTGGTCAGCACGCCCTCGACGAGGTCGGGGCGGTCGCCGGCCAGCCGGCCGAAGATCTCCGAGAACGGCTGGTACGGCAGGCCGGCGTCGCCGAAGTCGGTGCAGTGCCCGACCAGGACACCGAACCCGCGCTCGTGCGCGCCGGTCGCGACCTCGTCCAGTAACCGGGTCTTGCCGACGCCGGCGTCACCGGACAGCAGCACGGCGCCGGCCCGACGCGTCTTGGCGTCGTCCACGGCGCTGAGCAGAGTGGCCATCTCGGACGAGCGGCCGACGAGAGGTGTCGAATTCCAGGGCACGTCGTCCATCTTCGCCCCTGCTGCCGACACAAATCGACGGTATCCCGTCCGTTGGCTGTTCCCGGTCGTTCTCCCAGACGCAGAAACGCCGTCCCTGATCGCGAGTTCTCGATCAGGGACGGCGGTTTCGGCGGTCATGCGGCCGGGCGGGGTCGGAGGGCGTGGCGCGGCTCGGACTGGGTGGTCCGCTCCTTGCGCTGCCGACGGTTCGCGGCCCGGAAGTCACGCTTGGCGCGCTCCAGCCGGTAGGCCGATTCCGCCTTCACGGCGTCCGGGGTCAGTGGCATGTTGATCATCATGGTTTCCCTCCCTTCAGGCTTTCCGGCCGAACAGGTGGCTGATGGTCCGGCGGCCCCGGGTGTTCCGGGTCTGCCGGAAGTCACGGCTGAGGCGCTCCCTGCGGTAGTCGACCTCTGCCTTGACCGATGCGTTCGTGAACATGTGTTCCTCCGTTTGTCTGTGCCGGCTGCTTGCCGACAGGTGTAAATCTGCTCGTCTGAGGAGGACCCGCACATCGGAAGTCCTCCCTATCCCTGCGCTGAGGCGGTACCTAGGTGTTCTGAGGGGGTCCTAGGGGGTTCCTAGGGGGTCCCGAAAAGACGGTGGCGCGGCCGGCTCCGAAGAAGCTGAGCCGCGCCGTGGGGGGGAGGGGCTGGGGCGGTGATCGTGCGGTCACATCGCGGGACGGGCCCGAAGCTCGGGCGCGCAGGGCTGGGGCGGCCGCGGCGCACGCTTGGGCAGGAACCACAACGGACGCTGGAAGTCCCGCCGAATCTTGTCCTGCCGGTACTTGATCTCCGCCCGCACCGCGTCGGTCGAGTAAACAAACATGATGTCCTCCGAGCTCCTGTCGATGAGTAGACAGTGCTCGCCTGAGGACACCTCCCACATCAGCACAACTCCCTATGCCCTAGGCAACGGAGTCCTTAGGCGGGCCGCCACGCAGGCAAAACCCCGCGAACCGGCAGTGACACGCCGTGCGTGAGCTACTTCTGCATGCGGGGGTGTCCACCGCACGGCTAGCTGCGGTAGGTCAGGCTCAGTTCGTAGTGGGTGGGGTCCAGGAGTTCGTCGGCGTGTTCGGCGAAGGTGTCGTTGGCGGTCCAGCTGGTTCGGGTGGTGTGGAGGAACCAGGTGCCGTGCGGGCGGGCCAGGTGGCCGGCTTCGACCGGGGTGAGCGGACGGCCGCGGAGGCGTTGCTCGCAGTGGTCTAGGTACAGCCCGGCGCGGTTCAGCGTGACGCTGATCGACCCGTTGTCGAGACCGCGTTCGGACAGGTCACGCAGCGACTCGATCGCCGGGACCCGGCTGCGTTCGAGCGAGATCGCCGTACCGTCCGTGAGCTGCCGGACCCGCTCGATCACCACCACCTCGGGCGACGACAACCCGAGCCGAGCAGCCAGCGCGGCATCCTCCTCGAGCTCGATCCGTACCGTCCGCATCCGGGTCTCCACACCCTGCTCGGACAACGCGTGCGTCCACCCGAGCCGCCCGTCCAGCGGCAGCCCGTCGAACAGCACGTACGACCCCTTGCCGGTGTGCGTGGCGATCAGCTCGTCCTCAGCGAGTACGGCGAGCGCGGCGCGAACCGTGTTGCGACTGACCGAGAACCGTTTCGCCAGCTCGACCTCACCGGGCAGCTGCGTGCCCCGCCGTACGACGCCGGACTTGATCTCCCGGGCGAGCACCCGCGCGATCCGCTCGTGCTTCAGGGAGATCCGCCGCATCATCGCAACTGCTCCACGCTCACGATCTCCAGCATCGGCGCGTACAGCCGCATCAGGTCGATCGCCTTGCCGTGGTTCTCCGCGGTCGACCCGGCACAGGCCTCCTCG
The DNA here is from genome assembly GCF_036013725.1 of Kribbella sp. NBC_00482. Classification (GTDB taxonomy): domain Bacteria; phylum Actinomycetota; class Actinomycetes; order Propionibacteriales; family Kribbellaceae; genus Kribbella. The sequence goes on along the minus strand of NZ_CP107881.1, from coordinate 1,278,043 downwards.
ACGACCTGGACCTGTACGCCGGCGTCCACCGCGGCAAGCGCCGTACTGATCACGCAGCAGTCGGTCGCCACCCCGGCGAGCACCAGCCGCCCGTCGGTCCGGGCCGCCAACTCAGGGCCCCAGGCACCGAACGTGGTCTTGTCGAGAGTTGGAGCGCCCTTGAACTCGTCGACCAGTTGATAGTCCTCCGAGTCCGCCGGCTGCAACGCGAACGGGAACTGCTCGTAGTACCCGACCCACGCACCCTCCGGCTCCTCAGGCGCAACGAACCGCGTAAACACGACGTCCGGCGCGAACAGCTTGATGAGCTCCCGAGTGGGCTCGACGACCCGCTGGAAATCCGGTGTTGCCCACCCGGACGCCGGGTCCGCGAAGATCCGCTGCAGGTCGATGAGGGCCAGCACCATCAGGCCTCCTGACGCCGTACGGCGGACCGCCCGCCGAACCACTGCACGACGAACCCGAGAACCAGCGCGACCAGTACGCCGAGGTTCGCGTACGCCCACGCGCCTTCCTTGCCGCCGAGGCCGAACGCCCCGAGCAGGTACCCCTGCCAGGTCAGCCACGACGCCAGCGTGTTCGTGACGAGTCCCCACCCGATGCCGGTGGCAACCACCATCGTCGCCACGGGCAGCCACTGCACGTCGCCGTACCGCCCCTCCGGCCGGTAGAGGTCGTCGTCGGAGTAGTCGCGCCGCCGGGACGCGATGTCGGCGAGCATGATCCCGCACCACGCCGCGATCGGTACGCCGAGCGTGATCAGGAACCCTTGGAACTGCCCGAGGAACTCGCCGCCGTAGAACACCACGTACACGGTCCCCGCGATCATCACCACACCGTCGATGAACGCCGCGACGTACCGCTTCACCGGCAGCCCGAGCGAAAGCAGCGCGAGGCCGGACGAGTAGATGTCCAGTACGGCGCCACCCACCAGCCCGAGCACGGCCACGATCACGAACGGCACCAGGAACCACGTCGGCAACGCCTCAGCGAGCGCCCCGATCGGGTCCGCACCGATCGCCTTCGAAAGGTCCTCCGACGACCCCGCCAGCAGCAGACCGAACACCAGCAGTACGACGGGAGCCAGCGAACCGCCGAACGTCGTCCAGCCGACCACGCCACGACTCGACGCCTGCCGCGGGAGGTACCGCGAGTAGTCCGCGGCCGCGTTCACCCACCCGAGCCCGAAGCCCGTCATCAGGAAGACCAGAGCGCCGATCACCGCCTGCGCGGACCCGCTCGGCAGCGAGGACACGGTGCTCCAGTGGATCTGGTCGGCGACCAGGATGATGTAGACGACCGTGAGTACGCCGGTGACGATCGTGATGACTGTCTGCGCCCGCATGATCAGGTCGAACCCGAGCACGCCGCAGGCGACTGTCAGCAGACCGACCACGAGCAGCGCGATCACCTTGGTCAGCGTGCCGCCGCCCCAGCCGAGCCGCTCGAACACGGTCGCGGTCGCCAGCGTCGCGAGGATCGTCAGCACGGTCTCCCAGCCGACGGTCAGCAGCCACGAGACCAGCGACGGCAGTTTGTTGCCCCGGATCCCGAACGCGGCGCGGCCGAGCACCATCGTCGGCGCCGACCCGCGCTTGCCGGCGAGCGCGATCAGCCCGCAGAGCAGGAACGAGAACACCACCCCGATCAGCCCGGCGATCACCGCCTGCCAGAAGGAGATCCCGAACCCGAGCGCGAACGCGCCGTAGCTCAGTCCGAGCACGGACACGTTGGCGCCGAACCACGGCCAGAACAACTGGTTCGGCCGGCCCTTGCGGTCCGCGTCCGCGATCACGTTCAGCCCGTTGCTCTCCACCGCGAGCGCACGGGTCTGCTGCCCCTCGACCTGGTCGGTCATATCGGCTCCTCAAAGAACCTGTTCAGTCCTGTTCAACACGGTAGGCCTGGCCGGTGAGGTGGTCAACAATGAATGTCATGCTGAGCGACGCGGTGGACGGGTTCCGGCTGGCGTACGACCGGATCGGCGAGGGACCGGCGGTGGTGTTGCTGCACGGATGGCCGGGGGATCGCACCGACTACCGGTTGCTGGCGCCGCTGCTGGCCGAGCGCGGGTTCGAGGTCGTGGTCCCGGATCTGCGCGGGTTCGGGGAGTCGGACAGTCAGTCCATGGATCCCACGCAGTACGGCGTCGCCGCGCAGGGGCGGAGCGTGGTCGGTCTGATCGAGGAGCTCGGGCTGGAGCTTCCCGTGCTCGCCGGGTACGACGTCGGGAGCCGGATCGCGCAGGGGATCGCGCGGACGCGGCCGGACCTGATCGAGGGGCTGGTGATCGCACCGCCGCTGCCGGGGATCGGGAAGCGGGTGTTCTCCGAGCAGGCGCAGGCGGAGTTCTGGTACCAGGCGTTCCACCGGTTGCCGGTGATCGAGGAGCTGATCGACGGCAACCCGGACGCGGTCCGTTCGTACTTGCGGCATTTCTGGACGCACTGGTCCGGGCCGGGGTTCGAGCCGGAGCTGGATCACCTGGTCGAGACCTACTCGGCGCCGGGCGCGTTCACGGCCTCGATCCAGTGGTACCGGGCGGGAGCGGGGTCGGTCGCGACGTCGGCGGCCGAGAAGGTGCCACCGTCGTACGACCGGATCGCCGTACCGACCGTGGTGCTGTGGCCGGAGTTCGACCCGCTGTTCCCGCGGGCCTGGTCCGACCGCGTGGACGACTTCTTCAGCGACGTCCGAGTGCGGTACGTCGACGGCGCCGGTCACTACGCGCCGCTCGAATACCCGGAGATCCTCGCGGAAGAGATTGTCGGACTAGGCTGACCACATGGCCGAGACCGAGCTGGGGATGCCGACCGTGCGGCCGGCGGTGGGTGCGTTGGCGAAGCTTGCGCCGCAGCCCGTCCGGTACCTGCTGAACTGGGGCCGGAAGTACTCGCTCTGGGTGTTCAACTTCGGGCTGGCGTGCTGCGCGATCGAGTTCATCGCGGCGTCGATGGGCCGGCACGACTTCATCCGGCTCGGCGTGATCCCGTTCGCGCCCGGACCGCGGCAGGCCGACCTGATGGTGGTGTCGGGCACCGTGACCGACAAGATGGCGCCGGCGATCAAGCGGCTGTACGACCAGATGCCGGAGCCGAAGTACGTGATCTCGTTCGGCTCCTGCTCGAACTCCGGCGGCCCGTACTGGGACTCGTACTGCGTGACGAAGGGCGTCGACCAGATCATCCCGGTCGACGTCTACGTGCCCGGTTGCCCGCCGCGGCCGGAGGCGTTGCTGCAGGGCATCCTCAAACTGCAGGAGAAGATCGCCGGCGAGACGCTCGCGAGCCGGTACGACGAGCCGTCCGCGGCTGCCCTCACCCGGGGGCTGGTGCAGCCTTGAGCGCCGACGCACTCGAGGCGCTCACGAGCGCCGGGATCGCCGCGACGTCGGCGGACAGCTTCGGGCCGACCGCGCTCGACGTACCGCCCGAGTCGTGGGTCGCGGCGCACGAGGTACTGCGGGATGCGGTCGGTCTCACGTTCTTCGACTTCCTGAGCGCGTCGGACGAGCTCAAGGACGGGTTCCGGGTGGTGTCGCATCTCGCGGACTTCTGGGGCGGATCGCATGTCGATCATGTGCTGGTGCGGACGTTGGTTCCGCGCGACAACGCCGTACTGGCGACGCTGTCGGAGTTGTACGCCGGGGCGAACTGGCACGAGCGGGAGACGCACGAGATGTTCGGGATCGCCTTCGAGGGGCATCCGAACCTGATCACGCTGCTACTGCCGGACGAGTTCGAAGGGCACCCGCTGCGGAAGGAGTTCGTGCTCGCGTCGCGAGTCGCGAAGCCGTGGCCGGGCGCGAAGGAGCCGGGCGAGTCGGACCACGCCCCGTCGGGCGCCCCGAGCCGCCGGCGCACGCTGCCCCCCGGCGTACCCGACCCCGAAACCTGGGGCCCCCGCCCACCCGGATCGCCCGACCCCGACCCCCTGGCCCCGGCCGAAGCCGCCGCCACCCCCGCCCGCCCCCGCCGAGCCGGCGCCGCGGGCGAACGTCGAGCTCGCCGCCAACCCACCCCAACCGAACCGCCGGCTGAGTCGTCGTGATTCCTTCTGCGGAGGAGCTGGCGCGGTACACCCTCGAGCGGCAACATCCGATCACGCGGGCCTGGGTGGAGGACGCGCAACGGCTGACAACTCTCGCCGAGGAACACGCGGCGCTGGACATCCTGCTGGCCGAGGACCTGGAGATCGCCACCCAGCGCACCGACCGGCTGACCCCCGGGAAACCGCCCGAGGCGATGCTCAACCGTTGGCTTGCCGTAGGCAACGACCTGCACGCGATGTTCAGCATGCGCTTCGAAAACCTGAACCCCGCCAGGCCGTTCGTCGACGCAACCCCGATGAGCCGATCCCCACAACCGTCCGACCTACCCGCACTAGCTGCAGCGGCGCAAGAGCACTACGGCATCCACCACCCGCTCTACGTCCGCCTATGGACCGCCGATGCAGGCATCCCCGGCACCGCCCCCGACCGCCGCTTCCTGGCCGCACCGATCCGCGAGCTACGCGCGTACGACGTACCGCCCGGCCTAGCCCTCCGTCCGGCGAAAACCGTCGACCACTACGAAGAGGCGAGCCACGCGTACGCCGCAGTCGACGCCGACCACCCGCACCACCCCGAGGAAGCCACCATCCAGGACCGCGAGGACCTCCAGGAGGCAGCGGACGAAGGCTTCCTCTTCGACGTCACGGTGAACGACGAATGGGCCGGCTACGCCGCCGCCGTCATCAAGCCGTACGACGCCCTGGGCCTCCCCGCGTACGTCGTCCGCGAACTGGTCCTGGCCCCACAGCACCGAGGCCACGGCTACGGCCCCCACCTCAGCGCCCTCCTCGCCCAATCCCTCCCTGACCCCACCCGAATCCTCATCGGCACCATCCACGAAGCCAACCACGGAGCCCGAACCGCAGCCCTGAAATCCGGCCGCCAAGACATCGGCGGCTGGCGTCAACTCCCGTTGAATCAGACCTGAGCGAGACACAAACCTCCGGGCGCCCGGGTGGTGTGATGTGCAAGCTCGACAGGTAGTGCACCGGCGAGACGCTGTACGCGCAGACACATTCGCGCTCAGGTGCACTACCCGGCCACCCGACACTTCCTGTCGAGCTGCAGATCACACAGTGATGCCCACGGATGATCTCAGGAGTGCGGTGGGGTGTAGTAGAAGACCTCTTCGCGGGTTATTTGGCCGGACTTGACTGTGCAGAGGGAGAGTTTGGTGGTGTGGGAGCGGGTGCCGGTGCGGACGTCGAGTTGGTCGAAGGTGAAGCGGATGGCGAAGTGGTCGTCGAGGAGGAGAGGGCCGACGATGTCGACGCCGAGGTACTCGATGTCGGCGTTCAGGCGGCGAGCGTTCTCGAGGATGGCGTCGGCGCCCTTGACCTCGATCTCCTCGCCGGCGGTCTCGAGAGGTGCGACGCGGACGACCTCGGGGGCCGAGAGGGCGAGTGCCTGGTCGAGGCGTCCCGTGGACAGCGCGTCGACGTACCGCTGAGCAACCTCCGCCGTTGACAGGACGCGGAACTCGTCGGCGTGTTCGTCCGCCCACTCGGCGAACGTGAGCGCGGGGCGGCCGGTGAGTTCGGTGACGGTGGTGGTGACCGGCTCGGGGTTGTCGACGAGCGAGGCCCAGTACGCGACCGAGCTCTCGGCGAGGACCGGGTCGGCGCCGAGGTCGAGCATCGCCTGCCGCGCCTCCGCGTCGCTCAGCGCCTCGACACGCATCTCCTTGCCGATCGCTCGCGCGATGGTCCGGATCTGCTCGGCCTGGGTCAGCACCTCAGGTCCGGTGAGGTCGTAGACCTGGCCGATGTGCCGGTCGTTCAGAAGCGCGAGTACGGCGACCGCAGCGATGTCCCGTTCGTGGATCAACGACCGCCCGGCCTCGGGGGACGCGACCCGCACGAGGTCACCGGTCCGGAACTCGCCGGCCCAGCCCTGCGCGTTGACCGCGAACCCGCCCGGCCGCACGAAGGTCCACTCCTTGCCGCCGTCTCGCAGCAGTTGCTCCACGTCGGCCCACACCCCGCCGGACGACGCGCTCAACGCGGACAGGTAGACGACCCGCCGCGGCAGTTCGGCCACCACATCGGCGGCTCCGTCGGCGTTGAACGACGGCCAGAGCAGGAACGCGGCGTCGACGTCCGCCGCTGCCCGGCGTACGGCGGTGGGGTCGTAGAGATCGCCCTTGATCAGCTCGACGTCCGGCGGGAAGCCGGCGAGGTCCGGCGTACGGACGAGGGCTCGGACGGTCACGCCTGCGGCGCGCAATCCGTCGACGACGTGGCGCCCGACGCGGCCGGTGGCTCCGGTGACAAGAATCGTGGTCATGACGCCCACCCTGGGACCTGAACAATGGTTTAGGTCAAGCGAGACGCACTAGGCTGACGGGCATGCTGGAGTTCGTGGTGCGGGTGGTGGGCGTTCTGGTCGCCTTCCTGGTGGCGCCCTTGCTGGTCGGTCAGGCCGAGCACAAGGTGATGGCGCACATGCAGTCACGGCTCGGCCCGATGTACGCCGGCGGGTTCCACGGGTGGGCGCAGCTGGTCGCCGACGGGGTGAAGTTCGTCCAGAAGGAGAGCGTGGTCCCGGCCGCCGCGGACAAGCGCGTGTTCGAGTGGGCCCCGATCGTCGCGATCCTGCCGTACATGGCCGCGCTGGCCGCGATCCCGCTGGCGCCGGGCGTCGTCGGCGCCGACCTGGACTCGGGTCTGTTCTTCGTGCTCGCGGTGATGAGCATCGGCGTACTCGGGTCGCTGATGGCCGGTTGGGGCAGCGGGAACAAGTACAGCCTGCTCGGCGGGCTCCGGGTCGCGGCGCAGCTGATGAGCTACGAGCTGCCGTTCGTGCTGTCCGCGGCGAGTGTCGCGGTCGCGGCCGGGTCGTTGAGCCTGACCGGCATCGCGCACGCGTGGAACCCGTGGTGGCTGCTCTGGCAGCTCCCCGGCCTGATCGTGTTCTTCATCGCCGGCCTGGCCGAGCTGCAGCGGCCGCCGTTCGACATGCCGGTCGCGGACTCCGAGGTGATCTTCGGCCCGTACACCGAGTACACCGGCCTCCGGTTCGCGATGTTCCTGCTCGCCGAGTACGCCGGGATCGTCGTACTCGCGGGCCTCACCACGGTCCTGTTCCTCGGCGGGTGGAGTGGCCCGGGGCCGGAGTCGATCGGGTGGATCTGGACTGTTTTGAAGGTCGCGTTCGTCTCGCTCGTGGTGATCTGGGTGCGGGTATCGTTCCCGCGGATGCGCGCCGACCAGCTGCAGAAGCTGGCGTGGCAGGGCCTGGTGCCGGTGGCGCTGATCCAGCTCGCGCTCACCGGCATCGGCGTCGTCGTCTTCTAAGGCGTTGCGAGTGCCTCGGTCGGGGAGAGGCGCGAGGCTCGGACGGCTGGGTACAGGCCGGCCAGGCCGCCGATCACCAGCGTCGCCGCGACCCCGCCGGCCAATGCCCAGACCGGGATCACCGTCAGCCAGTTCTGGTACGACGCATAGGCCGCGGTGACCGCGGATCCGAGTAATGCCCCGCCGACCCCGCCGAGTGCGGACAGCAGCAGCGACTCGGTCAGGAACTGGGTGCGGATCTGGCCGCGGGTCGCCCCGAGTGACCTGCGCAGACCGATCTCGGCGCGGCGTTCGAGCACCGAGATCACCATGATGTTCGCGACCCCGACGCCGCCGACCAGCAGCGCGACCGCTCCCAGGCCGAGCAAGAGTCCGGTGAAGGCCTGGCCGGCGGCCTGCTTCGCGGCGAGTGCGTCGGACGGCCGGGACACCTCGACCTCGTTCGGCGCTTCCGGGTTGGCCGTTGCGCCGAGCACCGATCGGACCGCCGGCACCTGGGTGTCGTCCGAGCGGGTGTAGATCGTGGTCGGGTGCCCGTCGAAGGAGAGGTCACTCGCGGCCGGCCAGCCCATGAGCGCGGCGCTGTCCAGTTCGGGGGCGAGTGCGGCCGGTTCGAGGATGCCGAGGACGGTGAACCACTGGTTGCCGATCAGCACCTGGGTGTCCGGGCCGGCTTTGGTGATCCCGAGTCGCTCGGCAGCGCTCGCGCCGAGGACGGTCGCCGGATAGCTGCCGGTCGCCGCGTCGATCCACTTGCCGCTGCGGATGGTCGCGCCGATGGTGTCGAGCAGGTTGGTGCGGGCGGCGTACGCGATGATGCCGTTCGTCTGGACGTCCGGGATCTTGTTGGTTCGGTAGACCGACGCGTCGTCGACCTTTCCAATCGCGGATTCGGCGCGCACCGGCGGGATCCGGCGGACCATGGATTCGGCGGCGAGCGGGAGTTGGGCCTGTTCGCCGGTCAGCCGGGTGCCGGGGGTGACGGTCAGCAGGTTGGTGCCCAGGGCATCGAGTTGGCCGTCGAGCTCGGCCCGCGAGGACGACGAGATGCCGACCACCGCAACCATCGCGGCGATCCCGATCGCAATCCCCAGCGCGGACAGAAACGCCCGCAGAGGCCGAGTCCGCAACCCAACCGCCCCCACCCGCACAGCATCGCGCACACCCAACGCCGCGGGTCTGAGTTCCCGGGCACCTTGTGCACGACGTCCGTGCTTCTCGTCGCTTGTCGTACGGACGTGGTGCACAAAGTCGTCGCTCATGCGTGTACCTCCTCGACGATTACGCCGTCTCGCATGCGGATCTGGCGGGGGAGGGAGGCTGCGATGTCGCGGTCGTGGGTGATGACTACGACCGTGGTGCCGGCGGCGTGGAGGTCTCGTAGGAGTTGCATCACGCCTGCGCCCGAAGCCGAGTCCAGCGCCCCGGTCGGCTCGTCCGCCAGCAGTACGGCGGGTTCGCCGGCGACCGCTCGCGCCACGGCAACGCGTTGCCGCTCGCCGCCGGATAACTCGTGTGGCTCGTGATCGAGGCGGTGCGCGAGACCGACCCGTTCCAGGGCGGCCGCCGCACGCTTTCGGCGTACCGACAAGCGAAGGCCCGAGTAGAGCAGCCCGTCCGCGACGTTGTCGACCGCGCGGACGCCGGCCGCGAGATGGAACTGCTGGAACACGAACCCGATCCGGGTAGCGCGCAACGCCGACAGCCCGGCGTCGGACAGCCGCGCCACCTCGTACCGGTCGATCCGAACCGTGCCGGAGGTCGGGCGGTCGAGGGTGCCGAGGACGTTCAGCATCGTGGACTTGCCGGAGCCCGACGGGCCGACGATCGCGACCAGCTCGCCGGGGTCGATCCGTAGGCTGACACCGCCGAGCGCGTTCACCCCGCCTGCGTACACCTTGGTCACCTCGGTCAGCTCGATCACTTGGGGATCCCCACCGTGGTGCCGGCGGTGATACCGGCGCCGCTGATCTCGACCTGGCCGCTCGCGAACAGGCCGGTCTTCACCGGCACGTACCGCGACGTCGTACCGTCGGTGACCTCGACGCCGAAGCCGCCCTCCCGGAGCGCGACCAGGGCCGCGACCGGAACGGTCAGCACGTTCTTGCGTTCCGAGGCCGTGAACGTGACGTCGACGGCCGCGGACGACCACGCGGCCACCGCCTGCTGGTTGGCGATGGCAACGATCACCTCGACCTTGGTTTCCGGATCCTTGTCCGGGCTTTCCGCCGGAATGATCACCGTGGAAACTTTCTGGATCTTTCCGGGCACCGACTTTCCGTCCGGGAGCGCGAGCGTGACTGCCGCGTTGAGCGTGGCCAGCCGCTGGTCCGCCGCGTCGAGCTGGACGGTCACGGCCCGCGTGGTGCCGGTGTAGCTGAGGACGGGCTGGTTCGGGCCGAGCGGTGAACCTTCCTCGGCCTGCACGCTGTCCACCCGCAGATGCCCCGGCGCGAACAGGACGCTGCCGAGCTCGACGACGCCCGTCTCGTCCAGACCGAGATCCTCCTGCCACTCCTCGACCGCTTCGGCGGTCGCGTCGGTGTACTCGTCATCCACGGTGAACCCGGTGTAGCCCATCGCCTTCAGGTTCTGCTCGAGCTGCAGGACGTCGGTGCCTTCGGTCCCGATCGCGAGCCTGCGGTACGCCGGGAGCGCGCCGTACAGCAACGTGGTCGGCTTGTTGTCGATGCTGTACACGGTGTTTCCGCGGCGCAGCTCCTGTCCGCTGTCCGGTACGGCGGTGACCGTGCCGGCGACCCGGTTGACCGCGGAGGACGACGTACCGAAGCCGAGCCGGCCGTCCTCGGTCTCGGTGTCCTTCAAGGTCTGCTGCGTGACCTTGGTCGTGTTGACCGGTATGGCCTGTACAGCCTGGTGCGTTGCCTGGCTGGCGTCGCCCCGGCTGACCAGGAACGCGCTTGCGGCGCCCCCGGCAGCCAGGACGACCGCAGCCGTGAGTGCCTTACGCATCAGCGTGCCGCCAGAATGCTCTGGCAGGCGTCCTGCGCTTTCTTGAAGTCGGGATCGTCGGCGACGCCCGGCCCGATCATGATGCCGCGCTGGTCCGGCTTCGGGTCCGGAAACTTCTCGACCCCGTTTTTCCGCATGCATTCGGCGTACTTTCTGCCGTTTTCCGCCTGCTGCGGGTTGGCGCTGCCCTGAGCCTGCGGGTTGTACTGCTGGCACGCCTCCATGGCCTTCTGGACCTGCTCCTGCGTGACGCCGGAGTTCTTGTCGAACTTCAGCATCGGCCCCTTGCCCGGTTCCGGGTCCGGAACGTTCAGGCCGTTCTCCCGCAGGCACTGGGTGAACTTCACCGCCATCTCGTCCTGGCTGAGGCTGGCCGGCGCACTGCTCGGCGCCGTGGACTGCTGCCCTCCGCTCCCGGAGGCGACCTGGACATCGGGCTCGTCGGCTCCGCAGCCGGTCAGGATCAGGCCGGCGACCAGAACGGAAACGGCCAGAATGGTGTTGCGCATCGGTGCTCCTCTCGTTTCCGGAAACCTTTCTCGGTCGGCCGTTTCCGGACCGTTTCCGAGAGCGGAAACGCCGCGGAAACACCGATGTCGGGGATCATGGGGTGCGTGCGGGTACTGGTGGTCGAGGACGAGCCGTTGCTGGCGGCAGCGATCGCGGAATGGCTGCGTGACGACTCACATGCCGTCGACGTGGCCGGTGACGGCGGCGCGGCGCTGGAACGGTTGTCGGTGAACGCGTACGACGTACTCGTGCTGGACCGCGACATTCCGGTCGTCCACGGGGACGAGGTGTGCCGTCAGCTGGTGGCTTCCGGGTCGGCCACGCGAGTCCTGATGCTGACCGCCGCGGCCGCCGTGACCGACCGCGTCGAAGGGCTCGGGCTGGGCGCGGACGACTACCTGACCAAACCGTTCGCGTTCGCCGAGCTGGCAGCGCGGGTCCTCGCGCTGGGCCGGCGGAGTCGCCCGGCCGATCCGCCCGTACTGCGACGCGCCGGCGTCACGCTCGACCCGGCGCGGCACGAGGTTTTCCGCGACGGCCGGTACGTGCCGTTGTCGAAGAAGGAATTCGCCGTACTCGTGGAACTGCTGCGAGCCGACGGCGCGACCGTGTCGGCCGAACAACTGCTGGAGAAGGCATGGGACGAGCACGTGGACCCGTTCACCGGAGCGGTCCGGCTGACGATCCTGAAGCTCCGCCGGAAACTGGGCGAGCCGGGACTGGTCGAGACCGTCACCGGCGTCGGCTACCGCATCCCGTGAGGCGGTTGACGCTGCGGGGCCGGCTGACCCTCCTGTACGGCGGGCTGTTCATGGTCGCCGGCGTAGTGCTGCTCGGGGTGACCTATGCCTTGTTCACCGCGAACCTGGGGCAGAAGTACCAGGTGATCGTGAAGGGGACGTACCTGAGTCCGAGTGCCGGGCCGAACAGGCCGCCGCCGACCAACGACGTGTACGTGATGAACAAGGACGGCGCTCTGCTGACGGGCTCGGACGCGGAACGGGTGATGAACGAGCAGCGCGAGCAGGTGCGGCAAGCCGCGATCAAGTCGATGCTGACGCAAGGGAGTGTCGCGCTGCTCCTGGTGGGCGGGTTGGCGGCGGGGTTCGGGTGGTTGGTGGCTGGACGGGTGCTGGCGCCCCTGCATCGCGTCACCGACACGGCACGGCGGATCGCTCTGACACCGTCCGCCCTGCACGAGCGGATCGCCCTGAAGGGCCCCGACGACGAGGTGAAGAACCTGGCCGACGCGTTCGACACGATGGTCGAGCGCCTGGACCATTCCTTCGACGGCCAACGCCGCTTCGTCGCCAACGCCTCCCACGAGCTGCGTACGCCGCTGACGCTCGGCCGGGCGTTGGTCGAGGTCGCGATGCATCGACGTACGGCGTCCGCGGATGTGAAGGAACTGGGCGAGAGTCTGCTGACGATCAACACGCGCCACGAGCAGCTGATCGAAGGGCTGTTGATCCTGGCCGACTCGGAGAAGCAGCTGACGACGGTCTACCCGGTGAACCTCGCGGACGTGGTGACCCACGTGACCGCCCAGCTCACGAGCGAGGCGACCACCGCGGGAGTCGAGGTCATCCGAGGACCGGGCGATGCGCCGACCCGCGGCGACGCGCTCCTCCTCGAACGCCTGGTCCACAACCTGGTCGAGAACGGCATCCGCCACAACCTGCCCTCCGGTGAGCGGTGGGTCCGCGTGGTCAGCAAGCGCGTCGGCGACCAGGTGCAGGTGGCGGTGACGAACACCGGCCCGGAGATCCGGCCGTACGAAGTCGAATCCCTCTTCAAACCCTTCTATCGCCTGGGCGCCGAACGCCTGGTCAGCACCAAAGGCGCCGGCCTGGGCCTGTCCATCGTCCGCTCGGTCACCGAAGCCCACGCCGGCACCGTCACCGCCGTCCCCCGCGAAGGCGGCGGCCTCCAGGTCACCGTCACCCTCCCTCTCGACCCTGCTTGACAACGGTGACGCCGGTCGGGGAGATTGGCGGGACGGCGTCGACCGGTCGCCGAGCTGTGGAACGTCCGCCCAGCCGGGGTTCCAGTGGCGAAGGGGATTTGCCCTCTCGGTTGTCGATGTCTGCAGGCCATCTCTCAACACCGCGTCGCTGGGGACGAGGGTGTCGGAGGAGGCTTGTCATGACCAGGGACAGCAACTTCAAGAAGGTCGTACGGCGTCATGCCGCGGCAACGGGGCAGCGGTACACAGAGGCGCTGACCGATCTCGAGGGGCTCGGGTCCCGCATGGACCACGAGCCCGTTGCCGAGCGGCTGCTCGTCCATCTTCGGAATCGCTACGGCATCGATGCGGTCGCGGCGACGAAGGTCAGTGTGCACAAGACCTACGTGTTCCGCATCGACCGGAACGACGGCGACCCGTGGATCGCGCGGGCGTTCCCTCCCGCTCGTCCGAGGGCCAGCGTCGAGGGCGATGCCGCGATCCTGCGATTCCTGGAGCGGCACGACTATCCGGCGGAGCGCCTCGCGGTCGACGACGCGGTGTCCGATTTCGACGGAAGCGCGGTCCTGGTGACCCGATTCGTCGAAGGCGCCCACCTCGAGGGTGCCGAGAAGTTCGCCATCATGGGCGATCTGCTCGGACGGCTGCACGCGCTGCCGCTCGACGAGTCCGTCAGCCGTGCCGGCGGGGCGAGTGGTGAGGACCCCAGCCGTGAAGGTCCTCCGCGCCAAGATCTGCTGGCGGGCCTGGCATTTCTCGACGCGGTCGACACGAAGGTCGCCGCGGCCGACCGTGAGCGATTCGAGCGTCTCCGGCATCAGGTACGTTCGGCCGACGACGGGCACGGCCTTCCCGAAGGCCTGCTCCACGGCAACCTCCTGCACGCCCCCGATCATGCGGTGATCGGCGATCAGGGGCCGGTGGCAATCAACTGGAAGGCCTCCGGACGCGGACCGCGCCTGGCTGACTTCGCGTACCTGATCTGGGGCACCGGCCACTGGTCCCCGGAACGACATACCAACGAAGACTGCGTCGACGCGGTTGTCAACGCGTACCGCCGCCACGTCGAGCTGACCCACGAGGAGCTCGATCGGCTCGAGGCGGTTATGTATGTCCGGACGCTGTACCTCGTCTGCTTCAGCTACCGGCGCGCGGTCACCAACGGCGTGCCGTTCGACGAATGGGCCTTCATCGAGCCACCGGAGTACTACCGCTCCACCGCAGCCGCGACCCGAGCCGCGTTCCGGAAATAGGCGATGAAGGTTCACGGTGCGGCGGAGCACAACCTGCGGGATGTCGATGTCACGTTCGGACCCGGCCTGACCGCGGTCGTCGGTGTGTCCGGCTCGGGGAAGTCGTCGCTCGCGTTCGACGTGGTCTACACCGAGGCGCGGCGCCGGTTCGTCGAGTCGCTGGGACTGGGACGTCCGGGGACCCGCGTGCCGGCCGCGCAGGTGAAGAGCATCGACGGCTTGGGTCCGGCGGTGGCGATCGCGCAGAACGTACTGAACGTCAACCCCGCCTCGACCGTCGCGACGTCGGTCGGCCTGCACCCGTTCCTTCGCATTCTGTACGCGCGGTTCGCGGACGTGACCTGCCCGAGGTGCCAGGTACCGATACGTGCGGTGTCGCGCGAAGAGCGACTCGCGATTGCTCTGGACCTGCTCGCCGCCGAGGGCCAGCTCCCGGTGGAAGTGGCGGTCGTCCGCCAGCTCAACGGAAGTCACGCGCGACTCCTCGCCGGCCTGCGCGGCCAGTTCGCCGCGGTCACGATCGACGGGCGTCCGTGGGCCGCGAAGAGCAGGGTGCCTCGGCTCGACCCGACGGTCCCGCACGATGTCGTCGTACGCATCGCCACCCTGCAGGCGGACGCGTCCACGGCGGAGGTTCGCGGCATCCTCGAGCGCGCCGACGCGTTGGGGTCCCACGAGGTTCGTCTCGGCGGTACGCCGGTACTCCGGGCGCCGATCTGTCCGAGCTGCTCGGACTGGGTCCGGCCGCTGCAGCCGTCGGCGTTCCGCGACGCCGCGATCGATACGTCGTCGCATCGCATTGCCGGGATCGCCCTGACCGAGTTGCTCGCCCGCTCGGTGCGCGAGGTCCTCGAGTTCGTCGACCAGTTGGCGATCGGCCCGCGCGCCGTACGGGTTCAGGACGAGCTGCTGCGACGACTACGGCCACTGGTCACGCTCGGGCTCGGGCATCTCAGCCTCGACAGGCCGATGCCGACGCTGTCGCGAGGTGAGGCGCAACGGACTCGACTCGCGGTCGTACTCGGCGGCCGGCTCGAGGATCTGCTGCACGTCCTCGACGAGCCCACCATCGGCCTGCATCACACCGATCTCAAACCGTTGCTTGAGGCAATGGCGTCGTTGCCGGGCCCGGTGCTGATGGTGGAGCACGACCGTACGGCGATCGCGCTGGCGGACGATGTCGTCGAGATCGGCCCGGCCGGCGGCCGCGGTGGTGGCGAACTCGTCTTCCAAGGGACGCCCGCCGACCTGTGGCGCGCCGGCACCGCCTCGGGCCGAGGCTTCTCGGCGCCGACCCGGGTCCGACGTACGGCTCGTGAGATCGGTGACCAGCGAATCCGCATCACCGGCGCCGGCCTGCGCAACCTGCGCGACGTCGACTGCGAGATCCCGCTCGGGGCGCTGAGCGTCGTCACAGGCCCTTCGGGGGCAGGCAAAACCACTCTCGCTCGCGACGTGTTGCTGGCGTCGATCCGAGCCAAGGCGCCGGTCGGCTGCGCGACCATCGACGTACCTGCGCTGCGCGCGATCGCCGTCGATCAGAAGCCGCTCGGCAACAACCCGCGGTCGAATCCGGCGACGTACACGAAGGTGTTCGATCGGATCCGCGACGTGTTCGCGCAGCAGACCGGACGGTCCGCGTCGGAGTTCACGTTCAACCGCGGCGAAGGCGCGTGCCCGGACTGCGAGGGGATGGGCGCGGTCGCGATCAGCCTCAGGGACCTGGCGCCGATCTGGGTGCCGTGCGAGATCTGCGAAGGCCGCCGGTACCGGCCCGAAGTCCTCGAAGCGACGTGGGAGGGCCACTCGATCGCCGATGTACTGGCGATGAGCGTCGACGAGGCCGACGCGTTGTTCGCCGAGCACCCTGCGGTGACGCGCATCCTCAAGACCCTGCAGGAGGTCGGGCTCGGCTACGTCACCCTCGGGCAGCCGTCGCCCAGTCTCTCCGGTGGTGAAGCGCAACGAGTCCGCCTCGCCCGTGAGGTGACGAAGGCGAAGACCGGCAATCTCGTCCTGCTGGACGAGCCCACCACCGGCCTTCACCCTGGCGACCTGGACCGGTTCCTCACGGTGCTCGACAGGCTGACGGCCGACGGCTGCACGGTGGTCGTCGTCGAACACCAGGCAGACGTGATCGCCGCCGCCGACTGGCGCATCGACCTCGGCCCAGGTGGTGGCCCGGACGGCGGACGCCTGCAGCACTGCGGCCCCGCCGCCGCCGAACAGCGGCCGCGGGTGACGCCCCGCGCCAAGCCGCGGGCCGACCGGCGCTCGAGCGAGGTCATCCAGGTGCGGGGCGCCCGCGCCCACAACTTGCAAGGGATCGACGTCGAGTTCGCCAAGGACCGATTCACGGTCGTGACCGGCGTCTCGGGGTCGGGCAAGTCGTCGTTGGTCGGCGACGTACTCGCGGCGGAGGCCGACCGGCGGTTGCTCGAGTGCCTGTCGGTCTACGAGCGGCAGTCGATGCGCGAAGGGCCGGAAGCCCCGGTCGACTCGCTCACCGGGCTGGGCCCGACGATCAGCATCGACGCCTCCGGCACGACCTTCCCAGCGGGTGGGCCCGGGCGCTGGGATGCCGCCCGTACGACGGTTGGCCGGTCCAGCGACCTCGACCGCCTCATCTCCCTCGTCCTGGCGCGCGCCGGTGTGCGGTCGTGCCTCGCCTGCGGTGGCGACCAGGTTCGCCGGTCCGCACCGACGCCGGAAGCGGCGTGGGTCTGCGACGACTGCGCGACCAGCGCGGTGCCGATCGAGCCGCGTCACCTGATCGGGTCGCCCGCGTCCGTCTGTCCGCAGTGCCTGGGGATCGGCGTCGAGCGGGAGTTCGACTTCGCCGCGATCATCCGGTCCGACGCGCCACTCGCCCGCTGCTTCGGCGGCGGCCTGGCGTGGTTCCGGCCTGAGGTGGTCGGCAGCAACGACGTGATGCAGACCTTCGCTGAGCGGTACGGATTCGACCCGGAAACCACGCCGTGGTCCGAGCTGAGCGACGAAGTCCGGCGAGGGATCCTGTACGGCGATTCGTCCTGGGTGGGGCTGAACGACTGGGCCCGGTTCGACCTGGGTGGCCTGGAGACCAGGTCGTTCCCGTGCCGGGAGTGCGGCGGCGAGCGACTGCGCCCTCCGTACTTGGCGATTCGGATCGCGGGTCGCGACCGCAGCGACCTGTTCTCGGCCTCGTTCGCCGAGCTGAACGACGTACTGGCGTCGATGGACGAGCCGGACGATCCGCACGCGGCCCACGCCCGTACCGTTGCCTCGCACCGGCTCGGATTCCTGGGCCGCGTCGGGCTCGGCTATCTCACGATGAACCGGGCGACCTGGACGCTGTCCGCGGGTGAGGCGCAACGGATCAAGCTGGCATCGGTACTCGGCGGCGGCCTCGTCGGAATGACCGTCCTGCTCGACGAACCGTCCCGAGGTCTGCATCCGTCCGAAGTAGACGCGCTCGCCGGCACCCTGCGCGAGCTGCGCGACGCCGGCAACACCGTCATCGCCGTCGAACACGACGCCACCCTCATTCGTACCGCCGACGACGTCATCGAGATCGGCCCTGGTCCCGGCAGGGCGGGCGGCCGGCTCGTCGACCTCGACAGCGCCGAGTCGGTCACCCGGGCGGTGCGCGACGGACGCATCGCGATCCCTCATCGCGACCGACGCGCGCCAACCGAGTGGCTGCAGGTCACGGGAGCGCGGGAGAACAACCTGTGCGGCCTCGACGTACGCATCCCGCTCGGCATGAGAGTCGGCGTATGTGGTGTGTCCGGATCCGGGAAGTCCTCGCTCGTCGTCGACACGATCGCGGTCGGGCTGGCGCGACCGGCGACCAACGTCTCCGGCGGCGGCATCGTCCGCGTCGAACCTGGGGTTCACCAGGTCATTTCGGGTGCTCCCGCTCGTACGATCGTCGCCGACCATGGCCGCGCCGAGATCACGTCACCCGGTAGCTTCCTCGGACTGATCACCGCAGTCCGCAAGTCGTTCGCCGCGAGCGAAGTGGCCCGCGAGCAGGGCATCACGATGAAGGACCTCAGGTACGGCTGTGACGCCTGCAGCGGGAAGGGAACGTGGCAACAGGGCATGTCCTTCCTACCGTCGGTGACCCAGACCTGCGAGGCCTGCGGCGGTTCCGGCTACCGTCGCGAGGTCGGCGCCCTTCGCGAGCGGGACCGAACGCTCGCCGGCATCGAAGCCCTGACCATCGGTGAGCTCGTCGACGAGTGGGGCGACATCGACGCCGTACGTCGCGCCGGCGAGGCAGCCCTCGCGCTCGGCCTCGGCTACCTCGTCGTCCGCCAACCTGGTTGGAGCCTCTCCGGCGGTGAAGCGCAGCGACTCAAACTCGCCAAGGAGCTCGCCCGTCCGACCAAAGCAGGCAGCCTCTACGTGCTCGATGAGCCCACCGTCGGCCTGCAGGCGACCGACGTCGTCGTGCTCCTGCGCGCGCTCGACGCGATCGTCGACGCGGGCAACACCGTCTTGGTGGTCGAGCACGACCCGATGGTGCTCGCGACCTGCGACTGGCTCATCGAACTCGGCCCGGGCGGCGGACCTCACGGCGGAAAGATCGTCTTCGAGGGTCCACCCGAAAAGTTGGCCAACACGGCGTCGGCGCCGTTCGTACGGGCGGCATTGCCATGAACACGCTCCTGCTCGGAGACCCCTCGCCGTCGCTGCGGTGGCGCGCCGCTGTTGAGCTCGAGGGCGCCGACAACGACGATGACGACGTCAAGGCCTGGCAGGGCGAGATCGCAGCGAGCCCCGCCGTACAGTCGCTTCTCGCACGGCTGGCTGTGGCTGAGCGGCCCCAAGACGCCGGGTACCTGCTCTGCCAGCTCGCGTATCTCGGCTACCGCGGCCCCGAACTTGCCGCTGCCGTCGACGCGATCTTCTCCCATCAGCAACCGGACGGCTCGTGGCCGCTGCGGCTCGACGACGACAGGACCGCGGGCAAGCCATCGGACGGACCGCGGTTCGTCACGATGCAGACCGTCGTACCGTTGCGAGGCATCGCCGCGGCCGGGTTCGCCACCGATCCTCGCGCTGAACGCGCGTACGAATGGCTTCTGCGCGAACGACTCCACGACGGCTCCTGGCCCTCCGGTCCTAAGGCCGACCTCGGTGGTCCGGGCCGGCCTCAGCCGCCGGAAAAGGAGTACCGGCGACTCACCCGCGGCGCCGGCTGTCGTTCGGCGACAACTGGCGCGGTGGCCTGCCTCGCACTGCACCCCCAGCTCAGCCGGTCCGACGCCGCCCGCATCGGCGTCGGCCACCTCCTCGCCCGTGAGACCCGCGACGAGTCGGCCCTCGGCTGGGAAGTCTCCCGCCTCGTCGGCCTCGAACGCGCGATGGGACAAGTCACCTTCTACGTCACCGCCGATCCCGCCTTCACCCTCGACCTCGCCTCCCGCTGCGGCGTGCCCGTCGACGACGCGTTCATCACCTGGCTCGAATCGCGCCGAGGCCCGTACGGCCTCTGGCAACACCCGACCCACCCCCAGCTCTCCCGCTGGCTGACCTTCGACCTGGAATCCAGCCTCCGTCGACTGAACGGGGTGTCGCTGCCTGTCGATCCGGGCTGAGGCTGTTCGTGTAGAGGGCAAGAAGGAGGCAAACGATGAACCAGTACGTGCTCAGCATCTACCAGCCCGACGGTCCGGTCCCCGAGCCGGAGATCCTGGACCCGATGATGCGTGACCTGGAGGCCCTGAACGCCGAGATGCAGGCGGCGGGCGTCTGGGTGTTCGCCGCCGGCATGCACCCGCCGGAGACCGCCACCGTGCTGAAGGCGCAGGGTGACGACGTCCTGGTGACGGACGGGCCGTTCACCGAAGGCAAGGAGCACCTCGGCGGGTTCACGGTGATCGAGGTAGAGGATCTTGATGCGGCGCTGGGGTGGGCGCGGCGGTTGGCCGCGGTCCTCAAGCCTTTGTCGATTGAGGTCAGGCCCTCGCAGTCGTGACGCCTGACCTCACCGCGATCTTCCGGGCCGAGCACGGGCGGGCGGTCGCTGTGCTGACGCGCGTCTTCGGCGACCTGGAGATCGCCGAGGACGCCGTCCAGGACGCGTTCGCCGCGGCGGTGGAGAAGTGGCCGGACAACGGCGTACCGCCGAGCCCGGCCGGATGGATCATCACGACCGCACGGAACCGCGCGATCGACCGTCTTCGCCGCGAGGCTGCCCGGGCGGACAAGCACGCCCAGGCAGCGCTCTTGCAGGCCGAGGCCGAGCCAGTGGAGGTGGGGGCTGTGCACGACGACCGTTTGCGGCTGATCTTCACCTGCTGCCACCCGGCACTCGCGCTGAACGTCCGCGTCGCCCTCACGCTCCGCATGCTCGGCGGGCTGACCACCGCCGAGATCGCCCGCGCGTTCCTGGTTCCGGAGCCGACGATGGCGCAACGGTTGGTTCGCGCCAAGGCCAAGATCCGCGCCGCGGGCATCCCGTACCGCGTCCCGTACGAGGCGGATCTGCCAGAGCGCGTTCGCGGCGTACTCGCGGTCGTCTACCTGATTTTCAACGAGGGGTACGCCGCCTCGTCCGGCGAAACCCTGGTCCGCGACGAACTCGCCGCCGAGGCTCTCAGGCTGGGCCGGCTGTTGGTCGAGTTGATGCCGGACGAACCTGAGGCCGTCGGCCTGCTCGCCTTGATGTTGCTCCAGCACTCCCGACGCCCGGCCCGCGTCGCGCCGGACGGCACGCTGGTCCGTCTCGGCGACCAGAACCGCGACTTGTGGGACCGCGCGTTGCTGCAGGAAGGCCAGGCGCTCGTCCGCCGATGCCTGCGCCGCAACCACCCCGGCCCGTACCAGCTCCAGGCCGCCATCAACGCCGTCCACGCCGACGCCGCGACCCCCGCCGCCACCGACTGGCGCCAGATCCTCCAGCTCTACGACCACCTCCTCACGGTGGACCCCACGCCGGTAGTTGCCCTTAACCGAGCCGTCGCCGTCGCCGAAGTCGAAGGCCCCGCCACGGCGCTTGCCCTCGTCGACGCCCTGCCGCTCGACGCCTACTACCTCTTCCACGCCATCCGGGCCGACCTGCTGACCCGGCTGAACCGCACCCCTGAGGCCCGGGCCGCCTACCAGGCCGCTCTGGAGCGAACCCCGAACCAGGCCGAGCAGGACTTCCTCCGAACGCGGATGAGATAGCCCGGTCCGGCCTGCCGACCTTCTGTAGGGTCCGGAGGGTGTTCGAGCTGATCTGTGAGGTGGAGCCGCCGACGCGGCCGGATCTGAAGAAGGTTCGGCATCAGATCGGGGTGATGAGTCCGATCGCCGACGCGTTCCTGATCCCCGACAACCACATCGGGCGGGCGACCGTCTCGAGTGTTGCGGTGGCCAACGAAGTGCAGCTGATGGGTGCGCGCGGAATCGCGTGCCTCAACTCGCGGGACCGGAATCTGCTCGGTTTCCGGCGAGACCTGCTGACCGCGGCGGCGTACGGCGTAGAACGTTTTCTGTTCGTGCACGGGGACGACCCGGCGGAGGGCGCCCGCACGAGTCAGCTGACGGTACGGCGGATGATCGAGCAGACCCGCGAGACGACGTACCCGGGCTGTGACCCGTTCAAGGTCGGGGCCGCCACCCGTCTCCGGCCGGTGCCGAAGTGGAAGGCCGAGGCCGACTTCCTGTACGTCCAGGTCAGCTACGACCTCGACGAGCTGCTCCGCTGGCGCGAGTCCGTCGAGCTCGACATCCCGGTGTACGCCGGGGTAATGGTGCTCGCCTCCGCGCAGATGGCCCACAACCTCGCCAAGCTGCCCCAGCTCGAGATCCCGGCCGATCTGATCGAGGCGGTGGAGCGGGACCGGGACGCCGGCGTCGACCACGCCTGCGAGCAGATCCTGAAGATCCGTGACTCCGGGGCCTTCGACGGCGTTCACCTGATACCGGTCAGCCGGTACCGCCAGGTCGCGGCCCGCCTCGAACGCGACTTGCTCCAACGCGGCTCGTGAGGCGGCAGATCGGCTAATGTCCTGCTAAGAGACGGGAGGTGGAGCGTGGGACTGCCTGGCAAGGGCCTGGTCGAGGGGTTGAAGGTCACCGCGAAGACCCTGGCCCGTCGTTCCGTCACCGAGCAGTACCCGGACGTCCAGCCGGAGTTGCCGCCGCGCAGCCGCGGCGTCATCGCGCTGATGGAGGAGAACTGCACCTCCTGCATGCTGTGCGCCCGCGAGTGCCCGAGCTGGTGCATCTACATCGACTCGCACACCGAGACCGCGCCGTCGGTCGGTGAGCAGGCCAGGGAGCGCAGCCGGAACGTGCTGGACCGGTTCGCGATCGACTTCAGCCTCTGCATGTACTGCGGGATCTGCATCGAGGCCTGCCCGTTCGACGCGCTGTTCTGGTCGCCGGAGTTCGAGTACGCCGAGACCGACATCCGGAACCTGACCCACGACAAGGAACGGCTCCGCGACTGGATGTGGACGGTCCCGGCGCCGCAGCCCATCGACCCTGGCCCGGCGGCATCCGAGGCAACCGAGGTCTCCGAGGTCTCCGAGGTCTCCGGGGACGAAGAGTGACCACTGCTCTGTTCTCCGTCGCCGGCGCGGTGGCGGTGGTGGCCGCCGTTGTCGTGGTGGTGTCCCGCCGGATCGTGCACGCCGCGCTCTGGCTGGTGCTCGCGCTCGGCGCGGTCGCCGGCTGCTTCGGCGCGCTGCACGCCGAGTTCGTCGCGCTGGTCCAGATCCTGGTGTACGTCGGCGCGATCGTCGTCCTCGTACTGTTCGCGCTGATGCTCACCAAGGCGCCGACGAACCCGCTGCCCGAGCTCACCACCCGCCGCAGCCCCTTCGCGGCCGTCGTCGCCGCGGTGCTCGCGCTGCTCCTCGGCACCGGCGTGGTGCTTGCCTTCGGCAATGAGAAGATCCGGCCGGTGACGGACGGATCTGCCCAGGCCGTCGGTACTCAGGTCTTCAAGAACTGGGTGCTCCCGTTCGAGGTCCTCTCGGTCCTGCTGCTGGCCGCGCTGATCGGCGCGATCGCCTTGTCGCAGCGCAAGAAGGAGGACTGACGATGCCGTTGGTCCTCCCGCTGCTGCTGGCCGTCGTCCTGTTCTGCATCGGCGTGTACGGCGTTCTCGCGCGCCGGAACGTGATCACGATGCTGATGTCGTTCGAGCTGATGCTGAACGCCGTGAACCTGAACCTGGTCGCCTTCGACGCCTGGCGGGTGGACGAAGCCACCGGGCAGACGCTCGCGATCTTCGTGATCACGCTGGCCGCGGCGGAGATCGGACTCGGCCTGGCGATCGTCCTGCTGCTGTTCCGCGGTCACGGCCATGTCGACGCCGATGCGGCCCGCGACCTACTCGAGCGCGAGGAGGCGTCGTGATCGCCACCGTCTGGCGGGTGGCCGGCGTCGGCTTCTCGCTGCTGATCCTCCTGTTCGCCGCGCTCCTGTCCGGCGCCACCCCAGACCAGTACGTGTTCCTGAACTCCCCGGTCGGCGATCTCACGATCGGCTTCGCGGTCCGCACCGACGACCTGACCGTTCTGCTGCTCGCGGTCGTCGGCGTGATCGCGACATGTGTCCAGGTCTACTCACTCGGGTACCTGCACCAGCGCGCCGCGTCGTACCACGCGCTCGTCACCTTGTTCACCGCGGCGATGGTGACCGTGGTGGTCTCGGACAGCCTGTTCTTCCTGCTGATCGGCTGGGAAGTGATGGGCGCCTGCTCGTATCTGCTGATCGGCCACTACTGGGAACGCCGCGACGCCCGGTCGGGCGCGGTCAAGGCGTTCCTGATGACGCGGTTCGCCGATGTCGGATTCCTGTTCGGAATCTTCGTGCTCGGCCTGGGAGCGCACACTTTCCGGATTTCCGAAATCGATCCGGCTCGGATTTCCCCCGGCGTGCTCACGACGGGGACGCTGCTGCTCCTCGTCGGGGTCGTCGGGAAGTCGGCGCAGGTCCCGCTGCAGACCTGGCTTCCGGACGCGATGCCGGGCCCGAGCCCGGTCAGCGCCCTGATCCACGCGGCCACCATGGTTGCCGCCGGCGTCTTCCTGATCGCCCGGATGTACAACGTCTTCTCGGCCTCGACGACGACGCTGACGGTGCTGGCGATCGTCGCCTGCGTGACGATGCTGTTCGCCGCTCTCTGCGCGTCCGCGGCGGTCGAGGTGAAGCGGGTCCTCGCCTGGTCGACGGTCAGCCAGCTCGCGATCATGTTCTCCGCGTTGTCCCTCGGTACGGCGGACGGCCGGCATGCTGCGCTCTTCCACCTCGTCACACATGCCGCGTTCAAGGGCCTGCTGTTCCTCTGCGCCGGCGTGCTCCTGCACCAGGTCGGCAGCGCGGCCCTCGTCGTCCTGCGCCGGTACACGCGCCGCGGAAAGTTGCGGAAAGCGCTGCAGGTCACGTTCCTGACGATGACGGTCGGGCTCGCGGCGCTGGCCGGCGTACCCGGGTTCGCCGGGTTCTTCTCCAAGGACACGGTGATCGAAGCGGCCTGGGAGAAGGCGCACGACGGGTCGGTCGTCGGCTGGGTGGTGCTGGTCTCGGTCTGCCTGACGGCGGCGTTGACCGCGTTCTACTGCGTGCGGTTGTGGCTGTGGACCTTCTTCCGTACGCCGGCACTCGCCGGCGGCATCGGTGCGTTCGAGGACGGCGACGCCGCGGCCGATCTCGACGAGCCCGACAGCTCAAAGCTCCGCGACGCACCCTGGGTGATGCTGGCGCCGCTCGTCCTGCTCGCGGTCGCCGCGATCGCGCTCGGGTACGCCGACGGCGTGCATCTCAACTGGGTGATCGGGCTGATCTCGACCGCGCTCGTGCTGCTCGGCGCGCTCCCGGCGTACTCGCTGTGGCGGCGCGGGGCGGATCCGCGGCCGGTCCTGGTGGAGCGTGAGTTCGGCGTCGACCCGGCGTACCACGGTCTGGTCGTCGTCCCTGTGCGGTGGCTGGCGAAGCTGACCGTGGCGGGGGATCGCGATGTCGTCGGGGCTTATGTGCGCGCGATCGGCCGGACGGGGACGCTGGCGTCGCAAGGGCTGCGGCGGCTGCAGACCGGGAACGTGCAGACCTATCTCACCGCGGCCGTCATCGGCGTCGTCGCGCTGGCCCTGCTGGCGGGGGTGATCGGCTCGTGAACGCTGTCCTGCTGGCGATCCTGGTGTTGCCGCTCCTGGCCGCCGGCGCGCTGTGGTCGATCCCAGCGGCGATCGGGGATCGCCTCGCGGCGGCGTACGGATCGGTGATTTCCGGGCTCGTGCTGATCGGGTCGGTGCTGCTCTGGCCGCAGAACGGCGGCTGGTTCGCGTACGGGCCGCAGGACGCACCCGCGACCGAGATCGACGCCGCATGGATCCCGTCGCTCGGAGTCCGGTTCCACATCGGGGTCGACTCGATCTCGGTGCCGCTGATCGTGCTCACGGCGCTGCTGACCTTCCTGTGCTGCCTGTACTCGCTGAAGATCACGCCGCGGATCGGCCGGACCCGCTCCCTGATCGCGCTGCTCCTGGTCATCGAGGCCGGCGTGATCGGGACGTTCTCGGCGCTCGACCTGGTGCTGTTCTTCGTCTGCTTCGAGATCGTGCTGATCCCGATGTGGCTGGTCATCGACATCTGGGGCGACCACCACGACCGGGCCGGACGGAAACGCGCCGCGAACACTTTCGTACTGATGACCGTGTTCGGTTCCGCACTGATGTTGCTCGGATTTCTGCTGGTGCAGCGGGTGTCAGGGACGTTCGACATCGTCGAGCTGACCAGTTCGCCGGTCGCCGGCGGGCATGGGATCCCGTTGGTCGCGGCGCTGCTGATCGCGGTCGGGCTGGCGGTGAAGGTGCCGCTCTGGCCGCTGCACATCTGGTTGCCGGACGCGCACGCGAAGGCGCCGACGGTGGGCTCGGTGCTGCTGGCCGGCGTGCTGCTGAAGCTCGGGACGTACGGCATGATCCGGATCCTGGTGCCGGTGCTGCCGGACGCGACCTCGACGATCGCGCCGTACCTCGGGGCGTTCTCGACGGTGGCGATCATCGCCGGGTCGCTCGCCTGCCTGGCGCAGACCGACGTGAAGCGGCTGATCGCGTACTCGAGCGTCGGGCACATGGGATTCGTCGGACTCGGGATCTCGACGCTGTCGCCGGCCGGTCTGCGCGGCGCGCTGTTCGCGAACATCGCGCACGGGCTGATCACCGGGCTGCTGTTCTTCCTGGCCGGTGCGATCAAGGACCGCCACGACACCAGCGACCTCCGGACGATCGGGCGGGCGCTGTACGCACGGTTGCCGCGGATCGCCGCGCTGCTGACGTTCGCGTGCCTCGCGTCGCTCGGGCTGCCGGGGCTGGCCGGGTTCTGGGGCGAGATGCTGGTCCTGCTCGGTGCGTACCACCCGGCGCCGTGGTTGCCGCGGACAACGTTCCTGGTGTTCATGGTGATCGCCGGACTCGGAACGGTGCTCACCGCCGCGTATTTCCTGCGGCTGGTCCGCAACCTGTGCCAGGGCGATCCGGCCGAGAACCCGCCGGCCGCGTTCGCGGTCGACCTCAGCCGCATCGAGCTGATCACCTGGGCCCCGCTGATCACGCTGACCGTGCTGCTCGGTGTGTGGCCCGGGCTCCTCCTGCAGCAATGGGGTGCCTTATGACCCTGACGTGGACGGATTGGCAGGCGATCGCCGTACCGCTGGTGCTGGCGATCGGCGCGGTCGCCGTACTGCTGATCGACAGCTTCTGGAAGAGTGCCTCGGCCGAGCTCCGGCACACCGTGGTCACGTTGCTGACCAGCGTGGTGATCCTGTTCGGGCTCGTGTTCGTGTGGGCGCATCGGGACGACTTCAAGCCCGCGTTCTGCCGGACCGCGGTCGAAGGGCCGGCGCAGTGCAGCCTGGTCTTCGAACCGTTGACGGCCGGGTTGTGGGCGGTGCTGCTGATCGGCGGGCTCGGCGTCGTCGGACTGTCGGCGTACCGCTTGCTGGCCGCGGACATACCGATCGGGGAGTACCACTTCCTGCTGCTGAGCGCACTGACCGGGGCGACGGTGCTGGCGGGTGCGCGGGATCTGGCGACGCTGGTGATCGCGCTCGAGGTGGTGTCGCTGCCGAGCTTCGCGATGGTCGCGCTGCGGCGGGATCGGCGTGGCTCCGAGGGCGCGATGAAGGCGTTCCTGGTGTCGGTGCTGTCGACGGCCGTGATGCTGTTCGGGGTTTCCTACCTGTACGGCGTGACCGGGTCGCTGTACCTGTCCACGATCGCGAACCGGCTGACCGGGCTGGATCCGGATCTCGCCCGGGTGGCGTTCGCGGCCGGGCTGTTCGTGATCGTCGGCTTCGCGTTCAAGATCGCGGCGGTGCCGTTCCACGCGTGGTTGCCGGACACGTACGTCGGCGCGCCGATCGAGGTGACCACGTTCCTCGCGGTCGTGTCGAAGTCCGCTGGTGTGGCCGGGCTGCTCGTGCTGGTGACGTCCGGGATCGCGCCGACCGGATCACAGCTGCGTACGGCGATTGCGATTCTTGCGGCCGTGACGATGACGGTCGGAAACCTCGCCGCACTGCGTCAGGTCGAGGCGGTCCGGCTGCTCGCGTGGTCGTCGATCGGGCAGGTCGGGTTCCTGCTCGCACCGCTGGCCGCCGCGGACGCGCAGGCGGTCGTCGGGTACCTGGCGGCGTACGTCGTGGTCACGCTCGGCGCCTTCGGGGCGGTCGCCGTCGTACAGCGTCACCGCCCTGGTGGTCTGCTGACCGACTACCGCGGAATGGTCCGCTCCGAACCCGGTCTGGCCGCGGCACTCATCTTCTTCCTGGTGGTCCTGGCCGGCCTGCCGCCGGGTCTGGCGGGCCTGTTCACCAAGTTCGCCGCCTTCCAGGCCGTCATCGACGCGCACCTCGGCTGGCTCGCGATAGTCATGGCGCTCAACGTCATGATCGGCCTGGCCGTCTACCTGCGCTGGGTCGCGGAGCTGTTCCGCCTGCCCGCCGACGACCCGTTCTCGGTGGACATCGAGACCCCTGCCGTCACGATGATCTCCCTCTGCACCGCGGTGGCCGCCGTACTCTCGGTCCTCCCGAGCATCATGTTCGCGCTCGCGACCTGACAGTTTCCGGTCACCGCCGGGGCCATCGTCGCCTCGCTCGGTAGCGTCTGGCAGGTGATCACACGAGGAATCGCCGGGCTGGTTCTGTTGTTCGCGTTGGTCGCCTGCGGCGGGTCGGGCGAGAGCGGGACACCGTCGCCTTCACCGACCAGCGCGGAGGTGCCCGTGGCCAAGGACGGGCAGAACTACCAGGCCTGCGTCGACGGCGTCTGTGAGGTGATGATCCGCAAGACGGCCGCCATCAGCCTCAAGGGCGACAAGTTCACGGCGACGGTGGCGGACGGCACGCTCAAGCTCACCGACTCGAACGGATACATCTCCTTGAGCAAGAGCGGCAGCAACGTCAGCCGCAGCGGCGGCGGCAGTGCCGGAGGCGTGGCCGGCGGTCTCGCCGCAGTCAGCTGGAGCGACCAGGACGGCCCACTTCACATCGCCACCCTGACGTATGCCGAAGGCGACGCCGTCATCGTGAGCTTCACGACGAAGTAGCCCGCGCCTGGAAGTCCTCGTACTGCGCCCACACGCGGCGCCACAGGGTGTCGCGGTCGGCGGCCGAGTAGTGCGGGAGCGGCAGCCGGAAAAGGTCGGCGAGCGCGGTGAAGTAGTCCGCGGGGTTTTCGAGCAGCGTGCTGTCGACGCGGTCGGAAAACGTTTCGCTCAGGCCGACGGAACGCAGTACGACAACGCTTTCCGGCGTACGGCGGAACGCGGACGCCAACCGTACGAAAGGGGACTCGGGGTCGGCGGAAAGCGCTGCATGCTGGGCTGCGAACGCGTCGAGGGCGACCGGGGCGGACTCGAAGTCCATGCCGATCAGGCTCGCGCGGGGATCGTGGTCGAGCCGCCAGCCGTCGGTCTTCTCCGACGGGCGGAGCCGCAACCTGAACGGGTACTGCTCCATCTCGCCGGTCTCGAGCGGCATCGGGAAGCGCAGACCGTCGCCGAGGCCGGCGTCGACGAGCCACTGACGCTCGGGGTCGTCGACCAGCCCGCTGACCGTCAGCACCATGTGGCTGCCGTCGATGTCGCCGGGGCGGTTGACGGTCTGTACGCCGCCGCGGTGCATCTGGACGCGGTACCCGAGCTCGGACAGCAGAGCCGCGAACGTGCCGTTCAGCTGGAAGCAGTACCCGCCGGTCTCCCGCGCGATGATCCGCTTCGCCACGTCCTCCGGCTCCAACGGACCACCCGGCGTGAGCTGGTACTGCACGGTCTCGTACGGCACCTGGTCCACGTACGCGGCGTGCAACTGCGTCAACGCCTCCAGCCGCGGCGGACCGTCGTACCCGTCGATTCCGATTCGCTGCAGCAGCGCCGTGGTGTCCATGCGCCTTAGGCTAGGCGAGGTGATCAGCGTCCTCGACCGGGTTGCCGCTCTCGCCATCGCCGACGAACTCGGCCACGTGTTCGCCGCCTCGTTCGATGATGCGAATGCCGAGCACTTCGCCACTGACCAGCTCCCCACACACGCCGACCGCGACGACTTCAAACTGGTCGCTGCGCGCGACGAAAACATTGTCGGGTTCGCGTACGGATTCACCGGAAAACGTGGACAGTGGTGGTCCGACCGGATCGCCACCGCGATCGGCCCGGAGCTCACGGCGGAATGGATCGGCGGACACTTCGAAGTCGTCGAGCTCGCCGTCCTCCCGGACGCTCAGCGGCAGGGCATCGGGACCGCGCTGATGCAGGAGCTGATGCGCGACCTGCCGAACCCGCGGGCGCTGCTCACGACGTACGCCGACGACCGTCCGGCACCGCGGCTTTACCGACGGTTGGGATGGCAGCTCCTCGTCCCGGACCTCGGCTGGGGCTCGGCGCTCTACGGGCTGGACAGGGGTGTGCCCGTAGGCTCCTGACCTGGCAGGGTATGGGCCATGACTTCTGAGCGGATCTATGTCGGGAGCTATACCAGTCAGGCCGGCGGCGGGGACGGGATCGCGTTCGGTCCGCTGGACGGGCTGCGTGGGACTGCGGGCTTGGCGACGGTGGCGACGATCGCCGACCCGTCGTTCCTGGTCATTTCCGCGGACGGGCGCTTCCTCTACTCCACCGACGAGCTGGACAACGGCAGTGTCGCGGCGTTCGCCATCCAGCCGGACGGCGGGCTCGAGCTGCTCAACCAGCAGCCGACCGGCGGCGTGCACCCGTGCCACGTGGACATCGACCCGTCCGGCCGGTTCCTGCTGTCGGCGAACTACACGTCGGGGTCCGTTGCCGTCCACCCTCTGAATGAGGACGGTTCGCTGGGCGAGCGCGCGTACTTCGTGCAGCGCTCCGGCACCGGACCGAACGCGGAGCGCCAGGAGGGGCCGCACGCGCACCAGATCGCGTTCGACACGGCCGGTGCCTACGTGTTCGACATCGACCTCGGCTCCGATACGGTCTATTCGTCCACGCTGGGCGAGGACGGCGTGCTCCACGAGGTCGACCAGCTGCGCATCCACCCCGGCGCCGGTCCGCGGCACATGGTGTTCCACCCGACGGCGGACGCGGCGTACGTGATCAACGAGCTCGACTCGACGCTGACCGTCTGCAACTACTCCGACGGGAAGCTGCAGGTCGTGCAGACCGCCTCGACCCGCCCGGCCGACTCGCCCGGGGAGAACTTCCCGGCCGAGCTGCTGATCTCCGCCGACGGCCGGTTCCTGTACGGATCGAACCGGGGCGACAACACCATCGCGGTGTTCGAGACCGCGGCCGACGGACAGTCGGTCGAACTGGTGCAGACGATCTCCTCCGGCGGCGACTGGCCGCGGCACCTTGCCTTCGGCAACGACGGGAAAACGCTGTACGCCGCGAACGAGCGCTCCGACCAGATCGCGACGTTCACGGTCGACGACGGCCGACTCACCCAGGTGGGCGAGCCGGCCGTCTGGCCGAAGCCGGTGTGCATCCTGCCTGTGTAGGACCTAGACGAGCTTCTCGAAGAAGAACTCGTGCTTGAGGAAGGACACGTCGTACTCGTGACCCGGGTACGGCGGGTTCAACTGGGACGCCTGGAAGAGGCGCCACCCGTCCTTGAGCGCGTCCAGCCCGGTCTCGTACGGCGGTACGTCGCTGTCACCCGTCGTGGGGTGCGTCTCGCCCGTGCCGTCGTACGTCGACCAGCCGACCACGCGCGCGTCCAGCGCGGAGGAGGCCAGGTAGAGGACCAGCACCTGCTGACGCAGGCCCGTCTGCTGCGGAGTCTCTGCGGTGGCGGTCATACCATCTCCTTCTTGCCCTTGGCGTGCGGGTTGTTGGCGCGGTCGGTTACCACGCGCTGCGGCCGGTTCGAGACGCGCGTGACCCAGTAGTTCGGGTCGTAGGTGTCGTCGCCGCTGATCGCACGCCACAGCATGATGCGGTTGTACTTCTCCAACCTGCCGGTGGCGTTCTCGTACCAGGGGAAGTTCTGCTCCAGCTCGGCCGCGACCGCGTCGTCGTACAGGTCGTCGGTGTTCCAGAGCCGCACCTGGCGGACGGTCGGGTTGAACCGGATCTTGAACATGTAGCGGTCCAGGTCGCTGTCGTTCTTGCGGCCGCCGTGCCAGATGCCGTGGTGCAGGAACTGGACGGTGCCGGCCGGGCAGACCAGGCGGGTCTGACCGCGCAGGTTCTGGTAGCGGCCGGTGTCGGACTCGTTGGTCCGGCGCAGGTGGCTGCCGGGAACGCTGAGCGTGCCGCCCATCTCGAGCGTCACGTCCTGCGGGTAGTACATGAGCTGTACGTCGAAGGCGTCCGTGCGGACGTCGATGATCGCGTCACCGTGCAGGTTCTGCGCCTCGCCCTGGTGGGCCTTGCGGATGTGGACGGCGTGGTGGTCGACGGTCGGCTCCGGGCCGACCAGGCTGTGGATCGCGCCGGCCACCTCGGGCAGCTGCACCAGCCGCTCGACGAACTCGCTGCCCGTGAACGCCTCCGACAGCGGGGTGCCGTACGGAACGCCCGGAATGCCGGTTTTCAGGACCTCGATCGCCTGCTGGTTCATGTCGTCCGGTACGACGGCGTCCATCCGGAACGCGCCGGTGGCCACGAACTGTGCCATCTGTACCGAGGTGAGCAGGTGCTTGCGATGCGGATGGGGCATGGAGACTCCCATGGTGGGGTAGTGGTTGCTACTCCACCAGGCTAAGTAGAGATAACGCTTCCTCGCGTTGGTTGTGTTCACCACTACTGGTAATTTCTCACCATGATCGAGTTGCATCTCGCGCAACCGCCAGAGGTGGTGAACGCCGGCGCGGGCATCCACGGCGTCCGCGGGCTGCGCGACCGGTTCCGGCTGCCGGACCTTTGGCAGCTGCACCTGTTCAACTACTCGGCCGAGCTGACGCTGCTCGGTACGACGTATTCCGTGGCGCCCGGCTACGTCTCGCTGACGCCGGCGGGGACCCAGGTGCAGTTCGACTACCGCGGCCGTTCCGAGCACCTTTACGCGCATTTCCGGCCGGTCGTCGCGGGCGAGCCGTCGTACGTTCCCGCCGTCCAGGACGCCGGTGCGGCCGCGCCGCTGCTGTCCGCTCTGCTGCGGTCCGCGATCGAGTCGTCCCCGTCCGGTTCGGCCCGCACTGCCGCGGAGGTCTGGACGGCGCTGTGGCGGATCGCCGAGCTGACGCCGGCCACCACTGAGGCCGGCCATCCAGCGGTTTCCGCCGCGGTCTCCTACATCGAGGCCAACCTGGCCCAGCCGCTCGTCGTACCCGACCTGGCCCGCGTGGCCGGCGTCTCCCACAACCACCTGACCCGCCTGTTCCAGGAGGAGACCGGGACCACCGTCATCGCGTACCTGCGCCGCCGCCGGATGGCGCGGGCGAGGCACCTGCTGATCTCCTCGACGCTGTCGATTCCGGCGATCGCCGCTTCCGTCGGGATTTCCGACCTGCAGGCGTTCAACAAGACCTGCCGCCGGGAGTTGGGCGCGTCACCCCGGGCGGTGCGGCAGGCCGCGGGGGAAACAGTTTCCGGAACACGGAAAATGCAGCTGCGGAAAACGTCGCACGAGGACTAGGTTTCGGCGCATGTACGAGTTGATTCCGGCCGCCGAGGGCACGCAGTACGACGACGAGGCCGAGCAGCGGTTCGCCGAGGACTGGCCGGAGTTCATCTTCCACGACGAGGGCGTGACGCCGTACCGGGAACGGCGGGTGGAGTACTTCCGCGACTGGGAGTTCTACCTCGTCGCCGAGGACCGGCTGATCGCGGGGTGCTGGGGCGTACCGATCGCGTGGGACGGCACGGTCGCGGATCTTCCCGGTGGGTTCACCGATGCACTCGGGCGCTCGGTGACGTCGTACGAGGAAAACGTCGTACCGAACACGTTCGTGCTGATGGCGGCCGCCGTACGGTCCGACGAACAGGGCCGCGGGCATGCGGGCCGGGTGATCACGGCGGTCCGCGACCGCGCCGTCGCCAACGGTCTGGGCCAGGTGATCGCCCCCGTGCGCCCGACCCTGAAGTCGCGCTACCCGTTGACCCCCATCGAGACCTTCATGACCTGGACGCGCGAAGACGGCCTCCCGCTCGACCCGTGGCTCCGCACCCACGTCCGCCTAGGCGCCACCCTCCTCGCGCCGGCCCCCGCTTCCCAAACCATGACCGGCACCGTCGAGAACTGGGAGAAGTGGACCAAAATGCCCTTCCCCTCCACCGGCACCTACACAATCCCAGACGGCCTGACCACCCTTGAAATCAACCGTGAATCGAACACCGGTGTGTATGTCGAACCAAACATCTGGCTCCGGCACGCCTAGAACTCCAGCTCCGGACGACGTCGCCGACCTTCCGGCGTGAAGCGGAGCGAGTCGACGAAGGGCGCTCCGCATCGCCCTGCGAGTAGGACCGGTTGCTCGTACGCGGCTTCTGTCCCGTTCCACAGGTAGAACCAGGCGATCGGGCCGTCCGGGTTTGTGTAGCCGAACACGCTCGGATACCGGGGATTTGTTCCGCCGATCCGAACCGACGGCTCGCCGAAGCGTTCGAGGACCTCCGCTTCCGGGTGGTCCGTTGCACAGAAGTCCACGAGCCGGTCCTGGACTTCGCCGTACTCCTGATCGTTCAGCGTCCGATCGAGCCTCAGCCACCCGTGCAGGTGGCTGTAGTCGGCGTACACGGATGCGATCGCCTCGGTTCCGTCGTCCGGCAGCAGCAGCCGCACCACGCCCGCCACGCCGATCGACGTCATCGCCCCGGCGTCCGTCAGCGCCTTGCGCCACGCCCGGCGGTCGCCCGTTTCCGTCACGTAGACGACGCGGTCGAGCAGGTAGTCCAGGCCGAGCTCCCCGCCGATCATCCCCGGTCGCCGGACGCCACCGTTCAGTTCCTCGATGAAGTGCAGCTGGATCTGCTCAACGGTCAGCATCTAGCCGACCACCAACGCCGCTAGGCCCTCGGCGAGGATGCCCTTGGTTATCTCGAGGGCGTCGGTCTCGTCGGGGCCGGTGATGGCCTGGTGGGACCAGCCGACCACGTCCTCGTACGCCCTGACGTGGCGGTAGTAGTGAACAGCGTCCTGATCGAGCGTGTGCTGGCCGTAGCCGGCCAGGAAGGCATCCCGCTGCGCGGACGTCACCGGCCCGACATCGCCCATACCGCCGAGCATGAACATCAGGTCCTGCTCACGGGGCGCGTAGATGACATCGTCCCAGTCGATCAAGTGCAGCCCGTCGTTGACCAGGACGTTGCCGAGATGTGGGTCGCCGTGGCACACGACCCGCGGACCGTCCGGCTCGGGCGGCCGGTTGGTGAGCAGGTCCTCGATCACGTGCTCGTACTGCTTCCACACCGCCGCGAGCTCCTCCTCGACCTCGCCGTCAGGGGACTCGAGCCGCGTGCGGGCCGCCTCCGCGAGCGCCGGCATACGCGCATCGATGTGACTGTGCTTCGGCAACGCGTCCCGCAGCCGAGGCGGCAGCTCCGCGTCGTGCACCCGACGGAGCAGTACGCCGTACTCCGACCACTGCTCGTCCGTCAGCCCGGCCTCAGCCGCCCGCGAACCGTCGATCCACGGCGTGATCGTCAACCGCTTCTTCGCGTGCACGCTCCACAGGCCGCCCTCGGACGTCCGGATCAACTCCGGTACGCCGGGCAGCCCGCTGTCGGCCAGGAACGCCGCGACCTGATGCCCCGTGTTCGTGCCTGCGCCGCTCCACTTCACGGCGTACGTGTTGGTCGCCGTACTCGCCCGCCACACCTGCGCCGCAACGTCCGCGCCGTCCACAACCGGTGTGAGTTCCACCACCTCAAGCCCGAAGTCCGCCAGCAACCACTTCCGCATCAACGTCTCACCCACACGCGCCAGCATGCCCGCCAACCAGCCCACCTGCGAACCAGTTACCGGCCGTTGCCCTCGCGGGCTGGAACGATCGCTTGGATGGAACACGATCATGCTGACTGGGAGGCCGTCGTACAGGCGGCACATCACCGTGCCGCCGAGCGTCAGGAGCGCCTGATCGGGTGGCTGGGCGAGGACGCGCAGTACTCCTGGGACCTCGAGCAGGCCGCCATCTCCTGGTCGCGGGCCGGCGCCGAGTTCTGCCGTGCGCGGCTCACCCTGATCGGCACGGTGAGCCTGAGTGAGTCGACTTGGCTGTGGTCGTGGGCCAACGACTCGCTACCGCGCACCGCGGTCGGCGACATGGGCAGGGTGCGCCAGTACGGCGAACTCCACGGGTTCCCGGTCCTGCCGTGGGAGACGTTCGACCAGCACCCGGAGCTGGTGCGGGAGGCCAGGGTGGTGTCAGCCGCCGTACTGGACGCCGCCGGGCTCTGGACTGACCAGGCCGGCGACGTACAGCTGCACTTCCTGCTCCACGACCTCAGCGGTAGTTGACGAACTGCACGGCGAAGTCGAGGTCCTGACCCTTGATCAGCGCCTGAACCGACTGCAGGTCGTCGCGACTCTTGCTGGACACGCGCAGCTCCTCGCCCTGGATCTGGGCCTTGACACCCTTCGGGCCCTCGTCGCGGATCAGCTTCGACAGCTTCTTCGCGTTCTCCTGGGTGATGCCGGCGTCGATCGTGGCGTTGATCTTGTAGATCTTCCCGGACAGCTTCGGCTCGTCGGCCTCCAGCCCCTTGAGCGAGATCTGCCGCTTGACCAGCTTGTCCTTGAACACGTCGAGAACGGCGTTCACCCGCTCCTCGGTGCTCGCCTGCATGTCGATCGCCTCACCGGACCACTTGATCCCGGCATCCACGTTCTTGAAGTCGAACCGCTGGCTGATCTCCTTCGCCGCCTGGTTCACGGCGTTGTCCACCTCCTGATGGTCCACCTTGTTCACGATGTCGAAGGAGGACTCCGAAGCCATGGGCACATCCTTTCCGATTTGCTGTCAGGGCCACTACCTGTTGTATCGTCTCCCACGCCGGTTCACGAACCGGCAGCACCCTGGCGGGTTGCCCGAGCGGCCAAAGGGAGCAGACTGTAAATCTGTCGGCTTATGCCTACGCAGGTTCGAACCCTGCACCCGCCACGAGTGCGACAGGCGACCTGTGTCCGCGGAAAGCGCGGACCTGGTCGCCTTCGTCATTTGTGCGGCTTCGCTGCGCTCGCCGCGAGCGGGGGCTCCGCCACCCGCACCCCCTTGCGCCTTCGCTTCGCTCGGCTTCGGTGGCTGGGTCGGGCGTGAGGCTCGAGTGCAGGGCTGGCTTGGTCAGGGGCCTGGCGTGTGGCTCTCGTAACGCACTGTGGTTGGGGAGCGATGTGTGTTGTGAGGGGGAATTATGGGGAGGGACTCGTTCGCGGAGGGGTATCGGAGAGTTGTTGAGTGGCCGTTGACGGGGGCGGCTGTCTTGTTTTTGGGGGCCTACTCCTGGCCGGTTCTTGAGTCTGGGATGTCGGAGTCGCTGCGGCAGGCATGCTCCGTGGCGACGGTTGTGATTTGGGCGGTGTTCGCGGGGGACTTTGTTCTTCGGTTGGGGCTTGCTCGGCGGCGGGTGCGGTTTCTTCGGGAGCATGTGGTTGATCTGGTGGTACTGGCGTTGCCGCTGCTTCGGCCGTTGCGGGCGTTGCGGGTTGTGACTGCGTTGGGCCACCTGAACCGGCGGGCGGCCTCCTTGCGTGGTCGCGCGATGGTCTATGTGGTTGGTGGGGTTGGTCTCTTGGGGTTCACTGCGGCGGTTGCTGTGCTGGACGCGGAGCGGTCCGAGCCGTCGGCGAGTATCAAGAACTTCGGAGACGCCACGTGGTGGGCGGTGACGACCATCACCACGGTGGGGTACGGGGATCGGTATCCCGTTACGGGCACCGGTCGCGTTGCTGGTGTTGGGCTGATGCTCGGTGGGATCGCGCTGCTTGGTGTGGTGACTGCTGCGTTGGCCTCGTGGTTCGTCGAGCATGTCTCACGGCAAGAACGTGAGGAGGCGGATCTGCGAGTGCAGGTCTCCGCGCTCGTCGAGGAGGTACGGGCGTTGCGCGTTGAGTTGCGCCGTACGCCGAGCGAGCTGGCGCAGGACGCACCGGGTACAGGGATCGGCCCGGCTGCTTGATTGCCGGCACGTGGGTTATCTGGTGCGGGGAGTGTTTCCGGGGCGGTGTGGGGTGGTTGGGCGGGTCGGGCTCGGGGCGGTGTTTGGGCGGTTGGTGGAGGCGGGTGGTGGGCCGACCAGGCCTCGTAGTTTGGTGAGCTCGTGTTCGGGGGTTAGGGGCGGTAGGGGGAGGCCGGTGGGGATGCCGGCTTCTTGGTAGAGGCGGTTGGTTTCTGCGAGGGACTTGGCTAGTTGGGCTTGTAGGTGGGCTTGGGAGTCGGGGGTGCCGTGGAGGGTGTGGTGGTCCAGGGCGTTGGCGGTTTGGGTTAGGTGTTCTAGGGCGATTAGGCGTTCGGGGAGGAGAGGCTTGCCAGGGGGTTCTGCGGCGAGTTGGCGTACTGCTTGGGTGGTGGCGGTGCGGATTTGGTCGGTGGGGGAGCTGGCGGTCTGTTCGGGTTCGGGGGAGCCGATTGGCTCGGCTTGTAGGGCTAGTTGGGTGACGAGGTAGCGGGTGATTGCTCGTTGTTCCAGTAGGTCGGACTGGTCGACGGCGCGGACTGCTTTGTTTGTTTCTAGGGCTTCGTGGAGCTTTAGCTCGCGGCTTCGGAAGAGGTAGCGCGCGGCGGGGGTTGCGGTCATGGAGCCTGCTGCGCCGGCGGCTGTTAGGACTACGGCGAGGTCTGGGAGGTCTAGGAGCAGGTCTAGGCCGACTGCTCCGGCTACTCCGCCCAGGGATCCGGCGGCGGCTTGGACGGCGTACGCCGACCATGGGGCTCGTGCCGAGGGGCGTGGACCCTCTGGCGGGGTGGTGACTGTTGGTAGGGCCCACGGGGCGCCGTTTGACGTGCCAGCCCGTTCTTCGAGGCGGTCGACGAGTTGGCGGAGGGCTCGCAGCTGGGGTTCGAGGGTGTGGGCGAGTTCTGCTGCTTGGGTGGCCTCCTGGTGGCTGCGGGACCACTGCTTGGAGGCGTCTCGGGAGGGTTCGTCGCGGTTCAGGAAGTACTTGTCGCCCATTGCGCCCGTCACCGCACCGACCAGGCCGGGGCCGGCGGCGCTCAGCACTCCCTCCAGCTGCGGGTGGTCGGAGTTCGTCGTACGTTTTCCGCCGAGCAGGGCACGCCTTGCGCTGCCCGACACGTTCTCGATCAGCTGAGCAGCGAGCGCGACCGTGTACGGCGGGGAGCCCGGTACGTCGGCGGAGGTCTCACGGGTCGTCCCGTCTGGGGTGCGGATGCGGTTGAGGCGGGTCTGCAGGTGGGTGAACTCGGCGACCAGCTGGTTGACGTACAGGGTGGGGTCGGCGAGGCGGATTCGTTCGGTGGCGTCGATGCGGCGGAGCCGGAAATCGAGTTTCTTGGTGTCGACCAGCCGCTCCGCGAGCGACTTGGCGAGTGCCGACGACGCGATCACCATCGCCGTCGACAACGCCGGGACGCCGAACGGCGTGAGCACGCCGGCGACCGCGGCGGTGGCCAGGGTGGGCATCGCGTACCGGCGCAGGTAATTGCGCCAAGCCGTTGCTCGCGGCATCTTTATCGCCGCCGGCCGGACCGGTTCCGCTCCATCCAGGAGCGAGCGCAGGCCCGGAAACTCGTACTCGCGCTGTTTCCGCTCGGCCGTGTACGCCGGTTTCCGCCCGGCCATCTTCTGCTCGTCCAGGCGCCGCTCGGCCATCGATCCGACAGCCGCGTTGACGATCGTCGGCACCGCGATGCCGAACCCGACGAGCGGGTTGCCGGTGAACACCGCCGCCGCCGTACCGATCACCGCCGCGGAAACTCCGGATCCGCCGAGCGCCTTCGCGAGGTACCCGGCCCGATCGACACGGTCCTCCAAGGGACGTGCCGCCGGGTCCGCGGCGCGGTCGAGGATCGTGCGCTCCTCCTCGGTGAGGAGGGTGCGGAGCAGTGCGGCGTTCGGCTGCCCGTCGGCGACGCCCATCGTGAGGGCAAGTTGCCGGACGGCGGAAATGTGGCGTTTTCCGGCGAGCAGCCGACCGCGCTGCCGCAGTTCGGCGCGCAGACCGGCGTCCGCAGGCCGCTGCACAGCATCCAGATCAGGAGTACTG
The DNA here is from genome assembly GCF_036013725.1 of Kribbella sp. NBC_00482. Taxonomy (GTDB): domain Bacteria; phylum Actinomycetota; class Actinomycetes; order Propionibacteriales; family Kribbellaceae; genus Kribbella. Next base: position 1,238,427 of record NZ_CP107881.1, on the reverse strand, counting down.
CTCGGCGAGAAGACCCGATCACCCGGACCAGCAGGCGCCGTCGACTCGGCCAGGACCCTCGCGAGCACCGGTGCGACCTCGTCGTCGGCCAGCCGCTCGGAGAGCGTCAGCGCAACCGTCGGTACGTCGTCCTCGAAGTCGACGCCGTACTCGAGCCGCACACCCGGAGGCAGCGGGCCGACGCGCTTGACCAGCCGGGTCGTCGCGCCCGCACTGGTGGTGATCGTGTAGACCCCGTTGCCGTCATGCCGCACGTCGGCGAGATCGACTGCCAGCTGGTCCGGGTTCTCCAACAGGCGCCCCGACTCGGCACTCACCATCACCCAGCCGGGAAGGAACCGCGCCGCCATACCCCTCCTCAAGAAAGTTAGTGCAGCCTAACCTAATCAACTGGCCGGACCGGGGGTCTGCCAGTATCGGCTGGTGGCTGGATTACGGGGCATGTGGGACGACGTGGTCCCTGGTGCGGAGGCGCTCGCGGACGAGTTGGCGGGCCGCTACACGGAGAAGCGGCGGGTTGCCTATCGGGATCGGTATCTGGTCGATGTACTGACTGCGCTGGAGTCGCTGGAGCAGTTGTGCACGGATCCGGTCGCGGTCCGGTTGGCTGCCTGGTTCCATCGGGCGGAGCATGCCAAGGCAAATACGGCGCGGGAGGATGCTGAGGCGTCGGCGCAGCTGGCGGAGGAGCTTCTGCCGACGTACGGCGTGACCGCGGTGCGGACTGCTGAGGTTGCCCGCCTGGTTCGGCTCACGGACGGCGATCGCGCCCAGGGCCACGGTGCCAACGCGGACGTGCTGCTCGATGCCGTCGACGCCGTACTCGCGGATTCGCAGTACTCGACGTTTGCTTCCGAGGTACGCCGCGACACGACCTTCGACGCGAAGGCGCGGCGGGAGCAGCTCCAGACCATGCTCGCGTCCGAGCGGATCTACCGGACGCAGCTCGCGCACGAGCGGTACGACGAAGCGGCCCGAGCCAATCTCACCGCCGAGCTGGAGTTGCTGGACCAGCTGACTCCGCCCGTATGGCGTGGTTGGCAGCGGACCGGGCTGTCGGTGCTGGCTGTGCTGACCGCGTTCCTGGCCTTCGTGGCGGGCGTCGCGGCGATCGGGCAGCCGTGGCGGATTCCCGCGTTCAAGAGCGATCCGAAATGGCAAGCGATCGTCATGGCGGTGCTCGCGGCGGCGGCGGTCGCCGGCCTCTGGTGGGCGGTACGGCGCGCCGACCGCAAGGCCCGCATCCTCACCGCCGTACCCGCAGCGATCGGGCTCGTCTGTCTGCCGATCGTCCTGCTCACCGTCCCGCCGACCACCGGAGCCTCAGGAGTCGGACAACGTGTTCCGCTTCTGGTGATCCTGTCCGTCCTGCTGATCCTGGCCAGCGCGGCAGCCTTCGGCGCGACCAGGTTCGCGCCCGGTGTCACCAGCAATCGCGGCCAGATCCTCGCCGCCATTGCCGCCGTCGTGGCGGTGGTCCTCGTAATCCTCTACGTCATCGACCCGCTCCAGCGCGCCTACATGCTCCGCGCGAACGAGCACATCGAAGGCGACCATCAGCCGGCGAACGTCGACGCCGCATCTGTCGTGTACGGCAACGACCGGATGTGGACCAACACCGACCGGCTCGACTTCAGTGAGACCGTCGGGACCGCGCACGGCATCGCGGTTGCACGCGGCCGCGGCACCGTCGAGATGCTCGACCCCGCGACCGGCAAGTCCCGCTGGCGCTACATCCGCGCGAACACGAACGACGAAGCGAACCTGTCCGTCCTGGACGGCGGTCAGAAACTGCTCGTCCGGTACGACGACTTCGGGTACCTCGTCCTCGACGCCGACACCGGAAAACGTACGGCGGGCTGGCGCGAACGGACCCGCGACTACGACATCGACGACAACGACCCGCTCATCACCGGAAAGTCGGTCAGCAAAGGCTCCGACAAGCTGTACGGCACGAACCTCGACGGCTCCAACCGCTGGACGTACGAACCCGGCCGCTGCACCAGCATCAGCGCCGAGGCCACGGCCGACATGGTCGTCGTCGAGCTGGGGCACAGCTGTGGCAACCTCCCCGACCAGCTCGTGGGTCTGGACCTGAAGAGCGGCGGAAAACGCTGGATGCACGACGGCTCGCTCAGCAACCTGACGACGGTCGGCGGCTTGGTCGTCGGCACCGAGGGCAGTGTCGACCATCCGAGGCAGCTGACCGCTCTCGATCCGCATTCCGGGGAAGTGCGCTGGCACTCCGAGATTCCGCAGGACTGGACCTGCCCGGTCCGGATGGAGCCGGCCGGCAACCGCGTCGTACTGCTCAGCTGCCCGGGCGCCGCCGAGCGCACCACGCAGACCGTCGTACGGTTCGTCGACGCGGCGAACGGGCAGGTCGTCTCGACCACTCAGCCGAGCATTCCGTGGGATGCCAGGTACGCCGTGACGCCGGGTGGCCGGGTGTTTCTGATGGGCAACGAAAACGCTTGCCGGATCGCGAAGGTCGTCGCGGGCGCAGCCGTCGAGTACGTCGCCATGGATCCGGAGGTCAACTGCCGAGCTGGTGTCGTCGCCGCCGGCGAGCTGATCCTGGTCAGCGACAAGGACAGCCTGATCGCCCTGAGGTAGCCGGGGCGGGAATAGGGTCTGCTCGGGCGGGAGTTGAAGGTTGAGTCCGAGTGTCTGAGCGAGGAGAACGATGAAACCCACCGAGTTCGTGAAAGTGAACAGCCAGTTCTGGGGGGAGCACCTGAAGGAGGCCGCCGGGCATCTGCCGGTGAGTCACCGGACCGAGCTGCCCGGGCCGATGCTGTTCCCGCGGATGATGGTGCTGACCGAGACGCCGGACTGGAACATCCTCGAGCTCGTCGGGCTGAGCCGTGAGTACCGGGCGCTCGAGGTCCGGCGGCAGAAGGCTGCCAGCGTCGAGGAGTACTTCGGGCTCGGCGACGGCCGCACCGTGGTTGCGAACCTCCAGGGGCAGAACTGGTTCAAGGACGCGACGATCGCGACCGAGGCCGGCAAGAGCGCCCTCGAAACACGTTTTCCGGACGCTGGGAACATGCTCGGCGACGTGGTGGTCGGCCCGGCGGACGAGCTGCTGCGGTTCGCGCCCGGCAACTACTCGACCTTCGACCGCGCCCTGCTCGTGCACACCGCGGGCGACTCGCTCCGCGCGCACTGGGTGTTCTTCGCGCTCGCGATCCACCGTTCCGAGCCGGCCGACAAGTACCTCGACTTCCTGCGGAACTACTCCAACGCGAGCCCGCACCTCGACCCGATCGGCACGGTCAGCCTGCCGGTCGACCCGGCGGTGCTGCAGGCGGACGCGTTCGAGAGCACGTACCTCGCGCACGGTCTGCAGGATTCGACCGTCGACGAGTTCCTGGACAAGCACGAGGGCATCCTGCTGTCGGTGTTCGACGCGACCAAGCTGGTCCGGCAGCCGGCGCTCGGCGACCTGCACCCGGACTTCATTCTCGAGCGCGCGGACGGCAGTCATGTCGTCGGGCGGCTCGAGCTTCCGGTCGTCGACACGGTCAACGGAAAGAAGCGCCGCCGCGTTTTCCGTACGCCGGTGCAGGAGAGTGCGACCGAGCTTGCGCGATACGCGGAGTACCTCGGCAACGCGGAGAACCGTTCCCAGGTGAAGTCGAAGTACGACGTCGACGTCAGCGACCTGCGGCAGTTGGTGATCGTCGCCTCCCAGGAAATCGTCGCCCCTGCGGCCGGCGTCGAGATCGTCGACTACGACACGATCCTGCGCATTCACCTGGCCGCCACGGCCTGACCCGCGCCACGCGTAGTGCGTACACAACCTGTCGTACGCACTACGCGGTAGGCCTTCACAGGCCCGTAGGGTCTGACCATGGAGTACTTCGTTTTCGGGCGTGACAAGCCGGGTGGGTTCGAGATCAAGGTCGCGCTGAACGAGGAACACTGGACGTTCATGGACGGGTACGCCGACGGCCTGATCGCCCGCGGCCCGACGCTGACCGACGACGGCGAGCGAACCACGGGCAGCCTGCACATCGTCGAGCTACCGGACGACGATGCCGCCCGCGAGTTCGCGTACGACGAGCCGTACTACCGCGCCGGCGCCTTCGAGACCGTAGAAATCCAGCGTTTTCACAACCACAACCCGGGCCGCACGATGTGGGACTTCGCCACCGCCGCCGAGGGCTACAACCGCTACCTCGTCCTCACCAAGGACGCCGCACGCCCACTCACGTCGACCCACCTGATCATGTACGGCGACCTCCTGAGCACCAACAACGGCTACGTAGGACGAGCCGCCCTGCTGGAAGCGCCGAACCCAGAGGCCGCCACAAGCCTCATCCAGGCCGACAACGCCGAAGTACACCCTTGGGAGTTCGGCGGCAGGCGTTAAAGCGACTTCGAGCCGCCACCGAGCAGTCGATCCGCGACAGTCCGGGCGACGCGCAGTCCGTCGGCCGACTCGTCGCCCAGCCCGCACGAGGCGTGGCTCAATCCCTCGAACTCCAAGTAGCTGAAGCCGATGCCTTCCAGTACCGGCTTGAGTTTCCGGAGCCGGCGGATCGCCGGGTCGGCGGTACCCATGTACGCCACCTTGGTTCCCGCGTAACACCTGAGTTCGTGGTGCCAGTCGTACGAGCGATAGCTCCGCCAGAACTCCAGCGCAGCCTTGGGTAGCCGCGGTTCTCGCTCCATCCGGCGCATCGTGCCGTCGGTCGGGAAGCCGATCGGCGCCACGCCGCCCATCACCAGTGCAGCCGCCCGATCCGTCGACCGGGCGACGACAGCCGACATGCACGCCGGCTGCGAGAATCCCCAGACGGCGAACCGATCGATGCGTTCGTGATCGAGTACGGCGAGCACCTGCCGGCCGATGCTGCCGAAATCGTATTCCTCCGGCCGGTCGGCAGCGCCGAAACCGACGGGATGGATCTGCAGGACCCGAAATCGCTGAGCGAGCACGTCCGCAACCGGGTAGTCCAGCGGGCGGCGGTTGTTCTTCATCAGTACGAGCGCCGGCCCGGAACCGCTCGCCCGGTAGGCGATGCGGGCGCCGGCCACAGCGACGTACTGGTAGCTCATCGGGTCAGGATCGACTGCAGTGCTGTGGTGACGGTCGCGCGGGTGGCGCGGGGCAGGTCGGCAGTCAGGGTGTTGATGCGGTCGACCACCGCGTTGTGGGCCTCGTGCGCCAGGGCCAGACCGTCTGGGGTCAGCTCGATCTGGCTGGCTCGGCGGTCGGTGGGGTTGGGGGTGCGGGCCACCAAGGTACGGCGTTCCAGGCGGTCGACCATGCTGGTCAGGCTGGAGCGCTCGATGCTCAGGATGCGGCTGAGCTCGGTCATGCCGAGCGGGCCGGCGAGCAGCACGCACAGGAGATGCGCCTGCTGCGGGGTCAGGCCGAGCGGGCGGCTGGTCTCGGCGTGCAGGTCCTGCAGCCGGTGCATCGTCTGCACCAGCGCGCTCGCGAGATCGGTGTCCCGGGCAGCCGTCGTCGTCACCATGTCCCCATGATAGTCCGTTGGCCTAATAGTTTGCTGTTCTAACATTTCGTGCTACAACTAGTTAGAACAGCGAACTATCTGAGGAGTCGATATGAACGTGCGATTCGGGTACGGGTCGCCGGACGCGGTGCGGGAGTCCGCCGGGATCGTCCGGCTCGCGCAGCAGGCCGACCGGGACGGTCTCGATCACGTCAGCCTCGCCGACCACCCGTACGTCGCGGACATGCTCGACGGGTACGCCGCGATTTCCTTCATCCTGGGGCGAACGGAGCGGCTGTCGGCGTTCGTCAACGTGACCAACCTGCCGCTACGGCCCGCGCCGGTCCTCGCCCGTACGGCGACCTCGTTGTCGGCACTGTCCGACGGCCGCTTCGTCCTCGGCCTCGGTGCCGGCGGGGCCTGGGACCGGATCACGATGATGGGCGTACCGGAGTTGCGACCGGCCGAGGCGGTCGAGGCGTTCGAGGAGGCGATGCAGCTCGTCCACTCGATGTCCGACGGCGGTACGCCGACGCCCACCAAGCACTACCCGATCGGTCACCTCCGCCCGGCCGCCGTACCCGCGCCGCTGATCTGGACCGGCTCGAACGGCCCCAAGTCGCTCGCCGCGACCGGCCGGAACGCGGACGGCTGGATCCCCGGTCACGCCGCCGACTGGCTCAGCGACCGTTTCCGTTGGTCCCGTCCGATCATCGACGAGGCGGCGCTTTCCGTCGGCCGGAAACCGTCGGACGTCGCGACGATCTACAACTTCCCCGGCGCGATCACCGCGACCCCGCAGCGCCGTACTCGCGACGAGGAGGGCCGCTGGGTGGGCGGCTCATCAGAGCAGTGGATCGAGGAGCTCACCGACGCGATCCTCAACCACGACGCCGCCGGTTTCACGCTTTTTCCGCGGGGTTCCGACCCGTTCGAGGTCCAGCTGTCCCGCTGGTCGCAGGAGGTCGTACCCGCGGTTCGGGCGGCGGTCGGCTAGTCGAGGGTGGCGAGTTCCTCGGGGCTCAGGTGCAGCGATGCGGCGGCGATGTTCTCTTCGAGATGGTCGACGTTGCCGGTGCCGGGGATGGCGAGGATGTTGGGGGAGTGGTGGAGCGTCCAAGCCAGGCGGACCTGCTGGGGCGTCGCGTTGTGGGCTGCAGCGATCGAGTCGACGGCGTCTGAGTCGTCGGCGCCGGTGATCGTGCCGAACGGTACGTATGCGATGTCGCGCTCGGCGCAGAACCGGATGATCGCGTCCTCGTCGCCGCGGCGGTCGACGGCGTAGCTGTTCTGGACGCAGACGACCGGCGCGATCGCGAGCGCTTCCCGGATGTGGGGGAGCCGCACGTTCGAGACGCCGAGCTGTTTGATCAGCCCTTCGTCCCGGAGCTCCACGAGCCAGCCGAAACGTTCCGCGAGCGAGCCCTCCCCGGTGATCCGCAGGTTCACCACCTCCAGGCAGTCGACGTCGAGCTGGAGAAGGTTCGTCTCGACCTGCTCCCGCAGTTCGGCGGCCGTGGCCGCGTTGTAGAAACCGCGTTCCGCATCAGTTCCGGGTCCGACCTTCGTCGTGATGATCAGGCCGGCCGGGTACGGCGCCAGCGCGGAGCGGATCAGCTCGTTCGCGAAACGTTTTCCGGATGCGTAGAACGCTGCCGTGTCGATGTGGTTCACCCCGAGCTCCACCGCGCGCCGCAGTACGGCGATCGCTCGGTCCGGATTCGCGGTGATCCGCATCGCGCCGAACCCCATCCGCTCGACGGAGACCTCGCCCAACTGCCACGCGGTCATTCCTCGATCGCTCCCCGCACCGCGCGCAGGTGCTGCCGAAAGGTCAGCGACGGATCGGCGGCCCGGCGCTCGAGGTACTGCTTGAAGCTCACCTGCTCGCGCAACGACCGCCCGGCCCGGATGTCGTCCGCCTGCCGGTGTTCCGTGTCCCGGATCGACTCCGCCAGTCCGAACAGTTCCTCCAGGCGATCCGCCGGTACGAAGACCGCTCCGTCCTCGTCCGCGAGTACGACGTCGTCCCGGGTCACCGTCCACTCACCGATCGTTGCCCTGGTCAACGCATCGGCCGGCTGCGGGTCGAGCCGCAGCGGCCCGGTCGGCAACGCCCCGAGGCTGAACACCGGCAACCCGATCGCGGTGATGTCGGCCGTGTCCCGATGCAGTCCCCAGATCACGATCCCGGCGACACCGGCCGCAGCAGCCTCCAGTGCGGCCAGGTCACCGACACACGCCTCGTCCCGCCTGCCACCGTTGTCCACGACCAGTACGTCGCCCTCAACGGCGGACTCGAACGCCTCCAGGAAAACGTCGACACTTCCGACATGCTGCGCCGGCAACACCCGCCCCGCGACCCGGCCCCCGGCCACGGCCGTCAACGACACTGTCCGCACCGGCACCCCCGCCCGCACACAGGCGTCAGCAACATGTGCTGTGGTCAACCCCGCAAACCGCTCAAGCATGTGGATCCCCCTCGGTGAAGCGCTAACGACAGGAGGTAGTCCACCACGCCCGTCGACGCGCCGCGTGCGCGCCCCGAAGTCGGCCACTACCTCCTGTCGTTAGCGCGACAAGAACGCGAGGATCTTCTCCATCGGCAGCTCAGTGCCGGTGTCGACTGTGATCGAGGGCACCGGGAGATCGATGGGCTGGAAGGCGTTGTGGGTGCGGAGGCGGGCGTCGGCGCTGATCTGCGCGTCCTCGTGAGCGGAACGGCGTGGGTCGTTGGACGTCCGCGCGGTGATCCGCTCCAGCGCGACCTCGGCCGGGACCGTGCAGTGCACGATCCGGACATCGGCGCGGCCGAGCAGCGGGCTCAGACCCGGGTTCCACAGCCGGTCCTGGAACGCCGCTTCCGCGACCACCGTCGTACCGCGGCCGATGAGTAGGCCGAGCACGTCGAAGAACGTGGACAGCGTTCGCATCGTCAGCGGGTCGCCGGGGCCTGGCACAAAGCCTGGGGTGGCGTGCGCCATGCCTTCCTTGATCTCGTCCCGGCAGATCGCCGGGCAGCCGATCGCGGCTGCGATCCGGTGCGCCAGCGTCGTCTTCCCGGTCCCGGGCGGACCACTCACCACGACCAGCATCGGTTTCGACTGCACCCGCCGTACCTTAGCCGTCACGGTGGGCACTCGGTGTAAAACGCGTGTCAGAACTGTCGGCGGTCCCGCCTAGCGTGGTCCCGTGACCACCTATTCCGCGGTCCGTACGACGGGGATCTACTGCCGGCCCGGGTGCGGTGCCAAGCCGCTCGCGGAAAACGTCGGCACGTTCGAGTTGCCCGCCGCCGCGGAGGCGGCCGGGTACCGCGCCTGCCTGCGCTGCCGGCCGTACCGGGTGGCCGGGACGGTGGCCGACGAGACGCCCGAGCTGGTCTGCCGCGCGGTGCAACTGATCATCGCGGGTCTGCTCGACGAGTCCGGTGAGGAGGCGTTGGGCGCGCGGCTCGGGGTGTCGGCGCGGCACCTGCGGCGCATGTTCCACGAGCACCTGGGCGTCACGCCGGACCAGTTCGCCCGCTCGCGGCGGGCGCACTTCGCGCGGCGCCTGCTGGACGACACCGATCTCGGCGTCGCGGAAATCGCGTTCGCGTCCGGTTTCGGCAGCCTGCGCCAGTTCAACCGGGCGATGCGCGAGATCTTCCGCGCGTCACCGCGTGCGCTGCGCGATCGCCGGCGCCGCGGCGACCGCCTCGCTGCCGACGGTGGTCTGGTACTGCGGTTGCCGTTCACCCCGCCGTACGACTGGGAAGCGATGAGCACGTACCTCGGGGCGCAGGCGGTCCCGGGCGTCGAGTCGGTCGAGGACGGTGTGTATCGGCGGACGATCTCGCTCGACGGTGAGCCCGGCCTCCTGGAGATCGGGGCGGGCGGCGAAGATCACCTGATCCTGCGCGCGCATCTCCCCTTCTGGGAGGGCGTGATCCATGTCGTCGATCGGGCCACCCAGCTCGTCGGGCTCGACCATGATCCGATCCGCGCTCGGGCGCACCTGGCCGCCGACGCCGACCTCGGGCCACTCGTTGCCGCGCGCCCCGGAATACGTGTTCCTGGTGCGTGGGGTCCGTTCGAGGTCGCGGTCCAGGCATTCGTCCGGGACAGGCTGGGCCGCGACGACGCGAACGAGGCGTTGCGCAAACTCGTCGAGGTGTACGGCGTACCGGTGCCGGGGCTCGGGCACGGACTGACGCATGCGTTCCCGGGACCGGAGGCGTTGACCGGGTCCGAGCTGGTCGGCCCGCTCGCGCGAGAGGTTGCTGACGGCAACATCGCCCTCGGACCCGGTGTGGAGATCCAGTCACTCGAGGCCGTCACGAGCCCGCGCGCCGCGCAGGAGATCGCGTTGCGCCTCGGAGCTCGCGACGCCTGGCCCCTCGACGGCGAGAGCGACCACCTCACCCCCTGGCGGTCACTCGCCGCTGTCTACTACCGGATCAGCGCCTCATAGGTGCCGGTGGTCAGCAGCTCCTTCGCCGCCGCCGTCGCCAGCGCGTACGCCGCACTCGTGATCGCCGGCCCGATGCTGATCCGCACGACACCGAGGTCCGCGAGTTCGGCGACCGTCGGCGCACCCAGACCGACCATCACGTTGAGCGGCAGCGGCGATTCCTTCACCAGCTCCGCGATCGTCGGCGCGTCGACCACGCCCGGCACGAACAGCACATCCGCGCCCGCGTCGGCGTAGATCTTCGCGCGCTCGATCGTGCCGGTCCGGTCACCGAACAGGTGCGTGTCGGTCCGTGCGTTGATCACCAGATCGATGCCAGCGGCAACAGCTGCAGCGCGTGCCGCCTTGATCCGCGCGGCCTGCACCAACGGATCGTCGAGAACCCGTGCGGTGCTGTCCTCGAGGTTGATGCCGACAACACCTGCCTCGACGGCAGCGGTCACCGTCCCCGCAACATCGCCGTACCCGGCCTCGAGGTCGGCGGTGACCGGAACGGAAACCGCTGCACAAATCGCGCGCAAGGCAGCGATCGCGGACTCCTGGTTCAGCCCGCCGGCGTCGTCCACCCCGGCGGCCCAGGCGACGCCCGCGCTCGTCGTCGCGATCGCCGTCGCCCCCGCCGCCTCGATCGCTCGCGCCGAGCCGGCGTCCCACGCGTTCGGCAGGACGAGCGGCGGCTGCCCGTGCAGTTCGCGCAGCCGCCGCGCGAGGTCGCTCACAGGCTGACCAGCAGTTCGTGGTCGACCTCGACGAACTCGACGATCAGGTCGGCGAACCGGCCCGCGATCAGTTCCTGGTACGCCGCCGACCCGGTGTGCGCGTCGTACGCCGCCTGGTCCGCGAAGTGCTCGACGAACAACAGATAGTCCGGGTTCGACGAGTCGCGGTACACGCGGAAGGACAACGTGCCCTCCTCTGCCCCCGGTCCCTTCGGCGCGAACTCCTGCACGATCGCCTCGGCGGCGGCCTGGTTGCCGTCCTTCAGCTTGATCGGAAACACCTTTGCCAGCATCGAAATCCTCCTTGTGGTTGCGCAGTACCCCAAGGTTCGCCTGCGACCAGGCGGTCGGTCTGGCCATATTCGGTCATGAACCTCGTCTCGTATCGCGAGATCATGTGTCTCATTCAGCAAGATTCTGGATTAGCGTGAGGATCGTCGAGCAAGGCAAAGGAGCCTGGGATGAACAACGTGTACACGCACGGCCATCACGAGTCCGTACTGCGGTCGCACAGCTGGCGGACCGCCGAGAACTCGGCCGGATACCTGCTTCCGCACCTGCGGCCCGGGATGTCGTTGCTCGACGTCGGCGCCGGTCCCGGAACGATCACCGCCGACCTGGCGCGCCTGGTCGAGCCCGGCCGGACGACCGCGCTGGAGGCGAACGCCGCGGCACTCGACATCACCAAGTCAGCGTTCGAGAACCTGGACCTCGACGTCGAGTTCGTCGTCGGCGACGTACATGCACTGGATCTGCCGGACGACACGTACGACGTCGTACATGCGCATCAGGTCCTGCAGCACGTGGCGGATCCCGTGCAGGCGCTGCGCGAGATGCGGCGCGTGTGCAAGCCCGGAGGAACCGTCGCGGTCCGCGACTCGGACTATCACGGCTTCGTCTGGTACCCGGAGCTTCCCGAACTGGACGAGTGGATGGCGCTCTACCAGCGGATGGCGCGCGCCAACAGCGGCGAACCGGACGCGGGTCGGCGCCTGCTGTCGTGGGCGCTCGCGGCTGGCTTCGAACAGGCGGACGCGACCACGTCGACCTGGGCGTTCACCAACCCGGAGGACCGTGCGTTCTGGGGCGGCATGTGGGCCGATCGCGTCCTCAAGTCGGCTCTGGCGGATCAGGCGCGCGCATCCGGCGTACCGGAACAGCAACTCGAAGCGATCTCACAAGCATGGCGGACCTGGGCCGATACTCCCGGCGCGACCATCTCCATCTTGCACGGCGAACTACTGTGCACGGCGTGAGCGCTGGCGGGAGATCTCGTAGAGCACCGCGGTCGCGGCGTTGGCGGCGTTGAGGGAGCTGGCTGATCCGGTGATCGGGATCCGGACCAGGTGGTCGGCGGCTTCCTTCCACGCCGTACTCAGGCCCGCGGTCTCGTTGCCGATCAGCAGCAGGACCGGCTGGGTGAAGTCGAAGTCGTAGACATCGGTCGACCCGTGCTCGTCGGTGCCGACCACGGCGACCGGGGAGCGACGTACCCAGTCGAGAACCTCGCGATGCGAAGGCGCGCGTACGGCGGGAACCGCGAACAGCGATCCCGTCGTCGCGCGGACCGCTTTCGGGTCGTAGATGTCGGCCGCATGCCCGGTGACGATCACCCCGTCGGCGCCGAACGCGTCGGCGGACCGGATGATCGACCCGATGTTCCCCGGCCCGGTCGGGCGGTCGAAGACGACGCCCAGGAACTCCGGCCCGACCGGGATCCGATCGAGATCGTCGGCCGCCAGCTCCAGTACGGCGATCAGCTCGGGCTCCTCCTTCTCGCCGAGCTCGGCTAGCAACTCCGGCGCCATCGCGACCCGCTCAACCGCGGGCAGCCGTTGCAGCAGGTCCGAAGCCCAACGGGACAACGGGCGCGACGCGTCGGTGATGACGGTGCGCACCGGCCAACCGTTGTCCACAGCAACCGAAATCGGGCGCACCCCCTGCACCAGGAACTCGCCGGACCGCTGCCGTTTGGTGCGATTGGTCAGCGATGCCTGCCACACCTGGAATCTGGCGTTCCGCGAGGAGATCCGTTGCACCGAACCACCCTACGTCGGCGGTGCGGTCGACTCGCGGACGATGAGTTCGGGGCGGAACAGCAGTGACTGGCCCTGGGTCGGGCCGGAGTCGTCCAGCCGCGACCGGAGTTGGGTGAACGCGGCCGCCGCCATTTCCTTCATCGGCTGCCGGACCGTGGTCAGCGTCGGCGCGTACAAGTCCGCGAGCACGATGTCGTCGAACCCGACCACCGACACGTCCTTGCCCACCTCGAGACCGCCGTCCCGCAGCCCGCGACAGACCCCGAGCGCGCACATGTCGTTGATCGCGACGATCCCGGTCGGCGGCTCCTCCAGCGCGAGCAGCTCGGCCGCGGCTGCGCGCCCCAGCTCGGACGCCTCGACATCGCCGAAGTCGTCCGCGTCGCCCTTGATCGGTGCCCGGACCGAGGTCGCCGGATCGATCCCCGCCTGTTCGAGGCCGGCCGTGAACCCGCGGTACCGCTCCTTGCGGTTGACGCTCGCCAGCGCGCCGGACACGAACGCCAGCCGGCGGTGCCCGAGGTCCGTGAGGTGCTGGGTGGCGAGCTGGCTGCCGATCGCGTTGTCGACGCTGATGCTGACGAGCGACGCCGGGTCGCCGGCCTGCGACGTACGGTCGAACGCGACCAGTTGCAGCCCACGCTCGACCAGCGGCATCACATGCTCGAGCGACGGCAGCGACGAGCACAGTACGACGCCGTGCACGCCGTCGGCCCACAACTCGTCGACGTAGTCGCGCTCGCGCCGGGGATCGCGCTCGGAGTTGCAGAGCAGCACGTGGTATCCCTCGGCCAGCGCCGCGGACTCGAGGTGGCGCGCGAGCGCACCCCAGAACGGGTTGCCCACCGACGGGACGACGAGTCCGATCGTGGTGTTTCGGCCGGTGCGTAGCTGCCGGGCCGCCCGGTTCGGCCGGTAGCCGAGCTTGTCGATGGCGCGCTCGATCCGCTGCCGGGTCTCCGGCAGCATCCGGTGGTTGCGCCCGTTGAGCAGGTTCGACACCGTGCTCGGCGAGACGCCCGCCTCGGTCGCGACCTGCTGGATCGTCACCTCGCCAGTTCTCAATTCACCGCCCACCCGCGCATTCTGTCACCCCGTTGGTACTGGCGTGTTGCAGTGCAACGATGCATCAGGTTCTGCCGAAAGTCCAGCTGCAAGTTCGTGGGCCTTTACCTCTTGACGTGCCGTGAAATCCGTTCCTAGCATGCGGTGCATCGTTGCACCAGCCTCGCACAGCTTGCGCCGCTCCGGCTGGTAGATCGTTGCACCACGATGAAGCTCTCTTGTCTTTCTCCCTTCCGCAGCACCACGAAAGGCGCGCCATGGAGTACACCCGCAGATCAGTCCTGACGGCCCTGGGGCTCGGCGCGGTCGCCGCCGCCACCGGGTGCTCCGCGTCGTCCGGCGACAGCCAGGCGACCGCCGACGGACCCGTCGAAGGCGAGATCAGCCTGCTCACCCCGCTGTTCGAGGGCAGCACCGGCAAGGACTTGCTGGAGGGCAAGCTGCTGCCGGCGTTCAAGCAGAAGAACCCGAACGTCATGGTCAAGGTCGACTACACGACGTACGCCGCCCTGAACGAGAAGATCACCACCAGCCTGGCCGGGGGCCTGATGCCGGACGTGGTGATGCTCGGCGTCGGGTGGATCCCGCCGTTCGCGCACAAGAAGGTGCTCGCGCCGCTGCCCGACGACCTGGCCAAGCGGTACGAGTACGAGGACCGCGTTCTCGAGCCGTCCCGGTACGACGGCAAGCTGTACGCGTTGCCGATGGTCCTCGACACCCGGATCGTCACCTACCGCAAGGACCTGTTCGCCGAGGCCGGGATCAAGGCGCCGCCGAAGGACTGGGCCGAACTGCGGGAGATGTCCAAGGAACTGGCCCGCAGCGACGGCTCCGGCAAGCTCACCCGGGTCGGCTTCGACCCGTTCTCGATCGATCTCCGGCAGTGCTGGGAGACGTTCCTGTTCGCCAACGACGGCAACTTGTTCGACGAGAGCGGGCAGCAGGTCAAGTTCAACGACGACCGCGGTGTCGAGGCGTTGCAGCTGTTCCTGGACGTCGTCAAGGACAAGTCCGCCGACTACTCGTTCAAGTCGTCGGCCGGTCAGCCGACCACCCTGCAGCAGGGTCGTTCCGCGATGATGATGTCGAACAACTCGCTCTGGGTGCAGCTCAAGCAGCAGACCCCGGAGCTGCTCAAGGAGGACAAGGTCGGCGCGTTCATCCTCGCCAACAAGGTGCCCGCGATGCTGCAGGGCGGCACCATGGTGGCCCGGTCCGCCTCGTCCAAGCACGCCGCCGCGGCCCAGGCGCTGGTGGAGTTCATGGGTACGCCGGAATCCATCCTGCCGACCGCGCAACAACGCGGTTCCGTGCCCGGCGTCCAGGACCTGCGGACCTCTGACTATGTCAAGGAAAACGGTTTCGTGAAGCTTGCCCTGGACAACATGAGCAAGGCCCGGTCCGAGGGCGGTACGGCGGCCTGGATGGAGATCCGGGAGAAGATCAAGACCACCCTCGAGACCGCCGTGGTCGGCAAGCGGTCCGCCAAGGAAGCGATCGACGAGCTCGCGAACCTGAGCAAGGAAGCGATTTCGCGGCTGTGAGCGGAACCATGGTGTCGACGCGGGACCGGGTGCGCGCAGCCGCATCCGGACCCTCCGCTCCTCCACCCCGGCGCCGCGGGTTGCTGCGTGCCCGCCGCCGGGCCGGCCTGCTGATGGTCGCGCCCGCCGTGCTGCACGCCCTGATCTGGATCGGCATCCCGCTGGTCGCCGCGATCGTGCTGAGTTTCACGTCGTACGACGTGCTCACGCCGCCGCGCTTCATCGGGCTGGAAAATTTCCGCGATCTGTTGTCCGACAGCGTTTTCCGGCGTGCCGTACTGAACACCAGCATCTACACGTTCTTCACCGTGCCGGTGGCGATGGGGATCTCGTTGCTGATCGCGCTGATGCTGAACACGCAGCTGGCCGGACGGGCGATCTTCCGGACCGCGATCTTCATTCCGCAGGTGACCGCGACTATCGCGGTGGCGCTGGTGTGGCTGTGGATCTACGACCCGCGGAGCGGCCTGGCCAACGCCGTCCTGTCGTTCCTCGGCCTGGACGGCCCGGCCTGGCTGTCGTCGACGGACTGGGCGATGCCGGCGGTGATCGTGGTCGGGATCTGGCAGGGGATCGGCCTGAAGATGCTGATCTACCTGGCCGCGTTGCAGAGTCTGCCGACCGAGCTCTACGAGGCGGCGTCGGTGGACGGCGCGTCGAAGTTCCGGCAGTTCTTCAGCCTGACCCTGCCGTTGCTGCGGCCGGCGACGTTCTTCGTCTTCGTCACGTCGGTGATCGGCGCGTTCCAGTCGTTCGACCAGGTGTACATCCTGACCGACGGCGGGCCGGCCAACAGCACGACGATGATGACCTACGAGATCTACAAGTCCGCTTTCCGGGAGTTCCGGATGGGATACGCGTGCGCGCAGAGCCTGGTGTTGTTCGCACTGTTGCTGTTCCTGACGTTGCTGAACCGGCGGATCACCGGAGGCGACCGTGCCACCCGTTGAGACTTCTGCGCGGTTCCGGACCGGCCGGATCGCGCTCTACCTGACCCTGACCGCGATCTCGCTGGTGATGATCGTGCCGTTCGTCTGGATGCTGCTCACCTCGGTGAAGACCCCCGGCGACATCGCCGCGGTGCCGCCGCGGTTGTTCCCGACAGAGTGGGCCTTCGGCAACTATGCGGACGCGTTGCGCGCCGCGCCGTTCGCCACGTACGCGCGGAACAGTTTCGTGATCGCCGCGAGCCACACCGTGCTGAACGTGGTGATCGCCTCGATGGCCGGATACGCGCTGGCGCGGCTACGGTTCCGGGGCAGTTCGCTGATCTTCCTCGCGTTCGTCGGGGCGCTGATGATCCCGACGTACACGAAGATCCTGCCGGAGTTCCTGATCGTGCGGTTCATGCCGCTGTTCGGCGGGAACGACATCACCGGGCAGGGCGGTACCGGGTGGCTGGACACCTGGTGGGCGCTGATCATCCCGGGCGCGGTCAGTCCGTTCTCGGTGTTCCTGTTCCGGCAGTTCTACCTGGACCTGCCGGTGGAACTGGAGGAGGCGGCCCGTCTGGACGGCCTCAGTGAGCTGGGCATCTATGCGCGGATCATGACGCCGCTGGTGAAACCGGCGTTCATCACGGTCGCGCTGCTCACCTTCGAGGGGTCGTGGAACAACTTCCTCTGGCCGCTGCTGGTGACCAAGAGCGACAGCCTGCGGGTGATCCAGGTCGGACTTTCCGTTTTCCGAACCGAGAACGACACCCAGTGGGCGTTCCTGATGGCCGGGACAACGCTGGCTACCGTGCCGATGGTGGTGCTCTTCCTGATCGGGCAGCGCTATTTCGTCCAAGGTTTCGCGACCGCGGGCATCAAATGACACTCACCTCACACCGACCGAAAGGACTTCTTCTATGACCGGGGAACTGCAGGGGACGCGCGCGCTGGTGACCGGTGCCGGGCACGGCATCGGCCGCGGGATCGCGCTCGGCCTGGCGGCGGCCGGGGCCGACGTGGTGGTGCACTACGGAAAGTCCGCCGACGCGGCCGCGCAGACCGTTTCCGACATCGAGGAACTCGGCCGGAAAGCGATTGCGGTCGGCGCCGACGTGACGAGTACGGCGGACGTCGACCGGCTGCTCGACGAAACTGTCGGTTTCCTCGGTGGTTTGGACGTCCTGGTCTGCAACGCCGGCCACCTGATCGGGCGGGTCAAGGTCTCGGAAATGTCCGACGAACACTTCCAGCAGGTCGTGGACGTGAACCTTGGTGCGACGTTCCGGACCACCCGGGCCGCGATTCCGCACCTCGCGCAGTCGGCGAACCCGCGGATCATCACGATGGCCTCGCTCGCCGCGCACAACGGCGGCGGTCCTGGGTCGGTGATCTACGCGGCCGCGAAGGCCGGGATCCGCGGGTTCAGCAAGGGCCTGGCGAAGGAGCTCGGGCCGCAGGGGATTACGGTCAACTCGGTCGCGCCCGGGTACATCGCCGAAACCGCGTTCCATCAAACGTTTTCCACCGCTGCGGCGCAGGAGAACATGGTCGCGGGAACGCCGATCGGCCGCGCCGGGCAGGTCGAGGACGTGGCGAACGCGGTCCGGTTCCTCGCGCTGCCGGCCTCCGGGTACCTGACCGGGATCACCATCGACATCGACGGTGGCACGTGGCCCCGATGAATCCTCCGACCGAGCGTGGCGGCTGGTGGCACGAGTACGTGTGCCCGGCGCACGGTGTCGAGCTGGCGCACGTCGGATTCGATTCCGGAAACTTTCCGGCCGGAGGGGTTCCGTGTTCCTACGGTTGCCGGGTCGACACGCCCGCGGTGCGCGGGGCGTGGACCGTGCTTGCACATCACTTCTGGGCGCGGCGGATCCGGTTGCTCTCGTACGACGGCGGTGGGGCTGAGCTGCTCACGTCGTACGCGCGGTTGTATTCGGACCTCACGAAGGCGGGGGAGCACGAGCAGGCGCAGGGGTGGATGCAGCGCGGGCGGCTCTTCCACCAGGCACTCACGGATGCGGTGTGGGGTGTGCCGATCGCGCACTCGATCCTGAACCTGGCCGGGCGGGCCGAGCTGGGTGAGACGTTGCCGATGCTCGATGACATGGTCGCGGGGGCACGGCGGGCCCGCGATGCGATGGTTGCCCAGGACAAGTTCTCGTCGAACTACACGGCGTGGTTCAACGCACTCGGTACGACGGCGAGCCAGGCGGCTGCGGCTGTCCGAGGTGAGGTGTGGTCCGGCGAGAAGGAGTGGCTGACCGGCGAGCACGGGCAGTTCGCGCACGTGGAGGCGGCGACCGGCGAAGACGGCTGGGAGTGGGAAGCCAGCACGTACTACCACGGCTTCGTTCTGCGCGCTTACCTGTTGAGCCTCCGCGGCTTCGACCCGTCCCTCGTGCCGGACCGCCTGGAGAAGATGATCGCGGCCCTCGCCTCGATCGCCACCGACGGCGGTATCCTCCCGGCTCTCCACGACGGCCCGTATCTCCGGGTGCCACTGGCACTGGAGTGGCTGGAGATCGTCGCACTGGCCCGCCAATTCACGCCATCCCATGGTCTGGACGCCGTCGCCGCTCGAGCGCTGGCAGAGGTGGGCGAGGGGTACGACGGCCTCGAGGACAAACTCACCAACTGGTTCAACGGTCCACCCCGGACCGTGTCCCCGCACCCCACTCTCAGTTCTTCCTATGCGGTGATTCGTACCTCTGGCATTCAGGCGATCCTCGACCACGGGCCGCACGGTGGCTCCCACGGACACCACGACAAACTCGCGCTCTACCTCTACGGCGCGACCACTCCCTGGCAGCCGGATCCCGGCCAGGTTCCATACGGCCATGCCCAGTGGCGCGCCCACTACAAGTCCGTCACTGCCCACCCGACGATCCGCATCGACAACCTCGAACCCGCCGAGGCCACGGGTGAGCTGACGCAGGACGAGGACTCGGTGACGGCCACGATCGACGGCTGGTACGACGGTGTTCGCGCGACGCGGCAGCTGATTGCCGGCGACAACTACCTGGTGGATGTCGTCCGGGTTGCCGCGGATCGCGAGCGCGAGATCGTGCTGCAGTTCCGCCCCGATGTCGAGCTGACGGTTGAGGTCGGACCAGAGGCGATCCGGACAACCTGGACAGGCGACGAGACGCTGCACGGCTACCACGTGTCCGGTGACGCGGTGCCAGTGGTTCGGCCCGGTCCTGGGCCGGCTGATGATCCGCAGCGGGTGCGGACGTGGCTTGACTGGACAGTTGTTGGTGCGGCAGCGACGTACTGCTCGGTCTACTCGACTGCCGCCGTCGACGTGCAGTTGGCGGGAGACGTGATCACCGTCGATGGGCGTGAGCATCGGATCGGAGGGCTGTGATGTTCGACGAGCGGCTCGCGGAGGTGCGTGACGGTCTCGATGGGCGGTATGCCGCGCAGTGGCGGCGACTGCGGGAGCAGTGCGACTGGTACCGCACGCAGACCCCGCCGACCGAGCACCCGTCCGCGAGCATCACGTACTTCGGCCCGGCCGCCGCCAACCTCGCGCTCGCCTACCGCCTGACAGGCAACGAGGGATACCGCGCCGAGGCAGCACGCTGGATCTCGGCCGCAATCGGTTTCCCTCACTGGGGCAAGGCGCACCTACCGGATCACGATCTCGACGCAGGCTGGCTTCTCCACGGCTTGTCCCTCGCTTTCACCTGGCTCGGCGACGACTTCGAGCTAGCCGGCGACTTGCGGGTCAAACTCGAGTTGCAGGGATCGCGGTTGTACGAGTTCGCCGTCGAGTCCGAGGGTTCGTGGTGGAGTTCGTCGTACTGGCAGAACCACAACTGGATCTGCTACACCGGGCTCGCCGCGGCCGGGTACGCGTTGGGTCGCACCGAGTGGACCGATCGCGCCCGGCGGAACTTCGAGACAGTCATCGAGATGCTGCCGGCGGACGGGTCGGACATGGAAGGCGTCGTCTACTGGCGGTACGGCGTTCCGTGGCTGGCGACGTACCTGGATCTGCTGCAGGACCGGGAAGGGCTCGACTGGTGGGAGCGCTGCCGGTTCCTGGCGAACACGTTTTCCTACCGGCTGCAGCAGTGCGCGCCGGGGTTCGAGGAGAACATCGATCACGGCGACTGCCACGACCGGCGGAGCGGACACAGCGTCGCGCTGTACCGGAAACTCGCGTCCGCGTACCGGATCGGTGAGGCACAGTGGCTGGCGGATCTCGTTTCCGAACGTTTCTTCTGGCGGGAGGCGTACGCGAGCGGCGTGAAGCCGGGCGTCATGCCGGAGGCGTACCTCGAACTCCTCTGGTACGACGACTCGCTGCCGCCGGTCGATCCCGCGAAGACCGCTCCGCTTTCCGCCTACTTTCCGGACCTCGGCCTCGTCACGGCGCGGACCGGATGGGACGACGAGGCAACGATGGTGTCGTTCAAGGCGGCGCCGGGCGGCGGGAACCAGGCCTGGGAGACATCGCACCGGCTGGATCGCGATCGTGGGTGGGACACGTTGAGCGCCGGGCATCATCATCCCGACTCGGGATCGTTCGTGCTGACGTCGCGGGGCGCGTTCCTGGTCGTCGACGAGGGATACAGCAACCGCAAGCGGGCGGGGGACCACAACCTGATCCTGGTCGACGGTTTCGGGTACGCCGACGAGGACCGGTACCACGTCTACAAGGGGATTCCGTACGAGCGCCAGGCGCAGATGGTCGACGTCCACGCGGTCGACGGGATGGCGCACGCCACCGCGCAGATCGCGGCGATGTACCCACCCGAACTGGGCATCACGCGGCTCGACCGGACGCTGGTCTTCACCCCGGCCGGACGGCTCGTTCTGCTGGATCGCTGCGCGGCCGAATCTCCGCGTGACTGGACGCTCCTGCTGCACGCCGACTGGCCGATCGAGTACGCCGACGAGATCGCGCTGCGGTCGGGGTCTGCGCACGCCTGGGTCCGATTCCACACGCCGCTGACCGTCGAGCCCGCGGTGACGGAGGTCGAGGCCAACCCGACCTCCAGCACTCCCAGCCTCCGCCTCACCCGCACGATGCACACCCTCCGAGCCACGGCCCACCAGTCGACGACCGCCACCCTCCTCACCACGATCGAACCGACCTCCGCCCTCCACCCGTCGCCACCAACTGCTCGCCGCCTTCCGCTCACCCACGGCTTCGGAATCGCGTTCGACGACGAGACCGTGCTCCTCGCCGACGAAGGAATGCTGGACACCCAGGCCATCACAACTGCCGCCGACGCGGGCCCCGGAGCGGGCGAACCTCCGCAGCGCGCCGATTGTGATGGCCCGGCGGTCCGCGCCATCATCCGCACCACAGCCAGGACGATCACCCTATGACCGGGCGCGCCGCCAGCCCCCCGCTCCACGACGCGGGCCGGCGGGAGAGGGTTGGGATCAGTCGGCGGGCGCTGGACTGGCTGGGGTGGATTGCCAATCCGGCAGCGGCGGGGGCGGCGTTCACGGTCTTGTGTTTGGGGATCGTGACGTGGTTGCCGGCGTTGGCTGCGGTCGGGTTCGCGCTCAACCGGTGGCGGACCGACGGTGACACGCGGTGCTTCACGGGGGTGCTCACCGGCTGGCGGAAGTACTGGCGTCAGCTGCTCCCGCACTCGGTGCTGATGACGATCGCCGCGGTGATTGCCGCCAGCAACTTGTCGTTCCTGTCCGGCCGATCCGGGCC
Source organism: Kribbella sp. NBC_00482 (assembly GCF_036013725.1). Classification (GTDB taxonomy): domain Bacteria; phylum Actinomycetota; class Actinomycetes; order Propionibacteriales; family Kribbellaceae; genus Kribbella. The sequence continues at coordinate 1,216,510 of NZ_CP107881.1, read as the reverse complement.
GCTCGTGCTGACACTGTTCATGATCCACGTCGGCCTGATCGCCGCCGCGATCACCTACCACCTCGCGCTCGCGGTCGCCGCGGGCCGCAACCCCTCCGGATCAGCCGCCGACTGGCGTCGTACGGCGTTCCGTCTTGCCTTCACGTCCGTACCGCGCGGCACCGCACTCCTCGGTGCCGCGGTCGCCGCACCGGTCTTCTCGCTCGTCGTACCAGCAGGTCCCTTGCTCCTCGGCACCACAGTTCCGGTTCTGGTCGGCCTGCTCGTCGCCGACCACTCCTAGACAGCGCACTTATAGGCAGCAAACCGCCCAACCAGGAGGACCACCATGTCCCGAGCTGTCCCGATCCTGCTTCTCGGCGCCGCGCTGGCGCTGCCCGCGGTCCCGGCGCACGCCGCGACCGACTACTACGTCGCCACCAGCGGCAGCGACGCGAACTCCGGTACGTCGACCGGTACGCCGTTCGCGACCATCCAGAAAGCGCTTGATACCGCGCCGCGCGGAGCGACCGTACATCTTGCCTCCGGCACCTATCTGCAGGACGCGGTGACGATCAGGTCCGGTGTCACGATCACCGGCCCGTCGACCGCGGTCGTGAAAGGCGCCGGAAACTCGCGGATCTTCCAGATCCAGCACGACAGCGTGACGCTGGACGGGTTCACGATCGACGGGCTGTTCGGGTCGTCGTCCAGCAAGGAGGGGTACCGGGACAAGCTCGTGTACGTGATGAGCACGTCGCCTGGTGACGGCGTGGGCACGCTGACGATCCGGAACATGCGGTTGAAGAACGCGGGCGGCGAGTGCCTGCGGCTGCGGTACCTGATCACGAACGCCGACGTACACGACAACACCGTCGGCCCGTGCGGGGTGTACGACTTCAAGTTCAACGACGGCGGGAAGAACGGCGAGGGGATCTACCTCGGGACCGCACCGGAGCAGCAGGGTGAGAACGGCGCGCCGGACGCCCAGGCGGACCGCAGCCGGAACAACCACATCCACGACAACACGATCGCGACGTACGGCAACGAGTGTGTCGACGTGAAGGAGAACTCGACCGCGAACATCGTCGAGCACAACGACTGCAGTCAGCAGAAGGACTCGAGCTCAGGCGGGCTGGATGCGCGCGGCAACGGAAACACGTTCCGCTACAACACGATCCACGACAACACCGGCGCCGGCGTCCGCCTCGGCGGCGACACGGAAACCGATGGCGCCGACAACAACGTCTACGGGAACACGATCACGAACAACGCGTCGGGCGGCGTGAAGTTCATGCGGACGCCGCAGGGGCAGGTCTGCGGAAACACCATGTCCGGAAACACCGGCGGAAATTCCGTCGGCACCTACGCCGCCGACTTCAACCCCACGGCGGCCTGCTGATGGGTGGGGTGTCGCGCCGCTCGATCCTCGTCGGCACAGCCGGTGGCGTCCTCGGCACCGCAGCCGCAGGGACCGCAGTCGCAACTGCCGGTCAGACAGCGGCGGGTTCGGCACGGCTCCGGTGGGCCGCGAGTTGGTCGACCGCGCAGACAGCTCCCACCTCCGCGGACGCTGACGCCACTGCTGGCTTCACCGACACCACCCTCCGATACAAACTCCACCTCTCCGCCGGCACGACCCAGCCTGCGGTTCGGCTGCGGTTCGCCAATCCGTTCGGTTCGGCGCCTGTGGTCGTGGGGTCGGTGACGGCTAATGCGAAGCCGGTGCTGTTCGGTGGTGAGAAGGATGTGGTGCTGGCCGCGGGCGCGACCGTGGTGAGTGATCCGGTCGGGCTCGTTCTGCCTGACGGTGGGGATCTGGTGGTGAGCATGTATCTGCCAGGTCCCACCGGTCCGCTGAGTTTCCACCGCAACGTGCATGCGACCGGGTACATCGGGGACCGCGCCACGAACTCGGTGTTCCTGCTCACCGGCGTCGACGTACCGGCGACCGGACGTCACGTGGTCGGGGTGCTCGGCGACTCGATCACCGAAGGCGTCGGCACGCCTGACAACGCCAACCTCCGCTGGCCCGACCAGTACGCCGCGCGGTTCCGCCGGCGCCCCGCGGTCGCCAACCTCGGCATCAGCGGAAACCGTGTTCTGCTCGACGACGCCCGCTTCGGACCCGGCGGGCAGTCCAGGTTCGACCGCGACGTACTCGGCCTGCCGAACCTCGCGACGCTGGTGATGTTCCTGGGCATCAACGACATCCAGCAACCACCCAGCCAGACCGACCCGACTCGGATCCTCGACGCCTACGAGCAATTGGTACGCCGTGCGCACGACCACGACCTCGAGGTGATCGGCGCGACCATCGGCCCGTTCAAGGGCTGGATCCGTTACACCGACGCACTCGACCAGGTCCGCAACGACGTCAACGCAGTACTCCGGCAAGGACGACTCTTCGATCGCCTCCTCGACGTCGACGCCGCACTCCGCGACCCAGCCGATCCCGCCCAACTCCGCCCGGACTTCAACAGCGGCGACGGCCTGCACCCAAACTCCGCCGGCGCGAAGGCGATCGCCGAAGGTCCTGTCTGGTGATCCATCGCCTACTGCGGGGCACTCGGCACGGCACCTCGCCGCACCGAGCACCTCCTCGCTACGGCGCTGGATCACCAGACAGGACCTAGCCCTCTGAGAGGACCCACATGCCTGACCTCACCCTCCGTCGCCGAGCAGTCCTCGGCGGAATGATCGGCGGGGCCGCACTCCTCGCCTTCCCCACGCCCACCTGGGCCGACGCGTCCACCGACGAGCTTCGCCTCCGCTGGCAGACGCTGCTCACCGGCGGTCCGACGGTCGACCCCGCCGACCCGGACCTCGCCGTCGCGATCGCCCGCATCGACCGCCTGGCGCAGTCCGCGCTCGCCACCCTCGACCGCTCGGCGAACCGCACGACCCTCTGGCCGGATCTCGCGAGTACAACGCTTTCCAACCACGTCGCCTCGAACTTCCGCCGGATCAAGCAGATCGCGGTCGCCTGGGCGACGAACGGCTCGGCCTACCAAGGAAACGCGTCGGTTGCCGACGACATCCGCGGCGCCCTCGAATGGATGCACACGAACCGCTACAGCCCCACCCTCCCGCGGTACGACAACGACTACGACTGGGAGATCGGCGGCGCCTCCGCCTTCGCCGACACGCTGGTCCTGCTGTACGACGTGATTCCGGCGGACGTGCGTACGACGTACACGCAGGCCATCAACCACTACACGCCCGACCCGAACCTGTGGCGCGCGGACCGTCAGATCGCGACCGGTGCGAACCGGGTCTGGATCGCCACCGTGGTGGCGGTCCGCGCGGTCCTCGACGGCGACACCGCCGCGCTCGTCCGCGTCCGCGACGCGATCAGCGACGTCGAGGGCAGCGGGGCCAACAGCGTCCTCGCATTCAACGACGCGCCCGGCCGGGTCGACGGAACCGGCGAGGGGTTCTACAGCGACGGATCGTTCCTGCAGCACTACAAGCACCCGTACAACGGCGGCTACGGCAAGGAACTGCTCGGAACGCTTTCCTCCCTGCTCTACCTGCTCGGCGGGACGGAGTGGACCGTCACCGATCCGGAGCTCGAGAACATCTACGGCTGGATCAACGACGCCTTCGATCCGCTGATGGTGCGCGGTGATCTGATGGGTTCGGTCTGCGGTCGTGAGATCGCCCGTCCCAGCAAACAGAACCACGCGCCGACGCAGACGATCATCGAGGGCACGCTGCGCCTGATCCCGGCCGCGCCGGCGGAACGCGCCGCGGAACTGACGGCACTGGTCAAGCAGTGGATCACCGAAGATACTTTCCGGGATTTCCTGACGGTGACCGATCCGGCCTCGCTGGTGGCGGCCCGGAACATCCTCGCGTCGTCGGCAACGGCCCGTGGCCCGCTCGTTCTGCACAAGCAGTACCCGCGGATGGACAAGGTCGCGCATCACCGCCCGTCGTTCACGATCGGACTGAGTGCGTACTCCTCGCGCATCTACAACTACGAATCGATCCAGACCGAGAACCTGCACGGCTGGCACCTGTCCGACGGGATGGTGCTGCTGTACGACGACGACCTCGGCCACTACTCGGGCGACTACTGGCCGACGGTCGATCCCTACCGGTTGCCGGGGACAACGATCGACACCCGGCGGCTCGCCGACTCCTACGGTTTCCGCAGTACCAGTGAGGCCGACTGGGTAGGCGGTGCGTCGGTTCCGCAGCGGACGATCGGCGCCTATGGCATGGACCTGCGCGGGTACGGGACGAACCTGCGGGCGTTGAAGAGCTGGTTCCTGATCGACGACGTGATGGTGTGCCTCGGGTCGGACATCACCGGCGACGGCACGGTCGAGACGGTCGTCGAGAACCGCAAGTTGCGTACCGGCGACGAGACGTTCACCGCCGCACCCGGCTGGTGTCATCTCGAGGGCACAGGCGGCTACGTGTTCCCCGATCGCACGCCGGTCCAGACGCTGCGCGAGAACCGGACCGCGACCTGGCGGGAGATCAACCTCAAGTACGGCACCGACACGCCGGTGACCCGGCCCTACCAAACCGTGTGGTTCGCCCACGGTACTGCGCCGGCTGGGCAGGGCTACTTCTACGTGCAGTTGCCGACCGCAACACTCGCGGAGACGAAGTCGTTCGCCGGCAAGCTCCCGGTCCAGAAACTGCGGGCGGACAGTACGGCGCACGCGATCCGGCTGCGCAGCGTTCTGGCGGCCAACTTCTGGACGGCCGGCACCGTCGCCGAACTCACCGCCGACGGTCCGGCGTCGATCGTGGTCGCCGGTGGAACGGTCGCGATCTCGGATCCGACGCAGACTCGTACTTCGGTCACCGTCGACCTCGACAAGCCCGATCTGCTGCTGACGAAGGCCGATGACGGTGTCACGGTCAGCCGGCGTGGTCGCGGTTGGCGCATCGTCGTCGACACGACCGACCGGCACGGCAACGCCGCAACAGCCCGCTTCCACTGAAACCCACATCGACTGAAAGGAAGGCGAATGCTGGTCGACATGCCCCTGGACCGGTTGCGCGAGTACCGGCCGGAGCCGGAGGAGCCCGCGGACTTCGACGCGTTCTGGAAGCAGACGCTCGACGACGCGGCCGGCCGCCCGATCGACGCCCGGTTCACGCCGTACGACGCACGTCTTGCGACCGTCGAGGTCCAGGACGTCACGTTCAGCGGCTGGGGTGGCCAGCCGGTGAAGGCGTGGCTGCTCCTGCCGCGCCATCGCACCGGTCCGCTGCCGGCGGTCGTGCAGTACATCGGGTACAACGGTGGCCGTGGGATTCCGTACGAGTGGCTGACCTGGAGCGCTGCCGGGTACGCGCACCTGATCATGGACAACCGCGGCCAGGGCGGTGGCGGAAAAACTGTTTCGGAAACTCCGGACATCGCGCCGGACGGACACGGATCGTCGGCACCGGGTTTCCTGACCCGCGGAATCGAGGATCCGGCCAAGCACTACTACCGCCGGCTGATCACCGACGCGGTCCGTGCCGTCGACGCCGTGAAGAGCAGCCCGGACGTCGACAGTGATCGCGTCGCCGTGGTCGGTGGCAGCCAGGGCGGGGGACTGGCGATCGCGGTCGCCGGTCTGCGCGCTGACCTGTCTGCCGCGATCGCCGACGTACCGTTCCTGTCGCACTACCGGCGGGCGTCGCAGATCACGGACAACGGTCCGTACGCCGAGATCGCGCGCTGGCTCAAGGGCCACCGGTTCGAGACCGAGACCGCGATCGGCACGCTGTCCTACTTCGACGCGGTGAACTTCGCCGCCCGGGCGACCTGTCCGGCGTGGTTCTCGGTCGCGCTGATGGACAACATCTGCCCGCCGTCGACGGTGTTCGCGGCCTACCACCGGTACGCCGGTGCCGTGGAGATCGAGGTGTTCACCTACAACGGGCACGAAGGCGGCGCGGAGTACGACCTGCCGCGCAAGCTCAGTGCGCTCGCTTCCGCCTTCGGCCCCGGTGCCTGAGGCGGAGCACGCCCCAGAGGATCAACGCCGGTAGCCACAGCAGCACCAGCCAGGGAAGCCGCCACCAGCCGGACTCGCCGTCGAACTCCGGTTGGTCGCGACTTCCCTGTTCGGTGGCGACCATTGGCCGGGCGGATGTCGACCAGGCGAGGAACGCGTCGCCGATCGGCACCGCGCCGAACAGATATCGCTTCGTCTTCAGCCCGCTGAACGGCAGGCCGACCAGCTCACCCTCACGAGCGAGCTGGTCCGCGAGCGGATCGTGATGCACCCGCGCCGCGCCGACCGCAACCACGGTGGCGGACAGACTCCGCCCGAACACCAACGGCCCGGAATCGACATCGCCCGGTCCGGCTGTCCCCTTCGGGTACTCGCGCACACCGAGCCCGGTGACGAACTTGTCCTTGAAAGTCTCGTACTGCGTTCGCGCGAACGCCGGATCGATGTCGATCAGGAACCGCTGGATCATCGCCTGCGACGAACCGCGCGCGCCGGAAACCTGCGGAACGACCTGGTGCGGGAGCAGCCCGGTCGCCGGATCCAGCTTCGTCTTCACCGTCGTCACCCAGCTCCGCGCGATCTGCCCGAAGCGCGGCGCGACCAACGCGTCGTACAACCGGAGCGACGCGATCGCGACGACCGAGTCGACCGGCCAGGCCTGTCCCGGGTACGCCGCCAGGAACGGGGTTCTCGCGGTCCGGAAAGCGGTGGCGATCTCCACCGATTCGCTGGTGAAGGTGTCGCGGTCGGCGGCATCCGACTGGCCGAGCGCGATCAGCCCGCCGCGCAGCCAGTTCGTCCAGCCCGCGTAGAAAACGCCGTACTGCGGTTGCAGCGACTCGTCGAACGGAGCGGTCCCGTCCGTGGACGCGATCCGGTCGAGCGCCCACCGCACCTGCGCGGTCGCGTCCGCGGAGCGCGCGGGATCGTCGATGCCGACCTGGACCCAGCTCAGTCCGTACAGCACGTTCAGAAAGAAATAGCCCTCCGGAAACTGTTTCTGCGCGGCGAGATCCGCGCCGCCCTCGAGCTCGGCACGCAGGAACGCCAGCTGTTTGACCACGCCACGGGCAGGATCGGTCCACGGGAGAACCAGACGCGCGGTCCCCACCCCCGCCACCAACGTGGCGATGACCGCCACACCGATCACGAGCTTGCGCAGCACCTGCATCAATCTAGAGGGTTTTCGGCAACCAACGGCGGTCGTGCGGGTGACCATCCGAAGACTGGACGCGCGCCACCGGCCGACCGCTCAGGTGCCGAGCGTCGACTCGCGGGTGATCAGGCGGGTGGGGAGGATCAGTTGGCCGCGGCGGGGCTCACCGGCGATGACGTCGAGGAGCAGGTTGGCGGTCCGGCGGCCGAGTTCTTCGAGCTCCATGTCGACAGTGGTGAGCGGCGGGCGGCTGGCCAGCGCCATCACGGACCAGTTGTCGTAGCCGGTCACCGCGATGTCGTCGGGGACCGAGCGGCCGAGCTCGCGCAGGCGGTCGCAGACGCCGCGGGCGATCTGATCACTGCCGCAGGTGATCGCATCCACGGTCGGCTGCGCCCGTAGCAGTACGTCGACCGCGTGCCGGCCCCAGCGCTCGCTCCACTCGCCGTACAGCGGCTGGCCGACGAATGCCTGTCGTGCGGCATTCATGCTCGCGGCGGCCCGGATCTGTGCGCTGAGGTGTGACTGCGGCCCGGTGACGTGCGCGATCTGCTCGCGGCCGACGGACAGCAGGTGCCGAACGGCCGACGCGGCGCCGCCGTGGTCGTCGACGATCACCGACGTGTCGTCCGGATCGGTCGACGGACTGAACGCGTAAACCACTGGGATCGGCACGTCGATCGGCTCCCGCGCCTCGGTCCGGCGGCCGGTCACGATGATGCCGTCCACCCGGCGCGACACCAGCGACTTCAGGTAGTGCTGCTCGCGGAGCGGGTCGTCGCGGGTGTCGCAGAGGACGAGCGCCATCTCGCCCGCGCTGAGCGCGTCCTCGGCGCCGAGCATGATCGGGATGCTGAATCGGCCGGAGCTGTCCGTGGTGATCAGACCGACCGTGAAGCTGCGGCCGGACGCGAGCGCGCGGCCGCGGCTGTCCGGGGTGAATCCGAGCTGTTCGGCGGCCTGCCGGACGCGCTCGCGGGTCGCCGCGCGGAGCTGCCCGGTGTCGTTCAGCGCCTTCGACGCCGTGCTCGCCGAGACGCCGGCCAGCGCGGCCACGTCCTTGATCCCGGGCGTGCGGATGCTCCGTGACGCCATGCGGCAACTCCTTTCCTGAGGTTTCCGGCACAGTACCCCACAGATCGCAACCGGCCCGGAGTTTATCCACAGGTAGGGGTTGACCTGGCGCTCCAGGCTCTCTACCTTCGTCCAGGAAAACGTGTTCCGGATTTTCCTAACTCAGGAGTCACGGCAGATGAGCACTTCCCCGGAAACTGTCACTACTTCCCGCAGTCCCGCGGCCACCACGAAGGGCCGCCGGCACCCCCTCGGACTCGGCCAGGCCACGATCACCGGCGGCTTCTGGGCGCCGCGGCAGGCCCGCAACGGCGCGGACGCGATCCCGAGCGGCCAGGACCAGCTGGAGAAGGCCGGCAACCTGCAGAACCTCCGCCTTGCGGCCGGTATCGGCGAGGGCGAGGCGATCGGCCCGGTGTTCGCCGACTCCGACGTCTACAAGTGGCTCGAGGCCGCGGCGTGGGAGTACGGGCGCAACCCCGACGACGACCTGCTGCAGCGCATCCGCGACCTGACCGCGGTCGTCGCGGCCGCCCAACGCGAGGACGGGTACCTCGACTCGGTCGTCCAGCTCCGGTACGGCGACGAGGGCCGCTACCAGCAACTCGTCTGGAGCCACGAGCACTACTGCGCCGGCCACCTGATCCAGGCCGCGGTCGCCCAGGTCCGCTGCACCGGCGACCGGGCGCTGCTCGACGTCGCGACCAAGCTGGCCGACCACCTGGTGGCGACGTTCGGCGACGACAAGACGGTCGACGTCGACGGCCACCCGGTCATCGAGATGGCCCTCGTCGAGCTTTATCGAGAAACCGGTACGACGGCGTACCTGGACCTGGCGAAATGGTTCGTGGAGGCTCGTGGGCACGGGATCATCGAGCGGCACGGGCACTCGCCGGCGTACTTCTCCGACCGGGTCCCGGTCCGCGAGGCGACCACGGTCGAGGGGCACTCGGTCCGCGCTGTCTACCTCGCCGCCGGCGCGGCCGACGTCGCGCTGGAGACCGGCGACTCCGAGCTGCTGGATTCCCTCAAGCGGCAGTTCGACCACATGTGGTCCACGAAGACGTACGTCACCGGCGGGCTGGGTGCGCGCTGGGAGGGCGAGGCGTTCGGCGACGAGTACGAGCTGCCGCCGGATCGTGCGTACGCGGAAACTTGTGCCGCGATCGGCGGAATCCAGTGGGCCTGGCGGATGCTGCTCGCGACCGGAGAGGCGTCGTACGGCGATGCGATCGAGCGGATGCTGTACAACGGTTTCCTTGCCGGGGTGTCGCTGACCGGGACGGAGTACTTCTACGTCAACCCGTTGCAGCTGCGCGGGGCGGCGTACCCGGACACAGGGCGGAGCCCGGCGCACGGACGGCGCGGCTGGTTCGACTGCGCGTGCTGCCCGCCGAACATCATGCGCACCCTGTCGAGCCTCGACGGGTACCTCGCGACGACCACCGACGACGCCGTCCAGATCCACCAGTACGCCGCCGGCGTCATCAAGTCCGGCGACGTCGAGCTGACCGTCGACACGAACTATCCCTGGGACGGCACCGTCCGCATCACCTCCACGAACCCTGCTGTGGTCGAACTACGCATTCCGGCGTGGGCGGAAGGTGCGACTGTGAACGGGGATTCGGTGGACGCAGGTGGCTATGCCCGGGTTGAGGCCTCCGAGATCGAACTGGTTCTCCCGCTCACACCACGTGCAGTAGGTGCAGATCCACGCATCGACGCCGTGCGAGGTTGTGTGGCTCTCGAACGCGGCCCACTGGTGTACGCGGTCGAACAGGCCGACAACCACGCGAACGTGGACGACCTGCACCTGTTGCCTGAGGCACCCACCGCTGAGGCGTCGGATCTGCTGGACGGAGTGACTGTGCTGAGGGCCCAAGGACGTGCAGGTACGGGGCACAAACCGGGGTGGTCGTTCGAGCCCGGGGCGACCGATTCGACCGGTGATGCGGTTGAGGTCGTGGCGGTTCCGTACTACGCGTGGGCGAACCGGGACATCGGTGCCATGCGCGTCTGGCTGCCCAGGGCCTGACGATGTTCACCCGGCGGAAGTTCCTCGGCGTAGGCGCCGCGGCGACCACGGCCGGTCTGCTCCCGGGCTGTAGCTCGGTCCTGCCCGAACCCGACGTCCAGGCGGCGGGTTTCGGGCAGGACGCCACCGGCACCGTGCAGGTGTGGTGCCGGGCGGCGACGCAGACCGGTCTGACCGACCTGGTGAAGAAGTTCAACGCGTCCCAGAACCGGCTCACCGTCGAGCTGACGCCGGTCCTGGACGCCCAGTACGTGACCAAGCTGGCGACCGCGATCCGCGGCCGGACGGTGCCGGACCTGGTCGACATCGACGACATCAACTCGATGCTGTTCATCTACCGCGACGCGTTCACCGACCTGACCGAACCGCTGGCCGCTCTGGACTTCCGGGACAAGCTCAGCCCCGGCCACCTGCGGCTCGCGACCAAGGACGATCGCGCGTACGGCGTTCCGTATCTCGCGGACAACTCGATGTTCTGGTTCAACACCGAGCTGTGCGACCGGGCCGACGTCGACCCGGACGAAGCGGTGAAGTCGTTCGGAAACCTGCTCGACGCGGCCCGGAAATTCCGGAAACTCGGCGACGACATCTATGCGTGGAGTTTCCCGGCGAACAGTCCGGGAGCACTCGGCTTCGTCGTCCAGCCGATGGTGTGGGCCGCCGACACGGATCTGATCCAGGGCACGATCGGCAGCCAGTCCGGGCACATCACCGGAAACGACGTCGTCCGGCAGATGCTCGAGCTGCACCGGCAGCTGTGGGTCGACGGCCTGGTGCCGCGGGCGAACTTCTCCGACGACGCGTCCCGGTGGGGGAGCGATTTCCGGGCCGGCAAGATCGGCATTTTCCCGTCCAACTACAGCGTGGTCGTGTCCGCGTCCGACGAGGCGTTCCACCAGAAGGTGACGCCGCGGCTGCTGTCCGGGCCCAACGGCGGTGCGGCGTTCTTCGACGGCGGCGACAACATGTGTATCCCACGCGGCGCGCGCAATGCATCGGGGGCGTGGGAGTTCGTGCGGTTCGCGCTGGACCTGCCGCAACAGATCGATCTGCCGGCCGGCGGCTACACGCCGGTGCGGTCCGATGCGCGGACCGAGGAGTTCGCGAAGAAGTATCCCCATGCGACGCTGCCGCTGGAGCGGATCCAGGAGGGGTACGCGCCGACAACGCTTTCCTACAACCTCCTCTACAACCAGCCGGACGGGCCGTGGCTGCAGATGTTCCGCCGCGCCGTGTTCGACGGCGAGCTGGAGGCCGCCATGAAGGAAGCACAACAGAACTACGACCGCATTCTCCGTCAGGGGCAAGCATGACCACGCCGCGCTCGCTCACGCATCCCGGTCGGACGGGGCTGCTCCTGGTGAGTCCCGCCGTACTGTTCGTCGGGGTCTTCGTCCTGGTCCCGCTCGGGTTCGCGCTGGTGATCTCGCTGACCAACTGGCCGTTGATCGGCACGGTGAAGTTCAGCGGGCTGAAGAACTACACCGCGATCGTCTCCGACGCCGCGTTCGCCAAGTCCGTCCTCTACACCGTGCTCTACACGGTCATCGTGACCGGGCCGATCCTGGTGCTCGGCTACGCACTCGCGGTCCTGGTACGCCGGAAACGCCGCGGCTCCACGGTGCTGCGGACGGTCTTCTTCCTGCCGTTCGTGGTCGGACTGTCCACGCTCAGCTTCGTCACCGTCCTGGAGGCGCAGCCGGAAAGCGGCGCGATCAACATCGTGCTCCGCAAGCTCGGCATCACCGACGGTACGACGGCCTGGCTGGTGGACGGGCCGCTCGCCACCGGACTGATCTGCGTGCTGGTGATCTGGGCGGTCAGCGGGCTGACGATGATGCTGCTGATGGCCGGCATGCAGGCGATCCCGCGGGAGTACTACGAGTCCGCCGAGCTGGACGGCGCGGGCTGGTGGAAACAGGAGTGGGAGATCACGATCCCGATCCTGCGGCGGACGATCGCGATGGCGGTGATCATCTCGGTGATCGGCTCGCTGCTCGCGTTCTCGCAGTTCTACATCCTCACCCGCGGCGGTCCGGGAACCGACACCACGACGGTGGTCCAGTACATCTACAACCGGGCCTTCGTCCAGCTGCAGCTCGGCGCCGCGACCGCGCTGTCGATCGTGCTGGTGATCGTGGTCGGCCTCGTCACCGCGGCCCAGTTCCGCCTGCTCCGGGAGAAGGACTGACGATGCGACTCAAGAACACGTTCTACGTGATCGGCGGTGGCGGTGCGTTCCTGGTCTTCGCCGTACCGTTGCTGTGGGCCCTCTTCCGGTCCGTGCAGCCGAACGACGTGATCGTCGCGGCCCCGGACGGGAAAACGTTCTTCGACCTGACCTGGGACAACTTCCGGACGTTGATCGAGGGACCCGGAAACCTGGTCCGGGCGGTCGGGAACAGTCTGATCGTCGCCATCAGCACCGCGATCCTGACGGCCTTGCTCGCCACGTTCGCCGGGTACGGGTTCGCGCGCTTCAGGTTCCGCGGCGGGCCGTTGCTGTTCGCGCTGGTGGTGGTGTCGATGATGATTCCGTTCCAGGCGATCCTGACGCCGCTGTACCTGGAGATGAACGTCCTGCGGCTGACGGACAGCCTGCTCGGGCTGGTGCTGTTCTACACCACGGTCAACCTGCCGTTCGGGGTGTTCGTGATGCGGAACTCGTTCGCGTCGGTGCCGGTGGAACTGGAGGACTCGGCCCATGTCGACGGCTGCGGAACGTTCCGAATGCTCGGTTCCGTCCTGCGTCCGCTGATCACACCGGGCGCGGCGACCGTCGCGCTCTATGCGTTCCTCGCGGCCTGGACGGAGTTCCTCGGCGCGCTCACCTTCCTGACCAAGGACGAGCTCTACACGCTGCCGGTCGCGCTCGTGAACGTCCAGGCCGGCGCGTACGGCGAGATCAACTTCGGCTCGCTGGTCGCGGGATCGGTGATCGCGATGATCCCGTGTGTGGTGCTGTACGTGGGTCTGCAGCGGTTCTACGTGAGCGGTCTCGCGTCCGGAGCTGTCAAAGGCTAGAACGAATCAAAGGCTGGGCCGGATCTCGTGGTCGGCGTGGGCGGCGGCGTGCGCCTCGCCGACCTCGCGGCACAGGGCCATCAGGTCCTCCTCGTTCCACACCTGCTGCTTGGCCTTCGGGCCGAGCTCGGTGATGTGGTCGCGGGCCCGCAGCAACCGCTGGAACACGCGCTCCCGCTCTCCCGGGTCGTCGGTGTACTCCGGATCGAGGTACGCCGTCGCATCCCGGCGGATGTGGGCCATCGCGGTCTGCGTCCGCCCGCGGGTGCTGAACAGGGACGCGAAGATCGTGATCACCAGCACGCCCAGGATCACGATGAGCGAGAGACCGGTGCTGATCTCCGCGACCTCGACGTGGTCGCCGCCGTTCACGAACGGCAGGTTGTTCTCGTGCAGCGCGTGCAGGATCAGCTTGGCTCCGATGAACGCGAGGATCGCGGCGAGCCCGAAGGACAGGTAGATCAGCCGGTCCAGCAGCCCGTCGAGCAGGAAGAACAGTTGCCGCAGGCCGAGCAGGCTGAACGCGGTCGCGGTGAACACGACGTACACGTTCTGCGTCAGACCGAAGATCGCCGGGATCGAGTCGAGCGCGAACATCAGGTCGGTGGCGCCGATCGCGACCATCACGAGCAGCATCGGGGTGAGCATCCGGTGCCCGTCGACGACCGTCGTCAGCCGGTCCGAGTCGTACTCCTCCGAGGTCCGGAACAGCCGGCGGCTCAACCGGACCACGAGGTTCTGTGCCTGGTGTGACTCCTCGGTCTCCGGCTTGAGCATGTTTCCGGCGGTCAGCAGGAGCGCGATCCCGAACAGGTAGAACACCCAGGAAAACGTGTTCAGCAACGCCGAGCCGATGAAGATGAACCCGGCCCGCGCGATCAGGCTGACCACGATGCCGACCAGCAGGACCTTCTGCTGGTTCTCCCTGGGCACCCGGAAGCCGGTCATGATGATCAGGAACACGAACAGGTTGTCGACCGACAGCGCTTTCTCCGTGATGTACCCGGCGAAGTACTCCGAGCCCATGGCGCCGCCGCCGAACACGAGGGTGCCGAATCCGAACAGCACCGCGAGCCCGACGTACAGCGCGGACCAGACGGCGGCCTCGCGCAGGGTCGGGACGTGGGCCGATCGCACGTGGAAGAAGTAGTCGAACAGCAACAGGCCGACGATCGCCAGCAGCGTCAGCACCCAGACCAGCGGGGACACCGTCATGGGCTAACCCAACCATGGTCCGACGCTCAGTTCCGCTAGTCGGAAGAACTTGCCTAAAAGGCATCTTTGCTCTTTAGGCAAGTTCTGTTACCGTCGAGACATGGCCGATGGGTTGCGGGAGCGGAAGAAGCAGGAGACGCGGATCGCGTTGAGCTGGGCGGCCGTCCGGCTCGCCGTCGAGCGCGGGTACGGCAACGTACGGATCGAGGACATCGCCGAGGAGGCCGGCGTCTCGCTGCGGACGTTCCGCAACTACTTCGACAGCAAGGCCGACGCGATCGCCGCGCGCGAGGTGGATCGCAGCCTGCGGATCGCCGAGGAGCTCCGGGCCCGGCCCGCCGAGGAGCCGTTGTGGGTCGCTGTCCGGGTGGCCATCGAGAAGCACTTCGCCCTCGGCGAAGAAGGTCATGGCAGCCGGCGGCCGCCGGACGAGCAGTGGCTCACCGGCATCCGGCTGATGATGAGCGAGCCGGCTCTGCAGGGCGCGGTCGCGCGCGCCTACGCCCGGGTCGGTGAGGAACTGGCGGCTGCGGTCGCCGACCGGACCGGGACTTCCGGCATGTATCCGCGGCTGGTCGCCGAGGTGATCGGCGCGACCCGCGCGGTCGTGATGGCGGAGTGGCTGCGGGCCGATCCGCCGCGCTCGATCGCCGACCTGTTGTCATCGGCGCTCGACCAGGTCGAAGCCGGCCTGCCCATCCCCGAATAGCAGCCCTAGAACAGACCCCGGTGAGTCGCCGGGGCGGTCAGTCACGCCCAAAGTGGAGGGACCTCATGGACGCAGAAGTTGTCATCGCCGGGGCCGGACCGAACGGCCTCATGCTCGCCAGCGAACTCCGGTTGGCCGGGGTCCGGCCGATCGTGCTGGAGAAACTCCCGGAGCGCAGCACGGTGCCGCGCGCCAACGGCCTGGTCGGCCAGGTCGTCAGAATGCTCGACCGGCGCGGACTCTACGAGCGGTTGAGCGGTACGCCGGGTGCGCCGCAGCCGGCTCCTGGATTCGTGTTCGGCGCCATGCCGTTGCCGCTCGACGTACTCGAGGAGAACCCCGTCTATCTGCTGCAGGTTCCGCAGGTACGTATCGAGGAGGTGCTGCAGGAGCGTGCGCTGGAGCTCGGCGTCGAGATCCGGCGCGGTCACGAGTTGACCGGGTTCACGCAGGACGCGGACGGCGTCACGGTGTCGTTGTCCGGGCCGGACGGGGCGTACCAGTTGCGAGCCGGTTATCTGGTCGGCGCCGACGGCGGGCACAGCCCGACGCGGAAACTGGCCGGAATCGACTTTCCCGGCGTCACCAACGACTCGATGGTCTCCCGGACCGGAAGCGCCGCGGTGCCGCCCGAGTACATCGAGGACGGACTGCTGAAGATCCCGGGGTACGGCGTCGTGCCGCCGTTCCTGCACCAGCGGACGGAACGTGGGCTGTTCGTCTGGGCGCCGTTTCCGAATCGGCTGCCCGCGATCAGCACGGGCGAGTGGGACACGCCGCCGGACGGCGAGGTGACCTTCCAGGAGTTGCAGGAGAGCGCCGATCGAGTACTCGGCGTCCACCTGCCGTTGGTCGAGCCAACGGGTGAGGGTGTGCGGCAGCTTCGGCGGGTGGTCGGCGGGAACAGCCGGCTGGCGTCGAGTTTCCGTTCCGGACGGGTGTTGCTGGTCGGCGACGCCGCGCATGTGCACTCCGCGATCGGCGGGCCGGGGCTGAATCTCGGGCTGCAGGATGCGGTCAACCTCGGGTGGAAGCTGGCGGCCGAGGTGCAGGGCTGGGCATCGCCGGGTCTGCTCGACACGTACGAGTCCGAGCGCCGGCCGGTGGGGGAGCGGGTCGTGATGCACACCCAGGCGCAGTCCGCGTTGATCGCACCAGGTGCTCAGGTGACGGCGTTGCGGGAACTGTTCGGCGAGTTTCTGACCGATCCGCGGAACGTGCAGCGAGTTGCGGAACTGATTTCCGGCGCGGACATCAAGTACCACGAAGGTTCGCATCCCCTGGTAGGCCGCTGGGCGCCGGATCTGACGATCGGCTCACAGCGATTGACCGAGCTGCTGCGATCCGCCCGCCCGCTTCTCGTCGACCTCACCCCCGACGGCTCGTTCGCCGACCTCGTATCGGATCCCATCCAGGTGGTCACCGGCCGCCACGAGACTCCGATCGCCATGCTGATCAGGCCGGACGGCTATGTCGCCTGGGCCGCCGAGCACGACGGCACCGCGGAACGGGAACGTCTGCGTGACGCTGTAGCGCAGTGGTTTCAGCCACGCCCCTTGACCAGCGCGACCAGGTAGCGGCATGCCGACGTACCCGGATTGTGGAAGGTCGTCGGCAAAGGCGGGCCGAGTTGCAGGCAGTCGCCGGAGTGCAGTTCGTGAACCTGTGACCCTTCGTGAAAGCGAAGCCGTCCGTCGAGGATCCACAACTGCTGGTACTTGAAGATGTAGGCGTCGGCCGGGTACGAGACCGACGCCCCCGGAGGCAGCTCCACCTCCACCAGTTCCAGTGGCCCGTCGGTCACCGGGGACACCGCGCGCCGGCGGTACCCGGTGGCCGGGTCGGTCCAGACCGGCTGGTCGTCCGCCCGCCGGAGCAGGTCACCCGTGTTCTCCGCACGGGCGACCAGTTCCGACAACGTCATGCCGAGCGCACCGGACAGCTTCCCCAGCAGTACGGCGGTGGGCTGCGCCTCGCCCCGCTCGATCTTCCCGATCATCGCGCGCGAAACCCCCGACCGCTCGGCGAGCGCGTTCACGGACAGGTCCTGCGCAACCCGCGCCTGCTGCACGGTCGCGGCCAGGGATCGAGACAGATCATCCATCACGCTTGCCACTATAGCGGCAGTTGTGGCTACTATCGTGTCATGGTTCAGGTCAGAGATGCTTCGGCCACCGACGCCGAAGCCTGCGCGGCCATCTACGCGCCCTATGTCACCGGTACCGCGATCACGTTCGAGCTCGATCCGCCGACGGTCGAGGAGATGGCCGAGCGGATCGCCAAGGCGCAGTCCACCCACGCGTGGCTGGTCCTCGAAGCCGACGGCCAGGTCGTCGGGTACGCGTACGGCGGCCCGATGAAGCCGCGCGCGGCGTACCGCTGGTCGTGCGAGGTCAGCGTCTATGTTGCCCCCAGCCACCATCGCACCGGCGCAGGCCGAACTCTCTACAACGCACTGTTCGACCGCCTGTCAGAACGCGGTTTCCGCACCGCCATCGCAGGCATGACCCTCCCCAACCCTGCCAGCGAAGGTCTTCACAAGTCTCTCGGTTTCGACCCGATCGGCACCTACCGGAACATCGGCTGGAAACTCGATGCCTGGCACGACGTCGCCTGGTCCCAACGCCCCCTCGCCAAACTCCCCGATCCTCCC
Organism: Kribbella sp. NBC_00482; assembly: GCF_036013725.1. Classification (GTDB taxonomy): domain Bacteria; phylum Actinomycetota; class Actinomycetes; order Propionibacteriales; family Kribbellaceae; genus Kribbella. The sequence goes on along the minus strand of NZ_CP107881.1, from coordinate 1,198,693 downwards.
GAAGAACCCCGCTAACCTCGCGGGTCGGTCATGGGCGGGCAGGTTCCGCCAGGGGTGGTGACCAGTTCGAAGTGCCAGATCTCGTTGGAGAGGGTTTGGCACAGGCCGTAGCGGTTGCCGTGGCGGATCAGCCAGTAGTCGGCGTCGGTGGGGCCGATGTCGACGGCGTGGCCGGTGACGTGGTGCGATTCGTCCGGGTCGGCGACGTACTCCTTGGCCTTCTTCTTGCTGCCGTACTTGCGGATCGCCTTCTCCATCAGCTCTTCCTGGTACTTCTTGCTGCGCCAGCCCGTCGTGACCTGCAGCTTGATCCCGTCGGCCTTCATCGCGGTCTCGGCCTTCTGGACGGCCTCGCGGAGGGCGGGATCGAGCTTCGTGACACCGGGCAGGCTGGTGTTGTGCGCCGAGGTGTGGTCGGGCAGTACGCCGTCCGCCGCGCCGGGCGTTCTGCCCTGGGCCGAGTCGTCCTGCGCGGAAACCGCTGTACACGAGGTCAGCGCGAGACTGATGACGGCGGCAACGATCGCCAGGCGGCCGGGTACGGCGGGCCGACGATCGCGCCTCAGGTGATGTGTCAGCATGCCGACAGTTCAGCTGGGGCGATGTTGCGGCAGCGTCTGCGATTTCCGATATGTTTTCGATACCGGCGCCGGAACCTGACCCCGCAGACAGTTGGCCCGCACGGCGGGCGAGGATGGGGCGGTGAGTGACGACCGCCGATCAGGCGACCAGCAGGTGACGGTACGACGTGCCGTCGAGGAGGACGACGCGGCGCTGCTCGCGATCGAGCGGAGCGCGTGGGACGCGTCGTCGGGATTCCCGTCGTACCTGGAAACCCTGCAGGACACGTTCTTCAGCCGGAGCGGGCCGGAGGCGCATCTCGTCGCCGAGCACGAGGGCGCCGTGGTCGGGTACTTGCGCCTGCAGGACAAGTATCCGTTCCCCGAGGGCTCCGGCGTACTGTCGATCAACGGCCTCGCGGTCGCCCACGAGGCACGCCGCCTGGGCGTCGCTTCCGCCCTCATGGACGCCGCCACCGCCGAGGGCCGCCTCCGCGGCGCGCGCAAGATCAGCCTGCACGTCCACAGCACCAACACAGCCGCCCAGCGCCTCTACGAACGCCACGGCTACGTCCTGGAAGGCACCCACCCCAACGAGTTCCTCATCGAGGGCAACCACATAGCCGCCCTCGACATGGCCAAGACCTTGTAGGAGGTCTTACGGGTTGAGGCCGTGGTCGCGGAGCCAGGGCTCGGGGTCGATGGGGGAGCCGCCGCCGGGGAGGACCTCGAAGTGGACGTGGGGGCCGGTGGTGTTGCCGGTCATGCCGATGCGGCCGACCATCGTGCCGGCCTCGACCGAGTCGCCGACGGAGACGTCGAACTCGGACATGTGGCTGTACGACGTGACGGTGCCGTCGGCGTGCCGTACCTTCACCTGGCGGCCGTAGGCGCCTTCGAAGTCGGCCTGGATAACCTCACCGGCCATCACCGAGCGGACCGGCGTACCCATCGGGGCCGCGAAGTCGAGACCGGTGTGGTTGTGCGCCCAGCGGCCGCCGGCCTGGTTGAAGCGGGCGGTCAGGTGGTAGCCGGTGGTCGGCAGCACGATCTCCGGGGCCGCAGCCGCCTTGATCGCCGCGGCCTTGGCGAGGGCGTCCTTCTTCGCTTCGGCGAGGGCCTTGGCGTTCGCCGCAGCCTTCTTCGCTGCGGCCGCCTTCGCAGCAGCGAGCGCAAGCGACCGGCGCTGTGTCAGGGTCGCGTTCGCGGCCAGTCGCGCGGCCCGCTGTTTCGCGGCGGTCTCAGCCGCTGCCTTCCGGGTCGCGGCGAGCGACAGGTCGATCCGGGACGCGTCCCGGGACCCGAGGTCGCGCCGGTCGATCCGGGCGGCGGTCAGAGCCTCGGCCTGCGAGGGGTTCAGGCCGGTGCTTCCGGATGCGTTGGCCGGACCGGTCGCGGACGAGCTGAGTCCGACGGTCGTGGTGCCGGCCGCGGCGGCCAATGCGGCGGTCAGGCCGATCAGCTGGGTACGGCGGGTTGCGTTGCGGCGGGAGGAGCGGTGCTTTGCCACCCGGCGCGAAGCAGCCGGGCGGCTGGACGCCTGCCGGTCTGATTGCGGCGCGTCTTGGTGAGTGGGCACGAGAGGCCTTCCAGGGAGGGGTATCCGCCGTTGAGGGGGTACGGCGACTGAATGACCATAACGAGGAGGTCACGGTCCTCTCAAACACGGATTGCGAAAAGATCAACGAAATCGAACACGCTCGGTGAGGGCTTCCTGCCGTCCGGTGCATGCTCAGGCGTGAACCGGCTGGGCAAGAAAGTCGCCGCTGCCGTGACGCGGATCACCCCGCGATTGGCGCTGAGCAGCCCCTGTGGGCCGGTATAAGGCGTCCATATATTGAGAGCTTTGTCGACCGACTTACTAATCTTTCAACCGCGTCCCATACTGAAATGACACGACCGACGAGAGGGGACGGGAATGACGCGCAAGCCGCCGTACTACCGCCTCCACATCGATCTTCTTCGGGTCTCCAGCGCCCTCTGTCTGCGCTGACCTGAGTCTCCTCACGTCCTCTTGAGGGCGTCCGCTTCCGGACGCCTGCTGCCCGCTGCTGCCCTCCGCCGTCGCAGGGCCCGCGAAGCCTGCCCACCGCCAGGGAGTGTCATCGTGTCCACCACTTCAGTCACGTCTGCGTCCGGTACGACCGGGCCGCCGCCGACCGCAGTACCACTCGAAGCCGATCTGACCGTCGTCGCCCGGCGGCATCCGTGGCGCTGGGTCGGCGTCGGGGTCGTTCTCGTCCTGCTCGCGATGTTCGTGCACGGGCTCGCTACCAATCCGGGCTGGGACTGGCCGACGTTCTTCCAGTTCTTCGCCACCCGGACCGTGTTCTCGGCGCTCTGGGTGACCGTGCAGCTGACGGTGTACGGCACGGTGCTCGGGTTCGTGCTCGGCGCCGTCCTCGCGTCGATGCGATTGTCCGGCAGCCCGTTCCTGCAAGTAGTTGCCTGGGGCTACATCTGGGCGTTCCGCTCGATCCCGTTGATCGTGCAGCTGCTGTTCTGGTTCAACATCGCGTACCTGTACCAGGAACTCAGCCTGGGCATCCCGTTCGGCCCGGAGTTCGTGCACTTCAGTACGAACAACCTGTTCGGTCCGCTCGGAGCCGCCGTACTGGGGCTGGCGCTGCATCAGGCGGCGTACGCCGCGGAAATCATCCGCGGTGGAATCATTTCCGTCGACGCCGGCCAGACCGAGGCCGCCGCCGCACTGGGGATACCGAAACGGCGGCAGTTCTTCCGGATCGTGCTGCCGCAGGCGATGCGCTCGATCCTGCCGAACGGCGCGAACGAGGTGATCAGCCTCTTCAAGGGCACCTCGATCGTCTCGGTGATGGCGATCCCGGAGCTCTTCTACCAGGTGCAGGTGATCTACGGCCGGAACAGCCGCGTCGTACCGCTGCTGATGGTCGCCACGGTCTGGTACATCGTCCTGACCACGCTGCTGTCGATCGTGCAGTACTACGTGGAACGCCGCTTCGCGCGAGGTACGACGCGATGATCGACGTGAAGGGTGTGCACAAGAGCTTCGGCGATCTCGAAGTACTGAAGGGGATCGACCTCGAGGTCCAGGCCGGCGCGGTCACCGTGATCCTCGGCCCGTCGGGATCGGGGAAGTCGACGCTGCTGCGGTCGATCAACCATCTGGAGAAGGTGGATCGCGGGCTGATCCGGATCGACGGCGAGCTGATCGGGTACAAGCGCCGCGGCGACAAGCTGCACGAGCTGCGGGAACGCGACATCCTCCGGCAGCGGTCGCAGGTCGGGTTCGTGTTCCAGAACTTCAACCTGTTCGGGCATCTCACCGCGCTGGAGAACGTCGTCGAGGCGCCGGTGTCGGCGCAGCGCCGCAAGCGCAGCGAGGTCGAGCCGTTCGCGCGGGAGCTGCTGGAGCGCGTCGGCGTCGGCGAGAAGGCGGACGCCTACCCGCGGCAGCTGTCCGGCGGTCAGCAGCAACGCGTCGCGATCGCCCGCGCGCTGGCGCTGAAACCGAAGGTCCTGCTGTTCGACGAGCCGACCAGCGCGCTGGACCCCGAGCTCGTCGGCGAGGTCCTCGACGTGATCAAGGAACTCGCCCGCGACGGCTCCACGATGGTCGTCGTCACCCACGAGATCGGCTTCGCCCGGGAGATCGCCGACACGGTGGTCTTCATCGACGACGGCCGGATCGTCGAGTCCGGCCCACCGCGCGAAGTGCTCGACAACCCCGTCCACGAACGCACGCGTGCGTTCATCTCGAAGGTGCTGTGATGAAACGACTTCTTGTCCTCTCCCTTGCCCTGCTCACGCTGGCCGGTTGTGGTGCGCAGGCCACCGCTGCCTCGGACACCGGGGTCAACACCTCTGCCGAGCAGAACCGGGTCACCACCGCTCGCAACGATGCCGCTGCCGCGTTGCTGCCGGCGAAGATCCGGGACCGCGGCACGTTGGTCGTCGGCGCCGGTTTCGGCAGCGGCAGCGTGCCGCTCGGCTTCTACGCCGACGACAACAAGACGCCGATCGGGCTGGAGGTGGACATCGCGTACCTGGTCGCGGAGGCGCTCGGGCTGAAGCCCGAGGTCCAGGTCACCAGCTGGGAGAACCTGTTCGTCGGCCTCGACTCGGCCAAGTACGACGTGGGCTTCTCGAACATCACCGTCACGGAGAAGCGCAAGCAGAAGTACGACTTCGCGACGTACCGCAAGGACGACATCGCCTTCGAGGCGAAGAAGGGCGGGACCTGGCGGGTCACCAGCGGCAAGGACATCGCCGGGAAAACGATTGCGGTCGGGTCGGGGACGAACCAGGAGAAGATCCTCGTCGACTGGAACGAGGCGAACGTCAAGGCCGGGTTGCCGGCGGCAACCATCAAGTACTTCCAGAAGAACACCGACACGTACCTGGCGCTGAGCTCCGGCCGCATCGACGGGTACTTCGGTCCGAACCCGTCGATCGCGTACCACGTGAAGACCTCCGGCGACACCGAGACGATCGGCAAGTTCTCCGGCGCCGGACTGACGTTGCAGGGCCTGATCGCAGCCACCACGAAGAAGGACAGCGGCCTGGTGCAGGCCTATCAGGCGGCGATCGACGGCGTGATCGCGGACGGCAGCTACGCCAAGGTCCTCGAGCGCTGGAACGTGTCGACCGAGGCGGTCGGCAAGTCCGAGATCAACCCGCCCGGCCTACCCCTGACGAGCTGAGGACAACTGATGAGAAAACGTTGGAGCTTGGTGCTCGGGGTGGTTCTGCTGGCTGCGGCTGCTTGTGCGGATCCACAAACCGAACCCGCAGCCAACAGCGGGGACACGTCGGCGGTGGCGTTCGACACCTCGGCCGACCAGAAGCACATCACGTCGGCGAAGGTGGACAGCATCGCGGCCGAACTGCCGGCCTCGGTGCGCGAGTCCGGGAAGCTGGTGATCGGGAACGGCTCGGCCGGTGGTGGTCTGCCGCCGCTCGGGTTCACGGCGGACGACAACAAGACGCCGATCGGCGTCGAGATCGACGTCGCCTACCTGGTCGCGAGCGTCCTCGGGCTGACCGCGGAGATCGACACGACCAGCTGGGAGAACCTGTTCCTCGGGCTGGACTCCGGGAAATACCAGGTCGGAATCTCCAACATCGGAGTTTCCGAGCTGCGCAAGGAGAAGTACGACTTCGCGACGTACCGGCTCGGGCTGCACGCCTTCGAGGCGAAGCTGGGGTCGGGGCTGAAGATCAGCGGCCCGGCGGACATCTCCGGAAAGAACGTCGCGGTCGGTTCCGGAACGCTGCAGGAAGCGATCCTGGTCGACTGGAACAAGCAGAACGTCGCGGCCGGGCGGAAACCCGCGAACCTCAAGTACTACCAGCAGGCGGCGGACACCTACCTCGCGCTGCAGTCCGGCCGGATCGACGTGTACCTCGGCCCGAACCCGAACGCGTCGTACCACGTCGCGACCCAGCACAAGACCGAGATCGTCGGCACCGTTTCGTCCAGCTATCCCGTGCAGGGCCTGGTCGGGATCACGACCAAGAAGGGCAACGGCCTCGTCAAGCCGCTCGCGGACGCGCTGAACGCGGCGATCGCCGACGGCAGCTACGCGAAGGTGCTGGCCAAGTGGGGCCTGCAGGACGAGGCCGTCCCGAAGTCCTTGATCAATCCGCCCGGTCTGCCGAAGAAATAGGAGAACTCAATGGCGACCATTGCAACGATCTCCAGCAGCCCCTCGGTTCCGTCGCGGACCGATGCGGTTCTCGACTATGTCACCAAGCGCCTGATCAGCCACGGCCACACCGTCACGCCGATCGTGTTGCGCGATCTTCCGGCCGAACCGTTGCTACGCGGTCAAGCCGACGATCCAGCGATTTCCGCCGCGGCCTCGGTGCTCGAGAACGCGGATGCGGTCGTGGTCACGACGCCGGTCTACAAGGCGGCGTACTCCGGGTTGCTGAAGGTGTTCCTGGACCTGCTGCCGCAGTACGCGTTGAAGGGCAAGACAGTGTTGCCGTTGGCAACGGGTGGTACGCCGGCGCATGTGCTGGTGATCGACTACGCGCTCCGCCCGGTGCTCACCAGCCTCGGCGCCGGCGCGATCGGGCAGGGATGGTTCGTCCTGTCGTCGCAGGTTCAGCTGTATGACGGCGGCGGGCTGCTGCTCGATCCGGTGGCATCGGTCCCGCTGTATCAGGTGACGGAGGCGTTCCTCGCGACCGTCGAAGGCGAGCAGCCGGTGGAGAGCGCGCCGGTGCAGCTCGCCGCGGTGGAGGCGGTGCGGGCGCGTCCGGAGGATCCCGAGGCGGCGCCGTTGCTGGCGGATCTGGTCGTCGAGTACAGCACGCGGTACGGGCGGACGAACGAGAACACGCAGCTGACCGAAGTACCGCCGTCTGACTTTCACGCCGAGCGCGGCGGCGCGTTCGTGCTGCTGCGGCACGGCGGCCAGACGGTTGCCGGCGGCGCGATCCGTCGGTACGACGACGAGACCGCCGAGGTGAAGCGGATGTGGACGTCGCATCTGCATCGCCGACAGGGGTTGGGGCGTCGCGTGCTTGCCGAACTGGAAGCGGCGGCGGTCGATCTCGGGTATCGGCGGCTGTATCTGACGACGGGTCCGCGGCAGCCGGAGGCGGCCGGGTTGTATCTGTCGGTCGGGTTCGAGCCGCAGTTCGACACCGAGGTGGATCCCGAATCGATCGGTCCGCTGCCGTTCAGGAAGGACCTCCCGGTGGCGTTGAAGGTGGCGTCATGAGCCGCGGGTTGATCACGGCGATCGAGATCGACGGGGCGGGCGGGGATCCCGGGGCGTGGCGTGGTCCGGAGGTTGATCCGCGGGCGATTCTGACCGGTGAGCTCGCCGTACGCGCGGCGCAGCGGGCGGAGGCGGCGGGTGTCGACCTCGTGACGTTCGCGGATGCGCTCGAGGCGCCGGACGACGTACCCGATCGGGTGAGCGTCCGGCTGGATGCCCTCGGGCTGGCCGCGCGGGTCGCGCCGGTGACGCAACGCATCGGGTTGCTGCCGACGATCACCGTCACGCACACGGAGCCGTTCCACGTGCAGGCATCGGTTGCGACGCTCGACCACATCTCGGGTGGCCGCGCCGGGTGGATCGCGGACGTGTCGACATCGGCCGAGGCGGCTGCGGTGATCGGACGGCGCGAGCCGGCGCCGGCCGCCGAGACGTGGCGCGAGGCGCGGTACGTCGTCGACGCCGGGCGTCGCCTGTGGGACTCGTGGGAGGACGACGCGATCATCCGCGACGTTGCCACCGGGCGGTTCGTCGACCGGGAGAAGCTGCACTACGTCGACCTCGAGACGCCGACTTTCAGTGTCAAAGGTCCGTCGATCGTCCCGCGGCCGCCGCAGGGGCATCCGATCACCGCGATCCGGGTCACCACCCCGGAGGCACTGGAGGCGGCGGGTGATGCGGAACTGGTGTTTCTGCCGAATTCCGGCGACCTGTCGAAACAGGTGCTGGAGCTGCGGGAAAACGCTGGTCGCAGTGTGACGCTCGACGGTCGGAGTGTGACGTTGACGTTGGACCAGGCGGTCGGGCCGCTGGTTCTCGTGTCCGCCGAGGTGCGGCCGCACGTCGATGGTGTCGAGCGGCTCCTCGACCTGATCGAGGGATGGGCTGCGGCGGGCGTCGACGGCGTACAGCTTCGGCCGGCATCGCTCGAGCTCGACGTCCCGGTGATCGCGGAGCAGTTGCTGCCGGTGCTGCGGGAACGCGGCTTGGTCGGGTCCGGGGAGCGGGGCGGGAGTTTGCGCGGGCGGCTCGGGTTGCGGCGACCGGTGAACAGGTACGCGAGGAGTGTGCGATGACCAAGCAGATCCATCTTGCCGCGCACTTTCCGGGAGTCAACAACACGACCGTCTGGTCGGACCCCGCGGCCGGGTCGCAGATCGATTTCGGATCGTTCCGGAAACTCGCGGAAACCGCGGAACGCGGGACGTTCGACTTCTTCTTCCTGGCCGAGGGGCTGCGGCTGCGGGAAGTGAAGGGACAGATCCACGACCTGGACGTCGTCGGCCGGCCCGAGTCGCTGACCGTGCTCAGCGCGCTGGCCGCGGTCACGACGCACCTCGGTCTGGCCGCGACCGTCAACTCGACCTTCAACGAGCCGTACGAACTGGCGAAGCGACTCTCCACCCTCGACCACGTCTCCAACGGCCGCGCGGCCTGGAACGTCGTGACGTCCTGGGACGCGTTCACCGGCGAGAACTTCCGCCGCGGCGGGTACCTCGACAAGGGCGACCGGTACGTCCGGGCGCAGGAATCGCTGCGGATCGTGCGGAAACTCTGGGACTCCTGGAACGGTGACGAACTCGTCCTGGACCAGGCGGCGGGTGCGTTCGCCCGCGAAGGCGCTGGGGCCTTCGCGGACGAGGGCGCGCACTTCACCCTCCGCGGGCGGTTCGGTCTGCCGCCGTCGCCGCAAGGCCGGCCGGTGATCATCCAGGCCGGCGACAGCGACGAGGGGCGCGAGTTCGCGGCGTCGAGCGCGGACGTGATCTTCAGCCGGCACGGGACGTTCGAGGGCGGGCAGACCTTCTACAAGGACGTGAAGGCGCGGCTGGCGAAGTACGGGCGGACCGATGATTCGCTGAAGATCATGCCCGCGGTGACGGTCGTCGTCGCGGACACGGACGCCGACGCGATCGAGAAAGCGGCGTACATCCGGGAGCAGCAGGTGTCCGGTCCGACCGCGTTGGTGCTGGCCGAACTGCTGTGGGGACGCGACCTCTCGGCGTACGACCCGGACGGTCCGCTGCCGGCCGAGGACCCGGTCGTCGGCTCGTCGGTGACGCAGGGGCGGGTCGGGTACAACGATCCGTTTCCGATCGTTTCCGAATGGCGGGCGCAGGCGGAGGCGAACGGCTGGTCGCTGCGGCAGACCGTCATCAACCAGCAGAACCGGCAGACGTTCGTCGGGTCACCCACCACGGTCGCGGAAGCCGTCAACCGGCACGTTCAGGAAAACGCTGCAGACGGTTTCGTACTCGTTCCGCACCTCACCCCGTCCGGCCTCGACGACTTCGTCGACCGAGTCGTCCCACTGCTCCGCGAACGCGGCGTTTTCCGCTCGGAATACGCCGGCACAACCCTCCGCGACCACCTCGGACTCCAGCCATGACCGTCGCCGATCTGCATCCGTGGAAGGAGCCGGTGGCGACGGTGGTGTTCGTGGGGGGTGGGCCGCGGACCGCCGGGCTGCTGGAACGGTTCGCGGCCAGTGCCGACGAATTGATCGGTGGTCGCCGGGTCGAGATCCACGTGGTGGATCCGTTTCCGGCCGGTGGCGGGCGGATCTGGCGGCGCGAGCAGTCGCGGCTGCTGTGGATGAACTCGATGACGTCCGACGTCACGATCTTCACCGACGAGTCGGTCGAGTGCGAGGGACCGGTCGTGCCGGGCCCGGACCTCGCCACTTGGGTCGCCGGGGAGGGTGCGGTGATCCTCGAGAAAGCCGGGCTCGAACCTCCCGGCCCGATGGACTTCCCACCGCGTCTGGTGCAGGCGGAGTACCTGGCGTGGGTGTGGGAGCGCGTCGTCCGCGATCTCCCCGCGACCGTCATCACCCATCCGGAGCGAGCTGTCGAGCTCACTGCGGACCAGCGGGTGATCCTCGGGTCGGGGCGGGAGATCGCGGCCGACGCGGTGGTTCTCGCGCTCGGCTACCTGGATCGGTTGCCCACGGCATCGGAATCGGCGTGGGCGGCGCAGGCTGCGGACGCCGGGCTGACCTACATCCCGCCGGGGTACACCGCCGATGTCGACTTGGACGGATTGTGGCCGCAGGCGCCGGTGATCGTCCGCGGATTCGGGCAGGCGTTCGTCGACCTGATGGTGCTGCTCACCGAGGGCCGCGGCGGCTGGTACGACGAGTGCGACGGCCTGCTCAGCTACCACCCCTCCGGCGACGAGCCGATCCTGTACGTCGGTTCCCGCCGCGGCGTTCCGTACCACTCGAAGCTCGGCTACACCGTCCCGGGGACGAAGCCGGTCCCGACGCGCTACCTGACGAAGGAGGCGTTGGGCGAAGGCGTTCTCGACTTCGATCGTGACGTGGCGCCGTTGATCGAGAAAGAGCTGGCTTACGCCCACTATCAGCGGCTCTTCGCAGCCCATCCCGAACGAACCCGGTGGTCGTGGGATCGGTTCGCCGAGGCGCTCGACGCCTGGTCGCCTGGATCCGATGCGGAGTTCGAGGTTGCCGTTGGCGCTGCTGTGCCGGATGCTGCCGACCGGTTCGTCCGGCACGAGGTGGATCGGCCGTTGGCCGGGCGGTTCTTCGAGGATCGGGAAGGGCTCGAGCGGTTTCTCACCGAGCTGATCGAGAACGATCTGCTCCGGCGCGCGGATCCGGCGTACTCGGCGGATCTGGCGGTGTTCAACGCGCTGCTGAGCATCTACAGCGTGTTGTCGCGGGCGATCACCGACGGCCAGTTGTCGGACGAGGACCGCGTGCGACGGGTGGAGACCGAATGGCACGGGTTCTTCTCGTTCGTGGCGAGCGGACCGCCGCCGCGGCGGCTGGAGGAACTGCTCGCGCTGCACCGGGCCGGCATTGTCCGGTTCGCCGGTCCGGATCTTGAGGTTGGTATCGACAACGATCAGTTCGTTGCCACGAGCCCTGCTGTGACCGGGGAGATTCGGACTCGGGCGTTCGTTGAGGCCCGGCTGCCGCGCCCCGACGTACTTGCGACCGCCGATCCGTTGCTGCGTGGCCTCCTGGACTCGGGCGCGCTGGCGGCGGACGAACTGTTCGCGGCCGACGGAACGAGTCTCGGCGGCGGTCAACTCAAGGCGGACTCGCGGTGCCGCGCGATCCGTTCCGACGGGTCCACGCAAGAAACGCTGTTTCTGCTCGGGCCGTCCGTTTCCGGATCGGCCGGCTCGTCCGGTTTCTCCCGGCCGCATTTCAACGGTCCCGGCTTCCGGCAGAACGACGCCGTCGCCAGGGACCTGCTCAAGCTGCTCGCACCCACCGTACGGAAGGAAGAACGCCATGCCAGTTGAGTTCCTCGGCATCGCCGGAACCAACCCGGCCAGCGAGGTGACGCCGCGAACAGGCGGCCCGCTGGACCTGGAATACACGAGCAAACTCGCGCGCGCCCACGAGGACAACGGCTGGGACCGCATCCTGTTCGCCTACCACTCGGGCTCTCCCGACCCGGCCCAGGTCGCGGCGTACGTCGCCGGCCGCACCGAGCGGATCAACCTCGTCGTCGCCCACCGGCCGAATGTCGCCTCTCCGACGCTGACCGCGAAAACGTTTGCGACTTTGGACCACCTGAGCGGCGGCCGGTTCGAGGTGCACGTGATCACGGGCGGGTCGACCGCGGACCAGGCCGCGGAGGGTGACTTCCTGGCGAAGGACGACCGGTACGGACGGACGGCCGAGTTCATCCAGATCCTCAAGCAGGCATGGACCTCGGACACCCGGTTCGACTTCGACGGAAAGCACTACCGGTTCGAGCAGTTCCTCGCCGATATCAAGCCGGTCCAGCAGCCGCGGCCACGGATCTCGTTCGGCGGCTCGTCCGCGGCGGCGTACGAGGTCGGTGCGGCCGAGGCGGACATCTTCGCGCTCTGGGGCGAGCCGCTGGCCGGGACCCGGGAGCAGCTCGCGACCATCGACGCCGCCGCGGCGCGCGTCGGCCGGACGGACCGGCCGACGATCCAGATCGCGTTCCGGCCGATTCTGGCGCCGACCGAGGAACTGGCCTGGGAGAAGGCGGAACGCATTCTCGGCCGGATCAAGGACGTACAGGCCGGCGGCGTTCCGGCGAGCACCCGGCTGCGGTCGAAGGCGCCGGAAAACGCTGGATCGCAGCGGTTGCTGAAGGCAGTCGCGGCCGGTGAGCGGCACGACCGCGCGCTCTGGACGGCGCCGACCGGTCTCACCGGTGGCGGCGGAAACTCCACCGCACTGGTCGGAACGCCGGAAACAGTAGCTGCCGCGCTGCTCGACTACTACGACCTCGGGATCCGGATCTTCTCCGCCCGCGGCTACGACATCTACGACGACGCGATCGACTTCGGCCGGTACGTGATCCCGCTGGTCCGCTCCGAGGTAGCCCACCGCGAACAAAGGAAAGCGTCATGACGGTCGTTTCCGATCTTGAGCAGGACTGGCAGACCTGGCACGCGGCGCGGGAACGCGACCTGGACACCGACTACGGCTGGCTGTCGGTCGTCGCCTTCAACTGGTTGTCGGCCACGCCGACCTCGATCGACGGGCTGGCCGGCAAGTGGTGGGCGGACGAGCAGGCTCACGTCACGGCCTCCGGGGAACTGACGGCGGGCGGAGAACCAGTACACGGAACGGTTTCCGCCAGCGTTCCGGAAGCCGGCTCGCTCAGCTGGCTGCTGCACGGAAACCGGCTGGCGGAACTCGTGCTCCGCGGCGGCCGGTACGCCGTCCGGCAACGGGACCCGGGCGCGGCGACGCGGCGGGGCTTCCAGGGCGTACCGACGTACCCGATCGACGACGCCTGGACGGTCACCGGGTACTTCAGTCCGTACGCGAAGGTGCAGCGGGTGGAGGTGTCGACCGCGCGCGACGACCTGCGTCAGCACATCACCGCGGTCGGCACAGTCCACGTGGCGTTGGGTAGTACGGCGTACGAGCTGGTCGCGACCGCTGCGAGTGACAGCCGGCTCAACCTCTCGTTCCACGACAAGACGAACGGTGAAGAGACAGCGCCCTGGCGGACCGTGACGACCGGACCGGTGCAGCAGGACGGGTCGGTGCGGATCGACTTCAACCGGACCATCAACCTGCCGTTCGCGTTCACCGCGTACGGGACCTGCCCGGCGCCCGTGCCCGGTAACCGCCTCGGGCTGCCGGTGACCGCAGGCGAGAAGAAGCTGCGATGAAGTTCTGTACGTACACGCTGATCGACAACTCGCCGGACCCGATCAGCGGCGTGCAGCTCACGCCGTCCGAGCGGTTCCGGCGCGTCGTCCAGCAGGCGCAGTGGGCGGAGGAGCTGGGCTTCGACGGGTACGGCGTGGGGGAGCGGCACGCGCAACGGTTCATCTCGTCGTCGCCGCCGGTCGTGCTGTCCTACATCGCGGCGGTGACGTCGCGGATCCGGCTGCTGACCACGGTGACGGTGCTGTCGCTGCTGGATCCGGTACGGGTGGCGGAGGACTACGCGACGCTCGACCAGCTGTCGGGCGGACGGCTGGACATCATCATCGGGAAGGGCAACGACCCGGACCAGAACGCGCTGTTCGGGTACGAGCTGGACGGGCAGTGGGAGCGGAACCGGGAGAAGTACGAGCTGCTCCGGCGACTGCTGCGGGAAACCGGAGTTTCCTGGTCGGGTCGTTATCGCCCGGCGCTGACGGACGCGACCACGCAGCCGCGGCCGTACCGGCCGGACGGCATCCCGCTGTGGCACGGGTCGGCGTCGTCAACGGAGTCCACCGAGCTGGCGGCGCGCTGGGGTGACCCGTTGTTCTCGGCGAACGGATTCCATCCGCTGGAGAAGTACGCCGGGCTCATCCGGCACTACCGGGAGCGCTGGGAGGCGTACGGGCGGGACCCGGCGGCGGCTGTGGTGGGCGCCGGGTTCAACGGGCTGTACGTGAAGAAAACGTCGCAGGAGGCGGTCGAGGGGTACCGGCCGATCTTCGACGCGTTCATGGACTCGCCGGGCGCCCGGCACAACCAGTTGCCGTTCCGGACGCTCGAGGAATTCCTCGTCGGCGGATCGGTGCTGGTCGGGTCGCCGGAACAGGTCATCGACAAGTTCGGCCGCTACCAGGAAGCGTTCGGGCACGAGCTTTCCGGCATCTCACTCGAGGTCGCAGGACTCCCGGAGGAGGAGAACCGGGAGTCCGTCGAGACCTTCGTCACGGAGGTCATGCCGGCCCTGCGCGCGTCGTACCCGAGCCGCGTCTGGACCTAGGACATCACTAGCCGTACGTCGGTTTCTGCGGCCAACCTGCCGGGGAGTCCTCCCATTCCTGCTGGCGGCCGTACGCGGCGAGGTCGGAGACGCTGGTGCTGAAGAGCAGTCGGTCGACGCCGCGCTGGCCGGTCGTGTAGGTACGGAAAACGTTGTCGCCATCGCGCAGGAACATGCTCAGCAGGAAGCCGCCGCCGACGCCGCAGTCGGCGGAAAACGTCGTACCGGCCGAGGACGCGAACGGGATGTGCTCCCAGCCCATCTCCTTCCAGTACCCGGCCATCTGCTCGATCGGCATGTCGGAAACGGTCGCCCAGGCCACGTCGTTTCCGGCCAGGCCGGCGAGGTTGGCGACGTTCTTGGTGAAGTACGTGCAGCCGCCGCAGAACGCGTCCGGACCGGCGTCCATGAACTGGTACAGCGCGAGCTGGCGGTGCTCACCGAACAGCTCCAGCAGCGTGACCGGCCCATCGGCCGCCGTGAACGTGTACTCGCCGAACCGCACCATCGGCAGCCGTCGCCGCTGGGCCGCGATCCGGTCCATCTCCCGCGTGACCCGCTTCTCCGCGACCAGTAGCTCGGCGCGTGCCCGCGCCCACTCGTCGACCGGCACCACCGGAGGCATTGCTGTCTCGGACATTCGTGCTCCTTTCCTAGGTTCTGCCAGTACGACGGAGCCGTCCGGAGGTTCTCGACACCCGATGTCTGCCGATCGCAGACGAGTCTCGTCCCAAGGCGTCCGGGCCGGTAGGACTGTGTTCATGCGAATCGCGATCCTAGGAGGAACCCAGTTCATCGGCCGGGCCGTCGTCGAGCGGCTGGCCGCCGAGGAGCACACGCTGCTTGTGGTGCACCGCGGCGACCATGAGCCCGACGATCTGGTGCCGGTCGAGCACGCGCACGTCGACCGCCATGACGGGACGGCGCTGGCTGCCGCGCTGAAACCGTTCGATCCCGACGCGCTCGTCGACATCTCGGGCATGAACGCGGCGGCCGCCGACGCGGCCCTCAGCGCGGTCGGACCGTCCGTGAAGCTCGTCGCCATCTCCAGCGGCGACGTCTACCGCGCGTACGACGGTCTGCACTCGGACCGTACGACCGACGCGCTGCCGCTGACCGAGGAATCACCGCTGCGCGACCGGCGCTTCGTCGACGGGCCGAACAACGAGAACCTGGAGGTGGAGGAGCGGTATCTCCCGCGGGGCGCGACCGTGCTGCGGCTCGGGGCGGTGTACGGCGAGCACGACTATCAGCGGCGCTTCGAGTTCGTCCTGCGGCGAGTCCGGGCCGGGCGGCGCCGAATCCCGGTCGGTTCCGGGCAGTTCCTCTTCAGCCGGGTGTACGTCGGCGACGTCGCAGCCGCAGTGTCCTTGGCGCTGGGTGCCGACCACCCCGGTGCGTTCAACGTGGTGGAGCCGTCGACCGCGCCGTACCGTCTGTTCGCCGAACAGATCCTGGCGGCGGCGGGGATCGAGGACGCGGAGCTGGTGCGGGTGCGGGACGACCTGCTGCCGTCGGACCTGTCGCTCACGGGGGCGATCGACCAGCACCTGCTGATGGACCCGTGGAAGGCGCGCACGGTACTCGGCTGGGCTCCGGTGGATCCGGCCGAGACGCTCCGCGCGTCGGTTCGGTGGCATCTCGCGCATCCGCCGACGGACGCTTCGGCCGACTTCTCCGAGGACGACGCCGTACTGGGCTGAAAATGGTCAAGAGCACTCCGCCGGACCCGGTATGATTTCCGGGACGGACTGAGGGGCCTGCAAGGTGCGGCCGGCTCGATTTCACATCGGGGCGGCGGACCGTGTAATCTCTCTCCTCGGCCCGCCCCTTTAGCTCAGTCGGCAGAGCGTCTCCATGGTAAGGAGAAGGTCTACGGTTCGATTCCGTAAAGGGGCTCTGAGAACGGCATCCCACCTCCGGGTGGGATGACGAACTCACCCGGCGGGGTAGCTCAGGTGGTTAGAGCACACGGCTCATAATCGTGGTGTCGCGGGTTCGACTCCCGCCCCCGCTACCTGGCAAGGCAGTATCTCGAGAGTGCGATCACCTCAGTTGCGCACTCCTGAACAGAAGAGGCAGCAGTGGCCAAGTCAACCGACATTCGCCCGAAGATCACCCTGGCGTGCACGGTCTGCAAGGAGCGGAACTACATCACCAAGAAGAACCGGCGGAACGACCCGGATCGTCTTGAGCTGAAGAAGTACTGCCACCGGTGCAACGACCACACGGACCACCGCGAGACCCGCTGACCTCAGGTCTTTCGCAAGGGCCGCTTCGGACTACCGAAGCGGCCCTTTGCTGTTCCCTCAGACGGTGAGAATCGGGCGGCCGCCCTCGTAGGCGGTGAGACGCTCGTCACGAGGCGTGAGGCAGCAGGAGCCGCAGAGCGTGCCGTTGCCGACTTCGCTCGTGTAATACAGACAGCACGTGTTCCGCAGGTAGACGAGCTTCCCGGCCGCTAGCTCCACCTCGCCGAGGCGCGCGAGCCCGCCCGGCGCCTTCGCGGTGAACGTCTGCCACCGCTCGAGCAGGTACGCCGGCTCCACCGTGACGGCCTCGCGCGTTGCGGCGCAGAATCCCATCGCGACGCCTGCCGCAACACCGCCGTACACCTGCCGCAGCCCGGCCCGCGTCCGTCGGTGCAGCTCCTCGGCGAGTGGAAGCAGATGCTGTCGCAGCACCACGTCGTACAGCGTCTCGAGCCCGCCGGGGAGGAAGTCGGCGGAGCGTACGGCGACCGCCGCGATGCCGTGCCCGTCGTGCGGCCGGACCCACAGGTTGTGCGGGCGGACGTCGAGGACGCGGCCCTCCAGCGCCCAGAGCAGGAGCGCGGCCGCGGGCGCACGGCCGGCGTAGAACGACATCATGCTGAGCGCGTTCGCATGCGCCGTACGGTGACAACTGGCCTCGTCGTCCCGCTTCAGCAGCTCGGTGAGTTCGGGGCTGCCGGGCTCGAGGATCCGGTCCACCCGCAGCCACTCGGAGCCCTCCGGCTCGCCGATCTCCAGCCGGTACCGAGGCGCGTACTTCGCCAGCGCCGCCACAGCCGTCACGTTCAACCTTCTCCGTCCGGAATCCATAGGCGGCGGAAACCCGGACCACAGTCTGCCAGTAGGGTTAGCGGACATGACGATCGACGCCACGATGGTCGGCCGGAGTTACACGGCCGCCGAGTCCTACCAGGTGGGCCGGGAGAAGATCCGGGAGTTCGCCGACGCGATCGGCGACCGTAACCCGGCGTACCGAGGCGATGACGCGATCGCGCCGCCGACGTTCGCGTTCATGGTCGGCAGCCGCGCGCTCGAGGAGCTGCTGAACGACGAGGAGCTCGGCCTGCGGCTGGACCGGATTGTGCACGGCGCGCAGAAGTTCAGCTACACCCGTCCGATCAAGGCCGGCGACGCCATCGCCGCGACCGCCACCATCACCACCGTGCGCAAGGCCGGTCCCGTCGAGGTGATCATGTACGAGACCACCCTGACCACCGTCGACGGCGAGCCGATCGCCACGGCGACGTCGACCCTCTCGCACAACCGGGCGGACGCATGATTGAGGTAGGCACCGAGCTGCCGGCGCTGACCGTCACGCTGCGGCGCGAGGACCTGGTCCGGTACGCCGGGGCCAGCGGGGACTTCAACCCGATCCACTGGAACGACCGGATGGCCGCGGCGCTCGGCCTGCCCGGTGTGATCGCGCACGGGATGCTCACGATGGCGTCCGCGGTACGTGTCGTCACGGACTGGCTCGACGATCCGGCCGACCTGGTGGAGTACGGCGTACGGTTCACCAAGCCGGTCGTCGTACCGGATGACGACAAGGGCGCGAGCGTGACGTTCACGGCCAAGGTCGACAAGGTCACCGACGGGCTCGCCGAGATCGACATCACGGCGCTCGCCGGCGAGGAGAAGGTGCTCGGGCGGGCCAGGGCGGTCGTGCGGGTCCGGTGAGTACGCACGTGTCGCTGGCCGACTACACCACGCTGCGGATCGGTGGGTTGGCCGACAAGTTCGTCGAGGTCGGTACCGAGGAAGATCTGATCACTGCGGTCCGGGACGCCGACGCGTCCGGGGAGCCGGTGCTTCTGCTCTCGGGCGGAAGCAATGTGGTGATCGGGGACGACGGGTTCCGCGGGACCGTGGTGAAGATCGCGACGTCCGGGATTCGCGTCGACGCGGACATGTGCTCCGGGGCGATGGTGCACATCGCGGCCGGGGAGGACTGGGACGGCGTCGTACAGCGCGCGATCGCGGAGGAGTGGAGCGGGCTCGAGTCGATGTCCGGCATCCCCGGGCTCGCCGGGTCGACGCCCGTGCAGAACGTCGGGGCGTACGGTCACGAGGTCGCGGAGACGGTCGCGTCCGTGCGGGTGTGGGATCGCGTCGTCGGCAAGGTCGAGACGATCTTCGCGGGGGACTGCGGGTTCAGTTACCGGAACTCGCGGTTCAAGGCCGACCCGTCGCGGTACGTCGTACTCGAGGTCACCTTCCAGTTGACGCTGGGCGATCTGTCGGCGCCGGTCGGGTACGCCGAACTTGCCCGGGTGCTCGACGTCGAGCCGGGTTCGCGCGCGCCGATGGCCGAAGTACGGGAAGCCGTCCTCGGCCTGCGCCGCAGCAAAGGCATGGTCCTCGACCCCGCCGACCACGACACCTGGAGCGCAGGCTCCTTCTTCACCAACCCCATCCTCGACACCCCCGCCGAGGTCCCCGCCGGCGCTCCCCAGTGGCCGCAACCCGACGGCCGCGTCAAAACCAGCGCCGCCTGGCTGATCGAACACGCAGGCGTCTCCAAGGGCTTCACCATCGGCAACGCCGCCGTCTCCACCAAACACACCCTGGCCCTCACCAACCGAGGCCAAGCCACCGCCAAGGAACTCCTGACCCTGGCCACTCACGTCCGCACCCAGGTCCAGCAATCCTTCAGTATCACCTTGGTCAACGAACCTGTGCTGGTGAACTGCACCCTGTAAGCCGGGGTGTGTACCGACAACGGGTACTAGCGCCTGTTCCGGCTGAAGTAGGTACCTGTGGACAACTTCGGTCGGGAATCTGCGCGAGCGTGCAGGATTCTTCGATGGAGTCTGTCGTGGAGGTTCTCGCCAAGCAGGGCGGCTGGGCCACGTCCGCCGAGTTGGTACGGGCGACCTCCCGGCGAGCGCTAGCGGCGGCTGTCGAGCGCGGTGATGTCGAGCGGCTGACCCGCGGGATCTACGGGTTGCCGGGCCTCGCGCCCGACCTGATGGCTGCCATCGCGCACGACGGCGTGCTTTCGCATACGAGTGCTGCGTCGGGCTGGCGGCTGCCACTGCTGGCCGCGCCCGCCAAGCCGCACATCACGCTACCGGCGAACCGCAACGCCAAGCCTGGTCCGCCGGCCGTCCTGCACTGGGCGAGCCTGCCGACGGCCGACCGCCTCGCGCGCCGAACCTCCCTGCTGCGAACGGTCCTGGACTGTGCACGCATCCTCCCGTTCGGCGAGAGCCTGGCGGTCGCCGACGCGGCGCTGGCGTCCGCCCGCATCACTCAGGACGAACTGGTGGCGAGCGCCCTGGCGATGTCCGGTTTCGGCCGGCCGAACGCCCTGCGCGTCGCGTTCGCGGCGTCCAGGCTTGCGGAGAGCTTCCTCGAGTCGATGCTGAGGAGTCTCTTCGTGGTTGCCGGAATCGCCGGGTTCGAACCACAGGTGTGGGTGGAAACCGGGGAGTTCCGGGTCCGGGTGGACCTGGGGCATCGCATCGCTCGGCTCGCCGTCGAGGCCGAGGGGTACGAGTTCCACGGTTCGCCGGCGAAGTTCGCTGCCGACTGTCGCCGCTACGACGATCTCGTCGCCGCCGGTTGGCTGGTCCTGCGGTTCACCTATCAGCAGGTGATCGGAGATCCGCAATGGGTGGTAGCGACGGTAGCCAGTGCGCTCGCTGGCCGGGTCGGCGTGCAGAACAACGGGTAGTGGTCGTGCGCGCGCCGGGCCGCGCAGGCGTGTGCCGATGCCCGGGTGCCCGGTTTGAGGAACCACTTCCCGTTCTTCGGTACGGGCGGACGTTCGGTGCCGCAGGTCCTTGAAAAAGATTTGCGTTGGGGGTTGGCGGGAGGGGGTGGAGTCGCTAATCTTTTGCGCAATCTGGTGGGAGGTGGGTTGTGAGGCGTAAAAGATTTTCTCGGCGGGAGGTGTTGGCCGGGGTGGGGGCAGGGCTGGCGGCTGCTGTGGTGCCGGGGTGTTCCGGTGCTGACGGTGGGCGGTCGGGGGCTCTGCAGGTGTGGGGCGGGGTGCCGGCGGCATCCGGGCCGGCTGATGTGGTGAAGGCGTTCCAGGCGAAGTTTCCGCAGTACAAGGTGAACTACACGCGGTTCGTGAACGACGACCGCGGCAACCTCAAGCTCGACACCGCCCTCCAGGGTGGCGTCGACATCGACGTGTACTTCACCTACTCGCAGGGTGCGATGGCGTTGCGGGCCGGGTCCGGACTGGCGGCGGACCTGACCGATCGGGTGAAGGCGGACCCGGACCTGCAGGTGTTCCTCGACACCGCGCAGCCGCGGTCGTACATCGACAACGGCAAGGTCAAGGCGCTCGCCACCGCGCGGGAGCCGCTCTTCGTACTGTTCAACGAGAAGCTCCGGCGGCAGGCCGGTGTCGAGCTCCCGCAGTCGTGGACGATCGACGAGTTCCGCGCGACGGCGAAGAGGCTGACGACGGACAGGACCGTCGGCACGTACACGCTGCCCGACGTCGCCCGGATCGCCCTCGGGCCGAACTACTGGTACGACGGAAACCGCTCGAACTTCGGCGATCCGCACTTCGAGCAGGGTTTCCGCGTCGGCCGCGAGATGATCGCCGAGGGTACGGCGTTCCCGTGGACCGAGGTGCTGTCCCGGCACCTCGACGCGTACCAGCAGAACTCGTTCCTCGGCGAGGAGTTCCACCTCTGGTCGACCGCCCCGTTCAACCTGCGGTACCTGTACGACGCGAAGAAGTACCCGCACGACTTCAAGGTCGCGTTCGCGCCGTCGCCGACCGTCGACGGCCAGAACTGGAACGGCGGCTCGTTCAGCAACTTCATCATGGTCAACCCGAAGTCGCCGAAGTTCGAGGCGGCCTGGGCGTTCGTGAAGTTCTGGCTGACCGAGGGTGCGACGCCGATGCTCAAGGGCGGCAAGGTGCCGGCGCTCGGCAACGTCACCGACGAGCAGATCGTTTCCGGAATGCTCGGAAAAGAGCCGGAGAAGTACTTCGATCTCGAGTCGTTCCGGCGCGTCGTCCTGACCTCCGAGCCGAAGCTCGCGACCGACACCCGGCTGACCGGATTTCCGGAGATTTCCCTCGCGGTGAAGCAGCAGCGCGACCTGTGCTGGCTCGGCGAGAAGGACCCCGGGGTCGCGATCCGTGAGGTACGGCGGCTCGCCGACGCCGCGATCGCCCGTAACGAGAGGAGGCCCTGATGGCCACCGCCACGGTCGTCGCGGCCGGCACCAAGGCCCGTACCGAGCAGGGCTCCGGGATCCGCCCGTCCGGCTGGATCGGGTTCCTGTTCATCGCCCCGAACCTGCTCGGCGTGATCGCGTTCACGCTGATCCCCCTGGTCAGCGTCGTGGTGCTCGCCTTCACGGACTGGAACCTGGTGTCCGGCCTCGGCGGCATCACCTTCAACGGCATCGACAACTTCGTCGCGATCGCCCGGGACCCCGGGTTCTGGCACGCGATCGGCCTGACGCTGGTGTACGTCGTGGTGTCGGTCCCGCTCACCGTCGTACTGGGACTCGCCCTCGGGATCGCGCTCAACCGCCCGCTCCCGGGCCGCGCCGTACTCCGGGCGATCTTCTTCCTGCCGTACATCGTCAACGTGGTCGCGATCGGCATGACCTGGTTGATGTTGATGAACCCGAAGGCCGGCCTGGTGAACCAGGTCCTCGACGCGTTCGGGATCCAGCCGGGGTGGTTCGCGTCCTCGCACTGGGCGCTGCCGGCGCTGATCGTGATGGCGGTGTGGGGCGGCGTCGGGTACTGCTCGCTGATCTACCTGTCCGCGCTGCAGGACGCGCCGCAGCAGCTGTACGAAGCGGCCGACATCGACGGCGCCTCCGCCTGGTCGAAGTTCCGCGTGATCACCTGGCCGTCGTTGCTGCCGACAACGATCTTCCTACTGGTCACGCTGATCATCGGGGCGTCGCAGGGCTTCGGCCTGATCGCGCTGATCACCGCGGGCGGTCCGGGCGACGCGACCACCACGATCTCGTACTACATGTACCAGACCGGCTTCCAGTTCTACCGGTTCGGCTACGCGTCGGCGATCGGCCTGGTGACCTTCGTCGGCGTACTCGTCCTGACCCTGCTCACCTGGCGGGCGCAGCGAGGGAGGGCCCTCAATGACTAAGAAGTACAGCAAGTGGATCTGGGGCGTCCCGCTGTGGATCCTCGCCATCGCTTTCCTGGCGCCGTTCGCGTGGATGATCTCGACCGCGCTGAAGCCGGACGTGGACGCCTACAAGATCCCGATGGAGTGGATCCCGAACCCGTTCCAGTGGGACAACTTCAGCACCGTTCTGAGTGGGGCGACCTCGGTCCTGCCGGCGTTCGGCCGCTCGGTGTTCGTCGCCCTGCTGCGGGTCGCGGGGGAGCTGCTCACCGCGACGATGGCCGGCTACGCATTCGCGCGGATGTCGTTCAAGGGCCGCGACAAGCTGTTCCTGCTGTACCTGGCGACGGCGATCATTCCGGCTCAGCTGCTGCTCGTTCCGCGGTTCATCTACTTCCAGAAACTCGGGCTGTACGACACGCTCTGGGCGCTGATCCTGCCGGGGATGTTCACCGTGCTCGGAACGTTCCTGATGCGCCAGTTCTTCGTCAGCCAGCCGGCCGAGTTCGCCGAGGCGGCCCGGATGGACGGCGCGAACGAGTGGCGGGTGTTCACCCGGATCTACTTGCCGTTGGCAACACCAGTGATGAGCGCGCTCGGCATTCTCGCGTTCGTCTGGTCCTGGAACGACTACGAGACGCCGCTGGTGCTGATCAGCAACCCGGACCGGTACACGCTGCCGCTCAGCCTGACCAACTTCGTCGACGAACAGGGCCAGATCGCGCCCGGCCTGACGATGGCCGCCTCGGTGATCTCGATCGTGCCGGTGCTGATCGTGTTCGTCGTCCTGCAACGCCGCTTCATCGCCGCCATGACTCATACAGGGATCAAATGATGCAGAACGTTTCAGGTGTCTTTCCGCATCTCGCGCAGATCGGCGACTTCGGGCCGCCGCGCAGCGAGCTCGGCATCGGTTCGCTGATGCCGTGGAACGGGAAGCTCTACGTCCAGAACTACAACTCCCACAAGGCGCGGTCCGGTGCAGGCGTCAGCCTGCGCCGGGTCGACGCCGACCTGTCGATGGAAATCGTTCCGGAAACTCTCGGCGTGGACGGAACCTACACCAACCGTTTCGTGCATTTTCCGACCTCGAAGCTGGTCCTCGGACCGCACGTGATTTCCGCGGACCACAAGATCGTGACGGTCCCGGAGCTCGCGCCGCTCCGGGTCTGCGGTACGTCGCGGCACCTGACGAAACCGGACACGCACGTCTACGTGCTCGCGATGGAAGGCGAGCTGTTCGAGCTCGACGTCACGACGTACGAATGCACGCAGCTCTTCGACCTGAACGACGAGCTCGGGACCGACGGCGAGATGAAGGTCCACTACAAGGACTGCTACACGTCCTTCGGGCGGCTGGTGGTGTGTTCGAACGAGTACGCCGAGCCGGAGTGGGCCGGCGAGCGGTCGCGCGGCCGGCTCGCGGAGTACGACGGCCAGGAGTGGAAAGTACTGCGGGACGATCCGTTCACCGCGATCGGCGGGCGGCACGAGTTCGGCGGGACGATCTTCGCGACCGGGTGGGACCGGGCGTCGGCGATCCTCGAGGTGTTCACCGAGGCCGACCAGCAATGGACGCGGTACCGGCTGCCGAAGGCGTCGCACTGTTTCGACCACAAGTGGCAGACCGAGTGGCCGCGGATCCGCGAGGTCGAGCACGAGCGGCTGCTGATGGACCACCACGGAATGTTCTACGAGGTGTCGCCGTGGGCGTACGGCGGCCGGATCTGGGGTGTCCGCCCGATCTCGACGCACCTGTGGGTCCTGGGCGACTTCTGCTCGTGGCGCGGGATGCTCGTGGCGGGTGCGGACAACGCTTCACCGAGTCACGGCCTCAATCCGACGACGGCCGAGCCGCAGTCCGGGTTGTGGTTCGGGAAGACCGACGACCTGTGGAGCTTCGGGAAGCCGTCCGGATGGGGCGGGCCGTGGTGGGAGACAACGGTTTCCGCCGGCGTTCCGTCCGATCCGTACCTGATGACGGGCTTCGACGGAAAGTGCCTGCACCTGGAGAACTTCTCCGAGGTTCCGCTGACGATCACGGTCGAGATCGACTTCCACGGGCACGGCCGGTTCGGCGCGGTGGAGACGTTGACGGTCGAGCCGGGGCAGATCCGGTCACACGTTTTCCCGCCCGGGTTCAGTGCGCACTGGGTGCGGGTCGTGAGTGACGCCGACGGTGTCGCGAGTGCCCAGTTCGTCTATACGTGATGATCACGGAATGGATTCCTCGATGGAACGAGCCGGCAGTCCTAGTCCGTTGCAGCTGGTCAAGCGGGCCCTGCCCGAGCTGAACGGTGCGATGCAGCGGGTCGCCGATCACATCCTGGCGAACCCGGACGAGGTCGCGCGCGGTTCGATCACCAAGCTGGCCGAGGCCGCGCAGACCTCGGCCGCGACGGTCACGCGGCTGTCGACCCACCTCGGGTACGCCGGGTATCCGGCGCTGCGGGCCGCGCTGGCGATGGAGGTCGGCCGCGGGCTGGAGGCCGGTTGGGCCAGTGACATCGGCATGGCGATCGGCCCGGCGGATCCGCCCGAACAGGTGCTGAACGTGCTCGCGTCGACGCAGGCGAACGCGTTGCGGAACGCGCTGGCCGCGATCGATCTGACCGCAGCCACCCGGGTCGCGGACGCGATCGCCGGCGCCCGGCGGACCCACATCTACGGCGAGTGGGGCGACGCGATCCCGGCCCGCGAGCTGTACATCCGGCTGCTGCGGATCGGCATTCCGGTGGGCTTCTTCGACGGTCCGCAGTCCTCGCAGATCGGCGCCGGCCTGCTCGGCGAGGGTGATGTCGCGTTGACGGTCACACGTTCCGGCACTGATCAGACCACGCTCGACTTCATCAAGCGTGCCCGCGAGCAGGGCGCGCTCGCCGTCGCGATCACCGGGATGCCGGACGCGCCGATCGGCCGGCTCGCCGACGTCACTCTCGACACCGGTACGCCGAACGGCGCGAACTGGACCGAGTTCTTCGCCGGCCGCGCGAGCGACGTACTGACGGCCGGCCTGTTGTTCGTCCTGGTCGCACAGCGGGTGCCCGATCACCTGACCGCACATCATCCGAACGGGCCGGGGCAGCCCGTCGTTCAACGAGATACCTGAAAGGTCCATGCATGCAGCAGCTCGAGGTCCAGTCCGATCTGACCGTCGTCGGCGGCGGGCTCGCCGGGATCTGCGCGGCGATCGGCGCCGCGCGGCAGGGGAGCACCGTGGCGCTGGTGCAGAACCGGCCGGTGCTCGGCGGCAACTCGTCCAGTGAGGTCAGGGTGTGGGTGTGCGGGGCGACCGCGCACGGCGTCCAGAGCTTCGCCCGCGAGACCGGCATCATGGGTGAGCTGTTCGTCGAGAACCAGTTCCGGAATCCGCTCGGAAACCCGTACTACTGGGACCTCGTGCTGCTGGAGGCGGTCCGCGCCGAGCCGCGGATCACGCTGTACCTGAACACCGACGTCCGGTCCGTGGAGGCCGCGGACGGTGAGATCCGGTCGGTGACCGGGTGGCAGATGGGGTCCGAGAAGGAGATCCGGTTCGTCAGCCCGGTGTTCGTGGACTGCTCGGGCGACGGTCTGGTCGGCGTCCTCGCGGGTGCGGAGTACCGGACCGGCCGGGAGCCGCGCTCGGAGTACGACGAGTCGTGGGCGCCCGACGTACCGGACTCGAACACGCTCGGCAGTACGATCCTCTTCTACAGCAAGGACGCCGGGGAACCGGTGCGGTTCGTGCCGCCGTCCTTCGCCAAGGACGTCACGGAAACCGCGATTCCGGACCGCCGCGTGATCCGGACCGATCTGAACGGGTGCGCGTTCTGGTGGATCGAGTGGGGCGGTGAGCTGGACGTCGTCGACGACAACGAGGCGATCCGCGACGAGTTGCAGGCCGTGGTGTACGGGATCTGGGACTACATCAAGAACTCCGGGCGGTTCGACGCGGACAACCTGACCCTGGAGTGGATCGGGTCGGTACCCGGAAAACGTGAGTACCGGCGTTTCCTCGGCGACCACGTGCTGACGCAGCACGATGTCCTCGACCAGACCGACTTCGACGACCGCGTCGCGTTCGGCGGCTGGTCGATCGACCTGCACCCGCCCGGTGGCGTGTACTCGGCCGAGCGCGGATCGAAGCACTGGCACCCTGACGGCAACTACCACATTCCGCTGCGTTCCCTGTACTCACGGAACGTCCGGAATCTGTGGATGGCCGGACGGAACATCAGTGCCAGCCATGTCGCGTTCGGTACGACGCGGGTGATGGCGACCTGTGCGCTGCTCGGTGAAGCGGCCGGCGTCGGCGCAGCTGTTGCCCTGCGCAACGGATTGACGCCGCGCGAGCTGGCGCACGACCGGTTCGGCCTGCTGAAGCACGCGCTGACCCGCGCCGACTCGTCGGTCCTCGGCGTCATCGACGACGATCCGGAAAACGTTGCACTGTCGGCGACCGTGACCGCGTCCTCCACCCTGACCCGGCCGGCGCTCGAGGTCTCGTCCGGAACGCTGCCGCTGACCACCGACCTCGGAATGGTCATCCCGGTCGACCCGGCTCTCGACGGATTCGAGCTGCTCGTCGACTCGACCGGAGGCTCCCTGACCGTCGAGCTCCATGACCCGGTCAAGGCGCAGAACTACCTCCCGGCCAAGCTCATCGACTCCTGCACAGTCGACGTACCGGCCGGCGAGAAGCGCTGGGTCCACATCCCGTTGGCCTGGCACCCGTCCGCTCCCTCCAACGCGTTCGTCGTACTGCGAAGCACACCGCACATCTCTGTGCACACCGCTGCGACGGGACTCCCCGGAACGGTTCACTTCGTCCAGCGCGACCCATCGCCCGACGAGCAGTGGACGGAGCAGTTCCGCGCCTGGAAACACGTCCTGCCCCGCGGCGGCCTGTGCATCCGCCTCGGCGAGACCGCGGCGTACGCGCCAGAGAAGGTCATCGGCGGCTACGCCCGCCCGTACGGCGGCCCGAATCTCTGGTCGTCCGAAGACCTGGCCTGGGACTCCGAGCCCTGGCTCGAACTCACCTGGCCCGAGTCGGTCGAACTCTCCGAGATCGTCGTCGTCCTGGACGCGGACGTCCAGGAGGACCTCATCAATCTCCACCACCACCGGACGCCGTTCGAGTCCCTGCCCACTCTCGTAGCCGCCTACGACGTGGAGGTCCGCAACGGCGACGGTCCGTGGCAGACAGTCGCCCAGGTCACCGACAACCACCACCGCACCCAGCACCACCACGTGCAGACCCGAGCCACCCACCTCCGTCTCACGACAAGACGCACCAACGGCGCCCCACGAGCCCACGTGGTCTCCATCCGCGCCTACTCGTCGACTCAGTAACGCCACTCGAGTTCGTGGTGCAACATCCAGTGCGTCAGAGGATCAGCGGCTGCAGGAGACTTGGCAGCGCCCGTCAGGAGGTCTGACACGACCTGGGCGGGTGCCGCCAGACGAAGGCCGGTGTCGAGCTTTCGGGCACGGGTATACGCGAGATCGGTCGTGGGCTCGGCCAGGATGATCGACTTGCCCTTGGCCGGCACCAGCTCCCAGAGCCGGGCGGCCGCCTGGGCATCCGGTGTGTAGATCACCGTTGGCCCGACCGGGGTGTCCGGCGCCCAGTGCTGGGCGGCCAGGGTGCCGCTGAGCGCATGCCGGACCGCCGTCCCCGGTATGCGGTCGAGGAGCGCCCGGACGTCGTGCTTGCTTCGCCAGTACGTCATCCGAACATTGCGGCTGAACTGGAAGTCCTCGTTCCAGCGACGGAGCAGGGCGAGCCAGCTCGGTACGGCGAAGACGCCCGGGGCGTGGCGTTCTACCAGTTGTTCCTGCTGAAGCTGGTCGATCACTCGGCGTACGGACGGTGCGGTGACCCCGCTGGTCGTCACGAGATCGTGAGTTGTCCACAAGGTGCGGAAGTCCAGGAGGGCACGAACGATCGATGCCGCTGCAAGATCGGTGGCCGCGTTCACGAGTTCGCTCCGCTCGGTCGGGCTCCGAGTCGGAGGCTGGCGTAGGGGGTCCACTCGTACTGGTTGTGGTCGCGGTTCAGGTTGATGAGGCTGACGCGGCTGATCTCGGTTCTGGCGATGCCGCCGGCCAGGGCGTTGACGCGTTGGTGGAGCGGCTCGGCGGGCGCGGGCTGGTTCCAGTAGCCGAGTGAGATGTGCGGGTCGAGCTCGGGCAGGGCGGGCACGGAGTCGCTGCCCCAGACGTCGGTGATCGCGGCGCGGAGCTGGGCGCGCAGACGGCGCAGGCGGTCGACGGGGGAGACCGGCAGCTGCAGGCTTTCGACGTCGACGACCGCGGGGCCGAGCTTGATCTCGAACGGCCGGAAGTACTCGAGCCGGCGTTGCGCCGCGTCGATGATCGGGTCGAGGTCCGACTGCGGGACCTTGTCGGCGAACCCGATGCCCTGCAGCGTGAGGTGCAGCCATTGGACCGGCACCGGCGTGATCCCGGGCAGCGAACCGACCAGCCGCTGGTACGCCGCGTGCACGTCGGTCAGCACGGCGTCGTTCGGGAAGACGACGTGCCACGTGTAGAACGACCGCCCGGGACGCCAGTTGGGGCGCCAGTACCAGTGATCGCGGACTTCCCTGATCATGTGTGCTCCTCGATCACGCGTCGTCGGTTCGGGGTCGTCAGGCGGCCAGGGAGTCCCGGTTGCTGGGTGAACTCGGCGATCCGGTCCCGCAGCATCCGGCCCTTCGGGCTTCGCGCGTACGGCGCTGTCAGGGCGGCGACCTCCGCGAGGCGCTGGATCAACGGGCGGACGCGGTACTCGGGCTGGAGCTCCAGCACCGGGTCGACCGCCTCGATCGCACCGTCGAGATGTCCGAGGAGCAGTCGCGCCTTCGCCTGTTGCAGGCGGGCCATCCGTTCGGAGCCGGCGTTCCGGAGCGCGTACGGGACGGCCTCGAACAGGGCGATGCTGTGGTCGGCGTGATCCGCGGTGCGTTGTACGTCGCCGAACGCCAGGTGCGTGTCCGCCCACAGTCCTTCGGCGCGTTCCGGCGTACAGAGCAGGACGCCGCCTGGTTCGGAATCGGCCGGCCGGACAGCGAGCGTTCGGGCGACGTCGAGGAGGTCGCGGGCCCTGTCCGTGCGTCCGACGCGGGCGAGGTCGACGGAGGCCGCGCTGGCGAGGAAGAGTCTGGCCGTGCCGGCGTTGTACCGCAGGCCGTCCTCGGCGCACGCCGCCGCGCGGGCGAAGTCCTCCTGCCAGAACGCGGCGGTGTGCTGCGTGGCGCGGATCCAGCCCCGCAGCACGTCGTGGTCCGCGGCCTCGGCGCAGGCCCACGCCGTCCGGGTATGGCCTTCGGCGATGTCCGGCCGGCCGAGATCGGTCGACATCCAGGCGAGCAGCGTGATCGCCCAGCCGGCGGCCGCGTACAGGTCACGGGACTGGCGCGGCGACTGGTTGCCGGCCAGCAGCCCAAAGGCGCGGTCCCGGATCGCGCGGCTCTTCGCGAACAACGGCCGGATCGGCGTCCGCAGGTAGGACTGCGCGATCCGCTCGATGTCGGCGTGCAACTGTTCGACGGTGAGCTCGCCGACGTTCGACTCCTCGGCGAACGACAGCAGTCCGATGGACTCGTCGCCCGCGTTCACCAGGTCGTCGTCGTGGCCGGCCATCGACGCCGGCGGCGTCAGCTCCGGCTCGGTCAGGGCGAGGCCGGCGGGTGGGAAGAAGCCGAGATCGTTGTCGGAGGCAACACCGAGCACGTGGCGCAGACCGGAGCGGTACGCCGCGCCGGGCCAGCGGACCGCGCCGCGTTCCAGCTTGGCGATGTAGTGGCCGTCGAGCTCGTACTTGATCTCGGTCGTGTCCCAGAGCCACGCGCAGATGGTGTCGGCCAGCTCGCTCCGGGACATGTGTTCACCCGGCGCGCGCCGGGATGGGGTGCGCTCCCGCGCCTCGCGGAGAAACTCGTTCGGCCCTGACATGGCGGTAACTGTAAGGCGCTGCACACCCTCTGCGACGGGTAAATCGGGCCTTGTGGACGATCTGCCCCATGCTGCCCCGATCTGCCCCGAATCCCTGTGGAAAAAGGGGTTCCCGGCCGCCGCGGACGGTCCGCGGCGGCGCATCGGCGGTGATTTCGGCGCGGAGAGACGGTTGCTGAGCGTGAGGACGCCGGGGCATCCCGGGGCAGATAGGGGCAGCCCCTCACCGTTGGCGCTCTAAAGTTGTGGGATGCCCGAGGAAGCCGTGACGACGTTGCACGCCGAGTTGGAGCGGTTCGGACGGGCGGAGGAAGGGTTCGCGCTGCTCGAGGTGTTCCTGGAGGTGGCGCGGCCGCGGTTGGGTGCGGTGGTGCTGGATCCGGTCGGACTGCAGTTGCCGGCGGAGCTCACCGACGATCGCCTCGTCGTGCAGAAGCTGATCGACGAGCTCGAGCAAGAGCCGCAGGGAAAGGGGCGCGTGGTCGAGCGCCCCTTCGACATGGACGACGAGCAGGCGCGCTGGGACTACGTGCGTCTCGCCTACAGCTCGAACCAGGCAACGGTGTGGAGCCCTCGCCAACGGACGACGTACTTCGAGGCGTCCGGCGGCCACAAGGCCACGTACTGGCTGCCGGACAGCCTGAAGATGCAGTACTTCGACGCGCTGGCCTCCCGCGGGTGGGCCATCCCGGAGGACTGGCTCACCGCGGTGGCGAAGCGGCCCAAGCCCTGGTGGAAGCGCGGCGGCCGCTGACCTGTCAGCCGATCGCGGGCAGGTGGGTCAGGGCTTCGGCTACTGCTGACTGGATGTCGGCGTCCTCCCAGCTGCGGTCGACGATGGCGTTGGACAGGTAGGCGTCGTACGCGGCAAGGTCGAGATGACCGTGGCCGCAGAGGGCGGTGAGGATGACCTTCTCCTCGCCGGATTCCTTGCAGCGTTGGGCTTCCTCGACGGCGGCCGCCAGAGCATGGGTGGGCTCAGGCGCGGGGACGATGCCTTCGGTCCGCGCGAACTGGACCCCGGCGGCGAAGCACTCGGACTGTGGTTTCGCGACGGCCTCGATCTCGCCGGTCTCGTAGAGGTGGCTGATCAGCGGGCTCATCCCGTGGTACCGCAGGCCGCCGGCGTGGATCGGGTCGGGGATGAAGTCGTGGCCCAGCGTGTGCATCTTCATCAACGGCGTCATCCCGATCGTGTCGCCGAAGTCGTACGCGTACGTGCCCTGGGTGAGTGACGGGCAGGCAGCCGGCTCGACCGCACGCACGACCGGCGACATCCGGCCGGCCCATCTCTCCCGCAGGAACGGGAACGCCAGGCCGCCGAAGTTCGACCCGCCGCCGGTGCAGCCGACGATCAGGTCAGGGGTCTCGCCGACCATCGCGAGCTGCATCAGCGCCTCCTCGCCGATGATCGTCTGGTGCAGCAGCACGTGGTTGAGCACCGACCCGAGCGCATAGTGCACCTCGGGATCCTGCACGGCGGCCTCGACCGCCTCGCTGATCGCGATCCCGAGCGAGCCGGTGGAGTCCGGGTCGCCGGCGAGGAACTTTCGCCCGGCCGCGGTCAGGTCGGACGGGCTCGGGTGCACGGTCGCCCCGAACACCTGCATCATCATCCGCCGGTACGGCTTCTGGTCGTATGACGCCCGCACCTGCCAGACCTCGCACTCCAGTCCGTACTGCGCGCAGGCGAACGCGAGCGCCGTACCCCACTGGCCGGCGCCGGTCTCGGTGGTGAGCTTCCGGACGCCGGACTTCGCGTTGTAGTACGCCTGGGGGACCGCCGTGTTCGGCTTGTGTGATCCCGCCGGCGAGACGCCCTCGTACTTGTAGTAGATCCGGGCCGGCGTATCGAGCGCCTTCTCCAGCCGATGCGCGCGATACAGCGGACTCGGCCGCCACAGCCGGTAGACGTCGAGCACGTCACCGGGAATGTCGACGTACTGCTCCTGTGAGACCTCTTGCAGGATCAGGTCCATCGGGAACAGTGGCGTCAGATCGTCCGGCCCGATCGGTTGCCCTGTGCCCGGATGCAGCACCGGCGGCGGAGGTGTCGGCAGGTCGTGCAGCACGTTGTACCAACGGGTCGGCAGCTCTTCCTCTGGCAACAGGATCTTCGTCGGCGTCATGCACGCAAAGTTAGGCCCGCGCCGACCCCCGGACAATGACCTGAACCGGAACGCAACCAGCACTTATCCGGAACTCGCCAACCGCTCCACGACACCACCCGCGCGCACGCGGTAGACCACATCGGACGGCTGCCGCGTACCGAGCGCATCAGGTACGCCGAGCCCTCGCAGCAGCATCCGCCCGATCATCTCGTGCGACACCAGCAAAGGCCGCCGTACGCCGCTCCGCCCGATCTCCTCCAGCACCCGTCCGGCGCGCACCTCGCCGTCCGCGTAGCTCTCACCCTCCGGAAACCGAAAGGTGTCCTTCGCCCGCTCCCGCACCTCCCGCTGCCCCGGCCACCGCGCATCGATCTCGACCGGCCCGAGCCCCGACCACGACCCGTGGTCGATCTCGGCCAGGTCGTCGACGACCTGGACGGTCAGACCGAGCTCCGACGCGATGATCGAGGCCGTACGCCGCGCTCGCCCGAGCGGGCTGGCGAACACGGCGTCGATGTCCTCGCCGGCCAGCAGGAGGGCGTTCCGGTGGGCCTGTTCGAGGCCGAGTGGAGTCAGGGGCGAGTCGAGACGGCCTTGCCGGCGGCCAGCCACGTTCCATTCGGTTTGGCCGTGGCGGGCCAGGTAGGTCAGGCCGGGACTGTGACGGGGGTTCCCAGCCATTCGTCGATTTCGGTGAGGAGGGCCTTCTGGGTCTCGGGCGGGGCGGTGGAGGCCAGGACCGAGCTGCGGGCGAGGTCGGCCAGCTCGGGGTCGGTGAAGCCGTGGACGGTGCGGGCGGTCTCGTACTGCTCGGCGAGACGGGAGCCGAAGAGCAGGGGGTCGTCGGCGCCGAGGGCGATCCGGGCGCCTGCCTCGTAGAGCTTGCGGAGAGGGACGTCCTCGGGGCGCCGGTAGACGCCGAGAGAGACGTTGGACGCGGGGCAGACCTCCAGCGCGATCTGCGCGTCGACGACGCGCTTCAGGAGGTCGGGGTCCTCGACGGAACGGACGCCGTGGCCGATGCGGCCCGCGCCCAGCTCGTCCAGACAGGTGCGCACAGTCGCCGGACCGCACAGTTCACCGCCGTGCGGCGCTGCGAGCAGCCCGGCGTGGCGGGCGATCCGGAAGGCCGGTTCGAACTCGGACGTCGTACCGCGCCGCTCGTCGTTCGACAGTCCGAACCCGACCACGCCACGTCCGACGTACTGCGATGCGAGCCGCGCCAGGGTCCGGGCGTCGAGCGGATGCCGGGTCCGGTTGGCGGCGATGATGACCTGGACGGCGATCCCCGTCGACGCCGACGCGTCGCGGGCGGCGTCCAGCACCAGGTCGGTGAACTCGGTGATCCCGTGGAAGCGGTTCGCGTACCCGGACGGGTCCACCTGGATCTCCAGCCAGCGCGAGCCGTCCGCCCGGTCGTCCTCGGCCGCCTCACGGACCAGACGCCGTACGTCGTCCTCCGTGCGCAGCACCGAGCGCGCGATGTCGTACAGCCGCTGGAACCGGAACCAGCCGCGCTCGTCGGCCGCCGACAGCTCCGGCGGCCAATCGGTCCGCAGCGCGTCCGGCAGCCGTACGCCGTGCTTGTCGGCCAGCTCGACCAGCGTCAGGTGCCGCATCGACCCGGAGAAGTGCAGATGCAGGTGTGTTTTCGGCAGCACCCGCAGATCCCGCTGCGTCATTACCGAAGGTTACCGATCCCCTACCCGCCCCGCGAAATCAGCTCAGCAACTTGGTGATCCGGCCGAGGCCCTCGGCCAGGTCGTCGTCGCCGAGCGCGTACGACAGCCGCAGGTACCCGGGCGCTCCGAACGCCTCGCCCGGCACGACCGCCACCTCGACCTCGTCGAGGATCAGATCGGCCAGCTCGGCGGACGTGGTCGGCGTACGCCCGTTGATCTCCCTGCCGAACACGCCCTTGACCGACGGGTACGCGTAGAACGCGCCGGTCGGCTCCGGGCACTCGACACCGGGGATCTCGTTGAGCATCCGGACCATGGTCCGACGGCGCCGGTCGAACGCGACCTTCATCTCGTCGACCGCGCTCAGGTCGCCGGACACCGCGGCGAGCGCGGCCCGCTGGGCGATGTTGCAGACGTTCGAGGTCTGGTGCGACTGCAGGTTCGTCGCGGCCTTGACGACGTCCTTCGGCCCGATCATCCAGCCGACACGCCAGCCGGTCATCGCGTACGTCTTGGCGACACCGTTCAGTACGACCGTCTTGTCGGCCAGTTCCGGTACGGCGACCGGGAGCGAGGTCGCCCGTACGTCGCCGTACGTCAGGTGCTCGTAGATCTCGTCCGTGATCACCCACAGGTCGTGCTCGAGCGCCCACCGGCCGATCACCTCGATCGCTTCCGGGCTGTCGACCGCGCCCGTCGGGTTCGACGGTGAACAGAACAGGAGAGCCTTGGTCTTCGAGGTCCGGGCCGCCTCCAGTTGTTCGACGGTGACGCAGTAGTTCTGCGACTCGTCGGCGAGCACCTCGACCGGTACGCCGCCGGCCAGCCGGATCGTCTCCGGGTACGTCGTCCAGTACGGCGCCGGCAGCAGCACCTCGTCGCCCGGGTCGAGCAGCGTCGCGAACGCGTTGTAGACCGCGTGCTTGCCGCCGTTCGTGACCAGGACCTGGGAGGCCTCGATCTCGTAGCCGGAGTCCCGCTTCGTCTTGTCGGCGATCGCCTGCTTGAGCTCCGGCAGACCGCCCGCCGGGCTGTACCGGTGGTTCTTCGGATCCCGAGCCGCCGCGACGGCCGCCTCGACGATGTAGTCCGGCGTCGGGAAGTCCGGCTCACCCGCGCCGAACCCGATCACCGGGCGCCCGGCCGCCTTGAGCGCCTTTGCCTTGGCGTCGACCGCCAGCGTCGCCGATTCACTGATGGCGCCGATCCGCGCCGAGATCCTGGAACCCATGCGACCCATCCTGGCACCACGCCGTACGGCGGTGCTCCCGGGTTTCACCGGGTGGGCCGGGAACGCGCCGGGGGGACTGTCCGTTGGGACGAACTGGAGGCTGTATGGTTCTGACCGCGGTGCGGCGCCCAACCAGGGGTCGTGGCGGGCAGGGTCGGGCCGGACTGACGCCGAGAGGCTGAGTTCGACCAGGTGGCTCGAACCCCGTACACTTCTCTAGGTCCGGGCGTTGGTGGCCCTGATCCGGCATGCCCGAGATCAGGGCCGACGCGGCGTCCGGATGGATTGCAGAGGGCACTAGCTCAACTGGCAGAGCATCGGTCTCCAAAACCGAAGGTTGGGGGTTCAAGTCCCTCGTGCCCTGCAAATCCTGACCGGCGCAGGGCCGGTCAGGCCGCCGCTAGCGAAAGAGGTAGGTCGTGACGGAGACGCGCACCCCGGCACCGTCCGGCGCCGGCAAGCCTGCGGAAGGCAAGCAGGGCAGGGGCCTGCTGCGCTTCTACCGCCAGGTGGTCGCCGAGCTCCGCAAGGTCGTCTGGCCGACCCGCAAGCAGCTCTCCACCTACTTCGTGGTCGTCCTGACCTTCGTGGTGTTCGTCATCGCGATCGTCTCGGTCCTCGACCTCGCCTTCGGCTGGGCGATGTTCAAGATCTTCGGCTGAGGCCGCCCACCACGATCCCCACCGTAGGTCCCGGGCTCCTGACCCGACCCGAAGCAGAACAAGACCCGATCCACAGATGACGGAGTACGACGTGTCCGAGCGCGACGACGAGGTCCTCGACCAAGAGGACGAGTTCGACGTATCCGACGCCGACCTCGAGCTCGACTTCGACGAGAACGCCACCGATGACGATCTGTTCGCTGACGACGACGATGACGACGACGACCCGTTCGCGGGACTCGACGACGCCGCCGCCGCCGGCGAGGACGAGGACGATGTGGACGACGACGAGTACTCCGCCGACGACGAGGCGGAGACGCCGCGGGCGGACGCCGACACGTCCGACGACGAGCCGGTAGTGGTGGTCCCGGCGGCCGACGAGTCCGAGGCCGCCGAGGTCGTGACCGAGGACGACGTCGAGGACGCCGCCGAGGAACTGGCCGACGAGACCGCCGAGACCGCGCCGCTGACCACCGCCGAGGCGCCTGCCGCGGCCGACGAGGTGGTCTTCTCCAGCGGCGACGAGTCCGGTGACGACGAGTCCGACGACGACGCGGACGACGAGGCAGAGGCCGAGGAAGCGGAGCCCGAAGAGCCGGGTGACCCGCTCGAGGAGCTGCGCAGCCGGCTGCGTTCGCAGATCGGCGACTGGTACGTCGTGCACACGTACTCAGGGATGGAGAACCGGGTCAAGGGCAACCTCGAGAACCGGATCAACTCCCTGAACATGGAGGACTACATCTTCGAGATCATCGTGCCGACCGAAGAGGTCGCCGAGATCAAGAACGGTCAGCGCCGGATGGTCAAGCGCACCGTCCTCCCCGGTTACGTGCTGGTCCGGATGGACCTCACCGACGAGTCCTGGTCGACCGTGCGGCACACGCCGTCGGTGACCGGCTTCGTCGGGAACAGCCAGAAGCCGGTCCCGCTCAGCCTCGAAGAGGTCGAGAAGATGCTCGCTCCGGCTGTCGTGGCGGCAGCCGAGGCGGCGGCAGCCGAAGCCGGCGCCGCACCCGCCAAGACCGCGGCGAAGAAGAAGGTCGAGGTTGCCGACTTCGGTGTCGGTGACTCGGTCATGGTGGTCGACGGGCCGTTCGCGACCCTGCACGCCACAGTCACGGAGATCAACGCCGAGGCCCAGCGGATCAAGGCCCTGGTTGAGATCTTCGGCCGGGAGACCCCGGTGGAACTCAGCTTCAACCAGATCCAGAAAGTCTAAGGACCCGACAGAATGCCTCCCAAGAGTAAGAAGATCGCTGCCCTGGTCAAGGTGCAGCTCCAGGCCGGCGCCGCGACGCCGGCACCGCCGGTCGGTACCGCGCTCGGCCCGCACGGCGTCAACATCATGGAGTTCTGCAAGGCGTACAACGCCCAGACGGAATCCATGCGTGGCAACGTGGTGCCGGTCGAGATCACGATCTACGAGGACCGTTCCTTCACCTTCATCACCAAGACGCCGCCGGCGCCGGAGATGATCAAGAAGGCCGCCGGCCTGCAGAAGGGCTCGGCCGTCCCGCAGCGCGACAAGGTCGGCAAGATCACCAAGGACCAGGTCCGCGAGATCGCCACCACCAAGATGCCGGATCTGAACGCCCGCGACATCGACGCGGCGATGAAGATCATCGAGGGTACGGCGCGCTCCATGGGCGTCACCGTCGACGGCTGATCAGTACCACTTCACACACGTAGTAGTGGCAGGGCGAAGCGCCGCCCGGAGACCACACCCCAGAGAGGAACCAGTCATGGCACAGCGCAGTAAGTCATATCGCGCCATCGCGGAGCAGATCGACTTCGACCACCTGTACACCCCGCTCGAGGCCATCAAGCTGGCCAAGCAGGGCGCGACGGGCAAGAAGTTCAACTCCACGATCGACGTCGCAATGCGCCTCGGGGTCGACCCCCGTAAGGCCGACCAGATGGTGCGCGGCACCGTCAACCTTCCGCACGGTACCGGCAAGACGGCACGGGTCCTCGTCTTCGCCACCGGTGAGAAGGCCGAGGCCGCGAAGGCCGCCGGCGCCGACTTCGTCGGTGACGACGACATGATCAAGAAGGTGACCGACGGCTGGCTCGACTTCGACGCCGTCGTCGCGACTCCTGACCTGATGGGCAAGGTCGGCCGCCTCGGTCGCGTGCTCGGCCCGCGTGGTCTGATGCCGAACCCGAAGACCGGCACGGTGACCCCGGACGTGGTCAAGGCCGTGAACGACATCAAGGGCGGCAAGATCGAGTTCCGGGTCGACCGGCACGCGAACCTGCACTTCATCATCGGCAAGGTCTCGTTCGACGAGGCCCAGTTGGTGGAGAACTACAGCGCCGCGCTCGAGGAGATCCTCCGGTTGAAGCCGGCCAGCTCGAAGGGCCGCTACATCAAGAAGACGGTCTTCTCGACCACGATGGGGCCGGGCGTCCAGGTTGACCCCAACCTGAGCCGCAACCTCACCGAGGAGTCGGTCGAGGCCTGAGCCTCACCTCTTCATCATCAGCAAGCCCCCGGGACCTGAACTGGTCCCGGGGGCTTGCTGTCTCCGGTGACCGAGGCGGGCTATTCGGCTGTTGTGCCCACTCCCCAGCCACTCCCCGCCGTCGCCCCGCTGGTGAGCTACCGCCCGTCGAGTAGACGACGGCGTTGTCCGGCTCTTGTGATGCCTGTGTGGGTGGGTTGGACTGGTCGGTCGACCTCTCGAGCGCCGTCGCGCACGTTCCTCGAGTCGTGGATTTGGGCGTGTCGACCCCGGCCAAATGCAGGCTCGATCCACGACTCGACGTTCCGAGGGCCAACCAAACGCAGTACTCGACGCGATCCCGGACACGGCGGGCGTTCCGCGCGGCAGCCGGACCGGCCCGCCCTTCGAGGCCGCCCACGCGCTGTCAGCACAGCCGGGGTTATCCCCTCGTGTGCAGGGTTCTACCTTCATGTAGCAGTAGAGAACCCACCACGCGAGGGGATAACCCGCCGTCTGCTCAACGGGCGGCGGCCGACCGGCGGGGCGACGGTTGGGCGGGCGACGGCCGGGGCGATGGTGGGGGGTGGGGACAGGTGCTGGTGACTGGGGACAGGCAATAGCAGGTGCCGACCCACGATTACCTGTCGCACGACCCCGGATCGGGCCGATCATCACCCACATATCGGACAGGAGAGTCGGTTAGCCCCTCGCGTTGTGGGTTCTCTACTGATATGCGAGGGGAGAACCCTGCACGCCAGGGGATAACCGGTCCTTGTGACTGATCCGTGGGTGGTCGTGGTCGCACGCGACCAGCGAACCGGACGCCCCGCCGCGACGTACGGTCCTGCTGTCCTTGGCGCCCGACCCCAAACGCACGCTGTCCGGAACATTTTCGTCACCGGCCGGCAGTTTTGTTCCGTAAACCACCACCCACCGATCGGTCACAAGCGCCGGACAACCTCGGCTGCTCGCGTACATCGGTCGAGGGGCGTCGGATCAACCGCGGGTCAGGCGGAGGGGGTGGTCTGCGGTTTGGATGGTCCAGCCGTCGGGGTGTTTCTCGAGGATGGTGCCTGGAGCGGCGGTGTCGTCGGTGGTGGCCGGGTCGGTTCGGGTGATGAGGTGGGTGGTGCCGTTGAGTTCGACCTGGGCGGTGGGCGCGGTGACGTTGAGGGCGGCGGCCTTGCGGCGGATCGCCCGGGACGGCTCGGTGAGGTCGAGAAGTCGTTCGTCCTCGGTGAAGAACGGTGCGTCGGAGGCGTTCGCCGGGTCCTGCGGCTGACCGGGGTCTCCGGCGACGAGCTTGGGAACGGCCTCGTCCAGGCATTCGCTGAGCAGCGTCCGCCAGGACTGCATGAGGCCGGAGCCGTTCAGGTCGTCGGGTAGCGGTGCGATCCGCTGGGCGAGGATCGCGCCGGTGTCGAACTCCGCCGCGGTCCGGTGCACCGTCGCCCCGACCCGCTCGTCACCTTCGTAGATCAGCCGCTGCGGCGTCGGCCCGCGCCCGGCCGGCAGCGGCGACGGGTGACAGTTGATCGCGCCGTACTTCGGGATCTCGAGGATCTCGTCCGGGATCAGGCGCGGGAACGCGGCGGAGATGATCACGTCCGGCCGGAGGGCGGCGATCACCGGCGCGGCGACGGTCCGGAGCTTGCGGGTGATCAGCACGTTCAGGTCGTCCGGCAGACCCGCGACCATCGGGTCGGCGGCGCCGTACCTGCTGGTGTCCGGCAGCGTCGCGACCAGCACCAGTTCGTGACCGTTCCGTTCGGCGAACTCGTGCACGAGCCGGAATCCCGGCAGGAACGCGTTCAGGCCAACGATCCGCAAGCTCATGGCTCCCCAGGTGGTTCAGTTCGTGATGAGGTCGGGTGTCAGCGACGACGGCGTGGAGACGCCGACCAGCCGCAGGGTGTGGTCGAGTTCGGTGCCGAGGTCGGTCAGCAGCCGGGTGACGCCCTCGGACGAGCCGACGGTCAGGGACCACAGGGCGGGACGGCCGACGAACACCGCGCGGGCGCCGAGGGCCAGCGCGGCCAGGACGTGCTCGCCGCGGCGGATGCCGCCGTCGACGTACACCTCGAGGTTGCTTCCGGCGACGGCCTCGGCGACCTCGGGCAGCGCCCGTGCGGTGGGGATCGAACCGTCGAGCTGACGGCCGCCGTGGTTCGAGACGATGATGCCGGCGGCGCCCGCGTCCGCGCAGCGCTTGGCGTCGTCGCCGCGGAGGACGCCCTTCACCACCACCGGCAGTCCGGTGCGTTGCGCGAGCCAGCCGATCACGTCGGGGTTCAGGTCGTCGGCCTTGTCGAGGTCGTCGTCGGTCCAGTCGCCGTCAGGCAGGTTGGCCAGGAACTGTCCGGGTTGCGCCACGTCCCAGACGGTCTCGCCGTCGTCCTCCTTCCGCCCGACGACCGGGGTGTCGACGGTGAGCACGACTGCCCGCGCCCCGGCCTCGACGGCGGCGTCGAGCATCCGGACGGTGATCTCCCGGTTCCGCACGACGTAGATCTGCAGCCACCATGGAACACCGGTCGCCCCGAGCTCGGCGAACGTCGTACCGGCGTTGCTGGAGACGCCGAGCACCGACTTCGCTGCGCTGACGCCGCGCGCCATCGCGAGCTCGCCGTCCGGGTCGGCCAGCCGCTGCATCGTCGAGGGCGCGACCAGGATCGGCGCGTCGACGGGCGTGCCGAGCACCGTCGTGCTCAGGTCGACCGTGGACACGTCGTTCAGCACGTGCGGCCGGAACCGGTACGCCGACCAGGCCGAGGTCGCTTCACCGACGCTGACTCCACCGGCCGAGCCCTGCCGGAAGTAGCGGTGCACGGCCTCCGGCAGCTTCTCGGCGGCCGCGCCTTCCAGGGTGTCGATCCATCGCATGCGGCCCATCGTCGCACTCGCTGGTTCCGCTGCGGACCGAATTTCGCGGCGGAGGGTGCTGGCCGGACGGTACAGTGGACCGCATGACGCAGTACGGGCGGCGATTTCTGCGCCCCGGCCGGCACGACGGTGCCGACGGGGTGAGCTGCTGCTGCGCTCTCTCCTGAGGTGACCGCGGCCGACCGGGGTGGACCCCCCGTCGAGACCGTCATCCTGGAGAGAAACCCATGTCTGTCCTCACTGTTGAAGAACTGCACTCTGCCCTCGCGCTGCGCGACCTCACCGATCCGGCCCAGGGTTCGCACGCCGTCCAGCTCGTCGTCGATTCGATCCGTACGGCGCTCGACGCGGCCTGGCCGTACACCGAGATCTGGACCCGTCGCGACCATCCCGTCGTACCGATGGCCGACAACTACGACAACCTCGGGTACGCCGCCGGCGCGGTGACTCGGGAGGCTCGCTACACGCGCTACGTGTCCGAGACCGAGGTGTTGCGAAGTCACACGTCGGCGATGATCCCGCCCGCGCTTCGTGAGCTGGCCGGGTCGGAGTCGTCCGATGTGCTGATGATCTGCGCCGGTATCTGTTACCGCCGGGACTCGGTCGACTGGCAGCACACCGGTACGCCGCATCAGCTCGACCTGTGGCGGGTCAGCCGCAACGTGACCCTGGGCGAACCGGAGCTGGAGGACATGATCGCCCGTCTGGTCGACACCGTCCTACCTGGTCAGACCTACCGCACCGTGCCGGCGGTCCACCCGTACACGATCCACGGCCGGCAGATCGATGTCCTGCTGGACGATCAGTGGATCGAGATCGGTGAATGCGGGGTCGCCGCGCCGCACGTCCTGCGCATGGCCGGTCTGGACGACAGCTGGACCGGCCTCGCGATGGGGCCCGGCCTGGATCGGCTGCTCATGCTCCGCAAGGGGATCCGTGACATCCGCCTGCTCCGCTCGACGGACCCGCGGGTGGCGGGGCAGATGCTGGATCTCGCGCCGTACAAGGCCGTCTCGTCGATGCCGCCGGTACGTCGCGACCTGTCCGTCGTGGTCGACGAGTCCGCAGACGTGTCGGCGGAGGTACTCGGTGACAAGGTGCGCGCCGCGCTCGGGCCGGACGCCGATGCCGCGGAGTCGCTGGAGGTGCTGGGCGAAACGTCGTACGACGACTTGCCGACGGGGGCTCGTGAGCGTCTCCAGATGACTCCCGGTCAACGGAACCTCCTGGTCAGACTGGTCCTGCGGCCGGTGGATCGCACGCTCATCGACGCGGAGGCGAATGCCTTGCGCGACAAGGTCTACCGAGCGCTGCACGAGGGTCCTGTGCTCGAGCTGATCGGCTAGGCCCGGCGGAGTTCGCGGGCGGCGACCACGAAGGCGCACACGGCCAGCGGCAGCTCCAGGAGGAGCGCCTCGGTCACCGAGAGGGTGCGATCGAGCCCGGCCGCCGCCGTACTCACGTCGAACCAGGCGTCGGCCGTCAGCAGCGTCCCGGCAGCCATCGCGGTCAGAGCGGCGTACCTGTTGCGGGTGTGCAGCAGGTACGCCGTGAGTCCGGCGGCGATCGCGGTACCGCAGTCGAGACCGATCCACGTGAGCTTCCAGTGGCCGGCCTGGTAGGTGCTCGGCAGCGTGGCCGCGAGAATCAGGCACCAAGGAAGCAGCACTGCCGCAACCCCGGCGGCAACGAGCGCGGCCAGGCCTCCGGGGGAGCGGCGGGCGCGGATCCTGCCGTCCAGCCGGCCCTCGGCGATGTAGTCGTCGAGCGCATCGGCTACCCGGTCGTCGATCGCGTCACCGAGTCTCCCGTCCATGTCCCGGCCGAGATCGCCGGGGATCGCTGTCGTCGTCATGGCTTCGAGCATCCCGGCGACGGCCGCGCGGCACAGTCCGGCCAGCCCACGAACAGGGGTGGGGATAACCCCCGGTCGGGCCCGTGGGCTGTCCTCATGCCGCCGGCTCGGGCCGACGACGTAAGTTGTGACGGCAAGCAGGCGCTGACACGGGGAGGTGGTCCGGATGACGGTTGCTGCGAATCCGGTTCCCCGGACGCCCTGGCGACTGTGGCGGTCGCCGTACTTGTGGTTGGCAACCATCCACATCCTGGGTGACGCGGTCGTGGTGCTCACGTCCGGCCTGCTGGTGCTGGCCACGGTCCTGGTCGCCTTGCTGGCTTGGCCGCTCGGGTACGTCGGGATTCCGCTGAGCGTCGGCGCGAACCGGTTCGTGTACCGGGTGGCCGGATGGGAGC
This sequence comes from Kribbella sp. NBC_00482, assembly GCF_036013725.1. GTDB lineage: Bacteria > Actinomycetota > Actinomycetes > Propionibacteriales > Kribbellaceae > Kribbella. Next base: position 1,154,676 of record NZ_CP107881.1, on the reverse strand, counting down.
GAGCGCGGGCCCGGATCACGCGCGGGCAGGTCATCCCGCCGCTGATCCCGCCGCTGCCGGCCGGATCACGGGTCGCCGATGCGAGGCTTGCGGTGACCGACCGCGGGATGTGGCAGCAGTTCCTGTACTACCTGCTGCTGTTGCCGCTGGCAATCGTTTGGCTGGTGCTGATCCCGGCCGCGTGGTCGGTGCCTCCGGTGCTGATCGCGTTGCCGCTGTACTACGACCGGTTCGCCGCCTCGCAGGCCCAGCTCGGGCCCTTTGTGATCGACTCGCCCAAGTCCGCCGCGATGGTGGCGATCGTCGCGGCCGTGTTCCTGCTGGTGGTGTCGCCCTGGCTGATGCGGCTGGCGTCGGCCCTGGACGCGGAGCTCGCGCGGAGGTTGCTCGGCCGGTCCGAGAGCGGTGCCCTGGCGGAGCGCGTCACGCAGCTGGTGACGAGCCGGCAGCAGGTGGTCGACTCCGTCGAGGCCGAGCGGCGGCGGATGGAGCGTGACCTGCACGACGGCGCCCAGCAGCGGCTCGTCTCGCTGGCGATGACGCTCGGCCGCGCCAAGAATCGCCTGGGGAACAAGGAGCCCGCGGTGCGCGCGTTGATCGAGGAGGCGCATTCGGAGGCGATGCAGGCGATCGCCGAGATCCGCGACCTGACCAGAGGACTCCATCCGCCGGTGCTGTCCGATCGCGGTTTGGACGCGGCGCTGTCGGCGGTGGCGGTCCGATCACCGGTGCCGGTCCACCTGAGGGTCGACATCCAGGTACGGCCGTCGCTGACGATCGAATCGATCGCGTACTTCGTGGTGACAGAGGCGCTGGCCAACGTGGCCAAACATGCTGAGGCGGCGCACGTGGAGGTGACGGTGAGACGGGCCGGCGACGTTCTACGGGTCGAGGTGCGGGACGACGGGCAAGGTGGCGCCGATCCGTCCAAGGGCACCGGGTTGCGCGGGCTGACCGATCGGGTGGCCGGCGTCGACGGATGGCTCACGGTGGAGAGTCCACCGGGTGGCGGGACCACCTTGATCGCGGAGGTGCCCTGTGGTTGAGGAGATCAAGCAGATGCGGGTGGTGATCGCCGAGGACTCGGTGCTGCTGCGTGAGGGCATCGTGCGGCTGCTGGAGGAGCAGGACTGCGTGGTGGTCGCGGCGGTCGGGGACGGCGACGCGTTGCTGAAGGCGGTCGAGGCGCATCGGCCGGACGTGTGCGTGGTCGACGTACGGATGCCGCCGTCGTTCACCGACGAGGGACTGCGGGCGGCACTGGTGATCCGCGAGCAGTACGCCGAGGTCGGCGTACTGGTGCTGTCGCAGTACGTCGAGGAGCGCTATGCGAGTGAACTGATCGGTGGCAACCCGGGCGGTGTCGGGTACCTGCTCAAGGACCGGGTGGCGGATGTCGATCAGTTCATCGACGGGCTGCGCCGGGTCGCGGGCGGTGGCGCGGCGCTGGATCCGGAAGTGATCTCGCAGTTGCTGGTGCGATCGCGGAAGCTCGATCCGCTCGCGGTGCTGAGTCCGCGGGAACAGGACGTGCTGCGGGCGATGGCGGAGGGCAAGTCGAACGCCGGGATCGCCCAGGCACTCGTCGTCGGTGAAGGCGCCGTGGAGAAGCACATCAGCAACATCTTCCTGAAGCTCCGGTTGTCGCCGACCGACGGCGAGCACCGCCGGGTGCTCGCCGTGCTCAAGTACCTGGATACGTGATGACGAACGCGCAGCGCAGGATGCTGATCATCGGACTGGTGCCGGTGCTGGTGCTCATGATCACCGGCGCAGCGGTCACCGTGTCTTTGATCCGGGGGAAACTGCCGTACGAGTACTCGGCCTCGTTCACGCCCGGACCGCAAGGCGTGAAGGTGGTGTCGGGCGTGGCGTTGCAGTTGCTGGCGAGCGCCGACGGACAGGTGCATGTGACGGTCGACGGGACGTACGCCGTCGCGCAGCCCGTCGTCAAGGCGTCGACGGTCGGCGGCGTGCTGGACGTCGAGACCACCTGTCCCGACGTGCGCTGCGACGTGGAGCTGACGGTGGAGGTGCCGAGCACGGCCGCCGTCCACGCCAAGGCAGAGGGGACGTCGATGACTGCGACCGGCGTCGCTTCGCCGCTGACAGTGGAAGCCACCGACGCGTCGGTCACCCTGACTCGAGTGCGGAGCCCGCGGGTTTCGGTGGACGCGGTGCACGGTTCGATCGACATGCTCTTCGACAGTGCACCGAATCAGGTCACCGCCACGGCCAGCGAGGGTTCTCTCATGGTGCAGCTCCCGCGTACGGCGACGTACGCGATCGACGCGCTCGCGGCCCAAGGCTCGACCCAGGTCGACGTACCGAACGACCCCAGTTCCTCGAACCGCCTCTACCTACGAACCAGCTACGGCAGCATCACCGTTCAATAGCTGCGCAGAAGCTCTTGGCCTTCGCCGTGATGGACTCCCAGTTGGAGGCGGCTACGTCGGTGGGGGAGACGACGTCGGTGCCGGCGCTGACGGCCAGGGCGCCGGCGGCCAGGAAGTCCGGGGCGTTGGTGGCGTTGACGCCGCCGGACGGGATCAGTTGGACGCCGGGGAACGGGCCGTTGAGGTCCTTGAAGTACTTCGGGCCGAGCTGGTGGGCGGGGAAGATCTTCACCGCGGCCGAGCCGAGGGCGAGCGCGGTCATCACCTCGGACGGCGTGAAGGCGCCGAGCACCACGGGGATGCCGGCGGTACGCGCGGCCTCGGCGATCGCGCCGGCCTCAGGGCCCTGCCCGGGGGTGACGAGGAACTGGGCACCGGCGTTGATCGCCTGCGTGGCCTGGTCCCCGGTCTGAACGGTGCCGGCGCCGACGACCGCGCCGGTCTCGGCCGCGGTGGAGGCGGCGCGTTCCAGATGCCGGGGGAGCTCCGGGGTGGTGTAGGTGAGCTCGACGACGTGGATGCCGCCGGCAACCAACGCGGCGCAGAGGTCGCGGGCGTCCGAGATCTCCGGGGCGCGGACGACAGTCAGAACCTGATCGGCTCTGAGCAGCTCCAGGGTGTTCACAACAAGTTCCTTTCAGCTGGCGGTACGGCGAATCGAGCGGCCGGGGCGGGTGGCCGTTCGGTGGGAGTCGTCGATGACAGGGGTGCCGTTGACGAAGACGTACGGGATGCCTGCGGCTTGCCGGCGGGGTTCGGGGAACGTGGCGGTGTCCTGGACCGTGACCGGGTCGAAGAGGACCAGGTCCGCGGCGTACCCCTCGCGGATCAGCCCGCGGTCCGGGAGCCGGAGGCGACGGGCGGGACGGCCCGTGAGGTGGTGGATGCAGTCGGCGAGGTCGAGTACGCCGAGCTCGCGGACGTAGCGGGCGAGGTACCGCGGGAAGGTGCCCCACGACCGCGGGTGCGGTTTCCCGCCGACCAGGATCCCGTCCGAGCCGCCGGTGTGCGACGGGTGCTGCATGATCGCGCGCACGTTCTCCTCGTGGCCGACGTGCTGCAGGATCGAGGTGGCGAGGTCGTCGGCGAGCAGGATCTCGAAGAAGACGTCCGAGGCCGGCGTGCCGGTGCGTGCCGCGAGGGCCGCGACGGTGTTGCCGACCGCGTCGGACAGGGCCGGGTTGCGGACGCCGCCGATCTCGATCGTGTCCCACTCCACCACGCAGCCGTGGCAGCCGTCGGTCCCGATCTGCTCCAGTTCGTAGCTGATGCGCTCCCGCGCGGACGGATCGCGGAGCCGGGCGAGCAGCGCGTCCGGTCCGCCCTCGGCTGTCCAGCTCGGCAGGATCGCCGCCAGGGTCGTGGCCCCGGGGAGATACGGATAGGTGTCGGTCGTGACGTCCACCCCGGACGCGAGCGCCTTGTCGATCATCTCGACCAGCTCGGCGCCTCGGCCGGCGTTCGGGGCGAAGTTCATCACCGCGTGGGTCAGGTGCAGCGCACACGCGGAGCGGCGTGCCACGTCGACCATCTCGGCGTACGCGTCGAGAGCGCCCTTGCCGTACGAGCGTTGATGCGGGGCGTAGTACCCGCCGTACGACGCGACGACCTCGCACAGCTCGACCAGCTCGTCGGTGCCGGCGAACATGCCGGGCGTGTACGTGAGCCCGCTGCTCATCCCGACCGCCCCGTCGCGCAGGCCGTCGGCGAGCAACTGCTTCATCCGCGCGATCTCCTCGACGGTCGCCGGACGGTTGGACGTGCCAACAACCATCAGGCGCAGCGTGCCCTGCGGGACCAGGTACGCCGCGTTGCAGGCGATCCCCTGGTCGAGGCGGTCGAGGTACCCGGCGACCGTCGACCAGGAGAAGTCGAAGTCGTCCGGTTCCCCGTTCCAGCCGGCGATCTGGCGGCGTACGACGGCCCGCGTCGGACCGTCGATCGGGGCGAAGGACAGGCCGTCCTGGCCGAGGACCTCGAGCGTCACGCCCTGGCTGACCTTGGCGGTGTGGTCGGGGTTGACCAGGATCTGCAGGTCCGAGTGCGAGTGCATGTCGATGAACCCGGGCGACAGCACCAGCCCGTCCGCGTCGATCGTCCGGTGCGCGGCCGGGAGGTCGTTGCCGATGGCCACGATCTGGCCGGCGTCCACCGCGACGTCGGCGTGGTACCCGGGTGCGCCGGAGCCGTCGACGACCAAGGCCCCCGTGATCAGCAGATCGCTCATGTCAGAAGAACGTCCGGACCAGGTCGACGATGACGGGGTCCGCGGCGTCCGGGTCGTCGACGACCGGGATCAGGCCCCATTTGTCGAAGGCCGTGCAGGGATGCGACAGGCCGACGCGCAGTTCGTCGCCGATCACCACGTCCTGGTCGTCGCCGAACTGCAGGTAGCCGTGCTGGTCGTTGAGGTTCGTCACCTTCATCCCGGTAGCCGGCAGGATCGGCGAGCCGTCCGACCGCGGCCGGATCAGCTGCGGTTCGGGATAGTCCTGGTCGAACGGGAAGTCGCGGCGCCCGCCGTCGAAGATCGCCAGGCCCGGCTCGGGTTGCGATGTGATCCGCATCCACCCATGCATGGCCGGCACGAGCTGCTCGCCGTCCGTCCGCGGGTGCTCGCCGAGCGGCGACAGCCGACGGTAGAGGCCGTCGTCGTGGGAGATGTACGCGCCGGAACGCAGTACTACCCGAGCGCCTTCGCCCGCCTCCGACGCGAGTACCTTCGCGACCTGCTCGAAGTACTGGCTCCCGCCCGCGCTGACGATCGGTACGACGTCGTCGTCGTACAGCGGCCGGAGCCGGTGGTGAACGGTCGCGAGCTCCCTCAGGTACGCGCGGACCTCTTCGAGGTTGGCCTCGTCGACGCCGTGCCCGATCGCGCCTTCGTAGCCGGCGACGCCGACGAGGCGCAGCGTGGACGCGTCGGCGATCGCGTCGCCGACGGCCAGCGCGGTCTCGAGATCCCGGGCGCCGGTCCGGCCGCCGATGCCGCCGACCTCGACCATCACGTCGAGCGGTCGGGCGTCCGCGCCGACGTACGCCGAGCGGGCCGCCTCCATGATCTCGACGGTGCGGACCGAGTCGGCCCACATCATCACCTCGAACGACGGGTCGGCCGCGAGCTCGTCGGCGATCCAGCGCAGCTGCAGGGGCGAGATCACCGCGTTGGCGATCAGTACCCGCTGTACGCCGTACGCGCGGGCGACGCCGAGCTGGAACCCGTTCGCGAGGGTGATCGCCCAGGCACCGGCGTCCAGCTGCATCGCCCAGAGGGCGGGCGCCATCGTGGTTTTGCCGTGCGGCGCGAGCTCCACGCCGTGCCGGGTGCACCAGGTGGCGAGGGTGTCGACGTTGTGTCGCAGGCCGGGAGCCGACAGCGTCATCAGCGGAGTGGGGAGCTGGGACAGCCGAGGCCGACCGGCCAGCACCTCCGCGACGGTACGGCCCCAGAAGGCGGGCGGCAGGGCCTTGTCCTGCCAGCTCACCTGCTGATCGGCGAGAGCGGCGACGGTGTCGGCATCGTAAGCAGGCATCTAACCCCCTGGGTTGGGATTGCAGAATACGCAACGCTCATTGCGTATTCTGACTCGTCGGTTGTAGCATCGCGCCCGAAGTCACGTCAACGCGCGTCCCTATCCCATCACCCCGCCGCCAAGGAGTGCCGATGCCCGAACCGCTCCCTGAGACGGACGCGATCTGCCTGGGTGAGGCGATGATCATGCTGGCGGGCGGGCCGGGGCCCCTCAAAGACGTGGAGACGTTCCGGCGGTCGGTCGGCGGGGCGGAGTGCAACGTGGCCGGTGGGCTGGCGGCGCTCGGCGTACCGACCGGGTGGATCTCGCGGCTCGGTGACGACGGCTTCGGCCAGCACGTACTGCGGGATCTGCAGGCGCGTGGTGTCGACGTCGGAGGTGTGGAGCTGGACCCGCTCCGGCCGACCGCGCTCTACGTGAAGGAGTCGGAGGACGGGCGCTCCCGCATGCACTACTACCGGACCGGCTCCGCGGCTGCTGCCATGGACCCCGGGTTCCTGGACCGGTCGGAGGTCAGCGAGCGACTCAAGCAGGCCAAGCTGGTGCACACGACCGGAATCACTGCAGCGATCTCCACCACCAGTGCGGAGATGCTGGAGCGGCTGGCGACCGAGCCACGTGAGTTCCTGCTCAGCGTGGACCTGAACTGGCGGCCGGCGCTGTGGCGGGACAGGGATCCCGAGCCGTTGTGGCGGTTGCTGAAAGCGGCCGACATCGTGCTGATCGGTGCTGACGAGGCGCAGGTCTTCGCAGGGACAGGTGATCCGGACGAGCTGTACGAGCGCATCGGGGTGCCGACTCTGGTGGTGAAGGATGACGCGCACACAGCGATGGTGCTCGAGCAGAACGGCCGTACCGAGGTCCCAGCGCTGTCGGTAGGTGTCGTGGAGACCGTCGGAGCGGGGGACGCGTTTGCGGCGGGATTCCTCACTGGCACGTTGCAACAGCTTCCGATGGTGCAGCGGTTGCGGTTGGGGCATTTGACTGCGGCAGCTGTTTTGACAGCGCCAGAGGACCACGCACCGCCTCCAGTCCGCGAGGTGCGTGAGCGACTGCTGACCTGCACCGACGAGGAGTGGGCGGCGACGAAGATCGGTGCGGTATGAGTCAGAGCCTCGGCAGGGCGTTGCAGATCCTCAAGAGCCTCGGCGAGGGGGAGCGGTCGCTTGACCAGCTCGCGACCGAGCTAGGCGTTCACAAGACGACAGTGCTGCGGCTCCTACGCACTATGGAGGCAGAGCGGTTCGTACGGCGTGACTCGGCGCATCGCTACCGCCTGGGCTCGCAGCTGTTCGCACTCGCGGACGTCGCGCGCGAGCAACACGTCGTACGGCAGGTTGCTGCACCGCATCTGCGCGAGCTGAACCAGAAGACCGGCCAGACGGTTCACCTGGCCGCGTGGGAGAACGGTGAGGTCATCTACGTCGACAAGCTCGACAGTGTGCGCTCGGTGCGCATGTACTCGCAGGTCGGCGTACCGGCGGCTCTGCACTGCACTGCGGTCGGCAAGGTGCTGCTGGCTGCGCAGCCGAAACGGCAACGGGAGGCGGTGCTGGCGATGCTGGACTACAAGGTGTACACGCCGAACACCATCACCGACGCGGACCGGTTGCGGGACGAGCTGCAGGTGACCAAAGCGCGTGGCTGGGCGCAGGACAAGGCAGAGCACGAGTCGTTCATCAACTGCATCGGGGCGCCGCTGAGTGACAGCACCGGGCGCGTTGTCGGGGCCGTGTCGTTGTCGGTGCCCGACGTACTGCTGAACTATGACCAGGTGCTCGAGCTGCTCCCCGAGTTGCTCGCCACCGCCAACGCGATCAGTGCCGACTACAACTGAAGTGCCGACTACAACTGAGAGGTGTCAGACCTGATGTCCGACAAGACCGCAGTCTCCACCACCGACGCGCCGCCGCCGATGCCGGTGTTCTCGCAGGGCGTCCGCAAGGGCAACATCCTGCAGGTCTCCGGCCAGGGCTCGGTCGACCCGGCCAGCGGCGACTTCGTGTTCAAGGGTGACGTGAAGGCCCAGACCACCCGGGTGCTGCAGAACATCGAGGCGATCCTGAAGGCCGGTGGCGGGAGCATCGACGACGTGGTGATGCTGCGCGTCTACCTCACCCAGCGCGAGGACTTCGCCGCGATGAACGAGGCGTACGCCGAGTTCGTGTCGACCCGCACGCCGAGCGGTGTGCTGCCTTCGCGGACCACCGTCTTCACCGGCCTGCCGCTGCCGGACATGCTCGTCGAGATCGACGCACTTGCGGTCCTGAGCTAGTTCGTGACCGGTACCCGGATCAGTGGCTCGTCGTTGACGGTCTGCTGGTCCGGGCCGAGATCCCACCAGAGCTCTTGGCGGGTGGTGAGGTACGGGTACCAGCCGTTGACGCCGGTGCCGTGGTGCAGTGAATGCACCACCTCCGAGAGGTACGACGCGAGGTCCGGCCAGGCGGTGTCGAAGTCGCCGGTCCCGTCGTGAGCCGCCATACCCAGTCGCCCGCGCACGGGCCCGGGGCGCAGGTCGATGACCTGCAGATCACCGTCACCGTCGGCCCACGGGATCCAGGCCGGATGCCAGTAGGGCTCCGGTTCGGGCTGATGGACGGCGAAACCGTCGACATCCTCGGCGAGGTCCATCCGCAGCTGCCAGTTCTCGGCGATCTGGGCTGCGCTCGACGGCGGCGCCTCCGGTAGGAGGTTCGCCCAGGACGTCAGTCCGTTGTGGCACCGCAGCGACTCGATCAGCTCGGGTGGCAGGTCGACCACGCGCTGAGCCGTCTCCAGTTCCGCGTCGGTGGCCGGCGGCGCGAGTACGGCGTACGTCGTCGGAGCGTGCTGGGCGAGCCAGTCGTCGAGCCGGCTCCAGGAGGCGGTGATGCTCACCGGCTGGACACTACCTCGACAGCTTTCCCGTATCGCGGGATAAAGTTTCACCATGCAGGAAACGCGCGGTTCGGTGCAGTCGATCGACCGCGCTGTGGCCATCCTCCGCTGCTTCGACGCGCGCACGCCGGACCTCGGGATCAGCGACCTGGCGCGGGCGACCGGCCTGTCCACGAGCACCGTGCACCGGCTGCTGCTCGCCATGCAGGAGAACGGGCTCGTCCGGCAGACCGCCCACCGCCGGTACGCGATCGGCCCGCTGGTCGTGCAACTGGCGCACAGCGGCGGGATTCCGGCTGGCCTACGTGACGCTGCCCTGCCGGTGCTGCGTGCACTCCGCGATGACACAGGGGAGACCGCGGCGGTGCACGAGTTGCTCCCGTCAGGGCAGCGCGTCGTCCTCGACCAGGTCGAGAGCCATCACCAGTTGCGCCGTACCTACACGGAGTTCGGCCTGCCGGTCGCCCTGCCGCTCGGTGCGCCGGGGAAGGCGTTGCTCGCGTTCCTGCCATTCGAGCGGCAGCAGGAGGTCCTGAAGGGCCCGCTCGAACAGGTGCTGCCCGCGACGATCACCGACCCGGAGGTGCTCGCGGAGCAGTTCGCGGCGATCCGCCGGCGCGGGTACGCGATGTCGCGGACCGAGCGGACGCCAGGGATCTGCAGCGTCGCGGCGCCGGTGTTCGGCTACTCCGGTGAGGTCGCCGGCTGTCTGAGTGTCTCCGGCCCCGAGATGCGGATGCCGGTCGAGCGGATGGAGGAGTTCGGGATGAGGGTCGCCGAAGGTGCCTGGTCGGTGTCGGAGTTGCTGGGGGCCACCCCGGTCGCCCGGGACCGCAGTACGGCGCTGGCCGGCGGCCGGTGATGTCACAGGCCCGGAGCCTCTGGAAAATCGCACCTGCGGTCTATCTGCCCGCTCTGCTGTACGGAATCGGTCAAGGCGCGATCGCACCCGTCGTAGCGCTGTCGGCCACGCACCTGGGCGCCTCGGTCGCTGTAGCCGGTCTGGTCGTTGCTGCAGCCGGACTGGGCCAGGTGATCGGTGACATCCCAGCTGGCGCACTCACGAACCGCATTGGCGAGCGCAGCGCGATGCTGTCCGCCACCGTCCTCGTAGCGCTTGCACTGGCAGCCTGTCTGGTCGTTCCCACCGTCTGGGGTTTGGCCATCGCCATCGGCTGCACCGGACTGGCCGGTGCCGTCTGGGGCCTCGCCCGACAGGCCTACCTGAGTGAGGCCGTACCGATCCAGCTACGGGCGCGTGCACTGTCCACACTGGGCGGCGTACAGCGCATCGGCTCGTTCATCGGCCCGTTCCTCGGTGCGGGCGCGATGAAGTTCCTCGGTACGGACGGCGCGTACTGGGTGCACCTGGTGGCCGCAGTACTCGCCTGTGCGGTCCTGGTGAGCCTGCCGGACGTCGCCAACAGACGCGGGAAGGGACCGATCGCGGCACAGTCGACCTGGGGCGTCATCCGCGACCACTTCCCGGTACTGCGGACTCTCGGTGTCGGAGCGTTGCTCGTCGGGGCGGTGCGGGCGTCGCGGCAGGTGGTGATCCCGCTGTGGGCGCTGCACATCGGGCTGGACGCGCAGACGACCAGCATCATCTTCGGACTGTCCGGTGCGGTGGACATGTTGCTGTTCTATCCGGCCGGTTCGGTGATGGACCGGCTCGGTCGCAAGTGGGTCGCCGTACCGTCGATGATCGTGCTGGGGCTGGCACATCTGCTGCTGCCGTTGACGCACACCATGGCCACGCTGACCGCGGTCGCGCTGCTGATGGGGATCGGGAACGGCCTGGGCGCCGGGGTCATCATGACCCTCGGCGCGGACGCCTCACCGCCGATCGGAAGGGCCCAGTTCCTCGGCGCCTTCCGCCTCTTCGCCGACACCGGCAACGGCGCCGGCCCCCTCTTACTCGCGGGCGCGACCGCACTGCTCGGGCTCGGGCCGGCGATCGTGATCATGGCCGGAACCGGCTGGGCGGCGGCCACCGCCATGCACCGCTGGATCCCACCGCATCCGAGAGCAGAACAATCTGCCTGAGCAACCGATTTGGTTGCCAAGCTGGACGTTGATACTGTTATCGAGCCGAAGACCGCTGGTTGCTGCCCTAGGTAGCTGAAAGTCCCACTCAGGTGGGCGGCCCGCGCAGGTGACTTGGATAGTGACATTTATGTTCACGCCCCTTGCGCCTGCGCAGGGGCGTTTTTCATTGTCAGGGGTCCTCGGCAAGGAAGCCGAAAGAAGGAGACCCCCATGGCGAGGCCGGACAAGGCAGCCGCTGTCGCGGAGCTGACGGACGAGTTCCGTAGCTCCAACGGCGCCGTGCTGACCGAGTACCGCGGTCTCACCGTTGCGCAGCTCAAGCAATTGCGAGTTTCGCTCGGTGACGACGTGAACTACGCCGTGGTGAAGAACACGCTGACCAAGATCGCGGCCAAGGATGCGGGAGTCGACTCGTTCGACTCGCTGCTCGAAGGCCCCTCGGCAATCGCCTTCATCAAGGGCGACCCGGTGGTTGCGGCCAAGGGACTGCGTGACTTCGCCAAGGCGAACCCCCTGCTCGTCATCAAGGGTGGAGTGCTGGAAGGTAAGGCACTCGGCTCTGACGAGATCAGCAAGCTCGCTGACCTGGAGTCGCGTGAGGTTCTCCTCGCGAAGCTCGCAGGTGCGATGAAGGCGGCCCCGCAGCAAGCGGTGTCGTTGTTCGCTGCTCCGCTGTCGCAGGCCGCGCGCCTGTTCGCGGCGCTGCAGGACAAGTTGCCGGCCGCGGAAGCCCCTGTGCAGGACGCAGTGGCGGACGTTCAGGACACGGTCGAGGCACCTGCCGAGGCGAGCACCGAGGAGACTGCCGCAGCCGACAGCTGAGGCAGCTCACGTAACACCCCCATCAGTGATCACCAAGCACCATTGTTAGGAAGGACCGCCACCATGGCGAAGCTCAGCACCGAAGAGCTCCTCGGCCAGTTCAAGGAACTGACCCTGCTGGAGCTGTCGGAGTTCGTTAAGGCGTTCGAGGAGGAGTTCGGCGTCACCGCCGCCGCCCCGGTCGCCGTTGCCGCTGCTCCGGGCGCCCCGGCTGCCGCTGCCGAAGAGGCTGCGGAGCAGGACGAGTTCGACGTCGTCCTCGAGGCGGCCGGCGACAAGAAGATCCAGGTCATCAAGGAGGTGCGCGGTCTCACGAGCCTCGGCCTGAAGGAGGCCAAGGACCTCGTCGAGTCGGCCCCGAAGCCGATCCTGGAGAAGGTCGACAAGGCTGCCGCGGAGAAGGCCAAGGAGGCCCTCGAGGGCGCCGGCGCCACCGTCACGCTGAAGTAACTTCGATTACGTTCCGCTGCGGGACGTAACGAATGTGTAGAGAAGGGCGGTCCCCGCAGGGGGGCCGCCCTTCTGGCATTTCGGCTCGCTAGGATCTCATCCGCTTGACTTTCAGGGGTTACGGAAAACCGTACTCGTGCGTAACCTAGGCCACTGCCCCGTCGTTGGGACGGCAGAACGTCGTCGGTCGGGGACCAGCAGACATTCCCGTGAGGAGGGCCGGTGGGCGTAGAAGTCCGCGTCGAAGGTCTCACCAAGTCCTTCGGCAGCCAGCTGATCTGGGGCGATGTGTCCCTGACGCTGCCGGCCGGTGAGATCTGCGTGATGCTCGGCCCGTCCGGTACCGGCAAGTCCGTGTTCCTGAAGACGCTGATCGGTCTGCTCAAGCCCGACAAGGGCCACGTGTACATCGAGGGCACCGACATCGCCACCTGCAGCGAGCGCGAGCTGTACGACGTACGGCGGCTGTTCGGCGTGCTGTTCCAGGACGGCGCGATGTTCGGCTCGATGAACCTGTACGACAACGTCGCGTTCCCGCTCCGCGAGCACACCAAGAAGTCCGAGTCCGACGTCCGCTCCATCGTGATGGAGAAGATGGAGATGGTCGGCCTGGTGGGCGCGGAGAAGAAACTGCCCGGCGAGATCTCCGGCGGGATGCGCAAGCGCGCCGGCCTGGCCCGCGCGCTGGTGCTGGACCCGCAGATCCTCCTCGTCGACGAGCCCGACTCCGGCCTGGACCCGGTCCGTACGTCGTTCCTGAACCAGGTGATGATCGACCTGAACGAGGCGTTCAGCCCGACGTTCCTGATCGTCACCCACGACGTCAACACCGCGCGCACCGTGCCGGACAACATCGGCATGCTCTACCACCGGCACCTGGCCATGTTCGGCCCGCGGGAGATGCTGCTGTCCAGCGAGGAGCCGGTGGTCCGCCAGTTCCTGAACGCGCAGATGGTCGGCCCGATCGGCATGTCCGAGGAGAAGGACGCCGACGAACTGGCCGCCGAGGCCGGCCAGGAACTGCCGCCGCTGCCGCCGATCCCGATCCAGCAGCTGCCCAGTAGCGGCATGCTCCGGCCGACCCAGCGCCCGCCGGGAGAGTGGTGCCGCGAGAACGGCGTCACCCCGCCGCCGGGCTCCTTCGAATCGAATGCGGTGGGCGCCCGGTGACTGTGAGCGCTACCGCCCCGCTGAAGCAGGCAGGTTCACTGTTCGCCTTCGCTCTCGACACCGGCCGGGCCACGTTCCGCCGGCCGTTCCAGGTGAAGGAGTTCCTCCAGCAGGCCTGGTTCGTGGCGAGCGTGACGATCATCCCGACCGCGCTGGTCGCGATCCCGTTCGGTGCGGTGATCGCGCTGCAGGTCGGCGGCCTGATCAAGCAGTTCGGCGCGCAGGCGTTCACCGGATCCGCCGCGGTGCTGGCCGTCGTACGGGAGGCGTCGCCGATCGCGACCGCGCTGCTGATCGCCGGAGCCGGTGGCTCGGCGATCTGCGCGGACCTCGGGTCGCGGAAGATTCGTGAAGAGCTGGACGCGATGATGGTGCTCGGTATCGACCCGATCCAGCGCCTCGTCGTGCCGCGGGTGCTCGCGACGATGCTGGTCGCGTTCTTCCTGAACGGCTTCGTCAGCGTGGTCGGCGTGATGGGCGGCTACGTCTTCAACGTCGTCCTCCAGGACGGCACCCCCGGTAGCTACATCGCGAGTTTCACCGCGCTCGCGCATCTCCCAGACCTGTGGCAGGGGCAGGCGAAGGCGCTGGTCTTCGGGTTCATCGCCGCGGTCGTCGCGTCGTACAAGGGCTGCAACGCGGGCGGCGGCCCGAAGGGCGTCGGCGACGCCGTGAACCAGTCGGTCGTCATCACGTTCATGCTGCTGTTCGTCGCGAACTTCTCGATGACCGCGATCTACTTCCAGCTCGTTCCGCCGAAGGGGGCCTGACGTGTCGGCCCTGATGGACGTGCTGGTCAAGAAACCCCTGAACTCGCTCGACCACCTCGGTGAGCAGCTCGCCTTCTACATCAAGGCGCTCGCCTGGTCCGGCAAGTCCGTCACCCGGTACCGCAAGGAGATCCTCCGGCTGCTCGCCGAGGTCACGCTCGGCTCCGGCGCGCTGGCGGTGATCGGCGGCACCGTCGGTGTGATCACGTTCCTGGCGTTCTTCACCGGCACCGAGGTCGGCCTGCAGGGCTACTCGGCGCTGAACCAGATCGGTACGTCGGCCTTCGCCGGCTTCGTGTCGGCCTACATCAACACCCGCGAGATCGGCCCGCTGATCGCCGGTATCGCGCTCGCCGCGACCGTCGGCTGCGGTTTCACCGCGCAGCTCGGCGCGATGCGGATCAGCGAGGAGATCGACGCCCTCGAGGTGATGGCGATCCCGTCGCTGCCGTTCCTGGTCACCACCCGGATCATCGCCGGCCTGATCGCCGTCATCCCGCTGTACGTCGTCGGCCTGCTCTCGTCGTACTTCGCGACCAGACTGACCGTCACCCAGTTCTACGGGCAGAGTACGGGCACGTACGACCATTACTTCCACTTGTTCCTGCCACCCGGAGACGTGCTCTGGTCGTTCGGCAAGGTGCTGGTGTTCTCCGTCCTGGTGATCCTGGTGCACTGCTACCACGGCTACCACGCGAGCGGCGGCCCGGCCGGTGTCGGCGTCGCGGTCGGTCGCGCCGTACGGACGTCCATCGTCGTGATCAACGTCGTCGACCTGCTGCTGTCGATGGCCATCTGGGGTACGACGACCACCGTCAGGCTGGCGGGGTGACATGACCAGACTGATCTCGCACAAGGTGCTGGGCGTCGCGTTCATCGGCGTACTGGTGTTCCTGCTGTGGCTGACGTACGCGTTCTACGCCAAGGTCTTCACCAAGACCGTGAACGTCGAGCTCAAGACCAGCCACATCGGCCTGCAGCTCAACGAGCACGCGGACGTGAAGCTGCGCGGCATCATCGTCGGCGAGGTCCGCGGGGTTTCGACCGACGGCGACGAGGCGACCGTCGACCTGGCGCTCAAGCCGGATCAGGTGGCCGAGATCTCCGCCGCGGTCAGCGCCCGGATCCTGCCGAAGACGCTGTTCGGAGAGAAGTACGTCGCGCTGGTGCCGCCGAGCGGAGCCGAAGGACCGCCCATCAAGGCCGGCGACGTGATCAGCCGGGACAAGACCGCGGTCGGCATCGAGATCGAGAAGGTGCTGAACGACGCGCTGCCGCTGCTCCAGGCGGTCGACCCGGCCGATCTGAACGCCACCCTGAACACGCTCGCGACCGCACTCGAGGGCCGCGGCGCCGAGATCGCCGGCACCCTCACCCAGCTCGACGGGTACCTGAAGAAGCTGAACCCGCACGTCCCGAAGCTGATGGACGCGCTCGCCAAGCTCACCCAGGTCTCGGACATCTACGGCGACGCGACGCCGGACCTGGTCCGCGCGCTGCGGAACCTGACGATCACCGGCAACACGGTCGTCGAGAAGCAGAAGCAGTTGCAGCAGTTCTTCGTCGACGTGCAGAACCTGTCCACGACCGGGGACACGTTCCTGAAGGCCAACGAGGACCGGGTGATCCGGCTCGGCCAGGTCACGCGTCCCGTCCTCGACCTGCTGGAGCGGTACTCGCCCGAGGTGCCGTGCTTCCTCAAGGTGATGACCGACACCGCCCCGATCCTGAACGACACGTTCCGCGACGGCCGGCTGAACATCAACCTCGAGCTGATCACCAACCAGCCGACGCCGTACGAGCCGAACGAGCTGCCGGTGTACAAGGACCACCGTGGGCCGACCTGTGTCGGCAAGAACTACAGCCACCCGGGCTCGAAGCCGGGTCCGTACACCCAGGAGAACCCGGCGCCGTACATCACTGGTGACGACGGCGTGATCGGCGACCACAACAAGAACCAGCGCTTCCCGCTCGACGTCAAGCTGAACCGGGCCATGCCCGGGTTCGCGATGGACACGCAGGGCGTCGGATCGCCGGCCGAGCAGAAGGTGATCGACTCGGTCGTCGGCCCGGAGATGGGCGTCGCCGCGAACGACGTACCGGACCTGACAACCCTGATGGTCGGCCCCCTCCTCCGCGGAGGGCAGGTGAACCTAAGGTGACCCCCCTCAACTGTTCGGCACGCATCTCCGGCGCCCAGGCGGGCACCTCGCCGCGTTGTCGTCGGGGCACGATGAAACCCGCATCGAGCCCCTCCTCCGCCTTGCGATGCACCCACCTGGACACCGGAGCTACGCACCAACAGCCGAGGGGGGTCACCAAATGAGCTTCTTCGACAAGAAGACCACGTTCGACACTGTTCGGCTCGGGATCTTCGTGGTGATCACGACCGTCGCGACGGCGCTGCTGGCGGTGACGATCGGGAACATCAGCTTCAACCCGACCACGAAGTACAAAGCCGTGTTCACCGACGCGGTCGGGCTGAACCAGGGTGACGACGTCCGGATCGCGGGCGTGAAGGTCGGGCAGGTCGACAAGATCGCCCTCTACGAGAACACGCTGGCGATGGTGACGATCAGCGTCGACTCCGACCAGGTGATCGACACCTCGACGCATGCGACGCTGCGGTATCGCAACCTGGTCGGCAACCGGTACGTCGCACTCACCGACGGCATCGGCGGCGGCGACCGGCTGAAGAAGAACGGCGTCATCCCGAAGGAACGCACGACGCCGGCGCTCGACCTGTCGGTGCTGTTCAACGGCTTCAAGCCGCTGTTCACCGCACTCACCCCGGCGGACGTGAACCAGTTCGCGTTCGAGGTGATCAAGGTGCTGCAGGGCGAGGGCGGCACGATCGAGTCGCTGCTGGCCAAGACGGCCTCACTGACCACCACACTGGCCGACGCCGACCAGGTGATCGGCGACCTGATCACGAACCTGACCTCGACGCTGCAGATCGTCTCGCAGCGGCAGGCGAACTTCTCCCAGCTGCTGGTCAACCTGCAGCAGTTCATCACCGGCCTCAGCCAGGACATCAACCCGATCCTCAGCTCGCTGACCTCGATCAACTCGCTGAACACCAAGACCGCCGGCCTGCTGCAGCAGACCCGGGTGCCGATCAAGGCCGACCTGGACAAGCTCCGCGCGGTCGCCAGCACACTGGACGACACCCAGGCGATCTGGGTGAAGACGCTGCAGTTCATGCCGGAGAAGCTGAACTCGATGACCCGCACCGCGTCGTACGGCTCCTGGTTCAACTTCTACCTGTGCAACTTCGACGGCAACGTCACGCTGCCCACCGGCACCCGCATCCCGGTCGCCTACGACCTCAACTCGGCGAGGTGCAAGAAGTGAAGCCCTTCCGGGAACAGAACCAGGTGACGATCGGCGTGGTCGGCCTGACGGTCGTCGGGCTGATCATGCTGGCCGCGTTCAAGGCGCAGGACCTGCCGCTGATCGGCGGCGGGACGAAGTACTCCGCGCAGTTCTCCGAGGCCGGCGGCCTGAAGCCGAACGACGAGATCCGGGTCGCCGGCGTCCGCGTCGGCAAGGTCCGCGACGTCGAGCTCGAGGGCACCCACGTCCGGGTCGACTTCGTGGTCGACAAGGGCGTGAAGCTCGGCGACCAGACCGGCGCCGAGATGAAGATCAAGACCCTGCTCGGCCAGAAGTACCTGAAACTCAACCCGGCCGGTCCCGGCGAGCTCAAGCCCGGCTCCGAGATCCCGCTGGCCCGGACGATCTCGGCGTACGACGTCGTGGACGCCTTCACCGACCTGGCCAACACCACCGAGCGGATCAACACCGCCCAGCTGGCGAAGGCCCTGGACACGCTGTCGGCGACGTTCAAGAACACGCCCGAAGAGGTGAAGGCGTCGCTGACCGGCCTGTCCCGGCTGTCCCGGAACGTGGCCAAGCGCGACGAGCAGCTCAAGCTGCTGCTGCAGCACTCGAACGTGGTCACCAAGGTTCTTGCCGACCGCAACCAGCAGCTGATCAAGCTGATGAAGGACGGCAACAAGGTGTTCCAGGCCGTGCAGGCCCGGCGGGCGCTGATCCACCAGTTGCTGGTGTCGACGCAGAAGCTGTCCGCGCAGATCACCGCGCTGGTCCGGGAGAACCGCAAGGACCTCGGGCCGACGCTGCAGAAGGTCAACGCCGTGCTCGCCGTCCTGCTGCAGAACCAGAACTCCCTGGACGCGAGCATCAAGGGCCTGGCGCCGTTCGTCCGGGTCTTCACGAACACCCTCGGCACCGGTCCGTGGTTCGACACCTACCTGCAGAACCTGGCGCCGGTGCCCGAGATCCCGCTGCCCAAGGTGCTGCCCACCGGGATCCCCCCGATCCTGGGAGGTGGCGGCTGATGCGGGTCAATGCGATCTCGCGGCTGATCGCGATGGCAGTGGTCCTGGTGATCATCGTGGTCGGCGCCGTGTCCCTGTGGCCGAAGCCCGAGCGGGTGACGGCGACGGCGTACTTCCCGCGCGCGGTCTCGGTGTACCCGGGTTCGGACGTCCGGATCCTCGGCATCAAGGTCGGCGAGGTGGAGAGCGTCACGCCGGCCGGCCGGAGCGTGCGGGTGAAGTTCTGGTGGGAGGCCAAGCACAAGGTGCCGGCCACGGCGAAGGCCGTGATCGCCTCGCCGTCGATCGTCGCGGACCGGTACGTGCAGCTCACCCCGGCGTACTCCAAGGGCGCCGTGATGGCCGACGGCGCGCAGATCCCGCTCGATCGGACCGCCGTACCGCTGGAGCTCGACCAGATCTACCAGAGCCTCAACGACCTGTCGGTGGCGCTCGGGCCGAAGGGCGCGAACGACCAGGGCGCGCTGGCCCGGCTGCTGGACGTCTCGGCGAAGAACCTGAACGGCCAGGGCGCCAAGCTGAACCAGACCATCACCGACGTCTCCAAGCTGACAAGCACGCTGTCGGGCAACTCGTCGGCGCTGTTCAACACGATCCGGCAGCTGCAGACGTTCGTGTCCGCGCTCGCCGCGAACGACCAGCTGGTCCGGCAGTTCAACACGAACTTCGCCACCACCTCGACCACCCTGGCGGGAGAGCGCAAGGACCTGGGCGCGGCGCTGTCGCTGCTCGCCACCGCACTCGGCGAGGTCGCGACGTTCGTCAAGGAGAACCGGACCCTGGTGAAGAACACCGTCACCGGCGCCACCAAGCTGTCGCAGATCCTGGTGAACGAGAAGGCCGCGCTGGCCGAGGTGCTCGACACCGCGCCGCTCGGCCTCGGCAACCTGGCCCGGATCTACAACCCGCAGTTCGGCACGCTGGACCAGCGCATCAACCCGGGACAGCTCGACGACCCGGCGACGTTCGTCTGCTCACTGCTGCTGCAGGCGAACCAGCCGCTGTCGATGTGCTCCACGCTGAAGCCGGTCCTGGACGCCCTCGCCAAGCTGCCGCTGATCGAGCAGCTGACCGGCACCGCGCCCGTCAGCGGCGGCCCTGCCGGTACGCCGTGGGCGCCGACGCCGAAGGCCCCGCTGAACAGCCCCGACCCCGTGGACCCGACACTCGGGGGGTTGGTCAAGTGATGCGCCGTACGTCGATCGTTGCCGGAGTCGCTGCGCTCGCGATGCTGCTGAGCGGCTGTGATTTCTCCGTCTACTCGCTCCCGCTGCCGGGCGGCGCGAAGATCAAGGGGCCGTCGTACACGGTCACCGTCGAGTTCACCGACGTCCTGGACCTGGTGCCGAAGTCGTCGGTGAAGGTCGACGACGTCACCGTCGGCACGGTCGAGAAGGTCTGGCTGGACGGGTACGTCGCCAAGGTGCGGATCAAGCTGCCGAAGAGCCTCGCGCTGCCGGACAACACGCACGCCACGATCCGCCAGACCAGCCTGCTGGGCGAGAAGTTCGTGTCGCTGGCCCGGCCGACCGGGACCGAGAAGGCGCGCGGCAAGCTCGACAACGGCGAGCTGATCCCGCTGTCCAGGACCAGCAGCAACGTCGAGGTCGAGGAAGTCCTGTCCGCGCTCTCGCTGCTGCTGAACGGCGGCGGCGTCGCGCAGCTGCAGATCATCACGCAGGAGCTGAACAAGGCGCTGACCGGCAACGAGCCGGCTATCCGCAGCGTGCTGACCCAGCTGAACACGTTCGTCGGCACCCTGGACCAGAACAAGGCGCGGATCGTCACCGCGATCAAGTCGGTGGACGCGCTCGCCAAGAAGCTGAACGCGCAGAAGGCGACGCTGGCGACCGCGATCGACTCGCTGCCGGCGTCGATCGCGACCCTGGACAAGCAGCGCGCCGCGCTGGTGAAGACGCTGCAGGCGCTGGCCACGCTGGGCAACACCGCGACCCGGGTGATCACGTCCGCGCAGAAGGACCTGGTGGCCAACCTGCAGTCGCTGTACCCGATCCTCACCAAGCTGGCCGAGGCGGGGGAGAACCTGCCGAAGTCGCTGGAGCTGCTGTTCACCTATCCGTTCCCCGACAACGCCGCCAAGGCCGCGAAGGGTGACTACACCAACCTCGGGATCACGGTGGACGTGAACACCAAGAAGGCACTCGACAGTCTGCTCGGGATCCAGCTGCCGACAGTCGGCCCGACCGCGCTGCCGACCAACCGGATCAGCCTCCCGGTGCATCTGCCGACCAGTCCGGGCCAAGGCAGCGTGCTGCCGTCGCTGCCGGTCCCGACCGGGACCGCGACGACCTGCATCACGGTGCTCGGCCTGCCGGTCTGCTCGCCGAAGCTGAACCGGTCCGGGTTCGATCCCGACCTGGCCAAGGCACTGATGCCGGGGGTGGTCGGATGATCACCAGAACGGTCCGGATCCAGCTGATGGTGTTCCTGCTGATCACCGTCGTCGGCGTCGCCTTCGTCGGTGCGAAGTACGCCCAGATCGACAAGCTGATCGTCAACACCGACTACACCGTCAGTGCCAGCTTCGTCGAGTCCGGCGGCATCTTCGCGGGCGCCGAAGTGACCTACCGTGGCCAGCCGGTCGGCCGGGTCGGGCAGCTGAAGCTGCTCGACGACGGCGTCCAGGTGGACATGGACATCGACAAGAAGTTCAAGATCCCGAACGACCTGCTCGCGGTGGTCGCGAACCGGTCCGCGATCGGCGAGCAGTACGTCGACCTGCAGCCGCGCCGCGACGGGGCGCCGTACCTGCAGGACAACTCGAAGATCGACCGCAAGGACACCGCGATCCCGATCGACACCACCGAGCTGCTGCTGAACCTGGACCAGCTGGTGAACTCGGTCGACAAGGAGAGCCTGCGGACCACGGTGCGCGAGCTCGGGACGGCGCTGAAGGGCAAGGGCACCGACCTGCAGAAGATCATCGACAGCTCCGGCAAGCTGATCGATGACGCGGACGCCAACGTGCTGCAGACGATCAAGCTGATCAACGACGGCGACACCGTGCTCGCCACCCAGGTGGCCAGCGGCGACGCGATCAAGACCTGGGCGAAGAACCTGGCGCTGCTGTCCGACACCCTGGTCAGCTCGGACAGCAACCTGCGCAAGGTGATCGACCAGGGTTCGGTCGCGTCCACCCAGATCACCGGCCTGATCCAGGACAACAGCGCGTCGGTCGCGGTGCTGCTCGGTAACCTGCTGACGGTGAGCGAACTGACCGCGGTCCGGCTGGACGCCGTCGAGCAGCTGTTCGTGGTGTACCCGGCGGTGTCGATGGGCGGGTACGTCGTACCGGCCAAGAACGCCGAGGGGCACTACGACGCGCACTTCGGGCTGGTCGTCGGGCTGCAGCCGCCGGCCTGCCGGCCCGGGTACGGCGGCACGAACAAGCGGGTCCCGCAGGACCTGAAGGACACCCCGGCGAACACCAAGGCCGGTTGTACGGCGGATCCGAAGAGCGGGATCAACGTGCGCGGCTCGCAGAACAAGCCGTCGCCGTCGTCGCGCGAGGACCTGAACCGGTCCGGCTACGGACTCGGGTACGACCCGGCCACCGGCGCCGCGGGCGGGACCGACGGGATGCCGGGCATGACCCTCGGCTCCACCGGCGGACAGCAGGACCTGCTCGGCAGTGACTCCTGGAAGGCACTCATCCTTGGACCGGTGACCGGCCAGTGATCGCACGGAACGGCCGGCTGATGCTGGCCTGGGCTCTCAGCGTGCTGCTCGTGGTGGCGATCGCCGGCCTGACGCTGTCGGTGGTCGCCCTGAGCAAGCAGCGGGCCGACGACTCGCAACGCGACGGCGCGATGAAGGCGGCGCGGCAGTTGGCGCTGGACTTCACGACGTACGACTACCAGACCTGGGACGCGGACTCGAAGCGGGTCATCGACGACTCCACCGGGCAGTTCAAGCAGGAGTTCCAGCAGGGGATCGACGCGGTGAAGACCGACGTGGTGACGAACAAGGCGACCTCCAAGGGCGACGTCAAGGAAGCCGCCGTCGTCTCCAACGACAAGGACTCCGCCCAGGTGCTGGTGATCGTGAACGCGGTGGTGACGAACACGGCCTCGGCCGAGGGCGTCCAGCGCCGGTACCGGATCAAGCTGGACATGGTCCGCGAGAAGGACCGCTGGCTGACCGCCGACCTGCAGGTGGTGGGCTGATGTCCGACCGCCGCAGCCGCCCGCGGATCGCCGGCCAGCGCCGTACGGCGAAACCCGACCAGCCGGCCGAACTGGTCGAGGAGACCCGTCCGGAGGATGTGACCCCGGCCACAGAAGAGGTCTCCGAGGCCGATCTGGAGGAGTCGCCGGCCCCCGAAATCTCTACGGAGAGTGAGCAGAAACGGGGTCTGGGGACCGCGTTGACGGCCGCGCTCGGCGTCGTCGTCGTACTCACCCTGACGGTCGCCGCGGTGCTCGGGATCAAGGCCTGGCACGGCAAGCAGGCCGAGGACGCCCGCAACCAGGCCGCCGCCGCGGGCCGGAAGGCGGCCGAGACGGCGCTCAGCTACGACTACCGTGACCTGGACAAAAGCTTCGCTGCAGCGCGGGCGACGATGACTCCGGAGTTCGCCGCGAAGTTCGACGAGACCGCGAAGGTGGCCGGCGAACTGGCCACCAAGACCAAGGCCACGGTGAAGGCCGACGTCCGCGAGGTCGGGGTCCGCGACGGCGACGCCGACCGGGTCACGCTGATCATCTTCGTCAACCAGACGACCACCAGCACGATCACGAAGGGTAGTCCCCGGGTGGATCTGAACCGGACCCGGTTCACGATGGTCCGAAACGGCGACCGATGGCTGGTCCAGGAGATCGCCGGACTGTAATCTCTAGGTAACTCCGCACCAGAGGGGCGCCGGGTGTCTCGTGGGTGATCTACCCACTGGAGACTCCGGGTCGGTCCTTGACGGAGAGGGTGGTCCAACGGCAAACTATTGGACCCCATTGGACAGGCTTGCCTGGAGCATGTAGCCTATTGCTTTGCGCTGCCTTTTTCCTCGCCTCTGCTCGGGTCTCCGACTTGACTGGGGCGGCTTGGCGCGCCCCCAGCACCGATGTGATTTTGCGAGCCCGTGGAAGGACGCCCCTTGGTCGCCTCGCGCAACCCCCAGTCCGACAGTATTTCCAACGTCACCGGCCCCCGCCGCATCTCCTTCGCAAAGATCTCCGAGCCTCTCCAGGTTCCGGATCTGCTTGCGCTGCAGGTGGACAGTTTCGACTGGCTGGTCGGTAACGAAACGTGGCAGGCCCGTGTGGCCGCCGCCGAGGCCGAGGGGCGGTCGGACCTGTCCGGCCCCAGCGGCCTGGAAGAGATCTTCGAGGAGATCTCCCCGATCGAGGACTTCAGCGGCACCATGTCGCTGTCGTTCCGCGACCACCGCTTCGAGCCGCCGAAGAACACGGTGGACGAGTGCAAGGAGCGGGACGTCACGTACTCCGCTCCGCTGTTCGTCACCGCCGAGTTCATGAACAACGAGACCGGCGAGATCAAGAGCCAGACCGTCTTCATGGGCGACTTCCCGCTGATGACGCGCAAGGGCACCTTCGTGATCAACGGCACCGAGCGCGTCGTCGTGTCGCAGCTCGTCCGTTCGCCCGGTGTGTACTTCGAGCGCACCCCGGACAAGACGTCCGACAAGGACATCTTCACCGCCAAGATCATCCCGTCGCGCGGCGCGTGGCTGGAGTTCGAGGTGGACAAGCGCGACATGGTCGGCGTCCGCCTCGACCGTAAGCGCAAGCAGAACGTCACCGTGCTGCTGAAGGCGCTCGGCTGGACCGACGCGCAGATCCTCGAGGAGTTCGGGGACTACGAGTCGATCCGCCTGACCCTGGAGAAGGACCACACGTCCGGCCAGGACGACGCGCTGCTCGACATCTACCGCAAGCTGCGTCCGGGTGAGCCGCCGACCCGCGAGGCCGCGCAGGCGCTGCTGGAGAACTACTACTTCAACGGCAAGCGCTACGACCTGGCCAAGGTCGGCCGCTACAAGATCAACAAGAAGCTCGGCCGTGACGAGGCGCACGACATGGCGGTGCTGACCGTCGACGACATCGTCGCCACGATCAAGTACCTGGTCGCGCTGCACGAAGGCAAGACCGAGCTGCCGGCTCCGCGGGGCGAGATCGTCGTCGAGGAAGACGACATCGACCACTTCGGCAACCGCCGGCTGCGGACCGTCGGTGAACTGATCCAGAACCAGCTGCGCACCGGCCTGGCCCGGATGGAGCGCGTGGTCCGGGAGCGGATGACGACCCAGGACGTCGAGGCGATCACGCCGCAGACCCTGATCAACATCCGTCCGGTGGTGGCGGCGCTGAAGGAGTTCTTCGGCACCTCCCAGCTGTCGCAGTTCATGGACCAGACCAACCCGGTCGCGGGCCTGACCCACAAGCGCCGGCTGAACGCGCTCGGCCCGGGTGGTCTGAGCCGTGAGCGGGCCGGGTTCGAGGTCCGTGACGTGCACCCGTCGCACTACGGGCGGATGTGCCCGATCGAGACGCCGGAAGGCCCGAACATCGGCCTGATCGGCTCGCTCGCGTCGTACGGCCGGGTGAACGCGTTCGGCTTCGTCGAGACGCCGTACCGCAAGGTCGTCGACGGCCAGGTCACCGACCAGGTGGACTACCTGACCGCCGACGAGGAGGACCGGTTCGTCATCGCGCAGGCGAACGCCGCGCTGAACGACGACGACCGGTTCGCCGAGGAGCGCGTGCTGGTCCGTCGCCGTCACGGCGAGGTCGAGCTCGTGCCGGTCGACGACGTGGACTACATGGACGTCTCGCCGCGCCAGATGGTGTCGGTGGCGACCGCGCTGATCCCGTTCCTCGAGCACGACGACGCCAACCGCGCGCTGATGGGTTCGAACATGCAGCGCCAGGCGGTGCCGCTGATCACCTCGGACGCCCCGCTGGTCGGTACCGGCATGGAGTTCCGCGGTGCGGTCGACGCCGGCGACGTGGTCGTGTCCGACAAGCCCGGTGTGGTCAAGGAGGTCTCGGCCGACCTGATCGAGATCGCCGCCGACGACGGCACGTACCAGACCTACCGGATGGCGAAGTTCCGCCGCTCGAACCAGGGCACCTGCATCAACCAGCGCCCGCTGGTGGACGCCGGTCAGCGGGTCGAGATCGGTACGCCGCTGGCCGACGGTCCGTGCACCGACGAGGGCGAGATGGCCCTCGGCCGCAACATGCTGGTCGCGTTCATGACGTGGGAGGGCTACAACTACGAGGACGCGATCATCCTCAGCCAGCGCGTCGTACAGCAGGACCTGCTGACCTCGATCCACATCGAGGAGCACGAGGTCGACGCCCGCGACACCAAGCTGGGTCCGGAGGAGATCACCCGGGACATCCCGAACGTCTCCGACGAGATGCTGTCCGACCTGGACGAGCGCGGCATCATCCGGATCGGCGCCGAGGTCACCACCGGTGACATCCTGGTCGGGAAGGTCACGCCGAAGGGCGAGACCGAGCTGACCCCGGAGGAGCGGCTGCTGCGCGCGATCTTCGGTGAGAAGGCGCGCGAGGTCCGCGACACGTCGCTGAAGGTTCCGCACGGCGAGGAGGGCACCGTCATCGGTGTCCGCGTCTTCGACCGGGACAACGGCGACGAGCTGCCGCCGGGCGTCAACCAGCTGGTCCGGGTGTACGTCGCCCAGAAGCGGAAGATCTCGGTCGGCGACAAGCTGGCCGGCCGGCACGGCAACAAGGGCGTCATCTCGAAGATCCTGCCGGTCGAGGACATGCCGTTCCTCGAGGACGGCACCCACGTCGACGTCATCCTGAACCCGCTGGGCGTGCCCGGCCGGATGAACGTCGGCCAGGTGCTGGAGACCCACCTCGGCTGGATCGCCAGCCGCGGCTGGGAGGTCGACCCGGAGAACGAAGAAGAGTGGGCGCAGCGGCTGATCAAGATCGGCGCCGGTGCGGCCGAGCCGATGACCAACGTCGCCACCCCGGTCTTCGACGGCGCCACCGAGGAAGAGGTCACCGGCCTGCTCTCCTCGACGCTGCCGAACCGGGACGGCGTCCGGATGGTCAACGGGCAGGGCAAGGCGAAGCTGTTCGACGGCCGTTCGGGTGAGCCGTTCCCGGAACCGGTCGGTGTCGGCTACATGTACATCCTGAAGCTGCACCACCTGGTCGACGACAAGATCCACGCGCGTTCGACCGGTCCGTACTCGATGATCACGCAGCAGCCGCTGGGCGGTAAGGCCCAGTTCGGCGGCCAGCGGTTCGGCGAGATGGAGGTGTGGGCCCTGGAGGCCTACGGTGCCGCCTTCGCGCTGCAGGAACTGCTGACCATCAAGTCGGACGACGTGGTCGGCCGCGTCAAGGTGTACGAAGCGATCGTCAAGGGCGAGAACATCCCGGAGCCGGGTATCCCGGAGTCCTTCAAGGTTCTGGTCAAGGAAATGCAGTCCCTGTGTCTGAACGTGGAAGTGCTCTCGTCCGACGGAAGCCGGGTCGAGATGCGCGACAGCGAGGAGGACGTCTTCCGTGCAGCGGAGGAACTGGGCATCGACCTGTCGCGGCGCGAGCCGAACAGCGTCGAGGAGGTCTGAGCGGGTTGCCGCTTGAGATCAACAACCAACTCACTCAGACCATTTTTAGCAACGGGAGATAACACATCGTGCTCGACGTGAACTTCTTCGACGAGCTTCGGATCGGCCTGGCGACCGCGGATGAAATCCGCCAGTGGTCGCACGGCGAGGTCAAGAAGCCCGAGACGATCAACTACCGGACGCTCAAGCCCGAGCGTGACGGTCTGTTCTGCGAGAAGATCTTCGGTCCCACCCGGGACTGGGAGTGCTACTGCGGTAAGTACAAGCGCGTTCGCTTCAAGGGCATCATCTGCGAGCGGTGTGGCGTCGAGGTCACCCGCTCCAAGGTGCGCCGCGAGCGGATGGGCCACATCGAGCTGGCCGCGCCGGTCACCCACATCTGGTACTTCAAGGGTGTCCCGTCGCGGCTCGGCTACCTGCTCGACCTCGCCCCGAAGGACCTGGAGAAGGTCATCTACTTCGCGGCGTACATGATCACCGACGTCGACGAGGAGTCGCGGCACCGCGACCTGACCTCGCTCGAGGGTCGCGTGGACGTGGAGCGCAAGCAGCTCGAGAACCGTCGTGACAACGACATCGAGACGCGCATGAAGAAGCTCGAGGAGGACCTGGCGCAGCTCGAGGCCGAGGGCGCCAAGGCCGACGTACGCCGCAAGGTGAAGGAAGGCGCCGAGCGGGAGGTCAAGCAGCTGCGCGACCGCTCGCAGCGCGAGATCGACCGCCTCGACGAGGTCTGGACCCGGTTCAAGAACCTGAAGGTCCAGGACCTCGAGGGCGACGAGATCCTCTACCGCGCCATGAAGGAGCGGTTCGGCAAGTACTTCGAGGGCGCCATGGGTGCCGCCGCGATCCAGCGCCGGCTGGAGACCTTCGACCTGAAGGCCGAGGCGGACAACCTGCGCGAGACGATCAAGACCGGTAAGGGCCAGCGCAAGACCCGCGCCCTGAAGCGGCTCAAGGTCGTCACCGCGTTCCTGGCCACCAACAACAGCCCGATGGGCATGGTGCTCGACTGCGTCCCGGTGATCCCGCCGGACCTGCGGCCGATGGTTCAGCTCGACGGTGGCCGGTTCGCCACCTCGGACCTGAACGACCTGTACCGCCGGGTGATCAACCGGAACAACCGGCTCAAGCGGCTGCTCGACCTGGGCGCGCCCGAGATCATCGTCAACAACGAGAAGCGGATGCTGCAGGAGGCCGTCGACGCGCTGTTCGACAACGGCCGCCGTGGTCGTCCGGTCACCGGCCCGGGCAACCGGCCGCTGAAGTCGCTGTCCGACATGCTCAAGGGCAAGCAGGGTCGTTTCCGTCAGAACCTGCTGGGCAAGCGCGTCGACTACTCGGGCCGTTCGGTCATCGTGGTCGGCCCGCAGCTGAAGCTGCACCAGTGCGGTCTGCCGAAGGCGATGGCGCTGGAGCTGTTCAAGCCGTTCGTGATGAAGCGGCTGGTCGACCTCAACCACGCGCAGAACATCAAGTCCGCCAAGCGGATGGTCGAGCGTCAGCGCGCCCAGGTCTGGGACGTGCTGGAAGAGGTCATCACCGAGCACCCGGTCCTGCTGAACCGTGCACCAACCCTGCACCGGCTGGGCATCCAGGCGTTCGAGCCGCAGCTGATCGAGGGCAAGGCGATCCAGATCCACCCGCTCGTCTGCTCCGCGTTCAACGCGGACTTCGACGGCGACCAGATGGCGGTGCACCTGCCGCTGTCGGCCGAGGCGCAGGCCGAGGCCCGGATCCTGATGCTGTCGACGAACAACATCCTGAAGCCGGCTGACGGTCGCCCCGTCACGATGCCGACCCAGGACATGATCATCGGCATCTACTTCCTGACCATGCTGAAGGAAGGCGCCAAGGGCGAGGGCCGGGCGTTCAGCTCGGTGGCCGAGGCGATGATGGCCTTCGACCGCAGCGAACTGGCGTTGCAGGCCAAGATCACCATCCGGCTCAACGGTTCGGCCGCACCGCAGAACGCGGTCGAGCTGGACAACGGCGGCTTCGCGCTGGAGACGACGCTGGGCCGGGCGCTGTTCAACGAGGCGCTGCCGTCGGACTACCCGTTCGTCGACACCGAGGTGGGCAAGAAGCAGCTCGGCGGGATCGTCAACGACCTGGCCGAGCGGTACACCAAGGTCGAGGTCGCGCACGCCCTGGACGCGTTGAAGGACCTCGGTTACTACTGGTCCACGCGTTCCGGCGTGACGGTGTCGATCGACGACTTCAGCACGCCGCCGTCCAAGCCGGAGATCATGGCGCGGTACGAGTCGCAGGCCGAGAAGGTCCAGAAGCAGTTCGAGCGGGGTCTGATCACCTCGTCCGAGCGGCGTCAGGAGCTGATCGAGATCTGGACCGGCGCCAACGCCGAGGTCGGTAAGGCGATGGAGGAGAACTTCGCCAAGGACAACCCGATCTGGATGATGGTGCACTCGGGAGCCCGAGGCAACATGATGCAGATCCGGCAGATCTCCGGTATGCGTGGTCTGGTGGCCAACCCGAAGGGTGAGATCATCGCCCGGCCGATCAAGTCCAACTTCCGCGAGGGCCTGTCGGTGGTCGAGTACTTCATCGCCACCCACGGCGCCCGGAAGGGTCTGGCCGACACCGCGCTGCGGACCGCCGACTCGGGGTACCTGACCCGTCGTCTGGTGGACGTGTCGCAGGACGTGATCATCCGCGAGGAAGACTGCGGGACCGAGCGGGGCCTGCCGAAGCAGATCGGCGAGAAGGACCCGTCCGGCAAGGTCGTGCACGCCGAGAACGTAGAGACCAGCGCGTACGCGCGGACCCTGGCCACCGACGCCCTGGACGCCGACGGCAACGTCGTGCTCGCCGGTGGCGCCGACCTGGGCGACGTGTCGATCGCGAAGCTGGTCGCGGCCGGGCTCGAGGTGGTCAAGGTCCGGTCGGTGCTCACCTGTGACGCCAAGACCGGTACCTGCGCGAAGTGCTACGGCCGTTCGCTGGCGACCGGCAAGCCGGTCGACATCGGCGAGGCGGTCGGCATCATCGCGGCCCAGTCCATCGGTGAGCCGGGTACGCAGCTGACGATGCGGACCTTCCACACCGGTGGTGTCGCGGGTGATGACATCACCCACGGTCTGCCGCGTGTGGTCGAGCTGTTCGAGGCGCGTCAGCCCAAGGGCAAGGCGCCGATCTCGGAGGCCGCGGGCCGGATCGCGATCGAGGACACCGACAAGACCCGGAAGCTGGTGCTCACCCCGGACGACGGTTCCGAGGAGGTCGCCTACCCGGTGTCGAAGCGTGGCCGCCTGCTGATCGAGGACGGTCAGCACGTCGAGGTCGGTCAGCAGCTGACGCAGGGTACGCCGGACCCGCAGGAGGTTCTGCGGATCCTGGGTGTCCGCAAGGCGCAGGAGCACCTGGTGGACGAGGTCCAGGAGGTGTACCGGTCGCAGGGTGTGGCCATCCACGACAAGCACATCGAGATCATCGTCCGGCAGATGCTGCGCCGGGTCACGGTGATCGAGTCCGGCGAGGCGAACCTGCTGCCGGGCGAGCTGGCGGACCGGATCATGTTCGAGGCGGAGAACCGTCGCGTCGTGGCCGAGGGCGGTACGCCGGCCTCCGGTCGTCCGGTGCTGATGGGTATCACCAAGGCCTCGCTGGCGACCGAGTCGTGGCTGTCGGCCGCCTCCTTCCAGGAGACGACCCGCGTCCTCACCGAGGCCGCGATCCACGGCAAGTCCGACTCGCTGGTCGGTCTGAAGGAGAACGTCATCATCGGCAAGCTGATCCCGGCCGGTACGGGCATGGACCGGTACCGCAACATCCGGGTGGAGCCCACCGAGGAGGCGAAGGCCGCGATGTACTCGATGGTCGGCTACGAGTCGTACGACTACGACTTCGGCCCGTCCAGCGGTCAGTCGGTCCCGCTCGACGACTTCGACCTCGGTTCGTACAAGAACTGAGCGCAGTCAACGCCTGACGAGGGCGGCACTTCCCTGCTGGGAGGTGCCGCCCTCGGTGCATTTACACGCTCACACGACGGGTCGCGGAAAAGACACTCGGGGTGGCGGCACACAGCGTGCCCGTCATGCGCCAAGATTGGTGCATGACGGATCTGCCGGCCTACCTGCGGCCTTTCGTCTTGGGGGTTCTGGAAGGTTCTGACGTACGCGTCGATCGCCTGGGGGAGATCGACCTGTACCGTCCGCCCGGTACCGCCCGAGGCGGAGCAATTCTCTTTGTGCACGGGGGACCCGGGCCTGCCGGCCTCGAGGTGATGCCTCGGGACTGGCCGGTCTACAAGGGCTACGCGACGGCTGCCGCCAGGCTGGGCCTGGTGGCCGCGGTCGTCGACCACAGCCTGATCCACGGCCTCGACCGACTGGTCGCGGCCGCGGACGAGGTGGAGGCAGCGGTCGGCGTACTGCGTTCCGACCCACGGGTCGACCCCGATCGGGTCGGACTGTGGTTCTTCTCCGGCGCCGGCCTACTGGCCGGGGAGTGGCTGGACAGCCGCCCCGACTGGCTGCGCTTCGTCGCCCTGACCTACCCCCTGCTCGCCACCCCGCCCGGTGTCGACGATTTGGTAACCGCCGCCGAAGTGATCGGCAAACACAAGGACCTGCCGGTGCTGCTGACCAGAGCTGGACTCGAGCGTGAGGAGCTCGCCGGTCCGGTAGCGGAGTTCGTCTCCGCGGGCGGCGCCGCGCTGGACATCATCGACGTACCGAAAGGGCACCACGGGTTCGACATGCTCGACCACACCGAAGAATCACGCGCCGCCGTGACCAAGGCTCTCGACTGGGCGATCGCCCACCTCGGCGAAGAGCCTGGCGCCGACGGCAAGCTCCTCGTCCCACCCCCGGCCAAGAAGAAGACCACTACTACCCGCCGTACGACGCCCGCAGCCAAAGCGGCCGTCGCGGTACAGGAACCCCTGGCTCCGGCTGAACCCGCCACTCAGCCGCCTGCCGCCCCCGCACCCATCACTCCCGCACCTGTCGTCCCGGCCGCGGCTCAGCCCCCGCTGGCGGGCCTGGGAGCCGCGACTGTCGCCGCGGTCACCGCCGACACCCCGGCTGCGCGGGTGATCGGCCGTGAGCACTCGGCGTACGACGCACACGACCTCGAGGCCTTCCTGGCCATGTACTCGCCGACCGCCCGGATCCTGCTGGCGGACGGCACCGAGCTCAAGGGCCGGCGGTTCCTGCGCGAGTACTACCGCCCGCGCTTCGCGGCCGGCAGCTGCAAGACCGAGGTCGTCCAGCGGCTGATGCTGGGGGAGTGGGTGGTGGAGCACGTGGTCACCTACGACGACGGCGGATCCACTCCGCAACTGAGCCTCTACCGGGTCGCCGACGGCCTGATAACGGACGTCGAGTTCCGCGTCTGACGACATCTGGTCAGGGCCTCTGGAAGCGCTTGCCGAGAGCTGTTCCGGAGGCCCTGTACTATGAATTAGCGGAAGGTCTCCGATCGCGGTTGTTTACTCATTTTGACCGCACTTGAGGCACCCGCTAGTCTTAACGATCGTGCCCGGGGTCTTTCCTGGGCCGTCATGCGTGCCCCTCGTCCAACGGATCGGGCCGCGTGGCACGGGACTCCTGCCGACAGTCTGGAAGATTACGGCTTCGGTCTGCTCGTGCGCACGCGACACACCCGACCGCGGGGGTCAGGCAAAAGCTACAAACCCAGCCGGACGACAGAAAGAGACCCACGCGGTGCCCACCATTAACCAGCTGGTCCGCAAGGGCCGCCAGGACAAGGTGTCCAAGAACAAGACGCCCGCCCTGAAGGGTTCCCCTCAGCGTCGTGGTGTGTGCACGCGCGTCTACACGACCACGCCGAAGAAGCCGAACTCCGCGCTTCGCAAGGTTGCGCGTGTCCGCCTGACCAGCGGCATCGAGGTCACCGCCTACATTCCCGGCGTCGGCCACAACCTGCAGGAGCACTCGATCGTGCTCGTGCGCGGCGGCCGTGTGAAGGACCTTCCGGGTGTCCGGTACAAGATCATCCGCGGTTCGCTCGACACCCAGGGTGTGAAGAACCGGAAGCAGGCTCGCAGCCTCTACGGCGCGAAGAAGGAGAAGAGCTAATGCCGCGCAAGGGCCCCGCCCCGAAGCGCCCGGTCATCATCGACCCGGTCTACAGTTCGCCGCTCGTCACCCAGTTGATCTCGAAGATCCTGGTCGACGGCAAGAAGCAGATCGCGCAGAGCATCGTGTACAACGCGCTCGAGGGCACTCGCACCAAGACCGGCACCGACCCGGTGATCACGCTGAAGCGTGCGCTGGACAACGTGAAGCCGAGCATCGAGGTGAAGAGCCGCCGCGTCGGTGGAGCCACGTACCAGGTGCCGATCGAGGTCAAGCCGGGTCGCTCGACCACGCTCGCCCTGCGCTGGCTGACGTCCTACTCCCGTGCGCGTCGCGAGAAGACCATGTCCGAGCGCCTGATGAACGAGATCCTGGACGCGTCCAACGGTCTCGGTGCGTCGGTGAAGCGCCGCGAGGACACGCACAAGATGGCCGAAGCCAACAAGGCTTTCGCCCACTACCGCTGGTGATCCGGAGTCCGAACCGGACTCCAGAACTCACCCCTTTGACGCAGTAACAGAATCGAGAGGTAGACCACCGAGGTGGCCGTACAAATCACCACCGACCTGGCCAAGGTCCGCAACATCGGGATCATGGCCCACATCGACGCCGGCAAGACGACGACGACCGAGCGGATCCTCTTCTACACCGGTATCACTTACAAGATCGGTGAGGTCCACGACGGCGCCGCCACGATGGACTGGATGGAGCAGGAGCAGGAGCGCGGCATCACGATCACGTCCGCCGCGACGACCTGCACCTGGAAAGACCACACCATCAACATCATCGACACCCCGGGCCACGTCGACTTCACCGTCGAGGTGGAGCGCTCGCTGCGCGTCCTCGACGGTGCCGTCGCTGTGTTCGACGGTGTCGCCGGCGTGGAGCCGCAGTCGGAGACGGTCTGGCGTCAGGCCGACCGGTACGGCGTACCCCGCATCTGCTTCGTGAACAAGCTGGACCGGACCGGCGCGGAGTTCATGCGCTGCGTCGACATGATCGTCGACCGGCTGGCCGCGGTGCCGCTGGTGCTGCAGCTGCCGATCGGGTCCGAGGCCGACTTCATCGGCGTCGTCGACCTGATCGGGATGCGCGCGCTGACCTGGCGCGGCGAGACCACGATGGGTGAGGACTACACCGTCGAGGAGATCCCGGCGACCCACACCGAGATCGCCGCCGAATGGCGCGACAAGCTGATCGAGACGCTGGCCGAGGCCGACGACGAGATCATGGAGATGTACCTGGAGGGCGACGAGCCCACCCAGGAGCAGCTCGTCGCGGCCACCCGCCGCGCGACCATCGCGAGCAAGCTGACCCCGGTCCTGACCGGTACGGCGTTCAAGAACAAGGGCGTCCAGCCGCTGCTGGACGCGATCAACGCCTACCTGCCGAGCCCGATCGACGTCCCGGCCATCGAGGGCCACGACGTCAAGGACTCCGAGCAGGTCGTGCTGCGCAAGCCGGACGACAGCGAGCCGTTCTCGGCGCTGGCGTTCAAGATCGCGGCCGACCCGCACCTGGGCAAGCTGACCTTCATCCGGGTGTACTCGGGCAAGCTCGAGACCGGCACCCAGGTGCTGAACCCGACGAAGGGCCGCAAGGAGCGGATCGGCAAGATCTACCGGATGCACGCGAACAAGCGTGAGGAGATCGCGTCGATCGGCGCCGGCCACATCGTCGCCGTGATGGGCCTGAAGGACACCACCACCGGTGAGACCCTGTGCGACCCGGCGAAGCCGGTCGTGCTGGAGTCGATGCAGTTCCCGGCCCCGGTCATCTCGGTCGCCATCGAGCCCAAGTCGAAGGCCGACCAGGAGAAGCTGGGCGTCGCGATCCAGCGGCTCGCCGAGGAGGACCCGACCTTCCAGGTCCGGACCGACGAGGACACCGGCCAGACGATCATCGCCGGTATGGGCGAGCTGCACCTCGAGGTGCTGGTCGACCGGATGAAGCGCGAGTTCCGCGTCGAGGCCAACGTCGGCAAGCCGCAGGTCGCCTACCGCGAGACCATCAAGAAGAAGGTCGAGAAGGTCGACTACACGCACAAGAAGCAGACCGGTGGTTCGGGTCAGTTCGCGCGTGTGATCATCAACATCGAGCCGACCTCGGTCGAGGTGGGCGGCGAAGGCGGCTACGAGTTCGTCAACTCCGTCACCGGTGGCCGCATCCCCCGGGAGTACATCCCGTCGGTGGACGAGGGCGCCCAGGAGGCGATGGAGTTCGGCGTACTGGCCGGCTACCCGATGGTGGACGTCAAGGTCACGCTGACCGACGGCGCGTACCACGATGTCGACTCGTCCGAGCTCGCCTTCAAGATCGCCGGTTCGATGGCCTTCAAGGATGCCGCCCGCCGGGCGACTCCGGTCATCCTGGA
Organism: Kribbella sp. NBC_00482; assembly: GCF_036013725.1. Taxonomy (GTDB): domain Bacteria; phylum Actinomycetota; class Actinomycetes; order Propionibacteriales; family Kribbellaceae; genus Kribbella. The sequence continues at coordinate 1,119,210 of NZ_CP107881.1, read as the reverse complement.
GCCGATGTTCGCCGTCGAGGTCATCACGCCCGAGGACTACATGGGCGAAGTGATCGGCGACCTCAACTCCCGCCGTGGCCAGATCCAGTCGATGGACGAAGGCCCCGGTGGCAGCCGGGCCATCAAGGCCCTGGTGCCGTTGTCCGAGATGTTCGGGTATGTCGGCGACCTGCGGTCCAAGACCCAGGGCCGCGCGTCCTACTCGATGCAGTTCGATTCCTACGCCGAGGTTCCGAAGAACGTGGCGGAAGAGATCATCAAGAAGGCCCGGGGCGAGTAACTTCTCGCTCCTGACCACCACACCCACAGCGCGTCGGCGTACGGCGTAGTCAACATTTATCCAGGAGGGCCCCAGTGGCGAAGGCGAAGTTCGAGCGGACCAAGCCGCACGTCAACATCGGTACCATCGGTCACATCGACCACGGTAAGACCACGCTTACCGCGGCGATCACCAAGGTGCTGCACGACAAGTACCCGACCCTCAACGAGGCGTCGGCCTTCGATCAGATCGACAAGGCGCCGGAAGAGCGCCAGCGCGGTATCACCATCTCCATCGCGCACGTCGAGTACCAGACCGAGGCCCGGCACTACGCCCACGTCGACTGCCCGGGTCACGCGGACTACATCAAGAACATGATCACCGGTGCGGCTCAGATGGACGGCGCGATCCTGGTCGTCGCCGCCACCGACGGCCCGATGCCGCAGACGCGTGAGCACGTGCTGCTCGCCCGTCAGGTCGGCGTGCCGGCGATGGTCGTCGCGCTGAACAAGTGCGACATGGTCGACGACGAGGAGATCCTGGAGCTCGTCGAGCTCGAGGTTCGCGAGCTGCTCTCGGAGCAGGAGTTCGACGGCGACAACGCGCCGATCGTCCGCGTCGCCGCTCACCCGGCGCTGCAGGGCGACGCCAAGTGGGGCGAGTCGATCCTCGAGCTGATGGCCGCGGTCGACGAGTACATCCCGCAGCCGGCCCGTGAGATCGACAAGCCGTTCCTGATGCCGGTGGAGGACGTCTTCACCATCACCGGTCGCGGCACGGTCATCACCGGCCGGATCGAGCGCGGTGTCGTCAAGATCAACGAGACCGTCGACATCGTCGGCATCCGTCCGGAGAAGCAGACCACCACGGTCACCGGTATCGAGATGTTCCGCAAGCTGCTCGACGAGGGCCAGGCCGGTGAGAACGTCGGTCTGCTGCTTCGTGGCACCAAGCGCGAGGACGTCGAGCGCGGCATGGTCGTCATCAAGCCGGGCACCACGACGCCGCACACGAACTTCGAGGCGTCGGTCTACATCCTCTCGAAGGAGGAGGGCGGCCGTCACACGCCGTTCTTCCAGAACTACCGCCCGCAGTTCTACTTCCGTACCACCGACGTCACCGGTGTCGTCACGCTGCCCGAGGGCACCGAGATGGTCATGCCGGGCGACAACACCGACATGTCGGTCGAGCTGATCCAGCCGATCGCCATGGAGGACGGTCTGAAGTTCGCGATCCGTGAAGGTGGCCGCACCGTCGGCGCCGGCCGGGTCACCAAGATCCTCAAGTGATCTCATGAGGTCCGCGAGGGCTGCGCTACTGAGCCCTCGCGGACCTCTGCTTTGCGCCTGATCCGGCGCTCAGGTGGTACCGGATCAGGCGCGAAAGCCACCGATTGGCGTTTCGACGCCGATCGATGGCACAATATTCAGGTTGCTCAGGCGAGGCCGCCGGGGTGCGCCCCAGATCTTCTGATCTGGCTGGTGCGCTGGACCGGAGACCCTGCCGAGGTTCCGGTCCGAGACCGGGCCCCGATCACCAATCCAGGTCGACGAAGCGGTGGGTCACGCGTGTTCTCTGCGCACGACACACCCGACCTCGGGGGTCGGAGCAACACGACGAAGACGATAGAGAAGGACGAAGCGAAGCGATGGCGGGACAGAAGATCCGCATCCGGCTGAAGGCCTACGACCACGAGGTCATCGACAGCTCGGCACGCAAGATTGTCGACACGGTGACGCGTACTGGTGCGAAGGTTGCTGGCCCGGTGCCGTTGCCGACGGAAAAGAACGTGTTCTGCGTCATCCGCTCGCCGCACAAGTACAAGGACAGCCGCGAGCACTTCGAGATGCGCACCCACAAGCGGCTCATCGACATCATCGACCCCACGCCGAAGACCGTCGACTCGCTGATGCGTCTCGACCTGCCGGCCGGCGTCGACATCGAGATCAAGCTCTGAGGGACGCGAACAGCCAATGAGCAAGCTAAAGAACACGCGCGGTCTGCTGGGCACCAAGCTCGGCATGACCCAGACCTGGGACGAGAACAACCGCGTCGTCCCCGTGACCGTGGTCCAGGCCGGCCCGTGCGTCGTGACCGAGGTTCGCACCTCGGCCAGCCACGGGTACGACGGCGTCCAGATCGCCTTCGGCGACATCGACCCCCGCAAGGTGAACTCGCCGATGCGCGGCCACTTCGAGAAGGCCGGCGTGACCCCGCGCCGGCACCTGCTCGAGCTGCGGACCGCTGACGCCAGCGAGTACACCCTGGGCCAGGAGATCAAGGCCGAGGCCTTCGAGGCCGGCGAGCGGGTCGACGTATCCGCGACCAGCAAGGGCAAGGGTTTCGCCGGTGTCATGAAGCGGCACGGCTTCCACGGTCTGCGCGCCACCCACGGTGTGCACAAGAAGCACCGCTCGCCGGGTTCCATCGGCGGCTGCGCCACCCCGGGCCGGGTTTTCAAGGGCCTCAAGATGGCGGGCCGGATGGGCCACGAGCAGGTCACCACGCAGAACGTGTCGGTGCACGCGATCGATGTCGAGCGCGGCCTGATCCTGATCAAGGGCGCCGTCCCCGGCCCCAAGGGCGGCCTCGTGCTGATCCGCAACGCCGCGAAGGGAGCGTCGAAGTGAGCACCGTCGACGTCGTCGTCGTCAAGGGCGACAAGGTCAGCAAGAAGGGTTCCGCCGAGCTTCCGGCCGAGCTGTTCGACGTCCAGGTCAACGTGCCGCTGATCCACCAGGTCGTGGTGGCCCAGCTGGCCGCGGCACGCCAGGGCACGCACAAGGTGAAGCGCCGGGGCGAGGTGTCCGGCGGTGGCGCCAAGCCGTACCGCCAGAAGGGCACCGGTCGCGCCCGCCAGGGCTCGACCCGCGCGCCGCAGTTCACCGGCGGTGGCGTCGTCCACGGCCCCACGCCGCGTGACTACAGCCAGCGGACCCCGAAGAAGATGATCGCCGCCGCGCTTCGCGGTGCGCTGTCCGACCGGGCCCGTGACGGCCAGGTGTTCGTGGTCGAGAGCTTCGTGGAAGGCGACAAGCCCTCCACCAAGTCGGCCCTGAAGGTGCTGGGCGAGGTGACCGAGCCGGGTAAGGCGCTGGTCGTCGTCGACCGCGCCGACGAGCTCACCTGGCTGAGCCTGCGCAACGTGCAGCACGTGCACCTGATCGCCGCCGACCAGCTGAACGCGTACGACGTGCTGTGCAGCGACGCGATCGTGTTCACCAAGAGCGCGCTCGACTCGTTCGTCGCCGGCGCGCCCAAGGGCAAGTCCGTCAAGGCCGTCGCAACGTCGACTGAGGCCGAGGAGGTAGAGGCATGAGCCACGGAGTCAACAAGGACCCGCGTGACGTGCTGCTCCGGCCGGTCGTGAGCGAGAAGAGCTACGGCCTGCTGGACGAGCAGAAGTACACGTTCGAGGTCGCACCGGACGCCAACAAGACCGAGATCAAGCTCGCGGTCGAGAAGGTCTTCAAGGTCAAGGTCAGCGACGTCAACACTCTTAACCGCAAGGGCAAGCGGCGCCGGACCCGGTCCGGCTTCGGTAAGCGCCCGGACACCAAGCGGGCGATCGTGACCCTCAAGGGCGACGACCGCATCGACATCTTCGGAGGCCAGTCGTAATGGGAATCCGCAAGTACAAGCCGACAACGCCGGGCCGTCGTGGCTCGAGCGTGGCCGACTTCGTCGAGCTCACCCGTTCGACCCCTGAGAAGTCGCTGCTGCGTCCGCTGCCCAAGAAGGGCGGCCGGAACAACTCCGGCAAGATCACCACCCGGCACCACGGTGGCGGTCACAAGCGGGCGTACCGGCTGATCGACTTCAAGCGGTACGACAAGGACGGCGTGCCGGCCAAGGTCGCGCACATCGAGTACGACCCGAACCGGACCGCGCGGATCGCGCTGCTGCACTACGTCGACGGCGAGAAGCGCTACATCCTCGCCCCGACCAACCTGAAGCAGGGCACGGTCGTCGAGAACGGCCCGGCCGCCGACATCAAGATCGGCAACAACCTGCCGCTGCGCAACATCCCGGTCGGCTCCACGATCCACGCGGTCGAGCTGCGTCCGGGTGGTGGCGCCAAGATGGGCCGCTCCGCCGGTACCAGCATTCAGTTGGTCGCGAAGGAAGGCCGGATGGCCACCCTGCGGATGCCGTCCGGCGAGGTCCGGATGGTCGACGTGCGCTGCCGCGCCACCCTCGGTGAGGTGGGCAACGGCGAGCAGTCGAACATCAACTGGGGCAAGGCGGGCCGGATGCGCTGGAAGGGCAAGCGCCCGACCGTCCGTGGTGTCGCGATGAACCCGGTCGACCACCCGCACGGTGGTGGTGAGGGTAAGACCTCGGGTGGTCGCCACCCGGTGTCCCCGTGGGGCCAGCCGGAAGGCCGGACCCGCACCCGCAAGGAAAGCGACCGAATGATCGTCCGGCGCCGCAAGGCCGGCAAGAAGCGCTGATAGGGAGCCGGCCACATGCCACGCAGCCTCAAGAAGGGCCCGTTCGTCGACCACCACCTGGCAAAGAAGGTGGAGGTGCAGAACGAGAAGGGCACCAAGAACGTCATCAAGACCTGGTCTCGCCGATCGATGATCGTGCCGGACATGATCGGCCACACGATTGCGGTGCACGACGGCCGCAAGCACGTGCCGGTGTTCGTGACGGACTCGATGGTCGGGCACAAGCTCGGCGAGTTCGCCCCGACCCGGACGTTCAAGGGTCACGAGAAGGACGACCGGAAGTCACGGCGTCGCTGATCCGCGAGGACAGTGACGAAGCGAAAGCAATCTACGGAGAGATTCGAACATCATGAGCGTTCAAGAGCGTAGGGCGATCAGCGCCCGTCGCGAGAGCCTGCTGGGCGAGCAGCCCGGGGCCTTCGCGGTCGCGCGCTTCGTCCGCGTGACGCCGATGAAGGCGCGCCGCGTGGTCGATCTGGTGCGCGGTCTGGGCGTCGACGACGCACTCGCCACTCTGAAGTTCGCCCCGCAGGCCGCTGCCGCGACCGTGTACAAGGTCGTCGACAGCGCCGCGGCGAACGCCGAGGGCACCGAACACCTGAACCGCGCCGACCTGGTCGTGACGAAGGCCTATGTGGACGAGGGCCCGACGCTGAAGCGTCACCGCCCGCGGGCACAGGGCCGGGCGACCCGGATCGACAAGCGGACGAGCCACATCACCGTGGTCGTCGCGCCGCGCGTCGAGGCCGAGCCGGTCGAGAAGGCCCCGGTCAAGAAGGCAGCCGCGAAGAAGTCCGCGGACACCGCTGACACGGCGAAGAAGGCACCGGCGAAGAAGGCGGCCAAGAAGGCTGCCGACAAGCCGGCCGAGGCCGCCGAGAAGCCGGCCAAGAAGGCAACCGCCAAGAAGGCGGCTGCCAAGAAGGCCACCGCTGAGAAGAAGGAGTCCTGACGTGGGACAGAAGGTAAACCCGCACGGGTTCCGTCTCGGCATCAGCACCGACCACAAGAGCCGTTGGTACGCCGACAAGCTGTACAAGGACTACGTGGGCGAGGACGTCAAGATCCGTCGTCTGCTGAGCAAGGGCATGGAGCGCGCCGGTATCTCCCGTGTGGAGATCGAGCGCACCCGTGACCGGGTCCGGGTCGACATCCACACTGCTCGTCCGGGCATCGTCATCGGTCGCCGCGGCGCCGAGGCGGACCGGATCCGGGGCAGCCTGGAGGAGCTCACCGGCAAGCAGGTGCAGCTGAACATCCTCGAGGTGAAGAACGCCGAGGTGGACGCGCAGCTGGTCGCACAGGGTGTGGCCGAGCAGCTGTCCGGCCGCGTGGCGTTCCGCCGCGCGATGCGCAAGGCGATGCAGACCACCATGCGTGGCGGCGCCCTGGGCATCCGGATCCAGTGCTCCGGCCGTCTTGGTGGCGCCGAGATGTCGCGGTCGGAGTTCTACCGCGAAGGTCGGGTGCCGCTGCACACGCTGCGCGCCGACATCGACTACGGCTTCTACGAGGCCCGCACGACCTTCGGCCGGATCGGTGTGAAGGTCTGGATCTACAAGGGCGACGTCGCCGGCACTCGCGCCGAGCGCGAGGCGCAGGCTGCTGCTCGCGCCGCCACCCAGCAGCGTGGCCGTCCGGCCCGCCGTGACGGTGGCGACCGCGGTGACCGTGGTGGTCGCGGCGGTGACCGTGGCGGTCGCGGTGGTGACCGTGGCGGCCGTCGTGACGACCGCCGTGACAACAACGCGGCTCCGGCCGCCGAGGCGTCCGCGCCGGTTGCCGAGAAGGCAGCCGAGACGACCGGAACGGAGAGCTGAACAATGCTCATCCCCCGCAAGGTCAAGCACCGCAAGCAGCACCACCCGACGCGCTCCGGCGCGGCCAAGGGCGGTACGACGCTCGCCTTCGGTGACTTCGGCATCCAGGCACTGGAGAGCCACTACGTCACCAACCGGCAGATCGAGGCCGCGCGTATCGCGATGACCCGGCACATCAAGCGTGGCGGCAAGGTGTGGATCAACATCTACCCGGACCGTCCGCTGACCAAGAAGCCGGCCGAGACCCGGATGGGTTCCGGTAAGGGTTCGCCGGAATGGTGGATCGCCAACGTGAAGGCCGGTCGCGTGATGTTCGAACTCTCCGGTGTGCCGGAGGACATCGCTCGCGAGGCCATGCGCCGCGCGATCCACAAGTTGCCGATGAAGTGCCGCTTCATCACCCGAGAGGCAGGTGAGAACTGATGGCTACCCTGACCGCCGCTGAGCTGCGGAACCTGGGTCGTGACGAGCTGATGACGAAGCTCGGCGAAGCCAAGGAGGAGCTGTTCAACCTCCGGTTCCAGGCTGCCACGGGCCAGCTGGAGTCCCACGGCCGGCTGCGTGCCGTCCGTAAGGACATCGCCCGCATCTACACGGTGCTGTCCGAGCGTGCGCTCGGTATCACCGAGGAGGTCGACGCCCCGGTCGAGGCCGAGGTCGTCGCCGACGAAGCTGCGGACGACAGTGAGAAGGCCAACGCATGAGCGAGAACGTGAAGGACGAGACCGTGAGCACGACCCCCGAGGCGCGAGCCCACCGCAAGACCAGGGTGGGCCTGGTGCTGAGCGACAAGATGGACAAGACCGTCACCGTCGAGGTCGAGGACCGGGTCAAGCACAAGCTGTACGGCAAGGTCATTCGCCGTACCAGCAAGCTCAAGGCGCACGACGAGCAGAACGCCGCCGGAATCGGCGACCGCGTCCTCCTGATGGAGACCCGGCCGCTGTCGGCGACCAAGCGCTGGCGCATCGTCGAGATCCTCGAGAAGGCCAAGTAGCTGTTCCCGGTCATGCGATCGGCAACCAATTCGAAATTATTCGTTCCGCAAGGCTCACGTGAGTGAGAACCAGCGAGACAACCAGGAGATCAACAGATGATCCAGCAGGAGTCGCGACTGAAGGTCGCCGACAACACGGGTGCCAAGGAGATCTTGTGCATCCGCGTTCTCGGTGGCTCCGGTCGGCGCTACGCCGGTGTCGGTGACACGATCGTCGCCACCGTCAAGGATGCGATCCCCGGCGGCGGTGTGAAGAAGGGTGACGTCGTCAAGGCGGTCGTCGTGCGTACCGTGAAGGAGCGCCGGCGTCCGGACGGCTCCTACATCCGCTTCGACGAGAACGCCGCGGTGATCCTGAAGGCCGACGGCGAGCCGCGCGGCACCCGTATCTTCGGGCCGGTCGGCCGGGAGCTGCGCGAGAAGCGCTTCATGAAGATCATCTCGCTCGCGCCGGAGGTGCTCTGAGATGGCCCAGCAGAAGAAGCTGAACGTGAAGAAGGGCGATCAGGTCCGCGTGATCGCCGGTAGGTCCAAGGGCCTCGAGGGCAAGATCATTCAGGTCTTCCCGGACGACGAGAAGATCATCGTCGAGGGCGTCAACCGGGTGAAGAAGCACACCAAGGTGCAGCAGGCCCAGCGCGGCGGCACCACCGGTGGCATCGTCACCCAGGAAGCCCCGATCCACGTCTCGAACGTGGCGCTTCTTGTCGAGGTCGAGAAGGACGGCAAGAAGGAGAAGGTGACCACGCGCGTCGGCTACAACCGTGTCGAGGTGCAGAAGCGCCGTCCCGACGGTTCGACGTACACGGGTTTCCGGAGCGTCCGGATCGCCCGGCGTACCGGCGAGGAGATCTGATGACCACCGCAGTGAGTGAGACCAAGGTCCAGCCGCGGCTGAAGACGAAGTACCGCGAGGAGATCGTCGGTCAGCTGCACGAGCAGTTCAAGTTCGAGAACGTCATGCAGGTGCCCGGCCTCACCAAGATCGTGGTGAACATGGGCGTCGGCGAGGCGGCTCGCGACTCGAAGCTGATCGAGGGCGCCGTGAAGGACCTGGCCGCGATCACCGGCCAGAAGGCGCAGGTCACCAAGGCCCGCAAGTCGATCGCGCAGTTCAAGCTGCGTGAGGGGATGCCGATCGGCGCCCACGTGACGCTGCGCGGCGACCGGATGTGGGAGTTCCTGGACCGGCTGCTGGCGCTTGCGCTGCCCCGGATCCGCGACTTCCGCGGCCTGTCCGCGAAGCAGTTCGACGGCACTGGGAACTACACCTTCGGTCTGACCGAGCAGGTCATGTTCCACGAGATCAACCAGGACCGGATCGATCGTGTCCGGGGCATGGACATCACCGTGGTGACCACCGCGAAGAACGACGACGAGGGTCGGGCCCTACTGCGGGCGCTCGGCTTCCCGTTCAAGGAGAACTGACGTGGCGAAGACAGCACTCAAGGTCAAGCAGGCCCGGAAGCCGAAGTTCGCGGTGCGTGGCTACACGCGCTGCCAGCGCTGCGGCCGGCCGAAGGCGGTCTTCCGCAAGTTCGGCCTGTGCCGGATCTGCCTGCGGGAGATGGCGCACCGGGGCGAGCTGCCCGGCGTGACCAAGTCCAGCTGGTGACCGTCTCCACCCCCGAACTTCTCCCTATTCACCACCATCTAGTCACCGTAGGTCGCCGGACGGCGAAACCACGGCGGGAAAGAGGCCCCAGGCCATGACGATGACCGACCCGATCGCAGACATGTTGACGCGTCTGCGGAACGCCAATCAGGCGTACCACGAGTCGACCACGATGCCGTACAGCAAGATCAAGCAGGGCATCGCCGACATCCTCCAGCAGGAGGGCTACATCGCCTCCTACCAGGTCGAGGACCCCAAGGAAGGGGCCGTCGGCAAGACACTGACCGTTGACCTGAAGTTCGGCCCGAGCCGGGAGCGCTCCATCGCGGGCGTCCGCCGGATCAGCAAGCCGGGCCTGCGGGTCTACGCGAAGTCGACCAGCCTGCCCAAGGTCCTCGGTGGCCTGGGCGTCGCGATCATCTCGACGTCCCAGGGACTGCTGACCGACCGTCAGGCCAAGAACAAGGGCGTTGGCGGGGAAGTCCTCGCCTACGTCTGGTGACGAAGAACCGGAAGGAGGACCACAGAAATGTCTCGCATCGGTAAGCTCCCGGTCACGGTCCCGTCCGGCGTCGACGTCACGATCGACGGCCAGACGGTCACTGTCAAGGGTCCCAAGGGTCAGCTGTCGCACGTCGTCGCTGAGCCCATCGCGGTCGACCGGGACGAGGACGGCGCCATTGCCGTCTCCCGCCCCGACGACCAGCGCAAGAGCAAGGAACTGCACGGCCTCTCCCGCACCCTGATCGCCAACCTGGTGACCGGCGTGACGGACGGCTACGAGAAGAAGCTCGAGATCGTCGGCGTCGGGTACCGCGTCCTGTCCAAGGGACCGACCCAGCTGGAGTTCTCGCTCGGGTACAGCCACACGATCACGGTCGATGCCCCCGACGGCATCACCTTCAACGTGGAGGCGCCGACCCGCTTCTCGGTCATCGGCATCGACAAGCAGTCGGTCGGTGAGGTCGCCGCGAACATCCGCAAGCTGCGCAAGCCCGAGCCGTACAAGGGCAAGGGTGTGCGGTACGCGGGCGAGCAGGTGCGCCGCAAGGTCGGAAAGGCTGGTAAGTAACCATGGCGATCGGACTGCGTCCGCACAAGCACTCCGCCAAGAAGACGGCTTCCCGGCTGCGTCGGCAGATCCGGGTCCGGAAGAAGATCAACGGCACGGCCGAGCGGCCGCGCCTGGTGGTCTCGAAGTCGTCGAAGCACCTGTTCGCGCAGGTCATCGACGACGTCGCCGGCAAGACGCTGGTCTCGGCTTCCACCATGGAGGCCGACCTGCGTGGCGCGGAGGCGAACAAGACCGACAAGGCCAAGACCGTCGGCGGCCTGATCGCCGACCGGGCCAAGGCCGCCGGCATCGACTCGGTCGTGTTCGACCGGGCCGGGAACAAGTACCACGGCCGCATCGCGGCCCTGGCCGACGCCGCCCGCGAGGGCGGGCTCGGCTTCTGATGGCGACAAGGGAAGAAGGTAGTTCGAAATGAGCGGAGGCCAGCAGCGTCGCGGAGGCGGCGCCGGTGGTGAGCGCCGGGGCCGTGACGGTGGTCGCGGTCAGCAGGCGGACAAGACCGCCTACATCGAGCGTGTGGTAGCCATCAACCGTGTCGCCAAGGTCGTGAAGGGTGGTCGTCGCTTCAGCTTCACCGCCCTCGTGGTCGTCGGCGACGGCGATGGCACCGTCGGTGTGGGTTACGGCAAGGCCAAGGAGGTGCCCGCGGCGATCGCCAAGGGTGTCGAGGAGGCCAAGAAGGCGTTCTTCAAGGTGCCGCGGATCCAGGGCACCATCCCGCACCCGGTCCAGGGCGAGAAGGCCGCAGGCGTTGTCATGCTGCGTCCGGCCGCTCCCGGTACCGGTGTGATCGCGGGTGGCTCGGCGCGCGCCGTGCTGGAGTGCGCCGGTATCCACGACATCCTCAGCAAGTCGCTGGGCTCGTCCAACTCCATCAACGTGGTGCACGCCACCGTTGAGGCGCTGCGCAGCCTGGAGACCCCGGAGGCCGTGGCCGCGCGCCGTGGCCTCACGGTCGAGCAGGTCGCTCCTGCGGCGCTGCTGAAGGCGCGGGCGGAGGCGGCTTCCTGATGGCACGCTTGAAGGTGACCCAGATCCGTTCGGGCATCGGTGGTAAGCAGAACCAGCGCGACACGCTGCGCACCCTGGGCGTCAAGCGGATCGGCGACAGCGCCGTCCACGAGGACAAGCCCGAGGTTCGCGGCATGGTGCGGACGGTTCGCCACCTCATCACCGTCGAGGAGGTCGACTGACATGGCGCTCAAGGTTCATCACCTGCGTCCGGCGCCCGGCGCCAAGACCGCCAAGACCCGCGTGGGTCGTGGTGAGGGCAGCAAGGGCAAGACCGCCGGCCGCGGTACCAAGGGCAGCAAGGCGCGTAACAACATCCCCGAGTGGTTCGAGGGTGGCCAGATGCCGCTGCACATGCGGCTCCCGAAGCTGAAGGGCTTCAAGAGCAGGAACCGGGTGGAGTTCCAGGTCGTTAACCTGGACAAGCTCGGACAACTGTTCCCCGAAGGTGGCGAGATCGGCATTGCCGACCTGGTCGCCAAGGGCGCGGTCCGTAGCGGTCAGCCGGTCAAGGTACTGGGTGACGGCGAACTGACCGTGGCACTGCAGGTCTCGGCCAACAAGTTCTCCAAGTCCGCCACGGACAAGATCCAGGCGGCTGGGGGAACCACGACCGAGGTGTGACACGAGGTCCAGGGCTCGTAACGCCCGGTGCTTGATATCCTGCGCCGGTCGGACGGGCCCTGGTTCGTCTCTTGCCCAGCGGCTTAGCTAGGCCCCTGCCGTGCCCGCGGTAGGGAAACTTGTGGGAGGACAGGGTGTTAGGCGCCTTTGCCAACGCGTTCAAGACTCCGGACCTGCGCCGGAAGATCTTGTTCGTGCTCTTCATCGTCGTGATCTTCCGGATCGGCTCCGTCGTTCCGGCTCCCGGTGTGAACGTTCAGTCGCTGCACACGTGTATCAAGATCTCGCAGGGCGGCGCGAACGCCAACCTGTACAACTTGATCAACCTGTTCTCCGGCGGCGCACTGCTGCAGCTCGCGATCTTCGCGCTCGGCATCATGCCGTACATCACCGCCAGCATCATTCTGCAGCTGTTGACCGTGGTGATCCCGCGGCTGGAGTCGCTGAAGAAGGAAGGCCAGGCGGGCCAGGGAAAGATCACGCAGTACACCCGATTCCTGACCGTCGGTCTGGCGATCCTGCAGTCCACCGCGTTCGTCGCGCTGGCTCGGACGCCTGGACGGCTGTTCCAGGGCTGCAGCGAGCCGCTGCTGTACAAGGACGACTGGTTCACCATCATGGTGATGGTGCTGACCATGACCGCCGGCACCGGCATCATCATGTGGCTCGGCGAGCTGATCACCGACCGTGGCGTCGGTAACGGTATGTCGATCCTGATCTTCACCCAGATCGTCGCCACCTTCCCGACCCAGCTGTGGAGCATCCGCAAGCAGAAGGGCATCACCACCTTCGTCGTGGTGATCGCGATCGGTCTGGTCATCATGGCCGCGGTCATCTTCATCGAGCAGGCCCAGCGCCGGATCCCGGTGCAGTACGCCAAGCGCATGGTGGGCCGCAAGATGTTCGGCGGCACCTCGACGTACATCCCGCTGAAGGTCAACCAGGCCGGCGTCATCCCGGTCATCTTCGCCTCCAGCCTGCTGTATCTCCCCGTTCTGATCAGTCAGTTCCAGCAGGGCAAGGGCTGGTCGAACTGGATCCAGGGGAACTTGGTCAAGGGCGACCACCCGATCTACATGGCGACGTACGTCGCTCTGATCATCTTCTTCACGTACTTCTACGTCTCGATCACCTTCAACCCGAAGGAGGTCGCCGACAACATGAAGAAGTACGGCGGCTTCATCCCGGGGATCCGGGCGGGTCGGCCGACCGAGGAATACCTGAAGTACGTGTTGGACCGCATCACGCTGCCCGGCGCGATCTACCTCGCGGTGATCTCGATGATCCCGCTGGTCGCTCTCGTCCTGCTGAACGCGAGCCAGAACTTCCCGTTCGGCGGTACGTCGATCCTGATCATGGTCGGCGTCGGACTCGACACGGTGAAGCAGATCGAGAGTCAGCTGCAGCAGCGAAACTACGAAGGGTTCCTGCGCTGATGAGAATGTTGCTGATGGGTCCGCCCGGGGCGGGCAAGGGCACGCAGGCAAAGGTGCTTGCGGACCGCCTGAAGATCCCGGCCGTGTCCACCGGCGACATCTTCCGTGCGAACGTGAAGGACGAGACGCCGCTGGGCGTCGAGGCCAAGCGGTACATGGATGCCGGCGACTACGTCCCGGACGAGGTCACGAACGCGATGGTGCGCGACCGGCTGTCCGAGGCCGACGCGGGCGAGGGCTTCCTGCTCGACGGGTACCCGCGGACGCTGGCCCAGGTGGGCACGCTGGACGAGATCCTGGCCGACCACGGTCACAAGCTGGATGCGGTGGTCGCGCTGGTCGCCGACATCGACGTGCTCGTCGAGCGGATGACGAAGCGGGCGCACATCGAGGGCCGGACGGACGATTCCGAAGAGGTCGTCCGGCACCGGCAGGACGTCTACACGGCCGAGACCAAGCCGCTGCTGCAGGTGTACGCCGAGCGCGGTCTGCTGGTCGAGGTCGACGGCGTCGGCGAGATCGACGAAGTGAGCGAGCGGGTGCTCGCCGCGCTCAAGACGGTGACTGACTGACCCGATGATGTTCAGGGACCGCGGTATCGAGATCAAGACCCGCGAGCAGATCCTCTCGATGCGTAAGGCCGGCCTGGTGGTCGGCCGCACGCTGGAGCTGCTCCGCGGGGCAGTCCGGGTGGGCATCACCACGGGCGAGCTGGACGCGATCGCGGAGGACAACATCCGGTCCTCCGGCGCGACGCCCTCGTTCAAGGGGTACCACGGGTTCACCGGCTCGATCTGCGCGTCGGTGAACGACGAGATCGTGCACGGCATCCCCGGCGACCGGGTGCTCGCCGCCGGTGACCTGATCTCGATCGACTGTGGTGCGATCGTGGACGGGTGGCACGGCGACGCCGCGATCACCGTGCCGGTCGGCGAGGTGGATGCGGAGCTGCTGGAGCTCGCCCGGATCTGCGAGGAGTCGATGTGGCGCGGGTTCGCCGCGGCGCGGCTCGGCGGGCGGCTGTCGGACATCTCGGCCGCGGTCGAGGCGCATGTCCGCGCGAACTCGTCGTACGGGATCGTCGAGGACTTCGTCGGGCACGGGATCGGTTCGGCGATGCACCAGCCGCCGAACGTGCCGAACTTCGGCCGTCCCGGCCGTGGCCCGAAGCTGGTCGAGGGCATGGCCCTGGCCGTCGAGCCGATGCTCACGCTCGGCAAGCAGGACAACCACACGCTCGAGGACGACTGGACGGTCGTCACGGACGACGGCCGGTACGCCGCCCACACCGAGCACACCTTCACGCTGACACCGGTCGGCCCGTGGGTGCTGACCGCGCTCGACGGCGGGGAGTCCCAGCTCGCCGACCTCGGCGTGAAGTTCGGCGCCCTGGCCGACTGACCGACCCTGCGGGTCCACCCGTTGGGGGACGCGGAGGGACCGGGGCTGAGGCACACTTGAGACATGCCTCAGTACCAGCCGCACCAGCGTTTCACCGAATCCGACCGGGACAAGATCGCCGGACGGTTGCGGGACGCGTTCGCGGACGGCCGGCTCGACCAGCCCGAGTTCTCGTCGCGCCTCGATCAGCTCTACACCGTGCAGACGTACGGCGAGCTCGAGCCGCTGGTGCGTGACCTGCCCGCGGTCCGGACGTACGAGACGCCCAAGGCGGTGCAGGACAGCAAGCCGGCGCCGGAACCGGGGAACTTCCCGGAGCGGAAGAAGGACAACCACCCGCATCGCGGCGGAGCGGTCGGCGGCTTCACCGGCGTCGTCATGATCAACGTGGTGATCTGGTTCGTGATCGGGCTCGGCAACGGCGGGCACTGGCCGCACTTCTGGCCGGTCTGGCTGCTGATCCCGTGGGCGATCATCGCCCTCGGCGGCCTGGGCCGGCGCCGTTGACGGCGGCCCAGGTCAGTCGCCGCGTCGTCGGTCCCCGGCTGCGGCCGGATCTGGCGTGGCAGCTGCACCAAGGGGCCGCGATCGTCTATGTCATCTGGTTCGCCGTCGCCGTACCGCTGGCGATCGTCGGGCTGCTGCTGGAGCCGCGCTGGGTGGGCTGGATGGTGCTGGCCTGGTTCCTGGTGCTGATCGGGTTCACGGTGCTGCTGCGGATCCGTGACGGCCGGCGGCGCCGGGCGTGGGCCGATGCCGCCGGACAGCTCGGCTGGCGGCTCAGCGCGTCCGGGACGGAGCTGCTGGATCGTTGGCCGTTCCCACCGTTCGACGCGGACCCGAAGGCCGAGGTCGTCGACGTGACGTCCGGCAGCCATCGCGGCCGGGAGTTCTGGACCGGGCGGTTCCGGCACAAGGTACGGCGGCGTGAACTCGGCTTCGACTTCCTTGATCTGCACGTGGATCGGCCCCTGCCGCCGCTGCAGGTGCTGCCGGCAGGGCTGGCGCCGGTCGCGGCAGCCAGCTACCTGCCGTTGCCGTTGACGATCGACGGACTGCCGGCGCAGTACCGCTTGTTCAACGGGCGCGAGGACCACGCGACGGCGGTCCTGCATCCGCGGGCGGTCGAGACGCTGGCCGGCGTACCGGCGTTCGGCTTCAGCTGCGAGGGACGGCGGTTCGTCGCGATCCTTCCGGCGTACCGCGACGCGACCACCGCCCTCGCGCAACTGGACGCGGCCTGCGACCTGCTGGACCTGATGCCCGAACAGATCTGGCGCGCGGGCGAGCAATGGGCCGCTACCCAGCAGGAGTCCTGAGCAGGTCGACGAGCGCCGCCACGTCCGCATCGCCGTGCCCAGCGGCAACTGCCCTGCGCAGCAGCTCGCCCATCGGCGCCACCAGCATCGGGTCGACGCCTTGTGCCGTGGACGTGTCGGTCAGGTTGTCGTAGGCGGCTGATTGCATCGCGAGGTTCGAGCCGGCTGTGTCAGTCGGCCCGTTGTCGAGGTCCTTGGCGATGCGGGGCAAGGAGCCGAGCATCGCGGTCAGCCACGGGAGCAGGAAGTGTTCCGTGAAAGGTTCGGCGCGGATGTCCTCGGTGCCGATCAGTGCCAGTGCGTGCTGGGCGCCGCCGAACATCCCGTACATCGCGCTCAGCAAGGCGACGTCGTGGAGCGCAGCGAGCCCCGGGTCTGCACCGACGTACTCGGGACGTGCCAGGACGGACAGGGCGGCGCGGTGCTGCTCGAAAGCTTCCGGTACGCCGCTGTAGAAGATGAAGGCCGCGGGGCCACCGATCATCGCGGGGACGGCCATGATCCCGCCGTCGACGTACTGCGCTCCTGCGGTCGTGACTCGCTCCGCGGTGGCCCGCGCCTGGTCGGGCGTGCTGTTGGTGAGGTTGACGATCGTCTTGCCGGTGAGGTCGATGCCGTCGAGCGTGCTGCGGACGGTGTCGTCGACGAGCAGGCAGACGACGACGAGCGGGCCGGCCGCGATCGCCTCGCCGGCGGTCGCGGCGCGAACCGCGTCGAGCTCGGGGGCGCGGCCGGGCGTGCGGTTCCAGACGGTGGTCGGATGGCCGGCGGCCAGGAAGGCCCGGGCGAGAGCGGTCCCCATCGCCCCGAGCCCCAGGACGGTGACAGGTGTCTTCATACCGTCCACCCTGGAGCCGAGGCTTTAGGATGGGCAAGTACCCACTAAATAGTGAGGTACTGACAGAAAGGTAAGTATGCGCGCCTACACCTGTGGTCTGGATGCGGCCGCCGACGTGATCGGTGGGAAGTGGAAGCCGCGGATCCTGTGGGCGCTGCACCACGGGCCGATGCGGTTCGGGGAGCTGCGGGGGGAGATCACCGGGGTGACCGAGAAGATGCTGATCCAGCAGTTGCGGGAGTTGGAGTCGCGTTACATCGTGCATCGGGAGGTGTTCCACCAGGTGCCGCCCAAGGTGGAGTACTCACTCACCGAACTCGGGCAGTCACTGAACGAAGCGCTGATACCCTTGGATACCTGGGGATCGGATCATCTGACCGAGCTCGAGGCCTCGCGGGTGCGCTGACCGGGTCTCGATTGGGTTTCGCCTGGGTGTGTGGCGTAGACTCTTTCCTTGGCTACTTTGTGGCCATAGCCAGTCACGTCTACAGAAGTGCGAGGACATGCCCAAAAAAGAGGGAGTTATCGAACTCGAGGGCACCATCGTCGAGGCCCTGCCGAACGCGATGTTCCGTGTTGAGCTGTCCAACGGGCACAAGGTGCTCGCGCACATCAGCGGCAAGATGAGGCAGCACTACATCCGGATCCTCCCCGAGGACCGGGTCGTCGTGGAGCTGTCGCCGTACGACCTCACCCGGGGTCGCATCGTCTATCGGTACAAGTAAGACCCACCAACACCTGTCGAAGAAAGTAGCTCGATGAAGGTCAATCCGAGCGTCAAGAAGATCTGCGACAAGTGCAAGGTGATCCGCCGTCACGGCCGGGTCATGGTGATCTGCGAGAACCCGCGGCACAAGCAGCGGCAGGGCTGACAAAGCCTTCACGCAGTAGCACAGCACTTTCGCACCACAGCGCGCATGCTCGTCCGGGATCCGTCCCGGACGTCGCCCCCGGAACAGAGGCCGGGGCCTTGCCGGTGAAGCACAACGAGTCACCGAGGCGGGCAAGGACGCAGCGCGCCACCACACCTCTGCTGACGAAAGGAACACCGCCACATGGCACGCCTCGTAGGAGTCGACCTTCCGCGCGACAAGCGCATCGAGGTCGCTCTCACCTACATCTTCGGTGTAGGTCGTACTCGCGCCCTGAAGACGCTCGAAGCCACCGGGATCTCCGGTGACAAGCGCGTCCACGAACTGGGTGACGAAGAGCTGGTCAAGCTCCGGGACTTCATCGAAGGCAACTACAAGATCGAAGGTGACCTCCGTCGCGAGGTGACCGCGGACATCCGCCGCAAGATCGAGATCGGGTCGTACCAGGGTCGCCGGCACCGCAGCGGGCTTCCGGTGCGCGGTCAGCGCACGCGGACCAACGCCCGTAGCCGCAAGGGCCGCCGTAAGGCGATCGCCGGCAAGAAGAAGAAGTGACCCGGATGACTTTCGACCACCCCAGGAGCAACTGAATGCCTCCCAAGAGCCGCAGCGCGGCCGGCGCGAAGAAGGTGCGCCGCAAGGAGAAGAAGAACGTGGCCGCCGGCCACGCGCACATCAAGAGCACGTTCAACAACACGATCGTGACGATCACCGACCCGACCGGCGCGGTCATCTCGTGGGCTTCCGCGGGCACCGTCGGCTTCAAGGGTTCGCGTAAGTCGACCCCGTTCGCCGCGCAGATGGCCGCCGAGGCCGCCGGGCGCCGGGCGATGGAGCACGGCATGCGCAAGATCGACGTGTTCGTCAAGGGTCCCGGCTCCGGCCGTGAGACCGCGATTCGTTCGCTGGGTGCGGTCGGCCTCGAGGTCGGCACCATCCAGGACGTCACCCCAGTCGCCCACAACGGATGCCGCCCGCCGAAGCGGCGCCGGGTCTGATCCCAGAGAGAGGAAGGTAGCGAACCATGGCCCGTTACACCGGACCTATGACCAAGAAGTCGCGCCGTCTCGGGGTCGACCTCGTCGGTGGCGACAAGGCGTTCGAGCGTCGTCCGTACCCGCCGGGTATGCACGGCCGCGGCCGCCCGAAGGAGAGCGAGTACCTGCTCCAGCTGCGCGAGAAGCAGAAGGCGCGTTACTCGTACGGCGTTCTCGAGAAGCAGTTCCGCCGGTACTACGAGGAGGCCTCGCGGCGCTCCGGCAAGACCGGTGACAACCTGCTGCAGATCCTCGAGTCCCGCCTGGACAACGTGGTCTACCGCTCCGGCCTGGCCCGGACGCGTCGGCAGGCCCGTCAGCTCGTCGTGCACGGTCACTTCACCGTGAACGGCGTCAAGGTGAACATCCCGTCGTACCGCGTTTCGGCTCACGACATCATCGATGTCAAGCAGAAGTCGGTCGAGACGACGCCGTTCATCATCGCCCGGGAGACGCACAGCGAGCGCGTCGTACCGGCTTGGCTCGAGGTGATGCCCGAAAGGCTGCGGATCCTCGTCCACCAGCTGCCGACCCGGCAGCAGATCGACACCCAGGTCGCCGAGCACCTGATCGTCGAGCTCTACTCGAAGAACTGACCCGGTTCCGGCCGGCGGCCTCCGGGCCGCCGGCCGGATCGGTGCGTTCTTCCTTCGCGACCTCAAATAGTGGTCGTCGCGGAACAGAAAGAAGACAGAAGTGCTTATCGCACAGCGCCCCACCCTGACCGAAGAGGTCGTCGACGAGTACCGCTCGCGGTTCGTGATCGAGCCGCTGGAGCCGGGCTTCGGTTACACCCTCGGCAACTCGATCCGCCGGACCCTGCTGTCCTCCATCCCGGGGGCCGCCGTCACCAGCATCAAGATCGACGGTGTCCTGCACGAGTTCTCGACCGTTGCCGGGGTCAAGGAAGACGCCACCCAGCTGATCCTGAACCTGAAGGACCTGGTCGTCTCCTCCGAGCACGACGAGCCCGTCACCATGTACCTGCGCAAGCAGGGCCCCGGTGACGTCACCGCCGCCGACATCGCGCCGCCGGCCGGTGTCGAGGTGCACAACCCGGACCTGAAGATCGCCACCCTGAACGAGAAGGGCCGGCTCGAGATGGAGCTGGTCGTCGAGCGGGGCCGCGGCTACGTGTCCGCCGTACAGAACAAGTCCGCCGACGCCGAGATCGGCCGGATGCCGGTCGACTCGATCTACTCGCCGGTCCTCAAGGTCACCTACAAGGTCGAGGCGACCCGTGTCGAGCAGCGCACCGACTTCGACCGCCTCGTGGTCGACGTCGAGACCAAGCCGTCGATGCTGCCCCGCGACGCCGTCGCGTCGGCCGGTAAGACGCTGGTCGAGCTGTTCGGCCTGGCCCGCGAGCTGAACGTCGAGGCCGAGGGCATCGACATCGGCCCGTCGCCGGTCGACGAGCAGATGGCCGCCGATCTGGCCCTGCCGGTCGAGGACCTGCAGCTGACCGTCCGGTCGTACAACTGCCTGAAGCGCGAGGGCATCCACACCGTGGGTGAGCTGATCTCGCGCAGCGAGCAGGACCTGCTGGACATCCGGAACTTCGGCTCCAAGTCGATCGACGAGGTCAAGCTGAAGCTGGCCGAGATGGGCCTGTCGCTGAAGGACTCCCCGCCCGGGTTCGACCTGCGCGCCGCGTCCGGTGCCTACGGCAACGAGGCGGATGACGAGGACGAGAGCTTCGCCGAGACCGAGCAGTACTGAGCTGACCAAGGCCCGTCGGGCCCTACATCCCTTCGGCCCGACGGGCCTTAGATTCCTGGAGTTACGAGATGCCAACCCCCACCAAGGGTGCCCGGCTGGGCGGCAGCCCGGCGCACGAGAAGCTGATCCTCAGCAACCTCGCGACGTCGCTGTTCGAGCACGGCGCCATCACCACCACCGCGGCCAAGGCCAAGCGCCTGCAGCCGCTGGCGGAGCAGATGATCACCAAGGCCAAGCGTGGTGACCTCAACTCCCGCCGCCAGGTGATGAAGCGGATCAAGGACAAGAGCGTCGTGCACGTGCTCTTCACCGAGATCGGCGAGCGGTACGCCGACCGTCCGGGTGGCTACACCCGGATCACCAAGCTCGGCCCTCGCAAGGGCGACAACGCGCCGATGGTGAAGATCGAGCTGGTCGAGGCGCTGTCGGACTCGCCGAAGGCGAAGAAGACCGCTGCCAAGAAGGCGCCGGCGAAGAAGGCCGCCGCGGCCGAGACCAAGGTCGAGGACGCTCCGGTTCAGGACGCGCCGGTGCAGGACGTCGTGTCCGGCAAGTTCGACAACTCCGCCGCCCCGCTCGAGGACGGCTCTGCGCCCGAGGGCTTCACCATCAAGGGCAACGAGAACTCGATGAAGTTCCACACCACCGAGTCGCCGTGGTACGACCAGACGGTCGCCGAGGTCTGGTTCAAGACCGAGGCGGACGCCGAGGCCGCGGGCTTCGCCAAGGCCGGCGAGACCGAGGACGACGACAAGTAAGTAAGACGCCGACGAGGCCCCCTCACCGCACGGTGAGGGGGCCTCGTCGCGTTCGTTGGCGCGCGGTTGAGACGGCCTGGGGGCTGACGCGCGCCGGGTGTCGACAGCTGATTTGTGTCGGTGGTGTCGGCGAGACTGCTCCTATGCCTGCCTGTGCCGATGCCACTGATCGGGTGTGGCGCGGCGTCGTCACGTTATGCGTGGACTCGTCGTGACGCTGCGGGCGTACAGGTATGCGCTGAATCCGACTCCCCGTCAGGCGAGGTATCTGGATGGGCATTGCGGTGCGGCGCGTAAGGCTTTCAACTGGGGTCTTGGCCGGGTCAAGGCGGTTATGGAGCAGCGGGCGGCCGAAGCCACCTACGGCGTCTCTGCGGAGATGCTGACGTCGGCGATCTCCTGGTCGATGTACTCGCTGCGGAAAGCCTGGAACCTGGCCAAGGCGACGGTCGCTCCCTGGTGGGCGGAGTACTCGAAGGAGGCCTACGCCTCCGGCCTGACCCAACTCGCAGCCGCGCTGAAGAACTGGGGCGCCTCGCGCAAGGGTAAGCGTGCCGGTCGCTCAATGGGATTCCCGAGGTTCAAGTCCAAGCGCAAGGCGGTCAGGTCGTGCCGGTTCACGACCGGCGCCATCGGCTGCGACGACCGGTACGCCGTCCTACCACGGATCGGGCGGGTCCGGCTGCACGAGGCGCCCGCACCGGAGTTGCTTGACGGTACGGCCCGGATCGTGGCGGCGACGATCCGGCTCGAGCGTGGCCGGTGGTTCGTGTCGTTCACTGTCGAACAGGACACGCCCGTCCGGGCCCCGAAACGCCCCGGCGCTGCGGTCGGCGTGGACCTGGGCATCAAGAGTCTCGCGGTGCTGGCCGAACTGGGCGGAGCGCTCGCCGCGGTGTCGACCCCAAGCACCTGGACGCGGCGCTGCGAAAGCTCGGGAAGCTGTCGCGTCGGGTGTCCCGCCGGGTCGGGCCGGACCGCCGCACCGGTCAGGTGCCGTCGAACCGGTGGAAGCGCGCCAACGCTCACCGCAACCGGGTCCACCACACGGTGGCCTATCAGCGCGCCGACGCCCTGCACAAGCTGACAACCTCGATCGCCCGCGAGTACGGGACCGTTGTCGTGGAAGACCTGAACGTCGCGGGGATGTTGAAGAACAAGCGTCTTGCTCGCCGGATCGGTGACGCGGGGTTCGGCGAGATCCGGCGGCAACTGGCGTACAAGACCCAGTGGAACGGCGGACGGTTGATTGTGGCGGACCGGTGGTTTCCGTCGAGTAAGACCTGTTCGGGGTGTGGAGTGGTGAAAGCCAAGCTGCTCTTGTCCGAACGTGTCTACAGGTGTGAGCTCTGCGGTCTGGTGATGGATCGTGATGAGAACGCGGCGAGGAATCTTGCCGCGCTGGCGGTCGCCGCGAGTGGTGCGGAGACGTTAAACGGACGTGGAGCCGACCAGAAGACCCGGGTTACCGGGCGGGTGGCTGCGAAACGTCTACCCGGCAGCGGTGAGTGTGAGACCGGGACCGCCTTGCCAGAGGCTGCGAGTGTGTAGCTAGTGTCCTACTCACCTGCAACGGGCTCTGTTGGTTAGATTGGCGTGTGCGTTGGCGGATTGACCTGAGGTACGACGGAGCGGCCTTTCACGGGTGGGCTCGTCAGGAGAGTCTCCGTACCGTGCAGGGGGAGCTCGAAGAGGCGGTCCGCGTCGTACTGCGGCTGCCGGAGCCGGTGAGCGTGACCTGTGCCGGCCGGACGGACACCGGTGTCCACGCCCGGGGGCAGGTCACCCACGTCGACGTCGAAGGCGCTGTGGACCCGCTGAGGCTCTTGAGAGGGCTGAACGGCGTCCTGTCCGAGGATGTAGCTGTCACGGCCGTCACGGCGGCTCCTGAGGGCTTTGACGCCAGGTTCTCCGCCCTGGCCCGCCGGTACGTGTACCGGCTGTGCGATGACCCGGTCGGCTGGGACCCGCTCACCCGGGGACATGTCCTGCGGGTGGGGCGGCCGATGGATGTGGATCGTATGAACGCTGCCGCGACCGGTCTGCTCGGAGAGCACGACTTCGCGGCGTTCTGCAAGAAGCGGGAAGGCGCGAGCACGGTGCGGGCGCTGCTGGAGTTCTCGTGGCAGCGGACCGGCGTAGGACAGTTGGAGGGCACTGTGATCGCAGATGCCTTCTGTCACTCGATGGTGCGGGCACTGGTGGGGTCGATGATCCCTGTGGGCGACGGACGTCGGGACGTCGAGTGGCCGGCCGCAGTACTGGCTGGAAAGGTGCGGGACTCGGCTGTGTCGGTCCTGCCTGCGCACGGGCTGACACTGGAAGAAGTGCGCTACCCGGCGGACAACGAGCTGGCCGCTCGGGCGTTGCAGGCCCGTCAGGTCAGGGGAGAGGTGCACCAGCGTGGCTGACCACTACTTCTCGGCGGAGCCTGGCTCTCCGGACGTACGGCGTACCGTCGAGGGCCGGATCTGGGGACGGGAGTACACGTTCACCACCGCGACCGGGGTGTTCTCGCGGGACCGGCTGGACATCGGTACGGCGGTGTTGCTGCGGGAGGTGGAGCCGCCGCGCACGGCCGGGACGTTCCTCGACCTGGGGACCGGCTACGGACCGATCGCTTGTGCGCTGGCTGTTGAGGTGCCGGAGGCAACGGTGTGGGCAGTCGACGTGAACACGCGCGCGCTCGAGCTGACCGCGGAGAACGCCAAGGCGGCGGGGGTCGCGAACCGGGTGCGGGCGGTGCTGCCGGACGACGTACCTGAGGATGTGCGGTTCGACGAGATCTGGTCGAACCCGGCGATCCACATCGGCAAACCCGAGCTCCACAAGATGCTGCTGCGCTGGCTGGAACGCCTTGCACCCGGCGGCGTGGGATGGTTCGTCGTTGGCAAGAACCTGGGCGGCGACTCCCTACAGCGCTGGATGACGGACCAGGGCTACCCGTGCGAGCGGGTCGGTAGCGCGAAAGGCTTCCGGGTACTGCGTGCAACGAATGCAGGTCCGGCACCGTCCTGAGGGGTATGGAGGCAGTCTTGGCGGCAGCTGAGGTTCGGACGGGGCCGCTCGACTTCGAGGTGTGGGTCACCGAGAAGGCGGATGCCCTGCTGCGGTTCGCGTATGTCCTCACGGGCGACGCGACCCTGGCCGAGGACGCCGTACAGGACGCTCTGACGACAGCGTGTGCGCGCTGGGG
The DNA here is from genome assembly GCF_036013725.1 of Kribbella sp. NBC_00482. Lineage (GTDB taxonomy): Bacteria > Actinomycetota > Actinomycetes > Propionibacteriales > Kribbellaceae > Kribbella. The sequence goes on along the minus strand of NZ_CP107881.1, from coordinate 1,094,776 downwards.
CCGGGTGAGTCGTGCAGACGACCCCGAGGCGTACGTGAAGCGGATGGTGGTGAACGCGCACATCTCCTGGTGGCGGCGGTTCCGCCGACGGGAGGCGCCGGTCGACGACCCGGTGCGCACCGCGCGTGCCGTTTCGGACGGTACGGCGGCCCGCGCGGAGGCGGATGCCATCTGGGACCTGTGCGCGACGCTCCCGGACAAGCAGCGAGCAGCCGTCGTACTGCGGTTCTACGAGGAGCTCTCGTACGCCGAGATCGCCCAACTGCTGCACTGCGCGGAGGCGACGGCGCGGTCGCACGTACATCGAGCACTGGCAGCGTTGAAGACCACACTGAGCACGGAAGGAGCCGAGGATGCCTGAGCAGCACGACCCTGAGCAGGAGCTCGGCCCCAAGATCACCTCTGCGTTCCAGGACCACGCCGGCGCCCAGGGGATGGAGACGACCGGTCTGGCCCGTGAGGCACGTCGACGCGTGCACCGCCGTCGGCAGGCGATGTCGATGGCTGCTGGTGCGGTGCTGGTGGTTGCGGCCGTCGGTGGCGTGTGGGGCCTGCTGGGCGGCGAGTCACCAGTCGCCACGAGCCACAGCGACTCTGCCTCCGAGGGCAAGGCTGCTGCACCGGCGGAGAGGCCTTCACAAGGCATAGCGCCGAACACCCAGTCTGAGAAGGCAGGCTGTCCGGTCCAGCACCCGATCCAGCGGGTCGCGGCGCCGAACGACGTACCGACGGGGACCGGGCTCGACCTGAACACTCCGGTGACCGGTCTGAGCGCGTGCCGTTACAGCACAGGCCAGGGTGGTCTGCTCGGACAGCAGGACTTCGACGCAGCCGTTGCACAGCAGGTGGTCGACGCGATCAAGGTGCTCCCGGAGCGGAACCCGGACCTGCCGGTGTTCAAGTGCGCTCCGCAGGTCGCCAAGCCGTCCGAGGCGATCGCGCTCCGCTTCAGCACCGCAGCCGGGACCAAGGAGATCTGGGTCGTGTACGACGGGTGCTCGTCGGCCGGGTTCTTCACCGGCAGCCACATCTATGGGCTGTACTCCGCACCGCTGAAGCTGTTCATGACGGGCTCGGTTCGCCCGTCCGGCGGCACCTACCTGAGCGCGCTCAAGGACTGGTAGCTCACTCGACCCCGCGGTCGGGCTTGCGGGCCGAGCCGATGTGCCGGACGTTGTCAGGGCGCCCACCGGTGTCGACCGCCGAGTCCTGGCGCTGGCTCGGTGCGGTGTGCGACCACAGGAACTGCTGCAGCTTGGCGATCTCCTGCTCGCGCGCGTTCGGGTACACCTGTTCGGGCAGCCGCTCGTAGTACTCCTTCTCGCGCCCCGCGACCGGTTGCTGCGCCGGCCAGCCCGCATCGGACCAGATCTGCTGGATCTCCTCCTCGCGGTCGACGAACTTCTCGCGCAGCGAGTCGGGCAGCTCCGGCGGCTCGACGCCCGGGTGCTCCGCGTTCCAGGACTCGTAGTGGTCCTTGATGCTGTCGAGGTTCGCGCTGAACTCGATTTCGGTCCACTCTGCCGAGTCCCAGCCCCACTTGTGCTTCGACCCTGGGTGGGTGAGTGCGCTCATCTCCGTCATCGTGAGGCCGCCGAGTCCGCGGCGAAGCGGCCCGGTCAGGTCCTCGCGCAGTTGGGCGCGGTGCGACTCGGGGATCAGCTCGCCCACCTGATGGTCGAGCGCCCGGTCGGCGATCGCGTTGAACCGCTGCGTGCGCGGTGTGCTGTCGATGAGCTCGCCGAGCTGGCTGTGGCTCAGCCCGGTCGCGCCGCCCAGCGTGTACTGCAGCCGGTCCGTGGCCGCCGAGTACGCCGGGAACGCCGGGGCCTGAGCGCTCAGGGACAGCCACTGGTCGGTCATACTCTCAGCGATCCGGCCGCTGTACTCCCGGCTGAAGTCGTCGCACCGTGCGTTCTCGAGGGCGATGTCCTCGAGCGACCCGATCGGTGTCGCGCCGGGCACGCTGTCGTCGCCGACCTCGGACATCGAGAGCCGTGCATTGAACACCGCCATCGTGGTCGCACTGGCGGCCGCGAACCGCTCGTCCTCGGTGAGCACCTGACCCGGGGTGTAGGCCGGGCGGGCCGGATCGAGGACGTGCTCCCGGCTGATCGTCATGCTGCCGTCGGGAAGGCAGACGCCGGCGACCGGTCCGGGCTGCTCGTACAGCTTCCCGTTCCAGCGGGAGGGTCGGCCGGAGTACTCCTCGGCCTTGGCGACGACCGACGAGACCCAGTCGTGCTCCCAGGTGCCCGGGGGGATCTCCGGACCGCGCTCGTTCATCGGCTCTCCTTCGGCAGCCCGGCCAGCCGTTGCGCGAGCGAGCTGTTCATCAGCAGTACGGCGGCCCGCTGGTCCGGCGCTGCCTGAGGCAGCAGTTCACCGATCTGCTGGATCGTCCGCTCGAGCTCGGCGACCAGCTCCGGCCCGGAGGCAGCCGACATCATGACTTCGGCGTACAGCCGCTGTGCTTCCCGATAAACGTCCATCCCCGCCGATCATTCCTTTCCAAAGGGTCGACTACCCAGCCGCTGCGCCGCCCAGGCCCCAGCGGGTGCCGCCGCCGCGGCAGCGCCCGCCGCTGCACCTGCGCCCGCTGCCGCGCCGCCTGCCGCTCCACCGCCGGCACCTCCTGCGGAGCCACCGCCGAGGCCGACCTGGGTGCCGTTGTCCAAGAACTGCCGCAGGTGTGCGGTCTCCAGGTCCGCGGTGGATCGCCCGTAGTACGTCTCGATGCGCTCGACCAGCGCCCTGTCCGCCACAGACATCGGCATCCGTGGCGGGTTGTCGCCGTACTGCCGGTAGTGGTGTTCGATGTCGGCCAGTTCGCTTTCCAGGCGTTGCACAGCTGTAGCGGCCGTACCGCCTGCCTGGTCTGCGAGCTCGCTCGGGAGGGCGGTGTTCGGGTCGTAGTCCGCGAGCTTCGCCAGCTCCTCGCGCAGGGGCCGGGTGAGCCGGAGGCGGATCTGCGACCGGTGCTCCGGCGGCATCAGACCATCCAGGCGCGAGTCGATGACCACATCGGCCATCGCGTTGTACCGCTGCGCGAACGGCTGCCCGTCGACAGCTGCCAGGACCTCCTCCGGCGACCGGCCGCTGATCTTGTGCAGGCCGTCCAGCACCCCCTGTACGCCGGTTTTGTACCCGGCGTAGAACGTCGTGACCGTCACGTCGTTGATCCGCGGAACCGCCTTGTCCATGCCGATGTCCCGGATGACCTGGTTGACGATCCGGTCCCGCTTGATGTCCGCGAGCCCCTCGGTAACGGCCACGCCCTCCGGCGAGGTGTAGGCGACGGCGTCGGGTGCGTTCTCGTCGCCCACCGAGTGCTGGTGGTGATCGGTCTCGTGGACCACGAGCATCGCTCCGCGCCTGGCCAGGCCGGTTTCCGTGAGGCTCAACGGTCCCGAGGTGTCGTACGCGTGCGTCACCTGGTCGAGGACGGCCCGGCTGATCGTCATCGGTCCGTCGATGACCGCCCCACCGGTGTTCTCGCCGAGCTGTTCGTAGAGCCGCCGGTTCCACGAGGAGCGCCTGCCGGTGCGGCGCTCGACTGCGTCCACGATGCTCGCCACCCACGCGTACTCACGGGTGCCAGGCAGGATCTCCGGACCGACAGCGATCGTCACGGGCGTCACGATAACTGGTCGCGTGGGGGTTGCCGGGGCCGTCAGACTGGGGGGATGGGTCACGTGGATGTCGCCGGTGTGGGGTTCGAGCTGCCGGACGGGCGGGTGTTGCTGGACGACGTCACGTTCCGGGTCGGGGACGGCGCGAAGGTGGCGCTGGTCGGGGCGAACGGTTCGGGCAAGACCACCCTCACCAGGATCATCGCCGGCGACCTGAAGCCGCACAGTGGCAGCATCGCCCGGTCCGGTGGGCTGGGCGTGATGCGGCAGTTCGTCGGCTCGGTGCGCGACTCGTCGACCGTGCGCGACCTGCTGCTCGCTGTGGCGCCCGAGGCGATCCAGCAGGCCTCGGCCAAGCTGGACAAGGCCGAGCAGAAGATGATGGACGCGGACGACGAGAAGACCCAGCTCCGGTACGCGCAGGCCGTGGCGGACTGGGGCGAGGTCGGTGGGTACGACGCGGAGGTCCTCTGGGACGTCTGTACGACGTCCGCACTCGGCGTACCGTTCGACCGCTGTCGCTGGCGTGAGGTGAAGACGCTGTCCGGCGGTGAGCAGAAGCGACTGGTGCTTGAGGCGTTGCTGCGCGGGCCGGACGAAGTACTGATGCTTGACGAGCCCGACAACTACCTCGACGTACCAGGGAAGCGGTGGCTGGAAGAGCAGCTGCGTACCTCCGACAAGACCGTGCTGTACATCAGCCACGACCGGGAGCTGCTGGCCAACACCGCTACCCGGATCGTCACCGTAGAGCTCGGTGCAGCCGGCAACAACGCGTGGACGCACAGCGGCGGGTTCGCGACGTACCACGAGGCCCGACGGCACCGGTTCGAGCGTTTCGAGGAGCTGCGCAAGCGCTGGGACGAGCAGCACGCCAAGCTGCGTGCACTGATGCTCATGTACAAGCAGAAGGCGGCGTACAACTCCGGCATGGCGTCGCGCTACCAGGCGGCGCAGACGAGGCTGCGCAAGTTCGAGGAGGCTGGTCCGCCGCAGGCCCTGCCGCGCGAGCAGAAGGTCAGCATGCGCCTGACCGGCGGCCGCACCGGCAAGCGGGCCGTGGTGTGCACCGCACTCGAGCTGACCGGGCTGATGAAGCCCTTCGACCTCGAGGTCTGGTACGGCGAACGTGTCGCCGTACTGGGGTCCAACGGGTCCGGGAAGTCGCACTTCCTGCGGCTGCTCGCCAACGGTGGTTCGGATCCGGATGTGGAGCACGAGCCCGTTGGCGACGTACAGATCCCGTCTGTGGCGCACACCGGCAGCGCCAAGCTCGGTGCGCGCGTGCGGCCGGGCTGGTTCGCGCAGACCCACGAGCACCCGGAGCTGGTCGGTAGGACGTTGCTGGAGATCCTGCACCGCGGTGACGACCACCGGGACGGGATGGGTCGCGAGCTGGCGTCGCGGAAGCTGGACCGGTACGAGCTGGCGCACGCGGCCGAGCAGACCTTCGACAGCCTGTCAGGAGGCCAGCAGGCCCGTTTCCAGATCCTCCTCCTGGAGCTGTCCGGTGCGACCCTGCTGCTCCTCGACGAGCCCACCGACAACCTGGACGTCGAGTCGGCCGAGGCACTGGAGGAAGGCCTCGACTCGTTCGACGGCACCGTCCTCGCGGTGACCCACGACCGCTGGTTCGCGCGGGGCTTCGACCGCTACCTGGTCTTCGGCGCTGACGGCTCGGTCTACGAACCCGACGAGCCGGTCTGGGACGAAGGCCGCGTACAAAGGGCTCGCTGACCTTAGGTCCTGTCTGGTGATCCCACGCCTACTGCGGGGCACTCGGCACGGCACCTCGCCGCACGGGTGCAAAGGCCACGATGCTCCGCATCGAGACCTTCGCCCCCGCACGCCGAGCCACCGCACCGAGCACCTCCTCGCTACGGCGTGGGATCACCAGACAGGACCTAGAGTTCTCCCACACTGTGGAGGGGGGACTGCGATGACAGGCGATCTGGCTGGCCGCTGGGCCGGCACCGTGGTTCCGAGCTGGCTCTACCGCTGGCTCCTGCCGGTTGTCTGGCTCGGGGCGATTGTGGCGTCGGTTGCCGGCGACACCGGTCGCTGCTCGGTCGAGGACCCCACGGTCTGCGGCCCGGACCGGACGTTCTCACTGGCGATGATCGCCTGCTTCGCGTCGCTCGTCCTGCTGTGGTGGCGGCCGATGGTTGCCGCGGCCTCAGGCGTGCTGTTCATGGTCCTCGACCTCCGGTACGACGACATCGCCTCGGCGCGGATCGGCTGGACCGTGTACGGCGTCCTGTGTGCCGTACTGCTGATGTGGGACTTCACGAGCCGCCGTAGGCAACGGTCCCTGGCCGCGCGGATGCCGCGACAGCAGGTGCAGGTGCCGGCGGCCGCATCGATCGGTGTGACCAGCCGCCTCCTCGTGGCGGGCGGTCTGGTGCTGGTGGGCGCCGCCGCGCTCGGTCTGATGCACTGGCAGGACCAGCGCGAGGAAACGCATGTACGACGTGCAGTCGAGCAGACAGCTGTCGTGACGGGCATGACCGATGACGGGGACCTCGTACTCCAGTTGCCCGACGGCCGCAGCCACACCGTGACGGTGCTCGACGACTACGAGACCGGTGCGCAGGTCCCAGTCCTCGTGGACCCTGCGGACCCGGACTGGCTCCGGCTGCGCGCAGAGCTCGCCGACAACACCTACTGGTACACGGTGGCTGGCGGCGCGTGGGTGCTGGCCCTGCTGTTCCTGCTGCGCGACATCCAGCTCCGTAGGGCCCGCCCGCGCAGGTTCTGGAACGGGCAGGCCATGCCGGTCCGAATCGAGCCGGACGCATCCTCTGCGTTCGCGGTCCGGTCAGCGGACGGCGCGGTCCTGTTGGGCTTTCTCGAGACCGATCTGGACGACGAGGAGAGCGACCTGCGGTTGTTCGACGCCTTCACTGCACTCGACGAGGACGAAGGCGCCGCACCGGCCAGGCTCAAGCGGGAGTGGGCGGAAACGCTTAAGCGATACCGCGGCGACGCACTACTGGTAGGCGATCTGGCAGAGGGCAGCTGGCCGACGCTCGTGCTCGGCGATCAGGTGCTCCGACCAGTCAGCCCCTTCCGGGCTCCGCGGCGGGTGCCGTGGAGCACCGAGTCCACGCAGGGCCTGCCCGAGCCGCACCCCGACACCAGCACACCGTCCGAGTCGACGGTAGACCCGGCGCGGGAAGTGCCGACACTGCCGTGGGAGGTTCCGCTGCAGACACGGGCGTGGTGGAATCTGCCGGCGTTCATCGCCGTACTGGTCGTTGCGCCGGTCGCTGTCGGGACCTTTGCGAGCTGGGGTGAGTGGTTCGCCGCCTTCATGGCGACCGCCGTCGGCGCACAGTTGGTGCATTCACTCGGTTCACGCGCGCTCTTCCGTGTCACTGCGACTGCGACCGACCTGTGGATTCGCACCGGCTGGTTCGAGCGACGCCTGTCGTGGCGGTCCGTGGAGTCGGTAGAGGTCGAGGAGGACGGGCTCAGCCTGGAGGCAGGTGACGACTGGCACGTCGTCGGCGGTATCGCGGAGAAGGAGCTGGCCAACATCGCGGCCGTGTTCGAGACGCTCCGGTTGCGTTCGCGCACCGGTCTGCCGGTGGAGCCTGCTGCCCGCCGGCCATCGCCGGTGCTGCTGATCAACGCGGTCTACGTAGCCGTCTGCGTCCTCATCCTCGCGCTGACCCGCTGGAACCCGTTCTAGGGGGTGTCGCACCAGCCGTCGCGGTACGCCGCCCAGTGCTCGTCGGTGGCCGCGAAGTCGACGTACAGGGCCAGACCGAAGTTCTGACGTGGTGAGTCGCCGAGGCCGAGGCGTGCGCCGCGGACTGCTGCGCTGACGGTCTCCGCGTTGCCCCAGTGGGAGGGGTTGTTCTCCCAGTACGCCGGGAGTCCCATGAGGAGGTCCGTGGCTGGTGGGGTGACCTCCAGCGCCAGCTTGGTCTGCTTGGCGACGTACCCGCCGTACAAGGACTCCAGCGGCAGTGCGGTGTCGTAGGACATGACGGCGACCTGGTTGACCCGTTCCGCGACCTGGCGGAAGTAGTCCTGTGACCACCACTTGTCGACGGGGATCAGGTGCAGATACCAGAGCGGGTCGATCTGCGCGGCCGCGACGGACAACGTCGTACCCAACGCACGGGTCTCGTCCAGCACGGCCAGGTAGCCCTTCGACCCGGACCGTACCGGCTCGAAGTCGTAGTGGATGCCCTGAAACCCCTGCTGCAGAACGGCGGACGCCGACTCGACGACCCGCTGGCGGACGGCCGAATCATCGAGATTCATACCGGGATCCTTGCCAGGCTGTACGACGTCGCCGAGCCAGGCCTGCACGCGGACGGCGGGAGCTGCGGCATGCACCGCATCGACGAACCAGCGCGCCTTCGGTGAAACCTTTGCCAACGGCAACGAGCCGTCGTGCTCCAGCGGACCGGTGTGGACGTAGAGGTCGCGGATGCCGGTGCCCTGCAGCCGTTGCGCCAGCGCGGTCACGTCCGCGGCGGTTTTCCGGCCGTCGACCCAGGCGTGACCGAGCCAGATCGCGTCCTGGTTGCGGGTCCGGGCCGTCGGGTCGCCGGCGTACTGCACGCGCAGTGAGATCGCGTAGGCCCCGAGCGGAACGATCAGGAGCAGCAGCAGGGCAACGACGATCTTGAGAAAGCGCCTCACCCGCGAGGTTTCAGGCCGTCGTAGATCAGGGCGAGCATCCGGTCGCGGGTCTCCGGGTCGAGCTTCGCCGCGGTCGCGCCGCGGGACGCGCCGATCAGCAGCGCGTAGACCTCGGGCATCTCCGCGTCGGTCCGGACCGCGCCGGCCTTCTGGGCCGCGGTCAGCAACCCGCTGAACGCCTCCCGCATCCCGCGCCCGGCCTCCCGCGCCTCCTCACCGGCCGCTGCCCCCGCCGCGGTCAGCGCTTCGGCGATCGCGAGCTTCGACTCGGACTCCGACACGACCTGCGTGAAGAACTCGAAGAACGCCGTACCCGGATCGTCGCTGCCGGCCAGCTCCAGGGCCCGGTCCCGGATCCGCTCCAGGCGCAGCGTCAGCACCGCCTCGAGCAGCTCGGTCTTGGTCGCGAAGTGCCGGAACACGGTCGCGATCCCGACCCCGGCCATCCTCGCCACATCGTCGGTCGACGCTCCCGGCGACCGCCCGAAGACGTCGTCCGCGGCCGTCATGATCCTGGCCCGATTGTCCCGTGCGTCTGCTCGCACCCCAGCTCCCCTCCGTCGCACCTCAGCCTAGAAGACGCCGCGAACGCCTCCGAGGTTGTAAACGAAGTTGAGACTCCATATATTCGAAGTCATCACTCCGTTTATACCCTGTGAGGAATCCGATGACTCCTGAAGAGGTCTTCCTGAAGCTCGTGCACGGCGTCGCCGACCGCGACTTCGCCGTCCTGCCGGAGCTGTACGCCGAGCAGACCGACGTCCGGCACCCGATGAACCCGTACGGCGACCATCCGCTGCTCAGCCGCGCCGCGCTCCGCGAGCACTTCGGCGGGGTCGGCCCGCGGGTCACCGAGGTGGTGCGCTTCCAGCCGGACAACCTTCGGGTGCACCAGACCACCGACCCCGAGGTGATCGTGGCCGAGTTCGAGTACGCCGGGACGATCGTGGCCACCGGCGAGCCGTTCCGGGTGCCGGCGATCTTCGTACTCCGGGTGCGGGACGGGCTGATCGTGGAGTCCCGGGACTACATCGACCACCTCGCGATGATCCGCGCCCGCGGCCAGGTCGACGAACTCGTCGCCCACCTCCGGGAACCGGCCGAGGCACCGGCCGCGTCCTAACCCCCAGAGGCGCCGAACGGCCCCGGACCGAGACCCACCGTCCGCCCGGGGCCGTTTCCAAAGGACACCGCTCCGAGGCGCCTGTCTTAGACGGCTGGTGGGACTGGGGACACCCCGTGGGGGCGGGGCACAGGAAATAGCCTGTCCCGACACCCCAGCGCCTGTTCCCAGTCCGGCGGCGGGGCGCAGCCACGCGCGGGCAGCACCCGGCGCCAACACATCCACCCCCACAACGGTCCGCGCACGCCGCCGAAGGCGCCGAAAGGCAGCCGCCGCGAAGCGGTGTCCTTTCGGGTGCGGGGACACAAGACAGCCGCCGCGAAGCGGGGCTTCGCGGCGGCTGGTTGGGATCTTCCGGGGTTAGCGGTCGCCCATCGGGACGTACTGGACGCCTCGCGCGCCGGTGTAGATCTGCTTCGGGCGGGCGATCTTCTGGTCGCCGTCGCCGAGCATCTCCAGCCACTGGGCCAGCCAGCCGGAGGTCCGCGGGATCGCGAACAGCACGGTGAACATGTCCGGCGGGAACTGCAGCGCCTCGTAGATCAGGCCGGAGTAGAAGTCGACGTTCGGGTAGAGCTTGCGGGAGACGAAGTACTCGTCCTCCAGCGCGATCTTCTCCAGCTCGACGGCGATCTTCAGCAGCGGGTTGATGCCGGTGACCTCGAAGACGTCGTCGGCGGCCTTCTTGATGATCTTGGCCCGCGGGTCGTAGTTCTTGTAGACCCGGTGGCCGAAGCCCATCAGCCGTTCTTCGCCGTTCTTGACGCCCTCGATGAACGACGGCACGTTGTCGATCGAGCCGATCCGGCGGAGCATCTTCAGCACCGCTTCGTTGGCGCCGCCGTGCAGCGGGCCGTAGAGCGCGCCGATCCCGCCGGCCACCGCGGTGTACGGGTCGACCTGGGTCGAGCCGATCGCGCGGACCGCGTTCGTGGAGGCGTTCTGCTCGTGGTCGGCGTGCAGGATGAACAGGATCTCCAGCGCGCGCACCAGGCGGTCGTCGGCGGCGTACTTCGGCTCGCTCATCTTGAACAGCATCGACAGGAAGTTCGCCGTGTAGCTGAGCTCGTTGTCCGGGTACACGTACGGCTTGCCCTGGGCGTGCCGGAACGCGAACGCGCCGAGCGTCGGCATCTTCGCGATCAGCCGCCGGATCTGCAGCGCCCGGGACTCCTCGTCGAAGATGTTGCGCGACTCGGGGTAGAACGTGGACAGCGCGCCGACCGAGGCCAGCAGCATGCCCATCGGGTGCGCGTCGTACCGGAAGCCCTGCATGAAGGTCTTCAGGTTCTCGTGCACGAACGTGTGATACGTCACGTCGTGCGCCCAGGCCTCGTACTCCGCCTTGTTCGGCAGCTTGCCGTTCACCAGGAGGTAGGCCACCTCGAGGTAGTTCGACTGCTCGGCGAGCTGCTCGATCGGGTACCCGCGGTACTCCAGGATGCCCTTGTCGCCGTCGATGAAGGTGACGGAGGAACGGCAGGACGCGGTGTTGACGAAGCCGGGGTCGTAGGTGGCCAGGCCACCGTCGCCGTCGGATGCGCTGATCTGCTTCAGGTCTGCGGCACGGATGGTGCCATCGGTGATGGCAAGGTCGAAGTCCTTGCCGGTCCGGTTGTCCCGGACGGTGAGCGACTGTTCGGTCACGATGCCCTCTTCGGAAGCTGGCGTCATCGCCTGGATGAATGAGGGTAGATCAGCCGGCGGGACGCGATTCGGACTGCAATCTTCACCGCTAAACTAGTGCGGTCCTCAGCTGCTTCCAAGCCGGGGTCCCCTCTGCGTGTGGGCTCACTTTGACCCGAACGTGGCCGCGCCGGTATTCTGGGCTGCTGTTGTGCGTTCCAGGTCCGGTACAGACACTGTTCTTGTCGGCTGACCGCTCGCCGACGTCCAGTTTGTTCAACCTCTGAGAAACGAAGGTCAACGACCGTGCGCACGTACAGCCCGAAGCCTGCTGACGTCACTCGTGAGTGGCTCGTGATCGACGCCACCGACGTCACGCTCGGTCGGCTCGCCGTCCAGATCGCCACCCTGCTGCGCGGCAAGCACAAGCCGACGTTCGCTCCGCACGTGGACGGCGGCGACTTCGTCGTGGTCGTCAACGCTTCCAAGGTGGCCCTGTCCGGCACCAAGCGGACCGACAAGCTGGCGTACCGTCACTCGGGTCACCCGGGTGGTCTGACGGCGACGCCGATCGGCGAGATCCTCGACAAGGACCCGCGCAAGGCCGTCGAGAAGGCCGTCTGGGGCATGCTCCCGAAGAACCGCCTGAGCCGGAAGCTGCTGACCAAGCTGAAGGTGTACGCCGGTCCGGAGCACCCGCACACGGCGCAGCAGCCGAAGCCGTTCGAGATCACCCAGATCGCCCAGTAAGCGATCGACGAACCAGGTAAACGAGGATTCACAGCGTGAGCGACATCACCACCGAGACCGAAGAGCTCGAGACCGAGGTGCCCATCGACACCGAGGGCCCGGTCGCCTACACCTCCGAGACGAACCCGGCTCCGGAGCAGCGCGCCGAGACGGGTCGGGTCGCGGTCATCAACCCGGCCGGCGCCACTGGTCGCCGCAAGGAGGCGATCGCCCGTGTGCGGATCGTCCCGGGGACCGGCAAGTGGAAGGTGAACGGGAAGGACCTCGACGTCTACTTCCCGAACAAGGTCCACCAGCAGCACGTGAACGAGCCGTTCGTCGTCGCGGGCCTCGAGGGCTCGTACGACGTGATCGCCCGGATCAACGGCGGCGGCATCACCGGCCAGGCCGGTGCGCTGCAGCTCGGCGTGGCTCGCTGCCTGAACGACGCCGACCGTGAGGCCAACCGCAAGGGCCTGAAGTCGGCCGGTCTGCTCAGCCGCGACTCGCGGATCAAGGAGCGGAAGAAGGCCGGGCTCAAGAAGGCCCGTAAGGCGCCTCAGTACAGCAAGCGCTGATCACCTGATGGGGCGTTTGTTCGGCACGGACGGAGTCCGTGGCCTGGCGAACGTGGACCTGACCGCGGAGCTGGCGCTCGACCTTTCGGTCGCGGCAGCTCACGTACTCGGCGAGGCCGGTGCCTTCGAAGGGCACCGGCCACGCGCCGTTGTGGGCCGGGATCCGCGTGCCAGTGGTGAGTTCCTGGAAGCCGCCGTGGTGGCCGGTCTGGCCAGCGCCGGCGTCGACGTGGTCCGGCTCGGTGTCCTGCCGACCCCGGCCGTGGCGCACCTGACCGGTTCGACCGGCTCCGATCTCGGCGTGATGCTGTCCGCCAGCCACAACCCGATGCCGGACAACGGCATCAAGTTCCTGGCTCGTGGCGGGATCAAGCTCGACGACGTGATCGAGGACGCCATCGAGGCCCGGATGAACGAGGAGTGGCAGCGTCCGACCGGTGCCGCCGTGGGCCGCGTCATCGACGACGGGCAGGGTTTCGAGACGTATGTCTCGCACCTGGTCCGCTCGTCACCGAACCGGTTCGACGGTCTCAAGGTCGTGATCGACTGCGCGAACGGCGCCGCCTCGCAGACCGCGCCGGAGGCACTGCGCCGGCTCGGCGCCGAGGTGATCACGGTCGCCGCCGCCCCGGACGGGCTGAACATCAACCTGAACTGCGGGTCCACGCATATCGACGGCCTGCAGCGCGAGGTCGTCGGGCACCGCGCCGACGTCGGGATCGCTCTCGACGGTGACGCGGACCGCTGCCTGGCGGTGGACGCGAACGGCGAACTCGTCGACGGCGACCAGATCCTCGCGATCCTGGCGCTGGCGATGCGGGACAGCGGCCGCCTGTCGAACGACACCGTGGTCGCGACCGTGATGAGCAACCTGGGCTTCGTGCAGGCGATGGTCCGGGAGCGGATCGCGGTCGAGCAGACCAAGGTCGGCGACCGGTACGTGCTCGAGGCGATGAAGGCCGGCGGCCACAAGCTCGGCGGTGAGCAGTCCGGGCACGTGATCCTGTCCGACCACGCGACCACCGGCGACGGCACGCTGACCGCGGTCATGCTGCTCGCCCGGGTCGCCCAGACGGGCAAGAGCCTGGCCGATCTGGCCGGTGCGATGACCCGCCTCCCGCAGGTCCTGGTCAACGTGAAGAACGTGGACAAGTCCCGCGCGGGCACCGATCCCGCGGTGCAGTCCGCGGTTGCCGAGGCCACCAAGCGCCTGGGTGACACCGGTCGGGTCCTGCTCCGCCCGTCGGGCACGGAGCCACTCGTCCGGGTGATGGTCGAAGCCGAGTCCTCGGACACGGCCGACGAGATCGCGCACGCCCTCGCAGACGTGGTCGCTTCCTCGCTGAAGCTCTGACAGCTCTGAAACAACAGGTACGCCGGAGGACCTCTCCGGCGTACCTGCTGTTTACGGGACCGGGCGGTAGCGGACGTTGATCTCGGCCCTTGAGCTTTCGCCGTTGAGAAGTTGCAGGTCGATGGGCGAGCCGCCGGGGTTGTCGAACAGGCGGATTCCGTCCCCTAGCAGCACCGGCGCGATGTGCAGGTCGATCTCGTCGATCAGTCCGACTTCGAGGAGCTGCCGGCCGATCGAGGCCGAGAGAACCTCCAGGTTCTTGCCGCCGGCAGCTTCGAGGCCGATGCGGGCCGCTTCGGCCACGTCGCAGTTGAGGAACGTCGTGTTGGGTGTCGGCGGGGCGTCCTCGGGATGGTGGGTGAGGATGAACACCGTTCCTTGCCACGTGCCGTCGTAGGTGGAGTCGGCGTCGGGGAAGGCGTCGAAACCGTCCCGGCCGCCCAGGATGGCACCGGTGGTTGCGATGTACTCCTGGGCGAGGTTGGGACGCAAGTTCGTGATGCCGTCCATCCAGTCCATGCTGTGCTTCGGACCGGCGACGAATCCGTCGAGCGACATCGTGAAGTGCCACAGGACCTTGCCTGCGGCGGTCTGCGGTTCGGTGTCCGGGAGTGCGGTGCTCATCGGGATCTCCTGCTGGTCTCGGTGGTCGGCACCTCGATCCTCGACGACTACCGGTCTTGTTTGAAGGACCAATCATGAGGCCGCAGAGCGGACCAGTTTTACGGGCGTAGTTCGGCCAGGCGGCGTTCCGGTGCCGGGGCGGCTTCGGCGAGGAGCTGGGTGTACTCGTGCTGCGGGTTCAGGATCACGTCGTCCGCCGGACCGCGTTCGACCACAACACCGTCGTACAGCACCATGATCTCGTCGCTGAAGTGGCGGGCGGTCGCGAGATCGTGGGTGATGTAGAGGACCCCGAGGTTCTCCTCGCGCTGCAGGGTCGCGAGCAGGTTGAGGACGCCGAGCCGGATCGACACGTCGAGCATCGACACCGGCTCGTCCGCGACGAGGATCGCCGGTTCGGGGGCGAGCGCCCGGGCGATCGCGACGCGTTGCCGCTGACCGCCGGACAACTCGTGCGGCTTCCGGTGCGCGAAGTCCTCGTCCAGCCGGACCCGGCGGAGCAGTTCGAGCACCCGCTCGCCGACCTGCTCGCGGGTGAAGTCCGGGTGGTGGAGCTTCACGGGCCGCTCCAGGTGATGGCTGATCGAGTGGTACGGGTTCAGCGACGCGAACGGGTCCTGGAACACCATCTGCACGGCTTTCCGGTACGCCGCGGCAGGCGCACCGTGGTACCGCATCGGCTCGCCGTCCACCAGGATCGATCCGGAGGTCGGCCGTTCGAGCTGCATCAGCAACTTGGCGATCGTCGACTTGCCCGAACCGGACTGTCCGACCAGCGCGATCGTCCGGCCCGGCGTCAGCTCGAAGCTCACCTTGTCGACGGCGCGCAGCCGCGTCGTCCGCAGACCGTTGCGCAGCCGGTACTCCTTGACCACATCGCGCATCTCCAGCACGCTCATCCGGCCTCCACGGTCTGATCTGTCTCGTCCAACGCGATGTCATCGGTCAGCTCGCCGGTCCGTACGAAGCCGCCGCGCTCACCGGTCAGGCTGGGGAACGACGACAGCAATCGCTTCGTGTACGGGTGTTTGGGCTTCGAGTAGAGCGTCAGTGCATCGTCCAGTTCGACGATCAGCCCGGCCCGCATCACCGCGATCCGGTCGCTGATCTCGAGCAGCAGCGGCAGATCGTGGGTGATGAAGATGACCGCGAACCCCAGCTCCGACCGCAGCCGCGTGATCTCCCGGAGGATCTCCCGCTGCACGACCACGTCGAGCGCGGTGGTCGGCTCGTCCATGATCAGCACCTGCGGATCGAGCGCCAGCGCCATCGCGATCATCACGCGCTGCCGCATCCCGCCGGACAGCTCGTGCGGATAGGCGCGAAGCCGGTTCCGGTCGACGCCGACCAGTTCGAGCAGCTCACCGCAGCGGATGCGCCGCTCTGCCTTGCTCAGCTCGGGCCGATGCGTGATGAACACGTCTTCGAGCTGTTCGGAGATCCGCAGTACCGGATTGAGTGAGTTCATCGCGCCCTGGAAGACCATCGCGATCTTGTCCCACCGGAACGCGCGCAGGTCGTCGCCGGCCAGGCTCGACAGGTCGATGTCGTACCCCTCGCGGGACGAGAACACGACCCGCCCGCCGGTGATCGTCGCCGGCGGCTTGAGCAGGCGGGTGATCGCGTACGCCAGCGTCGACTTCCCGCAGCCGCTCTCACCCGCGAGCCCGAGGATCTCGCCGCGTTCCAGCGTGAGTGAGACCTCGCGTACGGCGTGCACGGTCGTCTCGGCGCGGTAGTCGATACTCAGGTTCTCGATACTCAAGACACTCATGCCTTCACGCTCCACTTGTTGCGTTCGGCGCGTGTCTGCGAGCGCAGCTTCGGGTTGATGATCTCGTCGATCGAGAAGTTGATCAGCGACAGCGCCGCGCCGAAGAGCGCGATCGCCAGGCCGGGCGGCGCGAACCACCACCAGGCGCCGAGCCGGAGCGCGAGCCCGTTCTGTGCGTAGAAGAGCATCGTGCCCCAGGTGAACGATCCGGACGCGCCGAGCCCGAGGAACGACAGACCGGCCTCGCCGAGGATCGCGAAGATCACCGCGAACACCACCTGCGACGCGAGCAGCGGGATCAGGTTCGGCAGGATCTCGACGAGCAGGATCCGCCAGCGTTTCTCGCCGCTGATCCGGGCCGCGAGCACGTAGT
Organism: Kribbella sp. NBC_00482; assembly: GCF_036013725.1. Classification (GTDB taxonomy): domain Bacteria; phylum Actinomycetota; class Actinomycetes; order Propionibacteriales; family Kribbellaceae; genus Kribbella. The sequence continues at coordinate 1,078,304 of NZ_CP107881.1, read as the reverse complement.
CGCGGCTGCGCACGCTGAGCGTGAACCCGCGCAGGACGCGCGCGGATCCGGCCCAGCTGGTGATCGCGAGGACCGCGGCCACCAGCCAGATCGACTTGTTCGGTACGTAGCTGGAGATCACGATCACCAGCGGCAGCCCGGGAATCACCAGCATGATGTTGGTGAACAGCGAGAACGCCTCGTCGGTCCAGCCGCCGACGAACGCGCCGACGATGCCGAAGAACGACGACAGCAGCAGCGTGATCGCACCGACCACGACGCCGATGATCAGCGAGCCGCGGGTCGCGTACGCGAGCTGGGCGAACACGTCCTGACCGCTCTGTGTGGTGCCGAGGAGGAAACCGTTCCCGGGTCCGGTCAGGCCGACGTCCCGGACGGTCGACGGGTTGCCGACCAGCAGCGGACCGAGCACCCCGAACAGGATGATCAGGCCGGCGATGCCCAGACCGACGGCCAGCTTGACGGTCATCGGCGGCAAGGTACGGCGGCGGATCGGCGCCGCCACGGCGACTGCGCCTTCAGTGGTTGCTGTCATGTTCACCCCTTCCTAGGACCGCGCACGCGTGCGGGGGTCGATGACGCCGTACAGGAGGTCGACGAGCAGGTTCGCGCCGAGGACGGCGAGCGTGATGATCAGGAAGACGCCCTGCATCAGCGCGTAGTCGTTGTTGCCGACGGCAAGCAATAGCGCCGAGCCGATCCCCGGGTACGAGAACACCGCCTCGGTGACGATCGACCCGGCGACCACGAAGCCGAGCGAGATCGCGAACCCGGAGATGGACGGCAGGACCGCGTTCCGGGCGACGTACCGGGACCGGATCCGCTGTGGGGTCAGGCCTTTCGCCTCGGCGGTCACGACGAAGTCCTCGGACATCGTCGAGACCATCATGTTGCGCATCCCGAGCATCCAGCCGCCGACCGACGAGATGACGATCGTCAACGCCGGCAGGGCTCCGTGGTACAGCACGGACTGCGCGAACGGCAGGCTCCAGCCCGGTGTCACGGAGTACACGTCGTACCCGCCGCTCAGTGGGAAGACCGGCCAGGTGCTGCCGAGCAGGAAGAGCAGCAGCAGTGCGAGCCAGAAGTACGGCACCGACTGCAGCATCGTGGTGACCGGGATCAGGTTGTCGACCCAGGAACCGCGCCGCCAGCCGGCGGCGCGTCCCAGCAGGATTCCGATCGCGAACGAGATCAGCGTCGCGAGACCGATCAGGCCGACGGTCCAGGGCAGGGTCTGGCCGATGACCTGGGACACCGGCGCCGGGAAGTACGCGATCGACGTCCCCAGGTCGCCGGTGACCAGGTGGTGCAGGTAGGTCCAGTACTGGCTCCACAGCGACGAGTGAGTGTCGGTGCCGAGCAGTGCCTCGATCGCGGCCCGGGTGGTCGGCGTGACCGGTCCCTTGGTCGCGAGCTTGGACAGCATCAGGTCGACCGGGTTCCCCGGCATCAGCCGGGGAACCAGGAAGTTCAGCGTCAGGGCCGCCCAGAGTGCGACCACGTAGAAGGCGAGTTTCCGCAGCAGATAGCGCACAGCCGGCCCGGGCTCAGCTGGCGGGCTTGATCGTCTTGAGGACGATGCCGGCGTCCCAGGCCTTCCAGGCCGCGGGCAGGACGTACATGTCGTCCTTGGTCGGCCAGCCGGTCGCCCGTGAGGTGTTGAACTCCGTGAGCATCGAGTTCACGTAGACCGGGATGTAGGGCAGCTGGTCCGCGATGATCGACTGGATCTTCGCGTACTCCGCCTTCTGCGCGGCCTGGTCCGTCGTACCGGCGGCCGTCTTGAGGGCAGCGTCCACGGCCGGGTTCGAGAACCGGGACTGGTTGCCGGCGGACGCGGACTTGCCGACCGCCGCGGTGTTCGTCGTGGCGAGCTTGCTGTCGTAGGTGAAGTACGGGTTCGTGGATGCGCCGAGGCCGACGGAGTCGAGCGACAGCTGGAACTTGCCGTTGGTCTGGGCGGCGTTCCACTCGTTCCAGGACACCTGGCTCGGCTTGAGCTCGATGCCGGCCACGGCCAGCTGCTGCTTGAGGGTGTCGTTGATCAGGATGTAGTCGCTCCACCCGGTGACGGTCTGAACGGTCAGCGACAGCCGCTTGCCGTCCTTCGTCCGTACGCCGTCACTGCCCTTCGTCCATCCGGCCGCGTCGAGGAGCTTGCCGGCCTCGTCGGCGTTCGCGCTCTGCGGGAGCTTCGCCGTACCGGCGTCCGCGATCCAGTTGTCGTCGCGGCCCGGGAGCAGCATGGTCGGCGAGCCGACGCCCGCGACGCCACCGCCGGCCAGCTTCGCGAGCTGTTCACGGTTCATCGCCAGGTAGATCGCCTTGCGGACGGCCGGGTCGGTCTGCGGTCCGGCGCACCCGAGGGCGGCGTTGGAGCAGGTCGTGATGACGGTCGTCATCACGGGCGTGTTCACGTAGGTCAGGTTCTTGCCAGACTTCATGATGTTGTCGATGCCGGGCAGGTAGGCGCTGGCCCAATCGACCTTGCCCGCGACCAGGGCGGCGCTGGCGGCGTCAGCGGACGCCACCGGGAGGTACCGCACCTCCTTGATGGTGGGCTTGCCCGCCTCCCAGTACTGGTCGTTCTTCGTCAGCACGAAGCTCTGCGGCGTGTACGACTTCACCTTGAACGGACCGGTGCCGACCGGGTTCTTGTTGAGGTCCGTCGTCGGGTCCTTGATGTCCTTCCAGATGTGCTCGGGCACGATCGCCTGGTTGGCGAGCACGGCCGGCTCCTGCATCAGGGACTTCGACTTGAAGGTCAGTACGGCGGTGTCGTCCGACGTGGCCTTCGCGGTCGCGGCGAGGCCGGACGGGTTCAGCGCCGGCGTCTTCGAGACCAGGTTGAACGTGAAAGCGACATCCTTCGCGGTGAACGGCTGGCCGTCGTTCCACTTCACGTCGTGCCGGATCTTGATGGTCAGCTCGGTCCCGGCGGCGTTCCACGAGAAGCCCGACGCGAGCACCGGCGTCGGGTCCGACTGCTTCGCGAAGTTGTACCAGTACAGCGGCTCGTAGATGACGCCCAGCGTCGGCTGCAGCGCGGTGCTGCTGAACGGGTTGAAGTTCTCGGTGGTGATGTCACCGGCGGCGACGGTGATCGAGGCGTCCTTGTTGGCGGCGGTCTGGTTGCCTGCCGCGGCACCGTCACAGGCGGCGAGCAGGAGCGCGGTGGCGGTCGCGGCGGCGACGGCGCTCACCAGGCGCCGCACCCGTGGGCGGTTCGTCGGGTTCCGGAGCATTGATCGATTCCTTTCCAACGCGGTCGTCGAACGCGTCACCCGGCACCCGCCAGGGAAGCTGGCCGTAACTTAGTTCGCCTAATAAACAAGGCGCAAGGGGTCAGAAACGTAACGATTCGACAGCGGAGCGTAGGAAGGGCCGCTGCTAGGCGGAGATCGCGAGGTCCGAGCGGAGCATCATCAGCGCCGCGCCGATCGCGGCGGCGTCGTGACCGCGCTCGTCGAGCACCACTTCGGTGTTCACGGCGCGCCCGAACGAGGAGCTCAGGATCCGCTCCTGGATGATCGGCAGGTAGATCGTCCCGGCGACGGCGAACGCCGGCCCGGTCAGCACCAGCAGCTGGACGTCGTACATGTTGGTGATCGTCTGCGCGCCGAGCGCGAGCCAGGACGCGGAGTCCCGCAGGATCGCCTCGGCCCGGGAGTCGCCGGTCAGCGCCAGTCGCGCGATGGCGGCGAACGCCGCGACGCCGGTACGCCGTGGTGATCCGAGATCGAGGCCCGCAGCGCGCGCCTTGGCGACGACCGTGGCGGGACCGGCGATCGCCTCCAGGCAGCCGGTGCTCCCGCACCAGCACTGCGGACCGCCGATCTGGACGCAGATGTGCCCGACCTCTCCGGCGTTGCCGTGGGCGCCCTGGTAGACGTTGCCGTTCAGCCGCAGGCCGGACCCGATGCCCTCGCTCATGAACAGCGCGGCCATCACCGACACGTCATGGCTGGTGGTGAGTCGCGTGCCTGCGGCGGCCGCGGTCGCGTCGTTCTCCAGCAGCGCCGGCAGGCCGAGCCGTTCCTCCAGCCGGCGATGGATCGGGAAGTCGACCCAGTGCGTCATCGAAGGCGGTGCGGACGTGACGCCGCGGTTGCGGATCAGCGGCCCGGGACACACGAAGCCGAGTCCGAGGACGAGCGACGAGTCGATCCCCGAGCGCTCGATCAGCTCGATGGTCTCCGCCGCGATCCGCTCCACGACCTGCTCCGGATCGCTGTCGTCGCCCGGCCCGGCGCGCCGCCAGCGGGCCACGACGGCCCCGGCGTAGTCGACCAGCACGTACGTCAGGCTGTCAGCGCTCAGATGTACGCCGACGACGTACCGGGCTGCTGCCCTGATCCGCAGCATCGTGCGAGGCTTGCCGCCGGTGGACGAGCCGCGACCGGCCTCGTCGACGAGCCCGTCGTCGATCAGCCGCCGGACGAGCGTGGTGACCGAAGGGGCGGTGAGGCCGGTGATCTGGGTGAGTTCCACCCGGCTGACCGTGCCCGCGGAGCGGATGCTGTCCACAATGAGGGCACGACTGTTCGTCGGTGCCGGGTCGTAACCCGGCGATCGCGACGCGTCGCTGACCTGCTGCATCGGACATCCGCTCTCTGTCGAGTTTGTTAGGTCTGTGAATATAGTGGCTTCGGTGGCCTTGGAGGGGAGTCTATGCAGGACGTGACGCGGGAGCGGATCGCCGGGCTGGTGCTGGCGCGTCCCGGGCGGTTGCTCGGGATGGAGCCGTTCATGGCCGACGTCGTGCAGGGGATCGAGGAGGTCTTCGACGGGCGGCGGGTGAGTCTGCTGATCGAGTTCGCGGCCGATATCGCCGACGAGATCGCGATCTGGCAGCGCTGGGTGGCGAACGACCACGTCGACGGCATCGTCATGGTCGACCTGCGGGCGAAGGACCCGCGGCTCGCCGAGCTCGAGCGGCTGGGAGTGCCGGCGGTGCTGCTCGGCGGGCCGGAGCTGCAGGCGCCGATCACCAACGTGCTCGTCGACAACGCCGAGGGCGCTCGGGCGGCTGTTCGAGCGCTCGCGAATCTCGGGCATCGCGACATCGCTCGGGTCAGCGGTCCGCGGGACATGTTGCACTGCCAGGCCCGTGACGACGCGTTCATGCAGACGTGCGCGGAGAAGGACGTGCAGGGCCGGGTCGTCGAAGGCGACTACTCCGAGGACGCGGGCCGGGAGGCGACCCGGCAGCTACTGACCGGCAGCCAGGTCCCGACGGCCGTTGTGTACGACAACGACCTGATGGCGATCGGCGGTCTCGCCGCGGCCAAGGACCTCGGCGTTCACATCCCCGAGCAGTTGTCCGTGATCGCCTGGGACGACACGGCGGTCGCCCGGTTGGCGCATCCGCCGTTGAGTGTCGTCACGGTCGACGTCCACGGTCTCGGCACGATCGTCGGTGAAGCGATCCTCACGGTCATGCAGGGCGGCGAGGTCACGACGTACCAGGTCCCGAAGCCGACGATCCGCCTCGACCGGTCGACCGCGGAGCCGGGGACATGAGGCCGGATTCCCAGGCCCAGACAGCGATCTCGGTACGGTTGCGGGCGGCGATCTTGCGCTGAACCGCGGCGAGATGCGACTTGACGGTGGACAGCGAGATCGTCAGCTCCGCGCTGATCTCGGCGTTGGTGCGGCCGCGGGCGACGGCCTTGACGGCGGCCAGCTCGCGTTCGGTCAGCCCGGGTTCGGGACGGCGCGGGCGGCGGCCGGCGGTGGTGAAATGGGCCAGCAACCGGGTGGTGATCGACGGCGAAACGAGCGAATCACCGTTGGCCGCGGCATGCACCGCCTCCACCAGCAGCCTCGGCCCGGCGTCCTTCAGAAGGAATCCGCAGGCGCCTGACCGGAGTGCTTCGTGAACGAGTTCGTCGAGGTCGAACGTCGTCACGACGAGCACCCGTAGTGGGTCGGCGACGTCGGGACCGGCCAGCAGCCGCGTCGCGGCCAGGCCGTCCATCAGCGGCATCCGGATGTCCATCAGCGTGACGTCAGGACGCAGCTCCCGGGCCAGCGCCACCGCACGCTTCCCGTCCTCGGCCTCTCCGGCCACCTCGATATCAGGCTCCCGTTCGAGGATCAGCCGGAATCCCGTACGGACCATGGCCTGGTCGTCGGCGAGCAGGACTCGCACTGTCATGGTGCTGTTCTCCCTTCCGGTGGCTGTGCGGCCCCGATGCCACCGGGAAGGGGAAGCTCGGCGAGGACCCGCCATTCGTGCTCACCGTGCTCCCCGACGGTCAGTCGTCCGTCCAGCGCGTCGATCCGCTCACCCATCCCGATCAGTCCGTAGCCGTCGGCGTTGCGGTTGCGGCTTCGACCCTGCCGAGTCCCGTCGTTGCGCACCTCGACCCGCAGGTATCGCCCGCCGGTCTCGGCGGACGGCTCCACTGTGACCGTGATTCGGCGCGCGTCCGGTGCGTGCTTGCGCACGTTCGTCAAGGATTCGAGCAGGACGCGGTGCACCGTCGACACTGTCTCCGGAGCCACCGCGACGTCCGCGAGCCCGGGGGCCAACTGCAAGGTGACAGCCTCGTCTCCGTCGACGATGGCCTCGATGGTCTCCACCAGATTCCCGGCCGTCAGTGGCAGCTGCTGCTCCGGACTGCGCAGCACCATTACCAGCCGCCGTACGGCGCCGAGGGCATCGGCACCGGCCCGCTCGATCTCTTGGAGCAACTCCCGCTCCGACCCGTCGGCGAGCGTCACCTGCGCCGCCTGCGTGCGCACCACAACCCCCGTGATGTGGTGCGCCACCAGGTCGTGCAGCTCTTGGGCCAAGGCGATCCGCTCCCGGTTCCGGGCGGCCAGCTGCGCGGCCTCGCGGCGGGCCTCGCCATCGCGCAGGATCAGACCGACTGCGACGCCGCTGCCCCACAGCAAGGCCCAGAAGACCGCGACCGTGAGGCCGACCGAGTCGTCGCCGTACCGCAGCACGGGCGCGAGGACGGCGGTCAGGCCCCCGAACACCGCGATCGCACCGGCTTGGCGCGGCCTCAGCTGGTGGCAGCTCGCGCCGACCAGAAGAATCAGCGCGAGTGTCTCGGCGTCACCGGCGACCGTCCCGCCCGGCTTCGTGAGGAAACCAGCGAGGCTGCACAGCAGGGAGAGCGCGATCGCGGCCGTCGAGAGCTGTGCCAGCCGGCCGGGCAGGCGGCGCCGGAGCAGCGCGAGCGCGCCGATCGTCGCACCCACGCAGAAGTACAGGACCTCGCCCGCCGGCGGCGGTCCACCCAGGAGAAGACGTCGTACGGCGTGGTCGGCGTTCAGGCCGACCAGGACGACGACTTCGGTGATGAACAGGCCGCGGCGTACCAGTCTGTTGGTGGTGAGGATCACCGAGTCGTCGTCCTTCCTGTCATCAGCAGCGTCAGCGAGGTTCTGCTTCGGCCGAGCAGTGGTAGCTGCGGTCCGGGCGTTCGCCCGTGGTCAGGAACGTCGTGACCGCGTGCTTCGCGCACTGGTTCCTGCCCATCGGGTAGACGCCGTGGCCTCCCTGGTCGGCCGTTACCATCGTGGCACGGTTGCCGAAGGCCCCCAGCATCTTCTCGGCGCCGGCGAGCGGTGTGGCCGGGTCGCGCAGGTTCTGCACCAGGAGCACGTTCGACGGACCTCGGTCGGTGATGCGGACCGGCGGCTCCGCCGGCTCCGGCCAGAACGCACAAGGCTGGATGTTGGCTCCTGCCGCGCCGAACAGCGGATACCGGACCCGGTCGGTGGCGACGTTGCGCTGGTAGGTCTGTACCGAGGTCGGCCAGCGCGAGTCGTTGCAGATCATGTAGTAGCGACCGGACATCAACTTCTCCGGATCCTCCGTCGCGCCGCCTCCGGGTAGTGGCGGCGGCGCCTGGTTCGCGTCCAGGGCTTTCCAGATGCCGGCCAGCATCGGCAGCTGCACCGAGCCGTAGAGCAGACCGAAGTTGAGCAGCCGGAACGCCACGGCGTCGAAGGGGCCGTCGGGCGTCTGCACCGGCGACTTCTCCAGCCGCGCCGCCAGTTCGTGGAACTTCGCGGTGACCTGTGCCGAGGTCCGGCCCAGCCCGTACTCGCGGTGGTTGGCCGCGGCGAACTTGGCGAAGTCCGGAAAACGGTCCTCGACGCCACGCGACCACAGCCGCTCACTCGGATAGTCCCAGCCGCCCGGTCCCAGGTTGCTGTCGAGCACGATCCGGTCGCTGCGCTCCGGGAACAGCGTGGTGTACACCGCGCCGAGGTGGGTGCCCCAGGAAGCACCGGCGTACGAGATCGTCGACTCGCCCAGCGCGGAACGGATCCGGTCCATGTCACGGGCCGTGTTGGCGGTGCTGACGTGCGGCAGCATCCAGGAGGTCTTCGAGGTCGCGCACTGTTTGGCGACCTGCTTCATCTCGACGGCCCGCTTGGCCACGTCAGCGGCGTTCCGCGCGTACGGCGGAATGTTGCCGGTCGCTTGCTGCGACGGTGTGAGATTGCACGTGACCGGCGTGCTCTTGCCGATGCCGCGAGGATCGAACCCGATCACGTCGTAGCTGTCCAGGACAGTCTGCGGCAGACCGGCCGCGACGAGAAAGGCCGGGTAGCCCTGACCGGGGCTCGGGCCGCCGGGGTTGGTCAGCAGCACTCCGCGCCGCGCCTCCGGCTTCTTGCTCGCCAGCCGGGAGACCGCGATGTCGATCATCCGGCCGTCAGGCCTGCGGTAGTCCAGCGGGACCTTCAACGTGCCGCATTGCATACCTTCCGGAATCGGCAGCGGGGAGATCTCCGCCGGGCACTTGTCCCATTGGATGCCGCCTGATGGTTGCGCTTGCGACGCTGCCGCGCCGACCTGCGAGACTCCCGGGACCAGCGCGGTTGCCAGCGAGGCAAAAGCAACGGTCAACGTCAGGGCTGTGCGTCTCATGGTTCCCTCCGAAAGGCACTGTGGACGCCACCAGTGTTCGGGAGGCCACTCGTCGGGCACACCCACCCGCAGACCATTTCCGCCCGGCCAAAAGTACGAGACCAGAGAGGTGACCCCAGTGAGTGCCGAGCATCGTGAGTTGGAGCTGTTTCTGCATTTGGCGCGGACGCTCAACTACGGGCGCACCAGTCTGGAGTGTCATGTCAGTGCGGCCACGCTGACGCGGACGATCCAGCGGTTGGAGACGCGGGTCGGGGCGCAGCTCCTCGATCGTGGGCCGCGGGGCGTGGTGCTGACCGCGGAGGGGCGGCGGTTCACGACGTACGCCGAGCAGGCGCTGGAACTGTGGGCGGACTATCGGTCCGGCTCTGCGGAACCGATCGGTCTCACTGGCGAACTGCGGATCTTCGCGACCGTTACCGCCTGCCAGACTCTGTTGCCGGATTTGTTGGCTCCGCTGCGTGCGGAACATCCGCAGATTCGCCTCGATATCCGTACCGGTGATGCGGCCGCTGCCCTCGCCCGGCTGGACGAAGGCGAGGTGGACGCTGCGGTCGCGGGCATTCCCAAGCGCCTCCCGCAAACCTTGGTGAGCCGCCCCGTCGCAGTCACCGATCTAGTCCTGGTGAAAGCCCTTGAGAGCCCGTCCGACGGGCCGTTCGTGGTGCCGGCTCGGGGGCTTGTTCGGGATGCGGCGTTTCGGTGGTTCCGGAAGACGGGGACGAAGCCGGTGATTGCTGCTGAGCCGGATGGGCACGAGGCGCTGCTTGCCTTGGTGGCGTTGGGTTGTGGGACCGGCGTCGTACCGCGGCTGGTGCTCGAGTCGTCCGCCGTACGGGATCAGCTCGTCGAGCTGCCGGCTGATCTGGAACCGCTCACGATCGGGCTTTGCGCGCGCCGCGCCGACCTGCACCGGCCTTTGATCGCGGCGCTCTGGGACCTGCGACCGTAGCGCCGGGGTAAAGCTTGGCGGGCACGAGCTGTGGCGGGAGCGGATCGTCACCTTCGATCTGCCGGATGAGTGACTGGGTGCCGAGCTGGCCGAGTTCCGGGCCGGGAGTGCGCATCATGGTGAGCTCGGGGTCGGCCATCGCTGCGGTCTCGGGGACCGTCAGCAAGGAGAGGACGGAGATGTCGCCGGGGATGTCGTGACCGGTGTGCTTGAGGCCCGAGACGACGCCCAGTGCGGCGTACTCGTTGAGGACCAGGATCGCCGTGGTCTCGGGGTGCTCGGTGAGCACCCGAGCGGCGGCGGCCTTGCCGGACTGGGTTGTGTCGAGGCAGGTGATGATCCTGATCGGCAGGTCGTACGACGCGGCGACGCGGCGGTACGCCTCCTCGGTACGGACCCACGGACCGTAGGCGTGGAAGCGCGGATCGCTCAGGTCGCCCGAGATCAACGTCAGCTCGCGATGCCCGTACTCGTACAGGTACCGGACCGCGTCCTCGACCGTGGTGTCGAAGTCGATGTCCACATGCGACAACCCGTCGAGCTCCGTCGTACGTCCGATCAGCGCGAACGGCGTACCGGTCTCGCGCAGTACGGCGACCCGCGGGTCGTCCAGCTGAACTTCCATCAGTACGACGCCGTCCACGAGGCCCTGCCCCAGCAGCTCCCGCAGCTCGACGCCGTCGTTGCCGACCGGCCACAGGACCAGGTGGTAGTCCTCCTTGCGCGCCGCCTCGGCCGCGCTGGTGAAGAACTCCGAGCTCGACATCCCGAACCGGTGATCGAGCGCCGGGTACGCCATCGCGACGATGTGGGTCCGCCGGCTGGCCAGGGCGCGGGCGACCATGTTGCGGCGGTAGCCGAGGTCGAGCATCGCCTGCTCGATCCGCGCCCGGGTCGCCGCCGTCACCGGTTTGGTGTCGTTCAGCAGGAACGAGACGGTCGCGATCGAGACCCCGGCCCGCTGAGCGACGTCTTTCATCGTGACCATCGATCGACCCCCTCCGAACTCTTGACAGCGGTGTGACGTACGGAACATAGTCCTTCAACGCCTCAGTTAAGCGGTTTACCGCCAAATCCACAAGATTCATCTCCAGCCCTTTGGCCAATCGGTTAAACGCTTTGAAGGAGCCCGATGTCATGATCAGCAAGCGGATCGCCGCCGCGCTGGCGGGTGCGACGACGGTGTCGCTCCTGCTGGTCGCCTGCGGTGACAACGGCGGCGGCCAGTCGTCCACGTCCGGCGACAGCGTCAAGAGCCTCACGATCCTGGACTACTACAACAACGACCCGGACAAATCCCTTGTGCAAAAGGGACTTGACTCCTGTGCGTCGAAGCTCGGCATCACGATCCAGCGGGAGACGGTGCCTGGTGACACCTTGATCCAGAAGGTGCTGCAGCAGGCCTCGTCGAAGACGTTGCCCGACGTGCTCATGCTCGACAACCCCGACGTACAGCAGATCGCCGCGACCGGTGCGCTCGCGCCCTTGAACGACATGGGTCTGAACAGCGACGGCGTCATTCAGGGCATGGTCGACGCGACGTCGTACGAGGGCAAGCTCTACGGCCTGGCGCCGGTGACCAACACGATCGCGCTGTTCTACAACAAGGACATGCTGGCCGAGGCCGGCGTGCAGCCGCCGAAGACCTGGGACGAGCTGAAGGCCGCGGCGAAGAAGCTCACCAAGCCCGGGCGGTACGGGATCGCGTTCAACGCCAACGCGACGTACGAAGGCTCGTGGCAGTTCCTGCCGGCGATGTGGACCAACGGCGGTGACGAGACCGATCTGACCAGCCCGCAGGTGGCGGAAGCCCTGCAGTTGTGGGTGGATCTGGTGAAGTCGGGGTCGGCGTCGAAGAGCGTCATCAACTGGACGCAGGGCGACGCGAAGGACCAGTTCGCGGCCGGCAAGGCCGCGATGATGGTGAACGGCCCGTGGCAGATCCCGGCGCTGGAGAAGACTCCGAACGTCAAGTGGGACGTGGTCACGTTCCCGCTGAACAAGCCGGACCAGACGCCGGTCGCGCCGCTCGGTGGTGAGGCCTGGACGGTCCCGCTGAACAAGGACCAGGCCAAGCAGCAGAAGGCGGCCGACTTCGTGAAGTGCCTGAACTCGGACGAGAACGAGCTGGCCTGGGCGAAGGCCCGGTTCACCCTTCCGACCAAGACCGCGCTGCTCGACCAGTACGCCAAGGAGGTGCCGTCGATGAAGGCGTTCGCCGAGCAGGTGAAGACGGCCCGCGCCCGGACCGGCAAGCTCGGTGACAAGTGGCCGGACGCCGCGAAGGTGATCTACCAGGCGATCCAGCTGGCGCTGACCGGTAAGGCCTCGGCCCAGGACGCCTTCAAGCAGGCCTCCGGCGGCTGACGGCATGGTGACACTCACACGTTCAACGGTGGCCGGCCGTGCGAAGTCGCGCGGCCGGCGCCACCGGGGTGAGACCCTCACCAAGGTCCTGTTCGTCCTGCCGGCCGTGGTGGCGATGGTGGCGCTGTTCGGCTACCCGGTGGTGAAGAACCTGCTGATGAGCCTGCAGGACTACGGGCTGAAGACGTTCTTCACCGGGGTCGCGCCGTTCGTCGGGCTGAAGAACTACAGCACGGTCGTGACAGACAAGCTGTTCTCGGACGCGATGGTGAACACCGCGCTGTTCACCGTCGGGTCGATCGCCTTCCAGTTCGCGATCGGGCTGGGACTGGCGTTGTTCTTCCACAAGAAGTTCCCGTTGAGCGGTCTGCTGCGTTCGCTGCTCCTGCTGCCGTGGCTGCTGCCGCTGATCGTGTCCAGCGCGACCTGGCGGTCGATCCTCGAGCAGGACAGCGGCATCCTCAACCGCACGCTGATGGGGCTGCACCTGATCAACGACCCGGTGCCGTGGCTGAACTCGCCGTCGGTCGCGCTGATCGCGGTGATCGGCGTCAACATCTGGATCGGCATCCCGTTCAACGTGACCCTGCTGTACTCCGGTCTCGCGGAGATCCCCGACGAGCTCTACGAGGCCGGCCAGCTGGACGGCGCGACCGGGTGGCGCTCGTTCTGGTACATCACCTGGCCGAACCTGCGGGCGGTCGCGAGCGTGCTGCTGATGCTCGGCGTGGTCTACACGATCAAGGTCCTGGACATCATCCTCGGCCTCACCGGCGGTGGACCGGCCAATGCGACGCAGACGCTGGCGACCCAGTCGTACGAGAAGTCCTTCGTGGACTTCCGGTTCGGCCAGGGCGCGGCGCTCAGCAACATCCTGATCGCGATCTCGTTCGTGTTCGCGATCTTCTACCTGCGCGGCACCCGCCGTGCCGTGGACGAGTAGGGGGAAGGGCATGCTGCGACGTACGACGTACACCGTGATCGGCGTACTGATCCTGTGCGTGATGCTGTTCCCGGTCTACTGGATGCTGAACGCCTCGCTGCAGCCGTCCGGAAACACCCTGACGGCTGGTTTCCTGCCGTTGCATCCGACGTTTTCCGGCTACAAACGCGCTCTCGACGAGCAGGGCGGAAACCTCGTCACGAGCATGATCATCGCGGCCGGGACCGTGGTGCTGAGTCTGGCGATCGCGACTCCGTGCGCGTACGCGCTGTCGCAGTTCCGGTCCCGCTGGGTGTCGGTCGGGCTGCTGGCGATCCTGATCTCCCAGATGATTCCGGGGATCGTGATCGCGAACGCGCTCTACACGGCGTACGAGCGGATCGGCTTGCTGAACTCGATCCCGGGGCTGATCGTCGCCAACTGCAGCAGCGCGATCCCGTTCGCGATCCTGATCCTGCGGTCGTTCATGCTCTCGGTGCCACCGTCGCTGGTGGAGGCGGCGCGGGTGGACGGCGCCGGGTTGTTCCGGGCGTTCGTCGCGATCGTGCTGCCGATCAGCAAGAACTCGCTGATCACCGCGGGGCTGTTCAGTTTCCTGTTTTCCTGGAGCGATTTCCTGTTCGCGCTGACGCTGACCACGAAGGGCGGCGTCCGGCCGGTGACGCTGGGGATCTACCAGTACCTCGGCACGCAGGTGCAGAACTGGAACGCGGTGATGGCCACCGCGGTCCTCTCGGCGGTCCCGGCCATCGTGCTGCTGATCGCCGCGCAGAAGTACATCGCCGCCGGTGCCATCGGCGGAGCCGTCAAATAACCCTTTGAACACAAGGAAAAAACTATGACGATTCGCGTACTCGTCTGGGGAGAGAACCGGCACGAGCAGGTCGAACCGCATGTCCGGGAGATCTATCCCGACGGCATGCACGAGACCATCGCCGCCGGGATCCGCGAGAACCTCGAGGCCACCGTCACCACCACGACCCTCGACGAGCCGGAGCACGGTCTGACCGAGGACGTGCTGGCGGAAACCGATGTACTGGTCTGGTGGGGCCATGCCGCGCACGGCGAGGTCGAGGACAAGGTGGTCGACCGCGTCTACCAGCACGTCCTGTCCGGGATGGGCCTGGTCGTGCTGCACTCCGGGCACTGGTCGAAGATCTTCGGCAAGCTGATGGGTACGTCGTGCACCCTGCGCTGGCGCAGTGAGCGGGACCGCGAACTGGTCTGGACGGTCGCTCCGACCCACCCGATCGCGCAGGGCGTCCCGCACCCGATCGTGATCGAGCAGCAGGAGATGTACGGCGAGTACTTCGACATCCCGGTCCCGGACGAACTGGTCTTCGTGTCGTCGTTCTCCGGCGGCGAGGTGTTCCGCTCCGGCTGCACGTTCCGCCGCGGGCACGGGAAGATCTTCTACTTCTCGCCGGGCGATCAGGACTTCCCGGTTTACCACCACAAGGACGTGCGTAAGGTCATTGCGAACGGCGTCGCCTGGGCCCGTTCCGACCGGCCCGAGCGCGCGGTGCCGACGCTGCTGCGCTACGAGACCGGCGAATTCTTCAACGGACATGGGTACACCGGACCCATCGAGGAGCCTGCCGATGCCTGAACCCTTGCGACTGCTCCAGGTCGGAGCCGGCGGGATGGGACGCGCCTGGCTGCGCACCATCGCCGCGAACCCGGACGTCGTCCTCGCAGGGCTCGTCGACCTCGACGTCGACGTGGCCCGGACCGCGGCCGACGAGAACGGATTCGGCGACGTACCGGTGGCCGCCTCGCTCGACGAACTGGCCGATCGAGCGGATGCGGTCATCGACGTGACGGTTCCGCAGGCGCATCCGACGGTGAGCGTGGACGCCTTGCTGCGTGGGCTTCCGGTGCTCTGCGAGAAACCGTTGGCCGAGACGGTGCGCGAGTGTCTGCAGATGGTCGCGGCGTCGGAGGTGAGCGGCAAGCTGCTGATGGTCTCGCAGTCCCGCCGGTACTTCCGGGCCATCGCGGCGTTCGAGCGTCAGCTCGCGGAGCTCGGTCCGATCGGGACGCTGTCGTGCGAGTTCTACAAGGCCCCGCACTTCAGCGGCTTCCGGGAGCGGATGGCCGAGCCGCTCCTGGTCGACATGGCGATCCACCAGTTCGACCTGTCCCGCAAGCTGATCGGGTCGGAGCCGGTGTCGGTGTACTGCGACTCGTACAACCCGTCCTGGAGCTGGTTCGACGGCAATGCGGCCGCGTCCGCGATCTTCACGTACGCCGACGGCACCCGCTTCACCTTCGCCGGCAGCTGGTGTGCGGCGGGACTGGAGACGTCGTGGAACGGCCGTTGGCGGGCGAGCGCCCCCGGCGGTACGGCGACCTGGGACGGCGACAACGCTCCGGTGGCCGAGCTGGCGTCCGGTGAGGCGCTGCCCGCGGCGATGGCCGACGACCCGGAGGAGATCGCCGGTTCGCTGGTCGAGTTCGTCGACGCGGTCCGCAGCTCGACGACTCCGCAGTCCGAGGTGCACTCCAACGTCGTCAGCATCGCCATGGTCGAGGCCGCCGTACGTTCGGCGAACACCGGCGTACCCGTCCGTATCGCTGACGTCATCACCGGCGCCCACACCGAGGCGTTGGCAACCACCGAGGACCCGGCCCTGCACGCGGCACTCAAGGCCTGGCCCAATCCGCTGAAGGCCGTCGGCCTGGAACCCTGATCTTTCAGTTCTTGCAACGGGGCGGTGCGGACATTGCGCTTGCTGCAATGGTCGTGCCGCCCTTTGACTGGTGGGCATGAAGAGTTCGGTGTTTCGGGTTGAGCAGATGGACGTGCCGGGCGGGTCCGAGGACATTGTGCGGGGCGGGCGGGACCTGTTCTCGTTGCTGCCTGCGGCGTTGCACGGTGTCGAGCGGATCGGCGTACTGGGCTGGGGACCGCAAGGACGGGCGCAGGCGCTGAATCTGCGGGACTCGCTGGACGGGACCGGGATCACCGTGGCGGTGGGGTTGCGTCCGGGGTCCCGGTCCGCGGAGGACGCACGCGCGGAGGGTTTCAGTGAGGTGGGGGATTGGCTCGAGGTCGCTGCGGCCTCGGACCTGGTGATCCTGCTGATCGCGGACGCGGCGCTGGCGGCGCATCACGAGGAGATCTTCGCGGTCCTGAAGCCCGGGGCGACCATTGGCCTGTCCCACGGTTTCCTGCTGGGTCATCTGACCTCGATCGGCAGCGCGTTCCCCGACGGGCATCCGGTGATCGCGGTGTGCCCGAAGGGGATGGGGGACTCGGTACGGCGCCTGTACCAGCAGGGCGCGACCGTCAACGGGGCCGGGATCAACGCGAGTATCGCCGTACATGCGGATCCGGACGGGCACGCGTGGGACCGGGCGCTCGCGTGGTCCATCGGGCTCGGGTCGCCGTACACGTTCGCGACCACCTTGCGGTCCGAGTACCTGTCGGACATCGCCGGTGAGCGGGCGATCCTGCTCGGTGCGGTGCACGGTCTGGTGGAGGCCTTGTACAGGTACTTCCGGATCGAGGGCGCGGACCCGGTGACGGCGTACGAGCGGTCCACCGAGGCGATCACCGGGCCGATCGCGCGGACCATCTCGACCGACGGTCTCGCGGCGGTGCGGGCGGCGAGCGGGGACGAGGAGCTGTTCGACCGGGCGTACTCCGCGGCGTACGGCCCGGCCCGCGACCTGGTCGCCGAGGTGTACGACGAGGTTGCCGACGGCACCGAACTGCGCAGCGTGATCCTCGCCGAGCAGCGGCTTGCGACCCGGCCGATGACCGAAATCGGCGGCAGCCCGATGTGGTCGCACAGCGCCGAGGTCCACGCCCGCCGAGCAACAGCAGCTCAGAAGATTGATGCGGTCACGGCAGGGCTGTTCGTGGCGACGATGATGGCCCAGGTGGACGAGTTCGCGGCCCGCGGACACGCGTGGTCCGAGATCGTCAACGAGTCGGTCATCGAAGCCGTCGACTCGCTCCTCCCGTACATGCACGCCCGCGACGTCGCCTACATGGTGGACAACTGTTCCCGCACCGCCCGGCTCGGTACCCGGCGCTGGGGTCCGCGTTTCCAGGCGGCGTACGAACAGATCGCCCTCCCGCACCTCGACCGACCCGCCGACCCGGCCCTGATCAAGGGCTTCCTCGGCAACCCTGCCCACGACGCCCTGTCCGCCGCAGCAGAACTCCGCCCATCGGTCGACATCTCCGTCTAATCTGTCCGCCATGACGCCTCAAACGACGCGATCGCGACTGGTTCCGATGCGCCCGCGCGACCCGCACGAGCCCGGCCGGACCGCGTCGTCGCTGGAGCTGTTCTTCGACCTGGTGTTCGTGGTGGCGGTGAGTGTCGCCGCGGCCCAGCTCCATCACGCGCTGTCCGAGAAACACATCGCCGAAGGCCTGCTGTCCTACGGGATGGTGTTCTTCGCGATCTGGTGGGCGTGGATGAACTTCACCTGGTTCGCGACGTCCTTCGCGACCGACGACTGGTTGTACCGGGTGCTCACGATCCTGCAGATGAGCGGTGTCCTGGTGCTCGCTGCCGGGATCGAGCCGGTCTTCGCCGACCGCGATTTCACCGTGGTGGTCTTCGGGTACCTGGTGATGCGGGTCGCGATGATCGCCCAATGGCTGCGGGCATCCCGCACGGCCGGGGACAGCCGGCAGGTGACCCTGCGCTACGCCGGCGGGATCGCGATCGTGCAGGTGCTGTGGCTGACCACGCTGGTGATGTCCGAGACGGTGGTCGTCTTCGCCTGGTTCCTGTTCGTGCTCGCCGAACTGGCCGTGCCGGCGGTGGCGGAGCGGGGCTGGAAGACCCCCAGGCACCCGCACCACATCACCGAGCGGTACGGCCTGTTCACGCTCATCCTGCTCGGCGAGAGCCTGCTCGCCTCGGCGAACGCGATCTTCGACGCCGTCCATGAGCACGAGCACCTCGGCGAGCTGATCGCGCTGTCGGTGCTCATGCTGGTGGTCACCGCCGCGCTCTGGTGGATCTACTTCTGGCCGCCGCACCACACCGCGATCACGTCGTTCGGCCGCTCGATCCGCTACGGGTACGTGCACTACTTCGTGTTCGCCGCGGCCGGCGCGTTCTCGGCCGGGATCGAGGTGGAGATCGACAGCATCACCCACCACACCGAGCTGAGCGAGCTCGCCGCGTCCTACACGGTGACGATCCCGATCGCGATCTTCGTCTTCGGCATCTGGTGGATCGCCCTCCGCGACAACGCCGACCGCGTCGTCAACCTCGTCGTCCCCGCGGCTGCCGTCCTCGTCCTGCTGGACCCGCTGATCCCGATCCCGTTCGCCCTCACCGCGCTCTTCATGGCGCTGGTCGTCGTGACGCTGGTCCTGAGGCCGCCGGTAGAGCGGTCAGCCTAGTTCGGCGAGGGCGGTCGCTACGCGGCCGTGAGCGGCTTCCAGGGCGGCTCGGGCGGCCGGGATGGGGGTGCCGGTCAGGAGGTGGACGAGGGCGGGCTTGAGTTCGCCGTCGGCCTCGGCCAGGGCGGCTTCGCAGGCGGCGTCGTCGGCGCCGGTGGCCTCGGCGAGGATGCGGAGCATCCGGCCGCGGAGCTTCTTGTTGGTGGCGACCAGGTCGACCATCAGGTTGGACCAGGTGCGGCCGAGCTTGATCATCAGCGTCGTCGAGAACGCGTTCAGGATCATCTTCTGCGCGGTGCCGGCCTTCAGCCGGGTCGAGCCGGCGATCACCTCGGGGCCGGTGTCCGGTGCGATCACGACGTCGGCCAGCGGCGCCAGCGGGGCGTCGGGGTTGGACGTGACCAGCACGGTGGTCGCCCCGGCCGCGCGGGCGGCCTTCAGGGCGCCGGCGACGTACGGCGTGCTCCCGGAAGCAGCGAGGCCGACGACGAGGTCCTGACCGGTGACGGCGGCCGCGTCCCGGGCGCCGCCCTCCTCGGAGTCCTCGACGTTCTCGACCGCGCGGAGCAGCGCCTCCGTACCGCCGGCGTGGTGGGCGACCACCAGTCCGTCCGGGACGTGGAAGGTGGGCAGCAGTTCGGCGGCGTCCAGGGTCGCCAGGCGTCCCGACGTACCGGCGCCGAAGTAGTGCACCCGGCCGCCGCCGCGAACCGCTTCGACGGCGGCGTCGACGGCCTTGGTCAGCTCCGGGATCACCGCGCTGACGGCCCCGGCGACCAGGGCGTCCTCGTTGTTCAGTAATTGGAGGATTTCGGACGTGCCCACCGCATCGATGGCCAGCGTCCTCGGGTTGCGCTGCTCGGTCGGTGAGGTCACGGGATCGATGTTAGTTTTCTACTGAAGGATTTTCAATTCCGTTCATCGTTGACGGAAAGGATTGCCTTCAGTCGGATCCCTTGAGGCGGTGCCCGCGGACCGCGCTGGCGGTCTCCTCGAGGGCCTTCCGGGCGTCCGGCAGCACCTGCTGTGCGACCCCGATGAACAGGCAGTCGATCACTGTCAGTTGCGCGATCCGGCTGGCCATCGCGCCCGAGCGGTACGTCGTCTCGCGCGCGGCCGTGGTGAGGACCAGGTCCGCCGTACGGGCCAGGGGGGAGCGCGGGAAGTTCGTCACCGCGACCGTGGTGGCGCCGTGCTTGGCCGCCTCCTCGAGCGCCTCGACGACCTCGACCGTGGTGCCGGTGTGCGAGATGCCGATCGCGACATCGCCCTCGCCGAGCAGCGCGGCACTCGTCAGCGCGATGTGCACGTCCGACCAGGCGAACGCGACCCGGCGGATCCGGTGCAGCTTCTGCTGCAGGTCAAGAGCCACGAACGCGCTCGCGGCGAAACCGTAGAGGTCGACCCGCGATGCGTTCACCACCGCGTCGACGACCTTGGCCAGCGCGTCGACGTCGATCTGCTGCGCGGTCTCCCGGACCGCCCGCTCGTCGGCGAACGCGACCTTGCTGACCACGTCGGCCAGCGAGTCGCCGGGTTCGATGTCGCCGCCCACCTCCGGGCGGAGACTCTCCGTCGCCGACTGGGCCGCCAGTTGCAGGCGGAGCTGCGGATAGCCGGGGACGCCGATCTGCTTGCAGAACCGGATGACCGTGGTCTCCGAGGTGGACGCCACCTCGGCCAGTTCGGAGATCGTCATCGCCGCCACTCCGCCCGGGTCCGCGAGGACCGCGTTCGCAACCCGCTGCTCGGCCGGCGCCAGCGCGGGCATCACCGCGCGGACCCGGACCAGCAGCGGGCCCGTGGGTTCTGGAGAGGTTGTTGAATTCATGGCAGCCACGGTACGGCGACTATGCACGAGATGGGGTCATCGACGCGAAAGTCTCCAACCTGTTGCGGTAAATGATTCAGGCGTTCGTTCACCGTCGAGAAGAAGACCAGTCCCGCTCGTGATCTTCACACCGTCGACGTACACGCCGCGGCCTTGGTACAGCGGGTCGGACGTGTACCGCCAGCGAATGGTCTGCTCGCCGCTGCCCAGCTCCGCGGTCACCTGGTGCCAATGCCGGTTGCCGGAGCCGCTGATCGAGCCGTCGGTGTCGATCACCGAGCCCCGGTCGCGCACCGAGAACGGGACCTTCGTCCAGGTCGTTCCGTCCGTGGAGGTCTCCAGATACAGCAGGTCGGAGACCTCGGTGTCGACGAACAGGTCGAACGCGAGCTTCGCACCTCCGGCCGGTACGGCGACCTTGGCATCGAGCGTGCTGGTCGCGTTGTCCGTCGTACCGGAGAACCAGGCGTCCTTGCCGTGCCGCGGGCCGACGCCGAGGGCGAGCGCGAGGCCCTGGGCGACCGCGCGGCGGGCCGGGTTGTTGCTGCCCCAGTTGCGGCTCGGGTGCACGCGGTTGCTGAGCAGGATCGCGAACGAGCGCGAGTCGAAGTCGATCACGATGGACGTACCGGTGTAGCCGGTGTGCCCGGCCGCTCGCGGTCCGGACAGGCCGCCCATGTACCAGCGCTGGTTCAGCTCGAAGCCGAGGCCGTGGTCGTTACCGGGGAAGCCCTGGTTGAAGTTCGTGATCATCGCGGTGACCGAGGATTCCTTGAGGATCCGCGCGCCGCGGTAGCTGCCGCCGTTCAGGAACGTCTGCGCCAGGACGGCCATGTCGTCGGCCGTGCTGAAGACGCCCGCGTGGCCGGCGACACCGCCGAGGGACCAGGCGTTCTCGTCGTGCACCTCGCCCCACACCATGCCGCGCGGCGGCGAGGCCTGGTACTCCGTGGCGGCGATCCGCGGCTTCTTCTTCGGGTCCGGGTTGTAGCCGGTGTCGCGCATCTGCAGCGGTTTGGTGATCCCGTCGGCGACCAGCTTGTCCAGCGTTTTCCCGGTCACCCGGTGGGCGAGCTCACCGAGGGCGATCAGGTTCAGATCGCTGTAGAGGTAGGTCGAGCCGGGCGGGTTCAGCAGCTTCGCGGTCAGCGCCATGTGCAGTCTGGACGCGGGATCCGGCTGGGCGCTCCACAGCGGGAGCCAGGACGGAAATCCACTGGTGTGCGTGAGTGCTTGCCGGACGGAAACGGTTTCCTTGCCGTTTTCCGCGAACTCCGGGATGTAGGTCGCGATCGGCGCGTCCAGGTCGACCTTGCCCTTCTCGACCAGCTGCAGCACGACGATCGACGTGAACAGCTTGGACACCGAGGCCATGTCGAAGATCGTGTCGGTGCGCATCGGAATCTGCTGGTCCGGCGGCAGTTCGGTGCCCTGCCCGTCGGCGTACTTCAGCGCGAGTCCGGTCGCCGTCCGGGTGACGATCTTCCCATCGTGGCCGAGCAGCGTGACCGCGCCGGCGTACAACGGTTTCGTCGTACCGCTCGGTTGGGTCCAGGCGGCGACCTGGGCCAGCGCGGCGTCGATCGGCGCGGGATCGAGGCCGGCCTTGGCCGGGGTCGCGTCGCGCAGCAGCGTGGTCTTCGGCGCGTAGCCGTCGTACGGCCGGTCGAACCTGCCGGAGTTGTTGCCGCCAGCAACAGCAGGCGTTCCCATCGTCAGCATCACCGCCGAAGCTATCGTGAGCGCGCCGAGCCGTCTCATCGGTGCGCGCCCTTGTACAGAAGGTATTTCGCCCGCCGGGCAGTCCAGGCGTCGGTCTCGGACTTCCAGGCTGCCACGATCTGCTCGGCGGTCGCATCCGCCAAAAGCATGGTCCGGAACCGGTCCGATCCGGTGAGCAGGTCGATCCACCGGCCGGGTGGGGTCTCCGCCCGCCAGGTGAACTCGGGGTAGAGCTTACGGGCCTCGACGATCATGTGCGTCGCCGCGGTGATCGCCTCGACCCGGTGCGGGTCGGTGATCTGCACCTGGACGCCGCCGCACAGCACATTGGCGTTCTTGCTGATCGTCGGCGTGAAGTACGCCTCGCGGAACGCGACGCCCGGGATGTCCTTGGTCTGCAGCGCCTGCGCCCACTTGTAGTCGACGTACGGCGCGCCGATCAGCTCGAACGGTCGCGTCGTACCGCGGCCCTCGGACATGTTGGTCGCCTCGAACAGGCACAGGCCCGGGTACAGCAGCGCGGTGTCCGGGGTGGGCATGTTCGGGCTGGGCATCACCCAGGTGAGGCCGGTGTCGTCGTACAGCTGGTCGCGCTTCCAGTTCTTCGCCTCGATGACGGTGAGTTGGCGCAGGCGCCCGCCGTTCGGCTCCAGCGGCAGGTACTCGGCGTTGAACATCCGGGCGAGCTCGCCGACGGTCATGCCGTGCTGCTGGATGATCTCCTTCTTGCCGACGCCCGAGGTGTAGCCGGGTTTCAGCATCGGGCCGCGCGCGTACCCGCCGACCGGGTTCGGGCGGTCGAGGACGACGAAGCGGGCGCCGGTGCGGACCGCGGCGAGCATCGCCTCGAACATCGTCCAGATATAGGTGTAGAACCGGGCGCCGACGTCCTGGATGTCGAAGACAACGGTTTCCACGCCGGACTGGGTGTAGAGCTGCACCAGCTTGTCGGCGTTCGCGCCGTACGCGTCGTACACCATGATCCCGGTGCGCGGATCGACGTGGTCGCCCTCCGAACCGCCGGCCTGCGCGCTGCCGCGGAAACCGTGTTCTGGGCCGAACACCGCGACGATGTTCACCTTGCCGGACGCGTGCATGGTGTCCACGACGTGCGTGAAGTCCGGCAGGATCCCGGTCGGGTTGCTGATCACGCCGACCTTCTGGCCCGCCAACGCGCGCCAGTCGTCCTTGGCGAGCACCTCGGCGCCGGTCATCACCTTGCGGTTGGCCACGGCCTGTGCGGCGGGTGCGTTGATGAGCGGGGCGGCGGCGACTACACCGGCGCCCGCGAGCAAACTGCGTCGCTTCATGAGAGGTCTCCTCAGGAACGGAACGAGAGGTCGGCGATTGTCGGACGGTGGTCACTGGCGGCGTCGGCCACCGGGACCTCGGCTGGTACCTCGGCGGTCCGCACGGTCAGGCCCTTGCCGACGGTGACGAAGTCGATCCGCTTGTTCGCGGCGACCGCCGGGTAGGTGTTCGGTCCGCCGGTCGTCGCGCCGGCCGCCGTCCACGAGTCTGTCAGCCGCGTCCACAGCCCTGCGAGCTCCGGCGCGGCCGCCTCGGCATTGAAGTCACCGACCAGGATCTGCAGATCCTGCCGACGGTCCTGGGCCAGGATCTTGACGGTGTCAGCCACCTGCAGCGTCCGCACGGTCGGATCGCCGCGGTAGTCCAGATGGGTCGAGTAGACGTGCAGCCGCCGCCCGCGGACGTCGACCTCCACCTCGAGGAATCCCGGCGCCGGAGCGGGCACCGGGTTCGGGTCCTGGGTGGACAGCCGCGTGATCGGGTGATTCTCGGTGCGTACCAACGGGAAGCGGGACAGCACGCCCACGCCGTACTGGCGCCTTGGTTGTCCGGCCGCGGGCGGGTCGAGGTCGTAGATCGGTGCGAACGCCGGGTACATCCCGAGCTTGGCGGCAAGTTCGGCGATCGTGTTCAGCCACTGGCTGCGGGCGTCCCAATGAACGTCGACCTCCTGCAGCCCGACGATGTCCGCGTCCAGAGCCTTGATTGCCTGCGCCGTCCGGTCGAGGTCGAAAACGTTGTCCTCGCCGGCGCCCGCATGAATGTTGTATGAGGCAACGGTCAGCCGGGTGATCCGTGGGTCGAACGTGAGCCCGTGACCGAACGGGTGCAGGACCGGTGCCGGGTCTGCGCTGTTCGGATCCGGCTTGGCGGGAATCTCCACAGGCAGCTTGCCCGTCGGTGCGATCTCGCCGTACAGCACTTTGGCGAGTGCTTCCATCGACACCACGGTGCTTCCGTACGTGACCAGGGTGGTCGACGGGGCGTCGAAGTACGCGACGTCGTACGGGTCGCGGACCGGGACGACGATCACCGGGCGGCCAGTGGCGAGGAGGCCGTTGACGAGTTTCTGCTGCTTGGCCAGCTTGTCGGTGACCTCGGTGTCCCAGGCCTTGTTGGTCAGCACGATCGTCAAGTCCGCGGCGACCGAGGCTGCCAGGGCGTCGGCGATCTTCGCGTCGGTCGGCGTGCTGCCGGTGTCCTTCACGGTCGTCGTCGCGCCTCGGTTCTGCAGGGCGGTCGCGAGGTTGGTGGGGCTGTACCCGGTGACGACGATCTTGCGCGGCGCGGGGGAGAGCGGGAGTAGATCGGCGTCGTTGCGCAGGAGCGTCGTACTGCGGTCCGCGATGCGCTGGGCGGCGGCGTAGTTGGCCGGCGTACCGACGACCTTGGTGATGCGGGACAGGTCGACGTACGGGTGGTCGACGAGACCGCCCTCCTGCTTGAGCGCGAGGATCCGTGTGACGCTCTCGTCGATGCGCGTCTCGGAGATGCGGCCGCTGCGTACGGCGTCGAGGACCGAGTTGTACGCCAGTCCGGGATCGACCGGCATGAGCAGCTGGTCGACGCCCGCCTCGATCGCCCGGAGCGGGATCTCCGCGTCGCCGTACTTGTCCCGGACGCCCTTCATCCCGAGCGAGTCGGTGATCACCACGCCGTCGAACCGCAGCTGCTGCCGCAGGATCCCGGTCAGGATCGGCCGGCTCAACGTCGCCGGGTCGCCGGACGGGTCGAGCGACTGTACGACGATGTGCGCGGTCATGATCGACTTGATGCCGGCCCGGATCCCGGCCTGGAACGGCGGCAGGTCGATCCGGGTCCACTCCTCGCGGGTGTGGTGGATCTCCGGGATCCCGACGTGACTGTCGGTCTCGGTGTCGCCGTGCCCCGGAAAGTGCTTCGCGGTCGAGACGATCCGGCCGTCGCGCTGGTAGCCCTTCACCTGCGCGGCGACGATCTCCGCGGCGAGCGCCGGGTCGGAGGAGGCCGAGCGGACGCCGATCACCGGGTTCAGCGGGTTCACGTTGACGTCCGCGTCCGGGGCGAAGTCGGTGGTGATGCCCAGGGCCTTCAGCTCGCGACCGGCGATCGCGCCCGCTTCGCGCGCGAAGGCGGCCGAGCGGGTCGCGCCGAGCGCCATACCGCCCGGGAACTGGGTCGCGGGCGGTCCGACGCGGACGACAGAGCCGTACTCCTGGTCGGTGCTGATCTGCAGCGGGATACCGGTGTTGGTGATCGAGGCCGTCTGCAGGCCGTTCGACAGCCGGGCGATCTGCTGCGGGTCCTTCGTCGAGTCGGTCCAGGTGAAGTAGATGACACCGCCGAGGTTGAACTTGGCGACCACCTCGGCCGGCGTCGCAACGCCGTACAGGCTGGTGTTGCGGGCATCGGCGGTGTCGGCGGCCGGCCCGTACGCGTAGCAGACGAACAGCTGGCCGACCTTCTGCTCCAGCGTCATCCGGCGCAGGGTGTCGCGGACCCAGCGATTGGTGTTCGCGCTTGCGGTCGTGGTGGCGGCGACCGTCGACCCAGCGACGGTGGCCGCCGCTAGTCCGAGAGTCTGGCGTCGGGTCAGTTCCATCGGTGTCACCAACTCAGTCCGGGCGGGCAGGGGCGAACGCCAAAGTAATTGAATTACAGATACTCCCCCGCGACGCGAAAGTTACCCACACGCGCACGGTGGGTCAAGAGTCGGTGACCGCCGGCTGACCACGACGCGGTTGGTCGGCGCCGCCACAGTGAGCACAGCCCCCGGCCAGGGCACATGCGTCACGACCAACCCAGGCACAGACTCAACCGCCCCACCCCCCAACGGCATCTCCCGCCGCAACCCAGCCTCCCGAAGCCCAACCCCAAGCGCCTTCCCCACCGCCTCCTTCGCCGTCCACAACTCGAGAAACGCGACCAGCCCATCCCCCTGCCGCCCCATCCACTCCAACTCCCGCGGGGTGAACCACCGCTCAGCCAGCCCAGTCACATCCCGTCCCCGGGTCTCCTCGAGGTCGATCCCAACCGGCCCGTCGTACGACGCGGCGACGGCGATCAGGCGCTGGGAGTAAGAGATGCTCACCGCGAGCCCGTCGACGCGCGGCCGCACGCCCTCGTCGTGACGGAGGACCGGATCGTCGACGAGCGTGCCCGCGAGCGTGCGCAGCAGACTGTGGGCAGTGCCCCGCGGCTCATCACCAACCGGCGCCAGCCAGACCTGGACGGAACTTCCCACCGCCCGAACGTATCGCGCCGAGGCCCGCAGAGTTCTGTGGTCCCGGCGTTACAGATTTTCGGGGATTTGCAGGAAGCTGCAGGTTTCTGGCTCCGCAGCGTCACAGGGTGTTACGTTCTGTCCCGGCGCTGGCGGGGTCGGGGGACCCCAGGCTTCTCATTCAGGTCGTCCACGCCCCAGGGGGATCCTTCATGGCCGTGTCCAGGCTGTCTTCTCGTGCTGCCCGTCGCCGGGTTCGCCTTGCGAAATCGTTGGCGATTTTTGCCGCGTTGGCGGTGCCGTTGACTGGTATCGGGCCGGCGTTGCCAGTCACGTCGGCGGCTGCGGCGGGTTCACCGCCGCCGGTGCCGCCGGCAGTGATGTCGGGTAAGGGCGAGGCGAAGGCTCCGGCGCAACGTGTCGGAGCTGGGAAGTTGCCTGCGCCGCTTGCACCGGGGCAGAACAAGGTCGAGCCGCCATCGATGCGGGACATGTTCCCCGTGACCGCAGCGAAGCCTGTGAATGCCGCGGCGGAGCAGCCGACGCCGAAGCCTGTGCAGGCGTTGCCGTCGGAGCAGGTGGCGGTGAAGGGTTTCGACAAGCAGACGAGTCGCGAGCTACCGGAGAAGCGGGACCGGTTCACGCAGACGTTCGCCAACACGGACGGCACGGAGACGAGTGTGGTGTCGCCGGCGCCGTTGAACTTCGAGAAGCCTGATGGTTCGTGGGCGGAGATCAACGCGAATCTGCAGCCGCGGGATGGTGGCGGCTGGGAGACGATCTCGACGGAGGTCTATTCCTGGATCGCTGGTCAGGCGAACGCGGATCCGGTGGCGGGGATCGAGTTGGGGAACGGCCACAACGTCGGCTGGGGTGTGGCCGGTGCGGCTGCGGTTGCTGGGCTGATGTCGGGCAGCAAGGTCGTCTTCCCGGAGCTGTTGTCAGGTACCGATCTCGAGTTGGAGTCGCAGCCGCGGGGCATCAAGGAGACGATTGTTCTCAAGTCGGCGACCGCGCCTCGCTCGTTCGTGTTCCCGTTGAGTCTGAGTGACAACCTGACGGCGTCTCTGGTGGGTCGCGAGGTCGTGCTGACTGACGAGCACGGGACTGAGCGGGCGCGGATTCCGGCCGGTGTGATGGAGGACTCGAACACGGTCGAGGTGCGTGCGACCTCGAGTGCGGTGTCGTACGAGTTGGTCACGGTCGACGGCCGTCAGGCGTTGAAGGTCACGGCGGACAGCGCGTGGTTGGACGATCCTGCGCGGGTGTTCCCGGTGCGGATCGATCCGACGGTGATTCCGACGGACCGGGTGACGCCGAACTATGCAGTCAGTGCGGGCGTGAACGGCTCGGTGAGCGGTGCGAGCGATCTGCAGGTCGGTTGCCGCCCGGCGGCGGGTACGACGAACTGTTCGTCGACGAGCGGGTGGAACGCGTACACGTCGTTGTTGTCGTTCCCGAGCCTGGTGGATGCGTTCCGGTACGACACGATCGTCGCCGCGCAGTTGGAGGTGTACAACTACCAGGCGGACACGTGTTCGTCGCGAGCGGTGGATGTGTACGGTGCGATGGAGGGCTGGCAGTCCACGCCGTTGCCGAGCTTGAAGTATCCGGGCCCGCAGGTGACGCCGTCGGTGATCGCGTCGAAGAGCTTCTCGCGTGGCTATGTGTCCAGTACGACGGGTACGACGGCGTGCCAGCCGATGTACGACGCGTTGCCGTTCAATGCGGCTGGTGTGTCGTGGTTGCAGAGCCTGGTGGATGGGCAGCGCTCGAACTTCGGGTTCGCGTTGTTCGCGAACCAGCGTGCGGATCGGTTCTCGTGGAAGAAGTTCGCGGGCATCAGCACCGCGAATCCGCCGAAGCTGGCGGTGACGCATTCGCCGTACCACGCGGCGTACGCGCTCCGGGCGCAGCCGCCGGAGTGGTACCCCACGCAGGACGCGGCCGGCAAGTTTCCGATGACGATCACGAACCTGGGTGGGTTCACGTGGCAGCCGGGCGACGACTACATGAGCTACCGGATCTACAAGGACGGGAAGCTGCAGAACTGGTCGGTGCTGTCGACGCCGGTGACTGCCGCGGTGCCGCACGGCGGCAAGATCAATCTTGATGTGGCGGTCGGCGCGTTGCCTGGGTCGGCGGACGGGATCGATTATCAGATCGAGTTCTCGATGGTGCACCGCGATACGACGGTTCATCGGTGGTACACCGACTGGGGCGTTGTACCCAAGGCAGTGCTGATCACGATCCAGAACGTGCCGCCGGTGCTCGACCTGTCGAAGGTGTGGCCGTTGAACGGCGCGCAGGCGTACACGTTGACGCCGCAGGTGTGGGCGTCCGGGATCGATCCGGACGCACCGGAGGACACGCTGAAGTACAGCTTCCGGGTGTGCGAGGTCGTCGACGACGACCCGCTGGTGGGGTGCTTCTTCAGCGGTGACTACACGTCGTCGAAGACATGGGTGGTGCCGGCCGGGAAGCTGGCGTGGAACCGCGAGTACCAGTGGCAGATCTATGTGCAGGACAACGACGGGCAGCACACGATCGGGGAGCCGATCACGCTGTTCACCGACGTGCCGCAGCCGGCGATCACCGGGCACATCGCGAACAACGACGGCAAGTCCCAGGACAAGCCGTACGACCCGGCGGTCGGCAACTACACGGCGTCGGCGCTGGATGTTGTCGTGCCGGTCGCGGGTCCGGAGCTGAATGTCGCGCGGACGTACAACAGTCTCGACCCGAGGCGCGACGGCCTGTTCGGTGCTGGCTGGTCGAGCCGGTACGACATGCGGGTGGCCGTCGAGAGCGATGGCAATGCGTTGGTGACGTATCCAGATGGCAGGCAGGTGCGGTTCGGCGTCAACCCTGACGGATCGTTCGCGGCGCCACGCGGTGCGAAGACGGTCCTGTCGGTGTCCTCGGCGACGGGACCGTGGACGCTGCAGATCGTTCCCGGCACGAAGTACGAGTTCACCCGGGGGACGGGGAAGCTGAGCAAGATCTACAGCACCCAGGGGAAACCGTTGGCGTTGGCCTATCGCACGGACGGCACGCTGGAGTCGGCTGCGAGCCTCGACGGGGCAGGGCGGAAGCTGACGTTCACGTGGACGGCCGACAACAAGCACGTCGCCTCGGTCAGCACGCAACCCGTTGGCGGCGCTCCGTTGACCTGGACCTATGAGTACGCCGGCGACGTGCTGACGAAGTCGTGCAACGCGGAGCAGAAGTGCACGACGTACGGCGCGGCGCAAGGCTCGCATTACCGCAGCGCGGTGATGGACAGCCGACCCGACGGCTACTTCCGGTTCTCCGATGACGGCACTGACAGCGACGCGACGAACGAGGTCGACATCGCGCCGCGCGACGCGTTCGGCACGTACACAGGCGTCCAGTTCGGCCAGGCCAGCCCACTGACCGGCGTCGGCGATTCCGACAAGTCGGTTTCGTTCACCGGCAATTCCTGGGTCTCGCTGGCGGACGGTTTGGCGACGCGCAGCCGTGACGAGGCGGTCGAGATGTGGTTCAAGACCAGCGGAGCGACGAGCCAGCCGCTGCTCGGCTACCAGAAGCAGAGGCTGGGCAGTACGACGACAGGCGGCATGCCAGTGCTGTACGTCGGTGCCGACGGCAAGCTTCGTGGACAGTTCTGGCACGGTACGGCGGAGCCGATGACGTCGTCGAACTTGGTGAACGACAACCAATGGCACCATGTCGTGCTGAGTTCGATGGGTACGCGGCAGTCGCTGTATCTGGACGGCGTCGCGGTCGGCACGATCACGCAGAGCGTGGTGGACCACGCCCAGTTCGCGGTGAACGAGGTCGGTGCTGCGGTGGCGGCAGCGCCGTCGGCGTGGCCGTCGTACGGGACGCAGGCGTTGCGGTACTTCACCGGCCAGATCGACGAGGTCGCGCTGTACTCGCACCCGTTGACGACCAGAGACGTGGCGGCGCACTGGCAGCAGGGACGCAACGCGGCCGATCAACTGTCGTCGATCACCTCGTCCGGCGGCCGCACGACGGCCGAGGTCGAGTACGACCCGGCCAGTGACCGGGTTCAGAAGTACGTGGACGAGAACGGCGGCGGCTGGACGATCGGCACGCCAGAGGTCCGCAACGGCTCGACCAGCCAGTCCGCCAAGTCCCGCGTGGTTCACGTGACCGGCCCGAACAACAGTGACTACGTCTACGAGTACGACCTGCTCGGTGGCTGGTTGCGGCGTACTGGCCGGCCGCTCGGTGAGGACACCAGTCAGCCCCCGACTGCGGGTACCACGCAGCATTGGCCTGATACCGGGTACGCGATCCGGAGCTACACGCACGACAAGACCGGTCAGCTGACGAAGGTCACCAGTGAGATGGGTGGCGAGGTCAGTATGGGGTACGACGATCGCGGCAACGTGACGTCGACGAAGACCTGTCGTGGCATCGGAGGAACGGACTGCCACACGGCGTACACGACCTACCACCGCGACGACGCATGGCCCGCGCTGGATCCGCGGTGGGACAAGTTGGCGACGTCTCGAGACGGGCGGTCGGCGAGCGCGACCGACGACACGTACAAGCGCTATTCGAACCTCACGGTGAACGGTGATGTTGCCTCGGACGTGAGCGCGGACGGCGGGGTCACGCTCTCCACCTATACCGACGGTGTGCAGACGGGGCCGGATGGGAAGCCGATGCCGCCGGGGTTGCTGAAGACCCAGTCGGTGAAGGTGAACGCGTCGACGACGGCGGTGACACAGCTCCTGTACGACCAGTACGGCGAGCTGGTGCAAACGACAGCTCCGTCAGGCCTGGTCACGAAGTACACCTACGACGAGATCGGCCGGAAGAAGACCGAGACGCAGATCTCGGACACCTACC
This sequence comes from Kribbella sp. NBC_00482, assembly GCF_036013725.1. Classification (GTDB taxonomy): domain Bacteria; phylum Actinomycetota; class Actinomycetes; order Propionibacteriales; family Kribbellaceae; genus Kribbella. Next base: position 1,046,831 of record NZ_CP107881.1, on the reverse strand, counting down.
CGAGCGGTGTCGTCACGACCTACGACTACGACAAGATGTCGAGGGTCACAGCGATCACGGGTCCGGTGACGACGGACGCGGTGACTGGCGAGCAACACCAGCAGAAGGCCGAGATCGAGTACGACGCCGACGGCGACGTGACCAAGACGACGTCACGGGATCTGAAGACGTCTGACGATCCGCGGGTCACGACCTTGACCTACGACGACCGCAACCGGTTGGCGTCGACGGTGGATGCCGACGGCAAACAGTCGCAGCAGGGGTATGACGACGCAGGGAACCGGACCTGGTCGGAGGACGCGAACGGGAACCGGTTCGAATACAAGTACTCGGATCTGAACACGCTGACCGAGGTCTGGGACGTGAACCTCCCGGCCGATCCGAACAACCCGCCGGTCGAGGGGCCGCGGGAGGGAATCGACTACGCGGTCCGGTCGAAGACGCAGTACGACCTGGCCGGCCGCAAGCGCGCCGAGGTCGACGCGATGGGCCGACTGGTGACCTACACCTACAACCTCGACGACAGCCTCAAGACGAAGAAGCTCGAGGGATTCCACAACCCGGACGGTTCCACGCGGCCGTACGTGCTGGAGGACAACACCTACGACGGCGCCGGGAACCGGACCACTGCAGTCACGGACAACGGCAAGACCACCACGACGTACGCGATCGACGCCGCGGGACGAGTTGCTACCCAGATCGTCGACCCGGCGGGGCTGAACCGTGAGACGACGTACGACCACGACCTGGCCGGCAACATCACCCGCCAGACGAACACGGGCAACTGGTCGAATGCAGGTATTGCCGGGCAGACCGCCGTCATCGACGCGACTAGTTACGTGTTCGACGCGGCCGGGCGGCGGGTTTCACAGACCGTGGAGAACACCTCGGGTGCGATGACGACATCGTGGACGTACGACCAGCGGGGGCTGGCGACGTCGATGACGACACCGCGAGGCAACGCGAGCGGTGCGGTCAAGGCCGACTTCACCTCGACGTACGTGAACGACGAACTCGGGCGGCTCATCAAGACGGTCGCGCCGAAGGTGAAGGCCGAACACGACGGCGGTGCGCCGGCCGATGTGCAGCCGACTGCCGTGGTCGGGTACGGGGCGTTCGGGCAGGCGACCTCGTCGAAGGACGCGCTCGGGAACGTGGTGAAGTCGACGTTCGACAAGCTCGGCCGCACCGTTGAGGTCAGCGCCCCGTCGTACACGCCGCCGGGTGGTACGGCGATGACGCCGAAGACCTCCTTCAGCTACGACGTGGTCGGGAACCTGCTCCAGCAGGTTGACGAGCGCGGCAACGCGACGCGGTTCACCTACGACCACCTCAACCGGCAGGTCCAGGTCGACGCTCCCGGGAAGACCAACGACGAACGGGCGATCACGAAGATCACCTACACCCCGAACGGAGACGTCGAGTCGACCACTGATCCGTTGGGCGCGGTGAAGAAGTTCACCTACGACGACCTGGACCGGGTCGTCACCTCCACTGATGTGGAGCGGAAACCGACGGCGGCGAACTTCGTGACGCGGCTGGCCTACGACGACATGGACAACGTCATCACTGCGCAGTCGCCGTCGGGCGCGGTCGCGCTCAGCAGCTACGACTCGCTCGGACAGCTCACCAAGTCCGCCGACCCGAACAACGTGGTCACCCAGCTGGGCTACGACTACGCCGGGCGGCAGGTGGTCTCCACTGACGCCATGGGTCGCAGCAGTGTCGCGACGTACGACAAGGCCGGGCAACTGGTCGCGTCGAAGACCCTGAACGCGTCCAGCGTCGCGCTCGGCACCACGGTTCTCGGGTACGACCTGGACGGCAACCTGGTCTCGTCGACGCCTGCGTCGGGGAACCGCGCGTCGACGTACACCTACGATGCAGTCGGCCGGCTGACTTCGCAGGTGGATCCGGTGTCGGCGAGCGATCAGATCGGGATCTCCTACGGGTACGACGCCATCGGCAACCGCACCCGCTACACCGACGGCCGCGGCAACTCGACGACCTACACGGTCAACACCCTCGGACTACCCGAGAAGGTCATCGAACCGTCCACCAGCAGCCATCCCGCGCTGACGGACCGGACGTGGACCGCCTCGTACGACGCGGCCGGGAACGCAGTCTCGCTGCTCTCACCGGGCGGAGTGCAACGGACCCGAAACTTCGACGCGGCCGGACGGCTCGAGACCGAAACCGGCGCGGGCGCCGAGGCACCCACCGCAACTCGCTCGCTCACCTACGACCTCGGCGGGCGGCTCGCGACCTCGAGCTCGCTCGACGGCGTCAACACCTACACCTACAACGACCGCGGCATGCTCCTGCGCGCCGACGGCCCTTCTGGAACCTCGACCCAGGGCTACGACCCCGACGGCCAGCTCACCCAGCGCATCGACGCCGCCGGAACCGCCGACTTCACCTACGTGAACGGGCGCCCGGCAACGGTCACCGACCCGGTCACCCGCGTCCTGCAGACTCTTGGCTACAACACCGCCGGGCAGTTGGCCACGATCGACTACGGCTCCAGCCGGATCCGCACCGTCGGGTACGACGGCTACGGCCGGATGAACTCCGACGTACTCAAAGCCGGAACGACATCGGTGTCGTCGATCACCTACGGGTACGACGTCGACAACAACATCACCTCCAAGAACACCACCGGCGTTGCCGGGTCCGGGAACAACACCTACGGCTACGACCAACTCGGCCGACTCATGTCGTGGACGAAGGGGACCACCACGACCGCGTACGGGTGGGACGCCAACTCCAACCGGATCAAGGCGGGCACGGCGCTGGCGTCGTACGACGAGCGCAACCGGCTCCTGAACGACGGCACCTCCACCTACACCTACTCACCCCGCGGCGCCCTGCTGACGCAAACCACCGGGACAACCACCGAGGCGTTCAGCTTCGACGCGTTCGACCGGATGATCACCCGGTCCGACCGCGACTTCACCTACGACGCCCTCGACCGGCCCGTCCAGGCCGGCACCGCCCGGATGCGCTACGACGGCTTCAGTGACGAAGTCGTCTCCGACGGCACCCAATTCTTCGGCCGCGCAGCCTCCGACGGACTCCTGTCAGTCGGCTACGACACCACCAAACGCCTCGTCCTGGCTGACCGCCACGGCGACGTCATCGCAGGCTTCGACCCCGCCGACACCACCCTCGGCACCGGCCTACCCGACACCCGCACCTACGACCCCTTCGGCAACTCCACCAACGCCACCGGCCTCAAGTACCGCATCGGCTACCAAGGCGACTGGACCGACCCCCGCTCCGGCGACATCAACCAAGGCGCCCGCTGGTACAACCCAGGCACCGGCACCTTCAACTCCCGCGACACCATCACCCAGAACGCCGGTACCGCCAGCTCAGTCCTGAACCTCTACGGGTACGCCGGCGGCAACCCGATCAACTTCAGCGACCCAACGGGTCACTACCCGATCGACGAGCCTGGGGACCCGCACACAAGCTGCGTGAAGAAGCCGAACGGCGATGGACATATCTGGGTCTGTCCGCCGGACAAACCGACCCCGCCCGTCACTCCACCGGTCCCCCCTCCCGTTACGCCTCCGGTCCCACCGCCCGTGGACGACTGCCACGGCGACTGCGACACGGGATGCAAGAAGGACTGCGACCCCGACTGCAAGCCGAACTGCGATCCGCCGTGCAAGTCGCAGCGCTGCCAGCCCAAGCCGCCGCCTCCGAAGATCTGCGACGCAGCCTGCAAGAAGCGAGAGGAAGCAGAGAAGAAACGTAGGGACCTTGAGCGGGACGCCAAGACCGTCCAGCACGAGCCGCCCGGCGACCCCGTCTGCGCCAACGGCAACCCAGCCCTCTGCCCAAGCGACCCCACAACGCCGGCCACCGTCGTCACCTCCGGAGGCGACCTAACCGAAGAAACCGTCGACTGGTCCAACCAGCAATACCAAAACGCCCTCGACCAGTACGGCTCCGTCATCTCCAACGTCGCCACCACCGGCAGTTACAACTGGTTCACCGCGAGCCTCGGCGGCAGGCCATCGATGGGCAGCGCCGCAGGCGAGGACATCTGCATGTGCATAATCGACGGCTACAGCAGCAGTTGGGTCGCCGTCGTCGCAGGTGCACTCGCAGCGGGTGCCGCCGGAACCCCAGTCGGCAACTCGATCGCCCAGCTCATCGACCAGATCCTCCAGAACGCCGCATCGGGCTCGGACAGCTCCTCAGGCTCGGCAGACTCGAGCGCCGGGAGCAGCAGCGCCGCCCAACCCCCCGACGACGGTGACTACGATTCATGTGGCGCACCTCCGAAGACGCCGTGCAAGTTGCTCTCTCGACCAAATGCGATAGCGAACGAAACTGGCTATTCGACGAAGGAAATCAAGGACGCCATTCATAGTGTTAAGAACGACGCCGCCTGGCGGGGCGTAGGATCCAGGAAGAATCCAGACATGCTTGTAAATCCGAAGACCGGCGATGTGCACCCACAACTGCCGAACGGTAAGCCGGGCGACGTCATTGGTAATATATTCGACTACCTACCGGGCGGCTGAAGGATGTTCAAGGAATTGCCGGATCGATGGATATTTGGAATTCGTGACCGGAAGGTCGTGCAGGCGGAGGTGCGCGCCGGTACGTGTCGCATTGAATTCATGGAAGGTTTCGTGATCTCGGCCGACGTCGATGTACAGATGACCGATGCGTCGACGGTCGATCTGCCGCATGCGGCAACGGAAGTGGCTGAAGATCTGACAATGCTGGTCGGTACTGAAGTGGCATCGGCAGTCGCATTCAAGAGTGGAATGGTGAGGCTGGTGTTCCGCCCGGGCTATCACGTTGTCATGACTCCCAGGGATGCGGAGCGGATCGTCATACGGCAGTCAGGGCAATTCGAGTGGATTGGGCAGGCGGGAAAAGGTGAGATGGCTGTGTGGAGCGAGGAACCCCAGTCCCGCTGAGGCGGCATGTGTTGCGCATGGCGCCAACGCGCCGACACCGTTTGTGCCAACGGCAACCTAGCCCTGTGCCCAGGCGACCCCACAACGCCGGCCGGTCTGGCACAGCGGACACTACAAAAGGATGGACTTGTTCAGATCTGGGGATCGGGCTGTGGATGCTGGTAGATCACGCGAATGGGCCGATTGGGTGGATGTTGAAGCGCGTCTTCCCTGGCTCACGACGGAGCCCTACCTACTCGAAACGGACGATCTCGGTCGGACCTTGACGAGCCTGGAGGAGCTCGGGTTCCGGGTGGTCAGGGTGCAAGCGCCTCAAGAAGGTGACTTGGAGTCGGGCCTGCTTGTTGAGTTGAGTGAGGGACTTGGGTTCACTGGGCTCGGCGCGGGTTCGTGGGCGGCTTTTGCGGATCGGTTGTGGGACTTGTTGACTGACGGCTGGCATCCACCTGTTGCTGTGATCGTCGAGGACGCGGATCGGCTGCTGGCCAAGGATCTCCACACCTTCGTGAGGTGCGTGCACAAGCTCGTTTCCCTCACCGAGGGGGTCGGCTTTTCAGACGATCGTGCGCAGCGTCAGGTTGTGTACTTCTTCATCGGACATTGGGTGGAGCAACCGAGTTCCTCCTCCCGTACGCCGTAGCTGGTCAGCTTGACGGTGTTCCGAGGTCGATCACGTCCACCTATCAAGTGAGGGTCTCGTGAAGAAGGTCACTCATGCGCTGACGATGAACGGCCGGATTCATGGGGAGGTCAAGGACCCGGATCTGTCGCCGCGGGAGGTGATCGAGCAGCGGCTTGCCCTCCTCGACGGCGTGGATCGCTACTCGCTGAGTCTCTGGAGACTTCCCACAGACGTCCCGTTCGATCGTGTCGATCTCGCGGCTTGGCCGCAGCAGTATGTCCAGGCGGCAGGTTCAGCGGACGGCATGACTGTGGAGGTGCGTCGACCAGGGGAGCCAGGGCGGCGACATTTCGTCGTGGGGCGGGCGGTGGCTGACAACTCAGGGCCGGCGGCCGAGGTCGTCATACCCTGGGACGGCTGTGAGGCGCGTGTGTACTCGTATGAGGTGCTCTCGGCGGCGGAGGCTGCTGAGGTGTTCGTGCAGTACTACGACAACGGACAGGTTCCGGACACCTTGCGCCTGCGACCGCTCCCTCTCTGACGATGAGGGAGGGGTTGTCGACAAAGACACTCTGGGAACTGGTCCTCTCGATCGCTGTGGAACTGGATCTGTAGGGCGTACCGGTATTTCTCTAGCTTCTAGGTATGACCACTGCGTGTGAGGTTCCGACAGTCAGCGTTGGCCCGCTTCTGAGCAGTCAGTTCGTGCGGTTGTTGGGGATGGTGTTTGGGTCGGGGCTCAGCATGTACCTGCTGACGTCTGTGGTGCCTCTGTACTTGGCTGCTAACGGGGCCGGGGGTGTGGGGGCGGGGCTGTCTACCGCGGCGATGATGTTTGCTGCGGTGGGGGTTGAGTTGGTGGTGCCGCGGATGTTGGCGCGGTGGGGGTACCAGGTTGTGCTGGGGTTGGGGCTGGTTCTGCTTGGGGCGCCTTCGCTGGTGTTGTTGGGGTCGGCTTCGCTTCCGGTTGTGCTCAGCGTGTGTGTCGTGCGTGGGGCGGGGCTGGCGATTCTGGTGGTGGGGGCGGTGGCGCTGGTTGCCGAGCTCACTCCGCCGGCTCGTCGTGGTGAGGCGCTCGGGGTGTACGGCGTGGCAGTCGGCGTACCTGCGGTGATCGGGCTGCCGCTCGGGGTTTATCTGATCGACGTGATCGGGTTCGGTGCGTTGTTCGTGCTGGCGGCCGTCGCGTCGCTCGCCGGGCTGGTCATGCTGATCGGTCTGCCTGGGCGGATTGAGGTCGCGGATCAGCACGTGAAGGTGCTGGGCGGCGTACGGCGGAGTGGGTTGTTGATGCCGACGCTCGTGTTCGCCGCGGTGACTGTCGCGGCGGGGATCAGCGTCACGTTTCTGCCGCTTGCTGTTGCCGGGGACAGGCAGTCGATGATCGCGTCGGCCCTTCTGCTGCAGGCGATCGCGGCGCCGGCCGCACGTTGGCTGGCCGGGCGGTACGCCGATCGTGTCGGGCCTGCGAAGCTGCTCGCACCCGCGCTCGTGCTCGCCGCCGCCGGCGCCGGATCACTCGTTTTCCTGCCTAGCCCGATCGCGATCCTGATCGGCTCCACCTGCTTCGGGGCGGGGTTCGGCGCCGCGCAGAACCTGACGCTGACCCTGATGTACAACCGCGTCGACCGCTCCCGCTACGGCCAGGTCAGCGCCCTCTGGAACCTGGCGTACGACGGCGGCTGGGGCCTCGGCGCACTGGCCTTCGGCGCGATCGTCGGCGGCACCGGCTACCCGGTGGCCTTCGCCCTCACCGCGGCGGTCGTCGCACTGGCCGTCGTACCTGCAGTCAGAGCTTCCGTAGCCTGACCCAGCGGACGGCGTGGTCGGCGCCTTTGCGGAGGACCAGGGTGGCGCGGGAGCGGGTGGGGAGGATGTTCTCGCGCAGGTTCGGGCCGTTGATGCCGTCCCAGAGCGACTCGGCCTTCTTGATCGCTTCCTCGCGGCTGAGCTCGCCGTACCGGACGAAGTACGACTCCGGGTTGCGGAACGCCGTCTCCCAGAGCTTGAGGAAACGGGCCACGTACCAGGAGCGGACGTCGTCGGCCGCCGCGTCGACGTACACCGAGAAGTCGAAGAAGTCGCTGACCGCGAGGCCGCTCTTGCCGTCCGCGTGCCGGGGTGCCGGCTGCAGGACGTTCAGGCCTTCGAGCAGGAGGATGTCGGGCTGCTCGACAGTCGTCCGTACGCCGTCCATGCGGTCGTAGTGCAGGTGCGAGTAAACCGGCGCCTCGACCGAGTCGATCCCGGACTTCACCTCGACCACGAAGCGGAGCAATGACTTGCGGTCGTACGACTCCGGGAAGCCCTTGCGCTGCATCAGGTTGCGGCGCTCGAGTTCGGCGTTCGGCCACAGGAAGCCGTCGGTGGTGACGAGCGCGACCCGCGGGTGCTCGGGCCAGCGGGCCAGCAGTTCGCGCAGCAGTCGCGCGGTCGTGGACTTGCCGACGGCAACCGATCCGCCGATCCCGATCACGAACGGGGTGCGGGTCTCGGCCGGTTTGCCGAGGAAACTCTCCGTGTCGGCGTGCAGTGCGCGGGCGTGCCGGACGTAGAGCGAGAGGATCCGCGACAGCGGCAGGTACACCTCGCGGACCTCGTCCATGTCGATCTCGTCACCGAGACCGCGTAACCGCTCGACCTCGTCCGCCGTCAGCGGGGAGATGGTGGTCTCGGCCAATTGCGCCCAGGTGGCCCGGTCGAGCTCGGTGTAGGGAGTCACCTCCCGCGACGGCTGCAGCATGTGGCCCATTGTTCCCATCGGCGCGCGATGCACCCACATCGGGACGGCGTGGCCTTGGTCTCAGAGTGTCTCGGAGTGTCTCAGCTACGGTACGGTCTCGAAACTTTCGGTCACCGTTCGGTGACCGTCTGGTGTGTAAGTATCGACGCTCGATGACGGTATTGATGCCACGCCTCCGGCGCGGCGGGTCCTGGGGCTGCAACTCCCGGTCTTCCCTCGTCGCTCCGGTCGCTTCGCTCCCTCCGCTCCTCAGTCCAGACCGGGAGGCCCCATGACCGGCGATTCCGCCTGGCTTGGTACGCAACGCCTGCCCGAGGTGACCGTGCATGCGTCGGGCGTGCTCGCGCAGACGATCCGCGCCGAGGTCCGGCAGACGCGCCGTTTCCGCACCGACGTACAGGTCGCCGTCTGCACGCTGACCCGGGTCAGGGAGACCGCTCTCTGGCAGCAGGTCGAGGCCGCCGTGCCCGAGCACGGGCTGGGCGTCGAGGGGTTCGTGGTGGTGCGACGGGGCAACGATCTCGTTGTCGCGGCCGAGGGCGGCCACGGATTGCTGTACGGGTACTTCTACGTGCTGCGGTACTTCGAGTGGATGAGCGGCGACTTCACCGTCGTCGAGCAGCCCGCCGTACCGATCCGGATGCTGGACCACTGGGACGAGCTGTCCGGTGTCGTACGGCGCGGATACTCGGGAAAATCGATCTTTTTCCGTGACGGCGAGGTGGTGCCCGACCTCAGCCGGGTCCGGGCGTACGCGCGATTGCTGGCGTCCATCGGGATCAACGCGGTCGCGCTCGCCACCGCCGAGCTGCCCGATGTGGCGCGGCTGGCCGGCGTTTTCCGCGAGTACGGGATCGCAGTCAGTCTCGCGGTCGACTTCATCGACGACCCGCGTGACGAGCGGGTCGCGCGCTGGTGGGCCGCCACGATCGCCCGGGTGTACGACGTCGTACCGGATCTCGGCGGGCTCGTGGTGCGGACGGCTCGTGATCCCGAGGGCGCGAACCTGCTGGCCCGAGCAGTGGCGCCGTACGGCGGGAGCGTTTTCTGGCGATGTTCCGGCGCGGAGCCCGAACAGGACTGGCGCGATCGGCGGGCGGATCGGGCGAGGGCGGCGTACGACGGGTTCATCCCGCTGGACGGGCGGTTCGAGGAAAACGTTGTCTTGCAGGTCAAACACGGACCGCTGGACTTCCAGGTCCGGGAGCCGGTCTCACCGCTGCTCGGGGAATTCCAGGAAACCGTTTTCGGTGTCGAGTTGCAGGTCACGCAGGAGTACTCCGGCCAGCAGCAGGACCTGTGCTACCTCGGGCCTTGGTGGCGGGAGATCCTGCAGTTCGACACGTCCGGTGGCGGTGGCGTGACCGTTGCCGACCGCATCGGTGCGATCGTTGCCGTGTCCAACGTCGGCGACGACCTGAACTGGACCGGGCACAAGCTTGCGCAGAGCAACCTCTATGCGTTCGGACGGCTCGCATGGGATCCCGCCGCGGATCCGGTCAGCCTCCTGCACGAGTGGGCGGCCGCGACGTTCGCGATGGACGACCGGACCCGGAGCGAGTTGGTGACGATCCTGTCCGGCTCGTGGCAGACGTACGAGCGGTACACCGCGCCGCTCGGCGTCGGGTTCATGGTGACGCCAGGGACGCACTACGGGCCGAACGTGAACGGGTACGAGTTCTCGGGCGCGGGGACGTACCACTTCGCGGATCGGTACGGCGTCGGCGTGGACCGGACCGTGAAGACAGGCTCGGGGTTCACCGGGCAGTATCCGGAACCGCTCGCGAGCCTGTACGAGGACCTGTACACGTGTCCCGACGAGCTGCTGCTGTTCTTCCACCACGTGCCCTACGACCACGTGCTCCAGAGCGGGAGCACAGTGCTGCAACACATCTACGACACACACTTCCAGGGGTACGCCGAGGTAGAGGCGATGGTCGCGCGCTGGCAGGTGATCGCCGAGCGCTTCGAACCGGCCATCCGCGAGAACATCACCGCCCGCTTCGAGACCCAGCTGTCGAACGCCCGCGAGTGGCGCGACCAGGTCAACACGTTCTTCTACCGGCTCAGCGGCGTACCAGATGCGCGCGGCCGCACGATTAATCGCTAGGCTGGTTCGAAAGTTTCGGATCGGGAGGCGTTGTGGCCGAGCGGCCGACCATTGCGAAAATTGCGGAGCAGGCCGGGGTGTCGGTGCCGACCGTCTCCAAGGTGCTGAACGGGCGCGCGGACGTGGCGGCGGCGACCCGGGCGCGGATCGAGAGCCTGATCCAGGAGCACGGGTACCGGCGGCGGAGCTCGAGTACGGCGGCCGGCCCGATGATCGACCTGGTGTTCAACCAGCTCGGTGGCGAGTGGGCGATGGAGCTGATCCGCGGCGTCGAGGAGGTCGTCCGCGCCGAGGGCGTCGAACTGGTGCTGTCCGAGTGCGGCGGTGCGCTCCGGCCGCGGCAGGAGTGGATCGAGTCGGTGCTGAACCGGCGGCCGCTCGGCGTGATCATGGTGTTCTCGGACCTGGACGCCGATCAGCGCGCGCAGTTGGAGGCGCGGCGGATCCCGTTCGTGGTCGTCGATCCGGTCGGCGATGTGGGGGACGACGTACCGTCGATCGGCTCCGCGAACTGGAACGGCGGCCGGATGGCGACGACGCATCTGCGCACGCTCGGCCACACCCGGATCGGGATGATCGGCGGTCCGATCTCGACGCTGTGCTCGCGGCAACGCGTCGACGGGTACACAGATGCGCTGCGTTCAACAGGTGCCGACGTCGATCCGGCGCTGATCCGGTGGGCCGACTTCGAGGTCGCCGGCGCCCATCGCGAGGCGCTCGACCTGCTCCGCCGAGCCGACCGGCCCACCGCGATCTTCGCCGGCAGCGACATGCAGGCACTGGGCGTCTACCAGGCCGCTCGTGAACTGGGGCTGGACGTTCCGCGAGACCTGTCGGTGGTCGGGTACGACGATCTTCCTGTTGCGCAGTGGGTGACGCCGACCCTCACCACGGTCCACCAGCCGCTCCATCAGATGGCCGAGCTCGCGACGCGCGTAGTACTCGATCTCTCGAGAGGCCGCACCCCCACCGCCCTCCGCCTGGACCTGGCCGTAGACCTACGCATCCGCCAATCCACCGCGTCCCCTTACCGTTAGGGTGGCTGCATGATCGTCGGCGTGGGTATTGATGTGGTCGACGTGGATCGGTTCATGCGGACGCTGGAACGTACGCCGGGGTTGCGGGATCGGGTGTTCACCCCCGTGGAGGCGGTGAAGCCGCCGGCGTCGCTGGCGGCTCGGTTCGCGGCCAAGGAGGCGTTGGCGAAGGCGCTCGGGGCGCCCGGGGGCATGCATTGGCACGACGCCGAGGTGCAGACCGACGAGACCGGGCGGCCGTGGCTGGAGATCACCGGCACGGTGGCGGCGCAGGCGGCCAAACTCGGCGTACAGAGCCTGCATCTGTCGTTGAGCCACGACGCCGGAATCGCCTCCGCCGTGGTCGTCCTGGAGGGTTGAGCATGCGTCGTGCGCACACGGTCGAGCAGGTTCGGGCGGCTGAGGCCGAGTTGATGGCGAAGCTACCCGACGGCACGCTGATGCAGCGGGCGGCGACCGGGCTGGCGGTTGCCGTCAGCAACTTCCTCGGCGGCACGTACGGCGCTCGCGTGGTCCTCCTGATCGGCTCCGGCGACAACGGCGGCGACGCCCTGTACGCCGGCGCCCAACTGTCCCGCCGCGGCGCCCAGGTCACCGCCGTCCTGCTGTCGGACAAGGCACACGCAGCCGGCCTCGCCGCCCTCAAGACAGCGGGCGGCCGAGCAATCCCCACCTCGTCCGCCGTGAGTGTTGTTGCCGGGGCCGATGTGGTGGTGGATGGGATTGTCGGGATCGGTGGGCGGCCGGGGCTTCGGGCTGAGGCGCTTGCTGTGGTGCAGGTTGCCGAGAAGTACGGCGTACCGATCGTGGCTGTCGACACTCCGTCCGGTGTCGACGTGGACACCGGGGAGACGCCCGAGCCGCACGTCAACGCCGCGCTCACCGTCACATTCGGCACGCACAAGATCTGCCACTTCGTCGACCCCGCCGCGACCGCCTGCGGCCCGGTCCACCTCGTCGACATCGGCCTCGAACTCCCACCCGCGGAAGTGCAGGCGCTCCAAGCCGCGGACGTCAGAGCGCTCTATCCCGTCCCGCACGGCGAGTCCGACAAGTACTCGCGCGGCGTCCTCGGCCTGATGGTCGGCTCCACCCAGTACCCAGGCGCCGCAGTGATCGCCACCGCCGGCGCCCTCGCCGGGCCTGTCGGCATGGTCCGGTACGTCGGCCCGGACGCGGTGGCGCGCGCCGTATGGGAAGCCCACCCGGAGGTCGTCGGCGACGGCCGGGTTCAGGCGTGGACGATCGGCTCGGGCCTCGGCGACGAACTCGATATCCCCCGGATCCGCGAGCTGCTCGACGCCGACGAGCCCGTTGTCCTGGACGCGGACGGTCTGAAGGCGCTCGACGATTCCGGCGACCACGTCGACGTACTGGTCACGCCGCACGCCGGTGAGCTGTCTCGCCTGCTCGGTGTCGATCGCGCGACCGTCGAGGCCGAGCGGCTGAAGTACGCGCGGCTCGCGGCCGAGCGCTTCGACGTGACGGTCCTGCTCAAGGGCGCCACCACGGTCATTGCCAGTCCGGACGGTGAGGTCCGGGTGAACACGAACGCCACTCCATGGCTCGCGACCGCGGGCGCCGGCGACGTGCTCGCCGGCGTGTGCGGTGCCCTCCTCGCCGGCGGTCTGACGCCTCTCGACGCGGCGAGCGTCGGCGCGTACCTGCACGCCGCCGCAGCCAACCTCGCCTCCGACGGCGGACCCATCACCGCCATCAAGGTCGCCCAAGCCCTCCCCGAAACAACCCGCCGCCTCCTGAGCTGAATCAGCGGAGGCCGATTCGTTGGAGCCAGTCGGTGATCTGCGGGCGGGCTTGGGCTGCTTGTTCGCCGCGTACGGCGAGGCCCTCGGCGATGGTGGCTCCGGGGCAGGAGCGGGTGTAGTCGCGTTCGGTCGTGCCGAGGCCGCTCATTGCGTACGTCGTGAAGGGGTGCACAGTCTTGCCGGTGAAGTCGAGCTTCTCGGTGAAGGTCGACATGATCATCGGGGCCCGCACGTTCCAGATCGGGCTGCCGAGCAGGACGATGTCGTACGGGTCGAGAGCGGGCAGCGGCTTGGCGATCGCGGGGCGTGCGTCGGCGTTCTGCTCGCGGACGTTGCGGGCGACGGTGTCGTCGTACCTGTCCGAGTAGGTTTCGGCGGCCTCGATCCGGTACACGTCGCACGCGACGAGGTCGGCGATCATCGTCGCGACGACCTCGGTGTTGCCGACCTTCAGCCAGGTACGACCGCCGTTGTCGTAGTTCTCGCCCGGTCGGGAGAAGTACGCCACCAACACCTTCCGCCCAGCGGTTTTCGTGGATTTCACCGAGCACGCTCCGAGAACACTGGTCAGTGCGAGGCCGAGGAGTTGCCGGCGTCTGAGGGACGGTTGGTGCATGGGTCCAGGAGACATCCGTCCGCATCACAGGTGGGAGTCCCCGGTGTAACAGGTACCAGGAGACCCTCCCATCGCGGACGCGCCCGCCCGTACGGTGGAAATCGTGAGCATCAAGGACGACGTGCGGGAGTTCCTCACCAGCCGGCGTGCGAACGTGACGCCCGAGCAGGCCGGCCTGCCGACCTTCGGCGACAAGCGCCGCGTCGCAGGGCTGCGTCGCGAGGAGGTCGCCCTGCTCGCGGGCGTCAGCGCCGACTACTACACCCGCCTCGAACGCGGCAATCTCGCCGGCGTCTCCGAGCAGGTCCTCGAAGCGCTGGGCCGCGCCTTGCGCCTCGACGACGCCGAGCGGGCCCACCTGGCCGACCTCGCCCGCGCCTCGAGCGGTCCGGTCCGCGGATCACGCCGTACGGCGGTCTCGAAGGTACGTCCCGGCGTACTGCGGATCCTGGAGTCGCTCGCGACACCGGCGTACGTCCGCAACGCGCGCACCGACATCCTCGCCGCGAACGATCTCGCGTTTGCGCTGTACGACGGGATTCTCGACCGCGACCGGCTGCCGCTGAACGTCGCGAAGTTCCTGTTCCTCGATCAGCGCGCGCCCGGCTTCTTCCTGGACTGGGAGACGGTCGCCGACGACGCCGTCGCCGCACTCCGCGCCGAGGCAGGCCGTAGCCCTCACGACAAGAGCCTTACCGACCTCGTCGGCGAACTCGCCACCCGGAGCGAGGAGTTCCGCACGCGGTGGGCACGGCACAACGTCAAGTACCACCGCACGGCCGCCAAGCGGCTGCACAACTCCCTGGTCGGCGACCTCGCGCTCACCGGCGAGGCCATGGAACTGCCGGGCGACGGACTGGTGATCGTCACCTACACCGCCGAACCGGACAGCCCGGCGGCCGAGGCGCTGCGTTTCCTGGCGAACTGGGCGATCACTAGCGTTCCTGCCCCGCAGGAGAGGGACGCGCGGTAAGCGGTTGCGCGGGTCTGTGGTGCGGACGTAGGACTGGAGCGTTGCCTCCGCCGCCTTTGGAGTGTGCACGTGAAGCGATTCGCCGGGTTCGTGATTCTTGTCCTGCTCGCCGTGCTGCCGGTTCCGGCCGTGGCCATGCCCCAGACGACCCAGACGACCCAGACGGCCCAGCCGTACGTGGCTGATCGTCAGACGAAGATCGACGTGATGGGGGAGTGGGCCCATCCGGACGACGACACCAGCATCATCGGGCCGTGTGGCGTCTGGCATCAGCAGTACGGCGTCAAGTGCGGCGTGATCATGGTGACCCGAGGTGAGGGCGGCGGTAACGCGACCGGTCCCGAGCTCGGGCCTGAGCTCGGTCTGCGCCGCGAGAACGAGGACCGCGTCGCGCACTACCGCTCCGGGACGGTCGACATCTTCAACCTCGACCGGATCGACTTCTTCTACAACCAGAGCGCGCCGCTGACGCAGTACTTCTGGGACGAGCAGGAAACGCTCCGGAGGGTCACGCGGGTGATCCGCGAGACGCAGCCGGAGGTCTACATCGGCTTCACCCCGACCCTTGCGGCCGGCCACGGAAACCACCAGCAGGCCGGTCGGCTGATCTGGGAAGGCGTGCTCGCGGCAGCGGACCCGACCATGTTCCCGGAGCAGCTGAAGGGCCCGCACGCCCTCAGCACCTGGCAGGTGAAGAAGGTCTTCTCCGGCGGAGCGACCGCAGGCACCGGCGGTACGACGACCTCGGCGAACTGCACCACCGGATTCACGCCGACCGGCCTCGACACCGTCGCGGGCGTGTGGACCGGCTACAACTCGCCGTACGCCTGGCCTGCGGGCAACGTGCAAGGGCAGACCGCCGGTACGCCGAAGATCTGGCAGCAGGTCGCGGACGAGGGCCGCGCGGCGTACCCGACCCAGAGCCGCGTGATGTACAAGGGCGCGTCGGTTCCCGCCTGTCCGCGGTTCGGGATGACCGAGTCGTTCGTACCGTTCCAGCCGAACAGCAGCGCGGCAGCCGGCCGCGACGACGCGATCCTGTTCGGCGCGACCAAACCCGACCCAGGCGGACTGCCGCTCGGAACGCTCGAATACCTGACCTTCGACAAGTTCTACAACGTCGCCGGTGAACCCTTCCAGGCCACCGTGCACCTCCGCGGAAAGCTTGCCAAGGGCAACGTCGCGCTGACGGTTCCGGCCGGCTGGTCGACCGACGGGCCGAAACCGGTCCGCAAGGGATCGAGCGCCGACCTCACCTTCACCGTCACACCCGCCGCGACGGCGGCCGTCGACCAGAACGCGAAGGTTTCCGCGCTCTACACCACCGAGCACGCGAGCGGTTACACGGAAAACGTTGTACGGATCGTTTCCGCCGCCGAAGGACGCTTCCAGCGCTGGGGGAACTGGCAGGAGTACGACGAGTGGCTGCAGAACACCGCGCCGCAGGCGAACCGCCTCGGCCGCTCGCAGGCGATCCAGTCGATGGGTATCGGCCAGACCATCGATGTACCGGTCGTGGTCCACAACTGGTCCGCCGAGCAGCAGACCGGCGCTGTCTCGCTCGACCTTCCGCCGAACTTCACCGTCGACGCCAACGCGAAGCCGTACGATCTCGCACCCGGCGCGGACGCCACCGTCACGTTCAAGCTCACCAACACCGACACGACCCTGCCCGCCCAGCAGAACGTCAACATTCCGATCCGGACGGCGACCGGTAGTGAAACGCTGACCCTCACGCTCGTCCCGACCACCGTGATCCCGCAGGCGACGCCGGTCGTCGACGGGAAGGCCGACCCGGGTGAGTACCCCGGTCCGACGCTCGACCTCGGCCGGGTCTGGCAGGGCGCGAGCACCTGTACCGGCGTCGACGACTGCGGTGTTTCGTCAACAGGAGAAGGGAATACCGCCAAGGTCAGCTGGTCCGACGACGCGCTGTACTTCTTCATCCACGTCCGCGACGACTACCAGTCGTACGCCGTGACGCCGGAGGAATGCGTCGGTCACTGGCAGGCCGACTCGGTCGAGATCCTGCTCGACCCGCGCGGCACCGCGTCCCAGGACCTCAAGGACACCGCGAACACGTTCAAGCTCGGCATCTTCCCGTTCACCCAGAGCGGCGGCCCGTGCTGGGAACGGGACGCGGACAACCACCAGGGCTACTCGAGCGGCCCGCTCGACACCGGCAACGCGCCCGGCGTACAGGTCGCCTCGACCGCGCAGTGGGTCGGCAGCAACGAGACCACGGTCCCGCACGCGTACGCCGGCGGGGGCTACGACCTCGAGGTGAAGATCCCGCTCGCCGACCTCCCGTCCGCCGTCGACCCGGCGCGGCTCGGGCTGAACATCACGCCGTACGACAACGACGACACCTCGGCCGCCGGTACGACGACGTTGCGGCATATCGACATGAGTACGCGACTCGGGTGGTCGGCGCTCGGCTCCGTGCAATCGGACCCGTACCGCTGGGGGCTCGCCACGCTTCCCGGGTACACACCGCCGGCGGACCGCCCGACCACGCCGGCGCCGCCTGACGTGTCGAACCCGAACCTCAACGGGGCACTGTCGCCGCAAACGATTGCGCAGTCCGCGCGCAACGGCGTACCGATCTCCGGCCGGGTGCCGACCGACGACCTCAGGATCCTGTCCTCTTCGGTGCGCGGCGACGCCGTACGCCTCGTCACGTCGTCGAAGGGGAACGGCACTGCTCGCGCGCTCCTGACCAGCGGTCAGCTCGGCGCGATCCCGGTGTGGACGACATCGTGCACGACCGACCCGCCGCCGGACTACGGCTTCACGCCGTGTGCGATCACCGACGGCGCCACGCCGCCGTGGTCACCGAACATGAGCGGTCATCTCGTCAAGCAGGCCACGCAGCAGATCACCCGCGGCGTGCAGCACTGGACGATCCCCCTGACCGCAGCCCAACGCCAACAACTGAAGGACCGCGGCCACCTACTCATCTCCTACGAGACAACGAAAAACGAGGTCCAAGCCTTCGACATCAGGATCGCCTAGTCAGCGTGACGCGGTGAAGTCCAGGCCGCCGGTGGTGGAGCGCAACTGCAGCGTCGAGCCGTCGATCTGGTAGGTCAGGTCGCCCTTCAATCTCTTCAGGACCAGGGATTCCACCGTCGCGGCGTCGCCGGCGCAGGCTTTGCGCGTGGTGGCCAGTTCGCCGAAGGTGACCTTGCCGGTGGCGCGCGCGACCACGCCCTGGAACTCGTTGCAACCGGTCGACCCGGTGACGCGTTCGCCGTTCAGGGTCAGCCAGACCTTCTCGAAGCCGGCCTGGTGGGACGCTGCCTGGCCGCTGACAACGGTGGTCAGTTGCCACTTCGTGCTGTCGAGAGCGAGGTCCGGCTCCGCGGATTCCTTGTCGAGCAGCGAGATCGTGGTGCTCTCGGTGCTGACCACGAGCTTGTCGCCGTCCAGCGTCCAGGTCGGCTTCGACAGGAGAACGCTGCCGATCCACGAGTCCTGGCCCTGGACGGTGCCCAGACAGCCCATCGCCGTCGAAGCGATCTCCTTGCCGAGGCTCAGTCGGCCGTCGGAGGTCGACACCGTTGTCTGCGACGTGTTGCAGCCGGCGTTCCACGAAATCTTGCCGTCGGTGGTGAACTGCAGCCGGACCTGGCTCTTCGCCGCGAGCGGCCGCGGCTTCCCGTTCTCGGTCACCGACGTGGACAGGAAGGTCCGCCCGGTCAGCGACGCGCCGGACCGAGCCGCGGGCTCGTTGCCGCAGGCGGTCAGGGCTAGTAATGCCGTCGCCGCGAGTGCGATCATCTGTTTGTTCACACGCTTGTTCACACACTCAGGACGTCGGCGGGGGCGTTGGCGTTGCACGTGAAGGCTTCGTTAATTCAGGACCCGGGGTTGACATCTCTTGATCACGGTTCGATAACGTCAAGGCCGCGTACGCGAGAGCAATTCTCTGGGGATCCAGCCAACCGTTGGTCACCCGGTAGCACTGGGGCAACACCGGGCGGCCTGTCAGCCAAAGACAGGAATGTTTTGACATGCCCCCCACCCGATCTCTCCGGAGCCGCATCCTTGTCCCCGCGGCGGTCCTTGCGGCCGGCGCGCTGATCGCGGCACCGATCGTCGTGCACGCGAGCAAGGATTCGCCGGTCGCGACCGCGAACGCCGCGGACAGCACGGTGACAGCCCTGCCCAGCGTCGGACGGGTCGAGACCTGTGTCCTTGACGCGTCCTCCGGATGCACGGTCCTGCACGGCTTCGGCCAGAAGCCGGTCGCGATCACCGCGACCGCCTCCGGTCCCGCGACACTGTCGATCGACCCACGCCGTACGACGGACGCCAGCTACCGGCTGCGTGCGCTCCGGTACGACGGCGACCGGTACCGCGCCGGAACCAAGCTGACCTACACGGTGCACTACGACTTCACGCCGGCTCCGGGTCAGCCCACGACGCCGACCCCGACCGCCACCACGACCCCGACGAAGCCGCCGACGTCCAGCACGCCGACGCCGACGCAAACCACGACCACGACCACGACTCCGACCAAGCCGCCCACGACGACGACACCGCCGACGACCACGACACCGCCGACGACCACGCCGACGTCGACCGGCAGCCCGAGCCAGAGCTGCACCAACCCCTCGTTCGTCACCACCTCGACGAACAACCAGGGCGACGGCCGCACGTTCGGTGCGTACTACGTCCACAACAACATGTGGAACAACGAGAACGGCACCTACACGCTGAGCGCCTGCAACTACAACAACTGGTACGTCGACGTCACCCAGCCGTTGCCGGGCGACAAGGGTGTTCAGGCGTACCCGAACGTGCACAAGGACTACAACGACGTGGCGCTGTCGAAGATCCAGTCGGCCAAGTTCGCGGCGAGCACACCCGCCAACTGCCCGGCCTGTATCTACAACGTCGCGTTCGACGCCTGGATCGGTGACGACCTGAACAACGAGCTGATGATCTGGACCGACAACAAGGGTCAGGTGCCTGCCGGGCGCAAGATCGGCACCGTGACGTTCAGCGGCTTCACGTACGACGTCTGGCACGAGAGCGGCTACACCGCGTACGTGTCGCAGGTGACGCAGAAGTCCGGGACGATGCCGCTGGCCAGCTTCTTCAACGACATGATCACCCGCGGCTGGGCACCGAAGGCGACGACCTGGCAGGTCGACTTCGGCGTCGAGGTGGTCTCCACCGGCAACACCAAGCAGCGCTTCAACTTCACCGATTTCTCTATCCAGGAGAACTGACCCCAACCAGCTCTCGCGCCCCGGCGGTCACCGCGTTCGCGCGGTGGCCGCTTAGGGTCTCCGGTGTGAGCGGACTCGTGATCTTCGACAACGACGGTGTGCTGGTGGACTCCGAGCGGCTGGCCAACACGATTTTGGCCGAGCTGCTCACGGAGGCGGGCCTGCCGTACACGTTCGACGAGGCGGTGCGGGACTTCATGGGCGGGTCGATGGCGTCGATGCGCCAGAAGGCGGAGGCTCAGCTCGGGCGGCCGCTGCCGGCGGATCTCGAGGACCGGTACCACCAGCGGCTGTTCGACGGGTTTTCACAGCTCCAGGCGATCGAGGGCGTTGAGGCTGTCCTCGATCACCTGGACGAGCGCGGCATCACGTACTGCCTGGCTTCCTCGGGCACCCATCGAAGGATCCGTACGGCGTTGACCGCGGTCGGCTTCCTGCACCGGTTCGAGGGCCGGATCTTCAGCGCCGAGGACGTCGCGCACGGCAAGCCCGCCCCCGACCTCTTCCTGCACGCGGCCGCCTCGATGGGCGTGAAACCGGTCGACTGCCTGGTGGTCGAGGACAGCCCGCTCGGCGTCGCCGCCGCGGTCGCGGCCGGTATGAAGGTCTTCGGGTACGCCGGTATGACCGACCCCGCGAAACTTTCCGATGCCGACACGGTTTTCCACAACATGACGGCCCTCGCGGCCCTCATCGACGGAGCCTGAGACACTGGACTGACCATGTCTACTCCTGAGTCACGTCCGGTCCGTGCTGAGGCCGTGGTCGATCTGGCTGCGATCCGTCACAACGTGACCACTTTGCGTGCCCGCGCCGAGGGTGCGCAGCTGATGGCTGTGGTCAAGGCCGACGGGTACGGGCACGGGATGGTCCCGGTCGCCCGGGCCGCTCGCGAGGCCGGTGCGGACTGGATCGGCGCCGCGGTCCTCGAGGAGGCGCTCGCGCTGCGCGCGGCCGGTGACACCGGGCCGATCTTCTGCTGGCTGACCACGCCCGGTGAGCCGTTGGCCGACGCGATCGAGGCCGGCATCGACCTGTCCGCGGGCGCGCCCTGGGAGATCGACGAGCTCGTGGCCGGGGTGCAGGACCGCCCGGCGCGGGTGCACCTCAAGATCGACACCGGGATGTCCCGCGGCGGCGCCGTACCGGAGGAGTGGCCGGCGTTGATCCGCGCGGCCGTCCGCGCGCAGGCGACCGGGCAGATCGAGATCAGGGGCATCTGGTCGCACCTGGCGTCCTCGGACGAGCCGAAGAGCCCGGCGAACGAGTCCCAGCTGGCAACGTTCACCGAGGCCATCGAGGTCGCCGAGTCGTTCGGTATCGACGCCGAGTTCAAGCACCTCGCGAACTCCGGCGCCACGCTGGCGCTGCCGGAGACCCATTTCAACCTGGTCCGTCCGGGCGTCGCGACGTACGGGCTGTCGCCGTTCGGGCATGCGCTGCCGTCGGCCGAGCTCGGGCTCCGGCCGGCGATGACGCTGAAGGCGCGGCTGGCGATGGTGAAGCGGGTGCCGGCCGGCGCGGGCGTCTCGTACGGGCTGACCTGGACCGCGCCGCGGCCGTCGACGCTCGGCCTGATCCCGCTCGGGTACGGCGACGGACTGCCGCGGCACGCGTCGAACGGCGGCCCGGTCCAGGCGTACGGCGTACGGCGCGCGATCGTCGGCCGGATCTGCATGGATCAGTGCGTCGTCGACCTCGGCGACGACCAGGCCACGGCGGGCGACGAGGTCGTGCTGTTCGGCCCGGGTACGTCGGGCGAGCCGACCGCGGACGACTGGGCCGACGCGGCCGGGACCATCAACTACGAGATCGTCACCCGCCTGGGCGCCCGGATCCCACGCAGGTACATCGACAGCGAAAGGTAGACCGGCATGTCCAAAGCAGGGCGGACTGCTGGTCTGATCGGGGCCGCGGTCGGAGTACTGGCCGCGGGAGCTGCGGCCGGGGTCGCGGTCGAGCGGCAGGTGATCGGCCGACGGTCGGGTCAGCGCAAGCAGCTGGAGGCCGAGCCGTTCGGGTCGCTGCGAGGTACGCCGTACGTCTTCACAGCCGACGACGGCGTCGAGCTGTACGTCGAGGTGGACGAGCTGAAGCGCTCGCGGCGCCCCGATCCGCCGCCGAAGCGCAGGCTCGGCCGGAAGCTCCCGCTGCCGCCCGAGGACCTGACGGTGATCTTCGCCCACGGCTATGGGCTGAACATGGACCTGTGGCACTTCGAGCGCCGCGACCTGGCCGGCATCGGCACGATGGTGTTCTACGACCAGCGCTCGCACGGACGCTCCGGGCGGTCCCCGAAGGAGAACATCAGCATCGACCAGCTCGGCGCGGACCTGTACGGGATCGTCGAGCGGTTCGCGCCGACCGGACCGGTGATCCTGATCGGGCACTCGATGGGCGGCATGACGATCATGGCCCTGGCCGAGCAGCATCCGGAGCTGTTCGGCGACCGGGTGATCGGCGTCGGGCTGTGCTCGACCAGCGCGGGCGGACTGGACCAGGTGCCGATCGTGTTCCCGGGCAAGGTCGGCATGCTCGCGCGGGCGCTCGCCACGCCGACGGTCGCCGCTCTGGCCCGGATCCCGGACGTCGTCGAGCGCAGCCGGAAGGCCGGTACGGACATCAGCTACCTGCTGACGCGGAAGTACTCGTTCGGTTCCGAGGTGCCGCCGGCGTTCACCGAGTTCGTCAACGAGATGATCGCGGCGACGCCGATCGAGGTGATCGCGGAGTTCTACCCGATCTTCGCGCTGCACGACAAGTACGACGCCCTGGAGCCGCTGCAGAAGGTCGAGTGCGTGGTGATCGGCGGCGACAAGGACCACCTGACGCCGTTCGAACACGCCGAGGAGATCGTCCGGCGGGTCCCCGGCGCCGAGCTGGTCGAGGTGCAGAACTGCGGCCATCTGGGCCTGGTCGAGCACCACCGTGAATTCACCGCGGCCCTCCTTGGGATGATCGAACGAGCCGAACAATCCCTAGGACCTACCTGATGACAGACCTGCACGTCGTCGACGCCACCAAGGAGCACGTCGACGACATCGTCAACGTGATCCACCATGCCTTCTCCTCGCGCCGGGTTCTCGACCCGCCGTCGACGGCGTTGTCCGAGAACGCGACGACGGTGGCGGCGGCGATCGCCGAGCACGGCGGGCTGCTGGTGCTGAGCGACGGCGTTCCGCTCGGGGCGGTGCTGTTCGAGCAGGTCGGTGACGTCCTGAACCTGCGCCGCGTGTCGGTCGACCCCCGGTACCAGGCCCGCGGCGTCGCCTCGGCGATGGTCGGTTGCGCGGAGGAGGTCGCCGTACGCCGGGGACTTGGCCGGGTGAACCTGATCGCGCGGATCGAGCTGCCCGACACCGTGGAGTTCTGGAGGCGACGTGGGTACTCCGTCGTCGACCAGCAGGCGCACAACCTGACCTTCGCCAAGGCGATGCCGGTCGAGTTGACCGTGCCGACCGCCGACGAGATGCAGGCGATCGGCGAGGAGCTGGCCGGTCAGTTGCGTGCCGGCGACGTACTCGTGCTGTCCGGTGATCTGGGCGCAGGAAAGACGACGTTCACGCAAGGTCTCGGCGTCGGGCTGAAGGTGCGCGGCGCGATCACGTCACCGACGTTCGTGATCTCGCGGGTGCACCCGTCGCTGGCCGGCGGTCCCGCGTTGGTGCATGTCGACGCGTACCGGATCGGCGGTTTCGCGGAGCTGGACGATCTCGACCTGGACGCGAGCCTGGAGGACGCGGTCACGGTGGTCGAGTGGGGTCATGGGCTGGCCGAGGCGCTCGCGCCCGATCGGCTGGACATCGTGGTCACCCGTGGCGACGACGACACCGACGAGACGCGGTCACTACGGATCACTCCGGTGGGTCCGCGGTGGGCCGCTTCGGGCGTCCAAGTGTCCGTACTGGAGAAGAACTGACATGTTGCTTGCCTTCGACACCTCGAGTGCCGCCGTCACCGTTGCGTTGGCCACGCCGGCCGGCGAGATCGTCGCCTCGTCGACGACCGTCGACGCGTTGCGCCACGGCGAACTCCTCGCGCCTGCGATCGCAGCGGCGCTGGAGACCGCGGGAGTCACGCCGCGCGACCTGACCGGGATCGCGGTCGGTGTCGGCCCCGGCCCGTTCACCGGGCTGCGGGTCGGACTCGTGACGGCTCGCACGATGGGCGAGGTGCTGGGGATCGAGGTCTCCGGCGTCTGCAGCCTCGACATCCTCGCGCGGCAGTCGACGCTGACGTTGCCCGTCGCGGTCGCGACGGATGCGCGGCGCAAGGAGATCTACTGGGCGCTGTACGACGGCCCGGCCGCGGACGGCAGCCGTCGGAGGCTCGAGGGACCTGCGGTCGACAAGCCGGCCGAGGTCGCCCACGTGATGTCCGGTCTGCCCCTGATCGGCCGCGGCGCGGTGCTGTACGCCGACGCGCTGGGCGTGTCCGCTGTCGAGGTCCCGGAGTACCCGTCGGCCGACGTGCTGGCGGCGGGCGTGGCGACCGGGACGCTCGAGGTTGTCGCGCCGGATCCGCTGTACCTGCGCCGGCCGGACGTGACCATGTCCCGCGGGCCGAAGAGCGTCCTGTGAGACCTGCCATCAGAGCGGCGCGTTCGGACGACCAGGCCGAGTTGGTCGCGTTGGACGAGCTGTGCTTCGGCCAGGCTGCCTGGAGCACGGGCGCCTGGGCGGACGAGTTCGACCGGCTGAGCGAGGACCGGGTGGTCCTGGTCGCGGACGAGGGCGCGCTCGTCGGGTACGTCGTACTGCTGCTGCCACCGGTCGCGCTCGATGTGGTCGAGGTACTGCGGGTCGCGGTGACCCCGGCGGAGCGCCGTACCGGGATCGGCGGGCAGTTGCTGACGGCGGCGCTGGACCGGTGCGCCGGCCGGACGGTGTTGCTGGAAGTTGCTGCGAGCAACGAATCGGCGATCGGGTTGTACCGGGGCTTCGGCTTCGAGGAGATCAGCCGGCGGAGCGGGTACTACGGCGGCGGCGAGGATGCGGTGATCATGCGGTGGCGGGAGGAACTGTGAAGCAGGAGCCCCTGATTCTGGGGATCGAGACGTCGTGCGACGAGACCGGGGTCGGGATCGTGCGCGGGCAGACGCTGCTCGCCGACGCGATCGCGTCCAGTGTCGAGGAGCATGCCCGGTTCGGCGGGGTCGTCCCCGAGGTGGCCAGTCGTGCGCACCTCGAGGCGATGGTGCCGACGATCCGGCGGGCCTGCGAGACGGCAGGGATCAAGCCGACCGATGTCGACGCGGTCGCCGTGACCAGCGGGCCCGGACTGGCCGGCGCGCTGCTCGTCGGCGTCGCCGCGGCGAAGGGCCTGGCGTTGTCGCTGGACAAGCCGATCTACGGCGTGAACCACCTGGCGGCGCATGTCGCGGTGGACACCTTGGAGCACGGCGATCTGCCGAAGGGCTGCGTCGCGATGCTGGTGTCCGGTGGGCACTCGTCGCTGCTCGCGGTCGAGGACATCACCGACGGCGTCGTACCGATGGGCAGCACCATCGACGACGCGGCCGGTGAGGCGTTCGACAAGGTGGCGCGGGTGCTCGGGCTGCCGTTCCCGGGCGGTCCGTGGATCGACAAGGCGGCGCGCGACGGCGGGGACCGGCTGTACGTGACGTTCCCGCGCGGTCTGACGTCGCAGCGGGACCTCGAGCGGCACCGGTTCGACTTCTCGTTCTCCGGGTTGAAGACCGCGGTCGCGCGCTGGGTCGAGGCGAAACGGCGCGACGGCGAGGACGTGCCGGTGAACCATGTCGCGGCGGCCTTCCAGGAAGCGGTGTGCGACGTACTGACCCGCAAGGCGATCGACGCCTGCAAGGACCGCGGCTTCGAGCACCTGCTGATCGGCGGCGGCGTCGCGGCGAACTCGCGGCTCCGCGTGATGGCCGAGGAGCGTGCGTCCGCGGCCGGGATCGCCGTACGGGTGCCGCGGCCCGGTCTGTGCACCGACAACGGCGCGATGGTCGCGGCGCTCGGCTCGGAGCTGGTCCGGTCCGGCAAGGCACCGTCACCGCTCGATCTTCCTGCCGACTCGTCGATGCCGATCACGGAGGTACTCAACAAATGAAGTGGACCGGGCTTGACGGCTTCGAGGCGGACGACAACGCCGAGCGGATCGACGCCGACGTGGTGCAGGGCTTCCTGAGTACGTCGTACTGGGCGGCGGGGATCCCGCGCGACGTCGTGGAGCGCGCGATCGCCGGTTCGCTGAACCTCGGGGTGTACGGCGCGGACGGTGCGATGGTCGCGTACGCGCGGATGGTGACGGACCGGGCCACGTTCGCCTGGCTGGCCGACGTGTTCGTGCTGGAGTCGCACCGTGGGCACGGTCTCGGGCGGTTCGTCGTGTCGACCTTGCTCGAGCACCCGGACCTGAAGGGCCTGCGGCAGATCCTGCTGGCGACCGCCGATGCGCACGAGCTCTACCGGTCGTACGGCTTCAGCGAAACGCCGCAGGGACGGATGATGGCGATCCGCAAGGAGCCGGCCGAGCTGTACGCGAAGCCGTGAGGCGTCCGGGTGTCGATCTCGTCCGGCACCCGGCGAGCGCGACCGAGCTGGTGCTGCTCGCGCACGGCGGCGAGGAACAGTCGCACGCCGACCCGAGCCTGTGGCGTCCTGCGTTGCTGCGGATGTGGCCGTTCGCGCAGGCCGCGCGGTCGGTCGCGCCGAACAGCGCGATCGGGTTCCTCCGGTATCGCTTCCGGGGCTGGAACGACGACGGCGACGCGGCCGCTGATCTGCGGACCGTTCTGGACGAGCTGCCGCCGGTGATCTCGCGGGTGTTGCTGATCGGGCACTCGATGGGCGGGCGCGCGGTGGTTGCCGCCGGCGATCATCCGCGGGTGGCGGGCGTGCTCGCGCTGGCGCCGTGGCTGCCGCGCGACGAGCCGCTCGTAGCGCTTCGCCCACCCGTCACGTTCGTGCACGGGACCGACGACACGATCACCGCTCCCGCAGGCACGACGGCGTACGCACAGCGGCTGCGGGCGGCCGGGGTGGAGGTGACGACGTATTCGCTCGCCGGGGAAGGGCACGCGATGCTGCGGCGGGCGAAGGACTGGGACCGGCTAGTGGCCGAGTTTGTCGGAGGGGTTCCCGCCGGTGGTTGCGACGAGCACTGGCCGACGGTGCGCGATCAGGCGCTGTCGGCGGTCGGTGAGATCGTCAAGGCTCGGCTCCGGCTGCCGGTGAAGGAACGATTCCGGGCAGGATGATCAGACGTTAGTGGCGGGCCCCCGGGGAGTCGCGGCAGCAGACGCAGCACCTCGCCCGCCGGCTTGTCACCCGGAGACCCGCTCGCAAGATCGATCATATGTTCGAATATACGTCGAGTGCAAGTCCGAATTCTCCCTGTTGGCGGCCAACGGGCATAGGTTGGCATTCTATCGGTGGTCGGCCACGCCGGTCTGCGGCGAGAGTGAAGGCATGAGTGCAACGATGCGTGCCGCGGTGTGTGTTCGGGCTGGTGGGCCCGAAGTGCTGGAGCTTCGCGAACTGCCGGTTCCGGCGGTTCGGGACGGCTGGAGTCTGGTGCGGGTGGCGGGGGCCGGTCTGAATCGGTCGGAGTTACGGACCCGGCAGGGACATTCGCCGACCGTGAAGTTCCCGCGGGTGCTCGGGATCGAATGTGTCGGCGTCGTGGCTGCCTCGACGAATCCCGCCGTACCGGAAGGGACGACGGTCGCGGCGGTGATGGGGGAGATGGGCCGGGCGTACGACGGCGGCTATGCGGAGTACGCATTGCTGCCGAACGCAACGTTGATGCCGGTCGCCACGACGCTGCCGTGGGACGTGCTGGCCGCGCTGCCCGAGACGTACCTGACGGCGCTGGGCGCGTTGGACGCGTTGGGGATCGAGCGCGGCGGCCGGCTGCTGATTCGCGGCGGTACGTCGTCCGTGGGGATGGCGGCCGCGGCGATCGCGGCCGGGTACGGGGTCGAGACCGCTGTGACGACGCGGCAGGCGAGCAAGGCCGACGCGCTGACCGCGGACCATGTGGTGGTCGACGACGGCGGCTCGCTGCGCGAGATCTGGCAGGACGGACCGGAGTACGTTCTGGACCTGATCGGTGCGCGTACGGCGGTGGACTCGCTACGGCTCGTCCGTCGCGGCGGCACGGTGTGCGTCGCGGGATCGCTCAGCGGGTGGCTGATCCAGGACTTCGAGCCGATCGCGATGATCCCGTCCGGGACCAGGCTGACGGCGTTCCACAGCGAGACCATGAAGGGTCGCTCGGACGTGCTGCAGCGGATCGTGAGCGAGGTCGAGAGCGGCGTCTACCGGCCGAACGTCGACCGTGTCTTCGACCTGGACGACATCGTCGCGGCGCACCGGTACATGGAGGACGATCAGGCGACCGGGAAGCTGGTCGTCACCCTGCGGCAGGAGTAGGCGACGGCGTCGCGGCCGATCCGCGTGATGATCAGGGTCGCCGACGTCGAGCCCTTCGGTGCGAGCTTCTTGCGCAGCTGGGCCGGATCGAGGTCGACGCCGCGCTTCTTGATCTCCAGCGTCCCGATGCCCTGGCTGCGGACCCAGGAGCGCAACGCCTTCTCCTTGTAGGGCAGCTCTTCCAGCACTTCGTACGCCGAGGCCAGTGCTGTCGGGATGTACGCCGAGGCGGTGACGTAGGCGATGCGAGGGTCCAGCAACCATCCGTCGACCGCAGCGGCGACCGCGGTGACCAGACCGGCTCGGACGACTGCACCGTCGGGCTCGTAGATGTACTGACCGACCGGACCGCTGTCAGCCTCCGGTGCGTCGCTGACACTCGCGCCACCAGGCAGCAGCGTGGCCCGTCTCGGTGTGCCGCCGTACAGCTCACCGGACCAGAGCGCTGCCTCCTTGACCTCACCGGAGTCACTGATCCACTCCGCTTCCACGCCTTCGGGGATCGCGTCGTGCGGGATGCCGGGCGCCGCCTTGACGCACGCTGTCCGCTGCAGAAGCTGGGTGACGAAGGTCCACGGCGGCGAGTAGGCGTTGTGGTCGAACACGCGCCGTCCATCAGCCCGGCGCGCGGGGTCGGCGAAAACCACGTCGTACGGCGTGAGGTCGGTGGACTCGGCTTCGCCGACCAGTACGTCGCCGGACAGGCCCAGTGCGGACAGGTTGGCGCGGGCGGTGGCCGCTGTCTCTGGATCGCGTTCGACACCAGTCACACACAGTCCGGCGCGCGCGGCGCTGATGAGGTCGCCGCCGATCCCACATCCCAGATCGACCACGCCGGCGCCCGGCAGGGTGGTTGCGAGGCGTGCGGCTCGGTGGGTGCTCACGCTTGTGCGGGTGGCTTGCTCCAGGCCGTCTGGGGTGAAGTACATGCGCTCTGCGTCCGGGCCGAACTTGGCGACGGCGCGGTGGCGCAGTGCGGCCTGGGTGACCGCAGTCGTGACAAGCGTTGCGTCGTACCGGCGTCTGAGCTTCTCGACGAGCTGGAGTTCCTTGCCGGGGAGGTACTCGGCGCAGGCGGCAGCCAGTACCTCAGCGCCCGGTCCGTCGAGCAGCGCGGTGACACTCACCCGGCAACATTAGACGTCTCACGCTGAGAATCCTTTGGCACTCGAGTTGACCGAGTGCTAATCGCGGCCTAGATTCGGTGTTGGCACTCTCGATGCGAGAATGCCAGCGGTCCGGCCCTTGACCCCCGCGACGGCAGGGGAGCGCGACCACCATGAACCGCAAACAGCACATCGACCGTGGAGGTCAGCAAGTGTCGGTCACGATCAAGCCGCTCGAGGACCGAGTCCTCGTCGCGCCGCTCGAAGCCGAGCAGACCACGAAGTCCGGCCTGGTGATCCCGGACACCGCCAAGGAGAAGCCGCAGGAGGGCGAGATCCTCGCCGTCGGCCCGGGCCGGATCGACGACAACGGCAACCGCGTCCCGCTGGACGTCGCCGTCGGCGACAAGGTCATCTACTCCAAGTACGGCGGCACCGAGGTCAAGTACGACGGTCAGGACTACCTGATCCTGGGCGCCCGCGACATCCTCGCAGTCGTCAGCAAGTGACGAACGCCCGCCGTTCCTGACCGACACCGCCCCGGGGCCTCTGGCGCCGGGGCGGAGTGGGTCCGGCACCCGACCGGGTGGTGGGGCGGGGGAGTTGGACACAGGGCTCGCTCCTGCAACGAGACATACGAAAAGGACTGGTTTTCTTCATGCCGAAGATCCTCGAGTTCGACGAGAACGCGCGGCGCGCGCTGGAGCGTGGCGTCGACAAGCTCGCGAACACGGTGAAGGTGACGCTGGGCCCGAAGGGCCGCTACGTCGTCCTGGACAAGAAGTGGGGCGCCCCGACCATCACCAACGACGGTGTCACCGTCGCCCGTGAGGTCGAGCTGGACGACCCGTTCGAGAACCTTGGTGCGCAGCTCACCAAGGAGGTCGCCACCAAGACCAACGACATCGCCGGTGACGGCACCACCACCGCGACGGTGCTGGCGCAGGCACTGGTGCACGAGGGCCTGCGGGCGGTCGCCGCCGGCGCCAACCCGATGGGCCTCAAGCGCGGTATCGAGGCGGCCGTCGAGGCCGTGTCGGCCAAGCTGGTGGAGACCGCCCGCGCGGTCGACAACAAGGGCGACATGGCCCACGTCGCCACCATCTCCGCCCGGGACGCCGAGATCGGCAACCTGATCGCGGACGCGTTCGACAAGGTCGGCAAGGACGGTGTGATCACCGTCGAGGAGTCGAACACCTTCGGGACCGAGCTCGAGTTCACCGAGGGTATGCAGTTCGACAAGGGCTACATCTCGCCGTACTTCATCACCGACGCCGAGGCCGGCGAAGCGGTGCTGGAGGAGCCGTACATCCTGATCCACCAGGGCAAGATCTCCGCGATCGCGGACCTGCTGCCGCTGCTGGAGAAGGTCGTGCAGTCCGGCAAGACGCTGCTGATCATCGCCGAGGACGTCGAGGCCGAGGCCCTGTCCACCCTCGTGGTGAACAAGATCCGCGGCAACTTCACCTCCGTCGCCGTCAAGGCGCCGGGCTTCGGTGACCGCCGCAAGGCGATGCTGGAGGACCTGGCCGCGCTCACCGGCGCGCAGGTCGTCGCCCCCGAGGTCGGGCTGAAGCTCGACCAGGTCGGCCTCGAGGTGCTCGGTTCGGCGCGCCGGATCGTGGTCTCGAAGGACAACACGACCGTCGTCGAGGGTTCCGGCAAGGCCGAGGACATCGACGGCCGGGTCAGCCAGATCAAGTCCGAGATCGAGCGCACCGACTCCGACTGGGACCGCGAGAAGCTGCAGGAGCGGCTGGCCAAGCTGGCCGGCGGCGTCTGCGTCATCAAGGTCGGCGCGGCCACCGAGGTCGAGCTCAAGGAGAAGAAGCACCGGATCGAGGACGCGGTGTCCGCGACCCGGGCTGCGATCGAGGAGGGCATCGTCGCGGGTGGCGGTTCCGCACTCGTGCACGCGTCCACCGTGCTGGACAAGGACCTCGAGCTCGACGGTGACGAGGCCACCGGTGTCCGGATCGTCCGCAAGGCGGTCGTCGAGCCGCTGCGCTGGATCGCCGAGAACGGCGGCTACGAGGGTTACGTCGTGACGGCGAAGGTTGCCGAGCTCGAGTCCGGCAGCGGTTTCAACGCCGCCACCGGTGAGTACGGCGACCTGCTGGCGCAGGGCGTCCTGGACCCGGTCAAGGTGACCCGGTCCGCGCTCGCCAACGCCGGCTCGATCGCCGCGCTGCTGCTGACCACCGAGACCCTGGTGGTCGACAAGCCTGAGGAAGAAGAGCCCGCCGCAGCCGGTCACGGCCACGGCCACGGCCACTGATCCCTCAGCACCAGTAGTTCGACAGCACACAGCACCGCCCGGCAGGTCTTCGGACCCACCGGGCGGTGCTTTGTTGTGCGGCCTATTCCCACCCCGTACGGCGGGTGTGGGTGGGGGATCTGATGGGATGGGCGGGTGTTGATACGGGTGCGGGCGGACGATGACCTGGACGTCTGCGTGGGGCTGTTGCGGGCTGTGCATGTGCGGGCGACGTACCCGATTAATTGGCCTGCTGACCCGCGGGCCTGGCTGACGCCGGAGAACCGCCTGGGGTGCTGGGTCGCGGTGAATGACTCAGGCGTCGTGGGGCATGTGGTGCTGACGGCTGTGGGTGATTGCGCCGAGGTGGAGCGGTTGTTCGTGGATCCGCTGGCGACTCGGCAGGGGATCGGGCGGCAGTTGCTCGACCATTGCGTGACCACAGCCGCCGAGCTGGGGCGGAAGCTCTCACTCGAGGTGGTCGACAACCGCGGCGCCGCCGTACACCTCTACCGACGGGCCGGGTGGCTCGAGGCGGGTCGTACGCCGATCGACTGGGGTGGCGAGCAGGCGTCCGAGCTGGTCCGTTTCGTAGCGCCCTAGACCGAACTCGCCGGTAGTGACAGATTGTGATCAAGAGGGGGGTCGCGACCACGAATTGCCACTATGCAACGAGAGTTGAGCGCCGTACCATCTTTCAGGCTGAACCGGTCCGAACACGAGGGGGCGAGGGGTGACAGAGGTCCGAGTACCTGACACCCACGACCGGGTCGAGCTCAGGGATCTTGCCGCGCTGGCCGGCGACGGGGACCGCACAGCTCTTAATGACCTGCTCACCAGGGTGCGCGCAGTCGCGCACCGTTACGTACGGTCCCGTTTGTGGACCTATCCCGGCGGCGCCGACATGGTCGACGACGTCGCACAAGAAGTTTGTGTCGCGGTGTTCGGCGCGCTGGGCCGGTATCGTGACGAGGGGAGGCCTTTCGAGGCTTTCGTCTACGGCATCGCGGCTCGCAAGGTCGCCGATGCCCAGCGTGCGTTCGCGGTCGCCGACGTTTCGACGCCGGACCTGCCGGACGGCGCGGACGAGTCACCGACGCCGGAGGAGCGCGCGGTTCGGCAGTCAGAGGTCCAGCACATCATGGGACTTCTGGACAAACTGCCGGAGAAACTGCGGGAGATCCTGCGCCTTCGCGTCGTTGCGGGGATGTCAGCCGAGGAGACCGGCCGGGCACTGGGGATGACACCGGGGGCGGTGAGGGTCGCACAGCATCGGGCGTTGAACACGCTCAGGGGGTTTGTGGGGCATGAAGCACAGCTGGAACGAGGAAGAGCAGGGGAGGGGCATCATGGCTGACCGTTTCGACTTGGACGCGATCGAGGCTGATGACGCGCTGCTCGATCTGCTCGCCGCCGGTGGGGAGTCCGCCCATGCGGCGGGCGAGCACGACGCGGCCGTCGCACTGCTGGCCGATCTACGGCTGGCGGTCGAGGTCGAGGACGAGCTCCCGGTGGAGACCATCGACGATCCGGAGAGCTTCCTGGCGCGTTGCGCCGCGCTGAACCCGATCACCGACCCGTTCGCCCGCAAGGTGGCGACCCGCGGTCTGGCGTTCGGTGTCGCCGCGGTGGCCGCGCTGTCGGTCTCCGGGGTGGCCGCGGCGGTCAACGGTGACCCGTTGTCGCCGTACGAGAAGGTCATCGAGAAGATGGTCGACGCGGTCCGGCCGGAGACCAGCTTCCCGAAGGAGCAACTCGACGGGCTGTCGGTCGTCGACCGGAGCAAGATCGTCAAGGTCGGCAAGGACTTCAAGGAGAAGGCGAAGGCCGAGCACGCCGCCGAGAACGGCAAGGACAGCTCCGTCGGCGACGACCCGCAGGCGCAGGAGATCAAGGGAACGCCGGAAGTGGTTGTGCCGCCGGGCGACAGGCCGGTGGCAGAACGCAAGTGGTTCCCGCTGCCGACCGACGAGCAGAAGACGCTGGATCCGGCCAAGCCGACGACCGAGGTGACGCAGGCTCCGACCGACACCACGACGACGAAGCCGTCCGATCCCGAGACGACCCAGCCGACCGACACGAAGACGACGGAGACGCCGCCGGACACCCCGACGACGACCCCGACGGACGACCCGACCGAGACCACCACGCCGACTCCGACGCCGACTCCGACGGAGACCACGACGCCGCCGGCGAACGTCGACACTGGTACGGGCGACAACACGGGCGACAACAACACGTCGACCGGCGAGCCGACCTCCGCTCCGACGTCGACGCCGAGCTCCGGCTCCGGCGAGGGCCAGACGGGTGACTCGGAGACCACACCGGGTTCGGACAGCACCACGACGCCCGACGGCGACACTGGCGGCACTGGCGGTTCGGACACGTCCGGTGACGATGAGGCACCGGGTGACGAGGTCACGCAGGTTCCGGCTGAGGTCAAGGAACTGGTCGACAGCGTGGTCGACTCGATCGTCGCGCCGGTGCTGCCGACGCCGAGCGGTGAGCCGGTCACGAACGAGACCGCCGAGCGCTTCTTCGGCAAGCCTGACGCGACGGCGAAGTCCGTCACGACCAGCAAGGCGACGGCGAAGAAGTCGGCGGCCAAGAAGGCAGCGGCAGGGAAGGCGGCCGGGAAGCACGCCGGCGGGAAGGTCAGCACGGGCTCGGTCCGCAAGGCCTACCCGAAGGGCAAGCACTCCAGCGGCGCGTACGCCGAGGGCAAGCACGCCGCCATCGCTCGGACGTACGGCTCGACCACCGACGCCAGCCTGCTGCAGATCCTGGACGTCGTGAACGCGCCCATCAAGTAACTGCTCGATCACCGACCGCCCGCCGCGAACCGTGGCGGGCGGTTGCTTGCGTGGAGCCCTGTGGACGGCGGATTCGGGGCCTGGAGACGGCGCGGATAGGATGGGGTTCCGTTGTCGCCGTACAAAAGGTGCTCGTTTTCCCCATGGACATCACCCCAGCTGGAGTTCCCGACAAGTTCGCCGTCCTCGGCCTCACCTTCGACGACGTACTCCTGCAGCCGAACGAGTCCGACGTCATCCCGTCCGAGGCCGTCACCCGGTCCCGGCTGAGCCGCAACGTCGAGGTGAACATCCCGCTGGTGTCCAGCGCGATGGACACCGTCACCGAGGCTCGGATGGCGATCGCGATGGCCCGCCAGGGCGGTCTCGGCGTCCTGCACCGCAATCTCTCGCTCGAGGACCAGGCCCAGCAGGTCGACCTGGTCAAGCGCTCCGAGTCCGGCATGATCGCGCAGCCGATCACTATCGGCCCGGACGCCTCCATCGGCGAGGCCGACGCGCTCTGTGCGCAGTACCGGATCTCCGGCGTCCCGGTGGTGGACGACGCGGGTGTCCTGGTCGGCATCGTCACCAACCGCGACATGCGCTTCGAGACCGACTTCTCCCGGCCGGTCCGCGAGGTGATGACCAAGCAGCCGCTGATCACCGGCCGGCAGGGGATCGCCGCCGACGACGCGATGGCGCTGCTCAGCAAGCACAAGGTGGAGAAGCTGCCGCTGGTCGACGAAGCCGGCAAGCTCACCGGCCTGATCACGCTGAAGGACTTCGTCAAGCGCGACAAGTTCCCACTGTCCACCAAGGACGGCTCCGGCCGGCTGATGGTCGGCGCGGCGATCGGCTTCTTCGGCGAGGCCTACAAGCGGGCCATGACGCTGGTCGAAGCCGGGGTCGACGTGCTCGTGGTGGACACCGCGCACGGTCACTCCCGGGCCCAGATCGAGATCATCCGCAAGCTCAAGGCCGACCCGGCCACCCGCGGCGTGGACATCGTCGGCGGCAACGTCGGCACCCGCGCTGGCGCGCAGGCGCTGGTCGAGGCGGGCGCGGACGGCGTGAAGGTCGGCGTCGGCCCGGGCTCGATCTGTACGACGCGGGTCGTGTCCGGCGTCGGCGTGCCGCAGGTGACCGCGATCTACGAGGCGTCGCTGGCCTGCAAGCCGGCCGGTGTCCCGGTGATCGGCGACGGCGGCCTGCAGTACTCCGGTGACATCGCCAAGGCGCTCGTCGCGGGTGCGGACACCGTCATGCTCGGCTCGCTGCTCGCCGGCTGTGAGGAGTCGCCGGGCGACCTGGTGTTCATCAACGGCAAGCAGTTCAAGGCGTACCGCGGGATGGGCTCGCTCGGCGCGATGCAGTCCGGCGGGCTGCGCAAGTCGTACTCCAAGGACCGCTACTTCCAGCACGACGGCGGCTCCGACGAGAAGCTGATCGCCGAGGGCGTCGAGGGCCAGGTGCCGTACCGGGGCCCGCTGTCGGCCGTCGCGCACCAGCTGATCGGCGGCCTGCGGCAGTCGATGTGGTACACGGGCGCCCGGACCGTGCCGGAGCTGCAGGAGAAGGGCCGCTTCGTCCGGATCACCTCCGCCGGCCTGCAGGAGTCCCACCCGCACGACATCCAGATGACGGTCGAAGCCCCGAACTACTCGGGCCGCTGACCCGCCTGCTACCTGTAAGGACACCAGATGACCGAGATCGAGATCGGCCGCGCGAAGCGAGGCCGGCAGGCGTACGCGTTCGACGACATCGCGATCGTGCCGTCGCGCCGCACGCGGGACCCCGAGGAGGTCTCGGTCGCCTGGCAGATCGACGCGTACCGGTTCGAGCTGCCGATCCTGGCCGCGCCGATGGACTCGGTGATGTCGCCGGCCACCGCGATCGCGATCGGTAAGGCCGGCGGTCTCGGCGTCCTCAACCTCGAAGGCCTCTGGACGCGGTACGAGGACCCGACCAGCCTGCTCGAGGAGATCACCAGCCTCGAGACGCAGCAGGCCACGCACCGGCTGCAGGAGATCTACTCGGCGCCGATCAAGCCCGAGCTGCTCTCCCAGCGGGTGCAGGAGATCCGCGACTCCGGTGTGACGGTGGCCGGCGCGCTGTCGCCGCAGCGCACCAAGCAGTTCGCCAAGCACGTCGTGGACGCGGGCGTCGACCTGTTCGTCATCCGCGGTACGACGGTGTCCGCCGAGCACGTGTCCGGGCAGGCGGAGCCGCTGAACCTGAAGCAGTTCATCTACGACCTCGACGTACCGGTGATCGTCGGTGGCTGTGCGACGCACCAGGCGGCGTTGCACCTGATGCGGACCGGCGCGGCCGGCGTACTCGTCGGCTTCGGCGGCGGCGCGGCGCACACCACGCGGAAGGTCCTCGGGGTCGCAGTGCCGATGGCAAGTGCGGTGGCCGACGTCGCGGCGGCGCGGCGGGACTACATGGACGAGTCCGGCGGCCGGTACGTGCACGTCATCGCGGACGGCTCGGTGGGGCGGTCCGGTGACGTGGCGAAGGCGATCGCCTGCGGCGCGGACGCCGTGATGGTCGGTTCGCCGCTGGCTCGCGCGAGCGACGCCCCGGGCGGCGGGTACCACTGGGGCGCCGAGGCCTGGCACCAGGACCTGCCCCGCGGCGAGCGCGTCGAGGTCGGTGTCACCGGCACGATGGAGCAGATCCTGTTCGGCCCGTCCTGGGTCCCGGACGGCACGATGAACCTGGTCGGCGCCCTCAAGCGCGCGATGGCCACCACCGGCTACACGGAACTCAAGGAGTTCCAGCGGGTCGAGGTCGTCGTCGGTTGAGTACCGGCGTCCTGCTCCTCCACGGTTCGAGCGGTACGCCGGACCTGGACCGGGCCCGGCTGCTCGAGGCCGAGGGATACGACGTACTCGCGCCGCGCTGGCCGGTGACGCACGAGGTTCCGCTGGAGTCGTTCCCGCTGGCCGAGCTGGCGCACAACGATCGGCTGGTCGTGATGGGCAGCTCGTGGGGTGCCGAGGCGGCGTTGCTGCTCGGTGCGCTCGACGAACGGGTGGACTCGGTGGTCGGATTCGCCCCGAGCGCCTACGTGTGGGGCCGGGTTCTGGAGGACGGCAGCCAGCGGTCGGCCTGGACCTGGCAGGGTGAACCGCTCCCGTTCGTGCCGTTCGACGTGGACTGGAAGCCCGAGGACGATCCGCCGAGCTACACCGGGATGTATCGCCAGAGCCTGCGGCGTGCGCCGGAGCAGGCGCGGATCCCGGTGGAACGGATCCGGGGCGAGGTGCTGCTGGTGGCCGGTGGCGACGACAAGGTGTGGCCGGCGGTCGAGTTCGCGGCGGAGATCGAGCGGCGTCGCGGCGACCGACCGACCCGGACCGTGACGGTCACGGCGGCCGGGCATCGCGCCGTAGTGCCGGGCGAGGAGCCGAAGACCGCGGGCCAGCGGATGGCACGCGGCGGGACCGAGGCGGCCGACCGCGAGCTGGGCGCCCGCGCCTGGTCCGAGGTACTGCGATTGCTCGGAGATTGACCCGACTTGCGTCGAGTTCACCCGGTTTGACGGGTTCTGGAAGGATTGCCGCATGGGATTGTTCAGCCGTCGAAGCAGCCAGGACACGGACAATGTTGCCCTCGCCGCAGCGCGAGGCCAGCTGTCCCCGGACGATGTCGATCAGGTGCGGTTCCTGATCACCACGAAGAAGGCGGTGCACGCGGTCAAGCTGATCCGTGATCGCACCGGCCTCGACCTCAAGCAGTGCAAGGAACTGGTCGACGACATCCGCCTCGGGCGGTACGTGCCGCCGACGACCGGTACGCCGTTGGTCCGCCGCCCGGGCACCAACCTGGCCGAGCGCACCCGCGCCCTCAAGGCCGCGGGCGAACTCCACCAGGCGACCGCACTGGTCGTCTCCGAGACCGGCATGACCGAGACCGAAGCCGGTCTGTTCGTCGGCGCCCTCCGCGCCGAACTCCAGGACTAACCCTTCACGTAGGACAGCTTCTCCGCGATCTTTCCGTCGCGTAGTCGCAGTACGTCGACGCCGCGGACGTGACCGCGGTTGCCGGACGGCTCACGCCAGGAGTACTTCCACCGCACGACCGCCCGGTCGCCGAGCAGCACGGTCTCCTCGGTCTCGAAGTGCGGGTCGGCGGTGTCCGCGAACAGCGTCGCCCACACCGCCCGGACTGCGTCCGCGCCCTCGTAGCGCCCACCGTCCGGCGTCGGCGAGGTGGACTCGAACACGATGTCGTCGGTGACCAGCGACATCGCGGTCTCCAGGTCGCTCTCGTCGAAGGCGGTCCCGAACCGCTCGAGCATCGCGGCGGCGGGCGTCCACCGCGGATCCCGCCCGAACGCCGCGAGCAGCGCCCCGGCCGGATCCGTGAAGCCGTCGAGGTGGTCGCCGACCATCCCGGCCGATCGGTAGAGCTCCTCGCGCTTCGCGAACCAGTCCGCGACCTCCGCCACGAGCTCGGCGTCCATCCGCGCCGGTACGTCGATCGCGACGGCCAGGTCCCACCCGTGGATCAGGTGGTCCGCCGCCAGCTGCCGCAGGTACTCGTGCGGATCCTCGTCGCCGTACGACAGATGCACCTTGTCGATCGGCCAGGTCGCCGCGACCTCCGCCTCGCGGGCCGCGTACGACGCCGCGGCGGCCGGATCGTCCTCGAGCAGGTCGCCGTCGAGGGTGTCCCCGACCTCGGCGATCGTCTTGCCCGCCATCAGCGGGACGGTCCAGCGTTCCTCGCCGACGACATGGTTGACCAGCGCCCGGACGTCCCAGTCCGAGCAGGGCGTCGGCGCCGACCACTGATCGGCCGGCACCTCCGAGACCAGGTCCGCGAAGTTCGCGACCGTGCGATTGTGCAGTTCAACAACGTCCATGACTCCCCCTCTCAGCGTCAGCGTCCGCCGGAGGGGGCCGGGACGTCAACGGCCGAGCTGGAGTTGCTCCGCGGCCTCGTGGGCGTGGTGCGACGCGGCCAGGTCGCCGGTAGCGGCGAGCAGGTTGCCGTGGTGCCGGTAGCAGGCGCCGGCCAGGTCCTTCATCAGCTCGTTGTCGTCGGCGTACGGGATCAGGGCGGTAGCCACCTCCGCGCACCAGCCGCCCAGGTCGAGCGCGATGTCGGTCCGCCCGGCCTGGAAGTACGCCTCGGAGATGTCGAGCAGCAGTTGCGCCCAGATCGGCACGTACATCTCCGTCTGGAACCGCATCCGGTGCGACTCCCGCTCGGACGAGATCGCGAACAGGTAGTGCGCCTCCAGTCCGAGCGTCAGCGCGGCGTTCCCGTCCTGCGACAGCAGCGGCTTCACCAGTTCAGCGAGCTCGGTCGCGCGTTGTGCCGCCGACTCCGGGTCCGTCCGGCCGGACACAGTCGCCAGAGTCATCCCAGGCGCGGGCTCGCTCAACGCCACCAGCCGGTGGTACTGCTCGAACGGCCCGAGCTTGATCTCCGCGTTCTCCAGCGCCGCGACCAGCGTCAGCGGCAACCCGCGGTCCAGCTCGTCGACCACGCGGGCCGCCGTCTCGGCGTCGGTGTCGTACGCCGTCCGCAGGCACGCCTCGCCCTCCAGGCGGCCGACGATGCCGAGATGCTTGCCCTTCCTGACCAGGGCGGCGACCAGCGTGCGCATGTCGGTCGTCGAGTCCGAGTCGGCGAGCGTGTCGGCCGTGGTCAGCCCGATCTCGTCCGCCTCGAGCGCGAGGTCCAGCCGCCCTTCGGCCGCGTGGACGTCGGCCGACACCGCGGTCGCCGTACACAGGTAGCGGGCGTACGACAGCGATTGCGGGCTCTCGTTGATCTGGTCCGCGAGCTGCAGGAACAGCTGGGTCGCCGCGTCGGCGGACGCGACCGCCAGCGCTGGGTCGCCGTACCGCCGCAGGATCAGCGCGTTCATCGCGAGCACCCGGGCGAAGTCCGGCTGGTGCTTGAGACCGTCCTCGCCGCCGACGAGCTGGCCGTACGCGATCACCGCGCCGTCCATCTCCAGTACGGCGGTGGCGCCGTGACCTCGGTGCGCCTGGGTCATCGCGCGCCGGGCGCGGACGTCCGCCAGGAAGCAGGTCGCGTCGAGCACGCCGGCGTCCTGGAGCTCGGTGTACCCGAGTTGCGCCTCGTGCAGCGCGGCGAGCGCCTCCTCGTGCCGGCCGGACGCGTTCAGCGATCCGGCCAACTCGTACTGGGTCGCGGCCATCAGATGCTTGGCCTCGTAGTGGTTCGGGTGCCCTTCGGCCCGCTCCCTGGCCAGCTCGATGACCCGCTGCTGGTACGGCCCAGCCTCGTCGGCCCGGCCCTCCTCGATCAGCACCTGGGCTGTCTGCAGCGCCTCACCGAGCTCGTCCTCAGGAGGCGTCCAGAGCCCCCCGCTGTCCACCATCTTGACGTTCCACCCCTTCGCAGGTTCAGCGGATCAGCTTAACGGTCTCTTGATACTGACAGCCGCTATTACCGGCAGGTAGCCTTTCCTCATGAGTGAGCAGACGTCGATTCCTGCGGATCCGGAGCTCGACCCGACCGCGTCGTACGCGACCGATCAGTCGGTCATCCGCCGGTTGTCGGGGCTGCTGCGCGCGACCTCCGGCACGCGTACGTCGTACGCGCCGGCGACCGGGCAGCCGATCGCGGACCTTCCGGTGTCGAGTGCGGACGACGTGGTCGCGGCGGTCCGGGTCGCCCGGAGGACCCAGCAGACCTGGCGACGGGTGCCGCTCGCGGAGCGCGCGGCGATCCTGCTGCGGTACCACGATCTCGTCCTCGATCACCGGCACGAGCTGGTCGACCTGATCATCCGCGAGTCCGGCAAGGCGCGGAAGCAGGCGTTCGAGGAGCTCGCGCACGTCGCGCTGACGGCGCGGTACTACGGCCGCAAGGCGTTCGAGCTGCTCGAGCCGCAGCGCAAGCTCGGGATCTTCCCGCTGCTCACCCGCGCCGAGGAGCGGTTCGTCCCGAAGGGTGTCGTCGGCATCATCTCGCCGTGGAACTACCCGCTGACGATGGCGATCTCCGACGGCCTGCCCGCGATCCTGGCCGGCAACACCGTCGTCCACAAACCCGACAGCCAGACCCCGCTGACCGCTCTACGCGGCATCGAGCTGCTGTACGAGGCCGGCCTCCCACGCGAGGCCTGGCTCGCGGTGAACGGCGACGGCCCGACGGTCGGCGGCGCGCTCATCCAGAACGCCGACTACATCTGCTTCACCGGCTCGACCAAGACCGGCCGGCTGGTGGCGAAGCAGGCCGGTGAGCGGTTGATCGGCTGCAGCCTGGAGCTCGGCGGCAAGAACCCGATGCTGGTACTGCGGGACGCCGACATCAACCGAGCCGCGGAAGGCGCCGTACGGGCGTGTTTCGCGAACGCCGGCCAGCTGTGCGTCTCGATGGAGCGGCTGTACGTCGCCGACCAGGTGTACGACGCCTTCGTCACGGCCTTCGTGGACCGGGTGAAGAAGCTCCGTCTGAGTGCCGGCACCGGCTGGGACGTCGACATGGGCTCGCTGATCTCGAAGGCGCAGCTGGAGACCGTGACGCGGCACGTCGAGGACGCCCGTGAGCAGGGCGCGACGGTGCTTGCCGGCGGCAGGGCCCGCCCGGACATCGGCCCGCTGTTCTACGAGCCGACCGTCCTGTCCGGTGTCACCCCGGCGATGGAGTGCTTCGACAACGAGACGTTCGGGCCGGTCGTCTCGATCTACCGGTTCTCCGACGAGGCCGAGGCGATCCAGCGCGCGAACGAGGGCGAGTACGGCCTGAACGCGAGCGTCTGGACCCGCGACGGCCGCCGTGGTCGCGCGGTCGCCGCGCAACTGATGGCCGGCACGGTCAACGTCAACGAGGGGTACGGCGCGACGTTCGGCTCGATCGACACACCGATGGGCGGCATGCGGTCGTCCGGTCTCGGCCGGCGGCAAGGTGTCGAGGGCATCCGCCGGTACGTCGAACCGCAGGCGATCGCCACCCAGCGACTGATCCCGATCGCAGCCTCGCACGGACTGTCCGACGAGAAGTTCGCGGAGCTGATGACCGGCGCGCTGCGGGTGCTGAAGAAGATCGGCCGCCCGTGACGTTCGACTACGACGTCGTGATCGTCGGCTCGGGCTTCGGCGGGTCCGTGAGCGCCTTGCGGCTGACCGAGAAGGGCTACCGGGTCGCCGTACTGGAGGCCGGTGCGCGGTTCGACGACGCGGGGTTCGCGAAGAACTCGTGGGACACCAAGCGGTTCCTGTTCGCGCCGAAGCTCGGGATGTACGGCATCCAGCGGATCAGCGCACTGCGCGACGTGATCATCCTGTCCGGCGCCGGGGTCGGCGGTGGCAGCCTGGTCTACGCGAACACGCTGTACGAACCGCTGCCCGCGTTCTACACCGACCGCGCGTGGGCGCACATCACCGACTGGCAGTCCGAGCTGGCGCCGTACTACGACCAGGCGAAGCGGATGCTCGGCGTCACGACGTACCCGGGGTTCACGCCGGCCGACAAGGTGATGAAGCAGGTCGCCGAGGACATGGGCGTGGGGGAGACGTTCCACCCGACACCGGTCGGTGTCTTCTTCGGTGAGCCGGGTGTCGAGGTCGACGACCCGTATTTCGGCGGCGCGGGCCCCCGCCGTACCGGCTGTATCGACTGCGGCGAGTGCATGACGGGCTGCCGGCACAACGCGAAGAACACCCTGACGAAGAACTACCTCTACCTGGCCGAGAAGACCGGCGCGGAGGTCTACTCGCTGACCACGGTCACCTCGGTCGAGCCGCTCGCGGAGGAGACAGGCGGCGGGTACGCGATCGACACCCGGCGTACGTCGAACAAGAAGGTCACCCGCCGCTTCACCGCCGGACAGGTGATCTTCGCCGCGTCGGCTCTCGGTACGGCGAAGTTGCTGCACCGGCTGCGCGACGAGGGCAAGCTGCCGCGGCTGTCGGACCGGCTCGGCGTGCTGACCCGGACGAACTCGGAGTCGCTGCTCGGCGCGATCTCCCGCGACACCGACGTCGACTACACCCGTGGCGTCGCGATCACCTCCTCGTTCCACCCCGACGACATCACCCACATCGAGCCGGTGCGGTACGGGAAGGGCAGCAACGTGATGTCGCTGCTGCAGACCGTGCTGACCGACGGCGACGGGGACAAGCCGCGCTGGCGAACGTGGTTGCGCGAGCTCGGCATCCAGCGGAAGAACATCCGGAAGCTGTACGACCTGAAGCACTGGTCCGAGCGGACCGTGATCGCGCTGGTCATGCAGACCGCGGACAACTCGATCACGACGTTCGGCAAGCGCGACCGGCTGGGCCGGTGGAAGCTCACGTCGAAGCAGGGACACGGCGCCCCGAACCCGTCCTGGATCCCGGTCGCGAACCAGGTGGTCCGGCGGATGGCGAAGCTGATGAACGGTACGCCGGGTGGCACGATCGGGGAGCCGTTCAACGTGCCGATGACCGCGCACTTCATCGGCGGCTGCGCGATCGGCGACTCACCCGCGACCGGTGTCGTGGACCCGTACCACCGCGTCTACGGGTACGACGGCCTGCACATCCTCGACGGCTCGACCATCTCCGCGAACCTCGGCGTCAACCCGTCCCTGACGATCACCGCCC
This sequence comes from Kribbella sp. NBC_00482, assembly GCF_036013725.1. Taxonomy (GTDB): domain Bacteria; phylum Actinomycetota; class Actinomycetes; order Propionibacteriales; family Kribbellaceae; genus Kribbella. Next base: position 1,002,643 of record NZ_CP107881.1, on the reverse strand, counting down.
AGGCCGAGCGGGCGCTCTCGTTCTGGCCGAACAAGGGCGCCGTCGACCCGCGCCCGGCGACCGGTACGGCGTACCAGCGGATCCAGCCGGTGAAGCCCGAGCACCCGGTCGTCCCGACGGACGCCCCCGGTGCCCTTCGGCTCCCGATCATCCCGAAGCAGGCTGTGACGGATTCGTAACAGAACAGCGAGAAATTGCGCAAATGAAAAAGCCTCAGCAGTAAGTTGCTGAGGCTTTTCGTGCTGTGCCTTTTCGAAAAGGTCTGGAAAAGGGAGCAGGTCCCTCGGGAACGTTTCCGCCCAAATCGTTTCCCGAGGGACCCACTCAAGCCGGGGTGAGGCGCCCGGCGCTTGGGATCGGGTCACCAGCCATAGCTGGCGACCCGAGCTCTTGGTGACTACCTTACATCCGATTTCCGGGGGCTTTGGGCCTTGTGACCACTCTGCGTGCTGATCGTAATGATCAGCATTTGTAGCTCCCGGTAATCAGGTGGCGGTCTTCCTTGCGGTAACCGCCTTCGTACACATCAACGAGCCCATCTACAGGGGGTTACGAGGTTCCTTGGAAAAGTCCAAAAACTTTTCCCGGGGAGTGCGGAGAGTGGCGGTGAGGCACTTCGGTCGCAGATGTTCCACGTGACGCCCGCCGCAGCCCCGCCGTACCTGTCTGACCTACTGTGAGGCCGACCGTTGAGATGAGGCAGGAGAACCATGAGCGAGATCCTGGACGTGGCACGTGAGCAGGTTCTGGAGCAGGGCACCGGGTTGAGCCAGGAGCAACTGGTCGAGGTTCTCTCCGTGCCCGACGACCGGCTGCCGGAACTGCTCGCGCTCGCGCACGACGTCCGGGTGAAGTGGTGCGGCGAGGAGGTCGAGGTCGAGGGGATCATCTCGCTGAAGACCGGCGGCTGCCCCGAGGACTGCCACTTCTGCTCCCAGTCCGGCCAGTTCACCTCGCCGGTGCGCGCGGTCTGGCTGAACATCCCCGAACTCGTCGAGGCCGCCAAGGAGACCGCGAAGACCGGCGCCACCGAGTTCTGCATCGTCGCCGCGGTCCGCGGGCCCGACGCGCGGCTGATGAGCCAGGTGAAGGCCGGCATCGAGGCGATCAACGCTGAGGTCGACATCAACATCGCCTGCTCGCTGGGCATGCTCACGCAGGACCAGGTCGACGAGCTGAAGTCGTGGGGCGTGCACCGCTACAACCACAACCTCGAGTCGGCCCGGTCGTACTTCGGCGACGTCGTCACCACGCACTCCTTCGAGGAGCGCTGGGAGACCTGCTTGATGGTGCGCGAGTCCGGGATGGAACTGTGCTGCGGCGGTCTGGTCGGGATGGGCGAGTCGCTCGAGCAGCGCGCCGAGCTCGCCGCGCAGCTCGCCGAGCTCAACCCGCACGAGGTCCCGCTGAACTTCCTCAACCCGCGTCCGGGTACGCCGTTCGGCGACCTGGAGATCATGGACGGCAAGGACGCGCTGCGCACCATCGCCGCGTTCCGGCTCGCGATGCCGCGGACGGTCCTGCGCTACGCCGGCGGTCGCGAGCTGACCCTCGGCGACCTGGGCACCCGCGAGGGCCTGCTCGGCGGGATCAACGCGGTGATCGTCGGCAACTACCTGACCACCCTGGGCCGCCCGGCGACCGCCGACCTGGACCTGCTCGCCGAGCTGAAGATGCCGGTGAAGGAACTCCAGAAGACCCTGTGACCGAGACGTACTGCGGCCACTGCGGTCGCGAGCTCACCGACGGCAGCCACGAGGACTGCCGCCAAGCGTTGACGCTGGAGCCACCCCGGTATTGCGCCCAGTGCCGCCGCCGCATGATCGTCCAGGTCCACCCGACCGGATGGTCGGCCCACTGCTCGGTCCACGGCTCACTCAGCAGCCCGCTGTAGGGCAGTAGGTTTGATCCATGCCCGATGCCCCGCCTCGCCTGCTGGTCGCCCTTTACGGACCGACGTCGGCGGGCAAGACCGCGGTGTCGGTCGACCTGTGTCTGCGGATCCGGGACGAGCTCGGGCTGCCGCCGATGGTCGTGTCGGCGGACTCGCGGCAGGTGTACCGGTACATGGACATCGGCACCAGCAAGACCACGCCGGAGGAGATGCGCGGGGTCCCGCACACGATGATCGACGTCACCGAGCCGGTGCGGAAGGTCGAGCTGGAGACGTTCGTCGCGCAGGCGCGGCAGCACATGGACGACTGCTGGAACGCCGGTGGCGTCCCGGTCGTCGTGGGCGGCACCAGTGTGTACGTGCGTTCCCTGCTCGAGGGCTGGGAGGTGGACGCGGTCGCGGAGGCGCGGAACGCCGTACGGCGTGATTTCCCGCGCAGCATGGCCGAGGACGCGTACGCCGTGCTGAGCCGGCTGGACGCCAAGGCCGCCGCGAAGATCCACGAGAACAACTACGACGCGATCGTGAACGCGCTGGCGCGTGCCATGGGCAACGATCCGGAACGCGCCGTCGCGCCTGCCACCCGGCAGGTCGTCTTCTCCGTCGACCGCCCCGCCGACGAGATCGACCAGCGGGTCGCCGCGACCTACGACCGCCAGGTCGAGCTCGGGCTCCGCGACGAGGTCCTCGGACTCGACGAGCGGTACGACGTACTGGCGCAGTACCGCCGCCTCGGTCAGAAGTCGCCGAACCAGGTCGTCCATACCCACGGCTACACCGAGTGGTTCGACGTCGCGCTGGACCGCGGCAAACCGGTCGAGAACCTGGCCGGGGCAGACCTCGACGAGGTCCGCACCCGCGTCGTCGAGCGCATCCAGACCCACACCCGCCGCCAACGCTCGGCTATCCCCAAACTCACCGGCGTAAAGCCCGCGCGCAACGCCAGCGACGCCTTCACCGCGGTCAAGGCCGCCCTCGAGGCAGCGCCGGTGAAACCAGCGGCAACCCGCCCCGCAGGTGACAAGCCCGGCAACTCCCGAGGCAAGCGCGCCGGCGGTCGCCCAGCACGCGTCGGTCAGCCTGCCCCGAAACGCGGCTCCCGCCGCCGCTGACCGCAGGTCCTGGGTGCGGGCGTGTGTGACCTAGACGGTCGGATAAAGTTCGTGTGTGGTCAACGTCGCTGTCAACGTGCTCGCCGAACTCGGCAAGGCGACCTGGCTGACGACGCGGGCGGTCGGGTATGAGACCGCGCTGGAGGGGGTTCGGCAGTCGATCGGCTTCTACTCGCAGTCCATCGCGACCGAGGAACAGTCCGACGAGCCCGACACCGACGCGATCGAGCTCCGGCGGGCGGAACAGCTGGCCTGGGCGAAGCGGGCGCAGGACCTCACCCCGCTGGACACCAGCGCGACCGAGAGCATCGGCCGCGACGCCGACAAACTCCTCGCGGAGAGCGAGGACGACGAGGGCTCGGACGACGATGCGCAGGGGGGATAGTGACCGCACCATGGGGGCCTGCAGCAATCGGTGACGACCAGCACCTGCTCGACGAGGCCGAGAGTGCGCGGATCTTCCGCGAGCGGATCGTTCCCGACCAGCTGAGCGGCGTACCGCAGGAGCAGCCGATCGTCGTGTTCGTCGGCGGTCAGCCGGGCGACGGCAAGGCCTCGATCACCGCTCTGGTGAAGGCGGTCCTGCAGCGCCGCGGCCGTCCGCTCGTCGTCAGTGCGCTGACCTACGAGCCGTACCATCCGGACTTCTACGAGCCGATCACCGACGTACCGCCGGCTGCCGGGAGACATGTCGCCGCCGACGGCCGGCGCTGGCTCGCGCTGGCCGAGGAGTTGGTGATCCGAGAGCGGTACGACGTGATCGTCGAGACCGAGCTCGCTGACCCGGACGCGTTCGCCGAGTCGGCGGAGCGGTTCAAGGCGTCCGGTTACCAGGTCGAGGTCGCGCTCCTTGCGGTGCATGAGGCGCGCAGCCGGCTGGGCATCCTCGAGCGGCACATCCGGTCACTGGAGAAGTTCGGCTACGGCCGGTTCGTGGAGCAGAGCGCCCACGACCTCGGCTATGCGGGTGTGCTGCGGGCGGCCGAGCTGGTCGATGAGGGGCAGTGGGCCGATCGTGTCGGCGTACTGCGTGCCGACGGGGAGCTGGTGTACGGCAACCAGCGCGAGGGCGACGAGGTCTGGCAGCAGCCGGCCCGGACCGCCGACGCGATCACGTGGGAGCGGGACCGTGCCTGGACCGTTCTGGAGTCGCGGTACTTCCTGGAGTCCGTGGCGCAGATCGAGCCGCTGGGGCTGGCGGCCCCGGTGCAGTGGATCCGGGGCGAGTCGGTCGAGGGCGGAAAGACGGTGACCGCGATGGCCCGCCTGCGGTTGCATCCTGACGCGGTGACGCTGCACATCGCGAAGGCCGGCACTGCTTTCTAGGTAATTCGGCTTCCTGGCAACCGTTTCGGGGTCTTGACCGTCCGAGGTGAGTCCGTCAGCTACCAGAGAGTGGTGAGGAAGCCATGGGGAAGTACGGCAAGAAGGAATCCAAGGCAGTCAAGAGGGCCGACGTCGCGGCGAACGGTGGCACGCTGAAGGGCAAGGACGCCAGGAAGGCCGCTCGGCAAGGCGGCGTCGACAACGGCGTGGTCAACGACGCCCAGGGAAGGGTCGTGCGCGATTTGAGCGCGCGCAGGCGCAAGCCAACCAACGTGCACGACGTCTGAGAGGCGCTCGTCACATCCGGCCCACCTGCGGCGGCGGCCGGCGAGGGGACCGTTTACCGTGGTGAATCCTCAGGACGGAGGATCGCGGTGTCACAGTCGGTCAATGCGCGGATACAGCGGGACGCGGAGTTGCTCTGGCATCCGTATTCTTCGCTGACCGATCCCTCGCCGGTTCGGCTGGTCCGCGGTGCGGCCGGCGTACGGCTGCAGCTGGACGACGGTACGGGCGGGACCGTCGAGGCGATCGACGCGATGGCGTCCTGGTGGTGCATGATCCACGGCTATCGGAACCCGGTGCTGGACGCCGCGCTGAAGCGCCAGGTGGACGAGTTCAGCCACGTGATGTTCGGGGGGTTGACCCACGAACCGGCGATCCGGCTGGGTGAGCGGCTGGTGGAGATCACGCCGGAGCCGCTGCGGCACGTGTTCTTCTGCGACTCGGGGTCGGTCTCGGTCGAGGTGGCGATCAAGATCGCGCTGCAGTACCAGGTTGCGCGCGGCAACCACGGTCGTACGCGGATGCTGACCGTCCGCGGCGGGTACCACGGCGACACCTTCGCGCCGATGAGCGTGTGCGACCCGGTCAACGGGATGCATTCGCTGTTCACCGGAGCGCTCAAGGAGCAGGTGTTCGGCCCCCAGCCGCCGGCCGGCTTCGATCGGCCGGACACGGATCCGGAGCTGCAGTCCTGGGCCGACGCGTTGGCTGCCCTGGCCGAGCAGCATGCGGGTGAGATCGCCGGCATCATCGTCGAGCCGGTCCTCCAAGGCGCCGGCGGGATGTACGCCTACAGCCCCGCCTGCCTGCGCGTTCTCCGTGAGCTCGCCGACCGGCACGGCTTCCTGCTGATCTTCGACGAGATCGCCACCGGGTTCGGCCGCACCGGCACGCTGTTCGCGTCCGAGCACGCGGGCGTCGACCCCGACATCCTCTGTGTCGGCAAGGCGCTGACCGGCGGCTACCTGTCGTTGGCCGCGATGCTGTGTACGACGGACGTCGCGCACACGGTGTCGAACGGACCGGGTGGTGCGTTGATGCACGGGCCCACGTTCATGGCGAATCCGCTCGCGTGTTCGGTCGCCCTCGCGTCGATCGATCTGCTGCTCTCCCAGGACTGGGCGGGCACAGTTGCTCGGATCTCCGCCGGGTTGTCAGCCGGGCTTGCTCCGGCGGCGGAGTTGCCTTCGGTGAAGGACGTGCGGGTGCTGGGCGCGGTCGGCGTCGTACAGCTCGGTGGGCCGGTGGATTTGCCGCGGCTGACCGAGGCCGCGTTGCGCCGTGGGGTCTGGGTCCGGCCGTTCCGGGATCTCGTCTACACGATGCCGCCGTACGTCTGCACCGACGAGGACATCGCCGCCATCGGCGCGGCGATCACGGGTGCCGTCGAGGAGTCTGGCTGATGCTGGAGGACTGGCTCGCTCCGAAGGCGGCGGCGCTGGAGGCCCGGGGCCTGACCCGACGGCTCAGCGCCCGGGCCGCGGACGGTGACCTGATCGACCTCGCGGGCAACGACTACCTCGGTCTCGCGCGCGATCCCCGGGTCGTGACGGCCGCCGCCGACGCCGTACGTACCTGGGGCACAGGCGCCACCGCGTCCCGCCTCGTCACCGGTACGACGGAACTTCACGAGCAGCTCGAATCCGCGCTGGCGGTGTACGCCGGGCAGGACTCCGCGCTCGTGTTCTCGTCCGGTTACCTCGCCAACCTCGGTGTCGTCACCGCGCTCGGCGGACCGGGGACATTGCTGGTGTCCGACGAACACGTGCACGCCTCGCTGGTGGATGCCTGCCGCCTGGCGCGGTCTCGCGTCGAGGTCGTACCGCACAACGATGTCGACGCGGTCGAGAAGGTGCTTGCCGAGCGCAACGAACCGCACGCGGTGGTGATGACCGAGTCCGTGTTCAGCGTGCTCAGCGACGAGGCGCCGCTACTCGAACTGGCCGCGGTCGCTCGCGCGCACAACGCCGTACTGCTGGTCGACGAGGCCCACGGATTGGGGGTCAGTGGCAACGGTCACGGCTCCGTGCATGCGGCGGGTCTGGCCGGGGTCGAGCATGTCGTCGTCACGATGACGCTGTCCAAGTCCCTGGCCTCCCAGGGCGGGGTCGTGCTGGGGCCGTCGGTGCTCCGCGAGCACCTCGTCAACCGGGCACGTCCCTTCATCTACGACACCGGCCTGAACCCGGCCGCGTGCGCCGCAGCTCTTGCCGCATTGCAGGTTCTCCAAGCCGAGCCTGACCGTCCTGCGGCGATCCATGCGGCCGCGGCACGGCTGGCGGCTGCGTGCGAGGTGCCGCCGTCGCGTGGTGCGGTCGTCTCCGTCCCGATGCCGGGTCCGCGCGAGACCGTCCGCGCGGCCGAGCTGTGTCTGCGCAACGGCGTACGGGTGGGGAGTTTCCGGCCGCCGTCCGTCCCCGACGGCATCTCCCGGTTGCGGCTCACCGCGCACGCCGGGTTGTCGGCCGCCGATCTCGATCGCGCCTGCGCGGTGATCGTCGACGCGATCGGGGCCGTCTCATGATCACCATTGTCACCGGGACCGACACCGAGATCGGCAAGACGATCGTCACGGCCGCGCTCGCGGTGTGCGCCGGCGAGTCAGTCGCGGTGGTCAAGCCGGCCCAGACCGGCGTCGGCCCCGACGAGCCGGGTGACCTCGCCGAGGTCGTCCGCCTTACCGGCGTGACCGCGCTGCACGAAGGCGTCCGGCTGCCCGAGCCGCTCGCGCCCACCACCGCCGCCCGGCGCGCCGGGGTCGCGCTGCCGTCGGTCGAGGAGTACGCCGCAGCGATCGACGACCTCGCCCGGAGCTACGACACCGTGCTGGTCGAGGGTGCCGGCGGACTGCTCGTCGGACTCGATGCTGATGGCAACAACCTGGCGGATCTCGCCGAGCACCTGACGTCGCCGTTCCGGTTCGTGGTGGTGACACGCGCCGGGCTCGGCACGCTGAACCACACCGGGCTGACCGTCGAGGCGCTGCGGTCGCGGGAGCTCCCGGTCGAAGGGCTGGTGATCGGGTCCTGGCCGGCCGAGCCGGATCTCGCCGAGAGCTGCAACCTGGAGGATCTCCCGGCGACGACCGGGGTCCCGGTGATCGGCCGGATCCCGGCGGGCGCCGGCAGTTGGAGCCGGGAGGAGTTCCGGGCCGCCGCTCCGGGATGGTTCGAGTGAGGCGGGATGGGTCGGCGGTGACCGGCTGCCCGGCTCGGTACGACGAGACGCTCGGGTACTGGGTCGTCGACGACCCGGCCCTGGCGCGGGAGGTGCTGCTCGACCCGCAGACGTTCCGCCCGGACAACGCCGTACTCGCCCACACGCCGTTGTCCGTGAAGGCGCTCCGTGTCCTGTCCGGCGTCGGCTTCGCGCTACCGCCGACGCTGGCCAACAACGCGGGGGAGTCGCACCGCCCGATCCGTGCGGCCGTCGCCCGCTTCTTCAGCCCTGCCCGCGTGGCTGCCGCCGAACCGCTGACCCGGGAACTCAACACGTCACGAGTGGCGGCCGCCTCCGCAGCTCTCGCGGACGGTCAGCAGGTCGACCTGGTGCAGGCGATCGCCGCGGAGCCGCCGGCCCTCGTAGTACTGCATCTGCTCGGGCTGATGGACGTCGACGTACCTGCGCTGAAGGCCTGGAGCCTGGACTCGCTGGAACTCTTCTGGGGCTGGCCGGACGAGGACCGGCAGTTGGAGCTGTCGCACAGCGCAGCCGAGTTCTACGCCTGGCTACGCGCGCGGACGACGGCCGCCCGGAAGGCCCCTGGCGACGATCTGTTCGGCGTGCTGGTCGGTCTGGGTCTGACCGACGAGGAGATCTGCGCGGTCGGCTACTTCCTACTGATCGCCGGCCAGGAGACCACCACCCAACTCATCTCCACCGCCTTCCAGCGCTGTCTCGACGATCCCGCCACGACAGTGGAACAGGTCCTCCAAGAGGCGTCCTCGGTCCCCACCTGGCGCCGAATCACCGCCTCGCCCACAACCTTGGGCGACGTGGACCTACCGTCCGGCGCCCCCGTCCTCCTAGGCCTGACCGGCCACGGCGGCCCCGCCGACCTGGCCTTCGGCATCGGCATCCACCGCTGCCTCGGCGCCGCCCTAGCCCGAATGGAAACCCAAGTCGCCCTGAACTGCACCCAGAAGCTGCTGAGCGGAGTCCAGCTGGTCGAGCCCCCACCGACGATCGACCTACTGTCCTTCAGGGCCCCGGCGCAGCTGGTGGTGGCTTCGCGTCCCAAGGCGGCTTGATTTGCTGCTCGCCTCGATCGACCGAGTGAGCGGGGAAACTATTCGTCATCCAGCGAGGTTTTCTTTCCCCACCGCGATGGCCGGCCTGGCGCGACGAGCTCGTCTTCGGGTTGTAACTATCGGTAACACAGTGGACAACTGGCGTCGCTAGCGTCCGCGTTGTGAGCTTTCCGACTCGTTGTCGTGTGCGGTTGTGGTTCGGGTCGCATCTGATCTCTGACTACATCGGTGAGCAGGAGGGTGCGGCTCGGTATGAGGCTGCTATGCGGCGGCGGTTTCCGGGGCTGGAGGTCACCAGTGAGCTGCTGCCGGTGGCTGGTCAGGCGGCGGATTACAGCCCTGCTGACCTGCACCGATAGGCTTTGCGCGTGGCAGAGCATGAGTTGGTCCTGGTCGTCGATTTCGGGGCGCAGTACGCGCAGTTGATCGCGCGCCGCGTGCGCGAGGCGAAGGTGTACTCCGAGATCGTGCCGCACTCGATGCCGGTCGAGGAGATGCTGGCGAAGGGGCCGAAGGCGATCATCCTGTCCGGCGGTCCGCAGTCGGTGTACGCCGAGGGCGCGCCGCGGGTCGACTCCGGGCTGTTCGAGGCCGGCGTACCGGCGTTCGGGATCTGCTACGGCTTCCAGGCGATGGCGCAGACGCTCGGCGGCGAGGTCCGGCGTACCGGACTGCGCGAGTTCGGCCGGACGCCGGTCACGGTGAGCGAGGCCGGGACGCTGCTGGCGGACATCCCCGAGGACCTGAACGTGTGGATGTCGCACGGTGACGCGGTGCACGCGCCGCCCGCCGGGTTCGCCGTACTCGCGGCGTCCGAGGGCGCGCCGGTGGCGGCGTTCGAGGACCTGGACCGGCGGCTGGCCGGTGTGCAGTGGCACCCGGAGGTCCTGCACTCGCAGGCCGGGCAGGCCGTGCTGGAGCACTTTCTGTACGAGATCGCCGGCTGCAAGGGCGACTGGACGACCAGCAACGTCGTCGAGGAGCAGGTCGAGCTGATCCGTGAGCAGGTCGGCGACAAGCAGGTGCTGTGCGCGCTGTCCGGCGGTGTCGACTCCGCGGTCGCGGCGGCCCTGGTGCACAAGGCGATCGGCGACCAGCTGACCTGCGTGTACGTCGACCACGGCCTGCAGCGGGCCGGTGAGTCGGAGCAGATCGAGAAGGACTTCGTCGCCGCGATCGGGATCCGGCTCGAGGCGATCGACGCCGAGGAGCAGTTCCTGACCGCGCTGGCCGGGGTGACCGACCCGGAGCAGAAGCGCAAGATCGTCGGCCGGGAGTTCATCCGGACCTTCGAGGCGACCGCGCGCAAGGTGGACGCCGAGCGGCACATCGAGTTCCTGGTCCAAGGCACGCTGTACCCGGACGTCGTCGAGTCCGGCGGCGGTGCCGGCGCCGCGAACATCAAGTCGCACCACAACGTCGGCGGACTGCCCGACGACCTGCAGTTCAGCCTGATCGAACCGCTGCGGACGCTGTTCAAGGACGAGGTCCGCGAGCTCGGCCTGGCGCTCGGCCTGCCGGAGACGATGGTCTACCGGCACCCGTTCCCGGGCCCCGGCCTGAGCATCCGGATCATCGGCGAGGTCACCCGCGAGCGGCTGGACATCCTGCGCGCCGCGGACCTGATCGCCCGCACCGAGCTCACCGCGGCCGGTCTCGACCGCGACATCTGGCAGTTCCCGGTGGTCCTGCTGGCCGACGTGCGGTCGGTCGGCGTCCAGGGCGACGGCCGGACGTACGGCCACCCCGTCGTACTGCGGCCCGTCACCAGCGAGGACGCGATGACCGCCGACTGGGCCCGCTTGCCGTACGACGTGATCGAGCGCATCTCGACCCGCATCACCAACGAGGTCGACGAGATCAACCGCGTCACGATCGACGTCACCAGCAAGCCCCCGGGCACCATCGAGTGGGAGTAGCACTACGTCACGGTGGGTGACCCCGAGCCCTGTTACGGTCATTGTGTTGCCCGTTGACCACGGCGGGTGACTTTCCTCGGGGGAGGAGACCGTGGTGTTCCGCGTTCATTTCGAGTGTGCGGATCTGGCGAGGACGACGATCGCGCAGGAGCCCGATCCGTTGTGGGAGGTCCTGCTGGGTCTCCACGTCCTGCAGACCGACGACGAGCCGGAGACTTTCGGCACCTGGCGGGAGCGGGCGAGGGCCCGGCTGAGCACGGTGGAGCAGGAGCTCATCGCGCTGGCCCCACCGGTGGGTTACTCGCCGGACTTCCTGACGCCGCGGGCCGGGGGTGAAGGCCTCGAGGTGGGACTGGCGGCCGTCGCCGCCACACCGCCCGGACAGCTGACGTCGGAGTTGCGGCGGTTGTCGGACAGCGTGCGGCTGCCGGCCTGGACCCGGCGCCTCGCGGCCGGTGACGCCAACGTGATGACCCGGCTCGTGCGCGGGTTGCGATCGTTCCACCGGACCAAGATCGCGCCGCAGCTGCCGATGATCGCGACCACGATCGAGCCCGCCGTTGCCAAGCACAACGACACGGTCGCCAACGACGGGCTGGAGTCGCTCATCCCGCAGTTGCACGAGTCGCTCAGCTGGGCGGCGCCGGTGCTTTCGGTCGACATGCCGCACGTCGACCGCGACCTGTACCTGCACGGGCGCGGGATCCGGCTGGTGCCGTCGTTCTTCTGCTGGAAGTACCCGATGATGCTGCTCGACCCGGCGCTGCCGCCGGTGCTCGTCTACCCGGTGCGGCACGATCCGGCTCGGCCCGAGATCGTCGTACGTCGCCCGGACCGGGACCGTGCGGTCGCCGATCTGCTCGGGCGGACCAGGGCGCGGGTGCTCAAGAGCATCTCGGACGGCGCGTGCTCGACGACCGAACTCGCCGTACGGGCGGGGATCTCACCGGCGTCGGCGAGTGAACACGCCCGGGTGCTGCACGACACCGGCCTCGTCACCACGCACCGGGTCGGCAGCGCGGTGCGGCACACCCTCAACCAGGTCGGCGCCGACGTGCTGTCGGGCATCCGCTGAACAGAAGAACCGGCGCCACAGGTTCGGGGACCTGTGGCGCCGGTTCGATCTGCGTCGGTCAGCGAACCAGCTTGAGCGAGTTGATCGGCGTCAGGTTGAAGTTGTGGTACGTCCAGGGCTTGAGGTACGAGGGGCAGTTCGTACCGTTGGACCCCTTGCACAGCCAGACGCCGGCCTTGCCGGACTGGTTGTTGAAGACGATGTGGTTGCCCACCTGGTTGTACAGCTTGTGCACGCCGTACGACCAGTACACGTTCGACGGGTGGCCGTTGTTCCAGCCCTTGTCGCGCGGGTAGATGCAGACCGCCTTGTACGGGCAGCCCTGGTACGTGTCGCCCCGGCCCTTGACTGTCTGGTTCACGGTCGACTCGGTGACCTGCGCGGTCTGCGCGGCCGGGCCATCGGTCGGCACACTGGCCTGTGCGGTGGTGGCTCCCACAGTGAGGGTCAGCAACGACCCTGCGGCGAGTCCGGCACCGGCCACGAGCTTGGTGATGTTTCGCATGATCTCCCCTTGATCTGCTCGCACCCCCGGATGGGGCGCTGGTTCCACCCTGCGTGACTCCGAACCCGCCCGCTCCTCCATTCGAGGAGGGCCGAAAGGCACTGCGGTCTTTTCGGCCAGGGCCGAAAAGACTTGAAGGATTATTGGGGTTTCATCGCCTGGATGCCGTCGAGGAGGCGGTCGAGGCCGTAGCGGTAGGAGTCGGCGGCGGCTTCGCGGGTGGTCGACTGGTAGCCGTCGGCGTGCCAGATCGTGGTCATCGCGGGGTGCCGGTCGACGTCGAAGTACGTCTCCCACAGGTCGTTCCGCTCGTACCACCAGGCGTCGTTGGTCTGACCGGTCGAGCGCTCGACCAGTTGGCCCTCCGCCTCGAGGCTCGCCGCGGAGTCGACGTACGTCGTGATTGCGAGCGCAGCCGTGTTGGTCTCGAGTGCGCCGAGTCCGAGGCCGAGCAATGCGGACAGGAGGTACTCGCGACCCGCCAGCATGCCCGGCCCTACTGGTGGGCGGATCGTCGAGACCTGTGACAACCACAGGTGCCGCTGGAACATCGCACGGGTCTGCTGGGAGTAGAGCTCCACCTGCGCCCGCCAGTCGTCCGGCCGCGGCGCGCCCGGCCCCGGGAGCTCACGCTCGCCGAGCACCTGGTCGACCATCAGGTCGAGCAGTTCGTCCTTCGACGGCACGTACGTGTAGAGCGTCATCGTGCCGACGCCGAGCTCTTTCGCGAGCCCGCCCATCGACGCCGCCGCCAGCCCCTGGTCGTCGGCGAGCTGGATGCCTGCCTGCACGACGTCGTCCACGTTCAGGGACGGCCGCCGGCCGGCGCCGCGCTTCCTCGCCGGTTCGTCGGCGAGCGCGGTCGGCTGGCGGTGGTTGCGCCACAGCAACGCCAGCGTCTTGTCCGGCTGCCCCTCGCCACTCCGCCGCTCGCTCACGGCCCAACGATAGGCGCTTCCTTGAATTCTCGTATACCCTACGAGAATTCATCGTTGAGAGGAGACGGGTGTGACGATCCTGGTGACGGGTGCGACCGCGAGTGTCGGCCGGCTGCTGGTCGACGAGTTGGTGGCAGCGGGTGCGCCGGTGCGGGCGTTGACCAACAAGCCGGCTAGGGCTGCCCTGCCGGAGGGCGTGGAGGTTGCGCGCGGGTACCTCGGCAAGCCGGAGACGCTGCCCGCGGCGCTCGCCGGCGTCGACACCGTGTACCTCGCGCCGCTTCCGGCGTACGTCGACGAGTTCGTCCGCTGCGCGCGGGACGCCGGCGTGCGGCGGGTCGTCGTACTGTCGGGAGAGCCTGCGGAGTACGAGGCGCAAGGGGATCCGTCGACGTGGCACTACTACCGGATCGAGCGGGCGATCGAGGCGGGCGGCTTCGACTGGACGTTCCTGCGGCCGGGGCAGTTCATGAACAACACGCTCGACTGGGCGCCGTCGATCAAGGCCGACGGGGTCGTGCGGGCGCCGTACGCCGGCGCGGTGCAGACGCCGATCGACCTCGCGGACATCGCGGCGGTGGCTCGGGTGGTGCTGCTGTCCGAGGAGTACGGCGGGCGGAAGATCACGATGAGCGGACCGGAGGGGATCACACAGCCGGAGGAGGTCGCGTGGATCTCGGAGGCGATCGGGCGGGAGGTGCGATTCGAGGAGCAGACGCCGGACGAGTACGTCGAGGGGCTCGCGCCGGTGATCGGACGCGAAACGGCGCAATGGCTGCTGGACGGTTTCCGAATGATGGCCGAACACCCGATGAAACCGGAGCCGGCGGTGTTCGACCTCACCGGCCGGCCAGGTACGACGTACCGTGAATGGGCCCGCGCCAACGCGGCGGTCTTCGGCTGAGGCATGATGCGCGGTTGTGAAGGAAAATCTGCACGACTACCTCCGTAAGGCCCGCGAGGCGATGGTCTGGAAGCTCGACGGGCTCGGCGAGTACGACATCCGCCGGCCGCTGACGCCCAGTGGGACCAATCTCCTCGGCCTGGTCAAGCACCTGTCGATCGTCGAGGCCTGGTACTTCGGGAAGACCTTCGACCGGCCGTTCGCCGAAGAGTTGCCGTGGTGGGACGACGACGCCGAACCGAACGTCGAGATGTGGGTGACCGCGGACGAGACGCGCGCCGAGATCGTCGAGCGGTACCAGCGGGCGTGCGCACACGCGGACGCGACGATCGAGGCGCTCGACCTGGACTCGACCGGCGAGGTGCCGTGGTGGCGCAAGTCGTCGGTGACGCTGCACGGCATCCTCGTCCACGTCATCGCCGAGACCAACCGTCACGCCGGCCACGCCGACATCCTCCGCGAACAACTGGACGGCGCCGCCGGCATGAGCCCGACCAACTCCAACCTCCCCGAGCAGGACGCCGCCTGGTGGGCGACCTACCGCGAACGCGTCGAGAAGGCCGCCCAAGCCGCCGTCTGACACTAGCGTCGGCCGGTTGCATGTCCGGGGGAACATGTGTTCGACTATGATGCATGAGGTGGGCCGGGCGGCGGGTTGATGCCGAGACTCCGGGGACGTTGCCGGGGCTCGGGTCGATCGCGGGGCTGGTCCGGTCGGTGACGACGCCGGAGTTCCAGGGGATCACGTTCCACGAGGTGCTGGCGCGGTCGGCGCTGAACTCCGTGCCCGGTACGGCGCTGCCGTTCAACTGGACCGTCAATCCGTACCGCGGGTGTTCGCACGCCTGCCGCTACTGCTTCGCCCGGCCGACCCACCAGTACCTCGAGCTCGACGTCGGCCGGGACTTCGACCAGCAGATCGTCGTGAAGACCAACGTGGCCGACGTCCTGCGCCGCGAGCTGGCCCGCCCGTCCTGGCGCCACGAACAAGTTGCCCTGGGCACCAACACGGACCCGTACCAGCGCGCCGAGGGCCGCTATCGCCTGATGCCCGGCATCATCGAGGCCCTCGCGGCGTCGGGCACGCCACTGTCCATCCTCACCAAGGGCACCCTGCTCCGCCGCGACCTGTCCCTCCTATCCGAAGCCGCCGGCGAGGTCTCCGTCGGCATCGGCCTCTCCCTCGCGCTGGGCGATGAAGCACTCCGGCGCCGCCTCGAACCCGGCGTCCCCTCGATCCGCGGCCGCCTCGACCTGATCCGAGCCGTCCGCAACGCCGACCTGCCGTGCGGCGTCATGGTCGCCCCGGTCCTTCCGTGGCTCACCGACTCGACGGAGGAACTGGACGATCTCCTGGCTCAACTGTCCGCCGCCGGTGCCACCGGCGTAACCCCGCTGCTCCTCCACCTACGCCCCGGCGTCAAGGAGTGGTTCATGCAATGGCTGGCCTACGACCACCCCGACCTCGTCAGCCGCTACAACTCCCTCTACGCCCACGGCTCCAACGCGTCCCCCAGCTACCGCAAGGCCTTCGACCAAAAGCTCCGCCCCCTCCTGACCAAACACGGCTTCGCCCGAGGCTCCACCCACCGCCCAGCCCCCATCAACGGCATGCACCGCCCAACGCCAACCCAGGACCCGCTGTTCTGACTACGGGAGGGTGAGGATCTGGGGGCCTTGGGGGGTGATGGCTACGGTGTGTTCGGCGTGGGCGCCGCGGGTTCGGTCGGCGGAGCGTAGGGTCCAGCCGTCTTCGTCGATGCTGTAGGTGGAGCCGGGGCCGGACCAGAACCAGGGCTCGATCGCGAAGACGTGGCCGGCGCGGAGTTTGAGGCCGCGGCCGGGGCGGCCGCCGTTGGGGATGTGTGGCTCTTCGTGCATGCGGCGGCCGACGCCGTGGCCGCCGAAGTCGAGGTTGGTGCCGACGCCGGCCCGGTCCCCGACCTCTCCGATGGCGGCGCCGATGTCGCCGATCCGGTTGCCCTCGACCGCGGCCGCGATGCCCGCGGCGAGCGCCTCTTCGGTTGTCGCGATCAGTTCCAGGTCCTCGGCCCGCGGCGTCCCGACGCAGAAGCTGATCGCCGAGTCCGCGCACCACCCGTCGATGGAGGCGCCGCAGTCCACGTTGAGCAGGTCGCCGTCGGAGAGCCGCTGGTCGGACGGCAGCCCGTGCAGTACGGCGTCGTTCACCGACGTACAGATCACGCCACTGAACGGCGACGTCGCGAATCCGGGCTGGTATCCGTCGAACAACGACACCGCTCCGGCCGAACGCAGTACCTCGCGGGCCACCTCGTCGAGTTCACGCAAGGAGACGCCGACCGCGGCCTCCTTCTTCACCGTTGCGAGCGCGGTGCCGACGACCCGCCCGGCCGCGCGCATCTGCTCGATCTGCGCCGGCGTCTTCAACTCGACCATGATTCCTCCGGGATAGTTATACCGGCACTTCTACCACACCCCCAACTAACAGGTCCTGCGCGGCGTCTTCAACGACAACGAGGGTTTGGGGGACGGGAATGGCGGTACGACGACGCGCGGTGCTCGGGGGAATGCTCGCTGGAGCCGCGGCGGTGGCGACCAGCGGGTGCATCGCTGACACGTTCGCGAACACGACGGGTGATCGACCGACGCCCACTGCGCAGCCGAAGCAGAGCAAGCAGACTGACCGGATCACAGTCGTCGCGACCGGCGACGTACTGCTCCACGAACGCCTGTGGACCACCGCGAAACGCGACGGCGACAACGGCCGCTGGGACTTCGCTCCGCTGATGAGCAGTGTGAAACCCCTTGTGCAGAAGGCGGATCTCGCGATCGCGCATCTGGAGACACCGCTGGCCCGCGAAGGTGGTCCGTACCACGGCTACCCGCTCTTCCAGGGTCCGCCGCAGATCGCCACCGCGCTGAAGCAGACCGGCTACGACCTCTGCACGACCGCGAGCAACCACAGCTTCGACGGCGGCGGGGCCGGCATCGACCGGACGCTCGACACTCTCGACAAGGTCGGCCTGAAGCATGCCGGTACGGCGCGGTCGCGGGCCGAGGCCGAGCAGATCACGATCGTCGACGTCGGGGGAGTGAAGGTCGCGTCGCTCAGTTTCACCTTCGGGTTCAACGGGCTGTCGTACCCGAACGGCGAGACCTGGCGGGCCGGCAAGATCAGCACGAAGACGATCAAGCTGAAGGCCCAGGAGGCTCGCGATCGCGGCGCCGACCTGGTGCTGGTCAGCTGCCACTGGGGCACGGAGTACTCGAACAAGCTCAACGACCAGCAGCGCGAGGTCGGTCCGCAACTGCTTGCCGACAGCAACATCGACTTGGTGATCGGGCACCATGCGCATGTCGTGCAGCCGATGGAGGAGATCGACGGCAAGTGGGTCGCGTACGGGCTCGGCAACCTGGTCGCCGCGCACCGCGAACCGAACAGCATCAAGGCCGAAGGTCTGCTGGCCCGCTTCACGTTCACCCGCACCGGTGACCGCTGGACGACCGCGGCCGAGTACGCGCCGCTGCTGATGACCGACGACCTGCCGGTACGAGTCCTGGATGTACGCCGGGAGCTCGCGAAAGACACCGCCCGGCGTAGTCGCCTCGAGCTGGCGCAGCGCCGTACGACGGAGACCGTGACGGCACTGGGTGCGACGCCGAAAATGCTTTGAGTCAAGGCATCGCGGCGGTCTAGGGTCGGGCGCATGATTACGTACTTCGTGATGGTCCGTCGTGCCCGCCTCCGGGCAGGCGAGGGGTGCCTGGGGATGGCATCCGCTCGATAGTCGTTGGGCCCAACGGGTTGTGGACGCGGCTGGGATCACTCCCGGCGAGCTCGTCCTCGATGTCGGGGCCGGACTCGGCGCGCTGACCGCGCCGCTGGTCCGGGCCGGCGCCCGGGTGGTCGCCGTCGAACTCCATCCGGGTCGCGCCGATCGGTTGCGCCGGCGGTTCGCGGACGCGCCGGTGACGGTCGTCCGGGCCGATGCCGGTGATCTGCGACTGCCGTCGCGGCCGTTCCGGGTGGTGTCGAGTCCGCCGTACAACATCTCCACGCTGTTGCTGAAGCGCTTGCTGGCGCCGGGTTCACGCCTGGTGTCGGCGGATCTGGTGCTGCAGCGGCAGCTGGCGAATCGGTGGGTTCGCGGTGACGCGCCCGGGGCGAACCGGTGGTTCCGCCACTACGACCCGTCGCTCGGACTTCGCCTTCCCCGCAAGGCCTTTACCCCACCGCCGCATGTCGATTCAGCAGTCCTGGTACTGCGCAAACGCTAGAGAGAGCGCAACCCCTTACAAGGTCAGAGGTGACCTTGTAAGGGGTTTCCGCTGTCAGCCGTGCCAGGAGTTCCACAGAGCGGCGTACGAACCTTGGCGGGCGACCAGCTCGTCGTGGCTGCCCAGCTCCGAGATGCGGCCGTCCTCCACCACCGCGACGCGGTCGGCGTCGTGGGCGGTGTAGAGACGGTGGGCGATCGCGATGACCGTCCGGCCTTCCAGTACGGCGGCCAGCGAGCGCTCCATGTGCCGCGCTGCCCGCGGGTCGATCAGCGACGTCGCCTCGTCGAGCACCAGCGTGTGCGGGTCAGCCAGCACCAGCCGTGCCAGGGCCAACTGCTGCGCCTGCGCCGGTGTCAACGCCAGCTGTCCCGAACCGACCCGGGTGTCGAGCCCGTCCGACAGCGCCACGGCCCACTCACGCGCGTCAACCGCACCGAGCGCGTCGAGCAGCTCCGCGTCCGTTGCGGACGGACGTGCCATCGAGAGGTTGTCCCGCAGCGTTCCGACGAAGACGTGGTGCTCCTGCGTGACCAGAGCGACCTGCTTGCGCAGCTCGTCCAGCGGCAGCTCTGTCATCCCCACACCGCCGACGGTCACCGAACCGGTCCGCGGCGGATGGATGCCCGCGACCAGCCGTCCCAGCGTCGACTTGCCCGCACCGGAGGGCCCGACCATCGCGATCCGCTCGCCCGGCTGGATCGTCAGGTCGATGCCGTGCAGTACGTCGCGGCCCTCGACGTACGAGAACCGCACGTCACGCGCCTCGACCAGCTCGCTGTCCGGCTCGCGCCCCGAGGGCGTCCGGTCGTCCGGTACGTCGCTGATGCCGAGGATTCGCGCGAACGCCGCACCGCCGGACTGGAGCTCGTCCAGCCAGGACAGCAACCGGTCGACCGGATCGAGCAGCTGGTTCACGTACAGCACGGCGGCTGTCACGGCGCCGAGCGAGGCGTGACCGTTGAGGTGCATCCAGCCGCCGAACAGCAGCGTGACCACGAGTGGCACGAAGTACCCGAGCTCGGCGGCCGGGAAGTACACGGTCCGCAGGAACAGCGTGTAGCGCTCGGCCAAGTAGCTTCCGCGGATGTCCGCGTCACCGCGCCGCACGCGGTCGTCGTACAGGCGCAGGGCCTCGACGGTCCGCGCGCCTTCGACCGTCTCCGCGAGCGAGCTGGTCATCTGCGCGTACGCCGCGTTCTCGCGGAGGTATCCGTCCTTGGCGCGGCGCAGGTACCACTTCGTGCTCAGCCAGAGCAGCGGGACCATCGCGACCATCGGCACCAGCACCCAGACGCCGACCAGCAGCGTGGCGACCACGGTGAAGATGATGGTCACGAACGCGATGATCGTCTCCGGTACGGCGAACCGCACGGTGCGGGACAGGGTGTCGACGTCCCGCGACGTCCGCGACAGCAGGTCGCCGGTGCCGGCCCGCTCGACCGTGCCGATCGGGAGCGCGAGCGCGTTGTCGACGAACTCCTCACGCAGCTCGGCCAGCACCTGCTCGCCGAGCGCGAACGACCGGTACCGCGCCCAGCGGGTCAGCAGCGACTGCGCGACGATGAAGCCGGCGATCACGATGATCACCAGGTTGACCTTCGCGGCGGTCGTGCCGTTCTGGACGTCCTGCACCAGATTGCCGATCAGCCGCGGCGCCGCGAGCCCGCTGACTGCCGCGAGCCCGTGCAGCACCAGCGCGATCGTCAGACTGCGCGGGTGCCGCCGGGCCAGTCGCCGGGCATTCCGCCGAATCTCGGCCGACCCGGCCACGGGCAGGATCTGCCTCATCGGAGGGCCTCCTCTTCTTCGGTCTGGCGGGTGACGGTCCTGCGGTACTGCGGGGTGCTCTCGAGCAGCTCGCGGTGTTTGCCGGTGGCAACGACACGGCCGCCGTCGACGAAGATCACCTCGTCGACGCGGTCCAGCAGCAGCGGGCTCGCGGTCAGTACGACGGTGCTGCGGCCGGACCGGTGGTCGCGCAGCCGGTCCGCGATCCGCGCCTCGGTGTGCGCGTCCACGGCCGAGGTCGGCTCGACCAGGACCAGCACGGACGGGTCCACGAGCAACGCGCGTACCAGGACCAGGCGCTGGCGCTGTCCACCGGAGAACGAGCGGCCCTTCTCCTCCACCTCGGAGTCGAGCCCGTCCGGCAGTGCGACAAGCACGTCCTCGGCGGACGCCGTACGCAGCGCGGCCATCAGTTCGTCGTCAGTACGGCGACCTGCTGGGTCCAGCTCCGTGCGCAACACACCGGTGAACAGCTGGGAGCCTGTGTCACTCACCAGGATCCGCTCGCGGACATCTGCCCGCGTAGCACTGGCCAGCGTCACACCGCCGTACCTGACCTCGCTGGAGTTGTCGTACCGACCCAGGCGGTCTGCGAGCTGGTCATAGGTGTCCGGCTCCGCGGACACGACTGCAGTGAGGAGACCGTCGCGGGCGCGGACGCCCGAGACCGGATCGACCAGGTCGCCGTGCTCCGGCAGCCGCACCGGTGTCGCCGGGTCGGTGATGTCGGTCTCCAGCTTGAGTACTCGGATGACCCGGCCTGCTGCGACCAGCCCACGCATCAGTTGGTTGGCGAACTCGGTCGCCGTACGCAACGGCAGCACCAGGAACGTCGCGTACCCGTAGAACGCGACCAGCGAGCCGGCGCTGAGGTCACCGCGCAGAGCGAAGTGCGCACCGAGACCGACCACCAGCACGACGAAAATGCCTGGCAACAACACCTGTGCCGCGTCCAGCACGGACTGGATGCCTGCCACCCGTACGCCGGCCTTCCGCACCTGCTGTGACTCGCTCCGGTAGCGCCGGGAGAACGACTCCTCGCCGCCGATCCCGCGCAGCACGCGCAGACCGGCCACGATGTCCGAACCCAGCGAGTTCAGCTCGCCGACGGCCTCGCGCTGCGCGGACTGCCGCTTGTGCAGCGGCCGCAGCATCGGACCCAGGCAGAACACCATGACCGGTACGCCGATGAGCACGACGAGGCCGAGCACGGTCGACGACGAGAGCAGGATGACCGCGACCACCACGAAAGCGACGATCGCGCCCGCGAACCGGGCCAAGACCTCCATCAGGTTCCCGATGTAAGCGAGGTCGCTCGCGCCGACGCTGACCACCTCGCCGGTGGCCAGCTGCTTGGGTAGCGTCGCGCCCAGGTCGGCCGATTTGCGCGTCACCACCTGGACCGTCCGGTACGCCGCGGTCAGCCAGTTGGTGACCGCGAACCGGTGCCGCATGATGCCCGCCGATGCCTGCACCATGCCGACCGCGAACAGCAGTGCGGTCCAGTGCAGCAGCCGCTCGCCGTCGCGCGCCGCGATGCCCTCGTCGATCGCCCGCCCGAGGATCGCCGGGACGAAGGCCTGCGCCGCCATCCACAAGATGCCGAACACCATCCCGCCCGCCAGCGTGCGTGCCTGACCGCCCGCGACCCACCACAGGTAGCGGGCCGGCGAGCGGTGATTCGGGACGCCGGGATCGGCGAGCGGCAGTTGTCTCATAGCCTCCTCAGGCTAGGTGCCGCCTCCGACACCCGCATGCGAATTACTCGCACCTGAGGACCCTCCGAACCGGCACCATCTAGGACATGACGAGGGGACGGGGCTGGCTGATCGCGTACGGCGTGCTGACAGTGGCACATCTGGTCACGATCGCGATCGGCGAGACGTGGTCCCAGGCGATCGCCAAGGTGCTCCTGATGCCGACGCTGGCGGTCTGGGCGCGACTGAACGGCGGTCCGGTCACGTTGCTGGTCGCACTGGGCGCGTCACTCGCCGGTGACTTCCTGCTGCAGATCGACCAGTTGCTACCGGGCATGCTGGCGTTCGGTGTGGCACATGTCTGCTACGCGGTGCTGTTCGCGCGCCGTGCGCGGCGACGGTCGCTGGCCGTGCTGGCGGCGTACGGCGTGGTCTGGGCGGGCGCACTGGTCATGCTGTGGCCTGGTCTGGGGGACAACCGGATCCCGGTGGTCGTGTACTCGCTGCTGGTCACTGCCACGGCTGTCACCAGCGGATGGAACGGCTGGCAGGCCGGACTGGGCGGTGCGCTGTTCCTGATCTCGGACGGGCTCATCGGCGCGGGTCTGGCAGAGCATGACTTCGCAGCACGCGATTACCTGGTGATGGCGACGTACTGCGTCGCGCAGTACCTGCTGGCCGGCAGTCTGCTCGTGGGGGCCAAGCACACGCGGTGACGGTGACGGTCGGTAGACCTTCACCTTGCGTTGGGCAACGGGTTCCCACAGGGTCATGTCCGGCCCCTGTCCTGGATCCATGTTGGTGATCGCGCATCGGGGAGCGAGTGGCTACCGCCCGGAACACACACCGGCGGCCTACCGGCTGGCGGCGGCCCAGGGAGCCGACTACCTGGAGCCCGACCTGGTCGCCACCCTCGACGGCGTCCTGGTCTGCCGGCACGAGAACGAGATCTCCGGTACGACGGACGTCGCGGAGCACCCGGTGTTCGCCGACCGGAGGATCACCAAGATCGTCGACGGGACCGCTGTCACCGGCTGGTTCGTCGAGGACTTCACGTTCGCCGAGCTGCGGACGCTCCCGGCCCGGGAGCGGATGCCCGCGCTCCGGGCGAACAACACGGCGTACGACGGGCTGGAGGAGATCCCCACCTTCGACGAGGTGGTCGCGCTGGCGCGCCGCGAGTCGGTGCGGCTGGGACGGCCGATCGGGGTCCTGCCGGAGATCAAGCACCCGGCGTACTTCCGGCGGCTCGGCCTGCCGCTGGAGGAGCTGCTCACCGAGCGGATCCTGGCGCTCGGGCTGCGTCCGGACGAGATCATGATCCAGTCGTTCGAGCCGACGAGCCTGCGGCGGCTGTCGGTGATGACACGGGTACCGCTGGTGCAGCTGATCGACTCCGAGAGCGCGCCGAACGACTTCCTGCGGACCGGTGACGGGCGCACGTACGCCGACCTGATCGAGCCGCGGGGGCTGCGCGAGATCGCGACGTACGCGCAGGTGCTGGCGCCGTACAAGGACCTGGTCGTGCCGCGCAGTGCGGACGGTTGTCTGGGGGAACCCACCCGCCTGGTCGACAACGCCCACCGCGCCGGTCTGGGCGTCCAGGTCTGGACGTTCCGCGCCGAGCGCCGCTTCCTGCCGACCGGGACCGATTTCCCGACAGAACTGGCTCGCTTCGCCGCACTGGGCCTGCAGGGCGTCTTTGCCGACCACCCGGACCAGGCAGTCGCAGCACTCCGCAAACCCGCCCTGAACGTCTAGCAAGCAGCAGCGGGGTGCCCGCTGCTTGCGGTCACCCCGCTGGGGGAGCTGCTGCGCCCGGTGAGGGCGCAGTGACGGTCACGCCGCCGGGGGCTTGTTGTTGGTGTCGTCGTAGAGGCGGGAAGCGATGTCGTCCTCGGTCGTGTCCTGGTTCTGGTTGACCGACTGCTGGACGTTCTGCCAGACCGCCTTGCCGTCGGACTCGGGGATCACGATCCAGGCGACCGCGTAGCCGATCAGCGCGGCGCCGCCGGTGATCAGGGTGAGGCCGACCCAGCCGAGGCGGACCAGGGTCACGTCGACGCTCAGGTACTCGGCGATGCCGCCGGACACACCGGAGAGCATCCGCTGGTTGCCGGAACGACGGAGGACCTTGCCGGACAGGTTCTGGAACGGTGCGTTGGAGTTCGTCATGGCTCTACTCTCCCGTGCCGGGGCCCCGCGCCACATCAGGATCGGTACCGACCGACCCCTGACCCGCCCCTGACGACTTTCGTGGAACCTACCGCCTCCCCCAGGCTGTCTCTAAGGGTGAGGAGGGGTATGGACGAGTTCACCGAGTACGTCACCGCGCGCTGGCCCACGCTGGTCCGCTCCGCGGTTCTGCTCGGGTGTACGCCGTCCGAAGCGGAGGACCTCGTCCAGTCCGCGCTGGAGCGCTGCCTGCTCAAGTGGAACCGGGTACGGGCAGCGGAGGACCGTGACGCGTACGTGCACCGCGTACTGGTCAACTGCTTCCGCTCCTCCCGCAGGCGTCGCTGGCACGGGGAGCTGCCGTCCGCGTCCCTCCCGGAGTCCCCGGGCAGTGACCAGACAGCAGGTGTCGACGACACGGACGCCGTGATGCGCGCACTCGACCGCCTGCCGGGCGAGCAGCGCACAGCCGTCGTACTGCGGTACTACGCGCACCTGAGCGAGCAGCAGATGGCGTCCGTTCTGGGCGTCGCCGCCGGCACGGTCAAGAGCCGACTGTCCCGAGCGGTGAAGGCCCTGGCACAGGACCCACACCTGGCAGAACTGCGAGAACCCCGATGACCGACCTGACCGACCTCCTGGCCCGCACCGCCGACCAGACCCCCGTAGGCCCACCCCCGCTGGACGCCCTCCGCGCCGGAGCCACCCGCCGACGCCGCCGCCGTACGACGGCACTCACAGTCACCGCCGTGGTCGCTGTCGCTGCCGTGATCGGCGGAACGACCCTCCTGACCTCCCACGACCCAACCACCCCCGTGACGTCCCCAACCCCGACTCCAGCCACACCCGCGACCCGCCTGGTCGGCCAGGGCCACGCAGCAATCGCTGTTCCGGCGGACTGGCCGACCAACAAGAGCAGATGCGGCACGCCGCTACAGGACACGGTGCAGATCGATGACCCGAGCGCCGCGCAGTACTGCCTGGTGTTTCGCCCGGCCGGCGTCGAAACCGTGATCCTCGGTCGCGGCGGACCTGAACCGGGGATCAAGACCGACGAGGACATCACGATCGGCGGGGTGCCCGCCGTGCGTCGGCAGACGACCTGCCGGACCGGGACCAACAAGGTCCGGATCTGCACGGGTGAGGTGCGCTTCCACGACTTCTGGTTCCGGGTCGAGTCCTCCACGAGCGCCGCCGAGGTCGACAGGCTGCTCTCACAGGTGGTGGTCACGCCGGACCTGGTCGGCGTACCGAGCTTCCAGTCGCTTCCGCAGATACTGACGGGGGCGGAGTACACCGCCGTGCTCAAGGAGCTGGGGCTGAAGGCGACGCTCCGGTACACGAAGAACCCCAACTACCTGCCTGGGCAGGTCCTCGGCGTCTCGCGGGCTCCCGGCACGATGGTGGCGCTCGGGACGGCTGTGACGGTCACCGTGGTCAAGTGAAACTGTCGGTGGCGCCGCCTAGCGTGCTGGACATGGATGTGCAGGCGGTGGTGAAGGTGATGGCGGGGTTGCCGGGCGCCGAGGAGCAGGAGGGGTGGGCGGGGCAGCCGGTCTTCAAGGTCCGCAACAAGAGCTTCGCGTACCTGTCCGAGGACCAGACCCGGCTGCACCTCAAGGCGCTCCGCGAGGAGCAAGAGGCCCTCGTCGCCGAGAACCCGGAGGTCTACACCCCCTCCTGGGCGGGCGGCCGCTTCGCCTGGATCCTGATCCACGTGGACCTGGCCGACGAGGAAGAGCTCCGCGAACTGGTCACCGAAGCCTGGCGCCTCACGGCCCCGAAGTACCTGATCGCCCAGCTGGACAGCTAAGGGCTGGCTTGCACTCGCTTGGGTCGAGTGCTAATACTTGGTTAGCACTCCATGGGTGAGAGTGATAAGTGCTCGCGCCCGGTGGAGTGTGTAAGAAGACGGCCTCGATGAGGTGCTGGAGCGCGGCGGGACATGAGCGTCGCGGGCCGGTGCCGTCCGTCGCGGGCATCGGGCCGGCTGAACACAAAGACTCGACGCGGGAGGACTCGCGGAGAATGCCCAAGCTGATTGCTTTCGATGAAGAGGCGCGCCGCGGCCTCGAGCGGGGAATGAACACCCTCGCCGACGCCGTCAAGGTGACGCTTGGCCCGAAGGGCCGCAACGTCGTTCTGGAGAAGAAGTGGGGCGCACCCACGATCACCAACGACGGCGTCTCCATCGCCAAGGAGATCGAGCTCGAGGACCCGTACGAGAAGATCGGGGCCGAGCTCGTCAAGGAAGTTGCCAAGAAGACCGACGACGTCGCTGGTGACGGTACGACCACCGCCACCGTGCTGGCCCAGGCCCTCGTTCGCGAGGGGCTGCGCAACGTTGCCGCCGGCGCCAACCCGATGGGCCTGAAGAAGGGCATCGAGAAGGCGACCGAGGCCGTCAGCGAGCAGCTGCTGGCGCTGGCCAAGCCGGTCGAGACCCGTGAGCAGATCGCGGCGACCGCGTCCATCTCGGCCGCGGACAACCAGGTCGGCTCGATCATCGCCGAGGCGATGGACAAGGTCGGCAAGGAAGGTGTCATCACCGTCGAGGAGAGCAACACCTTCGGCCTCGAGCTCGAGCTCACCGAGGGTATGCGCTTCGACAAGGGCTACATCTCGCCGTACTTCGTGACCGACACGGACCGGATGGAGGCCGTCCTCGACGACCCCTACATCCTGGTCGTGAACAGCAAGATCGGCAGCATCAAGGACCTGGTCCCGGTGCTGGAGAAGGTCATGCAGACCGGCAAGCCGCTGGCGATCATCGCCGAGGACGTCGAGGGCGAGGCCCTGGCGACCCTGGTCGTGAACAAGATCAAGGGCACCTTCAAGGCCGTCGCCGTCAAGGCGCCGGGCTTCGGTGACCGCCGCAA
This sequence comes from Kribbella sp. NBC_00482, assembly GCF_036013725.1. Classification (GTDB taxonomy): domain Bacteria; phylum Actinomycetota; class Actinomycetes; order Propionibacteriales; family Kribbellaceae; genus Kribbella. The sequence continues at coordinate 975,633 of NZ_CP107881.1, read as the reverse complement.
GGCCATGCTGGTCGACATCGCCGTCCTCACCGGCGGCGAGGTGATCTCCGAGGAGGTCGGCCTCAAGCTCGACACCGTCGAGCTGGAGCTGCTCGGTCAGGCCCGCAAGATCGTCGTCACCAAGGACGAGACGACCATCGTCGAGGGCTCGGGCGACGCCGACCAGATCACCGGCCGGGTCAACCAGATCCGCGCCGAGATCGAGAAGTCGGACTCCGACTACGACCGCGAGAAGCTGCAGGAGCGTCTGGCCAAGCTGGCCGGCGGTGTTGCGGTCATCAAGGTCGGCGCGGCCACCGAGGTCGAGCTGAAGGAGCGCAAGCACCGCATCGAGGACGCCGTTCGCAACGCGAAGGCGGCCGTCGAGGAGGGCATCGTCGCCGGTGGCGGCGTGGCTCTGCTGCAGGCGTCGGTGATCGCGTTCGAGAAGCTGGACCTCGAGGGTGACGAGGCGACCGGTGCGGAGATCGTCCGCAAGGCCGTCGAGGCGCCGCTGAAGCAGATCGCCGTGAACGCCGGCCTCGAGGGCGGCGTCGTGGTGGAGAAGGTTCGCAACCTCGAGCCGGGCTGGGGCCTCAACGCCGCGACCGGTGAGTACGTGGACCTGATCAAGACCGGCATCATCGACCCGGCCAAGGTGACGCGCTCGGCGCTGCAGAACGCAGCGTCCATCGCGGCCCTGTTCCTCACCACCGAGGCCGTCATCGCCGACAAGCCGGAGAAGGCAGCAGCCGCTCCGGGCGGCGCGCCCGACATGGGCGGCATGGACTTCTGATCCAGTAGTCCGACAGCACACGCAGTACACCAAGAGGTCCCGGGCTCCGGCCCGGGACCTCTTGCGTCTGGGCGTTGCACAGGAAGTGGTGGCGGTGCACCTCTTATTCCATGTTCAACGGGCCCGGCGCGCGGGTCCTGCCCCGACTCGCGGCAGTCAGGTGCCGGTGATCAGGTGGTGGGCCAATAGCGGGGAGAAGGTTCTGGTGGGGAGGTCTGGGGTGAGGCCGCAGGGGCCGTCGGATTCGCCGGGGGTGCGGAGCCAGAGGTGGAGGTCGACCGGGGCGGGGGTGCGTGCCGGGGGAGTGCCTAGTTTGCGGGCGGGTGGGTTGCAGGAGCTGCCGTCGGAGCCGTTGCCGTTGCGGCTGGTGTCGACGATGTAGTGGGTGCCGCCGCCGAGGGCTTGCAGGATCTCGTTTCCGCGGGTGACCGACTGCTCGGTGGTGAAGTAGTTCGCGGTGTTCAGCGCGAACCCGCGCACCTTGCCGATGTCCGCGAGCCGCAACCGGCGCGCCATCTCCTTCGCGTCACCGGACGTCACGTTCCCGGCGTCGAGATACGTCCACGTGTTCGGGTTCTTCACCGCCAGCACCCCCACGGCGTACTTCAGCAGCGCGATCCGCGCGTCCCACTCCGACGTCGGGTAGCAGTCGAGCCGCGCCAGCGCATCCGGTTCGAGAACCACCACCGCCGGCCGTGTCCCGATCCCGGCCGACACCGCCGCGATCCACGTCCGGTACGCCGCGTCCGACGCGGCTCCGCCGCCGATCCCGCACTGGCGTCCCGGAAGGTTGTCCGTCACCAGCACCGGCAACTTGCCCGCCTTGCCCGCTGCCGTCGTGTACGCCGTGACACTCGCCTGCACGTCTCCGCTCCACGCGCCGACCCACCGCGCCGACGCCTGCGCGGCGATCTTCGACGCGAGCTCGGTGTCCTCCGGATGCCGCCGTACATACGCGGCAGCGGATGAAGCCGGGTCGACGTAGAACCCGGTGGTGAGCTTCAGCGGATCGCCGGTCGCTTCGGCCAGCCCGGACTCGGGCCGGCCGAAGACGAGCAGCGCGGCGGTCAGCAACAGGCCAGCAACTACCGGACGCGTGGTCGGCATCGTGAAGGATCCTCCTGATCACTCAACGTGCCGATGACATTACTCTTCGGCAGCTCAGCTGTTCTCGTCGACCTCGCAGAACGAGGCGTAGTGGTCGCTGGTGTAGTAGACGTGTTCGGGTGTGGTCGTCGCGCCGCCGCCGCCGACCAGCCGGCGGGCGCCGCGGTCGGGGGAGCCGGGCGTGATCACGGTGTACTCGTGGTAGTACCCGCTGGACTCGTCCGGGAGGATGCCCTCCCGGTTCGAGAAGACGGTGCCGTCCTGGTCGTACGGGAACGGTCCGCCGGAGTGGATCAGCTCGAGCGTGTCGGAGGCTTGCGACGGCAGCGAGCTGAGTGCGCAGGTGTCGATCGCGGCCGGCGCGGTGGCGACGGTCGTGACGGTGGTGGTGGGGGCGGGGGCTGGGGCGGCGTAGGCCGTGGGACCCAGGGCGGCGGTGGCTGCCAGGGTCACGGCGGCGATGAGGGTTCTCATGCCCGGAGGCTTCCCGCCCGGAACGACGCCGGTACATCCCAGCTGTGAATAACAGGTGGACTATGACCCCGACGTACACCTAAAGTCTGGCGCGGGCGAGAGAGATCCCGGAGCGGAAGGAGCGACCGATGAAGACACTGACTTGTTTCCCGGCGCGCCCGACCCGCTCGCACAGCTCGCACTGAGCGGAGCAGCGCGCCTCCTGCTGGAGGATCTGTGACCATCCGCAACACCGTCGAGGCAGACCTCGACACCATCTTTGCTCTGATCGAGCAGAAGTCCGTCAACACCGTCACCGCCGAGCGCTTCCGCGAGTACGTTGCCAGCGGCTACTACAAGCACGAATGGAACTGGGTCGTCGAGGAGAACGGCGCGATCCAAGCCCTCGCGATCTGGTGGGGCGTCCCGGGCGAGAGCCACCCGTACAGCATCGACGGCCTCTACTACGCCGGCGACGGTGCCCCGGTCCCGGTGTGGACCGAGCTGCTGAAGTACGCCGTCGCGTCCCGGCCGGCCGATGCCGAGCCGCCGGAGTACCACTTCTTCCTGGACAGCAACTGGCAGGACCAGCCAGACGTCGTCGCGGCGCTGCAGGTCCGGAGTCAGGCGGCCGTCGCTGTCGGCTTGACCGGGATCACCGATCGGCTGCGCTACGAGTGGAAGCCGGAGTACGGGCTGCCGGAGCGGTCCACCCGGCTGAAGTTCGAGCCGGCCGACGACGAGGCGTTCGTCGACGTGTTCATGCGGGTCAGTGACGGCAGCCTGGACGCCGCGACCGCGCGGGAGATCGCGCGACTCGGCGCCGAGGGTGCGGCCCGCGAAGAGCTGGCGATGTACAAGTCGATGCCGGGCGACCGGGACTGGTGGCGGCTCGCGTACGACGGCGACGGCGAACTGGTCGGGTTCGAGATCCCGTCGGCGAACGCGGGCGGGCCGGTCGTCGGGTACCTCGGCGTCCTGCCGGAGCATCGCGGGCACGGGCTGAGCGACGACCTGCTGGCCGAGATCACGCACCAGCTGGCGGAGACCGGCGCCGAACACATCCGGGCCGACACCGACTTCGGCAACGTCCCGATGGCGAAGAGCTTCGAGCGCCAGGGGTACCGGAAGTTCGCCGTACGCCGGGTACTGGCCTTCCCGGAGAACTGAGCGCGAGGTACTGACGCGCACGCCCCGAATCCCTATGCTCCCTGACATGTCAGAGAGTTTTGGGGGAGCGGGGCGATGCGTGACATCGCTCTGATTCTGCATGTCCTGGCCGGTGTGCTCGCAGTGGTGTTCGGCCCGTTGGCGATCGTGCTCACATTGCGCCGCCACGGGCTGAACTGGGCCGGCGAGGTCTACCACTGGGCGATCGCGGGGGTCTGCCTGACCGCGCTCGTGATGGTCCCGTACGACTGGGGCCGGCTCTGGTACTTCTGGCCGATCACGATCGCGTCGTACCTGTTCGTGTACATCGGCCAGCGCGCGGCCGAGGCGCCCGGCGGGCTCTGGTACCGCGGCGTCCTGCGCGGGTACGGCGGCGGTTGGATAGCGCTGTGGACCGCGATCGCGGTCGTCTCCCTGCCGCACCAGTGGTGGTCGTGGGCGATCCCGATCGTGGTCGGCTCGGCCGTGATCGAGTGGCTGTGCTTCAACCCGTTGCCGGGCTGGACCAAACCGGCCCAGCCCAGCGCAAAGGCCTAGGCCTGTCCGGCCTGCTCCTCCGGGGTTGCCTTGCGGACCACGAGGCGGGTCCAGGCGCCGACGTAGACACGGTCGTCGGGGTTCAGCTCCTGCCGCTGGCCCGGGATGATCGGGGTCTCCGGGAGCGGTCCGGCGGCGGAGGCGACGTACGTGCCGTTGGAGGACTGCAGGTCCTCCACCCACCAGCGCTGGCCGTCGGTGGTCAGCTGGGCCTGCCGGCGGCTGACGCCGGTGTCGTCGCCGCAGTCGATCTCCGGCGAGATGCCGCGGCTACGGGACGGCCGGCCGATCAGCAGGCTCTTCTCGGTCAGCGGGATCACCGTCGGCAGCCCCGGTGACGGACACGGGTCGTCACTCTGCTGTACGGCGTACCAGTCCGGGTCGACCCAGCGCTCGACGACCCACTCGGCCAGCGCGGCCGGTGCCGACGGGGTCGCCGGTGGGGTTGCCGGAGCAGGGCCGGAGGACAGGTCGAGCGACGAGGCCGGTCGCGGCATGGTGCCGGTGGTGAAGTCGTAACCGCAGCTCTCGCAGAACAACGCGTCGGGGGCGGCCGCCTCCGAACAGTTCGGACAGGCCTGCGCAGCCGGGGCGGCGGGAGGGGTCGCCGAGGAACCGGGGTCAGGGGCGGGCGCCGCCGACGCAGCGGGGTCCGCGCTGCTCGCTGGTGCCCCGGCCGGGATGGGGAGGCCGCAGACGTCGCAGTAGTCGGTGGAGGTGGACGGATGTCCACTGGGACAGTTCACGGTCATTTCCGCACCCGGGTGGTCTTGGTGGAGGCCGTGTCGAGCGCCATCTCATCGGCTTTCTCGACCGTCCGCTTCAGCCGCACCGTACCCGTATCCTGGTCGTCGATCTCGACAACCTTCCGCAGCCGCGTCGTCGCCTCTTCGTTGCCGGTCTGAGCGGCGAGCTGCACCGCGCGACCGAGCTTCGTGGTCGCCGTCGCCGTGTCGCCGACCGCCTTCGCGGCCAGACCGTCCTGGATCGCCTGCGCCAGCTCGGTCTGTCCGGTGTAGTGCGCGACCTCCGGGTTGATCCGGGTGGTGAGCGCCTCGTCCGCGGACCACAGCGCCTTCACCAGGCCCTGCGCGACGTTGTCGTTGCCCAGCACCAGCTGGACGCGTGCCGCGAGCTGCTCCTGCCCGACCGCCTTCGCGGCCAGCCGGATCGCCACGTGGTAGTCGCGGGACTCGTCACCCCACGAGCCGGTCGGGTACGACCCCGTCAACGGGTTGATCGACGTACGCCGGGACGTCAGGTCCTCGACCGTCGGTGCGACCTGCCGGACGAACAGCACCTCAGCACCCTGCGGCGCCCAGACGCGCAGATCGGCCTGCGCGACGCCACGGCCCATCGCGTTCTGGATCAGCTTGGAGAACTCGGCGGCCAGCTGGTCCGGCGCCGGGATGATGTCGACGGTCCCGAGCAGGGCCTGCGCGATCCGGCGTACCTCGTCCACCTGCCAGGCCACGCCGACACCGCGGGTGTCGCACTGGAACTGGCCGGTCACCGCCTCGATCGTCTGGGTCAGCGCCTGCGGCGTCTCGTGCTGGTTCTCACCGTCGGTCAGCAGGATGGCGTGCTTCTGCGTCAGCGACGGAACGGTGGCGAAGACCCGCGACGCCAGCCGCAGCCACGTGCCCATCGCGGTCCCGCCGTCGGCGTAGAACCGGGACACGGCGTCCTTGGCGGCCTGCCGGGTGTACGGGTCCATCTTGACCATCACCGGCTCCGCAGACGGCGGGAACGCCAGCTGCGCGCGGTCGTTGCCGGAGATCACCGCGAACCAGACGCCGTCGAGGATCTGGTCGAGCGCGGTCTGCGCGGCGTATGCGGCCGCCTGGACACCGTCGCGACCCATCGAGCCGGAGGTGTCGACGATGATGATCTCGCCCGCGTCGCCGCTGCCGGACTGCCCTGCGGCGCCGGCACCGGTGCAGTTCACCGTGACGATGGCGTGCACGTCGGTCCCGCCGTCCGGCAGGAACTCGTTCTGGTAAACGGAGGCGGTGAAGTCGGCCATCTCGGGTCCCTCTCCTTAAATCCGTGCGAGCGCGACGGTGATGTTGTCCTGACCGCCCTGGGCGTTGGCCCAGTCAACCAGGGCGGACGCGGTGGCCAACGGCTCGCCGCCCTTGTCCGCAGCTGTCTGACGTACGAGCTCGGCCAGCGGTGCCGCCTCCGAGCAGTAGTTCCAGAGGCCGTCCGAGCAGACCAGCAGCCAGCCCGGACCGCTCACCTGCAGGGTTGTGGTCCGTGGAGTGTGGTCCGGTGCGTCCTTGCCGAGCCAGCGGGTGATCGCGTGCGCGTGCGGACCGGACTCGGCCTCCTCGCGCGAGACCCCGGTGGCGATCAGCTCGGCCGCCCACGAGTCGTCGACGGTCAGTGCGACCGGCTCGGCCGCGTCCGGGAACCAGTACGCGCGACTGTCGCCGACAGTGCCCGCCACCAGCAGCCCGTTCTCCAGGACTGCCGCGACGAACGTGCAGGACGCCGGGTTGGGGCTGTCCGGACTGGTGTTGTCGAGTACGGCGTCACTCGCCGCGTCGGCCGCCGCCTTGAGCCGGGCCGCGATCGCGCTCGCCCGCGACGATTCGGTGCCGAGGCCCTGCGCGTGGCCGGCCTCGAGCACCTCACGCGCTGCCCGGGCGGCCGCGAGTGAGGCGACGTCCGAGTCGAGTGACGAACTGACGCCGTCGCACACCACCAGCAGCGCCCGGCTACCCGGCTCGGCGTCCGCGGCGATCGCCATCGCGTCCTCGTTCCGGCTGTGCCGGATGCCGCGGTCGCACACTCCGGCCACCCACGCTGTGGGCTGCTCCTCGAAGTGGTCGCGCGGCTTGGCCGCCTTGGTGCCACAGGTCTCGCAGTACCCGTCCGCGCTGACGGTTCCGCCGCACGACCGGCACGGGCCGGGGGCTGCAGGCTCCGCACCGGCCACCGCGCCGATCTCCACGGTCGGCTCGGTGTCGGTGTCCAGTGCCGGTGAGGTCGGGGCGGTCCCCGGCTTCAGCTCGGCGCCGCAGGCCTCGCAGAACAGGTCCGCCTCGGACACCGTCCCGCCGCAGCTGGGGCAGACCGTGTCGGTCGTACTCGTCATCGCAACGTCCATCCTCGAACCTCGTTGGCCTGGTCGACCAGGGCGATCCGTTCCGGCCGGGTCTGCGCCTGGTCGGCCAGCAGCCGGTAGGTGGCCTCGAGCCCGTCCCGCAGGGAGGTCTCGGTGGCTGCCCGTCCGTCGATCCGCAGAGCTTCCTGCGGACCTGACTGCTGGACCTCGGTGAGCGCGGTCCGGAACACGTTCGCGGCCAGGTTGGCCCGGTCGACCGGGTCGATGGTCAGCGTCGCGATGCTGTCCATCGCCTGGGCGAGCGCGGGAAGGCCACGCCCCGATCCTGCCAGTACACCGGCTCGCTGGCGACGAGCACGTACGTACTCGCCGCTGGTCCGCGGCACCAGGTCGAGCGCGTTGAGCGCACCGTCCAGGTCGTTGCGCGAGGTCCTGATGTTGGTCAGGCCGAATGCCGAGGGTGCGATGTAGTTGGCATCGGTGCGCGCACAGGTGAGGTAGAGGCCCTCGGCAACGTCGAACTCGCCGCTGTGCTCACAGGCGATCGCCAGCGCCAGTTTCGGCGCCAGCTCACCCGGCACCTGGCCGTAGACGGCGTTGAACGCGGACTGCGCCGTTTTCGAGTCGCCACGGGCCAGGGCGACCAGTCCGGCCATCCAGACCGCACGCCACTCCCACGGGTCCTCGTTGAGCAGGTCGGCCACCGCGGTGTCGACCATGTCGTAGCGCTCGGGCCCGACCTCCAGCGCTGCTTCTGCGACCTCCAGCAGCGTCTGCGCCGACTGCTCCGGCGCGTCGACCAGTAGCTCCAGCCGCTTCGCCGGGTCCGGCACGCTGACCGTCTTCAGCCAGCTGGCCATCTTGTCGCTGTCGTCCGGCGCCAGCGACGGCAGCTGCTGCCACGGCTGGGCCGCCTCGCCCAGTCCGGCGGCCCTGTCGCCCGGCGTACCGAACAGGAGCGACGACGCCGAGTGCTGGGCCGCCTTGACGCCCTGCTTGTCGGCCACGACCTCCCGCAGTACGCCGAGCAGCTGCACGCGGAACTCGTCGGCGGACTGGAACCGGTCCGCAGGGTCCTTCGCGCACGCCTTGGCCAGCAGGCGGAACACCGAGTCGTACTTCTGGAACAGCGGTACGTCGGCCACTGGCGGCAGCGTGTCGATGAACCGGCTCTGGTAACCGCGGAACTCCATCGCGAGCACGCACAGCGTCCGGCCGAGCGTGTAGATGTCGGAGGCGACCGACGGTCCGACCTCGGCGACCTCGGGCGCCTGGAAGCCGACCGTGCCGTAGATCGCCGAGTCCAGGTCGTCGATCCGCCGGACACCGCCGAGGTCGATCAGCTTGACCGCGTCACCGACCTGGATGATGTTGTCCGGTTTGAAGTCGCAGTACACCAGGCCGAGGTCGTGCAGGTACGAGAACGCCGGCAGGATCTCCAGCAGGTACGCGATCGCCACGTCGATCGGCAGCGCGTCGTACTGGCCGTTGTTGGCGGACATCCGCTGCTTGAGCAGCGTCTTCAGCGAGGTGCCGCCGACGTACTCCATGACGATGTAGCCGGCGCCGTCGTGGGTGACGAAGTTGTAGATCTCGACGATCAGCGGGTGCTCGACTCGGGCCAGGAACTGCTGCTCGGCGATCGCGGCCGCGACCGCGTCCGGGTCCTCGGAGTTCAGCAGGCCCTTCAGGACGACCCAGCGGTTGGACACGTTCTGGTCCTGGGCCAGGTAGATCCAGCCGAAACCACCGTGCGCCAGGCAGCCGCGGACCAGGTACTGCCCGCCGACCAGGTCGCCGTCCTGCAGCTTCGGCGAGAACGAGAACCGGTTGCGGCAGTTCGGGCAGAACCCCTCGGTCCGGCCCGGCTGATCGTTGCGGGAACGGCCGACCGCGTGGCCGCAGCTCGGGCAGTTCCGGCGGTCCTCCGGGACCATCGGGTTGGCCAGGATCGCCTTGCTCGCGTCGATCGCCGGGATCGTCGGTACGTGGGTCAGTCCGGCACCGAGCCGCGCGCCGCGCAGCCGGGTGGACGATGTACCGAGCTTGCGGGTCAGCTTCGAGCCGGCCTGTCCCGCACGCGCCGAGCCGAGTGGCGTGGAGGCCAGCCGGTTCGAGGCGCGGGAGACGGTCGACACCGTGCTGAGCGCGTCCGGCTCGCCGCTGGCCGCGGTGCCGCCGCCCGGTGCGGGGGAGCCGCACACGTCGCAGTACCCGTCGACATAGGTCCCCGTGCAGCCCGGCTGCGTGCACGCACCAGTCGTAGAGACAGCAGCCGGCGCAGCGGCACCGGCACTCGTCGACGTGGCCGCGGGGGAGCCGCAGACGTCGCAGTACCCGTCCACGATGGAGCCGGTACAGCCCGGCTGGGTGCAGGCGGTGTTGGTCGTCATTTCGTCCCTTCCAGGTAGGCCTGGTAGGCCGCTACCAGTGCGCCGAGGCGAGCCAGTTCCACCGGCTCGGTCTCGATCACCGCTCGGCCGCGCCGGTACAGCTCGGCGAGATCTTCGTTGCCCGGGGCAACACTTGCCGCCTTCACCTGATAGGCGTCCAGCAGTTGGGTCAACTCGTCACGTCGTTGCAGCGCGGTGCCGTACGCCGCCTGCGCCTGACCGAGCGCCCGCCGTACGGCGTCCAGCCGGGTCAGGTACTTCTCCAGCTCGGCCGGGGTGTTCGGCACCGGCCCGAGCGCGGTCACATCCGGTACGGCGAGACGCGGGGCCGGACTGACCGTCGCGACCGCCTTGTCCGCCAACGCGCGCACAGCCTTGCCCTGAGCTTCCAGCTCGCCGCGTACGGTGCGGGCCCGGGCGACGTCGGCGGCGCGTTCCTTGCGGGTGGCGGCGCCGACGATCAGATCCCGCTCCGTGCGCGCCGCGTCCATGTCCAGCGGGCCGATCAGCCCGCCGATATCGGCGCCACGCTTGTTGCGGTCGGTCAGGTCGACGAGCCGGCGGTCGAGGTCGTGGTGCTTCGCGAGCGCGTCGTTGCGGACGTTCGCCGGCTCCTGCTTGACCAGGTCGCTGATCCGCTCCACCTGCGCACGCAGCTGCCGCAGCCGGGCGGCGAGGTCTGCGTCGCCGGGCTGGAGCATGAGCTTCGCGCGCAGGCTGGACGCCAGCGCGTCCGACAGTTTGCAGGCCTCGGGCAACGAAACGGCGAGCGAACCGCCCGCGCCGCCGGCGTCCAGGCCGCCCCAGATCAGCGTGGAGATCCGCTCGGTCTCCGTCTGCCCGACCCGGCCCGAGTCCCAGGTGACGAGGATCAACTCGTACCGGTCCGAGACCGCCTTCCAGACCGTCATGCTGAGCACGATGTCAGCACTCAGAGCGTCCCCGTCGGGCGAGTGCAGGGCGGCCTGATCCAGCTCGTCCAGCTCCGCCTTCCGCCGATCCCGCCACTCCCCGAGCACACCAAGGTACGAGAGCAGCTCCGTAGCAGGAACACTGCTCCCCATCCTCCCCGGCGGCGGAGGCGCCGAGACAATCGGCGCACGAACGGTCATCGGCCGTAGGCGGGTGTCGGCGGGGCCTTCAACTCGCCCAGGTCCGTGCCGAGCCACGTGTTGTAGGAAGCCATCCACGGGCTCACACCTCCCGCGGCCGGAGGCGTCTTCATCTGCGCGAGAACTCCGTTCACGAACTGGACGAAGTCGACGTTCTCCTTGTTGATCCCGAGGCCGTACGGTTCCTCGCTGAACCGCTCGCCCAGGATCACCTTCGCGTAGGGATCCTGTGCGGCATCCCCGGCCAGCACCGTGTCGTCACCGCTGATGCCGTCCGCCTTGCCCTGCTGGAACAGCACCAGGCAGCCGGTGTCCGTGTCGGCCGTGATGGGCTTGATCGCCGGGTTCGCCTTCTTCAGGTTGTCCAGGCTGGTCGAGCCGGCCGGGGCACAGATCGTCTTGCCCGACAGGTCCTTGATACTCGTGGCAGTCGAGTCCCGCTGCACGAGCGTCTTCTGGCCGGACCGGTAGTACTCCGCCGAGAACGCGATCCGCTTCCAGCGTTCGCAGTTGATCGTCATGTTCCGAGCGACGATGTCGACGCTCTTGTTCTCCAGCAAGGGGATGCGCTGCGGGCTGGAGATCACCCGGAGCTCGAGGTGGCCGACGTCGGTGCCGAAGATCGCCTTCGCGACGGCCTTGACCATGTCGATGTCGAAGCCTTCGATCTTGCCGCTGATCGGGTTCCGGGAACCGAGGTGCAGGCTGTCGGCGGAGACGCCGGCGATCAGCCGGCCGCGAGCCTGGATCTTCGCCATCGTCGTCCCGGCCGGCATGGCGCCCGGCGCCGGCAGCGTGCCCTGGGGCTCGTAGGACTCCAGCGCTGCGGCCTTCTCGGCTGCCGTGCACTCCGTTGCCGCGGGCGCGGCGGACGTCGCCGGCGCCTGAGGTCCTGCGGGGATCTGCGTTGCGGCGTAGTTGCCGTTGCCGCAGGCGGTCAGCAGGAGGGCGGTGGCGACGGCGATCGGGATCAGCTTCTTCATCGGTACTCCTCCAGACGCTGCGACATGCCCCAGGCGACCAGTAGTGCGGCGAGGATGCCGATCGGTACGCCGAGCCAGCCGATCGGCGGGAGCCCGTCGCGCGCATCCTTCAGCTCGCTCGACACCGCATCGCTGCTCGACGTCAGCTGCGCAGACGACGAAGTGTCGAACGTCTTGAACGCCTGCGCCGAGTCGTTGCTACCGGCTTCTGGGCCGCCGACGGCCATCTTGACCGCGTCGTCCCACTTGCCGGCGGTGTCGGCCTCGCGGACCTTGCTGTGCACGCCCTTGTACACGCTCCAGCTCTGCTGCAGCCCTCCGGTGGTACCGGAGGCCTTCCCCAGTTGCTCGTCCACCTGGGCGGCCGCTGCGGTGTACGCCTTGTCGAAGGCGTCTCCGGAGCCGCGGGCGATCAGTGTCAGGCTCTCGTTCGAGCGGGCGTCGTACGCCGCGATTCGGGCGCGGGACAGCGCCAAGGTCCGGTCGTACTCGGAACTCCGCGTGTCCTTCGCCGAGTTCGACGCGCCGGCGAGTGAAACCCCGCCGATGACAGTGGTCAGCAGGACGAGGGCGGCGCCGGCGGCGATCGGGGCGTTGAGGTAGCGGTGCGTACGGCGGGCCAGCCAGCGGAGTGTGATCGCGAAGACCACCAGGCTCAGCAGACCGCCGACGAGGACCCAGATGGTGCCCCTGCTGATCCCGTCGAACTCGGTGTCGACGCGCTTCTCGTTCGCCTCGACCAGCGCCTTCACCAGCGGCAGCGAGTCGTCCTGCAGCACCGAGTTCGCGTCCTTCAGGTACTGCGAACCGATCGGGAGGCCCTGGCGGTTGTTGGCCCGGGCCTGCTCGATCAGGCCGCCGTACGTGATCAGCGTCTTGTTCAGCGCGCCGAGCACGTCGCGGTCCGCGGGCTGCGCGGTCGCGGCCTCGGCGATCAGCTCGGCGGCAGCGGCTAGCGAGTTGACGAAGTGCGCACGCTGGTCCGGCGGTTCGAGACCGCCGACCAGGAACGCGTTGGTGGCATCGGCGTTCGCGCTGACCAGGTTGGTGTGGATCGCCTGGATGCGGACAAGTTGCGCGGTGTTCGCCTGCGCCCGGTCGAGGGCGCCGTCGGACTGGCTGAAGCCCTGCGCTGCGGCGAGGCCGAACACCACGCTCATCGCGGCGGCCAGGATCAGGAACGCGCGCATCCGGCCCGGCGTGCCCTCGAACCACTCCGCGACGGCGCCGCGTGGACCGGCGGTCCTGGCGTTCGGCGCCGGCAGCGTCGTGCCCGGCGGCGGGGCCGTCGGCACGGTCGCGGGCGGCGCACTCTGCGTCTGGGTCACGCCTCTTCTCCTTGCTCGTCAGCCTGCTCGCTCAGGTCCTCGGCGAGGATCTGACGCAGTTGGGGCGTCGTGGGTGCCGGTACGTCGCGGAGCCGCCAGGCCTGCCGGCCGATCGCGGCCTCCAGCACGTTGCGCGCGAACCGCCCGTTGCCGAAGGAACTGTCCCGCGCGGTCGTCGCGAGCACCTCGTGGAACTTGTCCACAGCCTCCGGCACCAGCTCGTAGTCCGCGGCCTCGGCGAGCCCGGTGAGAATGTCGGTGAGCTCGTCGTCGCTGTAGTTCTCGAACTCGATCGTGGTCCGGAACCGGCTGGCCAGCCCGGGGTTCGCGGCGATGAACACTTCCATCGGCTCGGGGTACCCGGCAACGATCACGACCAGGTCGTCGCGCCGGTCCTCCATCTCCTTGACCAGCGTGTCGACGGCTTCCCGTCCGTACTGGTCGGCGCCCAGGTCGCCCGCGGTCAGGCTGTACGCCTCGTCGATGAACAGCACGCCGCCGGCGGCGGAGGCGACCACCTCGGCGGTCTTCGTCGCGGTCTGCCCGAGGTACCCGGCGACGAGCTCGGACCGGTCGACCTCGACGAGTTGCCCCTTCGACAGCAGGCCGAGCGCCTTGTAGATCCCGCTCACCAGCCGCGCGACGGTCGTCTTCCCGGTGCCCGGATTCCCCACGAACACCAGGTGTCGCGTGATCGTCGGGCTCTTCAGGCCCGCCTCGGTCCGAAGTTTCTCGACCCGCAGTACGGCGACCTGCCGGTGCACCTCGCGCTTGACCCGAGCCAGCCCGGTCAGCTCGTCCAGCTCAGCCAGCAGCTCCTCAACCGTCTTGGTCGGCTCTTCCTCTACTGCTTCTTCTGCTTGCGGTGCTTCCTGGGTCTTCGGTTGCGGGGTCGACGCAACTTGCAGCGGACGGGCACCAGCAGCTTGTAGCTGCGCCGCAGCTGCCACCGACGCGTTGCCGACGACGCGCATCGTGGGCTCACCCAACGTGCAGGCCGCGGACGCGACCTCCGCCAGGGCTTCGGCGTACGCCGCCTTCTCCGCCGACCCACTCGCGATCAGCTCGGTCAGGACAGCCGTCGGAGCGCCGCGCCAGCGACGTCCACGGACGGCGGCGTCGAAGAAGTCCTGCGTCGTCGCGCCCTCGAACACCTTGCCCCAGTCGGCGGGCGCACCGGATGCCGACTCGGCCAGTGCTGCCGCCAGCGCCAACGCCTCCGACCGGGCTCGATCGTCCGCGACACCGGCGCGGCCGGCGACCACGAGCAGCTCGGACAACGCCTGCTGCAGAGACTTTCCCCCCGCGCCGCTCATGACCCTCCTCGTCCAGGTGGTGGTGCCAGTGGTCCCGCCGGTCCCATGTCGGGCGGCGGGGTCGACCCGGTCGGGCCGAGTGCCAAGCCTCCGCCGGTGGAACCGGTGCCGAACTTCTCCTGCAGGAACCTGCCGTGGGCGATCAGTGCCGCCGCGTCGGCGCGGTTCACCGCGTCGAAGACCTTGTCCATCGTCGCGGCCAAGAGGTCCAACTGGTCGATCAGGATCATCAGCGACGTCTTGCCGCGGTCCACCGGACGCGTGTCGGCCCACTGCCGCGGCAGCCGCAGGTACCCGCCGATCGCCTCCGGCAGGTAGTCGGTCGCCGTCGCCATCACGGAGTACGCCTGCACGCTGCCGCCGAGGTTCCCGAGCCGCGGAATGGTCTCCCGTACGACGCGAACCACCCGGGCGACCCGCGACGCGACGACGGCCGGTACGGCGCCGCCCGCGACCAGCTGCTCGACCCGGATCAGCGCCGCCAGCAGGTCGTCGTTCGTCGGCGGCCGGGGCACCGGGGCAGGCTCGGGCTCCTCCTTGCGACCGGTCAGCCGCGCAAAGAAGTCACCGAGCGCCATGCAGTCCCCCGTCTCCAGGTGGTGGTGTGGGTCAGCGATCGAGGTTGAGGTCGAGGCTGCCGTGGACGACCTGCTGGTTCTGCTGGGAGACCCGGTCCAGGTACCCGCGGGACTTGGTCACCTCGTTCTCCAGCGTGCCGATCGTCGCGGCCATGTTGTCCAGCGCCTCGCCCTTGAACGTGTCGATCGCGTCCATGGTGGCGTAGATGTTCGCGAACGCGGCCTGCAGCTGCGGCAGCCCGATCGTCGCGGACGCGGCCTGCTGCTGGATCGCCACCGAGTTGTCGCGCAGCATCTCCGAGGTGCGCTCGATCATCCCGCTGGTGGTCGTGTTCAGTGCGGTGATCTGGTCCAGTACGAGCTTCTGGTTACCGAGCGCCTGCGCGACGATGACCGCCGTACGCAGCGCCGAGACCGTGGTCGTGGACGCCCGGTCGACGCCCTTGATCAGCTCGATGTTGTTCTTGATCACGATGTCGATGGCCAGGTAGTTCTGGATCGACACGGCCAGCTGGGTGAGCAGGTCCTGGTGCTTCTGCCGGACGTAGAACAGCACGTCCTCGCGGAACGCCTTCGCCTTGTCCGGGTTGGTCGTCTGCAGCTCCGCGATCGCCGCGGACAGTCGCGCGTCGAGACGCTCGGCGACGTACACGTACTGGTTCAGCCGCGTCATCGCGTCCCAGAGCTGCTGCTTCTCCAGGTTCAGCGCGGCGTTGTCCTTGCCGAGCTCGTCCTGGCCGTTGCGCAGGGCGTGCAGGATGCCCTCGAGGTGGCTCTGCGCGGTCTGGTACTTGCGGAAGTAGTCCTCGATCTTGTCTCCGAACGGGATCATCCCGAGGAGCTTCTTCACCCCGGTGGCTTCCTTCGGGTCCAGGTCCTCGACCGTACGGCGCAGCTCCAGCAGCGTCTTGCCGACGGTCGAACCCTCCGACAGGCCGCCTTCCTGCAGCGCCCGCACCGGCGACTGGAGCAGCCGGTTCGAGCTCTCGGCCGCGGCGCGGATGTCGAGGTCGCCCATGCTGCGCACGTCCGTGGCCTTCGACGCGAACTCCGGCGAGCGCGGCTCGGCCGCCATCAGCGCGGTCAGGAAGGTGTCCACCTTGGTGTCGAGCCCCGGCAACGCGGCCGGGTCGACGGCCGGAGCCATACTCGGCGCGGCGGTCTCGGCCACCGGCTGTGACGGTGGCGGTGCGGTCAGTATCAGTCCCGGCGCGGTGGCCGTCGGCGGCTGCAGCGGTGCCGCAGCCTGCTGCGCGGCAGCGGGCTGAGCAGCGGTGTTGTCGGCTTCAGTCATCGTGTTCCCCTCCGAGATGCGCGCCTGGATACCTCCGTGACGCGCACACAATCTACGCGGTTCCAGGTCTTCCTGGTGGCGCTGTTGCCTACTCGTTGTTAGCTGCGGCGATAGCTAACGAAGGAGAAGCCGTCGTGGGGGTCGCGGGCGGTCTCGATCCAGGTCGCCGGGTCGAGTTCCGGGAAGGTGACGTCGCCATCGGGGGACTGGTCGACCTCGGTGAGTTCGAGGGCGTCGGCGTACGGGAGGGCCTGGCGGTAGATCTCGCCGCCGCCGGCGACGTACAGCGTGCCGTCGTACTTCAACGCCTCTTCGAGGGAGTGCGTGACGTCGACGCCGTCCGCGGACCAATCGGGTTGCCGGGTGACGACGACGGTACGGCGGCCCGGGAGCGGGCGGCCGATCGAGTCGTAGGTCTTGCGGCCCATCACGAGGGTGTGGCCGAGGGTGAGTTGCTTGAACCGCTGCAGGTCCTCGCGGATCCGCCAGGGCAGGTCGTTGTCCCGCCCGATCACACCGTTCCGTCCGACCGCGGCGATCAGGATGATGCTCATACGGCGATGGGGGCCTTGATACCGGGGTGCGGGTCGTAGCCGATCAGCTCGACGTCGGCGATCTCGTACCCGTCGATCGAGTCGCGCTGCGCGAGTTGGAGGGTCGGCAGCGGCCGTGGCTCGCGGGTGAGCTGCAGGCGGGCCTGGTCCAGGTGGTTCAGGTACAGGTGCGCGTCACCGAGGGTGTGCACGAAGTCGCCGACCTCGAGCCCGGTCTGCTGCGCGACCATGTGGGTGAGCAGCGCGTACGACGCGATGTTGAACGGCACGCCCAGGAAGATGTCGGCCGACCGCTGGTAGAGCTGGCAGGACAGCCGGCCGTCCGCGACGTAGAACTGGAACATCGTGTGACACGGCGGCAACGCCATGTCGTCCACGTCGGCCACGTTCCACGCGTTCACGATGTGCCGGCGGGAGTCCGGGTTCTTCTTGATCGACGCGATCAGGTTGGCGATCTGGTCCACGTGCCGCCCGTCGGGCGTCGGCCAGGACCGCCACTGGTACCCGTACACCGGACCCAGGTCACCGTCGGCGTCGGCCCACTCGTCCCAGATCGAGATGTTGTTCTCGTGCAGCCACTTGACGTTCGTCGAGCCGCTGAGGAACCAGATCAGCTCGCCGATCACCGACCGCAGGTGCAGCTTCTTCGTCGTCACCGCCGGGAACCCGTCCCGCAGGTCGTACCGCGACTGGTACCCGAACACGCTCAACGTGCCCGTCCCGGTCCGGTCGCCCTTCTCCGCCCCGTTGTCCAGCACATGCCGAAGAAGATCCAGGTACTGCTGCATGAGGCCAACCTACAACTCGTACGTACGTCTCAACGAGCCAGACTCGCGCGCGCCTGTTCGATCAGCCAGGGCAGCTCGGCACGCTCACCGAACCTGAGAGCGAGCTCGTACGTCGCCTGGGCGCGGTGACCCGTGTACAGGTCGCCGACCTCCAGCGTCAGACCGCCGAGGTGACCGGCCAGGTCCGGGGCCGCCGTGAGTACCTCCTCGAACGCCGTCTCTGCTTTGGCCAGCTTCCCGCGTACGACGTGCCGCCCGCACTCCGCGGCCGCGCGAGCATCACCGACCGGCCGCTTCCACGCGTTCTCGCCGTCCTTGACGTTGCCGCCGTTCACCAGCCGGCAACCGAACATGAACCAGCCCCGCGGCGTCAGGTCCGCCCGGCCGATCTCGGAGAGCCGCCCGATCGCGGCCTCGGCGCCACGCATTCCTTCCACCTGGTAGAACGCCGCGGCGACCCAGGCGGCGCCCTCGGGCGCGTGGATCGGGTGGCCGGTGTCCATGGCCTTCTCGAAGGCCCGGAGTGCGGACTGCAGGTCGCCGTCGCCGAGGAACTTCTCGCCGGCCGCGACCGCACTCCCGCCGACCAGGTCGGGGTCGGTCAGATCCAGCTGCTGGGCACGTGCGTGCACCTCGTCCAGATCACCCAGCGCGGCGAGCTGCTCCAGCAGATCATTGCCCTTGGCAACGTCATCGGGATCGCCGACCTCGACCGCGAGGCCGTACGCGGCGTGGGCGCCGCGGACATCCATCTGCTTGCTCAGTACCAGCCCCAGGTTGATGGCGGCCTGACCGCTCACGCGCGGCCGGCGAAGCTCGGCCGCCTGCCGATAGGCGGCCTGCGCTCCCGTCAGGTCGCCGTCGTCCTCGAGCAGATTGCCCAGCTCGAACGCCGCGGACGCGGCGATGTCGGGGACCGGGCATTCGGTGGCCTGCTCAAGAGCCTCGGACGCTGCGGCGGGGTCACCTTCGACGTTCAGTATCACGCCCCGCGCCATGGCGGTGCGGCCGACGACCTCTTCGACGGTGGCCGGCTCCGTGCGCGGCGGCACCTCGTGCTCGGTCAGGATCCGCAGGTTGTCGGCGGCGAACTCGGCAACGTCGCCGGTCCCGTTGTCGGCGGCGTACCGCAGTGCGGCCTGCGCAGTCTCGAGGTCGTAGTCGACGAGCAGTCCGGCGATCCGGAGTGCCGCATGCGGCCCGAGCTCCGGCTCGCCGCCCTCGACGATGCGCGAGAACCATTCCAGTGCGTCAGCGGTCTGACCGTGGGTGGCCAGGTCCTCGGCGCACTCCGCCATCATCTCCGCCGAGTTGCGGTCGCCGGGCAGATCGGCCGCCATGGCCAGGATCGCCAGGTTGACTCCGCACTCCGGGGACAGTTGGGGAACTCTCGTGATCTTCCGCGTCATCGTCTTGCCGTGGCCTCACTGTCGAACGTTCGTTTAACCGAGGTCGGTCACCGTAGTGCATCGGGGGTCCTGGCAGACTCGCGGCGTGGAACAGGTGTTGACGCTTGTGGTGCGGGTCGAGAAGAACGCGCGACCGACGCAGACCGACGCGCTGGAGACGGCGGCGCGGGCGGTGCTCGCGATCCTGGCCGACGAGCGCTCGCACGGCGAGGGCGAGTGGGCGCCGGCCATGGCGGCCTGGCAGGACAACCGGATCCGCAAGATCACCAAGCGAGCCCGCGGCGCCGAGTGGCGCCGCGCAGAGGCGTTGCCGGGCATCACGATGCACGGAGGTACGGCGGAGGTTCGGGTGTTTCCGCCTACCGGGGTGGACGACGTACCGCCCGAGTTGTTCAAGCTCCAGGTGACAGGCACCGACTTCGAGGACACCGCCGACCTCCCGCCGCTCGAACCCGGCGTACCGGTCCTGTGGGTCAACCCAGCCCTGGAAATGTCCAGTGGCAAGGCGATGGCGCAGTGTGGGCATGCCGCCCAACTGGCCTGGTGGGCCCTCTCACCCGAAGCCCGCAAAGAATGGGCAGCAGCCGACTTCGCCCTGGCGGTCCGCACCGCGAACCCGCCCCACTGGAACCACCTCCTGACCACCGACCTCCCCGTAGTCCAGGACGCCGGCTTCACCGAGATCACCCCAGGCTCCAAAACGGTGATCGCGGATCATCCCTTCCTGACGCGGTAGTGCAGGTGGGTGACACGGTCGCCCTCGACCACCTTCGGGTCGTCCAGCAGGAGTTGTTCGTCGGCGTAGTCGCCGAAGAAGCGCTTGCCGGTTCCGAAGATGACCGGGACGAGGTTGTACGAGAGCTCGTCGACCAGACCGGCCCGCAAGGCCTGCCCGGTCAGGTTGCCCGCGGCCAGCGAGATGTCGCGGTCGCCGGCCAACTCCTGGGCCTTGGCAACGGCCTCCTCGATCCCGCTCGCGAAGGCGTACGGCGCGTCCGGGAACGGCCAGTCGGTCGGCGGCTGGTGCGTGACGACAACGACGTGCTCGCCGAACGGCGGAATACCTTCCCAGCCGTTGGTGATGTCGAACAGACGCCGGCCGCACAGCACGACGCCGACGTTGCCCCAGGACGTGTTCATGTAGTCAGCACTCGCCTGGCTGACATGGAACGGGCGGCCCGGATCGGTCCCGTAGATCTCGACCGGACCGTTGTTGTACCAGTCGAACAGCGGCCCGACCTCGTCCTCGGTGGTGGCCACGAACCCGTCCAGCGAAACGACGGCCGACGCGATGACGTTTCCCATGACTACTGCTCCTTCACTACTCGATAGGTGAGGTGCTGCGCGGCCGGTGTCGACACGGCCTCGATCAGTTCGAGCGCGTACGCCGGCGCTGCTTCGGCGGAGAACAACCGGGTCCCGCCTCCGAGTACGACGGGAGCCAGGTGCAACCGCAGTACGTCGGCCAGCCCTTCGGAGAGCATCGCGTGGCAGATCTGCCCGCCGCCCATCACATAGACGTCCTTGCCGTCGGCAACCTCTGTGGCCTGTGCGATCGCCTCGGCCGGGCTGCCCACGAAGCGGAATCGATCGCCCAAGCGGGTCTGCGCAGGCGGCGTGTGGGTGACGACGAAGACCGGTGGATTGACCTCGCCGGTCGGCTTCGCGCCGTACCCCATCTCGTCGCTCCACCCGCCCGGGGCGTCGATCACGTCGAACAGGTTCCGGCCTTGGACGACCGCTCCGCTCGAGGCGAAGGCGGCGTCCAGGACGGCGCGGTCCGCGTCGGTGCCGTGGAAGACCCAGTCGTGCAGGGCCTCGCCGCCGTCACCGAGGCCGTTGCCGATGCCGGCGTCGGGCCCGGTGACGTAGCCGTCCAGCGACACCGAGATGTCGACGACGACCTGGCTCATGATCAGCTCTCCTTGGCGAGCAGTTCGGCCAGGCGGTCCATCGAGTCGTTGATGCCGCTCTCCATGCCGTACTCGATCGACTGGTCGCGGGCCTCGACGGACGGGAACACCGACTGCTGGTGCAGCCGTACGCCGTTCTCGGTCGGCTCGAGGGTCATCTTCTCGATGCAGACCTCGGCCGGCGCGCCTTCCCACTCGAAGGTCTGGATGATCAGCTTGTCCTGCTCGACGGCGTGGAAGACGCCGCGGAACGCGTACTCACCGGAGTCGTCGCGGTGGATGTACCGGTACTTCCCACCGGTCCGTACGTCGTACTCCTCGATCGTCGCGTCGAGGTCGCGCGGGCCGAGCCACTCGCTCACCAGCTCGCGGTCGGTCATGACCCTGAACAGCTGCGCCGGCGTCGCCGCGAACTCGCGCGTCACCTCGACGAAGGGGGTGCCGGCAGGGGTGTTGATGGTTGTCCCGCTCATGATTCCTTCTCCTTCAATAGTGCTTCCATCCGGCGGAAGCGGCGTTCGGTTTCGAGCCGGTACTCGTCGATCCAGCTCGTCAGTGCTTCGAGGGCGGTCGGCACCAGGTGACACGGGCGGCGCTGGCCGTCCCGGGTCCGGGTGATCAGCCCGGCGGCCTCGAGCACCTGGATGTGCCGCGACACCGCCTGCTTGGTGATCGGGAACGGTTCGGCCAGTTCGTTCACGGTGGCCGGGCCGCGCGACAGCCGCGCGATCATCGCTCGCCGGACCGGGTCGGCCAGTGCCGCGAACGCCCGATCAAGCTGATCAGCATCAACCATCATCTTTATCAACCATTCCCTTGATCAACCGATGTGTTGAATATAGGCAAAGTCGGCCGGGCTCGTCAACCCCGCGATTAAGCAACCGAGGTTGACAACGCCAGGTTGTCAACCTAGGTTGCTTGAATGACGGAGTTGGTGGATCCCGAGGACCCCGCGGCCGGACTCGCCGCGGTGGTGGCGCTGCGTCGGCTGGCCGACCGGCTGGAGGACAGCCAGGTGGAGCAGGCGATGCGGGCCGGCTGGAGCTGGTCCGAGGTGGCCGAGGTGCTGGGGGTCACTCGGCAGGCGGTGCACAAGAAACACGCCCGGCGGCTGGTCGCCGCCGGTGTTGCCCTGAGGAGGCGCTGATGTCGGACCACAAGGACGTGCGCGCGATCCTGGTGCGCGCGGCGCGCGCCGAGGCTCGCCAGGACGGTTCCCGGACGATCGAGGCCGAGCACGTGCTGCTCGCCCTCGCCGCCCTCGAGGACTCGCCGGCCGCGCGGTTGCTGGCCGATGCCGGACTGACCGAGGACACGATCCGGGCCGCGCTGAGCCGCGAGTGGGAGCAGAGCCTGGCCGTCGCCGGCATCGCGGTCCGGACGGGACTGTTGCCAGAGGCAACGCCGGACCGGGCCCGCGACCCGCAGATCGGCGAGTCGACCAAGCTGATGCTCCGCCGCGCGATGGACGCCCCACCGAAGATGGCCCGTTTCGGCTCCATGCGCATCCTGGTGGGCCTCCTCGAAGCCGACCGCGGCCGCGTGGCCCGCACCATCCAAGCAGCCGGCGTCGACCGCACGGCCCTACACGCCAAGGCCACCGAAGCCCTCGCCGCCGGCACCCGCTGATGAACCGCACCCTGCTCCGCTGCGGACTTGTCGCCGGTCCGCTCTTCGTCGTTGTCTTCCTGCTCGAAGGCGCCTTCAAGGGATCGGGGTACGACGCACTCCGCCACCCGGTCAGCTCACTCGAGCTCGGACCGGCCGGCTGGATCCAGGTCGTCAACTTCCTCGTCGTGGGAGTGCTGACGGTTGCTTTCGCCGTCGGTGTCGGGCGGTCCGGCTTCCGGGTCGGCGCCGTACTGATCGGCGCCTGGGGAGTCGGGCTGCTCGGTGCCGGGCTGTTCCGGACCGACCCGGTGAGCGGCTTCCCGATCGGTACGCCGCCGGCCGTGGACTACACCACCCTGGGAGCGTTGCACGACGGCTTCTCGCTGCCCGGCTTCGTCTGCCTCGCCGCGGCGCAGGTCGTCCTGTCCCGTGGTCACGGGCGCGCCTGGTTCTGGTATTCGTTGCTCAGCGCAACGGCGTACGTGACTTGTTTCGCCTTGGCCGGCGCGGCGTTCAATCAGGTGAGTGGTCTGGTCGAGGTCGGTGGCCTGTTCCAGCGTCTGACCGTGATGATCGGCTGGGCGTGGACGGTGGCGCTCGCGGTGCGGCTGCTCCGTCGTACCTAGATCGTTTCGAAGGCGGCCATCATGGCCATGTCCTCGTGTTCGAGGTTGTGGCAGTGGATCAGGTACTTGCCCTTGTGGGCGGTGAACTTCACCAGGACCTCGACCACCTCGGCGGGACGGATGTCGACGGTGTCCTTCCAGCCGTGGTCGTACGCCGACAGCTTGGTGCTCCCGCCCCGGGTGAGGACCTGGAACGGCGCGAGATGGACGTGCACCGGATGGTGTACGTCGGTGACGAACGACCAGATCTCGTACTGGTCCAGCTTCACCTGCGCCTGCATCACCGCGGGGTCGAACGCTTTCCCGTTGATCGTCCAGCCCCGGTGGCCCCCGGCGTCACCGCGACGGAACCGCCACGAGCGCCGTACGATGCCGGCCGGCCGGGGAGTCACGGCGTACGACGAGAGCGTTGCCGGGATGCTGGTGTCGTCGGCGGCCTTGCGGGCGATCTTGAAGCGCAGTACGCCGGAGTTGCTGTCGAGCTTGTTGACGACGGTGACCTCGTCGCCCGGCTGGTACTGCGAGAAGTCCACGACCACGTCGAACCGCTCGGCCGGCGCGATCACCAACGTCTTGTGCTCGACCGGTTTGTCGAGCAGGCCGCCGTCGCTGCCGATCTGCACGAACCTCGCGGGCCCTTTGTCGAAAGCGAGTTCGTACCGGCGGGCGTTGCTGGCGTTGAGGATGCGGAAGCGGTACCGGACCGCATCCACCTCGTGCACCGGCCACGGCGCGCCGTTGACCAGCGTGACGTCGGCGACGACGCCTTCCATGTACGCCGACTCGACGCCGGGACCGTCCTTCGCGGCCGGGTACAAGAACGACCCGTCCGCGTCGAACGCTCGGTCCGCGATCACCAGCGGGATCTCCCGATCGCCCGTCGGTAGCGGGAGGTTCTCCTCCTCGTCGTCCCGGATGATGTGCAGGCCGAACAGTCCGCGGTAGACCTGTGGTGCGGTGTAGTCCATCGTGTGGTCGTGGTACCAGAGGGTCGCGGCGCGCTGCGTGTTCGGGTACGTGTAGGTGCGCTTGCCCATGGTCATGTCGCCGCCGGACATGTGGTGGCCGGCGTGCTGTCCGTTCGCGGGCATGATGAGGTCGAGCGGCCAGCCGTCACTCGGTGCGGGCGTGTGGCCGCCGTGCAGGTGGACCACGGTCGACACGTCGAGCTCGTTGACCTGGTCGACCACGGTGGTGCGTCCACTGCGTACGTCGAAGGTGGGGCCGGGCAGTAGGCCGTCGTACCCCATGATCTCGGTCTTGAGGCCGGGGAGGATCTCCATGCTCGCCTTGCGCTGGACGACTTGGTAGTAGTCGGCCTTCGCGTCGGAGCGGGTCGGCCTCTTGACCGGTGGGATCGGCAGCGGGGCCTGGAAGGGTGTGGGCAGTTTCGCCTTGCTGCGCAGGAGTTCTCCGGCCTGTGATGGCTTGGCTTCCTGGCCGCAGCTACTCAGGGTCAGGGCGGCGCCGGCGACACCTATGAACCCGCGGCGGGACATCTTCATCGTTTCGCCTCCCGGCGGTTCAGGCGTGCGGTGCGGCGGAAGGACCAGACCGTCATCCAGCAGACGGCGCCGACGATCGCGGTCCCGAGCGGGACGTGTACGGCGAAGTTCTGCAGGTAGCCGAAGGTGAGTTGGACGAACTCCGCGACGACCAGGAGCGGGGACACCAGCATCGGCCAGATCCGGCCGCGGCCGACGAGCGTGTAGCAGACGGCCGCAACGGTCTGGAGGAGCGCGATCATCCAGATGGTGCCGCCGAGCGTGCTGTGCACGTTGGTCATCGCGTCGACGTTGCCGGACAGGAAGTAGCCGGCCGCGATCGGCTGTGCGATCACGAACGCGGCGTGCAGAACCAGGGTGATTCGCAGGACCTGCAGGCTGGCGCGCGGCCGACGTACCTTGGCCGCCGGCTGCGGCTCGAGGGTGATCATGCGGCGACCACCTGTCGCTTGCTGACCCAGAACGCGAACGCGACGGTGGCCCCGACCAGCGCGATGCCCAGCGGGACGTGGATCGCCAACTGGCGGCTGTAACCCATGGCGATCTGGACGACCTCGCCCGCGAGGATCAGCAGACTCGCCGCGGGCGCGGTCCAACGTCCGCCGGTCCGCCACCAGATCGTTGCCAGCAGCAACTGCGCCAGTCCGAGGAAGGCCAGGGCCAGCCCGATCGGTTCGTGCAGCCGCAGGCCGGCGGGGGAGCCGTTCAGGTAGACCCCCGCGACGACGGGCTGCACGCAGATCGCCAGCGCATGGACTCCGGCCGTCGCCCGGAGCGCGTTCAGGACCATCATGTAGACAGACAATAGTAGTCTGGCTACATGTAGAGCAATCAGGTATTACCCGGAGGGGTCAGGTGAGGCGCCCCAGGGGTGCGACGGAGATGCCGGCGCGTTCGCAGACCCACTGCGGGTCAGGGCCGAGCTCGGGCTCGATGCGGAGCTCGTGGTCGTGCAGGTCGTCGCAGGCGGTGCAGCGCGGCCAGCGGACCCCGGAGTCGACCAGGCGGTCCTGGACGTCCTGCGCGACCAGGCCGGCGATGTGTTCGGCACCGTCCGGCCACTGGTCCAGCCACCACTGGCGACCGGCGACGGCGTCTTCCAGCAAGGACACCATCACCGCGTCGTCGAAGCCGCGCGCGGCGAGATCATGAAGCACCATCGCCCGCGCACTCAGCAACACCCCTGGCTCGTTCATCGCCCTTCAGAGTGCCAGACGCCACCGACAAATCCACGCGGCCGAGACGTCTCCACCTCCACAGCGATGAACTTTGAGAAGCCACCAACCAGATTTCGGCGGCGGAAATGGACGGTGGCTTCTCAAAGTTGGGTCAGCTGACGGAGCAGGTGGGGTCGATGCGGTTGGCGAGGCGGACCTCGCGTTCGGCGACGGTGCGCAGTACGGCGCCGATCCGGACACGGACCGCGAACGAGCGCCGCGGTGCGGGCTCGTCGTGCGGCTGCTGGGGAGCGTTCGGGAGGGCCGACTGGGCGAGGTTGAGGGCGTTCTCGACGGCGGTGTTGCCGGCAATGAAGTGCGTCATGATTCTGCTCCCTCCTGAGAGCGTGATTGATCGACCCGGGAACCGAGTGGTCCCAGGGAGGTGTGTGGAGTTGTCAGCGCTTGGGTGCCGGTCCGCTGCTGGAGCGGACGATCAGCTGCGTCGGCATCAGTAGCTGGCGTTCGGTGCTGGCCGGGTCGAGCAGGATGCGGCCGACCGCGCGCCCCTTGTCCTTGATCGGCTGCCGGACCGTCGTCAGCCCGGCCGCCGACGCGGCGGGGATGTCGTCGAATCCGGCCAGGCTCAGATCGCGACCCGGGGTCAGTCCCCGGACCTTCATCGCCTCCAGTGCACCGAGCGCCAGGATGTCGCTCAGTCCGACGATCGCCGTCGGGCGGTGCTGCGAGTCGAGCGCGAACTCCGCGCCCCGCAGTCCGGAAGCGATCGCGTTGTGGCCGCCGGAGACGATCCGCAGTTGCGCGTCCGGCATCGCCTTCTGCAGGCCCTGGATCCGCAGCTCGCAGTCGGTGTACCCGACCTCGTCGAGCGTCAGCTCCACCGGCCGGCCGCCGGCTGCCTGCGCGTTGTCGACCAGTACGACGACGTCGCGGTGACCGAGCCGGGCCAGGTGCTCGCCCAGTTGCGCGGCCGCCTCGACCTCGTCGATCGCGACCCAGGACAGGTCCGGGTGGTCGCCCCGATCGGTCGACACCGCGGGGATGCCGCGGTTGGCGAGGATGTCGAGCGCCGGATGACCGCCCGGCACGCAGAAGATCGCCGCCGCGTCGATCGCGGCCTGCTGGACGGCAGTGCTGCCGCCGACGATGTCCGTGGAACTGAGCGGCATCAGCAGCAGGCTGGTCGCGAACTCCTCGGCGACCTCCGCGAGCCCGGCCAGGAAGCCGACCGCGTACGGGTCCGAGAAGGCGTAGGCCAGTTTGTCCGTGAACAGCACCCCGACCGCACCGGCCTTCCCGCTGCGCAGGGCGCGCGCCGAAGCGTCAGGTCCGGCGTACCCGAGCTCCTGGGCGGTGGCCAGGATCCGCTCGCGCAGCGCTGTGGAGAGCTGGTCGGGCTTGTTGTAGGCGTTCGAGACGGTCGACGGCGACACGCCCACGGCCTTCGCCACGGTCTTCAGCGTCACGCCCGCCATCTGGATCACCTCGTCTGTATCGTTCTTCTAAATCGTTCTAGAAAAACGATACAGAAGGTCTGCGGACAGGTCAACACGAATATGCGAGAGGATGTCCGCATGGGTTCGTTGCTGGAGATCATCGCGCTGCATCCGGCGGATGCGGAGGCGGCACAGGAGGGTGGGGCGGACCGGCTGGAGCTGTGCGCCTCGATGGAGGCGGACGGGTTGTGCCCGTCGGTGTCGACCGTCAGTGCGATCCGGCGGGTCACCGACCTGCCGTTGCGGGTGATGCTGCGGCTGGAGAACTCGTTCACCGCGAACGGCGCCGACCTGAACCGGCTGACCGCGACAGCACAGTCGTTCCTGTCCGCAGGCGCGGACGGCTTCGTGCTCGGGTTCCTGACCCCGGACAACCAGGTGGACGCCGAGTCGGTGTCTGCGCTGGTCAGCACGTTCGCTGGTACGCCGTGGACGTTCCACCGCGCTGTGGACGCAGTACTCGACCAGCAAGCTGCCTGGCGTGCCCTGCGCACCCTGCCCGGTCTGGACTGCGTACTGACTGCTGGCTCGTCTATTGGTGTCAGCCACGGTCTGGACGACCTGTGCAAACTGGCCAAGGAGGACCCTGCGGTAGCCGGCGTGATGATGGCAGGTGGCGGTCTTCAGCCCGAACACGTGCCCTGGCTGTACCAGAGCGGCGTACGGCGTTTCCATGTCGGTACGTCGGTCCGCCAGGACGGCTCGTGGACGAAGGCGTACGTGAACTCCCGTTTCGTCCGCTCCTGGCGCAACCTGCTCGACGCCCAGGACGCGCGCGAATGATCCTGATCGATCCGCCCGCCTGGCCGGCCTGGAACCGTGTCTGGTCGCACCTGGTCAGTGACGAGTCCTACGAGGAGCTCCACACCTTCGCGAAGGCAGCCGGCATTCCGGCCCGCGGCTTCGACCGGGACCACTACGACGTACCCAGTGACCGCTACGACGACCTGATCGCCGCCGGCGCCGTACCCGTCACCAGCCGCGAGCTGGTGCAGCGGTTGATCGCCGCGGGGCTGCGGCACAGAAAACGGCCCCCGACCGGTTGAGGTCGAGGGCCGTTCTTCAGTCGAGCAGTTCGGTCACTGTGCCGGCGGCGACCGTGTGGCCGCCTTCGCGGACGGCGAAGCCGAGGCCGACGTTCATGGCGATCGGCTTCTCCAGCTCCACTCCGAGCTCGATCGTGTCGCCGGGCATCACCAGGGCGATCTCACCCAGGTCGATCCCGCCGGACACGTCCGTGGTCCGGAAGTAGAACTGCGGCCGGTAGTCCGCGGCGAACGGCGTGTGCCGACCGCCCTCGGCCGTGGACAGCGCGTGCAGGTTCGCCCGGAACTTCCGGTGCGGCTGCACGCTGCCCGGCAACGCCACCACCTGGCCGCGACGGACCTCGTCGCGCTTCACGCCACGCAGCAACACTGCCGCGTTGTCGCCCGCGTCCGCGGACTCCAGCGACTTGCCGAACGTCTCCATACCGATCGCCGTGCTGGTGACCGTCGGGCCGAGACCTACGACCTCGACCGCGTCGCCGAGCCTCAGCGAACCGCGCTCGACCGCACCCGTGACCACCGTGCCGCGGCCGCTGATGGTGAGCACGTTCTCGATCGGCATCAGGAACGGCTCGCCCAGCTCACGGTCCGGCACCGGCACGTAGTTGTCGACCGCGTCCAGCAGCTCACCGATCGCGGCGGTCCACTGCGGGTCGCCTTCCAGCGCCTTCAGTCCGGACACGCGAACGACCGGTACGTCGTCGCCGGGGAAGCCGTACTCCGTGAGGAGCTCACGGACCTCCAGCTCGACCAGGTCGAGCAGCTCCGGGTCGTCGACGATGTCCGCCTTGTTCAGCGCGACCACCAGGTACGGCACGCCCACCCGGCGCGCGAGCAGCACGTGCTCCCGCGTCTGCGGCATGGCGCCGTCCTGTGCGGAGACGACCAGGATCGCGGCGTCCACCTGGGCGGCGCCGGTGATCATGTTCTTCACGTAGTCGGCGTGCCCGGGCATGTCCACGTGCGCGTAGTGCCGGGTCGCGGTCTCGTACTCGACGTGCGAGATGTTGATCGTGATCCCGCGCTGCATCTCTTCCGGCGCACGGTCGATGCCGTCGAAGGCGACGAAGCGGTTGACACTCGGGTCGCGCTCCGCGAGCACCTTGGTGATCGCGGCGGTCAGCGTGGTCTTGCCGTGGTCGACGTGACCCATCGTCCCGATGTTGAGGTGCGGCTTGGTCCGCACGAACTGGCTCTTGGCCATGAGAAATCCTTTGTATGTCAGAAGATTCGGTGGGAAGCCAGGACCCTCCGGCAAGCCCTCACAGCGCTGTCACCGCGTGGAGGGGGCCGGTTCGAGCCACCCTCCTCCGCGGGTCCTGCTCAGCAGGAGGAGGGTCAGCTTCGAGTGGCTGAATCGAATGACAGTGCCCACGTGGGAGCGCCCGTCAGGCACTTGCCTGACAGGTCGAACTCGAAAACCACGCGGAACATGCGGATCACGTTAGGTGTCAACCGCTACCGCGGCAACAGATATTCCCTAGTTGAGCGCGAAGAGCCGGGTGCCGTCGGAGAAGATCGGGCGAGCGGCGGCCACCGTGACGGCCGGCTTGTTGCAGGTGACTTCTTCGGACTTGGCGACCGACTGCGTGTTCGGGCTGGGCAGGATCGGTCGCGACTGGATGCCAGTGGTGCCGATCATCACGGGAGAGCAGCTGCCGTTCGGCTGCGGCATCAGTGTGACCACGCGGCCGTCCGGCAGCAGTCCGAACCCGTTCCGCGGGTACTCCGGTTGCTGCAGCCGCGGCGGCACCTGCAGCAGGTGATGCCACTGCGGTGTCCCGTCAGCAGGGCTCGACGACGACACGTCGTACGTCTGCGGCTGTCCAGGTTCGTTTCCGGTCCGGCAGGTGATCAGCACCAGTGACGCGTGCGTGGCGGCCAGCTGTGCGTCGCAGGACGAGGACCCGAGCCGTGGCCGTGGTGTGCCTGGCACTGGGGTTGTCCACATCACGTGGCCTTCGCCGATGTCCACGGACCACTGGTAGAGCGTGCCGCCGGCGGCGGCCGTCCAGATCAGCCCGGAGACCTCACGGGTGTCAGGTACGGCGACCAGCTCGCCGACCCACGTCGACGGGTCCAGCTCCGCGCTCAGGTCGATCCGCGTGCCCAGGTCGACCTCCCACCGCTGTGCCCCGGTCTTGATGTCCAGACCGCGTACGACGGCGCTGTTGCCGGCACAGGCGTCCACGACGACTGCCTGGTCGCCGACCAGCTCGCCCTGCGTCACGTGGCACCGCACCTGCGCGCGCCAGTGCGTCGGGCTGCTCACGCCGTGTGCGACCACGTAGTTGCCTTCAGCCACGAGCAGCTGGTTCGAGTCGACCGCCAGCGCGGTCCCGTCGGTGTCGACCTCGGTCAGCACCTCACCGCTCACAGCGTTGAGTACGGCGTACGTCGGCAGCTTGATGCCCGCGGGTTCGCGGTACTCGGAGCGGGGCAGATGCGCGACGATGGTCCGCCCGTCCGCGGACACCACCAGTCCCTTGGCGCCACTGGAGGCGGCGTCCTGTACGTCGGCCCGCGCGTAGCGCCACCGGATCTGACCCGTGGCCGCGTCGGACATGACCACGCCGTCCGATCGCAGTTCCGCGACTCCACCCGCCGTACCGGTGATGGCGCCGGTCGCCGGAACCTCACGGCTCCAGGCCAGGGTTCCGTCGAGCTGCACCGGCAGCTGCGTCGGCTGCGCAGTCGTGGTCGTGCTGACCGTGTTGGCGGTCTCCAGCCGGGCCTGCACGAAAGGCTCACCAGCCGACACCACGACCCACGCCAGCAGTGCGCCACACACAGCGGTCGAGCCGACCCCCAGCCAGCGCGGAGGAGCCTGTGCGTACGGCGGTGCGAGCCGCAGCCGTCGTGCTAGCGCCAGTAATGCGCCGGCCAGGACGAGTGCAACGGAAGCGAGGAGCAGGTACGGCCAGCGCTCCGACATGGCAGCACCGGGCTGAGCGACCGGCCAGCGCCACCAGCACACGCCGATCGCGATCAGGCCGACCGCGGCGAAGACGATCGCCGGGACTGTCACGAGGCGCTGCTGGGATCGCCGGAACCACGCACAGGCCAGTGCGGCAGCCGCCGCGGTGCCGGCGATCGGGGCCCAGACCGGGAAGCCGCCGATGTCGGACGGGTCGGCCGGCCACTTGGCGGCCGCTCCGAGGCCACGGCCGAGCAGGACCGAGGAGGCGACGACAGCACCGAGAGCAGCACCGAAGTAGATGACCGGGACCAGCCCGCCGATCGGCCGGGCCGCCCTAGGGCCCAGTGACCCGACCTCCCGGGTCAGGTTCTCCCTGGCCGGTCGTTCCCATTCCTCGTGGCCCCGCGGGGTCACGTACAACTGCGTCTGGCTCAGGCTCCGCAGGAACGACATCCGGCCGCGGGCGAAGTCCCGGTCGGCGACGTGCGCGTACTCCTGCCGGATCCCGGCGGCGTACTCGTCGTACCGCGCTGCCGCCAGGCTCAGGATCCGCAGGTCGGCGTCGCAGAGCACCGCGCCGTTGCGGTCGTCCGCGGCGCAGTCGTGCTTCGCGGTCAGCCGGACGAGGCGCCCGATCTCCTCGACCCGCGCGGCCTCGACGCCGTACGCCGCCAGCTCGAGCTCGGCCAGCTGGGCCGAGACTTCCTCGTTCTCGCCGGGGTCTGCCTGCGGGTCGTAGATCGCGTCGTGGAACCAGGCTGCCAGCCGGACCGTGTCCGGGTCGTCGGCGTACTCGGCCAGCTCGTCGACGGTCTGCAGGACCTCGGTCAGGTGCTGCTGGTCGTGATAATGGCGATGTTGCTCTGCGTAACGAGCCAGCAGGTCGTCGCCCAACGGCTGCGCGTGCGGCAGCAGGCGATTCCACCGGTCGCGCAGGTCCATGGCTAAGGAGTCTGGCACCGGTAGGGAGCCTCGGCCGACCGATCCGGGGTTCCCGGATCGGTCCGTGGCCAAAGCGATATCGGCTCGTCACCTGACCGCTCCGACAGGGGCGTTTCGCAACGAATCGCAGCCGTGGAATTGCGGCGTACGTCACACTCCGGAACGGACCGGAGGACCTCGATCCGAAGTCGACTACGCGGAGTCACTAGCGCAGGGCGATGACGGTGTTCGGTCCGGAGGCGAGGACCAGGTTGCCGACGGCGCGCGGGTCACGGCTGCAGGAGATGCCGGTGGGCAGCCTGACCTGCCGGAATCCGGCCCGGCTGACGACGTTCGCGACGCAGCCGGCGGAGCCGCGGCCGAGCGAGATGACACGTCCGTCGGCGGTCACGGTGACCTTTGTCCGCGGGCTCACCGGTGCCAGGGTCTGCCAGGCGGTCAGACCGGTGTTCGCGTCGATCGCGGTGACGACGGACCGCCGGTTCTCCTGGGTACTCGGCCCGGGGCAGTCGACGACGATCAGGTACTTCCCGGCCGCGTTCAGCAGCGTGCGGCAGGCCCAGGACTTCGGGACGTTCCAGCGCCAGCGGATGTCGCCGGTGCGCGGCTCGATCGCAGTCAGCGCGGCCGGTACGTCGGAGTCGCCGCCGGGCTCAGCCACGACGACCAGACCGGCTACGACGACCGGGCGGCGGTAGGTGTCCGCGGAGGTCCTGGTCCACAGCTTCTTGCCCGTCTGGACGTCCAGCGCGGTCATCTCGTCCGGCCGGTCGTCGCAAGTGTGGCTGACGAAGGTGAGCACGGTCTCGGCAGTGGCGATGGCGCCCAGCTCCGTGCAGTCGCCGGAGTCGTAGGTCCAGCGCTCATGACCGCCTGGATCGACGCCGTGCAGCTTGCCGGAGCGCTCGCCGGTCAGGAGGGGTTGGGTCTGCAGGATGAACCGGTCTCGCGTACGACCGGGCCACGCGGCCTTGCGGCGACCTGTGTTCGCGTCGAGCAACAGGTAGCCGACGTCGGCGAACTGCGCGAGCACGTAGTCGCCGTTGCCGGTGGCTGCGATCACGGGCTTCTCGTCGGAGTCGGAGCGGCTGTACCGCCAGCGCAGCGCACCGGTGGCCGCGTCGAGCATCTCGACCACACCGTTGGGGCGGGGGACCGCGACGCCGTACCTGGTGCCGATCGCTTCTTCTGCGCCGGTGCCCGCGACGGAGTCGCTCACCCACGCGACGCTGCCGTCGAGGACCGACGGGCTGGCCTTGCCGGCGTCGCGCGGCGTTCCCTCGACCCGCTCGTTGGAGCTGAGCACGTAGCCGCGAGACAGGGGCTGGACGATCAGCAGCAGGATCAGGGCGACTGCTCCCGGCACGGCGAGCCAGGAGAGTTGCTGACCGAGGTTGCGCGCCGGGAGGAAGCGAGCCGTCCGTGTGCGAAGGAGTGAGGCTACGAGGGCTGCTGCTCCAGCGACCAGCAGCAGGACCAGTGCGGAGATCAGCAACGGGACGCGGAGTCCCACGCCGACGGCCACGTTGGTTCTCGGCGCTCGGGCCCAGGCGATGAGCAGTCCGGTCAGAGCAATCGCCAGTACGGCGCCTGCGATGAGGCGGGCGCGCTGGCTGGCGCTACGGGCGCAGCGGAAGAGCACTGGTGCACTGAAGAAGGAGAGGACAGCCAGTGCAACTGTTGGCCAGCCGACCTCGCCTTGTGCTGCCGGGGTTTGCCAGGACGCACCGGACGCGGCGATCGCGACCACCGCGGCCGCGATGGCCGTAAAGGTTGCCGTGGCAGTCAGTGCGGCTTGTTGCCAACCGCGCCACGGCGCTGGGAGCTCACTGTCCAGTCCGGCGAGCTCTGCCTCCAGGTTGACCCGAGCGACCGGGCTGAGGCGTTGCCGCGCGAGCTGCGTGCGGTAGAGGTGGCCGTCGAGCAGTTCGCGGACTTCGTCGTACCGGCTCTCGAGTGCGATCTTGCGCTCGCCGGCGTCGCGCCGTACCTCGGCCGTGTGTACGGCGTACCGGCTGGGGTCGGAGGCGAGGATGGCGTTGACGGCGTCCAGCAGTACGTCGCCGTTCGCGTCGCGGCGGGGTGGGGCGTAGGCGTCCGGTGGCGGCATGGCGAGGTCACCGGTGAGGCGGATCAGCCGGGCGACCTCGGCGATCCGGATCGGCGGTACGCCGTACTGCGGGAGGAGGCGCTCCGCGAGCCGGGCCGAAGCCTCGGCGTCCTCGGACGGGGTGCCGCCGGGCTCGTGGACGGCGCGGTGGAACCAGGCGGCGAGCCGGACGCTGGTGGGGTCCGTGGAGAGCTGGATGAACGAGTCCAGCGCGGTCAGGACGATGCCGAGGTAGTGGTCACGGTACGCGCGCCGGGTGCGTTCGACGTACCGCGCGACCAGCTCGTCCGCGAGCGAGGCAGACCCGGGCACCAGGTCGTCCCACCGCGCCCGGAGCTCCACCGCTTCAGTCTGCCAGCCGCACTTTTACAACAACCCACTGCAACCTTGCGGTTGGTTACTGCTTCGCCGACAAGATGCCCGTGAGCAGGCCCGGGTAGAGGGCCTCGAGGTCGTCGCGGCGGAGCATGCTGATCCGGCGGGTGCCGTCGGTGTGGGTGGAGGTGACGCCTGCCTCGCGCAGGATCTTGAGGTGGTGGGCGCGCGTGGACGCCGTCACCGGCAGCTCGATCTCGCCGCAGCAGACACCGGCCGGGTTGTCGGCGAGCGCGCGCACGATCGTCAGCCGGACCGGCTCGCCCAGCGCCTGGAGAACCGCCTCGACGCGGATCTCGTCCCGCTCCGGCTGCGGGAGGACTTTGGTGGCCATGAGTCCATAGTACGACGTCTATCGAAGTTCGACGATGATCGTAGTACGATGATGGTCGAACTACTGGAACCCATGTCTTCGAAGGGCCCTCGATGTCCGCACGGATCTACTTGCTCGGCGCCGGTGCGTTCGCGGTCGGCACCAGCGCGTACGTCGTGTCCGGTGTACTGCCCGACGTCAGCTCCGAGCTCCACGTCTCGCTGACCGCAGCCGGCCAACTCGCCACCGCGTTCTCGCTGTCATACGCGATCGGCGCACCGATCCTGTCCACGCTGACCGGCCGGTGGGAGCGCCGTACCCTCCTGATCGCCGCGCTGGTTCTGGCCGCGCTCGGCAACCTGATCGCCGCGCTGGCCGTGAACTACCCGATCCTGATCGTCGGCCGCGTCGTCGCGGCGTTCGGCGCCGCCGTCTACACCCCGGCCGCCACACTGTTCGCCACCAGCCTCCTGCCACCGGAGGAGCGCGGTAGAGCAGTGGCCATCGTGTTCGGCGGTCTCACGTTCGCACTGGTGCTCGGCGTACCTGCAGGCACGCTGCTGGGCCCGACGCTCGGCTACAAGGGCGTGTTCGCTCTCATCACCGCTGTCGCCGTACTGGTCGCCATTGCCGAGCGCGCCGCGCTCCCGAAGGTCGACGCACCTCCTGTGGTCAGCCTGCGCGAACGCTTCGCCGGTGTGGCGGACCGACGCGTGCAGATCATCCTGGCGATGACTGTCCTCGCTGTGCTCGCGGCGTTCAGCGTGTACATCTACATCGTTCCGCTGCTCAAGCACACGGCCGGCCTGACCGGCAATGTCACCGGGCTCCTGCTGCTCCTGTACGGCGTGGGTGCGGTCATCGGCAACTTCCTCGGCGGACGGATCACCGACCGGTTCGGCAGCCTCCGCACCCTGGCTGTCCTGATGATCGGCATCACCGCCATCCTCGCCACGCTCGACCTGACGCTGACGACCGAGGTCGGCGCCGGAGCCGCTCTGGTGGTGTGGGGAATGCTGACCTGGGCCTTCAACCCACCGATCCAGAACCTGCTGCTGGAGCTCGGCGGCGGACTGCTCATCTCACTCAACGCGTCCGCGATTTACCTGGGCGCCGGGCTGTCCGCTGTGGTCGGCGGACTGGTCATCCAGACGCTCGGTGTCGGCTACCTCCCGGTGCTGGCCTCCGCACTGTCGCTGGTCGTACTGGGCTTGCTCTACGCGCTCTGGCGGGATTCCTCCCTGCAGCAGGTAGAGGAGCTCGAGCGGGACGAGGACATCTACGTCACAGCAACCGCAGACTGAGAAGGACCGGTAGTAGGGCACTCTTCTGCCCATGCGTCTGCTTGCCGGTGTGCTGTTGCTCGCCACCACCCTGACCGGGTCCAACGACCCCACAGCGGTGGTCGACGGGTGGAAGACGTCACCTGTGTACGTCGACCCGACGCAGCGGTCACTGGTACCGGACAAGGACGCGGCTGAGCTGGCTGAACGAGTGAGCGGGCACGACCCGGCGATTCGCATCGCGGTCGTGCCCGCCGCCGTACTCGCCACCGGTGACAAGAGCACGGCCGCGCACACGTACGTCGACCAAGTGGTGGACCGGCAGCAGGCCGACGGCATCTACCTCGTCGTGTTCGGTGGAGCGATCGCCTGGGGGAGCGCGGTCGGGGTCGACGCACCGATCGCGGACATCCTCACCAGCGAGCTGGACAAGCACAGCCGCTCCGACCCGGTTGGCATGCTGAACGGGGTGCTGGACCAACTCGACGTACCGAAGGCGTCCAAAGGCACACCGGGCTGGCTGTGGCCGTTGCTGATCGCCCTGGTCGTGCTGATTGCCGGTGGGCTCGCCTTGTGGTGGTGGAGGACACGATCGCGCAAGGACGAAGGTCCCGCGCTCTACCGTCCGTCGTACGACGTGTTGCCGGACGAGGTCGACACGCTGGACGAGCGGCGCGCGACCGCGCGGGAGGACGTCACGCGGTTCGGCGAGGAACTGGATGCCGCGGACGTGCGTCTGGACGGCATGGATACGGCAGCGGACGTGCAGGCGGCGATGGACGCGTACGCCGACGCCGGCCGCGTGGTCGATGGGGAGCCCAACGACGACACGCTGCGCGAAGTGCGGTCCACGGTCGAGTACGGGCGCTGGCGGCTGGCCTGTGCGCAGGCGAAGGTCGCCGGAACGCCCGCACCTGCCCGCCGTGCCACCTGCTTCTTCGACCCCGGCCACGGCACCTCCGTGACGGACTGGATGTACACGCCACCTGGCGGGCGGCCCCGGGAAGTCCCGGTCTGCAAAGCCTGCCGTGAGCGGCTCTCGGGAGGAGCACGATGAAACGTCTGTTCGGCGCGCTCGCCGTCATCACCCTGTGGGTCCTGCCCGCGCCACTGGCGCACGCGGCCGGCGACCCCGACGCGTACATGAACACCGTGGCCGGTCACCTCGGCGACGCCGGCGTCTGGGTCGACCCGGACGTGAGGGAGCTGAGTCCCAGCGAGACCGCCCAGCTCGACGCGGCCGCGAAGAGCGCCGGCGCCCCGATCCGGATCGCGGTGATCCCCGCGGAGAAGATCAGCAAGTCGCAGAGCAAGTACTACTCGCGGCCCGCCTGGGAAGGCGAGGAGATCGCGGACCAGCTGTACGACCGCGTCGGCGTCGAGGGCGTGTACGCCGTACTGGTCGATGCGTCGTCGCAGTCCAACGGCCGCGGGCTGCACGCCGTCCAGCGTGCCGACCACGGGCCGACGTACTTCGTGGGCGATGCGGTGGACCAGGCGGTCGACTGCTGTGCGCCGGACTACGAGTCGATGCTCGAGAGGTTCATCCAGCGCGCCCAGGTCGTGAACAAGCCGTTCTACGTCGACGCCGCGCCGTACGCCGGTGGCGTGGCCGGGATCATCGGGCTCTGGGTCACAGTGACCGGGCTGGGCGCCCGGCGCGCGCGGCGGCAGGACGAGAAGTCCCACCTGAAGGTCGCGCAGCCGCTGCTCAACGAGGAGATCATCACGCTCTCGCAGCAGGTCTCCGCGCTGCCGACCGTCTCGGACCCGCAGCAGTCGAAGCTGTCCAAGGACGTGCTCGACACCGTTGAGAAGGCACGGCAGCGACTCGACCAGGCCAAGGGCGACAAAGACATCCAGGCAGTGACGACGCTGCTCGGGTCGGCCCGCTACGGCCTTCGCTGCTTGGACGCAGTGCGTGCGGGCGAGCCGATCCCGGAGCCGACCGCGCCCTGCTTCTTCGACCCGCGGCACGGTCCGAGCGTGGCCGAGGTGCAGTGGAAGCCCGAGGAGGGCGCCGCGCGCAACGTGGACGTCTGCGCGGCGTGCAAGCAGCGCGACGAGGCCGGCGAGAAGCCCGCGATCTGGATGGTGAAGGGCTGGCAGCTCGAGCGGCCGTACTGGGAGCACGCGGAGGACCTCGCGGCGTACGTCGACGGGTACTGGTCGCAGGACGACGGCCGCGTGTGGTGGTTCCCGGACTCCGACTTCCGGCGCCGCGGCGAGGACATGCGGTCGCGCTGGCGGTCCCGTCGACCGGGTGCGCGCTTCGGCCGGTTCAGCTCGGACGTCGGCACCTGGGCGGCCTCATCGCGCAGCGGTTCGGACGACGACGGCGGCGGGAGCAGCTGGTACAGCGGCTCGAGCCGGCGCAGCTCCTGGTCGTCGCGGACGCGTTCCAGCGGTGGCGGGTCGTCCCGGCGCTCGTCGCGCCGGTCCGGCGGGTCACGGGGCTTCTAGTACCGCGGGCAGGTCCTCGCTGTGCAAAACGACCAGTGAGGTGACGGCACGAGTCAGGCAGACGTAGAGGCGCCGGAGTCCGGTCCGCTCATCGGCTTCACCAGAGACGATGCCGGCCGGCTCCACCAGCACCACGTGGTCGAACTCGAGACCCTTGGCGAGAGACGCCGGTACGACGTCCAGATGTGCGTCCACGTCGTCTTCGTCGCCGAGGACCGAGAAAGCGATGCCCTGCAACGCTTTCCGGGTTGCGGGGACCAGTGCGTCCGGGACGATCAAACCGATCGAGCCGAGGCGCTCTGACACGTCATGGACCGCTGTCACCGCAGCGGCCAGGCTGTCCGGTACGCGAGTGATGGTCAGCTCACCGCGCGCTCGTCGTACTGCGGTCGGCGGTTTGAGGTGCGGAGCGATCGTCGGGAGGAGGCGGGCGGCGTACTCGATCACCTGGCCGGGGACGCGGAAGCCGGCGGTCAGCTCCTCGGTGTGCGCGCTGCTCTTGCCCAGGTGCTTCAGCGCCTCGTCCCACGACGGTGTGGCCCACGGTGTGGTGCCCTGCGCGATGTCACCGAGCACAGTCATCGAGCCAGTCGAGCAGCGTCGGCCGACCGCACGCAGCTGCATCGCGGAGAGGTCCTGCGCCTCGTCCAGCACCACGTGTCCGAGTGACGGCGTACGGTCGACCAGGTCGGCGATCTCGTCGATCAGAGTGGCGTCGGCAACGGACCACTTGGCCGCACCGGGTGACCGCGGCACCTTGTCCCAGAGCAACAGCTCCTGCTCCTCCGCAGTGAGGATGCCGTCGGCGTACTCGGCGAGAAGCTCCGGGTCGGTGAAGAGGCGGAAGAGCAGTTTCGCAGGGTCCAGAGCCGGCCAGAGCGCGTCGGCGTACTGCTTGACCGGACGGCTACGCGCGACCGAGTCCTGCACGCGGTCGTCGGGGGAGTCACCGGCGGCCTCCATACGCAGCAGCACTGCGTGGGCCAGGCGCTGCGGCAGCATCGCGCGGCCGGCGCCGTACCGGATGCCGCGGCCCCGCAGCTCGGTGACGAGCTCCTCGGCCTGGTACGCCGCTACTCGCCAGCGGTGCGCTCCACGCGGCACGACGAGTGACTCTTCCGGCATTTTGACGTGCGACCAGACGGCTCGGTGCAGTACTTCGGCCATGCGGGCATCGCCCTTGAGCACGTCGACCAGCGCCGGCCCCGGCCCGGCCACCTTCACGCGGGCGACCAGCTCCTCGACGGTGGTCTGCTTCGCCTCGATCTCGCCCAGCGCGGGGAGGACGTCCCCGATGTACCGCAGGAAGCTCGCGTTCGGACCTACTACGAGGACACCGGCCCGGCTGAGCTGGTCGCGGTACGCATAGAGCAGGTATGCCGCCCTGTGCAGCCCGACCGCAGTCTTCCCGGTACCGGGTGCCCCCTGCACGCAGATGGTGTCGTCGACGCCGGCCCGGACGATCACGTCCTGCTCCGGCTGGATGGTGGCGACGATGTCGCGCATCGGGCCGGAACGCGGGCGCTCGATCTCAGCGTCCAGGATGTCGCTGTGCTGTTCGTCCTGACCGCTCGCGGTGAGGTCCTCGTCCTCGAACGCGGTCATCTCGCCATGCGTGAAGCCGAACCGCCGACGTACCCCCACGCCCATCGGCTCGGTCTTGCTGGCCCGGTAGAACGGCACCGATATGTCCGCCCGCCAGTCCACCACCAGCGGCTCGCCCAGCGCGTCGTTCACGTGCCGGCGACCGATGTGGAACGTCTCGTCGGTCGGCTCGAGGTAGTCCAGCCTCCCGAAGAACAGCGGCACATCCGGGTCGTCCTCGAGCTCCTTCATCCGCCGGAAGATGGCGGCCTGCAGGTACTCCTGGTTGACCCGGTCCGCGCTGTGGATCTCCAGTGCGCCGGTCTTCTCCCGCATCAGAGCCAGCGCACCCCGGGAGGTCTTCAGGTAGTCCTTCTCGGCCTGGAGAGTGTCGGACGTGTCTGAGGGCATGCTGAAACCTCCGGCGAGCAGTGGGGGAGCCCAGCCACGTTACTTGAGCACCCTGCTCGGTGGAACTGAATTACGGGTCCGTGGCCTGTCGGCGTGCAGTCCGGGCCGCAGCAGGAGGGGCAGGCTGGCCGCCAGCAGGACCAGAGCGACGATGCCGTCCAGCCAGTAGTGATTGGCGGTCACCACGACGACGCTGAACGTGATGATCGGGTGCAGCAGCCACAGCCACCGCCAGCGCGACCGGGTGATCAGGATCATCGACAACGCGATCAGGGCGGCCCAGCCGACGTGCAGGCTCGGCATGGCGGCGAACTGGTTCACCGCGCCGCCGGTGTGGTCCGGGCCGTACACGGACTGGCCGAAGCGCAGGCCGGTGTCCACGAAGCCCGGCATCATCCGCGGCGGCGCCAACGGGAACGCGATGTGACCGATCAGCGCCAGTCCGGTGAGCGACACCATCGTCCACCGGACGTGCGAGTACGCTTTCGGCCGCCAGATGCTCAGCCAGAGCAGTACGACGGCAGTCAGTGGGGCGTGCACGCTGGCGTAGTACAGGTTCGCGCCCTTGACCAGTTGCGGGAACTGCAGCACCCAGTGCTGGATCGACGCCTCGTTCGGCAGATGCAGCCAGTTCTGGAGCGACAGCACCTCGTGCGCGTGGTCGAACGCCGACCCGGTGTGCCGGGCCGCGATCTGCCGGCCCGCGCTGTAGACCAGGAACAGTGTCGCCAGCAGGACTGCTTCCCGTACCACCCTCCAGAAGACCTGTGCCCGGCCTTCCCCCACCCGTTCGACAGCAGCTGTCCCCATACCGTTCGACGGTACCCGCCGGCCCCACAGGGTTTGCCCAGGCGCAACCCTGACGTTGCCCTGGGCAACCCCCGAACGGTTTGAGCCTCAGCCCTTGACGGCGCCGGTCAGGACGCCCTTGGCGAAGTGCCGCTGCAGGAACGGGTAGATGATCAGGATCGGCACGATCGAGACGACCAGGATCGCCATCTGGATCGACGCCTGCGGCGGGAGCAGTTCGGTGCCGAGCTCGGCGCTGCCGAGTTGGGTGTCGTTGATGACGTACGTCCGCAGTACCAGCTGCAACGGCCAGAGCTTCGAGTCGTTCAGGTACAGCAGCGCGGAGAAGAACGCGTTCCAGTACGCCACCGCGTAGAACAGGCCGATCACCGACAGCACCGCCTTCGACAGCGGCAGCACGATGTTGGTGAACGTCTTCAGCTCACCCGCGCCGTCGATCCGCGCGCTCTCGGTGAGCTCGTTGGGCAGGTTCATGAAGAACGCCCGCAGTACGACGACGTTGAACGCGCTGACCATCGTCGGCACGATCAGGGCCCAGAGGCTGTCCAGCAACCCGACGCCCTTGACCGTCAGGTACAGCGGGATGATGCCGGGGGAGAACAGCATGCTGAACAGGACGACCAGCAGGATCGGCCGGCCGGCGACGAAACTCGGGCGCGACAACGCGTAGGCCAGCAGGCACGACACGGTCAGGCTGAGCAGCGTCCCGACGATCGTGACGAAGATGCTGACGAACAACGCCCGCGTCACCACACCGCCGGCGAACAACGTCTCGTACGCCGCGAAGCTGATCGACTTCGGCAGCAGCACCAGACCGCCGGACTCGTTGATCTGCTTGTTCGGCGCCACGCTGGTCGAGATCACCCCGACGAACGGGAGGATCACGACCGCGCAGAAGACCAGCAGCACCAGGCCCTTGAAGATCCGCATCGGCCAGCCGGGCATCGGCACACCCTGCACAATTTTTGGGGACACGATCTTGGTACTCATCGCTGGTACACCCCTTGCTCGCCGAAGATGTGCGCCACCTTGTTCGCGGTCAGCACGAGGATGACGCCGACGATGCCCTTCACCAGGCCGACCGCCGCCGCGACACCCCAGGCGCCGCCGAGTACGCCGTTGTTGTAGACGTACGTGTCCAGTACTTCGCTGATGTCCCGGCCGACCGCCTGCTGCTGCAGGATGATCTGCTCGAAACCGACGGTCAGCGAGTCACCGAGCCGCAGGATGAACAG
Organism: Kribbella sp. NBC_00482; assembly: GCF_036013725.1. Taxonomy (GTDB): domain Bacteria; phylum Actinomycetota; class Actinomycetes; order Propionibacteriales; family Kribbellaceae; genus Kribbella. Next base: position 932,942 of record NZ_CP107881.1, on the reverse strand, counting down.
CAGGATGATGATCCCGCGCAGACCCGGCAGCGTGACGTGCCAGAGCTGCTTCATCCGGCTCGCGCCGTCCACACTCGCCGCCTCGTACAACTGCGCGTCGATCTGGGACAGCGCCGCCAGGAACAGGATCGTCGCCCAGCCGGTGTCCTTCCAGATGATCTGCGACGTCAGCAGCACGTGGAACAGCTCGGAGTTCCCGATGATGTTGATCGTCGCCAGGTCGTGCGACCGCAGGTAGTTGTTCAGCAGGCCGCTGCCGCCGAGCATCTGCTGGAACAGCGCGACCACGATCACCCAGGACATGAAGTGCGGCAGGTACAGGATGCTCTGCGCGATCCGCTTGATCCGCTCGGAGAACAGGGAGTTCAGCAGCAGTGCGAGCAGGATCGGCGCCGGGAACACGAAGATCGACTGCAGGCTGGTGAGGATCAGCGTGTTCTTCAACGCCCGCAGGAACGCCGGGTCGCCGTTGAAGATGACGCTGAAGTTCTCCCAGCCCGACCAGTCGCTCGCGTTGATCCCGAGGAACGGCTGGTAGTCCTTGAATGCGATCACGTTGCCCAGTAGCGGCACGTAGTGGAACGCGATGATCAGCGCGATCCCGGGCAGCGCGAACAGCAGCAGCACGCGGTCCCGCAGCAGCCGCCGGCCGAGGCTCAGCTGCTGCTGCGGGCGCGTCTTGGATCGTTGCAGCATCTACTTCCCTGCCGTGTCCGAGAGGGCTTGCTCGAGTTCGGTGCGGATCTTGTCGCCGCCGGACGACTTCCAGGTCTGCACGGCCGCCTTCCAGTCCGAGACCGGCTTCTTGCCCTGCACGATCTGGCCCTCCAGGTCTGTCATCGTCTTGGCGAGCTGGGCCTGCTTCTTCGAGGCCGTGTCGGAGTACAGCCCGTACGACGCGTCGTACACGAGCCGCTTCGCGACCTTCTCCTGGATCGCGTGCTGCTTCTGCGGCACGTCCGGCTTGCCGGCCCAGTACAGCGCCAGCGTCGAGTCGCTGATGTACTGCAGGCCGATGCCGGTCTCCACCGTGCCCACCTTGGTCGGCACCGGGTCCGTGCCCTGCAACGAGTAGTGCCGGCCCGCGACGCCGTACTTGCGGAACAGGTACTCCTCGGTGCCGAACGGCGCCGCCATCCAGTTCGCGATCTTCAGCAACGTATCGGCCGAGTGCGTGCTGTCCTTGCTGAACGCCGTCACGTTGTTCAGCGCGCCGCCCATCCAGGGTGCGCCGTCACCGCTGTCGAAGCCCGGTACGTCGAGCATGTTCACGGCGAACGCGTCACCGGCGCTGTTGTCGTTGTAGTACTGGTTCCAGGCCACGAAGCTGTCGTAGTCGAAGGCCGCGATGCCGCCGTTGAACCACTGCTTGCGGGCGCTGGCCTTGTCGTTGAACGCGTCCGGGTTCACCACGCCGGCGGCGACCATCTTGCGGCCGGCCTCGAGGGCCTGTTCCTGCGCCTCGTGCTCGAACATCGAGGTGAACTTGCCGCCCTCTTCCTTCCAGACGTTCGGGATCGCCAGCATCATCCGGATCGTCGACATCGGCACCCGGGTCCAGGCCCACTTGTTCTGCTTGGCCGCGGTCATCTCCTTGGCCAGGTCGAAGAACTCCTGGAAGTTCTTCGGCGCCGGGTCCTTGATGCCCTTCGCGGCGAGCAGGTCCTCGCGGTAGAGCGCGAGCGACGTACGGGACATGCCGCGCGGCACCGGGACGCCGTAGATGGCGCCGTTGAAGACGCAGCCCTTCCAGAACTCGGTCGGGATGTTCGCCAGGAACGGGTACTTGCTGATCGCGTCGCCGGACAGGTGCTCGGTCAGGTCCATGCACTTGGCCTTCACCAGGCCCGGGATCTGCGGCGTGTCCGGCGGGATGTTCAGGATGTCCGGCAGGTCGCCGCCCGCGATCCGGGTCGCGAACTTGTCCTTGTACTCGTCGTTCGACGCCATGCTGATCTGCAGCTCGGAGCCCAGGCGCTTGTTGAGCTCCTGCCAGAACTGGTTCTTGTCGGCGGCCGGCGGGATCGCGCCGGGGATGTTCGTCATGAACGTGATCGGCTTGCCGTCACCAGGAGCCTCGGCAATCGCCTTCACCGGGTTCGCCGGGTACTTCAGGAAGCCGTCCAGCACTACGTCGGTGCCGGGCAGGTCCGGTTTGATCTCGCCGTACTTCGTGTACGTCGGCAGCTTGACGGCCGCGTTCGCCGCGGCGGTGGTCTTCTTGTCGGACGCGCACCCCGCCAGCAGCGGCGTACCCGTGACCGCGACAGCGGCGGCGGCCAGACCACCGCCGAGGAATGTTCTTCTGCTGACCGGCATGAGGCCTCACTTCCATTGGAGGGCCACACCATGACATAGTACGTCCTATGTCTTCAAGAGTCGGCGCTCTGGAAATCTTCGATCCGGCGGGGAGCGGCTATCACACGTTCCGCATCCCGTCGGTGCTGGCGCACGGCTCGCTGGTGCTCGCCTTCTGCGAGGGCCGGCTGCACGGGGCCGGCGACGCGGGCGAGATCGAGGTCGTACTGCGTCGTTCGCTCGACGGCGGCTGGACCTGGCTGCCGCTGCAGGTGGTGTCGGCGGTGCCGGGCAAGACCTGTGGAAACCCGGTTCCGTTGGTCGACCCCACGACGGGGGACATCGTGCTGGTGACGGTGGAGAACGGCGCCGACGCGGTCGAGATGTCGCTTGCCCGGGGCACCGATCCTTTCGACGGCAGGCGTGTCTTTGTGCAGCGGTCGGCTGACGACGGTGCGACCTGGAGTTCGACGCGCGAGATCACGGCGGAGGTGAAGCCGGGCGACTGGGGCTGGTACGCGACGGGTCCGTGTCACGGCATCACGCTGCGCTCCGGGCGTCTCGTCGTACCGGCCAATCATTCTTTTGTGCCGTCCGAGCCGGTGGACGACCTGATCCGTCTGAACGGCGGGCACTGCATCTACAGCGACGACGGCGGGGTTTCCTGGTCGGTCGGTTTCGTGGACCGCAACGACGGCGCGGAGATCAACGCGAACGAGACCGCCGTCGCCGAGCTGCCGGACGGACGGCTGTACTTCAACGCCCGCAACCACCAGGGCACCGGCCCGGCCCGTGTGCACGCCTGGTCCTCCGACGGCGGTCAGACCCTCGATGCGCCGTACGCCGGGATTCCCGAGATCACCGCACCCGGTATCCAGGGCAGCGTGCTCTGCCTGCCGGACGGGCGGTTGCTGTTGTCCACACCGGTGAATCCCACGTCGCGCCGGGAACTGACCGTTTTCGTCAGTGCGGATTCCGGGACGTCGTGGAAGCCGGCTCTGGTCGTGCACGAGGGCATGGCCGGGTACTCCGATCTGGTGCTGCTGCCCGACGGCTCCATCGGGATCTTCTACGAGGCCGGTGAGACCTCCTCGTTCGCGACCTTGCGCTTCGCCACATTCGCCCTTTGAGGTTGGGAGACCCCTTGACCGCATCCGCCCATCTGACCGGTGTCGTACCTCCGCTGGTCACTCCGCTCACCCCGTCGTACGACGTCGACACCGCATCGCTGGCCCGGCTGGTCCAGTACCAGCTGACCGGGGGTGTCGACGGGGTGTTCGTGCTCGGCACCTCCGGCGAGGGCACGTTCCTGACCGACGAGCAGCGACAGGTCGTGCTGGAGACGACTGTCTCGGAGGTAGCCGGACAGGTACCGGTACTGGCCGGCGTCATCGACACGTCGACCAATCGGGTCGCTGCGCACGTTTCTGCCGCTCTGAAGGCCGGTGTGGACGGCATCGTCGCTACGGCTCCGTTCTATGCGGCCACTCACCCTGCTGAGATCGAGCGCCATTTTGGGCGGCTTGCGTCGCTTGCGGGCGACACGCCCTTGTATGCGTACGACATCCCACCGCGGGCGGGCACCAAGCTCCCGGCTGCTCTCGTCATGTCTCTCGGCGAGCAGGGGGTGATTGCCGGCGTGAAGGACTCGTCCGGGCAGGAGACGTCGCTGCGAGAGCTGGTGCTCTCCCGCCGGGAGAAGGGGCTCGACGACTTCGTGATCATGACCGGGTCCGAGGTAACGGTCGACTCGGCGCTGGCGTTCGGGGTGGACGGCGTCGTACCTGGTCTGGGGAACGTGGATCCGGCCGGGTACGCGCGGTTGTTCAAGGCTGCGGCGGGCGGTGACGCGGCCGCGGCGCGGGACGAGCAGGACCGGTTGTTCCGGCTGTTCGACATCATCAACGTGGCGGACCGGTCCCGGATGGGGGCGAGCTCGGCGGCGCTCGGTGCGTTCAAGGCCGGGCTCTACCTGTTGGGCGTGATCGACTGCCCGGTCACGGCGTACCCCTCGATTCCCTTGAACGACACGGAGATCGCCGCAGTCCGCCCGCTCCTGGACCGAGCCGGATTACACTGAGCGGTCCTAACTACAGGGAGGCCGGCAGTGACAACGGGTGGGCTCAGCCGGGCACGTGGTGCGGCAGGGAATCAGTCCTTTATCCGGGACGCGATGAAGTCGTACATCCTGGAACGCGGTCTGAAGGCGGGTGACCCGCTGCCGAACGAGCAGGACCTGATGGCGCAGCTGGGCGTCGGCCGGCACCCGTTGCGCGAGGCGATGAAGGCGCTGCAGGCGGTCGGCATCATCGAGATCCGGCACGGGTACGGCACGTACGTCGGCGAGGTGAACCTGCAGTCCCTCGAGGACGGCCTCGCGTTCCGCATGTCCCAGTCGATGGCCGGCGACCTCCGCGACGTCCAGAACGTCCTGGAGGTCCGCCAGGCCATCGAGGTCGGCCTCGCCGACGACGTGGTCCGCCAGTTCCAGGAGCACGGGTACGACGCCCTGGAACCCATCGTCGAACGCATGGAAGCCAAGGCCGCCGAAGGTAACTACTTCCCCGACGAGGACTGGGCCTTCCATCAAGCCCTCTACGAACCGTTGGGCAACGCCCTGGTCATAGACCTGCTCTCAGTCTTCTGGCGCACCTTCGCCCAGGTAGACGCCCGCCTCCCCGGCGCCCGCTACACCCCCGCCGACGCCGCCGCCTGGCACCGAGACCTCCTGAACGCCCTCCAATCAGCCAACCCCGACACCTACGCCCACTCCATGAAAAGCCACTTCAACGGAATCCACACCCGCCTCGGCGAATAGGTTCTCTGCAGCTCGACAGTACGTATACGTCCACTGCCGGTCGTGGACCGGGGACGTGAGCGTGAAGGTGAGCGCTTTGGAGCGACACCTACTGTCGAGCTGCCGCCTGTGGATAAACAAAACCATCGAACAGGCAAGTTCAGGCACCATCCCGGGATGGAATCGGTCGATCAGGTCCTGGCGCGCCGGGGCGGCTGGGCCACCGCCTCCGAATTGGCCCGCGTGGTCACGCGGCATGCTGTCGCGAAGGCTCTCGCCCGCGGCGACATACAGCGAATTGCGCTGGGGGTCTACGCACTGCCCGGGCTCCCGGCACGGTCGCTGTGTTGGCCTACGACGGGGTTCTCTCGCACGTCAGCGCGGCGGCTGCATCTGGCCTTCCGCTGTTGGTGGCGCCGGAGAAGCCCCATCTGATCCTGCCGCCGCACCGCCGTCCGCGACCAGGTCCACCTGCCGTTCTGCATTGGGCCAACGTCAGTTCGCCCGAGCGGCAGGACCGAATCACCTCGCTCCCCCGCACAGTCGTCGACTGTTGCCGCATGCTTCCGTTCGCCGAGGCGCTTGCCGTCGCCGACGCTGCTCTCGCCAACCGGCACCTGCATCCGGAGGAGTTGCTTGCCGAGGTGTCTGCGATGCGGGGCGCCGGTTGCCCGAACGCTCGCCTGGTCGCCGCCGCGGCCACTCCGTTGGCCGCCAGCTTCCTGGAGTCGATGCTCCGGGCGCTTCTGATCGGCGCGGGCGTCGACGGTTTCGAACCACAGGTACTGGTGTCGCACGACGGGTTCCGTGCTCGAGTAGATCTTGGACATCGCCGTGCCAGGCTGGCACTGGAGGCTGAAGGCTTCGAGTTCCACGGTTCGCGTCGAGATTTCGCGGCCGACTGCTATCGGTACGACGAGCTGAACGCGGCCGGCTGGCTGGTGCTCCGGTTCACCTACGAGCAGATCATCGGCGACCCGAGCTGGGTTGTCGCCACCGTCCGCGCGGCCCTCGCTCAGCGTCTCGGCGCGTGAAGTCCGGCAGCTCGACAGTACGTATACGTCCACTGCGGCGAGACGCTCGGTCGGCTGAGCGTGGCGATCGGCCGACCGAGCGGACACCTCCTGTCGAGCTGCAGATCAAGCAAACAGGTTTTCGGCGTCGACGATTGTGTAGGCGTAGCCCTGTTCGGCTAGGAAGCGTTGGCGGTGGGCGGCGAATTCCGCGTCGATGGTGTCTCTGGCGACTATGGAGTAGAAGCGGGCGGTGCGGCCGTCGCCTTTGGGGCGGAGGACTCGGCCCAGGCGTTGGGCTTCTTCCTGGCGGGAGCCGAAGGTGCCGGAGACCTGGATGGCTACCGACGCCTCGGGGAGGTCGATGGAGAAGTTGGCGACCTTGGAGACCACCAGCCGCTTGATCTCACCGGTGCGGAAGGCCTGGAACAGCCGCTGGCGTTCTTTCACGGTCGTCTCGCCCTTGATCACCGGGCATTCCAGACGTTCGCCCAGCTCGTCCAGCTGGTCGATGTACTGACCGATGACGAGCAGCGGCTCGTCGGCGTGGTGCTCGGCGATCCGCCGTACCAGCTTCGACTTCGCCGGGGTGGAGGCGGCCAGGCGGTACCGGTCCTCGGGCTCGGCGGTCGCGTACACGAACCGCTCGGTCTGCTCGAGATCCACGCGGACCTCGATGCAGTCCGCGGGTGCGATCCAGCCCTGCGACTCGATGTCCTTCCACGGTGCGTCGTACCGCTTCGGGCCGATCAGCGAGAACACGTCACCCTCGCGGCCGTCCTCGCGGACCAGCGTCGCCGTCAGTCCGAGCCGGCGCCGGGTCTGCAGGTCGGCGGTCATCCGGAAGATCGGGGCGGGCAGCAGGTGCACCTCGTCGTACACGATCAGGCCCCAGTCGCGCGCGTCGAACAGCTCCAGGTGCGTGTAGACGCCCTTCCGGCGCGTCGTCATCACCTGGTACGTCGCGATCGTCACCGGCCGGATCTCTTTGCGTGCACCGGAGTACTCGCCGATCTCCTCCTCGGTGAGGGTGGTGCGCTTCAGCAGCTCGTCCTTCCACTGCCGCGCGGACACCGTGTTCGTGACCAGGATCAGTGTGGTCGCGGACGCCTGCGCCATCGCGGCCGCGCCGACGATCGTCTTGCCGGCACCACAGGGGAGCACGACGACACCGGAGCCGCCGTGCCAGAACGAGTCGGTCGCCTGCTCCTGGTACGGGCGCAGCTCCCAACCGTCGGTCACCAGGTCGATCTGGTGCGCCTCACCGTCGACGTACCCGGCCAGGTCCTCAGCGGGCCAGCCGAGCTTCAGCAGGGTCTGCTTGAGGTGACCGCGCTCCGACGGGTGCACCAGGACGGTGTCGTCGTCGAGCCGGGCGCCCAGCATGGGCTTCACCTTGGCGCTGCGCAGTACCTCTTCCAGCACCGGTCGGTCGGTGGTTATCAGCACCAGACCGTGCTGCGGGTGCTTCTCCAGCCGCAGCCGCCCGTATCGGTCCAGCGTCTCCGCGATGTCGACCAGCAACGAGTGAGGGACCGGGTACCGGCTGTAGCGCAGCAGTACGTCGATCACCTGCTCAGCGTCATGCCCCGCGGCCCGTGCGTTCCACAGGCCCAGCGGTGTCAGCCGATACGTGTGCACATGCTCCGGCGCCCGCTCCAACTCGGAGAACGGCGCGATGGCCTTCCGGCACTCGCTGGCCTCCGCATGCGCCGTCTCCAGCAACAAGGTCTTGTCCGACTGCACGATCAAAGGACCGTCCGACACCCGCAACTCCTATCCTCGCCCCGACCCTCCATTGTGCCTCGTCCCGCAAACGGGCTAGGACCTGGCGGCTCGGCGCTCCTGCTTCATCAGCCGGCGCAACCCCGGGTTGCCCCCGGCGGCGAACACGACTTCGGCGCGGATCTGCTCTGCGTAGGCCGCGAGATCTTCGTCGACGGAGCCCGGCCAGAGCTCCCACGGCCCGCCTTCGCCCAGGAAGCGCTGGGCGTAGGTGGTGCCCAGTTGCTCGTCGAGGTACAGGAGGGTGGCCAGAGCCTTGCCCTGGCACTGGGTCTCGAAACCCTCCCGCTCGACGGGCAGGGTCAGAGCGTGCTCGAGATACCCGACGAGGATCTGGGCGTCGGCCTCGGTGGCCAGGCACGCCAGAGGTACGCAGTAGCTGTAGGTCCAGCCGTTGCCGCGAGGCCGGCCCGCGAGCATGTCTGCTTCGATCCTCGGGCGCAGATCCGCACGCTTGCCGGCTGCGATGAGCCAGATCCCTGCCATGCTCGTCCGCGCGCCGGAGTCCAGCAGCAGGTTCAGATCCTTCGCGGGCGCCAGCCGTCCGCCCCACCGGAGCCGGAACTGGTACCAGGCCTGCCGTGGCCGCGGCCAGATCCAGGCGTCGATGATCAGCGGCCGGTAGCCGCTGTTCGGGGACCAGCGCCGCAGTGCCCGCAACGCGCGGTCCATGTCGTCCATCAGTCGACGGGGCGGGCGGTGGAGATTCGGTGGAGGGCGTAGGTGCGGGGGGTTTCGGTGGTGTCGTCGTAGGCGGTCAGCCAGCCGTCGGCTACTCGGACGGGTTCCACGACGCGTTCCGATGAGTGGCCGTTGTGGTCGACGTACGCGATCCAGGTGCGGGTGTGCGCCTCGGCGGCGTTGGTGAGGACGGCGATGGTTTCGGCGGGGGCCGCGGGTTCGATCAGGCCGTCGTCACCGGGGCGTTCGGCGGCGATCCGGTCGCCGGCGCGAACTTTCTCGATGACTGCCTTCACCTGGTCGTCGGTCAGATCGAACGCGCTCTCGTTGAAGTCCCGGCTGGTACGTCGACGCGGGGCCTCGCCACGTCGCGGCGCACCGGTCACATGCAACGCACCGTCGAACGTCTCCGCCAGCGGAGCCAATCCAGCGTCCCGCAGCCGACTCAGCACCATGTCCGGCGGCGACGGCGACACCACCACGGTCGGCGCCAGCCGCCGGAACCGCACACCAGGCAGGTTCGAGTTGAGCAGCTGGGTCAGCACGTTCTCGTCATCACACCGCAGGTATGTCGACGCTGTCCCCAGCCGCAGTACGCCGTGCCGTCGTGCAACGTCGTCGACCAGGTACGCCAACGGCTGAGGCACCGGCGTACGTGAATGCTCTGCCAACCACGTGTGCAACTGCTCCGCCGTACGCCCAAGGTCGAAAGCACGCCGTACGGAGCTCTCACTGAACCGGTAGACGACAGCCCCGCCGTCCGACTCGACGTCCGCCATGGCCGACAGCTCATCCTGCACGGTCCGCACCAAAGGTCCAGGAGCCACCGCAGTGAGGTCAGCCTGCAGCAGCACCTCAGACACCGGCTCCGGCATCAGCGGACTGATCGCCTCGGCCAGCTCGTCAGCTGTCGGCTCAGGTCCCAGCAACGGCTTCGCATGTGCTGCCAGCGCGCCCAACCCGGTCAGCCCGAGCAGTGCGGCCTCAGACACGCTCCACTCGACCAGGTCGTCGCGGAACTGCCCACCACGCCGCGGACGATGCCAGGCCACCCACATCACCACAGTCTCCGGAGGCGGCGCAGTACCCGCACCAGCCTCGGCCAGCGCCTGCAACGCCAACACCCGGATCTCCGGTGCCAGCAACCGCTCCAGGTCCGGTGCCAACGCGTTGATCAGCCGCTCCCGCGCAGCCGCAGTACTGCCCGTGCTGTCCCGCCGCCCGATCAGTCCGATCGCCCTGAGGCCGGAGAACCACGCCATGACGAGCTGGGCCCACCGATGCGCCAGGTCCAGCTCCAGCCAGTCGTCGTAGGCACTGGTCGGCAGCCACAGCTCAGTGGTCCCGACTTCCACCGCAGCAACGAGCCCAGCGGCGTACGCCATCTCCAGCACCGCTGCAGCGGTTTGCTCTTCCGCACCGATCTTTCCGGCCAGACTGCGTACCTCACGGACGCCAATGCCACCTGTGCGCAGCACGGGCGGCGGCTCGGTCCCCAGCTGCTCCAGAGCCCGGTCGACCAGCCGCACCAAGTCCAGCGCAGCACCTGCTGCAGCCCGGTCGGCGATAGATGCCGACACCTTCTTGCCGGCGAGCGGCGGCGGCACCGGACGCGTCGACGCCAGCACTCGCCCGCCCCGCAGGTGCAGCCCGATCTGCCGCGGCAGCACGACCGTGTTCGCATCCTTGGGTACGACGAGACCGCGCGCCAGCAACCGCTCCACCGGAGTCCGGGCCGACGCGATCGTCACCGGCCGATCGGCCTTCTCCACCGAACCGGTCGGCGGACCCCAGGTGAGCTTGTCGAGTACGGCGCGCGCGTCCGGACCCGCGTCGTCGATCAGCTGGTCCAGGTCACCGAAATGCCGCGTCGTGGTCGGACCGAGCCCAGCCGGCGTCGGGCCGAGCAGCTCGTGCACCGCACGGATCGGCCGCAGGTCGTCCTCGGTACCCCACACCAGAGCGAGGGCCAGCAGCTCAGTCACCCGCGGCCGGACCACCTCCTTCGACTGACCGACGCCCAGCGCCAACAGCCCCAGGTCCACCGGCTCCGGCAGGGCCGACAGTGACTCCAGCAGGTCCACACCGAACTCGTCCAGCCGGTTGATCGCCCGCGCAGCCGACGCGTTGCTCGTCGCCCGCGCAGCCAGCTGCCCGGTGTCCGCAGGAATCGGCAGGGCCAAGTCAGGCCGCCGCCGCAGCAGTTCACCGAGCGCGGCGTCACCCCAACCCCGCAACGCCTCAGCGAGGGTACGGGGACGGGTCGGCTCGGTCGTGCTCATCCCTCCAACGGTACGGGATCCGCTCCGAGGTCGGTCAGGATCTTGGCGACAGTCTCGTCCAGTGCGCTGTCCGGGCCGATCACGGTCTGCTGGATGCCGTCGAGTACGTCGTGTTCCCGGTACCAGTCCTGCATCACGTCTGGGCCGAACTCGTCGCAGTTCGGCCGCGTCCAGTGCCGTACGACGGTCTCCGAGTACGGGATGTCGAAGTAGTAGTGCAGTGTCGTCCCGCGGTGGTCGATCGTGAGCTGCCGCAGCATGTCGCCGTACCGGCCGGCGTCCATGATCCCCTCGAGCACCACGTCGTACCCGTGGTCGAGGGCGTAGCGAACGTTCAGATCGATCAGTCCGATGTTCACTCCACCGGGGACGTCGCGTTCGCGGAGCAGGATCCGGCGGAGGTGGTCCTGCTCGACCCACGCCGTACCGCGGCCGAGACGTTCGCGCAGTGTCCGGGCCGTGGTCGACTTGCCGGAGCCCGAGTTCCCGCGCAGTACGACGAGGCGGGTACTAGGACTCCCGGTCACTCAGCTGCTCCGGCGTGTCCGATCCGGTGGAAGCCGACGCGCTCGTAGACCGCTGCGACCGCGTCCGACTCGGCGGACAGCAGTACCAGGTCCACGCCGTTGTCCAGCGCGTGCTCGACCAGTGCCGAGGTCACGGCGGCTGCAAGGCCGCGGCGGCGCATGGAGGGCAGTGTGCCGACGCCGACGATCTCCGTGGTGGAGTCGACCGGCTGGTGGGTCCCGCTGGCGACCATGCCGTCGTCGGTGAACGCACCGGCAGTTACTGCCACGCCGCGGAGCGCCCTGCTCTGCAGCCCCAAGACCATGTCGGCCGACATCGCAGCAGCCGCTGAATCCCTCTCGGCCGGTCCAGCCGTGCCGACAGACGTACCCGGCTCGCGGAACGCCTCTCCGGCGACGGCACGCGCCTGCCGGACCGCATCTTCGTCAGCGGAGAGGATCTCGCAGCGGGCATCAGCCTTGGCAGGACGGAAGTCAGCGCGCTCCAGCACCAGCAACGGGTGCTGAACCACATTGAGCCCAGCCGCGGCCGCTGCGTCGCCCAACGAGGGACAGGTCTCCACGACCCACTCGAAGCTCAGCGGGATCTCCAGCTCGGCACACCGCGCGCGCACCAGTTCGATGTCCGCCGGTTCGATCTTCACCTCGGAGCCGGGCACCGGGCGCGCGTAGTACGGCCAAACCGTCGTACTGCGGAACAAGGCGAACGGTCCGACCTGTTCGGCGACCGAACCGGACAACGGGACCCTGTGCAGGTAGTCATCGACTCTGGTGATCATCGCGAAGCAGTGAATCACCCAGAACGCCCACGCGCCACCAGATATGTCGAAGCGTCTCGAACGGCTCCGACGTCCTCTTCGTCAGCAACGACGACAGAGGAGCAGCAGATGGAGAAAGTGACATCCGCGGACGGTACGACGATCGCCTACGACCGCCTGGGCAGCGGGCACCCGCTGATCCTGGTCGGGGGAGCACTGTGCGATCGGAACGCGCTCCGGCCGCTGGCCGACGAGCTGGCGAACCACTTCGACGTGGTGACGTACGACCGCCGCGGCCGCGGTGACTCCGGTGACTCCGGTGACAACACGCCGTACGGCGTCCAGCGCGAGGTGGACGACATCGCCGCGCTACTGACAGCCGTCGGTGGTACGGCGGCTCTCTACGGGCACTCGTCCGGTGCGGGACTGGCCGCGATCGCAGCGAGCCGGCTGCCGTTCACCAAGGTCGTGCTGCACGAGCCGCCGTACGGGCCGGACGACGTGGACCCGTCGGACGACGGCGAGCAAGTGCTCGAACTGATCCGGGACGGCCAGAACCAGGAGGCGGTCGAGCTGTTCCTGCTGATGACAGGCATGCCCAAACCAGAGGCGTTGCAGGTTGCCGCTACCCCGGGCGTGGCCGAACTCGCGCCGACACTCGCCTACGACTTCGCCGTCATGGGCCACGAAGGCACCACCCCGGTCGAAACGCTCCGCGCGATCAAGCCGCCGACCCTCGTCATCGCCGGGACGGCGACGGCGCCGTTCATGCTCGACGCCGCCCACCGCATCGTCCCGATCCTGCCGAACGCGACACTCCGGGAACTACCCGACCAGCATCACGTCGTACCGCCGGAGCTCCTCGCCCCGGTGATTCAAGCGATGATCTCGATCGACACCTTGTCGGGGTAGAAGGCGACGTGGTCGCGGATGTCGGCGACCGCCTCGTACGGCTGCTCGTACGTCCAGACCGCGTTCTCGCCGTCCGCCCCGGCGGGAAGGAGGCTGTAGTACGACGCGTCGCCCTTGTACGGGCAGTAGGTCTGATGCTCGGTGCGCTCGAGCAGCGTGAGGTCGACGTCATCGCGCGGGATGTACTGCACCGCCGGGTAGTTCGCCTCCTGCAGCGACAGCGCGTCCCGGGTGTCCGCGATGACCTGGTCGCCGACCTTCACGACCACACGGTCCGGGTTCTTCTCCACGGTGATCGGGTGGTCCGGTCCAGGAATCTTCACAGTCTTGTCCGCCATGACCGCTGACAACCCGGCACGGGCTCGTCTCATTCCCGGATCCGCCATGATCATCAGATGGAGTTACGGCAGATCCAGTACTTCGTCACCGTCGCCGAGGTACTCAACTTCGGCCGCGCCGCCGAGCAGCTCGGCATCGGCCAGCCGGGCGTGAGCCAGCAGATCGCCCGCCTGGAGCGCGAGCTGGACGTCCTCCTCTTCGACCGCTCGGCCCGCGCGATCCGGCTGACCGAGGCAGGTCAACGCTTCCTCCCGGCTGCGCGCGCCGTACTCGCGTCCGTCGAAGCCGCCCGCACCGCCGCCACCGGCAGCCCCGGTCGCATCCTCCGCCTGGGAACCAGCACCGGACTGGGCGAACGGCTCGAGACCGTCGTCGCGGAGCTATCCGCCGAAGGGCTCCGGGTCGAGCTGATCAGCACCTCGACCCGCGCCCGTCTGGACCGCGTCCGCAGTGGCCAGCTGGACGCGGCCTTTGTCCGTGGTCTCGACGAGGCAGCCGGACTGGAGTTCGTCCCGGTCTGGGAAGACGCCCTCCTGATCGCTCTGCCAAGATCCGTCGCCCCGGACCACGAGATCCCGTTGAAGGACCTTCGTGAGCTGCCGCTCCGGATCACCGAGCGCCGTACGAATCCACCGCTGGTCGACCTGGTGATGTCGGCCTGCGCCGCCGCAGGTTTCGAGCCGGTGCTCGGCCCACGCTCCAGCAGCCTGCAGGACACGCACGCCGCGATCGGCGCGGGCAGTCCGAGCTGGACGGTCATCTACGAGTCGCACGCCCGCCTGCTCCGCGAAGGACGGGTGGTGTTCCGGCGGCCAAGCCCGCGGCTCGCGCTGACCACGAGCCTCGCGGTCCCGGCCGGTACGACGGTCAGCGGCGACCTCGCCGTACTGCTCGAGGCTTGCCGGAAGGCGTCCGATCAGTTCGAGTGATGGGAGGACATCGGAACTGCGTCTCGTTCCCGACGGCCGGGAGGGCTGGAATGGGCTCAGAACCCACCAACGAAAGGGAAATCTGATGCCCATCGTCACCGTCCTGCAAGGCCCGCGGACCCCGGAACTCAAGCGCGAACTGGTCCAGAAGGTCACCGACGCGTTCGTCGACAGCCTCGGCGTCCCGGCCGAGAGCGTCCAGGTCTGGATCCAGGAGACGCCTCCGGACAGCTGGGCCGTCGGCGGCACGCTCACAGCCGACAAATAGCTCCACCCGCGGAGTCACTCGGCGGTGAGCTCGACCACCAGGCACGGGCCGCCGTCGAAGGCGCCGCCGTCGATGCCCAGGGCGAGACCGTCGGCGTACAGGTGCGGGCCGGTCAGGAACTGCGGGTCGATGCCGATCTGGTCGGCGACGATGCTGTGACCGTGCACGATCCGGCGGCCGCCGAGGTGCTGGAGGAGGATCCGGGCCACCTCCGGACCGGTCGGGCCGCGGAACGCGTACCGCGACGTCGTCCGGCGCCAGATCTCCCACCACACCTCGATGTCGTCGGAGTGCAGCTCGGCCCCGGCCGTGGCGTTGATCTGTCCGATCGTGTCGCCCCACTCGACGTACTCGGCGGTGTCGGAGTGCATCAGCAACTGGTCGGCGTCCAGTCCGAGCAGCGGCTGGTCGAGCAGCCAGGTGACGTCGTCGTCGGTGAGCAGCTCCTGGTCGCGGTCCTGGCCGCCGTTCAGGGCCCAGGAACGCTCGAAGCTGCGCAGCGTGATGCCGTCGTGCGGGACGAACCTGTCGCCGAACTTGTACATCCCGAGCGCGAGGATCTCGTGGTTGCCGAGCAGCATCCGGATGGCGCCGTCCGGTGCCTGGTCGATCAGGCCGCGGACGTACCGCAGGACGCCGATGCCGTCCGGGCCGCGGTCGAAGAAGTCGCCGAGGAACCACAGCCGGGTGTCCTCGTCGCCGGTCCAGTTGCCGTCGGCATCGGTGAGGCCGGCGGTGTGCAGTGCGGCAGTCAGTTTCTCCAGGTGGCCGTGGATGTCGCTCACGGCGTACACCCGGGTCACGTCATCCCCGCACAGTCAGCACGATCAGTACGACGTTGAGGGCCGTGACGGCGGTGGCTACCAGGCATGCGGCGAGAGTAGTCGCCTTGCGGTTGACGAGGTCGCCCATGACGCGCCGGGAAGCGGTCAATCTCACCAAAGGCCACAGCGCGCACGGGATCCCGAAGCTCAGCACCACCTGTGAAACCACCAGGGCGCGGCTCGGGTCGATGCCGATCGCAAGGATCACCAGAGCGGGGATCAGGGTGATCAGGCGCCGGACCGGGAGCGCTACGTGCCGTTTCCAGAAGCCGTCCAGGATGACCGAACCGGCGTACGTCCCGACCGAGGAGGACGCGAATCCGCTGGCCAGCAGGGCGAGCGCGAACAGCAGGGCCGGGAGCTGGCCGAGCCGGTCGCCGATCGCGAGGTGGGCGGCGTCGAGGGAGTCGGCGCCGGTGCCCTTCAGCGCAGCCGCGGCCAGCACGACCATCGCCAGGTTGACCGCTCCGGCGAGCGCCATCGCGACTGCTACGTCGATCCGGGTGGCACGCAGTACACGCGACTTGCCGCTCTCGGAGCGGATGGTCTTCCAGTGCCGGTCGGTGACGAGTGCGCCGTGCAGCCAGATCGCGTGCGGCATCACCGTCGCGCCGAGCATTCCGGCCGCGAGCACCAGTGAATCGGTCCCGTCCAGCCGCGGCACCATTCCGCCGACGACACCGCTCGCGGACGGGTCCGACTTGACCGTCGACACGACGAAGCCGACCAGTACGACGGCGAGCAGGCCGATGATCGCGGCCTCGAACGGCCGCTGGCCGCGCTTCGACTGATAGATGAGCAGCGCGAACGAGACGATGCCGGTGATCACGCCGCCGACCAGCAGCGGGATGCCGAACAGCAGGTTCAGCGCGATCGCACCGCCGACCACCTCGGCCAGGTCGGTCGCGATCGCCACCACCTCGGCCTGCGCCCACAGCCCGGTCGACGTGGACCGGCGGAAGTGGTCACGGCACAGCTGGGGCAGCGTCCGCCCGGTCGCGATGCTGGCCTTGGCGGCCAGATACTGCACCAGGACGGCCATCAGGTTGGCGCCGACGACCACCCAGCACAGCAGGTAGCCGTACGTCGCACCGGCGGCGATGTTGGTCGCGAAGTTGCCCGGGTCGACGTACGCGACGGCGGCGACGAACGCCGGTCCGAGCAGTAACAGCCCGGACCGACTCAGTTGCCGCCGTAGCGGAGCCGGTGCATACATGAGAGCAGTCTGTACGACGCCGCCGACAACGCAACCCTTGTGCTCGTTTTGAGACGCGCGTTACGCCCAGGCGAAGTGCACCTGGAGAGAGACCACGACGTTCTGGTCGTCGGGGACGATGTTGATGGCCGAGTCGTACGCCTTGGACGCGGACAGCCGGGTCTCCGGCCCGAGCGGCGTGTGGCCGTGGTTCTCGGCAATCGCGGTCACCGAGCCCAGCGAGAACCCGGCCAGGCCGGCCAGGTGCGCGGCCTTCGTCTTGGCCTGCTGGAACGCCAGCTCGCGGGCCTGGATCAGCAGCTCGGACTTGTCCTCGATGTCGAACTGCAGCCCGTGCAGCGCGAGACTGTTGCCGATAGCATCCACGGCCGCGTTCAGCAGCGCGCCGAAACCGGTCAGGTCCTTCGTCTCCACCAGGACCGTGTGCGACGCCCGGTACGCCGGGTCCGTGCCGGGCTCCCGGTACTCCTGGAACACGTTCACCGAGCTCGTGCCCAGCTGCGACTCCTCGACCCCCTGCGCCCGCAGCGCCGCGATCACCGCGTCCGTGCGCTCGCCTACTGTCGCTACAGCGGCCGCGACATCCTGTGCGACCTGCTCGACGCCGAACGTGACGCGCAGGATGTCCGGCGTACCACTGACCTGCCCTGACCCGACAACACTCACCCCTGTGTCCATAACGGCCAGTCTGGCATCACCTGCAAGTCATCTGGGCATCTCACGCTGCAGCATCGACTTTCGAGCTGAGGAGACCGTCAATGCGCAGACGACTGCTGACCGTTGCCGCCCTGGCCGGTGTGTTGCTCACCGGCCTGACCACCGCCCAGGCCACCGGGAGGGACTCTGACGTCACCCGTGCCTTCCAGGCCACAGACCGCAGTACGGCGTGGTCGCTGGCGGAGCGGGTGCCGCTGAAGTTCCCGACGTACCACCCGCAGGGGTTCGCGCTGGTCGGGGACCTGATCTTTCTGAGCAGTGTTGAGGTGCTGGAAGCGCCGGTGAAGTACCCGGTGCCGGTGGACGGGTACGACCGGACACCTGGCAATGGCATCGGGCACCTGTTCGTGCTGGACCGGCAGGGCAACCTGAAGAAGGACATCCGGCTTGGTGAGGGTACGGCGTACCACCCGGGCGGGCTGGACTTCGACGGGAAGGACCTGTGGGTACCGGCCGCGGAGTACCGGCCGAACTCGCGGGCGATCGTCTACACGGTCGACCCGAAGACGTACCGGGTTACTGAGCGTTTCCGGGTGAAGGATCACGTCGGGGGAGTAGTACGCGACCGGACGACCGGCCAGGTGCATGGGGTGAGCTGGGGCTCCCGCACCCTCTACGACTGGACCCCCGCGGGCAAGCAGCTGGGCAAGGTCGCCAACGAGTCCCACCTCCTCGACTACCAGGACTGCGACTACGCCGCCCGCGGCAAGCAACTGTGCGGCGGCGTCACCACACTGCCCGGCCCCAACAACACGTCCTACGACCTAGGCGGCCTAGCCCTCCTGGACCTCCGCACCAACCGCATCCTCCACGAAATCCCCTTCCCCTACTTCTCCCCCACCACCAACCACAACGCCACCCGAAACCCAGTAGCCCTGGAAACCACCCCCACCAAACTCCGCCTCTACACAGCCCCCGACGACGGCGAAACCCCCGGCGGCACCGAACTCCAGGTCTACGAAGCCCTGCTCAAGTAGGGGCGGACGTCCAGGCCATCACAATCGCCGGCCGGAGAGGCGCTCAGGCGTGAGCGCTCCCGCTGGCCGCCCATTGTGATGGCCTGGCGGTCCGCATCATGGGCGGGGATGCCCCTGTTTCCTGCCGCGCGTGCACTTGCAGAGGCATCTGAGCGGCGTGAACATGGCAACCATGAGCCAGCCGTCGTACGCGTCCGGGGTGTCCGAGGTTCCGTTGCTGGGCGAGACGATCAGCGCGAACCTGAGACGCACGATCAGCACGTACGGCGACCGCGAGGCGCTCGTGGAGGTGCAGACCGGGCGGCGCTGGACGTACGACGAGTTCGGCGCCGAGGTCGAACTGGTCGCGCGCGGCCTGATGGCCCGCGGGATCGCGAAGGGCGATCGGGTCGGCATCTGGGCCCCGAACCAGGCCGAATGGACGATCACGCAGTACGCCACCGCGCTGATGGGCGCGATCCTGGTGAACATCAACCCGGCGTACCGCACCCACGAACTGGCCTACGCGCTGAACCAGTCCGGCGTCCGGCTGCTGATCTCCGCGACCGCCTTCAAAACAAGCGACTACCGGGCGATGGTCGAGGAGGTGAAGCCCGGCCTCACGACGCTCGAGGAGACGATCTACCTCGGCACCGGCGACTGGGACGCCCTCCGCGACGACGCCGCGCGGATCCCGCTCGACGAGCTGCACGCCCGCGAGGCGGAGCTGTCCTTCGACGACCCGATCAACATCCAGTACACCAGCGGTACGACGGGATTCCCGAAGGGCGCGACGCTCAGCCACCACAACATCCTGAACAACGGCTTCTTCGTCACCGAGACGATCGCGTTCACCGCCGACGACCGGCTGTGCATCCCGGTGCCGTTCTACCACTGCTTCGGCATGGTGATGGGCAACCTCGGCTGCACCACGCACGGCGCGTGCATGGTGATCCCGGGGCCGGCGTTCGACCCGGCCGCGACGCTCAAGGCGGTGCAGGACGAGCGGTGCACCGGGCTGTACGGCGTACCGACGATGTTCATCGCCGAACTCGGGCTGCCGGACTTCGCGGACTACGACCTGACGTCGCTGCGGACCGGCGTGATGGCCGGATCGCCGTGCCCGGTCGAGGTGATGAAGCGCTGCGTCGCGGACATGCACATGGCCGAGGTCGCGATCTGCTACGGCATGACCGAGACGTCGCCGGTGTCCACGCAGACCAGGCGCGACGACGACCTGGACCGCCGTACGTCGACGGTCGGACGCGTGATGCCGCACGTCGAGGTGAAGCTCGTCGACCCGGCGACCGGGCTCGTCGTCGAACGCGGTGCGCCCGGCGAGCTGTGCACCCGCGGGTACTCCGTGATGCTCGGGTACTGGGACGAGCCGGCGAAGACCGCCGAGGCGATCGACGAGGCGCGCTGGATGCACACCGGCGACCTCGCGACGATGCGCGCGGACGGGTACGTGAACATCGTGGGGCGGATCAAGGACATGGTCATCCGCGGCGGCGAGAACGTGTACCCGCGGGAGATCGAGGAGTTCCTCTACACGCACCCGTCGATCGCCGACGTCCAGGTCGTTGGCGTCCCCGACGAGAAGTACGGCGAGGAACTCTGCGCCTGGATCAAACTCAAGCCCGGCGCGGACCCGCTCGACGCGGAAGCCGTCAAGGCCTTCGCCACCGGCAAACTCGCTCACTTCAAGATCCCGAAGTACGTCGTCCTCGTCGACGACTTCCCGATGACCGTCACCGGCAAGATCCGCAAGATCGAAATGCGCGAGAAGTCCGTCGAACTCCTGGGACTGTGACCTGTACGGGCCCGCAAGGGCCTGGGAGGGTGGGGGAGTAGTCACGTGTCGCGAACGGGGCGCGTTCGTGGGGGAGAACACTGACCAGGGGGCAACACCGATGAAGTTGCGACATCGAACACCCATGGCCTGCGCGGCCGTCCTGCTCGCCATGACAGCCGCCGTCCCGGCGTCGGCAGCACCGATCGAGCGAGGTCACTTCGAGGATGCCGGCACCGGCGTGATCGAGGACTTCTGCGGCAGCGGGGACGACGTGCACTTCGACTTCACGAACTGGGGATCGTTCCAGTACCGCACGCATCCGAGGGGCGGACTGCCCTACTTCCGGGAGAACGCGCACCTGACCAACACCCTGACGAATCTGTCCAACGGCAAGCTGGTGACTCATGTGCTTGATCTTGTGCACAAGGACACCCAGGTGACCGACAACGGGGACGGCACCCTGACGATCAGGATCCGTGAGACAAGCGGTGACAGATGGTTCGACTCCCGCGGCAGACTGGTCCTTCAGGACAGCGGGGCGGTGTGGTTCGACATCCTGGTGGACAACGGCGGTACGCCGGCCGACCCGTCCGACGACGAGTTCATCGACTCGTTGGGAGATGTGAAGGTCGTCGGTCAGGAAGGTAACGCGACCGACGAGAACTTCTGCGACAAGATCCTCGCGATCATCGGCTGATCGTCGTCAGTACGGAACCCAGTCCGAACGCTGCGCCGAGGATACAGACGCCGGTCCAGCCGGCGCGTTCGTAGATCACGGTCGATGCGATCGCGCCGGCGCCGCTGCCGAGTGAGTAGAAGATCATGTAGCCGCCGATGATCCGGCCGCCCGCCTCCGGCCGGAGCGGGTAGATCAGGCTCTGGTTGGTGACGTGGATTGCCTGTACGGCGAGGTCTAGCAGTACTGCCCCGATCGCCAAGCCCAGCAGGGAATGCGCCGTCGCCAGCCAACTCGTTGCCAGGAGCATCGAAGCGGTCGTGGTGACGAGCGGCCCGCGTCCGCGATCGGCGAGGCGGCCGGCGGGTCCGGCGGCGAGTGCGCCGGCTGCGCCGATCAGGCCGAAGGCGCCGATCTCGGTGTGGGACAGGCCGCGCTCGGTGAGAGGCAATGCGATCGAGGTCCACAGCGTGCTGAAGGACGCGAAGATGAAGAAGGCGCGGATCGCGCTCTCGCGGAACAGTTGTTCCTGCCAGAGGCTGACGGTGGATCGCAGTAGTTCGGCGTACGTCAGTCGAAGCCGGGGCTGTGGGGCTGAGCGGACGAGGAATGTGGCGATCGCGAGGGAAACGGCGCAGGCGATCAGGTAGACCGCTCGCCAGCCGAGGATGTCCGTGAGGATGCCGGAGGTGGTTCGCGCCAGCAGGATGCCGATGACGATCCCGCTCGTGATGGTGCCGACTGTGCGACCACGTCGGGCGGGCTCGCTCAGCGCGGCGCCGTACGCGACCAGCGACTGGGTGACGACGGCCAGCGTTCCGACCGCGGCCAGGCCGGCCAGCAGCATTGCGGCGTTCCGGGCGACGCCGGTGATCAGTAGCGCGACGGCCAGCAGCGTGAACTGGATCCGGATGAGCCGGCGGCGGTCGAGCAGATCGCCCAGCGGGACGAGGAAGAACAGGCCGAGGCCGTAGCCGATCTGCGTGACGGTCACGAAGACGCCGACCGTTCCCGGCTCGATACCGAGGTCGGCGCCCATCGTGACGAGCAGCGGCTGGGCGAAGTACACGGTGGCGACCGCGACGCCGGCTGCCACCGCCAAGCTTCTTGGTTGCATGTTGCTACCGTAAGAGGAGTTGGTAGCATGTTGCAACCAGGAGGTGTGGGATGGTCAAGAGGACCAGGTTCGACGGTGAGAGCTGCCCGGTGGCGCGGTCGGTGGACGTGGTCGGCGACTGGTGGTCACTGCTGATCGTGCGGGACGCGTTCGACGGCAGCCGGCGGTTCGGTGACTTCCAGCGGAGCCTCGGGGTCGCGAAGAACATCCTCAGTGCGCGTCTGCGATCCCTGGTCGACAACGGCATTCTCGAGACCGTCCCGGCCGGCGCCCGCCACGAGTACGCCCTGACAGCCAAGGGCGAGGCGCTCTTCCCGGTCATCGTGGCGCTCCGCCAGTGGGGTGAGGCCTTCGCCTTCGACCCCGGTGAGCCGCACTCGCAACTCCTGGACCGCCGCGATCAGCAGCCGCTTCGGCCGCTCGAAGTACACGCCGCCGACGGCCGCCTGGTCGCCGCGGCAGACACCGAGGTACGCAAGGTTGGCTAGGTCTTCAGGTGTTCGGCGAAGGCCTTGACGGACGGGGTTTGTTCGCCGCGGCGCCAGATGAGGGCGAGGGCGGAGTCGGGGAGGCCGGTCAGGGGGACCGTGGTGATGCCGGCGCGGCCGTTGAGGGTGGCGGTGGGTTGGCAGATGAGCATCGCGCCGCGGTTGGCGGCGATGAGGGAGAGGCCTTCCTGCAGGGTGTTGACGTCGGGGCCGCGGTGGATAAGTGCGCCGCTGGGTGTCTGGGTGGGAGCTTGGGCCTGGCGCCAGTACCCAGGGGCCGGGCCGGAGAAGGCGATCAGGGTCTCGCCGGCCAGGTCCTCGGCGTCGACCGAGGCTCGGTCGGCGAGCCGGTGTCGTTTGCATACCGCGAGCGTTTGCGGATGGCGCGAGAAGACCGGTCCGACGACCAGGTCGTCCTCGGCGACCGGCAGCAGTACGACAGCCGCGTCGACGGTGCCGCGGCGGAGCGCGCCGAACGGGTCGTTCAGCGGGAGCTCGCAGACATCGATCAGGCAGTTCGGGTTGCGCGCCTGGAACGCCGACACCGCCCGGAGAATCTCGTCGTTCGCGGCACCCTGGAATCCGATCCGCAGCTTGCCCTTCACCTGGGCGGCGTACTCGCGGGCGTTCTCGACCACCCGCTCCAAAGCGGCGTACGCCGGCCGCAGTGAGGTCAGGAACTCCTTGCCCAATGGCGTCAGCGCCACCCGGCGGCTGGTCCGCTCGAACAGCGGCCCGCCGATCCGCCGCTCCAGCGACTGCAGCAGTTGGCTGACCCGGCTCTGCGACAGGTAGAGCCGTTCCGCCGTACGACCGAAGTGCAGCTCGTCCGCCAAGACGAGGAAGCACTCCAGTTCGCGGACCTCGACAGCCATGACTCCAACGATCATCGATTAGCTCAGCTAATACAAGCATGATCACATCGCCGTTGTTCCGCACCACCTCCAAGCGGCTCACTGGAGACATGACAACGATCTGCGTCGACCGGCCGGCCACCGACGCGCGCGCGTGGGCCGCGTCCGTGACCATGGCCGCCACGGTCTTCACCGTGGTCACCGCCGAGATGCTCCCGGTCGGCCTGCTCACCCCGATGAGCAACACCTTCCACATCACCGAAGGCACCGCCGGCCTGAGCCTCACCGTCACCGGCATCGTGTCCGCGGTCGCCTCACCTGTCCTCCCGCTGCTGCTCGGCAAGCTCGACCGCAGAACCGTCCTCGGCGGTCTGATGGTCCTGCTCGCCTTCGCCGCATTCATCGCCGCAGCGGCCCCGGTCTACCCGATCTTCATCGCAGCCCGGGTCCTGATGGGCATCTCGATCGGCGGCGTCTGGCTCTTCACCGTCAGCCTCGCGCGCCGCGTCGTACCCGAACAGGCCGCCGGACCGGCCACCTCGCTCATCTTCAGCGGCATCGGGATCGCCTCGGTGCTCGGGATTCCGGCCGGCGCGTACGTCGGTGAACTCGTCGGCTGGCGCTGGGCCTTCGCCGGCGTCGGACTGCTCGCACTCGGACTGACTGTTGCCCTAAGCATCTTCCTGCCCAATCTGCCCCCGGAGCGCGCGGTCCGGCTGGCCGACGTACGGGAAGTCCTGCAACTCAAGCAGGTGAGAGTAGGCCTGGTCCTCGTCGCGCTGATCGTGACCGGCCACTTCGCGGCGTACACCTACATCCGTCCGCTCCTCGAGCCGCACACCGGCCCGGCGCTGATCGGCACCCTGCTTCTCGCGTACGGCGTGGCCGGTGTCATCGGCAACTTCTTCACCGGCGCTCTCCGCCCGACCCGCGCTCTCGCCGTCATCGCAGGAGGAATCGCCCTGGCCGCGCTGGCCATGCCCGTCCTCGGCACCACCCTCACCGGATCCCTTGTCCTGCTGGTGATCTGGGGCCTCGCGTACGGCGGAACGAGTGTCAGCACGCAAGCGTGGGGACACGCGGCGGCGCCCAGTGCCCCCGAATCATCGTCCGCTGTCCTGGTGGGGGTGTACAACGGATCGATCGCACTGGGCGCCTTCACCGGCGGCCAGGTCGCCGACCGTCTCGGTACGACGACGGTCACCTGGCTCCCCGCGATCCTCGCGACCGCGGCGCTCCTTGTCCTCCTAGCGAACCGCCGCCAGCGCGGCTGAGTCCTCGTCGCCGAAGTCGTCCTCGAGCTTCTCCGGGGAGTAGTCGAGGTCGATCCCGGCCACGTCCGCGCCGACGGCCGACTCGATCGCGCCGAGCCGGCGGGTGGCGCGGTCGCCGGCGTACGTCATCAACGCGGTCGGGTTGATCTCCGGCGGGAGCTCGGGGGAGTTGTCCATCGCCCACTGGATCTGCGTCAGCGCGTGCGGCAGGAGTTCCTCCATCGTGTCGGTGACGACCTTCCAGTTCGAGGCGTCGCCGGCGACGTGCCGGCGGCAGGTGAACGTGCCCCACGCCATGTGCCGCCGCTCGTCGTCGCCGATCCGGCGGATCAGCTCCTGCATCCCGGGCAGGACGCCGCGCGCTGTACAGAGCAGGTTCCACGCGTGGTACCCGGTGAGGGCCAGAGTCCCTTCCACCACATGGTTGTAGGTCACGGAGGCTTTGACCTGGTTCGCCGGTGACGGGTCGTCGGCGAGCGACTTGAGCGCGACGGGCAGCGCCTCGTAGAAGATCGCGCGGTAGCCCGGGTTGTTCTCGACGTACCGGTGCAGGTCCTCGGTGACGCCGACGGCGTCCAGCCAGAGCCGGAAGACCGCGGTGTGCTTGGCCTCCTCGAAGCAGAACTGGGTCAGGTACATCTCGTCGCCGAACCGCCCCTCGGCGGCCATCGCCTGCAGGAACGGCTGCAGGTCCTCGGTCACCGCCTCCTCGCCCGCGATGAACTGCGAGCAGAGCAGCAACGCGTTGTCCTTGTCGTTGTCGCCCAGCTCCTGCCAGTCCTTGGCGTCCTGGCTGAAGTCGATGTCGCGCGGGTTCCAGAACTTGCGATTGCCCTTGTCGAACAGCCGCAGCGGCAACGCGTCCCAGTTCAGCCCACCGGCTCGGAGCGAGGTGAAGCCCTGTCTGTGCAGCTCGTTCATACGTGCAGCCTCCGAGACTCGGCGAGGAAGGGCGAGAGGACGCGAGCCAGCTGCGCCGCCACCACCGCCGGGGGAGGGCCCGGGGTGACGATGTGGCTGATGACGACGCGCAAGGCGACGTCGACGCAGCTGGTCGCGTCCTCTGCGGGAACCTCCGGCCAGTGCTCTCTGACATGGGCATCCAGCCGAAGGTGTGCCAGTTCCAGCACCTGCTGCCCCCGTGTCGTCAGCAGCTGACTGGCCTGGTCCGATCCCGGCTGGCCCAGCGCCGCCTTGACCAGCGGGTTGTCCCCGGCCAGCGTGAGCGCCCGCTCGACCGCGGCCCGGAGGCCGTCGATCGGGTCGGACTGCTCGGCGAGCGCCGCATTCACATCCAGCAGGAACCGCTCGGTCTCGCGTGCCGCGACGGCCTCCAGTACGCCCCACTTGTCGCCGAACTCGTTGTAGACGGTCTGCCGGGACACCCCGGTACGACGAGCCACCTCGGCCATCCGTAGCCCGTCGTACCCACCTGTTTCGATGGCGTCCTGTGCAGCGTCCAGCAACTCGTCGCGCAGCCGGCGTTTGGTTCGATCGGCAAACGAGTCCATGCCGATGAGGGTTTACAAAACCGATCCGAATGTCAAGTGCTCGGACAACGTGTCTTCAGCTGTCAAGTGCGGAGAAGTGCGATGCGTCGCCCGTTCGCGGCGTACTGCGGACGCCGTCCACGCTCACCGGTACGTCGCCGGCGAGCGTGATCCGGTGCAGCCGGCGGGGCTGGTCGTCGTAGTCGGCGACCCCGTAGTGCTGCGTCGCGCGGTTGTCCCAGATCGCCAGGTCGCCCGGCTGCCACTGCCAGCGGACGGTGTTGTCGAGGTTCGTCACCCGGTTCTGCAGAAGCTGGAACAGTGCGGTCGTCTCGGTGCTGCTGAGTCCGACGAACCGGCGGACGAAATGACCGAGTACGAGCGAGCGCTCGCCCGTCTCGGGGTGGATGCGCACCACCGGGTGCTCGGTCTCGAACAGCTTGGAGACGAACTGCTTGCGATGCTCCTCGACCTTCACGTCGACACCGCCGATCCGGCTCTCGTCCTTGTGGCCGGCGTAGTCGTACACATTGCTGTGTACCGCCCACAGCCGGTCGACGAGGGCCTGCAGCGCGACCGGCAGGTTCGCGTACGCCGTCACCGTGTTCGCCCAGGTCGTCGCGCCGCCGTACGCCGGCAGCGTGACCGCGCGGAGGATGCTGATCGCCGGGATCCGGTCGACGAACGTCACGTCGGTGTGCCAGCTGTTCGCCTTGCCGTAGTCGGAGTCGATCGGCAGCACCTCGGTCGTGCCGTCGAGGCTCTTCGAGGTCGGGTGTGCGAGCGTCGGCGTACCGAGGAGCTTCGCGAACGCGAGCTGGCCGGCGTCGTCGAGGTGGTGCTGGTCGCGGAAGAAGATCACCTTGTGGTCGAGCAGGGCCTGCCGGATCGCGGCGACGGTCTCCGGCGCCAGGTCGCCGCCGAGCTCGACGTTGCCGATCACCGCGCCGATCGCCCCGCCGGCCTTGGCGACGGTGATCTCCGGTGCTTCCAGTTGCGTCGTCATGATGACTCCCTCACGGTTGGTTAACATACATAATCCAACTGATTTAGTAGACATAGCGGCCGTTTCGGGATGCGAGATCCGGCAGGCGGGGGAAGCACGTAGGGTTGGGGACGTGTCAACCGCCGAGATCCAGCCTTCCGCCGATACCGCTGACGTTCCGGAGTTGGTCGTCGGCTTCGACCTGGACATGACGCTGATCGACTCGCGGCCGGGGATCCAGGCCGTCTGGGACCTGCTCGCCGCAGAGACCGGCGTGCCGATCGACACCGACCTGGTGGTGAGCCGGCTCGGGCCGCCGCTGACCTGGGAGATGGCGAACTGGTTCCCGCCGGAACAGGTCGACGCGATGGTCGCGCGGTACCGCGAGCACTATCCGTCGTACGCGATCACGGGCAGCCTGCCGCTGCCGGGCGTGGCCGAGTCGCTGGCCGCGATCCGGGCGTTGCGCGGGCGGACGATGGTCGTCTCGGCGAAGTACACCCCGTCGGTCCGACTGCACCTCGAGCACCTCGGCCTGGACGTCGACGAGCCGGTCGGTGACCTGCACGGTGCCGAGAAGGGCACGGCGCTGCGCGAGCACCAGGCCATGATCTATGTCGGCGACCACACTGCCGACATCGACGGAGCGCACGCGGCCGGTGCGGTCGCGGTGTCGGTCGCGACCGGCCCGTTCACCGCGGACGAGTTGCGCGCGTACGGCGCCGACGTCGTGCTGAACGACCTGACCGAGTTCCCCGCCTGGCTCGACGAGTACGTCCTCGAGCAGCGGCTCGAAGCGCTCATGCGGCGACTGTCGTCGTACGACAAGATGGTCGTCGCGTTCAGCGGCGGCGCCGACTCGGCGTTCCTGCTCGCGGCGGCGGCGCGGGCGATCGGCCCGGCGAACGTCGTCGCGGCGACCGCGGTGTCTCCTTCGCTCCCGGACGCGGAGCTCGAGCCGGCCGCGCGGTTCGCGGACATGCTCGGGGTCCGCCACGTCACGCCGCACACGCACGAGATGGAGCGCGAGGGATACCAGGCGAACTCGGGCGCCCGGTGCTACTTCTGCAAGGCCGAGCTGGTCGAGACGCTGCAGCCGATCGCGGACGAGTTCGGGATCACCGCGATCGCGACCGGGACGAACGCGGACGACGCGATCGCCGGCTTCCGGCCGGGGATCCGGGCCGCCTTCGAGCGCGGCGCGCTGACGCCGCTGAAGGACGCGCGGCTGACCAAGGCGCAGATCCGTACGGCGTCGCGCAGCTGGGGTCTCGAGACCTCGGACAAGCCGGCCGCGGCGTGCCTGTCGAGCCGGATCGCGTACGGCATCCGCATCACCCCGAACCTGCTCGCGCGCGTCGATCGCGCCGAGCAGACGGTCCGCTCGCGGCTGGCGTCGTACGGCGTCCAGAACGTGCGGGTCCGGGACCTCGGGGAGAGCGCCTCGATCGAGATCGACGCCGCCCTGCTGGACCAGGTGGATCACGAGTCGCTGGTGAATGCGGTCATGGCCGAAGGGTTCCCGGCGGCGCGCGTGGACCCGCGCGGATTCCGGTCCGGATCGATGAACGAACGGTTGCCGGAGCCGGAGAAGTACCGGAACTTGTAAGGGGTGCGGGAAGTCTGCTCGATCAGGTAGTTTCCCGGAGGCGCCGCCGCGCCGGTTCACGTACGCTGGGTTTCAGTCGCGCTGGACTACTGCGCTTGTTTTAAAGAGAGGTCTCCCGTGCCCGTTGGCAAGGTGAAGTGGTATGACTCCGAGAAGGGGTTCGGATTCCTCAGCAAGGAGGAGGGTGGGGACGTCTACGTCCGCGCCGAGGCCTTGCCGTCGGGTGTCACCAACCTGAAGCCGGGCCAGAAGGTCGAGTTCGGTGTCGTCGAGGGACGCAAGGGCGAGCAGGCTCTGCAGGTCCGGCTGATCGACCCGCCGCCCTCGGTGGCGAAGGCGATGCGGCCCAAGCCCGACGATATGCAGGTCGTCATCGAGGACCTGATCAAACTCCTCGACCGCCTCGGCGAGGGTTACCGCCGCGGCCGCCAGCCCGACAACAAGTCCGCCCGCCAGGTCGCCACCGTCCTCCGCGGCGTTGCCGACAAACTCGACGTCTGACCCACCCGGTCAGCGCGTCGCGCGGGTGATGCGGGTGTGGATGCCGTCCAGGACGGTGTTCAGGCCGAAGGTGAATTCGGCGACGTCGAAGTCGCCGGCGTAGCCCTCGTCGAGCGGTTGCTCGAGGGTGGCCGCGATCCCGGGGAAACGGTCCGGGGTCGCGAGCATCGTCAGGCGCTCGGTGTAGAGCCGGTCGGCCACGCGGACCTCGTCCGGTTCGGTGAGCATGTTCGCGGTGAGTTGCGCCGTACCGCGGACGTAGATGTTCACCAGCAGCATCGCGGACAACCGGTCCTGCGGTGAGAGCGGCGTACCGTCGAACGCGTCCAGCCCGGACTCCATCCAGGCCAGCTGGTTCGGTGACAGCGGCGGCTCCTGGATCGGGATCTGCAGGATCCACGGGTGCCGGCGCAGCCCGTCGCGGAACGCCTCGGCCCAGGCGGTGATCCGGCCGCGCCAATCGAGCTCCGGGTCCAGGACCGGCGGCTCGGCGAAGGCGTGCTCGAGCATCACGACGTACAGGTCGTCCTTGGCGTCGACGTACCGGTAGAGCGACATCGTGGTGAAGCCGAGCTCGGCCGCCACCTTGCTCATCGAGACCGCGGCCAGCCCGCCCGCGTCGGCCAGCTTGATCGCGGCCCGCGCGATGTCACTGATGTGGAACGCCGGCTTCGGCCCCGGGCGACTCCGCCCCTCGATCCCCCAGAGCTGCTGCAACACCCGCGGCAGTTCGTTCTCGTCCATGGTCACCACCTTACCCCTATCTGTTTACAGCATAGACAGTCCTGTGTATGGTCTGTGTATGGCGCACACAGTGTGCGGCGTAGACAGATAACTTCGGAGGGGTGTCATGGGTTCGACAGAACGGGCGGGACGCAAGGAGTGGATCGCGCTCGGAGTGCTGGCGCTGCCGCTGCTGCTGGTCTCGATGGACGTGTCGGTGCTGTACTTCGCGGTTCCGTTCATCAGCGCCGACCTCGGCGTGAACGCGACCGAGCAGCTGTGGATCTTCGACATCTACGGCTTCGTGCTGGCCGGCCTGCTGATCACCATGGGCTCGCTCGGCGACCGGATCGGCCGCCGCCGGCTGCTGCTGTTCGGCGCGATCGGGTTCGGGGTCGCCTCGATCGCGGCGGCGTACGCGCAGAACCCGGAGCAGCTGATCGCGGCCCGCGCCCTGCTCGGGATCGGCGGCGCGACCCTGATGCCGTCGACCCTGGCGCTGATCCGGAACATGTTCCACGACCCGAAGCAGCGGTCGAAGGCGATCGCGTTCTGGAGCGCGGTGATGATGGGCGGGATCACCCTCGGTCCGGTGCTCGGCGGGTTCATGCTGGAGCACTTCTGGTGGGGTTCGGTGTTCCTGATCAACACCCCGGCGATGGTTCTGCTGCTCGTTCTCGCGCCGGTGCTGCTGCCCGAGTTCAAGGCTCCGGTGCGCGGGCGGTTCGACCTGCTGGGTTCGGTGCTGTCGCTGGCCGCCGTACTGCCGGTGATCTGGGGGATCAAGGAGTTGGCCGCTCATGGTGCAGCGGCCCTGCCGGTGGTGGCGATCGTGGCCGGGCTGGTGTTCGGGGTGCTGTTCGTTCAGCGGCAGCGGACCGCGGCGCACCCGATGGTCGACCTGTCGATGTTCCGGAACCGCGCGTTCAGCGGATCGCTGGCGGCGAACACCATCGGGACCCTGGCGCTGGTGGGCAACGCGGTGTTCCTGACTCAGTACCTGCAGCTGGTGCACGGTCTGAGCCCGCTGAAGGCGGCGCTGTGGTCGCTGGCCCCGTCGGTGCTGGTCGGTGGCGCGGCGCCGTTGGCCACCGCGCTCGCCGGGAAGCTGGACCGCGCATACGTGATCGGTGGAGCGTTCGTCCTCGCGGCTTCGGGGTACGGCGTACTCACCCAGGTGCACGTCGACTCGTCGCTGGTGGTGCCGCTCGCCGGTGCCGGTCTGCTGGCCGCCGGTCTGGTGATGGTGATGACTCTGGTGACCGAGGCCGTCGTCGGTTCGGTTGCTCCGGAGCGCGCCGGCTCGGCGTCCGCGGTGATGGAGACTTGCGCGGAGTTCGGCGGGGCCCTCGGGATCGCGGTCCTGGGATCGATCGGTACTGCGGTCTACCGCGCCGACGTCCCGTCCAACCTGCCGGCTGGTGTCGCGGCCCCGGTCCGCGAGGGTCTGCCCGCGGCGACTGCCGCAGCCGCCCAGCTGCCCGCGCAGTTGGCCGACACCGTCCTGGCCACTGCCCGCCACGCCTTCACCCACAGCATGAACGTCGTCGCCCTGGTCGGCGCGATCCTCCTGCTCGCCACCGCGGTAGCCACCACCCTCACCCTCCGCGGCACCACCCACACCACCGCTCCCACCGAGGAGCCCGCCGCAGAGGAGGCTGACTTAGCCCCCGCAGTCTGAACCGCAAAGGAGCGGCGGCCGAGTGGCCGCCGCTTTCTTGTGCCTACTCAGCGGGGTGGGTGGCGTGGGGCGTCGCCGCCGGGGCGGCGTTTGAAGGGGTGGTTCCGGTCGCGTTCGACGGTTGGTTCTTCGGACCAGGGCGCCGTGTTCTCGCCGGTGTTCTCGTCGTCGTCGGTCTGACCGCTCCACCAGCGGCCCATGGGTTGATCGGGCGGCGGCTTCTGATCCCCGGAGCGCCACTCGACAGTGGGCTCGTCGGGAGAACTCGAACGGCGCTGGCGGTTCGCCCGCTGCTCGGCGACGCTGAGGATCGTCCGCGTGGTGCTTTCCGGGTGCTCGTCGCTCGTCGGATGCTGGTGCTCCGTCGGGTGTCCGTGCGGTGCGTGGTCGGTGCGGGGCCCACCGAGGCCGCCGGGGCGCAGCGGGCCTTGGGCCGGGCGGCTGGTCGGGCGCATCCGCAGTACGAGGAAAACGACGATCAGCAGGACGCCTGCGAGGAACCCGAACCCGAGTCGCGGGATCAGCGGCAGCACGATCCCGCAGCCACCGCCGAGCACCCAGGCGAGCTGCAGCACCGTCTCCGATCGCGCGAACACCGACGTACGCACGGATTCCGGGACGTCGCGCTGGATCATCGCGTCCAGCGACAGCTTGCCGAGTGAGCTGCACAGACCCGCGACCAGGCCGAGCGCTATGAGG
Organism: Kribbella sp. NBC_00482; assembly: GCF_036013725.1. Taxonomy (GTDB): domain Bacteria; phylum Actinomycetota; class Actinomycetes; order Propionibacteriales; family Kribbellaceae; genus Kribbella. The sequence goes on along the minus strand of NZ_CP107881.1, from coordinate 900,748 downwards.
ATCGGCAGGCCGTACAGGATCGCGACCGCGACCGCCACGGTCGCGTCCGCGAGCAGCACCACGAGCACGACCGCTTCCGGTTTTCGTGCCCTGAGCAACGATCCGAGGAGGGTGCCGAGGGTGTTCCCGATCCCGGCCGCGGCGATCACCGCGCCGGCCGCGACGGCGCCCTTGACCCCGCTGATCGGCTGGTCGCGGAGCAGGAACGCCAGGTACATGGTGAGGAACCCGGACACGAACCGCAGTCCCAGGTTGCACCGGATCCCGCGGGCCACCGCGGCGGTGATCGCGCGGCGACGTGCGTCCCGTCCCGCCGTACCCGTCACTTCTTCGTCGGCGGGGGAGTCGACTGCCGACGGCAGCCGGATCGCGAGCACCAGGCCGACGATGTACACGAGTGCTGCCCAACGCAGCGACCACTGCGGCCCGATCGCGGCGAACCCGCCGGCGATCCCGGCGCCGATGGTCGCACCGGCGACACCCGCCAGCGAGATCCGGGAGTTCGCCGTCACGAGCGTGATCTGTTTGGGGAGCAGCCGCGGTACGGCGGAGGCGCGTGTCACGCCGTACGCCTTGGATGCGACCAGGCAGCCGAGGGCGGCCGGGTACAGCCAGGCGGATCCTTGGCCGGAGATCGACGACGCGAGGCTCCAGACCAGGAACGCGCGGGCGCCGAGGGTCGCGCCGATCGCCCAGCGGCGACCGTGCCGGAACCGGTCGAGGATCGGGCCGATCAGCGGCGCCATCAACGCGAACGGCGCCATCGTCAGCAGGAGGAACAGCGCGACCCGGTCGCGCGCCTGGTCGCTCGGCACGGTGAAGAACACCGTTCCTGCCAGCGAGACTGCGAACGCTGTGTCACCTGCCGCGTTCACTGCGCCCAGCTCGATCAGGCGCGACAGTCCTGATTCGCCGGCGCCTTGAGCGCTGGTCAGGCCGCGGATCCGGCGGCCGGTTGCCCGGCCGACCTTCCCGCTGACCTCGGCGGCCTTCTTGGAGGCCGAAGCAACCCCTTCGGCGCCGACCTTCGAGGCGTGGCCCACCTTCTTGCCGGCGGTCCCCACCCGATCCCGGGCCTCGCTGAACCGCTCACCCGCAGACTTCCCGGGCGCAGCCTCCGGCTTCCCGGGCCGGGCGTCCGCGCGCGGTGTTCCGGCAGCGGGATCGCTGTCGCGGTTGCCGCCGGGGACGTTCGGGTCGCGGGGTTGCATGAAACCATCCTGCCTCGTACCGGGGACAGACGGCAGACACCGCGCTCGCGGGTACTGGATCGCGGGTGGGTGACGGCGGTTCGGCGTACGGCGAGTGGCGTGCGAGAATGGGCGATTGTGACTCCCGTCAAAAGCCCCGAACCGGTACGTGCGAAGTCCGACGCCGTCTGCGTCGCGGCGGTCGAACCGGCCCGCGAGGCCGCGATCGCCGAGGCCGGCGCCGCGCAGGTCGGGGAGCACCTCGGTCATCTGGTCGAGGGCGAGCGCCTCGTCACCCACTACTTCGCCTCCACCCACCCCGGGTACCTCGGGTGGCGCTGGGCCGTCACGCTGACCCGTGCGTCGCGTGCCAAGACAGTCACGGTCAACGAGGTCGTGATGCTGCCCGGCGGCGAGGCCGTCGTCGCACCCGAGTGGGTTCCGTGGTCGGAGCGCGTCCAGCCCGGCGATCTCCGTCCCGGCGACCTGTTCCCGACGCACGCCGACGACCCGCGCCTCGAGCCCGGGTTCACCGACACCGCCGACGCGCCGGAGGACGTGCTCACGGTGGTCGAGGAGCTCGGCCTCGGTCGCGAGCGCGTGCTCTCGCCGTTCGGGCGTGAGGATGCTGCCGAGCGCTGGTACGGCGGGGAGTTCGGCCCGACGTCCGCGATCGCCCAGGCCGTCCCGTACAAGTGCTTCTCGTGCGGCTACTGGATCCGCCTCGCCGACAGCCTCGGCCAGGCCTTCGGCGTCTGCGCCAACGAGATGGCCCCCGGCGAGGCCCGCGTCGTCGCCTACGACTACGGCTGCGGCGCCCACTCCGACGCCACCATCGACCTCGCCGAACCCCCCACCCCCGACCACGCCTTCGACACCACCGGCTACGACACCCTCGAACTAACCCCCACCGAGGACTGAACGCCGGCGACAAGTCGTGGCTGTGAACACCCCGCGGTGGCTGTGAACAGGCAATTACCTGTTCAACGGCCCCGAAGGGGGTGCTCAGGACCCAGTGCGGGTCAGTCTTCGGTGGCGGGGCGGTGGCCTGCCTGGATGGCGGTCCAGCGGTGTTTGCAGTACCAGAGGCCTATGAGGCCTAGGCCGAAGCCGGCTACCGGGACCCAGAGCCACCAGTCGAGGCCGTCGGCCTCGAGGCGGTTGCGGAAGAAGAAGAGTACGACGCCGGAGACGGCCCAGATGGCGATGCCGGTGATCACGCTCGGGATGCCGGACAGGTCGAGCGGCTTGACCTCGGCGTGCACCAGTTCGCCGCGGGCGAGTTGGCTGGTCGGGTCGGTGCGCTTCTTGTCCGCGCGCTCCTTGGCCGGCTCCTGCTCCTCCGTCACATCACTACCTTAGCTTCAGTTGCGATTAGTACTCGCAACTCCCCGGTAGGAACTGGCACGATGCCGTCATGAGCTCGCCCCAGGCCGCGACGGCCCGCTCCGGTTCCGGTCCTCTGGACTCGTTCTTCAAGATCAGTCAGCGCGGATCCACGCTCGGCCGGGAGGTCCGCGGCGGGCTGGTCACGTTCTTCACGATGGCCTACATCGTGGTCCTGAACCCGCTGATCATCGGCACCGTCAAGGACGGCACCGGCCAGTTCGTCGGCGGCGGTACCGACCCGGCGGCGGCGATCGCGAAGATCGCGGTCGCGACGGCGCTGGTCGCGGGGATCGTCACGATCCTGATGGGCCTGGTCGCGAACTTCCCGCTCGCGCTCGCCGCCGGCCTCGGCCTGAACGCGTTCATCGCGTTCTCGATCGCGACCAAGATGACCTGGGCGGACGCGATGGGCCTGGTGGTCATCGAGGGCCTGATCATCCTGATCCTGGTGCTCACCGGCTTCCGGAAAGCGGTGTTCGAGGCCGTACCACTGCAGCTGAAGGTCGCGATCAGCGTCGGCATCGGCCTGTTCATCGCGTTCATCGGCGTCGTCGACGCGGGCTTCGTACGGCGTCCCGCGGCGCTCAGCGGCCCGCCCGTCGAACTCGGTGTCGGCGGCAACCTCCGCGGCTGGCCGGTCCTGGTGTTCGTGGTCGGCCTGATCCTGATCGTCACGCTGTACGCCCGGAAGGTGAAGGGCGCGATCCTGATCGGCATCCTGGCCGCGACCGTCCTGGCGATCGTCATCGAGTCGATCGCGAACATCGGCGCCCGGACCGACAAGAACCCCGGCGGCTGGGGCCTGAGCGTGCCGAAACTGCCGGACCAGTGGTTCACGAAACCGAACCTGGACACGGTCGGCGAGTTCAACCTGTTCGGCTCGTTCGACAAGGTCGGGGTGGTGTCGGCGCTGCTGCTGATCTTCACGCTGATGCTCGCCGACTTCTTCGACACGATGGGCACGATGACCGCGATCGGCGCCGAGGCCGGCCTGAACGACAAGAACGGCATCCCGCCGAACTCGCAGCGGATCCTGATCGTGGACAGTGTCGCGGCCGCCGCCGGTGGCGCCGCGTCCGTCTCGAGCAACACGTCGTACATCGAATCGGCCTCGGGTGTCGGTGAAGGGGCGCGGACCGGGCTGGCGAGTGTGGTGACCGGGATCTGCTTCCTGATCTCGATGGTGGTCGCGCCGCTGGTCACGCTGGTCCCGTACGAGGCGGCGACGCCGGCGCTGATCCTGGTCGGGTTCCTGATGATGACGCAGGTGAAGGGCATCGACTTCGACGACATCGAGGTCGCGTTCCCGGCGTTCCTGACGATCGTCCTGATGCCGTTCACGTACTCGATCTCGGCCGGTATCGGCGCCGGTTTCGTCTCGTTCGTGATCCTCAAGACCGTCCGTGGCAAGGCGCGCCAGGTGCACCCGCTGATGTGGGTCGTCGCGGCCCTGTTCGTCGTCTACTTCGCGATCGGCCCCCTGAGCGACTGGCTGACCTGAGCTGAGTCATTGATTGCCGAAGGCACGCAGAAACGTCTGTACGGCGTTCTGCGTGACCGCGGCGAGTTCCTTCGCCGGGATCTTCCGCGTGCCGAGGCGGGACCGGGCGTCGAAGGGCGCGGTCAGTAGCGCGCCGAACTGTTCGGCCGCGACGGCCGGGTCCGTGATGCGCAGTCGGCCGGCCAGCGCGAGCCGGGCCAGCCGGTCGGCGAGGGCGTCGTTGACCTTGTCCGTCGCGCGTTCCCGCACGATGTCCTGGAGCTCCGGCATGCTCGCGAGCTCGGCGTGCAGCAGCCGCCGCAGCGCCCACGACTTCTCGTCGCAGTAGCACTCGGCGAGCTTCCGGCCTACCTCGGTCAGCGCCTCCTCCGGATCGCGGTCCGGGCGCAGCGACTCTACCGCCGCCAGGTTGCGGGCGAGCGCATCGTCCGCGAGCGCGCTGACGGCTGCCCGGAACAGCGACTGCTTGTCGCCGAAGTGGTTGTAGATGGTGTGCTTCGCGACCCCGGCGGTGGCGGCGACCGTGTCAACGCTCGCGGTCCGGTACCCGTCCCGGGCGAAGACCGTGAAGGCCGCGTCGAGGATCGCCTGGCGCTTGTCGATACGTCCGCGGGTCGCTGTCACCTGGTCAGGGTAGCTTGCTGAACTTCGGCGTACGTTAGAATGCACTGATCAGTGCAGTTTCAAGGAGGAGAGCAGATGATCGTCAATGTGTTGCGGATCCGGTTCAAGGACGGCGTGAGCGTGCAGGAGCAGGAGGAGGTGCTGGCCGTGATGCGCCGGACCGCCTCGCTGAACTCGGTCGCGTTCGGTGCTGTCGGCAAGGACTTCGGCAATCCCGCCGACGGCTTCACGCACTCGTACCTGGCGGCGATCCCGGATCTCGACGCGCTCGAGCGGTACATGCACGACCCGGTGCACCTCAGCGGCGACGACCTGATCCTCGACAAGCTCGAGAAGATGAGCGCCGTCCGCTTCAGCGACGACGGCGACCCGGAGATCGGCAAGGCGGTCTACGACGTGGCCACCCGCAAGATGGAGCAATACCCGGAGTGGGCCCAGCGGATCGACGAGCTGTTCGGGGAGAACGTCTAGGTGGTACGCCGGAGTTCGAGGTACTCGGCGCGGGCGGTGAAGAGTTCGCGGAGTTCGTTGCTGACGTGGTCGAGGAACTCCGTGCGGTACGTCGAGTCCGTGAGCAGCGCGATCGAGTAGTAGAGCCCGGTGAAGTTCGCGATGCCGACGGCGACCTTGATCAGGGAGGCGCTGAGGACGAGCGGATGGTTCAGCAGCTTGACGTGGTACGACCACGAGCCGGCGTCGACGCCCCACTGCTGGTAGATGTGTTCGCTGATCGCGAGCATGCCGAAGGCAACGAAGAACAGGCCGACGCCGGCACTCACCACGAGCACCTGCATCCATTGGCGGATCACCAGGCTGACGCTGACGTTGTAGCGCTGGCTCTTGCTGAGGGGCGGGCCGGAGCCCGCAGTGCGCTCGATCGAGTCCACCTCCAGCGGCAACCGGATCAGCAGGAACACCGTGCTCAGCAGGGCGAAGGCGATCACGGAGAAGACGAGGAAAGCGGCAGGCATCCAGGCGAACACCTGCCACATGTCCGCCGTCATGAACAGCACCAGCGAGAAGACCAGTAGGAGCGGCAATGCCCGGACGAAGCTGGCGACCGAGTTGGCCAGCTCGCGTGCCAGCTGGCGCATCCCCCAGACGACGGTGGCGATGAAGCCGTAGCCGACCACGACGTACACCACTCCGACCAGCAGTAAGTTGCCGAAGGCGACGCCGAAGAACTGCTTGACCTGCCCTTGCGTGACCACCGGGAGCAAGGCCGGCAGGAACACGAACACCATCAGCTCCGGAATCCCGAAGCGGGTCGGCAACGACCTGAATGGTCGCCGGCGCATCCCGTTGAGCAGGCCGAACCCGAGGACCAATGCCAGCAGTCCGCCGAGCGCGGCCAGCAGGTTCTGCCACCAGTCCCATTCGAGGGAGGTGGCGCCGAGCATCTCGGCCAGGAACACCAGCACCAGCAGCGGCGCCGCCCGCGTGAAGATGTCGTGCGTCGGCGAGAAGTCCTCGATGAACAGCGGCAGCCCCGCCCGCCGGAACCTCTGCTCGTACCGCTCCAGGTCGGCCGTCGTCCCCATGACGGGGAACTCTATCGCGTGGGAATACCAGCTGGCGGTCCGGTGTTTTTAGTTAGCAAAGGTAATGAGTTAAGGTAAAGACATGCCCGAAGTCGTAGCGCAGCAGGTGAAGAGTGATGTCGGGCTGGCGAGTGCCCTGCGGTCGTCGACCCTGCGGCTGTCCCGGCAGATCCGCCGGCAGCGCGAGCCCGGTCACGACCTCACCGCGAACCAGCTCAGCGTGCTCGGCGCGCTGTCCAAGCACGAGGCGATGACGATCGGCGAGCTGGCCGCCCACGAGCAGGTGAAGCCGCCGTCGATGACGCGGATCGTGACGAACATGGAGGAGGCGGGCCTGCTGCTCCGCCGCCCGCATCCGACCGACAAGCGGCAGATCGTCGTCGAGCTGACCGACCGCGCCGACGAGCTGATCCTGGCGAACCGCCGGCGCCGCGACGAATGGCTGCAGACCAAGCTGAAGCAACTGACCCCCGAGGAGCGCGACATCCTGCGCAAGGCAGCACCTGTTCTCGAACGACTGGCGGCTCGATGAGCCCCACCTTCCGCGCGTTCAAGGTCCGGAACTTCCGGCTCTACGCCTCGGGCGCGATCATCTCCAACGTCGGCACCTGGATGCAGCGGGTCGCCCAGGACTGGCTGGTCCTGGAGCTGACCCATTCAGGTACGGCGCTCGGCATCGTCACCGGCCTCCAGTTCCTGCCCGCGCTCCTGCTCGGCCCGTACGCCGGTCTGGTCGCCGACCGCTTCCCGAAGCGGACCGTGCTGACGCTCACCCAGATCGCGATGGCCACCGTCGCCCTGACCCTCGGTGGTCTGACGATCGCCGGCGTCGTGCAGACGTGGCACGTGTACCTGCTGGCCCTCCTGTTCGGTGTCGGTACGGCGTTCGACGCCCCGACCCGGCAGGCCTTCGTGGTCGAGATGGTCGGCCGCGACGAACTCTCGAACGCGGTCGGGCTGAACTCGGCCTCCTTCAACGCGGCCCGGCTGCTCGGCCCGGCGCTGGCCGGCCTGCTGATCAACTGGATCGGCACCGGCCCGGTGATCATGATCAACGGGTTCACGTACGCCGCGGTGATCGTGTCGCTGCGCCTGATGCGCACCGGTGAACTGCACACGCCGAAGGTCGCGGCCCGGGACAAGGGCATGATCCGCGACGGCATGCGCTACCTGTGGCGGCGGCCGGACCTGATGATGGTGCTGGTCGCGGTCTTCTTCGCCGGCACCTTCGGGCTGAACTTCCAGATGACCTCGGCACTGATGGCGACGAGCGCGTTCCACAAGGGCGCGGGGGAGTACGGCATCCTCGGCTCGATCCTCGCGATCGGATCGCTGTCCGGCGCGTTGCTCGCGGCCCGACGGGTCCGGATCCGCGCGCGGCTGGTGATCGGCGCGGCGGTGGCGTTCGGTCTGCTCGAGATCGTGAGCGCGCTGATGCCGACGTACCTGACCTTCGCGCTCGTGCTGCCGCTGGTCGGGCTGACCTCGCTGACCATGCTGACCTCGGCGAACGCGACGATGCAGCTGAGCATCGAGCCGACGATGCGCGGCCGGGTGATGGCGCTGTACATGACGGTCCTGATGGGCGGTACGCCGCTCGGGTCGCCGTTCATCGGCTGGATCGGGCAGGTGATGGGCGCCCGCTGGTCGCTGATCGTCGGCGGCGGTCTCACCGTGCTCGGCACGGTCGGCTCGGTGCTGTACTTCTCCCGCCGTCGCGGCCTGGCGATCCGCCCGCGACTGCTCCCGCGCCCGCACCTCGAGGTCCTGCCCCAGACCGAACTACTCGGCGAGAAGGCAGTCGTCGACGCCGCCACCGACCTCCCGAAGAAGGACGTCGGCCCGCAGGTTGCGTAGAAGCGGACCGGCAAGCAGGCACAACCCCCGGTTGCGGTCCCGACACGTCGTGATGACGGGGGTTCTGCCTGCATAGCGGTTCGCTTAGGGGCGGATTCGGGTCAGTAGGCGGGCGGCGAAGAACAGGGCGTCGGCTTCCGCCGTACGCCGGGTGAGCATCGCGGCCGGATCGCGCCTCGGCTTCGGGCGTACGTCGGGGGTCGCGGCCGTGGCGATCCGGAGGAATCCACGCGCGCCGAGTCCGGCCGCCGGCGCCCATTCCACGTCGACGATGTCTCCGAGCGGCACCGACCACGGATCGCCGAGCGCCTTCTTCTTCCGGCCCGCGGACCGGTGGTATTTGAACGTGAGCTGTCCGTTCGCCATCGCGAGCGTCGCGTCCCGCCCCTCGATCCGGTCCGGCGCGGGCGGCGGCGCGACCATCCACGCGGCGGCGGCCGTCTCCGGTACGTCGCGACGCACGAGGGCCTGACCGACGTCACGGGCGATCTCCTCGGCCGCCTCGTGGTCGACCCCCGGGAAGTCGTAGAGCTCGATCGGCTGCGTCACCGACTGCAGCGGGTCGGCGCCGTCACGGAGCACGAGCCGGAGTCCCGTGTCGGTGAGCTCTACGGCCCGCAGCGCTTCGACGGGCACGATCCGCTCACCCAGGCGAGTTCGGACGAGCGTCCCGCCGTACCGGATCCGGAGAGTACCGATGCCGTCCCAGACGACCGTGCCGTACGTGCTCGTCAGCTCACCACCTGCCACCCGCCCCATCTTTCCTTAGTGGGCGGGTCTTGGTCGTAAGGGTCAGAATGGGGCGTGACCCATTACGACCTCGTGATCATCGGGACCGGCTCCGGTAACACCATCGTCAATCGGCGGTTCGCCGACCAGAAGGTGGCGATCGTCGAGCGCGGTACGTTCGGCGGCACCTGCCTGAACGTCGGGTGCATCCCGACCAAGATGTTCGTGCACGCCGCCGACGTCGCCGCGACCCCGTCGGTGAGTTCGCGGTACGGCGTCGACGAGCAACTGCTCGACGTCCGCTGGACCGACGTCCGGGACCGGATCTTCGGCCGGATCGATCCGATCGCGGAAGGCGGCTCGGAGTACCGGCACCACAACCCGGACAACGCGAACGTCCGCGTGTACGACGGGACCGGCCGGTTCACCGGGTTCAAGGAGCTGACCGTCGACGGCAAGGACGGGTCGACGAGCGTGTTCAGCGCGGACCGGTTCGTGATCGCCACCGGCAGCCGGCCGATCGTGCCGCCGATCCCGGGCCTCGAGGAGATCGGGTACCACACGTCGAACACGATCATGCGGCTCGAGGAGCTGCCGCGCCGGCTCGCGATCATCGGCGGCGGGTTCGTCGCGGCCGAGTTCGCGCACGTGTTCGGGTCGTTCGGGGTCGAGGTGACGATCGTCGCCCGGTCGAACGAGCTGCTCCGGCTCGAGGACGGCGAGATCGCCGCGCGCTACACGGAGATCGCGCGGGACAAGTACGACGTACGGCTCAACCACGAGACCGTGCGGGTCGAGCGACGGGACGACGGCTCGATCCTGCTCGGGATGCTGAACCCGGACGGCGCCGACGAACTGATCGTCGACGAACTCCTGGTCGCGGCCGGCCGGGAGCCCAACTCGGACCTGCTGAACCTGGCCGCGACCGGGGTCGACGTGGACCGCGAGGGTCGCGTGGTCGTGGATGCGTACCAGCAGACCAGCGTCGACGGCATCTACGCGCTCGGCGACGTGACGAGTCCGCTGCAGCTGAAGCACGTCGCGAACCACGAGGCCCGGGTGGTGAAGCACAACCTGCTGAACCCGGACGACCGGATCGAGGCCGACCACCGCTTCGTCCCGCACGCGGTGTTCAGCGCGCCGCAGATCGCGTCCGTCGGCCTCACCGAGGAGCAGGCGCAGGAACGCGGAATCCCTTATGTGAAAGCGGTCCAGGAGTACGCCGACATCGCGTACGGCTGGGCGATGGAGGACACCACCGGGTTCGCGAAAGTCCTCGCCGACCCGGAGAGCGGGCAGATCATCGGCTGCCACGTGATCGGCCCGCAGGCGCCGAGCGTGATCCAGCCGGTGATCCAGGCGATGAGCTTCGGGCTGGACGCGTACACGATGGCGCGCGGCCAGTACTGGATCCACCCGGCCATGCCCGAACTGATCGAGAACGCCCTGCTGAAGTTGGACCTAGACCCGAAACGCTGAGATCACGTCGGCGACCGTGTCGAGGGTGTCGAGGTCGGGGAGGCTGATCATCACCTCGGCGACCCCGGCCTCGGACAGCTCGCGGAACCGCCCGATCTGATCGTCGACGGTGCCGGCGTTCACGGAGGCGGCGTACTTCGCCGGGTTCATGTTCCGCGGACGCAACCGCCGTACGAGCTCGTCCAATTGCTGCGAGTCCTTGCCCACCAGGGTGGTCGACAGATGCGTCAACTCAACCGGCTTGTCGCCCAGGTATCCGGCCGCCTTCCGAACCGCGGCGACATCCCCGAACACATTCACCGCGTCCGCGTATCGCCCGGCCACGCGCAGCGTCCGCGGCCCACTCCCGCCGACGAGCACCGGCAGATGTTCCTGCAACGGACGCGGATAACAAGTGGTGTCCGGTACGTCGAGAACCTTGCCGCGGAACGGTTTGTTGCCAGGTCCCCATAAAACCGGCAACACCTGTAAGGCGTCCTCGAGCAGCGCATAGCGTTCGCTCACCGGCGGAAACGGCCAGCCGTACGCCTTGTGCTCCGCCTCGAACCATGCAAGCCCGACCCCGCACACCGCCCGCCCGCCACTCAGCACGTCGAGCGTCGCCGCGATCTTCCCGAGATGGGCGACGTTCCTGTACGTGATGCCCGAAACCAACGTCCCCAACCGAACGCGATTCGTGCACGCGGCCAGGTACCCGAGCGTCGTCCAGCTCTCCAGGAAGTCCTCCCACGCCCGCCCCACCTGCGGGATCTGCCGGAAGTGATCCATGACGTAGACCGCGTCGAACCCGACCGCCTCGGCCCGCTCCGCCACCTCACGAGTCCACGACGCCAGGCCTTCCCGACCGCCTGGATATCGGCTCAGTTGCAACCCGAACCGCAACCCCACCGGCGCTTCGGATTGCCGCGCGTGCGCCGCGGTCGACTCCACGAAGGCGTTCGGCACCACCCGCACCGCAGTCGGCTGCAGTACGTCGTCGTACCCCTCCGTCGGCAGCTCTTGTTTCACCGAGGTCCATGTCCGCAGCTGCGACGTCAGTACGTCGGCCGGGATCCGCTCGCCGTACGCTCACGGTTCCGCCGTCGGCACTCCTCAGCGGGCGTATCGAAACTCACCGCCACACAGGCCATCCCGGCCTCACGAGCCAGGCCGAGCCATCGCACCCGCTTCTCGCGATCCAGCCCCAAGGTGTCGACGACGGTCGTCAGCTGCCGCCCGATCCGTTGCCGCACCACCTCTTCCAGCAACGCGAACGCATCGGCACTCGCCGCGATGTCGTCCTCACCGGCACCGACCAACGCCCGCAGCCGATCACTCGACACCACCAGGTCAGGCGCGAAGTGCTCCGCAGCCCACGTCGACTTCCCGGACGCCCCCGGACCCACCAGAATCACGAGACACGGCGAGGGCAACTTGAACTCGGACACAAAAGCAGTTTCCACCACCGATACGATTTTCGGATGCGATTGTTCGTGGCTGTAGTGCCACCTCAAGAGGTAGTGGAGGATCTGAGCGAGTTCGTCGAGCCGCGTCGGGACCATCCGGACGACGACATCCGGTGGGCGGCGGACGTGCACTGGCATCTCACGCTGGCGTTTCTCGGCGAGGTGCCGGACTGGAAGACCGAGGAGCTCGAGGAGCGGCTGGAGCTCGCCGCCAAGCGGCAGAAGCCGTTCGAGTTGCAGCTGGCCGGAGCCGGCGCCTTCCCCGGCGTCCCGGACGCCCGGGTGCTGTACGCCGGAGTACGCGACGAGACCGAGTCGCTCAAGCACCTGGCGATGACCACCCGGGCGGCAGCGAGTCGCGCCGGAGTGACCGTCGAGGGAAGGAAATTCACCCCGCACCTGACGCTGGCGCGGTTGCGGCGACCGATCGACGTCACCAGGTGGGTCAGGGTTTTCGACACCTACGAGGGCCCTGTGTGGACGGCGGGCAGCCTGCGGTTGATCGAGTCCCGGCTGGGCGAAGGACCGGGCCAGAGTGCGGCGTACATCACGGTAGGCGAATGGGATTTCTTAGGTTAACCTCAGGAAGGTTAGCCGTACCTAATGTAATGAGAGAGTCCCGCCATGCTCGCGAACTACCTGATCGGACTTCGTGAAGGACTCGAGGCCTCGCTGGTCGTCAGCATCCTCGCCACCTTCTTGGTCAAGTCGGGGCATCGCGATCGACTCAAACTGGTCTGGATCGGTGTCGCCGCGGCGCTTGCCGTGGCGGTCGCCGCCTGGGGTCTGCTCCAGTTCGTCACCGCGCTGACCGCGAAGTCGTTCACCACGCAGGAGACCGTCGGCGGGGTGATGTCGATCCTCGCGGTCGGCTTCGTCACCTGGATGATCTTCTGGATGCGCAAGGCGTCCCGCAGTATCGCCAAGGAACTGCGCGAGCGGATGGGCGAGGCCCTCGAGGTCGGCTCCCGCGCGGTGGTCATCCTGGCGTTCCTCGCGGTCTTCCGGGAGAGCATCGAGACCGCGTTCATCGTGTACGCGTCGGCCGCCACCGCGACCACCGCCGTACCGTTCGTCGGCGTCCTGCTCGGGCTGGCGACCTCGGTGCTGCTCGGCGTCGCGATCTACAAGGGCGCGGTGAAGATCAACCTGGCCGTGTTCTTCAAGTGGACCGGCGCGGTGCTGATCCTGGTCGCGGCCGGCATCTTCGCGTACGGCTTCCACGACCTGCAGGAAGCCAACATCCTGCCCGGTCTGCACACGCTGGCCTTCGACATCTCCCACGTGATCCCACCGGACAGCTGGTACGGCGTACTGCTGAAGGGCATCTTCAACTTCAACCCGGCGCCGTCCGTGCTGGAGGCGATCGCGTGGGCCGTCTACCTCGTCCCGGTGATGGTGCTCTATTTCCTTCCGGTGAAGAGCTCGACACCGCCCGCCGTCACGACGACAACCGCACCCAAAGCGGCTTGAATCCCAGGAGAACCATGCGCACCACTCTGGCCCGTCGGGCCTCCATCTTCGGGGTCGTCATCGGCCTTGCGGCGCTCACCGCGTGTGCGGATGACGAGCCTGCGGCGAAGGACGACGGCACCGGCCCGGTGTCGGTCAAGGCGTCCGATTCGGGCTGCGACCTGAGCCGCCGCGACGTGAAGTCCGGCACCAGCACGTTCTCGGTGTCGAACGGCGGCAGCAAGGTCACCGAGTTCTATGTGTACGCCGACGGCGACCGGGTGATGGGTGAGGTCGAGAACATCGGACCGGGCCTCAAGCGGGAGCTGATCGTCGAGCTGCCGACCGGTAAGTACCAGGCGGTCTGCAAGCCCGGCATGGTCGGCGACGGGATCCGCGGCGACCTCAACGTCACCGGCGACGCGCCCGCGCAGATCGACACCGACACCGCGCTGAAGCAGGCGACCGAGAGCTACCAGCGGTACGTGAACTCGCAGGCGGTCGCGCTCGAGCAGAAGACCACCGAGTTCGTCACCGCGGTGAAGGCCGGCGACGTCGCGAAGGCGAAGGAACTGTTCCCGGTCTCGCGGACCTACTGGGAGCGGATCGAGCCGGTCGCCGAGTCGTTCGGCGACCTGGACCCGAAGATCGACGCCCGCGTCAACGACGTCGAGCCGGGCACCGAATGGACCGGGTACCACCGGATCGAGCAGGCGCTCTGGGTCTCCAACTCCACCAAGGGCATGGAGAAGTACGCCGACCTGCTGCTCACCGATGTGAAGACCGTGGTCGCGAAGGCGAAGGTCGTCAAGCTCACCCCGCTGCAGTTGGCGAACGGTGCCAAGGAACTGCTCGACGAGGTCGCGACCGGCAAGGTCACCGGCGAGGAGGACCGCTACTCGCACACCGACCTGTGGGACTTCGAGGCGAACGTCGAGGGCTCGCAGGCCGCGATCCAGGCGCTCCGCCCGGCCCTGCAGAAGCGGGACGCGGCGCTCGTCACCCAGCTGGACGCTCAGTTCAAGGCCGTCTTTGCGGCGCTGGACAAGTACCGCGACGGTGACGGCTTCAAGCCGTACACCGCGACCGAGGCCGAGAAGAAGGCCCTCGGCGCGGTCGTCGACGGGCTGGCCGAGCCGGTCAGCAAGGTCGCCGGAGTGATCGCGAAGAAATGAGCGACCGTAAGGGAATCTCGCGCCGCGGCCTCTTCGGGGCCGCGGGCGCGGCTGTCGCCACGGGAGTCGCCGGGTACGCCGCTCACTCGGCGCTGTCCGGTGAGGAATCGCAGGCCGCGGACAACAACGGGCCGGTCGAGTTCCACGGCCCGCACCAGGCCGGGATCACCACGCCGGTCCAGGACCGGCTGCACTTCGCCGCCTTCGACGTGACCACGACGAAGCGGGACGACCTGATCGCGTTGCTGAAGGAGTGGACCGCCGCGGCCGCGCTGCTCACGGCCGGTCGCGACATCGGTCAGTACGGCGCCGTGAACGGGCCGGGCGAGGCGCCGCCGGAGGACACCGGCGAGGCGGTCGGCCTGCCGCCGGCGCGGCTGACGATCACCGTCGGATTCGGTCCGTCGTTGTTCGACAAGCGGTTCGGGCTCGCGGCCAAGCGTCCCAAGGCACTGGTCGACCTGCCGCATTTCATCGGCGACGACCTCGACCCGGCGCGGTCCGGCGGCGACATCGCCGTACAGGCCTGTTCGGATGACCCGCAGGTCGCCGTACACGCGATCCGGAACCTGGCGCGGATCGGGTTCGGGCGGGTCGCCGTACGGTACTCGCAGCTCGGATTCGGCCGTACGTCGTCGACGTCGCGGGCGCAGGCGACGCCGCGGAACCTGTTCGGGTTCAAGGACGGGACGAACAACCTCAAGCTCGAGGAAGCCGACAAGCTCGAGCAGCAGCTCTGGGTGCAGCCCGAGGACGGTCCGGAGTGGATGGTCGGCGGCGCGTACCTGGTGTCGCGGCGGATCCGGATGAACATCGAGATCTGGGACCGTACGTCGCTCGGTGAGCAGGAAACGATCATCGGCCGCGGAAAGGGCACCGGCGCCCCGCTGGGCAAGGCCGACGAGTTCGACGAGATCGACTTCACCGCGAAGAACTCCGACGGCGACCCGAAGATGCCGATGGACTCGCATGTGCGGCTCGCGCACCCGCAGTTCAACAACGGCGCCGAACTACTGCGCCGCGGCTACAACTTCGTCGACGGCTCGGACGGCCTCGGTCGCCTGGACGCAGGCCTGTTCTTCCTGGCCTACCAACGCGACCCGCGCAAACAGTTCATCCCCGTCCAGAACCAACTGGCCAAGAGCGACACCATGAACGAATACATCCACCACGTAGGCTCCGGAATCTTCGCCTGCCCCGCCGGTGTGACACCCGGCTCGTACTGGGGCGAAAAGCTCTTCGCCTGAGCCGAACGGTCATTACATTGTGGCCGTGAGCAACCAGCAGAGCGGGTACCCGGGTGGTCCGCCGTACGGTCAGCAGCAGTACGGCGGTTACCCGCCGCCCCCGCCGCCGTCGAGGAAGGCCGGTCCGATCGTGGTTGCGATCGTCGGCGCACTGATGCTGATCGGCGCCGGTGTCTTCGTGGTCACCCGGTTCGCCGGCGGCTCGGACGACGCGGCCGTCGACGGTACGACCAAGCCGGTCGCGCCGTCGACGAAGCCCACGCTCCGCCCGGCGAGCGAGGCTCCGACAGAACAGCCGAGCACCGGCGGCAGCCCGGCCACACAACCGACTGCGCAGCCGACTGCGCAGCCGAGCAAGCTGCCTGCTGGGTGCAACGGCTGCCTCCCGGGCGTCACCGTCAGCTCGCTCGTCACTGCGTTCAAGTCCAAGGGCTACGTGTGCAAGCTGGACCGCCGATGGGAATGCAACAAGGGCACCGTCGACGTCTACATCAGTCCTGATTACACGAAGAAGAAGTACCCCGAGTCCATTGACGTGAGCGGCAGCGGTAGCGCCCGCGTCCAGAACTGCCCGCAGTGCATCAAGGCCGCAGTCGCCTCGCTGAAGCAAGGCCTGCCCGGAGCGCTCGCAGTGTTCGTCCCGGACGCATCGGTCCGGCAGCAGATCATCACCTTCGCGATGCAGGGAGCCGGCATACCCACCTCCGGACCGAGCTCGACCCGAGACGCCAAGGTCGGCGCCTATCGGCTGTCCACCCAGGGCTACAGCGGCGCAACCGTCGGCAAGAACGGCAAGTACGCCTCCTTCTACTCGACCTCCGTATCCATC
Source organism: Kribbella sp. NBC_00482 (assembly GCF_036013725.1). Taxonomy (GTDB): domain Bacteria; phylum Actinomycetota; class Actinomycetes; order Propionibacteriales; family Kribbellaceae; genus Kribbella. Next base: position 884,290 of record NZ_CP107881.1, on the reverse strand, counting down.
AACGGAATCTCCGAGTACTGATCGCCCCTGCTTGACGGACCGCCAGCACTCATCAATTGCGTCTGACGACTGGTCGCCACGCTCAGCCGGTGCTCCGGCAGGCAATTGATGAGTGCTGCAGGTCCGCCTACTTCACCGCGCCGGCGGTTACGCCCGCCACGAAGTGGCGTTGGGCGAGGAGGAAGCCGATGACTACGGGGACGCTGACGACCAGGGCGGCGGCCATGATCTGGTTCCAGTAGATGTTGGTTTGGGTGGAGTACTGGCGTAGGCCTACGGACAGGGTGCGGTTGGCTTCCGTCGTCATGACCGACGCGAACAGGACCTCGCCCCAGGCGGTCATGAACGAGTAGATCGCGACCGCGATCACACCGGGTCGCGCCGCGGGCAGGACGACCCGCCAGAGTGCGCCCATCGGACCGCAGCCGTCGACCAGCGCGGCCTCGTCCAGCTCGCGCGGGATGCTGTCGAAGTACCCGGCCAGCATCCAGATCGAGAACGGCAGGCTGAACGTCAGGTACGTGATGATCAACCCGAGCCGCGTCCCGACCAGTTGCAGCCCGAACGAGTTGTTGACGTTCACGAAGATCAGGAACAACGGCAGCAGGAACAGCACACCCGGGAACATCTGCGTCGACAGCACCGTGGTGGTGAATACCGTCCGCCCACGGAACTTGAACCGCGACACCGCGAACGCGGCCAGGATCGCGATCGCCACCGAGAACACCGTCGCCGCCACCGACACGATCGTCGAGTTCACGAAGTACTTCGCCAACGGCACCGTCTTCCACATGTCCACGAACGGCGTCAGCGTCAGGTTCGACGGCCACCAGGTGAACGCGCCCTGCACGTCCTTCAACGGCTTCAGCGAAGACGTGATCATCACGTACAGCGGGACCATCACGAAGAGCCCGAGCACCGTGAGGGTGACACCGCGGTAGATCTTGAAGCCTCTGGTCTCACGCACGGCGCGACCTCCTTCCGGTGACGAGCAGATACGCGCCGGTGACGATCATCAGGAAGATCAGCAGCAGCACGGACATCGCCGCCCCGGTACCGAAGTTCCAGGTCAGGAACGACGCGTTGTAGATGTGGAACGTGATCAGGTCACCGGCCGGCGGCTGCGCCGTACCGAACAGCACGTACGGCGTGTTGAAGTCGCTGAACGTCCAAAGGAACAGCACGAGCACGAGCACCAGGTTCACCGGCCGCAGCGAGGGAAGCGTGATGTTGCGCCACTGCCGGATGTTGCCGGCGCCGTCCACCGACGCGGCCTCGTAGAGGTCTCGCGGGATGCTCTGCATACCGGCCATCAGGGTGAGGAACGCGAACGTCCACAGCTTCCAGCCGGCCACCGTGATCAGCGAGATCAGCGCATTGCTGCCGATCAGCCAGAACGGTTTCCCGTCGGTCAGGTGCAGCTGGTTCAGCACGTGGTTCACCGCGCCGGTGTCGCGCTGGAGCATGAAGTTCCAGGTCAGGATCCCGGCGTACGCCGGGAGCGCGTACGGCACCAGGAACAAGGTGCGGACGATGCCCCGGCCGCGGAACTCCGGCTGCAGGGCGACCGCGGCGGCCATCCCCAGCACCCACGAGAAGGCGACCGTGACGAGCGAGAAGACGATCGTGACGCCGAAGGACTTCAGCAGCCCCTGCCCGACCGCGTTGTTGAAGTCGAGCGCGACCTTGTAGTTGCCGAGTCCGGCGCCGGGCGCGGCGGACCAGTTCGCGATGAAGAACTTGGTCAGTTTGACGAAGCTCATCCAGATCCCGACCAGCATCGGGATGATGTGGATGAACAGTTCCAGCAACACTGCCGGGGCCAGCAGCGCGTACGGCAGCCATCGGTTCAGGCCGGGCCGGTGCTCGAGCCGGCGCCGTGGTTTCGCCGGTGCCGGAGCGGTGGTTTCGGTTGCGACGGACATCCGGGTGGTCGCCCTCCTGTCTCTCGGATCGGCTGACACGTACGTCGCGTCCGAAGAGCCGGAGGCCGGTTCTTCGGACGCGAACGCCCGTACGTCAGCTACTGGCGGCTACCTGCTCCTCGGCGGTCTTCAGCGCCGCCTTCACATCGTCGGCGGTCACCGTCCCGCCGGTCGCGATCTTGGCGAACATCGCGTTCATCGCCTTGCCGACAGTGCTCTCGAACTGGTCCTCGGCCGGCACCAGCGGCAGCGGCTTGGACTTGGTGTTGTAGACGTCCTGGAAGGTGGCCGCCTCGGTCGCGTCGGTGGTGAAGACCGGCTTGGCGTCCTTCAGCACGGGCAGCGACGAGAACGGCTTGCCCAGGGTGGTCTGGGTCTCCGCGTCGGTCATGTACTTCACGAACTTCAGCGCCGCGTCCTTGTGCTTGGTGTTCTTGAAGACCGACAGGTTGATGCCCGCCACGTGGCTGGCCACCTGCTCGCCTCCGGCCGGAGACGGGAACGGTACGACGCCGTACTCGCCGGCCTTCATGCCGTTGGCAACGATCGAGGAGTCGGCGTTGTTCTGGTTGATGACCATCGCGACCTTCTTGGTGGCGAAGTCGTTCACCGACTTGGTGCCGTTGTCGTACTGCGCGTTCGACGGGTTCGCGACCTTGTCCTTCTGCATCAGGTCGAGGTACCGCAGCACTCCCTGCACGTTGCCGTCACCGGTGAAGGTCGGCTTGCCGTCGCTGTTGAACCAGTCGGCCTTGTTCTGCGCGGCGTTGATGAACGCGAAGTGCACGTTCTCGGTGTAGCTGCCGGCCGCCAGCGCCATACCCCACTGGTTCTTCGCCGGGTTGGTGAGCTTCTTGGCCGCGGCGACCATCTCTTCCCAGGTCTTCGGCGGCTGCAGGCCGGCCGCGGCGAACATCGCCTTGTTGTAGTACAGGCCGTAGGCCAGACCGTAGAGCGGGACCGAGGTCGGGTCGGTGCCTTCCTTGCCGCCGGTCGCCAGAGCCGTCGGCACGAACTTGTCCTTGCCCCCGATCGCGGTCATCGCGTCGCCGTCGAACGGCAGGAACGCGTCGGTGGCCTGCAGCGAGGCCGCCCAGGTGTTGCCGATGTTGACCACGTCCGGCGCCTGCCCCGAGGTGATCGCGGTCTGGATCCGGGTCTGCAGGTCGTTCCAGCCGATCACCTCGAGGTTCACCTTGATCCCGGTCTCCTGGGTGAACTTCTGCAGGACCGGGGTCAGGACCTCCTTATCGTTGTCGAGGCTGGTGCCCTGGTTGCTGGCCCAGTAGGTCAGCGTCTGGTCACCGGTGCTGCCGCCGGAGGAATCGTCCTTGTCGCCGCCACCACAGGCGGCGAGGCTGATTCCCATGGCGGTCGCCGCAACCGCGGCTACAAGCGAACGCAGTCTCACGTCGGACTCCCTCGTCCCGTCTCGAGCCCCCGCAGGACCTGCGGAGGCGGATCGGCCCCATACTGGCCTAACCGGTTAAGTTCCGTAACCCTAACCGGTTCAGTAGAGGCGTGTTCGTTACGACCTCGTGACCCGGTCAATCTTCACCCGGTGCGCGGCAAGCGCAATCCAACACTCTCTGCGAGAGCCCGATTTCACACAGTCTTCAAACTGTGGTCAGGCGTGGGCGGGACCTGAGGATTCGCGGTGCCGGAGCTCGCCGGCCGGGGCCTCCTCGTGGAGGGTGTGGTCGCCGGTGACGATCCGCAGCAGCAGGTCGGCGGCGGCGCGGCCGCGTTCCATGGTCTTCTGGTCGACCGCGGTGATGCCGGGCCGCGCGAGTTCGCACAGCGGCGAGTCGTCCCAGGCGACGATCGAGACCTCGCCGGGCACCGCCGTACCGAGATCCATCGCGACCCGCAGCGCCGCGACCGCCATCAGGTCGTTCCCGAGCACGATCGCGGTCGGCGGATGGGGGCCGGTCAGGAGTCGGCGCGTGAGTTCCGCACCGTCGTCGTACCGGTAGCTGCCCTCGATGTGCCGCACCGTGATCCCGTGCCGCGCGGCGTGCTCCTGCAGCGTCTGGACCCGGAGCCGTTCGTGGATGAACGTGAACGGCCCGCTGATGTGCGCGACGTTCGTGTGCCCGAGCCCGGCCAGGTGGTCGAGCAGCAGCGCAACGGTCTCGTCCGGCGAGCTGATCAGCCGCCCGACCGCGTCGTCCGGGGCGTTCGAGCTCACCACCACACACGGCACCCCGAGCTCCTTCAGAACCGGGATCCGCGGGTCGTCGTCGTGCTCGTCGAACAGGATGAACCCGTCCACGCGCCCCTGCCGCGACCATCTCCGCAGTACGTCGAGATCCTCGCCGTGCTCGCCCGTGAGCCGGAGCAGCAGCGACGAGTCGACCTCGTTCAGGTACTGCTCGATGCCGACCAGCGTGCGCATGTAGAACGCTTCGGTCGAGATCAGCGCGGGGTCCCTGGCGATCACGATCCCGATCGTCCGGGTGCGGCTCGCAGACAGTGCAACCGCGGCGGAGTTCGGGTGGAAGCCCAGCTCCTCGGCCAGGTCGAGTACCCGCTGCCGCGTCTCGTCGCTGACCCCGGCGCGGCCGTTCAGTGCGTACGAGACGGACGCCTTCGAGATGTGCAAACGACGCGCCAGGTCGCTGATCGTGACGCGGTGGGTCCGGCGGGTGCTGCCCGCCGTACCGTCGCCGTCACTGCCGTCGTCGCCGTCTGTCACGGGTCCGCTCGTCGTCATCGCCCGACCGCCCCTCGACAGACGGAAAAGTGTTCATGTCAGACGGGAGGTTAGCAGCGGCCTTTCAGGGGTGGTCTGTGTCCCGGGAATTGGATAGCGTTTTCCCATGGTGCCGAACGAGCCGTTGCGACTGGATTTCCTGCCCTGGGAGTACGCCCGGAAGGCCTCCGAGGCCGAGCGTGACCGGCAGGCCGAACGACAGGCCCGGCTCGGCGGGTCGGTCGAGCTCGCCCCGGACGTGTACGTCGCGGAGTCGGCCGCGGTGTACTGCGACGAGCTCCGGATGGGGGACCGTTCGTACATCGCCGCGCACGCCTACGTCACCGGCCGGATCGCGCTCGGCTCCGATTCGACCATCAACCCGTTCGCCGCGGTGCGTGGTGTGGTGACGATCGGCGACGGCGTCCGGATCGGCGCGCACACGTCACTGCTCGCCTTCAACCACGGCACGGCGCCTGGCGAGCCGATCTTCAAGCAGCGGCACACCGCCGTCGGCATCACGATCGGTGACGACGTCTGGATCGGCTCCAACGTGACGATCCTCGACGGCGTCACAGTCGGCCCGCACACCATCATCGGCGCCGGAGCGGTCGTTACCAAGGACATCCCGGCCGACTCGATCGCGGCCGGCAACCCCGCCCGAATCCTCCGCTCGCGGACAGGAGCATCCATGTCAGGTGATCTACCGACCTTGCTGAAATCATTCGCCGCGAAGGCTCGCGAGCAGACCGACGACGTACTCGCGCGCTGCTGGGACGGCTCCCGCTTCGTCGACCGTCCCGGGATCGACAGTGAACCGCAGATCCGCCCCTGGTGCGACGCCATCGAGATCGCGGACCTGCTGGTACGCCGGACGCCGGCCGGCCACACCCGTGACGATCTCGTCCGGCGGCTCCGCGCGCGCCAGGATCCGGCCACCGGACTGGTATCACCCGGAGACCTCTCCGACGACGGTCTCGGCAAGCCGTCGGACGCCGAACTCTCAGTCCTGGAAGGGCCCGCGAGCTACCACGTCCTGTGCGTCGGCTACGCCCTCCAGGTCCTCGGCAGCGGCTTCGAGCACCCGATCACCACCGAGTTCACCCTCGACGATCTCGACAACTTGCCGTGGGCAAGGAGAGCCTGGTCGGCCGGCTCCGGCATCGACGCTCTCGGTACGGCGCTCGCCCGAAACCTCCACGATCACAAGGAATCTGGCGCCCTCGAACCGCTGATGGGATGGCTGCTCACCCGGGCCGACCCGGCGTCCGGGACCTGGGGTTCGACGCATCCTGATGACGGACTGCTGCAGGTCGTCAACGGTTTCTACCGCCTCACTCGCGGTACCTATGCACAGTTCGGTCTTCCGCTGCCGTACCCGGAGCAGGCCGTTGCGACGGTTCTTGCCCATAGCAACGACCGCCGTATGTTCACCGGCGACAACTACAACGCGTGCAACATTCTCGACGTCATCCACCCGCTCTGGCTCGCCCGCAAGCAGACGACGTACGGCGAGCAGGAGGGGCGTCGCTGGGCCGAGGCGCAGCTGCGCGCGATCCTGTCCCGCTGGGTCGACGGCGCCGGCTTCGCGTTCGCTCCGGACGGAACCGACGACCGCGCGATCCCGGGCCTGCAAGGCACCGAGATGTGGCTGTCCATCATCTGGCTGCTGTCCGACTACCTCGGCATCTCCGACGCCCTCGGCTACCGCCCCCGCGGCGTACACCGCCCCGAACCCCTGATCAACCTCCGCTGACTCGGGGCACATCAGTGGAGGATTTCTGGCGCTATCGCAGGAAAGGCCTCCCACGTTCGACGAGCTCAGGCGGACTGGTAACACTGCGGGAGATCAAGCAGCGGGTCGACCCCGATGGCGCACTCACTGGGAACTTCCCCCTACCCTGACCTCGTGGACCCCCGCACGCGCCGACTGGTGACCTCGCTCGTACTGGCCGCCCTGGTCGCCATCGTCGTGGTCGCGGCGCTCCTGCGCTGACGCTAACCTGTGGCCCCATGAGCACCCCCGCCACCGGTGAGCGTTCGTCGTACCTGATGCGGGCCGGACTGGTCCGCAACGTGCGGTCGGGGGAGCACCTGACCACGTTCGTGGTGTCCGGGGTCGCGACGGTGCTGATCACCCGGCTGTTCCTCAGCCTGAGCGGGTACCCGCAGATCGGCGGCAAGGGCCTGCACATCGCCCACGTGCTGCCCGGCGGGCTGCTGATGCTGATCGCGATCTCTCTGTTGCTCGGGTACGTCGGGCCCGTGGTGCGGCCGGCCGCGGCGACGGTCGGCGGGATCGGGTTCGGGCTGTTCATCGACGAGGTGGGCAAGTTCGTCACCTCGGACAACAACTACTTCTACAAGCCGACAGCAGCGATCGTGTACGTCGTCTTCGTGCTGATCGTGCTCGGGTTCCGCTTCCTGGCCACGCGGCGGCCGATCGACCCGCGAGAAGAGCTGGCGAACGTCATCGACCACACGGTCGAAGGAGTCGCGGGCGGTCTGTCCCGGCGGCGCCGTGCCGAGGCGGCGGAGCTGCTGCGCGCCGTACCCCGGCAGATCGAGGGGCGGCGGGAGACCTCCGAGTTGCTCGCCGCGTGTCCGCCTGACGAGGTCGAGCTGGCCGCTCCGGTGGACGCGGCCTGGCAGGCGTTGCAGCGCGGGTTCGAGCGGCTCGCCACCCACCCGAAGGCACCGCCGATCGCTGTCGCCGCACTGGCGGTCCAGTTCGTTGCCGCGCTCGTCATCGCCGCTGTGCTGGGTGAGGGCCTCAACCACCTTCCGGTGCTCGGTGTGACGGCGGGGAGCTTGTTGTCGGCAACGTTCACGGTGCGCGGCGCTCTGGCGTTTCGGAAGCGCAATCGGGCCAGGGCGGTCCGGCTGTTCGAGCTGGCGGTGCTGGTGTCGTTGCTGATGACACAGGTCTTCCAGTTCGCCGCCACGCAGTTCGCGGCCGCCGGTGGGATGCTGCTGGACCTGGTGATGCTCGGGCTGCTGCGAGCGGAGCGTGAGCGGATGCGGCGCGAGCTGGACAGCGCCACGAAGGCTAAGACACTCCGACTGCCACCCGATCTGGATCTGCCGCCGTTTCCGGAGGATCCGTCGGATCCGGTGTAGCTCTCCAGCGCTCGTGCCGTCCGATCAACACCGGTGACATGGTCGCGATCAGGTAGATCGCGCCACCTGCGAGCAGCGCAGGTGCCAGGCCTATGGCGGCGACGGCCCCACCGGCTACGAGACCACCAAGCGGTACGCCGGTCCAGCAGACGGCGTTCGACAGTGAGTTGACCCGTCCGCGGAGGTGGCTGGGGATCCGTTCGAGCTGGATCGCGCCGAGCACGGGGTTGATGAAGCCGGCTCCGATGCCGCCCACGGCGTACACCGCCATCAGGGTCCAGAGCGGCGCATCAGTGGCCATCGCGACGAAGCGCGGTGCTCCGGCGATCAGGAACGCGACCGTGAAGACGAGCTTGCGGGGGATGCGGTCACCGATGGCCGACGCCAGCAAGGCGAACAGCGTCGCCGTCACTCCGAACGACGTGAGGATCAGGCTGGTGTGGCCCGGGCCGTAGCCGTGGTCCTTGATCCAGACGGGCAGCAGTACCGTGCTGGTCGCGGCGTCGAGCAGGTTGGTCACCGCGATCATGACGACCAGCGGCAGGAGGAGCTTGTCGGTGCGCAGGAAGGTCCAGCCTTCCAGCAGCCGGCGGCCGTAGCCGTGCTCCTCCTCCTTTGGTGCGGGCGTTGTGTCCTTGGGAATCCAGCGGGCGATCAGTACGGCGCAGATGCCGAACGACACCGCGTCGATCCAGAGCGCGTTGACTGCTCCGACCAGGGTGATGAGACCGCCGGCGAGCGCGAACGCGAAGAAGCCCGCCAGGCGTTCCGTCGTACTCTCCAGGCCTGTCACTCGCTCCAGGGGGACCCGGGCCACCCGGGCAATGTCCGGGATCAGCGTCGACTTGGCGGCGTCGCCTGGTCCACGGAGCGCGCCGGCGATCGCGACCAGCACCAGCAGGGTCGGGAAGTGCAGGAAGCCCAGCTCGTGCAGGAGAGGGATCAGTGCGACCACCGCCGTACTGGCGGTGTCTGCCACGATGCTGATCCGGCGTGCTCCGACCTTGTCGATCAGTGGGCCGCCGATTGCTTTCACCACGACCAGGGGCGCCATCTCTGCCAGCGCCACCAGGCCGGTCTTGACCGGGGACCCTGTGGTGATCAGGACGAACCACGGGATCGCGATCGCGCTCACCCGGGTCCCGCAGATCGACACCACGTTCGCCACGAGGAACGCCGCCAACGGCGCCCGATTGCCCTTGCTGCTCACTGTTCGCCTCACGTTGTACGCCGCTAGCGCGTCTCGCGTGGGAACGCCTGGATCTGGACGGTGACCTGCTCGGCGCCTTCCGGGAGCGGAGCGGTCAGGTCCGGCGTCTTGTACTTCTCCAGGACCGCCATGACCTCGCGCATCATCGTGTCCAGTTGGTCGGCCCGGAGGTGGAAGATGTAGTCCGACAGCAGGCTGGCGTCGCGCCAGTCGTCGGGCATCGTCTGCATCGCGTCGATGAAGCCGAAGATGTTCTGGGCGTACGTCTGGCCGACACCGTGCAGGAAGCCCAGGGCCAGCTCGGGCTCCTGGTCCAGCAGCTCGGCCGCGTTGAACTCGGTGCCCTGGTGCGCCGCCTTCCACCAGCGGTCGCGGGCGTTGCCGCGGCTGTCGTCCTCGACCACCAGACCGGCGTCCGCGAGCTGGCGGAGGTGGTAGCTGGTCGCGCCGGTGTTCACGCCGAGCCGTCCGGCCAGGGTCGTGGCGGTCTGCGGGCCGTAGACCCGGAGGAGGCCCAGGATCCGGTTCCGCATCGGATGCGCGAGGGCGCGCACGAGGTGGCGGTCCAGCTGGACCGTCCGTGCGGGCTCCACGCTGTGGTTCTCGTCGCTCATGAGTCTGAGCATAGGACTGCAAAGACTCTTTGCAAAGTAGTTTTGCAAAGAAAGTGTGCGGTTTGGTTGTCCACAGGTTGCGAATCGGTGCGCCGGGGGCTGCGGGATCGCGGCATCTTCTCTGTCGACCACGCATCCACCGAGGAAACGGAGAGAACCAGCGATGATGCGCGTGATGCTCGAGGACGCCGACTACTGCGACGTGCCGGCCGACCTGATGACGTTCGACGAAGGGGCAGTGGTGTTCTGGCGGGAAGGCGAGGAGGTCGGCCGCCACCGGCAGGCCCGGATCCGGTCGCTCGAGCCGCTGAACCCGCGCTCGATGACCCACAAGATCAAGCGCGCCCGGAAGACCCACCCGAACGCGTTCCGCCAGTGGAGTCCCGACGACGAGCACACCCTGATCGACATGTACAACAACAGCGCGACCCTGGAGCAGCTCGTCGAAGCCCTGGGCCGCCAGGAAGGCGGGATCATCACCCGCCTCAGAGGGCTGGGGCTGCTCGCCGACGACCAGCAACTCCCATGAGCCGGCAGGGGGTGACTGCGGCGAGTTCATCGGTTGCGACGGTGGGTGGACGAGACCCTTTTGTGATCGACCCGACGGGTCGGGGACAATGGCGCGGTGCAGTCAGAGGCGCGGTCGGACGAGTCAGCGTTGCCGGAGGAGTCCGGAGCGCGGGCGGTGATCCGTGCTGCCCTGCTCGATCAGAGTGGTTTGGTGCGCGGTCTGGCCTCGGGCCGGCGGCGTGGCCTGGAGCCGCCGCCGTACCTTCGGGCGGAGTTGCGGTACGTCGACCTGAAGGGCGAGCGGCACCTGCAGATCGCCGAGTTCGACGAGCGCCAGGCGCACACGCGGAACGTGGCGGGTGCGGACCTGGAGAAGGCGGTCGACGAGCTCCTCGACCTGCCGTACGGGTCCTGGCACGTCGAGACGACGAGCGAGACGCTGCGACTGCGCTACACCAAGAAGGGCAAGGAGCTGCTGCACCGGCAGGAGGACCACCGGGAGCAGGAGACCGGCCACGACCGGGTGAAGCACCGGGTGCTCGATCCGGCGGCGCCGTTCCTGATCGAGCTCGGGATCAGCGACCACCAGGGCCGGGTGAAGCCGTCCCGGCAGGCGAAGTACAAGCAGATCGAGGAGTTCTGCAAGCTGCTCGCGCCGGCGCTCGACGACGCGGTTTCGGCGGGGCGGATCGCGGCTGGTCGCCCGCTGCAGGTGGTCGACCTCGGCTGCGGGAACGCGTACCTCACGCTGGCGGCGTACCACCTGCTCACCGCTGCCGGTCACGACGTCCGGATGACCGGTATCGACCACAACCCGGCGGCGCGGAAGCGGAACACCCGAGTGGTCGAGGCGCTCGGCTGGCAGGAGCACCTGCGGTTCCTGGACGCGACCATCCAGGGCGCGGAGCTGGACATCCGGCCGGACGTTGTCCTGGCGCTGCACGCCTGCGACACCGCGACCGACGACGCGCTCGCGCGGGCCGTCGGCTGGGAGGCCTCACTGGTGCTCGCGGCCCCATGTTGTCATCACGACATCCAAAAGCAGCTGAAGAGCGTCACACCACCGGCGCCTTATGCGCTGATGACTAGATATGGCATCGTTCGTGAGCGGTTCGCCGACGTCCTGACGGACTCCTTGCGGGCAGCGGTGCTCCGACAGGTCGGTTACCGGGTGGAGGTCGTGCAGTTCGTGGACAGTCAGCACACGCCGCGCAATCTGTTGCTCCGCGCTGCGCGGACCGGCGCCAAGCCGACCGCGGACCTGCAGGCCGAGTACCGGTCGATGGTCATCGAATGGCAGGTGACGCCGCGGCTGGCCCAACTCCTCCTCCCGCCGCCCGAGCAAACTCCGGTCACCGAGGTGGTTTCGTGAGACAGGTCCGGACCGCGCTCGCTCTGCTGGGGGCGACGCTGTGCACGCTGGCGGGTGTGGCGCTGCCCGCGTCGACGGCCGCGGCGAGCACGGCAAGTTCGGCGGGCTCGGCTGGTTCGGAGGCGGGGCCGACAACGCCGGCGCCGAAGAAGCTGTTCACGATCCGGGACGAACGGATCCAGGAGTCGTCCGGGCTGGCGAAGAGCGTCAAGCACTCGGGGATCTACTGGACCGTGAACGACTCCGGCGACACCGGGCGGGTGTTCGCGCTGGACGCCACCGGCAAGGTGAAAGCCGTCCTGCGCTTCGGTGCGAAGGTCACCGACGTCGAGGCACTCGGGGTGGACCGGGACGGCACGATCTACATCGCGGACATCGGCGACAACAAAGAGAACCGGGACCAGATCGAGATCTACACGATCCCGGAGCCGGCAACGCTCGAGGACGAATCGAACGTCAAGTACCACCGGTACGACTTCAAGTACCCGGACGGCGCGCACGACGCCGAGACCCTGCTGATCGAGCCGGGCACCAGCCAGCTCTACATCGTGACGAAGGCACTCAAGGGCACCGGTGCGATCTACGCCGCGCCGCCGGCGCCGTCCCGTGAGGGCACCAACGACCTGACCAAGCTCGCCGCGGCGCCGTCCGGGGTGATCACCGACGGGACGTTCCTGCCGGACGGTCAACGGGTCGTGCTGCGCACGTACGCCGACGTGACGACGGTCGGCTGGGGCGAGACCCCCAACGCCATCGCCCGCGGCGCTGCGCCGCTGGGCCAGGGGGAGACCGTCGCGGTCGGTCCCACCGACGGAACCGTCCTGGTCGGCAGCGAGGGCGCGAACTCGGGTGTCTACCAGGTCCAGGTGCCCGCCAAGGCCGCCGCCTCCACGCCCCCCTCCGCCAGCGCCACCCCCAAGCCGGCGACCACGACCGACAGCAACAACTCCGACTCCGGCAAGAGCCACAACCTCCGCTGGATCATCATCGGCGCCGCCCTCTTCGCCCTCATCATCACCGTCGTCACCTTCCCCCCCGGCCGCCGCGAACGCCAAGACCGCCAAGCCGAAAACGCCCGCCTGACAGGCCAGTCCCCACCCACCCCCCACCGCCGCCAACACTCCTGACCCCACCCCGGGTCCTGCAGGCGTTGAGCGGATCGCCACCACTCAGCAACGGCCTGGCAGACGCGTGGCTCACGCTCAGCCGACGGAGCGAACCGGCCAACAGGCGCGGTTGGTGAGTGCTGAAGATCCGCCGGCAGCGGGTTGTGGGTGGGTATGCCAAGGGCCAACCCGTCATCGGAGGGCTGCCCGGCTGCGGGTATCGACCGGTTCCAGGGCGCTGCCGGGCTTGCTGTGATCTGCAGCTCGACAGGATGTGTCGGGCGGCAGGGTAGTGCACCTGAGCGTGAACGCGTCCGCGTGTACACCGTCTCGCCGGTGCTCTACCTGTCGAGCGTGCACATCACCCACGGCCGCAGGGCCCGATCATCCAGCCGACCACCCGGTGCGGCAGCCTCATGCCAGCCCACCACTGGCGGGTTATGTCGCCACTGGCCTCCTGCATCCCCCTATCGGACACATAAGCCGCCAGCGGGAAACGCGACACCCACACGTCCGGCAGGAGAGGCGGATATCCCCTGGTGTTGTGGGTTCTCCCCTCGCATACCAACAGAGAAGGCACAACACCGTCGGATATCCCCTCGTGTGCGGGGGCCCTCGTCGCGCTCGGTCGCGGCCGGGCGGTGGTGCGGGCGGTGGTGCGGGCGGTGGTGCGGGCGGTGGTGCGGGCGGTGGTGCGGGCGGTGGTGCGGGCGGTGGTGCGGGCGGTGGTGCGGGCGGTGGTGCGGGCGGTGGTGCGGGCGGTGGTGCGGGCGGTGGTGCGGGCGGTGGTGCGGGCGGTGGTGCGGGCGGTGGTGCGGGCGGTGGTGCGGGCGGTGGTGCGGGCGGTGGTGCGGGCGGTGGTGCGGGCGGTGGTGCGGGCGGTGGTGCGGGCGGTGGTGCGGGCGGTGGTGCGGGCGGTGGTGCGGGCGGTGGTGCGGGCGGTGCAGGTGCCGGGGGGACTGGGTTGGTGGGGGTTGGGTGGGATGAGCTGGGGTGGGGGAAGGGGACAGCCGCCGGCCCCGGGTGGGGACGGCGGCTGTGGGGTGGGGGTTACTTGAGGTTTTCGACTACGTAGTCGATGGACTGGGTGAGTTTTTCTACGTCATCGGGGTCTACCGCGGGGAACATGGCTACGCGGAGTTGGTTGCGGCCGAGTTTGCGGTAGGGCTCGGTGTCGACGATGCCGTTGGCGCGGAGGGTCTTGGCGACCGCGGTGGCGTCGATCGAGTCGTCGAGGTCGATGGTGCCGACGACGAGCGAGCGGGCGTCGGGGTCGGTGACGTACGGCGTGGCGTAGTCGGACTTCTCGGCCCACGTGTACAGGCGGTTGCTGGAGTCCGTCGTACGGGCGACGCTCCACTCCAGCCCGCCCTGGTTGTTGATCCAGTCGGTCTGCTCCGCCATCAGGAACAGCGTGGCGAGCGACGGCGTGTTGTACGTCTGGTTCTTGCTGGAGTTGTCGACCGCCGTCGCCAGGTCCAGGAACGCCGGGATCCACCGGCCGGACGCGGCGATCTCCTCGACCCGCGCGAGCGCGGCCGGGCTCATCAGCGCGATCCACAGGCCGCCGTCGGAGGCGAAGCCCTTCTGCGGCGCGAAGTAGTAGACGTCGGCCTCGTTGAGGTCGACCGGCAGGCCGGCCGCGCCCGAGGTGGCGTCGATCGCGACCAGCGCACCCTCGTCGGCGCCCTCGACCCGCTTGACCGGCGCCATCACGCCGGTGGAGGTCTCGTTGTGCGGCCACGCGTACAGGTCGACGCCGGCCTCCGCCACCGCGACCGAGCGGCTGCCGGGCTCGGCCTTCACGATCGACGGGTCGCCGAGGTGCGGCGCCAACTGCGAAGCCTTCGCGAACTTCGAGGAGAACTCACCGAAGCTCAGGTGCTGGCTCTTCTCCCGGATCAGCCCGAACGTCGCCACGTCCCAGAACGCGGTCGAGCCGCCGTTGCCGAGCACCACCTGGTACCCGTCGGGCAGCTGGAAGAGCTCGGTGACGCCTTCCTGAACCCGCTTCACCAGGTTCTTCACCGGCGCCTGCCGGTGGGAGGTGCCGAGCAGCTTCGCGCCCGCGGTCGCCAGCGCGGCGACGGCTTCCGGGCGAACCTTCGACGGCCCGGCCCCGAAGCGGCCGTCGGCGGGCTTGAGCTCTTCAGGAATCTTGATTTCGCTGGTCACCAGCGGTCCCCTTCGTCGTCTGCAACAAGAAGGCCGACGACGCTGTCAGCGCAATCCATCCTCGCACACCCCGCCCAACCAACCACCCGGGGTCCACTTTGTGCACCGGATCCGTATGCCGAGCCTCCCGCCGCACGGATCCGGTGCACAAAGAAGCGCTACTCGTGTTTGCGGGTGGTTCGCTCGGTGCCGGTGAGGAGGGCTACCGGGCCGTCGGGAGTTTCGGTCCACTCGCCGCAGGCGCCGCCGCCTTCGGCTACCTCGAGCCCCAGTTCGGTGCCGTCCATCCGCAGCGCCGGGTGGTAGTACTGCGCGACCCGCTCCGCGTCGCCCTCGATGTAGTGACCGATGAGCGCCCGCCGGAAGCGGTCGGTCGTGACGTTCGGGTTGCTGCCGTGGACCAGTGCGCCGTGGAAGAACAACACGTCACCCGGTTCCATCTCCACGGGTACGGCGGCGCCGGTCGAGGGGAGCGGGACCGTGACATCGGTGAAGCTGACGGTGGTGTCGGCCTTCTCCGTGCACAGGATCGGCCAGCGGTGGGACCCGGGCACGACCTCGAGGCACCCGTTCGCCTCGTCGACGCGGTCGAGCGCCATCCACGCCGCGACGCACGTCCCCGGATCGGCCTTCAGGTAGAAGTTGTCCTGGTGCAGCGCCTGCCCACGGGAGCCCGGCGGCTTGAAGTAGAGCATCGTCTGGACCGCGTACGGCGACCTGCCGAGCAGCGCGGTCATCACCTGATCGATGCGCGGGTCGATCAACCACTGCAGCGATGTGTCGTCCGATCGGTGCATCTGCGCCATCCGCGGGTACCGCTTGAGCGGGTCCCGGTCGGTCGACGTGTGCCCCGCGAAGTCGTGCGCCTGCGGACCGCGGCGCCGTAGGTCCATGTAGTGGTCCCGCAGCCGCTCGGCCTCGTCCGTGGAGAACAGCCCCCGCACCAACGTGTACCCGGTGCGCTCGAACTCTTCCTGGTGTACGTCGACAACATTGGATGAAACGCTCATGCACGGCTCCCGCGAATCTGCCCTAGTCTTCCGGTGAACCCCATTTTCCTGCGGACACACTGCACCGGACCACGGACGATTCACGCGAGGACTTGAACTTTTGTTGCACCGACTCCAGCTCGAGCGGATGTCCGCCCCGACCTTCTGGCGCTGCGAACCCAGCTGGTCGTGGACCTCGCCTGTGCTGCGGGATCACCTGCTCTGGTGCGTCGTCGACGGTCGCGGCGCCCTCGAACTCGATGGGAGCCGCCAGGAACTGCGCCCCGGCGTCTGCGCGGTCTTCCAACCCGGCGACGCCCCACGAGCCACCCACGACCCGCACCGCCGGCTCCTGGTGTTCGGCATGCACTTCGAAACCACCACGACGGCCGCGCCGGATCCGCGCTGGGGCGAGGTGCTCGATCGCGAGCTGCTCGGCGTTCTCGCGCGGACCAGCGACGCGTCGTACCGCCGCGGCGACGCCCTCGGCCGGCATCAGGCCGAACTGTGCCTCGAGCAACTGGTCGCGCTGATCTGGGACGCCGTCCACCACCCGGGCCGGAGCGTCACCGACACCGCGGTCGATGACATCGCCAGACAGCTCCGGCAGGACCCGGGCCGGGACTGGACTGTCGCGGAGATGGCGCGCCGCGCGTCGCTCAGTCGCGCCCAGTTCACACGCCGCTTCGTCGCGCAGTTCGGGATGTCACCCGCGCAGTACCTGATCCAGGCGCGGATCGACCGCGCACACCAGCTGCTCACCGAGAGCGGCATGACCGTCACCGAAACGGCCGCCGCCCTCGGCTACACGGACGTCCCGTACTTCAGCCGCCAGTACAAACAACGAACCGGCCGAACCCCGAGCCAGGATCGCTAAGCCCAGTTGGGGTTCCAGCCTTCGATGGAGTCGGCTGGGCGGGACGCCGGACCGGAGTAGATCGCCGACGGGCGGATCAGGCGGCCGGTGCGTTTCTGTTCCAGGACGTGGGCGCTCCAGCCGGCGGTCCGGGCGCAGGTGAACATCGACGTGAACATCGGCGGCGGCACCTCCGCGAAGTCGAGGACGATCGCTGCCCAGAACTCCACGTTCGTCTCCAGCACCCGGTCCGGACGCCGCTCGCGCAGCTCCGCCAGGGCAGCCTGCTCCAGCGCCTCGGCTACCTCGTACCGCGGGGCAGCCAGTTCGCGCGCCGTACGACGAAGTACTCGAGCGCGCGGGTCCTCGGCCCGGTACACGCGGTGCCCGAAGCCCATCAGCCGCTCGCCCGCGTCCAGCAGACCCTTCACGTACGCGCGCGCGTCACCGCTGCGCTCGACGCCCTCGAGCATGGTCAGGACCCGCGCCGGCGCGCCGCCGTGCAATGGCCCGGACATCGCACCGACCGCACCGGACAGCGCCGCGGCGACATCCGCCCCGGTCGATGCGATCACCCGCGCGGTGAACGTCGACGCGTTCATGCCGTGCTCGGCCGCGGACGTCCAGTAGGCGTCGACCGCCCGCACGTGCTTCGGGTCCGGCTCGCCGCGCCAGCGGATCATGAACCGCTCGGTGATCGTGGTCGCCTTGTCCACCTCGCGTTGCGGCACCATCGGCTGCCCGATCCCGCG
The DNA here is from genome assembly GCF_036013725.1 of Kribbella sp. NBC_00482. Lineage (GTDB taxonomy): Bacteria > Actinomycetota > Actinomycetes > Propionibacteriales > Kribbellaceae > Kribbella. The sequence continues at coordinate 866,966 of NZ_CP107881.1, read as the reverse complement.
CGCCGCCTGCGCGACGTACGACAGCGCCATCACCGCCGCCCGGGACAGATCCTCACGCGCCTGCACGTCGTCGATGTCGTACAGCGGCCGCAGACCCCAGGCGGGTGCGAGCATCGCCAGCGCGGACTGTACGTCGACCCGCACGTCGCCGGTGTGCACAGGCAGCGGGAACGGCTCGGCGGGCGGCAGACCCGGCGTGAACGCGCCGTCGACGAGCAGGCCCCAGACGTTCTCGAACGGCACTCGGCCGACCAGGTCCTCGATGTCCACACCGCGGTAGCGGAGTGCCGAACCTTCCTTGTCCGGCTCGGCGATCTGCGTATCGAACGCGACCACGCCCTCCAGCCCGTGCTGCACCTCGGTCCTCGGATCAGACATGCCACTCCCTCGTCCTCGTGTCAGGACGCAGGCCCACCAGGAGAGCCCGCGCCTGGGCGCTCAGGAAGCATAGTTCTCCGCGCCGACGTGCGGACAGCTTTGTGACCGGTTCGGAGGTTCCGGGGGTGGACCGCACAGAGGTCTAGTCTCGGTTCATGACAAAGCCCCTCCCCGCCCTCGGGCTCGTGATCGGCGTCATCGCCACCTACGTCGCCGTGGGTACCTCGTCCTACGCGACGCCCCGGTTGATGCGGCGCCTGCAACTGTTCCGCAACGACCTCGGCGATTCGCTGCCCTGGCTCGCGCTGCTGGTCGCGATCGCGGTCGTGCTCGGCCTGCTGATGATCGCGCCGGCCATCGGCGCCGGTGTGACGACCGGGGCCGGGTTGCTGCTCACCGTGACCGGTCTGGCCGCGATGCTCCTGCCGCTGCGGCAGACGATCGACCTGATGAAGCTCTTCGAGTTCCCGGGGTCGCGTGTCGGCTCGTCGTTGCTGCTCTACGACGGGTCCATCGTCTTGTTGGGCATACCGCTGTTGCTGGTCGGTATCCGGCGCTGGAGCCAGGAGTCCAAGCTGGCCAAGCTTCCGACGCCACCTGGGCTGTCGCAGAACAGCAGCGGCTACCAGTCGACGTACCCGCAGCAGACCCAGCAGTACGGCGGCTACCCGGGCCAGCAGCCGTACCAGCCGCAGCAGCCACACAACCAGCCACACGCCCAGCCACACAGCCAGCCGCAGGACCAGCCGCAGCCCGGCCGGCCGCCGCAGTACCCGGGCCAGCAGCAATAACTTTCCCAGCGGAGCCTGCATCAGGCTCTGCATGGAAACGCTGATCGCCTACACGTTCGCGCACGAGAGTGCCGCGAGGGCCGCCGCTGGTCGTGCCCGAGTGGAGGCGTACTACGGCGACCTGTGGAAGCACGAGGCCAAACACCAGGGGTACGACGGCCTCACGGTCGGACTGCACATGTGGGATCGCCACGACGGCACGTGTCTCTGGCCGTCGTGGCACGACAACGGCGATGTCCGCGTGGCCAGCGTGCATGCCCCGCTCGGCTACCAACGCGTGATCGGCGACGTCCAGCCGCACGACGCCCCAGCCCAGTTGGCCAAGGCAGTACGGCGTACTCCGGCGAGCTTCCTCGAACTGGCGCCACCGTTCACGATGGCGGTCCTGGACCCGAGCGAGGAACGCCTGGACCTGTTCACCGACTCGATCGGTGTCGGACGGCTGTTCCAGCTGCGGTTACCGGACGGCTGGGTATGGACGAATCGGCCGGCCGCGGCCTTACTGTTCGCGGGCCAAGAAGCTGTCGCCGCGCCGCGTGGCTGGAGATTCGCCGCGGCCTGTGGCTGGTTCATGGACGACAGCACGCCGTACGACGGGGTGCTGACTGTGCCCGGCGCGACGCATATCGTTGCCGATGGCTACCGTCAGCAGCGGACCGTCAGCCGCATCGAGACGACCAGTGTGTGGTCTACGGACAGTGCGGACACCGCAGAGGAGACAGCTGCCGCACTGCAGGACGTAGCGCGTTCGGTCGGCCGCCTGTGGCCGGGACAACCGACTGTCGACCTGAGCGGCGGCCGCGACTCACGGGTCGTCGCAGGTGCGTTCCTGGCCGCAGGCGTCGATCTGAGGCTCAACAGCTACGACGCGGTTCCTGGCGAGCTGGAGGTCGCAGAGTCGCTGGTGCAACTGCTGCAGCAACCGGTCGAACACGTGGTGAGTCGGAAGACCCCAGGTGGGCCAGTCGCTGTCAAGCCGATCGCCAAGCCGCAGCCTCTGGAGATGGTCAACCGAGCGCTGCGCTGGCATCGGTACGGCGAGGGCTTGCGCCCGGCCAGCTACCTCTTCCACACGCCTCCCGCAACGCTCGCGGGTGTCGCCCACCTTGCGATCGGTGGCGCCGGCGGCGAGGTGGCGCACGGCCACTTCTACCCACGCGACGTGCTCCAACTCGACGCGCTACCGCTGCCGAGCAAGCTGAAGGCCTTCAGCAACTACCTCCAGACCCGTCTGGTCGCGGCAGCAGGACCCACGGACGAAGCCCGCGCCGCCGTCGCCGAGCAGGTCGAGCGCGTACTGCGGACCGCCGTCCACGGCGGCATCGAGAACGCGACCATGCTCGACTACTTCTACGTCGTCGAACGCCTCCGCCGCTGGGGTACGACGGGGGAGCGCACCGGCGTCGTCTCGCCCCTCCTGATCCCCACGTTCGTCCGGTCGGCCTTCGCGCTCGACCCCGCGCAACGCGTCGACAACGCCCTGCACCGCGAGCTCGTCCGGCGGCTGGTGCCCGCCTGGGCCGACGTACCGTTCTTCAAACCCAGTCCGACGGTCAGCACACGCAGGAGCCCGCCGAAGGTCCGCTGTCTCGCTGACGCCGCCGACCGCGACCTGATCGAGCAGCTCCTCAAAGACGTCGAAGGGTTCGAGTCTCTCGATACCCTGTGGGCCGCCTCCGTGGCCGGCGCCAGCTCGGCCGCAGGTGAGGCCACGCTCCGTCAGGCCCTCTGGCGAGCCACCTTCGATCAGCACCTCGACGAGGTCAACCGCCACCTACCCAGCACTCCGACCCCCAAAGCCCAACAGCAACCAGTCCCTGAGCCACCAACCGCCAAAAGACGCCGCGGTCCGGTCGTCCGCGCGATCGGGCGTACCAAGTTGTGGCGGGCCTATCGGCGGAGCAAGTTCGGACGTAAGTAGGCTCGAAGCGTGGACCTTGCGGAGATGCGGCGTACCTACGGGCTCGGTGAGTTGCTGGAGAGCCAGGTGGCTCCTGACCCGGTCGTGCAGTTCCAGACCTGGCTGGAGCAGGCCCGGGAAGTCGGCCTGGCCGAACCCAACGCCATGGTGCTCGCGACCGCCGACCAGGAGGGTCGCCCGTCAGCGCGGACCGTACTGCTGAAGCGTGTGGACGAGCGCGGGTTCGTCTTCTACACCAACCAGCAGTCCCGCAAGGCCGACGACCTGGCGGCGAACCCGCACTGCGCCCTTGTGTTCCCGTGGCATGCGATGGAGCGGCAGGTGCGCATCGAAGGCAGTGTGACCAAGCTGCCCGGCGACGAGGTCGACGAGTACTTCGCCAGTCGCCCGCGCGGGTCACAGCTGGGGGCGTGGGCGTCCCAGCAGAGCCAGCCGGTGGAGTCCCGCGAGGAGCTCGACCTGCAGTACGAGTCGTACGAGCGGCAGTGGCCGGAGGGCACCGAGATCTCCACGCCGTACTTCTGGGGCGGCTATCTGGTGGCCCCGGAGGCGTTCGAGTTCTGGCAGGGCCGCACCGGCCGTCTACACGACCGCCTGGCCTACCGCCGGACCAGCTCCGGCGGCGACTGGGAGCTGTCGCGGCTCCAGCCCTGAGGCTCTTCCCGGAAGCCGTGCGACTTCCACCAGCGCGCCAGCGGCGCCGGCGCCCACCAGTTCGCCCGTCCCAGTAGCCGCATCGTCGCCGGCACCAGCAACGCCCGCACGATCGTCGCGTCCAGCGCGATCGCGATCACCAGCCCGACGCCGATCATCTTCACGAACACGATGCCGGATGTGGAGAAGGCCGCCACCACGATGATCAGCAGCAGCGCCGCGCTGGTGATGATGCCGCCGGTCCGCTGCAGCCCGAGCGCGACCGCCTGGGTGTTGTCGCCGGTCTTGTCGTACTCCTCCCGGATCCGGCTGAGCAGGAACACCTCGTAGTCCATCGACAGCCCGAACAGTACGGCGAACAGCAGCACCGGGTTGGTCGCGTCGAGGAACCCGGCCGGTGTGAAGTCGAGGAACCCGGACAGATGCCCGTCCTGGAAGATCCACACCATCGCGCCGAACGCCGCGGACAACGACAAGACGTTCATCAGCAGCGCCTTCGCCGGCAGCACGAACGAGCCGAAGGCAACGAACAGCAGCAGGAACGTCACCACCACGATGAATCCGGCCATGTACGGCGCCCGCTCCTTCAGCACGTCGAGCAGGTCGATCACCGCCGCCGTCTCACCACCGACCTGTACGTCGGTCCCCGACGGTGCCGGCACCGCCCGTAGCCCGTGCACGACGTCCCGCGCCGGCAACTCCTGCCCGGTAAAGCGAGTGTGCACGACGACCGACGCGACGCCGTCCGAGTATCCACCGAGCCGCACGTTCTCCACGTCCCGCACCTGCTTCAACCCGGCGATGTACGGCGCCAACGCCGCAGCCGGATCGCTCGGAGCGGAGTCGAACCGAACCGCCGCGTAGATGTCCGACCCGCCGGCTCCCGGGAAGTCCCGCTGCAGCGTTTCGGTCACCGTTCGCGACGTGGCACCGGACGGCAACGACCGATGGTCGACCCCGCCGAGTTGCGCGCTCAGGAAGGGAATCCCGAGCACGAGCAGCACCGGGACGAGCACGACGACGTACCGCACCGGGCGTCGCATCACGCTGTGCGCCAGGCGGTACCAGGCGCCGTGGTCGCTGGAAGCCTTGCGGGCCTTGAAGATCCGCAGGTTGTTCACCCGGTGCCCGAGGACCGCGAGCAACGCCGGCAACGCGGTCAGGGCTGCGACCATCGCGATCGCCACCGCGGCGGCCCCGCCGTACGCCATCGACTTCAGGAACATCACCGGGAACAGGACCAGGCTGCTGATCGCCACCCCGACCGTCACCCCGGAGAACGCCACCGTCCGGCCGGCCGTCGCCATCGTCGTGGTCAGCGCCGTCTCGACGTCGTTGCCGCGCGCAAGTTCTTCGCGGAACCGGGTGACGATGAACAGCGCGTAGTCGATGGCGAGTCCGAGGCCGATCATCGTGACGATGTTGATCGAGAAGATCGACACGTCGGTGATCGCCGACAGACCGCGCAGCAGCACGAACGAGCCGAGGATCGCGAGCGCACCGACGAACAGCGGCAGCGACGCGGCGACCAGACCGCCGAACACGACCACCAGCAGCACCAGGACGATCGGCGTCGAGATCGTCTCGGCCTTCACGATGTCGTGCTCGGTCTGGGTGTTCACCTCGTCGAAGACCGCGACCTCGCCGCCGACCTTCGTGTCCAGACCGGCCGGTCCCGAGCGGACCTGCGAGGCGATCTTGTGGAACGTGTCCAGCCGGTCCTCCGGCGTCGCGCCGGCCAGCGTGAGGACGGCGTACGTGCTGTGCTGGTCCTTGGACACGAACACCGGGGACTTGGTGCTCCAGTAGGTCGACACCGCGGTCACGTCGGCGGTCGGCAGCTCGGCGAGATCGCGCTCGACCGACTGCCGGAACGCCGGATCGGCCACGGTCCCGGACGGGTTGCGGTAGAGCACGATCACGTCGGTCCCGGTGCGGCCGACGTTCTGCTCGATGGTCTTGACGGCGTTCGCGGCCTCGGTGTCCGGCGCGTCGAAGCCGCCGTTCGCCAGCGAGCCGAACACGCCGGTGCCCCAGGCGAGGCCGAGGGCGACGAAGACACCGGTCAGAGCGAGCACCAGACGGCGCCGCCGGTAGGCGAAACGGCCGAGCGTCTCGAACACGAAACTCTCTCCCAGGGCGTAGATTGAACGACAGGACGTTGAGTGAACACCGTTAACAGTTAACAGTGTTCACTGTAGGCGTCTGCCCCCTGTCGATGTCAAGGAGAGTTTTGAAGGTGGACAGCCGAGACCGGCGGCGAGCGGCGACGCTGGCGGAGATCAAGGCGGCCGCCCGCCGGCTGCTGGTCTCCGGTGGTACGGCGGCAGTCGGCCTGCGGGCCGTCGCGCGCGAGCTCGGCCTCACACCACCGGCGCTGTACCGGTACTTCCCGAGCCATGAGGCGCTGATCGGCGCCCTGATCGCCGACCTGTACGACGAACTGACCGCGGCGCTGATGGACCTGCAGTCCACCGACGAGGAGGTGGATCTCGGCGCCCGGTTGTACCTGCTCGCCAACGGCCTCCGGGACTGGGGGCTGGCGCACCCGGCCGAGTTCGCGTTGCTGTTCGGTACGGCGGTCCCGAGTCCGGACGCGGACGACCACGAGCAGACCCCCGGCCACCAGGCGGCGATGCGCTTCGGGTCGGTGTTCAAGGAACTGGTGGCCCAGATCTGGCACTGGAAGCCGTTCCCCTACCCGCCCGACGAGGTGCTCGGGTCCGAGTTGGTCGCCCAGCTCACCCAGGAGTCGGAGCACTTCGGCGGGATGCCGGCCGGCGCGATCTACCTGTCGCTCACCTACTGGACCCGGCTCTACGGCCTGATCTGCATGGAGATCTTCGGCCAGTTGCACTGGGTGCTGCCTGACGCCGCGGCCTACTTCGAGGCGCAGCTCTACGAGATCGGCCAGGCACTCGGCCTGGACTGCCCGGCCCCAGAATAGCTGTGCCCTTTACAAGAAGAAGCCTGCGGGCGCTTCCAGAGACACGGCCGGGTGGCCGAACTCAGGGTCAGGCGGACTACCTGACTGCCCGCAGGCCCGGTGGCTGGCGTTGGTTTCGGCCGACCACTTGCCCACTTAATTGTGGTTGGCGGTTAGCCCGCCGCCACCTCACGAGTCCGATAGCAATTCATGCGTTGGACCACCTCCCTTCGCGTGTACTGCGAACTTACTGCCAGCCGGTTCGCCCTTCAACAGAATTTCGCCCTGGGATGAACCACAATCGACGGCATGATCAGACTCGGACTGCCGGCGATCGTGTTGTTGATCGGCGCCGCCTGGTTCGCGTGGTCCTCGTACCGCCGGGCCGTGAGCGCGGAGCAGGCACTGGCCACGCTGAACGCCGAACATCGGGCGCTGATGCAGGAGGTCAGAGCACTGGAGCGGGCAGTCGCGGCTGCGGAGCAGGGTCTACGTACGCTCAGCTCGCATCCGTCGGTACCGCGGGACGTCGCGGTCACCGCCGACCTGACCCTCGCCGACGTCCGGCGACTGGTGGAACGCAAGGAGCTAGGCGACTGATGGTAAAGCTGGGGAACGCCGCGTCGGCGATCAAGCCCAACGGGGGCAGCGGCAAGGCGAAGGTGATCGGGGTGCTGGTCCTGATCGTGCTCGTGATCATCATCCTGTTCAATATCTTCAACTTCGCCAACACCGACGCGAACCGGATCGGTCTGCACTACGGCGGCGGCGTGATCGAGGACAAGAAGTTCAAGTCGGTGGTCCCGCCGGGCTCGACGAACAAGCTGATCGGCCCGGGTGACACGCTGTACACGTACCCGATCGACCAGCGCTCGTACATCATCGGCGGCGACGGCGCCGACACGGACGCGGCCGACGAGGTCACCGTGGTCAGCAAGGACAACGTCCGGCTCGGCGTCCGCGTCCAGGTGTACTTCACGCTGAACCGCAACAAGGACGTGCTGAAGTCGTTCCACGAGCGCATCGGTCTGAAGACCGAGGCGTACGAGGAGAGCGGCTGGAACGACATGCTGCAGAGCTACTTCCGCCCGCAGATCGACCGGGCCCTGTCCGCGGTCGCGACCAACTACGGCTGGGCGGAGCTCTACAACAACGAGAAGATGAAGTCGGCGTTCCAGTCCGCGGCGGCCAAGGAGTTCACCCGGCTGCTGCCGGCCGCCGTCGGCGGCGACTACTTCTGCGGCCCGGGCTACAACGGCAGCAACGACTGCGGTGAGCTGTCCTTCACGGTCCAGAAGCCGATGCCGCTGGACAAGGGCATCATCGACGGACTGGAGGCCAAGCAGCGCGCCGAGCTCGCCAAGGCCACGCAGGAGCAGAAGAACCAGCAGGTGAACGTCGAGTTGCAGTCGGTCAAGCAGCAGGTCGCGATGCTCGGGGCACAGGGCTACCTGCTGAAGACCGCGATCGAATCGGGCAAGATCCAGTTCATGGTCATCCCGCAGAACGGCAACGTCAGCATCCCGGTGCCGTCCACGACCAACCAGCAGCCGACCACCCAGCCCACGACGCCGGCCCGGTAGTCCGATGAGCGCGTTGCCGTCCCACCTCGAGCTGGTGCAGGGCGTCGTCCTGCCCAAGCCGGTCGGCGCGCACCCGGTGCTCGACTTCGTCAACACCCGGTCCGAGTGGACCACCCGTGGCGCCGCCCGGACCGAGTGGATGACGTCGTACGAGGCCTTCCTGATCTGGAACTCGTACGTCGGCCTGCTGCCGCCGGCGACCGTGTTCCGGCTGCTCGAGCGGGCCGGGAGCAGTCCGACCGAAGTGGGACGGCGGCTGCAGACCACCCTCGATTTCCGCGGCGAGCTGTACGACGTACTCACCGGGCAGGCGGCCGACAGCAGCTTCGAGGCGGCGGCCCGGATGATCGAGAAGGCCTCCGGGCAGCGACTGCTCGTGCGCTCGACGGACGGGCCGGTCTGGGAGCTGCCGGAGGATCTGGAGCTCCCGCTGCACAATCTCGCGTTGCTCGCGGGCGAGCTACTGACCGGCTCGTCTCGCGAGCACGTGCGGACCTGCCCGTCGTGCGGCTGGCTGTTCCTCGACGCACGCGGCCGCCGCCGCTGGTGCTCGATGGCCACCTGCGGCAACCGCGCGAAAGTCCGCGCCCACGCGGCCCGCGGACGCTAGTTGAAGGCGGCTGGGTCGACCGTGATCCAGGTGTGCTTCGCGCGGGCCAGGACGCGGCCGTCGGCGTCGTACAGGGTGCTGGCGGTGAACGTCTTGCGGCCGTCCTCGCCGAGGTAGCGGCCGAGCGCGACGCATTCCTCGCCGGCCTCGGGTCGCGCGTCGATGCACGCGGTCAGCTGGCCGAGCACCGACGGGCGTCCTTCGAGATCGATCGTCCAGCCGCCGGGGCAGTCGAGCGCCGCCCACAGGAACACCTCGTCGACCAGGCCGTCGGTCGCGAGGTCCGCGGCCGGCGTCCAGGTGCACGCCGTACGGCCGCCGTCGATCGGGCCGGGCTTCAGGCGCAGACCGTTCTGGTTCGCCGGCCCGCAGACGAAGCAGGTCGGGAACGGGTGGTCGTGCAGCCCGCGGTACGCCGTCTCGGCCGCGCGAGCCTCCTCGGGCAGCACCGGATCGATCGTTGCGTCGGCGAGGAACTCACTGTCGACCGGCACCGCTTCTGCCACCAGAGCGTCACCGTCCGTCAACCGTCCGGCGCCCAGTTCGAGGTCCTTCTCCAGCGGCGGCGGCATCCGCAGCGTCACCTTCGGCACCGACCCCGGCCCGAGGTCCGCTGCCAGCGCGGTCCCGACCAGACCGGCGACGTACCCGCCGTTGCCCGACCTCTCCGGCCCCTGGAATCGCCGCTCGACCCGCACAAAACTCATGGCCCAGGACCCTAATGCACTCACAGGAATCACTCGTTTGTGTACGTGCCGTGGTTGAGGTGTGAAGGAAGAGAGTGCTGGGAAGGAAAGGGTTTCAGAGAAATCTGAGGATTTCTCGGAACAAGTGAGCTGAGCCCTCCAGTTCAAACGACCGTTTGAACTATGCTGACTGCAGGCTACTGCGCGTGAGCAGGTGGGGTGCCTGCGCGAGCGGTAGCTGGGGGGAAGGAGAACTCTGTGGAGACACCGGTCGAAACGACCCGGGAGAGATTGCTCAACGTCGCCGAGCAACGATTCGGTGAAGGGGGTTACGAGGGAACATCGCTGCGCGCGATCACGGTCGCGGCAGCAGCGAACATCGCGGCGGTCAACTATCACTTCGGCTCGAAGGAAGCCCTGCTCCGCGCTGCCGTGGCGCGGGCGATGGCGCCGGTCAACACCGAACGGCGGCGCCGGCTGGACCAACTGGAGGCGGGTGCTCCGCCGACACCGGAGGCCCTGATCCGGGCCTTCGTCGAGCCAGGACTGGAACTGGTACTGCGCCGCGGTGACCGTGGCGCGCTGATCGCACGGTTCATCGGCCGGATCGCGTTCGATCCGAGCCGGCGGATCCGTGAGTTGTACGCGGTCGAGTCGGAGCCGATCGAAAGCAGGTACCTGGCGGCGCTGCAGCAGGCGTTGCCGAAGGCCTCACCGGACGCGGTCGCGTTCGGGTACATGAACATGCTCGGCCTGCTCGCGTTGCATCAGTCGCAGGCACTGTCCCCGACGCCGGGTGCCGCCGGCCCCGAGGACCCGAGCGAGCTGGCCGAGAACCTGGTCACCTTCCTGGTGGCCGCGTTCGACCACGGCCTGCGTTCCTGACACCTGGAAACCGTGGATTCCCTGCCCACGGTTCCCAGCCAGATACGAGTCAGAGTGAGGCGCATCCTAGGACCGGATTGCGCACTGGTCCGTGTGAGTTTGTCCGGATTCTGCTCATGGATGTTCGGACTGCCAGGTAACGCTGCATAATGGCGCTCCGTGGACCCCTGTGAAGTCGTGGTTGCCGTCGACCTCGGTGGAACCCGGATGAAGTGTGGCCTGGTCGCCGCCGACGGTGCCGTGCTGCACCGCGAGACCAGGCCGACGCCCCGGGCCGACGCGCGAGACGGTGGCCGTGCCGTGCTCGACGCCCTGCTGGAGACCGTCGTCGAGCTCAGCCAGAAGGCGACCGCGGAGGGTCATCGCGTGCGCGCCATCGGTGTCGTCGTCCCCGGTGTCATCGACGCCGAGCACGGCACGGTCGGCGCCGAGAACCTCGAATGGACCGGTACGCCGGTCCTCGCCGAGCTGAAGGCCGCGGTCGGCGACGGGGAGCCGATCGTGCTCGCCCACGACGTCCGCGCCGGCGGGTACGCCGAACTGCGGCACGGCGCGCTGGCCGGCACCACGAACTCGATGTTCCTCCCGCTCGGCACCGGGATCGCGGCCGCGATGATCGTCGACGGCTCCCTGGTCAGCGGCGACGGGTACGCCGGTGAGCTCGGCCACTCCAAGTTCATCCACGGAGACGCGGCCGAACTCTGCGCCTGCGGTCAGTGGGGCTGCCTCGAGACGGTCGCGTCCGCGGCCGCGCTGGCCAGGCGGTACGCCGCCCGCACCGGACGCACCGTCGACGGCGCCCGCGAGGTGATGGAGCTGCTCGCGGCCGGGGACCCGGACGCTGCGCACGTCTGGCACGACGCACTGGCTGCCCTGGTGGACGCGCTGGTCCTCTACACGACCCTGGTCGCTCCGACCCGGATCGCGATCGGCGGCGGTCTGGTGGGCGCCGGCGAGACACTGCTGCAGCCGCTGCGCGAAGGTGTACATGCGCGACTGACGTTCCAGCGCGAACCCGAGATCGTGGCGGCCGTCCTGGGCGAGGAAGCCGGCATGCTCGGCGCCGCCCAGATGGCCTGGGACCGCACAGCCGCCGACGAGGAGGAAACGGTATGACGACGTACCGCGTGGGTCGCGTGGTGACGCCGGACGACGTGCTGGAGAACGCGTGGATCCAGGTGGAGGGCGAGGACGTCCGTGCGTTCGGGCGGCGCTCCGAGGGGATGCCGGCCGACGGCAAGCGGCCCGAGGACCTCGGTGACGTGACCGTCGTCCCGGGGTTCGTCGACATCCACACGCACGGCGGCGGCGGATCGACGTACTCGACCACCGATCCGGAGGAGGCGCGCAAGGTCGCGGCCTTCCACGCCAAGCACGGTACGACGACCTCGCTGGCCAGCCTGGTGACGGCGTCGCTCGACGAACTGGTCGCGCAGACGGACTGCCTCGCGGAGCTGATCGCCGACGGTGTCATCGCGGGCGTCCACCTCGAAGGACCGTTCCTGTCCGAGGCGCGCTGCGGCGCCCACGAGCCGTCGCTGCTGCGGCCGCCACTCAAGGACGATGTCGCGAAGGTGCTGAGCGACGCGGTCAAGATGGTCACGATCGCGCCGGAGCTGGAGAACGGGCTGGACGCGATTCGCCAGGTCGTGGACGCGGGCGCGGTCGCCGCGCTCGGGCACACGGACGCGACGTACGAGCAGATGGTCGCGGGAGCCGACGCCGGCGCGACCGTGGCGACGCACCTGTTCAACGGGATGCGGCCGTTCCACCACCGCGACCCCGGCCCGGTCGGCGCCGCGCTGAACGATGAGCGGCTGCTGCTCGAGGTGATCAACGACGGCATGCACCTGGACCCGCAGGTGGTCCGGGTCGCGCTCGCGGCGGCCGGGGTGAACCGGATCGCGCTGATCACCGACGCGATGGTGGCGACCGGGATGCCGAACGGCCGGTACAAGATCGGCAGCCTCGAGGTCGACGTCAAGGACGGTCTGGCGACGCTTACCCACGGCTCGCATTCGATCGCCGGCAGCACGCTGACCATGGACGTCGCGTTCCGGAACGCGGTGCAGGCCGGCGTCTCGCTGGTCGACGCGTCCCGGATGGCGTCGACGACGCCGGCGCAGACGTTCGGCTGGTACGACGTGGGCTCGATCGAGACCGGGAAGCGGGCGGACCTGGTGCTGCTCGACGACGAGTACGCCGTACAGAAGGTCATGCGGGCCGGGTCGTGGCTGGACTGATCGAGCCATGATCGGGACCGTCACCCTCAACCTCGCGCTGGACGTCACGTACGAGGTCGACGAGCTGCAGGTCGGCGGGAGCCATCGTGTCGACCGGATCCGGCGGCGTGCGGGCGGCAAGGGCGTGAACGTCGCGCGCGTGGCCTCGACGCTCGGGCACCAGGTGCTGGTGCTCGGATTCGTCGGCGGGGTCACCGGTGAGCTGGTCGCCGAGGAACTGTTCGATGCGGGGCTGACCGCGCTGCTCACCCCGATCGTGGGCGAGACCCGCCGCACCGTTGCCATCGTCAACGGTGCGGACGGGGACGCCACGATCTTCAACGAGGCCGGGCCGACGGTGACCGCGGACGAGTGGCGCGCGTTCGGCGACCGGATGCCGTGGGGACGGCTCGGAGTACTCGCGTGCTCGGGCAGCCTGCCGCCGGGGTTGCCGGCCGACGCGTACGCCGAGATCGCGGTCCGCGCCCGGCATCACGACGTACTGACCGTGATCGATGCGGGCGGCGATGCGTTGAACGCCGCCGCTAGGGCTGGTGCTGTGGTGCGCGCGAACGCTGCCGAACTGCGTGCCGCCGTTGGTGAGGTCGAGGTCGAGGAGGGCGCGTCGGAGCTGGTCGCGCTCGGTGCGACCGCGGCCGTGATCACCGACGGGCCGCGCGGAATGGTTGCCGCTAGCAAGAAGGGCGTCTGGCGGGCGTTGCCCGTCGAGACGGTGCGCGGCAACCCGACCGGTGCGGGCGATGCGTGCACGGCGGTGGTCGCCGCGGCGGTCGCGGAATCGCCGGAGCCCGACTGGTCCGTCGTACTCAAGTCTGCTGTTGCCGCCTCTGCGGCCGCCGTACTGACGCCCGTTGCCGGAGACATCGATCTGGCGGCTTACCGGCGTTGGCAGCCTCAAGTGATTGTGAATTAGGAGAACTCATGCCGTTGGTATCCGGTGCCGAGGTCGTGCTGGCCGCAGCCAAGGCCGGTCGTGGGGTCGGCGCGTTCAACGTGATCCAGTTGGAGCACGCGATCGCGCTGATCGCCGGCGCCGAGCAGGTCGGTGCGCCGGTGATCCTGCAGATCAGCGAGAACGCGGTGAAGTACCACGGCGCGCTCAAGCCGATCGGGGTCGCGACGCTGGCCGCGGCGGCGGCCGCCACCGTGCCGGTCGTCGTACACCTGGACCACGCGATGGACCGGGAACTCGTCACCGAGGCTGTCTCGCTCGGGTTCACGTCGGTGATGTACGACGCGTCCAAGCTCGAGTACGCCGACAACGTCGCGGCGACCACCGAGGTGACGGCCTTCTGTCACGACCACGGTGTCTTCGTCGAGGCGGAGATCGGCGAGGTCGGCGGCAAGGACGGCGTCCACGCGCCCGGTGCCCGTACCCGTCCGGACGAGGCCGTCGCGTTCGCCGAGGCGACCGGTGTGGACGCGCTCGCGGTCGCGGTCGGTTCCTCGCACGCGATGACCGAGCGTACGGCGACGCTCGACTTCGACCTCATCACCCGTCTGCACCAGGCCGTCGCCGTACCGCTGGTCCTGCACGGCTCCTCCGGCGTCGCGGACCCCGACCTGACCCGCGCGGTCGAGGCCGGCATGACCAAGGTCAACATCGCGACCCACCTCAACAACGTCTTCACCGACAAGGTCCGCCAGATCCTCGCGGACAACCCCAACCTGGTCGACACCCGCAAATACCTCGGCCCAGCCCGAGACACCGTAGCCACCGAGGTAGCCCGCCTCCTCGGCGTACTGAACGCGATCTAGCCACCCACCCCAAGCGACCCGCCCACCTCAGCCCACCCCGCGCTGTGTTGCCGGCTGGCAGTCGCGGCGGTGTGATGTGCAAGCTCGACAGGTAGTGCACCGGTGAGACGCTGTACGCGCGGACATGTTCACGCTCAGGTGCACTATCCGTCCACCCGACACATCCTGTCGAGCTGCCGATCACACCAAGCCCGGAGCACGGCCGATACCAGAGCCTCCCTTGCCTAGAGGGTTGCGCTGCCGCGGATCCAGTTGGCTCGGAGGTTGTCGCGGGCGCGTTGGACCTGTGCGCGGGCGGCTGGGTCGGGGACCTCGAAGTCGTCGATCAGGCGGGTGAGGGCGAGCTCCAGGGCCGCGACCAGGGCGTCCTCCTCGGTGAGGTCGGACTCGGCCACTCCCCTCAGACCGGCCGCGAGCGCGGTCAGTCCGTCCCGCTCCTGGTCGGTGAACCGCACCTGGATCTCGGTCCTGGTCTCCACGCGTCCTCCCTCGGTCGTTGGTACAGTCATCGTGCAGTGCAACAACCTCGTTGCACAAGAGTGAGGGGCCGCGGATGACGGTGGCGGTGGACGAGACGCTCCGGACGGCGACCATCGCCGTACTGGCCGAGCACGGCTGGACCGGTGTGACCCTCGAGCGGGTCGCGGAGCAGGTCGGGCGGTCACGGGTCACGCTCTGGCGGCAGGGGTTCACCGTCGAGATGTTGCTGAACTCGCTGCTCGACGCGCTGGCCGAGGACTACCGGGACACGTTGTGGCCGGTGCTCGCGGCCACCGGGTCCGGTCGTGAGGGCCTGATCCGGACGCTGGAGGCGCTCTTCGACGTCATCGACCGGCATCTGCCGCTGATGCTGTCGTCGGATCTGGTCTTCCACCAAGAGCAGGCGCGCAACGGGCCGGTCTCGTTCCTGGACCCGTTCGAGCGGTTCCTCCGCGAGGGAGAGTCGGACGGCACGCTGCACCCGCACGGGCGGGTCAGCGACGTCGCCGAGGTGCTGATGGTCTCGGCCGCCTTCACCTACGTGCACATGCGCGGCCGGCATCACTGGTCGCGATCCCGGGCCCGGCGGCTCACCCTCGACCTGGTTCTCCGCGGCGTCATCGAAGCATGAAACGTATCTGTTGCGAGGAATGCAACGGGCATGTTTCACTGGGCGGCATCATCACCTCCTGAACACTGGAGACCGCCATGACACTTCCGTACGCCGAACCGCTGGTCCGCCTCGAGCCGCAGCCCCGGGTGATCCCCGAACCGCCCCGCGTCGGTGAGCCCGGCGGCCCGCACTGCGGCCTGTGCGACTGGCTAGCCGACTTCGAGAACTCGGAGCACGGCCCGCCGCTCTGGTACGACGACGACTGGGCGCTCTGCCGCGCTACAGGCGTCACCATCCCGGGCGTGGTGTGGCTGGCCAGCCGGGGTCACCACGACTCGTTCTCCGACCTGCCGGACAAGGTCGCGCAGAGCTACGGCCCGGTCGTCGCGCGCATCGAGCGGGCGATCCTCGCGCTCGGCGACATCGCGCGGGTGCACGTTTATCGTTGGGGCGACGGTTCGGCCCACTTCCACGTCTGGTTCTACCCGCGTCCGCTCGGCATGCTCGAGGCGCGCCGGGAGATGCTGCCGCTGTGGGCGGACCTGCTCCCCGAAGCGCCCAAGGAGGACGTCGCCGATGCCGAAGCCAAGATCGCGGCGGCCATGGCGGCGGACAACTGAGATGACGGCACCGCAGGCCGGGCCGGGGCTTGCGCGGCGCCTGGGGGTCGGCGACGCGGTGCTGATCGGGGTCGGGTCGATGGTTGGGGCCGGGGTGTTTGTGGTTTGGGCGCCGGCCGCACAAGCTGCGGGCTCCGGTCTGCTACTCGGCCTCGTCCTCGCCGCGATTGTTGCCTACTGCAACGCGGTGTCGTCGGCGCAACTGGCGGCCGTCTACCCGGTGTCGGGCGGCACGTACGTCTACGGGCGGGAGCGCCTGGGCGAGTGGTGGGGGTTCGCCGCCGGTTGGTGCTTCGTCATCGGCAAGACCGCGTCCTGTGCCGCGATGGCACTGACCTTCGGTACCTACGTCACCGACATCAACTGGTTGCGTCGCCTGATCGCCCTAGCGGCGGTCCTCGCGCTCGCGGCCGTCAACTACCGGGGCGTGACGAGGACGGCACGACTCACCAGGATCCTCGTCACCTGCACCCTCGTCGTACTGGCCCTCGTCCTCGTCGTCCTGTTCACGGGCGACCCGCAGCATCACGAGACGACCAGCACCTCACCGTACGGCGTTCTGCAGTCGGCGGGCCTGTTGTTCTTCGCGTTCGCGGGCTACGCACGGATCGCCACCATGGGGGAGGAGGTCCGGGAGCCGGCGAAGACCATTCCGCGAGCGATCCTCGTCGCGCTGGTCATTGCCATCGGCATCTATCTGGCCGTGGCGCTGGCCCTGCTGCGGACCGGCGACCCCGCGTCGACCACGGCGCCCCTCGCGGCCGCGGTCGACGGGGTCGGTGCGGTCTGGGCGGTACCGATCGTCCGGATCGGCGCCGCCCTCGCCAGCCTCGGCGCTTTGCTCGCCCTGATCGCCGGCATCGGCCGCACCACGCTCGCCATGGCCCGCAATCGCGACCTGCCGACGTGGCTGGCCGCCGTACATCCCCGCTACCAGGTCCCGCACCACGCCGAGCTCGCGCTCGCCGCGGTGGTCGGGATCCTCGTACTCACCACCGATCTGCGGGGCGTGATCGGCTTCTCGTCGTTCGGAGTCCTGCTGTACTACGCGATCGCGAACGCATCCGCCTTCACCCAGCCGGCCGATCAGCGCCGCTGGCCGCGCGCCGTGAACGTGATCGGCCTGACCGGGTGCGTCGTCCTCGCGGTCACCCTCCCGTGGACGTCGGCGGTCGTCGCCGCGGCCGTCCTCGCCGCTGCCCTGCTGGTACGGCGCTTTACGACAGGTCGCGCCGGATCCGCCAGAAGCTGAACCCGCTCAGCAGCAACGCCAAGGCCAGGAAGAACCCGAACTCACGCCACTGCAAAGCCCAGAACTTGTCGGCCCCGAAGTACTTGATGTGCTGCCGGTAGCCTTCGTCGGCCAGCCGCTGGAAGCACGCGGCGGCCTTCGACGACGGGATGCGCGGGGTCGCGTTGGGAGGCCCCGGCTCGCAGTCGATCATCCAGGTCGGCAGCGTGCTCACCTTGTTGCCGTTCTTGTCCACGGTCTGGTCGGACAGCTTCCACGCTGCGACGGAACCGCTGGCCACCTCGATCGCCTTCACCTGTGGAGGCTGGGTGTCGCCGCTCAGCATGAAGCCGCGCAGGTTGTCCAGGCTCACGGTGAGGTAGGACTCCGTCGGCGCCATCAGGTGCGGCCGGATCAACGTCGGTGCGAGGACCTGGACCAGGATCACGGCGGCCAGCGTGACCGCGAGTGCGACCAGGGTGCGGCGGATGACGAGTCCGACGGCGACACCGAGCGCGAACGCGAACGCGGCGTACCCGATCGGAACCAGGCCGCGGGCGCTGAAGACGGCCGGGAACATGCGGGGCAGATAGACGTTCGAGTTCTGCCCGGCGTTGACGGCGTCGTCGATCGGGTCGGCCCACCAGGTCACCGCAAGGCTCAGTACGCCGGTGATCGCGACGGCGGCCAGTCCGGTGAGGCCGAGCTTCGTGGCCAGCCAACGATGGCGGGAGACACTCTGGCTCCACGCCAGCCGGTGGGTCCCGGTCTCGAGTTCGCGAGAGATCAGGGGTGCGCCCCAGAACGCCCCGATCACCGGCGGAACGGCGTACAGCAGAACCTGGCCGACGATGTACAGCAACGGGTTGAGCCGCTCGTAGCCGAGGCTCTGCAGGAAACTGTCGGTCAGCCGGTGGTAGCTGTCGAGCAGGCCCGGGCCGGTCACCAACAGGATGATCGCGGCCGCCAGGATCACCGAGGTGACCACCAGGAACTGGACGCGGAACTGTCGCCAGGTCAGCCAGATCATCGCTGCACCTCCAGAACCGGCCGCTCGGGCTGGACGTCGCGGCCCATGTAGGCCAGGACCAGGTCCTCGAGCGTGAGTTGGGTGACCGTCCAGGCCGGATCCAGGATCGGCTTGTCGGTCCGGATCAGGTACGTCGACTGCCGGTCGGTGTGGCTCGCCGTCACGACATGCTGGTCGCGCGGCAGGTCCTTCTGGTCCCGGCGCGGACCGGTCAGCCGGAAGTGCGTCGCCAGCAACGTGTCGATCTCGCCGCTGACCTGCACCCGCGAATCCACCAGCACGATCAGGTAGTCGCAGGCCCGCTCGACGTCGGAGACGAGGTGCGAGGACAGTACGACGCTCAGCTCCTGCTCGGCGACCGCCTCCATCAGGTCCTGGAGGAACTCGCGCCGGGCCAGCGGATCGAGCGCTGCCACCGGCTCGTCGAGGATCAGCAGCTCGGGGCGCTTCGCCAGCCCGAGCGTGAGCGCGAGCTGCGCCCGCTGACCGCCGGACAGCTTGCCCGCACGTTGCTTCGGATCAAGCCTCAGCCGCTGAATCCGTTGTTGTGCAAGCGGATCGTCCCAACCCGGGTTGAGTCGAGCTCCCAGCTGCAGATGGTCCGCAACGCTCAGACGGCTGTACGTCGGCGTGTCCTGCGCGACGTACCCAACCTTTGCCTGCTGCGTGCCCGCCGGCGCCGTCAACACCTCGACGGACCCCGCGGACGGCGTGATCATCCCCACCGCCAGGTTCAGCAGCGTGCTCTTGCCGGCCCCGTTGGGCCCCACGAGCCCGACCACATGCCCGGCCGGCACTTCCAGATCGCAATCGGTCAGCGCCCAGCGCCGCCCATACTTCTTCCCCAGCCCATGGGCTTCGAGAACGCTTGTCATGCTATGTGCTCCTCCTGAGAGGCGGACCGAAAGGTGGTGAGGAACAACGCCTCGATGCTCTCGTCGTCGAGCCCTGCCTTGCGCGCCTTCGCCAGCCAGCGGCGGAGGTCCTGGCGGAGCGGGCCGTGGGCGGCGAGCGTGTTGTCGGTGAGGGTGCGGGTGACGAACGTGCCGCGTCCGGGCCGGGCCTGGACCAGGCCTTCGTGCTCCAGCTCGCGGTACGCCTTGAGCACGGTGTTCGGGTTGATCGCCAGCGACGCCACCACGTCCTTCACGGTCGGCAGCTGGTCGCCCTCCCGCAGCAGTCCGAGCCGCAACGCGTTCCGGACCTGCTGAACGATCTGCTGGTACGGCGAGACCCCCGACCGGCCGTCCAGATGGAACTCGATCATCGATAACCCCATTCATCTATGTAACTAGCACTATAGATGTATGGAGCAAACGGGCGTCAAGAGCGGATGGCGTCGTACCTCCGGAGCGCCTCGAGGCGCGCCTCGGCATGGTCGACGACCGGATCCGGGTAGCCGCCGGCGCCGCCGCCGTGCTTCCACGGCTCATGGGCGGTCCGGCCGTCGAGATCACGGAGCTCTGGGATCCAGCGCCGTACGTAAGCGCCGTCCGGGTCGAACTTCAGGCCCTGGCTGACCGGATTGAAGATCCGGAAGTACGGCGCCGCGTCCGCGCCGCAGCCGGCCACCCATTGCCAGTTGAGCGAGTTCGAGGCGAGATCGCCGTCGCGCAATGTGCGCATGAACCAGCGCGCGCCGAACTTCCAGTGCACGTGGAGATCCTTGACCAGGAACGACGCGACGACCATGCGGACCCGGTTGTGCATGAACCCGGTCGCGGCCAGCTGCCGCATCCCCGCGTCCACGAACGGGAACCCGGTCCGGCCCGCACACCATGCGTCGAACGGCTCGTCGGGTTCGTCGTACTGCATCTTCTCGAACTCCGGACGCAGCGGCTGCCACGCGGCGTGCGGGTGCCGCGCCAGCAGATCGGCGCAGAACTCGCGCCAGGCCAGCTCGCGGCGGTACGCCTCCGCGCCGGCGCTGCGCTTGCGCGCCAGGTCGGCGAGCATCGTGCGCGGGTGGATCTCGCCGTACTTCAACGGGATCGACATCCGCGAAGTACTGTCGAGATCGGGCCGGTCGCGCTCGTCGTCGTACGCCGCAACGTCGTAGTCCCGCCACCGCTCGAGGGCCGCGTGCTCTCCCGCGACCTGCGAGCTCTCCGGCAGGTCCTCGCTCTCGGCCTTGATCCATTGCACGCTCGCCGGCGCCTCCACTGGCTGCCGCCACCCGTGCGCCAGCCACGCCTTGAAGTACGGCGTGAACACCTGGTACGACCGTCCCTGCTGATTCAGCACCCGCCCCGGCGCGACGGCGTACGGCGAACCTGTCCGCACCAACGGACACTTCAATGAGGCTTCAACCTCTTGATCCCGTTGCTGTCCGTACGGCGCGTAGTCCGCACTGACATGCACACTCGCCGCCCCGACCTCGGCCGCGATCGCCGGTACGACGACCGCCGGATCACCCCGCCGTACGACGAGCCTCCCGTCCATCGACTCGGACAGACTGCGCAACGACGCGGCCAACTGGTCCCTGCGCGGATCGCCGGATCGTCCCCACAGCAACGGATCCACCACGAACAACCCGAGGACGCGGCCGCGGGCGACCGCGTCGAGGAGTGCCGGGTTGTCGCTCAGCCGAAGGTCCCGCCGGAACCACATCACCGCTGTCACCGTGCTCATCGTGCTCCAGTACCCAACCGAATTGGGTAAGGCTTGCCTCAATAGGTGAGAATGGTTGTCGTGACCGACCTGATCGATACCACCGAGATGTACCTGCGGACCGTCTACGAACTGGAAGAAGAAGGCATCGTGCCGCTGCGGGCGCGGATCGCCGAGCGGTTGCACCAGTCCGGCCCGACGGTCAGTCAAACGGTCGCGCGGATGGAACGCGACGGATTGATCAAGGTGGAGGGCGACCGCCATCTGGAGCTCACCGACGTCGGCCGCAAGCAGGCGGTCCGGGTGATGCGCAAGCACCGCCTGGCCGAGCGGCTGCTGGTCGACGTGATCGGGCTCGAGTGGGAGGACGTGCACACCGAGGCCTGCCGTTGGGAGCACGTGATGAGCGACGCGGTCGAGCTGCGGCTGCTCCAGCTCCTCGGCAACCCGACCGAATCGCCGTACGGCAACCCGATCCCGGGCCTGGAGGAGCTGCAGAAGGACCACCAGGCCAGCGACATCGGGGACTTCCGGGTCGGGGTCGAGCCCCTGGACAAGGTCGTCGACGGAGCCACCGGCGACAGCGTGCGAGTGCTGGTACGGCGGATCGCCGAGCCGGTGCAGACCGACGACTTCGCGATGGCGGTCCTGCGCCGCGCCGGGGCACTGCCCGGCCGCGAGGTCGACTCCACCCTGGACGCCGAGGGCGTCCTGGTCGGCAGCCGCGAGGCCGGCGGCGTCATCACGGACGAAACCGCAGGTCACATCTTCGTCAGCCGCGTCTGACAGTCAACAATGCGTTAACGCTGAGCACCCGGCGGGGCACGCCGGGTCGCCAGCCGGTAGGTTCGGGCCGCGATGTCTGAGAATGCGATCAACTGGCCGGAGTACCTGCGGGAGTTCCACACCGCGGCGCCGGGCAGTACCGAAGCCCTGTTGTCACGTGCGGTGGCCGGCGACCACACGCCGTACCGCTGGCTCGTCCGTGCCGTCTCGGGTGAGGCCCGCAGGGTGCTCGACCTGGCCTGCGGCAACGGGCCGGTGGCGCGGGAGCTGTACGGGCGGTGGGTCGTTGGTGTCGACAACAACGAGGCCCAGCTCGCCGGTGCGCCCGGCCCGAAGGTACGGGCGGACGCGCTGCATCTGCCGTTCGCGAACGAGGTCTTCGACGTCGTCACGTGCTCGATGGGCCTGATGGTCCTCCAGCCGCTCGCAGACGTGCTCGCCGAGGCGGCACGGGTGCTGCGGCGCGGCGGCGTACTGGCCGCGATCGTGCCCGCCGTACGGCCGCTGCGGCGCGGCGACATCCGCACGCTGAGCGGTCTGACCACGCGGCTGCGGTCGACGCCGCAGTTCCCGGCCGGTGGTGAGATCACCGAGCTGAAGGATCAGCTGAAGCACGCCGGGTTCGACGTGATGGAGAGCCAGCGCGAGCGGTACGTGTACATGATCCACAGCCGCGACGACGCGATGCGGCTGGTGAACGCGCTCTACCTCCCGGGTACGCCGGACGTCCGCCGGGACACCGCGGCGGCCTGGCTCGCGGACCGCGCCGAGTCCAAGGACGGGCTCGAGGTCGCGATCCCGATCCGCCGGATCACCGCGATGCGGACCAAGGTGGCACTGACCACGTCCTGATCCGCGCCCACGAATCGGCACGGGCTCGGTACCGTGTGCCTGTGAGTGCGCTGCGCTGGTCCATCCGGACGCTCGACCGGGCGCTCGACGGTGAGACGGTCTACCGCGAGCTGCTGGCCGCCGAGCCGGTCGCCTACTGGCTCGACGGCAGCCTGACCGACCGTGCTCCCCGCCGCATCTCAGTCCTCGGTACGACGACAGAAGCCGTCATCACCCGAGACGTGGCTGACGGCGACGTGTTCACGGAACTGAACGAGCTACTCGAGGCCCGCGCCGCGGAGCCGCCGCCCGAGCTGGACGGCCTGTTCTGCGGTGGGTACGTCGGCTACTTCGGCTACGAACTGAAGGCGCTGACCGGGGGAGTGGCGGCGCACGAGGCGTCGACACCGGACGCGCTGTGGATCTGGGCGAACCGGTTCGTCGTCATCGACCACGACCGCGACCTCACCTACCTGGTGGCGCTCGACGGCGAGGAGTGGTTGGACAAGGCCGAGGAGGCCTCGTCGAACTGGTGGATGGGCAGCGTCGACGTACCCGCGATCGCCCGGCTGGATCTCGAGGCGCACCTGGAGCAGGACAGAGCGACGTACCTGGACGGCATCGCGCGCGTCCTGGCCGAGCTCGAGGCGGGCGAGACGTACGAGGTCAACCTCACGAACCGGGTCCGCCTGCCCGCGGTCCAGGACCCGTTCGAGTTCTTCCGCTGGCAACGGTCCGCGAACCCGGCGCCGTACGCCGCCTTCCTCAGGTACGGCGATCTCGCGGTGGCGAGCTCGTCGCCGGAGCGGTTCCTGACCGTGGACACGGACGGTTGGGCCGAGTGCCGGCCGATCAAGGGGACCGCGCCGCGGGACCTCGACCCGGCGCAGGACCAGCTCGCGGCGAAGGCGCTGGCCGAGGACGACAAGACCCGCGCCGAGAACCTGATGATCGTCGACCTGATCCGCAACGACCTCGGCCGGGTCAGCGTGCCGGGGACCGTGAACGTGCCGCAGTTGATGCAGGTCGAGAGCTACCGCACCGTGCACCAGTTGGTGACGACCGTCCGCGGCCGCCTGCGCGACGGCGTGACCGCGGTGGACGCCGTCCGCGCCTGCTTCCCGCCGGGGTCGATGACGGGCGCGCCGAAGATCCGCACGATGGAGATCATCGACTCGTTGGAGGAGAGCGCGCGCGGGGTGTACTCCGGTGCGCTCGGCTATCTGACCGTGGACGGGCGGGCGGACCTGAGTGTGGTGATCCGGACGGCGGTGCTGACACCGGACGGGACCGTGGTCGGGGCCGGGGGTGCGATCGTGCTCGACTCCGACCCGGTCGCGGAGTACGACGAAATGGTGCTGAAGGCAATGGCTGCCGTCGGCGGACAAGGTGGGGGAGCATGACAGAACTGTTGGTGGCGGATTCGTTTCTGGTTGCCAATGGCAAGGTTCGAGGACTGGAACTGCACCGGGACCGGTTCGTCCGGTCCTGTGCCGCGGCCGGGGTGGCGGCGGAGCGGTTCTGGGACGAGCAGATCGGGCGGTTGCCCGGGTTCGGCCGGTGGTTCCCGCGGTTCGAGCTGAAGGCGCCGGGGGAGCTGGCGGTGCAGCTAAGGCCGGCGCCGCCGATCGGCGGCCGGGTGCGGGTCGCCGTCCTCGAGGGACCGGATCCGCGGACGGCGCCGCGGGTGAAGGGGCCGGACCTGGAACTGCTCGGCAAGCTGAAGGAGTCCGCGGCCGACCGCGCCGACGAGATCCTGCTGCTGGACACCGACGGGACGGTTCTCGAGGCGGCGTACTCGGCGGTCGCGTGGTGGGAGGACGACACCCTCTGCTTCCCGGAGCCGGACCGCCCAATGCTCTCTTCGGTCACCGCCCAGCTGCTCCGGCGGATCGCCGCCCGTCAGGGCATCGAGGTCGCCGAGCACTCGATCACCCCCGACGCCCTGCAGAACACCACCGAGGCCTGGCTCGTCAACGCCCTGCACGGCATCCGCCCCATCCACGCCTGGGGCCCCTCCGCCATCGACCCCCTCCCCAACTCCCAAGCCCTTGCGTGGCAGTCCGACCTGGAAGCCCTCGCCACCCGCCTCCCCTGACAACCCACGAGAGGCGTCTTGCAAATGTGATATCACTTTGCTACCTTCGAGCTATTCGAGAGGAGCTTGTGATGGTGGATGTCGCAGTGGAGATGCCGGCGCCGAAGGTGGCTGAGCGTGTGGGGCGGGAGCTGAACGGGTGGCCGATGGCGGCGCTCGCGCTGGTCCTGGCGATCGTCGGCGTGCTGTTGTCCGTGCTCAGTGCGGGCAACGTCGTCCTGATCACAGTGGGGATCCTGGTGTTCCTGGCCGCGCTGATCGTCGCGGGCGGGCTGACCGCCGTGTCGCCGGGGCGGGCCCGGGTGCTGCAGATCCTCGGGCGGTACGCCGGGACGATCCGGACGGACGGTCTGCGCTGGGTGAACCCGATCTCCACGCGACGCGAGGTCTCGACCCGGATCCGCAACCACGAAACAGCCGTTGCCAAGGTCAACGATGCCGACGGCAACCCGATCGAGATCGCGGCGGTCGTGGTGTGGCAGGTCGAGGACACCGCGCAGGCGATGTTCGAGGTGGACGACTTCGTCGAGTTCGTGGCGATCCAGACCGAGACCGCCGTACGGCACATCGCCAACAGCTACCCGTACGACGTACACACCGAGGACGGCGTGCTGTCGCTGCGGGACAGCACCGACGAGATCACCGAGACGCTGTCGGCAGAGATCGGTGCCCGGGTGCATGCGGCCGGCGTCCACGTGATCGAGTCCCGGATCACGCATCTCGCGTACGCGCCGGAGATCGCTCAGGCGATGCTGCGCCGCCAGCAGGCCGGTGCGGTGGTCGCGGCCCGGCAGCGGATCGTCGAGGGCGCGGTCGGCATGGTCGAGCTGGCGCTGGACCGGCTGTCGGAGCACGACGTGGTCGAGCTCGACGAGGAGCGCAAGGCGACGATGGTCAGCAACCTGCTGGTGGTGCTGTGCGGCGATCGCGACGCGCAACCGGTGGTCAACGCCGGCTCGCTCTACCAGTGAGGCTCGAGGGCATGTCTCCCGATCCATCGCCTACTGCGGGGCACTCGGCACGGCACCTCGCCGCACGGGTGCAAAGGCCACGATGCTCCGCATCGAGACCTTCGCCCCCGCACGCCGAGCTACCGCACCGAGCACCTCCTCGCTACGGCGCGGGATCGGGAGACGTGCCCTGATGCCTGCCGAACGGAAGAAGATCCTGCTCCGGCTGGATCCCGCGGTGCACGACGCGCTCGCCCGCTGGGCGGCCGACGACCTGCGCAGCACGAACGCCCAGATCGAGTACCTGCTCCGCCGTGCCCTGGCCGACGCCGGCCGCCTTCCGACCGGCGTAACGAAGCAACGCCGCCCGGGCCGGCCGTCCAAGGAGGACAACGATGAGTAGAGCTGTGGTGACGCCGCTGCGGCGGCCGGAACGCTCGACGTCGGCCAGGCAACCGGCCCGGCCCCGAAAGACAGTTGCGCTCGGCAACGCGACTGCCCCGAACTCCTTGGCTGCAAGGGTTTTTCTGCTGGCCTACGATCCGGAGCGCGGGCGGCTGACGGCCCGCTCGAAGTTGGGCAAGGTGCTGCGAGCCGCGGTCCTGGTCGACCTGCAGCTCAACGGCCACATCGAAGACGAGGACGGCCGCGCACGGGTGACGACGCGATCGCGCTCGGCTGGATCCCACGCAGCCGGATTGCGCTCAGCTGGATCGGGATCCGCGTCGGCGCCGGTTGATCCGGTGGTTGCGGGGGTGCTTGAGGAGTTGCGGGCGGTGGGGCCGCGGCGGTGGCGGCACTGGATCGATCGGCGGGCGGGCGTGACCATCCGTCAGGTCCGTGACGAGCTCGCCCGCGCGCACTTGATCAAGGTCGAGCCGTATCGCGTCCTCGGTCTCTTCCCGGCGGCCCGCATCACGCTCCGCCACCCTCTGGTACGCCGCCACATCCTCCAGAGTGCCCGCGACACCCTGCGACCGTCCCGGCTCGTCTCACGAGTCGACCTCCGCGACGCCGCCGTCGTCGTACTCGCGTCAACCGCGGACCTGCGCACGGTCGTCACGAAGGAGCAGCGCACGCGGCACAAGGATCGCCTCGCCCAGCTGGCGGTCCGCGTCGGTCCCGTCGTACCGGCCCTGAAGAAGTCGCTCCAGTCGCAGGCCTCCTCCGCCGGAGGCTGACCCTCCGATGGTGCTATGGTTCGTTACTCAGGTAACGAACCGAGGAAGGGGGTGGATGGTGTTCGACGACCGGAGTCCGATCTACCTGCAGATCGCCGAGCAGATCAAGAACGACATCGTGACCGGCGCGCTGGCCGAGGACGAGCAGGTGATGTCGACCAACCAGTACGCCGCCTTCTACCGGATCAACCCGGCCACCGCGGCCAAGGGGTTCGCCCAACTCGTCGACGACGGCGTCCTGTACAAGAAGCGCGGGATCGGCATGTTCGTCGCGCCGAACGCCCGCGACCTGCTCCGCACCGGCCGCCGCGACTCGTTCTTCGCCGAGGTCGTCGACCCGATGATCCGCGAGGCCAAGGCGATCGGGATCCCATTGAAAGACATCCTCCAGCACATTCGTTCGTACGGAGAAGCCTGATGACCGCCGCCCTGACTGTCAGGACCGAGGACCTCTCGGTCCGGTTCGCCGGTGTGCCCGCGCTGGATCGGCTCGATCTGCGTCTCGCGCCCGGGAAGATCCACGGGCTGCTCGGCCGGAACGGGTCCGGCAAGAGCACGCTCGCCGCGACGCTGGCCGGGTTCCGGCGGCCCGACGAGGGGCGGGTGCTGATCGAGGGCGGCGACCTCGGTACGGCGCAGGAGCCGTACGAGAACGCGGTCGTGACGAGCCGCGTGTGCCTGATCCGCGAGTCCGGTGACCGCCCGGACGCCGTACCCGTCAAGCACGCGGTGGGGCTTGCCGCGGCGCTGCGCCCGTACTGGGACGCGGACCTCGCCGGAGAGCTCCTGGACCGCTTCGAGGTCCCGCTGAACAAGAAGATCCAGAAGCTCTCCCGCGGTAAGAAGTCCGCGCTCGGTGTGGTCCTCGGCCTCGCCAGCCGCGCCCCGCTGACGATCTTCGACGAGAGCTACCTGGGTATGGACGTCCCGTCCCGGAACCTCTTCTACGACATGCTGCTCGCCGACTACACCGAGGTGCCGCGGACGATCGTGCTCTCCACCCATCTGGTCAGCGAGGTGAGCGCGATGCTCGAGGAGGTCGTGATCCTCGACCAGGGCCGCCTCGTCACCCAGTCGCCGGTGGACTCGCTCCGGGGGCGTGGCGCCTCGATCGTCGGACCGGCCGCGGCCGTCGACGAGTTCACCGGCGGTTTCACCGTCCTCGCGGAGGAACGGCTCGGCGGCACCAAGTCGACCACGGTCCTCGGCGACCTCGACCCGGCGCTGCTCGCCCAGGCGACCGCCGCCGGCCTGGAGATCGGCCCGGTCGGCCTGCAGGATCTCTTCGTCCATCTCACGGGGGTCAAGTCATGAGTACGGCGGTCCAGACCACCAGGACGCTGCCGCGCGGTGTCACCGACTGGCATCGGCTCAAGCATGTGCTGCGCGCACTGGCGGTCGGTCTGCGGCCGATGCTGCTCGGCTACTGGGCGGTGATGGTCTTCGCGTTGTTCCTCATCGGGGTCGTCTTCCAGATCCTGTCCAACGGCGTCAGCACCAGCGCATGGGACTACGGAACCCAGTCGCCGAAGTACTTCTCGATGGCCCTCGGCATCACCGTCACCCCGGCGTACTTCTCGCTGCTGATCTCGCAGGGCATCACCCGCCGGATGTTCTCAGTTGCCGCAGGCATCTATCTCGCGGCCGCCGCGGCGGCCACCTCGCTGCTGTGGGTGCTGGTCTACCAGGTGGAACACGCGCTGTACGCGTCGCAGGGCTGGCCGGACGAACTGACCAACCCGCACCTGTTCACGAGTACGTCGCAGGTCGGTCTGGTGTTCGCCGAGTTCTTCTTGATGATCGTCGCCCACGAGGTGACGGGCTGGCTGCTCGGCATCACGTTCGTCCGGTTCGGAGTCTGGCGCGGCATCCTGCTGCTGCCGCTCGCCCTCGTGCCCGCGGCGGCGGCCGAGTTCCTGCTCGTCGCGCAGTGGCTCGCGGACGTGCTCGACAACATCGGTTACCACCGGCCACCACTCGCCGTCGCCGCACCCTCCGTTCTCGTGGTCAGCGTTCTCGGCGTGTACGGCGGGTACCGGCTCCTGCACCCGCTGGCAGTCAAACCACCTAAGGGCTAAGGAGGTTATGCACAGGGGGTGTGCATAACTCGGACGGTTTCTGTGGATGGCTGCGGTATCACTGTGGACGACCGAAACTGTTGCCTGGAAAGGGTTGTGCCAAGCCTGCCGACAGCGGTAGAAAGGTCGACACGCTGCTTCGATCGGAGTGGCGGGTCGAGCGGAAACCGAGGGCCCTCGCGGTGGGGATCCCCACCGAGGTAGACCGGTGACGGGGTCTGCCGGCCTCCACGGACCCGTATCGGGAAGCTGGAGACGTCACCTTCCTTCAGCTGTGCGAGCCCCTCCGACTCATACTCGGAGGGGCTCGCCTTTTCCTACCAAGACTGCGCAGTACCGGATTCCGGGCATAGCAAAGCCGGCCGGTGCGCAGAACGGTTGCGCACCGGCCGGCTCGGGGACCTCAGGTCACTTCAGAGTGATCGTCAGTGTCGTGTGCGCACCGCGCGCCGGCACCTGGACCTCCGTCCCGCGGCTCGTGGTCACGAGCTTGTACTGCGCTGCGTGACCGTCGACCGTCACCGTCTGCACCTTCGCGCCGGTCGGCAGTACGGCGCCGACCGTCAGCGCCGCGCCGATGCCCTTCGCGGTCACCTCGGTCGACAATGCCTTACCTGTAAGGCGTGCCGACACGTCGACCGCACCGCGGCCGACCCGGATGTTGCTACCGGCCACCTTCTGCTGGCCTTCCGGGAGTTGCGGTACGACGGCGATCCGCCCGTGTCCCAGATCGGGATCGACGCCGAGCTGCTGGTGGACCACCGGCCAGAGGATGCCGTACGCGCCCCACGCCTGCAGCGTCATCGAGCGGTCGTAGAACGGCCGGCCGATGTTCGCCGGCGAATCCGGCGACGGAGCGATCTCCGGCATCGCACCCGGTGTCTCCCAGACCGACGGGTCGAGCTGGATGCGGGCGTTGCCGGTCGTGTACCGCTGCTGCTGCTTCACGCCCAGACGACCGAAGTTGCCTTCCGCAACCGCCATGATCGAGGTGTTCAGGCCGAACATGGTGCGCTCGCTCTGGACCTGGGAAACGACCGGGTCACACGAGTCACCACGATTGCCGCCCTCGGCGGACGTCGGGCCGCTGCCGGTGTGGAACAGCCCGAATTCCCCTGTGTAGCAAGACGTTTCGCGTTGGTCGAGCGCGGTCTTCGCGTGCTCGGCCGACGCCAGCGGCGACGTCTGGCCCGGACGGGTCAGTACCGCTTCCATCGGCGTGACACCGATCCAGTGCCGCTGGAAGATCGGCGTGTTGTCGTTCGCGGGGTTGGCCGGGTCGTCGACCGAGTCGGCGTACCCCTTCGCGGCCGGCACCCACCACTGCGCCTCGAACTTGGACTCGAGGTCGTTGGCGCGGCTGGTCGCCCACTGCTGCACCTTCGTGTCGTGCTTGGACGCGGCGAGGTCGGCCAGGTCCCGCAGACCGCGAGCGAGGTACACGGTGCTGTCGAGCTTCTCGACGCCCATGCCCGCGCGTTCGACGTTCGCCAGGCCCTCGGGCCAGCCGTCGCTGTCCTTGTCGAGGGACTTGTAGATGTACTGCAGGTTCCGGACGCTGAAGTCGTACATCTCGTCGCGGAACTTGTTATCGCCGGTCCACCGCCACAGCAGTGCGACCGTACTCGGGAACTTCACCGTCTCGTCGGTGTTGCCGGCGCTCTGGTTCGAGCCGAAGTACACGTCGCCGGTCGGCGTCACCTCGTGCGCCACCTTGCCGCTGCGGTTGTTCAAGAGGTCGCTGATATCGCGGAGCGCCCGCAGGTGCTCCTTCACGGTGTCGAACTGTCCGGCGGCGACGGCAGCGAACGCGGTGTACTCGCCGTCGGTCGCGAACAGCCACGGATAGTCCGGGAAGCCCGCGCCGAACCAGCGGGCGGTCGGCACCGTCCCGACCGGCGCCGGGTAGTCCTTGCCTTCGTTCACGTCCCGGATCTGCAGGTTGCGCGCCTCCTGGACCGAGTCCGCGAGGTTCTGCTTGCTCCACTCGACGCTCTGCTGCAGGAGACGGTCACCAGGAAGGTCCACTGCGGACTGCGCGTCGATCTGTTGCCGCGCGGTGGTCTTTGCCCGCAGCAACTTGTCCGGGTTGCTCAGGGCCTTGCCGTACTCGCGTTCCGCGGCCCGGCTGCCTTGATCGGATCCGGCGACAGCGAACCAGATCGTCTTCTGCTGACCAGCCGCCAGCGGTACGTCGTACGTGAGCCGGCCGCCGGTGCCCTTCCCGACAAGCGAGTCGTCGCACCGCGCGGGCGTCGTACCGTCGGCCGGACACGTCACCGCGGGGCTCTGCGGTCCGCGGTGGTCCGCGCCGAGCTGGTGGCTCGTCGGACGCAGGGACGATCCGACGAACGCGGCGTAGTCGTGCGTGGTCGCGTTCGGGTACGACGGGGTGCCCTGCTCGCGGAAGCGGAGCGCGCCTTCGCTGAAGTCGCCGGTGTCGGGCAGGTTCGCGTCCGCGGCACTCGGCTTGGTCCAGCCCCACGGGTACGGCTGCATCAGCTCGGAGTGCGCGTCGACGTCGAGCTTGACCGTCTTCGCCGTACTCGAGCTGAGCGTGAGTCCGACGAGCGTGGCGCGGATGCCGTCGGGGACGAAGTCGGTACGGCGTACGTTCACGGCACCGGAGTAGTCGATCCGGCTGTAGCCGTGGCCGCTGGTGTACTTCGCGGCGGGCACCTGCTTGCCGAGCCAGTTGCCGTCGAGGCCGAACCAGATGCCGTCGAGGAGTTTGATCGGCTGCGACCAGATGCCGCCCATCTCACCGCGGACGTGCCACCCGGCGGCCGGGTAGAGACCGGACTCGTCGCCCATCGCGTAGGCGCGGTCGCCGACGACGAGCGAACGGCGGTCGGTCAGACGGGTGGTCTCCGAAAGTTCGGATGGTGTCGTCGCCTGGGTTGCCGCAGTTGCGGCGGTGCCGGAAGAGCCGGCGGTGGCCGAGGCGTTGCCGGCCAGCACGACGGCGGTCGCCAGCAGGGCGACGCCGGCGATCTTCCGCACCGGTTTCCGGCGGGGTGGGGTTCGGTTGGTCGGATAGGGAGTCATGGCGGTTCCTCCTTCTCGCGGCGCCCGGGGAGAAGCGCCGAAAATCAGCCAGGGGCCGAGCTGCCCCTGATCACCAGTTCTGGCCGCAGCAGGCGTTCGACCGGGCTCCCGTTGCTGGAGCCGGTCAGGATCGTGATCAGCTCTTCGGCGATCTGGTCCATCGGTTGCCGGAGGCTGGTCAGGCCCGGGGAGACGACCTCGGCGAGCGGGGAGTCGTCGAACCCGGTGACACCGACGTCGTGGCCGGGGGTGAGGCCGCGGCGGGTGAGCTCGCGGAGCGCGCCGAGCGCGAGAATGTCGCTCAGGGCAACGATCCCGTCGACGGTCCGGCCGGCGTCGAGCAGCCGCGCGGTGGCGCGGGCGCCCTCCTCGATGCTGTCCTCGCGGCACCGGACGGTCAGCCCGGTCGTCGGTAGGCCGAGATCCTTGCAGGCGTCACGCCAGCCGCCGACGCGATCCTCACCCAGACCTGACGACTTCGGCCAGCCCAGGAAGGCGATCCGGCGACGGCCGCTCTCGTACAGGTGCCGCACTGCCATCGCGGAGCCGGCCGCACCGTCGACATCCACCCACGGGCCGGGTTGCGTGGTCTGCTTCCACACCCGGCCGAAGCTGACGAACGGGATGTCCTGTTCCTTCAGCCAGCCGTGCCGCGGGTCATGTGTCTCGGTCTGCGACAGCACGAACCCGTCGACCATCCGGCGGGCGTGCAGGTCGTCGTACGTCGGCATACCGTCGACGCCGCCCGGTGCGGTGAACAGCAGGATGTGCCGGCCGGTGCGTTCCGCGGCGGCGCAGAGCGCGTGCAGGAACTGGTCCATCACTAGGTGCGTCTGGTTCGGCCAGCTCGGCACGCAGTACCCGATCAGCTCGACCGCGCTGGTGCGGAGACTGCGGGCGTTACGATTGGGCCGGTAGTTGAGTAGCTCGATGGAGCGGTTCACTCGTTCGAGCGTGTCCGCGCGCAGTCGGTGCGGGGCGTTCAACGCGTTCGACACCGTCTGCACGGAGACCTCGGCGTGGGCGGCGACCTGCTTCAAAGTAGCCACAGCGACCTCCCACGGGGGTTTTGAACGTTAAAAACACCGGCAGTCTCTCCTGAGGCCGTTCGTGCTGTCAACGGTTCAGATCGTCGGGGGTCCTTGCTCGATGACGGCTCGCGTGTCCGCGACGGGCAGTGGCGGGATCCATCGGCCCCACCACGTCGCGCCAGCTTCCGCGAACGCGGCCGGGTCCCCGCCGCTCACCTTCACGTCGAGATCCCGGCCGCTGTCGGCTCGTAGTGCGCGGACGTCGTCCGGCGTGATGCGCTGGGGTGCATCGGTGCTGCCTTTGTACGCGCAGGAGCCGTCCCAGCGGAGGATTCGCCGCCGTACGGCCGGCACGAGAAAGTTGCCTCCTACCCAGATCGGGATCCGCGGCTCCTGCACTGGTCGCGCCGTCAGTTGCGCGTCGTCCAGCGTGTAGTGCTTCCCGCTGAAGCTCACCGGCTGCCCGGTCCACAACTCGTCGATGACCGTGAGTCCTTCGTCGAGCATCTCCGCGAGCACCCGCGGACTGTTGCTCTCCAGGAACGGATCACCCGGGTCCCCGATCCCGACGCCGAGGATCATCCGCCCGCCGGACAGATGATCCAACGCCACCGCCTCCGCCGCCACCTTCCACGGCCGCCGCCGAGGCAACGGCGTGACGGTGGTCCCGATCCGGATCCGCTCGGTACTCATCGCCATCGCCGCCAGACAAACCCACGGATCGTACGTCGGCTCCGACACGTCCCCCTGATAAACCAGATAGTCCTCCAGGAACAACCCGTCCCACCCGGCCCCCTCCACCACACGAGCGAGCTCCGCCAACCCCCGCGGATCCCGCCCCACCCCCACCGCCCCAACCGTCACCGAAAACCTCATACCCGCGACGCTAACCCGACCCACCGACGGTCCCTGTGTGCAGCTCGACAGGTAGTGCACCTGTGGGACGGTGTACGCGCGGATGAGATCACGCTCAGGTGCACTAGTTGCGGCCAGACACCTCCTGTCGGGACTGCACACTCAGGCGGTGTGGCCGCCGTCGATGGTTAGGGCGGTGCCGGTGATGTAGGTGGCGGTTGGGCCTGCCAGGTAGGTGATGGCGGCTGCTACCTCCGTGGCGGTGCCGAAGCGGGGGAGGGCCAGGTCGGCCAGTTGGGCGGCGGCGAACGGGCCGTCGGCCGGGTTCATGTCGGTGTCGATCGGGCCGGGGTGGACGACGTTGGACGTGATGCCGCGCGATCCGAGTTCGCGGGCGAGGCCCGTGCTCAGGCCGGTCATCGCGGACTTGCTCATCGCGTACAGCGTCATCCCGGGTCCGGGGACCCGCCCGGTCACGCAGCTGCCGAGGTGGATCATCCGGCCGCCGTCGGACAGTTGCGGTACGGCGGCCTGCGCGGCCGCATAGGCCCCGCGAACGTTGACCGCGATGACCCGCTCGACGTCGTCCAGCGAGAGGTCGCCGATCGGGGCGATCGCGCCGACGCCGGCGTTGTTGACCAGGATGTCCAACCCGCCAAGGGCTTCCGCGGCCCGCCGTACGCCGTCACCGACCGCCACCGCGTCACCCGAGTCGACCGCATAGGCGAACCCGCGCCGCCCGAGCGCCTCGATCTCCTTCACCACCGAAGCCGCTGCGTCCGCGGACGAGTGGTACGTGATCGCGACGTCCGCACCACGCTCCGCCAGCGCGACGGCGGTCGCCGCGCCGATGCCGCGGCTGCCGCCGGTGACCAGTGCCTTCTTGCCAAGTAGTTCGTTCATGCCTTCAAGTTCAGCGGCGCGACGACGGCGAAGCTGGCGAGAATCGGCCACCGGATCCTCGCGTCGCAAAGTCGCGACCGTCATACCGCCATGTCGCAAAACCGCTAGGAACTGTCGGTGGCGGCAGGGATGCTGGAAGACGTGTACGAGTGCAGGGAGCGATGCATCCGGGCGGTGCAGTCCAAGGACGCGCGGTTCGACGGGTGGTTCTTCACGGCGGTGCTGACCACCAAGATCTACTGCCGGCCGAGCTGTCCGGTGGTGCCGCCGAAGGTCGAGAACATGCGGTTCTACCCGAGCGCCGCAGCCGCCCAGCAGGCTGGGTTCCGCGCCTGCAAGCGGTGCCGTCCCGATGCGAGCCCGGGCTCACCCGAGTGGAACGACCGCGCCGACCTGGTCGCGCGAGCGATGCGCCTGATCGCGGACGGCACTGTCGACCGCGACGGCGTACCAGGGCTGGCA
Source organism: Kribbella sp. NBC_00482 (assembly GCF_036013725.1). GTDB lineage: Bacteria > Actinomycetota > Actinomycetes > Propionibacteriales > Kribbellaceae > Kribbella. The sequence goes on along the minus strand of NZ_CP107881.1, from coordinate 831,724 downwards.
GCGAGGCTCGGCTACAGCGTCCGCCAGGTGCAACGCCAGCTCCAGGCCGAGCTCGGCGCCGGGCCGCTCGCGCTGGCCCGGGCGCAACGTGCACAGACCGCGCGGCTGCTGATCGAGACGAGTGAGCTGCAGATGGCGGACGTGGCGTTCGCCGCCGGCTTCTCGAGCGTGCGGACCTTCAACGAAACCGTGCAGGAGGTCTTCGCGCTCGCGCCGACAGAGCTGCGCCGCCGAGCCCGCCGGGGTACGACGTCCACCGCGCCCGGCACGATCTCGCTCCGGCTGCCGTTCCGCGCCCCGTTGACGCCCGACAACTTGTTCGGTCACTTGATCGCGACCGGCGTACCGGGTGTCGAGGAGTGGCGCGACGGCCACTACCGCCGCACACTGCGGCTCCCGCACGGCCACGGTGTCGTCGCGCTGCGGCCGATGCCGGACCACATCGCCTGCCAGCTCTCGCTGACCGATCAGCGCGATCTCGCGATCGCGATCAGCCGTTGCCGCCGGATGCTCGACCTCGACGCGGACCCGGTAGCGGTCGACGACCTGCTCAGCACCGATCCGGTGCTCGCGCCGCTGATCGTGAAGGCGCCCGGCCGCCGGGTGCCGCACACGGTCGACGGCGAGGAGTTCGCCGTACGCGCGGTGCTCGGCCAGCAGGTGTCGACGGCGGCGGCTCGGACGCACGCGCATCGCCTGGTGCTGCAGCACGGCGAGCCGATCGAGGACGCGGCCGGCGGACTCACGCATCTGTTCCCGACGATGCAGGCGCTCGCGGAGCTCGACCCGGAGACGCTGGCGTTCCCGAAGTCCCGCCGTACGACGCTCACCACGCTGATCGCGACGCTCGCGCGCGGGGAGATCGACCTCGGCGCCGGCGCCGACTGGGATCGTGCGCGCGAGCAACTGGCCGAGCTGCCCGGGATCGGGCCCTGGACGGTGGAGTCGATCGCGATGCGCGCGCTCGGCGACCCGGACGCCTTCGTGGCCAGCGATCTGGGCATCCGGTACGCCGCTCGTGACCTAGGCTTGCCCGAGGCCCCCAAACTCCTGACCGACCACGCCCGTGCGTGGCGGCCTTGGCGTGCGTACGCCGTGCAGTACCTGTGGGCCACCGGCGACCATGCGATCAACCAGATCCCCACGGAGTGACGAATGACCGAATTGACCACCGACCGGCTGCTGCTGCGGAACTGGCGCGACTCCGACCGGGAGCCGTTCGCCGCGCTGAATGCGGATCCGGCCGTGATGGAGCACTTCCCGGCTCCGCAGACGCGGGAGCAGAGCGACGGGCTGATCGACCGGAGCATTCCGATGATCGACGAGCGGGGCTGGGGGCTGTGGGCTGTGGAGGTCCGGGACACCGGTGAGTTCATCGGGTTCACCGGGCTGTCGGTGCCGAGCTTCGAGGCGCATTTCCTGCCGGGGGTCGAGATCGGCTGGCGGCTCGCGAAGGGTGCCTGGGGCAACGGCTACGCGACCGAGGCGGCGCGGGCGGCGCTCGCCCACGGGTTCGGGCCGGGCGGGCTGGACGAGATCGTGTCGTTCACCGCGACCCCGAACCTGCCGTCGCAGCGCGTGATGCAGCGGATCGGCATGGTGCACGACGAGCCCGGTGACTTCGACCACCCGCGCATCGCGGACGGCCACCGGCTGCAGCGGCACGTGCTCTACCGGATCGACCGCGCGCAGTGGGAGTCCACCCGGTGACGTACGCCGTCGTCGACAGCCCGCTCGGTCCCCTCACCTTGGTGGGGACCGATGCGGGCGAGTTGACCTGCCTGTACATGGACCGGCAGCGCTATCGCCCGGAGCAGGCGACCTTCGGCGATCGCGACGACGCGGCGCTCCCCGCGGTGGCCGAGCAGTTGGACGAGTACTTCCACCACGGCCGCACGACCTTCGACGTACCGATGCGGCTCGTCGGGACACCGTTCCAGCGCGAGATCTGGGCCGCGCTGCAGGACATCCCGTACGGCACGACCACGACGTACGGCGGTCTCGCGGAGACGCTCGGCCTGAAGCCGGGCTCCGCTCGCGCGGTCGGGCTGGCGAACGGGAAGAACCCGGTCAGCATCATCGTGCCGTGCCACCGGCTGGTCGGGTCGACCGGCAACCTGACCGGGTACGGCGGCGGCATCGAACGCAAGCAGGCGCTCCTCGACCACGAACGCGGAGAAAAACTGCTCACTGGATGAGCACTTATCCGGCGCATGCTGGTCTCATGAACGAAGACGAGGCCCTGAACTGCGCGGATGTCGACGAGTGGCGGGCCTGGCTGACCGCCAACGGCCGGAGCGAAAAGTCTGTTTGGCTTGTTGTGCATCGTGAGGCGGCCGGTCTGAACCTCGCGGCCGCGGTCGAGCACGCGCTGTGCTTCGGGTGGATCGACAGCAAGACGATCCGCCGCGATGAGCAGACGACGTACCAGTGCTTCACGCCGCGGAACCCGCGGAGCACCTGGAGCAAGGTGAACCGTGAGCGCGTCGAGCGGCTGACCGCGGCGGGGCTGATGATGCCGCCGGGTGAGGAGCTCGTGGCGCATGCCCGGAGCACCGGGACGTGGGATCTGCTCGCCGACGCGCAGAACCTGATCGTTCCGCCCGACCTGCGGGCCGCGCTGGCGGCCGACCCGCGGGCGGACGAGAACTTCCGGGCCTTCCCGCCGTCGGCCCGCCGAACGATCCTCGAATGGATCACCCTCGCCAAGCGTGCCGAGACGCGGGAGCGCCGGATCGCCGAGACCGTCGACCAGGCGGCCGCAGGAAACCGAGTGAGGTGACGGTCAGCTGGCTGTGTTTGCGGTGTCGTCGAGGCGTTCGGCGGCTGGGGCTTCGGCCGGTTTGGTGGGTTTGCGGGTCAGGCGGCGTGCCAGCGGCTCGGTGTAGCGGGCGGCGACCGGGCCGAGGATGACCAGGATCAGCACGTACGCCGTGGCCAGCGGACCGAGCTTCGGTTCGACACCGACCGCGAGGCCGGCGATGACGATCGAGAACTCACCGCGCGCGACCAGCGTCCCGCCCGCTCGCCAACGACCCGCGGTCGAGATGCCGGCGCGTCGAGCGGCGTACCAACCGGTGAGGATCTTCGTGAAGGCGGTGAGGATCGCCAGCCCGAACGCGATCGCCAGCACCGGCGGAATCTTCGCCGGATCGGTGCTCAACCCGAAGAACACGAAGAAGACCGCGGCGAACAGGTCGCGCAGCGGGCTGAGCAGATTGCGGGCGCCGTGGGCGACCTCGCCGGACAACGCGATGCCGACCAGGAACGCGCCGACCGCCGCCGACACCTGCAACTGCTGCGCGATTCCCGCAACGAGCAGCGTGAGGCCGAGGACGACGAGCAGCAGCATCTCCGGGTTGTCCGAGGAAACGGCCCGGCTGATGACACGTCCGTACCGGAGCGCGATGAACAGCACCACGCTCACCGTCCCGAGCGAGATGAGCAGGGTCATGCTCCCGCCGGCCAGACCGACGCCGGCCAGCAGCGCGGTGAGGATCGGCAGGTAGACCGCCATCGACAGGTCCTCGAGCACCAGGATCCCGAGGATCACCGGCGTCTCCCGGTTGCCCAGCCGGCCGAGATCGCCGACGACCTTCGCGATCACGCCGGACGACGAGATCCAGGTGACGCCGGCCAGTGCGACCGCCGCGACCGGACCCCAGCCGAGCAGCAACGCGACGGCCGCGCCGGGCAACGCGTTGAGCAGGAAGTCGACTGCTCCGGAGATGTACTGCGTCTTCAGCGTGCTGACGAGATCGGAGGCGGTGTACTCGAGCCCGAGCAGCAACAGCAGCAGGATCACGCCGATCTCGGCGCCGGTGGCGACGAACTCCTCGCTCGCGGCCAGCGGCAGGAAACCGCCGTGCCCGAACGCCAGACCGGCAAGCAAATAAAGGGGAATCGGTGAGAAGCCGAGGCGGCCGGCGATCCGGCCGAGGATGCCCAGGGCAAGGATGACCGCGCCCAGCTCGATCAGCAGGGCGGTGATGTTCTCGTGCATGCTCAGCCCCCCGCGATCAGATCGGCCACGGCGTCGACGCCCTCACGGGTGCCGACCACGACCAGGGTGTCGCCGATCGCGAACCGGAAGTCCGGCGTCGGCGACGGCGTCGCCCCGGTACGCCGCAGTACCGCGACGATCGACGCGCCGGTGCGGCTGCGGGCCTGGGTGTCGCCGAGCGTCCGGCCGGAGTACGGCGACTTGGCGGTGATCGGGATGTGCTCGGTGACCAGGTCGATCTCGATCTCGCCGCGGACCGGGTCGAGCTGCTCCGGGATCAGCAGCTGCGCGAGCGCGGCCGCCTCGCCCTGACCTAACGGCACGCTGGCCTGGCACTCGTCGTCGTCCTCGGGGTTGTGGAAGCCGAGGAACCGCCGGCCGTCGTTGTGCACCACCACCGACACATGCTTCCCCGCGTCGGTGACCAGGTCGTACCGCACACCGATACCGGGCAACGTCGTCTTGGTCGGGTGGTTCATGATGCTCCGATCAATAGCTGGCGTCTGCAACCATTCTCTCAAACTCCAGCAAGCTTGTTCGGACAAGTGGTGTGACCTGGGATGCAATCAGGTGCAGTGCAACTGATTGCATATGTAGGGTCGGGGCATGGCGCTGGAGCACGCGATTCTGGTTTCGCTGACCGAGCGGGCCGGGTCCGGGTACGAACTGGCCCGGCGGTTCGACCGGTCGATCGGGTACTTCTGGCCGGCCACGCACCAGCAGATCTACCGGGTGCTGCGGCGGATGGACGAGGCGGGCTGGGTCACGCACACCGAGATCGCCCAGGACGGCCGTCCGGACAAGAAGGTCTACCGGGTCGCGGCGGCCGGGCGTGCGGAGTTGTCGCGGTGGCTGGCCGAGCCGGAGGATCCCGCCGTACTGCGGGACGGCCTGGGCGTGAAGCTCCGCGGTGCCTCGCTCGGCTCGGTCGAGCTCGTGCTGAAGGAGATTGAGCGGCACCGGGCCGAGCACGCGACGCGACTCGAGGTGTACCGCGGGATCCAGCGACGCGACTTCCCGAAGCCGTCCGGCCTGCGCGGCCGCGAGCTGCACCAATACCTCGTACTGCGCGGCGGTGTCCGCGCCGAAGAGTCGTTCGTGAACTGGTGTGACGAAGTGATCGAAGCCCTCCGGAAGGACAACCGATGACTGCTTATCCACACCTGCTGGAGCCGCTCGATCTCGGCCATGTCGTGTTGCCGAACCGGGTGATCATGGGGTCGATGCACACCGGGCTCGAGGACCGGTTGAGCGATCTGCCCAAGCTGGCGGCGTACTTCGCCGAGCGTGCTCGCGGTGGTGTCGGCCTGATGGTGACCGGCGGTTACGCGCCGAACCGCACCGGCTGGCTGACGCCGTTCGGATCGACCCTCGTCAACCGGCGACAGGCCCGCAAGCATCGCCTCCTGACCGATGCCGTGCACGCCGAGGGCAGCCGGATCGCGCTCCAGATCCTGCACGCCGGCCGGTACTCGTACCACCCGTTCAGCGTCTCCGCCTCCGCCCTGAAGGCGCCGATCAACCCCTTCAAGCCGCGCGCCCTGTCCGACCGCGGCGTCCGCAAGCAGATCGAGGCGTACGTCGACTGCGCGGCGCTCGCCCGCGAGGCCGGATACGACGGCGTCGAGATCATGGGGTCCGAGGGGTACTTCATCAACCAGTTCCTGTCCGAGCGGACGAACAAGCGGACCGACCACTGGGGCGGCAGCCCGGAGAACCGGCGCCGGCTCGCGGTGGAGATCGTCCGGCGGACCCGGGAACGGGTCGGCGACGACTTCCTGATCATCTACCGGCTGTCGATGGCCGACCTGGTCGAGGGCGGGCAGACCTGGGACGACGTGGTTGCGCTGGGCAAGGAGATCGAGGCGGCCGGAGCGTCCATCATCAACACCGGGATCGGCTGGCACGAGGCGCGCGTCCCGACCATCGTCACGTCCGTGCCGCGCGCCGCGTTCACCAGCGTGACCGCGGCGTTCAAGCCGCACGTGAAGATCCCGGTCGTCACGTCGAACCGGATCAACCTTCCGCAGGTCGCCGAGGAGGTCCTGGCCCGCGGCGACGCCGACCTGGTCAGTATGGCGCGCCCGTTCCTGGCCGATCCGGAGTGGGTGCTCAAGGCAACGACTGACCGGGCCGACGAGATCAACGTCTGTATCGCCTGCAACCAGGCGTGTCTGGATCATGTGTTCGCGAAGAAGAAGGCGAGCTGCATGGTCAATCCGCGGGCGGCCCGCGAGACCGAACTGCAGTTGCTGCCGACCCGGCGTTCCAAGAGCATCGCTGTCGTCGGGGCCGGACCGGCCGGTCTGGCCGCGGCGGTGACTGCGGCCGAGCGCGGGCATCGCGTCGAGTTGTTCGAGGCGGATGCAGAGATCGGCGGACAGTTCGGCATCGCCCAGCAGATCCCGGGCAAGGAGGAGTTCGCCGAGACGATCCGGTACTACCGGCGGCGGCTCGAGCTGACCGGCGTCAAGCTGCACCTCGGACGCCGCGCCGGCGCCGACGACCTGGCCGGGTTCGACGAGATCGTGCTCGCGACCGGCGTCGTACCGCGGGTGCCAGCGATCCCCGGCATCGATCACCCCAAGGTGCTCTCGTACGTCGAGGTCGTCCGCGAACATCAACCCGTCGGGGACACGGTCGCGGTGATCGGGGCCGGCGGGATCGGGGTGGATGTCAGCGAGTTCCTGACCACGACGTCGCCGGATCTCGCAGGATGGAAGGCGGAGTGGGGTGTCGGCGATCCGACGCAGCTCCCGGGTGCGCTCGCCGTACCGCAGCCGGAACCGTCGCTGCGCAAGGTGTATCTGCTGCAGCGCAAGGCCGGGAAGATCGGTGCCGGGCTCGGGAAGACGACCGGGTGGGTGCATCGGGCGGCGCTGAAGAACAAGCAGGTCGAGCAGCTGCGGGGCGTGAACTACGAACGCATCGACGACGAAGGTCTGCATGTCACGTTCGGCCCGAAACGCGAGAAGGCGCGGGTGCTGGCCGTCGACACGGTCGTCGTCTGCGCCGGCCAGGAACCGGTCCGCGACCTCGCCGAGGCACTCCGCGCCACCGGCCGACCCGTCCACCTGATCGGCGGAGCGGACGTGGCCGCCGAACTCGACGCGAAGCGAGCCATCGAGCAAGCGACGCGGCTGGCTCTCGCGCTCTGAGGTGGACGTGGGCGCAGGCAGAACCCCTCGAATCAGGGGTCGGAGAGCGTAATGCACGGGTTCTGCCTGCATAGCGGTCCACCTAGTGCACCCCGCCCGGTGCACTAGTGCGCGCTGGCGTCACCCCCTTCACCTAGTGCACTGTACGGCGTACGCGCACTAGTGGATGGGAGCTGGGATATGAAGACTGTGCTGATTTCCGGTGGTGGGATTGCGGGGCCGGCGCTGGCGTTCTGGTTGCGGCGGTTCGGGTTCGTGCCGACCGTGGTCGAGATCGCGTCCGCGCCGCGGCCGGGTGGGCAGACCGTGGACCTGCGCGGGGTGTCGCGGGTGGTCGCCGAGCGGATGGGGCTGATGCCGGCCGTCGCCGAGCGGCAGCTGCACGAACGCGGGCTCGCCTACGTGAAGGCCGACGGGCGGCAGGCCGCGGCGATGCCCGCGGAGCTGTTCGACGGGGCCGGGCCGGTCGCGGAGATCGAGATCCTGCGCGGCGATCTCGCCGGGATCCTCGCCGACGCGACGAGTGAGGTGGAGTACCTGTACGGCGACTCGGTCGCCGAACTGACGCAGGATCCGAGCGGCGTCGACGTGACGTTCGCGAGTGGGACGCGTCGGCGGTTCGATCTCGTGATCGGCGCGGACGGGGTGCACTCCCGGGTACGGCGGCTCGCGTTCGGGCCGGAGGAGGAGTTCGTGCACCACCTCGGCGGCTACACGTCGTACTTCACGATCGAGGCGCCGGAAGATCTGGGGCACTGGATGAAGCTCCACACCGCGCCAGGCGGACGCTGGGTCGGTCTGCGGCCGGATCGCGATCCGCGGTTCGTGAAGGCGCTGTTGAGCTTCCGGTCGCCGGTGCTCACCTACGACCGGCGTGATGTCGAGGCGCAGAAGCAGCTGGTGCGGTCGAGCTTCGAGGGTCTCGGCTGGCACACCAAGCACATCCTGAACGGGTTGGACGCGGCCGACGACTTCTACCTCGACAGCATCAGCCGGGTCGAGGTGCCGGAGTGGTCCCGCGGCCGGGTCGCGCTGGTCGGGGACGCCGGGTACTGCGGTTCACCGATGGCCGGCCACGGTACGGCGCTCTCACTCGTCGGCGCGTACGTGCTGGCGGGCGAGCTGGCCGCTGCGCAGGGCGATCACGTCCGTGCGTTCCCCGCGTACCAGGCCCGGATGCAGGCGTACGTCGAGCAGCGGATGGAGTTGCCGCCCGGCGGGATCAAGATGGCGATGCCGATGAGCGGGATCGGGATCGCCTACCGCGACTTCGTGCTGCGGGTGATGACGTCCCGGCTGCTGGCCGGCGTACTGGCGAAGTCTGCCGTGGCGAAGCCGGACGCGATCGAGCTGCCGGACTACTCAGTCGAGCGGGGACACCCACTCGGGGTTGCGGCCGAGGAGGCCGAGTAGCTGGTCGAGGTCGGGGGCCGTGCCGGAGACCTTCACGCTGCGTTCGAACGCGTAGCCGGAGCCGCGGTTCGCCTCGGTGTCGGGGATCCGGCGGGCCAGGGTGAGTGCCAGCTCGACCATGTCCGGCGGCGGGTTGTACGAGACGTCGATCGCGCGGGCCAGGTCCCAGGCGTGCACGACGCAGTCGAGCTGGTGGAAGGTCAGCGCGATCCGGCGCGGGAACGATCCGAACTCGCGGACCTCCACCAGCCGGTCCAGCGCGCCGCCGTCGGCGAACGCGTCCGCGACCCCCACGTTGGAGCGGCGGTAGGCGCCGGCCGGGTTGTCGCCGAGGCGACCGCCGGTCCAGACGTGGACGGAGGCGGAGCCGTTCAGCGCGGCCGCGGCGAGGCCCTCGTTCTGGCTGACCAGATGGCGCATCAGTCCCCGCACCGTCCAGTCGGGGCACGGGGTGGGAAACCACAGGTGCTCGGGCCGTACCTGCATCACGACTTCCCCGAGCACCGCGCCGGCCCTGCGATCCAGATCCCGGATATCCATCCGCGCTCCTCCCATCGCCCGTAGCAACCATAGGTCCGTACGGCGGACTTCGCAGGGAATCGCGTGAGTACAAGGGACATCCCGCACCCGGCCTGCAACAGACCGGACGCACCTGTCGCGGCGATTACGCCTTCGCGGCTGCCTTTGCGGCCTTCTTGAAGGAGCGGACCTCGCCGAGGGAGGCGGCGTCGGTGACGTCGGCGATGGAGCGGCGGGAGCCTCGGTCGCCGTAGCTGCCCGCGGCTTCGCGCCAGCCCTTCGGGGCCACGCCGCGCTGCTTGCCGAGCAGGGCCAGGAAGATCTTCGCCTTCTGCTCGCCGAATCCAGGCAGCGCCCGTAACCGCTTCAGCACCTCGGCGCCGTCCGGCTTCGGGCGGCCGGAGAGCCAGATGTTCGCGGTCTCACCGTCGTACTTCTCGATGATCTCCTGCGCGAGGGCGTGCACGCGGCGGGCCATCGAGCCGCCGTACCGGTGGATCGCCGGCGGGGTGACGGAGAGTTCGACGAACGTCTCCAGGTCGGTCGCGGCGATCTTGTGCAGGTCGAAACCGTCCATCCGGTTCGCGATCTTCAACGGACCCGAGAAGGCGTGCTCCATCGGGTACTGCTGGTCGAGGAGCATGCCGACCAGCAAGGCGAACGGGTCGTCGTTGAGCAACTTGTCGGCATCCGGATTGCCGGTGAGGTGCAATTCGCGCAGCATGCGCCCCATCCTGACATGGAGGTCAGCGCACGGGCACCCGTGTTCGCCAGAGTAGGTAGACGAAGTACGGCGCTCCGATGAGGGCGGTCAGGAGGCCGGCTGGGATTTGGGCGGGGGCCAGGACCGTGCGGCCGAGGCTGTCCGCGAGGCTGACCAGGATCGCGCCGAGGAGCGCGGCGACCGGGAGGATCCGGGCGTGGCGACCGCCGACCAGTGCGCGGGCGGCGTGCGGAGCGACGAGGCCGACGAAGCCGACCACGCCGATCGCGGACACGGCTGCTGCCGTCAGGAGCGCGGACGCTAGCAGTGCTAGCAAACGGGTCCGCTCGAGCCGTACGCCGAGGATGCGCGGTACGTCGTCGTCCAGCGCGAGCAGATCGAGCTCACGCCGTACGTGCACGATGAACGGCGTGAGTACTAGCAGTGCTAGCGCGACAGGGGCGACCTGCGGGAGCGTCCGGCCGTACGTGCTGCCGGAGAGCCAGGTCATCGCGAGACTCAGGTTCCACGGGTCGGTGGCGACGATCAGCAGCGTGATGATCGCAGTCGCGGCCGACGAGACGCCGACGCCGATCAGCACCAGCCGGTCGGAGCTGAGCCCGCCGCGCCAGGAGATCAGGTACACGAGTCCGAAGGTGATCACCGCAGCCGCCGCGGCGACCCCGGACAGCAGCCAGATGCTTGCTGACGGCAACAGGATGAGGGTGGCGATCGCGCCGACGCCGGCGCCGCCGGTGATCCCGAGGATGCCGGGTTCCGCGAGCGGGTTGCGGCACACGGCCTGCACCGTCGTACCGGCGATCGCGAGCGCGGCACCGCACAGTACGGCGGAGACGACGCGGGGGAAGCGCTGGTCGAGAACGTAGGTGATCGCCCGTCCGGAGCGGCCGTTGATCCAGTTCACGAGGTCGCCGGTGCGCAGGAACGCGTCGCCGGTGAGCATCGCGGTGAGTACGGCGGCGATCAGGAGAGCGACCAGGCCCGCGGCCACGAGTAGGAAGGTCCGGCGGCTGCGGAGTCCGCTGCCGGTGCCGGCGGGCGAGCGGCTCGGACCGGAGTCGCGATGCTTCCGGGCCAGCCAGATCAGGACGACCGCACCGACCACCATCGTCATGATGCCGGTCGGGATCTCCACGCCGGCTTGGCCGCCGAACGCGGCGCGCAGTACGACGTCCGACGCCAGTACGACGAGAACACCGGCGAGACCGGAGAGCGGGAGCAGGACGCGGTGCCGGAGCACACCGGGGACGAGCGGGGCGAGCAGCCGGATCAGGACCGGGGCGACCAGGCCGACGAAACCGACCGGTCCCGCGACCGTGACGGCTGCCGCGGAGAGCAGGACGGTGACGAGGGTGGTGAGCACGCGCGTCCGGCGTACGTTGACGCCGAGGACCGAGGCGGTGTCGTCGCCGAGCGTGAGGACGTCGAGGTTCGCGGCCAGGAGGAACGCTCCGACGATGCCGACGGCAACGACCGGGGCCATCTGGGTGACCGCGTGCAGGTCCGTCTGGACCAGGGTGCCGGCGCCCCAGGCGAAGGTGCCGACGGTCTCCTCGCGGAAGAGCAGCAGCATCAGCGTCGTCACTCCGCCCAGCGCCATCGCGACCGCCGATCCCGCCAGGATCAGCCGCGTCGGCCCGGTCGAGCCGCCGGCGGACAACGCCAGTACCAGGCCTGCGGCCGCGAGCCCGCCGACGAAAGCGATCCCACCAGCCGGCAGGACCGGCAACGACACCCCGAACGCCGCCACCACGACCACTGCCAGGTAGGCGCCGGCGTTGACCCCCAACGTGTCCGGCGAGGCGAGCGGGTTCCGGGCCAACGACTGCAGCCCGGCTCCCGCTACACCCAACGCCACACCGACGAGCACCCCGGCCAGCAACCGCGGCAGCCGCGAGGCCACCAGCACGTTCGCCGCGTTGTCGGTCCCTTGCCCGAACACCAGCCGCACCAGGTCGCTCGCGCCGACCGATGAGGTCCCCTGAGTCAGATGTACGGCGGCAAGTACGACGATGGCGACGCACGCGAGCACGAAGAGGCCCGCGACCCGGATCCTGCGTACCGGCTGCCGGAGGCTTTCGACCTCCGGCGCCGGCGTTGCCACCTGGGTCAAGAGGTGACTGCCTGGACTGCGGCATCGATGAACTGCTCGGTGGACTTCGGGCCGCCGAACATCCAGATGCCGTCCGGAAGGCGGTGGACCTGGCCCGACTTCACGAACGGGAGGTTCTTCCAGATCGCGTTGCCGGCCAGGTCGCCGTCGAACACGTCGCCGCCGTCGTTCTTGTTCGCGATGTAGAGGAAGGCGCCGTCGGGCAGCTTGGTCAGGCCCTCGAGGTCGGTCTGCGCGAGGCCGTAATCCTTGTCACCGGCGCCGGTCCAGCCGTTCTTCAGACCCAGTTCGGTGGTGACCGCGCCGAGCAGCGAGCCGGTCGTGTACATCCGGATCGAGATCGTGCTGCCCTGCTTGTACCCGTCCGCCATCGTGAAGCCGGTGCCCGCCTTGCCGGCGTCCGCGATCTTCTGCTTGCCGTCGGCAACCGCCTTGTCGAAGTCGGCGTTCAGCTGCTTGGCCTGCTCCGACTTCCCGACCGCCTGCCCGATCAGGTCCAGGTTGGTCTTCATCTGCGGGATCGCGTTCGCGGCGTCCGCGCCGCGGATCACGAGTACCGGCGTGGCCTTCTCGATCTGCGCGATCGTGTTCGCCGCCTCGTCGGTGGTGGTGATCACCAGATCGGGGTTGAGGGCAACGATCGCGTCGACGCTGGCCTCGCCGCGGGTCCCGACGTCCTTCACGGACGGGTCGAGCTTGGCCGCGGTGACCCAGTTCGTGTAGCCCTTGGTGTCCGCGACCCCGACCGGCATCACACCGAGCGACACCAGGTTCTCGGCCGCGCCCCACTCCAGTGCGACCACCTTGGTGGCCGGCGCTTTCAGGTCGAGCTTCTTGTTCCGGGCGTCGGTCAGCGACACCGGCTGCGCGGCGGCTTGGCTGGCGTCGTCCGACGCGGCGGGTTCACTCGTGCCGCAGGCCGTCAGGCCGAACAGGGCAGCAGCGATCAGGGCGATGGCGGTTCGTCTCATCAGGATGACCTCAGGTAGTTGTGACGCGGGTCAGGTGCTTGCCGATGGGGCGGGTGCTGACCAGCCCGGTGGCCGGATCGGTGCCGACCTCGATGGTGATGCCGTACGTCTCGGTGAGCGCGTCGGCCTGGAGTACCTCTTCCGGCGTTCCGGTCGCGCGTACTCGCCCCTGATCGAGCAGCGCGATCCGGTCCGCCACCGCGGCGGCCTGGTTCAGGTCGTGCAGTACGACGCCGACGGCGACCCCGTGCTCGTCGGCGAGTTCGCGCATCAGGTCGAGGATCTCGATCTGGTAGCGCAGGTCGAGGAACGTGGTCGGTTCGTCGAGCAGGAGTACGCCGGTGTTCTGCGCGAGACACGTGGCGAGCCAGACCCGCTGCAGTTCGCCGCCGGAGAGTTCGTCGACGCCGCGCTCGGCCATCGCCGTAACTCCGGTGACGCTCATGGCGTGCTCGATCGCCCGCGGACCGTCCGCGTCGTCGTTGCGCCAGCGGCTGCGGTACGGATGCCGCCCGTAGCCCACGACGTCGCGGACGCTGACGCCGTTCGGCGTCGGCCGGGACTGCGACAGCAACGTCACCTTGCGGGCGAACTCCTTCGCCGAAAGGTCGAGCGCGTTGCCGCCGCCGGGGAAGGTGATGCTCCCGGCGTCCGGGTGGTGCAGGCGGGCGAGGGCGCGCAACAGCGTCGACTTCCCGCTGCCGTTCGGTCCGACGAGCGCGGTCACGCTCGCGGCCTCGATGTGCAGCGAGGCGCCGTCGACCACCTGGCGGCCGTGATACCCGAGCCGCAGGTCGTCGCCTGTCAGCCCCACCGATTCCTGCATGGCGCTGAGGATAGCCTTACCTTAACTGACGTGTCAGCAGCGGGTCTCGATCTGAGATAGTGCGCGTACGATGTACGTGCACTAGTCGAGGGAGGGCACGTGAGGGGAGCGCCGTACCAGGTGATCGCGGCCGAGTTGCGGCGGCGGATCGAGGCCGGGGAGTTGCTGCCGGGGGACCGGGTTCCGTCGACGCGGGCGCTGGTCCGCGACTTCGGGGTGGCGATGGCGACCGCGACGAAGGCGTTGCAAGTGCTGCAGGCCGACCAGTTGGTGCATCCCGCGCCCGGGGTCGGGACAGTGGTGGGTCCGCCGCCGCGTTCCCGGCGTACGGCGGTTTCGCCTGATGGAGTGCCGGACCTCAATCGCGACGAGGTCGTGCGGATGGGGATCGCGATCGCGGACGCCGAGGGGCTGGCGGCGTTGTCGATGCGGCGGATCGCGGCCGAGCTCGGGGTGTCGACGATGGCGCTCTACCGGTACGTCGGCGGCAAGGACGCCCTGGTCGTGCAGATGGTGGACGCGGCGATCGGGGAGTTTCCGTTGGGGGAGATTCCGGCGTACTGGCGGGATGCGGTGACGGCGGTCGCGCGTGTGCACTGGGCGGTGTACCGGCGGCACCTTTGGCTGGCGAGTGCGATCAGTCTGAGCCGGCCGCAGCTGGTGCCGCGGCTGCTGCCGCACACGGACGCGGTGCTGCAGGCGTTGCGCGGGTTCGAACTGTTTCGATTGGACAAGAGCGCGGCGCTGTCGACGACGATCAGCCTGTTCGCGTACGTGCGGGGGATCGCGTTGGTGATGGAGTCCGAAGCGCAGGCCGAGCAGGACACCGGGGTCACCGCGGACGAATGGGTCACGCGGCAGAGCGACCAGTTGGCGGCGATGATCGCGGCCGGGAACCTGACAGCGTTTCAGGAGTTGCTGGCCGACGGCTTCGAGTACGAGTACGACCTGGACCAGTTGTTCGAATTCGGCCTCGGGGTCTTCCTCGACGGCCTCGCTGCCCGGCTACGCTGAGTGCTGACGACTTCTCCGGAGGTGGCGATGGAGCCTGTGTTCGCGCCGGGTGTGCCTGTTGGCGTGCGGCGGTTGTACGAGCACCGGCCGGAGTTGTTCGTGGCGCAGGACGCGCCGCGGCCGAAGCGGCAGACTTCGTGGTCGGTCGCGCCGGGCAACACGTTCGGGACGTTGCTGGTGTGGATCGCGGTCTGCGTCGGCGGGTGGATCCTGGCGCTGATCATCATGGCGGCGACGCTGCCGACCGCGGTGGCGGCGTGGGGCGCGGTCGCCCTCGCCGGAGTCGCCGCGCTCGCGACCGGCGGGATCCTGGTGAAGTCGGCGGTCGAGGACCGCGGGCACAAGTCGGTCCGGATCCAACACGGGAAGTACCTGCTGCCGGAGGACTTCGACGATCCTGCCGCGCGGTTGCTCAGACGGGCACAGCGGGCCGTGAAAACGGTGCTTGAGGCAACAGTTACCCGGCGTGGTCTGCTGGACGACGTACAGAACGAGCTGGTGCTGCCGGAGCAGTTGTGGGACATCGCGCAGGTGCTCCGCGAGCAGACCGTACTGCGGGCCAGGCAGCAGGACATCGCGCGCGGAATGGCGACCGCCGAGCTCGACGCCGTACTGGGACCGCAGCGTCGCGCCCTCGCGCTCTCGGTGGACGCGATCAAGCACAAGGTGGATCTGCTGGACCGGTACGCCGACCGGGTCCGCTCCGCCGACGCCGCTCTTCGCGCCGAGGCAGCGCTGGACGACGGCGACCGCTACATCGAGCTCCTCGCCCGCACGGAACCCGTCGGCGACACGTCCGTCGTGCAGGGCTTCACCGACGAGGCCAGTGCCCTGAAAGACACCCTCACCCGCTCCATCAACGCCGCCCGAGACGCCGGCCGCACACTCGCCCTACCCGAGTAACCCTTCCCCTTCCTGCATTTGCTGGGTCAACCAGCGAAATGAGGGGTTCTACACCCGGAACCACGGTGTAGAACCTCCGATTTGGTGGGTCAGCCAGGCAAATTGGTGGGTCAGCCAGGCAAATTGTGCGAGGTGAGGAGGGCGGCTTCGGCGTCGGGGGTGAGTCCGATGCCCAGGTCGGGCTCGCCGCGGTCCTTGTCCCAGCGGAGAACGTCTTCGATCGTTGTGCGCAGGGGAGTGACGGGCATGCCGGCTGCGCGGGCCTTGGCTGGGTTGCGGCGGCGTTCGCCCCACTCGGACTCGGGGTCCATGAGGGGGAAACGGCGCGGTACGGCGTCGAACGGGACGGGGACGATGTCGACGGTGCTGCCGGACAGTTCGGCCGCGGTCCGGATCAGTTCGGCGATGGTGGAGTCGGGGCCGATCGCGTTGTAGGCGCCGCCTCGGTCGTCCGCGACGAGTCGCGTGATCAGGCCGGCGACGTCGCGGGTGTCCACCAGTTGGAGCGGCGCCTCGGGCTTGGTCGGGAGCGCGACCCGTCCACCACGGGCACCGCGCCGGATCCAGTAGAGCGCCGTACCGGACGAGTCACCGGGCCCCGTGACCCGACCGGGGCGGACGAGCGTCGCGCGATCGCTGTACCGCTCGACGACGTCGTCCTCGCACGCGACCTTGCAGGGGCCGTACGTGTCGTTCGTGAGTACGTCGGCATCGCGCAGCGGCTCGCGGCGTGGCGCGGTCTCGTCGGTCCCGGCCGGCAGGTCCCGGACGTAGACCGCGTGGCTCGAGATGAACACGTACCGTCCGACGCGGTCCCCGAGTACGTCCATCGCCTGATCGACGTCCCGCGTCCGGAAGCCGCTCGTGTCGACGACCGCGTCCCACTCGCCGGTCCGCAGCGCCGAATAGTCGCCCGCCTCCCGATCCCCGATCAGCTGCGTCACGCCGGCGGGGAGCGGCGTACCACTCTTCCCGCGACTGAACGACGCCACCTCGTAGCCCTGTGCCAACGCGTCGTCCACGACCGCGCGCCCGACAAACCCGTTCCCACCCAGCATCAGAATCCGCACAACCGACCAACCTAGTCGCCATGATCCGATTAGGCTCCCGAACATGACGAACACGGTGGTGGTTGCCGGTGGCACCGGCGCGCTCGGGGTCGCGGTGACGGCCGAGTTCCTGCGGGCCGGCTGGCGGGTCGTCGTCCCCGGGCGGTCCGAGGAGTCCCTCGCCCGCCTCGGCGCCGATCCGGCGCTCAACCCGGTGGTCGCCGACCCCTTCGACCCGGCCGGTACGGCGGACGTCGTCGCGCTCGCGACCTCGGACGAGAACGCGCCGCTCACCGCCCTGGTCAACCTCGTCGGCGGTTTCGCGTCCGGTTCCCGGGTGCACGAGACGCCGATCGAGGACTTCGAGAACCAACTCCGGCTCAACCTGCGTCCGACGTACCTGATCACCCAAGGGGTCCTGCCCCATCTGCTCGCGGGCGGTGGTGGAGCGGTCGTTTGTACGTCGAGCGGCGCCGCGCTCCGCCCGTTCTCCGGGGCGGCCGGGTACATCACCGCGAAGGCCGGCGTGATCGCGTTCGCCGACGCGCTGCACGCGGAGTACGCGCGCGACGGCATCCGGGTGAACACCATCCTGCCCGGCACCATCGACACCCCGGCGAACCGCACCGCGATGCCGAACGCCGACACCAGCAAGTGGAGCCCGCCGGACCGGATCGCCGCCGTGGTCCGCACGCTCGTCGAGCTCGAAGGTTTCAACGGCGCTCATCTGACCGTTTGACAACCGATTGACCCTGTAACACGTCTGAGGAGGTAAGGGCGCGGGTACTTGACGCACACTTGCATCAGGGGACAACGGGGCGACAGGGGTGCCGATGGGGAGTGGACGCGCGACGGCGAGGCGGCCGCGGTCGATGCCGAAGTTGCTGGGGTTCACCCTGCTGGGTGCACTGATTCCAGGACTCGGGCTGATCGTCGGCGGGCGCCGGCGGCTCGGTGCGTTCGTGCTCACGCTGTTCCTCGGGCTGGTCGGGCTCGGGGTGTACGTCGGGCTCACCCGGCGCGACGAGGTCCTCGCGGCCGCCGTCGTACCGAGCCGGCTGCTGATGACGTCGGTGGTGATCGGCGCGGTCGCATTCTGCTGGATCGTGGTGATCGTGGCCTCGCACCGGTCGTTGCGCCCGGCAACGGGTGGCGCCGGCGGGCGGGCCTTCGGCGCGACGTTCGTCGGGCTGCTGTGTTTCGCGATCGCGGCGCCGGCGGCGATCGGCGTACAGAGTGTGCTGGCGCAGCGGTCGCTGGTGCAGGACGTGTTCCAGGCACAGGGTGAGAGCAAGAGCGCGACCCGGCCGTCGACGGTCAACGTCAAGGACCCGTGGGAGGACAAGCCGCGGCTCAACCTGCTGCTGCTCGGCGGGGACGACGCGCCGAGCCGCGAGGGCGTGCGCACCGACACGGTGATCGTCGCGAGCATCGACACCAAGACCGGGAACACGGCGCTGGTCTCACTGCCGCGGAACCTGACCTTCATGCCGTTCCCGGCGGACTCGCCGCTGCGCAAGTACTACCCGGACGGCTTCGGCAAGGAAGGGCTCAGCCTCGACGGACGGCTGGAGTGGATGCTGACCGCGATGTACCAGAACGTCCCGGACGCGCATCCCGGCATCCTCGGACCGTCCGACAACGAGGGCGCGGACGTGGTGAAACAGTCCGTCGGTGAGGCGATCGGCCTGAAGCTGGACTACTACCTGCAGGTCAACCTGCAGAGCTTCCCGGAGATCGTCGACGCGCTCGGCGGGGTCCGGGTGAACGTGAACGAGCGGGTCGCGATGGGCGGCGTCAGCAGCTCGCACATCCCGCCGAAGGAGTGGATCGAGCCGGGACCGAACCAGCACCTCGACGGGCGGCACGCGCTGTGGTTCGCCCGCGGGCGGTACGGCGCCGACGACGACCAGCGGCAGGTCCGGCAGCGATGCGTGATCAAGAGCATCGTCGACGCGGCGGATCCGCAGACGCTGGTCACGAAGTACAAGGCAATCGCTCGCGCCGGCCAGCACCTGCTGCGCACCGACATCCCGCAGGAGCTCCTGCCCGCGATGGTGCAGCTGGCGCTCAAGGTGAAGTCGGGGACGGTCTCGAACGTCACGCTCGACTCCGACAAGCTGCGCCTGAAGTACCTGCACCCCGACTACCAGGCCCTCCGCGACACCGTCGAGAACGCCCTCGAGTCAGCGCCCGCGCCGACGCCGACTCCCACCACGCCGACCACCCCCGGCACCACCCGCAAGCCCACGACCACAACCACCACGGCACCGCCGGGCCCGACCCAGAACCTCGCCGACGCCTGCGCGTACAACCCCGCCGGAGACCAGCCCAGCTAGTCGGCACGGACCGCCATGCATGCACAACCCGGCCGCGACGGGGTGTTTGCGCCCGAAAGGGTGGGTTCTGCCTGCGGGGCCGTCCGCTACTCCGTCGGGACGGGTCGACCGAACAACGCCTCGGCGACCGCGGCGAGGTGGGGGAGGATGTCCTCCTCGGTGGCCTTCGTGAGGGTGGGGGTGCCGACGGCGGTGCGGAGGATGCCGATGCCGAGGAGCCACGCGGCGAAGAGCTCGGTGCGGAGATTCTTGTCCTCGTTGCCGTCGGCGAGCTGGGACAGTACGTCGAGGTAGCCCTCGCAGACCTGTTGCCGGAGGCGGTCCTTGGTGTCCTCGTGACCCGACGAGCGGAGCATCGCGATCAGCGGATGCTCACCGGCGTACTCCGTCCAGTCCTCGAAGACCAACTGCCGCAACAGCTTCGCGGGTAGCTCCTCGACCGGCCCGTCCGGCAGCACGACGGGGGCGGACGAGCCCGCCATCGCCTCGGTGAACAACCCGGACTTGGACCCGAAGTACCGGAACACGAGCGCCGGGTCGACGCCCACGTCGCCGGCCACGTCCCGGACGCTCGTCCCGTCGTACCCGTCCCGGGCGAACCGAAGCCGCGAACACTCCAGCAGTCGGGCCCGGGTCGCCTCCCGATCCCGCTTGTGCGCCATCCGCCCTCCAAGTCATCGATCGTTGACATGGTACCCGGATGACCTCTACGGTCTAAGTCACCGATCGATGACTTAGGGGATGGCGCAGATGAAGAACGTCGTAGTAGCCGGCGGTACGACGGGAATGGGCCGGGAGATCGCGCTGCACTACCTGCGCCGCGGGGCCCGCGTGACCGTGGTCGGCAGTACGCCGGCGCGCGGGGAGGAGTTCCTGCGAGCAGCGGAACCGCTCGACGGTGAGGCTGCGTTCGTGCGCGCGGACCTGCTGTCGATCGCGGAGAACCAGCGGGTGATCAAGGAGGTGGCCGCGCGGCACGAGGCGCTCGACGCGCTGGTGCTCGCCGCGATGCTCCCGTTCGTGAAGCGCCGCGAGACACCCGACGGGCTCGAGGGCACGTTCATGCTCTATTACCTGAGCCGCTTCATGCTCAGCTACGGGCTGACGGACTTGCTCGAGCGCGGCGAGACGCCGATTATCACGAACCTCGGCGCCACCGGCATCACCAAGGGCGCGGTCAACTGGGACGACCTGCAGTTCACCAAGAAGTACAGCGTGGTGCAGGCGATCGTCAGCGGCGGCCGCGCGAACGATCTACTCGCGGTGCACTACCTCCAGAACCACCCGCACGGCCGGACGAAGTACCTCGGCGTGCAACCCCCGTACACGAAGAGCGGCACCAACCACCTCCCGCAACCGCTCCGGACCGTGGCCAAACTCCTCGCCACCCTCTTTGCCAAGCCCCCGTCCGAAAGTGTCCGTGACACGCTCGGGGTGATGGACGCACAGCCGGACGAGCGACTGATCCTGCGGGCGGTCGGCGAACCGGTCGACCCGGGGCTCGCGACCTTCGATCCGCAGAACGCGCGCAGGCTGTACGAGCTGACCAGGGAAATGATCTGAAGTCCGGGTGTCGATCTGGTGATCGCCCGCTCGACGTGAGAGTAAGTGATCGACCGACACGACGAGGGAGCATCCGCGATGCGCTACATGATCATCAACAAGGCCGACGCCGACAGTGAGGCCGGGAACTTTCCGCCGCAGGAGGTGGCCGAAGGTGTCGGCCGGGTCGTCGAGGACCTGTCGAAGGCCGGCGTACTGCTGTTCGCCGAAGGCGTGCACCGCAGTTCGCTCGGCGCGCGGGTGAAGGTCGACGCGGGCAAGCGCACCGTCACCGACGGCCCGTTCGCCGAGACCAAGGAGCTGATCGGCGGCGTGATCGTCGTCGAGGTCCGCAGCCGCGAGGAGGCGATCGAGTGGGCCGCCCGGCTGGCCGAGGCGCTCGGCTCCGAGGTCGAGGTACGCCGGGTGGTCGAGGAAGCCGACTTCGCACCGGATTCCGAGGTCTCCGCCGGCTGACTGTCCATAGTCGGCAATCCCGTTCGTGGTACCCCCATGAACAACACACTGAAGGTTTCCGACGCAGAGCTGTACTACGAGGTGCGCGGATCAGGACCGTTGCTGGTCCTGGTCGGCGCCCCGATGGACGCGGACGCGTTCGCGCCCCTTGCCGACCTGCTGGCACCCGACTACACCGTCCTGACCCTCGACCCGCGCGGGGTCAAGCGGAGCAAACTCGACCCGGGCGGTACGTCGCGACCCGAGCAGCGAGCCGACGACCTGGCCGCGCTGATCCGGCACGTCGACGCCGGGCCGGCCGTCGTACTCGGCTCCAGCGGGGGAGCGGTCAGCGCGCTCGCGCTGGCGCAGTACCACCCGGACGTCGTCCGGACCGTCATCGCGCACGAGGCACCGCTCGACCAGCTCCTGCCCGACGCGGACGAGGTGCTCGCGAAGTCGGAGAAGCTGATGGCCGACTATCTCGCCGGTGACGCGACCGGCGCCTGGAAGCAGTTCTTCGCGCTCGCGAACATCCACCTGCCCGACGAGGTCGTCGAGATGATGTTCGGCGGCGAGCGGGACCCCGAGCAGGAGGCGACGGAGCGGTTCTGGTTCGGCCACGAGATGCGCGAGTCCATCACCTGGCTCCCGGACGTCGACAAGCTGCGCACCGCCGACATCCTGATCGGAATCGGCGAGGAATCCACCGGTCAACTCTGCGACCGCACTTCCACCGCCCTCGCCGACCGCCTCGGCATCGAGCCGACCCGCTTCCCAGGCGACCACACCGGCTTCGTCGACAAGCCCGAGGCCTTCGCCGAAGCGTTGGTCGCGGAGCTCAGAGGGCTCAAGCGCTGACGTCGTCCAAGTGCGTCTCGACCCAGGTGCGTAGCGCGGCGATCGGCAGGGAGACGCTCCGGCCGAGGTCGGTCAGCGAGTACTCGACGTGGAGCGGGACCGCTGGGAAGATCTCGCGGTGCAGGAATCCGTTGTCCTCCAGCCGGCGGAGGGTCTGCGTGAGCACCTTCGGGCTGACTCCCTGGAGCCGGCGCTGCAGCTCACCGAACCGGAGTGGGCCGTCCTCCATCGCGCCGATCGCCAGGACGGCCCACTTGGTCGCGAGCAGGTCGAGCAGATCCCGGCACGGGCACTGCGCGGCGTACACGTCGTGCTTGTCATGTATCCCGGTCGCGCAGGTGGTCGCCATGCCTCGTACTTCCCTTTAGGTAGTAGTGGTCCTTGCGGGATACTACCGCCCCAGAGATAGCTTCTCGACCCATGAGAGCCATCAGTCAAGACACGTACGGCGGACCCGACGTACTCCGCCTGATCGAAACCGACCGCCCCACGCCGCTGCCGACCGAGGTGCTGGTCCGGGTGCACGCGGCCGGCGTGAACCCGGTCGACGCCAAGACGCGCGCCGGCCAGGGGGTCGCCGGCATTCTGGGCCAGCCGCCGTTCATCCTCGGCTGGGACGTCTCCGGCGTCGTCGAGGAGGTAGGCCACGGCGTACACACCCTCGCGGTCGGCGACGAGGTCTACGGCATGCCGTGGTTCCCGCGCGCGGCGTCGGCGTACGCCGAATACGTCACCGCGCCCTCGCGGCACTTCGCTCGCAAGCCCGTCAACCTCAGCCACGTCGAGGCGGCCGCGGTTCCGCTGGCCGGACTGACGGCGTACCAGATCCTCACCGCGCTGGCCCGCATACAGAAGGACCAGCGCGTGCTGATCCACGCGGCAGCGGGCGGGGTCGGTCACCTGGCCGTGCAATTCGCCAAGCACCTCGGCGCGTACGTCGTCGGTACGGCGAGCGTCGGCAAGCACGAATGGTTGCGCGGACTTGGCGCGGACGAGGTGATCGACTATCACCGTGCGGAGGTCGCCGAGGCGACCGGGGACATCGACGTCGTCGTCGACCTGATCGGCAGTGAGAGCACGCAGCGGCAGTCGGTCGCCGTGACCCGGTCGGGTGGACTCGTGGTCGCCGTACCGTCGGGGACGTCGCCGGAGCTGCTCGAGCTGGCCGCGAAGTCCGGTGTCCGGGCCGCGCCGTACCTGGTCGAACCAGACGGGCCGGCGCTCGGCGAGATCGCGGCGCTGATCGAGAGCGGCGCGGTGCGGATCGAGGTCGAGGACGTGTTTCCGCTGGCTGCGGCGGCCGAGGCGCACCGGCGGATGGAGAGCGGCCGGACCCGCGGGAAGCTGGTCCTCGAGGTCAGGTGAGACGCCGCCGTTGATCGTCAGGTGGAGTATGTGAAGCTGGGGGTGTCCGGTGCGTGCGCTGGGGTGTGAAAAGCGATCGCGCCGGGCACCGGTCTGCCGCGTTCGCCAGCGTGGCGTCTTGACCTCAACCGTGGTTGAAGTTTCAAGCTGGTGTCGCTGCCACAGGACATCGGAGATATCGGCCCTCGCGGGGCCCTGACGAAGGAGCAGAGTTGACCACGTACACGCTTCCCGACCTCCCCTACGACTACAGCGCCCTCGCGCCGAGCATCGCGGGCGAGATCATGGAGCTGCACCACGACAAGCACCACGCGACCTACGTGAAGGGTCTGAACGACACCCTGGACAAGCTGGCCGAGGCCCGCGACAAGGGTGACTTCGGCGGGATCGTCGGGCTGGAGAAGACGCTCGCCTTCAACCTCGGTGGGCACGTGAACCACTCGATCTTCTGGAAGAACCTGTCGCCGGACGGCGGCGACAAGCCGGACGGCGAGCTGGGTTCGGCGATCGACGAGTTCTTCGGCTCGTTCGACTCGTTCCAGGCCAACTTCACCGCGAGCGCGACCACGATCCAGGGGTCCGGCTGGGCGATCCTCGGGTGGGACGCCCTCGGCAGCCAGCTGCTGATCCACCAGCTCTACGACCAGCAGGGCAACCTGCCGGCCGGCCAGACCCCGATCGCGATGCTGGACATGTGGGAGCACGCGTTCTACCTGCAGTACAAGAACGTGAAGCCCGACTACGTCAAGGCGTGGTGGAACGTCGTGAACTGGGCCGACGCCCAGGCGCGCTTCGACGCCGCTCGCGCCGGCGCCGGCGCCCTGATCACCGGCGCCTGATCCACCCCGAAGTACGACGAAGGGCGTCCGGCTCCGGCCGGACGCCCTTCGCGGCTTTCAGGCACAGAAGCCGGCGATCACGGGCGCGATCGCCGCGGCCTTGATCATGTGGTTCTGACCCGGTACCTCGGTGTGTCCGGCGCCCGGTACCGCCGCCGCGAGCGCCCGCGTCGAGGACTTCATCCACCCGGGGCTCTTCCCGCCGTTCACCACCAGCACCGGCTGCTCGATCGGCGCCCACTGCTCGGTGTCCATCGGGTCGCCGAAGCAGTTCCTGCCGAGCACCTGCGCGTCGTACGGCAGTGTGTGCGCGATCGCCTTCATCGGTTTCCAGGCCGGCATCAGCTTCATCATCGTGACGAAGATCCCGGGCAGCCCGATCCCCTTGGTGAAGAAGTACTTGATCGCGTCGCCCGGCTCGAGCGCCTGCAGGTCGGCGACCCAGTTCCGCGGGATCTGCTTGCGGCTGTCGTCCACGACGTACGGCGGCTCGAACGCGACCAGCTTCTCGATCGGCACCCCGGCTGCCGCCGCCCGCAGCGACAGTGCCGCGCCGGACGACGAGCCGTAGACGTACGCCGACCCGCCGGCCGCCTCGATCACCGCGGCCAGGTCCTCGATCTCCCGCTCGACCGCGTAGTCGCCCGCGTCGCCGGAGTCGCCCCGCCCGCGCCGGTCGTAGTTGTAGACGGTGAAGCGGTCCGCGAGCGCCTCGGCGACGTCGGGCATCGGGCCCTGTGCGCGGGAACAGAGCGCGCCGTCGACGAGAACGAGCGCCGGCCCGTCCCCGCGCCGGTCATAGCCGATGGTGGTGCCGTCCTTCGATACGACGGTGTTCATAGTGGATTCCTCCTGGTGGGTGACGATCTCACCACTGCGTCGAACGGCGGCCGACCACTCGACATCGTGTGACGCAGATCACATCCGTCCTGACTCGTCGCGTGGTTGTCGGCCCGTCTGGGTACCGGACGGGCAACCGAGCACGGGAGGCGGTCATGACGACACGTCCGGAGATGGTCCGGCGTGAGGCTGGACTGAACGGTCAGAACGCGAACATCGGTGGCCTCGTGAGTCAGGTGACCACCGACCTCAGTCAGTTGGTACGTGACGAGGTGCAACTCGCCAAGGCCGAGCTGAAGGAGAAGGGTAAGGAGGCCGGCGTCGGCGCCGGGTTGTTCGGCGGGGCCGGAGCGCTCGCGTTGTACGGCTTGGGCGTCCTCATCGCCGCGGCGATCCTCGGGCTCGCGACCGCGTTGCCGGCGTGGCTGTCGGCCCTGATCGTCGGCGCGGTCCTGTTCGCGATCGCGGCCGTCGCCGCTCTGCTCGGCAAACGGCACGTCACTCGTGCCACTCCGCCCGTTCCGCAACGTGCCGTCGACGGCGTGCACGAGGACCTGGAAGCGCTCAAGGGACACCAGCCGGAAGGGAAGAACATCGCATGACCACCACGAAGAACGCCGCACATCGCGAGCCGATGACGGACAGCGAGACGCTGCGCGAGGATCTCGACCACACCAGGCAGCACCTGGCCGACACCGTTCAGGAACTCACTCGCCGGCTGAATGTTCCGCACCGGATGAAGGAGACCGCGTCGAGCGCGGGCCATCGGATGTCGGGCGTTGCCGGACAGACGGGTCAGAAGATGAAGCAGGTACCTGGCGCGATGAAGGAACTGCCCGCGACGAGCAAGCGCCACCCGAAGGCCGCCGCCGCGGTCGGCGGAGCCGTGGTACTCGGTGCCGGCGCCATGGCCTGGTTCGCACGCCGGCACAAGTAGACAGCCGGTCAGCAGGCGGCGGCGCGTTCCAGGAGAAGCTTGCGTTCGCGTTCGTTGCGGGTCAGCGCGGCGGCCTTCTCGAACTCGGCCCGGGCCTCGTCCAGGCGGCCGAGCTTGAACAGCAGGTCGCCGCGCACACTCGGCAGCAGGTGGTAGTCCTTCAGCGACGGGTCGTCCGCCAGCAGGTCGACCGCCGCCAGCCCCTGTTCCGGGCCGAACGCCATCGAGATCGCGACCGCCTGGTTCAGCTCGATGACCGGCGACGGGGTCACTTGCGCGAGGACGGCGTACAGACCGGCGATCCGGGCCCAGTCGGTGTCGTCGGGGTCGGCTGCGCGGGCGTGGCAGGCGGCGATCGCGGCCTGCAGGAGGTACGGGCCGGGCGGCTTCTCCAGCGCCCAGGCGCGTTCGATGCCTTCGAGGCCGCGGCGGATCAGTAGCCGGTCCCAGCGGCGGCGGTCCTGGTCGAGGAGCAGCACCGGCTCGCCGTCGCTCCCGACGCGTGCGTTCGCACGGGACGACTGCAGTTCCATCAACGCCAGCAGGCCGAGTACTTCGGGCTCCGTCGGCATCAGCTCCACGATCAGCCGGCCCAGGCGCATCGCCTCGTTGCACAGGGCCGGCCGCATCCAGTCGTCGCCGGCGGTCGCGGAGTACCCCTCGTTGTAGATCAGATAGACGACCTCGAGCACCGCCGACGTCCGCTCCAGGAGCTCCGGCCCGGACGGCACCTCGAACTCGACGCCGGCCTTGGCCAAATTGCGCTTGGCGCGGACGATGCGCTGCGCGATCGTCGCCTCCGGGGCGAGGAACGCGCGCGCGATCTCGTCGGTCTTCAGGCCGCCGAGCAGCTTGAGCGTCAGCGTCACCCGGGCGTCCATGGTGAGCACCGGGTGACATGCGGTGAACACCAGCCGGAGCAGGTCGTCCTCGATGTGGTCCTCGAGGATGGCCTCGACGTCGTCCTCGACGCTGTCGCCGTCGATCTCCAGCTCGTGGCCCATCTCGGCCAGCTTGCGCTGGTACGTGTCCTTGCGCCGGATCAGGTCGATCGCCCGCCGCTTGGCGATCGCCATCAGCCACGCGCCGGGATTGTTCGGTACGCCGGACTCGGGCCACTGCTCCAGCGCGGCCACCAGCGCGTCCTGCGCCAGCTCCTCCGCGAGTCCGACGTCCCGCACGATCCGTGCGACGCCCGCGATGATCCGCGCCGACTCGATCCTCCAGACCGCGTCGACCGCCCCGCCCGCATCCGTAACCGTCACCCGCCGATAGTAGACACGAATGCCGTGGACCGCAGTCGCCATAACGAGGTCGTCTGGCCCTCCCGAGCCCGACGGTGCCGGGGTACGGCGTCGGCGCGCCCGGTGACCTGCAGTCCGCCGGAACGGAACATCCTCAACAGCTCGCCCCGCTCACGGAGCCCCAGCCGCTCGGCCAGATCGGACAGGATCAACCACACCTCCCCACCCGGTTCGAGGTGCTCGCGGACGGTGTTCAGGAACGCGCGCAGCATCCGGCCGTCCTGGTCGTACACGGCCTGGTCGAGGACGGTCGCCGGTGCCGCGGGGATCCACGGCGGGTTGCAGACGATCAGATCCGCTCGCCCCGGCGGGAACAGATCGGTCTCGACGACCTTCGCGTTCACCTTCAGTCGTTGGAGGTTCTCGCGGGCGCACGCGATCGCTCGCGGATTGTTGTCTGTAGCAACTACCTGCCGAATGCCCCGTCTGGAAAGGATCGCGGCGAGTAGTCCGGTCCCGGTGCCGATGTCGAACGCCGTGGTTCCGGGTGGCAACGGGCAGTCGGCGACCAGGTCGGCGTACTCCGATCTGGTCGGGGCGAAGACGCTGTAGTGCGGGTGGATCCGGTCGCCGAGGGCCGGTACGTGGACGCCGCGGATCCGGAGTTGGTGCGCGCCGATGACGCCGAGCAGCTCCCGCAGCGGCACCCACCGCTCGCCGTCGGGTGGTCCGTACGCTTCGGCGCAAGCCTGCCGCACGTCGGGTGCTCGGCGCAGGCGGACCTGGTGGTTGATGATCGGGACCAGTAGCGAGTTCAGGACGCGGACGCGTTCCGTCTGGTGTCGGCGCTGATCGTGGAACGTACCGCCGCTCGGCACCGGAAGCCGGCGGCCGAGGGCGGCGAGGAGTTGTTTGGCGTTCTGGAAATCACCGTCCCAGTGAAGTGTCGAGCCGCGTCTGATCAGGCGCAGCGCCCGATCCGCGGAGGTGGAGTCGTCGATCGTGATGACCTGGTGCAAGAGTCGTCCCTGCCGGTGCGAAGTGAAGATGGGCAGCACGGCTCACCCGAACGCCGGAGCGGCGCCGGGGAGCGGACGACGGAGCTAGAGAACTACCGCCGCATGTTTGGGCGAGGTCACCGCACCACTGTAGACAGGAACGCGGTCGTCCGGTCCTGCTCTTCCGCCGTACCGACCGGCGCGAGCATCAGGTCGGTCACCCCGGTGTCGCCGATCCGGTCGAGCTGCTTCGCGACCGAGTCCTCGTCGCCGACGATCAGTACGTCGGCCGGCCCGTCGACGCCTTCCCGGTCGAACATCGCGCGGTACTCGGGGACCTGCTTGGCCAGTGCGAATTCCTTGGCCAATCGTGGTCGTACGGCGTCCTCGGCGGACGTCAGACACACAGCAAGCCCTGCCACGATGCGCGGGGTGCGGCTGCCGGACGCTCGGGTGATCGACGGTACGACGTGGTTGGCGAGTGTCCGGGGTCCGGTCATCCAGGTGATCGTGCCGTCGGCGAGCTCGCCCGCGACCTTGAGCATCGCGGGTCCGAGCGCGGCGATGAGTACCGGGGGAGCCTCGACTCCGGGCAGGTCGATCGAGCCCGCCGCGGTGTAGTACTCGCCGTGGTGGTCGACCGGTTCGCCGCGGAGCAGCGGGCGCAGTACCTCCAGGTACTCGCGTAGTCGACGAGCCGGTCGGTCGGTGGGCAGGCCGTACATCGAGCTGACCATCCGCCCGATGCCCGCGCCGATGCCGAGGGTGAGCCGGTTGCCGACCGCCGCCTGCACGGTCAGCGCCTGCGCCGCGAGCACGAGAGGGTGCCGCTGCGGGAATGGCACCACCGCGGTGCCGAGCTCGATACCGGGAGCCGCCGGGCCGGCGACCGCCAGCGTCGTGAGGGCGTCCCAGCCCAAGCCGTGCGACACCCAGGCGGCGCCGACCCCGGCCGCCTCCTGGATCTGGCGGGTGATCTCGGTCAGCGGGGCCCGTCCACGGACGTCGCCGAACGCCATGCCAATGCGCATCTCAGTCTCCTCGACCTAAGCGGGGTGGTCCCCCGGTTATCTTCGGCTACGATATGGGGGACCACCCCACTTACGTCAAGGGAACCCGATGCGAGCCGATGCCCAGCGGAACCGGGACCGCCTGGTCGCGGTCGCGGCCGAGGTGGTTTCCGAGCAGGGCGCGGACGCGTCGCTGGAGGAGATCGCGCGCCGCGCCGGTGTCGGGTCGGCGACTCTGCACCGGCATTTCGGCGGCCGGATCAAGTTGCTGGAGGAGGTGTTCCGGAGCAGCGTCGACGAGGTCTGTGCGCAGGCGACGGAACTGCTCGACGAGCCGGATCCCCTGCAGGCGTTGACGAACTGGCTGCGCGCGATGGTCCGGCACGCGACCAGCAGCCGCGGTCTGGCGACGGCGCTCGTGATGAGCGGGGACTGCGGTTCGGACGCTCATGAGCGCCTGTTGACGGCCGGCAGGCAGTTGCTGGAGCGCGCCCAGAACAGTGGCGTCGTACCCGTGGAAGTCCGGATCGAGGACCTGCTGAAGCTGGTCAACGGCATCTCGCTGGCCAGTGCCGAGGACACCGCTCAGGCCGACCGTTTGCTCACGCTGGCAATCCGGGGGATAGCACCGCCGTCGGCCTAATAGACTTCGCAGCGGAAACCCCCCGAAAGATGGCTTGAGGTTTGCTGTGCTCACCATGCAGGACGCGCTGCTCGCGCTCACGAAGTACTGGACCGACCGGGGCTGCATGGTCGTGCAGCCGTTCAACACCGAGGTCGGTGCCGGAACGCTGAACCCCGCGACCATCCTGCGGGTGCTCGGTCCGGAGCCGTGGCGGGTGGCGTACGTCGAGCCGAGTGTGCGGCCGGACGACAGCCGCTACGGCGAGAACCCGAACCGGCTGCAGACCCACACCCAGTTCCAGGTGGTGCTCAAGCCGGACCCGGGCAACCCGCAGGAGCTGTTCCTGGACAGCCTGTCCGCGCTCGGGGTCGACATCGACGCGCACGACGTGCGGTTCGTCGAGGACAACTGGGCGAACCCGGCGACCGGTTCCTGGGGTCTGGGTTGGGAGGTCTGGCTGGACGGTCTGGAGATCACCCAGTTCACGTACTTCCAGCAGGCCGGCGGGATGACGCTGGATCCGGTGTCGGTGGAGATCACCTACGGCATCGAGCGGATCATGATGGCGTTGCAGGGCGTCTCGCACTTCAAGGACATCGCCTACGCGCCGGGCATCTCGTACGGCGAAGCGTTCGGCCAGGCGGAGTACGAGATGAGCCGGTACTACCTGGACGACGCGGACGTGGAGTCGCAGAAGCGTTTGTTCGAGGAGTACGCGAACGAGGCACGCCGGATGATCGACGACCGCCTCCCGGTGCCGGCGCACATCCAGGTACTGCGGTGCTCGCACACGTTCAACGTTCTCGACGCCCGCGGTGCCGTCAGTACGACGGAACGCGCCAAGGCCTTCGGCCGGATGCGGACCCTGGCCCGCGAGGTGTCGCGGCTGTGGGCCGAGCGCCGCGAGGAGTTGAAGCACCCGTTGGGTCTCGCCGAGCTGCCGCCGGCTGCGGAGGTGCCGACCGAGTTCCCGGCGATCACAGGCACCCGGCAGCTGACCTTCGAGATCGGCACCGAGGAGATGCCGCCGTCCGAGGTCACGAAGACCGCCGCGGCGGTGCAGGCCGCGCTGGAGGAGAAGCTGGCCGCGACGCGGCTCGAGCACGGCGCAATCACGACGTACGCGACCCCGCGCCGCGTGGTCGCCTTCGTCGCTTCCGTCCAGGCCGGTGAGCCGGATGCCGAGCGGGTGGTGCGTGGTCCGAAGAAGGCGGCCGCGTACGACGCCGACGGCAACCTGACCAAGGCCGCCGCCGGGTTCGCCCGCGGCCAGAAGGTGGAGCCGACCGAGCTGCACGATCTGGATGTCGACGGCGTCGAGTACGTCGCGGTGACCAAGCCGGACCCGGGTCGCGGTGCGGCCGAGGTGCTGAGCGGCGTACTGAGCGAGATCGTCGCAGGCCTGCGTTCGGACAAGAACATGCGGTGGAACGACGCCAAGCTGTCGTTCACCCGCCCGATCCGCTGGCTGGTCGCGCTGCTCGGCGACGAGATCGTCCCGGTCTCCGTCTCGAGCCTCGCGGCCGGACGGACGACGCGGGTGCACCGGACCGCCGCCCAGCCGAAGGTCGAGATCGCGTCGGCCGAGGGCTACCTGGACCTGCTCCGGATCCACGGCATCGAGGCCGACCCGGCCCGTCGGCGGGCGCAGATCGTCGAGGCGGCGGCGGAGCTGTCGAAGGGCGTCGGCGGCACGGTCGACGTCGAGGGCGAGTCCGCGCTGGTCGACCAGATCGTCAACCTGATCGAGGAGCCGACGCCGATCCTGGGCGGGTTCGCGGCCGACTACCTGGACCTGCCGAGCGAGATCCTCACGACCGTGATGCGCAAGCACCAGCGCTACCTGCCGGTGCGCGACGGCGACGGCAAACTGCTGCCGCACTTCGTTGCCGTGGCCAACGGTTCGGTCGATGAGGACCGGGTCCGGGCGGGCAACGAGGGTGTACTTCGGGCGCGCTACGAGGACGCCGCATTCTTCTGGCGGGCCGACCTCGAGACGCCGCTGGAGTCGATGAAGAGCGAGCTGGCGAAGCTGGCCTTCGAGGAGCGGCTCGGCTCGATGGCCGACCGCGCCGGCCGGATCGGGCGGATCGCTGCACAACTGGCGTCCACGGTCGATCTCGACGGCGACGATCTGACGACGTTGAAGCGTGCTGCCGAGCTGGCGAAGTTCGACCTGGGTTCGCAGATGGTGGTCGAGCTGACCAGCCTGGCCGGCACGATGGCTCGCGAGTACGCCAAGCGCGCCGGTGAGACCGAGGCCGTCGCACAGGCTCTGTTCGACATGGAGCTGCCGCGGTCGGCCGGTGACCCGGTCCCGTCGACGACCCCGGGCGCGCTGCTCGCGCTCGCCGACCGGTTCGACCTGCTGGCCGGCCTGTTCGGGATCGGCGCGAAGCCGACCGGAAGCTCCGACCCGTTCGCGCTGCGCCGGGCGGCTGCCGGTGTGGTCGCGATCCTGCGCGAGCACCCGGAACTGCGGGCGATCACGTTGCCGGTCGGGCTGAAGGCGGCCGCGGACGAGATCGGTGCGCAAGGCATCGACGTACCGGCGGACTCCCTCGACGAGGTCGCCGACTTCACCGTACGGCGGTACGAGCAGCAGCTGCTCGACCGTGGTGACGACCACCTCCAGGTCGCCGCGGTGTTGCCGTTGGCAACTGCTCCGGTGGTCGCGGACGAGACGCTGAAGACCCTGCAGGGCCTGGTCGGCAACGGCGACTTCGCCGACCTGGTCGCCGTACTGCAGCGGGTCCGCCGGATCGTTCCGGAAGGCACCGAGGCGGAGTACGACGCCGGCAAGCTCACCGAGCCTGCCGAGGTCGTGCTGCACGAGGCCGTCCAGAAGATCGGGCAGGCGCCGACCGGGCTCGGCGACTTCGTCTCCACCGCATCGGTCCTGGTCGAGCCGGTGAACGCGTTCTTCGACGAGATCCTCGTGATGGCGAAGGAGCCGGAGATCCGGGCCGCGCGGTTGGGGCTGCTGGCAACGATCAGCCAGCTCGCCGCACCGGTTCTCGACTGGCAGGCCCTCGGCACGAGCCTCAACGCTGCAGAGTGATGACGCCCGCAGAAGCTGCCGCACGGGCCGAGCGCGTCGCGCCGGCCCTGCGGGAGCACCTGCCGCCGACACCGTTCGTCCGGTACGGCGCGTTCAGCGAGCGCCTCGGCGCCGAGGTGCTCGTGAAGTGCGAGCACCAGCAACGCACGGGATCGTTCAAGGCCCGCGGCGCCCTGGCGAAGATCCTCACGCTGACCGAGGCGGAGCGTGCGGCGGGCGTGATCACGGCGTCCACCGGGAACCACGGGCTCGGCGTCGGCAACGCGCTCGCGACGCTCGGCGGTCATGGCATCGTCTACCTGCCCGAGAACGCCGCGCCGGGCAAGGTCGCGGCGCTCCGCCGGCTCGGGCTCGAACTACGGGCCGAGGGCAACGACACCGGCGTCCTCGAGATCAAGGCCCGGGCGTATGCCGCGGAGCACGGGTTGGCGTACGTCCCGCCGTACAACGACCCGGACATCATCGCCGGGCAAGGGACGGTCGGCGTGGAGATCGTCGAGCAGTTGGCCGGTGCGTCGCTCGATGCGGTCGTGGTGGCGGTCGGCGGTGGCGGCCTGATCAGCGGGGTCGCCGCGGTGCTCAAGAAGCACCTGCCCGGGATCCGCGTGTACGGCGCGCAACCGGCTGTCGACGACGCGATGGCGGCCTCGGTGCGGGCCGGGAAGATCGTGCAGGTCGACGCCGGGCAGACGTTGTCGGACGGTACGGCGGGCAGCGTCGAGCCGGGGAGCATCACCTTCGACCTGTGCCGTGAACTGGTCGACGACTGGGTGCTCGTCGAGGAGGACGCGATCCGGGACGCGCTCCGAACGGTGATCGACACCGAGCACCAGTTGATCGAAGGGTCGGCCGCGCTGGCGTTCGCGGCTGCGAGCGCACGACGTACCGAACTGTCCGGGAAGCGTGTCGCGGTCGTGTCCTGCGGCGGCAACATGTCGTCGTCCACGTTGGTGGCCGCGCTTGCGTGAGCTCGTCGTACTCGGGACCGGCAGTCAGGTGCCGTCCCGGGAACGTACGCAGAACGGGTACTTCCTGCGCTGGGACGACGAGGGGTTCCTGTTCGATCCGGGCGAGGGCACGCAGCGGCAGATGATCTACGCCGGGCTCGCGGCCCGGGCGATCACGCGGTTGTGCGTGACGCACTTCCACGGCGATCACTGTCTCGGGGTGCCGGGGGTGGTGCAGCGGTTGTCGCTGGACGACGTACCGCATCCCGTGCGGGCGCACTATCCGGCATCGGGGCAGACGTACTTCACGCGGTTGCGGTACGCCGCCTCGTTCTTCGAGCGGGCCGAACTGTTCGAAGAGCCGATCGAGGAGGACGGGCTGCTGTCCGTCGGGTCGTTCGGCCAGTTGTGGGCGCGACGCCTGGAGCACCCGATCGAGTCCTTCGGGTACCAGTTGATCGAGCCCGACGGACGCCGGATGCTCCCGGACAAGCTTGCGGCGTACGGCGTGACCGGGCCCGACGTCGGCCGGCTGCAACGAGCCGGATCGCTCGACCTCCGCGATCGCACCGTGCACGTGGACGACGTCAGCGAGCTGCGGCCGGGACAGCGGTTCGCGTTCATCATGGACACCCGCCTGTGTGAGAACGTTCTGCGCCTCGCCGACGGCGCCGACCTGCTCGTCATCGAGTCGACGTACCTGTCGTCCGAATCCGAACTGGCCCGCCGCTTCGGTCACCTGACCGCCCGTCAGGCCGCTCGGGTCGCGGCCGAATGTGGTGTCCGCAAGCTCGTCCTCACGCACTTCTCCCAGCGCTACCTGGAACCGGAACGCTTCCACGAAGAGGCGGCGGAGGAGTTCTCCGGCGAGATCGTGGTCGCCTCCGATCTCAGCCGGCTCTCAGTTCCGGCGCGCCGCTAGCCGAAGCGGTAGGCGTAGCGGACGAACAGTGCGTTAACGGACCGGCAAACACGGCCGAACCCGTTCTGATCCAGGCTTTCCCAGGATTAGCATTGCCGGCGAATGTAAATCTGCCGATCCCAGGAGCGACCTGTCGTGCCCACCCCCCGCCCGGTGCTGGCCGCTGTCGCATTGGTTGTGGTGAGCGCGGCAGTGGGGGCCACGGTCTGGCGGCCCTGGGAGGATTCCGCCGACGCGACCGGCCGCCCGTCCGGGATCAGCGTGTCCCGCAGCCAATGCGGACAGGGATGGACCGACGCCAAGACCGGTCGGCAGACGCTCGTCGTCCACAACACCGGCGACGCGGCCGCCGAGGTCGACCTGGTCGAGGTCAGCAGCAACAAGGTGTACGGCGAGGTTGAGGGTCTAGGTCCGAACACGAGTGCGTCGATGGACGTGCAACTCGGCGCCGGGCAGTACGCGATCCGCTGCCTGATCGAGGACACCGACACGATCACCGGTCCGACGGTCACGCTGACGGGTGACGGGCAGGGCGGTGCTGCCGTCGTACCTGTCACCAAGAACGACCTGCTGCCGTTGGTGAAGAAGTACCAAGCCGGGGTCGCCCGCGGCGTCGCGGACCTGGTGATCAAGACGGACAAGCTGCGCGCCGACGTGGATGCCGGCAACCTGGACGTGGCCCGCATCGACTGGCTGTCCGCGCACCTGGCGTACAACTCGCTCGGCGCGGCCTACGACGCGTTCGGAGACTTCGCGGACAAGATCGATGGACCCTCCAACGGATTTCACGCGCTGGAGAAGGGCCTGTGGCACAAGGCTTCTGATCTGAAACCGATCGTGGATCAGCTGGCGGCCGATGTCCACGGCCTGCAGAAGGATCTGCCCAACGAGCAGGTGGATCCGAACGATCTCGGACTGCGCGCCCACGAGATCATGGAGAACGCGCTCCAGTTCGAGCTGACCGGCGAGAACGATCAGGGCAGCGGTACGTCGCTGAACACCGCGCTGGCGAACTTGAACGGTACGGCGAACGTCCTGGCCATCCTGAACCCGGTGCTCAAGCCGCGCTACGCCGACCTGCCCGAGGTACAGCAGTGGGAGAACCGCGTGCGCACCTTGCTGACTGCGCACCTGAACACACCCGTCGATCAGTTGGACCGGACGACGCGGGAACAGCTGAACGGTGCGGTGGGGGAGTTGCTGGAGACGCTCGCTCCGGTCGCCGCGATCTGTGAAGTCCGGAGGGGCTCATGAGCGACGTCGGCCGCCGGTCCTTCCTCCGCGGTGCCCTCGCCGGTGCCGGTGTTGCGGCAGCGACCGGGCTGACGGTATCTGCCGACGCGGCGACGCCGACGCCGACCGTGCCCTTTCACGGCGTACATCAGGCCGGCATCGTCACCGATCAGCAGAAGCAGGCGATCTTCGCCTCGTTCGACGTGATCGCCGCGAACCAGAGCGAGCTGACCGACCTCTTCAAGACGCTGACCGACCGGGCGCGGCTGCTCACCACGGGCGGGGCGCTGCCGCCGTTGGGTATCACGGCCCCGCCGGCCGATTCCGGCGTACTCGGACCGGACATGCCGGGCGACGACCTCACCGTCACCGTCGGAGTCGGAGCGTCCTTGTTTGACGACCGCTACGGCCTCAAGGATCGCAAGCCCGCGAAGCTCACAGCGATGAAGGAGTTCCCGAACGACAGTCTGGACGACAGCCTGTGTCACGGGGATCTGAGCCTGCAGCTGTGCGCGTCGGAGACCGACACGGTGCTGCACGCATTGCGCGACCTCGCTCGCCACACCCGGGGCGCGATGCAGCTGCGCTGGCGGGTCGACGGCTTCCAGAGTCAGCCAAGGCCTGCCGGTGCGCCGCGCAACCTGATGGGCTTCAAGGACGGCATCGTCAAGCCGGCGTCGGCCGACCACGACAAGCTCGTGTGGGTGGGCAAGGGCAACGGCGAGCCGGCCTGGACCGAGGGCGGCAGCTATCAGGTGCTGCGCCAGATCCGGATGCTGGTCGAGTTCTGGGACCGGGTGTCGGTCGGTGAGCAGGAGAACATGTTCGGCCGGCGCCGGGACTCCGGTGCGCCGCTGGACGGCAGCAGCGAGACCGACCTCCCGAACTACCCGGCCGATCCGACCGGCGGGGCGATTCCGCTGACCAGCCATATCCGCAAGGCGAATCCACGCACCGCGGACACCGCGGCCAGCCAGCTCCTGCGCCGCGGCTACAACTACGACAAGGGCACCGACGCGGTCGGTGACCTGGACATGGGGCTGCTGTTCTGCGCTTACCAGCAGGACATCGCCCGGCAGTTCGAGGCCGTGCAGATCAGGCTGGCCGACGAGCCTCTCGTCGACTACATCCGGCCGGTCGGCGGCGGCTATTTCTTCGTGCTTCCCGGTGTTCGGGACGGCAACGACCACTTCGCGCGGTCGTTGCTCGGATGAGTTACTCAGGAGGAGAAGGCATGCGCGCAAGACTTCCTGTCGCTGCCACAGCCGTTGCGGCGGCGACGGGCTTGTTGCTGGCCGCCTGTGGCGCCCCCGGCGCTGCACAGCAGGTGACCAACGCCGGTGCGGCATTCACGGCGGCCGACGCCGCTTCGTACCACCCGGCGCGAACGACCACGCCGATCCAGCACGTGGTGGTGATCTTCGGCGAGAACATCTCGTTCGACCACTACTTCGGGACGTACCCGAACGCGACCAACGCGGACGGTACGCCGTTCACGGCGGCCCGGCACACGCCCAAGGTGAACGGTCTGTCCAAGAAGCTGCTGACGGACAACCCGAACGCCTACAACCCGAAGCGGCTGGCGCCGTCGCAGGCGCTGACCTGCGACCAGAACCACGGCTACGGGCCGGAGCAGAAGGCCGTCAACGGCGGCAAGATGGACAAGTTCGTCGAGAACACCGAGACCGACAAGTGCACCGGCCAACCGGTGCTGTTCGGCGAGCCGGGCCTGGTGATGGACTACTACGACGGCAACACCGTCACCGGGCTGTGGAACTACGCCCAGCACTACGCGATGAGCGACAACTCGTTCGACACGGTCTACGGCCCGTCGACCCCGGGCGCGTTGAACCTGATCTCCGGGCAGACCCACGGTGGCCAGGCGGTCGACCCGAAGACGGGCACGCCGACGACCGACGCGTACGCCGTACAGTCGCCGGACGCCAACGGGATCGGGACCATCACCAACGACCCCGACCCGTACTACGACGACTGCTCCAACAACAACGGCAAGTCGACGAACAACCTGGCCGTGATGCACGGGCAGAACGTCGGCGACCTGCTCAACCAGCGCAATGTCACCTGGGGCTGGTTCCAGGGCGGCTTCAAGCCGACCGGCACCGCCAACGGCAAGGCCGTCTGCGGCGCGTCACACCCGAACGTCGGCGGCATCGCGGCAAACGACTACAGCCCGCACCACGAGCCGTTCGAGTACTACAAGTCGACGGCGAACCCGAAGCACCTGCCGCCTTCGTCCGTTGCGGCCATCGGCCATACAGACCAGGCCAACCACCAGTACGACACGTCGGACTTCGACGCGGCGCTGGCGGCCAACAACCTGCCGGCGGTCAGCTTCCTGAAGGCGGGCGAGTACCAGGACGGCCACGCCGGGTACTCCGATCCGCTGGACGAGCAGGCGTTCATCGTCAAGGAGCTCAACCAGCTGCAGAAGTCGAAGGAGTGGTCGTCGACTGCGGTTGTCCTGGCGTACGACGACTCCGACGGCTGGTACGACCACGTGAAGTCCCCGACGGTGAACGGCTCTAAGGACGCGGCGCTCGACCAGTCGGCAACGTGCGGCAAGGCCCCAGTGTCCGGCGGGTACGCCGACCGCTGCGGTTACGGCCCGCGGCTGCCGCTGCTGGTGGTGTCGCCGTACGCGAAGAACAACTACGTCGACCACTCGCTGACCGACCAGACCTCGGTGCTGAAGTTCATCGAGGACAACTGGCGGACCGGCCGGATCGGCGACCACTCGTTCGACCAGCGGGCCGGCAGTCTGACCGGCATGTTCGACTTCTGGCGGCCGAGCAAGCAGAAGCTGATTCTGGACCCGAAGACCGGGGCCGTCGTCCGCTGATTTCTCAGGAGGAGGGCGCGCTCTGATCGGTGAGGAAATCGTCGATCAGGGCGTTGACCTCTTTCGGGGACTCGAGCGCCGCCAGGTGGGCGGATTGCTCGAGTACGACGAACCTCGCGCCCGGGATGGAGTCCGCCATCTCCTCGGTCTCCGCGACCGGGAACGTGGCGTCCTCCGCGCCGGCCACCACCAGCACCGGCGTCCGGATCTTGCCGAGGAGCGCGCGCTGATCGGGACGCCGCGGTACCACGCTGACGACGGCGTGCCGCCCGGATTTGATGTCCACCTTGCGTGCGAGCTCGTTGACCGTGGCAACGACCTCGGGCTTCTCGCGTTTCGCGGTCGGGCCGAGGAAGGCGTCGCGCACCGGCCCGGTGAGCGGCCCGCGCATCCCGCCGAGGAGCTGGGCCGCGCGGATCAGGACGCCGTACTCGACCTTCTGCCGTCGTCCGGCCGGTGACGCGGTGGCGTTCATCAGTACGGCGATGCCGATCCGGTCCGGATGCAGTGCCGCGAAGGTGCCGCCGATCATCCCGCCCCAGCTGTTGCCGATCAGGTGGACCTTCTCGACCTGCAGGTCGTCGATGATCGCCAGGATCACCTCGGCGCACTGCTCGAACGTGAACGGCCCGGTCAGCGGATCGCTGCCGCCGTGCCCGGGCGGATCGACCAGGATCACCTGGAAGCGGTCCGCGAAATGCGCGGCCTGGGCGGACCACAGCGTGCCGTCCATCAGCAGGCTCGGCCAGAACAGCATCGCGGGCCCCGACCCGTCGACGCGCAAGCGGATCCGGCCCAGCACGGTCTCGACGTAGCGATCCTGCATGTCTGAAAAGGTACCGGTCAGGACGCCGGAATCGCGGCCGCCAGGCGCGTCGTGAGCTCGCGGATGCGGTCGATCAGCTCCGGCGGCGACTGGATCTCCAGCGGATAGCCGAGCAGACCGAGGTGCAGCGCCAGCTCGTCGAGCGAGTTCGCCCCCGTCTCGACCAGCGTCGTCGTCGCGTCGACGGACGTCACCGTGGCGACGGTCGGCCCGAACTTGTCCGCGACCTGCTCGACCGGGGCATGGACGAGCAGTCGTGTCTGGTAGCGGTAGCCGCCGTACGCGACACCGCGGTTCGTGGCCTTGAGGTCAGGTACCTCGCGAGGGGTGAACCGCGGGCCGGTCGGGATGCGCGGTTCGACCCGGTCGACGCGGAACGTCCGCCAGTCGTCGCGGTCGAGATCCCACGCGACCAGGTACCACCGTCGCCCGGTGTGCACGAGCCGGTGGGGCTCGGTCGTCCGCGTGGTCGCCGTACCGTCGTGGTTGCGGTAGTCGAAGCGCAGCCGTTGATGGTCCCGGCACGCAGCCGCGACCGCTAGCAGTACGTCGGGTTGCACCGATGGCCCGCCCGAGGGCGTCACCGTGATCTGTTGGAGGAGCTCGATGCGATGGCGTAGTCGCGACGGGAGGACCTGTTCGAGCTTCGTCAGCGCGCGGACCGAGGATTCCTCGGTGCCCGCCACGGTTCCGTTCGCCGCGGCGCGCAGTCCGATGGCGACCGCGATCGCTTCCTCGTCATCGAGCAGCAGCGGGGGGAGTGCGGCGCCGGCGCCGAGGCGGTAGCCGGCGACACCGGGGATCGCGTCGACGGGGTAGCCGAGGTTGCGGAGCTTGTCGACGTCCCGCCGTACGGTCCGAACCCCGATGCCGAGCTCGTCGGCCAGGGCGGTGCCGCTCCACTCCTTGGGTTGCTGCAACAAGGAGAGGAGCTTCAGCAGCCGTGCCGAGGTCTCGATCATGTTCTTCATTCTGACAGCTTCTTAGGACTGAAGGTGTCCTAGGTGGGTGACAGAGTTGTGGACATGATCAAGCCGTTCAGCATCGACATCCCGCAGAGCACGCTCGACGAACTCGCCGCCAAGCTGGCGAGCACCCGGCTTCCCGCACCGCTTCCCGGCGACGACTGGAACACCGGCGTACCGGTCGCCTGGCTTTCGTCGCTGGTCGACTACTGGCGTACGTCGTACGACTGGCGCGCCGCCGAGAAGGAGCTGAACTCGTACCCGCAGTTCACCACCGAGATCGAGGGACAGCGGATCCACTTCATCCACGTCCGGTCGGCGGAGCCGGACGCGCTGCCGCTGATGCTCACGCACGGCTGGCCGGGATCGATCGTCGAGTTCCTCGACCTGATCGGGCCGCTGACCGATCCGGTCGCTCATGGTGGGCAGGCTTCGGACGCGTTCCATGTGGTGATCCCGGCGCTGCCCGGGTTCGGGTTCTCCGGGCCGACCGCGGACGATGACTGGACGTTCCCGCGGATCGGGCGCGTGTGGGCGGCGCTGATGAGCGAGCTCGGTTACGAGCGGTACGGCGTACAGGGTGGCGACCTGGGTGGGTCGGTGTCACCCGAGGTCGGGCGGGCCGCCCCGGAGCACGTGGTCGGCGTCCACACGAACGGCGGGACGAACCTGCCGCCATTGCAGATGTCCGACGAAGAACTGCAGACGCTGACGCCGCTGGAGCAGGACAAGATGGCGCGGATCGCGCAGTTCATGAAGGACGAGTTCGGCTACATCTCGATCCAGTCGACCCGGCCGCAGACGTTGGGCTACGGCCTGGTCGACTCGCCGGTCGCGCAACTCGCCTGGATCATGGACAAGTTCAAGGCCTGGACGTACCCGGGCGGGACCTTGCCGGAGGCAATCATCAGCAAGGACCGGTTGCTGACGAACGTGATGATGTACTGGCTGACCGGGACCGGCGGGTCGGCGGCCTACATCGGGTACGCGCAGCCGCGCGACTGGACGCCGCGGCCGAACTCGGGTGTGCCGACCGCTGTCCTCGCGATGGCGCACGACGTCGCGATCCGCAAGTACTGCGAGACCTCGAACAACATCACCCGCTGGACCGAGGTCGACCACGGCGGCCACTTCGCAGCCCTCGAAGCCCCCGACCTCCTGGTGAGCGACGTCCGAGAGTTCTTCCACGACCTCCGCGGATAGCACCGCTCCCGGCCGGCTTCCCGGACGCCCACCCACCCGGCCGCAGCGGATTCTCAGCTGATTCATTGGTAGGCCCGATGGAGTTCTCAGTCTGGCGAGCTCTACTCGAAGGCAGAGGGAACTTGCCGAGGAGGGCGACACCAGATGAACGAGAGCGCTGGACCGGGACCGCACAACGGCGGGCAGTCGCCACAAAGCGGGCAGCAGTACGGCGGGCAGTCGCCGCAGAGCGGGCAGCAGGGCGGCGGGCAGCAGTACGGTCAGCCGTACGGACCGCAGCAGCCGTATCCGCAGTACCAGCAGGTGCCGCAGTACGGGGCGCCGCAGTACGGGCCGCCGAACGGGCCGCAGTTCGGGGCGCCGTACCCGTTCGGTCCTCCGCCGCAGCCGCCGAAGAAGCGCGGGCGGCGACTGCTGGGCGCCGGTGCACTCGGGCTGGCCGCGGTGCTCGTCGCCGGATCGGTTGCCTGGGGCATCGACCAGCGGGCCGGCGGGAACAGCTCGCAGCTGTCGCAGCAGGCGTTCGACCCGGCCGCGGTGGCAGCCAAGGTGTCGCCGGGTCTGGTCGACGTGAACACCGTCCTCGGGTACGAGAACGCACGAGCGGCCGGCACCGGGATCGTGCTCACCTCCGACGGCGAGATCCTCACCAATCACCACGTGATCGAGGGCGCGACGTCGATCAGCGTGACGGACGTCGGGAACGGGAAGACGTACAGCGCGAGCGTCGTCGGGTACGACGAGGAGCACGACATCGCCGTACTGAAGCTGAAGGACGCGTCCGGGCTGGAGACCGCCAAGACCGGGAACTCCGACCAGGTGAAGCTCGGCGACCAGGTCGTCGGGGTCGGGAACGCGGGCGGCGATGGCGGTGAGCCGAGCTACGCGGCCGGGAAGGTGACCGGGCTGAACCAGTCGATCACCGCGACCGACGAGAACGGGCAGGACCCGGAGAACCTGGAAGACCTGATCCAGACCGATGCGAACATCCAGGCCGGCGACTCCGGCGGCCCGCTGGTGAACACGAACGGCGAGGTGGTGGGCGTCGACGTGGCCGGCAACGGCGGCAACAACGGCGGCCAGGGCCGTCCGGGCCAGACCTCGGCGTCGACCGCGCAGGCGGCCACTGCCACGCTGGCCGCCTGGGGCGACGGCAACAACACCGGCACCGGAAACGGCAGCGGCTACGGCGACGGAAACGGCTCGGGCGACGGATCCGGCAACGGTTACGGGAACGGGTCGGGCGACGGCTCCGGGAACGGTTACGGGGACGGCTCGGGTGATGGGTCCGGGAACGGTTCTGGTGACGGGTCGGGGCAGGGGTCGGGGACGACGACTGAGGGGTACGCGATCCCGATCAACCAGGCGCTCGACATCGCCGAGCAGATCCAGGACGGGAAGGCGTCGGCCGACGTACACATCGGGGACTCGGCGATGCTCGGGGTCTCGGTCGTGACCAGCACCGGTACCAGCGGAGCGGTCGTCGGCGACGTGGTCGCGGACGGTCACGCGGACGAGGCCGGCCTCGAGGCCGGTGACGTGATCACCTCCTTCGCCGGGCACGCCGTCGCTTCACCGGACACACTCTCCGAGCTGCTCAACAACCAGCACCCGGGCGACAAGGTCGAGGTCGGCTGGACCGACCAGTCCGGTCAAACCCACAAGGCAACCATCGAACTCATCACAGGCCCGGTCCGCTGAACCCAGCGCCACCCCCCGCTGCCGGCGGACCGCCCAGATCGGGCCCGACGCTCCCCCTCCCCCTCGGAGCGCCGGGCCCGATCTCTCTTTGCCTCCGAGTCAGGAGGTGAAGCTGGTCGGGTGGGCGGGGGACCAGCCGAGCGAACGCGCGTAGGCGTTGGACGCCCCCCGAGCCCACGGCGTACGTACAGCGTTCGTCTCGATGGGTACGTCGAGGGAGATGCCGACGGATTGGGCGAAGGCTGGGGCCCAGGTTGTGGCGGGGGTGGGGGTGTTGTCGACGACGTTTACGGGGCCGGTGGGCCAGGTGAGGGCGGCTGCTGCGGCTGTGGTGGCGTCGTCGATGTGGAGGAAGCTGGTGATGTCGGGGCCGGTGGGGAGGTTGCCGGTGGTGGCGAGGTCGGCCATCAGGGCGCCCTTGGTGTACCAGGTGTCGGGGCCGTAGAGCATGCCGTAGCGGAGCAGGACCCACTCGGGTGCTTCGGCGGTGATCGCCTCCAGAGTGGCGACCGCCTCGACGGTGGCGCGGCGGGTGGCGTCCGGGGCGTGCAGGTCGAGCGGGGTGGATTCGACCGCGGGCGTCGAGCCGGGCTCGTACGCCCACGCGATGCTCTGCGACACAACTCGCCGTACGCCGGCCGCCAGGGCTGCGTCGACCAGGTTGCGCGTGCCTTCGCGGCGGATCCGGCTGTTCGCGGCGAAGTCCCGCGACGCCAGATCGGTCAGCTGATGCATCACCACATCCGGCCGAGCCCCCGCAACCACCTCCCGCAACCGCGCACCGTCGTACACATCCCCAACAACAGTCGTCACCCCACCGCCCACCGTCCCGCCCGATCCGCGGGTGAGGGCTGTTACTTGGTGGCCCTCGGTCAGGAGAAGGGGCACGAGGCGGCGGCCGATCGCGCCGGTGGCGCCGGCGATGAAGATCCTCATGGGGGCCACCGTAGGCAACTGGGTGCCGCTCGCGCTGGGCCAATTGGTGAGCGGTTTCCCGGTCCACTTCCACCAGGGGTGAACAAGCGTTTACGATGCCTGGGTAAACAACTGTTCACCCCCGTGTGAGGACTTCGCTTGACCGTCCGTCCTGCTGCCCGTCCACGTCTCGTCCTAGCAGCGCTGGCGTTCTGCGGCGTACTGGTGTCGATCAGCCAAACCATCGTCGTACCGCTGCTCCCCGAGCTCCCCGCGATCACCCACAGCCCGGCGTCCGACGTGAGCTGGCTGATCACCGTCACGCTGCTCACCGGTGCGGTCTTCACGCCGCTGCTCGGCCGCGCCGGCGACATGTACGGCAAGCGCCGTGTGCTCCTGATCGCCCTGTCGTCGATGGTCGTCGGCTCCCTGCTCTGCGCGA
The DNA here is from genome assembly GCF_036013725.1 of Kribbella sp. NBC_00482. Taxonomy (GTDB): domain Bacteria; phylum Actinomycetota; class Actinomycetes; order Propionibacteriales; family Kribbellaceae; genus Kribbella. The sequence goes on along the minus strand of NZ_CP107881.1, from coordinate 786,900 downwards.
GCAGTTCCGACCTGACCGTGCTGATCGTCGGTCGCGCCTTCCAGGGTGCCGCGGTCGCGGTCGTGCCGCTCGGGATCAGCATCCTGCGCGACGAACTGCCGCCGCGCCGGGTGATCCCGTCGATCGCCATCATGAGCTCGACCCTGGGCATCGGCGCCGCGTTCGGCATCCCGGCCGCGACGCTCGTCGTCGAGTACGCGAACTGGCACACGATGTTCTGGATCAACCTCGGGCTCGGCGTGCTCGACATCGTCCTGGTGCTGCTGATCGTGCCGGAGTCCGCGATCCGCACCAGCGGCCGCTTCGACGTCCTCGGGGCCCTCGGACTGAGCGCGTTCCTGGTCTGCCTGCTGCTGGCGGTCTCCAAGAGCAGTGCGTGGAGTACGACGACGATCGTCGTCCTGTCCGCCGTCGCGGTCTTGCTGGTCCCGCTCTGGGGTTGGTACGAGTTGCGTACGAAGAGCCCGCTCGTCGACCTCCGCGTCTCCGCGCGCCCAGCCGTCCTCTTCACGAACCTCGGCGCCCTGCTGATCGGATTCGCCTTCTACGCCAACTCACTGTCGACGGCGCAGCTGGTCCAGGAGCCGACCTGGACCGGATACGGCCTCGGCAAATCCATCGTGGTCAGCGGCCTGTGCCTGCTCCCCGGCGGGGTTGCGATGGTGCTGCTCTCGCCGGTGTCGGCCCGGATCTCCGGCGCACGCGGCCCGCGGTTCACGCTCGCGATCGCGTCGGTCCTGATGGCTGCCGGGTACGTCGTACGCCTCTTCACCAGCAGCAACGTCGCCGGGATCGTGATCGGGGCCACTGTCGTCAGTGCCGGAACCGCCGTTGCGTACTCGGCGCTTCCGGCCCTCATCATGCATGCTGTGCCGGTGACCGAAACGGCCGCCGCGAACGGCCTCAACACGCTGATGCGCACGATCGGGCAGGCGATCTGCAGCACGATCGTCGCGAGCGTGCTCGCCGGCGTCACGATCTCGTCGGGCGGCCGGGTCGCGCCCGCGCTGTCGGCGTACCTGATCGTGTTCGTGATCGCGGGCATCTCGGCCCTGGTCGCTGCAGGTCTGGTCATGTTCATCCCGGCGCGGCGGCCGGAGCCGGTGCCGGTCGAGGTGGCTACGAGGTGACGACGCGGTGACCGATCCGGGGCGGACCACGATCCTCCGCGCGGCGCGCAAGGCGTTCGCGCGGGAGTCGTACGACGCGGTCACGCTGCGCGGGGTCGCTGCGGACGCCGGTGTCAGCGCCGCCCTGATCGTCAAGTACTTCGGCGGCAAGGAAGCGCTGTTCGAGCGGGTCGCCGACTTCACCGAGGCGGCCCAGTTGCTGCTCGCCGCACCGAACGAACGGCTCGGCGAGCATGCCGTCCGCACGCTCGTCGAGTACCGCCGGGAGAACGATCAGGACCTGCTCGTCCGGGTCGTGTTCGCGGCCGGCAAGGCCGACGAGCGGGCGCAGATCCGCGAGCATTTCCGCGATCAGGTCACCCGCGCCTTCGCCGCCCGGCTGACCGGACCGGACGCCGAGCTCCGGGCGGGCCTGATCACCGCGCAACTGCTCGGCCTCGGCGCCGCGATCGCGATCGACAAGACCGGCCCGATCGCCACCGCGGACCTGGAGACCGTCGCCGGGCTCTACGCCCCGGCGATCCAGCAACTCATCCACTGATTGAACGCCCGTCCTAGAATGTGGACAATGCGCTTGGCGCTGAGTGTGACGCCACTAACATGGAGCATCCAGGCCGAGAGGCGCTGCAACGGACCCAGGTCCGCCACGCTCGACCTGGAGCACTGATGCAAGGGCGCCTCCGGAGATTTCTTCTGGAGGGGTTGGCAGATGAGTGAAGCCGCACTGCGGGACCTGCTGGATCAGCGGATCGCGGTCCTCGACGGTGCCTGGGGCACGATGCTGCAGGGCGCCAAGCTGCAGACCGCCGACTTTCAGGGCGATCGCTTCGGGGGCCACACGCACGACGTGACCGGCGACCCGGACGTGCTGAACCTGACCCGGCCGGACGTGATCCTCGACGTCCACCGGCAGTACCTGGCGGCCGGCGCGGACATCACCACCACGAACACGTTCACCGCGACGAGCATCGGCCAGGCCGACTACGGCCTGCAGGAGTACGTCCGCGAGATGAACGTCGCCGGCGCGCGACTCGCCCGTCAGGCGGCCGACGAGTTCGGCGGCCGGTTCGTCGCCGGTTCGATCGGCCCGCTGAACGTCACCCTGTCGCTGAGCCCGCGCGTCGAGGACCCGTCGTACCGCGCGGTGTCCTTCCAGCAGGTGAAGGACGCGTACGCCGAGCAGATCGCGGCGCTCGCCGAGGGCGGCGTCGACCTGCTGCTGATCGAGACGATCTTCGACACCCTGAACGCCAAGGCGGCCGTCGCCGCGGCCCGCGAGGTCGCGCCGGAGCTGCCGCTGTGGATCTCGGTGACGATCGTCGACCTGAGCGGCCGGACGCTGTCGGGGCAGACCGTCGAGGCGTTCTGGAGCTCGGTCGAGCACGCCAAGCCGCTCGTCGTCGGCGTGAACTGTTCGCTCGGCGCCGCCGAGATGCGACCGCATGTCGTGGACCTCGCCCGGTTCGCGGACACGTACGTCGCCTCGCACCCGAACGCCGGCCTCCCGAACGCTTTCGGCGGGTACGACGAGACGCCCGACGAGACCGCCGGCATGCTGGAGGAGTTCGCGCAGTCCGGTCTCGTGAACATCGTCGGCGGCTGTTGCGGTACGACGCCCGCTCACATCAAGCAGATCGCTGCCGCCGTACAGCCGCTGCAGCCGCGCACCGTCGTACCGTCCGATCACACCACCCGGTTCTCCGGGCTCGAGCCGTTCAAGATCGGCAAGGACACCGGGTTCGTGATGATCGGCGAGCGGACCAACGTCACCGGGTCGGCGAAGTTCCGCCGGCTGATCGAGGGCGACAACCACCAGGCCGCGGTCGATGTGGCGCTGGAGCAGGTGCGCGGGGGCGCGAACCTGCTGGACGTGAACATGGACGCCGACCTGCTCGACAGCGAGCAGGCGATGACCACCTTCCTGAACCTGATCGCGACCGAGCCCGAGGTGGCCCGGATCCCGATCATGGTCGACAGCTCGAAGTGGACCGTGCTCGAGGCCGGCCTGAAATGCGTGCAGGGCAAGGGCGTGGTCAACTCGATCAGCCTCAAGGAGGGCGAGGAGGAGTTCCTCGACCGGGCCCGCCGGATCATGAGCTACGGCGCCGGCGCGGTCGTGATGGCCTTCGACGAGCAGGGCCAGGCCGACACGGTCGAGCGCAAGGTCTCGATCTGCGGCCGGGCCTACGACTTGCTGACCGGGATCGGTTTCCCGGCCGAGGACATCATCTTCGACCCGAACGTGCTGGCGGTCGCGACCGGCATGTCCGAGCACAACGGCTACGCCAACAACTTCATCGAGGCCCTGCCGCTGATCAAGCAGCGCTGCCCGGGCGTCCACATCAGCGGCGGCATCTCGAACCTGTCCTTCTCGTTCCGCGGCAACGACATCGTCCGCGAGGCGATGCACTCCGCGTTCCTGTACCACGCCGGCAAGGTCGGCCTGGACATGGGAATCGTGAACGCGGGTCAGCTCGCGGTCTACGAGGACATCCCGAAGGACCTGCTGGAGCTGGTCGAGGACGTCATCTTCAACCGCCGCGACGACTCCACCGACCGCCTGGTCGCGTTCGCCGAGAACGTGAAGGGCAAGGGCAAGCAGCGCGAGGTGGACCTGACCTGGCGTGAGGGCTCGGTCGAGCAGCGGCTGTCGCACGCGCTCGTGCACGGCATCGTCGACTTCATCGAGGACGACACCGAGGAAGCCCGGCAGAAGCTGCCCCGGCCGCTGGAAGTGATCGAAGGCCCGTTGATGGACGGCATGAAGGTCGTCGGCGATCTGTTCGGCGCCGGCAAGATGTTCCTTCCACAGGTGGTGAAGAGCGCCCGCGTGATGAAGCGCTCGGTCGCCTACCTGGAGCCGTTCATGGAGGCGGAGAAGGAGCAGGCCCGGCTCGAGGGCCGCGCCGAGGCCGTCCGTGGTCAGGGCAAGGTCGTGCTTGCGACCGTGAAGGGCGACGTCCACGACATCGGCAAGAACATCGTCGGCGTGGTGCTCGGCTGCAACAACTACGAGGTGATCGACCTCGGCGTGATGGTGCCGGCGGCAAGGATCCTCGACACCGCGGTGGCCGAGGGTGCGGACGCGGTCGGCCTGTCCGGGCTGATCACGCCGTCACTGGACGAGATGGTGTCGGTGGCCGACGAGATGCAGCGGCGCGGGCTGAAGCTCCCGTTGCTGATCGGCGGCGCGACGACCTCCAAGCAGCACACCGCCGTCCGGATCGCACCGGCGTACGAGAACACCACTGTGCACGTGCTGGACGCGTCGCGGGTCGTCGGCGTGGTGTCCGATCTGCTCGACTCCGATCGCGCCGTGGAGCTTGCCAAGAGCAACAGTATTGAGCAGGAGCGGTTGCGCGAGCAGCACGCGAACAAGCAGCGGGCGCCGATGCTGACGCTGGCCGAGGCGCGGGCGAACAAGGAGCAGGTCGAGTACGGCGAGCTGCCGGTGCCGGAGTTCACCGGCCTGCGGTATGTGTCGCCGTCCATCGAGACGCTGCGCGAGATGGTCGACTGGCAGTTCCTGTTCCTGGCTTGGGAATTGAAGGGCAAGTACCCGGCGATCCTGGACCAGCCGGTCGCGCGCGAGCTGTTCGACGACGCGAACACGTTGCTGGACGAGATCATCGCGAACGGTTCCTTCACCGCTGACGGTGTGTACGGGTTCTGGCCGGCGCACAGTGACGGCGACGACATCGTCCTGGACGGGCTGGACCAGTCGTTCCCGATGCTGCGGCAGCAGACCGCGAAGCCTGCCGGGCGGGACAACCGCTGCCTCGCCGACTACATCGCGCCGTCCGGTGACCACCTCGGCGGATTCGGGGTCGCGATCCACGGTGCGGAGGCACTGGCGAAGTCGTACGAGGAACGCAACGACGACTACCGGGCGATCATGGTGAAGGCGCTGGCCGACCGGCTCGCGGAGGCGTTCGCGGAGTGGATCCACCTGGAAGCGCGGCGGGCGTGGTTCGAGCCCGACGTACAGCCGGTGCTGGAGGACCTGCACGCGGAGCGGTTCCGCGGCATCCGGCCGGCCCTCGGGTACCCGGCGAGCCCGGACCACAGCGAGAAGCAGGAACTGTTCGAGCTGCTCGCGGCGGACAAGATCGGCCTCGGGCTGACCGAGTCGTACGCGATGACGCCGGCCGCGGCGGTCAGCGGTCTGATCTTCGCGCACCCGGCAGCGCGCTACTTCAGCGTCGGCCGTCTCGGGCGTGACCAGATCGAGGACTACGCCGTACGGCGGAATCTCCCGGTCGCTGAGGTCGAACGCTGGCTCCGTCCGAACCTGGCGTACGACCCGGAGTAACCGGGGCCAGCGCCGGATCGCGGGTCATCGCCGACAGCCGCGCATCGAGCGGCTCTGCGGCGACGGCCCGTACGGCGCGGGCGGCGGCCGAGTCCGGAGTACCGCTGCCTGGGTTGCCCTGCTCGACCGCGGTCAGGAAGTCGCGGCGCAGGGTCTCGACGAGCTGGTAGCGGGACACGTCCGACCGGACCCCGTTCACCGCCCCCGCGCTGTCGATCACCGCGTCCCAGCGGCGATCCGGTGGTAGCTGGATCAGCTCGTCGGAGATCACCGAGTAGTCTGCCGGTGTCGCCTCCCGACCTTGCTGTCGTGCGATCTCGGCGATCACGTCGCGCACCGCAGAGGCGTTCGGTTCCGTGCCGGCGTACGCGAAGGACGGCGACGGTACGTCGTCGTGAAGCATGAGCTGTGCCGAGTCGGACTCCTGCCACACGGCGGCCAGCCGCTTCGGGGTCGTCCACACATCACCCAGTCCGTCGTCGAACGCGACCTCGGGATACGCCTGCGGATCGGTCAGATCAGGCAGCGGACCGGTCATCCGGACCACCTGGGACGTCATGGATCCGGTCGCGTCGACGAGCGCCGACCACCGGTCCTGCGCCGCAGTTGGGGACTCATCGCGCGGGGCAGTCGCAGCCTGCCGGGCGTAGGCCTCGCCGATCGTGTCGGCATGGTGCTCCGGCAGGATCAGGTAGGGCTGCGGTGAGTGCAACCGGCTCACTGCGGTGTCCCTGCCCGGCGTGATCCCCACGGCGACCGTCCCGTTCCAGCGGACGTCGCGATCGGCGATCGGGCCGACGGCATCGACCACCGACCACGCCCACGAGTGTTCGTCCGAACCCAGATCTGCAGCCATTGTTCTGTCCCTCCAGGAGCGCCGGACGCAATCAGCGTAGGGGCGCGGCGGGTTCACTTACGCTGGCGGGATGACTGTGCGACCCGCTGTTGCTGAGGATGCCGATGCGGTGGCCGCGATCTGGTACGCCGGTTGGCAGGACGGCCATCTGGGACATGTGCCGGACGAACTGGTCGCGATCCGGACCAAGGAGTCGTTCTGGACCCGCGCCGCGCAACGGGTCGCGGACACCACGGTGGTCGTCGTCGATGACGAGATCGCCGGCTTCGTCATGGTGGTCGGCGCCGAGGTCGAGCAGGTGTACGTCGCAACCAACCACAGGGGATCAGGCGTCGCCAGGACGCTGCTCACCGAAGCCGAGCGGCAGGTGAAGGCCGGCGGTCACCAGGAAGCCTGGCTCGCCGTCGCGACCGGCAACGCGCGAGCCCGCCGGTTCTACGAACGCAGCGGCTGGACGGACGGCGGCGCCTTCGACTATCCGGCGTCGGTCGAACGCGGAACGTTGCCGATCCCGTGCCATCGCTACCTCAAGCAGGTCTAGCCAACGCAGGATTCCCCTCAAGTTGCGGCTTTCGGCAGGTACATCGGCGGCGGATGGAGTTAGCGTGCCTTTCGCAAGCATTCCTGTTCTTGGAGAGGTCACCATGGCATTCCGTTCCTGGCGCCGGCCGTCCCGCCGCATGGTTCTGACCAGCGTCGCCGCGGTCGCGATGACATCGGTCGTCGGCGGGGTCGCGTACTCGGCCGGCGCCGCGACGCAGCAGCCGGCGATCCAGACGTCGACACCGCACAGCGAGAACCAGGTCACCAACATCGACGTACTGCGTCAGCAGTTGCGCAACTACTACGGCGACCCGCTCGGCTCCGGCAACTTCGCGGCGGACAGCAACTACGCGAAGGAAGCCCAGAAGGCCGCCACCGCGGGGACCCGCTGGATCTCGCTGCCGCACCACACCAACAAGACCAAGGCGATCCTGCTCGATGTCGACGACACCGCGCTGGCCACCTGGAACTACGAGATCGCCAGCAACTGGGCGTACACCCCGGCCACCAATGCGGAGTACGTGCTGAACCAGAAGTTCCCGGCCGTTCCCGGCATGGTCGACATGGTGAAGGCCGCCGAGCGTGAGGGATACGCGATCTTCTTCCTGACCGGCCGCGGCGCCGCGCAGGAGCAGGCGACGCTGGGCAACCTCACCGCGGACGGGGTCGGCGTTGACGCCGGGTACCCGAAGCCGACCGCGCTGAGCAACGGCGAGGACGGCCTGTTCACGAAGCCGGCCGTCGCCGACTACCCGGACTACCTCAAGAAGGCGTGCGCGAACGACCCGAACGGCTCGTGTACGACGATCCACTACAAGTCGGCCACCCGCGCGCACATCGAGTCGCTCGGCTACGACATCGTCGCGAACTTCGGCGACCAGTTCTCCGACCTCAAGGGCGGATTCGCCGATCGCACCTTCAAGCTCCCGAACCCGAACTACTACCTGCCCTGATCCCTGGGTAAAGCGCCGTACAGCAAGGTGCGGAGGGCATCGGTCAGCGCCGGCTCGAACTCCATCCGGATCGCGCTGAGCGCCGGGTCGGTCTCGTAGGCGGCGAGGATCGCGGGCACCGGATGGGAGTGGGTCCAGATCGTGCCGGCGAGCAGGCTGGCCGCGGCGATGAACCGGCCTGCTCCCTCCGGGCCGAGCTCCGGCAGTACGCCGACGACCACAGCGATCATCTGTTCGTACGAGACCAGGGCGGCGCGCTTGAACGTGAGCGCCGTTTCGGTCGTGATGTTCCGCTCCAGCACCGCCGCCTGCGTACTGATCAGGTCGCAGAGCACCGGGCGCTTCGCCAGCGTGCCGACGATCGCCGCAACGAGCAGCTCGGCCCGCTCGTCGGTCGCCTCGGCCTCGGGTGCCTTGTGCGGCAGAGCGGTCGCCAAGTCCTGCACCCAGGCTGACAGCTCGCTGCTCGACAGTTCGAGCAGGACGGCCTCGCGGGAGTCGAAGTAGTTCAGCACGTTCGACTTCGCCAGGCCGACGCGACGACTCAGCTCGTTCAGGCTGACGTCCGCGACCGGCATCTCGGTCAGCATCTCGGCCGCGGTCGCGAGGATCGCCCGCCGCCGCTCGGCCCGCTGCTCCGGCCTGCGCGCACGCTGGAAAGTCATGGTCACAGTCTACAGACCAGCGGTCTGTTGTTATCGGACCACCGGTCTGATAATGTCGCCAATAACAGACCACCAGTCTTTTATGGAGTGTGGAACATGTACGACGTCCCCGACCAGACCGGCAAGCTCGCCGTCGTCACCGGCGCCAACAGCGGGACCGGCAAGGAGGCCGCCAAGCGGCTCGCAGCCGCGGGCGCGCGGGTCGTGCTGGCGGTCCGGACCCCCGCCAAGGGCGAGGCGGCGAAGGCCGAGATCCTCGCCGCGCACCCTGGCGCCCAGCTCGAGGTACGGCGGATCGACCTCGCCGACCTCGCCTCTGTCCAGGAGTTCGCCGAGCAGTTGACCGCCGACGAGCCGCACCTCGACCTGCTGGTGAACAACGCCGGCGTGATGAACCCGCCGGACCGCAACGTCACCAAGGACGGCTTCGAGCTGCAGTTCGGCTCGAACTATCTCGGCCCGTTCGCGCTCACCGTCCGGCTGCTGCCGCTGATCCTGGCCGCTCCGGCGCCGCGGGTCGCCACGATGGCCAGCGGCGCGGCGAACTTCGGCCGGATCCACTTCGACGACCTGCAGTGGGAGCGCCGCTACCGGTCGACGGCGGCGTACTCGCAGTCGAAGCTCGCCGACCTGATGCTGAGCAACCACCTTGCCCGGCTGTCGACCGAGCACGGCTGGGGACTGCTCAGCGTCGCGGCGCATCCCGGCTACACGAACACCAACCTGCAAACGACCGGCGCGAGCCTCGGCCGCGACCGCATGCCGCTGGCGACGCGACTGCTGTACCGCCTCGCCCCGCTTCCTTCGCAGGGCGTCGAGACCGGCACTGAACCGCTGTTGTTCGCCGCCGCCGACCCCGCAGCCGAGCACGGTGCGTACTACGGCCCGTCCGGACGGTTCGGCCTCGTCGGCCCCACCGCCTTGGCCAAGCCGCCCAAGGCCGCCCTCGATGCTGAGACCAGCTCCCGGCTGTGGACGGTCTCCGAAGGACTGACGGGCGTCTCGCTGCCGTCTATCCTGCGCAAGTGAGCGAGTGGTCGAGTGGGGGAATCTACGAGTCGTACGTAGGCCGCTGGAGCCGCCTCGTCGCGCCGGAGTTCATCGGCTGGCTGCAGCTGCCGGGCGGACTGCGCTGGCTCGACGTCGGCTGCGGTACGGGCGCGTTGACCAGCACGATCCTTGGTGCGGCGGATCCGGTGTCCGTGCTCGGTGTCGACCCGTCGGAGGGCTTCATCGGCTATGCACGACAGGCTGTCAAAGATCCGCGGGCCGGCTTCGAGGTCCGGTCCGCGGCCGAGCTCCCGGACGGCCCGTACGACGTGGTCGTCGCCGGGCTGGTGCTCAACTTCATCCCCGAGCGGGTCGAGGCGCTGCGCCGGATGCGCGAGATCGGGACGACGGTCGCGGTCTACGTCTGGGACTACGCCGGCGGCATGCAGCTGATGCGGTACTTCTTCGACGCGATGGCCGACGTACGCCCGCAGGACCGCGACCACGACGAGGGTCGCCGATTCCCTTTCTGTACGCCGGAAGGCCTCGAGGGGCTGTTCCGCGAGGCTGGGTTCGGCGAGGTGCGGACGCGCGAGATCGTCGTACCGACGGAGTTCGCGTCGTTCGACGACTACTGGCAACCGTTCCTCGGCGGGCAGGGCGTGGCGCCGGCGTACCTCCGCAGCCTGGATCCGGCGGACCAGGAGACGCTGCGCGACGCCGTACGCGCACGCCTACCGATCGCGGCAGACGGCTCGATCACCCTCACAGCACGGGCCTGGGCGGCTGTCGGCTGAGTAGTCATGTCAAGAATTCGCGTTCGACTCCGTCGTACCTGTGAGAGGAGAGCGCCGATGAAGTTTTTACTGATTCTGCAGGGTGACGGTGAGGCACGCCTGCAGCGCGACGAGTTCGAGCGAGTCGCCCACGACGCCGGTGAACTGGTCGGCGGCGAGCTGCTCGCGGACGCCCAACTGTCCGTCCGGCTCCCCGACCGCGAGCCGACCAAGATCGACGGCTACTACGTGATCGACGTGGAGAACCGAGACCGCGCCGTCGAACTCGCCCGCCTCCTACCAGACGCACGAGCCGCTGGCCGGTCGGTGGAAATCCGAGCAGTCATGCACCCCGCGGCGGTCGATTTCTAGACGACCTTGAACCAGAGGCTGGTGGCTAGTGGGGTTTCGGTGACGCTTATCCGCTCCAGCGGGACGGTTCGGCCGTTGGGGTGGGCGAACAGGCGGGTGCCGTCGCCCAGCATGACCGGGGCGTAGAAGAGGAGCACCTCGTCCAGTTCGCCGGCCTCGATGCACTGTTTGGCGATGTTCGCGCCGATCACGTTCACGTACTTGTCGCCGGCCGCCTCCTTGGCCTGGGCGAGGGCCTTCGCGAAGTCGTCGACGTACGTGACCCCGGCCTCCGGGTCGGGCGGTGGGCGGTGCGTGACGACGTACGCCGGTCCGCTCCAGCCGCCGCCGAACGCCTCGCCCTCTCCGGCCTCGCCCTTGTGCGGGTCGTCGCCGTCGTGCGACCGGCGGCCGATCAGCAGCGACCCGATCCGGGGGAGCAGGTCGTCGACCTCCGGGTTCGGGCCGAGATACGGGCGCATCCATTGCATGTCGCCGTCCGGGCCGGTGATGAAGCCGTCCACCGACAGCGTCACCGAGTACAGCACCTTCGCCATGGTCGTTCCTCCTCGTGCGGTTGGTGTTGAGACGAACGAACCCGGGGAAACTCATCGGCGGCTGCCCCGGTGCTTGCTACCGGTGGCTGCCTGGATACTCTTCCGGCAATTCAGCTTTTCGCATGACGGAGCGAGGTGCGGTACGGCGATGCCGGTACACGACGACGCGCACCGGCCGCTGCGTGCCGACGAGCCGGCCACCATCGACCTCGAACGGGCCTCGCAGGCCCGGGTGTACGACCTGCTGCTCGGCGGCAAGAACAACTTCGAGGTCGACCGGCAGTTCGTCCAGGAACTGCTGAAGATCGCGCCCGAGATCTCCGAACTGACCCGGCAGAACCGCCGCTGGATGGCCGACGCGATCGGCCGGATGATCACCGAGGGCCGGATCGACCAGTTCCTCGACCTCGGCGCCGGGCTCCCCACCGCGCAGAACACCCACGACATCGCGCTGCGGGCCAACCCGGCCGCGACCGTCGTGTACGTCGACAACGACCTGACGGCGATCTCTCACGGCCAGGCACTGCTCGCCGACGACCAGCGCAGCTTCTTCGCCGGCGCGGACCTCAACGACCCGGCTGCCGTTCTCGCTCATCCGTCCGTGACCGGGGTGCTCGACCTGACCCACCCGGTCGGGATCCTGCTCGGCCTGGTCCTGCACTCAACGCCGGACCCGGTGCCGGTGGTCGCGGACTACCTGGCCGCCGTACCGTCCGGCTCTTATCTGGCGCTCACGCATCCACTCAACCCGCGGGACGGCGGCCGGCTGGCCGACTTCGCGACCGCCATCGAGGAGAAGCTGCAGGAACCGTTCCCGCACATGCGGTTCCGGACCCGGGACGAGATCGCGGAGCTCGTCGCGGGGCTCGAGCTGGTCGAGCCCGGGCTCGTCGACCTGACGTCGTGGTGGCCGGAAGACGAGCAGACGCTCAACCGGTCCGGTCCCGGCCAGCTCCTCCTGGTCGCCCTCGCCCGCAAACCGTAGGAATTCACTGGTGTCCGGCGACCAGCCGGACCATGATGGGTCGCATGTCTGCTCAGGCTGCTGCCGCTTACTGATCGTCACCGCGCCCCGATGACTCCTGGCGCGTCCGATCAAGCCCGTCCCGAGGACGGGCCCCGTAGCGTGCAGTCCTTCAGCCTTGGAGCCAGCTCAACCATGACTTCTCAGTCCTGGGTCGAGGTCGCGTGTGACGAGTCGGGGTTCTCCGGAACCAACCTGCTCGACCCCGCCTCACCCGTCATCACCCATGCCAGCGTCGATCTCGCCGTACCCGCGGCCGCCGACGTGATCGACGTACTGCGAGCCCGTCTGCGCCGGCGGACGGAGTACAAGTCCAACCAGTTGCTGCGGCCGGAGCAGCGGCCCGCGCTCGAGTGGCTGCTCACGACACTCCGCGGGCATGCGCACGTCCTGTCCATCGACAAGACCGCGTACGTCGCCGCGCGGGTGTTCGAGCTGTTCACCGAGGAACCGTCGTACGGCGCCGGCACCAGCCTCGGCACGGACCACGCGGAGGCGGCCGCGGCGCTGCGGAACCGGACCGGGTTCCTGGCGGCGTTCGTGGACCTGGCCCGGACGAAGCGCGTGCGGTTGATGGATCACGACGCAGTGGATCGGTTCTTCGCGACGATGCCGGCCGACGTACCTGCGTTGCGCGCGGTGACGCGGCCTCGGGTCGAGGAGGTGATGCAGCGGCTGATCGACGAGGATCCGGAGCTGCCACCGCCGTTGGAGCCGCTGGTGCCGGCGCTCGCCGAGACGTTGCTGTACTGGAGCGCCGGCGGTCGTTCGGTCGCCGTGGTGCACGACGAGCAGAGTGCGTTGACGCCGGGCCGGGTGGCGCGACTAGGCGCGTTCCTCGCTTCTCGCGTGGAGCCGGCGCCCTTGCAGTCGTTCGTGCAGGTCGACTCCAAGCACGATCCGCGGGTGCAGGTCGCCGATTTCCTGGCCGGGATCGCGCGCCGTCGTACGCCGGACCTGGTGGAACTGCTGGAGCCCTACACCTGTGCGGCGACGAACTCGTCCCAGGTGTGAGTGCCGATGTCGGCGCCGGTGAGGGTGAGGTTGCCGCCCGCGCGGTACACCTTGCCCGCCTTGCCGGGAACACGGATCGGCAGGGACAGCCGGTGCTTGCCGGTGGCCCGTAGGTAGTCGCGGGCCAGCTCCGACAGGCTGTAGACCTCAGGTCCGACCAGGTCGGGGACGAGGCCCTGCGGTTCACCGAGCGCGAGTTCGGCGAGCCGTTCGGCCACGTCCCGGCCGTCGACGGGCTGGAACCGGACGCCGCCGGGCATCGGTACGACGGGGAGCTTCGCCATCGCCCGCACCGTGTTCCAGGTGAAGTCGTGGAGCTGGGCGACCCGCAGTACCGTCCAGGGCACCGACGACCCGCGGACGGCCTGCTCGGCGCCGAGCTTCGACTTGAAGTAGGTCAGTGACAGCTGGTCGACCGCGGTCACCGAGATGTGCACCAGGTGGCTGATCTTCGCCTGCTCGGCCGCCTTGACCAGGTTGCGGGTGCCGACTTCGTCACCCTTCGGGCCGCCGGCCAGGTGCACGATCACGTCGACGCCGTCCACGGCCCGGTCCAGTCCCTCGCCGTTCAGGAGGTCGACGGCCAGGTACTCGATGCCGTCGCCGCGATCGCCCGCGTGCCGGCTGAGGACACGGACCTTGCTGCCGGCTGCCTGGAGCAGCGGGACCACCTGACGGCCGATCGTTCCCGTACCGCCTGTCACCAGGATCGTGCTCATCGAAGTTTCTCCGTTCTCGTTGTCGTCTCTGCAGCGCTGACGGAGCCCGCCGGCGCAGTGTGACCCGATGTGAGCTGGAATACATTCAGGCAAAATGTCGAGGGCCTGTCGGTGCCTCCGACGTCCGGGGTGCACGGGCGCAGTACGGCGTACCGGCACGACACAGGAGGTTCTGTCATGAAGTACGTGGTCCTGATCCACTCCCACATGCAGCCGTGGGGTCACCCGACGATCGACTTCACCGAGGTCGGCCGTGCGATCCCGGCGGACGAGCGGGCCGCGATGGGCAAGGAGTTCGACGAGCTGCTCGCCGAGCTGTCCGCGTCCGGCGAACTGGTCAGCGGCCTGGCGTTGGACGCACCATCAACCGCCCGGACCTACCGCTGGGAGGGCAAGCGCCCGGTCAGCACCGACGGGCCGTACGCCGAGTCCAAGGAGCAGCTCGCCGGGTTCTTCGTCCTCGACTGCGCCACCCGCGCCCGCGCCGAGGAGCTCGCCGCCAAGTTCGCCGGCCCCGGCGACGTCATCGAGCTCCGCCCGGAAATGGAGTTCTGAGGGCGATTCCGGACAGTAATGAGCGAGTGTGACCGAACCGGGGATCCGGAGTGACGTACGCCGTACCGCCGGAGCGGAGCCTCCCTTATTCTTTGGTCCTTACCGAGAGTCAGGAGCGTGCCCGTGACCACTGTCTTGCTGATGGGCCCTCCTGGGGCGGGTAAGGGTACGCACGCGGGCCACCTGGCCGCTCATCTCGGTGTGCCCGTCATCTCCACCGGCGACCTGTTCCGCCGCAACATCGCGGACGGTACCGAACTTGGCAAGACGGCGCAGGGCTACCTGGACGCGGGCGAGTACGTGCCCGACGAGGTCACCAACGCGATGGTCCGCGACCGGCTCGCAGACGCCGACGCCCGTCCGGGATTCGTCCTGGACGGGTACCCGCGCACCCTCGACCAGGCCGGCGTCCTGGACGAGATCCTCGGTGCGCAAGGGCGCGGGCTGGACGCGGCCCTGGTCCTGCAGGTCGAGGCCGACGCCCTCGTCGACCGGCTGCTCCGGCGCGCCGAGATCGAGCACCGCTCGGACGACACCGAGGAAGTCATCCGCCGCCGCTTCGAGGTCTACCACGAGCAGACCGCGCCGCTGATCCACTTCTACTCCGGCCGCGGCATCCACCACGAGGTCGATGCCTCGGACGACATCGACACGGTTCGCACCCGCGTCTGGCAGGTCGCCGTACAACTCAAACCCGCCGCGTAGTTCACCGCCTACTGCCAGCAAAGCCCAACGGGTTTCCCAGCGGGGATTTCTACGGTCGAGCCTTCGTTACGAACGAAGGAGATCGCAGTGGAAGACGACGACAAGCCGGTCGGCCGGGTCCTGAGCAGGCGCCGGGCGCTCGCGGTGTTCGGTGCCGCCGGGGTGACGTTCACGGCAGTGGGTACGGCGGTGGCGACCAACGCCGACGCGGCAGCTACTACACCGAGTTGTGTAGCTAAGCCGGAAATGACCGAGGGTCCGTACTTCGTGGACGAAGGGCTGAACCGCTCGGATCTCCGGGTGGACACGTCGGACGGTTCGGTCGTGGCGGGTGCGAAGTTCCACCTGGTCCTGCACGTCCTGCAGTTGGCCGGGTCCCAGTGCAAGCCTTTGCCTGGGGCAACCGTCGACATCTGGCACTGCGATGCGGCCGGCGTGTACTCCGACATCGCGGTCGAAGGGACGACGGGCAAGAACTATTTGCGCGGGTACCAGGTGTCGAACCGTCGCGGGATCGTCAAGTTCACCACGATCCTGCCGGGCTGGTACGAGGGCCGGACCGTCCACACACACGTGAAGATCCGTACCACCGGCACGGACGGGAACGCCTACGAGTTCACGTCGCAGCTCTACTTCACCGAGCAGTTCAAGGCCGCCTACCTCGCGCGAGCGCCGTACGCCGCGAAGGGCACCCCGGACACCACCAACGACACCGACATGCACTACGCGGACATCGGCGATCAGATGCTGCTCGCCCCGAAGCGCACCCGCGACGGCTACGAGGCGGCCTTCGCGATCGCGCTCGACCTGTCCGACACCGCGGTCGGCGCCGACGACTCGTTCCAGACCCCCGGCGGCCCGGGCGGCACCCCGCCTACGGGGACTCCGCCGACCGCTGCTCCTTCGGCATAACGGTCCTGCGAACCGCCAGCACTCACTAACGTCCGCCGACAGCCCGATGCGCCGCCTGCGTGAGCGCGAACTCACGCGGGCGGCGCCAGTTGATGAGTGCCTCAGGTCCGCCAGGCGGGCGCGACCGACTTTCGGTACGAGCGGCCGAAAATCCCGAGGATCACGGTGATGACGGGTTTGGGCACGGTGCTGGTGATGGCCGCGGACTCCGCGGGCGTGGCGCCGTCGAGGGCCCAGGCGAAGAATGTGCCGCCCTCCGCCGGGCCGACCTTGGCGAACTCGCGGCCCATCGCCTTCAGTTCGGGCGTGCCGACGTTGGCCTGGTAGACGGGTTCGATCTCGGCCTCCTCGTGTTCGAGGTGATCGACGGTGACCCGTTGCAGCTCCTGGATCGCAGCGCGTGCGGTCGCCGCGTCGTCCGCGCTCGCGGACTTCCGCAGCGCGCCCAGCGCGGTCCGCGATGCAGCGAGTGCGCTTGCCATCGTGTCGTGCTCGGAATCCAGCTGTGCCAGCAGTTCCGCGCTCACGCCGAGCTTCTGCAGCGCCGGCCACGCGATCTCGTGCTCACCCTCGTGGTGGCGGGTGAGCTGGCTGTCGAAGTTCTGCCAGGCCGCGGCCAGTTGCGCCGCGCGCGTGCGGTCCCCGTCCGGGAACCGCTCCAGTGCTTCCAGGAATCGACCCAGGTCCCGCCGAACGGCCGCGTGGATCGCCTTGTTCATACTCATTGCCCCCATGGCCGGGAGTATGCGTCCGGGAACATCCGTTGACCAGAGCAAGTTGATGGTGAATATGCATGGTGAGTACAAGGTCCCGGGCGGAAAGCTCGTCGTGGCCGACCTCGATGTCGTCGACGAGCACGTCCGGAACGCCCAGATCTCGGGTGACTTCTTCCTCGAGCCGGACGACGCACTGGAGCGGATCAACGGGGCCTTGGCAGGTCTGCAGGTGGCCGCTTCCGCGGCTCAGATCGCCGCGCGGGTGCGAGGTGCGCTCGGCGACGGCGTCGAGATGCTCGGGTTCTCGCCCGAGGCCGTGGCGGTCGCCGTACGGCGTGCGTTGACCGGCGCGACCGGTTGGCGTGACCACGAGTGGGAGTTCGTGCACGACGTACCGCGGGAGCCGGCGCTGCAGATGGCGCTCGACGAGGTCCTGACCGAGCAGGTCGGATCCGGGGAGCGCCCGCCGACGCTGCGGGTCTGGGAGTGGGCGTCGAACGCGGTCATCATCGGCAGCTTCCAGTCGCTGCGGAACGAGGTCGACCTGGACGGCGCGGCCCGTCACGACGTCACCGTCGTACGGCGGATCAGCGGCGGCGGCGCGATGTTCGTCGAGCCGGGCAACACGATCACGTACTCGCTGTACGTCCCGGAATCGCTCGTCTCCGGCCTGTCGTTCATCGAGTCGTACGCGTTCCTCGACGACTGGGTCATTGGTGCGCTCAACGATCTCGGCATCGCGGCGACGTACCAGCCGATCAACGACATCACCTCGCCGGCCGGCAAGATCGCGGGCGCCGCGCAGAAGCGGTTCGCCGGCGGCGCCGTACTCCACCACGTGACGATGGCCTACGACATGGACGCCGACAAGATGGTCGAGGTACTGCGGATCGGCCGGGAGAAGCTGTCCGACAAGGGCACGAAGAGCGCGAACAAGCGCGTCGACCCGTTGCGCAGCCAGACCGGTCTCGACCGCGCGGACGTGATCTCGCGGATGGCAGGTACGTTCCGGAACCGCTACGGGCTGTCGGACGGCACGATCTCGCCGGAGACCGTCGCGCTGGCCGAGGAACGGGTTGCGGCGAAGTTCGGCACCGAGGAGTGGCTTACGCGGGTGCCGTGATCGGTACGGCGTTGCCGCTGACCCGCACGCGGTTGTCGTCCGGGCGGAGCTCCACCGTGATGAGGCTGGGCCGTCCCAGGTCGTCGCCCTGATGCAGCGTGATCGTGGGTTGCGCTTCGCCGATCTCCCGGAGATAGGCGCCGAACGCAGCCGCTGCGGCACCCGTTGCCGGGTCCTCAACGACACCGCCGACCGGGAACGGGTCGCGGACGTGGAAGACGGTCGGCGATTCCTGCCAGACGAGCTGCAGTGTGGTGAGGTCGCGCTCGAGCATGTACGCGAGCAGGCGGTCGAAGTCGTAGTCGAGCGCGGCGAGTCGTTGCCGGGTCGCCGTACTCAGGACGAGATGCCGCGCCCCGGCGTACGCGATCCTCGCCGGTAAGGCGGGGTTGAGGTCGTCAGGTGACCAGCCGAGGATGTCGAGTACGTCGCTCAGGTCGCCGGCGTCTTCTACGGACGGCTCGACGCTGGTGAGGGTCGCGCGCAGGGTGTCGTCGACCGATACCGGGACGAGGCCGGCCTGCGTTCCGAAGACGATCTCGCCCGGGCCGTTGCGCTCCGCCAGAGCAACGGCGGTCGCGACGGTGGCGTGCCCGCAGAACGGGACCTCGGCCTTGGGGGAGAAGTACCGCACCGGGCGCACGCCGCTCGCGTCCGGTCCGTTGGTGAAGGCGGTCTCGGAGTACCCGACCTCGGCCGCGATCGCCTGCATCGCGGCGTCGTCGACATCGCTGGAGTCGAGCACCACACCGGCCGGATTGCCCCCGGCGGGATCGGACGTGAAGGCCGCGTAGCGGAGAACGGTCACCATGTGCTCATCCAATCACCGCGTCCAGTCCAGTTGCGCCTCCGGGATCGCCAGACCGCGCCCGAACTCCTTCGCCTCTTCGCGCGCGGCGTCGTCGCCCCGCCGATACCGGAACACGCGCCCCGGAAAGATCACGAAGATCTCGTGCTCGTCATGAAAGTCGGCGTACCACCCAGGCCCGTCGAGAACCCCCGCCAGTACGTCGGCCAACTCCTCACCACGCTCGACGGTGAACTCCAGCAACGACCACACGGACGGCTGATCCGCCGACGTACCCCCAACCGCCACCCGACTCACCTTCGTCACCACCAGCGGGACCCCGTCCAACACGGTCCCAACCTTCAAACTCTCAAGAATCAACACACCGTCATACACACCCGCGACCGTACGCGCCGCCACCGACAGTTACAGCTGCGTGGACTGGTCAGCGATCTGCTGCACGTAGTCGACGAGGTGCGGATCGTGCTCCTCGAACGGATAGGCCAAGTAGTACGCGTCCACAGCGGCCTGTGCATCGGTGAACCCGCACCTCGGCCACAGCACTGTCATGTCGTCGTGGTCAGGTGCACGGCTGGCGAGGAGCTTCATCAAGAACACTTGGTCGGGCGACGGCCCGAGGACTGTGAGGTTTCGGTGTTCGAAGAGCAGTTCGCACTCGTCGAACTTCAGACCAGCTGGCGTGAAGGTCATGGCCGAGTCGTTGAGCCAGTCGGCCCGTAGACCGTGCCGGTCTCCGACCTCACGCACGACCGCTCGAACCTCATCGGTCAACTTGCTCACCGAGTCGACGTCCGCGGTCGATTCCCGGAGATCGTGCAAGGCGAGGTACGAGCCGCCGACTACTACCACACGGCAGGCCAGATGCCGGACGGCGAGCTCGTCGGCGACCTCACCCAGGTAACTGAGGATCTCGAGCTTGCCGAGGACGGTCGGTCCCAGCTCGGGGTCGGTGTGACTCACGCCGCGTTGCGCCAGAGGTCGTGGGCGGCCAGCCAGATGTTTCGGGCTGCTAGTTGAGCAGGTGCTTGCGTGCGTGCTCGCTGGACACGCGCCGGCGTGCCGGGAGCTTCCCAGGGAATGGGTGCGGGCGGCACCGACCTGGTCCATCGAGGGCGCGGGATCCCGGCGTCGTCCGCGAGCTTCTCCGCGATGCCGGCAAGGAGCGCGTCGAAGGCGGCGTCGCCGGTCCGGACCGGGGGAGACTCGATGGCCGCGGCAGTCAGCTCAGGATGGGCAAGCAGGTGGTCGAGGAACCCTCTCAGTCGCGCCCAGTTGACCTTTCGGACTGTGTGATCAGGCGAATAGGCCTCGGTGAGGCTGTCGATCGACAGTCCCCGTGAGTGCGCGGCTCCGTCCATCGTGATGGACAGCTGACGACCTGCAGCCGCGATCAGTCGCGAAAGCATCGTGATCGTCGGGTCGGTCGACCCAGCCTCGATGCGCGAGACCGTGGAGGTCGGAACCCCCGCTCTGGCAGCAAGAGCGCTGCGCGAGAGCCCGGCATCCTCGCGCGCCCGTCTCACCAGTTCACCCGCTTCCATAGGCCGTAGCATATATGCAACAGACAGTGGCGGCAATGGCGTAGCGTCCCGCTCATGGAGATCGGGTACGTCATTTTGTACGTCGGGGATCTGGGGGTCTCGGTGGGGTTCTACCGGGATGTGGTGGGGTTTGCGTACAAGTTCACGGATGCGGGGTATGCGGAGTTCGACGCGGGTGGGGTGCGGTTCGCGTTGTACGAGCGGCGCCGGGCGGAGTGGTTGACCGGGCGGGCGGCGACGCCGGGCGCGGGTGGGGAAGTGGTGGTGATGGTGGCGGACGTGGATGCGTACGCCGAGCGGCTGCGGGCGGCCGGCGTACCGGTGCTGAGTGGGCCGGCGGACCGTCCGTGGGGACACCGGACGGTCCACGTCGCCGACCCCGACGGGTTCGTCGTCGAGTTCGCCGAGGAGATCCCCCGGGCGCGGCAGCGGCGGTAGTTCAGCGGTGGTGGTGCCAACGGCGGCGGGACATGCCGCTGATCATGACGATCCAGAACATGCCCCAGAGCAGCCACGGGGCAGTGAGTGCGACCGAGGTGATCACCAGACCGATCATCAGGAACGGCGCCAGCATCAGGAACGGCGGCGGCGGACCGGTGCGGCGACGGAGGTTGGCCGGGCCTGGCACGACCTGCAGTTCCGTCGAGCTCGGCAGGTCGTCGAACAACGGCTCGAGATCGTCCGAGTACCGTGCCCGCGTCACCACCTCGCTCCGCTCCTCGAACTCGGCCTGCGTCAACCGCCCGGCGACGAAGTGGTCGCTCAGCAACGAAACGGCCTGATCCCTCTCGGCGTCACCGATCCGCACCCGCTTCCGAGGTACGTCGACCCGCGGCGCCTCTTGTGGCTGGCCCCAGCCGCGCCAGTCCCCGGCGGACTCGTCGTACCAGCCCGGACCACTCCAGCCCGGGCCGTTCCAACCCTGCCGCCTGCCGGGACCGCCTCGGCGTCGGCGGTCCCGGTCGGCGGAGCTCATGAACGGTCCTGCTGGTCCGTGCCGTCGTCTTCCTCGGCGAGGATGCCGTACAGCTTCCGGCGCAGGTCGGCGACCGCGTCGCGCGCCTTCGCCTGCTGCTCCGGCGTACCGCTCGCGAGGATCTGCCACATCGCCGTCGCGACCTGCCCGAAGAGTGGCTTGAACCCGTTCTCGTCGTCGTTACCCGCCGGCGCGCTCATCGCGGCCCACGGCGCGGACACCTCGTCCTGGTGCTCGGCGACGTACGCACGGCCCTCGTCGGTCAGCCGGAACGTCCGCCGCCCGACCTCCGCGTCCGCCGTCACCAGGCCCTCGTCCTCGAGCTGCTGCAGCGTCGGGTAGATCGAGCCCGGGCTCGGCTTCCACATGCCGCCGCTGCGCTCGGCGATCTCCTGGATGATGCCGTAGCCGTTCATCGGCTGCTCGGCGAGGACGGCGAGAATTGCCGCCCGGACGTCGCCGCGCCGCGCCTTCGGGCCCCGCCAGCGTGGCGGCGGTCCCCACGGCGGACCGAACATCTGCCCGCCGCCGAACATCGCCCACGGCGGCCCGAAGTGCTGCTGGTGACTGTGCCCCTGGTGCCCGCGGTGGCCGCTCATCGCCGCGCGCAACTCGTCCTTGATGTCGTCGAAGGTTGAACAGTGCCGCGCGAACTGCGCCCAAGGCCATCCCGCGGCGTACGCCGATCCGGTCATCTGGACCACCCGTCCCTCACGAAAGTGATTGCGATAGTTCGACGATATATCGCGAACGATCGCAACCCAAGAGACTCAGGCGTTGAACTTCAGGTCCTTCACCACGGCGGTCAGGACGACGGAGTTGTCCACGATGCTGATCCCGGTGAGCTGGGCGCCGAACGGCAGTTCGGGGAGCGTGATGCCGCTGGCGAGCTGGCTGCGGATCGCGCTCTGCACGGACGACGGGATCGAATCGGACAACTGCCCCAGCGTCAGCGCGACTCGCCCGTCCTTGACCTGCGGCGTGATCGGTACGTCGATGCTGATGCCTCGCACGCTCGCCTTCGCCTGCAGTTGACCGTTGACGACCGACATCGACAGCCCCTCGAGCCCGGTACTCCGCACCGCGAGCCGAGCCAGCTCCCGCGCCGACAACTGCAGCCGCAGATCGGTCGCGTCGACGGTCACCGCACCGGACTGCTGCGTCAGCAGCGACCGCGGCACGTGCACGTTCTGCAGCTCGACCTTCAGGTCCTCACCCGGTACGCCGGAGAACGTCGGCTTCTCCATCGTCAGCGTGACCTTCGAGAAGTCCTCGTTGACCAGCTGCGGCAGGAACCCGAAGCCTCCGATCTTCACCGAGGTGCCGGCCGAGCGCACGTCGTACTGCTTGGCCTCCTTCTCGGCCATCGACGCGAGCTGGTTCTCGGCCACGTACGCGGCGACGCGGTCGACGGCGATCGCCAGGACCGCCAGCACCACCAGTGTCACGACGAGGCGGCGCAACCACCGGCGCGGTCTCCTAGAGCTCATTCCTGCCCTTTCCGATCATTTCCCGGAGCGCGTCGGCGACCGGTGTGGGCTTGATGCCAAAGGCAACAGTCGCGGCGGTCGAGTCGACGACGAACGGCCGCTGCCACTGGTACAGCATCTCCACCATCTCCCGCGCGACCGGGTCGACGAGTCCCGCAAGCCGCAGTACCAAGGTAGGCATCGACGCAACCTTCGCCGACGGCGCACCCGCCAGCTCGGCGGCGCGGGTCGCCAGTTGGCGTACCGACAGGGGCTCCGGCGTCGGAACGTGCCAGGCCCGTCCCCACGCGCTCTCGTCGTCGGCGACCGCGATCAGTAGTCGCGCGACGTCACCGACGTACGTCCAGCTGTGCGGTGCGTCGAGATCGCCCGGCATCATTCCGCGCTTCCCGGCGATCACCTTGGACAACACCGTCACACTGAACGGCGACACCGCGCCCGCGCCCAGGTAGTCGGACCCGCGCACCTCAGCGGTCCGGATCCGCCCCGCCTGATGCGCGGCCAGGGCAGCGGCCCAGACCTTCGCCCGCACCTGCCCCTTCACCGTGTTCGGCAGTAACGGAAGGTCTTCGCTCATCGGCGCGTCCACCGCGCCGTACCCGTACAGATTGCCGGTGCTCACCAGCACCGCCCCGGACGACTCGGCTGCCGCGACCAACGCCGTACCGAGCCGCGGCCACTCCGTCGCCCACTTGTTGTACGCCGGGCCTGCGCACGAGTAGATCGCCGTCGCGCCCGCGACGTAGTCCGTCAACCCGGTCTTGGCGTCCGCGGCAATCCGCTCCGCCCCGTCCGGCCCGCTTCCGGACCTCGTGATCACGCGGACCTGCTCACCCCGTGCCACCAACAGCCGGGCGACCACGCTCCCCACGGCCCCAGCCCCGACGACAACCTGCACGCCTTACCCCTTTGACTCGACGAAGCCCTCAGTATCCCGGGGGCGTCGGGTCGTTCAGGACGGCAGCCCGCTGCGCAGACGAAGCTCGTCGCGGATCACGGGCGGTACGGGCAGCCGGTACTTCTCCAGGGCCCTCGCGTAGGCACGCAGCGACGTTGCCAGGCGGCTGGCGTCACTGCGGGTGTTGTCGCCCTGACGCCGCGGACCGCGGGCAAGCCGCTCGGCGGCGCGGGCGGACACGACCTCCGCGAACAGGTGCGACAGATCGTCGTTCATGGCTGAGCGGCGACCGACATCGGCAAGGAGGGAAGTTGGCCTAGACATCGGCATCGCCTCATAGGGCCCGCGGGTTCCCGACACGCCGCCTGGTATGTCATCGCTCCGGAATGCTGCCAGTCTATCCGCACCAGCAATGGGTGGAGGCTTGGAAACGATGTTCCTGCTTCAGATGTCGGGCGTTCCAGGGTCGGGGAAGTCGACCGTCGCGGCCCATGTCGTCGACACGTACGGCGCGGTTGCCATCGACTACGACGTGATTCTGACCGCCGTTCTCGATGGGGGCGTCGACGTCGCCGGTCGTTCCAAGGCGGCGTACGAGGTCCTGTTCGCAATGACTCGCAGCGTGCTCGGCCAGGGGCGTTCCGTGGTCGTCGACAGCCCGTGTTTCTGGCCGCGGATCCGCGACAAAGGCATGGAAACCGCCCGGTCGCACGATGCGACCTACAGGTACATCGAGTGCCAGGTCCATGATCTGAAGGTCGTCGACGAGCGACTCGCCCGGCGGCCGCAGCTGCGAAGCCAGCGTCGTGGCGTCAGCATTCCGCCGGTGGACCTCGGCGACCAGCCGGATGACGGGGAGACGCTGTTCCGCTCGTGGTTGGACCGCGTCGAGCGTCCCGCGGACAACTACCTCCTGCTGGACATGCACCGCCCGCTGTCCGACGTACTGCCCGAGGTCGACAGCTACCTGAAGGGCTAGCCCGAACGGCCCTTCAGCCGGCGGCCGTCACCGGCGACTCAGCGGGACGGTTCCGTGGTCAGCATCAGAGTACCGTCCAGGACGGCGGTCACGACGTCGATGAGGCGGAGCCGGTGGTAGCGGGCGTGCTGGCGCAGCACCTGGAAGGCATCGGAGGGCGCGATGTTCAGCCGCTCGGCGAGCAGGCCCTTCGCTTGCTCGATGAGCACTCGGCTGTCGAGCGCGGTCTGCAGCTGATCGACCAGGACCTCGTTCTGTGTTGCCCGGTGGCTCTCGACGCCGAGTGCCGCCGTGTTCGCCAGCGCCTGCACGGTGTTGAGCGATTCATCGGGCAGACCGCCGGCTGCGCTCAAGGAGAGCGTCATCGCTCCGATCGTCCGTCCAGGCAAGGGCAAGGGAAACGCGTGCTCCGCAAGCACGCCGCGCCGGCGAGCGATCGGCGCGTAGCGAGGCCACCTGGCATCGGCCTCAACCAGGTCAGCACAGTCGATGCGTGAGCCGTTGTCGTAGCTGTCCTGAGCCGGCCCTTCGCCATGCCGCGTCCCGAACTCCTGCAGCTCACGCGCCAACCCCGACGATGCCGCGACGACGTCGAGCGTGCCACGGCTGTCGGCCAGCAGCAGAGCGGACGTGCTCACGCCGGGCATCTCCGCGCAGCGATCCACCAGCCAGGCGAGAGCGCCGATCGGGTCTGCGTCGGTCACGAACTTCGCGACGAGGTCGGGCTGTGTGTCGCGCCTCGGATGTTCAGTGTCGCCCATCGCATCTCTCCCTCAGGGTGTTTCCAGTCGGAGGCGCCGATCGACGAGTTGGCGCGCTACTGTGCTCACCTGTTCGTTGTCCACGAATGCCCGAGCCTTGATGAGGGCGAGCGCGTCGGCGACATTGCAGCCGACCTGCGCGGCGACCATCCCGGTAGCCTGATGGACGACCGCACTGAAATCGGGCGCTTCCAGCAGCGTCTCCATGCCATCCGGCGGACTCTCCTCGGCGAGCTGGGCGATGGTCGTCCTGGTCAGCAACATGGTGTGGGTCAACGCGTCGGCGATTTCCTGAAGGTACTTCGTCAGCCGCCGAGCCGGCTCGGGACTCGCTGGATCGAACACGGCGAGTGCGCCAACACAGCTCCCGCGGACTCCTAGCGGCGCGACGGCCAGCGAATGCACGCCGAGCTCTGAGATCGCGGGCGAGTAGTGCCGCCAGCGTCTTGGCAGCAACTCCTTCGGCACGACAACCAGGCTGCTGGAGGCGGTGGCGTCATGCACCGGCCCTTCTCCCAGGGTGACTTCAAGATCTTGGGCAGCCGCCGCCACGGCGTCGGATGCGATGGCCGATGCGGTGATTCGCTGGGAGTTCAGCAGCGTGATCCCCACGCTTCGGGCGCCGAGCAGTTCCGCGATGGCCGAGATGAGCCGCGGCCGGCGATCGGCCGCCGCGTCCTCGGTGACGAACCACTGCGTGAGCCGACGGACATGAGTGTCGTGCAATCTCGCGGCGGTCAAGTGGCGCTCTTCGAGGGCGTGGTGGATACGCGCCATGCGTTCGTGGACGGCCCGGGTCGTTTCGGAGGCGGTCGCCATGCGCTCCTCATGGCGGCGTGCGATCGCCGCGGCCCGAGCTGCTCGGGCGCGCTCGGCGTCTGCCCGCTCCCGCGCGGGCCGGATCCAGGCGGACAGGCCACTCTCCACTCGGCAATCCTACGCTTCGTCCGTGCTCTCCTGGATGTCTTCCATCAGGAGAACCACGCCTTCGCCTCGGCTGTTCATCGGCGAGCAGGTCACCGAGCACTTGATTGTTCGCCCCTTGCGGTTCACCGCGGCCAGGTCGATCGGCCCGGTCCGGGAACCGGAGTCCACACAGCGCTGCACGACCTCGACGAGCATTGCGGTCGGAAGCCCGAAGTCTAGCTGGAAGAACATCTGCCGCTGCACCTCGTCGCCGCGCAGTCCCCACAGCTCCTCCGCGCCGCGGTTCCAGCTACGCACCCGGAGATCCTTGTCGAGCACCACCACTCCGGCCGCGACGCTGGCCAGCACACCCTCGAGGAAGGTGCGAGCCTCGTCCAGCTCGGTGCTACGGATGCGGATCTCCTCGTTCATCGTTTCGAGTTCTTCGTTGGTGGACTGGAGTTCTTCGTTGGTGGTTTCGAGTTCTTCGTTGGTGGACTGGAGTTCTTCGTTGGTCGTCTCCAGCTCCTCGATGCTGGACTGGAGTTCTTCGTTGGTGGTTTCGAGTTCTTCGTTGGTGGACTGGAGTTCCTCGTAGGCGGTCTCCAGATCCTCCCGGTTGCGCTTCACCTCGAGCTGCAGCCGGGTGAGCGCGGTGATGTCGACGAACACCACCGAGGATCCGACGACGACGCCGTCGGCGGCGGTCAGCGGCTGGACGATGATGTCGAGGTACTGCACATCCTCGGCAGACAGCCGGCGTTCTACGGCGTTGACACGGACTGCCCGGCGCTCGGAATGGGCCTGCTCGATGAGCGAACGAAGCTCGGTGGGGCGGTACGAGACCTCGAGGTCCCGGAACGGGCGGCCGACATCGTGGGAGGTGAGTCCGAACTGGGCCCTGGCCTGGCTGTTCAGCTGCATGACGATCCCGTCCAGGTCGACTGCGATCATGGCGTTCGGTGCGGTCTCCACCACCAGATCGCGCAGCTGCCGTTTGCGGGCGGCGTCCCGCACTTCCATCCCGCCTGCGGGGACCAGCTTCGGCGGGAGCGGCTGATGCGGCAGCCCGACGTCGCCCGGGTGCCTACGGAAGATCCGCTGGCGCATGCTGACGATGTCGAACCGCTCACTGTCCGACAGCAGCATCTCCGCCTTGCCGAGGAACAGATGCCCGCCTTCGCGCAGCGCGAAGTGGAACCGGTCAATGATCTGCGACTGCGCCTCGACGTTGAAGTACATCAACGTGTTGCGGCACACGAGCAGGTGCAGCCTGGAGATCGGGGCGTCCCGGGTGATGTCATGGCGACCGAAGATCACCCGTCGTCGCAGATCGGACCGGAAGGCGAAACGGTCGCCGCTCGGCTCGAAGTACAGCTTGCGGATCTCTTCGGGCAACGCCGCGAGCGCCTTCGCCGTGTACGCCCCGGTGCGCGCCTCGCGCAGAGCCTCGTCGTCCACGTCGGTCCCGTAGATCTTGACGCGCCGGGCGCACTCCTCGATTCCCAGTGCCTGGGCGAAGATGATGGCCAGTGAGTAGGCTTCCTCGCCGGTGGAGCAACCGGCGCTCCAGACCCGGATGTCCGCGTCGGAGTCGACGCCGTTCAGCAACTCAGGAACGATCTCCTGCTGCAGGTAGGCCCAGCTTTCGGCGTCGCGGAAGAAACTGGTCACGTTGATCAGGATGGTGTTGAAGAGGAACCCGAACTCGTCAGCGCTCGTCTCCAGCAGGTCCCGGTAGTCGACGTACTCCGAGATCCCCACGTCGTTCATCCGTTTGCGCACCCGGCGGCCCAGGGTCGAGCGCTTGTAGCCCGTGAAGTCGAAACCTCGCGAGTCACGGATGAAGGTGAGCAGCCCTTCCAGATCGGGGTCCACGACGTCGTTGGCAGCGCCCGGCATCACGTGCTCCTCGATCCGACCAGGTCCCTGATGACGGCCGCGATCTCGTTCAGGGGCAGCACGAAGTCGACCGATCCGGTGCCGACCGCGGCTTCAGGCATCCCTTTGAACTCCGCCGACTCCGGATCCTCGGCGATCACCGTGCCACCCCGGGACTTGACCACACTCACCCCCGTCGCTCCGTCGCTGCCCGTCCCGGTCAGTACACAGGCGATCGCGCGCGCCCCGAACGCGCCGGCCATGGACTCGAAAAGAAGATCGGCCGACGGTCGCACGAAGTGCACCAGTTCGCTGCTCGAGAGGCTCAGCTCACCACTGGCGCCGACCAGCAGATGCCGGTTCGGCGGTGCCAGGTAGACAGTGCCGGCTTCGGCGTACTCCTCATCCTTGGCGAGGCTCACCGGCAGGGCCGACCGGCGCCCGAGGACCTCGGCGAGCACGGTCTCGTGCCGCGGGTCCAGATGCTGGACGACCAGGACCGGCACCGGAAAGTCGGCGGCGAGCCCGCCGAGCACCACGGTGAGCGCCCGAATGCCACCCGCGGAGGACGCGATGCCGACGATGTCGAACCGATCGACCTGCTCGGCGCCGGGTGCGCGCGGGTCAGGTTCGGTCATGGTCTGTTCCGACGGCGGGGCGACACTCCCCGAGCCTAGCGGGTCGGCCGTCCAGGTGACGAGGACCATCGCGGGATCCGGTAGAGCGCTCGGCTGCCTGACGGATCAGCCGGAGCATCGGCCGCCCCATGGCCGTGATCAACGGCGACGTGAGCGCGAAGTAGTTGCCCAGGGCTTGCCGGGCTGCCGGGTCGGTACAGCGCAGTCGCACCTCCGTGACCAAGGCGCACCCTCGATCGCCGTACCCGAGGACGGTCAGGCTCCACGCTCCGACCCCGAAGCCGGGCTGGTCGAACGTCGGCAAGTCCGCAGGGTTCCAGTTCGCTCGGCCGTAATTGTCCTGCCACCACCGGCCGATGAAGCCGAGAACCAGTTCGGTCGACCCGTTGTCCGCGACTACCTGGAACCCCTTGGCCGGCAGGCCCTCGAAGCCGGACGTCTCGAAGCGCGGGCGGGACGGAGCGCCATGTGTCCATCGAACGAACTCAGCGGGCAAGGCCGGCTCCGCGCCGGTCGCCAACGATGACCGAAGGAGATCCACTTCCCGAATGGCGCGATAGGTCCGGTCCACGGCCGCGTCTATCGGCTCCGCCCTCGTCAGACGCTGTTCCCAGTCGGGCATCTGGGTGTCGATGAGCATCACACCTGCCTCGGAACCTTGCCACTCGCGGTCCCGACGAGGCGTGCGTGCTTGGTCGTCGCCATCGTTGCCACCTCCAAAGGTTCGTTGTCGCTTGGGTTGTGTCCCAGGTGTGGCTGTGAAAGTGACTGCCGTACTCGACACCTCAGCGGTCCGGCGGCCGCGGGCAGGTTGGTGTTCGACTGCCGTCGCTGCGGACACGGCGCTCATGGCCTGACTGTGCCCTACCCGCCGAGGGTGGCACAGAGCCAAAGGTCCCGTCGGGCCGTTGGAGAATTACGAGCGAAGCCAACGGACGCAGATATTTACTGACCGGTGGTTGGCTGTTCGGCTGCGCTAGTCCCGGCGGCCCTTCAGCCGGCGGCTGACCGCGCGCTCGACCTCCCGCGTCGCCTCGCGCTCGGCGAGCGTCTGCCGCTTGTCCCACGTCTTCTTACCGCGAGCCAGGACGATCTCCACTTTCGCCCGACCGTCCTTGAAGTAGAGGCTCACTGGGACGATCGTCAGCCCACCCTCGTTCACCTTGCGCTCAATCTTGTCGATCTGCGCCCGATGCAGCAGCAACTTCCGCTTGCGGCGCGAGCCGCCCTCGAACCAGCGAGCCTGCGAGTACTGCGGAATGTGCACCCCGTGCAACCAGATCTCCCGGTTCTCCACCATGGCGAAGCCGCCCGACAGGGACGCCCGCCCGGCCCGAAGCGCCTTCACCTCAGGCCCCTGCAGCACGATTCCCGCCTCCCAGGCCTCGCCCAGGTGATAGTCGTGAGCGGCCTTGCGGTTCCGCGCGACAACAGGCTCAGCGTCTGGCTTCTTCACACGCCGATTCTCCCCCAGCAGGCGCTACTCGCCGCGCTGTGG
Organism: Kribbella sp. NBC_00482; assembly: GCF_036013725.1. Lineage (GTDB taxonomy): Bacteria > Actinomycetota > Actinomycetes > Propionibacteriales > Kribbellaceae > Kribbella. Next base: position 756,623 of record NZ_CP107881.1, on the reverse strand, counting down.
GTTGCCCTGCTTGCCAGCCTGCTTGCCGGCCTGTTTGGAACCGCTCGAAGATCCACGGCTCCCGAACGCGGTCTCGCTGAGCGGCCGCGAACCGGACAAGGGCGTCTGGCCGTCGAAGGCGTGCGCGATGGCGCGGTTCGCATCCAGGACGGGGTTGCGCTGATGCGCCTTGCCGCCACTGCCGACCTGCGCCGCACCGAACCGGTCGAGTTGCGGGAGGCTCTGGTCGGCCGATCGTCCGAGCCGCATCGCCGTCTGCTGGTAGGCGTTGTTCTCACTGGCGTGACGAGGACCGATCGCGATGACGTCGCGTGCATCCTTCCCGCCGGCGTTCCGTCCGGGAATCTCGCGGAACGTCATGCGATGGTTGGGTTTCCCGGTGCCGTCGCCGATCTTGGACACGACGATGTCCCGGCCGTCACCGAGACCTTTGTGCGCGCCGAGCACATGGTGCCCCTTCGACGATCCGCTCTCGAGATCCTGCAGCTCCCGGAGGACGCCCTTGTAGACCGTGCGGTTCGCGTTGTTCGCCGGCGACTTGTCGTTGGGATGCTGCTTGGCTTCCGCTGCAGCCGCGTCGCGCATCCGGTTGAGGTCCTGAACGGCGCCATCGCTGAGCAGGACCTGGAACGGCCGTTCTGGCGGGTTCTCAGCCATCGCCCGTCCCGCGTTCCTGCCGGATCTCTTCCAGCATCTGCTGGGTGAACGGGTCGTCCTTGGCCCACTCGTCCACGCTGAACGGGGTGCTGCCCGGAGTCGGCGACGAGTCGTAGGTCCGGACGGTCGGGTCGTCGATCACGCCTGGCGGCGGCTCGTCGTCACCGCGCAGCGTGCGGTACTGCTGGGTCGACATCACCACCAGCAGGGGTTCGGTCTCTGTGCCCACGAGTACCGGTGGGCCGAAGGTTCCGCGGCGGATCGCCTCGACCATCTCCGGCAGTTGCCGGCCGAGTACCTCGGGAGCGACCACGGTCCGGTACTTGCCGAGGGCCTCTTCGCCGCCAAGCTCGTCGTACTGGTCGTAGCTCGCGATCACCGCCTCGGGCACGCGGGCGTCGCCGAAAGCGAACGCATGGGTCTCACCGTGCGTGAATCGCCCGACCACACCGGCGATGTCAGCAGCAACGTCGGCAACGGACGGCAGATCAGGGTACGGCGACGCAGACATGCATTCCAGCCTACGTCTCCACCGGGGTCGCCGCAGCGCAGCCGCGGACTGTCGCCCGAGGCTCCGACGACAGCATCTGGGTGCCCCCGGCAGGATTCGAACCTGCGACGCACGGTTTAGGAAACCGACGCTCTATCCCCTGAGCTACGGGGGCGCACGCGGGGACAGCTTAGCGGAGTTGGGGGGTGGGTCAGCCGGTCAGGGCGGTGACGCCGAGGTGGCCGGTGATGGAGTTGTAGCGCTCGGCGTAGAGGGTGGTGCAGCGGGAGGCGGCGCAGCCGGCGCCGGCGAAGGCGATGCCGCGGATGGTGGCGGAGCTGGTGCCGCGGCGGGAGTAGACGGGGCCTCCGGAGTCGCCGCCGACGATCGCGACCAGGCCGCCGCGAGTGGCGCGAATGACGTACGTCGTGCAGCCGTCGGTGTCGCAGTACTTCGCCGACGTCGAGCGGACCGTGAGACTGCAGAGCGACGTACTGAAGCTGCCGGACTGACAGATCACCGTGCCGACGCCGGGGTCGCCGCCGCCGGTGACAGTGCGCGTGTTGGCGGTGTCGCCGGGGCCGTCGGTCCAGATCTTGGCGCCGTACGCGCTGCCGGTGACCAGGGACTGGTCGTAGTCCGGGTAGTTCGTGCGGACCGTCGTGGTGCCGTAGTAGTTGGTGCCCGACTTCCAGACCGTGCCGGGGCCGCCGCAATGACCTGCGGTGACCGAGCCGCGCTGGCCGTTGGAGCGCCGTACGACGGAGAAGCCGGCAGTGCAGTTCTTGAGCGCGGACGTGATCCGGGCGCCGCCCCAGTGGCCGCCCTTGGGGGTGTCGCTCAGCCGGGACGTGCGTGCGAGCGAGCCGGCGACGAGCTGTACGCCGGACAGGTCGCGGAGCCCGGCCAACGAAGCGGGGGAGGTCGTCGCCTGGTCGTACTCGACGACGACGTTCTCACTCACCGGGTCGAGGTCGGCAGCGTACGTCGTACGTGAGGCGTCGGAGGACCACGAGCGGTCGCCGACCGCGTTCCAGGCGTCGGCGATCGACTGGGCCGAGCGACAGCTGCGTTCCACCTTCACCAACGGCTTGCCGGCCGCAGGCAGGTTGCGGCTCATCGCGGACTCGTACTTCTTCGCGTCCAGCTTCGCCGAGTCCACGACCACCTTGTAACCGGTCGCGGCCGAGCCGACCACGCCGATGACGCCCTGGCTCAGCCCGTACGGCAGACCGGACGTCGGGCGGCCGGTCGCGTCGAGCGGTTCGAGGGAGCGGACCGCGGTCGAGATGCCGTCACCGAGCGACTCACCGAGCGGTCGCGCATCGGATGCGGACGTCGGCTGCGACAGCCGCGTCGCCTCGGTCGAGCTCACACTCGGCTGTGCGTGGGAGCATGCCGCGGCGCCCGTCACCGCACCCGAGGAGGGGGCAGTGAGAGCGACTGCGAAGAGTGAGATGGAGCCGAGTGTGACCAGCGGGACGGTTACAGAGAGTCGCACAAAGCTCCCCAGATCGGTGGACCAAACCACTAGATGGTCCGTTCAAGAACTCCGTTCCGTCAAGACCTGGTCACCGTCCGCGAACAGAATTGACTACCGTGCGCGAGCGTAACTCGCAAGTTGACGCCCGTCGGCGCCGAAGAACTGCAGCGTGTCGTCGCTGATCGTGATCCGCTTGGCGGCGTGCAGTACGCCGGTGTGCGGCACGTTCTCGCAGCCGACCAGGTGCTGCGGACCGGAAGTCGCGCTGAACGCACCACGCTGACCGATGCTGTACGTCCCCTGCAACCCGTTGCAACCGTCCGAGCCCGTCCACGTCCCGTCCGCCTTGAACACCAGCACCGGGTTGTCCGGGCGGGCGGCCTTGAGCGACTTGGTGCCGTAAATCTGCACCGGCTGCCAGGTGCCGGCCACGGTCTGGGCCGAGGCCACCTCTGGCGTCACCGATGCCGAGGCCGAGGCCGGTGCCTGCCCGGTGGCGACCGGCGGTTGCGTCGGCTGGTTCCGCGACCCGGCCAGCCCGAACCCGGCGACCGCGATCGCGGCCACCGCGACGGCGGCAGCGCCGGAGACGATCCAGGTACGCCGCTGCGCGCGACGGGCGCCCGTGGTGGCGCGCTCGGTCAGATCCACGGCCTGCGGCACCGAGGCCGCGGCGCGTTCGAAGGTACCTCGCAGGTCATCCTCGAGATCGGTGTTGCTCACGACAACCTCTCATCGACACGGTTGGAATCGCCGGCCCCTGAATAGGCCGGCCGCCGCCGGAGCGACGCGAGCGCACGGCTCGCGGTCGCCCGCACGGAGGACGGTTTGATGCCGAGCACGTCGGCGATCGTCTGGTCGTCCAGGTCCTGGTAGTAGCGCAGGACCAGAACGACCCGTTCCCGGGCGGACAGCGTCGCCAGCGCGCGCCACAAGTCGTCGGAGTTGGCGACGTGCGTGGCGTGGTCGGGCACGGTGCGCTGCGGTTCGAGGTCGGCCGTCGGCGCCTCGGTGAACGATCGCCGGCGCGTCATCGACAGGTACTCGTTCACCAGGATCCGCCGGACGTAGTGATGCGGATCGTCCGCGTTCCGCACCTTCCGCCAGGAGCGGAACGCCTGCATCAGCGCGATCTGCGCCAGGTCCTCCGCACGCTGGTAGTCGCCGGAGACCGTGAACCCGAGCCGCACCAGTTCCTGTCCACGGGCGGACACGTACTCCTCGAACTCCACTCGCCACTCCCTGGCTGGGCGTACAACTCCTCACACCTATTAGACGCATCGAGCCGCCCACATGCTGCAACCGTTCGCACACAGTTCGATCTCTAGCCCAGCAGGAACTCCCGCACCGCAGCCTTCCCGCGTGGGTCCCGCTGCACGCTGTGACCGCTTCCCGGTACGACGACCAGCTCGGCGTCCCGGGCGTGCGCCTTCTCCCACCTCGCCCAGTCGAGCGGGCAGAACAGGTCGTTGCTCCCGTGCAGGATCAGTGTGCGCGGCGTCAACTCCTGCTCGGCCGGGTACGTCGACACGCGGTCAGCCGGCCAGCGGAGGCAGCCCTGGATCATCAGTTGGTCGCGTGCCGTCGCCACGTCGTACGGGTACAGCTGCTTCGGGTCCAGACGGCGTACCGCGTCGTCGAGGGCGGTCTTGCGGTCGGGCTTGCCGGACCACGGGAAGCGGAGGTCCGAACAGAGGGTGGCCATGTGCAGGCCCGCGGACAGCGTGTCGTAGGGCAGGCCCTTGCTGGTGGTCCGCTGGAACATCTCCTTCAGAGCGGTGTCGTCGCCGCTGCGTGCGGAGTGCAGGATGGCTGGGATTCCCTTGAGGGACGGGTTGACCGAGTTGAGGCTCGCGACCGCCAACGTCTCCATCAGGTCGGTGCCGCTGACGCCGTGCTGCACTAACCACGCCAGGTCCGCAACCGGATCCGTCTTGCACGCGGGATCCTGGCCGCAGGCGGCCTTGAGCACGCCAGCGCTTGCGGCCATCAGATCCACACCCATCGGGTCGAATCCCTTGTGCGGTACGACGGAGTCCAGCACGAGCGCCTGCACGTGGCCGGGGTACTTCAGCCCGTACTGCGCTGCCGTGAAGCTGCCGTACGACGTCCCGTCGATCGTGAGCCGATCCACCTTGAGGTACTGGCGCAGCTGCTCGATGTCGTCGACGGTGTCAGGCGTTCCGTAGTACCCGACCCCGGAGCCGATCTGCTGGGCGCACTCGTCCACAGCCGTGGCCGGTGGGGTCAGGAAGTCCGAACCGCCCACAGTCTCTTGCAGAGAAGGGCAATCGATGCCGTCAGGCCCGGTGCCGCGCTGGTCGAACATGACGAGTCGGTACTCGCGCAGCACGTCAGGGTGCACGTTGCGCTGCAGGTTGAACAGGAGCGGTACGCCGGGCTGACCCGGGCCGCCGGTGAGCAGCAGGAGGACGCCGCGGGGCGCGTCGACGTTGTCGGCGGCGATGACGGCGAGGTCGAGCGACGGGCCGTCCTGGCGTTCCCGATCGAGCGGAACGTGCAGCGTCGTGCAGGTGAAGCCCGCCGTACAGAGTGTGTTCTCCGCTGCCGGAGCCGAGCAAGCGGTGCAGGCGAGGGCGAGCGCGCACAGCAGCCGGATCGTTCGCATGCGCCCCTCCCTCAGTGCGAGGGTGCGGCACACGCGGCAGCCACCGCAACCTGCCTCGCGGGTCGACCTCGAAAGGGACCCGCAAGGCAGGCGCGGGTAGACCCCACTTCGGACGGCTTCGGGGTGCGCGTCCGGCGCAGGGTCAGCGCAGGCCGAGCGACTTCGTCAGCTCGGCGGTCACCTGGCGCGGCGCCGGCAGGGTGCCGGGCTTGCCCTGACCTTCCAGCGAGGTCGCCACCAGACGGTGGCAGCCGAAGGATTCAGCGGTGAAGGACAGTACGCCGCGGTCGTTGTCGGTGAACCGCAGCACGTAGGTGGGGCCGAGCTCCTTGGTGCACATGCTCGGCTCCTTCGCGACGGGTTTCGCCGCGTTGACCAGGGCGAACAGGTCGGTCGCCTGCTTGCCCATGCGCTTGGTGGTGATCGTCGCGTAGTTCTGCCCGGTCGCCTGTGCGTCGTACTGGCAGATCGTCACGCTGACGGGGTTGAACTTCGAGGTGGCCGCGCCCTGGCCCCACACCGCCTTGTCGGTGGCAGTGCGGACAGCTGTGATCGTCTCGGGGCAGTCCGTGCTCGGCGTACCGCTCGGGCTGGCTGACGGGGTGGGCGGCGTGCTGGTCACCGTTTGGGTGGGCTGGGCGGCGGGCGGGGACGAGGCGTCCTCGGTGCCGCAGGCGGCGGCAACTCCGAGTACAGCCACGACGAGCGTCGCACCGATCAGGCCCCGTGTCCGTTGTGCACTCACGACTCGGTCCTTCCGGGTTGGCAAGGTCCACCATGATGGTGGAACGGGGTCACACCGCGCGTGCCGGAACATCACGGCGGCGCGTCTTTCCGGTCACGCCGCGGGATCGAACCCCAACCGTGGCACAGCTGTAACGTGCGCGCACTGGTCACCTACCTCCAGGTCAGCGCGCAGCACTCCCGGAGAGCTCCGGTGACTCGGTAACCTGGAGGCATGACGAGCCCGTACGAAGAGGACGAGCCGCTGTTGCCGGAGCAGACTCGCGACGACGACCCGCGGACCTGGGGTGACAGCGACTTCGGCAGCGACGACGACGAGCGCATTCTCAACGAGGTCCCCCCGCACCACGGATGACCGCATCGGTGTTCCTCGTCCACGGCGGCCTCTGGGACGCCACGGACAGCGAAGCGTTCTGGGGTACGCCGGGAATCACCGACGGCCTGTCCGCGGCGCTCGCGCCGGAAGGTATAGAGGTGCTGGCGCCGGACCGGCCGCCGCGGGCCACCGCGTGGGAGATCGAGGTCGCGGCGCTGGGTGAACACCTGGCAAAACGTTCCGGACCGGTAAGAATCGTTGGGGCCTCCAATGGATGTACCGTCGCGGTCCTGCTGGCGCTGAGATTTCCCGAGCTGGTCGATCGCCTCCTTCTCGCCTGGCCCGCGACCGGCGACGACGCCGCCGCGAACGAGCGTGCGCACGCCGGGATGGTGAATCGCGGGTGCCCGCCGGCGGCCGCGGACGAACTGCTCGCGGGCGGCATCCTGCGCGGCGTCTCGGATGCAGAGCTGGCTGCGCTGACACGAATTCGAGTGGCGGTCCTGCCTTCGGTACCGGAGAATCCGTCGCATCAGCGGAAGACGGTCGACGCCTTGCTGCGGTCGATCCGGGGGAGTCGCGAGCTGGCCGGGTGTCCCGAACCGCCGACGCCCGCCTTCCGTACGAACAACGACCCGCCGTACCTGGATCAGCTGCTGCGAACGATCGTGGAGTTCGTCAACTGAGGGGATGAGCGTGGAGCTTCGGGGGTTCGACGCCGGGTATGGCGTGCAGGTCGCGGACTGGGCCGCGAACGCGAAGGAAGTGGCGTTGCTGTCCGGGCGGGTGGTCTACCCGTTCCCGGATGAATTGCGGACGAGTTGGCGGGAGGCTGACTCGGACATCCACCCGTATCTGCTGTTCGACGGCGATCGGCCGGTCGGGTACGGCGAGGTCTGGCTCGACGACGAGGAGGACGAGGTCGAACTCGCCCGGATCATCGTGGACCCGAAGGTCCGTGGTCGTGGGATCGGTGGTGAACTCGTGCGGGCCCTGCTCGGACCGGCCCTGGACGCCGGGTACTCGGAGGTGTTCGTGCGGGTCCGTCCGGAGAACGCGCCGGCGATCCGGGCCTACCACGGCAGTGGCTTCGTCGACGTCCCCGCCGCCTTGATGGAGGAGTGGAACGACGGCCAGCCGGTCCCGTACCGCTGGATGCGTTATGCCGGTGAGCAGGTGGGCGCCGGCGAGCTCAGGGGCTGAGGTTTTGCGCCCACCTGCTGAGGCTTACGACTGGCGGGTGCGCAGCAGGTCCCGGATCTCGGTCAGCAGCTCCTGGTCGGTGGTCAGCGGGTCCGGCTCCGGCTCCTGTCCGCGCTTGCGGCGCTCGGCCAGCTTGTTCAGCGGCATCACGATGAAGAAGTAGACGGCCGCGGCGACGAACAGGAAGCTCAACGCCGCGTCCAGGATCAGGCCGATCGAGAACTGGGCGCCGTTGATCTTGAAGTTCGCGACTCCGGTGAGGTCCGCCTTGCCGAAGATCGCGGCGATCACCGGGTTGATCAGCCCGTCGACGACCGCGCCGATGATCTTGGTGAACGCTGCGCCGATGACGACGGCGACCGCGAGGTCGACGACGTTGCCGCGCATGATGAATTCCTTGAAGCCCTTGAGCATGTGGTGCCTCCACGAAGCGGGTGGTTGTACCCGGACAACGTAGGGCTGCACCTCCGCCAGAGCGAGGGACCGCGCCGGAACGCGACACATCGTGCCGACACAATTCCGAAGAGTGATCAGCTCGTGTCCGGTGTCAGGGCCACGGTGATGCGTGAATTCGAGCTGGCCTGCGCCAATCGGGTGGCGACTTCCGGTGTGGTCGCGACCACGATCAGCGCGCCGGACGTGGTCGATCGGGGCGTCGGCAGGGCGACCACGGGCACGGCGCGGGCGAGTTGGCTCGCGGCGCCGGCGGTCGTGCTGTCGGCGGCGTACAGATTGATGCGGTCGCCGACGCGCAGGAGGGCGGTGATGTCGGCGTCGTCGACGCGGAACGGGTAGGCGAGTGAGCCGGGCGGCACGGCGGGTGGTGCCAGGAATCTGGCGTCGGTGAGTGGTTCGCCGGCTCTGACCGGTCCGCTGAGCACGCGGGTCGTCAGTTCGCTGCCTGGTCTGAGCGCACCCGCGGGCACAGATCCGGGTGGCAGGTCGACGGTCCGCAGGTCGTCGGCCGTCGGCGCGACACCGCCGGTGAGGTCACGAGCCGCGGCCAGCACCGCGACCGTCGGCGGCGGTGCGGGGGAGAGGGCGAGAAGTCCGAAGTACACGGCGGCCGCAGCGGCGACGCCGGCGAGCAGCCGACGGTGCCACCGGGCGGCACGGAGCAGGTCACGAAGCAGGGAAGGGATTTTCATGCCGGAGAAGATACGAGTTTCGCCGGCGGGCGCCCTTCAGTTATCCACAGGGTGCGCGGTCAGGCCGCGCTGGTGCCCGAGGAGGAGCTGCTCGAACCCGAGGACGAGGAACCCGAAGACGACGAACCGGACGACCCGGACGACCCGGACGAGCCGTTGGACGACGAACCCGACGACCCGGAGGAGCCGTTGGAGCCGTTGGACGAGGACGACCCGGACGAAGAGGACGACGCCTCGGACTTCGCCGGCACCGAGCTCTTGCCGGTCGACCGGCTGTCGTTCCGGTAGAAACCGGAACCCTTGAACACGACGCCCACGGCGTTGAAGACCTTGCGCAGGTTCCCCTGGCAGTTCGGGCACACGGTCAGAGCATCGTCCGTGAAGCTCTGGCGCACCTCTAGCGCCTCGCCACAGTCGGTGCACTGGTACTGGTACGTCGGCACGGTCGGTTCCCTTCAAGCCGCTGGCACTCCTACTACCCGACTGCTAATAATGCGCCAGCCGACCGAAGTATTCCAAACCCGCCCTCGCCTACCTCAACTCTGCGTCCCTGTCCAGCCCACGCAGAGCAACGCAAAGTTGTGAGGGACCCCATTTGGGGTGGGCGGGGGGATTCTCTACGGTTGGTCCGTGCCACGCCTGCTTCGAGTCGTCGTCATCAGCGGAATCGCCCTCGCCACGGTCCTCCTGGTGATCGCCGGTACCGTCGTCTTCGTCGTCCGCCACTCGTTCCCGACGTACGACGGAACCATCGAGCTGAACGGCCTGGACGGCGAGGTCAGCGTGGTCCGGGACGCCAACGGGATCCCGCAGATCTACGCCGACACCCCGGCCGACCTGTTCGCGGCGCAGGGCTACGTGCACGCGCAGGACCGGTTCTTCGAGATGGACTTCCGCCGGCACGTGACGTCCGGCCGGTTGAGCGAGCTGTTCGGCGAGACCGCGCTCGAGACCGACAAGTTCGTCCGGACCCTGGGCTGGCGGCGGGTGGCGGAGAAGGAGCTGCCGCTGCTCAGCCCGACCACCCGGCAGTACCTCGACGACTACGCGCGTGGCGTCAACGCGTACCTCTCCACGCACAGCGGCTCCGGCCTCAGCCTCGAGTACGGCGTCCTGTCCCTCCAGCCCGGCGGGCCGAAGAACTACACGCCGGAGCCGTGGACCGCGGCCGACTCGTTGTCGTGGCTGAAGGCGATGGCGTGGGACCTGGGCGGCAACATGGACGAGGAGGTCACTCGGACGAAGCTGCTGGCCGCGATGCCGGCGCGCAACGTCGAGAGCCTCTACCCGCAGTACCCGTACGACCGGAACCAGCCGATCCTGTCCGCCGGCTCGATCGGCAAGGACGGCAAGTTCACCACCGCTCCGGTCAGCAACGAGGTCCGGCGCGGCATGCTCACCCAGGACCTGCTCAAGTCGCTGGACTCGGTGCAGAAGGTCGCCAAGGGCCTGCCTGAGCTGCTCGGCCAGGGCGACGGCGTCGGATCGAACTCCTGGGTGGTCTCCGGTGACCACACCACCACCGGCAAGCCGCTGCTGGCCAACGACCCGCACCTCGGCGCGACCATGCCGGGCATCTGGACGCAGGTGGGCCTGCACTGCAACAACGTCGGCAAGTCGTGCCCGTTCGACGTCTCCGGCTTCAGCTTCTCCGGCCTGCCCGGTGTGGTGATCGGCCACAACAACGCGATCTCCTGGGGCTTCACCAACCTCGACCCGGACGTCCAGGACCTGTACCTGGAGCGGATCGAGGGCAACAACGTCCTCTACAACAACAAGTGGCGCGCGATGGCCACCCGCGAGGAGACGTTCAAGGTGGCCGGCCAGGACGAGCCGGTGAAGATCACCGTCCGCGAGACCCGGCACGGTCCGCTCATCTCCGATGTCGGTGACGACGAGCGCAAGCTGGGCGAGTCGGCGGCGGCGCAGGCGAAGTACCCGACGGCGTACGGCGTCGCGCTGCAGTGGACCGCACTGAACCCGGGCCGGACCGCCGACGCGCTGTTCGCGATCAACACCGCGCAGAACTGGACCGAGTTCCGCGCCGCCGCGCAGCAGTTCCAGGTGCCCTCGCAGAACCTGGTGTACGCCGACACCGATGGCCACATCGGCTACCAGGCGCCCGGACTGATCCCGATCCGCACCACCGGCCGCGGTGACTGGCCGGTTCCGGGCTGGGATCCGAAGTACGCCTGGAAGGGGTACGTCCCCTTCGACGCGTTGCCGACCGAGTTCGATCCACCGGACGGCGTCATCGTCACCGCTAACCAGGCAGTCGTGCCGAACACGTACCCGTACTACCTGACCAACTCCTGGGACTACGGCTACCGCTCGCAGCAGATCCTCGACCGGATCAAGCAGGCGGGGAAGCTGGACGCGAACGCGATGGCGTCGATCCAGCTGGACACCAAGAGCAAGGCGGCCGAGATGCTGGTGCCGTACCTGCTCCGGATCAGCATCGACGACACGTTCGACAAGCAGGGCCAGGACATCCTGCGGAACTGGGACTTCACCCAGCCGCCGGACTCGGCAGCCGCGGCGTACTTCAACGTGGTCTGGCGGAACCTGCTCGCGCTGACCTTCCACGACCAGCTCCCCGAAGGCACGTGGCCGGACGGCGGCTCACGCTGGTTCGAGGTGATCCACACGCTCATCGGGCAGCAGAACAGCGGCTGGTGGGACAACATGGGGACGCCGCAGCGGGAGAGCCGCGACGACATCCTCCGCGAGGCCCTGATCAACGCGCGGACCGAGATCACCCAGAAGATGGCGCGGGAGCCGTCCAACTGGGAGTGGGGCCGGCTGCACAGGTTGACGCTGACCAACCAGACCCTGGGCAAGTCCGGGATCGGAGCGGTCGAGAAGATCTTCAACCGCGGCCCGTACGAGCTGGGCGGCGGTACGTCGATCGTCGACGCCACCGGCTGGGACGCCGCCGAGGGGTACGACGTGACCGCGACGCCGTCGATGCGGATGGTCGTGGACCTGTCGGACTTCGACAAGTCCCGCTGGGTCAACCTGACCGGTGTGTCCGGACACGCGTTCTCGTCGAACTACACCGACCAGACCGAGCTCTGGGTCAAGGGCGAAACCCTCCAGTGGGCCTACACCAAGGGCGCTGTGGAGGCGACCCGCAAGCACTCCCTGACCTTCACCAAGCCGGACCGCTAACGGCCGCCTGCGAACGGCATGTCGCGCCACTGGGCGGCGAACATGCGGATGCCGTCGGCCAGGGCTGGGAACTGTGGGACCAGGGGAGTGCACACCAGGACCTGCAGTGCGCGCGCCAGGTCCATCACCTGCTGGACCTGCGGGTCCAGCGTCGGGAGACCACGGGAGCGTGCGCCCTCGTCGTAGGCATGGCACAGGTCAGGGCCGAAGCCTGCGAGGTCCCACTCCAGTGGGCCGATGGTCACGTCCTCGAAGTCGGCCCAGAGCGGTCCGTCGACGGTGGTGATCAGGTTCCACGACGGTGCGTCGCCGTGGAGCGGCTGCACGGTTGCGGACGGGAAGGCCGCCTCGAACCCGGCCCTGCTGGTCAGGATCGGTTCCAGCACCTTCCACTCGGCTCTCGCCCGGTCCACGTCTTCCTGCTCGAGCAGACCCGGCACCGCCTCGGCCGCCGCCAGGCCCGGGCCGATCAGCCGCAGGGGAGTCATCCAGGGCAGCTCTCCCGGGTACTTCGCAAGCTGGGCGTGCAGATCGGCCACGCGGGCGGTTGCCCCGGCATAGTCCGGTTCAGCAGCCTTGTCCACCTCGACGTACGTCCAGAAGGTCATGGACAGTCCGTCCTGCTCCTTCGGCTCCAGCGGCACCAGCGGACTCGGCGGCACCACGGGGAACCCCTGTCCCGCCAGCCAGGCCACCACGTCCAGCTCGCGCTGCTGGCGACGTACGGCGGGCTCTGGTTCCTGTAGGCCGCCTGGGAGGTTCATCGGTACCCGTGCGACCACTGGTGACGGCAGCAGGTGCACGACCGTGGAGAACGCCTCGTAGAGGACAGTCGCGTCGGTGACCGTGAGGCCGAGAGTGCGTGCGGCTGTGGCTGCGGCTTGGACCGCGGTCTCAGTCATCCCCTGATCCTCGCAGTGGGATCAAGCGATTTGGTGTCAGCGCGGCGTCCACCGGCCTGTCGTGGGGGTCGGACGGTAGGGCGTCGACGACCTCCGTGTCGTACACGGCTGCCCAGACCGGCGTACCGGGTCGGACGCGGGCGAGCGCACGGTCGTACGAGCCGCCGCCGCGGCCGAGGCGCACACCGTCAGGGGCAACCGCTACGGCCGGGCAGATGACCAGATCGGCGGTAGCGATCGCGTCGGAGCCCAGGTCGGTCGGCGGTTCGGACAGGCCGAGCCGACCGGGCACCAGGTCCGCTGCACCGGGCGCAACACCCCAGCCGAGGTCGTTGTCGGCGTACAGGATCGGCAACAGCACCTCCCGGTTCGTCGCGAGCAGCCAGTCGATCAGCGCACCGGTCTGCGGCTCAGGTCCCATGGACACGTAGAGAGCGACTCGGTACACCTGGGGCAGCACCTGTTGGGCGCTCGCCAGCAGTCCCTCCGCGCGCGGGCGGAGCCTGCGCGCCTCCAGGAAGTGCTGCCGCGCCGCGGCCTTCGTCTGGAACACGTTCTGATCGTATGAGCGTGACGCGCGCAACACTGGGATTACCTGCCGTCCCCTAGGGTTGGTGCATGGGTGAGGTGGGTCTCAGACAAGCGCAGGAGAAGATGCGTGCGGCCGGTGCTGCCGACGTCGCGATACGTGTCTTCACGCACTACTACCGGATGCTCGAGTCCGGACAGCAGGGCAAGATCCGCGAGGACGACATCGAGCCGGTGGGCGACCTGCCGCACCTGGACCACCTGGACACCGACCCGGAGGCGCTCCGCGCGGCGCTGGCCGAGACGGTGGTCATCAAGCTCAACGGCGGCCTCGGTACGTCGATGGGCGTCACCGGCCCGAAGTCCGCGCTGCCGGTCAAGGACGGGCTGAGCTTCCTCGACATCATCGCCCGCCAGATCCTGAGCACCCGGCGTGCGTACGACGTACCGCTGCCGCTGGTGCTGATGAACTCGTTCCGCACCAGGACCGAGTCGCTGCAGATCCTCAGCGAGTACGACGGACTCGCGGTGGACGGCCTGCCGCTCGACTTCCTGCAGAACATGGAGCCGAAGCTGCTCGCCGACGACCTGACGCCGGCCGAGTGGGAGCCGGACCCGGAGCTCGCCTGGTGCCCGCCCGGGCACGGCGACCTGTTCACCGCGCTGGTTGCCTCGGGCACCCTCGACGCGCTGCGGGACCACGGTTTCCGGCACGCGTTCATCTCGAACGCGGACAACCTCGGCGCCACCCCGGACCCGCGGATCGCGGCCTGGATGGCCGAGCACGACGTACCGTTCGGGATGGAGGTCTGCCGGCGGACGCGGTCCGACCGCAAGGGCGGGCACGTCGCGGTGCGGAAGTCCGACGGGCGGCTGATCCTGCGCGACAGCGCGCAGGTGGCCGACGAGGACACGCAGTACTTCCAGGACGTCACCCGGCACCGGATGTTCAACACGAACAACCTGTGGATCGACCTGGACCGGCTCGCCGAGCTGATGGACGGGCACGACGGGATCCTCGGGCTGCCGATCCTCGTGAACCGCAAGACCGTCGACCCGGCCGACCCGTCCTCGCCGAAGGTGATCCAACTGGAGACCGGGATGGGGACCGCGATCGAGACCTTCGACGGATCGCAGGCGGTGATCGTGGACCGCAGCCGGTTCAAGCCGGTGAAGACGACGAACGACCTGCTGGTGCTGCGCTCGGACGTGTACGAGCTCGACGAGACCGGCGACCTGACCACGACCCACGAGGGCGACGAGCCGTACGTCGACCTGGACCCCGAGTACTACAAGATCCTCGCCGACTTCGACGCCCGGTTCCCCGCCGGGTCACCGTCCCTGGTCGGCGCCGACCGGCTGGAGGTGCGCGGTGACGTTGCCTTCGGCAAGGATGTGGTGGTGGTCGGGGACGTCGAGGTGACGGCGCCCGACGGTGAGCGCCGGGTGATTCCCGACGGGACCGAGCTGCGTTGAGCGTGGGCGACCTGCTCGTCCGGCCGCTGGAGCCCTACGACACCGACGAGGCCGCTGCGGTCTGGTGGCGCTCGCGGCACACGGAGGACTCCCAGCTGCCGTCCGCGATCCACACCGCGGAGCAGGTCGCCGCATGGTTCGCCGACGTACTGCTGCCGGACGCGCAGACCTGGGTCGCCCTCGACGACGGCCGGATCGTCGCGGTCCTCACCCTCGACGGTGACGACCTCGACCAGCTGTACGTCGCCCCGGACGCGGCGGGCCGGGGCATCGGCTCCGCCCTCGTCGACCTCGCCAAGGATCTTCGCCCCGGCGGTCTGGCGTTGTGGACCTTCCAGACCAACACGCGCGCGCAGGACTTCTACCGGCGGCACGACTTCCTTGAGGTACGCCGTACCGACGGCTCGGCGAACGAGGAACGCGCCCCGGACGTCCGCATGGTCTGGGGCGACCACCCGGAATCGGACCCCACCTAGAACCCAACCGGACTTCTTCGCGCACCCGTCCGGAACTTGGCGTCGAAACGTGCGAGCCGTGGATTAGGGTCGAGCTCGTGAGACGGAGTGTGGATGAGCATCTAGAGGTCGTACTCGGACGGGTGGCGGCCCTGCCGGCGTTCGACCAGCCGTTGATGGACGCGGTCGGGTTGGTGCTCTGTGAGGACATCGTCTCGGGGGTGAGCCTGCCGGGGTTCGACAACTCCGCCATGGACGGGTACGCCGTTCAGGCGGGCGACCTGGGCGGGGCCTCGGACGAGAACCCGATCAGCCTGCCGGTGGTCGGCGAGTTCCGGGCCGGGCGCAGCGAGCCGATCGTGGTGACCCCCGGGACCTGTGTGCGGATCATGACCGGTGCGCCGATGCCGCGTGGGGCGGACAGTGTCGTGCCGGTCGAGTGGACCGACGGCGGGACGGTCACCGTGCGGATCACGCAGCAGCCGCAGCTTGGTGCCTCGGTCCGGCGTGCGGGCGAGGACGTGACCGCCGGGACGCAGGTGCTCGACAGCGACACGGTCCTCGGTCCGCGGCAGATCGCCGTACTCGCCGCGGTCGGGCGGTCCCGGGTGAAGGCACGTCCGCGACCACGGGTCGTGGTGATCTCGACCGGGGCCGAGCTGCGGGAGCCGGGGAGCCGGCTGGGCGACGGGCAGATCTACGACTCGAACAGCTACACCCTGGCGGCGTGCGCGCGCGATGCCGGGGCGGTGGCGTACCGCGTCGGCATCGTCGACGACGATCCCAAGCGGATCATGGACACGCTGTCCGACCAGTTGGTGCGTGCCGACCTGGTCATCACCACCGGCGGCGTGAGCATGGGCGCGTACGACATCGTGAAGGAAGAGCTGTCCAAACTCGGCACGGTGGACTTCCCGCAGGTCGCGATGCAGCCGGGCAAGCCGCAGGGGTTCGGCGTGATCGGCGAGGACGAGGTGCCGATCTTCACGCTGCCCGGCAACCCGGTCTCGGCGTACATCTCGTTCGAGGTCTTCGTGCGGCCGGCGCTGCGCAAGATGATGGGGCAGATGCCGTACCGGCGTTCCCTGGTGCCGGGCGTGACGCTCGACGGGTTCAGCTCGCCCGCGGGGCGGCGGCAGTTCGTCCGCGCTGCGGCCACGTCCGGCGACGAGGGCTGGATGGCCAGTACAGTCGGCGGGCACGGCTCGCACCTGCTCGGCGGGTTGAGCCGGGCGAACGCACTGATCGTCGTGCCCGAGGACGTCACCTCGGTCCGCGCCGGCGACCAGATCGAGCTGATGCTGCTGGATGAGGAGACCGGATGACGCAGGACCCGGGCGCGACCATCGGTTCCGGTACGCCGGGAGCCGGTGGGCTGACCCACGTCGACGAGGCCGGGGCCGCGCGGATGGTCGACGTGTCCGCGAAGGACACCACGGTCCGGCGAGCCGTTGCCAGCGGCAAGGTTATGGTGTCCGCCGAGGTCGTCGCGGCGCTGCGCGGTGACGGTGTACCGAAGGGGGACGCGCTCGGCGTCGCCCGGATCGCCGGGATCATGGGCGCGAAGCGCACACCGGACCTGGTTCCGCTGTGCCACCCCATCGCGATCACCGGGGCCAAGGTCGACCTTGAGGTCGCGGACGACGCCGTACTGATCCAGGCGCAGGTGAAGACCACCGACCGGACCGGTGTCGAGATGGAGGCGTTGACCGCGGTCGCCGTCGCCGGGCTGGCCGTGATCGACATGGTGAAGGCGCTGGATCCGGCTGCGGTGCTGACCGACGTACGGGTGGAGCTGAAAGAAGGCGGTAAGACCGGGCACTGGGAGCGGGCGTGAAGGCTCTCGTTGTCAGTGTCTCCAACCGCGCCGCCGCTGGGGTCTATACCGACACCACAGGTCCGTTGATTGCGGAACGGCTGGCATCTTGGGGCTTTGACGTCTCAGGACCTCAGGTGGTCCCGGACGGTGCGCCGGTCGGGGAGGCGCTACGTGCGGCGGTCGAGGCGTCGTACGACGTAGTGCTGACGACAGGTGGTACCGGGATCTCGCCGACTGACGAGACACCCGAGCAGACAGCGGCTGTGCTGTCGAAGGTCGTGCCGGGGATTGCTGAAGCCATCCGGGCCTACGGCGTGGCGAACGGCATACCGACGGCGGCTCTGTCACGTGGGCTGGCCGGTGTCGCGGGTACGACGGTCATCGTCAACCTGCCTGGTTCGCGGGGCGGTGTGAAGGACGGTCTCGCCGTACTGGAGCCACTGCTGCGACATGCGGTCGAGCAAGTGCACGGTGGGGACCATGTGCGGACGGATGGCGACTGATGGCGGTCGTGCAGTGGCCTGTGGAGCTGAAGCACGGGCAGGTCGGGCTACGGCCGTTGCGAGCCGGCGACGGCAGTGAGTGGGCCGCCGCGCGCCAGCGGAACGTCAGCTGGCTGCGGCCCTGGGACGCGACCCAGCCGCCCGGTGCGGACGACGGCGCGCGCACGTTCCGCGCGATGGCACGCGACTGGAACCGGCAAGCGCGGTACGGGCGGATGCTGCCGTTCGTCATCACGTACGGCGGTGCGGCGGGCGCCGGTGCACGAGCGAAATGGCCCCTGGTCGGACAGCTCACCGTGTCCGGAATCACCTACGGGTCGGCGCGCTGGGCGAACCTCGGCTACTGGGTCGACGAGCAGTACGCGGGTCGCGGCATCGTGCCCACGGCCGTCGCGATGGCCGCCGACCACTGCTGGTTCACCCTTGGCCTGCACAGGATCGAAGTGGCGATCCGCCCCGAGAACAAGGCAAGTCTGCGCGTCGTCGAGAAGCTCGGCTTCCGGTTCGAAGGCGAGCGGCCGCGGTTCCTGCACATCGACGGCGACTGGCGCGATCACCGCATCTTCGCGCTCAATGTCGAAGAGGTCGGGCCCGGTCTCGTATCGCGATTAACCTGACTACCCTGCGTGCTATTCACATCAGTCACACGAGTCTTCTTGCGACACACCGTCCCACGTACCTCATCTGGCCCTATCCGCACCTTAGCGTCGTCGCATGGGGACGACAGGGCTGATCTATGTGGCGATCGTCGCCGCGTGGGCCGCCTACCTCGTCCCGATGTGGCTGAAGCGGGGCGAAGAGGCGCGGCGCCGTCCGGTCGTGCCGTCGTCCGACGAGGCGCGCGTGCTGTCCCGCGACTCGTCGCGGACCCGGTACGTCGTACGCCCGGCCGGAACCACCACCGCCGGCGACTCGTCGCCACCCAAGCGGTACGTCCCCAACCGAGCCCGCCGGGTGGCCGCCATGCGCCGCCGGCGGGTGCTGTCGATCCTGACCCTTTCACTGCTGTCCGTCGTGGCGCTCGCCGGTCTGGCGATGCTGGCGTGGTGGACCGTCGCGATCCCGGGCACGTTGATCGCCGGCTTCGTCGTACTCACCCGAGTGCAACTGCGCAGGCAGGCCCGCGCCCGGACGCAGACCGCGGCCGAACGTCGTGCCCGCACGCAAGGTCGCCACGACCGCGGCCCGGCCGGCAAGCCGGCGCCGTCGCCCGACGAAGAGATGACCATCGAGGTCAAGCTCCCCGCCGAGCCCACCCCCAAGCCTGCCGCGGCGAAGCAGGAGAAGCCGGCCGCCGAGGGCCTGTGGGACCCCGTGCCGGTCACGCTTCCGACGTACGTCATGAAGGAAAAGGCACCCGACCGCACGGTCCGGACCATCTCCCTCACCGACGACGAAGTCTTCTCCAGCGCCCGTACGACGGACCCGTCCGAGAGGCCTGCCGCAGCCGAAGCGCCGACCCCCCAGCCGGCCGAAGAGATCGAGGTCAAGCGGGCCGTCGGCGACTGATAACCGGTTTTAGTCTGCGGGCCTGTCCGTGTTAGAGTTTCGCGGTCGCCAGGGAAACCAGACGACCAGCTTTGGGGCTGTGGCGCAGTTGGTAGCGCGCTTCGTTCGCAACGAAGAGGCCAGGGGTTCGAATCCCCTCAGCTCCACGAAGCCGATGGGCGAGGTGTGTCGCGCAGTTCCTGCGCTGACCGCCTCGCCTTCGTCATTTGTGCGGCTGCGCTTCGCTTGCCGCGCGGCGGGGGCTCCGCCACCCGCACCCCCTGCGCCTTCGCTTCGCTCGGCTCCTGGGTCGGGTTGGGCAGTTAGCTCGGCTCCTGGGTTGGGTTGGGCGGTCGGCTTGGCTTCTGGGTTGGGTTGGGTGGTCGGCTCGCCGGCGTGGCTGGGTTTTGTGGTTAGAACATCGGGTGGTTGCTTATGGCAACTGGGTGTTGGGCCATAGGTTGCCTAGGCCGCCGGTTAGGAGATCGAAGGCCTGGTTGGCGGCTGCTGCTGCGGCCGGGTAGGCCTGGTCGGCGCGGGCGCCTGCTACGGCGCGTTCGTAGTTGGCCATCGAGAGGGTCCACTGGACTGAAACGATCTGGGCGGCGGCTAGGCGGGCGGGGAGTTCGGCGGTGTCTGCGGTCTCGTGGAGGGCGGCGGCCAGTTGGGTTTCGGAAGACTCGTTGAACTGCAGCATGCGAGCCATCAGTTGTGGTGCGGATCGCAGCAGGTCGTACAGGTGGAGCACTTCCGGTACGTCGGTGAGGCCGGTCACTGGGTCGTGCCTGCGGAGGGCGTCCAGGTAGTGCTCGTGCAGAGCGGCCAGGGGCGACTGGCCGGCCGGACGGGCGCGCACCACGCGCGCGGGCTCGTCCTCGTGGTCGGCGAACCGGTGGACGACTAGGTCCTCCTTGGTCGGGAAGTAGGCGAACAGGGTCCGCCGCGAGACGTCCGCAGCCTCCGCGACCTGAGTGATCGACACCTGGTCGAACCCGTGCTCGATGAACAGCGAGATGGCCGCCTCCGAGATCGCCGCCCGGGTCCGGAGCTTCTTCCGCTCACGCAACGTCATGCGGAGACTTTAGCACTCAGTGCTACTCTGCACTTAGTCTACTTTTGCACTGAGGGGAGCTTCCCATGGACGTGTTGGTCGCCGGAGCCGGTCCTACCGGGCTGATGCTGGCGTATGAGCTGGCGCTCGCCGGAGTCGACGTGACCGTTCTCGAACGGTTGGACGCGCGGCTCGAACAGACAAAGGGCGGCGCGCTGCAGGCCCGTACCGCCGAGGTGCTGGAGATGCGCGGACTGCTCGGCCCGATCCAGGCGCGGGAGTTGCCGCGCGAGGCGGTCGGCGGGCACTTCGCCGGACTCTCGGTGCCGCTCGACGCGACGTCGTGGAACACCCGTCACCCGTACCCGATCTCGGTGCCGCAATGGATCGTCGAAGAAGAACTGGAACGCGCCGCGGTAGCGCGCGGCGCACGCATCCTGCGAGGTGCGGAGGTCACGGCGGTGGCGCAGGACGGCGAGGGCGTCACGGTGACCGCTGGTGGTACGACGTTGCGCGCGAGGTATCTCGTCGCGTGCGACGGCGCGCACAGTACGGTCCGCAAGGTCCTCGACGTACCGTTCCCCGGCCGGCCCGGGACGTTCCGCGCGGTGCTCACCGACGTACGGCTGTCGTCGGTGTCCGATCAGGTGCCGGTGACCGCGGGCCATTTCAGTACGTTGACGAAGCAGGGCGACGACTACTGGGGCATGCTCGTGCCGGTCGGCGAGAAGAAGTACCGGTTCACCTTCGGGCGGGACGGAGTCGCGTCGCCGGATGAGACGCAGGATGCGCTGACCGCCTTGTACGGCGAGGAAACCAGGCTTGGCGAGGTGCTGAACGCGTCCGAGTTCGGCGACGCCACGCGACAGTTGGAGTCCTATCGGTACGGGCGGATCTTCTTCGCCGGGGATGCGGCGCACATTCACCCGCCGTTCGGCGGGCAGGGGCTCAACCTCGGCGTACAGGACGCGTTCAACCTCGGCTGGAAGCTCGCGTCCGCGGTCCACGGCACGGCTGATGTGTTGGACACGTACCAGACCGAGCGGCATCCGATGGCTGCGCGCGTACTGCGCCACACCGCCGCGCAACGGGTCTTCGCCCTCCCGGGCGCGAGTGAGGACGTCGTCGAGCTGCGCGAGATCTTCACGGATCTCATGCGGTTGCCTGACTCCAACCGGTACCTCGCCGGCATGATGTCCGGCCTCGACGCATCGGACCGGATCCCCGACCTCGAGCTGGTCACCGACGACGGCCCGACCTGGCTCTCCGCCCTGCTGCACCCCGGCCGCGCCCTCCTCCTCGACTTCGGCACCCGCACCTGGCCAACCACCGGGTCCTCGCGCGTGAACGTCGTACAGGTCAAGCCCGACGGCGAGCACGACGCCCTACTCATCCGCCCCGACGGCGTACTCATCGCGTCAGGGATGTCTCAGGTTGAGAAACGCGTCAGCTATTCTTGACTCATTCCAGAAAACGCGGAAGACTCTGGGACGTGCCGACGGTGGAGGAGCTTCAGGGGCTGTTGCGTGGGGCTTCGCTGCGGGTGACTCGGCCGCGGCTGGCGGTGCTGGCCGCGGTGTACGGGCATCCGCATGCGGATACCGATTCGATTATCGGTGCCGTGCGCAACGAATTGCCCCAGGCGTCGCACCAGGCGGTGTACGACTCGCTGCACACCCTGACGGCGGCGGGCCTGGTGCGGCGGATCCAGCCGCTGGGGTCGGTGGCGCGGTACGAATCGCGCGTCGGTGACAACCATCACCACGCTGTCTGCCGGTCGTGCGGCGCCATCGCCGACGTCGACTGTGCGGTCGGGCATGCGCCCTGCCTGACCGCGTCCGAGGACCACGGGTTCGTCATCGACGAGGCCGAGGTCATCTATTGGGGCCTGTGCGCGGACTGCGCACGACGTACCTGACTTCCTGTGAAAACGTCCAGTCTGGAAGGAATCTGATGTCCGAGAACCATGAGCCCCTGCCCGGTGAAGCCTCCGCGGAGAGCCGCGGCGAGAGTGGCGCCGAGACCGGTGGCTGCCCGGTGAACCACGGTCAGGGCGTGCACCCGACCAGCGGGAACGCCAACCGCGAATGGTGGCCGAACCAGCTGAACCTGAAGATCCTGGCGAAGAACCCGGCCGTCGCGAACCCGCTCGGCGAGGAGTTCGACTACGCCGCGGAGTTCAAGACCCTGGACCTGGCGGCAGTGAAGGCGGACATCGCCGAGGTACTGACCACCTCGCAGGACTGGTGGCCGGCCGACTTCGGGAACTACGGCCCGCTGATGATCCGGATGGCCTGGCACAGCGCCGGCACGTACCGGATCCACGACGGCCGCGGTGGCGCGGGCGCCGGGCAGCAGCGGTTCGCGCCGCTGAACAGCTGGCCGGACAACGGCAACCTGGACAAGGCCCGCCGGCTGCTGTGGCCGGTGAAGAAGAAGTACGGACAGAAGATCTCCTGGGCCGACCTGATGGTCCTCACCGGCAACGTCGCGCTGGAGACCATGGGCTTCAAGACCTTCGGGTACGCCGGCGGTCGCGAGGACGTGTGGGAGCCGGAGACCGACGTGTACTGGGGTCCGGAGACCACCTGGCTCGACGACAAGCGGTACTCCGGTGACCGCGACCTCGAGCGCCCGCTCGGTGCGGTCCAGATGGGCCTCATCTACGTGAACCCGGAAGGCCCGAACGGCAACCCGGACCCGATCGCGGCGGCCCGCGACATCCGCGAGACGTTCGGCCGGATGGCGATGAACGACGAGGAGACCGTCGCGCTGATCGCCGGTGGTCACACGTTCGGCAAGACCCACGGCGCCGGCCCGGCGGAGAACGTCGGCGCCGAGCCGGAGGCCGCGTCGATCGAGCAGCAGGGCCTGGGCTGGAAGAGCACGTACAACAGCGGCAAGGGCAAGGACGCGATCACCAGCGGCCTCGAGGTCACCTGGACCACGAAGCCGACGCAGTGGTCGAGCGACTTCTTCGACATCCTGTTCGGCTTCGAGTGGGAGCTGTCGCAGAGCCCGGCCGGCGCGAACCAGTGGGTCGCGAAGGACGCCGAGGCGATCATCCCGGACGCGTACGACGGCCCGAAGAAACTGCCGACGATGCTGACCACCGACCTGTCGCTGCGGTTCGACCCGATCTACGAGCCGATCTCGCGACGGTTCAAGGAGGACCCGGACGCGTTCGCCGACGCGTTCGCGCGCGCCTGGTACAAGCTGACCCACCGCGACATGGGCCCGCGCGTCCGGTACCTCGGCACCGAGGTTCCGAGCGAAGTGCTGATCTGGCAGGACCCGCTGCCGGCCGTGGACCACGAGCTGATCAACGCCGACGACGTGACCGCGCTGAAGGCCGCGATCGCAGCGTCCGGTCTGTCGGTGGCGCAGCTGGTCTCGACCGCGTGGGCGTCGGCGTCGACGTTCCGTGGCAGTGACAAGCGCGGCGGCGCCAACGGCGCCCGCATCCGCCTGCAGCCGCAGAGCGGGTGGGAGGTCAACAACCCCGATGAGCTCGCGCAGGTACTGCGGACGCTCGAGGGCATCCAGCAGTCGTTCGGCAAGCCGGTCTCGCTGGCCGACGTGATCGTCCTCGCCGGCGGTGTCGGTGTTGAGGTCGCGGCGAAGAACGCCGGGTACGACGTCGTCGTACCGTTCACGCCTGGTCGGGTGGACGCGTCCGCGGAGCAGACCGACTCCGACTCGTTCGCCGCGCTCGAGCCGGTCGCGGACGGGTTCCGCAACTACTACGGCAAGGGCAACCGGCTCCCGGCCGAGTACCTGCTGCTCGACCGCGCGAACCTGCTCAAGCTGAGCGCTCCGGAGCTGACGGTCCTGGTCGGCGGTCTCCGCGTTCTCGGCGCGAACTACGACGGTTCGAAGTACGGCGTACTGACCGAGAACCCCGGCACGCTCACGAACGACTACTTCGTGAACCTGCTCGACCTCGGCACCGAGTGGCACGCCGCCGACGGGAGCGAGGAGACGTTCGAGGCCACCGTCAACGGTGAGGTCAAGTGGACCGGCACCCGCGCTGACCTGGTCTTCGGCTCGAACTCCGAACTCCGCGCCATCGCCGAGGTCTACGCCAGCGACGACGCCCAGCAGAAGTTCGTCGACGAGTTCGTCACCGCCTGGCACAAGGTAATGGAACTCGACCGCTTCGACCTCCGCGGCTGACACCAACGAACAGGCTCCCCCGCGGGGGAGCCTGTTCGCTTGTCAGCGGGAGTGGCCGTGCTTGGCTTCCTTGGCCTCCTTGCCGCGGATGACCGCGGCGAGGGTCTTGTCGTCGACCCCGGCGTCCTTGAGTTGCTGGTAGTTCTCGTGCAGGCTGCCGGCCGGGGCTCGGAAGCCGGAGCCGGTGAACTTGTCGACCAGACCCGCGGCCTCCTTGGGATCCCGTGCGTCGCCCAGGCGAGCGCGGGCCTCTTCGTCGCTGATCTTGTCGTCCATTCGGCTCTCCTCGACTGTTCGCAACGTGTCTGACCTGCGATCCTTCCGCAGCCCGGGTTCACCAGCATCAGCTGCTGCAGGTACGGGGTGTGGCTGACGGGGCCGGACCGTTGGGGTCTACGAGGACGGGGCGTAGGTCGGTGATCTGCAGAGGGATGGAGCGGCTGAAGTCGAGCGGGATGTCGCCCTGCATGCCGCCGCCGGTCCAGTGCACTGTCCAGTACGCCGTTGCCGTGACGCTGTAGTTGCCGGACTTCTCGCAGCGGGAGGACTTGGCGTACTTGTAGCCGCACGTAGGAGATGACGGCATGTCTTTGAGGGACTTGCCAGCCGCCATCTCGCGAGTGAACGCGGTGCCGGCGCCCTTACAGGTAACGGTGTCACCGGCACCCATCGCCCACTCGATCCGGTCGACAGTCCCGGTCGCAGTGATAGACACGCCACCGAGCGCCGCAGTCTTGGCCTGCGGCCCAGTCGTCGTCGGCCCCGGATCGGTAACCCACATCCAAATCGGCACATTCACGATCCCGACGCGATTAGCACTCTGCACGTACGGCGAAACCCGCAACTGCGGCGCAACAAAGTTCATCGTCTTCACCACCTGCTGAGCCGCAACCCGCGGATCAATGGTCCGAGTCTCGCCCGGCTCCCGGATCACCGGCTCGAACCGCTCGATACCTTCCGGCTTGCCGTCGACAACATCGAGAATCACCCAGCACCAGTAGTACTTCGTACCCGGCGGCCGGTCGGCGCTCTGCGTTATCGTAGGCAGCGGCCCGGGCGCCAGCGTCAGGTAACAGTGCGACGCCGCATCAAAGAACCCGTTCTCCGTCCGGCACGGGACAACCTGCCCTTCGAACACACACGCAGACCCACCCGGCTTCTTGCTCCCAGGCGTCGTCTCGACGGACGTCTTGGGCGGGTTCCCGTCGTCGCCGACGCGCAGCAGGCATTTACCGGTCACTGGATCCCTGTCGCAATCAGGAACAGACGGTATCGACGTCGGCGGTACAGAAGGCGTCTGGGGAGCGAGCGGAGCACCGACGAGCAGGCTGAGCGCCAAGAGCGAGGACGTCAGCATGAGGCGCCCTGGTTCTTGCCCTTGACGACCTTCCAGACTCCGCCGAGCAGTTGTAGGTCGCGGTTGTCGAGCCAGCGAGTCGGCGTCCCCGGCACCCGGACGGTCTTGCCGCTCGAGTCGACGGCTCGAGACTTGGACGTGTCGTAGCAGGCCTGGACCGAGGCGGTCGTGATGGTGGCGCCTGGGGGACCCGTCTTCACCGCCTTGGCCCAAACGATCTCGATGCTCCCGATCGTCTTGATCTTCTCGCCCCGGTACCTCTCGGCTTGAATCTGCGACTTGGCGAGCTCGACTCCGGACGCGACCTTCGGCAAGTCCTGTACCGCCGTACCGCCGCTTGCCGTCATCGTGCTGATCACGGCGATGTACCGACGGTAGGCAGTAACCGCCGCGTCGCCGGCCGCCTTGGATTCGTCGACTGGAGTGCTGGCTGCGCTGGATGGTGGAGAAGTCGGGGTCGTGTTGGGTTGGCCGGCTTCGGGGGAGCCTTGGCAGGCGGTTAGCGCGAGGAGGGCGCAGAGGGCTGCGGTGGTGGGTCCGAGGGCCGGTCGGCGCGGCATGGGGGCTCCGTTCTTTGGTGCTGGCGCGTTAAGCGTCGCATACGGAGGGTGTTCGCCGACCCGGATATCCACAGCTCTGCAGCTTCCTGCAAGCGTGGTTGGAGGCTGTGGATAAGTGGGTTTGGGTAGGTGGGGGCGTCGTAGGGTCGGGGTATGGCTACTGAGGGTTCGGCGATTCGGTCGGTGGATGACGTACGGCGGGATGTCGCGGGTGTGCTGAGCCGGTTCCGGCGGGGGCGGACGATGGCGTTCAGCTTCGGCGATGGTGGGGTGCCGGAGGCTGTGCTGCTGACGTACGACCAGTTCGAGGACCTTGGCGGCGAGTCGAAGTTCGAGCGTCGCCCTGGGGTGGTTGCGGCTGAGGTCGTGGGCGCGGAGCTGGTGTCGATGGTGGCTGCGATCCGGGCAGGGTCGTTCGTGCCGGTGGTGTGGGGTGACGCCGGCGAGCCGGAGGCCGTGATCATGTCGACCTCGCAGTACCGCCAGCTGCGCGGCGACGACGAGCCCCCGCCCGGCACGGTCGACGACCCGACCCGCCGCGTCTACGCCAGCGAGCCCCTTCCGACCAGCCGCACGATGACCGTCGACGAGTTCGCCGCGATGATGGGGCCGGATGCGCAGCGGATTCTGGACGAGATTCGCCGTGAAGAAGACGGGTCTCCGTGACGGCTCCCGTCCGGTATGAGCTGATCATCGGCGACGGCTTCGCGATGGACTTCCGGCGTCTCATGGCAGCGGCAGGGCGGAAACCCGGCGGGCCGGAAGACTATGTCCGGCAGCAAGTCCTTCGTGAGATGGAGGAGCTAGCGGCCGGGACCACGGATGGGCGGCATGCGTTGGGGTATGAGTCTGGGAAGGGGGATTTGCGGGATTGCGTTACTGCTTATCTGCGGTCTGATCCGCAGCAGAAGGCGGACTATCGGTTGGTGTTTCGGGAGATGCCGCCTGCTGAAGCCGGCGGTATTCCCCGGCGGGAGTTGCTGGCTGTGAAGCCGCGGCAAGGTTCCGGCAACATCTACGAGCACACGTGCGCGCGGCTCCATCGAAACCTCCACGACCGTCAGCCGGGTCTCAACGCGTTCGGTGACCGGATGCCGAGCCTCAAACAGAACCAGGCCCAACGCCAAGCCGAACTCGATGCGAATCGCGCGATTGCGCACGCCTTCTCCGGTCAGGTGCCCTTGGCAACTTCGCGCCGATTGGCGACGTCCGGATTCGGGCACCATCGAGCAAACTCCCCACCACGACAGGACCACAGCCTCGACCGCTGACGACGGCAAGCGCCGCGGACTGTACTTCCAGGCCATCACAATTGCGCCGTGGCGCGGGGTGTGAGCGTGCAGGGCGTCGTATGCGGCAATTGTGATGGCCTGGGCGTCCGTATTGACGGCCGGGAAGTGCCGGCGGATGGAGGGCTTGGGGTACGTTCGCGCCATGGCGAAATATCCCAGGGTCCGCGAGCAGCACATCGCGGTTTTCGGAGAGAGCGGTTCCGGGAAGACGGTGCTTGTTTCCTCGTTCTTCGGCCCGACGCAGGAGGGCTCGTATTCGAATGACCTCTGGGACCTCGTCGCGGACGACACCGGCCAGGGGAACCGGCTCTACCAGAACTACCTCGGGATGAGGGATCGCGCGAGGGCGCCGATGCCTACGCGGTTCGAGGCCACGACCTACTACTTCTCGGTGAAGCTCAAGGGCGGGGACAGCGCGGCCGCGAAGAAGCGGCCGTTCGATGCCCTGCGACTCGCATGGCACGACTACCCGGGGGAATGGTTCGAGGAGTCGCCGAGCAGCGAGGAAGAGGCCAATCGCCGTGTCGACACGTTCCGGTCGCTGCTGCGTTCCGATGTCGCGATCCTGCTGGTGGACGGCCAGAAGTTGCTGGACTACGCCGGCGAGGAGGAGCGGTACCTCAAGTCGCTCCTGACGAACTTCCGCCAAGGCGTACTGCGACTCAAGGACGACCTGCTGGACGACGAGGGCCGCCTGGTCGAGTTCCCGCGCATCTGGATCATGGCACTGTCCAAGGCGGATCTCTTTCCGGACTGGGATGTCCACGCCTTCCGCGATCTCGTGATCGAGAAGGCCGCCAGTCACCTCGACGACCTGCGCTCGACGCTCAAGGACCTCGTGGACACGCCTGACGCGCTGTCGGTGGGCGAGGACTTCATGCTGCTCTCCTCGGCCAAGTTCGAGCTCTCCGCCGCTGGTCCGGAGCCGTTGGAGATTGATGTGACCCAACGGGTCGGGCTCGACCTCATCCTGCCGGTGGCCTCGATGCTTCCCCTGGAGCGCCGAGTGCAGTGGAGCGAGCGGATGGAGATCCCGAGGCAGGTGCTGGACACCCTGGCGGACGGCGCCGAGACACTGGCCGCCGTCCTGACGGGCGGGAAGACCCTTGGTGTCGACAAGCTGGTTGCGCTGCTGCCGAAGGTCGGCCCCCTGGCGGGCCTGGCCGCGCTCCCTGTCTTGACTGCAGCCGCGAAGATGGCCGGGTCGCAACTCAGGGAGATCAACGCCCAGGCCCGCGACCACCACGACTTCCTGACTGCGACGCTCACGCAGTTCAAGTTGGACCTGGACCAAGGCGTCAAGGACAAGCTGCTCATCAGGAGCCTCAAGTGAGCAGTAACGACCTACCCGAGAACCTCATCTGGGCTACTCGAGGGCGTTCCTGGGGGTTTCGGTTCCTCCTCGACGGAGGGGAGTCCGACCCACTTTCGGAGTACGAACGTAGTTTCGCGGGTCTCGAGGACGAGCCGACGACGTGGCGCCGTACTGCCGGGAAGGTTGCTCTGCGGTTTCCCGACCCGTTGGGGCGGAAGGATTCGGCCGGTCGCGTCATCCCGCACGAGTTCGTCGTGCCCGGAGACTTGGCCGACGAGATGCAGTCTGTCGAAGACGGACTGCATCTCATCTGGCCGCTCGTTGCAGAGGCCTATGCCAGAGTCTGGGATGCCAAGGGCCCACCAGACCTCGGCTAGCCGACGTTAGCTGGCGGCGGCGGTGCAGAGGGTGCCGCTGCAGGCTCGCATGGGGCTGGGGGCGCCTTCCCACCAGGTGCCGGTGTTCATCCAGATGGGGAGGACGCCGCCGGTGTTGTTCTTGTTGTAGCGGGCCTGGTAGCCGGAGGCGGTGCGGAGGACTACGTTGCTGCCGGAGTACAGGAGCGCTTGGGCGTGGTAGCCCTGGCGGGTGCCGCCGGTCCCGTTGCAGTACCAGAGCCGGATGGTGTCGTTGTGGGCCCTCGCGGCCACGCGGCATGGCGAGGCGGCGGCTTCAGGAGCGGTCGTAGCTGCTTGTGTCGGTGCGGCGACGGCAAGTGCGCCGGCTGTCAGTCCGACGGTTGCCAGACCTGTCGCGATGATCGTGCCCCGAGTCATTTCATCCCAATCGGTAGACGTTGCCTGTCCACCGCAGTACATCGGGCCGTGCTTTCAGATTCCTTTCATGGCAGGCTGGCTGGGTTTGTACTCGGGCGGAAGGGGTCTGGCATGCGGTTTCATCATGATCGGGAACCAGCGGGGGACTTGACCTTCAGCGACGTGTTTCTGGTGCCGAACCGCTCGAAGGTGGCGTCCCGGCTGGACGTGGATCTGGCGACTGCGGACGGGACCGGGGCGTCGATTCCGGTGGTTGCGGCGAACATGACCGCGGTGTCGGGGCGGCGGATGGCCGAGACGATCGCGCGGTGCGGCGGCCTCGCGGTGATTCCGCAGGACATCCCGGTCGACGTGGTCGCCGATGTGGTTGCCTGGATCAAGGAACGGGATCCGGTCCACGACACCGCCCTGACCCTGCCGCCGACCGGGACCGTCGGCGAGGCGCTGAACCTGCTGCCGAAGCGCAACCACGGCGCGGTGATCGTCGTCGACCAGGGGCGGCCGGTCGGTGTGGTGACCGAGGCCGACTGCTCCGGTGCCGACCGGTTCACCCAGCTGGACGCGATCATGTCGCGCGAGCTGCTGACGGTTCCGCAAGGCATCGACCCCGAGACGGCGTTCGACCAGCTGCACGACGGCCGGCACCGGCTCGCGCCGGTCGTCGACACGGACGGCCGGATCGTCGGCATCCTCACCCGCGAGCGCGCCCTCCGCGCCACGCTGTACGAACCGGCCCTCGATGCCGGCGGCAAGCTTCGCGTCGCCGCAGCGATCGGGATCAACGGCGACGCCGAGCAGAAGGCGAAATCCTTGCTGGACGTCGGCGTGGACGTCCTCGTGATCGACACCGCACACGGTCACCAGGAGCGGATGCTCGAAGTGGTCGAACGGGTTCGCGCCCTCGGCCCGCAGGTGCCGATCGTGGCCGGGAACGTCGTCACCGCCGAAGGTGTCACGGACCTGGTGAACGCCGGCGCGGACATCGTGAAGGTCGGCGTCGGCCCGGGCGCGATGTGCACGACCCGGATGCAGACGGCCGTCGGGCGGCCGCAGTTCTCCGCCGTACTGGAATGCGCGACCAGGGCGCGCGAGCTCGGCAAGCACGTCTGGGCGGACGGCGGCGTACGGCATCCGCGTGATGTCGCGCTCGCGCTGGCCGCGGGGGCGTCGAGCGTGATGATCGGGTCCTGGTTCGCCGGTACGTACGAATCGCCCGGCGACCCGCACCGGGACAGCCAGGGCCGGATCTACAAGGAGAGCTTCGGGATGGCGTCGGCCCGCGCCGTCCGGTCCCGGACCGCCGAGGACTCGCCGTTCCAGCGGGCCCGGAAGAGCATCTTCGAGGAGGGCATCTCGACCGCCCGGATGTACCTGGACCCCGAGAACCCGAGCGTCGAGGACCTGCTGGACTCGATCGTGTCCGGCATCCGGAGCTCCTGCACGTACGTCGGTGCGGCCAACCTGACCGAGTACCACGAGCGTGCCGTCGTCGGCCTGCAGACGGCAGCCGGGTACGCCGAGGGCAAACCGCTCGACACCAGCTGGCTGTAATCGACTACAAAAACCCTCATCCCCGGAATGAGATCGGGAGCCCGGCAAGATCATGCGCCGGGCGATGGTCACGCTGGGCGATCGGTGGCACGGTGTAGGCAACAGGGGGAGGAAGGGCACCGAACCATCCGTCGGGGGGTCGGGGTCGCGCCGGGGGCGGCGGGACCGATCGACGCGGGGGCTCGAAGTCACTGGTGTCCTGCTCGTGTTCGCGGGTGGTGCAGGGGTTCGGCCGAGGCTTGGGAGGGCGACTCGGGAACCCGCAGCACCACCCGCGACCGCGGTTTTCACCACATGTTTCGGCTGCATCACTTGGCAAGTCGCTGGGTACAGCGCGATAGTCGAGTGATCGATACAGCAGGGGTGTGTGTGGGGAGCCGACATTGTGGAGGCAGACAAGGTCGCCCCGCTGAGGGTTGACGCGGAGACCGCGATCATCCTGCGCGAGGCGTACCACAAGATCGAGGCGTTGTTCCGGTCCGACCATTACAGTCTGTACGACTACGTCCGGGTGGTCGCCGGGAAGATCGCGCGCGTCGACGCCTTCTACGTGGGGTTCCTGCAGGGCAGCAGCCGGGTGCGGTTCCCGTACGGGTACGACGACGGCGAGTACGTGAACCCGGACACCCACATCTTCGGGCCGAGCGGGCAGACGGCCTGGCTGATCAAGCACCGGCACACGTACCGGTTCGCCTACGACAACGGTTCCACGCTGCACGCCGGCGTACCGGTGGGCGACCTGCGGCGACGGTCCGGGGACGCGGTGACGGTGCCGATCTTCCGGCCGGCCAAGGACGGGCCCGATCAGCTGTTCGGGATGCTCTCGATGCAGAGCTACGAGGCGGCGTCGTACGACGACAACGCGGTGCGGGCGTTCGAGTGGCTGTGCGAGGTGGTGGAGCGGGTACTGACCCGCGAGGGCGAGGACCGGGAGTCGTTGCGCCGCCTGCCCGCGGGCGACGTCGGCCCGAACCTGCTGACGTCCGACCACGTGATGGAGTACCTGACGCACCGGGTCGCGTCGATCCGGGAGATCGCAGCCGAGGCGCTGGACGAACCGGACGTGAGCACCGCCGTGCACACGCATCTCGAGCGGATCGTGGACGCCGCCGAGCACATCCAGTCCGAGCTGATCGAGATGCTGATGGAGACCGACGAGGGCCCCGAGCGCCGGTTCACCAGCCTGACGAAGGCCCAGCAGGCCGTCGCCGTCCTGCTGACCGACGGTCTCGACAACGACCAGCTGGCGGCTGAGCTCGGCGTCAGCCTCAACACCGTCAAGACCCACCTCAGCGCGATCCTCCGCAAATACGGCTTCCGCTACCGCTCCCAGGTAGCCGACGACGTCCGCAGATACCTGGCCCGCTGAGCTATTAGCATCACCAGCTCCCGATTCCTGGAGCTCGCACATGCCCCTCGAGGCGCCTGATCTGTCGCGCTACTTCACCCACGGCCGTACCTACCGCGACATCGGTACGACGATCATCGGCGATCCGTACGACTTCCAGCAGACGCTCACCGTCGAGGAGCTCGGTGAGCTGCCGATGCCCAGCGGGCGCTTCGTGGTGTGCGACCCGTCGATGGTCGGGGACTCGGATCTGCCGACGTTGGCCGAGCAGGTGGAGCCTGGGTCCTACCCCGCCTCGGTGGCTCGGCTCACCACGGCGTACACGAGTGATCCGGGGCTCAGCTGGTCCGAGATCGCGGCGTTGCGCGTCGAGGTCCGGGACACCCCGGTAGTCGCGTGGGAGGTGGCGATGCTGGACGGGCAGGACCCGGACCAGCAGTACGGCTACCCGGTCGACACGGGTCTCGCGTGCATCGTGGACGCCGCGGCGAACGAGGCGTTCGGGGACGGAGCCTGGGACCGCCTGGCGGGCGCGTGCGATGACTGGAAGGCGGTGCCGGCAGTTGTCACCGATCCGGCGAGCGGGCATGCCATCGCCGTGACGAACTCGGGCGCCGGCGATGGCATGTACCCGTTCTGGCTCGGCCGGGATGCCGAGCAGAAGGTGGTCTGCGTGGTGACCACCTTCATGCACGACATTCAGTAGGAGCGCGCGACGTACGCGATCAGGCCGGTTTCGCTGTCCTCGACCGGGAGTGAGCCGTCTGGGCGTTGTAGGCAGCGGACTGTGATGCCGGATTCGCCGAGGCGGTCTTCGCCTTGTTCGCCGACGGCGTCGTACGGGATGCGCGCCCAGCCGGACGCGGCGGCCTCGATTGCCTCGTCGACTGTGGATACGGCGGTGATGCCGGCGGTCTGGCGAGAGGTTGCCTCGGCCAGCAGGTGTGCCTGGTCGGCCTCGATGCCGGCGACGACGTGTGCGGTGAGCTCGGTCAGGTTGACCGCGGTCTTGGCGGAGTCGCGCAGTCGTCGTACGACGGTGGCGTTGCCGGCGGCGAGGTCGCGGGGGCCGACCTCGATGCGGATCGGGACGCCCTTGAGCTCCCAGTTCACCGCGCGGCGCCCGAACGGCTGGTCGGCGCGATCGTCGACGGTGACGCGCAGACCGGCCGCTGTCAGCTCGTCGGCGATGGCCCGGGCCGCCGCGACCGCGTCGTCTTTCACCGCGAGTACGACGACCTGCACCGGAGCGACCGCAGGCGGGACCCGGAGGCCCGCGTCGTCGCCGTGCACCATGATCAGTCCGCCGATCATCCGGGTACTGCTGCCCCAGGACGTGGTCCACGCGAGCTCACGCCGTCCCTCGCTCGACAGGTAGCCGATGCCGAACGCGTGCGCGAAGTTCTGCCCGAGCTCGTGCGACGTCCCCATCTGCAGGGCCTTGCCGTCGCGCGTCATCGCTTCGAGCGTCATCGTGTTCACCGCGCCCGCGAACCGTTCCCGCCGCGTCTTGCGGCCGACGACGACCGGGATCGCCAGGACGTCGACCATGACCTCGCGGTAGACGTCGTACAGGATCTTGGTCGCGTAGGCGCGGGCGTCCTCGGCGGAGACGTGCGCGGTGTGGCCTTCCTGCCAAAGGAATTCGGTGGTGCGCAGGAACAGCCGCGGGCGCAGCTCCCAGCGGACGACGTTCGCCCATTGGTTCAGCAGCAGCGGGAGATCGCGGTAGCTCTGGATCCATTTCGCCAGATACTCGCCGACAACGGTTTCCGACGTCGGCCGGACAATCGCAGGCTCTTCGAGTTGCTTGCCGCCGGCATGCGTCACGACCGCGAGCTCGGGGCTGAATCCCTCGACGTGTTCGGCCTCGCGCTGCAGGTAGCTTTCCGGAATCAGCAGCGGAAAGTACGCGTTCTGCGCGCCGGTCGCCTTGATCCGCCGATTCATTGCCTCCTGCAACAGTTCCCAGATCCCGTACCCGTACGGTCGCACCACCATGGTCCCCCGCACCGGCCCGTTGTCAGCGAGCTCGGCCTTGGCAATCACATCCTGGAACCATCGCGGAAAGTCCGTCGCCTGCGCGGCAAGCACGGATCGGGTCTGTGTCATGCCCGCCAGTGTAGGAACGAGATCGTAGGCACGGCCACGCATTTCCTCAGCAGAACAAACAGCTCCCGGCGCCTGGCCGGCACCGGGAGCTGTGTAAGAGGGGTGTGGTCAGAGCGAAGCGAGGGCTTCGTTCCAGGTCTTCGACGGGCGCATGATGGCTGCTGCTTTGGCTGGGTCTGGCTGGTAGTAGCCGCCGAGGTCGGCGGGGCTGCCCTGGACCGCGAGCAGTTCGCCGACGATGGTCTGCTCGTTCGCAGCCAGGGTCTCGGCGAGCGGGGCGAAGGCCTTGGCCAGGTCCGCGTCGTCGGTCTGGCCGGCCAGCTCCTGCGCCCAGTACAGCGACAGGTAGAAGTGGCTGCCCCGGTTGTCGATCCCGCCGACGCGACGCGTCGGCGACTTGTCCTCGTTCAGGAACGTGGCCGTCGCCCGGTCGAGGGTGTCGGCCAGGACCTGCGCCCGCGCGTTGCCGGTCGCCTGGGCCAGGTGCTCGAAGCTCGCGGCCAGCGCGAAGAACTCACCCAGGCTGTCCCAGCGCAGGTAGTTCTCCTTGACCAGCTGCTGCACGTGCTTCGGCGCGGAACCGCCGGCACCGGTCTCGAACAGGCCGCCGCCGGCCATCAGCGGGACGACCGACAGCATCTTCGCGCTGGTGCCCAGCTCGAGGATCGGGAACAGGTCGGTCAGGTAGTCACGCAGCACGTTGCCGGTCACCGAGATGGTGTTCTCGCCGCGGCGGATCCGCTCCAGCGAGAACTTGATCGCGTCGACGGGCGCCAGGATCCGGATGTCCAGACCCTCGGTGTCGTGGTCGAACAGGTACTTCTGGACCTTCGTGATGATCTGAGCGTCGTGGGCACGGGTCTCGTCCAGCCAGAACACCGCCGGGTCGCCGGTGGCGCGGGCGCGGTTGACGGCCAGCTTGACCCAGTCCTGGATCGGGGCGTCCTTGGTCTGGCAGGCGCGGAAGATGTCACCGGCCGAGACCGCCTGCTCGAGCACGACGTCGCCGGCCTCGTTCACCAGCCGGACGGTGCCGGTGGTCTGGACCTCGAAGGTCTTGTCGTGCGAGCCGTACTCCTCGGCCTTCTGCGCCATCAGGCCGACGTTCGGCACCGAGCCCATGGTCGCCGGGTCGAACGCGCCGTTCGCGCGGCAGTCGTCGAGAACGACCTGGTAGATGCCGGAGTAGCTGTGGTCCGGCAGTACGGCGAGGGTGTCGTGCTCCCCGCCGTCCGGGCCCCACATGTGCCCCGACGTACGGACCATGGCCGGCATCGACGCGTCGACGATGACGTCGGACGGGACGTGCAGGTTGGTGATGCCCTTGTCCGAGTCGACCATCGCGAGCTTCGGGCCGTCGGCGAGCTCGGCGTCGAAGGAGGCCTTGATCTCGGCGCCCTCCGGCAGGCTCGCGATCCCGTTCAGGATGCCGCCGAGGCCGTCGTTCGGGGTCAGGCCGGCCTTCGCGAGTACGTCGCCGTACTGCGCGAACGTCTTCGGGAAGAAGGCGCGGACGACGTGACCGAAGATGATCGGGTCCGACACCTTCATCATGGTGGCCTTCAGGTGCACCGAGAACAGCACGTCCTCGGCCTTCGCCCGGGCGACCTGGGCGGTCAGGAACTCGCGCAGCGCGGCCACGTGCAGGACGGACGCGTCGACGACCTCACCGGCCAGGACCGGGATCGACTCGCGCAGCACCGTCGTGGTGCCGTCGTCACCGGCCAGCTCGATCCGCAGCGAGCCCGCGGACTCGATCACGGCCGACTTCTCCGTCGCGCGGAAGTCGTCGTTGTCCATCGTCGCGACGTTCGTCTTGGAGTCGGCGGTCCAGGCGCCCATCCGGTGCGGGTGGGTCTTGGCGTAGTTCTTCACCGAGGCCGGGGCCCGGCGGTCCGAGTTGCCCTCGCGCAGCACCGGGTTCACCGCGGAGCCCTTGACCTTGTCGTAGCGGGCCTGGATCTCCCGCTCCTCGTCGGTCTTCGGCTCGTCCGGGTACTCCGGCAGCGCGTAGCCCTGGGACTGCAGCTCGGCGATCGCGGCCTTCAGCTGCGGGACCGAGGCCGAGACGTTCGGCAGCTTGATGATGTTCGCCGCGGGCGTCTTGGCCAGCTCACCGAGCTCGCCGAGCGCGTCCGCGATCCGCTGGTCGTCCTTGAGGTACTCCGGGAAGAGCGCCAGGATCCGGCCGGCCAGTGAGATGTCCCGGGTCTCCACGCCGACACCGGCCTGGCCGGCGTACGCCTGGACGACAGGGAGGAACGAGTACGTGGCGAGCGCCGGAGCCTCGTCGGTGTGGGTGTAGATGATCGTCGAGTCAGTCACGGGCCCACCTTATCCGGCGTACGTCGTACTCCTACGTGGGCCGGATCACGCTCACTCGAGGTCGTCGGGATGTGCCAGCGTGATGCCGGAGGCGACGGTGACCGCGCTGGTGAAGGCCAGCGTGTCGATGGGGGAGGCCGCCGCCACGGTCGCACCGGACAGCGAGGCGAGGCCCTTGGCGCCGTCCCAGGTGCAGTCCACGAACACCGCTTTGGCCGCCTTGACCTGGGAGAACTCCACGCCGGACAGGTCGCAGCGCCGGAACACGGCGCCGGTCAGGTCGGCCGAGACGAAGTCGGCGCTCTGCAGCCGGGAGTCGGTCAGCTCGACCTTGAAGAACTTCGCGAACCGGAACGACGCGAAGTCGAGCACGGTGTCCTGGATCGTCACGTGCTGGAGGTTCGCGCCCGGGCCGGCGAACCCGATCATCCGGGAGCCGGTGATCGCGACCCTGGTCAGCGCCGCGTCGGACCAGCGGGAGTTGGCCAGGTCGCACTGGGCGAGCTCGGTGTCGACCAGGATCAGCTTCTCCAGGTCGGACCCGGCCAGCTTGCTCCGGGTGAACCGGCAACCGCTGATCTCGACGTGCTCGGCCTCCAGATCACTCAGATCCACGTCCTCCAGCCCCAGATCGAGCAACCGCTCCTCGTCCTCGATCTCGTCGGGCAGGGTGGACTCGAGCTGCGCCCGCAGGCGGGGTGAGGCGATCTTCACGCCACCGACCGTAGCGGGGGTCGCCGACAGTTCATGACGAGCGGAGGTAGTGGGCGGCGGCGCCGATCAGGGCGGAGTGCTCGGTGTCCTTCGTTGCGGAGGCCGGGAAGTCCAGGGCCGACGTCACCAGGTCGAAGGCGCCTGAGATCGAGCCGCCCAGGACGGTCTTCGTTACGCCGAAGCGTTCCAGCCAGGGCTTCAAGGCGGCGGCCAGGTCGGTGAAGCAGGCTGTCAGGACCTCCTGCGCGGCGGTGTCGCCGGTGCGGGCCTGGTCGGCGATCTCCTTGACGCCAGGGGCCCCCGTTCCGGTGCTCTCGGCGTACCGGCGGAGGATCGCGCGCGCGGAGATCGAGTCCTCCAGCGGTTTCCCGGCGTACGTCGTCTTGTAGAGCTCACCGCCCGGCGGGACGGTGCCGCCGTCGCGGACCACGCGGCCGTCGGCGAGGAACGCCGTACCGATGCCGGTGCCGATCGTGACGCCGACGCAACGTTCGACGCCGCGGACCTCGCCCGCGGTCCACTCGCCGACCGCGAACGCCTCCGCGTCGTTCATGAACAGCAACCGGTCGATCCCGAGTTCGCTGCTCAGCGCGGCGCCGAGGTTGAACCCGTACAGCTGGTCGAACTTGCCCTGCCCGCGGTACCACGCGACCCCGGTCGCGAAGTCGAACGGACCGGGCAGCGCGACCGCCAGACCGTTTGCCAGCGGCAACTTCCGGGCCGTCTCCGCGAGCTGCTCGACCACCACCTCGGCCGCCTTCTGCGACTCGAGCTTCGCCCGGTCCACCTCGGTCACGTCCCACGTGCCGGGCGCCACCACGGCCGCCGTGACGTGGCTTCCCCCGATCTCCAGCACAGCTACGTCCATCCGCACATCATCGCAGGACGTCAGTACCGCTCCTTGAAGACCTGCTTCCCGATGTCGTTGTACATGGTGATGTAGATCGGGTCGGTGTTCCCCTTCCTGATGTCGTCGGTGTAGACGCGGTGCGCCCAGTACCCGTCCTTGACGGTGGCGTCGGCGCGCTGCCCGAGGCCGGTGAACGCGATCCGGGTGACTCCCTCCGGCACCCGGCCCGCGTAGCTGTACCGCACACCCCTGCAGCTGGCCTGCGCGTAGTTCCTCTCCACCGGTGCGTCGCCGCACGCCATGCTCCAGTAGCGCTGGATCTGGTCCTCGCGGGTGACGATGCCGACGTTCAGCAGCGTCGCGCCGAACCCGCCCAGCGGTTGCTTCTGGATCGGCACCCCCGCCACGCAGTACGCGTACTGCGACCCGTCCGGCGACCGGCGGACCGTCATCGCGCCGTCGGCATCGCTCACCTCGACGACCTTGGCGGTCCAGTTGGCGACCACCTGCCGTCGCCAGGCGTCGTCGTTCGCGGTCCGGAAGAAGTCGTCGGACTTCGCGCACAGGTCGGTGATCGCGGCAGGCTGCGCGACGGTGGCCGGCTGCGGCTTCGTCTGGGCGTCTCCGATCCGGCCGACCAGCAGTACGGCGACCACCGCAGTCGCGGTGCCGACAGCTGTGGCTGCGCTCACCATCGCCCGGCGTCGCCGGGTCCGGTGCCGGCCGGCTGCGACCAGTTCGGTCGCGTCGGGCGCGAACGACGTACCGCGGTCGGTCGCCTGGTCCATCAAGGTCTTCAGTTCGCCCGTCATTTGATCCCCACCAGGTCGGAGAGCTCGGCCAGGGACGGATGGGCGCGCAGCTTCTCCAGAGCGCGCATCGTCTGGCTCTTCACGGTTCCGGGGCGGCAGTCGAGGGCGATCGCGGTCTCCTCGACGGACAGTTCGTCGAAGTACCGCAGGACGACGCAGGCGCGCTGACGGGGCGGTAGCGCGACGAGGGCCTTGGTGATCACCATCCGGTTCTCGACGGTGCCCAGTACGTCGGCCTCGGCCTCGTTGGCGAAGTATTCGTCGCCGCCGACGACCTCCTGGCTGGACTTGCGGCGGAGCGCGTCGAGGGTCGTGGAGACGACGACCTTCCGCGCGTACGCGCCGACCGCGCCCTTGCGCTGGATCCGGCCCCAGACCCGGTACAACCGGATCAGGGCCTCCTGGGTGGCGTCCTCGGCGCGCCGCCAATCTCCGCACAGAAGGTAAGCGGTTCGACACAGAGAGTTGGCATGATGCGTCACGAACTCGACGTAGTCCTGCTCGGTCTCGGGTCTCACCCGTCGCCCTCCCCAGTCATGCCGAGTCAAACGCGATGGGCCGCACGATTGGTTGCACGACTACGGCACACTTTTTCCCGTGACCGAGAGCAGGACGACGTCCGCGGTCGCGGCGCTGAGCGTCGCGGTGGCGGTAGTCGGTCATGCGCTCGTCGGGGGCGGCGGCGTGCCGTTGGGCGTCGTACCTCCGCTCGTGGCGTTGGCCGGCGTCTGCTGGCTGCTCGGAGAGTACCTGGCGGGGGAGCCGCTGCTCACGGGTCTGGTGCTGGCCGGGGTGCAGCTCTTCGTCCACGTCGCGCTGGACTCGGTGACGATGCATCACGGGATGTCGATCGGCAGCAGCCTGACGATGACGGCGACCCACCTGGGTGCGTTGCTGGCCGGCGTCCTCGCGATCGGCCAGGCGCACCGCTGGGTCCATCGGGTACGCCGGGTGTTCGCGCGACTGCTCCCGGAGTTGCCGGTCCTGCATCCGCTCCGACACGTTTCGACCGCGAGCGGCATGTTCTCCTCGTGGATCTTGATCGGATCCCGACTCGGCACGAGTGCCTCCGGGCGCGGGCCTCCCGGCGTACGAGTAACTGCAGCTGTCTGAGCCGGCCGATCGCGCCGGACTACTCGTATGCCTTGAAAGGTTCTCTCATGCCCAAGAGATTCGTCCTGCGCGCCGGCGCGATCGTCGCGGCCTCCGCGCTCGTCGTGATCGGCGCCGCGGGTTCGGCATCGGCCCATGTCACGGTGTCGTCGCCGGACGCCAAGCCCGGTGGGTACGCCAAGCTGGTGTTCCGCGTGCCGACCGAGTCGGACAACACCAGCACCACGAAGCTCGTTGTCTCGTTGCCCAAGGACCATCCGTTCGCGCACGTGGGTGCGCAGGTGAAGGACGGATGGAAGGTGGAGAAGAAGGAAGAGAAGTTGCCGGCCGAGGTGAAGGTCGGTGACGTCACGCTGACCAAGGCGATCACCACGGTCACCTGGACCGCGACCGCGGCCGGGATCCCACCGAACGACTTCGACGAGTTCTCGCTGTCGGTCGGGAAGCTGCCCGAGGGCGTGGATGCGTTGAGTTTCCCGGCCGATCAGACCTACAGCGACGGTGAGGTGGTGAAGTGGGCCGACGTCGCCAAGGACGGTGCTGAAGCCGAACATCCGGCGCCGACGTTGAAGGTCGCCGCCGCGATCACGCCGGTCGCGGCGTCCACCGATTCTCCGGACACGGTGGCGCGCTGGCTCGGCGGTGGCGGTCTGCTGGTCGGGCTGCTCGGCCTGGCTTTCGGGCTGCGGCCTCGTCGCGCTGTCGAGAAGCAGTAGCCGTGCGCCGATTGATCGCAGTACTGGTCGCGTCGCTGTTCACGCTGGTGGTCTCCGCCGGCGTGGCAGCGGCGCACGCCAAGCTCGAGTCGATGACGCCGACCGACGGTTCGTCGATGGCCGCGCCGCCGACGAAGGTGGTGCTGACCTTCAACGAGCCGGTCGGGTCCAACGGGACGCAGGTGCAGGTGAAGGCGCCGAGCGGTACGAACGTCGCGAACGGTGACGTCCAGGTGGTCGACAACACGGTCACCCAGCCGGTCGGCGCGATGATCGAGGCCGGCAAGTACACGGTCGAGGCCCGCGTGGTCTCGGCCGACGGCCATCCGATCACGATCAGCGGCGCCTTCACCGTCACGCACGCCGGCCACCCCGCCACCCAGCCCGCCGATGCTCCGGCGCAGCCCGAGGGCAACTCCAACACGGTGACGATCGTCGCGATGTGCCTGGTGATGCTCGTAGTCGTGGCGTTGGCCGTGGTGATCGTCCGCCGCCGTCCGGCCTCATGAAACGTGCTTTCGTCCCGATCGGGGTAGTTGCTACCGGCATCGTGGTGATGGTGGTCGCGCTGCTCGCCGCCGGCGGTGCGCCGCAGCGGGCGGCGGACGGCCTGCTCGGCGCCGGACTCGCTGTCTCCTGGGCGGTTCCGGTACTGCGGATCCTCGCGGACGTAGCCGCGGTGGCAACCGGTGGAGCCGTGCTGGCGGTCGTACTTTTCCTGCCGGCGAAGGACGGAAAGCTCGGAAACAAAGCGATCCGCGCCTGTCAGGATGCCGCTCTGGCTGCCGGGATCTGGGCGGTCGCGAGCATCGGCGGCCTGATGACGACGGCGACCGTGATCCTCGGTATCCCGCTGTCCCATCTGGCCGAGCACGCCGAAGCGGCCGGTCAGCTGAGCCAGGTCCGCGCGCTGGCAGTCGCCGTCGTGCTCACCGCCGTACTCGCCGTGGTCCTCAGCGGTACCAAGACATTGCGCACCGCCCGCCTGGCTGCCGCGCTCACGGTCGCTGCCCTGATCGGCCCGCTCCTCACCGGCCATGGCGCGATCGACCGCACCAGTTTGTGGTCCGTCCTCGCCACCGCGTCCCTCGTCGTCCACGTCGTCGCCGCGACCGCGTGGATCGGCGGCCTGGGCGCCGTACTGCGCTACACCCGTTCCCACGAGGCCGTCGAGCTGTTCAGCACGCTCGCCTTCGTCTGCGCCGTGACGATGGGCATCACCGGGCTGCTGACTGCCGAGATCCACCTGGGCGGCCGGCAGGACGGCTGGGGGCTGATCACGCAGTGGGTGACGACCGGGTACGGCGTTCTTGTGCTCGGGAAGACGCTCGCGTTCGCGCTCCTGGTCTTCATCGGCTGGCTGCATCGGCGGAGCACGATCCCGCGCGTGGCGACCGGCGACGCGGGCGCGTTCCGTCAGCTAGCAGTGCTAGAACTCGCGGTGATGGCCGGCACCATCGGCCTCGCGGTTGCCCTGTCGCGCACCCCTTGACGCGAGTCGGTGACATGTCAACGTCCGTCCGTACAATGGATGGATGAAGGAACCGCAGTGGCTCGGGGCGCAGGAGGCGGAGCTCTGGCAGTCGTACCGCGACACGCATCGTGAACTGATGCGTGCGCTCGAGGCGCGGATGATCACGAACTCGGGCCTGTCCGGCGCCGACTACGCGCTGCTGCACCCGCTGTCCGAGGCCGAGGACGGCCTGCTCCGCACCCGCGACCTCGGCCGCTCGGTCGGTTGGGAACGCAGCCGCCTGTCGCACCAGGTCAGCCGGATGGAGAAGCGCGGCCTGGTCACCCGTGAGGAATGCACCTCCGACGCGCGCGGCTCGATGATCCGCCTCACCGCACTCGGCCGGAAGGCGATCGACTCCGCCGCCCCCGACCACGTCGCCGCCGTCCGCACGTACTTCTTCGACCACCTGACCGCGGACGAGCAGGCCCAGCTCACCACCCTCCTCAACCGCATCGCGGCCAACCTCCCGAACACCTGCGCCACCCCCGACTGCGACGAGTAGCCCTCGCCGGGAAGTCGTGAAGCTGGAGGTCACTCCCAGTACTCGGTGGTAGTCGGCGGTGACACGCCGTTACGGCGGGCGGGGCGTGGAGTTGGACCGAAAGAATGATCGCGTCGGGTTCGGATGCGCGCTGGATTTGACAATCGTTTTCACTAAAGGTGAGGATGTGGCGCGTGTCCGAGGCTTTGGGTAGGCGTGGGTTTCTGGGGCTGGCCGGGGTAGCCGGGCTGGCGGCGATCACCGGATGTGGGGCGGACGGGGGTGCGGCCGCGCAACCCACGCAGGGCGGGCGGCTGCGTGCCGTGTACGCCGGTGGCGGGGCGAAGGAGGTGCTCGACCCGCACGTGCAGAGCCTGTTCGTGGACATCGCACGGCACAAGGCGATCTACGAGAAGCTCGTGGAGCTCGGCCCGGATCTGAAGCCGGTGCCACGCCTCGCGTCGAAGTGGGAACACGACGGCACCGGGACGACCTGGCGGTTCAGTCTGCGCGACGCGACCTTCCACGACGGCGCGAAACTGGTCGCCGAGGACGTGCTGTACAGCATCGCCCGGATCGTGAATCCCGCCGTACCGGACCGGGTCGCGCAGTCGTCGCTCGCGACGCTGGATCTCAAGCGCAGCAAGGCGATCGGCCCCGCGACGGTC
The DNA here is from genome assembly GCF_036013725.1 of Kribbella sp. NBC_00482. Classification (GTDB taxonomy): domain Bacteria; phylum Actinomycetota; class Actinomycetes; order Propionibacteriales; family Kribbellaceae; genus Kribbella. The sequence goes on along the minus strand of NZ_CP107881.1, from coordinate 712,878 downwards.
GAGCTGGTGCTGACCCAGCCGAACGCGGAGTTCCCCGCTTTGCTGGCCGGGATCGGCACCCAGATCGTGCGGAACGGGTTCAAGGATCCGGCCAAGCCCGTCGGCACGGGCGCGTTCCGGTACGTGTCCTTCGAGGCCGGACGCTCGATGGTCGCTTCGCGGTACGACGACTACTGGGACGAGCCGGCGCGGATCGAGGAACTGCACATCCTGTCGGCCGATTCCGAGGCGCGGGCCAACGCCGTCCAAGGTGGTCAGGCGGAGTACGCCAACGACATGACCGCGACGTTCGCGCGGACCGCGGAGGCCGGGAAGACGGTGCGGATCGTGGCGGCGAAGGCCAGCACGATGCAGGCGTTCGTGATGAAGGTGGATCAGGCGCCGTTCGACAATCCCGACGTACGGCTCGCGTTCAAGCTGGTGGCGGACCGGCAGCGGCTGGTGGACGTCGTACTGGCCGGGCGGGGTGAGGTGGGGAACGACCTGTTCGGCAAGGGGTATCAGTACTACCCGGCCGATCTGCCGGCCCGGGAGCGCGATGTCGAGCAGGCGAGGAGCCTGTTCAAGAAGGCCGGGCTGGCGGGCAAGGAGGTGGAGATCTTCACCGCGGACGCGTCGGCCGGGTTCGTCGAGGCGGCGACGTTGCTCGCGGAGCAGGTCGCGGAGGCGGGGGTGCGGTTGAAGGTGACGACCGGGAGTCCGCAGACCTACGCGAAGGACCTGCTGACGAAAGGGGCTATCGGCAACCATCGGTCGGGGGCGATGCCGATTCCGCAGTACGTCACCGATCGGCTGCTGTCGCATTCGCCGTTCAATGTGACGCATTGGCGGCGGCCTGCGTTCGACACCGCGTTCGCGGCGGCGCGGGCGGTGACGGACGAAACCGAGCGCTCCAGGCGGTACGGCGTACTGCAGAAGACCGTGCGGGACGAGGGCGGGATCCTCGCGTGGGGTCTGCCGGACTACCTGATCGCGGTCTCGTCGAAGGTGCAAGGGGTGCAGGCGGTGCCGCCGAACACGTTGGACCAGGGCCGGTTCGACAAGGTGTGGCTGGCCTGAATGCGGTCGTACGCCGCTCAACGGGCGGGGCTCGCGATCGTTCAGTTGGCGCTGCTCTCGGTGCTGGTGTTCGTCCTGACGTCGTTGCTGCCGGGGGATGCGGCGGACTTGCGGTTCACCGAGACGCTGTCGCCGGAGCAGGTCGCCGCGCTTCGAGGTGAGCTCGGTCTCGACCAACCTCCCGTCGAGCGGTTCGTGCACTGGCTGGGCAACGTCTTCACGGGCGATCTCGGTACGTCGTTGATCAGCGGGGGGCCCGTGGCCGACATCGTGCGGAACTCGATCGGCGCGACGCTCGTACTCACGCTGGTAACGCTCGCGATCGTCGTACCGTTGGCCGTTGCCCTGGGCATCGTGATGGGAACCCGTGAGAACGGGCGTGTCGACCGGACGATCACGTCGATCACGCTGGCGTTGTCGGCGATCCCGGACTTCGTGATCGCGGTCGTCCTGGTGGCCGTGTTCTCGCTGAAACTCGGCTGGTTGCCGGCGACCTGGATCGGCGGCAATCTTCTGTCCTCGCCGGCGCTGTTGATCCTTCCCATCGCCGTCCTGTTCGGCCGGACCGTCTGCCTGCTGTCGCGGCAGGTCCGCGCCGGGACGGTTGCTGCACTGAACGCCGAGTACGTGACGCAGGCCCGACGGCTCGGCATCCCGCGCCGCCAACTCCTGCTCCGCCATGTCCTGCCGAACGCAGCGGTTCCCGGGGTACAAGAACTGGCCCGCACCGGTGACACGCTCCTGGGCGGCGTCCTCGTCGTCGAAGCCATCTTCGCCATCCCCGGCTTCGCCACGGCCCTTGTGGACGGTGTGGAAACTCGGGACATCCCGACCGTCCAGGGCCTGACGCTCGTGCTGGCCATCGCGGCCCTCCTCATCAACCTCGGCGCGGACCTCGTCTGCAACCGCCTCGTCCCCCGAACGGAAGCGCTCCGATGAGCCCGCGCGAGGGTGTGTCGGTGGGGTTGGTCACGGTGCCGTTGGTTGTCGCGGTGCTGGGACCGTTCCTGCCGTACGACGTTCGGCCCGGCCTGCCGTACTCGTCCGAGGGCGTGTTGGGGACGGACGGGTTGGGCCGGGACGTTCTGGGGCTGTTGCTGGTGGGCGGTCGGTCGGCGCTGGGGATGGCGATCGGGGCGGTGGTACTGGCGTATCTGGTCGGCGGGCTGATCGGGCTGACGGCTGCGTCGACGCGGCATCGGTGGTTGGACGAAGGCATGATGCGGCCGCTCGACGTACTGCTACCGCTCCCGTCCCTCCTCGTGATCAGCGTGGTCGCTGTCGGCTGGCGCGCGTCCGCGCTGGCAATCACCGTGGCCGTTGCGATGGTGAACGTCCCGACAGTCGCACGGCTCGTCCGAGCAGCCGCCCTGGACGCGGCCAGCGGACCCGTGGTCGAGGCGCTCCGGATGCAACGGGAATCGTGGGTCACGATCCAGCTCGGGTACGTCGGACGCTCGGTCCTCGGGCCGGTCGCGGCGGATCTCGGTACGCGGATCACGCTTGCGGTGTTCCTCGTCGCCTCGGTCAACTTCCTCGGGCTCGGACTGAGCCCGACCGCGCCGGACTGGGCGGTCAGCGTGTCCCGCAACCGCGAGGGCCTGCTCCTCCAACCGTGGTCGGTGCTCGCTCCGGCGCTCCTCCTCGTGTCCTTCACCCTCGGCTTCAACCTCCTAGCCGACCGCCTCGTCCACAGGTCACGCCGCCTCGTGGAGAGCACGAAGTGACGCCGGGCGTTCCTGCTCGTGGCGAGCATGCGACTACGCCGCTGGTGCGCGTGACTGGGCTGTCCGCTGCCGCGGGGGACGCGGCGTTGGTGGACGGGGTTTCGTTCGAGGTTGTGGCGGGGGAGGTGACCGCTCTGGTCGGCGCCTCCGGGTCGGGGAAGACCACCTCGGCGCTAGCACTGCTAGGCGAACACGGTGACGGCGTACGACTGGCCGGACGGGTCGAGGTCGACGGGCAACTGGTTGTCGACAGCAACGGAGTGACCGCCGCCGCGTCGGCGGTACGCGGCCGCGTCGTCGCCTACATGCCGCAGCACCCCGGCAGTGCACTGAACCCAGCTCGACGCATCGGCACGACGCTGCAGGAGCTCGCGAAGCTGCATAACGGCGACCCGGGCGAGGCCGTCCGCGCGGCCCAACTGCCCGGAGATCTCGCCACCCTCAAACGTTTTCCGCACCAGTTCTCCGGCGGTCAACGGCAGCGAGTAGCGCTCGCGCAGACGCTCACCTGCCAGCCGAAGGTGCTCGTGCTCGACGAGCCGAGCACCGGCCTCGACTCGATCACCCGGCTGCAACTCGTCCACGAACTCAGAGAGCTCGCCGCCACCGGCCTAGGCATCTTGCTGCTCAGTCACGATCTCGACCTGGTCCGCGCCCTCGCGTCCCGCATCGTCGTCCTCGATGCGGGTCAGGTGATCGCCACCGACGTACTCCCTCCCACACCGGATCTGGACGTCAAGGGAACCTCCGTCGCCGGGCAACCGTTGCTAACGGCAATGAACCTGTCCGCCTCGCTGCGCCCTCGCGGCCGCGATGTCGTCCTGCACGAGGCCGACCTCGCCGTCCGCGCCGGCGCCTGTCTCGGGGTCGTCGGCCGCTCCGGCAGTGGCAAGACCACCTTGGCCCGCTGCCTGGCCGGCTTGCACGAGCGCTACACCGGCACCATCCTGCTCGACGACGAACCGCTCCCCGTCCTCCGGAGGCGCACCCGCGACCAGCACCGCCGCGTTCAGTACGTCTGGCAGGAGGTCCGCGGCTCCTTCGACGAACGGCGGCCCGTCGACCAGCAGGTCGCCCGTACGGCGCAACGCCTCCGCGGACTCGCGCCGGACCAGGCGCACGCCGAAGCCGTCGCCACGCTCGCCCGTCTCGGCGTCGCCGCGATCACCGCCGCCCGCCCGCCGAGCCGCCTGTCCGGCGGTGAACTGCAACGCGCAGCCCTTGCGCGAGCAGTGCTGGCGAAACCCGACGTACTGATCTGCGACGAGATCACCACCGCCCTCGACGACCACGGTACGGCGCTCGTCCTCGATCTCCTGACCGAGCTCAAGGACCGCGGTACGGCGCTGATCTGGATCGGTCACGACTTGCGCCTGGTCGCCGCCGTCGCGGACCGGGTCCTGGTCCTCGACGCCGGCCGGGTGGTCGAGCAGGGTCCGCCCGCGACGATCACGACCGAGCCGCACCACGAGCTGACCCGGCGGCTGGTCGCAGCCACCCGGATCGGCGACGACCCACAATCTCCGCCCGTGCTGACAACCGACTCAAGGAGCGAACCGCGCCGATGACGCGACTGCACGACCACCTGGCGGAGGCCATCAAGGACCCGGACCCGATCCGCGTCAGTTCCGGCACCGGGGACGACTTGATCTGCCTGCGGTTCGAGACCATGAAGGTGTACTCCGCGCTCGGCGCGGTCCGCCGGCTCCTGGAGACCGGGCAGGTCCGGCCCGGTGACACGCTGATCGACAGCTCGAGCGGGATCTACGCGCACGCACTCGCGCTCGCCTGCCACCGGTACGGGATGAGATGCCACATCGTCGGTTCGACCACGGTCGACCGGACGCTGAAGATCCAGCTCGAGATCCTCGGCGCGACCGTCGAGCAGGTGCCGTCGTCGAACAACCTGCAGCTCGACCAGAACCTCCGGGTCCGCCGGATCGGCGAGATCCTCCGCGACAACCCGACGTACCACTGGATGCAGCAGTACCACGACGACATCCACTACCTCGGGTACGGCGCGATCGCGGATCTCGTCGCGGAGCTGGTGCCGGCGGGTCCGCTGTGTCTGGTCGGCGGCGTCGGCACGGGCGCCTCGACCGGCGCGATCGCGGCGTACCTGCGGGAGCGCGGCCGGGACGTGAACCTGGTCGGCGTGCAGCCGTTCGGGAGCATCACGTTCGGCGCCGGGCACACGCAGGACCCCGAGATGATCATCGCGGGGATCGGGAGCTCGATCGAATTCCGGAACGTGCGGCACGAGCTGTACGACCGGCTGCACTGGGTCTCGTTCGACTACGCGATGTCGGCGGCGGTCGATCTGCTCCGCACGTCCGGCGTGTTCGCGGGGCTGTCCGCCGGGGCGGCGTACCTGACGGCGTTGTGGGAGCACAACTGCGACCGCGGGCGGAAACACGTTTTCCTGGCCGCGGACACCGGGACGCGGTACGTCGAGTCCGCGTTCGCCCGGCATGCCGAGGCGCGGCCGATGGCGTCGATGCGGCCGCGGGAGATCGACTCGCTGGACGAGCTCGCGGTGCCGTGGTCGGCGATGTCGTGGGACCGGCGGGAATCCGCGCAGGCCCGGCGCGAGGAGTTTCCATCTGCGACTCCGTCGCATTAATGTGGTCCTGTGAGTGGGTATGTGCTGCTGCCGGAGTTGTTCACGGCAACCGAGGTGGATCGGTTGCGCGACGTGGTCGAGCTGGTGCACGCGGACGTCGTGTCCGCGGCCGAAGCCGGCGAGACGACGGTGAACGTCTGGCCGGACGGGCACCGGCTGGAAACGGTCTACGGGACGACGATCCACTGGGAGCCGGATGCGGCCGGCAAGACTGTGCGCAGTCTGTCGCCGGTGGCGCATCTGCATCCGGCGCTGGAGGAGTTGTGGAGCGAGTCGCGGTTGGTCGAGCCCATGAGTTCGTTGATCGGGGCACCTGCTGGGCGGTTCGTGGCGAAGCTGAACTTCAAGCGCGCCGGGGTCGGGTCGGAGTTCGCGTGGCACCAGGACTTTCCGTACTGGTACGGGTGCTGCGGTGCGGCGGCGTACGACATCGCGACCGCGATCGTGATGCTCGACGACAACACCGCCGCGAACGGCGCGATGACCCTGATCCCGGGCAGCCCCTCGGAAGGTCCGGTACGCCGTGATCCGCTGGACCCGACCGGATTGCTGGTGGATCCAACGGTCGTCGACGAGACCCGCGTGGTGACGGTGGAGGCCCCGGCCGGATCGGTCCTGATGTTCCCCGGCCTGATGGTGCACCGCTCCGCCCCGAACCGGACGGCCACGGATCGCCGTTCCCTCCTGTACTGCTTCCAGCCAACAGGCCGCCCCGAACTGTCCGCCCTGCAGTACAACCCCGAAAGGCTGGCCGATCTCCCATGACCGCTTCCGTGGCCGATCTGACCGCAGACGTTCTTGCCGGAAAACGTGGTCCGTCACCGGCGGACCTCGACATCACCAGTGCGTTCTGGCTGCACCACACGACCCGCCTGCCCGGCGCCGACGTCACCTACCGGAACTACTACGTGCTGCTGCGCGTGGGAGAGGTGTTCGGCGCCTGCTCCTTCGAGTCGGGTGACCTCGACCCGGCGTACTGCGCCGACACCTCCGGCCGCACGCTCGCCGACGTACTCTCCTCCAACGACCCGCTCCCCGTCCGGATCGCCGCACTCGACGCCTACCTGGCCGCGGTCGAGCCGCACCACACCGCGCCGTACGCCGAGGAAGTCGTCCTCCCCGCCGGTACGCCGGACGTTCGCGCGCGGGCCCGTGACGCCGCCGTCGCCGGGCTGCTCGACGTTGCCGAAGGCACCAAAGTCGCGCTGATCGGCGTCGTGAACCCACTCGTCGACGCGATCACCGAACGTGGCGGGATCTGTCTCCCGTGCGACTTCAACCTCCGCGAGACCGCCTCCGGCCTGCCGGTGTCCCGCGACATGACCGAGGTGATCGACGCCGCCGACGCGGTCGTCGCCACCGGTATGACGCTGTCCAACGGCAGCTTCGACGTACTTCTTACTCGTTGCCGTGAGCAATCGAAGCCGCTCGCCGTCTACGCTCAGACCGGCAGTGCGGTCGCTCGTGCGTTCCTCGGCGCCGGCGTTACCGCGCTGTCCGCGGAGCCTTTTCCCTTTTCCCAGTTCAGCTCCCGCCCGAGCAGCCTCTATCGCTACAGGACGGATACATGACTGCGCAGCAGAACCTCACCGCACTCCCGGCGGAAGTCCCGGGCGATCTCCGGATGGCCCGGCGGCTGTGGCCGTTCCTGCTGGCGTCGACGGTGAGCCTGATCCCGTTCACGGTGTTCGGGATGTATCTGGTGCCGATCTCCGAAGCTGCCGGAGGGAGTGTTGCGGAGATCGGTGGACTGCGAGGGCTCGGGGGGCTCGCGGCGCTGGCGGTCGGTGTGGTCCTGGCGCCGCTGATGGATCGCGCACCGCGGGAGTTGGTCGCTGCGGGCGGGCTCGCGCTGCTGGGGATCTCGGCGGCGTTGGGGGCCGTGGGCAACGTGTTTGCGCTCGCCGCGTTCTGCCTGCTGATCGGGGCGTCGACGTCGATTCTGGCGCCTTCGATCGGAGCTGCGGCCGCGGATCGGTTCAGGTCGCCGGCCGCGGCGGGCCGCGCGGCGACGCTGGTGTCCGCGACGACGTCGGCGATGGCGATGCTGGCGGCTCCGGTGCTCGCCGGGCCGGGGCTGATCTGGGGCTGGCGGGGCAACTTGCTGGCGGCGGCAGCGATCTCGCTCGCCCTGGCGGCGGCCTTCTTCTGGCGCGGGCGCGGGCGGAAGGCGCCGATCACCAACCGGGAGCGGATGAGCTACCTGGCGACGTACCGCGAGCTCGCCCGGATCCCTGGCGCGCTCCCGCTGCTGGTCATCGCGATGCTGCGGACCGCGGCCTTCATGGGCTACCTCGCTTACCTGGCGGCGTTCTACGACGAGAAGTTCGACCTCGCACCGGGCTGGTTCGCGCTGGTCTGGTCGCTCAGCGGCGCGTCCTTCTTCCTCGGCAACCTGCTCTCCGGCCGGTACCTCGCTACCGATCGGCCGTGGATCACCCCCGAACGGCTGCTCGTCGGCGGCATCACCGTTTCCCTGTTCGCCGTCTCCGCGTTCTACTTCTCGCCGACGCTCCCGCTCACGCTGTTCCTCACCGCGCTGATGGGCGCCGGCCACGCAACGGTCGCGGCCTGCGTCACCACACTGCTGGTCCGTCGCAGCGGTGATCTCCGCGGCTCGGCGCTCAGCGTCAACGCGGCCGGCATGAGCCTCGGCACGTTCCTCGGTGCCGCGATCGGCGGCCTCGGCCTGGGCCTCGGCGGCTACCCCGGTACGGCGGTCACCTTCGCAGGCATCACCCTCGTCGCAGTCCTCCTCGCTCTCCACATCCACCGCGCGCCGCGTCCTTGAGCACCCATCAACCATTTGGGCAGCCCGAAAACGGTTGGTGGGTGCTCAAGGACGACGTCCGTCAGGGTCGGTTCCGGGACTAATCGGGGTCCTCACCGAGCCCGTTACGATATATCGTTGCTTTTCATGGAGAACCTGCCCGACCGCCCGCACCCGCACGCACATCTGCGGGCGTCCGACATCGATCGTGACCAGGTGGTCGACGTACTGCGGGAGGCCCTGATGTCGGGCCGGTTGACGCAGGAGGAGCACGGCGAGCGCCTCGAGCAGACCCTGGAGGCGAAGACCCTCGGCGAGCTCGAACCGATCACCCGCGACCTCGTCGTCCCCGGTCAGCCGACGCCCGCGGCGCAGCCCGCCGCGACCGCGTCGACCAGCCTGGTGCCGATCGAGGAGCCGGCCGACCCGGAGCAGAGCTTCGACACGATGGTGGCGATCTTCGGCGGCGGCGAGCGGAACGGGCGCTGGCGGGTGAAGCGCCGTACCAACGCGTTCGCGGTGTTCGGCGGGCACGACCTCGACATGACCAACGCGGTCTTCGAGGGCCGCGAGGTGACGATCTGGGCGTTCGCGGTGTTCGGCGGCATCGACATCACGGTCCCGGAAGGCGTGACGGTGCGCAACGAGGGCGTCGGCATCTTCGGCGGCTTCGGCGCCCGCGGCAGCGACAATCCCGACCCGAACGCACCCGTCGTGGTGGTCAAGGGCCTCGCCCTGTTCGGCGGCGTCGGCGGCCAGTCCTCAGCCAAGCGCCACGGCAAGAAGCTCAAGGGCAAAGGCCACCACGAACTCCACTAGCTAGATCCAGGACTTGAACCACATGCGGTTGAGCCAGTCCGGGTGCGGGAGCACCTCGTCGGTCAGGATCGGCCAGATGTAGGCGAAGTTCAGCACGACGAGGACGACGAACGCGCCGACCACCGCGGTGCCGATCAGCCGGCGCGGGGTCGCCGTACTCATCCCCGTACTCAGCACTGCCCGGGCCGGGCCCAGGACCTTGCCGAGGATCAGCGCCAGCGCCATCACCGTGAACGGGATCATCGTGACGGCGTAGAAGAAGAAGATCGGCCGGTCGTCGAACGCGAACCACGGCACCCAGCACGTCACGTACCCGACGATCGGGATGCCGAGCCGCCAGTCGCGCGTGCCGATCCACAGCACCAGCGCAGCGATCAGCGCGAGGGCGCCTCCCCACCACAACAGCGGCGTACCGAGGGCAGAGATCACCTGCAGACAGTTGGTCCCGGTCGGTGCGTTGCAGCCCGGCGTACCGGGCTTGATGTCGTTGACCGCGTCGAAGCCGATCGGGCGGGCGATGATCGGCCAGCCGGCCGGGTTCGAGGCGTACGGGTGGGTGGCGTGCTTGATGTAGTCGCCGGTGTGGAACGCGAGCACTTCCTTGTGGTACTCCAGCAGCGACCGGAAGTCGTCCGGCACGACCTTCATCACGCCGTGCGCCGGGTTGCTCGCGGCCCAGTTGTGGTCGTAGGCGTTGTCGTGCAGCAGCCAGCCGGTCCAGGTCGCGACGTACGTGACGACCGCGACCAGCACCAGGCTGACGAACGCCGGGATGCCGTCGACCAGGGCCGACTTCACGAACGCGAACCGTACGCCGAGCGCCCGGCGGGCACCGAAGTCCCAGGCGAACGCCATCACGCCGAACGCGGCGAGCACCCAGACCGCCGACCACTTGGTGCCGAGCGCCAGGCCGAAGCAGATACCCGCGGCGATCCGCCACGGCCGGATCAGCAGCCAGCGGCCGACGGTACGGCGCTCGCCGTCGGTGACCGGCTTGTCGAGGGTCTCGGCGTGCCGGCGGCGGGTCCAGTCGCGGTCGGCGACCAGGCAGGAGATCGCCGCGACCAGCCAGAACGCGAGGAAGATGTCGAGCAGCGCGACCCGGGACATCACGAAGTGCAGACCGTCGACCGCGAGCAGCAGGCCCGCGATACAGCCGATCAGCGTCGACCGGGTCATCCGGCGTACCGTCCGGATCAGCAGCAGCACGGTCAGCGTGCCGAACAACGCCGGCATGAACCGCCAGCCGAACGGGGTCATCCCGAACAGCTGCTCACCGGCGGCGATCATCCACTTGCCGACCTCGGGGTGCACGGTCAGGCTCGGGGTGTCCTTGAAGACGTCCAGGTTGCCGGCCAGGATCGCCTTGTCCGCGGCGCCCTCCGGCTGGTCGATGAACTGCCGTGCGTAGCCGAACTTGAGCAGGCTGTACGCGTCCTTGGCGTAGTACGTCTCGTCGAAGACGAACTTCACCGGGTTGCTGAGGTGCCAGAACCGCAGCACGCCGGCCAGCACGGTGATGGCCAGCGTGGCGATCCAGCCGCCGTCGAAGTCCCGCGGCATCGCCGGGTACAGCCGCTCCTTGAGCGGCGGCAGCCGTCGCCCGAGCACGTCCCGCCCGAGCGTCTCCCGCTCCGCGTCGGCGTCATTGCGCCGTACCGTTTCGTCCTCGATCACAGCAGCCACGCCCGCCATCGTACGGACGCCCTGGTACCACCGCCTCCCCGCATCTGTGGAAAACCCGAACCCGCCGCGCCGAACCTCCTACAATCAGTCACATGAGCACGCCCCGCGAGGAACTGCACGCGCTGATCGACGAGCTGTCGGACGAAGCCGCCGCCGAGTTCGCGCCTGATATGCGGGAGATCCTCAAGCACCGGCTGGAGATGCGCCGCCGCCGGGCGACGGAACCTCGCTCGTGGCCGCCGCCCTGGTTCGGCGCCGGCACGGGGAGCCGATCCGACGTCGCACAGCGGAGCGAGGAGATCCTGCGAGACGAGTTCGGCCGGCGCGAGTGATTGTCGTTGACACCGGCCCACTGGTTGCAGCGGTGCTGTCCAACGACCACGATCATCGTGCGTGCGTGGATCTCTTCGCCGCCGCCCACCTCAACCGGGAACAGTTGGTCGTGCCGAGCTTCGTCATACCCGAGGTCTGCTACCTCATTCAGCGCGAGGTAGGTGCGAAGGTGGAGGCCGACTTCGTGGAGTCGCTCGCCGCGGGAGACTTCGCGGTCGCCGAGTGTGACTCCGAGCTCGAGCGAATCGCGGATCTGATGCACAGGTATGCCGACATGCCGCTCGGAGTGGCGGATGCCTCGGTGGTGGCGGTCGCGGAGGCGCTCGGTGCGCGGGAGGTCGCGACGCTGGATCGTCGGCATTTCAGTGTGGTTCGGCCGCGGCACGTCGATAGCTTTACGCTCCTGCCATGAGCGGGCGGCTGGTGTTGGCGGGGAGTCCTATCGGGGACGTGTCGGATGCTTCGCCGCGGTTGGGGCGGGCGCTGGCGGAAGCGGACGTGGTGGCCGCGGAGGACACGCGGCGATTGCGGCGGCTGACGTCCGGGCTGGCGATCCAGCTGAGTGGGCGGGTGGTCAGCTACTTCGAGGGGAACGAGCGGGAGCGTACGCCGGAGTTGCTGCAGGCGCTCCTGGACGGGCAGACCGTGGTCGTGGTGACGGACGCGGGGATGCCGAGCGTGTCGGACCCGGGGTACCGGCTGGTGGCGGCGGCGATCGAGGCCGACATCGTCGTCACCGCCGTACCGGGGCCGTCGGCCGTCCTGACGGCTCTCGCGTTGAGCGGGCTGCCGGTGGACCGGTTCACGTTCGAGGGGTTCCTGCCGCGCAAGCCGGGGGAGCGCGCGCGACGGCTCGGCGAGCTCAAGGACGAACCGCGGACGATGGTGTTCTTCGAGGCGCCGCACCGGCTCACGCAGTCCCTGGAGGCGATGGCCGAGGCGTTCGGCGCAGACCGGCGTACGGCGGTGTGCCGGGAGCTCACGAAGACGTACGAAGAGGTGAAACGCGGCCCGCTCGACGAGCTCGTCACGTGGTCGAAGGAAGGCGTCCGGGGCGAGATCACCCTCGTGGTGGCCGGCGCGGACCCGCACAAGGTGCTGACCCCGGAGGACCTGGCGCGGGAGGTGGCCCAGGACGAGGAGGCCGGTACGCCGCGCAAACAGGCGATCTCCGACGTCGCGAAGCGCTTCAACGTCCCGAAACGGACCGTGTACGACGCCGTACTCGCAGCTCGGGACCCCGGTAAATAACACTGGCGCCCGGCACTACCCTTAATTACATGTCCGAGAAGGCCTATTACGTCACCACCCCGATCTACTACGTCACGGCCCCGCCGCACATCGGCAGCGCCTACACGACGGTGGCCGGGGACGTCCTGACCCGCTGGCACGCCCAGCGCGGCGAGCGCAAGTGGTACCTGACGGGTACCGACGAGCACGGCGAAAAGGTGATGCGCAGCGCGCAGGCCCAGGGCATGAGCCCGCAGGAGTGGACCGACAAGCTGGTCGAGGAATCCTGGAAGCCGGCCTGGGTCGACGTCGACATCGCGTACGACGACTTCATCCGGACCACCGACCAGCGCCACACCGAGCGGGTCCGCGAGTTCTGGCAGAAGCTCTACGACAAGGGCGACGTCTACAAGGGTGAGTACGAGGGCCTGTACTGCGTGGGCTGCGAGGAGTTCAAGCTCCCCGCGGACATCCGCACCGACGAGGACGGCACGCAGCGCTGCATCATCCACGGCACCGAGCTGGAGACGGTCTCCGAGACCAACTACTTCTTCCGGCTCTCGGCGTACGGCGACCGCCTGCTCGAGCTGTACTCGGAACAGCCTGATTTCGTGGCGCCGTCCAGTGCACGCAACGAGGTCATCGCGTTCGTGAAGCAGGGCCTGCAGGACCTGTCGATCACCCGGTCGACGTTCGACTGGGGCATCCCGGTCCCGTGGGACGAGGACCACGTCCTCTACGTGTGGATCGACGCCCTGCTGAACTACGTGACGGCCGCGGGCTACGGCACCGACCCGGAGCGGTTCGAGGAGCTGTGGCCGGCCGACGTACACCTGGTGGGTAAGGACATCCTCCGGTTCCACGCGGTGATCTGGCCGGCGATGCTGATGGCCGCCGAGGTCGCCGTACCTCGCCAGGTGTTCGCCCACGGCTGGCTGCTGGTCGGCGGCGAGAAGATGAGCAAGTCGAAGCTGACCGCGATCGCGCCGCACGAGATCACCGACCACTTCGGCTCGGACGCGTTCCGGTACTACTTCCTGCGTACGATCCAGTTCGGGTCGGACGGCTCGTTCTCGTGGGAGCACCTGAGCGCGGTCTACACGTCCGAGCTCGCCAACGGCCTCGGTAACCTGGCCAGCCGGATCGCGGCCATGGTCGGCAAGTACTTCGACGGCGTACTGCCGGAGCCGACCGACCACGGACCGGCCGAGCAGGCGCTGGCGGACAAGCTCGCGCAGACCGTGGCGACCGCGGACAAGGCCCTGGACACCCTCGCGTTCCAGGACGCCCTGGCCGCGATCAACGAGCTCGTCGGCGCCGTGAACGGCTACGTCACCGAGCAGGAGCCGTGGAAGGTCGCCAAGGACGACTCCCAGCGAGCCCGCCTGGCAACAATCCTCTACTCCGCCGCCGAGGTCCTACGCGCCGTCGCCGTACTCCACAACCCAACGATGCCCAAGTCCTCCGCCAAGCTCTGGGACCTCCTGGGCGCCGAGGAAAAGCTGGGTGCGCTGACGGACCAGCGAGTACAAGACGCCGGCACCTGGGGCCAACTCCCCGCCGGCGCCACCCTCACCAAGGGCGACCCCCTGTTCCCCCGCCTCGAAGAGGCCTGAGGATTGGTATCACCGAAGATAGTATCGTCAGTGATACTATCTTTGGTGATACTCCAGGGAGGTGCGCCGGTGCGGCGTTTCATCGGGCGGGCTCGTGAGCTGGGCGTTCTGACGGACGCGCTGGCCCGGGTCCGTTCTGCCGCCGACGCGGCACAGCCGGGGGAATGCATTCTGATCCGCGGCCGCCGCCGGGTCGGAAAGTCCAGCCTGGTCGAGGAGTTCCTCCGTACGGCGGACGTGCCCAGCATCTTCTTCGCAGCGGCCGGACTGCCCGCTGCGGATGAACTCTCCGAGCTGGCTGAGGTGATCGCTGCGTCGGCCTTACCGGACCGCGAGCTATTCGGCGTCGAGGCGCCGACCCAATGGCCCGCGGCTCTCCGTCTGCTCGCGGAGATGCTGCCGGATGATCAGCCCAGCGTCCTCGTGATCGACGAGGTCCCGTATCTGATGGACTCCGTCGACGCCTTCGAGGGGGTCTTGCAGCGGACCTGGGACCGATTGCTGAGCCGGAAGCCCGTGCTCCTTCTCCTCGTCGGCTCGGATCTGTCGATGATGGAGTCCTTGAACAATTACGACCGGCCGTTTCACCAGCGCGGTCGCGAGATGGTGCTTGGCCCGCTCACTCCCGCAGATCTGGCGGACATGCTCGACCTCGCGCCTGCAGTTGCCTTCGACGCTGCACTGGTGACTGGCGGTCTGCCGTTGATCTGCAGGGACTGGCGGCGCGGCGGAACCCTGCGCGACTTCCTGAAGACCTCCTTGAGTGACCCGACGTCGCCGCTCCTGGTTTCGGCCGAACGATCGCTGGCCGCCGAGTTTCCGCCGCGAGCCCTCGGCGGTGACGTGCTGCGTGCGGTGGGGAGTGGGGAACGGACCTTCAGTAACATCGCCCGGGCCGCCGGCGGACTCGCACACACGAGTCTGACCAGGGCGATGCAGGTGCTGATGGACAAGGGGATCGTCACCGCTGAGCTGCCGGTCTCGTTGCGTCCGTCGAAGGAGCGCCGGTACCGGATCGCCGATCCGTACCTGCGCTTCTGGCTGACCTTCCTCGCACCGCACATGGCTGAGATCGAGCGGATGCGTGGCGATCTGACGCTGGTCCGGATCAAGGAGAACTGGAGCAGTTGGCGTGGCCGTGCGGTCGAGCCGCTGATCCGCGAATCACTGGCCAGGCTGCTCCCGGACGATCAGTTGCCCGGGGCAGGTGTCGTCGGCGGGTACTGGACCAGAAGCAACGACATCGAAATCGATCTGGTTGGCGCCGATCGCGGGCCCCTGGCGAAGGAACTGCTGTTCCTCGGTTCGATCAAGTGGCTGGACAACAGCCGATTCGACAGCCACGACCTCGCCGCGCTCCACCGGCATCGAAGCTTGCTGACCGACGATCCGGTTCCGCTGGTGGCTGTGTCCCGCAATGGCGTGACCGCCTCCGGTCTCGATGCGGTCTATGGGCCGGATGAGTTGCTGGCCGGCTGGCAGCCACGCTAAACCGCGGCCGTTGCGTGGTAGAGGGCTGCGGCTTGGGTTCGGGTGGTTACGGCTAGTTTGGTGAGGATGTTGGCTACGTGGAATTTGACCGTTGACTCGCTGATGTGGAGGGCGTCGGCGATGGTGCGGTTGCGGTGACCTTGGGAGAGTCGTTCGAGGACTTCCAGTTCGCGGGCGCCCAAGGGGGCCAGGGGGTCGGAGGTGACGGTTTGTGGGGCTTGTGAGGTGCGGAGGGTGATCCGGGCGGTCAAGCCCCAGCCGGGTACGGCGTCCAGGTCCAGGTCGCCCTCGTGCAGGCGGAGGCGCTCGGACAGCTGCCCTAGGTCGAGCACATTCGCCAACCGTCCGGGGCCGTCGTCGCGGACCGTGGACAGCAGTTCCTTCCCGTCCCAGCGCCAGGCCACGCGGATCCGGCGTACGTCGTCCTGGGTCAGCATCGCCAGCACGACCGAGCGGACCGCGACCCGGGCGGCGTGCGCGACGGCCGCCGGGATCAGCTGATCGTTGCCCGGGGCATCCAGTTCGAGCTCGACCGGGCCGTGCCGGAGCAGCGCCCGCAGGGAGTCCGCGAGCCGGTCGAAGGCGCGGCCCGCCGGTTCCTCGCCGCTGCACACCCTGTCCTGCTGCGTGTCGGTCCGCAGCTCGGCGAGGCCGTTGAGCGCCATCTCGACGGCCATCGTCCGCGCCGCGGCGTCGTCGATCCGCTGGTTCCGCAGTACGCCGAGAATCGTCGCGAGCGTCGCCGCATGAGCTTCCCCGAGCTCGGCCGCCAGGTCGTTCCGCGCTTCCGCGATCGCGCGGTTCTGGGCCAGCGCGCCAGGCTCACGTTCGAGGGCCAGGCGGTACATGTGGGCCGTGACGACGTCCCACAACGCCTGCAACATCCGATCGGCGGTCGTCGGAGCGTCCGACGTACGGAGGAACACCACCACCGAACCCCGCGGCGCCCGGTCGCTCGAGACCGCGAGGACGGGGTGCTGCGCACCGGCGATCGGGATGACGCCCTGCCACGGCTGGCCGGCGGTCACCGTACCCAGGAGGCCGGCCAGGTCCGCTCCCGTGATCGCGCCGCTCACGGCCGGATCGCCGTACGCCGTCACCGGTGTGGACGCGCACTGCGAGGCGAGCTGGGCGACCGCGCGGTGCGGGACCAGGTCCGCGGTCACGAGGGACAGCCGCTGGAGCAGCTCCTCGGTCGGCCCGTCGATGACCTGGGCTGCCGCCGCCAGTACCTCCGCCGCCTCCATGTCCTTCAGAGTACGTCGGTTGACGCATCCACCCGGGCCCGTCTTTCGGGCGGGGGACAACTGTCCGATCGGCCAGTCGGGAATGCCGCGGCATCGCGCAACCTTTATTGAAGCGACAACCAATCATGGAGGCAGTGCTATGCGAGCGGTCGTGTTCGAGGAGTTCGGCGGTCCCGAGGTACTGAAGGTGCAGGACGTCGAGGAGCCGCACGCAGGCCCCGGCCAGGTGCGGATCAAGGTGTGGGCGGCCGGGGTGAACCCGATCGACTTCAAGGTGCGCCGCGGCTGGACGAAGGGGTTCATCGACCCGGAGTTCCCGGCCGTCCCGGGGCTCGAGATCGCCGGCGTGGTCGACGAGGCCGGTGACGGCGCCGAGTTCGCGGTCGGCGACGAGGTGGTCGGCTGGTCCGACGGCGGCGCGTACGCCGAGTACGCGATCGGCGGGAACGTGGCGCGCAAGCCCGCGGGCGTGAGCTGGGAGCACGCGATCGGCGTACCGGTGGCCGGTGAGACCGCGCAGCGCGTGCTCGATCTGCTCGGCGTGAAGTCCGGCGAGACGATCCTGATCCATGGTGCTGCGGGCGCGGTCGGTTCGGTCGCCGTACAGCTCGCGAAGACGGCCGGTCTGACCGTCGTCGGTACGGCGTCGCCCGCGAACCACGAGTACTTGCGCTCGCTCGGCGCGGTCCCGGTCGAGTACGGCGAAGGCCTGCTCGAGCGGGTGCGTGCGGCGGCTCCGGACGGCGTGGACGCGGTGTTCGACACCGCCGGCCAGGGTGGTCTGCAGGAGTCGATCGAGCTGCGCGGCGGCACCGAGCGGATCGTCACCATCGCGGACTACGCGGGGGCCCAGGCGCTCGGCGTCGAGATGTCCGGCGGTGGTGGGACCCCGGAGTCCATCCGGTCCGGCCTGGAGTCGCACTTGCAGGCGGCGGTGGACGGCACGCTGAGGCCCCGGATCGCCCAGACCTTCGAGCTCGCGGACGCGGCCAAGGCCCAGGAACTGAGCGAGTCCGGCCACGCCCGCGGCAAGATCGTCCTCAAGCCTTAGATGTAAGCGAACCGGGACGGCGGTGTCGGTACGTCGTCCACGCGCGGGTCCCAGCGATCCACGAACCGCACCCCGGCCGGGACCTCGACGCACTCCGTCGAGGTCCAGCCGCGGGTGAGGGTCGAGAAGTCCGGCACCTCCGGGTGGTAGTGCGGCTTCCCGGTACCGAGCTGGTCGCGGGCCATCGGCGCGCTCACCGCCTGGTACCGGAAGTCGGCCGACATCCGCAGCTGCTTCGTCCGGTTCGGCATCGCGCCGTGCACGGTCAGACTCCCGAACAGCAGCACATCGCCCGGCTGGTACGACGTCGTACGCCACTCCGGATGGTCCTCGTCCGCCTCGGCCCGCATCATCCCCGGCCCGTCGGACGCCTTCACCGGCAGTACGCCGAGCCGCGGAGACCCGGCCAGCACCCGCAACCCACCGATCTCCGGCGGCGCCGCACTCAACGGCAGCCACGTGGTGAGCGTGTCGACAGACCCCTGGATGAACCGGTAGTCCTGATGGATCGGGGTCGGATTCGCACCCGGCGACGGCGGCGCGATCCGGCAGATGTGCGCCGGATGTGCGAACGCCTCCTCACCCAGCAACCGGCCCGCGAGCTCCAGCAACTCCGGCCTCACGGCCAGCCGATGAAACGCCTCGGTGCTCTGGATCGCCGTATAGGCCCCGAAGAACCCCGCCGACCCTTCCTCCACGGCCCGCCCCGACGCGACCAGCTCCCGCGGATCCGCATCCCGCGCCAACCAGTCACTGTCGTAGAGGATCCGGGCCAACTGCTCGTGAACGTCCGCCACCACATCCCGCGGCAGCAACCCCCGGAAGAACAAGTAGCCATCACTCGCGAGCCGAGCTCGCAGCACGCCGGCGTCCTGCAGGTCGCCGTACGAGTCCGTCAGTTCCTTCACTTGTTATTTCCGATCTTGTCCATGGAGGTGGCGATGTCGGCGACGGGGACCTTGTCGAGGTACAGGTCGTTGACGGTCTTGTTGATCTCGGGGGACTTGGCGGTCCAGCCTTCGGCGATCGGGAGGTTGACGGTGCTGCCGGCGGCCGAGTCGAGGAACGGCTGGACGTCGATGCCCTTCTTCTTCCAGAACGCCTGGTAGCCGGCGCCCGCGTTGTTGAGGGCCGGGATGATGTACCCCGCGTCGCCCATCAGCCGCTGTGCCTTCTCCGAGCCGAGGAAGGCGACGAGCTTGCCGGCCTCGTCCGGGTGCTTCGTCTTCGCGAACATCGCCTCGGAGAGCCCGTTGATCACCACCGTCCGCCCGGCCGGGCCGGCCGGCATCGCCGCGACCCCGATCGGGAACTTCACCTCGGGCAGCGCGAACGGCAGCAGCGCGTTGTTCGCCGGGAACATCGCGACCTCACCGCGGTAGAACATCTCGGTCGCCTGCCCGGTCGGCGGGTTCGTCCGGGTGCCGTCCGGCGACACCTTCCACTTGAACACCAGGTCCCGCGCGAACTGCAGGGCCTCGACCGATTTCTGGTTCGCGAAGTCGAAGGCGCCGTACGGCTTGTCCATCGCGTGGCCGCCGTTCGACGCGATCCAGTTCAGCCACTGGGTCTGGCTGTGGTTCCACGAGCAGAAGCCCCACTGCTTGCTGCCGACGGTCAGCTTGCGCGCCACCTCGAGGAAGCTGCCCGAACCGTCCGGCGCCCAGGTGAGCTCGGCCGGCATCGTGACCCCGGCCTTCGCGACCAGGTCCTTGTTGTAGAGCAGCCCGACGATGCCCATGTCCTTCGGCATCCCCAGTTGCTTGTCCTCGAACTTGTACGACTGCACGACGTTCGGGTGGTACGAGTCGAGTTTCAGGCCGGCCTTGGAGATCAGGTCGTCGAGCGGCGCGAGAACGCCCTTGCTCGCGAAGTCCGGGAAGTAGTCGACGGTCAGCCAGAACACGTCCGGCGCCTTGCCGCTCGCGAGTTCGGTGGTCAGCTTGGTCCAGTACTGGTCCCACGGCAGCACCTCCATCCGGACGGTGATGTCCGGGTTCTGCTTGGTGAACTCCGCGAACACCGCCTTGTAGCCGACCTCCTGCTGCTCGTCCCACAGGCGGTACACGAGCTCGACCTTGCCGCCGCCGCTGCTCGCCTTGTCGTTCGACGAGCCGCACCCGGCCAGCGCGAGGACACTGCCCGCGCCGATCAGAAAAGTCCTCCTGGACAAAGACATGAGAGCCTCCGAATTACTTGAGCCCGGTGACCGCGACCGAGCGGACGATGAAGCGCTGGAAGACGATGAACAGCACCAGCAGCGGCGCCAGCGCGATCAGGCTGCCGGCCATCACGGCGTTGTAGTCGACGCCGATTTCCCCCTTGAACAAGGCGATCCCGACCGACAACAGCCGCTTGTCCTCGCTGCTGGTGATGATCAGCGGCCACAGGAAGCTGTTCCAGTTCGCCACCACCGCGAGGGTGGTGACGGTGACCAGGATCGGTTTCGACAACGGCAGCACGATCGACACCAGCGTCCGGACCCGCCCGGCGCCGTCGATCCGGGCCGCGTCCTCGAGATCCGCGGGGATCCCGCGGAAGAACTGGCGGAGCAGGAAGATCGCGTACGGCGTACCGAGCATCGTCGGCAGCATCAGACCGGCCCACGTGTCGACCAGGCCGAGCTTCTGCATCATCAGGTACAGCGGGATCATCGTGACCACCGGCGGCACCATCAGTGTCGACAAATACACCCAGAACAGCGCGTCCCGGCCAGGGAACGACAGCCGCGCGAAGGCGTACGCCGCCAGGACCGCGAACACCACCTGGCCGAGGGTGATCCCGGTCGTGACCAGTGCGGTGTTGACCAGGTAGCCGGCGAAGCCCGAGTTGAACAGTCGCTCGAAGGCCGCCGTACTCGGTGGCAGACCGGGCTCCCACGGCATCGTCTCCGACAGTTGCCCGGGGCCCTTGAAGGCGGTGAGCACGGTCAGGAAGTACGGGAAGATCGCGAACAGGCAGCCGGCCACCAGGACGGCGTACGTGAAGATGCGCAGTCTCATCCGGACACCTCGTAGGTCGTACGGCGTTCGAAGTAGACGAACTGGGAGATCGTCGCGACCAACACCACCGCGAACAGCAGCACCGAGATCGTCGACGCGTAGCCGAAGTCGAACTTGCGGAACGCCTCGTCGTAGATCAGGTACGTCGCCACCTCGGTGCTGTCACCGGGGCCGCCCTCGGTCATCACGAAGATCGTGTCGAAGGCTTGGAACGAGCCGATCACGTTGGTGATCAGCACGAACAGCATCGTCGGCCGTAGCAGCGGCAGCGTGATCGTGAAGAAGTGCGCGACCGGGGACGCGCCGTCCAGCGACGAGGCCTCGCGCAACGACCGCGGAATGTTCTGGAGGCCGGCCAGGAAGAACAGCATGTTGTACCCGGCGAACTGCCAGATGTGCACCGCCGCGACGCTCGGCATCGCCAGCACCGGCGACGACAGCCACGCCGGACCGTCGATCCCGAACACGCCCAGGAACTGGTTCAGGGCGCCCCGGCCCGGGTCGAAGATCCAGCTCCATACCAGGCCGAGTGCGACCGGCGTCGCCATCCACGGGATCACCAGCAGGGCCCGGAAGTACTTCATCCCGCGCAGCTTGCGGTCGACCAGGAGTGCCAGGAGCAGGCTCAGAATCGTTGTGCCGGGCACACAGATGATGACGTAGTACAGCGTGACCAGGAGCGAGTGCCAGACGTCGGAGTCGGTGAACAGCCTCTGGTAGTTGGCCAACCCGACGAATTCAGGTGTCGAGAGCAACTTCCAGTCGAACAGGCTGAGCACCAGCACGATCACGACCGGCGCCAGCAGGAAGCCGAGGACGCCGACCAGGCTCGGGGCCAGCAGGGCGTACGCCACAGCCGCCTGCCGCCCGCGGCCGATCCGGCGGGTACGCCGGGGCGCTCGCCTAAGCATCGGGATCCTTCAGCGGATGCGGGCGCGGCGAGCTCGGGACGAGCAGCTCGCGGGTGCGATCGAGCCCCCACCGGTCGAGCTCGCCGATCGGGTCGCTCGACATCCGCAGACCGGGACCCGTCGCGATGTGCTGCGCCCAGAGCTCGCGTTCCTGGACGTCGGGCCGCACGATCAGGCAGTCGGAGTCGTTCGCCCACCAGCGGCCGTGCAGGAACTCGCGCGCCACCGAGGTGGACCGCGCGCCGCGCTGACCGGGCTGGCTGATGTCGCCGGACGGCGGGTCGACCAACGGATCGGTGTCGGGCGAGATCCGCATGCAGTCGACGAGTCCGAGGCTCGGGAGGATCGGAGCGCCGCAGCCGTGCAGGATGCGGTTCGGCCCGACTGCCTCGCGCAGCAGCCGCATTCCGTGCCGGTACGCCGCGACGCCGTCGATCTGCTCGTGCCGCGGTCCGTCGATTGCCCCGGCGTACACGAAGTCGAGCTTGAAGTGGTCGTAACCCTGGCGGCACAGCTCGGTGAAGACGTCCTGGATGTGGTGCGCGGCGCCCGGGTGCGTCACGTCGAGAACCAGTTGCTCCTGGCCCCAGTTGGTGCCGGCGCTGATCCCGGGGACCAGCCACTCCGGGTGCTTGCGCGCTGTCTCGCTGCCGCTCGCGACCAGGAACGGTGCGACCCAGATACCTGCGCGACGACCGCTCGAACGGATGTCGGCGGCGAGCCGGACGGTCGACCCGAAGTCGTCACGCGGCGTGAGCCAGTCGCCGATCGCGGCCTGGTACCCCTCGTCGAGCAGGACCAGGTCGACGCTCAGGTCGTGCTGATCGAACTGGCGTACGTCGGTCATCACGTCGCGTTCGGTGACCTTGCCCCAGTACGCGTACCAGCTGCACCAGGACGGTCCGAACACGCGCACCGGCGGGGCACCGGCCGCGAAGGCGTCCGCCCAGTCGGCCAGCGCCTGATTGGGGTTGGCCTGCTTCGTTGCCGATTGCTGTACGGCGCCGTCGGCCGAGATAACCAGCCGATCGCCGTGGATGTCGGCACGGATCGACGGGACGTCGTCGGGATTGTTCGCCGCGATGATCGTGACCTCGCCGGCCGTCGCGACCGCGAGCAGACCCTCGCCCTGGAAGCGGCCGGCGTCCACACCGGGGCGGTACGCCATCACGTGATGATTCGGCGCCGTCGGACGCGGTGGACGCGCGTCGAGCCGGTACCAGCCGCTCGGGCTCCACGACTGCCATCCGTGCTCGAAGACCAGCGTGGAGGCGTCGTACTCGAGCTCTGCGACGGTGCTGAAAGGCACGGATCCCTCGTTTCCCCTAGAGTGCAGGATCTTGCTGACGTTCCGCTAATCTTGGGGTGCCTACGAGGAGATCCACCATGACGGAGCCTGCTGACTTCGAGCACGATCTTGCTACCCAGGTGCTCATCGAGCTGTACAGCGAGATCCCGCCGCCGAGCAAGTTGGTGACCGGCCACTTCCATAGCGGCGGCGACTATCGCGTCGTACGGCCGGATGGCGTTGGCAGCTGGTACCTGCTCTACACGGCGTCCGGTACCGGGCGTTACGTGATCGGCCAGAACACGCTGACGCTGCGGCACGGGGACGTCGTACTGGTGAGTCCTGGGACGCCGCACGACTACGGGACCGTCGGGACGTACTGGGAGTCTTGGTGGGCGCACTTCCAGCCGCGGCGCGAGTGGCATTCCTGGTTGTCGTTGCCGCAGGCAATGCCCGGACTGTCCTACGTGCGGTTGACCAGGTCGTCGGAGACGGACCGCGTGGTGTCCGCGTTCGATCGGCTGCACCGCGACGCGCAACGCGCCGGGCTGTCCCCGACCGGCGACACCGAGCTGCACCTGATGGAGAAGAGCGTCGCCACCGAGCTGACCATGAACGGCATCGAGGAGGTGCTGCTGACCGCGGTCGCGAGCCTGCGCCGGGAGACGCAGCACCTGGACGCCCGCGTGCACCTGGTGCTCGAGGCAATCACCGCCGACCCGGCCAGGCCGCACACTCTGACGTCACTGGCCGGGCTCGCGCAGGTGTCGGTGTCACGTCTCGCGCATTTGTTCAAGGAGCAGGTTGGGGACTCGATCATGAACGTCGTGCTCGCGCTCCGGCTACAGCGCGCGGCCGAGCTGCTCGGCGCCACCGACATGTCCGTTGCGCAGATCGCGGCGGCGGTCGGTTTCGACTCCCCGCACTACTTGAGCCGCCAGTTCGGCCGCCGGTACGGCATGTCACCGACGGCCCATCGCAGCGCGGTCAGGAAGCCGGAGCTAGAGCTATATTGAGCTCGGTCGCCGCCGCGTAGTCCGCCCCGCCGGCCAGTCCCACGAGCCGCACGTAGCGTGCCGTCGTACCTGCCGGGAAGCGGGCGATCTTCGCGTCGACCGTGCCGTCCCACGATCCCTTCGTCACCGACGTGAACGTGGTGCCGTCGGTGCTCGTCTGGACGTCGTACGACGAGATGCGGCCGTTCGGCACGTCGGCGTCCTGGCGCGGCGTGTAGACGAGCGCCTCGATCGCACGGGGTGTCTTCAGGTCGAGGGTGATGTACTGCGGGAGCGGGGCGTGCGGGCTCCAGTTCGAGTGCCACATGGTGGTGCAGCTGCCGTCGATCGCGGCGGATGCGCTGTACGCGGCCGACCCCTGGCTCGTTGCGGTTGCCGTCATCTCGTTCTGTGGCAACAGGGTCAGCGGGCCGAACGGTCCGTCGGCCGGTGGCGGCGTACCTGGGATCGCGGTCACCCGTCCGAGATCTGGTGCTTTGAGCAACGGATGGGTCCGCAGGTAGTTGAGGAAGACCTCTTGGCCCATCCGCGGCGCCCGGTCGAGAGCGGAGTACTGCTGGAACCCCGGATAGCCGTACTGCGTTCCGTGCAAGGGCATCGCTGCACTTGTCGTGACTCGGTAGGTCCTGTCGAGTTGTAGTGGTTTGCCGTTGATCAGGACCTTCGCCGGATCGACGCGGTCGCCGACGGGCCGACCGAGGTCGTAGGTGTAGCGGAAGTTGGCCGAGGTCGCGAGCGTGGACAGCCGGCTGCATCCGTACGCCGGCGGGATCCACTGCTGCTCCAGGACGGCCTCGACCGTCGAGCCCTTCATCGACAGCGTGGTGATCGGCGAGATCCCGGCGACCGGCCACGCCTCGCCGTACGTCACCGTTCCGGCTTCCAGCCCGGCGGCGATCACGTCGATGCCGAGATCGGCGGGTACGAGCGCGAAGTCGCCGTCGGCCTCTGCCTTGTAGAGGTCCGCGACCAGGTTGCCGGTGCGGCTCTCCGCGGTTCGCGCGAAGTCGAGGTCTCGATCCAGCTTGGTGAGCGGCTCCTGCTGCCGGGCCGTCCACTTGTCCATCCAGTACTTCACGATCTTCTGGATCCCGGGGTCCGGCGTGACGTCCTTGGTGACTGCGTGGTTGGCCGCCGTGGTTTTGGAGCGGATCACGTCACTGGTCGCCGGATCGAGCTCGAGGTTCACCTCGCCGAGGACGCGCCCGTGGTTGCTCGCCTCCAGGACCGGCCGCGGTACGCCGTTCGGGTCCGGGATCATGCAGTTGAACGCGGTGTGCCAGTGGCCGCCGAGGATCACGTCGATATCGGGGGACATCGCCCGGGCGGCGTCGAAGATCGGACCGGTCGGGTTCTTGCACTCGTCGTACAGGCCGCCCTGCTGACCGCCCTCGTGCATGCTGACCACGATCGCGTTCACGCCTTGGGCCTTCAGTTCGGCCGCGGCCCGGTTCGCCGCGTCGACGAGGCCCTGGAACTCGAACCCGGACCCCTCGATCGACAGCGTCTCGGTCGGCGTCCCCGGGAAGCCCAGCCCGATGAACCCGATCCGCTGCGAGCCGGCCTTCGCGATCCAGTACGGCGGGAGCACCGGGCGCTTCGTCCGCGGGTCGACGATGTTCGCCGCGTGGTACGCGTAGTCGGTGCCGTGGAAGTTCCGGCCCGTCGAGTCCTTGAAGCAGCTGTCGAAACCGGGCTTGCCGTAACAGGCGCCGGTGGTCATCCGGCGCAGGAACGGGAACTCGCGGTCGAACTCGTGGTTGCCCGCGACATCGAAGTCCATCCCGAACGCGTTGAGCACCTCGATGGTCGGCTCGTTCGCGAACGCCTGCGTGTAGTCGGGCCAGCCGCTGAACTGGTCACCCGAGCCGATCAGGAAGCTGTTCGGCTTCCGGAGCCGGTCGAGGTGAGCCTTCAGGTACCCGGCGCCGCCGACCTGCTGCGTGCCGGCCGGGCCGGCGATGGTCAGGTTCTCGGTCTCGGACAGGTAGCCGTGCAGGTCGGTCAGGCTGAGGATCTGCACCGGGATCGGTGCGGCGGCCTCGGCCGGTAGCGCGGTGGTTCCCACCACCAGGCCGAGAAGGGCGAGAACTGAGCTGATCCTGGTTTTGGTGGCCATCGGCTGCTCCTGTGCGGTCGGGCGGAACCTCGGTGCAACGTACTGGCCGCCGTACGCCGGAGGACATGGCCTCGAATGCTGACTTCCTGCACGATCCGGCTGACGCTTTTCTACAAGCGCATGGCGGAGGGGAACCGTACGGTCGGGGAAGAAAGGAGTTTCACGATGACTGGGTATCTGGCCGTGGCCGAGATCGACATCGACGCGCCGGCCGCGCGAGTGTGGAACATTCTGACGAGCCCGGACCAGCTGAAACAGCTGTGGTTCGGCGCCGAGGTAGAGACCGACTGGACGGTAGGCAGTCCGATCACCTGGACCGGCGAATACGAAGGCAAGTCCTACCAGGACAAGGGCGAAATCCTGGCCGTAGAACCCGAGCGCCTACTGAAATTCACCCACTTCAGCCCCCTGACAGGCCAACCCGACGTACCGGCCAACTACCACACCCTCACCTACACCCTCACCCCCAACACCCACCTGAAACTAACCC
This sequence comes from Kribbella sp. NBC_00482, assembly GCF_036013725.1. GTDB lineage: Bacteria > Actinomycetota > Actinomycetes > Propionibacteriales > Kribbellaceae > Kribbella. Next base: position 686,400 of record NZ_CP107881.1, on the reverse strand, counting down.
AAGACAACAACGCCTCCGAAGACGAAGCCAAGCACTCCCAAGCCATGTGGAAGCAGCTGGTGACAAAGGTCAAGGCCGCCGCCGAATCCTCCGACTAGCGGGTTGTTTGACCGCTGCCGGGTTACAGCACGCCAGCGGTCACATAACCCGCCACCGGCCCCGACCGAGCGATGGCCCGGCGGAGGGAGTCGAGGAGCGCCTTCGCCGTACTTGACGGCTCCGTCGAACTCGACGATCACGCCGTACTGCTCGAACAAGAAGTCGACGCGGGCGATGAGTACGCCGTGGTCGTCGCGGATCTCCGCCTGCGGCAGGGGAGCCGGCAGACCGAAATCCGTCATGGCTACTCGTAGCCACGACCGAGACCGCGACCGGATAGCTGGTTGCTCGTACGGTCTCGACGACGGCGCGCGCGGCGTGCGTCGCCCGTACGCCGTCCATCTCACACACCACGTCGACCGACGGCCGGGCAGCATGCTGGCACACTGCACGATCGGATCGACCGGTGCCGAGCAACCTGGTCACGTGTACCCGGCGCAGATCGAGCTCCGAGACCCGTACGCCGTGCAGCAGCAACGCCGACTGATGGCTCACCACAGCACGACCGTTCAACCGGTGGTACACCGCCCGTGCAGCACGCAGATGACGCCACACACCCTGCTCCCACGGCGGCATCGCCTCAACAACGGGACCACGCTCCGCGTAGGCACCGCGCGTGATTCGCACCCACCGCCCGGACGCGACGTGTCTGCGGAGATCCGCATCGGAGTACCCGGCAACAATCGCGTCCCGCCGCGAGAACCACCCACCGCGCCCCGCAGCCGCCACTTCCAGTTTGAGATTCATGCCCTAAGAACATGCCGCGAACCGCCTCCCTCGGACCGCCGTCTTTCGCATCTGTGGACAACAGCCGCTGGCGGGTTGTTGGTTCGCTGACCTGCTGCAACCCGCCAGTGGTGAAACAACCCGCTGGCGACTCAGTAATCTGGGCGCATGGGTGATGGTGTGGAGGTGGGTCGGCCGACTCGGGAGCGGGCTGCGGTGGGGGAGGACGGGCGGTCGCGGGATCGGAGGCGGCCGGCGGTTCCGGATCCGTTGCCGATGAGTGTGGTCGATGCGCACTGCCACCTCGATATCGCCGACGGCGAGGACGGGGACTGGCTGAGTCCGGCGGAGGCGATCCGGCTGGCCAAATCGGTCGGCGTCACGCGGATCGTCCAGGTGGGTTGCGATCTACCGGGCGCGGTGTGGGCGGTGGAGGCCGCCACGCAGCACCCGAACCTGATCGCCGGCGTCGCCCTGCATCCGAACGAGGCGCCGAAGCTGAAGGCAGCCGGTGAGCTGGAGAGTGCACTGGCCGAGATCGAGCGGCTCGCGGTGAGCAGCGACAAGGTCCGGGTGATCGGCGAGACCGGGCTCGACTACTTCCGTACCGGTGAGGACGGGCAGGCCGCGCAGCACGAGTCGTTCGCGGCGCACATCGAGCTGGCGAAGCGGCTGGGCAAGACGCTGATGATCCACGACCGCGACGCGCACGACGACATCCTGCGGATCCTCGATCGCGAAGGCGTGCCGGACCGGGTGGTGATGCACTGCTTCTCCGGCGACACCGAGTTCGCCCGCGAATGCACGAACCGCGGCGCGTACCTGAGCTTCGCCGGCGTCGTCACGTTCAAGAACGCCCAGTCCCTCCGCGACGCCCTGGCCGTCACCCCCCTCGACCGCATCCTCGTCGAAACCGACGCCCCGTACCTGACCCCGTCCCCGTACCGAGGCAAACCGAACGCGTCGTACCTCATCCCCCACACCGTCCGAAAAATGGCCGACGTCCTCAACATCTCGGTCCCCGAACTCTGCGCAGCCCTCAACAACAACGCCAACCAGGCTTTCGGAGGGCCTTGGTGACGGTTCGGATGCCGACCGTGAACGTTTTTGTGGGGCGTTGCGTGGGGTGGTTGGTGGGCGCAGTCTGGGGGCGTCGGCCTCGGCCGAGGCCGGCCTCGAGGGGAGGGGTCTCATGAGCGTTCTGATGACGCTGCGGGTGACTGGGGATCCGACGGCAGTGGAGAAGCTGGCCGCCGATGACGGTGCATTGTTCCAAGGGGTGGTGGCGGACGGGACCGGTCGCGGTCTGATTTCGCATCACTTCTACGGCAGCGAGACCGAGGTGCTGGTCGTCGACGAGTGGGACGACGAAGCCTCGTTCCAGGCCTTCTTCGAGAGGTCCGGGCCGCAGATCGAGCAGGTGATGGCCGCGGCCGGAGTGACCACGCAACCGACGATCGAGTTCTGGCGGCCTCTGGAGGTCGGCGACGACGTCGGGTGACGCCGCTGGTAGACAGGCGTCATGGAGTTCAGTGAGGTCGTGCGGCGGCGGCGGATGGTGCGGAATTTCGACCCGGATCGGGCGGTGCCGGACGAGGTTCGGGAGCGGATTCTCGGGAACGGGCTGCGGGCACCGTCCGGTGGGTTCAGTCAGGGGTGGGCGTTTCTGACCCTGGAGGGGGACGAGCGGGAGCGGTACTGGCGGATTGCGGCCGAGGATCCGGATCCTAAGTATGTTGAATGGGTCACAGGGCTGCGCCGGGCGCCGTTGCTGATTCTGGCCTTCGCGCACAAGGACGCCTACCTCGATCGGTACACCGAGGCGGACAAGGGCTGGACCGATCGGGACGAGGGTCGCTGGACCGCGCCGTACTGGTACGTCGACACCGGGATGGCGGTCCTGCTGATGTTGCAGACGGTCGTCGACGAAGGCCTGGGAGCCTGCTTTTTCGGGCCTCCTGCGGACAAGGTGGGTCGGTTGCTCAAGGAGTTCGGCGTACCCGAGGGGTTCGATCTGGTGGGGGTCCTGTCGGTCGGTCACCGGGCCCCGGACAAGCGCTCACCGTCGCTGAAAAGGGGGCGCCGGACGACCGCCGAAGTGGTGCATCGGGGGCAGTGGGGCAATCACACGGCGTGAGGGGCCCGTTACACCTTTTGACGACTCGCCGACCAGAGGATTGGCACTTCCGCGACTTCTTCGTTATGGTCCCGTGATGTTGGCCGGGATCGGGGAAGGTTCCGGGCACAGCACGCTCCTCGGCGTCGACCACAGGTTCCAGGCCTCCAGCCTGGCGCTCGCGGCCGGTGCCTGTGCTGGCCCACCCCGTGCCCGGGTAGCCCTACCTGGGAGCGTTAGTGCGTAAGTCCATCATCGTGGCCGTCGGTGCGACGGCTGCGTTCGCCGTCGCAGGCGGCTCCGTGGCGTATGCCGCGAAGAGCAAGACGGTCACTGTCTCCGTCGACGGCCAGGTGCGGAAGGTGCACACCTTCGGCTCCACCGTGGCAGACGCCCTGAAGGCCGAGAAAGTTCAGGTCGGTGAGCACGACGTCGTCGCGCCCGGCGTGGACTCGAAGCTGAAGGACGGCCAGGAGATCGCCGTGCAGTACGGGCGGCCGCTGACTGTCAACGCCGACGGCGCCAAGAAGGCCTACTGGACCACCGCCGACAGTGTGAACGAGGCGCTGGCCGATCTGGGTCTCCGCTACGACGGCGCCCAGCTGTCCACCAGCCGGAGCGCGCCGCTCGGCCGCCAGGGCCTGGAGCTGACTGTCACGACGCCGAAGACCGTGCAGATCGTGCACCTCGGCAAGACCGTGACGGTCAAGTCGCTGGCCGGCACCGTCGGGCAGGCCCTCACCGAGGCGAAGGTCCGCTGGGATTCCGACGACCGGATCACCCCGGCCGCCGCGACCCCGCTGAAGCTCGGCGTGAACACGATCGGTTTCGTGCAGGTCCTGCAGAAGACCGTCACCAAGACCGAGGCGGTTGCGCACGGCACCGACGAGACCAAGTCGGCGACGCTGGAAGTGGGCACCAAGAAGACCACGACCAAGGGCACCGACGGCTCCAAGACCGTCACGTACCTGTACACCTACCTGGACGGCAAGCTGTCGGCCACCAAGGTGGTCGGGTCGAAGGTGGTCGCCAAGGCGGTCGACGAGCAGGTCGCGGTCGGCACCAAGCCGAAGCCGGCGGAGCCGACCGAGACGACCACCTCGGAGACGGACGAGCCGACCAGCGGCAACACCGGCGCCTGGGACCGGATCGCCGAGTGCGAGTCGGGCGGCAACTGGTCGATCAACAGCGGCAACGGGTACTACGGCGGTCTGCAGTTCGACCACGGCACCTGGGCTGCCTACGGCGGTACGGCGTACGCCAACAACGCGAACGGTGCGTCGAAGGCGCAGCAGATCGCGATCGCGGAGAAGGTCAAGGCCGACCGCGGCGGCTACGGCGCATGGCCTGTCTGCGGCAAGCGCGCCTAGTGCAAGACTGACGAGGTGACCTCGTCTGATTCATCCACGTCCGCCGGACCGAGACTTCTCGGTCCGGCGGACGTGCGTTCGCTGGCCGCGTCCCTCGGGGTTCGCCCGACCAAGCAGCGCGGCCAGAACTTCGTCATCGACCCGAACACGGTGCGCCGGATCGTTCGCGCCGCCGAGCTGACGGAGAGCGAGACGGTCCTCGAGATCGGCCCGGGCCTCGGGTCGCTGACGCTTGCGCTGCTCGCGGAGGGGCATCGGGTCACCGCGGTCGAGATCGACCCGCTGCTCGCGCAGGCGCTGCCGTCGACCGTCGCGTCGTACGCGCCGAACCAGGCCGACAGGTTGACCGTGGTCGAGGCGGACGCGATGGACGTGACGCCCGCGGAGATCGGCGAGCCGACCGCCTGCGTGGCGAATCTGCCGTACAACGTCGCCGTTCCCGTGCTGCTGCACCTGCTCAAGGTCTCGGACTCGCTGCGGCACGGTCTGGTGATGGTGCAGTCCGAGGTCGCGGACCGGCTGGCGGCCGGACCGGGTTCGCGGACGTACGGCGTACCTTCCGCGAAGGCCGCGTGGTACGCCGACGTGCGGCGCGCCGGGCCGATCGGACGGAACGTCTTCTGGCCGGCGCCGAACGTGGACTCCGGACTGGTCGCGTTCGAGCGCCGCGAACCGCCGGCGACGGAGGCGAGCCGCGAGGAGGTGTTCGCGGTGATCGAGGCCGCGTTCTCGCAGCGCCGCAAGACGATCCGGTCCGCGCTGGCCCGCTGGATGCCGGACCGTGCACGGCTCGACGAGGTGCTGAGCGCCGCAGGGATCGACCCGCGAGTGCGCGGGGAGATGCTCGGGATCACGGAATTCGCCGCACTCGCAGGTGCAGGTCGGACTGTGTAAGGCACTAATCTGTGCGACGTGCCACCTTCTGCTGAGGTCACGGTGCGGGCGCCGGCCAAGATCAATCTCGGTCTGTCGGTCGGTCCGCCGCGCCCGGACGGGTTCCACCCGGTCGCCACGGTGTACCAGGCCGTTGCCTTGTACGACGACGTGACCGCCGTACTGCGGGACGACGACGGTGAGGTCTCGGTCGAGGTCTCCGGCGACTTCGCGGACGACGTACCGACCGACGAGACCAACCTCGCGGTGCGGGCGGCGCAGTTGCTGCAGGCGGAGTACGACGTCGACGAGGGCGTCGACCTGACGATCCGCAAGACGATCCCGGTGGCCGGCGGGATGGCCGGCGGATCGACTGACGCGGCAGCGACTCTGGTGGCGTGCAACCGGCTGTGGGGCCTGCAGCTGACGCAGACCGAGCTGCAGCACCATGCGGCCGAGCTCGGCAGTGACGTCCCGTTCTGTCTGGTCGGCCATACGGCGCTCGGTCAGGGACGGGGTGAGCAGGTCACCGAGGTGATGTCCCGCGGGACGTTCCACTGGGTGTTCGCGATCGCCGACGGCGGGTTGTCGACGCCGGACGTCTACCGCGAGCTGGACCGGCTGCGGCCGCTGCGGCGCGTCGAGGCGCCGCAGGTCCGTCCGGAGCTGATGTCCGCGCTCCTGTCCGGGCAGCCCGGCGCACTCGCCGTTGCGCTCAGCAACGACCTGCAGAAGGCGGCGTTGTCGCTGCGCCCCGAGCTGGGCGAGACGCTCCAGTTCGGCCTCGACCAGGGGGCGCTGGCCGCGCAGATCTCCGGCTCCGGGCCCACCTGCCTCTTCCTCGCCGCCGACAGCCGGAGCGCCGTGGACCTGGCCGTGGAGCTCGCCGAGTCCGGCCGCTGCCGCATGGTCCGCCAGGCCGAGGGGCCCGTCCCGGGCGCCCGGATCCTGCCGGCCATCATCAGCCGCTAGGAAAAACGCTCGTCCTCGGGCTCGAGTGGTGTTACCGTCCGAGAGACCCCATCGAAACAGACAGGAGACCGGGATGCGCCGCGGATCGATCCACCCCATGGGTACTGATCGCTTCGACGCATTCGCGAGGACTCTTGAACTCTCTGACGATGGGCATTGTGGCGCATGTCGACGCCGGTAAGACCAGCCTGACCGAGCGGCTGCTGTTCGCCGCCGGCGTCATCGACCGGGTGGGCCGGGTCGACGACGGGAACACGCAGACCGACTCGATGGACCTCGAGCGGAAACGCGGCATCACGATCCGCTCGGCGGTGGTGTCGTTCGCGCTCGGCGACCTGCCGGTGAACCTGATCGACACCCCGGGGCACTCCGACTTCATCGCCGAGGTTGAGCGCGCGCTGTCCGTACTGGACGGCGCGGTGCTGGTGCTCTCCGCGGTCGAGGGCGTGCAGCCGCAGACGCGGTTGCTGATGCGCACGCTGGACCGGCTGCGGATCCCGACGTTGCTGTTCGTGAACAAGATCGACCGGGTGGGTGCGCGGTACGACGAGTTGCTCGCCGACATCAGGCGGTTGCTGACGCCGGCCGCCGTACCGATGGCGTCGGTGGCGGATCTCGGCCTGCGTACGGCGTCCGTCGTACCGTTGCCGGTGCAGCGCGCCGAAGTCGGCGAGATGCTTGCCGAGCGCAATGATTCGTTCCTGGAGCAGTACCTCGAGGGCGCCGAGGTCGATCATGCGGTAGAGCTGCGGCGTCAGGTCGCGAAGGCCGGGATGTATCCGGTGTACTTCGGATCCGCCATGACCGGGGTCGGGATCGACGAGGTGATCGAGGGGATCCGCACGTGGTTGCCGCGGGCAATCGCTGGGCCCGAGGACGAGCTGCGGGCGCGGGTGTTCAAGGTCGAGCGGGGTGCGGCAGGGCAGAAGGTCGCGTCCGCACGGATCGTCAGCGGGACGCTGGCAGCACGTACGTCGGTTGCGGTGCATCCCGTGGACGCACCGACGTACCAGGTGCGGCCGACCGGGATCGACGTGTTCGGCGACGGCGGTCGGCACTCGGTGGATCGGGCCGAGGCCGGTCAGATCGTGGCGCTGCGAGGGCTGAAGAGCATCCGGATCGGCGATCAGCTCGGCGTACGGACGGCGCAGGTCGGGCGGCTGTTCGCGCCCCCGACGCTGGAGACCGTGGTGAGTGCGCGGGATCGGGTGAAGTTGTTCCAGGCGTTGACGCAGCTCGCCGAGCAGGATCCGCTGATCCGGGTCCGGAAGGCCGACGAGATCACCGTCAGCCTGTACGGCGAGGTGCAGAAGGAGGTGATCGCGTCGTTGCTGGAATCGGAGTACGGCGTCGGCGTCACCTTCAGCGAGACGACGCCGATCCATGTCGAGCGGCTGATCGGGACCGGTGCCGCGACGCGCGAGATCACCGAGGGACCGTGGGCGGCGGGCGTCGGCTTCCGGGTCTCACCGGTTGCCGAGGGCATCGAGTACCACCTGGAGGTGGAACTCGGCGGGCTGCCTCGGGCGTTCCATACGGCGATCGAGGAGACGGTCCGGCAGACGCTGCACCAGGGACTGTTCGGGTGGGAGATTCCGGACATCCGGGTGGAGCTGACGCACACGGCGTACTGGAGCCCGGTCACCGTGGCCAGCGACTTCCGCCGGTTGGTGCCGCTCGTGCTCCTGCAGGCGATCGCCCAGGCGGGCACGACTGTCCTGGAGCCGGTCAATCACTTCGAGCTGGACGTGCCGTCTGACGCCGTCTCCCGTGTCCTCGCTCACGTCGCCGAACATCGCGGTGTCGTCACCCAAACCACGCTCACCGAAACCCAGGCCCACATCGAAGGCACCATCCCGGCCGCCACCACACACCCGTTCGAGTCCATGCTCCCCACCCTCGGCCGAGGTGAGGCCCTCCTCGCCGCCACCTTCCACAGCTACACCCCTGTCCCAGGGCCGCCCCCCACCCGACGCCGCACAGACGGCAACCCCCTCAACGAGAAGCAGTACGTCCTGAACCTCAGTCGAGTTGTTTGAGGATCGCGCTGATTTCGGCGACGGCTTCGGGACGGTCCGGCCAGTGGGCGGTGATGCAGATGAGTTCTCGGAGGTGGAGCAGAGGGAGGCGGTCACGCCAACCTGGAGTGAGCGGGTGGACCTCCTCGTACGCGTCGAAGAAGGTGTCCGAGAGCTGGTTGTAGATGAGGAGGGTGGCCAGCTCGGCCTCGGGCCAGCCGTAGTGGACGGCGGGGTCGATCATGGCCGGGCTGCCGTCCGGGGCGGGGAGGAGGTTGCCGTGCCACAGGTCGCCGTGGAGGAGGGACGGGGGCTGCGGCGGGATCAGCTCGGGGAGGCGGCCGGCGACGCGTTCGAGGCGTCGGCGGTCGGCTTCCGGGAGCTGGTTGTGGCAGTTCGGCTCCTCCAGGTAGCGGAGCAGACGGTGCTCGGCGAAGAACGTGTGCCCGTCGCTCGTCCACGGGTTCCGCTGCAGGAGCGTGCCCAGGTAGTTGTCCTGGTGGTACCCGAACTTGTCCGCGGTCTGCTGATGCTGCAGCGCCAGCGCCCGCCCGCCGTCCTCCCAGTACGTCGGCGACGGTTCCGACGTACCGAGGTCGGCCAGGACAATGAACTCCGGCGTCACCCTAAGCACCTCTGGTACGGCGAACCCGCCGGGTGCACGCAGCGCGTCGAGACCGTCGGCCTCCAACGCGTACAGGTCCGCCGGCAGGTCGTCCTGCGTCTTCACGACCACCGATTCGCCCAGCGTCGTCCGCACGCGGAACGTCTTGCTGGCGTAGCCGCCTTCGAGCGGATCGGCGGCGATCGCGTCGCCGAGGGACAGTCCTTCGAGCCAGGCGGGAGTCAACACCTGGACGATCCTGGCACGATCGCGGGAACCGTGTCCGCGTCAGCTACCCTTGGGCGCGTTATGGCGGTAGCTAACTTGGTCAATCTGGAAGCTGTTTCGAAGGGCTTCGGGACCCGCACACTGCTCGACTCGGTCAGTCTCGGCATAGGCCGTGGTGAGCGCATCGGCGTGGTCGGGCGCAACGGCGACGGCAAGTCGACGCTCCTGCAGGTCCTGGCCCGGCGTGAGGAGCCCGACGGCGGCCGGATCACCCACAATCGCGACCTGCGGCTCGGGTACCTCGGTCAGAGCGACGACCTCGACCCGGACCAGACCGTGCTGCACGCGGTGCTCGGCGACGCCGAGACCTATACCTGGGCCTCCGATCCGCGGGCGCGCTCGGTGATGGAGCACCTGCTCGGCGAAGTCGACCACCAGGCCTTGGTCGGCAGTCTGAGCGGTGGCGAGCGGCGCCGGGCCTCCCTGGCCAGGCTGCTGCTCACCGAGGTCGACCTGCTGATTCTCGACGAGCCCACCAACCACCTCGACATCGAGGCTGTCAGCTGGCTCGCCGAGCACGTTGTCGACCACGCGAGCGCGCTGATCGTCGTGACCCACGACCGCTGGTTCCTGGACGCGGTCTGCACCGGTACGTGGGAGGTGCAGGGCGGCCGCGTCACGTCGTACGACGGCGGATACGCGGCGTACGTCCTCGCCAAGGCCGAGCGATCCCGCAGCGAGCAGGTCACCGAGGCCAAGCGGCAGAACCTCCTGCAGAAGGAGCTCGCCTGGCTGCGCCGGGGCGCTCCGGCCCGGTCCACCAAGCCCAAGTTCCGGATCGACGCCGCGAACGCGCTGATCGAGGACGTGCCGCCGCCGCGGGACAAGCTGGCGCTGTCGCAGCTGGCGACCGCGCGGCTCGGCAAGGACGTGTTCGACGTCGAGGACGTGAGCCTGAGCTTCGGCGACCGGAAGATGCTCGACCACGTCACGTTCCGGCTCGGTCCGGCCGACCGGATCGGGCTGCTCGGCCCGAACGGCGCCGGCAAGACCACGTTCCTCAAGGTCCTCACCGGGCAGCTCGCGCCGGACCGCGGCCTGGTCAAGCAGGGCAAGACGGTCCGGATCGCCAACCTGTCGCAGACCCTCGAGGAGATCGACGAGACGGTCACCGTCCTCGACCACATCACCGCGATCCGTCGTACGGCGGCGCTCGCCGGCCGGGGCGGCGAGCTGACGTCGTCGCAACTGCTCGAGCGCTTCGGGTTCACCGGCGACAAGCTGACGACGCGGATCTCGGACCTGTCCGGTGGCGAACGGCGCCGCCTGCAGGTGCTGCGCATCCTGCTCGACGAGCCGAACGTGCTGATCCTCGACGAGCCGACCAACGACCTGGACGTCGAGACACTGACGGTGCTCGAGGATTTCCTGGACAGCTGGCCCGGCGTCGTCGTCACCGTCACCCACGACCGGTACTTCCTGGAGCGGGTCAGCGACATGGTTTACGCGATCATGGGTGACGCCCGGGTCCGGCATCTGCCGCGCGGTGTCGATCAGTATCTCGACGAACTCGCGGCCGGAATTCCGCGGCGGGCGGCGTCGAATGCGTTGACGCCGGCCGCGGTTGTGTCCACCGATTTGTCAACGGCGGAAAATGGCCAGGTGGTTGAACGTCCGATGGCTGACGCGGCAGCGGCCCGGGCGGCGAAGAAAGAGCTGAACCGGATCGAGCGGCAGCTCGCGAAGATCACCGAGACCGAGACGAAACTGCATGACCAGCTGGCCGCGAGTGCGAGCGACTACGAGCGGCTCTCGGAGCTGGACGCCGAACTCCGCAAGCTGGCCGACGAGCGCGGCGAGCTGGAAACGGCCTGGTTCGAAGCGGCGGAACGCGCCGAGTAGCAGGGATTCGAGCCGCGGCGCCCCTCCGATCCCCTGTGATTCGGAGGGGGCGCCGAGCCTCTGGGTGAGCGGGCCCCGTGCCGGCCGGCGTTGTTCGGGCCCCGAGCCCCGGACACCGCGCGGCCACTTTCGGCGAACCACCTCTTGCCGCCGAAGTCACCGTGTTCTGACATTTTGTAGTCGATCAAGCACCGACGGTGATGACCCTAGTAGTGGGCCCGACCGGTGTCGATAGTCGTCGGCTACAGCAGTCTCACGATCTCGTTGCAACTAGCAACGATCGGACCGGGGCAGAAGTGACGGGTCGTCTTTTCGGATAATTCCGAGGCTATTTCGGCCGCGCTTTGTCCGTACGAACAAGCCGATTTGTCGGGTGACGCAAACCGGCTGTTTTCCGGTCAGTGCTTTTCCAGGTCGAACGGGCGGACCAGTTCCCGTAGCGCCCGGGCGATCTTCTGCTGGTCGCCGTCGCTGAGGCCGCCGAGCAGCGCGCGCTCGTGGGTGAGCAGGTCGGCCATCGCGGCGTCGACCTTGTCCCGGCCCGCGGGTGTCAGTTGGACGAGCACGCCGCGCCGGTCGTGCGGATCCGGTAGCCGCTCGACCAGGCCGCGTGCGGCCAGCCGGTCGACCCGGTTCGTCATCGTGCCGGACGTGACCAGCGTTTCCTTGAGCAGCTTGCCGGGGGACAGCTGGTACGGCGTACCCGCTCGGCGCAGGGCCGCGAGGACGTCGAACTCCCAGGACTCCAGACCGTGGGTACCGAAGGCCTGACTGCGGGCGCGGTCGAGATGCCGAGCCAGCCGGCTGACCCGGGACAGCACCTCCATCGGCGCCACGTCGAGATCGGGGCGCTCGCGGCGCCAGGCCTCGATCAGCCGATCGACCTCGTCCTCCATGCGTTCGAGAGTACCCATCAAGACTCTTGACATCAAGACAAGTGACAGGTCTAGAGTATCTCGACGTCAAGATAAAATTGATCCGAGAGGGGCAGTCCGATGCGCACGTCACCGGTGTGGAGTCCGCAGCAGTACGGCACGTACGCCGACGAGCGCGCCCGGCCGTTCCGGGACCTGGTCGAGCGGGTCCGGGCGAGCGACGTACGAACCGTGGTCGACCTCGGCTGCGGTCCGGGCGCGTTGACCGCGACCCTGCGTCAGGTCTGGCCGGAGGCCGTGATCCGCGGGATCGACAGTTCGCCGCAGATGCTCGAGGCGGCAGCGGAGTACGCCGACGACCACCTGAGCTTCGAGCTCGGCGACGTCCGCGAGTGGAGCGTCGAGCCCGGTTCGCTGGATGTGATCGTCACGAACGCGACGCTGCAGTGGGTGCCCGAGCAGGTCGACCTGCTGCCCGGGTTCGTCCGGGCGCTGCGGCCGGGCGGGTGGTTGGCGATCCAGATCCCGGGCAACGGCGATGCGCCGTCGCACGCGATCCTGCGGGAGCTGGCCGGCGCCGAGCCGTACGCCGAGTACGCGAAGGACACGTCGCTGCGTCCCGACGTACCCGGTCCGGCCGAGTACGTCGACGCGCTCAGTGCGGAAGGTTGCGTGGTGGACGCGTGGGAGACGACGTATTTCCACCTGCTGTCCGGCGACAACGCCGTGCTGGAGTGGGTGAAGGGGACCGGCGCGCGTCCGGTGCTGCAGTCGCTGCCGGACGACGTACGGCCGAAGTTCGAGGCGGAGTACGGCGCTCGGCTGGCGGAGGCGTATCCGCAGCGGGACTACGGGACGCTGCTGCCGTTCCGCCGGATCTTCGCGGTGGCGCAGAAGAAGGGATGAGCATGCGGCTCGATCATGTGCAGGTGTCGTGTCCGCCGGGTGGTGAGGATGTCGCGCGGGCGTTCTATCGCGATGCGCTCGGGATGACCGAGGTGGAGAAGCCGGAGCTGCTGAAGGCGCGCGGCGGGTGCTGGTTCAAGGCCGGGGCGGCGGAGATCCACATCGGCGTGGAGCAGGACTTCACGCCGGCGAAGAAGGCGCATCCGGCGTTGGCCGTCGACGATCTGGACGCGCTGGCGGCGCAGCTCGAAGCGCTGGGATATCCGGTGACCTGGGACAACGAAACGATCCCGGGCCGCCGGCGGTTCCACACCGCCGACGGCCACGGGAATCGCGTAGAGATCGTGTGAAGAAGCGGCTCGCCCGGCCCCCTCAAGCCGGGCGAGCCGCTGGCTCATTCGGTCGCCAGTGCGCCGGCCGGTGCGACCTTGGCCGCGCGGCGGGCGGGTAGCACCGAGGCGAGCAGGCCCGCGACCGCGGCCACGGCGGCGATGACGACCAGCAGGGTCCCGGGTACGGCGTACTCCACGCCGCCCTCGACCGTCTGGCCGCCCATCAGCGCACTCGTCCCGGTCCAGCCGTAGATCAGACCGAGCACGATCCCGAGACCGGCCGCGACCAGTGCCATCAGCAACGATTCGACCGCGAGCATCCGGCGCAACTGGCGGCGGGACAGGCCCATCGCCCGGAGCAGCGCGTTCTCCCGCGTCCGCTCCAGCACCGACAGGCTGAGCGTGTTGCCGACGCCGACCAGCGCGATCAGCACCGAGACCCCGAGCAGTCCGATACCGACGATCAGCAGTACGTCGAAGATCTTCGTGTAGCTGGTCCGCTCTGCCAGTCCGCCCTGCACGGACAGATCCTTGACGGTCGGGATCGACTGCTCCACGGCGTCGACCACATCCGCGCCGTCCGCCTTCGGGTCCGACGCCAGCCAGAACCCGGTCACCGGCACACTCGGCGCCAGCTTCGCGAGGTCGGCCGAGGTCGTGGTGATCGGGTCGACCCCGATCGCCAGCCGGGCGGTCAGCGTGACCTTGTGCTGCCCCGAGCCGATCGTCACCGGCGAGCCGTCCTCGAGCTTCAGCCGCTTCATGACCGGATAGGTGACCAACGCCGTACCCGGCTTCAGCTTGTCGCTCAGTGCCGCGTTGTGGATCACCGAACCGGCCTTGCCCGCGTCGATACCGGTCACGTCGACGTCCTCGCCACCGACCTTCACGGTCACCGTGCTGATCGGGACGACCTGTGTGATGCCCTTGATGTCGCGGAGCTGCTGCTCGGCGCTCGCCGGCATCTTCTCCTTGTACGTCGTCACCATCAGGTCGACCGGGTACTGCCCGTTCATCGACACATCGAACGTTTTCCGCACCGAGGCGATCCCCACGCAGGTGAGGCTGATCAGCGTCACGCCGATGAGCAGCGCCGACGTGGTGGCCGCCGTACGCCGGGGGTTGCGGACCGCGTTCGCGACGGCGATCCGGGCGGGTACGCCGCCACCGCGGGCGGGCAGCGCGCCGATCACCCGGATCAGCGCCGGGACGAGCAGCGCGCCGATCGCGAGGATGCCGAGGAACGAGAGCGCGCCGCCCGCGACACCGATCAGTACCTCGTGCTGCATCGCCCCGACAGCCAGCAGCAAGCCGCCGCCGGCGAGGAGCAGGAAGCCCAGGACCAACCGCAGTACGCCGGCCTTGGTCGCGGCAGCCGGAGCTGCCTCCGGACGGAGTGCGGCAAGCGGAGCCACCTTCGTCGCCCGCCGCGCCGGTACGACGGCCGCGACGAGCGTGGCCAGCGTGCCGAGCAGGAGCGGCAGGAAGATCGACGACAGGTCCAGGTGTAACGGCACCGGCGGCATCCCCCAGTCGAACTCGCGGGACAGTGCCAGCCCCAGCGCGGAGAGCGCGACGCCGAAGACGACACCGATCGCCGACGCGATCACGCCGACCACGGTGGCCTCCGCGATGACCGAGGAGAACACCTGCCGGCGGGACGCCCCGACGCAGCGCAGCAGCGCCATCTCACGCGTGCGCTGGGCGATCACGATCGTGAAGGTGTTGCCGATCACCAGGCAGGCCACGAACAACGCGATCACGGCGAACATCCCGAACACGCCGCCGAGGACGTCGATACCGTGGGTCAGACCCTCAACCTCGTGCTGGATGAAGGCCGCACCGGTGAAGGCGGTCAGTCCGCTCGCGACCACGGCCTGCGCGGCGTCGGCGAGCTGCTGCTGGGAAACACCGGGCTTCGCGGCCAGTGCGATCCCCCGGGTGTACGCGCCCGGGTCGAAGATCTTCACCGCGGCGGGGGTCGCGACCGCGGAGGCGCTGCCGACGTACTTCGAGTCGTCCAGCAGACCGACGACGGTGACGGTCCACGACTTGTCGTCGTACGAGCTGATCCGCAAGCTCTGACCGACGCCGATCTTGTGCTTGGCCGCGGTACGGGCCGGGAGCGCGATCTCGTTCGTTGCGGTAGGCAACCGTCCGGACGAGGTGCCGGGGCCGGCGATCTTTTGCGTGTCGTAGAGGGCGTCGATCGCAACGTTGGCCCCACGGACCAGGTCGGGGAACGCGACGTCCATGTATGTGGTCGTCAGCGTGACGACCGCCGCGGCCTGCGGCAGCTTCTGGACCTTGGCGATGTCGGCGGGGGAGATCGCCACCTGGTCCGGGTAGACGACGGTGTCGACGCCCTTGTACTGCGCGCCGATCGTCTCGTTGACGCCGTGCGA
Source organism: Kribbella sp. NBC_00482 (assembly GCF_036013725.1). Lineage (GTDB taxonomy): Bacteria > Actinomycetota > Actinomycetes > Propionibacteriales > Kribbellaceae > Kribbella. The sequence continues at coordinate 670,974 of NZ_CP107881.1, read as the reverse complement.
CGCCGACGCGTGCACGATCATCGCCAGCGAGCCGAAGCCGACCCCGAGGACGATCGCCAGACAGGCGGCGACCAGACGGCCCATGTGGGCGCGCAGCGAGGAGAGGAGCGAACGTCGCACGTCAGGCCCCCAGCTGACGCAGCGCGTCGAGAACGCTCTCCGGGGTCGGCTGCTGCAGCTCGCCGGCCAGTTTGCCGTCGGCCAGCATCACGACGCGGTCGGCGTACGACGCCGCGAGCGGGTCGTGCGTCACCATCACCACGGTCTGGCCGAACTCGCGGACCGAGCGACGCAGGAACCCGAGCACCTCGGCGCCGGACCGTGAGTCCAGGTTGCCGGTCGGCTCGTCGGCGAACACGACCTCCGGGCGGCCGACCAGGGCCCGCGCCACCGCGACCCGCTGCTGCTGGCCACCGGACAGCTCCGACGGGCGGTGCGTGAGCCGGTCGCCCAGTCCGAGCACCTCGATCAGCGTGGTCAGCCACTCCTGGTCGGGCTTGCGATTGCCGAGCTCGAGCGGCAGCAGGATGTTGTCGTTGGCCGACAGCATCGGGAGCAAGTTGAACGACTGGAACACGAAGCCGACCCGGTCCCGGCGGATCTTGGTCAGCTCCGCGTCCGGCAGCCGGGTCAGCTCGGTCTCGCCGAGCAGCACCTGGCCCTCGGTCGGGGTGTCCAGCCCGGCCAGGCAGTGCATCAGCGTCGACTTGCCGGACCCCGACGGACCCATGATCGCGGTGAACTGGCCGACCCCGAAGTCGACCGAGACCCCGTCGAGCGCGGCGACCGCGGTGTCGCCCTGTCCGTACACCTTGCGCAGCTCGTGCGCCCGGATCGCGGTCCGCGGCTCCCCGTCCTGCGGCAACCGCCCGGCCGCAAGCTCTCCGGTCTGCAAGCTCATGTCACTCCTTGGCTCAACTCCGATGTTGTCCAAGAAGTTAGTGATTCCGCGCCCTGGTTTCGTCGGACCAGGGTGGGGACCCCAGGTCCTACCTGGGTATTACTTGGTGGGCCGGACGAGCCCGGTCTCGTACCCCAGGACGACGAGGGCGACCCGGTCCCGCAGGCCGGTCTTGGCCAGGATGCGGCCGATGTGTGTCTTGACCGTTGCCTCGGACAACGTGAAGAGCCTCGCGATCTCGGTGTTCGACAGGCCGCGGGCGACCTCGACCAGCACCTCGCGCTCGCGGGCGGTCAGGTCTTTGAGGTCGGGCCGCTCGACATCGGCGTCGGGCAGTGCTCCGGCGAAGTGCTCCAGCAGCCGTCTCGTCGTACTGGGGGAGACGACGGCGTCCCCGGAGTGCACCTGACGGATCGCGTTCAGCAAATCGGCCGGCGGCGTGTTCTTGAGCAGGAAGCCGGCCGCGCCGGCCTTGATCGCGGCGAACGCGTACTCGTCCAGGTCGAACGTCGTCAGCACGATCACCCTCGGTGCCTCGGGCAACGACTGCAGCCGGCGGGTGGCCTCGACGCCGTCCAGCCGCGGCATCCGGACGTCCATCAGGACCACGTCGCACGCGGTCACCTGGATCTTCTCGAGTGCCTCGCCGCCGTCGCCCGCCTGGCCGACCACCCGCATGTCGGCCTGCGAGTCCACCAGCATCGTGAAGCCCGCTCTGACGAGTTCCTGATCGTCCACGAGGAACACCCGGATCACGTCGTCGTTCATTACTCTCCAGTCGGCAGGTTGTACGGCAGTCTGGCGATCACCTCGTAACCACCGCCCGCCTTCGGTCCGGCGCTCACCGTACCGCCCGAGACCGAGGCGCGTTGCCGCATCCCGACCAGGCCGTGACCCGGGTCCGAGCTCGGCGCGACGCCGGCGCCGCGGCCGTCGTCGGTGACCACCACGGTCAGCATCTCGCGCCCGAAGTCCAGGCTGACGGACGTCCGCGCCCCCGGCCCGGCGTGTTTCAGCGTGTTCGTCAGACCCTCCTGGACGATCCGGTACGCCGTCAGCCCGAGCAGCGCCGGGAGATCGCGGGGTTCTCCGGTGACGTCGTAGCTGACGCTGAGCCCGGCTTCCCGGACGTTGTCGATCAGCTCGGGCAGGCTGGAGACGCCGGGTTGCGGGCGGGGCTGGTTCGGGTCGAGCTCGTTCTGCTCGTCCTGTTTGAGCAGGCCGAGCATCTTGCGCATCTCGGTCAGGCTCGCGCGCCCGGTGTCGCCGATCGTGGCGAGCGCCTTCTTCGCCGCCTCGGGGGACTGGTCCGCGGCGTACAGCCCGCCGTCGGCCTGGACGATCATGATCGACAGGCCGTGCGCCACCACGTCGTGGATCTCGCGGGCGATCCGGGTCCGCTCGTTGCTCACGGCCAGTTTGGCCTCGCGGTCACGGTCCCGTTCGAGCTGGGCGGCCCGCTCCTCGAGCTGAGCGACGTACAGGCCGCGGGTACGGCGGCGCTCGCCGAACGCCCAGACGCCGAAGACGAGCGCGCCGAGCGCGACCATCATCGTGACCTGCTGCTTCCAGTCCGAGTTCGACCAGTACCGCGAGGTCGCCATCAGGACGCCGAGACCGCCGATGCCCAGCGCGATCCGGCTCAGCCGTACGTCGCCGTACACGGAGATCGCGTACAGCGCGACCAGCAGGCCGACGTTGCCGGGCATCAGCTCGATGGCAGCGAGCCACTGCAGGGCTGCGACCGAGCAGACGACGAAGAAGACCAGTTCGGGGTGGGTGCGGCGCCAGATCAGTGGGACCAGCATGCCGAACGCGAGGATGCCGCTCCAGTGCGCCTGAGCCAGCGACAGGAAGCCGAACATCATGCAGAGGCCGCCGGCCAGGAACAGGTCGAACGCCTTGCTCCGGGCAGGCAGCGGCCTCGCGGTCAGCATCCCCGTCATGCTGGCCAGGGTACGGGGGCCGGCCTCGGCAGGGGTCATTCCACGGTCGGATGTCGGCGTACGACCAGAGGCTGTTACTGGTGCCGTTACTTGTGTGGACGGGTCGCGAGAACGGGCTTGACCTCGAGGCCGGACAGGCCGTTCCAGGCGAGGTTGACGAGGTGCGCGGCGACGTCCTGCTTCTTCGGTTTGCGGGCGTCCAGCCACCACTGGCCGGTGAGCGCGACCATGCCGACCAGCATCTGGGCGTACATCGGGGCGTTCTTCGGGTCCAGCCCGCGACGCTTGAACTCCTCGGCCAGGATGTGCTCGACCCGGGTCGCGACGTCGCTGAGGATCGAGATGAAGGAGCCGGTCGACGACCCGACCGGCGAGTCGCGGACCAGGATCCGGAACCCGTTGGAGTTGTTCTCGATGTAGTCGAGCAGCGCGAGCGCCGCCTGCTCGACGAGCTCGTGCGCCCGGCCGGCCGTCAGCGCGCCGGTGACACCGTCGAGCAACGCCCGTACCTCGCGGTCGACAACGACCGCGTACAAGCCTTCTTTGCCGCCGAAGTGTTCGTACACGACCGGCTTGGAGACCTCGGCGCGGTGTGCGATCTCCTCGACCGAGGTCGCCTCGTAGCCCTTCTGCGCGAACAGGCCGCGGGCGATGGTGATGAGTTGCTCGCGACGATCGGCACTGGTCATCCGGATCCGGCCGGACCGCCGCGGTTTGGGTTCCGTCACGTCGTAATCACGTCAGCATCATGCCGCACTTCGGGTATTGCCGGTGGGAGTTTTCAGGTCAGGCAGCCTTGAGCGTACGGGCTGAGGAGTCCACACGACGGGCCTCCAGCCGCTCCTTGACCGGCCACCGGACGTCCGAGACCCAACCGCTCTTCTCGAAGATCCAGATGCAGCGGGCGGACGTGTCGAGCTGTCCCTTGAGTACGCCGTGCCGCGCGCAGGTCGGGTCGGAGTGGTGCAGGTTGTGCCACGACTCGCCCTGGCTCAGGATCGCCAGCCACCACACGTTGCCGGACTTGTCCCGGCTCTTGAACGGCCGGTCGCCGATCGTGTGGCAGATCGAGTTGATCGACCAGGTGACGTGGTGCAGCAGCGCGATCCGGACCAGGCTGGCCCAGAAGAACGCAGTCAGCGCACCGGTCCACGACCAGGACCAGAGGCCGCCGATGACCGCCGGCGCGAGGAGGCTCACGGCCACCAGCACGGGGAACATCCGGGACACCCTGACGACGTCCTTGTCCTTCAGCAGATCCGGTGCGTACTGGCGCTGCGGGGTCTGCTCGGTGTCGAACAGCCAGCCGACATGCGCGTGGAAGAAGCCCTTGGTAAGCGCGCCCAGCGTGTTGCCGTACTTCCACGGGCTGTGCGGGTCGCCGTCGCGGTCGGAGAACTTGTGGTGCTTGCGGTGATCGGCCACCCAGCGGATCACCGGGCCCTCGATCGCCAGCGAGCCGGCGATGGCCAGCGCGTACTTCAGCGGGCGGTTCGGCTTGAAGGACTTGTGCGTGAACAGCCGGTGGAAACCGATCGAGATCCCGTGACCGGCGACCGTGTAGAACACCACGGCGATCACGATGTCGCGCCAGCCCAGGAACCCGCCCCACGCGATCGGCACCGCCGCCAGCACCGCCAGGAACGGGATGCCGATGAACAGCGCCAGCGCGACCTGCTCCCAGAGCTTCTTCTGCTCACCGCCGAGCGTTCCGGTGTCAACGTCCTCGACCGGCGCGGTACGGGTGGGCGCTTCCGGAGTGGCTACGGCGGGTGGAGTCATATTTGTTAATCCCTCAGCTCAGCGTGTCCTTACCTACGCTACCGTAACCTACGGGACCGTAGGTAAGGAACCCCTCAGCGTGTCATCCACCCCACTCATGGCAAACTGTCCCGGCAACCACGATCCCCCGTGGGGTAATCGGCAGCCCGCGAGACTTTGAATCTCGAAGACCAGGATCGAAACCTGGCGGGGGAGCTAGTACGACCCGGCGCTTAGCATCGGCCCATGGCTGTGATGGCGTCTGGGGTGTTTCGGCGGAGTGCGATCGAGCGGGCGGATCAGCGGGTCTCCTGGGAGCGAACGGATCGGGCCTTCTTCTCGAGTGGGGCGTGCCACGTGCTGGCGTGGACGTGCAGGGACTTCTATCCCGATCAAGGGATCGACTTGGCGGCGCTGTACTTGGGTGACTTCGAGCATCCGCTGCACGTGTACGCGAGGTGGGGCACGTGGGTGTTCGATGCGTCGGGTTGGAACCTCGAGTCCGAACTCCTGCAGGTCAACAGCGACTTCGAGGGTCGCCCCGTCCGTGAGGTGGAGACGATCAGCAGTGACCTTCGGGAGTTCTGCGAAAAGCACGTGCATCGGCAGCCGCACCAGTACTGGGCAGATCCGACAGAACGCGCACGCGCCTATGTGAGCCGATACGACCCGCCCTGGCTCTAGCGCTTCATTCGGATGAAGGTCGGGCCTGTTGCAGGTTCGATTGGTGGGGGCCGGCTAGCCAGTCTTGGGTTAGGCGGGGGTCGGCCGGGTCTTCTCCTCGGCGTAGTGCGTCTATGTAGGCGCGGTCGGCGGACAGGCGGGCTGCTACCTCGGGACCTTCGGCGACGGCGCCGTGGCCGGGGATCAGGACGTCTACGTGCTCGGCGGCTGCGCTGAGTCGGTCGAGTGCTGTTTCGTAGGCGCACACCTGATCGGGGCGGCGGGCGTCTAGCAGCGGGATCAGTACGTCGGAGAGCATGTCGCCGGCGATCAGGACGCCACGGTCCGCGAGGAGTACTGCGGCGTGGCCGATGGCGTGCGCCTGATGCTCGACGATCTCGCCCGGTATAGGTCCCCCGTCCGCGGGCAGCGGGCTGAGGAGCCCGATCAGCTCGAGCGGGACGCCCTCCGCGCTCTCCACTGCCATCGCCTGCGCCCGCTCTCGCACTTCCCCGGCAACCGTCGCGCACCCGAGCGTGGCGTACCGCGGGACGTCCCCGAACCGCGAATGCCAGAGCAGGTGATCCCAGTGCGGATGAGTCGAGAACCCAGCAACCACCGGAACACCCAGCCGATCCACATCATCGGCGAGCTCACTCAGATCGGCCCCGTCGATCCCAGGATCGACCAGCACCAACCCGCTCTCCCCCCGCACCACAACGGCATTGCTCCAAACCCACTCGCTCTGCCGCACCCAAACCCCATCACCCACCTGAGTCAGCATCCGCTCACTGTGTCACCTGCGAGACCTACTTGTCGTGAGCTGACTGGTGCCGTGCGGGTGGTTGCGGCCGACGGTGGGCCCAAATGACGGCGGACGTCCAGGTCAAGAGCGCCAGTACGACGCCGACCGCACCACCGGCTCCCGCTACGCCGAGAAGGCTCCCGATGACGCCAACCACCGCGCCCATCGTCAGCAGCGCCGCCCACAGCAGTCCGAACGCGTCGCCGCCCGTACCGAGGTCGCGCAACCGCTTGTCGAGCGGCCGGCGACCACCCATCAGCAGCACGATCTGCGCACTGATCACCACCGCGACGACGAGCCCAAGCACCAACGGAACGGTCCGCACAATCCCAGTGTGCAGACCAACGCACTGGCGGGTTGTTTTAGCGGTGGCGTGTTGTAACCCGGCAGTGGTCACATAAGCCGTCAGCGGTGGCTAGATTGTGCGGCATGGGGCGGGCGCGGGGGCGGTTCGGGGAGGCGGAGGTGGATCGGGTGCCGGAGCGGTTCCGGATCGTTCCGGACGACTATCACGTGCCGTACGCCGGGACAGCTGAGGACGGGCGGAAGTTCTTTCTCAGCGACGAGTTGTTCGGTTCTGGGGCGGCGTACGTCGGGTTGTTCCTGTGGAAGGCGGACGGGACGTTCGACGAGGTGAAGGTCGACGAGGTGCGCCGGCCCGAAGGTGTTCCGCCGGGGCAGGCTGCTTCCGCCGGCGCGGATCAGTTGGTCGCCACGCGGTTGGGTGAGCTCGGCAAGTACGTCCTGGAGCCGATCGACGTCGCGCCGTTCTCCGTGGTCAGGAACGGCGTGACCTTCGGCTGGGTGGGTGGCGAGTTCGAAGGCACGTACTCGATCCACATCGAACCAGGCGACTTCATCGCGTACTACGAACCCTGGGACGGACTCGAATACGACACCTGATCGTGGATCAGGGCAGGGGCTTCTTGAAGAAGGTGGCGGAGTCTTCGTAGCCGAGGGCCAGGTAGAAGGGGCCGGCTCGGCGGCTGGCGAGGGCTAGGTAGGCGGCGCCTGTGGACTCGGCCCATCGCTCGGCGTGTTCCATCAGCAGGCGGCCGATTCCGGACTGCCGCTGGTTGTCCTCGACCATCACCTCCTCGACCCAGGCGACAGGGCCGTTGGCCAGGAAGGTGAGGTGAGTGTTGCCCAGGAGGTAGCCAACGATTGCGCCGTCGGCGGTCTCGGCGACCAGCAGCAGCGTGTTGGGTACGTCGACCAGTTGCTTCCAGGTCGCGTCGAACGCCGACCGTTCCGGAGTGAACGAGGTGGCGAAGGCCTGGGCGAGCGGCCAGACGTGCTCGTTGTCTTCGAGACGAGCCGGACGGATGACGACCGATGGATCGGACACGAACTCATTCTCCTGCGCGTACGTTGGTCAGTAGGTCGCTGAGTTGTGGTGGGAAGACTGTTTCGGCGGTCTCGATCAACTCGTGCGCGGTCCACCAACGGAAGCCGAGGATCGTGGTGGTTTCGTACTCGCTCAGGTTGGCCGGCGCCGGTGTGAAGTGTCCGACGCGGTGCAGGAACCATTCCTCGTGTACGTCGACGGTTTCGCCGTTGAACTCGTACGTGTGGTCCCGCGTCCACACGTGGATCCCCGTCGGTAGATCGCGCAGACCGGTCTCCTCGTACGCCTCGCGCGCGGCGGCGGTCTGCAGGGACTCGTCGGGTTCAACGCCGCCGCCGACCGGGTACCAGCATTCGGCCTGGGTCTTCGGGTCCTTGGCGTGGATGAGGAGCACACGATCGTCCTCGTCCAGCAGCAGGAGTTTCACCGCGAGCCTCGCCATCAGAGGCCGACCCAGGCCCGGTACTTGTCGAGGTCGACGTTGCTGCCGCACACGATGGTGAACACCTGCCGTCCGGCGAAGCGGTCGCGGTCTTCGAGGATCGCGGCGATGCCGAGGGCGGCCGATGGTTCGACGACGAGGCCGGCGTGGTCGAGCAGCATGCGCAGGCCGGTGACGATCGAGGACTCCTGGACGAGTACGGCGTCATCGGCGACGAGGAGGAGGTCGTCGAGGACCTCCGGGATGGGGATGCGGCCGGCGACGCCGTCGGCGATCGTGTTGGTCGTGTCGGTGGTGACGACGCGGCGCTGGTGCCAGGAATGCGTCAACGCCGGTGCACCGAGCGGTTGGACGCAGACCACCTCGACCTCGGGCGCGAGCGACTTCAGCACGTAACCCACACCCGTCGCCAGAGCACCGCCACCCAGCGCGATCAGCACCACGGGACGATCGCCCGACCGATCGCTCCGGGGCTGGTCGGTCCGAGGCTGGGCGATCTGCGGTACGAGTTCGAGGCCGATGGTTGCTGCGCCCTCGCATGTCTCGAGGTCCAGGCTGTCCTCGAGCAGGCGGATCCCGTCGTACTGCGCGATGGCGGCAGCCCGTTCGCGGGCGAGTTCGTGGTCGCCGTCGACGAGTTCGAGCTTGGCGCCGAGTGCGCGGATCCGGTCGAGTTTGGTCGCGGTCGCGAACCTCGAGGCGACGACGGTGACGTCCAGGCCGCGGTCGCGGCTCGACCACGCGAGGGCCTGGCCGAGGTTGCCGGCGCTCGCGCACACCACGGCTCGGGAGTCGCTGCCGGCGAGTTGACTCGCGACGACCTCGGTACCGCGACCTTTGAAGCTGCGGACCGGGTTCGCCGTCTCGAGCTTGATGTTGATCGCACAGCCGAGCAGCGGTTCCAGCGCTTCGCTGCGATACAGGGGACTGTCGAGGAACACCGGATCGATGACTTCCCGAGCCGCACGAATCCGGTCCATGTCGAGCCGCGTCCCCTGCACGACACCGGATCCTACGCAATCGTCCGACGTGGAGGACTGGGAACACCCCATGGCGTCTGGACACTGGCAATATCTTGTTCACCGCCCCCGGCGGGGGTCCCCAGTACTCCGGTGACGTCAGGTTAGGGCGGGGAGCCAGGCGTGGTCGGGGTAGCGCGGGGCGATGCGGTCGTGCAGCCAGGCGCGGCGGGCCGTGTCGAGATCCGGGGCGACGTCGTTGAAGTCCTCGGTGTCCTTCGGGCGGTCGCTGCGGGACTTGAACAGGAGCACGAGCTCCGGGGCGAGGTACGGGATGCCGTCGCCGGTCGTGAGCGTGATCTCGTCGAGCGGTTTGCGGAGGTTGCCGCGGCCGCGGTGGTACACCCAGTCGTCGCCGTCGGACGCCGCGAGCATGACGCGAACCGGTGCCGGGAACAGGTCGTCGGGGAAGGCCAGTACGTCGGGACCGGGCGTCAACGTCTCGCCCGGGTCCCAGGGACGTTGGTCGCCGGTGTTCGGGTTCTCGACCGTCGGCCGCGGGTCGGTGAACGTGCCGGCGACCAGGTCGAGGTCGCGGGCCAGGACGAGTACGTCGACGTCGGTGTGCGGTCGCCGTACCCGATCGACGAACAGGTCGAGCGCCCACCCACCGGCGATCCAGTACCGGCCGGGGTAGTCGGCGAACAACGCCCGTACGGCGTGCAACACTTCGAAATGCATCTGCGACTCCATCGCATGAGGTTTGATGCGGTGAGCCCCGGTGAGAGTCAGAGCCGCCAGAAGATCCGAGGCGGCACCGCGCAGAAATCGCGCACAGCAACCACCTCCTCCTCGCCCTGACACTCAGCGCACGATCGTACCGACGCTGCGATGGGTCGGCACGCGGTTTTCAGGGGGTCAGGAAGTCGCGGATGTGTTGGGACCAGGTTTCGGGTTGTTCGAAGTGGCACATGTGGGCGGTGTCGGGGATGACGGCTAGGTGGCTGGGGACGGCTGCGTGCAGGCGGTGGGCGAGTTGGACGGGGAAGCCCATGTCCTTCTCGCCGTGCAGGATGAGGATGGGTTTCGCGAAGGTGCGGAGGATCTGTTCGGGGTCGCCGGTGATCCACGGGTGCATGAGGCCGTTCATCGCGCGTTCGTACGACCAGTCGCCCAGGTCGGTGTCCAGGTCGGTGTCCAGGGATTCGAGCAGTTGCAGGTACGCCGGCGCGCGGGCGAGGTCCCACACGAAGACCGTCGAGTTGCGCAGGGCACCGTTCGCCTCGTCCTCGACCCGTTGGCGGCGCTGGTACTCGTCCCAGTCCGCGAGGTAGACAGCACTCTCCGCAGACGAGTACGCCGAGGTCGACGCGAGCACCAACCGCCGTACCTGCTCCGGATGCTGGTGCACGAACTCCATCGCCGCCCGCCCACCCGTCGAGAACCCGAGTAGGTCGACCGGCCCAAGCCCGAGTCTCTCGATCAACCGATGCGTGTCCTGTACGACGTACTCCGGTTGCAGGTCGTCGTCCGGCAACCCGCGACTGCTCCGCCCGCACCCGCGGAAGTCGAACAGCACCACGTGATGATCCCGGGCCAACGGCTCGAACCCGGGCACCAGATACCCATGCCCGACATCGGGCCCGCCGTGCATCACCACCACGGAAGGCCGGTCACTCCGCCGCCCGAGCTCCCGGACGAACAGCGTGACGCCTCCGACATCCACCAGCGAATCACCCATACCGCAAGGATTCCAGGCCCTTCCGACAATACTGGTGCGATGACGGAACTGGAGAAGGCGACCTGGACGGCGGCCGACTTCGAGGTGATGGGCTGGCACGACTGCCGGGTGCACGCGGTGAGCATCGGCGTACGTGAGGACGGGTTCCCCTGGCAGCGCGTACTGCTCGATCTCGACTACATCGTCCGGTGGGTGGATCCGGCGTTCGCGCGGCGGCACTTCACGTTCTGGATCGCGCCGGCGACGCTGGTGTTCGACGAGGCGTGGGACCTCAAGGGCGAGCTCGAGCCAATGAACGACCTGCTCGAGATCGCCGACCTGCACCGGCTCGACCCACCCGACGACCGCCCGGACCCGCTATGGCACATCGAGGGCCAAAACTTCGACCTCCGCCTCCGCGCACCCGGCTTCACGCAGTACGTCCGCACACCACCCGTCCACAGCAAGTCCCAGTACCTGACCCAACCAGAACGCGGCGGCCTCAGCTTCACAGAACGCTCGTACGACTGAGCCAGGTCAAAATCGACAGACACCAAGCAAAACCTGCGGCTAGGGTCTCTCGGCATGTCGTTGTCGGATGCTTTTCTGCAGGAGCAGCTTCACAGTCTGGGGTACCGGGAGGCTGAACAGGTTGCGATCGGGATGCAGGGGGCGGTGTTTCGGCTCGGTGGGGAGAAGGTCGCGAAGATCTGGTTCCACGCCGGCGAGAGTGAGCTGCGGACGCTGGGGGAGTTGTACGCCGCTCTCGACGGCCGTCTGCCCTATCGCACGCCGCGCGTACTGGACCTGCACCGCCCAGGGCCCTATTGGGTGACGATCGAGGAAGAGTTGCCCGGCGTTCCGCTGCACACGGTGGCGCCGCAGTTCGGCGACGCGGGTTGGGAGCGGTTGCGGGACTGCGTCGTCGAGGTGGTCGAGGCAGTCGCGCAGGTCCAGGCGCCGGACGTCCTTCGCCGTACGACGGTGCTCGACGAACCGGACCCGTTCCGGCCGGAGGGCGTGTCGTGGATCGACGCGCTGTCGGGTCTCGTGCGACGGCGGTTGGTGCGGTTCGGCGACCAATTGAGCCCGGTCATCGACAACTTCGAGGCGAAGGTCGAGAACCTCTTCGTGTTGCTGTCAGACCTCAAGGAACCGGAGACGCGTCTGGTTCACGGCGACGTCACCGCCGGCAACATCCTCGTGGACGAGAACCTCCGCCCCGTAACGCTCCTCGACTTCGGCCTCCTGACCATGCCCGGCGACCCGGTCTTCGAAGCAGCCGCCACCGCCACGGTCATCGACCTCTGGTCTCCCCGAGCCCGCGAGATCGAAGCAGCGTTCGACACAGAGTTCGCGGCCCGCCTCGGCTACGACCCCGAGCACCTCCTCACCTACCGGTGCGCCTACTCCCTGATCATCGCCAACGCCCACGACGAAGACCCCTACAACCGCGACACCCACGTCCCCCTCACAGCAAACCTCTTCAACAGCGCTCAGGTTGCCGGGCTGCTCAGGTGATGATGCAGAAGATGGTGTCGTCGGGGGCTTTGAGGACTATGAAGTCGGCGTTGGGTGGGTAGGTCCAGTCTTCTACTCGTTCGGCGCCGAGGGCTATGAGGCGTTCTACTTCGGCTTCTGGGGTTGAGGTTTCTTTGTCTACCCAGAGGTCCAGGTGGGTACGGTCGGTGCTGTCCAGGTGGACGCTGGTGGCCGGGGTGCCGGGTGGTGGGGCGAGGTAGTCGGGGTTGTTGGGGTCGGCGGTGAGGCCTAGGGCCTCGCGCCAGAAGTCGGCGGCGGGGCCGGTGTCCGGGACGTTCAGGACGATTGCTCCGAGTGTGAGTGCCATGCCTTCCAGGGTTGCAGAAAACGGGGTGTAACGCAGGAGGCGTGTCGCAGCGTCGGGAGGGGTGTAGGAGACGCTGACTCGGAGGGGATCGTTGTGAGACTGAAGAAAAGCATGCTCGTACTGATGGCCGGGGCCCTGGCGGCCGCGGTCACAGCAGGTTCCGCGGCCGCGCAGGAATCGTTGCAATGGACAACGACCGCGACGCACCGGCAGCCGGCCACTTTCAACGACGTGGCCACCGGACCAGGCGGTACCTGGGCCGTCGGCGGCGACCAGGTGGACGACTTCGCGGTCCAGCGCCCGCTGGCGATGCGATGGGACGGCAAGGCCTGGAAGGCCACAACCCAACCGGTGAAGACCAACGCGAGCCTGGAAAGCGTTGCGGTGGGTACGGCGAAGAACGTCTGGGCCGTAGGTGAGGACCGCACCGACCCGGACAAACCGAAACCGATGGCCCTGCACTACAACGGCACCAAGTGGCAGGTCGTCAAGCCGCCCGCCGTACCCACGGGATCGTTCGACGACGTCGTGATCGCGCCGGACGCCTCGGCGTGGGTCACCGGCTGGGCGAACGTCGGCGGCAAGGAACGCGCCGTCGTCTACCGCTACGCAGCAGGAAAGTGGCGGGCCCTCAACACCGGCCTGGAGGGATCGATCAACGGCAACGTGCTGACCGTCCTGTCCGCGAAGAACGCCTGGCTCGGCCTCAACGCCGGCCTCGCGCATTTCGACGGAAAACGTTGGACGCTGGTCAAGGATCTGCCGACGGACGGCTCCCAGATCCCGACCGGGATGGCGGCCGCCGGCCCGAAGAACATCTGGCTCGTCGGCGTCCAGTACGCGTCCGGCATCGCCCCGCTGGCCATGCACTACAACGGCACCAAGTGGACCAAGGTCGCCGTACCGGCCGGCATGGCCCAGCTGTACGACGTTGCTCTGCGCAACAATCTCCCCACAGTGGTCGGCGAACGCTTCGAAGGCGACATCGCGAAGCCGTACGTCCTCCAGTTGAGCGGCTCGAAGCTCGTCGCGGGTCCGGCGCCCAAGGCCGCGACCGGCACCCTGACCGGCGTCACCGCCACGAAGGATCGCGTGTGGACGGTCGGCATGTCCGCCGCGTCGGCACAGTCCCCGTTCGCCGCGCTGGCCGCATTCAGTCGCTGACCTGCCCCGGCGTACGGCCGAAGGTACGACGGAACGCCGCGATGTACGCCGATGCGCTCGAGTAGCCGACCCGGTGGGCGACCTCCGACACCGGGTAGGCGTCGAGCAGGATCAGCGACGCCCGTAGCCGCAGGCTCGCACGCCACGTGGTGAACGACTGACCGAACTGCCGCTGGAAGTCCCGTTGCAGCGTCTTCGCGCTCACATGCAGCCGGCCCGCCCATTCGTCCAGACTGGTCGGGTCGGCTGGATCGTTGGTGAGGGCTCGCGCGACCCGCAGCGCGAACCCGCTGCCGTCGCCCGCCGGATCGGCGAGATCCCGTAGCGATGCGAGCCCGAACATCAGCCGGGCGCGCAACTGCAGCCCGTCCGGCTCGGGCAGCCCACGCACCGCGAGGCCGCGGATCGCGTCTGCCACCTGCGACGGCACCCGCGCGGTCCCGATCCGCAAACCGGCCAACCCAGGCGGATCCTCACGCAGGCACAACCGGTAGACCGTGTGGCGTGTCGGCCGGATCGAGGTGGGTTTCGCCTGCACGGAGTGACTGACCGCCCGCTGCGCCCAGACCGCCTCGCCGGCGCCGACGAACTCGGTGTTGCCCTGGTACGTGACCGCCATCAGCCCGTCCGGCGACCAGTACAGCTGGTGCAGCCAGTCCTGCCGGCTCTCGCCGAACTCGAGCGCCGTCGCGGCGACGTACCGCAGGACGAGGATCCCGCCCGGCGTGCCGATGCCGTAGCCGAACTCGTCGCAGTTGTCCGGGTCGGCGCCGCGAGCCGTCACCAGACTCAAGGTGTCCTCCTCGCGACATCCGCTGTCCTCTGCGCGCTATCAGCGGCCATCAAGTAAGGCTAGCCTAACTTCGATCTACGAGGAGGTTGGCATGTTCCTGCGCCCGTTGGGTGCGCTCGTCCTGGCTGCCGGGCTGGTCGCGTGCGGTTCGTCCGATCCGCGGCCGGTGGCCGGGGAGACGCGGGTCTTCCGCGCCGACGGCGGCGACGTGACGATCCCGAAGGCCCCGCAGCGCGTGGTCGCGACCGGGTACGCCGTCCCCGCACTGATCGAGGCCGGGGCGCCGCTGGTCGGGATCTCGTTGTTCGCCCGGAGCGTGCCGATGATGTCGGCCGCGGACCAGGCGACGTACGACGGTCTGACCAAGATCGCCGGGGAGACTGCCGCCGAGACCGACTACGAGAAGATCGCGCTGGCGAAGCCGGACCTGATCGTGATCGGGGTGCCGCAGCCGGTGCTCAAGGACATCGACCTGGACCGGCTGAAGGCGATCGCGCCGGTGGCGGCGATCGGTCCGACGGTGCCGGACGCGTGGCGGACCCTGTCGCAACGGCAGTCCGACGCGGCCGGGCGGGCGGAGGACTTCGACAAGGCGAAGACGGCGTACGAGAAGCGGGCCGCCGAGCTGAAGACGAAGTACGCCGACGCGCTGCAGGGGAAGAAGTTCGCGCATGTCGGGGGCTACGGGCAGGTGGCGAAGGGCAGCTTCATGCGCGAGTACGACAAGTCGTGGGGGACGAATATCGCGCAGGACATCGGGGTCACGTATCCGGGCCGGCCGAAGCATCCGGGGGAGGGCAGCGCCGCGGTGTCCGAGCAGGTGTCGATCGAGCTGCTGCCCGACGACCTCAAGGACGCGGACGTGATCACGTACACGCTGGAGCCGGACGGGAGCGTGGGTCCGGCGGTGAAGTTCGTGCTCGACTCGCCGTTGTGGAAGAGCCTGCCGGCGGTCAAGGCGGGGCGGGCGATCGGGGTTCGGTACACGCAGGCGGCGACGTACGAGACCGCGCTGCAGACGCTCGGCGCGCTCGACCAGGCGCTCGCCCCGCTACGGGATGCGCGGTGAACCGGGACAACCCGCGCGAGCGGGTCGAGGCACATCACCGGTCGGGCGAAGGAGTCACGCGGATCCCGTACCCGATCGGGATGCGTACGGCGGCGGTCGCGCGGACGACGTACCTGACCGCGCACATGGTGCGAGTGACGCTGACCGGGGAGGGGTTGGCCGGCTTCCACTCGTACCACTGCGACGACCACGTGAAGATCGTGTTCCCGGACCCGGACGGGACGCTCCGCCTGCCGGTGCCGAACGACCGTCAGCTGCTCGACTGGCCACGGCCGTTCCCGCCGACGCGGAGCTACACGGTCAGGCGGTACGACGGGACTCACCTCGACCTGGACTTCGTGGTTCACAACAGCGGACTCGCCTCTCCCTGGGCCGAGGCACTCCGAAAAGGGGACAACGTCGCGATCGCCGGTCCGCCCGGCGGCCGTGCGTTCCCGTACACGCACCCGCACTATGTCTTCGCCGTCGATCCCACCGGACTGCCCGCGGCGGCCAGGTGGCTCGACGAGGCCCCGAGCCACCTGACTGCCGACGTCGTCGTCGAGATCGACCACCCGGACGAGTCGGCGTACCCGCTCGCCACGCGCGCCAACACGAAGGTCCACTGGATCCCGCGCGGCACGCTCGCCACCCACGTCCTGTCCCTCGCGGTCCCGCCCCGAACCTTCCTCTTCGCCGCGGGCGAGGCCGACGCGCTCCGTCCGCTCCGGCCCTGGCCCAAGTCGGACTCCGTGATCCGCGGCTACTGGAAACGCGGCGAAGCGGACCACGAAGATCACTGAGAGTCACCGGCCTGGCCGACTGCTGTCCCGGCCGGGGTGACATCGGTCTCGCCGTCCCCGTGCGAGCGGGCGTCCGGTAAGCAAGTAGGCTTGCGCGGGCGCTGTTTCGGGTGCCCATGCTGATACTTGTTGAAAGAACTCGCAGGGAACTCGAGGAGAAGACCGCGTGACTTCCCATCGCCCCGCGGCGGTCGTCATCATGGCCGCCGGGCTCGGAACCCGGATGAAATCGGCGACCCCGAAGGTGTTGCACGAGATCGGCGGGCGCAGTCTCGTCGGCCATGCCGTGCTCACCGCCCGGGCGCTCAGCCCCGAACACCTCGTGGTCGTGGTCGGCAACGGCCGCGAACTGGTCGAGGAACATCTGGCGATCGTCGACCCGGAGGCTCGCACCGCCGTCCAGGAGCAGCAGCTGGGCACCGGCGACGCGGTCCGCGCCGGATTGAGCGCCGTACCGGCCGACTTCGACGGCTCGGTGATCGTGACGTCCGGTGACGTTCCGCTGCTCGAGGCGGAGACGCTCCACGACCTGATCGCCGAGCACGACAAGCACGGCAACGCGGTCACCGTGCTGACCGCGCGGGTCCCCGACCCGACCGGGTACGGGCGGATCGTGCAGGGCGCGGACGGCACCGTCACCGCGATCGTCGAGCACAAGGACGCCAGCGCCGAGCAGCGGGCGATCGACGAGATCAACGCCGGGATCTACGTCTTCGACGCAGCCACCCTGCGGGACGGTCTCAGCCGGCTCACCACGGACAACTCCCAGGGCGAGCTCTACCTCACCGACGTGATCGGCATCGCCCGGACCGACGGCAAGCGGGTCGGCTCGCACGTCACCGGCGACGCGATGCAGACCGAGGGCGTCAACGACCGGGTCCAGCTCGCCACGCTCCGCGCCGAGCTGAACCGCCGTACGCTCACCCGGCTGATGCGCGAGGGCGTCACGATCGTCGACCCGAACACCACCTGGGTCGACCAGACCGTCCAGGTCGCCCGGGACGTCACCCTGCTGCCGAACACCCAGCTGCACGGCGCCACCACGGTCGGCAGCGGTACGACGATCGGCCCGGATACCACCCTGACGGACCTGGAGATCGGCGAGAACGCGACGATCATCCGCACCCACGGGACGCTCGCGGTGATCGGCGACGGCGCCTCGGTCGGCCCGTTCGCGTACCTGCGCCCGGGCACCAAGCTCGGCGTCAAGGGCAAGATCGGCACCTTCGTGGAGACCAAGAACTCCACCATCGGCGACGGCGCCAAGGTCCCGCACCTGACGTACGCCGGCGACGCGACGATCGGCGAGGGCGCGAACATCGGCGCCGGCACGATCTTCGCGAACTACGACGGTGTCGCGAAGCACCCGACGCACGTCGGCAAGCACTCGTTCATCGGCAGCAACTCGGTGATCGTCGCTCCGCGGACGATCGCGGACGGCGCCTACCTGGCGGCCGGTACGGCGCTCACCGAGGACGTCGGCCCGGGTGAGATCGCGGTCGCACGCGGCCGGCAGCGCAACATCAAGGGCTGGGTCGCGCGGAAGCGTCCCGGCACCAAGACCGCCGCGGCGGCCGAGGCGGCGCTCGCCGACCAGCCGGACGAGCGGGCCTGAGCGGTACACGCAGAACAACGGGAGGCGCGGCGATGAGCGGGATGAAACGAACCACCGAGAAGAACCTGATGGTCTTCTCCGGCCGGGCGCATCCCGGTCTGGCCGAGGAGGTGGCCGCGGAGCTGGGGTCCGGTCTGGTCCCGACGCAGGCGTACGACTTCGCCAACGGCGAGATCTACGTCCGGTTCGAGGAGTCGGTCCGGGGTAGCGACGCGTTCGTGATCCAGAGCCACACCTCGCCGATCAACGAGTGGATCATGGAGCAGCTGATCATGGTCGACGCGCTGAAGCGGGCGTCGGCCAAGCGGATCACCGTGGTGCTCCCGTTCTACGGGTACGCGCGGCAGGACAAGAAGCACCGCGGCCGGGAGCCGATCTCGGCCCGGCTGATGGCCGACCTGTTCAAGACCGCGGGCGCGAACCGGCTGATCTGCGTGGACCTGCACACCTCGCAGATCCAGGGCTTCTTCGACGGCCCGGTGGACCACCTGATGGCGATGCCGATCCTGAGCGAGTACGTCCGGAACAAGTACGGCGACGAGCAGCTGGCCGTGGTGTCGCCGGACGCCGGCCGGATCAAGGTGGCCGAGCAGTGGTCGGCGCGGCTGAACAACGCGCCGCTGGCCTTCATCCACAAGACCCGCGACATCGACCGCCCGAACGAGACGGTCGCGAACCGGGTCGTCGGTGAGGTCAAGGGCCGGGTCTGCATCCTGGTCGACGACATGATCGACACCGCCGGCACCATCACCAAGGCGGCCGACGCGCTGTACGCCGAGGGCGCCGCGGGCGTCGTCATCGCCGCGACGCACGCGATCCTGTCCGGCCCCGCGGTGGACCGGCTGAAGAACTGCCAGGCCAGCGAGGTGATCGTCACCAACACGCTGCCGATCGCCGAGGAGCGCCGCTTCGACAAGCTCACCGAGCTGTCGATCGCGCCGCTGATCAGCCGAGCCATCCGCGAGGTCTTCGAGGACGGCTCGGTGACCAGCCTGTTCGACGGCCGCGCCTAGACAGTGTCCGAGCTGCCGACGGCGGCGCGGCGCCACGCGTAGTACGCGACGGCGATCGCACCGGCCGCCATCGGGAGCTGCACGGCCAGCCCGATCCACCCGTTGCCCGGGACCACGAAGCTGATCACGATGAACAGCACGAGCAGCGGAACCCAGCGCGGTACGGCGTGCGACCGCCACAACCCGACCACCTGGATCACTGTTCCGACGGCGACCATCAGCCCGCCGGCGAGCATCGGACCGAACAGGTGGAGCAGATCGTCGTTGGCGTTGTCGATCACCGCGCCACCCGTCGTCGCATCGACCCCGGTGGCGACGTAGTACGTCGCTGCGAGCCCGCCGACACCGACCGCCTGGAAGGCGATGCCGATCCACATCAGAAATCCGCCGGTCGTGGCCCAGGCCGCACCGCGCCCGCGGACGAGGTAGCCGGTGAGGAAGGCCTGAGCAGCCACGCCGAGGAGCCCGCTGATGCTCAGGACGACGAGCAGTCCCCACCAGCGGTCCCGCAGCGGCTCAATGTCGGCGTACGAATAGGTCTCGCCGCCGCCGGACGGTTCGGGCCAGAGCACGCCGCCGGGCGTCGCGACGAGGTTGCTGACGATGAGTACGAGGCCGATCGCGCCGATGCGCCGGCGGGTGACAGGATCGGCCGGTACGACGTTCGGCCGGACAGTTGTGGTGGACATCGGGTCCCCTCCCGCGAGTAATTCGGACAACACCAGAGAACGCCCGTACGGCCGGTCGGCGCATCGCAGAGAGCACGGACCAGGTTCTCCGTGCTGGCTCGGAGTCATCCGGCGGGAACCGGCCTTACTCTGACGACATGCGGTGGCCGCGGTGGGTCGCGCTCGGTACCTTCCTGCTCGTTCTGACGCTCGTGGCGGGAGGCTCCTGGCTGTTGATCGCGTACCGCACCGGTCCGCACACGCTGCGGAACTTCATCGGTCTGGCAGCGATCGGTACCGCGATCGCGGTACTCGGGCTCGCGGTCGCCCGCCGGCAGCCGGCCAACCCGGTCGGGGCGATCCTCGGCTGGATCGGCGCGATCGTCGTGTTCCTGACCGCGCGCGACGTCTACTACAACGCCGTCGTCCACGATCCGGGGCGCTTGCCGGTGGACAGCCGGGTGGTCGCCTGGCTCGACGAGAGCGGCTGGTGGCTGCTGGCCGCGGTCGCCTTCCTGCTGCTCTACTTCCCGACAGGTCAGCTGGTGAATCGTCGGTGGCGACCGGTTCCGCTGGCGTTGCTGGTGCTCGGCGTAGGCCAACAGGCCTTCGGTGCGTTCACCTCGGCACCGTTCCTGTCGCCGCTTCAGGACCTGCCTCGGCCGTACCTGCCGCTGTCCGGAGTCCTTGGCGTGGCGAGCGAGGTCGTGTTCTTCGGGTTCTTGGCGCTCTGTCTGACCGCGGTCGTTCCGGTGGCGATCCGGTACCGCGGCTCGACCGGCACAGTCCGTGCCCAGCTGAAGTGGCTCCTACTTGCGGGCCTGGCCGCCGTTGTCTACCCGCTCGTGTGCCTGGCCGAGATCCTGGTCACCGGTCAGAGCGGCATCGTGGCGACCGTCTTCGGGATCGTCACGCTGGTGTCCCTCCCGGCCTCCGTCGCGGTCGCGATGCTCCGGCACGACCTGTACGACGTCGACCGGGTGCTGGCCGATACCGTCAGCTACAGCATCGTGATGGTCGTCCTGCTGGGCACGTACGCCGTCGCAGCCGTCTCACTCGGGCTGGTACTGGGACGCGACTCGGCTGTTGTCGCGGCCGCCGCAACGGCCGTCTGCGCGTTGATCCTGGCGCCGTTGCGGACCCGGCTGCAGCGCGCCGTCGATCGGCGGCTCTATCCACCGCGACGTGCCGCACTGCTGGCGATCGAGGATCTGCAGCGTCGGATCCACACCGAGCAGGCCCAGCCGGAGGACCTCGAGGCCGCGCTGCGCGGCGCGCTCCGCGATCCGGCCCTTCGCGTCGGCCTGCTGATCCCGGGAGCGTCCGGCTTCGTCGACGCGGCAGGTGCGCCGGTGGCCGAGCCGCGGCTGGTCCCGGTGCTGCTGGGTGGTGAGCAAATCGGCGTACTCGCATCCGACGTGACCTCTCCCGCCGTACTGAAAGCTGTGGCGGCTGCGGCGGCCAGTCTGGTGGAGGTGACGCGGCTGCGGGCGGAGCTGGCCGGCGCTCTTCGCGAGGTGGCTGCGAGCCGCGCGCGGCTGGTGCAGGCGGGTGACGAGGAGCGACGGCGGCTGGAGCGGGATCTGCACGACGGCGCGCAGCAGCGGCTGGTCGCGTTGGGCATGGCGATGCGGCTGGCTCAGCGGCATCTGGACGACGGGACGGTCGACATGAACGGGCTGCTCGACCAGGGCGTCGCCGAGCTCGGTACCGCGGTCGCCGAGTTGCGGCAGATCGCCCACGGTCTCCGCCCGACCAGCCTGGACGACGGTCTGCACGCCGCGTTGAGCGCGATCACCCAGTCGCTGCCGATACCGGTCCGGCTGCAGATCCCGGCCGATCTGCCCGAGGAGCTCGCGACGACGGCGTACTTCGTGGCCGCCGAGGCGGTGACGAACGCGGCGAAGTACGCGAACGCCACGTCGATCGTGGTGCGGGTCGCGCGGTCGGCCGACGCGATGCGGGTCCGGATCGAGGACGACGGGTGCGGTGGAGCCGTACCGCGGCCCGGCTCGGGGCTGAGTGGACTGCTCGACCGGGTCGCGGCGGTCGGCGGCGCACTGGAGCTGCGGAGTCCGGCCGGCAGGGGTACGACGGTGGAGGCGGTGCTGCCGTGCGAATCGTGATCGGCGAGGACTCGGCGCTGTTCCGGGAAGGGCTGGCGCGTCTCCTCGCCGACGCGGGGCACGAGATCGCAGGCCTGGCCGCGGACGCTACGAGCCTGCAGACCGTGGTCGAGGAGACCCGGCCGGACCTGGCCGTGATCGACGTCCGGATGCCGCCCGACGGGACCGACGACGGTGCCCGGGCCGCCCGCAGGCTCCGGGTGCTGCACCCCGAACTCGGGATCGTGCTGCTCTCCCAGCATGTCGAGACCCGGCACTCCGTCGAACTGGTCGCGACCGGTCGCTTCGGCTACCTGCTCAAGGACCGGGTGCTGGCGGTCGACGAGTTCCTGGACGCCCTGGACCGGGTCGCGGCCGGCGGATCGGCCCTCGATCCGGAAGTCGTCAGCCGGTTGATCGGCCGGCGGCAGGCCGACGACCGCCTCGCGCCGCTGACCCCGCGCGAGCGCGAAGTACTCGCACTGATGGCCGAAGGCTGCACGAATGTGGGCATCGGCCGGCGGCTGTTTCTGACCGAGCGGACCGTCGAGACGCACGTCGGCAGCATCCTGGCGAAGCTCGGCCTGCTCACGAACGACGAACAGCACCGCCGGGTGCTCGCGGTCCTCGCCTATCTTGGAGGCCATTGACCGCTCTCCCGAAGGACTGGCGCCATGCGTATTGCTGTCTTCCATCCCGGTGCGATGGGCTCGAAGCTCGCGGCGCAACTGGTCGCCGCCGGCCATGAGGTGCGCTGGGTGCCGGACGGTCGCAGCGACGCGTCCAAGGCGCGCGCGGACGAGGCCGGGCTGATCGGTGCGTCGTTCGCCGATGCGGTTGGCGGCGCCGAGGCGGTGCTGTGTTCCTGTGCACCGCAGGGCGCCGTCGACATCGCCAAGCAGGTCGGCGCTGCGGGCTTCGCCGGCTTGTACGTCGAGGCGAATCCGCTGTCCCCGGCGTCGCTGCAGGAGGTCCAGTCCGCCGTACCCGATGCGACGTTCGTCGACGCCGGTGTGGTTGGGCCGCCGCCGACCGGTGGCCCTAGCCCGACACATCTGATGCTGTCCGGTACGGCGGCCGACCAGGTCGCCACGTTGTGGGCCGGTACGGCGGTCACCCCGATGGTGGTCGGCTCCGAACCAGGCGCGGCCAGCGCGGCGAAGTCGTCGTACGCCCTGTACAACAAGGGCAAGGCGGCACTGGCGGTACTCGCTTTCCAGCTGGCCGAGAAGCACGGCGTCACCGAGGCCCTGATGGCCCAGCAGACCCGCGCGGACGGCGGCTCACTGAAAGACCCGAGCCTCCCCGACCAGCTCCGCAACGTCGCCTGGCGCTGGGGCCCGGAGTTCGACGAACTGGCCGAGACCCTGGACGCCGCAGGCCTCGAAGGCGACACAGCCCGAGCCCTCCGCCAGGTCTGGACCAAACTCAGCTGAACGTCGGCTGGCCGTAGTCGCGGAGGACGAAGGGCGGGATCAGGTCGATCAGGCGTGTCATCGCGTCCAGGCGGGCGAGGACGTCCGGTACGGCGAAGCCGCCGGCCGACCAGGACACGAAGGCGTTGCCGGCGATCTGCCACTCCAGGCCCGGGTTGAACAGCACGCACTCCATCATCCGGGGGTGCATGACGGCCGACCCGTACCGGTCGTCGACGCACTCCACCCGGAACTGGTCATTGAACAGCTGGTTCTCCAGTTCGAGATCGCTGCCGCGGAACATCCGCCGCAGGCCAGATTCGTGCATCACCGTGAGCGGCGGCAGCGCTACGGGGAGGGTCAGCGCGACCAGGTTGACCGTGTGCGTCTGCGTGGACTTGCCGTTGCTGGTGACGTACGTGTAGTCGAGTACACACAGGCCGCGACCCTGGTACACGCCGGCGTACGTCTCACCCGGCCGGCCCTCCCGGAACAGGTTTGCCGCGATCTGCGCCAGCCACGGGCTCGGCGGGACCGGGTACCACCCGACCGACGCCACCTGCGCGGCGCGCTGCCTCAGCCTCGCTCGCCGCCGACGCACGCTCCAGACGATCAGCCACGTCATCGCACCGATGAAAACCACCGGAAACAGCAGGCTGAGCACGGCGTACGGCGAGATCACCCGGGCAACGTACCGAACTCCAGGGCCGGATTTCCCGTCTGGCCGCGCTCGTGGGTAGACTGTTTTGGTTGCCTCGGCGAGGGACGCCCCCCGTGAACTGTTGGGCGCGGCTCCGTGATCGACGCGGTGGTTCGTTGCCTGACGCCTTCTCGGGGTCAGCAGGCGCCCGCTGAGGCCGCAGCCGAGTTCCATCCAGACAACTGATCACCGCAACGCTCTTGAGGAGTTCATCTCGTGGCCGAGGTCAAGATCCACGCCGAATCGCGTACGGAGTTCGGCAAGGGAGCTGCCCGCCGAATCCGCCGGGACAACAAGGTTCCCGCCGTCCTCTACGGCCACGGCAGTGACCCGGTGCACATCACGCTGCCCGGTCACGACACCATGCTGGCCCTGAAGACCGCCAACGCCCTGCTGCTGATCGAGGTCGAGGACGGCGAGTCCCACCTGGCGCTGCCGAAGCAGGTCCAGCGCGACCCGATCAAGGGCTTCATCGAGCACGTCGACCTGGTCATCGTCCGCCGCGGCGAGAAGGTCCAGGTCGACATCGCCGTGCACCTCGAGGGCGAGGCCGTCAGCGACGCCCTGGTCGTGCTGGAGGCGCAGAGCATCCTGGTCGAGGCCGAGGCGACGCACATCCCCGACGGCGTCACCGTCTCGATCGAGGGCCTGGAGGTCGGCGCCCAGATCCACGCGTCCGATCTGCAGCTGCCGACCGGTACGACGCTGGCGATCGAGCCGGACACCCTGATTGTGAACATCACGGCCCAGCAGACCGCCGAGCAGGCCGAGGCCGAGCTGGCCGAGGCCGAGGCCGAAGCCGGTATCGAGCGCGCCGAGCCGACCGCGGCCGAGGAGCCGGTGGCCGCTGCGGCCGAGTAACCTGCTGCCGCAGCACCAGATATCTTCGGGAGGGCCGGGATCCGTGGCGGACGACGTGTGGTTGGTCGTCGGACTGGGGAATCCCGGCCCTTCGTATGCCCGCACCCGGCACAACATCGGGCACCTGGTCGCCGACGAACTGGCGGCCCGGACCGGGGCGAAGTGGAAGCAGAGCAAGCAGGCCAAATCCGAGGTGATCGAGACCCGGATCAGCGGACTGCGGACGGTCCTGGCCAAACCCCGCTCGTACATGAACGAGTCTGGCGGACCGGTCTCCGGGTTGCTGAAGTTCTTCAAGCTGGATCCGGCCAACCTGGTCGTGCTGCACGACGAGCTGGACATCGACTTCGGTGTCCTGCGGTGCAAGTTCGGCGGCGGCGACAACGGCCACAACGGGCTGAAATCGCTACGCAAATCGCTTGGCACCGGTGAGTACTATCGAGTCCGGTTCGGTGTGGGTCGTCCGCCGGGCCGGCAGGCGCCCGCCGACTTCGTCCTCAACGAGTTCTCCTCGACCGAACGCAAGGACCTTCCGTTCGCCGTCGACCGGACCGCGGACGCGGTCGAATCCCTGCTCACCGACGGCCTCGAGGCGACTCAAGGGAAGTACAACTCGTGAAGCTACGCGGTCTGGTCGACACCCTGATCACCGATCCGGTGGTGGCCGAGGCCGTTCGTGACGCCCGCGGTGACAGCGTCACGACCCTCGACCTGAGCGCGCCGACGCCGGTGCGCCCGGTCCTCCTCGCCGCGCTGGCCGCGGCCCAGAACGGCGCCGACCGCCCGGTGCTCGCCGTCACCGCCACCTTCCGCGAGGCAGAGGAGCTCACCGAAGCCCTCCAGTGCCTCGTCGAGGAGCCTGGCTCCGTCGCCTACTACCCGGCCTGGGAGACGCTCCCGCACGAGCGCCTGTCGCCCCGCTCCGACACGGTCGGCCGGCGGCTCGCCGTACTGCGGCGGCTCGCGCACCCGGATCCGTCCGACGAGACGACCGGCCCGATCCGGATCCTGGTCGCGCCGGTGCGGTCCGTACTGCAGCCGCAGGTCGCCGGACTCGCGGACCTGCGGCCCGTACAGCTGCACGTCGGTGACTCGGTCGAGCTCGAGGACGTCGTCGAGCGGCTCGCCGCCGCGGCGTACCACCGGGTGGACCTGGTCGAGCGGCGCGGTGAGTTCGCGGTCCGCGGCGGCATCATCGACGTCTTCCCGCCGACCGAGGAGCACCCGCTGCGGGTGGACTTCTTCGGCGACGACGTCGAGGAGATCAGGTACTTCGCGGTTGCGGACCAGCGCTCATTGGAGATCGCTCAGCACGGTCTGTGGGCACCTCCGTGCCGCGAACTGCTGCTGACCGACGAGGTCCGCGCGCGGGCCGCCGTACTGGCGAAGGAACACCCCGAGCTGGCCGAGCTGTTCGAGAAGCTCGCCGAAGGGCATGCCGTCGAGGGCATGGAGTCGCTGGCGCCGGTGCTCGTCGACGAGATGGAGCTGCTGGTCGACCTGATGCCGGCCGGTACTCATGTCGTCGTCAGCGACCCCGAGCGGGTTCGCGCGCGAGCGCACGACCTGGTGGCGACCAGCCAGGAGTTCCTGGAGGCGTCCTGGGCCGCGGCAGCCGGTGGTGGCGAGGCCCCGATCGACCTGGGCGCGGCGGCGTACATGTCGCTCGGCGACGTCCGGTCGCAGGCCCTGGGCAGGGGCCTGGCCTGGTGGAGCCTGTCGCCGTTCGCGGCCGCTCCGACCGACGAGCCCGAGCTGCGGGACTCGATGGGGGCGCGGGTCGCGTTCGACATCGACACCGACTCCGGCGCGGTCACCAGCAAGATCCTCGCCGTCCACGAGGTCGACCCGTATCGCGGCGAGACCGCGGCGGCGGCCGAGGACATCCGCGCCTGGCTGCGGGACGGCTGGCGGGTCGTCTGCGTCACCGAAGGTCATGGTCCCGCGCAGCGCTTGGCCGAGGTGTTCTCCGAGGCGGAGCTCCCGGCCCGGGTGGTCGAGGGGATCGAGGAGATCCCCGAGCCCGGCGTCGTACTGATCTCGCAGGGTCAGCTGGAACACGGATTCATTGCTGACGGCATCAAGTTCGCCGTACTCACCGAGAACGACCTGGCCGGCCAGCGGTCGATGGCCGAACGCCGTTCCCAGCAACGGATGCCGTCGCGCCGCAAGAAAACGATCGACCCGCTGGAGCTGCAGCCCGGCGACTACGTCGTGCACGAGCAGCACGGCGTCGGCCGGTACGTCGAGATGATGCAGCGGACGGTTGGCACGGGCTCCCAGAAGGCCACCCGCGAGTACGTCGTGATCGAGTTCGCGCCGAGCAAGCGCGGACAACCGGGCGACCGGCTGTACGTGCCGACCGACCAGCTCGACCAGGTCACCCGGTACGTCGGTGGCGAGCAGCCGACCCTGGACAAGATGGGCGGCGGCGACTGGGCCAAGCGCAAGGGCCGCGCCCGCAAGGCGGTCCGGCAGATCGCCGGCGAGCTGATCAAGCTGTACGCCGCGCGCCAGGCGACCAAGGGCCACGCGTTCGCCAAGGACACCCCGTGGCAGCGGGAGCTCGAGGACGCGTTCCCGTTCGTGGAGACGCCCGACCAGCTCGCCACCATCGACGACGTGAAGCACGACATGGAACGTGTCATGCCGATGGACCGGATCGTCTGCGGCGACGTCGGCTACGGCAAGACCGAGATCGCCGTACGGGCGGCCTTCAAGGCGGTGCAGGACGGCAAGCAGGTCGCCGTACTCGTGCCGACGACACTCCTCGTGCAGCAGCACTACGCGACCTTCGCCGAGCGGTACGCCGCGTTCCCGGTCAACGTCGCCCCGCTGTCGCGGTTCCAGACCGACAAGGAGGCCAAGGCGACGATCGACGGCCTGGCCGACGGGTCGGTCGACGTGGTGATCGGGACGCACCGGCTGTTCAGCGGCGAGGTGGCGTTCAAGGACCTCGGTCTGGTGATCGTCGACGAGGAGCAGCGGTTCGGCGTCGAGCACAAGGAGCAGCTGAAGCGGCTGCGGACGGCGGTCGACGTACTGACGATGTCGGCGACCCCGATCCCGCGGACGCTCGAGATGTCGATCACCGGCATCCGCGAGATGTCCACGATCGCCACCCCGCCGGAGGAGCGGCACCCGGTGCTGACCTTCGTCGGCGCGTACGACGAGCACCAGGTGACCGCCGCGATCCGCCGCGAACTTCTCCGCGAGGGCCAGGTCTTCGTCGTCCACAACCGGGTGAACACGATCGAGAAGGCAGCCGCCCGGATCCGCCAACTGGTGCCCGAGGCGCGCGTCAGCGTCGCACACGGCCAGATGAACGAGCACACCCTCGAGAACGTGATCCAGGGCTTCTGGGAGAAGCAGTCCGACGTGATCGTGTGTACGACGATCGTCGAGTCCGGGATCGACATCTCGAACGCGAACACGATGATCATCGAGCGCTCCGACCTGCTCGGCCTGTCCCAGCTGCACCAGCTCCGCGGCCGGGTCGGTCGTGGCCGCGAGCGCGCGTACGCGTACTTCTTCTTCCCGCCGGAGAAGCCGCTCACCGAGACGGCACACGACAGGCTGGCCACGATCGCGCAGCACGCGGACCTCGGCGGCGGTATGGCGGTCGCGATGAAGGACCTGGAGATCCGCGGCGCCGGCAACCTGCTCGGCGGCGAGCAGTCCGGGCACATCGCGGACGTCGGCTTCGACCTGTACGTCCGGCTCGTCGGCGAGGCGGTCGCGGAGTACCGCGGCGACACCCAGGCCGAGGAGCCCGAGGTCAAGATCGAGCTGCCGATCGACGCGCACCTGCCGCACGACTACATCCCGTCCCAGCGGTTGCGCCTGGAGATGTACCAGCGGCTGGCCGCCGTACGGGACGCTGACGGCATCGCCGAACTGGTCGAGGAGCTGCACGACCGGTACGGCGAGATTCCGCTGGCGGTGCTGAACCTGATCGAGGTGGCGACGTTCCGCAACCACGCCCGCCGGGCGGGGCTGCACGACGTCACCCTGCAGGGCAGCATGATCCGGTTCGGGCCGGTCGAACTGCCCGATTCGAAGGTGCTCCGGCTGAACAGGCTGTACCCGAAGAGTCTGGTGAAGCCGCAACTGCATACCATTCTGGTGCCGAGACCTGCCACCAGGCTGGTCGGCGGTCAGCCGCTCCGCGACCAGGAGCTGCTGCAATGGTGCACCCGGTTGATCGACGACGTGATCGCCGAACCTATTGTGGTTCCGGCGTGACTCTGACAGGAACTTGCGAGGAGATTCGGTGAGCACACGGCTTCGGGCTCTCGGTGTGGTGGTGGCGACGGTGCTGCTGACCGGCGGATGTGCGGCGGGAACCCACCCGGGCGCGGCGGCGATGGTCGGTAAGACCGAGATCAGCATCGGCGATGTCGACAAGACCTCGCGCGCTGTCGGCGCGGCCCTCGGCGAGTCGTACCCCGACCAGGCCGCGCTGAACGGGATGGTCAGCAACGAGCTCGCGGCGCAGGTCGGCCGGCAGAAGGCGATCTCGGTCAGCGACGCGGAGATCGCCGACGCGGCCAAGAACGCTGTGGCGCCGAGCGCCGAGGCGTACCAGAAGCTGCAGGCCGATCCGGCGTCCCGCGCCTTCCTGAACCAGCTCGCCGCGGCACTGGTCGTCACGATCAAGCTCGCCGGCGGTCAGGGCATCCACGACAAGGACGGTCAGCAGAAGGCGCAGGAAGGCGCGCAGGCCCTGAACACGGCTGCGAAGGACATCAAGGTCACGGTCGCGCCGCGCTTCGGTCAGTGGAGCGACGGTCGGCTCGACACGGCGATCTCCGGTTCCCTCTCGAAGGAATCCGACCAGACCGCGGCCAAGCGCAAGGCAGCCGAGGACGCCGCCCAGCAGCAGCAGGGCCAGGGCTGAGACAGCCGAGCCGGTGACCGACGTACGTGAGGGCTCCGGCCGGATCACTGTCCTGCTGACCAGCCCACGGGTGGCTCCCGGCCTGTTGACGCGTGCAGCCTGGCAGTCCCTGACCGACGCCGACGAGATCGGCGCCGCCTCGGGCGGTGACGGTCATGTGCTGCGCTCCGACGTACAGGCCGTGGTCGGGTCCGGGCTTGCTGTCACCCAGGTCGAGGGCGGGATCGGCGAGCACTGGACCTGGTTGTCGTCCGCGGCCGAGGCCGGGCGCGACGTCGCGTGGCTCGTCGGTGACGACGGTGAGCCGGGCCTGCTGCGGGTCGTCGCCGATCAGGTGGCGCGTGACCCGCGACCGGCGTACGACGTGGAGATCCAGCACGGCTCGTACGACGTACCCGGGGCCAGGCTGATCGATCTGGTCCGGGTGATGGACCGGATCCGGCGCGACTGTCCGTGGACGCAGCAGGAGACGCACGAGAGCCTGGCGAAGTACCTGCTGGAAGAGACGTACGAAACCCTCGAGGCGCTCGACACCGGCGATCGCAGCCATCTCCGCGAGGAGTTGGGCGACCTGCTTCTTCAGGTCGCGCTGAACTCGCGCATCGCCGAGGAGGACCCCGACGACGGGTTCACGATCGATGACGTGGCCGGCGGGATCGTCGAGAAGCTGATTCGCCGCCATCCGCACGTCTTCGGCACTGTGGACGCGACCGATGTCGCCGCGGTCGAGGCCAACTGGGAAGCGATCAAGGCCACCGAGAAGCAGCGCTCCTCGGTCCTCGAAGGCATCCCGCTCGCCCTCCCCGCCCTCGCCCTGGCCGACAAGGTCCTCGCCCGGGCCGCGAAGGTCCTCCCCGCCGAACTCCCGCCCGCCGACGACACGGACCTCGACCGAATCGGCCACCAACTCCTGGCCCTCGTCCGCGAGTCCCGCACCCTAGGCATAGACGCCGAACAAGCCCTCCGCCTCACCATCCACCAACTAACAGCTGAAATCCGCACCGCCGAGACCAACAGCTAGATCAGAAACTGTCTGCGGCTACCACTGCGATGCGGTGCTCGTCGCCGACCAGCAGCGTGCCGTGAAGGTGCTGCATCCAGGTGATGACATTGTGGCGTGACAGGGTGGGCTCATGTCGGTACGACAGGTCTTTCTCGCCGCGGCTGCGATCTTCGCCCTGACGGTGGCGACCGGTTGCAGCCTCCGCGTCGGCGACCAGGACGAGGTCGACCCAGTGTTCGGGACAGGCAACCGTGTGCAGTGGGACCTGACCCGGCCGCTGGAGGCGAAGGCCCTCGGACTCCCGGACGACCAGATGGAGATCGTCACCGTGCCCGACGACGCCATTGTGAGCCTCAAGCTCCCCACCGGCACCTGGTCCGGGCGCACGGAGGAGATGACGGTGACCACCCGGCACGGGTACGTGGACTCCGTCGACCTGTTCTGGACCGAAGCCAACGGACAGGCTGCCGCCGACCGGATGGTGGCGGACGCGAAGCTACTCGGCGTCGACGCCGCTCAGGTCGCCGGTTGGGCCGAGATTGCGAAGGGGGTCGAGACCGCCGACACCAAGCGAAGGCGCCACGACGGCAACTACAACGGCTCGAACGGCCGAGTGTCTACCGCGATCAAGCCCAGCATGGTGGTGGGCGCGGGCACGGGGACGCCGGTGCGGCTTTGGTACCTGTTCTACGTCCGCAACGTGGTCGAGAAGACGGAGCCCGGGGCCCGCTGAGCACCCGGTAGACGCCCGCATCGCGACGGCTACTTCGGGCCGTCCAGCAGAGTGCGGAGGGCGTTGCGGTGGGTTGTGTAGGCGTGTTCGCCGGCTTTGGTCATTCGGTACGTCGTGGTGGCGCCGCGGCCGTGGCCGGTTTTCGTGGTGGCGACGTAGCCGGCGTTCTCCAGAGCCGACATGTGCTTCGAGAGGTCGGAGTCGGTGACCTCCAGGTAGTCCTTCAGGAAGCGGAACGTCACCGTGGTGGCGTTCGCCAGTACTGCCATCGCGGCCAGGCGTTTCGGTGCGTGGATGACCGGATCGAGTCCGTCGATCATCCGAGGCGCTCCCGGACCTGCGCCGCGATGACGGCGTACCGGCGCTCGTAGTACCAGAGGCCGGCGGTCGCCAGGACGAACGCGGTCGGGGCGGCTGCCAGTACGCCGGCCAGCCACCACGCCAGCGCGACGATCACCACGACCACCCCGACGGCCACGAAGTACCGATTCCAGAGCCGTCCGATCTCCCGCGGCGGTCGTCCGCGCCCGGGGAACGGCATCGCGCCGTGTCGCCGCTGCATCCAGGTCAGGAACGCGACCTCCAACCCGATCAGCACCGCCAGCGCAGTGAAGAACAGTGCGCTGCTGTCCCGCCACGAGGCGAACGCCCCGATCAACGCAGCCGCCCAGAGCCCCACGACCGGCGGGTACCACCAGGGCGTCTTGGGGTAGCTCACGTACGGCGCCGCCTCGGCCCGCTCGATGATCCGCAGCTGCTCTTCCGCATCACCTTCCATATCGGAAAGCTAACAGAGAACTTTCCACATCGGCAAGTAATGGTGTGCCTAAGGACGGGAGGTGTTCGGTGGTTGGGTAGTGCACCTGAGCGCAGACGGGGCTTTGCGTACGGTGTCTCGGTGGTGCACTACCTGTTCTTCGGTACACCAGAAAATCGGCTGCTCGGGGTGCTGGGTGGCTGAGAAGGTGGGTGGGTGGATGTTGCTGAGGTACTGCGGGAGCACTGGGATCTGAAGCCGGCGCGGCTGGAGGTGCTGACCGGCGGGATGAACTCGGCTGCCTGGCTGGCGTCTGGTGCGGACTGGCTGGTGGTGCTCAAGTCGGTTGGGCTCTCGGACTCGGCGTTCGGGCCTGGTCTGGAGTTGGCGGCCCGGCTCGACGACGCCGGCATCTGCACCGGGCGTCCGCGTCCCAGCAAGCACGGTCGGGTCGTTGAACGCGTCGACGGGCGGCAGGTTGCTGTGCTCGAGTACGTCGACGGCGTTGAACTGGTGCCTTCGGATCAGGCGGCGATCGGGGAGCTGCTCGGACGCGTGCACTCGGCTGCCGCGCTCGATGCCGGTGAGGTGGCCGACTGGTTGCAGTTCCTGCTCCCGTTCGAGGACTGCCTGGACCTCGAGCCATGGATCCGCCCGGCGGTCGAGGGCGCCGTCGCTGACGCGGTCGCGCTCGGGTCGGTCTCCTGGGCCTGGTTGCACGGGGATCCGGCCGCGGAAGCGTTCCTGCGGCAGGCTGACGGCGAGGTTGCCCTCATCGACTGGGGGAGCGCGATGCGAGGCCCGATCCTGTACGACGTCGCATCCGCCGTCATGTACAACGGCGACCCGGTGGTTCCGGCGTACCTGCGCCAACGACCCGACCTCACCGACGAACTCGAGCGCGGCCTGCCCACGTTCCTGCGAGTGCGCTACGCCGTCCAGGCCGGCTACTTCGCCTGGCGCATCACCAACAACATCCTGACCGGCATCTCCGGCCCCGCTGACAACCTGAAGGGCCTAACCGACGCCCGCCACTCGTTCGGCCTGTAGATCACGCGGCAGCAGCTGGTAGAAGTCTTGCTGGGTGTGGATTGCGCGGATTTGGCGGTCTATCGGGCGCCCAACGGAGTGTTACTGACGCGGGAGGTACCTGCGGATGCAATCGTTAGGGTCGACGCGGTCCACTGAGCTTGCTGGTCTGGGGACTAGGCTCAGCAGCGATTCGTCATCGAGAACTTGGGAGTCAATGTGGCCACCATCGAGGCCGTCGGCGCGCGCGAGATCCTCGACTCGCGCGGCAACCCCACTGTCGAGGTCGAGGTTCTGCTCGACGACGACACCATCGCCCGCGCGGCCGTCCCGTCTGGCGCCTCCACCGGCCAGTTCGAGGCAGTGGAGCTGCGTGACGGCGACAAGAACCGGTACGGCGGCAAGGGCGTGCTGAAGGCCGTCACCGCGATCCTGGAGGACATCGACAAGGAGATCGTCGGGTACGACGTCCACGAGCAGCGCCTGATCGACCACGCGCTCCTCGACCTGGACGGCACCCCGAACAAGGCCAAGCTGGGCGCGAACGCGATCCTCGGCGTCAGCCTCGCGGTCGCGAAGGCGGCGGCGGAGAGCTCCGGCCTGCCGCTGTTCCGGTACGTCGGCGGCCCGAACGCACACGTCCTGCCGGTGCCGATGATGAACATCCTCAACGGCGGCGCGCACGCGGACAGCAACGTCGACGTCCAGGAGTTCATGATCGCCCCGATCGGCGCGTCGACGTACGCCGAGGCCGTCATGCAGGGTGCGGGCGTCTACCACGCGCTG
The DNA here is from genome assembly GCF_036013725.1 of Kribbella sp. NBC_00482. Classification (GTDB taxonomy): domain Bacteria; phylum Actinomycetota; class Actinomycetes; order Propionibacteriales; family Kribbellaceae; genus Kribbella. Next base: position 637,187 of record NZ_CP107881.1, on the reverse strand, counting down.
AAGGCGGTCCTGAAGGAGCGCGGCCTGTCCACCGGCCTCGGCGACGAGGGCGGCTTCGCGCCGAGCCTCGACAGCAACCGGGCCGCCCTGGACCTGATCGCGGTCGCGGTCGAGAAGGCCGGCCTGCAGCTCGGCAAGGACATCGCGCTGGCGATGGACGTCGCCGCGAGCGAGTTCTTCACCGACGGCGTGTACGCGTTCGAGGGCGGCAAGAAGTCGGCCGACGAGATGATCGCCTACTACGCCGACCTGGTGGCGTCGTACCCGATCGTGTCGATCGAGGACCCGCTGAACGAGGAGGACTGGGACGGCTGGAAGGCCATCACCGGTGAGCTCGGCAGCAAGATCCAGCTGGTCGGCGACGACCTGTTCGTCACCAACGTCGAGCGGCTGCAGCGCGGCATCGACGAGAAGTCGGCGAACAGCCTGCTGGTCAAGGTGAACCAGATCGGCTCGCTGACCGAGACCCTGGACGCCGTCGACCTGGCGCACCGCAGCGGCTTCACCTGCATGATGAGCCACCGCTCCGGCGAGACCGAGGACACCACGATCGCCGACCTCGCGGTCGCGACCAACTGCGGCCAGATCAAGTCCGGCGCCCCGGCCCGGTCCGACCGCACCGCCAAGTACAACCAGCTGCTCCGGATCGAGGAGGAGCTCGACGACGCGGCGACGTACGCCGGTCGCTCGGCCTTCCCGCGCTTCCAGGGCTGATGCCGGCCTGATCCAGGAGGTCAATGCATGCCGTCCCGTCGGGATTCCGGTGCACGCCCCGGCTCGCGTCCGTCGAGCCGGACCCAGTCGCGTCCACCGGCCCGGCGGGGCGACCAGCCGAAACGGCGTACGACCGGAACCCAGGCGGACCCGGCGCGGACCCGCGGGTCCCGCAACCTGACCGGGCGGGCGGCCGTCGTGCTGCTGGTGCTGGGCGCGCTGATCGTGTCGTACGCGCAGAGCCTGCGGGTCTGGTTCGACCAGCACCAGCAGGTGAGCGCGCTGCAGCAGGAGATCCGGGACCGGGAGAAGCGGGTCGCGGAGCTGAACGACGAGATCACCCGCTGGGACGACGACGCGTACGTGAAGGCGCAGGCGCGGCAGCGGCTCGGCTGGGTGATGCCCGGTGAGGTCGGGTACCGCGTGATCGGCGCGGACGGGAAGCCGCTCGGCGCCCCGCCGGAGCCGTCGGCGCCGACGGACGGTACGGCGGACACGCAGAAGCCGACCTGGTACACGAAGCTGTGGGGGAGCGTCGAGGGTGCGGGCACGCCGCCGGCGCCGGCCACGACGCCGACCCCCGCCAAGCCCGCGCCGAAGACGATCCTCACGCCGCCGCCTAAGGTGACCAGGTGAGCGTCAGCCCTTCCGACCAAGAAGCAGTCAGCAAACAACTCGGCCGGACTGCCCGCGGCATTCGGTCGATCGCGCACCGGTGCAGCTGTGGCCTCCCCGACGTGGTCGAGACCGAGCCGCGACTTCCGGACGGTACGCCGTTTCCCACGACGTACTACGTGACGTGCCCGCGGCTCGCGTCCGCGATCGGCACGCTCGAGGCCTCGGGCGTGATGAAAGAGATGACGGACCGCCTGGCGGATGACGAGGACCTGGCGGCCCGGTATCGCGCCGCGCACGAGTCGTACCTCGAGCACCGCGAGTCCATCGAGCACGTCGAGGAAATCGCCGGGATCACCGCCGGCGGAATGCCGACCCGGGTCAAATGCCTTCACGTCCTGGTAGGCCATTCACTGGCGGCCGGCCCTGGTGTGAACCCGTTGGGCGACGAGGCTCTGGAATCCCTGGAGGACTGGGGTCGCCGAGGCCCGTGTGTCTGAGGGCCAGGGTGCGGTTCGGGTTGCCGCGGTCGACTGTGGGACCAACTCGATCCGTCTGCTGATCGCCGATCTGGTGGACGGTCAGCTCGTCGAGTTCGACCGCCGGATGACCATCGTCCGCCTCGGCCAGGGCGTGGATGCCACCGGCGCCTTCGCCCCCGAAGCACTCGCCCGCGTCTTCACCGCCTGTGAGGACTTCGCCTCCGTTATTCAGTCGAGCGACGTCACCAGACTCCGCTTCGTCGCCACCTCGGCCGCCCGCGACGTCAGCAACCGTGACGCGTTTTTCGCCGGCGTCGAGGAGCGTCTCGGCGTACAACCGGAAATCATCTCCGGTGCGGAAGAAGCCGAGCTCAGCTTCCGCGGCGCCACCACGTCACTCGACCTCCCAGCGCCGTACCTCGTGGCCGACATCGGCGGCGGCTCCACCGAACTGGTCCTCGGCGACGCCACCGGTGTGATTGCGGCCGAATCCCTCGACATCGGCTCCGTCCGCCTCACCGAACGCCACGTCACCACCGACCCCACGTCCGCGACAGAACTACAGGCGATCGGCAAGGACATCGACGCCCTGCTGGACGCCACCACGGTCCCGCTTGAAGCTGCCCGCGCGTTCATCGGCGTCGCCGGTACCTGCACCACCGTGGCCGCGGTCGCGCTGAACCTGTCCGAGTACGACCGCGCCGCCGTCCACCACGCCCGGCTCACCACCGACCAACTGCGCTCCGCGACGACCTGGCTGACAACCACCACCCGCGCAGAACGCTCCGCCGTACCGTCGATCCACCCCGGCCGTGTAGACGTGATCGGCGCCGGCGCCCTCATCCTCCAGCGCCTCTACGACCGCCTGTCCGTCACCGAACTAACCGTCTCCGAACACGACATCCTCGACGGGGTGGCGCTCGCCCTCGGTTAAGGCCCTGTCTAGTGCGCCCGGACGCCGTCGAGGGCGATCGTGAGGACGCGGTCGCGTTGGGCCTGGTCTACGAAGCCGGCGGCGGTGAGGCCGCTGACCATGCGGAGGAGGTCGTCGAAGGAGACGTCCTTACGCGCTTCACCCGCGGCCTGGGCGCGTTCGAACAGCGGCGTACCGGCGGCGTACATCGCCTCACGGGCCGCCTTGAAGCTGTCGGCCTCCCGGTTCAGCGACTCGAAGATCGCGCGCTTCGTCGCGGCGTACCCGACGAAGCGGTGCAGCCACGTGGTCAGTGCCTCCCACGGCGGCAGATCGGCTGCCTCTTCCGCCGCGATGCACAGCTCCTCGATCTCGCCGAAGTAGACCGCGTTCAGCAGGTCCTGGCGGTGCGGGAAGTTCCGGTACAGCGTGCCGATCCCGACGCCGGCCTGGCGCGCGATGTCCTCCAGCGACGCCTCGACGCCTTTGCTCGCGAACGCATCCCGGGCGGCGCCGAGCAGGGCGTCGAAGTTCCGCCGCGCGTCCGCCCGCTGCGGTCGCCGTACGTCGACCCGCAACGCGGGCCTGCTCTCACCGGTCACCATTCGCTCACCTTAGCCAGTTGATAGCGGAGGAGACCCTCCGCTATAGTGGAGGCATACCTCGACTTTACCAGGCCGAGAATCCCGCGCCCAGGTTCTGGCGCGTTCACACTCCTTTCGAAGGACTTCTGCATGCCTGTCATCAGGTCTGGAAACCCTCGCGTGACCCTGGCGGTCCTCGCCACGGTCGTCGCCTCTTTCTCTATGTTGCAGTCACTGGTCACCCCGGCGCTGCCCTCCATCCAGCACGACCTGCACACCACCCCCGGCACGGTCACCTGGGTGTTCACCGCACTCCTGCTCTCGGTATCCGTCGCGACCCCCTTGCTCGGGCGGATCGGCGACATGGTCGGCAAGGAGCGCACGCTGTTCATCGCGCTGGCCGCCCTGGCCGTCGGCTGCCTGATCGCCGCGCTCGCGCCGAACGTCGGCGTACTGATCGCCGCCCGCATCTTCCAAGGTGTCGGCGGAGCCGTGTTCCCGTTGGCGTTCGGCATCATCCGGGACGAGTTCCCGGCCGAACGCGTGCCGTCCGTGGTCGGCGTGGTGTCGGCCATCATCGCGGCCGGCGGCGGGCTGGGGATCGTCCTGGCCGGCCCGATCGTGGAATGGCTCGGCTGGCGCTGGCTGTTCTGGATCCCGATGGCGGTCGTCGCGGTCTCGACGCTGATGGTACGGCGCTACGTCCCGGAGTCCCCGAACCGTGTTCCCGGCCGGATCGACTGGCTGGCCGCCGCGTTCCTGTCCGGCTGGCTGATCGCGCTGCTGCTGCCGCTGAGCACGGGCCGGTCGTGGGGCTGGGGCTCGTTGCGGACGGTGGGGCTCTTCGCGCTGGCCGTCGTACTGTTCGCCGGCTGGATCACGGTCGAACTGCGCTCGCGGAACCCGCTGATCGACATGCGGATGATGCGCCGCCCAGCGGTGTGGACGACGAACCTCGTGGCGCTGCTGTTCGGGGCGGCGATGTTCGCTGTGTACGCGTTCGTGCCGCAGTTCCTGCAGATCCCGACGGCTGCCGGTTTCGGGTTCGGTGCGAGCGTCACGAAGGCCGGGCTGCTGATGCTGCCGATGCTGGTGACGATGGCGGTCGTCGGGTCGTTGAGCGGCCCGCTCACGCCCCGGTTCGGCGCCAAGGCGCAGGTGGTTTCCGGGTCGGCGTTGAGCCTGGTCGCGGCGCTGATGTTCGCCGAGTTCCACGACGCGCAGTGGCAGGTGGCGCTCTCGACGGCTGCGTTCGGTGTCGGGCTCGGCCTCGCCTACGCGGCCATGACCAGCCTGATCGTGCAGAACGTCCCGCGCGAGCAAACCGGCGCGGCCACCGGCATGAACGCCAACATCCGCACCATCGGCGGCTCCATCGGCACCGCCCTCGCGAGCTCGATCATCACGGGCCACATCCAGCCCTCAGGGCTCCCCGCGGAGGCGGGCTTCACCGACACGTTCCTCCTGCTATCGGCATTCGCCGCCGCAGCCGTCGTACTAGCCCTGGCCATCCCGAACGCCCGCCGTACCGCCACGACCCCGCAACCCGTCGAGCAGCTCGCCGCCTGACCTCCTGAGGTTGGGGAGGATCGTGTGCCGAATCGGGCATGAAATCCTCCCCGACCTCGCCGTTTAGGCTGGGTGGGTGAAGCTTCCGCATCCGTTGACCGGCGAGTTGTTCGAGAGTCCTGTGCCGCCGGGGATCGGGTGGCCGGAGGACCCGGCGGTACGGCGTACTCCGGTGGCTCGGGATGCGGCCGAGGTGGTGCGTCTTGCGGCGACTGATGACCTGGCGGAGCTGGAAGCACGCGTCTCGATGTGCAGGGCCTGTTCGCGGCTCGTCGAATGGAGGGAAGACGTTGCTGTCGGCAAGCGAAAGTCCTTCGCGGACCAGCCGTACTGGGGACGGCCGATCCCGGGCTGGGGCGTCGCCGAGCCACGGATCCTGATCGTCGGGCTGGCGCCGGCGGCGAACGGCGGGAACCGCACCGGGCGCGTGTTCACCGGCGACCGCTCCGGCGACTGGCTGTTCGCGAGCCTGCACCGCGTCGGCCTCGCCAACCAGCCCACCAGCGAGCACGCCGGCGACGGCCTGCACCTGATCGACACCCGGATGATCGCCGCCGTCCGCTGCGCCCCGCCCGCGAACAAGCCCACCCCGGAGGAACGCGACACCTGCGCCCCCTGGTACCGCAGCGAGCTCGAGCTCGTCCTGCCCAGCACGAGGTCGATCGTCTGCCTCGGCAAGTTCGCGTACGACGCTCTGCTCGTAGCGCTGATCGCGCTCGGAGCCGACGTACCGCGACCGCGCCCGAAGTTCGGCCACGCGGTCGAGCACCGGATCCCGACCCCGTACGGCGAGGTCACCGTCCTCGGCTGCTTCCACCCCAGCCAGCAGAACACGTTCACCGGCAAGCTCACCGAGCAGATGACCGACGCCGTACTCACCCGCGCGAAGACCTTGTCCACAACTCCGGAAAACCAGAGTTGACCAGGGTGGGCGAGGTGATGGAGGCTTCGGACTATGTATGCCGCCGCTCCACGCCGCTGCCCACATGACTCGTGACAACCTGCCCGAGCAATCTCGGGGACGTCCGGCCGCGCAGCGGCCCGCAAGTGGTGGCGTGGAGCGCGCACCGGCCGCGCCGTCGATGCCTGCCGCGCACGAGGCCGCGCCGCTGGGGTTCGTCCCCAGCCCGGACCGGTTCCACTGGTGGAGCGAGCTCCACGACGACGTCAAGGCGTACCTCGAGCGCAAGGTAGGACCGCCGATCGAGTGGTGGGCCGACCTGCACGAGCGTGAACGCGACCGGCCGTACGCCGTCGTCCTCGGGCCGAACGGGCTCGCGGTGACGACGCCACGGGTCAACAAACAGGGTCAGAAGACGCAGAGCGTGCGGATCGATCAGTTCGTACCGTCGAGCATCAAGCACGCCGTCGTACAGCAACAGGCCACGAAGCCGCGCGGCGGTCTGCGCTCGCTGGTGTCGCGTGGCAAGGACGAGCAGTCCCAACTGTCGGTGCCTCCGCAACTGAACCTCACGCAGGACATGCGCGGCGTCCTCGGCAACCTGCCGCTGGAAGCGCAGCAACGCCTGCAGACACCGTTCCTCGGGACGCAGGCCATCACGCACTACCGGTCGTACTACTACGGGAACGACGAAGAGCTCGACCTGTGGTGCTACCTCGCGGGCGACAAGACCGTCACGTTCGCAACCGGCCACCGCACCCTGCCCAACGGCATGGACCCGCAGCACGCTTCCTGGCGACTGACCTGCTACCAGGCGGACGTCGCTCGATGAGTTCGAGCCGGGACTTCCGGGACCTCAACGGAGCCGACCCCTGGAAGCTGCTCGGGGTCGGCCGGTCCGCCGATGCCGAGGAGATCAAGCGCAGCTACCGCCGCCTGTCGCGAAGCCACCACACCGACGTCGGCGGCGACTCCACCCAGCAGGTCAAGCTGAACCGCGCCTACGAGATCCTCACCGACCCAACCCGCCGCGCCGACTACACCCTCCTGCTACAGCGCAAGGAACGCCCACAAGACTTCGTCCGTCCCACGCCCCAAGCCGACCCCGAACCCGACGAGCCGACAGCGGACCCCTTCGCCTGGTCCTCCGGCCCCGCCCCCACCTCGACCCCACCACGCCAGGACAGGTACGAGCAGCCATATCAGGACCCGTACACCGAGTCGCCGTACGCCGACCCGCCCTACCGCGATTCGTACGTCGCCCCGCCGTACCGCGACTCCTACACGACTCCGACGTACCGCCCCCAACGCCGCGGCGTGAGCGGACAAGCAGTCGGCGCATTCCTCACCGCCTTCATCTGCTCGCCGATCTCCATCTACCTAGCAATCTCAGTCCTCCGCAACAACCGCCCCGGCCGACCCCTCGCCTGGCTAGCCATCCTGATCAACGTAGGCCTCGTCGGCTTCTCAATCGTCGGCGCCCTAGTACGCGGCACCTAACCACCGCCCGAGATCTCACAACAGAGCGGCTCGCTGGACTTAGCGTGCGGCTGCAACGACTTGATGTGCGCAGGCGTCCGCGGCCTGGCCGGTCGTGTCCACCCAGAGGTCGTAGGCCATCCCCTCGTGCACGCGCTCCTCAGACCACCGAGCGAGCCCCGCCCGTCCCCTTCGCGCACCCTCTCGACGCTCGAGTTCATCGAGATCGCAGCGAACCCCCACCGAGACGACGTCGAGCCCCGCGAGAGTCGCGAACCAGTGATCCCGCACCTCGGGCCCCAGCATCATCTCGTCGACGATGACAGGGTTCCCCGCCTGAACGAACTCGCGCACAGCCCGATGAAACCCCTGCAACATGCGCAACCCGACCGGCCCGTACGAGATCCCAGAAACCGGCTTGCCGTCCTCGTCCGGCAGGTCGACGTACTGGAACCCCTGCTCCCGATGAGCTCCCATTCCACCACCAGCCCACTGAGCAGGAACCATCGCAAAACACGTGTCCAACCCCATCAACAAATACGGCTCATCCAAACAGTCCTGCAGCGCCCTCCCCAGCGTCGTCTTACCCGAAGAAGACGCGCCGTTGAGAAAGATGACCGAAGGCATAGAGGCTCGCGTCACCGCACGATTATGACGCCCACAGCGCGGATGGGCCGGGCGGCGGGTTGTTCGCGTTCGTGTCCTAGGTGCGGTGCGGGTCCGCTCACTAAACACGAGTAGGCGTACTACGAGGCGGTCGGTCGCGGGCGTTAGCCCGCAGCTCGCCGGCGGTAGGCGGCAGCTGGAAGATACGGCGCGTGGGTTCGACTAGGTGTGCCCGGGACGGGATTCGAACCCGTATGCCTGTTAGGGCCGCGAGGTTTAAGCTCGCTGCGTCTGCCGTTCCGCCACCCGGGCTGGAGGCTCGGGGATGAGAGTACTCGTTACTGGTAGGTCTTTCGGGGGTATACGGCGTGGGCGCCGGCTACCCGGTCCAGGAAGAGCTTTCCGTTGCAGTGGTCGATCTCGTGCTGGAGGGCGCGGGCCTCGAAGGCGTCGGTGGTGATCGTGACCTCGTCCTTCGTACCGGGGAGGACGCCGGTGACCGTCAGCCGGGTCGCGCGTTTGACGTCGCCGGTGAAGTCCGGCACCGACATGCAGCCTTCGCGAGCCTTCTCGTTGCGCGAGGCGTCGACGACGACTGCGTTGCACAGTACGAAGACGCCGTGGCTGGTACGCGTTTTCGGGTGATTGGTCACGTCGAGCGAGAACATCTGCGCCGCGACACCGACCTGCGGCGCCGCGAGGCCGACGCACCCGGGGGAGACCCGCATGGTCGCCACGAGGTCCGCGGCGAGCTGGATCATCTCCGGGTCGAGCGGGTCCACTTCGGCGCTCTCGGTCGCGAGCACCGGGTGCGGCGCGCGGACGACCTCGAGAACAACACCCTGGACATCCAGACGGGCAGGGGACCAGTCTGTGATCACAGTTCGTCGCTCTCGGCCGGGCGCAGCGTGACGCCCACCCCGAGCTCCTCGGCCGTGATCTCGAGCGCCCGGTCCAGCATCTCCAGCTCGGCCGCCGGCGGCAGCTCGACCTCCGCGGTCAGCACGTACAGCCCGCCGCTCAGCCGGGTCGCGAGGTCCGTGATCGTGCCTCCGGCGGCCGCGATCATCCGCGTCACCGCCGCCACGATCCCCGGCCGGTCCGCGCCGTGGACGCTCAGCATGTACGGCGCACCGATCGGCGCGTGCTCGTGCTCGGGGCCCATCTTGCGGACCGTGATGACCAGCTCGCCCCGCAGCGGCTCGAGCGCCGACTTGACCTCGTCGAACGGCCCGGCGCAGACGATCATCATCGCGAAGTGGCCGCGCAGCAGCGTCATGGTCGAGTCCTCGAGGTTGACCCCGGTACCGACCAGGGCCTCGGTGACGTCGGCGATGATCCCCGGGCGGTCCGGGCCGATGACGGTGACTGCGAGCTGACTCATGCCCGGCAACCTACCGCCGACCTAAGTACCTGATCGCACCGACTTCGGTATCCGGACACCCGCACCCACCCCGGAGATCGCTTACCCACCGCTACATTCATGTCATGAGTGAGCGCAAGCGTCCGCGTCGCACGGCCGTGAACTGGGTCGTGGACAGCGTGTCGTTCGTACTCGCGGTTCTGCTCGGGCTTCTCGCCTACAGCGAGGGTGAGTCCGACCCGGTGCCGCAGACGCTGCTCGCCGTCGACTTCTGGTCGGGGATGGTGCTCTGCCTGACCCTGTGGTTCCGGCGCCGCTGGCCCGTCCCGTTGGCGCTTCTGGCGGCAGCGGTCTCGGTGTACTCCGACGCTGCTGCCGGGCCGACGCTCGTGCTGATCATGACCGTCGCCGTCCACAAGCCATGGCGGACCTCGATCTGGGTCTTCGCGGTGAACTTCGCCGCCACGCTCACCTACCTCCAGGTGCGGCACAAGGAGGACTGGAAGACGCAGCTCATCATCGGCATGACGCTCTACCTGGCCATGGCCGGCTGGGGGTTCTACATCCGGTCCCGGCGGCAGCTCCTGCAGACGTTGCGGGACCGGGCGGATCGAGCCGAGACCGTGGCGACGCTGCAGGCCGAGCAGGCGCAGCTCCGGGCGCGCGAGGAGATCGCCCGCGAGATGCACGACGTACTCGGGCATCGGTTGTCGTTGCTGAGCGTGCATGCCGGCGCGCTGGCGTACCGGCCGGACGCGTCCACCGCCGAGGTCGCCGGCGCCGCGGAGATCATCCGGGCGAGCGCGCACCAGGCGCTGCAGGATCTCCGCGAGGTGATCGGCGTACTGCGGGCACCGGTCGGCGAGCTGCCGCAGCCTGCGTTCGCTGACCTGCCCGCGCTCGTGGAGGGTTCGCGGGCGGCGGGCATTCCGGTCGAGCTGACACTCGATGCGCCGGGCGCGATGCCGGAGCACGTCGGGCGTACGGCGTACCGGATCGTGCAGGAAGGGCTGACGAACGCGGTCAAGCATGCGCCGGGCGAGCCGGTGACGATCAGCGTGACCGGTGCCCCAGGCAACGGACTGTCCGTCGAGCTGCGCAACCCGGCCCCGAACCGCCGGCGCGGAGACGGCCAAGGTCTGAAGGGCCTCAGCGAACGCGCCGCCCTGGTCGAAGGCCGCGTCGAACACGGCCGCACCCCCGAAGGCGACTTCCGCCTGTACGCCTGGCTACCGTGGCCCGCATGAGCGAGCGAAGCGAGGTCACCATCAAGCGCTGCCCATTTTGTGCCTCATCCGCGCCCGGAGCGAAGCGAGGACGTGGATGAGTATTCGGGTGCTGATCGTGGACGACGATCCGTTGTTGCGGGCCGGGCTGAAGTTGATGCTGGGCGGCGCCGAGGACATCCGCGTGGTCGGGGAGGCCGGTGACGGGTCCGGCGTACAGAGTCTGATCGATCGGCTCGCGCCGGACGTGATCCTGATGGACATCCGGATGCCCGGCACCGACGGCCTGACCGCGACCGAAGCGGTACGACGTCGCTCGGGCGCCCCTGAGGTCGTCATCCTCACCACCTTCGACGCCGACGAGCACGTCCTGCGCGCCCTCCGCGCCGGCGCCGCCGGGTTCATCCTGAAGGACACCCCGCCCGCCGAGATCGTCGAGTCGGTACGCCGGATCGCGGCCGGGCATCCCGTCCTCTCACCGGCCGTCACCAAGCGCCTCATCACCCGCGTCGCCGACTCCGGCCAGGACAACCGCAAGAACAAGGCGGTCGCCCGCCTCGCGGACCTGAACGACCGCGAACGCGAGATCGCCGTCGCGGTCGGCGAGGGGAAGTCGAACGCCGAGATCAGCGCGACGCTCTACCTCAGCGTCCCCACGGTGAAGACGCACGTCTCCCGCATCCTCACGAAGCTCGACCTGAACAACCGCGTCCAGATCGCCCTCCTCGTCCACGACGCCGACCTGCTGCACGACTAGCGCGGTTCGAGCACCACCACGGCGGTCGTTCGGGGGCGGCGGTCGGCGTACTCGTCGAGGTTCTTGTCGATCTCCTGCCAGCGGGCCCAGAGTCGCTCACGCTCCTCGCCCTCCGCAGCGCGACCGCGGACCGGTTGTGGCCCGTCCTTGAGCACCGCGTCGGCGTCCGGGTGAGCCAGCAGGTTCAGCCACCAGGCGGGCTCCGGGCCGCCCCATCCGTTCATCGCGAGGGTGACCAGGTTCGGCCCGTCCTCGACGTAGCCGAGAATCACGCTCCGCGGCTCCCCGCTCCGCCGGCCGATCACCGTGAGCCGCAGCATTCCGAACCGCTTGTCCCGCGGTCGTGACAGGCCTCTACCGCTGGTGTTGTAGATCCCCCTGTGGACTTTCCAGGCCGCGCGAACGAACCAGCGCGGCGGCAGCATCGCTTTACGCATGTCCCCCTCCAGACACTCGTGCACAGCGTCGCAGAGGGGGACTGCGAAAAGAAGGCCGGGCCCCCGGCGAGTTGGAGGCCCGGCCGATCAAGTGACGGGCTACGACTGGGTCGCCCGGCGGAACTCCTCGTTCGGGGTCTGCAGGCTGCCGAGGCTGGTGACCTCGCGCCGGAAGAACAGCGCCAGGGTCCAGTCCAGGATGACGCGGGCCTTCCGGTTCAGGGTAGGCACGCGGGACACGTGGTAGGTCCGGTGCAGGAACCAGGCCAGCCAGCCCTTCACCTTCACGCCGTACAGCTGGGCGACGCCCTTGTGCAGGCCGAGGCTCGCGACCGAGCCGACGTACTTGTGCTTGTAGTCCTGCGGCGGCTGCCCGTCGACGACTCGCAGGATGTTCGCGGCGAGCCGGTTGGCCTGCCGTACGGCGTGCTGCGCGTTCGGGGCGCAGTACGCACCGGTCTCGCTGGTCAGGTCCGGTACGGCGGCGTTGTCGCCGGCGGTCCAGGCGTCGTCGACACCCTCGATTCGCAGGTTCGGCAGCGTCTTGACCCGGCCCTTCTCGTCCAGCGGGAATTCGGTCGCGGCGAGTGCCGGGTTCGCCTTCACACCGGCCGTCCAGACGATCGTGTCGGCGTCGAACTCGTCGCCGTCACTGAGGATCACGTGGCCCTTCTCGCAGGACTCCAGCCGGGTCTCCAGCCGGATCTCCATGTTCCGCTTACGGAGCTGGTCCACGGTGTACTTGCCGAGATCCGGGCCGACCTCCGGGAGGATCCGGTTGGTGGCCTCGACCAGGACCCAGCGCATGTCCTCGGGCTTGATGTTGTCGTAGTAGCGGGTGGCGTAGCGGGCCATGTCCTCGAGCTCGGCGAACGCCTCCACACCGGCGTACCCGCCGCCGATGAAGACGAACGTGAGCGCGGATTTGCGCAGCACCGGGTCGGGCTGCGACGACGCGACGTCGAGCCGGTCCAGGACCTTGTTGCGCAGTGCGATGGCCTCTTCGACGTTCTTGAACCCGGTCGCTTCCTCGGCCAGGCCGGGGATGGGCAGCGTGCGGGCGATCGAGCCGAGCGCGACCACGACCTGGTCGTAGGCGAGCTCGTACTCCGGGCCCTCCTCGGGCATCACCTTGGCGACCTTGTGCGCGTGATCGATCCCCGTCACGCGGCCGGTCACCACCCGGCAGCCCTTGAGGGTCTTGCGCAGCGGCACCACGACGTGTCGCGGTTCCACCGAACCGGCCGCGGCTTCCGGCAGGAACGGCTGGTAGGTCATCACCGAGCGCGGGTCGACCACGGTCACCCGGATCCGGCCCTTACGAGCGGCGCGGCGCAGGCCGTACGCGGTGTACATCCCGACGTAACCGCCTCCGACGACGAGGATGTGCGGCACCTGGGCTGTCATGCGATTCACTCTCCCTGAGTGGGTTCTCAGACTTCATGTTCGCTTCAACGCTAAACGCTCGTGAAAGATTTCACAAACCCTCCCGAGAGTGATCTCACCCACCGAACATCCCCCACCCGAGGGACCTTCCACGCAGGCAGAACCCCATGCAAACGCCCGGCCTGAGCTGCTCAGGCCGGGTTCTGCCTGCCTGGAAGTACAGATGATCGATGCGATCCCCTCATCGTGGGCTGGTTCCACCCCCGGAGCCAGTGCCCAGAGCAGCCGTCACGGAACCGCAAGCCGGCTACTCGGACTCGCCCTCCAGCGCGAGGCGGTAGCCGCTCGGGGTGCGCAGGAGCAGACGGCGGTAGGTCCAGCCGGGAGCGGGATCGTTCTGCTCCAGTTCGAAGTCGAGCCCGGCCTCCCGGCAGCGGTCCGCGGCCGCGTCCACGTCGGAGACTGCGATCTGCCAGGTGAGGACGCTCGGTGGGTCGTTCGGCGCGGAGGCCTGCTGGATGCCGAAGTGCACGGTGTCGGTGCCGAAGGCGATGAAATCGGGGTACTCCGGACCTTCGTAGATCACCGGAAGGCCGAGCTTCTCGTAGAACGCGCGTTCCGCGGCGAGGTCGGAGACGTTCAGGACCGGGGCGAGGCGGGTGAACAGCGAGTCATCGGCCATGAGGACAGTGTCGCGCTCAGGAGGTCAGGCGGTAGACCGAGATGTGGGAGGGGGAGTTGGCGGTGAATTCGGTGGTGGTCCAGTCGGCGTGGCGGGATTCGAGGGTGAAGCCGGCCAGTTGGGCCATCAGGTCCAGTTCGGCGGGCCAGATGTAGCGGTGCGGGGTGCGGTCCAGGCGTGCCTCGGCGCCTTCGCCGAAGTGGAAGTGGTGGGAGACGACGTGCTGTGTCAGTACGTCGTACGTGTCCAGCAGGACGTAGCCGGGATCGGCGATGCCGACGGTGGCGGGGGTGCCGGGTGGCAGGCGGCGCAGTTCGGGGACCCAGAGTTCGATCACGAAACGGCCGCCGGGGGAGAGGTGGCGGGCGGCGTTCCGGAAGCACTCGACCTGCTCCTCCTGGGTGAGGAGGTTCGCGATCGTGTTGTAGACCAGGTAAACCAGCGTGAACTCGCCCGGCACGCGGGCCGTCGCCATGTCGCCGGTGACGACCGGGATCGTGTCCGCGTCGACCTTCGTCCGCAGCTGCTCGAGCATCGCGTCCGACAACTCGATCCCGCTCACCGGTACGCCGTACTCCGACAGCGGTACGGCGACCCGCCCGGTGCCGATCGCGAACTCGAGCGCACGCCCACCCTCGGCAAGTCCAGCCAGCCGCTCCACCGTCGGCCGGAGCACGTCCGCCGAGAACATCCCGTCGCCGGGCGTGTCGTACCGCTCCGCGACATCCGCGTTCCACAACCGGTTCTGCTCCGCAGCCTTCGACCACTCCATGACGTCCTCGGCCCCTTCCTCGCCCGTCTTGGTGAACCCGAGCCGGTCGTAGAGCCGGCGCGCGTCCGGATTGTCCCGCTCGACGTTCAGCTTCAGCGGTACGCCGTACCCCGCGGCCTCGGACTGCAACGCGGTGAGGATCGCCGTACCGACGCCGCGGTTCTGAACGTCGGGGTGGAACTGGATGCCGTTCACTTCGACGAATTCCGGCGTACGACTGACCCGCAGGCGACCGGCGCGCAGGCCGTCGACCTCGACAACGTACAGCTCGGTGGCGGGATCCTCGATCGACTCGCGACTCCACTCGGCGAAGCGGGCCCGCCAGGCAGGCTCGTCGAAGTCGGCAGGCAGGCGGCCCTGCGCGTCGGTGGCGGCCAGCGTCACGTCGGCCAGGAACGTGATGTCCGCGTCCGTAGCGAGTCGGAGTCGGTGCATGCGAAGCAACTTACGCAGGCGACTCTCCGAGGGGCGAGGGATTATTCGCCGACCAGGCCGTCGGTGGACTCGCGGAGGAAGTCGAGCAGGCCGGTCAGCGTGCCGCGTTCGTCGGTGTCCTCGGCGGGCCGGATGCGGGCGATCTCGGGCATGCGACCACGGTACGGATGTCAGACCTTTGTGAGAACTGTTGATCCGGTGGGGGTGGTGCGCGTCAATAGAGAGGTGGAGAACTATCGAACCCCGGTCCTGACGGCCTCGCTGCTCGCGCCCCCGGCGGTCTGTGCGCTGCTGACGCCGTTCCGGGAGCACTTCGACAACGCGAACGCGGCGTTGCTGCTGGTCGTCGTGATCGTGGCGGTGGCCGTGTTCGGGATCCGGCTCGCCGGGGTGGTCGCGGCGGTGTCGAGCGCGGTGTGGTTCGACTTCTTCCTGACCATGCCGTACGACAGCTTCACCATCAACAGCAGCAACGACGTCGAACAGGCCGTGCTGCTGCTGGTGATCGGGATCGCGGTCACCCAGATCGCGATCTGGGGCCGAGAGCAACAAGCCAAGGCGTCGCGGCGCGCCGGGTACCTGGACGGGGTGATCACCACCTCGCAGGCGGTCGCGGCCGGCGGGTCGACCGACGACCTGATCGAGCAGGTGCGCGCCGAGCTGACCGCCGTACTGGGGATCGACGGTGCCAAGTTCGTTGCCGGCAGCAAACAGACCCAGGCGCCGCGGCTGAACCCGGACGGCTCCGTGACGCGCGGATCGCATGTCCTGAAGGTCGAACGCGACGGCCTGCCGACGAACGCCGAGATCGAACTCATCGTCCAGCACGCCGGCGAAGCCCGCGGCCGGTTCCTCCTCACCGCCGCCAGCAGGATCGCCCGCCCCGACCTGGAGCAACGCCTGGTAGCCGTCGCCCTCGCCGACCAGGTAGGCGCCGCGCTCACCACCCAGGAATCCGTCCGCCCGCACGTCTGACCTTGTATTGCAGGCAAATACATCGGGGAGCGATGGATATTCGCGCTTTTTCGATGCGGAATGGTTGATGGATTCTCAGATGTTGTTAAGGGTGGGACCGTAGTATCTCGATACGACCCCGGATGTGGGTCATCAGGAGGAAGAGATGCAGAGCAGTAACCCGGTGCTGAACCGGTCGAGTGCGTTCGCGCCTGGCCACGGCCAGGCCTATCCGGGGGCCGCTCCGTACGGTCAGCAGAGCCCATTGGGCTACGGCGGATCGGGTATGCCGCCGCAGCAGCAGTACCCGGGGGCTCCGGCCTCGAGCCGCCCCATGACGTTGGACGACGTGATCGTCAAGACCGCGATCACCCTGGCCGTGGTCGTGGCGGCCGCCGCCCTGGCGTGGTGGCGGGTCCCGGTCGAGTTCGTCAAGCCGGCGTTCCTCGCCGGTGCACTGGTCGGGTTCGCGCTCGCCATGGTGCTGTCGTTCTCCCGCAAGGTGAACCCGGCGCTGGTGATGCTGTATGCCGTCGCCGAGGGCGTGTTCCTCGGGATCGGCAGCAAGTTCATCGCCGCCTGGGTCGGTGACTCGGCCATCATCGTGCAGGCCATCCTGGCCACGATGGTGACGGCGGGCCTGACGCTGGCGACGTACAAGTACTTCGCGATCAAGGTGACGCCGAAGTTCACCAAGATGGTGATCATCGGCACGATGGGCTTCGCCGGCGTGTTGCTGGTCAACCTGGTCCTGAGCCTGTTCGGGATCAGCACCGGTATCAGCGGGATGGGCCCGATGGGTCTGCTGTTCGCAGCGCTCGGCGCCGGCCTCGCGGTGTTCAACCTGATCCTCGACTTCGACATGATCGAGCAGGGTGTCCGCCAGGGCGCCCCGCAGAACGAGGCCTGGCGGGCCGCGTTCGGCCTGACCGTCACCCTGGTCTGGCTGTACTGGAACATCCTGCGGATCCTCGCCATCCTCCGCGGCGGCGACTGATCCCGAAGCTGCACGACAAACGGAAGGGCCGGTCCAGGTGGGCCGGCCCTTCCGCCTTTCCGGACGCAGGTCGTCCGGTTCCGGCTCTACGGTGTTCCCATGACCACAACCTGGTACGACGCTCCCTCGCACGCCGCCGGCGCCGCACTCGCCGAACGCCTCGCGCAGCACGGGATGCCGGATGCCGAGATCCGTTCGAGCGGCGTCCGGGTGCGCGCTGCCGAAGCCGCCCGGGTCGCAGCCGAGGAGCTCGGCCTGATCGCGAACCCGGCGGGCGTTCAGTCCCTCGACGTCGTGATCGAGGCGGCAGATCCGGCCGCGGTGCAGCCGTTCTGGGACGCCGTCCTCGGCCCGGACCTGCTGCGGAGGGACCCGACGTTCACGGTACGGCGTCTCGCGGAGCCGCGGCCGCTACGGAACCGGATCCACGTCGACGTGGTCCGGCCGTCGGCGGCGGTGGACGAGGCACGCGCGGTGACGGGTCTGGAGCCGACCGGGGAGTACGGCGTGATGCTGCCCGACGACGAGGGGAACGAGGTCGACCTGGTACCGGGGGACCCGCTGCCGGGGACGACGGACTGGCTGGCGTTGTTCGCCGCGATGACGTTCTACCCGACCTCCGCACCGGCGCAACTGGCGACCAAGGTAGCCGAGCTGGCCGACGCCGCGGGCATTCCGCTGATGATCGACGTACGGGCGGAAGGTGTCGTGATCGACAGCGGGAAGGACCAGTGGGAGGACGGCGAGGGAGCCGACCCGAAGTTCGTCGCGCTGGCCGCGCAGATCGAGGCCGCGGCGAAGGATCTCGGGTTGCGGGCGGACCCGACGCCGTTGCGATTCGTGCAGTTCGGGATCGACGCGGTCGACGTACCGACGGTCCGGGCGTTCTGGCTGGCGCTGCTGGGCTACGCGGAGGACAACCGGCCCTATCTCTCGGACATCTACGACCCGCGGCGCCTGAACCCGGTGCTGTTCTTCCAGCAGTTGGAGGAGCCTCGGCGGCAGCGCAACCGGATCAGCTTCGAGCTCGCCGTACCGGAGGGCGCGGTGGCCCAACGGGTGGCGGCAGCGTTGTCAGCGGGTGGGCGGGTTCTGTCCGAGAAGCCTTACCTGGTTGCCGATCCGGAGGGCAACGAGGTGGTCATCGGAACGTAGAAGACCTGCCCCTCCACCTGAAAGGGCAGGTCTTCGAGTCGTCTCCTTTGCGGCTCAGCCCATTCGCCGATGCGCCTTGACCAGATCGAATTCATGGACGATGGCGGTAGCGTGCCCGTGCGCGAGTGCGTACTCGCCGGCTAGCCATCTCACTCTGTCGTCGAAGCGCAGGAACGACGGTCCGTCGTTCATCAGCTGGAACCACTCAGTCATTGCGCGTCCGGTGCATCTGGGCACGGCCTCCACCAAACGCTGATGCGTCTCTTCGGAGTGGTTCAAGCCCATCTTCGCCTCCCGATATCGGGGTACCGCGTAGTTATCGACTGTGCACCACGTGGCCGCCCGGAGGCAAGACTCCCGACATGAAAGTCCCCGCTCAGCGGACGCACAAGTCGAACAACTATTGACCGACGGGCACGCTGTCCGTCGGTTCCTCGTGGTGGTCCTCGACGCGGTCGACCTCGGCCTTGGGGTGCCGGCGCCGGTGGCGCAGTTCGGCCCAACGACCTCGCGGGCCGCGTTCCCGCCCGCCGACCTCGGTCGCGGCGACCTCGGTGCCGGCCCGGCGGGCAGCCAGTACGGCGGCTTCCGCGATCGGCAGGATCGCCTCGCCGCGGAACTGCTCCGGGTGTACGAACGACTCGGTCCCGACGCCCATCGCGGCCGCTACGGACGGCAGCAGCGCGGCCGACGCGGCGGCGTACCCGGTGGCCGACGGGTGGAAGTTGTCCCGGCCCCACATCGACGGGTTGGTCCGGAACACCTCGCCGAGCAGCGTGCCGAGTGACACGGAGCGGCCGCCTGCTTCGACGACTGCGATGGTCTGAGCGGCGGCCAGCCGGTGACTCCAGGATCGGGCGACCCACCGCAGCGGCGGCTGGATCGTCCGGATCACTCCCAGGTCGGGGCAGGTACCCACCACCACCTCACAGTTCGCTGCGCGCAGTCGGCGTACGGCGGTGGACAGCAGGCGGACCGACGTCGACGGCGGCATCTTCGCCTTCACATCGTTCGCACCGATCAGGATCACCGCGACATGCGGCCCCGCCTGCAGTGCGGCGTCCACCTGCGCGGCGAGATCGGTCGATTTCGCCCCGGTCTTGGAGGCGTCGACCAGCCGGACCGGTCGCTCGGCCAGCTCCGCGAGCCCGGAGGCGAGCAGCACCCCGGGAGTCTCGTCCGGCGAGTCGGTGCCGTATCCCGCGGCACTCGAGTCGC
This sequence comes from Kribbella sp. NBC_00482, assembly GCF_036013725.1. Lineage (GTDB taxonomy): Bacteria > Actinomycetota > Actinomycetes > Propionibacteriales > Kribbellaceae > Kribbella. The sequence goes on along the minus strand of NZ_CP107881.1, from coordinate 617,942 downwards.
CGAGCATGGCGAACGTGACCGGATGTCCTGGATACCGGCCGTACAGGCCGTCGCCCGGAGTCGGGTAGTAACGCATCGGTCCGATCACGCGCTTCGCGTACTCGGCCTCAGCGGTCAGTACGCCGTACAACGTGGCACCGATGAGTCCGAGTCCCCCGCCCCCGAAGGCTGCGGCCTGGGCCAGCTTCTTGGCTGCCCTGGCTCTACTCATGAGTACAAGGATTACACGCTGTTACGCCGACGCAAGTGAAAATAGGGGAAAGACGCGCGGATCACTACAGTGAAGATCGTGCGCTACGCAGAATCACTCCTGGACCTGGTCGGCAACACCCCGCTGGTGCGGCTGACGAAAACGACAGACGGCGCCAAGCCGCTGGTGCTCGCCAAGGTCGAGTACTTCAACCCGGGCGGCTCGGTGAAGGACCGGATCGCGGTCCGGATGATCGAGGCCGCGGAGGCCTCCGGCGAGCTCAAGCCCGGCGGCACGATCGTCGAGCCGACCTCCGGCAACACCGGTGTCGGGCTCGCGATGGTCGCGCAGCAGAAGGGCTACAAGTGTGTCTTCGTCTGCCCGGACAAGGTCAGCGAGGACAAGCGCAACGTGCTCAAGGCGTACGGCGCCGACGTCGTGGTCTGCCCGACCGCGGTCGCCCCTGAGCACCCGGACTCGTACTACAACGTCTCCGACCGTCTCGTCCGCGAGATCGAGGGCGCCTGGAAGCCGAACCAGTACGCGAACCAGAACAACCCGCGCTCGCACTACGAGACCACCGGCCCGGAGCTCTGGGAGCAGACCGAGGGCAAGATCACGCACTTCGTCGCGGGCGTCGGCACCGGCGGCACGATCACCGGCACCGGTAAGTACCTGAAGGAGGTCTCCGGCGGCAAGGTGCAGATCGTCGGCGCCGACCCGGAGGGCTCGGTGTACTCCGGCGGCACCGGCCGTCCGTACCTGGTCGAGGGCGTCGGCGAGGACTTCTGGCCGGAGACGTACGACCGGAACATCTGCGACCGGATCATCGAGGTGTCGGACGCGGACTCGTTCGCGCTCACCCGGCGGCTCGCCCGCGAGGAGGCGATGCTGGTCGGCGGTTCGGCCGGGATGGCCGCCGCGGCCGCGATCCGGCTGGCGCACGAGGTCGATGACCCCGAAGCCGTCATCGTGGTGCTGCTGCCGGACGGCGGCCGCGGCTACCTGACCAAGGTGTTCAACGACGACTGGCTGGCGCAGTACGGCTTCCTCGCGCACACCAAGCAGGGCACGACGCTCGGTGACGTGCTGGCCGGCAAGGACGGCAGCCTGCCGCCGCTGGTGCACACCCACCCGCACGAGACGATCGCCGAGGCGGTCGCGATCCTCCGTGAGTACGGCGTCTCGCAGATGCCGGTCGTGCGTGCGGAGCCGCCGGTGATGGCGGCCGAGGTGGCCGGCGCGGTGTCGGAGCGGACGTTGATGGACGCCCTGTACTCCGGCAAGGCGCGACTGGCCGACATGGTCGAGCAGCACATGGACGCGGCGCTCCCGTCTCTGGGCGCCGGCGAACCGGTCACGAAGGCGGTCGAGCTGCTCGAGGGTAGGGACGCCCTGATGGTTCTGGACGACGGTAAGCCGGTGGGCGTACTGACCCGGCAGGACCTACTGGTCCATCTGTCCGCCGACTGACCTTATCGGTCGACGACTGATGGGATGATGGCGATCAGCGCCGTGATCACGATGCCGATCACGATGGCTGCCGCTCCGGCGATCTGAAAGATTTCCATGTCTCAAGAGTCCTTCAGCAACGCCTCTCGGACATCGGCCTCCGGATCGGTCTTCCGCTCATCCCAAGGTCGTACGCCGGACTACCCGGACTCCTACTGAAGGAGTCCGGGCCATCCCCTAGTGGACTACGGCGAAGTCCGACGGATCGAGCCGCCGGGTGCGGCGCCAGTACGACATCGTCCACTCCGGCCAGATCGTGGAGTTGCGCCCGGCCGCGTCCAGGTACCAGCTCGTGCAGCCGGACTGCCAGACCGTGGAGCCGAGCTCGCCCTGGACCGTGTCGACGAACCGCTCCTGGACCTCCTCGCGGACCTCGACGTACGACGCGTTGCGCCGCCGGAGCAGGTGCAGGGCCTGCATGACGTACCGGACCTGGGCCTCGATCATGAACACCATCGAGGAGTGCCCGAGGAGCGTGTTCGGGCCGACCAGCAGGAACAGGTTCGGGTAACCGGAGACCGTGATGCCGAGGTGCGCGCCGATGCCGTTGCGCTTCCAGTGGTCGGCGAGGTCGACGCCGTCCTTGCCGAGGATCGGCATCCGGGTCAGGTTCGCCGAGACGTCGAACCCGGTGCCGAGCACGATCGTGTCGCAGGTCCGTTCGGTCCCGTCGGCGGTGACGACGCCGGTCGGGGTGACCCGCGTGATCGGGGTCGTGACGAGGTCGACGTTCGGCCGGGCGAGCGCGGGGTAGTAGTCGTTCGAGATCAGGATCCGCTTGCAGCCGATCTGGTAGTCCGGGGTCAGTTTCGTCCGCAGCTCAGGATCGGTGACCTGCTTGTGCAGGTGCCGTTTTGCCTGTACTTCAAGGCCTTTCATCAACTTCGGGCTCCCGGCGAAGCCGGCGCCGCGGCCTTCGAGACCCCAGTAGATGACGTTGCGGATCGTCCGCTGGCCGGCCGGGAACCGTGCGTGCAGCTTGCGCTCCCAGCCGCCGATCGCGCGGTCCGGTTTCGACGTCACCCAGGGTGGCGTCCGCTGGTACACGTCCAGTTGGGCGACCTGCGGGGCGATCTGCGGCACGAACTGGATCGCCGAGGCGCCGGTCCCGATCACCGCGACGTTCCGGCCGCGCAGGTCCACCGAGTGATCCCAGACGGCCGAGTGGAACGTCGTACCGGCGAACGAGTCGAGGCCCGGGATGTCCGGGAGTTTCGGCCGGTGCAGGCTGCCGACGCCGGCCACCAGGGACTGGGTCTCGATCGTCTCGTCGCCGTTCACCGTGACGGTCCAGCGGCCCGTCCCCTCGTCGAAGACGGCTTCGGTGACCTCGGCGCCGTACCGGATCTTGTCCGCGATCCCGTACTTGTCCGCGCAGTGCCGCAGGTACGCGAGGATCTCGTCCCAGGTCGCGAACATCCGCGTCCAGCGCGGATTCTGCTCGAACGAGAACGAGTACAGGTACGACGGGATATCGCAGGCGCAGCCGGGATACGTGTTGTCCCGCCAGGTGCCGCCGAGGTCGTCCGCCTTCTCGAGGATGACGAAGTCCTCACACCCGGCCTGCTGCAGCTTGATACCCATGCACAGCCCGGCGAACCCGGACCCGATGATGACGACCTCAGCCATACCGCCAGAGGTTACCGGCGAGTCACTGAAGCCGGTAGAGGGTCTCGCCGGCGTTCGGTACGACGAAGGTGTCCGGGTCGGACTCGTACGCGGCCAGGTCGACCGTCGCCGGGTCGAGATACCCGAGGTTGGCCCGGCGTACGACGTCCTCCGGGATGCCCGTGGCCAGCGTGACCCGGACGCGGAGGTGCTCGCCGTGGACCGGGTCCCAGGTGCCCGCGCCGCGCAGGTGCGTGGAGTGCGCGAGGACGCCCCAGTGCAGGTCGCGGAACTTGTCCCACTGGCCGACGAAGTAGTCGCGGCAGTGGTAGCCGATCTCCTCGATCTCGGGGTGCATCGCGGCGAGTTGGGTGACGTGCGGCGCGTAGAGGATCACCTCGCCGCCGTCCGCGACGATCGGCTCGACCTTGTAGAAGCCCTTGGCCGCGGTCCAGATGTCGGCGTACTTCGGCGGCATCACCGAGACGACCCGCCGGATCGGATGCTCCAGGTAGCGGACGTGGGTCTGCGCGGAGATCTCGGCGGCTGCCTGCCAGGACGAGATCGTGTCGCCGAACGCGACCGCGTGCAGCGCGTCCGTCCCGGACTGGGCGACCACCGACAGGGCGAGTTTCTCGGCCGGGATGAGCGCGGCGGCCTCGTCGATCAGGGCGCGGACCGGGGTGAGTCCCGGCGTACCGATGATGTTCGCGCTGGTGATCAGGGCGCCGAGCCAGTGCGAGAAGTCGATGACCTCCTGCCCTGCGACGCCCGGGAAGAAGTACTTGTTGCCGCCGGAGAATCCGACCACCTCGTGCGGGAAGACCGGCCCGACGACCAGAGCCACGTCGTGCTCGACGACGGCGCGGTTGAGCCGGACCGGGACCTCGTCGCGGAGCATCTCGTCCGAGATCTCCCCGACCCGGTCGGGGCCGATCGTGCCGAGGTCGGCGAACGTGTCGGGTTTCCACCACTCGTGGTTGATCACGTTCGGGTAGTCGCCGCCGAGGTGCTCGCGGAGCTGGTCCGGGGTCATCTCCGCATGTGTGCCGAGGGCAACCAGGATCGTGACCTGGCTGTCCTTCAGGGCCTCGGTGACCGCCTTCAGGAGCAACGGAAGCGGGCAGCTGCGGGTCGCGTCCGGGACGATCACGCAGACGCTGCGTCCCTCCAGGCCCGCGCCGGCCAGGACTCCGCCGACGAACGCCGTCACCTCGTCCTCGGTCAGGACCTGACCCACACCGCCGATTACCGCCGCATCAGTCACATCTCGAACCCTACCGACGTACGGCGAGTGAGCCCAGATCGTCTCGGGGCGTGATCGCGCGAAAGCCCTTGGTGGACAGCCGAATCGTGTGATCACGCGGTAATCGGCCGGGCGTTGACCGCGGGCGGGGCGCGATGGACGATCGGTGCATCGCCTGGGGGAGTGAGCAAGGGGGAGATCCACCATGTCCGAAACCACCGAACAGCTCCGGCCACCGGGTTTCGGGGGACTGCTGCTGCGCGACACCGACGCGGCCTACGACGACGCGCGCACGGTCTTCAACGGGATGATCGACAAGCGGCCCGCGATGATCGCCCAGTGCGAATCGGTGGGCGACGTGCAGGCGGCGGTGCGGCACGGCGCCGACCAGGGCCTGGAGATCGCGGTCCGCGGCGGGGGTCACGGGGTGGCCGGGACCGCGGTCACCGACGGCGGCCTGGTCGTCGACCTGCGCCGGATGAACAGTGTTCAGGTCGATCCGTACGCCAAGATCGCGCGGGTCGGCGGAGGCGCGACCTGGGGTGACTTCGATCGGGCCTGCCAGAAGTACCTGCTGGCGACGACCGGCGGGCGGGCGTCGACGACCGGGGTCGCGGGCCTGACGCTCGGCGGCGGGTCCGGCTGGCTGGAACGGAAGTTCGGGCTCGCGTCCGACGCGCTGATCTCGGTGGAGCTCGTCACCGCGGACGGACGGCTGCTGATCGCGGACGAGACGAAGAACACCGAGCTGTTCTGGGCGCTGCACGGCGGCGGCGGGAACTTCGGGGTCGCGACGTCGCTGACCTTCCACCTCCAGCAGTTGCCCTCGACAACGTTGGCGTTGCTGATGTGGCCGGCGTCGGCGGGTCCCACGGTGCTGCGCGCGTACCGGGAACTGATCGAATCCGGTGCTCCCGAGGAGCTCGGTGGGGGCGTGATCTATCTGACCGGGCCGCCGGAAGAGTTCGTGCCCGCGCATCTGCAGGGGCAGCTGATCGTGGGGGCGGCGGCGGTGTACGCCGGCAGAGAGGCGGAGCTGCGTGACGTGTTCGCGCCGCTGTTCGCGCTGGAGCCGGAGGCCGAACTGGTCGCGGAGATGCCGTACGCCGACATTCAATCGGCGCTCGACGATCCGCCGGGGTTCCGGAACTACTGGTCCGGGGAGCACCTGGCGTCGTTCCCCGATCCCGCGGTCGAGGCGTTCGCCGGCCGGTCGGCGGACATGATCTCGCCGTCACCGTCGCAACAGGCGATCGTGCCCTGGGGTGGCGCCGTACAACGGGCCGCGGACAAGTGGCCGCAACCGCATCGCCAGGCGGCGTGGGTCGTGCACCCGTTCGGGTTGTGGTCCGATCCGGCCGACGATGCGCGTGGGATCAGGTGGGCGCGGGACGTGTGTTCGGACCTGGCCGAGTGGGCGACCGGGTACGTGTACCTGAACTTCATCGGCAACGAGGGACAGAACCGGGTGATCGCGGGGTACGGCGAGGAGAACTACCAGCGGCTGGCGCGGATCAAGTGTCAGTACGACCCTGAGAACGTCTTCCACCTGAACCAGAACATCGAGCCCTCCTGGCCCTGTTAGTCAGGCGTCGGGACCTCGACGACCGGATCGGTGCCGCCGAGGTCGAGGCGGAACGGCGGATAGACATCGGTCATCAAGGAGGCGTACCCGGAGACCCTCAAGGCCCAGCGGTTCAGGCCGAGGATCAGGTCGTAGAGCGAGCGCGGGTAGGTGCCGGTGAACAGGAGAACGATGGCCGCGAAGGTGACGAGCACGCCGATCAGGCCGCCGGCGAGACTCCACCCCCAGTCTTCGGACCCGTTGGCGGCCCACGCTCCGCCGCCGACGAAGACACTGACGACGATGTAGTGCGGGATCGCCAGCAGCCACCACTTCACCAGAACCAGGCCACGGGACAGGCGCTCGGGATAGTCGACGGTCAGGCGCGCCGGGTAGGTCTCGACCTCGGCGAGCGTGAACGGCGGGTACTGGTCGGTGCCGAGCGCACTGTAGGCGTAGTAGTTCACGCGCCACGACCACCGCAGCACGCCGACGTTGAAGTCGAAGAGGGCGCGCGGGTAGCGCTCGGTGAAGAGGATCGCGAAGAACGCGATCACGGAGCAGACCAGGAACCCGATCCACAGGAACAGCAGCACGATCCAGTGCGGGATCGCCAGGATCCACTTCACCAGCCACAACCACCTGGAAGTCCCCGGATCCAGCTCAGCATTGACATGCACCGGATACGCGACAGATCCCGCCATGACGACCAGCCCCTTTTGCTCACGGTCTCCGGCGGAAGGATCCCTGTCAACGTTGAACTCCACAGTAATGGACAGAACCACTCCGGGAGCGGATGCTCGGGCCATGGACGGCAGGACAGTTCTCATCACCGGCGGTACGTCGGGGATCGGCAAGGCGACCGCGCTGGGTCTGGCGTCTTTGGGCGCACGGGTGCTGATCACCGGTCGCGATACCCGGCGTACCGAGGACACGGCGCGAGAGATCCAGGCGTCCGGTGGGACTGTCGAGGTGTTCGTCGCGGATCTGTCCGTGCAGTCGGAGGTCCGGCGACTGGCCGGCGAGGTGCTCCGGCGGGAGCCGCGGATCGACGTACTGATCAACAACGTCGGCGGCTACTGGAACAGTAGCCATGTCACCGCGGACGGTCTCGAGCACACCTTCGCGTTGAACCACCTCGCGCCGTTCCTGCTCACTCACCTGCTCCTCGAGCGACTCGAACAGGGCATTGCAGCTCGCGTCGTCACGGTCGCGTCCAACGCGCATTCGCTCGGGCGGATCGACTTCGACGATCTGCAGGGCACCCAGTCGTACTCCGGTTCGCGGGCGTACAACCAGTCCAAGCTCGCCAACGTTCTGTTCACCTACGAGCTGGCGAGAAGGTTGCAGGCCACGGCGATCACGGCCAACGCCGTACATCCGGGTTTGGTGAGTACGGCGTTCGGCGCTGACGACCCGGGACGGGTGCAGCGGCTGTTCGTGCCGTTTCTGCGGCCGTTCATGAAGTCCCCGGCTGGTGGTGCAGCTACCTCGATCCACCTGGCTTCTGCACCTGGTCTGGATCGGACGACGGGGCAGTACTTCGCCAACAGCAAGCCGGCGCGGTCGTCTCAGCGCAGTCATGACGAAGCGGTTGCGGCACGACTCTGGGCGGTCAGCGCCGAGCTGGTCAGTCTGTAGCCAGTTCAGCGGGGCGTGTGGCGCGTGACCATTGGGCGGCGGCGATTGCGGCGTACGCGATCGCGGCGAGGGGGACTGCCCAGAAGCGGAAGAAGGGGAGTTGGCCCGAGACGGCGGTTGCGGCGAACACGATGCCGAACGTCGCGAGGCCGGCGACCGTGCCGCGGCGGCGTGACTCGAGCGCGCTGCTCGGGAGCGGGCCCATGTGCCGGTCGAGCATCGTGCCGAACGCGCTCAGGCCGACGAGTGCGGTGAGGATGAACAGGATCGCGCCGGGGAGCCCGCCGAACACGATCGCGAACGCGTTCAGGAACGTGACGAACGCGAACGCGACGGCCGTGTCCAGTGCACCGAACAGTAGGTGCGACCGGCGACGACGTTGGAGGTTGTCGCCGGTCCGGATCGGGCCGGGCTCGCCGGTCAGGCGTCGTACGGTCAGGATCAGGCCGGTCGCGATCAGAACCAGCAGCAGTACACCGACGACGGACAGGACCACGGAGCGGGTGGTCGACATGTACTGGCGGACCTCGTCGCCGGACACGCAACTCGCCGACGGCGGGAACCAACTGGTGCGCGCGACCGCATCGACCGCGCCGACCTTGCGTGCGCAGTCCTCACCCGGGGCGTACCAGCCGGGCATCGACAACGTGACGACCGTCGTCCACACCATCCCGCCGACCAAACCCAACCCCAGCAGGGATCCCGCGCGCCGCCTCACCCAGTCCACCGCCCTACCCTCTCATTCGTGGACTCCTACCTTGCCCAGCTCCGCCGCGACGTCGGCTCCCGCCTGCTGTTGCTGCCCGGCGCACAGGTCCTCGCGGTGGATGCGGACGATCGCATCCTGTTCCAGAGGAGTCGCGACTCCGGTCTGTGGGAGCTGCCTGCAGGCGGAGCGGAACCAGGCGACAGCTTCCGGCGTACGGCGGCCCGTGAGTTCTCCGAGGAAACAGGGCTGATCGTCGCGGAGGAGGACCTGATCCCGTTCGCCAGCGTGTCGCGCGCCGACGTACACACGCTGACCTACCCCAACGGTGACGTCGTCCAATGCTTCGCCCTCTGCTTCGAAACCCGCCACTGGACCGGCACCCTCAACCCAGGCGAAGACGAAGTACTGGAAGCCGCCTTCTTTCCCACACCCCCAACGCCGCTCCATCCTCCGACGGAGCTGGTCCTTCGCCTCTACACCGCCTACCAACAGACAGGACTCTTTCAGGCCTGCTAGGTGTACTGCTTCGCCTGGGCGCGGAGAAAGTCGGTGGGGGAGCGGGGGACGATGCCTCGGGCGCGGAGCGGTTCGTCGGTCCAGGTCGCGTCGTGCAGGGACTGGAGAAGGCCGCCGCCCACGGCCGAGGCCAGGCCGTCCTGGGTTCTGCCGAGCAGGCGGATCGCGAGGCGCGCAGCGGGAGCCGGCATCCGCGTGACTTTGATCCGGCGGTGCAGGAGTTCCTCCGCGATATCTATCGCCTCGTTGCGGCTCAACGCCTCAGGGCCGCCGAACTCGATCAGCGCCGGCGGGTCGGGTTCGGTGGCGACCGCCGCGATGAGTGCGGCGGCGTCGTCCGTGCCGACCCAGCGCACCTTGGCGTCGCCCGTGCCGATCACCGAAACCTTGCCCCGAGCAAGGTCGAAGCGTCCGAGCGGCCCGAGATGGATCTCCTGGAACGCGTCCGGCCGGACGATGACCCGCGCGAGCCTCGCCTGCCGGAGCCGCTCCTCGACGGCGACCTTGGCCCGTTCGAGCGGCGTCCCGAGACCTGCGTCGACCCCGGCGTACGAGACGTACACGAACCGCCGTACGCCGGCCTCCTCGGCGGCATCGACCAGTGACAGCATCCCCGCTTCGTCCACCGCGCGGATCGAGGAGCCGGGCAGGCGGGCCAGCCGTCGTCCGATCGCGGTAGCGGACGCGACCACGGTGTCCACGCCGCGGCACGCTGCACGCAAACTCGCGGGATCCGTCAGATCGCCCTGGACCACTGCCACGTCGGTCATTTGCGTACCGGTGCGCGACAGACACCGAACCTCACCCTGCCGGGCGGTCAGTAAGCGAACCACGCGCCCACCCAGATCCCCGGTCCCGCCGACTACCAGCAGCATCGCACCCACCCCCACCACTGACGGTGCTCCTGGAGATCGGTCGGCGCAAGACCGCCGCCGGACTCGAAAATGCCAGGCGGTGCCGGTCCCACCGATGAGATATTGCCGGGATGAGTGCAGCGGACGTCGTGACCGGAGCCGATCTCGTCGATGGGCTGCGCCAGCTTGGGCTGGGGCGGGCGTCCGAGGTGATCGTGCACTCGTCGCTGAGTTCGTTCGGGTACGTCGACGGCGGCGCGGAGGCGGTCTGTTCGGCGCTGACCGAGGTCTGTGGGACCGTGCTGATGCCTGCCGGTTCGTGGGATCTCACCGGGATTCCGGCACCACCCGGACTGGTCCGGCCGCACAACGCCTACTGGAACGCGGAAGACTGGCCGGACTTCGACGCTAAGTTGTCGCAGGCAACCAGTTTCCACGCCGAGCTCCCGATCGACCGCTGGCTCGGAACGATTCCGGAAACTTTCCGCCTGACCTGCTCGCCGTTCCGCACCGAGCATCCGCTGTTTTCCTACCAGGCCGCCGGCCCCGCGGCCGAACGGCTCCTCGAAGCCCAGCGCCCCGACTGGCCGCTCGGCCCGATCGAGGCCCTCGACGGCGATGTCCTGCTACTCGGCGTCACCCACACCTCGAACACCACGATCCACCTCGCCGAGCAACACCTCGGCCGCTCGTGCTTCTACCGCTACGCGAAGTCCGCCGACGGCCTGTGGGCCGAGCTCCCCAACATCCCCGGCGACAGCTCCGAATTCGACACCATCGAGCCGGTACTGCGCTCGGCGACCAAGGAAATCCGGATCGGGAACGCCCGCATCCGCCGAATCCCCAAGCAGGCAGTACTGGCAGCGACCCGTCAGCTCGTCGAAGCCGACCCCGCCGCCCTCCTCTGCACCGACGACCCGACCTGTCGCTGCGCAGCAGCACTGCAACAACGCTTGGCTGCCCTCGCCGCGTAGGGCATGCTCGGCCGGGTGACCAACGTCAGAACCGCTGATGAACTGGCCGACGTCGAAGATCCGGCCTGGGCCGTGCTGCAGGACGCGCTTGCCGAGGCGGAGCGACCCGTCACTGTGCTGCCCGTCGATCCGGCGGCTGGGCGAGATGCCCTCTATCGACTGCAGGTCACCGCACGGTCGATGCTCGGTGCGCTCGCGGTGAACTGCGGCGGCCTGGTGATCGACGAAGGCTGGCTGCGCATCCTCGGCGGTGGCGGCTCCGGCCTGCCCGATCTCGCGACCGCGAACAACCTCGACGACCCGGAGCAGGCTGCCGCGCCACCGCCGTACCTGATCGTCGCCTACGACGTGCTCGGAGGACGGTTCGCCGTCGACGGCGGTGGGCTGGGCATCCAGCCTGGTCAGGTCTGCTACTGGGCTCCGGACACCCTCGACTGGGACGGCCTCGGCATCGGGCACACCGACTTCGTCCTCTGGTCGCTCACTGAAGGCCCGACGCAGTTCTACGCCGGTCTCCGCTGGTCGACCTGGGCCGAAGAGACTCGCCGAATCACTTTGTCCCAAGGGATTGCCGTCTATCCGCCGCTGTTCTCCGCGGAGTCCCATCCGCTCGAGGACACCTCGCGCAGGCCCGTTCCCTTCGAGGAGCTCCTCAGTCTGGGATGACGTCGATGAGGACCTTGCCGACGACGGCCTGCTCTACGGCGGTGTGGGCGTCTGCGGCCTGGTCCAGCGGGTAGTGGTGGAGTGGCAGGCCGGCTTCAGGGCCGATGCGGATGGCGCCGGTCTCGACCGCGGCGCTGACGTCGGCCAGGCCGCGCGGCCGCCAGGACTCCGGAGCTGTGTAGAGCAGGACGAACTGCCAGCGGGCGTTGGGCACCATCGACGCCCGCACCGGGAGTTCCATCGTCGCGCCTCCGTCGGTCGCGTAGACCGACACCGAGCCGTGCGGCGCGATCACTGCGGCGTCGATGGCCGCGTTCGCCGCCGGCGACACCTCGACGATCGTGTGCACGCCGTGCGGTGCGATCGCGCGGACCTCCGTGACCACGTCCTGCTGCTTGTAGTCGATGACGTGGTCGGCGCCCGCCAGCGCAGCCAGGTTGCCCTTCTCCGGACTGCTCACGGTGGTGATCACGGTCGCGTCGGACCACCGGGCCAACTGGATCGCCGCGTTGCCGACCGCTCCGGCGCCGCCGGCCACCAGCACGGTGCGGCCGGCGAGCTTGCCCGGACCGAGGCGATCAGGTCCGTCCTCGGTCACTGTCAGGCATCGATGAGCGGTCAGGAACGGTACGCCGAGCGCGGCGCCGAGGTCGTACGACGCGTCGTCGGGCAGCGGCACCACGTGCCGGACCGGGACCACGGCGTACTCCTGCGCCGTACCTCCCGAAGGCCGTTGGTACGCGGCCTCCCAGAGCCAGACCCGGCGACCGGTGAGGGCCGTGTCGACGCCCTGACCGACGGCGTCGACGACACCGGACCCGTCCTGGTTCGGCACCTGCGCCGGGTGCACCGGCGTACCGGCCTCGGTGCCGCGGCGCGACTTCCAGTCGGTCGGATTGACCCCCGACCGATGGATCCGCACCCGGACCTCGCCGGGCCCCACCTCGGTCAGCGCCCTGTCCACGAGGGTCAGAACGTCGGGCTCACCGGTCACGGAGTACTGGATAGCACGCACATCCCCGAAGCTACCTCAGTTGCTTGGTGAACATGAGGACGGTGTCGTCGTCATTCCGAACCATCTCGCCCGGCGGCACCTGCTCGAGGTTGTAGAGCAGTCCACGGCCATCCGGAATGTATCCACGGCGAACGTACATCCGTTGGGCGGTGCCGTAGTCGGCGTACAGGCCGACCCCGATCCCCACGACCGGGGAGCGTTCCGCCACGAGGGCCTCGGCCGCGTCCATCAACGCGCTCCCGATCCCGCGCCGCCGGAACTTCGGCAGCACGTTGAAGTCCTGGACCTCCGGAATCCCGTCGAACGGTTCGTACTGCGACACCCAGCGCACCGTGACGTAGCCGGCGAACTCGCCGTCGACCGCGGCGATCAGGACGTCGCGCGTCCCGGCCTCCTGCTCGCCCAGGTACCGCCGGTACTGGCTCTCCGGCTTGCTCCACTCGATCGCGTCGAACGCCGCCGCCATCACCGGCGGATCCTCGACTCGCAACGGCCGGATCTCCAACGCGTCGTCCATCCGCGCAGCGTAGCCCCGCCGTCACCGCAGGTCGCCCGATTTCCCGGGCGACCCAGGGTGAGCGGGCGCTGCGCGGGATACAGCCGCTCGGCCTGCGCGGTCGGTACCCCTGCGTGACGAAGCCGGTGGTTCCGGGACTACGACTGGAAGAACTCCAGGAGATCGGCGTTGACTACGTCGGCGTGGGTCGTGGGCAGGCCGTGGGGGAGGTCCTTGTAGGTCTTGAGGACCCCGTTCTTGAGCAGCGCGGCCGACTTCGGGCCGGAATCGGCGTACGGCACGATCTGGTCGTCCTCGCTGTGCACCACGAGCACCGGGATGGTGATCTGCCGTAGGTCGTCGGTGAAGTCGGTCTGGGAGAACGCGACGATGCCGTCGTAGTGCGCCTTCGCGCCGCCCATCATCCCTTGGCGCCACCAGTTCTCGATGATCGCTTCGCTGGGCTCTGCGCCCGGACGGTTGAAGCCGTAGAACGGTCCTTCCGGGAGCGCGCGGTAGAAGACCGACCGGTTCGCCGCGAGCTGCGCCTGAAGGTCGTCGAAGACCGCCTTCGGCAGGCCCTCCGGGTTCGCGTCGGTCTGCACCATCAACGGCGGGACCGCGCAGAGCAGCGCGGCCTTGGCGGCCCGGTCCTCGCCGTGCCGGGCCAGGTAGTGCGTGACCTCGCCGCCGCCGGTCGAGTGACCGACGTGGATGCAGTCGCGCAGGTCGAGGTGGTCGACGACTGCCTTCAGGTCGTCCGCGTAGTGGTCCATGTCGTGTCCGTCGCCGGTCTGCGTCGACCGGCCGTGTCCGCGGCGGTCGTGCGCGACGACGCGGTACCCCTTCGACAGGAAGAACAGCAGCTGGTTGTCCCAGTCGTCGGCCGACAGCGGCCATCCGTGGCTGAAGACGATCGGCTGGCCCGTACCCCAGTCCTTGTAGAAGATCTCCGTACCGTCGCTGGTCGTGATCGTTCCCACAGCAGTCCCCTTTGTCCGCAACGGAGTTCAGCCCAGTTGCCGCCCCCTACGCCAAGCTAGTCGCCAGACCCGTCGAGGAGGAGTGCTGACGGATTCGTATAGAGGACAGAAGCTGGCCGCTACGGCGATTAGAGTCGGCGCATGACGACAAACGAGCAGAGCTTGAGCGGTGAGCGGGCCGACATCCTGGAGTTCCTCGGCAAGCACCGGTACTTCCTGCGGCACACCGCGGAGGGGCTGACCGACGAGCAGGCCGCGACCCGCAGCACCATCAGTGAGCTGACGGTCGGCGGGCTGATCAAGCATGTGAGTGCCACCGAGCAGCACTGGGCCGAGTTCGCTCAAGGCAAGGGCGGGAGCAGCCCGGCGGAGATGGAGTACTCCCCGGAGGTCATCGCCGCCTGGCAGGACCAGTTCCGTCTCGTCGAGGGCGAGACGCTGGCCGACGTACTCGCGGAGTACGAAAAGGTCGCGGCCGCCACCGACGAGCTCGTCCGCACCCTCGACCTGGAGACCAGCTACGAGCTCCCGGCCGCGCCCTGGCAGCCGCCGGGTGTGTTCTGGACCGCCCGCCGCGTCTTCCTGCACATCACGGCCGAGACCGCCCAGCACGCCGGTCACGCCGACATCATCCGGGAAGCGATCGACGGCCAGAAAACAATGGGCTGAACCAATAAATCCGAGCGCCAGGACTCCTCCGGGGGTCCTGGCGCTTTGCTGTGCCGGAATCGCAACTTTCCGTGATGTTGCCGCATCAAGGCAGGTAAGGGGAACTAAACCTCGGTGAGTTGACCGCCTCCACGTGGACTGACCGATGGTGCGGCGTACCGCGCGTCGGTAGGCCAAATCTGCTCAGGAGACCGTCGCCGGTGTCCGGAGGCGGTTGGGGGAGAGGTACAACTTCATGCGATTCAGGGGTACGGCCGTCGTGGCCGTGGGAATCGCTGTTCTGGTTCTGGGGGCAGGAACGGCTACAGGAGACACTCGTGCACCGGGAGAAGGTCCCGGTATCCAGATCGTCGAAGCACCGGACGATCCAGCCGAGTCCCAGTTCGTGCCGGGCGGGAGCAACGTCGTACCACCGACGGCCGCGCCGGCGACGGACATCGGTACGACCACGAACAAGATCCAGACGCTCGCGGCACCGTTCTACACGTGCCCGGGGTTCAGCGGGATCGAGAAGACGAACCCGTTGGCGAACCTGTACAGCGACAGGTTCCAGTGGGGGCCGTACGCCTACGTCAAGGTCGGCACCGGTCGCGGCAACATCAACTGGGCGTCGAACCCGTACAAGAACGCCAGCTGGTACATGTGGTTCCACTCGCTGCGCTGGCTCGGGCAAGGGATCGTTGCCGCGGGCAAGGGTGATCTGGTCGCACTGACGCGGGTCAACACGATCGCGTACGACTGGTACCGCGACAACCCGTACTCGTGGAAGACGAACATCGGCGCGTGGGAGTCCACCATGCACCGGACCAACGTGCTGATCTGCCTGCGCCAGGCGATCCTGACCGGGTTGAACGTGACCACGGTGCCCGCGAGGTACGCGTGGGTGAATGCGGCGCTGCTGAGTCACGCGAGATTCCTGACCTACAACTGGAGCGGCGCCTGGAACCACGGCACCGACGAGAGCATCGCGCTGTTCGGCGTCGGCTGCGTTCTCGGCCGGACCGACTACAAGAACCTCGCGCAGCAACGATTCGCGGCCGGTATCACGACCTCGATCGACGCCCAGGGCGGGACCAACGAACAGTCCACCGGCTACGCATCCTTCAACTACACGCTCTGGGGACGCGCGATCACAGTGATGCAGAACTGTGGCGTCAACCCTGGTACGACGATCGCCAACCGGCGCGCGTTGCTGGCCAAGTTCTTGACGCTGGCAACGAACTCGCTCGGCAATCTCCACCAGATCGGTGACACCGAGGTGCGGGGGGTTCACCCGTGGCCGGGCACATCGTTGGAGTACGCCGGTTCGAAGGGCACGTTGGGCACGGCGCCGCCGTGGCGGGTCGGGGCCTACTCGGCCGGCTACATCTTCGGTCGTACCGGATGGGGAACTGATCCCACCAGAGGCTTCGCAGGCGAGTCGGCGTACAGCATCAGGTACGGTACGGGGCGCGCGTTCCACGGGCATCTCGACCACACCAGCATCACGTACACGTCACGTGGCCGGGACATCATCGTCGACGGCGGGTACGCCGCCTACAACGCCGGCGCGTACCGCACGTGGTCCGTCAGTCCGAGCGCCCACAGTGTGATGACGACGCCGATGTCGACGT
The DNA here is from genome assembly GCF_036013725.1 of Kribbella sp. NBC_00482. GTDB lineage: Bacteria > Actinomycetota > Actinomycetes > Propionibacteriales > Kribbellaceae > Kribbella. Next base: position 601,686 of record NZ_CP107881.1, on the reverse strand, counting down.
ACCTGAATCCGGTGACTCGGCTGACTGCGTTGTCGGTCAAGTCGAACGCGGAGTCGTACGTGTTCGCCGACGTACCGGGCGCGGGGATCAGCCGGGCACGGCGGGTCCTGGTGCTGAAGGACCCGGACATGATGGTCACCTGGGACACTGCCTCGGCGAAGACTGCGCAGGCGTTCCAGACGTTGTGGCACCTGCCTGCCGACCAGCGGGCGAGTGTGTACTCGCGGACCACCGCGGTCGCGATGGCGCCAGGGGACACGACGAAGACGATCCTGTTCCAGGTCCCGTTCAAACAAGCTCTGCCGGCCGGCGCGATCCTGGTCAAGCAGGCCCAGACCAACCCGATCCAGGGCTGGCAGTACCCGAGCAGCTTCGTCCGCAAGTCCGCCCCGACCCTGATGCTGGCCCGCTCCGGCAAGTCAGCCTCGATCCTGTCGTTCGTCGTCCCGGTCCGTTCCTCGGGATCCGTGACCTACAAGACCTACTGGTCAGGCACGACCTTCATCGTGTCGCTCAAGGTCGGCGGCAAGGCCGTCGCCGTAGCCATCTCCGCCGGCGGCTCGCTCTACCGAGCCGGCTGATCCGAACGGGGCGCCTCCAGGCTCTTGGAGGCGCCCCGTTGTCACGTCGTCCGGAGCTGGCCGAAGGCTGTCGGCGGACCGGATTCGAGGCGGTCGCGGATCATCGCGGCGCAGTCGGCCGGGGTGTTGTGCTCCGAGTCGACCTCCACGTCGTACACGCCGTGCTCGTGGACGATCGGGTACTGCGCCGCCGCCCTGCCGATCGTGCGGTTGCCGCGTTCGCGTTCGCGCCGCTCGAGTTCGGGCAGCGAGCAACGAACGCCGACGAACAGGACCTGGAGCTCGCCGAACACCGCGAGGCAGTCCGCGAGCCGCCATTTCTCACCGACGATGTGATCCACCACCACGTCGTTCCCGGCCGACGCCATCCCGGCAACGGCCCGATGGAATCCGAGCACCGTCCGCTGGAACACGGACAGGAAGGCCTCGTCCGACATCTCCCGCCGGGCGCGGATCCGATGGAACTGGTCGATCCCCAGATGGAACCAGGTGCCGTCCAGCGAGCTGAGCAGCTCCGCCGCGATACTCGACTTCCCGGAACTCGACGTACCGTTCAGCAGAATCACCCGCCCCGGACGGCCGATGTTCGTCTCGGGAGTCAACTCATGGCTTGCGGTGATCGACACCGTCCAATCATCCACGACAGCTTCTGCCGTGGTGCGGCGAGGAGTAACGTCCGGAGCGAGGACAGCGGACCGCGACGCGGGGGGAGCCGCCGCCCATCGTGATGGCGGGGGGCTGTCGTGCGTGCAATCACCAGTTCACAGCGTTCGTCTCTATCGGCCGCGGCGGTGCTGGCTTCGGTGCTGGCTTCGGTGCTGGCGGGGTGCTCCGCGGAGGTCACGGTCGGGGGCGGAACGGTCGATTCGGATCGGACCGCTTCGGCGGTCGCGACGTACCTGCGCGAACGAGTTCCCGACGTACAGGTCGGCAACGTCGACTGCCCGAAGGGCGTGAAGGTCGCCGAGGGCAAGACGTTCCAGTGCACAGCCGATCTGGCCGGCAACCAACTTCCGGTGACCGTGACCTTGAGCCAGGTGAGCGGCGGCGACTACACCTACGCATTCAAGCCGGGCAAGGCACTCATCGACACCGGAAAGGTCGTCACCGAGATCCGGTCCAGGCTGCCTGTGCAGGCCGCGGGCGCCTCGATCGACTGCGGTACGGCGCTCGTCCGCATCGTCGAGGTCGGCGGGAAGATCCCGTGCGCCGTCTCCTTGGCGGGCAAGCGACAGACCGTCCAGACAGTGGTCGACGACCTCGGCGGAACCGTGCACTTCGAGCCCGCCACGGTGTGGGTGGTGACACCGTCGATCGGAAAGCTCGGCGACAAGGTGACGGTGTACGGCGAGTCCGGCGCCGCCCAGCTGGAGGTCACCGTCACGCGCGTGAAGTTCAGTACCGGCGACGATATCGACCAGCCCGAAAATGGCCTGTTCCTCGGCGCCTACGTGACCCTACGAGCCCTGGTGGACCAGCAAGACCTGATCGAGATCACCGCCGTAGCCGGCGGTACCACCTACACCGGCGACGCGATAGTCACCTCAACCATCTTCGAGCCATCCTTGGACCCAGTAATCCTCAACCAAGGCGAACAAGCCGCCGGCTGGCTGATCTTCGACCTCCCCACCAGCCACGGCCAACTAGTAATCCACGACGCCAACAACCACCAACTAGGAGCCTGGAAGTACTGAAGCCTCCGCTGGACCGGCTTCCCGGACGGTCTGAACTAGGCTTCGGCGGTCGGTCTGTCGGGTTGTTGGAGGAACTGTGAGTGCTGACGGCAAGCTGGTGAGGGACCGGATTCCGGAGATCATCCGTGCGAGCGGCGCCGAGCCGGTGACGTACCAGGCCGATCCGGCCGAGTTCCGTCGGCGGCTGCGCGACAAACTCTTGGAGGAGGTCGACGAGTTCCTCCAGGCCGACGACGCGACCGCCGTCGAGGAACTGGCCGACATCCTCGAGGTCGTCTACGCCCTCGCAGCCGACCTGGGAACGACCACGGAGGCCCTGGAAACAACCCGAGCCGCCAAGGCCGGCGAGCGAGGAGCGTTCACCGACCGAACCATCTGGGCCGGCACCCGCTGACCGGCTACTCGCCGTACCCGAAAATGCCGAGCAGTAAGGGTGCGGAAGGTGTCAGGATGCTGGCATGGTTGCGCGTGCGTTGAGCTTCGGGACGGTGGCTGAGGCCTACGAGCGGTTCCGGCCGGGGTATCCCGTGGAACTCCTCGAACTGGTGACGGCGTACGCCGGTGCGCCGATCCGGACTGCCCTCGAGATCGGCGCCGGGACAGGCAAGGCAACGCGCCTGTTCGCGCAGGGCGGGATCGCGGTCACGGCGACAGAACCGGACGCGGCCATGCTCGCGGAGCTGCGCAAACACCAGTCGGCGAACGTCACCACCGTGCAATCCGCATTCGAGGACCTGCCGCTGGATACGTCGTACGAGCTGGTGTATTCGGCTGCCGCGCTCCACTGGACGAACCCTGAAGGCCGGTGGGAGCGCATGGCCGAACTCGTCCGACCGGGCGGCGTGTTCGCCTCGTTCGGCGTACCGATCCAGCTGGCCGACCCGGCCCTCAAGGAGGCCGCGCGCGCGGCACGTGCGCCGTACCTCGACGACGACGGCGTCCCGTCACCCGACGGCACCCCCGAGGACCGTCCGATGCAATGGCCCGGCACGGAACTCCAGCAGTCCGAGTGGTTCACCGACGTCCGCCAGGCGGTGATCGAACGGCGCCTGACGGTGAGCGCCGCCGACTACATCGGACAACTCTCGACAGTCTCGGCGTACGTGATGCTCCCACCCGCCGACCGAGACGAAGTCTTCCGCCGAACCCTCCAGGCCCTCCCCGAAACCGTCGAAATCGACGCCCAGATCGCAATCCACCTAGCCCGCCGCCACCACTGACGAGCACCTTTCGGGCTATTCGCCGTCCAGCCAGGCGTTGGTGCGGGAGGCGTGGGCTGCGCCGTTGAAGACGACCGGGATCTTGCCGTACGACGTGATTGCGGTCGCCGTGCCCTTGGCCCTGCTGAAGGCGTACTGGTAGCCGGAGTCGGTGTTGTGGTCGATGCCCACGACGATGGTGCCGTAGTTGTTGCCGCAGTGCTCGATCAGGAGCGACTCGAAGGAGGACCAGCCGGACTTGCGGATCAGCTTGACGACCGGCTTCGCCGTCGCGGTGGTCGGGATGTGGATCGTGTAGAGCGCCCCGGCGGTGGTCGTCATCAGGAGCGTGTCGTACGTCGGCTGCTGGCTGATCATCGCCATCGTCTTGAAGCTCTTGAACCCACCGAACGAGCCGTACGCCTTGTAGCCGGTGCCGTTCGCCACGTACCGGTAGAGGTTCCCGTTGGTGTTCAGGCCGTACAGCAACGAGTGCTTACGACCCAGCGGGTCGGCGTAGTTCGACGTGGCGATCGTCTTGAAGCTCGTCCACCCGCCGCCGAGTTTGGTCGCGGTCACCCGTGCCCGGCTACCCGGCGGGGTGATGGTCGAGTGCCGGTACAGGTTCCCGCCCTGCAGCAGCAGCCCATAGGAGTACTGCTCACCCTGACGCGTCGTCGACATGTACCAGGTGGTCATCGCCCGGACCGGCACGAAGTCCGCAAGCTGATAGCGATTCCAGACTCGCGGCGGCTTCGCAGCGAGGATGTCAGCCTCCTGCACGGCGTTCGCACTGTCAGTCCAAACAGTCCGATTGATGCACGGCACCGACTCGGCCACAGCAGCCTGCGCCGGCCCTGGCAACCCGCTCGCCACCAACACTGCAACCCCACCCAGAACCAACCCGAGTCGCCGCACGCTCATCCGCCCCATTCCTCCACAATCCTGAACCCCGGACCGCAGACGATAGCGCCCCCTCCCGACCGAACCACCATCCTTTGCCACTTCTTGCAAAACGAAAGCGGTCTCAGACTGCGGATCCTTCGGCGTCGGGTTGAACAAGGTCTCCCACCTCGTGGCAGTCACGATGTGGTTGAGGATGGTCTGCCGGTCGCCTGGCCAGGCGTGGTCGCCGAGGCAGGTGTAGTTGATGTGGCTGCTGCCGGCCAGGAGTAGGCGCGCGACATTGAGATCAGGCTCGCGGCCGTAGCCGTCGTACAACGGTTCCCACCAGCGGCAGCCAGTGCCGGTGAGATGGCCCGTCAGCTCGATGAAGAGCTTTGTGAAGTCGAACAGCGGGCAGCCGGCGGAGGAGACTTCTAGGTCCAGGACTCCAGTGACAGTCCAACCTGACGTCACTCGGTCGAGGAAGAACCCATTGGCATGGCAGTCCCCGTGGATGAATCGGGGTGGGTCGAATGAAGAGCGGGCGTCCTCGACGGAGTCGGCAACTAGGTTGGCCAAGCGGTCCATGACCTTCGGGTCGACTTCGGTGCTGTCGTCCGCCCAGGTGCGCATCGCGGTAGTGAGGAAGCGCTCGAAGCGCCAGCTCGGATGCTGGAATCCGTCCGTCGGCGCTTGGGCCGGTGGACCATCGACGAGGTAGCCGGCATGTTCATAGCGGAGAGCATGCATGCTGGCCAAGTGCTGCCCGACCTGCCGCAGAGCGTCGTCGGCCTCGGGGCGACTCAACGTCGGGAGGAGGTCGACAAGGGACGTGCCAGCGAGCTCAGCCGTGAGCAAATAGGGCCAGTTCAGCGGGTTGTCGCGGGTTGACGAAGCTTTCACGACAATCGGCGTCGGCAGTCCGGCTTCAGCGAGCAGCCGATGAGCCATGGCCTCGTGTTGGACTACGCGACCTGCTGCTTCGGGGTCGTCGCCGTACCAGGGCTTGGTATGTGCTTTGAGGTATCGCACCGCTTCCGGTGTCGCGATGCGCCAAGTGTGGTTCTCCGGGCGCAAGAACGTGACCCGCAGGTCGTCCGATGGCCCTGCTCCCACGATTTGCCTGGCGGCGGGCTCCGTCAGCGAAGCGGCATTCAGCATCGTCTTAGCGTGTCCGCGCTCGAGTTGCCCGCGCAAACCCTTTACCTAGCGGCCGTAGGCGGTGAGGAAACGGTCTCGGAAGGTGTCCATCGGCCAGACCGGTGCGCTGCCGTCCGGCCGCAGCCCGTCCCGCCAGCCCCAGTCCGCTGCGCGGTCCGTCACGGCTGGGTCGGCGGCGATGATACTCACCGGCACGTCGTGGCTCGCCCCATTGCCCGAGACGATGCTGGCCGGCTGATGGTCGCCGAGGACGACGAGCACCAGGTTGCGGTCGTCGAGCTGCTGTACGAACGAGGTCAGCGCGTCGAGCGAGTAGGCGATGGACTGTGCGTAGGCGGCCTTCACATGGTCCGGCTGCCGCCATACGTCTTCCGGTGAGTCGCCCTCGGCCGGCATCGGGTCGAAGACCGAGCCGTCGCCCACCCGGCTCCAGTCGACGAGGCGGGGGAGCGGTGCCCAGGGCGTATGGCTGGAAACCAGGTCGACCTCGGCCATGACAGGAGCGCGGTTCTGTTTCCCCAACTCCAGCCGCTGGAGCGCGGCCAGGGTGTATTGGTCAGGCATCGAGGCATAGCTGAACGACGGCCCGGCGTACCCCACGTTGCGGCGGTCGTAGACCATGTCGTAGTGGTAGTACGACTTCGCCACCGACCAGTCCTTGTCGTTGGACGGTACGTCGGCGATTGTCCGCCAGCCGGCGCGGCCGAACGCGTCGGTGAGAGTGAGCCGGTCGAGGGTGACGAGGTGGTCGTACCGCTGCTGGTTGTTCACCCACAACCCGGACTGCAGGGTGGAGTGCGCCAGCCAACTGAGGCCGCCGAAGGTCGGCGAGGTGAGGAAGCCGCTGCGCGAGGAGAAGCCTGCCTGCTGCAGCCGCCGGTCCCCGGCCTCGAGCGCCGACCCGACTACAGGAGAGTCGAGCGCCGTACGTCCGTAGCTCTCGACGAAGACCAGGAGCACGTCCTTCCCTCTCAGGCCGGTCAGAAAGTCGGTGTCCGGGGTGTCGCGGAACGGATCCTGCTCGAGCGCTCGTACGAACTCCCGCTGGTCGCGGAGGTCGTCACGGACCTGCGTGGTGAGCCGAGCGGCGGAGGCCGAGGCGAGCTGTCGTACAGGCCAGGCGCCGGTCAGGGTGGGCACGATCGAGATCGCGGCCAGGACGGCAACGATCCGGATCGTCGGCCGCCGGTGTCTCGCCACGAGCCTTGTCACCCGCACTGCCGACAGCGGCAGTAGGGCGAGCAGGGCAACGCAGAGGACTCCGGCTCCGATGAAGACTGCGAGGGCGCCGACGCGGCCGATCGAGTCGCCGAGCAGGCTCAGCGCGGAGCCGGCGTACGCCGCGTCGTAGACGGGGTGGAAGACGCGGTCGAAGGCGAAGTAGAAGCCTCTGTCGAGCAGCCGCGTGATCATCAGCACCCCGACGAGGAAACCGCCGATCAGCGCGAGGATCCGCGCGAGTCTCGACGGCAGTACGCAGACGAGGACGACGAACACCAGGCCCTCGAGCGGGATCCGGAGGAAGGCGGCCGGTGACAGGTCGTCGGTGTGGTCCGGCACGAGGAGCGCAGCCCAGACCAGGAGCACCGCCAGCACCGACGTCACGGTGGCACGAGTGCTCGGCGGGCGTCCGGCCAGGCGCCAGAGCCCCCAGGTGTGCCGGCCGAACGACTCGGCCAGCAGTCCCAGCGCGATCAGCAGCACCACTGTGGTCACGGCATCGGGCAGGATGCGGGCAGCCGCGAGGGTCAGCACGATGCCCACGATCGCGGCGACGACCTTGGCCCAGTAGCGGGGCGGGAGCGAGCCGCGCAGCCACGGCAGCGCCCAGCCGGCAGCGACGAACACGTAGCGGGCGGCACCGAATGCCATCACCCACAAGCCCATCGTCTGTGCGACGTACACGCTCAGGACCACAACGAGGAACGAGTCGACTTCCATGTCGAAGCGCGCCCCGAACGCCGAAACGGTGCCGGTACGCCGAGCGATCCGGCCGTCCACCCCGTCGAGGATCAGCGCGATCGTCGAGAGCGCCACGAAAATCGCCACCGGCGTCTCGCCGTCGAACGAGTCCGCCGTGAGGGCCGCGACGCCGCAAGCGAGGACCGCGCGAGCCAGTGTCACTCTGTCCGCGGGCCCCAACCCGTCACGACGGTGATGCGCCATGGAGCGGGCGGTCAGCGCGGCAAGGCCGGCTCCGGAGGCGACGCCGGTCGCCCAGCCGGCGACATCGAGGCCGGTGACTGCTGCGAGTACGCCCAGGAGCACGAGCAGACAAGCGAAGCCGGCGAGCGGGCCGGTCAGGATGCTGCGCACTCGACCTTGAACCAGACGCACAATGCCTCCGTATCTGCGGGTACGACGGTCATACGAGAACAGCGTCGCACCGGTTCACCCGGTTCCAACTACGAGATCGGAATCGCCATCAGCCGAAGCATCTGGACCTGGGCCCGCGTGGCGGGCGGCGCCGCGATCCTCGCCGTTCTCGTGTGGCGGGTGGGCACGGGCCCCTTGGTGGACGGGCTCCGGCTGACGACCGGTTGGTCGCTCGCCGCGGCCTTCGCGATCACGTCGTTGACCACGTTGTGCTGCGCCTGGCGGTGGAGGCTCGTCGCCGGCGGGCTCGGCGTCGAGGTGCCGCTGAGAACCGCGGTGGCTGCGTACTACCGGTCCCAGTTTCTCAACGCCACGCTGCCCGGCGGGATCATGGGCGACGTACACCGCGCCGTGCGCCACGGGCACGAGGTCGGCGACCTGGGCCGGAGTCTGCGGGCCGTCGCGTGGGAGCGGGCGTCGGGATTTGCGGTACAGATCGTGCTGACGGCGGGCGTGCTGGTCCTGCTGCCCTGGCCCGCGGGCTCCCTTGTTCCTTCGGTCGCCGTGACGGTCATCGCCGCTGTGGCGCTGATCGCCGTACTCATCCGACGTCGCCTCACCTCGCGGATCGGACGCGCCTTCACCAGCGATCTCCGCGATGCGGTCCTCGCGCCGCGGGCCTGGCCTGGCATTGTGCTCGCCTCTACCGTCGCTGCGCTCGGCCACGCCGCCGTATTCCTGATCGCAGTGCGAGCGACCGGAGCGGACGTGTCGTTGGCTCGGCTGCTGCCTCTGGCACTGGTCGTGCTGACGGCCTCGGCGGTGCCGACGAACATCGCAGGCTGGGGCCCGCGCGAGGGCGCGGCCGCATGGGCGTTCAGTTCGATCGGACTGGGCGCGCCGCTGGGCCTCACCGTCGCGGTGGTGTACGGCGTACTCGCGCTGGCCGCAACCCTGCCCGGAGCCGTCGTCCTGGTGGTTGCGCGCCGGAGTGCTGTATATGCCTGATGCCCCTGAACTCAAAGAGCCCAGGGGCATCGCGCTGAACCTGTCAGCTGGGGAACTTAGCCCCGGTGTTGCTGTGGCACCGATACCCGTTGGGGTTCTTGTGAAGGTACTGCTGGTGGTAGCCCTCGGCGTAGTAGAACGTGGTGGCGGGGGCTATTTCGGTGGTGATGTCGTCGTAGCCGAGGGGCTTGATGACGGGGGCGTAGAGGTCGCGGGTGCGTTCGGCCTCGGCGCGCTGGGCGTCGTTGGTGTAGTAGATCGCCGAGCGGTACTGCGAACCGAGGTCGTTGCCCTGGCGCATGCCCTGGGTCGGGTCGTGGGTCTCCCAGAAGACCTTCAGCAGGTCGGTGAAGGTGGTCTTGGTCGGGTCGTACACGACCCGGACGGCCTCCGTGTGACCGGTGCGGCCGGTGCAGACCTCCTCGTACGACGGGTTCGGGCTGTAACCGCCCGCGTACCCGACGGCCGTGGTGTACACGCCCGGCTGCTGCCAGAAGATCTCCTCGGTGCCCCAGAAGCATCCGGTGCCGAACCAGACCTCCTCGAAGCCCTCAGGTGCGGCAGCGGTCTGCGGCGTGTGCAGGACGATGTTCTCGTCCGGTACGGCGAAGCCGGCGGTGGGCCGGCCGGGGAGCGCGGCCGCCGGCTCGACCATGGCGGTGTTGCGGGTGAAGAACGACATTCTCACGCCTCTCGCAGTCTGACTCTCATAGTTTCCCAACGCCCCCGTCCAGCCGAACCTTCCCCACACCCCTTACGGCACGATGACGTGCGAACCGCCACGCCATCACAATCGCGCGCCCCGGGCGGCCCCAGGCGGGCGCGCGGCCGAAGGGACCAATTGTGATGGCCTGGGCGTCCGGCCTACGCGATCATCGTGCCGGGGCGGTGGGTGGGGGTGGCGCCGGTGGTTAGGGAGGCGTAGGACGTGGCTAGGCGGGTGGTGCCCTCGCGTAGTGAGTCCACGTCGAGGGTGAACGGGAGGCGGATGAAGGACTCGAGGCCGCCGTCGGGGGAGAAGCGGGAGCCGGCGACCAGGAGGGCGCCGTTGCGCTGAGCGACGCCGACCAGGCTGGAGCCGACCGGTTCGGGAAGCTCGCACCAGAGCGACAGCCCACCCGACGGCAGCCGGAACTTCCACGACGGGAGCTCGGCGGACACCGCTTCGGCCAGTGCGTCTCGCCGCTGCGCCAGCGACGCCCGGCGCTCCGGCAGCAAGGTGGAGCGGCGCCGCAGCAGGTCCGCGACGACCAACTGCTCCAGCACCGGCGCACCGAGATCCATCGACGCCCGCGCGTCCAGCACGCGCGCGACCATCGCCTCCGGCACTCGCATCCACCCGATCCGCAAGCCGCCCCAGAACGACTTGCTCACCGATCCGACCGTGATCACCCCGTCCGGGTCGTATGACGCGAACGGCGGCGGCATCTCCTGCCCGTCCAGCGACAGCTCGAACAGCGTCTCGTCCACGATCGCCGTCGTCCGCGCCCGCGCGAACGCCCGCGCCAGCCGCTGCCGATCCGCCGCGGACATCAGGAAACCGGTCGGATTCTGGAAGTCCACCACCATCCACGCCGCCCGCGGCGCCGTCTGCCGAATCGTTGCCTCCAGCAAAGGCAGGTCCCAGCCGCCGGGCGACATCGGTACGGCGACCACACGGCCGCCGCTGCGCCGGATCGCGTCCACCGAGTTCGGATGCGTCGGGCTCTCGGTGAGGACGCGGTCGCCGATCTGCGTGATCGCCCGTACCGCGATCGACGTCGCGGCGAGCGCCCCGGCGGTGACGATGATCTGATCCGCCGACGTCGGCAACCCGCGTTCGCAGTACGCCGCCGCGATCTCGGAACGCAGGACCGGCAGGCCCTGTGGGTGGTACCCGGGCGTGAGGAGGTGTGTCGGCAGCTCGCCGGCCGCCGACGCCACCGCAGTACTGATTCCCGGCACCGCGGCCGGCGCCGCGCAGGTGAAGTCGTAGAGCCCGTCGGTGTCGATCCCGGGCGCGTGGTGCCGCCCGAGTTCCGGCTCGATCTTCGACGGCAGCGCGGTGACGCTCCCCGAACCACGCCGGCTCGTCAGGTAACCGCTGTCACGCAACGAGCGATACGCGGAGGCCACCGTCGTACGGCTGACGCCCAGGGCCTCGGTCAGCTCGCGCTCGCTCGGCAGCCGGGAACCGGGCATGATCCGCCCGTCCGCGATCAGCAGCCGGAGCCGCTCGGCCAGGACGCGGTACGCCGGACCGGTCCCGTCGGCCCACTCGCCGAGCAGGCCGCTTAACGTGCTGGCAGGAAGATAACGCGCTCGCATGCAGTCCACTATCGCGCAACTGGCTATCGAATGCCAGGCCACTTACCCCTGACACTGGATCTCGTGACCGCCACCTCCGATGCCCCGCCGCGTCAGCTCGCGCCCCTCAACCCGATCCAGCAGCTGAAGGCAGGCCACCTCCCGCGCCGCCTGGTGCAGCTGTACGTCGGCCTGACGCTGTACGGCGCCTCGATGGGCCTGATGATCCAGGGCAACCTCGGCCTCGACCCTTGGGACGTGTTCCACTCCGGCATCACCAAGCACATCCCGCTCAGCTTCGGGACCGTGGTGATCGCGATGAGCTTCGTCGTACTGCTCGCCTGGATACCGTTGCGCCAGTGGCCCGGTCTCGGCACGATCAGCAACGCGATCGTGATCGGCCTGGTCACCGACCTGACGCTGGCCACCGTCGACCGCCCGGATGCGCTCTGGCTGCGGATCGTGTTCATGCTGTCCGGTGTCGTCCTCAACGCGCTGGCCGGCGCCCTCTACATCGGCGCCCAGTTCGGCCCCGGTCCCCGCGACGGCCTGATGACCGGCCTGGTACGCCGTACCGGTCTGAGCGTCCGCCTGGTTCGTACCACGCTCGAGCTGACCGTCCTCGCGGTCGGCTTCCTTCTCGGCGGTGTCATCGGCGTCGGCACCGTGGTGTACGCCCTCTCGATCGGCCCACTGGTTCACGTCCTGCTGCCGATCTTCACCGTCCGCCTGAAGCGCAACTGAAAGACGGGTCCCGGACCAGTAGCGGTCCGGGACCCGTTCTTTCTCGCAGGACCCCTCAGCCTGCGGGTTCTTGTCAGCCGACCGGTTGGAGCTCACGCTCCTCGGGGGCAGCTGAGCTGACCTTCATCCGGCGCGGCCACCAGGCGCGGGGACCGAGCAGGGCGATCACGCTCGGCACGAGGAAGCTCGACATCACGAACGCCGAGATCACGATGCCGGCCGCGACCGAGAACCCCATCTCGGTGAGCAGCGCCATACCGGCCAGCATCAGTGACGAGAACGTGCCGGCCAGGATCAGCCCGGCCGCCGCCACCGACGGGCCGCCGTGCTCGATCGCGCGGTCGGCCGCGGTCCGTGGATCCGTCCCGCGTTCGGCCTCCTCGCGCAACCGGGCGATCATCAGGATGTTGTAGTCGGTGCCGATGGCAACGACGAACAGGTACAGCATGATCGGCAGCGAGAACGTCACACCCGCGTGGCCGGCGGCGCCCTGGAACACGAACACCGTCGCGCCGATCGAGCTGAAGAAGCTCAGCACCACCGCGAACATCAGCACCAGCGGCGCGATCAGCGACCGCAGCAACAGCGCGAGGATGAGCGCGATCAGCCCGCCGGCGACCGGGAAGATCACCGAGAGGTCCCGGCTGTTGGCATCCCGGATGTCGGTGTAGCTGGCGGTCACGCCGCCGAGCAGCGTGGTCGTCCCGGCCGGCGCCTCGGCGTGCGCGGCCTCCCGGAGCTTCCCGTCGACGAGATCCAGCGACGCGTTCGCGTACGGCGCATCCTTGAGTACGACGTTGAGCTGGGCAACGGTCTTGTCCTTGTTCAGCAGCGCCATGCTGCCGTCCGCGCCGGCCGGAAGCACTCCGCCGACACCGTCGACCTTCGCCAGCTTCCCGGCGTACGTCGTGAGCGCGGCCGGATCCAGCGGCGTACCGTCGGTGCTCTTGACGTAGACCGTGGTCGGGTTCAGCGCGCCGGCCGGGAAGCCCGCCTGCAGGTCCTTGATCGCGCGGGACGACTCGGTGCCGTCCGGCAGCTGGCTGAACGCGTCGTAGTCGACCTTCATCCCGAGCGAGCCGAGTGCGAGCACGACCATCACGCCGCCGGAGATCGCCGCGACCACTGCCGGACGCCTCGCGGTGAACGCGCCGAACCGCTTGAACATCGCGCCCTTCGGCGTCTTCTGCCACGACTTCGACGGCCAGAACACCTTCGGGCCGAGCAGCGAGACGACCGCCGGGACCAGGGTGATCGCCGCGAACGCCATCACCGCGACCGCGATCGCGAGACCCGGGCCGAGGCTCTTGAACCCGCCGAACACCGCGAGCAGCAGGGCGCTGAAAGCGACGACGATCGCGCCCGCCGCCGACACGATCACCTCGGCGACCCGGGCGACCGCGTGCACCAGCGCTTCCTTCGGCTGCTCGCCCGCGCGGAGTCGCTCGCGGAACCGGAACAGCAGGAACAGGATGTAGTCGGTGCCGACGCCGTACAGCACGACGGTCAGGATCGTCTGCAGGTCCTGCGTGACCTGCAGATCGGTCGCCTTCGCGACCAGCGCGATCAGGCCGGGCGCGATCGCCGACACCAGACCGACGGTCAGGATCGGCAGGAACGCGGCGACCGGGCTGCGGTAGATCACCAGCAGCAGGCCGATGATCAGCACGACGGTCGCGATTCCGACCACGATGAACGCGTTGTCGAACGCGTCCTGGTTGTCGAGCATCAGCGCCGCGTCGCCGGTCACGCCGTACTCGAGATCGGCGCCGGTGAGCGTGGAGCCGGTGACGTCCCGGATCTTCTGTACGGCGTCCAGTACAGCCTGCTCGTCCGGCGCGCCCTTGAGGCCGACGCTGATGATCTGGACCTGCTTGTTCGGCGAGACCGCCTGCGGGCCGGTGATCGCGGCGGTGACCCGGTCGATCCTCGCCGCGGTGATCTTGGTTGCCACTTCGGTGACCTGGGCCTGGTCGGCCGCGGTCAGTTCGCCGCCCGCGTTCCGCTTGACGACGATGCTGGCGGTCGCGTCGTTGGTCTGCCCGAACGCGTCGGCGGCCAGTTTCTGCGCCTGCACCGATTCGTACTTGTCGGGCAGCAGCGCCGCCTGGTCCTTGGTGGTGACGTCTGCGAGCGTCGGCGCGAACGCGATCACGGCCACCGCCGCGACCACCCAGGCGGCGATCACCTTCCACGGGTTGTGGACGACGAAGCGTCCGAGTTTGGTGAACACCCCGAGACCTCCTCCTGAGGGTTGAGACACACTGTCTACCTGCCGGTCGGTAGGTAGACTACCTGCCGCCCGGTAGGCGGGTGAAGGTGAGAGGGTGGTGACGTGCAGCACGCGACCAGTTCCCGGGACACCAAGGCGGAGATCCATCGCGCCGCGGTCGATCTGTTCTCGAGCCAGGGCTACGACAAGACCAGCCTGCGCGAGATCGCCGAGCAGGTCGGGATCACCAAGGCGTCGCTGTACTACCACTACTCGTCGAAGCAGGAGCTGCTCCGCGCGATCGTCGGCACCTTCCTGGACGAACTCTTCGAGGTACTGCGGCTGACCGAGACGATGGAGTGGTCCTCGGAGAACGAGCAGCAGGCGCTCGGCGCGTACGTCGACGTGGTCATCGCGCACCGGGCGACCGGTCCGACGCTGCTCCGCGACATCGCCGCCGTACTCGCCGCCTTCGGGGACGACCTCGACGAGTTGATCGGTCGGAGCCGGCGCTTCCAGTTGTGGCTGGCCGGGCCGGATCCGACGGCCGCCGATCGGCTGCGCGCGGCGGCCGCGGTGGAGACGGTCGGGGCGGCGATGTCCGCCGGGCTCGATCTCTCGGTCAGCGACGCGGAGATCCGCGCGGTGCTGCTGGACGCTGCTACCGCGGTTCTTGCTCGCCGTGGGACTCCGGTGAGCGAGTGACCGGGTACCGGTTCACGGCGCCGCTGTGGCCGTACCCGGGTGAGGGCAGTTGGTACTTCGTCACGGTGCCGGAGGACATCAGCGACGAGATCACGGACCTGACCGAGGGCCGCCGCAGGGGCTTCGGATCGGTACGGGTCACGGTGACCGTCGGCACCACGACCTGGCAGACGTCCGTCTTCCCGTCCAAGACCGGCACGTACATGCTCCCGATCAAGAAACTGGTCCGGACCGCCGAGGATCTCGCTGAGGGCGGTCCCGTCGAGGCGTTGCTGGAACTCGTCGACTTCTGACGTACGCCGCCGCGGTGGGCGGCGGCGTACCTCAGGTAGTCGGGTCAGCCACCCTCTCCTCGCCCGCCGGGGCCGCCCTTCCGGGTCGTCGGCGCCTGGCCGTTACGTTGCTGCCGCCTGTTGGCGTCGTCACCGCCGCCGGCCCTGACGGCCTCTCCGGTCTGCTGAGACGACACGCTGTTGAGCGGCGGATGGCCGTCGAACGTCAGCTTCCGCGCGAGCGCGGCGTCAGCTTCCGCCGACGTCTGCTGCCCCGACGCCGGCCCTTCCTGCCGCTGCGCATTGGCGACAGCCTGCCGAAGATCAGCCCCAGGCTGCTGCCCACTGACACCAGGCTGCTGCCCACTGACACCAGGCTGCTGCCCGTTGACACCAGGCTGCTGGCCGTCGACACCAGGCTGCTGGGCGTTGGGCCCGGGCTGCTGGGGGTCGGTGGTTGCTTGCTGAGGGTCGGCTGTTGGCTCTGGGGTGTCGGCTGCAGGCGCCTCCACCTCGCCGGTGGGCTGCTGGGCCCCTCGTGCCTCGTCGGTCCGGACGGACTCGCCCTGGGTTTCGGACGACACGGTCCAGTCCTCGGAGGGGTTCTGCCCCTCCGCACCTTCGACCTCCGGGCCGGCCTGAGGCGTCTGTGGTTCTCCGCCCTCACCGACCTGCGGTCCGTTGTCTTCCCCGACCTGGGCCTCGCCCGCCGGACGTTCACCGGTCTCGGACTGCTCACCCACAGCGCGAGGCTCACCCTCACCAACCTCGGCTTCACCCTCAGCGCGGGGCTCGCCAACCTCGGCCTCGCCCTCAGCGCGGGGCTCGCCAACCTCCGCCTCGCCCGTGGCGCGGGGCTCGCCGGTCTGGGCTTCGCCGTCTGTGCGGGCTTCGCCGAGCTCGGCTTCGCCTTCGGTGCGGCGTTCGTCCGGTTGCTGGTCGCCTGCCTCCAGCTGGTTGGCGCCTTCTCGTTGCTGACCGGGCTCCAGGGCCGGGTCCGCGGCGTTCTCCTGCTGGATCTGCTGGACGCGCGCCTCGAGCAGCGAACGCATCTCCGCCTGGAGGCGGTTGTTCTCCTCCATCAGCGTCAGCGTCTGCTGCTGAGCCTCCAGGATCGCCTGCTGCAGCGCCGCGATCCGCTGGCTCATCTGCTCGGACTGCTGCGGCGCCTGCCGGACCGCGTCCGGGGACTGGATGCCCTGTCCCTGCCGCCCAGCGCCGTTCTGCTGCCCCGGCACTCCCTGGAACCGGCCCTCCGGCCGGAACACCTGATCCATCCGGCTCGACGCCAGCGCCGCGAGGTCCGAGCTGTTCAGCGTCGATCGGCCGATCGCGACCTGCACCGCCGGATCCGTGCGTTTCACGTCCCGCGCCGCCTGCTTGAACGCGGACTTGAGCGCCTTCGTCCCTTGCCGCTGGTTTTTGTTCCACCGCGACAACGGGTTCTTCCGAGCGACCCAGCCGCTACTCGGCGCAGGCCCGGACTCCGCCAGGCGACCCTGCACCTCCTGGCCCAGATGCTGCGATACGCCCGCGTAGCGGTCCGGGCGGAACTGGGCGTCGACGTGCAGACTCGCGATCTGCTGCAGATCGGAGCGGGTCATGTTCGAGCGACCGATCCGCTCACGGACCGCTGGGTCCATGCGCTTCACGTCACGGGCGGCCTGCGAGTACGCCGCCTTCAGCGTCTTCCGGCCGCGCCATGCGGCATTCCACCGGGAGGCCCGTGCGCGGATCCCGCGCGGTTCCTGAGAGGGCTCACTCATCGGGTCTCCTAGTCGATGTACACGGCGTAGTTGACCCCGACCGACGTCGTCAGCGGGTCCTTGCTGGGCTTGGTGCTGTACAGGTGGATCTGGGCGCCCGGACGCAGCCAGACGGCCAGGTGCCGGCGGCCGGTCCCGGCGCCGGGCTCCCACTCGTCGGCGAACGTCGGACTGCCCTCGTCACCGACGTAGTCGGGCTGTCCCCAGTGCCTGGTCGCGAGCGCGAGGTGGTCCGGCCAGTGCGCGTCCAGCCCGGATTCGGCGGCGGCGACGTCGTCCGGACCGATCTCGTACGCCGACCAGCCGCTGTCCGGGCAGTCCGGGAACGCCAGGCCGTCGAACACGATCATCGTGGTGCCGCGGCGCGTGGTGAACCCCCACGAGACCATGTCGGGGCCGATCACCTCGCCGGCCTGCAGCGGCCACGGCTGCCACGAGGTCTGACCCATCACCCGGTGCACCAGGGCGCTCACAACCTCCGGCCCGGCCTCGTCGCCGTCTGGTCCCGCGATCACGGTCCAGTCCGGAATCTCGGCGAGATCCGCCATCGCCAGGTCGTCCTGGTCGAGCGGCCTGTCCTGCGTCTTCATCCGGCCCCGTCGTCCTTCCTTGCCCGGTTCCATGACCGCAACCCTTAATGACCCGATATAACCCCCTGTGCGCAACCGTAGGCGGCGCAATGGGTCATTCGCCAGCCAGTACGACGCGCGTGTGGACAACTCGGATCCTCCGGATCGTCTCAGGCCCGGACGTCGTGCGGGACGCGAGCAGACCAGGCCGTACGCTGGTCCGGTGAACACGGAACACCACTACGGCTTCGAAACGCTCGCGATCCACGCCGGGAACGAGCCTGACCCGACGACCGGTTCGGTCGTGCCGCCGATCTACGCGACCAGCACCTACAAGCAGGACGGCGTCGGCGGACTGCGCAACGGGTACGAGTACTCCCGCTCGGCGAACCCGACCCGGACGGCGCTGGAGGAGTGTCTGGCCGCGATCGAGGCCGGCACCCGCGGTTTCGCCTTCGCCAGCGGTCTGGCCGCCGAGGACACCCTGATCCGCTCGCTGTGCGTGCCGGGTGACCACGTGGTGTTCCCTGACGACGCGTACGGCGGCACGTTCCGCCTGTTCGCCCGCGTTCTCGGCACCTGGGGTGTGGACATGACGCCGGCCGCGGTCACGCACCCGGAGGCGATCCGGGCCGCGATCCAGCCGGGGAAGACGAAGGTCGTCTGGCTGGAGACCCCGACCAACCCGCTGCTGAACGTCGCGGACATCGCCATCGTCGCCCAGATCGCGCACGACGCCGGCGCCCTGCTGGTGGTCGACAACACGTTCGCCTCGCCGTACCTGCAGCAGCCGCTGGAGCTCGGCGCGGACGTGGTCGTGCACTCGACGACGAAGTACATGGGCGGGCACTCCGACGTGGTCGGCGGCGCGCTGATCGTGCGGGACGCCGAGCTGGCGGAGAAGATCGCCTTCCACCAGAACGCGATCGGCGCCGTCGCGGGGCCGTTCGACTCGTGGCTGGTGCTGCGCGGCATCAAGACGCTCGGCGTCCGGATGGACCGGCACAGCGACAACGCGGAGAAGGTCGTCGACTTCCTGCAGCGGCACCAGTCCGTCAGCCAGGTGCTGTACCCGGGCGTCGACGGGCACCCGGGTCACGAGACCGCCGCCAAGCAGATGAAGCGGTTCGGTGGGATCGTCAGCTTCCGCGTCACCGGCGGCGAGGCGCAGGCCCTCGACATCTGCAACAAGGCCGAGGTCTTCACGCTCGGGGAGTCCCTCGGCGGTGTCGAGTCCCTCATCGAGCACCCCGGCAAGATGACGCACGCCTCGGTCGCCGGCACCCCGCTGGAGGTCCCGGCGGACCTGATCCGGCTGAGCGTCGGCATCGAGACGATCGACGACCTCCTGCTCGACCTCGATCGCGCAATGGCGTGACCCTTGTAGTGGCGGTCGACTTCGGGTCGACCTTCACGAAGGCGGTTGCGGTGGATTCCGGCTCGGGCGAGCTCGTCGCCCGGGCCGAGCACCGTACGACGATCGACACCGACGTCCTGGACGGCTGGCAGGCGTGTCGCGCCGTACTCGAAGCTGCTGACCGCGGCATGCGGAACGCCGAGGTCATGGCCTGTTCGAGTGCGGGCGGCGGCCTGCGGATCGGTGTCGTGGGCAACGAGGAGCTCGTGACCGCGGAGGCGGGGAAGCGGGTCGCGTTGTCCAGCGGCGGGCGCGTCGTGGCGGTCGTCAGCGGCGGGCTGAACGCGACGAGCCAGAAGGAGCTGCGCAAGGACCGCCCGGACGTCGTCCTGCTGCTCGGCGGCACCGACGGCGGCAACTCGGCCGTACTGCTCAAGGCCGCCGAGACGCTGGCGAAGTACAAGTGGCGGAAACCGGTCGTTGTCGCGGGCAACATCGCTGCGCAGACGGAAATCACGGAAACACTGACCGCGGCGGACGTACCGCATGTGCTGGCGGAAAACGTCGTACCGGAGATCGGCGTGTTCGCGCCGGACAGTGCCCGGGCCGCGATCCGGGAGATGTTCCTGGCGCACGTGATCGGCGGGAAGAACCTGTCGCGCGACCCGTCCTTCGCACGGATGGTCCGCGCCGCGACGCCGGACGTCGTACTGCGGGGTGTCGAGGTGCTCGCCGCGTTGCACGGTGACGTGGCGGTCGTGGACATCGGCGGCGCCACCACCGACGTGCACTCGGTGATCGAGCTCGACCCCGAGGACGCGAACCTCGGCCGCGAAGTGGTCGCGCCCCATCCCGTGACCCGGACCGTCGAGGGCGATCTCGGGATGCGCTGGAGCGCCGTACCAGTGGTTGCCGCCGGCGCCGAGGCAGGGCTGATCGCGGACGCGGACGAGGTGCACGCGGCGGCCGAACGACGGCGTGCGGACCCGTCGTACCTTCCGGACAGTGGACGTGAGGCGTCGTACGACGAGACTCTGGCGAGCGTTGCCGCGACGGTCGCGCTGCGGCGGCACGCGGGCCGGCAGCGGATCGTGTTCGGGCCTGGTGGGCGGGTGATCGAGCGCTCCGGGAAGGACCTGCGCGAGGTCGATCTGCTGGTCGGATCCGGGGGAGTGCTGCGGCACAACCCGCCGGAGGTCGCGGCGCGGATCCTCGGTTCGATCGGGACCAACGCGCAGGAGGAGGGCTGGCTCGTTCCGCAGCACGCCGAGGTGTGCGTCGACGCGGACTACGTGCTCGCCGCGGTCGGCCTGCTCGCGGACGACGCCCCGAAGGCCGCCGAAGGCCTGGCCGCCCACATTCATGGAACGAGCCGCACCGGGCACTAGTCTCATCAGCACATCAGCTTGCGGAGGTGGGATGAGCGAGTCGGGGCGGGACGAGACCGGAGAGCACGACCAGCAGAGCCCGGTTGCGGACAACGAGGTGCTGGAGTCGTCCAGCGCGTCGGTCGCAGAGGTAACAGCCGAGCCGGTAGTCGACGCGGTCGAGGAGCCGGTGGCGGGTCGGTCGACGACGAAGGTGGACCACGGCGTGACGCCGGCGATGGAGATCGCCAGTGCGTGGGCCTGGCGTTTCCTGGTGGTCGTCGCGGCCATCGCCGTGATCGGCTACGGCATGCGGTACCTGTCCGAGGTCGTCGTACCGGTGACCGTCGGCGTACTCCTCACCGCACTCCTGATCCCCGTCACCACCGGCCTGCAGAAGCTCCGGCTGCCGCGCGGTCCCGCGGCCGGAATCACCGTGATCGCGACGATCGTGGTGGTCGCCGGACTGCTGACCGTGGTCGGGACGCAGATCGCCGGGCAGTTCGAGGACTTGTCCAACCAGGTCGGCGAAGGTGTGCAGAAGGTGCGCGACCTGGCCCGGATCAACTTCGGCCTCACCGACGCGGACATCACCAGCCTGTTCAAGCAGTTGCAGGAGCAGGTCACGTCCGGCGGCGCGCTCGGTCAGCAGGCGGCAGCGTTCGGTACGACGGCGACACACGCAGTGGCCGGCCTGTTCATCGCGCTGTTCTGCCTGTTCTTCTTCCTGTACCAGGGCGAGCAGATCTGGTCGTGGCTGGTCCGGCTGTTCCCGCGCCGGGCCCGCGACAAGGCCGACTCGTCGGGCCGGAAGGCGTGGGTCTCGCTGACCGCGTTCGTCCGCGCCACCGTGGTCGTCGCCGCGGTCGACGCGATCGGGATCTCGCTCGGCGCCGCGATCCTCGGCCTCCCGCTGGTCAGCGCGATCGGCATCCTGGTCTTCGTCGGCGCGTTCATCCCGGTGGTCGGCGCCCTGATCAGCGGCATTGTCGCCGTCCTCGTCGCGTTGGTTGCCAAGGGCCCTGTCATCGCGATCATCATGCTCGCCGTCGTGATCGGCGTACAGCAGCTGGAATCGCACGTCCTGCAGCCGTTCCTGCTCGGCCGCGCGGTCAGCGTGCACCCGCTGGCGATCATCCTCGCGATCGCCACCGGCGTGGTCATCGCCGGCATCGTCGGCGCTCTGGTCGCGGTCCCGACCGCCGCCGTCCTGAACGCCATCGTCAACCACCTGGCCGGCCACGACGTAGATCCCGAACCTCCCAGACCCCTGCCCAGACGCCGCCACCAACAACCGGCAACCGCGGCGGACACTACCGCCCAGGCCGCACCGACCGACTAGCCACAACGCAGCAGACGCCGCCGAGCCAGGCTCGGCGGCGTCTGCTGTGGGTCGGGTTGGGAGTCAGCCCTTGCCGATGCCCTTGTTCTCGTTGTTCTTCTGCAGGTTGACGGCGCCCTGCTCCGACGTCGTCGGCGTCTGGGCGCCCTGACCCTGGCTGACGGCCTGCCCGGCCGGGGCCATGCCGCTGAACGCCTGGGCCGCGGTCTGAGCGTCCTTCTGGGCCTGGAGCTGCTGGACCACGTTCTGGGCAGCTTCCAGCTTGGCATCCAGCGAAGGGCCGGTCATGATGCGGCTGTGCTGCTGGCTCAGCTGCGTCAGGTCCTTCGTCGTCACACCCTGCATGGTCGGGTCGAACTTCGCCATGGCGACGGTTGCGCGGGCACCTTCGGCGGCTCTCGTCACACGGCCCTTCTGGGCCTCCAGCCAGCGTCCCGCCCGGTCGCGCAGATCGCGTCCGGCGTCCATCGCCCGCCCGCCGAGCTCAGTGGCCCGGTCGACCTGCCGACCGCCGAACTCGGCGGCGCGGTCGACCTGCTGGCCGGCGAACTCGCGGCCGGTCTGGATGCCGCGGCCGGCCGCTTCGACGCCGGCCTGGTAGGCGCCGACGGCCTGCTGACCGAACTCGGTGGCCCGGTCGACCTGCCGGTCACGGAACGCGGCCGCGCGGTCGACCTGCTGACCGCCGAACGCGGCGGCCCGGTCGACCTGCTGACCGGCCCATTCACGACCGGCCTGGGCCTGCTGACCGGCCCACTCGCGCCCGGCCTGCAAGCCTTCACGACCGGCCTGGACCTGCTGGCCGCCCCATTCACGACCGGCCTGAACCTGCTGGCCGGCCCATTCGCGCCCGGCGGTCAGGTGCTGTCCGGCCTGGCTCTGCAGGCGCTGGGCCATGTCGCTCAGGCGCGTCGACTCCCGGTCGTAGATCGCGTGGACCCGGGCGGTGACGTTCGAGACCTTCTCGTTGATCTTGTCCTTGAGCGGCACCTTCTGGGCCTGCTTGATGAGTCGGTCGAATTCGTTCTTCTGCAACGCGGCGAGGGCGCCGAGGTTCTCCAGGTTCTGCTGAGGCTGGTTTGCCAGCCAGTCCAGAGTCTCGGTCCAGGTGCGTTGCGGCTGCGGGCCTTCGGTGGGCTGCGACATTTCTCGAACTCCTAGTCGATGTAGACCGCGTACGTGACGCCCACCGCTTCGGTCAGCGGATCCCGCGTCGGCTTGCTGCTGAACAGGTGGAACTGCGCGCCCGGGCGGACCCAGGCAGCCAGGTGGCGCTTGTCGGCGCCCGCGCCGGGTCGCCACTCGTCGACGAAGTGCGGGCTGCTGTCGTTGCCCACGTAGTCCGGCTCACCGAGGTGCTTGCGTGCCAGGTCGAGCATCTGCGGCCAGGCGTCGTCGAGTCCGGCCTCGGCCGCCGGGATGTCGTCGGGGCTGATCTCGTACGCCGACCAGCCGCTGTTGCGGGCGTCCGCGAACGCGAGCCCGGGGAAGACCACGATGGTGCTGCCGCGCTTGGTGGTGAATCCCCACGAAGCGAGCACGTCTTCGATCTGCTCGCCTGGCGAGAGCGGCCAGGGCTGCCAGTCGGTGACCGACGTGACCCTCTGCACGATCGCCTTGACCACCTCGGGACCGGTGTCGTCGTTGTCCGGTCCGGCGAGCGGTCGCCAGTCGGCGATCTCGGCGAAGTCGGCCATCGCTGCTGCGTCTTCGTCGAGTGGCCTGTCCTGGGTTTTCATTCCGGGCTTGTTCCTTCCGTCAGTGCTCGATCTGGTCTAGCGCTCGGGCGGCTTGTTGCCGGAGCCTTTGCCGTTGTTGCCGGTGCCCTTGCCATGCTCGAACCGGCTGGACTCGTTGCGTACGCCGGACGTGTCGCCGGTGCGTGCCTGGCCCGGAGCGACCGTGGGCATCGTTCCCGCCTGGAAGTTCCTGGTCAGGTCCGCGGGCAGGCCTGCCCGCCCGTCCGTGGCTGCGACGCGTTCATGCTTGAGCTCGGTGAGCCGCGCCTCCGAGACTCTGCCGGTGGTGCCCGGTTCCGACCTGTTGGTGAACAGATGGTCCCGCTGGCCCTCGCGGGTCCGGTTCTCTGCTGTTCTCATGTCCCCTCCTCGTTGAGGTAGACCGTGTAGTTGATTCCGACCGACACCGACAGTGGTCTCGCCGTCGGCTTGTTGCTGTACAGGTGGATCTCGGCGCCCGGGGGCGTCCAGACCGCCAGGTGGCGGCGGTCGATGCCCGCGCCCGGGGCCCAGTCGTCCTCGAAACCGGTCTTGCTCTCAACTCCGACGTACGAGGGCTGTCCCCAGTGCCGGCAGGCGAGGTCGAATTTCACGGGCCAGTGCTCGTCGAGCCCGGCGGCCGCGGCGTCGAGGTCCGTGCGCTCGATCGCGAACGCGACCCAGCCGCTGAACGGGCTGTGCGGCAGCACCTGGTCGTCGTACACCGCGAGCTCGGTGTTGCGGCGGGTCAGGAAGCCCCAGCCGTCGAGCTGGTCGTCGATCACCGTCCGGCGGTTGATCGGCCACGGCTTCCAGTTCGTCCCCGACTTCACGCGACGAATCAGGCGGCGAACCGGGAGCGGCCCGGTCTCGCCCGCCTGCGGGCCGGCAAGGCGCCGCCAGTCGCGGACCTCGGCGATGTCGGCCATCGCGCGGTCGTCGTCGTCCAGCGGCCGGTCAAGTGTCTTCATTCGTGCGGCAGTCCCTGTCGTCGCGGTACGTGTCGAAACTAAGTCCCCGGAGGGGTCAGGCGGCCGTCCTGCTCGTGGACAGCACAAAGAACAGCCGCCCTGGGAAGCTTCCCAGGGCGGCTGTCGGGTAGGTCAACCGATGTTCGGTCTCAGTTCGGTGACGCGACTCAGCGTCGCCTCAGTGCATGGCCGCGGCAGCCGAGGACTCGAGCGACTCCTCGCCCTCGGCCTTCGGGCCGTCGTTGCGGCCGGCCAGCTTCTGCTCCGGCGTGATGACCGCGAGGATCAGCGCGATCGCCAGGAACGGCAGGGAGACCAGGAACACGTCGCCCATCGCGTCGACCAGACCGTGCAGCGCCCAGCCCTTCATCGGCTCCTTCAGCCCGTGCAGGGCCTGGACGGAGTTCGCCGCCTTGGCCAGTCCGTCGACCATGCTCTGCGTGGCGTTCGGGACGATGTCGCCCAGGTGGTCCTTCAGCCGCGTGGTCAGTACGGCGCCGTAGACCGCCGTACCGATCGCGCCGCCCATGGAGCGGAAGAAGGTCATCGACGAGGTCGCGGTGCCCATGTGCTGCCGGGGCACGCTGTTCTGTGCCGCGGTGACGGTGATCTGCATCGACAGGCCCAGACCGGCGCCCATCACGAACATGTAGATCGCCAGCTGCCAGTACGGCGTGGCCATGCTCAGAGTGGACAGCAGCACCATCGCGGCGCCGACCATGACCGCGGAGATGATCGGGTAGATCTTGTACCGGCCGGTCTTGCTCATCAGCTGACCGCTGGGGATCGACGCGGAGAAGATACCGACGATCATCGGCAGCAGCGCCAGACCGGAACGGGTCGGTGACATGTCCTTGACGGCCTGCAGGTACAGCGGCAGGAAGATCAGCGCACCGAACATCGCGAAGCCGAGCAGGAACGCGAACCCGGCGTACCCGGAGAAGATCCGGCCCTTGAACAGGTCCATCGGGATGATCGGCTCCGACACCTTCAGCTCGACGAAGACGAAGGTGACGGCGAGTACGACGGCCGCGGCCAGCAGTGCGATGGTGGTCCCGTTGCCCCAGCCGTTGCTCGGACCGCTCCACGAGATCGCCAGCAGCAGCGTGGTGACCGCGCCGGTGATCACCGCGGCGCCGAGGTAGTCGATCTTGTGCGACCGCTTCACGTGCGGCAGCTTCAGGACGGCGGCGACGATGCCCAGCGCAACCAGACCGATCGGCAGGTTGATCCAGAAGATCCAGCGCCAGCCCGGACCGTCGGTCAGCAGGCCGCCGAGCAGCGGGCCGGCCACCGAGGACAGTCCGAAGACGGCACCGAAGTACCCCATGTACTTACCGCGCTCGCGCGGCGGGATGACATCGCCGATGGTGGCGAAGGCCAGCGACATCAGACCGCCGGCGCCGAGACCCTGGACGGCCCGGAAGCCGATCAGCATCTCGATGTTCTGTGCCAGCGCGGACAGCACCGAACCGGCCAGGAAGGTGACGATCGCCGCGATGAACAGCGGGCGGCGGCCGTAGAGGTCGGAAATCTTGCCCCACAGTGGAGTGGAGGCGGTCGAGGTCAGCAGGTACGCCGTGACCACCCAGGACAGCTTGTCCAGGCTGTTGAACTCGCTGACGATCTGCGGCAGCGCCGTACCCACGATGCTCTGGTCCAGGGCGGCGAGGAACATGCCGGCCATCAGTCCACCGAGGACGACCAGGATCTGCTTGTGGGACAGGTAGTTGGGACCACCGTCGGTTGGTGCAGCCCCGCCGGCGGTGGCGGGTTCTGTGGTGCTCATCTGGTGCTCTCCAGGTTGTTGTCGTTGTTCTCGCGGGCGGCAGGGTCGCTGCCGGGCGCGGAGTCTTTGTCGGTACGGCGCTGTGCCGCGGCGGACTGCAGTCGCGGAGCGACCGCGGCCCAGCCCTTGTCGGCCCAGGCGGCGCTGCTCGGTGCCTCGGTGTGGGCGGCGACGCCGTCCGCGAAGCGGGTCATCAGCCGCTCGAAGGTCTGCACGTCCTCCTCGGACCAGCCCTCCATGGCCGCGCCGAGCAGCTCCATCCGGTGCCGGGCACTGGCCTCCCACTGCTCGATGCCCTGCTCGGTGAGCTCGACGCGGAACGCGCGCCCGTCGTCCGGGTCGGGGGAGCGGCGGATCAGTCCGAGCTGCTCCAGGGACCGCACGTGGCGGCTCGCGGTGGAGGCGTCGAGCTCCAGCTTCCCGGCCAGGTCGGACAGCCGCAGGGCGCCGTTGCACCGCAGCGCGAACAGCACGACGTGCGCGCTGTGGTCGAGCGTGTCGCCGGGCTGCTTGGCCTTCAGGCGGCGCCCGATCCGGGTGAACGCGTGCATGACGCCCTCGATGGGGGTCTGTGGGGTGTACGCGTCGTTTACTTGCATGCTGCAAGCATATACATGCTTGCGTGATACACGCAAATGAGTTTCCAAGGTCTCCAAGTGAGCCGCCACTCATTTGCAATCCGTCGTCGGATGGTCACTGTCCGCAGTGGTAGTGCTGGCACCCCGGGCGAAGGTCGGTCCAGCACCCTCGTCGGTCCGCTGGTCCGGCCGGGAGGCTGGGGCGGTGATCAAGCGGCGGCTGTTGGAGTTCGGTGTCATCTGTCTCGTCCTGACCTGGGTGCCCTGGGGAGTCCTCGGCGTGCTCGGTGTGAATCCGGACGAAGGCGCAGGCAGTCTCGTGTTCGCGTTGGCGGCGTCGGGGCCGTCGCTGGCCGCGTTGGTGATGTGGCTGCGGTACCGGGAGCGGCGGCGCGTCGTCCGGTGGTCGCTGGTGTGGCCGGTCGCTGCCGTCGTACTCGGTGCGCTGCCGCCGCTCGTGGCGTCGGCGCTGATGGGGGACCTGCCGGCGTTGCCCGATCACGCCGCGTCGGTCATCTCTGGTGCTGGGGGAGTGCTCGGCGCTGCGGCGTACACCTTCCTGGCTGGGCCGGTGTCGGAGGAGTTCGGGTGGCGCGGGTACGTGCAGCCGCGGCTGCGTGGGTACTTCGGTCCGCTCGGGACGACCCTGGTGCTGGGAGCGGCATGGGGTGTGTGGCATCTGCCGCTGTACTTCCTGAACGGGACAGGTCAGCACGACGACGGGCTGTTCACACAGGAGGGGCTGACGTTCTTCCTGGAGCTGTTCCCGCTGACCTTCGTGATGCTGTTCGTCAGCGAGCGCCTGCGAGGTGGCGTGCCGGCGGCGATCCTGCTGCACGCGGCGTGGAACCTCACGGAGGAGCTGGTGCCTCCGCTCGGGCAGGGCGTCTGGGTGGAGTTTCTGGTCCTCACCGCGGTCGCAGCGGCGTTGGTGCCATCCTGGACGGCAGTCCGGCGAGATAGAAGGGTGGCGGCATGACGCGGGTTGCGGTGGTTACCGGTGGTGGGTCAGGGCTGGGGCGGGAGATGGCTCTGGCGTTGGCGGGGGCCGGGTTCCAGGTGTGGGTGACCGGGCGGACGGAGGACAAGCTGCGCGAGACGGTCGCGCTCGGCGAGGGCCGGGTCGATCTCGCCGTACTGGATGTGGCCGACGGGGAGGCGGTACGGCGGTTCTTCGGGGGGCTCGAGCGGGTCGACGTACTCGTGAACAACGCGGGCACCGGGTCCCCGGCCGCGGCGGTGCAGGACGTGCGGGAGGAGGACTGGCGGCAGGTGGTGGACACCAACCTGACCGGATCGTTCCTCTGCGCGCAGGCGGCGTACGACGTGATGCTGCGGCAGGACCCGAAGGGCGGGCGGATCATCAACAACGGGTCGATCTCGGCGCACGTACCGCGGCCGCAGGGGATCGCGTACACGGCTTCGAAGCACGCGATCAGTGGGCTGACGAAGGGCCTCGAACTCGAGGGGCGCGCGCACGGCATCACCGCCTGCCAGATCGACATCGGCAACGCCTCGACCGCGATGACCGCCCGCATGGAACAGGGCGTACTCCAGCCGGACGGCTCGATCGCGGTCGAGCCGACGTTCGACCCGAAGATCGTGGCCGACTTCGTGGTCCGGATCGCGGAACTACCGACGTCCGTCGCGATCCCGACCCTGACGGTCATGGCGGCCGGAATGCCCTATGTAGGAAGAGGCTGACGAGAAACGCGGAGGAAACTGTCTGACGGTGCGTCTAGTGTCAGGCAGGTGAGTGAGCAGCGGGAGTCACTGGTTCACGTCCGCGGGCTGCGCAAGTCGTACGGCGACTTCGAGGCGGTTCGGGGCATCGACCTGGACGTGTGGCGGGGTGAGGCCTTCGGGTTCCTCGGGCCGAACGGCGCGGGCAAGTCGTCGACGATGCGGATGATCGGCGCGGTCTCACCGATCAGCGGCGGCACACTCAAGATCCTCGGCCTGGACCCGGCCGCCGACGGGCCCTCGATCCGCGCGCGGCTCGGCGTCTGCCCGCAGGACGACACCCTCGACACCGAGCTCACCGTCCGGGAGAACCTGACGATCTACGGGCGGTACTTCGGCCTCAGCCGGGCCGAGTGCCGCGAGCGCGCGGACGAACTGCTCGAGTTCGTGGCGCTGACCGAGAAGGCCAAGGTCAAGGTCGACGAGCTGTCCGGCGGGATGAAGCGCCGGCTGACGATCGCGCGCTCACTGGTCAGCAAACCCGACCTGCTGCTGCTCGACGAGCCGACCACCGGACTCGACCCGCAGGCCCGGCATCTGTTGTGGGACAAGCTGTTCCGGCTCAAACAGGCCGGCGTCACACTGATCATCACCACGCACTACATGGACGAGGCCGAGCAGTTGTGCGACCGGCTGGTGGTGATGGACGGCGGCCTGATCGCGGCCGAGGGATCCCCGGCCGAACTGATCCGCGACTACTCGACGCGTGAGGTGACCGAGCTGCGGTTCGGTCCGGACGTGATGCTCGCCGACCACGACGCACTGGCCGGCAAGGTCGAGGACCTCGCCCAGCGCATCGAAGTACTGCCGGACCGGCTGCTGCTCTACACCGACGACGGCGAGCGCGCGGTCGCCGCCGTCCACGAGCGCGGCCTGGAACCGGCCGCCGTGCTGGTCCGCCGCTCCACGCTCGAGGACGTGTTCTTGAGATTGACCGGCCGGACGTTGGTCGACTGATGGCGCTTGCGATGGAGAACGGTCGCCGGATGTTCGACTACTGGCTGACCGTCTACAAGCGGACCTGGAAGGGCACGATGATCAGCAGCTTCCTGCTGCCGATGCTCTACCTGGCCGCGATGGGGATCGGGCTCGGGTCGTTCGTGGACAGCAACGGGACCGGCGCGCTCGGCGGCGTCAACTATCTGCAGTTCATCGCGCCGGGGCTGCTGGCGTCCACCGCGATGCAGATCGCGGTCGGCGAGGCGACGTACCCGGTGATGAGCGGGCTGAAGTGGCAGAAGTTCTACCACTCGATGATCGCGACGCCGCTGCGGCCGGCGGACGTGGTCTACGGGCAGCTCGCGTTCATCGCGTTCCGGGTGTTCACCTCGTGCGCGGTGTTCCTGGTGATCATCGCGTTGTTCGGCGGGCTGAAGTCGCCGCTCGGCGTGCTCGGGTTGCCGGTCGCGCTGCTCGTCGGGATGGCGGTCGCCGGCCCGATCGCGGCGTACGCGACGATCCTCGACAACGACTCCGGGTTCGCGATGGTCTTCCGGTTCGGTGTGGTGCCGGCGTTCCTGTTCTCCGGGGCGTTCTTCCCGGTCTCGCAGCTGCCGGACTGGATCGAGTGGCTGGCGTACGTGAGTCCGCTGTGGCACGCGGTCGACCTGTCCCGCAACCTCAGCCTCGGCACGGTGAACCCGTTGCTGGCCCTCGGCAACCTCGCCTACCTGCTCGCGTGGTTCCTCGTCGGCACCCGCCTCGCCGTCCGCGGCTTCACCAAGAAGCTGATCGGCTGATGGCGACCATTGCGGCCCGGGTCGTCCCGGTTCCGGTGCGGCTCGGTGGCGGGCGGCACATCGTCGAGCGGAACTTCCTGCTCTACCGGCGGTCGTGGGTGGTGTTCCTGTCCGGCTTCTTCGAGCCGGTGTTCTACCTGCTCTCGATCGGCATCGGCGTCGCCCACCTGGTCGGCGACTTCACCCTGTCCGACGGCACGAAGATCGCGTACGCCGCGTTCGTCGCGCCGGCGATGCTCGCCAGTTCCGCGATGAACGGTGCGATCTTCGACTCGACGTACAACATCTTCTTCCGGATGAAGTACGCCAAGCTCTACGACTCGATGCTCGCGACGCCGCTGCGGCCGTGGGACGTCGCGACCGGCGAGGTCACCTGGGCGCTGCTGCGCGGTGGCATCTACTCGGCGATGTTCATCGTCGTGATGCTGATCATGGGGCTGATCTCGTCCTGGTGGGCGCTGCTGGCGCTGCCCGCCGCGGTGCTGATCGGGTTCGCGTTCGCGGGCGCCGGGATGGCGCTGACCACGTTCATGCGCAGCTGGCAGGACTTCGAGTTCGTGCAACTGGCGATCATGCCGATGTTCCTGTTCTCGGCCACGTTCTACCCGGTCGAGACGTACCCGGGCGCGATCCGCTGGCTGGTCGAGATCACCCCGCTCTACCAGGGCGTCGTGCTCGAACGTGCCTTCAGCACCGGCAACGTCGGCTGGTTCCTCGTGGTCCACGCCCTCTACCTGGCCGCCATGGGCACCCTCGGCATGTACGTCGCTTCTCGCCGCCTCGGCAAACTCCTCCTGAAGTAGGCGGAACCGCGACACCCCGAACCCCCGTCGGAGCTGGCATGACCGATATGTCCTTCCGCGATCTCGTGCGGGCGCCGAAAGTCGAGTTGCCCGGTGGGTCAGCGCGGTGGGTCGAAAAGTCGTTGCGGGTGCTCATCGATCATTTCGGCAGCGACCCGTTGCGGGAGCCGGCCGTCGTACCGGGGGAGTTCGTGCCGGACGGGTACGACGGGTCGGAGGCGGCTGCCCGCGACGTCTGCCTGAAGGTGAGCGAGCGGATGGGCATCCCGTCCGAGCGGATCCGGTTCAGCTTCCAGCTGGAGAAGATCGTCGAGGCCGGTCAGTTGCTCGGCGCCACGATCGTCGACGCGTACGTCGCGCAGACCCATCCCGCGCTCCGCGGCGCGGCACCGGAGGACATCGCCGCCGTACGGAAGTACTCGCGGCTGCTCGGCACCACGTCCGACGAACGGTTGGAAGAACTGCTGGAGGACGACGGGCTGCTGCCCGAGATCCAGCGGTTCGCCTTCCTCGACTTCCTCACCGAGCTGGTCCGCTGCCGGGAGATCGCGGCCGAGCCGGACCCCGCGCGACAGGCCGAGCTCGAGCAGCAGCCGGATCGTCCGGACCCGGGGGTTTCCGCACGCGAGTCGTCGGCGGCAGGGCGCTGGACGGACCTGACCTACTGCCTTCCCGGTGTCGAGCTGCTGCCCGGCTACACCGCGGTGATGCTCGGCTCCGACATCCTCACCGACCCGACCGAGCTGATGGCGGCGGCATCGCACGAACTCGGCCACCAGGTCCTCCTGTCCTCCGACGTGCCCGGCGGCGCAGGTCCGCTCCGCGAGCCGCTGACCGACCTGTACGCCGTACTGCACGGATTCGGGATCGCCCACGCCAACGCCGCCCTCGACGAGACAACGCTCGGCACGCCGACCGTGGAAACCTTCGGCTACCTCGGGGAGCGAGCCGTCGCCGAAGCGCTCGCCGGCTACCGATTCCGGCAACACCAGCTGGTGCGCGACGGGCCGCTTCTGCCGGAGTGGCATCAGGCTCTCGATCCGGAGCCGCGGGCCCGTTTCGTGGCCCGCCTCAACGACCTCGCCGGCGGTCCGCCGACCGTGTTGGGTTGGTGATCCAGCCGCAACATTGCTGATGGAACGAGCGTTCGGGCGACCGCGTCAGTTCGGGTATGAATCTGATCGGTGCCTGGCGCCGCCGGCAACGACATCGAGAGCTGCTGTACGGACCGAAGGTCCTGCTGCCCGGTGGGCCGGAGCAGTGGATCGAGGACTCCCTGGACTGGCTGATCGGCCGGTTCGGGGTCGAGCCGCTTCGCCGGCGGCCGGTGCTGCCCAGCGAGTTCGTGCCCGCCGGGTACGACGGCTCCGAGCACGCGGCGCGCGAACTCTGTCTGCAGGCGTGCGCGTGGATGGAGGTACCCGACGACCGGATCCGGTTCAGCTTCCGGATGGAAGAGGTCCGCGCCGCCGCCCGCAGCGCGGCCGTGCACCGGCTGAACGCCGAGCAGAGCAGCGACCTGATCGCGATCTCGGGGCTGCGGGCAACGATGACGTCGGCCGAGGTGGACGCGCTGGCCGCTGCCGGGTTCGCGCCCGAGATCGGCGTACTCGCGGAGCGCGAGCTGCAGGCCGAGGTGAAACGCAGTACGGCGATCCTCCAGGAGACCGACCTGGACCGCCGGGCCGAGCTCTGCCGACGGGCCGAGGCGATCTGGTCCACGCCGGCCGGCAGCGGATCACGCGCGGCCTGGCTGGACCTGCGGACCGGCGGCGTCGAGGGGACCGCGGTGATGCTGTCGGCAACCACTCTGGCCGACCCGGCCGCGGTGGTTGCCGCCACCGCCCATGAACTGGGGCACGAGGTGCTCTGGGGCTACCACCTGATCGACCGGAGCCGTGCGGACGCCGAGGCGCTGACCGACCTGTTCGCGGTGTTCCACGGGTTCGGGATCTTCCTCGCCAATCAGGCGGTCGAGCGGGTCCCCGGACGGCGTTCGGCGCTGCAGACGCTCGGGTACCTGGGGGAGCGCGGTGCCTCCGACGCGCTGGCGGCGTACTGCTTCCGCCGGCACCTGCTGTTTCCGGAGTCGATCCTCCCGGTGATGCCGACCGAGGTCGACCGGGCAGTCCGGATCCGGACCTTCGCCCGGCTCGCGTCGCTGGTGAAGGACGCCGAGATCGCGTCGATCCAGGAAGGCGCACCGCTGACCTGATGTCAATGTCCGGTGACGCTACGGAACCGAGAGGTTTGCCGCGGCGTCGGACAGGCATGATCCGGCGGGTGAGGAATCCGATCGGAATGATCCGCCGAAGTCAGCAGCTGCGCTCCCAGCTGAAGGCGCCCCGCGAACGGTTGCCGGGCGGCAGCCGGCGCTGGATCCGTACGTCGATGGACTGGCTGGTCAGCGAGTTCGGCCGGGACATCCTGCTCCGCCCGATCGCGGTGCCGGCCGACCTGATCCCGGACGGGTACGACGGAAGCCTGGCCGCCGCGACCGAGCTGTGCGGCCGGGTCGACAACCGGATGGATCTCCGGCCCGGCCAGTGCGGGCTGAGCTTCGAGCTGAACGGCGTACGACGTTCGGTGAACAGCATGGTGGTGAAGGAACAGTCCGGGCGCTGGATCCGCGGGAACGGCAGCAACGAGATCCAGCTCGCGCCGGCGTTGACGGCCGATCCGGTCGCGCTGATCGCGATCTACGCCCATGAGGTCGGCCACGAGCTGCTGCTCGGCAACGGCCGGATCTCGCTCGCGCGCCGGCCCGACCACGAGCCGCTCACCGACCTGATCACGGTGTTCTACGGACTCGGGATCTTCACCGCGAACGCGGCGTACGAGCGTCGCCCGCGGCCGAACGGGCGCGGCAAGCAGCCGCTGGCGCGCGGGTACCTCCGCGAGGCCGCGCTGTCCGAAGCGCTCGCCCACTACGCGAAACTCCGCGGCGAGCGGCACCCGGAATGGGACCGCTACCTCGACCCACCCGTCCGCCGCGGCCTCCACAACCAACTAGCAATCCTGCACCGCTAACCGGTCATGGCTGGCGAACGGACCGCAGAAAGCCCACGCGCGCTACGCAGGCCCGTTGGGCTCCGATCCAACGTCCGCCTCGAATTGTCGGAGCGTGTCTCCGGGTCGGCTGGTGATGAATGGGTGCCCGTGCGCTCTCGGTCCGATGTGTGGGTGATCGTTGCCCCCCACCAGGGGGCTCACCTCGCGAGACGGAGGTCAGTCCTGCCCGATCCGACCGAAACCTCAAGTGCGGGGAAACAAGTTTGCATATCGCGACGATTTCTCTCCCCGCGACGACAGCTCACTCGGGCGAGTCGTGGGTCGAGGCTGGATGTCACCGCCAAGCCCCACGACTCGACGGACACCAGTCTCCGCGCCACGTTCGCTCCAGGGACCGCCGGATCGATCGGCCCAACTCACCCCTTCGCTGGCTCTGCTCATCTTCGTGCACCCACCAACCAGTTTCGAGCCGCCGAGATGGCTGGTGGGTGCTCAAGGATGACCAGGCACGGCGGCGCTGGACCGTTAGGGCGCTAGCAGTTTATGGAGCCAGAACGTGCCGCCGCGGAGCATGGAGGTCTTGCTCGGGCCGGTCAGGTGGTCGACGAGGTGTAGGTAGGTGATCGTTTGGTAGAGGGCGCCGAGTTCTTCGGCGAGCGTCAGGGCACGGCGCAGGTCGGGCGGGGCGGCGTACTCCTCCCACTCGTGCAGATACGCAGCCAGCACGCGTGGGTCGCTCGACAGCGGCGACTGCTTCTCCATGAAGGTCACGAGGTCCAGGAACGGGTGCGCGAGCGCTGCGTCGGTCCAGTCGAAGGCAAACACCTGACCGTCGCGGACCGCCAGGTTTCGCGGGTGCAGATCGCCGTGCAGCAACGTCTCCGGTACGCCGATGTTCGCCAGCTCGACGATTGCCTCGCGCAACTGTTTCGCGCGCTCCGGCAACCGCGACTGCTCGGCCGGGTCGAGCTGTGCCGTCAGCGAGTTCGGTTCGAGCAGGCGATCCAGGTCCGCGTCGAGGACGGCGAGCCGCCGGTCGGCGCAGCTGTACTCCAGCAACCGCTCAGGTTCCGTCACGTAGCTGCGCTGCAACCGGGCATGGTTGCGCACGGCATCGATCCACACCGCGACGTCGCTCTCGCCCTCCAACGGCGAGCCGAGGTCGGGCAGCAGCATCCACGCCCGCTGCTCGTCGATCGCCAACGGCGTCGGCACCTCGCCGGGACGGTCGGTGGAGGCGCGCTGCAGGAACAGCGGCTCGTTCGCGAACAGGAAGGGCAGCGCGTCCGGCTCGGTCGACGCCTGCGAGAGCGCCTTGAAATACACGTCGCCGTCGGCGGTCGGGATGCGCAGGACGTTCGACAGGCCCCACGACTTCACCTGCGACCACGGGCCGGTCGCCTTCAGACGCTCGGCGATCCACTGCGGCGCTTCGCCGTACCACTCCGGACGTGTCCAGCCGGGCAGGTCGGACGAGCTGACGGGGTGGTCGTGGACCCAGCGCGCGCCGGCCGGCGGTTCGCCGCTCGGGAGCATCAGGTAGGTGAGCGGATCCGCGGACAGACACGTGAGTACGACGGCCTCGATGCCGTGCTCGTCCCGCAGCGCTTGCAGGACCGACTCGACATCCGGGAACCAGAAGCCGTCCGATTGCTCGACCTGGGGGAGCCCTGACGGCAGCATCAGGACCGCCTGGTCGGACGGACGCGCTACAACAGCCGTTACCTTCACCTGCTGAGCGTATGTATCCGGTGCAACTGTTTTAACCGGCCAGCGGACGTACATAGGTCAGCAGACTGACCAGGAACTTGCCCGGCTCCTCCCAAGGCGCCAGGTGTGCCGAGTGCTCGAACCAGACGGCCTGCTTGTACGGCGCTTCGACCGCTTCGATCCACTCCGCCGGAGGCTGTGCCGGCGTCGTGTAGTCGTGCCGCCCGAGGAACATCAGCACCGGGATCGGGAACTCCGTCACCCCCGTGTAGTCGACGGCCAGCATCTCGTCGAGGACCCGGCCCAGCGTGAACTCGTTGCCCTCGCCAATGGTTTCGGTCTCCTCGACCGTGTACTCCGGCGACAACTCGGGCGCCCCGAAGAAGTACTGGGAGTCGTCGCGGTACGCCGACAGCCCGCCGCGGTACTGCGCCCACTGACGGGCGACGATGAGCCGCTCGCGGGTGACCGGCTCGTCACCCGGGTACGGCGCGATCGACGCGAGCTGCTCGAGCGCCTCGGTGTGGTTGTGTTCGCGCGCCTGGTCGAGCGCGTACTCGAAGCACAGCCGCTCGTTGGCCCGGGCGTCGACGACCTGTCCGACCCCGACGTACGCGTGGAACAGGTCGGGCCGGTCGAGCGCGGCCTGGGTGGCGATGATGGTGCCCCAGCTGTGGCCGATCAGAATCAGCTTCTCGACGCCGTACCGCTCCCGGACCTGCTCGGCGAGCTCGATCGCGTCGGCGACGTACTACGCGATCGTGAGCGTGTCCGCGATGGATTCGGGCTCGATCGTGCGCAGGGTGCGGCCGGCGCCCCGCTGGTCGTAGGTGACGACCGTGAAGTACTCCTCGATCGGCCGCTGGAACTGCCAGGCCGTCGGCGCGAGCGGAGACGCCGGTCCGCCGTGCACGAACAGGATCACGGGGTTGGCGCGGTCCTGGCCGCGGGCGTATACGCCTCAGGCATCCACGGAGGATACGGGTTCGCAGGTCTTCACCAGGGGTGCGTGCAGGCGCTGGGACAGCACCTGGCGCTGGGTCGGCTGGGCCTCGGTCTGGCGGCGTAGGCCTTCGTCGGTCAGCCGGACGTTCACGGCGCGACGGTCCTCGGGGCACATGTGCCGCTCGACCAGGCCCGCGACCTCCAGGCGGCCGATCACGCGGGACAGCGCGCTCTGGCTCAGATGCACGGACTTGGCGATCGTCGCCACCTTCGCAGACTGCTCCGGCAGCTCCGCGAGCCGCTCGAGCACCTCGTACTCACTCATCCCGAGTGCATGACCGGCCTGCAGCGCCCGGTCGAGGGCGCAGGTCAGATCCGCGTGGCGAGCCAGCAGCTCGCGCCATTCGCGCACATCGGCGCTGGTCTCACCAGGTCCAGCGCTGACCTTCGTCACGGTCATGTCGGCGACCATAGCATGCACACGCATTCAATGCAAAGGCATTTAATGCCTAGACATTAGATGCATGCGCATGCAATAGTCTCTCCTCGTGACTACGCAAACCACATCGCCAGCTCGCATGACTTGGGACGCGCGCCTCTGGGGAGCGCTCCTGGTGGTCTGCGGCGTGATCTTCCTCGACGGCCTGGACGTGTCCATGGTCGGTATGTCCCTGCCGTCCATCGGCGCCGACCTCGGCGTCTCCCTTGCCTCTCTCCAGTGGGTCGTGACCGGCTACGTGCTCGGGTACGGCGGCCTGCTGCTGCTCGGCGGCCGTACCGCCGACCTGCTCGGCCGGCGCCGGGTCTTCCTGATCGCCCTCGCCGTCTTCGCCGTGGTCTCGATGCTGAGCTCACTGGCGACGAACCCCGAACTGCTCATCGCCGCGCGGTTCGTGAAGGGCATCGCCGCGGCGTTCACCGCCCCGGCCGCGCTCTCGATCATCACCACCACCTTCCACGAGGGCCCGGATCGCAACCGCGCCCTCAGCATCTTCACCACCTGCGCCGCCAGCGGCTTCTCGATGGGCCTGATCCTCGGCGGCGCGCTGACCGAGGTCGGCTGGCGCTGGACCTTCCTGATGCCCGGCCCGGTCGCCCTGATCGTGCTGCTGTTCGCGATCAAGCTGATCCCGAGCAGCCCGCGGGAGGAGTCCACCGGCGGGTACGACGTACCAGGTGCGATCACCGTGACCGCGGGCATGCTGTCCCTGGTCTACGCGGTCGTCGGCGCCGAGCAGGCCGGCTGGGCCTCGGTGCAGACCATCGGCCTGTTCGTGCTCGCAGCCGTCCTGCTGGCCGGCTTCGTCGCGATCGAGCTGCGCACCAAGCACCCGCTGGTCCGGCTCGGCATCCTGCGCAACGCGTCGCTGCGACGGGCGAACCTGGCCATCCTGACCGTCTTCGGTTCGTACGTCGCCTTCCAGCTGATCGGCACCATGTACCTGCAGAACCTGCTGGGCTGGTCGCCGTTGGAGACCGCGCTCGGGTTCCTCCCGGCCGGGCTGCTCGTCGCCACGCTGTCCCCGAACGTCGGCAAGATCGTCGACCGGGTGGGCACCGAGAAGATGATCATCGTCGCGATGGCGCTGTTCGTCGCCGGGTACGCGCTCTCGTTGCGGATCGGCCCGGAGTCGGCGTACTTCTCGACCGTGTTCCCGACCATCATGCTGCTCGGTCTCGGGTTCGCGATCGGGTTCCCGTCGCTCAACATCCAGGCCGTGTCCGGGGTCCCGGACCACGAGCAGGGACTGGCCTCGGGTCTGTTCAACACCTCCAACCAGGTGGGCGGCGCGGTGGTCCTGGCGATCGTGACCGCGGTGATCAGCGGCCAGACCGTCGGCGTCACCGCACCCACCGGGGTGCTGTCGGCGTACAAGTCGGGTCTCGGCGTCGTGACGGGGATCGCGGCCCTCGGCCTGGTCATCGCACTGACCGGTCTCTACGGCCTCCGGGCTCGCCGGGCCGCCGAAGAAGCAGAGGCTGCCGAGTTGGCCGCCGTACAGGACGAGCTGCGGGCGGAGGAGATGACGCCGGCCGCCTGACAACAACCAGCCCTCCCAGGCTGTGCGGTTATAGAGAACGCAGTGCGGGGCCAGGACTACTCTCCTGGTCCCGCACTGCTGTGTTCACAGCGGTCTGGCCAGCACCGTGGCGAGTGCGATGGCCACGGCCATCACCGTGAGTTCGACAGCCGCCAGCGTGGCGAGAGCGGACGTCTCCTCGCGGCGTACGGCCGGCAAGAGGACCTGACGGATCGCACCGCCGGTCGCGGCCAGGATCATCAGGGACGCGAGCTTGCCGAGCACCAGCCAGCCCGCAGGGGTCTCGAGTAATGCGTGGAGTAGTACGGACAGGTGTGGGGTCAGGTCCTTCGTCAGACGCGGTCCTGCGAGCAGTACGCCGGTGATCCCGACCGTCGCGATCGCTCCACCAGCAACGGTCGAGAACCGCGGCAGGACCAGCGCCAACGCGGAACGGTTGCCGGCGACAAGCACTGTGACCAGTGCGAGACCACCCACCCAAAGGCTCACCGCGCACATGTGTGCGGTGATCGCGGGCGTGGTGAGCCAGGCAGCCTCGCTCTGCGACGCGTGCCCTGTGACCGGTACGGCGACCAGTCCGACAAGCGCCGTACCGAAGCCGAGCATCGGTCTGCGCTTGACGACGGCCAGCGTGTACCCGCCCGCGGCGACAACGGTCACCACGAGCGCGGTACCTGAGGAGACGTCGACGACGTACGACGCCATGCCTGCGAACTGCATCTTCCAGCCGGATTGCGAGATCGCCGCGGCCTGGAGCCACCACGTCGTCGTGGTGGCCGTGACCCAGGCGGCGCCGGAGGCGATACCGATGATCCGGGCGCGACCGGCGATGGCGCCGTACCGCTCCCGGCCCTGGGCACCGAGAAGCAGAAGCAGCAGGACGGCGCCGACGGCGAGGACTGCCGTTGTGTTGGTGGCGAAGCGGGCGACCGGGGTGGTGTAGAGGATGCCCGGACTGGTCGTGGTCAGGCCTGGTTCGGGGGCCGGACGGGTGACGACGATGGACCAGGCCAGAGCCGCCGTGCTCAGGGTGGCGATCGCCCCGACGACGACCGGCCGCCGGACCTTGAGGGACGGGATGGCGACGTTCATCGCTGGTCCCTGACGACCGGCTCGGGTGGAGCGGCCAGATCGGAGCGCCAGCGGCGGAAGCCGCGCACGAGGAACAGGACGACCGCGAACTCGGCGAACCACAGCCACGCCGGTACGCCGTCGGTCGGGATCACCATCGCGTTCGCGGCCCGCGAACCGGAATCGGGCCGATCGAGGGTGATCGTGATGTGGCCGGCGATCGGGTGGCCGTCGCCGGAGATCACCCGATAGCTGATCGTGTAGACGCCGGCTGCACCGAGCCGGTCGCAGGTGGCGTGCAGCGTGTCGCCCTCGATCCGTGCCGAGCGCGCGGGATGGCGGTTCCCGTCGGGGCCGGTCACCAGGACCGCGTCCCAGCCCGGGACCGGCTGCAGGGTCTGGTCGAACGTGAAGGCGAGTGCGGACGGGGTGGACGTGAGCCGGGCGCCGTTGGCCGGCGTACTGGCGGCGAGCTTGCTGTGGGCGGCTGCGGGGGTCGCCGGGGCGAGGGTCAGGGCGGCGGTGAACGTGACGACGGCGAGGAGCGGTGCGCAGTTCCGCCGCAGTGCAAAGAGCCAGGACGTCATGGGCAGAGACATCCGGATCCTCCTGTCGGAGAAATATCGGAAAATGTTCTATTAAATGCAGATCGGTCATTGTGCCGTAACAATTCCGGAGCCCTGGGAAATGCGTTCGAAACCTCTCGGGGTTACTTTTGAGGTGTGAGGACGAATCGGCCCGGGATGTGGATCGCCCGTGGTCGCGGGGGAGGGTCCGCGGCCACGGGCGATCGGGGTGCTACGGCGCCGGTCATGCGAACCGGCGCCGCAGCCGGTGGATCAGTGGTCGTGCCCGTGACCGGTGCCGTCGTCGACGGACTTGTGGCCGGTGAGGGTGAGCGACACGACGTTCACGCCGACCGGGACCACGTGGCTGGTCGTGTAGCCGAGCGGGTTCGCGATCGCCGGGTATAGGCCGAGCGCCTCGTCGTCCACGTGCAGCTGGACCTGGTCGGTGGCGTAGTCCACCGCGTCCCCGACGTTCGAGACCGGGGTGGGGTGCTCGTGCGCCGACGCGGTGGTGGCGGTCAGGGCAGCGCCGCCGGCGGCCAGCGCGAGGCTCGCGAGCGGCAGGGTGATCAGGCGGGACCTCAAATTGGGCATGACGAATTCTCCTTGCGGGAGGGTGGGACGAATACGGTCGTCGTTGACCGGTGAAATGGTGCGGCCGCGGCGCCCGATGGCCAGTCAATGCGTCGCTTGAAATGAATGTATTGAATGTCTTGGGTGAACCACAAGCAATTCGTGGTTTTTTGCTCACGGAACGAAACGGATGCTGCTTCGTCAGGCTCCGGCCGGCTGCCGTTCAGGGTGCGGGGCGGCAGGTTCGGGGCGATCCCCGATTGGTTTCGACCCGGCGGGGTGCTGGACTGGTGGCATGAGCAACCAGAGCTACGACGAGAAGGTCAAGGACATCCTGGACCGCGTCGCCAAGGGACACCTCTCGACCGAAGAGGCCACCACCCTGATCGCCGCCCTCAAGACCGACCCCTCCGAGGCCGCCGACGCTCCGGTTGCTGAAGGCGGAGAGCCGGCGGCCGAAGGCAAGCCACCGTGGCCCTGGCCGTCGGGCGACGACGTGCCGTCCACCAGTGTGTGGGCGGATGCTGTCGACTCACCTGCGGCGGCTGAGGCTGCCGAGCCTGTGCAGGACACCGTGCCTGCGGATGTCGCCGAGGCTGAGGTCGAGGAGGAGCCGGTCGAGGAGGAGCACAGCAACGTGCCGATTCCGTCCGGGGTGCAGCGGGTGACCGTGCGGGCGATCGGGCGGCGGGTGCGGCTGATCGGTGAGCCGGCCGTGAACGGCGTCGCGGTCGACGGCCCGCACGTGATCAAGCGTGACGGCGACACCCTCGCGATCAGCAGTGAAGGCGACATGGGCGTCTCGATCGACGGCTTCAGCATGCTGCGCAACCCCACCGACCTGAAGGCCCACGTCAACGGCCTCGCCAAGGAGCTGTCGATCCGCGTCAACCCGAACCTCCAGGTCGAGGTCGAGGTCACCGGTGGCAGCGTGAACGCCGAGCGGCTGCCCGGCCTGACCCGGGTCCGCGTCACCGCCGGTACGGCGAAGGTCACCGACGTCGACGGCCCGATCGACGTACTCGTCCAGGCCGGTTCCGCCAGCCTCGACGCCCAGATCACCAAGGGCCGCTCCCGCGTCCGCGTCGAGTCCGGTACGGCGCAGGTCACGCTCCGCCGCGGCTCCGACGTCCACGTCCACACCGAGTCCCAGCTCGGCCGCGTCACCTGGAGCGGCGCTGTCTCCGGCCAGTCCAAGGACGTAGAGATCGGCCGCGGCCGCGCCGCCCTCGACGTAGAGGTCCTCGTAGGCACCGCACAGATCACCTCGGACTGATCTCCTCCGCAGGAATCGTGCGCAGCGTGCGGATGGGGGAGAAGTAGAGGAAGGCGTTGCCGGCCAGTGTGCCCAGGCCTGCTATCCACAAGGTGGTGTGCAGGCCGAACGCCGTACCCAGCCCGCCACCAAGCAGGCTGCCGACGGGTGCGGCGCCCCAGCTGACGAAGCTCATGGTGGCGCTCATCCGGCCCTGCAGGTCCGGCGGGCAGAGGCGTTGCTGGGTGCTGACCTGCAGGATGTAGCTGACGATGATGCAGAAGCCGGCCAGCAGCGTGCCGACGACGAACCAGCTCACCATCCAGCCCGGTGCGGTCAGCGCCTGCACGGTGAACGCGACGCCGATGCCCGTCGACGACAGCAGCAGCGTGCGCGCATCGCCGTACCGCGTGCTGAGCTTCTCGGTGACGGCCGAAGCGACGATCGCGCCGAGGAGACCGATCATGCTGAGTACACCGATGGTGGCCGGCTGGAGATGGACGCCGCGCACCAGGTAGACGACCATGATCGCGCCCGCGGCGGCCTGGAACAGCATGGTCGTCATCGTGTTGAGCGCGAGCGGCCGCAGTAGCGGATGCCGGAAGACGAAGCGCATGCCTTCGCCGATCTCGCGGCGCAGGTTGGGCAGATCGGGCTTCACCGGCTCGGCCTCGGGTGTTCGGATCGAGCGGAGCCAGAGCGCTGACCACAGGAAGCTGAGTGCGTCCAGGCCGATCGTCAGCGCCGCACCGAGCCATTGGACGAGCAGTCCGCTCGCACCGGCTCCGATGACCGCGGCGATCGAGTGGTTCGCGGCGAGTTTGGCGTTGCCGGGCAGTAGGCGGTCCCGTTCGAGGAGCCTCGGCAGGTACGACGTGTGCGCGACATCGAACAGGACCGTGAGGATCCCGGCCGGCACGAGAACGACGTACACCTGCGTGAGGGTGAGTACGTCGAACCACCAGGCGATCGGGATCGACGCGAAGAGGAGCGCCCGGAGCACGTCGGCGTACACGAGGACCGGGCGGCAGCGGATCCGGTCGGCCCAGGCGCCCGCGAACAGG
Organism: Kribbella sp. NBC_00482; assembly: GCF_036013725.1. Lineage (GTDB taxonomy): Bacteria > Actinomycetota > Actinomycetes > Propionibacteriales > Kribbellaceae > Kribbella. Next base: position 558,640 of record NZ_CP107881.1, on the reverse strand, counting down.
CCGAGGACGAGCCAGGCGGCGGTCTCGCAGGTCCTGAGCAGCGAGACCTGGAGCGTCGACGCGTTGAGGGTCAGTACGGCGAGCAGCGGGATCGCGCCCATGCTCAGGCGGGACCCGAGCTGACTGAGCAGGTCGGCGGCCCAGAGCCGGCGGAAATCGGGGTGGCGGAGGATGCCCATTCCGCGACCGTAGAACCAAACTTGAGCCGTGTCGACTCAACTGTCAAGAAAGTTGAGTCCATCAGACTCAATATAATTTGGGAGTGAAATTGTCGGCGTTCTCGGGCAGGATGGTGGCCTGCGTCACATCCAGAAGGGGGACGTTCGGATGGCTGCAATCGAGGCATCGGGCCTCGTCAAGACGTTCAAAGGCAGAAAGTCCACAGTCAAGGCGCTCGACGGGATCGACCTCGACGTGCCGGAAGGGACCGTCCTCGGCCTGCTCGGGCCGAACGGGGCGGGCAAGACCACGGCCGTTCGGGTGCTGACCACGCTCCTGAGGCCCGACGCGGGTTCGGCGCGGGTGCTCGGGCACGACGTGGTCAAGGAGGCGGACACGGTCCGGTCGCTGGTCGGGCTGTCGGGGCAGTACGCCGCGGTCGACGAACTGCTCACCGGCCGGGAGAACCTGTGGATGTTCGGCCGGCTGTACCGGCTGAGCAGCCGGCAGGCCAAGCAGCGGGCGGAGGAACTGCTCGCGACGTTCGATCTGACCGACGCGGCCGACCGGACGCTGAAGACGTACTCCGGCGGCATGCGGCGCCGGCTGGACCTCGCCGGATCGCTGATCGCGCACCCGAAGGTGCTGTTCCTCGACGAGCCGACCACGGGTCTCGACCCGCGCTCGCGGCTCGACCTGTGGCAGATCATCCGCGACCGGGTCCGCGAGGGCGTCACGATCCTGCTCACCACGCAGTACCTGGAAGAGGCCGACGAGCTGGCCGACAGCATCGCGGTCGTCGACCACGGCTCGGTGATCGCTCGCGGTACGGCGGACGAGCTCAAGGCGAAGGTCGGCGGCGAGCGGATCGAGGTCGTCGTCCACGATCCGGGCGACACCGTGCGGGCGCTGGAGTTGCTGACCAGCGCGCTCGGGATCGCGGATCCGGAGTCGACGACGCTCGATGAGCACACCCGGCGGCTCACCGTGCCGGCGCCGGGCGGCTCGAGTTCGCTCGTCGACGTGATCCGGACGCTGGACGCCGCCGAGATCCGGATCGCCGACATCGGGCTGCGGCGCCCGACGCTGGACGATGTGTTCCTCACCCTGACCGGGCACGAGGCCGAAGAGAAGGAGTCGCTGTGAGTGCGGAGCTGCCGGCCCGGGTGAACCCGATCGGCCGGGCGTTGTCGGACGCGGGGGTGCTCGCGTGGCGGAGCCTGAAACGGATCCCGCGGACGCCGGACATGCTGATCTACGCGACCATCCAGCCGATCATGTTCGTGCTGCTGTTCGCGTACGTGTTCGGGAACGCGATCCCGATCCCGGGCTTCCCCGGGGCGCGCGCGTACCGGGAGTTCCTGATGTCCGGGATCTTCGCGCAGACGATGGCGTTCGCGGTCGCGTCGGCGAGCGTCGGGCTGGCCGACGACATGTCCAAGGGGCTCATCGACCGGTTCCGGTCGTTGCCGATGGCAAGGTCCGGGGTGATCGCCGGCCGCGTGGTCGGGGACCTGGTGTTCAACGCGTTCGTGATGCTGATCATGGTGCTCTGCGGGTTCCTCGTCGGCTGGCGGTGGCACAACGGCTTCGGCCAGGCGCTGGCGGCGTTCGCGATCCTGCTGCTGTTCGCGTTCGCGATGCTGTGGGTCGGTGCGCTGATCGGGCTGTCCGTGGGCGGGCCCGAGGTGGCGGCGTCGGCCGGGCTGATCTGGTTGTTCCCGCTGACGTTCCTGTCGAACGCGTTCGTCCCGACGCCGCAGCTGCCGAGCGGGCTGCAACCGGTCGCCGAGTGGAACCCGATCTCGTCGATCGTCGCGGCCTGCCGGCACCTGTTCGGCAACCCGTCCCCCTTCGCCAGCCCCGACGGCTTCCCGGCCCAGCACCCGGTCTGGCTGTCCCTGATCTGGTGCGCCGTGATCATCGCGATCTTCGCCCCACTCGCAGTCCGCAAGTACCGGAGTGCCACTGGGCATTGACAAGACTTATACAGCGTACAAATAATTCGAACTGTGTTAAAGAAACCGGCCGGGAACTGGCGCGAGGCGCGACGGGAGAGTGCGCGGGCCAACGTGCTCACCGCCGCGTGGGAACTGATGCGCGACGACGGGTTGGCCGCCCTGTCCTTGCGTGAACTGGCTCGCCGGGCGGGCATCACCACACCGACCCTGTACGCGTACTTCGAGTCCAAGAACGCCATCCTGGACGCGATGTTCGCGCAGGCCGCACAGTCGTTCGTCGAGCTGAAGGCGTCACTGCCGGCGACGGACGACCCACAAGAGGACCTGCTGACCGAAGCCCGGGCGTTCGTCACGTTCTGCGTGTCCGACGTCCCTCGGTACCAGCTGCTCTTCCAGCACTCGGTGCCCGGCTTCACCCCGTCGCCCGAGTCCTACGAGCTCGCCGTCAGCGCCCTGGCGGTGACGCGCGAGCTCCTCGCACGCAACGGCGTGCACGATCCACGGCACCTCGACATCTGGACCGCCATCACCGTCGGCCTGGTCGGCCAGCAGATCTCCAACGACCCGGACGGCGACCGGTGGACCCGGCTCGTCGAGGACGTGACCCGGATGTTCCTCGCCCAGTACGCGGGCGGGAACTCCACGCACAGCAAGGGGGAATCATGACCGCACTCACCCACGTCAAGCTGCACCATCTGGCCCTGACCGTGACCGACCTGGAGTCGAGCGTCCGGTGGTACGGCGAAGTCTTCGGAGTCCACCCGGTGATCGACGTACCGCATCCCGGCGGTGTCGGACGGATCCTCGCCGACGCGGACCATCAGCTGATGATCGCGCTGCACCACCACGAGACCAACGACGGTGCGTTGTCCACCGAGACCGTCACCGGCCTCGACCACGCCGGCTTCGCGGTCGACTCGCGGGCCGACCTCGAACAGTGGCAGGACCATCTGGAGGCGCACGGCGTCGTCCGTGCCGACACCGCCGACAAGCCGCTGACCCAGTCGCCGATCGCCGACGAGCCGTACGCCTCGGTCCTGGTCTTCCGCGACCAGGACAACATCCAGCTCGAGCTCTTCGCTCCCGCCGCCCACTGAAGCGACGAAGCGCCCCGGTGGCTGTCCACCGGGGCGCTTCGGGAGCTTGGTGGGGTCAGCCGGTGAAGGGTTCCGCGGCGACGATCTCGACGGTCACGTCCTTGCCGTTGGGAGCCTCGTACTTGGCCTTGTCGCCCTTCTTCTTGCCGAGGATCGCGGCGCCCAGCGGAGACTGCGGCGAGTAGACGTCGATGTCGACCGACGCGTCCAGGGCGAGCAGTTCGCGGGAGCCGAGCAGGAACGTCTCGACGTCGTCGTCACCGGCGAACTTGATGGACACCTTCATGCCGGGCTCGATCTTGCCGCCGGCCTTCGGGGTCTCGCCGACCCGGGCCCGGCGGAGCATGTCCTCCAGCTGCCGGATCCGCGCCTCGATCTTGCCCTGCTCGTCCTTGGCGGCGTGGTAGCCGCCGTTCTCCTTGAGGTCGCCCTCGTCCCTGGCCTCGCTGATCCGCTGCGTGATCTCGGCACGGGCAGGGCCCTTGAGGTGCTCGAGCTCGGACTTCAGCTGGTCGTAACCGTCCTGCGTCAGCCAGACAACGCTGTCCTCGTCGATCTTCTGCGTCACGGGCTGCTCCTTGTGTCGGTGGGATGGGCAGGAAAATGCTGCTGGCCGCCGTCGTCGACGGCGACCAATCAATCGAGCGTAGCAAGAGACGGCCGAATACGCAGGGGCTCTCGCCGGTCCCAAACGCTTGGAAAACGTTTGCTGGCGAGGAATTCCGGCCGTTCCGGTAATCGGTTGCCGCGTCAGGTACGTCGCGGCTCCGGCCGGCGTCAGCGGGGGCGGTGCTGGTCCGCCGTCGTACAGCCGACGAGGACGACCGAGGTTGCTGAGCGTTGCGTTGTCAGGGTCACCGGGAGGACCTGGTGACGGGGTGCGTCCGCGGGGACCGTGACCGTTACCTCGCCGACGATCGAGAAGTCCGCGGCCTTCGCCTGCAGGCGGCAGTTCGCCTCCACCGACTTGCTGCGCTCCACCTTGAGAGTCGCCTTCGCACTCGTCGGCGAGACGACCTCGAATCCCTGCAGTTGCGAGGTCACCGGCGGGTTCGACTGCACCCAGGCCACCCAGATCAGCCAGGTCAGCCCGGCCAGGACGACCACGCCCACGACGCCGATCAGCAACGGCCGCCGGGACCGCCCGCCGCGGCCGTAGCGGGCGTTCAGATCGGAGGTCGGAGCGGCGGCAGAAGACTCGGTCACAAGGGTGTCCAGGGGGTCGGTCGTGGGTTTTCGCATGCGTTGGAGGACCATTGTGTCTTGTGAGTGGAGATCTTCGGTTGTTGCATGTGCACGCCCACCCGGACGACGAGTCGAGCAAGGGCGCCGCGTCGACCGCCCGGTACGTCGCTGACGGCGTGGAGGTGATGGTCGCCACGTGTACCGGTGGGGAACGCGGATCGATCCTGAATCCGAAGATGGACCGTCCCGAGGTGCTGGCGAACATCACCGAGATCCGCCGCAAGGAGATGGACTCGGCCCGCGAGATCCTCGGGATCCGGCAGGAGTGGCTGGGCTGGGTGGACTCCGGCTTCCCGGAGGGTGATCCGCTGCCGCCGCTCCCGGAGGGCTGCTTCGCGGCGCAGAAGGTCGAGGACGCCGCCGCCCCGCTGGTGAAGCTGATCCGCGAGTTCCGCCCGCAGGTCGTCACGACGTACGACGAGAACGGCGGCTACCCGCACCCGGACCACGTCATGTGCCACACGATCACCGTCGCCGCGTTCGAGGCGGCGGGGGACAAGGACGCCTACCCGGAGCTCGGCGAGCCGTGGCAGCCGCTCAAGCTGTACTACCACCACACGTTCCACTACGAGCGGATGAAGGCGCTGCACGACGGAATGCTCGCGCGCGGCCTGGAGTCGCCGTACGCCGATCGCCTGAAGGACTGGAAGCCGGACCCGGAGAACGAGCGCCGCATCACCACCCGGGTCGAGTGCGCGCAGTACTTCGAGGTGCGGGACAAGGCGCTGCTCGCGCACGCCACGCAGATCGACCCGGACGGCGCGTGGTTCGCCGTACCGCTCGAGGTGCATCAGGCGGCCTGGCCGACCGAGGACTACGAGTTGGCGCGGAGTCTGGTCGAGTCGGAGCTGCCCGAGAACGATCTGTTCGCGGGGCTGCACTGACGGGGGCTGCGGACAATGAGAGAATGGTGGCGTGACAGCGATGATCTCCCTTCAGACGGCCGAGATCGACCCCAACGTCGTGAAGCCGGGATGGGTCGCGCTGCTCATCGTGCTCGCTCTCGGTGCCGCCACGGTGCTGCTGGTGCGCAACATGGGCAAGCAGCTGAAGCGGATCGACTTCGATCGCGATGGTGCGGGCGACCCAGCACCGTCAGACGCCCCAGCGAGTCAGGACCACTCGCCGTCCCCGGCTACCGATGCAGCGCCGACGACTTCGGAGCCGACCCAGACCTCGGCTCCGAGTGATCCCAAGGAACACTCTGAGCACTGACGCCATGTCAGTGCTGTAACTGATTCCTGGGAGCTTGGAAACACCCTGGTCACGAGATGGTGTCGGACTGGGCAGCCCACCTCCGGCTGACCCTATAGTGAGCCGCGTGCTGAATGGTGCCCACGACCTGATCCTCCGGTGACCGCGACCCGCGCCGCCCGGCATCGCATGCCCGGACGCCTGGTCGCGGGTGGGGTCGGTGCTGTCCTGATCGCGTCGGCGGCGCTGGTGGTGGCGCTGTACGCCGCCGACAGCGAGCCGCAGGACGCCGGCGGGATCGGTGGTCCAGGCGCGTTCATCTCCTGGCTGCTGCCGCTGTTCCGGTTGATCTCCACGCTGGCCACGGTCGGCTGTGCAGGTGCGCTGCTGGCGGCGGTTGTACTGCTGCGGATCGAGGGCGGACCGCTCGGAGTGCAGGGCCGGCGCGCGGTCCGGGACGCCAGCAATTCGGCGATCATCTGGGCGGTGTGCGCGTTCGTGGGCGCGATCGTGACGGCGGCGCTCCTGCTCAACACGCCGGTGCGACTGCTGCGGCTACGGCTCGACGACGCGCTCGGCGTACCTGAGGTGAAGGCGCTCCTGATCACCGGCATCCTCGTCCTCGCGCTGGCGATCGGCATCCGCCGGGTGCAGACGTCCTCGGCTGCGGCGCTCGGCGTACTGGTCGCCATCGCCGCACTCGTCCCGACCGCGGTCACGGCGTACCCGAGGAACGAGTCGTACGTCGTACTCGCCGGAGCAGCCCTGGTGATCCACGTGATCGCCGCGACGACCTGGGTCGGCGGGCTCGCGGGCCTGGTCCGCTACGGGCGGGCGAGCCGGACCGGGCTGCCGATCGTGCTGGAACGGTACGGCCAGGTCGCCTTCATCTCGGCGATCGCCGTACTGATCAGCGGCCTGATCAGCGCCGCCGGCCGCCTCGCCGCGAAAGGCGGCGGCTGGGGCTCGATCGTCGACGTCCTCACCGAAGACGCGTACGGCACCCTGCTGCTCGTAAAGGTAGCCGCGTTCCTACTCCTGATCGTCCTCGCCGCCCTCCACCGCAGCCGCTCCAACACCGACCTACTCGACTCAGGCCGCCCGTTCTGGCGCATCGTAGGCGTCGAACTCCTGATCATGGCCCTAGCCCTAGGCCTCTCAGTAGCTCTGTCCCAGACGGTTTAGTGCCAAGGGGCTGTTTGTAGGTCGGTTGTGGTGCGGCGGTCGCGGGTTGGGGGGCGGGGTTCGGCGGGGCGGCCTACGGCGATCATGGAGATGAGGTGCCAGCCGGGGCTGGGGTTCAGGTCGGTGGTGAGGGTTTCGAGGTTGAAGGCGCGGAACTGGCGGCAGGCGAGGTCCATGGCGTGGGCCTGCAGGGTGAGGTGCGCGACCGATTGCCCGAGGTCGTAGTCGGCGAAGTCGGAGTACGCCCAGTCGGTGTCCTCGACGTACCGGTGGGCCATCGTCACGATCAGCAGTGACGCGCTCGGTGCCCAGCGGGCCGAGCTGGGGGCGAGGTGCCGGACGATGCGCTTGTGGTCGGGCTCGTCGCGGCGGGCGACGAAGTACGCCCAGGGCTGCGAGTTGCCCGCGGACGGCGCCCAGCGCGCGGCGTCGAGGAGCAGTTCGACGTCCTCCTCGGTGACCGTCCAGTCGGGGTCGAACAAGAGAGGGCTGAAGCGGCTCGCGAGCAGTGGGTGGACGGGCATGCTCCCATTCAACTGCCACCCGGTCGGGGTCATTCCACGGGACGCATACGGTGGGGGCATGGCGAACGAGCTCGGACAGTCGACCAGTCCGTACCTGCGGCAGCACGCGGGCAATCCGGTGGAGTGGCGGGAGTGGTCCGAGCGGGCGTTCGCCGAGGCCCGTGAGCGGGACGTGCCGATCTTCCTGTCGGTGGGGTACTCCGCCTGTCACTGGTGTCACGTGATGGCGCACGAGTCGTTCGAGGACGCCGAGACAGCGGCGTACCTGGCTGAGCATGTCGTGAGCGTGAAGGTGGACCGGGAGGAGCGGCCGGACGTCGACGCCATCTACATGGCGGCGACGGTGGCGATGACCGGGCAGGGCGGCTGGCCGATGTCAGTGTTCCTGACGCCGGCGGGGGAGCCGTTCTTCTGCGGGACGTACTTTCCGAAGGATTCCCGCGGCGGGATGGCGTCGTTCCGGCAGGTGCTGGAGGCAATCACCGACGCGTGGCAGAACCGGCGTGAGCAGCTCGACGGGATCGGGAAGCGGGTCGTCGAGCAGCTCGGCGCGCAGCAGCCCCCGGGCCAGGAGGCGTTCGATCTGGCGCAGGCTGTCCAGCTGCTGAAGGTCGATTTCGACCCGGTCGACGCCGGCTTCGGGCGGTCCCCGAAGTTCCCGCCGTCGATGGTGCTCGACTTCCTGCTCCGCCACCACCGCCGGACCGGCGACGAGGACGCGCTGGCGATGGTCGCCCACACCTGCGACCGGATGGCCCGCGGCGGGATGTACGACCAGCTCGCCGGCGGCTTCGCGCGGTACTCCGTCGACGGCCAATGGATCGTCCCGCACTTCGAGAAGATGCTGTACGACAACGCGCTGCTCCTCGACGTCTACACGCACTGGTGGACGATCAGCGGTGACCCGCTCGCGAAGCGCATCGCCGAGGAGACCGCCGACTTCCTGCTCGCCGAGCTGCGGACGCCCGAAGGCGGCTTCGCGTCCGCCCTCGACGCCGACACCGACGGCGAGGAGGGCAAGTACTACGCCTGGACGCCCGAGCAACTCCGTGAAGCCGTCGGGGACGACGCCGACTGGGTCATCGACCTCTGCGACGTGACCGGAACCTTCGAGCACGGTACGTCGGTCCTCCAGCTCCGGCAGGACCCGGATGACCTGGACCGGTGGAACCGGGTACGTGAAGCGCTTAAGCAAGCGCGAAGCAGTCGTACCTACCCGGGCCGCGACGACAAGGTGGTGGCCGCGTGGAACGGTCTGGCGATCACGGCACTCACCCGCGCCGGAGTCGTGCTCGGCAAGCCGCAGTACGTCGAGGCCGCGGAGGAAGCGGCCCGCTTGATCCGCGACGTACATCTGGACGGCGCGCGGTTGTACCGGACGTCGCGGGACGGTGTGCGGGGGAGTGCGGACGGCGTACTCGAGGACTATGCGGCGGTCGCTCAAGGCTGTCTGACCTTGCTGGGCGCGACTGGCGATGTCGAGTGGTATCGGGTCGCGGAGGCCTTGCTGGACAGGGTTCTGGAGCAGTTTGTTGCTGATGGCTCCTATTTCGACACGGCCGCGGACGCCGAGCAGTTGGTGTGGCGGCCGCAGGACGCGACGGACAATGCGACCCCGTCGGGCGTCAGTCTCGCCGCCGAGGCCTTCGCCACGCTCGCAAGCCTGACTGGATCAGACCGGTATGAGACCGCGGCCCAGCAGGCGCTGCAGGCCTCGTCCGCCATCGCACAGCGCGCGCCCCGCTTCGCCGGCCGGGCTCTCGCGGTCGCCGAAACCATCGCCACCGGCCCACTTGAGATCGCGATCGCCGGGGACTCGCCGGAGCTTTTGCGGGTCGCCTTTGCCGACGCGCCCTGGGGTACGCCGATCGCGGCCGGCGCGCCCGGTTCCGCCGTACCGCTGATGGCCGGACGGGACCTGGTCGACGGTCGGCCGGCGGCATATGTATGTCAGAAATTCACCTGCCGGCTGCCCGTGACGTTGCCGGAACACCTTCGTCGGGAGTTGCGCCCTACGGACTGAGGCCCTCCCGGGTGCGGGTTTTCCCTGCGGTTTCGCCGGAATCCCTTGACGCGCGGCGAGCGGACCGCAACAGTCGGTCCTCAGTCGGATGTAACAGAACTCGCATGTTCCGACACGAAGTGTCACAGATGAGGCAGTGGCACTGTTGCGTCACATCCGGTGTCCCCAACTGAATTCGGTCGCTGCGCCCAAACAGCGACCACACCGTGAGGAGATGTTGTCTTGAAACGACTGACATCAGCAGGGGCGGTGGCCATAGTCGCGGCAGCGGGTCTTGCCACGACGTTCACCGCTTCGAACGCGGGTGCCGCCGACCGGACGGCTCCGCTCCCGGCATCCGGCTTCAACCAGCCGGCAGCCGTTCAGGCCGAACAGGCGCTGACCGCGCAGACGGCCGCCGCTCTCGGCCTTGGCACCGGCGAGCAGCTCAAGGTCCGCGACGTGGTCAAGGACGCGGACGGCACCGAGTACGTCCGCTACGACCGTACCTTCAACGGCCTCAAGGTCGTCGGAGGCGACCTGATCGTCAAGCGCAAGGGCGAGTCGGTCGGGCAGGTCACGTACAACCGCGGCGCCAAATCGGTCGCCGTCGCCACCAAGCCGACTCTGTCCCAGTCGGCGGCGCTCACCAAGGGCGCGCAGGCGGCCAAGTTCAAGGCCACCGGCAACAAGGGTGCGTTGGTCGTCTTCGTGACGCCGAGCAAGCCCGTCCTCGCGTACGAGGTGGTGACCACCGGTGTGAAGGCCGACCAGACCCCGTCGGTGCTGCACTCGTTCGTCGACGCCAAGTCCGGTGCCGTGCTGGCGCAGGACGACGAGGTCAAGACCGGTACCGGCAACTCGATGTACTCCGGCACCGTCAGCATCGGTACGTCGGGCAGCTTCACGATGACCGACCCGACCCGCGGCGGCAACTACACCACGGACCTGAACGGCTCGACCTCCGGTAACGGCACGACGTTCACCGACGCCGACGACACCTGGGGTACCGGCGCCGCGTCGAACCGCCAGACCGCCGGTGTGGACGCGCACTACGGTTCGCAGCTGACCTGGGACTACTACAAGAACGTCCACGGTCGCAACGGCATCTTCAACAACGGTCAGGGCGCGCGCTCGCGCACGCACTACGGCAACGCCTACGTGAACGCGTTCTGGGACGGCACCCAGATGACGTACGGCGACGGCAGCGGCAACACCCACCCGCTGACGTCGATCGACGTGGCCGGTCACGAGATGAGCCACGGCGTCACCGAGGCGACCGCGAACCTGGACTACTCCGGCGACGCGGGCGGCCTGAACGAGGCGACGTCCGACATCTTCGGTACGGCGGTGGAGTTCTCCGCCAACAACTCGTCCGACCCGGGTGACTACCTGATCGGCGAGAAGATCAACATCAACGGCAACGGCACGCCGCTGCGCTACATGGACAAGCCCTCGAAGGACGGCCGCAGCGTGGACTGCTGGTCGACCAGCACCGGTGGCCTGGACCCGCACTACTCGTCCGGCCCGCTGAACCACTGGTTCTACCTGGCGTCGGAAGGCACCGGGAGCAAGGTCATCGGCGGCGTGACGCACAGCAGCACCGCCTGCAACGGCGCCACCATCACCGGCATCGGCCGCGACGTGGCCGCCAAGGTCTGGTACCGCACGCTGAGCACCAAGCTGAGCTCGGGCAGCACCTACAAGGACGCCCGTGAGGGTGCGATCAACTCCGCGAAGGAGCTGTACGGCGCGGACTCGGCGCAGTGCAAGGGCATCGAGGCCGCGTTCACCGGCATCTCGGTCCCGGCCGGCGCGGCCGCCTGCGGCGGTGGCACCGACCCGGAGCCGCCGACCGGCGACAACCTGCTGCAGAACCCGGGCTTCGAGTCCGGCGCGGTGAACTGGACCGGCACCTCGGGCCCGATCACCAACAACACCGGTCGCCCGGCGCGGACCGGCACCTGGAAGCTGTGGCTGCAGGGCAACGGTCGTTCCACCACCGAGAACGTCGGCCAGTCGGTCGCGATCCCGGCCTCGGCGACCGCCGCCACCCTGTCGTTCTGGATCCGGATCGACACCGCCGAGACGACTGGCTCGACGGTGTACGACACGGCGAAGGTACAGGTCGTCGACGGGTCGACCACGACCACGCTGGCGACGTACTCGAACCTGAACAAGAACACGTCGTACGTCCAGAAGACGCTCAACGTGACGCAGTACAAGGGAAAGACCGTCACAGTGAAGTTCGTCGGCCAGGAGGACTCCTCCCTGCAGACCAGCTTCGTCATCGACGACACGTCCCTGACCGCGAGCTGAGCTCACGGTGAATCGTCCGGGGCGTGCGAGGCCTTCCGCCCAGGCCCGCGCGCCCCGGATTTCCTTTGCCCGAAGGAGGTCCACCATGCGCAAGTCCCTTGTCCCTGGACTCGGCGTAGTGCTCGTCGCTGCCACACTGCTTGCCACCGGCAACAGCGCGGTCGCGGCCGACTCGCCCGATATCTCTGTCACCAACACCAAGGCCCATCTGGACCAGTTGCAGTCCATTGCCACCAGCAACGGCGGTAACCGGTACACCGGCCGGGCCGGGTACAAGGCTTCGGCCGACTATGTGAAGGCCAAGCTGGACGCGGCCGGGTACACCACGACCCTGCAGTCGTTCAGCACCTCGGCTGGTACGTCGTACAACGTGATCGCGGAATGGCCGCACGGCGACGCGACCCATGTGGTGATGGCCGGCTCGCACCTGGACAGCGTCAGTTCCGGTCCGGGAATCAACGACAACGGCTCTGGTAGCGCCGGCGTACTCGAAACCGCACTTGCTTACGCTGCCAGTGGTCAGACGCCCAAGAACCGGCTGCGGTTCGGGTTCTGGGGTGCCGAGGAGCTCGGGCTGCTCGGGTCGAAGTACTACGTGAACAACTTGCCCGCCGCCGAGCGGGACAAGATCGAGCTTTACCTGAACTTCGACATGATCGCGTCGCCGAACCCGGGGTACTTCGTATACGACGACAACCCGGCCGGCAACGGCGCCCGTGACGACCTGGTGACGTACTTCACCGGCAAGAGCGTGCAGACCGAGTTCATCGACGTCCAGGGCCGCTCGGACCACGCGGCGTTCCGTTCGTTGGGGATTCCAACGGCCGGTACGTTCTCCGGCGCCGAGGGCACCAAGACGTCCGCCCAGGCGACGAAGTGGGGAGGTACTGCAGGCCAGGCGTACGACCCGTGCTACCACCGGTCGTGCGACAACATCAACAACCTGGACCTGACCTCGCTGGACCGCCAGATCGATGCCATCGGCCACATGATCTGGACGTACGCGCAGAAGGACTACACCGGCGGGCCGCCCCCGACCGGCGACAACCTGCTGCAGAACCCGGGTTTCGAGTCCGGTGCGGCGAACTGGACCGGGACGACCGGTGTCATCACCAACAGCACGTCACGCCCGGCGCACGCCGGTTCGTACAAGGCGTGGTTGCAGGGGAACGGCCGCAGCACTACCGAGAACATCGGGCAGTCGGTCGCAATCCCCGGTACGGCGACAGCGGCGGCGTTGTCGTTGTGGATCCGGATCGACACCGCTGAGACCACGGGCTCCACGGTGTACGACACGGTCAAGGTGCAGATCGTCGACGGGTCCACCGCGACCACGCTGGCGACGTACTCGAACCTGAACAAGAGCACGTCGTACGTGCAGAAAACGCTGAATGTCACGCAGTACAAGGGAAAGACGGTCACGGTGAAGTTCGTCGGCCAGGAGGATTCCTCCCTGCAGACGAGCTTCGTGATCGACGACGTAGCCCTGACCGCGAGCTAGATCTGCTTGCAGAGCTTGCCCGGCGGGATGGCGGCTTCGGTGAGCAGTTGAGTCACCGGGGCCGCCAGCGGCTTCACCTTCGGGTCCTCGATGCGCGCGGTGCGGCCGTTCGCCGAGACCGCGACGATCATGTCGTCGGGGTGCTTCGTGGCCGGCTTGCCCGCGACCAGGCTCGCCCAGTCGACCTGCTGAGCGGCCGTGGTGATGGTCGTCAGCAGGCTCGGATCGAGCTTGCACCGAATGGTTTCCTTGCCGCGCTTGCTCACGGTCGCGACGCCGTCGGTGCCGATCTGCACCTGGTCGTCGAAACCCGCGAACCCACCGGTTCTGGACACGGTGAGCGGCAGACCGGTACCCACCGGCGTCGACTGCGTCACCGACGCCGTCGGCAGGGTCGGGGCGGTGGGCGACGGGGTGCTTGGGCTTCCGGCGCCGGATTCGCTTCCGCATCCGGTCAGCACGAAGCTTGCGATGACGGTTGCTGCTGCGTATCTGCTCAGGTTCCTCACGCATCATGGATACCCGTTAGGACGCAGTTCGTTGCAGCTGTGACACGACTGAAATGTGATCGCGTCAAACGACAGGGGAAACCAGGTCGACCAGCACACGGGTCAGCTGGACCCGCTGCTCGAACAGCTCCAGTGGAGCGTTGGGCGTGCCGAACATCTCCAACGGCAGCGCGGTGAACGTCGCCCGGATCAGCAGCGACCCCAGGTACCCGTAGAGAACCTCCTCCTCGGTGACCTGCAGGCCGTCCGCTGCGAGACCCTCCTGGAACCCCTTCAAGATCACCTTGTGTACTGCGGGCAACGCCTCCGGCGCGAGCTCGCCCGCGTGGGCCAGTCCGATCAGCAACTGCCCCAGATCGAACCCGACCGCCTGCGGGCAGTCGAACCCCCAGTCGATCGCCACGAACTCGTCCGGACTGTCATGCGGAACCAGCAGGTTCTGCGGGCTCGCATCCCCGTGCTGGTAGCACTGCGGCAACGCCTCGAGTGCGTCGAGTACGGCGGGGACGCGCTCGCCCAGTGCGAGCAGGTCGTCCCGTAGACGGTGGTCGCCCAGGTGACAGACCGCTGCGCTCAGCAGTGGGTGCCGCCAGGTCTCCGGGTCGGTCAGCGCCGGTAGCGCCGACTTCATGACGCGGCCGCCGGCGTAGTACCTCAGCGCCGTACCGGGGGTGCTGGAGACGACCCGGTCGAGCAGGGGCTCTACGAGATGGGGTTGCCGGCGAGCTGACAACCGGCCGAGCAGGTACGCCGCCCGCTCGAAGCGGTCCATCGGCCACGGGCCCCATTCCTGGATGACGTTCTCCATCCACAGGGTCGCGCGGTCGTCGTCGTACACGTCCATCCGGTAGGCGTGCGCCAGTCGTAGGCCCGGCGGCATCAGGTCGCCGACGCCGCTCTGGTGGACGGCGATCTCCAACTGCCAGGGCATGTAGTCGATGAAGCTCTGCCGGAACTCCACGGGCACGAGCTCGATGATCGGGGAGTGCCGGACGGACTGCAGCTTCTTCACGAAGCACGACCAGTCGGCGCCGTCGAGCGTCGTACCGAAGACGCGCTGCAGCGACTCGGTGCTCGGCGTACCGATCGGGTAGTCGACAGGTTCGACCCGGACCGCGCCCGCGACGGCCGCCGGATCCCCGGTGATCGTCCGCACGAGCGCGGCCAGGTCCTCCTCCCCCAACGCGTCCCGGCCCAATGGTTCCAGTCCGGTGATCATGTTCCCCCCACGGAAGTAAAGTCACCTTACTGATGTGATAGTAAAGTTGCTTTATGACTTCCGTCAACGACGATCCCCGGGTCGGGGCCGATCACATCGCCGCGCTGCTCGGGCTGGCGCTGCGACGGATCCGGTCGGAGATCCTGGCCACGTCCGAGGAACAGTTCCCCGGACTCCGGGTCTCGCACTACCGCCTGCTCGAACTGATCCCGCCCGACGGCGCCCGGATCACCGACCTGGCGGAGATCGCGACGATGACCAAACAGGGCCTCGGCCAGCACGTCGACTACCTGCAGAAACTCGGCTACACCGAGTCCGCCCGCCTCCCCGCCGACCGCCGAGTCCGCCTGGTCCGCCGTACGCCGCTCGGCGACGAAGCAGTCGCCTTCAGCCGAGCCGCCATCGCCCGAGTAGAACAATCCTGGTCCACCCAACTAGGCCCCACCCGCTACACCCACCTCCGCCAAACCCTCCACCAACTAGGCACCACCCCGTAACCACCCCGCTCGCGGAACAAATGTTGCACCTGGTGGCAGAAAAGTTCCGCAGTGCCGAGCTGGATCGCACCGGGGACAGGAGATGGGGTCCGGGGACAAGCAATTGCCTATCCCCAGACCCCGCCGGTGTCTCCGGTGGTCGCCCGGCGTAGAGCGTTCCCGCCTTCGGCGCGGCTGCCTGTCGGCCGGCTCCGCCGGTGCGCGGATGTATGGATGAGCGCGGGTGCAAGGTGGGCGGATGTGCGCTCGGTGGGGCTGTTTGCGGAACAAATGTTGCACCCGGTGGCAGAAAAGTTCCGCAGTACCGAGCTGGATCGCACTGGGGACAGGAGATGGGCTCCGGGCACAAGCAATTGCCTATCCCAGACCCCATGGGGTGTCTCCGGTGGGCGCCGGCGTAGACCGGTCACGCCTTCGGCGCGGCTGTTTGTTGGCCGGCCTCGCCGGCGCGCGGGATGTGTTGATGAGCGCGGGTGGTAGGCGGACGGATGTGCGTTCGGTCGGGGTGCTCCGCCGGGTGAATGCCGAGTCGGCCGGGGCTGTTTGCGGAACATTTGTTGCAGCTGGTGGCAGAAATGTTCCGCACAACAAGGCTGGATCGCGCCGGGGACAGGGGATGGGGTCGGGGGACAGGCTATTGCTTGTTCCTGGACCCCGCCGGGTGTCTCCGGTGGGCGCTTGGCGTAGAGCGGTCACGCCTTCGGCGCGGCTGTTTGTGGCCGGCTTCGCCGGGGCGCGGGGTGTTCGACGGGCGCGGGTGCTTGGCGGGCAGATGTGCACCGGCTCCTGGGGCTGGGGACAAGCTATTGCTTGTTCACAGGCCCCGCGCGGGGGCGGGCGTGGGCCCCGGCGGGGGTTAGCCGGCGTGGTAGGTGGCGATGCTTACGGCTATGTAGTGGCAGATGAAGGCGGCGACTGTGAAGGCGTGGAAGATTTCGTGGAAGCCGAACCAGCGGGGGGACGGGTTGGGGCGCTTGGTGCCGTAGACGACGGCGCCGATCGAGTACAGGCCGCCGCCGACGGCGATCAGGGTGACGACCGCCGCGCCGCCGGCGTGGTAGATGTCGCCCATCCAGAAGATCGCGACCCAGCCCAGCGCCAGGTACAGCGGGGTGTAGATCCAGCGTGGCGCGCTGAGCCAGAAGATCCGGAACAGGATGCCGAGCGCCGCGCCGCCCCACGCCAGACTGAGCATCAGCAGCCGGTCGTTGCCGTGCAGCAGCACCATGCCGAGGGGCGTGTAGGTGCCGGCGATCAGCAGGAAGATGTTGCTGTGGTCGAGCCGGCGCAGGATCGCCTCGCCGGTCGGGCCCCAGTAGAAGCGGTGGTACAGCGCGGAGATGCCGAACAGCAGCATCGATCCGGCGGTGTAGACCGCGGCCGCCCAGCGTGCGTTCGCGTGCGGTGCGAGGCAGATCAGCACGATGCCGGCGGCGGTGGCCAACGGGAACGTACCGGCGTGCAACCACCCGCGGAGCTTGGGCTTGAGCGGGCCCAGTCGCCCGGAGAGCTGGTGACCGAGTTCCTGGGGCTGTGCGCTGGAAGCGGTCATCGCCGTCCTTTCGGGGTTCTCCGGGCGGTCCATACCTACGCAACCGTAACCTACGCAACCGTAGGTTCAATGGTTCAGAAGGATGAAATGTAGGCGAAGTCACCCGGGTGGTGCAGCACGCCCACGTTTACGATGCACGAACTTCGAAGAAAGTTCGACCTTTCTGGCAGCTTTCTGTGAGCCACTCCAGGGCCTCTCGTGCCGGGCGTTTCTGGGCTAGCCTCGTGACCGAGAGTCTTCGAGGAGAGCACCCTGCCCATGCGGACACCTGGCAAGCAGAAGCTGCGCGACGCGGTCTACGGCCTGTACGAGCGGCGGCTGACCCGATCGCTGTCGCCGGACCGGATCCCGCGGCACATCGGGGTCATCATCGACGGTAACCGGCGCTGGGCCCGCCAGGTCGGCGACCCGGTGTCGCGCGGCCACGAGGCCGGGGCGAACAAGATCTCCGAGTTCCTGAACTGGTGCGACGGCGTCGGCGTCAAGGTGGTCACGGTGTGGATGCTGTCCACCGACAACCTGACGCGCCCGGCCGACGAGCTGGAGCCGCTGCTGCGGATCATCGAGCAGTCGGTCGAGGAGCTGACCGCGATCGGCCGCTACCGGATCCACCCGGTCGGCGCGCTCGACCTGCTGCCCGGCACCACCGCCGAGGCGCTGAAAGCGGCGGAGACGGACACCCAGGACGTCCAGGGCATGCTCGTCAACGTCGCCGTCGGGTACGGCGGACGTCGCGAGCTCGCCGACGCGGTCCGCTCGCTCCTCCTCGAGGAGGCCGCGAAGGGCATCTCCATCGAGGAGTTGGCCGACCGCGTGGACGTGGAGCACATCGCGCGGCACCTCTACACCAAGGGCCAGCCCGACCCCGATCTGGTCATCCGGACGTCGGGTGAGCAGCGCCTGGGCGGGTTCCTGCTCTGGCAGAGCGCGCTGAGTGAGTTCTACTTCTGCGAGGCGCTCTGGCCGGACTTCCGTCATGTCGACTTCCTCCGCGCCATCCGAAGCTACGCGCAACGCGAGCGCCGCTTCGGGACGTGAGCTGCACGGCCGGCGGAGTTCCTCGGCCGCAGCGTGTACAGGTGGTGCGACGCCTGAGGTAGTACGCGTACGTCGCCACGCCCAGCGCCGTACCCCACAGGATCCAGAGGATGCCGGGGCCGTTGATGGCCCACAGGTCGCCGCGGAGTGGCGCTTGGGTGTTCATCAGGCCGGCTGGGATCAGTACGACGGCGACGATCGAGGCCGGGATGATGGCGAGGCGAGGCGGGACGCGCCGGCCCGCCTTGAACCAGATCCAGCGGGGGTAGATCTCGCCCCACCGGTGCACCAGGCCGTGCGTGAGGACGCCTCCGCCCAGGCCCATCACAGCCAGCCCGAGGCCCATCTCGAGCATGCCGGGCGTGTCGGCCATCATCTGGTGGAACTCGTCGGTGATGCCGACCGGCCGGCCGAGGTACCAGGCGATCCGGGTGAACTCGTACGGCAGGTTCGCTCCCACGGCGACCGCGACCGCCCACTTGCCCCACCGGAGCGCGGCCTCCGGTCGCATCCAGGCCGGATCGTGGGAGCCCCGGCCGCACGAGACGCAGGCGTTGCGGCTGCGCCGGTGGTAGGCGAGCGCGGTCGCCGCCCAGAGCAGGCCGCCGACGAACAGGATGATCAGGTTCACGCGGTGCCAGTACAGGATGTCGCCGACGCCGTCCTGCGGCCCCGGTACGCCGGTGAACGCGAACACGATCAGCGCCGGGGCCATGGCGACCACCGCGATCAGCGTGTAGTCGGGGATGACGAGCGCGAGGCCGACGGCGAGTACGGCGGCGATCACCTGCAGGATCGTTCCGCGCGCCCTGGTCCGGGTCATCACGAGCGCGAGTACGGCGCCGCCGAGCCCGATCGCCGCCATCACGGGAGCGACCACGTGGACCGGCGTACCTTCCAGGATCGACGAAGAGGACTGATCGTCGGCGACCCGCGCGAACGGGTAGCCGGCGCCGCCGAAGGCCCAGTAGAGCCCGAGTACGCCGTACACGAGGGACCAGAGCGCGGTCGCGTACCCGGTCCACGTCGGCCAGTTCTTCGTCATGCACCGAGCCTCGCCCGGCG
Source organism: Kribbella sp. NBC_00482 (assembly GCF_036013725.1). Lineage (GTDB taxonomy): Bacteria > Actinomycetota > Actinomycetes > Propionibacteriales > Kribbellaceae > Kribbella. The sequence continues at coordinate 539,573 of NZ_CP107881.1, read as the reverse complement.
ACTCGCCGTACCGGATCACCCGGCGGAGGGACGCGACTCCCCCGGGTGGGGGGAAGGCGTAACACCGTGTTAACCCCGTGGCCGGGCGTGTCGGGCTGCGCAGTTTGCAGGAGGCTCCTACCCTGACATTGACGGTCGGAGGGGAAGCCGGCTGTCACGGGAGGCCCGATCAGTTTGAGAATCTCGATCCAGCCGGTTGCCCCATGAGGGGCCGAACGGAGTACCCGAGACCTCAGGTCTCGAGCTCGCTGATCGCCGTTGCCGCTCGCGCGGCGGCACGGACGGGGTCAACACCGGACCCCGAGGGCGGAACCCGACCCATCACCTAACCACTGGCGGGCCGGGGCGAGGGTGTACGTCACGGCCTAGAAGAGGACGTGCGACATGGCCATCCACGCCAAGGCGTCAAGTACCTCATCAACACCGGACCAGCGCACCTTCGTGCTGGACACCTCGGTGCTCCTCTCCGACCCGCATGCGTTACTGCGGTTCGACGAGCACGAGGTGGTCGTCCCGGTGGTCGTCGTCACCGAATTGGAGGCCAAACGGCATCACCCGGAACTCGGCTACTTCGCACGTACGGCGTTACGCCTGCTCGATGAGCTCCGGATACTGCACGGACGACTGGACGCGCCCCTGCCAGTGGGGGAGAAGGGTGGAACTCTCCGGGTCGAACTGAACCACACCGACCCGGAGACCTTGCCGGCTGGTTTCCGGCTCGGCGACAACGACAGCCGGATCCTTGCCGTGGCCTGCAACTTCATGGCCGAGGGCAAGGACGTCACGCTGGTCTCGAAGGACCTGCCGATGCGGGTCAAGGCGTCGGCCTGCGGCCTGGTCGCCGAGGAGTACCGCGCCGAGCTGACGCTCGAGTCCGGGTGGACCGGTATGGCGGAGCTCGAGGTCGAGACGCACGTCGTCGACGACCTGTACGAGAACGGCTCGGTCGAGCTGACGGAGGCTGGGGAGTTCCCGACCCATACCGGGCTGGTGATGCTGTCCGACCGCGGCAGCGCGCTCGGCCGGGTGATGCCGGACAAGCGGATCCGGCTGGTCCGGGGCGACCGGGAGGCGTTCGGGATCCGCGGCCGCTCCGCGGAGCAGCGGGTCGCGCTCGATCTGCTGCTGGACCCTGACGTCGGGATCATCTCGCTCGGCGGTCGCGCCGGTACGGGTAAGTCCGCGCTCGCGCTGTGCGCCGGCCTGGAGTCGGTGATGGAGCGCCGCCAGCACAAGAAGGTGATCGTCTTCCGGCCGCTGTTCGCGGTCGGCGGGCAGGAGCTCGGGTATCTGCCGGGCAGCGAGGCCGAGAAGATGGGGCCGTGGGCGCAGGCCGTGTACGACACGCTCGGCGCGCTGACCAGCAGTGACGTGATCGACGAGGTGATCGACCGGGGCATGCTCGAGGTGCTGCCGCTGACCCACATCCGCGGGCGGTCGCTGCACGACGCGTTCGTGATCGTCGACGAGGCGCAGTCGCTGGAGCGGAACGTGCTGCTCACGGTGCTGTCGCGGGTCGGTGCCAACTCGCGGGTGGTGCTCACCCACGACGTGGCCCAGCGGGACAACCTGCGGGTCGGCCGGCACGACGGTGTGGTCGCGGTGGTCGAGCAGTTGAAGGGGCACCCGCTGTTCGCGCACGTCACCTTGACCCGCTCGGAGCGGTCGCCGATCGCGGCGCTGGTCACCGAGATGCTCGACGACCTGCAGTTGTAAGGAGTGTTCGTACGGTTAGGTAATAAGCGTCTGTAAAGCAAAGGTAAGAACGGTGCGGTCGCCACGCGGCGACCGCACCGTTCGTCCGTGACCTGCTTGTGATCACGGACGGTTTACGCCAGAGTATGTTCTCGTTGCAGCCGACGGGGGTCGGGTTTTCTCGGAAGGACAGATGAAAGCGAAGCGCTCCGTCGCGATTCTCGCAGTGACCGGGATCGCCGTGGTTTCCGTTGTCGCCGGTATCGACCTCTTCAGCTCTCCTGGGAGCAGTAGTGCGTCGGAGAAGGTGTCCGGGCGGGCCGAGATGGCCGTGCTGAACAGTGGGAAGGCCATCCCTTCCGCGACCACACCGTCGGCCAAGCCGCAGTCGGCCGCCGAGATCGCCGCCGAGGCGGTCCGGATGCGGAACCAGGTCGAGGCCGTCGAGCAGCAGCGCACTGCCCTGCAGGACGCGGCCACGGTGAAGATGAAGGCCAAGAACGCCGCTTTGCTTCGCTATCAGGCACTGCGCGAGGCCCAGCGCTCGTCGAGCGAGGAGCGGGCCAGCCGGGACGCCGAGCGGAAGAAGTACGAGGGCACGCCGAAGGAGGTCGCGATGAACCTCCTCCCCGACCACGGCTGGAGCCAGAGCCAGTTCAGCTGCCTGGAGAAGCTCTGGAACAAGGAGTCCCGCTGGAAGGTCAGCGCGGACAACCCGACGTCGACGGCGTACGGCATCCCGCAGGCGCTCCCCGGCAACCGGATGGCGGCGTACGGCAAGGACTGGCGGACCAACCCGGTCACTCAGATCAAGTGGGGCCTCGACTACATCGAAGCCACGTACGGCTCCCCCTGCAGCGCTTGGGGCCACTCCCAGGCCAAGGGCTGGTACTGACCCGTCAGGTTGCGTCCGAAGATCTGAGGGTTATCGCCCACAGATCTTCGGACGTTGTGGTTCTGGGCGCCAGCCGCAGGACATGAGGAGATCGGCTACCTGGCCCATGTAGTGATCTGGGGTCAGGCGGAGGCCGATCACCGGGATCCGGAGGACTCGATCGTTGCCGATCGTGAGTTCGTTCTGCCGGCTGGCGTCGGCCATGGCCTGCTCGGCCTCCAGGTGGTGGAGTCCTTCGATCTCCACGACAGCGCCGTACGGCGTCCACGCGGAGTCCACGTGGTAGACGCCGTTCCTGCCCCGTCGCAGGGTTTGCCGATCCGGTTCCGGAAGGCCGTAGTCACGGCACAGGCGGGCGAACTCGAGCTCACCGATCGACTGTGCGCCTTTGGCCAGGTCGGAAAGTACCTGACGTATCAGGCCGCGCCGGCGATGTCGCCGTACTGCGGAGAATGCTGTGGCCAGAGCCTCGGGGGTGGTGATCCGCTGTTGCACCGACATCGCGAGCACGAGGGCGGCCTGCCGATCCGAACGTGCCCAGAGGGCGGCTCTGACGGCGGCGATCGGTGGCCGGACGCGTGGCAGGCCGACCTGGACCAGATCCCCCGGCTGCCGGCGGCGCGTTTCATGGACGACGACGTCGCGTGGCCGGCGCGGCCGCGACGATTTTGGCGTGGACACGTGCAGGACGTCGGCGAACCCGCGCAAACCTGCCGCGCGGAGTGCCGACGAGCCGTCGAGCGCAGCACCGGGTCCGACTTCGAAGATCGCCGACCACCAGGTCGCCAACTCCGACAGCTCGCCCGTATGCGTCGCGATGGTCTGCCGCCGGTGCGCCGCCCAGCGCCGCGCCCGCAGTTCCGCGGTGACCTGCCAACGGCTGACTCCCAGTCCAACGAGTTGAGATCTGGACACGACGCCACCCTGCCCGGCGGCCAACCTGTGGGCCTCGTCCCGCAGCTGCCGACGCCTGCGGCGCGCCACGCAATGCCCGCACTGTCCTGTTCCTGTACATCTGCTGTCCGTCACGTCGACAACGTGCCGCGAACCCACCCCTCTCCCACAGGCCAGTTTCCTTTCTGTGGAGAACTCACCCTTACGTCCGAAGGTCTGAGGGCGATCACCCACAGATCTTCGGACGTAACGAGGTAGGGGAGGATGTTCGCGTGACGGAGTTGGCGCGGGCGCGCAGTGAGCGTGGCGAGTTGGTGCTGCGCCGACGCGACGACGGGGCACTGGAGTTGCGGGTCAACGGCGTCTTCGTGATGGACGACCAGGAGACGTCCAGCGAGGAGCTGCTGGCGTCCGCTGCGCTGGAGGCGGTGCGTCACCCTGACCGGGTGCTTGTCGGTGGCCTGGGACTTGGGTACACGGTCCGTGCGCTGCTGGCCGACTCCCGCCTCGGTCAGGTGATTGTCGCGGAGATCGAGCCGGACGTGGTGTCCTGGATGCGCTCAGGCCTGGTCCCGTCGATCCTGGACGACGCTCGGGTCGGTGTGGTCGTCGGTGACGTGCGGGCTGTCGTCACGGACCTCCCCGCGGCGTCCGTCGACGCCATCTTGCTCGACGTCGACAACGGCCCGGACTTCCTTGTCTACAACGAGAACTCGGCCATCTACTCGTCCGGATTCCTGATCACATGCCGCACCAAGCTCCGCCCCGGCGGCGCGCTGACCATCTGGTCTTCGTCCGCGTCAGCCGCCCTGGAAGCAGCCGTCAGCGCGGTCTTCGGCACTTGCGACGTCACACCCGTCCCGGTCGAACTACAGGGCCGCCCCGAGCTGTACTACGTCTATCAGGGCAGCTCGTAGTCCACAGTGACGCGGGCGCCCTGCTCGTCGTGCTCGTAGACGATCGTGCCGGTCAGCCCGGCCAGGTCGCCCTCCGCGGCGACGATCCGGCCCGGTGACGACGTCTCGTCGGCAGTCGCACCGTGCAGCATCACGAACGAACCCTTCCGCCCGCCCAGCGCTCCGGTGAACCGCTCGACCGCGGTGTACGCCGCCGGACCGTCGGTCGTCCCCACCATCAACAGCTCGGCCGCGCTTGTGCCGTCGAGATCGTTGCCGGTGAACGTCTTTCCCACCGTCGCGCGGCCGAGCTGGATCGTGCCCTCCTCGTCGTACGCCGCCTGGTCCCACTGGGTGATCTCGAACGTCTGGGTGAACTTCATCCCGTTGCCCCTCCCGTTGTGTCGTTGTCCACAGCTTGTCTATCAGGGCGTTCCGACAGCGGCGATCGACGTACTCTTTTTGGTATGGGTGATGACGCGGAGTTCAGGATCGAGCACGACACGATGGGCGAGGTCAAGGTGCCTCGGGACGCGTTGTGGCGGGCGCAGACGCAGCGCGCGGTGGAGAACTTCCCGATCTCCGGGCGGCCGCTGGCGCCGGAGCTCGTGCACGCGCTTGCGCAGATCAAGGCCTCGGCCGCGGTCGTGAACGCCTCGCTCGGGGTGCTCGACGCGGACCGGTCGGCCGCGATCGTGGCCGCCGCGGACCAGGTGGCCGCGGGGGAGTTCGACGCGGAGTTCCCGATCGACGTCTTCCAGACTGGTTCGGGTACGTCGACGAACATGAACGCCAACGAGGTCCTGGCCACCCTCGCCACCCGCTCGCTCGGCGCGGACGTGCACCCGAACGATCACGTCAACGCGTCGCAGTCCAGCAACGACACCTTCCCGTCGGCGATCCACGTGGCGGCCACGGCCGGTGTGGTTCAGGAGCTGCTGCCGGCGCTGGAGCACCTCGCGGATTCCCTGTCCCGTAAGGGATCCGAGTTCGCCGATGTGGTGAAGTCCGGGCGGACGCACCTGATGGACGCGACCCCGGTGACACTCGGCCAGGAGTTCAACGGCTACGCGCAGCAGATCCGCCGCGGTGCCGCGCGTGTGCGGGCGACGCTCCCGCGGGTCGCCGAACTGCCGCTGGGCGGGACGGCGGTCGGGACCGGGATCAACACGCCACCCGGGTTCGCGGCCGCGGTGATCACCGAGCTGAACCGCCGGACCGGGCTGGAGCTGACCGAGGCCGAGGACCACTTCGAGGCGCAGGGCGCGCGTGACGGGCTGGTCGAGCTCTCCGGGCAGCTGAAGACGATTGCGGTCAGTCTGACGAAGATCTGCAACGACCTGCGCTGGATGGGTTCCGGGCCGCGGGCCGGCCTCGGCGAGATCGCGCTGCCGGACCTGCAACCCGGGTCGAGCATCATGCCGGGCAAGGTGAACCCGGTGATCTGCGAGGCGACGTTGATGGTCGCCGCCCAGGTGATCGGCAACGACACGACGATCACCGTGGCCGGTGCCGGAGGCAACTTCGAGCTGAACGTGATGCTGCCCGTCATCGCGCGCAACCTGCTCGAATCCATCAGCCTGCTGGCGAACAGCTCGCGCCTGCTCGCCGACCGCTGCGTCGACGGCATCACGGCGAACGTCGACCACGCCCGCGCGCTGGCCGAGTCGTCACCGTCGATCGTGACCCCGCTGAACCGCTACATCGGGTACGAGAACGCGGCCGCCGTCGCCAAGAGTGCTTTGAAACAAGGGAAAACGATCCGTGAGGTCGTGATCGAGAACGGTCACGTCGAGAAGGGAGACCTGACCGAGGAGCAGCTGGACGCGGCCCTCGACGTACTGTCCATGACCCGGCCGGCACAGTCGTGACCCAGGGCATGACCCAGGGAGTGACGGAGTACTGGGAGCCGGGTACGACGATCGAGTGGGTGTACGAGGGCACCGGAAAGCACGCGGACAAGCCGAACGTGCGGCCGATGACGGTCGTGCGTGACGACGCGGACGGGCTGGTCGCCTGGCTCGCGCCGGGGACGCCGCTGCTCAAACCGGTGCTCACCGACGGACGCGAGACACGACAGGCCGGGCCGGTCGCGATGTTCACCGCGGACCGGGTGCTGAAGCTCGACATCTGGCACGGGACCGGGATCCTCAAGGTGTCACCGCCCGGGAAGCCGTGGTCCGTCTGGTACTTCTGGGGCGCGGACGGGACCTTCCGCGGGTGGTACGTGAATCTCGAGCGTGAGCATGTGCGCGACTGGGCTTCCCGGCGTACCAGCACCGTCGATCATGTGCTCGACCTCTGGATCAACCCGGACCGCAGCATCGACTGGAAGGACGAGGACGAGTTGGAGGGCGCTGTCACCGCCGGGCGCTTCACCGCGGCCGAGGCGGAGCGGATCGTCGCCGACGCGCACGCCGCGATCCGTGACATCGAGGCCTGGACGTCGCCGTTCTCCGACGACTGGCAGTCCTGGTCCGCGCCGCCGGACTGGCGACTGCCCGTCGCGCCGACAACCCACCAGCCCGACCTGATCGCGGAGGAGCTCCACAGCGCCTGAGAAGAGCGGCTGACAACACAGGTGGGTCACGGGCGGGTCCAACTGACCGGTTTGGACTTAGCTTGGAGATATGTACACCATCGAGTTGCAGGCGGAGGAGCTCCAGCTACTGCGTTCCGCCTTGAGGAGCTACCTCCAGGCCTTCGGCCACAACGAAGCCGATCTCGTCCAGGCTGCGAAGATGCTCATGCTCAAGCTGCCTGAGGTCGTCGAGACAAAGGCCGGCTGAGGGTCAGTCCGGTTTCAGCACGGCGACGGGGATCGTCCGCCGGGCCTTCGCCGCGTACCGGGCGATCCGCGGGTCCTCGCGGAGGATCACGTCGGTCCACACCGTTTCCCGCTCGGGATCGGCCAGCTCCCGAGCGCGCATGTTCGTGTGGACGGCGCCGATCTGTACGTCGACGGTCTGCGCCGAGCGCAGGTTGCGGAACCAGTCCGGGTCCCGGCGGGAGCCCGATCCGGTGCCCCAGACGAGCACGCCGTCGGGAGTGTCGAGGTACCGCACACACGTCGACCGCGGTACGCCGGTACGGCGGCCGGGGGTGGTGAGCATCAGGACATGCACGTCCTTGCTCCCACTCGCCCACCGCCCGTCCAGCGTCTTGTACATCCAAGCGCCGATCCGGGTCCCCGCCCGCAACATCCGCTTGCCCATCGCCACCACCCCCACCTCCGAGGGTGCGGCGATCACCCGACCACGTCAACCACTCAACTACGAGGACGAACGGTGAGGGGGACCGGCTTCCGGGTGTCGGTGAAGAAGTCGTTGCCCTTGTCGTCGACGACGATGAACGCCGGGAAGTCCTCGACCTGGATCTTCCAGATCGCCTCCATACCGAGCTCCGGGTACTCGATCACGTCGACGGACTTGATGCAGTCCTGTGCCAGCCGCGCCGCCGGACCGCCGATCGACCCGAGGTAGAACCCGCCGTGCTCCTTGCACGCCGCCGTCACCTTCGCCGACCGGTTGCCCTTGGCAAGCATGACGAACGACCCGCCGGCCGCCTGGAACTGATCGACGTACGCATCCATCCGCCCCGCCGTCGTCGGCCCGAACGACCCCGACGCATACCCCTCAGGCGTCTTCGCCGGACCCGCGTAGTACACCGCGTGGTCCCGCAGATACGATGGCATCGGCTCGCCCGCGTCCAGCCGCTCCTTGATCTTCGCGTGCGCGATGTCCCGCGCCACCACCAGCGGACCGCTCAGCGACAGCCGCGTCTTCACGGGCAGCTTGGACAGCTCGTCGCGGATCTCGCTCATCGGCCGGTTCAGGTCGATGCGCACGACCTCGGCGTCGTCGGACAGGTGCTCGTCCGTGGTGTCCGGCAGGAACCGCGCCGGGTCGCGCTCGAGCTGCTCGAGGAACACACCTTCCGGCGTGATCTTCGCCAGCGCCTGGCGGTCCGCCGAACACGACACCGCGATCGCGACCGGGCAGGACGCGCCGTGCCGCGGCAGCCGGATCACGCGGACGTCGTGGCAGAAGTACTTCCCGCCGAACTGTGCCCCGATCCCGAACTCCTGCGTGAGCTTGAAGACCTCCTCCTCCAGCTCCACGTCCCGGAACCCGTGCCCCACCGGCGATCCCGTGGTCGGCAGCGTGTCGAGGTAGTGCGCGGAGGCGTACTTCGCGGTCTTCAGCGCGAACTCGGCCGATGTGCCGCCGACCACGACCGCCAGGTGGTACGGCGGGCAGGCCGCCGTACCCAACGACCTGATCTTCTCGTCCAGGAACTCCATCATCCGCGACGGGTTCAGGACCGCCTTCGTCTCCTGGTAGAGGAACGACTTGTTCGCGGAGCCACCGCCCTTGGCCATGAACAGGAACTTGTACGCCGGGTCGCCGGAGCCGGCCGGGGTCGAGTACAGCTCGATCTGCGCCGGGAGGTTGGAGCCCGTGTTCTTCTCGTCCCACATGTTCAGCGGGGCCATCTGCGAGTAGCGCAGGTTCAGCTTGGTGTAGGCGTCGTACACGCCGCGGCTGATCCACTCCTCGTCCGCCACGCCGGTGAGGACGCCCTCGGACTTCTTGCCCATCACGATCGCGGTGCCGGTGTCCTGGCACATCGGGAGTACGCCGCCGGCCGAGATGTTCGCGTTCTTCAGCAGGTCGAGCGCGACGAACCGGTCGTTCCCGGACGCCTCCGGGTCGTCGATGATCCGCCGCAGCTGCTCGAGGTGCGCGGTCCGCAGGTAGTGCGAGATGTCGTGCATCGCCTCCGCGGTCAGCGCCTGCAGCACCTCGGGCTGGACCTGCAGGAACGTCCGATCGCCTGCGGTGAACGTGCTGACACCCTCCGTCGTCAGCAGCCGGTACTCCGTCTCGTCGGCACCCAACGGCAGCAGATCGGAGTAGTTGAAGTCGGCAGACACCGGGCATACCTCCACACAGACTGGTTTGGACATCCAAAGCCTAACGCCCGGTATCAGGGGTGGGATCAGGGGTGAATCGGGGAGGCAACGGGTCTGCGGGCGGGGGCGGGCACGCGTATGGTTTTGGGGTGGCTCAGGATGACGTTCCCCAGGAGAACCGCCCGCAGGATGTCGTGCCCGCCCAGGGCGGTGACGACCCGGCGCTGCGGCGACGGGTGTCCGATCTCGAGCGGGAGGAGGTCGCCGACATCCTCCGCGACGCCGCGGGCGAGGGCCGGCTGTCGTACACCGAGCTCGAGGACCGGCTCGAGACGCTGTACGCCTCCAAGACGTACGGCGAACTGGTCGAGCTGACCGCCGACCTGCCGACCGGCCCGCGCGCTCAGAACGTTCCGTCCACCACCCCGCAGTACGGCGGCGCGATGGTGGAGACCGGTCCGGTGATCAACGTGTTCATGTCCGAGTCCAAGCGGATGGGGAACTGGCTGGTCCCGCAGCGCCAGGAGGTGAACGCGGTCCTCGGCGACGTCACCCTCGACTACACCGAGGCGCAGATCCCGTTCGACGAGATCACCATCGACGTGAAGTCGATCCTCGCCGACGTGAAGATCCGGGTCCCGCAGAACGCGATCGTCCTGCTCGACAGCAACCCGATCCTCGGCTCCGTCTCGGAACAGGAAGCCGGCCTCAAAGCCGTCCCCGACCCGAACGCCCAGCCCACCGCCCCCAAACGCTTCCACATCCGCGGCACCGCCATCCTCGGCGAAATCAAGATCAAACGAGGCCCCCGCCTCTCCAAACGCCTCGGCCTCACCTAGGAACGCCTGCCTAAACGCTCGCTTTCCGGTGATCCTCCAGCACCTCTTGGAGCCAGGTTTGGAGGGCTTGTAGGTCGTTGACGTGTTGCTGGGTGAGGGTGAGGTTCTTGGCCCAGACGTTCTTGGGGTGGACCTGGAGTTGACGGGCGAGCTTCGGGCCGGCGACGAGGCCGATGGAGCCGATGTCGGTCCAGGGCATGGAGCGGCGGCGGCCTTGGTGGATGCCCCGGTGGTCGATGACGAGGACCGGGCGTTGGGTGACGAGCTGCCAGACCAACGCGATCACGACGCCGGCGTACACCGCGATCAGCAGATAGGCGAGGAAACGCCAGTTGCCGTCGGCGAGCATGTCCGGAAGTCTGCCTGTCGATAACACCGACAATCCGAGGATCGGGAACACCGGGATCTGCAGGAACGACCAGCGGCGGAGCGGGAACTCGACCCGGCCGTTCCGGTGCAGCTCGACCATCCAGGCCTCGGGCAGTCGCTCGCCCATCACAGTCATGTCGCCCCCAGCCCTCACGACTCCACCCCCGGAGCGGAACACCACTGTAATGCACGACACTTGGCGCATGGGGCGGATTCGCGGGGCGCTCAGCTGGGCGTTCGTGCGCGGTCCGGCGGCGGCGTACGAGCTGGCCGACTCCGGCTCGTCCCTGTTCGGCATGGGGGTTGTCGCGGCCGTGCTTCTCGTCGGTGCGCTCGGAACCGGAATCGGCGCTCTGGTCGCCCTCGTCGCGCACAGCCCGGTCGGGGACGCGGCGTTCGTCGGCGGGATGATCGGGCTCGGCGTGGTGATGGCATGGCTGGTGCTGATGGTGATTGTCGTGGCTGTGCTGTGGGCCCGGGGGAAACCGGTTGTTCCGTTGAGCCTTGTGCTGTTCTTTGCTCTCATGACGGTCGCGTTCGGCGGCCTCGGATTGCACGCCAGGAGCGTGGCTCAGGTGGCGGATCAGCCGACCACGATCACGAGCGGAACAGTGGTCAAGATCCACGAGCCCGGGTGGTTCGACAAGGGGTCCGGCACGGTGGACATCCGGTACGCCGTCAGCGGCGTGGAGCACACGTTCAACACCGCACGCGACCCCGGCGAGCACTTCCTCCGGCTCGGCGACGTCGTACCGGTCGAGTACGTCGTCGCCGAGCCGGGGACGGCTCGTAGCACCTGGGCAGTCGAGTCAGCGCGATCAGACAGGACGTTCTGGCTGTGGCTCGCCGGGGGATGCGCCGTACTCGGACTGCTCAGCGGTGTTGGGTGGTTGCGGTCCAGCGGCCGGCGTGGCGGTTGATTTCTATCGGGTGGTCGAAGGTTGCCGAGATCAGTTCGGTGGTGACCACGTCGTCGACCGGGCCGGCGGACAGTACGCGGCCGTCGCGCAGGAGGGCGGCGTGGGTGGTGCAGGTTGGGAGCTCCTCCAAGTGATGGGTGACCAGGACCCAGGTCAGGTGCGGGTGGCTCAGGTGGATCTGGTCGAGCGTCTCCAGCAGTTGCTCGCGCGCCGCGACGTCCAGGCCGGTCGACGGTTCGTCCAGCAGGAGCAGTTGCGGGTCCGAGATCAGCGCCCGCGCGATCAGCGCGCGACCACGCTCGCCCTGGGACAGCGTGGTCCAGTGCGCGCCGGCCAGCCCGCCGATCCCGAGCAACTCCATCAGCTCGAGCGCCCGAGCATCCTGCCCCAAAGTCGGCTCCCAGCGCGGCATGCGCTCGATCGTCCCGGTGAGACCGGTCAGTACGACGTCCCGGATGCTCAGCGGCGACCGCAGCGGGTGTCGCGGATTCACGTGCCCGATGGACTCCCGCAGGGTGCGAATGTCGACCGTACCGAGTCGGCGTCCGAGGATCTCGACCGTACCGCGGGTCGGATGGGTGACCGCACCGCACAGCCCGAGCAGCGTGCTCTTGCCCGCGCCGTTCGGCCCGAGCAGCGCCCACCGCTCACCCTCGCCCGCGGTCAGCGACACCCCGGACAGCAACGCCTTGCCGTCCCGGACGAAGTCGACGTCCTTCAGTTCGAGCACCCGTAAACCTCCTCGTACAACGCCTTCAACTCCTCCGCACCCGCTTCCCGCCCGGTCCCGTCCGTATGCCGCTGCACGTGCCGCGCGAACTCCCGCTCCTGGTCGGGAGACAGCCGAATGCCGTACACAGACTCCAGCACATGCGCGATCCCGCCCTTACCGGACTGGCTGTTCACCCGTACGACGGCCTCGTACCCGCGGCCCACATCCGCCGGATCGATCGGCAGATAAGGCACCTCCCACACCCCGGGACCCTGGACGGCGAACCCCTTCCGGATCGCGTCCTGATGGGTCCCCGAGAACGCGGTGTACACGAGCTCGCCGACGTACGGATGCCGTGGATGGATCGGCATCCGCGTGCAGTACTCGACCACTTCGCGGATCCCGTCGATGTCCGAGAAGTCGATCATCGGGTCGACGCCCTGTGCGTGCAGGTTGAGCGCGAGGGTGGCGATGTCGACGTTGCCGGTGCGTTCGCCGTTGCCGAAGACGCAGCCCTCGACGCGCTGCGCTCCCGCTAGCACTGCTAGCTCCGCGCAGGCGACCCCGGTGCCGCGGTCGTTGTGCGGATGCACCGACAGGATGACGCCGTCGCGTCGCGGCAGGTTCTGGTGCATGTACTCGATCTGGTCGGCGTACACGTTCGGTGTCGCGGCCTCGATCGTCGCGGGCAGGTTCAGGATCACCGGCCGCTCCGGCGTGGCGTCCCACTGCTTGGTGAGGCGATCCGCCAGCTCGAGCACGTAGTCCGGCTCGGTCAGGTTGTAGACCTCGGGCGAGAACTGGAACCGCACCGAGTCCCCGGCCAGCCGCAGGATGTCCTCGGAGCCGGCGTAGATCATCGCCGCCAGTTCGTCCCGGGTACGACGCAGTACGACGTCCCGCCAGACCGGCGCGGTCGCGGCGTACATGTGGATCACCACGTCGCCGCGCATGCCCGCGACCGACTCCACGGTCCGTTCGATCAGGTCGCGGCGGGCCGGTGTGAACACCACGATCGTGACGTCGTCCGGGACCAGGTCGGACGTGGCCAGCAGTCGCACGAAGTCGAAGTCGGTCTGGGACGCGGACGGGTAGCCGACCTCGATCTCTTTGTAGCCGATGGCAACCATCAGCTCGAAGAACCGGCGCTTGCGCTCCGGATCCATCGGGTCGGCCAGTGCCTGGTTGCCGTCCCGGAGGTCGACCGGCACCCACAGCGGCGCCGTCGTGATCCGGCGATCCGGCCAGGTGCGTTCGACGGGTGCGACCGGGACCCTGGTGAAGATGTCGCGGTAGCGGTGGCTGGGCATGGGGGAGGGCTGCTGGCGATTCATGACGGGTGGTCCTTCCGGGAAGCGGGGAGGACCGGCAGACGACTGCACTCCACGGAGGGAGCGCCGGTCGAATCAGCTCCCGCCGTGGCGGCCAAGAAGGAGGAGACGCGAAAGCGTGCGCATGCCGAGCACCGTATCAACTCCTCAGACAAGCTGACAACCTGATCACCTCTAGAATGTCGCTCATGATTCGCCGTCATCCGCTCGCCGAGCAGGCAGCCGAGGAGTTGCTGCGCCGGATCGGGAGCGGCGAATGGGTCCTCGGCGCGAAGCTTCCCGGTGAGACCACGCTGGCCGCGCAGCTCGGCGTCGGCCGGTCCACGATCCGCGAGGCCGTTCGGGAACTGGCGGGCCGGCGGGTGCTGGAGAGTCGCCAGGGCGCGGGCGTGTTCGTGATCGCGCTACAGGCCGCCGAGGACTGGGACAAGGTACTGCGGAAGGCCGACATCACCGACGTACTGGAAGGTCGGCTGGCGATCGAGACCGAGGCCGCGCGGCTGGCGGCGACCCGTCGTACGCCGGCGGACCTGAAGAACTTCCGCTACACGCTCGCGGACCGCCAACGAGCCGCCGTGAAGTCGCCCGACGACTGGTACATCGAGGCCGACCTCGCGTTCCACCGCGCGGTGGTGACGGCCGCGCACAACGCCGTACTCACGGAGCTCTTCGACACGTTCGTGCCGCTGATCCGGCGGGCGATGATCGACATGCTCAAGCTCGACGAGGAGCACCGGCATCGCCACGACCAGGCCGCTCACGAGGCGATCGCGGACGCCATCCGCGCCAAGGACCCGGACCTGGCCGCGGCCCGTTCCCGCGAACATCTGAGCGCCGTACGCAGCTCGGTGAACTAGTCCCGATGCTGTTCGTGCAGTGAGCGCAGCCAGGGGGCGAGGGCGTCCAGGTCTCCGACGTGGTCCTGCGGAATCGAGATAGGCCGCGTACGGCGGTCCGCCGGGTTGATCTGCACCGCGCGAGCCAGCGGCCAGCCGGCGGGCTCGTCGATGCTGGTGATGCCCGACCACTGCAAGCTGCGGCCCCGGGTGACGCCCTCGGTGTCCACCGTGATGACCGGGCGGTTCGTGACAAGCTGCCACGTGGTCCAGCCGGTGCCGTAGACGAACGCCGCGAGGGCGGTCAGCCGCAGTACGCCGAGTGTGCCCGACACCCCGTCCGCGCGCAGATGCTCGACGTTCGTCCAGGCCGACAGCACCATCAGCAGACCGAATCCGGCCAGCCGCACCGCGAGCCTGCTGCGGCGCGGCCGGAAGTCCACGCTGCCGTTGGACTCCAGTTCGGAGGTCCAGGTTTCGGCAGACACGCTCAGGATCCCCATTTCTCCGTGTGCTCGGCCGCGGTCGGCGGGTCGGCGCCGTGCCGGGTGCAGGTGATGGCCGCCGCCTTCACGGCGTAGTCCACGACGTCCCGCAGGTCGTCGGAGGTCAGTCCGGCCAGCCGCCGCTCGCCGAGCAGCCCGCGCGCCAGCAGCCCTGCGATCAGCGCCGCCATCAGCGAGTCGCCGGCTCCCACGGTGTCGACCACCTCGATCGCCGGCGCCGGAACCTCGACCCGGATGTCCCGGCCGACGCCGAGCGCGCCGTGTCCGCCGCGCGTGATCACCACGCACTGCGTCCGGTCGGCGGTCAGCAGCTCCTCCGCGATGTCGTCGAGCGACACTCCGGGCCGGAAGAACTCGCAGTCCTCGTCGCTCAACTTCACCAGGTCCGACAGGGCGGCAAGCTCTCGAACGGCCGACCATGCCACCACCGGATCGGGGGTGATCGCCGGCCGCGCATTCGGGTCGAGCGTGACCGTCACCGGCTGGTCGGCCACCGACTTCAGGAACTCGCCGATCGCGGTCGCCCCGGGCTCGAGCATCATCGCGATCGACCCGGTGTGGATCGCCGGGCAGCCCCGCGGCAGCGACAGCTCCGGCGGATCCCAGGTCATGTCGAACTTGTACGTCGCCACCCCGTCGGAATCCAGGGTCGCGGTGGCGGTGCTGGTCCGGGACCCCGGGTCCACCGTCCCCGGCGCGAGCTGGACGCCGTTCCCGAACAGGTGTGACCCGAGCAGATCGCCGTACGGATCGGTGCCGAAACGGGCCACCAGCTCGGTCGGCACACTCATCCGGGCCAGGCCGACCGCGACGTTGGCGGCGAACCCGCCGGGGATCGCCTTGGCCTTGCCGTTGCCGTTGCGGGCGGTCTTCGCCGCCGGGCCGACGATGTCCACGAGAGCCTCGCCGATGACGAGGACAGGTGCGCTCATCGGGCGTGCTCGAAGTCGATGGCGGAGTAGGCGCGGAGCTTCTCCAGTTGGTGGACGCTCTCGATTGAGCGGATCGTGCCGCTGCGGGAGCGCATCACGAGCGAGTGGGTACGGGCGGTGGAGCGGCCGTAGCGGACCCCGCGGAGCAGTTCGCCGTCGGTGATGCCGGTCGCGACGAAGAAGTGGTCGTCGCCGCTCACCAGGTCGTCGGTGTCGAGCACCTGGTCAAGGTCGTGGCCGGCGTCGAGCGCCTTCTGCCGCTCCTCGTCGTCCCGCGGCCAGAGCTTGCCCTGGATCTTTCCGCCCAGGCACTTCATCGCGCAGGCGGCGATGATGCCTTCCGGCGTACCGCCGATGCCGAGCAACATGTCCAGACCGGTGTCCGGGCGGGCCGCCTCGACGGCGCCCGCGACGTCGCCGTCGGAGATGAACTTGATCCGCGCACCGGTGGCCCGGATCTGGGTCGCGAGCTCGTTGTGCCGCCGCCGGTCCAGCAGTACGACGGTGACGTCGTCGACGGAGCTGCCCTTCGCCTTCGCGACCCGGCGGATGTTCTCCGCGACCGGGAGCCGGATGTCGACCACCTCGGCCGCCTCCGGGCCGACGACGAGCTTCTCCATGTAGAAGACCGCGGACGGGTCGTACATCGAGTTCCGGGCGGACACGGCCATCACCGCGATGCCGTTGGCCATGCCCTTCGCGACCAGCGTCGTACCGTCGACTGGGTCGACCGCCACGTCACAGGCCGGGCCCTCGCCGGAGCCGACCTGCTCGCCGTTGTACAGCATCGGGGCGTTGTCCTTCTCGCCCTCGCCGATCACCACGACGCCGTCCATACCGACAGTGCCGATCAGCGTACGCATCGCGTTCACCGCCGCGCCGTCGGCGCCGTTCTTGTCGCCGCGGCCGACCCAGCGGCCCGCCGCCATCGCCGCGGCCTCGGTGACCCGGACCAGTTCGAGGGCGAGGTTCCGGTCGGGCGCGTGCGCATCGACCTCGAGATGGGCAGGTGGCGTGGTCGGGTCGCTCATGCCAACGGATCGTAGCCAACGCGTGTGGCCGCTGTTCGGGCGGATTGCACCTCGCGAGACACTGTGGTCATGAGTTCGACAGGTCAGGACGCTTCCGACGAGGCCGCAGCCCAGGAGAAGGCTGACGTGAAGGCTGACGTGAGGGCGCGGCAGCGGGCGCAGGTTCAGGCGGAGGCGAACGAGTACCGGCAGGCGTACCGGCGGGACAAGCGCAAGTCGCAGACCGTCGGGAACATGGTGTTCGCGCTGGTGATCTGCCTCGCCGTGGTCGCGTTCCTGATCACCGTCACCTGGCGCCCGAAGAAGGAGGCGCAGCCCAACCCGGTCGAGTACACCGCTCAGCTGGAGGACGCCCGGAAGGCCGCCGCCTGGGTCCGCGGGCCGGAGCCGATGCCGTCCGGATGGACCGCGACCAGCGTGGAATTCCGCGCCCCGCAGCAGGAGCCGATCACCTGGCACCTCGGGGTCGTGACGAACGAGAAGAAATACGTCGGCCTCGAGCAGTCGAATGTCACCGGCGGGAAATACGTCGCCGACAAGCTCGGCCGGACGTCGGACGACGGTACGGCGTCGGTCGGCGGTGTCACCTGGCAACGCAAGGTGCTGCTCGACCGGAAGAACGAGAACGCCTTGCTCCTGGTGGGTTCCGGAGTGACCACGATCGTCGCCGGAAATGCCGGATATCCGGCGCTTGAAGCGTTCGCTTCGGTACTGCGCTGACATTTGTGCTGACCTGCGGTAAGCCGCGGGCTGCCCATTTTCCGGTCATTTCCGCCCACTTTCCGGACGGTCGTTGACACGTGCCCACGGCACGGGGTTCGATCGAGGCTCGGCTTGCGTACGCTCGGGGACCAGCAGAAGGGTCGTCGAATGGTCGCGCCGTCCCGGGCAGGGAGTTGACCCGCAAATGTTCATCACGGGGCTTTTGCTGGGCGCGGACAGCTCACCGCATCTCGGATCTCCCTGGCAGTTGCTGGCCTATCAGGGCGGCACGCTGCTCGGCGCCGCGCTGGAAAGCGCGCGGGAATGCTCGTTCGACCAGTTGGTCGTGACGCTCGGCAGCGCGTCGGAGCAGGTCCACGACCGGATCGATCTCGACGGGGTGCGGGTGGTCGAGTCGCCGCATTCCGACACCGGAAGTTCGTCGATCGTGCCGGCCTTGGACGCCGTCGACCGGCGGGCCGACGGCATCGTCGTACTGCTCGGTGATCAGCCCGGGATCACGTCCGCCACCGTCTGGTCGCTCGTCGCCGAGGCCTCCACGCCGATCGGCGTCAGCCGGTACGACGACGGCGAGAGCTACCCGTGCTGGTTCGGCCGGGAGCTCTTCGGCGAACTCCGGGACCTCCGCAGCGACGCCGACCTCTGGGACCCGATCCACGAAGGCACCCACCCGGTCACCCGGGTAGATGCCATCGGCAACATCCCGCCCCGCGCCACCACCTGGTCCGCCTACCACCAACTCCTGGCCGGCGGACCGGCCCCCGCCAACGACCTCCCGCTGGACAACCACCACCTCCCCACAGGCCCCCGCACCCGCCGCCGACGCCACACCAACACCTGACCGGCTCGTTAGTCGGCGCCGGCCAGGCGGAGTCCCACCACACCCGTGACGATCAGGGCGATGCAGGCGAGGCGGGTCGGGGTGATCGGTTCGTGGAACAGGACGATGCCGAGGGTGACGACGCCGACCGAGCCGATGCCTGTCCAGATCGCGTACGCCGTACCGACCGGGAGGTGATCGAGTGTCTTCGCGAGCAGGGCGACCGAGATCACGCCGAACACGAGCACGCCGAGCGTCGGCCACAGCCGGCTGAAGCCCTCGCTCGGTTTCAGGCTGAGCGCGAACGCGATCTCGAACGCCGCCGCGGCGAGCAGGATGAGCCATGCCATCAGGCCGCCAGTGCTCCTCTCAGGTGCCGGTGCGTGACGGTCGCGACCCGGGCGCCGAGCGCGGCCGCGGTCCGCAGGTCGGTGGCCGGCGGCGCTTTCTCCGCGGACAGGTCCGCGTCGGACTGCGCCATCGCGCCGAGCCAGCTGCCGAGCCGGTTGAGGTCCTCGATGCTCGCGGTGCTGTCCGCCCAGCCCGGGTAGATGTCCAGGCCGACCCAGATCATCCCGTGCTGCGCGGCGAACACGGCCAGGTCGACCAGGCTGTTCAGTTTGTCGCCGGACATCGCCTTCGAGTTGGTGAACCCGGCCGCGATCTTGTCCCGCCAGCCGAGGTCGGCCGCCCAGATCCGCACGCTCTCCTCAGCGAACTTCTTGAACACCCAGCTCGGGCTCCCCATATACGTCGGCGCGCCGAAGATGATCGCGTCGGCAGCGGTCAGCCGCTCCCAGACGTCCTCGGTCAGCTCGTCCAGCGGCACCAGATCGGTCGTGGTCCCCGGTACCGACGCGGCGCCGGCGGCCACCGCTTCGGCCTGCTTCGCGGTGTGCCCGTAGCCCGAGTGGTAGGCGATCGCGATCCGAGCGTTGCTCATGTCTGCTTCCTCCAGAGTCTTTAGCGGACTACAGTCCGTCTCATGAGCGACAGTACCGGACCGCGGTCCGCTTTACAACGGAGTCTGCCGGTCGTGGGGGAGCCGCGGCCGGAGCGGGCGGATGCGCGCCGCAATCGGCTGCGGGTGCTGGAGGCCGCGGAGCGGCTGTTCACCGAGCGGGGCGTGAAGAACGTCTCGCTGGACGCGATCGCCGCGGAGGCAGGCGTGGGGAAGGGGACCGTGTTCCGCCGGTTCGGTGATCGCGCCGGGCTGGCGGTCGCGCTGCTCGACGAGCGCGAGCAGGAACTGCAGGCGAAGATCATCAGCGGCCCACCGCCCCTCGGGCCGGGCGCGCCGCCCGCAGTGCGGGTGATGGCGTTCCTGGACGCGTACCTCGACCTACTCGATCGGCACGTCGCCCTGTTCATGGACAGCGAGAACGCGTCGGACGGCGCGCGCTACCGCATCGGCTCGTACCACCTCTGGCACCGCCACCTGTCCCACCTGATCGAAGCCGCACGCCCCGAACTGGACGCGGACTACACAGCCCACGTGCTGCTAGCACCGCTAGCAGCCGACCTGCACAACGCCCTCCGCGAACAGGGCTACGACCTCACCCGAATGAAGGCCGGCCTCCGAGCAGCAGCAACAAACCTCCTGCCCGACCCTAAGGCTTGAACTTGCCTTTGATGGTGGTGATGTCGGTTGCCTGGGCGGTGAGGTTGTCTGCCCATTCGAGGGCGTCGGCCGTCGTTGGGCGGCGGGTTTTCTCGTAGGCCTTGTCGAAGGACCAGTAGAACTTTCGTTCTTGCAGGGGCTCCTCGGCGAGTTCGGCGACTGCCAGGGATGCGGGCCGCGGCTGGCCGGCCAGGAACTTCTGCCACTGCGGGCGCAGCATCCGCAGGTAGCGCAGGTTGGGCAGCTGACCCAAGGCGGACACGTCGGCGGCAGGAGCATCGGTCAGGTCGAGAGTGTGCAGGTTCGGGCAGGACGCCAGCGGTCGCAGATCGATTGGCTTCTCGCTGCGCAGGACGATCTGGCCGACGGTCGGGTGCCCGTGCAGGCCGGACAGGTCGATCGTGTCGGTCGCCAGCGACAGCACTTCGACGGTCGTTTCCTGCAGCGGTGACAGGTCGAGCCCCGCGCAGTTGTGGATCGCGAACCTCACCAACGCCGGAGCATCTCGCACCGGTCGGAGATCGACCCAGGGTGCGTCGTGTACCAGCAACTCACGCGTCTCCGCGGTCAGCCCACGGACCGGGCCCGCGTCTCGACCGCTGACAGTGAGCTGGCACATGTCGTCGTACCGGCGCTGGTGGTGGTAGGCGTCGCCTGAGTTGATCCACAGTTCGCCGTCGTCGTCGCGCTCGATCTGGTCGGAGCGCAGGGCGTCCGCGTGTGAGCGGATCAGTTCGGTCACCGACTCCGCGACGTAGATCGGCCCCCTGTCCTGGTGGCGTCCGATCAGGATCACCTGACCGGGCCGCCCGTTCGGTCCGGGTGCCATGTCGACGGCGAGATAGTCGCCGAAGGAGTCGGTGGCGAACGGAATCCAGGCTGGATGATCGCCCACCCGCCGGATCGCCCCCGGTGGCCCGAACTCCGTGACGAACGAGTTGTAGACGAAGCGCCGCCACCCTCTGGTGACCCACCAATGGTCGAAGCTCAGCTGCTCCAGCATCTCCAGGCCGAACCACGCGAAGCCGTGGAACTGCACCTGCCCGCCGCCGCCGTCGGCAACGGCGTACAACGCACTGAGGTCCTGCGGCAGTGTGACGTCGAGATCCCAATCCTCCAACGGCGGTGGAAGATCCGGCAGCTCCAGTACCGCATGCAGCAGTTGGTGGTACTCGTTGAGCAGGGCAACAGCTTCGGCCGGGTCCCCGGCTTCGCCGAGGGCAGGAGCTGGTGCGTCAAGAGTAGGCGGCTCGGACTCCGGGTCCAGCAGGTACCGGAAGCCGCGGCCGTCCGTGCGATCGAGCCGCTCGCTCAGAATCGCGCGAAAACGGCCGCGGGCTTCCAGTTCCAGATCGATCGTGAGGTGCTCGGTTGCCCCCAGCAACGTATGCAGCGCGCACAGACTCGGGTGGACGTCGATGTCGTTCGCGCCGTGCTCGTTCAGGCCGTCGGGCAGGAAGCTGAAGCCACGATGCCCGGACCCGCCTCCCCCGAGTGCATACCCGTGCAGCTCGGCGCGCTTCCACCCCCGAGGGGCGGCGCCGGCGATCAGCTCGGCCAGCTCGGTCAGTGCGGCGGCCGCAGCGTCGTCACGATCTTTGTGCACGCAGCTAGCCCCGGTTGCCCAGGAGGGCCAGCGCGAGCTCGTGCTGCTCCTGCGACGGCGGCCGTGTCCACGTGTACCCGGAACGCCCGTCCTCCAGCATCTGTGCCATCACGACGGACAGTACGTCGCGTGGTTCGGCGTACTGCATTTCCGGCCGCGCGTCGTTGTAGTGCTTCAGTACGCGGTCGAAGCAGAAGATCAACGTGTTGACGTACTTGCTCTTCTCCGCCTCGGCCTTGTCGTGTGCCGCGATGTACGCCGGGTCCTCCGCCTTCATGACCTCCTTCATGACATCGAACCGGTTGTTCAGCTCGGTCTGCGGGCCGGAGACCGCGAACGCGTCGTCGTACATCTTGGTCACGTGCTCAGGGCTCTTCGCGAGGACGCCCATCGTGACGAAGCCCTTGTCCTCGTCCGCGTACCCGCCGGCGAACTCGTGGTCGACTCCCTGTGAGCGCGTCGCGGACATGATCGCGCTGGTGAAGGCGTACTTGTCCATGCCGTCAACCTGCTCGACGTCCTCGCCCATCCACTCGTCGTCGTAGTACAGGATGCCGTCGGTCTCGCCGTCCGCGGCCTCCGTCATCAGCTGCTGTACGGCGCCTGCCGGATCCTGTACGGCGGCCGGCCCCATCGCGGCGAACCGCTCGGTCATCCAGAACAGCGAGATCAGCATCATCGGGCTGTACACGCGCAGGATGCCCTCCTCGCGCATCGGGTAGCAGCCGCGCTCGTCGTCGTACGCCTCGAGGCCGGCCATGAACGCCTTCTCCTGCTCGGGCGTCAGCGTGAGCTCCCACGCCCACTTCTGCTCGGCGTGGAACTTGTAGAAGTCCTCGCCCTTCAGCGGATCGCGGATCTTCAGGAACCAGAAGACGAAACCGGCGAGTCCGAGGACGAGGACGCCGATCACGATGAGCGCGATCATTGTTGGTAAAACCTCCACATGGTGAACCAGATCTAGGAAAGTGGTTCACCGTAGTGATGGATCAGGTCACCATCGGAGGAATCGCTTCGGCTTTGCCGAACCTTCACACCAGGGGTGCGGTCAGCCTGATCTCGGGGAGGTTGCCGAGCGAGGAGTGCGTGCGGTCGGGCGTTTCCGTGAAGCCGTAACGCGTGTAGAAACGGCGCGCGCGGATGTTTGCCTCGAGCACCCATAGGCGGACTGTGGTGCAGCCTGCGTTGCGTAGATCGGTGCAGGCGATGTCGGTCAGGGCGTGGCCGGCGCCGGTTCCCCAGTGGTCGGGGTGGACGAAGAGCGCGTACAGCTCGCCCGTGTTCGGTGGTGCTGCCTCGTCGCGCTCCGGCCCCACGCCGGCGTACCCGATCACCTGCTCGCCCGCGACTGCGACGTACAGGCGTGATCGTCCGGCCGCGATGCTGTCCGCCCAGGAAGATGCGATCGAGAGCGGATCCATGGCGTCCAGGAAGTCCTGGGGCACGAGTCCGGTGAACGCCGCCCGCCAACTGGCTACCCGAGCCTCGGCGGCCCCGAGCAGATCCTCCGCGAGCGCAACGCGGACAGTCAGTTCGACTTCTCTTCCTGCGCAGCTTGGGCTTTGGTGAGGCGCTCGCGGGCGCCGTCCAGCCAGCGCTGGCAGGTGCCGGCGAGTTCTTCGCCGCGCTCCCACAGGGCGAGGGATTCCTCGAGGCTGGTGCCGCCGGCCTCGAGTTTGCGGACCACCTCGACGAGCTCCTCGCGGGCCTGCTCGTAGGTCATCTCGGGTCGGTCGCCGCTCACTTGTCCTCCTCGGACTTGACTTCGACCGCGAAGCGGCCGTCACTGACCCGCGCCTGCAGCAGGTCACCCGGCGCCACCTGCGCCACTTCCCGTACGGCGGTGCCGTCGGCCAGCTGGAGAACGGAGTACCCGCGCTCGAGCGTCGCCTTCGGGGACAACGCCCGTACGCTCGCCAGCCGGTGCGCGAGGTCGTCGCTCGCCCGGTCGAGCCGATGCGTGAGCGTACGCCGATTGCGCTCGACCAGCGCCGTGATCTCGTCGGCCCGGCGCTGCAGGTCCGACACCGGCGCCGCCAGCGCCGGCCGCGAACGGATCGCCGCCAGCGCGTGCGCCTCGCGGTCCAGCCAGGACCGGATCGCCCGGAGACCGCGATCGCGCAACTGCCGCACGCCGTCGAGTTCCTCGCGCACGTCCGGCACGATCCGCTTCGCCGCATCGGTCGGCGTCGACGCCCGGAGGTCCGCGACCAGGTCGAGCAGCGGCGAGTCCGGCTCGTGCCCGATCGCGCTCACCACCGGCGTACCCGTCTTCGACACCGCCCGGATCAGGCCCTCGTCGGAGAACGGCAGCAGATCCTCCAGCGATCCGCCGCCGCGCGCGATCACGATCACCTCGACCGAGTCGTCCGCGTCCAGCTTCCGCAGCGCGGTCATCACCTCACCGGCCGCCGACGGTCCCTGCACCGACGCGTACTCGATCCGGAACGCGACCGCCGGCCAGCGCCGCTTCGCGTTCTCCAGTACGTCGCGCTCGGCCGCCGAGTCCCGCCCGCAGATCAGCCCGATCGTGTGCGGCAGGAACGGCAGCCTCTTCTTCCGGTACGGCTCGAAGAGGCCCTCGGCCGCGAGCAGCTGCTTCAGCCGCTCGATCCGGGCCAGCAGCTCGCCGATCCCGACGTGGCGGATCTCGTTGACCGCGAGCGCGAGCGTGCCGCGGCGGGCGAAGAAGTTCGGCTTGGCGTGCACCAGCACCCGCGAGCCGTCGCGGACGTCGACGGCCTCGAACACCCGCCGGTTGCAGGTGAACCGCAACGAGATGTCCGCGTCTGTGTCCCGCAGAGTCCCGAAGACCGTCGTCGTACCCCGCCCGATCGAGACGTCCGTCAGCTGCCCCTCGACCCACACGGCACCGAGTTGGTTGATCCAGCTCGCGATCCCGTTCGCGATCGTCCGCACGGCCGCAGGCGCTTCCGGCGAGGTCTCCAAAGCCACCCCCAGACCCTACGACCCAGCACCGACATTCCCTAACGTTGAGTAATGCACCCACTCCTGTTGTTGGATTTCGACGGTCCGCTCAACCCGCACCGGGCCGAGGGGGTCCCGCCGGGGTACGTGCGGCACGAGATCACTGAAGGTGCGAAGACCTGGCGGGTTCTGCTCAATCCGCGGCACGGGATGGAGCTCAACGCGCTCGCGGGCAGTTTCGACCTGGTGTGGGCGAGTAGCTGGGAGTACGGCGCCAATCGCCTGCTCGGGCCCTTGCTCGGGCTGCCTGAGCTGCCGACGATCCTCTGGCCCGATCGCACGCCGGTACGACGGGGTTCCTGGAAGGCGCCGTACGTCGCGGACTGGGTCGGCGATCGTCCGTTCGCCTGGGTGGACGACGAGGTAGGGGAGAGCGAGCGAGCCCGCTTCCCACAGGCGTTGATCCTTCCGGTCGACGCGCGGATCGGGCTGACCGACAGGCATTTCGGCGTACTCCGGGAGTGGGTCCGAAAACCCTTTGCGCACAAGGCGTTTCCGAGCGACTCTTGAGGAGCAGGTACACCTCCCGCGGAGGAGCCGTCCGGACAGGGCGGACGGCTCCCCGACGCCCGTTGCCATCGGCAACCCACGCGTCCTCGACCCTCTCGGCCGTCATGCTGGATGTTTCGACGGTGCGAGGAGGCACGACGTGGAGCCGCACGTGGCGAAGGAACGGATCGCGACCGGCTACGCCCGGCTCTACGGTCCGCTGGCCGTGGTCTCGGTGGTGATCGCGTTCCAGCCGATTCTCGAGGGTGCCTACGGGACGTTGTGGGAGACCGCTGCGCGGCCTGCGGGTGGTCCGGCGGCTGTGGGGTTGATGATGATGTTCGGTCTGGTGGTCGCGCTCGCGTGGGCGACGTTGCGGCCCGCGACGACAGCCGGCCCGCCGGTCGTGATCGCGGTCTTCGCGGTGCTGATTGCCGTGATGCTGATCACGAAGCCGGGGACCGGGTCGGACCGCCCAGGGCTGACCACTTTCGGTAATGCCGGGCTTGCGCTCACTGTGTGTGGTCTCGGACTGACGATTTCCCATCTGGTCCAGCTCCGGAGGGTGTGATCGCGGCCCGTACGATGGGCACCGTGACTTCTCAACCTGGTGCCATCAGTACGAAGACGAAGCGCGTGCTGCTCGCCGCGCCCCGTGGGTACTGCGCGGGTGTTGACCGGGCCGTGGTGGCGGTGGAGAAGGCGCTCGACCTGTACGGGCCGCCGGTGTATGTGCGCAAGGAGATCGTGCACAACAAGTACGTCGTACAGACGCTGCAGAAGCGTGGTGCGATCTTCGTCGACGAGACCGACGAGGTGCCCGAGGGCGAGACGGTCATCTTCTCCGCGCACGGCGTCGCCCCAGTGGTCCACGAGGAGGCGGCGGCGCGGCAGCTGAAAACCATCGATGCGACCTGCCCGCTGGTCACCAAGGTGCACCACGAGGCGAAGCGGTTCGCGGCGACCGACTACGACATCCTCCTGATCGGCCACGAGGGCCACGAGGAGGTCATCGGCACCTCCGGCGAGGCCCCGGAGCACGTGACGCTCGTCGACGGCCCGGACGACGTACCGAACGTCACCGTCCGCGACCCCGAGAAGGTCGTCTGGCTGTCCCAGACCACGCTGTCGGTCGACGAGACGATGGAGACCGTACGCCGGCTGCGCGAGCGGTTCCCGCACTTGCAGGACCCGCCGAGTGACGACATCTGCTACGCCACCCAGAACCGCCAGGCCGCGGTCAAGAAGCTGGCTGCGGAAGCCGACCTGATGATCGTGGTCGGCTCCCGGAACTCGTCGAACTCGGTGCGCCTGGTCGAGGTCGCGGTCGAACACGGCGCGAAGGCCGGCTACCTGGTCGACTACGCCGACGAGATCGACGAGGCCTGGCTGGACGGCGTCGAGTCGGTCGGTGTCAGCAGCGGCGCGAGCGTGCCGGAGGTCCTGGTCCGCGACGTCCTGCGCTGGCTGGCCGAGCGCGGGTACGGCGACGTACAGGAAGTCACGACCGCGGAGGAGAGCCTGACGTTCGCCCTCCCCCGCGACCTCCGCACCGACCTGAAGGCAGCCGGCCTCCCCACCACCGGCACCTCCGACCACGCCTGGACTATTTGACCGTCACCTTGACGGTCTTGGTGGTCGTGAAGGCGCTGTTCTTGGCGTTGCAGTACCGGACCTCGTAGCGCAGCGTGTACGTACCCGGCTTCGTGTAGGTGTGCGTTTCGATCGAGTACGTCTCGCGACCGGTCTTGCGCGTCGTGCCGCCACATCCGGCCGAACCGCCGTCCGAACCGCCCTGCTCGCCGTCGCCCCAGTAGTAGTTCGTGCCGCCGGAGAGGTTGAGGAACGACGTGTCGGCGGGCAGGTTCTTCCCGTCGACGGTGGGCACGATGACGGTGCC
The DNA here is from genome assembly GCF_036013725.1 of Kribbella sp. NBC_00482. Taxonomy (GTDB): domain Bacteria; phylum Actinomycetota; class Actinomycetes; order Propionibacteriales; family Kribbellaceae; genus Kribbella. Next base: position 512,655 of record NZ_CP107881.1, on the reverse strand, counting down.
CGAGACGGTCACCTTCACTGCGACGGTGCGGCCGGTGACTGTCGGCTTGAGCACGACGTTGACCTCGATCGGACGGGCCGGCGGCTGGACCGGCGGCGGCGTCTTGGTGGTGCCGACCCCCGTTGTCGTCGTGCCCGTCGTCTTCTCGGTGCCCTGTGTGGTCCCGGTCGTCGTCCCTTGCGTGGTCGTGTTCGTGATTGTGGTCGTTCCGGTCGTGGTCGGTGCCACCGTCGCCTGCGTGCTCGTCGGGGGTCCGGTGACGATCGTCACCGGTGCGCTCGGGCTGTTGGTGACGGGCGGGCTGCTGCCGATGTCCGTGAGGTTGCTGGTGGCAACGGCGACAGCGACCACCGCGGCCGCGGCCAGCGTCAACGCACCGGCGGTACGACGACGCCGTACCGAACGGACTCGCGCGAACACGGACTCGCTCGGAACGGTGCTGGGTGGCGGCGGGTCGGCGACGAGCCGCTCGAACTGCTGCTTGAGATCGTCAGTCATGATTCAGCCCTCCTTCTGGGCCGGAGCGGAAACGGCGGCGACGAGGTGGTGTTCGCGGAGCTTGGCCAGCCCGCGGGAGACGCTCGACTTCACGGTGCCGACCGAGCAGCCCATGATCTGGGCGATCTCGGCCTCCGGCAGGTCCTCGAAATACCGCAGGACCAGCGCTGCCCGCGTTCGGCGGGGCAGCGTGGCGAGTGCCCGCAGCAACAGATCCCGGTCGTCGACAGGGTCGTACTGTTCCTGGGCCCGCGGCTCGGGCAATTGCTCAGTGGGTGTTTCACCGCGCCACTTCCGTCGCCACCACTGCGTGCTGGTGTTCACCATCACGGTCCGGGTGTAACTCTCCAGCGCGTTGCCGCTCCGCAGCGAGTTCCGGTGGAACCACACCTTCGTCAGCGCGGTCTGCACCAGGTCCTCGGCCAGATGCCACTCACCGGTCAGCAGGTAGCCGAAGCGCTGCAGCGCGGTGAATCTCCCGTCCACGAACTCCGCGAATTCGTGGTCGCGTCCTGGGTCCATCCCCAGCCCCCCATCTCGTTCAACTCGGTCAGACTTGTGATGCCTGGGCGCACCGGAAAGGTTGAGCGGTGTTGCGGGCGATTTTCAGGCCCGGTCGTCGTACGTCGCCTGCGCCGTGGTGATGGCGGGCATGTGGGTTTCGGCCCAGTCGGTGATCACGCTGATCGGGTCGATCAGGGACGTGCCCATCGGGGTCAGGGTATAGACCACGCGCGGCGGGATCTCCGGGTAGACCTCGCGGGTGATCAGGCCGTCGCGCTCCATCCGGCGCAGGGTCTGGGTGAGGACCTTCGGCGCGACCCGGCCGATGCCGTCGCGGAGCTCGGTGAAGCGGAGCGGGCCGCTGCGCAGACTCAGGACGGCGAGCACCGTCCACTTGTCGCCGATCCGGTCCAGGATCGTGCGGGTCGGGCAGTTCGGGTCGAACGCGTTGCCTTTGGTTACCACGAGGTACTTATAGCACGTTGAAGTAGCCAGTTACCAATGGATACCGTCGAGGTCAGGTCAACAGACAGGGAGCAGTGATGAAGATCGCGGTGTTCGGTGCTAGTGGGATGGTCGGCAGCCGGGTGGCGGCCGAGGCGGTCGGTCGCGGGCACGAAGTAGCCGGCGTGACGCGCTCCGGCGGCGAGCTGCCGGACGGCGTCCGCGCGGTGCAGGGGAGTGCGAACGACGTGGCGGCGGCCAAGGAGCTGGCGGCGGACTCGGACGTGCTGGTCGCGGCGATCGGGCCGAGCCGGACCGGCGGCGACCACCAGGAGTACCTGGACGCGGTCGACACCCTGATCGCCGCGGTGCGGGGGACGGCGACCCGGTTGTTCGTGGTCGGCGGCGCCGGGAGCCTGGTTGTCGACGGCAACCGGGTGGTGGACGGCCCGGACTTCCCGGCCGAGTACAAGAACGAGTCGCTCACCGTCTCGCGGGCACTCGAGAACCTGCGCGCGAGCGACGTGAACTGGACCGTGCTGTCCCCGGCCTTCGTGATCGCCCCCGGCGAGCGCACCGGCGTCTTCCGCCTGAGCCAGGACGAGCCCGTCGGCGACCACATCTCCGCCGAGGACTACGCGGTGGCCCTGATCAACGAGGCGGAGCAGCCGGCCCACAACCGCCGCCGCTTCACGCTGGGCTACTGACTGGGGATTGGCGTTGGGGACTGGGGACCGGCTATTGCTAGTGCCCAGTCACCGGCGGGGGTTCCCGCCTCAGGTGCTGAGGGGTTTGCCGAGGTAGCCGCGGGCGAGCATGGTGACCCATTGGTAGACGGCGTCCTCGGCGGGGGCCAGTGGGCCGGGGCGGAAGTGCGGGGACTCTGCGCCGCGTTGGACCGACTCGCAGGCGGCCCAGTCCTCGCGGTTCGTGATGTCCCAGAACTCCACGGCGTACGACGGATCCGTCACCTCGGGCCGGAAGTACCAGGAGCACTCGATCGCGGTCAGGCCCGGTGTGCGCGGCTCGAGGCGATGGGTCATCACGTAGTCGGGATGTAGCGAGAGCAGCAGGTTCGGGAAGAGGCCGAGGTAGTTGACCTGCCGCGGGTCGACGCCCGGGATCGGGACCCCGAGTGACCGGCCGTCGAGCGACATCGTCTCGGCGTCCGGTCGCAGGTCCATCAGCCCGCCGACCCACGCGCCGGGCAGGTTCCAGTTGTCGCCCGAGGTCGGCGGCGACACCTTGCACAGCTCGGGATGGATCAGCGGGCAGTGGTAACACTCGTGGTAGTTCTCCACGATCGTCTTCCAGTTCGATGCCACGTCGTACGCGTGTCGCGCCTTCAAAACAAGGGATTCCGGCGCGTACGGCGCGACGAGGTCGGTGAGCCCGCCGAGATGCTCCTCGAACGATGCCGCCGTACCGGTCGCGTTCACGAACAGCCAGCCGTGCCACACCTCAGCAGGCAGCTCGACGAGTCCGTACGGCGACGTGTCGAAGCAATCGCCCATTCGCGGCGCCGCCTTCACGGAGCCGTCGAGCTCGTACGACCACCCGTGGTACGGGCACACCACGGCCCGCCGGTCACTCGTCTCGTCCCGCTGGAGCAGCTCGTGACCCCGATGCCGGCACGTGTTCGCGAACGCCCGCGGTACGTCGCCGAACGTGACCACGGTCGCGATGTCGCCGACGGTCACCTCGCGGTACGTCGTACCGTCCGACAGCTCGTCGACGCGGCCGAGGCACGTCCAGGTGCCGGCGAAGAAGTGCCGGCGTTCCCAGGCGAGCACCTCCGGATCGACGTACGCCGCCCGCGGCAGCATGACCGATGCACCATGCGGCCGCAGCGAGGCTTCCAGTGCGCGCGCGTCAACGGGAGTCATCTGCTAACTATCGGGCGTGTTCGACGTACTTGCCCAGCACAAAGTCCCAACCCGTGTCGTAGCTGAGACGGGCCCGGCCGCCGTCGCCGCGGCGTTCCCAGCCGGAGTGCACGAGCTGGACCTGTGTGCCGCCGTCGGTCGCGTCGAACGTCACCGTGACCTGCCCGGCTTCTGACGGATCCTGGCCGGGGTGCCAGCTGAAGCTCAGCGTCTTCGGCGGATCCCAGTCCGACAGGGTGCCCCAGGTGGCGATCTCGCCGTCGGCGCCGTACTCGACGATGCGTCCGCCGACGGCGCCCTCCAGTCGTACCGCGTTCGCCGCGGCCGCGCCGACCGAGTGGCTGAACAGCGGCCACCACGCCGACGTCTCCGCGGTGAACGCCTCGAAGGCCCGATCGACCCCGACCGGTACGACGACGGTCTTCACCAACGGCGAGATGTCTTGTTCCACAGTCATTTCCGCTCCTCCTCGGTCCCCCGTGCAGTCCGCTGGACGTGGTCGGCGTACGCCTGCAACGCGTCGCCCCAGAACTGGTCGAGCCAGCTGCGCAGCTCGGCGAGACCCGCCTGATGGACCCGGTAGATGTTCCGGGTCCCGCGCGCCTCGTGCTGCACCAGACCGACCGCGCCGAGCACCTTCAGGTGCTGCGAGATCGCGGGCCGGCTGACGGGCACGCGCTCGGCCAGTACGCCGACCGAGCACGGCCCGCCGGTCCGCAGCGTCTCGAGGATCACCCGGCGCGTCGGGTCGCCCAGCGCGTCCAGCACCGGTCCGGCAGCTTCGAGTGATCCGTAAGTTCCCACGAACGGTAAGTTGCCACTAACCAAGCCAGGAGTCAAGCCGTCAGTTGAACGGATCGAGGATCAAGCCGGCCTGCTGCGGGTTTCCGTCGTGGACGAGCGCCTCGTGGTTGCCGACGTCGTCGAAGGCGAACCCGTACGCGTGGCCGTCGGCCATCTGGGAGTGGATGATCTTCGAGTAGTGGTTGGTGACCGCGTCCTGGTAGAAGTTCGCGTTGTTGGGGTCCGGCTGGTTGGGGTTCGTCAGCAGGGTGGAGCGGTTGTAGCCGGCGCACAGGGTGCGGGAGATCGGGCCGCGGACCTGGTCGTTCGGTGCGTCCAGCAACTTGAAGCAGCCGAACACGCTCGCCGAGTCGGGCTTCTGGAACGACGTGACGACCGCGCCGGAGCTGTTCGTGAAGTTCATGACGCCGCCGGACACGCGACCGAAGTACTTGGTGTTCGGCTGGTCGCCGAACGGCGTGACCGTCAGGGTCTCCGAGCTGTACTTCGACCACACGCGGTTGATGTAGTCGTCCATCGCGCTCGCCGGGATCGCCCCGGTCTCGACGCCGAACAGCGGGGAGAGCGCGCGGAGCACCGAGCCGTCGGGCGCCGTCTGGATCAGGCCGCCCCAGCCGCCGGGCGCGTTGCGGAGGCCGTCGTACACGGCGTTGTAACCGCCGGGCTTGAGGTGGCCGGTGGTCTTCGTGGAACCGTCCCCGGCCTTCACGCTCACGGCGTACGGCGCCGAGACCATGTCGACCTGCGTGCTGTTGATCCACAGGCCGCTGTCGTTGAGCGTGTACTCCGACCAGTGGAACAGGATGTTCCGGTTCGGATCGCTCGGGTTCTGTACGGCGGGTTGCACGAGGCCGCCCGTGGTGAGCTTGAAGACGAGCTTCTGGCCGTAGGAGAAGTACACGCGGCCGGAGAACTTCGGCATCTGGATCGTGACGGACTGCCCGTTGGTGGGTCCGGCGATCGACGCGTCCGGCGCCGGGGTCGGCGGGTTGCCGCCGGCCGGCCAGGCGTGGAACGTCCCCGAGGCGTCCGCCCAGCCCTGCTGCCCGGTGGCCAGGTTCGTGCCCAGGTTGTAGATGTAGACCGCGTCGCCGCGGCCCGAGTTGTTCGTGATCGTCAGCGGAATCGTCGCCGGTACGGCTGCGTCGGCCGACCGGTCCGGGGTCGCCGACAGCACGCCGGCCACAGCCACCGCAGCCGCGACGACACCCAGCACTCTGGTTCTGAAGCGCATTCTTCCTCCTCACGTCGCCCCCCGAGAGAGCGCTCTCATCGTTTCGCGAGAAGGACACCGACTGTCAACACCTCACTACTGTCGGCTTTCCGACAGCGAGGGCGTGTCTACTGCGGCACACCCTCCCCGGTGAGGCCGTCGATGGATTCGCGGATCAGGTCGGCGTGGCCGGTGTGGCGCGCGTACTCCTCGATGAGGTCGACCAGGATGTAGCGCAGGCTGGGGGAGTCGCCGTTGCGGCCTTTGTACTGAGCCAGTTGGTCGACGCTGCCGGTCGCGAGGACCTCGGCGACCGCGGTGCGGGAGCGGTCGACCGCCGCCTGCCACAGGTCCATCAGTTCTTCGGGCGAATCGTCCGCCGCGCTGTGCCACTCGAAGTCAGGGTCGGCGTCCCAATCGACCGCATCCCACGGCGCAGGGAGTTCCTTGCCGAGGAGCCGGCGGGTGAAGTACTCGTCCTCGACCAGCGCCAGATGCTTGAGCAGCCCGCCGAGCGTCACGGTCGACGGCGGGTGCTGCTTGTTCAGGCCGGCCGAGTCCAGGCCGCCGCACTTCCAGGCGAAGGTACGCCGGTTGCGCTCGAGCGCCCCCAGCAACGTGTCGGCCTCGGGTCCGGCGACCGGCGGCTCGGTGACTGGTGGGTTGTCCATGGCAAGGACAGTAGCGGCGGTTCCGGACGATCAGCGTCCGGAACAATTCAGCCCGCCTGTGACGGTGGCCACCGCCTCGTGGTCGGCGACTCGTCCAGTGCGACGAACTCGGGCGCCGTGAGCGGTCGCACGGACGCTTCGATCGACTCCATCGCGGTCAGCTCGGACTCGGTGACATGCAGGTCGCGGAGCTTGCGGGCGGTGATGAAGACCCGGCGCTCGAACGACCCGACCGTCCCGTTGTAGGCCTCGACCGCAGATGTGAGCGAGCGCCCGACGCGGCCGAGGTGGTCGCCCATCGTGCCGAGTCGCTCGTACAGCTCGCGGCCGAGCTCGAAGACCTGCTGCGCGGACTCGGTCAACGCCGACTGGTTCCACGCGTACGCCGCCGCGCGCAACGTCGCGATCAGCGTGGTCGGCGTCGCGAGGATCACCCGGCGTTCAGCGGCGTACTCGAGCAGGGAAGGCTCGATGTCGAGCGCTGCCGACAGGAACGACTCGCCCGGCACGAAGAGGATGACGAACTCGGGCGACGGGGACAGCCGCGTCCAGTACGCCTTCGCGGCCAACTGGTCGACATGGGTCCGCAGGTGCCGCGCGTGCGCCCGCAACCGGTCCTCGCGGAGCTCCTCGTCGTCGGACTCGCTCGCGTCGAGGAACGCGGCCAGCGGCACCTTCGAGTCGACGACGATATTCTTGCCCTCGGCAAGCCTCACCACGAGGTCCGGCCGCAGTATGCCGTCCTCGGCGACGGTCGTCGTCTGCTCGGTGAAGTCGCAGTGGGCAACCATTCCGGCGAGCTCGACGGTGCGGCGCAGATGCAGCTCGCCCCACCGGCCGCGCACCTGCGGCTTGCGCAACGCGGTCGACAACGACGCCGTCTCGCGGCGCAACGCCTCGCCGCTCATCCGTACCTCGTTCACCTGCTGATGCAGCTGGCTCTGCCACGCCGCGCGTCCCTGCTCGAGCTGATTCAGCTGCGCGTGCAGGCGATCCAGCGCTTCCTTGACGACGGCCTGCCCGCCCATCTGCTGCCCGACGCTGGTCCGCTCCTGCGTCAGCTCGACCACCCGGTCCTCGGCGGCGTCCCGCTCGGCCGTGATCCGCGCGAGCGCAGCACCGTCCCGTCCGCGCACCCACAGCACGCCGAACACAGCACCCAGCAACAGCCCCACCACGAGGAAGAGCAGGATCAGCAACACCGTAGTACCGGTCATGTCACAGATAGTGCCGAACCCCACCGACAGTTTCTGAGAACCACGCCCTAGGCGCGAGGTGCCGCCTCGAGGACGAACGCGGGGCCGGCGGTGGGAACTGCGGTCACGAGGTCGAGGTCGGCTGCGGCGAGCAGTGCGCGGTACTCGTCCGTCGTCCGCTCGCGTCCGCCGGTCATCACGAGCATGTTGAGGTCCGAGAACGCCGTACGCACGGGATCCGGCGACTCGTCCAACAGCTGCTCCACCAGCAGGAGACGGCCGTGGGCAGGCATCGACTTCCGGCAGGAACGCAGGATCTCGATCGACTCGGCATCCGCCCAGTCGTGAATCACCGCCTTCAGCAGGTGCGCGTCGCCCTCGGGGACCGAGTCGAAGAAGTTGCCGCCGACCACGAGACAACGGTCCGACAGGCCCGCTGCGGACAGCAGGTCGTGTGCGCCCGCGACCACGTCAGGCTGGTCGAAGAGCACTCCGCGGACCGATGGGTACCGCGACAGGACGCCGGTCAGCAGGCGGCCGCGACCGCCGCCGACGTCGACCAACGTTTCGAACCGGCTGAAGTCGTAGGCGTCGACGACCGCGTCGGCTTGCGTCTCCGACATGGAGGTCATGGCCGCGTCGAAGGCCGCTTGCTCCTCGGGACGCTTCGCGCGGTACTCCCACACCGGCTCGCCATGGACTGCCGGAAACGCCGTCTCACCTGTACGGATGCTGTCCTCCAAACCGGCGTACGCCTGCCAGTGGGAGTCCTTCCCGATGAAGCGGGCCCAGCCGGCGACCGAGCGTGGTACGTCGGTCCGCAGGGCCGCGCCGAGCTCGGTGTTGGTGTACTCGCCGTTGTCGACGGCGTACAGCCCGAGCGCGGCCAGCGCGTGCATGAGGCGCGCCAACGCCCCGGCGTCCGTTCCGGTGGACTCGACGAGCTGGGCGAGACTCTTCGGCCCTTCGGCGAGTACGTCGCTGATGCCGAGCCTGGCGGCGACATGCACCGCTTGAGACACCTGGTACCCACTGGTCAGGCGGTGCAGTTCCCGGGAAGCATCCATGGCTCAGTGTGCGGCCCGGAGCGACCGACGTCAGCAGTTCATCGCGGGGAAGGTGTAGCCCTGGGCCTTCAGGAGCGGGAGGACCTTGTCGAGGGCGGCGACGGTTTGGGCTCGGTTGCCGCCGCCGTCGTGCATCAGGATGATGTTGTGGTTGTGCGCGTGGGTGAGGATGTTGTGCACGATCGCGTTCGTGCCAGGGCGGGCCCAGTCGCGCGGGTCGACGTCCCACAGCACCTGCACCATGCCGGCCGCCTTGATGTCGGCGCGGACCTTCGGGTTCGAGGCGCCGTACGGCGGCCGGAAGCAGGTCGACTCCGGTCCGTCGAAGATCTCGTGGTGCCGCTTCGCCGGTGACACGGCCGTCAGTTGCGGGTGCGTGATCGAGTGGCTGCCGATCGTGTGGCCGGCGGCAAGCACCTGCTCGCGCAGCCCGGGGTGCGCGGTCTGCATCGAGCCGAGCTCGAAGAACGTCGCGTGCGCGCCGTACTTCTTCAGGACCTGCAGAACCTTCGGCGTCCAGTACGGGTCCGGCCCGTCGTCGAAGCTGAAGAACAACACCTTCTTGTTGCCGGAGGCAAATTCCGCGGTCGGGTTCGGGGCCGGCTTGCGCGGTTTCGACGGCGGCGCGTTCAGCGTCGGTGTCTCGGTGGGCGTCGGTGCCGGTGTCGTCGTGCTCTGCGTGGTCGCGGCGGCCGGTCGTGGTTGCCGTTCGTGCCCGAGCGCCAGGACCAGCAGCGAACCGGCGACGACGGCCAGCGCCACCCCGGTCGCGACGAACGCGGCGAACTTTCGGGACATGACTTTCCCCTTGCAGCTAAGGCGGTTCCCCAGTTGCGCCCCAGTGGGCTTGTCTGCCGGTCCCACGCCTACTGCGGGGCACTCGGCACGGCACCTCGCCGCACGGGTGCAAAGGCCACGATGCTCCGCATCGAGACCTTCGCCCCCGCACGGCGATGCACCGCACCGAGCACCTCCTCGCTACGGCGTGGGACCGGCAGACAAGCCCCGGCGCCCTCACATCACTGAAGACGCCTTACCCCTCAGCTTGGTTGGCGTTGCCGTGTTGCGGTGAGATCTCGACTGTTGCGGTCCCGCCACGGTGGTACAGCCGGCCCTCCAAGGACTTCACGCTCGCGACCAGCACGAAACTCATGCTCACCAGCAACGACCACGCGCCGAACTTCGCCGGATGCACGAGCCGCCACACACTCACCTGATCCGGATAGTTCCACGCGTCGAGGAACGTGCCGAAGTTCTCCGCGATCCACAGGAAGAACCCGATCAACGCGAACGACAACGCCAGCGGCATCCGGTACCGCCGTACGCCGACGGTGAAGAAGACCCAGGTACGGCGCAACACGTGGAGCAGACCGAGCGCGATCGGGATCCGCAGGTCGGGGATCCACTGATGGGTGAAGAAGTTCGCGTAGATCAGCACCGCGAAGACCGTGGTCAGGATCGGGCGGTAGTTGCTCACCCGGAGGTCGAACCGGCGCCAGGCCTGACACAGGTAGCTGCCGACCGCGGCGTACATGAATCCCGCGAACAGCGGCACTCCCGCGAACTTCGTCACCGCGTCGCCCGGGTACTGCCAAGAGCCGACCCGGACCTTGAACAGCTCCAGCCCGAGCCCGACCAGGTGGAACCCGAAGATCACCGCGACCTCACGCCAGGTCTCCAGCCGCACCACCCAGAACAGCAGTGTCAGCCCGAGGCAGTAGATCAGCAGAGCGTCGTACCGCGCGATCGGCAGGTGGACGTACTTCGAGATCGCCAGGCCCGCGAACAGGAATCCCGGGAACAGGCACGACACCACCTCCAGCCACCCGAAACGCAGGAACTGCAGGCATCCGAACACGAAGCGTGAGGGGATCCCGATCCGATCGGTCCAAGTGGTCACAGGATGGAGACGTTGCTTGCGATCGCCTGGTTCGCAGAAATAGGAACAGCCTTGGGAGGTGGGGAGCATGGTGGTTTTCGAGACTGACCGGCTCGTGGTGCGTGACTGGGCGGACGCGGACGGCGACCGCGTCTTCGACATCTACCGCCGCTGGGAGGTGTCCCGCTGGCTGGGCGCCGAGCCTCGGGTGATGACCGATCGCGGTGCGGCGACCAAGGCGATCATGCGGTGGAACGAGCGCAGCCGCGAGACGCCGTACGGCGTCTGGGCCGTGGAGGAACGTGCCACCGGGACGATCGCGGGGACCGTACTGCTCGTCCCGCTGCCCGACCCGACGGACGGTACCGAGGGCCGCGGGGAGGTCGAGGTCGGCTGGCATTTCCACCCGGACGCGTGGGGACGGGGCCTGGCGACCGAGTCGGCGCGGGGTGCGATCGAGCACGGGTTCACGTCCGGGATCGGGCAGATCCACGCGGTCGTCCGCCCGGACAATGTCGCGTCACTGGCCGTCTGCAACCGCCTCGGCATGCGCCCGATCGGCCGCACCACCCGCTGGTACGGCGCCGAACTCGAAGCCTTCCTGATCTGACGGATTGGGGTACTTCGGTGTTCGCCGCGTAACCTTGACGCCCGTGGCACTCTCCATCGGAATCGTCGGGCTCCCGAACGCGGGCAAGTCCACCCTGTTCAATGCGCTGACCAAGAACGACGTACTCGCCGCGAACTACCCGTTCGCGACCATCGAGCCGAACGTCGGAGTGGTCGGTGTCCCGGACCCGCGGCTGGGGAAGCTCGCCGAGGTGTTCAGCTCGCAGAAGGTGATTCCGGCCACCGTGCAGTTCGTCGACATCGCCGGGATCGTCCGCGGCGCGTCGGAGGGCGAGGGCCTGGGCAACAAGTTCCTCAGCCACATCCGCGAGTCGGACGCGATCTGCCAGGTCACCCGGGTGTTCCGCGACGACGACGTCACGCACGTCGACGGCAAGGTCTCGCCGGCCGACGACATCTCCACGATCCAGACCGAGCTGATCCTCGCCGACCTGCAGACCGTCGAGAAGGCGATCCCGCGGCTGGAGAAGGAGACCCGCCTCAAGAAGGAGGCCGCGGTCACGCTCGAAGCCGTCCGCGCCGCCCAGAAGCACCTCGAGGCCGGTACGCCGATCATCGCGACCGACGTGGACCGCGACGCGATCCGCGAGCTGATGCTGATGACCGCCAAGCCGTACCTGTACGTCTTCAACTGCGACTCCGACGAACTCGCCGACGAGGACCTCAAGCAGAAGATGCGGGACCTGGTCGCGCCGGCCGAGGCGATCTTCCTGGACGCCAAGTTCGAGGCCGAACTGGTCGAGCTCGACGACGAGGACGAGGCCCGCGAGATGCTCGCCGAGATGGGCATCGACCAGCCCGGTCTCGACGTACTGGCGCGCGTCGGGTTCGACACGCTGGGGCTGCAGACGTACCTGACCGCAGGCCCCAAGGAGTCCCGCGCCTGGACGATCAAGCGCGGCGCCACCGCCCCCGAGGCCGCCGGCGTCATCCACACCGACTTTCAGCGCGGCTTCATCAAGGCCGAGATCGTCTCCTTCGACGACCTCGTCGAAGCCGGCTCGATGAACGCCGCCCGCTCCGCCGGCAAGGTCCGCATGGAAGGCAAGGACTACACCATGCAAGACGGCGACGTAGTCGAGTTCCGCTTCAACGTCTAAACCACACCGCCTCCGGCGGCGACTGCCATCTGGCGCCTCCGGCGCAGTAGGCTGGTTCGCGTTCGCGCACCCCGTCAATCACGGCGGACCGCCAGCCCATCACAGCTGAATCCTTCCACCGGTGTTGCACGCCTTGGACCACGGATGCCGGCCGATTGTGATGGCCTGGGCGTCCGGCAGCGCCGGGGTGTACCGATGGACGGGTAGTGGTTCGTCCAGCGGTGATCCGCGCCGCGTGCCGACGCAGTCGTTGGCCGACAGTTGGGAACTACTACCCGTTGGTCGGTACGCCGGACCTGCGCCACTGACCAACCGGGCTCTGGATATTCGGCCGACGCTCGATTCAGCGCGACGGACGTTCCGGACAGCGGCTTGGTCAGTGCTGGCGGTCCGACGCTCTGTCCTCGTTCGTGGACAGAACCGTATGACGGACCAGGTTGTGGTCTCGGTCGAGATCGATGGAAGGACGATCCGGTTCTGGAGGCAGAATTAATCGCCAGGCGGGAGTCTGACGGCATGGAGGAACGGAACCGATGAGGCGTGAAGAGTTCGTCGCGTTCGTGCGCATGGCGCGGCAGGGTGTTGTCGCGACTGTCGACGGCGGCGGCAACCCGGAAGCCGCGCTGGTCGGCCTCGCCGTCACCGACGAGGGCGACGTGCTGTTCGACTCGCACACCGCGACGCGCAAGGTCGACAACCTCCGTGCCAGCGCACGCGCCGCCCTGGTGGTCGGCTGGGACGACGGTGTGTCCGTTCAGGTCGAAGGATCGGCAGAGATCCTGTCAGGACCCGACCGGGATGCCTTCGGGCAGATCTATCTCGCCCAGTTCCCGGGATCGCGCGCCCTCGCCGACGGTTTCTCGATCATCCGCGTCGTCCCAAACTGGCTCCGGTACTACGACACTCGCCCCAACCCAGCCCTCGTGACAGAAGGAAAGCCCTGGTAGGCCCGGTGGTGTTCGTTCGGAGGTTCCTCGGATGATGGACACGGTGACCAACGACGCCGTGGGCTGGTCGCGCCTACGGACGATCGATATACCGATCCTGCGGAGCTTCGTGGTCCGCCACGAGCAGTCCGGGCAGACGGTGCGCCTGACCACCGAGTCGGTGGACGGCCGGTCACGGCTGGAGGTGACCTTCTTGGAGGTGGTCGACCTCCAGGTGTCCTGGCCCCCTTCGTTCCCGCGCATTTGGATGTGATCTCCGTCAGGGACGTCGCTGCGGACCAGTTGGAGAACATCAGCTACCGCGTGGCGGAGGGAGAGGACTTCTTCGCCGTCGTGGTCCGCGAAGATTGACGGTCTAGGAGACCAGTCTCTTTGGTTCGGGTTGGTTTACTTCGGTCCAGAGGGTGTCGAGGGAGAGGCCTAGGACGTCGGCTATGGCGGCGATGGTGGGGAAGGCTGGGGTGGCTACGCGGCCGGACTCTATTTTGCGGAGGGTTTCGGGGGAGACGCCGGCGTCGAGGGCGGTCTGGAGCATCGAGCGGTCGCCCCGGGCGCGGCGAAGTAGAGTGCCGAGGCGCTCGCCGCGCTCGACCTCCGCGGGGGTGAGCGGGAGCCGGACCATGATCCGATGATAGTACCGGGATAATATGGCCGGTATAGTTATTGGATGCATATGAGAGGCCGCGCATGATCGAGATCCTGGACCCCCGCCAACTGGCCCAAGCCAAGGAATCCGGCGCCCTGGTCGGCGGGATTCTGCAGTCGCTGAAGAGCCGGACCGCGGTCGGCACGAACCTGCTGGACATCGACCAGTGGACGAAGGCCCTGATCGCCGAGGCCGGCGGGCAGTCCTGTTACGTCGACTACGAGGCGTCGTTCGGACGCGGGCCGTTCGGTCATTACATCTGTACGGCGGTCAACGACGCCGTACTGCACGGAAAGCCGTCCGACTACCAGCTCGCCGACGGTGACCTGCTGACGCTCGATCTCGCCGTCTCCCTGGGAGGGATCGCGGCGGACGCTGCGATCAGCTTCGTCGTGGGTGAGTCGAAGGCCCCGGAGGACGTCGCGATGATCAGCGCGACCGAGCGCGCACTGGCCGAGGGGATCGCGGCCGCTGTTCCCGGGGCCAGGATCGGCGACATCTCGCGGGCGATCGGGACCGTGCTCAGCGCGGCCGGGTATCCGATCAACACCGAGTTCGGCGGCCACGGCATCGGTACGACGATGCACCAGGACCCGCACGTCTCGAACACGGGGCGCCCCGGTCGCGGCTACAAGCTCCGCCCAGGCCTGCTGCTCGCCCTGGAACCGTGGGTCATGCAGGACACCGCCGAACTCGTCACCGACGACGACGGCTGGACCCTCCGCAGCATCACCGGCTGCCGCACCGCCCACACCGAACACACCATCGCCATCACCGAGAACGGCCCCGAAATCCTCACCCTGCCGAAAGTGCATTAGTGGGTGTTCGCGATTTCGCGGGCCGCGTCGTGGACCAGGGTGATCAGTTCGGGTGGGGCTATGACTTGGGCGGCGCCGGCTTGGGCGAGGACGGCGGCTTGGGCTTCGTGGGGGTTCTCGAGGTCGGTGTGGATGATCCACCAGTCGTCGTCCGCGGGGAGCATCGGGGTAGTCGGGCGGAAGCGGCGTACGGCGTGGTCGCGGACCTTCAGGACGATCGGGTACGACGGGCGCGAGGCCTGGAACTCGCGCTGGGACTGGGCCCAGTAGGTGGCCAGGTCGAAGTCGGCGGGTCTGGTGAAGGTGTCGGCGGTGAGCTCGGCCGAGGTCAGGCGGGACAGGCGGTAGGTGCGGAGGCGGCCGTCGGTGCGGGCGGCGACCAGGTACCAGGTACGCGCCTTGGCAACCAGCCCGAGCGGCGAGATCGCAAACGGCCCCCGCCGATCGCCGTCGCCGTACGTGACTTCTAGGCGGCGTTCTTCCCACAGGGCTTCGCGGCAGAGGTCCAGCCAGCGTGGGGTTTCGCGGCGGTCGTCCCAGCCGGCGTGGTCGATCAGTAGGCGTTGGCGCGCGTACTCGGCCTCGCGGCGAGTGCCTTCGGGAAGTGATGCGATCAGCTTCGTGACGGCGAGTTCGCTGGACGCGTCGAGCCCGAGGTCGGCGAGTACGTGGGCTGTCGCGCCGACGAACACCGACATGACCTCCGACGGCGTCAGCCCGGTCAGCCGACTGCGGTAGTCAGGCAGCAGCGTCCACCCACCAGCGCGCCCGCGGATCGAGTACACCGGAACGCCGGCAAGGCTCAACGCATCCAGGTCGCGCTGGATCGTGCGCGGCGAGACGGCGAGCGCTGCGGACAGTTGCGCGACCGTCGACTGACCGCGTGTCTGCAGGTGCAGCAGCAGTCGAAGGAGCCGTTCGGCGCGCATCTTCCGACTATCTCAGGAAAACAAGCCAGAAGCTGGCGTCTTTTCCTCGTACGTTCCCCACCATGACTGCTGTCGAGGTGGAAAACCTCTCGATGTCCTACAAGGCTCCGGTCCGCAAAAGCGGGCTGCGGGCGGCGTTCGGTTCGCTGGTACGCCGCGAGTACAAGACAGTCCAGGCCCTCGACGAGGTGTCGTTCACGATCGCCCCGGGCGAGATCGCGGGGTTCATCGGCCCGAACGGCGCAGGCAAGACCACGACGATGAAGATCCTGTCCGGGATCCTCCACCCGACCAGCGGCGCGGTCCAGGTCCTCGACGCTGTCCCCTGGCAACGCCGCTCCGCGTTCCTCAAGCGGATCGCGTTCGTCCGCGGCAGCCAACCGGTCGGCGGTTCGCAGGAGCTGACCGTGATGGATTCCCTCGAGTACCAGCGCCTGCTGTACGACGTCCCGCGCGCCACGTTCCGCCGTACCTTGGCCGAACTCGAAGCCCTCCTCGAGCTCGAACCGCTACTCGAGCGGCAACTCCGCGCGCTCAGCCTCGGTGAGCGGATGCGGGTCGGACTCGCGATGGCGCTGATCTACCGCCCCGAGGTGCTGTTCCTCGACGAGCCGACGATCGGTCTCGACGTCAGCGCGGCGAGCCTGATCCGCGAGTTCGTGCAGGAGTACGTCGAGCAGACCGGCGCGACCGTACTCCTGACCAGCCACTACATGGCCGACGTCGCGTCCCTCTGCCCGCGCCTGATCCTGATCGACAAGGGCAAGGTCCAGTACGACGGTCCGCTCGCGGAACTGTCCGCGCGGTTGTCGCCGTACAAACTGATCCGGATCTCGACGCAAGGCGACCCTTCGTCGTTCGGCGAGGTGGTCGACAAGGCGGACGGGCAGTGGGTACTGCGGGTGCCGCGGGACGAGGTCGCGGGTACGACGGGACGCTTGCTGCAGGCGTTGGAGGTCGTTGACCTCGCGGTGGAGGAGCCGCCGCTGGAGAAGGTCATCGACCAGGCGTACCGCGAGGGGCTGCGATGAGAACCGCAGTACTGCTCGGGTTCCGGCTCCGTCAGGAGGTGCTGGAGTGGTCCGGCGCGTGGTGGTTCCTGATGACGCTCGTGGTGCAGGCCGTGGTCGCGCCGTTGATCGGGTTGTTCGTGTGGTCCGCGGTCTATCCGGACGATCCGGCGATCGCGCGGTACTACGTCGCGGTCATCCTGGTGACGCTGATGACCGAGTCGTTCGAGCAGCACACGTTTTCCGAACGGATCTACAACGGGACGCTCAGCCACGAACTGCTCCGCCCGCAGCCGGTGGTGGTCGGCGTGATCGGCATGAATCTCGCCATCCGTGCCTGGCTGACGTTGCTCGGGGCACCGATCGTGCTGCTCACGGCGATCGCGTTGCAGGTCGGGTTCGACTGGTGGGCGGTGCTGCGGAGTACGCCGTACCTCGTGCTGGCCGCGGTGCTCATTTTCCTGTGGACGTTCCTGTTGTCGTTGACGGCGTTCTGGACGGATCGGGTGCATGCGGTGGTGGGGTTCGGTAGCCAGCTGGTGTTCCTGTTCGGCGGTACGGCGGCGCCGATCGGGTTGCTGCCGGACGGCTTGCGGCGGGTCGCTGAGGTGCTGCCGTTCTACGGGATGAGCGGTCTGCCGGCCGAGATCGCCGCCGGGACGCGGGGCGGCGGATCGCTCGGCTATCAGCTGGTGTGGGTGGTCGTGCTGGTCGGCGTGGTCATGGTCCTGTGGAGAGCCGGCGTCCGTCGGTACACGGCGGTGGGCTCGTGAAACTCCTTCGTTTGCTGGCGGCAGGCTTCTCGATGTCCCTGCGCCGGAGCGTGGCGTTCCGCGTCAACCTCGTCTTCGAAGTGCTGCTCGCGTTCACCGGCCTGGGTACGGCGATCGCGGCCGTGCTGATCGTGTTCACCCGGGCCGACACGTTGGCGGGCTGGTCGAAGGCCGAGTTCCTGGTCCTGATCGGCACGTACCAACTGATCACCGGTCTGCGGACGACGTTCATCGATCCGAACCTGTCGTGGTTCCCCGAGACAGGGATCCGCGAGGGAAAGCTGGACGGCTATCTGTTGCAGCCGGCTCCGAGTTTGTTCCTGTCCAGTTTGTCGTTGTCGTCGCCGCTGCAACTGATCCAGGTTGTTCTCGGCGTTGGCGTGCTGACCTGGGGGCTCGGGGTCGCTGATCGGTCGCCGGGTGTTGGAGGCGTGGTGAGTTGGTTGGTGCTGGTCGTGGCGGGAACGGTGGTGACCTGGGCGTTGAGCGTGCTGCTGGCGTGCTTGACGTTCTGGGCGCCGAAGCTGCAGTTGGATGTCTTCTACCACTCGGCCTGGCAACTCGGCCGGTACCCGACGGACGTCTTCGCCCGCCCGCTCCGCATCCTCCTCACCTACGTCTTCCCGATGGCACTCATCGCCAGCGTCCCGACAACAGCACTGCTCCGCGGCCCGCAACTCGACGTACTACTCGCCGGAGTGCTCGCAGCAGCAGCCGCAGCCGCCCTAGCAGCGCTAGCTTGGCGGGCTGGATTACGGCGCTACACCGGTGCGACCTCGTGAGAGTGTGCGCTAACGACAGGAGGTGTGCCTGATTTTGAGGGCGCTCCGACGTCCGGTCAGGCGTGCCGGCGGCTATACGTAGACATGTACGTCCTGTTCTTAGGTACAAAAACAGTGGATGGACCGAGGGCATCGGACTACGGTCGCGGGCATGGTTGACGCTTTGTTCGGGGAGCCTCGGTTGGCGGCGGTTTACGACGCGCTGGATCCGGATCGGGGGGATCTGGAGCACTACGAGGCGATCGTGGCGGAGTTCGGCGCCGCGAAGGTGCTGGATGTGGGGTGCGGGACGGGCGAGTTGGCCTGTCTCCTCGCCAGTAGCGGGGTGGACGTCGTCGGAGTGGATCCGGCGGCTGCTTCGCTGGAGGTTGCTCGGGGCAAGGAGTTTGCGGAGCGGGTGCGGTGGATCCACGGGGATGCGACGACGTTGCCGCCGTTGCAGGTCGACCTCGCGCTGATGACGGGGAATGTGGCGCAGGTGTTCCTGACGGACGAGGAATGGTCGGCGACGGTGCGCGGGGTACGGGCCGCGTTGGAACCACAAGGGAGGTTCGTCTTCGAGACGCGGGATCCGGCGCGGCGTCAGTGGGAGGAGTGGACCCGCGAGCGTACCCATCAGGTGCGGCAGGTCGCGGGCGAGACCGTGGAGGCTTGGGGCGATCTGCTGTCGGTGGAGCTGCCGTTCGTTACCTTCCGCGGCACGTACGTGTTCTCGTCGGACGGCGCCGTACTCACATCGCAGTCCACCCTGCGGTTCCGCGAGCGCGCCGAGGTCGAGGAATCGCTCGTCGCGGCCGGGTTCGTGGTCGACGACGTACGGGCGGCTCCGGATCGGCCCGGGAAAGAATGGGTGTTCGTCGCTAGGGCGATTTGAGCAGTGCGGTGAGGGTGTGGTGGGCGGTGCGCGACATGACCGGGTTGGTCTCGACGTAGTACCAGAGGCAGCCGATGGCCTGGGCGAACGACCAGCCCATGCCGCGGCGCCACTCGGCCTCGTCGCTGCCGAGCGCAACGCGGAAGGCCGACCGCGCGGTGGGGTCGAGGAGGTTCCACGCGGGCTGTAGATCCATCGCCGGGTCCGAGACCGTGAACGTGCCGACGTCGATGACGCCGGCCAGGCGGCCGTCCTTCGCGAGCAGGTTGCCCGGCATCAGGTCGCGATGCGTCCAGGCGTCCGGTTCGGTGCGCGGCGTCGTCCGGAGGTCTGCCCACAACCGGGCGAGCGCGTCCACGTCGATCATCCCGCGACTGCGCTCCAGCCCGTCCACGACGTACTCGTCCTGCGAAGTCAGCACTCCGCCACGCCACGAGCCCGCGAACACCCGACCCTCGGTCGGCTGCGCCCGCAGCGTCAGCACGAACCGCGCGAGATCCTCGGCGAAGCCGGTCGACCCGGCGACGTCGGCGTCGTACGCGATCGTGCCGTTCACCCAGGTCTGCACCGCCCACGGCAGCGGATAACCCGAGCCCGGCGCACCGATCGCGATCGGCTCCGGCGTCGGGTACGGCGACATCGCGCGCAACCGTCGCGCGGCATCCGCCTCGTCCTCAAGCTCCTGCTGCACCGTCGCCGCATCACCAGGCAGGATCGGGAACCGGGCGACCAACTCATCGCCGATCCGGAACAACGCGTTGACGGTCCCGTGAGACGGTACGGCGCGGACCGCGAGCCCGCTCCACTCCGGGAACTGCTCCTTGACGAGCCCTTCGACCAGCTCGACCGTCACATCCAATTGCCCCTCGTGCATCACGCCCAGAAGTATCCGGGAGCGCCCAGACCACCGCACACGATTTAGACGAGTACTGCAGGGGCCACCCGTGCTGAGCCGATCCCGCGATCCGGCTTGCCGAGCCGGAACCGGACCTTGCCCTTCAGCACCGTGCCCGACTCGGCTTGCCCGTCGACGAGCTCCTCACCGGGGAACAGCGTGAACGTCCATCGCTCGTTGTGCTCGCAGTCCGGCGGGGTCGCCCCACATTGCAGCACTCGCGCGCCCCAGACCTGACGGGTCATCCACTGCCGGGTGTCCTGCCCGTCCACCACGAAGTCGTCCGAGGCGATCACGTCGTTGTAGCTGCCGAGTGACGGTCCGTACGATCCGATCACGCTCACCACCAGCTGCCACGGGCGATCGCCCGGCAGCGCGACCCCGGCGGGTAGGCGTTCGTCGAAAACGTCGGGTGACGGGGTCGGGCGGACCTCGTCCGGCAACGGGCCGCGGGTGTCTAGCTTCGCGGGGTTCGGGACGAGGAGTACGCCGTACTCAACCTCGTCGGCGAAGCGGGCGTTGGTGAAGTGCTTGGTCAGTGCATGCGTGGCGTCCTCGGCGCGTTGCCAGTCGAACGTGTTGAGCAGGTAGTCGCGGGTGATCGCGGGCAGGCCTCGGCCGCGGATGAGGGCGGTGAGCGGCGCGGTGCTCCAGGCGGTGACGAGCCGATCGAGGGACGAGGCAACGAAGTTGTTCATCCCTGACGAGGCTAGTCGGACAGTTCTCAGTGGGTGGGGAGTGGGCGGGCGCGGTCTGTCGCGAGGCGGATGGCGAAGACGGCCAGAGCGGTGCCGGTGAGGTAGCGGTGGATGCGCATCCAGGTCGGGCGGCGGGTGAGGAAGACGGCGACCGAGCCGGCGGTGATCACGAAGACGGCGTTCATGGCGACACCGACCGTCAGCTGGGTGAGGCCGAGGATCAAGCTCTGCAGGCCGAGGTGACCGCGGGACGGGTCGAGGAACTGGGGGAGCAGCGAGATGTAGAGGATCGCGATCTTCGGGTTCAGCAGGCAGGTGAGCAGGCCCATACCGAACAGTTTGCGCGGGCGGTCCGGCTCGAGTTCCTGGGTGGCGAAGACCGACGTACCGCCGGGACGGAACGCGTTCCAGGCGAGCCAGAGCAGGTACGCCGCGCCGGCCAGCTTCAGTGCGACATAGATCTCAGGGACCAGCGCGAACAGGGTCGCGAGGCCGGCGCTTGCCGCGAGCAAATACACGAGGAAGCCGATCCCGACGCCGGCCAGCGAGATCAGGCCCGCGCGGCGGCCCTGGGCGATCGAGCGGGAGATCAGGTAGATCATGTTCGGTCCCGGCACGATCACCAGGCCCAGCTCGACCAGGGCGATCCCGAGCAGTGCCTCGTTGCTGACCAGCATTCCGTGTCCCTCCCTCGACGTACTCCGAACCTAACAGCGGCGCCTGCGCCGCCGCCGGGGATTTCCGCGAGCTGGAATCGACTCGCCTGTGGGCTCACCCTCGGTTAGCGTGGGTGCGTACGCCTACGGTTTGAAGGAGACGGTATGAGCGACAAGTCCAGCGAGCCGGCGGACGATCTGCAGAAGAAGTTTCGGGAAGCGCTCGAGAAGAAGAACGCCGGGAACCACTCGCACCCGGGATCCGGAGTGCGGGGGCAGGGCGTCGGCGACGCGCACAACGACAAGCAGAAGCGCCAGTTCCGGCGCAAGTCCGGCAGCTGAGTTCCGCCAAACTGTCCATCCATCCGCATGAGCCTCGGGTTGCCGCCCGGGGCTCGACCTTTTTCTCCGCGGGGCCGGCTGGGGCTCGACTATTGTCGGCACTGTGAGTGAGCCGCTGCATTTCGTGGTGAAGACCAAGCTGATGGACGTGGTCGAGCGGCTGGGCGAGGGAGCGGCGTTGCCGCCGGAGCGGGTGCTCGCCAAGGAGTTCGGGGTCTCCCGGTGGACCATGCGGCAGGCGATCCGGGAGCTGATCGCCGACGGCCGGCTGCGGGCGCGGCAGGGGCAGGGGACGTTCGTCGCGACGCCGAAGCTGGTGCAGCCGCTGGCGCTGGTGAGCTACACCGAGGCGCTGCGGGCCCAGGGGCATACGCCGGGGCGTGAGGTGGTCGCGTTCGACGAGGTGATCGCGGACGTCGAGCTCGCGGAGCAGCTCAAGGTCGCCGAGGGGGATCCGGTGCACCGGCTCGAGCGGGTGCTGTTCGCGGACGGGCAGCCGATCGGGCTCGAGACGACGTACCTCTCGGTCGCGCGCTTCCCGACCTTGCGTGAGGTGCTGGAGCCGACCGGATCGCTGTACCGGTGCCTGACCGGTCAGCTCGGCGTGCGGTTCGGCGAGGGCGAGGAGTTGGTGGAGACCGTGATCGCGACCCCGCGGGAGGCCGAGCTCCTCAAGGCCACCCAGTCACTCCCGATGCTCCTGCTGCACCGAACCAGCCGCGACGCCGACGGCCGCCCCATCGAAGCGGTTCGCTCCCTCTACCGCGGCGACCGAGTCGGCTTCCGCGCCACCCTCCGCCCCTAAGTCCGTGTGCTTATCCTCGATCGGTTGCGGGGTCGGGTTGTCGAACGTTGAGCAGTTGGACGAGGCGGAGTACCTCGGGGTCCCAGCCCATGCGGTGGTTCGCGGCGTCCTCGGCGTTCGCGAAGCCGGTGTGGCTGAGCAGCATCCGGGTGCCGTTGAGCGTCTCGGACAGCTCGACCTCGACGCGCGTCGGCTCGTCGTCGGTGCCGTCCCATTTCCAGCTGAACACCAGCCGGTGCGGCGGCTCCACTTCCAGGTAGGTGCCGCGCACCACGTGTGGCCCCATCTCCACGACGTACGAGCCACCGGCGCGGACGTCGGCCTGCACTTTCAGTTCGAGCATCGGGTTCGGGCAGTACCACTGCACCAGCAGGTCGGCCCGCGTCCAGGCGTCGTACACCCGGTCGATCGTTGCCGGGAGCACCCTTTCGATCCGGATCTCAGTGTCCATCGCCGTCCCCTCGCAGGAGTTCTTCCAACCGGTCAACGGTGCCGTTCCAGTACGCCGTGAGGTCGCCGAGCCACTGCTCCACCTCGGAGAACGCCTCCGGGCGGAGCGAGCACACGACGGTGCGGCCGACCCGTCGCCGGCTCACGAGCCCGGCGTCGACCAGCACTGTGACGTGCTTGGTCATCGCCGGGGGCGTGATCCGGTGCGGCTCGGCCAGTTCGCCCATCGTCGCGTCGCCCCGACTCAGCCGGCCGACAACAGCCAGCCGAGTCGGGTCCGCGAGCGCGCCAAAGGTCCTCGTCAGCACACCTGATACTTCACCAGTTGGTGAACTGTTGTGTCAAGGGCGGACCTCGAACACCAGGTTGAACGGCGTCTGCGC
This sequence comes from Kribbella sp. NBC_00482, assembly GCF_036013725.1. Classification (GTDB taxonomy): domain Bacteria; phylum Actinomycetota; class Actinomycetes; order Propionibacteriales; family Kribbellaceae; genus Kribbella. Next base: position 489,755 of record NZ_CP107881.1, on the reverse strand, counting down.
GACCGTGCGGAACCTGCTGAACCCGGCCGCCGTGGTGACGTCCTGGATCCGCGCCGGTCCGGCCTGGGTACCGAGGGCGAGCCCCACCGGCTGGGACAGCGAGGCCGGCGTGCACAGCAGCGTGGAGAAGCCGTAGTACGCCCGCCCGACCGGGTTGAGGTTGTCCTCGACGTGGTCGCCGGCCATCGGCTCGACCAGCATCCAGGTGCCGTCCGGAGCGAGCGACTCGCGCACGTGCCGGGCCGCACCGACCGGATCGCCCATGTCGTGCAGGGCGTCGAACGTCGTCACCAGGTCGTACCCGGACCCGCTGAACTTGTCGGCCGCCGCGACCTCGAAGGTCACCCGCTCACCGAGGCTCGCTGCCCGCTCGCGGGCGGTCTCGATCGACGCCTGGTGGTAGTCCGAGCCGGTGAACCGGGACTTCGGGAACGCCTCGGCCATCAGGATCGTGGACGCGCCGTGCCCGCAGCCCATGTCGGCCACCTTCGCGCCACGCTCCAGCTTGGCCACCACGCCGTCCAGCGCGGGCAGCCAGCTGGGCAGCAGGTTCGCGTTGTACGACGGCCGGAAGAACCGCTCGCAGCCGACATGCACGTCGGACGTGTGCTCGTGCCACCCGACCCCGGCACCGCTCCGCGCGGCCTCGATCGTCTCCGTCGTGTGCTGAATCGTGCCGAGCGCGATCTGGAAGAAGCCGGGCAGGTACGCCGGGCTGTTCGGATCGGTCATCGCCACGGTCTGCTCCGGCGGCAGCGTGTAGCGGCCGGTACTCGCGTCGTACTCGACGAATCCGCCCGCGGCCTGCGCGTTCAGCCACTCCCGCGTGTAGTGCTGATCGGTGCTGGTCCGCTCGGCGAGCTCGGTCGGCGTGCTCGGGCCGTGGTCGGCAAGGGCCTGGTAAAACCCGAGCCGGTCGCCCATCACGACCAGTGCCGCGTTCAGCGTCGCCCCCACCTCGTCGACCGCCTTGAAGACGAAGCCCATCAGTTTGTCGCTGTCGATTGCAACAGTCATTCGCTTTCTCCCCCTTGCATCGTTGGTACGGCGAACCTAGGAAGAGGAGCCGGACCATCGCATCAGGTGGGGCTCCTGGTGCACACTGCGAGACATGCTCATCGGGCGGGAGGCGGAGCGCCAGGTGATCGAGCAACTGATCGCGGGGGCGCGGGTCGGGGCCGCAGGCGTACTGCTCATCACTGGCGAGCCCGGCATCGGCAAGACCACCTTGCTGGATGACGCTGCTGCTCTGGCCGGTGGCATGCAGGTCCTGAGAGCACGTGGCACCGACGCCGAACGTGAGCTGCCGTTCGCCGCCTTGCTCCAACTGCTGCGACCCGTGCTGGCCGGACTCGACCGCATCCCCGCACCCCAGCGGGCAGCACTCGCATCGGCACTGGCACTCGGCCCGGGACCCGATGCCGCCAGCCCGGCGGACCGCTTCGCCGTCGGCGCCGCAACGCTCAGCCTGATCTGCCGGTACGCCGAGAACACGCCCCTCGCACTGATCATCGACGATGCACATCTGCTGGACCGCCCATCCGCAGAAGCCCTGCTGTTCGCAGCCCGGCGCCTGGTGGCCGACCCGATCGTCATGCTGATCGCCGCTCGTGTGGGCGAACCGCATCCCTTCGAGGCCGACCTGCCACGGCTCCACCTGGAGGGCATCACGCTGGAGGCCGCGCGACAGGTCGTGCAGCATCTGCCGAGCGACCTGGTCGAGCAACTGCACCAGACCGTGGCAGGAAACCCACTGGCACTACTGGAGCTGGCAGATGATCCGGACCGCCTGCACCGGATGCCACCGGGCGTGCCGTTCCCGGTCCCTGCGATGCTCGCAGAAGCTTTTGCCAGCAGGGCAAACCGGCTGAGCCCGGATGCGCGCACCGCACTGCTAGTCGCGGCATTAGACCCTGACCTCGGAGCGGTGTCCCGAGTGTGTGCGCATCTCGGTGTCGACGTGGCTGCACTGGAGGACGCCGAGGCAGCCGGCCTGGTCGCTATTCGCGACGGTGAGGTCCAGTGGCGGCATCCACTGGTCCGCTCGGCGATCTACACCAGCGCTGACCCGGCAGCACGTCGTACGGCGCATCGTGCGGTGGCTCTGGCCACACCGGACCAGGACCGGCGGGCGTGGCACCTGTCCGAGGCAGTCCTGGGTACGGATGACGAGGTGGCGGCCGGCCTGGTCCTGGCTGCGGAGCATGCGGCGGCTCGTGGCGCACATGCGGTCGCAGCAACGGCGTACGAGCGTGCTGGGCGGCTGAGCGAGGGATTGCCAGACCGTGCGGTCAGACTGGTCGCGGCCGGTGAAGCGGCGTGGTCGGCGGGACTGGCGGAGCGAGCAGAGGCGCTGCTGGGTGACGCGCTGGTCCTGCAGCCGCCGTTGCCGGTGCGGATCCGCGCGCAGGAGATTCGCGGCGACATCGAGGTGAAGTGCGGGTCGCCGCGTCGCGCCCGCGACATCCTGGTCGCGGCTGCGGCGGAGTCCACGGACCCGGCAATCGCCACCGGTCTGCTCGCGGACGCGGTCGCGGCCTGTTTCCGGCTGTGCGATGCCGCGGCCGGACTGGAGGTGGCGTACGACCTCGACGATCTGCTGCCGAAGGTCGATCGGCCCGGTCCGCGCATCATCGGCATGCTGGCGAGCGGCGTGGCGAAGGTGCTCGCCGGGAGCGGTGGGACTGACCAGATCCGTGCAGCGATCGCTCTGGCGCCTTCCGACGAGCTGGACCGGGACCGCCGTCGCCAGGTGTGGATGGTGCTGGCTGCGTTGTTTCTCAGAGAGACAGGTACCGGCCGGACCCTCCTGCAGCAGGCCATGCTCGAGCGACGTGAGCAGGTCGCTCTCGGGACGCTGCCGGGCCTCCTGTTCGTGCTGGCCCGCGACGACGCGACAACCGATCGGTGGCCCGACGCGGAGACGTCGTACGACGAGGGGATCCGGCTGTCGCGGGAGACCGGTCAAACGACTGAACTGGCGATGAACCTGGCCGGACTGGCGTGGCTGATGTCCCACGAGGGCAGAGCGGAGTGCCAGGAGCTTGCAGTGGAGTGTCTGCGGATCTGTGCTGAGCATGAGATCCGCCTCGGCACGGTGTGGTCCCTGTTCGCGCTCGGAGACCTGGAGCTGGGGCGTGGCGACCCTGCGGCGGCGCTACCGCAGTACGAGCGGTTGGTCGACGTACTGGCTGAGTACGGACTGAAGGACCCGGACCTGTCGCCGGCGCCTGAGTTGGTCGAGGTCTACATGCGGCTGGGGCGGTCGGATGACGCGCAGCGGGTAGTGCGCGAACACTCCGCACTGGCAGAGGCGAAGGGCCAGCCGTGGTCGCTGGCACGAGCGGCGCGGGCGCGCGGTGTGGCCGAGGAGAGCGAGTCGGACTTCGTTCTGGCGCTGGGCTGGCACGAGGAGACGTTGGACGCGTTTGAGCTGGCCCGGACCCGGCTGGCGTACGGCGCATGGCTGCGACGGGCACGGCGGCGCGTGGACGCGCGTACGCAGTTGCGGCTCGCTGTGGAGGGTTTCGACGCGCTCGGTGCACTCGGGTGGGCAGACCAGGCGGCTGCGGAGCTCAAAGCGACCGGTGAGACCGCACGACGTCGTGTGCCGAGCACCGCGGACGAGTTGACGCCACAGGAGCGGCAGATCGCCGTACTGCTCGCGGACGGGAACAGCATCCGGGAGGCCGCGGCCCGACTGTTCCTGAGCCCGAAGACCGTCGAGTACCACCTGCGCAAGGTCTACGCGAAGCTCGGCATCCATTCGCGCACCGAACTGGCTCAGCACCTCGGAACGTAGGCTGGCCGCATGAGGCAGCCGTTCACGGAAGTCAGCGGAATCGCCCGGCACCGGCCCCGGTGCAACGCCTGACGCTGTTCACCGGCGTACCCGTCCCGCTCGTCACCGGGTCCGCCGACGCGGACCAGCCGGTCGACCTGGTGAACGCGTACAGCTACCCGCTGCCGATCACGGTGATCTGCGAGCTGATCGGCATCCCGGCGGTACGGCGGGACGACTTCCGCCGCTGGTCGTCGGTGTTCGTGAACGCCGCCGTGTGCACCGCCGAGGAGTACATCGAGGCGACCACCTCGATGCTCGCGTTCGTCCACGAACTGATCGTGCAGAAACAGCAGGCACCGACCGACGACCTGCTGTCCGCACTGATCGCGACGCGTGACGGCAGCGACCGGCTCAGCGAGGACGAGCTGACCTCGATGGTCTTCCTGCTCCTCGCGGCCGGCCACGAGACGACAGTCAGCCTGATCACCAACGGAGTCCACGCTCTGCTTCGGCATCCCGACCAGCTCGAGCTGCTGATGAAGGAGCCGGAGCGACTGCCCACGGCCGTCGAGGAGATCCTCCGGTACGACGGTCCGCTGCAGGCCGCGATCCCGTACGTCGCGAGCGCGCCGATCGACATCGCCGGGACCCGGATCGAGGCCGGCGAGGTGATCGTGTTCGCGCTGCTCCCGGCGAATCGCGACGTACGGAAGGTCGAGCGTGCGGACGAGCTCGACATCACCCGGACCGACACGGCGCATCTCGCGTTCGGGCACGGTATCCATCACTGTCTCGGCGCGCCGCTCGCGCGACTGGAGGGCCGGCTCGCGCTCGGCCTGCTGTTCGAGCGGTTCCCGCAGCTGCGACTCGCCGTACCCGAGCAGGATCCGCCGCGGCACCCGAGCCTGCTGATGAACGCGATCCGCGAACTCCCCGTGGTGCTCCGACCCCAGCCAGTGGCATCGGCTGAACATCGGGTGAATACGCCTGAATGACATCGATGGGATTGCGGCTCTTCTGACAATGAATGGCATCCTTTCGGGGTGACGGAGTTGATGGAGGTCGCGCGACACCTGCTCGGCATTGCGATGGCCTCGCATTGGCTGCTGCTCATCCTGTTCGCCGCTGCGGCGATCGACGCGGTGTTCCCGGTGGTGCCCAGCGAGGGCATGGTGATCACCGCCGGCATGGCCGCGGCCGCCGGTCACCAGAACCTGCTGCTCGTCATCACGGTCGCGATGGTCGGCTCCGTCATCGGCGAGTCCGTCTGCTACTTCCTGGGCCGCGGGTCCGGACCGGCGCTGCACCGCTGGATGAAGCGCCAGGAGCGCCGCCAGCGGCTCTACGAGAAGGTCTCCGCCGCGCTGCACTCCCGCGGCGGGCTGATCCTGATGACGGTCCGCTACATCCCGGGCGCCCGGATGGTCGCGACGCTGACGGCGGGCGCGACGCGGTACTCGTTCAAGAAGTTCCTCGTGTTCACCTTCGCCGGTGTGACGGTCGCATACACGTACGTCGCCCTGCTCGGGTACCTCGGCGGCGACGCGTTCGCGCACGACCAGCTGAAGGGGCTCGCGTTCAGCCTGAGCCTCGCCGCGGTCATCGGTCTCGTCGTCGAGACGTCCCGCCGGATCGTGGTCAAGCGCCGCGCGGCGAAGGTCACGGCCGCTTAACGATCCCCGCCCCGGTTTCCGCGCAGGTGCGTGTCCCGGACCAACCTTTGCAGGCTCCCGTGCGTCAGTAGACCCGTGGTGAGGCCTGGGGCGAACCTCGCGGCCGTCGCGCTCGTAGCCGCGGCGGTGCTGGCCGGATGCGCCGACGTACCACTCGAAGGCGCTCCCACGCCCACCGAATCCACCCCCACCAAACCCACCGGCGAGCCGACGCCCAAGCCCACCGCCAAGCCGACCGGCACGCCCACACCCCGGCCCACCACTCCAGCGTCGCCGCCAAAGCCGTCCTCGCCGAAGCCGTCGACGCCTCCTTCGACACCTTCGCCAGGAAAGCTGCCCGCGGCAGCTCCGGTACTGCGGTCGTTCCCGGGACGCCTGCCCACCGGCAAACCACCGCTCTTCGTCGTCGTCTCCTTCGACGGCGCGGGCGATCTCGCGCTCTGGGCCCGCTGGCGTGCCGTCGCCAAGCAGGTCAACGCAAGGATGACGTTCTTCCTCTCCGGCCCGTACCTCTACCCGGGCGACCACCGCACCGACTACAAACCGCCGTACAAGAAACCCGGCGCCTCGGACATCGGCTGGGGCGATACGGCCAACATCCTCGGCCGCACGAAGGTGCTCCGGGAGGCGATCGCCGAGGGCCACGAGATCGGCACCCACGCGAACGGGCACTTCTGCGGCACGACCGGCATCGGCCGCTGGACGACTGCGCAATGGACCGCCGAACTGGGCGCGTTCGACCGCATGGTGCGGACCGGTCCGGCACTGGCGGCGGGCAAAGCGATCGAGCCCCCGTTCGACCCGGCCACCGTGAAGGGCATGCGGACACCATGCCTGGAGGGCAACCGCCCCGCATACCGGCTCGCGATGGCGCAGCGCGGCATGCTGTACGACGCCTCCGCGCCCGGCTACATCGCCTGGCCGAAGAAGGCCGACGGCCTGTGGAACTTCCCGCTGGAATCGGTGACGCTGGCCGGCACCGCCAAGAAGACGCTGACGATGGACTACAACCTGTGGTTCGCGCAGACCCAGGCGCGCAAGGCGCCGATCGCCCAGGCGCCCGCGCTGAAGGCACAGGTCCTCGCGACCTACCGGCAGGCGCTCGCGAAGTCGCGCACGAGCGGCAACCCGCCGCTGTTCCTCGGCAACCACTTCAACCGCTGGAACAACAGCGTGTACTCCGACGCGCTGACCGCCTTCGTGACCGAGACGTGCAAGCAGCCCGACGTACGGTGCGTGTCCAACATGGAGCTGGCGAGCTGGCTGGCGAAGTACGGCGTACCTAGCGGTCAGAACCGCCCGTCATAGCCCCGTCATAGCTTGGTGTAGCCGTAGGCGCTCTGCCAGGTGCCGCCGTCCTTGATCCGGCCGACGACGAGCCGCTGCAGTCGGGTGTCCTGCGGGAGCTCGTCGAGGTGCTCCAGGCCGTGAGTGCGGAACGTGAAGAAGATCGCGCTGTCCTGGCTGTCATTGGGCGTCCCGTACGGCGTGAAGCGGCGCCCGAACTTCACCATGTTCGAGTCCTGCGGGAGGTTGTCGAGCAGATACGGGTCGAGCAGCCAGGACCACAGGTTCGCTGTCTGCACCGGGTACTCCGGGAAGTACCGCGGGAAGAACTCGCGGGCCTGTTGGATGCTGTCGTCGACCAGCTCCGGCGTCAGCGGACCGGTCTCCGGGATGTGGACGCCGATGATCCATTCACCGGGCTCCGTGCCGGGAACCGGCTTGTCCTCTGTGACCTGGAACAGCATGTACTGCAGGCGCCCGAGCCAGTAGAGGTTGCCGACCCAGAAGTTCGTCAGCCACCAGTGCGTCTCCAGGCTGTACTCGCCGTGCGTACGGCGACTCACCTTGAGCTGCTGTCCCAGATCGGCCAGCGACGCCCAGCTGATGTCGTCCGGAATGCCTCGCTCCGTGTGGAACCGGCGGATGTCCGGCACGGTGTCCAGGAACGCCTGGACCGAGTTCCGCGGGTCCTCCGGCATCGTGAACTCCGGCTCACTGCCGAGCTTCCCGATCGCGTCACGGATCTGGTCCGCGAGCTCCTTCACCGCCGTCTGATCCGGCGTGAACGCCTCGGCCGCCTCCCGGTCGACATCGGCGAACCCGAGCAGGCGATATTCCTCAACACTCGTCACTCATCAACGGTAACCGATGTAAACGAGCCAGGGACTTACGATCTCAGGCGTGACCTACCAGCGCTTCTCTCCTCCTGAGCGGTTGCGGAACGTGGTCGACCATGTCTGGCTGGTCGAGTCCGCGCCGTTGCCGCAGTTGCGGCAGGAGATCCTGATTCCGAACGGCCGGCCGGGGCTGGCCGTGGCACTCGGCGAGCCCGGGACGCGGCACGACCCGGTGACGCAGGCCGAGTGGCCGAATGCTGCCTCGGTGTTCGGGGTGATGACTCGGCCGCAGGTGCTCGGACAGGTGGGTACGTCGAGTTACGCGGGCGTCGAGTTCACGCCGTGGGGGCTTGCTGCTTTCGGTCTCGCCGCGTTGGTGGACGAGGTGCAGCAGTTGGCGGACTGGGTCGGCGCGGATGCGGTCGCCGGGTTGACGACGGAGTTGCGGGCGGTGCCGTTCGGCCCGGAGCGTGCCGAGCGGCTGGAGGGCTTCCTCGCGGCTCGGCTGACGACGACGGTCGCTCCGCCGGTGGTGGTCGAGGCGGTGCACGCGATCGACGAGCTGCGAGGCCAGGTAGCCGTTGCGGAGGTGGTGCGGCGGTGCGGGACGTCGTACAGCACCTTGTACCGGCTGTTCCGGCGGAGCGTCGGGATCGGGCCGAAGCAGTACGCCGAGATCATCCGGTACTACCACTTCGTCGGCGGGCTGCTCGATGGTCCCGCCGACGCCGCCGCGACCTTGTCCGCGTTGCACGGCTACTACGACCAGGCGCACGCGGCCCGCGACTTCAGGCGATACACAGGCGTGAGCGCGACGCAGTTCCTCGCCGTACAGAACGGGATCGCCGCGTTGATGCATGGAAGATCCGTCCAAGACGAACCCTCGGACGACGCATGAGGATGACCGTATGGGACGAATCATCCATGTCGAGATAGTTGCCGAGGACCACGAGCGGGCCGCGGGGTTCTACCGTGAGGTGTTCGGCTGGGAGGTGACGCCGGCGCCGGTTCCGGACGGGTACCTGCTCGCGGCGACCGGGCCGGGGGAGGGGATCGACGGCGCGATCATGAGCAGCCGGTACCAGTCGCAGCCGACGATCGCCTGGATCGAGGTCGACGAGCTCGAAGCGACGCTGAAGGCCGTCCGCGCCGCCGGCGGCACTCCGGTCGGCGAGATCCAGGAACTCCCCGGCGTCGGGCGCCTCAGCTACCTCCGCGACACCGAGGGAGTCCTGGTCGGGTTACGTCAGCGTTCTTCGGCCAGTCCCAGGTAGAGGATCTTCGGGTTCGCCGGGTTGAAGGCGAGGGACGGGATGCCGTCGTTCTTGTTGTGGTTCTTGATGAGCGCGCCGGTCGAGGGGACGAAGCGGTACAGGTCGGCGCCGAAGTTGGCGAACGACGTGCCGTAGCTGAAGTAGAGCAGGTCCGGGTCGACCGGCGAGGCCCACATCCTGTTGCCGTTGATCAGGTCGGCCCGGCTCTGGTCCAGCACCTCGCGGAACTTCTGCCCGCCGTCGGTCGACTCCCAGATGAACCGGGTCGACCGGTCCCGGTCGTACCCCTCCATCCAGACCTTCGACGGGTCGGCCGGCGACATCGCCAGGCTGAACGCGTTCACCCGCTCGACCGGCCGCGACCGGGTCCAGGTCCGTCCGCCGTCGAACGTCACGTACACGCCGTCCGACATCACGCCGGCCACCACGTGATCCGGGTTCCGCGGATCCACCACGGCGTCGTACAGGAAGAGATCACGAGCAGGCGGTACGCCGACGCGCTGCCAGGTCTCGCCGTCGTTCGAGGAGTCGTACAGCTGCCCGTCGCCGGCCACGACCCGCAGCCGTCCGGGCTGTGCGGCCAGCGCAGCCAGCCCGCCGCCGGCGACCGGCCCGAGGACCGTCGTCACCTGCGAGCCGTGCACGCGATGGATGGGCTGGTCGTTGACGCTGTAGACGTACGCCGAGTCGCCCGGACCCGGCTGTACGTCGTACGTGCTCAGATCGTCCGGTGCCTTGTCTAGCAACTGCCAGCTGCAGCCGGCGTCGCGGGAACGCTGGATCGTCTGCTGGCCGATGCTGATCAGCGTGTTCGGTTCCTGCAGTGCGGCGACCTTCGCGTACGTGACGGCGCGCAGCTTGCCGGTCGTCGGGGCGAGGGTCGCGCCGTCGGACTCGGTGATCGTCACCGAGCCGTCGCCGTACACGGTGTCGCAGTGCGGGCGGTTCCAGAACCAGCCGGGGTCCGCGGCACCGGCGTACGAAGGAGTCAGCGCGACAAGGACGGTCAGGGCGGTTCCGAGGACGGTCATCCCTTAGGTTTAAGGGATTTCAGGCACCCGGAACCAGCGCTTGCCGTGGCCGACAAGCGCCATGACGTGAAGAGGTCAGCCGGCGGCGGTGTCGATGTGCCGCGCGAGCACGAGGTCGTCGTCGGTGATCCCGCCGGCCTCGTGGCTGCTGACCCGGAACGTGATGGTCGTGTAGCGGATGTCCATGTCCGGGTGGTGGTTCATCGACTCCGCCAGCTGCCCGACGGTCGCCACCAGCCGGATGCCGTCCAGGAACGTGTCCCTCTTGACGCTTCGGACCAGTTCGTTGTCCACGACCTTCCACTCCGGGAGGTGATCGCGCAACGCGAGGTCGATCTGGTCGTCGGTCAAGAGCTCAGCCATGCGCTCACTCTAGGGCATGTCTCCCAGACCCCCGCGTGACTCGGAGCGGCGGGCGCGCGGGGCGGCGAGGAACCCCAGCAGGGCCAGTACCGATCCCGCAGTGACGATCGCGCCGAAGACCCAGGGCTGCGGGTCGTCGGAGTTGAACGCCAGCAGCGTGCCGCTGATCGCCAGAGCCGTGGCGATGCTCATCGTCGCGGCCATCTGACCCGAGCTGGTGTTGCGGCCGGAGTTGCTCTGGTCGGACAGGTCCAGCGTCAGCACCGACAGGCTCGAGGAGCTGAGGCCCATCCCGATGCCCCCGAATCCCCAGCCGATCAGGCCGATCCACGTGGTCGCGTCCGTCCACGCGAGCAGCGACGTCACCGCCAGCCCGAGCGTCATGAACGCGAGCCCGGTCCGCAGTACGACGACCCGCTCGATCCCGTGCTCACGACCCTGCAGCCACGATCCGAACGCCCAGCAGACTCCGGTGATCGACAGCGTCACGCCGGCCCGCGACGGGCTGAAGTTGTGCTGCAGTGTGAGGAGAAGTGGGAGGTATGCGCCGACTCCGGCGAATGCTGCCCCGCCGAGTCCGCGGACGGCGACCACCGCGGGGAAGCCGCGGCGGGCGGTGAACGTGCCGGCCGGCATCACTCGTACGGCGGCCCGTCCTAGCACTGCTAGCGCCACGATCACCGCCGTGCCGCCGAGGAACGGGTGCGCTTCCAGGTGGTCCCCGGCCAGCGTCATCGAGAACAGGGCGACGGATGCGGCCAGCGCCCAGGGGAGTGCGGCTCGCCAGGCCACGAGCTCGGCCGCGTCCTCAGCGGTGCGCTCCGGCGCGGGGACGTCGGCCGACTGGCGCATCGCGGGCCCGAGCAGCAGCCAGCTCGGGACCAGCAGGATGAGCGCGCCGAGGAAGACCCAGCGCCACCCGAACTGTTCCGTCACCACACCGGTCAGCACCGGTCCGAGGACCGACGGCAGGATCCACATCGCGGCGAACAACGAGAACATCCGCGGCCGCAGTACGGCGGGCAGCGCCCGGGCTACGAGCACCATCAACGACACGTCCAGCAGGCCCTCGGCCAGACCGCTGAGCAGACGTCCCGCGATGACCATCGGCATCGCGGTCGCCGTACCGACCAGGAGTTGCGCGAGGGTGAAGGAGATCGCGCCTGCCCGCAGAGTCGGGATCGGGCCGCGGCGGTCCGACCAGAGGCCGGCGATCGCGAGCGAGATCAGGTAGCTCGCGTTCGGCGCCGCGTTCGCCAACCCGAAGCTGCCGAGCGCGTCGAACTCGCGGACCATCGTGGGCAACGCCGTACCGACCGCGCGGTTCTCGAACGCGCCGAGCGTGACGAGGCCGATCACCCCGAGCACCAGTGGCAGGTGCTGTCCGGTGAACAGCTTGGGGCGGGCCTCAGTGTCGGTCATGGGGCCTCCCGTCCTGGACTGAGGAGCGGAGGGAGCGAAGCGACCGGAGCGACGAGGGAAGGACGGGAGTTGCAGCCCCATGGCTCGCCGCGCCGGAGGCGTGGCATCAGCACAGTCATGCCCGCTATCGTTGAAGTTCAAGTTAAGTTGAAGTCAAGACGAGCGGGTTCCCGGCAGCCGGAAGATCAGGATCAGGACGCGGAGCACGAGTACCGCGCAGATCACCAGCAGGTTGTAGCCGAACAGCTGGAACAACGTCATCGAGTCGGTGACCTTCGGGCCGCCCGGCGTACCGAGCAGCAGGACGGCCATGATGCCCGCGGTCGCACCTAGCACTGCTAGCAGCGCCTGGTGGAGCAGTCCGGTGAAGTGCCGGCGGTCGCGTTCGTCGGCAAACAGGCGGACGTTCACCCCGAGCCGGCCGCTCTCGGCGGCGGCTGCGATTCGGTCGATCCTGCGTGGCAGCCGCCGCAACATCGGGAGCAGCGTGGCCAGTTCCTCGGTCGCCGTACGGCGGAGCGAGTCGGGCGTGAGGCGGTCGGTGACGTGCGCGGAGGCGAACTGGCGGGACGCCGCGACCAGGTCGAACGTGGGGGAGATCCGGGAAATCGTCCCTTCGACCGTGGCGAGCGCGCGGAACACGGCGGCGACCTCGGGCGGTACGCCGAGCTCGTGCGACGTGATGATCTTGAACAGGTCGTTGAACATCGCCGGGCCGAGCGCCACACCGGCCGCGAGGTGCTTGGTCATGAACTGGCCGACAGAGCGCTCCAGCGCGCGTTCGTCGATGACGTCCGGGCGGTAGACGATCTCGAGCAGGGCGTCGGTGGCCGCCACCGGGTCGCCGTGGTCGACGGCGAGCAGGAAGCGTTGCAGGGCCTCGCGGGTCGCCGGGTCGAGGCGGCCGACCGACCCGAGGTCGAGCATGCCGATCCGGCCGTCGGTCAGCAGCAAGAAGTTGCCCGGGTGCGGGTCGGCGTGGAACACGCCGTCGATCGCCACCTGGCCGAGCAGGCACTCGAACAGCGCGCGGCCGAGGCGGACCGGGTCGAGGCCGCGGTCGGCGATCGCCTGGCCGGCGTTGCCGAGACCGATGCCGTCGAGCCGCTGCATGGTGAGGACGCGGCGGGTGGAGCGCTCCGGATACAACCGCGGTACGACGAGGTCATTGCTGGCAGCAACGGATTGGCCGGCGGCCACCGTGGTCATGTTGCCGGCCTCGACGGTGAAGTCGAGCTCCTCGCGCATCGCGTCCGCGAACCCGTCGGCGAGCGCCCGCACCCCCATCGAGCGCCCCCAATCGGTGTTCCGGTCCAGCAGTCTGGCCAGGCGACGAACGATGTCGAGATCCCGATCAACCAGCCCGGCAATCCCAGGCCGCTGAACCTTGACCACCACCTCGGTGCCGTTGGTCAGCCGGGCGGTGTAGACCTGGGCGACGGACGCGGCGGCGAGCGGTTCGGTGTCGAAGGCGGCGTACAGCGGGGAGAGTGGGGCGCCGAGTTCCTCGGTGAGGATCTCCTCGATCTGCGGCCAGGGCGCGGGGGTGACCTGGTCCTGGAGGCGGCTGAGTTCGGTGGCGACCGACTCGGGGATGATGTCGCTGCGGGTGGACAGCACCTGGCCGAGCTTGACGAACGTGACACCGGCTTCGTCGAGCGCGAGCCGCAGCGACCGGGCCAGTTCGGCCTGGCCCGCGGCGTTCTCCCGGCCGGGACGGCGGCGGCCGCGCAGATACGGGCCGAGGCCGTGCTTGAGCGCGATCCGCAGGATCTGCAGGTACCGCCGGGTGCGCGCGATCCGACCGCTCAGGTCCCGCCGCAGATCACGGGCTCGCGGCAACGATCCGGTCGGCACCAGCGCCTCCGCCAGCACCAGGAACACCAGGCCGGCGAGCATCGAGCAGAGCGCGATCAGCGCCATGAACGCGAGCGCGGCGCCGCTCGATCCGGTCCACGGCGGCGTACCGATCATCGCGACTGCCAACGGCCCGGAGACGCTCAGCGTGATCAGCGCACCGACCGCGAGCCGCCCGAGCCCGAACCGCACCCCGAGCAGCCGCTGCGAGATCGGCACGAAGATCATCATGAAGATCACCAGATTGACCAGCCGCAGCACCACAACGTCCATGCCCGGAACCCTAAGCGCCCAACACCCCCACCCGACTCACCCACGCGAGTGACCCAACCCCGAACCCTCCACTTTGAGAACCCACCAACCGTTTCGGGGCAGGGAAAACGGTTGGTGGCTTCTCAAAGTTGGGAAAAGCGAGTCCCCTGGCTCCGGGTGGGGCCAGGGGACTCGGGTACTGCGGGTCAGGCGGGGCGGCGGCGGATTTTGTTGCCTAGCCAGACGATCGGGTCGTACTTGCGGTCGACGACGCGTTCCTTCATCGGGATCAGCGCGTTGTCGGTGATCTTGATGTGCTCGGGGCACACCTCGGTGCAGCACTTGGTGATGTTGCAGAAGCCCAGACCGTGCTGCTCCTGCGCGGCGTGCTGCCGGTCGGCGGCGTCGAGCGGGTGCATGTCCAGCTCGGCGACGCGCATCAGGAACCGCGGACCGGAGAACGACTCCTTGTTCTCCTCGTGGTCACGGATCACGTGGCAGGTGTCCTGGCACAGGAAGCACTCGATGCACTTGCGGAACTCCTGCGAGCGCTCGACGTCGACCTGCTGCATCCGGTACTCACCCGGCTTCAGGTCCGCCGGCGGCTTGAAGGCCGGCACCTCGCGCGCCTTCTGGTAGTTGAACGACACGTCGGTGACGAGGTCGCGGATCACCGGGAACGTGCGCATCGGCGTGACCGTGACGACCTCGTCCTCGGCGAACGTGTTCATCCGGCACATGCACATCAGCTTCGGCATGCCGTTGATCTCGGCGCTGCAGGAGCCGCACTTGCCGGCCTTGCAGTTCCACCGGACCGCCATGTCGGGCGTCTGGGTCGCCTGCAGCCGGTGGATGACGTCGAGGACGACCTCGCCCTCGTTCACCTCGACCTCGTAGTCCTTGAGCTCACCGCCCTCGGAGTCACCCCGCCAGACGCGGAATTTGCCTGTGTAACTCATTTGGCCGGCAGCTCCTCATCCGTCAGGTACTTCGTCAGCTCGTCGAGTTCGAACAGCTCCAGCAGGTCCTCGCGCATCGGGATCTGCTGCTCCTCGGAGACGTTCACGACGCCGTCGGCGTCGAGCGCGCACACCAGCAGCTTCTTGCGCCACTCCGGGTTCATGCCCGGGAAGTCGTCGCGTGTGTGCCCACCGCGCGACTCCTGCCGCATCAGCGCCGCGCCCGCGACGCACTCCGACACGGTCAGCATGTTGCGCAGGTCGAGCGCGAGGTGCCAGCCCGGGTTGAACTGCCGGTGACCCTCCACCGTCATCTTCGCGATCCGGCTGCGGAACTCGGACAGGCGGCCGAGCGCCTGCTCCATCTCCTCTTCCTTGCGGATGATGCCGACCAGGTCGTTCATCGACTGCTGCAGTTCCTGGTGGATCGTGTACGGGTTCTCGCCGCCCTCGAGCTCGAACGGCGCCAGCGCGTCCTCGGCCGCCGCGTCGACGTCGGCCTCGTCGATCTTCGGCCGAGCCGCTCCGAGACCGTCGACGTACATCGCGGCGCCCATCCCGGCACGCCGTCCGAAGACCAGCAGGTCGGACAGCGAGTTGCCGCCGAGCCGGTTCGAGCCGTGCATGCCGCCGGCAACCTCACCCGCGGCGAACAGACCCGGTACGACGGATGACGCGGTGTCCGGGTCGACCTCGACGCCGCCCATCACGTAGTGGCAGGTCGGACCGACCTCCATCGGCTCCGCGGTGATGTCGACATCCGCCAGCTCCTTGAACTGGTGGTGCATCGACGGCAGCCGCCGGGTGATCTCCTCGGCCGGGAGCCGCGACGACACGTCCAGGAAGACACCGCCGTGCGGCGTACCGCGGCCGGCCTTCACCTCGGAGTTGATCGCGCGCGCGACCTCGTCACGCGGCAGCAGCTCCGGTGGGCGCCGGTTGTTGTCCGGGTCCTTGTACCAGCGGTCCGCCTCGTCCTCGGACTCGGCGTACTGCGCCCGGAACACGTCCGGCACGTACTCGAACATGAACCGCTTGCCCTCGGAGTTCTTCAGTACGCCGCCGTCGCCGCGCACCGACTCCGTGACCAGGATCCCCTTCACCGACGGCGGCCAGACCATGCCGGTCGGGTGGAACTGGATGAACTCCATGTTGATCAGCGTCGCGCCGGCCCGCATCGCGAGGGCGTGACCGTCACCGGTGTACTCCCACGAGTTCGAGGTGACCTTGAACGACTTGCCGACCCCGCCGGTGGCCAGGATGACCGCGGGCGCGTCGAACAGGATGAACCGGCCGGACTCGCGCCAGTACCCGAAGGCGCCGGAGATCGCGTCGCCGTCCTTCATCAGCTCGGTGACCGTGCACTCGGCGTACACCTTGAGGTTCGCCTCGTAGTCGCCGGTGGCCTCGAAGTCCTCCTGCTGCAGCGAGACGATCTTCTGCTGCAGGGTGCGGATCAGCTCCAGGCCGGTGCGGTCGCCGACGTGCGCGAGCCGCGGGTAGGTGTGACCGCCGAAGTTGCGCTGGCTGATCCGGCCGTCGGGCGTGCGGTCGAACAGCGCGCCGTACGTCTCCAGCTCCCACACCCGGTCGGGGGCCTCCTGCGCGTGCAGTTCGGCCATCCGCCAGTTGTTCAGGAACTTCCCGCCGCGCATCGTGTCGCGGTAGTGGACCTGCCAGTTGTCGTTGGAGTTCGCGTTGCCCATCGCGGCCGCGCAGCCGCCCTCGGCCATCACGGTGTGTGCCTTGCCGAACAGGGACTTGCAGATGATCGCGGTCTTCTTGCCCTGCTCGCGGGCCTCGATCGCCGCCCGCAGGCCGGCGCCGCCGGCCCCGATCACGACGACGTCGTACGTGTGTCGTTCCAGCTCAGTCATGAAATCCTCAATTGATGATGCGCAGGTCGGAGAACCACCCGGCGGAGACCGCCATGATGTAGAAGTCGGTCAGGATCACGGTGAACAGCGACGTCATCGCGAAGGTGCCGTGCTTCGGGTTCAGCTTGGACACGAAGGTCCAGTACCGGTAGCGCATCGGGTGCTTGGAGAAGTTCTTCAGCCGGCCGCCGACGATGTGCCGGCAGGCGTGGCAGGACAGCGTGTACAGCCACAGCATCACCAGGTTCAGCCAGATGATCACCGTGCCGAGGCCGATGCCGAATCCGCCGCCCTCGCCGTGGAAGGCCTGCAGGCCGTCGTAGATGTTCAGCACACCGAAGATCAGCGCACCGTAGAAGAAGTAGCGGTGCAGGTTCAGCGCGACCAGCGGGAACTTCCGCTCACCGGTGTAGTTCTTGTGCGGCTCGGGAACCGCGCAGGCGGCCGGCGCGAAGAACAGCGAGCGGTACCCCGCCTTGCGGTAGTAGTAGCAGGTGCCGCGGAAGCCGGCCAGAACCACGAAGGTGATCAGGCTCAACGGCAGCCAGCGCGGGAATGCGCCGAACCAGGTGCCGAGGTGGCTGGCACCTTCGACACACGAACTGCTCAGGCAGGGCGAGTACAGCGGGGTGAGGTAGTGGAAATCGTCGACCCAGTACCACTTGCCCATGAAGATCCGGATCGTCGCGTAGACGATGAAGAAGCCCAGGATCACGCCGATGCGCAACGGCGCGAGCCACCATCGATCCGATCTTGCAGTCTTGAGGCCTATTTGAGCGCGGCCCGGCGCATCAACTCCCGTCGCCATCAGGGAGCGTGCCTGTCAGGCGCGCCGAAGCCTTCGTGTTCCGCGTCGGTCCACATGGACGCGTCATACTCCACGTCGGGAATCTCCTCGAGTTCCTCCGGAACGGGTCCGGGCCTGTGCCTGGGGTCGGGCGGGCCGAGCTCTGCGAGATCGTCGCTCAGCCGGGCCACATCGGACACCAGGCGGCGGATGCCGAGGGTGTCACCGTACTCCTGGCTGAGTTTGCCCACCGCCGCATGCAGCCCTTCGAGCGCGCGGACGACTGCGGCGATGTTGCCCTGGCCGCTGTTGCCTTCACCCATTGCCGACTCCAGTGATGGTTATGTAGCTGTCAGTATGGGCACACTTTGCCCCTGCCGAGCGCCCAACGGAAGACCCCTCGGTACGGCGTGTTTCCAGTTAGGCTTACCTCAGTTGCGAGTGTGCCGACGGGTGGAGTAATGGGGCGAATCCGGCCTGTAGGACAACGAGATTCGCCGGCGGCGTGAGTACTTCGACCTCGTGCAGACCACGTGGCCGCAGCCTTTCGGCGTACCCCTCCCAGGACCACGGCAGCACCTGCTGGTCGAGCACCAGCGCGGGCCTGCCGTCGAAGCGCACCATGGCGCCGTCCGGCAGTCCGGAGAAGTCCTGGACGGTCGTTCGCTGCCGCCTGGTGCGTGATTCGACCCGCTCGTGATGCAGTACGGCGTCCATCTCGGCGGCCCGTGGACGTTCGGGCAGACCGCGGCCGCTCGCCCACGCACCGGCGTACAGCAGGAAATCCCTGCGCCGGCAGTAATGACAGGGCCGATGGCCGGCGGCGAGCGCTACCGCTTCGTCGAAGAAGAACAGTGCGGTCCAGCGGCCGAGCGGCATCGGATCGCGGCGGATCCCTTTCCAGTCGAGGACACAGCAGATCCACGCCTTCGACCGCCAACGGGTCGTGCCGAGGCGGCGGTCGGGGCCGTGCAGGCTGCCGCGATTGCCCATCAGCAAGCCGCGGCCGGGGTAGGCGACGATCTCCTGGGTGGGCAGAACCCTGTTCTGCAACGGCATACCGGCATCATGCCGGACGCGGCTGACAGTTTCTGGCAGAGTCGCGACGTGCAGATCGTGGTGGGTGTTGCGGTAGTACGGGACGGCTTGGTGCTGGCGGCGTACCGGCCAGGGCCGGACGGCGGCTGGGAGTTCCCCGGCGGCAAGGTCGAGCCGGGGGAGACCGACGAACAGGCCGCGGTCCGCGAGCTCCGCGAGGAGCTGGACCTGGAGATCAAGGTCGGCGAGTCGCTGGGGCCCGGCGTGGACATCTCGGAGGCGTACCGGTTGCACGTCTACCGGGCCGTGATCGTCGGCGGCGATCCGGTACTGCGTGAGCACTCGGAGCTCCGGTGGTTCGTGCCGGAGGACCTCGACGAAAGCAACTGGCTGGTACCCGATCGTCCGTTCGTCAAGGTGCTCCGAACCCGCCAGTAGTGGCGGAAGTCACACCGGTCACGATTCGGTGACTAGCGTCGGCTTCCCATGGCGTCCACACTGCGAGATACGTAGGGTTCCCGGCAACCCGGCGAGCCCGGGTCAAAGGTGCGGGGTGCATCAGCACGGAAGACGGGTGACGGGCGATGACGCTGGGGGTATCGGAGACGCAGTCTCCCGATGAGGGATTGCCGACAGATGCTCTGGTCGAGACTGCCGAAGCGAAGGAGATCGAGGGCCGCTCGCCGGGGGAGATCGCGTGGGCACGGCTGCGACGCGACAAGGTCGCGATCATCAGCGCGGTCGTGATCCTGCTGATCATCGCGGTGGCGCTGCTCGCGCCGCTGATCGTGAAGCTGAACGGGTTCCCGCCCGATCAGTTCAACAAGCTCAACGAGAACGGGGACCCGTTGCTGAACACCCGCGACGGCGGTATCCCGATCGGCGGGTTGTGGGGCAGCGGTACGAGTTCGGAGCACTGGCTCGGCGTCGAGCCGCAGAACGGCCGCGACATCTTCTCGCGGCTGGTCTACGGCACCCGGGTCTCGCTGCTCGTGGCGCTCGGCGGCACCGTCATCGCGGTCGTGCTCGGCACGGTGATCGGGATGGTGTCCGGGTACTTCGGCGGCTGGGTCGACACGCTGCTCAGCCGGTTGATGGACATCATGCTGAGCTTCCCGTCGCTGCTGTTCGTGATGGCGCTGACACCGGTGGTCGCCTCGCGCGCCCAGGATCTGTTCGGCACCCCTGACAACAACACACTGCGAATGGGTGTGCTGATGTTCGTCCTCGGCTTCTTCGGCTGGGCCTACCTGGCGCGGATCGTCCGTGGCCAAACGCTTTCGCTGCGTGAGCGCGAGTTCGTGGAGGCCGCCAGATCACTCGGCGCCGGCCCGAACTACGTGCTGTTCCGGCAGGTTCTGCCGAACCTGCTGCCGACGCTGCTGGTGTACACGACGCTGCTGCTCCCGACCAACATCACCGCAGAGGCGGCGCTGTCCTTCCTGGGTGTCGGCATCAAGGAGCCGACCGCCTCGTGGGGCCGGATGATCTCCGACGCGTCGAACTGGATCGAGAGCAACCCGCTGTACCTGTTCTTCCCGGGGATGGCGCTGTTCATCACCGTGCTGGCGTTCAACCTGCTCGGCGACTCCGTCCGGGACGCCCTCGATCCGCGCGCCGGAAGGAGCTGACCGGTGGGCCGCTATCTCATCCGCCGCCTGATCCAGGCGGTGTTCGTGCTGATCGTGATCAGCGCGATCACGTTCTTCCTGTTCTGGGCCACGCCGGCGAACCCCGCGTTGCTCATCTGCGGAAAGAACTGCAACGCGGAGACGGTCGCGCAGGTCAACGCGACGTACGGCTTCGACAAGCCGCTGGTCGTGCAGTACGGCCAGTACATGCAGGGCCTGGTCAGCCCGGGTGGGCGCACGATCGGCTCCGAGGGCAACGAACGCAACTGCGCGTGGCCGTGCTTCGGTGAGTCGTACCAGAACGGCATCCCGGTCTGGAACTCGATCAAGGACGCGTTCCCGGCGACGCTGTGGCTGGCCCTCGGGGCCGCCGTCCTCTGGCTGTTCGCCGGCGTGATGCTCGGCCTGATAGCCGCGCTCCGCAAGGGCAAGTTCATCGACAAGCTGAGCGTCGGCCTGGCCCTGTTCGGGGTGTCCTTCCCGACGATCGTGTTCGGGTACCTGCTGTTGTTCCTGTTCATCGTCAAACTGAAGTGGATCCCGTTCCCCGACACGGCGAACGCCGCCTTGTTCACGGTGGGCCCGGTGAAATGGCTTCAGTTCTACATCCTGCCCTGGATCACGCTTGCGCTGGTGTTCGCGGCGCTCTACACCCGGATCACCAGGGCCAACATGATCGACACCATGAACGAGGACTACATCCGGACGGCCCGGGCCAAGGGCCTGGGCGAGCGGACAGTGGTCTTCAAGCATGGGCTGCGGTCCGCGCTGACCCCGATCGTGACGATCTTCGGCCTGGATGTCGGCGGCCTGCTCGGCGGCGCGGTGATCACCGAACAGATCTTCAGCATCACCGGCCTCGGCAAGTTCTCCATCGACTCCGTTCTCAGCAACGACCTGCCCGCGATCATGGGCGTGGTGCTGTTCGCGGCGATCTTCGTGGTGCTCGCGAACATCGTCGTCGACGTCCTGTACGCCGTCATCGACCCGCGCGTGCGGCTGTCCTGATCAGGTGAGGTGAGATGACCGAATCCGTGACCAGTGCGCCGCCGGCGGACACCCGCGCCGGAAAGCCGTTCCTGGAGGTCAAGGACCTGCAGGTGCACTTCCCGACCGACGACGGGCTGGTGAAGGCCGTCAACGGCCTGAACTTCACCCTCGAGCGCGGCAAGACGCTCGGCATCGTCGGCGAGTCAGGCTCCGGCAAGAGCGTGTCCAGCCTGGCCATCATGGGGCTGCACAAGGGCAGCAAGGCGAAGGTGACCGGCGAGATCTGGCTGGACGGCGCCGAACTGGTGTCGATGTCCGTGCCCGAGATGCGGGCGCTGCGCGGCCAGCGGGTCGCGATGATCTTCCAGGATCCGCTGTCGGCGATGCACCCGTTCTTCCGGGTCGGTGACCAGCTCACCGAGGCCTTCCTGGTGCACAACAACGCGCCGAAGGCGGTGGCCAAGAAGCGCGCGATCGAGCTGCTCGACCGGGTCGGCATCCCGTCGCCGGACAAGCGGTTCTACGACTATCCGCACCAGTTCTCCGGCGGGATGCGGCAGCGCGCGATGATCGCGATGGCGCTGATGTGCGACCCCTCGCTGCTGATCGCCGACGAGCCGACCACCGCGCTCGACGTCACCGTCCAGGCCCAGATCCTGGACCTGATGAAGGATCTGCAGAAGGAGTTCAACTCCGCGATCATCCTGATCACCCACGACCTCGGTGTGGTCGCCAAGATGACCGAGAACGTGGTGGTGATGTACGGCGGCCGCGTGGTCGAGTCGGGCAACGTCCGGGACATCTTCTACCGGCCCGAGATGCCGTACACCTGGGGGCTGCTCGGCTCGATCCCCCGGGTGAACCGCAGCGGCGACGGGCGGCTCAAGTCGATCCGGGGCACTCCGCCGTCGCTGATCAACCTGCCCAAGGGCTGCCCGTTCCAGCCGCGCTGCGACTACCAGGATCACGTCGAGGATGCGGTCTGCTCCACCGAACTGCCGGAACTGCTGCAGATCGGCCAGGAACCACATCGGGTGCGGTGTCATATCAGGTCCGAACAGCGCAAGCAGCTGTTCACCGAGCAGATCAAGCCGAGCCTCTGATGGCGGGGGAGCGCTGGTGAGTACGACGACATCTGCCGAGCAGACGACCGGCAAGGAGTCCGCGGGTGGCGAACTGCTGCTCGAGACGCGCGGGCTGCAACGCTATTTCCCGGTGACGCAGGGGATCATCTTCCAGCGGCAGACCGGCGCGGTGAAGGCGGTCGACGGGATCGACCTCAGCATCCACGCCGGCGAGACGCTCGGTGTGGTCGGTGAGTCCGGTTGCGGGAAGACCACCACGGGCCGGCTGGTGACCCGGCTGGACGAGCCGACCGGCGGCACGATCTCGTTCATGGGCTCGGACATCACCCACCTGAACCGGGCCCGGATGCGCCCGTTCCGGCGGGAGGTCCAGATGATCTTCCAGGACCCGTTCTCGTCGCTGAACCCGCGGCAGACGGTCGGCACCATCATCGCGGCGCCGTTCGAGATCCAGAAGGTGAAGAGCGAGAGCGGGACGAAGAAGTCGGTCCAGACCCTGATGGAACGGGTCGGGCTGAATCCCGAGCACTACAACCGCTATCCGCACGAGTTCTCCGGCGGCCAGCGCCAGCGGATCGGGGTCGCCCGGGCGCTCGCGCTGCGGCCGAAGCTGATCGTCTGCGACGAGCCGGTGTCGGCGCTCGACGTGTCGATCCAGGCCCAGATCGTGAACCTGCTCGAGGACCTGCAGGAGGAGTTCGGCCTCGCCTACCTGTTCATCGCGCACGACCTGTCGGTGATCCGGCACATCTCCGACCGAGTCGCGGTGATGTACCTCGGCAAGGTGGTCGAGACGGCCACCCGCGACGAGCTCTACAACCACTCCCGGCACCCGTACACGCACGCGCTGCTGTCCGCGGTGCCGGAGGCCGATCCGGACGCGGAGGAAGCGCGCGAGCGGATCCGGCTGACCGGTGACGTACCGAGCCCATTGAACCCGCCCTCGGGGTGCCGCTTCCGGACCAGATGCTGGAAGGCACAGGAGATCTGCGCTGCGGAAGAGCCGCCGCTGCTGCAGATCGGGGCCCCGGGCCATCAAGCGGCCTGCCACTTCCCCGAGGAACGGGACGTGGTCTGACGACTACACAGAGCGTTGGTCTGGTGTACCGACGGCATTGAAGGGATCACGATCCGGTCAAGCGGCCAAAAGCGCATTGCGCAGTTTGTGAACACGTGAGTTGATGACCGCCATCTGACGTAGATCACTTTCTGCGAGCCGCCGCGACCCGGCGACAAGTGTCAACACAAGGAAGGAAACACTGGCCATGGATCACCTCAAACGAACCGGAGTGGCAATCGCCGTTGGGTTCGGACTGAGCCTGACCGCGGTTGCCTGCGGCGGGGGAAACAGCGATACGCCGACCGGGCAGGCTTCGGCCGGTGCCAAGGGGGGCACCGTCACCGTCTACTCCGTCACCGACGTCGAGCACCTCGACCCGGCACGGAGCTTCGTCACCGACTCGAACATGATCGGCAAGCTGATCACCCGTTCGCTGACGGAGTACCGATACGACGGCAAGGCGAAGAAGATCGTTCTCGAGAAGGACCTCGCGGACAGCTACGAGGCCAGCCCGGACTTCAAGACCTGGACCTTCAAGCTGAAGGACGGGCTGAAGTACGAGGACGGCACGCCGATCGTCGCCGCCGACATCAAGTACAACGCCGAGCGGTCGTTCGCCGCCGACATGGCCGAGGGTGCGCCGTACGCGCACGAGTACCTCGACTGCAAGGGCTACAAGGGCCCGTACGTGTCGGGGAACAACGGCGGCAAGGGCTGCACGGCGATCGAGGTCCCGGACGAGAAGACGATCATCTTCAAGCTGAACCGCCCGGTCGCCTCGTTCGACGGTACGGCGAGCATGAAGGTCTTCGCGCCGGTCCCGAAGGCGAAGGACACCAAGACCCAGTACGACAACCACCCGGTGTCGAGCGGCCCGTACAAGATCGAGTCGTACACCCGCAAGAAGCAACTGGTGCTGGTCCGCAACACCAACTGGGACCAGAAGACCGACCCGATCCGCGACGCCCGTCCGGACAAGTTCATCTTCAAGTTCGGTGACGCCGAGGCGACCGTCGACCAGCGACTGATCGCGAACGGCGCGGCGGACCAGAGCTCGCTCAGCTTCGCGGGCGTGCAGCCGGAGAACATCGCCAAGACGAACCAGGCGAGCGTCAAGGACCGCGTGGTCGAGGCCACCGACATCTGCCGCCGCTACATCGCGTTCAACCAGCAGAAGCCGCTGCTGAAGAACCAGAAGCTGCGTGAGGCCCTGTACTACGGCCTCGACCGGACGAGCTACCGCGACGGTCGTGGTGGCGAGCGGCTCGCCAAGGTGGTCGACTCGATCATTCCGCAGGACATGGAGGGCTACAAGGCGGAGGAGACCTTCAAGGTTCCCGACGCGGGCGACCCGGCGAAGGCCAAGCAGTTGCTGACCGAGGCCGGCTACAAGGGCGAGAAGCTCGTCCTGGGTACGGCGGACTCCGGTCTGGCCGTGAAGGCCGCCGAGGCCGCTCAGGCGTCCTGGAAGGCCATCGGGGTCAACGTCGAGATCCAGAAGATCCCGGGTGACAACTACTACTCGACGCAGCAGCAGGACACCGCGGCGACCGACCTGATCACCGCCGGCTGGTGCTACGACTGGGCGAGCCTCACGACGATCGTTCCGTCCGTCTTCGGACCGGACACGACCGCGCCGGGCAAGTCCGCGCAGAACAACTACGCTCGCAGCCAGGCCGGCTGGGACAAGATGGAAGCGCTGACCAAGGAGACCGACAAGACGAAGATCGAGACCGGTCTGTCCGACCTGTACGTCGAGATCATGAAGACGGCTCCGCTGGTGCCGACCGTTCAGGACCTCAACGTGTACGTCGTGGGCTCGAACCTCGACAACGTGGTGGGCGACCCGAACACCGGTGGCTACCCCGACCTGACGCAGATCGGTGTGAAGAAAGTGAGCTGATCCCAGCACACTTCTGAGAAGGGCGGTGCCGTCACGGCACCGCCCTTCTTGCTGTTCACGCACAGCAACTGTATGGGTGGTTTGTATGGGTTGTACCTGGCACCTGGTCCGGCCCGGAGACGAGAATCCTTTCCTGAACTCTTGGGGAGGAGTGACGCATGTCGGTGTACCCGGCAATTTCGGCGGTGCGGCTCAAGGACGTCGCGCCCGAGGTCGTCTGTGAGGTCTACGAGCTCGGATCGCACCGGCGGACTCCCGCCGCGGTCAAGGAGCTGACCAGCCGCCAGGTGACGATCGGCCGGATGATGTCCACCGGTGCGAAGGACGCCGCGATCGCGCGCGACCTGGGGTTGTCGCTGCGGACCGTGCGCTCCGAGATCAGCGCGCTGATCGCCGGCCTCGGCGCGAAGTCGCGGTTCCAGGCCGGGTGCCTGCTGGTCCGCCGCTTCGGCTGACCCGCTCCCGGGAGAACTGCCGGAAGAACTGTCGGCGGGCCGACGTAGGCTTTCGGCATGGTTGAGCTTGCTGAGCGCCGGCTGATGCTGGTGCACGCCCACCCGGACGACGAAACCATCAACAACGGTGTGACGATGGCGCGGTACGTCGCGGAGGGCGCCCACGTCACCCTGATCACCTGCACTCTCGGCGAAGAGGGCGAGGTCCTCGTCCCCGAGCTGTCCCACCTGGCCGCCGACCAGGACGACGGCCTCGGCGAGCACCGGATCGGTGAGCTCGCGAACGCGATGGCCGAGCTCGGTGTCACCGACCACCGGTTCCTCGGCGGCCCGGGGAAGTACCGCGACACCGGGATGATCTACAACGACGAGGGCAACGCGGACGTCCCGCCGCAGACCCGTAAGGACAGCTTCTGGCAGGCCGACCTGGTCGCCGCGGCGAACGATCTGGTCCCGGTGATCCGTGAGCTCCGCCCGCAGGTCCTGGTGACCTACGACGAGTGGGGCAACTACGGCCACCCCGATCACATCAAGGCGCACCGCGTCGCGACGTACGCCGCCGCGCTGGCCGCCGCCCGGTCGTACCGGGAGGATCTCGGCCCGGCCTGGGACATCCCGAAGATCTACTGGACCGCGATGGCCGAGTCCCGGATGCGCGAGCAGCTCCGGGCGCTCCGCGACGCCGGTGACACCACCACGTTCGAGGGGATGGACCCGGACGGCCCGATGCCGCCGATGATCACGCCGGACCGGCTGATCGACTGCGTGATCGAGGGCGAGGAGTTCATCGACCGGAAGATGAACGCGATGAAGGCGCACGCCACCCAGATCACCGTCGACGGACCGTTCTTCGCGCTGTCCAACAACAACGGCAACCAGATCTGGGCCTCCGAGCCGTACCGCCTGGTCAAGGGCACCCCGGCCCCCGGCCCGGACGGCGTGGAGCGCGACCTGTTCGCGGGCCTGTAGACGATTCACCCCGGCGAGGTGTGAGGTGACCGTTCCCACACGCTCGGTTGAGGCATCAACCTGTCGGCAGGCATAACCTGCTGAGGTGTCCTCAACCGAGTCGAGTGGGAGCGTCCCACCTGCGGAGTTCCGCGCTGCGCTCGGCCAGTTCGCGTCGGGGATCACGATCATGAGCACGCTGCAGGACGGCGTCGCGCACGCGATGACCGCGAACGCGTTCACCTCGGTCTCGCTCGATCCGCCGCTGGTGCTGGTCTGCGTCGACAAGGGCGTCCGGATGCACTCCGCCGTACTGGACTGCGGCTACTGGGCCGTGTCGGTGCTGTCCGGGGCGCAGCGGGCGATCGCGGAGCGGTTCGCGCGGTCCGGGCGGGACCTGTACAGCCAGTTCGACGGCATCGGTACGACGGCCGGCCCGAAAACCGGCTGCCCGACCGTCGACGGCGCCCTCTCGTGGCTCGAGTGCCGGACCTGGGCGACGTACGACGGGGGAGACCACACGATCGTGGTGGGCGAGGTGCTCAGCCTCGGGACGGGCGATCCGGGCGACCCGAGCGCCTTGATCTACCATTCCAGTCACTACCGGGAACTGCCCGGAAACTGATCGTTACCGGCGGGGCATCGCGGGGCAGCCCCGACGGTCGGTGGGGCCTGCCCCGTCCCGTAGGATGTCCGCTTGTGCCCTGACCAAGCGCTCGAGCGGGAGGACTCTGTCCGGTGGGGAGAAAGCAGCTCGCGGGGATCATCGCCGCCGCGGGGCTCGGTGTTGTCGTCGTGGGCTACGGCGCGGCGTTCGCGTTCGCCGGAGCCAAGATCCCGACGGACACGACCGTGCTCGGCATCCCGATCGGCGGCCTGTCCGAGGACGACGCGAAGACGAAGCTGACCGCGGGTCTCAAGGACCGCGTGGCGGCGCCGATCGCGCTGAAGGCGGGCGACGCCAAGTTCCAGGTGCTGCCGGCCGACGCCGGGCTCTCGGTGGACGTGGACAAGACCGTCGACGCCGCGGGCGCGGGCCGCAGCCTGGCCCCGGGCCGGATCTGGCACGCGCTGAGCGGCGGGGACGCGGTCGAGCCGGTCGTCACCAAGGACGACGCGAAGCTGAAGGCCGCCGTCGAGAAGCTGGCCGGCCAGGTGAATCGCAAGGCCACCGAGGGCACGATCACCTTCAAGGGCACGCAGCCGGTGAAGCACGACCCGGCCGACGGCCTGCAACTGGACTCCGCGAAGGCGGTCGACGCGGTGCTCGCGGCGTACCCCTCGGACGGGACCCCGAAGGAACTTCCGGCCGGCGTGACCAAGCCGCAGGCCGCCACCGAGGCGATCGACAAGGCGCTGAAGGAGTTCGCCGAGCCCGCGATGTCGGGGCCGGTCCGGCTGACGGTCGGGTCGAAGTCGGTCGAGCTGGAGCCGGCCGAGCTGGCACCGGCGCTGGCGGTCAGCGTGCAGGAGGGCAAGGTCATCCCGGCGCTGGGCACCAAATCGCTGGAGCCGCTGTTCCTGCAGCGGTTCAAGACGCTGGAGACGCTACCGAAGGACGCGACGGTGCAGATCGTCGGCGCCGGGCCGAAGGTGGTCCCGGCGGTCAACGGCATGGTCGTCGACCGGGCGAAGGTCGGTGCGGCGATCCTCGCGATCCTGCCGAAGCCGACCGGTGAGCGGCGGGCCGCCGTCCCGCTGACGCCGACCCCGGCGAAGTTCACCACCGCGCAGGCGACCGCGCTCGGGATCACGCAGAACATCGGCGACTTCAAGACCGAGTTCCCGCACGCGCCGTACCGCAACACCAACATCGGTACGGCGGCGGCCAAGATCAACGGCACGCTGCTGAAGCCGAACGAAGAGTTCAGCCTGAACAAGGTCGTCGGCGAGCGGACCAAGGAGAACGGGTTCGCCGAGGGGTACATCATCAGCGGCGGCAAGTTCGAGAAGGACTTCGGCGGCGGTGTCTCGCAGTCGGCGACCACCACCTTCAACGCGGCGTTCTTCGCCGGGCTGAAGATCGTCGAGCACAAGGCGCACAGCGTCTACATCAGCCGCTACCCGGTCGGGCGTGAGGCGACCGTTGCCTGGGGGTCGGTCGACCTGAAGTTCCTGAACGACTCCGGGCACGGCCTGCTGGTGCAGACGATCTTCAAGGCCTCGACCCCGGGCAGCAAGGGCAGCATCCGGGTCATCATCTGGGGCACCAAGTTCGTCGACATCACCGCCGGGCAGTCGGCGAAGACGAACTTCCGCCAGCCGGGCCTCGTCTACAACACGGCCGCGAAGTGCGAGCCGCAGGCGCCGACCGCGGGCTTCGACATCACCATCTACCGGTACTTCGCGAAGAACGGCGTACGGCAGAAGACCGAGTCGTTCACCACGAAGTACAACGCGGCCGACGACATCCGCTGCGGGCCGAAGCCGGGCACCACCGTGACTCCGCCGCCGGGCGGGATCTCGACCCCACCCGGCCGGAAGCCGGGTGTCACGACGACCCGGCCGCCCAGCTGATCCTTCAGCCGCGGTTGAGGTCGTGCAGTCCGGCCGCGACCTGATCGAAGATCGATTCTTCGATCACGGCGCCCTCGCGGCGGACCTGTTGCGGGTCGATGCGGAGGACGCGGTCCAGTCGAACTTCGCTGGGCCGGTTCTCCTTGTCCCAGGTCCCGCTGCCGATGTCGAGCCAGACCCGGCCCCAGCGCGCCTCGTCGGCGGCGTCGCGGTCGTGGTCCTTGCTGGTGAGGATCAGCGCCAGCAGGAACGGCTCGTCCCAGCCGACGACCAGCACGGGGCGGTCCTTGCCGCGGCTGAAGTCCTCCTCGAACGGCACCCAGGTCCAGACGATCTCACCGGGATCCGCGACCCCGTCGTCCGGGTGCGGCGTGTACTCCACCCGCACCGTGCCTTCGAAGTCCCCCGGGTACGCGACCACATCATCCGCCATGCCACGGGAGCCTAACCTCCTCACATCTCGGGCACCTCACACCGTTCCACTGACGTGCTCACCCCGCAGACAAGAACCGTCCATCGCGGCGCGATCCTGGCCGTCCTGCTCACCGGTCAGTTCATGGCCAATATCGACACCGCGGTCGCCAACATCGCCGGTCCGTCGATCGGTGCCGACCTGCACGCCTCCGAGGGCGCCGTCGGCCTGGTCGTGTCCGGGTACGTCGTCGCGTTCGCCGTACTGCTGATCACCGGCGCCCGCCTCGGCTCGTCGCTCGGGTACCGGCGGACGTTCCTCCTCGGTCTGACGGTCTTCACCGCGGCCTCCCTCGCCTGTGGCCTCGCCCCCGGAACCGCCACCTTGGTCGTGGCCCGCTTCGTCCAGGGAGCCGGCGCCGCACTGATGGTCCCGCAGGTGCTCAGCGGCATCCAGCTGCACTTCCAAGGTCGCGACCGTCTCAAGGCGCTCGGCTACTTCTCGATCGCGCTGTCCGGCGGCGCGGTGGCCGGCCAACTGCTCGGTGGCGTCCTCATCGCCGCAGATCTCTTCGGTACCGGCTGGCGCCCGATCTTCCTCGTCAACGTGCCGATCGGCATCGTCCTCGTCATGGCCGGCCGTCGCCTGCTGCCCGCCGATCCGCCAGGACATCGCGACCGCCTGGATCTTGGCGGCGTACTCGCCTTGTCCACAACGGTTCTGCTCGTCATCGTTCCGTTGCTGCTCGGCTCCGAACGCGGCTGGCCGACCTGGTCCTGGCTGTGCCTCCTGCTCAGCGTCCCAGCGCTGGTCCTCTTCGAGTACGGCGAACGTCGCGCAGCCGGCCGGGGTGGTCGCCCACTGATCGCACGCCCGGTCCTCAGCAACCCGTCTGTCCGCGCCGGTCTCCTCGCCCACGGCTGTACTTCGGGCACGTATTTCGCCCTGCTCTTCGTGCTCGCCCTCTACCTCCAGGGCGGTCTGCACAAAGGACCGGCGTACTCCGGCTTCGCGATGGTCATTTGGGTCGCCACGTTCGGCCTGGCCGGACCGATCCTGCCCCGACTGCGACGGGGAGTGCGGTGGATGCCTCTCATCGGCTGCCTGGTCCTGGCGGTCGGGTACCTGTCTGTGCTGATGTACCTGCTGCTTGGCGGCAGCGCCGGGCCGCTTCTGTTCGCGCTACTCGGAATAGGCGGGCTGGGGCTCGGAATCACCTCCAACACCCTCATCGGCGTTGTCACGTCCAGCCTGTCGTCGCAGTACGCCGCTGACCTGTCCGGAGTGGTCGCCACGAACGCACAGCTGTCTGGAGCGCTGGGCGTCGCGATAGCCGGTTCTACCTACGCTGCGCTGGCTGACGACCCCGGTCGGGCGCTGGGGGTCGTACTAGCGGGATTCATTGTGCTGACGCTCATCGGAGCGCGTGCGGCTCACCGACTGGTCAGGTAGCGGTAGCGATAGGCCTCGCGGTAGCCAAGACGGGTGTACGTCGTCATCGCGGCGGTGTTCTCGACGAGCACCTCCAGATAGGTGCGGCGGCCGCCGTGCGGGCCTGCCCAGCGCGCCAGCGCCTGCACGATCGCCGTACCGAGGCCACGGCGGCGGTAGCCGTCAGTGACACGGATCGCGTCCACACCGAGCCAGTGCCCGGTCATGGACCCGCGCCCCACCGCGACCACGACGTCGTCCAGCACGATCGACGCGAACGCCACCTTCGGGGCGCCTTCGAGGACTTTGGGTGCGACATCCGGCACCGGGCCGTCGAAAGCGGTCCCGTACCACGCGTCGTTCGGCGCCTCGGCGAGCTGTACGTCGTACTCGGGCGAGCCGTTCACGTGGTCGAGCGTGGTGTGCATGACGAGTACGTCGGACTGCTCCGGACGGGCGTCTACCCAGCCGCAGGCGCGGATCTCCTCGTCGTACGGGCTGCCGACGCGGACGAGGGCCTGTGCCCGTAGGCCGTGCTGGTCGTAGAACGCGATCGCGTGCTGGAGAGCGTCCGCGACCGGCATACCGGGGTCGCCCGCGGGCAGGAGCGAGTTGCCGCGGCCCGTCCAGCCCGACGATGCCCGGAGCAACCAGTGGCCGACGTACGCCGTCTCGACCGCTGGGCGGCCCAGTGCGGTGGTGAGGAAGAGTTGGTCGACGTCCACCGGACGGAGCGGCATCTCGGGGATGGTCTTGGCCGCGGTCACGTCGGCAGCCAGGATCTCGTGTAATTCGCCGTCGGCGTGGCGGACAGTGACGAGATCGGGGGTCCACGCCTGCAGAACGCCGATGACATCGGTCAGACCGCCCGGTATCCGGTGCCGGACGACGACACGGTGGCCGATATCACGGGCACCCAGGCCTGACACGATCCGGACTCCTGGCACAGTGGTCAACGTACTACCGTGATACTAGAGACACCGTGCACCACCGCATCGCAGCACCCCGGAATCCCCGCTGCGCTTGCCTGCCATAGGAGGAGTAGCAGTGACCTACGTCATCGCGCAGCCGTGTGTTGACCTGAAGGACCTCGCCTGTGTCGAGGAGTGCCCCGTCGACTGCATCTACGAGGGCAACAGGATGCTGTACATCCACCCCGACGAATGCGTCGACTGCGGAGCCTGCGAGCCGGTCTGCCCGGTGGAGGCGATCTACTACGAAGACGACACCCCGGAGCAGTGGAAGGACTACTACACCGCGAACGTCGACTTCTTCAACGACCTCGGCTCGCCGGGCGGTGCGTCCAAGCTCGGCAAGATCGACAAGGACCACGCGTTCATCGCCGCACTCCCGCCCCAGGAACACGACGAGTAACTGGATGATCACAATGGGACGCTCCAGGTGGGCGTCCCATTGTCATTTACTGCTCCAGAACGTCGACGTGGACGTGGTCGAGGTGGCGGAGGATCTTCGGGTCGCCGGAGCGTTCGGGCGGGGTGTAGTCCCGCCAGCCGGAGTCCGACCGGCCGCCGGCGGTCCAGATCTTGTCGCTGAAGATGACCGTCTTGATCTTCAGCAGGTCCGCCCGGGCGACCAGGTACTGCGCCATCGCCCAGCCCTTCGTGGTGTTGGCCGCCGAGATCGGCCGGACGAACACGTCGACCGCCCGTCCGTCGTAGTGCGCCGACCCCTCCATGTGCCCGGAGTTCACCCCGCCCACGGCGTACCCACCGGTCGGCACCTTCCCGAACGTCCGGATCAGATCCTTCCGTACGGCGTCCGCGCGCGGCGTCAGCCCGCTACTGCCCATCGTCTCCTGCGGCACCGCGTCGGTGTTCACGGTGCAACTGAAGACGCTCTTCGACTGCCCGGTCAGCGCTGAGGCCAGTACGCGGGCATCCGCCTCGTGGTCGGCGTACGCGTTCGGGAACGCGCTGCGCTGCACCTTGTCGGCCGCGACCGTGATCGCGAGTGTCTGGTAGTTCTTGATCTTCACGAGCGCGTCGTAGAACTTCCCGGCCGCGTAGTGCGGGTCCTGCACCTGTTTCGCCGTACCCCAGCCCTGTGACGGCCGCTGCTGGAACAGCCCGAGCGAGTCCCGGTCACCGTGCGCCAGGTTCCGCAGACCGGATTCCTGGTACGCCGTGGCGAGCGCGATCGTCGCCGCGCGGGCCGGAAGACCCCGCCGTACGGCGACGCCAGCGATGATCGCCGCCGACTCGGCCTGCTCGAAGTCGACCACGACCATCTGCCCGCCGACCGACGCCGAACACTCCTCGGTCGGCGGCAGGAGGTTCCCGACGTGCTTCCCGCCGAGCCAGGCGATGCCGACCCCGACCGCAAGGCTGAGCACGCCGATGCCCCCCACGGCCACTAGGGCACCACGCTTTATCGGCATACCGCTCCCAACGTCTGAGGGCGGGCGACAGGTTCCTGCCTCACGAACAGATTGACGTGCCGAGCCTCACGCCGGTTCGCACATTCATACTTTCGGACGATCAGGCGTTCGCGTGCAGCGCCTCGTTGAGCGTGATGCCTTCGCCCTTGCGCGGGCGGGCCTCCACCGCGCCGGTGACCGAGTTGCGGATGAACAGCAGTCCGGGCTGCCCGGACAGGTCGCGGGCCTTGACCACGCTGCCGTCCGGGAGGGTGACCTTGGTGCCGGCGGTCACGTACAGCCCCGCCTCGACCACGCAGTCGTCGCCGAGCGAGATACCGGTGCCGCCGTTCGCGCCGAGCAGGCAGCGCTTGCCGATCGAGATGACCTGCTTGCCGCCGCCCGACAGCGTGCCCATGATCGACGCGCCCGCGCCGATGTCGCTGCCGTCGTCGACCACCACACCGGCCACGATCCGTCCCTCGACCATCGACGTACCGAGGGTGCCGGCGTTGAAGTTCACGAACCCCTCGTGCATGACCGTCGTACCGTCCGCGAGGTGCGCGCCCAGGCGGACGCGGTCCGCGTCGCCGATCCGGACCCCGGACGGTACGACGTAGTCCGTCATCCGGGGGAACTTGTCCACGCTCGTCACGCTCAGGTGCTGACCGGCCGCGCGGGCCCGCAGCCGCACGCTCTCGATCTGCTCGACCGGGACCGGGCCGTGCGACGTCCACGCGTTGTTCGGGAGGGCGCCGAAGATGCCGTCCAGGTTCACGCCGTGCGGGCGGACCAGACGGTGGCTCAGGAGGTGCAGCCGCAGGTACGCGTCCGCCGTACCGCTCGGGGCCGCGTCCAGCGCGATCTCGGTCGCCACGACCTCACGCCGTACCTGCCGGAGCTCGTCGTTGCCCTCCGCCGCGATGAGCTCGGCCGGAGCCTTCACGTCGTCCGGCTGCGTCCCGAGCTCGGGCGCCGGGAACCAGACATCCAGGACGTCCCCAGCGGTCGTAACGGTGGCGAGGCCGAAGCCCCAGGCGTGCGTGGCGTTCTCGGTCACGCCTCCGCTTCGCTCCGGCATGCCCGAGATCTCGACTGCGCCTATCGTTCGCTCGCTTCGCTCGCTCATGCCCACACCCTAATTCGGCGGCGCCCGACGGCCGGACCATGGTCTACTTTTCGGATGCTTCCGGCCTGGCTCGATGTCGTGTCCGATCCGGTTCTGGAAGCCACCAAGGCGCCTGCTGTCGCGGAGCTGCACGGAGAGTTGCTTCGGCAGTGGGGATCTTCCGAGGTGTGGCGGTTGTCCTTCGGGCTGAACAGCGTGATCGTCAAACGGGGCACCGACGGGCAGGCCGACGAGGCAGCGGCGTACGAGCGGTTCGTCGTACCGCTGGAGCTGCCGGCGCCCTCATTGATTCACCGGGATCGGTCCGACGGCGTCGGCATCCTGGTCTTGGAGGATGTCGGGCGGGTGACGCTGGAGCAGGAGCCGACCGCCGAAGGGTTCGTGGCGGCCGCGGAGCTGCTCGCGACGATCCGGAAGCACCCGGTTGGCGGGCCGAGCGAGTTCCCGCCGGAGCGGGTCAAGGAGCTGGCGGACCGGATCGGGCGGATCGGGTTCGATCTCGGTCCGCTCACCGAGGCGCTGGCCGGACTGCACCGGGACGCGCCGACGGCCGTCGTGCACGGCGATTACGTACCGAAGAACCTGGTCACCGACGGAACGCGATGGACGGCGATCGACTGGCCCGGGGCGTACACGGCGCCGCATCTGAGTGATCTCTACACCCTGGTCCGCGATGCCGTTGCCCTCGGCCACGACCGCGCGCCGATCGTTGCGCACTACCTCGAGGCGGCCGGCGGGAATCCGGCGCTGGTCGAGCGTCAGATCCTCGTCGGTGGTGGCTGTTTCTACCTGGTGGCGCTTTCTTTTATCGTCGAGGAAGGGCTGCGGACGATCCCGGAGTCCGCGAGCTGGATCGACGGGCTGCTGAGCGAACTCGAGGACGTCGTCGGAGCGCTCGCATGAAGCTGCTCGTGCTCGGCGGCACCAAGAACCTCGGTCGGCACGTCGTGGAGGCCGCTTTGGCGGACGGTCACGAGGTGACGCTGTTCAACCGCGGGCAGACGAATCCTGAGCTCTTCCCGTCCGTACGCCGGATCGTCGGCGACCGCGCCGCTCCGGAGGCGCTGAATGACGGCGAATGGGACGGCGTGATCGACATGTCCGGCTTCCTGGTCCGGGACGTCTCGCTCAGCGCGTCCATACTCCGGGACCGCTGCGGTCACTACACGTACATGTCCTCGATCGCCGTGTACGCAAGCAAGACCACGCCCGGTATGACGGAATCCGCGCCGCTGCTGCCGTGGCCGGCCGGCGCCCCCGAGGACCACTTCACGATGGACCTCTACGGCCCGTCGAAGGTCCGCAACGAATCGTTGCTCACCGCCACCTTCGGCGACCGCACCGCCGCCGTACGCTCCGGCTTCGTCGTCGGCCCCTACAACCCCGACTTCGGCAACTGGGGCTGGGCCCTGGCCCACGACCTCCCGATGGAATGCGCCGCCCGCCCCGACCAGCCCATCCAATACGTCGACGCCCGCGACCTGGCCGCCTTCCTCCTCCACCTCACCGTCCACCGCATCCCCGGCCCTTTCAACGCAGTAGGCCCCACGCGGACGATGGCGGAGTTGGCCGACGCCTGGCGCACCGCCGTACCCAACCCCCACCCCATCAACTGGTCTCCACCCGAAGACCGCTTCCACCTCCCCCACAACGGCACCAACGACGGCACCTTCCAACTAGACAACACCCAAGCCCTACGCGCCGGCCTCCAACTCCGCCCCGACGAGGACACAGCCCGCGACTACACCACCTGGCTAAAAGCCGGCAACATCCCACCACCCCCACCCCACTGATCTTTGGGGCAACCCGGGGCATTGCGGGGCAGATATCCACAGGTGCGCTTCGCGGCCCGCCGTACCTGGTTCTCGGCACCTAGGGTGTCGGTCCATGTACTTCGAACGACCGCTCGTGCGTGCCTACGTCGACGAGACCGGCGACCGCGGACTGTCGCCGCGCTCGTCGCGGTACTTCGGCATGGTCGCGGTGGTCGTCGCCGACGAGGACGACGCGGTCCTGCGCCGGGCGATCGCGCAGTGCCGTCGACGGCTGTCGGTGCCTGTCGGCAAGCCGCTGCATTGGACCGAACACGTGAAGAGATTTCCGCGCAGACAGTTCGTTGCGTCTCAGCTCGCGGCCGTGCAGGGCGTCGTGCTCAACATGGTTCTCGTCGAGAAAGCCGCCGTCGTCCAGGACATCTCCGATCAGGTGTCCTTCTACAACTTCGTCGCTGGGCGTGTACTGGAGCAGGTCCTCGACACCGCGGACGATTGGCAGGGCGGCAGACGAGATGTCGTCATCAGCTTCGGGCATGTGCGTGGTTTCCGGCACGACGAGACGCTCGCCTGGTTCGAGAAGTTGCGGGCCCGGGACTCGGTCCACGCGCCCTGGGACCTGCTTCGAGGTAGGCCGGCGTTCCTGGGGCCGGGACAGCTCGACGGGTTGCAGGCAGCGGACCAGTACTGCGGCATGCTGCGTGCTGCCTTGGAGACGGACGAGTACGGCGGCTTCGAGCAGCACCACCTGATGGCTGTGCGACACCAGATCCGGCGGCCGGACGGGTTCGAGGGGATCGTGCTTCCGAGCACGATGGCGGCCTACCCGTGGTGGCCGGTGGGTGGGCTGTGATGCGACGAGGCCTTCGATGGTCCGGAGCGCCGCACCTTGCAGGCGGGTCTGGCAGCAGACCTGGCGTTCTCTCCGCGGCCATCGAAGGCCTCGTGTTCACGAGGATAGCAGCAGATGGGTCGAGTCCAGGATGGAAACATGGTGACGGGGGTGGGGTGGGGGTTCGTAGGATTGCGGCGTGATGATTGAGAGTGGTGGTGGGCCGGGTGGGTCGACCAGTTCGCGGGCTGGGTTCAGTGGGGTTGACGGGACTCGGTACTCGGGGACGTCGGGTGGGCGGCTGGAAGTTGGGTTGCCTGGTGCGGGGCGGGTTGTCGCGGTGGGGGATCGGTTGCGGTACAAGGTTTATCCGGACCTCGACGCGGGACTGAGCTACTCGGCGACGTACGTGGCCGTCGAGGTGGTGTTTGCGGACGGGACGCGGCTGGACGGGGCGCGGGACCAGTACGGGCAGGCTGCTGATGCCGCGGGGCAGGGCGCCGCGAAGATCCTGTACGCCGACCAATGGAACGACGTACAGGTCGATCTGACCGCGGCCGCGGGGAAGACGATCGCGCAGCTCGTGCTCGTGGTGGATGCGCCCGAGGCAGGTCACGAGTTCGCGGGATGGATCGACGACGTCGAGATCGGCCCGGCGCCGGCGGAGCCCGATGGGTCGGATCTGACGGAGTACGTCGACACGCGCCGCGGAACCAACGCCAGCCACGACTTCTCCCGCGGGAACACGCTCCCGATCACCGCCTGGCCGAACGGCTTCAACTTCCTCACGCCGGTCACGAACGCCTCGACGCACCGCTGGCCGTACGAGTACCACCGCGCCAACAACGCGGACAACCGCCCCGAGCTGCAGGGCCTCACGTTCTCGCACCAGCCGAGCCCGTGGATGGGCGACCGCGATCAGCTGACGATCATGCCGGTCGCCGCCGCAGCGCCGCTGGGCGATCCCGCCGAGCGTGCCGCCGCGTTCAGTCACGACGACGAGACCGCCCGCCCCGACCTGTACGCGGTCGACCTCGCGAACGGTGTCCGCGCGGAGCTCACCCCGACCGACCACGGCGCGATCTTCCGCTTCACGTTCCCGCAGGACGCGCCTGGACGGCACCTGATCTTCGACACGATCGACGAGAACGGCGCCTTCGAGTACGACGGGAACGCGGTCACCGGCTGGGTCGAGAACGGCTCGGAAACCGGTCGCACCCGCATGTACTGCTA
Source organism: Kribbella sp. NBC_00482 (assembly GCF_036013725.1). Lineage (GTDB taxonomy): Bacteria > Actinomycetota > Actinomycetes > Propionibacteriales > Kribbellaceae > Kribbella. Next base: position 451,540 of record NZ_CP107881.1, on the reverse strand, counting down.
CGGCGAGTTCTCCACGGCTCCCACCGCGTTCGGCGAAGCGCACGGTGGTCGAGCCAACGCCCGCGCCGCGACGTTCGACGTACCTGAGGTGACGCTGCGGTTCGCGACGTCCTTCATCGGCGTCGACCAGGCCCGTCACAGCCTCAAGCTCGAGCTCGCGGGCCGGTCCTTCGAGGAGATCCAGGCCGCGGCCAAGGCGGTGTGGAACGAGCGCCTGCAGGTCATCCGGCCGGAGGGCGCGACGCCGCCGCAGCTGCGGACCGTGTACGGCAACCTGTACCGGCTCAACCTCTACCCGAACTCACACTTCGAGAACGCGGGTACGCCGGACGCACCGGAGTACCGCTACGCCAGCCCGGTCCTGCCGACGGTCGGTACGGCGACCGCGCGCGAGACGAATGCGGTCGTGAAGGCCGGCAAGATGTACGTGAACAGCGGGTTCTGGGATACGTACCGGACCGCGTGGCCGGCGTACGCATTCTTCTACCCGGCGCTGACCGCGGAGCTGGTCGACGGATTCGTGCAGCAGTACCGCGACGGGGGCTGGATCGCTCGTTGGTCCTCGCCCGGGTACGCGGACTGCATGACCGGGACGAGCTCGGACGTGTCGTTCGCGGACGCGTACCTCAAGGGCGTGACGCTGCCCGACCCGTTGGCGACGTACGACGCCGGCTTGCGGAACGCGACCGTCGCGCCGGAGGCGACCGAGGTCGGGCGGAAGGGCGTCGAGACCGGGTTCTTCGCCGGGTACGTGAGCACCGACACCGAGGAGAGCGTGTCGTGGTCGCTCGAGGCGTACCTGAACGACTTCGCGCTGGCAGAGATGGCCACCCGCCTGGCCGACGACCATCCCGAGCGTCGTGATCAGCTGCTGGAGGAAGCGGAGTACCTGCGGCGCAGGTCGCTGAACTACGTGCTGCTGTTCGACAACGACATCAACTTCTTCCAGGGGCGCCGTCCGGATGGCGCATTCGCGAAGTCGACAGCTGACTTCGACCCCGAGGAGTGGGGCGGCGACTTCACCGAGACCGACGGGTGGAACTTCGCGTTCCACGTTGCGCACGACCCGCGCGGCCTGGCCAACCTGTACGGCGGACCGCGCGGCCTGGAGGCGAAACTCGACGCGTTCTTCGCGACCCCCGAACTCGCGGTGAAGAAGGGCACGTACTCGATCGTCATCCACGAGATGCTCGAGGCGCAGGCCGTCCGGATGGGGCAGTTCGGTTTCTCCAACCAGCCGGCGCACCACATCGCCTGGATGTACAACTACACCGGTACGCCGGCCAAGACCCAGGCGATCGCCCGCGAGGTCCTCGACCGGCTGTACGTCGGCGAGCAGATCGGCCAGGGCTACCCGGGTGACGAGGACAACGGCGAGATGTCCGCGTGGTACCTGTTCGCCGCACTGGGCCTCTACCCGCTGCGCGTCGGCGCCCCCGAGTACGCGATCGGCTCGGCGCTGTTTCCCCGCGTCACACTCAAGCCGCTCGGTGGGAAGCCTTTGACGATCACCGCGACCAACCCCGAACACCCTTACGTACAAGAGCTCCAGGTCGACGGCAAGCACTTGTCCGTAGCATCCATCACCCACGCGGACCTGACCGCCGCCGATCAAATCCAATTCACGCTAGGCGCCGAACCATCCGACTGGGCGACCCTGGAACACCCACCGGCGCTCACCTCCGACGACGCCGTCGCCACACCCCTCGTCGACCTCATCCCTGTCGACCCGAACAACCCGCTCTTCGACGACACCTCCACCACCGAAACCACCGTCGAACAAGCCACGTGGTCCCTCCCCGCCCCCGCAACCCCGACCCTCTACACCCTGACATCGGGCTCAGCGAACGCCCCCACCACCTGGCAACTAGAAGCCTCCACCGACGGCACCACGTGGACCCTCATCGACGAACGAACCAACCAAACCTTCCCCTGGCCCCACCAAACCCGCCCATTCACCATCAAAACCCCCGCCAACTACCAGCACTACCGCCTAACCACCCCCACACCAACAACCCTCGCCCAACTAGAACTCCTCCACTGACCCCGACGGCGCACCAAACCCATGCCCTGACCCGCCGAGTCGTGGAAATCGGCTCGGTTCGACAGCCTCAATCCACGACTCGGCGGTTCTGGGACGAACCAAACGCCACGACTGGGCGGGGGAGGCGAGAAGTCAGCCGCCGCTTGGGTGGTTACTTCTTCGGGGCGGACGTCGCTCGGATGTGGAGTTCGGTGCGGAGGGTGACTGTGGAGGGTGGGCGGCCGGGGGAGGCAGTTCGGTCCTTCAGGAGGAGGCCGGCGGTGCGGCCGAGTTCGTAGGTCGGCTGGGCGACGGTCGTCAGGCTGGGGACGACGAGGTCGGCCCAGGGGATGTCGTCGAAGCCCACGATCGCGATGTCGTCCGGTGCGCGCAGGCCCTTCTTCGCGAGGCATTCCAGGGCGCCGACGGTCATCAGGTTGTTGGTGGCGAACAGCGCCTCGGGCGGATCGGGGAGTTCGAGCAGGCTTTCCATCGCGGCGTACCCGCCGGCCTCGCGGAAGTCGGCGTGCCGGACCAGGTCCTTGTCGTACCGGATCCCGCCGGCCCGCAGCGCCGACCGGTACCCGGCCAGCCGGTCCATCGCCGTCGACACCTTGCGCGGGCCGGTGATGCAGGCGATCCGCCGGTACCCGCCGTCGATCAGGTGTTTGACGCCCTCGAAGGCGCCGTGCTCGTTGTCGACCAGCACCGTGTCGGCCTCGACACCTTCGACGCGGCGGTCGATCATCACGAGCGGGATCTTCGCGTTCGCGAGCAGATGAACGCCCTCGGCCGTCGAGGTCGGGGAGATCACCACGCCGGCCATCTGGTCGGTCAGGACCGCCGAGGCGTACGCCGCTTCCTTCGCGGAGTCCTCGTCGGAGTTGCAGAGTACGACGTGGTACCCCTCGGTCTGCGCGACGTCCTCGAGCCCGCGGACCAGCGAGGTGAAGAACGGGTTCTCGATGTCCGAGATGACGACCGCCCAGAGGTTCGTCGAGGACTTGCGCAGGTTCCGCGCGACCCCGTTGGGTCGGTACCCGAGCTCCGCGACCGCGGCCCGGACCTTCTCGGACAGCTCGGGGTCGACGTTCCGCCGGCCGCTCAGCACGCGTGACACCGTCGCCGGTGACACCCCCGACCTACGCGCGACGTCGTAGATCGTCGTCATACCCGCTCCCCGCTGGAGATCCGATGGTCGTCTGGATCGCACTCTAACTCCGATCCGCACCAAAGGATCTCATGGTGTCGCCGGCGCTCCATCCAGAAGTGCCAGCGCTGCGGCGTGTGAAGGGGCGGAGTCGGCGGCGCCGTTCACCGTGGTGGACAGGGCGCCTGCCGCGTTCGCCAGTCGTACGGCGTCCACCAGTTCGGCCCCGTCCGCGAGCGACGCGGCCAGCGAACCGCAGAACGCGTCGCCGGCGCCGACCGTGTCGACGGTGTCGACCTCGTGGGCGCTGATCCGCTCCTCGAACCCACCGACCCGGTCCAGGACATAGGCGCCTCGAGCCCCGAGCGTCACCACGCAGGCCCGCAGGTCCCAGTCCTCGGCGAGTTTGCGCGCGATCATCGGCACCTGTGACTCGTCCTCGCAGTCCAGTCCGGTGAGCGCAGCGGCCTCCACCTCGTTCGGCACCAGGATGTCGACGTACGACGCCAGTACCGGGTCGACCGGTCCGACCGGGGCCGGTGTCAGGATCGTGGTGACGCCCGCGGCCGAGGCGAGCCGGAGGGCGGTGTGGCTCGCCTCGACCGGGAGCTCGAGTTGCACGCTCAGCACCTTGCTCGCGGTCAGTACGCCCGTTGCCGCCTCGACGTCCAGCGCGGTGATCGCCGCGTTCGCGCGGGACACGATGATGATCGAGTTTCCGCCGTCCGGCAGCACCAGCGGCAGTCCGACCCCGGTGCCGAGCGACGGGTGCCGCACGACCCACGAGGTGTCGACCCCGTTCGCCGACAGCAGTTCCAGGAACTCCTCGCCGTACCGGTCCTCGCCGATCGTCCCGACGATCGCCGTCCGCGCACCCATCCGCGCCGCCGCGATCGCCTGGTTCACGCCCTTGCCGCCGAGGAACTCCGCGAACCCGGTGCCGTGCAGCGTCTCGCCCGGCAACGGCCGCCGCTCCGCCGACGCGACCAGATCCTTCATGAACGATCCGAGCACACAGACATCATTCATGCCTGGTCCTCCGAGAGACGCTTGCCCAAGGCACCGGACGGGTGGAACAGCGCGAAGTCGTGATGACTGAACTCCCGCAGTACGACGAGTGCGCACGCGAGCGCGTCGCCCATCGCGAGTGAGGCGGTCGTCGACGCGGTCGGCGCCAGGTTCAACGGATCCGCCTCGCGGAGAACCATCGTGTCCAGCGTGTACGTCGCCAGTTGCGCCAGCGTCGACTCCTCGCGTCCGGTCATCGCGATCACCGGGATCTGGCGGTCCCGCAACATCCGGGCGAACTCGCACACCTCGGCCGTCTCTCCGGATGCGGACAATGCCAGGACGAGATCGCGTGACGTCACCGCGCCGGAGTCTCCGTGCAACGCGTCGCCGGAGTGGATGAAAGTGGCCGGCGTACCGGTGCTCGCGAGCGTCGCCGCGATCTTTCGTCCGACCAGGCCGGACTTGCCGAGGCCGGTCACCACCAGGTGACCTTCGCATCGGGCGACCGCGACCAGCACGTCCAGGAAGACCCCGTCCAGGCGGTCGGCGAGCGCCGAGACGGCTGCGGCCTCGGTTTCGATGGCGTCCCGCGCCGCCTGCAGCCCCCTTGCCACCAGGTCTCTGGACAGCTCGTCGGCCGTGCGGTGGGCGGACGCACGGTTCGGCACAACTGGCATCCCAGTGCCTCTCATCTCAGAAATCGATTTCCGCAGATTAGGCAGCGGGGTCGGGTGGTGTCAACGGCTGCGTCCAGGTCGAAACCCTTGCGTACAGGCGGGAATTGCCTGAGTCGCTCACATCGCCCTCCCGGTGCCCTTGACCGTCCTGGTCGCCACTCGTACATTTGCGAGAAATCGATTGCCCCGGAAGCGGACCACTGGGCTCAAGTGAAGGAACTGCTATGAAGCGTGGGGCCTTGCTCGCTCTTCTGCCGCTGGTCTTCGGAGCGGCGACACTCCTGACCCAGTCCTCGAACCCGCAGGAGGCCGCCACTGTGAACGCGATCGGCACCGCCCAGGTGGAGTCGAAGGGTACGCCCAGCAAGAGTGACGGCGACCTGTGGCCGTCGTGTTGGGCCGGCAACGACAGGCTGTACGCCGCGAACGGCGACGGCAAGGGGTTCAGCGTCGACGGCGACTTCGCCGACATCGCGGTCAGCGAGATCACCGGTACGCCGGGAAACTTGTCCGGGGCAACGATCTCTCGCGCGGACCAGGTCGGGTCCGTCTGGAGCGGCGCCGGGTACAACCGGAAGCCGACCGGGATGGTGTGCGTCGGCGACACGATGTACCTCGCCGTACAGGACCTCGCGCTGGACTTCAACGACGTACCGGCCGCGACGATCCTGAAGTCGACCGACCACGGCCGGACCTGGACGTGGGACAAGTCGAAGCCGATGTTCAAGGACCACGTGTTCACGACGATCTGGTTCGCGGACTTCGGCAAGGGCGGCGCCGCGGCCCCCGACGGCTATGTGTACGCCTACGGGCTGGACGGGAACTGGCGGGACTCATTCGACGACACGGTCGCCGATCCGCAGTCGGTGTTCTTGGCGCGGGTGCCCAAGCGTGATGTGCAGAACCGGGGCGCGTGGAAGTTCTACACCGGGTCCGGGTGGTCGTCGAAGATCGCCGACCGCAAGCCGGTGCTCGACGACCAGCGGCGGTTGTACGAGCAGACGTACGGGACGAACGCGTCCAACTTGAGCGTGATCAGTCAGGGCGGCGTGACGTATCTGGCCCAGCAGAAGCGGTACGTGTACACGTCGTGGACGGAGTACACCTTCGAGTTCTACGAGTCGCCGACGCCGTGGGGGCCGTGGAAACACTTTATGAGCAAGGACTTCGGCGGGTATCCGTGGTCGACCTCGAAGTACGGCGGGTACGGCGTGACGATCCCGTCGAAGTTCGTGCAGCCGGACGGGAAGACGATGTACCTGCAGGCGAACGTGTGCCCGTGCGGTGGCGGCGGCATCGGTACGTCGGTCTACAACTTCAATCTGCGCAAGCTGGTACTCACTCCTTCGTCGAACGCGCCTGCCGACAACCTGCCGGGCGCTGACAACCTCGCCGCGCCTGCCAGTGGTGCGGTTGCGATCTCTAAGTCGACAAAGTCGGGCAGCCTCGCGTTGCTGAACGACGGCTCTCGCACCGGGAGCGAATCCGACTTCGACGACGAGGTGAAGGGTGCGTCGTGGTGGGGGTACGAGTGGCCCGCGCGGCACAAGGTGAACAACGTCGAGTTCACGTCCGGGGCCGTGTCGGCGGAGGGCGGGTACTTCACCGGACGGCCGCGGGTCCAGGTACGCCAGGGCGGGCAGTGGGTCGAGGTCGGGTCGCAGACCGTGTCGCCGACGTACCCGGGCGATGCGTCGGCCGGCGCGAACACGACGTACACGATCACGTTCCCGGTGCAGGAGACCGACGGGGTCCGGGTGATCGGGCTGCCCGGCGGGACGCGTTCGTACTCGACTGTTTCTGAGGTTGCTGTTCGCTACGTGTCGCAGCTCGCCGACGGCGGATTCGAGAGCACCGGCTCCGGCAAGCCGGCGTGGCTCTTCGAAGGTACGGCGGCCAACGGCGTCGACCGCGGCCTCGGCTTCGCACACTCCGGCGCGAACAACGGGTGGATCCGCTGCACGTGTACGGGCTGGAGCGCGCTGTACCAGAACGTTCCTGTTGTCCCCGGTACGACGTACACGTTCGGTTCCTGGGTCAACGCATCGGCGAACCTCCCAGCTGACCAGGGGCGCTTCGGCGTCCGCGCCGGAACAACCGACCTCGCAAACACCACCTTCGGCGCCGGCACCGGCTACGTACACCACGAGGTCACGGTGAAAGTCCCACCCAACATCCACGAACTCACCGTCTACGCCGGCTTCAACGCCCCCAACACCGACACCTGGATCCAACTAGACGACTTCACCGTCACCTGACCCCGCCTTTCCGGAAAGAATTCGTCACCCACCGAAGAATTCTTTCCGGAAACCGTCACCTGGCGTGTAGCGGCAGGTGGCAGCTGATTTCTATCGAGCTGGTGCGGACCTCAGGCACTCACCAACCGGCGTGATGTGGGCGGTTGCACGCTCGGCGCCGTCTCCTGGACTGTCCGCGGTCGGGGTTGGTGAGTGCTGCAGATCCGCTGCTACGGCCAGGGGAGGAGGTCTGGTGCGGGGCCTGTGAGTGGGCCTGGGGTTGGGCGGCCGGCGTACCAGGCGGTTAGGTCGGTGAAGGTTCCTTCGAGGGTGATGTCTTCGCCGGTGCCGTTGTCCCAGGTGAGGGTGGGGGACTTGAGGATCAGGTGGGTGTTGTCGGGCGTGCGGGCTCGGAGGAAGTCGAGTAGGTGGAGGCAGAAGTCGTCGGACCAGGTGGCGGCGGTGATGCCGAGGTCGAGGTCTGTGGTGTGGATGGTGAGTTCGCGCCAGGTGGCCTGCAGGCCTGCGGAGAGGTTGCTGTTGCGGTGCAGGATCGGGAGCGGCCAGTCGGTCGGGCCGACCTTGTCCCAGGAGGCGAGCAACGTGGTGACGGCCTGCGTCAGGTGGGACCGGAGCTCGGCGGCGGGGCGGTCGGCGCCGGCCTCGATCTGGGCGTCCCGCGCCGGGCGCCCACCGTCGTACACCTCGACGAGGCGACCCTGCAGCGCCTCGTCGACCTGACGCGTCATGGCCTCGGAGAAGTTCGCGATGTGCGTGATCACGTGCCCACGCGACCACCCAGGCAGCCCGGAGCCCGCGCGCGCGGTGGCGTCGTCGAGGTCTGCCGTCACGGCGAGCAGTCGGTCGGCAATCGCGCGTACGTCGTTCAGGGCCACAGCAGCTCCTTCATTCACATGCCATCAATCGAATGTCCCATTAGTATCACCAGATGACCACGCTCGCCTTCGCTTTAGCTGCCACGATCAAGCACGACGGGCACGGCGGTATCGCGGATCTGCTCTCCACCCCGGAGGAGGCAGCCGCCTGGCTGACCGAGCACGAGCAGCTGGTCGCGCACGTGTTGGGGAGGTTTGTGCGCCCGAATCGGGAAGAAATCCTCCCCAACCTCCAGGAGGACCTGGTGCAGATCCGCCGGGCGGTGCGGGCGTTGTTTGCTCGGGCGGTTGCTCCTGGGGAACCCAGCAAGGCGGATGCCGGGCGGTTGATGACGGTCGAGGATGCGCTACGGCTGGTGAATGGGGCAGCGGACAGATTGGGTACGACGCACCTCGAGTGGGTGGATGAGCCGAGCGTGCGATGGGCGTACCGGACCGAGGATCCGGTCGCGTTGCTCGTCGGGGCGGTCGGGCGGTCGGCGATCGACTTCCTGGCGAGTCCGGACCGCGCACGGCTGCGGGCCTGCCCGGCGGCGCGGTGTGTGAAGTACTTCCTGCAGGACGACCCGCGGCAGACGTGGTGCTCGCCGGCCTGCGGGAATCGCGAGCGGGTCAACCGCCACTACCGGAAGCGGACCTCCGGATAATCTGTGCGGTATGAGCGTCGCGCGGTTCAAGGACCTGTGTGTGGACGTGGCGAGCCCGAGTGGGATGGCTGCCTTCTGGGGACGGACGATCGGGCTGACCCCGCCGGCCGACAACCCGAACGTGCTGGTCGGTGACGTCCCGGAGAAGACCATCTGGATGTGCACGGTCCCGGAGCCGAAGACGGTGAAGAACCGCGTGCACCTCGACGTGATCACCGGCGAGATCGCGGATCTCGAACGCTCCGGAGCGAAGGTCCTGTCGCCGGAGACCGAGGCGCAGCAGTGGACGGTGATGGCGGACCCGGAGGGCGGTGAGTTCTGCGGGTTCGTCCGCGAGACGGTCCCGGCGTACCGGCTGATGGAACTCATCGTCGACTCGGCCGACCCGGAGGCGCAGGCTCGGTGGTGGGCGGGCGTGGTCGGCGGCGACTTCTCGAGCCGTCCCGGTCGGCCGTACTACTGGCTCGAGAACGTCCCCGGGCTGCCGTTCAGGTACTGGGTCTTCAACCCGGTCCCGGAGCCGAAGACGGTGAAGAACCGCGTGCATTGGGATCTCACCGCACCCGCCCTGCAGCCCGTGCTCGACGCGGGTGCGACACTGCTGCGGCCCAAGGACGACGAGATCGGCTGGCACATCTGCGCCGACCCTGAGGGCAACGAGTTCTGTGTGTTTCTTCCGCCGGAGGAGTCTGAATGACTCTACTGATGTCACGCCTCCGGCGCGGCGGGTCATGGGGCTGTAACTCCCAGCCTTCCCTCGTCGTTCCGGTCGCTTCGCTCCCTCCACTCCTCAGTCCAGGCCGGGAGGCCCCATGACCAAGCTGGACCTGACCGTATCCGGGCCGGATCTGACCGAGGCGCTGGTGAACGTCTCCTCGGTCAGCGGGACGGAGGAGGAACTCGCGGACAAGGTCGAGGCGGCGCTCTCGGCGTACCCGCATCTGAAGGTCTTCCGGCACGGCAACACCGTCGTCGCCCGCACCGACCTCGGCCGCGCCGAGCGGGTCGTCCTCGCCGGTCACCTCGACACCGTGCCGCTCAACGACAACCTCCCGGCCCGCCGCGAGGACGGCCTGATCCACGGCCTTGGGGCGTGCGACATGAAGGGCGGCGTCGCGGTCGGGCTCCGGCTCGCCGCGACCCTCGACGAGCCGAACCGGGACATCACGTACGTGTTCTACGACTGCGAGGAGATCGAGGCCGAGCGGAACGGTCTGTTCAAGCTGACCCGCTCCAACCCCGAGCTGCTCGAGGGCGTGTTCGCGGTCGTGATGGAGCCGTCGAACGCGGTCGTCGAGGCCGGCTGCCAGGGCACGATGCGGATCGAGGTCACCACCCGCGGCGAGCGGGCGCACTCGGCCCGCTCGTGGATGGGCAGCAACGCGATCCACAGCGCGGGCGGGGTGCTCGCGCGACTGGCGGCGTACGAGCCGCGGCGGGTGCCGATCGACGGGCTCGAGTACCGCGAGGGGCTCAACGCGGTCGCGATCACGGGCGGTGTCGCCGGCAACGTCGTACCGGATCTGTGCACGGTGACGATCAACTACCGCTTCGCGCCGAACCGGTCCGAGGCGGAGGCCGAGGCGCACCTGCGTGAGGTCTTCGAGGGGTACGACGTGACCGTGACGGACTCCGCGCCGGGTGGACTCCCGGGGCTCGAGCGGCCGGCCGCGGCGGCGTTCCTGCAGGTGGTGGGCGGGGAGCCGCAGCCGAAGTTCGGGTGGACGGACGTGGCGCGGTTCACACTGCTCGGCGTACCGGCGGTGAACTACGGGCCGGGGGACCCGCTGTACGCGCACAAGCAGGACGAGTTCGTGCCCGAGGCCGACATCGAGCTGTGTGAACAGCGGCTGAGGAGTTGGTTGACAGACCGCGCCTGAACGCGCCCGGTTACCGGTCAGGCAATAACCTGGACGCATGTCAGAACCATCGATCAACCCCGACCGTGTGGTCGGCCACCAGCAGCGCGGGCCGATCGTGATGCGGCGTAACCAGGTGCAGCAGTCCACGTCCGAGCAGCGGCTGCTGGACAGCCGCGGGCCGTCGGACTGGGTGCACACCGACCCCTGGCGGGTGCTGCGGATCCAGTCGGAGTTCATCGAGGGCTTCGGGATGCTGGCCGAACTCGGCGCCGCGATCAGCGTGTTCGGGTCGGCGCGGACCAAGGTGGACGACCCGATGTACGCCGCCGCGGAGGAGTTCGGGCGGAAGCTGGTCGAGGCCGGGTACGCCGTGATCACCGGCGGCGGACCGGGCGTGATGGAGGCCGCGAACAAGGGCGCGTCCGAGGCCGGCGGGGTGTCGGTCGGGCTCGGTATCGAGCTGCCCTTCGAGAACGGCATGAACGAGTGGGTCGACATCGGGATGAACTTCCGGTACTTCTTCACCCGGAAGACGATGTTCGTGAAGTACGCCCAGGGGTTCGTGGTGATGCCGGGCGGGTTCGGCACGCTGGACGAGATGTTCGAGGCGCTCACGCTGGCGCAGACCCGGAAGGTCACGTCGTTCCCGGTCGTCCTGTTCGGTACGTCGTACTGGGGCGGGCTGGTCGAGTGGCTCCGTACGACGATGCTCGAGGACGGGAAGATCTCGGCCGCCGACCTGGAGATGTTCGTCGTCACCGACGACGTCGACGAGGCGATCAGCTACATCGTCAAGGCGGGCGAACTGGCCGACGAGGCAGCTGAGGAAGCCGCCCAGGAAGCCGCACGCGACGTCGACGCGGCGAACGACCCGGCCCGACGGGCCCACCGCCTGGGCTCGGACGGGAGCTGAAATCCTGGGGACTTTCGCGGTTGACTCGCCCGGCATGGCACGATCGGTCCCGTGATGTGGTTCTTCGGGCTGATCGTGGTGCTGTTGATCGGGGCTGTCGCGGTAGTGGCCTCGGGTCGTTGGGGTGCCATGAGCACGGCGTACGACGACCGGCCCGACATGACCGTGCCGGCGCGGCAGGCGCTCACGTCGACCGATATCGAGTCGGCGCGGTTCGCGGTCGGGGTGCGCGGCTACCGGATGGACGAGGTCGACACGCTGCTGGAACGGGTCGCGAAGGAGGTCGCCGAACGCGACCGCCGGATCGCCGACCTCGAGCGTGCTGTCGCCCCGATCGTCGAGGCGCCGGACGGGCACGGGTTCAGCTCGCGTCCGTACGACCCGGCCGAGTTCGAGGACACCGGAACGCAGCCGCCGATTCTGGTCGGCGGTCCCGATCCCGTCGCCCGGACCGGCCCGGCGGACCAGTCCGCCGAGTCCGCGGAGTCTGCCGGATCCACTGAGTCTGCCGGTTCAGGTGCATCTTCGTCGGGGGTCGAGGAGGAGGACGACGAGCCGGAGACGACTGAGTTGCCGCGGGCGGTCCATGCGGCTGCCGAGGAGTACGAGCGCCTGCAGGCCGAGGCCCGCGCCGTACTGGAAGCCCAGTCCCAACCGGTAATCTCACGCCGTACGCCGGCTCCGCATCAGCAGCCTCCCGCTCAGCACAACCAACAGCAGCAGTCGGACCCGGCCCCCGCAGAACCTCCCGCCGAGCCACCCACCGCGCACTGGACGTCGCAGCCGCAACAGCCACTGCGACTCCAGCAGCCGCAGCAGCCGCAGCAGCCACCGCAGGCCTCCTCTCAGCCGCAGCACTGGACTTCACAGCCGCCTGAGCAGACGTCGGACGAGCCCGCAGCCGCACCGCACACGCAGGCCGAGCAGGCGCCGGACGAGCGCGCCACCGCGACACAGGAGCCGCACGCCCAGCAGCAGCCGCAGGGTGAGCAGCAGGTCCAGGAACAGCGGGCCCAAGAGCCGGAGCAGGCTCAGGGGCAGCAGCAGGTTTCGGGGGCGCCGCAGGGTGGGGTCAATGGGGCGGCGGGGGATGAAGGCGAGGAAGGGTGGCGGTTTTGGCCGCCGGCGGACCAGCAGGGTGAAGGGGCGTATCAGCGCCCCAGCTGATGGACGCGACCAAGAGCTGTCACGCGGAGGCGTCGGTCGAGTTGCGGCTGGCGCCCGAGGAAGCCTGGGACGTGGTGATGGACTGGGAGCGCCAGTCCCGCTGGATGCTGTTCACCCGCGTCTGGAGCACCGGGAACGACGGCGTCGGCATCGGCGGGGGAGTCGCGGCGCGGACTTCTGTCGGTGGCGTCGGGTTCACTGACGACATGGTCATCACTCACTGGGATCCACCGCGCGAGTGCACGGTGAAACACCTCGGCAAGATTGTCCGCGGCACCGGGACGTTCGCGATCGAGCCGAGAGGTGGCGTCGACCGCGGTACGTCGATCTCAGGCATCACGTTCACCTGGTCCGAGGACGTCGTACCGCCGCTCGGTCGCCTGGGTGCGTTCGCGTGGCCGGTGGTGCGCCCGGCGTTCGAAACGATGATGCGGATCTCGCTCCGCCGGCTGGTCAAGGAGGCAGGAGCATGACGGTCGTCGGACCGGACGGGCAGCCGCGCTGCGGATGGGCGACGTCCGCACCGGAGTACGTCGAGTATCACGACACCGAGTGGGGCAAGGAGATCCGCTCCGATGTCGCACTGTTCGAGCGGATGACCCTCGAGGGGTTCCAGTCGGGGCTGTCGTGGATCACGATCCTGCGCAAGCGCGAGAACTTCCGCGCCGCGTTCGCGCAGTTCGATCCGGCGACGATCGCGAAGTACGACGACGCGGATTTCGACCGGCTGATGGCCGATCCGGGGATCGTCCGCAACCGGTTGAAGGTCAACGCGACGATCTCCAACGCCCGCGCGCTGCTCGACCTGGCCGAAGGTGAGTTCACCGACTTGCTGTGGTCGTTCCGGCCCGCGAAGCACACGGCCCCGAAGACGCTGGCCGACGTACCGGCCACGACACCGGAGTCCGTGGCGATGTCGAAGGCCTTGAAGAAGAAGGGTTTCGTCTTCGTCGGACCCACCACGGCGTACGCGTTGATGCAGGCCACCGGCATCGTCAACGACCACTTGAAGACCTGTATAGCCCGGTAATCTGCGTGCACGTGCAGACGCCTTTTGCAGATGCAAAAGGAACTTTGGCGGAAACAAAAGACAAACGCCTGAACGAGTTGTGCTTCGGGCACTGAACGTGATGTGGTGTTCAGCGGGCTCCCCGACTGTCAGGTGGTTGTCCGGCCGTGACTCGCCCGGCCGGAACACGGTCGTGGAGCCCACCAAACGTTCTACGGCAGCCTGTTCGTGCCGTCCGTGGTGAAGGTTGTCCGGAACACATCCGTTCCGGACAAACCGGACAGTTGGGTGCCGGCGGAGGTCGTGGTGAGGTACAGATTCGCTTCGGCGTAAGCATCTGCCGCGTCGTCGTCGGCCGTACCGAACTGTCGCGTCCAGGTGCGCGCGTGGTCGGGCGAGTACTTCGTGAGTACGCCGTCGAACTTGCCCAGTGGTGTCTCCAACGATCCGTCCGTGAACCCGCCGACGTACACGGAACCGCTCGGATCTACTGCCACCGCGGCGCCCTTGTCGTTGCCGGTCGTGCCGAACTGATCCCGCCACGTCAGTACGCCGTCTGCGTCGGCGCGAGCGACCAGGATGTCCTTGTCGCCGATCAACGTGCGCGCGAAATCGCCCGCGGTGTAACCGGTCAGATAGACCCCACCCAAAGGATCCGGCGCAACGCCCCACACCTCGTCGGACGCAGCGGTGCCGAACTGCTTCGTCCACACCGGATCGCCGTTGGGCGAGTAGCGCGCGAGGAACCCGTCGATCCCGCCGGCCGACGTACCGAGTTCGCCGGCTGTCATGCCGGCCAGGTAGATCGCGCCGTCCGAGACCGCGACGGACATGCCCTTGTCCTCGCCCGTGCTGCCGGTCTGCCGCAACCACACCTGCTTCCCGTCCGCATCGAGCCGCGCAACAAACACGTCCTTGTCGCCCTGGTTCGCCCCGCCCAGAGCGCCCTTCGTGTAGCCGCCGACGTACACCGCGGTCCCGTCGACCGCCACCGAGTAGCTCCGATCCGCCACCCCCGGTACGCCGAACTGCGTCAGCCAGCGGCGATTCCCGTCAGCGTCGTACTGCGCCGCGAACGCATCGTCCGTGGCGTTCCCCGCATGTGTGCCGTCCAGATCGCCGTTGGTGTAGCCGGTCACCACGACCCGCCCGTCCGCGTCCACAGCAACGCCGTACGCGCGTTCCGTCCCAGGGGTCCCCAGCGAACGCGTCCACTCCCGCGACCCGTCGGCGCGGTACTTGATCAGCGCGACATCCGTGCCGCCGGCGTACGGCTGCCCGTCCAGTGCGCCCGCCGCTGCGATCGCCTGATAAACGTTGCCTGAGGCATCTGTTGCGATCCCGCCGGCGCGGTCGTCACCCGCCGTACCGGTCATCGCGGCCTGCATCGGCGTGGCCGGCGGCTTGCCGAGGTACTGGAAGATGTACTTCGCGCCTTCGGCGAACGTCGGGCCCCAGACGTCCCAGTCGTGCCCACCATCGACGACCCGGAACTCCGACGTCAGGGTCGGCACCCGCGCCGCCTGGTTGAACACCACATGCGTCTCGAAGTCGAGGTCGTGAGTGGCGTCGATCGGCTTCGGATTCTTGTACTCGTCGTCGCCGACCGCGAGGAAGAGGTGCGACTGCAGCCCGGTCGCTGCGAACGACTTCAGCGTGGTCGGCCAGTTCAGCTTCAGGTACGTCGACTCGACGAACGGGTCCTTACCTTTGCCGAAGGCACCGAAATCGCGGGTGCTCGAATCGCTCGGCGGCAGCGGGAAGTACACGGCCGGGCTGAGGGCGATCGCCGCGCCGAACACCTCCGGATGCGCGAGGGAGTAGCGGAGTGCGCCGGCGCCGCCCATCGAGTAGCCGGCGATCGCGCGGCCGGTGCGGTCCGCGATCGTGCGGTACGTCGCGTCGATCTGCGGCACGAGATCCTTGAAGAACGCGGTCTCGACGGGCCGTCCCGGATCGGAGCCTTGATAGGCCGAGTCGACGTACCAGCTGGCCCGGCTGCTCCACGGCGCGTCCGGCATGATCGCGATCGTCGGCGGGATCTCGCCGCTCCCGATCAACTCGTCCAGCCGGCTCTTGACCTGCGTCCAGGCGCTCATCGAGTCGCCGCGCCCGTGCAGCAGGTAGATGACCGGGTAGCGCCGGTCCGACGCGTCGTACCCAGCCGGCAGGTAGACGTTGTAGTCGATGTCCTCACCGAGCGTCGCCGACCGCACCGAGGCGGGCTTGATGACCCCCGGCTCGGCGGTCGGCGCGGCAGTGGACCCAGGTACGACGAGACTCCCGACCAGCGTGGCAGCGGTCAGGACAGGCAGCAGCAGTTTCCTCACACGTCAGGTTGTAATCGCTTACGTAAACGATTACAAGAGCCTGCGAGTCAGCGGCCGGTGAAGGTGGGTTTTTGTTTGGCTACGAAGGAGGCCACCGCGTTGTGGTGGTCTTCGGTGGAGCCGGTGAGTTGCATTTTGCCGGCCTCGAAGACCAGGGCCTCGGCGAGCGTGTGGCTCGCGGAGTAGCCGAGGGACTGGCGGACGGCGCCGTACGCGACCGTGGGGCCTGCCGCGAGTTTGGCGGCCAGCTCCGAGACCGCGGCCTCCAGGTCTGCGGCGGGGACGACCGAGGTGGCCAGGCCGAGGTCGAGGGATTCGGCGGCGGGGACGGTGCGCGGGAAGTAGAGCAGTTCGAGGGCCTTCGCGTGGCCGATCAGCCTGGGGAGCGTCCAGGAGATGCCGGTGTCGCACGACAGCGCGATGCCGGTGAAGGCGAGGTTGAAGCCCGCGGTGTCGGCGACGACCCGGAAGTCGCACGCGAACGCCATCGACGCGCCGGCCCCGGCCGCCACGCCGTTGACCGCCGCGATCACCGGCTTCGGCATCTCGGCCAGCGCCAGTGCGATCGGCGCGAAGTGGTCCGGCACCGTGCTCCACAGCGCGGCCTGGTCGTTCGCCTGCAGCAGCCCGATGTGCTCCTTCAGGTCCTGCCCGACACAGAACGCCCGGCCGGTTCCGGTCAGGACAACGACCCGCACGGCCGGGTCCTCGGCGGCGGCCAGGACCGTGTCGCGGAGCAGCACCTTGGTCGGCGTGTCGAGTGCGTTCATCGCGTCCGGCCGGTTCAGCGTGATAGTCGCGACACCCGCACCTACGGCGTACGTGACTGCATTGTGGGCGGGATCACTCATCGTGGTCAGCTCCTTGACTGTCAGTGAAATTTTCAGTGCGATGTCAGGCAGTCGTCGACGAAACGCCCGGCCGCGGGGCCCAATCGTTCCGCATGGAAATCGAAGAAAGCGGCCGCCTTCGTCCCCGCCCAGTCAGTCGGCAGCAACTCGTCCGGAAGCCCCGGATCCAGGAACAGGAACTTGCGCCACTCGTGCACCAGCTCCGACCGTACGGCGAACGCCTGCTCGTCGCCCGTCTCCGCTCCGGCGGCGTCCACGAGGGCCTTCGCCTCGATCAGCCAGGCGTCGTACGACGCGCCGAGCTCGTCGAGTTTCCAGACCCGCCGGGCGAACTCGACCGCGCCGTCGTCGACCGGGGCGCGGAACCGGTCCGCGGCGATCCCCTCCACGCCGAGGATCTGGTCCACCTCGGCGTCGTTGCGCAGCCCGACCCAGGCGCCGTCGGACAGCGGAGCCCAACCCAGAAAGGAGAGTTGGCTCGCCAGCTGCTCGCGGCGCCGGGCGTTCGGGACCTCGCGGAGAATGCCCAGGTGCCAGTGCCGGTCCCAGTCGCCCGGCCCCTCGGAACCGGTCGCGACCGGCGTGCCGTCCGGCGCGGTCCGGTAGATGCGTACGGCGGCGTCGTCGAGGCGGCGACGCGCCCGGGACGTCAGCGCGTACCCGGGCTGGCCGTCGATCCGGGCAGGCTCCAGCCAGCCCTGCCGGACCATCCGGGAGACGGCGGTCCGGACCGCCGGCGGGTGGACCCCGAGCGGTGCGAGCAGTCGGACGAGAGCCGCGACCGGAGCCTGCGCACCTCGCGCGCGCAGGTGGTCGCCGTACAGGTCGAAGAGGGCTGAACGGGCGTGCACAAGACTCGAGTCTGCCGTATGGTGCACGGCTCTGGCCCGGGATCGGGAATAATGGGGTTCGATACACACTGCGATACGCGCCGACGGCGCATCACCGCAACGGCGCCGGCTACGGTCCCCCGCGCGGTGTCGTCGCTCAACACCGACACTGGGAAGGGGTGCGCGCATGGCGGCGATGAAGCCGCGGACGGGCGATGGTCCGCTCGAGGTCACCAAGGAGGGCCGCGGGATCGTGATGCGGGTTCCGCTCGAGGGCGGCGGTCGGCTCGTCGTCGAGCTCAACGCCGACGAAGCGACCGAGCTCGGCAACGCACTGAAGGCCGTCGTCGGCTGATCACATCCTCCAGGGGGTCTGGTCGCCCCCTGCCTATCACTCCGACCCCGGTGGGTGCCTCTTTGCGGCACCGGCCGGGGTCGTTACGGTTTCGGTGTGCGGGGCCACCGCCCCGCACTCCATCTCCGGCGCCCAGGCAGGCACCTCGCCGCGTTGGAGAAGCAGCCACGATGAAACCCCGCATCGAGGCTGCTTCTCCGCCTTGCGATCCACCTACCTGGACACCGGAGCTGAAGCACGGAACGCTGACCCCGCACACAAGCTTCTATCTGATCAAACAGTGAGGTTCGACCCAGTGGCTCGCCGCAGCAGTTCGTCTCCTTTTCCCAGTCTTCCGGTCGTCGCGTGGCAGCCGGGTCTGCCGGTGCACGGGTCGTCGACGTGGGTTGTCGTCGTCGGTGACGAGGACGGTCTGCCGGCCGCCGCGAAGGAAGCCGGAGAGCGGCTCGGCGTCGACCTCGACCGGCTGCTCGAGGTGCAGCGCGCGACCGGGTTCGCCCCGTCCGCCGGTGCGACCGCGGCGTACCCGCTGCTGACCGGTGACGTGACCGAGATCCTGCTGGTCGGGGCCGGTGGCGGGAGCGCCAAGGAGCTGCGACACGCCGGTGCGGCGATCGCGCGGTTCGGTCGCGGCAAGGACGAGCTCACCACTGTCGTTGCCGAGGGCATCGATGACGCGGCGCTGCAGGCACTCGCCGAGGGCGTCGTGCTCGGCTCGTTCTCGTACACGCAGAAGACGGTCGACGCGGGCAAGCCTGCCGTCGGCACCGTCACGCTGACCGACGGATCGGCGGACACGCGGCAGCCGGTGATCGACCGTGGTGTCGTGATCGGGCGCACCGGCTGGCTGGCGAGGCAGCTCGCGATCACCCCGTCGAACGAGAAGGACCCGTCCTGGCTGGCCGCCCGCGCGACCGAGGTGGCCGCCGCGACCGGTCTCGAGGTGACGGTCTGGGACGAGAAGAAGCTCGCCGCCGACGGCTTCGGCGGCATCCTCGCGGTCGGCCAGGGCTCGACCCGCCCGCCGCGGCTCATCCGCCTCGACTATGTGCCCAAGGGCGCGACCAAGAAGACGCCGTACGTCGTGCTCGTCGGCAAGGGGATCACCTACGACACCGGCGGCCTGTCGCTGAAGCCGCGCGAGGGCATGGTGTCGATGAAGCGCGACATGACCGGCGGCGGCTCCGTGATCGCGACGCTGTCGGCGCTGCGCGACCTCGGTGCGAACGTTCGCGTGACCGGCCTGATCTGCGCCGCGGAGAACATGCCGTCCGGTACGGCGTACCGCCCGGACGACGTGATCCGGCACTTCGGCGGCCGCACCACCGAGGTGAAGAACACCGACGCCGAGGGCCGTCTGGTGCTCGCCGACGGGCTCGCGTACGCCGTGCAGGAGCTGAAGCCCGACGTACTCGTCGACATCGCCACGCTGACCGGCGCGATCAAGGTGTCGCTCGGCGCGATGCTGTACGGCGGGATGTTCGCGACCGACGACGCGCTGGCGGACAACCTCGCGGACGCCGGCCGGGTGTCCGGCGAGGAACTGTGGCGGATGCCGCTGCCGGCCGAGTACGAGGACCTGATCTCGACGCCGATCGCCGACTCGGTGAACAGCTCGAAGGGCCCGGGCTCGATCACCGCGGCCCTGTTCCTGAAGGCCTTCGCGGGCGACCTCCCGTGGGCCCACCTCGACCTGTCGTCGATCGCCGAGTCCCCGGCCGACCGCTACGAGTACTCCGCCGGCGCAACCGGCGCCGGCGCCCGCCTCCTCAGCACCTGGCTATCCTCCGACACCCCGACGTCCGGCATCGGCTGACCCGCCTCTGGTGGGTTGGCGTCCGAGATGCAGGGTTTGCGCCCCGGATCTCGGACGCAAACCCAGCATCTGATGGGTGCACCCACGAGAGGGTTATCCACAGAGTGGCGTGATGGGGCAGCGGGGGAGTGGGCCGGGGACTGATGCTGGTGGGGTGAATCCTCGACTGAAGACGATCGCGGCCGGGCAGGGCGGTGTGGTCAGCAGAGCGCAGGCGATGAGCGCCGGTTACACCCGGGAGCAGATCAGTCGACGGTTGGGCGACGGGCGGTGGGAGCGGGTTCGGTATGGGCAGTACGCCGAGCGCCCGGACATGCGCGACCTGCCGGCCTGGGAACGCGAGCTCCTCCGTCACCGGCGCCTGGTCCACGCCGCAGTGAACTCCATGTGCCCGGGATCCGCGGTCGTGAGTCACCACTCCGCACTGGTCATGCACGGCGTACCGGTCTGGCAGGCCAATCTGTCCGAGGTCCAGCTGACGCGTACAGCCGGCATGCGGAGCGGGCCGAAGACCGGTGTGCGTCACCACCGGTCGAGGCTCGGCGCCTCGGACGTGACGGTCGTCGCCGGACTCGCCGTGACCGCGTTGACCCGGGCCGTGGTCGAGGTGGCCGGTTCGTCGTCGTTCGAGGCGGCGGTTGTCAGTGCCGATGCGGCGTTCCGGCGATCGGAGGTGAGTGCGGACGACCTGCTCCGGCTGCGCGAGGTCACGCACAACTGGCCGGGCGGCCCCGGGATTCGCGCGGTGCTCGACTTCGCCGATCCTCAGGCCGAGTCCGTCGGCGAGACCCGGCTGCGGGTCCTCATGCACAACGAGGGTCTGCCGGTTTCGGTGCTGCAGGCAGAGTTCGCGGATGCCGACGGCTTCGTCGGACGGGTGGACTTCTATTTCCCCGAGCACAACACCGTCGTCGAGTTCGACGGCCTGGCGAAGTACGGGGAGGGGACACGTGAGGCGCTGATCCGCGAGAAGCTGCGGGAGGACCGGCTCCGGGCCCTGGGGCTGGAGATCGTCCGGATCACCTGGGCAGACCTCGAGCATCCAGCCCGTACGGCGATGCGCGTCCGGCAGGCGTTCGCCCGCGCCCGCCGTACCCCACTAGCCGGCTGACGCCGACGCCGGCCGCCGAACCGTTCGTGCTCTCGCGGTCCCCCGCCTTTGGTGGGTTGGCGTCCGAGATGCAGGGTTGGCGGTCGGGATCTCGGACGTAAACCCTGCATCTGGTGGGTGGACCCACTAGCGGAACTGGGTGCAGAGGAAGTCGATGATTCGGTTGCGGGCTGGTTTGGCTTGGGGGACGAGGCCGGGGAGGCTGATGAAGGCGTGGCCGGCCTTGGAGTACTCGCTGACTTGGACGGTGGTGCCTGCGGCTCGGAGTTCGTCGGCGTACACGCGGCCGTGGTCTGCGACCGGGTCGAGGGCCGGGATCACCACGAGCGTTGGAGGCAGCCCGCTCAGGTCGGCGTACCGGGGTGAGAGCGGGCGCGGATCGGTTCCTTCCGGTACGGCGAGATGCCGGAAGAACTCGATTCCGGCTCGGGTGAGCGTCGGGGTGTCGGCGTACTGGGTCGCGGACTCGTAGTCGAGTGCCGTCGAGGTCACGTCGACGCACGGGTTGATGAGCACCTGGGCCCGCAGCGAGAGGCCCGTGTCGCGCGCTCGCAGCGCGGAGAGGGCCGCCACCATCGAGCCTGCGCTCTCGCCGGCGACGGCCACCCGGGACGGATCGATTCCCCAATCGGCGGCGTGCTGGAAGACGTACCGTAGGACGTCCCAACCGTCGTCGACGATCGCCGCGAGTGGGGTCTCGTGGTTCATGAGCCGATGCTCGACGGACACGACCACCGCCGACGCCCGAGCGGCGATGTGGCTGTTGATCCAGTCGCATTGCACCGCGGTCCCGGTGTAGCCGCCGCCGTGCACGTGAAGTACGAGCGGAAGCTTGCGCGCTCCTGCGTGCCTCGGGCGATGCACCCGGACGCGGATCGTGCGGTCCGCGAGCGGGATCTGTTGCCAGTCGATCGTGACGTCTGGGTGCGGGCGGCCGGTGATGAGGCGGGCGAGGCGGGAGTTGACGATGCGGCTCTGGGTCTCGCCGAACTTCACGAGGTCCGCAGGCGACATCGTCAGGTAGTCGGGTTCCTTACGCAGGGAGTACACCAGCCGGATGCCGAGCGGAGGCTGGTGCGTGGTGGTGGCGGCGGTCTTGAGCATCGGGCATCGTCCTGACGTTGCTGGTTTCGCTACGACTAGTATCGATACCGACGGTAGCATAACTCGCTATGCTGTGCCGATGGCTTCCACGACGCGACCGCCCGGCCGGCCCCGTTCCAGCGTCGACGCGGAGGTGTTCGCGGCGACGCTGCGGACGGTGCACGAGCTCGGGTACACCCGGGCCACGGTCGACCGGATCGCCGCGGCGGCCGGGATCGCGAAGACCACGATCTACCGGCGCTGGCCGTCCAAAGGTGCGCTCGTCACCGCCTGCCTGGTGGACGCCTTCGGCCCGCTGCCACTGGTCGGCCACGCCCTCGAGGAGGATATGGCCGCCGCGGTCCGCTTCGGCGCGCGGCGGATCGCGGAGCCTGGGGTCGCGGCGGCGTTCGCCGGGGTGTTCACCGACGCGATCGGTGATCCTGGTCTGCGCGAGATCCTGTCCACGCAGCTCCAGGACCCGTACCGGCAGGTGCTCACCGAGTCGCTCGGTCTGTCCGAGCAGCGCGTCCTGTTCTTCATCGACGTCGTCATCGGCACGCTGCTGCACCGGATGGGCATGACCGGCGAACCCATGGTCGAGGCCGACGTCGACGCCCTCATCCAGATGCTCCAGCGCGAACTCCACTAGCTTTCCGGAACATTTGTGGCGCCAGGCGGAAGAAATGTTCCGGAAAGGGGGCGTCAGGCGCCGATCGCGTCGAGTTCGGTGACGGCGTCGGCGGGGAGGACGAGGTCGCGGGCGGCGACGTTCTCGCGCAGATGGGCGACTGACGACGTACCGGGGATGACGACGCTGGTCGCGGACCGCTGAAGGAGCCACGCGAGGGCGACCTGCTGCGGGGTGGCGTCCAGACGGGCCGCGACCTTCGCCAGCGTCTCGGACTGCAGCGGGGTGAATCCGCCGAGCGGGAAGAACGACGCGAACGCGATGTTGTGCTCTGCGGCGTACTCGACCACGTCGTCGTCATCGCGGTTCACCAGGTTGTACAGGTTCTGGATGGTCACGATCGGCGCGATCGCCTGCGCCTCACGGATCTGCGGGATCGTCACGCTGCTCAGGCCGAGGTGCTTGATGAGGCCCTGCTGCTGGAGCTCGACCAGCGTGGTGAACGACTCCGCGATCGACTCCTCGCTGTGGCCTTCGTGCGCCATGCTGCGGAGGTTGACCACGTCGAGGACGTCGAGGCCGAGGTGCTCGAGGTTGTCGTGGACCTGGGCGCGCAGCGCGTCCGGTGCGAGGTCCGGGATCCAGCTGGCGTCGTCGCCGCGCCGGGCGCCGACCTTGGTGACCAGGACCAGGTCCTCCGGGTACGGGTGCAGCGCCTCCTTGATGATTTCGTTGACCACGGTCGGCCCGTAGAAGTCGCTGGTGTCGATGTGGGTGACGCCGAGTGCGACGGCCTCCCGCAGTACGGCGATCGCCTGGTCGCGGTCCTTGGGCGGGCCGAAGACGCCTGGGCCGGCGAGTTGCATCGCGCCGTACCCCATCCGGGTGATGGTCAGGTCCTCGGCGAGGGTGATGGTTGATTTCGTCATGTCTCCACTGTTCGTCGGCGCGCGCGGAACAGGGAGTGCCTCGCTGTTCCTGGGACTGACAGGACACAGGCTGCGTCGAGCGAGGTGTCCGAGCGGAGCGTCAGGCCCAGCGGGCGTAGGCCCGAATGATTTCCGGGTACGCCGCGAACGCCGTACCGAAATGGTCGACGGCGCCCATCGAATGCACCGTCACGTCCGCGCCGCGCTTGTGCAGGGAGGCCGCGCACGAGTCGGCGTTGGAGGCGACCACGTCGGTGTCCTTCGTCCCGTTGTAGAGGTGGACCGGCACGCGCGGCGTCCAGTCTCGGCAGATCTGATCGGCTGCCTGGAGGGCCCGGAGGAATCGTCCGCTCGGATGCTCGAGCTTCGCGGCGAACTCCGGCGTGAACAGCTTCTCCGGCGAGTCCGGTAGCCCGGCCACGATCTCCTCGAAGGTGTGCGAGCCGTCGAACAGGCCCTCGATGGTCGACGCGTACGGCGCTTGGAACGCCTCGCGCGGGTCGTCGTACAGGCCGACGGTCCGGTTCCACGCGGTCACGAAGTACCCGAGGTAGAAGGTCGCGGTCTGCGGGAGGACGCGCCCGTCGAACACTGCCGGGAGCTCCTCGCCGACCAGGTCGTACGGCCCCGCGACGGCCCGGATCTCGCCGAGCCGGAACGGCCCGACCTCGCCGCGGCTGAGCGCGCGTCCGAGCGCCAGCGATGCACGCCCGCCCTGCGAGAACCCGGTCACCAGCACGTCCCGCTTCAGCGCGACTCCGTGCTTGGCGGCGAGGGTCCGTGCCGCGAGCAGCAGATCGGCCGACGCCGAGGTCTCGGTCTTCGTGTCGATGTAGGGATGCCGGCCCGGCCCGAGTCCCAGGCCGAGGTAGTCCGGTGCCACGCCGACCAGCCCCTGACCTGCGAACAGTGCGGGGATCAGCCGATCCGTCGACGTGTCGTCGACCGATGCGGCCCACGCCTTGGTCGCGTTCGTCCCGTGCAGGTACTCCGCGACGGTCAGCGCGCCCCGGCGCCCGTCCGGCAGCACGACGATCCCGCTCGCCGTCGTCGGCCGCCCGTGTGTGTCGACCGTCCGGTAGATCAAGCGGTACGCCGTGACGCCGTACGCCGCCCGTGGTGTGCCCGGGAAGTCGACGGCTGCCGCGTCCAGTTGAGCCGCCGTCAGCTGCGCGATCGGCGTGGCCGAGACCAGCGCGCCACGCGGCGCATGCACGCTGGAGACGGCGGCCTCGGAGAGTGTCGGCTGGTGGACCGCGCCGAACGCGGACAACGGGAACGTGAGTAGGGCAGCGGTCGCGAGGGTGGCGGCGACGGTTTTGGTCAGGCGAGAAGTCATACCTCAACCCAACCGCCGCCGACGCGCGCGCAGAATGGTGCGATGCCCCGAACCCAGGGTGGAGTTTTCCCTACCCAAGCAGGCTGTTGTACAGCTCGACGGTGCGCTGCGCGACAGCATCCCAGCCGAACTCGGACACCGCGCGTTCCCGCCCGGCCTTACCCATCGCGTCAGCTCGAGAAGGATCGTCGACCAGTGCGTTGATCCCGTCCGCGAGACCGCGTTCGAAGGTGTCCGGGTCGTTCTCGTCGTACGGGACCAGGATGCCGGTCACGCCGTCGTCGACGACCTCCGGAATGCCGCCGACCGCGCTCGCCACGACCGCGGTCTCACACGCCATCGCCTCCAGGTTGACGATGCCGAGCGGCTCGTAGATCGACGGGCAGCAGAACGCCAGCGCGTGCGTCAGCACCTGCCGGACCTCCTCCCGCGGCAGCATCTCGGAGACCACGAACACGCCGTCGCGGGCCAGCTTCAGGTCGTCGATCAGCGCGTCGGTCTCCGCCTTCAGCTCGACCGTGTCGGCCGCGCCGGCCAGCAGCACGAGCTGCACCGACGGGTTCAGACGCAGCCCCGCGCGGAGCAGGTGCGGCACGCCCTTCTGCCGGGTGATCCGGCCGACGAACGTCACGTACGGACGGTTCAGGTCGACGCCGAGCCGCTCGAGCACGTGCGTCGACGGATCCGGCCGGTAGAAGTCCGCGTCGATCCCGTTCGAGATCACGTGCACCTTGGCCGGGTCGATCGACGGATAGCACTCCAGTACGTCGGTCCGCATTCCGCGGCTCACCGCGACGACCGCATCGGCCGCCTCGTACGAGGTCCGCTCGGCCCAGCTGGACAGCCGGTACCCGCCACCGAGTTGCTCGGCCTTCCACGGGCGCCGCGGCTCCAGCGAGTGCGCGGTCACCACATGCGGTACGTCGTACAGCAGCTTGGCCCAGTGCCCCGCCATGTTCGCGTACCAGGTGTGGGAGTGCACCAGGTCCGCCTCGCCGACCGCCGCGGTCATGGTCAGGTCGGTGGACAGGATGCGCAGCGCCGCGTTCGCGGTCGGGATCCGCGGGTCGTCCTCGGAATGCGCGGTCGCACCTTTCCGGGGCTCGCCCATGCAATGGACGTCGACGTCGATCAGCCGGCGCAGTTCGCGGACCAGGAAGTCCACGTGCACCCCGGCCCCGCCGTACACGTCCGGAGGAAACTCACGCGTCAGGATGGCGACCTTCATACCGCCCGACGATAGGTCATCAAACGACGTGTGTCGGCACCCAGAAGCGCAGCTTTCCGTGTCGTTCGTCTTCCAGTTCGCCACCAGCTGACTCGATCACCTTGCGCGATCCGGCATTGTCCAGGTCGCAGGTGACCAGGGCCGGCTCGATGCCGAGAGCGCCGGCGATCGGGAGGGACTGGGTGAGCATCTGGGTCGCGTACCCGTGCCGACGGGCCGACGGGCGGACGCAGTACCCGATGTGCCCGCCGACCTCGGTGAGCGCCGGGGTCAGGTCGTGGCGGATCGAGAGCCGGCCGAGGAACTCGACGCCGTCCACGAACCACAGCACGGTCTGGTGCACGAGGCCGGCCGCCAGTTCGGTCTCCTCCTCGGCCTCCGTCCTGATCGCGTCGACCAGCCGGGCGAACTCGGCGGGGTCCGCCGCCTGGGCGCGGGTCCACTCCTCCTCGGCGCCGGCGATCGACCGCGCACCCATCCACCGTTCATGATCCGGACCGAGCTCGTCCCAGGCCGCGAGAAACGATCGGTGAACGGCAGTGGTCGGTACGACGAGGATCGGCACCCTTCCAGTGTTGCGACGCGCGCAAACGCTTATGTCCGCGGGTCGTCGGAGCTAAGGTGCGGACATGGCAAAGGCGCCCAGAGTTCTCGGAATCGTGCTGGCCGGTGGTGAGGGGAAGCGGTTGATGCCGCTGACGGCGGACCGGGCCAAACCGGCCGTGCCGTTCGGCGGCAGTTATCGCCTCATCGATTTCGTGCTGTCGAATTTGGTCAATGCGGGTTATCGAAATCTTTGCGTGCTGACGCAGTACAAATCGCATTCGCTGGACCGGCACGTCACGCTGACCTGGCGGATGTCCACCCTGCTCGGCAACTACGTGACCTGCGTCCCGGCCCAGCAGCGGCTCGGCCCGCAGTGGTACCAGGGCAGCGCGGACGCGATCTACCAGTCGATGAACCTGATCAAGGACGCCGACCCGGAGTACATCGTGGTCTTCGGCGCCGACCACGTGTACCGGATGGACGCGTCGCAGATGGTCGCCGCGCACATCGAGCGCGGGAACGGCGTGACCGTGGCCGGTATCCGGGTGCCGCGGGCCGAGGCGACCGAGTTCGGCGTGATCAAGACCGCCGCGGACGGGCACGCGATCGAGGAGTTCCTGGAGAAGCCGGCCGACCCGCCGGGACTGCCGGACTCGCCGGACGAGACGTTCGCGTCGATGGGCAACTACGTGTTCAGCCGGGACGTCCTGGTCGAGGCGCTGCGCAAGGACGCCGCCAACCCGGCGTCGCGGCACGACATGGGCGGCGACATCGTCCCGATGCTCGTTGCCGAGGGCAAGGCGGGCGTGTACGACTTCAAGGACAACGACGTACCGGGTGCGCTCGACCGGGACCACTCGTACTGGCGGGACGTCGGGTCGCTGGACTCGTACCACGAGGCGCACATGGACCTGGTGTCGATCCAGCCGGTGTTCAACCTGTACAACAACGACTGGCCGATCTTCACCTCGCACCCGCAGCTGCCGGGGGCGAAGTTCACCGACGACGCGACGGTCGGCGAGTCGATCGTCTGCCAGGGCTCGATCGTGTCCGGCGCGCATGTGGACCACTCGGTGATCGGGTCGAACGTGATCGTCAGCGCCGGCGCCGACATCCAGTACTCGGTGATCATGGACAACTGCAAGATCGGCAAGGACGTCGTGCTGAAGAACGTGATCCTGGACAAGAACATCGTGATCCCGGACGGCACCGAGATCGGCGTCGACCAGGACTACGACCGGGAACGCGGGTTCACGGTGTCCAAGGGCGGCGTGACAGTGCTCGGCAAGGGGCAGGTGATCGAGGCGCCCAAGGGTGCCGCCGACGAGGTTGCCGAGGCGTGACCCTTTCCGAGACGGAGGCACTGGAACTCGATGCCGCGGACCCGGGGCACCGGGAGCTGTTCGACGTACCGCCCGCGCAGGGTGGCGACTACCCGGAGGTCGCGTACTTCGCCGGGAACTCGCTCGGCCTGCGTCCGAAGGCGACCCGGTCCGAGCTGCTCGAGGACCTGGACTCGTGGGCGGCGCTCGGGGTCGAAGGACATCTGGACGCGGCCCGGCCGTGGTTGCCGTACCACGAGCTGCTGACCGGTCCCGCGTCACGGCTCGTCGGCGCGTTGCCGAGCGAGACGGTCGTGATGAACACGCTCACCGTCAACCTGCACCTGTTGATGGTGTCGTTCTACCGGCCGACGCGGTCCCGGCACCGGATCGTCATCGAGGACTCGGCGTTCCCCTCGGACAGTTACGCCGTACGGTCGCAGGTCGAGTTCCACGGGTACGACGCGGAGGATGCGGTGATCCGGTTGCGTCCACGACCGGGGGAGAACAGTCTGCGTACGGCGGATGTCGTCGAGCAGCTCGGTGGCGACGTGGCGCTCGTACTCCTGGGCGGCGTGAACTATCTGACCGGTGAGCTGATGGATATCCCCACGATCACGAAGGCCGGTCACGCGGCCGGGGCGATCGTCGGGTGGGACCTCGCGCACGCGGCCGGGAACGTGCCGCTCGCGTTGCACGACTGGGACGTGGACTTCGCGGCCTGGTGCTCGTACAAGTACTTGAACTCAGGTCCGGGGGCGATCGCCGGTGCGTTCGTGCACGAGCGGCATCTCGGCGCGGACCTGCCGCGGTTCGAGGGCTGGTGGAGCACCGACGCGAAGACGCGGTTCGAGATGACGCCGGAGTCCCGGCCGCCGGCGACCGCGGACGCGTGGCAGGTGTCGAACCCGCCGATCTTCTCGATGAGCCCGGTGCGGACGTCGCTGGAGATCTTCGACAAGGTCGGCATCGAGGTACTACGGGAGCGGAGCGTGCGGTTGACGGCGTACCTGTCGAACCTGCTGGACGGTTTCGAGGTCATCACACCGACTGATCCGGCGCGACGTGGTGCCCAGTTGTCGGTGCGGGTGCCCGGGGCCGGCGAGCTGTCGCGGCGGTTGCGGTTCGAGTACGGCGTGATTGCGGACTCGCGGGAGCCCGACGTACTGCGGTTCGCGCCGGTGCCGTTGTACTCGACGTACCACGACTGCTGGCGGGCCGGGACGGCGTTGGCCGAGGTGACGGCATGAAGGTCGCGATCGTCGGCGCCGGACTGACCGGTTCGCTGCTCGCGTGTTTCCTCGCACGCCGCGGCCTGACCGTGACGCTGTACGAGCGGCGTCCGGATCCTCGGGTCGCGCAGGTGGAACGCGGCCGGTCGATCAACCTGGCGATCTCCGAACGCGGGCTGGACGCGTTGCGGCGGATCGACCTGGTCGACGAGGTGATGGCGGACGCGCTGCCGATGAAGGGCCGGATGATCCATCCGGTGTCCGGGCCGCTGGACTTCCAGGCGTACTCGGCGTCCGGCGACCGGGCGATCAACTCGATCAGCCGGGGTGTACTGAACAACGCGTTGCTGTCGGCGGCCTCGGCTGCGCCTGGTGTGTCGGTGGAGTTCGAGCATCGGTTGGTGGAGCTGGATTCGGCCGCCGGGCAGATGGTGTTCGCGACGCCCTCCGGGAAGGTGTCGGTCGCGGCGGATGTAGTGCTGGGGGCTGACGGCGCCGGATCCGCGGTCCGCGAGCAACTGCTTGCCGAGGGCATCGTCGCGGAGGACGTCGACTTCCTCGACTACGGGTACAAGGAGCTGTCGATCCCCGCGGCGCTTGGTGAGTTCGCGCTGGATCCCGGCGCGCTGCACATCTGGCCGCGCGGTACGTCGATGATGATCGCCCTGCCGAACCCGGACCGCTCGTTCACCTGCACGCTGTTCTGGCCGGCCGGATCGTTCGACGCGCTCACGACGACGACCGCCATCGAGGAGCACTTCCGGGTGAACTATCCCGATCTGTTGCCGTTGGCACCGGATCTGGTCGACGACTACCTGAACAACCCGGTCGGCGTCCTCGGGACCGTGCACACGCTGCCGTGGCAGGCCCACGGACGTACGGCGTTGCTCGGCGACGCGGCGCACGCGATCGTGCCGTTCTACGGGCAGGGCGCGAACTGCGCCTTCGAGGACGTGGTCGAACTGGACCGCTGCCTGGCCGACACGGGCGGCTCGTGGGCGCGGGCGTTGCCGTTGTTCGAGACCCGGCGGCGCGAGAACACCGAGGCGATCGCGGAGATGGCCCTGGCGAACTTCGTCGAGATGCGCGACAAGGTCGCCTCACCTGTCTTCCGCCTCCAGAAACGCGTCGAGCATCTGCTGGAACGGCTCCTCCCCGGCACGTACGTCTCCCGCTACGAGCTCGTGTCGTTCTCCACCACGCCGTACGCCGAAGTCCAACGCCGAGTGCACCGCCAGCACCAGTTGCTCGGTGCGGCGGCGGTCGCGTCGGCCGGGGTCCTGCTCGGACTTGTTCGGAGGCGACGACGGTGAGCCTGTGGTCGCCTGAGCTGCTGACCGGACAACCCAGTTCTGTGGGGTTGTTGCGGCACTTCGTCGGGGGATCGTTCGTGGAGAGCGCCTCGCGCTTCGCGAAGGTCTCGCCGGTGACCGGGCAGCAGATCTTCGATGTCTGCGAGGCCGACGAGTCGACTGTGGACGCCGCGGTTGGTGCTGCTCGGCAGGCTTTGAACGGTCCGTGGGGGCGGATGAGTGAGCAGGAGCGGGCCGTCGTACTGCGGCGGGTCGCGGACGGGCTGGAGCGGCGGTTCGAGGATCTCGTGGCAGCGGAGGTCGGCGACACCGGGAAGTCGATCAGCCAGGCGCGCACGCTGGATATCCCGCGCGGTGCCGCGAACTTCCGTGCGTTCGCGGATTTCGCGACGACGGTTCCGACCGAGTCGTACACGACCGTGCTCCCGGACGGGCGGCGGGCGGTGAACTACGCCGTACGGAAGCCGGTCGGGGTGGTGGCGATCGTCGTACCGTGGAATCTTCCGTTGCTCCTACTCACGTGGAAGGTTGCACCGGCGCTTGCCTGTGGCAACGCGGTGGTGGTGAAACCGTCCGAGGAGACGCCGTCGTCGGCGACCGTACTCGCCGAGGTGATCGCGGAGGCCGGCGTACCTGATGGTGTCTTCAACCTGGTGCACGGGTTCGGGCCGTCGTCGGCGGGGGAGTACCTCACGCGGCACCCGGGCGTGGATGCGATCACGTTCACCGGGGAGTCCGCGACCGGTACGTCGATCGCGAAGGTGGCGGCGGACCGGGTCAAGGCGGTGTCCTTCGAACTCGGCGGGAAGAACGCGGGCCTGATCTTCGCCGACTCCTCGTTGGACGACGCGGTCGAGGGATCGGTGCGGTCGGTCTTCACGAACGGCGGGCAGGTCTGCCTGTGCACGGAACGCCTGTATGTACAGCGATCCGTGTACGACGAGTTCACTGAGCGCCTCGCCGTGCGCGCCAATGAGCTGACGTACGGCTGGCCCGCCGACGAGGCCACGATGAACATGCCGCTGATCTCGAAACAGCACCGCGACAAGGTGCTGTCGTACTACGATCTCGCGCGAGCTGAGGGCGCCGAGGTGCTGGCCGGCGGCGGCGTACCGACGTTCGGCGACGCCCGCGACGGCGGTTGCTACGTGCAACCAACTGTCGTCACCGGGCTTGGGGCGGACGCCCGGACGAACCGCGAGGAGATCTTCGGCCCGATCTGCCATATCGCGCCCTTCGACACCGAGGAAGAGGCCTACGCGCTCGCCAACTCCTCCGACTACGGGCTGGCGGCAACTGTCTGGACCCGCGACGTCGGCAGGGCCCATCGCGCCGGTGCAGCGCTCGACGTGGGGTTGTGCTGGATCAACACCTGGTTCCTCCGCGACCTCCGCACGCCCTTCGGGGGCGTGAAGCTGTCGGGCATCGGGCGCGAAGGCGGCCGCCATTCCTTGGACTTCTACACCGAGATCACCAACGTCTGCGTGGAGCTTTCATGACCGTCGTACCGGGGAAGGCGACGCCGCGGGGGCGGTTTCCGCATGTGAAGGTGGCGGGTGGGTTCGCGTTCGTTTCGGGGACGTCGAGCCGGCGGCCGGACAACTCGATCGCGGGTGCCTCGGTGGACGCGATGGGCACCGTCGAGCTGGACATCCGGGTGCAGACGCGGGCGGTGCTGGAGAACATCCGGGACGTGCTCGGGGCGGTCGGGGCCGGGCTGGAGGATCTCGTCAGCGTGACGACGTACCTGGTGTCGATGAACGACTTCGGTGGGTACAACGAGATCTATGGTGAGTTTTTCGACGAGTCAGGGCCTTCGCGCACGACCGTCGCAGTACATCAGCTGCCGCATCCCCAGCTGCTGATCGAGATCCAGGCTGTTGCGGCGATCCCGCGACATTCGAAGGAGGAATAGGTATGGCGAACTTGGAGTCGACGAACTTTCCGCAATGGGTCGAGGAGAACAAGCACCTGCTGAAGCCGCCCGTCGGCAACAAGCAGATGTTCCCGACCGGGGACGACTTCATCACGATGGTGGTCGGCGGCCCGAACCAGCGCACCGACTTCCACGTCGACCCGTACGAGGAGTTCTTCTACCAGATCTCCGGCGAGCTCAAGGTCAACGTCATGACCGACGACGGCCCGGCGACCGTCGCGGTGAACGCCGGCGAGATGTGGGTGCTGCCGCGGAACATGCCGCACTCGCCACAGCGCGGCCCGAACTCGATCGGCCTGGTGATCGAGCGAGTCCGGGAGCCCGGCGTACTGGAGAAGTTCCGCTGGTACTGCGCCAACTGCAACGCGATCGTGCACGAGGTCGAGCTGCAGGTGACCGATATCGTCGCGGACCTGCCGCCCGTGTTCAAAGCCTTCTACGAGAGCGAAGACGCACGCACCTGCCCCGAGTGCGGCACGCTGCACCCGGGTAAATGACCGTAGACGTCCACACGCATCTGGTCCCGCACGGATGGCCCGACCTCTCGGCGGCGTGCGGCGGCGACGGCTGGCCGTGGCTGCGGATCGACTCCGAACGAGCCGCGATGATCATGATCGGCGAGACCGAGTTCCGCCCGGTCGGACCGCAGGCCTGGGATCCCGCCGTACGGCGTGCCGATATGGATGCCGATGGCATCGATCTCCAGGTGGTGTCGCCGACCCCGGTGTTCTTCGGGTACGAACGTCCGGCCGCGCAGGCCGTCAAGCTGGCCGAGATCTTCAACGACCTCACCCTGGAGACGCTGGCCGGTGACGACCGGTTCGTGCCGTTCTGCCAGGTGCCGTTGCAGGATCCGGACCTGGCCTGTGCCGAACTGGACCGCTGCCGGGCGGCCGGACATGTCGGCGTCGAGATCGGCAACCACGTCGGCGACAAGGACCTCGACGACGCCGGGATCGTTGCCTTCCTCAACCATTGCGCGGAGACCGGTACGCCGGTGCTGGTGCATCCGTGGGACATGCCGGGCGGGCCGCGGCTGGATCGCTGGATGGCGCGCTGGCTGACCGGGATGCCGGCCGAGACGCATCTGTCGCTGGTGGCGATGATCCTGGGCGGGGCGTTCGACCGGTTGCCGCCTGCCTTGAGGATCTGTTTCGCCCACGGAGGCGGGAGTTTCGCGTTCTGGCTCGGGCGGCTGGAGAACGCGTGGCACCGGCGCGGGGACATCGTCCGTGGTTGCTCCGAGCACCCACCGTCGGCGTACCTGGACCGGATCCTGGTCGACACGGTCGTGTTCGAATCAGCGCCTTTGCGGCTACTTGTCGATACCTTGGGGGAAGACCGCGTTCTGGTCGGCAGTGACTATCCCTATCCACTGGGCGAGCGGCCGGTCGGGCAGGTGGTACGGAAGGCCGGCTTCCTGACCGCGGAGCAGCAGCACAAACTGCTGACTCTGAACGCCCTGAGCTACCTCGGGAGGTCGGAATGAGTGAGGACCGATCAGTACTGTCGCGTAAGGCGCCCGAGCCGGACGAGGAGTTGCGGTACGGCGACCACGTGGACCAGGTGATCGACTACTGGCACGCGAAGGAGTACCGGCCGCTGGTGGTGTTCGTGCACGGCGGGTTCTGGCGGCCGCAGTACGACCGGGTGCACGCCCGTTCGCTCGGCGCAGCGCTGTCCGACCTCGGTTGGCCGGTCGTGTCCCTGGAGTACCGCCGCGAGCCCGGCAACCCGGACGTGACGACCAGCGATATCCGTACGGCGCTGGAGGCGCTACCCGACCTGGTGGACGTGCACGCGGGCTACGTGCTGATGGGACACTCCGCCGGCGGCCAACTCGTACTGTGGGCCGCGTCGACGCTCAACCCGGTCCGGCTCCGCGGTGTGGTCGCCCTGGCCCCCGTAGCCGACCTCCTCAAGGCTGACCGCGAGCACATCGGCGAGGGCGCCGTACAGGACTTCATCGGCGGCGGCGTCCGCAACGACCTGGACCCGGCCCACCTCCCCGCCTCCATAGCCCCGGTCACCCTCATCCACGGCACCAGCGACACAGTCGTCCCCATCACCATCACCGAGTCCTACTTCACCGCGCACCCCACCGCCCACTTCCACCGCATCCCCCACAGCGGCCACTACGAACTGATAGACCCCCAAACCGAGCCCTGGCACGAAGTAACCACCGAACTAACCCGCCTGACCAGCTAGCTGCTACTTCAGGCGTTTGGCGGCGGTGAGGAGGCCGTCGGAGGTGGGGAGGAGGGCTGAGACCAGGTTGTCGTCGTCTCGGACGGCGCGGATGAGGTCTCGGAGGGCCATGGTGTCGGGGTCGCGGCGGGCGGGGTCGGCTACTCGGCCGGCGGTGAGGATGCCGGCGAAGGCGACGATGCCGCCGGGGCGGAGCAGGCGGAGTGCTTCGTGCAGGTACGCCGTGTTCTCGCGGCGGTCCGCGTCGCAGAAGACCAGGTCGTAGTGACCGTCGGTGAGCCGGGTGACCACGTCCAGCCCGGCGCCGGCGATCAGGCGGAACCGGTTCGACGCGACGCCGGCGTCCAGGAACGTCTTGCGCGCGAGCCGCTGGTTCTCCGCGTCGATGTCGACCGTGGTGAGCGTGCCGTCGGCGCGCATGCCGCGAAGCAGCGCGAGCCCGGAGACGCCGGTCCCGGTGCCGATCTCGACGACCGCCTTCGCACCCACGCCGGCGGCGAGCAGGCTCAGCGCGGCAGCCGCGCCGGGGCCGATCGGGGCGACACCGCTGTCCGCGGCGCTCGCCCGCGCACCGGTGACGACCTCGTCCTCACCGGTGTAGTCCTCGGCGTACGCCCAGGACGTCGGGTCGATGCCGGTGGCGATGGCGTCCTCCCAGTGATCGGCAGAGTGGTCGGCGGAACGGTGTGCGGCTGCGGTACCCATGCTGAACCGAAGCCTAGCGGCTGGAGGTCCGCTTTCCGTGATGCACGCGCGGAGGTTGCGCACTCTTGCTCATAACAACCTTGCGGTGATCAGATATGATCGTCTCTTGGAGACGTGACTCACCTGTTGAGGGAGGTGTGGGGAGTGGGATCAGGCGCGGATGACGTCGATGCCGGCTTCTTTGAAGACGCCGAGTTGCGAGTCGTCGGCCTGGGCGTCGGTGACGAGCGTGTCGATCTCGCTCAGCTCGCAGATCCGGGCGAAGGCCCGCTGCCCGAGCTTGGAGGAGTCGGCCACCACGACCACCTTCGCGGCCCGGCTGACGATCAGCTGGTTGATGTTCGCCTCGCCCTCGTGATGAGCGGTGGCGCCGGTCTCGTCGATCCCGTCGACGCCGATGAAGGCGATGTCCAGCGAAAGGTCGGACAGGATCCGGTGCGACAGCGGGCCGATCATCTCGTAGGACTGCGGCCGCGCGACGCCGCCGGTCAGCACCATCTTCACGTGCGGCCGGACGATCAGCTCGTTGGCGATGTTCAGCGCGTTCGTGACGAGCGTGAACGCCGGCTCACCGTGCTCCGCGGACAGCTCCGGCCGGGTCGCCAGCGTCCGCGCCACCTCGGAGATCGTGGTCCCGCCGTTCATCCCGATCACCATGCCGCGACGGACCAGCGTGGCCGCCGCTTGCGCGATTCGCTGCTTCTCGGACGCGAAACGCGCAGTCTTGTAGCGCAGCGGCAGGTCGTACGACACCGCGTTGGCGACCGCGCCGCCGCGGGTCCGGGTGAGGAGCTGCTGCTTGCCGAGATGGTCCAGGTCACGCCTGATCGTGGCCGCGGACACATGCAACTGCTCGGCGAGCTCGTCGACGTCGATGGCGCCCTTTTCGGCGAGCGACTCGAGCAAGGTGTTGAGGCGTTCATAACGCTTCACCCGGGGCTCCTCCTTCACACAATCGGTCAGCCCGGTGGCGGCTGGTTGGCACCATTCGATCACGTTCGAGCAGTTTCGACCATGAGAAGTGCGGAGACGACATGACGCAGCAGCCATTTGTGAGCACTGAGATCGCCACTCAGCCGGACCTTTGGCGGCAGGTCTCGGACGGTTTCGCGCAATCCGACAGTGCAGAGTTCAGGGCACTTCCGCAAGCCGGTCAGCGGGTCGCCGCGGTCGGTTGCGGCACCTCGTGGTTCATGGCGATGGCGTACGCCGCGCTGCGCGAGGACCTCGGCCAGGGCGAGACCGACGCGTTCGCCGGATCCGAGTTCCCGGCGGGCCGTTCGTACGACGTCGTGGTGGTGATCAGCCGCTCCGGTACGACGACCGAGGTGCTCGACCTGATCCGCGCGACCGACGTACCGACCGTGGCGATCACCGCGACGCCGGGCTCGCCGATCGTCGAGTTGGCCGACCGGACGATCATGCTCGACTTCGCCGACGAGCAGTCCGTGGTGCAGACCCGGTTCGCGACGACCACGCTGGCGCTGCTGCGCGCGTCGCTCGGTGAGGACCTGTCGAAGGCCGCTGCGGACGCTCAGACCGCACTGACCGTCGACGTGGACGACCTGGCCAAGCTCGAGCAGGTCACGTACCTCGGCACCCGGTGGACCGTTGGCCTGGCGCACGAGGCCGGACTCAAGCAGCGTGAGGCCGCGTCGGCGTGGACCGAGGCGTACCCGGCGATGGACTACCGGCACGGTCCGATCGCGATCGCGCAGCCCGGCCGCGGCGTCTGGATCTTCGGCGAGCCGCCGGCGGGCCTGCTGGACGACGTCAAGGCCACCGGCGCGACCATCGTCCACCACGCCGACCTCGACCCGATGGCGTCCCTCGTCATCGCCCAGCGCGTCGCGGTAGCCAAGTCGCTGGCCCTCGGCCTCAACCCCGACCAGCCCCGCAGCCTCTCCCGCTCCGTAATCCTCGACGCCTGACCGCAGCAGTCATCGGGGACTCAAGGGTCCACCCCAGCGCGGTGTAGAGCGCCCGCCCGTCCCCAGTCGCAACCAGTACGCCGGTGCTCGCACCGGCGTACTGCGCTGCCGCGGACAGAGCAGTCGTAGAGCCGAGGTCTAGCATTTGCGAAAGCGCTTGCGCTACTCTGCGGAACGGCCGGCTCGCACGCCGCCATCCCTGCTGAGGAGTTCCGATGAACCGACCCGCAATCCGTTCCATCGCAGCGCTGTCGACGTCCCTGACCCTGCTGGCAGGACTGGTGGCCTGCTCGAGCAGCCCGTCCTCGTCCGGCGAAACCGGCGCCTCCGGACAGCTGACGATCACGGTCGGTGACCGGCCGAGTAGCTCCGATCCGCAGAACCGAGCGCAGTACGACCAGCGGGTTGCCGCGTTCGAGAAGGCGAATCCGGACATCAAGCTCGATCCGGTCGAGACGATCTGGGACCCGACCACCTTCCAGGCGCAGGCGGCCGGCGGGCAGTTGCCCGACGTACTGAACGTGCCGTTCACCGAGCCGCAGGGCATGATCGCCCGCAAGCAGGCCGCGGACCTCACCAAGGCCCTTAAGGACGACGGCCTGCTGGACGAGCTGAACCCGACCGTGCTGAAGATCGGCCAGGACCAGGCCGGCAACGTGTACGCCGTCCCAACCGCGGCGTACTCGGTCGGGCTGATCTACAACCGGGACCTGTTCACCAAGGCCGGGCTCGACCCGGACAAGCCGCCGGCGACCTGGGACGAGGTCCGGGCCGCCGCGAAGAAGATCGCGACCGCGACCGGGGCGGCCGGCTACGCGCAGATGACCACGAGCAATACCGGCGGCTGGATGTTCACCACCCAGACGTACTCGTACGGCGGCACGATCGAGAACGCGGATGGCACCCAGGCGACGTTCGACGACGCGCCGTCCAGGGCCGCCCTGCAGGCGCTGCACGACATGAAGTGGGTCGACCAGTCGATGGGCAAGACCGTGCTCTACGACATCAACGGCATCTCGCAGGCGTTCGCGGCCGGCAAGATCGGCATGTACATGTCCGCGCCGGACGCGTACCGCACCCTGGTTACCACCAACGGGCTCAAGGCGTCCGCGTTCGGCATCGGCCCGCTGCCCCAGCAGGGCGGCGACCACGGCACCCTCAGCGGCGGCAGCGTCCAGATCGTCAGCCCGAGTACGACGGACGCCGAGCGCGCCGCCGCGGTCAAGTGGATCACGTTCAACTACCTGAACAAGTACGTCGACCAGGACGCGGCGGTCACCGCTGCCAAGGCCGGCGTCGCGTCGAAGCTGCCAGTGGGTGTTCCCGGACTTCCGGTGGTCAGCGCGGATCAGTACTCGACGTACCAGTCCTGGATCAAGCCCTACGTCAACGTGCCGCTGGCGAACTTCGTGCCGTACACGAAGGTGGCGACCGACCAGAAGATCGTTCCCGAGCCGCCGGTCAAGGCGCAGGAGGTCTACGCGGCGCTGGACCCGGTCGTGCAGACCGTGCTCGGCAACGAGAAGGCCGATATCCCGGCCCTGCTGACGAAGGCCGCCGCCACTGTGAACGCCAAGCTCGGGCGCTGAGTTGCCCACCGCAACTACCACGAGCCGGGCAGCCGGTGTCCCGGCCGGTCGCCGGGACACCGCCCGGGAGCGGGTGAACCGAGTGCTGCTCCGGCGGGCGCGGAACGGGATCCCGGCGGTGGTGTTCGCCCTGCCGGTGCTGCTGATCTTCCTGCTCTTCTCCTGGGGTCCGATCGTCCGCGGCCTGGTGATGAGCCTGCAGCAGACCAACCTCATCGATCCGGTCCGCTGGGTCGGTCTGGAGAACTTCCGGTACGTGCTGACCGATCCCGCGGTCGGTCAGGCGTCCCTGAACACGGTGTGGTTCACGCTGCTGGCCCTGCTGTTCGGCTTCCCCCTGCCGATTCTGCTGGCGATGTTCCTGTCCGAGCTCCGCGGCCGGAACTGGGCTTACACGACGCTCGCCTACCTGCCGGTGATCACGCCGCCGGTGGTGGCGATCCTGCTGTGGCGGTTCTTCTACGAGCCGTCGTCGAGCGGGCTGTTCAACAGCATCTTCGGCGTGGTCGGACTGGGCCCGTTCCCGTGGCTCGACAGTCCGGGATCTGCGATGCCGTCGATCGTGCTGGAGGCGACCTGGGCCGGCGCCGGGAACGCTGTGATCATCTATCTGGCCGCGCTGACCTCGGTCCGAGCCGATCTCTACGAGGCGGCCGAGTTGGACGGCGCCGGCGTACTCAGGCGGGTCTGGCACGTGATGTTGCCGCACCTGCGGGGCGTCCTGCTGCTGATGCTGTTGCTGCAGGTGATCGGGACCATGCAGCTGTTCACCGAGCCTCTCCTGTTCACCGGGGGAGGGCCGCAGGGCGCGACCACGACGATCCTGTTGCTGATCTACAACTACGCGTTCGTCAACGGCGACTACGGCGCGGCGACGGCGTTGAGCGTCTTGCTGGCCGTGGTGCTCGCCGTACTGTCGGCCGGCTTCCATCTCGCGACCCGCGGCTGGAGCGACGGATGAGCGACGTCGAGCGCGGTGCGCTGTCGGACGCGGACCGCAACCAGGCCAGGATCCGCGTGCCCTTCCTGATCGCGCGTGTCCTGGTCCTCATCGGCCTCCTGGTGGCCGGCCTCGGCCCGCTGCTGTGGTTGCTCAAGGCCTCGATCTCGCCGACCCAGGACAGCATTCGGGAACCACTCGCGCTGTTCCCGTCCGGCGAGGTCCAGTGGCAGAACCTCGCGACCGCCTGGCAGCAGGGCCACATCGGCTATTACCTGGGCAACACCGCGATCATCGCGGCCGGTACGGCGTTCACTTCGTTGATCGTCTGTACGACGGCCGGCTATGTGCTGAGTGTGCTCCGTCCGAGGTGGGGACCGCTGTTGTCGGCGGCGATCCTGGTCACGCTGTTCGTCCCGCACATCGTCTCGCTCGTCCCGCTGTACCTGACCGTGCTGAAACTTCCGGTGGTCCACGCCAACCTGACCAACACGTTCTGGGCGGTCTGGTTGCCACCGGCGGCCAGTGCGTTCAACGTGCTGATCGTGAAGCGTTTCTTCGACGGCATCCCACGCGAGTACTTCGAGGCGGCCCGGATCGACGGAGCCGGTGCGCTGCGGGTGTTCACCTCGCTCGTGCTCCCGCTGTCGCGTCCGATCCTCGGCGTCGTCGTACTCCTGAGCATCATCTCGTCCTGGAAGGACTATCTGTGGCCGTTGCTGGTGCTGACGAATCCCGATCTGCAACCGGTCTCGGTGGCGTTGCCCAAGATCGCCAAGGTGACGGAGCTCAACATCCAGTTGGCGGGGCTGTTCCTGGCCCTGCTGATCCCGGTGGCGTTGTTCCTGGTCTTCCAGCGGGCGTTCCTGCGCGGGGTCGGCCTGTCCGGCGGAATCAAAGCGTGAAGCGGGTCCTGGTCACCGGAGCCGACGGGTCCATCGGCCGGGCGGCGGTCACCGGACTCCGTGCGTCCGGTTACCAAGTCACCGGCCTGGCTCTGAGCTACGAACAATCCAGTACGGCGGACCGCCCGTTGATCGGGGACGCACGATCACCGGCGGACGTCGCCGCCGCGATGGACGAGGTGGACGCCGTACTGCATCTGGCGGCGATTCCGCACCCGAGCCTGGGGACGCCGGAGGAGGTGTTCGACAACAACGTGACGGCGACGTTCACCGTGCTCGCCCAGGCCGGGCAGCGCGGGATCGACCGGGTGGTGATCGCGAGCAGTATCAACGCGTTCGGCGTACCGATGAACGTGCATCCGGTGGTGCCGGCGTACTACCCGCTGGACGAGGAGGTCGGTGCCGACATCGCCGACGCGTACTCGTTGTCGAAGAGTGTCGACGAGCAGAGCGCGCGGATGGCGTGGCGACGGTGGGGGACGAAGGTGATCGCGCTGCGCTTTCCGCTGGTGAAGAACCGGGAGAAGTTGCTCGAGATCGCGGCCAAGGTGGCGGTGGACCCGACGGTGATGGCTCGCGAAGGCTGGGCCTACCTCGACGAGCGGGACGCGGTGAGCGCGATCATCGCCGCGCTCGAATCGCCAGCGCCGGGAGCGCACGTCGTCGGACTGGCAGCCGACGACATCCTGCTGGATCGGCCCACGGCTGAGCTGCTCCGTGAGTACGCCCCCACCGTTCCGCTGCGCCACCCGGTGACGGGTCGTGGCTCGCTGGTCGACACCAGCCGCGCTCGCGACCTCCTCGGTTTCACTCCCCGCCACTCCGTCCACACAGCCGACGCGGGCTAGGCGGTGTCGGCGATGACTACGTGAGGGGCGACGTACTGGATGCCGGGCTTGGGGTCTGGGTCGAGGAGTTGGGCGGCGACTCGGCGGCCGATCTCCTCGAGGCCGACGTCGATCGTGGTGAGGTGACGGGAGACCCGCTGGTCGTGCATCAGCTGCTCCCAGTTGTCGACGCCGATCAGCGCCACGTCGCCGGGCACGTCCCGGCCGGCCATCCGTAGGCCACGCTCGGCTCCGCGAGCGATCGCGTCGCTGCCGCAGAAGATCGCGTCGACGTCGGGCGCGTCGGCCAGCACCTCGCGGACGGCCTCCTCACCCCAGTTCTCCCGCCAGCGGCCGAAGCGCACCGGGGTCACCCAGTCGAGCCCGGCATCAGCCAGGACCGCGCCGGCTCCGGCTGCTCGTTTGACTGCGGCAGCGTCGTTGGGTTCGGCGGTCAGGTGGGCGATCCGGCGGCGGCCCGTCGACAGCAGATGGGTCATCGCCAGCCGGCCGATCTGGTCGTCGTCGGAGGTGATGGTGACGTCGTCCGGGTCCTCGGTGAAGGTGAACGCGTAGGTCACCGGTACGTCGAACCGATCGGTGATCGAAGGCGCCGGGAACGACGTCCCGGTGCCGATCACGATCACGCCGTCGATCCGGCGGGCGCGCAATTGCAGCACGCTCTCGGTGATGTCGTGCTCGCCGAGGCGGGCGTCGTACAGCAGGATCGCCTGCTCGCGGGCGCCGAGCTCGGTGGCCGCGGTGGCGAGCACGACCCGGGTGAACGGGTTCGAGGCGCGGTAGGTGAGCACGCCGATCGTCTGGCTGCGGCCGCGGGCGAACGAGCGGGCCAGCGCGTTGTGCCGGAAGCCGAGCCGGTCGGCGGTGACGCGGACGTGTTCGCGGGTGGCCGCGGAGATCCGGTCGGTGCCGTTCAACGCCTTCGAGGCGGTCGACAGCGACACCCCCGCGGCGGCAGCCACGTCGGACAAGGTGATCAGCTCATCGGCCATGCCCTCATCGTAGTCAGCAACGAGCCGTTGACAGCGGGTCGTGTGGCCAGCATGGTGTGGTGTGCGAAAGCGCTTTCGCACCCCCTCGTCACTTGATGCTGTGAGGAGAACTCCATGCGACGCCGCCCTCAAGGCGCAATCAGCGTGATCGGCGCCGGCCTGCTGCTGGCCGCCGTACTGCAGTTACCCGCCACCACGCCGGCCGCCGCCGTGGCACCGGCCCTGACGATCGTCCCGACCGCCGTCGGCAACGCGTTCACCGTCGGCCAGCAGGTCAAGCTCGGCTTCAGCACCGACGCCGCCACCGTCGGCTGGACGGTGCGCGACGCGACCGGCACCGAGGTCGCCAAGGGGTCGGCCGCGGCCGGCTCGCTCAACGGCCAGCTCCCGCTCTCGATCAGTACGCCAGGCTGGTACCAGGCCGACCTGGTGGCCACGGCCGCCGACGGCTCGGTGACCAACGGAGGCACGGACTTCTCCGTGCTCACGCCGTACGACTTCTCGACCTCGACCGACACCCGGATCGGCGTCGCGTCCGCCCTCGGCTTCAGCGGTACGGCGTTCCCCGGTCTCGAGGCGGTGCCGTTGATGGCCAAGGCCGGGATCTCGACCGCGCGGGACGAAGCCTTCTGGGCGAGCGCGGAGACCACGCCGGGCGTGATCCAGTTCCCGCAGAAGGTGAAGGACTACAAGGCCGCGCTGGACGCGAACAACGTCGACTTCCTCAACATCCTCGACTACGGCAACCCGATCTACTACCCGGACGAGGCGCCGTCGACCGACGATCAGCGAGCAGCCTTCACCCGGTACGCGGTTGCCGCGGTCGACCAGTTCGGTACCGCGCACACGACGTACGAGCTGTGGAACGAGTGGAACTGGCGCGACCTGGACGGCGCTGCCGGCGGTACGGCGGACAGCTACGTCGCACTGCTCAAGACGGTCAGCCCGGCGATCCGCGCGAAGCACCCGGACGTCAAGCTCACCGGTCCCTCGCTCGCTGTCATCTCGGACTGGCAGGCCTGGTTCACCCGGTTCGCCGACCTCGGTGGTCTGGACTACGTCGACGCCGTGACCATCCACCCCTATGTGCAGCCGAACGATCCGGAGACCTCGGTTGCCCTGGTCAACACGATTCGCAGCATCATGACGGCGCACGGCTCCTCCAAGCCCATCTACATCACCGAGCAGGGCTGGGCGACCGGCACGAGCTCGCAGGCGGTCAGTGAACCGGTGCAGGCGCGCGACCTGGTGCGTGGCGAACTGCTGGCCTTCGGCAACGGTGTCGCCCGCTACAGCAGCTACAACTTCATGGACTCGGGTAATGACCCGGCCAACATGGAGCACCGGTTCGGCATGGTCCGCCACAAGCTGGACCCGCGTGGTGCGTTGGTACCGAAGCCGTCGTACGTCGCGACCGCCGTACTGGCGCGGCAGATCGACCAGCTGCCGCTGATCGGCCAGACGAGGTTCGGCACCAACGGGTACGACGTCGCCTTCAACGCCGGTAGTGGACAGAGCGTGCACGCGATCTGGTCGACCACACCGGGCCTGGTGTCTGTCGCAGCGCCCGCAGGCTCGGCCGTTCGGGTGACGGACCTGTACGGCGTTGTGAACACGCTGACTGCGGATCCGGGTGGGCACGTCTGGGTGACCACCGGGCCAGACCCGGTGTACCTCCGCGGGGCCATCAGCGGGGTTGCGCCGTCGACCCGTTTCGCGCTGTCAGTCAGCCCTGAGATTGCTGGTGACCCGGCGACCGGCAGTCTGGCCTTCACCAACCCGGACACGACCGGTCACACCTTCTCCGTGGCTGCTGGTGGCACGACGACGAATGGCACGGTGGGCGCGGGGGCTACGACCTCTGTGCCGGTCAGCTTCCCGGCTCAGAGCTCGACCGGTCCCCGGACGTACCGCGCGCGCGTCACCGTGGATGATCGCGTGGTGGGGTTGTTCACCACGAGCGGTACGGCGACTGCTCCGCTGACGGTGACCGGGTCACACGTGCTCAACGGCAGTGGACAGGACGTACTGCGCCTCCGGGTGGCCAACGCGTCGTCCAGGTCCTACACGATCGCGGGACTCGACTGGGCGTCCGGTAGCGGCTCCGGCAGCCTGCTGGGTGGTACGACGTTGGCCGCCCGCGGTTCGACGTCGGCCGACGTACCGCTGACCGTGACGGCGGCGACGACCTGGTCC
The DNA here is from genome assembly GCF_036013725.1 of Kribbella sp. NBC_00482. Lineage (GTDB taxonomy): Bacteria > Actinomycetota > Actinomycetes > Propionibacteriales > Kribbellaceae > Kribbella. The sequence goes on along the minus strand of NZ_CP107881.1, from coordinate 406,782 downwards.
GCCAGTCTGCGCGTCAGCGGTACCGGATCCTTCCGGGCGTCGGGGAAGCTCAATCCGGTCGGTACGCCGACAGCCGCGATGCGGTACACCCCAGTGCTCGACGGTGTGGTCGACAGCGGGGTCAGTCAGTTGCCGGCGCTGTCCCTGACCGGGACCGGCACGCCGCCGGTGACAGGGTGGGGCGGGCCGAGTGACCTGTCCGGATCTCTGTGGCTGACCCACGACGACCAGAACCTCTATCTGACGGCCGAAGTCACCGACAACGTGTTCTCGCAGCCGAGCCGCAACGGCTCGATCTGGTCGGGGGACGGTCTGCAGTTCGGCATGACGGCCGGTGCGCCGGGTGAGGCGACCAGAACCCAGGAGATCGGTGCCGCACTGACCGACGCGGGCCCAGTGGACACCTGGCGATGGTCACCGGTCGAGCTGGCCGGGGTGCCACCTGGTGTCCAGGCCAAGGTGGTCCGCAATGCAGCGGCGAGCACCACGACGTACGAGATTGCCGTCCCGTGGACCACGCTCGGGCTCGCTGCCAGTGACCGGCTGCTGTCGGCGACCGTGGTGATCAACGAGAACGACGGCACCGGTCGCCGTGGCTGGCTGACCTGGGGGACCGGGGTCGCGGAGGCCAAGAACCCGTCCGGATTCAACGCGATCCGGCTGGACCCGGTCTCAGCCCGTAGCGTCCGGTGACTCCGGGTGGGTGCCCCGGCAGCGCGGTTGCCGGGGCACCCGCCCTGGGCCGGGCTCCCGGGCCTAGGATCGAGGCGAGACGCCCGGGACCCGAGGAGTGCGAGTTGAGTCACACCGTGCTGGCCGAGCTGGTGGCCAACGTGCTGAAGGTCACCGCCAAGGCCGGGGACACGGTGGGGCCCGACGACACTCTGGTCATCCTGGAGTCGATGAAGATGGAGATTCCGGTGCTGGCCGAGGTGGCCGGCACCGTCGTCGAACTGAAGGTCACCGAGGGCGAGGTCGTCCGCGACGGCGACCCGATCGCGGTCATCGAGGAGCAGTGACTCAACCGAAATGACCTCTCAAGCGTCATGTGTAGTGAAGGCACCGGCCGGGAACTTCCGGTCGGGGCGCCGCGTTGAGCCGTCGTACGAACAAACCAGGGTCCAGCCCGGGTTTTCCCGACGTGCGCAAAGGACGGTGACCGCGGCACCATGGCCTTCACGCTTATTGCCGAGAGGACCCAGGGAGGCGTTGCGGTGAAGCCGTTCGACACGTCGACGGTGCCCGCACCCCAGCAGGTGCCGGACGTGCTGCCGTCGTGGGACGAGATCGTCCGCACGCACTCCGCCCGCGTCTACCGACTGGCGTACCGGCTGACCGGTAACAAGCACGACGCCGAGGACCTGACCCAGGAAGTGTTCGTCCGGGTCTTCCGCTCGCTGTCGTCGTACACGCCGGGCACGTTCGAGGGCTGGCTCTACCGGATCACCACGAACCTGTTCCTGGACGGCGCCCGCCGCAAGCAGCGGATCCGCTTCGACGGCCTGCCCGAGGACGCCCACGACCGGCTCCCGGCCAAGGGCGAGGGACCGGCCGAGAAGCTCGACTCCGACCTGTTCGACCACGATGTGCAGGACGCGCTCGACGCGCTGCCCGAGGACTTCCGCGCGGCCGTGGTGCTGTGCGACATCGAGGGCATGACGTACGACGAGATCGCGGACGTCCTGGACGTGAAGCTCGGCACCGTCCGCAGCCGCATCCACCGCGGCCGGTCGATGCTGCGTAAGCACCTGGAGCACCGGGCCCCGCGGTCCGGCCAGACCCGGGTCGGCGGCCCGCCGGTCGACGGCGGTCTCTTCGGCGACGGAGGTGACCTCGCATGACGCACCCGCTGGACAAGCTGAGTGCCGTGGTCGACGGCCAGCTCGACCACGACTCCCGTGACAAGGTCCTGAGCCACCTGGTCGGCTGCGACACCTGTCGTTCCGAGGTCGACGCGCAGCGGCGGCTCAAGGCGAAGATCGCCGCGCTGGAATCTCCGGATCCGTCGACCGACCTGATGCAGCGCCTAATGGGTGTCTCGTCGTTCTCGACCGAGCCACGGGAAGAGGTGCGCCCGGTGGTCACACCGGTCAGCCTGTTCCCGCAGCGGTCCGCGTTCCCCGCCGGGCGTACAGGTGGCACTCGGCCGGGAGCTGCCCGCGGCACTCGCTCCCGCCGTCGCAGCGGTGTCCTGGGTGCAGCCGGCTCAGCTGCCGCAGTCGCCTCTCTTCTCGGTACGGCGTTCGTCGTCGGCGACCCGTCCCGCTCGGAGCAGCCGCCGACGCTGCAGCCGCCGGTGGCGAGCTTCTCGTCGGACCACGCGAGCACCAGCGGCGGAGCGCCGTTCGCTGACCCGGTCGCGCTGCTGAACTCCTACAACGGTGCGGGGTACGCCGGGCTGAACAACCCGACGCTGCGCCCGGTGGCCCTGACAGGACGCTGACCGGTGAGCCTCTCCCGGCTCGCCGTCCTGGTCAGCACCGCCCTGATCGGCTTCGGCCTGCCCACGTCCGCCGCTGCCGTCCCAGTACTGTCGAAGGCGGACTCACCGACGGCAGTCAGCTGGCTGCAGCGGGCGGCCGTCGCGCCGAACCAGATCTCGTACCACGGCACGCAGATCATCACCGCCTGGGGACCGCAGGGCGCCAGTTCAGCGATGCTGGACATCCTGCACGCGGCATCGCAGGGCTCCGAGATCAGCGTGCTGGGCTCGTCCGCGCCAGGTGCGAAGGCGTTCGTACAGCGCGCCACCACCACGGACGCCGCCGTCGACGGCGGACCGCTGGCGTTGCTGCAGGCGACGTACCAGCTGGTCGACAAGTGCTGCACCGACGTGATCGGCCGGACCGCTGTGCTCGTTGAGGCGTTGCGCGACGACCAGACGCTGGCCGCCAAGTTCTGGATCGACAAGGCGACCGGACTGCTGCTGCAGCGTCAGCTGTTCAGCGCGGACGGCAAGACCATGGTGCGCGCCACCGTGTTCACCGAGCTGGAGATCGAGAGCTCCGAGTTCCTCGGCCACCTGCCGCCGACCGTGCCCAGCGGTGTCGAGACACTCGGCATGGGCAAGGTCGACAACCTGCGGTCCGAGGGCTGGGTCTGCGCGCCGGAGCTGCCTGCGTCGCTCAAGCTGTACGACGTCCACCAGGACACCAGTAACGGCTCTCTGCAGTTCTCGTACTCAGACGGGCTGTTCAACGTCTCCCTCTTCGAGCAGCGCGGCACGCTGGACCCGGCCGCGGTCGAAGGCTTCACCAGCACTGACAGCCCGGGCGTGTACCTTCGGTACGGCATGCCGTCGTACGTCGTCTGGTCGTCCGGTGGAATCGTCTACACGCTGATCGGGGACCTGCCTCCGGATCAGCTCGGACAGGTGGTCAGATCCTTCCCGCACGAGCTGCCCGTCGAGCTCAGCGCGATCCAGCGACTGGGCACCGGGCTGGCCAAAATCGCGACCTGGCTCACTCCGATGGGTGCACTCTCGCCGAAGCTGGGATAATCAAAGATGGAAGTCTCTTCCGGTTACCTCCGGAGGGCTCCACCGACGACCACGACGACGACGTGAGGCGGGCACCGTGACGAGCGACGACGCCGAGCCGACAGTTCCGAATCCGGCGACCGCGGAACCGACCGCGGTCCTGCCCACCGCGGGCGCGCCCAACGGGAACGGGTCCGCGGCAGGTCCGCCGCTGACCGGTTTGACCCCGCCGGCCTCCGGAGCGGGCGCTATGCCGCTGCAGACCCCCGGCTCGGACGCGGCGTACCGGCAGACCAATGGCGGCCGGTCCACCTCGCAGCGCAGCTTCGGACGTCCGGAGCCACAGCAGCAGACCTTCCGTCCGGTGTACCAGGGACAGGCCTGGCCGACCGAGCAGCCGCAGTACCGTCCGGCGTACGTGCCGCCGCCACCGCTCGACTGGCACCAGCAGCAGGCCCGCTCGTACGCGTCGGAGCCGCAGAAGCTCAACCGGGTCGTCACGATCGCCGCTCTGGTCGCGCTGGTCATCGGTGTCCTGGCCGGCGCCGGTGCGGCCACGGCCGTCGTCGCGCTCAGCGGCAACGACACCCCGGTCGCGCAGCAGCCTGAGCCGCCGGTCGGCACCGGCGCCGATCCGAAGATCCGCACGGGCTCGGTGTCCGCGGTCGCCGCGACCCTGCTGCCGAGCGTGGTGCAGCTGAAGGTCGAGGGCCAGGACAACTCCGACGCCACCGGGTCCGGCTTCGTGATCGACAACGTCGGGCACATCCTGACCAACAACCACGTCGTCGCGGGCGCGGCCAAGGGCGGCTCGATCCAGGTCGTCACGAACGACAACAAGACCGCGACCGCGCGGCTCGTCGGCCGCTCCCCGGCGTACGACCTGGCCGTCGTGCAGGTGGCCGGCCTGACCGCGCCGTCGGTGCAGTTCGGCCGTTCGGACCAGGCGGTCGTCGGACAGGACGTGGTCGCGATCGGCTCGCCGCTCGGCCTGGCCGGCACGGTCACGTCGGGCATCATCTCGGCGAAGAACCGCCCGGTGACGACCGGCGACGACACCGGGCAGGCGTCGTCGTACATCAGCGCGCTGCAGACCGACGCCGCGATCAACCCGGGCAACTCCGGCGGTCCGCTGGTCGACATGAACGCGCGAGTGATCGGGGTGAACTCCGCGATCGCCACCGTCCGCGGTTCCGAGGAGGGGCAGAGCGGGAGCATCGGGCTCGGGTTCGCGATCCCGATCGACCAGGCCCGGCGGACCGCCCAGCAGCTGATCGCCACCGGCAAGGCGTCGTACCCGGTGATCGGGGCCAGTGTGGACATGATGTTCGAGGGCGGCGCCCGGGTCAGCGCGGTGAGCCCGAGCTCGCCGGCGGCGCGGGCCGGTCTGCGGGTCGGTGACGTGATCACCTCGATCAACAACGACCCGGTGGACAGCGCCGAGGTGCTGATCGTCGCCATCCGCACCCACCAGCCGGGCGAGGCCGTGCGGCTCGCGTACGAGCGCGGTGGGCGGTCCCGAACGGTTACGCTCACTCTCGCCCAGCAGATCGGCTGAGTCTGCATGACCGGAGTCTGCATGACCGGAGTCGGGATACCCTGGTCGGCGTCTAGAAGTGAGGTGGGGACATGTTCGGCATCGGGCCGCTCGAACTGGTCGTGATCGCGATCGTCGCCGTACTCGTTTTCGGGCCGGACCGGCTGCCGGAGTTCGCCCGTACGGCGGGACGTCTGCTGCGCCAGGTCCGTCAGATGGTGACCAACGCGCAGAACGATCTGCGCAACGAGCTCGGCCCGGAGTACGCCGACCTCGAGCTGCAGGACCTGAACCCGAAGAACTTCGTGCGCAAGCACCTGCTCGAGCCGATGGACGACGACGACAAGCCCGTCGCCGACTTCGCCGACAGCACCCCGCAACGCCTCCCGGCCGGCGCCAAGCCGCCGTACGACCCCGAGTCGACCTGACTCACCTCCTCCGGAGGAGCAGGGCGGTCGCGACGACACCGGCGACCGCGGGCAGGAGCGCGAGGACGCCCCAGAGCGGCGGGTACGGGTGGACGCCGTACTCGGACGCGACCAGGAGTGTCACGCCTAGCGAGGCTGTGAGTAGTACGACGAGTACGCCGACGCCCGCCGCGACCAGGCGGTGTGAGCGGGCCAGACCCGCGACCAGCAACCACAGCAGGGCGTCCAGCACGGCAACGCCGTACAGCAGGCCGTAGAGCGCGCCCTCGGACGCGTGCTTGCCGTACGACGCGTAGCCCGACGCGGCGTGGTCGAACAGGCTGCGGCTGCCTGCCTGGTCGACGATCGCGATGGCGGCGAGCAGCACCGAGAGCCCGACCGCGAGCAGCGCTGTGCGCTTTTCAGAAAGTGACTGTCTCATGCAAGTGACTGTACGAACGGCGCATCGGCCTGGTCAAGAGTTTTAGACAGTCACTTGCTGAAGCGTGTGGCTGTCTCTTAGGGTCGGGGGATGGCAACCGGTCTGCGGGAACGCTGGCGCGAGAAGGCGCGGCGGACGATCCAGGAGTGTGCGCTCGACCTGTTCGACGAGCGCGGGTTCGGCGCGGTGACGATCGAGGAGATCGCCGCCGCGGCCGAGGTGTCGCCGTCGTCGGTGTACCGCTACTTCGGCACCAAGGAAGGCCTGATCGTCGCCGACGAGTTCGACACGATGAGCCAGGAGGCGCTGGAGGAACTGTTCGACCGCGAGGACCCGGTCGGCACGATGACCCGGATCGTCCGCGACTACGAGGCGGCGCCGGGCGGCGGTGAGCCGATCCCGTGGCGGCGGATCCGCTACTTCTTCAAGGAGCCTTCGGTGCGTACGGCGTTCTGCGCGTCGCTGGACCGCGCCAGCCTGCGCATCGCGCCGCTGATGGCCGGCGGCCGGCTCAGCGAGACCCAGGCCCGGGTGGCCGCGAATGCCCTTGTTTTCGGGTACTTCGCGGCGTTGGAGCAGTGGTACCTGGACGGTGGAGTTCGTCCCGTCGCGGAGTACGTCGAGGAAGGCCTGTCGCCGCTGCGCCCGATCTGGTCAGTCGGTGATCAGTAGGTCGTAGGTGACCTTGTCGTCGACGTGGGTGCCGATCTCGAAGGCGGCGCGCTCGGTGCCGACGTGCCGGAAGCCGGCCTTCTCCGCGGTACGGCGGGCCGCCGTGTTGCTGGCCGCCGTACGGATGAAGATCCGCCGGCCGCCGAAGCCGCCGGCGTTCGCCGGAGCGAAGTACCAGTGGGCGACCTGCTGGATCGCCTCGGTCATCACGCCGCCGCCCTGCGCCTCGGGGTGCATCCAGTACCCCACCTCGGCGTCGCGGACCGCGCCGCGGACATGGATGCCGAACAGCGTGATGTTGCCCAGTCCCTGATCGGTCGCGGCGTCGGCCACACACCAGTTGAACCGGGTCCCGGCCGCTGCCTGCTCGGCCAGGTCCTTCAGCCAGAACCGTGCGTCCTCCACGGTGAACGGCTGCGGGATGAACGGCAGGAAATGCGCGGTCGCCTGGTTGGTACGGGCCGCGGAGATCCGCTCCGTCTCGTCCTCACGCCACGTCCGCAGCCGCAGCCGTGCTGTCTCCAGCACGGGATGGGCCACGTTCAGCGGCCCGCGGGGGAGAGGCCGAGTTGGCGGCCGAGGAGGCCGCGCGGCTTGCCGCCCAGGGTCGACGCGATCTTGTCGAGGACCTGTGCGGCGGGGGTTTCGGGATCGGCCACCACGAGCGGCTGGCCGAGGTCGCCGCCGGCGCGGAGGCGCTCGTCGAGCGGGATCTGGCCGAGCAGCGGGATGTTGTAGCCCAGCCGCGCGGAGAGGGTCTCCGCGACACGCGTCCCGCCGCCGGTGCCGAAGATCTCGATGCGGTGCTCCGGACCGCAGTGCGGGCACGGCAGGAACGACATGTTCTCGACCACACCGGCCACCCGCTGGTGCACCATCTGCGCCATCGTGCCGGCCCGCTCGGCCACCTCCGCGGCGGCCTCCTGCGGGGTCGTCACGACGATCACCTCGGCGCTGGTCAGCCGCTGACCGACGGAGATCGCGATGTCACCGGTGCCGGGCGGCAGGTCGAGGAGCAGTACGTCGAGGTCGCCCCAGTAGACGTCCGCGAGCATCTGGACCAGCGCGCGGTCGAGGATCGGGCCGCGCCACGCGACCACCTGGTCGCGCTTCGGCTTCAGCATGCCGATCGAGATCACCTTCACGCCGTGCGCGGGCACCGGCATGATCATGTCGTCCACCGCGGTCGGCCGCTCGTCGGCGACCCCGAACATGGCCGGCACCGAGTGCCCGTAGATGTCGGCGTCCAGGACGCCGACCGACAGTCCCTGCTGGGCCATCGCGACCGCGAGGTTGACCGTCACCGACGACTTGCCCACGCCGCCCTTGCCGGACGCGATCGCGAACACCTTGGTCAGCGAGTCCGGCCGGGAGAACGGGATCTCCTTCTCGGCCACGCCGCCGCGCAACTGGGTCTGCAGGGCCGCGCGCTGCTCGGCGGACATCACGCCGAGGTCGATCTCGACCCCGGTGACGCCGTCGAGTTTGTTCACTGCGGCAGTGATGTCCCGGCGCAGCGTGTCCTTCATCGGACAGCCGGCGACGGTCAGCAGGATGCGTACGGCGACCACGCCGTCATCCCGGACGGCGACGGTCTCGACCATCCCCAGATCCGTGATCGGCTTCTTGATCTCCGGATCCATTACGCCACCGAGCGCCGTGGTCACCTGATCAGCAGTGGGAGCCATGCCCCCAGGCTACGTGCTCACCCACATCCACCCGACCACGGTCCATGTGACGTAGGCCCGGCAAGGCAACCCTTACTTTCTAAAGGCCCGGTGCGCCGTAGATGGGGAACCAGCGGGAGAGGTCCGATTCGAAGTTCAGGTCCGCGCCGACGACCGACTTGATCTGGAGCTCCTTGGCGTTGTCGCGGCGGTCGCCGCCGACGGGGACGAACGGGTACCAGGAGCCGCGTTTGTAGAGGTAGACGAGGCCGACCGACTGGGTGCCGTTGGTGAAGGCGACCAGGGTGCAGAGCAGCGCGTTGCCGAAGCCGGCGTCGACGAGGGACGTGTTGACGGCGTGCAGGTCGGTGACCAGGGTCTCCAGGTCGTCCGGGGCCGTCTCCCGGACCAGCCAGGTGAAGCCGTACGAGTCCGTCGTACTGGTGAGCTTGCCGTTGTCCAGCGCGAGCAGCTTGTCGACCTCCTCGCGGAGTGTGGTGAACCCACCGCCCTCGGCCGACTTGAAGCAGACCGAGCCGCTGCCCGTCGGACGGAAGCCGGCTGCGGTTTCCAGGGTGATCGCGGCCGACGGCAGCGAGAACAGTTGGTCGAGGTTCGGCGGCACAGCCTTGCTGCGCCCGAGCAGGATGTCGAGAAGGCCCATAGTTCTAAGCTTGCTCGCCCAGCTCGCGGGAGAGCGTACCGAGGCGGTCGAGGCGTGTCTCGAGCGACGGGTGGGTGGAGAACAGCGACGACAGGCTCTTGCCGGAGATGGCCGGCGCGAAGAAGAACGCGTTGAACGCCTGCGCCTGGCGCAGGTCGCGCGACGGTATCTGTGCGATGTCCCCGCTGATCTTGGTCAGCGCCGACGCCAGCGTCGAGGGTCTGCCGGTCAGCATCGCCCCGGCCCGGTCCGCGGCGAGTTCGCGGTACCGCGACAGCGCCCGGGTGAGCAGGAACGAGATCGCGTACACGGCGATGGACACCCCGATGATCGTCAGCATGATCACCGCCGCGTTCTGGTCGCGGTTGCCCCGGCCCAGGCCGCCGTACAGGCCGAAGCGGGTGATCAGGCCGGCGAGTACGCCGAGGAACGACGCGATCGTCATCACCGCGACGTCTCGGTGCGCGACGTGCGAGAGCTCGTGCGCCAGCACACCTTCCAGTTCGTCGGCGTCCAGGCGGCGCATGATGCCGGTGGTCACGCAGACGACGGCGTTCTTCGGGTTGCGGCCGGTGGCGAACGCGTTCGGCAGGTCGACGTCCGCGATCGCGACCCGCGGCTTCGGCATGTCGGCCAGCGCGCACAGGCGGTCGATCGCGCCGTGCAACTGCGGCGCCTCCTCGGGTGTGACGATCTTGCCGTGCATCGCGAACAGCGCGATCCGGTCGGAGAACCAGTACTGCGCGAACAACATGCCGCCGGCGATCAGCACGGCCAGCACCGCGCTCTTCGTCAGCGCGATCAGCAGCGCCACGAAGCCGACGTACAGCAGTCCGAGCAGGAAACTGGTCACAAGCATCCGGCTGGACAGCCCGCGATCAGGCGCGAATCGAGTCTTCATCCCACGTCCTTCCTCACCTGATAGCGAGAGTAGCTCGCAGTCAAACCCGGTCGTCCTCGCGCGTCTCGAGGTCGGCGAGCAGCGAACGGAGCTCGGAGCGCAGGAAGTCGCGGGTGGCGACCTCGCCGACCGCCATCCGCAGCGACGCCACCTCGCGGGCCAGGAACTCCATGTCGGCCCGGGTCCGGGTGTCGACGTCGCGGTCGCGCTCGTACTGCACCCGGTCGCGCGCCTCCTGCCGGTTCTGCGCGAGCAGGATGAGCGGAGCGGCGTACGACGCCTGCAGGCTGAGCGCGAGCGTGAGAAAGATGAACGGGTACTGGTCGAAGCGCACGCTCTCCGGCGCGAAGATGTTCCAGGCGACCCAGAACAGGATGGTCGCGGTCATGTAGACCAGGAACCGCCCGGTGCCGAGGAAGCGCGCGATCCGTTCGGACAGCCGGCCGAACGCGTCCGCGTCGTACGTCGGCCGCGGTACGAAGGTCCGTCGCCAGTCGCGCGGTACGTCGAGCCGCGTCGTCGTACCGCGGAAGAGCCGGCGCTCGTCCGTGGACAGGCGGTCGTCACGAGCCATCGTGGTCCCCCTCCTGTTCGCCGTGGTCGTGTTCTCGCCAGTCGTCGGGGAGCAGGTGGTCGAGGACGTCGTCCACCGTCACCGCACCGATCAGCCGGCCCTCGTCGTCGAGTACCGGCGCGGCGACCAGGTTGTACGTCGCCAGATACTTGCTGACCGTCTGCAGGCTGTCGTCCGGTCGCAGCCCGTCGAGGTCGGTGTCCAGTACGGCGGACACCAGCTCGGACGGCGCCTCACGCAGCAGCCGCTGGATGTGGCCGATCCCGATGAACCGCCCGGTCGGCGTTTCCAGCGGCGGTCGGCACACGTAGATCATTGCGGCCAGTGCCGGGCTCAGGTCCGCGTTGCGTACGTGGGCGAGCGCCTCGGCCACAGTGGCGTCCACGGGCAGGATGACCGGCTCCGACGTCATCAAGCCACCAGCGGTGTGCTCCTCGTAGGTCAGCAGTCGCCGTACGTCTTCTGCTTCCTCAGGCTCCATCAGGGTCAGCAGGCGCTCAGCTGTCTCGGTCGGCAGCTCAGCGATCAGGTCTGCGGCGTCGTCCGGGGACATCTCCTCCAGCACGTCCGCAGCCCGTTCGGTGTCCAGACCGGCCAGGATCTCGACCTGGATGTCCTCCGGCAGCTCTTCGAGTACGTCGGCCAGTCGCTCGTCGTCCAGCGCTACGGCGATCTCCTTGCGCCGCTTGGCCGACAGGTCATGCAGTACGCCGGCCAGGTCCGCGGCACGCATCGACTCGAAGGCAGCGAGGATGTGGGTCGCGCCCTGCCCCTCCTCGACCTGCGTGAACCCGCTGACGTCGCTCCAGTCGAGCACGTAGGTCTGTCCGCGACGCCGGAACCGTTTGGAGCCCTCACGGACCGCCACCTTGGTCAGCAACCAGTCCCGGGTCCGCCACTGCTCCATGGCCATGTCGAACACCACCGCTGTGGCACCGGTGTCGGCGATGGTGACGGTCCGGTCGAACAGCTCGCCCAGGACGAGCACCTCGGTCGTGCGCTGCTCGAAGCGCCGCATGTTGAGCAGACCGGTCGTGATGACGTGGCCGACGTCGACCGAGGTGACCCGCGTCATCGGCAGGAAGATCCGGCGCCGGGTGAACACCTCGACGACCAGGCCGAGCACGCGGGGCGGCTGGTCGCCCTGGCGCATCATGGCCACCACGTCCCGGACCTTGCCGACCTGGTCCCCGTTCGGGTCGTAGACCGGCAGCCCCGCCAGCCGGGCGACATATACCCGCGACGGTGATCCACTCATGGTCGAAGGCTAACCCGTCGAGCCTGAGTCTCGGCGGAACTTTGGGTCAGCTCAGCTTGGGACGGCGGCGCACTGGGCGGTGCAGCGTCATCGGCGGCTTGCCGCGGGTCGTGGCTCGGGTCGGTACCGGAGCCTCGGTGCGCGGTGTCGCGTCGTACCGCCCGGCCGATTCGCTGATCTCACCAGTGGGGTCCAGTACGAGGATGTCAGCCTCCGTCTGCCACCGCTCGAGCTGAGTGTCGAGCTCGGCTGCGTTCAGTCGCTCGCTACGCAGTACCTGCGCGGCTTCCGTCCACTCGTCGCTCCCGGGCTCCAGCCGCCGTACCGTCGCCTTCCAGCTCGCCAGACGGTTTGTGGCGGGCTTGGCCGGTACGACGACCTCTACCGCGGCTGCTGCTGCGAGTCCGGGCAGCGGCTGCTCCGCCCCATCAGCTGAGTCCGCCAGGACGACGTACTGCCCGTCGACCGTGGAGAACCACGCCGGCACCGGTCGCCGGCCGTCCCAGGCCAGCCAGACGAGTCCGGCCTTCTTCATCACGCCGGCAATCTCTTCGGTGCTCACAGGCCCAGCGTGTCACATCAGCGCCCCGTCTTTCATCGATGCCGCATTGCAGCTTGAGCGCCGGCCTGGAAGCGGGTGCGTGCGCCGAGCTCCTGCATCAGTGCGGCGATCTTGCGCTGCGCCGTACGTTCACTGACGCCCAACTGCCGGGCAATGGCCTGGTCGGTCAGACCCGCGAGGAGTAGTTCGACGAGGGCGCCGTCGGCCTTCACGGGCAGCGCGCGCTCCCACAGTGCCTCGAACAACTCGACGTACGCATGGAACAGACCGCACGGCTGCACCAGTACGGCGGACTCCTCGCTGAGCAGGACCAGCGCCAGCCGGTCGTCTGCCAGGTACAGGTGGATCGGCAGCGACGGCAGCATGCGCGCCGTCTCGTTGCCATGCGCATCGAGTACGCCGTGCTCGTACACGGTCCTGCACTCGGCCCTCTGCACCCGGGGACCGCCGTACGGCGCCTTGACGAGCCGACGCAGCTCAGTCCGCGCCGCCGCCTGCACCTGGTCGATCCGCTGCCGGACAGCTCCAGCACCTGTCACCAGCTCGACCAGTGTCGCGGTAGGGGTTCCGGTGTGGCTGCGGTACGCCGCTGACAGGTCGTCGATGTGTGCGCGTGCGTCACGCAGCAGGCGCTCCTGCTCCAGCAGTAGCACCTCTAACGCGATGTCCGGCGCTACCGCGACGTAGCGCTCGCCCACGCGACTCACTAGGCCCTTGGTGATCAGGCTGGTCAGTACGGCGTCCTGCTCGCTGTCGGACGGGCCTGACGCCACCAGAGCGCTGTAGGTCGCCTCCTCGTCCGGGGAGAGGCCGAGCGCCGTCAGATCACCCACGGTGTCCCAGCCAGCCCCGGAGTACGGCCTGGTAGCCCGCCTCGAAGCGTGTGTCGGCGTCGAGGCGGTGCCGCATCCCGTCGATGTGTTTGCGGACGGTCCGCTCGCTCCAGCCCAGGTGCACCGCCATTTCGTTGTCGGTGAAGCCGGACATCAGCAGCGCGAGAAGATCGCGTTCTGTTGCGGTCGGACGGTCCGTGGCCGGCGGCTGAGGGTCGTACGTCGCCAAAGGGACAGCCTTGCGCCAGTACAGCTCGAACAGCGCGGCCAGACCCTCCACCATCACCGGGTCGTGGACCAGCAGCGCGGTCTCGTGACGCGTCGCGTGGACGTCGAACGGGACGAACGCCATCGGCGCATCGGTGACGATCAGCTTCATCGGTACGTCGCCGACCCGCGCCTGCTCGCCGTCCGCGATCCCCTGGATCAGCGCGGCCAGCCGCCCCGGCCGGTCCACCGAACCGCGGCGGTCGTAGATCACGCGGAACGACACACCCCGCTTCAGCTGGTCGATCTCCAGTTGATTCACCTGGTTCGGGTCGTCCCGGTACGGCGGCGCGTCCCAGCCGCACACCTCGTGCCGGGCCCCCAGCAATAACCTGCCCATGGTCTTCGCGATCTCCTGGTCACCGTGCAGCACCTCGACCAGGTCGGTCGGCTCGCGCCGCGACGTACTCCCATGGAACCGCACGGTCAGCTCCACCATCGTCCGACGGGCATCTGCCAGCGCCCGCTCGCGCCGTCGGGCCAGTACGTCCAGGGCGGTGTCTGGCGGCAGTACGACGTACCTCGGTGGGTCAGTGCTGACCACGGTGACGAGATCGAGTTCAACCAGCTTGGTCAGCGCGGCGGAGCGGTCGGTGAGCTCTGCGGCGCACACCGGAGGACGGGACACGAGTTCCTCGTACAGGTCCTGTTCCTCGCGGTTCAGACCGAGTGACTCGAGCACTGACCGATCATCGCCGGTTCCCGCCATTGGCGGGAACTGCACAGCCAGACCGCTTCCGGACATGTCGCACCCCTGACAACCTCGCGCCATGACCAAATGGCGCGCTCCCGTCGCAGTGCTGTCAGTCCTCGCACTCCTGCTCGGCTCTACGACCGCAAGGGCTGCTGACACGCCTCCTGCTTCGCCAGCTACGCAGCAGGCCGCCGCGGAGCCGACTGGGAGCGAGCAGGTCACGCTGATCACCGGCGACCAGGTCACGTACCGATTCGCCGCGGACGGTACGCCGCTCGACGCCGACGTCACCCCGGCGCCACGGGAGAACGGCCGCCCGGTCGTCTTCACCGAACTCCACCAGGGCGACCAGTACTACGTCTACCCGTCGGACGCGTCTGAGCTGATCAGAACGGGCCGCCTCGACGGGCGACTGTTCGACGTGGCCTACCTGACGAAGTACGGCTACACCGACAGCAAGAGCACCACGCTGCCCCTGATCCTCCAGCGCAGCAGTACGTCCGCGCTGCCAGGCACGCGTCGCGTGAAGGCACTGCCCAGCATCCGTTCGGAGGCGGTCACTCTCGGCAAGTCACAGACGCGCGGCTTCTGGGCGGCTGTCGACACCCCAACGGCTCGCACCCTGGATGGTGTGACGAGCGTGTGGCTCGACGGCAAGGTGCAGGCGAGTCTGGACGTCAGCGTGCCGCAGATCGGCGCACCGGCCGCGTGGAAGGCCGGCTACACCGGCAAGGGCGTCAAGGTCGCCGTACTCGACACCGGAATCGACCAGACCCACCCCGACCTGGCCGGCAAGGTCACGGAGGCAGTGAGCTTCGTAGCTGGGCTGGACGCCACCGACAAGCACGGCCACGGCACCCACGTCGCCGACACCATCGTCGGCTCCGGCGCCGCGTCCGGCGGGAAGTACAAGGGCGTCGCGCCGGACGCCACGCTGCTGGTCGGGAAGGTGCTCGACAACAGTGGTGGTGGTTTCGAGTCCGGCATCATCGCGGGCATGCAGTGGGCGGCCTCGCAGGGCGCTGATGTGATCAGCATGAGCCTCGGCGGTTGCTGCACCGACGGTACGGACCCGATGAGCCAGGCCGTGAACGACCTGACGGCGCAGTACCACACGCTGTTCGTGATCGCGGCCGGCAATGACGCCGCGACGGGGACGGTCGGGGCGCCAGGAGTCGCGGACGCCGCGCTGACCGTTGCGGCGGTCGACAAGCAGGACCAGCGCGCCTCGTTCTCCAGCCAGGGCCCGCGGCGAGTCAACTACGGCCTCAAGCCGGACATCTCCGCGCCAGGTGTTTCGATCGTGGCGGCGCGCGCAGCAGGTACGTCGCTCGGTCCTCTCGTCGGCGACCAGTACACGAGCCTCAGCGGCACGTCCATGGCCACGCCACACGTTGCCGGCGCCGCAGCACTGCTGGCCCAACAGCACCCCGACTGGACCGGCGAGCAGCTGAAGAGCCTTCTGATCAGCAGTAGCAAGCAGATCGACGGTACGGCGTACCAGGTCGGCTCCGGTCGCGTCGACGTCGCACGTGCTGTCACACAAGGCGTCTACAGCACGGGCAACCTGGACTTCGGCATCCTCCCGGAGCCGTACGACGTACCGGCCACAAAGACGATCACGTACGTCAACACCACCGATCAGCCCGTCACGCTGAACCTGACCGCGTCCATCAAGGCGACTGAAGGTACGGCACCGCCGAACGCGCTGCAGGTGCCTGCCACCGTCACGGTGCCCGCCAACGGCTCCGCGCCGGTCACCGCAACGTTCGACCCGAGCGGACCAGGCACCTGGTATCAGGGCTCGATCGTCGCCACCTCTGGTCAGACCGAGCTGCGCAACGCTGTTGCGGCGTACACGCACGCGGCGCGGCACAAGCTGACCGGGTCCATCAAGCTCCCGGCCGGTGCGACCGACGTGCAGTACAACACCTGGTACTTCCTGCGCACCGACGACCTGAACGACCTCGACATCACCAACAACGTCGGGTACGCCGGGGGAGCGCAGAACATCACCGGCACCATCGACGAGGGCACGTACAGCGTCCAGACGTCCATCAACTGGCGTGACGCGGCCGGCAACCCACAGGTCACGCTGCTGACCAGTCCGCAGGTCGACATCCGTTCCGACCAGAACGTCGTACTCGACGCGAGCACTGCAAGCAGGGTGAGTACGCGGACCCCACTGGCCGCCGTACCGGTCGACACGCAGGTCGGCTGGGCTCAGACGTCAGCAACAGGCATGTGGACGCTTCGGGTCAGTGCGTCGTCGCTGTACAAGCAGGAGTGGGGTCTGTGGGTCACACCAACGCAGAAGGTCACCGTCGGTCAGTTCCTGTGGCGTGACGACCGGCTGCTCGCCACACCGCCCGTAGCGATGTACGCCGGCGGCAGGACCCTCGACGCGAAGTACCTGAGTCTCGACGCGGAGGACCCACGCTTCGACGGTGCGAAGGTGCTCCCGCTCGTGTTCGGTACGCCGGCCCGCGGTGCGGTCGTACTGCTCGACGTATCCGACCTGTGTCCCGCCGCTGCATGGACGTGCAAGTCCGGCGTACTGGCTCGTGCTCAGGCCACGCAGCAGGCTGGTGCGGCCGGTGTGATCCTGTACGGCGCACGTGGCCGGGCGGTTCCGGTTGACGATGTCGCGGTGCCGATACCGGTGCTGACGGTCCCGGCCGAGCAGGGGAAGGCGCTCCGGGCGCACCTGCCGCGGGTGGTGACTGTACGAGGCAAGGCGGCGGTGCCGTACGTCTACGCGATGTCGTACCCCTCCGAAGGACGGGTGCCCGTAGTGCAGAAGACGGTCAGCACACGCGACGTGTTCCGCTTCGACAGCCGCTACCACGGTGACGCGCCCGGCACGGTCTCGCTGAGCTGGAACGCGGCGAAGAAGTACGGCCGCAGCCTGGGCAGCGTGAAGCTGTCGATGCGCGGGCCTGGCACGTTGACCGAGTACGTCGGCCCGATCCAGAACGACGTACGACGTAACCGGGGCGCCGGCCTGACGTACGACGCACCGGCCGACATGGAGGCGTTCCACCGCTCCGGATGGGTGCAGAGCCGTGGCGATGTACTCACGCGACCAGGCCGACGTACAGACACGTTCGGCGCGCAGCCGCTCGTGCACTCGGCCCTGCGGAACGTGACGCCCGAGGACAACGACTACACCTGGCAGCTGTGTCAGGCGTGCCGCAGCGGCAACATCTTCATGCCCTGGCACACCCAGAGCAGTGACGGGCTGACAGGGGGCGCGCAGACGTACTACATCCCGGAGATCCTGCGCGGTGAGCCGCAGACGCAGATCAAGCTCTGGGGACCGGACGGGAAGGAGATCCCCGTAGAACAAGGCTTCTGGGTGTTCTTCATCGCGGTCATCGGCGTGCCGTACTTCGTCCTGCCCGACGAACCGGGCCGCTACCGGATGACCGAGACCTACCCGGCGCCGTACAAGCTGCAGAAGTGGTCGCGGACCGTCGCGTCGGAGTGGACGTTCACCACCGCCAAGCCCACCGACGGCTTCCCGTACCGCCCACCGAAGGGGTACGGCGTGCACTGCGGGACCTGGGACACGATCACTCGCCTGGGGCAGGACAAGGGCAGCTGTGCCGCCAACAGCCAGCTGTACCTGGGCTACGACCTCGGACTGCGGCTGGACAACACCCTGCCCGCCGGACGCGACAACAGGATCACCATCAGCGGCTATCACCACTCGTACCTCGAGAGCGACCCGGAGCTGACCAGTCTGAAGCTGTCGGTCAGCTACGACGACGGAGCCACCTGGCAGCCCGTCCGCACGACGAAATCGGGTCGCAGCGAGTACACCGCCGTACTGAAGCACCCCAAGCGCAGCATCGGCGCCGTCAGCCTGCGAACCGAGGCCGCAGACACGGCGGGCAACACCATCACCCAAACCATCACCCGCGCGTACGGCGTCACCCCCCGCTAAAATCCCAACTTTGAGAAGCCACCGATCATTTTTCCCGCGCCGAAATGGTTGGTGGCTTCTCAAAGTGGTGAATCGGGACACACTCAGGAGGGAAGTGAGCCGGGTCACCGGAGCGGTGGCGGCAGACGCCGTACGCTGCCGGTGACCGGTGGGTAACCGAGTGGAGGTCGGCGATGTCGGAACAGGTTTTGCGGAGCAGGCGGTCCTGCCTGGCCACGCCCGGGTCGAACCCGCGGTTCCTGACCAAGGCGAAGGGGCTGGACGCGGACCAGGTGTTCCTGGATCTCGAGGACTCGGTCGCGCCGATCGCCAAGCCTGATGCCCGGAAGAACATCGTCGCCGCGCTCAACGAGGGCGGCTGGGGCACCAAACTGCGTGTTGTCCGGGTGAACGACTGGACCACCGAGTGGACGTACGCCGACGTGATCGAGGTCGTCGGCGGCGCCGGCGCGAACCTCGACTGCATCATGCTGCCGAAGGTGCAGACCGCCGAGCAGGTGGTCGCGCTCGACCTGCTGCTCACCCAGCTGGAGAAGGTGCACGGCTACGAGCCGGGCCGGATCGGGATCGAGGCGCAGATCGAGAACGCGCTCGGCCTGACCAACGTGAACGCGATCGCGCAGGCGTCGCCGCGGGTGGAGACGATCATCTTCGGCCCGGCGGACTTCATGGCGTCGATCAACATGAAGTCGCTGGTCGTCGGTGAGCAGCCGCCCGGGTACGACGTCGGCGACGCCTACCACTACATCCTGATGCAGATCCTGATGGCCGCGCGGGCGCACGGCAAGCAGGCGATCGACGGCCCGTACCTGCAGATCAAGGACGTCGACGGTTTCCGCCGCGTCGCCGGCCGCTCGGCCGCCCTCGGCTTCGACGGCAAGTGGGTCCTGCACCCGGACCAGATCGCCGCCGCGAACGAGGTCTACTCACCGCGCCAGGACGACTACGACCACGCCGAGAACATCCTCGACGCCTACAACCACTACACCTCCGCAGCCGGCGGCGGCCGCGGCGCCGTGATGCTAGGCGACGAAATGATCGACGAAGCCAGCCGCAAAATGGCCCTAGTAATCTCCGCCAAGGGCCGCGCCGCCAACCTCACCCGCACCAACATCTGGGTTCCGCCGACCGACTAGTTCCAGGGCGGCGCCAGGCCTGGTGTGATCTGCAGCTGGACAGGACGTGTCGGGTGGCAGGGTAGTGCACCTGAGCGTGAACGTGTTCGTGCGTACAGCGTCTCGCCGGTGCACTACCTGTCAAGCCTGCACATCCCGACCGCGAGGCGCCGTGCCGCCACCAACCCGACGGCCGTCGTTGGTCGGACAACGCGAGGTAGCCGAAGACGGCGCCGACGCGGGCTCAGATGTCCAGGCAGGTTGCGGTTGCCGGTCGCCGGGTGGTCAGGCCGGGGTCAGGGGTTCGGTCTGCGCCATGATCGCGAGTAGGTGGCCGTCGGGGTCGGGGAAGAACGCCATCCATTCCTCGACTCCGTTGTCGTGTTTGTGGATCAGGTGCGGGGCGTTCTCGAACTCGACGCCCCGCCCGCGGAGTTCGTCGTACGCCGTCTGGATGTCGTCGACCCGGAAGTACAGGACGGACGGCTCCGTGGGCACGTCGGCGACGCTCAGGAACAATCGCGTTCCGCCGCAGTCGAAGAACGCCAGGTCCCCGAACGTGTAGAGGTGGGGGAGTCCCAGTACGCCGCCGTAGAAGTCGACCGCGGTCTCGATGTTGCTGACCGGGCGGGCGATCTGCCCGATCACACCTAGCTGCACCATCTCTGCGCCTCCTTGTCCCCGAAGAGCACTGTCCGCAGGCACGCCGCGCCAGGTGCGGAGCTCGGCCCGGCGGTCCAGACCGAGCTTCATCAGCGCGTTGGCGACGTGGAACTTGATCGCGTCGACGCTGACTCCGCGCCGTCGCGCGATCTCCCGGTTCGACATCCCGTGCCGCACCGCGTGCACCACCTGCCACTCGGCGGGTGTCAGTACGTCGGGGTGCCGGGGGCGTCCGCGTGTGCCCACACCCTCAAGTTAGCGGCGTACTGCTCGAATTACCCTCCCCTCAGCGGGTCCAGACCTTGTAGATGCGGATGGGCTTGGCGGGTGGGCCGTCCTGGTCGGGGTCGGCGATGCCGGCTGCGACCATGCGGTCGAAGGTGGACATGCCGGCGATCACGTGGCCGAGGACGGTGTAGTTCGGGGCGATGTTCGCGAACGAGTGCACGACGAAGAACTCCGAGCCGTTGGTGCCCGGGCCCTGGTTGCCGTAGGCAACGGTGCCGCGCGGGTAGGTCTCCTGGCCGGTGACCTCGTCGGGGAACTTGTACCCCGGCCCGCCCTCTTCCTGGCGGTAGATGTCACCGCACTGCAGGACGCCCAGCCGGGCAGAGTTCGTCAGCCGGAAGCACTGCGTCGCGTCGTAGAACCGGCTCTTCACCAGGTGCACGAAGTTGTGCACGCCGCAGGGCGCGTTGGCGCGGTCCATCCGGACCACGAACGGTCCGTAGTTCGTCACGAAGTACACGTCGACCGTGCCCTTGGCGCGGGCCACCGGGGACGGGATCCGAACGGGCTTGGCCGCCGGGTTCTCGGGCGTCGGCGTGAACTCACACTTCGCCACGGGCTTGGAGACGGGGGCTGCGGAGGCGGTTGTCGTAGTCAGCGTCGTCGCGACCAGAACGGCCGCGATCAGGGCGGTGAGTGATCGCTTCATCACCACACCGTAGTACGTCGCTTGCTCTCTGCAGAGGTTGTTCAAGGAATTGGCCGCGGACTCGAAGATCCGGCACTTCCCGCCTAAGGTGATCCGGTCCGCTGCGGAAGGTGTGTTTGAGTGAACGGCGAGGTACTGGCAGGTCGGTACCGGTTGCTGACCCTGCTGGGCAGGGGCGGTGCAGGTGAGGTGTGGCAGGCGGAGGACACGGTCCTCGCCCGTCAGGTCGCGGTGAAACTGCTGCGCAGCCTCGAAGGCGACCCGATGGATGCGGTCCAGAGGTTTCGCGCCGAGGCTCAATCAGCCGCTCGATTGACACATCCGAACGTCGTCGCGACGTACGACGTCGGCACCGAGGGCGATCACGTGTTCCTGGTGATGGAACTCGTGCAGGGCCCTGATCTGGCCAAACTGATGCGTACGTCGGGACTCCCGGCGGCCGCGCTGGTCGAGGACATCGCCTTGCAGGGCGCCCGCGCGCTGGACGCGGCGCACGCGGCCGGGATCGTGCACCGCGACGTGAAGCCGGGCAACCTGCTGATGGCTCCCGACGGCACCCTCAAGATGACCGACTTCGGCATCGCCAAGCAGACAGGTAGCGAGACGACCGGCCTGGGCGTCCTGCTCGGTACGGCGTCGTACGTGGCGCCGGAACAGGTCCGTGGCGAGCCCGCCACCGCGGCCAGCGACTGGTACTCGTTCGGCTGCGTCCTCCACGAGCTCCTGGCCGGTACGCCGCCGTTCACCGGCCCGACCGTCGACGTGGTCATGCGGCAGCATCTCGACGTACCGCCTCCGCCTGTCACGCGTGCCGACGTACCGCCTGAGCTGGCGAACCTCGTAGCGCACCTGCTGGCCAAGGACCCGGCGGATCGCCCGTCGTCGGAGCATGACGTGGCCGCACTGCTCGCACCGGCCAACCAGACCCAGGTGCTGGCCTTCACACCACCTGCGGCCGCCGATGTGCTCGGTGTGGGCAAGTGGGAGGAAGACTCCGACGAGCCGACGCCGGCGACACATCGGGCGGCCCGCAGGGGCTTCCCGCTGGCCAAGGCAGGTGCGGCTGCTGCGGTGGCGGTGGCGGCTGTGGTGGGAGCTCTCCTGCTGCGGGCAGGCGTGTCGAACGATCCGCCCGCACAGGCCGGCGGCACGCCGTCCGCTCCGGTGCAGAAGGCCACAGCGGCCCCCAAGACCACACAGAAGCCCAAGCCGACCCCTACTCCCACCAAGACCAAGACGACCCCGACGAAGAAGCCGACGCAGAAGCAGACGCAGAACCCGCAGGCGGTCCTGGTGCAGCGGCTGCGCTCGCTGGCGGCACAGGTGCGCGCGACGCAGGAGGGCAGCCGTAGCAAGGCGCCGCGGGAGGCTGCGAACGACCTGGACCAGGCTGCCCAGGCAATCGACCACGGTGACACCGAGTCCGCCGCAGAGCACTTCTACGACGCGCGGCAGCGGCTCTTCGAGGCGCAGCTACGCCACCGCTGGCAGCCGACCCAGCAGATCGCCGCGCTCTTCGGCGTCATCAGCCAGTCACTCCCGCGTCAGGAGCACAACGACAACGAGTGAGGCACGCGACCTTCGTCAGGTGGCCGGTGTCACAGCGGGTGTCACCCTCGTGCCGGGATGCTGATAACCGCGATACTCGCGGGTAAGCGACCCGATCGAAGGAGCCGAGCGATGAGCAGGTTGCAGCAGACCGACGGGCTGACCGACATCCAGGAAGAGATCCTGAAGACGGTCCGGGCCTTCGTCGAAGCCGAGATCCTCCCGGTCGCGACCGAGCTCGAGCACCGCGACGAGTACCCGACCGAGATCGTCGAGGGCCTCAAGGAACTCGGCCTGTTCGGCCTGATGATCCCCGAGGAGTACGGCGGCCTCGGCGAATCGCTGCTCACCTACGCGCTGTGCGTCGAGGAGATCGCCCGTGGCTGGATGAGCGTGTCCGGGATCATCAACACGCACTTCATCGTCGCGTACATGCTGCTCCAGCACGGGACCGACGAGCAGAAGCAGAAGTACCTGCCGCGGATGGCGACCGGTGACGTCCGCGGCGCGTTCTCGATGTCCGAGCCGGGATGCGGGTCCGACGTCGCCGCGATCAAGACGAAGGCGACAAAAGACGGCGACGGTTATGTCGTCAACGGTCAGAAGATGTGGCTGACCAACGGCGGTACGTCGAACCTGGTCGCCGTACTCGTGAAGACCGACGAGGGGCAGGACTCGGTCTACAAGAACATGACCACGTTCCTGGTCGAGAAGGAACCCGGTTTCGGTGAGGTCGACAAGGGCCTCACGATCCCCGGCAAGATCGAGAAGATGGGCTACAAGGGCGTCGACACCACGGAGCTGGTGTTCGACGGGTACCGGATCGACGCGGGCCAGATCCTCGGCGGCGTACCGGGTAAGGGCTTCTACCAGATGATGGACGGCGTCGAGGTCGGACGCGTGAACGTCGCCGCGCGCGGGTGCGGGGTGGCACGGCGGGCGTTCGAGCTCGGGATCTCGTACGCGCAGCAGCGCGAGACCTTCGGCAAGAAGATCGCCGAGCACCAGGCCGTGCTGTTCCGGCTCGCCGACATGGCGGTCAAGGTGGAGGCCGCGCACGAGCTGATGGTGAAGGCGGCCCGCAAGAAGGACAGCGGCTCCCGCAACGACTTCGAGGCCGGCGTCGCGAAGTACCTGGCCAGCGAGTACTGCTCACAGGTCGTCGAGGACTCGTTCCGCATCCACGGCGGCTACGGCTTCTCCAAGGAGTACGAGATCGAGCGCCTCTACCGCGAGGCCCCGATGCTCCTGATCGGCGAGGGAACGGCCGACATCCAGCGCATGATCATCGGCCGCCGCCTACTCGAGGACTACAAACTCTAAGAGGGTGCCTGAGCGCCCTGCGCCTACTGCGGGGCACTCGGCACGGCACCTCGCCGCACGGGTGCAAAGGCCACGATGCTCCGCATCGAGACCTTCGCCCCCGCGCGCCGAGCTACCGCACCGAGCACCTCCTCGCTACGGCGCAGAGCGCTCAGACACCCTCTGACCGTGCGCTGGGTCGACAGGCGGGGCGGTGCCGGTCGGCCCAGCGCGCGGCGGGGCAGGGTCTAGGCCGTACTGCGGGTCGGGACTTGTCGCGTGTTGCCGGAGCCGTGGCCGGAGAGCAGCCAGATGCCCAGTTGGGTGATCTCGTGGCGCACCGAGGCGCCGGCCCGGCGGGTGGTGATCAGGCCGGCCTCCCGCAGTACCGTCGCCTGGTGGCTCGCGGCGGCCGGGGAGATCCGGCAGCGTTTCGCCAGCTCCGTCGTCGTACAGCCGCTGACGGTCGCCTCCAGTGCGGCGGCCCGGGTCGACCCGAGCAGGGAACCCAGCGGATCACTCGACGGCGGGTGCTCCATCGGCGTCTGCCGCAGGATCCCGGGCGCATGCTGGATCGGGTACACCAGGATCGGTTTGAGATCCGGATCCCGCAGCTTGGTCGGTACCTGCCAGCAGAACGCCGAAGGCTGCAACTCGATTCCCCTGCCATCGAGATACAGATCTCGGTCGTTCATGTCCAGCACCTGCAGGACCGGTGCGACCCACCGGACCCGCGGGTGCAGCGACGACAGCAATCGGTCCACACCGTGCCGGGCCAGCGCCTCCCCTCGATGGGCGTGGTCGGCGGACACGTGCGTCCCGATCGATTTCCAGTACGGCGCGATCGCCGCGTCGTGATACATCCGGATGGCTCGTCCGAGCTTCTGCATCGACGTACGGCCACCTTGGGCCAGCTCCCGTGTCCAGGGGGAGGCCGGCCGGTACTGCGCGAGCAGGTCGAGCTGGCTGCGGATCTGCTGCCGCGGCGTCGCCAGCGCCTGCTCCAGTGCGGTCTCGAAGTCCGGTGCGGGCTCCGCCGGGGTGAGGAAGTCGGGGGAGTAGCCCTTCGACGGGGTCAGCTCGAGCAGCAGCCGCATCTGGTCCGGTGCGACCGTGGCCCGCACGTGGCGCCGCCAGTCCTCGAAGATCAGCCGGCCTTCCGAGTGCTGCAGCATGTGCAGGCTCAGCAGCACCTCCCAGAGCGGCGCCGGCGTGGTGGCGACCGTGACCCGGGTCAGGTCGCGCGGCGTGAAATGAATGCGGAGCACCGCGATCCCCTCCCGTCCCTGGTCGTCCCCCGGTCACATCAGTCGCGGAAAGTAATCAATTCCTGACCGAATGCGATTCCGGAATTCAATCAAGGCAGCCGATCCCGGGACAACCGTTTGAACATTCCAATCCGGGAGTAGTCCTGGCCATGGCAAAAGGTTGCCAACTCGCCCCGACTCAGAGCCAGTGGTTCCGCTTGAACAAGCGGTAAAGGACGGTGCACGCGGTGACCATCACTCCGAGTACGACGAAGTACGCGTACTTCATCCGCAGTTCCGGCATGTAATCGAAATTCATGCCGTAGATCCCGGCGATCATGGTCGGCACCGCGAGGATGGCCACCCAGGCCGAGATCCGCCGCATGTCCTCGTTCTCGGCCACCTGGACCTGGGCCAGCCCGGCCTGCAGGATCGAGCTGAGCAGCTCGTCGAACGAGATCACCTGCTCCTTCACCCGCTGCAAGTGGTCGTCGACGTCGCGGAAGTAGTTCTTCGTCTCGTCCGCGATCAGGGGATGCCGCAGCGTGGCAAGCGCGCGCATAGGGCCGGTCAGCGGCGCCACGGCCCGTTTGAGCTCCAGCACCTCACGCTTCAGCTGGTAGACCCGGTCGATGTTCCGCCAGCCACGCGGCGAGAACATGGACGTCTCGATCAGGTCGATATCGGCCTGTACGGCGTCCGAGACCTCCAGGTACCGGTCCACGACGTGGTCCGCGATCGCGTGCAGTACGGCGCCCGGACCGGTGGCGAGCCGTTGCGGCTCCTGCTCCAGCTCCTGCCGCAGCCCGGTCAGCTCACTGTGCTCACCGTGCCGGACCGTGACGACGAAGCCGGGTCCGCAGAACACCATGACCTCACCGGTCGCGACCACCTCGCTGGTGGCGGTCAGGTCGTCGTGCGGGACATACGTGACGGTTTTGAACACTGCGAACAGCGTCTCGCCGTACCGCTCCAGCTTGGGGCGCTGGTGTGCCTCGTACGCGTCCTCCAGCGCCAGCGGGTGCAGACCGAACTCAGCACCGATGATGGCGAGCTGGTGGTCGGTCGGCTGGAACAGGCCGATCCACACGAACCCCTGCCCGCGCTGCGCCCGGACCAGCGCCTCGGTGTAGGAGTTCACGCGGGGATCGCGGACGCCGTCGCGGTACAGCCCCCAGTCGACCAGGGCGCCTTCGAGCTTGCCGGTGACCACGTCGTCCGACGGGCGTCCGGCACCGCTGCCGCGCCGGGCGAAGACTCGTCCTACACGGCGTGTCGCGCCCATGTCCCATCGTCGCCCGGTCATCACCGGCGAGGCTATCAAGACGCGGTAACCAGCCGTCGGCAATGATGGGGGTGGAAGCACGTGGAGAGGAACGACGATGACCACCCAGGGCATGCCCTCGATGGACCCCCGGCCGACCGGCCTGACGATCGGGACGTACGACACGTACCGGGAGGCACAGCGAGCTGTCGACTATCTCTCGGACGAGAAGTTCCCGGTCGAGCACACGACCATCGTCGGCAACAACCTGCGCCAGGTCGAGAAGATCACCGGCCGGCTCACCTGGGGCCGGGCGCTGACCGCGGGTCTGGCCAGTGGCGCCTGGTTCGGGCTGTTCGTCGGCCTGCTGCTGGGACTCTTCACCACCAACAACTGGATCGCGGCGGTGCTGACCGGCGTCGTCCTGGGCGCCTTCTTCGGCCTGGTGTTCGGCGGCCTCGGCTACGCGCAGTCGGCCGGCCGGCGGGATTTCACGTCGCGGACCGCCGTGGTGGCCACGACGTACGACGTGCTCTGCGACTTCAAGTTCGCTGAAGAGGCCCGCAACCACCTCGCCAAGCTCGCCCTGAAGGGTGAGGTGCACCCGCTGCTCCCGGACCACCAGGCCCAGCAGACCACGCAGCGGCCTATCGACTGAGGTGACTTAAATCTCCTGCCGGTGAGAGCCACACCACGGCCCGGATGCGCCCGGACCCGGCAGCATGGGGAATCCAGGAGCCGAGGAGGAACCGAGATGCAGTTCGGGCGCAGCTACGAGGAGTTCGAGGTCGGTGCGGTCTACAAGCACTGGCCGGGTAAGACGGTCACGGAGTACGACGACCACCTGTTCTGCCTGCTCACCATGAACCACCATCCGCTGCACCTGGACACGCACTACGCGGAGGGGTCGACCCAGTTCGGGAAGAACGTTGTGGTCGGCAACTACATCTACTCGATCCTGCTCGGGATGTCGGTCCCGGACGTGAGCGGCAAGGCGATCGCCAACCTGGAGATCGAGTCGCTGCGGCACGTCGCCCCGACCTTCCACGGCGACACCGTGTACGGCGAGACGCTCGTCCTGGACAAGTGGGAGTCCAAGTCCAAGGACGACCGCGGCGTCGTGTACGTCGAGACCAAGGGCTACAAGCAGGACGGCACCGTCGTCTGCCTGTTCCGCCGCAAGGTCATGGTCCCGAAGAACAACTACCTGGAGAGCCGGGGCGGAGAACAACCTGGCCGCCCCACCCCGGCTTCCTGATCAGCTGAGGAACAGCTCGATCACCGGAACCTGGACGTTCGGCTTCTGGATCGGGAGCTTCAGCGTGAGTACGTCGGCCGACACCCCACCCATCGTGGTGTTCTGAGCCGTCCGGTGCGGGTCGTTCTCGATGCGCTTGATCTCGGACGCGTCGTTCAGGAGCTGGGCGTACTTCACCTTCCCGCCGAGGCCGGCCAGATGCACGTGGCCCATCGGCCAGGAGAACAGGTGCAGATACAGCCGGTTGCCCTTCTGTGTGAAGCGGGCGTCCACCGGCGCCGTGTACTCCGAAGGACGTGCCCCGCGGATCGACCGCTCGTGCAGCCGCATCCACTCACCGATGGACGCCAGCGTCGCCAGCGCCCGCGGGTCGAACTCACCACGACCCGTCGGCCCCACGTTCAGCAGCAGGTTGCCGTCCTTGGAGACCGAGTCGATCAGCATCTTCACCAGCAGCTCGGGTGACTTCCAGTCCAGGTTGTCCCGGTCGTAGCCCCAGCTGCCGTTCAGCGTCTGACACGCCTCCCACAGCACCGGTACGCCGTCGCGCTGCATCGGACCGTCCGGCTGGTACTGCTCCGGCGTCACGAAGTCGCCCGGGATGTCCAGCCGGTCGTTGATCAGGATGTCCGGCTGCAGCTCCCGGACCATCGCCATCAGCTCGACCGAGCGCCAGTCGTCGCGGCCCTTGCCGTGGCCGTCCCGCCCGTCCGGGTACTTCCGGCCAGGGTAGGAGAAGTCGAACCACATGATGTCGATCGGCCCGTAGTTGGTCAGCAGCTCACGGGTCTGCGCGTGCAGGTAGTCGGCGTACACCTGGATGTCGCGCCCGGCCGCCTTCGCGATCGCCTCCTCGTCGTCGCGCTGCGGGTGCACGAGGTCGATCGGGAACTCCGGGTGGTGCCAGTCGATCAGCGAGTGGTAGAACCCGACCCCGAGGCCCTCGGCCCGGCACGCCTCGACGAACGGCCCGACCAGGTCCTTGCCCCAGGCGGTCTTCGTCACGGTGTAGTCGGACACCTCGGAGTCCCACAGGCAGAAGCCCTCGTGGTGCTTGGTCGTGAGTACGGCGTACTTCATGCCGGCCTCGCGGGCGGCGCGGGCCCACTTGGCCGGGTCGTACAGGTCCGGCTCGAAGTGGTCGAAGTACGGCTGGTAGTCCTCGTCGGTCAGCTGTTCACGGTTCTTCACCCACTCGTGCCGGGCCGGCAGCGCGTACAGACCCCAGTGGACGAACAGGCCGAACCGCCAGTCACGGAACTTCTCCACAGAATGCGCGGGAGGCGCGTCGGTCATCTCAATTCTCCTTATGGTTTAACGGCCGCCAAGACCCGTGACGAGCAGGCCGCGGACGAGGTGTTTCTGCAGCAGGACGACAAGCAGCACGGTGGGAAGCATGGCCATGATCGACGCAGCCATCATCAGGTTCCATTGGGTGCCCTGCTGGCCGACGAACTGCGCCAGGCCGAGCGGCACGGTGCCTTTGTCCTCGACGCTGTTGATGATGATCAACGGCCACAGGAAGCTGCCCCAGAAACTGATGAAGGTGAAGACGGTGAGTACGGCGATCGCCGGCCGCGCGAGCGGCAACATGATCCGCAGGAACGTGCCGAACGGACCGCACCCGTCCACCCGGGCCGCCTCCTCCAGCTCGGCCGGGATGGTCAGGAAGAACTGCCGGAGCAGGAACGTGCCGAACGCGGTGAACGCCCACGGCAGGATCAGAGCCCAGTAGCTGTCCACCCAGCCGAGCGCCTGCATCAGCCAGTACATCGGCACGATCAGCACTTCCTGCGGCACCATCAACGTCCCCAGGAACAGGACGAACAGTTGCTCCCGGCCCCTGAACTTCAGCCGGGCGAAGGCGTACGCCGACATGCTCGAGGCGGCGACCACCACCAGGGTGCCCGCCACCGCCACCAACAGACTGTTCAGGAAGTAGCGATCGAACGGGGCGAACGTGAACGCGTCCGCGTAGTTCTTCCAGCGGATCTCGGAGCCGAACAGGTGCGGTGTCGAGGTGAACACCTCGTCGGCGGGTTTCAGCGACGTCGAAACGGCGTACACCAGGGGGCCGAGGAAGACGATCGCGACGATGACCAGGAGCGTGTGCGAGACGCCGCTGCGGACCTTGCGGGCGGCGCTGTTGGTCTCAGACGTCATAGTTCACCCACCGCTTCTGCCCGAAGAACTGGATCGCGGTGATGCCCATGATGATCACGAACAGCACCCATCCGGCCGCCGACGCCAGCCCCATCGTGAGGAACTGCCAGCCCTGGTTGTAGACGTACATGACGATGGTCTGGGTGGCCACGCCCGGTCCGCCCTGGGTCAGGATGAACGGCTGCGCGAACACCTGGAACGAGGTGATCAGCGTCATCGTGGTGGCGAAGAACATCGACGGGGTGATCATCGGCCAGGTGATGTAGCGGAACCGCTGCAGCGGCCCGGCGCCGTCGATCTGCGCGGACTCCAGTTGCGACTGCGGAACCTGGTCGATCGCGGCCGAGAAGACCAGGAAGTTGTACCCGAAGCCCTGCCAGATCGACATCGCGACGATCGCCGGCATCGCCCAGTTCGACGAGCCCAGGAAGTTCGGCGCGTCGATGCCGAACCAGCTCTGCAGGCCGCCGTCGATCAGCCCACCGGGCTGGAACAGCAGCCGCCAGACCATCACGTTGGCCACCATCGGCGTCATCACCGGGATGAAGAACAGCACCCGGAACATCTGCCGGCCCCTGATCTGCGGGCCCAGCCAGACCGCGAGCCCGAGCGAGACGACCACGTTCAGCGGGACGTACAGCACCACGAACAGAACCGTGTTCAGCACCACCCGGCGGAACACCGGGTCGTGCAGCAGGTGCGAGTAGTTGCCGAAGCCGAGGAAGGAGCGCTCGCCGAACACCGGCCAGTCGAACAGGCTGATGCCCAGCGCCATCGCGGTCGGGAACAACGTGAACAGCGCCAGCCCGCCGAGGCTCGGAGCCAGGAAGACCGACGCGTACCGGCCGTCCCGGCGCAACGCGGGCCGGCGCCCCGCCCGGTCGCCGCGCGAAGGCGGCGTACCGGTCGGAGCGACGGTTGTGTTGACGGCACCCATTACGAACCAGCGCCAGCCTGGTCCTGGATGGTCTTCAGGGCCTGTTCCGGCGGGATCTCGCCGTTCAGCGCCTGCGTACCGAACCGGTTGAGCAGGTCGGCGACCTGGACCCAGTTCTTCGAAGTGACCAGCGGCACCGAGTTCTCGGAGGCGTAGTCGATGGTCTCCTTCGCGCCGTCGATGTTCGCGGCGGTGAACCAGGCCGGGTGCGCGACGGTGCGAGCCGGGTACGCGCGGCCTGCCTGGGCCAGCGTGGTCAGCGGCTTCTCACTCGTCATCGACATGATCGCCTGGAAGGCGGCGTCCGGCGTCTTGCAGGACCGGGAGATGCCGAAGCCCGAGCCCGCGGTGTAGGTCTTCGAGCCGTCCGGACCGGCCGGGATCGGCGCGATGCCGAGGTTGAACTTGACCTTGCCCTTGGTGTCGATCAGCGACCACGGCCCGTTCAGCTGCATCGCGGCCTTGCCGCCGGTGAACTGCTGGGTCTCGAAGTCCGGGTTGCCACCCGGCACCTGCGGGGCGATCTTGTCGGTCTTGACGAAGTCGGCGTACTGCGAGAAGCCCTGCTCGAACTTCGAGTCGGTGAAGTTGAGCTTGCCGTCGGCCAGCGGCTCGGCGCCGGTCATGGTCCGCACCCAGGACATGGTGCCCAGGTCGCCGGGGGTCGTCACCAGGCCGGTCTTCCCAGCGGCGGTCAGCTTCTTCGCGGCAGCCTTGAACTCGTCCATCGTCCAGCCCGGCTTCGGATCGGGTACGCCGGCGGTCTTGAACAGGTCCTTGTTGTAGAAGATCACCATCGGGCCGGAGTCGTACGGGATCGCGATCTGCTTCCCGTCCGACTTCAGGCCGTCCATGATCGGCTTGTCGAAGTCCTCGGCCTTCATGCCGTACTTCTTCATCAGGTCGTCCAACGGCAGCATCGCGCCGGCGTACGACGCCATCCGCAAACTCTGCATGCCGATGATGCAGGGTGCCTTGCCGCCGGCCAGCGTCGTTCCGATCTTCGACCAGTAGCTGTCCCAGGGGGCGCCCTGGAGCTTGACGGTGATCCCGGCGTGATCGGTGTGGGCCTGGTCAGCGACCTTCTGCCAGGCGGCCTGGTCCTCGGCACCGGCGATCCAGAACGACCAGACCAGATCGGCCTTGTCCGCTGAGCCGGAGCTATCGCTACTACCACCGTCGCCGCCGCCACACGCGGCAACCGCGGTCAGGGCCAGCACCGCACACGTGGCGGTGAGCCAGCGGCGTGCCCGAGCTGGTGTTCCTCTCATCCTGACCTCCAAGGAGAACTGTGAGTCATCCGATCAATATGTCGGGATCTTGAGGAGAGTCAACAGCTCGTGGGCTTATTTCAGGAGAAAAAGGAACTTCCTACGCTCTAGCGCAAGGCCTAGACCTCCGATGTATGGTCCGAAGACATCGGAGGTTTGGTGCCGAAGGGAGGGCTTGGATGGCGGTCACGGATGTGGCGATCGACCGGATCAAGCAGATGATCGTGGCCGGCGAGCTGCAGCCCGGCGACCGGCTGCCGCGGGAGGCCGACCTGGCCGCGCGGCTCGGGCTGTCCCGCAACTCGCTACGCGAGGCGGTCAAGGCGCTGGCACTGATCCGGGTGCTCGAGGTCCGGCAGGGCGACGGCACCTACGTGACCAGCCTCGATCCGGCGCTGCTGATGGAGACCATGGGCTTCGTCCTGGACCTGCACCAGGACGCCTCGGTCCTGGAGTTCTTCGAGGTACGGCGGATTCTCGAGCCGGCCGCCGCGGCCCGGGCCGCGCGGCGGATGCCGGACGCCGAGATCACCGCGATGCGCGCGCTGCTGGACGACCTCGGCGACGATCCGTCCGCCGACGACCAGCTCGCCTGCGACGTCGAGTTCCACCGGCTGCTCGCGATCGGCAGCGGGAACCGGACGCTGGCCTCGATCATCGAGAGCCTGCGGCAGCCGACCTACCGGGCCCGGATCTGGCGCGGCCTCACCCAGACCGGCGCGGTGAACCGTTCGGTCGCGGAGCACCGCTCGATCCTGGAGGCGATCGCCGCCCGCGAGCCCGAGGTCGCCCAGGCCTGGGCGACCGTGCACATCGCGGGCGTCGAACGCTGGCTCAACGAGGCGGTCAATCTCGAGGTGGACGGAGCTCCAGCAGCACGGCGGCCGGCATCGGCAGCGTCACCTCGACGGCTGAACCGTTCCACTCGAGTGGGGTACTGACCAGGCGGCTGCGTTCGGCCACCTCGGCCAGCTCTTCGTCGGTCGGCCAGTCGCCGAGACCGGCCGCCGCAGCGGCGAGATCGGCGACGCCGACGGCCAAGGTCGTTGCCGTGGCCTGCCAGGACGGGGCCACGCCGGGCAGCTGGACCTGGACCGTCCTGGTCAGTTCTGGTGCCCCCGACGACTTGGTCTGATCGAGGGTCAGATTCCACAGCAGTACGGCGACGCGGTCGCGGTCCCGGGATGCCCAGGCCTCCACCAGGCTCCCGCCGCCGTCACCGTCGTACGTCACCGGCAGCTCGACCGGTCCGAGCCGGCTGAGCAGGGTCATTGCGTGGTAGCGCGGTTTCGCCAACCCGCCAACGGTTCGCAGCCCGAAGCCCCCGTGCAGGAGGCGCGGCGGCCGGCCGAGTTCCTCGAAGTGGTCGGAGGCGACCCAGTACGAGAGCGCGTCGATCCGTCCTGCCGCGGATCGCATGCCGCGGAGCAGGAACACCCCGGAGAACACCGAGTCGTTGATCGGGTTGAAGTGCCTCGGCGTGACGCCCCACTCGGTCCAGAGGATGCGCGCATCGCCGTACCCGTGCCGCTCCAGCGACGCCCGTACGTCGAGCGGCGGCGACCCGTACGTGTGCGTGGACACGAAGTCGACCGGCGTACCGAACCGTTTGGCATGGACCAGCAGGTCGTCCACCCAGCCGGCTGCGGCGGAGGACGGGCCGCCGACGGCGAGGCGTGGGTCGACGGATTTCACGGCGGCAGCGGACACGTCGTACAGCTGGAGCCACTCGGCCTTGGTGCCGGACCAGAAGACCTCGAGGTTGGCCTCGTTCCAGACCTCGAAGTCCCACGTCAGCACCTCGTCGAGGCTGTACCGGTCCACCAGGTGCTGCACGAGCGCACGGACCAGATCATGCCAGCGCTGGTACGACGCCGGCGGCGAGATGATCGCGCCGTACTCGAAGACCGTCTTCGTCGGGTCGCTCGCCAGTTCCCGCGGCATGAACCCGAGCTCGACCACCGGCCGCAGCCCGATCGCGAGCAGCTTGTCGTAGATCGCGTCCACCACGGAGAAGTCGTACGAATCACCGTCGATGACGTGGGTGTCGTCGTGGAAGATCGCGTGCGCGCGGACCGTGCGTACGCCGATCTCGTCATGCATCCGGCGCAACGCGTCCTCGAGCTCACTGCCGATCTCGTGCCCGCCGGTCAGGTCCTCGCAGAGCAGCTGGCTCAGGCGCTCGCTGCCGACCATCGGCTCCCACGGCCGCTGCAGCTCGGTGCCCTCGGCAACCGCATCGACCGTCACGGAGACTGTTGGAGAAATGCCGCCGGCGACCAGCGGTACGGCGCCGACGGTCTGACTCGGACGTCCGTGGGCCGTCACCTCGGGCACGCTCGCGACGGCGTAGCGGTACGGCGTACCCGGGGTGCACGTGGTGTCCACGTACGGCGGCGACGGGACCGACAGCACGTCGCCGCTGTGATGATCGACCGGTTCCATCGGACCGCGCTCGCCGGTTCCCCTGAAGATCAGGTAGCCGACTGCGCCGTCCACCGGCGACCAGTCGATCGTCACCTGGCCGACGCCGCCGACCGCCGTGACCTGCTTCGGCGGATCGAGCTCGGGAAAGGCGAACGCGCGGTCCTCGTCGCTGCGGACCGCGATCCGCCCAAAGAAATCCAACCGAGTCCAGTCGGTCTTGGCGTCGTACTGCATCTGGCTGTCTCCCGTTATTCGAGGCCGGATTCGAACTGTTCCATCCCGATCAGGGGACGGATCCGGCTTTCCACCGTCCGGCTCGCGAAGCTGCGCCGGATCAGGTTCTGGCCGAACACGTTGCCGATGGCACCCATCACCATCGCCTGGTCGAGCGACAGGTACCGGCGGGCGATCAGCCCGGACTTCACCGCGACCGAGTCGAAGAACCCGCCGCCGCCGTACGCGTGCAGGGTCTTCTCGATCTTGCTCAGGTTGTCGATCGCCTGCCGCGGCGCGTACGCCATCGCCAGGAACGCCGCGTGCGGGGTGACGACGCCGTCGCCGTACGTCGGGTTCGGGTTGACGCCTTCACGGCACCCCTCGAAGCCGGCGTCGTAATTGGTCGCCTCCAGGTCCGACGGGTAGCCGCCCGGATCCATCCCGATCGCGTCGACGCCGTACACGGAGTACCCGCCCTTGGGGTTCGACGCGGGGGAGAAGCCCCAGTAGCCGTACTTCGCGTCGTCGAGGCCGTGCTCGATGTGCGCGCGGACCGTCAGCGGGTGGTTGATGCCCCAGCTGCGCGGCGCCCAGGCCGACTCGGGGACGAACAGGTCGGGCATCAGCGACTCGAACATGTCACCGCCCCAGGACGGGACGAGTCGCATGCCGCGGTATTCGTACGTGCCCTCGAACACGTCGAGGCCGAGGTACGTCCGGTGCACGCCCTTCGGCTTCTGCTCCACCCACGACCAGTCGCAGCTGTCCGGGAAGGTGCGGTACGTCGCGAAGTACTGCGTGTGCGGGACCTGGTTGAGCGCGAACCCGACGTACCCGGCGATCCGGGCCTCGGTGTTGCAGGTGTCGTAGTGGAACTTGCGGTAGTACACGTCCGGGCCGACGCCGGCGTGGTTGCCCTTGTCGGTCTCCTCGTCCGGCGGCGGGGTCTCGAAGAAGCCGCCGCGCATCAGACCGCCCGGGCGGGCCGCGGGGTTGTAGTAGAACGCGAAGTTCATCTTGTTCAGCAGGGAGTCAGCGAGGGCACGGGCGCGAGGCTCGGCGTTGCGGACGACCATCAACGCGCAGGCGAACCAGCCGTTGTCGACGCTCGACACGAACGGCGTGATCGGCTTGGTCCCGTCCGGGTCGGTGGTCAGCACCTCGCCGGTCGCCTCGTCGTACCAGTTGAAGTACATGCCGCTGGGCTCGTGATGTACGACGTTCTTCATCGTCGTCAGCGTCTGCGTGATGCGGCGCAGCGACTCCTGCGGCGAGATGATGCCGAGGTGCTTGGCGACGACCGTGCTCCACAGGTAGCCGCCGATGTTGGTGGGGGAGGTGTACTTGCTGCGGACCGGGTTGGTCACCGATTCGCCGATGTTGTCGGCGGGCAGACCGGTGTGCTCGTCGGTCATCGCCACGAGACTGCGCCAGGTGTCACGAGCCCACCGGCCTACCGTGGCTTTGTCCTCGCGGCTCGGTTTCCAGCCGCCCTTCAAGAGGTCCGCCGGTGAAGGCGTTCCTCCGAAGGCGGGGGTTGCGGTTCCGATCAGGGTTGCCGCCGTGCTGGCGGCCAGTACTGTGCGGCGACTGATGATGGCGGTCATCTGAGGTCTCCTCTTTGAGTCCGGACCTGTACTACTTCAGTCCGGTGATGGCTATGCCCTTGGTGACGTGGCGCTGGAAGGCCAGGAACATCACCAGCACCGGGAGGACGACCACGACCGCGCCGGCCATCAACAGGCCGTAGTTCTGCGCGTTCTGTCCGGTCGAGTACAGCGCCAGGGCGACGGGAAGCGTGTACTTGTCCTCGGTCTGGGCGATCACCAGCGGCCAGAGGAAGTTGTTCCAGGATCCGAGGAAGGTGAGGATGCCGAGCGTGGCCAGCGCGGGCCGGGTCAGCGGCAGCATGATCCGGGCGAAGATGCCCAGCTCGGTGGTGCCGTCGACGCGGCCGGCGTCGATCAGGTCGTCGGGCAGCCCCAGGAAGAACTGCCGCATCAGGAACACGCCGAACGGCGAGACCAGGAACGGCAGGATCAGGCCGGGGTACGAGTTCGCGAGCCCGGCGTTGGTGACGAGGATGAACAGCGGGACGAACGTGACCATGCCGGGGACCATCAGCGTGGCCAGCACCAGCACGAACAACGCGTTGCGGCCCTTGAACCGGAGCTTCGCCAGCGCGTAGCCGATCATCGAGCAGAAGATCAGGTTGCCGGCCGTGACGGCCAGTGCGACCAGGGTCGAGTTGAGGAAGTAGCGCGGGAAGTTCGCCTTGTTGAACAGGTCGTCGTAGTTCTGCGACGTCGGCTCGTTCGGCCACCACGTCGGCGGGACCCGGAGCAGTTCGCCCTGGGTCTTGAAGCTGCCGAGCACCATCCACAGGAACGGAGCCGCGACGGCGACCAGGCCGAGCACTCCGATCAGGTAGATCCACCAGGTACGGCGCATCACTTCTCCCTCAGCAGCCGGAACTGGATGAACGTGACGACCGCGATGACGACGAACAGGAGGTACGCCATCGACGTCGCGAGCCCGTAGTTGCCGAAGCCGAACTGGTTGTAGGTGTACATCGACACCGACAGCGTGCTGTCCAGCGGACCGCCCTTCGTCATCACGAACGGTTCCTCGAAGAACTGCAGGTACCCGATGCCCATGGTCACGCAGTTGAACAGGATCGTCAGCCGCAGCAACGGCAGGATCAGGTACCGGAATCGTTGCCAGGGGCCCGCACCGTCGATCTGGCCGGCCTCCTCGACGGACTGCGGGATGCCCTGCAGCCCGGCCAGGAAGATGATCATCGCGGAGCCGAAGTTCCGCCAGACCGCCATCGCGATCAGCGACGGCATCGCCCAGGTCTTCGACGCCAGCCAGTTCGGGCCGTCGATGCCGAACCAGCCGAGCGCAGTGTTCAGCAGACCGTTGTCCGGGGACAGCACGAACCGCCAGATCACCGCGATCGCGACGATCGACGTCACCACGGGCAGGTAGTAGGCGACCTTGAACAGCGCCTGGAACCGCTTGATCCCACGATCCAGCAACACCGCCGCGCCCAGCGCCACGACCAGCGTCAACGGCACCCCGACAATCACGAAGTACGCCGTGTTGAAGGCCGCCTTGCGGAACGTCTCGTCCGACAACGCCTTCACGTAGTTGTCGAACCCGACCCCGTTCACCGAGAGCGGCGTCCGCAGGTCCCGCTGCTTGATGTCGGTGAACGACATCCCGAACGACCCGAGCACCGGTCCCGCAGTAAACGCCAGAAAGAGAACGACGAACGGAAGGGCAAGGATCCACGCCGCCGCAGTCTGCCGATCAAGCCGACCCACCCGACCCCGCGGCCGCGGGGGCACGGGCGCCGACCCGGCCCCCGCCCGCCCGGCACCCTCCGCCCCGCTCCTTCTTTCCGCGGGTCCGCCGGGCCGCAGGCCCGGCGGACCCGCGCTCTGCTTGGAACTCATCAGCTACCGCCGGT
This sequence comes from Kribbella sp. NBC_00482, assembly GCF_036013725.1. GTDB lineage: Bacteria > Actinomycetota > Actinomycetes > Propionibacteriales > Kribbellaceae > Kribbella. The sequence continues at coordinate 369,054 of NZ_CP107881.1, read as the reverse complement.
GCCGATCTGGCTGGCTTTGGTTTGAATGGCTTTGGCGGTGTCGGCGGGGGACTGGCCGGCCTTGGCCATCTTCTCGACCTCGGTGTCGAACGCCTTCGCGACCTGCTCCCAGTTCACGATCGCCGGCGGCGCCTTGGCGTCCTCGAGCTGCTTGCCGAACACCGGCAGCAGCGGGTCGGACGCGATGCTCGGGTCCTGCCACGCGCTCTTCACCGCAGGCAGGTCGGACGACATCTTGAACCACGACGCCTGCGTCTTCGCGTCGGACAGGAACTTGACCAGCTTCCAGGCGCTGTCCTTGTTCTTCGACGCCTTGAACACCACGAAGTCCGAGCCGCCGACGAACGATGTCGCCGACTTGTTCTTCGGGATCTGGAACACGCCGATGTTCGGCTTGATCGCGTCGCCGCCGGCCTTCGCCACGGAGCCAGCCATCCACGGACCGGAGATGAACATCGGCACCTGACCGTTCACGAACTGCGCCTCGGTCTGGTTCGGCGGCAGGTCGGTGCCGGCCAGCTTCTCGGTGAAGAAGCTCTGGTAGTACTTCAGCCCTTCCTGCATCTCCGGGGTGTCGAAGGTGAACTCCTTCTGGTCGTCCCCGGTGATATTCGCGCCGGCCGACCACGCGAACGGCATCACGGTCTGCCAGGAGCCGTCGCCGCCCGGCTGCAGGTTGATCCCGTACTTCGCGCCGGCCTTCTCCTTCATCGCCTTGGCCATCGCCTTCAGCCCGTCCCAGTCCGTCGGGGGAGTGCTGAAACCGGCCTTCGCGGCGAGATCCTTGCGGTAGAACACCAGCCGCGTCTCGACGTACCAGGGAACGCCGTACTGCGTTCCGCCGACCTTCGTGGTGTCGAGCGCGCCCTCGTAGAAGCCGGAGTTGTCGAAACCCTGTGGCGTCGGGTCGAGCGCGCCGAGGTCGGCGAACTCGCCCATCCACGTGGTGCCGACCATGGCCGCGTCGGGCAGCGTGTTCGCGGTGATCGCGGTGGTGAACTTGTTGTGCGCGGCGTCCCACGGGATCGGAGTGACCGTCACGTTGACGCCCGGGTTGGCCTGCTTGAACTGCTCCATCAGCTTGGGCAGGTTCTCCCCCTCGGTGCCCATCGCCCAGACGGTCAGGTTGCCGGTCGCCGGCCCCTCGCTGACGGTGGTGGTCGGTTGCGACCCGCCGCTCGGCGTGTCCGCGGACCGTCCACACCCGGCCAACGCGAGCGCCGTCGCGGTCAGTGCAGCGCTGCCGATCACCAGCCGGCGGCGGATGCTGTGGGTGAACATGTGTTGTCTCCTCACCTATTACTGCGGAGTTCCTGCTTGCATCCCCCGGTTGGTGCCGCAGCTGTCCCGAAGCACCAGTTCTGTTGCCAGTACGTCGTTGCGCGCCCGAGTACGGACTCCTGTCACCCGCTCGTGCAGCCGTTCCGCGGCCACCCGCCCCAACTCGGCCATCGGCTGCCGCACAGTCGTCAACCCCGGCGACACGTATCGAGCCGCCATCACGTCATCCCATCCGGTCACGACAATCTCCCCCGGCACACCGATCCCCTTTGTTGCGAACGTGGTCAGCGTCGCCAACGCAAGCTCGTCGTTAGCACAGACCAACCCATCCGGCCGCTTCTTCTGTGAACTGGTGGTTGCCTGGAGCATCTTCTCGGCGACCGTCCGTCCAGCCTCCTCCGTCAGCGGGACGCGGACCGGCTTGGGCACCTGCATCCCGCGGAGTTCGTGCGCCTTCGCAAACCCGGCGTACCGCTCGGAGACGTCGTACGAGCTGGCCGGGTCACCGACGAACAGAAGACTTTCGCGACCGTGCTCGAGCAGTCTGGTGGTGAGGTGCTCAGCACTCGCGGCGCTCTCGCTCCGGACCGAGTCGCACCCGGTGACAGGCGGGTGCGCGATCAGTACCACCGGTACGCCGGCCTTCCGCAGCCCCTGCACCGTCGGCAGGTCGAGAGCGTTGCCGTGGACAACGATCCCGTCGACCCGCCCGGCCAGGTCCATCACGGTACGCCGCGGATCCGGGTTGCCGTGCGTGACGGTGATGACGACGCTCTGACCGTGTTCGCCGGCCCAACGCTCGTACCCCATCAGCAGGTCGCCGTAGAACGGACCGGCGAGATCCGGCAGCACCAGCCCGTGCGCCTCGTGCCGCTGTACGGCGAGACTCCGCGCGGCCCGCAGCGGTACGTAGTTCAGCTCCTGCGCCGCCTGGTCCACCCGCGCCCGCGCCTTCGCCGACACCGGCCCGGTCCCTTGCAGGACGCGCGAAACCGTCGCGATCGACAGCTTCGCGCGGGCCGCGACATCGTAGATCGTCGCCGGCCGGCCGGTGGGTCCGGAAGGCACTGGGGTTCGCTCCTCGGGGCAAAGTGGAAGCGCTTACAGTTTCGTTACCTTGCCTTGGATCGATCGAACGGTCAAGGGTTCGGCGCCGACGGATCTACGGTCTGCGAGGATGCAGGCGTGACCACACAGGAGCGGAAGGACCGGGTCTTCCTGGTCCGGCACGGGGAAACCGAGTGGAGCAGGTCCGGCCGGCACACGTCCGTCACCGACCTCCCGCTGACGTCCGAGGGCGAACGCGTCGCGGCGAGTCTGCGGGAGCGGCTGGCGGGGGAGTCCTTCGACCTGGTGCTGACGTCACCGCGGCAGCGCGCCCGGCGTACGGCGGAACTCGCGGGCTTCCCCGACGCGGAGGTCGACGACGACCTGGTCGAGTGGAACTACGGCGACTACGAGGGCATCACCACCGCCGAGATCCGCGAGACCGTCCCCGGCTGGACAGTCTGGGACGACCCGGTACCCCACGGCGAAACACCCGCCGAGGTCGCCACCCGCCTCGACCGCGCCAACGCCCGCCTGGCCGCCGTACCCGGAGACGTCCTCGTCTTCGGCCACTCCCACGCCCTCCGCGGCCTCACCGCCCGCTGGCTGGAACTCGACGTCACCGAAGGCCGCCACTTCGTCCTCAACACCGCCACCATCTCCACCCTCGGCTGGGAACGAGGCTCCCCCGCGATCCTGCGCTGGAACAGCTGACCCGCTTTCCGGAACATTTATTGCACTAGCTGGCAGAAATGTTCCGGAAAGCTGTGATGGGACAGGTGAGTGAGCAAGGGGTGGCGTCGAGGAACGGGTTCGTACGACGAAGTACCTGGAGAACCTGTACCGCGGCATCGCAGGCGCGATTCGTGACGTCGAACCACCCGTAGCGGAGCGTCGCCTCGGTCCGTAGCGTGGCGCGATTGTCCCGGTCGAGGTCACGCCAACGCTGGTGTGGCACGAGATGGAGCCGCCCGTCGAGTTCCACGTTCAGACTGAACCCGTTGTAGTGCACGTCGGTGAACTCGCCGTCGACGGAGCGCTGCCGTTGCCCGCGGGGCAGTCCATGGCGACGCTCGACGTTCCGTGCGTAGCGGATCTCCAGCAAGGAATGCGATCCCGCGACGACATCGGCGACGATCGGCCGGAGACTGCGGCGGTGTCGCAGCCGCGGACGATCCGCCAGCGAGCTCAGGATGTCCTCCGCGCCGACGCGGCCGCTCTGACACGCCTCGGCGATCACCGCGGCCGCCTTGTCCAGCGACGTCGCGATGCCCACGATGTCGAGGACCGCCTCCGCGGGCGTACGTCGTGGTGGGGCGACCGCGGCGAGGCGGGCGGCCCAGTGCTCGTCGCGATGAATGACGAGACCTGTGCGCGGTAGGACCTTGCGATGCTCCGGGATGGTCACGAAGACGCGGCGCTCCGGATCCGGCTTGATCAGCCCGAGTTGCTCCGCGGCGGTGTAATGACTCCACGCCGCCTCGGGACCGGCGTACAACAGGGCCGCCAGCAACCGCTCGCCGTACCCGATCGGGCCTGTGTGCGTGACGTATACGCCGGGATGAACCGCTCGCCAGCGCCTGTTGCGCAGTGGTCTCCTGATCCGCGGCTCGGACCAGCCGGCTGCGAGCAGTTGGGCCCGCGACACGATGTCGCCCTGGTCGTGGATGACCGCATCGATCCCTTTCTCGCGCAACGGCTGCGCCCACCACCAATCCACGCGGCTCAGGATGACGGATTTTGCTCGCGCTCGGCGTGCCGCCTGTGGACAACTAGGGCGACTGCCGCTTTCCGGAACTTATTTTGCGCTGGGTGACGAATTCTTTCCGGAAAGGCGGGCGATCAGGAGCTCGACCCGAGCGCCACCTTGGCGTGGACGGAGGCGGCGGGCATGGGCGAGGGTGGCTTGGCCGTGGAGGGCGCTCCAGAGGACCTCGGTGAGGGTCTCGGGGTCGTCGCCGTCGGCGAAGGGTTCGATGGCGGCCTGGAACTCGGCGAAGGCGGTCTTCAGTAGTAGCGGGCTATCAGCGCTAGCGAATTCCAGGTCGGTCGGGCGGACGAAGATCGCCTCGTACACGGCCGGGTGGTTCGACGCGTACTCGAGGTAGGCCTCGGCCAGGGCGCTGAGTCCGGCCGCGGAGTCCGGTGTGCTCGTGCGGGCGTCGCGCAGTACGGCGATCAGCTCCTCGATGCCCTGGATGGCGACGGCGTCGGCGATCGCGTTCATGTTCTCGAAGTGGCCGTAGAGGACCGGCTGGCTGTAGTCGATGGCCTCGGCCAGGCGGCGGGTCGTGACCGCCCCCCAGCCGATGGACTCGGCGAGCTCGCGGGCGGTGCGCAGGATCAGCTCGTGACGCTCCGCGCGGGCCCGTTCACGGCGTGACTGAGTCGGCATGTCCCGAATCCTAGCACTGCTAGACAATCTAGCAACGATAGGGTTAGCATTGCTAGGAAATCTAGCGCTGCTAGGTTATGTCCATGCTGTTGAAGAGCCCTTCGATGTTGAGGAGTACTGCGATGCGCCGCTTTACCACCGTCCTGACTGTCCTGCTCGGTGTTTTCCCGCTGACGTTCGGCACCCAGTTCCTGTTCAACGGGCTGTTCGACGGGCATGGCGCCGCCGCGAACTTCGGGATCGACCCGTGGCCGACCGGCACCGCCGCCGGGTACTTCGCGGTGAAGGGCATCCGCGACATCGCCCTCGGGCTCGCCATCCTCGCCCTGTTCGCGCTCGGCCAGCGGCGCTCGACGGGCGTCGTCCTGGCGATCACCACGCTCGTCCCGATCACCGACATGATCACCGTCTTCACCCACGACGGCCCCGCGGCCACGGCACTCGGGGTTCACGGGCTCACAGCACTCGTCGTCCTCTTCGACGCGGTCCTCCTACTCCGCGAACGCCGTACCAGCGAGGCCGCCCAGACCGGTGAGGTCGTTCAGCCGGCCCACTCGTAGAGGTTGACGGTGCAGTACTCGCGGAAGCCGAGAGACTCGTAGACCGGCCGGCCGGCCGAGGAGGATTCCAGTACGGCGTACTCCGTGCTTGCTGCGCGCACTGCGCCGTACGTGATTGCTGCACCGATCCCGCGCCGACGCGCTTCCGGCACCGTCATCACGAAGTACAGCCCGGCGGCGCCTGCCCCGAGGTACACCGTCGCGGTCGCAACCGGAGCGCCGTCCAGCCATCCGATGTAGTGCTGCCACGGGTCGTCGTACCCGAGCTTCCGGTACACCGACGCGACCCACCGCGCCTCGCGCTCGCCCTCGCCGAACCCCTGCCCGAGCGTCGCCTCCCACACCGCCAGCGCCTCGTCGTCCTGCACCCGCGTCAACGACAACCCGGGTACGGCGCGGGGCGCGATCAGCTCCGAGATCCGAACCGCCATCCCCGGCTCGCTCCCGGCCGCGGCGAACCCTGCTGCGGTGAGCGCCGCGCCGTCGATCCGCATCGACGGCCCGACATGCCAGCTGCCTGGTACGCCGTATTTCTTCAACTCCGCCAGGGATTCAGCAACCACTTCTACGGAGGACGCCCGTACCACCGCGTTGTGATAGTCGATCGGCGAACCACCGATCGTCCACTCCGCACGGTCGTCGACCCGCTGCGATCCACCGCCCGCAGCACCCATCGCCATCAGCAACTCGGCAGCGTTCGCCTCGATCGCCCGCACCACGTCAGCGTCGTCCATCCGGTAAGTCTGGCTGAGGAGGGTGCGGCGCGTCTTGATCTTTTTGACGGAAGGTCTTGCACCTGTCAGCCAGGCAGTGCGTTCCACTGCTCCAACGTGGAAACGAGCAGCGTCGCGGTCGGGAGCGCCGTGATCTCGGAGCGGGTCACGAAGCGGGCGTCAGACGCGTCGTCACCCGCCGTGAGCGTGCCGCCCACGGCCGTCGCCGCGTAGTCGCGGATCACGTACAGCTGTCCGCGCGGACCCGGCCGTTCGACCTCGCCCACGAGTTCGCCGACCTCCACGGTCAGCCCGGTCTCCTCCGCGACCTCCCGCGCGACCGCGGTCGGATCGTCCTCACCGGACTCGACCCGGCCGCCAGGGATCGACCAGAGTCCCCGGCCGGGATCGTGCGCTCTCCGTACGACGAGCAACCGGTGCTGCTCGTCGTACACCAGGGCACCTACGCAGTCGACGCGCTCCATGCACCCCGAGGATAGGGCTTCTGTGCACAAGTGCCAGGCCAAAGAGGTGAACGCGGATAGCATCAGCCGTGACAGCCCATTGGAAAGGACACAGCCAGCTCGTGCGCATCGACCTGCACACCCACTCGAACCGTTCGGACGGCACCGACACGGTGGACGTCCTGATGAGGCACGCGCAGCAGGCCGGGCTCGATGTGATCGCGCTCACCGACCACGACACCGCCGACGGCTGGGTGGACGGGTGGCGGGCCGCCGAGGAGCTCGGGATCGGGTTCATTCCGGGGCTGGAGATCTCCTGCAAGCTCAACGGGATCAGCGTTCACCTGCTGGGCTACCTCCCGGACCCGACGTACGCGCCGCTCGCCAAGGACCTGCAGGTGGTTCGCGAGGGCCGCACCGACCGGATCCCGACGATCGTGGCCCGGCTCAACAGCATCGGCGTACCGCTCACCGTCGACGAGGTGCTGGCCCAGGCGACGGGTACGCCGTCAGTCGGCCGGCCGCACGTCGCGGACGCACTGGTCGCGAACGGGACGGTCGCCAACCGCAGCGAGGCGTTCGACCGGTTCCTCGCTGACGGCCGCGCCGGCCACGTGCCGCACTACGCCCTCGAACCGGGTCATGCGATCGACCTGGTCCGTGAGGCAGGCGGCGTGCCCGTGATCGCGCACCCGTGGGGACGGTCGAGCTACAAGGTGATGACCGAGGAGAACCTGGCCGGCCTCGTCGCGGACCACGGCCTGGCCGGTATCGAGGTCGACCACCAGGACCACTCGCCGGAGTCGCGGGAGGCGCTGCGGGCCATCGCCCGGAACCTCGGCATCATCTACACCGGTTCCAGTGACCATCACGGCGTCGGCAAGATCGACCACGACCTGGGCGTGAACTCCACCGAGCCCGAGCAGCTCGAGCGCCTGCTGAACGTTGCCAAGACCAACGCCGCCGCCTCCGGCTCAGCTGTTCCCGAGGCCTACCTGCCGTGAACAGCGTCATCAACCTCGGCCTGTTCAGCTCGGTCTTCGTCACGCTGTTCGTGATCATGGACCCGCCGGGCACAGTGCCGCTGTTCATCTCACTGACCGCCGGCCAGTCCCGTGCGGTCCGGAAGAAGGCGGCGTGGCAGGCCGTGCTGGTCGCGTTCGGCGTGATCGTGGTGTTTGCGGCGTTCGGGCAACAGATCCTGCACCGCCTCGGTATCACGCTCCCGGCGCTGCAGTGCGCGGGCGGTCTGCTGCTCCTGCTGATCGCGCTGCAGCTGCTGACCGACACCGCCGAGGACCCGGTGCAGACCAAGAACGTCAACATCGCATTCGTTCCGCTCGGTACTCCGTTGCTCGCCGGTCCGGGTGCCATCGTCGCCACGATGGTGTTCGTGCAGCGTGCGGACGGCTCGTTGCCGGACGTGGTCGCGATCTCGGTCGGCATCATCGCGATCCATCTGGTGATGTGGCTGACGCTGCGGTTCTCCGGCATCATCATGCGGGTCCTCGGCGAGAACGGCGTACTGCTCGTCACCCGGATCGCCGGTCTGCTGCTGAGCGCCATCGCCGTACAGCTCGTGGCCGACGCGGTCACCGACTTCATCAAGGCGGGGTGACGTGCTTCCCGGAATGCCGAAGCGGTTGTTCGTCGCGACGCCGACGAAGCTGCTGACGTTCGCGGACTGCAAGCGGAAGTACCGGTACACGTACCTCGAGACGCCGCGGCCGCCCAAGGGACCGCCGTGGGCGCACAACACGGTCGGCGCGATCGTCCACGAGGTGCTCGCCGACTTCTTCGGACGCTGGCCGGCATCCCGCCGTACGCCGGACGAGGTCGTCGCGAAGATGCGATCGAGCTGGCGTAGCGAGGGGTTCCGCGACGAGCGGCAGTCGCTCGACTGGCGGGACCGATCGACGGAGATGGTCCTCGGGTATCTGAGGGATTCCGACCCGTACTACGAACCTCGCGGGGTTGAGCGCACCGTTGCGTTCACGACAGAGCGGGCCTCGCTGCGCGGACGCGTGGACCGGATCGACGAGCGCCCGGCGCGCGACGAAAGCGGTGGCACCGAGCTGGCGATCGTCGACTACAAGACCGGTCGCCGCCCGCTGACCGCCATCGACGCGCGCTCCTCGCTGGCGATGGCCTTGTACGTGCTCGGCGCCCGCCGCGTCCTGCACAAGCCGTGCACGCGCGTCGAGCTCCACCACCTGCCGACCAACACCGTCGCGGCCGCGGACCACGACGAGGCGTCGCTCGGGCGGCACCAGAAACGCGCCGAGTCGATGGCCGACGACGCAGCTGCCGCGGAAGCGACGTGGGCGGAAGGGCTGACCCCCGCGGAGGCCGACGAGGCCTTCCCGCCGGAGCCGTCCCCGCTCTGCGGCTGGTGCGACTTCGCCAAGATCTGCCCCCAGGGCCGCCGCGAAGCCCCCACCCGCGACCCCTGGGCCGGCCTGGATGAAGGTGAGCAAGCCCCGATCGCCGAGGCCGGCTGACATCGGTGCCAGCGCCGTGTGCGTGGGGTGCCAGCGGGTTGGTGAACCCTGAGGGTGATCGAAAGGGGATCGCCTGATGGGTGCGAAGACTGTGAACAAATTGGCGGTGCCGGGGGCAACGCTGCACTACGAGGTTGCCGGCTCGGGGCCGGTGTTGTTGCTGATCGCGGGCGGCGGGACCGACGCCGGTGTGTTCTCCGGGATGGTCGGGCAGCTCGCTGCGGAGTACACGGTCGTGACGTACGACCCGCGAGGCAACTCGCGCAGCGGGTACGTCGGTGACGCGACGGACGAGACCCTCGTACAGGCGGCCGGGGATGCGCTGGCCCTGATCGACGAGGTCGCCGGCAGCGAACCGGCGTACGTCTTCGGAAGCAGCTCCGGCGCGATCACCGGTGTCGAGCTGATCATCCGCCACCCCGATCGGGTGCGGATGCTGGTCGCGCACGAGCCGCCGTGCACTGAGGTGCTGCCGGACTCCGACGCGGACGACGCGCGGGCGTTCTTCGCCGACGTGTACGACACGTACCGCGAGGACGGGCTGACCGCGGCCGACGTGGTGTTCATGATGGGTACCGGCATGGACGACGACGCGATGCCGCCGATGGAGGACCTGCTGCCCGAGTACCGCGAGCTCGCGGAGCGGATGCAGGCGAACGCGAGCAACTTCTACGAGCACAAGTTGTTGCCTTTCACCCGGTACGAGCCGGATCTGGACGCGTTGAAGCGGGTCGCCGATCGCGTCGTACCGGCGGCCGGACTGGAGTCGTACATGCACCTTCCGGGTCGGCCGATCGAGGTCATCGCGGACCACCTCGGCTGGCCGGTGGTGATGTTCCCCGGCGGCCATGGCGGGTACGCCAGCCACCCGGCGCCGTTCGCCACCCACCTCGCTCATCTGCTGAAGAGCGACACCCTGTAGGTTCCTGTACCTTCCGGACACCGGTCCGGGCGTGGGTCTGAGGGGTCCCACGCCCGGACCGGTTATTTGTGTTGACGCCTTCCCACGGTCGGGCGTAGCGTCCCTCTTCTGCCTTTGACAATCGGCGTGGTTCAGCCATGCCGTCACAGTGGTGTCCGAACCCCCGGGTCTTTCCAGATTCGGGGCGGTTCTGCGTGCCGCTGTGGCTTTCGGACATCACCAGGTTCGAGAGGAGGTTGCAGGTGGGGGTCTACTGGGCGATCGCCGTACGGTCGTTCCGGCGGTTCTCGACGTACCGGGTCGCGACCGCGTCCGGCGCGTTCACCAACACGGTTTTCGGGTTCATCCTCTGCGGCGTCTATCTGACGCTGTGGCACGAGCGGCCGGGGCTCGGCGGGTACGACGTCTCCGATGCGCTCACGTTCGTCTGGCTGCAGCAGGGGCTGCTGATGCCGATCGGGATCTTCGGCGCGACCACGACCGTGGAGCTGGGGGAGCGGGTCCGGAGCGGGGAGATCGCGGTCGATCTTTATAGGCCGACGCGGTTGCTGCTGTGGTGGCTGTCGGTCGACCTCGGGCGCGCGATGTTCCAGCTGCTGGTGCGGGGCGGTGCGCCGCTGCTCGTCGGAGCGTTGGTGTTCGACCTCAAGTTTCCTTCCGGTCCGCTCGCCGGGGTCGCAGTCGCGGCCGGGCTGCTGCTGGCGATCCTGGTCAGCTTCGGGATCCGGTACCTGGTCGCGTTGTCCGGTTTCTGGATCACCGACACACGCGGGATGGAGCAGTTGGCGCTCGTTCTGTCGTGCTTCTTCTCGGGGACGATCCTGCCGCTGGTGGTGTTCCCGGGCTGGATCGGCGAGTTCGCGCGGGCGACGCCGTGGGCCGCGACCATGCAGGTGCCGATCGACATCTGGCTCGGCCGCAGCCCGGACGGGGTCGGGCCGGCGCTGCTGTTCCAGCTCGGCTGGATCGTGGTGCTGCTGCTCGGCGGGCAATTGCTGACGTCGGTGGCGACCCGCAAGGTGGTGATCCAGGGTGGTTGAGCGGATTCTCCGGGCGCCCTCGCAGTACTGGATGCTGATCATGATGTGGGTGCGGTCGTCGATGGCGTACCCGGTGTCGTTCGTGCTGATGCTGCTCGGCTCGATGCTGATCACGGTGATGGACTTCGTCGCGGTCGTGCTGATGTTCAGCCACATCTCGTCGTTCGGCGGGTTCTCGCTCGCGGAGATGGCGTTGCTCTACGCAACGGCCTCGATGACGCTCGGGATCGCGGACCTGTTCACCGGGTCGATCGAGCGGGTCGGGGAACGGGTCCGGACCGGGACGTTCGACGCCTACCTGATCCGGCCGGTGCCCGCGTTCCTGCAGGCCGCGGCGGACGGGTTCGCACTCCGGCGGATCGGGCGGCCGCTGCAGGCCGGGATCGTACTGGCGTTTGCGCTGAACCGGCTCGACGTCGACTGGACAGTTGCCCGCGGCATCATGTTGCTGGTGTCGATGATCGCCGGATCGGTGATCTTCGCGGCGATCTTCGTGCTCGGCGCCGCGTTCCAGTTCGTGTCGGTGGACTCGGCCGAGCTGGCGAACTCGTTCACGTACGGCGGGCAGACGATGACGCAGTACCCGTTGACGGTGTTCGGGAAGCAGATCGTGTGGGCCGTGACGTTCGTCGTACCGCTTGCCTTTGTCAACTACTACCCGGTGCTCTACGTGCTGGGCAAGCCGGCGCCGTTGGGGTTGCCGTCCTGGATCGGGCTGCTGTCGCCGCTGGTCGCGGCGGTGATGGTCGCGCTGGCGTCGCTGGCGTGGCGGGCCGGCCTTCGTCGCTATCGCAGTACAGGGAGCTGAAGTGGCAGTCATCGAGTTGACCGACGTTTCGCGTGCCTTCACCGTGACATCGCGGTCCGGGTGGCGCCGTACCCGGCGGGAGGTGCGGGCGGTGGACGGTATGACGTTCAGCGTCGAACCGGGGGAGGTGATGGGGTACATCGGGCCGAACGGGGCCGGGAAGTCCACCACGATCAAGATGCTCACCGGGATCCTGGTGCCGTCCGGCGGCTCGATCCGCGTGGCCGGGGTGGACCCGTCGCGGCACCGGTTGAAGCTCGCTCGTCGCATTGGCGTCGTGTTCGGCCAACGAACCACCTTGTGGTGGGACCTGCCGTTGAAGGACTCGTTCGCGGTGCTGCAGAAGATGTACGACGTACCGCTCGCGCGGCACCGGAAGAACCTCGCGACCTTCGTGGAGTTGCTCGACCTGCAGGACCTGCTGGACGTTCCGGTGCGGCAACTGTCGCTGGGGCAGCGGATGCGCGGTGACATCGCGGCCGCGCTGCTGCACGATCCTGAGATCGTCTACTTGGACGAGCCGACGATCGGGCTGGACGTGATCAGCAAGGCGCGGCTCCGCGAGTTCCTGGCGCAGGTCAACGCGGAACGCCGTACGACGATCATCCTCACCACCCACGACCTCGACGACATCGAGGCGCTCTGCACCCGGGTCATGGTCATCGACCACGGCCACCAGATCTTCGACGGCACCCTGGACGGGCTGAAGTCGAGCCAGTCCGCACCGCGCACGCTGGTCGTCGACCTGGCCGCCTCCCTGCCACCCATCGAGGTCACCGGAGCGACGGTCGTGAAGGTCGACGGCCCGCGGCAGCACCTCACGTTCCCAACCAGCACCAGCGCCGCGCCTCTGCTGGCGCAGATCGCCGCCAACTACCCGCTGGTCGACCTGTCGGTCTCCGAACCCACCATCGAATCCGTCATCACCCAGCTCTACAACTCCGCATAGGTGGTCTGATGGATGAGGCCGCTCGGTGGGGGTCAGCGGGCGAGGCCGCCGCCGGGACGGGTTCTTGTGGGGACTGCTCGTTCGGCAGTGGTGGCTGAGGTTGGTCCGGTGCCGGTGGATGCTGGGGCGGGGCGGAGTTGTTCGTGCATCACCCGGCTGAAGCCTTCCTGGCCGCGCACCATCCCGTCCAGATCGATTGCCTGCGGCAACACCGGCGCCGCATCGAACACCCGCGTGTGCGCGGTAGCCAGGAACGTCCGCATGATCGCATCACTCCCACGACGGAACTCGGGCCCCTGCACCAGGAAGTACGCCGCATCCGCGAACGCCTGCCGCTGCGCAGGATCCCGCACCTCCGCCGTACCCGCAGCCCGCGCCCCCTCCAACTCGGCCAGCGCCTCGAACGACGCCCGCCGCAGTACCTCCCGATCCGCGTACGCCGCGGTCTGGGTCCTCACCTGATCCGGATGCCCTGGAAACGGAGCGCCTGTAGCCGGGTCCCGCGTCGCCACCACGTAGTGCAACAGATTCCCGTTCACCGTGGTCCCGTCGCGCAAGGTCACGACGTTCTGCAGTTGATGCTGCCCGCCCAACCGCTGCAGAGCGACCTGCTCCAACTCGGACAGCAACTTCCACGCGGGCGATCCCGGCTCACGCATATCCACCGCCCCCGGCGACAACCGGTACCCCATCCACTCACCCTCGCCGATCGTCGCCTGAACGTCGTCGGCGTCCGCCCCCGGCCGCGTCCACTCGCCCTCCAGGGCGACCTGGTACCGCCACTCAGCAACATGCCGGTACGCCGCCTCGAACGCCGCAACCCTCTCCCCCTGAGAGCCAGCTCCCTCCAGCCGCTCCGCCAACACTCCCAACGCAGCGTTAGCCTCCGCAGCCTGCACCACAGCAAACCCACCCAACTGATCCCAAGCAGCCGGATTGTTCCCCGTCTTAACAACATCAGGCGTAGGAAAACACCACCCCGAAACCATCACCACCCCCACAAACTACAACCCCAAACCTCCCGACAGCCCGACCACCTGGGGAGGATCGTCTACCCGAATCGGGCAGAAAACCTCCCCAACCCTCGTCTGCTAGGCGAGGTCGGCGGCCATCGAGGCGAAGACAACCTCGGGGTCCATGCCCTTGGGGTCCTCGCGCCAGCGGCGGGCGGAGTCCGGCAGTTCGTCCTCGTCAACGGTGCCGACCCCGGCCCGGATCAGGCGCTTAGCCTCCGCGATCCCAATGTCGACGTACTGCAACCCATTGAGGAAGTAGTAGTCATGACGGGCACCCTCGTTGTAGTGGAACTTCCCGGTGTTCCCGACATACGTCCAAACATCCTCCTCCACCAACGCCGCCACCCACAGCTCGGTCTCCCCATCCTTGACCAAGAACAACCGCGTCATCGTGAAGCCCCGTTCTGTCGATCCTGAAACTGCTGGCGGGTCTGCTCCGGCATGCGGGTCGGCTCACTTGCGCGGGCCGTCCCTGCCTCGGAGCGGTGCTGCTGGCGCTTCTTACCGTAGCTAATGGCGTCCACCGACACGCCTCCGAGTTCCTTGAGGTTCTCGATGCCGGCGGGTTGGGTCATCTGATCCGACAAGGCGATGCATTCCCTGCGGGCCGCGTCACGTGCGGCCGGGGGCTGATCGCGATCCCGCTCGATCTGGTAGAGAGGCGTGGTGCGTTCCTTGACCTCGATCGACTCGCTCGAGTGCACTTGCAGTTCGACCTTCTCACCCTGGGCGCGCAGAAATGCGTGGAGACCTTTGTAGCGGCTCCCGTCGAGGTACGAATGGTGTGCGGACTCTGTCTGCCACTCGTTGTCATTGAGACGATCGATCGTTCTGATCGCGGCCTGAGTGAGCTCGTCCGGATGCTTGACGGCCGCCGTGTAGCGAAGTACGTCCTCCGGAACCTGGTTCGAGCGACGGTAGTAGTCCTCGTACTTGACCAGCTTGCGGGCGAGCGACTGGGGCGACTTCATCCGGTTCTCGAGATGGTACGGCGTTGCCTCCGCTCCGATCGCCGAGATCATGGCGCTGGTGACGCGAGGCTCCACCGCAGCCGCCTCGGTCAGCATCTGCAGGCTCCGCGCGGTCGTGCCGTCGCCGTACTTCGCGGCGATCTCCTCCTTGGTCGGGATCGGATCTCCCCAGTCGAGCGGACGCCGCTCGGACAGCCAGGCGTGCAGATCCGCCGGTTCTGGCAGGTTGTTCAGCCCGGTGCGCATCTGGCTCCCCTCACTCGGTTGGTGGTTCTTCGACCGTAGGGAGTTGGGTGGGGGCTGTGGGGTGGGATTTGGGATCTGTGGATAACTCGGGTGGGTTACGGAATGGGTGGGGGTGGTGACCTTGGGGTGGTGGGGTCGTTGAAATGCGGGTAGGACCCAACCGGGTGGGTCGATCGGGGGTAGAGAAGGTATGCCGACGATGACGGGTGAGCCGGTGGTGGTGGGGGTGCAGGGACCGCCGGGGGACGGGCCTGGGTTCGTTGCGTGGGTGCGGCCGCATCTGTCGGCGATGTCCCGGTTGGCCGGGCGGCTCGCGGTGGGGGCGGACCGGGACGACATCGTGCAGGAGGCGCTCGCGCGGGCGTGGGCCAAGCGGTCGCAGTACGACGCGAGCCGCGGTACGCCGTCTGCCTGGCTGCTCGCGATCACGGCGGATCAGGCCCGGAAAGCGGTACGCCGGATGCGCCCGGGCGGCGCGTCCTTGTCGCTGATCGACGAGGCGACGGGTGGTCCGGTGTCGCGGCCGGATCTCGACGCCCGGATGGATGTCGACCACGCGATCATGTCGCTTTCGGCGCGGCAGCGGCTCGCGGTCGACTGCTACTACTTCGCGGACCTGTCGATCGCGGACACCGCCGCGGTCATGGGCTGCTCCGAAGGCACCGTGAAATCCACCCTCTCCGACGCCCGCAACCGACTCCGCACCCTCCTGGAGGTGACTGAATGAAGCAGACCGATGAAGTCGACGACCTGTTGACCCGCGCTGGGGCTCGCTGGCGGGCTGATCAGGAGGCGCCGCCGGAGCCTGATCTCGAGTACATGCTGAGCGGCGGCCGCAAGCACCGTCGCTGGGTGCCCGCGCTCGCGGCGGCCAGTGTCGCCGTGGTCGCGGCCGGTGTCATCGCCGTACTGCCGAACCCGAAGACCCCGACCGCCGACGCCCCGGCCACCACCGCCGGGGCCCCGGCCACCACGGCCGAGAACGCCAGGACTCCGCAGACGTTTGCCCAAGGCAACGACGAGTTCCTGGTGAGGCCCGGCGACAAGGTGCAGGTGAGCGGCCAGATCGTCGCCGTCGCGGGCAAGACGCCCGTCTTCTGCCCGCCGTTGGCCGTCCACGCCATCGGCTACCCGCCCGGTAAGGAGCCGGCCCCGAGCTGCCCCGACGAGTTCGCGGTCAAGCTCAACGGCCTGGACCTGGACAAGGTCCCGGGGATCAAGACGGTCAAGGGCGTCCGCGTCGGCGCTGCGGCGGTCACCGGCATCTGGCGCGGCGGCGCGATCGACGTCGAAGAGCAGTCGGCCGAGAAGCAGCTGCCCTACCCGGCGCAGACCGAGCTGCAGTGCCCGGTCCCGCCCGGCGGCTGGAAGTCGAAGCAGAGCAACATCTCCTCGACCGCGGTGACCAAGTTCCTCGCCGCGCACGCCGCCCAGATCGACGGCCCGATCTTCCGGTACCCGAACGGCACCAGCCGCGGCGCGCCCGTGGTGATCCTGATCGGTATCGCGCACGGTGACGCGTCCGTGTTCCGGGAGGCCTTCGAGAAGGTCTACCAGGGGAACTACTGCGTCGTCCCCGTCCTGCTCAGCCGGTCCGACAACGAGCGCATCAGCAACGCGATCGGCGACCTGATGAGCAAGAACAAGACGCTCGGCGTCTACGGTGCCGGCGGGTCCGGGATCTACGG
Source organism: Kribbella sp. NBC_00482 (assembly GCF_036013725.1). GTDB lineage: Bacteria > Actinomycetota > Actinomycetes > Propionibacteriales > Kribbellaceae > Kribbella. Next base: position 352,453 of record NZ_CP107881.1, on the reverse strand, counting down.
CGGCGGCGCCTCCGTCTCGCTCGTGGCGTACACCCCGGAGGTGAAGGCTGCGTTCACCCCGGTCGGTCTCGACCTGATCAAGTTCTCGCCGCAGGTCCGACCGGTCAGGTAGTCGTCAGGCTCGGGTAGTTGTGGAAGAAGTCCACGAGGAGGCGGGCGGTCGCTGCGGGCTGCTCGATGGCCGGTGAGTGACCGGCGTCGGGAATGACCGCCGCCTCCACCCCAAGCCCTGCAGCCATCGCCTGCTGCACTGCGAGCGGCCAGCCGTCGTCGGTCGCTCCGTGCAGCACCTGCGCGCGTACGCCGGACTTCGCGAGCTGATCAGTCTTGTCCTCCGCGTCCGTCAGCCGGCGAGTGATCTCGGCCAGGCTGGTCGGCACGTTGCCGGTGAACCGCTTCCGCAGGAACGCGGCGATGTCCTCGGGCGGTGCGACGTACCCGGGGGTCTTGCTGTCGTGGTCGAGCTTCATGTCGTACACCTGCTCGATCGGCAGATTCTCCACCCCGAACGCGAGCATCTGCAGGCTCTGCACCGTCGCCTCGTCAGTGAACGCGGCCGGTCCCGAGCACATCAGGCTGATCGTGGAGAACACCGACGGGTCGGTCAGCACCGCCTCACGCGCGACGAGCCCACCGAACGAGTGCCCGACCAGCTGGCTGTACCCGCCCAAGGCCTTGCTCATCGCCACCACGTCCGCGCCCAGCTCTGCCAGCGAGTACGCCGACTTGTCGGCCGGACCTGCGGTCTCGTACTGGCCACGTTGGTCGACAGCCACCGTGCGCCACCCGTACCGGCACAGGTGGTCGACCAGGGGAGTGAAGTCCTCCTTGCTCCCCGTCCACCCCGGCACGAGCAGGACGGTGCCGAGCGGCGTACCGAGGTCTGGTACGGCGGTCAGTGTGGCGAACGCCCCACGGTCGGTCTCGAGTGTCTCGGGGCGCACCCCGTCGGGAAGCGTCAACGTACGCGGCGTACTCACAAGTAAAGAGGGTAACCGCTCCACCCGACCACAGGTGTTCCGCGGTACGGCACAATGGCCGGGTGCCTCGCACTCTCGCGGTCGCCAATCAGAAGGGCGGCGTCGCCAAGACGACCACCGTCGCCACCCTCGGAGCAGCCCTGGTCGAGCTCGGCCAACGGGTGCTGCTGGTCGACCTGGATCCACAGGCCTGCCTGACGTTCTCGGTCGGCATCGACCCCGAGGACCTGGACAAGTCGATCCACCACGTCCTGCTCGGCGGAGTGCGCGCCCGCGACGTACTGATCGAGCTGGACGACGCCCCGGACCTGCTGCCCGCGACGATCGCGCTGTCGACCGCTGACGTGCAGCTGGCTCGGGAGAGCGGTCCGGAGCAGGTACTGCGCACCGCACTGCGCCCGCTGCGGACGTCGTACGACTGGATCATCGTGGACTGCCCGCCGACGCTCGGCCTGCTCACCGTGAACGGGCTGTCCGCCGCGTCCGACGTCCTGATTCCCTTGCAGTGCGAGACGTTGGCGCATCGTGGCGTAGGGCAACTACTCGACACCGTGCACGACGTACAGCAGCTGGCCAACCCGAGCTTGCGAGTGCTCGGCGTACTCCCGACCCTGTACGACGGGCGCACGACGCACGCCCGCACCGTCCTCGAGACGATCGCGGACACGTACTCGCTGGACGTCCTGCAGCCGGCGATCCCGAAGTCGATCAGGTTCGCGGAGGCACCCGCGATCGGCGAGACCGTACTCACCACGGCGCCGGCCTCGCCCGGTGCGAAGGCCTACCGGGCGTTGGCCGGCGCCCTACTTGGCTGACCGCTGCTTCACTGACCGCTGGTGGGCGCGGCCGGCGGCAGAGTCGCCGGCTGCCGACGCAGCTTGCTCCGGAAGCGCCACAGCGGTACGAGGATGATCGCCAGCAGTACCAGGAACGGCAGCAGCGCGCCGACCGCGGTCGCGATCGCGGAGAACGCCGCGGTGAACGCGTTCCAGCCGCTCTTCAGGCCGACCACGAAGCCCTTGTCCGGCTCCTCCACGGTCTGCACCGGCGGCTTGCCCTTCTCGGTCAGCGTCAGCGTGAGCGTCGCGAGATCGGTCTGCAGGGACAGGTTCTTCTGCTTGGCCAGCAGGGATTCCAGGTCGGCCTCACGGCGGGTGAGCTCGCTCTCGACCGAGACGATCTCGCCGATCGTGTTCGCCTTGGCCATCAGCGCGCGCATCCGGTCCAGGCTGGCGCGCTGGGACTCGATCCGGCTGGCCACGTCGACGACCTGCTCGGTGACGTCGGTCGACTCCTGGTGGATCTGCGTGCGTTTGCCGAGGTCGGAGAGCCGCTGGATCGCGGTCTCGAACGACTTGGTCGGGACCTTGAGAACGAGGTTCGACCGCGTGATCTTGCCGTCGGAGTCGCTGCCGGTGTCCTCGGAGGCCACCTGACCCTGCAGGTTGCCGATCGCGGCGACGGCCTTCTGCCGCATGCCGGAGACGTCGTCGCCTTCGACCGCCAGCGAGCCGCTCTTGATGATCGCCCGCGTGATCGCCGGCTGTTCGTTGCCGCCGCCCGCTGACGAGTCCGTCTTGCCCGCGGACGGTGCCTGCGGTTTCGCGTTGCTCTCGCCCTCGCCGGAGCCCTGCTTCGCGGCCGGCGCCTGCGCAGCGTCGCCGCTGGTCGAGCTGTCGTTGCCGCTGGCCCCACAACCGGCCAGCAGCATGACCCCCGCGACAGCCACCACGGCTGATACTGCTCTGATCCGCCTCATCACCCAGCCCCTCTCTCGTGGTCTACCGCCCTAGGACGGCCCACGTGGGGCTGGGTGTTGCAGCTTCAGATCACCATTAGGTGACGTTCACTCCGGCGCACTGAAGATCGGCGTCGTCGCCGCGGACTTCGGCTCGGCGGTTGCGGCCGCCTTCCGGGTCCGCGTCCGCTTCACCGGCTTCTCGTCGGCCGCGGCCTTGACCTCGGCCGGCTGATCGGCCTTGGCCTCGGCGGGTGCCTTCGCCTCGGCGGTCTTGCGCGTCCGCGTCCGCTTGACCGGCTTCTTCTCCGGAGCCTCGACCTCGACGGCCGCAGTCTCCACGGCCTCCGTCGCGGCCGGTGCAGCCTCGGCGGTCTTCCGGGTCCGAGCGCGCTTGACCGGCTTCTTCTCTTCCGGCGCCTCGACGGCAGGTGCCTCGACAGCCGGTGCCTCGACGGCCGCAGTCTCGACAGCCGGAGCCTCGACAGCCGCAGTCTCGACGGCTTCCGCGGTCTTCCGGGTGCGGGTGCGCTTGCGGGCCTTCGGCGCCGGCGCCTCCTCCGGAGCCTCGATCACGGCCGGTACTTCGGTCTTCGTGGTGACGTCGGCGAGCTCCTCGACCGGCTGACCGGAACGCGTGCGCTTCCGGGTCCGGTTGCGCTTCTTCGCGGCCGCCCGCTCGCCCTCGGACCGTCCGTCGTCGCGACGGTCCCGCGAGCTCCGCGACCCACGAGGCTCCCGCGACTCACGAGGCTCCCGCGATTCACGCGACCCGCGCGATTCACGTCCTTCACGCGGCTCGCGGGTCTCCTTCGCCTCACGCGCCGCACGGATCCGGCCCTTGGCCTCCGACGGGATGCCGAGGTCGTGGTACAGCTCCGGCGAGGTGGAGTAGATCTCCTGCGGCTCGTCGTACGGCAGGTCGAGCGCCTTGTTGATCACCTTCCACCGCGTCAGGTCCGGCCAGTCGACGAAGGTGACGGCGATGCCGCTCGCTCCCGCGCGCCCGGTCCGGCCGATCCGGTGGATGTAGGCCTTCTCGTCCTCGGGGCAGGTGTTGTTGATGACGTGCGTGACGCCCTCGACGTCGATGCCGCGGGCCGCGACGTCGGTGCAGATCAGTACGTCGATCTTGTCGCCGCGGAACCGGGTCAGCGCCCGCTCGCGGGCCTGCTGGTTCAGGTCGCCGTGGATCGCGGCCGCCTTGAACCCGCGGTCCTGCAGGTCGTCGGTCAGCCGGGAGGCCTCGCGCTTGGTGCGGCAGAAGATCATCACCCGGCCGCGGTCGTCGGCCTGCAGGATGCGGGCGACCACCTCGGGCTTGTCCAGATCGTGCGCCCGGTAGACGAACTGTGCCGTGGTCGGCACCATCTGGGTGTCCTCGTGCGACTCGGCCCGGATGTTCAGCGGGTGCCGCATGTGGGTGCGGGCCAGCCCGATCACGGCCGACGGCATCGTTGCCGAGAACAACATGGTCTGGCGGAGCTCCGGCGTCTTGCGCAGGATCCGCTCGACGTCGGGCAGGAAGCCGAGGTCGAGCATCTCGTCGGCCTCGTCCAGGACCAGGACCTTGATGTGGCCGAGGTCGAGAACGCCCCGGTTCGCCAGGTCCAGCAGGCGTCCCGGCGTACCGACGACGACGTCGACGCCGGTCTTCAGCGCGTCCAGCTGCGGCTCGTACGCGACGCCGCCGTAGATGGTCAGGATCCGCACGGTGCGGACGGTGGAGGCGGTCTGCAGGTCCTTGGCGACCTGGATGGTCAGTTCCCGGGTCGGGGTGACGACCAGTGCCTGGGGCTTGCCGGGTGCGACCAGCTCGGCGTAGTCGGGCTCGTGCGGCGCGATCGTGCGCTGCAGCAACGGAATACCGAAGCCGAGCGTCTTGCCGGTGCCGGTGCGTGCCTGCCCGATCAGATCGGTGCCCATCAGGGCCACCGGGAGAGTCATCTCCTGGATCGGGAAGGGTTCGACGATGTCGACGCGATCGAGCGCGTCGCAGATCTCGGGGAGCACCCCGAGCTCTCGGAAGGTGGTCAGGCTGATCGCCTCTCACATGCTTGTGCGGACAGATGCTCAGTGGCCGGGCGCCTGGGGCATGAAAGCCCCGATCGTGAGGCGCGGGGACACTGTGCAAGCACCTCGCACCAGCTTGCCCATCTGGGCGCGTCACCGGCGAATCGCTCACCAGTGTAACCGCAGCGGCTGTCAACGCCGCTTCGTGTGGCATGCGCCACTGTTCGGCGCGGCCCGATAGGGTGCCGGGCATGGAGCAGACGGCCTTTGATGATCCCGCCTACCGGGCCGCGGCGGTGGATCTGCTGGGAGTGCTCGCGTACGGCGAGCTGACCGCGTTCGAACGGATGGCGGAGGACGCCAAACTGGCGCCGACGCTGAACGACAAGGCGGAGCTCGCCGCACTGGCAACGACCGAGTTCGGGCACTTCGTCCAACTGCGGGACCGGCTGGTCGCGCTCGGGGTGGACCCGATGGAGGCGATGACGCCGTTCGTCACCCCGTTGGACGCCTTCCACGACCACACCGCACCGTCGGACTGGCTCGAGGGCCTGGTCAAGGCGTACGTCGGGGACGGGCTGGCCAACGACTTCTACCGGGAGATCGCGTCGTTCGTGGACGCGGAGACGCGCGGCCTGGTGCTGGAGGTGTTCGCCGACTCCGGTCAGGCCGAGTTCGTGGTCGACCGGGTCCGGGCGGCGATCGAGGAGGACCCGAAGCTCGGCGGACGGCTGGCGCTGTGGGGTCGCCGCCTGGTGGGCGAGGCCCTCAGCCAGGCGCAGCGGATCGCCGCCGACCGCGACTCCCTGGCCGCCCTGCTGGCCGGCAGCGTGGATCGCCCCGGCCTGGACCTGGCCGCCATCGGCCGCATGCTCACCCGCCTCACCGAGGCCCACACCGCCCGCATGACCGCCCTCGGCCTCCAGGCCTGAATCCCAATTTGCCTGGCTGACCCACAAAATGCGGGGTTATTGACCCTGAATGAGGGTGGGTAACCCCGCACTTCCTGGGTCTGCCAGGCAAATTGGTGGGTCAGCCAGGGAAATGGCAACGGCCGCCTGCCCCGGTGGGGCGGCGGCCGTTTGGTGATGCCTGAGCTAGGCGGCTTTTGTCTTGCTGTTGCGTGAGGAGATGATCGCGACGACGATCGCGGCGCAGATGATCTGGATCAGGTACTGGATCCAGTCCGGGCCGGATGTGTCCTTGACACCGAGGAGTTTGGCGATCAGACCGCCGATGAAGGCGCCGATGCCGCCTCCGAGGATGGTCCATCCGAGGCTGATGTTCTGCTTGCCGGGGAGCACCGCCCGGGCCAACGGCCCGAAGATGATGCCCGCGATGAGACTGACGATGATCATCCAGACCCAGTACACGGTTCCTCCTTGTGAGGGATGGTGAACCTGCGCCGGCCCGGTGCCCCGTGACAACCAGACCAGTTAGGCGCAGGTCTCACCGCAATCGTGCCCTGTGAGTGGCGCTCTGCAACCGGGACACGCGCGACTGTGTCCGGAACGCGATCAGATCGCGCCGAATCCGACCTTGCGGGTCGACACCTCGCCGATCTCGACGTACGCGAGCCGGTCGGCCGGGATCAGCACCTTGCGGCCCTTCTCGTCGGTCAGCTCGAGCAGACCCGACTTGCCGGTGAGCGCCGCCGCCACCAGGTCCTGGACCTCTTCCGGAGTCTGCTCGCTCTCCAGAACCAATTCACGATTGGCGTGTTGCACGCCGATCTTGACCTCCACGAAACCCTCCGGCCACGCTCCGACCGGCGACTCTCGCCGGTGACGCTTCGAGCCTATCCGCTAGCGGACCCCAGCCCTCACCCGTCCGCCCAAAGCAGAACCCCGCGGTCGGCAGAACCTCAGTTGTCGGTCCGCGGGAAGCCGCGGATGCCGCGCCAGGCCAGGGAGGCGACCAGGTCGGCGGCCTGCTGCTGCGGGAACGACGGGTCGCCGGCGCCGAGCCAGTAGCGGGCGCTGACCTGGGCCATGCCGACCAGGCTGACGGCCAGCACCATCGACTGCTCGCGGCTGAGGCCGGCGTCGGCGCTGATCACCTCGGAGACGGCCTCGGCGCAGGCGTGGGTGACCCGGTCGACGCGCTCCCGGACGGCCGGCTCGTTGGTCAGGTCCGACTCGAACACCAGCCGGAAGGCGCCCTGCGCGTTCGCCACGTAGTCGTAGAACGCGTGCATCGTCGCCGCGACCCGGAGCTTGTTGTCCTCGGTCGACTTCAGCGCGTCCTGCACGGAGGCGACGATCGCCTCGCAGGAGGTGTCCAGCAGCGCCAGGTAGAGCTCCAGCTTCCCGGGGAAGTGCTGGTACAGGACGGGCTTGGACACGCCGGCCCGATCTGCGATGTCGTCCATCGCGGCGGCGTGGTATCCGTTCGCGACGAAGACCTCCTGGGCAGCCTCGAGCAGTTGCGCGCGACGGGCCAGCCGGGGCAGGCGGCTGCCACGCTTGGGTGCGGTCTCCGGTGTCGTCGACACGGTCGGGCTCCTTCGAGGGTGCGCTCCGGCGGCAGTCTGCGTCTGTCGCCAGGTCGTTCCCCGAATCCTACCCAGCAGTCCTCCTCGCCAGTAGCTTCCCCGCCGAACAGCGTTCCATCGTGGTAGCCGTCGGAGCGGCTGTCAGGCGGCAGTTGTCAGCGGTAATCGTCCTCGTCGGAGTCGCCGACGTCGCGGCGCTGCTCCTCCACATCCGCCGGATTGGCGTCGGCGGGTACGTCGGACTCCGACTCGTCCTGGTCGGTGTCCAGGTCGGTGTCGTGCTCGGCGTCGAAGGCCGGGTCGTAGTCCGGGCCCTCGAAATCGGTATCGGTCATGTCGCCTCCTTGGTAGGTAGCGGCTGCGGGTCGTCGTACAGCCCTTCCAGTACGTCGCCGTACTCCTCGATCCGGGCGAGGACGTCGTGCGGCAGGAACCTGAGGTCCTCCGGTGCGGTGGCGGATGCCACCTCGTCCCAGTCGATCGGTGTGGACACCCGGGGCTCGTCGGAGCCGCGGAGCGAGTACGGCGCCAGCGTGGTCTTCGCGCTGGCGTTCTGACTCCAGTCGATGAACACCTTGCCGGGCCGCAGCGCCTTGGTCATGTTGGCGGTCACGTTCTCCGGCAGCGCCTCGGCCAGTTGCTCGGCCAGCTGCTTGGCGAACGCACTGGTCTGCCTGGACGACGCAGGCTCGATCGGCACGTACAGGTGCATGCCCTTGTTCCCGGACGTCTTCGGCCAGCCTTCCATGCCGTAGTGGCCCAGCAGTTGCCGCAGCGCCAGCGCGACGTCGCAGCACTCGACGATGCTCGCTCCCGGCCCCGGGTCCAGGTCGAACACGATCAGGTCCGCCTGCGGGTCCTGGCCCTGGTCGGACAACCCGATCCGCCACTGCGGGACATGCAGCTCGAGCGCAGCCAGGTTGGCCAGCCACACCACGGTCTGTACGTCGTCACAGACCACGAAACTCATTTCGTCGCGGCCCGTCGAGCTACCGGGCGTGGGCAGCGTCTCGGTTCGTACCCAGGCCGGCGTACCGCGCGGAGCGTTCTTCTCGAAGAAGTACGCCGCTCCTGTGCCGTCCGGCCACCGTTTGCGTGTGAGGGGCCGGTCGGACAGGTGTGGCAGCAGCAACGCGGCCACCTGGTGGTAGTAGTCGATGACCTCGGCCTTGGTGAACCCGGTCTGTGGATACAGGACCTTGCTGAGGTTGGTGAGCTTCATCGTCTGCCCATCCACCTCGGTCGTCAGCTGCTGCTGCGCTCCCGCCATGCATCCCAGTCTCCACCTCGCCAGCGTCCTAACATGGTCCTGTGGATAGTTACGGGCCAGTAACCGGGGACGCCGTGCCCGGGGAACTGAAGAAGTGGCCGGAGCGGCGGGTGCCGGTCGCAGGGGTGGAGCTGCTGGTCAGAGACGTGCCGGATGCGGCACCGGACCTGCCGCCCGCCCTGTTCGTCCACGGCCTGGGCGGGTCGTCGCTGAACTGGACCGCTCTCGGCCTGATGCTCAACGACACGATCCGGGGCATCGCCCCCGACCTGCCGGGGTTCGGTCGTACGCCGCTGTCCGGTGTGACCGGGATCTCGGAGCAGGCCGACGTACTGATCCAGCTCCTGGAACGCGAGTACGACCAGCCGGTGCATGTGTTCGGGAACTCGATGGGCGGGGCGTCGTCTGTGGCACTGGCTGCGCAGCGTCCCGACCTGGTGGCGTCACTCACGCTCGTGTCGCCCGCACTGCCGCATCCACGGGTGTCGGCGAGCGCGCTGTGGTTCGCCGCGCTGGCGACGCCGCGGGTCGGTCCCGCGGTACTGGAGCGGACGCAGCGGTTGCCGTTCGACCAGCGGTTCCAGGCGTCCTTGGCGATGGTGTTCGGGGACCCGCGGTCGCTGGCGCCCGAGGTGCGCGCGGCGTACGAGGAGGAGCTGCACCGGCGCGACACCGACCCGTGGGGCCGGCAGGCCACCGTGGAGGCTGCACGCAGCATCCTGCGGTCGTCGCTGGCCCGACCGCGCAGATCGCTCTGGGCGGACGCCGCAACGGTCGAGTGTCCAGTGCTGTTGATCTACGGCGGCAAGGACCGGTTGGTCGACGCACGGATCCGTACCAAGGCCCAGCGCACCTTCCCGAACGCGCGCCTCCTCTACCTGCCGCAGTCGGGACATGTCGCGCAGATGGAGCACCCGGATCAGGTGGCGCGGGCGTTCCGGCATCTGATCGCTTGATCGAGTCGAATCCGACGCCCGGCTGAGACATGACTGAGCGGAGCGTCAGGTCAACTTGGGCGCGTGATTGGCAGAACCGCCCGAAATCTGTCGTTGGGGATCGCCGTACTCCTTGGTGTGGGGCCGCTGACCGCGACCGCCGCACCGCCGGTTGTTGCTCAGAGCAACCAATGGGACGTCCGGCCGGTCGCCGGCGGATATCAACTGACCCTGCACCTCGACGCACCCGCACCGATGCGCGCATCGCTGCCGCTGCTGGAGGTCGACGGCGTGCCGCTCGGCGTCGCGAAGCAGTCGCCGGACCGGAAGACGCTGACCCTCGTCAGCACCGATCCGGCCGTGCTGAAAGCGCGCGACGTCCGCCTGGTCTGGTCCGGGGACCTCGGCAAGGAGGCCGGTAGGAACCGGAGCATCGGCTCCGCCGGACCGACCGACGCCGACTGGCTGAAGGCGCGGCGTGGACCGCTGCTGCCGTCGGATCCTGGCGCGCTGGGCGAGTACAAGGTCGACACCGCCGAGTACAACCTGGGTGACGAGGCCGTGTACCTGCCAGGTCTCAAGCACCGGTCCGAGCTCCGCGGAAAGGTGTACTCGCCACGTGGCGCGGTAGGCCCGCGGCCGTTGGTCGTCTTCCTGCACGGCCGCCACGAGGTCTGCTACGGCGAACCGACCAACCCGTCCGACAACGAGAAGCCGTGGCCCTGTCCGCCCGGCATGAAGCCCATCCCCAGCTACCGCGGGTACGACGGTCCGGCGACCGCACTGGCCAGCAACGGGTACCAGGTCGTCTCGATCAGCGCCAACGCGATCAACGGCTGGGACAGCGATGCGTACGACGCCGGCGCACAGGCGCGGGCCGAACTGATCCTGGACCACCTCGCACTGTGGCGGAAGTGGTCGACGATCGGCGGGGGCCCGTTCGGCACCCGCTTCGTCGGCAGGATCAACCTGCAGAACGTGGGCCTGATGGGGCACTCACGGGGTGGCGAGGGCGTTGCCCGGGCCGCTGTGCTCAACGCTGACCGTGGTGGCCAGTACGGGATCCGCGCGGTGCTTCCGCTGGCTCCCACCGACTTCGCGCGGGCCACGGTGCCCGGTGTGGCGATGAGCGTCGTACTGCCGTACTGCGACGGTGACGTGTCCGATCTGCAGGGCCAGAAGTTCTACGACGACACCAGGTACTCCGTTGGCGGTGACCTCGCGCCCCGGTCCACCGTGACCGTGCTGGGCGCCAACCACAACTTCTTCAACACCGAATGGACCCCTGGTCAGTCGGTGGCTCCGTCGAACGACGACTGGTTCGGTGACGAGAAGGAGTCGCCGTGCGGAGCGAAGTACGCGGGCCGCTTGACGGCTAAGCAGCAGCAGGCCGTCGGTACGGCGTACGTCGCTGGGTTCTTCCGGCTGCAGCTGGGCCACGAGACGCAGTTCCTGGCGCAGTTCGACGGGTCGGACTCGCGGGCGGCGTCTGCTGGGAAGGCCGTCGTACGGGTGGTGTCACAGGCGCCACTCGGCTTGCGGAGGGACCTGAATCACTTCGACAAGGCGCTGCCTAAGGGCGCGGTCAGCGGCAAGCTGTCTGCGACTGTGTGCGCGGGTGTGAGCGGTCCGGCCAGGCGGTCGGGTGTGCCGACGTGCATGGAGACCGAGGACTGGGGCAATGCGCCGCACTGGGACACGGCGTGGTTCGCCGCCCAGACGCCGACCACAGCGGTCACGAAGCTGAAGTGGACAGGTACCAACGGCGTAGCGCGCGTCGACGTACCTGCCGGGCAGCGTGACGTACGGCGGTTTGCGGCGCTGACGTTCCGTGCCGCGCCGGACCCGGCTGGCGCGCCCAAGACCGACCTGAGCGTCCGTGTGGTCGACGGGAATGGCCGTGCGGCAGCAGTACCGGTGTCTGCGGTCAGCGACGCGCTGGTGCGGATGCCCGGCAACAACGACATCGGTCTGCCTAAGAACCTGCTGCGGACGGTACGCATCCCGGTGTCGTCGCTGAAGGGCGTGAACCTGCGCGACGTGCGTGCAGTGGAGCTGCGGACGGACAGGGTCGCCAGCGGGTCGGCGTACGTGAGTGATCTGGGCTTCTCGTCGCCCGGGCTCGGGCTCTCGGCACCTGCGGTGCTGCTGCCGAAGCTGTCCGCGTCCAGCGTCGCCGTGAAGGAGGGGGACAAGGGAACGCACACAGTGGACTTCTGGGTGCGCATGTCCCGGCCGAGCATCCGGCCGGTCAGCGTGTACGTCGAGACGAACGGGGAGCTCGGCGAGTCTGTCGGGGACGTTGCGCGGCAGCTGGTGTTCAAGCCGGGACAGGTGCGACAGAAGGTCACAGTGCCGATCACGGCGAACACCCGGGACAGCTACGACCTGCCGTTCAACCTGGTGCTCTCGGCGCCGCACGACGGGCTGCTGGACGAGTCGTTCGGCCACGGTCTGGTCATCGACGACGACCCGACGCCGACGCTGACAGTCGGCAACCTGAAGGCGACCGAGAAGGCCGGCGTCGTGAGCTTCCCGGTCAAGCTGTCCGCGCCGAGCGACAAGTACGTGAGCTTCTCCGGCGTGCTGAAGGACGGTACGGCGGTGATCCGCAAGGACTACCGCGGCGTCGGCGACGACGGCACCGGCACGGCCGACCGGACGATCGAGGGGTCCGTCGAACCGGGCAAGACCACCGGTGAGTTCCTGGTCAAGATCCTCGACGACAAGGTCAAGGAGCCGGCCGAGGCCTTCACCGCGGTGATCGACCAGGTCGACGGCGCCGTTCTGAAACTCCCCAAAACCCTCACCGCCACCATCACGGACAACGACTGAACCCCTCCTTGAGCACCCACCAACCAAAATTCGCCCGTCGAAATGGTTGATGGGTGCTCAAGGTGGGGTTGGGACTGAGACGCGGGGACCGGGATGTGGACTCCGGTGGGGGCAGTTGGGATAGTGCGGGAACATGGAGGAGGGACAGATGGTTGAAAACCGGAGATCCCGTCCGACGTCTTCCTGAGGAGCCGACACGTGTCACTGCCACCGCTGGTCGAACCGGCCGACGAGCTGACGATTGACGAGGTGCGGCGGTATTCGCGGCACCTGATCATCCCCGAGGTCGGGATGGCCGGGCAGAAGCGGCTGAAGAACGCCAAGGTGCTGGTCATCGGCGCCGGCGGTCTCGGCAGCCCCGCACTGCTCTACCTGGCCGCCGCCGGCGTCGGCACGCTCGGCATCGTCGAGTTCGACACCGTCGACGAGTCCAACCTGCAGCGCCAGATCATCCACGGCCAGTCCGACGTGGGGAAGTCGAAGGCGCAGTCGGCCCGCGAGTCGATCCTGGAGACCAACCCGAACACCAACGTCGTCCTGCACGAGGTCCGCCTCGACAACGACAACGTGTTCGAGATCTTCGAGCAGTACGACCTGATCGTCGACGGCACCGACAACTTCGCCACCCGCTACCTGGTGAACGACGCCGCGGTGCTGCTCGGCAAGCCGTACGTCTGGGGCTCGATCTTCCGCTTCGACGGTCAGATCAGCGTGTTCTGGGCCGAGCACGGCCCGTGCTACCGCTGCCTGTACCCGGAGCCCCCGCCGCCCGGCATGGTCCCGTCCTGCGCCGAGGGCGGTGTCCTCGGCGTGCTCTGCGCGTCCGTCGGCGCCGCGCAGGTCACCGAGGCGATCAAGCTGCTCACCGGGATCGGCGACCCGTCGCTCGGCCGGCTGAACATCTACGAGGCGCTCGACCTGAACTGGCGCGCGCTGAAGGTCCGCAAGGACCCGAACTGCGCGATCTGCGGCGAGAACCCGACCGTCACCGAGCTGATCGACTACGAGAGCTTCTGCGGCGCGATCACCGAGGAGGCGGCCGACGCGGCCGTCGGCTCGACCATCTCGGTGAAGCAGCTCAGCGAGTGGATCAAGCTCAAGGACAACGGCGAGAAGGACTTCGTACTGATCGACGTCCGGGAGCCGAACGAGTACGAGATCAACAAGATCCCGGGCTCGGTGCTGATCCCGAAGGCGGACTTCCAGACCGGTGTGGCGCTGGAGAAGCTGCCGCAGGACAAGCAACTGGTCTTCCACTGCAAGTCCGGCGTCCGCTCCGCCGAGGTGCTCGCGATCGCCAAGGGCGCGGGCTTCTCCGACGCGGTGCACGTCGGCGGAGGCGTGGTCGCCTGGGTCGACCAGATCGACCCGAGCCAGCCGTCGTACTAGATCGGCCCTCGGACTAGAACGGCATCCGGCACGACGCGACCGCCTCGGTGGCGACGGGATCACCCGTCACCGCCGGGGCGTCGTCGCGTCCGGACAGCGTCCGCATGTAGCCGACGGCGTCCACGGCGGCGCGACCCACCGGCTCACCCCTCCCGAGCAGATAGGCCCCACCTCCCGGCCCGGTGAGTTCGAGCACGACGGCCGGCCGGTCGGCCCAGAACGGCCCGCTGGCCTGCAGGTCGTAGACGACCTGGGCGATCAGCTCCTCGGCGCACGGTCCCGGGTCGAACGGCCGTCCGAGCGCCTGGCATACGTCGTCGCGATGCATCCACAGGTCCCGCGCCAGCAGGATGTCCTGCACGTAGCCGAACGACATCCGGGGCGCCGGGTCCACCTCCATCGATACCCGCCGCATCAACTCCGGAGCGCGCGAGATCTTCCGGGTCGCCTTCGCCCACACCTGGTCGAACAGCACCCGGAGTTCGGCCGGCGGCGTACCGCGGTGTTCGTCGGCCTGCACCATCATGTGTGCGTCGAACCGGGGCACGCCCGGGTACGCGCGCTTGTTCTTGAGCCACCGCCGCGGGAACGAGGTCGGCTTGACCACGTCCTCCGCCTGCCCGATCAGGTGGCCGGCGATGTCCGCGACATCCCACGCGTCGCAGACCGTACGGCGCTGCCACTCGTCCCCCTCGATCGACGCGAGCAGCTCATGCCATGCCTGGAGCTCGGCGTCCCGGTGGACCCGGCACTGCGGCCTGTCGGCCCGCCCGATCTGCTCCGCGAGTACTGCAGTCATCTTTTCCCCCTGCTAGGTGCGTAGTGCTGGTAGAACATCTCGAGTACGACGGGCAGCAGCCGGCTGAACCGTCCTTCGTCGAACGACACGTCCGGCTCGTTCGCCATCTGCTGCGACAGCACGCCGGCGGTCACCGACGTGAACACCGCGAGCCCCTCTTCGGTCGCCGCGTCCGGATGCAGGCGGCCCGCGTCCACCCCTGCCTGCAGGTGCCGGCGGATGTCGGCGAGCGCCTCCTGGGCCGGCGCGAACGCCTCCGCGCTGGGCTCGAACCCGGGGATCGTGCGCCAGAACAGCAGCTGTGAATAGATCGGGTTCTGCATCGCCCACCGACTGAATGCCGTGGCCCCGATCAGGTGCAGCTCGACCACGTCGTCCGTCGTCGCGGCCGCGATCGCGTCCCGCTGCGCGGCCAGGAACTGTTCGGCGCCCCGCTGGAACAGGGCGTCGTAGATCGCCATCTTCGACGGGAAGTACTGGTACAGCGACGGCGGCTGCATGCCGAGCCGCCGGGCCACCGCGGACAGGCTCAGCGCCGCGACCCCCTCGGCCTCCATCAGCTCGATGGCGACGTCGAGGATCTCGCCGATCGTCTGCTGACGACGGCGGGTACGGCGGTCCGGCGCTGTAGTGCTCATGTCATGAGGAAAACCTAATGGCATTAGGGATGTCAATACCTCGTAGGTTGTCCCTGGTTCCGCGTACTGTTTTATGGCATGTGCAGAAACATCACCGTGCTCCGGGGACTCGAGCCGTCCGCGACCTCCGAGGAGGTCTATGCGGCCGCGTTGCAGTACGTCCGCAAGGTGACGGGAGTCGGCTCGCTGAGCGCGACCACCCGCGCCCCGATCGAGCGCGCGGCCGCCGAGGTCGCCCGCATCACCGAGCAACTCCTCGAGGAGATGCCGGCCCGCCGCAACCCACCCCAGACCGTCCCGCCACTCCGCCGCCCAGAGGTCCGCGCCCGCCTCGGCCTCGACTGACCGTTCGCGCGGAGTAATGTCTGCCCTTGGGAAACGGTTGCCCTAGTTGGTTGCCTTGAGGGAGGCGCGGATGCGGTTCGCGATCAAGACCAGGCCGGAACACACCACCTGGCAGCAGATGCGGGACGTGTGGGTCGCGGCGGATCAGTTCGAGATCTTCGAATCCGCGTGGCACTGGGATCACTTCTATCCGCTCAGCGGTGACATGCAGGGCCCGAACCTGGAGGCCTGGACGACGCTGGCCGCGCTCGCGCAGGCGACGTCCCGGATCCGGCTCGGCTGCCAGGTGACCGGGATGATCTACCGGCATCCCGCCGTGCTCGCGAACATGGCCGCGACCACGGACATCATCAGCAACGGCCGCCTCGAGCTCGGCATCGGCGCCGGCTGGAACGAGATGGAGACCGCGGCGTACGGCATCGAGCTGTACGGCCTGAAGGAGCGTTTCGACCGCTTCGACGAGGGCACGCAGGCGATGATCGCGCTGCTCACCGAGAAGGTCGCGAACTTCGACGGCAAGTACATCAAGCTCACCGAGGCGTACTGCAACCCGAAGCCGGTGCAGACGCCGCACCCGCCGATCACGATCGGCGGCAAGGGCCCGAAGCGGACGCTCCGCGCGGTCGCCAAGTGGGCGCAGCAGTGGAACGTCATCGTCCCGAACCCGCAGGAGTGGAAGCCGCTCAAGGACGTCCTGGTCCAGCGGTGCGAGGAGGTCGGGCGCGACGTCAACGAGATCACCTGCTCGGTGAACGTCCGCATCGACCCCGACAGCCCGCTCGACAAGGCGGTCGCCGAGGCCGCGGCGTACGGCGAGGTAGGCGTCGACCTGGTGATCATGAACCTTCCGCTGGACGCAGGGCCGTCCGTGCTCGAGCCGCTCGCGAAGGCACTCGCTCCACTCGCTTAGATTTAGCCCTGTGGACAGGGAGGAGTACGTCGAGGCCGTGCTGCAGGCCGTGGAGTCGATCCCGGAGGGCAGCGTCGCGACGTACGGCGACATCGCGGAGTACGTCGGGCAGGGCGGACCGCGGCAGGTCGGGGCGATCATGCGCGAGTACGGCGCGAGTGTGCCGTGGTGGCGGGTGATCCGCGCGTCCGGCGTACCGGCGGACGAGGTCGGCGACGAGCAACTGCACCTGCTGCGCTCGGACGGCGTCCGGGTCAGCAACGGCCGCGTCAACCTGCGCGAAGCCCGCTGGGACCCCGAGGACTGACACCGGCGGCGCGGAGACCCCGCCCCGGGTCCCCGCGCCGCCGATGGGCTTCTGCTACTCGCCGTTCAGTGACGTGCCTGCCTGCGAGGTGCGCAGGAAGTAGTTCGGGTCGTTGAACGTGCCGGGCACCTTGCCCAGGCTTTGGATGGCCGTGCTGGTTCCGTTGGCGTGGCCGACGGCGTACAGGTACGCCGACCCGCTGTCCTTGTCGATCGCGGCGAGCAGTGTGCTCTGCGTGCCGCACTTCTCCGCGACGATCGCCTCGAAGCCCTGCCAGGTCGAGGACCGGACGACCTTCACCACCGGCGTCAGCGGCGAGGTGACCGGGATGTGGATCGTGTAGAGCGCACCGGCCTTCGTGGTCGCCAGGAAGGTGTCGTACGTCGCCGTCGTACTGATCATCGTCATCGTCTTCACGGCCGAGAACCCGCCGTACAGACCGAGCGGGTGGAACCCTTCGGCGTCCCGCTTCCAGCGTGCCAGCACGCCGTCGTCACGCATCGCATAGAAGTACTGCCGCGTCGGCGAGGCGCCCTTCGGGTACGCCGCCCGCTCGATCGAGGTGTACCCGTTCATGTCGGTCATCGCCAGCCCACGTCCCCACCACGGTCCGCCCGGCACATTGTTGATGACCGTGCTGTACAGAGTGTCGCCGTACAACGCATAGCCGCTGTCGGAGCTGCCGCCCTCGGGCTCGGGCTTGAACTCCCACGTCGCGCTGGCCCGGGTCTCACCGGGCTGGGCGACCTGCGGGCCGACCCGGCGTTCGCTCGCGACCGGCGGGCTCGCGGCGGACAGAACCTGGTCGACGTAGTTGCCCTGCGCGGTGATCGAGCCGAGATCCAGCGAGCAGATCGACTGGACTTTCGGATTCGCTGCGTCGGCGGTCGCGGTACCGAGACCTGCCAGTAGAACAGCCGCCCCCAGGAGGGCGGCGGTGTGCCGCATCGTCCTCATTCGGTGCTCCTTGTGTGTTGGTGTTGCCGTCGTGGAACTCGATGCGGAGCGCAGTGGAAAAGTTACGGAGTGCCTTAGGTCCTGTCTGGTGGTCCAGCGCCTACTGCGGGGCACTCGGCACGGCACCTCGCCGCACGGGTGCAAAGGCCACGATGCTCCGCATCGAGACCTTCGCCCCCCGCACGCCGATGCACCGCACCGAGCACCTCCTCGCTACGGCGCTGGACCACCAGACAGGACCCATTCGGAAAACGTCGGTGGGGTCTGTTGAGATAGGGCGGTGGTCAGTCGACAGAGGTCCCGGTACCGGTTGGTCCGGGAGGAGCGCCGGAGCGCGGCGGCCCCTGTCCTCGATCCCGATCAGCAAGCCGTGGTGGATCACCCGGGCGGACCTCTGCTCGTGCTCGCCGGGCCCGGCACCGGGAAGACGACGACCTTGGTGGAGGCCGTCGTCGACCGGGTCCGCAATCGTGGGCTGAGTCCGGACGAAGTGCTCGTGCTGACGTTCGGCCGGAAGGCCGCGACCGAGCTGCGGGACCGCATCACCGGCCGCCTCGGGCGGACGACGCGAGTGATGCCGTCAATGACGTTCCATTCGTTCTGCTACGCGTTGCTGCGCCGGTTCACGCCGGCCGACGCGTTCGACGTACCGCTGCGACTTCCTTCCGGTCCGGAGCAGTCGCTGCGGTTGAGTGAGGCGTTGTCGGGAAGTCGTGAGGTCGGTGCGGTGCGCTGGCCGCGCAGTCTGCATCCGGCGTTGAAGACGCGTGGCTTCACCGACGAGGTGCAGGCGGTGATCGGCAAGGCGCGGCAGTTGGGTCTCGACCCGGAGGACCTGTCCGCGATCGGGCGGTCGGCGGAGCGGTCCGAATGGGTCGCGGTCGGCGACTTCTTCGAGGAGTACCTGCAGATCCTCGACGCGGAACAGGTCCTGGACTACTCCGAGCTGATTCATCGCGCGGTGATCCTGGCGCAGCAGCCGCAGGTGCAGGCGAAGCTGCGGACCGAGTTCAAAGCGGTGTTCGTGGACGAGTACCAGGACACCGATCCCGGTCAGACGAAGCTGCTGCAGGCGATCGCGGGTGACGGTCGCGACCTGGTCGTCGTCGGCGATCCGGACCAGTCGATCTACACGTTCCGTGGGGCGGACGTGCGCGGACTGCTGCGGTTCACCGACGAGTTCCGGACCCGCGACGGCGCGGAGGCAGCCCAGATCGCTCTGGGTACGACGCGACGCTTCGGGACCACGCTGCAACGCGTGTCGCGCAACGTTGTCAACCGGCTCGGCGTACCGGGGTCGCTGGATCGGGACACGTTCGAGCGGTTCCGCAACCCAGATGCCTCGTCATGTGTCTTCGGCCCCGGAAAGGTCGAGGCGAACCTGTACTCGACCAGTGGCGCGGAGCTCGAGCACATCGCGGACCTGCTGCGGCGTGCGCACGTTCAGGACGGCATCGGGTGGAGCGAGATGGCGGTGCTCGTTCGGTCCGGGCGCCGTTCGATTCCACCGTTGCGACGGGCGTTGGCCGCGGCCGGTATTCCGGTGGACGTCGCGGGCGACGAGCTGCCGTTGTCCCGTGAGCCCGCCGTACGGCCGATGTTGCTGGCGTTGCGAGCGGTGGCCGACCCGGACACGTTGACCGTCGATGTCGTACGGGCGTTGGCGCTGTCGCCTTTGGGCGCTATGGACGCGGGGCAGTTGCGACGGCTGGCACGGGTGCTACGCCGACGCGACCGGGACGCGGCGGCTGGGCTGCGGTTGCCGCGGTCGTCGGACGAGCTGTTGCGGGAAGCGCTGCTGAACCCGTTGATGCTCGACGAGGAGGCGTCACCGGCCGAGGCGCGGTTCGCGGCCCTCGGTGAGCGGTTGCTCAAGGCAAGGAACATCGTGACCGCGGGCGCGGCGCCGGACGAGGTGATGTGGTCGCTGTGGTCGGAGTCGCCGTGGTTGCGGCGGCTGCGCGGGCAGGCCACGTCTGGTGGTGAGACCGCCCGGACTGCGAACCGGGACCTGGATTCGTTGTGCGCGTTGTTCGATGCAGCCGGCCGGGCGGAGGAGCAAGTCGGGTTCAAGGGGGTTTCGGCGTTCCTGTCGGAGTTGGAGTCGCTGGACATCGCGGGGGACAACCGGTTCGACGGGACGTACCGCGAGGCCGGCGTACAGCTGATGACGGCGCACCGGTCGAAGGGTCTGCAGTGGCGGCTCGTTGTCGTCGCTTCGGTGCAGGAGGGGCAGTGGCCGGACCTGCGGCGGCGCGGATCGTTGCTGGAGCCGGACCGGTTGGGGCATGACGGGTTGATCGATCGTTTGTCGGCGGGCGCGATGCTGGCCGAGGAGAGACGGTTGTTCTACGTCGCGATCACTCGTGCCCGGGAGCGGTTGATCGTGACCGCCGTACAGGCGCCTGAGGCCGACGGTGATCAACCGTCCCGATTCCTTGCCGAGCTGGACATTCCTTTGAAACTGGTCGCCGGGCGGCCACGACGGCCGTTGTCGTTGCCGGGTCTGGTGGCAGACCTGCGGTGCGTGCTCGCGGATCCGGCGTCGTCGCCCGCGTTGAAGCGAGTCGCGGCGGACCGGTTGGCGTTGTTGGCTTCGGCTGTCGACGACCGCGAACATTCCTTGGTCCCGACGGCCGACCCGTCGCGGTGGTGGGGCGTGCGAGAGCGGACCGAGTCGGTGCGGCCGATCGCGGACCCCGAGCAACCGGTCCCGTTGTCGGGGAGTGCCTTGACGACGATCGTGGACTGCCCGTTGCGGTGGTTCCTGACCCGGCGGGCCGGTGGGGAGACGCCGAGTACGTCGGCGATCGGGTTCGGAATGGTCCTGCACACGCTCGCCGATGCCGTCGCGACCGGGACATTGCCGCCGTCGGTCGACGAGCTGAACGGGTGGCTGGACAAGGTGTGGACGCAGCTCGACTTCGAGTCCGCGTGGATCTCGGACCGGGAGCGGATCGAGGCGGAGCAGGCGTTGCGGCGGTTCGTCGCGTGGCACGAGGGGCGGCCGGACCGGACGCTGGTCGGGACAGAAGTGGACTTCGACGTACTGCTGCCGGACGAGGAGCACCCGGCGGTTCGGGTGAAGGGCCGGATGGACCGCGTCGAAACGGACCCTGAAGGCACGGTCCGGGTGGTCGACCTGAAGACCGGGCGGAACATTCCGACCAAGCCGGCGCTGGAACGGCACGTCCAGTTGGCGATCTACCAGCGCGCGATCAACTCGCGGCAGCTGAAGAACCTCGGCGAGGAGGCGGTCGCCGGCGGGGCCGAGCTCGTCCAGCTCCGCCACGACGACAACGGCGGATTCCCGAAGGTCCAGCACCAGGGTCCGTTGGAAGCTTCTGAGGACGGCCGCACCTGGCTCGACGACGCGGTCGACGACGCCGAGTCGATGATCCGCACCGAACATTTCACCGCCCAACGCAACGACGGCTGCAACCGCTGCGAAGCCCGCGCACTCTGCCCCATCCAGCCAGAAGGCCGGGAGATCGTCTGATGGTTCAGCTGCGGTCTACGGCCGAGTTGTGCGACCTGTTGGGGATCCCGTTCTCGGATCAGCAGCTGGCGGCCATCACTGCTCCGTTGGCGCCGGGGGTGATTGTGGCGGGGGCCGGGTCGGGGAAGACGACGGCGATGGCGGCCCGAGTCGTGTGGCTGATCTGCACGGGGCAAGTGAAACCCGAGGAAGTGCTGGGGCTGACGTTCACCAAGAAGGCGGCGAACGAGCTCGACGTCCGGATCCGCGACGACCTGACGAAGGCCGGCGTACTCGGATCGACGCTGCCGAGGGACCAGCACCCGATTCTGGCCGCGCACCTGCGCAGCAACGTCCCCAACTGGGAGCCCGAAGAGCCGGGCGAGCCCGTCGTGTCGACGTACCACGCGTTCGCCGGCACGTTGATCGCGGAGCACGGCCTCCGACTCGGCCTCGAGCCGGACTCCCGCGTGCTCGCCGACGCCACCCGGTTCCAGCTGGCAGGCCGCGTCGTACGGCGGTCCGCCGGGCCGATCCGCTTCGCCTCGCACCACGTGCCGACCCTCGTCAACAGCTTGCTCGCTCTCGACGGTGAGCTCGCGGATCACCTGCTCCGTCCCGACGACATCCGCGAGCACGACGACGCCGTACGGCAAGAGGTCGCGGCGGCGCGCAAGCAGACGGTTGAGGTTCGCAAGCTCGCCGAGACGGCGTTGAAGCGGGGGGAGATCCTGCAGCTCGTCGAGGAGTACCAGGCGTACAAGGGGGAGCGCGGCGTCGTCGACTTCGCCGACCAGATGGCGCTCGGGGCGCGGCTCGCTGAGGAGTGTCCGGAGGTCGCCGCGGTCGAGCGGTCGCGGTACAAGGTCGTGCTGCTCGACGAGTACCAGGACACGTCCGTTTCGCAGCGCCGCATGCTGACCGCACTGTTCGCCGCGGGCGACGGACGCGGCCATCCGGTCACCGCGGTCGGCGACCCGTGCCAGGCGATCTACGGTTGGCGAGGTGCCTCCGTCGCGAACCTGGACGAGTTCCCGACGCATTTCCCACAGGCTGACGGGTCGCCGGCTCAGCGGTATGTGCTGAGCGTCAACCGCCGCTGCGGCAGTCGCATTCTCGCGGCGGCGAACCAGCACGCGGCCGAGCTCTACGAGCAGCACCCCGGCGTCATCCCGCTCGAGGCCCCCGCGAACGCTCCGGAGGGCGCGATCACGGTCGGGTTGTTCGAGACCCGCTCGCAGGAGATCGAATGGGTCGCCGACGCGATCGTCGCCGCGCACCGCACCCGCAACCGCCGCTGGAAGGACATCGGCATCCTGATGCGGACGAACGTCGATCTCAGCGCGGTGCACGAGGCGCTGATCGCACGCAAGGTCCCGGTCGAGGTCGTCGGCCTCGGCGGTCTGCTCGCGCTCCCCGAGGTCGTCGACGTCGTCGCGACCCTGCAAGCCGTCAACGACCTGACCGCGAACGCGGCGATGCTCCGGATCCTCACCGGCCCGCGGTACCGGATCGGTCACCGCGACCTTGCCCTGCTCGCCAACCGGGCCCGTGCGCTCGCCGACGCAGGCTCGCACCAGACGGATGACTTGGTGGCCGCTTTGGATGCGGCCGTCGCCGGGATGGATTCGACCGAGGTCATCTCGCTCGCCGAGGCGGTCGACGATCCGGGTCTGTCAGCGTACGCGCCGGAGGCCCTGCCCCGTTTCCAGGAGCTGTCGGTCGAGCTTCGCGAGCTGCGTGCGCACGCGGCCGAGCCGCTGCTCGACCTGGTCCGCCGGGTGATCAGCACGATCGGGCTGGACGTCGAGCTGACCGCGACCCCCGATCACGTCGACGCCGGGCGCCGCGATCACCTCGCCGCGTTCCTGGACGCCGTGGGCAACTTCGTGTCGACCGAGTCGGACGGATCGCTCGACGGTCTGCTCGCGTACCTCGCGGCCGAGGAGGAGTACGCCGCCGGCCTCGACCTCGCCGTACCGAGTGAAGCCGACTCGGTGAAGCTGCTCACCACACACCGGTCCAAGGGCCTGGAGTGGCCGGTCGTCTTCGTACCGACGCTGGTGTCCAAGGTGTTCCCGTCGGACCGCGGGCGCGACAAGTGGACGACGAACGCGAAGGTGCTGCCGTGGCCGTTGCGCGGTGACGCCGACACGCTGCCGGATATCCACGACCTGTCGAACGCCGGACTGAAGGCGTTCGCGGACGAGTGCAAGAACGTGAACGCACTGGAGGAGCGGCGGCTCGGGTACGTCGCGTTCACACGGGCGAAGGAACTACTGGTGGCGACCGGGCACTGGTGGGGTCCGACGCAGAAGCGTCCGCGCGGTCCCTCGTCGTACCTCTCGGTGCTGAAGAAGCACGCCGGGGAGCGTGTGATCGAGTGGGCGGAGCAGCCGGAGCTGACGGCGGAGAACCCCGAGTTGGCCGAGCAGACACAGGCGCCGTGGCCGACGCCGTACGACGTGGACTCGTTCCAGCGACGGTTGGAGTCGGCTGCTCTGGTGCAGCTGTCGCGCACGGAGGGTCCGTCGGTCGAGGCGGAGGAGTCGCTGCTGCTGGACGAGCAGGCGACGGTCGCGCGCTGGGACTCGGAGCTCGAGCGATTGTTGTCCGAGGCAAGGGAAAGCCGGAGCAGGAAGGCGTTCGACGTGGCGCTGCCGGCCGCGCTGTCCGCGACGCAGATGATGCGACTGGCGAAGGACCCGGACGGGCTGGCTGCCGAGCTGGCCCGCCCGATGCCGCGCAAACCCAATCGGGCCGCACGTTTCGGGACCCGGTTCCACGCGTGGGTGGAGAGCTACTTCGGTCAGCAACTGCTGCTCGACCCGGACGACCTCCCCGGTGCCGCGGACGAGGACATCGTCGACGACACCGACCTCACCGACCTGATGGACGCGTTCCGCGACGGCCCGTTCGGCGACACCACGCCGTACGAGATCGAGGCCCCGTTCGCCCTCGCCCTCGACGGCCGGGTCGTCCGCGGCCGCATCGACGCCGTCTACCAGATCGTCCGCCCCGACGGCTCCCGCGGCTACGACGTCATCGACTGGAAAACCACCCGAGGCGAAACCGCCGACCCTCTCCAGCTAGCCATCTACCGAGTCGCCTGGTCCGAACTCATGAACATCCCCCTCAACCAGGTAACAGCCGCCTTCTACTACGTCCGCACCGCCGACATCATCCGCCCCGAAAACCTCCCCGACAAACAACAACTAACCACCCTCCTCAACGGCTGACCTCAACACGCACAGCAAACGGAACCTCGGCCTCGAACACCCCACCTTCAGTGACAACAACACGCTCGACGTACCGACCGCCGGTACTCCGGCGCGCTCGTACAGCACAGGCTTGAGCAAGCTGCCTCCGTCGACAGCTCGTACCGCGCTCCCTCGTCCGGCGCTTCGTCGAGGTCAGCAGTCGTGAATTCACCCGGTTCGACAGGCCACATGGTCCGACTCTGCACCTGGCAGGCCCAAGCACGGGAGGGCAGATGAGCATCTGCCCCAGGTTGCCCCGCAGTTGCTCCTAGACGACGACGTCGGCCGGAACGACGCGGACCGGGAACGGCAGGTCGGCATCGAACGCTTCCTTGCCGGTGACAACTGCCCGCTCGACGTACGTGTCACCGTCGAGTTCGAGCACGGTGAGCTCTTCCTCGGCCGGGTCGAAGATCCAGTACGACGCGACGCCGGCCTGCTCGTACAGGCGCCGCTTGAGGACCCGGTCCGCCAGGCTCGTCGACTGCGACAGGACCTCGACCGCCAGCAGCAACGGCTTCTCGATCGTCTTGTGCCCGACGTCCCTCCGGTAACAGACGAGCACGTCAGGCTGTACAGACCGCGTCGGCGTCGGCCGGTAGTCCGTCGGTGCGACCAACACCTTCAGGTCGTCCGGGCAGCGATGCCGAAGAAGATAAGCGAGCTCGACCACCACAGTCTGATGGACCGTCAATGGCGCGGGGGTCACCAGCAGCATCCCGTCGACCACCTCGTAGCGATTCCCGTCGTCGGGAAGCGTTTCGAGATCGGCCAGCGTGAAATGACCCGGCTCAAGTGTTTCCACGTATCCCATGGTGGTGCCTCCTTCTCGATCACACAACCAGCATGGCGGTGCGTGGTGAGTGGTTGGTGCCGTTTCGGGGATCTGCCCCTGGATGCCCCGGGATTCCCCGTTGGGTGGGTCATTTGGTGTGGGTTGCGGGGGAGAGGGTGATGGGGAACGGGTGGGTGGCGTGGAAGGTTTCGTCGGATTGGATGACGGCTTGGCAGGTGTAGCCGGTGGGGGTGAGTTCGAGGATGGTGAGTTCTTGGGTGGTGGGGTCGAAGAGCCAGTACGACGGGATGTGGTGGCGTTCGTACAGGGATCGTTTGAGGACTACGTCGGTGGTGCGGGTGGCGGGGGAGAGGACCTCGACTGCTAGGAGGGGCGGCTGGGTGGCGGGTACGTTGCGGTGGCAGACGAGGAGGTCGGGGCGGAGGGTGGTGTGGGTTGTGGGGCGGAAGGTGATCGAGCCGACGGCCACCAGCAGGTCGGGTGGACAGGCTTGTTTGAGGGCGACCATGAGCCCGATCACCGCCGCGTGGTGCGCGGGTGGCTGTTTGCCTGTGACGAGCAGGCGGCCGTCGGCGATCTCGTAGTGGTGGTCGAGGCGGAGTGGGGCGCTGGTGATCACCGCACCAGAGTGACCGAATTCTCGCCGGCGCCGCGCGGGTTATCCACAGGCGCGAAGGAAGGGAACGGCGGTCGTGGGGACGTGAGGGCGACGAACGACGGTTCGGTCGCCAGAACGTCCAGCGCGTCCCAGAGTTCGAGGCCCTGTGTCACAGGAGCCGCGAGTACGGCGCCGTGGAAGACGACCCGCCCGCCCTCGATCAGGGTGGGAACGACGGGTACGCCGGACAACGCCGCGTTGGACGCCTCGATGGCTGCGTCCCAACGAGGATCGTCGGCAGCCTCCAGCCAGGACCCCTCCAGCCCGGCTGTCGCCACAGCGCCTTCCAACGTGTCGTTCGACGGCGCCTGTGGCGGTCCCGGGACGAACACGCGGTTGCCCCAGGCCAGGTACAGCCGCTCGATCGCGTGCTCCTGATCGCCCGCCCGGAGTGCCTCGAAGACGCGCAGTAGCCGCAGCGATTGCTTGCTGGCGGCAACGGCGATCATCCGGACGAACTCGGGCACCTCGTCCAGTTGCCGGTCGCCGTCGCGCATCCAGAGGCTGTACGACCGGAAGGTCAGCCGCAGCCCCCGCTCCGGTGCCACAGCGGTCAGCCAGCGCACCGCCAGCCAGCTCCACGGGCACGCCGGGTCGGCGTACAGGTCCAGCGATCGACCAGGCGTGATTGTCATCAGATCCCCCGTCTGTTCATAAGAGTTAGACTCTGATGAACAGAGTGATAGCCTGACGGTGTGACTGTCAAGGACTCACACCGTGCCCGGCAGGCGCAGGCGACGAAAGAGCAGGTGGCGCGGGCCGCGCGCGAGCTGTTCCGGCAGCAGGGGTACGTCGCCACCACGATCGCGGCGATCTCCGACGCGGCGCAGATCCCGGTGCAGACGATCTACTCGGCGTTCGGGAACAAGCCGGCCGTCCTGCGCGAGATCGCGCGGATCTGGATCGCTGAGGCGGACACCCGGCGACTCGCCCAGGAGTCACTCGCCCTGACCGACCCTGCCGAGCGATTGCGGGCGGCCGCGCACTGGCAGACCCGCCAGTTCGTGACCGGCATCGACGTGATCCAGATCTACCAGGAGGCCGCGCGAGCGGACCCGCGGATGGCTGCCGAGCTGCAGAGCGTCTGGGCCGCTCGCGAGCACGAACTCAAGCTGTACCTCGAGTCCTTCGAAGGCGACCTCACCCAACCGCAGGGCCGCGCGCTCGACATCTTCCTCGCCTGCACCGCCGCCGAGGTCTACCACCTGCTGGTCCTGGAGCGAGCGTGGTCGATCCAGGACTACGAGACCTGGCTCGGCGACACCCTGGTCAGTCAGCTGCTCCCGTGACGAGAGGGTTGGCCAGAGTCCCGACGAACTGCAGCGAGCCGGCAACGTCGGTCAGGTCGACCATTTGCTGGTTGTTCTTCAGTTGAAGCCTGTTCAGGCAGGAGAGGGCGAACTCCGGCGCGAAGATGTCGTACTTCGCGAAGGCTTCCGCCAGTTCGGGGGTCGCGGACTGGTAGTCGCGGATCGCGTCGGTCACCACGGTCCAGAACTCCCCAGGCGTCAGCAGCCCCTCCCGATCCAGCAGCGGTGACAGGAACCGGAAGATGCAGTCGAAGACGTCGGTGAAGATCGACAGCAGCTTCTCGTCGTCCGGTACGTCGGCCCGCACCCGCTCGGCCTCGGCCGGCACGGGAGTCGAAGAACGAAGTACGGCGATCTCCTCGGCGATGTCCTTCATGATCACCCGGATCGGAATCGCGTCCCGCAGTACGAGGATCAGGTTCTCGCCGTGCGGCATGAACACCAGCTCGTACGCGTAGAAGCTGTGCAGCAACGGGATCAGATAAGCGTCGACGTACGCGCGCAACCAGTCCGCCGGCGCCAAACCGGACGCCCGTACCAGCGCCGCGGCCACCGACGCGCCGTGCCGGTCGACGTGCAGCAGCGACGCCATCGTCGCCAACCGCTCGCCGGACTCCAGCGACGGCACGGGGCTCTCCCGCCAGAGCGCCGACAACATCTTCCGGTACGGCGACGTCTTGTCGGTCGCGTTCTCGTAGTACCGGTTGTGGTACCCGGCCGCCGCGATCTCGCGCAACACGGTGAAGCCGTACCGCTTCAGGACGACGTCGTTCGAGACCACCGAGTGCACCCAGTCGTTGATCGCCGGCGTCGCGGCCATGTACGACGGGGACAGTCCGCGCATGAAGCCCATGTTGAGCACCGACAACGCCGTCTTCACGTAGCACCGCGACGGCTCGGACCGGTTGAAGAACGTCCGGATCGACTGCTGCGGCTGGTACACGTCGTCCGTCGACCCGAGGTGGATGATGTGCCCCTGGGCGACGTCGGCGGCGAACGTGATCGACGTCTTGTTGTCCCACTGCCAAGGATGCACCGGCAGGTACACGTACTCGGCCGGATCAGCGACAGCGGCGAACCGCGCGAGTACGTCGTCCCCCAACTCGGACCGCATCAACTCGTCGAACGCCAAGGACGAACTACAAGAAACCGTGGTCCGGTCCCGCCGGGTCGCGATCCAGGTCAGCTGCACGCCCGCACCGGTCTCCGGCGCATAGGCCAGGTAGTCCGCGAGGCCGAACCCGAGCCGCCCGTTGTTCGCGACGAAGCACGGATGCCCTTCGGTCATCCCGGCCTCGATGGTCTGGAAGTCCGCGGTGACCAGGTCCGCCGCCGTCAGGTCCGGCTTCGACAGTTTGTACGCCGCCGACGCCAGCGTGCTGCTGATCTCCTCCAGGTACACCGGCAGCATCTCGCGCCCGATCCCGAGCTGCTCGTGGAACTCGGTGATGAACTCCAAGGCGTCGACCGGCGCGCGGTCGTCGCGCACGACGTCAGAGACGTCCCAATGATTCAAGGGATAATGCTGCGCCGAGAAGCTGTAGCGGCCGACGGCATATCTATTGCCGACGGCAACAGGTTCGAGAATGCGCTCATGGGTGAACTCGGACAAGGCCTTCCGGACCAAGGCCTGGTTGACTACGGTCCAGTGATTCATCAGCCTGCCTCGTTCATTCGGTGCGCGTCGGCGTACTGGTCACGTGTGCAGAAGCTCAGCCACGCCTGCTTGTCCTGCAACGCCACGATGCTGTGCTTGCGGAACCCCATCCGCGCGTTCAGCGCCTGGATCTTCACGTTCCGTACGTCGGGTTCGACCACGACCCGATCGACCAGCGGGTCGCTGAACAGGCTGTCCATGATCGTCTCGAACACAGCTCCGGTGAAGCCGGGAATCGGCACGGTCGGCGGCCCGACCAGGACGTGCATGCCGATGTCGCCCGGCGCCACGTCGTACGTCCGGCCGACCGCGTCGTACGCCGGCTCGTAGCGCTCCATCAGGAACGCCGGCTGTCCGTCGTGCTCGCCGAGGAGCGCCTGGTGGTGCGCGCTCTCCGCGATCCGGAGGTACTCCGCGTGCACGTCGGCGACGGACGCGGTCAGCAGCCCCCAGTACCGTGCGTACGGCTGGGTGACCCAACTGTGCAGGGTGGTCACGTCCTCGGCGAGGTCGAACGGCCGGAGGCTGAAGGTGCCGAGGCCGGCGACGAAGCGCCGGTACGTCGGCTCGGGCAGTGCTCTGGTCATGGCGGATGCTCCCAGGCTGGGCGGGCGTGTTAGCTAAGGCTTACCTTACCTATCCCGATCCAACCATCCCAGGGCGGACCCGTGAAGTAGCCCGCGCGGCGGATGTGCCGAACCGCACATCCTGCCTACGTTGGTGACATGTTGATCGCCGAAGACCTGCTGTTGCTCCTGTACGACGACGAGACCGGCAAGCCCGTCGCCGGGTCGCCAGGCCTGGACTACGCGCTGGCCGGCGCGGTGCTGATCGAGCTGACGCTGAGCCGGAAGCTCGACATCACCATCGACGGCAAGACCGGCCGTCTGCAGGTGCTGGACGGCGCACCGACCGGGGACCCGATCCTGGACGAGCGCCTCGCGTACGTGGTCAACAAGCCTGGGAAGAAGCCGAAGGACCAGATCGGTGCGCTCTCGAAGCGGCTGCGCAACCAGCTGCTGGCGCGGCTCGCGGAGCGGGGTGTGCTGGAGGAGGACCAGGGCAAGGTGCTTGGCCTGTTCCCGGTGACGCGTTGGCCCGCCAAGGACGCGCGGCACGAGCAGGACGTTCGCACCCGGCTGGAGAGCGTGCTGAAGGTCGGTACGGCGCCGGACCAGCGCACCGCTGCGTTGATCGCCCTCCTCAGCGCGCTGAACGTCGTACCGAAGGTCGTCACGGATGCGGTCGACAAGAAGGCGCTGAAGCAGCGGGCGAAGGAGATCGCCGACTCGGACTGGGCTGCCGCTGCAGTGAAGAAAGCAGTCGCCGAAATGCAGGCCGCCGTCACAGCGGCCATCGTGGTGGCGTCGACCGCCGGGGCGTCAGGTAGCAGCTAGCCGGGCCTTGATGTCCGGCTTGACCACCTTGCCGACCTTGGAGCGTGGCAGGTCGGGCCAGACGAGCACCTCCTTCGGCGCCTTCACACTGCCGATGCGTGCCTTCGCGAACGCGATCAGCTCGTCCGGCTCGACCACACTGCCCGGCTGGAGCTGTACGACGGCCACAACCCGCTCGCCCCACTTCTCGTCCGGCAGACCGATCACTGCGCAGTCCTGTACGTCGGAGTGCGCCATCAGCGCCTGCTCGACCTCCGTGGAGTACACGTTGAAGCCGCCGGAGATGATCATGTCCTTCGCCCGGTCGACGATGTAGAGGTAGTTGTCGTCGTCCAGGTACCCGATGTCGCCGGTGTGGTGCCAGCCGTACGCCGAAGCCGTTGCGGTGGCCTCGGCGTTCCGGTAGTACCCCTGCATCACCAGCGACCCGCGCACCACGATCTCACCGCGCTCACCGTGCGGGAGCAGTGTGCCGTCGGCGCCCATGATCGCCACCGTGACCAGCGGGGACGGCCGTCCCGCGGATGACAGCCGTCCCCGCGCAATATGGCCTGCGGCGTCGAAATGTTCAGCGGGCGGCAGCATCGAGATCATCATCGGCGCCTCGGTCTGCCCGAACAGCTGGGCCATCACCGGACCGATCCGCTGCAGCGCCTCCTCGAGCCGGGCGACCGACATCGGCGCAGCGCCGTACCAGAAGCACCGCAGCGACGACAGGTCCGTGGAGTCGAGCTCCGGCGCCGCCAGCACCATGTAGATCAGCGTCGGCGGCAAGAACGTGTGCGTCACCCCGTGCCGCGGTATCAGCTCCAGGAACGCATGTACGTCGGGAGCTCGCATGATCACGATCTCGCCGCCGGACGCGAGCACCGGGAAGCACAGCACACCTGCCGCGTGTGTCAGCGGTGCCAGCGCCAGGTAGACCGGTCGCTCGCCGAACGGGTACCCGATCAGCGTGAGCGCGGTCATCGTCTCCAGGTTGCTGTTGCCGAGCATGACCCCCTTGGGGCGTCCCGTCGTACCTCCGGTGCCGACGATCATCGCGAGGTCGTCGGGGGAGGTCAGATCGGGTGCCGGCTGGGACGCGCCCCCGCAGAACGCGTCCCAGCCGACAGTTCTCCGGCCGCTGGGGTGGGGGGTCGGGCCGGAGCTGGAGGGCTCCCCGTCGAGGCAGACAAAGGTGTGCACCTTCGGCAGTGAGTCCCGAATGCGGTCCACCAGCGGCGCGAACGCCGACTGGTAGATCAGTACTTCGCAGTCGAACTGGTCGAGCAGTTCACGGTTCTCGGCGGCCTCGTTGCGCGGGTTGATCGGGCACCAGACCGCACCGGCCCGGCTGATCCCGAACACGCAACTGAACGCCACCGGGTCGTTCGCGGACAGGATCGCCACCTTGCCGCCCGGTTGTACGCCGGTTGCCGCCAGCGCGCCCGCGATCCGGTACGAGAGCTGCTGTACGTCGGCGTACGTCAGCGTCTCGCCGTCCGTGGTCAGGCAGGAGGCATCCGGCGCCAACGATGCGCCCTTGTCCAGGTAGTCGACCAGCCGCACGGCAACTCCTTTTAGCTCTGCACCGTCAGCTGCGGCTCGGACACCAGCCCGAAGCTCCGCAGTACGCCGAGGAGCTCGCGATGACCGAATGCCTGGCAGCCACTCGCGAAACCGACCCGCTTCGGAGGCGTCTGCAGCAGCGAGTACGCCGCGAACGCCTGGAGCAGACCGGTCTGCTGGTAGTTGCTGTTGCCGTGGATGACACAGTGCGCCCGTCCGAGCGGCCCGGACGCGTGCACGGAGTCCAGCGTCTTGTTGACGCGCGGGTTCTCCCGGGGCGGCATCTCGTTCATCACCTGGCGAGCGGTCTCGGTCAGCGCGGTGTCGCGGTCCTCGGGAGACATGTCCTTCGTGGCTTCCAAAGCCGCTGCAACGATCTGCGGGACCCCGTTCATCAGCGCGGCGTTGAACACACCGCCCTGTGCCTTGCAGTTCGCCACCCGTGGATCGCGCTTGAACCACACCGGGTGCGACATGCCGCCCCAGGGCAGCGACAGCGCGAGCTCGTGCTGGCCGGGAACCACCAACGACACCAGGCCCTGCGTGGGGAACTCGGCGTACTGGTTGTTCTCCAGGTAGTGCGCCTTCGACGTCGCAGCGTTCACCAGAATCGTGCGGGTCGAGGCGATGGTCGGGCTGCCGCCCCAGAACACGGCGATGTCCAAGGTGTCCAGACCGGGCTGTTCGAGGCACAGCTGCGCAGCGATCTCGCTGGTGGTGTACATCTGCGCGATACCCGGGGCCAGCACCAAGTTGGCCTCAGCGAACTGCGGACCGTACTTCTCGTCGCAGGTCATCAGCCAGTCCTGCTCACCGGTCGTGTCGGTGTAGTGCGCACCTGCTGCGAGTGCTGCTTCCACAGCCGCCGGACCGAGCTCACTGAACGGTCCGACCGTGTTCAGTACGACGGAAGCGCCCTTGAACAGATCGGTGAGTGAAGCGACGTCGTGGTCGACTGCTGCGACCTCGTAGTCGGCTGTCTCGATGCCAGGGACATGCGAGTCCATAGAAGCCTTGAGCTTCGCCTCGTCACGTCCCGCCGCGACAAAGGGGACGTGGTACTGGCGCAGGTACTCGCAGACCAGGCGACCGGTGTAGCCGGAGGCGCCGTAGACGACAACAGGCTTCGCCATCACATCCCCATTCCGCCGTCGACGGGCAGACCGATGCCGGTGATGAACCGGGACTCGTCGGAGGCGAGGAAGACGACCGCGTCGGCCATGTCCGCGACCTCGCCGAGCCGGCCGGCCGGTGTCAGTCCGATGACCGCGGCGACCGCGGCGTCGGGCGACTCGAACAGTCCGAGCTGGGCCACGTCGTTCGCCAGGCCGGCGCCCATCGCGGTCGGGACCAGGCCCGGGTAGATGCAGTTGACGCGGACGCCGTACCCGAGCTTGCCGGACTCCATCGCGGCGACCTTGGTCAGCCGGTCGACGGCGGACTTGGTCGCGGAGTACACGGCGATGCCGGGGAACGCAATGGTGGCGGCGACCGACGCGACGTTGATGATCGCACCGCCCTGGCCGGCCAGGCCTTCGGGACGCATCGTCCGCAGGCCCCACTTGATGCCGAGCGTGGTGCCGAGGACGTTGACCTCGAGCATCTTGCGGATCTGGTCCGCGGTGACCTCGGTGAGCAGACTGGTGATCTCGATCCCCGCGTTGTTCACCAGGATGTCGAGTCCGCCGAGGATGTCGTTCGCGGCGACGACCGCGTTCTCCCAGTCGCCGTCGTCGGTGATGTCGTGGGCCACGAAGCCGTTGCCCGCGCCGTACTCCTTGTCGAGCGCGTCGGCGACCGCTTCGCCTAAGTCCTTCTGGATATCGCTGATCACGACTTTGGCGCCGGCGGCCGCGAGGGCTTTCGCCATTCCCTCGCCGAGTCCCTGCGCTCCGCCGGTGACCAAGGCCTTGCGGCCGGAGAGATCGAGTGAACCCATCTGAAGCTCCTTTGCTCTGCACGGGTTGTTCACACTTTGGCCAGCCTTTTGACAGTCGTCAAGACTTTGTTTGACACTTGTCAAGAAATCTCCCCGCTCCGGGACGCGCCTGGCCCGGGGCGGGGTACTCTGGCGCATCGGGTCCGAGCACGAGAGTGGGTGATTGCGTGGCGTCCGCTGCTGAGGAGCGGCCTGCCCGTGTCTCCGGGATCGACAAGATCGAACGCCGCCGGGTCGCGCTGGCGGAGTCCGCGCTGAAGACGCTGGGTGAGCTCGGGTACGCGCGCACCAGCCTGCGCGAGATCGCGAACAACTCCGAGTTCACGCACGGCGTCGTGCACTACTACTTCCGCGACAAGATCGACCTGATCAGCTACTGCGTGCGCTACTACAAGACCAAGTGCGCCCGGCGGTACGACGAAGTGGTCGAGACCGCGTCGTCCGCCGACGAGCTCGCGACCGGCTTCCTGGGCAAGATGACCCAGACGCTGGTCGAGGAGACCCCGATGCACAAGCTCTGGTACGACCTGCGGGCGCAGAGCATGTTCGAGGAGCAGCTCCGCCCGGACGTCGAGGCGATCGACCTGCTGCTCGAAGAGATGATCTGGCGGATCCTGACCCGGTACGCCGATCTCACCGGCACCACACCGGTCGTGGACGCGCCGACGGCGTACGCGCTGGTCGACGGCCTGTTCGAGCAGGCCGTGGTCGGCTACGCCGCGAACCCGGAGAAGGTCCCGGACCTGCTGACCGGCCGCATCATGCAGGTCCTGCCGAAGCTGGTCGCGGCGTAGCCCACAGCTGTTACTCGGCGCCGCAGTTCGCCTTGCAGAGCTTGTCGGTCAGCGTGAGGATCGCGCCCGGTGCCTCGGAGTCCGTCTCGGTCGAGAACTCGACGTTCCAGTCTCCGAAGGTCGTCTGCGCCGACGCCTTCCCTGACTGCTGCTTCATCCAGTCGGTGATCTGACCCCGCGGGTTCACGTGCGCCAGTTCCAGCGCCTCCGGTGCGAACTCGGCCAGCCTCGTCGTCGACTCGGTCGCCGGCCCGGCCGCCTGTAGCGAGATCACCGGTGGACGCGGGTGCGTGCCGATCAGCAGCTGGATCGACCGCAGGCCGCTGCTGCAGGTCTCGTACGCCTCGTCGGTGCTGCACTTGTACTGCTTGCCGGTGAGGGCGGCGACGATCTGTGTCGCCGTCAGGTCCGGCAGCGTCTCCTCGGGTCCTGATGACGTGTTGCTCGCGGCCGGCGTACCAGACGTGCTTGTGCTCGTGCTCGGGCTTCCGCCCGACTCCGGCTTGTCGCCGGAGCAGGACGTGGTCCCTACGACGAGTGCGGCGCACGCCAGGACGACAGCGCCGTACCGGGGGTTCAGACCGGCACCTCGATCGCCGCGTCGAGGGCGATCGTGATCATCTCGGAGAACGTCGTCTGACGCTCTTCCGCGGACGTCACCTCGTGCGTGATCAGGTGGTCGGACACGGTCATGATGCCGAGCGCGCGGCGGCCGAACTTCGCCGCCAGCGTGTAGAGCGCCGCGGCCTCCATCTCGATGCCGAGTACGCCGTACTCCGCGGTCCGCGAGACCAGGTCCGGGCGGTCGTTGTAGAACAGGTCGCCGGAGAACACCTGGCCGACGTGCACGTTCAGCCCGGCCGCCTCGGCGGCGTCCACAGCCGCGCGGAGCAGCTTGTAGTCGGCTGTCGGCGCGTAGTCGATGCCGTGGAAGCGCAGCCGGTTCATCTGCGAGTCGGTGCTCGCGGACATCGCGATGATCACGTCGCGGACCCGGACCGCCTCGGTGAGCGCGCCACAGGTGCCGACCCTGATCAGCGTCTGTACCTCGTACTCCTCGAACAGCTCGTTCGCGTAGATGGAGGCGGACGCCTGGCCCATGCCGGAGCCCTGCACGGAGATGCGCTCACCCTTGTAGGTGCCGGTGAACCCGAACATGTTGCGGATCTCGGTGTAGCAGATCACGTCGGACAGGTAGGTCTCCGCGATCCACTTGGCCCGCAGCGGGTCGCCCGGAAACAGCACCCGCGGTGCGATCTGCCCCTTCTCGGCGGCGATGTGAATACTCATGCGGGGATGCTCTCACGGGCGCGGGATATGTTGAGGCATGTGGCCTACTCCATCGCACCTGGTTCGCTAGCCCTGTCGCGGTCCGTACTGGACCGCGCCGCCGACCGCCGCCGTGACGACGACTGGCTGGAGAAGGCCTGGGCCGCGCCCGAAACGCAGGTGGTGGTCGTGGCCGGCGACAAGATCCAGGTGGCCGACGACCGCTCCGCACTGCGGTTCGTGAGACCGTCCGAGGCGCCCGAAGGTCTCCGGATCTTCCTCGGCATCGACCGCGAGTCCGGGGCCGGGATGACCGCGGAGGGCCGCGCGGTGTTCGGCGTACTGGTCAGTGGCGAGGGCGACGAGTCGTACGGCGGACTGCGCGAGCTCGGCGCCGTACTGGACGACCGCGGGGCCGGCATCGCCGTGCACCTGATCGGGCTGTCCAACTGGCACGCCGTCTACACGCACTGCGGGAACTGCGGCGAGCACACCGAGGTAGTGGAGGCAGGGCACGTACGGCGGTGCCCAGGATGCGGGCTGTCCCACTTCCCGCGCAGCGACCCGGCGATCATCGTGCTGGTCACCGACGACCAGGACCGCGCACTGCTCGGCCGCAACGAGGCCTGGCCCGCGGGCCGGTACTCCACGCTGGCCGGCTTCGTGGAGCCCGGGGAGTCGCTGGAGGCCGCCGTACGGCGTGAGGTCCTCGAGGAGACCGGTGTGATCGTCGGGCCGGAGGTCGAGTACGCGGCCAGCCAGCCGTGGCCGCTGCCCGCGAGCCTGATGCTCGGGTTCTACGCGAAGGCGACGAACTTCGACATCGATGTGGACCAGGACGAGATCGCCGAGGCGAAGTGGTTCACCCGGGAGGACCTTCGCGTGCTGGTCGAAGCCGGCACGATGGCCCTCCCGGGCGCTATCTCGATCTCCCGCCGCCTGATCGAAGGCTGGTACGGCGAGAGCCTCACCGGGAGCTGGTGATCACCGGCCCACGTCGGACCGGGCTGCGGCGATCCTGATCAGCGCACCTTCCCAGCGCTGGACCGAACCGGCCTTCTCGAGCTCACGCAGCTTGCGGTCGACCGCGATCACGTACGCCGCGTGGTTCGGCCAGTCGGCCTCGGCGTCCGGTAGTACGTCGGTCAACGTGCAGCCGTAGGTCAGGAAGCGGTTCTGGACGTGGCTGTCGATGTTCCCGGTCCAGACCGTCGACCGGACGTCGGACTGCGGACATCCGTCGACCGGTGGCGTGTACGAGGCCAGGTTGGTCGGGTTGATGTAGCCGTCCGGACGCAGCAGCGTGTAGTAGGTGCCCTCCGGCGTCTGGGTGAGCCGGTTGAGGCCGCGGTCGCGCAGTACGGTCGTGCTACCGCTCAGGATGTCCAGGACGAACAGCCGGCCACCGGTCACGCCGTACAGGTAGCCGTCGCGCCAGGACAGTGCGCCGTCCTGTGAGCCGGTGGCTCCGCTGAACACGGGCAGCAGGCGCTGGACCACACCGGTGGACGGGTTGACGGCGAACACGATGCCGTCCGCGAGACCCCAGACGTTGCCGTCCGGTCCGGTGACCAGTTCGTTGATGCTGGCCGCACCGGGCACCGGGACGATGTCGGTGAGCACCTCTCCGGTCGCCGGGTTCACCTTGACCAGGTGCGCCTCGCTGGCCCTCGGTTCGGTGCCCTGACCGCCCTCGATGCTGGAGCCGACCCAGACGTCAGTACCGGAAGGCACGATCGAGGAGATCGTCTGGTCGGTCACCAGGTTGCGGTAGACCGTGTGGCTGCCGGTCGGTACGTCGTACACGGTCAGCGCGCCGCCGTACTCGCCGTACGCCGGTGTGGTGCCGACGTACACGCGGTTGCCGGCTGGGACCACTGCGACAGGCCTGTTCTGGTGGTCGCTGTCGACGAGGCTGAACAGTTCCTTCGGGTTGGTCGGGCTCTCCGGTGCGGCCGGGTCCCAGAGCGAGAGGCGGCCGTACGGGTAGATACCGACGTACATCTTGCCGGTGCCGTCCCAGGCCCAGCCTTCCACCTGTCCCTGCCGAGTGGTGACAGTGGACTTGCCGGTCGCCGGGTCGTAGATGGAGGTGGCGCCGTTCAAGTAGACGTTGACGAACACCTTGCCCGTGGTGGGGTCGGCCAGAGTGTGCATGAGAGGCGACGGCACGTACTGGAACGGTGAGCTCCACTGCGCGAGCGTCCCGTCCGCCGGGTTGTAGCGGAACGTTCCACCGGAGTAGTTACCCGCCAGGCCGTACAGCACCGGTACGCCGTTCTCAGTCACCCAGCCGTAGCCGATGGACGCGCCACGGGTCAGTGTGCGCGGCGGAGAGACCGGACCGACCGTGTTGGTGTCCAGGTCGTAGTGCGTGAGGGCCAGGGTGTTGTTGGTGAAGTAGACGCCACCTGGTCCGGCTGCGGAGACACCGCGCGCAGCGATCGGGTAGTCCATTACCTGCTGACCCGTGGTGCTGTCGGTGTACTTGACCTGCTCGCCGGTCACTGCGTCGACCACTACCAGGCGGCTGCTCGCGTTCGCGAACACCTTGCCGCCGGCGTAGTCCAGGTCGATGAAGTCCTTCGCCGTCGTACCCGGGGGAGTGATGTCCTCGACCGCCTTGGTGTCCACGTCGATGCGGAGCAGCCTGGCGTTCGGAGTGGAGACGCCGACGAACAGCTTGTTGTGGTCGGGGTCGTAGACCGTGGACCGCGCGTACTGCTGCACCGGGTCGAGTGAGCCGTAGTCGGTGACCTGTCCGGTCGTCGCGTCGTACTTGAACGCGTGGGCGTTCGGGTACGTCCCGGCGTACACGTTGCCGGCCTGGTCGGACGTGAGGCCGTAGATCTGGGACTGACCGGGGATCGGCTGCCCCAGGTCGGTCACCTCACCCGTGGCCGGGCTGTAGCGGTAGAGGTGCGCGTTGGCGTAGGTGCCGAGGTAGACATCGCCGTTCGGCGTCACGACGATCGCCCAGCCGCCCGCGGCTCCAGGCAGCGGCACGGTGCGGATCAGCTCGCGGCTGTGCAGGTCGACAACGTTGAGCCGGGCGTTCTCACCCGCGGGGACGGCGTACACGACGTCGCGGCCGTCCGGCGTGTGGCCGATCGCGCCTTCCATGATCGTGAGCGAGCTGACCGGCGAGCCGAGGTCCTTGATGACATCGGCCGACGGCGCGATCGGTCGGGTCGGGGTGCCGAGCGGCCAGTTCTCCGACGGGAACGGGTCAGGCAGGTCCCCCGGCGGGGCCGCGGTGGCGTGCAGACCGCCCGTCGCGAGCAGGCCGAGCGTGACGGCCACGGTCGTGAGGGCATACCGGCAGCGCGCATAAAGAGAATGACGGCGCGAGAACATGGGCGGACTCCCTGCGGCGTAGTTCATCGCAAGGTATAACGGCCATGACCGTAATGTCCATAACTCAGGCGATATGACCTGAGTCAAGCTGTTATGCGACCAGCTTCTCCGCGACCTGGGCGAGCGACGGGTTCGTCATCGCGGTGCCGTCGGGGAAGACCACGGTCGGAACCGTCTGGTTCCCGTTGTTGACCTTCTCGACGATCTTCGCGGCCTCCGGGACCTGCTCGATGTCGATCTCGGTGAACTCGATACCGGCTCGCTTGAGCTGGCCCTTGAGGCGGTGGCAGTAGCCGCACCACGGGGTCGAGTACATGGTGAATGCCGACATCGGCGGACTCCTTGTGGAGTGGGGAGGGGTTTTGTCGGGCGGCCCGTCTAGGGTTGCCTTCGACGTATCCGAACCATGATGCAGGTGGTGCTGTTCCCGCATGTCCCAGCCCGTGAGCGACTTCACACGATCTGCATCCGCCGACGACCTCTTGGAGGCGCTCGACCCGGAGCAGCGGGCGGTCGCGACCACGTTGCACGGCGCCGTCGCGGTGATGGCCGGCGCGGGGACCGGGAAGACGCGGGCGATCACCCACCGGATCGCGTACGGCGTGCGCACCGGGACGTTCGACCCGGTCCGGGTGCTCGCGGTGACGTTCACCCAGCGGGCCGCGGGGGAGATGCGCGGCCGGCTCGCGCAGCTCGGCGTCCAGGGCGTGCAGGCCCGCACGTTCCACTCCGCAGCGCTCCGGCAGGCCCGGTTCTTCTGGCCG
Organism: Kribbella sp. NBC_00482; assembly: GCF_036013725.1. Classification (GTDB taxonomy): domain Bacteria; phylum Actinomycetota; class Actinomycetes; order Propionibacteriales; family Kribbellaceae; genus Kribbella. Next base: position 312,613 of record NZ_CP107881.1, on the reverse strand, counting down.
AAGGTGTACGGCGGGGAGCTGCCGCCGATCGCGGACCGCAAGTTCCCGCTGCTGACCGAGGCCGCGTCCCGCTGCCGCGTCCGGGTGGACACGCCCGCGCTGCGCGACCTGGCCGGTGAGGTCGAGTGGGCCAAGGTGAGCAACGTCCGGCCGGACGACTACGCGCGGCTGGCGCCCAAGTCGGCGCGGGCGCTGGCGGCCTTCGACCCGGCGACGATCGCCCGGATCTTCGCGGCGTACGAGGATGTGAAGCTGGAGCGCGGGCGGATCGACCTGGAGGACGTGCTCCTCTGCACGGTCGCACTGCTCGCGGAGGACGAGCGGGTGGCGGCGGAGATCCGGCGGCAGTACCGCACGTTCGTCGTGGACGAGTACCAGGACGTCTCGCCGCTGCAGCAGAGCCTGCTCGACCTGTGGCTCGGCGGCCGGGAGGACGTCTGCGTGGTCGGTGACCCGGCGCAGACGATCTACTCCTGGGCCGGCGCCGACCCGGAGAACCTGGTGCGCTTCGCGTCCCGGCATCCGGAGGCGACCGTGATCAAGCTGGTCCGCGACTACCGGTCGACACCGCAGATCGTGGACGTGGCGAACAAGATCCTGGACGCGGCCGGTCCGAACGGGCTGCCCGGGCGGGTCACGCTGCGGTCCCAGAAGGAGGCCGGTCCGGTTCCGGTCTACCGCGAGTACTCCGACGAGGTCGCGGAGTCGGACGCGGTGGCGCGGGCCGTCGTACGGCTCAAGGACGAGGGCGTGGCGCTGCGGGACATCGCCGTACTGTTCCGGACGAACGCGCAGTCGGAGAACTTCGAGCAGGCGCTGGCCGAGCGGAAGATCCCGACCGTGCTGAAGGGTGCGGAGCGGTTCTTCGAGCGCGCGGAGATCCGGCAGGCCGCCGTACTGCTGCGCGGACAGGCCAAGGCCGGCCAAGCCGGCGACGACCTGGTGACCACGGTGACCGGAGTGCTGGGCGGTGCCGGCTGGACGCAGGAGCCGCCGACCGGGACCGGTGCGGTGCGGGACCGCTGGGAGTCGCTGAGCGCGCTGGTGACGATGACGTCCGACTTCGCCGCGGCGAATCCGGACGCGCGGCTGCCTGAGCTGATGGAGGAGCTGGACCGGCGAGCGACGATCCAGCACGCGCCGATCGCGGAGGGGGTCACGCTGGCGACGCTGCACGCGGCCAAGGGCCTCGAGTGGGAGTCTGTCTTCATCGTCGGGGCGCACGAGGGGACGCTGCCGATCACCTACGCCCAGACGCCGGCGCAGGTGGAGGAGGAGCGGCGGCTGTTCTATGTCGGCGTGACGCGGGCCAAGCAGCAGCTGTTCATCAGCTGGTCCACCTCCCGCTCACCGGGCGGCCGCGGTACGCGGGGGCCGACCCGCTTCCTGGACCCGATCGGCGTCCGTACGGCGCGCTCCGAGTGGACCCCGTCGTCGGCCGTCGGCTGGGAGCGCCCATCCCGCTCCGAACGCTCCGAGAAGTCCGGCCGGCCGATCCCCAAGTGCCGGGTCTGCGGTCGCGGCCTGACCGACCCGGGCGCCCGCAAACTCGGCCGCTGCGAGGACTGCCCGTCCTCGATCGACCAGAAGCTGTACGACGCCTTGATCGAGTGGCGCACCGAGCAGGCGGAGTCCGAGAAGATGCCGGCGTTCGTGATCCTCACCGACGCGACCCTCACCGCGATCGCCGAGACCAAGCCCGGCGACGCCCAGGCGCTCCGGCAGATCCCGGGCATCGGTCATACCAAGCTGACCAAGTACGGCGAGCACATCCTCAACCTCTGCACCCGCTGACCGCTGCCTCTTCGGGCAAACCTGTTGCCAGGCACGAGATCCGCGGCGCATTCTGGAGGACGTGCCGTGTTCTGCTCCTGGCAGACGTGGCAGTTAGGTGACAGAGGCAACGATCCCGGAGCGTGCGGATGGCGTCCCGGAGCGTGCCGGAAGTGTGGTCGAAGCCTGCCCGACGGCTGCACTGGCAGTGAGATCTTGCCGTCGGAGCGGCAACTTCCGGCCAACTTCGCGAACTGGCGATAAATAGTTTGCGGGCTCCGGCGCGGACGGCGTACTGTTCTTTCTGCGGTCGAAGCCTGGCCGAAAACTTCAAACCACCATAGCGATCGAGCTAACCGCCCGCTTCGCCACAACGAGAGGAGGTGCCCTGGAAATGATCACCAACACGGTCAAGAAGCCGTTCAGCGACGTAGTCGCGCTGCCGTGCGCCCCGATTCAGGGTGCCTCGCCGCGCCTGCATGTCGCGACCGTTGTGCTCATGGCCTCCGGCGCTGCCCCGATCACGGGCGGAGCTGTCGGCGATGTGAAGTACGGCGGTTCGGGTTCTCGAGCATGGAGTCCACCGGTCTGACAAGACGTCAGAGCCGGCACCTCCAGGCCGCGGAACCCACCAAGGGTCCCGCGGCCCTTTTGTTTGTCCCAAAGATTTGGCGGCCGCAACCGGCAGCCGTCACCGACGACAAGAGATCAGCAACCAAAAGTCACTGGGAGGTGACCGGAATGAGCGTGAGCTTCCTCGATGTCTTCACCGAGGTCGCAACGTCGCAGGACCTGCCCTGTCGGTCCTACGCGCCAGAACTCTTCTTCGCCGAATCGCCGGCGGATGTCGAGTACGCGAAGTCTCTCTGCACGACCTGCCCGCTACAGGCCGAGTGCCTGGCTGGAGCGCTCGAGCGTTCCGAGCCGTGGGGAGTGTGGGGTGGCCAGCTGTTCGTCCAAGGTGTGGTGGTTCCGCGCAAGCGGCCCCGTGGGCGTCCCCGCAAGAGTGACACCGTAACCGCCGCCTGACGACCTTCAACCCATCCGAAACGAGTCCAACGTGACCACTCAGACTTTCACCAGGAGCACCGAAATGCATTTACTTCATGAAGATCTCGCCCGTGCTCATTGTCGTAGCTTGCTGAAGGACGCAGAGCAGAACCGGCGCTTCCGCCTCGCTCACCAGATCGAGAAGGCGCAGAAGCAGGCCGAGCGGGCCGGCCGGCGAGCTGAGAGGGCCAGCGCACGCGCGCGCCTCGCACTCGCCCGCCTCGTCTGATCCACCAGAAACACAGCCTGACCAGCTGAATCACTGAGGGGCGGCACCCAAAGGGGGGCCGCCCCTCAGCCACGTTCGGAGAGCAGTAGCTGCTGCAGGCCGACCAGCGTGAGGCCGCTGACGATCTCGTGCCGGGCGATCATCCCGGGTACGTCGGCGAGCGGGATCCACTCGATCCGGTCCGACTCGTTCCGCTCGGTCGGCGGTCCGGCGTACTGCGCACTCATCGCCCGGTACACGAAGTGCCGCGAGTCCATGATCCCGGCCGCCGGCTCCGAGCGGATGAGCTCGGTGAGCCCGTCCGCCCGCCACCCGGTCTCCTCCTCGAGCTCCCGCGCCGCGGCAGCCTCCGGACTCTCATCGGCCTCGATGATCCCCATCGGGATCTCCCAGGCCCAGGTGTCGGTCAGGAACCGGTGCCGCCACATCAGCAGCACGCACTCGTCCCGGGTGACGACAGCGGCGGCGATGTCCTTCATCCGCACCGCGTGGTAGTCGAACCGCTCACCATCGGGCTGCTCGACGTCCAACCGCCGTACGCTCAGCCACCGATTTGACCAGGCCTCTTCCTCACCATGGATCACCCAGCGCATGCTGAGGAGCGTAGGGCACGTCTCGACCGGGGGAGGGCTCGGGCGATGAAGCTGGTCGACGTCGGTAGCCGGACGATGGCATACCACCGCGCCGGTGCCGGACCCGCGCTGGTGTTGCTGCACGGCGGGTGGAGCGACGGCCGTGCCTGGCGACCCCAGCTGGACGGCCTGGCCGATCTCTTCGACGTGATCGCCTGGGACGCGCCCGGGTGCGGAGGCTCCGACGATCCTGCCGGTGGCATGACGATGTCCGACTACGCCGATGACCTGGCCGCTCTGGTGACCGAACTGGGCATCGGGGAAGCCCATCTGTGCGGCCTGTCCTGGGGCGGCGGCCTCGCTCTCGCTGTGTGGCAACGCCACCCCGAGTTGGTCCGCTCGCTGATCCTTGTGGGGGCGTACGCCGGCTGGAAGGGATCCTTGCCGCCCGAGGAGGTCGAGGCCCGGGTACGGCGGGTCCGGGCCGAGGCCGAGCGGCCGCCGGCGGAGTGGATGGAAGGCTACCTACCCGGCTTCTTCGCCGGCTCGGCGCCGGCCGGGTCGCTGGAACTGGTCCGGACGATGATGGCGGAGAGCCGTCCGGCCGGGATGCTCCCGATGCTGACCGCGTTCGCCGAGGCAGATCTGAACGCGGTCCTACCCACGATCGGGGTCCCCACGCTGCTGCTCTGGGGTGAACACGACCAGCGCTCCCCGCTCCGGACGGTCGGGGAAGCGCTGCGGTCGGCAATCCCCACCGCCGAACTCGTGGTGCTCCGCGGAGTGGGCCATGAGGCGAACCTCGAGGCACCCGAAGCGTTCAACACGGAGGTGCGGCGCTTCCTGGAGACCCGTGGTGCAACACTGATGCGCGTGACCAGAGCTACCTGTGTGTTGTGTGGTCAGGAGGCGGCGTCCGAGGACGTGCCGTTGACCTGGATGACCTCGGTCGAGGACGGGCGCAAGGTCCTGTACTGCGACCGCTGTGCCCGGGAGAACGTCCGCAGCATCGAGGGAAAGCTCGACTCCGTCTACTGGTAGTCGTACCGGTCCGGCACGCGCATCGCCGGTCCGCCGACGTTGAGTCCGAGCGGCTCGGCGCGCCCCTTCGGCTCCTCCCACGCCTCCTGCCGACCTAGGACGGTCAGGTCGAGGTACCGGTAGCAGTTGTGGAAGTCCTCGATGCCACGGCCGAAGGTCGAGTACGTGTGGAACACCTCGTCGTCGACCCGAACGAACGCGCTGATGCCCGGCAGCTCCTCGCCGTTCATGTCGTCGGTCCACGGTCCGTCCGACCACGGCGTCCCCTTCTCGTTCGCCAACTGCTCCTGCGTGCGGAAGTGCAGCAGCACCGGCGCGACCCGGTCGTCGAGCGTGGCGTGGAAGTCGTAGTTGAAGTCGCTCCCGTACGACGAGTACCAGGGAAACGTCCAGCCCAGCCGCTCCTTGAACGCGGCGATCTTCGGGTACGGCGCGCGCGACACGGCGACCAGTGACGTGTTGCGCACGTACAACTGGCGGAGGTGGCCGATCTCGTCGGCGGCGGATGAGCAACTCGAACACCCCTCGTCCCAGTCCGGCCCGAACATGAAGTGGTGCATCACCAGCTGGTCCCGCCCGTCGAACAGGTCCAGCAGTCCAACCTCACCGTCCGGTCCCTCGAAGACGTACGGCTTGTCCATCCGGACCATCGGCAGCCGGCGGCGTTCGGCGTTCAGGCGGTCGCGCGCTCGTGTCGCCTCCTTCTCCAGCCTCAGCAGCTCCAGACGGGCCGTGAGCCACTCTTCCTGTGACACGACCGCGGGCAGGTTGTCCATCGTCGTCATCGTGACCTCCTGGAAAGTTCTGTACCCAGTGTCGATCTCGTGATGTGCCGTCCGACGCAGTGAGTGACAAGACCCCTGTGGAAGGACCAGATCATGACCCTCAGCGTCCTGGAGGACCCGATGACGACCGGTAAGCGGCAGTGGATCGCGCTGAGCGTGCTGTGCCTCGCATCGCTGCTCGTGTCGCTGGACCTGTTCGTGATGCTGCTGGCTGTGCCGGCGGTCACCGACGCGCTCGGCGCCACCAGCAGCCAGCAGCTGTGGATCCTGGACGTGTACGGGTTCATGGTGGCCGGCCTGATGATCACGATGGGCAGCCTGGGCGACCGCCTCGGTCGCCGTCGGCTGCTGCTGATCGCCGCTGCCGTGTTCGGCGTCGCCTCGATCGTGGCGGCGTACTCGGTCAGCCCCGGCATGCTCATCGGCGCCCGCGCGGTGCTGGGCATCGCCGGAGCCGCGATCGCGCCGTGCACGTTGTCACTGATCTCCACCCTGTTCCCGGACGAGCGGCAGCGGGCCACCGCGCTCGGCGTCTGGGGCGGTTGCTTCACCGTCGGTGCCATCATCGGCCCGATCGTCGGTGGCGTCCTGCTGAACCACTTCTGGTGGGGCTCCGCCTTCCTGATCGGCGTCCCGGCGATGGTGGTACTGCTGGCGGTCGGGCCGTTCATCCTCCCGGAGTACCGGAACGAGAAGGCCGGGCGGATCGACGTACCGAGTGTCCTGCTGTCGCTGGCGGCGATCCTGCCGGCCATCCACGGACTGAAGCACCTCGCCTCGCACGGCGCCGGCGTCCAGTCCATCGGGGCCCTGCTGATCGGCGGCACCGTCGGCTGGATCTTCGTACGGCGTCAGCGGCGGCTGGACGACCCGCTGGTGGACGTGCGGCTGTTCACCCGGCGGACCTTCAGCGTGACGCTCGGCAGCATGACGGCGTACTCGATGCTGTCAGGTGGCGTGATGGTCTTCATCGCGCAGTACTTCCAGCTGGTCAAGGGGATGAGCCCGCTCGACGCCGGTCTGGCGCTGGTCCCGGGCATGATCACGTCGACGATCGGCTTCCAGCTCGCGCCGCGGCTGGCGCGGCGGATCCGCCCGGGCATCCTGATCCCGGCCGGTGTCGCCTGCGCTGTGGTCGGTATGGCCGTGGTCAGCCTGACGACCTCGACCACGGTGCTGGTGATCGCTTTCGCGGTGCAGTGCCTCGGGCCGGGCGCGCTGGTGATCCTGGGGACGAACCTGGTCATCGGCTCGGTGCCGCCGGAGAAGGCCGGCTCGGCCGGCGCGCTGACCCAGACCGGCAACGAGTTCGGGTACGCCCTCGGCATCGCCGTCCTCGGCAGCGTCGTCACCGCGGTCTACCGCAACCGTACCGACGGTCGCGGCGGCAACTCACTGGGCGAGGCGGTCAGCCAGGGCGCACCGGCCGACGTACTCGAGCAGGCCCGGGACGCCTTCACCTCCGGACTCCATGTGGCTGCCGGGATCACGGCCGTGGCGCTGACGGCGATGGCGATCCTGCTGGCGGTCACCCTGCGCGCGCTGCCCGCGCTCAGTCGTCGCTGAAGCCGGGCAGGAGCTCCTCCAGGACCGAGCGGAACGGGGCCTCGGCCTCGAGTTGGGACAGGACGGCCATGCCGCCGATCCAGACGCGGTGGATCAGCAGGTACGACGGCGGCATGTTGAGGCGGAGTGCGAGGGACGCGTTGGGGGACCGGAAGTCGCCGGTCCGGTTCGCCTGCGCGCGCATCCAGTCCCGGCTGAACTGGAACTTCTCCTCGCGGGCCGGCTCCGCGAACGGCGCGAGGTAGTCCATCAGCTGGGCCGGGTCGATCTCCATCCGCGCCTTGATGAAGCCCTCGGCCTTGAGCCCGTCCCGGACCGCCAGGCCGTCACCCAGCAGCGAGATCCGCAGTAGCCGTCCGATCGCCGGCGGCAGGCCGTCCGGGAGCCGCGCGCAGAGACCGAAGTCGACCACGCCGAGTCGCCCGTCCGGCATCACCCGGAAGTTCCCAGGGTGCGGGTCGGAGTGCAGCAGACCGGCGTACTTCGGGCCGCTGAACATGAACCGGACGTACTTCAGCCCGATCGCGTCCCGCTCCTCCTGGGTGCCGTCGGTGATGTACGACGACAGCGGCCGGCCCTCGATCCACTCGGACACGATCACCGAGGGGGAGTGCTTGATGACCCGCGGAACGACGAACTCCGCGTGGTCCTTGAACGCGTCGGCGTACTGCTGCTGCGCCTGCGCCTCGCGGTCGTAGTCCAGCTCCTCGCCGATCCGCTCCTGGAGCTCGGCGATGAGCGGCTTCACGTCCAGCCCGGGGATCAGGGAGCCGATCGTCCGGGCGAACCGGCCGAGCTGCCGCAGATCCGCGCGCAGCGCCTCGGCGGCGCCCGGGTACTGCAGCTTGACCGCGACCTCACGGCCGTCCTTCAGCCGTCCGCGGTGCACCTGGCCGATCGACGCGGCGGCCGCGGGCACGTCGCCGAACTCCTCGAACCGGTCCCGCCAGCGCTTGCCGAGCTCACGGCTGAGGATCGTGTCCACGGTCGAGGCCGGCATTGGCGGAGCGGAGTCCTGCAGCTTGGTCAGGGTCGCCCGGTACGGCGCCGCGAGCTCCTCCGGCATCGCGGACTCCATCAGGCTGAGCATCTGCCCGAACTTCATCGCGCCGCCCTTGAGCTCACCCAGGACGGAAAACAACTGATCGGCCGTACGGCGCTGGAACTCGGCGTACACGGCCTCCGCGGGCGCGCCGCCGATGCGCTTGCCCAGGCCGACCGTTGCCCGCCCGGCGGCACCGAGCGGCAGGCTGGCAAGTTTCGCGGTCCGGCTCAGCGCCTTACGAGGAAGGTCCGACACTCCTCCATTCTGTCCGGTCGCCCAAGCCCGGGCGGCGGTGGGGCCCACGTGTGTCGCTGTGTGTCGCGGGTCCGGGTACGACGAGAGGCGGTGTCCGGCACGCGCAACGTGCCGGAGACCGCCTCTACGACGACTTGGTGCTGGTGCGTCAGGCCTTGCCGAGGATCCGGTTCAGGTTCGTACCGCACTCGGGGCACTTGGCCTTCGCCATGCGCGTGCCCTTGTCGTTGACCTTGACCTCGCCGTCGGCGGTGCGCTTGGCCTTGCACTTGACGCAGTAAAACTCGCCGCTCCAGGTCTCTGCCATGAGGGCCCTCTCCTTGCTCTGAATTCCAGCCCGGGGTCTCGCCCCGGGCAGTCGTTGGATGCTAACGGCAGACCGTCCTGCCGTAGGCCGTTCGGCCCAGTCGGGATTCACCCTACGGCCTCCTGGCGCAGGCTCAAGCGCACCTGCTGGTCCGCGTGCCGCGTGATTCCCCCGAGGAAAGCCCTTACCGAAACTTTCGCCGGCGCGGAACAGGCTCCCGGTGATCCGCCTCCGCGACCACTCGGCTTCCCCTCCGAGCGGCCCCGGTAGCGGTCCGGGAGCCTGTTGCCGATGACGCTAGGAGGTACCGGCCGCGGTGGCAAGCCCGCGTTGTCCACCCCTGTGGATAACTCTGTGCGCAACCTGTGGGACGCGCCGCCGGGCGCTGTGGACGGGCGGGGGAACAGGATGTGAACAACCAGGGTCCGAAGGTTCAAGATCTGGCGTCTGACCTGCGGAAACGTCGATGCACAGGATGTGGACCGAAGAAAGTTGTCGGATTCGGGGGGTACATTTTTGAGTCATGGCCGACTCTCCGCTGCGCCCGATCCCGCCTCACGTGGACATCCGTCGCAGCAAGCGCCGCAAGCGCACGGTCAGCGCCTACCGGGACGGCGACCGGGTGGTCGTGCTGATGCCCGACCGGCTGTCCGCCACCGAGGAGGCGCGCTGGGTCGAGACCATGCTGGCGCGACTCGAGAAGCAGCGCAGCCGATCGCGCGTGTCGGACGAAAAATTGTTGGCCAGAGCACACGATCTCGCGTGTCGCCACCTCCCGGAAGTGCCCGAACCTGCGTCGGTGAGGTGGGTTTCGAACCAAAACAGACGGTGGGGCTCCTGCACTCCGGCGGACAGATCGATCCGGTTGTCGACCCGTTTGCAGTCGATGCCGGCGTGGGTCGTCGACTACGTCCTGGTCCACGAGCTCGCCCATCTGATCGAGCCGACCCACAACGCCGCCTTCTGGGCCCTCGTCCACCGCTACCCGAAATCCGAGCGTGCGGAGGGCTACCTCGAGGGCGTCTCAGCCGCCTCATCCCTCGACCTCGAGGACTTCTAACCCACCCCCACGACAACGGCGTACCACCAACGCCACCCCGCGCCAGCTCGCTCGTTCGTCCGACTTTGTGCACCCAGTCCGCGCGGATCTGGGTGACTCGTACGGACGTCATGCACAAAGTCGGGCGGGTAGCCCGCCTGTCCGCCGGTTGGGTCGACGTTGGGCTTCGGTCAACCGTTGCAGGGGGTGGGGTGGGCCGGGGTGCGTACGGCGTACGGGAAAGGGTGGGGTGGGGTTTGCCTCAGGGTGACCTGGGGGGCTTCCTGCATGGTCGCGACGGGGCCGCGGCAGCCAGGCTTCTTCCCGTAGCCAGCGCCACGCCAGGGAGCGCTGGGTGGGGCGCCGGTGGGTGCGCAGAGGGGCAGGGAACGTATGGCCAGGGGACAGATCACGGTCCGGGCAGCGCGCTGGAGCGCGACCCATCCGTGGCGGGCGATCGCGATGTGGGTTGTCGTCGTGATCGCCTGTTTCGCGCTCGGGCAGGTGACCGGGACCAAGGAGTCGAAGAACGAGGGTGACATCGGCGAGGTGACCCGGGCGGACAACATCGTCAAGTCCGGCAACTTCGACGACCCGGACGTCGAGAGCGTGCTGATCACGGCTCCGTCCGGACAGCTCGACCACACCGCGGCGAACAAGGCCGCGGCGGTGGTGATCCAGCAGATGCGCGCCCTCGGTGGGGTCGCGGAGGTCGGACAGCCGCTGCCGTCGCCGAAGAACGACGCGGTGATCGTCCGGGTGACGATGAAGGACGTACCGGAGGGCTCGGACGACGATGCCAGGGTTCAGCCGCTGCTCGACACGACCGCCAAGATCCAGCAGCAGTACCCGGACCTGCGGATCGAAGAGGTCGGCGGACTGTCGATCGACAAGGCGCTCAGCGAGACGCTGGGCGAGGACTTCAAAAGGGCGGAGATGTTCAGCCTGCCCGTGACGCTGGCGATCCTCTTGATCGCTTTCGGCGCGCTGATCGCCGCGTGTGTCCCACTGGTGCTCGCACTGTCCGCGGTGGCTGCCGCGATCGGCTTGTCAGCCGCAGCGTCGCAGCTGGTGCCGGCTGTGGACGCGGTCAACAGCGTGATCCTGCTGATCGGTATGGCGGTCGGCGTCGACTACTCGCTCTTCTACCTGCGCCGCGAACGTGAGGAACGCGCCAAGGGCCGCGGTCACGTCGACGCGGTCGAGATCGCCGCGGCGACCTCGGGTCACGCGGTCGTCGTCTCGGGTACGGCGGTCATCATCTCGATGGCCGGCCTGTTCCTGGCTCGCGACGCGGTGTTCTCGTCCTTCGCGGTCGGCTCGATCCTGGTCGTCGCGGTGGCTGTCGTCGGTTCGCTGACCGTGCTGCCGGCCGTGCTGGCGAAGCTCGGTCGCTGGGTGGACAAGCCGCGGATCCCGCTCGTCTGGCGGTTGACGGCCGGCAACAAGGAGCCGCGGTTCTGGCCGATGGTCCTCAAGCCGGCCCTGAAGCACCCGGTCGCCACTCTGCTCGTCTCCGTCACCGCACTGCTCGCGGTCGCTTCGCCGGCGCTGGGGATGACGCTGAAGTTCCCCGGTACGGAGGACTTGCCGCGTGACACCGCGGTGATGAAGGCGTACGACCGGCTGACCGCGGCCTTCCCGAGTACGGGCACCAGCCACGAGGTCGCCGTACGGGCGCCTGCGAACCAGCAGCCCGCGGTGAAGGCCGCGCTGGCCGAGCTGATGGAGAAGACCAAGGGCGACAGCCTGTTCGCGTCGGACGGCCTCGAGGAGCCGCAGTTCTCCAAGGACGGCACAGTCGCGACGCTCGAGGTCGCAACGCCGTACGAGGGCGGTAGCGATCAGGCTCGGGACTCGCTGACCAAGCTGCGCAAGGAACTGATGCCGGAGACGGTCGGCAAGGTGCCGGGAGTCGAGTACGCGGTCGGTGGGTTCGTGGCCGCGGACGTCGACTATGCGGCACACACGCGGGACAAGCTGCCGTTGGTGATCGGGTTCGTGCTGCTGCTGACGATGATCGTGATGATGGTGACGTTCCGGTCGGTGGTCGTCGCGATCACGGCGATCGGGCTGAACCTGCTGAGCGCGGGCGCGGCGTACGGCGTCGTCACCGCGGTCTTCCAGAACACCTGGGCCGAAGGGCTGCTCGACTTCCGGTCGAACGGCGCCGTGGTCAGTTGGCTGCCGCTGTTCCTCTTCGTGGTGCTGTTCGGGCTGTCGATGGACTACCACGTGTTCGTGGTCAGCCGGATCCGTGAGGCGGTACTGCGCGGCGTACCGACGAAGCAGGCTGTGGCCGAAGGCATCACCGGCTCGGCCGGCGTGGTGACCAGCGCGGCAGCGGTGATGATCGGCGTGTTCGCGGTCTTCGCAACCCTGAGCACGCTGGACATGAAGCAGTTGGGGGTCGGCCTCGCGGTCGCGATCCTGATCGACGCCACGATCATCCGCGCCGTCGTCCTCCCCAGCATCATGACCCTCCTGGGCGACGCCAACTGGTGGGCCCCCAAGTGGCTCCGCAGCAACACCGCCAAGCACGCCACCCCAACCCCGCCGGCACCGGAAGAAGAACGCGAACTGACGCCGGTCGGCTGACAGCTGTCCCGTACGACGCCCCACCCGGCCTGTCCGGGTGGGGCGTCGTACTGGAATCAGCAGGCTTCGTACCTGCTGCTGCCTGAAAGCGCCTTGCCGATCCGAAGGCTCGTGCCCTGGCCCTCGAAGAACTTTCCGACAGTCCAGCGGGTGCAGGTCTGACGTTCGGGTCCGTCTTCCGCGTTCTGCCGGCTGACGAAGGACACTTCAGCCACCAGCCGCGCGTCGCGCGCGATGCTGAGGCTGGCCAGCGTGATCTCGGAGTCGACGGTCGAGCGAAAGCCGGACGTGAACTCCTTGCGGGTCATTGCTGCCCGCGCCGCGCGGGTCAGCTGTGCTTGATGGGCGTCGTAGTCGTGGTTGTTGATGGCCGTGAAGTAAGCGGTCAGCAGCTGTACGACGTCGGCGGCGGCAGGGTCTTGGGCTGCCTCCGGGGTAACGGTGATCAGTTCGTTGCCCACTGCGGGCACCGACGGCGCCACCGACTCAGCCGGCTCGGTCGACACCGGCGGGATGTCACTGGTCTCGTCCTCCGTCGGCAAAGGCGTCCATTCTTCAGTGGGCGTCTCGACTGGCTCGACAGGGCCGTACGTGACCCGGCCGTCAGGCGTGAGGCGCTGGTTGTAGGCCGTCAGGTCAGGGGCAGCCACGGAGCGCGCGATCAGCGCGTCGCCGCCGAGGATCACGCCGGTGACGATCGCGGCGAGAACCACGGTGGCTCCGACGAACCAGCCCGTTCCGTATCCGGGCGGGCCTTGAGCGGTCCGCGAGTCGGCAGCCTCGTCCTTGAACGCCGCCTCGCAATGCGAGCAGTACTTGGCCCCCTCCGGCCGGCGAGTGCCACAGATCGTGCAATAGACAGACATCGAGTTCGTCCCCCCAGACGCTCAGAAGATCGCAGAAACCGCCTGCTGGACAGCCGTCACCGCGCCGCCGATCGAGGCGATCGACTTGGCTCCGGACGCGAGCAGCTCCAGCAGCCGCAGTACCGACGTTTTGTCGGGTTCCTCCTTGGATAGCTCGCGATCGGCCAGCTCTGCCACCGCGATGGCTTCGTCGGGTCGCTCCAACCGCTCCGAGTGCGTGTGCAGCAGCTCGAGGAGCTGCGCCATCCCGGCTCGCGCGTCGGCGAGCGAACCTGCCGAAACTGCCGAGATGTTCGTGGCCGTGGCGCCTTCGCCGGCTGCCATCGCGCCGACCGAGACATGTCCGCCTGAGATCCGGATTCCGTCGTTCTTCTCCATCGGTGTTCAGTTCCTTCCGGCTGCGTCGGTGACGCTTTGTCTGGCCACGTTGGCGGCCTTCCGAATCACGGACCTCGCACGGGCTCCGGTCCCGGCGGCGATGCTGCCGGCGGTGACAGTCGCACCCGCGGCGACGAGCACGCCGTTGTTCTGGATCATTGCCTGCCGTTGCGTCAGCTCGACGGTGTCGATCCCCTTGGATTCGAGGAACTGCTCCACCGCTTGGAGCATCCGCTTCTCGATCACCTTGGTGTACAAGGCGCTGTCGAGCTTCTGGAAGTACCGCTGGTACCGGTCGTCGCTGACCGTCTCGCGCGGGCTTCTGGCGGCGCCGTAGTCGAACCGGAGTGAGCGGACGATCTCCCGCCGTTGCCTGGCCCGATGATTGGCCGTCGTCACCGGCCCGAGAAGGTGCTTCGCGATCGCGATCGGGGCCCGGAGCACATGCCCCGGTGTCCTCCGCAGAGCCCGCCCGCCGATCCGGATCGCCTGGCGCGCGGTCGGTTCCGGCAACAGGCTGTCCACCTCCTGGAACTCGTCCCGCACCGGCCCGAGCAGGCAGTGCGTGACTTCGACGACCAGCTCGTGCGGCGTGACGACGAACCGCAGGAAGGTCGAGACGACCAACTGCCCGCGCCAGCCACTGATCTGGACGGTCAGGTACGGGCGTGCCCGGTCTTCGGGCTCGACCGTCAGGCTCCGCACCATCGAGCGATCCACCTTCGGCCTCGGCACCGTGAACCGATCCGGAAGGAACCGGCGGTCCTCGCGGATGTCGCGACCGTCGACGAAGACGCGGTCGGCCAGCGACACGTCGCCGGTCCGCAGGTCACCCAAGCGCTGTTTCACGAAGTCGTGGATCGACAGCGCGGTGAACGACTCGGCGACCTTCCCCTCCGCCGCCCGGTCGATGTCGAGCGCGAAGGACCAGGCGTCGAAGGTCACACCGCTTCCGACGAACGGCCGGTAGCCGCTGTAGACGCTGACATTGCCCCGTGCCGCTGTGGCGACCTGCTTGAGCCGTTCCCTGATCGCGGGATCGTCCGAAGACAAGGCGTCCGGCTTGAACCGTTCCGGGCGCAGGTCGTGGGCGACGACGCCGTACGTCGCCACCAAGGTCTCGCCGACGACCACCACCCAGCACAGTGCGAGCGCCAGCAGCACGACGACGTACCGTGCGCTGTAGGCACCCCAGAATGCGCTGATGAGCAGGAACGTCAGCAGGACATCGCGGACGAGATGTCTTTTCCTGGCCGCGATCGCGTGCAGGATCACCGGCACCAGGTCGACGTCCGGAGACGACGGCGGTGCTTTGAATTCTTCGTCCAGAATGTCGCGAACGACCTCGTCGGCGAGCCGGCTGTTCAACTGAACGGCCGCACACAGATAACGAGTCGCATCCGACGGCGGTGCGTCTCCGGACGGTTCGGTATCTGCTTCGATCGGCGGCAGCTGCTGTCCGCACGTGCCGCAGTACGTGGCGCCGGTCAGATTTCCGGCACCACAAGAAGAACATCTGTGCATTTGTGTTTCCCCCCTACTGTGAGTGAACGGTACGGCCATCCTCTGACCGGGTCCAGTAATCGCGGAGGGTAAACAAACTTGACGCAAACGCTCGGCGGAAACCTTTCGCCCGCACCCTGCGGCGTTGTGGAGAATGACTGCCATGGGAGACCGGGCGGCGGTTCTGGGGGAGTTGGCCGATGCTGTGTTGGCGGTCGGGCGGGCGCATCCCTTGCGGGTGGGGGTGGATGGGTGCTCGGCGGCTGGGAAGACGACGTTGGCTGATGAGTTGGCGGAGGTGTTGCGGGGGCGGGGTGGGCGGGAGGTTGTTCGGGCCGGGCTCGACTACTTCAAGCGGGCGCCTGAGCTGCGGACGGCGTACCCGATTGGTTCGGCGGAGAGCTACTACTTCGAGATGTACGACTACGACGCGATCCGCGAGCGGCTCTTGGGGCCGCTTGGTCCGGGTGGGGACCGGCGGTACACGGCCGGTCTTCGTGAGTCCAACGCCCGGATCGCTCTCGACCTACCTGTTCGAACTGCCGCGCCGGACGCGATCCTGGTGGCTGACGGCGCGTTTCTGCAGCGTCCGGAGCTGGACGGTTATTGGGATCTGCGCATCTACGTCGACGTCAGCTTCGAGACGGTACTCCGCCGTGGTGCCGCCCGTGATGCGGCCTGGATGGACTCGCTGGCGGCCGCCGAGGAGCGCTACCGCACCAGGTACATCCCGGGAGAGCAGATGTACGTCGACCAGGTCCACCCCGCCGAACGCGCGCAACTGATCGTGAACAACGAGCACCCGTCCAACCCGACCCTCACCCGCCGCTGACCCGGCTCGGGACACCCGCCGGGGACTGGGGATAGGTAATGGAATGTCCCCAGTAGCCATTTCCTATTCCCAGTTCGGTCAGGTGGCGGCCTGGCGGGCTCGATGCGCCGCGGCCTTGACTCGGCTTTGGCATTGGGGGGAGCAGAAGCGGCGTTGACCGTTCTTCGATACGTCGACGAAGACTCGGTCGCATTGCGGCGCTGCGCAGACGCCTAGCCTGCCGGCCAGGTCGCTGCCGACGGCGAGTGCCAGACCGGCGGCGCATCCGGCGGCCCAGCCGTTCGCGAGCTGCTCGTCGGGGCCGTGGAAGTGCAGGCTCCACGGCCGGTCCTTGCCGCGGTCAAGTTGCGGACGCGCGTTCGTGTCGATCAGCAACTCGTTGATCTCCGCCGCCGCGGTGTCCAGATCGCCGTCGTTCGCGGCCTCGAAGACGATCCGCATCCGGCCCGCGAGCAGCTTCAGTCGCCGCGCGTCGTCGACCGGCACGGACTTCGGTGGATGCCCGATCGCGGTCAGCGCCTCGGCGACGGCTGCCGTGATCGCCTCCGGTTCATCGGCGGGGGCGTCGTACGGAACGCCACCGGAGTACCCGGGCGTCAGCCGGTTCACGTACTCGACCGACGCGGCCAGCACATTGCGTGCATGACTATCAAAAGACACTTGACCAGTCACGCTATACCTCCGTAGGCTCAGGGTTGCGTGACCGATCATAGCCACTTAGACAGTCATGAGGTGTGAGATGAGTGCTGTTTCGGCGCTGACGGTGCGTGGGTTCTCCAGGGCGGTGTGGATCCTGGTCATCGCCCGCGCCGTGAACCGGATCGGTGCGTTCACGCTTCCGTTCCTGGGCGTGGTGCTCGCGGTCGAGTTCAAGGCGTCGCTCGGCCAGGTCGGCCTGATCCTCGCGGTCTTCGGTGCCGCGACGATCCCGTCCCGGCTGCTCGGCGGTCAGCTGGCCGATCGCCTCGGTCGCCGCCGTACGATCATCCTCGGTCTGGTGGGGTGTGCGGTTGCTCAGCTGTCGATCGCGCTCAGTCACGCCCTCTGGTCCGCCGTACTCGCGACGATCCTGCTCGGCCTCGCGTTCGAGATCTACGAGCCGCCCAGTCAGGCGATGATCGCCGACGTCACCGAGCCCGAGGACCGCCCCGCCGCCTATGGCTTGTACAGCGCGGCCCTGGCGGCGGCCGGCGTACTGGCAGGTCTGCTCGCAGCCGCGATCAGCCACTGGGACCTCCGCTGGCTCTTCGTCGCGGACGCGATCACCTGCCTGTCCTGCGCCACACTGGTCGCGCTCGCCCTGCCGGCCGACGTACGCCGGGAACGCCCGACGGATCGCCCCGCAGCAGTCTGGCGAGACAGGCGACTTCTACTGCTTCTCGCGGGCGGCACGGTCTTCGCGACGATCTACATGCAGCTCGTCATCGGCGTACCGCTGACGCTGCTCGAACAGGGGCTCCCGAAGTCGGGCACCGGCATCATCCTCGCCGTGTCGGCAGTCACCCTGATCGTCGCCCAACGCGTGCTCCGCGTGCAGCATCTGGACGACTTCCGAGCCATCGCGATCGGCTACGTGCTCGTCGCCGCTGGTCTGGTGGTCAGCGCGTTCGCTCACAACCTCAGCGTGTTCCTGCTCGCGTCGGTCCTGTGGAGCCTCGGCGAACTGTTCCTGCTGACCCGCTACCTGACCCAGGCGTCGGGCCTCGCGCCCGACGAGGCCCGCGGGCGCTACCTCGCGGTCTTCGGCCTGAGCTGGGGTATCGCTACCACGATCGCGCCGATCACCGTCACCCAACTGCTCAAGACTGCAGGCCCGGCAGGCCTCTGGCTCACGACGGCCGGAGCTGCCCTCGTGCTCGCGGCACTCCAACCGTGGTTCAGGAAGCGACTAGCCTGACCGTGATCCCCTTCGCGACCGGGGTGTTGCTGCCCTTCGCCAAATCGTCTGCCGACATCAGCACGTTGGTTTCCGGGTAGTACGCCGCCACGCAGCCACGAGCCGTCGGGTACGAGACCAGCCGGAAGTGCGAGGCCCGCCGTTCGACGCCCTGGAATTCGCTCACGATGTCGACGTACCCGCCGTCCTGCAGGCCGAGCTCGGCCAGGTCGTCGGGGTGCACGAAGACGACATCGCGGGTCCCGTGGATGCCGCGGTACCGGTCCTCGAGGCCGTAGATCGTCGTGTTGAACTGGTCGTGGCTGCGCAACGTCTGCAGCAGCAGTCGGCCAGGCTCCGTCGGCAACCAGGTCAGCTCGTTCGCCGTGAACTGCGCTCGCGCGTCGGACGTCTTGAACTCCCGCTTGTCCCGCGCCGCGTGCGCCAGCAGGAAGCCGCCGTCGCCGTCCCGCAGCCGCTCCTCGAAGTTCTCGTACCCGTCGGCGACCCGCCCGATCCGCTGCCTGATCAGGCTGTAGTCGTCGGCGAAGTCGGCCCACGGAATCTGCCCGACATCCGGTACGACGGACTGCGCCAGCCCGCACACGATCCCGATCTCGGACTTCAGCTCCGGCGCCGGAGGCATCAGATTGCCCTTCGACAGGTGTACGGCGCCCTGTGAGTCCTCGACCGACACCGATTGCGGACCTGCCGCGGTGTGATCGTGATCGGTCCGGCCGAGCGTCGGCAGGATCAGCGCCTCGCGCCCTGTGACGGTGTGGGACCGGTTCAGCTTGGTGGACACGTGCACGGTCAGGTCGCACTGCCGGAGCCCGCGATGCACGACCTCGGTGTCCGGGGTCGCGGACGCGAAGTTGCCACCCATCGCGAAGAACACGCGGACGGCGCCGTCGCGCAGCCGCTTCACGGTCTCCGCCGCGTCGATGCCGTGCACGCGCGGAGAGGTGAACGAGAACTCGTGATCGAGCCGGTCCAGGAAGGTGTCCGGCATCTTCTCCCAGATCCCCATGCTGCGGTCGCCCTGGACGTTCGAGTGGCCGCGCACCGGGCACGGTCCCGCGCCGGGCTTGCCGATGTTTCCCTGCAGGAGCAGCACGTTGACGACCTCGGTGATCGTCGCGACCGCGTCGCGGTGCTGCGTCAGCCCCATCGCCCAAGCAACCACGGTCGCCTTCGACTTGATGAAACGCTGCGCCAGCTCTTCGATCTCGGCCTGCCGCAGCCCGGTGGCCTGCTCGACCGCGGGCCAGTCGAGCTCGGTGTTGTGCTTGGCGTACAGCTCGAAGCCGCTGGTGTGCGACTCGATGAACGACTTGTCCAGCACGGTGCCCGGGTTCGCGGCCTCGGCCTCGAGCAGAAGGTGGCCGAGGGCAAGGAACAGGGCCTGGTCGCCGCCGATCCGGATCCGCAGGTGCTGGTCGGCCAGCTGCGTGCCCTTGCCGACCAGGCCGCGTGGCTTCTGGGGGTTCATGAACTTCATCAGGCCCGGCTCGGGCAGCGGGTTCACCGCGACGATCGCGGCGCCGTTGCGCTTGGCGACCTCGAGGTGGCTGAGCATCCGCGGCGCGTTCGTGCCCGGGTTCTGCCCGACGACCACGATCAGCTCGGACTCCTCGAGCATCTTCAGGGTGACCGCGCCCTTGCCGCTGCCGACCACCCGGAGCAGCGCCGTACCGGACGACTCGTGGCACATGTTCGAGCAGTCGGGGAGGTTGTTGGTGCCGTAGGCGCGGACGAACAGCTGGTACAGGAACGCGGCCTCGTTGCTGGTCCGGCCGGAGGTGTAGAAGACGGCGTCGTTCGGGTCGACGAGGGCCTTCAGGTGCCGGGCGACGACCTGGAACGCCTCTTCCCAGCCGATCGGCTCGTAGTGCGTGGCGCCGGCCCGCAGCAGCATCGGCTCGGTGATCCGGCCGAGCTTGCCGAGGTCGAACTCGGAGATCCGGTCGATGTCCGCGACCGAGTTCTCGGCGAAGAACGCCCGCGGCACCCGCTTGCGGGTCGCCTCCCAGGCCACCGCCTTCGCGCCGTTCTCACAGAACTCGGCGGCGTGCTTGTGCTCCGGATCCGGCCAGGCGCAGGAGGGGCAGTCGAACCCGCGGTCCTGGTTCATCTTCAGGAAGGCGCGGCCGGTGCGCACCGGCCCCATCTCGCGGAGACCGAACTTGAACGACGACAGCACGGCGGGCACGCCGGCGGCCTTCTGCTTCGGCTGTTCGATATCGACCATGTTTCAACAATAGGTCCACCTATCGTGACGCGCCGCTTTGATAGCCACGGTTGTGGATAAGTAGCTTGTCGGGCCATGCCGCTGTGTTGGGTTGTGTGCTCGCATCCCATAGTGCGCCGAGGCCCTGATTTCTACAGTCATCGGCCATGGAGACCCGTCGAGCCCTCGTCACCGGCGCAGCGTCCGGTATCGGCGCCGCGTGCGCCCAGCGCCTGGCCGCGGACGGCGTCCACGTGGTGGCCGTCGACTTCGACCAGGCCGGTCTGGACGCGCTGGACGGCGTCGAGACGGTCGTGGCCGACCTGTCCGACCTGGAGCGGCTGTCCGACCTCCCCACGGACGTGGACATCCTGGTGAACAACGCCGGCGTACAGCAGGTTGCACCGGTCGAGCAGTTTCCGCCGGAGCGGTTCAGCTACATCCTGCGGCTGATGCTGGAGGCGCCGTTCCGGCTGATCCGGCAGACGCTCCCACACATGTACGGCGCCGGCTGGGGCCGGGTGGTGAACATCAGCTCGGTCCACGGCCTCCGCGCCAGCCCGTTCAAGGCGGCCTACGTCTCTGCGAAGCACGGACTGGAAGGACTCAGCAAGGTCGTCGCACTGGAAGGTGCTGCGCACGGTGTGACCAGCAACTGCGTGAACCCGGCGTACGTCCGGACGCCGCTGGTCACTGCGCAACTGGCGGACCAGGCCGCGACACACGGCCTGTCCGAGGCAGAGGTGCTGGACAAGGTCCTGCTCGAGCCGGTCGCGGTGAAGCGGCTGATCGAACCGGCCGAAGTGGCGGAGCTGGTGGCCATGCTGTGCGGCCCCGCGTCCGCCTCCATCACGGGGAGCTCGTTCGTACTCGACGGCGGTTGGACCGCCCACTAATTCAGGAGCCCGCCCAATGACAGCTACAGAACCAGTGCGTACCCGTTCGTCGATCGTCCGGGTGGTCGGCGCGAGTCTCGTCGGTACGACGGTCGAGTGGTACGACTTCTTCCTGTACGGGGTCGCCGCATCGGTGGTGTTCGGCGACCTCTTCTTCCCGAAAGGCGAGGAGCTCACCGGAACGCTGCTGAGCTTCGCCACGTTCGCGGTCGGCTTCTTCGCCCGTCCGATCGGTGGCGTCGTGTTCGGGCACTTCGGTGACCGGCTCGGCCGCAAGCAGTTGCTGGTGCTCTCGCTGCTCATGATGGGTGTTGCCACATTCGCGATCGGTCTGCTGCCGACGTACGCACAGGTCGGTGCACTCGCCCCCATCCTGCTCACAGTGCTCCGGCTCATCCAGGGGTTCGCGCTGGGTGGTGAATGGGGAGGCGCAGTACTGATCGTGTCGGAGCATGGTGATCCGGCACGGCGTGGCTTCTGGGCGTCCTGGCCGCAGGCCGGTGCGCCAGCGGGCCAGCTGATCGCCAACGGAGTACTGGCCGGGCTGGCTGCGTTCCAGACGGATGCGGACTTCAACTCGTGGGGCTGGCGCATCCCGTTCCTCTTGTCCGCAGTACTGGTGTTCGTGGGGCTGTGGGTGCGGCTGCGCATCGAGGAGTCACCTGTCTTCCAGGAGGCGCGCGCTCGTTCGCAGGAGGAGCCGGCGGAAAGGCTGCCGATTCTCGAGGTCCTCACGCGGTACCCACGTGAGGTGCTGACCGCGATGGGTGCGCGGATGGCGGAGAACGTCAGCTACTACATCTTCACCATCGTGATCGCGACGTACGCGAAGGAACAGCTCGGCATGGGCAAGTCGTTCGCGCTGAACGCCGTACTGATCGCCGCAGCCGTGCACTTCTTCGCCATTCCGCTCTGGGGCGCGCTGTCGGACCGCATCGGCCGTAAGCCCGTGTACCTCATCGGTGCGGTCGGTGTCGGCGTCTGGGCGTTCGTGTTCATCGCACTGGTGGACACTCGCAACTTCGCTCTCGCGACACTGGCTGTGACGGGCGGTCTGGTGCTGCACGGTGCGATGTACGGGCCGCAGGCGTCGTTCTTCACTGAACTGTTCGGCACGCGGGTGCGGTACTCCGGTGTCTCGGTCGGCTACCAGCTCGCATCGATCGTCGCGGGCGGTCTGGCGCCGTTCATCGCGGTCGCGCTGCTCAAGGCGTACGACTCCGGGTACGCGATCTCTGTGTACGTCGCGGCCTGTGCGGTCATCTCGATCGTCGCGGTGACGTCGTACTCCGAAACACATCGTCGGGACCTCACTACGCTGTAGAACCATGGAAGAGCTTCTGCGGCTGCTGGCCGAGGACGCGTCCGGGAGCGAGCTGGCCCGGGCGGCGGGCGAGGACGCGGTGGCACGCGACCTCGCCCTGCGGATCCGGGCGGGCATGGACGCCAGCAAGAAGCGTGAGGCCGAGCTGTCCGCACTGGTCGACGTAGCGCGCGAGCTGGCGTCCGCCCGCGATCCGGGCGGCGTACTGCACACCATCGTCCACCGCGCCCGCACCCTCGTCGGAACGGACGTCGCGTACCTGACCCTGTACGACGAGACCCGTGGCGACACGTACATGCGGGCCACCGACGGCTCCGTCTCTGCCGCCTTCCAGCAGTTGCGGCTGCCGCTCGGTGCAGGACTCGGCGGACTGGTCGCGGAGACCTACAAGCCGTATTGGACCGCGGACTACCCGTCGGACCGACGCTTTCGGCACACCACACCGATCGACGACGCGGTCGGCGAGGAGGGGCTCGTAGCGATCTGCGGTACGCCGTTGGTGGTCGACGGAGCGTTCGTCGGTGTGCTGTTCGCGTCCAACCGGACACGGCGCCCGTTCAGTCGTGATGAGGTGTCGCTCCTCGGTTCACTGTCCACACTGGCCGCGGTGACTCTGGTGCAGGTACGTGCGGCGGCGGAGACCGCTGCGGCACTGGACCAGCTGTCTGCTGCGCACGCCGGCGTCGAGCACGCAGCCGCCGCGCATGACCGTTTTGCCGAGATCGTGTTGTCCGGCGGGGATGTGGACGCGATCGCCGCCGCACTGGCCGAGCTGCTCGACATGTGGGTCGTGCTGGTCGATGCCAGCGGCAACGAGCTGGCAGCTGCCGGGAGCGTCCCAGGTACGCCGGTGCCGTGGCAGGAGTCCGAGTCCGGTCGATTGACTCGCATCGGTGACTGCTGGGTCGTAGCGGCGACTGCCAAGCGCGAACGGCTCGGTGCACTGGTCATTGGCGGTGCTGACGACCTGTCCGGTGCAGACCAGCGCATCGTCGAGCGTGCAGCCGTTGTGACCGCACTGGTCCTGCTGTTCCGCCGACAGGCCGCTGAGCAGTCCCAACGTGCACAGGCAGACCTGCTGGCCGACGTACTGAGTGGAAGCGCCGATCCGCGCGCTCTGACCGATCGACTCCGCTTGCTCGCCCCAAGCCATCGGCACGATCGCCTGGTCGTCGCAGTGTGCCGTGGCGACCACACCGCCGTACGCGCACGGCTGTCCGCACCACTGGAAGACAGACTGGTGCTGTCCGGTCCGTACGGCGGGGACCTGGTGTTGCTGTTTGCTCGTACGAATGCTGGGTCAACCGCACGCGACCTGTCCGAGCTGGCCAAGCGCACCGGCGTGACGATCGCTGTCACCGGCCCGGCGGCCTGGGGCGAGCTCTTGGTCGAGGCACACCGACAGGCGACTCGCCTGGTCACGACGATGGTCCGCCTGGGCCGCTTCTGTGAATCCGCCACACCTGACGACCTGGGTGTGGCAGGCCTGGTCGGTGCGTCCGAGGTCGACGTACGCACCCACGTGCACCATGTGCTCGGCAAGGTCCTCGACTACGACACCCAGCGAGGCACCGACCTGATCGGCACACTGCAGGCGTACTTCGCCGCCGGCCAGAGCCCGACCCGGGCCGCCACGTCACTCCACATCCACCCCAACACGGTGCAGCAGCGACTCGACCGCATCACCGCCTTGCTAGGGGACGGCTGGCAGTCGCCGGACCGCGCACTGGACGTCCAGGTAGCCCTCCGCCTCCATTCCGCCGTCGGCTGATCGTTTACGGCACCAGAACGAGACGTACTGCGCGCATATCTTTCTCTCCTCGTGGTGTCTGGGAACTGCACCACTCTCGGAGAGCTACGCTCTGCTGGGAAGTACGTACCGCACGACGAGGAGAGCCATGGCTACCCGCACCGCAGCCCAGCGCCGCGAAGAGGCAGCCGGACCGTCCCCGTCCGCGTCGACTACGACCTCACGCCCCTGGGCCGCACCCTGATGCCACTCATCTCAGCCACCAAGTCCTGGGCCGAGTCCCACATGCCCGAGGTAACCACCGCCCGCACCACCTACGACAACACGAGCGCCCCAGCATGACCACGTCGGACGGGTCTGATCGTCGGGTTGTGGTGGTTGTTGTGCCGGCTGCTGGGACTTGGGCTCCGCCTGGCAGGGACCCGGACGCCTGGCGATTGGCGATGGCCGAGGACACGTACGAGGTGATCGCCGCGCTCGACAGAGTCGATGTCGCGGCCGCGGTCGCCGGCGACGAGAACGCTGTCGCTGAGGTACGCGCACTGACGTGGCCCGGCACCCCGACGTACGCCGTCGATCCCGATCGACCCGTCCTGCATGCAGTGGAGCTCGCCGGCCCCGCCGCAGCGGTCGTCGCGGTGTCGCACGACGTACCCGACCTTCCTGGACTGCTCATCGGCAAACTCTTCCGTGCCCTGAGCAACGCCGACGTCGCCGTCACACCCGCCGAGGACGGCTCACTGGCCGCCGTCGGCGTGAAGCTCCCCGTCGCCGACTGGCTCGTCGAGCTCGCCCCGACCTTCGACACCCCACTCGAACTCCTCGAGGCCCGCAAACCCCGCCGCCACGCCGTCGCAATCGGTCCCGGCTGGCACCGTCTGCGATCGAACGTTGACCTAGCGCGACTGGATCCGGGCCTCGAAGGCTGGGATGCGACAAGATCCCTACTTCGTCACTCCTGACCCGTCACCTTCGCCCCACCCGCTCGTTCACCATGCAACGGGGAACACGGGGATCCCCAGCTGATCGCCGATGCCGTTCAGGGGCGGCACGCGACGACGACCCGACCGCACCGGGGGGATGCGGCGCGGGCCTGCCACACAACGGGGATCGCACCACCACACGGGGATCGCACCAGAACGGCGTGCCGCAGTCGGGGGACTGCCGCACACCGGCCGCACCAGGGGGACACGGGGAACGCTGCACCAACGGGGATCACGGGGACGCACGACACGGGGTTGCGGGGGACGCAGTACGACGGGGTTGAGGTACAAGGGGCCGCAGGGCTGGGGATGAGGGGGTGCCCTGCTGTGGGGAGGTGGGCCGGCCAACTCTGGTCGGCCCACAGGGAAGCCTCACGATGGCCGGCCGATGCGCGATTGCCTACTCAGCCAGCGGTTCAACCCTGGAACCTCGTGGTTGAAACCGCACACGGATCGCACCAGAAGCCGAACAGCAGCACCGACCGGCCGACTGTGGTGGCGGCAAGGAACGGCATGTAGTCGCCGCACTGTGGGCAGATCGGATGCGTTTCGGGCGATCGCCACCGCGGGAGACCGCCAACCTGGTGATGTGTCGCGGTAGGTATCGCGGGCATGGTGACGCCGGTCTGGTTGGGGTGTGGCGTCAGCACCATCGAGCGTTCGGCGGGAACCAGCCGAGGCTCGACAGCCGCAGGGCCTTGCGGGTTGAAGTACACCTGCGTGTCCGCGCCGATGAACCGCACGGTGGTGATGTCGACCTCGTCGCACTCACACGCGAACCAGAAGAACGACGGATCGCAGCTCAGCTCCTGCGGCAGATCGGCCGCGGACAACGTGAGGATGCGCTCGGCCGGCGTACCGCAGTCGGCACACAACGGGACCTCAGCCGGCCAAGCGCCGCCGATCACATGATTGCTCTCTCCCTTGTCTGCGACGAATCCCATGAACGCGGGACGATGACCAGCGGGCTTCCCCCGCTCGGGCAGCCGTCCGGCCAGCGGCATCAGCCAGTCGAAGTCGTCCGGATCCGGTACGTCGTACCGCACGGAGGTGATCAGATCCGCCGCATGCTCAGTGCGGATCAGCGCCAGGCTCCACAGGTCGGTCAGGTCGCGGTCCCTGTTCCAGCGCTCCAGAAGCGCATCGGCCACCGCATCATCGGCTCCGCACAGGAGCGCCTGCCGGATGGCGGGGTGCTCGATGAGTTCCACGTACGGCCGCAGCCGCCCGGGGAAGTAGGTCGCGATCGTGAAGAGGACCGAGGAGTACGGCGAATCACCGCCCAGGTCAGCGTGGTGATCGTGGACGAACCGATCGAGCAGGGCGGGAGGCAGCCACGGGACAAGCCGGGCGGCGGAGGCCGCGACCGCAGGAGTCGCGAGCAGTCGCTCAGCGGCGCGAGTCTTCGCCGCGTGCGCCTCCGGGATCTCCTCGAGGTACGCCGTGAGGTACTCGGCGATGGCACGGTCATCGGTCTCGAGGAGGCACTCCACAGCGGCCCTGACCCCGCCAGGACCATGCTGTCTCAAGAGTGCTGCGATGCCGGCGTTGCGCTCGCGGACGGTCAGAGCTGGGTCGGCGGCGATTCGCTCCACGTCCGCGAGACCGATCATCGTCTGCACTCCTCACCCGATCAGCTGAACAGGCGGCAGATACTGGCAGACCAGGAGGTCGGTCGGCAGGCGATCAGCGGTGTGCGAGGTGGTGCTGTGCTCGGGAGGCCAGTTCCCGGACGGACGTATCCGTGTCCGGTGGGAGCGCGTCGAGCGGGAACCAGGCGAGATCGTGGGATTCCTCGCTCACGACGTACTCCGTGCTCGCTGTCGCGGTGACGAGGAACTGGACGTCGAGGTGGTACGCCCCTGCGCACCCGCCGGCCTGAAGCAGGTGTCGT
Source organism: Kribbella sp. NBC_00482 (assembly GCF_036013725.1). Taxonomy (GTDB): domain Bacteria; phylum Actinomycetota; class Actinomycetes; order Propionibacteriales; family Kribbellaceae; genus Kribbella. The sequence continues at coordinate 285,821 of NZ_CP107881.1, read as the reverse complement.
GAAAGCTGGAGCGGTTCGCGGCTGGCTGTGAGCCCGGGGAGCCCGGACTCCTCGGTTGCTTCCCGCAGAGCTGCGCCGCCGAGCGTGGTGTCGCCGGGCTCGCAGTGGCCGCCGAGCTGGAGCCATCGGCCGACTGTCTTGTGCAAGGTCAGGAGGGTGTTCTGCCCCGTGCCGTCGACGACCAGAGCGCTGGCTGTCACATGCTCCGGTCGGCAGCTCCGCCACATCCCATCCGGATGCGTCGCCAAGTGCTGCAGGTAGTGCGCCCGCAGCTCCTCCTGCTCCGCATCAGGCGCACGCCACCGCTCCAAAACCTCAACCGCATCCCCACGAAGCATTCCGCAAGTCTCCCCACCCCCACCCAAACGCTCTCAAGCGGGGTCCGGCGACCGCTACTTGGTGGGGGTGTCTCCGTCGTCGTCCTGGGGTTTGTCGGACGTTTCTTCGTTGAGGAAGTCGCTGATGTCGATGTCGGAGAGTTCGCCGGCGTGCTGGGCGAAGCCGATCGGGTCGTCCAGGTCGCTGGTGCTCGGCATCAGGTCCGGGTGGGACCAGAGGTTGTCCCGGCCGTCGACACCGCGGGCGTCGCGGACGGCCGCCCACAGGTTCGCGGCGTCACGCAGCCGGCGCGGCCGCAGTTGGAGACCGACGAGAGTCGCGAACGTCTGCTCCGCCGGACCACCGGCGGCGCGGCGACGCCGTACCGTCTCGGCGAGCTGTACCGCAGCGGGCATCCGCTCCTTGGTCGCCTCCCGTACGACGTCGTCGACCCAGCCCTCGACCAGGGCCAGCGTGGTCTCGAGCCGGACGAGCGCCGCCTTCTGCTGCGCCGAGTCCTCGGGCTCGAACAAGCCGCCGGCGAGCGCTTCCTGCATGGCTTCGGGGTTCTGCGGGTCGATGTCGGCCATCGCCCGCTCGATCTTGCCGGTGTCGACCTCGATCCCGGCGGCGTAGTCGGCGACCGCGGCCAGCAGATGCTGGCGCAGCCACGGCACACCGGCGTACAGCCGCTGGTGCGCGACTTCACGCAGCGCGAGGTACAACCGGACGTCCTCGTCGGTCAGCCCGAGGCCGTCGGCGAACTTCGCCACGTTGTCCGGCAGCAGGATCGCCTGGCCGGTCGGACCCAACGGAAGCCCGATGTCGGACGAGCTGACGACCTCGCCGGCGAGCTCGCCGAGACCCTGGCCGACCTGCGCACCGAAGACGGAACCGCCCAGCTGCCGCAGCATCCCCGCCATCGGACCGGCGAACTGCTGCGCCTCGGAGGGCAGCGCGTTGCCCATCGCGCCCGCGACGTGCTCCGCGACCGGATCGACGATCGTCTGCCAGACCGGGAGCGTGTTCTCGACCCACTCGGCGCGGCTCCAGGCCGCGGAGGTCGCGGACACCTCGGGGAGGGTGGTCGCGTCGTTCAGCCAGTGTTCGGCGAGGCGGACCGCGTCCGCGACCCGATCGCCGTCGGTGGACGTCATCGACCGGTCCCCGGCGGTGGAGACGGTCTTGCGGGCAATGTCCTTGGCCAGGTCCCAGTTCACCGGCTTGCCGTCGGTCGAGCCGCTCAGCATCTGCTGGACCTGGGCGAAGATCGCGTTCAGGTCCGGGGTGCCGCCCGCGCCGGCCGCACCGGAGAACTGCTGGAACATGGCCTCGAACGGCGTTCCCTTGAACGGGTTGTCCGGGTTGTCCGGTTCGTCGCTCATCGGAGGGCCTTCCTGTGCGGGTGGGGCGTACAACTCCAACGTACTGGTTCCGTCCATCAGTTCCTCGCTCGGTGAACGCACAACCGTCGCTGTTCGCCGCGGGCAGAGCCTGAAGTCCGGTCCGGCAGGTAGGTGAGGAAGGCAACAGTCTCTCCCGGTGTGTACGCCGCACCACGCACCGCAGCGTCGTACGTCAGGAGGCGGAAAGGGAGGGGATGTCCTGGAAATGGAGGTTGGGAGGGAGAATTGCGGTGCGGGGGATGGAATGGTGTGGTGTGAGCGTGGGGACCTGGCCGGAATGAGGAACGGATGAGCGACGCGATCAGACTGCTGGACATTCGCGACAGTGCGTTGTCGAGCGACGAGGTACTGGCGGCTGTCGCGGACCCGACGGCGGGCGGAACCGCGCTTTTTATCGGCACTGTGCGCAACCACGACCAGGACAAGCCGGTGGACCACTTGAGCTACGAGGCGCACCCGGACGCCCTGGAGCACCTGCGAAAGGTTGCGCAGCGTATTTGTGACGACCCTGCGGTGACGGCGCTGGCCGCCGTGCACCGGACCGGCGACCTGGTGATCGGTGACGCGGCGGTGATCGTGGCGGTGGCGGCCTCGCACCGCGATCTGGCGTTCACTGCCTGCAGGCGGCTGATCGACGACCTCAAGGCCGAGGTTCCGATTTGGAAACACCAGCGCTTCTCCGACGGTGGCAGCGAGTGGGTCGGCGCTCACTGACACGTACGCTGGGCGCATGAAGGTGGCCGGATGAAGGTTTTGGCGTGGCTGGCGTTCCCGCTGGTCGCAACGCTGCTGGCGATGTGCTGGGCGGCGTGGCGCGGGTGGCGCAGCCGTGAGCGCCGTCGGTCCGGCGGCGCCTTCGCCTCGGTCGAGGACTTCCGCCGCTTCAACGCCGCGCTCGCCGCACCAGGCCCACGGGCCACCCCGGAACGTCGCCGCGGCCTGGGTCGTCGTAACCATCAGCCGGTCTCTTCCGAGGTCCGCAGCTCCGGCTCCAAGATCGCAGGGCAGGGTTCGTGACACGTCGTACCGCCACATTGGTCACCTCGATCGTCGTGCTTGTCGTCTCGCTGGGACTGGTCACCGCGTTCCCGGTGCCGTTCGTCTCCTTCAGCCCCGGGCCGGTCAAGGACACCCTGGGATCGTCGAAGAACAAGCCGGTCGTCGAGATCACCGGCCACGACACGTTCCCGACCACGGGCCAGCTCGACCTCACGACTGTGTCCGTGACCTCGCCCGACCGGCAGCTGACACTGCCGCAGGCGATGCGGAACTGGCTCGACCCGCACCACGACCTGTTCCCGCGCGAGATCATCTATCCGCCGGACCAGAGTGCCGACGAGGTGGAGCAGCAGAACACCGCCGAGATGACCGGCTCGCAGGACAGCGCGGTCGCGGCCGCACTCCAGGCCGCGAAGGTTCCGTTCCACACGAAGGTCTCGACGGTCGCGGACAACTCGCCGGCGCAGGGCAAGCTGAAGCCGGGCGACATCGTGCTGGCCGTCGACGGCCAGACGGTGACTCAGGTCCCGCAGGTCGGCGAGTTCGTCCGTAAGCACAAGGTCGGCGAGAACGTCGTCTTCCTGATCCGCCGCGGGACCGCTGAGCAGACCGTCCAGCTGAAGACCGCCGCGACGCCCGGTGAGGAGACCCGGCCGATGGTGGGGATCACGATCGGTGTCGACTCGCAGGTCAAGGTGACGGTCAACCTCGGTCAGGACATCGGCGGCCCCAGTGCGGGCACCGCGTTCGCACTGGCCATTTACGACAAGCTGACCCCGGGCGCGCTGCTGAACGGGAAGCACGTCGCCGGAACCGGAACGATCGACGCGCTCGGCCAGGTCGGCGCGATCGGCGGTATCCAGCAGAAGATCGCCGGTGCCCGGAACGACGGCGCGACGGTGTTCCTGGTCCCGGCGCCGAACTGTGCGGCCGCACTGCACGCCGGCGTGAAGGGCATCCAGTTGGTGAAGATCAGCACGCTGACCGACGCCATCAACGGCCTGCAGGCGATCGCGGACGGCAAGGGAGATGTCCCGTCGTGCAGCCAATGAGCGACAGGTACGAACTGGTGAGCCGAAGGGAAGATCAGCCGGCATGGATTCCGTAGGAACGCTGCCACCGGACGCGCTCAGCCGCGCGGTGGTCGAGATCGAGAAGCACGTGAGCAGCGCGGGCTGGGACCAGCCCGCGCAGTTGTTCGCGCTGGTTCCGACGGCGGACCTGCTGCGCGCCGAACCCCACCTTGCCGCCGAACTCGGCGCCGAGGACGCTTCGCAGCCACTGACCCCGGTCGCCCAGGGCGAGCTTCCCGGCGGCGTCGAGGACGACCACCTCGCCGACACCCTGGGCCGGATCGAATGGCCGGACGGCGTCGCCGGCTGCGCCCTGGCGATCGAGCGGATTGTGCTTCCGGCAGCGGCCGAGTCCGGCCTGCCCAGCGTCGAGTCGGACGCCGAGCTGGCCCGGCTGGCCGGCAGCGATCCGCGCCGGCACGAGGTCCGGATGGTCGCGGCGGTGCTCCGGGAAGGAACCCGGTTCGGCGCCGTCCGGTTGCGTGCCCACGACGAGGACAGCGCAGTGCTCACCGGTATCGACTTGGTCCCCACGCTGTGCGAAGTACTGTCTTTGACATTCGAACCTTCGGCAGGCATCCGGTCGGGCGAGGGTCCTGGGGTCGACGGCATGAGCGACGACGAGGAGAAGCGACCATGAGCGACGGCGTCTATGACATGCCGGAAGAGCCGCCGGCCCGCAGGAACCGGCGAACAGGCGGACGCCCCCGTGCTCTGCTGCCGACGATCGCCACACTGATCGTCCTGCTCATCCTCTTCAGCGTCTTCACCGACGTCTGGACCCAGCGGCTCTGGTACCGATCGGTCGACCTCGGCTCGGTGTTCAGCACGGTGCTCGGCACCCGTGTGCTGCTGTTCGTGATCGTCGGTCTGCTGATGGCGGCCGCGGTCGTCGCGAACGTCATCGTCGCCTTCCGCACCCGTCCCCGGGTGGCACTGGCCCCGTCGCCGAGCCCTGGCTTCGAGCGGTACGGCGATCTGCTGCAGCAGCACGGGAAGATCGCGGTCGGCGTCGTCGCGACCCTGATGCTGATCTTCGGTGGCTCGGCAGCGTCGGGGGAGTGGAAGGTCTTCCTGGCCTGGCGGAACCGGACCCCCTTCGGCGTCACCGACAAGCACTTCAACAAGGACATCGCGTTCTTCGTCTTCGACTACCCGTGGCTGCGCGTGCTGCTCGGCTTCGGCTACTCGATCGTCCTGCTGTCGCTGGTCGCCGCGATCATCACGCACTACCTGTACGGCGGTTTCCGCCCGTCCGCCAAGGGCCAGAAGGCCTCCGGCGCGGCGCAGGTGCAGTTCTCGGTGCTGCTCGGTCTCCTCGTCCTGCTCAAGGCCTTCAGCTACTGGCTGGACCGGTTCGGTCTCACGACCTCGGACGCCAAGCTGTTCACCGGTGTGTCCTACACCGGCGACCATGCCATCCTGCCGAGCAAGGAGATCCTGGCCGTCATCGCGGTCCTGTGTGCGGTCTTGTTCTTCGCCAACGTGGTCCGCCGAACCTGGCTGCTTCCCGGCGTGGGCACGGTCGTACTGATCCTGTCGGCGATCCTCCTCGGTGCGCTCTGGCCGGCCGCGCTCCAGCAGTTGCGGGTGCGACCGAGCGAGCCGGTGAAGGAAGCGCCGTACATCGAGAAGAACATCCAGGCCACGCGTCAGGCGTACGGGCTCGAGGGCACCGACGTCACCGAGTACAAGGCGACGACCACGGCGAAGCCGGAGGAACTGACCGCGGATGCCGAAGTTCTGCCGGGTATCCGGCTGATCGACCCGACCGTGATCGGCCCGACCTTCGAGCAGCTCCAGCAGGTCCGTGGCTTCTACTCGTTCCCGACCGATCTCGACGTCGACCGGTACAAGATCAAGGGCAAGGTCATGGACACGGTCCTCGCGGTCCGCGAGGTCCAGGTCGACCGGCTGCCGGCCGGGCAGCGCAACTGGAACAACGACCACACCGTCTATACCCACGGCTACGGAGTAGTCGCCGCGAACGGGAACCAGTCGCAGGGCGGTACGCCGGTGTGGACCGAGAAGGACCTGCCACCGACCGGCGAGCTCGGCAAGTACGAGCCGCGGATCTACTTCGGTGAGCAGTCGCCGGACTACTCGATCGTCGGCGCCCCCGAGGGCGGCCAGAAGGTCGAGCTCGACACGCCGGAAGGACAGACCGGCGGCGACCCGACGCTGAACACCTATGAAGGCAAGGGTGGCGTCCCGATCGGCTCGTTCGGCAACCGGTTGCTGTATGCAACAAAGTTCCGGGACGCGAACATCCTGCTGTCCAGCCGGGTGAACCCGCAGTCGAAGATCCTCTACGACCGCACCCCGCGCGAGCGGGTCGAGAAGGCGGCCCCGTGGCTGACGCCGGACGGTGACCCGTACCCGGCGATCGTCGACGGCCAGGTGGTCTGGATCGTCGATGGCTACACCACCTCGGACAACTACCCGTACTCCGAGAAGGTCGACCTCGACGTCAGCACCCGGGACACGACCACCGGTCGCGGGACGATCGCACAGCAGCCGAGCGAGAAGATCAACTACATCCGCAACTCGGTCAAGGCTGTCGTCAACGCCTTCGACGGCTCGGTCGAGCTGTACGCGTGGGACGACAAGGACCCGCTGCTGAAGACCTGGATGAAGGCGTTCCCCGGCACGGTGAAGCCGCGCTCGGACATCTCGCCGGACCTGATGTCGCACCTGCGGTACCCGGAGGACATGTTCAAGGTGCAGCGCGACCTGCTCGCGAAGTACCACGTCGAGGACGCCGGCACCTGGTACCAGAACAGCGACCTGTGGCGAGTGCCGGACGACCCGACCGCGGTCTCGTCCGGTGGTGACTCGGCGACGCATATCAGCCAGCCTCCCTTCTATCTGTCGTTGCGGATGCCCGGTCAGACCGAGCCGAAGTTCTCGCTGACGTCGGTGTACGTGCCGAACGGTGAACGGGAGAACCTCACGGCGTTCATGGCCGTCGATGCCGAGGCCACCTCGCCGGACTACGGCAAGTTCCGGGTCTTGCGATTGCCGGGGAACCTGCAGATACCTGGTCCGGGGCAGGTCTACAACAAGTTCCAGACCGACGAGAGCATCAGACAGGCGTTGCTGCCGATCAACCAGCCGAACAGCGGGGCAAGAGCGCAGTACGGCAACTTGCTGACGCTGCCGCTCGGCGGTGGTCTGCTCTACGTCCAGCCGGTCTACTCGGTGCGGACCAGCGGACCGGGTAGTTACCCAGTCCTCCGGTACGTCCTGGTGTCCTTCGGTGACGGCGTGGCCTACGGCTCGACGTTGCAGGAAGCCCTCACCAAGGTCTTCAAGACCACCGTCGATACCGGTGAGCTGCCTCCAGGAACCCAGAAACCGCCTACGACACAGCAACCGAACCAGACGGTCAAGCAGGCCATCGCCGACGCACAGGCCGCATGGACCCGCGCGCAGACAGCCCTCAAGAACGGCGACCTGGCCGGCTACCAGACGAACCTCAACCAGATGAAGGCCGCGCTCGACCGTGCCGCTGCCGGTGCAGCGGAGACGCCCGCCGCGACACCATCGGCAACGCCGTCCGCGAATCCGTCGAACCCACCGGCCTCGACGACACCGACGAGCCCACCGACGTCACCAGCAGGCTGATCCGGCGGGTGGTTCCCGGGGCGGTGACACCGACATCAGTCGGCGTCGCCGCCCCGTTCGTTTCACCCGGCGATTCGCCGAGGGTGGTTGCCTACGGCATCAGGTCGTCGGCTCCGGGTGGAACCCGGCCGCAGTGTCGAGCACGTCCTCGTCGGTGAAGCGCTCGTGATCGATCGTGACCTCGGCCGCGACGCCAGGCTCGACGAAGTAGAACACCTCGTTGCCCGCGAACAGCGCGTCGTACCCGCCGACCTTGACCGGTTCGAGCTGCCAGTCGCCCGGCTCCTTCTCCTCGTACTCGACCAAGAAGTCCTTCACGGCCTCGAGATCGGTGAGCCTTTCGCCACGAAGGGTCTTCACGGTCAGGTCGACCTTGAACGCGCCCTCCGGATCCGGCCCGGTCTCCCAGACCCGGCTGTGGAACGACACGTCCTCCCACTCGTACTCGAAGTCGCTCGGCGTGCCGAGGCCGTCGGGAAGGTTCTCGATCACGAAGCCGTCCAAGGTGCCAGCCTTCTGCTCGGTCGATGGATGATCCGCGGAGTAGGTCGACGACGGTGTGAACTCTGTTGCTGAGGCAGGGACTGTCGCCGAGAGCCCGAGTGCGGCCAGGAAGACCGCGCTCCCGGTCACGATACGGCGGGCGGACGGCACGGCTCGGGAACGAAGCGATGAACGCGACATGGCTGCCTCCAGGAAACGGCGGCGCCCCGCCTGCTGCGAGACGCCCTTCGTGACCAAGAAGGTGCAGCGATCGTCGCTCGCCTGAACCGACAAGTTTCGGATCTGTGGACAAGCCTCGCGGTCAGTGCCCGATCAGCCGATGCAGCCGGTGGAACGTCTGCTGGAAGCCGAGCCGCGGCCACGCCCGCGACGACAGCAGGTTCGTCACCCGCCAGTCGGTCACGACCGACGTGTACCCGGTCTCCGCCGACCACTGCAGCACGGCCTCGCCCAGCGCACGTCCGGCACCGAGTCCGCGGGCCGACGGCAGAACGGCCGCGAACCCGAGGAACCCCGCGTTGTCCGGTTTCGCGAGCCCGCTGTGCGCACTCGACTTGTCCAGCGAGCAGCCGACCGACGAGCCGATCACCTCACCGTTGTACGAGGCAACGAAGGTCGCGTAGTCCTGATCGTCGATCGATTCCTCCCAGTCCGCCACCGCCTCCTCGAGAGTCGGCAGCTCCCCGGACGAGAACACCGGCGACAAGCCCTGATGCCGGGGCAATTCGAGGTCGAGCTCCGCGAGTACAGGAATGTCCGCGCGCACAGCACGCCGTACGACGAGATCCGACGGCGGCGGGAGCGGAGTGGCAGGCACGGGGCGGACGGCGTGTGCATGCTGCGAGCCGAACGCCAGCCGGAACCATGCGTCGATCAGCGCGGGGTCGTCGGGCACCAAGACGTACTGCGCGATGCGGCCGTCGTCGACCCACTTCGCAGCGGCAGCGCCGTACAGGTCGCGAATGTGTTCTGTCTCACGTACGGCGTGACCCGCGGCCTCGACCCAGATGTTCGGGCCCCAGACCGGGGACTGCTTCGGGGCGGCCAGCAGATAACCGGTGATCTCGCCGGCTTCGACCATCACTGCGCCGGAAGCGCCCTCGGTCTCCCAGGCGGCCGTCACCTCGACCAGCGCGAGCTGCTGGTCCTCGTAGTCAGCGGGAAGCAGCGGGTGACGCTTGCGATGCTCCTGATGCCGCTCGGCGAGCAGGCCTGCCGCGGCCGGCAGATCCGCCTCCTCGAACGGCCGAATGACGTCTCGGGACATACTCGGACGGTACGCCGCCGCGCCCCCGGCAGACACGGGTTTTCGCTGGTCCGGAGCCACACCGGGAACCGATTTGGTTGCTCGGCCCAGATCCTCTAAACTAAAGACACAACGACGCGGGGTGGAGCAGCTCGGTAGCTCGCTGGGCTCATAACCCAGAGGTCGCAGGTTCAAATCCTGCCCCCGCTACGGAAGAAGGCCCGGACCAACAGGTCCGGGCCTTCGTTTTGTTGTGTGTGACCTGCGGGTTTGTTGCCTCAGCGGTAGGCGGAGGCTTGGAGGTTGAAGAGTTCGGCGTAGAGGCCGTTCTTGTTGAGTAGGTCTTCGTGGGAGCCGTGTTCTGCGATCGCGCCGTATTGCAGCACGATGATGGTGTCGGCCATGCGCACTGTGGAGAATCTGTGTGAGACCAGGACAGTGATGGAGCCGGCGCGCTCTCGGAGGTCGTGTGCGACCTGGGTCCAGGCTTCGAAAAGGCGGTGTTCGGTCTCGGGGTCGAGGGCTGCAGAGGGTTCGTCCAGAAGCAGGAGCGCAGGAGCGGGGCGCATCATTGCACTGGCGATTGCGAGCTTCTGCCACTGCCCTCCGGACAGGTCGACCCCGGCTGGCCAGCCTGAGCCGAGCTGGGTGTCGAGCCCGCGGGGCAGGGCGGACAGTACGTCGGTGGCGGCGGCGCGCTCGAGAGCGGCAAGGACTTTCAGATCGGTATCCGCGTTTTCGATGTCTCCGAGCGCCACGGTTTCGCGTACCAGGAGTTCGAACCGGGCGTGATCCTGGAACGCGGCAGAGACCCTGGCTTGCCATTGGGCGAGGTCGACCGAGGCTAGATCTTCCCCGTCAATGGTGATGGTGCCGCTGGTCGGGCTGTAGAGGCCCGCGAGGAGTTTGACGAGGGTCGACTTGCCGGCGCCGTTCTCGCCAACGATGGCGATCGTCGAACCCGCGGGCAGGTCCAAGTCAATCTTCTCGAGTGCAGGACGTGCTGCGCCGTCGTACTGGTAGGAAACGTTGCGCAGCGAGATGCCGTGCTCAAGTCGCTGTGGCACGGGGCGGTGGCCTCGTGGAACCGCTTGGCCGAAGAGGTCTTGGAGACGGACGAAACGGTCGGCGGCGACCAGGCTTCGGATCGTGAGCTGTAGGACCTCACTGGAACCGCTGACCAGCCCGAGCACTTGACCTGCCAGAACCGCGATCAGTGCGGCCTCGCCGATGGTTGCCTCGCCAACGGTGACTCGCCGCACGACAAAGGCGATGGATGCGACGTATCCGGCGATGAAGATCAGCCGTCCGGCGAGACTCCAGCCAGCGGCCTGGAGTTGGGCTTGTCCGTGGAAGTGTCGGATCTGGTGGTGCGCCTGCTGAAACCTCCGCAGCAGCTCTGCTTGCAACCTGAACAGGCGGACCTCCTTCGCGCCGCCCGGGGTGGCCGTCAGCTCTACGAGATGCTCGGCAAGTCGAGCGGGTTCGGCTGCGCGCCGGCCACTGTCGCGGAAGATGCGGCTTGTCTTGAAGCTGACGAGCAGCGACGGCACCGCGAACAACGGGAGGGCGAGGAGGAGCGGATCGACCAGAACCATGAGGACCGCAGTCGTGATGATCTGCACGGTGACGGCGCAGAGTTCCACCATCCTCGGCAGGACCTGGCTGAGCTGATAGCCCTCTCGTTGGAACGCAGACAGTTCGTTCAGATGTTGAGGGCTCTCGTAGAGTTCCAGTGTTGGCGCGGCGCTGACCAGGTTGAGAATCTGCCCGTTCATCAGGTACCTGGTGTGATCCCGTAGCCGGGATTGGGCACGTTGTCCGGCGTAGGCGATGGCGACAGTGGCGGCGATCGAGATGACGCCTCCGACGGCGCCGACGCCTAGATGAATTGGACTGCCGGTGTGGATGCCGTCGACGATGAACTTCAGCCACAGACCGTAGAACGACTGCGTGATCGCCCCAAGTCCAGCTAGTACGAACGCGAGCACGGCCGCTGTGCGGTCTGCCTGCCAAGCTAGGCGCAGCATGGTGGTGATGACGCGCAGGCGGGTGTTCTCAGCCATCGATGTCCTTTGAGCTGAATCGCATTGCTTGTTTGCGGAACATGCGGGCGTAGATTCCGTTGGCCGCGAGGAGCTGTTCATGGCTGCCGTCCTCGGTGACTTGCCCGCCATCGAGCACGATGATCCGGCTGGAGCGACGGATCGTGGAGAACCGATGACTGATCACGACGCTCGTCAAGCCGGACGTGAGATCGAGGAACCTGTTGTAGATGTCCGCCTCGGCGCGTACGTCGAGTTGCGCGGTTGGTTCGTCGAGTACCAGGACGCGGGCGCCGCCTTGAACCGCCATGAGTGATCTGGCGAGAGCGATCCGCTGCCACTGTCCACCAGACAGGTCGACTCCACTCTCGAGCCGGGGAGAGAGCGTCGTGTCCAGGCCATGCGGGAGCCTGCTGAGAATGCCTTCTGCGCCGGCTCGTACGGCGGAGCGCTCGATCTCCTCGTCGATCGATGGCTGTGTCAACTGCTCAACTGCGCCGAGACCGATGTTGTCCCGCGCGGACAGCTCGTAGTGAATGAAGTCCTGGAAGATCGCCGCCACGGACTTGCGCCACGATTCCTGATCGAGCTCGCGAAGATCGGTTCCGTCGATGAGGATTCGGCCACTCTGCGGTAGTTCGAGTCCGGTGAGGAGCTTGATCAGCGTTGTCTTGCCTGCTCCGTTCAGGCCGACGATGCCGAGCGACGTACCCGCCCGGATCTCGAGATTCAGCCGATCGAAGATGGCTCTGCCGGACCCGGGATATCCGAAGGTCACCTCCTCGAACACGATCGATTCCGTTGGGCGTCCCAATGCAGTGGCAGTGCCAGGGTGCGTGGTGGTGTGGTGGGCGACGAGTTGTTCCAGCTCGAGAACGACCGGGATGCGACTGGCGCCGTACTCGATGAGATCGTCGCCGGGTTGATCGGCGAGGAGGCTCATCCCGAGCATGCCTTGGAGCAGTAAGACGACAGCGCCGACGCTGAGGTCTGACCGTGTGGCCAGAGCGATGACGGCGGCATTGGCCACGACAACGAGGGCGAGGAGCACGGCCAGCGGGCGCTGTCCGACCTTGCGGGCCTTGGCCAGCTCCGCGAGTATGCGAGCCGTCTGGCGACCGTAGCGATCCGACAACCAATCGACGAGACCGAAGATGCGGACCTCCTTTGCCCACTCCTGGCGCAAGCCGATTCGGTGCGTGTAGCTCGCGGCATGTACGGCGTCTTCCCAGGTGAACTGATCGGAGCGGCGCATGTTCGCCTGCAGTCTGTTGCCGACGAGGATCCATACCAGGAGCAGGGTTGCGGCGGCTGGGACGGAGACGGTGGCCACCAGCACAGCGGCCGCGACGCCCTGGGCTTGCAGGGGCCATTTCATGCTCAAGCCGTCGACCAGGTCCCCGGGTTCGAGGCCTGCGATGCGCACGGCACGGTCAGTCTTGGCGGCCAGGTCGGGCCGCTCGAAGATGTCCAAGGTGCTTGCGTTGAGAGCGGCTCGGATCACGCGGCCGATCAGGTATTCCTCGTACCGCCGGTACAGCGACCAGCGCACTACCTCATAGGCGGCGCGCGTCACCTCTTGCGCTGCTAGTACAAGCGCAATCCCGGCGAGCACCGAAAGTACGTCGGATGTAGTCGGGAGGATTGTGATCAGGTGTGCGACCAGTGCTGCGAAGATCGCCGGCCAGATGGCGGTGAGGACGATGCACCCGATCAGCAAGGCGAACCGGCGTGGGAATGCACGAGCCAGTACGACGACCGCGAGCAGGCGCGGCCAGCGGGACAGCCGATGTGAGGTTTTACCCTGGGTGCACTGCAGGAATGTGACAGCTCCTACCCGCCGTGTCAAACCCTCCCCGGCGTCGGACCTCTACTGGAGGTTTGTGATGACTACCTTGAGGGCTTCTTGTTCGGCGGCGTTGGCGAAGGTGTCGTAGGCCTCTTCGAACTGTGCGAACGGGTACTGGTGCGTCACGAACTTCTCGGGGGCGATGGCGCCCTTCTTGATGTCTTCGAGGAGTTCTGGTGCGGTGACGGCGTTGACCAGACCCGTGGTGATGGTCAGGTTGTTGATCCAGTGCCGCTCGATCGGGAACTCGACGCTTTCGCCGTGTACGCCGATGTTGGCGACATGGCCGCCGGGCCGGACGGACTCGAGGGCGGTGCCGAAGGTTGCGGGGAGGCCCACCGCCTCGATCGCGACGTCGACGCCTAGCCCGTCATGGCTGAGTTCTCGCAGGGCCTGTACGACGTTCTCGCCGGCCTCGATCGTGTCTGTCGCGCCGAAATCGCGGGAGCGATCGAGCCGGAACTTGTTGCCGTCGACAGCGATGACCTTCGAGGCGCCGGCTGTGCGGGCGGTCATGATCGCGGCAAGCCCGACGGGTCCGGCGCCGATGACGGCGACGACGTCCCCGTTCTTGACGGCGCCGTTCAGTACGCCGATCTCGTAGCCGGTGGGGAGGATGTCGCTCAGCATGGCGCCCTGTTCGGCGGAGACTCCTTCGGGGAGCGGGATCAGACCGTTGTCGGCGTACGGGACGCGGACGTACTCGGCCTGGGTTCCGTCGATGAGGTGCCCGAAGATCCAGCCGATGCCGCCGAGGGTCTTGCAGTGCGAGGGCAGGCCGGCCTTGCAGTAGTCGCACGTCCCGCACTTGCTGATGCAGGAGATGATGACCCGGTCTCCGACCTTCACGCTCTGGCAGTCGGGTCCGACCTCGGTGACCACACCGACGCCTTCGTGGCCGAGGATCCGGCCGTCGGTGACTGCGGGTACGTCGCCTTTGAGGATGTGCAGGTCGGTGCCGCAGATGGTGGTGACCTCGACCTTCACGATCGCGTCGGTCGGGTCCTTGATGACGGGGTTCGGGACGTCTTCCCAGGCCTTCTTGCCAGGTCCGTGGTAAACGAGCGCCTTCATCGGTACTCCCCCTTCTCGTCGGCCAGTCGGTACCAAGGGTGCGCACCGGTACACCTCGGATGCTCACACCACAGGCCGACAGTGCCGGTCTCATCTTGAGACGGCTCGGCTGAGCGCTGGAACGGACCCGCTGCCTCAAATCGAGACATACGGCCGGGCGAGACGCGGCAAGGATGAGAACGTTCGCGATGCGCCCGGAAGGAGCTCGCCATGACCACCATCGACGCCGATGCTCACAGCGTCCCAGAAGTACAACTTGCCGCTGAAGCCGCGGCCCCGGCGGTGACCGGTGACCCAGCGCTGATCGGTCTCCCCAGTTTCATCGTGGGATCGGTCGCGCTCGGTCTGGTCCTTGTGGGCTACGTATCTGCGGCGGCGGTCGGGGCCTCGCTCCCGATCATCATCGCCGCCACCGGTCTCGGTCTGGTGATCGCGGCCGTCTGGTCGGCGGCCGTCGGCCAGAGCGCGGTGGCTGGAGTGTTCGGCATCTTCGCCGGATTCTGGCTGAGCTACGCGACGCTCGTACTGGGCCTGACGCACAACTGGTTCGCCGTCGTCGCCGCGGACGCCCTCCATACGCAGGGTCTGTTCCTGATCTCCTGGCTGGTGATAGTCGGGATGCTGACGCTGGCCACACTCCGACTTCCCGTTGCCTACACGGTGCTGTTCGCATTGATCGAGATCGCCTTGGTGCTGGTCTTGATCGGCACACTGCAGCAATCAGCCGGCACGCTGAAGGTCGCCGGCGTGGTGGTGTTCGTGTTCGCCGCGGTGGGTGTCTATCTCTTCTTCAGTTCGGCGTCACAGGCAACAGGCGGAAGAGCGCTTCCCCTCGGACAGCCACTCGTCCGCGCCTGAGGTCACTTCACGGCGAGTTCGCCGAGTTCGGACCAGTCGTCCTGGGGGAGTTTGAAGTTGACGATGCGGGGCGTTTCGACCAGGTGCGGGGGCAGGTGCTCCTGGGCGGCCTTGAAGTGGGCCGAGGTGACGTGATGGGTCGCGGCGTCGTCGTCGGCGAAGGCCTCGACCAGCACGTACTCGTTCGGGTCGTCCAGGGAGCGGGACCAGTCGTACCACAGGCAGCCCGGTTCGGCGCGGGTTGCTGCCGTGAAGTCGGCAGTGATGGACGGCCAGTTGTCGGCGTGCTCAGGCTTCACCCGGAACTTGGCGGTGATGAAGATCATCAGGCTTCCTCCGCTGATTCGATGGGACCGCAACCAGGCTAGCGGCCACAGCCCCGGCGGTGAGTCGCAATCTGAGATCAGCGGAGGGTGAAGCCGGTGCCGACTGTGTCTCGGGGATCCAGGGTGAACGTCGCGGTCCCGGTCCGGTAGGCGGTGCCGGTGACTTCGGTGATGACGCCGTCCGGGGTCTCCTCGACGACGCGGCCGAGGAACGTCGTACCGACGATGGAGTCGTGGCGCAGGACCTGACCCGTGCGCAGGCGTCCTTCGTCGTGCAGGAGGGCGAGGCGTGCCGACGTACCGGATCCGCAGGGGGAGCGATCGGCCTCGCCGTCGGCGAACACCGCGAGGTTGCGCTGGTGCGCCGGCCCGAGGTCGTCGTACAGGATCGTGCCGTAGAGACCGCTCAAGCGAGGATCGTGAGGATGTACGGCGACCGCGTCCAAGGCCCACTTGATCTCGCGACCGATCGCGATCAGGTCCGCGTAGCACGTCGGCGTCACCGACAGGCCGACCGATGACGCAAGCACGGAGGCATAGAACGCCCCGCCGTAGCTGATGTCTGCCAGCACCGATCCGCGCGCTGTCGGCACCTGCACGCCACGGCTCAGCACGTACGACGGAACGTTGCGGAAGGCAACGCTCAACACCGAACCGTCAGCGCAACTGACCCGCGCGGTCACCCGCCCCGACGGTACGTCGATGACGATCTCCGTCTCGCCGTCATCGGCCACCTGGACCAGACCGCTTTCGACCGCCCAGGTCGCGAGCGCGATCGTCCCGTGCCCGCAGGCGGTCGAGTACCCGTCCTTGTGCCAGAACACCACGCCGAAGTCGGCGCCGTCGTCATCACCCGGTACGACGAACCCGCCGTACATGTCCGCATGACCACGGGGCTCGTTCACCAGCAACCGCCGTACGGCGTCGATCGCCTCGGACGACTGCGCCCCGACCCGGCGGTCTGCGACGGAGGTTCCCGGGAGCTCGACCGAGGTCACGATCCGGAAGGGCTCCCCGGCCGTGTGATAGTCCACAACGCTGACATCGTCCACAAGACGTACCTTAAGCAAACGAAAGCCGCCGTCTGCCCCGATGAGAGGGTAGGCGGCGGCTTGAGCGACCGGGGTTCGGTCAGGCGGCTTGGGGTACGCGGTTCCGCGCGGCCCAGACGGCGCGGCGCAGTTTGGCCTTGTCGGGGTAGCCGGCCTCGCAGCCGATCACGTACACGTCGTGGCTGCGCATGTTGACCATGCCGGCCACGTACCAGACCGGGCTCCCCTCGGCCAGCATGGTGACGATCATGTTCCGGATGTCGGTGGTGATGTTCATTCTGACCCTCTCCTTTGGTCGCTCTTACTGATACGTCGGACCAGAGGGGCCGGATTCGACACGTCCTCGAAAAAAGATTCCGGGAAAACAAAGCGCCCCGATCGATGATCGGGGCGCTCGTCCGTGTGGGTCCCGGGGGGAGTGGGACCGCCACACGTTGGGGGGGACTTTGACGTTAACCCGACGAAGGGGTCACTCTCAGCACTTTTCGTCGAACGGCACCCAGAAGTGCGTTCAGCGGCGAGCCCGTCTCCGATACAGCGCGGTCGCCAGTACGACGGAGAACAGGAGTAGACCACAACACCAGGCGAGTGCGAGCCAGCCGTTGTTCTCCATCGGCGTTCCGACCAGCAAACTGCGGACGGTCTCGATCACCGGCGTGATCGGTTGGTGCTCGCTGATCGGCCGCAACCACGACGGCATCGACTCCGGCTGCACGAACGCGCTGCTGAGGTACGGCAGGAACAGCATGAAGAAGCTGAGTGTGCTGGCCGACTCGACCGACTTGGCGATGACTCCGAGCCCCGCCGCGAGCCAGGACAGCGCCACGACGTACAGCAACAGCAGCCCGATCGCCGCGAGCCAGTCCACCACACCGCCCTGGGGGCGGAACCCCATCCCGAGCGAGGCCAGGATGACGATCGCCGTCGACGTCGCGTTGCGCGCCACGCTCGCGACCACATGTCCGGTCAGTACGGCGAAGCTGTGGATGGGTAGCGAGCGCAGGCGGTCGATCATCCCGCTGTTCATGTCGTCGGCGACGACCATCGCCGTCGACGAGGCTCCGTACCCGGTGGTGAGCAGCAGGATCCCCGGTACGACGTAGTTCACGTACTCCGTCCCGGTGTTGATCGCGCCGCCGAACACGTAGACGAACAACGCCATCATCAGCAACGGCAGCAGGATCGACGCGAACAACGTGTCGACGTTGCGCCGGGCCAGCCGCACACTGCGGTCGATCATGGTCACCGCGTCCGAGCAGGCGGCGACGACTCCCTGGTGTGACATCAGAAACCTCTCAGGCCGTCAGTGCGAGGAAAACGTCGTCGAGCGTGGGCCGGTGGGACGAGACCCGCTCCGGCGTCAGCCCGTTGTCACGCAGTACGTCGAGGACCTGGTGCAGGTGCGCCGCCGTACCGTCCGACGGAACGTTGAGCACCAACTGGTCGACCACACC
The DNA here is from genome assembly GCF_036013725.1 of Kribbella sp. NBC_00482. Taxonomy (GTDB): domain Bacteria; phylum Actinomycetota; class Actinomycetes; order Propionibacteriales; family Kribbellaceae; genus Kribbella. The sequence goes on along the minus strand of NZ_CP107881.1, from coordinate 267,990 downwards.
GCTCAGTACGCCGGATGCCTTGAGCAGCTGCACCTCATCGGCGAACCGCAGTTCGATCCGTTCGCCACCGATCTGCGTCTTCAGGGCGTCCGCAGTACCACTGGCGACGATGCGCCCCTGGTCGAGCAGCACGATCCGGTCGGCGAGCCGGTCCGCCTCCTCCAGGTACTGCGTGGTGAGCAGGATCGTCGTACCGTCGCGAACCAGTTCCGCGATGGCATCCCACATCGCGAACCGGCTGGCCGGATCGAGTCCGGTCGTCGGCTCGTCCAGGAAGATCACCTGCGGCCGTGCGATCAGGCTCATCGCCAGGTCGAGCTTGCGCCGCATACCCCCGGAATACGTCTTCACGCGCCGGTCCATCGCGTCGGTGAGCCCGAACTGTTCCAGCAGCCCCGCCGTACGCCGCCGCGCAGTACGCCGGCCGAGGTGCATGAGCCGGCCGACCATCACCAGGTTCTCCCGCCCGGTCTGGTTCTCGTCGACCGCGGCGTACTGCCCGGTCAGGCTGATCACGCCGCGGACCCGGGCCGGTTCGCGGAGTACGTCGTACCCCGCGATCGTCGCCGTACCGGAATCCGGGCGGGTCAGCGTGGTCAGGATCCGCACCGCGGTGGTCTTGCCGGCGCCGTTCGGGCCCAGCAACGCGAGCACCGACCCCTCCGCGACGCTCAGGTCGACCCCGGTCAGTACGTCGGTCGCGCCGTACGACTTCCTCAAGCCGGTCGCCTCGACGATCATGGTCCCCTCCTTACTGCGTATGGAATACGCTAAATAGCGTAGCAGGTACGCAGTAATGGCTGGCAAGCCCTAAACTGAGCCGGTGGAGAACAACGAGCTGCCGGCCGATGTCGCGCTGATGTGGCGGTTGCGGGAGAAGCCGCGGCGTGGACCGAAACCGTCGCTGACGCTCGACGACATCGTCGCGGCGGCGATCGCGATCGCCGATGCCGAAGGCCTGGCCGCCGTCTCGATGGCGAAGGTCGCCGAGCGGCTCGGCAACTCGACGATGGCGCTGTACCGGCACCTGAAGAGCAAGGACGACCTGCTGGTGATCATGTCCGACGCCGCGATCGAGCGTCCGGAACCGATGCCCGAGGGCGTCGACTGGCGGACCGGGCTGACGTTCTGGGCGGACGGCGTGCTGACCGCGTTCCGTCGGCACCCGTGGTACTCCAAGGTTCCGATCTCCGGTCCGCCGGCCGGTCCGAACAACCTCGCCTGGTTCGACTCCGCGCTCGGGGCGCTGAAGGACACCGGCCTGCCCGAGGAGGCGAAGGTCGGCGTGGTGATGGGCCTCATCACGTACGTGCAGGGACAGATCCGGATGGCGTTCGACCTGGCCGCCGGCTACGCGGAGAACCCGGATGCCTTCCAGCAGTTCGGCTCGACGCTCCGCCAGGTCGCGGATCCGCGGGTCTATCCGGCGGTGGCGCGCACAGTCGATGCCGGGGTGTTCGACGAGGTGGGGAGCTTCGAGGAGGACAACGAGGCCGATTTCGACTTCGGTCTGCAGCTCTACCTGGACGGGGTCGCTGCGTTCATTGCCCGGGTTGGATGATCGCGTCGGCCGCCGGTGCTGTCGCCGCGATCAGGTGGGCGTTGCGTTCGTCGGAGCCGTACGTGCGTTCGTGCGCTTCCTCGGGTGATCTGCCGAACGCCTGGTGCCGGGCTTCGAGGCGCGCGTGACGGAGTTCCTCGGGCACCTCGACGTACCAGCACTGATCGAGCAGGCTGCGGACGGTCGACCAGGGGGCCTCGTCGAGCAGGAGGTAGTTGCCCTCGGTGAGGACCAGCGTGACTTCGGGCGCGATCCCGATGCTGGCGGCGATCGAGTCCTCGATGCTGCGGTCGAAGCGCGGCGCCCAGATCTGCTCGTCCGGTGAGTCCTTCAACCGCTTGAGGAGCGCGACGAAGCCGTAGCCGTCGAAGGTGTGCGGCGCGCCCTTCACCTCCGCCAGTCCTTCAGCTTCCAGGACCGATTGGGCGAGGTGGTAGCCGTCCATCGGCACCAGCGCGACCTTGTGGCCGTCCGCGGTCAGCTTCGCGGCGAGCTGTTCGGCGTACGTCGACTTGCCCGCCGCCGGCGCCCCGGTGATCCCCAGGATCTGCCGCCGCCCGCGCGTCGCCAACTCGACAGCACGGGTATAGGCGGCGGCTGGGTCCATGGTGGGGATCCTAGGCGAGGTATCCGTCCGGGCGGATCAGGATCTCGTCGCCCGGCTGGGCGTGGTAGATCGCGAACGCCTCGGGTGAGGTGATGTCGACCGCGTGCGGGTGGGTGGACCGGGTGGTGGGGGAGAAGCGCAGCAGGGTCTCGTGCGGGCCGCGGAACAGCTCGAACAGGCGCATCTTGTTGCCCTCGGCATCTTTGATTGGTACATCGGGCGCACGGTCGCCGGAGGCCAGGGGGCGGGTGTCCGACGGGTCGCGGTACGAGACGTCCAGCTGGCGGGTGTTCTCGCCGCGATCGAGCGCCGACTCGTCGCCGTCGACGTGCTTCTGCATCAGGTCCTCGCTGATCCCGAGCACCCGTATCGCGTTGGTCCGGCGCTCGGTCTCGTACGTCGCCAGCACCTCTTCGCGACCGTCCGCGAGCTTCCAGCCGAGGTTGTACGCGTCCTGGACGCCGGTGTTCAGGCCCTGGCCGCCGGTCGGCGGGTGGACGTGGGCGGCGTCGCCGGCGATGAAGACCCGGCCGACCCGGAACTTCGCGGCGAGCCGGACGTTCGGACGCCATACGGTCGACCAGGTGAGGTCGCGGAGCTTCGCAGTACCCGGGCCGGCGTACTTGTCGACCAACTCCTGCAGGCCTTCGAGCGAGGTGTCCGCGTCGTCGCCGTCAAGCGGCGCGCCGAACTGGAACTGGTCGCCGCCGCTCAGCGGGGTCATCGCGATGCCGGCCATCGGGTTGTCCTGCGACGCGAACCAGTAGCCGTACTCGTGGTCCAGTCCGTCGGCCGCGACGTCGCCGAGCAGGGTGCGGATCGACTCGTCGGTGGTGCCCTCGAAGGCGATCCCGAGGTGCTTGCGGACGAAGCTCTTCCCACCGTCGGCCCCGACCAGGTAGTCGACCTCGACGACCTCGCCGGTGGAGAGTTCGGCGGTCACCGCGTCCGCGGTCTGGGTGAATCCGGTGATAGCGGAGTTCAGTTCGACGCTGACGCCGTACTCCGCGAGCTTGTCGCGCAGGATCTTCTCGGTCCGGGACTGGCCGAGCATCCGTGCATTCGGGTACGGGATGTCCGGGGTGGGCTCGACCGGGTCGGCCATCCGGCGCTCTCCGAACAGTTGGCCGCTCATGAAGATCTTCATCAGCGGGATCGGGAGGCTCTGGGCCAGCACCTCGTCCAGTACGCCGAGGTCCTCGAACACCTCGAGGGTCCGCGGCTGCAACCCGTCGCCACGTGATCCGTTGAAGAACTCGGTCGCCTTGTCGATCACCCGGACCGCGATCCCGCGCCGGGCCAGCTCGATACCGAGGGTCAAGCCGGTCGGTCCGGCGCCCGCGATCAGGACGTTCATACTGGTCTCCCTGACTGAATTATGATTCACTGAATTCGGATTCAGTTTGCACACGACTAGGGTTCGCTGTCAAGGAGGTGCAACGTGTCGGACACGGTGAGCCGCCGGCAGCGGGCGGCCGGGACCGAGGCGGCGCTGAAACAGGCCGCGCGCGACGTCTTCGCCGAGCGCGGGTACCTGAATACGAAGATCACCGACATCACCGCGGCCGCGGGCCGGGCGACGGGGTCGTTCTACAACCACTTCGCCAGCAAGGAAGAGCTGCTCGAGGCGCTGCTTCGCGACATGCTGGCGGAGGCGGACGAGGCGGTCGTCGACGCTGCCGGGCACGACGCCGACTTCAGCAAGCGGTCGGCGATCCGCTGGCACGTCGCGGCGTTCTGGGGGTTCTACCAGGCGCATCTGCCGGAGATGATCGCGGTCAAGCAGGCCGCGATGGTCGATCCCGAACTGGGGCGCCGGCTGCAGCAGATCATGGCCGACGACGACCAGCACATGATCGAGCACTTCTCACATCTGCCGAACCCACCGGCCGACCCGCTCGTCACGATCTCCGCGATGAACGCCCTGATGGAGGGCTTCGCCTACACCTGGCTCGTCGTCAACCCGTCCAACGGCCAGACGATCTCCGACGAGACAGCCATCGAAACCCTCACCAACCTCCTGCACCACGGTTTGGCGGGCTAGAGGCGAACGCCCAGGCCATCACAATCGAGCGGTGGTGATCTTCATCCGGCGTGGAGCCGGCCGCTCGCTGCACTTGTGATGGCCTGGAGATGCGGACGTGAGCCACTCACCAAGCCGGGGCCGCACGCTGGGGGGATGCGTCGCCGAGGCTCGGAAGGGCGGTTGATGAGTGGCGCAGGTCCGCGCTCAGTCCTCGGGCGGTGCTTCCGCACCTTCGCGTTCGTCGCGTTCTGCCCACTCCATCAGCGTTTCGAGTGAGTAGGCGTTCTCGTCGATGGTCGCGTGGAGGTCGCCTAGTTCGGCGTAGCGGGCGGGGACGGTGGCGATCGTGAAGTCCTTCGGGTTCACGTCGTCGATCTCGTCCCAGCGGATCGGGGCCGACACGGTGCCTTCGGGGTTCCCGCGGACCGAGTAGGCGCTCGCGATCGTGTGGTCGCGGGCGTTCTGGTTGTAGTCGACGAAGACCAATCGCGGGTCGCGGTCCTTGCGCCACCACGTCGTCGTCACGTCCTCCGGCGTACGCCGTTCCACCTCGCGCGCGAACGCCAGCGCGGCCCGCCGTACGTCGGAGAAGCCGTACGCCGGCTCGACGCGGACGTAGATGTGGATGCCCGAGCCACCGGAGGTCTTCGGGTAGCCGACCGCGCCGAGTTCGTCGAGTACTTCGTGGACGGTGTGCGCGACCCGTCGTACTCGATCGAACGGGCAGTCGGGCATCGGGTCGAGGTCGATGCGCCACTCGTCCGGCGTCTCGGTGTCGGCGCGACGGGAGTTCCACGGATGGAACTCGACCGTCGACATCTGCACCGCCCAGGCGACGTGGGCGATCTCGGTGACGCACAGCTCGTCCGCGGTCCGGTTGTACCGCGGGAACTTGATCTTGACCGTTTCCATCCACGGCGGCGCTCCGTGCGGCAGCCGCTTCTGATGCACCTTCTCGCCCGCGACACCCTCCGGGAACCGGTGCAGCATGCACGGCCGCTCGCGCAGCGCGCTCACGATCCCGTCCCCGACGGACAGGTAGTACTTCACCAGATCCAGCTTGGTCTCACCGCGCGCAGGAAAGTACACCCGATCCGGATTGGAGATCCGCACCGTCCGCTCACCCACCTCCAGCTCGATCGCCGGAGACTTCGCCTTGGAGTCGGCCATGACGTCAACCTAACCGGCCCCGGGGACAAAGGGCATCAGGCCAGGCGGGTGAGCCAGCCGCGGGTGTCCGGGGTGCGGCCGTACTGGAGGTCGAGGAGAGTGCTGCGGATCTTCGTGGTGACCGGGCCGACGCCGTGGTCGACGGAGTGGTCGCCGATGGTGAGGTCGCCGTCGGGCCAGGCGACGCGGCCGATCGGGGTGATGACGGCGGCAGTACCGGAGGCGAAGACCTCGGTGATCTCGCCGGAGCGGACGCCGTCCTTCCACTCGTCGGCGGAGATGCGGCGCTCCTCGACCGGGTGGCCGAGGTCGGCGGCGAGCTCGAGCACGGACGCGCGGGTCACGCCTTCGAGGATCGAGCCGTTCAGCTCGGGCGTCGCGATCCGGCCGTCGGCGTACACGAAGAACATGTTCATGCTGCCGATCTCCTCGAGCCACTTGTGCTCGACGGCATCGACGAACGCGACCTGCTCGCAGCCGTTCGCGACCGCCTCGGCCAGGCCGGCGAGGCTGGACGCGTAGTTGCCGCCGCACTTGGCTGCACCGGTCCCGCCTGGCGTTGCCCGGATGGTCGACGTCGTCAGCCAGATGGACACCGGCTTCGGGCCGGTGTTGAAGTAGGGGCCGGCGGGGGAGGCGATGACGCCGAACAGCACCTCGTGGGCGGGCCGGACGCTCAGTACAGCCTCGGTGGCGATCATGTACGGCCGCAGGTACAGGCTGGTCTCGCCGTCCTCGGCTGACGGGACCCACGCCTCGTCAACGGTCACCAGCGCGCGCAGGGCTGCGATGAACTCGTCCTCCGGCACCTGCGGGAGCGCGAGCCGCTCCGCACTGGCAGTGAACCGAGCGGCGTTCCGGTCCGGCCGGAAGGCCCACACCGAGCCGTCCGCGTGCCGGTACGCCTTCAGACCTTCGAAGATCTCCTGTGAGTAGTGGAAGACAGCAGCCGCCGGGCTGAGTGACAGCGGCGCGTACGCCGTGACCTTCGAGTCGTGCCAGCCGCGGTCCACCGACCAGTTCGCAACGACCATGTGGTCTGTGAACGACTGTCCGAACGCCGGATCCGCAAGTACGGCCGCCCTGGCCTCCGCACTGGCCGGATCGCTGCGCAGCTCGACCGCGAAGTCCCACGCGTCTGTCACTACCGTTGCCCGCTGTTCACCTGTCACTCGCCGCACGCTACCCCTGCTCTCACCTCCAGCTCGACCCGCCGCCCACACTCCGGCCACTCCGGTACGCCGACCGCGCCAGCAGCTGCCGTAGCTCAGCTGCACCGGGCTCTGCCTGTACGACGTGCAGCACCCGGTCGGCGGCGTCGTACACCAAGGAGTCGTGCCACTCGTCCGGCAGTTCGACCAGGACCCGGAGTGCCGTGGCCAGGCCCGCTGTGACCTCTCCCGCGACTACCAGGCATTCGGCCAGGCACAGGTCGAGTCGTGCGCGCTCGCCGAGCCAGCTCTCCGGGCAGAGCTCCCGGGCGCGCTCCAGCAAGACGCAGCCGGCCATGCCGTACCCGAGCAGGGTGCAGACTCGTCCTTCGGCCCAGTGCAACAGGTACGGGCGAGCCTGTTGGGTGGCGCGCAGGAGTTCGTCGCCGACACCGATCAGCTCCTGCAAGGCAAGGTGCGCCTCCTGAGTGCGTCCGAGCTCGGCCAGGACGAGTGCCTGCGCTGTCCGCGGCTCGCTGCCGGCCGCGCCCGGCGCCTGCCGGTCCAGTGCGACCGACTCGTCCGCGAGCTGCAGCAGCTCTGCCAACGGACGCCGCTCAGCCAGACCGGTGATTGCTTCCCTGGCCCGCACCAGCGCCGGCAGTGGGCCCTCGCCTGCGCTGTCCGCGGCCGCACGTGCGACCCACCACCAACGCCTTGCAGTGCTTCGCTCACCCAGCCTGGCAAGGGTCTCGGCGATCAGCATGCTCAGCTCGGCTGCCTCCACTCCGTCAGCGCCGTGCAGCTGCCTTGTCAGCTCCGGTAGCAGCGAGGCCGGTGGAACACTGCGGAAGTCGTCGGGCACCGGTCCGCCGGCATCGAGCGTCGCGACCAGCCCTCGCCACGCTGTCTCCAACGGGCTGGCCTCCAACGGGTCGGCCTCCGGCCGGAGCTGACCGGCGCGGGCGGGCCTTCGCTCGAAGGTGGCAGTCAGTCGGCCGTCAGTGCCGAGCTCCCGGTCGCAGAGCCGGGCCAAGTCCGCAGAGCCGGGCCGCTGCCCGCGCTCCACCTGCGACAGATAGCTGTGGTCGTACCCGACGCGTGCTGCGAGTTGGCGCAGGCTCAGCCCGACCGCCTGCCTGCACTGCCGCAGCAACGGACCAAACGATGTCCCAATCGATGTCTCGGTCACAGGACCACCCCGTTCGCGCTTCGAGCTCATGTGGTGCGTGCCGGCCAAGCTACAAGCCCTCGCCGACAAAAACCGTGGAAAACAAGGGCATGTGGGCTGTGGGCTGTTCCCACAGCCCACAGCCAACACCTGTTGTGCGCACTGCGTTCTGGGCGACCCTGAGCAGGTGAACACGCTGAAGCGACAGGCTCGCCTCTTCCGTCTGGTCCGGCCCATCGCCGCCCCTGGTTCCCGGATGCTCGCGGAAGGCGCGGAGTGGTCCGATGGTGCCGTCGCGCTCAGGTGGCTCGGCCGCTGGTCGAGCACCTCGACCTGGGACGGCATCGAGTCACTGCTGGCGGTTCACGCCGCCGACGGCGACACCCGGCTGCACTGGCTCGACCCGCCGCCTGTCCAGCCGGCCGCACCACCTCCCGAGCCGCAGGAGAAGACGGTCTGGCTGCCGTCACCGGCTCTCGACGGCCTCTGCTCCCGCTGCGGCCGCCCGTGGCCCTGCCTCGACTGCGGTCCTTAGTGGTGGCCGCGGTGGGTGAGACATCGCAGCTGGGACGGCGGGCCGGTTCCCGACAGCGTCGGATACCCGCCGTCGCAACGCATTGACGTGGATTTATGGAACCTCTCTACTAAATACATCGTCGAGGAGGTTTCATGCGTGCACGATGGCTTGCGGTGGTGGTCGGGGTTCTGCTGGTCGGCGTCACGGTTCCGGCGCAGGCGGCGAACATCCTGAGCAATCCCGGCTTCGAGACGGGGTCGTTGAGTGGGTGGAACTGCTCGGGTGGATCGGTTGTCAGTACGCCGGTGCGCACCGGCGGCTACGCCCTCAACGGGGCAGTCACAAGCTCGGATTACGCCCAGTGCAGCCAGACAGTGTCGGTGCAGCCCAACACGGCGTACACGCTGTCGGGCTGGGTGCGCGGGTCCTATGTCTATCTGGGTGTCGCGGGCGGCGTCTCCACCTGGACGCCGTCCGCGACGAGCTTCACCGAGCTGTCCGTGACCTTCACGACCGGCGCGAGTCAGACATCCGCCCAGATCTACGTGCACGGCTGGTACGGCCAACCGGCGTACCAGGCCGACGACTTCACCCTGGACGGCCCAGGCGGTACGCCGGGTGCTCCGAGCGCGCCTGGTACGCCGACGGTCACCAGCACGACAACCTCATCCATCGCGTTGAGCTGGCCGGCCTCCACGGACACGGTCACCGGATACCGCGTGTACGAAGGCGCGAGCGTCGTACAAACGGTCACTGGTACGACGGCAACGGCGAGCGGTCTCGCTACGTGCAGCAGTCACTCCTACTCGGTGGCGGCGTACAACAGCGCCGGTGAGTCGGCCAAGTCGGCGGCCGTGGCCGGGAGGACAGCAGGCTGCACAAGCACCGGTCTGGTGAAGCATGCGCTCATCGGCTATCTGCATGCGAGTTTCGCGAACGGATCCGGGTACGTGCGGATGGGTGATGTGCCGGATCAGTGGGACATCATCAACCTGGCGTTCGGTGAGCCCACAAGCGTTACTTCGGGGGACATCAGGTTCAACCGGTGTCCGGCGAGTGAGTGTCCGAACGTCGAGAGTGATGCGGATTTCGCAGCAGCCGTCGAGGCCAAGCAGGCTGCGGGTAAGAAGGTGCTGATCTCGATCGGCGGCGCGAACGGCCAGGTGCAGCTGACCACCACAGCGGCCCGGGACGCGTTCGTCAGCTCGGTGAGCGCGATCATCGACCGCTACGGCCTGGACGGGCTCGACATCGACTTCGAAGGGCACTCGCTCTATCTCAACGCTGGCGACACCGACTTCCGCAACCCGACCACCCCCGTGATCGTCAACCTCATCTCGGCGCTGAAGACCCTGAAGGCGAAGTACGGCGCGAACTTCGTGCTGTCGATGGCGCCGGAGACGTTCTTCGTGCAGGTCGGCTACCAGTTCTACGGCGGCTCCAGCGGCGGCGACAACCGGACCGGTTCGTACCTGCCGGTCATCCACGCCCTGCGGGACTCGCTGACCGTGCTGCACGTCCAGGACTACAACTCCGGTCCGGTGATGGGGCTGGACAACCAGTACCACACCATGGGCGGCGCGGATTTCCACATCGCGATGACCGACATGGTGAAGGCCGGCTTCCCGGTGGCCAACACCGGTCAGACGTTTCCGGGACTGCGCGACGACCAGATCGGTTTCGGGCTCCCGGCAGCGGTCAGCGCAGGCAACGGCTACACCGCCCCGGCAGCCGTGCACGAAGCGCTCGACTGCTTGGTGAAGGGCCAGAACTGCGGCGGCTACAGCCTCCGCGGCGGTACTTCGCCGGGCTTCCGCGGGCTGATGACGTGGTCGATCAACTGGGACCACTACTACAACTGGGAGTTCCAGAACAGCCACGCGCCGTACCTCGACGCCCTCCCGTAGGCCGCCCCTCTCGTCCGGTTCGCGATCAGCCCCTCGCGAACCGGACGAGGGCCTGTGGATTACCGATCCCGCTTTGTGGGTCCGCGCTGGTATGAAGGAGGCATGACAGCGTCAACGACCCGCTCGGTGATCCTCACCGTCGACGACGATCCGGGCGTTTCCCGGTCGATCGCCCGTGACCTCCGCCGTCGGTACGGCGAGGAGAACCGCATCGTCCGGGCGGAGAACCCGGTGCAGGCGCTCGACGCACTGAAGGAGCTGAAGCTCCGGGGCGAACCGGTCGCGCTGCTGCTCGCCGACTACCGGATGCCGCAGATGTCCGGGATCGAGTTCCTCGAGGCCGCGATGGACCTGTTCCCGCTGGCCCGCCGGGTGCTGCTGACGGCGTACGCCGACACCGATGCCGCGATCCAGGCGATCAACGTGGTCGACCTCGACCACTACCTGCTGAAGCCGTGGAACCCGCCGGAGGAGAAGCTGTATCCGGTGGTCGACGCGATGCTCGACCTGTGGCGCTCGACCCCCGAGCCGTCCGGCGACGAGACCCGGGTGATCGGTCACCGCTGGTCGGCGCCGTCGTTCGCGGCCCGCGACTTCCTCGCCCGCAACGCCGTGCCGTACCGCTGGCTGAACGTCGACGACGACGAGGCCAAGCGGCTCCTCGACGCCGCCGACGTGGACGGTACGACGCTGCCGGTCGTGATCACGCCCGACGCCACGGTGATGATCGCGCCGTCCGAGGCCGAACTGGCGCAGAAGGTCGGCCTGTCGACGGCGCCGGCGAAGGACTTCTACGACCTGGTCGTGGTCGGCGGTGGCCCGGCCGGGCTCGGTGCGGCGGTGTACGGCGCCAGCGAGGGCCTGCGGACCGTGCTGGTCGAGCAGGTGGCGACCGGTGGACAGGCCGGGCAATCGAGTCGCATCGAGAACTACCTGGGCTTCCCGGACGGAGTGTCGGGCGCACAGCTGACGGACCGGGCGCGGCGGCAGGCGGTCCGGTTCGGGGCCGAGTTGCTGACGACCCGGCAGGTCGTGGGGCTCGAGACGCTGGGGAACGCGCGCCAGCTGCGGTTCGCCGACGGAAGCGAGATCTCGGCGCACTCGGTGATCCTGGCGACCGGCGTCTCGTACCGGACGCTCCAGGCACCCGGTGTCGACGACCTGTGCGGCCGTGGCATCTACTACGGATCGGCCACCACCGAGGGTCCGGCGTGCGCCGGCGCCGAGGTCTACATCATCGGCGGGGCGAACTCGGCCGGTCAGGCGGCGGTCTATTTCTCGAGGCATGCGAAACGCGTGCATATGCTGGTCAGAGGACCATCGCTCACCGCGACGATGTCGTCGTACCTCATCGACCAGATCGACGGGATCGACAACATCGAGGTGCACACCTGCACGCAGGTCGTTTCCTGTATGGGCTCGGAGCACCTGGAACATCTCACCCTGCTGAACAGCGAGACCGGGGAGAAGCGTGAGGTGAACACGGAATGGATGTTCGTGTTCATCGGCGCGGCCCCGCGGACGGACTGGATGCCCGGTGACCTGCTCCGCGACGACCGAGGCTTCGTGCTCACCGGACCCGACCTGCACGGCAGACCGCCGGGCTGGCCGCTGGAGCGGGAGCCGTACCACCTGGAGACGAGCATGCCGGGCGTGTTCGCCGCGGGCGACGTACGGGCCGAGTCGGTGAAGCGGGTCGCCTCCGCGGTCGGCGACGGAGCGATGGCCGTGACACTGGTGCACCGATACCTGGAGATGCTCTGATGACTGACCAAGACGTGGAGCCGCGGCGGCTGACTCCCGACGAGCTGCGCACGCTGTTCCTCTTCGAGAGCCTCAACGAGGAGCAGCTGCAATGGCTCTCCGGGGTGGGGTACGTCGAGTCCGTGCACGACGGGATCGTCTTCAACGAGGGCGACGAGGCGACCTGCTGCTACGTCCTGCTCACGGGTGAGATCCGGCTCTGCAAGCTGTCGCACGGCGAGCTCGTGGAGATCAACCGGACCAACCAGCGCGGCGTGTACTCCGGTGCGTTCAACGCGTTCTTCGGCGCCAACGATCACAAGTCCTACACCGCGACGATGCAGGTGACCGGGCCGTCGGAGTTCTTCGTGATCAGCGCCGAGACGATGGCGACGATGATGAACACCTGGTTCCCGATGGCGGTGCACCTGATCGAAGGCTTCGTGATGGGCATGCGGCGGACCAACGAGACGCTCGGCGAGCGCGAGCGGTTGCTTGCCCTCGGCTCCTTGTCCGCGGGTCTGACCCACGAGTTGAACAACCCGGCCGCCGCCGCGGTCCGGGCGGCGGCGACCCTGCGGCAGCGGGTATCCGGGATGCGGTCGAAGCTGGCGATGCTCGCCGACGGCACCCTCGACGCGACCAAGCTGCACCAGATCGTCGCGCTGCAGGACGACGCGGTCGAGCGGCTGGAGAAGAACAAGGACAAGGACATCCCGCCGATGGAGTTGTCCGACCGCGAGGACACGCTGACGGACTGGCTCGACGACCACGACGTCCGGGCGAGCTGGGATATCGCGCCGGTGCTCGCCGCCGCGGGCCTGGACGTGCCGTGGATGGAGAACGTGCTGGAGGCGGTCGGCCCGACGTACCTCGAGGGCGCGGTGCGCTGGTTGATGTACACCATCGACACCGAGTCGCTGATGAACGAGATCGACGACTCCGTGACCCGGATCTCGACCCTCGTCGGCGCCGCCAAGCAGTACTCGCAGATCGACCGGGCGCCGTACCAGACCGTCGACCTGCGGGAGCTGCTGAAGTCGACGCTGGTGATGATGTCGGGGAAGCTGCAGGGGTACGAGATCGTGAAGGACTTCGATCCCGAGCTGCCCGCGATCCCGGCGTACGCCGCGGAGCTGAACCAGGTGTGGACGAACATCATCGACAACGCGGTGAGCGCGATGGGCGGATCCGGGACGCTGACGATCCGCACCCGCCGGGACGGCGCCTACGCGGTCGTCGAGATCGGTGACACCGGACCGGGCATCCCCGACGAGATCCGGCGCCGCATCTTCGAGCCGTTCTTCACCACCAAGCCGATCGGCGAAGGCACCGGCCTCGGCCTCGACATCTCCTGGCGCATCGTGGTGAAGAAGCACCACGGCGACCTGCGCGTCGAGTCCGAGCCGGGCCGCACCGTCTTCAAGATCGTCCTGCCCCTGGACCCGGAACGCGAACTCGAATCGGACCCGGCTCTGCTTGCTTAAGGCAACCAGTCGACGATGGCGGTGACGACTGCCGGGTCCAGATGTCCGGGGACCTGGTAGTCGGCCATCGTCGACGGGCCGTCGCCGGCGATGAACACGTGATTGTCGGCGTCGAGCACCGTGATCGTCGCGTCCGGGAGGCCGGCGCGCCACGCCGGAAGGTCGTCGGCGACGGTGACCTGATAATCGCGACCGCCTTGCAGGACAAGGATCGGTACGTCGAGTTTCGCGGCCGTCACGACCGGGTCGTACGCGCGCTGATCCAGCCAGAACGACGCCGGTGCTCCGAACGGCAGGTCGGTCGCCGGGGTGTCCGGCGACACGTTGTCGGCCACGGCCGCTTGCCGCTCGAACAGTGCCACGGTCTCAAGTGGGACCGCCTCGGGATTCGTCTGCGCCAGGTAGCGCACGACGCGGACCGCTGCATGCTGCATGGGCTCGGTGTCGCCGGCCATGATCACGACCCCGGCGACGAGCGGTTCCTCGGCGGCGATCTTCGGCGCGATCTTGCCGCCCATGCTGTGGCCGACGAGGACGACCTGGTCGACGTGCTCGGCGAGCAGTCGTACGGCGGCGATCCCGTGCGGGACGTACTCCGCGGTCATCGTGTAGCCCGGCTCGGCCATCGCGTCGGGCCTGTTCGCGGTGACCTTGTCGAAGCGCAGGACCGCGACGCCCTGCGTTGCCAGGCCCCATGCGAGATCCTTGAGTGGCTTGTTCGGTCCACTGGTCTCGTCGCGATCGAACGGACCGCCACCGGTCAGCAGGACCGCACCTCGGCCGGTCGGTCGCGCGGGCAGCGTCAACGTGCCCGGGACGGTTCGGCCATCCGCGTCGAGGGTGATGTCGTGCTCGGTGAAGCCGACCGGATCGGCGTACGGCGGGGGAGTCCAGGTCATCGGCGTACCTTTCTCATGATTTGAGAAAGGTAGCACGGCGTGAGATTGTTGCGCCATGGGTCCGTTGGAGCTGCTGGGGCATCCGGTGCGGTTGCGGATCGTGCATGCGCTGCGCGGTGGGCGGTCGCTGACGACGGCTGAGCTCGGGGAGCGGATCGCGGACGTCTCCAAGGCGACGCTGTACCGGCACGTCGAGCTGCTCGCCGAGGGCGGCATCCTCGAGGTCGCGGAGGAACGGCGCGTGCGAGGCGCCGTCGAGCGACACTTCCGGTTGCGGGTCGCTTCTGCGTCGATCACGCCGGAGCAGCTCGAGCAGCTGACGGTCGAGGACCACCGGCGCGGGTTCGCCGCGGCGATGGCGGCGCTGGTCGCGGAGTTCAACGCGTACGTCGAACGCGACGGAGCCGATCCGATCGCGGACCTCGTCGGCTACCGCCAACACGGCATCTGGCTAACCGAAGCCGAACTGCACCAACTGATCGAGGGCCTACGAGCCGCAATCCTCCCTGCCCTGTCGAACGAGGCCAGCCCAGGCCGCTCCCGCTACCTCCTCAGCCCAATCCTCTTCCCCACAAACGACGACGCCTGACCTCCACCCGAGCCACTTTGTGCACGGGATCCGTGCCGGCGGGCGCTGAATGTACGGATCTGGTGCACAAAGTCGGACAGCGTGGGCGCAGCCAGGTGGGGGTCGTGGGGTGCGAGGTGGCTATTGCTTGACGCATTCCGATATGGGCATATGATTGCGGGCATGGCACGAGCAGCGACGACGTCGGACGTTTTCAACGCGATCGCGGAGCCGCAGCGCCGGGAGATCCTGGTGCTGCTGCGGGCGGGTGAGCGGCCGGTGACCGAGTTGGCTCAGGAGTTGGGGATGACGCAGCCGGGGGCGTCCAAGCATCTTCGGGTGCTTCGGGAGGTCGGGTTGGTGCGGGATCGGAAGGCAGGTAAGCAGCGGCTGTACGGGCTTGACGCCCGGGGGCTGCGACCGGTCCACGAGTGGAGCGGCGGGTTCGAGCGGTTCTGGAACGAGAGCTTCGACCGGCTGGACGCGTACGTGCAGGACCTGAAGCAGACACGGCTGGAGGAGTAGCTGATGGCAGGGGCTAGACAAGAAGCACCGGCGACGGCTGAGCGGGAGATTGTCATCTCTCGGGTCATCGACGCCCCGCGGGACTTGGTGTTCGAGGCGTTCACCGAGGTGCGGCATCTGTCGCAGTGGTGGGGGCCGGACGGGTTCACCACGACCACGCGGGAGTTCGAGTTCCGGGTCGACGGGGTGTGGGACTTCGTGATGCACGGGCCGGACGGGACGGACTACGCGGAGTGGATCACCTGGACCGAGATCGCCGTACCGGAGCGGATCGCGTTGCTGCACGGTGAGTCCCGCGATGACCCCAACATGTTCGAGTCCGTGCTGACGTTCGCGCCTGATGGTGCGGCGACCCGGATCGAGATGCGCACGGTGTTCCAGACCAAGGAACTGCGCGACGAGGCGGTCGAGAAGTACGGCGCGATCGAGGGCGGCCGGCAGACCCTGGGCAACCTGGCTGCCTACGTCAACTCTCGGTTGGGAGGGCAGGGCTGATGGCCGGGAAGGTGTACTTCGGTGTGTCCATGTCGCTGGACGGGTTCATCGCGCCCGACTCGCCCAAGGAGTTGATGGGGAAGCAGTGGATGGAACTGCAGCGGTGGGTCTTTCCGCTGCGGTTCTTCCGGGAGAACCTGAAGCTCGGCAAGGGCGGCGAGGAGGGGCGCGACAACGACATCGCGCGGGAGACGTACGAGCGCACCGGTGTGAGCGTGATGGGTAAGCGCATGTTCGACGCCGGCGAGCGGATGTGGCCGGAGGAGGCGCCGTTCCACACGCCGGTTTTCGTTGTGACGCACGAGAAGCGTGACCCTTGGGAGCGGCCGGGCGGGACCACGTTCCACTTCGTCAACGACGGGATCGAGGCCGCGCTCGAGCTGGCCCGCGAGGCCGCGGGCGACCGCGACGTACGCATCGCTGGTGGTGGCGAGACGATCCTCGAGTACCTGAACGCCGGCCTGATCGACGAGTTCTCGATCGCCCTTTCGCCCGTGCTCTTCGGCTCCGGAATCCGCCTGTTCGACGGCGTCGACGCGAGTCGCATAGCCCTGGAGCAGATCCGCGCGGAGCACTCCCCGAAGGTGACCCACCTGACCTACTCGGTCCGACAACGCTAGGCGATGGCGGGTCAGCGGAGGGCGGTGCCTTGGGTGTGGGTTAGGAGGGTCAGGTCTTGGCGGGTGGGGAGGGATTCCCAGTCGCCGTACGCCGTTACGCAGAAGGCGCCTGAGGTGCTGGCTCGGGTGAGGCGCGCGTCTGGGGTGAGGTTGTCGAGGGTGGCGGAGAGGTAGCCGGAGACGAACGCGTCGCCGGCGCCGATGCTGTCGACGACCGTGACGGGGAGCGCCGGGTGGTGGATGGTGTGCACCTCAGGCGATGGGGCGTCGACGGATCCTTTGGTGTGGGACCACGCGCCCTTCCCGCCGGCAGTCACGACGACGGTGTCGACGGTCCTCAGCAGGTCGGCGACCGAGTCTTCGGCGTCGGTGAGAAGGTCGAGTTCGTCGTCGGACGCGAAGACGGTGTGGACGTGGGGGAGAAGTTCGCGCAGCGCGGTGGCCGCCTCGGCGCGGCTCCAGAGGCGGGCGCGGTAGTTCACGTCGAGTGAGACCTGGGTGCCTGCTGCGAACGCCGTGCGTACGGCGGCCAACGTCGCGGCGCGTGCTGTGTCGGAGAGCGCCGGGGTGATGCCGGTGACGTGGAGCAGCGTCGGTGTTGTGGCGGTGACAGCAGCCGTGGTCTCGTCCGGCGTGAGGGTGGAAGCCGCCGAGCCGCGGCGGTGGTAGCTCACGCGGGTGATGTCGTGCGACGGCTGGTCGAACGCGATGAACCCGGTGAACGCATCGTCGGAGAACCGGATCCGGGTGCCGACGTTCTCGGCGCGGAGAGTGCGCTCGATCAGCCGACCCGGTTCGTCGTTGCCCACGGCACTCAGCCAGGTGACGTCGTGCCCGAGCCGCGCGACACCGATCGCCACGTTGCTCTCGGAGCCGGCGATCGAGAGATGCGCGTCCCCGCCGAGCCGCATCGGGTGCGCGGTCCGCACCGAAACCATCGTCTCGCCCAGCGTCAGCAGATCCGTCATGTCAGTACTCCATTCACTACTCCGAGAGTCACTACTCCGAGGACGAGGCCGACCCATCCGATCGCCCTCTCACCTGAGCCATCGTCCCGCCCCCGCCGAGCCCTCATTTGCCTGGTCCACCCACCAAATGCGGGGTTCCTGACCGTGATGGAGGGTCCGGAACCCCCGATTCGATTGGTTGGCCAGCCAAATTGGTGGGTGGGCCAGGCAAATTCGGTGGAGCGGGCCCGGGTGCGGGTGCCGGGCGAGGTTGTCGTTAGATGTTGAGGGCTGTGCGGAAGGTGCCGGCGCGGATTGCTAGTTCGGACAGGGAGCCGCCGGTGCCGGCGTCGCCGAGGAGGGGGGAGCTGACGCCGACCGCGAGAGCGCCGGCGGCGAGGTACTTCGGGGCGGATACCGCGTCGATGCCGCCGACCGCGATGAGCGGTACGTCGGGGAGGGGTGCTCGGAGATCGGAGAGGTAGCCGGGGCCGTGGACCTTGGCGGGGAAGATCTTGACGGCGGTGGCGCCGAGTTCCATGGCGGCGACCACCTCGGTGGGCGTGAGGGCGCCGCACAGCAGCGGCAGGCCGAGCTCGACCGAGCGGTGGGCGCCGCGGGTGATCGCGGGGGTGACGGCGAAGTCGGCGTTCGCGGCGGCCACCTCGTCGGCCTGAAGAGCGGTGACGACGGTGCCGGCGCCGATCAGGATGTCCGGGTCGTACTGCGCGCGCGCCTTGGCGATCGCCTCGACGCCGCCGGGCGTGGTGAGCGAGACCTCGAGCGCCGTGATGCCGGCTTCGACGAGGGTCTGGACGCAGGCGAAGGCGGTGTCCGCCCCGTCGGCGCGGATGATCGCGAGCAGTTTCCGGCTCCGGAGTTCGGCAAGCAGATCCATAATCCCCAACCTATGCGATCGACGAAGACATAGGACGTCCCATGAGCCCTGGCGTGGACGCCGAATGTGTGAGTAAATTTCGAAGTAAGCAACCGCCCCGTTGTTTACTTTCAGGAGGCATCCGCTCATGCCTAAGCTCAAAGCCCTGCTCACAGCGCTCGCTCTTGCAGCGCTCACCATCCCGGTTCCGGCGGCCCAAGCTGCCGTCACTACAACCGTGCTGTTCGACAAAGGGGATGCCGGATTCGGCTGCTATCGGATCCCCGCGATCGTGAAGACCAAGGCCGGCACGCTGCTCGCGTTCGCCGAGGCCCGCCGCGCGTGGTGCGCGGACTCCCAGGAGATCGACCTCGTGATGCGCCGCTCCGAGGACGACGGCCGCACCTGGTCGGCGACCCAGACGGTTCTCTCCGGCACCGACACTGACCCGAACGCGGTCGCCACCCGCGGCAACCCGGCTCCGATCGTCGACTACGAGACCGGACGGATCGTGCTGCTGAGCACGATGGACCCCGGTACGACGAGCCGCCCGCGGACGCCGTACGTCCAGTTCAGTGATGACGACGGGAAGACGTGGAGCAAGGCGAAGAACATCGGCGACCAGATCGACGACCCTGCCTGGGGCTGGTACGCGACCGGGCCTGTGCACGGCATCCAGCTCACCCGCGGCGCCCACGCCGGCCGCCTGGTCGCGGGCACCAACTACGACAACGGCGCCGGCAAGAACGCGGGTCAGCTCGTCTACAGCGACGACCACGGCGAGACGTGGCACAAGGGCGCGACCGACCTCCGCTCGGACGCCACCCCGCAGGAGATCAGCGTCGTCGAGAAGGTCGACGGCGGTGTGTACGCCGGTGCGCGCAACAACGCCGGTACGTCGGGCGCGAGCCGGATGGCCGCGGTCAGTAACGACGGCGGTCAAACGTTTTCCGCGCCGTTCGCGACTGTCGCCGGACTGACAACGCCCGTCGTCCAAGGTTCGCTGCAACGACTGCGAGCGGTGGATCAAGGCGACAAGTACAACCGCCTTCTGTTCGCGGCGCCGGCGGATCCCGATCGGCGCAGGTACATGACGATCCGGTCGAGCTTCGACGAGGGCAAGACCTGGCAGACTGTGGCTGAGGGCACCAGGATCACCAGCGACTGGTCGGGCTACTCCGACCTGGCGATCCTCGACACCGGCGAGATCGGCCTGCTGTACGAAGGCGGAACGGCCGACGCCCGCGACCAGATCCGCTTCGCCCGCTTCACCGAGAACGACATCGGTCACCCCGACGCACCGCTCGGCACTACGACTCCCGATGTCTCCGGCCTGCACAACGACAGCTACCTGCGCGGCGGCACCACGGCCGTCGCCGGCAAGTTCGGCCAGGCGCGAGATCTCGACGGCGTAGATGACGCGATCCAGCTCCCGTTCGCCGAATCGCTCGCGGTCGGCGCGGATGACTTCACCGCGATGGCGTGGATCAAGTACGGCGCCAGCTCGACGCCGCAGGCCATCTTCTGGGGCTACAACATCAACGAGTTCTCGCAGTTCTGGCTCCGCGCCGAGCCCGCAGACAGTCGCATCCGCGGCCTGATCACCACCGGCGGAAACACGGCAGCCGTCCAGACGACGAAGGCCTACAACGACAACGCCTGGCACCACGTCGCCCTGCAACGCAAGGCCGGCACCCTCTCGATCTGGGTCGACGGTACTCAGGCTGCGAGTGTCACGGCCCCAGCCGGATCGGTCAGCCCCGGCCGTCCCTTCAAGATGTACGTCGGGCAACGCCTCGACGGCGCGCACCACTTCGACGGCTCGATGGATGAGGTCCGCATCTACAAACGTGCCCTGACCGCGACCGAACTCAACAGCATCCGCACCGCGAACAGCACGTCGGTGCCCAACGCCGTACTCGATCTGCCGCTCGGCTGACATCACACTGGCCTGGCGGACAGCGTCAACCGCCAGGTCAGTTCGCCGCTCTCCGGCACTACCGCGGCGTCGCCCGGACCGGCGGTCGCCAGGTCGAACACGCGGCCCAGCATCGGCTCGACCCCGAGACTCCGGTACGGCGCATCGTCCGGGAAGCCGCCCTGGTTACGCCACAGCGCGGTGGAGACTGGTTGCCCCGGGCAACTCAGCGTCATGGTCAGTTCCGCGCCGCGATCGCGGACCGAGACCGTCGGGCAGTCCACCAGAACCGCGCCGGCAGCAGTCCCGTTCGTCGGGCCGAAGGTTCCGAGTTCGAGAGGCGTCGGCCAGATAGCGGTGACCCAGGGGCTGTCGTCCGGCCAGGCCCACGGCAACCACGGAGCGGCCTCGGGATACAGGCGGCACTCGGTCCCGGGTTGGACGGAGATGGTTGCGCCGGACACGCAGTCGAGCAGCGCGTGGGCGGCCCAGATGAAGCGGTAGCCGGCGGGAGCCTCGAGGTGGTAGTCGACACTGGCGGCGTCCGCGCCGGTGGTGAACACCCGCGTCAGAATCGCGTCGTCGTACGCGACGGTCGCGTCCCACGCCTGATTCCACAGGCCGCCGTGGTCAGGGAGCCCGCGCACGGTGGGGAAGCATTCGTCGACGCCGCCCGCGTCGATGAAGGTGGCGAGACCGATGCGCGGACCGGTGATCAGGCCGGGTCCGGCCCAGAGCCATTCGCGGCCACCGAGCTGCAGGGAGGTCCAGCGGCCGCCGTCAGCTGGATCGATGGTCACCATTCGGCGAACGAGCCGTCTTCGTGGGTCCACACCGGATTGCGCCAGGCGTGGCCGGTGCGGTCCGCGGCGCGGACGGCCTCCTCGTCGACCGTGATTCCCAAGCCGGGCAGGGGATTCCACTCCGCGTGACCGTTGACCCAGGTGAACGGCGCGGGATCCACGACGTACGACGTGAGGTCGCTCGTCACGTTGTAGTGGATGCCGCGGCTCTGCTCCTGGATCAGGAAGTTCGGCGTCGCGAACGACACCTGCAACGAAGCCGCCAACGAGATCGGCCCGAGAGGACAATGCGGCGCGAGCATTGCGCCATGCGCATCCGCGAGTACGGCGATGCGTCGTAGCTCGGAGATCCCGCCGGCGTGCGAGACGTCGGGCTGCACGACTGCGACGCCCGCGTTCAACGGGGCCATGAAGTCGGACCGGTGGTACAGCCGCTCGCCGAGAGCAACCGGCACCGTCGACGTCGTGACCACCTCGGCCAGGTGTGCCATCTGCTCGGGCAGCACCGGCTCCTCGACGAACATCGGCTGCAGGTCCTCGACGGCGTGCAGGATCCGCCGCGCCGCGGCCACGCCAACCCGTCCGTGCAGGTCGATGGCGACGTCCCGGGAATCCCCGAGGACCGCACGGGCGGCAGCGAGCCGGTTGACGATGTCGTTGACCTCGGCAACGGACGGGGAGGCCTGGATCTGCCCGCTGGCGTTCATTTTCACGGCCGTCATCCCGCCCGCGACCTGCTCCGCGACGGAGTCACCGATCGCGGACGGTTCGTCCCCGCCGACCCACGCGTAGACGCGGACCCGATCCCGGACCCGCCCGCCGAGGAGTGCGGCGACGGGAGCGCCGTACACCTTGCCGGCGATGTCCCACAGCGCATGGTCGAGTCCGGCGACCGCGCTGCTGAGCACCGGCCCGCCGCGGTAGAACCCGCCCTTCGTCAACACTTGCCAGTGCCGCTCGATCTGCAGCGGATCCTGGCCGATCAGGTACTCCGACAGTACGTCGATCGCGGCCCGGACAACCTCGGCGCGCCCTTCGACGACCGGCTCGCCCCACCCGACGACACCGTCGCTCGTCTCGATGCGGCAGAACAGCCAGCGCGGCGGAACCAGGAACGTCTCGATCCTCTCGATCTTCACCGGCGCCGCCGCCGGGTCGATCCGCGGACCTCGGTGAGGTCCTCGGCCGCCTTCGCGAGCAGTTCCCGCATCGCGAGCTCGGCGCCCTCGGGGTCGTGCGCGCGGACCGCGTCCACGACCAGTCGGTGGCTCGGGATCGGATCGTCCGACGGCTTCACCGTGTGCACCAGCCGGTCGCGGTCGGCGAGCCCGGTCTCCATGATCACTTCCATCTTGGTCAGCAGTTCGTTGCCCGTTGCCGCGAGCAGCGCACGATGGAACGCGAGGTCCGCGGCCGCCGCCGCGACGTTGTCACCAGCGGATTCCATCGCTGCGAGCGCCTCGTCGAGTGCCACGAGGTCCGCGTCGTCGGATCGCAGAGCGGCCAACCGGGCGGCGGCCGGCTCGACGATCCCGCGGACCTCGTGCAGCTCCTCGAGCAGCTCGGGCCGGGCGTCGGCGTCGCTGAAGTGCCAGCGGATCATGTCCGCGTCGAGCAGGTTCCAGTCCGAGCGCGGCCGGACGAACGTGCCGCGTTTCTGCCGCGCGTCGACCAGACCTTTCGCGGTCAGCACCTTCAAGGCCTCGCGTACGGCGGTCAGGCTGACGCCGAGGTCGGCCTGCAGGTCGGTGACGTTGATGGTCGCGCCCTCCGCGATCTGTCCCGACAGGATGCGCTGTGCCATCACCTCCACGATCTGCCCGTGCAATCCACGCGACACCCCGCGCTGAATCCCCGTCACACCGCTCTCCCTCACGCCGAGTCCTTCGTTGCGGACCATCCGCCGTCGACCACCAGGCTGGTTGCGGTGACGAACGACGCCTCGTGCGACAGCAGGAACGCCACCGCCTGTGCCACCTCGTCCGGCTGCCCGAGCCGCTTGAGTGCCGTCGCCTGGGCGCTCCGCGCGCGTCCCTCGGCGTCGACCCGGTCCCACATCGCCGTCACGACCGGGCCCGGGAGCACAGTGTTCACCCGGATCGACTCGCCGTACTCGACCGCGAGTTGGCGTCCGAGTGCGACGAGCGCGCCCTTCGTCGCGGCGTACGCCGGATGTCCGGGCAGGCCGGTGAGCGCGTGGACCGACGACACCAGTACGACGGAGCCGGCGCCCGCGACGAGGTCGTCGTACAAGGCACGGAAACCGAGGAACGCGGCGGTCAGGTTGACGTCGAGTTGCCGTTGCCAGGACGACGGCGTCAGCTCGTGGGCCGGCTTCACGTCGACGACGACCGCGTTGCTGACCAAGCCGTCGATCGGGCCGAGCTCGTCGCGGCCGCGGGACCGGACCTCCGCCCAGGTGTCCTGCGACGACACGTCGCCGACGACGCTGATCGCCCTGCCGGGCATGTCCTTGCAGGGATGTACGTCGACCTGCACGACCTGCGCGCCCTCGGTCAGCGCCCGTTCGGCGCAGGCCGCACCGATCCCCGACGCAGCCCCGGTCACCACGATCACCCGTCCAGCCAGCCGCACCCGCGCCTCCTTCGATCTGCTCCTACCCAAGCACGGAGGCAGGCCGCTTCCAACGATGAACCAGTTGACCGTGCGGGACAGTGCCCGGTCAAGCGATTTGCTCGTAATTTACGAATTAATATTGACACCCTGGATCGCTCGCCGCAAGATCGTCCGCAACACACCACTCACTCGACTGGCACGCCGGTCGAGCAGATCTCAGGAGTTCAGGCATGACGGGTCTGGCAGCAGATCGGCGGACGTTCCTCAAGGGCCTCGGAGTACTCGGGGCGGCGACCCTGGTGCCCGGGTGCGCGACCTCGACCAAGAGTCCGGGCAGCGGCAGCGCGGCCACTGGTGAGCTCTCGCTGCAGTCGAACCTCTCCAGCGAGCAGGCCAAGGGCGCGATGGAGAAACTCGTTGCCGCGTACAACAAGACCGGCGGATCCCAGGTCAAGCTGAACACGGTCGCGTCGGAGATCTTCCGGACCCAGCTCCCGACGTACCTGACCTCGGCGAACCCGCCGGACGTCTACACCTGGTACGCCGGCTCGGTCGCGGACTCGTACGCGAAGAAGGACCTGCTGCTCGACGTGTCGAGCGTCTGGGACTCGATGGGCAACTACTCGAAGGCGATGCAGACGCTGTCCACGAGCAGCGCCGGGCAGAAGATCTTCGTGCCGACCAGCTACTACTGGTGGGGCATGTTCTACCGGAAGTCGAACTTCGCCAAGTGGGGCGTGACACCGCCGAAGACCTGGTCCGAGTTCGTCGCCGTGTGCAAGACCATTCAGGGCAAGGGGATTCCGCCGATCGGGATCGGGCTCGGCGACACCCCGTGGGTCGCATCGGCGTGGTTCGACTACCTGAACATCCGGATCAACGGCGCGCCGTTCCACCGGGAGTTGCTGGCCGGCCAAGGGAACTTCACCGACCCGAAGGTGAAGGCGGTCTTCACCAAGTGGCGTGAGGTGCTGCCGTACTTCGATCCGAAGGGGAAGTCGTTCCCGTTCCAGGAGGCGACGTCGGCGCTGCTCGCGGGCAAGACCGGGATGTTCCTGATCGGGACGTTCTTCGCGGACTCGGCGCCGAAGGACGCGCTGGACGACATCGACTTCTTCCAGTTCCCGATCATCGATCCGGCCGTACCGGTGGCCGAGGAGGCGCCGACGGACGGGTACTTCGCGTCGAAGAAGGCGCAGGATCCGGACGGGGTGAAGAAGTTCCTCACCTGGCTGGCGACGCCGGAAGCGCAGAACATCTATGTGCAAAGCTCCTCCGGCACGGCGATTCCGGCGAACCCGGAAGGCAAGTCGGCCGATACGGCGCTGGTGAAGAAGGGCAAGGCGATGATCGAAGGCGCCGCCGAGCTCACCCAGTTCTTCAACCGCGACTCGAGCGACGCCCTCCAGCCGACCGCCGACGCCGCCCTCACCAAGTTCCTCGACAAGCCCGACCAGATCGACAAGATCCTGGCCGACTGGCAGGCAGCCGCCGAGAAAGTCTTCAAGGCGTGACCGCTACAGCTGTGGAACCGCGGAGCGCGGCCGGCCGTGACCCGGCGGCCGGACCGCGCCGGACGAAGCGGAACGGACCGAGGCGCGTCTCTCCTCTGATTCTCGCGTTTGTGTTGGTGCCGTTTGTTGTTGAGGGTGTTTGGGTGTTTTGGCCTGCTTTGCAGGGGTTCTGGTTGGCGTTGACCAGTTGGGACGGGTTGTCGGCGCCTCGGTTCGTGGGGTTCGGGAACTTCTCCGACATGGTGTCCGACCCGATCTTTCGGACTGCGTTGAAGAACACCGCGATCTGGCTGGTGTTGTTCGGTGGGCTGAGTGTGATCGGCGGGTTCGGGATGGCGCTCCTGTTGCAGCGGGAGCGTCGCGGGGTCGGGATCTACCGGGCGGCACTGTTCACCCCGGTCGTGTTCTCGCTCGTCGTCACGGCGCTGATCTGGCGGGTGTTCTACCAGCCGGATGGACTTGTCGACACTGTGTTCCGAACCGTTGGCCTGGGCAACTTCATCCGACCGTGGCTAGCCGACCCGGACACCGCGCTGTACGCCGTGATCGTGCCGGCCCTGTGGCGCCAGATCGGGTACGTGATGGTGCTGTACCTGGCCGGCCTGAAAGCGGTCGATCCCGCGCTCTACGAGGCCGCGAAGGTCGACGGCGCCTCCGCCTGGCAACGCACGCGGTACGTCACGATCCCGCAGCTCAAGGGCGTCAACTCCGTCGTACTGTCGGTGATCGTCATCGACTCGCTGCGATCCTTCGACATCGTCTGGTCGATGACCAAGGGCGGGCCGTACCACTCGTCCGAGCTGCTCAGCACGTACATGTACTCGACCGCGTTCCAGTCCACGCAGCTCGGCTATGCGTCAGCGATCGCCGTGGTGATCTTCCTGCTCGCCCTGGCCGTGATCCTGGGCTATCTGATCCGCGCTTTCCGGGAGGAATCATGATCCGGCGGGTGGGTTACCACGTCGCGATGAGCGTCGTCTCGTTCCTGTGGGTGGCACCGATCCTGTGGGTGATCGTGATCTCGTTCCGCAGCTTCGACGACGTCGCCGCGAACGGGCTCGGATCGCTGCCGCATTCGTTCACGTTCTCGACGTACAAGTCGGCGTGGGAGGACGCGGACGAGTTCCGGGCGCTGATCAACAGCCTGCTGGTGACGATCCCGGCCGTGCTCCTCAGTCTCGGGCTCGCGTCGGTCGCGGCGTACGGGCTCGCGCGGTACTCGATCCCGTTCCGTCGCACGATCCTGTTGCTGATGTTGATGGGGAACCTGTTGCCGCCGCAGATCCTGCTGATCCCGATCTCCCGGTTCGTGGAGCTGATCGGGTACTACGACACGCTGATCGCACTGATCGCAGTCCATGTCGGGTTCGGCCTCGGGTTCTACACCTTTGTGCTGCACGGGTTCATGCGCGATCTGCCGCGGGAGATCCAGGAGGCGGCGACGATCGACGGTGCCGGGCCGGGGAAGATCTACTCGGCCGTCATCCTGCCGCTGACCCGCCCGGCGCTAGCAGCGCTAGGGGCGCTGTCGTTCACGTGGATCTTCAACGATCTGCTGTGGTCGATCACGGTGATCCGCTCGGGCGAGAAGATGCCGGTCACGCCGGCGCTGCTGGGTCTGCAAGGCCTGTTCGTGTCGTCGTGGAACGTGATCGCGGCCGGCACGGTGATCGCCGCGGTGCCGACGGTCGCGGTGTTCCTCCGATTCCAGAAACACTTCGTCGGCGGGCTGGCGATCGGGGCGGTCAAGTGAGGACCTGGACCCTGCGCGGTACGACGACCTCGTACGTCATCGGCGTACCGGATCACGGTCAGTGGGCGCAGTTGGTTGCCTGGGGCCCGCAGGATGGTCTGGCGCCGGTTGCTGTTGTGGGCACGGAACACTTCGTTCCGCGCGCCGACGTGGAGCCGTTGGAGTACTCCGTTCGCGGCGTCCGCTACACCGCACCCGTCGACCTCGTTGTCTCTAGCGCGTCGGGAGCGGATGAGTTCCGGCCGGTGTTCGTCGAAGCGCGTGAGGGTGACGGGCTGGAGCTCGAGTTCGCGGACGTTGTCCGGATCGTTCTGCATTACCGGATGGTCGGGGATGCAGTGGAGCGGTGGGTGTCGCTTCGGAACGACGGACCTGATGAGGTCGTGCTGCATCGGCATGAATCGGCTGGGTTCGTCGTACCGGGTGGAAACACCGTCAAGTACCTGTGGGGTGAGTGGAACAGCGAGTTCCAGCAGGCTTCGGTCACCCTGCCCCGCGGGCGGTTCACGATCGGGAGTGCGCAGGGGATCACCGGGCACTCGTACTCGCCGTACCTCGTCGTCGACGGCGAGGTGGCGTACGGCGTACAGCTTGCGTGGTCGGGGTCGTGGGACATGTCGGCGGACGTGGACACGACCGGCCTGGTGCGGATCCAGGCGGGCCGGACGTCGTCGAGTCTCGGCATCACCCTGAAGCCCGGGGAGACGTGGGTGTCGCCTAAGGCCGTTGGTACCTGTAGCGCTGAGGGTCCGGACGGACTCGCGAGGGTGTTCCACGAGTACGAGCGGGCTGCGTCGAGAAAACGTGTTCCGAAGGTGTTGTACAACTCCTGGTTCGCGACCGAGTTCGACCTCCGCGCCGACCATCAGCTCGAACTGGCGCGGCGCGCGGCGGGGATCGGCGTCGAGACGTTCGTCGTGGACGACGGCTGGTTCGTCGGGCGGTCGGACGATACCGGCGGGCTGGGGGACTGGGAGGTCGATCCGGCCAAGTTCCCGGGCGGGCTGGACGCGTTCATCGGTCACCTGAAGGACATCGGGCTCGACTTCGGCCTGTGGGTCGAGCCGGAGTCGGTCAGCCCGTCGTCACAGTTGGCGGCCGAGCACCCCGAGTGGATTCTGCGTACGCCGGGGCGCGATCCGATCCTGATCCGCAATCAGCTCCTGCTCGATCTGAGCCGGGACGACGTAGCGGACTTCATCTGGACCACGCTGGATCGGCTGCTGTCGACGTACGACATCACCTACCTGAAGTGGGACGCCAATCGGCCGCGGTTGGACAGTGGCGACCAACGCCGGGACCTCGACGGTCGAGTGGTTGCCAACCTCTACACGATTCTCGAGAAGCTCAGAGCTCAGCACCCGAAGGTCTCCGTCGAAGGCTGTGCGGGTGGCGGGGCCCGCGTCGATCTGGCGATGGCCTCACGGGTCGACACGTTGTGGCCGAGTGACAACACGGCTCCGCTGGATCGGCTCAGGATTCAGGAAGGGTTCCGGACCGGGTTCGCGCCGCATCTGATGAGCTCCTGGGTCACCGACGCCGAGGGCACGCACGATGGTCGCGAGCGTTCGCTCGACTTCCGGTTCCATGTCGCGATGGCCGGCGTACTCGGGATCGGTGCGGATCTCTCGCGCTGGACCGACGATCGACTGAAGACGGCAGCACGCCACATCGAGCAGTACAAGGGCTTTCGGGAGTTGATTGCCGAGAGCAAGGTCTACGGACTGACGGGCGGCGTGCAGTACGTTGGCGCGACGCGGTCCGTGGTGTTCCTGTGGGAGACCGGCGACGGCAACGTGCGCGGCACGCTGCCGACCCGGCCGCGGCGGGTGCCGCTGGCCGGGCTCGATCCGGCGAAGAACTACCGGGTGGGCAACGAGACCTACCCGGGCAGCTATCTGCTGCAGGTCGGGGTCGTGTTCGACGACTCCGCCGACTCGCACTGCCTGGTCGTCGAGCATCTCGACTGACCGTTCCGCTCAACGGCAGCAAGGGAAAACAAGATGAAAACGGTGTTTACGCGACTACTAGGTGGAGTGATCGCGGCGGCTCTCATAGCCGGCGTGACCACCACGACCGGAGCTGTGGCGGCTCAGGCCACGGCTCCGGTCCTCAGCCCGACCCCGTACATGGGGTGGAACACCTACTACGGACTCGGCGGCGACTTCACCGAGGACACGATCAAGTCGGTCGCGGACTCCCTGGTGAGCCGCGGCCTCGCGAAGGCCGGCTACGACATCGTCTGGCTGGACGGTGGCTGGCAGGCCGATCAGTCCCGCAGCGACGCCGGCGACCTGGTGCCGAACCCGGCCAAGTTCCCGAACGGACTGAAGCCGCTGGTCGACTACATCCACGGCAAGGGCCTGAAGGCGGGTATCTACACCGACGCCGGTCCGTACATCCCGGGCAAGTGCGGTCTCGGCAGCGGCGGGTACTACCAGCGCGACGCGGACCAGTTCGCCGCCTGGGGCTTCGACGCGGTGAAGGTCGACTACCTGTGCGGCATCGCCGCGGACCTGGACCCGAAGACGGTCTTCACCGAGTTCGCCCAGGCGCTGCGCAACAACGCCAGTCACCGGCCGATGATCTTCAACCTGTGCAACCCGGTGACGTCGCCGGACTGGGGCAACTACCCGGAGTCCCAGCAGTCGATCAACTCGTGGTCGTACGCGCCGGGGATCGCGCAGTCGTGGCGTACGTACACCGACGTCGGGTTCCAGGGCGACATCAAGTTCAAGGACGTACTGCGGAACTACGACGCGAACGCGCGACACCCGGAGGTCGTGAAGCCGGGTGCGTTCAGCGACCCGGACTACCTGGCGCCGGAGCTCGGGATGAGCGACGAGGAGTTCCGCACGCAGCTCACCCTGTGGGCCGTGGCCGCCGCGCCGCTCGTCGTCGGCAGCGACGTTCGTAAGCTCAGCGCCACCACGGTCGGGATGCTGACCGATCCGGATGTGCTCGCGATCAACCAGGACAAGGCCGCCGTACAGGCTGTCCGGGTCGGCGCGGCCGGTACGACGGAGACGTGGGTCAAGCGGCTCGCCGACGGCAGCCGCGCCGTCGTACTGCTCAACCGGGGCGACAGCGCGAAGACCCTGACGACGACCGCCAAGGCGGTGGGTCTGAGTGGGTCGCGGTTCACGCTGAAGAACGCGTGGACGAACAAGGTGACCGAGAGCGCGGGCGTGATCAGCGCGGCGGTGCCGGCCCACGGTACGGCGCTGTTCCGGGTTGAGCCGGCTCGTGGCGTTCCGGGAATTCCGCACGTGACGGCGGGGATCCCGCAGGTGACGAAAGTCG
Source organism: Kribbella sp. NBC_00482 (assembly GCF_036013725.1). GTDB lineage: Bacteria > Actinomycetota > Actinomycetes > Propionibacteriales > Kribbellaceae > Kribbella. The sequence continues at coordinate 237,851 of NZ_CP107881.1, read as the reverse complement.
GTACGGACGCCCAGCCGGAGGGAACTGCTCCGGTCGTCGCCGGTGGTGACGAGCTGACGGTGCAGGTCACCGTGCGGAACGACGGTCTGCAGCCGGTGTTCCAGCCGGCCGTCACGATCGCCGGTGGTGCCGGATGGACCGTGAAGCCGTTGTCCAAGGCACCTGTTCTGATCGACGGCGGCAAGCAGGCAGCGTTCACCTTCACGCTCAAGCTCCCGCCGACGGCTCCGCCCGGCTCGGCGAGCCTGACCGCTACGACGACGTACCAAGCGATCTTGTACGGCCAGCAGCGGCAAACGACGGTGGCGCCGGTGGTGGTCGCGCCGGTGCCGCCGAGCGGGACCGTACCGTTGTCACATCACCAGTGGATCACTGCGACGAGCGGCTGGATGTCGCCGACGATCGACGAGAGCGTCGGCGGCGGCAACCCGATCAAGCTCACCGGTACGACGTACTCCACCGGGATCGGTGTCGCGTCCCCGTCGCTGATCCGCTACTACCTCGGCAAGTCGTGCGCGCGGCTGACCGGAACTGTCGGCATCGATGACGTGGTCGGCACTGTCGGTCCGGACGGCGGTACGTCGACGTTCCAGGTCGTCGGCGACGGCAAGGTCCTGTTCGACAGCGGCACCGTCGACCGCTTCACGCCGAAGCAGTTCGACGTCGACCTGACCGGCGTACGCGTCCTCGACCTCCTCGTCGGCGACGCCGGCGACGGCGGCTACAACGACCGCGCCGACTGGGCAACCCTCACCGCAACCTGCTGACCGCAATCCACTTTGAGCACCCACCAACCATGTAGCGAGCTGAAAAATGGTTGGTGGGTGCTCAAAGTGCGGTCAGGTCCAGGGCACCTCGGTGGATTGGAGCCAGGTCCAGGTGCGGTGGCGCCAGGTGGGGGATTGTTGGGCTAGGCGGGCGGCGTACTCGGGCCAGTTGGTGGTCTGGTGGGACCAGGCCTTCTCTGCGAGGCCGGGGATGCGGGGGAGGAGCAGTAGCTCCAGGTCCTCCGAGTTGGTGATGGATTCGCACCAGATGGCGGCTTCGACGCCGGCGATCTGGTCGGCGTCGACGATGTCGGCCGGGTCCCAGGAGATGCCGTGTTCGAGGGAGGCGGCGCCGTAGAACTCGAGGCCCAGACGTTCGCGGGCCTTCTCCTGTTCGGGGTCGGCGGAGGTGTCGGCGTGCGGGCGGTCGAAGTACAGCCAGGTGACCGGGGAGACGATCAGCTTCGCGCCCTGCTCGAGAGCCTTCGGGGCGTCGTACTTCGCTTTGCGCAGCGCCTCGACCAGTACTGGCAGCAGCTCCTCGGGCGGCGTCGGCGCGTCAGGGTTCTCGCCCATCTTGTCGATGTCGAGGTCCAGCCAGTACTGCACGACATCCTCGGAGTCGAGTTTCGCGCGGGCGATCTCCTGCCAGCCGACGACCTTCTTCCCGCGCTCCCGGACAAGCGCAGCCGCCTTCTCGACGAACGCCGCGTGGTCCTCGTCGGCCATACCCCACGTCTCGTCACCGCCGATGTGCACGTACGCACTCCGCGGGAACTGCGGGATCACCGCATCCAGCACGTCCTCGACGAACGCCCACGTCTCGTCCCGCCCGGGGTCGAGGGTGCCGAGGTGGAGCTGGTCGCCGTTGCCGAGCTCGACGGTCTTCGGGTCGGCTGGAGCGAGGTCCGGGTACGCCTTGAAAACGGCCGCGGTGTGCCCGGGCATGTCGATCTCGGGTACGACGGTGATGAACCGGTCGGCGGCGTACGCGACGAGGTCGGCGAGTTCCGCCTGGGTGTAGTAGCCACCGGGGCGGTCGCCGATCGCGCCCGCGGCACCTACCTCGGTCAGGTTCGGGCGGGACGGTACTTCGACGCGCCACCCCTGGTCGTCCGTCAGGTGCAGGTGGAGGACGTTGAGCTTGTAGAGGTCGAGCATGTCGATGACGCGGCGTACTTCGTCCGGTCCGTGGAAGGTTCGTACGACGTCCAGCGACAACCCGCGCCACGCGAAGCGCGGGCCGTCGACGAATCGGGTACTCGGGAGGACCGCAGTACCGTCCTGCAGTTGTGAGGAGATCAGCTGCCGGAGCGAGGTCAGGGCGCGGTGGACTGCTTCCGCGGTGGGTCCCCAGACCCGGACGCCGGTGGCGGAGACCTCCAGCCCGTAGCGCTCATCTGCAGCGGATGCGCCGTCGGCTCGTACGCCGGTGGCGGGTGGCACTTCGTCCACCGGGGTGAGTTCTACGGTGATACCTGTGGTGCCGGTCAGGGTTAGGCCGGTGTCTTGTTCGAGGGCCTGGAGGAAGCGGGCTACCGGACCGGCCAGCTCGGGCGGGCTGGTGATGCCGCTGGTCGGGGTGAGGGTGAAGGCGCCTTCGCCGGCCGTTGTGCTCGCGGGTGCAGGGATCATTCCACGAGTTTGCGGCAATACAGGGCGTCTGGGGTACCACTTGAACCGACTCGGGTCGTGAAGGCGATCCCGGCGATGTACTCGTCGTCAGCGCATTGGCCCTTGTAGTTGCCGGTTGCGAAGTCGCCGCCACCGCCGCCCCGGTTGTCGCCGCGGTCGAACCAGACTGTGCGGCCGGTCGACCCCAACGACTGCGACGTACCGGCACACAGCGCGGACGAGACGCGGGCACCGCGCACGCTGTAACCGATCAGGTAGAAGCTCGGTGCGCATTGGTACTTCGTGTAGCCGGAAGCCCAGTCGGGCGAGACATGACTCTCGTCCCTCACCACTTCATAGGCACCCGACCAGATAGGTCCGCTCGAGCGGCACAGCCCGCGGTTGCCGGTGTGGCTGAGGCCGACCAGCCGGAGTCCGTCGGGGCACGCGGCCTTGCGGGCGCCGCTGTCCCAGTCACCCGCCGTACGCATCCGCAAAGACTCGACGAAGTCTCCGTGGTCCGGGCTGAGCATCTTCCAGGTGGTGGTCGGCTCCACGGGTCCGGTCTTGGTCGGCGCATTCATCAGGCGCGTCCACGCGGACGCCCGCCAGTCGTCGCCGTCGTACAGGCCGATGCGTTGACCGGCGGTGTCCCAGGCGAGCAGCGCCCAGCCGTTGTCGGTGCCGGTTGGGTTGTGCCAGCCGACCAGCGGCCAGTAGGCGAAGTCGGCGTCGGTGCGGATCAGTTGGTCGACGAAGTGCTCGAACCAGGCGCGCTGCAACGAGCCGGTCTCCTCCCGGCCGCCGATCCCGAACTCGCTGATCCACAGCGGGGCGGTGAAATGCCCTTCCTCACCGGTGACGAAGAACGCCTGCCGGTTGAGTTCGCTGATCAGTTCCTCCGGCGACAGGTCGCGGTACCGCGGATCGTGCGTCTCGCCGGTCCCGGTCGCGCCGCTGTGCCGCGGGCCGGTGTAGTCGTAGAAGTGCGCTGAGTAGACGAGCTTGTTCGACGCGACCAGCGTGTGCGAGAGGTTGCGCGTCGGGGTGAGCGTCGGGCGGTCGTGCGGGAGGCCGTCGGCCGGGATGCCGGTCCAGTTGATGCCCTCGACAACGATCAGCAGGTTCGGGTTCGCCTCGGTCAGGATCCGGTCGCCGAGGTGCTGCGCGGCGGCGAACCAGTCGTGCTGGTCGCCGAGGCCCCAGTTCGGGTCGTCCAGGAGGTCCCGCCGTACCTCGTTGTAGAGGTCGGCTCCGACGACCCGCGGGTTGGTCTTGTAGCGGTTCACCATGAACAGCCAGTCGTTCTCCCAGGTCTCGGTCGGCTGGCTCGCGTTCCAGCGTTCATTGCCGTCCAGGCCGCAGCACCAACGGGTGGTGTTGGTGTGGTTGTTCAGGATCACCGCGAACCCGGCGTCGGTCAGTTGCTGTACGACGACGTCGTACACCTGAAGTGGTGTCTTGCCGGCCAGCGAAGGGTTGGCCGCGACGGCGGCGGCCGGGACCGGCATGCTGTCGTGGATCATCTCGTTCGAGAACTGCAGGCGGATGCTGTTCAGCCCGAGTTCGGCGAACCCGGAGACGATGGCGCCGATTGGTGCGCGATCCAGCCCGAGCGGCATCCGGTTGCTGTTCTCGCCGGCGTGATGGTTGGCGTTGTCGTTCTCGTCGCCGGACCCGTTCCACGTCCCGCTCGCACCGTGCCAGTTCCCGGACTTCAACCGGAACCGGTTGCCGTTCGCATCGACGACGTACCGGCCGCTGGTGCTCAACGGCGGCACCCAATCCGCAACCAGCCGGGGCGCCTGGTCGGGAGCCGCGGCGGTCGCGGGGACAGTGGGGCTGATCAACGCCAGCAGGACGACGATGACCGCAGACGGGGCGATTCTGCGCATACCCCGATGGTCGCGGCTGCGGACTGTCCGCGCCATTGCAGTTACGTCACGGTGTCAGCGAGAGCAACAACGCCTCGTCGAATCCGTCCAGGCTCAAGGTGTTCGCGGAGTTGTCCAGCAGGATGTGCGTCGCTCCGGACCACTCGCACGGAGCGGCGGTGGCGCCAGCCCAGAACTCGTCCCAGTGGGCGAGCTTCCAATCGTCCCGAGGAAGGCCCCGATGGGCCACGCGCTCGTGCACCGCGTGGCCCTCCGCGACCACATGGACAACGATCAGCTCCGCCGTCGGCCACCCGGCCGTGGCACCAACCAGGTAGTCACGATCCGCGAAGAATCGCCCGAACGGAGCATCCAGTACGACGGAACGCCCGACGTCGAGGTTGTCCGCGCAGAGCCGGAGCAGCGTCGCGTACTCCAGCGGCAGGATCGCCGACTGGTAGTAAGGGTTGTGGTCCCGATCGTTCTTGTCCGAACCGTTCTGCTCGAGCAGCAGCTCGGTGAACAAGGTCGCCACCGTGTCCTTGTCCAGGTACGCGGCGGCGTACCGCCGGGCCAACTGCCGGCTCACGGTGGATTTCCCGGAGCCGGCCGGCCCGATCACGAAGAAGACCTTGGGCATCACGCCGTACGTTCCTTCACGAACACACCGTACGACGTCGCGCCCACCAGCAGCAGTGCGCCGCCGACGATGAACACCAGGCTGTAGTTGTTGCCGGTGGCATCGAGAATGAAGCCGGTGACGGTCGGTGCGAGCGCCGCCCCGAGGAAGCCGCCGAAGTTCTGGATCGCGCCGAGCGACGCGACCTGCTCGGGTTTCGCCAGGTCCGACGCGAGCGTCCAGATCACGCCGATCGGGATCTGCGCCGCGAAGTACCCGACGCACAGCAGGACGATGCTCAGCACGTCGCTCTGCACGAACGCGACCGGCAGGACCGCCGCCGCGGCCAGCACCGCGCCGCCGACGATCGGGATCTTCCGCGCGGTCAACGTCCCGAAGCCGCGCTTGATCGCCCACGCGGAGATCAGCCCGCCGGTCAGTACGCCGACGATGCCGCACAGGAACGGGAGCGCGCCGATCCAGCCGGTCTTGGTCAGGCTGAACCCGCGGCTGGTGTGCAGGTAGCCGGGCAGCCAGGTCAGGTACACCCAGACGGTGTAGAAGATGCCGAAGGCACCGATCACCATGAACCAGGTGTTGCGTTGCTTGAGCAGCGAGCCCCAGGAGCCCTTCGCCGCCTGGCGTTCGGCAGCAGCCTCCTCGTCGAGGCCCTTGATCGCGGCCTCCTCGGCGGCCGTCGGGTTGCGGTACAGCTTCAGCCAGACCGCCATCACGATCAGGCCGAAGGAGCCCACCACGATGAACATGCCCTGCCAGCTCATCGTCAGCATCAGGAAGGTCAGCAGCGGCGGTGCGATCGCGTTGGCGATCTGCGAGCCGGTGTTGATCAGCGACAGTGGCAGCGAGCGCTCGTCCTTGTGGAACCAGCGCTGGGAAACCTTGAGGCCGGAGGTGAAGAACGGCGACTCCGCGACCCCGAGGGCCACGCGAGCGGCGTACAGGAAGGAGAAGCTGCGGGCGAAGCCGGTCACGATCGTGATCACGGACCACAGGCCTGCTGCCCACGCGTACATCGCCTTCGCGCCGAACCGGTCCACCAGGTATCCGGCCGGCAGGTTGGCGATCGCGTACGGCCAGGCGAACGCCGACAGCAACACGCCCATCTCGATCGTGTTCAGGCCGAGATCCGCGGCGATCGTCGTGTTCGCGACCCCGAGCGTGCCGCGGTCGAGGTAGTTGACGACGCCGCCGATGACCAGCAGGCCGATGAAGAGCCACCGCACGCGGGTCGGTCGTGCGGGTGCGGCCCCGGCGGTCCCCGACGCCGCCTGGTCCTGAAGGGTTGAGTCCTGCATGGTGTGCTCCTAGGGAGACTGTATCGAGGGGGTTAGTTGCGCGCCTGATCGACGGCGGCGAGGAATGTTTTGGCTGCGATCGCGACCGGTTCGTAGTCGCCCGGTGCGTGCTCGGCCTTGGTCACGAAGCTGCCGACGCCGACCGCGGAGACACCGGCGGCGAACCATTCGCCGACGTTCTCCGGCGTGACCCCGCCGGTCGGTGCGACCGGGATGTGCGCGAGCGGAGCCATCACCGACTTCACGTACTGCGGTCCGAGAACCTCGGCCGGGAACAGCTTGACCAGGTCCGCGCCCGCCTCGGCCGAGTTCACGATCTCGGTCGGGGTGAAGGCGCCGCTGATCGAGACCGCCTGGTAGCGGTTCGCGACCGCGAGCATCTCGGGGCTGAGGTTCGGGCTGACCAGGAGTTGCGCGCCGGCCTGGATCGCGGCGTACGCCGCCTGCGCGTCCAGCACAGTGCCCGCGCCGACGACGACCTCGGGGTGCTCGGTGGCGAGCCGCTCGATGATCCGCAGGGCGTTCGGGACGGAGTAGGTGATCTCCAGCGCCCGGATGCCGCCCGCAATGGCCGCCGTGGCGACCTGGTAGGCCTCCTCGGCGTCGTCGAGCCGGACGATCAGGACCACGCCTGTGTCGGCGATGGCCTGAAGTCGCTTCAACTTTGTGAACATGGTTTCACAGATTATTTCAGGACTTCACATCCGTCAACGGGTGATGTGAAGATCTGTTAAGTTCTGATCATGGAGAGCACGGGACCACTGATTCCGGAGCAGCGGCACCAGCGGGTGCTTCAGTTGCTGCGCCGCGACGGCGTACTGAGCACTCGGGCGTTGACCGACCACCTCGGTGTCTCGCACATGACCGTCCGGCGGGATATCGCGACGCTGGAGGCGTCCGGCCAGGTCGTCTCCGTGCAGGGCGGCGTCCGGCTCGCCGGGACCGCCGGGCAGGTGCCGCCTCAGGAACGCCGGCAGCGCGCGGTGCTCGAACTGCCCCGGAAACGTGCGATCGCTGCCGCGGCGGCCGAACTGGTCACCGACGGCATGGTCGTCTACCTGGACGCCGGTACGACGTGTGAGTCGGTCGTCGCGTACCTCGCCGGGCGGCGCGATCTCACGGTCGTCACCAACGACTTCTATGCGGTGACCGCGCTGTTCGACGTACCGGACATCGAGGTGATCCACACCGGCGGAGCCGTCGACAAGGAAAGCGCCTCGAGCAGCGGCCGCCTCGCCGCGGCGACCCTGTCAGCGATCAACCTCGACCTGTTCTTCCTCAGCACCGGCGCCTGGAGCGTCTCCCGCGGAGTCAGCGCCCCAACCCTCGACAAGGTCGACCTGAAACGCGCCGCGATCGCATCGGCCACCACCACGGTCCTCCTCGCCGACAGCACGAAGTACGGCACCGCCTCCAAGTTCCAGGTCGCCCCCCTCGACCAACTCGACCTGATCATCACCGACACCGAACTCCCCGAAGACACCGCAAAACGCATCGAGGAACTCGGCGTCGAAGTACGCCTGACGTCGCCGCTGTCACCGAACTGAGGGGTGGTGCTCCCGGTTGGCGGACTGTACTCTTCAAGAGGTTGTGTATTGCATAAGATGGTTATGTAGTACATTACCTCGATGGCGATCACGTGGGCCCCGAGCGCAGACAAGCATGGCGTCGACCATGAGGACGCGTTGCACGCGATCATGAATGCGTACTACGTCGAGCGGGAGTTCGATGATCCGCGACCGCCTGCGACTGTGCGGCCGACGCTGTTCATCGGGCCACCGAGGCGGCTCGGAGGAGCACTGTTGGAGGTCATGGTCGAGGTGACGCCGCCTCGCGATCTGCACATCTTTCACGTGAAGGTCGCCAGGCCCAAGCACCTCGAGCGACTTGAGGAGGACAAGTGACTGACAAGGACTATGACGGCGCGGCCGAATGGGCCGAGCAGGACATGCGCTTGCCTGAAAACTCGAGGACGAGCCTTCGCGGTGCGGACGCCGCCGACTTCGGACGCGAGCTGGTCGAGCGTTCCCGGGGAGGGCGGCCGTCGATCGATCCCGACGCCGCACCGGGTGAGAAGTCGCCGGTGCGCCAGGTGCGACTTCCGCGAGCTCTCGACGCTGATCTTGAAGCATTCGCAACCAGCCGCCACCGCAAGCCGAGCGAGATTCTGCGCGAGGCCCTGACCGAGTACCTGGAGACCCACCGAGAAGCCGGCTGAGGCCAACTCACTGGCTCTTGGCAGCGCAGCGGAATGGCCGGCCGGAACCGGGGCCACTCCGCCGCGCTGAACTCCTCAGCGAGAGCGGTGCTGTTCCGCTAGGTCCTTGAGGTAGAGGGCGCTGGCCTTGGGGGTGCGGGTTTGGGTTTTGTAGTCGACTCGGATGATGCCGAAGCGTTTGACGTAGCCGTAGGCCCATTCGAAGTTGTCCATCAGGGACCAGGCGAGGTAGCCGCGGATGTCGGCGCCTTGGGCGATGGCGTTGGCTACTGCGGCCAGGTGGGACGTGAAGTACGCCGTACGGTCGGCGTCGTCGACGTAGCCGGTCTCGTCGGGGACGTCCTCGAAGGCGGAGCCGTTCTCGGTGATGACCATCGGGAGGCCGGGGTAGTCGCGGGCGATGCTCACCAACAGATCGGTGAAGCCTTCGGGGACGATCTCCCAGTCCATGGCGGTGCGCGGCTTGCCCAGCGGTATGTCGCGGCTGATCGGCAGGCCTGCAGCGTCTTCGGTGCTGCCGTCCTCGGCGTACCCGGTGAACTTCTGGCTGAAGTAGTAGTTCACCCCGAGCACGTCGATCGGCGCCGCGATGATCTCCAGGTCGCCGTCCTCGATCGGCAGCTCGACGCCCTCGCGTGCGAGGTCCGCGACCACGTCGGCCGGGTAGTGCCCGTGCACCAGCGGGTCGAGGTAGATCCGCCGGCCCATCCCGTCCGCGCGCCGCGCCGCGTCGACGTCCGGCTCGGCATCCGAAGCGGGGTACGCCGTCGCGACGTTGAGCGTGATGCCGATGTCGAGCTTGTGCGGTGACGCCTCGCGCATCGCCTGAGTCGCCAGTCCGTGCCCGAGCAGCAGATGGTGTACGGCGGCCAGCGCTGCCGGGTACTCGCGTCGCCCCGGAGCATGTGCGCCGTACGCGTAGCCGAGCATCGCGGAGCACCACGGCTCGTTGAGCGTCGTCCAGGTATTGACCCGGTCCTTCAAGGCGTCGAACACCAGCATCGCGTACTCCGCGAACCGGAACGCCGTGTCGCGCACGGGCCAGCCGCCCGCGTCCTCGAGCTCCTGCGGCAGGTCCCAGTGGTACAGCGTCACCCACGGGTCGATGCCCTGGGCAAGCAGCTCGTCGACGAGCCGGTCGTAGAACCCGAGACCGGCCGGGTTCACCTGCCCCTTGCCGCGCGGCTGCACCCGCGGCCAGGCCACCGAGAACCGGTAGGTGTCCAGACCGAGGTCCTTGATCAGAGCCACGTCTTCCGGCATCCGATGGTAGTGGTCGCAGGCGATGTCACCCACGTCGCCGTTGTCGATCGCTCCCGGCACCCGGCAGTACGTGTCCCAGATCGACGGCGTCCGGCCGTCCTCCGCGATCGCGCCCTCGATCTGGTACGCCGACGTCGCGACACCCCAGCGGAATCCGGACGGAAGACCCGCGACCAGTTCGGCCGCCCCCGAGACAGATGTTGTGCTCATAGTTGCCTTTCTAGGCAGTGCGGCCGGGAAGCCAGCACGCGACGGAACGGTGGGGATCGTTGCGGGCCGAGGGGATCCCGAGGACGGGGATCTCGGCGGAGCAACGGTCGAACGCCTGCGGGCATCGTGGATGGAACGAGCAGCCGGACGGCATGCCGCGCAGGTCCGGCGGGGAGCCTGGGATGCCGGCCAGCTCGCGCCGTTCGCCGCGGAGTGCGGGGAAGGACTTGAGCAGGCCTTCGCTGTACGGATGCAGGGAGTCCTTGTACAGGTCCGCGGAACGGGCTTCCTCGACGATGCGGCCGCCGTACATGATCGCGATCCGGTCCGAGAACTCGACCAGCAGCGACAGGTCGTGGGTGATGAACAGCACCGAGAACCCGAGCCGCTCGCGCAGTTCGACCAGTTGCGCGAGGATCTGCCGCTGCATGACCACGTCCAGCGCGGTCGTCGGCTCGTCCATGATCACGACCTGCGGCTCGAGGACGAGCGCCATCCCGATCATCACCCGCTGCCGCATCCCGCCGGACAGTTGGTGCGGGTACGCGTCCATCCGGTCCGCGGAAATCCCGACGAGTTTCAGCATTTTCTGAGCCCGGGCGATCCGGGCCTGCGGCGACAGTTGCGGCTCGTGCGCCTTGATCACGTCGAGCATCTGGGTCGAGACCTTGTGCACCGGGTTCAGCGAGTTCATCGCGCCCTGGAACACGATCGACGTCTCGGCCCAGCGGAACTTCCGCAGTTCCGCGTCGGTCAGCGCCATCACGTCGTACGCATCACCCGAAGGCGGGTGGTAGACCACCGACCCGCCGCTGATCACACCTGGCGGCGGCAGCAGCCGCGTCACGCCGTACGCCAGTGTCGACTTCCCGCTACCGCTCTCGCCGGCCAGCCCGAGCACCTCGCCGCGGTGCAACGTCAGCGTGACGTCCCGCACCGCCTGCACGGCCTCGTCCCCGAGCCCGTAGTCGACGTGAAAGTTCTTGATCTCCAGCACCGGTGCCTTCACGCGACCTCCTCCTTCTCACGGCGTAGTACGGGCGTCACGGGCTCGCGCGAAGATGACAGGACTGGGGTGAAGCCGACGCGCATCCGCACCGAGTGGCCGTCCTTGGTCTTGAGTCGCGTGTGACCGCTGCTGCGCAACCGCGGGCTGACGAACTCGTCGATGCCGAAGTTGATCAGCGACAGCGCCGTACCGAGGATCGCGATCGCCAGACCGGCCGGGACGAACCACCACCACGCGCCCTGTGCGAGCGCCTGCTGGCTCTGCGCCCAGAACAGGATCGTGCCCCAGTTCCACTCGGAGATCGTCGAGATCCCGATGAAGGCCAGCGTGATCTCGGACATCACCGCGAAGATCACCGTGCCGACGAAACCCGACGCGATGATCGCGGTCAGGTTCGGCATGATCTCGAACGTGATGATCCGCCAGGTGCTCTCACCGGTCGCCCGCGCGGCCTCGACATAGTCCCGCCGGCGCAAGGACAACGTTTGCGCCCGCAGTACCCGCGCACCCCACGCCCACGACGTCAAACCGATGACCAGGGCAACCATCAGGTCACCGGCCGAAGGGATCGTCGACGCGACGATGATGATCAGCGGGAGCGCCGGAATCACCAGGAAAACGTTGGACAACGCGGACAGGCTGTCGTCCGCGGCGCCGCCGAGGAAACCTGCGCTGACGCCGATCAGGATCGACAGCGTGGTCGCGACCAGGCCGGCCAGCAGACCGACGAACATCACGCCGCGGGTGCCGACGAGCACCTGGCTGAAGACGTCCTGGCCGAGGTGCGTCGTACCGAACCAGTGCTTGCCGGACGGCGCCTGGATCAGGTCGCTGCTCCGGGCGGACGGGTCGAACGGCGCGATCCACGGGCCGATGATCGCAATCAGGCAGAAGAACGCGAGGACGACCAGACCGGTCGCGGCCTTCGGGTTCGCGACGAACCGCAACCGGCGGCGCCTGGCCGGGACAGCCGCGATCTCCGGGCCTTCCGGCGTGACCGCCGTGATGGCGCTGGTGGGTGCGGACACGTCAGCCCTCCTTCCGGGTACGCGGGTCGAGGAGCAGGTAGGCGACGTCGGCGAGCAGGTTGGCCACCAGGACCGACAGCGTGATCACCAGGAAGACGCCCTGCATCAGTGGGTAGTCCTTCGAGCCGACGGCTTGGAACAGGTTGTAGCCGATGCCCGGGTAGGAGAACACGATCTCCACCAGCAGCGTGCCGCCGACGATGAAGCCGAGCGACAGCGCGAAACCGGAGACGTTCGGGAGCAGCGCGTTCCGGGCCGCGTAGCTGACCATCACCCGGCGCTCGGGCAGACCCTTGGCGTGCGCGACGGTGATGTAGTCCTCGGAGGCCACCGTCACCATCATGTTCCGCATGGTGAGGATCCAGCCGCTCACCGACGAGATCAGGATCGTGACCGCCGGCAGCAGGCTGTGCTGTACGGCGCTGCCGATGAACTCGGCGTTCCACGACGGGACCAGCCCTGGTTCGTACCCACCGGACGACGGGAAGAAGCTGTCCGGTCCGGCGAGCAGCGTGATCGCCAGCAGACCGAGCCAGAAGTACGGGATCGACGACAGGAACGTTGTCACCGGCAACAGCCCGTCCATGATCGAGCCGCGCCGCCAGCCGGCCAGCACGCCGAGCGACGTACCGATCATGAAGCTGGCGAACGTGGTGATGCCGACCAGCGCGATCGTCCACGGCAGGCTCTGCCGGAGGATCTCCGCGACCGGGGTCGGGAAGAACGTGAACGACAACCCGAGGTCGCCGCGGAACACCTGGCCCCAGTAGTCGACGTACTGGCTCCAGAGCGACGCGTTCTTGTCGAGGCCGAACAGCACGTACAGCGAGTTGATCGCGTCGGTGCTCATCTGGCCCTGGAACTTGTTGATCAGCGACGTCACCGGGTCGCCCGGGATCAGCCGCGGGATGAAGAAGTTGATGGTCAGCGCGGCCCACGCGGTGAAGACGTAGAACGCCAGCCGCTGGAGGAGGAACTTCATCGCGCCGCCCCCTCTTCGTACAGCCAGCAGGCGGCCCAATGGCCCGCAACAGGCAACTCGAAGCGGGGCGGAAGATCGGTGGAGCACTTCGGCATCGCGTGCACGCAACGCGGATTGAACCGGCAGCCGCCCGGCGGCGCGATCAAGCTGGGCGGTTCGCCGCCGGCCTGGTCCTCGGGCGTGCTCAGCTCACCGAGCCGGTCGGGATCCGGCGCGCTCTCGATCAGCAGGCGCGTGTACGGGTGCGCGGGGTTCTGCGTGACCGTCTCGGAGTCGCCGCCTTCGACCATGCGGCCGGCGTACATCACCAGCGTCTCGTCGGCGAAGTACCGGGCCGACGCGATGTCGTGGGTGATGTAGAGGATGGCGAGGTTGAGCCGTTCCTTCAGGTCCCGCAGGAGGTTCAGTACGCCGAGGCGGATCGACACGTCCAGCATCGAGACCGGCTCGTCGGCGAGCAGCGCCTCCGGGTCCGCGCCGAGCGCGCGGGCGATCGACACGCGCTGCCGCTGACCACCGGACAGCTCGTGCGGGAACTTGTCCAGGTAGCGCTCCGGGGGAGTGAGTTGCACCTGCACCAGGAGGTCGCGCAGGTTGTCCTCGAGGTCGCCCGCGCGACCGTGAATACGCAGCGACCGGGTCAGGTGGTACCGGACGGTGTGCGTCGGGTTCAGCGAAGCGAACGGGTCCTGGAAGATCATCTGCACCTGGCGGCAGTACGCGCGGAACTTGCGGCCGCCGCGCACCGTCACCGATTCGCCGTGCAGCCGGATGTCACCCGACGTCCGCGCGTACAACTGGGCGAGCAGCCGGGCCACGGTCGACTTGCCCGAACCGGACTCGCCGACCAGCGCGGTCACCCGGCCCCGGCGCAGTGTGAGTTTCACGTCGTCCACCGCGTGCACGGCCTTGTGCTCGCGGGTGAACAGATCGCGGACGCCCCGTCGTACCGGGAAATGCTTGGTGAGGCCCTCGGCCTCCAGAACAACCTCGGTCTCGGTGACCGTCATGAAGCTCCCATCGTGGCACCGCAGCGCCAGGGCGCGAGCCCTGGCGCCGCGGTCCGAGTCACTGGCTGCCGGCCGGCTTCAGGTTCAGGATGATCTGCAGAGCGTTCTGCTGGGTCGGCTGCGCCGGCCCGTACTGGTTCTGCTCGTCGGGCCAACCGACCCAGTTCTTGGTGCTGTAGAGACCGCCGACGTTGGACGCCGAGGTGGGGATGACCGGCATCTGCTCGACCATGATCTTCTGCAGCGTGTTCAGCGCGGTGGTGCGGGTCGCGTCATCCGCGGCGTTCGCGTACTGGTCGAGCGCCTTGGTCGCCTCCGGGCTGTTGAACCGCCCGTAGTTGCCGCTCACGCCGCCCTTGCCGACCGGCTTCAGGATCTTGCCGTCCATGATGTTCTGGTAGATGTCGTACGGCGTCGCGCCGCCGTTGGTCCAGTGCATCGCGGCGTCGAAGTTGCCCTCGTCGACGTTCTTGAACCACGCGTCCTGGTTGGCCTTGTCGACGGTCGCCTTGATGCCGATCGTGGACAGGTTGTCCTTGATGATCTCCAGGTCGGTGATGTAGTCCGACCAGCCGGCCGGGTCGGTCAGCGTGATCGTCACCGGCTTGCCGGTCGGGTCCTTCAGGACGTCGCCCTCGAGCTTGAAGCCGGCGTCGGTCAGTTCCTTCTTCGCCGCGTCCACGTCGACCTTGTGCTTCTGGTCCTTGAACTCCGGCGCGATGAACGACTCACCGGCCGGGGTCGGGATGCCGGTGACGGACTCGACCTTCGGGTAGAAGTAGCCGGCCTCACCCTGCATGAAGATGTCGTCGCGGTTGATCACCTTGTCCATCGCCCGCCGCAGCGCCGGGTTGTCGAAGGGCTTGCGGGTGGTGTTGATCCACAGACCGTGGATGCCGAGGTTCGCCGGGAACCACAGCTTGTGGTTCTTCGGGTCCTTGTCCTGGTAGACGGCCTTCACGTTCGGGACGAAGACGAAGCTCCACTCCGACGCGCCGTTGGCCAGCGCGGTGGTCTGCGCGTTGTTGTCGTTGTACGACGTGTACCGCAGTTCCTTGACCTTCGGGAGGTCCTGCCAGTACGAGTCGCGCAAGATCAGCGTGGTGGTCTGCGGGGTGAACGACTTCACCACGTACGGACCGGTGCCGATCGGGCCCTTCAAGGTGTCCTGGCTCGGGTCCTTGAGCGTCGACCACTGGTGCTTCGGGATCACGAACACGGTCAGGATCTTGTTCTGGTTGGTGAACTGCGACCGGGTGAAGGTCAGGTCGACCTTGTTGCCGGACGCGGTGATGGTGCCGTACGGGATCGCGTCCTGGTTGAGGCCCTCGTTGTCCTTGCGGATCTGGAACGAGTACGCCACGTCCTCGGCGGTCATCGGCTTGCCGTCGGAGAACTTCACGCCCTCGCGGATCGTCAGCGAGAGCTTGGTGTAGTTGGCGTCCCACTTCCACTCGGTCGCGAGCCAGGGCTTGCCGGGTTCGGTCGGCTTGATCCCGTTGATCATCACCAGCGGCTCGAAGATCATCCAGCGGTACCCCAGCGAGGCGCCCGAGGAGGAGCCGAGGAACGGGTTGTGGTTCTCGGTCTGCGGACCGTTCGGCATGCCGATGTTCAGAACGGTCGCGGCGGTGCCCGAGCCGTTGTTCCCGTCGCTGCCTGACTTACCGTCCCCGCTGCTACAAGCAGCCAGAGCGGCTGCCGCGAGCAAGCCCGTGAGGGCCAGCGCGACTGTACGTCGTGCTCGCATCGGTTCCTCCTGTGAATCTGTTGGCGGATGCTCACGCCTGAGCCGCGTGAGCAGGTGCATCGTGGCGTGAGAACGCTCTCATGGGAAGAGCGGACGCCTTAACGGATCGATATCGAGGGGTACGCCGGCGGCGGGACAGGGGCAGCTGCCCCGCCGCCGGAGCTACTGGTGGGACCGGGTTTTCGGGGCGGTTGAGCTGCGGACGATGAGGGTCGTCGGCAGCACCTGCGGGGTCTCCGGCAGCGGCGTGCCGCCGAAGTACCCCATCAGCATCCGGGCCGCGGCCTGACCCATCTGGCGCATCGGCTGATGCACCGTGGTCAGCGGCGGCTCGGTGTGCTCGGCGTACGGAATGTCGTCGAACCCGACCACCGACACGTCGTTCGGCACGTTCCGCCCGGTCTCCCGGACGGCCTGGATGGCACCGCCGGCGGAGAGGTCGTTGTGGGCGAAGACCGCGTCGAACTCGAGTCGCTCGTCGAGGGCGTACTGGACGCCGCGGCGCCCGCTTTCGTGGGTGAAGTCGCCCTCGAACACGAGTCTCGGGTCGAGCTCGACGCCGGCCTCCGCGTAGGTGTCGCGGAAACCGTCCAGGCGTTCGTGGGTACAGCCGAAGCGTTCGACGCCGGTGATCACCAGTGGCCGGCGACGACCGAGCTCCAGCAGGTGCCGGGCGGCGGACTCGCCGCCGGCGTAGTTCGTGGTGGCGACGGACGGGAACTGCGGGCGCTTGTCGCGGTCGTCGATCAGGACCACCGGCAGACCACGCGCGTGGAGTTGCTCGATGTAGGTGAGCGTGCCCTCCGGCTCGATCACCAGCAGGCCGTCGAACGACTGCGCCGAGACCTGGGACGCGAACTGCTGCATCGATTCCTCACCCCGGTTGAAGGTGAACAGCAGCAGCCCGTAGCCCTCGCTCTCGACCACGTCGACCGCGCCCTGCAGCACCTCGCCCATCCAGGGCCAGGTGAGCGAGGGGACCAGCATCCCGACGATCCGGGTCCGGCCGCGGGCCAGACCGACCGCGCGGGCGCTCGGCACGTAGCCGAGCTCGGCGATCACCTGCCGGACCCGCTCGGCAGTGCGCAGATCCAGCTCACCCTTGCCGTTGAGGACGCGTGACACGGTCGTCTTGCTGACACCGGCACGGGCCGCGACATCGGCGATCGTGATGGACACGCTGACTCTCCCCTCGGGCGGTCGGGGTGCTTGGTCGTTTCCTGGCCGGAACCGGTTTCGGAAGCGGTTCCGTAGATCAAAGCCGAGACCGCAACCGGCCGTCAATCACGGAGTGGTAACGAATCGCGGCTTAGTTCACGAGCTGGAAGAAGGGACCTCTTCCGTCCGGCGGGGCAGCATGATGAACTCGGGGTCGAGCGGCCTGCCCGGGGCCCGCTGCGCGATGTCATGGGTGAGGTAGTGGGATGGAAGTACGCCGGACGACGGTGCGTGACATGCGCCGGTCCAACCGCTCGGTGATCCTCACCGGCATCTATCGCGAGGGCCCGCTGAGTCGCCAGGAGCTGACCGTCCGGACCTCGCTCAGCGCGGCGAGCGTCAGCAACCTGGTCGCCGAACTGATCGCCGAGGGCGTGGTCGAGGAGGCCGGCTCGGTTGAGTCCGAGGGCGGCCGGCCGCGGGTCCTGTTGCGGGTGGCACCAACATTCCGGTACGTCGTCGGCGCCGAGGTCGGGGAGACCCGGGTCCGGGTCGAGCTGTTCGACCTGGCCATGAATGTCCTGGCACGCGCCGACCACCCGATCGCCACGCCGACCCCCGAAGAGGTCGTGAAGCACGTACTGGAAGGGCTTTCGACCGTGATCGCTGCCTCCGGCATCCAGTCCGAGCAGGTGCTCGGGCTCGGTGTCGCGGTCGCCGGTGTGGTCGAGGACAACGCGATCGTCGACGCGCAGACGCTCGGCTGGGAGGCAGTTCCGCTCGCCGAGCTACTTGCCGAGGGCACCGAGATTCCGGTGCATGTGGACAACGGCGCGAACATGCTCGGCCAGGCCGAGATGTGGTTCGGTGCGGGCCGCGGCGCAACCGACGCTGTCGTCGCACTGGTCGGCTCCGGTGTCGGCTCGGCCCTTGTAGCCGGTGGATCCAGCTACCGCGGCGCCCGCAGCAGCGCAGGCGAGTGGGGCCACATGACGATCATGTACGGCGGGCGCCAGTGCCGCTGCGGCGCCTTGGGTTGCCTGGAGGCGTACGTCGGCGCAGAAGGCGTCCTGGATCGGTACCGGCTCGCCGGCGGAACTGTCGACGGCGACGAGGAGGCAGCCTTCGTCGAACTGCTGGAGTCCGACTCGGAGTCGGCGACCACGATCGTCAACGACACGATCGGCTATCTGGCCGCCGGGTTCGCGAACCTGGTCAACCTGGTCAACCCCGAGCGCATCGTCCTCGGCGGTTGGGCAGGACTGCTGCTGGGCGAGAAGCACCTGGACGAGCTACGTGTTGAGGTGGGCAAGCACGCGCTCCGGCGCCCCTACGCCCAGGTATCCATCGTGTTGTGCGAGCTGGGCCGCGACGCCGTAGCACTCGGCGCCGCGACCCTCCCCGTCGTACGACTACTTCGTGATGGTGGCGCGGTCCGTTAGACGGTCCACTTCTGGTTGGCGCCGCCGCCGCAGGTCCAGATTTGGGTTGGGGTTGCGTTGGCGGAGTTGTTGCCGGTGACATCTAGGCACTTGTTGGCCTGTGGGTTCACCAGATCGTGCGCACTGGTGTAGGTCCACTGTTGGGCCGCGTTGCCGTTGCAGGTGGCTATCTGGACTCTGGTGCCGTCGGCGGTGGCGGCGTTCGCCACGTCGAGGCACTTGCCCAGGGCACGGATCGTGCCGTCGCCGGGGCGCGTCCACTTCTGGGCGTTGGTGCCGTTGCAGTCGTACAGCTGTACCGTCGTACCGTCGGCGGCGTTCGCGCCGGCCACGTCGAGGCACTTACCCGCGAGACCGGTGATCTGCGAGCCGCTGCCACCGGAGCTGCCGAGGGTGGAGACGCGGACGTAGTCGACGGTCATGGTCTGCGGGAACTGCGTCGTACCGTCGGGATAACCCGGCCAGTAGCCGCCGACCGCGAGGTTCAGGATCATGAAGAACGGGTGGTTGAAGACCCAGGTGTTGCCGTTCAGGTCGGCCGGCGTACGGCGCTGGTACTGCACGCCGTCGACGTACCAGGTGATCGAGTCCGGGGCCCAGTCCACCGCGAACGTGTGGAAGTCGTCGGCGAACGACCAGCCGTTCGGATGGTTGTACGCGGCACCGATCCCGCCGGCGCCGGAGTATCCGGGTCCGTGGATCGTGCCGTGCACGGTGGCCGGCTCCTTGCCGACGTTCTCCATGATGTCGATCTCGCCGTCGTTCGGCCAGTTGCCGCCGCCGAGCATCCAGAACGCGGGCCAGATCCCTTGTCCGCGGGGAATCTTGATGCGGGCCTCGAACCGGCCGTACGTCTGGGTGAAGGTCTGCGCGGTGAGCAACCGGGCCGACGTGTACTGGCACGGGCCGTAGTGGCACTGGAAGCCGCCGTTCTCCTGCCGGGCGGTGATCACCAGGTTGCCGTTGCCGTCCAGCGCGGAGTTGCGGGTGCTGTTGGTGTAGTACTCCATCTCGTTGTTGCCCCAGCCGCTGCCGCCGATGTCGTACCGCCACTTGGCGGGATCGGGGGCCTGGCCGGACGGGCCGTCGAAGTTGTCCTCCCAGACCGTTGCGGTCGTTGCCGCATCGGCCTGCTGATGCGTGGAGGCCGCGGGCTGGAGGAGGGCGGTGCCGATCAGTGCGGCACCGATCCCGACGAGCGCGAGCAAGCGGGGACGCTTCATGAGTACCTCATTTCGGGGGCGTCTGAATGAGGGCTAGGAATGGCCCGCAGCGTGCCGTGAGAACGCTCCCACGTCAACCCCGGGACTAATTAAAAGATCTGAAAAAAGTCTCGGTTCCGGCGTTGACACGAGTCAGCACGGATGGTTACCTCATGCTGACCAACTGTTGCGGCGCGGGCAGACGCCGACAACTCGAACCGCCCCGAACTCCTTGAAATAAAGGGAGAACCGCCCCATGCCCGCGAAACGCCTCCTGCCGCTCGCGGCCGCTGCGCTGTGCGTAGCCGCCGCCGGGCTCGGCTTCGGAACCGCCTCACCCGCCCAGGCCGCCGGTGAACAGGTCAACATCTGGCTGACCACCACCAACGACTCGGCCGGCCAGAACGTGACCCGCGGTCTGCAGCAGCAGACGCCGGTGAACTTCGGCCCGGCCGGCGGCTCGGCGAACCAGACCGTCACCGTCAACGAGAACACGACGTACCAGTCCTTCGAGGGCGGCGGTGCGTCGTTCGCCGACAGTTCGGCGTGGCTGCTGAACAGCAGCAACGTGATCTCGGCCGCGACCCGCGACCAGGTGATGAAGGACCTGTTCGACCCGGTGAACGGGATCGGCCTGGCCTTCGTCCGGAACCCGATGGGCGCCTCCGACCTGGCCCGCTTCAACTACTCGTACGACGACACATGCTGCGACCTGAACGACTTCAGCATCCAGCACGACCTCGCGGACGTCGTACCGCTCACCAAGCAGGCCCGGCAGCTCAACCCCAACTTGAAGGTCATGGGTTCGCCGTGGAGCGCACCGGCCTGGATGAAGGACAACAACGACTTCGTCCACCGCGGCTGGCTGAAGTGGGAGTACGCGCCGACGTACGCGCAGTACTTCGTCAAGTACCTGCAGCAGAACGAGGCCCAGGGCAACCACATCGACTACATCTCAGTGCAGAACGAGCCGACCTGTTGCGGCTCGGACTCGACCGGGTACGCGTCGATGAACTGGAACGGCTCCGGCCTGCTCGAGTTCACCAAGAACAACCTGATGCCCGCGCTGCAGGCCGCCGGGCTGACCACGAAGGTGCTGATCCTCGACTACAACTGGGGCAACTACAACGACCTCGGTTCGGTCCCGATCGCGGACGCCGCGCTGCGCAACCACCCGAACTTCGGCGGTATCGCCTGGCACGGGTACGGCGGCGACGTGAACCTGCAGACCCAGGTGCACAACCAGTACCCGAATGTGAACGCGTACATGACCGAGCACTCCGGCGGTACGTGGATCGCGAACCAGCAGGCCGAGGACATGAACAACCTGGTCGACTACACCCGCAACTGGGACAAGTCGTGGGTCAAGTGGGGCATCGCCCTGGACGAGAACCACCTGCCGTACGTCGGCGCCGGCTGCAACGTCTGCACCGGTCTCGTCACCGTGCACCGCAACGACAGCCAGCGCGGTCAGGTCACCAAGACCGTCGAGTACTACACGATGGGCCACCTGACGAAGTTCGTGAAGCCGGGCGCGCTGCGGATCGACTCGACCGCGAACAGCTCGGTGAAGAACGTGGCCTGGAAGAACCCGGACGGGTCCAAGGCCCTGATCGCCTACAACACCACGGGAAGCTCGCAGTCCGTGCGGGTGAACTGGGGCTCGCAGTCCTTCGTCTACACGCTGCCGACCAAGACGTCGGCCACGTTCACCTGGTCCGGCTCGCAGAGCGGCGACGGCGGAGGCGGTGGCGGACAGATCACGGGGCTGGCCGGCAAGTGCATGGACGTCGCCGGTGCCAACTCCGCAGACGGTACGGCGGTGCAGCTGTACGACTGCAACGGTTCGACGGCCCAGCAGTGGTCGCGCCCCGGTGACGGGACGGTCCGCGCCCTCGGCAAGTGCCTCGACATCAACGCCGGCTCCGTCGCCAACGGCGCGAAGGTGCAGATCTATTCGTGCAACGGCAGTGCCGCCCAGCAATGGACCTATACGAGTGGGAGAGACCTGGTGAATCCACAGGCGAACAAGTGTCTCGACGTCACCGGCAACAACTCCGCCAACGCGACTCCGCTGCAGACCTGGACCTGCACGGGCGCGGCGAACCAGAAGTGGACCGTCTCATGAGGCGGGTGACGGCGGCCGCCGCGGCGCTGGTGCTCGGCGGTGGTTTGTTGATGACGGCCAGCCCCGCGCAGGCGGCGACCGGGACGATCACCGGTCTGGCCGGGAAGTGTGCGGATGTAGCCGGCGCGAACAGTGTGGACGGTACGGCGGTCCAGCTGTACGACTGCAACGGAACGAGCGCACAGCAGTGGACCCGGTCGAGTGACGGGACGGTACGCGCGCTGGGTAAGTGCCTCGACGTTAATGCGGGCTCCGTGGCCAACGGCGCGAAGGTGCAGCTGTGGACGTGCAACGGGTCAGCCGCGCAGCAGTGGACGTACACGTCCGGCCGTGACCTGGTGAACCCGCAGGCGAACAAGTGCCTCGATGTCACCGGCAACAACTCGGCGAACAGTACGCCGTTGCAGCTGTGGACCTGCACCGGTACGGCGAACCAGAAGTGGAACGTGCCCGCCGCAGACGACGGGCCTCCTCCGGCGGGCGGTGCGCCGATGGCCGCAGCGCCGTACCTCTATCAGGGCTGGGGTTCGCCGCCGAATCCCGCGACTGTGATGAACGCGGCCGGCGTCAAGTGGTTCACGATGGCGTTCATCCTGTCCAACGGGTACTGCAACCCGCAGTGGGACGGGAACCGGCCGCTGACCGGCGGGGTCGACCAGCAGGCGATCAACACGATCCGGTCCAACGGCGGCGACGTCGTGGTCTCGGTCGGCGGCTGGTCCGGCAACAAGCTGGGGCAGAGCTGCGGTACGGCGAGCGAGCTCGCGGCGGCGTACCAGAAGGTGATCAACGCGCTGTCGCTGAAGGCGATCGACGTCGACATCGAGGACCAGGAGTTCTCGCAGCCGGCCGTCCGGCAGAAGGTCGTCGACGCGCTGAAGATCGTCGAGCAGAACAACCCGGGAATCGCGACGTACCTGACGTTCGGCACCACGACATCGGGTCCGGACGGGAACGGGCAGGACCTGATCCAGCGGGGTGCGAACTCGGGGCTGAACCTGGACGGCTGGGTGATCATGCCGTTCGACTTCGGCGGCGGGTCGACCAACATGGGCACGCTGACCCGGCAGGCGGCCGACGGGCTGAAGAACCGGGTCAAGGCGGCGTACGGGCTGACCGACGACGCGGCGTACCGCAAGATCGGCATCTCGTCGATGAACGGCATCACCGACGTGGCCGGTGAGCGCGTCAACCTGTCGGACTTCGAGTCGATGCTGTCCTACGCGTCCGAGCACCACCTGGCCCGGTTCACGTTCTGGTCGGTGAACCGCGACCGTCCGTGCACGGGCGGCGGCGCCGACACCTGCTCCGGCGTCTCCCAGAACCCCTGGGACTTCTCCAAGGTGATTGGGCGGTACCGGGGCTAGACGCGGATCGCCAGGCCATCACAATCGGCCCGCGACGGCTCGCCTCCACGGGCGGCCGTCGCGGGCCGACGATTGTGATGGCCTGGGCGTCCGGGGTTTGACCCTCCGGCTACCGGAGGGTGGAAGCTTGTCGCATGACGGCGACGGTGACGGTGGGGGAGTTCTCCCGCCTGACGCATCTGAGTGTGAAGACCCTGCACCACTACCACGACATCGGCCTGCTCGCGCCGGTCACGATCGACGCTTCGTCGGGCTACCGGCGCTACGGGACCGATCAGGTCGACACGGCGCTGCTGATCCGGCGGCTGCGGGAGCTGCGGATGCCGCTGCCGGACGTCCGCGCGGTGGTCGAGGCGTCGGACGGTCCGGCCCGGGAAGAGACGCTGCGGGCTCATCTCGAGCGGATGGAACAGGAGCTCGCCCACACCCGGGACGTCGTCACGTCTTTGCGTGAACTGCTGACGCCCGGCCGGCCGGTCCTCGACGTGCAGTACCGGTTCATCCCGGCGTTCCGTGCGTACGGCGTGACCGGGCATGTCGTGCGGGACGAGATCGGGCCGTGGTGCGAGTACGCCTTCGGCAAGCTCGCCGCCGTCGCAGGTGACATCCGGGCGACCTCGGGCGCGACGTACAGCGACGAGTTCTTCACCGACGACGCGGGTGAGGTGGTGACCTTCCTTCCGGTGGCGCCCGGCCAGCCGCCCGCTGACGGCGTCGAGCTCGTCGACCTGCCCGGCGGGTACTTCGCGATCGCCGTGCACGCCGGCCCGATGACCGACTTCGACCGCACCTACGGCGCGCTCGGCAGCCACGTCGCGGAGTACTGCGAGGTGGCGCCGGGACCGATCCGTGAGCTGTACCCCATCGGCCCGGGGGACGTCCCCGATCCGGCCGACTACCGAACCGAGGTCTGCTGGCCGATCCAGCGGATCCCTGTGCTGAAAGGCTGAACCATGTCTGTAACCCTCGAGAGCATCGCCTTCGACTGCGCCGACGCTGCTGCACTCGCCACCTTCTGGGCCGGCGTGCTGTCGACCGAGGTCGATGCCGAGGCCAACGAGTTCTTCGCCACCGTGAACCGGGCCGCGGACGGGCCGACGCTGATGTTCCTCCAGGTCCCGGAGCCGCGCAACGGTAAGAACCGCCTGCACGTCGACCTGGCCGCCACCGACTGGGCCGCCGAGGTCGACCGCCTGGTCGGACTGGGTGCCAAGCGGCTCGACGAGCACAACGAGTACGGCACCCACTGGATCACCCTCGCCGACCCCGAAGGCAACGTCTTCGATCTGGCCGAGAACCACTGAGGGGCCTTGCCAGCCATCTGTTGCGGGAGGAGGGTGAGGAGTGTCCGGCGGCGCCGGCGGGGCGCTGCCCTGAGGGTAAAGGGGGTGGATCGTGTACGCGCGCTCCACCACGATCAATGCCGCCCCGGCGTCGATCGACGCCGGCGTCGCGCAGGTGCGCGACGAGGTGATGCCCATGCTGACGGGGATGGACGGCTGTATCGGCCTGTCCATGCTTGTCGACCGTGAGTCCGGCCGCTGCATCACGACCAGCGCCTGGCAGTCGGAGGAGGCGATGCGGGCCACGGACGAAGCGCTGCAGCCGATCCGGGACAAGATCGCAGCGGAGCTCGGCGGCAGCCCGATGGTGCAGGAGTGGGAGATCGCCGTACTGCACCGTGACCACCGTTCGGTGGCCGGCGCGTGCGTCCGGGCGACCTGGGTGAAGGTCGACCCCGCGAACCTGGACCGGGCGATCGACGTCTACAAGCTCGCTTCACTGCCGAGGCTCGAGGATCTGGCCGGTTTCTGTAGTGCGAGCCTGCTGGTCGACCGGACCTCCGGCCGGGCGGTCTCGTCGGTCACCTACGACAGCCAGGAGACGTTGGACGGCAGCCGTGAAGCTGCCGCCTCCATGCGTGCCTCGACCGCCAAGGACGCCGGCGCCGAGATGCTGGACGTCGGTGAGTTCGAGCTCACCATCGCCCATTTAAGGGTGCCTGAGCTGACCTGATCGATCACGGTGTGTGGCCGAAGGCTGCCGTGAACGCCTCGCGGAACAGGTCGGCCAGGTTGGGTTCGCCGTTGTTGGCGGCCCAGCGGAGTAGGGCGGTGTGAGTTACGCCCAGTACGGCGCTTGCCGCGGCGCGGGCGCCGTACTCGAGCGCGGGATCGATCGCGCTGACGAATGCCTCCTGGAGGCGGTACTGGCTGTCCAGGTGGCGGGCTTGGAGTGCCGGGGTCGAGATCATCAGCTGGAGTCGCGTAAGGAGCAGGTCGTGCTCGTTCGTGGCGGCCAGGTCGAGGATGGTCAGGACGGTACGGCCGATGCGGTCGGTGAGTGATCCCGTTGCGGGGAGTTCCGTGATCGTGGTCGCGGTCAGTTGGTCGAAGTCGTCGTACAGGACCAGGTCTTCCTTGGTGGGGAAGTTCCGGTAGACCGTCATCGCCGAGACACCGGCCGCGTCGGCGACGTCGTTCACCGTGGTCGCGTCGTACCCGCGGTCGGTGAACAGGCGGAGCGCCAGTCGCTGGATGCGTTGCCTGGTGTCGGCACGCTGGCGGTCTCTCAAGTTCATGTGGTAGATACTAACAACATGATAGTTTCTAACATGAATGGCAAGGTCGCATTGGTGACGGGCGCTTCCCGGGGCATCGGTCGGGCGATCGCGGAGCGGCTGGCCGCGGCGGGGGCCGAGGTGGCCGTGCATTACCACCAGGACAAGGTCGGTGCGGAAGAGACGCTCGAGCGGATCGGCGGTCGCGGGTTCGTGATCGGGGCTGAGCTCGGGGTGCCTGGGGATGCTGAGCTCGTCGCCGACCAGTTGATTGCGGGGCTGTCCGGGCGACGGCTCGATGTGCTCGTCAACAACGCGGCGGCGGCGCCGGCGGGTCCGATCGGTGCGGATACGGAGGCAGCGTTCGACCGGTTGATGGCGGTCAACGTGCGAGCGCCGTACTTCCTGATCCAGCGGTTGCTGCCGGTGCTGTCCGACGACGGCCGGATCGTGTCGATCTCGTCGGTCGCGACCCGGATGGCGAACCCGGCGCAGACCTCGTTCGCGATGACCAAGGGCGCGCTGGAGACGATGACTCGCACCTTGGCGCAGGAGTTGGGCGCGCGCGGCATCACCGTGAACGCGGTCGCTCCCGGTGCGACCCGGACCCAAGCGAACGGCGCGATCTTCGAGACGCCCGGGTTGACGGAGCTGATCGTCGCGCAGACGGCGCTCGGACGGTTGGGCGGCGCCGACGATGTCGCCGAAGTGGTCGCGTTCCTTGCCTCACCCGCGGCGCGATGGATCACCGGACAGATCGTGGACGCGTCCGGTGGCTTGCACCTCGGAGTCGGCTAGGGGGTCGAGTCCGTGTCGAGGAAGAGTTGTACGTCGGGATGCGTGCGCAGCGCCGTACCGGGGTAATCGGGGCCGATCGGTTGCGTGAGGGTGTCCTGGACGGCTTGGCGTTTGACTGATCCGGGGACCGAGCCGATCAGCGCGTGCGCGTTCAGCAGGCGGGGGATGGTCACGGTGATCGCGTGCGTCGGTACGTCGGTGAGCGCCGGGAAGTTGCCCTCGTCGACCTGCTGCCGGCGGCTGGTCTCGTCGAGCGCGACTCGCTTCGCGGCTTCCGGGTCGTTGAAGTCGGCGGGCGGATCGTTGAACGCGAGGTGGCCGTTGACGCCGAGGCCGAACAGGACGAGGTCGAACGGGTCGTCGCCCATCAGGTCCGCGTAGGCGTCCGGGCCGTCGTCGGGTGCGAGCGGGTGGAACGTTGCCTGCGGCACCTTGTCGAGGAAGCTCCGGTGCAGCCAGTTGCGGAACGACTGCGGTGCATCAGGCGTCAGGTCGACGTACTCGTCCATGTGGAAGCACTCGACCCGGCTCCAGTCGAGGTCCGGCTCGACGGCCAGCGCGGCCAGGGTGGCTGTCTGGCTCGGCGCGGCGGCGAGCATGACGCGCGCCCGCCCGGTCGTCGCGATCGCCTTCCTGAGCCGCTCGGCAGCAGCGGCGCTCGCAGCGCGCCCGAGCTCCGTACGGTCCGAGGAGGTGACGACCCGCGGAGCATGCTCAACAGTCATGGAGAAAGGCTCGCACACCCTCCGGATCACCGCCGCGCCATGCCGAACTGCGAACGAGCGCCGGGGACCGGGAATAGGCAATAGCTAGTTCCCAGTCGCCGGCGGCTATGCCCACGTCCGGGGGTTAGCCCCCGGGTGTGGCGGTGGTTTGCCGGAGGTTGGGTCGGTGGGTGGCTGGAGTGTGTCGGCTTGAACGCGGAAATAGCTTCGTAGGTATGACGAATCAGGTGCTGACGGGCGCGGTGCAGGAGCCGACGGGTGGGGTGGCCGGGTGGGCGATCGACCTCATGGAGCGGTTGGGAGCGGCGGGGGCGGGGCTTGCGGTGGCGTTGGAAAACCTGTTTCCGCCGTTGCCGAGTGAGGTGATCCTGCCGCTGGCCGGGTTCGCGGCGGCGCGCGGTGATCTCGGGCTGGTCGCCGCGATCGCGTTCACCACGCTCGGGTCGGTCGTGGGCGCGCTCATGTTGTACGGCGTGGGCGCTGTGCTCGGGCGGGACCGGACGCGGGCGCTCGCCGAGAAGCTGCCGCTGGTGAAGCTACGCGACGTCGACAAGGCCGAGGACTGGTTCGGCCGGCACGGTGCGAAGGCGGTCCTGATCGGGCGGCTCGTTCCGGTGGTACGCAGCCTGATCTCGGTGCCGGCCGGGGTCGAGCGGATGCCGATCGTGCTGTTCCTCTCGCTGACGGCCGTCGGGAGCCTGGTCTGGAACTCGCTGCTGATCCTGGCCGGCTACCAGCTCGGCGAGCAGTGGCATCTGGTGGAGTCGTCGGTGGGGGTGTTCCAGAAGCTCGTGATCGCCGCCGCTGTGGGCGCCGTCGGGTGGTTCGTCGTGGCGAAGATCCGGGCCCGGCGTTCGGATTCTGAGAAAGTCGAGTAAGCGGCTCGACTTTGACTACGCTCGAGGTAGTTGCCGCCGAGATTCAGGAGATGGGTCAGATGCCGTCAGTCGCGTTCGAGTCGCAGGTCGCGCCCCAGAGTGCGCAAGAGCCGCCGGTCTGGCCGCAGTCGGTGGTCACGCTGGTGGGCAATCCGCGGGCCGGGTCGCGGACAGCAGCCGCGGCGGCGTCCGTCGCGGAGCTGCTCGCCTCCGAGCTCGGTACGCCGTACCGGATCGACGAGCTGATCGATCTGGTGACGATCGCCCCGGCCATCTTCCAGGGCGAGCAGGCCGGTGCCGAGGCGCAGGCGGCGCTGGAGAGCGCGGTCGATCTGGTGTCGTCGGCCTCGGTGATCGTCGTCGCGACTCCGGTCTACAAGGGCAGCTACACCGGTCTGCTGAAGAGCTTCCTCGACGTACTGCGTCCGTCCGCGTTGGCAGGCTCCGTGGTCGTCCCGGTGACGGTGTCGGCCGCGCCGAGCCACAAACTGCTCGCCGATCAGCACATCCGCCCGGTGCTCGCCGAGCTGGGCGCGAGCGTCCCGGTGCCCGGGGTGATCCTGGAGGAGCGAGACCTCGAGGACCTGCAGGTCGTCCTGTCCGGCTGGATCCGCGACAACGCCGGCATCGTCCAAGCCACCACAATCGCCCTCCAACCAGTCCCCGAACCCACACCTGCCCGATAACCCTGACGTGTCGTCGTTCAGCTGGCCGGGTCGATGGTCAGGGCGCTGAAGCGGGTGGTGAGGTCGTCGACCCAGGCGGTCGGGGTTCGGTGGTCGGGGAGGGGTACGCCGGCTTCGCTCCGCCAGAGGGCGTCGCCGAGCGTGGTGCGCAGATGCCAGGCCATGACGCGTGCGGGAGACAGGGTGCGGCCGGAGATCTGCTGGTAGTGGTGCATGGTCGCCTGGAGGAGTTCGATGCCTGGCCCGGTGCCCGGGAAGGTGCGGAGGTCGTACTCCGGCTCGGCTGTGCCGACTGTTTCGAAGTCGATCACCACGCGGAGTTCATCGCCCTGCCAGACTTGGTTCCCACCGTGGAAGTCGCCGTGTGCCAGCACGGTCGGCGCCGGCGAAGCGAGTACGTCGTCGGCCCAGTCGCACCAGCGCATCACCGACTCGACCTGATCCGGCCGGATCCACTGACCGATGCCGGCGCGGATCGTCTGCGTGGTCGCGGGGGGAAGCAGGACGGGTTGGAGGCCGCCGACGAGGTGGTCGACCCGCTCGACGGCTTGGTGCAGGGCGGCCAGAAAGACGGCGAGCTGCCGGCCGGCGTGATCCCGGTCGATCGAGTCGACGATGTCCCACAACGCCGTACCAGGAATGCGTCTGGTCACCAGCAGCACCGGATCGGTGCTGCTGGCAACGACCTCGGGGAGGAACGGAACCTCAGGTTCGTTCGCCAGTGCTGCCAGTACGCCGATCTCGTGCGCAACCCGCAGCGCGGCAGGTTGCGACCACGCGAACTTCGCGACGTACTGCTCCCCGACCATCGCGCTGGCGGCCCACCACACTGGATCGTCCTCGTCCAGCGTCTCCCGAACGACAACCTTGTGTCCGGTCAGCTCCGGAGCAACCGCTCGCAGTGCATCGGCGACCGCCTCCGGAGAATTCTCGGTCAACCACCTCATCCACCCATCCCATCACAAGAGTCAGTCGGTGTAGCTGGGTTGGGTGGGGGAGTGGCGGAGGGTTGTGGTTGCTGGGATGAGGGTTGAGGCGAAGGTTAGGAGGGCGGCCGCGCCTACTACGACGAGGTAGATCCAGATCGGGCCGGTGGGGAGGGCGTCGGTGGAGACCTTGGCGGAGAAGGGGAGGAGGCAGGCCAGGGCGACTGCGGTGCCGAGGGTGACGCCGGTGAGGGTGACCAGGGTGCTTTCGGTGGTCAGCATGCGGAGCACCTGGAAGCGGGTCGAGCCGGTCAGCCGTTGCAGAGCGAACTCGCGGCGGCGGCGCAGTGTCGTGGACACCAGGGTGTTGACGACCGAGACCGCGGTGTAGGCGATCAGCATGCCGACGAGCATGTAGTTGATCCACGCCTGGGTCTGCAGGTCCTCGACGTTCGACGCGACCAGCGTGCTGCGGTCGGCGACCTGGACACCCGGGTGGGCGGCAGCGAGTTTCGCCAGGCCCGGTGGTACGTCGGCACCCGGGGCGGACCGTACCAAGATCTGCTTGGTCAACCCGTCCGTCGTGTGCGCCGCGACCAGCGACGCAGGCAGGATGATCGTCTCGTACCCGCGCTCGGCCGCAAATGTCGCGACCACGCGCAGCTTCACCGTGGTCCCGTCGCCCAGCGTCATCGTCACGGAGGAGCCGACACCACGACCGGTCTTCGTCGCCATGTACTCCGGTACCGCGGCAGTCGCCCCGGTCAGACCGGCCAGCGATCCGCTCGTCAACCGAACCGGCGCCGTACCGTTCGCGCCCTGCGCATCCACGCCGATCACCGGCGCACCGTCCTCGTCGAACGGAGCATTGCGAGGGTCGTCGACCGCACCCATGCTGCGCACGAACGCCGAAGCGCTCGCCACGCCAGGCACCGCTCGAACCTGCGAGAGCACCGTCGGCGAGAGGCCGGCATCCGACACCAGTACGGCGTCCGCACGCAGATCCCGCGTGAACGCCTCCGAGGATGCGTGCACCTGCGTGGTCTGCATGTACAAGTTGGCGGTCGAAATGCCGACGGCAAGCATCACCGGCATCGCCGCGGCCGACAGCGCCACCGAGCGGGCCGACAGGTTGCGGATCGCGAGCCGGCCGTTCACCCGGGTCAGGGCCTGGACCGGCCAGCGCCAGATCCCCAGCACCGCCTTGGTCCAGAAGGGCCCGAGTACCGCGACACCGATCGCCCAGCAGAGGATGGAAGGACCCGCGGTCGAGGCGGCGAGCGGTCCGGACATCACCGTCGCGGTGACGATCAGCAACGCCATACCGCCGCCGAGGAACAGGAGACCGAACAGCAACCGGATCCAGCTGAACCACTTCCGCTGCAACGACGCCTCGACCAGCGCCTCGACGGGCTTGATCTTCGCCGACTTCCGCGCCGCGATGAGTCCCGCGCCGATGGCCGCGAGAACCGCCGCGCCGGCGCCGGCCGCGAACGGGATCCACCCCTGCGAGAACTCGATCACCGGCGAGGCGACGCCGTGCGAACTGAGCTGATCGAAGAGGAACCGGCCGAGAAAGATCCCCGGCAGGCACCCGAGGGCGACGGCCGGCAGTGAGACCATGAGCGCCTCGCCGAGGATCATCCGCCGTACCTGACCGGGTGTGGTGCCGATCCCGCGGAGCAGCGCGAACTCGCGCTCCCGGTGCTGCGCGGCGAGCGCCAGCGTGGACGCGACCACGAACATCATCGTCATCGCCGCGATCCCGCCGAACGAGCCGGCGATCGCGATCAACGCCGTACGGTGTGATTCGGCGTCGGGGTGTTCCGCGAGTCCGCGGTCGACACCCGCACGGGCGGTGAGGCTGCCGTCCAGCTTTTCCAACCGATCCTTCACGTCGTCGACGTTGGTGCCGGGGGCAACTTGTACGCCGACGTCGGCGAAACGGGCCGGGTTGCGGACGAGTTGGGCGGCGTCGTGGTCGGAGAAGAAGGCGTGACCGGCGGCCTGTGGGGCGGTTCCGCTGATGATGAAGTTCTTCGGCTCGCCGTTGATCAGGAGGGTCAGTTGATCGCCGACTTTCCCGGTCGAAACCACGACCTGACCGGAGCGCGGAGCTTTCCCAGTACTGAGGTGATAGGGGGCGAGAGCGGCGGAGGACCAGTTGTGGCCCTCAGCAACTGAAGGAGCGATGGCGGTGAAGGTGTAGTCGCCAGTGGCAGACGCGACGCCTTGTGTGGAACGGATCTTGGCAAGGAGCTCTACGGGGACGCCAACGCGTTCCGTGAGGGGAGTGGGGTCTTCGACGCCGGGGCGGTGGTGGGATTGCTTGCCGGTGACAACGAGCGACGTGCCGGCGAGGCGTTCCGGCTCCACGTTGGAGCGGATGCCGGTCTCCATCAGGCCGCCGCAGGCCATCACGATCGCCGTACCGAAGGCGACCGCGATGAACGTGGCGATGAATCCGCTCTTGCGATGGCGCAAGGTGCGGACGGCGAGACGCATCATCCCGCCACCGCCTGCAGGGTCGAGCGCGCGCCGAGGTGGGTCATCCGGTCGGCGACCGCTTCGGCGGTCGGGTCGGTCAGGCTGCCGGCGAGCGCGCCGTCGGCGAGGAAGACGACCTGGTCGGCGTACGACGCGGCGACCGGGTCGTGGGTGACCATGACGACCGTCTGGCCCTGGGTCCGCACCGGTTCGCGGAGGAGTTCGAGGACGTCGGCGGCGGTCTGGGTGTCGAGAGCGCCGGTCGGCTCGTCAGCGAAGATCACGGCCGGCCGCGCGACGAGCGCACGGGCGATCGCGACCCGCTGCTGCTGGCCGCCGGACAGCTCGCCCGGGCGGTGCTTGGACCGCTCAGCGAGACCGACGCGCTCCAGCACCTGTCGTACGGCGGCCTTGTTCACGCGGCGCCCGTCGAGTTCCTGCGGCAGGCAGACGTTCTGCCAGACGGTCAATGCGGGCAGCAGGTTGAACGACTGGAACACGAAGCCGATCCGCTCACGCCGGAGTTCGGTCAGCCTGCGCTCGCTGAGTCCGGCGAGCGCCTGGCCGTCGATGGAGACGCTGCCGGACGTCGGCCGGTCGAGTCCCGCCGCACAGTGCAGGAAGGTGCTCTTGCCCGATCCGGACGGACCCATCACCGCGGTGAAGGTGCCGGGGGCGAATTTCATCGAGATCCCGTTCAGGGCGGTGACGGCGTTCCCGCCACGGCCGTAGACCCGTCGTACCTCTTGCAGGACGACCGAGTACCCGGTCCCGTCGACTGCTTCCTGCGTCCGTTTCCTCATGCCGCCGACGCTACGGATCAGCGGCGTACCGACCCATGGTGCTGAACCGCCCCTGATGGTGGACGAAACCCCACCACAGGTCAGGGGCGGAGCAGCGCCCGGAGGCCGGCGGTATAGGTCGCGGGGGTGACGTCACCGATGATGAGCCGCTGCAGGACGAAGCCTGGGATCAGACCGAACAGCACCTGGGCGACGTGGCGGGGATCGGCGTCGGCATCGATCGTGCCGTCGGCCTGGGCACGGCGGGCGACTTCCTCGAACCGGTCCCGCAGTTGGGTGTACTTGCCGCAGGCGGTGGTCAGGATCGCCGGGTTGTGCAACGCCTCGGCCCAGGCCTGGACGCCGACCCGGGTGACGTCGCCGCCGGGGCGTCCGGCCACCTCGACCACGTGATCGAGCGCTGTCTCCAGAGCCCGCAGGGGCGTCAGTGGCTCTTCGGTGGCGAGGATGTTCTGGAAGACCTCGTCGACGGTGCTGAGCGCGTCGTCGGCGATCGCGGCGACGATCTCTTCCTTGCTCTTGAAGTACCCGTAGACGGCGCCCGCGGACAGCCCGGACTCGCGGATCACGTCCGCCATCGTCGTCTTGTGGAAGCCCTCCCCGATGACGCAGGTGCGGGCCGCCGCGACGATCTGCGCGCGACGCGCCAGGCGGTGTTCCTCGGTGACCTTGGGCACGCTCGCAACATAAAACGAATATCCGTTCTTGACAAGTCGCCGAGCCGTTGCCAGGCTCGGATACATAAAGAACGATCATTCGGTTTTATTGCCTGAGGGAGTACTGACCATGACCACTGAGGCGCACGCGGCCGAACGTCGCCGGCCGCCCCTGATCGCCGTCATCACGCTGCTGACCGCGGTCCTCACGGTGTTCCTGATCGCCTTCGCGTGGCCGTCCGCGCGCTCCGAACCGCGGAACGTCCCGCTCGCGGTGTCCGGCCCGGCCCCGGCGGTCGCGCAGATCGAGGCCGGGCTCGAGCAGGCGATGCCCGGTGGCTTCGAGATCACCGCCGTACCGGATCGGCAGGCGGCCGTGCAGCGGATCGAGGACCGGGACGCGTACGGCGCGATCGTGCTGGACGCGGCGCAGCCCGAAGTACTGACCGCGTCCGCGGGCGGTCCGGCCATCGCGCAGGTTCTGACGCAGCTGTCGGCCCGGATGTCCCCGGAGAACCCGGCGAAGGTGACCGACATCGTGCCGCTGCCGAAGGACGATCCGCGCGGTGCGGGTCTCGCCGCCGGCGCGTTGCCGCTGGTTCTCGGCGGGATCATCGCCGCCGCCGCGCTGACTCAGTTGGTGCGGTCCGGTGCGCAGCGGATGATCGGCGCGGTCACGTTCGCGATCACCGGCGGTCTCGCGCTGGCCGCCGTACTGCAGTACTGGCTCGGCTCGTTCGAGGGCAGCTACCTCGGCAACGCGGGTGTGATCGCGATGTCGATCGCGGCGATCAGTCTCACGCTGCTCGGACTCGAGTGGCTGCTCGGTACGGCGGGACTCGCGCTCGGCGGCGCCGTGATGATGCTGCTCGGCAACCCGCTCTCCGGGATGACGAGCGCGCCCGAGATGCTGCCGAACGGATGGGGCACGCTGGGGCAGCTCCTGCCGCCCGGAGCAGCCGGTACGGCGTTGCGCTCGGTGAGCTTCTTCGACGGCGCAGGCGCTGCCCGGCCACTCGTCGTACTGGCGTGCTGGTTACTCGCCGGAGTGGCGCTCTGCGGGCTCGGCGCGCTGCGCTCGCGAGGACGCGCCGTACCGGCTCGGCATGAGGCGTCCGCAGTCGCGGCCTGACAAAGTGGGGGTATGACAACGCGGTGATCGGATCGTTACGTTCCGGTCACCGCGTTACCAGCTCCTGCCTCGACAACGTTGTCTGTCAAGCATTGACTTCGGCCGATGCAGGCTCCTACGGTCGCGGGAAAGCCCGCAGGGTTTGGGCCGTGGTACCGGGATGACAACGATTGCCCGAAGGTGGACGTGAATGATGTCTAGGAAACGTTTCAAAGTGGCGGCTGTGGCGAGCGCGCTGCTGCTCGCGGTGACGGCCTGCAGCCAGGGGTCGACGACCAAGCAGCCGGATGCCGGCAGCTCGCAGAGCTCCGGTCCGGCGAACATCAAGATCGCGTACCAGCAGTGGGGTCCGGGCACGGTGATGAAGAACTTCCTCGCCGGCGTGAAGACCGAGTACGAGGCGGCGAACCCCGGCTCGACGGTCGAGATCCTTCCGATCGTTGCCTCGGAGAACGACTACTACACCAAGCTGCAGCTGATGATGCGGTCGCCGAACACCGCACCGGACGTGGTCTACGAGGACACCTTCCTGATCAACTCCGACATCACCGCGGGGTACCTGAAGCCGCTCGACGACTACATCAGCAAGTGGGACCAGTGGAGTCAGTTCGAGGAGACCGCCAAGGGCGCGGCGAAGGCGCTCGACGGCAAGACGTACGGCGTCCCGGACGGCACCGACACCCGCGCGCTCTGGTACAACAAGCAGCTGTTCGCGAAGGCCGGCCTGCCCGAGGACTGGCAGCCGAAGACCTGGGACGACGTGCTCAGCGCGGCCCGGACGATCAAGCAGAAGCTCCCCGGCGTCATCCCGATGAACGTGTACTCGGGCAAGCCGATGGGTGAGGCGTCCGCGATGCAGGGCTTCGAGATGCTGCTGTACGGCACCAAGGACACGCTGTACAACAACGACCAGCAGAAGTGGGTCGTCGGCAGCCAGGGCTTCAAGGACTCGCTGAACTTCATCAAGACCATCTACGGCGAAGGCCTCGCGCCGTCGCCGAAGCAGGCGCTCGACCCGAACATGGGCAGCAAGGTCGGCACCGAGCTGCTGCCGCAGAGCAAGCTGGCGATCGACCTGGACGGCTCCTGGATCTACAGCAACTGGCAGAAGACCGGCGCGAAGCCGTGGCCGCAGTGGAGCACGGTGCTCGGCCAGACCGCGATGCCGACCCAGGACGGCAGCGGCAAGGGCAAGGTCAGCCTCTCCGGCGGCTGGACCTGGGCGATCCCGGCCAAGTCCAAGAACCCGGACGCGGCCTGGAACCTGATCAAGACCCTGCAGACGCAGAAGAACGCGACCAAGTACGCGACCGACGGCGCGCAGATCGCGGTCCGCAAGGACGTCGCCGAGGACGCCGGCTACAAGAACTCGTCGAAGAGCACGAAATTCTTCACCGACCTGGTGTCGGTGACCGTGTACCGCCCGGCGTTCGCGGAGTACCCGAAGGTCTCGAACGAGATCATCACCGCGATGGAGGCGGTGATGACCGGGCAGTCCTCGCCGGACAAGGCCGCCAAGAACTACGACGAAGCGGTCGAAGGCATCGTCGGCAAGGACAAGACGACTTCGGGCCAGTAGCCGAACCGACGAAGGAACCTTGCCTGTGACGACGACTGTCGCCCCCACGGCCTCCACTCCCGCTCCCTCCGGCAAGACGTCCGGACGGAGCGGGAAGCCGCGGGCCGCCAACCTGATCCGGATGCTGCCGCTGTCGCCGGCCATCGGACTCATGCTGGTCTTCCTGGCCGGCCCGATCCTCTACTGCGTGTACGCCGCGTTCACCAACATGGCGCTGACCGGAACCGGCGCCGCGAACGTGAAGTTCGTCGGCGTGGACAACTTCCGCAAGGCGTTCGGCAGCGGCGCGTTCACGAACGCGATCTGGCTGACGCTGGTGTTCACGCTGATCTCCGCGATCATCGGGCAGAACACGCTCGGCCTCGGCCTCGCGCTGCTGATGCGGAAGTCCACGAAGCTCGTCCGGAACTTCGTCGGTACGGCGGTGATCGGCGCGTGGGTGCTGCCCGAGGTGGTCGCGGCGTACCTGCTGAGCGCGTTCTTCAACGACGACGGCACCCTGAACGTGATGCTGCACGCGGTCGGCCTGCCCGGTCAGGACTGGTTGTACGCGGCACCGATCATCGCGGTCTCGCTGGCCAACATCTGGCGCGGTACGGCGTTCTCGATGCTGGTGTACTCGGCCGCCCTGAGCGAGATTCCCAAGGAGATCGAGGAATCCGCCGAGATGGACGGCGCGGGCGGCTGGCGGCGGCTCGCGTTCGTGACGCTGCCGATGATCACCCGCGCGATCATGACCAACCTGATGCTGATCACGCTGCAGACGCTGAGCGTGTTCGGCCTGATCTTCGCGATGACCCGCGGCGGCCCGGGGACCAAGAGCCAGACGTTGCCGCTGTACATGTACGAGCAGGCGTTCAGCTTCTCCCAGATCGGCTACGGCACCGCGATCGCCCTGGTGATGCTGGCGATCGGCGCGGTGTTCTCGCTGATCTACCTGCGTGGACTGAACTCGGAGGCAGCGTGACAGTGCACATGGCGCGACTTCGTCGCGGCAGATCATGGGGCTGTTGCTCCCGGTCTTCCCTCGTCGCTCCGGTCGCTTCGCTCCCTGCGCTCCTCAGTCCAGACCGGGAGGCCCCATGATCGCCCGCGACAAGATGAGCAAGCTGGCATCGAACCTGATCCTGCTGGCCATCGGCGTACTGTTCGTGCTTCCGCTGCTGTGGGTGCTGTTCGCGTCGATCAACCGGACCGCGGGGCTGCGGGTCGAGTTCCCGACACATCCGACGCTCGGGAACTTCAAGGCGGTGCTGAACACCGACACGACGTACCGGCCGGTGCTGAACGGCATCATCCTGTGCGGTGGGGCCGCGTTGCTGACGATGGTCTGCGCGGTGCTGGCGGCGTACCCGTTGTCGCGGTTCCGGACGCGGTTCAACCGGCCGTTCCTGCTCACCGTGCTGTTCTGCACCGGGCTGCCGATCACCGCGGTCATGGTGCCCGTCTACGGGTTGTTCGTGCAGCTGAACCTGGTCGACACGCTCGGCGGCACGATCATGTTCATGGCGACGAGTGCGTTGCCGTTCGCGATCTGGCTGACGAAGACGTTCATGGACGGCGTACCGATCTCACTCGAGGAAGCGGCCTGGGTCGACGGCGCCGGGAACATGCGCGCGCTGCGGGCGATCGTGCTGCCGTTGATGTGGCCAGGGATCGCGGTCGTGCTGATCTTCACCTTCATCGGCATGTGGGGGAACTTCTTCGTCCCGTTCATGCTGCTGCTGTCTCCGGAGCGGTTGCCGGCGTCGGTCAGCATCTTCACGTTCTTCGGCCAGTACGGCGAACCGAACTACGGGCAACTGGCGGCGTACTCCCTCATCTACACCACCCCCGTACTCCTCCTCTACCTCCTCCTCAGCCGCAAACTAGGCGGCGCCTTCGCCCTAGGCGGCGCCATCAAGGGCTGAACCACAACAACAGCCGCCGCGAAACGACACCACTTCGCGGCGGCTGCTCTGTTACCCGGCTCCGCCGGCGTGCGCAGACCGTGCCGGGTGGGCTGGGGTGGGTCAGTTGGTGGTGAGGGTGGTGCGGGTTTGCTGCCAGGAGGTTAGTTTTTCGGGGAAGGTTGACTCCCATTGGAAGTCGGGGACGCCTTGGGTGTAGCGGGAGAGGGCTAGCGGGGCCAACGCGGCGGCGGATTCCGGGGCGGCGTCGACTACTACGGCCAGGCGGATGATGAAGGTCGCCAGGCGGGTCAGGCGGGAGTGGTCGGGCGTGGCTTCCAGGTCCTTCAGTTGGCCGCGGAGCTGTTTGATGGTGCGTGCCGCCGTACGGTGTTCGCCGCGGCCTGATGGCTGGTCGAGTTCGTCGGACGGGATGCCCAGGAGTTCCGCGACTTCCTCCGACGGCTCGGTGGCAGGAGTTGATTTGCCGAACAGGCGGGGCTTGTCGGACTGGAGGCGGTCAGCGATCTCGTCCAGGAGTGTGTCGAGGCAGCGGACCAGCTCGGATACGGCCTTGTCAGCCGTCCTGCGGCGGTTCGAGTCGAGTGCGGCGACGCGTGCGTGCTCTGCCTCGATGGCCGCGCGCAGCGATTCCGGCCAGTCCTCGAGACCGGTCAGCTGTTCCTGACGGGGCGCCGACGCGTTGAGCGCGCTGGGGTCGAGCGGCTTGGCGCCGGAGCGCGCCGCGTCGATCTCCTCGCCGATCTTCTTCTGAGGTCCCGGAACAATTGAGCTCACACGTCCACCCTACGCAGGTTCCACACGGACGGGACTACGAGCGTGATGAGGGTGATGAGGACGAACAGGGCGGCGCCGTACAGTTCGACGGCTTTTGCGCTGATCGCCACGGCGACGTACCCGACGGTGAGTTGGCCGACGGGGCCGGCGATGAACGAGCCGAGCATGTCGTACGACGACACTCGCGACAGCTTG
The DNA here is from genome assembly GCF_036013725.1 of Kribbella sp. NBC_00482. Lineage (GTDB taxonomy): Bacteria > Actinomycetota > Actinomycetes > Propionibacteriales > Kribbellaceae > Kribbella. Next base: position 198,782 of record NZ_CP107881.1, on the reverse strand, counting down.
TCGATGGGGACGTGCTGGCCGAGTGCGGTCTCCCAGCCGATCCCGAAGATGTCGAAGCCGACCCCGAGGATGAACGCCGCGATCGCCATCGCCCAGAGCTGGGGCAGCAGCGCCAGGCACAGCATGACCGGGACCGTGAGGAGCATGCCGAGCATCCCGGCGCGGAGCGGGCGGCGCGGTTTGAGGCGGAGCATGACGAGGCCTCCGACGATCAGTCCGGCGCCGAAGCAGGCACTGACCAGACCCCAACCGGCCCGGCCGAAGGTGCGGTCCGCGATCACCGGGCCGAGGACCTGGTAGCAGGCCGTGTAGATCAGGTTGAGCAGCGCGAACGCGAGCACGATCACCCAGACCCACTGCCGGGACGCGAACTCCTTCCAGCCCTCGCGCAGGTCGGTCAGCACCGAGCTCGCCGCCCGCTCGATCCGCGGGATCGTCAGGCGGAACAGCAACAGCGCACCGATCAGGAACGTCACGCCGTCCACCGCGAGCCCGATCCCCGGACCGGTCAGTCCGACGATCACACCGGCGACCGCGCCGCCGCCGATCATCGCCGACGAGCGCGCGAACCCGGCGATCGCGTTGGCCTGGGGGAGCTCGGCCCGGTCCACGATCGACGGCAGGATCCCGGTCATCGCGGGCATCACGAACGCGGCCGCCACCCCGTTCACCGCTTCGATCGCCGCGAGCTGCCAGATCGTCGCGTGCCCGCTGAGGACGAGCGCCGCGGCCAGTCCCTGAGTGAGTCCGCTGATCGTGTTGGCGACGACCAGGACCAGATGCCGGGGCAGGCGATCGGCGATCACGCCGCCGATCAGCAGGAACACGATGTTCGGGATGCTTCGCGCGGCCAGCACCGTCCCGACGGCACTGGCGGAATGCGACACGTCCAGTACGGCGAACACCAACGCCACCGGCGCGATCGCCGATCCGAGGATCGAGATGAACCGCGCCGAGATGAAGATCCGGACGTCCCGGTGCCGCAATACGGCCAGATCCTGCCGAAACCCCACCCCGCCACCCCTCTCCCAAACTTCGCGATCCTATCCAAGTCGGGGACGATTGTTTTGCGGAACGGCGCGGTCCGGTGGGTGGTCGGGGCGTACGGTCTGTAGTTGTGAGGGGGCGTCTGAGTGGTTTTTGGGCGGCGCGGGGGAGTGTGACCCTCGCGCTGCTTGTTGCGGGGATGGCTGCGGCGGCTGCCGCGGTGGGGCGGTGGGAGCGCGAGTTCGGGTACCAGAGCGCGGCGGCTTACCTCGTGCTCGAGACCGTGAACGGGTGCGTCGCGCTGCTGCTCGCGTACCTGGTCTACGGACGATTCCGGCGTACCAACACCTGGCAGGATCTTCTGCTGCTGCAGGGATTCGTGGTTCTCGGTACGGCGAACGCGCTGCTGAGCATCACGCTCGCCAAGAACGAGCCGGTCGGCGCGTTCGGCAACTGGCTTCCGCCGGGGCTGCGGATCGTCGGGACGCTGCTGATCGCCGCAGCGGCCCTCGTCCCGTACCGGCAGACGCGTCGGCACGGCTGGCAGCATTGGGCGTTGGCGCCGGTCGTCGCAGTGATGCTCCTGATCAGCGCGGTCCTGTACTGGCGGAGGGATTCGCTGCCGGACTTCTCCGAGACGAGCGCGCCCCTGGTCCCGCAGCTCGTGACGCTCACCTGCTTCGTGGTGGCCGCGGTCGGGTTCACGATGCAGGCCCGCAGCCGGGACGACGTACTGCTGCGTTGGCTCGGTCCCGCCTGCGCGGTGGGTGCGTTCGCGCGGCTGAACTACCTGGTCTTTCCACCGTCGCGCGAGAACTGGCTGTACTCCGGCAGCGTCTTGCGCACCGCGTCGTACCTCCTGCTGCTCGTCGCCGCGGGCCGCGAGATCAGCCGGCACTGGGCGTTGCAGGCGGAGGCCGCGGTGGTCGAGGACCGGCGGCGGCTCGCTCGCGAGATGCACGACGGCGTACTGCAGGAGCTCGGCTACATCCGCTCCGAGATCTCGGCCTTCACGGACGCCGATCGCCAACGCGTCGAGCGGATCCTCAGCGCCAGCGACCGCGCGCAGGACGAGGCGCGCCAGATGCTGGAGGCCCTCGGGCGGTCGGACGACGAGCCACTCGGTCTCGTGCTGCACCGGGCGATCGAGCAGCTGGCCCAGCGGTACGGCGTGACGCTGGATCTCGAACTCGACGAATCGATCGTGGTCGACCGGGAGCAGCGGCACTCCCTGGTCCGAATCGCCCGGGAAGCCGTCCTGAACGCGGTCCGGCATGGCAAGGTGGATCGGGTCAGGGTCGAGTTGGGCCGTGACAGCGAGGGGAGCAGGCTGCGGATCTCCGACAACGGGGCCGGGTTCGACCCGGGGGGATCGCGGACCGGGTTCGGGTTGATCAGCATGCGGGAGCGTGCGGAGACGTTGCCCGGAACCTTCGACCTGACCTCGCGGCCGGACGAGGGGACGACGGTGGTGGTCAGGTGGTGAACGCGGAACCGAGCCGGGTGGTGATCGCGGACGACCACCCGCAGCTCCGGGCGCACATCCGGCAGGCCCTGGAGGCGGGCGGGTTCGAGGTCTGCGCCGAGGCGGGCAACGGGTCGCAGGCCGTCCGGTTCGCCGAGGAGCACCGGCCGGACGTCGTACTGCTCGACATCCACATGCCAGGCGGCGGCATCCGGGCCGCCGCGGAGGTCTCTCGGCTGCTGCCGGAGATCGCGATCGTGATGCTCACCGTGTCCCGCGACGACAACGACCTGTTCGACTCGCTCCGCGCGGGCGCCTCCGGCTATCTGCTGAAGGACACCGATCCCGTCCGGTTGCCGGCGGCGTTGCGCGGCGTGCTGTCGGGGGAGGCGGCGATCCCGCGGTCGCTGGTCGCGCGCATCCTCGACGAGTTCCGGGAACCGGGGCGCCGGCGGACGGTACGGCGGACGAAGGCGGCGCTGCTGACGTCCCGCGAGTGGGAGGTGATGGGCCTGCTCGGCGAAGGCCTGACGACCGAGGAGGTCGCCAAACGTTTGTTCCTCGCACCGACGACGGTCCGCGTCCACATCTCGTCCGTACTGCGCAAACTCCGGGTCAAGGACCGCCAGGCTGCTATCGACCTGCTCCGCGACGAACGCTAGACGACCGCTGAGAGTGCCGACCGTGCGGGCGATCCCCCCTCTTCACCGCCCCCACGATCGGTACCCTCCGATCCGACCGTGTGCACCCCTCCGCGCACACGCTCTGCGATCACCCTAAGTAGCGATGGGCCGCATCACCACCCCCGAGCCCCAACTTGAGCGTTCAAACAGCTAAACGCCGCCGGCGTACGGTCGCGGGGTGGACGGTTGTCCGTCGTTGTCACTGGGGGTGACCGGGGGAATGCCGGTACCTTGGGGTATTGGTCCTCGAACTTGCAGGAGGCTCCGTGAAGATCAATGACGTACTGCGCGGTAAGGGCAACCAGGTCGTCACCATCTCCCCAGAAGCCACTGTCACCGAACTGCTCGCGCTGCTGGCCGAACGCAACATCGGTGCGGTCGTGGTCAGCGCGGACGGAGCGTCGGTGGACGGCATCGTCTCCGAGCGCGACATCGTCCGGCTCTGGAACGGTACGCCGGACGCGGGCGAGGTCCGGGTCAGCGCGATCATGACGTCGGAGGTACACACCTGTACGCCGGACGACCTGATCGACAACCTGATGCGGCTGATGACCGACCGCCGGATCCGGCACGTCCCGGTCGTTGTCGACGGCAACCTTTCCGGCCTGGTCAGCATCGGCGACGTGGTCAAGTCCCGGATCGGTGAACTCGAGTTCGAGACCGAACAACTCTCCAACTACATCAGCAGCTGACCGGGCGGATCCGCTGCCCCACCGTGCTGGGGCAGCGGTTCCCGGTTCAGCTGAGCTCGATCAGGTCGCCTAGGTCGAGGGTCTCGAGCTGCGGACGGACGTCCTTGGCTTCCCCGACCACGACCACGAGCAGTCCGTCGGTGTCGACGTACCGGCGGTAAGCGTCGGTCGCCTCGGCGGCCGTGGTGGCAGCGATGTTGGTCAGGTACGTGTCGGCGAAGTCGACCGGTACGCCGTTCGCGATGTTGCTGCCGACCTGCTGGGCCACGGAGTCGGCCTGCTCGTAGCGCAGCGGCGCGGTGCGGATCAGGCTGTCCTTCGCCTCCTGCACCTCCTGCTCGGTGAGCCCGTCGCGGGCCTCCCGCAGGATCCGCAGCGCGTCACCGATCGCGGCGCCGGTGACCTCGGTCCGTACGGCGCCGCCGAGGCTGAAGGTCCCGCCCTTGCGGGGAGCCGCGAAGCTGGTCCGCGTCCCGTACGTGTAGCCCTTCTCCTCGCGCAGCACAGTGTCGACGCGGGAGGTGATGGTCCCGCCGACCACGTGGTTCGCGACCGCGGCCGCACCCCACGCCGGGTCCCGCCGGTCCGGACCGGCGCACCCGATCAGCAGCTGGCTCTGCACCGAGCCCGGCCGATCGACGAGCACGACCCGGTTGCCCGGCAGGTAGATCGGCTCCGGCGTCTCCAGCGCCGTACCGGCCGACGACGTCCAGTTGCTGAAGGCCGCGTCGATGATGCCGGCGACGTCCACACCGGTCGCGTCGCCGGCGAACAGGATCTCCGCCCGCTCCGGGCCGATGTTGTTCCGGTAGAAGTTCGCCACCTCGACGTTCGTCAGCGGACGGATCGTGTCCGGCCGGCCAGCGGTCGGCCGGGAGCGCCGCGTCGACGCGTCGAACAGGTGCGCCGCGAACGCCTCTCGCGCCCGGTAGCCCGCATTGGCCCGCTCCTGGTTGATCTCACCGAGCCGGATCGTCACGTGCCGCCCGACATCGGCCTGGTTGAACGCGGGCCGCGTGATCGCCTCGGCCAGCAGCTCGACCGCCGGCGCGAGATGCGACACCGGCACCGAGATCTCCACGTGCAGCGCATCCGAGCTGACATCGACGCCGTACGCCGCTCCATGCCGTTCCAGCGCGGCGGCGAACTCGTTGGCCGAATGCAGTTCAGTGCCCTCGTCGAGCGTCCGCGACATGATCGTCGCGACGCCTTCGAGGTCGCGCGGTTCGGCGATCAGCGGCATCCCGATCGTGACCCGGACGGTGGCGACGTACTGCCCCGGACGGTCGAAGACGTGCACCGGTGCGCCGACGCTGGTCTGCGTGGTCACCGCCTCCGGGAACCTCCACGGACGCGGCGCGCCGACGGCCGGCGGGGTGGTCAGAACCTGGCTCACTCTTGCTCCCCTGAAGACGATTCGGTACGGCGGTACGTGACCTGCACACGCCCCTCGGCGCGGACCCACTTCTGCGCCGCCGCCTGCACCTGCTCGACGGTCACCGCCTGCACCTGGTCGATGCGTGTGTTGATCCGGTTCGCATCGCCGAACAGCAACGCGTAGTGCGAGATCTCGTCCGCGCGGCCCGCACACGATGCCAGCTGCTCGAGCCAGTCCCGCTCGGCCTGCGCCTGCACCGTGGCCAGCTCTTCCGAGGTGACACCGTCCGCGGCCAGCTTCTCGATCTCCTCGAGCAGCGCGTCCTCGACCTTCTGCAGGTCGACACCGTCCGACGCGATCCCGGTCAGCGTCCCGAACGACACCCCGCCGATCAGCGGCAGCGCGCCACCGGACACCGACTGCGCGATCTGCTCGTCGCGGACCAGCCGCCGGTTCAGCCGGCCGCTCTGCCCCGCGGCGAGGATGTCGAGCGCGAGCCCGGCCGCGTCCAGTTCGGGCGTGCCGTCGACCGGCAGCCGGAACATCATCGTGATCAGGTCGGACGGTACGTCGGACTCCACGTCGTCACGCTGTACGCCGGTCATCGGGCCGATCGTCCCGTCCGGCGCCGGCGGCGGCGTGGGGATCGCGGGCAGGTGGCCGAAGTACCGCTTGGCGGCGTCGAACGCATCCTCTTCGGACACGTCGCCGACGATCGTCAGGACGGCGTTGTTCGGCCCGTAGTACTTCCGGAAGAAGGCGTGGACGTCCTCCACCGAGGCGGCGTCCAGGTCGGCCATCGAACCGATCGTCATATGCGCGTACGGGTGGCCCTCGGGGAACGCGAGGGCCACGAGCCGCTCGTACGAGTCGCCGTACGGACGGTTGTCGTAGCTCTGCCGCTTCTCTTCCTTGACCACGTCACGCTGGTTGTCCAGGTTCTCCTGGTTGACCGCGTCGAGCAGGTAGCCCATCCGGTCCGCCTCGAGCCAGAGCGCGAGGTCGAGACCGCCGCTGGGCAGGGACTCGAAGTAGTTGGTGCGATCGAAGAAGGTGCTCGCGTTCAGGCTGGCGCCGGCGGTCTCCAGCAGGCTGAAGTGCTGACCGGAGGCGACGTTGCGCGACCCCTGGAACATCAAGTGCTCGAAGAGGTGCGCGAACCCGGTCAGCCCCGGTGGTTCGTGGCGCGACCCGACGTCGTACCAGAGGTTGACGGCGACGATCGGGACGGCGCGATCCGAGCTCACGACGACCCGGAGGCCGTTGTCGAGCGTCTGCTCCGCGATGGGGTACGTCAAGGGCATACCGGCCACCATACGTGGTCGCGAAACTTCCCCGCGGGGGTTGTCGATTCCGGACGACGACGAGGCGAAGTGGGCGGCCGCGGACCCGTCGGTGATTGAGTAGAACAACAAGAACCACAAGAACCACCAGGCCTGTTGGTGTTGATGGCTGCGATTGCTGCTGTGCATGCGGAGGCGGCGAGGTGGGAGGACACCGACTGGGCCGAGATCCTCGGGCTGTACGACGTACTGCTGGAGCGGTGGCCTTCCCCGGTGGTGGTTTTCCGCGAGGTGGGTGTGCAGTCGGCGGGAGGTTACTCGAGGCGTTTGAGGACTTCGTCGTGGAGGCGGCCGTTGGTGGCGACGGCGTTCGGGCCGTTGGGGCCGGGGGCGCCTTCGACGGAGGTGAACTTGCCGCCGGCTTCGTCGACGATGATCGCGAGCGCGGCCATGTCGTAGAGGTTGAGTTCGGGCTCGGCGGCGATGTCGACGGCGCCTTCCGCGACCAGCATGTACGACCAGAAGTCGCCGTACGCGCGGGTCCGCCAGACCGAGTCCATCAGGTCCGCCCACTGGTTCTTCTTGCCGAGCTTCTCCCAGCCCTTGAGCGAGGCGTACGACAGCGACGCGTCCTCGATCTTGCTCACGTCGCTGACCCGGCACGGCTGCGACGAGTGCAGCGCGCGGCCGGTCCAGGCGCCGTCGCCGTACGACGCCCACCAGCGCTTCCCGAGTGCGGGGGCGGAGACCACGCCGACGACGACCTGGTCCTCGATCATCAGGCTGATCAGCGTGGCCCAGACCGGGACGCCGCGGATGTAGTTCTTGGTGCCGTCGATCGGGTCGACCACCCAGCGGCGTACGCCCCAGCCGCTGGTGCCGTCCTCCTCGCCCACGAACGCGTCCCGCGGACGGGCCCGGGAGAGCGTCTTGCGCATCACGTCCTCGACCTTCTTGTCGGACTCGCTCACCGGGGTCAGGTCCGGCTTCGTCGCGACGTGCAGGTCGAGCGCCTTGTAGCGGTCCATCGTGGTCGAGTCCGCGTCATCGGCCAGGATGTGGGCGAGCCGCAGGTCATCCGTGTGCGAAGGCATGCCGGAAGGCTAGCCTGAACCGCTCCCGAGCGGACCGGGTGTCCGGGATCAGTTGCGGATCGATTGCGGTGTGGATTGAACCAAACGCAGTCATCGAACGTGCCATTAGTGTCTGATCACGTCGTGCGACCGCCGGGAGGCGTCAATGTTCGAGCGTTTCGGGGACCTGCCGCTGCACGTGCTGGTCATCCACCTGACCGTGGTGCTGCTCCCGGTGGCCGCGCTCACCGGCATCGTGTTCGCGCTGGTGCCGCGGTGGCGCCGGCTGCTGCGCTGGCCGGCGCTGATCCTCGGCGTCGGGACGGTGGTCTGCGCGTTCGTCGCGAAGGAGAGCGGCGAGGCGTTCGTCAAGGCGGTGCCGACGCTGCAGAAGGCCGTCGAACTGCACGAGAAGCGCGGCGACCTGCTGTTCTGGTACACCCTGATCTTCGCGATCGTTGCCGTCGCCGCCTTCCTGCTGCTGGGCGGCATCAAGGGTGACAAGGCAACGAAGAGCCGGCCGCTCGAGTTGCTGACGCAGGCCGCCGTCGTCGTGATCGGCGTACTGGTCATCTGGCAGACGATCCGCACCGGAGACGCCGGCGCAAAGGCAGTGTGGGAAGGGCAGCTCCCCAAGTAGCTAACTGCTGGTTCCGCGGCTGGCGACCAGGCGGCGGAAGGACGCGACCCGTTCGGCGTCGGCGCGGCCGGCCTCGACGGCCTCGTCCAGCGCGCAGTCGGGCGCGTCGGCGGCGTGCGTGCAACCGCGGGGGCAGTCCGCCGCGATCTCTGCGAGGTCCGGGAAGGCGCCGATCAACTTGTCGGGATCCACGTGCGCGAGGCCGAACGAGCGGATGCCCGGGGTGTCGATCAGCCAGCCGCCGTCCGGGAGCCGCAGTACGACGGTGTTCGTCGACGTATGGCGCCCGCGGCCGGTGACCTCGTTGACGATCCCGACCGCCCGGGCGGCACCGGGGATGATGCCGTTGACCAGCGTGGACTTGCCGACGCCCGAGTGGCCGACCAACACGCTCGTCCGGTCGTCGAGCTGCTCCTGGAGTTCGGTCAGGTCGCCGCCCTGCTGTGTGGCGACCGACTCGACGCCGAGCGGGCGGTAGATCGAGAGCAGCGGGTCCGGGTCGGCAAGGTCGGTCTTCGTGAGGCAGAGCAGCGGCCGCATGCCGGCGTCGTACGCCGCGACCAGGAAGCGGTCGATGAGTCCGGTTCGGGGCTCCGGGTTGGCGACCGCGACGACGATCACGAGCTGGTCGGCGTTCGCGACCAGCGGGCGCTCGACCGGGTCGTCGTCATCGGCGGAACGGCGGAGCAGCGTCGTGCGGGGGAGAACCTCGACGATCCGGGCCAGCGAGCCCTCGTCGCCAGTGGCGTTGCCGTCGAGTTTGACCCGGTCGCCCACGATCACTCCGGTGCGGCCGAGCTGACGGGCCTTCATCGCGGTCACCTCCCGCCCGCCGTCCGGCTCCTCGACCCAGCAGGCGTAGCGCCCACGGTCGCGGGTGAAGACGAAGCCTTCGGCGGCGTCGTCGTACGAGGGACGGTCCTTGGTCCGGGGCCGGGTGTGGCGCCTCGGACGGTCGTACTTGGCGTCCTCGTCGTACCGCGACATCAGCCGGCGAGCTCCGACCACATGGTGGGGAACTCCGGCAGTGTTTTCGCCGTCGTGCCGATGTTCTCGATCTGCAGGTCGTCGACGAGCAGGCCGACGACGGCCGCGGCGTGCGCCATCCGGTGGTCGCCGTACGTGTGGAAAAGCCCGCCCTGCAAGGGCTTCGGCCGGATCGCGAGTCCGTCCTCGAGCTGCGTGACGTCCCCGCCGAGCGCGTTGAACTCGGTCTCGAGCGCCGCCAGCCGGTCGGTCTCGTGGTTGCGCAGGTGCGCGATCCCCCGCAGGTACGACGGTCCGTCGGCGAACGCGGCCACCGCGGCGATCACGGGTGACAGCTCGCCGACCTCGCTCAGGTCGAGGTCGCAGCCCTGCACCCGTCCGGTCCCGCGCACAATCAGACTGTCCTCGGTGCGCGTCACCTCGGCACCGAACCGCGTGAAGATCTCGGGCAGCTGACCGCCCGGTTGCGTGGTCTCAGCCGGCCACCCGGTGACGGTCACGGAACCGCCGGTGATGACGGCCGCGGCCAGGAACGGCGCCGCGTTCGACAGGTCCGGCTCGATCGCTGTGTCCAGCGCCCGAATGGGGCCAGGGGCAACGACCCAGCGGTTCGGTTCCGCGTCGTCGACCGTCACGCCGCGTTCCCGCAGCATCGCCACCGACATGTCCAGGTGCGGCTGGGACGGCACCGGCTTCCCGTCGTGCCTGATGTCGACGCCCTCGTCGTACCGCGCGCCGGCCAGCAGCAGCGCGGACACGAACTGGCTCGACCCCGACGCGTCCAGCGTCACCTTGCCGCCGCGCACCGAACCCGTGCCGGACACGGTGTACGGCATCCGGCCGGTCCCGCCGTCGTCGATCTGTACGCCGAGGGTCCGCAGGGCGCCCAGGATGACGCCCATCGGCCGCTCCCGCGCGTACTCGTCACCGTCGAACGCGACCACGCCGTCGGCGAGCGCGGCCACCGGCGGCACGAACCGCATCACGGTGCCGGCCAGACCGCAGTCGACGTTCGCCGGGCCCTTGAGTGAGCCCGGTGCGACGGTCACCGTCGTACCGCTCTCAGAGATGCCTACCCCGAGCGAGACGAGGGCGGACCGCATCAGTTCGGTGTCGCGAGCCGCGAGGAGGCCGGTCAGGTGGGACGGGCCGTCCGCGATCGCGGCGAGGATGAGGGCACGGTTGCTGATCGACTTCGATCCGGGCACCGTGACGGTACCGGTGACCGCTCCATCGACCCGCGGCGCCGGCCAGCCCTGCTCGCTCATCCCACTCCTTCAGCTCAGGTTCTGTACGCCCTGAGCCTAGGGCATCGGGATCAGCTGAGCTCGGCCTTCGCGAGACGGGCGGCGTGCTTCGCCTCGCGGGCCAGCTGCTTCGCCTCGCGCTTGGCGGCCTTCGCGCCGCGCTTGGTCTCACGCTTCGCAGCCCGCGCACCGTGCGTGGCGCGCCAGGCGACCCCCGGCTTGCCCTCGGTGTCGACCGCGGCGAGCAGCAGACCGCCGAGGATCCCCAGGTTCTTCATGAAGCTGATGCGCTGCTGGTTCCGGACGGCCTTGTCCTTCTCCAGCCAGAACGGGTGGCCGGCGAGCGTCGTCGGTACCAGCGAGGCGGCCAGCAGACCCGCGCCGAGACGGCGGCCCTTGCCGCTCGCGAGCGCGACACCGCCGAGCACCTGCACGGCGCCGTTCAGCCGGACCAGGTTGGCGGTCGTGTCGGGGATCCGGTCGCTCACCTGCGGCGGAGCGACCTTCTTCACCATCGGCATCATCCGGTCGGTCACCGGCTGCGCCTTGGGAACCAGCGGCTCGGGGTTGCGGATCGCGTTCGCACCCTGGACGACGAAAATGACGGACAGCAACGGCCTGGCCAGTGCGCGCACGACAGTCATGCCTCCTTCATACACCACGATTCGTACGACTCCCGGTACCCACCGCTGAACCCGGTGCTCAGATGGGGCAGCCGTCCGGCCCGCACTCCGCGTCACCGTCAGTCGTCGCGCCCGGTGCGGTGATCAGCGTCACCGGCTTGCGGTCCGCGTTCGCCCGGCGCAGTGCTTCCTTGAAGACGTCGACGGGCTGGGCGCCGCTCACGCCGTACTTCTCGTCGATGACGAAGAACGGTACGCCGTTGGCGCCGTACGCCAGGGCCTGCGCCTGATCCGCGGCGACGTCGTCGGTGTACGTCGTACCCGCCAGAACCTCACGCACTCGCTCGGCGGGGAGGCCGACCTCGGTGGCCAGTTCGGTCAGCGTGGCGTGGTCACCGACCGGGAGGCCGTCCGTGAAGTAGGCCTTGAGCAGCCGCTCCTTGAGGCGGCCCTGCGTGTCTGCGGGCACCTCACCGGCCTCAGCGAGGTCGTGGGCCAGGTGCAGGATGCGGTGCGCGTCGACGGTGTTGACCGGCTTCGCCTGGTCCAGGTGGTACTCGAGCCCGACCTCGGCCGCCACCTCGGTGACGTGCTCGTTCGCCTGCAAGCCCCACTCGCGGCCGCGACCGTACTTGTCGCCCAGCCGGGTGGCCAGGTCCCGCGGGTCGTCGTTCGTCGACGACGGGTCCAACTGGAAGCTGTGCCAGACGATCTCGGCGCTCTCACCGCTGTCCGCAAGAGCCTCTTCGAGCCGCCGCTTCCCGATGTAGCACCACGGGCAGACGACGTCGGACCACACATCAATGCGCATAACTGTCGCCAACTGACCACTCCTTGGACCTATTCCCAACCAGGTCCGTGTGTGACGCGTCTGACGCTCCATGGACGAGGACCTTGTGCGGACCCTGTTGAAAGAGCAGCATCCCGATCTGGCCGACCTGGAGCTGAAGGAGATCGTCGGCGGCTGGGGCAACCAGATGTGGCGCCTGGGCGACGACCTGGCCGTCAGAATGCCCCGCGCCAACCAGGCCCACGAACCCCTCCGCAGAGAGCACCGGTGGCTGCCCGGCCTCGCCGCACAGCTCCCGCTGCCCGTCCCGACCCCACTCCACCTCTGCGACCCGTCGGACAGCTTCCCGCGGACCTGGCTGATCACCACCTGGGTACACGGCGAGCCCGCGGACCATGCACCGGTCACGGATCCGGCCGCTGCCGACGTACTCGCGGACTTCCTGAGGGCGCTGCACACCGAGCCGCCGGCCGACGCGCCCGTGAGCGACCGCAGCATTCTCGCGCCGAGCCCCGGGTTCGACGAGGTGCAGGCGTACGTCGGCCGCGCCGACGAGATCCGTGCGGTCTGGGAGGACGCGATCTCGGCGTCCCCGTGGGACGGGGCGCCGGTGTGGGTGCACGGCGACCTGCACCCGGCGAACGTTGTCGTCGCCGACGGCACGCTCGCCGGCGTCGTGGACTTCGAGGAGATCGGCGCCGGCGACCCGGCGACCGACCTCGCGTCCGCCTGGATCCTGCTCCCGGAGGCGCAGCGCTTCTTCGACGCCTACGGGGTGGATGACGCGACGGTACGACGGGCCCGCGGCTGGGCCCTGACCCGCGCACTGTTCCTGATCGCCATGGGCATCAACGGAGAGAAGGGCATCCCGGGCGGCAAGACCCACTGGGGTCCGATCGGCCACGAGGCGCTCGACCGACTGCTCTGATCGGCCGCGGTGTCAGCAGCCGTGTCAGGGCTGCGGCGGTTCGGTGTCAGGACGGACCTGGATCTTGGTGTTTGTCAGCAACACACCAAGCACACCAGGAAGGCACCACAATGCCGACGTACAACACCCCCGAGCCGATCTCCGCAATCCTGAACATCCCCGCCGGACGGATCCAGCTCGTCGCCGCCGACCGGGCCGACACCACCGTCGAGGTGCTCCCCGTGGACCCCACGAAGAGCCGCGACGTGAAGGCCGCCGAGCGGACCACGGTCGAGCTCGCCGACGGCGTCCTGCGGATCGCGGTCGTCACGAAGAACGAGTACTTCGGACCCTCCGGAGCCGTCGCGGTGACGGTGCACCTGCCGGCCGGGTCCCAGGCCGAGGTGAAGGCCGCCAGTGCCGAGCTCCGGGCGACTGGACGCTTCGGCGATGTCGTCATCGAGAGCGCTCAGGGTCCGATCGACCTCGAGGACGTCGCGAGCGCCCGGATCAAGTCCTCCGCCAGTGACGTGTCCGTCGGCCGCCTCAACGGCCCCGCGGACATCCGCACCAGCAAGGGCGACATCCGGATCGCCGAGGCCGTCCGCGGCACCGTCGTACTGCGCACCGACGTCGGCGAGGTGGAGATCGTCGCCGCCGCCGGAGTCTCGGCCACGCTGGACGCGGGCACCGCCACCGGCCGGATCAACAACGCGCTCAAGAACAGCGAGGGCGCAGGCGCCGAGCTCACCGTCCGCGCCACCACGTCGGTCGGCGACATCGTCGCCCGTAGTCTCTGACCTGAACGTTTCAATCAAAGGAGCACACCACGATGCCAACCACTCCGTCCGGCTTCACCGAGGCCGGGTTGCGCCGACTGCACGACGTACTGGCCCGGCACGTCGACTCCGGGAAGATCCCCGGCGTCGTCGCGCTGGTCAGCCGCGGCGACGGTGAGCCGTACGTCGAGACGCTCGGGACGATGCGTCACGACGGCGGCGCGCCGATGCAGCGGAACACGATCTTCCGGATGGCGTCGACGTCCAAGCCGGTCTCGGTGTCGGCGGCGATGGTGCTGCTCGACGAATGCCGGCTGCGGCTCGACGACACCGTCGAGCAGTGGCTGCCCGAGCTGGCCGACCGCCAGGTGCTGAAGCGGATCGACAGCCAGGTGGACGACACCGTGCCGGCCAAGCGCCCGATCACCGTCCGGGACGTGCTGACCTCCACGTTCGGCCTCGGCATGGACATGACGATGATCGGTACGCCGATCATGGGCGCCCTGTTCGAGCAGGGCATCACGCCCAACGGGCCGGTGCCGATGCCGGAGCAGGACGAGTGGATGCGGCGCCTCGGAACGCTTCCGCTGATGTACCAGCCGGGCGAGCGCTGGCAGTACCAGATCAGCAGCGACCTGATCGGCGTCCTCGTCTCCCGGGTCACCGGTCAGTCGTACGACGAGTTCCTGCAGGAGCGGATCTTCGGGCCGCTGGGTATGAAGGACACCGGGTTCTCCGTCCCCGCCGACCAGCTGCACCGGCTCCCACCGCTGTACGCACCGGACCCCGCGACCGGTGAGTTCCAGGTGTGGGATGAGGCCGAGGGTGGTCGGCACAGCGCTCCGCCGGCGTTCCAGGGCGGTGGCGGCGGGCTGAACTCCACCGCCGACGACTACCACGCCTACTTCCGGATGCTGCTGAACCACGGCGTACACCAGGGCCAGCGGATTCTCTCCCGGCCGGCGGTGGAGCTGATGACCACCAACAGCCTCACGGCCGAGCAGTTGGCGGCCCGGGAGACGCTGGCCCGGGACAACGTGCACATTTCGTTCGGCCAGGGCCAGCAGGGCGGCTGGGGCTACGGGATGGCCGTGCGCACCTACCGGGGCGACTACGCGCCGGTCGGCCAGTTCGGCTGGGACGGCGGCGCCGGTACGTCGACGTACGCGGACCCGGTCAACCAGATCACCGGCATCCTGCTCACCCAGGTCGGCGCGACCGTACCGTCCTCGATCCACCTCATGAACGACTTCTGGACCACCCTCTACCAGTCCCTCGAGGACTGAGCCGCCAGGTCTCGGGCCGGGCTGCGCGATGGTGCAGCCCGGCCGTGGCCGCGGGCGATTTGGTTCCGCGTCTATTCGAACGTATGATCGATTGCATGAATCAGTGTTCGGTCGATCAGCCCGCCGACGAGGCCAGCGGCCCGTCGGGCGTGCCGGCCGGACCTGCGCTGCTGTCTGTCGTGCCTGGTGCGCCGGTAACCGCGATTGCGGACGAGGCGGTCCGGGGTGACGACGAGCACTGGGATGCCGCGTTCCTGGCGTTGGTCGACCGGGTGCGCGCTGATGCGCGGCTCGCAGCTAAGCACGGACTACTCGGCCGGTATGACGTACCGGATGACCCTGACTATGGCGCTGGGTTGTTCGAGGCGGTGGCGTTTCAGGACACGTCTGAGTTGAGCGACTCCGGGTGGCTGGATCGGCAGGAGGCGATCGGCCGGTTGGAGGCGCGGCTGGCGGCGATGAAGGCTGAGGCGACCGCTGGGTATGAGGCCTCGTTGCATGGTGTGTCGGCTGATCTCGGGCACCGCTACCCCGAGCCTGGAGATCGGGCTGCGGAACCGGGCGAACGTCGTTGGGTGGCGGGGGATCTCCGGTCGACTGCTGATGAGCTCGCGTTGGTGTGGCAGATGCACAAGGGTGCTGCGATGGCGCGGATTCATACGTCGTGCGAGTTGGTGCACAATTTTCCGGCGACGTTGCGGGCGCTGGAGGAGGGGCAGTTGACCGAGCGGGCCGCTTTCGCGATTGTGCGGGAGTTGTCGGTGCTGGATGATCCGGACGCGCGGCGTGCGGCTGAGACGGCGTTGCTGGAGTGGGCCGGGAAGCATCCGTTGCAGAAGATGAAGCAGGAGGCGCAGCGGGAGGCTGCTCGACGGTCGCCGGACGCGCAGAGCAGGTCACATGCGCGGGCGATGGATGAGCGGTCGGTGCGGATCTTTCCGAACAGTGACGGCACGGCTGAGCTGATCCATACCCAGGACGCTTTGGACGCGGGCGCGGTGATGAACAGCCTCACGCGCGCGGCGGCGTACCGGCGTCGGCACGGCGACTCCCGGTCGATGGACCAGTTGCGCGCCGACATCGCCCTGGACCGGCTCCTCCCTCGCACGAAGACCGGTCGCCATGCCAGTCCGCAGACTGATCCCACCGACGAGGTGGTCGATGAGAGTTCGGCCGTCGACGCGGCCGCAGAGACCGTCGACCAGGACGTCTGCGATCTGCGCGACGAATCCGCCATCGGCGCAGAGGCGAGTGTCGTTATCCACGCGACCGGCGCCGAGATCCGCGCCCTGATCAACGGCGAGAACAGCACCGGCGGGACGGCCGAACACTACGGGCCGATCCCTCAAGAATCCCTGCGCAAGCACCTCACACGAACCCTTGCCCGCAACCTCCTCGGAAAGCTCGGACGCTCGGCTCGGTCCCACCTCGATGTCTGCATCACCGACGAACCGCCGCCCGGCAACTCAGACACCTACACCCCGGGCGCGGCCGTCGATCGCTTCGTTCGACTGCGCGATCGGACCTGCCAGTTCCCCGGCTGCAACCGTCCAGCTGAGTTCGCCGATCTCGACCACCGCGTCGCTTTCGCGGCCGGTGGTCGCACCACCACAGACAATCTCCACTGCCTCTGCCGACATCATCACCGCCTGAAGCACGAAGGCGGATGGACCGTCGCACCGAACCGCGACGGCACTACCACCTGGACCGGGCCGACCGGCAGGCGTTACCGCACGCCCTCGCCTGAAGCTGAATCTGAATCTGAAGCAGACGACCCGCCAGGGACGGCCTGACCGACCTTGAGGGTCGACCGGATGCTTCCGGTGGGTTCGCGTTATGAGCAGCGGCGCACGATGAGTAACGCGTACGCACGTGCGGCATCGAGCACGTCCGAGAGCACCACGTGCTCGTCGGCGGCATGCGCGTACCGGACGTCACCAGGTCCGTACTGCAAGGTGGGGATGCCCGCTGCGGCGTACTGGCGTAGATCTGAGCCGTACGGCGCTCCCTTGACCGCTGGAATCGGGCTGCCTGTGTCGGTCACTGCCTGGACGGTGTCGGCGAGGAGCGGGTCGCCCTCGGGCAGCAGACCTGAAGCGAACTCGCCTCCCGGCCAGGTGACCGTGACCGGGTGCTCACGCAGCCACTCGTCCTTCGCACAGGTAGTTGTGACCGCATCCTCGAAGGCGGTCCGTGCGTCGGCGAGGGATTCACCGAGGCGTACGCCGTACCTGCCCTCGGCGATCAGGTGGTCGGGGACGGTGCTCGCCCAGTCGCCGGCCGCGATGGTGCCGACCGACAGCGGGTTGGCGAGGTCGAGGTGGGCGAGCAGCGGGTGCGGGTCGCGGTTGCGCTCGCGTTCGAGCTCCTGCAGCGCGGTCTGGATCACGGTGAACTTCTCGATCGCGCTCACCCCGCGGCTGCGGGTCGAACCGTGCGTGGCGAGGCCCGGCACCTCCAGACGGAACGTCAGCGAGCCTGCGTTCGCCGGGATGACCGTGCCCGCGGTCGGTTCCGCGATCAGGCAGGCCTCACCGCGATGCCCGCGGCGGAAGGTCGCGAACGCGCCGACACCGCCGTCCTCCTCGCCGATCACGGTGTGCACGGCCAGCGGCTTCCGCAACCGAATGCCCGCGGCAACGACCGCCGCCACCGCGCCGAGGATCGCCGCGACACCGCCCTTCATGTCACACGTCCCGCGGCCCCACATCACGCCGTCCTCGATCCGGGCGTCGAACGTGCCACCCGGCACCACATCGACATGCCCGTTGAGAATCAGCCCCGGTGTCGCATCGCCGCCGAGCACGCCGACACAGCCCCACGCCTCGTCGCGCTCGACCTCCATCCCGGGAAACCCAGGATCGTCGGGCACCAACTCGAGCCGCCAGTGATCCACGGTGAGCCCGAGCGCTTCCAGCCGCGCGGCACACCACGCCTGTACGGCGACCTCGGCAGCGGTCCCGTCCACGCTCGGGATCTGCACCAGCTCCCGCAGCTCCGCAACAATCCGCTCGTTGTCGATCGCCGCCAGAACGGCGCGCTCGGCCTCCCTCAGCATGTGCACATCATGCATGCAGCAGCTCGAGCACCCGACGGCCGCCGTGGTTCACCAGCTCGTGGGCGTACGTCGAACGCGTGTGGACGAACTCCGCCACGCTCGCGAAAGCCGCGCCCGCACACACGGCGACCGCCGCGCGGCCGCTCGCTCGCAGTGCCGCCTCGAGGAACAGCTCGTCGACGCCGGACTCCGCACCGTCGCGTGCGGCGGACGCTGCCAGAGAGACCAGTTCGTACGCGCGCGAGCCGGCGCCGGCCGCCTCGATGTCCACGATCCCGGTGATCCGCCCGTCGGCCACGAGCAGGTTGCCCATGTTCAGATCCCCATGCACGAAGTCGTGGTGCGGCAGCTCCTCGTCGCGATACGGGCGACAGAGTTCGCCGTACCGCTGGAGGAGCTCGCCGACTTCCCCGTCGTACGCCTGTACCCGTTCCCAGACCCCATCCCAGCCGTCGAAGACGACGCCGCGCGACCACGCGGACCAGCTCGCGTCACGGTCCTCCGGGAGCAGGTCCCGCTGCAGCTCACAGATCTCGATCAGCTGCCGTGCCAGCGCATCGTCGAGCGTCGGAGGGCTGCCGGGGACGAGCTCCTGCAATTGGTACGGCGAGCCGGCAGCGGTGGTGCCGACGGCAAGCCAAGCCGGTGTGGGATAGCCGACGGCGCGGGCCCGGCGGACGAGCTCGGCCGCCTGCCGGACCCGTGCTGCCCAGCCGGGATTGTCGGTCCACTTCAGGACCACGCCGCCGGTCAGCACGTACGCGGTCGACTGCAGACCACCGGTCAGTTGCCGCACGAGCTGATAATTGGTGCCGAGAGCAACGTTCAGCTCGGCGACAACCGACTCGGTGGTGTCCATCAGGGCGTCAGCCGGTGCAGGTCGCGGGGGAACAGCGTGACCTCGCGGACGTTCTCCGCGCCGGTCAGCCGCGCCACGAAGCGCTCCAGCCCGATCGCGAACCCGCCGTGCGGCGGCATCCCGTGCTTGAACGCCTGCAGGTACGAGCTGTACGCCGGAGCGTCCGCCGACTCGCCGCGCGCCGCGAGGGCCGCGACGTAGTCCGAGTACCGGTGCAGGCGCTGGCCGCCGGTGACGAGTTCGACCCCGCGGAACAGCAGGTCGAACGAGTTCGACCACCGCGGGTCCGACGGCTGCGGATGC
The DNA here is from genome assembly GCF_036013725.1 of Kribbella sp. NBC_00482. Lineage (GTDB taxonomy): Bacteria > Actinomycetota > Actinomycetes > Propionibacteriales > Kribbellaceae > Kribbella. The sequence goes on along the minus strand of NZ_CP107881.1, from coordinate 179,742 downwards.
GTGTAGAACGGCCGCTTCACCATCGGGTAGCCCTCGACCGCGACGAAGTCGCTGCCGTGCTCACGCAACGCCCACTCGCCGATCGCGCGCTCGTCCGCGGGCGCGAGGTCCGGCTCGTCCGGGTCCGCGCCGGCGATCTTCAGCGCCTCGCTGAAGTGCAGCACCGGTACGTCGACCGGGATCTCCGGCGCCGTCACCCCGAGCCGCTCCAGCGCGCCGCCCGCTCGCGTACCGACCGCCGACAACATCTCGGCGATCACGGAACGCAGTACAGCGAGAACGTCGCGGTGGTCGGTGATGAACCCGAACTCCGCGTCCAGCGACACGTACTCGGCCAGGTGCCGGACCGTGTCGTGCGGCTCGGCCCGGAACACCGGACCGACCTCGAAGACCCGCTCGAACACGCCGACCATCGTCTGCTTGTAGAACTGCGGCGACTGCGCCAGGTACGCCGGGCCGCCGAAGTAGTCGAGCGCGAACACGTTCGCCCCGGACTCGGTCGCCGTACCGACGATCTTCGGCGTCTGGATCTCCGTGAAGCCCTGACCGTCCAGCGCGGACCGGAACCCGTGCAGCGCGGCCGCGGCGATCTCCCATCCGGCCCGTACGGCGGGGTGCCGCAGCGTGACCGGTGCGTTGTCGAGTACGACGGGCAGCCCGGCGCCGACCGTGGGACGCCACAGCTCGATCGGCGGCGTCGCGGCCGGCTCGGTCAGCGGCTCGATCACCGGGTCGACGATCTCGGCGCCACCGGGAGCCTGCGGGTTGGCGGCGACCGTACCGGTCACCTGAACGACTGTCTCTTCACCCAGCTCGTCCAACTGGGCCTGAGAGCCCTTGACGACGATCTGGGCCAGGCCGGACCGGTCGCGCAGGATCAGGAAACTGACGGCGGCGAGCCGTCGTCTTCGGTGCACCCAGCCGGCCACCGTGACGGTCTGGCCTACTGCTGAGGGGATCTCATGGCTGAGAATTCGCATGCTGTTTTCACCTCCAGGTTGTTCTCGAACCCCGGAGGTGTGGGCGAAGGGGAATCTCGCGGTGCCACCACACCTTCACCGAGCCGCAACGGCCCGGCCTCTTGCACAACAGTCGCTCAGGAGTGTCTTCACGACCGCTCCGCGTATCGCCTTCCCAGCTACCGGCGACTCTCTCTGACGTGGCGTACGGCGTTACTCGGTTCCGTCAACGCGAACAAATCCAGGATAGGGGACCCCGGCAACCCCATTTCATCGCCGGGACGTTGACGGTGGGATCTGGGCGCTGTCGGTGTCTTCGCGGCCGCCGACCCGTGCGTGGACGGTGATCGCGTTGCTGGAGCTGTTGCCGGGGAGCCAGGCGTTCCACTCGGAGTTCAGCGGTTTCTTGTAGTTCTTCGTCGTGCAGGTCGCGCGGCGGATGTCGCTGGTCCGCTCGCACGTCCAGCCCTGGGCGTATGACGGCAGGAAGATCAGGTTGCGTCCCCACGAGATGTCGAGGGTCACCGTCCGCCCCTGTGCGCCGTTGACCTTCAGGAACCGGTTGTAGACGAACGGGTTCGGGTCGGTGTGCGGCGTCGGCGTGAGGATCTGCAGCAGCGACTCGTCCTGCTGGAGCGCAGGCAGCACATCGGTGTCGGTGTCGCTGACCAGGTCCGCGGTCGCCGCCACGGTGAACGTCCGCGCCGCGTCCGACGACTTGTCCGGTACGTCGAAGTCGGCCGCGAGCGGAGCGGGCTTGGCCGGGTTGGTCGCCGTACACGTCTTGGTCGACCGGGTGCACTTCCAGCCGGCCGGGTTCGCTGCGAGCGGCCACTCGAGCGCGCTGCCGTACGTGAGCTTCAGCGTGACGTTCTTGCGGTTGGCGCGCGGGGCAACGGTCAGGATCCGGTGGTGGACGTCCGGGTCGGCCTTGCCGTCGAGGATCTTGAGCAGGTTCTCGTCGGTGGTCGCCTTCGCGTCCACGGTCGCCGAATCGTCGTCGTACAGCCGGCCGGTCTTCGCCGAGACGGTGAAGGTGCGATCGGCGGTCGAGCCGCCGGTCGGGGCGTCGAACGTGACCGCCAGCGGCTTCGGGTTCGCGGGGTCGGTCGCCGTACACGAGCCGGACGCCTGGGTGCAGGTCCAGCCCGGCGGGTTGGACTTCAGCGGCCACGCGAGCTCGGCGCCGTACTTGAGCCCGATCACCACCGGGTTCGCGTTCCCGGCCGGGGTCTTGATCGTGATCACAAACCGGATGCCGGCGTCGGCGTCGGCCTGCGCCGATCGGGTCTCGAGCACCGGGCTGCCGCCGCCCCGCGGGATGCTGATCGTCACCAGGCCCTCGTCGAGCACCGGAGTGGTCGGGGTCGGCTTCGGCGGCGTCGGCGTGGTCGGAGGAGGCGTCGGGACCGTCGGCGTGGCACTGGGCGTCGGCGCGGTGGTCGGCGCGGTTGTGCTCGGAGCCGTCGTCGGGGCGCTCGTCGGTGCGCTGGTCGGGGCCTGCGTCGGGTTGGATGCCGGAGGCTTGGCCGACGGCGGTTTCACCGGCGGCTTGACCGGCGGCACAGTGGGCTTCTGCGCGGGCGGCTGGGTCGGCTGCTGCGTCGGTTGCGTCGACGGCTGGTCGATCGCGGCCGGGGGAGTGTCGTTGCCGGTCAGCGCCATCGCGGCGAGTACGGCGGCGATCGCGACGACCACGACCGCGCCGCCGCCGGCTGCGGCCCGCGTGCTGTTCTCGGTGACCTTCTGCCAGCCGGTGACGAAGAAACCGACCAGGCCGACCTTGGCGCCCGAGGCAGCGGCCAGGTAGCCGATGCCTGCGGTGCCCAGCAGGGCAGGGGCGAGCAGCGCCGGCAGCGCGCTGTTGACCTCGACGAGCTCGAGGTAGACCGCGGTGCACTTCGCGCAGTCGTCCATGTGCTCGCGGACGTTCCGGTTCTCGCGCTTGGTCAGGCCGCCGCGGACGTAAGCGCCGAGGCGCTCGGTCGTCCAGCGGCAGCGGTCCCCGGCGACGTCGGCCAGGTGCTGCTGCAGGTACGCCTGGCGCAGGCCCTCGCGGGCCCGGTAGGCGAGGGCGGACACGCCGTTCGCGGTCAGACCGAGCAGGGGAGCGATCGCGGCCGGCTTCTCGCCCTCGACCTCGGTGTGCCAGAGGACTGCCTGCCAGCGTTCCGGCAAACTGGCGAACGCCTTCGCCGCCGCACCGCTCTCGAATCCGGTGACGGTCGGGTCGTCGAAGGTTTCCGGCTCGCGCTCGTACGACGCGATGTCGTCGGTGGTCTGCACCTTCTTCCCGGAGCGGATCCGGTCGACGTGCACCCGCCGTACGGTCGTCAGCAGATAGGCGCGGAAGGAGACGTCCGGTCCGCCGCCGCCCCGGAGCGCGTCCAGGACCTTGGCGAACGCGTCACTGGCCAGGTCGTCGGCATCGTTGGCCGGGACCAGCTGGCGGGCCATCCGCTCGGCGGCGTGGTGGTGCCGCGCGTACAGCTCGCCGTACGCCTCCAGGTCGCCGTTGCGAACGCGCGCGATCAGCTCGGCGTCGCTCAGCGGATCGGGCTGGCCGTCCGGCGTCTCCATCCATCTCCCCCGTGGGCTCTGACAACTCTGTGTGCAGCTTTGTGACTAACCGTCACGTACTGCCGGGAACAAGGCTCCCAGATAGGACGGACGAGCGCATCTTTCCTGACGCGGAACTGTGCTCCTTTCCTTACGAGAACGCCAGGGCCGAAGTTACGCCCGAAAAAAGTTCTGCGAATCCGCGTCATGAACTCCGTCCAGCTCTGTCTCATCGCCGTACGACGCTTCCGGCCGACCGGTCGGGAGACTGACGGGGCTATTCGAGGAGGGCCATGTCGCTGTTCGCGGACATCCGCAGACGGTTCGACCTGCGTCCGGCCAAGTCCCTGAACCTGGCGGGGTCGCCCGCCCGGACCCGGCCGGAAGCGTCGTCCCAGGATCCAACAGAGCAACCGCGCGGCCGGAGGGAGCCGCACGGCACAGCTGGTACCGACTACAGCGCCTATCTCGCGATTGCCGAGGCGCTTCGGGACGGTGCCGATGTCGTGCCTGCATCGGACGAGACCGGACGCCGCCTGGCGGCCGACGGGATCTCGCTGGTGGAGGCACTTGATGGGCTGAGTGCGCTGTACCGCTCGATCGCCGGGGGCGAGCCGGCTTTCGCCGCGGTACGCGCACTCAGTTCCAGCTGGGCCGAGGCGTCCCTGGTCTACCTGCACTCGCTGTCCTGCGAGGACCCGCTGACCGGGCTGTCCAGCCTGGCGCACCTGCGGTCCCGGCTCGGCGAGCTCTACCGAGAGGCGGAACTCCGTGGAACTTCCGTACCGCAAACCCACGCACTGGTGGTTGTCGAGCCGCTCCATCCCCCGGGTACGACGCCGTTCGACCGCGAGCTCACCCTCGTCGACGTCGCGGAGTGCCTGCGGATCGTCTTCTGCGGCGGTGACGTACTGGGCCGCGTCGGCACACGCCGCGCGGCGGCGCTCGTCGGCCGCGACCCGAACCTGCCGGAGCAGGTCGCGACGGTACGAGCCCTGATCACCCAGTGGCGGCTGGACACCGACGTACCCCAGCTGGCCCGGATCTGGATCGAAGGGCTGCCGGGTAGCGACGAGATGGCCGGGAGGTTGCTCGACGAGCTGGCCAGAACCTGAGACCTGCGTCCGGACGCCTACAGGGGGGCGGCCGGGCGCATCAGTCCGGCGGCGGATCGCCTAACACGGGGTGGGCGATCCGCCGCCGCTTGCCGTCAGCAACCGGTCGACGAGTTCGCCGTACGTGATCCCCGCGCCCCGCGCGGCGACCGGGACGAGGCTGCCCGGGGTGAGTCCGGGTAGCGCGTTGACCTCCAGGCAGTACGGCGTACCCGCGGTGTCGCAGCGGAAGTCGACCCGGGAGTACGTCGTACCGAACCCGAGGGCTCGATGCGCTCCGAGCGCGAGCTCCTGCAACCGCTCCGCGAGGTGTTCGGGGATCTCGGCGGGGGAGACCTCCCGCACCGCACCCGGCTGGTACTTCGCCTCGTAGTCGAAGACGGGCGTGGTCAGCTCGATCTCCACCACGGGCAGCGCTGTCGCACCGATCACTGCGACGGTGAACTCCCGGCCGCCCAGGAAGGGCTCGACGAGCAGGTCGCCCTCGGTCGGCAACTCGTCCAGCGAGTCGACCTTGCGGACGGCCACGCTCGACCCGTCCGCAACTGGCTTCACCACCACGGGGCTGATCGTCAGCAGGTGCTTGACCCCGACCGGCGGCTCAGGTTGCTCGGCCGGGTTGTAGAGCACCCGGGGTGGCACCGGGATCCCGGCGGCCTCGAGCACTGCCTGGCAACGACCCTTGTGCCAGGCAACGGCGCAGACGTCGTGGCCCGCACCGGTGAACGGGATGCCCGCCAGTTCGAGCAGTGCCTGGACGTGCCCGTCTTCACCCCAGCCGCCGTGCAGTGCGATGAAGACACGATCGGCCCGCCGCAGCTGCTCCAGAACAGTTCCACCGGTCAGGGCGGCGTACATCCGCTGCCGCAACAAGGCACGGTCAGCCGCAGCCGGAGGCTCCTTCGGCACTGGTACGACGGAGTGGCCGGCCGGCACGGGATCAGCGAGGACTGGTTCCTCCGCGGCCGGATCGATCAGCACCACGTCATGACCGCGACCGGCGAGGGCCTCGGCCACCGCCCAGCCGGACGAACGCGAGACATCGCGCTCCGAACTCTCGCCACCGCACAGCACCGCAACTCGCACGTTGTCCCTCTCCTACCGCTGGTAGCAGTTTGACGCAGGAGACGCCGGGAAGTTCGTTTCAGGGCCTGGCTTTTCTGTCGGTGCGTCGGCCTAGGCTGTCGGTATGTGCGGTAGGTATGCGTCCAGCCGGGAGCCGTCCGACCTCGTCGCGGAGTTCGAGATCGAGGTGGGCAACGTGCGCGAGACGGTCGACGAACTCGGCGAGAACTACAACGTCGCGCCGACCGACCAGGTGGTCGCGGTGGTCGAGCGGAAGAACCGCGAGCAGCCCGACGAGACGATCCGCAAGCTGACCACGGTCAAGTGGGGGCTGGTGCCGTCCTGGGCCAAGGACACCTCGATCGGCTCGCGGCTCATCAACGCCCGGATGGAGACCGTCGCGGAGAAGCCGGCCTTCAAGAAGGCGTTCGCCACCCGCCGCTGCATCCTGCCCGCCGACGGGTACTACGAGTGGTACACCGCCGAGGAGAAGGTGAACGGCAAGCCGATCAAGCAGCCGTACTTCATCCACCCGCCGGACGGCAGCATCCTGTCGATGGCCGGGCTGTACGAGATCTGGCGGGACAAGTCGGTCGAGGACCCGGACAAGGACGAGGCCTGGCTCTGGACCTGCACCGTGCTGACCACGTCGGCCACCGACGATCTCGGCCGCATCCACGACCGGATGCCGCTCCTGGTCGAACGCGAGCGGTACGACGCCTGGCTCGACCCGCTGTCCTCGGACACCGACGACCTCCTCGAGCTCCTGGTCCCGGCCGCACCGGGCCGCCTCGAGGCGTACGCCGTGTCGAAGGCGGTCGGTTCCGTGAAGAACAACGGCCCGCACCTGCTCGATCCGCTGCCGCCCGACGGCGAGGACCCGCAGGACAGCCCGACCACGCTCTTCTGAGTTTCGCTCCCGCGCATCCCGGGTCCGGATGACAGGATGGGCCGGGTGACCGACGAACGGATAGTGGGGACGCCGCACGGAGAGGCCCGGATCCTGGCGCACCGCGCCCGCCGCCCGGTGGCGACGCTGGCCCTGGGTCACGGTGCCGGGGCCGGGATCGAGTCGGGTGACCTGGCGGCGCTGGCCGCCCGGCTGCCGAAGCAGGACATCAACGTCTTTCTGATCGAGCAGCCCTGGCGGCGCGCCGGCCGCAAGCTGGCGCCCGCGCCGAAGGCGCTCGACGAGGCGTGGATCGCGATCATCGGGCAGCTCCGGGTCCGTACGCCGCTCGTGATCGGCGGCCGCAGCGCGGGCGCCCGCGTGGCCTGCCGCACCGCGAGCAGCCTGGGCGCTTCCGGCGTACTGGCGATGGCTTTTCCGCTGCACGCACCGGGAAAGCCGGAGAAGTCGCGGGTCGACGAGCTGCAGGCGGCCGGGCTGCCGACGCTGGTCGTCCAGGGGGAGCGGGATCCGTTCGGTACGCCGGAGGAGTTCCCGCCGCTGACCGAGATGGCCGTGGTGCCGGACGCCGACCATTCCTTCAAGGTGCCGAAGCGGGCGGAGCTGGATCAGCAGGAGACGTACGACCTGCTGGTCGAAGCCGTGTTCGAATGGGTCAGCCGCGAGGTGTCCGGATAGCGGTACGCCGGGCGGGGGGAATGCCCCCGCGGCCGGGCGTGTTGTGACGAACATGATGGCGACGAGAGAGGCTCCGGAGCGAACTGCTGGGAAGACCCCGGTATTCTCGATCACGATGCCGACTCCCACCACGACCGAGACACCCGAGCAGCGCACAGCGCGGTTCGAGCGCGAAGCGCTGCCCTTCCTGGACCAGATGTACGCCGCGGCGATGCGGATGACCCGTAATCCGTCGGACGCCGAAGACCTGGTGCAGGACACCTTTGCGAAGGCGTACAGCTCGTTCCACCAGTTCACGCCCGGTACCAACCTGAAGGCGTGGCTGTACCGGATCCTGACCAACACGTTCATCAACGGCTACCGGAAGCGGCAGCGTCAGCCGACGCAGTCGCCGACCGAGGAGATCGAGGACTGGCAGCTCACCGCCGCCGAGTCGCACACTCCCGGTGGGCTGAAGTCGGCCGAGGCGGTCGCCCTCGAGCACCTGCCCGATTCCGACGTGAAGTCGGCGCTGCAGGCCATCCCGGAGGACTTCCGGCTGGCCGTGTACCTCGCCGATGTCGAGGGCTTTGCCTACAAGGAAATCGCCGAGATCATGGGCACACCGGTCGGCACCGTGATGTCACGGCTGCACCGCGGCCGGCGCCAGCTGCGTGAGCTGCTCGGCGATTACGCCCGGGACCGCGGCCTGATCCCGGCGGACGACAGCACGGACGCGGCCGCGTCGAGCACCGACGAAGCTGCGGAGAAGGAGGAGTCGTGAGCTGCGGCGAGCACCACGACGTCGACTGCGGAGAGATCCTGCAACGGGTCTACGTCTTCATCGACAACGAACTCGAGGACGCCAGTACCGACGAGATCCGCCAGCACCTCGAAGAGTGCGCGCCCTGCCTCGACGAGTACGACCTGGAACGCTGCGTCAAGAAACTGGTCCACCGCTCCTGCGGCTCCGACCACGCCCCCGACGCCCTCCGCCAGAAAATCCTCCTCCGCCTCACCCAAATCCAAATCGAAACCACCATCACCACCACCGACTGAACCTTCGCTGACCACGGAAACCGCTTAGGTTCTTCGCGGGTCTTCGTATCTGTAGGTATACGGAGCGGGGTGTTCCTCACGGGCAAGGTCCAGCAATTCCTTGGCGATGGCTGCTAAACGCGGCGAGAGGTCGTGCAGGATGTCGGCGGCCTCCTGGAGCTGCGCAGCGGCTGCAGTAAAGTCCCCCGCGGCGAGGCTGATTTTGCCGAGTTCGAGCGTGAAGTACCCGACGCGTACCCGATTCCCGAGCGGTCGGATCAAGTCGATGGCCTCCTCGACTGTTTGCTGAGCCTTCCGATGCTCGCCCCGGACGGCGAAGACCGCGGCCAGGTGCTGCAGTGCCTGCGACTCCAACTCCTTGTTCGCGGCCTCGCGGGCAACCTCCAGGCCGCGGAGGATCGGCGCGAGGGCGTCGTCCGCGCGGCCTACCAGCACGTGTGAGAAACCCGTGCTGAGGTGCTGCTTCGCGACCAACCGCCGGTCTCCGGAGGCCTCTGCCTGTGCGATGCCGCGCCGGTACGCGTCGTCGGCCAGCCCGTAGTCACCGTTGCGGTCGTAAAGACCACCGAGCGCGAGGTAGGCCACGCCTTCCACCCTGGTGTCTCCGAGCTGCAGGCTTAGCTCCAGACCTTCGGTTGCCAGTTCGATCGCCTCGGCCACCCGGTCGAGTCGGCCCAGGACGTGCGCGGCGGACGTACAGCACCGAGCCTGGCCGTGGCGGTCAGGGATCGCGCGGAACATCTCCAGGGCACGCAGCAGGCGGTCCGCGGCAATTTCGAGGCTGCCGCTCTCGACCTCAGGAATGGCATGGTCGTGCTGTAGCCAGGCCGCGACCGAGTGCATCCCAGCCGACTCTGCTACCTGCAGCGCGGCACCGCACATCTCGGACATCTCCACCCACCGCGATCGCAACTCGTGATAGCCGAACAGGGCCAGCGTGAGCTCGGGAATGAGCGGCGCGGTGGTCATCCCGGTCGTCATCGCCTGGTGGTAGCGATCCATCAGATTGTGATGGTCGGCATCGAGCCAACGGGTGGCCTGCTCGACGTTCGTTGATGCAGGCAACGGCGTGAACGGCGTTGTCGCGAGGGCGATCCGCGGGCTGGTGGCGTAACTCTTGCTCTGCAATGCCCAGGCGAAAGCGGTGTAGAAGCGCAGGACGCGTTCGAGTACGGCGTCGCGTTGAGCGGGGTCGAGGCCGTCGTCGCCGCCTTCCCGGCCGAAGGCTCGAATGAGATCGTGAAAGCGGTACCGCTCGGGAGCCGACGCCTCGAGCAGGTTCACGTCGACGAGACGCTCCAAGATCGCCTCGGTCCGGTTGGCCGGCAGCTCGAGAATGGCTGCCGCCACAGCAACGATCAGGTCGGACCCGTCCGGAATACTGAGCAAGGGAAGTGCCCTGGCTGCCTCGCGATCGAGGGGCCGCTCACTGTTCTCGAGGAACGCGACCGAGCTGGCGATCCTGGCGCGGACGCCGGACTCGTCGGAGCCGAGCCTGTCGAGCCGGCGCTCCTCGCCCTCGAGGACCGTGACGAGGTGCTGAATCGGCCAGCTCGGCCTCGCGGCCAGTCGACCGCCGATCAGCCGGATGGCGAGCGGTAGCCGGCCCGAGATGCCTGCGAGGCTCTTGACAGCCTCCGGCTCGGCCGCAACCCGAGCCTCGCCGACGACTCCGGCCAGGAGTTCGACGGACTCGGACTCCGACAGCGCGTCGAGATGGATCTGGCGGGCGCCTGGCAAGCTCGGCAGCGACCCGCGACTGGTGATGATCGCCGCCGACCCCGGGCTCCCAGGCAACAGAGGCAGGACATGTGCGGCATCGGCTGCGTTGTCGATCAGCATCAGCACGCGACGGCCGGCCAGATGGGACCGAAGCAGACCGGCGGCTTCCTCCACGTCGTCAGGAACAGGCCCGACGTCGAGCCCCAGAGACCGCAGTAACTGACGCTGCCCGTCCGTGACGGACAGCGGTTCATCGGGCCCGTATCCTCGGAGATTGAGGTAGAGATGGCCGTCCGGGTAACTGTCGGTCAGCCGCTGCGCGGCGTGCACGGCCAGGGTCGTCTTGCCGATGCCGCCCATGCCTGTGATCGCGACCAGGCCGGCCGGTTCGGTCCCGGTGGGGTTGCGCAGTACGGACAGGATGACGTCGAGTTGGGCGGCGCGGCCGGTGAAGTCCTGCGCGGCCGGGGGTAGTTGCCACGGCACCAGAAATGCATCGGTGCCGACCGGGGTTTGTTTGCTCCCGGCGGTGTCACGAGGCTCGCCCTTGCCGCGGGCAACCGACAGGAACTGGTCGGCTTCGCTCGGAGTGAGGGCCAGGGCCGCGGTCAGAAGCCGGATCGTGTCGATGCGGGGGCGGGTGCGGGTGCCGCGTTCGAGGACGCTGATGGCTTGCTCGCTCAGGCGGGCCTTCTCGGCGAGGGCGGCCTGGGTGAGGCCTGCGCGGGTACGGAAGGTACGGAGGAGCTCGCTCAGCGTTGGCCTCGCCGACTCGCTCATCTCGTCGCCCCTCCTTCGGATCCAGGCCCGTCAGTACCGGGAACTTCCGGGCCCAACTGTAGAGCGATCCGCCGACGGGTGTCGGACGTTGTCAACAGGCTTGCCGGAGGCCCGCCTCCGAATACCCAGCGATCGTTTGAAAGAGCACTCAGTGTGCGGTGGGACTCCGACCACGCCCCCGACGCCCTCCGCCAGAAAATCCTCCTCCGCCTCACCCAAATCCAAATCGAAACCACCATCACCACCACCGGCTGATTCGACTGCCGGTCAGATCGAGTAGCCCGTGAAGTGGTAGGTGTAGATTTCGCCGCGGTGCAGTTTTTCGAGTAGATCCCGGGCATCCGCGAGGTAAACCTCGGGTGCATTCCGGAGCAGCGTCAATGCGGCGTTCAACTGCTCGGTGGCGGCGATGCGATCGCCACGTGCGGCATTGATTCGCGCCAGTTCGATGGACAACCGTCCTTCCCGCAGGACGTCGCCGGCAGCTCGCGACACCCTTAGAGCGGACTCGATGTGGCCGGCTGCGGTGCTGAAGTCGCCGTGCGTGGCCTGGATGACCGCGAGGAGGTGATGGCTGTCGCTCAGGAAAGTCGTGTCACCGGCCCGGTGCACAGTGTCCATAGCCCTCAACGCCATCTGTACAGCAGCGTGATGGCGTCCTACGTGGACATGTGTGATGGCTGCGTTCAGGCACCGCTTGAAGACGGCTCGCGTGTCCTTGGCCTGCTCCGCCAGGCCGATGCCCTCGGCAAATGCCTCGTCGGCTCGGTCGAAGTCGCCGGTGCGATCGTAGAGCGCGCCGACCGCCGTCAGTGCGACGCCTTCCAGTGTGGCGTCCTGGATCGTGCGGCTCAGGGAGAGGGCCAACCGGCCGTACGCCAAGGCGTCGTCGAGCTGTCCCTCCAGGCCGAGCAAGTAGGCCAGGGACGAGCAGCAGCGTGCCTGTCCGAAGGGATCGTCGATCCCGGAGAACATCTGCAGTGCGATCCGGATGCTGTCGATGGCAGCACCGGTGGCACCGGTCTCCGCGTCCGGGATGGCGCTGTCGTGCTGAAGCCAGGCAGCGGTCGCGGGGCGCTCGTGCCGTAGTGCGACGGTGACCGCGCCGGAGCCCAGCTCGCGCATCTCCTGCCAGCGAATTCGTGACTCGTGATAGCTGAAGAACGCAAGTGGAAGCTCCGCGAGCAGAACGTGGCTTCCCAGACCGGTCTGCCGCGCCTGCCGAAAGCGGTCCATCAGGTTTCGGTGCTCCGCATCCAGCCAGCTCACGACACTGTCCCGGTCGCTGAAGGTCGGCAGGAGTTCGCTGACCCCGACAGTTGCCAGCGGCAACCGTGGACTGGTCGGATGCGTGAAGGCATGGCAAATCCAGGCGGCCTCCGTGTACAGCTGGAGAACGCGAGACAGGGCCTCGTCACGCTCGGCCGTCGGCTGAGTCTGGTCCGCGACCTCCCGGCCGTACGCGCGGATGAGGTCGTGGAACCGGTAGCGAGCCGGGGCGACGGACTCCAGTAGGTTGAGGTCGACGAGACGCTCGACTATCGCATCTGCCCGACGGAGCGGAACTGCGAGTAGGGCGGCGGCGACGGCCGTTGTGATGTCGGACCCGTCCGGGACCGACAGCAGCGGCAGCGCGTCGGCGGCTTGCCGATCGAGGCCGCGGTCGCTGGTCTCGAGGAAGCGGACCGAACTGGCGATGCTGGCCCGCACTCCGGTCTCGTCGGAGCCCAGACTGTCGAGTCGCCGCTCCTCGTCCTGCAACAGGTCGACGAAGTGCTGGATCGGCCAGCTCGGCCGGGTCGCGAGTCGCCCGCCGACCAGCCGGATCGCCAGTGGGAGCCGGCCGGAGTAGGAGGCCAGGACCCGGGTGGCCTCCGGCTCCGCGGCGACCCGGTTCGGCCCGATGACCCCGGCCAGCAGGTCGACGGACTCTGACTCCGACAGTGCGTCGAGGAGGATCTGTCGGGCGCCCGGCAGGTTGGCCAGCGAGCCCCGGCTGGTGATGATTGCCCCGGACCCCGGATGACCGGGCAGCAGGGGCAGGACCTGAGCGACGTCTGCGGCGTTGTCGAGGAGCATGAGCACGCGCCGGCCGGCGAGCTCTGATCGCAACATGGCCGCCGCCTCGTCGACGTCGTCGGGGATCGCGGCGATGTCTGAGCCGAGCGAGCGCAGGAGGTGACGCTGCGCGTCGGCGGGGGGCATCGGCTCGCCGGGGCCGTACCCGCGCAGGTTGAGGTAGAGATGGCCGTCGGGATAACTCTCGGCCAGCTTGTGAGCGGAATGGACGGCCAGGGTGGTCTTGCCGATGCCGCCCATGCCGGTGACGGTGACCAGGCCGACGACCGCAGCGCCGTCACCGGTCGAATCCCGAAGCACCGAAAGGATTGCGTCGACCTGGGCGGCGCGGCCGGTGAAGTCCGGAGCGGCCGGCGGCAGCTGCCACGGGGTCGGAGCCTGGTCGGCGGCGGGCTCCTTCGGCGGTGTCCGTGGAGTGCCGAGCTTGCCGCGGGCAACGGAGAGGAACTGGTCGGCTTCGGTGGGTGTGAGGGCGAGGGCTGTGGTGAGGGAGCGGACGGTGTCGATGCGGGGGCGGCTGCGGGTGCCGCGTTCAAGGACGCTGATTGCCTGCTCGCTGAGGCCTGCCTTCTCGGCGAGGGCGGCCTGGGTGAGGCCGGCGCGGATGCGGAAGGTACGGAGGAGCTCGCTCAGCGTTGGCGTCGCCGACTCGCTCAACGTGCTCACCCTCCTCGGATCCAGGCCCGATATCGGTCAGTACCGGAAACTTCCGGGCCCAACTCTAGGGGGATCCGCCGACGGCCGTCGGCCGTTGTCCACAGCATCCTTCGGAGAAGGTCACCAAATGCCAAACGATCGCTTGAAAGATAGCATTCAGTATTCGGGTGAAGACTCTCCGAATACGAGACCTCTGTTATAACTGGTCTGCTGTAAAGCTGTGACCAAATCGCAAAGACCCCGGATTTCTCCGAGGTCCTCGCTGTCTGTAGCCGCCTGAGATCAGGCGTTCGGGCGCTTGCCGTGGTTTGCGCCCTTCTTCTTGCGTGCACGGCGCTTCCGGCCGGTCTTTCCCATTTCTAAGCCTCCTTGAAACAACTGCAAAGAGTCACAGTCTCTCATATCACGCCAGGTTCCTCGCATCCGGCGGCGGGTCACAGTTGGGCTTACAGTGTTTCGGCGCAGGCCTGATGAGCAAAATTCAGACGAGTCAGCGAACTGCTGTCTGCCCCCCTACGTCTGGCGATCGCCAGGCGTAAGACCGCGACCGCTGATCGGAGGTGACATAACATGTTCGGCGATGAATGGGACTGGTGACCGACCGCGAAGGCACCTGACGCCGGCCTTACGCCGCGCAGGGCTACGCCTGTTCGTTTGGGTCGTTGCCACTGTCGCGCTGGGCGTCTGCGTCGCGGTCGCTTTCACTCTGTCGGATTACCTCACGGTGGTTGGCCTCTGCTTCTTGGTTCTGTTCGGTAGTGCGTTGCGCTCGTCGCACGGCCCGGCACAAGGTGCCTCGCTGGGATCGATCGTGCTGATGGCGGTTTACGTCATCGCAGGACCCGCGGCCGCCGTCGTCGTGGCGGGTGTGGGTTCTCTCGCACAGGCCAGACCAGTCCCGCTGATGAAACGTGTCTTCAACAGCGGGCAACGTATCCTCTCCGCGGCCGGCGGCGCACTTGCCTTCGTCGCCGTTCACGGCCCGGTCGGTGAGTCGGCCCTGCACGACGTACCGCGAGCCATACTCGCGGTGACATTGACCGGGATCGGATACCACGTCGTGAACGCTGTTCTGCTGTCGGGTGTCCTTTGGCTCGAGCGCGGCAGCACGGTTGTGCGCGCGTTCCTTCGGGAAGTCGTCCTGGCGACAGCTCTGCCGATGCTGGGCTACGGCTACCTGGGCTTGATCATGGCGTTCATGTGGCTGGGTGGCCTGGGGCTGATTGCGGGCATCCTCACCCTGGTGCCTCTGGTCGTCGCTCGCTGGGCGCTCTCACAAGATGCTGCTGAGCGCGCCGCTCAGGCAGCGACGATGCGGGCGTTCATCCAGGTGATCGAGACGAAGGATCTCTACACACGGGGTCACTCCGAGCGGGTGAGCGAAGGCGTCGGCATGCTCGGCCGCCACCTGCACTTGCCGGCCGATCGCCAGCAGGCCCTGGAGCATGCCGGTCTGCTGCATGATGTCGGAAAGGTCGGCGTACCGACGAGCATCATTCGCAAACCCGGTCGGCTGGACGACTCCGAGATGGACGCGATCCGGTTGCACCCGGCGCGCGGCGTCGAGTTGATCGGCAACATCCCGTTCCTGGAGGAAGTGAAGTCCGCGGTCCTCCATCACCACGAGAAGTACGACGGAACCGGCTACCCGGCCGGACTGAGCGGCACCAATATTCCGTACTTCGCCCGGATGATCGGGATCGTCGACGCGTTCGACTCGCTGACCTCGACCCGGTCGTACCGGCCCGCGCGCAGCGTCGAGGAAACGGTGGCGATCCTGCTGCAGGACCGCTACACACACTTCGATCCCGAGCTTGTGGACGCGTTCGTCGAAGTCATCCAGCGGGACGGATGGAAGCCCGCGGAGGTCGAGCAGCCGGCGCCGAACGCGGAACTCGAGACGCCGATCGACCACGACGACCTGAGCCTCGGCAGTGGTGGCGGCGCCACCGGAACGGCGGCTGGACCAGCATGAGCGTGTCCGGTGAGCTCGAGGGGCTCGACTTCCGTAGGTCCGGCAGCGGTGTGGTGATCGTGCTCGCGGGCGCCGTGCTGGGGGTCGCCGGCCTGGCCATGACTACCCACCGCGGAGTCACGGGCTGGCCGTACGCGCTCACCTTCGGGGTGCTGATCGCAGTCGGAGAGATGGTCCAGTTCCGGGTCGACCGGACTCGCAACCGGGCACCGATCGCCACCAGTGCCGCCCTGGGCTATTGCCTGCTGCGAGGCCCGGAGGTTGCGGTGCCGCCGGAGGTCGCGCAGATCGTCGCGGTCGCCGCGGTGGCCACTGCGATCGGTCTCCTGCCACGGATCGTCGCAGGCTTGTGGTGGGACGCAGTGGTCTCGTGCCGGCGGTTGTTGTCAGTGGGGGCGGCCGCTGTGGTCTTCGGTGCGGTAGCGCCGGACCACCTGTACTGGAACGGTTCCGCAGCGCATGCGGTGCCCTTGGGCGGTGCCATGCTGCTCGCGGTTTCCTCCGCCGCAGCGCTGGACGCGATCGTCGGGGCCGGTCAGGCGACCGAGCACTACAACAAACCGTTCCCCGCAGCGCTGCGGGACGAGCTGGGAGTGACGGCCCGGATCGGGATGGCGATGGCGATCAGCGGCATACTGCTCGCGGCCGGGACCTCGATAGTTGGCCTCTGGGCACCGCCGCTGGTCCTCGTGCCGTTGTTGCTGACGCAGTTCGCGTTTCGGCGGTATTCGTCGGCGCAGCGGACTTATCGGAGTACGGTGCGGTCGATGGCTCGGAGTACGGAGATCGCCGGGTTCAGTAGTCCGGGGCAGAACGCGCGGACGGCGGCGCTGGCGGTGGCGATCGGCAACGATCTGGGGTTGACGCCTGCTCGGATGGAGGCGTTGGAGTACGCCGCTCTGTTGTCGGGCGTCGGCCAGTTGGCGTTGGCGGATCCCAGTCCTGGCGGGGCTTCGCTGCTCCGGACGCGGGAGGAGCGGCAGCGGGCGGCGGAGATCGGGGCGGCGGTGATCGAGCGGTCCGGCGTACTGGATCACGTCGCGGAGATAGTCCGGCACTCCAACGATCCGTACCGGCACGGGCGGGCGAACAACTCGGCCATCCCGGTGGAGAGCGGGATCGTGAACGTTGCCCTGGCCTACGAACAGCTCGTCGGCGAGGGCTCGGGCCAGTCCCCGGACAAGGCGATGGAGTCGATCGGGCTGGGGATCGGCGCGGAGTACGACCCGGTCGTGGTCGAGTCACTCCGCCGGATCGTCGGCCGCGGGTTTCGGTTCTGAAAGCACAGCAGGTTCTGACAGCTCCCGGCTCGCTTTCGGGGACAGGTGGAGCAGGGCCGGCGTACCGGCGCACGGCTCCAGTTCGTCCCAGACCGGCGCGGTCGTGGCCGGCACGCGCCCGGAGCCGCCCATCAAGGCGTAGAGCAGCAGACCGGCGCCGGCGGCAATCAGTACGTCGCCTGGGCTGATCGCCTGTCCTAGACCGGGTAGCGCCACCGGCACGACGTCACCGAGCCAGGGCAGCCGCGTCCCGGCGCCGGAGATCTCGTGCCGTGGATCGGTCACCGCCGCGCCACTCACGCCAGCGCGTGCCAACGCGTTCAGCGACACCGGCATGGCGCCGTTCAACGCGACGACGACGGCGTTGCTGAAGAATCCCAGCGCCAGCAGGCCGACGCCCGGATGCCGCAGGTTCATCCGCAGGAAGACCGCGATGCAGACCGCCGACCCGATCAGGCCGACCGGGTACGCCGTACCGCCGAAGAGGGACCCGAGGAGCTGCCCGATCGCCGCCGCGGCCAGCCAGTGCACGCCGGTCAACGTGTTGCCGGCCAACCGGCCGAACCGTCCGCCGGTCGCGACCGCCGCCCCGGCAGCGAGCACCATGACGAGGAGGACCAGCAGCACGTGTGTGATTCTGCCGAATCAACGGCCCGAAACCGGGCAAGCTGACCCCGCAGCGTGTCGACTTAACCGCAAAACGTAACGGCGGCCCGGAACTCCGGGCCGCCGTCGTCAACACCTCAAGATTTGGCGGTTGCCGCCCCGCCGTCGTCGATGATCTCCGGCAGCTCCTGCACGCCCGGGTCGCCGCGGTCCGCGACGAAGTCGGTCGGGTGCGTGCTGTCCTTGCCGTCCGGCACCTTGATCGCCCGGAACAGGAACGTCAGCGCGATCACGACGACCAGGTTCAGCACGAACGCGGTCAGCGCGATGTAGACCGGCGTACTGGTGCCCGGGATGTTCGCGATCGAACCACCGAAGTGCTTCTTGGTCGCCGGATTCACCACGTTGTACGCCGAGATGGTGCCGAACAGCATCGCCACCGCCCAGCCGGCCAGCAGCGCGTACCGGTGGAACCAGCGGGTGTACAGGCCGACCACGATCGCCGGGAACGTCTGCAGGATCCAGATCCCGCCGAGCAGCTGCAGGTTCAGCGCGACCGTCTTGTCCATCCCGAGCACGAACACCAGCGCGCCGACCTTCACCAGCAGCGACGCGAGCTTGGAGACCTTCGCCTCCTGCGCCGGCGTCGCGGACGGCTTGATGAAGTCGCGGTAGATGTTGCGGGTGAACAGGTTGGCCGCCGCGATCGACATGATCGCCGCCGGCACCAGTGCGCCGACCGCGATCGCGGCGAACGCGATCCCCGCGAACCAGGACGGGAACTCCTGGTCGAACAGCCGCGGGATCGCCAGCTGCGGGTTCGCGAGGCCGTCCAGGCCCTTCACGTTGACGTTCGCCTTGATCGCCATGAAGCCGAGCAGGGCGAGCAGACCCAGCAGCAGCGAGTACGCCGGGAGCAGCGTCGCGTTCCGCCGTACGACGTTCCGCGTCTTGGTTGACAGCACCGCAGTCACCGAGTGCGGGTACATGAACAGCGCCATCGCGGATCCCAGCGCCAGCGTCCAGTACGAGAAGTAGCCGGCGTCGCCCGGGATGAAGGCCCCGGTCGGCTTGCCCGTCGTCGGGTTCGGCTTGGCCAGCTTCTCCTGCGCCGCACCGAAGATCGAGTCCCAGCCGCCGAGCACGTTAGGCAGGTAGAAGATCGCGACCAGGATCACCACGTAGATCAGGATGTCCTTGACGAACGCGATCATCGCCGGCGCGCGCAGACCGGAGGAGTACGTGTACGCCGCCAGCACCGCGAAGGCGATCAGCAGCGGCAGGTCCTTGGCGAGCGTGTTGGTGCCGCCCAGGCCCATCGTCTCGAACACTGCCTGCATACCCACGAGCTGCAGTGCGATGTACGGCATCGTGGCCAGGATGCCCGTCACGGCCACCGCCAGTGACAGCGCCTTGCTGCCGTAACGGCCGCCGACGAAGTCCGCCGGCGTCACGTACCCGTGCCGGTGCGAGACCGACCACAGCCTGGCCATGAAGATGAACACGATCGGGTAGGCAACGATCGTGTACGGCACCGCGAAGAAGCCGCTGATCGCACCGGTCGCGTACATGGCCGCGGGGACGGCGATGAAGGTGTACGCCGTGTACAGGTCACCGCCCAGCAGGAACCAGGTGATGAACGTGCCGAACCCGCGACCGCCCAGACCCCACTCGTCGAGGTTGTCCAGATGGCCGTTGCTCCGCCAGCGCGACGCCATGAAGCCCATCACCGTGACCCCGCCGAAGATCACGACGACGATGGTCAGCTGCACCCAGTCGACCGTGGTGTTCACTGGTCACCCTCCTTGGCCGCACCGGAAGGGGCGTCGGGAGCGTCAGGGTCACCAAGTCCCTGAGCCGCCCGCCGCCTGCGCTCCTCGGTGCGGAGCAGCTTGTAACTGATGCTGACCAGGATCGCGGAGAGGAAGACCCACATCAGCTGATACCAGTAGAAGAACGGGAAACCCCACAGGTGCGGGTCCACCTTGGCGTATGTCGGCACCAGCAGCGGTACGACGACAGCTACCGCCAGAAGCACACCGGAGATCCAGTACGCGGGTTTGACCGCGGACAATCGGGACACTGCAAACCTCCTCGGGACAAGGGCGCAACGCAGCACGCTACCGTTCGGCAACAGCGCGTACTAGACCACAGGTTGAGGCATGGATAACGAAAAGGCATGGTTCGTACGGCGCGTCGTGCTGTCCGTACTGTTCCTCGTCGTCGTTGCCGTCCCGCTCTATCCGGAGCTCTTCGGCCTGGACGAGGTGACGCCGTTCGCGCAGCTCGTCGCGTTCCGTCCGCAGGGCCTGGTCGTCGTCCTGGCGCTGGCCCTGGGGATGCTGGTACGACGGGGTTGGCGGATCGCCGCTGCACTGATCGCCGTACTGGCGCTGGTCGGCGCAGCGCTGACCGCACCGCGGCAGTTCTCCGACGCGCGGCCGGCGCCGGCCGGGGCGCGGGTGCTGACGATCATGGTCGCCAACGTGCTGGGCGGCGGTGCTCGCGCCGCGGACGTCGCGCAGGTGATCCGGGACCGCAGACCCGACCTGGTGTCGTTGCCGGAGGCACAGGTCGACGTGCGTGAGGAGATCCGGGCGCAGCTGCAGGACCAGCAGTACAAGGGATTCACGGCCCAGCCGAGCCGGGCGCCCGAGAGCGCCACGAGTGTGCTCGTCTCCTCGTCACTGGGCGACGTCGCGTTCGCGTCCGAGGCCGGAACGAGCTTCGGCAACATCGTCGTGACGGGCGGCAACCTCGGCGCGGTCCGGCTGGTCGCGTACCACGGCTTCCCGCCGCTGCCGGACTCGGTCACCACCTGGAAGACCGACCTGCAGGCGGTACGGCGATGGTGTGCACAGGATCCGCCGACGGTCGTCGCGGGCGACTTCAACGCGACCCTCGACCACGCGGACTTCCGGCACGCGCTGGGCGGCTACTGCCGCAGCGTCGGCCCGTCCGTGGGCGGCGGGTTGCACGGCACCTGGCCCGCGGATCAGCCGGCCGTACTGCGGACGCAGATCGACCACGTCGTGGTGTCGCGGCAGTTCGAGCCCGGCCGGTTCACGACGTACCCGATCGAGGGAACCGACCACCGCGCCGTCGTGGCGACGGCCGCCGTCGTGCCTTAGGAAGAACTAGTTGCAGGCCGGTAGATGTACGGCTGTGAGGACTGGACCGCTTCGGTCAGCATCAGCAGCATGTCGGCACGCGCCTCGATCGGGCGGCCGAAGAGGTCGTCGTCGCCCGGGATCGGGAAGCCCTTCACGCCGATCGCGAGCTGGCTGAGCAGGACGTGCAGGACGCCGCGGGCGTTGAACACGTTCGGCGTCGGCCACTCCGGCAGGGTCTCGTGCATCAACGGCTGCTCGGCCGCGGTCGCCGCGATCGGCTTCAGCCAGCGCTCGAGTTCGTCGCTGGTCAGCATGTTCCGGTGCAGGATCGTCATCACCGCGTGCGCGACCCGGTCGTGCTCCTCGTGCACCCAGCGATACGGCGTGTCCTTGACGATCCGGTCCGCGAGGACGTCGAGCAGCGCCCGCAGGACGCCCGCGTCGCAGTGCCGGGACCTTGCCAGCGCCCCGATCGCGTCGGCGCCGTGGGCAACGGCATGCGCCCAGCCGCAGTCCGCGACGTACCCGCGCAGGTCGCGTTCGCGCAGCAGCCAGGTCGCCAGCCGGTCGCCCCAGCGCATCACCACCTCGTCGTGCACGAGGAACTCGGCGTTGTCGCGGTGGATCACCTCCGCCAGCGTGAGCGCCGTGAACGAGCGCCGGAAGACCGTGTCGGTGCCGTCCTCACCGAGGCCGTAGTTCAGCCCGGCGCAGAGGCCGTCCCCGAACCCCGGAAGCAGGTCGTCGTACACCCCGCGCTCCAGCCAGGTGGCGAGCGTCGGGTAGGCCAGGGCGTCACGGACCTGCGGGTTGGTGCTCGCCAGGCCGCGCACGAGCTCCTCGGTGAGTTCGGTCAGCGGACGGTCGTGCGGTACCGCGTAGTCCGCGGTCATCACGTCCTGCCAGTACGTCGACTCCACCCGAGCATCCTTTCATCTGTGCCTGATCAATCAACACCTACACCCGCCCTCTTGTCGAGCGGACCAGCGGAGCGGCTGGTATAAGCCCTCGTAGCCTCCTCCTCCACCCCTTTCTTTCTTTCCGTCCCTTGACCGTCGGTAGCATCGGGTCGTGCCGTCTTTGACCGATGTGGCGCGCAACCACACCACGCTCGACCAGGCCGACCTGGATCGCCTGCAGCTGCTCGTCTCCGACTGGCAGATGCTGGCCGACCTGTCGTTCGCCGACCTGGTGCTCTGGCTGCCGGACACCGAAGGGCTGGGGTTCTGGGCCGGGGCGCAGATGCGGCCGACGACCGGGCCCACGGCGTACCTCGACGACATCGTCGGCAGCTTCATCCCGCGCGGCCGCCGGCATCTGCTGGACCAGGCGTACGACGGCGGCCGGATCTGCCGCGAGGGCGACCCGGAATGGCGCGACGACGTACCCGTCCGGGTCGAGACGATCCCGGTACGCCGGGGCTCCCGGGTGATCGCGGTGATCGCACGCAATACCAACCTGCTCGGCGTCCGCACCCCGTCCCGCCTGGAGATCGCGTACCTGCAGAGCGCGACGGACCTGGCCCGGATGATCACCGACGGCATCTTCCCGTACGGCGGGGAACGGCTGCTGTCCACGACGCCAAGGGTCGGTGACGGCTGCATCCGGGTCGATCGGCACGGGATGGTGACGTTCGCGAGCCCGAACGCGTTGTCGGCGTACCGCCGGATGGGCCTCGTCACCGACCTGGTCGGTTCGCGGCTGAAGGACGTGACCGCGGACCTGCTGCAGTCCGGGCACAAGGTCGACGACGTGCTCGCGTCGGTGGTCACCGGGCGCGCGGCGAAGGAGATCGAGATCGAGAACTCCGACGCCACGCTGTTCCTGCGCGCGATCCCGCTGCGGGCCGAAGGGCAGCACGTCGGCGCGCTGATCCTGCTCCGGGACGTGACGGAGCTGCGCAGCAGGGAACGGGAGCTGGTCACCAAGGAGGCGACCATCCGGGAGATTCATCATCGCGTCAAGAACAACTTGCAGACGGTCGCCGCGTTACTGCGGATGCAGGCCCGAAGAATCACCGTCCCGGAAGGACAGGTCGCGCTGGCCGAGGCGGTACGGCGGGTCGGGTCGATCGCGATCGTCCACGAGACGCTGTCGGAGTCGTTCGACGAGCACGTGGACTTCGACGACGTGGCCGACCGGGTCGGCGCGATGGTCGCGGACGTGTCGACAGTGGCGACAGCGGTGGAGACGCGGCGCAGCGGGTCGTTCGGCGTACTGGACTCCGAGATCGCGACCCCGCTGGCGATGGTGCTGACCGAACTGATGCAGAACTCGGTGGAGCACGCGTTCGGGGCCCGGGACGGGGGAGCGGCGAGCGGCACGATCGAGCTCACCGCCGAACGTTCCGTCGGCCGGCTGCACATCGACGTGATCGACGACGGTTCGGGACTGCCGGCGAACTTCGACTCCGAACTGTCCGGAAATCTGGGCCTGTCCATCGTCCGCACCCTGGTCATCGGGGAGCTGGACGGAACCCTGGTCTTCGGCAACCGTCACGACGGTCGACCCGGCGCTCAGGTCACCCTGGACATCCCGGTCAAGGACTGAATCCGAAAAGCCTTATCTGCTTGATGAATCAGGCGCTTCGGTGAGCATTCGCGTCCATTGTCGCGAATTACTGAACTGCTGTGTCCACCTGACCGCACCTCCCCTACGATGACCCCAAGACTCCCCGACCACGAAGGCTCTGCCGATGGCGAATTCAGACGCTCCGGATGCTATTCCGAGCTTCGACACTTCCCGACCGACCATCGCTCGCGTTTATGACGCTCTGCTCGGCGGCAAGGACAATTTCGCCGCCGACCGCGAAGGGGCGGCCATGTACCTGCAGTACGTGCCGGACGCCGGCCGATGCGCGACCGAGAACCGCGAGGCGCTGGTGAAGGGCGTGCACTACCTCGCCCGTGCAGCGGGGATCGACCAGTTCCTCGACATCGGCAGCGGTCTGCCGACGCAGAAGAACACCCACGAGGCGGCGCAGGAGATCAACGCGGCCGCCAGGGTGGTGTACGTCGACGTCGACCCGATCGTGCTCGCGCACGGCCAGGCCCTGCTGGCCACCAACGACAGCACCATCGTGGTCACCGCCGACCTGCGCGAGCCGCAGGCGATCCTCGACAACGAGCTGATCAGGCAGCACCTGGACTTCAGCCGCCCGATCGCGCTGATGATCGTCGGCATCCACATGCACTTCCACGACGACGAGAAGCCGGACGAGTGGGTCCGTACCCTGATGGACGCGCTCGCACCTGGTAGCTACCTGTTCATCACCGACTTCGTCGACACCGGTGAACAACTGCAGAAGAACATGGAGCGCGCCGGTCTGGAAAGCCTCGGCAACGGCTGGATCCGGACCCCTGAGCGGATCCAGCAGCACTTCCTCGGACTGCCGCTGGTACCTCCGGGTCTGGACTTCCTCGCCCGCTGGTTCCCGGAGGACACGGACACCGACGTTCCGGACGCGGCGGAGCTGCAGCCGTGGCAGCGGATCCTGATGGCAGGCATCGCGAAGAAAGGCTGACCTCGCCACTGAGACCGAGTGGCTGGAGCCTGGGAGGTTGGTGTGACCGAGCCGGGTGCACAGCGCGGGCCGACTGCGCTTCGCATCGTCCTCGGAGCACACTTGCGCCGAATGCGGGAGGCCGCGGGTTTCAGCCGGTCGGAGGCGGGCTGGGAGATCCGTTCCTCGGAGTCCAAGGTGAGCCGGATGGAGCTCGGCCGCGTCGGCTTCAAGGAGCGCGACGTCGACGACCTCCTCGCGTTCTACGGCCTCGACGACGCCGAGGAACGGGAGCGACTGCTCGCGCTGGCCCGCGAGGCGAACAACCCCGGCTGGTGGCACCGGTACGGCGACGTGCTCCCGAACTGGTTCCACTCGTACCTGGATCTCGAGGCGGCTGCCTCGATGATCCGTACCTACGAGCTGCAGTTCGTCCCGGGGCTGCTGCAGACCGAGGACTACGTCCGCGCCGCCGTCCAGCTCGGTCGTGGACTGATTCCCGCCGACGAGGTCGAGCGGCGGGTTGCGCTGAGAGTCGGCCGGCAGGCCATCCTGACCGATCCGGACCCGGTGCGGCTCTGGGCCGTGGTCGACGAGTCGACGCTGCACCGGCCGATCGGTGGAACGAAGGTGCTGGGGCTGCAGATCGAGCATCTGATCGAGATGACCCACCTGCCCAACGTCTCGCTTCAGGTGATGCCGTTCACGACCAGCAGCTACGCCGGGAGTGCCGGGGCCTACAGCATTCTCCGTTTCGCGGAGCACGATCTGCCGGACATCGTCTACATCGAGCACCTCAGCAGCGCGCTCTACCTGGACAAGGTCGAGGATCTCGACCTGTACACAGAGACGATGGAAGCCCTCTGTGTCGCGGCGCCACCGCCGTACAAGACCCGTGACCTGCTCTCCGGCATCCTGAAAGACATGGGCGCAGGCCCGCACTCCTTCCCCGTCCCGTGACGGCCCGGGAAACACAGGCCCGGGAAACACAAAGGCCCCGCGGATCTCCGCGGGGCCTCGAAGGAGGACTTGCTCAGGCGGTACGGATGCGCTGGCGGGCGTTGCGGCGCTTGAGAGCGCGACGCTCGTCCTCGCTCAGACCGCCCCAGACACCGTGGTCCTGGCCGGCTTCGAGAGCCCACGCCAGGCACTGCTCACGCACGTCGCAGCGTCGGCACACCTGCTTGGCCTCTTCGATCTGCATGATCGCAGGCCCGGTGTTACCGATGGGGAAGAACAGTTCCGGGTCCTCGTCGAGGCATACGGCCCGGTGGCGCCAATCCATGGCGGATCCCATCTCTCTCAGTAGTTGACGTATGCTGCCGGTTAGGTCTGTACCCGAACAGCGGTGCTGTACTCGTCGGTTCGTGTGGCACGGGGGGTTGGTGCCGCGTCCGTTGTGAACGCATTCACGAACGAGACCATGTTCCCAATCTTGGGGGATCGAAACAAGGGTTATGCAGTTGTCGATCCGATCACAACGCTTCCTTAACACTTCGAACTGGAACGCGGCGGCTCTCCCCATCCGGTTATCGGACGGAGCGGCCCTTCCGCAAGCACCCGTTCACTGCAAGTAACCGTTGCAACCTTCTTTTGGTTACGCACAACCTCAAAACCCTGTGGGGCTGGGGTTGGCGAACGTCCCGGGGACCGTGCACTGAGCCGAGCACTAAGCTGGCGAGGTGCCGACCGACTCCCCAGTTGCCGCCGTCCCGAGACCGCTCAAATTAGCCGCGGCAGTGGTCGCTGTGGAAGGGGTTGTGCTCATCGTTCTCGGAATTGCCGAAGCCTTGACGATTCACAGCTCCCGGCTGGTGCTCGGTCTGACCACGACCGCCTTCTTCATCCTGTACGGCGCCGGGCTCGGTTTCGTCGCCGTACGCGGCCTGTGGAAGGCCAGGCGCTGGAGCCGCGGGCCGACGGTGTTCACGCAGCTGATCCAGCTCCTGGTCGCGTACAGCGTCTGGAACGGCGGCGCCCGCACGATCGCTGTCGTGCTCGCCGTACTCGCCCTGGTGATCCTGGTCTGCCTGTTCCAGAAGGCCTCCACCGAGGCGCTGATCGGTGGTGGCTCCAACGATCACCCGGTGCTCTAGGCTCCTTACTCCTTGAGCAGGCCGGCCCGGAGTTCGGTCAGTGTCCGGGCGAGCAGCCGGGAGACGTGCATCTGCGAGATCCCGATCTCCTCGGCGATCTGGGACTGCGTCATCCCGCGGAAGAACCGCAGCGTCAGGATCCGCTTCTCCCGGGTGTCGAGCTGCGCCAGGAGCGGTTTCAGCGACTCCCGGTACTCCACGCTCTCCAGCGCCTCGTCCTCGCCGCCGAGGCCGTCCAGGACCGTGGTCGCATCCGTCTCGTTCTGATCGGGAGCGTCCAAGGACAAGGTGTTGTAAGCGTTCGCGGACTCCAGGCCCTCGATCACCAGGTCCGGTGAGAGTCCGAGCCGCTCCGACAGTTCCGCCACTGTGGGCGCCCGGCCGAGCTCCTGCGTCAGCTCCGCGGTCGCCGCGGTCAGCGACAGCCGCAGCTCCTGCAGGCGCCGCGGCACCCGGATCGCCCACCCCTTGTCCCGGAAGTACCGCTTGATCTCGCCGAGGATCGTCGGGGTCGCGTACGTCGAGAACTCGACGCCGCGGTCCGAGTCGAAGCGGTCGATCGCCTTGATCAACCCGATCGTCGCGACCTGCACGAGGTCGTCGTACGGCTCGCCCCGGTTGCGGAACCGGCGCGCCAGGTGTTCCACCAGCGGCATGTGCAGCGCGACCAGGCCCTCGCGCGCCCTGGCGTACCCCGGATCTGCCGGACCGGGTGCCATCTGCCGGAAGAACGCGGCAGTCCGGGTTCGCAGATCTGGGGACTCTTGGGTTTCCGGGCCGCGCTCGTCGGTCACGCGCTCTCCGTGGCGGTCGCGGTGGCCGTCACGGTGATGGTCAGCCGGCCGTCGACGGTCTCGGCGGCGGCCGACTCCACCAGCGCGGTGAGTACGGTCCAGCCGAACGAGCTGGTGTCGGGCTGCCAGCCATCGGGTACGACGGCACTCGTCCGCACCGTCAACTGCGGTGGAGCGATCTCGAAGACGCAGTCCAGCACCCCGTCGGCCGACTGCGGCAGCAACAGCGCGCACGCCTCGTCGACCGCGATCCGCAGGTCGTCGATGGCGTCCAGCGTGAAGTCGTTCCGGGCGGCGAGGTTCCCGACCACCGACCGCGGTACGGCGATGTAGGCACTGTCCGCCGGGATACTCAGGCGGACCTCAGCGGCTCGTCGCGTGCTGCTCACATCGTCTCCCTCGTATCGACCCACCACGCCGTACATCATCCAACCTCAACGACCTTGATGCACGGCCAACGGCCCGACGAAGGGAAAGAAGTTGCTAGGGGTGCTCGTGTTCCGAGCGTAGGCGGGAGAGGAATGCCTGGGTCCGGGAGTGTTGCGGGTTGCTGATCACGTCCTTCGGCGGGCCTGCCTCGACCACGACGCCGCCGTCCATGAACACGACCGTGTCCGCGACCTCCCGCGCGAACGACATCTCGTGGGTCACCACGATCATCGTCATCCCGTCCAGGGCGAGCTCGCGCATCACCGCGAGCACCTCACCGACGAGTTCGGGGTCGAGGGCCGACGTCGGCTCGTCGAACAGCATCAGCTTGGGCTGCATCGCCAGGGCCCGGGCGATCGCGACCCGCTGCTGCTGACCACCGGACAACTGGGCCGGGTAGGCGTTGCACCGGTCCGCGAGGCCGACCCGGTCGAGCAGCTTCATCGCCCGCTCCCGGGCCGTCTTCCGCGACTCGCCCTTGACCTGCGTGGGCGCCTCGACGATGTTCTCCAGCGCGGTCTTGTGCGGGAACAGGTTGAACCGCTGGAACACCATCCCGATCTCACGGCGCTGCGCCGCGATCTCCTTGTTCTTCAGGCGGTACAGCTTCCCGTCGCGGTCGGCGTACCCCATCAGTTCGTCGTCGACCCAGATCCGGCCGCCGTCGATCGTTTCGAGCTGGTTGATGCACCGCAGGAAGGTCGTCTTGCCGGAGCCGGACGGACCGAGCAGGCACACCACCTGGCCCCGGTCGACGTCCAGGTCGATTCCCTTCAGCACCTCGTTGTGGTGGAAGGACTTCGTCACGTTCACCGCATGAACGAGTGGCATCACGCACCTCCTGCGCCGGCCGGGCGGGCGGCCCGCGGGGCCTTGTTCCCGAAGCCGCGACCGAAGTGCCGCTCGAGGAAGTACTGCCCGACCATCAGCACGCTGGTCGCGAGCAGGTAGTACAGCGTCGCGGCGACCGCGATCGGGAACGTCTTGTAGAAGTTGCTGCCGATCGACTGCAGTTGGTAGAACAGCTCGCCGATCACCGGGACCGCGAGCAGCAGCGAGGTGTCCTTCAGCATCGCGATCGTCTCGTTGCCGGTCGGCGGCACGATCACCCGCATCGCCTGCGGCAGCACCACCCGGCGCATCACCTTGCCGCGGCTCATCCCGAGTGCCTCCGCGGCCTCGGCCTGGCCCGGATCCACGCTCATGATCCCGGCCCGGGCGATCTCGGCCATGTACGCCGCCTCGGACAGCCCGAGACCGATCACACCGGCGACGAGCCCGGTGAACACCTGGTTCGCGTCCAGTGTGAAGAACCGCCAGTCGCCGGACATCCCGAGCCAGTCGATGATCTTCCAGTCGAACGGGATCCCGAACGCGATGCCCTGCGGGAACAGGATCCCCAGCGTGCCCATCGTGAACAGCAGGATGTACCGCGGGATGCTCCGGAAGAACCAGGTGAACACCCACGCGACCCCGGACAGGACCGGGTTGTCCGACAGCCGCATCACGGCCAGCAGCACGCCGCCGCCGACGCCGACGACCATCGACAGCGCGGTGACCAGCAGGGTGCCCTTGAGGAACCCGTTGATCACCGGCTGCTGGTTCATCGCCTCGAAGACGAACGTCCAGTCGAACGCCTTGTTGGTGACCAGCAGGTGCACCAGCATCGCCACCAGGACGACGATCACCGCGATCGCCACCCAGCGACCGGGATGCCGCACCGGTACGGCGTTGATCGCACCCGGCCGGTCGGGCGCAGCGTCCGCCGGCCGGGTCTCAGCCTCAGTACTCATCAGAACTCACGGGTTGACGGCGAAGTCGGTGATCGCGCCCGAGTCGTTGTTCCACTTCTGCAGCGTGCTCTTGTAGGTGCCTTCGGTGTTCAGCGCCTGCAGGGCCTGCACGATCGCCTGCGCGAACTGGGTCTCCGCCTTCGGGATCACATACCCGTACGGCGCCGCGTCGTAGATCTCGCCGAGCTGCTCGAGCTGCCCGTTGGTCTGCTTGATCGCGTCGAGCACGACGGGGGAGTCGGCCAGCATCGCGTCGGCCTTACCCGCGACGAGGTCCGCGGTGGCCTGGTCCTGCTTCTCCCGGACGACCAGCTTGATCTCCGGCTTGCCGGCCGTCTTGCAGGCGGCCTGCCGCTTCGGCATGTCGTCCTCGAGCTGCGTCGTACCCTTCTGCACCGCGATCGTCTTGCCGCACGCGTCGTCGGCGTTGACGGCCTTCGGGTTGCCCTTCGCGGTCGCCCACAGGGTGCCGGCGCTGAAGTAGCTGACCATGTTGACCTGCTGCTTGCGCTTGTCGTTGATCGTGAACGACGAGACGCCGACGTCGTACTTGCCGCTCTGCACACCGGTGATGATGGTGTCGAAGCCGGCCGGCTGCCAGTCGACCGTGACGCCGAACTTCTGCGCCACCGCGTTGAACAGGTCGACGTCCATGCCGACCACGGTCTTCCCGCCCTGCAGGAACTCGTTCGGCCGGTACGTCGCGTCGACGCCGACGACGATCTTGCCGGCGGACTTGATCTTCGCCGGCAGCGAGCCGCTGAGGTCCGGGCCGCCGGTCGCCGGTGCGCTGGAGGAGGCGCTCGACGACGAAGTGGGCGAACTACCTTCGAGAGAGTTCGAGCCGCACCCGGCGGCTGTGAGAACCAGGACGCCGGACAGCACCAGCGCCCTCCGCAGGACAGACATCTAGTCCTCCAAAACCGGGCACCGGTCGGCCCGGTGCCATGTGTCCGCATCTTGACACAGCGCCCTGCGGGCAGCGCACGGACCATCCCCGAACAGAGACCGATTCGTAGCTTCCCCGCCGTGACGCTGCGTACCCAGCGACCACCCCGCCACGCAGCGTGACGAACCACGGCAACTTTGAGAAGCCACCAACCAGAATCGCGGCGCGAAAGTGGTTGGTGGCTTCCCAAAGTTGGTTTCAGGGGGTCGGCTCGACGTGGGTGGGGTCCAGGACTCGGCGGAGGAACGTGCGGGTGCGTTCTTCCTTGGGGTTGCCGATCACCTCGGCAGGCGGTCCCTGCTCGACGATCACGCCGCCGTCCATGAACACCACCCGGTCCGCCACCTCGCGCGCGAACGCCATCTCGTGGGTGACGACGAGCATCGTCATACCGTCGAGCGCGAGCTTGCGCATCACCGTGAGCACGTCGCCGACGAGTTCCGGGTCGAGCGCGGACGTGGGCTCGTCGAACAGCATCAGCGCCGGGTCCATCGACAGCGCGCGGGCGATCGCCACCCGCTGCTGCTGGCCGCCGGACAACTGCATGGGATAGGCGGTCACCTTGTCGCTCAGGCCGACTCGATCCAGGGTGTCCCGGGCGATCTGCTCCGCCTTGGCCCTGCTGCGCTTGAGTACGGTCGTCTGCGCCACCGTGCAGTTGTCCAGCACCGACAGGTGCGGGAACAGGTTGAACTGCTGGAACACCATGCCGATCTGCTGCCGGGCGGCGTCCAGGTGGCAGTCCCGGTCGGTGATGTCCTCACCACGGACGAAGACCTGGCCCTCCTGCGGTACCTCGAGCAGATTGACGCAACGCAGCAGGGTCGACTTGCCCGAGCCGGACGGCCCGATCACGCAGACGACCTCGCCCTCCTCGACGGTGAAGTCGATACCGCGCAGGACGTGGTTGCTGCCGAACGATTTGTGCAGGTTCTGGATCTCCACCAGCGCCATCAGTGTGCCCTCGCAGCCTTGGCCTCCAGCCAGCGGACCAGCAGGCCGAGTGGCAGGGTGATGATCAGATAGCAGAAGCCGGCGGTGACGAGCGGGGTCAGGTTCGACTCGGTGTTGGCCAGGTCGCGGCCGAAGCCGGTCAGCTCGTACGCCGCCGCGGAAGTGCCGATGATGAAGACCAGCGACGAGTCCTTCACCAGCAGGATCAGGTCGTTGGCCAGCGGCGGCAGTACGATCCGGAACGCCTGTGGCAGCACGATCTTGCGGGTCGCGACGCCGGCCGGCATGCCGAGCGACCGGGCGGCCTCGATCTGCCCTTTCGGCACCGCCTGGATGCCGGCCCGGATCACCTCGGCCATGTAGGCGGCGGCGACGATACCGAGCGCCAGCCAGACGGTGCCGTAGGGGTCGAACGGGATGACCAGGTCGGCGAACGCCAACGGCAGCAGACTGAACGCCACGAACACGACGATCGCCGGCAGCCCCCGGAAGAACTCGATGTAGGCCGTCGCCAGCCAGCGGTACGGCGCGACCGGGCTGAG
Organism: Kribbella sp. NBC_00482; assembly: GCF_036013725.1. Taxonomy (GTDB): domain Bacteria; phylum Actinomycetota; class Actinomycetes; order Propionibacteriales; family Kribbellaceae; genus Kribbella. The sequence continues at coordinate 148,147 of NZ_CP107881.1, read as the reverse complement.
CCGCATCAGCGCGAGCAGGGTGCCGCCGAGCAGGCCGATGACGAAGGCCCCGGCCGTGTACTCGATGGTCTTCAGGAACGCTCCGGGCAGCCCACTGGTGAACGCGGACTTCACGAACTCCGGTTTGAAGAAGACGTTTGCGATCTGACTCCAGTTGGCCGTGAAGGCCGCCACCACGACGATGACGATCAGGACGGCGTACTGGATGCCGCGAGAGCGTTGGGCGCGTTGCCGCGGGCTGAGCCCGCGGCGCTTCTCGACTACCGCGTCGGAGACCGTCACTTCTTCGGCTCCACCCCGAACCACTTCTTGAAGATCTGGTTGTAGGTGCCGTCGGACTTGGCCTTGGCCAGCAGTTCGTTGAACTTGGTCAGCAGCTTGGTGGCGCTGGGGTCGTCCTTCTTGGCCGCGAAGCCGTACTGCTCGCCGGTGTTGAACTCGGCCGTCACCTCGGTGTCCGGGTTGGACGTGACGAAGTTGTACAGCGCGCCGTTGTCGTTGATGGCGGCGTCGACGCGGCCCGACTTGACGTTGTTGGTCTGGAGGGCGAGATCGTTGAACACGACGACCTCGAAGCCGAGCTTCTTCGACGCCGCGTCGGCGTAGTCCTTGCCCGTGGTGTCGGCCTGGACGCCGATCTTCTTGCCCTTCAGGTCGGCGAGCGACTTGTACGGCGCACCCTTCTTCACCAGTAGCACCTGGGTCGCGTCCATGTACGGGTCGCTGATCCCGATCGCGGCCTTGCGCGACGCGTTGATCGTCATCGCGCCCATGCCCATGTCGCACTTCTTGGCCTGGTAGGCGGCGCCGGAGGTGACCTGGGCCCACTCGATGCTGATCACTTCCTGCTCGACGCCGAGGTCCTTGGCGAGCAGGTCGAGCAGGTCGACGTCGAAGCCGACCACCTTGGTGCCCTCCTTGTACTCGAAGGGCTTGTACGACAGGTGCGTGCAGACCGTCAGCTTGCCGGGCTTCACCAAGGTGATGCCGGCCGCCTTCGCTTTGTCCTCGCCTCCTCCGCCGCTGTCCGAGTCGTTGCCGCAGGCCGATAGCGCGAGCGCGAACACCGCCACAGAGGCAGCGGCGACAGTCAGGCGACTCTTGCGGAGGGTTGAGACGATGTTCATCGCTGGTACTCCTCGACACTGGTTGTGGAACGCCGGCCCGGACGGTACCCAAGGCCGGATGCCCGCATCCTGACACAGCAAGCAACCGCGTGTCGGCTGTCGACTCCCGACGAGACTCGATCGTCACCGTCGCGGGCGCCTGTGGTGGCCCTCACAGAGCAGACCAGTGGGCCTGTGGTTTACTCGTTCGACGGGTGACCCCCTGGCAACGGCGCCGTTCGACGCACCCTCATCGAACGCCCACTACCTCACGTTCCGCTCGATTTACCCCGAAGGGTCCCCGCATGGTCGCCCAGGCTGTTGAGCCCACTCTTCCCTCCGATCAGTACGCCGGAGATGCCGTTTTCGAACTGCATCGCGGCGGAAAGATCGAGGTCACGTCCACGATCCACGTCAAGGACGCCGACGACCTGTCGAAGGCGTACACGCCAGGCGTCGCCCGGGTCTGCACCGCGATCGCCGAGGACCCGTCGCTGGTCGGGCGCTACACCTGGAAGTCGAACGTGGTCGCGGTCGTCACCGACGGCACCGCGGTCCTCGGCCTCGGCGACATCGGGCCGGCCGCGTCGCTGCCGGTGATGGAGGGCAAGGCGCTGCTGTTCAAGGAGTTCGGCGGCGTCGACTCGGTGCCGATTGCGCTGGACTGCACCGACGTGGACGAGTTCGTCGACACGGTCGCGCGGATGGCACCGTCGTTCGGCGGGATCAACCTCGAGGACATCTCCGCGCCGCGCTGCTTCGAGATCGAGCGCCGGCTGAAGGAGCGGCTCGACATCCCGGTCTTCCACGACGACCAGCACGGTACGGCGGTCGTCGTACTCGCCGCGCTCCGCAACGCGTTGCGAGTCACCGGGAAGTCGATCTCGGAGATCCGCGTGGTGATCTCCGGAGCGGGTGCGGCCGGGGTCGCGTGTGCCCGGATCCTTTTGCAGGCAGGGGTCGGTGACCTCGCGGTCGTCGACAGCAAGGGTGTGCTGCACGAGGATCGTGCCGACCTGAACCCGGTGAAGTTGTCGCTCGCCCGGGACACCAACACCGGCGGGATCTCCGGCCGGCTGGTCGACGCGCTTGCGGGCGCGGACCTGTTCCTCGGCGTCTCCGGAGGGACCGTCCCTGAGGAGGCTGTCGCGCAGATGGCCGACAACGCGATGATCTTCGCGCTGGCCAACCCGAACCCCGAGGTCCACCCGGACATCGCGCACCGGCACGCCGCGGTGGTCGCCACCGGCCGCTCCGACTTCCCCAACCAGATCAACAACGTCCTGGCCTTCCCGGGCATCTTCCGCGGCGCCTTCGACGCGAACGCCTCCCGCATCACCGAAGGCATGAAACTGGCCGCCGCCGACGCCCTCGCGAGCCTCATCTCGGAGTCGGACCTCCGCCCCGACTACATCATCCCGTCCCCCTTCGACGAACGCGTCGCCCCGGCAGTATCCGCCGCCGTGGCAGCCGCCGCCGATACCGACGGTGTCGCCCGCGGGTGAATTCGGTAACTGACTTGGGGTGTACCAGCGCCTAGGGTGGTTCGCATGCTTGCTGCTTATGCCGCCAAGTTCGATGCCGACAACCCGATCGCCGCGCTGGAGGTGGGGGAGCGGCCCGATCCGACGGTGCCCGAGGGATGGGTGACCATCGACGTACGGGCGACTGCGCTCAACCATCACGATCTGTGGTCGTTGAAGGGGGTCGGGCTGGCTGAGCAGAATCTGCCGATGATCCTCGGGTGTGACGCGGCGGGCGTGGACCCGGACGGGAACGAGGTCGTCGTCCACGCGGTGGTCTCGGACCCGGCGTGGAAGGGCGACGAGACGCTGGACCCGAAGCGGTCGCTGCTGAGCGAGCGGTACCAGGGCACGCTGGCCCAGAAGGTCGCCGTACCGGCGCGGAACGTCGTACCGAAGCCTGCCGGGATGAGCTTCGAGCAGGCTGCGTGCCTGCCGACGGCGTGGCTGACGGCGTACCGGATGCTGTTCACGCAGTCGGGGCTCAAGCCGGGTGACACGGTCCTCGTGCAGGGCGCGGGCGGCGGCGTGGCGACGGCGCTGATCACGCTGGCGCGGGCCGGCGGGATCCGGGTGTGGGCGACCAGCCGGGACGAGGGCAAGCGGGCCAGGGCGGTCGAGATCGGGGCACACGACGCGTTCGAGTCCGGCGCGCGGCTGCCGGAGCGGGTCGACGCGGTGATGGAGACGGTCGGGCAGGCGACGTGGTCGCATTCGCTCAAGTCGCTGAAGCAGGGCGGCACGCTGGTGATCTCCGGCGCGACCAGCGGCCAGGCGCCGAAGTCGGCCGAGCTGAACCGGATCTTCTTCCTGCAGCTGCGGGTCCAGGGCTCGACGATGGGCACCCGGACCGAGCTTGCCGAGCTGGTGCAGTTCATGGCGAACGCCGGCATCTCGCCGCACATCGACACGGTCCTCCCGCTCACCGACGCCCGCACCGGCTTCGAGAAGATGAATGCCGGCGACGTCTTCGGCAAGATCGTTTTTACTGTCTGAATGCAACCCGAGATCAGGCCGGCCACGGTCGAGGACGCCGAGGCGGCCGCGTGGTGTCATCTGTTGTGCTGGCGGGAGGCGTACGCCGGTCTGGTGGCGGACGACCTGCTGCTCGAGCGGACGTCCGACATCGACCGCCGTACCGAACGCTGGGCTACCCGGCTGGGCGAGGGAAGCACGCGCTGGATCGCCCTGAACCCGGACCCCGCTGCACCGCTCCAGGAGCGCGTGGCCGGCTTCATCGGCACTGGGCCGGGCCGTGACGAGGACGGGCCGGTCGCGTTCGAGCTGGAGGCGATCTACACCCGCCAGGCGTTCTGGAAGACCGGTCTCGGAGCCCGGCTGCTCGACGTTGCCGTCGGCAAGCAGCCGGCGTTCCTGTGGGTCTTCGAGGGGAACGAGCGGGCGCTGGGGTTCTACCGCCGGCACGGGTTCGAGCCGGACGGCGTCCGCAAGCACGACCCGTACTTCGATCTCCAGGAGATCCGCCTGGTCAGGTACTAAGTTTCACGGCTGAAACATTGGCGTCGCATCGGGGCAACGCGACGGGGTCACTCTGTTCCTACGATCCGCCTGATCGATGAGGAGCGATGAAGCCCATGAGGCCCACTTTGACGGTGATTGTCGACCCGGCCGACAACTGGATGGTGAAGGCCGCCTGTGTCGGTCAGGCGCCGTCGTACGACGAGACGGCCAGCTCGTGGGAGCAGCGCAAGGCCCAGGCCATCTGCCTGACGTCGTGCCCGGTGATCGAGGAATGCCGCGAGTGGGCCCGCCGGACCAAGTTCACCGGCACCGCCGCGGGCGAGAAGTTCCTCGCCGGCCGCCGCCGCGGCCGCCCCGGCCCGCAGGAACGCCGTACCCGCCCGATCATCGAAGAGCAGCAGGCCAGCTAGACGTTCACGAGCTCGTCGGCGCGTTCCGCGTCGACGGGCTCCGTAGAGGTACGCCGGAACGGGGCGAGGATCGTCGGCACCAGCTGGTCGCGGTTGTGGATCGCCGCGCCGGCCGCGAGCACGAGGTAGATCGCGCTGATCACGTAGCGCCCGGTCTGACCCGGTACGGCGAACTGGATCGCGAACAGACCCAGCAACGTCCACGCCGCCCACCGCGGGAAGCGCAGGTTCAGCAGGATCGCAAGGCCGAGCAGCGTCTGCGTGGCGGTGAGCAGGAACTCCTCGACCTGCCGCCCGTCCAGGTGCAGCGCGACGCCGCCGCCACCGATCCCGTACGCGATCGGCAGGCTCCCGATCAGCAGCGTCCACTGGTTCACCTTGGCCGAGATCAGCAGACCCAGCGCCGCAGCGCCCTTGCCCCGCCAGGCGAACAGCAGCGCCACGATGAACTCCGGCGCCTCGGACGCCAGCGGAGCCAGCCACTGGACCAGCAGGAACTGGTCGATCCCGAGCGTGTGACCGCCTTGGACGAGCGAGTCCGCGAACGGCTCCGCGGCCGCCAGGATCACCCCGGCCGAGACCAGGAACATCGCGGTCACCGTGATCCGGCGGTGAAGCGTGGGCAGCGCGCCGATCCTCGCCGCCGGCCCGATCAGGTCCGGCTCGTCGTCATGCTCCGACGTCGCCGCCCGGTACAGGTAGAACGCGAAGAACGCGAGCAGCAGGATCCCCAGCAGCAGGTGGATCTCGCCGGTCACCGGGATCACGAACGCGACCACACCGGCGACAGCGAGGAAGCCCAGCTCACGCCGGTACCCGGTCTCGAGTACGAGCGCCTTGACCGAGCGCCCGCTCCGCCGCGAAGCGACGTACAGGCTGATCAGGACGACGCTGGACCAGCCGAGGCCGAGCAGCAACCGGTTCGATCCGGTCATGTTGGCGGCGGCGTACTGCACGTACTCCGGGTTCGAGCCGGCGGTGTGCGCGAAATACAGGTCCACCGCGTACTCCGGCAGTACGGCGATGACCGCGAGCAGCGCGATCGCGAGACCGCCCGAGATGTCCATCTCCGCTGCTTCCGCCGCCCAGGCCAGCACGAACGATGCGGCGACCACGGCGAGGCCGAAGATCAGGATCGACGCGAGCGCCGGGGGATGGCTGCCGGTGACCCGGAGGGCGACCGCGGGGATCGCCACCAGGAGCAGCAACAGAACAGGGCGGAGGGCTCGGAACACGCCTTCCAGCCTGCCACCGTTTCGATACTTTCGCAATTGCGAAAGTATGAGACCGTCCTCACGACGGCCCGGCGCACTGCCCGGAGACCACCTGAGCGGTCACAATGACTGCGCGATGACCAACCCTGAACCGACGAAGGCGCAGCTCGATTCCGCCGCGGGCACCTTCGCCATGCTCTCCGCTCCGGTCCGGTTGCACCTGGTGTCGCTGGCCGCCCAGGGGGAGTACGACGTCGGCACCCTGGCGGAGCGGGTCGGCGTCAGCATCGCCACCGCCAGCCAGCACCTCGGCAAGCTCCGGCTGGCCGGGATCATCACCGCGCGCCGCGAGGGCCGCCGCCACATCTACACCGTCGACGACCCGCACGTGCTGAACCTGGTCGACCAGATCTTCGAGCACATCGCCCCCGACGGCACCCTGGCCCCCGACCCGCCACGCCGCACGAGACCGCTGCACACGGACTAGAGCACGTGGCGCAGGTACCGCTCGGGCGCCTGCAGGTATGCCTTCCAGTTCTGGACGAGTTCCAGGTCCTCCCACGTCGTACAGCGGATGCCCCACTCGCCGACCTCGAGGATGGTCGCGCCGGGGAGGGCGGCGATCACGGGGGAGTGGGTGGCGCACAGCACCTGTGAGCCGGCCTCGGCGAGTTGGTTGAGCACGCCGACCACGGCCAGGCTGCTGGAGAACGAGAGGGCCGACTCGGGCTCGTCGAGACAGTAGAAGCCGTGTCGGGTGAAGCGGTCGCTGATCAGATTGAGGAAGCTCTCGCCGTGGCTCATCTCGTGGAACGCCGTGTCCGGAGGGCCTGACGGCCGCGGGTTCTGCTCCAGGTAGGTGTAGAAGCCGTGCATCGTCTCGGCGCGGAGGAAGAAACCCGCGCGCTTGGCGCCGACGCCGCGGGTCAGTTGCAGGTCGTCGGCGAGCGATGACTCGGTTGCCCGCGTGGTGAGTCGGGCGCCGGTGGAACCACCTTCGGGTGAGAGCCCGAACGCGACTGCGATCGCCTCGACGAGGGTGGACTTGCCGGCGCCGTTTTCGCCGACCAGGAACGTGACGCCGGGGTCGAGGTCCAGGCCGTCGGTCAGGAGTTGGCGTACGGCGGGAATGGTGTGCGGCCAGTGGCCGGACGCGCGAATGCCCTCCGCGGCGGCAACCCGTCGTACAGGCTGCGAGGCGAAGGGCATTCGCTCAGGCTACTAGTCGTCCTCGTCGTCCAAGCGGGCCAGCCAGGTGGCGAACCGCTCGATCGGCGTCTCGAACTCCGGGTTCAGGTCGACGAACTCGCGCAGCCGTTCGGCCACGAAAGCGAGCGTGACATCCTCCTCGCCACGTCGCTTCTCGAGTTCCTCGATCCCGCGGTCGGTGAAGTACACGTCAGCTGAACGCCTGCTTCAGCAGCGTCGCCTGCTCGGTGCCGTGCACACCGTGCGAGCCGACCGCCGGGGCGGACATGGCCGGCCGGGACACCCGGTAGAACGGCTTGCCGCCCAGGTGCTCGGTCAGGTTCAGCGCCATGAACGGCCACGGGCCCTGGTTCGCCGGCTCGTCCTGCACCCAGCGGATCTCGGTCGCGTTCGGGTACTTCGCCAGCTCGGCGACGATCTCGTCGGCGGGCAGCGGGTAGAGCTGCTCGACCCGGAGGATCGCGGTGCTGATCTTGTCCGCCTCGACCGTCTTCCGCTCTGCGAGCAGGTCGTACACGATCCGGCCGGAGGCCAGGATCACCCGCTCGACACCTGCCGCGTTCGTCTCGGCCTCGGCGTCGCTGAGCACCGGCTTGAAGGTGCCGTGGGTCAGCTCCTCCGGCTGCGACACCGCCTCCTTGCGCCGCAGCAGCTGCTTCGGCGTGAAGACGATCATCGGGACGTGCTCCTCGCCGAGCGTGTGCCGGCGGAGCAGGTGGAAGTACGACGCCGGGGTCGACGGCTGCGCCACCGTCATCGCGTCCTCCGCGCACAGCGCCAGGAACCGCTCGATCCGGGCCGAGGTGTGGTCCGGGCCCTGGCCCTCGTAGCCGTGCGGCAGCAGCAGCACGACGCCGGACTTCTGGCCCCACTTCGCCTCACCGGACGAGATGTACTCGTCGATGACCGACTGGGCGCCGTTCACGAAGTCGCCGAACTGCGCCTCCCAGAGGGTCAGCGCCTCGGGCCGCGCCACGGAGTACCCGTACTCGAAGCCGAGTGCGGCGTACTCGCTGAGCAGCGAGTCGTAGACGTAGAAGTTCCCCTGACCGCCCTCGTCCAGGTGCTGCAGCGGGACGTAGTCCTGCCCGTTGACCCGGTCGATGACGGCGGCGAACCGCTGGACGAACGTGCCGCGACGGCTGTCCTGACCGGCGAGCCGGACCGGACGTCCGTCGAGCAGCAGCGAGCCGAGGGCGGTGATCTCCGCGCTGGCCCAGTCGATCGGGCCCTCGGTGATCGCGTGCGCGCGGCGCTGCAGCTGCGGCATCACCTTCGGGTGCACGGTGAAGCCGGCCGGCAGCGTGGTGTGCGCGTCGGCGATCTTCTTCAGCACCTCCGGCGTGATCGCGGTCGCGTCCGGGCCCTCCGGCTTGTCCGGGTAGTCCGGCGCCGTCACGTACGGCGGCGGCGTGTCGGGCTGGCTCTTCGCCTCGCGGACCTCCGCGAAGACCCGCTCGAGCCGGTGCTGGAAGTCCTGCATGGCCTGCTCGGCCTCTTCGATCGTGATGTCGCCACGGCCGATCAGGGCCTCGGTGTAGAGCTTGCGGACCGAGCGCTTCTGCTCGATCAGGTCGTACATCAGCGGCTGGGTGAAGCTCGGGTCGTCACCCTCGTTGTGACCGCGGCGGCGGTAGCAGACCAGGTCGATGACGACGTCCTTGTTGAACGCCTGCCGGTACTCGAAGGCCAGGTCCGCGACCCGGATGCAGGCCTCGGGGTCGTCGCCGTTCACGTGGAAGATCGGCGCCTGCACCATCCGGGCCACGTCGGTGGAGTACATCGACGAGCGCGACGAGGCCGGCGAGGTGGTGAAGCCGACCTGGTTGTTCACGATCACGTGGATCGTGCCGCCGGTCCGGTAGCCGCGCAGCTGGGACAGGTTCAGCGTCTCCGCCACCACGCCCTGGCCGGCGAAGGCCGCGTCACCGTGGACGAGCAGCGGCAGCACCGGGAACGCGGCGCCGCGGTCCAGGATGTCCTGCTTGGCCCGGACGATGCCCTCGAGCACCGGGTCGACGGTCTCCAGGTGGGACGGGTTCGCCGCCACCGAGACCTTGATCTTGTCGCCGAACTCGGAGACGAACTCGCCCTCGGCGCCCAGGTGGTACTTGACGTCGCCGGAGCCCTGCACGGTCCGCGGGTCGATGTTGCCCTCGAACTCGCGGAAGATCTGTCCGTACGACTTGCCGACGATGTTGGCCAGCACGTTCAGCCGGCCGCGGTGCGCCATGCCGATCGCGACCTCTTCCAGGCCGGCGCCGGCCGCCTCCTCGCAGAGCTCGTCGAGCAGCGGGATCGTGGTCTCCGCGCCCTCGAGCGAGAAGCGGCGCTGACCGACGTACTTGGTCTGCAGGAAGGTCTCGAACGCCTCGGCCTCGTTCAGCTTGGCCAGGATCCGGAGCTGCTCCTCGCGCGGCGGCTTGGTGTGCGGCCGCTCGACCCGCTCCTGGATCCACTTGCGCTGCTCGGGGTCCTGGATGTGCATGTACTCGATACCGGTGGTCCGGCAGTACGAGTCGCGCAGGATGCCGAGGATCTCGCGGAGCTTCATGAACCGCCGGTCGTTGCCGCCGAACGATCCGGTGGCGAACTCGCGGTCCAGGTCCCACAGCGTCAGGCCGTGGGTGGCGACGTCGAGGTCGGGGTGGCTGCGCTGCTTGTACTCCAGCGGGTCGGTGTCGGCCATGATGTGGCCGCGCACCCGGAACGCGTGGATCAGCTCGAGGATCCGAGCCTGCTTGCTGATGTCCTCCTCGTGGCTGTGCGGGAGGTCGGCGGCCCAGCGGATCGGCTCGTAGGGGATCCGCAGCGACTGGAAGATCTCGTCGTAGAAGCCCTCGCCGCCGAGCAGCAGCTGGTGGATCCGGCGCAGGAACTCACCCGACTGGGCGCCCTGGATGATCCGGTGGTCGTACGTCGAGGTCAGCGTCATCACCTTGCTGACCGCGAGCTTGGCCATCGTCTCCTCGGCCGCGCCCTGGTACTCCGTCGGGTACTCCATCGCGCCGACGCCGATGATGCAGCCCTGGCCGCTCATCAGCCGCGGCACCGAGTGCTGGGTGCCGATCGTGCCGGGGTTGGTCAGGCTGATCGTGGTGCCCTGGAAGTCCGGCAGCGCGAGCTTGTTGTCGCGGGCCCGGCGGACGATGTCCTCGTAGGCCATCCAGAAGTCGGCGAACGTCATCGTCTCGGTCGCCTTGATCGACGGCACCAGCAGCTGCCGGGTGCCGTCCGGCTTCTTCATGTCGATGGCCAGGCCGAGGTTGATGTGCGCCGGGTTGACCAGGGTCGGCTTGCCGTCGGTCTCGTCGTACGACGCGTTCATGTCCGGCAGCGTCTTCAGCGCCTTGACCAGCGCCCAGCCGATCAGGTGGGTGAAGGACACCTTGCCGCCGCGGGCGCGCTTGAGGTGGTTGTTGATGACGATCCGGTTGTCGATCAGCAGCTTGACCGGCACCTGGCGAACGCTGGTCGCGGTGGGGACCGTGAGGCTGGTCTCCATGTTCTGCGCGGTCCGCGCGGGGGCGCCGCGCAGAATCAGCCGCTCGGAGTCCGCGCCGGCCGCGGGGGCGGGCTTGGCCTGGGTGCTGGGCGGCTGGTTCACCGTGCCTCCGGTCGGGGCGCCGGACTTGGCCGGTGCTTGCTTCGCTGCCGGCTGCGTCTGAGGTGCGGCTGCCTGCGCAGCGGCCGGGGTGGGCTGGGTCGCCGCGGTGGTGGCCGCGGGTGCGCTCGAGGCCGGCGCGGACGTCGCCGTACCGCGGCTCGGCGCCTCGGGGGTCTTGTTGTCGGACACCGCGTCCGGTCGGGGAGCGTCGGCCGGGGCGGTCTTCACCGGAGTCGCGTCACCTGGCTTGTACGTCTTGAAGAAGTCCAACCACGCCGGATCCACCGAATTCGGGTCCTGCTGGTACTTCTCGTACAGCTCGTCGACCAGCCATTCGTTCGCACCGAAGGCTGCTAGGGGATTGGTGTCTGATGGCTCGGTGGCCACTTGGCAGTTCGCCTCTTCCGATTTCGGGTCCGGTACCGCGGTTCGTTAATGCTGATGTTATGGGTGGTGTCCCAAGCAAAGGCTAATAGCTGGGGGACCACTTCCACAGCTCGGGACCACCGGACCAGTGTGTCGAGTGGTCGGGCTCTGGCGACCGGATCCATCGGCGGCTGAAACACTGCCCACAAAGGTGTTTCAGGCCACATGCCGCCCTCTCACCGCCCGCCGCCGCGGAGAGGAACGGTCATAGCTCCGGGACGCCTTGCAGAGGTGGCTTTCCGGCGGTCCCGAGCGGCTGGTCCGGACGGCGCCCTGAGCGTGGCTGCCCACTGTATGCAGTTGTCCACTCGCCACCCGTGACGATCACCACTGCGCAAAAGTGTGGTCAACGTCACGCTCCGAATCAGTCCACCTGGGCATGATTGGCCTTCATCGGCTGGAGAACTTCCGGACCGGGAGCGGGTGCTAGGTGGTCGCCTCCTCGAGGGTCCGCAGTTCGGGGGCGGCGTGGGTGCTGGAGACGGCCCCGGAGAGCGGGGTCTGCCAGATCTTCTCGAGGACCTGGATGAAGGCGGTGGCGTCCTCGCGGGTGCCGAAGTCGAGGTCGATGTGAACTGTGGCGGGGTCGTCGACGGGTCGGCTGATGCGGTACGCGAGCACGTGGTGGTCGCGGCGGGCGCGGTCGTAGCGGTCGAAGGCCGCCTTCCACGCGTCGTAGTCGGCGATGGTGTTCTCGATGTGCAGTGTGATCATGCGATCAGCGTGAGCCTGCCGGGTGGTGCCGGCCCATCCCCGATCCTGGGGATCTTTCGTACGCTCACGGTGTGCGGGATCGGGTGGAGCGACTGTGTTCCGGCACGCTCGACGCGAAGGCGCTGCGCGAGCGGGCGCTCACCGAGCTGCGGCGTGCCGTGCCGTTCGACGCCTACGTCTGGACTCTCACCGACCCGGTCACCAGGATCGGCACCTCACCTCTGGCCGACATCCCAGGGCTGTCCTGGCCGGACCTTCCTGCTCTCATCCAGTCGCGGTACCTGCGCTGGACCAACCTCATGGTGGGTGGTGAGCCGGTCGTATGGCGTCGTACGGACGACGTCGAGGTGTTGACCGCGGTCTTCGCGGACCGCTTCGGCTGCTGGGCCTGGTTGGACCTGTGGCGCACGAGCAGCTCGCCCTTCACGTCGGCCGAGCGTGACCTGATCGCGTCCGTCCTACCGGTGCTGACCACCGCCCTCCGAAGGGCCCAGGCAAGAACCTTTACCGCCCAGGTCCCACCTCCGTCCGGCGGGCCGGCCGTTCTCGTTCTCAGCGCGGATCTGCAGGTCCGGGTCGGCACGCCCGCGGCGCGTGAGGCACTGCATCGGTTGAACCCACCGGACGATCCCGCCGTGGTCGGGCAGGCGATCCCCGCGGCGGCGTACAACCTGGCGGCAGCTCTCGTTGCTGCCGAGAACGGCGTACCGATCGGGCCGCCCTGGTCACGTGTCCACCTGGGCGCCGGCCGCTGGGTCACCCTCCGGGCCGCCCGCACCGCACCTGACTCCGATCTCGCGGTCACCATCGAGGAATCCACACCCGCCGAACGCCTGGAAGTCTTCGCCCTCGCGCACGCCCTGACGCCCCGCGAACGCGAGATCCTCGCCGAGCTGACCACCGGCGCCGACTCCCGTCACATCGCCCAGCGCCTGGTCCTGTCCGAACACACCGTCAACGACCACGTCAAGGCGATCCTCGCCAAGACCGGCGCCACCACCCGCCCGACCCTCCTCGCCCGCGTCGCCGGGACGGGGTGACGTACCTAAGAACAGGAGGTGGTGGGCGAAATCGGCTCCGCGGCCGGGTGCCTGAGGCGGGTGGGCGTCGTCGGGCGAGCACTACCTCCTGTTCTTGGGCTCGGCGGGCGGCATACTGACGGGATGGCGTTGACGGATGAGGCGATCGTCAAGATCAAGGGGATGATCACCTCGGGGGAGCTCGGGCCCGGGGACCGGTTGCCGAAGGAGGCGGATCTCGCCGCCCGGCTGGGGTTGTCGCGGAACTCGCTGCGGGAGGCGGTCAAGGCGCTCACGCTCGTCAACGTGCTGGACGTGCGGCACGGCGACGGGACGTACGTGACCAGCCTGGACTCGGCGCACCTGCTGGACGCGCTGAACTTCATGGTCGACCTGCACCGCGACGACTCGGTGCTGCAGTTCTTCGAGGTACGGCGCCTGCTCGAGCCCGGCGTGGCGGCGCTGGCCGCGACCCGGATCAGCGTCGAACAGATCAACGAACTGCGACTGCTGACCAGCGATCTGGCGCCGAATGCTTCGGTCGAGGAGCTGGTCGCGAACGACCTGCGGTTCCATCGCGCGATCGCCGAGGCGACCGGGAACCAGGTGGTCTGCTCGCTGCTCGACGGGATCTCCGGCGCGACCCAGCGGGCCCGGATCTGGCGCGGCGTCACCCAGGCCGGTGCGGTCGAGCGCACGCTCGCCGAGCACGCCGCGATCCTGGACGCCATCGAGATCCGCGACGCCGAAGCGGCCCGCGCCTGGATGACCGCCCACATCGCCGGCGTCGAAACCTGGCTCCGCAAGGCCTCCTGAGCCGGGTGGTTCGAGGTCTGGTGTCGGTGGGTGTCCTGGGGTAGTCCGGTGGTGTGGCCTTCGAACCACCTCCACCTCGTAGTGCGCTGACCTTGCGGATCGTGCTGGCGGCGTTCGGGGTGGCGCTGTTCGTGGCGGCCGCGGTGTTGGCCGTCGTCTACGACCTTCCGGCCGGGTGGGTGATTGTCTTCGGGGCGTTCGCGGTCGTCGCGCTGGTCGACCTGGTGGTTGTTGCCCGGCGCAAGCGTTCGGAAAGGAGTTGATGCCGCGTCCGGCGGCCCGTATTCTTACAACGTCCCATTCCCGACGTCAGGGGTCCGCGTTGTAGCTCCGAGGTCTTTCTTCAGCCGATCGATCGCCACCTGTCTTGGTGTGCGGTCTCGTTGAGACCTCGTTGGGAGTGCAACGCCTATGAGTATTTCCCTGTCCTGTACCGACCTCTTCTTCGCCTGGCCCGACGGTGAAGTGCAGTTCGACGGCCTCACGTTCGTCGCCGGCCCGGTTCGTTCCGGCCTGGTCGGCCGTAACGGCGCGGGCAAGTCGACGCTGCTCCGGCTGATCGCCGGCCGGCTCACTCCGCAACGCGGGGCGATCCGGGTCAGCGGCGAGCTCGGGTACCTGCCGCAGGACCTGACCCTCGACACCTCGTTGCGGGTCGACCAGGCGCTCGGTATCGAAGCCGTCCGGCGGGCGATCACCGCGATCGAGTCGGGTGACGCCTCGGAGGAGAACTTCGCGGTCGTCGGCGACGAGTGGGACGTCGACGAACGCGCCGAGGCTTTGCTCGGCAAGCTCGGCCTGGGGGCGATCGACCTCGACCGCAGCGTCGGCGAGCTGTCCGGCGGCGAGACGATCCTGCTCGGGCTCGCGGCCGAGTTGCTGCGGCGTCCCGACGTACTGCTGCTCGACGAGCCGACCAACAACCTCGACCTGCGGGCGCGGCGGCATCTGTACGACGCCGTGGACCAGTTCCGTGGCGCGTTGGTGATCGTCAGCCACGACCGGGAGCTGCTGGATCGCGTCGACCAGATCGGAGACCTGCGTAAGGGCGAGGTCACCTGGTACGGCGGGAACCTGACCGCGTACGAGGAGGCGGTCGCTGTCGAGCAGGAGGCCGCGGAGCGGATGCTGCGGGCGGCCGAGGCCGACGTACGGAAGCAGAAGAAGGACCTGGTCGAGGCGCGGATGAAGATGGATCAGCGCCGGGCCCGGGGGCAGCGCGCCTTCGAGCAGGGCGGGATCCCGAAGATCATCGCGGGCGGATTGAAACGGTCCGCCCAGGTGTCGGCGGGAAAGCATCTCGGGATGCAGTCCGAGCGGCTCGACTCGGCGCAGGAGGCGCTCGCCGACGCGGAGGAGAAGGTCCACGACGACGACGTGATCCGGGTCGACCTGCCGAAGACCGCCGTACCCGCCGGCCGCGTCGTGCTGCAGCTGGAGGATCACGTACTGCGGACCGGGGCACACGTCGACCTGGAGATCCGCGGTCCGGAGCGGATCGCGCTGACCGGGTCGAACGGCGCCGGGAAGACCACGCTGCTGCAGTCGATCGTGGCGGGGGAGTTGCCGGCCGTGCCGTTCCGGTACCTGCCGCAGCGGCTCGACCTGCTCCGGGACGACCTGTCGATCGTGGACAACCTGGCGTTGCTGGCTCCGAGTACGGAGAACCAGGAGCGACGGGCACGGCTGGCACGGTTCCTGTTCCGTGGGCGGGCGGCGGATCAGTTCGTCAGCACGTTGTCCGGCGGCGAACGTTTCCGGGCGACGCTGGCGGCGCTGCTGCTCGCGGAACCGCCGCCGCAGTTGCTGATGCTGGACGAGCCGACGAACAACCTCGACCTGGCCAGCGTGGCGCAGTTGAAGGATGCGTTGGCGTCGTACAACGGAGCCCTCGTGATCGCCAGTCACGACGTCCCGTTCCTGCGGGACATCGGCATCACTCGGTGGGTCGAGCTGACGCCGGAGACGCTGACCGACATCGATCCGCTGTAGGCGGCTCGCGGCTCGCACTGCCTTGATTCTGATACCCCCTAGGGGTACCTTCTCGGGTATGAGCGAGCACGAACACGGCGGGCACGGGGATCATGCGGCGCAGTTCAAGGACCGGTTCTGGATCAGCCTGGCGCTGGCGGTGCCGGTGGTGTTCTTCAGCGAGATGTTCGCGGACCTGCTCGGGTACCTGCGGCCCGACTTCTCCGGTGCCGGGCTGATCGCGCCGGTGCTCGGCACGGTGATCTTCGTGTACGGCGGGCAGCCGTTCCTGACCGGTGGATGGAGCGAACTGAAGTCGCGGCGCCCCGGGATGATGCTGCTCATCTCGATGGCGATCACCGTCGCGTTCGTCGCCTCGTGGGTGACCACGCTGCAACTCGGCGGGTTCGACCTGGACTTCTGGTGGGAGCTCGCGCTGCTGATCGTGATCATGCTGCTCGGGCACTGGCTGGAGATGCGGGCGCTCGGCGCGGCGTCCGGTGCGCTCGACGCCTTGGCCGCGCTGCTTCCGGACTCGGCTGAGAAGGTGACCGACGACGGGGTTGTCGAGGTGTCGCTGCACGAGCTGCAGGCGGGCGACGTCGTACTCGTGCGTTCCGGTGGACGTGTGCCGGCGGACGGCACCGTGGTCGAGGGGCAGGCCGAGGTCGACGAGTCGATGATCACCGGCGAATCGCGGTCGGTGTCGCGGGCTGTCGGTGATGCCGTGGTCGCGGGAACTGTTGCCACTGACAACGCTCTGCGAGTCGAGATCACCGCGGTCGGCGACGACACGGCACTGGCCGGCATCCAGCGGCTGGTGGCCGAGGCGCAGGCGTCGTCCTCCCGTGCGCAGGCGCTGGCGGATCGTGCCGCCGCGTTCCTCTTCTATTTCGCGTCGATCGCCGGTCTGATCACGTTCGTGGTCTGGGCGCTGCTCGGCAAGCTCGACGAGGCCGTGACGCGTACGGTGACCGTCCTGGTGATCGCCTGCCCGCATGCCCTCGGGCTGGCCATCCCGCTGGTGATCGCGATCTCGACGGAGCGTGCGGCCAAGGCCGGCGTACTCGTGAAGAACCGGTTGGCGCTGGAGCGGATGCGGACGATCGACGCGGTCCTGTTCGACAAGACCGGCACGTTGACGAAGGGCGAGCCGGCCGTCACCGGGGTCGCGACTGTCGACGCGGTGTCGCACGACGAGTTGCTGGAGCTGGCGGCTGCGGTCGAGTCGGACAGTGAGCACCCGTTGGCAAAGGCAATCGTTCGCGCACACTCCGACCGGGTGCGAGTGGGCGCTGGGCGTTTGGTGGCGACAGATTTCCGGTCGTTGACCGGGCGGGGTGTGCAGGCGACGGTCGCCGGTGCGGAGGTCGCGGTCGGCGGACCGGCGTACCTGCGGGAGAACGGCCTCACCGAGCCGGACGCGCTCGACGCCGAGGTCGCGGGTTGGAAGGCTCGCGGAGCCGCGGTGCTGCATGTGGTTCGGGACGGGCAGGTGCTGGGTGCGATCGCGCTCGAGGACGAGGTTCGCGAAGAGTCCCGGCAGGCGGTCGCCGCGCTGCACAGGCGCGGGGTGAAGGTCGCGATGATCACCGGCGACGCGCATCAGGTCGCCGAGGCGGTGGCCAAGGAGTTGCGTATCGACGAGGTGTTCGCCGAGGTGCTGCCGCAGGACAAGGACGCGAAGGTCGCGGAGCTGCAGGCTCGCGGGCTGAAGGTCGCGATGGTCGGTGACGGCGTGAACGACGCCCCGGCGCTGGCCCGGGCCGAGGTCGGGATCGCGATCGGCGCCGGCACCGACGTCGCGATCGAGTCCGCCGGTGTCGTCCTCGCCGCCGACGATCCGCGGGCCGTGCTCTCGGTCATCGACCTGTCCAAGGCGAGTTACCGCAAGATGTGGCAGAACCTCGTCTGGGCCACCGGCTACAACGTGATCACGGTCCCGCTGGCCGCCGGAGTCCTCGCCTTCGCCGGAGTGGTCGTCTCACCCGCCGTCGGCGCCCTCCTGATGTCGATCTCCACGATCGTCGTAGCCCTCAACGCGCAACTACTCCGCCGCCTCAACCTCTCACCCACCCGCTTGGCCGCGTAGCCCGTCCAACGTGACCCGCACCAGGCGCCGTACCGCCGCTTTCGACGGTACGGCGCCTGCTGCCTGGAGAGCGTGAACGCAGTACGTCGCCAACTCCTTCGGCGGTACGTCGACCCGCACCTCACCCAACCGCTCCGCGATGAACTCCACCAGATGCTCGCGGGCATGACCGACCTGCTCCGTCCGATGCAGTGAAGAGGCGGCCTCGATCGGCGGATGTTCGTGGCAGATGAACGCGTACGCCTCCAGTACGTCGTCGATGCGCTGGGTCCGGTCCCAGACGTCGGAGAGCTGTTGCAGGTGATCGGCGACCTGACGCTGATGCCAGGCGGCGAGGGTCGAGTCGACGTCGGCGAAGTACTTGTAGAGCGTCGCCCGCCCGACACCCGCACGCTGCGCGACCTCAGCCATCGTGACGCCGGTCAGGCCGCGTTCGGCGACAAGAGCCGCGGTCGCGTCGAGGATCGCTTCGCGGACCGCCTGGCGGTGGGTGGCGATGCTGTCGTTCCACAACTTCGGCATGGCTGGATTCTAGCGGGACAGTCTGCCTATGATCGAGACACAGTGTCTCGAAAAAGGAGGATGCCGTGGCAGCTCTCGAAGCGCGGCTCGATACGGCGCGTGCGGATCGGTACCTCGCCCAGCTGGCGAGCCATATGGCGCACGGTCCGGGTGGGTTGACGGTGCTTTCCACGTCCGCCGAGGAGTTGGTCGTCGACCTCGGTACGGCGACCTGGTCGGTGCGTGCTGCGCCCGAGGAGTTGGTGCTGCGGATCGAGGCAGATGACGTGACCGAGCTCGAGCAGCAGAGCGCCCGGGTGGCGCACCGGGTCGAGCAGATCGCGCGCCGCGACGGGTTGCAGGTCTTCTGGCAGCAGATATGACTACTGTGAGTATGCCGATGAACCGCATTATGTGACAGGTCGTAGCGAGCTGGGCCGGTTGCACAGTCGGGGCCCGCTGGGTGTGCAGATTCCACGGTGAGGCCCGGGAGCGAGCGTCGTACGTTCGATGAAATCCCAGGGCTGGAGGTTTCCATGGCCGGTACATCTGTTGGTGCGGACGACTACGCGCTCGCCAGGGTCCCTGACCACGCGCGGTACTCGTGGTGGTCGGTCGCGACCCAGCGCTTCGGGCAGATCTCGGCGCTCAGCCAGTTCCTGCTCGGCGCGACGCTCGGGTTCGGGATGAGTTTCTGGACCGCGTTCTGGGCACTCACGCTCGGCGCGGTGATCCTCGAACTCGTGGCGATCCTGATCGGCGTCATCGGCGTCCGCGAGGGCCTGCAGACCTCCGTGATCGCGCGCTGGACCGGGTTCGGCCAGGCCGGCTCGTCGCTGATCGGCCTGGCGATCGGGATCAGCCTGATCGGCTGGTTCGGGATCCAGTCGGCGGTGTCCGCGGCCGGTCTGAGCCAGCTGATCGGCATCCTGCCGACCTGGGGCTGGTCGCTCGTCTTCGGCCTCGCGGTCACACTCGTCGTCCTGCGAGGCTTCCACTCGATGGCCTGGGTCGCCTACGTGACCGTCCCGGCCTTCCTGCTCCTGGTCGGCTGGTCGATCATCAGCGAGCTGTCCGACCACAGCTTCGGCTCGCTGGTCAACGCCGCACCGGCCGGACCGCACCTGAGTCTGCTGGAGGGTACGACGCTGGTCGCCGGCGGATTCATCGTCGGCGCGGTGATCACGCCGGACATGACCCGCTACAACCGGACGGTCGGCGACGTGGTCAAGCAGACGGTGCTCGGCATCACCCTCGGCGAGTACGTGATCGGTCTGGTCGGCGTACTGCTGGCGCACGCGATCGGCTCCGCGAACGTGGTCACCATCGTCACCTCGTCGGTCGGCTGGGTCGGCACGCTGGTGATCATCCTGGGCACGATCAAGATCAACGACTGGAACCTCTACAGTTCCGGCCTCGGCGTGGTGAACTTCATCGGCACCGTCTTCGGCCGGCACGTCAACCGGGCGGTCGTCACGCTCGTGGTCGGCGTCCTCGGCAGCGTGCTCGCGGCCGGCGGGATCCTGGACAAGTTCACCGACTTCCTGATCGTGCTCGGCGTCGCGTTCCCGCCGATCGCCGGAATCATGGTCGCGGAGTACTTCGTGGTGAAGCGCTGGCGCCCCGACCTCGAGGCCTCCCGCGCGACCGGCACGCTGCCCCCGACCGCCCCGACCTGGGTACCGGCCACGATCGTGATCTGGATCGGCGCCGCGCTGATCGGCAAGTACGTCGCCTGGGGCCTGCCGAGCATCAACTCGCTCCTCGTCGGCTTCCTGGCCTACGTCGTGGCAGGCAAGCTCGGACTGATCCGCGGCCTAGGCACAAGCCGCACGATGGACAGCGACCCGGCCGCCGCCCCCGCCACCAGCTCACAGCTTCATCTTTGAGAACCCACCAACCAGTTCGCCGCCCGCAAAACGGTTGGTGGCTTCTCAAAGTCGGAGAAGGATGAACGAAACGGGAGGATCTGGAATGCGTATCGGCATCGATGTCGGCGGCACGAACACCGACGCCGTGCTGCTGGACGGCACGAGCGTGCTGGCGGCGAACAAGTCGGCGACCAGCGCGGACGTGACGGCCGGCATCATCGACACCCTGGACCGGCTGCAGGCGGAGCGATCCTTCGACCCGGCGCAGGTGCAGGCCGTGATGATCGGCACCACGCACTTCATCAACGCGCTGATCGAGGCCCGCCGCCTGGCGCCGACCGCGGCCCTGCGGCTCGGACTGCCGGCCACCGCGTCACTGCCGCCGCTGGTCGACTGGCCCGAGCGGCTGGTCGAGGCGATCAGCGGCCGCAGCTACCTGGCGCACGGCGGTCACGAGTTCGACGGCCGGCACATCGCCGAACTGGACCCGGACGAGCTGCGCCGGCACGCGGGCGACATGATGAAGCACGGCGTACGGTCGGTGGCGATCTCGTCGGTGTTCTCGCCGGTGAGCAACGAGTTCGAACTCCGCGCGGCCGAGATCCTGCGGTCCGAGCTCGGCGACGACGTGGCGATCTCGATGTCGCACGAGATCGGCCGGATCGGCCTGCTGGAGCGGGAGAACGCGACCATCATCAACGCCGCGCTCCGTGAGCTGGCGGCCGGCATCGTCGACGGACTGTCCGGTGCGGTCGCCGGTCACGGCATCTCCGCGCCGCTGTACCTGAGCCAGAACGACGGCACGCTGATGGACGTCGACTTCGCCCGCCGGTACCCGGTCGCCACGTTCGCGTCCGGCCCGACCAACTCGATGCGCGGCGCGGCGCTGCTGTCCGGTCTCGACACGTGCGCGGTCGTCGACGTCGGCGGTACGACGAGCGATGTCGGCGTACTCACCCACGGCTTCCCGCGGGAGGCGACGACCGAGGTCGATGTCGCCGGGGTGCGGACCAACTTCCGGATGCCCGACGTACTCAGCATCGGGATCGGCGGCGGCAGCTTGGTGGTCGAGGGCAACGACCAGGTGACGGTCGGGCCGCGATCCGTGGGCTATCGGTTGACCGAGGAGGCCCTTGTCTTCGGCGGTAAGACGCTGACCGCGACAGATATCGCGGTCGCGGCCGGTCGGGCACTCGTGGGCGACGCGGAAGCGGTTGCCGATCTGGATCCGACGCTGGTGAAGTCGGCCCTGGCGCGTGTGGCCGCGGACATCGCGGACGCGGTGGAGCGGATGCGTACGTCGCCCGACCCGCTGCCGGTGGTGGCGGTCGGCGGTGGGTCGATCCTGCTGCCGGACGATCTGCCCGGCAGTCTCGCCGTACACCGGCCGGATCACTTCGCGGTCGCCAACGCGATCGGCGCCGCGATCGCGCAGGTCGGCGGCGAGGTCGACCGGGTGTACGCGATCGACCCGGGCCGCCGGGACGCGGTGGTGGACGAGGCGCGGCAGGAGGCCGTCGACCGCGCGATCGCAGCCGGCGCCGACCCCGCGGCCGTGCGGATCGTGGACTTCGACGAGGTCCCGATCCCGTACCTCCCCGGCAATGCCACCCGCATTCGCTGCAAGGCGGTCGGCGACCTCCGGCTGGGGGCTGCGTCATGAGCGCGGACCTGGAGGCCATCACAAATCAGCCGCAAGCGGCCGGCCCCGCGGGGCGGGTGGCGGAGACCGCAATTGTGATGGGCCTGGCGTCCGGGGTGGAGTGGTTGCGATGAAGTTGCGTGCTGAAGACCTGGGGGCCCTCGCTCGCGGTGCCGCCGTGCTGGGCACCGGGGGCGGCGGGGATCCGCACATCGGGCGGTTGCTGGCGGAGCAGGCGTTGCGCGAGCACGGGCCGGTCGAGATCGTTGCCGTCGACGACCTTCCGGACGACGCGTGCGTACTGCCGGTGGCGATGATGGGCGCGCCGACCGTGATGGTGGAGAAGCTGCCGTCGGCCGACCAGATCTCGGTCGCGGTGCAGACGCTGGCGAAGTACGTCGGGAAGACGCCGACCCACCTGGCCTGTATCGAGGCCGGCGGGGTCAACTCGACCGTCCCGGTGATCGCCGCCGCGCAACTCGGGCTGCCGCTGGTGGACGGCGACGGCATGGGCCGCGCGTTCCCCGAACTGCAGATGGTGCTGCCGACGCTCGCCGGCATCGAGGCGACGCCGATGTCGATCGTCGACGAGAAGGGCAACCGCGGCGTCTTCGACACGATCACCAACGAGTGGGCCGAACGACTGGCCCGCTCGGCGACCATCGACATGGGCTGCTCGGCGATCGTCTCGCTGTACGCGATGACCGGCGCG
Source organism: Kribbella sp. NBC_00482 (assembly GCF_036013725.1). Lineage (GTDB taxonomy): Bacteria > Actinomycetota > Actinomycetes > Propionibacteriales > Kribbellaceae > Kribbella. Next base: position 125,832 of record NZ_CP107881.1, on the reverse strand, counting down.
GAGGCCCGTGGCTCGTTCGTCGCCGGCACCCTCAGCAAGTGCGTCACGATCGGCCGCGCCATCGAGCAGGCGCAACGTACGCACACCGATCCGGTCGCGGCGGTCGTGGAGGAGTTGGGCGGTCGGCTGTTGCATGTGGGCAAGGTCGTCGACGTGCAACGCCGTACGACGACCGGCTTCGCGCGCGGTGACGCCGCGGTCGACGGACTGGATGCCTCGCACGGACGGCTGCTGGTGCTGCGGTTCCAGAACGAGCACCTGGTCGCGGAGCTCGACGGTGCGGCGGTCGCGACCACGCCGGACCTGATCATCGTGCTCGACACCGAGTCCGGCGAGCCGATCACCACCGAGGCGCTGCGCTACGGCCACCGGGTCAGCGTGCTCGCCGCACCGGCCGACGAACGCTGGCACTCCCCGGAAGGCATCGAACTGGTCGGCCCGCGGTACTTCGGCTACGACCTCGACCCCATCCGGGCACTGGCATGAGCTGGCAACTCGATATCGAGCATCTACGTGATCTAGCGCGGGGCGCGGCGATCCTCGGCACAGGCGGTGGCGGTGACCCGCTGATCGGGCGGCTGCTCGTCGAGCAGGCGATCCGTGAGCACGGCCCGATCACGGTGCTCGATCCCGACGAACTGGACGACGACGCGTTCGTCATCCCGACCGCGCAGATGGGCGCGCCGACCGTGATCGTGGAGAAGATCCCGCGCGGCAGCGAACCGGTCGGCGCCCTGCGCGCGCTCGAGAAGCACCTCGGCCGGCGGGCCGACGCGACGATGCCGATCGAGTGCGGCGGCATCAACTCGATGATCCCGCTGCTCGTCGCGGCGCGGACCGGGCTGCCGGTCGTCGACGCGGACGGGATGGGGCGGGCGTTCCCCGAGCTGCAGATGGAGACGTTCTCGGTGTACGGCGTACCCGGGTCGCCGATGGCGATCGCCGGGGAACACGACGAGACCGTGGTGATCGACACCGGCGCGGACAACCAGCAGATGGAGTGGCTCGCGCGCGGGATCACCATCCGGCTCGGCGGGGTCGCGCACATCGCGGAGTACTCGATGACGGGCGCCGAGGTGAAGCGGACCGCCGTACCGCGGACGCTCTCGCTCGGATTGTCGATCGGGCGTGCGGTCCGGGAGGCGCGGGCGGCGCATGAGGATCCGATCGAGGCACTCCGGGCTGCCCTGGCGCCGACGCTGTACAACCACCTGCGGGTGCTGTTCCGCGGGAAGGTCGTCGACGTGGAACGCCGTACCGTCGAGGGCTTCGCGCGGGGGCGGGCACGCTTCACCGGGTTCGACGGTACGTCGCAGCTCGAGCTGCGGTTCCAGAACGAGAACCTCGTCGCGGAGGTCGACGGTGAGGTGGTGTGCACCGTGCCGGACCTGATCTGCGTACTGGAGGCGGACACCGCCGAGCCGATCACCACGGAAGGCCTGCGCTACGGCCAGCGCGTGACCGTGGTGGGTATCTCCACGCCGGACCTGATGCGAACACCTGAGGCGTTGGCGGTGTTCGGCCCGTCCTGCTTCGGGCTGGACGTCGAGTTCAACCCCGTCGAGCGCCGTACCGAGGTGCTCGTCCCCTGACCCTCGGCCCGCCGCGTCGACCCCTCCACGGCGGGCCGAGGTTCCACCCGGACGCCCTTCCCGTGGGACCGGCACGCTCAGCACCCGGACGCCCAGCACTCACCAACTGCCCTTCTCGCGAGACCGCCACGCTCAGCCGAGCTCATTTGGCGCGTTTGCTGAGTGCTGCAGGTCCGCCAGTGGCAGGATCCCCTCATGGGTACGGTCATCCAGGAGCACGACCTAGGGGCACTGGTTGTCGGGGTCACGCTGCTCGGCTCCGGCGGTGGCGGGGACACGGGTGCGTTCGGCCGGATGCTGCGCCGACGGCTCGGTGCGGGGGAGTTGGTACTGCGGGACGCCGCGGACATGACCGGTGTGTCGGTGAGTCCGATCGGCGTGGTCGGAGCGACCAGTGTGCTGATGGAGAAGCTCCCGGGCGGTGGTGAGTTCGACGCGGCGGTGCGGGCGGTCAGCCGCTGGACGGGTACCGAGGTCACCGGGCTGATGTCGCTAGAGGCCGGTGGGCTCAACGGGCTGACACCGCTGATCGCCGCGCTGGATCTGGGCCTTCCGGTCGTCGACGCGGACCTGATGGGACGGGCCTTGCCGCGGCTCGATCAGTTCTCGTGGGCAGTGGCGGGCCGCTCGCTGACGCCTTGTGCGCTGAGTGAGCCGAGCGGTCAGGTGATCGTTGTGGACAACGTCGACGCGGCCGGTCTTGAACGAGCAGTGCGGAGCTTCGTCGCGCACACCGGGGGGTGGGCGGTGCTCGCACTTGCTCCTACGCCGGTAGAGGCTGCGGCGGCGGACGCGGTGCAGGGCAGCTTGACCCGGGCGCTGGCACTCGGCCGAGCCCACGCCGGCCTCGAGCCTGGCGCCACACCGGCTGATGTCGCCGAGGGGCTGGGCGGACGGCTGCTGGGCACCGGCCGCGTCGAGGAGGTTGCACGGCATCTCATCGGCGACGGCGGCGCCGCGTTCGGTCGCGGCAGTGTCTGCGTCGTCGACTCCGGCAGTCGCGCAGTCATCCGGATCGAGACCGAGAACGAGTACCTGCTCGCACTGGTCGACGGCACGCCCGTGGTCACCACACCGGACCTGCTCTGCGTCCTGGACCGGCGTACGCTCCAGCCGATCGCGGTGGACGCCATCCGCAGTGGTGACGAGGTTCTGGTCCTGGCCCTGCCCGGTCCAGCCTGGTGGCGTCGCCCCGACCGAATCACCCACGTCGGCCCACAAGCGTTCGGGCTGGCCTGCGCTCCGCAACTGCTGGAAGCGTCATGAGGGACCTGGCGCCGTCGTTGGCGGCCATGCTCAGCTCACCCGGCTGGAGTCTGGTGACTGTGCTCGGCAGCGGGGCGGACCCGGGACCTCGATTGACTGGGTCTCGGGTGTTGCTGGAGGTCTCTGCCCACCCGGAGCAGCTGGACGGGCAGTTGCTCGTCGTACTGCTGGCGGATGACCACACCGACTGGCGGATCGACGCTCTGATCAGTAGAGCCTCGGCGGCGGGCGCAGGTGCCTTGCTGCTGGCTGGTGTGGAGCCGTTGGGTCGCGGGGCTCAGTTGCTGGCGGAGCGGTTGCAGCTGCCGGTGCTGGGTTGCTCGGACCCGCTGGCAGCACATGAGCACCTGCGACGCGTGACAGCCGAGCCAGAGGTAGTCCGGTCGGACCTGGTACTGCGGGCGGTCGGAGCGTTGCGGCGCGCGGACGGTGACCTCACCTCGGTACTGCGGACAACGTCCGACGTACTGGAACGCCCTGTCACGTTGGCCGGAGCTGACGGCGGCACGCTGGCCGGTGAGCCGTTGGAGGCCGGTGAGCGTACGGCGTTGGTGGCTGCGTTGCCGCGCGTACCAGTGGCGTGGGCAGCGCCGTACCGGGTTGATCTGCCGAGTGGTGCGGTGCTGATCGCGGTTGCTGTGGTCGGTGTGGGGCCGGTGTGCTGGTTGGTCGCGCGGCTGCCCGGTGTGGTGCCGGCTGAGGTTGCCGCCGTACCTGATGTGCTCAGCGTCGTGGCACCGGCAGTGGGGGAGCGGCTGGCGTTGCGCCGGCTGGAGCTGGAGCGGGATGCCCGTCAACGTACGTCGTTGCTCGGTGAACTCCTGCACGGTGAGCCGTCCGAGGCGACGCGGCGGCGTGCGGTGGATCTCGGATGGCAGCTCGACGGGTGGCACACGGGCATACGGATCGGTGCTGAGGGCCAGGTAGATGTCGCTGGTCGACGGGCCGATGTGGTGGAGGCGTTCGACGCTGAAGGGCTGCGGGCGGTCGTGGTGGAGCAGGGCGACGGCTGGTCTGCGTGGATCACCGCCGTGAGCGAACCGACCTCGACGGAGGTGCAGCAGCAGGCTGCCGCGATCCGCCGTGTGCAACGCCGACTGGTGCAGACAGTGGACGCGTACGTCGGTGTTGGCCGCGTGCAGCCGGGGCCGAGTGGAATCGCCACGACACTCGCCGAGGCGGGTGACGCGGCCGGTCTGGCTCGTGGGCGAGCTGAAACGGGTCGCTTCCTCCACGTGGACCGTCTGGGCTTGGCACAGCTCCTTCTGGCCTGGACGCGGACCGACACGTTCCAGCCCGCGGCGCAGGCCCTGCTGGCTCCGATCAAGGACCAGCCTGGGGAACTGGTCACCACGCTGGCGGTCTACCTGGACACCGAGTCGTCCCTCGCCGAAACGGCCGCAGTACTAGGCATTCACCGCAACACCGCGGCCGCTCGCATCACCAAGATCCAGCACCTGCTGGGCGTCGACCTCACCAACCCGGACGAACGCCTGGCCCTCCACCTCGCCTCACGCACCTCACCTACGGAATAGAACTGCCCTAGGCGTAGGTGGAGCGATGGGCCTATGGGGTAGGTGCGTCCTCGCGTAGTAGGCCGGCTGACTTCAGGTCTGACCAGACGGCCGTGGGGACCTCGGTGCGTGCGAGGGCGGCGTTGGTGTGGACCTCGTCCGCGGTGCGACAGCCGACAGCGATCCCGGCGACCGCAGGGTGCGCCAACGGGAACGCAAGAGCCGCTGCCGGAAGCGTGGTGCCATGCGACTCGCATACGTCCGCGAGCTTGTTGGCCTTGTCGATCAGCGTCTGCGCCGCCGGCTCGTAGTTGAACGTGGTCCCCGCCGCGGGCCGCGGCTGCGACATCAGCCCCGAGTTGAAGATGCCCACGGCAACGACCTGCACGTCGTTGTCCAGGCAGGCCGGCAGTACGTCGTCCAGACCGTCCGGATCGATCAACGTGTAGCGTCCGGCCAGCATGATCACGTCGATGTCGAGCTCCCGCACGAACCGGGTCAGCATCGCCGACTGGTTCATCCCGGACCCGATCGCGCCGATCACGCCCTGCTCCCGCAACTCGATCAGCGTCGGGAACGCGGTCGCGACCGCCTCCTCGAAGTGATCGTCCGGGTCGTGCACGTACACCACGTCCAGCCGATCGGTCCCGATCCGCTGCAACGAGTCCTCGATGCTCCGCAGTACGCCGTCCCGCGAGAAGTCCCAGCGCCGGCGCCGCCGCGTGTTCACCGCGAACCCTTCGTCGTCAGGTGCGTCGGCGTCCGCCTCGTAGATGATCCGTCCGACCTTGGACGACAGGACGTACTCCGAGCGCGGCTTCCCGGCCAGCCCCGGAGCCAGCCGTTCCTCGGCCAGTCCGAGTCCGTAGTGCGGGGCGGTGTCGAAGTACCGCCAGCCCTCGTCCCAGGCCGCGTTCACGGTCTCGACCGCCTCTGCGTCGGTCACCTCGCCGAGCAGACTGCCCAACGGGGCGCCGCCGAGGCCGACGCGCTGACCCTCCGGAAAGAGCCTCATCAGCGGGCCGCCGGAATCCGCAGGTTCTGCATCCCGCCGTCGACCGCCACCGCCGTACCCGTGGTGGATCCGGACAGCGGGCTGGCCAGGTACGCGATCGCCTGGGCGACCTCGTCCGCCGACACCAGCCGGCCCATCGGCTGGCGTGCCTCGAGGGCCGCACGCTCCGCGGCCGGGTCCGCCGCGACATCGAGCAGACGTCCGACCCACGGAGTGTCCGCCGTACCAGGATTCACGCAGTTCACCCGGATCCCTTCCCGCACGTGGTCGGCGGCCATCGCCATTGTCAGCGCCAGGACGGCGCCCTTGCTCGCCGAGTAGAGCGCCCGGTTCGGCAGGCCGGCGGTCGCGGCGATCGAGCAGGTGTTGACGATCGCGGCCGCGTCCGACTTCCGCAGGTGCGGCAGCGCGGCCCGGGTCACGCGCGCGATCCCGACGACGTTCACGTCCAGCACGCGGTGCCATTCGTCGTCGTCGTTCGCGGTCACATTGCCCTGCGCGCCGATGCCGGCGTTGTTCACCACGATGTCGATCCCACCGAGCTGCAGCGCGGCCGCGGCGACCGCGTCCCGCACCGAGCCGTCGTCGGTGACGTCCGCGGCGATCCCGGTCAGCGGCTCGGGGACCTCCGGCTTCAGGTCGAACACGACCACCTGCGCACCCCGGGAGGCGAGCAGCTGGGCGGCCGCGAGCCCGATCCCCGAGGCGCCTCCGGTGACAACCGCGCGGAGGCCGGCGAAATCAGTCACTTCTTCTCCTTGTTCAGGTCGGTCCAGATCTTGCCACCCGGGAACCGGAAGTCGGTCAGCGTCTCCGCGTCCATCTCGGCGCCGAACCCGGGCCGTACCGGTGCCACGTAGTGCCCGTCCCGGATCACCACCGGGTCCAGGAAGTGCTCGTGCAGGTGGTCCACGAACTCGATCACCCGGTCGTCCAGCGAACCGCTCACCGCGACGTAGTCGAACATCGACAGGTGCTGGACCAGCTCACACAGTCCTACCCCGCCCGCGTGCGGGCACACCGGCACGCCGAACTTGGCCGCCAGCAGCAGGTTCGCGACGTTCTCGTTGACGCCCGCGACCCGGGCCGAGTCGAGCTGCAGGACGGACAGCGCCTCGGCCTGGAGCATCTGTTTGAACACGATCCGGTTCTGCACGTGCTCACCGGTCGCGACCCGGATCGGCGCGATCGCCTTCGCGATGGCGGCGTGCCCGAGGATGTCGTCCGGGCTGGTCGGTTCCTCCACCCACCAGACGTCGTACGGCTTGAGGGCCTCGATCCAGGTGATCGCCTCGGCGACGTCCCAGCGCTGGTTCGCGTCGACCGCGATCCGGATGTCCGGGCCGACGGCCTCGCGGGCCAGTTGCATGCGGCGGATGTCGTCGTCCAGGTTCGCGCCGACCTTGAGCTTGATCTGCGTGAACCCCTCGGCGATCGCCTCGTGGCACAGCCGGACCAGCTTGGCGTCGTCGTACCCGAGCCAGCCGGGGGTTGTCGTGTACGCCGGGTAGCCGCGCTCCCGCAGCACCGCTTCCCGCTCGGCGCGACCGGCCTCGGCCTTACGCAGGATGTCCAGCGCGTCGTCCCGCGTCAGCGCGTCGGTGAGGTACCGGAAGTCGACCAGGTCGACGATCTGCTCCGGGGTCAGGTCCGACAGCAGCTTCCAAAGCGGTACGCCGGCGCGCTTGGCGGCCAGGTCCCACACCGCGTTGACGACCGCGCCGATCGCCATGTGCATGACGCCCTTCTCGGGGCCCAGCCAGCGCAGCTGAGAGTCGTGCACGAGCGACTTCCAGAACCGGCCGAGGTCGTTCAGCGTGGCGTCCAGGTCGAGCCCGAGGACATAGTCGCGGAGCGCCTCGATCGCGGTCGTCTGGATGTCGTTGCCACGGCCGATCGTGAACGCGAACCCGTGCCCCTCGAGCCCGTCGCCGGCGTTGGTCCGCAGGATCACGTACGCCGCGGAGTAGTCCGGGTCGGTGTTCATCGCGTCGGAGCCGTCCAGGTCCAGCGACGTGGGGAAACGGACGTCGTACGTCTCGAACTCGGTGAATCGTGGCATCGAGGACCCGATCTGCTGCGTGGGCGGACTGTCGGGACGGATCCTATAGGATATGGGGCTCGCGCGGTAGGTAAACCCGAACGGCCACGCAGGCAGAACCCCGGTTTCCGCCCCGTATCGGCCCGCGAGCGGGGGTTGTGCCTGCGTAGCGGTCCGCCCCCGTACAGTCGGTCGCGTGACCACGAGCGACGGAGTGCTGCGGCTCGGCAACCGGTCCTTCGGGCCGGGCGAATTCGCGCTGATGGCGATCGTCAACCGGACGCCGGACTCGTTCTTCGACCGCGGCGCGACGTACGCGACCGACGCGGCGTTCGCGGCGATCGACAAGGCCGTCGCCGAGGGCGCGGACCTGGTCGACATCGGCGGCGTGAAGGCCGGGTACGGCGAACCGGTCAGCGAGACCGAGGAGCTCCGCCGGACCGTGGACTTCGTGGCCGCGATCCGCGCCCGCCATCCGGATCTGGTGATCAGCGTCGACACGTACAGAAGCGGTGTCGCCCGGCAGGTCGCGGAGGCCGGAGCCGACCTGATCAACGACACCTGGGCCGGCGCCGATCCCGACCTGGTGAACGCCGCCGCCGAGGCCGGCACCGGCCTGGTCTGCAGTCACGTCGGCGGACTCTCACCACGCACCGATCCGCACCGGATGGCGTACGACGACGTGGTCGCGGACGTGATCCGCACGACCACCGCCCTCGCGGATCGCGCGCTCGCGGCGGGCGTCCGGCCGGACGGGATCCTGATCGACCCGACGCACGACTTCGGCAAGAACACGTTGCAGTCGCTGGAGCTGACCCGCCGCCTCGACGAGCTCGCCGCCACCGGCTGGCCGGTCCTGGTCGCGGTGTCGAACAAGGACTTCATCGGCGAGACCCTCGAACTGCCGCCGGGGCAGCGCGGCAACGGCACCCTTGCGGCGCTCACCGTCTCGGCCTGGTTGGGCGCCCGCGTGTTCCGCGTGCACGACGTACCGGCCGCGCGGCAGGCCCTCGACTTCATCGCCGTACTGCGCGGCACCGCGCAGCCCGCCGGAACCCGAAGGAGCCTCGCCTGATGCGCCGCCTGGACGATCTGAGCGACGAGGAACTGATCGCGGCCTACGAGGTCGCCGACCGAGCGGTGCCGCACCTGCGGGCCAACTTCGTGAGCAGCCTGGACGGTGCGGTCGAGATCGACGGCCAGTCGAAGGCGCTGTCGAGTGACTCCGACAGCCGGATTTTCAGCGTAATCCGGCGGTTGGCGGACGTCGTCCTGGTCGGCGCGGGGACGATCCGCGACGAGGGCTACAGCCCGCTCAAGCTGTCGGCGAAGGCGCGCGAATGGCGTACGGCGGCCGGGCTCGCCGAGAACCCGACGCTTGCGATCGTGTCGTCGCGGCTCGAGCTGAGTCCGGTGAATCCGGTGTTCAAGTCCGCCGTACGGCCGATCGTCGTCACGCATGCGAGCTCCCCGGAGGACCGCCGGGAAGCGCTGGCGGAGGTCGCCGAGGTGCTCGTGCTGGGGGAGGTGACTGTCGACCTGCAGGCGGTCGTGGACGAGTTCGCCGCGCGCGGGATGACGCAGATCCTGTCCGAGGGCGGGCCGCATTTGCTCGGCGCGTTGACCGCGGCCGATCTGGTCGACGAGCTGTGTCTCGCGCTGGCGCCGCTGCTGGCGGGACCGGGAGCCATGCGGATCACCGCCGGGACCCCGTCGACTCTGACTCGGCAGATGAAGCTCGGATCGGCGCTGTCCGCGGAGGACGACTACCTCTTCTTCCGCTACCTCCGGGAGGCCTGAGTCGTGCCTGTCGTTGCCGCCGCGGTCTGCCCGCATCCGCCACTCCTCGTACCCGAGGTCGCGACCGGCGCCGCCCCCGAGCTCGACGACCTCCGCGCCGCCTGCCTTGCGGCCGTCGAATCACTCGCCACTGCGGATCACCTCGTGGTGATCGGCTCCGGTTTTCCGGCTACCTATGAATCCGAGGCGGGCGGGTCGTTCGGCGCTTATGGTGCGCCCGGCGTGCGGTTCGGTTCGGGTCCGGCGGTCCTCCCGTTGTCGCTGGCGATCGGCGGCTGGCTGCTCGAGCAGACGAAGGCCGCGCAACTGCCGCGCACCTACCGAGCGGTGATGGCCGACACCCCGCCGGATGCGTGCGTACAACTCGGACGAGAGATTGCTGACAGCAACGACCGCGTCGGCCTGCTGGTGATGGGCGACGGCTCGGCCCGCCGCAGCGAACACTCACCCGTACACCTCCATCCACGCGCGGAGATCTTCGACACCACCGTCGCAAACGCCTTGCGTCACAGAGATCTCGACGTACTCAAGGCCCTCGACCCCGACCTGGCCGGTGAGCTACAGGCCGCCGGCCGAGCCCCGTGGCAGGTCCTTGCCGGAGCCCTCGAACGTACGTCGCTGTCCGGCGATCTGACCTACGAAGCAGCGCCGTACGGCGTCGGCTACCTCGTCGCCAGCTTCACCTAGAGATACTGGCTGGGTGACTGAGGAACGTACGGGGTATCGGCGGTCGGCGAAGTCGCCGCGGGGTGAGGCGCGGCGGCGCGAACTGCTGGACAAGGTGGCGGACGAGCTCGGGGTGAACGGGCTGGTCGACTTCTCGCTCCGGCGGGCGGCGCGCGCGGCCGGTACGACGCACAAGGTGCTGCTGTACCACTTCGACGGACCTGAGGACCTGCTCACGCAGGCAGTTCTGCAACTGCGCGAACGCCGCATCACCCGCGCAATGGAGGCCGCCGGCGCGGGACCGGACCGGCCGCTGGCGGACCGGGTGCGGTCGATGTGGCCGACCCTGATCGGCGTCGAATCGGGGGTGCTGGACCAGGCGATCGGGCTCGCGATGTACGACGCCGGGAGGTACGCCGACCTCGCGCGGTCGGCGTCGCGCCAGTACCTGCCGGCGTTGCTGTCGCTGTGCCCGGACGCCTGGGAGGAGCAGCGCAAGACCGAGGTCGCGGAGCTGATCCTGGCGACCTTGCGCGGGTTCCTGATCGAGTGGCGGACGAGCGGCGACGCGGCCGGGATCGAGGCCGGATTCGCGGCCCTGCTGCGGGCCCTGGAGCGCGAAGAACGAGCCTAGACGTTTTGCGAACCGCGTGGTTCACTTTCGGTATGCGCGAGAAGGTGAGCTTCACGAGTGGCGGCGTCGCGTGCGCGGCCTGGCACTACCCGGGGACCAACGGCGGGTGCGTGGTGATGACCGGCGGCTTCGGGGTCACGAAGGAGCCGGGGACGGACCGGTTCGCGGAGCGGTTCGCCGCGGCCGGATTCGGCGTACTGGCCTTCGACTACCGCAACCTCGGCGAGAGCGAGGGCGCACCGCGGCAGGTCGCGCGCGTGTCCGACCAACTGGCCGACTGGCGCGCCGCGATCGCTCATGCCAAGACGCTCCCGGGCGTCGAACGCGTGGCGATCTGGGCGTTCTCGCTACCCGGCGGATACATCGTGCAGCTCGCCGCGGAGGACCTCGGTATCTCGGCGGCGATCGCCCAGTCGGCCAACGTCGACGGCCCGACCGTGACCCGCAACGCCTCGCGCTACCAGACGCCCGGCAGCGCGCTCCGTCTGATCGGCCGAAGCCTGCTCGACCTGGCGGGCAGCCTCCTCGGCCGTCAGCCTCGCCTGGTGGATCTCGCCGGCCCACCTGGGACGGTGGCGCTGCTCAACACCCCTGACGCCCAGCTCAGCAACGCGACCCTCAACCCCGGCAACCGCTACCCCGAATGGCAACAGGCGATCGCAGCCCGTTCCGTCTTCCCCGCAGCGCTCTACCGCCCTGCGAAGTACGCGTCGCAGGTCCGCTGCCCGATCCTGTACGTCGTCTGCGAGGACGACCGGTCTGCTCTAGCAGCACCGACTCTCAAGGCCGCCGCCAACACCCCGAACGCCGACGTACTCCAGGTCCCCGGCAACCACTACGCCCCCTTCCTCGACGCCCACGAACAGGTCGTCGAGACGGAGCTCACCTTCCTCACCCACCACCTGGCGCTTTCCGGAAAGAAACAGTCACCAGGCGCCGAAAAACTTCCGGAAACCAGCGGTTAGTCGGACTCGAGTGGTACGTCTGTCCACCGGGGCGCGGTGTCGGCGAGGTCGTCACGTCCCGCGGTGCGTAGTTGCTGTACTAACTCCTGACGGGCACGGCGTACGGCGGCTACTGCTTCGTCGGACGTGGTGTGTGGCCCGGACCAGTTGCAGACCGCGTCCCCGGCGTACCAGTCACCCGAAACAGACCGACGTACATGTGCTGTTGCCAGACGAGCTGCAGGCAGCGGTACGTCGGCCAGCTCGACCACCGCGTCTACGGCGACCACCGCCGCGGACAGGTCGTGGAGTGGACGTAGCTCGACCGCGTCCGTGAGGACGAACTCGTAGCCGCTCGGCGCGCGCTCGCCCAACCAGGCAAGAGCTTCCTGGGCGGTGTCGTGCAGAAGCTGGGCATTCGATGGATCCGCCAGCGTGTGCACCCCGCACTGGCGCGTGTGCGTCGGCCGCAGCTCGTTCTGCCACAGCCGCACCTGCAGCTCGTCCCGCCCCGACAACCGCCGCCCGAGAATCCGCGCCAGCCCGACGACATCGAAGTTCAACTCGTCGTTCGTCCGCCGTCGCCCCGGCACCGGCTCTTCACCGACCCGCGTCCCCCGAGTGGTCCACGGACCAACATGCCACCGCACGAGAGCCGTCATAGGCCAACCCTAAATGCGGTCACTCTCCGCAGTGGACGTGCTCGACGTTTTGGTACATCGTTGAGCGATCACACGTGGCCGGGGGGCCATCGGACATGTCACCGTGGGGGGAACCACCGTGCACCAGAGCAAGTCAGACACGCCTGTCGACGACCCGGACAAGAAGCAGTACGCGTGGCACCGGCACCCGGCGTTCATCACGATCCTGTCCGCCGCCTGCACGTTGGTCGGCGGCGTCCTCACCGTCGTCCTCGGGCAGGCCGACGTACTACCGGCCGCCATCAATCCGGCCCCGCCGCAGACCACCGTCCTGTCGACCACCACCGCGACCGCGACCACCACCGCCACCAGCACGGTCACCGAGACCGTGACGGAGGCACCGACCGCTCAGATCACCGATCCCGGGAGCTCGAGCACACCGCAGACCCTGTCGCCCGGCACGCTGGCCATCACCATCCAGATGGGCAGCTACGGCAAGATCGGACCGGGCGAGTACCGCGCCGGCGCGCTGCCGACCACCAGGGCCCAGGTGCTGGACGAGACCGGTCACTATCCTGCCACCGGCTGCTATCCGACCTGGGTACTCAAACGCGGATCCGGCGTCATCAAAACCGTGCGGAGCGGGTCCTGCGGAGACAGCTTCACCATGTCCAGCGACTCACTGCAGGTCCGGGGCGTCTATCACCTGACGGTGTCGGTCGTGACCGAGGCCGGCGCCAAGGGCACGAAGACCGAGGACTTCAAGGTGAGCTGATCACGCGGGCTTCACAGGTTCCGGTACGTCGAAGGTCTTGGCGAGGTCGGTGAGGATGGACCAGGCGCCCTGGAGGCCGACGGCGGTCATCCAGGTGAGGTCGGGGACGTCGTGGACCTTGGCGGCCAGCGGCTTCCAGAGCGGGTTGGCCTTGAACTGGGCCTCGGTCTTCTTGCTCAGGCCCTTGTCGTCGGCGTACGTCGCCACGAAGATCGCGTCGGCGTCCGCGTCCTTGATCCGTTCCGGGCTGATCTCGAGCGCGAAGTCGGCGACGTCCTGCGACTTCGGCCGCTTGAGGCCGGCGTCCTTCAGCACGATCCCGGAGTAGCTCGCGTTCTGGTACAGCCGGGTCGGGCCGTCGACGAATCGCACGACGGAGATGGTCGGGTCACCGGCCTTGGCGTTGATCGCGGCGCCGACCGTCTTCGCGGCCTGCTCGTACGACGAGATCTCCTTCTCGGCCAGATCCTCCGCACCGACCGCCTTCGCCTCGAGCCGGATGTTGTCCTTCCAGGTCGCCCCGGTGGTCTCGGACATGATCGTCGGCGCGATCGCGGACAGCTGGTCGTACAGCTTCTCGTGCCGGACCTTCGCGCTGATGATCAGGTCCGGGTCCAGCGCGGCGATCTTCTCCAGGTTCGGCTCGGCGAGGGTGCCGACCGACTGGGCCTCGGCGCCGAACGTGGTCCGGTCGTCGCCGAGGTAGTCCGGCAGCTTCCCGTTGATCGTGCGGTAGTCGGTGTACCCGACGACCGGGGTGTCCAGGACCAGGGTCGCGTCCACGTAGCTGGTGTCGAGCGCGACCACCCGCTTCGGCTTGGCCTTGATCTCGGTCTTGCCCATCGCGTGCTCGATCGTCCGCGGGTACCCGGCGCTCGCGGCGCCGGCCGAATCGCCGGAATCGCCGGAACCGCCGGGGTCCGAGGACCCGCAGGCCGACAGGGCGAGGGCCGCGACAGCGAGCAGAGCGGTGATGCGGGGCAGGCGCACAGGTGTCTCCAAGCAACGGGATAAGGTGACTCACGACCTCAGAAGTAAGGCAAACCTAACCATATGTGCTCCGCCGCTCCCACTGCGAGTCGATCGGTACGCCGTGCCGCCGTACTCCTCGTCCTGGTGGTCGTCCTGGTGCTCGCGTTCGCGGCCAGCCTTGCGCTCGGCTCGCGCTGGCTGGGGCCGGGCGCGGTGTGGCATGCGCTGACCGCGAACACCGGCTCAGATCCGGATGTGATCGTGCGCAGCCTGCGGTTTCCGCGGACGGTCGTCGCGGTCCTGATCGGGCTCTGTCTGGGGATCGCCGGGACGTTGATGCAGGGGCACACCCGCAACGCGCTGGCCGAGCCCGGCATCTTCGGTGTGAGTTCCGGCGCGGCGTTCGCGGTCGTCCTCGGGCTCCAGCTCGGCGTGGTCGAGTCCGTCTCGTCGACGGTCTGGGTCGCCTTGCTGGGCGCGTTGATCGCGACCTTCGCCGTACAGCAGCTGGCGTCGCGGGGCACCGGATCGACTCCGGTCGGCCTGGCGCTCACGGGCGCGGCCGTCGCGGCGCTCCTCGGTGCTCTGACGTCGGCCATCGTGCTCCTCGACGCGGACACCTTGGACAGCTACCGGTTCTGGGCGGTCGGGTCCGTTGCCGGCCGCGGAATGGATGTCGCAGGCCAGGTCCTGCCCTTCGCGGTGGTCGGCTTGCTACTCGCCGCGGTCAACGCTCGTGATCTCGACATGCTTGCCTTGGGCGACGATGTGGCCGCAGGCCTCGGGCTGTCGATCCGTCGGGCCAGGCTGCTCGGTCTGGGCGCGATCGGTCTGCTGACCGCGGCCGGTGTCGCGGCCTGCGGGCCGATCGGGTTCCTGGGCTTGCTGTCCGGCCACGTCGCGCGTCGTCTGTTCGGCGCCCGCAACACCTGGTTGATCCCGGCCGCGGGCGTCATCGGCGCGACCGCTCTGGTACTCGCGGATCTCGTCGGCCGGCTCGTCGGCGGCGCGGGCGAGGTGCAGGCGGGGGTTGTCCTCGGCATCGTCGGCGCCCCGATGTTCGTTCTCGTCGTACGTCGCCGCGCGGTGGCCCTATGAGATCGCGGACGGTTGCTCTCAGCGTCGTGTTCGCGGCCCTCGCGATCGTCGTCGCGCTGGTCTCCTTGAGCGTCGGTACGACGAAACTCCCGCTCGCGGACGTGGTCGAAGTGCTCCTCGGCGGCGGCCGTCGCGGCACCAGGCTCGTCGTGCTGGAACTGCGCCTGCCGCGAGTCGCGACCGGTCTGCTCGTCGGCATCGCGTTCGCCGTGTCCGGCGCGCTGCTGCAGACGCTGTCGCGCAACCCGCTCGCCAGCCCGGACATCGTCGGCGTGAACTCCGGTGCGTCCGCGGGCGCCGTCGCGGTGATCGTGCTCGCGGGCACCGGCGGCGGCAACATCTCGGGTGTCGCGGCGAAGGTCGGGATCCCGTTGGCCGCGGTCCTCGGCGGGCTGCTGGCCACGCTGATCGTCGGTGCGCTGTCGATCCAGCGCGGTGTGGTGGACGCGGGCAAGGTGGTGCTGATCGGCGTCGGGATCGCGGCCGCGGCGAACTCGCTGGTCGCCTGGCTGCTGGTGATCGGCGACGTCAACGACGCGGGCAGGGCGGCCGCTTGGCTGGCGGGCTCGTTGAACGCCCGGGCCTGGAGTGATGCGATCCCGGTCTTGATCGCCGTCGTGCTGCTGTTGCCGGTAGCAATGATGTTCAACCGGGACCTGTCCGCGCTGGTGCTCGGTGACGACGTGGCGTCGTCGCTCGGCGTCAGGGTGGCGCGGATCCGGCTGGTGCTGCTGGTGATCGCAACGGTGCTGGCTGCGATGGCCACCGCGGGAGCCGGTCCGATCGCGTTCGTCGCCTTGGTGGCGCCACAGGTCGCGCTGCGCCTGACCCGGATGGAGCGACCGCCGTTGCTGACCACTGCGATGCTGGGCGCGCTGTTCGTCGTACTGGCTGACCTGCTGGCGCGGAACGGGTTGCAGTGGGCGCAGGTCGGTCCGTACGAGTTACCTGTCGGAGTGCTCACGGCTGTCTGCGGAGCGCCGTACCTACTTCACCTCATCGGCCGCCAGCAGAAGGGACGCTGATAAGTGGCCGCCATCCGAACTCAGCACGTCGTCTCCGGCGCCCAGGCGGGCGCCTCGCCGCGTTGTCGGAAGCGCACGATGAACCCCGCATCGAGCGCTTCCTCCGCCTTGCGATCCACCCACCTGAACACCGGAGCCAACGCACTGCGCTCGCATGGAGGCCACTAGTGCACGTCGAGAACCTGACCCTCGCGTACGACGCTGATGTGCCGGTGGTCGACGGACTGACGCTGGAGGTGCCGTCCGGGCGGCTGACTGCGGTTGTCGGGCCGAACGGGTCCGGCAAGTCCACACTGCTGCGTGGGATGAGCAGACTGCTCGCTCCGAAGAGTGGGCGGGTGCTGCTCGACGGCAAGGACGTTCACCAGCTACCGGCGCGTGAACTGGCCCGCAAGCTCGGTGTCCTGCCTCAAGGGCCAGTGACGCCGGAGGGGATCACGGCTGCCGAGCTCGTGTCGCGGGGACGGCATCCGCATCGCGGTCTGTTCGGGCGGCTGACAGGGGAGGACGACGCCGCGATCAACGAGGCGCTACAGGCAGTAGAGCTGACAGAGCTCAGGGACAGGCCCGTCGACCAGCTGTCCGGTGGCCAGCGGCAGCGGGTGTGGATCGCGATGGTGCTGGCGCAGGGGACACAGCACCTGCTGCTGGACGAGCCGACGACGTACCTGGACCTCGCACACGCGGTGGACGTGATGAACGTGGTCCACGCGGCCGCGACGTCAGGGCGGACCGTCGTGGCGGTGCTGCATGACCTGACGCTGGCAGCGCAGTACGCCGACCACCTGGTCGTGATGGGGGACGGGCAGATCGCCGCGCAAGGCCGTCCGGTCGACGTACTGACAGCGGCGTTGCTGGACGAGGTGTTCGGGCTGAAGGCCACCGTGGTGGAGGTCGGTGGCGCACCGGTCGTCGTACCGGATCGTAGGCTGGCTGGATGAGCTACACCGTGAGCCGTCTGGCGGAGATCCTGGCTGACTCGGTCAGCTGGATGTCCGTGCGTACGGCGGATGCGGTGCCTGGACCGGACTGGGTCTCGTGTGCGGACCTGATCGCGGAGCAGCAGGCAGGCGGTGACCCGACGTACTCGTGGCGCGCCGCCGCCGCAGCTGACTACGCGCGGGACTACTCGATCGAGCCGCCGGTGCAGGTCGCGGCCATGTTCACGCTGATGTGGTACGTCCAGGTGCCGTCGCTGGTGGCAGGTGTGACCAGTGCGGTCACCGGCATGTCTCCAGACGTGTCCCCGTCGTCGTTAGCGTTCAAGCGGCATCCGGTCGCGCACTACCCGGCTGAGGTGGCGCTGCTGTCGGACGAGGTCGTACCGCTGGCCACGGCCGCCGTACAGCTTAAGGACCACACCGAGGCGTTTCTGGAGGGCTACCAGCCCGGTGTGAAGCTGGGGTCGCTGCAGCGGTTCGGGGCGGTGGACGACGAGGTGCGGGCGGCGATCCGGCTGTCGGAGGATGCGCCGTACGCCGACCGCGCCGCAGCGGCGTTCGGGGTGTCGCTGGAGGAGAAGTTGCGCACGTCGTGCTGCTACTTCTACGTGCTGCCGAACGTGGCTGCGTGCACCACCTGTCCGCGTTTCCGTTGACTGATTTCGCTCAGAGCTGAACCAGGATTGACTTCGTCCGGATCCGGCCGGAAATTGTCGGTGGCCTCGGGAAGCATGCTCCGCATGAGTCGACACACACCCCAGACGTCACCGGCAGGTAATTTCCGGTCGGTTGTCCAGCCCTTGGCCCGGAGCTAGGTTCGCTGACGTGACCTCGTCCGGTGGTTCTCCGGCGACGACTCCGATCGGCTCCCGGGCCGACGCGGAGGGCTACGTCGCGATGGTCTGTTTCAAGCACGGTCCACCTCGGCTGTACGGCGTCGAGCTCGAGTGGACCGTGCATCATGCGGATGATCCGCACCGGCCGCTCGACGCCGGACTACTGAGCAAGGCCCTGGGCGTGCACGCCCCTGCGACCCTGGTGAGAGGCAGTCCGCAGCTGCCGCTGAGCCGGGGCGCACTGGTCACGGTGGAGCCGGGTGGCCAGGTAGAGATCTCCGGCCCAGCGTCGGACTCGATCCCGCAGCTGATCGACGACACCGCCGCCGACGCGGCCGAGCTGACGGCACTCCTGCAGGATGCGGACCTGGTCCCGGGCGCCTACGGCCTCGACCCCTTCCGCACACCGCGCCGCATCCTCACCGTCCCGCGGTACGCCGCGTTGGAACACGCCTTCCAGCGCCTCGGACCGCACGGGCCGCGGATGATGTGCAGCACGGCCGGCCTGCAGATCTGCCTCGACGCAGGCGAAGCGGACCAGACCGCCCTCCGCTGGCGCGCACTGCACGACCTCGGGCCGGCTCTGGTCGGCCTGTTCGCCAACTCCCGCCGCCGCGCCGGGGCCGACACCGGTTGGGCCTCGGCCCGCACACAGGCGACCTTCGGCACCTGCGCCCCGTTCACCGAGCCGCCACCGCTCGACGCCGACATGGCTGATCCGGCCGCTGCGTGGGCCCGGACGGCGATGGAGGCGCCGGTTCTCTGCATGCGGCGCGGCGACACCTGGGACGCACCTACCGGGCTGACGTTCGGTGCCTGGGCGGACGGACAGCTGCCCGGCAACAGACCGACGTACGACGATCTCGACTACCACCTGTCCACGCTGTTCCCGCCGGTCCGGCCGCGCGGGTATCTCGAGGTGCGTTACCTCGACGCGCAGCCGGGGGACGGGTGGATCGCCCCGACCCTGCTGCTCACCGCACTGATGTCCGCTCCGATCGACCAGGTGCTGGCCGCGGCCGAGCCTGCTGCCGGCCGCTGGTTCCCGGCGGCTCGCGAGGGGCTGAACGACGCCTTGGTACTGCGTGCCGCACGCGACGTGGTCGCTCTGGGTACCGAGGTGATGGACCGGACCGGTGTGGATCCAGAACTCATCGCTGCCGTCGCAACCCGGCTGCAGCGCGTCGTCGACAACACCCACGGAAGGCGAGCTTCATGAATCACCAACTGTCCGATCTGTCGCCCGAGGGCCTGCGGTCCTTCGTCGGTGAGCAGCTCGAGCGGTCCAGGGCGCGGACGGTCCAGCTGACCGATGCGGTCGACACCGACGACCTGGTCAAGCAGCACTCCAAACTGATGTCGCCGCTGGTCTGGGACTACGCGCACATCGGCAACCAGGAGGAGCTCTGGCTGGTGCGCGACGTCGGCGGCCGCGAGCCGCTGCGCCAGGACATCGACGAGCTGTACGACGCGTTCCAGCACGCACGCGCGGACCGTCCGTCCCTGCCGCTGCTCGGTCCGGTGGAAACGCGGAGCTATGTGACCGAGGTACGGGACAAGGTGCTGGACGTGTTGGACCACGTGAAGTTCGACGCCGGGCGTGAGCTGGTGGACAACGCGTTCGCGTTCGGCATGATCACGCAGCACGAGCAGCAGCACGGCGAGACGATGCTGGCGACGCACCAGCTGCGGGAGGGTGCGCCGGTGCTCGACGCGCCGCCGCCTCCCGCGGGGCGGCGGCTGCCGTCGGCCGAGGTGTTCGTGCCGGGGGGCGTGTTCGAGATGGGTACGTCGATCGAGCCGTGGGCGCTGGACAACGAGAGGCCCGCGCACGGCGTCCACGTGAAGCCGTACGTGATCGACACCGTGCCGGTGACCAACGGGGACTACCTGCGGTTCGTGCTCGGCGGTGGGTATCAGGATCCGCAGTGGTGGTCCGAGGCCGGGTGGGCGCATGTCCAGAAGGCTTCGCTGGTCGCGCCGCGGTTCTGGTCGCAGGTCGACGGCGAGTGGTGGCGGCTGCGGTTCGCGCACCGGGAGCTGCTGCCTCTGGACGAGCCGGTGATGCACGTCTGCTTCTACGAGGCGGAGGCGTACGCGAAGTGGGCCGGCAAGCGGCTGCCGACCGAGGAGGAGTGGGAGTTCGCGGCACGGTACGACCCGTCGAGCGGCCGGACGCGGCGGTTCCCGTGGGGTGACGAGTCGCCGGGTCCGCAGCACGCGAACCTCGGCCAGCGGCACCTCCGGCCGGCGCCGGTCGGGGCGTATCCGGCGGGTGCCTCGCCACTGGGCGTGGAGCAGCTGATCGGGGACCTGTGGGAGTGGACGTCGAGCGACTTCCGCCCGTACCCGGGGTTCCGCGCGTGGCCGTACGACGAGTACTCGCTGGTCTTCTTCGGGCCCGACTACAAGGTGCTCCGCGGCGGCTCGTTCGGCACCGACGAGGTCGTTGCCCGCGGCACCTTCCGGAACTGGGACTACCCGATCCGCCGCCAGATCTTCGCCGGCTTCCGCTGCGCCCGTGACGCTCGCCCCGAGGAACTGCACGCTGAGGAGTCGCACGCCTGATGTGCCGCCACCTCGCCTACCTGGGACCGGCGGTCACGCTGGCGTCCCTCGTCCAGGAGCCCTCCCACTCGCTGTTCGAGCAGAGCTGGTCGCCGCGCGACATGCGCGGCGGCGGCTCGGTCAACGCCGACGGCTTCGGCCTCGGCTGGTACGTCGACGGCCAGTCGGTCCGGTACCGGCGCAACGTGCCGATCTGGACCGACGACAACCTGCCCGAGCTGGCCGGCTCGATCCGATCCGGCGCCGTGATCGCCGCCGTCCGGAACGGGACCGACGGCATGCCCCATACCGAATCCTCGGTGTCGCCGTTCAAGGTCGGGAACTGGATGTTCAGTCACAACGGACGGCTCCCGGGCTGGCCGGAGTCGACGGTGAAACTGGCTGAGCAGTTGCCGGTCGCCGAGCTGCTGAAACTCGACGCACCGGTCGACTCCGCGCTGCTGTTCGCGCTCGTCTCCAACCGCCTGCGCGACGGGATCACACCCGCCGACGCGGTCGCCTCCGTCGTCCGGGAAGTGGAGTCGGTCGCGCCCGGATCGCGATTGAACCTGCTGCTGACGGACGGGGAGCAAATCGTCGCCACCTCCTGGACACATTCGCTCCGGGTCCGGCAGACCGCCGACTCGGTGACCGTCAGCTCGGAACCGTTCGGATCCGCTGACTGGGACGAAGTACCCGATCGTTCGCTGCTCGTGGCCACCGCCACCACCTTGCAGATCACCCCGATGGAAGGACGAGAGTGACCCTCATCGACGTACATCTGACGCCGGACTATGCGGCTCGGGCATTGCGGGAGGATGTTCGGGCGGGGTTGGCGGCGACGCCCAAGTGGTTGCCGCCGAAGTGGTTCTACGACGCGCGGGGGAGTGAGCTGTTCGAGGAGATCACGCGGCTGCCGGAGTACTACCCGACGCGGGCCGAGCGGGAGATCCTGCACGCGCGGGCCGGTGAGATCGCGGCGATCACCAACGCGCACACGCTGGTCGAGCTCGGGTCCGGGTCGTCGGAGAAGACCCGCTTGCTGCTCGACGGGCTCCGGACTCACGGCACGCTCACGTCGTTCGTCCCGCTCGACGTGTCGGAGTCTGCGTTGCGGGATGCGGCCGACGCCATCAACGCCGACTACCCGAGTCTCGACGTACATGGTGTGGTCGGCGACTTCACTGCGCATCTCGACAAGCTTCCGGGTGATCCGCCGCGGGTTGTCGCGTTCCTCGGCGGCACGATCGGCAACCTGATCCCGGCCGAGCGCGAGGCGTTCTACCGTTCTGTGCGCGAGGTCCTCGAGCCGGGTGAGTGGTTGTTGCTCGGCACCGACCTGGTGAAGGACCCCGCCACGTTGGTCGCGGCGTACGACGACTCGGCCGGCGTCACCGCCGAGTTCAACAAGAACGTGCTCCGGGTGATCAATCGGCAGCTTGGCGCGGACTTCGATGTGGATGCGTTCGAGCATGTCGCGCTCTGGGACGCGGACAACGAGTGGATCGAGATGCACCTACGCGCCACCCGCGCGATGCGGGTGCTGATCCCGGAGATCCACTTGGAGGTCACGTTCGACGAGGGCGAGGAGATCAGCACCGAGATCTCCGCCAAGTTCCACCGCTCCGGAGTCGAAGCCGAACTCGACAAAGCGGGCTTCACCCCGGCCGCCTGGTGGACCGACAACGAAGCCCGCTTCGCCCTGTCACTCTGGCAAGCCGTCTAGCCAAGCACCGACCGCCCCCTCCCGGCGCCTTCCCGCCGCCCCCCATTTCCCTGGCAGACCCAGCGATTTCCCTGGCAGACCCAGCAAATGAGGGGTTCCCCACCCTGAATCCGGGTGGGGAACCCCTGACCTCGTGGGTCAGCCAGGCAAATGGGGTTAGCTGCCCTGCTTGATCAGGTTGTTGATTTTGTCTACGTAGGAGGGGAGGTCGGTGATCGGCTTCTTGCCGCTCAGGATGGGCTGGTAGTTGGCGGTCGTGAGATCGCCGACCTGTGAGGCCCACTGGGTGGTGAAGCGGACGCCGACCGTCTTCTCCGCGGACAGGTCAGCGTTGACCGTGTCGACGACGGTCTGCTGCTGCGCCTTGGTGAGGGCGTCGAAGTAGCTCGGCTGCGCGGGTGTGTACGCCGGCGGCGCGACCGGGGAGGCCGGCAGTACGGCGTCCCACACCTTGGTGTTGATGTACTCGAGCACCTTGTACGTCGCGTCCTGGTTCTTGGTGTACTGCGGCGTGCAGATCCCGACCGAGTCGTACAGCGTGGTCGGCGTCTGCACCTGCGGGAACGGCGCGAACCCGTACTTGACCTTCGGCTTGTCGGTCTGGAACCCGGCCGCCAGCCACTGCCCGCCGAACGTCATCGGCACCTTGCCGGCCGCGAACAGCGACTGCACGTTCGCCGCGTCGTACCCGGGCGGCGCGACCGACCCGTTCTTGATCGCGGCGGTCAGCTTCTCGACGCCTTCCTTGTACTTGTCGTCGGCCTCGGCCTTCGTCGGGTGGTTCACGTTGTCGGTGAACGGCGCGCCACCGGCCGACACGGAGTACATGCTCATCGTGAACGGCCCGTCCGGACCGGTCAGCTGGTCGGCGACCAGGCCGTACTTCGCCCCGTTCTTGTTCGCGAGCTTCGCGGCCGCGGTGTACATGTCGTCCCACGTCCAGCCGGCCTTCGGCAGCGGCAGACCGGCCGCGGTGAACGCGTCGGCGTTGTACCAGACGCCGTACGTGTTCATCAGTGACGGCAGACCGCCCATCTGGCCGTCGGCGGTCTTCCAGTTCTCGATCGCGGACGGCACGAACTTGTCGGCCTTGAAGTCGCCGTCACCGTTCTGGAGCTTGTCGGCCCAGTCGACCAGCAGGCCCTGCGACGTGTACTGCTGCTCGGTGTCGTTACCGCACCAGAACAGGTCCGGCAGCTGCTTCGCCTGGGTCAGCGACGCGAGCTTGTCGCCGTACTGACCGCTCGGGGTGTCGAGCAGTTCGACCTTGACGTTGTCGTCCTTGAAGTCCGCCAGCGCCTTCTTGATCGCGGCGTTGGTCTCGGCCGACTCCCAGGTCATCACCTTGACGGTGACCGGCCCGTCGCTCGACCCGCTGTCCGACTCGCCGCTGCAGGCCGTTGCCGTCAGCAACCCCGCGCACGCCAACGCGGTCACACTCAATGTCCTCTTCACAAGGATTCTCCTCTATTTCTGGGTCGTGCTGCCGAGAGCGCCGAGGCCCTGGATGAAGTAGCGCTGCGCGGCGAAGAAGATGATCAGCGGCGGCAGCATGTAAAGCAGGTTGGTGGCCATGTAGTAGCTCCAGTCCGGCGTCTTCCCGGCGAACGGGGAGATGAACGACGCCATACCGACCGACAACGGCCACTTGCCGGACGAGTACAGGTAGACCAGTGGGTTCAGGTAGTCGTTCCAGGAGGCCTGGAACGCGAGGATCGCCATCGTCAGCCAGGCCGGCCGGGTCAACGGCAGCATCACGCTGACGAAGATCCGCAGGTGCCCGGCGCCGTCGATCTTCGCCGCTTCATCGATGGAATAGGGGATCGCGAGAAAGTACTGCCGGGCCAGGAAGATGAACAACGGGTTCCCGCCGAGGAACGCCGGGACGATCAGCGGCAGCCAGGTGTCGTACCAGCCGATGCTCTTGTACATCTGGAACAACGGGATCAGTCCGACCACGCCCGGCAGCAGCATGCTGCCGACGAACAGGTAGAACCAGGTCTTGCGGCCCGGGAACCGCAACCGGGCCAGCGCGTAGCCGGCCATCATCGCGGTCATCACGCCGCCGATGACACTCAGCCCGGTGATGACGAACGAGTTCAGCAGCAGCTTCGGGAAGTGGATCGCCTTCGGCCCGTTGATGAAGTTGCTCCACGTCCACTCGTGCGGCAGCAACTTCGGCGGGATGTCGAACACCGCGGTCCGGCTCTTCAGGCCGATCGTGATCATCCACAGCAGCGGTACGACCATCACCGCGCAGATGAACAACGCGACGACGTACCACGCCGTCGTACCGATCGCGCGCGGCTTCTTCTTCGCCGGGGGTCCGGCCTGCGCCGTCTCGGGCAAGGCGGCTTCAGTCTGAAGTGCTGTCACTGTATGTCCAGAGCGAGGAGAACTTCGCGGTCAGGGCGATCACGGCGATGATGATCACGAACAGCACCCACACCTGCGCGGACGCGTATCCCAGTTGCGGGATCCGGCCCAGGGTCGGGAAGCCGTTCTCGTAGATCGAGAGCATCAGCACCTTGGTGCTGAACCCCGGTCCGCCGTTGGTCAGGATCTTCGGCTGGTTGAAGGTCTGCAGCGCGGCGGTGGTCTGCAGGATCACCTGCAGCAGCATGATCGGGCTGATCATCGGCATCGTGATCCGGAAGAACACCGACCACGGGCCGGCGCCGTCGACGCGGGCGGCCTCGTACAGCTCGGTCGGCACGGACTGTAGCGCGGCGAGGAAGATGATCATCGTCCCGCCGACGCCCCACAGCATCACCATCACCACGGACGGCATCGACGTACCCGGGCCCTGCAACCACAGGCTGGTCGGCAGGCCGAGCCGGTCGAGGATCGTGTTCAGCAACCCGACCTGTGGGTCGAGGATGAACTTCCAGAGCGTGATCGTCGCGACGGCCGGCAGCACCACCGGCAGGTACGCCAGCGTGCGGACGATCCGGACGCCGGCGAAGCGCTGGTTGCAGAACATCGCGAGCGCCAGGCCGAGGATCAGCGACAACGGGACATAGAGCAACACCAGATAGCCGGTCGCCCGCAACGCCGGCCAGAACGCCGGGTCGGTGGTGAACAGCCTCCGGAAGTTGCCGAGGCCAACGAAGACCGGGTCGGTCAGCCCGTTGTACTTCGTCAGCGCGAGATAGAACGATCGAATCAGCGGATACCCCACGAAGACCAGGAACCCGATCACCGCGGGGGCGATGAACAGGTACGCCGCCTTCACGTCGGAGCCGGCGTTCCGGCTCATCCCACCGCGGCCGCGCCTTTTGGTGGTTGATCCGCCTGGAGAGACTGAATTCATCCGGCCTCCTGGACGGTAACGTTTCCAACGTTTTACTGTTGGGTGACGATGCCGTGTCGCGAAAAGGAAGTCAACCCCGTGTCCGAAACGTTTCCAAGCCAGCCAGAGGTCAGCCGGCCGACGATGATCGACGTCGCCCGGCGGGCCGGTGTCGGCCTCGGCACGGTGTCGCGTGTGGTGAACGGTGGCCACGGCGTCCGCGACGAGACCGCGCAGCGAGTCCGGGCGGCGATCGACGAGCTAGGGTTCCAGCGCAACGAGGTGGCCCGGGCACTGCGGCCGGGCAAGAAGTCGACGAGTCTGGCGCTGGTGCTCGGCGACCTGACCAACCCGTTCTACGCGAGCATCGCGAAGGCGTCGCTCGAAGTCGCCGGGCAGTCCGGTTTCGCCGTCGTCCTGGGCAGTGTGGACGAGGACCCGGAGGGTGAGAAGCGGGCCATCCAGGAGCTGGTCAGCCGGCAGGTGGCCGGTCTGATGATCGTGCCCGACCAGGGCGATCACGCGTTCCTGCAGGGCGCCGGCGTACCGGTCGTGTTCGTCGACCGCCCGGCGACCGGGATCGACGCGGACATCGTGATGGTCGACAACGAGGGCGGCGGCCGGATCGCGGCCGAACACCTGCTGGAGCAGGGCCACGAGCGGATCGCGATCATCCTCGCCCCGTCGTACTACACGATCGGGCGCCGCCTGCGCGGGTTCCGGCGCGCGCATCGGGCTGCGGGGATCGAGGTCGACGAGTCGCTCGTCATCCAGCTCCCCGAGGGCAACGCGGAGGCCGCGGAGAAGGCGACCCGCGAGGTGATGCTGCGGCCCGATCCGCCGACCGCGATCTTCTCCTCGACGAACTTCCTCACCGAGGGTGTGCTGCGTGCTCTTGGTGAGCTCGGCCGGGAGCCGGCGGTGGTCGGGTTCGACGACTTCCGGCTCGCCGACATGCTGCCGACGCCGGTCACGGTCGTTGCCTCCGACATCGCCGAGCTCGGCCGCAGTGCGGCGCGGTTGCTGCTCGATCGCGCGTCGGGTGCGGACACCCGTCCGCCGCAGCGGATCGTGCTGCCGTGCGCGTTGATCGAGCGCGGGTCGGGGGAGCGGCCGCCGGGTTCTGCTGGGAAGAGAAGCAGTCGTTGACGGCCGGGCACGCGGGTAGGGTCGCCCGCGTGCACTACGAATCCTTCGGCACCGGACGGCCGATCGTCTTCCTGCCCGGTTGGGGCGGCGCGAACGGCGAAGGCCGCGACGTCCACGAGCCGGTGTTCGAAGGACGGCCGGGGTGGCGCCGCATCTACGTCGACCCGCCGGGCACCGGGCAGTCGCCCGCCGTACCGTCGATCACCGACCAGGACGGCATGCTCTCGGCGATCGCCGAACTGATCAACGAGTTGGTCGAGGACGAGCTATTCGCTCTCGCCGGTACGTCGGCCGGCGGGTTGCACGCCCGCGGCATCGTGAAGCGCGACCCGACCCGCGTCCTCGGCCTGCTGCTGCGCGTGCCGGGAATCGTCGTCGACCGTGCCAAGCGGACGTTGCCGACCGAGGAGTATCTGACCAAGACCCCGGCGTACCAGGAAGCCTGGACCGACAAGCAGCGCCGCTACTACGACCCGGCCGAAGCGCAGGCAGACCTCGAGTTCCTGGGCCGGATCCAAGGCGACGTCGCGACCTACGCGCTCCGCGAGGACCCGGCCGCGCGCTTCGAAGGACCGACGCTGATCGTGACCGGCCGACAAGACACCATGACGGGCTTCGCCGACACCTGGCCGATCCTCGACGACTACCCCCGAGCCACGTACGCCGTCTTGGACCAGGAAGGCCACGACCTACCGGTGCAGCGAGTGGGCCTGTACCGCGCGCTGGTGGCCGACTGGCTGGAAAGAATCGAGCACCCGGACGCGTGAGGGGCGGGACGCGCGTCCGGGCGCTCGTCTGGGGGCGGGTCAGAAGTTCGGCCAGGCCCAGCCGAGGTAGCTGTTGAAGTAGGGCAGTGCGCGGGTGCCGATGGCGCCGCCGACGCTGGTGGCCCAGAAGGTGCCGTCTCCCTTGGCGACTCCGACGTGGCCGTACGGTGCTGCGAGGTCCCAGAACACCAGGGCGCCCTTCGGCGGGTTCAGGTCACCGCGATGTGCGACGCCACGAGCCACGGCGTCGTTCCAGTCGGCCTTCGCGGAGGCCCAGATTCCGGTCTTCCCGTACGAGTTCTCGGCAGCCATCTCGCAGTACCCCTGAAAGGCGGTCGACCCGCTGCGGGCGGCGTACCAGGCGATGGCCTTGTCGGCGCGCGGGTTGCTCGTGCACAGCGGCGCGACCAGACCACTGCTACCGGTGTTGACGTAGGCGTCGGTGATGAAGCCCTTGCCGGGGATGTGGTCCCAGATCAGGCTGCGACCGAACTTTCCGGTCACCGGCTCGCCGTAGATCTGGCAGTCGATCGTGACCGCTCCGTCCGGCTGGGTGCCGACCGAGCCGAAGCTGGTCGCGTTGCCGGACCGGATGGTGACGCCGGTTCCGCTGTCGGTGACCACGGTTCCGGTGGCGGCGCTGGCCGGGAGGACTCCGGTGCCTACGAGGGCGGCCCCGCTGAGCAGGGCGATGGCGGTGAGACGGGACGTGATGCGCATGAGGGCGGTACGCATGGTGGTGTTCCCTTCTGGAGTTGTATTCGCAGGGAACCAAAAAGTGACGGTGTTGTCGCAGTGGGCAACGAGGCGAGGCGGCGCCTCATCGGCCCTTCAGAAGTTGGGCTGGGCCCAGCCGAGGTAGTTGGAGAAGTAGGGCAGCTTCGCCTTGCCGATCCGGGCGTTGACGCTGGTGGCCCAGAAGTTGCCGTCGCCGGTGGCCAGGCCGACGTGTCCGTAGGCGCTGATGTTCCAGAACACGAGCGCACCCTTCGGCGGGTTGAGGTCACCCTTGTGCGCGGCGCCCCGGCGTACGGCGTCGTTCCAGTTCGCGATGGCCGACGCGTAGATGCCGGTGGTGCCGTACGCGTTCTCGACGGCCTTTTCGCAGTAGCCCTGGTACGCCGTGGATCCGTTGCGGGCGGCGAACCAGGCGATCGCGTCGTCGGCCCGCGACTGCGGCCCGAACGCGGTGCTGGTGATCGGCGCCGGCGCGGTGGCGGGTGCGGCCGTGGCGGGGAGAGCTGTGCCTCCGAGGACCAAGAGGGCGGCGGTGGCGGTCAGTCGTGTGAACGAACGGTTCATGGTGGTTCCCTTTCGCTCTGAACTGCGATGGACGAGCCTGTTGTCTTGGAGATTCACTTCCTTTGTGCAGACAATCAGAGCGTGATCGGATTGTCGCAGTGGGCAACGGAGCTGATTCACTGCGATTTGGTACTTTATGTAGATAAGTGACGGCGAGAGCGGAGAGTGCGCCGTGCGCCCAGCCCAGGCTCGGTACGTGATCGGAGCGCGCATGCGCGAGCTGCGCGAGGCCGCCGGGGTGGCCTTGACCCGCGCCGCCTCCGAGTCCGGCTGGGACAAGGGACACCTGTCCCGGGTCGAGCGCGGCCACACCAAGCCGAGCCGCGAGCTGATCGAGTGGTACGACGACTCGTTCGGAGCGAACCAGGCTCTGGTCAACCAGTTGATGGAGCTCGACGCCGCCGTACGCGCCGGCCGGGACACGTCACAGCGGGACATGCGCCGGCATGTGCAACCGGTGCTGCTCGGCGGCTCCGTGCCGATCGATCACCACCCCGAGGACCGGGCCGAACTGGTGGGAGAGACGGTGCCGGACGGTACGCGGGTGTGCCGGGAGCAGGTGTTCGAGAAGACCTGGGAGCTCCGCAACAGCGGCGAACGCCCGTGGCACAACCGCTGGCTGACCCGCCAAGGCGCCGCCGGCACCCCCGGCTGGCTCCGCTCCCCACCCCGAGCCCCCGTCCCCGACGCCGCCCCCGGCGACATCGTCACGGTCTCGATGACCCTCCAAGCCCCCTGCCAAGTAGGCGCCTCCACCGCCTACTTCAAACTCACCGACGAAGCCGGCCGCCTGTACTACCCCGGCCTGGAGTCCCCACCCTTGTACTGCACCATCTTCACCATCTACGAGCCGTAGCCCCACCTCCACCCGGCCGCAGCGGCCAGGGCATAGGAAGTGGTGGGGGTGGAGGGGAAATAACCTGTTCAACGCCCCCGCCACGTCGGCGCACCCCCGACAGATGGCAAGCCCTGGCGAATGCGGTTGGCTGTGGTGAGCGGGTGATCCAGGTCCGACCAGCCAACCCGCACGACCTGGTACCCGCGCGACCGGAGGTCGTCCTCACGCCACTTCTCCGCCACGAGATCCTCGGCGTTCCCGTACTTCATCGCGCCATCGAACTCCACAACGCAAACCCGCTCGAGCAGTACGTCGACCCGCGCGATCAGCCGCCCGGACGCATCCCGGATCTCGACCTGCAACTCCGGCTCCGGGAGCCCGTGGTTCGCCAACAGGACCCGGAGACGCGACTCACCGACGGACTCGCTCAACCCATTCGCGAAGCGCGCCGCCGCCCGCGCAGCCGGCGAACCGTGCCACGCACTGTGCCGATCCGCTGTCGCCACCAGCGCCTCCGGACTGACCAGACGCTCATGAAGTGCCGCGTCGCCGAGCACGACTCCGACCTCGTACGACGAGACGCACGCGGTCTCGGCGACGGCACGAGCAGGCGTGACCACCTGCAAACCGTCGACGACCGTGAGCTCGCCGGGATCGAAGCGCGACCGGTGTACGTCGGCAATGGAATCGGACCGCGTCCGACCGCCGGCCTTGGTGACGTGGACCTTGGACAGGTCGAGGCCCCAGGTGGGTAGCCCGTGCAGCACCGCCGCGGACTGATGACTCACCACCGCACCGGGTCCTAACCGGTTGAGGACGGCTCGGGTCTTCAGGAGATGCAGGCGCTTGGCGCAATCCCAGGCAGCCTCGCCCGTGGACGAGCCGCCCGGTTCGACGTACACGTCACGAGACAGCCGCGCCCACTGTCCGCTCCGGAGTCGTCGCCGGAGCTCGCTGTCGCTGTAGCCGCAATCCATCGCGTCCGCCCGGGTGAACCAGCCCCCACGGGCGTCCGCCAGCACGCTCAACTTCGGGTTCATACAGGCAAGATGCAGTCGCCACAGCCCTTCTGTGCCTGCAGATTCGTGCCTGTGGACAACTCGGCGTACGGCGGATCAGGGGGTGTTGTACTCCGCGGCGATTTCGGTGTCGAGTTCGGCTTTGCGTTTGACCCAGCGTTCGGTGAGGCCTTTGACCTCTTCGCTGATGAAGTCGATGAAGGCCAGGGAGACGCGGATGCGGTGGTGGGCGTCGGTGCCTTCGCCGGCGGCGTCGAGGACCTTGCGGAGGGATTCGGACCAGCGCAGCAGTGAGGCGTCCTCGCTCATCATCGTCTGGTACCAGGCGTCGTCCTGCACGACGTACACATCGCGGCGGCTGCCGGGCTCGCGTTCGCGGGTCGCCAGGCGCAGTTGGAGCAGGTAGTTGACCGCGCCGGAGACCGCGGCGGGGCTCGCCTGCAGCTGGTCGGACAGTTCGGCGGCCGTCATCCGCCCGTCCACGCTGGACAGGATCGCGGCGAACACCCGGGCGGCCATCCGCGGCCAGCCGGTCTCGGCCAGCAGGTTGCCGAACTGCTCGGTGTACCGCCGGACGGCGTCATCGTCTCGAAGTGCACTCACCGCCCCATCATCCCCTCTGGGTCACTCGATTCCCTGATCTGTGAGAAAAGTGTTAGCAAGATTCACAAACTTCTGAATGAAGTGTACGTTATGAATCATGACTTCAGCCATAGTGGTCTCTGGACTGCACAAGTCGTACGGAAGTACGCACGCCCTCGACGGGCTCGACCTTGAGGTCGCGACCGGAGAGGTGCATGGCTTCCTCGGGCCGAACGGCGCCGGGAAGTCCACCACCATCCGCGTCCTGCTCGGACTGCTGCGCGGTGACGCCGGTGATGTCTCGCTGCTCGGCGGGGACCCGTGGGGCGACGCCGCGAAGCTGCACCGCCGGCTGGCCTACGTCCCGGGCGACGTGAACCTGTGGCCGAACCTGACCGGCGGCGAGGTGATCGACCTGCTCGGCCGGCTCCGTGGCGGGCTGGACGAGAAGAAGCGCGACGAGCTGCTGCGCCGGTTCGACCTCGATCCGACCAAGAAGGGCCGGACGTACTCCAAGGGCAACCGGCAGAAGGTCGCGCTGGTCGCCGCTCTCGCGAGTGACGTCGAGCTGCTGATCCTGGACGAGCCCACGTCCGGTCTGGACCCGCTGATGGAGGAGGTGTTCCGGCAGTGCATCGAGGAGGAGCGTCAGCGCGACCGCACGGTGCTGCTGTCGAGCCACATCCTGTCCGAGGTCGAGGCCCTGTGTGACCGGATCAGCATCATCCGACGCGGCAAGGTGGTCGAGACCGGCACGCTGGCCGACCTGCGCCACCTCACGCGTACGTCGATCCAGGCCGAGCTGGCCGGGTCGCCGAACGGGCTGGCGCAGCTTCCGGGGATCCACGATCTCGACGTCCAGGGCAACCGGGTCCGCCTCGAGGTGGACACTGCCCAGCTCGAGGCCGTGATGCGGCAGCTGTCCGCGAGCGGTATCAAGAGCCTGGTGGCGCAGCCGCCGACGCTCGAGGAGCTGTTCCTGCGGCACTACGAGGACGACGTACCTGCTGAGCCTGTGGCGGCCGTGCGATGAGCGACTTCGTCGGTACCGGGACGCTGGTGCGGCTCGCGCTGCGCCGGGACCGGGTCCTGCTCCCGATCTGGATCGTCGTGTTCGCGATGACGGCCGCGGGTTCGGCCAAGGCGACGATGGACCTCTACACGGACCCCAAGGCGCTGGCCGACGCGGCACAAACGTCGAACGCGTCACCTGCGCTGGTTTCGCTGTACGGGCGGATTTTCGACGAGTCCTCGCTCGGGGAGGTCTCGCTGTTCAAGCTAACGGCGTTCGGCGCGCTACTGGTCGGGTTGCTCGGCGGCATGCTCGTCGTACGGCACACCCGCAGCGAAGAGGAGTCCGGGCGGCTCGAGCTGCTGAGTGCCGGCGTACTCGGTCGGTACGCCGCTCTGGCCTCCGCACTGATCGTGTCCGGGGCGACTGTGATCGTGCTCGGGCTGTTGACTGCGCTGTCGCTGATGGGCAGTGGCTTGGACACGAAGGGGTCGTTCGCGTTCGGGTTGCTGTGGGCGGCTGCCGGGCTGTCATTCGCCGGTGTAGCTGCGGTGACCTCGCAGGTCACTGAGAGCGCGCGTGCTGCCAACGGACTGACAGCAGTTGTGCTGGGCGTGGCGTACGTACTGCGCGCCATCGGCGACTCGTCCGCAGACGGCAGCACGCAGTGGGTCTCGTGGCTGTCACCAATCGGCTGGTCGCAGCAGGTCCGTGCGTACGCCGGTGACCGGTTCGCCGCACTGCTGCTGCCGCTCGCATTCCTCGCCGTACTGATCGCTGCAGCGACCGCACTGATCCGGCGGCGCGACCTGGGGGCCGGTCTGGTGCGGCCGCGCCCCGGACCGCCGCGGGCGGCCAAGTCGTTGCGCTCGCCGCTCGCACTGGCCTGGCGGCTGCACCGAGGCTCGTTGCTCGCCTGGGGTTTCTCGTTCCTGCTGCTGGGTCTGCTGGTCGGCAACATCGCCAGCAACGTCGACGGGTTCGTCACCAGTGACAGCGCGAAGGAGATGGTGCAGAAGCTCGGTGGCGTGGAGGGCATCACGGATGCGTTCCTGGCGACCGAGATGGGCATGGTCGGCCTGCTGGCGTCGGCGTTCGGGATTCAGGCGGCGTTGCGACTGCGGTCGGAGGAGACCGCGCTGCGGGCCGAGCCGTTGCTGGCGACCGGTGTCTCGCGGGCGCAGTGGCTGGCGAGTCACGTGCTGATGGCGCTGCTCGGCACCGGCGTACTGATCCTGGTCGCCGGACTGGGCTCCGGGATCTCGAGTGGTGCGTCGCTCGGCAACGTGGGCCGTCAGGTACCGCGGATGCTCGCCGCGGCCGCCGTACAGCTGCCCGCGATCTGGCTGGTGACCGCGCTGGTCGTCATCCTGTTCGGGTTCGCGCCCAAGCTGGTGACCGGGGGATGGGCGCTGTACGGCGTGTTCCTGCTGATCGGTCAGTTCGGCGAGATCTTCAACCTGCCGCAGTGGATGATCAACCTCAGCCCGTACGGCCACACGCCGCGACTGCCGGGCGGTGACTTCTCCGTCGCACCGGTTCTGTGGCTGACCGCGATCGCCGCCGCGCTCACAATCGCCGGCTTCGCCACCTTCCGCCGCCGCGACATCGGCTGACGTTTCGGCTCACCCATGATCAGCGCTGGTCTGAGGGGTCCAGCGCTGCACAGGCCCGCCCGGCACCTCACCGGGCGGGCCTGTCTACGATCGCTGGGTGTTCAGTGAGCAGCTGGTTGGGTTCTGGAGCGAGCGGCACCTGTGTGTGCTGAGTACTGTCCGAGCGGACGGGACGGTGCACGCGACGCCGGTCGGGGCGACCTTGGACGTCGAGGCGGGCCTGCTGCGGGTGATTTGCTCCGGTACGTCGTACAAGGCCCGCGCGATCCGGCGGCTCGGAGAGGCGGCTGTCGCGGTGACACAGGTGGACGGCCGGCGCTGGAGCACGATCGAGGGGCGTGCTGTGGTCAGCGACGACCCTGCGCGGGTACACGAGGCCGAGCGGCGGTACGCCAAGCGCTACAAGGAGCCCCGGGTCAACCCGCAGCGCGTAGTCATCGAGATCACCGTGACCAAGGTCCTCGGCAATGCCTGACCCCATCACCGTCGTTGGCCTGGGCGCCGACGGCTGGACCGGCCTCTCAACAGCAGCCCGCACAGCCATCGAACAAGCCGAGCTACTCCTAGGCAGCCCGCGCCAACTAGCTCTGATTCCTGAAGCTGATGTGTTGCGCGTCGCCTGGCCCTCGCCGTTGTCGGAGGCGCTTCCGCAGTTGCTGGAAGAGCACCGGGGACGGCGGATCTGTGTGTTGGCGAGTGGTGACCCGACGTTCCACGGCATCGGTACGACGCTGGTCCGCTTGCTCGGCGCCGACGCCGTACGTGTGATCCCGCAGCCGTCGAGCGTCTCCCTGGCGTGTGCGCGGCTCGGCTGGGCGCAGGACCAGGTGCAGGTGGTGAGCCTGGTAAGCAACCCGGTCGAGCGACTCCACCCGCACCTCCATCCTGGCCGCCGCGTCCTGATCCTCAGCCGAGGCGCCCAGACACCGGCCGAGGTCGCGGACCTGCTGGTCGCCCGCGGCTACGGCTCCAGCGAGTTCACAGTCCTCGAACAACTCGGCGGCCCAACCGAACGCGTCCGTACGACGAACGCCACCGACTGGTCCCACGACGTCGACCCGCTCAACGTCATCGCCGTACTCTGCCCACTCGACGCCCCCGTCCTCTCAACAGCAACCGGCCTGCCCGACGACGCGTACGAGAACGACGGCCAGCTGACCAAACGCGAAGTACGCGCCGTCACCCTGTCTCGTCTCGCACCCGTGCCTGGGCAACTGCTCTGGGACATCGGCGGCGGCGCGGGGAGCATCGCGATCGAGTGGTCCCGGCATCACCCGTCCTGCCATGCGATCGCCGTCGAACGCGACCCCGACCGCGCGAAACGGCTGGAACGCAACGTGGCCGCGCTGGGTGCGGCGGTGGAGGTCGTAGAAGGTGCAGCCCCGGCAGCGCTCGACGGTCTCGAATCGCCGGACGCGATCTTCATCGGCGGGGGAGCGACCGCGGCCGGCATGTTCGACGTCTGCTGGAACGCGCTCCGCCCGGGCGGTCGCCTGGTCGCCAACGGCGTCACGTTGGAGACCGAGTCCCTGATCGCCCAGTGGTACAAGGCCGTCGGCGGCGACCTCGTCCGCCTCGACGTACAACGCGCCTCCGCCATCGGCACCATGACCGGCTGGCGCCCCGCCATGCCGGTAACCATCTGGAGCGTGACGAAGTGACGGTCCACTTCATCGGTGCCGGACCCGGTGCGGCAGACCTGATCACAGTCCGCGGCCGCGACCTGATCGCCTCTTCACCTGTCTGTCTGTACGCCGGTGCGCTCGTACCGGTCGAACTACTCGACCACTGCCCGCCCGGCGCCCGCAAGGTCGACACCGCGAACCTGACCCTCGACGAGATCGTCACCGAACTCGCCACCGCGCACACCGCCGGCCTCGACGTCGCCCGCCTGCATTCCGGCGACCCGTCCGTCTTCAGCGCAATGGCCGAACAGATGCGCCGCCTCGACACCCTCGAGATCCCGTACGACGTGACGCCCGGCGTACCGGCGTACGCCGCGGCCGCCGCCACCCTCGGCCGCGAGCTGACCGTTCCGGAGGTCGGGCAGACCGTCGTCCTCACCCGGATCGGCGGCAGCGCCAGCGCGATGCCGGCCGGCGAGGACCTGACGACGCTCGGCGCGAGTCAGGCGACGATCGTTCTGCATCTTGCCGTGCAGCAGATCGATCGCGTGGTCGAGGAACTCGTCCCGAACTACGGCGCGGACTGCCCGGTCGCGGTCGTCGCGCGTGCCTCCCGCGACGACGAAGTCGTGCTGCGCGGGACGCTTGCTGATATCGCGGAGCAGGTGAAGTCTGCGGGCGTTCGCCGTACCGCCGTCATCATCGTCGGAAAGGTGCTGTCGGCAACGGCCTTTCGGGACAGTCATCTCTACTCGGCCGATCGGTCTCGATGAAGGTTCTGTTGCTCGGCGGGACGGGGGAGGCTCGCGAGCTGGCGGGCCTGCTGTCCGGCGCCGGGGTCGACGTGGTGTCGTCGCTTGCCGGGCGGACAACCGATGCGCGGGTGCCGGTTGGTGAGGTGCGGGTCGGCGGGTTCGGTGGAGCGGGCGGGCTCGCGGGTTGGTTGCGGGAGCATTCGGTTGATGCGGTGATCGATGCGACGCATCCGTTCGCGGCGAACATCACTGCGAATGCGTTTGCTGCGACGCGCGAGATCGGTACGCCCCTGCTGGTGCTGCGGCGGCTGGGGTGGATCGCGGAGCCTGACGACGATTGGCATTGGGTCGAGACCGCGTCCGCTGCTGCTGAGTTGTTGCCGGAGCTCGGGAAGCGGGCGTTTCTCACGATCGGCCGGCAGGGGCTGGATGCCTTCGCTGGTACCGGGTTGTGGACGCTCGCTCGGTGCGTCGACCCGCCCGAACCCCGTCCCACCTGGTGCACGCTGATCCTTGCCCGCGGCCCCTTCACCCTCGTTGACGAGGAGACGATCCTCCGCGACCACGGCATCGACGTACTGGTCACCAAGGACAGCGGCGGCCCCGCCACAGCCGCCAAACTCACCGCAGCCCGCCGACTCGGAATCCCCGTAATCCTGATCCGCCGCCCACCCCTGCCTGCGGGAGTTGCGGTGGTCGAGACGGTCGCGGAGGTCGTTCAATGGGTGATGCGGGCGAGCCACTCACCAAGCACGTGACGCTCGCCATCAGTCAGCATCTCAAGCTCCGGTAACCGCGCTCGCAACGCATTCGCAGCCGTCACCGCCCCCACACCCGTCCGCGCCCTGTCATCCGCGGTCTCGTGGTGTGCTGGGTCTGTTGCGATTGCTGCGATCAAGGCGTCGAACATCGTGTCCGCCAGCCGCGGATCGCGGCTCTCCTGGGGGACGGCTAGCAGTGCTAGTACGGCGCCTGAACCGGCCGCCTGCACCAGTTCCGCGGCCAGGCCCTCGTCGACGCGCAGCCGTCCGGCGGCTCCGATGTTGCGGATCCGGGTTCGCAGGATCGCCAGCCCGGCCTCGGCTGCGGCGGGGCGCCGGCCCGGCCGCGTGTCGGCGTACATCAGGAGGAAGAGCGCCGGGTTCGCCAGCCCGAACCCGATGTGCAGGTCCCATCCCGCGCGGAGGTCCGTGATCGGGTCTGCCGTCGAATCGAGGGGCGGCTTGTCCGCGAGGTACGTCGAGAACCCGTACTCCAGCACCGCCGCGAGCAGCCCGTCCTTGTCGCCGAACAGCCGGTAGATCGTCGGCGCCTGCGTACCCGCCGCAGCCGCGACCGCTCGCGTCGACACAGCGTCCCGCCCACCACTCGCAAGAAGCCCCGCCGCAACCTCGACGATCTGAGCCCGCATCCGGTCCCGCCCACCGCTACCGCTCGTAGTCGCGTCGGCCGGCGTCTCGTCGGTTTGCAGCTCGTCCACGCGCCAACGGTAGCGGTTGGCTCGCCGTGTTAACAGTGATAGCGTCAATCTGTATCCACTGATAACAAGGAGTCATGCATGATCATCGTCACCGGAGCGAGCGGCCGCCTCGGCCGTGCTGTCGTCGACCGCCTCGCCGACCGTGTCGCCACCGATCAGCTCGGTGTCAGCGTGCGTAACCCGGCGAAGGCCGCGGACCTCGCTGCCCGCGGTGTTCGGGTACGACGTGGAGACTTCGGCGACCCGGACTCGCTCGCGTACGCGTTCGAAGGCGCCACCCAGGTGCTGATCGTCTCCGGCCCGGCCGACCCGGAGCCGCACCACGTCGCGATCGACCTCGCCAAGACCGCCGGCGCCGGGCGCATCCTCTACACCAGCCACCAAGCCGCGAACCTGGACTCCCTGTTCCTCGCGACCCGGGGCCACGCCGCGACGGAACAGGATCTGGCCGATTCCGGCGTACCGTTCACGGCCCTGCGCAACGGTTTCTACGCGAGTACGCCGGTCTACCTGCTGCGGTCCGCGCTGGCGACGGGAGAGCTGATCCTGCCGGAGGACGGGCCGTTCTCCTGGACAGCGCACCGGGATCTGGCCGACGCGGCGGTGCTCGCGCTGACCGACCCCGGCCGTCTGGACGGCATTACGCCGGCGCTCACCGGGCCGGAGCTGTTCGACTACGCGGACATCGCTGCGATCGCGTCGGATCTCGTCGGGCGGAAGATCACCCGGGTCGCGGTGCCGGACGAGGAGTGGAAGCAGGCGGCGCTCGGGCGCGGAATGCCGGAGTTCCTGGTCGAGCTGACACTGGGCATCTTCGCCGCCGCGCGGCGCGGCGAGTTCGCCGTCGTCGACCCCACACTGCCCACACTGCTCGGTCGCCCGACCACGACGCTCCGCGAAGTACTCACCGCCGAGCTCACCACCTGACAGCTGTCCGTCGGCGGGTCGATAGATTGACGCCATGGGGATTCAGATCGCGCCTAGCATCCTGGCCGCCGACTTCGCGCGGCTGTCTGACGAGGCGGCAGCTGTGTCGAATGCGGACTGGCTGCATGTCGACGTGATGGACAACCACTTCGTGCCGAATCTGACCCTCGGGATGCCGGTGGTCGAGTCGCTGGCCAAGGCGACCGACATGCCGCTCGACTGTCACCTGATGATCGAGGACCCGGACCGCTGGGCGCCTGGGTACGTCGAGGCGGGCGCGTCGAGCGTCACGTTCCACATCGAGGCCTGCCGGGCGCCGATCCGGACCGCGCGGGAGATCCGGGCCAAGGGCGCGCGGGCCGCGATGGCCCTCAGGCCCGCAACCCCGATCGAGCCGTACGAGGACCTGCTGGCCGAGCTCGACATGATCCTGATCATGACCGTCGAGCCCGGCTTCGGCGGGCAGAAGTTCCTCGACGTCTGCGTGCCGAAGATCCGCCGCACCCGCCAACTGCTCGACAAGCACGGGCTCGACCTGTGGATCGAGATCGACGGCGGCGTCTCGGCCGACACCATCGAGCGCTGCGCCGAGGCCGGCGCCGACGTGTTCGTAGCCGGCTCGGCCGTGTACGCCGCCGGCGACCCGAACGCGATGGTCGAGGAGCTACGCGGTCTCGCCGAGCAGTCCGCCGGCCGGTAGGTCAGGCCCACTCGGCTCCGGCTCGACCTCAGGCGGCACCCGGAGCAGCAACACCGTCGCCAGCACCGCGAGTACGGTGGCCAGCAGCCACACGTACCGCACGCCGAAGCCTTCGATCACCGCACCCGACACCGCAGCCCCGATCGCTGCACCGCCGGTCGCCGCGCTGCCCATCCACCCGAACACCTCGGTTCGCGCGACGTCCGGCGTCAACGAACCCAGCCGCCCATACAGCGCGCCGATCGCCGGCGCGAGCGTCAGCCCCGACACCGCCAACGCGATCCCGAGGGCCACCGACGACCAGGTTGCGAACACACACAGCAGCATCCCGACCGCGACCAGAGCAGCCCGCCGCCAGAGGTACGACGTACGCCGACCGGGCAACGCGCCCGCAACAGCGCCTCCGACCAGGCTGCCGAACGCCCAGACGGCCTCGAGGATCCCGGCGATCAGCCGCTGACCGTGGTCGTCGGCGAACGCGACGATGGCCAGCGAGATCCCGTTGAACGACATGACCCAGAGGCCGAACGCGAGGATCAGCGGCAAGCGGTGCCGGTGCCAGAGCAGCTGCCGCGCGGTCAGCGGCACCGTGGTGTGCTGGTCGCGGGGGAGCGGCTCGGGTTGTCGAAGCGCATACCACCAGATGAAGACGGCCGACATCACCGCCGCGAGCAGTACGCCGGCCCGCGGGCTCGCCACACTCACCGCGGTTGCCCCGAGCATCGGCCCGACCATGAACAGCAGCTCCTGCGCCGTCGCATCCACCGAGTACGCCGTCCGCAACGCCGGGCCCGAGACGACGCGCGGCCACGCGGCCCGCAACGTCTGCATGACCGGCGGCACCAGGGCGCCGGCGATCAAGGCCAGCAGCGGCAGCAACCGATGCAGCCCGGCCGGAAGGAGCGCGATCCCGAACAGCGCCAGACTCCAGGCGATCCCGGTCGCGAGCAGCACGCCACGAGGTCCGCGCCGGTCGGCCGCACGCGACCAGAGCGGTCCCGCAACCGCCGCACCGACCGAATAGGCGCCTGCGACAACGCCCGCCCACTGGAACGAGCCGCTCGCGTCCTTCGCGAGGAACGCGATCGGCACCATCGTCGCGAGCATGGGCAGCCGGGCGAGCAGTGACGACACCAGCAGCGTCATCACACCGTGCGCTCGCCACAACTCGCGGTACCCGGCCAATTCCATGCCGGCATTCTTGCCCCCGCCGCCGACAGTTTCAGTGCACCAGCCGGTCAGGCCTCTACGATGAGCTGGTGAGCGAGCACAAACCGGTGGATACCTGGCTGACCGACATGGACGGCGTGCTGGTGCACGAGGAGCGCGCCATCCCCGGAGCCGGCGAGTTCATCGCCGCGCTGCAGGCGTCCGGCAAGAAGTTCCTGGTCCTCACGAACAACTCGATCTTCACCCCGCGCGACCTCCGCGCCCGCCTGCTTGCCGCGGGCATCGACATCCCGGAGCGGTCGATCTGGACCAGCGCGCTCGCCACCGCGCAGTTCCTCGACGACCAGCGGCCGCGCGGGACGGCGTACGTGATCGGCGAGGCGGGACTGACCACCGCATTGCACGAGATCGGGTACGTGCTGACCGAGCGCGACCCGGACTACGTCGTCCTCGGCGAAACCCGGACGTACTCGTTCGAGGCGATCACCAAGGCGATCCGGCTGATCGCGGACGGTGCCCGCTTCATCGCGACCAACCCTGACCCGACCGGCCCGTCACAAGAGGGTCCGCTGCCGGCGACCGGCTCGGTGGCTGCGCTGATCACCCGGGCCACGGGCGTCGCGCCGTACTTCGTCGGCAAGCCGAACCCACTGATGATGCGCAGCGCGCTGAACCGCATCGAGGGACACTCCGAAACCACCGTGATGATCGGTGACCGGATGGACACCGACATCATCAGCGGTCTCGAGGCGGGCCTGCGGAGCGTGCTCGTGCTGTCCGGATCGACCGGCGAGCACGAGGTCGAGCGCTTCCCGTACCGCCCGACCCGCGTGGTCCAGTCGATCGCCGACGTCGTACCGCTAGTGACCGCGCTGTCCTAGCAGGTCAGGACGCGGAAGCCGTAGCCCTGGGCCTTGAGCGTCTTGAGGATCGTGGGCAGGGCCGCCACGGTCTGGGTGCGGTTGCCGCCGCCGTCGTGCATCAGGATCACCGAGCCGCTGTGCACGTTGTTCAGCACGCGTTGCACGATCGCCGTCGTACCGGGTTTGGTCCAGTCCCGCGAGTCCACCGTCCACACCACGAGGTCCTTGCCGAGCGCCTTCGCCCGTTGCCGGACTGTTGGGTTCACCCCGCCGTACGGCGGTCGCAGGCAGGCCGGCGTACTGCCGATCTGCGCCCGGATGGCCTGATCCGTCGACGTCACCTGCTGCCGGAACGCGGCCGCGCTGAGGTGGCGGAGATCGGCGTGCGTCCAGGTGTGGTTCTGCACGCTGTGACCGGATTCGTGGATCCGCTTGGTCAGTTCGGGATGCTTCCGGACGTTCTGCCCGACCTCGAAGAACGTCGCCTTGGCGCCGTACTGCGCGAGGATGTTGAGCACCTTCGGGGTGTACTCGACATCAGGCCCGTCGTCGAACGTCAGTACGACGTACTTGGTCGGCAGCGGCGTTTTCGTCGGCGTGACCGGTGCTGCCGCGGACGGCGCGGGCATGGCTGGTTTGGCCGGCGACTTCGCGGCCGCAACCACGACCGAGCCGATCACCGCGCTCACCAGCATCATCATCGCCAGGCCGACGGCGCGGTTGCCCGCACGCGTCAAGCGAACGTCCATTGTCCCCCCAGGGCGGTGGGTGGTTCACGTCCTCACTGAATCCTCAGGGCCCACGCTAAGGCACTTGTGCCAGGAATTGACGTAACCCCGCGGCCCCCGCGCCGAGTGTCAGGTGCAGGACATGGTGGTGAAGCGGTAGCCCCTCGCCTTCAAAGTCCGCAGAATCTTCGGCAGCGCCGCAACCGTCTGGCTGCGGTTGCCGCCGCCGTCATGCATCAGGATGACCGAACCGCTGTGCACCTTCGCCAGTGCCCGGCGCACGATCACCGACGTTCCGGGGCGAGACCAGTCGCGGGTGTCGATGGTCCACAAGCGGATGCTCTTGCCAAGGGCAGCGGCCCGCCGGTAGATCAGCTTGTTCGTCGCGCCGTACGGCGGCCGGAGACAGCGCGGGGTGTACCCCGTCTGGGCCCGGATGTACCGGTCCGTCTTCTGTACTTGGGACCTGAATGTTGCCGAGGACACGTGCCGCAGATCCGGGTGCGACCAGGTGTGGTTCTGCACGCCGTTGCCCATTTGGTAGACGCGGCGGGTCAGGTACGGGTAGCGCGCCACGTTCCGCCCGATCTCGAAGAAGGTCGCCCGTGCCCCGTAGGCCCGCAGAATCTTCAGTATCTGCGCGGTGTACGGCGTACTCGGGCCGTCGTCGAACGTGAGATAGACGTACTTGGCACGAGCCGGCGCGGCCGCCACCGTGCTGGCCGTGCTGGTTGTGCTGACTGTGCTGGTCGTGGGCGCGGCGGTTGCCGCGAGCCCGGATGTGGTGATCAATCCGGCGGCGACTGCTGCGATCGTGAGTCGGCGAGTCGCGGCCGGTGAACGATGGAAGAACGCCATGGCTACCCCCAGGTGTAGCTCAACCCCAGTCGGGGCCACCTTCCATCGTGCGCCTTGGCATACCTTTCTGCCAAGGTTCGACCGCCTCAGAGCACCTGGGACAGGAACTGTTGCAATCTCGGGGAGTCGGCCGCGGCGAAGATCTGATCGGGTACTCCGGACTCGACCACGACGCCGTGGTCCATGAAGGCCACCTGGTCGGCAACCTCGCGGGCGAACCCCATCTCGTGGGTGACCACGACCATCGTCATCCCCGCCGCGGCGAGGTCCGCCATCAGCGAC
Organism: Kribbella sp. NBC_00482; assembly: GCF_036013725.1. Taxonomy (GTDB): domain Bacteria; phylum Actinomycetota; class Actinomycetes; order Propionibacteriales; family Kribbellaceae; genus Kribbella. The sequence continues at coordinate 82,834 of NZ_CP107881.1, read as the reverse complement.
AGCACGCCCTTGACCAGCTCGGGATCGAGCGCCGACGTGGCCTCGTCGAACAGCATCACCTCGGGCTGCATCGCCAGCGCTCGCGCGATCGCGACCCGCTGCTGCTGACCACCGGACAGGTTCCCGGGCCGCGCTCCGGCCTTGTGGGCAAGACCGACCAGCTCGAGCTGCGCGCGGGCCGCGGCCTGTGCGGCCTCGGCGTCGAGCTTCTTGATCTTGCGCAGCGGAAGCGTGATGTTGTCGAGCACGCTCTTGTGCGGGAACAGGTTGAAGTGCTGGAACACCATGCCGATGCGTCGCCGCAGTACATCGGCGTCACCCCGCAGTACCGACTCGCCGCCCAGCTTCACATCACCCGCGTCCGGTTCGAGCAGCCGGTTGATCGCACGCAACAGCGTCGACTTCCCAGAGCCCGACGGACCGATCACACACGCGGTCTGCCCGGCCGGCACGACGAGATCGACGCCGCGCAGCACCTTGTTGCTGCCGAACGCGAGCTCGACTCCGCTCACCTCCAGGCTCGCTGCCTCAACGGTTCGCATGCGCGAGCTCCTTCAGTTCTACGTCCTCCGACTCGACCGGTCGTCCTTCGCGCAGCCGCTTGTCGAAGTGGTTCACCAAGTGCGTCAGCGGGACCGTCATCACCAGGTAGAAGATGCCCGCGAGCAGCAACGGGGACAGGTTGCCGTTGGTCGCGGCCGCGTCCTGCCCGATCCGGAACAGTTCGCGCTGGCTCGCCAGCAGGCCGAGGAAGTACACCAGGCTCGACTCCTTCACGAGCGCGATGAACTGGTTCACCAGCGCCGGCAGCACCCGCCGTACCCCTTGCGGGATGACGACCAGCCGCATGCCGCTCGTATAACTGAAGCCCAGCGCTCGGGCGGCCTCGAGCTGACCTTTCTCCACGCTTTGGATGCCGGAACGGAAGATCTCGCCGATGTACGCCGCGGCGATCAGCGACAGCGCGAGGATGCCGAGCGGGTACGGGTTCGGGCCCCACCAGTGCCTCGTGATCGGGGACAGGCCCTGGCCGATCAGCAGGATCGTCAGGATCGCAGGCAGGCCGCGGAAGATGTCGGTGTAGATCTTCGCCGGCCAGCGCAGCCAGCGCTTGCTGGACAGGGCGAGGACCGCCACGATCATGCCGAGCAGAGTGCCCAGCACGACCGAGGCGGCCGCCAGAATCAGGGTGTTGACCAGTCCTACCTTCAGCATCTCGGGCAGGACCGCCTTCATCGACTCCCAGTCGAGGAAGGTGTCACTCAGGGTGGACCAGATGTCCATCAGGCTTTGGGAGCCGTGAACTTGACCGATCCGCTGCCCGGCTTGAAGTTCGCCGGTACGGCGCGACCCGGGTAGTACTGCTCGACCAGCTTGGTCCAGGTGCCGTCGGCGATCACCTCGTCGAGCGCCTTGTTCACGGCTTCGCGGAGCTTGTCGTTGCTCTTCGCCACCGCGAACGCCATCGGCGCGTCACTGAGCTCCTTCGCGGCCAGGATCACCGTGCCACCGCCCTGCTCCTTCGCCATCTTCTCGCCGATCTCGGCCGGGCTCACCCAGGCGTCCGCCGTACCGGCCTTGAGCTGGCCGAGCGCGGCGTTGTAGTTCGGGACGCGGACCGGGTTCAGGTTCTTCTGCGTCGCGTAGTCGTCCTGGACGGTGCCCTGGACGACCACGACCCGCTTGCCGGTGAGCTGGTCGAACGACGTGATTCCGGAGTCCTTGGTGGTGTTGAGACCGAGGTAGCCGAAGTCGTACCCGTTGCTGAACGCAACCGTCTTCTTACGGGCCTCGGTGACCGTGATCGACGAGCTGCCGAGGTCGAACTGGCCGCCGTTCACCTGCGACAGCAGCGCGGAGAAGTCGGTGCCGACGAACTCCGGCTTCAGGTTCAGCTTCGCCGCGACCGCAGTGATCAGGTCGTTGTCGAAGCCGGTGAACTTCCCGTCCTTCACGTAGACGTTCGGCGGCGCGTCGGTCAGGGTCCCGATCCGCAGCGTCCCCGCCGTCATCAGCCCCAGATCCTCGCCGCCCGCCACGGACTTGTCCTGATTGCTGCCACAGGCAACCATCGCACTTGCCAAGGTGATGGCCCCGACCACTGCGACAACCCGCCGAAAAGCGCCGAACGCGCGCACAACTGTCTCCTCACAACGTCAACGAAGGCAGGACGGTTCGCCCCGCCGGAGCAAGCCAACACCAGCCGCGCGACGCGCATTCCGTGCCGACGAAGCGTGAGACAGCGCCGAATGTCTACTCGGGTTGTGCTATATCAGCCGTGGTGCTGCTCATAGTGCGTTAGCGCATCGGCTGTCCTGCCGGTGCCGTAGGCAAGTAGTAACTCGGCGATCGCCGGCGAGTCCACGGCGGCCGCGGCCTGCTGGATCTCCTCGGCCGAAGCGACGGCCCGGAACAGGTCCTGGATCTCCCGTACGACGCTGCGCGCGGACGGAGACGGGGGGAGCTCGCCGGGGTACGTCGTGGGTCGCAGGAAACGGCCCGGCGGATCGGTGGGCTGCCCTGCATTTCCGGTGGGTTGGCCGGGCGCGGCCGACCGCGCCAGGTGGGCTGTGGTCGGCCGGGTGTAGGCGCCGGTGGCGGCGCGGATCCCGTCCAGCTCGTGGGCGATGTGCTCGGGCTCGATCCCGCCGGACACGGCCAGATCGGTGAGCTCGGACACGGCCCGCAGGCGCGACACGACCGCTGGATTGCCGATCTTCACCCGCTGCGCGCTGACCAGCTGCGAGAGCATGGGCGCGGACAGGCCGATGACCTGGGCGAGCCCGCCCTGCGTCATGCCGAGCCCGCCGGTGATCCGCCGTACGACCTCGCCCAGTGGCTCGCCGTACAGCTCGACCTGCTGCTGCAGATTGTGTGCCGTCTGCTCCATGCAAAGATCTTCGCACTTGCGAACCCGAAATTCCAGCCTGAAACGGGGTTGACATTTGCGATAGCAAACTGCCAAGGTTTGCAGCAGCGAATCTCACCGGAGGAAACGATGACGACTCACCAGGCACACCGCCACCGGCCCGTGGTGTGGGCGCTCCTCGCCGTCACGCTGGCAGCTGTCCTGGGTGGCCTGACCGCCCCAGCCGCGCTCGCGGACCCTGCTCCGAGCGGCGGCAAGCTCGTGCTGGTCCTCGACTCGTCCGGCTCCATGGCGGAGCCAGCCGGCGACGGGCACACCAAGATCGCCGCCGCCCGGACGGCCCTGTCCAGCGTGGTGACCAAGCTCCCCGAGGCGGCCGAGGTCGGCCTCCGGGTGTACGGCGCGACCGTGTTCAAACGCACCCAGGCGGGCGCCTGCACCGACACCCAGCTGACCGTCCCGATCGGGACCGGCAACCGGCCGCAACTCCAGACGGCGATCGCCAAGTACAAGCCGTACGGCGAGACCCCGATCGGCTACGCCCTCCAGCAGGCCGCGAAGGATCTCGGTCCGGTCGGTCAGCGCACGATCGTGCTGGTCTCGGACGGCGAGGCGACGTGTGCGCCGGAGCCGTGCGCGGTGGCGCGCTCGATCGCCCAGCAGGGCATCGATCTGAAGATCGACGTGGTCGGCTTCCGCGTCGGCGGGAAGGCGCGCACCCAGCTGCAGTGCGTGGCTCGCGAAGGGCGCGGCGACTACTACGACGCCGACTCGACGATCGATCTCGAGGCTGGTCTGGGCAGGTTGTCGACGCGAGCCTTCCGCCCGTTCCGGATCTCCGGTACGCCGGTGCACGGCGCCCCGCAGCAGGAAGGCGCGCCGGTGCTTGCCCCGGGCCACTACTCCGACACGTTCGGTGTGGACAACACCTCGAAGCACTACCTGATCAAGCGGACCATGAAGGGCTCGACGCTGCGCGCCGGGGTGAGCTTCCGGCGTCCGGCCGGCGGGAGCTTCGTGATCCAGACCGAGGTGCGGCTCAACACGCTCACCGGTGAGCAGTGCGGCTGGAGCTACCCGCGCGGATTCGACGGAGACCAGGGGCTGGCGACCGGGACGGCGGCCAGTTGGTCGAAGTACGAGAAGAAGAACGACGAATGCGCTGACTCCGATCAGCTGGTGCTCACCGTGAACCCGGGGAAGAACTATCAGCAGCTCAAGGGCGTGCCGTACGAGCTGCGGGTCGACGAGGAGCCGCCGGTCGACTCGATCGCGAACCTGCCGGCCGCGGCCGCTGACCCGGTCTGGACCCAGATGTCCGGGTCGACGCCGCGCGAGATCGTGCCCGGCTCCAGCTTCCCGGACGCGCCGCTGCTCCAGCCGGGCACGTACAAGACGACGCTGATGCCTGGCGAGCTCCAGCTCTACCGGGTGAAGGCCGACTGGGGTCAGCGGATCCAAGCGCAGATGACGGTCCCGGAGATGGCCGGCGCCCAGGCCGACGCGATGGACGGAATCCGGTATCTCGACACCGCGCTGATCTCGCCGACCGGTGAGGACGTGTTCGCGATCTTCGCCAAGAACGTGCCCGGCGGCTCGTACACGAAGGCTGTGCTGACCAAGCGCGGGCTGGTGAAGGGTCTTACCACCAAGGAGATCCGGTACCTGAACCGCAACGGGGCCAACAACCAGGACACCGGCACCTCGACGCCTGGCGAGTACTACCTGGCGGTCTCGCTGACCCGGAAGACCAACGACAAGGCCTTCACGATCCCGTTGAACCTCACGGTCGGCGTGGTCGGTACGGCGGGGGCGGGCAAACCGGAGTACGTCGACGGCGCGACGCCGGTGTCGGGGGAGTCCGTGACACCTACGCCGACCGAGACGCCCAGTACGACGCCGAGTACGACGCCCTCCGAGCCGGGGGACTCCGGTGACAAGAACCGGGCCGGTGGTCCGCCGGTGGATGGGCGCTCCGACTCGGACGACGGGACGCCGGTGGCGTTGGTCGCTGGGCTTGGTGGGGGTGGAGTTGTGCTCCTGCTGATCGGTGGGCTGATCGTCGCGCGACTGCGGAAGAAGCCGGCCCCCGCGCAGTGGCCGCAGTCGAACAACTGGGGCGGTCCGCAGGCGCCGCACTAGCAGTCAGAAGCCCGGGATGCGATCCGCATCCCGGGCTTCGTCATGTTCACCGCACCAAGATCCAAACAGCACTACCAATCAACCCCGCAGCCCCCACAAAACTCCCCACCGCCAACCAAACCAACCCCCGCCGCCTCCCCGATGCCTCCACCACCTGCCCCGCCTCAGCCGCCGGCGGAACCGGCGCGCTTCCCGCCCGCCCGACCCCAGTCATCTGCGGGACCGGCGCGTCCCCCGCCTGCCCCACCCCAGTCACCTGCGGGACCGGGGCGTCCCCCGCCCGTCCCACCCCAGTCACCTGCGGGACCGGGGCGTCCCCCGCCGGGAGCTGCCGCGTCACCTGCGGCTGGAAGGCCTGCGCACGCTGAGGCCGAACGCCCCCGGCTGCCTGCGCCGAACCGCTAGGCCCGGTGGGTCCTGTCGGCTCAGCCGAACTGGTGGGTCCGGTGGGGTGGGCGGAGCCGGGTGTGCCGGGAGGTTGGGCGGTGGGGTTGGTTGGGCCGGTGGGGGTCCAGGTGGGTGGGAGGGGTGGGAGTTGGTCGAAGACTTCGGGGGCGTCGGGGAGGTTGATCCAGGGGAGGGAGCCGGGGGATGGGAGAGCGCCGGACTCGGACAGGAGGCGGGCTGCGGCTTGGGCTGTGGTGGGGCGGTCTGACGGGTTGGTCGCCGTACAGGTGTGGATGAACGCAGCTAACGGGCCGTCTGCGGGTGGGAGTGAACCGGTGGGGGTGGGGCGGTCGCCGGTGAGGAGTTCGTGGGCGACGGCGCCGACGGCGTACAGGTCCTGGCGGGGGTCGGGATCCGCGCCCGACAGTTGCTCGGGTGCGAGGTAGCCAGGGGTGCCGAGGATCGTGCTGTTGCGTGTCATCCGCGGCTCATCGATCAGGCCGGCTACGCCGAAATCGGACAGGCGGAGATGAGGAAGGCCGGTGCCGGTCGCGTCGAGGAGCAGGTTCGCTGGTTTGAGATCGCGGTGTACGACACCCGCCGCGTGTACCGCGGACAGGGCGTGCAGGAGCTGGTCGAGGAGTACGGCGACGTACGACGGCGGGAGCGGCCCGTGGTCCCCGAGGAGTGTGGCGACCGAGCCGCCGCGGACCAGGTCCATCGCGAACACGACCTTGTCGTCGTCCGCGGCCCAGCCGTGCGGGGCGACGACGTGCGGGTGCTGGATCCGTACCGACTGTTCCCGGACGAAGCGCAGCAGCGTGCCGGCGTCGTGCTGCCCGAGGACCTTGGCCGCGACGTAGGCCGAGCGCCGCAGGTCCCAGGCGCGCCAGACCGAACCCATCCCGCCGGTTCCGATCAGGTCGATCAGCCGATACCGCCCAGCAAACGCCTCCACCGGCAAGAAGGTACAGGGTCGAGGGACTGCCCAGCCGGGCCCAGGCAGCGCGACCGATCCAGCTGCAACCGCGCTCGACGCCGCCACCATCAGGACTGGGAACACCCCGCGGTGACTGGGAACAGGAAATTGCCTGTCCCCAGTCATCACGGGGTGTTCCCAGTTCGGCGCGAGCGCCGCGGGCCGGGGGTTGTTGCTGCGGGTGACGGCTCACGATGTGACCTGGGTCGTGGTGTGGGTTGCGGGGAGGGGCATACTTGAAGCACGAGTGAACCCACTCGCGTGCTCCGGGGTCGGTGTAATTCCGAGCCGGCGGTAACAGTCCGCGACCCGGTCGCTGCGGTTTGGCGATCGGTTGACCTGGTGGAATTCCAGGACCGACGGTGAAAGTCCGGATGGGAGGCGCACGCGGTCGGCGGGTGTGCTCTGGCGCCCGACGGCGCGGAGCGTGGACTGCAGAGCCCACGGGACGCGGCGGCGAGAGGTCCGGCGACGGACCGCGGCACCGGACGAGTGGTCCGGTGCGGGCGACGGAGCAGACGTGCCGGTCGAGGCCCCGGAGTGCGTCCGTGACGACGAGGGGCCCGAGTAGTGAACGACGCGTCGCCGATCGACATCGCCTGGATGCGGCGTGCTGTCGAGTTGGCTGCGAGAGGTACCGGCAGCACCCATCCGAACCCGGTGGTCGGGTGCGTGATCACCGGCCGCGACGGGCATCCGGTGGGCGAGGGTTTCCATGCCGTTGCCGGCGGCCCGCATGCCGAGGTCGAGGCGCTCCGGATGGCCGGGGCACGAGCCCGCGGCGGTACGGCGTACGTCACGCTCGAGCCGTGCAACCACACCGGCAGGACCGGTCCGTGTGCGGACGCCCTGATCGAGGCCGAGGTCGCGCGCGTCGTGTACGCCGTACCCGATCCGAACCGGACCGCTTCCGGCGGCGCCGACAAGCTGCGGAACAAGAACATCGACGTTGTCGAGGGCGTCCTGCAGACCGAGGCCGAGGCGGTCAACCACGTCTGGTTGCACAGCGTCCGGACGGGGCGGCCGTTCGTCACCTGGAAGTTCGCGACCACGCTCGACGGGCGGTCCGCGGCGCCGGACGGGACCAGTAAGTGGATCACCGGGCCGATCGCGCGCGCCGACGTCCACCGGCAGCGGGCCGAGTGCGATGCGATTGCCGTCGGCACCCAGACGGTGCTGGACGACGACCCCGAGCTGACGGTCCGCGACGAGCACGACGTACCCGCGGCGCGGCAGCCGTTGCGGGTGGTCGTCGGCGACCGTGAGATCCCACCCACCGCGCGGGTCCGCAACGACCGTGCGGAGACGTTGCTGCTGCCGACCCATGATCCCGCCGAGGTGCTTCGGCAGTTGGACGACCGGCAGATCCGGCACCTCTGGCTCGAAGGCGGCCCGACCCTGGCCGCCGCGTTCGTGCGGGCCGGACTCGTCGATCAGATCGTCGCGTACGTCGCCCCGGCTGTGCTCGGTTCCGGGTACGGCGCGGTCGGCGACCTCGGCGCGGAATCGATCGACCACCTGCGGCGGTTCAAGCTAGCGGACGTCACCCGCCTGGGCGACGACGTCCGGCTGACCCTGGTTCCTCTGGGAGGAAAGTAGATGTTCACCGGCATCATCGAAGAACTCGGCACCGTCGAGTCCCTGGACCTGCTCGAAGGCGACGCCGCGCGGCTCACCATCCGCGGCCCGAAGGTGACCGAGGACGCCGGCTACGGCGACTCGATCGCGGTCAACGGCTGTTGCCTGACGGTGGTGGAGTACGGCGGCGGCGCGTTCACCGCGGATGTGATGCGCGAGACGCTGCAACGGACCAGCCTCGGCGGTCTGCAGAAGGGCTCGCCGGTCAACCTCGAGCGGGCCGTCGCCGCGCACGAACGGCTCGGCGGGCACATCGTCCAGGGCCACGTCGACGGCACCGGCACGATCGCGGCGCGGACCCCGGGCGAGCATTGGGAAGACGTCCGGATCGCGACCGCACCCGAGATCCTCAAGTACGTCGCCGAGAAGGGCTCGATCGCGATCGACGGCGTCTCGCTGACCGTGACCGACGTCGACGACGCGTCCGGCACGTTCGGGGTCAGCCTGATCCCGACCACGCTGGAGCTGACCGTGCTGGGTGCGAACAAGGTGGGCGACACCGTCAACCTCGAGGTCGACGTGATCGCGAAGTACGTGGAAAGACTGCTTGCCGCAGGCAACCTGAAGGACAGCATCGTGAAGAACAACGGAGGCGTGCGGTGAACCCGATCGACTGGTTGTTGCACTCGACGGTGACGATCGCCGGGTCGGAGGTCCTGGTCCGGGAGATCGTCGGCAACGTGTTCGGTCTGGCCAGCGCGCTGTTCGGCATGCGCCGGCTGGTGTCGGCGTGGCCGGTCGGCATCGTCGGCAACGTCTTGCTGTTCACGGTCTTCGTCGGCGGGATCTTCGACACCCCGCAGGACAAGGACCTCTGGGGCCAGGCCGGGCGTCAGGTGTTCTTCGCGCTCGTCAGCCTCTACGGGTGGTACCGCTGGTACCAGACCCGCCACGGCGGCGCGGCCACGGGCGTCCAGCCGCGGTGGGCGTCCGCGCGTGAGCGGATCGAGCTCGGCGGTATCGCGGTGATCCTGTACGCGATCTCGTACTTCGTTCTGCGCGAGCTCGGATCGTGGGGCCCGCAGTGGGACGCGTGGATCCTCACCGGGTCGATCCTGGCGACGTACGGGATGGCGCGGGGCTTCGTCGAGTTCTGGCTGATCTGGATCGCCGTCGACGTGGTCGGCGTACCGCTGCTGGTGAAGGCGGAGTTCTATCCGTCGGCGACGATGTACATCGTGTATGGGCTGTTCTGCGTCGTCGGGTTCGTGTCGTGGTGGAAGATCCAGAACCGTGAGCGGGTCCAAGCTCCTGAGTCCGTGGTGGTGGGATAGATGGGTGACGTGCTGAAGCTCGACACGATCGAGCACGCGATCGACGAGATCCGCGCCGGCCGGCCGGTGATCGTGGTCGACGACGAGGACCGCGAGAACGAGGGCGACCTGATCTTCGCCGCGTCCAAGGCGACACCGGAGCTGCTGGCGTTCCTGATCCGGTACAGCTCGGGCGTGGTGTGCGTGCCGATGGAGGGCTCGGAGCTCGACCGGCTCGGGATCCCGCTGATGACGCCGCACAACCGGGAGCGGATGCGGACGGCGTACACGATCTCCGTCGACGCGCGGGACGGGATCTCCACCGGGATCTCGGCCGCCGACCGGGCGCGGACGATCCGGGTGCTGACCGACTCGGCCTCGGAGTCGTACGACCTGGTGCAGCCGGGGCACGTCTTCCCGTTGCGCGGCCGCGAGGGCGGCGTACTGGTCCGCCCCGGGCACACGGAGGCGTCGATCGACCTGGCGCGAATGGCCGGGTTGACGCCGGCCGCGGTGATCTCGGAGCTGGTGAACGACGACGGGACGATGAAGCGCGGGCTCGAACTGCGGACGTTCGCCGACGAGCACGGGCTGGTCCTGGTGTCGATCGACGACCTGATCCGGTACCGGCGGCGTACCGAGTCCCAGATCCAGCGGGTCGCGACGACGATGCTGCCGACGCAGTACGGCGATTTCGTTGCCCACGGCTACCGCAACACGGTGGACGGGTCGGAGCAGCTCGCGCTGGTGCGCGGTTCGCTGGATGATGGGCCGGCGCTGGTGCGCTTGCACTCAGAGTGCTTGACCGGCGACGTGTTCGGGTCGCTGCGGTGTGATTGCGGGCCGCAGTTGGATGAGGCGATGCGGCAGGTTGCGGCCGAGGGTGGGGTCGTGGTGTATCTGCGCGGTCATGAGGGGCGCGGGATCGGGCTGCTGCACAAGTTGCAGGCGTACGAGCTGCAGGACGCGGGCCGGGACACCGTGGACGCGAACCTGGATCTTGGATTGCCGGCGGATGCGCGCGACTACGGGACCGGTGCGCAGATCCTGGCCGATCTCGGTGTCAAAGAAGTGCGGTTGCTGACGAACAATCCCGACAAGCTTGCGGGTGTGCAGGGGTACGGCATTGACGTGGTCGAGCGGCGGGGGATCTCCATCGACCCGACCGAGCACAACCTGCGGTATCTGCGCACCAAGCGCGATCGCATGGGCCATCACCTGCCGGGCGGCCTGCTGACCGAAGAGAACGGAGCCGGCTGATGTCGGGCAGTGGAGCACCCACCATCGAGGTACCTCGCGTTGAAGACGCCAAGGTCGCGATCGTCGCTGCCCAGTGGCACCCGAAGGTTACCGACGGCCTGCTCGCCGGAGCCCTCCGCGCGCTGGAGGACTCCGGCGTTACTGAGCACACCGTCGTCCGGGTCCCTGGTTCGTTCGAGCTTCCGGTCGCGTCGCTGCATGCGGCGAAGTCCGGGTACGACGCGGTGGTCGCACTCGGCGTGGTGATCCGGGGCGACACTCCCCACTTCGAGTACGTCTGCCAGGCGGCGACGGACGGCCTCATGCAGGTCGGCGTGACGACGGGCGTCCCCATCGGCTTCGGCGTACTCACCTGCGACAACGACCCCCAGGCCCTCGACCGAGCCGGCCTCCCCGACAGCCGAGAAGACAAAGGCTACGAAGCCACCCAAGCCGCCCTCTCAACCCTCGCCGCCATCCGCGACCTGTAGCGCTTGACATTCTCACGCAGGATGGGCGGTCACTCCACCGTCAGCCGGACGGCTGTTGCTGCAGGACACTTGTCCTGCAGCTAGGAAGGGATGCTCGCAGACGCGGAGGTGGGCCATACATCGTTCGTCCGGGCTGTGAGCAGCAGGTCGACCAGTGACGTCAAACATGCGCGATGCGTCTTGAGAACAAGAGGCCAATCGGTCAATTCATCGACCGTCAGCCCACTGTGGAAGCCGTCGCCGTCCTTCTTCGCATTGTTCCTGCGAAGGGCATCTGTGTTGCGCCCGCGCAAGTGGAAGTACCGGACAGTCAGTAGATCACGTGACTGATGGACGAGTTTGACCGGCTCGCTGGCCCAGCCGAAGACTGCTCCGATACCCCGCTCGAACGTATCCGCGGACTTCGCCCAAGCGACGTAGGTAGCGTCGAGTTGGGCACCGTCGGGTTTGCCCCACACTTCCTCATTTTGCCGCTGCCTCCAGTACGACTGTGTTGCGAAGTAGAAGCCGCCGAGGACTTCGGAAGCGCGCTCCACCAGTTCATGCCTCAGCGCACGTTCCTCGCGATCGATGTCGCGCCGATACTCGGCGTCCTTTCTCTGTTGCTCCAGCATGAGTTGCCTGGTCTTCGATCGATCGTCGAGCTCGCGTTCACGATCTGCCCACCGTTGATCGAGTTCGCGTTCGCGATCCGACCAGCGAGCGTCGAGCAAGCGGTCGCGGGCGGCTTTGAACTCCTCGTTCTTGCGCTGGACGGCAATAGTCACGAGGCCTGCGCCCACGCTGACGAAGAGTGCGGTGGACAATGCGGTCAGAATGCGAAGCCAGATCTCCTGCTCAAATGATAGTGCCAAAGCAAGCATAGTTCGTCCCCCCGACTGTGCTGTCGGCTCGCTCTGATTGGAGCTTCAGGGCTGACGGCGCCGCAGTCAAGGGCAGGTGGTATCGGCGTGATCTGATCCCGAGATTCGCACTCGTTTGCTTATTTCGCGCCAGTTGATCTGAATATGCTTTATGCGTTGGTCAATGCGCATGGCACTGCTGTTGGTGGAGCACGCGCGCACGCGAACTGATGGTCCGCCTCAGTCGGTGCGGGTGTGTTCCATGTGCCAGTTGGTGGTCCAGGTTTTGCCGTTGTCGGGGGAGAAGGATTGTTCCCAGGCGGCTTTGTCGGTGCCGGGGGTCCAGAGGAAGCGGACGTCTATGGGGGCGCCGCCCCATTCGTCCGGGCCTTCGAAGGTGCCGGTGCCGTTCACGAATGAGCCGATGACCGGGGTCTCGAGGCGGCCGCGTTGGCTGTTGATCCAGTGGATGGACCACGTCTTGGCGGACGGGTCGTAGAGGCGGAATGTCGCGCCGCGGAAGCCTTCGCTCGGGAACCAGCCTTCGTCGAAGCTGATCGCGCCGTCGAAGTATGTGGTGGCTTCCATCGTCGCGTCGTGTTCGTACCACTCGACCGGCTCCCCGAGCACCGGGCGCCGCCGCCGGTTGTGGAACGACCAGCGCCCGACCAGGAAGTCGAAGTCGTCGGTGACCTTCGGTACGTCGAGTGCCGGCGGGGGAGTGTGCCGCCGGGTGAAGTCCATGGTCCAGTTGGTCTCCCACGTCTCGCCGCCGTCGTTGGAGTACGCCTGCTCCCAGTGCGCGGTCTCGGACGTGATGTCCGACCACTCGTAGCTGCACAGGATCGGCCGCCCCTCGTGGCTGTCCTCTCCGATCAAACGGCAACGTGAGCCGTCCGCAGCCCAACCGCCGTGCACCGGCGGGTACAGCTGCATCGTGGTGCTGCTGACCCACCAGATGCTCCACTGCTCGCTCTCCGGGTCGAACAGGCGCAGCGACAGCCCGTACGTCCCCTTCGTCGGGAACCGCATCTCGTCGATGCTGATCTGCCCGTCGAAGTACGTGCGCGCGGTCGTCGTTCCGTCGTACTCGAGCCATTCGTCGCAGCCCACGAAGGCCTCTTTCAGCGTTCGGTGGCGGACGTCGAAGTACCCGTTGAGGAAGTCGAAATCGCCGGTGACCTTGGTCCATGTCGTCATGTGACCAAGCGTGCGAGCAAAACCTGACAACCTATGGCAGCGATAAGGACTAACCTCGGAACATGCGTTCGAGCCGGCTGCTGTCGATCCTGCTGTTGCTTCAGACGCGCCGGCAGCTGACCGCGCGCGAGCTCGCCGATGAGCTCGAGGTGTCGCTGCGGACGATCTATCGCGACGTCGAGGCGCTCGCCGCGGCCGGAGTCCCGGTGTACGCCGACCAAGGCCGAGCAGGCGGGTATCGCCTGGTCGAGGGCTACCGCACCCGCCTCACCGGCCTCACCGAACAGGAGGCCGCCGCGCTGTTCCTCGTCGGCATGCCGGGCGCGGCCGCCGCCCTCGGACTGACCGCGGAGACGAGCGCCGCCGAACTTAAACTGCTAGCAGCGCTAGCGCCCGATCAGCGGGATCGCGCCGGCCGGCTCAAGAACCGCTTCCACCTCGACCTACCCGCCTGGTACCAAGGCGCCGAGACCCCACCACAGCTCTCCGCCGTCGCCGACGCCGTACTCCACGACCGCCGCATCAAGGTCCGGTACCGCCGCTGGGAGGAACCGCGCGAGGTCGAGCGGGTCCTCGAACCGTACGGACTCGTGCTGAAGAACGGCAGCTGGTACGTCGTGGCGTCCACCCCCGGCGGACTGCGCACGTACCGCGTCTCCAACATCCTCGAACTGACGCCGACCGAGGAGACGTTCGAGCGGGACGACGGATTCGAGCTGCAGCAGTTCTGGCAGGACCACCTGGAGGGCTTCGACCAGGTCCGCTTCACCGGCGAGGCTGTCCTACGGGTGTCCGCACGGTTGGCCGCGAAGATGTACGACGTCTCGTACCCGGCGCTGGTCAAAGCCGTCGCCGCCGCCGAACCCGAGGCCGACGGGAGTGTCGTGGTGACGATCCCGATCGAGTCGATCCCGAACGCGGCCGCCTCTCTCTGTCGATTCGGGGATGCGGTCGAGGCACTGGAGCCCGCGGAGTTGCGCGCCGAACTGGCGAACCTCGGTCGCACACTGTCCAACCTCTACTCCTGAGCCAACGCCCCAGCACGCTCGGCACTCCGCCGGAGGAAAGTGGCAATCAGGTCGAGTTCGGTCTCGGTGTAGTCGGCCAGTACGTCGTCCATCGCGCTCATCATCGGCTGGTACAGCCGGAACACCTCCATCCCACGGTCCGGCAGGACGCGGATGGTGACGCTGCGGCGATCCGACCGGGCGCGGTCGCGGACGATCCAGCCGGCTTGTTCGAGCCGGTCGAGAATGCCGGTCAGCGTCGCCGGGTGCAGGCCGGCCTGACGTGCCAGGGCGCTCGGCGTCAGCGGGCCGCTGCGGGCGAGTACGTCGAGACAGTCGAGGTCGACGTCCTTCAGCGCGAGCTTGCCGCCGACCTGGTGGTTGAGCAGGGCGAGCTGGATCCGCAGGTCGCGGAGCGCGGCCTTGATCTCGTTCCCGGTCCGCCGGCGGTGGCGCATGTCACCTCTCTCTATCTGTTCCATATCTTATGAGTTCCATACTATATGAAGCACAGAGAAGATTTCAGGGAGGCGGTCGGGATGAGGATCACGGTGTTCGGGGCGACGGGCGGGATCGGCGGTCACGTCGTACGGCAGGCGCTCGAAGCGGGGCACAAGGTGACGGCAGTGGTGCGTACGTCGTCGGCGTACGACATGGAACACCCTGCGCTGGAGGTGATCCGGGTGCCCGGCCTGACTGAGGCGGAGCCGCTGCGGGACGCCGTCGACGGGAGCGAGGCGGTGATCTCCGGGGTCGGGGCCCGCGGGCGGAAGGACGGGCCGGTCGCGTCGGAGAGCACGCGGTCGATGCTGGCGGCGATGGAAGCCGTGGGCGTACGGCGCTTTGTCGCGGTGAGTGCCGCGCCACTCGGGCCGGTGCCGGCGGATGAGGGTTTCCTCAACCGGCGGCTGCTCTATCCGATGATCAACGCGTTCGCCGCGGAGGTGTACGCCGATCTGCGGGCGATGGAGGCGGACATCATGAGCAGTACGACGGAGTGGACGATCGTGCGGCCGCCGAAGCTCACGAACAAGGCGCTGACCGGGACCTATCGGACGGTGGTCGGAGGCACGGTGACGCGCGGCTACATGATCTCGCGAGCGGACGTCGCGCACCTGATGCTAGCGGCGCTAGATAACCCGGCGACGGTCGGCCAGCCGGTTGGGGTGGCGTACTGATGGCGCGCGTCGTTCGTGGGCTGAGCTTGCTCTTCAGTGGGGTCTTTGCCGGGTTCCTGGTGTGTGTGCTGGTGCTGGAGAACTCGTTGCGTGGGTTCGGGGCATCCGTTTACACACAGGTTCGGCTGGTCGAGCTGGACTCGCTGGACAAGCTGGCCTCCGCAACGTTGATCCCGGCAATGATCACGACTGTGCTGCTGGCGATCCGGGCCCGGGGCAACGACCGGCGGATCGTACTGGTCGCAGTCGCGCTGCTGGTGGTCGTGTTCGCGACGACCTTCGCGATCAACCTGCCAATCAACTCGGACCAGTCGGCGTGGTCCGTGCAGAACGCACCGTCCGACTGGGCGAACGTCCGCGATCGCTGGCAGATCGCCCACGCGATCCGCACTACGGCGGCAGCCCTCGCCTTCGGCCTTCTCGTCGTCGCCAGTCAGATCAACACGACCGCGCGAGGTCGCGTGCGAGGTGCGACCGCCGCAGCCCGCGTCTGAACAGGTACTGCAGGTCGGCGGTGGTGTCGTACATCAGCTGGGTGTGGAAGTAGTTCACATGCTCGAGTACTCCGGCCAGCACGAACACCAGACCCGCCACGGTCTCCGCGCCCGGCTCCCGTGCTGCGGCCCACCCGACGAACACCAGCCCGGCGACAAGCAGGATCACGTTGCAGCGTCTGGCCAGTACGAACCCACGCGCACCGGGGAGTGGGCTGCCCGGTGCCTGGCGGAGCTTCAGCAGCCAGTACGTCGCACCCTCGGCGAGCAGGATCGCGAACAGGGTAAAGCCGATCAGGTTCGGCGTCGTCAGCGGAAGGTCGACCACGCCGAACCACAGCACGAACTGCAGCGGGATGTTGAGCAGTTCGAGCGCCGCGAGTGAGCGGAGGCGCCGGACGATCCAGGCACGGGAGCGGTGCTGCATGCCGCGACTATGCCAGGTTGCGGATGAGGTCGTGGGGTACGGCGTGGGCGGTGCGGTTGTGGTGACCGGTGATGGTGTGGGCCATGGTGAGGGAGTTGAGGAGGGCTTCCTCGACTGACTCGGTGACTGCTTGGAACGGTGTGCGGAGGTCGCGGTCCGGGAAGTCCGGCGTACGGGCGGTGGTGAAGGCGATCGCGTAGTCGCCGCTGCCGGGGGCGTAGTCCGAGCCGACGCGGGCCATCGCGAAGATCGCCCGGCGCGCGAGCCGGCCGAGTTGCCGGGAGTCGAGCGGGAGATCGGTTGCGACCACGATCATGCAGGAGTTGCCGTCCGCATCGATCGGTTGGGCGGGGACCGGGCGCCCGAGCACGGTCAGCAGGCCGGAGAAGTTTGCCTGCACGAGAACGCCAACCGTGTGTTCAGCGGGAACAAGACGGGATGCCGTGCCGATTCCTGCCTTGAAACCCAATGCGCAGGTGCCAGCGCCGGCTCCTGCGCAGCCTTCGGCGGGGAGGTCGGTCGAGGCGGTGTCCAGGGCAGCGTGGACGTGCTCGGCGGTGATGGGTCGGCGGCGGATGTCGGAGAGGTGGCCGTCGTTGGTCTCGCCGACGATCGGGTTCAGGCTGGTTGCGCGGGGGTTGCGGGCGAGGAGCCAGGTGACCAACGCGTCGGCTACTCGGAAGGTGCTCAAGGTGCCGGTGAGAAGGATGGGCGTGTCGATGACGCCCAGTTCGTCCACCTGCGTCGAGCCGACCAGCTTCCCGTACCCGTTGCCGACAGCAATCGCCGCCGGCAATGTCTCCGCCCAGCCGTCCGGGACGATCGCCGTCACCCCGGTGTTCAGCCCGTCGCCGATGATGGTCGTCTGCCCGACCCGCACCCCGGGTACGTCGGTGATCGCGTTCAGCGGCCCGGTGGGCAGCGTTCCGACGACAACACCCAGCTCACGAACTCTCCGAGGACTCTGCATCCACCCATCATCAGCGACGCGGCTATCGTCGGCGGCATGTTGGAGCACCTGACCGGTCGGGTCTGGATCTACCCGCACGACCCCGATCCCGACGCGATCCGCCCGTCCGTCGCCGTGATCGCCGACGACCGCGGCAGCGTTCTCGTCGACGCCGGAAACAGCCCCGAACACGCAAGAGCCATCGGTACGGCGATTGCCGCCGCCGGCCTGCCCGCGCCGAAGTGGCTCGTCTACACCCACCACCACTGGGACCACACCTGGGGCGCCTGCGCCTGGCCAGACGTCACCGTGATCGCCCACTCCACAGCCGTCGACCTACTCACCACCGAGGCTGACCGCCCGTGGAACCACCGCTACCTCCATGACCAGGTCGAAGCCAACCCGAAGCTTGCCCCCAGCTTCCGAGCCCGCGCCCTTGCCGTCCCCGACTGGACCGATTTCCGGATCGTCCTCCCGGACGAGACCTTCGACGACACACTCACTCTCCCGACCGACGTCGTACTGCGGCACGTCGGCGGAAATCACGCCCCGGATTCGGTCATCGCCGAAGCCGACGGCGTAGCCCTCCTCGGAGACGCCTTCTACCCACCGCCGTACCACCTCCGTACCCCGGACGACACCATCGACTACGCAATGGTCAAGCGCCTCCTCGCCGAACACCACAACTGGTACGTCGATGCCCACTCGTCCCCGCGGCGGCTCTCCGAGGCGCTGACGCAGTCCGGCTAGCGGACCTGGGGACGGGGGTCGTGGGTGGGACCCGTAGGCTGGGCGGGCGATGAAGAGTTTTGAGGAGCTGTTTGCCGAGCTGGGTGAGAAGGCGGCGACGCGGCCGGAAGGTTCCGGGACCGTGGCGGCGCTGGACGCCGGCGTGCACTCGATCGGTAAGAAGCTGGTCGAGGAGGCCGCCGAGTCCTGGATGGCTGCCGAGTACGAGAGCAAGGACCGGGCCGCGGAGGAGCTGTCGCAGCTCTTCTACCACGCCCAGGTGATGATGCACGCGCTCGGCCTGGACCTTGAGGACGTGTACCGACATCTGTAGGAGTCCCTCCCACAGATCACCGGTTCACACCTCCCAGAAAGGGCAGTGCCATGCTGCGCGTCGCAGTACCGAACAAAGGCTCGCTGAGCGAAGCCGCCACCGAGATGCTCGTCGAGGCCGGCTACAAACAGCGCCGGACCACCAAGGACCTCACGCTCACCGACGCGGCCAACGAGGTCGAGTTCTACTACCTCCGCCCGCGTGACATCGCCGTGTACGTCGGCGCGGGCACGCTCGACGTCGGCATCTCCGGCCGCGACCTGGTGCTGGACTCGCACGCGGACGCGGACGTGGTCATGGGCCTCGGGTTCGGCTCGTCCACGTTCCGGTTCGCCGGGCGGCCCGGGGTCGCGGACTCCGTGAAGGACCTCGCCGGGAAGCGGATCGCCACGTCGTACGCCGGCGTACTGCAGGACCACCTGGCCGAGCACGGTGTCGACGCGGCGGTCGTGCGCCTGGAGGGCGCCGTGGAGTCGGCCGTCCAGCTGGGCGTCGCGGACGTGATCGCGGATGTCGTCGAGACCGGTACGACGCTGCGCCAGGCGGGGCTGGAGGTGTTCGGGGAGCCGATCCTGCAGTCCGAGGCGGTGCTGATCAAGCGGCACGGTGTCGAGGTCCCGGCGAACGGCCTGCAGCAGCTGGTCCGGCGGCTCGAGGGCGTTCTGATCGCGCGGACCTACGTGATGATGGACTACGACATCCGCGCCGAGGACGTCGACGCGGCCACCGCGGTCGCGCCCGGCCTGGAGTCGCCGACCGTCTCGCCGCT
Organism: Kribbella sp. NBC_00482; assembly: GCF_036013725.1. GTDB lineage: Bacteria > Actinomycetota > Actinomycetes > Propionibacteriales > Kribbellaceae > Kribbella. Next base: position 63,907 of record NZ_CP107881.1, on the reverse strand, counting down.
GCACCGGCAGGGCTGGGTCGCCGTCCGGGTCATGGTCCAGCGCGCCGAGGCGCAGCGCCTGATGGACCAGCTCTGGGACGTCGGCGCCCGCGCGATCCTCACCACCGACATCCACGCGTGCCGGATCTGAAACCCGCCGCCATGTCCGCAACGAAACCAGGGGAGCGTTTGTTCGCGTTCCACCCGCGGATCATTGCCGGTATGGCGGCCGGGATGGGGTTGTCGTTGATCGCCGTGTTCGGGGTGATCTGGTTCCGGTTGTCGCCGGAGGATCGTGGGTCGTTCGACTGGTTCCAGCGGCTCACCCTGCTGGCGTTCTTCGGGGCGATCCTGTGGATCCTGTACCGGATGACGACGCTGCGCGTCACGGCGTACGCGGATCGGCTGCGGATCCGGAACGTGTTCAAGTCGTACACGCTGCAGTGGTCAGAGGTCACCGCTCTGCGGTTCCGGCCGGGCGACGCGTGGCTGCAGTTGTTCGATGCCGATGACAATCGGATCGGCATTCTCGCGGTCCAGGCCGCCGAGGGTACGCGGGCGAGCCGCGCCGCCAAGCAGCTGGCAGCGGTCGCCCGCGACCACGGCGCCGGCCCTAAACGGATACCTGAAAGCTAGTCGTGTGTGAGTCGCCGGGCTTGAGTACGACGAGGTCCTGACCGGTACGGAACGCGTCCGGTGGGCAGGTCATCGGCTCGACCGCGAGCGCCGTACGTCCGACCGCCTCGCCGGTGAACAGCTGCATCCACGGCGTATCACTCGTCAGCACCGACCGCGCGCCGCTGTCCGGATCGGTGAGCGACACCGACCACTCGTCTCTCAGGCCGGTGAACGCGTTGTCGATCGAGGTCGACCCGATCAGCTGGGGTTCGCGGAAGTCGTACGGCGTTCCGTCGACCGGCGTCAGGCCCGTCGGGGCCATCCGGTCCGCGGAGACCTCGAGCCGCTGGGCCGCGGTGAACTCGAGGATGCAGTCGTCGATCGGGCGGCCGACGCTGAGGTAGGGGTGCGCTCCATAGCCGTACGGCGCTGCGGTCCGGCCGATGTTGGTGGCGGTAGCGGTCACCGTCAGGCGGTCGGTGAGGTGGTAGGTCAGGCGTAATTCGAGCTGGTGCGGGTACCCGGGCTGGCCGAACAGTTGGTGCCCGGCGACCACCGTCGACGGATCGGACCCGTCGTCGATGCGCTGCCAGTTCGCCCAGCGGGTGAGGCCGTGGATCGCGTTCTGCCTGGCCGGCTCGGTCAGATAGAGCTGCTGGTCGATGCCCTCGAACGTGTACTGCCCGTCCGTGATCCGGTTCGGCCACGGGAACAGGTGCTGTCCGAGTCCGGCATGCGCCGCCTCGTCCTCGCCGTACGCGAGCAGGACCGGTCGCCCGTCGTACGTGAGTTCGCGCAGCCCGCCGCCGACACTCACCACCGTCCCCTCGAACCCGCCGCCGCGAAGGACCCATTGCTCACCCGAAGGCAAAACATTCATGACCCAATCCTGACGGACCGGTCCATCGGGGGCGACCCCGTTCGTAGTGATGCTGTAGACACGCAGACAGGAGGTACGACGTGAAGTACATGCTGCTGATCAACGCCGGCGAGCTGGACCTGCAGGACGCGCCGGTGGGGTGTGAGCCGGAGGACTGGATGCGATTCGACAAGGAGATCACCGACGCGGGTGTGGTGGTCGCGTCCGAGTCGCTGGCCGACCTGGTCACCGCGACCCGGGTCGAGGTCGCGAACGACGGCAAGCGGACCGTGACCGACGGGCCGTTCGCGGAGACCCGGGAGGTGCTCGGCGGGTTCTACGTGATCGACGTACCGGACCTGGACGTCGCGCTCGACTGGGCCGCCCGGTGCCCGGGATCGCGCGGCGGCGGCTCGGTGATCGTCCGTCCGGTCGCCGACTTCTGATGATGGAGCAGGTCGAGGCGGTCTTCCGGGAGGAGCGCGGCCGTTTGCTAGCAGCGCTAGCCCGGCGGTTCGGGGACCTCGACCTGGCCGAGGAGGTCACCTCGGAGGCGATCGAGGCGGCGCTCACGCGCTGGCCGGTCGACGGCGTACCGCCGAACCCGGGCGGCTGGCTGATGACCACCGCCCGGCGGAAGGCGGTCGACCGGCTCCGCAGGGACCAGGTGTACGCCGCCAAACTCGCGATCCTGCAGGTCGAGGCGGACCGCCCGACGCCGCACGCGGCCGGGGACGAGCTGCCCGACGAGCGGCTGCAACTGTTCTTCACCTGCACCCACCCGGCGCTCGCCGCCGAGGACCGCGGCGCGCTGACCCTGCGGTGCCTGGCCGGGCTGACCACGCCTGAGGTCGCGCGGGCGTTCCTGGTCCCGACCGCGACGATGGCGAAACGGATCGTCCGCGCGAAGAAGAAGATCCGGGAGGCGCGGATCCCGTTCCGCGTCCCCGGCCCGGACGAGCTGCCCGAGCGGCTGCCCGGCGTACTGCAGGTGGTCTATTCGGTCTTCACCGAGGGGTACGCCGCCAGCTCCGGGCCGTACCTGCAACGCCTGGACCTGGCCGAGGAAGCGATCCGCCTGGCCCTGATCCTGCACCGCCTGCTCCCCGCCGCGCGCGAGGTCACCGGCCTGCTCGCGCTGATGCTGCTGATCCATGCCCGCCGCGACGCCCGCACCGGCCCGGACGGCGAGATCGTCCTGCTCGAGGACCAGGACCGCAGCCGCTGGGACCACGAGATGATCGCCGAGGGCCGCGACCTGGTCGTCACCGCGCTCACCGGCGGCCCGCCCGGCCCGTACGCCGTCCAGGCCGCGATCAACGCGGTCCACGACGAGGCCGCCGAGTTCGCGAGCACCGACTGGCCCCAGATCGTCCAGCTGTACGACGTACTGCTGGAGCTCGACCCGTCCCCGGTGATCGCGCTGAACCGCGCGGCCGCGATCGCGCTCCGCGACGGGCCCGAGGCGGGGCTAGCACTGCTAGCCGAGCTTGCGGAGGAACCCCGGCTGCAGGACTACCACCCGTTCGCGCTGGCCCGTGCCGACCTGCTGCAGCGCCTAGGACGTTTGCCAGAGGCAATCACGGCCTACGAGCAGGCCCTCGCCCTGGCCGGCTCCGAGCCCGAACGCGACCTGGTCCGCCGTCGCCTCGAGGGCATCTGACCAGGCCCCATTGTCAGGTCGTGGCGATTGCGGCACCGTTGGGCCGCATGGAGACCGTTTACGAAGCGGCAGGTGGGGCCGAAGGCATGTTGCGGCTGGCGGCCGAGTGGCACGAGCGGGTGATGGCGGACGAGGTCGTCAGCCATGCGTTCCACGGCGGAGCGCGGCCGGATCACACCGAGCGGCTGGCGGCGTACTGGGGTGAGGCGCTGGGCGGACCGCCTGCCTACACCGAGGCGTACGGCGACGAGGCGTCGGTGCAGCGCCGGCACGCCGGAAACGGCGAGCACGACGAGATGAACCATCGCGCGATCGCCTGCTTCGACGAGGCGGTGATCGCGGCCGGTGTCGACGACGAGCGGACCCGGTCCGTGCTGCACGACTACTTCGCCTGGGCGACCTTCAACACGATGTACCGCCACCACACCGACGACATCACCGACGACCAGCCCGTCCCGCAGTGGTCGTGGGACGGGCTAGGGGGTGTCTGATGGTTCCACGCCTACTGCGGGGCACTCGGCACGGCACCTCGCCGCACGGGTGCAAAGGCCACGATGCTCCGCATCGAGACCTTCGCCCCCGCACGCCGAGCTACCGCACCGAGCACCTCCTCGCTACGGCGTGGAACCATCAGACACCCCCTAGGAAGCAGCTGAGTCGTGAGGCGGGAGCGCCACTGACTTCGTGACGAGTTCGAGTGCCGGGTCGAAGGGGGTCGACGGGTCGCCGTCGACGATCACATGGGCGCGCGAGCGGGTGGCCTGATCGGCGAAGTGGTCGCGCTCCCAGCGCATCCACTCCAGCCAGTGGTCGCGGAGGGCCTCACCGTCGCGTTCGATGCCGCGGTCCAGCCGGACCTCGTTCGAGGTCTCGACCCAGAGCCGCAGCGACTGCCAGTGCGCCGCGTCCCGGTCGCAGGCGGTGACACCGTCGACGATCAGCAGGTCCACGGTGTTCGGTACGACGTGCAGCTCGGCGTACGCGTTTTGGTACCAGTCGTACCGGCGGTACCGTCCTTCGCGGCCGTCGGCCAGCCGTTGCAGGACATGGTCACGGAGCAGGGCGAATCCACGCTCGGCTCCGGCCCACCCGTCGTACAGGTCGTCCATGTGGATGACGTAGGTGTTCAGGTCGCGGGCCTTCGCCCGCGCCTCGAGGGCGGCGGCGACGGTGGTCTTGCCGGATCCGGCGGGGCCGTCGATACCGATCAGCCTGGTCCGGCCGAGGCGTGGCGCGCCGGCCTGGACGTTGTCCAGCAGCGAGTCGATGGTCAGGGGGTGCGGGCCTTGGTCAAGGGCCTTGTCAGTTGATTCCATGGCGCTTCAGGATGTCCTCGATCTCGTCGAACTCCGACGATTCCTGCTGCTTCGCCTTCCCCTTTGACGGCTTGGCAGCTTTGGCGGGAGCGGCCGACGCAGGCGCGGGGCCTGTGGCGGTGAGCTCACCCGCGGGCGAGGCGGGTTTCTTTTCCTTCGGTGCCTTCGGACTGCGGCCGCGAGCGACGCCGGAAACGACGTACAGCACGACCGAGACGCCGAACAGCGCGACTCCGGACCACACGGTCGGCGAGAAGATCAGGTGGGTGACCCAGCTCACGGAGGAGCGGACCACGTCCCAGACCAGCTCCAGCAGACCGGTCAGGTACAGCGAGACCGGCAGCAGGGACCAGGCCACACCGCGCGTGCCGGCCGCCAGGCCGCGTCGCCGCCAGGCGAACCACGAGCCGATCAGACCGAGCAGCGTGAGGCCTACGCAGAACGGCAGCAGCGTCAAATCGTTGAAGTCAGGCACATACCCAGGCTCGCACAATTGGCGCGTGATCCAAGAGGGGAACAGCCCTGACGCACCCCTGAAAGAGCGGTCCGGGGAGAATGAGCGCCGTGCAACCACCAGAGCGGCGCTTGGCCTTCACCGGTTTCGACAACGACGACGGGTCGGCTGACCCGGCGCTGGCCGCAGCGCTCGCTGAGGGCGACGGGGGTGCGGTGCTGGCGGCGCTGACCAAGGCACGGCTGCTGGTGCCGGTGGTCGCGATGCTCGGCGAGGTGGAGTACGACGAGAACGGGCTGGCGCACGACAAGACGTCGGACATGGCCGTCGCGCTGCTCCAGGGGCAGGACGGGCGGAACGCGCTGCTCGCGTTCACGGGCACCGAGGCCCTGACCCGCTGGAGTCCGGAGGCGCGCCCGATGCCGGCCCAGGCGCAGTTGGTCGCCACCGCGGCGATCCAGGAAGGTGCGGCCGCGATCGTGCTGGACATCGCCGGCCCGGCCGCGGGCGTGATCGAGACCGACGACGTACGGCGTTTGGCCGCCGGCCTCCAGGTGGTGCGCCTGGAAGACGGCGGCTACGCGTGGATCGAACCGGCCGGCTCAGACCCCTCCACCAGCTGAGCCGGCCGATCACGACCGCTTTCCGGAAAGAATTTGTCGCCAGGTGACGTTTTCCTTCCGGAAAGATCAGCCGACTGGTGAGCTGAGCGCGTCCATGGGCTTCGGACGCGTCGCGATCCGGCCTGTGATCGCCGTGGTCGGGAGTACCAGCAGGAGGACGACCGCGATCCAGGCGACCAGGATCCACACCGGTCCGGACGGGATCGGCCAGCCGCGGGTCGCCATCGCGATCGGGAACACGGTGAACGCTGCGGTGACCAGCCCGGCGACCAGTCCGAGCGCCGCGATCAGCAGGCCCTCCAGGCGGAGCATCCGGGAGACCTCGCGCCGCGTCGACCCGGTCAGTCGCTGCAGCCCGAATTCACGCCGTCGATCCAGCACCGCGACGGCGATGGTGTTGATCGACGCGATGGCCGTGTACGCGACGGCGATGGCTGCGAGCAGATAGCCGATCCACGCGTCCACTCCGAGCCCGGTGTCCAGGCCTTCGCTGAGCAGTTCGCGTCCACCGATCGCCGTACCCGGCCACCTCGACAGGTCTGGGTGCAGCTTGTTGTCGGTCTTCAGCAGGAGCTGGCTGGGCAGGCCGCTGGTCGTGTGCGCGGCGAGCAGTTGCGCGGGTAGCAGGAGAGACTCGTAGCCGGACGGCCCCTCGGCGAGCGCGACCACCTTGACCTTGACCAGGGCGTTGTCGCCGAGCCGCAGGCCGATCTCCGAGCCGACACCGACCTTGAGCTTCTTCGCCGTACCCGGCGGGAGCGCCACGGTGTCACCGGTCAGGTCATCCAGCGAACCCTGCTTCACCTTGCCCGTGTAGACGGGACCGCTCAGGCCGAGCAACGGCCAGGCGTCGCTGGTGTGCGACTTGTCGTACGGCTCCTCGATCCAGCCCTTGCTGCGCACTACCTCCGACACCGCGGTGACCCCCGGCATCGACCGGACAGAGTCGGTCAGTGACGCCGGGATGCCACCCGACGTGGACGTGATCACCACGTTGCCGGACAGGTTCTTCGTGAACGCGTCGACGGCGGCCTTCTGCTGTGTGGTCTGCGAGTAGATGTTGCCGATGGCAATCGCCGTGGCGATGGTGATCGGGACCAGGATCGCGCCGAACTGGACCGCGCGGACCCGCAGGTTGATCACCGCGAGCGTTCCGCTGGTTCCGCGCTTCTCGACCAGCCGCGTGATGCGGGGGATCAACGCCCGCTGGATCACCAGCGGTGCCAGGATCGCGACCGCGATCGACCCGGTCAGACCGGCCGGCCCGCCGATCGCCGCAGCGTTGGTCGGGCCCATGAACGGGGTGGACAAGGCGATCGCCGCTGTCGCACCGGCGAAGACGAGACCGATCACGATCCGCACCCGGCTCAGCGCCACCGTCGGTACGGCAGCCTCGGCCAGCGCCTGGATCGGGCGGATCCGGGCGGCCCGTCCCGCGGCGAACCCGACGGTCACCCGCAGTACGGCGAACGTGAGGAGGGCAGCGCCGGCGAACGGCAGCGGGCCCTGGTCGAGCCGCAGCTGGGGCGGCACGATCCCGCCGTCGGCCAGCATCCCGAAGATCCAGGTACCGGTGATCCGGCCGCACAGCAGCCCGAGCACGAGCGCGATCACACCCACCGCCATCGTCTCGGCGATCACCATCTTGCCGACCTGGCGCGGGGTCGCGCCGCTGGCCCGGAGCAGCGCCAGTTCGCGGCGGCGCTGGCGCACCGACAGCCCGATCGTGGCCGAGACCACGAGCGCCATCACCACGGCCACCATCCCACCGAAGACGCCGGACATGATGATCAGCGGCAGACCGGTCGCGATCCCGGAGAACTCCGCGACGCCACGCTCGTCCCCGGTATACGCCTTTACACCCGTCGGCAGGTCGAGCCGCTTCGCGAGGTCCCGTACCGACGTACCGTCCGTGGGAAACACCCCGATCGCGTCCACACCGTCCGGGACGTCCGCGTCAGCGAAGAAGATCGGCGGTACGTCGACCTGGCGCTGGGCGACCGCGATACCGGCCAGGATGTAGGTCCGAGGCGTCCCGCTGACTGTGACAGTCACCTGGTCACCCGGTTTCGCGGCGCCGGTCAGGCGTTGGTCGAGCACGACCTGCCCCGCCCGGGGGGCCCGGCCCGCGGTCAACGTGTAGGGGGTCAGCGCCGCTGACGTCCACGCATGCCCAGCGAGCAAGCCGCTGCCCGCGTTGGTCGAGGTGATGATGGCGGGGAAGGAGCGATCGGGGATCGCTTTGGCGACGCCCGGCGTGGTGGTGAGCTTGGTGAGCAGGGCGGGGTCGACGCGGTGGCGTTCGGGGAAGGCGGCGGAGCCGCTGCCGTTCGGTGGGTGGTACGCCGGGTCGCCGGTGACCACGATCGGGGCCGCGGCCAGTCGTTGGGGTGGGGCGTTCAGGCGCAGCCCGGTCTCGAGCAGGCCGCCGGCGGCGCTGAGCAGCGCCCCGCCGAGCAGGACCGCGACGAAGATCGCGAGGAAGGCAGCGGTCCGGTACCGCAAGGTGGTGACGGCGAGGCGGAACATGGGTCAGCTCTCCGTGGGTGAGAGGCGGCCGGCGCTCAGCTGGGCGAGCTCAGCGGCGACGGCCTCGGCGGTGGGGTGGACGGCCCCTGGACGCAACTCGGACACGATCCGGCCGTCGACGAGGAAGACGACACGATCGGCGTACGACGCCGCGACCGGGTCGTGGGTGACCATCACGATCGTCTGACCGAGCCGGCGGGACTGGTCGCGGAGCAGCGTGAGGACCTCGAGCGCGGTGGTGGTGTCCAGCGCGCCGGTCGGCTCGTCGGCGAACGTGATCGCGGTCCGTCCGGCGAGGGCCCGGGCGATCGCCACCCGCTGCTGCTGGCCGCCGGACAGCTCGCTCGGCCGGTGTTTGACGCGCTCGCCGAGACCGACGGCCTGGATGACCTCGGTCACCCAGGCGTCGTCCGGCTGCTTGCCGGCCAGCGTCATCGGGAGTACGACGTTCTGCCGCACCGTCAGCGCCGGCATCAGGTTGAAGGACTGGAAGACGAAGGCGACGTGCTCGCGGCGCAGCTCGGTCAGCGAGGTCTCGTCGAGGCCGCGCAGCGACTGTCCGGCCAGCTGGACCTCACCTGCCGTCGGGGTGTCGAGGCCGGCCGCGCAGTGCATCAGTGTGCTCTTGCCGGAGCCGGACGGGCCCATCACCGCGGTGAAGCTGCCGGCGACGAAGTCGTAGGTCACACCGGCCAGCGCGTCGACCGCGCCGGGGCCGGTGCCGTAGACCTTGCGGACGTCAGTCAGTTGTACGGGCGCGTTCACGGTGCGACCAGTACGTCGGACTTGCGGTGGTAGGACTCGTTGATCCACCAGAGGATCGCCACGATCGCGCCGAGCCCGAGGTCCGACCAGAGCCACCACGGGCCGTCGAAGTGACCGAAGACCGCCAGCGCCAGCCAGACCACGAACTGGACCACACAGGCGACCAGCCAGACGCCGGTGAAGGCCTGGAGCGCCACGGTCAGCCCGCGGGGCGGGGCGGCGTTCGCGACACCGTCCAGGATGTTGCGCAGTTCGCCGCGGGTCCGGGCCGCGAGGACCTGCTCGTGACGGTCGCTCGCCTGTGAGGGTGTCAGGGCGGCCTGTCGTACGGCGCTTTCGAGCTTGCTGATCGCGGCGCGGCGGTCGGCGTCGGTGAGCTGCACCTGGTCGGGGATCAAGAGGGGTTCGAGGATCGTGTACATGGGAGCTGGGTCCTTTCGGCGAGGTTCGATGTGAAACAGCGTATGGATTGAACAGTTTCGGGTCCCGGTGCTCAGGACCCGTTTCGAGGTAGACCTAGCTCCCCTGTTCGGCGGCGTACGGCGTACGTCAGGATGGGAGGTATGACCGAGGACCGCGGAGACCTGCCGCCGGGGCTCGCCCTCTCGTGGGGCGTGCTGCCGGTGCAGCGGCGCGGGCCGAAGCCGGCGCTGTCGGTCGAGCAGATCGTGGCCACCGGCATCGAGTTCGGCGACCGGCACGGGTTCGAGGCGGTCTCGCTGCAGCGGATCGCGGCGCAGCTCGGCGTCACGACGAACGCGATGTACCGCTACGTCCGGTCCAAGGAAGAGCTGATCGTCCTGGTCCACGACAAGGCGGTCGGGCTGCCGCCGGAGCTGCCGTCCGGCTGGCGCGCGGCGGCGATCGCGTGGGTGGACGCGCAGGTCAAGTTGTACGCCGAGCGCCCGTGGCTGCTCGACGTACCGATCCGCGGCGCGCCCATCACGCCCAACCTGCTGCGCTGGGTCGAGGTGATGCTAGCGGCGCTAGCGGAAACCGGGCTGAGTCAGCACGACAACCTCGGGTGCCTGATGCTGCTGGACGGGTGCGCGCGGAACTACGCCGGCTTGGTGCGCCAGCTCGGGGCGAGCGATCGCACGCCGGTGCAGGCGGAGCAGGTCGGCCAGTTCCTCGTTCCTCGGCTGATGGAGGGCGGGTATCCGACGCTGGTGTCGCTCTATCTCAACCAGGAGTACGAGGACGAACTCGACGACGACCTTGAGTTCGGCCTCGCCCGCATCCTCGACGGCATCGAGGTACTGATCGCCAAGTCGCCTTAGGGCAGGGCGATCCGTACCGGGCCGTTGCTGCGGGCATCGACCCACTGCAGGTGGAACGCGCTGCCGGGGGCGACTTCCGCGCGACGCGCCGGCTCGGTGCGGAGGTTGATCGGCGCGGTCAGCGTGGTGGCTTCTAGCTGCCGCACGCCATGAGCCTGCACCTCGGCGATCACGTCCGCGAGGGCCTGTGCGGCGGGTTTGCGCTGGTGGTCGACGGTGAACAGGCCGAGGTCGTACTCGCGGTCCGGGAAGTCGAGCAGGCGCCGGTCGATGTCGTGCGAGGACCACCACGTCACGCCGTACAGGGCCGGGTTCGGCAGGACGGTCTCGACGGTCCGCCGGGTGAACTCGGCCTGCAGATCGACGGGGATGTCGGGTCCCGGTACGCCGATCTCCTGCAGCCAGACGGGCCGGTCGTGATCGAGGGCCGTGGCTCTGGCGAGCTCGATCAGGTAGTCGGCGTGGGTGAGGGTGGCCGGACCCAGGGGACCGTCCACTCGTGAGACCCCGTTGAAAACCCACGAGTGGACAGTGGTCAGGTCACCCAGGTCCACCGCGTCGACGGGGTGGAACGGATGGTCGCCCTTGTACCAGGCGTCGTCGAAGACCGAGTGCAGGGCGAGTACGTCGGGCGCCGCCTTCTTCACCGTCGTCAGCAACTCCTGCGCCCACGAGGCCGAGGACTCGGGCGTGGTGGAGCTGTCCGGCCAGAGGTTGTTGACCTCGTTGCCGAGCGTGATCGCGAAGACGTTCGGCTTCGTCGCGACCGCGCGCGCCACGGCCTCGACGTACGCCGTGAGACCGTCGCGGACCGTGCTGTCTTCGAACAGGCTGCTCTTGTGCCAGGTCAACACCCACGAGGGGAGGAAGTCGAAGCTGGACAGGTGTCCCTGGATCAGGTCGACCGCGACGGTCAGGCCGTGCTCCGCGGCGGCGTCGATCGTGTCCAGCAGGTCGGCGATCGCCTGCTCGCGGATGATCGCGCGGTTCGGCTGGATCCAGGGCCAGACCGGGAAGACTCGGACGTGGTCCAGACCCATCCCGGCCAGGTCCGCGAAGTCCCGCCGTACCGCGTCGCGGTCGTAGTCCAGCCAGCTGTAGAACCATCCCGCCGAGGGAACATAGTTCGCACCGAACCGGGGCGTGACGGTCTCCGAAGCCATGCGGAGGATGCTAAATCGGTTTAGGCCGGAAGAGCAACTGCGGTCCGGGTCAGCTGGGAGGCGCGGTGGACTCGCGCACCGTCAGGACCGGGTCCGGAGTGCGGCGGTTCACGACGACGGCGGGGTCGGCGATGGTCTCGAGGAGGACCTCGGCAGCCTGGCGGCCGAAGTCGAAGGTGTCGCGGGACAACGCCGTCAGTGCGGGGTGCATGAGCTGGGTGAGGATCGAGTCGTCGAAGGCGACGATCGACAGGTCGCCGGGCACCGAGACGCCCATCTCCATCGCGACGCCGAGGCCGGCGACCGCCATCACGTCGCTGTCGTAGACGATCGCGGTCGGGCGATCGGACTGGGACAGCAGCTTCCGGGTGATCGCGGCGCCCTCCGCGTCGCTGAAGTCCGTGGTCAGCGACGGTGCGTCGAGCAGTCCGAGCCGGGGAGCGGCGTCGCGGAGGGCCCGGATCCGGCGCTGTGTGTGCTGGAAGATCGGCGTACCGGCGACGTGGGCGATCCGGCGGTGGCCGAGGGCGGCCAGGTACTCGACGATCGAGAGCATCGCGTCGCGGTCGTCGGCCCAGACCGAGGCGAGCGCACCCTTGCCGCCGCGGCCGCCGATCACCACGGCCGGCAGCTCGAGCGCCTTGAGCTCGTCGACCCGAGGGTCCTTCACGGTCAGGTCGACCAGGATCACGCCGTCGACCCGATGCTCCGACGCCCACCGGCGGTACACCTCGATCTCGGCCGCGGTGTCCTCGACGATCAGCAGCTGCAGCGAGATCGACTCCGCCGACAGCCCCGACTGCACGCCGGACAGCAGGTGCGCGAAGAACGGCTCGACCCCGAGCGTCCGGGCCGGCCGTGCGATCACCATGCCGACCGAGTCGACCCGCGACGCCCCGAGCGCGCGCGCCGCGCTGTGCGGCCGCCAGCTCATCTGCTCGGCGATCTTCAGGATCCGCTCCCGGGTCGCGTCACTGACCCCCGGCCGCCCGTTCAGCGCGAACGACACCGCACCCTTGGACACCCCGGCCCTGGTCGCGATGTCAGCGATCGTCGGTCTCACCATCGTCGTACCTCCTGCCCTTGACAGCGGATTCTACGATGTGGATAGTTCGGGAGCTATACCGGTTTATCAATTCCAGGAGATCCCATGCGTAGACGCCGTCCGGCGCTCGTGGCAAGTCTTGCCGCCGCCGCCCTCACCCTCGCAGGTTGCGGCCTCGGTTCCGAGGACTCCGGCGGCAGCGCCGGCGCCAAGCCGACCGTCGACGCAGGAGCACAGGTGACCGGTGAGGTCAGCTTCCAGACCTGGGCGCTGAAGCCCAAGTTCACGTCGTACGTCGAAGGCGTCATCAAGGCGTTCGAGGCGAAGTACCCGGGCACGCACGTCACCTGGCTGGACCAGCCGGGCGACGGCTACGACAAGAAGGTGCTGAGCCAGGCGTCGGCCGGCTCGCTTCCGGACGTGACGAACCTGCCGCCCGACTTCGCCCTCAGCCTGGCCAAGCAGAACATGCTGCTCGACGTCGCGGCCGCGGACCCGAAGCTGAACGAGGAGTACGTCGATGGCGGTGTGAAGGCGTACCAGTACCAGGGCCTGGACGGCACGTTCGGCTACCCGTGGTACCTGAACACCGACATCGACTACTGGAACGCGACCAAGTTCGCCGCGGCCGGCCTGGACGTGAAGAACCCGCCGAAGACCTTCGACGAGCTGCTCGCGGCCGCCAAGACGATGCACGACAAGACCGGCGGCAAGGAATACCTGATGAGCCGGCTGCCGGGCATCGGCGACTTCACCAACGCCGGGATCAAGATCCTCTCCGACGACGGCAAGAAGTTCACCTTCAACACCCCTGAGGCCGCGGCGCTGCTGGACAAGTACCGCGACGCCTACAAGGCCGGCTACATGCCGCGCGACATCCTGACCAACGAGTACCTGGGCAACTCCAAGCTCTTCACGCAGGGCAAGGTCGCCTGGACCACCGGCGGCGGTAACGCGATCCAGGACTTCATGAAGGACAACCCGTCGCTGAAGGGCAAGGTCGTCCCGTCGCCGGCGCTGGACACCCCGGCGCTGTACGTCCAGGGCCTGTCGGTCTCGGCCAAGACCAAGAACCAGGCCGCGGCGATCGCGCTCGCCCGGTTCGTCACCAACGCCGAGAACCAGGCCGCGTTCGCGAAGATCGTGAACATCTTCCCGTCCACCAAGGCCTCCGCCTCCGACCCGTACTTCTCGAAGTCCGACGGTACGCCGGAAAGTGACGCCAAGGTGCTCGCCTTCGAGTCGCTGGCCAAGGCGAAGGTGCTCTCACCGCCGGTCATCAGCGGCGCGACCAACGACTTCATCGGGCAGCAGATCTCGCTGGCGATCTCCGGCAAGATCTCGTCCCAGGCAGCCCTCGACGCGGCGGTGGCGAAGGCCAACCAGCTCCTCACGCAGTAATGCGGTACAACCGTTGGTTCACCCCGTGGGTGCTGGTGATTCCAGCACTCACGTGGTTGCTGGTCTTCAACCTGTGGCCGTCGATCAACACCGTCATCCTGTCGTTCACGAACGCCAAACCGATCGGCGGCGGCCACTTCGTCGGGCTGAAGAACTTCGAGACCCTGCTGCACGACGAGCAGTTGCGGTGGGCGCTGCTGAACAGCGTCATCTACATGGTGGTCTGTCTGCCGTTCCTGACCGTCCTGCCGCTGTTCCTCGCCGTACTGGTGGAGAAGAAGCTGCCCGGGATCACGTTCTTCCGGACCGCGTTCTACACCCCGGTGGTGGCGTCCGCGGTCGTGGTGGCGCTGATCTGGCAGTGGATCCTGGACGATCGCGGCCTGGTCAACGGACTGGCCGAGAAGCTCGGGGTGATCTCCGGGCCGCTGCCGTTCCTGTCCGACCAGTGGTTGTTGTTGCTCAGCGCAATCAGCCTGACGATCTGGAAGGGTCTCGGGTACTACATGATCATCTACCTGGCCGCCCTCGGGAACGTCGGGCGTGAGCTGCACGAGGCGGCCGCGGTCGACGGTGCGGGACCGTTGCGGCGGTTCGTGCACGTGACCGTGCCCGGCGTCCGGGGGACGATGATCCTGATCTCGATCCTGATCTCGGTCTCGGCGCTGCGGGTGTTCTCCGAACTGTTCATCCTCAGCGGCGGCAAGGGCGGCCCGGGTGGCCGGGACAACTCGGTCGTGATGCTGATCCAGCAGTACAGCCAGGGCTTCGAGGGCAACCTCGGGTACGCGTCGGCGTTGTCGATCGTGCTGTTCTTCGTCACCGTCGTACCGATGCTGGTGCTGGCCCGTCTCAACCGCCGGGGAGCCGAAGCATGAGTGTTGTGACCGATCCGGCGCGGCCGGCCGTCGCTCCCGAGGCGCCGAAGCCCGTACGCCGACGTCGTTCGTCCGGGTTCAACTCGGTGTCGCCGCGGGAGAAGGTCGCGCGGTACGTGCTGCTGGTGTTCGTGCTGCTGATCACCATCGGGCCGTTCCTGTGGCAGCTGTCGACGTCGCTGAAGGGGTCCGGGGAGGACATCTACACCCGGATCCCGCGGCTGCTGCCGGCGCAGCCGACGTTCGACCACTACAAGGCGGTCACCGACACCATCCCGGTCTGGGACTACGCGCGGAACTCGCTCGTGGTCGCCGTACTGGTTGTCGGCGGCAACGTGATCGGCGCGTCGCTGGCCGGGTTCGCGTTGTCCCGGCTGCAGTTCCGTGGCCGCAAGATTGTCCTCGGTCTGTTTCTGGCGACGTTGGTCCTGCCGGGTGAGGTCACGATCATTTCGCAGTACGTGACGGTCCGGGAGTTCGGGCTGGCGAACACGCTCTTCGGTGTCGCGCTGCCCGGGATGATCGGTGCGCTGAACGTGCTGCTGATGTACAACGCGTTCCGGTCGTTGCCGATCGAAGTCGATCAGGCCGCGGTCGTGGACGGGGCGAACGCGTGGCAACGGTTCCTGTACATCGGCCTGCCGTCGGTGCGCGGGACGATCAGCGTGGTCGCGATCTTCGCGTTCATCGGCGCCTGGGACGATTTCCTCTGGCCGCTGATCGTGCTGACCGATCCCGACAAGTACACGCTGACCGTCGGCCTGCAGTACCTGTCCGGCACGTTCAGCAACAACCCGCGGCTGATCGCGGCCGGCACGATGATCGCGTTCATCCCGATCGTCATCGTCTTCGCCACCCTGCAACGCTTCTTCTTCAAGGGCGTCGAGGAAGGCGCCGTCAAGGGCTGACACAACCGGCTCCGACCTGTAGCGGTCGGAGCCGGTTGCGTGTTGCCGATCTACCTCACGAGCAGGATCGAGTTGATCGGCGTGAAGTCCCAAGGCACGGACGGGCCGGTGTAGCGCGCCACCGACGAGCAGTCCGTACCGTTGTAGCCCTTGCAGACGGCGAAGCCCGCGCCACCGGTCTGATTGTTGATCAGCACCTTGGTGCCGACCACGTTCGACAGGTTGTGCGCGCCGTAGCTGTACCAGATGTTCTTGCTCAGAATGCTGCCGTTGGGCTCCTGCAGACACACCGCACCCGACGGGCAGGTCGCCATCGTCCCCGCGGTCGCCTCCACCGCATCCGTTGCCGCGCTGGCAGTCGGCGCCAGAGCCACGCCCGTACCGATCACGGCGGCGGCGATCCCAACGGCAGACATCGCGAACTTACGCATCGATTCCCCTTAATTTCAAGGGTCCCCCGAGTGAAGACCCACCACCGAAGCTAATCCGCGGACCGGGCCGTCGGGACCCCGGTCGACAGCATTTCGGCGTCACCCGAAACGGGTTGTCAGCCCACCCGGGTCTCGGCGAAGTCCAGCCAGTCGGCCGTGTCCGCTGGGGTGTGGTGGCGGATGGACCAGTCGACCTGGCGTAGGGACATGTGGGCCCAGTAGAGGCGCAGTACGGCGGGTGCCAAGGTGGTCTCGAGGAGCTCGTCGAACCAGGTCAGGTCTGCGTCGGGGAGGCGGACGTGGGCGTCGAACCGCAGAGTGACCAGCGCGAACAGGCGGTCGCCGCGGCCGATGCCGTCCCAGTCGACGATTCCGGTGATCCCTCCGGCATCGGTCAGCACGTTGCCGGTGTGGAAGTCGAGGTGCACCAGGTCGTCGCCGATCATGCCGCTCGGCTCGTCCCGGCCGACCTCGTGGATCCAGCTCAGGAGCCTCCGCGTGCGGTCGTCGTACCGCTGGAGAGACTCGTGCAGGCAGAAGCCGGGACCGCTCTCGAGCAGGTACATCGACGGGACCGGCAGATCGGGCGCCAGGCCGGTGAATCGCTCGGTCAGCTTGATCAGCGCCTCCAGCAACGTGCGGTCGACGGTCTCCGGCGGCCTGCCCGGCAGCCGCTCCTGCACGACGCCGACGCCGTCCGGCAGGTCCGCAAGCAGCTGGTACTGCGGGACGGGCAGTCCGCCCCGCCGCGCTGCCTTGAGAACTTCCGCCGTACGCCGAAGGTCGTCGAGGGAACCGAATCCGCGCGTCAGTACGCCGTCCCGCCCGTCCGGCCAGCGTACGAACGCCGCACCCACCTGACCCGCCGCCGCCTGGCCGAGAAACTCCAGGCCCGCGCCGGTTGCCTGATTGACGTCTCGCAGCAACTGCCGCGCATCGAGTTTCGCCACGGGAGCCGGTACGCCGTCATGAGTCACAACGTCTGACCGTAGTTGACCTGGAGTGCACTCCAGGACGCAAGATGGAACGTATGACTACGTTCGCACCGGCCGAGGCCTCCGAGCGCACCGGTCTCAGTCTCGACACCCTCCGTTACTACGAGCGTCTCGGATTGTTCGGTCCGGTACACCGGACGACCGCAGGACGCCGCGTCTACAGCGACCACGACGTGGCCTGGGTCGGGCTCCTGGTGTGCCTGCGCAACGCCGGACTGGGGATCAGCGACCTGCAGCGGTTGATGGGCCGGTTGCGGGACCGCTCGGGCGGCCCGACCGGGGTGGTCGAGCTGCTCGAGGAGCACCGGTCCCGCCTGCACGGTGAGATCGCGAAGATGAACGTCGCGCTCGACGTACTGAACGACAAGATCGCGTACTACAGCGAGGCCGCGGCTCAGTCGAAGAAGTAGGGATAGGGCACCGACTCCGGCCGGCTGGCGACCTCGAGACGCTCCTGGTGCTCCGGCGCGAGTGAGAACTCCGCGGCGCCGAGGAGATCGTCGAGGTACTCCGGTGTCCGCGGACCGATGATCGGTGCGGTCACGCCAGGACGCTGCATCAGCCAGCGGACGGCGACCTGGGGGAGGGTGCGACCGGTCTCGGCCGCGACCGCCGTCAGCTCGTCGATCACGTGCCACGTGTGCTCGTTGGCATAGCGGTCCCACGCATGGGTGCCAGGCGTGGAGACCTTGCTGTCCACGGGCGGCGCGGTCATGCCGCGCCGGAACGCTCCGGACAACCAGCCTGAACGCAGGGGAGACCAGGTGATGACGCCGAGGCCCTCGTTGCTGCAGACCGGCAGCAGCTCCCACTCGGGCGACCGGTCCAGCAAGGTGTAGAGCGGCTGGAGGCTGGAGAGCGGCTCCCAGCCGTTCTGCGCGCACAGGTCGACGGCCTTCTGCAGCTGCCAGCCACGGAAGTTGCTGACCCCGATGTAGCGGACCTTGCCGGCCCGCACGAGGCCGTCCAGCGTCGACAGCGACTCGGCGAGCGGCACGCTGTCGTCCCAGAGATGGAGCTGGTAGAGATCGACGTAGTCGGTGCCGAGGCGCCGCAGGCTCGCGTCGACCGCGTCGAGGATGTGCTTGCGGGACAGTCCGTGGTCCGTGGGCCGCGGGCCGACCCGTCCCCAGACCTTGGTGGCGATGACGTAGTCGGAGCGTTGCTGCGTCTTCAGCCAGCGTCCGAGCACCTCCTCGGACGCGCCGGCGCCGTACACGTCGGCGGTGTCGATGAACGTCCCGCCGACGTCGGTGAACTTCTGCAGGATCTTCCGGCTGTCCTGCTCGTCCGTCCGGTCGCCGAACATCATCGCGCCGAGGCAGAGCTCACTGACCTTCAGACCTGTCGTTCCGAGATTCTTGTAATCCATTTCCCCGACGCTATGAGCTGGAGCGCGCTCCAGCTCAAGAGCTTTGTTTGGCCGAGGGGTAAACCGCGCCGGTGTACTTCTCGCCGGGGCCCTGGCCGGCCTCGTCCTGGATCGTGCTGGCCTCGCGGAACGCGAGTTGGAGGGAGCGGAGTCCGTCCTTCAACGGCGCCGCGTGGTGGTGGCCGAGCGAGGGGGCGGCGGCGTCCATGAGGCCGGCCAGCGAGTCGATCAGGGAGCGGGCCTCGTCGAGGTCCTTGTGATCCGGGAGGTCCGCGGCCAGGCCGAGGTTGACGGCGGCGGCGCTCATCAGGTGCAGTGCGGCGGTGGAAATGATCTCCACGGCGGGGACCTCGGCGATGTCGCGGGACGCGGTCGAGAGGGGGTCAGGCTGTGAGGTGGCATCTGCGTCGGTCATGCTGCTACTCTTGCATGGCGACCGACCCGGTCCATTGGTGACCCCTGAGCGGAATAGTTCAGGACCGTCAGTGGTTCGAGTCCAAGCGGAGGGCCACCTCCCACCCAGTCGATGAACAGTCGGCGGGTCCCGGTCAACAGTACGACGTACCTCCCTGAGGGGTTGGGACGTCGTACATCTGGGAATTGGGCCTTCGTGTGATCGCACGAGGGCTTTTTTGTTTTTAGGGGCCCGCGGTGATCGCGAGGTGGCAGCCAGTACGAGTTCAACCCAGGAGGACCCATCACCACTGATTTGCGCGTCAACGAGCGCATCCGCGTTCCCGAGGTGCGGCTGGTCGGACCGAACGGTGAGCAGGTAGGCATCGTCCGGATCGAGGACGCACTTCGGCTGGCCCAGGAAGCCGATCTCGACCTGGTCGAGGTCGCCGCGACCGCCCGGCCTCCGGTCTGCAAGTTGATGGATTTCGGCAAGTACAAGTACGAGACCGCGCAGAAGGCGCGCGAGTCCCGCCGGAACCAGACCAACACCGTCATCAAAGAGATGAAGTTGCGGCCGAAGATCGACCCGCACGACTACGAGACCAAGAAGGGTCACGTGGTGCGGTTCCTGAAGGCTGGGGACAAGGTCAAGATCACCATCATGTTCCGCGGTCGTGAGCAGTCCAGGCCGGAGCTCGGCTTCCGGTTGCTGCAGCGGCTGGCCGAAGACGTGACCGAGCTCGGCTTCGTCGAGTCGTCGCCGCGTCAGGATGGCCGGAACATGATCATGGTGCTCGGACCGCACAAGAAGAAGTCCGAAGCGCGCGTGGACGTGGAAGCCGAGAAGGCGGAGCGCAAGGCCGCGCGGGAGGCCGACGAAGAGGCCGAGCGCCAGGAGCGCGCCGAGCAGGTTCAGGCCCACGAGGCCGAACGTGCAGCCGGCGTCACGAAGAAGCCGAAGGGTCCGGCCGACAACCTCGACCCGGAGTGACGGAACGCTCCGGCCGCCCGAGGCAGCCGGAGCCCGTCGTACCGACGATCGAGTCAACGAAGAAAATCAGGAGCACAACAGCCATGCCGAAGATGAAGACCCACTCGGGGATGAAGAAGCGCGTCCGGGTCACCGGGTCGGGCAAGATCCGCCGTGAGCAGACCGGTGTCCGCCACCTCGCCGAGGCGAAGTCCTCGAAGCGCAAGCGCCGCCTGTCCGGCACCGTTGAGGTCGCCCCGGCGTACGTCAAGAAGGCCAAGAAGCTTCTCGGCATCTGAGGCCTTCGCCTCGCCCCTCCCGAACATCCCCCGCCGCGTGGGCAATCCTGTCTCCGGCGCAGAAATACAAGGAGTAACACCTCATGGCACGCGTGAAGCGGGCAGTCAACGCCCACAAGAAGCGCCGGGTCGTACTCGAGCAGGCCAGCGGTTACCGCGGCCAGCGCTCGCGGCTGTACCGCAAGGCCAAGGAGCAGGTCACCCACTCGCTCGTCTACGCCTACCGTGACCGCAAGGCGCGCAAGGGCGACTTCCGGAAGCTGTGGATCCAGCGCATCAACGCCGCGGTCCGCGCCGAGGACCTGACCTACAACCGCTTCATCCAGGGTCTGCGCCTGGCCGAGGTCGAGGTGGACCGCAAGATCCTCGCCGACCTCGCCGTCAACGACCCGGCCGCGTTCTCCGCGCTCGTGCAGCTGGCCAAGGCCGCCCTGCCGACCGACGTGAACGCGCCGAAGAGCGACGCCGCGGCCTGAGCCGCAGCACCCCTGAAGTAAGCACTCAAGTGGCGAGTCCCGGTCTGCTGACCGCGCAATCCGCGCGGATCAAACAGGCCCGGCGGCTCGCCACTCGTGCGTTCCGGCGCAAGACCGGACGGTTCCTGGTCGAAGGCCCACAGGCCGTCCGGGAGGCGCTCGAACATCGCGAGCTCGTCATCGAGGTGTACGCCGAACCCGCGCTGGCGACCCGGCATCGTGACCTCTACGACCTCGCCGTGGCGGCCGGTGTCCCGTGGTTCGAGGTCGACCGCGCCGCCGTCGAGAGCCTGAGCGAGACCGTCACCTCACAGGGGGTCGTCGCGGTCTGCTCGCTGGTGACCGTTCCGCTGCCGGACAGCTCGTTCAAGCTCGTCGCCGCCGGCGTCCAGGTCCGCGACCCCGGCAACGTCGGCACCTTGATCCGTACGGCGGACGCGGCCGGCGCCGATGCCGTCGTACTGACGTCGGAGTCCGTCGACCCGCACAACCCGAAGGCGGTCCGGGCCAGCGTCGGCAGCATCTTCCACGTGCCGATCAGCACCGACGTCGATATCGTCGCGGCCGTGCAGACCTGGCGTGAGCACGGCCTGCAGGTGCTGGCGGCCGACGGGTACGGCGCGACGGACCTGGACACCTGCATCGACGACGGCACGCTCGCGAAGCCGACCGTGTGGCTGTTCGGCAACGAGGCGCACGGTCTGCCGGACGGCATCAACGCCCTCGTCGACCACTCGGTGAAGGTCCCGATCTACGGCCGCGCCGAGTCCCTGAACCTGGCCACTGCCGCCGCGATCTGCTTGTACGCCTCAGCCCGGGAGCAACGTCGTTGATCTTCGATCTGCCGGGACGGTTCTGGCGCGGGAACCTGCATACGCACTCGAACCTGTCGGACGGGGCGTTGTCCCCGGCCGAGACCGCGCAGGTCTATCGGGACGCCGGATACGACTTCGTGGCGATCACCGATCACTTCCGCCCGGAGTACGGGTTCCCGATGACGGACACTCGGGAGCTGCGGTCGGACGGGTTCACCACGCTGATCGGCGCCGAGTTGCACGCGCCGCGGACCGAGGCGGGGCAGGCGTGGCACATCGTGGCGGTCGGACTGCCACTGGATTTCGCGGCGCCGGGGGAGACGGAGACCGGGCCTGAGCTGGCGCGTCGCGCGCGGGCCGCCGGGGCTTGGGTCGGTATGGCGCATCCGTCGGCGTCGCTGCTGACGGCCGTCGATGCCGAGAGCCTGGACGCGGCTCATTCGGTCGAGGTCTACAACGCTCTGGCCGACCGCGAGAACCGCGGCGACAGCTGGCACCTCACCGACGTCCTCCTGAACCGCGGTCACCGACTGACGACGTACGCCGCCGACGACGCCCACCTGCAACCCCAGGACCCGCCACCCTGCCAGGCCTGGATCCACGTCCGCGCAGAAACGCTCGACCCGGACGCACTCCTGACCGCGTTGAAGGCCGGCCACTTCTACTCCAGCACCGGCCCCGAGCTGTACGACGTACGCATCGAAGGCGACGAGATCACCGTCCACTGCTCACCCGCCACCAAGATCCTCCTCACCGGCGGCCACCCCGGCGCCGAAGTAGCCCAAGGCACCAACCTCACCGAGTGCACCTTCCCCCTGCACCTGTTCCGCAACACCCACTGCCGCATCACCGTCGAAGACCCCACCGGCGCCCGAGCCTGGACCAACCCGATCCACCTGCCTGTGGATAACTGAAGTCACCGACTGCCTCCGGTGTGAAAACCTTTCGTCACGTACTGCTGACGAAAGGACTTCCAGCATGCTGTGGCCCGTGCTCCGAGCTCTCTCCATCGGCGAGCTCTCCGAAGATGACGTGACCTGGCTTCGTGAGACGTTCGCTCTGACCGAGGGCCCGCGCACCGAAGGGCCGGCCGCCGAAGACAGCCTCGCGCACCGGACACTGACCGACGAGCAGGGTGTCGAGCTCGTCCTGGACCTGGCAGGCATGGATGACGATGCCTGGGTGTTCACCCTCTTCCAGACGACGGGAGACAAGCCGTCGGCACCCTTCGTCGAGACCCAGCGCGGCGCGTTCCGCGCCGCGATCGACCACCTAGGTCTCCAACTTGTCGAGATCGAGCCCCCGGCCAAGGCCGACGAGGTGCTGATCATCCCCGAAGATCCGGAGGTCGCCGCGACGTCCGCGTTCGACCTCGACTGGGATCTGCCGGACGAACTGGACCTCGTGTGGCGGTATCTCCGTGTGCCCCATGACGCGCCGCGGGAGGTCAAGGACGTCAAGCTGCGCGCCCTGATGCACACCCTGGTCTGGAAGGAGGCTTCACCCCGGCTCCGTCGGGAGGCACAGGAGTTCCTCGATGGCCACTAACGCAATACCGCCACCTGGATCACCGGAACGGCGGAACCTCGAGCTTCTCGGTCAATCGCTGTTGACGGACCAAAACATCGCTACGTCGCAGGCCACGACCACCGCGGTCGAGGCGCTGGCTGCGCGGATGCGCTCGTCCACACTCGAGCTGACGCTGGCCGCGACGGGCCTGATCGTCGGCAGCGACATGCCCGGTCGTCTGGGGGACGGCCGGTACATGTTGGTCACACACAACGAGTCCCATCCGTCGATGGGCGCCGACGTACTGCACATCGACGAGCTCCGCTCCGAAAAGTATCGGCCGTCCGCGCACCGAGCCGTCCGGATGGACACTGACGAGGCCGAGCGACTGGTCCGCATGATCGCGACCAGCGAGTTGATGGGCGCTTGGTCCTACGGCTCGAGCAACAACGCCCGGACGCTGGCTTTGCAGGAGATCACCCGCGACGAGTTCGGGCTGCAGGGTGTACGGGAGTCGCAGCTGGACCGCGAGACGCGCGTAAAGGTGGACGTCGAGCTCAGGTACAACAGGGATGCGCTGACCGACTTCCTCCGGACCCAGTACACGATGACCCAGGAGGAACTCCACGCTCGCGGGATCACCGAACTGATCTCGTACCGTGCACATATCTGGCCGACGGGTGCGGAGCGGCCGCCGTGGGCCGGCGAGGACAGCCTCGGGAATGTCGTCGAAGCTCCGCAGCGGCCGCTGGCGAGCTGGTCGCCCGACCGTCAGGTGATCGCCGACTGGTTGAAGGAGCGACGGGAACCTGGCGTCATCCTTGCCGCGAGGCACTCGGCGCAAGACATCGTGTCGCTGCCGATGACCGGAATGGGACTCCCGAGCCAGAGCAGGTGGGTGAAACTGCCCGGCGACCCTCGGGCCGTGGTCGACGGCATCGTTTCGGATCCGCGGATCGGCGAGCTGGACCGGTCCGCGGCGCCTGGTCCCGAACCGCGGGGTCAGGCGCTCGGAAGCAACCGCGCTGCCACCATCCCCGAGACGACACCTGCGGCCGGTTCGGGGCGGCGGCCGCACATCGTCGCGGCGCGGCTGACCGCACCGGATCCGCTGGATGCACGCATCGGACGGATCCTCGACGGCGTCGAGGAAGCGCCGTCGTGGTGGCTGCGTGACGACTCCGGCTACAGCATCGCCCGCCGGGATCTCGAGTTCTTGCGGATCGACCCGCAGCACCTGCGCTGGATGGTCACCGGTCAGTCCCCGATGGGGCTGACGCCCAGGCTGTACCGGCAGTTCGCCGGCGAGATGCTGGACGCGCTCAAGCAGGACCGGATCGACCCGGCCCAGGTCGACATCAGGCTCAAGGGCACCGCCGCCGATTTCTTCTCCGGCCCGCGCAAGACCTTGCCCACGGAGGCCGAGTTGGTGGGCAAGCCGGAGGCCCAGGACCGGATGCGTGAATGGTTCGGCAGCGACGGCAACCGCCCGCTGCGTCGTCCGTACGACGCCATGTACCGGCTCGGTCTCGAGTCGGAGCCGAGCGATTACGACCTCGACATCAACAGCACTGCCGCGGTCCGAGCCGCCCGCGCCCACTGGCGCGAGCATCACGGAAACCGCTACGGCGGGGACTTCATGGGCGGTCACGGATTCCTCGACAAGCAGGCTGTTCGTGGCGCGCTGCCTCATCTCGCCGACTGGGGCAGGCGGTGGGAGGACAGACTCAACCGGCCGTTGTCTCTCGGCGTCTTCGAGTCCACCGGGCCGTTCGACGAAGCTGCCCTCGGGCGGAAGCTGTCGGCTCACTTCAAGGATTCCGACTGGGTCGTCCACCACCATCAGAAATTCGCGGGGCCGAATCCGCCTCTGGCTCAGGTGCGTGTAGCCGCGGCGCGACCGGACCACCTACGGCGAGGTTCCGTTGGTCAGCACCGTTTCGGGACTCGCGGCGGGCGCGGTTGACGTTGGGTCGGGGGCCGGCGTACGACGAGGTCGGCTTCACGTTTCGGGATGCGCAAGGAGCCGTGGTTCGGGATTACTTCTTGACGCGGGACTGGAGGCCGTCGAGGAGGGCGTCGAGGCCGAAGACGAAGTTTTCGGTGAGGCCGGAGTCCAGGTCCAGCGAGGTGCGGCGGCGGACGGATTTCTGCATCTCCGGGTATTCGCCGGCCACGGCTTGGGCCTGTTCCAGCATGTCGGAGACCCAGTTCTCCTCCGATCGGCCGGACTTGCGGACCATCTCGCGGGTGGCGACCTCGGCGCTGACCGTGCCGAGGACGTACGACATCACGCTGCCCATCGCGAGGTCGATCTCGTGCTCGGAGAAGCCGGCGGCCCCGAACAGGACCAGGCCGCGGGAGCCCATCGACATCGCGTTCGGGCCGATGCTCGGGCGGGTGTACATCACCTCGGGCAGCCACGGATGCCGCAGTACGGCGGACCGCAGGCTGTGCCCGAACAGCAGCGCACCGGCCCGCCACCCGGCCAGCTCCGGCTCGGGTATGTCGATCTCGCCCCAGACCTCGTCGATCACCAGGTCGACCAGGTCGTCCTTGGTGTCGACATACCAGTAGAGGCTGGTCGCGCCGGAGCCGAGCCGGGTGGCCAGCTTCCGCATGCTCAGCCCGGTGACGCCCTCCGAGTCGAGGAGCGTGATCGCCGCGGCCACGATCTGATCCCGGCTGAGCGTTTCGCGCGCGGGTGCCGCCTTGCGTTCCCGGGTCCAGATCCAGTCCTTCATGAGTCCATCCTACAAAGGACTCGCACACCGTACGAGATCGTCGTACAGTGTGCGAGTGACTAGTACACCGTTCGAGTCTGAAGTCTCCAGCGCTGAAGGACACCCCCGGCGCTGGTGGATCCTGTTGATCCTGTGTCTGAGCCTGATGGTCCTGGTGGTCGACAACACCGTCCTCAACCTGGCGATCCCGTCGCTGATGCGCGACCTGGGCGCGACGCCCGCGGACATCCAGTGGGTGATCGACGCGTACATCCTGGCGTTCGCCGGCCTGCTGCTGACCGCCGGAAGCCTGTCCGACCGGTTCGGCCGGCGGAAGATGCTGTTGCTCGGGCTGGTCGTGTTCGGCCTGTCGTCGCTGCTGGCGACCCTGGCCGAGAACCCGTGGCAGCTGATCGCGTGCCGCGGCCTGATGGGCGTCGGCGGTTCGCTGCTGATGCCGAGCACGCTGTCGCTGCTGTTCACGGTGTTCCCGCCGGCGGAGCAGCGCAAGGCGATGGCGGGCTGGTCGATGGTCGCGATGGTGGGCGTGGTGGCCGGCCCGACGGTCGGCGGCGTCCTGCTGAACCACTTCTGGTGGGGCTCCATCTTCTGGCTGAACGTGCCGATCGCGGTCCTGGCGATCATCGGCACGCTCGCGATCATCCCGGAGTCGAAGGGCCCGGCGCGCAACCTCGACCCGGCGGGCGCCGTTCTGACGATCGTCGGTATGGCGTCGATCGTCTGGGCGATCGTCTCGATCCCGCTGCACGGTTGGGATTCCGGGCGGGTGATCGGCGCGCTCGTGGTCGGCGTGGTCGCGTTGACCGCGTTCGCCCTGTGGGAGAAGCGCAGTGCGCATCCGATGGTGCCGCTGGCGCTGTTCAAGGACCGGCGGTTCAGTGGTACGAGTTTCTCGATCGTGCTGCTGTCGTTCACCGCGGGTGGATTGCTGCTGGCACTGACGCAGTACCTGCAGTTCGCGCTCGGTTACACGCCGCTGAAGGCCGGGCTGGCGTTGATCCCGTATGCGCTGTCCGCGGCGCTGTTCAACGGCCTCGGGGCGACGCTCGGGAAGAAGGTCGCTGACCGGACGCTGATCTCGCTCGGTCTGCTGATCATCGCGGGCAGCTTCGGCATCCTGACCCAGGTGTCCGACACCAGCGGGTACGGGCTGTTGATCATCGGCCTGCTGGTGATGGGGATCGGCGGTGGCTTGGCCGGTCCGGCGGCGTACACGCTGTTGATGCAGGCCGTTCCGCCGGAGCATCGCGGTGTCGGTTCGGCGATGAACGACACCGTCCAGCAGACGGGTGCCGCGCTGTCGGTCGCCGTACTGGGCAGTGTCCTCGCCGCCGCGTACTCGTCGGCCCTGCCGGACTCCGTCCCGGAGGCGGCCCGCAAGTCGATCGCCGACACCCTCGCGCTCGGCCCGGACTTCCTCGCCGCGGCCAAGCACGCCTTCGTCGACGCGATGTCGATCGCCATGACGGTCGGCGCGATCGGCGCGGTCGCCGGGGCGGTGGTCGCGCTGGCGGTCCTCCCGAAGGGCGAGAAGAAGGTGCAGGACAGCGCTCCGGTGGTTGATGACGCAGTGCGCTGACACCATGCACTGACAGCATTCAGATATGACGAGACGGTGGCTGATCGACCTCCCGACCCGGGTCCATCTCTGGTCGGCGGAGTTCCAGATCCGCCACCGTTCGTCTGCCGATCCCGAGCGGTTGCGGAATCTCGACGTACTGCGGGACTACCGCAAGAGCCGTGCCTTCCCCCGCAACGACACCGGCCTGCCCAGTACGCCGTACTTCGTCGACCGCGACGGCCGGCACTGCGCAGTCGGCCACCTGATGCGCGAGTCCGGCGAACACGACGCCGTACGCCGAATCGCGGCGACCGCCAACCTGGCCCGCATCGACGACATGGACCCGGCCGTGCTGGCGGACTGGACGAAGCGGTCCGGGCTGACGAAACGTGAACTCGCTCGCATCCAGCCCCAGTACCCGAACGAGTCGCAATGGGCGGTCGATCTTCTGCTGTGGTCGGCGCTCCTGATGATCCCGCTCGCGCTGTTGTCCTTCGTACTCGGCCGGATCCGCCTCGATCGCACCGCTCTGAGGCGCGGCCTGGCGGTCGTCGCGGTGGGGTTGTGCACGGTACTGACGTTTCTGATGTCGGCCGAGATCTTCGCATGGTCCGGCTGGGGAGCCGGCGTGACCGGCGCGTGGGGCGTCGTCCAGCTCGGTCCGATCGTCGTCGCCGTCGTGATCGCGGTACTCGCGCGCCAAGGCCGGATCCGTGAGGTCGCACCGGTCTCCGGCGTGCTCACCGGAGCCCTGATGACCGTGTTCGCCGCCGTCTACCTCGTGCTCGACGTCGTCGTACCGAACCCGAGCGAACCCGGCGGCGACGTCATCAGCATGGGCCCGGACCAGCCGATCCTCTCGGCCCCGCCGGCCCTCCTCGCGCTCGTCCTCGGCGTGCTCACCCTCGGCTGGGCGGTGCGTGCGCTCCGCTGGAGGGTTCGTGTCTGATCAGGAGGTCGCGAACCTGGTCCTGATGTCGCTGTTCATCCTTCTCCCGATCGCCCTCGGCACGATGCTGTTCGGGCGGTCGCGTGGCAACCGTCGCGTGCTGAAGTGGGCGCGCGGCCTGGCAATCCTCACGATCATCCTGGCGACCGCGTACGACGTGGCCGGGGCGGTCTACCTGCTCCTCGCCGAGCCCGAACCAGGCCACGAGCCCTGGGTAGACCCCTCCGCGGTCGTCGACTACCCGGACTTCTTCCTCCCCATCGGCGTAGGCGCACTCCTCGCCGGCGCCGGCGTCCTCGTCGGAGTAGTCCGCGCCAGGCACCGCCTCGGCTGACGCCTGGGGAGGGTTTTCGTCCCGAATCGGGAAGGAATCCTCCCCACGTCCGCTGTCCACAGGTTGAAGGACAGGTGGGGAGGAGGGTGCCGGGCGAGTGCATGTTCTTGGGCGTGGAGGAGAGAAGCGAATTCGCGGAGTTGCGCGGCCGCCAGGCCGGCGCATTCACTCGGCCCCAGGCGCTGGCACATGGAATCACCGACAAGGTGCTGCTCGGGCGTCGGCGGGCCCGGCAACTGCAGCGGGTCCATCAAGGTGTGTACGTCGACTTCACCGGGCCGCTGCCGTGGGAGACCAGGATGTGGGCAGCCTGGTTGTCGTGTGGTCCGGAGGCGGCGTTGACGGGTCCGACTGCGCTTCGCAGGTACGGCGTTGCCGGGAGCTGGCGGGACGAGAGGATCCATGTCGCGCTACCGCATTCGCGCCGCGTCGAGCCGAAGTCCGGGGTCATCGTCACGCGGCACCGTCACCTGTCCTCGCTAGTACAGACGTCTCGCGAACCGCCGATGGTGCGATTGGAGGTCGCGCTGCTGGTCACGGCCGCCGCGGACGAGGATGTTTCGCGACGGGCCGCCGTACTGTTCGATGCGTGCCGGCAGCGGCGGACGACCCCGGCCCGGTTGCTGGCGGAGCTGGACTCGCTCCCGGAGTTGCCGGGCCGCAGGATCCTCCAGCGAATCTTGGCTGAGGCGGCCGAAGGCGTTCAGTCGTTCCTCGAGCAGGCGTACTTTCGGCGCGTCGAGCGCGCCCATGGGTTGCCGCGGGCGCGACGACAGGTTCGCGTCGTCCACGAGGGTGTTGTCGTCTACCGAGACTCCGAGTACTCGCCGTACGACGTGATCGTCGAACTGGACGGACAGGCGGGTCATCTGGACTCGGCCAGTCGCTGGCGGGACATGACCAGGGACAACGCTGCCGCGACGAGCGGCAAGCTGACGCTGCGATTCGGCTACCAGTTGGTCAGCGAACCGTGCCTCACGGCGTCGCAGGTGGTCGCCGCTCTCCAGTTCCGCGGCTGGACCGGCACCCCGCGCCCCTGCTCACCCACCTGCCCGCTCGCCCCGTAGCCGACTTGGGGAAGATTTCATGCCGATCCGGGAGTAAAAGCCTCCCCGACCCCTCGGGCGGGGTGGTTGTGGACGGCCGATTCACGGTCTGGGGGGTTGGGTTTCTAGACTGCAATCCGCAGACGTATCGATCCGAGAGCGAGCCATGTCCGGTCCCAATACTGATTACGACCCGGTCGAAGTGACGCCGCTGCATGCCGAAGAGGTGGAGCGGACCCGCGACGAGGCGCTGACGGCGTTTACCGGGGCGGCCGATCTGGCTGCCTTGCAGGAGGCCAAGACCGTGCATCTCGGCGACAAGTCGCCGATCGTGCTCGCCAACCGGGAGATCGGCGCGCTGCCGCCGCAGGCCCGGAAAGAGGCCGGTCAGCGGATCGGCGCGGCCCGGAAGGCGATCAACGAGGGGTTCGCGTCCCGGCTCGCGGTGCTCGAGGCCGAGCACGAGGAGCGGATGCTGGACACCGAGCGTGTCGACGTGACGCTGCCGTGGCACACCCCGCAGCTCGGCGCGCGGCACCCGTTGTCGCTGATCTCCGAGCAGGTCGCGGACGTGTTCACCGCGCTCGGCTGGGATGTCGCGGAAGGCCCCGAGGTCGAGGCCGAGTGGCTGAACTTCGACGCCCTGAACTTCCAGCCCGACCATCCGGCGCGGCAGATGCAGGACACCTTCTTCGTCGAGCCGGCCGGCTCCGGCAAGGTCCTGCGGACGCACACGTCGCCGGTGCAGGCGCGGTCGATGCTGACCCGGAAGCCGCCGATCTACGTGATCTGCCCGGGCCGTGTGTTCCGCACCGACGAGCTGGACGCGACGCACACGCCGGTCTTCTACCAGGTCGAGGGCCTGGTGGTGGACGAGGGCATCACGCTCGCGCATCTGAAGGGCACGCTCGACCACTTCGTCGTGTCGATGTTCGGTGAGGGCCTGGAGGCTCGGCTGCGGCCGAACTTCTTCCCGTTCACCGAGCCGTCGGCCGAGGTGGACCTGAAGTGTTTCGTCTGCCGCGGCGCGTCCGTCGGCAACCCGGACCGGCCGTGCCGGACCTGTGGCAGCGAGGGCTGGATCGAGTGGGGCGGCTGCGGCGTCGTGAACCCGCGGGTCCTGCAGGCCAACGGCATCGACACCGACCGGTACTCCGGTTTCGCCTTCGGCATGGGCCTGGAGCGGACGCTGATGTTCCGCAACGGCGTCGAGGACATGCGGGACATGGTCGAGGGTGACGTGCGGTTCAGCCGCCAGTTCGGGATGGAGATCTGATGCGGGTCCCACTGTCATGGCTTCGTGAGTACGTCGACCTGCCGGGCGACGTCACCGGCCGCCAGGTCGCGGAGCAGCTGATCCGGGCCGGCCTCGAGGTGGAGACCGTCGAGGAGTCCGACCTGACCGGCCCGCTCGTGGTCGGCAAGGTGCTCACGTACGAGAACGAGCCGCAGAAGAACGGCAAGACGATCCGCTGGTGCTCGCTGGACATCGGCAAGGACGAGCCGCAGTGGGTCGTCTGCGGTGCGCACAACTTCGAGGTCGGCGATCTCGTGGTCGTCGTGCTGCCGGGCGCGGTGCTGCCGGGCGGGTTCGCGATCTCGGCGCGGAAGACCTACGGGCACGTGTCGAACGGCATGATCTGCTCGAGCGCGGAGCTCGGTCTCGGTGACGACGGCACGCACGGCATCGTCGTCCTGGAGCCGGGCGAGGGCACGCCGGGCGACGACGCGATCGAGTTGCTGGCGCTGCGCGACGACGTACTGGATATCGCGGTGACGCCGGATCGTGGGTACTGCCTGTCGATCCGGGGCGTCGCGCGCGAGGCGGCGACGGCGTACGGCGTATCGCTGAAGGATCCGGCCGACCTGACGTTGAACGGGTCCGGCGCGGACGGCTACCCGGTACGGGTGGATGACGCTGCGGCGTGCAGTGTGTTCGTCACGCGGACCGTGACCGGGATCGACGCGAAGGCCCTGTCGCCGCGGTGGATGCAGAAGCGGCTGCTCGCGAGTGGGATGCGGCCGATCTCGATCGGGGTCGACGTCACGAACTACGTGATGCTCGAGCTGGGTCAGCCGATCCACGGGTACGACCAGGCGCGGCTGTCCGGGGAGATCGTCGTACGGCGGGCCAACGCCGGCGAGAAGCTGATGACGCTGGACGACCAGACGCGTGAGCTGGACGCCGAGGACCTGCTGATCACCGACGACTCCGGTCCGATCGGTGTCGCCGGTGTGATGGGTGGTGCGTCGACGGAGATCTCCGAGGCGACCACCGACGTGGTGATCGAGGCGGCGCACTTCGACCCGATCGTGATCGCGCGGGCATCGCGGCGGCACAAGCTGTCGTCGGAGGCGTCGCGCCGGTTCGAGCGCGAGGTCGACCCGAACCTGCCGCGGTACGCCGCGCAGCGCGTCGCGGATCTGCTGGCCGAGTACGCCGGCGGCACGGTCCTCCCGGACGAAACCGTCGTCGACACCCACCCGAAGCCGTCTCCGGTCACCCTCCGAGCCGACCACGCAGCCCGCGTCGCGGGCGCTGTGATCACGCTCGACGAGACGGTTCGGCACCTGGCTTCGGTGGGCTGCACGGTCGAAGCTGCTGCGGCGGATGCGGTCGCGGCTCCGTTGGCCGCAGGTGCGCACGCTCCGGTGTTGGCCGAGGTGGGCGTCGCCACAGTCGGGTCCACCCAGGTCGAGGGCGATGATCTGCTCACGATCACCCCGCCGTCGTGGCGGCCGGATCTTCGGGATCCCAACGACTTCGCCGAAGAGGCTATTCGGTTGTTCGGGTTCGACAATGTGCCGTCGGTGTTGCCGGCTGCGCCGGGTGGGCAGGGGCTGACGGTTTCGCAGCGCCGGCGTCGCCGGGTGGCGACCGCGCTCGTCGGTGCGGGGCTGACCGAGGTCGTCTCGTACCCGTTCACGGGTGCCGCCGACTTCGACGCGATGGGCCTGCCGGCCGACGACTTCCGCCGTACGACGGTCAAGCTCGTCAACCCGATCTCCGACGAAGAGCCGTCGATGCAGACCACCCTGCTCGCGACGCTGCTCCGGACGGCCGAGCGCAACGTCGGCCGGGGCGCGAACGACCTGGCGATCTTCCAGACCGGCCTGGTGTTCCTGCCGAAGGCGGAGACGAAGCCCGCGCCGCTCCCGTCGGTCGCGCAGCGGCCGAGCGACGCCGAAGTCCAGTCGCTGTACGACGCGCTCCCGGACCAGCCGCTGCACGTCGGCGTGGTGCTGACCGGTGCGCTGGCGCCGACCGGCTGGTGGGGCAAGGGTCGCCCGGCCGGATGGGCCGACGCGGTGCAGATCGCGCGGCTGATCGCGTCGGTGGTCGGTGTCGAGCCGGTCGTGAAGAACGTGGAGCTCGCGCCGTGGCATCCGGGGCGCTGCGCGGAGTTCTCGGTCGACGGCACTGTCATTGGTCATGCGGGTGAGCTGCACCCGAAGGTCTGTCAGGCGTTCGGTCTGCCGGCTCGGTCGAGTGCGGTCGAGCTGGATCTCGACGCGCTGATCGCGGCGGGTCCCGAGTCGATCTCGGCGCAGCCGTTCTCGTCGTACCCGGTGGCCAAGGAGGACGTGGCGTTGATCGTCCCGGCCGAGGTTGCGGCGGCCGACGTACAGGCGGCGCTGGCCGAGGGTGCGGGTGAGCTGCTGGAGTCGGTGCGGCTGTTCGACGTGTACACCGGTGAGCAGATCGGCGAGGGCAAGAAGTCGCTCGCGTTCGCGCTGCGGTTCCGGGCGCCGGACCGGACGCTGAAGGAGAACGAGGTCGCCGACGCCCGCCAGGCAGCCGTCCAGGTAACCGTCGACCGCTTCGGCGCCGTCCAACGGGTCGGCTGAAAATGAACGGCAGTCACCCGCGGGTGGCCGTGGCGGCACCTAATGCAGCTGCTGCTGAGGCCGGGGTGCGGGTGGCTGCTGAGGGCGGCAACGCGGTGGATGCTGCGATTGCGGCCACGCTGGTCACGATGGTGAACGAGATCGGGGTGGTGTCGCCGGCGTCGGGTGGGTTTGTCACGTTGCAGGTTGCGGGTGGTGACGCGGTCACCATCGACGGCTGGGTGGAGATGCCCGGCCGCGGCCTGCCGACGGACCGGTTCGGCCGCGGCGTCTGGGACATCACCACCGACTACGGCGGCGGTACGACGACCACCGTCGGCCACGGCTCCGTCGCCACGCCGGGCGGGATGAAGGCCCTCGACCTCGCCCACAGCCGCTCCGGCAAGGCACCTTGGCGCGAGGTCGTGCAGCCCGCGATCGACGTCGCCCGCAACGGTTTCCCGCTGAGCCGGACCTCGGGCTACTACCTCGGCTACACCCACGAGATCATCTTCGGCTGGCACCAGCCGAGCCACTCCGTCGTGCACGACGAGGACGGCGTCGTGATCAAGGCCGGCAGTACGGTCGTGATCCCGGAGCTCGCCGAAGCGCTGGAACTGATCGCCCGTGACGGCGCCGAGACGATGTACACGGGCCAGCTCGCCGAGCTCCTGATCCACGACATGGCCTCGAACGAAGGCATCCTCACCGCCGCGGACCTGGCCGCGTACGAAGCCGTCGTACGTCCGGCGCTTGTCGTCAACCAGAACGGCTGGCGCCTCGCCACCAACCCGCCGCCCGCGGTCGGGGGAGTAGCCGTCGCCGCGATGCTCGCACTGCTCGAAGGCGTACCGGCCGACGGCAGCTGGCGGCAGTCCGAGCTGGAGCGCTTGGTCGACGTCCAGTACGCCGTACTCGGCCAGCGGCTCGCCGAGCTCGACCAGGAGGACGTGCGCAAGCTGGAAGGCCAGAAACTGCTCGACCTGGCCGCGGCCGGCGACCTCCGCGCGCTGACGTCACCGAGTACGGCGACTGTCTCGGTCGTGGACGACGAGGGCGACGCGTGCGCGATCACGGTCTCGTCCGGCTACGGGTCCGGCGTACTCACGCCTGGCACCGGGATCTGGCTGAACAACGCGCTCGGCGAGCAGGAGCTCCTGCACGGCGGCCCGCACAGTCTCCCGCCCGGCACCCGACTCACCTCGAACATGGCCCCGAGCGTCGCCCGCCGCGACAGCGACGGCGCCGTCCTCGCGATCAGCTCGCCCGGCTCGGACCGGATCCCGACCGCGCTCGCCCAGGTGTACGCGCTCTACACCCACGGCGGTCTGCGGCTCCGCGAGGCCGTCGAGCACCCGCGGCTGCACGTCCGCGTCCGCGAGGACGTGGTCGTCGACTACGAGGACGACCTGCCGGTGTCCGGCTCGACCGCGTTGCCGACCCGCCCGATGCCGCCGCACTCGATGTACTTCGGCGGCGTCGCGGCCGCGCTCTGGGAGCCGGCCGACGGCCTGCTCGCCGTCGGCGACCCGCGCCGAACCGGTGCCGTGGCCATCTCCCCCTGATCACGCTGATCGAGACTAGTAAGGTCAGGTCACCAGGATCCGAAAGGCAGTCGATGCGGGACACTCACCCCGAGCTCTCCGTCGTCGTACCGATGTACGACGAGGAAGAGGTGCTGCCGATCTTCTTCGAGCGGATGCACCCGCTGCTCGACGGCCTGGGGATCACCTACGAGCTGTTGGTCGTCGACGACGGCAGCCGGGACAAGACTGCGGCGCTGCTCCTCGACGCCGCCAAGGACTGGCCGCAGCTCCGTGTCGTCCGCCTGCTCCGCAACAGCGGTCACCAGGCCGCCCAGTCGGCCGGCTTCCGCCGCGCCCGCGGGCAGTGCGTCGTCACGATCGACGCCGACCTCCAGGATCCGCCCGAGGTCATCGCCGAGTTCCTGCAGGCGGTCCGCGAGCAGGACGTCGACGTCGTGTACGGCGTACGCTCCGACCGCTCGAGCGATTCGTGGGCGAAACGTACGTCGGCGCGGCTCTACTACCGGTTGATGTGCCGCCTGGTCGGCAAGGACATCCCGTTCGACGCGGCCGACTTCCGGCTGGTGACCCGCCGGGTCGTGGATGCGGTGAACGCGCTTCCCGACGACGGCCGGGTCTTCCGCCTGGTCATCCCGTGGCTCGGCTTCCCGAGCGCCGAGGTCAAGTACGTCCGGGCGGAGCGGGCCGCCGGTACGACGAAGTACAGCTTCTCCAAGATGGTCCGGCTCGCGTTCGACAGCGTGACTGCGTTCTCGGCGGCGCCGCTGCGGCTGGCGACCTGGCTGGGCCTGCTCGGCGGTGGGATGTCCGGGCTGTTCGTGGTCGGCGCGTTGGTGATCAAGCTGACCGGCCGGAGCATTCCCGGCTGGACGTCGACGGTCCTCGCGGTCAGCGTGATCGGCGCGATCCAGCTGTTGTGCCTCGGGCTGCTGGGTGAGTACGTCGCCCGCTTGTTCCAGTCGAGCCAGCGCAGACCGCAGTTCCTCGTCGGCTACGACAGCCTCACGGACCACGGGCACCAGGAGCCCATTCACGAGAGCACCCAGTCCAAGAGATGAAGCGGGCTGCCCCGTGGCTGCTGCCGATCCTGGTGGCGGTCGGTGGGTTCATATCGCTCGGCGACGTCGGGATCGGTCCGGTCCTCAAGTACGTCGTCTACTTCGCCGGAGCGATCGCGCTTCCCGGCACACTGCTGCTGCGGGCCGCGTGGCGCAGTACCGGCAACTGGGCTGAGGATCTCGGACTCGGGTCGGTCGTCGGGGCGACGTGGCAGTTGATCGGCTGGGCGATCTTCACCGCCCTCGGCTGGCAGCGCTGGCTGATCGTGTGGCCGGCGCTCGTCCTAGTCGGCTTCGCTCTTCTAGGAAGGCAGTACTTCCGGATCGCCGAGCCGAGACCGCTACCGGTCGCGTGGGCGATCGGGTTGGCGGTGTCCGCGGCGGTGATGGTCGGCGCAGCCACCTTCGGCGTGATGGCGTACCACCCGATGCCGCCGTACGGCGAGGCGTACTACCCCGATCTCCTGTACCACCTGTCGATGGTGCAGGAGCTGACCCGCACGGTGCCGCCCGAGATCCCGCAGGTCGTCAACGAGCGGCTCGAGTACCACTGGTTCGCCAACGCCGACATGGCCGCGGCCGTCGACGTCACGCGGCTTACCCCGATGGTCGTGCTGTTCCGGCTCTGGGTCCTGCCGTGGCTGGTCGTTTCGCTGCTCGTCTGCGCGACACTCGCCCGCACGGTCAGCCGCACCTGGTGGACCGGCGTACTCGCCGCACTCGCGCTGGCTGCGCCGCAGCTGTTCCTGCTGGTCGACACGAGCGTCAACCTCGCACCACCAGTCAGCCTCCTCAGCCCATCCCAGACCTTCGGCATGGTCGCGGCTGTCACCGCAGCCATCCTCCTCATCGACCTCCTGTTTCCTCGAGGAACCGCGCTCGGACGTC
Source organism: Kribbella sp. NBC_00482 (assembly GCF_036013725.1). Taxonomy (GTDB): domain Bacteria; phylum Actinomycetota; class Actinomycetes; order Propionibacteriales; family Kribbellaceae; genus Kribbella. The sequence goes on along the minus strand of NZ_CP107881.1, from coordinate 27,208 downwards.
AGAAGTTGTGGGGCGGGGTCGTGGCGGTGGTCGTGGCGGGAGTTGGGGGTGGGGCCAAGCCGACCGTGTTGCCGTTGCTGGTGGGAGGGGTGGGGCTTGCGGCGTTGTATCTGCTCGTGACGACACGGCGGTTGCCGTGGCGTTTGATCGGTACGACGGCGGTGCTGCTCGTCGTCGGGGCGATCACCTTCCTGACGGTGGCCGGCAGCACCAGTGGGTCGCGGCTGCAGTTCCTCGCCGTACTGAAGTCGCTGCCCGTCTACACCGCGGCCACTGGCGACAAGACGCAGCCGGGCGACGGCGGACTGATCCTGCCGGCGCTGGCGCACGGCGAAGTGATCGGAACGCTCAGTCTGCTGCTCGGACTGCTGCTGACTCTGCAGGCGATGGCCTGGGCCGGATTCGGCGTCGTGGGACGGAAGGACCCGGTCGCGTGGTTCCTGCTCGGCGCGATGATCGCGGGGTGGGCGGGCTACCTACTGATCGACCACCCGTCGGTGAGCGAGTCGTACTTCGTCTACACCGCCGCACCGTTCAGCCTCGCCGGAGCAGGCTGGTTCGCAGCAACCAGTGCACGCGCCTCTGGTCGCCCGGTCCCGATCGCGATCGCTGCCTTCGTACTCTCGATCGGTTATGCCTGTCTGATCGTCTGGGCTCGTGGTGTGCCGGCGGCGTCGACCGGTCGCCAGTTGTGGCTGAGCACCCGGATGTTGCTCGTCGTTCTCGGCATCACGCTCTTCCTGCTGCTTGTGTGGCGCCTGACATTGAGACAAGCCGGTGGCGGCATGTTCGTCGTACTGGTGCTGCTCTCGACTGCGCCGATCAGCTCCTTCCTGCAGAGCGCAGTACGCGGTGACACGGAGAAGGCACCGACATACCGGGCCGCGCGGTGGTGGGTGTACCCGGATGAGGCCGCTGCCGCGCTCTGGCTCGGGCAGAACTCCGCGGCGACCGATGTGGTGGCTACGAACACCTGGTGCCGTCCGGCGGGACCGCTCGCGCCAGGATGCGACGCCCGCGGGTACCTGGTCAGCGGGATCGCCGGACGCCGCACGCTGATCGAGGGCTGGGCGTACACGAACCAGGCGATGGCCAAGCAAGGCGACGGCGGCCGCCGCTACACCGAGCAGCCGTCACCGTGGCCGGACCGCGTCGCCCTCACCAACCTGGCCCTCACCGCACCGACCGCCGAGGTGCTGCGAAGGCTGCGCGACGAGTACGGCGTTCGCTGGCTGTACGCCGACGCACGCAACGGACCCGTATCACCGGCGCTCGACCAGCTCGCCGTACGACGACACAGCGTCGGCAAGATCCTGATCTACGACCTCGGAGAGTGATTGTCCCGTAACATTGGGTCCGCGCAGACCGTTAACGTCTACGCAGGCCCGCCCGCCACGCGGCCGCAGCAATGCACCTGAATTGCTCGGGAGGGCGGGACACATGCGGGCAACCCGACCGGGGGCCATTCTCCTTGCCACCGGCCTCTTGAGTCTGGGCATCATCACCGCGACCGCCTACCAGGTGCCGACGGCACCTTTCACGGACAGCGCCAGCACCGTGATGCCCGGCTCGGGGCTCCGGCAGACGATCAGCGCGAGCGGGCTGACCGAGCTCGGCGACCCGTCGACGGCCGGTTTCCGCACCGCCGGGCCGACCACCTACCAGCCCGCGATCGGCACCGACGCCCCGGCGCAGGACGTGGTGGTGAACACCGGCGACTGCGCGTCCACCGGCGGCTGCGGCGACCGCGGCACGGTGACGATCGCTTTCTCGCAGCCGGTCCGCAACCCGGTGCTGCACCTCGGCGGCCTCGGCGGATCCGTCACCCGGACCGTGAACGGCAAGCCCACCGCGCAGTCCGAACTGCACTCGATCCTGAAGCTCACCACCGCCGGCCTCAGCCTCACCAAGGTCGGACAGGGCAACAACCTCGCGGTGACCAGCGACACGATCACCGCCGCGGACCACGACGCCGGCCCGAACTGCGTGAACACCAAGTCCCCGTCCGGCCTCGACGCATCCGCGACCGCTGCCTGCGGATCGGTTCGTGTGAACGGTGTCGTCACCAAGGTCAGCTTCGACGTGTCGGCGCTGTTCACGAAGCATCCGAAGCTGCCCGCGTTGAACAACGGGTCGTCCGGCGACGCGTTCTCGATCGTCGCGTCCGCGCCCGAGGACTTCGGTGACGCACCGGCGTCGTACGGCGCGGCCTGGTCGGTGCTGAGCGACGTACAGCTCGGCAAGGACGTCACCGAGGACAACGCGAGTGTCGCGAACGGCACGACCGGGCCGGCCACACCGGATCAGGGCGACGACGGTGTCGTCTTCAAACCGCTTCGCACCAACCAGACGACGTACACGGCCGACCTGCAGCTGGCCGGTACGTCGAAGGCCGGGCGGGCGTGTGCGTGGATCGACGTCAACGGCAACGGAACATTCGACTCGGGCGAGCGGGCCTGCGCCCCGATCGCCGCCAAGCAGACGACGGTCACCCTGCGGTGGGCCGAGCTCGCTCCCAAGGCCGGGGCCTCGTACGCGCGGGTGCGGGTCGGGTACACCGGCGCGCAGATCGAGAAGCCGACCGGCGCGGCCGATGCCGGCGAGGTCGAGGACTATCCGTTCGCGATCACGCCGCCGCCTCCGCCGGTCCTGACCGACGATGCCGCGACGACCGGGTTCAACACGGCGGTCGTCGTACCGGTGCTCGGCAACGACAAGCCGGGCGACCCGAGTACGCCGCTCGCGCCGGCGACCCTCTGCCTCGTCGACGGTGCCAAGTGCGTGCAGATGGTGAACGTCGTCGGCCAGGCGAAGTACGTCGCCAAGCCCGACGGGACTGTCCGCGTCGAGCCGGTGCCGGGCTTCGTCGGTCCGGCCAAGCCGGTTGTGTATCGCGTTGCCGACAGCAACGGTACGGCGGCCACCGCCAAGCTGACCCTCACCGTGTCCCTCCCGGATCGTCCGGTCGCGACCTCCGACACGGCGACCACGCCGCAGAACGTCAGCGTGGCCGTCAAGCCGCTCGCCAACGACCACGCGGCCGCGGGCGTGCAGCTCGTGCCCGGTTCCGTCGTACTGCGTGATCCGGCCGACGCCGCGTTCAAGAAGCAGGTCGTGATCGCGGGCGAGGGCGTGTACGTCGTGAAGCCCGACGGGGGCGTGGACTTCGTCCCGCAACCGCAGTTCACCGGCGTCGGTACGTCGATCGGCTACCGCGTCACCGACACCACCAAGCAGACCGCCGAGTCCACGCTCACCGTCACGGTCACGCCGGTGACGCCGACTGCCAACGGTGACTCGGTCTCGACCGCGTTCGATACCGACGTCGTCGTACCCGTCCTCGACAACGACCTGCCGGGCTCGCCCGACGCGCCGCTCGTGCCGGCGGCGTTGCGGCTCGTCGATCCGGTCAGCAAGAAGCTCGTCGACAAGCTGACGATCGCCCAGCAAGGCACGTACCTGGTCGCCGCCGGCAAGGTGACCTTCCAGCCGCTGCACGGCTTCACAGGTGTCGGTACGCCGGTGACGTATCAGGTGCTCGACAAGAACGGTACGGCGGCGCGCGCCGAGCTGACCGTCTCCGTCGCCGCACCCGGCCCTCCGGTCGCGAACCCGGACACGATCGCCACGTTGCAGGGTCGTTCCGTGGTGGCCGCCGTCCTCGCGAACGACAAGCCGGGGCCGACAGGTGCCGCGCTGAAGCCCGGGAGCGTGCGTCTGCTGACGTCCACGCAGCCTGTGCTGTCGCTCGTCATCGCCGGCCAGGGCAAGTACTCGGTGAAGTCTGACGGCACGGTGCTGTTCGAGCCGCTGCCGTCGTTCAGCGGCACCGCGACCGCTGTCGGCTACCAGGTTGCCGACAGCAACGATGCGATCGGGAAGTCGACGTTGACCGCGCGGGTGGCCAAGGTGCAGCCCGACGCGTCCGACGACACCACGGGTACGGCGTACGACACGAATGTGAGCGTGCCGGTGCTGGCGAACGACACGGCCGGCGACCCGTCGGTGCCGCTGGTTCCGAGCACCGTGCGAATGATCGACCCGACCACGAAGCTGCCGACCGCGACCCTCGTGATTCCGGGACAGGCGACGTACACGACGAAGGCGGACGGGAAGGTCGAGGTCGACCCGCTGCCCAAGTTCACCGGCGCCGCGACGCCGGTCATCTATCGAGTCTCGGACGTGAACGGTACGACGACCACGGCAACGCTGACTGTCACGGTCGCCAAACCGCCCGCGCCGACGGCCGCACCCGACACCGCGACCGGCAAGCAGAACCTCCCACTGAAGGTCACGCCGCTCGCCAACGACAAGGCAGGCCTCGGGACATCACTCGATCCGCGCAGCCTCACGCTCGTCGACCCGGCCGACGGTTCGCTGAAGAAGCTCGTGAAGATCCCGGGGCAGGCCGACTACCAGGTCAACCCGGACGGCTCGGTCACCGTCGACCCGCTGCCGGGCTTCACCGGTACGGCGACCAAGGTGACGTACCGGATCGCCGACCTGTTCGGTCAGACCGCGCGGTCGACGATCACGGTCACGATCACGCCGATTACTCCGGTCGCTTTGGACGACGCCGCACGGACGCCATACGAGAAGAGCGTTACGGTGCCGGTGCTCGCGAACGACAAGCCGGGCGACGCGACGGCGCCGCTAGTGCCGGGCAGTCTGCTGCTCGTCGACCCGGCCGACGGGACGCTGAAGGCATCGGTGCGGATCCCGAACGAGGGCGTCTACACGGCGGCCGGGGGAGCGGTTCGTGTGGACCCGGGAGCGACGTTCCGCGGCCCTGGTACGCCGTTGACGTACCAGGTGGCCGACAGCAACGGGACGAAGACGAGCGCTCGGTTGACCCTCACCGTCGGCCAGCCGCCGGTCGCGATCGCCGACAACGCCTCGACGCTGCAGAACCTGACCGTGACGGTGAACGTGCTGTCCAACGACCGGCCGGGCACCGATGCGCAACTCGACAAGCGGTCCGTGGGGCTGAACGGGTCGGCCAAGAAGGTGACGGTTCCACAGCAGGGCACGTATGCGGTGCTGCCGACCGGTTCGATCGAGTTCGATCCGCTGCCGGCGTTCCGGGGCCAGGCGACTCCGGTGCAGTATCGCGTCGCGGACTCGGACGGCAACCTCGCGACCTCGACGTTGAGCATGACCGTCACACCGGTCAACCCGGTCGCGGTCAACGACTCGGCGATCACGCCGTACGGGCAGGCGATCACGGTGAACGTGCCGGCGAACGACAAGCCCGGTGACGCGTCGGCGCCGCTGAAGCCGGCGAGCGTGGTGCTGAAGGACGCGGCCGGTCACTACGGCAAGACGATGACGCGGGCCGGCGAAGGTACGTACGCAGTCGATGCTTACGGCGCGGTGAAGTTCACGCCGGCCAAGGGATTCCAGGGCGTCACGACGCCGACGACGTACCGGATCGCCGATGCCAACGGCACGACGGCGGAAGGCCTGCTGCTGTTGACGGTCGGCAAGGGACCGAAGGCGGTCGCGGATGCGGTCGGAACCAAGCAGAACGTGACGGTCACCGTCGATCCGCTGGCGAACGACGAGCCGGGGACGGGCGCGCAGCTCGATCCGGCGACGCTCCAGGTGTACGGCGCGACGTGGGGACCGAAGGCGGTGATCCCGGGGCAGGGCGTGTTCACGGTGAAGTCCGGGAAGATCACGTTCGACCCGGAGCCGGCGTACCGCGGGATCGTGTCGGTCGCGTACCGGGTCAGCGACACGACCGGGAACAAGGCGAGCGCGTCGGTCACGGTGACGGTCGCGCCAGTGGTTCCGGTGATCAAGGACGACGTCGCGACCACGCCATACGAGGCCGCGATCACGGTCGCCGTACTGCTGAACGACAAGCCCGGCGATGCGAGCGCGCCGCTCGTCGCGGGCGGCGTACGGCTGATCGACCCGGTGAACGGCGATCCGCTAGCAGTGCTAGCTGTGCCGGGGGAGGGGACGTTCACCGTGCAGCCGTCCGGTGCGATCCGGTTCGCGCCGGTGGACGGGTTCGCGGGAGCGGCGGTCCCGGTCGGGTACCAGGTTGCCGACCGCAACGGCACGATCGGATCCGGTTCGTTGACGATCACGGTGCAGGCGCGTCCGGTCGCCGTACCGGACGAGGCACGGACCAAGCAGCACGTCGCGGTGACGATCGACCCGCTCGCGAACGACAAGCCGGGGCCGGGCGCGACGCTCGACCCGGCCTCGGTGCTGCTGGTCGGTCCGGGTGGCGCACTGGTCGACCGGGTCGTCATCACCGGGCAGGGCACGTACGCCGTTGCGAGCGGCAAGGTCACGTTCACCCCGGAGGCGACGTTCACGGGCACCGCGCGACCGGCGACGTACGACGTCAAGGACAGCAACCAGAACTCGGCCCGCGCGACCATCACCGTGACGGTCGTTCCGGTGCGGCCGGTTGTCACGGACGACAGCGCGGAGACGGCGTTCGGTACGGCGGTCGACGTGAACGTGCTGGCCAACGACAAGGCCGGTGACCCGTCGGCGCCCCTCCGTCCGAGTTCCGTCGTACTGCGGGATCCGGCGGACGGCAAGGAGAAGAAGTCCGTGACCGTGCCGCACGAGGGCACGTTCGTGGTCGGGACCGCAGTCACGTTCACGCCGGCGAAGGACTTCGTCGGTACGACGCGTGACTTGGTCTACCGCGTCACCGACGCGAACGGTACGTCGGACACCGCGCTGCTCGACGTGACGGTCGCGGGACCGTTGCTCGCGAAGGCCGCACCCGATACGGCGACCGGTACGCCGGGCAATCCGGTCGCGGTGAACCCGTTGCTCAACGACAGCGGCACGATCAAGCCGAGCTCGGTCTGCCTGCGTACGCCGGCCGGCACGTGCGCGAAGAGCGTCACGAACGGCGCGGGCACCTGGTCGGTCGGCACGGACGGCACCGTCACGCTCAAGCCGGTCGCCGCCTTCACAGGGACCGCGAAGGTCACCTACGAGCGGACCGACGAAACCGGCGAGACGGTCACCGCACCGGTCAAGTTCACCGTCGGCGCCGAGCCCACCGACAACCCCCGCACCCTCAACCGCGCCGAACTCCCCCCAACCGGCGGCCCGCCCGCCATCATCCTCACCCTCGGCACGCTCCTCGCCGCCCTCGGCGCAACCCTCGTAGTCCTCGCCCGCACCCGCAAATAGCCATCTTTGGGCCCCCACCAACCATTTCCAAGCCTCGAAAATGGTTGGTGGAGGCCCAAAGATGATTAGAGGTCCAGGACGAGCGTGATCTCGTCGCGGTAGTCGGTCGGGGATACGCGGATCGCGCGGGGGTGGGTGCCGACCACGCGGTAGCCGAGGGGGCCGTAGAACTTCTCCAGGCCGAGGCCGCTGCGGATGGTGAGCTGCAGTTGCTCGAGGCCGAGGTCGACGGCGGATCCGCGCAGACCTTCCATCAGGATCCGGCCGGCGCCGGTGCCCTGGCACTCCGGGTGGACCATCACCCGCAGCACCGTCCGCCAATGCGCTTGCAGCGCGCTCCCGCGGTTCACCAGCATGCCCATCCCGACGTACCGCTCACCGTTGTGGAGCACGCCGAGCAGGTCCACCCCCGCCGCGATCCGGCCGAGGGCGCCGTCGAGGTTCTCCGCGATCTGCTCGACCGGCGCCGGCGCGGTGTACCCGACCGCGCCGCCCGCGTTCGTGGCCGCGACCCAGGTGTCCAGCAGATCCGCCCGCAACCCCGGACCGAGCGCCTCCTCCGGTTCCGTCACCAGGTATTTCACAGCACCTCCATCTGCGACTGAGTTGCAGATAGTCTACGGTCGGCTCACTGGACATGCTCCAGCTTGTCCGGGTTCCGAATCAGGTACAGCTCGCTGATCAGGCCGTCGTCGGTCTTGAGGAACGCGACGGTGTCCGGCTCGTCGCCGTCGTACGCGATGTAGGCGATCTCGCCGTTCAGCGTCCCCATCCGGATCTCGAAGTCCGGGTTCTCCGCGATCACCGCGAACAGCCAGCGAGCGATCTTCTCCGCGCCGTGGATCGGCCGGAGCGCGGCCTTCTTCTTCCCGCCGCCGTCGCTGATCAGTACGGCGTCCGGCGCGAGCAGCGCGACCACCTGGTCGAAGTCGCCGGATCCGGCCGCCTGCATGAACCGCATCGTCAGCTCGTCGTGGCGCGCCTTGTCGACGTGGTGCCGCGGCTGCCGCGCGTGCACATGGCCGCGGGCCCGGTGTGCGAGCTGTCGTACGGCGGATTCGGACCGGCCGAGGGTGTCCGCGATCTCGTCGTACGGCAGATCGAAGACCTCGCGGAGGACGAACGTGGCGCGTTCGAGCGGCGAGAGGGTCTCGAGTACGACGAGCATCGCCATGCTGACCGAGTCCGCGAGCTCGACCGCGGCCGCCGGGTCGTCATCGGTCGCCAGCGGCTCGGGCAGCCATGGGCCGACGTACTGCTCCCGCCGGGACTTCTGCTCGCGTAGCCGGTTCAGCGCCAGTCGCGTCGTGATGCGGATCAGGTACGCGCGTGGGTCGCGGATGTCGTCGTGGTCGATGGCGGACCAGCGCAACCACGCCTCCTGGACCACGTCCTCGGCATCGCTCACACTGCCGACAACCCGGTACGCCGCTCCGACCAGCACGGACCGGTGCTCGGCGAACTCGCTCGCCAGCTGCTCCTCGGTCACTGGACCGGCCTCAGTTCACAGAACTCCTTGTAGCCCTGGCTGGTGAGTCCGAGGGCGGCGTTGATCCGGGAGCGGTAGTTCTCCAGCGCCGCGATCGCGGTCAGCTCGACCAACTGCTCCTCGCTCAGGTCCTGCCGCAGGCGGTCGACCTGCTCGTCGGTGACCTCCGGCGGAGTGGCCGTCATCGCTTCGGTGTAGTCCATCACCGCGCGCTCCAGATCTGTGTAGACGTCGCTGTCACGCCATCTTGGTACATCGTGCAGCTTCGCCGGATCGACACCCTGGTGATGGAACTCCCAGTACCCGAAGTCCATGCACCAGCTGCACCCGATCCGCGCCGACGCCACCATCACACTCAGCGCCTTGAGCTCCGGATCCAGCGCCTTCCAACGCCCCGCAGTGACCTCCATCAAGGTGGTCGACAGCAACACCCGCCGGTTGTGCAGCGCCACCTTCACCGGATCCGGCACCTTCCGGAACTTCCGCCGGCTGCCCCACTCCACCAACCGCACCACCAGCGACCGCCGATGCACCATCCCAACCCGCGCCATCCCAACCTCCAAGATCCGTCGTACCCCGAGGACACGCCGAGCCCCCGCCGTGTGACATGACCCCGCTCACACCGCCAACCTCAACTTTGAGAACCCACCAACCACGAAACGGGCGGAATAGTGGTTGGTGGGTTCCCAAAGTTGGATTTGGGGTACGAGGGTGATGGCGAGGGATTGGATATTCATCCGGGGCGTGGCATACTCATTCACATGAGCGTGACGGTGGCGGTGGCCGGTGCCAGTGGGTATGCGGGGGGCGAGCTGCTCCGGTTGCTCAGTAGCCACCCGGAGGTGGAGATCGGCGCCCTGACCGCCGGCAGCAACGCCGGTACGGCGCTCGGCGTGCATCACCCGCACCTCGTGCCGCTGGCCGGGCGCATCCTGGTCGAGACCACGGCGGAGAATCTCGCCGGTCACGACGTGGTGTTCCTGGCCCTTCCGCACGGACAGTCCGCCGTCATTGCCGAGCAGCTCGGAGATGACGTCACCGTGATCGACTGCGGCGCGGACTTCCGGCTGACCGACGCCGAGGTGTGGATCGAGTTCTACGGCGGCGAGCACGCCGGCGCGTGGCCGTACGGGCTCCCCGAGCTCCCCGGTCAACGGGACAAGCTCCGCGGGTCGAACCGGGTCGCCGTCCCGGGGTGTTATCCCACCGTCTCCACCTTGGCTCTGCTCCCCGCCGTACAGAACGGGCTCGTCGACCCCACCCAGCTGGTGGTCGTCGCCGTCAGCGGTACGTCGGGCGCGGGCAAGGCCCCGAAGGCACACCTGCTCGGCGCCGAGGTGATGGGATCCGCCTCGGCGTACGGCGTCGGCGGCGTGCATCGCCATACGCCGGAGATCGAGCAGAACCTCACGCCGTACGCCGACGGGCCGGTGAGCGTGTCGTTCACGCCTGTGCTCGCGCCGATGGCTCGCGGCATCCTCGCCACCTGCAGCGCACCGGTTGCCGACGGCACCGACTACGCCGCGCTCCGGAAGGCCTACGAGGACGCGTACGCCGACGAGCCGTTCATCCACCTGCTGCCCGAGGGGCAATGGCCGCAGACGCAGGCCACCCTCGGCGCGAACACCGTGCAGATGCAGATCGCCCTGGACCAGCGCACCGGCCGCGCCGTCGTCGTGGCCGCGATGGACAACCTCACCAAGGGCACCGCCGGCGCCGCCGTGCAGTGCATGAACCTGGCCACCGGTCTCGACGAGACCCTGGCCCTGCCTCTCGTAGGAGTAGCCCCGTGACCCTCGCCGTCACCCCAGCCACTCAAGTCGATCGGAGCGCCGGGGTCACCGCGCCGGCCGGTTTCCGAGCGGCCGGGGTGATCGCCGGGATCAAACCAGCCGGTACGCCGGACCTCACCGTCGTGGTCAACGACGGCCCCGCCGACGTCGCAGCCGGCGTCTTCACCACCAACAAGGTGAAGGCCGCGCCGGTGCTGTGGTCGCAGCAGGTCCTGACTGCCGGCAAGCTGAAGGCCGTCGTCCTCAACTCCGGCGGCGCGAACGCCTGCACCGGACCCGAGGGTTTCCAGGACACGCACAAGACCGCCGAGAAGCTGGCGTCCGTGCTCGGAGTCGGGGCGGCCGAGATCGGCGTCTGCTCGACAGGTCTGATCGGCGAGCGGCTTCCCATGTCCGCGCTGCTTCCGGGAATCGATGCAGCTGTCGCGGCACTCGGTGACGACGCAGCGGCAGGTCTCGCCGCGGCGACCGCGGTCATGACGACCGACAACGTGCCGAAGCAGGCTGTGCTCAGGCACCCGGACGGCTGGAGCATCGGCGGGTTCGCGAAGGGCGCCGGGATGTGCGCGCCGAACATGGCCACGATGCTCAGCGTGATCACCACCGACGCCGCCCTCGACCAGCCGCACCTCGACCACGCGCTGCGGAACGCGGTCGGCAAGACCTTCAACCGGCTCGACGTCGACGGCGGTACGTCGACCAACGACACCGTCCTGCTGCTCAGCTCGGGCGCGTCCGGCGTCACGGTCACCCCCGAGGAGTTCGAGACGGCCCTCACGGCCCTGGCTGCTGACCTGGTGAAGCAGTTGCAGGCCGACGCCGAGGGCGTCACCAAGCACGTGAGCATCACGGTGCAGGGCGCCGCGACCGAGGCGGAGGCGCTGGCCGCCGCCAAGATCGTTGCCGAGGACAACCTGTGCAAGACCGCGTTCTTCGCCTCCGACCCGAACTGGGGCCGGATCGCGATGGCGGTCGGCAACGCCCCGACCGCGTTCGACCCGTCGCTGCTCGACATCACCCTGAACGGCGCTGCCATCTGTGTCGCCGGTGGCAAGGGCGTCGACCGCTCCGAGGCGGACCTCAGCGGCCTCGAGATCGACGTGGTGATCGACCTGCACGCCGGCCCTGCGTCGGCGACCGTCCTCACCACGGACCTCTCGCACGCGTACGTCGAAGAGAACTCGGCGTACTCCTCATGATCTTCCCGGAAGCGGTCGAGAAGGCCGCCGTACTGACCGAGGCCCTGCCGTGGCTGAAGCAGTTCCACGGGAAGACCGTCGTGGTGAAGTACGGCGGGAACGCGATGGTCGACGAGAAACTCAAGAGAGCGTTTGCCGAGGACATCGTCTTTCTCCGGTACGCCGGGGTGCGGGTCGTCGTCGTCCACGGCGGCGGACCGCAGATCAGCGACATGCTCGGCCGGCTCGGCATCGACAGCGAGTTCCGCGGCGGGCTCCGGGTCACCACGCCCGAGGCCATGGACGTCGTCGGCATGGTGCTGGTCGGCAAGGTCGGCCGGGAACTGGTCGGGCTGCTGAACGCGCACGGCCCGTTCGCGGTCGGGATGTCCGGTGAGGACGCGGGCCTGTTCACCGCGGAACGCCGTACGGCGCTGGTCGACGGCGAGCAGGTCGACATCGGGCTGGTCGGAGACGTGGTCGAGGTGCGGCCGGAGGCTGTGGTCGACCTGATCGACGCCGGCCGGATCCCGGTGGTATCGACGATCGCGCCGGACGAGGACGGGCAGGCGCACAACGTGAACGCGGACACAGCGGCCGCGGCGCTGGCTTCGGCGCTCGGTGCCGAGAAGCTCGTCGTACTGACCGACGTGGCCGGGCTCTACCGGAACTGGCCGGACAGCGACGACATCATCACCCAGATCGACACCAACGAACTCGCGGAGTTGCTGCCGTCCCTGGCGTCCGGCATGGTGCCGAAGATGGAAGCCTGCCTGCGAGCGGTCGAATCCGGTGTCTCCCGAGCCACCGTCATCGACGGCCGCGTGCCGCACTCCTTGCTGCTGGAAATCTTCACCGACGCCGGAAGTGGAACCCAGGTGATCCCGTCATGACCGAACTGCTGACCGTCGACGGCACGCAGGCCGCGCTCGCCGAGCGGTACTCCGGTGCGCTGATGAACACGTTCGGCGCGCCGAAGCGGGTGCTGGTCCGCGGTGAGGGCGCGTACCTGTGGGATGCCGACGGCAACAAGTACCTCGACCTTCTCGGCGGGCTCGCGGTGAACTGCCTCGGGCACGCGCATCCGTTCGTGGTGTCCGCGGTGACGTCGCAGCTCGCCACCCTCGGCCACGTCTCGAACTTCTTCGCCTCCGCGCCGCAGATCGCGCTGGCCGAGAAGCTGCTCGGCCTCTTCGACGTCCCCGGCAAGGTGTTCTTCACGAACTCCGGCACCGAGGCGAACGAGGCCGCGTTCAAGATCACCCGGCGCACCGGGCGGACCAAGATCGTCTCCACTGTCGGTGCCTTCCACGGGCGGTCGATGGGCGCGCTCGCGATCACCTGGAAGCCGGCGTACCGGGAGGCCTTCGCGCCGCTGCCGGGCGACGTCGAGTTCGTCCCGTACGGCGATGCGGAGGCGCTGGCCGCGGCGGTCGACGACCAGACCGCGGCCGTGGTGCTCGAGCCGATCCAGGGCGAGAACGGCGTCGTCGTACCGCCGGCCGGATACCTGCAGGCGGCGCGGCGGATCACGTCCGAGCACGGCGCGCTGCTGTGGATCGACGAGATCCAGACCGGGATCGGGCGGACCGGGACCTGGTTCGCCTACGAGGCCGACGGGATCACGCCGGACCTGGTGACGGTTGCGAAGGGGCTCGGGGCCGGGATCCCGATCGGTGCGTGCATCGGTCTCGGCGCGGCCGCGGACCTCCTGCAGCCGGGGAACCACGGGACCACGTTCGGCGGCAACCCTGTTGCGGCGATCGCCGGGCTGGCGGTGCTGACCGTGATCGAGCGGGACGGCCTGCTCGCCCAGGTGAATGCCGTCGGCAACCACCTCGCGTCGTCGATCATCGCGCTCGACCACCCGCTGATCGCGGGTGTTCGCGGTCGCGGGCTGCTGCTCGCGATCCAGCTGACCAAGCCGGTCTCGGACCAGGTCGCGGCGTTGGCGCTGGAGGCCGGGTTCGTGGTGAACAATCCGATCCCGGACGCGTTGCGGCTGGCACCGCCGTACATCCTCAGCAAGGCTGATGCGGACAGTTTCGTCGCAGCCCTTCCGGGGCTGCTCGACAAGGTGGAGGCGTAATGACCGTCAGGCACTTCTTGCGGGACGACGACCTGTCGCCGGTCGAGCAGGACGAAGTACTGACGCTCGCCGCGCAGCTCGCTGAGGACCGGCACGGGCACAAGCCGCTCGAGGGGCCGAAGACCGTGGCGGTGATCTTCGACAAGACGTCGACGCGGACGCGGATCTCGTTCACGGTCGGCATCTCGGAGCTGGGCGGCGTACCGATGGTCATCGACGCGCAGACCTCGCAGCTCGGTCGTGGTGAGCCGATCGCGGACACCGCGCGGGTGCTGGACCGGCAGGTCGCGGCGATCGTGTGGCGGACGTTCGGTCAGGCGCGGATCGAGGAGATGGCGGCCGCATCGTCGGTGCCGGTCGTGAACGCGCTGACCGACGAGTTCCACCCGTGCCAGATCCTCGCCGACCTGCAGACCGTGCGGCAGCACAAGGGGTCGACGGCCGGGCTGAAGCTGGTCTACCTGGGCGACGGCGCCAACAACATGGCCAACTCGTACCTGCTGGGCGGCGCGACCGCCGGCATGCACGTCGTGATCGGTTCGCCCGCGAACTACCAGCCGGACCCGGACGTCCTGGTGAGCGCCGCGGCGATCGCCGAGACGACCGGGGGATCGGTCGCCTGGACGGAGGACGCGATCGCGGCCGTCGACGGTGCCGATGTCGTTGCCACCGACACCTGGGTGTCGATGGGACAGGAGTCCGAGGCGGGCGACCGTGAGGCGCCGTTCGTGCCGTACGCCGTGACAGAGCAACTGCTCGGCAAGGCGAAGCCGGATGCGATCGTCCTGCACTGCCTGCCCGCCTATCGTGGCAAGGAGATCGAGGCGGCCGTGATCGACGGACCGCAGTCGGTCGTCTGGGACGAGGCCGAGAACCGGCTGCACGCGCAGAAGGCGCTGCTGTCGTGGCTGTTGGCAAGGAGCTTTCAGGGATGAGCATCGCCGTACCGACCACCAAGACCGCGCGGCAGCAGCGGATCGTCGATCTGCTCGGGCGGCAGCCGGTGCGGTCGCAGACCGAGCTGGCTGACCTGCTCGCCGCGTCGGGGCTGGTGGTCGGTCAGGCGACCCTGTCACGGGACCTGGTCGAGATCGGTGCGGTGAAGGTCCGCGACTCGTCCGGCCAGCTCGTGTACGCCGTACCAGGTGAAGGCGGTGACCGTACGCCGCGTGCCGGTGAGGCTGCCGCGTTCGAGGCCCGGCTGGCCCGAGTGGCCTCCGAGCTGCTCGTGTCGGCGGAGGGCAGCGCCAACCTGGTCATCCTGCGAACCCCGCCGGGGGCGGCCCAGTACTTCGCGTCGGCGATCGACCACGTGGGCCTGGACGACGTCCTCGGCACCATCGCCGGCGACGACACCGTCATGGTCGTCTCCCGCAACCCCATCGGCGGCGAGGCCCTCGCCACCCGTTTCCTGTCCCTCGCAGCCCGCGAACCGAAGTAGAGGAAGTGTTTTGAGTACTGGAGAGAGCGGCGCGCGGGAATCGGCGTTGTGGGGAGCCCGGTTCTCGGGTGGGCCTGCTGATGCGTTGGCGGCGTTGAGTAAGTCGACGGACTTCGACTGGCGGCTGGCGCCGTACGACATCGCGGGGTCGAAGGCGCACGCCAAGGTGCTGCATCGCGCGGGTCTGCTGACGGACGAGGACCTGGCCGCGATGCTGGACGGTCTCGACGCGCTGCTGGCCGACGTACTGTCCGGAGAGTTCCTCCCTGCTGCGGAGGACGAGGATGTGCACACGGCGCTCGAGCACGGTCTGCTCGTTCGGCTCGGTGCCGAGCTGGGTGGGCGGCTGCGTGCGGGCCGGTCGCGGAACGACCAGGTCGCCACGCTGTTCAAGAGCTACCTGCGCGAGCACGGCCGGATCATCGGCCGGTTGCTGCTGGAGCAGGTGAACACGCTGGCGGATCAGGCCGAGCGGCATCTGGGTGTGGCGATGCCGGGGCGGACGCATCTGCAGCACGCGCAGCCGGTTCTGCTGTCGCATCATCTGCTCGCGCATGCCTGGCCGCTGATCCGGGACCTGGATCGGCTCGCCGACTGGGACGCTCGGGTTGCCACGGATTCGCCGTACGGCTCCGGGGCTCTGGCCGGGAGCTCGCTGGGGCTGGATCCGCAGTTCGTCGCTGTTGAGCTCGGGTTCACGAACTCCTCGGCGAACTCGATCGACGGGACGTCCTCGCGGGACTTCGTCGCGGAGTTCGCGTTCGTCACCGCGCAGATCGGGGTCGACCTGTCCCGGCAGGCCGAAGAGGTGATCCTCTGGGCGACGAAGGAGTTCGGGTTCGTCGAACTGGACGACGCGTTCTCGACCGGGTCGAGCATCATGCCGCAGAAGAAGAACCCGGACATCGCCGAGCTCGCCCGTGGCAAGGCCGGGCGGCTGATCGGGAACCTGAGCGGTCTGCTGGCGACGCTGAAGGCGCAGCCGCTCGCCTACAACCGGGACCTGCAGGAGGACAAGGAGCCGGTCTTCGACTCCATCGACACCCTCGAGGTGCTGCTGCCCGCGTTCACCGGGATGATCCACACGCTGCGCTTCAACGCCGACCGCCTGGAGGAGCTGGCGCCGCAGGGCTTCTCGCTGGCGACCGACATCGCCGAGTGGCTGGTCCGCCAGAAGGTTCCGTTCCGGGTCGCGCACGAACTGGCCGGCGCCTGCGTCCAGGAGTGCGAGAAGCGCGGCATCGAACTCTGGGACCTGACTGACGCGGACCTCGCTGCCATCTCGCCGGATCTGACGCCGGAGGTGCGCTCGGTCCTGACGGTCGAAGGGTCGCTCGCCTCGCGGAACACCCGCGGCGGCACGGCGCAGGAGCGGGTCACCGAACAACTCGCGGAACTGCGGACCCGGGCAGGGGAGCACAGCACCCGCCTCGCCTAAAGTGCTGCGCATGCGCCGTTCGCTGCTGGCTGGTCCTGTGCTGGAGGTGGCGCCCAGGTTGTTGGGGACGGTGCTGCGCAGCACCACCCCCGAGGGGACGGTCGCGGTTCGGTTGACCGAGGTCGAGGCGTACGACGGACCGACCGACCCCGGCTCGCACGCGTACCGGGGTCAAACGCCCCGCAACGCGGTGATGTTCGGCCCGGCCGGCTTCCTGTACGTGTACTTCACCTACGGCATGCACTTCTGCATGAACGTCGTCGCCGGCCCGGAAGGACAGCCGTCAGCTGTCCTCCTCCGCGCCGGCGAGGTGATCGAAGGCATCGAGCTGGCCCGCCTCCGCCGCAACCAACCCGCCTCGAAGAAATCCGATCGCGATCTTGCGCGCGGGCCGGCTCGGTTGTGCGTTGCCCTCGGCATCGGACGTGAAGGCAACGGCACCGACCTGCTCGCGAAGAACTCATCTATCGAGCTGCTCAAGGGCCCCGGTTTCGACGGCGAACCCGCCACCGGCCCACGTGTCGGCCTGCGGGAGGCAGCCGACCGCCCATGGCGCTTCTGGATCCCGGACGAACCGACCGTCTCGACGTACCGCCCGCACGTCCCGAAGAAGCGCTCCTAGCCGGCGGGCTTCTGGTCGACCTTGATGGCGTAGCTCGCGCTCTTCGCTTCCTTGTCGTAGGACGAGATGGTCGCGGTCAGTCCGTACTTCGAGGTACCCGCTCGCAGCTCGCAGCGGACGGACTCGCCGGCCTCCGCCTTCACCTTTCCGGGGCAGGTCACCGAGTCGGGCCGCTTGCCCACCGACTTCTCCAGCGCGTCGGTGATGCCCTTCTCGAGGGTCTCCTTCGAGATGGACGGATCGCCGAAACTCACCGAACACCCGGTCAGGGTCACCAAGACGCAGGCGGCGCTTGCCAGGGCGGTTCGAACAGCCAGCAACATTGACACGGTCTCCTTGAGGGTCTACACCGATGCTGATCGCGTGATAGCGCTTCAGTTTCGAATTCAGATGAGACGGATGCTCGACCGTAGAGCTCGACGGTGACAGCTCGCTGCCCGTACTCCGCCCGTACCTCGGCGATCCCCGGAGGCGGGCCTCCTAGCGGTTCGCCAGCTCGAGCACGTAGTCCAGCTGCGGCAACCCGTGCTCCACCTCCGGATCGGGGAACAGCCCGACGTGCTGCACTCCGGCCGCCTCCAGCGTCTCCACATGCGCGGCTGCGTCGTCGAGGGTCCCGATCGCCCCGATTGCGGTCCACCAGTCGCTCGGCATCCCCACCAGGCCCGCCTCGCCCGACGCGTCGTACAGCTTCTTCATCTCGTCGAAGAACGGCAGCGCGGTCAGCTGCGGTGGCCGCTCGCCGATCCGCCACCCGAGCCACGGCGCGGTCCACTCGTACGCCGTCTTGCGGTCCGGGCGCACGCACATCGCCGCGAACACCGCGACCACGAACCCCTCGGGCGATCCGGCGTACTCCACCGACTGACGCACGTACGGCGCGGTCGCCGGCTCGGCCAGCACGACGCCGCCCGCGACCCGCCCGGCGAGCGCCATCGACTTCGGGCCCTGGACACCGAGCAGGATCGGCGGGGCCTCGGCCGGCGGCGCGTCCAGCTTCACCTTGTCGAGGAAGACCGTCTTGCCCTCGAAGCTGACCTCCTCGCCGGCGAGCAGCCGGGTGACGCTGGTGGTCACTTCCTCGAGCGCAGTCAGCGGAGACTTCGGCCGGACCCCCATCTGGCCCATCCACGACTGCACGCCATGACCGATGCCGGGCAGGAACCTCCCCGGGCCGAGCGCGTCCAGCGTCGCGAACTCCATCGCGGTCACCGCCGCCGTGCGGGCGACGGCGGGCACGATCCCGAGCCCGACGGTCAGCCGCTCGGTCGACGTCAGCGCGGCCGACACCAATGACGGGCCGGCCGTGAAGAAGCAGTCCTCGATGATCCACAGCTCGTCCGCGCCACCACGGTCGAGTCGCCGAGCCACGTCGGTGACGAGCGCGGCCGGGTAGGTACGCGGGAAGCACATTCCGAGAGCGGTCATGGGGAGACGGTAGGGGAGAGCACCGACAGTTCGTGACGGACGGGTCAAAGGTGTCCGCGGACCGCGAGGGAGGACGACTAGCGGCCCGTGCTGCGGGTAGGTTTCTGGTATGGCCCGTCCGCACTACTCGTCCCGTCTCGAGGACTGGTTCAACCTCGGGGTTGCGACGGTACTTCGGCGTCGTGGCTGGCAGGAGCGGATCATCCCGCAGGTCGGATACGGCAACACGGAGTTCGTCCGGGTGCTGGCCCGCGTCGTGCTCGGACGCGATCCCCGCAATCAGCCGCGGTACGACGAGGACCAGGTGATGCGTGGCTGGCGCGTGTTCGTGACCGCGCCGGCGACCAAGGTGCCGGTGACGGTGATCGTCGGCGGGCAGACGTTCGACGCGGTGACCGATCGCGGCGGGTTCATCGACCTCAACGTGCCGGTGGTGCTGCCGCCGGGGTGGCACGAGATCGTCCTGGGCGTCCACGGCGACCGGCAGGCGCGGGCGCGGATCTTCGTCCCGGACCCGGAGGCCACGTTCGGTCTGGTCAGCGACATCGACGACACGGTGATCCTGACGATGCTGCCGCGTCCGATGATCGCGGCCTGGAACACGTTCGTCCGCGACGAGCAGGCGCGTCGCGTCGTACCAGGTATGGCCGGTCTGTACGAGGAGTTGCTGGCGGACCACCCGGGCGCTCCCATGTTCTACCTGTCCACAGGAGCGTGGAACACGGCGCCGACGCTGACCCGTTTCCTCGAACGGCACGGGTATCCGCCGGGGCCGTTGCTGATGACGGACTGGGGACCGACCAACACCGGCTGGTTCCGCAGCGGCCAGGAGCACAAGCGGACCGCCCTACGCCGGCTCGCGCGAGAGTTCCCCAACGTGCGCTGGGTGCTGGTCGGTGACGACGGCCAGCACGACCCCCAGCTGTACGGCGACTTCGCGCAGACGCATCCGGACCACGTGCTCGCCATCGGCATCCGCCAGCTCACCCCGGCCGAGCAGGTCCTGTCGCACGGTCTGCCGGTCCCTAACCCGGACCCTGGTGCCCACGACCCACACCGGCCGACTGCTGTGACGGTGCAAGGGCCGGACGGACATGCCCTCCGTCCACAGCTCCGCTCGGTGCTGACGCGTCCCGAACCCACCTGAGTCGCCTCACCTCGTCGTACAGGACACTAGTACCGACCGACGTACTCGAGGAGAGAACTAGTGACCGAACGCCGCACTCAGGTGCTTGACGACCTGGAGAGCCGTGGCCTGATCGCCCACTCCACCGATCCGGATGCCCTCCGGGCCTCGATGGCGGCGGGACCGATCACCTCGTATGTCGGCTTCGACCCCACCGCGCCCAGCCTGCACATGGGCAACCTGCTGCAGCTGCTGACGCTGCGACGGCTCCAGCTGGCCGGCCACAACCCGATCGGGCTCGTTGGCGGCGCCACCGGGTTGATCGGTGACCCGAAGGAGACGTCCGAGCGGGTGCTGAACCCGAAGGACATCGTCCACGAGTGGGTCGAGAAGGTCCGCGGCCAGGTGGAGAAGTTCGTCGACTTCGACGAGTCCCTGCCGAACCCGGCCCGGATCGTCAACAACTACGAGTGGACGAAGGACCTCAACACGCTCGACTTCCTGCGGGACATCGGGAAGCACTTCCCGGTGAACCGGATGCTCGGCCGCGAGGTGGTGAAGGCGCGGTTGGAGCAGGGGATCAGCTACACGGAGTTCAGCTACGTGCTGCTGCAGTCGCTGGACTTCCTGGAGCTGTACCGGCGGCACAACTGCACGCTGCAGACCGGTGGCAGCGACCAGTGGGGGAACCTGACGGCGGGTGTCGAGCTCATCCGTCGTAGCGAGTCCGGCAAGGCGCACGCGCTGGCGACGCCGCTGGTGACCAAAGCCGACGGGACGAAGTTCGGGAAGACCGAGTCCGGGACGGTGTGGCTGGACCGGGAGCTGACGACGCCGTACGCGTTCTACCAGTTCTGGTTCAACAGCGACGACCGCGACGTGATGCAGCTGGTGCGGTTCTACACGTTCCGTACGGCGGAGGAGCTGGCCGCTCTCGAGCAGGCGACCGCGGAACGGCCACAGGCACGGGAAGCGCAACGGGTGCTGGCTGAGGACGTGACGACCTTGGTCCATGGGGCCGAGGAGACTCGACGTGTGCAGGAGGCCTCTAGGGCCTTGTTCGGCCAGGGGGAGCTTGGGGCACTGGACGGCTCCACTCTCGTGGCAGCACTACGCGAAGCACCGCATGTGGAGCTGGGCTCCGGCGAACCGATGCCGACGTACGGCGACCTGCTGGTGAAGTCCGGCCTGGTGGCGAGTAAGTCGGCCGCACGGCGGACGGTCGCCGAAGGTGGCGCGTACCTGAACAACGAGAAGGTGAAGGACGCGGAGTACGTGCCGGCCGCGGAGGACCTGCTGCCGGGTGGCGTGCTGGTGCTGCGTCGCGGGAAGCGTTCATTTGCAGGGGTTCTGGCGTCACCGGCGCAGGGCTGACCTAGAGCTGACGCAGGGCTGACGGCTCCGGTGTGGGGGTGGGCTCCACTCCCACAACGGGGTTGCCGAAGGCAAATTACAAGCCTGTGATTCAGCACACCGGGGGCCGATTTGACCGGTCACCTGCGGGCCACGTAATGTTCTTCTTGTTGGAGCGAAGCGCAGGACGCGAAAGCGGCCGGCCGCTCCGAACCCCCCAAGGCTAGAGCAGCCGAAACGTGTCCTCGGACTCGGGTCGGCCGACTGGACGCGGGTGGAGGGTCAGAAAAATTGAGTCTTGACTCGGTGGATCTGGTCCGGTAAAGTAACGCAGGTTGCCCCGGGAGCCTGGCTGCAAGGCCAAGCTGCGGTGTGCGTCCGATTCTTGAGAACTCAACAGCGTGCCGAAAGTCAATGCCGAAATTGAAGTATCCCCGTTCACAGGCATTTGATGGCTTTTCTACCCTGGTCTCTTCGAGATTTTGGGTGGTTGGTTGTCTTGTTCTGTGGCGGATTCCTTTGAAATTAATACGGATGACAAGTCAGTTTGATTGTTTCTGATTCAAAGGATCACTCGATGTGTCGACTATCCGGTCTTTGACTGGTTGTCATATTTTTCAACGGAGAGTTTGATCCTGGCTCAGGACGAACGCTGGCGGCGTGCTTAACACATGCAAGTCGAGCGGTAAGGCCCCTTCGGGGGTACACGAGCGGCGAACGGGTGAGTAACACGTGAGCAACCTACCCTCAACTTTGGGATAAGCCTCGGAAACGGGGTCTAATACCGGATAATACTGGCCGCCTCATGGTGGTTGGTTGAAAGTTCTGGCGGTTGGGGATGGGCTCGCGGCCTATCAGCTTGTTGGTGGGGTAATGGCCTACCAAGGCGTCGACGGGTAGCCGGCCTGAGAGGGCGACCGGCCACACTGGGACTGAGACACGGCCCAGACTCCTACGGGAGGCAGCAGTGGGGAATATTGCGCAATGGACGAAAGTCTGACGCAGCAACGCCGCGTGAGGGATGACGGCCTTCGGGTTGTAAACCTCTTTCAGCAGGGACGAAGCGAGAGTGACGGTACCTGCAGAAGAAGGACCGGCCAACTACGTGCCAGCAGCCGCGGTAATACGTAGGGTCCGAGCGTTGTCCGGAATTATTGGGCGTAAAGGGCTCGTAGGCGGTTCGTCACGTCGGGAGTGAAAACTCGGGGCTTAACCCCGAGCCTGCTTCCGATACGGGCAGACTAGAGGTAGGCAGGGGAGAGCGGAACTCCTGGTGTAGCGGTGGAATGCGCAGATATCAGGAAGAACACCGGTGGCGAAGGCGGCTCTCTGGGCCTTACCTGACGCTGAGGAGCGAAAGCGTGGGTAGCGAACAGGATTAGATACCCTGGTAGTCCACGCCGTAAACGTTGGGCGCTAGGTGTGGGGGACATTCCACGTCCTCCGTGCCGCAGCTAACGCATTAAGCGCCCCGCCTGGGGAGTACGGCCGCAAGGCTAAAACTCAAAGGAATTGACGGGGGCCCGCACAAGCGGCGGAGCATGCGGATTAATTCGATGCAACGCGAAGAACCTTACCTGGGTTTGACATATAGGGAAATCCTCCAGAGATGGGGGGTCCGTAAGGGTCCTATACAGGTGGTGCATGGCTGTCGTCAGCTCGTGTCGTGAGATGTTGGGTTAAGTCCCGCAACGAGCGCAACCCTCGTCCTATGTTGCCAGCACGCCCTTCGGGGTGGTGGGGACTCATAGGAGACTGCCGGGGTCAACTCGGAGGAAGGTGGGGATGACGTCAAGTCATCATGCCCCTTATGTCCAGGGCTTCACGCATGCTACAATGGCCGGTACAAAGGGCTGCGATACCGCAAGGTGGAGCGAATCCCAAAAAGCCGGTCTCAGTTCGGATTGGGGTCTGCAACTCGACCCCATGAAGTCGGAGTCGCTAGTAATCGCAGATCAGCAACGCTGCGGTGAATACGTTCCCGGGCCTTGTACACACCGCCCGTCACGTCATGAAAGTCGGCAACACCCGAAGCCGGTGGCCTAACCCTTGTGGAGGGAGCCGTCGAAGGTGGGGCTGGCGATTAGGACGAAGTCGTAACAAGGTAGCCGTACCGGAAGGTGCGGCTGGATCACCTCCTTTCTAAGGAGCATTCGGCGCCGGCTCTTAGAGTCCGGTGCCTATTCATCACTGCTTGAGCGTTCGTCTCGAGGTGATGGTGCTTCGGAATGTGGAACATTGACCATTAGGTGCGAAGCGAAGTCATGGAAGTTAGTACTGCTGACACTCTTTCGGGGGTGTGGGCGTGGAACGCGGAGATGGCTGGGTGGAGCACCGAGGCGCGCTGTTGGGTCCTGAGGAATCGGGCCTGGCCAACGAACCTGAGGGTTCGGGGGTTGGGGCTGTTTCTTCTGGGTCACGGATGCATGGATCTTTGCGGATCGTGTGTGTTTGGTGGCTGGGGCCGGCTCTCATCAAACCGTTGGTGTGGGTGTTCTGGACTGGGTGGGTTGTTTCCCTGGGCTGGATACTCGAGGACCGATAGGTGATGGTTGTGGGGCTGGTGTTCCTGCCCGTATTTTGAGAACTGTATAGTGGACGCGAGCATCTTTTGTAGTGTATTTGCGATTTCGGCATGTTTTGTTGATTTTGTGACAAGCTACTAAGGGCAATCGGTGGATGTCTAGGCACCAAGAGCCGATGAAGGACGTTGGAGCCTGCGATAAGCCCCGGGGAGTTGGCAACCGAGCTGTGATCCGGGGGTGTCCGAATGGGGAAACCCAGCTGGCATTCTAAAGCCAGTTACCAGTGCCTGAACACATAGGGTTCTGGAGGGAACGCGGGGAAGTGAAACATCTCAGTACCCGCAGGAAGAGAAAACAATAGTGATTCCGTGAGTAGTGGCGAGCGAAAGCGGATGAGGCTAAACCATGTGCGTGTGATAGCCGGCGTGCGTTGCGCATGTGGGGTTGTGGGAGCATTCGGGTCTTAATGCCGTGAGACCGAAGAGTTATAAATCACTGTTGAAGTCGAATCTTCTGGAATGTTGAGCCGTAGTGGGTTATAGCCCTGTAGGCGTAAGACAGTGACTCTTGAGTGTTTTCCCAAGTAGCACGGGACTCTTGAAATCCCGTGTGAATCTGGCGGGACCACCCGCTAAGCCTAAATACTTCTTGGTGACCGATAGCGGACTAGTACCGTGAGGGAAAGATGAAAAGTACCCCGGGAGGGGAGTGAAATAGTACCTGAAACCGATTGCCTACAATCCGTCGGAGCATGTTCCTTGTGAATGTGTGACGGCGTGCCTTTTGAAGAATGAGCCTGCGAGTTAGTGGTGTGTGGCGAGGTTAACCCGTGTGGGGTAGCCGTAGCGAAAGCGAGTCTGAATAGGGCGCTTTAGTCGCATGCTCTAGACCCGAAGCGGAGTGATCTATCCATGGGCAGGTTGAAGCGCGGGTAAGACCGCGTGGAGGACCGAACCCACCAGGGTTGAAAACCTGGGGGATGACCTGTGGATAGGGGTGAAAGGCCAATCAAACTCCGTGATAGCTGGTTCTCCCCGAAATGCATATAGGTGCAGCGTCGCGTGTTTCTTACCGGAGGTAGAGCACTGGATGGTCTAGGGGGCTTACCGGCTTACCGAAATCAGCCAAACTCCGAATGCCGGTAAGTGAGAGCGCGGCAGTGAGACTGCGGGGGATAAGCTCCGTAGTCGAGAGGGAAACAGCCCAGATCACCAGCTAAGGCCCCTAAGCGATTGCTAAGTGGAAAAGGATGTGGAGTTGCCCAGACAACCAGGAGGTTGGCTTAGAAGCAGCCACCCTTGAAAGAGTGCGTAATAGCTCACTGGTCAAGTGATTCCGCGCCGACAATGTAGCGGGGCTCAAGCAATCCGCCGAAGCTGTGGCATTCATATTATTACTCGGCCAGAACTTGATTCTGGTCCAGGTGTGTGGATGGGTAGGGGAGCGTCGTGCAGCGTGTGAAGCAGCCTAGTGATGGAGTTGTGGATGCTGCACGAGTGAGAATGCAGGCATGAGTAGCGAATGACGGGTGAGAAACCCGTCCGCCGGATGATCAAGGGTTCCAGGGTCAAGCTAATCTGCCCTGGGTAAGTCGGGACCTAAGGCGAGGCCGACAGGCGTAGTCGATGGACAACGGGTTGATATTCCCGTACCGGCATTAACACGACCCGACCGAACCCGCTGATGCTAAGAAACAGAAGTACTGAGACCTTCGGGTTGAGGTGTGGATGTTTTGACCCGAGGTGGTAGTAGGTGCATTGAGGAGTGACGCAGGAGGGTAGTCCAACCGCGGCGATGGTAGGCGCAAGCTGATCCGCGGGCAAGGTGGTAGGGCGAGACATAGGCAAATCCGTGTCTCACATAGCCTGAGAGCCGAGGCGGACCCGTTCAGGGGAAGTGGATGATCCCATGCTGCCGAGAAAAACTTCGCAGTGAGTGTTAGAGCCGCCCGTACCCCAAACCGACACAGGTGATCAGGTAGAGAATACCAAGGCGATCGAGTGAACCATGGTTAAGGAACTCGGCAAAATGCCCCCGTAACTTCGGGAGAAGGGGGACCTGATCCGTTACACCACTTGCTGGTGGAAGCGGTGATGGTCGCAGAGACCAGGCCCAAGCGACTGTTTACTAAAAACACAGGTCCGTGCGAAGAAGTAATTCGATGTATACGGACTGACGCCTGCCCGGTGCTGGAACGTTAAGGGGACAGGTTAGCCGGTTTCGGCCGGCGAAGCTTTGAACTTAAGCGCCAGTAAACGGCGGTGGTAACTATAACCATCCTAAGGTAGCGAAATTCCTTGTCGGGTAAGTTCCGACCTGCACGAATGGCGTAACGACTTGGGCGCTGTCTCAACCATGGACTCGGCGAAATTGCATTACGAGTAAAGATGCTCGTTACGCGCAGCAGGACGGAAAGACCCCGGGACCTTTACTACAACTTGGTATTGGTGGTCGGTACAATTTGTGTAGGATAGGTGGGAGACTGTGAAGCTCGGACGCCAGTTCGGGTGGAGTCATCGTTGAAATACCACTCTGATTGTTCTGGCTGTCTAACTTTGGTCCGTTATCCGGATCAGGGACAGTGCCTGGTGGGTAGTTTGACTGGGGCGGTCGCCTCCTAAAAGGTAACGGAGGCGCTCAAAGGTTCCCTCAGCCTGGTTGGCAATCAGGTGTCGAGTGTAAGTGCACAAGGGAGCTTGACTGTGAGACAGACATGTCGAGCAGGGACGAAAGTCGGAACTAGTGATCCGGCGGTGGCATGTGGGAGCACCGTCGCTCAACGGATAAAAGGTACCCCGGGGATAACAGGCTGATCTTCCCCAAGAGTCCATATCGACGGGATGGTTTGGCACCTCGATGTCGGCTCGTCGCATCCTGGGGCTGGAGTAGGTCCCAAGGGTTGGGCTGTTCGCCCATTAAAGCGGCACGCGAGCTGGGTTTAGAACGTCGTGAGACAGTTCGGTCCCTATCCGCTGCGCGCGCAGGAGACTTGAGAAGGGCTGCCCCTAGTACGAGAGGACCGGGGTGGACGAACCTCTGGTGTGCCAGTTGTTCCGCCAGGAGCACGGCTGGTTGGCTACGTTCGGGAGTGATAACCGCTGAAAGCATCTAAGCGGGAAGCACGCTTCAAGATGAGGTCTCCCACCGGGTTAACCGGGTAAGGCCCCCAGTAGACCACTGGGTTGATAGGCCAGAGGTGGAAGCGCCGCAAGGTGTGGAGCTGACTGGTACTAATAGGCCGAGGGCTTGTCACACACACCCACCCCTAGGGGTTGGGTACTCAACGACCATTGCCGGTCGCAAGCCTGCGCTACAAGTAACGATGTTCGCGTTCACTGTACGGTTCCCGGAATACGGTCAAACCCCAGCAACCAAACCCGAGAGGGTTTGTGGCTAGCAGTCCGGTTTGATTGATATTTCTATAGAGTTTCGGTGGCCATAGCGTCGGGGAAACACCCAGTCTCCATTCCGAACCTGGAAGTTAAGCCCGCCAGCGCCGATGGTACTGCGACCGGGAGGTCGTGGGAGAGTAGGACGCCGCCGGACATTCACA